>CBDAQA010000033.1:0-149966 GCA_965198865.1 Tepidisphaeraceae bacterium | reverse complement strand
CCGACCTCGGCGTAGCCGCGGGCGACCAGCAGCTCGGCCGAGCCCGGGCCGACGGTCGCCGGCGCGTCCGTGAACCGGTCCAACAGGTGGACGTCGAGCCGATGGGAATCGTCGTCGAAAGTCAGTTCTGCCCGCACGTCGCCGAACGGCGCGACCGTCCCGCCGTGCGGTCCCCAGCGGTTGTACCGCGCCGTACCCGATGTACCAGGGCAGCCCCTCGTTGTAGGTGATGAGCAGGACCGACTCGACGCACATGAGCGCCGCGAACGCCAGCGCCAGCTGCGGTCGGTGGCGCGGGAAGCGGTCCTGCACCAGCCGCGTGGCACCGATCGTCAACGCGACCACCCCCAGCACCATGTGGGCGATGTAGACCCCGGCCGCCACGTTGGCGTACGGCGCCACCGTGTGGACGTGCGTGAAAAGCAGCCCGCCCCCGATCAGGGCCATCAGGGCGATCGGCTTGGACGATGACCCCATCCCCACAGAGCCCAGCGGCTCCGCCGCGGGTCCTTCCGCTGGCGCGTTGGAAATCAGGCGAGCCCGCGGCAGAGCCGCTGGACGCTGTTTGAATCGGCGCAGTCCCATCGTCCCGATGACGGCCAGGATGATCGCGATCGTCTTGTGCAGCTGCACCTCGCGGTCGCGCAGCTGGCGGAGGTCGGTCAGTCGGTAGAGGTCCAGGTCGGCGCAGAAGAACAGGAACACGCCGCCCCCCAACAGCAGGGCGGGACCGACCCACCGCAGCTGGCCGGCCCGCCTTGGGAACGCGGCTGTCGCCAGCAGCGAGCCGCCCAGGGCCAGCGTCAGCCACCCGAAGATGTGGTGCATCATCTCCGAGTACTTCAGGTTCTCGTCGGTCTGGCGCGTGGCGAGCGTGTTCAGGTCGTGCAGCGACAGGACCGTGTTCGCCCGGCCGCCGACGACGGCCGCCCCGCTAGTGGAACACGAGCTGCCCGCCGTAGTAGGCGGTGAAGCCGAGCAGGACGTAGAAGCCGAGCCCGATCGCGGTGTAGGCCACCAACTGTCGCCGGCGGTCGTCGGTCAGCAGCAGCCGCCAGGCGGTGAGGATCACGAAGCCCCACGAGGCGACGTTGGCCAGGAACTCGTGCCACTCGATGGGGTCCTGCGGCACGCCGGCCCTGCCGGCCCAGATCTCGGCGTAGATGCCGCAGATGAACCGCGAACAGCAGCATCACGGTCCCGCCGCCGCTGAGCAGGCGCGCCGCCCAGTGGAACCGGCCGTCTCGCCGGAGCAGCCCGATCGCATCGAACACCAGGCCGCTCAGCAGCAGCACGAGCGGAAACTGAACCAATTTCGGGTGAAAGTCACCCAGGCGTTGCCAGAGTTCCATGACGTTGAGCGATTAATAGCGCTGGCTTGACGGGCGGATTTCAACTACCGATCATCCTGAGCGTTGAAACAGTACATCTTCGCTTACGGGACCTTGCAGCCGGCGCTCGCTCCGCCCGCGATTCGGCCAGCTGCCGAGCGGTTGGAACCGCTGCAGGCGGGCATTGCGGCCGGTCGCGTCTACGACCTCGGAAGCTACCCGGCCGCCATATTCGGCGGCAGCGGCGTCGTCCACGGAACCGTGTATCGGCTGCCGTCGGGGGATGAAGCAGACGTTCTGGCGGCGTTCGACCGATACGAAGGCGTGCCCGGCCTGTACGTCCGCCTCACCGTCCCCGGTCACGTTGGCAGACGGCCGCCGCCTCGCCTGCTGGGCCTACCAGTACAACCAGGATCTGACCGGCCGGATCGCGATTGCTTCCGGCCGTTACGCCCCCAATATCCAGATACAATCCCCACCATGAGCAAGACCAAGCGACCCGCCATCGGCGTCACCACCGACCGCGTGCCGGGGAAGGAACAGTACCTGTCCAACTACACCTACGCCGCCGCGATCGAGCGGGCCGGCGGGCTGCCGTTCCTGCTGCCGTACCGGGTCGACCACGTCCTGGTCGGCGACTACCTCGACCGCCTCGACGGCGTCCTGCTTACCGGAGGCCCCGACCTGAACCCCAACCTGTACGGCGGCGGCGCCTACGTCGAGGGCACCAGCCCGATCGACCCTGACCGCCAGTCGTTCGAGCTCGCGCTGGTCGCCGAGATCGAGCGCCGCCGGCTGCCGGTGCTGGGCGTCTGCCTCGGCTCGCAGGTGATGAACGTCCACCGCGGCGGCAGCCTCCACCAGTTCCTTCCCGGCGTGAAGCGCGACACGCAGATCGAGCACCGCACGCTGACCGAGGTCGCCCTTCGCCACGACGCCACCGTCGACACCGCCAGCCAGTTGGGCCAGGCGATCGGCAAGCGTGACGTGTCGGTGAACACCTACCACAAGCAGGCCGTCGACCGGCTCGGCCGCGGGTTGAGGGTGATCGCCACCGCGCCCGACGGCATCATCGAGGCGTTCGAGGACCCCACGTTCCCCCTGTTCGCCGCCGTGCAATGGCACCCCGAACGGCTGACTGACGAGGCGGAGCACCTGGCGCCGTTCAAGCTGTTGGTCGAGCGGGCGACGAAATCCTGAATGCGTTTAGCGACGGCCCGGAGGGTCGTCGCTGAACGGGTGGTGCGTGCCCGTCATGTCGAACCGCCTGCTCCTGCTCAATACCGACCTGCTCCGCGGCGGGACGCCGACAGTCGTGCGCGAGCTGGCGATCCGGCTGCACCGCATCGGCGTCGACGTCGAGGTCGCCTGCCTGTCGATCTGGGGACCGGTCGCCGACGATATTCGCGCCGCCGGCGTGCCGGTGACGGCGCTCAATGCGGCGGGTCCCCGAGACGTCGCCGTCGTCGCACGGTTGACCCGGCTGATCTGCGACCGGCAGTACGCCACCGTCCTCAGCTTCCTCATGCACGCCAACGTGGCGGCGGCGATCGCGTCGCTCCGCATCGGCCGCGGCGTGCGATGGCTGCAGTCGATCCAGACGACCCAGCCCGAGCCGCGCTGGCACTGGCCGCTGCAGCGACTGGCCGCGCGGCGGGCGGAGACCGTGATCGTGCCGTCCCCGTCGGCCGCGCGCGTGGCGACCGACCGGGCCGGCGTCCCGGCGGAGCGGGTCGCCATCATCCCCAACGCGATCGACCTGGCCGACTGGACGACGACGACGGGCACCGATCCCAGGCGGGTCGTGTTCCTCGGTCGGCTCGACCCGATCAAGGACGTCCCGACGCTCGTGGCCGCGGTGGCCCGACTGCCCGACGTCCACCTCGACATCTACGGTGACGGGGCCGACCGGCCACGCCTGGAACGGGCCGTCGCCGATCTTCACCTTGCCGATCGCGTGAGGATGCATGGAACCGTTGCCCGTCCGCAGGAACCGCTCGCCACCGCTGGGATGCTCGTGCTGCCCTCGCTCGCCGAGGGGTTCGGCCTGGTCCTGATCGAGGCGATGGCCGCCGGCGTGCCGGTCGTGGCCACCGACGTGCCCGGCGTCCGCGACGTCGTCCGCACCGGCGAGACGGGCCTGCTGGTTCCCGCCGGCGACGCGATCGCGTTGGCCGCCGCAATCCGGCGGGTAGTGGACGATGGACCGCTACGCGAACGGCTCGTCGCGGCGGCGACCGCCGACGTGCGGCGACGGTTCACCTGGGATGCAGTGTTGCCGTCTCATCGACGACTGCTACAGGTATGAAAGGTGCCTGGCGGGAAACCACTTCCTGGTCGGGATCAAGCAAGGGGCTATGCGCGCAGAAGTCGGCCCACTCACGCTTTCCGTCCGGCAGCACGCCGATCTGGAAGCGGGTGAAGTCGTCGGGACGCCGCGATGGCCCTCAATGGCGCCGCGTAACAGCGGCGTCCGCGCGACGGCGTCGCGGACCGTCTGGGTCGTCGCCGTCCCCGCGTAAAAGTCGTGGTCGCCGGTATCAGTGCAGGCCGTAGAAGCGGACGGCATGGCCGCCCATCACCAGAACGTCCAGTCCAGCCTCGACGAGCGCCGCGGCGACGGCAGAGCGTCGGTCGTCGGGCGTCACAGCAGGTCATCCTCCCAGGGACGGCTGCCGTAGAACAAGAGCAGGCGGACCGACTCCTTTCGGTGGTAACCATGTCAGTTGTTCCGACCGGCAATTCCAGCTCGATCGCACGACTGGGTCACCGCATCGCCTCCTCGACGTCCTTCACCGTCTTGGGCACGGCGGCCGTTAGGTTCTGGTTGCCGGTCGCGGTGACGAGGATGTCGTCCTCGATGCGGACGCCGAGCTTGCGGTCGGGCAGGTAGACGCCGGGCTCGATGGTCACCACCATGCCGGGCTTGAGCGGGCCGTCTGGCGTGACGTCGTGGACCTCGAGGCCGAGCTGGTGGCCGATGCTGTGGATGAACGCATGGCCGAGGCCGGCCTTGTCGATCACGTCGCGGGCGGCCTGGTCGACCTGGCTCATCTTGTTGCCGGGGCGCACCGCCTTGATGGCGGCCAGCTGCGCGGCGAGGACCACGTCGTACACCTGGCGCTGGTCGTCGGTGAACCGGCCATCGGCGGGGAACGTGCGGGTGATGTCGGCGGCGTAGCCGCGGTAGCCGGCGCCGCTGTCGATCACGATCAGGTCGCCCGACTGCACGGGCAGGTTGTTGTCCATGTAGTGCAGGACCGTGCCGTTCACGCCCGAGCCGACGATCGTGTTGTACGCCAGCGTCTCGGCCCCGTGCCTCCGGTACTCGAACTCCAGCGCATTGGCGATCACGCGCTCGTTCACGCCCGGCCTGATGACGCCCGCCAGCACCGCGTTGAACCCCGCCGCGGTGGCGGCGATCGCACGCTTCATCAGCTTCAGCTCGGCCGGCGACTTCACGGCCCGCAGGGCGGGCAACAGCATCGTCTGGTCAGAGATGCTTACGCCCAGCACGCGCTGCTGCACTTGTTGGAACGCTGCCAGATCGGGTGACACGGCCGCCGGGTAGACGGCGAACGGGTGCAGGCAGGCGAGCTTCTTCCCTCGTCTGGCGCCGGCGGTGATCGCCCCCGGCAGCCCACCGGCCCGCATGATCGTGGCGAAGCCGGTCTTCTCCTTCAGCTCCGGCCCGATCTCGCCGCGGTAGCCGTCCCACTTCTCAGCCTCGATGTTGAGCGGCTTGAGGAACAGCACGATCCGGCGCTTGGGGTCCTCGGCCGACGGGTCGAACAGCACCGCCGCGCCCGGCTCGTTGTCGATCCCCGTCAGGTACAGGAAGTGACGGTGCGCCTGCCACCGACCGACCAGCGGCGCGCTGCCCTCGCCGGCGAACACCACGGCGGCGGACCCCTTCAGCGCCCGGAGCAGCCGCTCGCGGCGATCGCGGTACTCGGTCACGGCAATGTCGGCGAAGGCGGGGACAGTGGCGGCGTCTGACTTGGCCAAGGCGAATCTCCTGAGTCGGTCGGTTCGCCCGTGGGTGTACCACGAGCAGCGGCCGATTGCACCGCTGCGATAGCTTGCCCATCTTGCCGGTTCCGCTCATCGAAAGGATCGTGCCGTGACGATACCTGATCGTGGGAAAGGGACCGCTCCGGTCCCGCCCGTTTTCGAGACAGGAGCGAGCCGTGGTCACACTGAACGGACCGATGGGGTGGCTACTGGCGGACGCGATCCCGCTGCGGTCGACCACCTGGGTGCGATCGGCACCGCGGGCCATCCGCGACGTGTCGAGCTGGCCCACCCACTGGCCGGCGCAGGCCGACCTGATCCACTGGTGCCAGGTGGCCGCGCCGGGCATGGCGGTCCTGTCGATCCTGATCGGCATCGTCTACCTGCTGTTCGGCTTCAGCATCGCCAAGATCCTGGTGACGCTGAACGCGGCGATGATCGGCGGCATTGCCGGCGCAGTGGTCGCCGAGCGCGCCGGTGGCGGCGGGGCGGCACTGCCCGGCGCGATCACCGCCGGCCTGCTGGCAGCCACGTGCGCCTGGCCCACGCTCAAGGGATCGGTCGCCGTGCTGGGCGCGCTGCTCGGCGCCGTCCTCGGCGTCGCCATCTGGCGGCTCTCCAACCTCGACCCCACCTTCGGCTGGTCGGGCGGGCTTACGGGCCTGGTCCTGTGTGGCCTGCTGTCGCTGCTGCTGTTCCGCCCCTGCGTAATCACCTACACCAGCCTGCAGGGCGCGGCGATGGTCGTGTTCGGCACGATCGCGCTCCTCCTCAAGCACGACGACTTCGGCCCCTCGCTCAACTCGCAGCTGACCGGCAAGCCGTTCCTGCTGCCGATGACCATCTTCGTCCCGACGCTGCTGGGCTACATCTACCAGCAGAGCATGTCGGCACCCGACGTCGCGCCGGCGGGGCCGCCACCGCCGCCGAAGAAGCCGGCGTGACAATTCCCGAAAGCCGCCGGTGGTATCGGCGCGGCGACCGCCGATACCATCAGCGGCTTTATGGTAGACGATGCGCTCCCCCCCATCCTCTCCCCCGGCACGCGGGTGGTATCGATCGCCGCCGTGCGCGGGACCGACGGCCGGCCGGTGCATCCGCCGGGCGCGGTCGGCGTGATCGTCCAGTCCCCGGCCGACTACTGGCACAGCTACCGCATCCGCTTCCTCGACGGGTTCGAGGCGTCGTTCTCCCGCGGGGAAATCTCCGTCCTTTCCCACTTCCAGCGCGGCGACGGCCCGCTCGGCGAGCACGACCTGTTCGACTGCGTCATCTACCGCTGCGTGATCGGCAGCCGCGCCTACGGCCTCGACGGCGACGGCAGCGACTACGACCGCCGCGGCATCTACCTGCCCCCAGCCGACCGGCACTGGTCGCTCTATGGCGTCCCCGAGCAGCTGGAGAACCCGGCCACCGAAGAGGTGTACTGGGAACTACAGAAGTTCGTCACGCTGGCGCTCAAGGCGAACCCCAACGTGCTGGAGTGCCTGTACACGCCGCTGGTCGAGACGGCCGCCCCGGTCGCCCAGGAACTTCTGGCGATGCGGGACGGCTTCCTCTCCAAGCTCGTCTACCAGACCTACAACGGCTACGTGACCAGCCAGTTCAAGAAGCTCCAGGCCGACCTGCGGAACAAGGGGGCCGTGAAGTGGAAGCACGTGATGCACCTGCTGCGGCTGCTGCTGGCCGGCATCGGCACGCTGCGCGAGGGGCGCGTCCCCGTCCACGCCGGCGCGCACCGCGAGCGCCTGCTGTCCATCAAGCGCGGCGAGGTGCCGTTCGAGGAACTGGCAGCGTGGCGGCAGGAGTTGCACCGCCAGTTCGACGCGGCGTACGAGACGACGACGCTGCCGGACCGGCCCGACTACGCCGCCGCCAACGCGCTGCTGCTGCGGGCGCGGCGGTCGGTGGTGTGATCTTCAAAACGGCGGTGGCGGGATCAACGGTTCAAGCAGGTCCAAGCAGTTCGAATGACCGATTGCAGTTGGCTGTTGGCGCGCCATTGGGATGACCGGAGTCGAAGATCACGCGCGCCGTGGGGAACACGCGCGCGGCGAAGCGTGGCGACAACGGTTCCGCGGCGACGAAGCCGACCGGCCGACCAATCATGGCGGACAACTCCTCCTCGACGTCGAGGATGCCCCATCTCGGGATGCATTCCGGCTCGAACGCGTACAACAGGTCCACATCGCTGTCGGGGCCGAAATCGTCGCGCAGGACCGAACCAAACCGTGCAAGCTTACGGATGTGGTGCCGGCGGCATAAGTCGCCGATGCGATCGTGGTCGATCGGCAGGCGGATGTCGGAGTTCGGTGCGGACATGTTTTCAACGACTATCTCGACCGATGGGCATGGTTGACATGTCTCAAGACCCGGCGATAACGCCGACATCACCAAGCGCGAAGGAACGCCGATGTCGAAGACCCAACTGATCGCCGACCTGTCCAGGGGTGTCCTGGTCCAGCTCAAGATGCACGTGGCCGACCTGACCGACGCCGACCTGATGACCCGGCCCGCGCCGTCGGCGAACCACGGGCTGTGGCAGCTCTGCCACCTGGCCCGGTCGGCGGCGCAGCTGGCCAAGCTCCTCTCGCCCGAGCACCCGTTCGCCCTGCCGGCCATCTACGCCGAGGTCGGCGGCAAGAACTCCGCGGGGAACAACGACCCCCAGGCGTTTCCGACCAAGGTCGAGGTGCTGGACGTGCTGGACCAGGCCCTGGCCGTCCAGCGGGAGGGGCTCCTCAAGCTGACCGACGACGACCTGGCCAAGCCCGCGCCGGAGAAGTTCCGCAGCTTCGCCCCGCGCATGGGCGACCTGCTCGCGATGGGCCCGATGCACACCGCGATGCACCTGGGCCAGATCCAGGTCCTGCGGCGGGCGCTCGGGAAGCCGAACGTCTTCTGAGCCGATGGCGCTAGCTGAACGCAGCCCACCGTTCCAGCCGCGGCCGGGAGGCCGCGGACGGCCTTGTGCACACCCATGAGCCAGTCGCTAGCCCAATCCCTCGCCGCCCAGTTGCGGCCGATCGTCGCCGCCCAGCGCTACCCGCTGCTGTTCGCCACGGTCAGCGGCGCGCACCTGTACGGATTCCCCTCGCCCGACTCCGACTTCGATCTCCGCGGCGTCCACGTCCTCCCGGCCGACGAGGTGGTCGGCCTCACCACGGGGCCCGACACGATGGCGTCGCACGACCAGAGCAAGTTGGACCTGGACCTGGTAACGCACGACGCCCACAAGTTTTTCTCGCTGATGCTGCGGAAGAACGGGGCCGTGCTGGAGAACCTGCTGTCGCCGCTGGTCGTGTACACGACGCCCGAGCACGCCGAGGCGGTCGCCCTCGCGCCGGCATGCGTCACCCGGCACCACGCGCACCATTACCTGGGTTTCTCGCAGACGCAGTGGCACCTGTTCCACAAGGAGTCGCCGCAGCGGGTGAAACCGCTGCTGTACGTCTACCGCGTGCTGCTGACCGGCATCCACCTGATGCGGACCGGCACGGTCGAGGCCAACCTCGTCACGCTCAACGAGACGTACCGGCTGCCCTACGTGCCCGATCTGGTCGCCCGGAAGCTGGGCGGCCCCGAGCAGGCGACGCTCGACGAGGCCGACCTTTCGTTCCACGAGGCGGAGTACCACCGCCTGCGCGGCGAACTGAGGTCCGCGTACGCCGCCAGTACGCTGCACGAGAACGCGACGGCAAAGCCGGCCCTGCACGACCTGTTGCTACGCCTGCGGCGAAAATAGAAGGAGCCCCGGATGTGCAACCGGGGCTCCCAACGCTCAACCCTAAACTCACCGCTCAGAACTTCAGCTGCACCTGCGCCTGCGTCACCCAGTCCTGCGTGTTGATCAGCAGGCCGGTGTTGCTCGTCAGGGCCGCCTGGCGGGGCACGTAGGTCTCGGCCAGCTGGAACTTCAGGTTCTCGCCGAACAGGTAGTAGTTCGCGCCGAACGTGTACTCGTCCATCTCGTGGGCCAAGCCGTTCGTGTACAGCTGCCCGAACCGCCCGGCGAGCTCCAGGTGCTTGGGGAGGATGAAGTACCCCGCCTGGACGAAGAACCCGGTCTCGCCCACCTTGTAGTGCCCGTAGCCGGGGATCGGCGAGGCGTTGGTTTCGTTGATGATCTGCTGGTACTGCCCCTCGCTGACGAACGAGAAGCCGTGGTACTTCGCCCGGAGTCCGGCCACGTACCGCAGCAGGTCGCCGTTGACCGTGTAGGGGGCGCGGAACCCGGCCGGGTCGGACGACGACAGCCCCTGTATCTTCAGCGTCGTCTGCGAGCCCGGGAAGGCATTCGCCGAGCTGTTCTGCGATTCCCAAGCGACGCCGCCGTCCACGTTCCACACGAACTTCTGGTGGTCCTGCGTGTCAGACTCATCGAGAAAGTCGCTCACCTTGCCGCTGCCGGCAATTTGGATCCGGCCGGCCACGCCGACGCGGTTGTCCGACCCGGCCAGCACGCCCGTCGAGTTGGTCACGCCCTGGCCCACGCTGCCGTTGTTCACCATGAAGTCGTACAGGATCGAGTTGTCGGCCAGCTGCCCGGTGACATCGGCCCCCAGCGAAAAGCCCGGCAGAAACGTGATCAGCTCGTTGGCGACCGTCGGGAACGTCAGGCCGCCGTTCAGCGTCAACCCCAGGAACGGCGTGAGCGGCGTGATCATTGCGCCGGCGCGGATCTTGAACGCGTCGTTGAACGCGTACCCGCCGTACAGCTCGTTGAGGATGAACGTGCCGCCCAGCGTGCCGGTCGGCACCTGCAGCGTGCCGAAGTTCCCTGTCGCCTTGAACAGCGCCTCGCTCTGGCCGTGCTTGAACAGCTCCCCCTCGAGCGACAGGTTGCCATTGTACAGGTTGAACCCGCTCAGCGATCCCTGCCGGTTCGTGCCCAGCGGCGTCGTGGTGAGCGACGTCTTGTTCTGCGCGTCGGTGTAGCCGTACCGCACGTCGAACACGCCGCCCGCCTTCAGCGAGAAGGCGTCTCCCTGCTTCAGGTAGAACCCGCCCTTGTACCCGGCCGTCACGTCACCCGGCAGCTCGACCGGCTTCTCGTCCAGGAACAGCGATTGAAAGCTCGTGCCGCCCGTCCCCACAGCGGTCGTGCTCGGGGCAGTCGTGGGCGCCGCCGCGACGGCCGGCCGCTGGCGGACGGCCTGCTTCAGCTCGTCCATCTGCCGCTGCATGTCGTCCAGTCGACGCTGCAGGTCAGCGTTCTGCTGCTCCAGCGCGACCGGGGCCGTCGTGGGTCCGGCCGCCCGGACGGTCGGCACGCACGCGGCCACGGCCAGGGCAAGCAACGCGGCGGTTCCGCAACGGCGATTCAACTTCGACATGCTGACTCTCCTCGGATGTGTCGGCCCCGGGCGTGGAAGCATCACCCCGCTCGGACCTCATCCGGATATAACGGCGCACCGCATCGGCCCCAAACAAATCTGCCGCCCGCATCCACGCGATCAGGGAAGGGATGATGCGGTGGCTTGCCCGGCCGTGCGATCCACCTTACCGCCGCAGTTCTCGCAGCAAGTGGGGAAGCTCCGGCAGGATCAGCCGCGTGACGGCCAACTCGACCGCCGCCGGCGAGCCGGGCATGCTGAACACGATCTTCCCCGACGCGATCCCGCCCACCGCGCGGCTCAGCATCGCCCCGCTGCCCACCTGTTGCCAGCTCAACATGCGGAACAGTTCCCCGAAGCCCGGCAGCGGCACGTCCAGCAGCCGCTCGACGACGCCGATCGTCTGGTCGCGCTGGCCCACACCGGTGCCTCCGGTGGTCAGGACCGCGTCGATGTCGGCCCGTGCCAGCAACGCGCACAGCGTTGATTCCAGCTCTTTCGGATCATCCGGCAGCACCTGGTGGTCAACCACGCGGTGGCCGGCCATGGTCACCAACTCGATGGCCCGCCGGCCGCTCACGTCGGTGTCGACCGTGCGCGTGTCGCTCAGCGTGAGGATTGCCATGGCCGCCGTGATCGGCGCGGCCGCGGACCGATGTTGCTCGTACGACTCGCTTGCCACCGTTGCCTCACTCGCCCATCGGCCGGCTGGTGGGCAGCGTGATCGGCCCGGCGTCGGCGACGGGGAGCACGTGCATCCGGCCCTCGCCGCCCTCGCGGATGACCAGCGCGTTGCCGCCGGGGTGCAGCGGCACGTCGAGCCGGTCGACGCTGCCCGGGCTCATCGCGTTCATCTGGTTCAGGTTCGGCGCGCCCGCGTAGACGCGCAGGATCGCCCGGCCCCGGTCGCGGTAGAACTCGCCGCTCAACGGCCCTTCGCTGGCGATCCCGCCGGGCCTGATCACCACGCCCGGCGCCCGCTCCTCCGACACCGAGACGGCCTGCGCCACCTGCTCCGGCGATTCCCAGCCTGGCTCGGGCGGGCCATAGCTCTTGGTCAGGCAGACCGTCACCGGGTGAGGCGAGGTGTTCCGCACCGACAGGCTGTAGGTCCGCGTCTCCGTGCATCCCACGGCTGCCGCGAGGCTCAACGCCGCCGTTGCCACACCCCACGTTCGCATGAGTCTCCGCTGCATCCGCCGAATGCTAACCGATGCCGACCCTCACTTCACACCGGCGCGACCCCGGCCCGCACGTCCCGCTCGACCGGCACCCAGGGCAGCAACGCCAGCCCCGGCAGGATGGCCGCGACCGACAACAGGAAGAACGCCGTCCACCCGTGCCGGTCGGCAAACGCGCCGGACGGCCGGCCGAACAGCGTGTCGGTCAGCCGCATCAGCCCCGAAAGCAGCGCGTACTGGAACGCCGAGTAGCGGTGGTCGCACTGGCCCATCAGGAACGCGACGAACGCCGCCGTCACCATGCCGTTGCAGAACGCCTCGACCCCGATCGCCGGGACGTACACCGCTGCCCGCGGGCCGATCACGGCAAGGAGGTAAAAGCCCAGGTTGCTAGCTGCGCCCAGCACACCGACGACCCACAGCGATCGCCGCAGCCCCAGCCGGGCGACGATCGCGCCACCGACGATCGCGCCGGCGATCGTCGCGCCGATGCCGACGCCATTCACCACCCAGCCGATGGTCTCCAGCCGGATCTGGAGGTGGCGCATGAACGGCGTCGCCTGAATGGCCACGAGCCGTTCGGGCAGCTTGAACAGGACGACGAACAGCAGCACCGTCCACGTCCCCCGGCGGCGCAGGATCTCGCCGAGCGGGTCGACCACGGCCCGCGCCAGCGTCGGCGGCGGGGCGGTGGCCGCGGGCTCGGGAGAGGCGACCGTCACCGCGACCCCGCACGCCATGCCGCCCGCGGCCGCCACGTACGCCCCGGCCCACGACAGCCACCCGCGCCCCACGGCCAGCATGATCCCGCCCCCGACGGACACCGCCGCCACCCGCCAGCCGGTCACCCAGGCCGACGTGCCGGGCCCGCGCTCGGCCGTCGGCAGCACGTCGGTGCGGTATGCGTCGCTCACCACATCCTGACTGGCCGACACGAACGCCACGCCGACGGCCGCGACGATGAGTGTTGCGATCGAAGAAGATGCCCCCGCCCAGGCGACGACGAGCAGCGCGACGGCGAGCGCCGCCTGCGTCATGGCCAGCCACGCCCGCCGCCGGCCCAGGCCCGGCAGCGGGGGGGCGAAGCGGTCGAGCGCCGGCGCCCAGGCGAACTTGTACGTGGCCGGCACCGCGACCCACGCCGCCAGCGTGCCGACTGTCGCCGCCGTGGCCCCGCGGTCGGTCAGCCACGCCGCCAGCGGCTTGTCGATCGCCGCCGCCGGGAGCCCCGACATGAACCCGAGGCCCAGCAGGGCCGTCGTCCGACGGTGGGTGAAGATGTCGGCAACGCGTCCCACGTCGGTTGAAATTGCACGGCCACGGGGGTTCGTTTGCAACGAACGGGGTTCAATGGGTCGGGGCCGAGCGGGAACGCCAGCGTCCTCGCCGCATCCGTTGGCGGAAAACGGACGGGCTCACCGTCGTCGCTTTTCCTTGCGGTTGCGATCCTTCTTGGGCATGTGGCTGCCCTGGCGAAAAGCGCGGATCCGTGGGCTGCTGCGGGCATCTCCATCGTCGACGTCGGCAGCCGAGTCCGCGAGGGTGCCAAACACGGATTCGATCTGATTGGTGAGCGGATGGTCCGGGGCCAGCAACCGCATGTTCCGCACCGTCATTGCGACGCTGGCCGTGTCACCGTCGGCCATGTGGAACTTCGCCAGCACCGCCCAAAGGTTCAGCGCCTCGGTGAAGTGGAACAGGTCCCTCTGCGGGTACATCTGCTTCAGCGAGAGCCCGCCCAGGGCATCGGGGACCTCCTCGTGCCGCCCCTTGTCCAGCAACCGCTCGGCCCTGTACAGCCGCCCGAACATGTAGTCGGGATGCTCGACCAGCATCCGCGCGCCCACCACGTCGGCCTCCGCATCGCGCCGCAGCGCCCGGTAGCACATCGTCAGCCAGTTCTTGATGCTCGGCACCGTTGGGTACCGGTAGACCCATTCCTGCAGCGTTGGGATGACCGCGGCTGGGTTCCGCTGCATCGTCTCGTAGACGCGGTCGTACTCATCGTCCATCTCCGGCGGCATCACCGGGTCGCCGATGTCGATCGGGTCGAACGTGATGTCATACTCCGCGACGGCGGGCGGCCGACCGCCGCGCCGGCCGAAGGGCAAAAGGTTCAACGGGCTCCGATTCACGCGTGCCATGCCTGCCTCCCATGGTCCACCACCCGCGGCGGACCACCTGGCCATCCCGCAAATTCGGTTCCGGCCTGACGAGCGAGCCGACCGCGCCCGTCAGCCGCTCGCACTTGATCACCGATGGCCGACCGACGTTGGGTGGAGCGGTCCCGTCGCTATATTCCGCTCGGTATGCAAACGAACCGCACGATGGTGGTCGACGGCGTCGGCCTCGACCCCGCGACCCTGGCAAAGCCGATCGACTGGGCCGAGCTCTACGGCAACGATCGCCCGCTTGAGCTGGAGATCGGCATGGGCAAGGGGACGTTCCTGACCGAGCAGGCCCGCGCCCGGCCGGAGGTGAACTTCTTCGGCATCGAGTGGGCCAACTGGTTCTACCGCTACGCCAGCGACCGGCTCCGCCGGCACGGCTGCACGAACGCCCGCACCGTGCGGACCGAGGCGCTGTTCTTCCTGCGCGAGCACGTCCCCGACGCCAGCCTGAGCGTGCTGCACGTCTACTTCCCCGACCCGTGGCCGAAGGCGAAGCAGAAGAAGCGTCGGCTGGTTCAGCCCCCGTTCATGGAGCAGGCGCTGCGCGTGCTCGTCCCCGGCGGGCGGCTGCAGATCGTGACCGACCACCACGGCTACTTCGAGGAGAACATCGACCCGCTCGTGCGGCGGTCGACGCTGACCGTGGTCGACTACAACCGCCCGGGCTCGGCCGGGGAGGGAGAGTTCGTCGGCACGAACTTCGAGCGGAAGTACCGGCGCGAGGGCCGGCCGTTCAACGCGATCGCGGCGGTGAAGGGGTGATGGGACGGCGACCCGGACGATGCCGGTCGCAGCGATCTGTCGGGCCAGCCCGGCAGGACGACGTTGCTGTCCTCCACATCAACTGGGGACTACCGGCCGGCCTCGTGGCCCGGCGGGAGTCGGGCCAAGCGGGCGACGAACGCCGCATGCTCCGGCGTCGCCAGGCCCTGCTCCAGGACGGAGACCAAGCGGTCCAAGTCGCCCGACAGCAGGGCGGTCGGATCGAGCCACAAGCCCGGGAAAGCGCGCGAGCGGAGGATGCCGTCCGCATCTTCTTTGACTTCGATCTGGCGGTTGCCTTCCCGCGCGAACCACACCACCCGGGGGGTCCGCACGACCACGGCCAGATATTCCTGCGCGCCGTACAGTTCGTAGTCCCGTCGCTTTGCGTGGAGGTCGTAAGCCTCGGTACTGTTGGCGACCTCGCAGACGAACTCGGGACACCCAATGATGTAGCCGGCCGCGCCGAGCCGCGTCTGTCCGCCAACGCCGACTCGGAGGGCGGCATCCGGCTGCGGCTGGCTATCGTCCCCGAGGATCGCGGTCCCGTCATTCGAGGGGAGGCCGCCCGGCGTGAACCGCTTGTAGCAATGCAGCCAGAAAACCACGTTGCCGTGCGGCGCGCTGTGGCCGTCGCCCACAGGTGGTGGTGACATATATACGATCCCTCCAACGAGCTCCGCCCGCGTGCCCGGCGGCATCGCCTCGTACCGTTCGAGGAACGTCGGCTGGTCTAGGTGGTCGCCCGCCTCCAACGGTGGCACTTGGCGGGTGGGGGCGAACCGTGGTTCGGCGATCGTCATGCGTGAACTCCGTGACGACAGTTTATCAGGGCGAGCCGCTTACGGCTCCTCGACGTCCAGCCCGACGTCCAGCGCGGGGCTGGAATGGGTCAGCGCGCCGACGGCGACCCGGTCGATGCCGGTGGCGGCGATCTGGCGGACCGTCTCCAGCGTGACGCCGCCGCTGGCCTCGAGGTCGACGGTGCCGCGGCGGCCGGCGCCGTCGCGCAGGGCGACGGCCCGCTCCATGTTCGGGCAGTCCATGTTGTCCAGCAGGATCACGTGTACGCCGTCGACCTTCAGCACCTCGCGCAGCTGCTCCAGGTTGTCGACCTCCACCTCGACGAACCGGCCGGGGTCCTCGCCGCGGCTGGTGGCGATCACCTTCGACAGGAACGGAGCCATCTCGCGGAGCGGCACGTGAGCCAGGTGGTTGTCCTTCACCAGCAGGCCGTCGTACAGGCCGATGCGGTGGTTGAAGCCGCCGCCGCAGCGGACGGCGTACTTGTCCAGCGCCCGCAGGCCCGGGATGGTCTTACGGGTGTCGTAGATCTTGGCATGGGTGCCGGCGACCCGGCGGACGAAGCGTTGGGTTTGCGTGGCGACCCCGCCCAGGTGCTGGAGGAAGTTGAGGATGACGCGCTCGGCCGACAGCAGCGAGCGCATCGGCCCGCGGACGCGCAGCAGCGGCGTTGAGCGGGCATCGCTGAATCGCCCCTCGATGATCTCCATGTGGAAGCCGGGGATCATCTCGACGCGCAGCCGCTCGTCGTACGCCCGGCCGACCATCTCGACGATCGGCAGACCGCAGGCGATGCCGGTCTCCTTCTGGAGGAACGTGCCGACGCCGACCTGTCCCTCGGGGATCATCAGCCGGCTGGTGACGTCGTCGCCGGCCATGTCCTCGCGCTTGGCGAGGTGGATCAGGTCGCGGAGGTCGGACTCGGGGGGGAAGGGGTACACGGTTCTCAGCTCCCGGACGTTGGTTTCGCATCGACGGTCAGGCCCTGCCATAGATATTACGCCGGGAACGCGCGGGGTCGACAGCCGGGGCGGCAGCGGGATGGGCCGACGCTGGTTGTAAAATTGCGATGCCTTCCCATGATGGCGTTGAATAGGTCGGAGCATGACGTTCCGATCTCTGTTGGACCGACCCAGGGGCCACCCATGCGCGTTGCCAAATCGTTGACGACCCTGATCGCCATTCTGCTTGCCGGTGCCGTCGGCGCTGGGCCTGCAACGGAGCCGGCGGCACCGGCACTCCAACTGCCGCCGTCGGCCGACCGCACCACGCTCTACCTGGCGGCCCCGCCTATCGATCCGGCGGCGGAGCCGGTCCGGACGCTCACGGCCGAGGTCTATCGGCAGGCGCTGCTGATCGCCGCCCGGGACGACCTGGGGCTGTACACGCGCGACGGGCTCCTGCGCGAGTACGACTCGGCACCACCCGATGCGCCGGCGGGACTTCGCCAGTACGTCCGGCGGGGCGAGCGCGGCAAGCTGCGGATCCACGTCGGCCTTACCGACCCGAGCCAGCCGGCCGAGGCGATGACGGAGGTGGGTCGGCCGCGGTCGATGGGCATCCTCGACGTCGTGCCCGCCGTCGCCGTGTCGGCCGAGGTGTACGAGCGGCAGCTCCCGGCCTTCCTGAAGCAGATCGGTTTCAAGTCGGACGTCGAGCCGAAGCCGGACCAGGACGTCGGGCCCTTGGCGGACGGCGTAAACGACTTGCTGTACGGCACGACGCTGTTCGCCCCGCTGGCAGCGGTGCAGCGGACGCACGCGCAGATCAGGTCGGATGGGGCCAGCCCTGACCGGTTGGCGGCGCTGGTCCGTGGGTACGCGAACCTCAGTCGGCTGAGCCGGCCCCTGTGGTCGTCCGACGAGAAGGTGTTTGCCGCACGGTCCCTGGTCTACGCCCAACGATTGGTCGTACGGTGGCCGACCCGGGCGGACAGCCTTTGGGCCCGCGCGTACGCCGAGGCGGTGGTGGGGCTGCACGGGGCGGCGCTGAAGGACGTGGCGGCGGCCAAGCGGATCGCGCCCGCCGGCGCGGCCGTGCCGCCGTGGGCCGCGATGATCGAGCCGCTCTGCAAGTACGACCTGTCGGCCCTGACCGACGCCATCGCCAACGCCAAGGGGCCCCGCGCGCCCCTGGCGGCGCTGATGGCGTTCACGTCGGCCGACCAGTGCGGGTCGTCCGCGCTGGTGCTGCAGATGGGCGAGGCGACGCTTCATTTCAACCCGGCCTGTTGGGCGATCCTCGACACGATGATCGAGCACGCCGGCGTTGGTCCGGGGGCGCGGCTGACGGAAGCGCAGCCGATGATCATGGCGGCCACGCTGCCGGACGAGGTCGCCAAGTTGACCGCCACAGACGACGCCGTGCAAAAGGCGGTCGCCCAGCTGTCGGCCGAGATCGCCAACGCACGCGCCCGGCGTGGGGGCGTGGCCGCGACCACGGTGGCCGACGTCGGGCGGGCGCTGGTGGCCTCGGGCGACGTGCGGGTCGAGCCGTCGCTCGTGCTCGCTGGCCGCCTCGCGCAGGAGGTCAACTTCCTCCAGGCCGAGCGGCGGGCGAACTTCGTCACCACCGACTACGGCTGGAACGGCGTGGACACGGTGCAGTCGCTGCAGCCGCTCATCGACGGTCACCCGTACAAGGAGTTCGTCGACGCCTTCTCGCTGCCGCGGTCCCAGCGGGCGGGGGCGCTGACCAACCTCGAGGTGGCCCACTGCAGCGAGCAGATGCACGACCTGTGGGCCACCGTGCTGAAGGACCAGCCCGTCCCAGGGCACATCACAGGGAGCGCGATCTGGGCCCGGAGCCACGCGACCTACGATGGGACGATCTACGACACGGCCCCCCGGCTGGCGCCCTTCAATGCCAAAGCGGTCATCGATGAGGGCATGCAATACCTGGACGTGCTGCGTTCGATCAGCCCCTCTTGCCCCGCGGTGCAGGCGTTCCGATTCCGCGACCACTGGGATGACAAGGGCGTCCAGAAGGACCTGGATGGCTGGGCCGACAAGTATTCCCAGCAGCCGGGCACGTTGGCGGTGCTGGCCATCCGGTTCAAGTCCGCCGGGCGGACCGATGATGCCCGGCAGGCGCTGGAGCAGTACGTGAAGGTGGCAGGCGACTACTGGGCGGGGGCGGAGCTGGCAGACCTGTACCTGGCGGCGGGCGACGAGGCCAAGTGGCTGGCGACGCTGGAGGACGCGATCAAGCGGCCCGACTACGGCCTGAACCACGCGCAGGCGCAGGTGAAGATCGCGAAGCACTTCATGGCCAAGGGCGACTTCCAGCGGGCGCTGCCCTACGCCGACGCGGCCGAGCAGACGCAGGCCGAGTGGGCCATGATCTGCGACGCCGACTGCCACCGCGGTCTGGGCGACACCGCCACGGCCGACCGGATCGTGGCGGCGGCAAAGGCGCACTACGGGCACTGAGACGCAGCGGCGGATCGGGCCGCCGTTCGGCCGAGTCAGTTGTCGGATTTGATTGCCGACGTGACCAGTTGCCGCGCCCACCGCGACTGGTCGGCCGTCAACGGCGGTGAAGGCTGGGCGGCATAGTCCAGGATCATGTCGTAGCCCGCCTCGGCATAGGCAGACGTCAGAACGGCCTGGAGGTCGAGGACGACATCCGGATCGCCCGGCCGAAGCGGGACCAAAACGGCCGGCAGGGGCTGGGTCATCTGGATCGGCCAAAACTGGTGCCGGCGGCGCGGTTCGGCCGCCCGCGAGAGGTGGACCAGGTAATCGTGCGGCGGCAACGTCTCCTTGGCGTAGAACGGCGTCCCCGCGCGGAGGAGGTCGATCTCCAGGAAGTGCGCGGACGAGGCCGACACCTCGTTCCGCTTGCGGACGTAACTTTCGCGTCCGGTCGCGCCCCACACCTTGTTCGTCGGGCTGACGATCTCGATGACGGCCGTGACGTGCCGGTACTCGCTGTCGAGCACCTCGAGGCGCGCCTCGTGGATCTCGTCGTCGAGCAACTCCAGTTCGATCGGTTCCGCGATTGCGGTCGCCACGTCGCTCGCGGCGAACGGCAGCCCGGCCGGCCGCCGTGTCACTCGCAGGTCCGGTACGATCACCGAGCGGCCAGCGTCGTCCTCGTCGGAGATGTAGACCCGCTCCTCGATCGTCACGAAATAGCGGGGGCGGAGCCGCTCGACCAGCGTCCGCCGGATGGTCGAGATCAGCTGGTGATGCACGTCCGGCCAGCGGCCGGGGTGCTCCAGGTAGGGGTCCATTCCCGGGAAGGGCGACGGCATCGGCTTCTCCTCAACGGGCAGTATACCCGCGTCCCGCTCACGCGTGGACGACCATCGCGTCGCGCAGCTTGCCGATCGCCTCGTGCTCGATCTGGCGGACGCGCTCGCGGGTCAGGCCGATGCGGGCGCCGATCTCCTTCAGCGTCATCGGGTCCTCGCCCTCCAGGCCGTAGCGAAGCTTGAGGATCTTGCTGGCCCTCTGGTCGATGCCGGCCAGCAGGTCGGCGAGGTGGCGGAGGTCGTCGCTGTTGTGGACCTGCTCGTCGGGCCCGGGGTTGTGCGTGTCGGCCACCAGGTCGCCGATGGTCAGGTCGTCGCCGCCGTCGCCCCCGCTGCTCGCGCTGCTGCCCATCTGCGTGGGGGCGTGGTACGCCTTCACCGCCTTGCGGATGATCTTGAGCTTCTTCACGCTGAGCTTCATGTAGTCGCTCAGCTCGTCGATGCTCGGCAGCCGGCCCAGGCGGTCCTCCAGGTCGCGGTTGGCGCTCTTGAGCTTGGACATCATCTCGACCATGTAGGCCGGGATGTGGATCGGCTGGACGGAGTTGATCAGCGCCCGCTTGATCGCCTGCTTGATCCACCAGCTGGCGTAGGTGCTGAACCGGGCCCCGTTCTCGGGGTCGAACCCCTCGACCGCCTTGAGCAGGCCGATGTTCCCCTCCTCGATCAGGTCGGGCAGGCTCAGGCCGCGGTTGACGTAGTGCTTGGCAATGTTGACGACCAATCGTAGGTTTGACCGCACCATCCGCTCGCGGGCGGCGAAGTCGCTCTGGTGGATGATGGCGCGCGCCAGCTGCTTCTCCTCGTCGGCCGAGAGGAGCGGCGACTCGTTGATCTGGCGCAGGTAGAGCTGTAACCCGGTGAGCACGGCGGCGGTGGCCATAGTGTCGTCTTCCCGTCTGGCTGTGAAGCGGATCGGGCGGGTCGCGGACCCCACGGTCCCCGCCCCCCGCCCGGCCGCTCGCCTCCCCTCCGTGGGAAGTCGAGTAGCCACGCCTCTCATCGGTTGACACCCGATGCCACTTGTGGTCGGGGCCGGTCCGGGCGCAATCTGGGTCAGATAAGTCTGGCGGTGGCGTCACAGGCGGTGCAACCGGCACAGCGTCAACCGATCGCTCAGCGAACCAGGCGGGTCGCCGACCTGTCCATCAGCAAGGCCGCTGCGACAGCGGAACTGCAAAGCACCAGCCCCGTGCCGGCAAGGTAGACGCTTCTGACATCCCAGCGGCTCGCGATGAAGCCGAGCGTGGGGCCCGCGATCCCGAGGCCCAAGTCCATGAACGCGACGTACGCGCCCATGGCGACCGCTCGGCTTTGCGGCGGGGCACGGCGGACCGCTTCCACTCCGAAGGCCGGAAAGGCGAGGGAGTAACCGAAGCCCGTCAACGCCGAACCGCAAAATGCCACTGCCCTGCTCGTCCCGTACCAAATCAGGAGCTGGCCAACGGCCTCGATCAGCACGCAGATCAGGGCCACCTTCGCCCCGCCGTGGCGGTCCGGTCGCCCGCCGAAGAAGAGCCGCGCGACGATGAACGCCACGCCGAAGCTGGAGATGGCGAGCGATGCGTTGCCCCAACCAAACGCAGCGAAATGCAGGGCGATGAACGCCGTGACCGTGCCGAAGCCGATGCTGGCGAAGGTGAGGCCCAGGCCGGGCAGCCAGACCGCAGCGACCACCTTGTGGAAGGGCACCCTCAGCGCGGCCGGTGAGGCGACTGGCGGCACTGGCAGGACGACCAGGATCGCGAGCATCGGGATGAGGAGCGTGGCCAGCGCGATCGCCGCGAACCCGCCGTGGTCGTAGATCGCCGTGCCGGCCGGCGCACCGGCGGCGAGGGCGGCGTAGATCGCGACGCCGACCCACGCCATGACCTTCCCGGCGTTCCCGGCGCCGACGAGCCCGATGCCCCAGCCGAGCGCGCCGGTGACGACCAGGCTTTCGCCGTACCCCAGCACGACGCGGCCGAGCAGAAGCACGCCTACGGCGGTCAGCGGGTGGCGCGGGAACAGGAGCGAGATCAGGTACACGATGCCGCTGAGCGAGGCGAGCACGAAACCCGTGATGACGGCATGTTTGGCTCCCCTGGTGTCGGCGTGCGCACCAGCCCAGGCCCGCGAGATCAGCGCGGTGGCGAACTGGCAACCCATGAGGATGCCGACGACGAAGCTGCCGAACCCGAGCGTCCCGCTCACGTAGAGCGGCAGCACCGGCAATGCCAAACCGATGGTGAGGAACCCGACCAGGACGGCCGAGCTGATCGGCAGCAGGCGGACGAACGTGCCCGGCCGCGACGGGCTCCGAGGCGTGACGAGGACGGCAGTGGTGGGTGCGACGTTTGCCATGGGTGGGACCTACCTCCCGGTTCGAAAGCCGAAGCTCAATGCGGATTGACAGCGGCGAAGACGGCGTCGTAGCGGCCGTCCCGCTCTGCCGTGCGCCGCCCCATGTCACGTTCGACCAGGACCTCGCCCCGCGGGTGGCCCCGTGCCTCCAAGATGCCCAGCACCTCGGCGACGTACTCGTTCAGCGGCATGCCGCGGGGGTCGCTGGCCTGATGGGTGCCCGTCAGTTCGGTCCGCACGTAGGGCGGTGCCAGTTCGAGCACCTCGACCGGGATGCCGCGCAGCTGGTGCCGCAACGACTGCAACCAGGAATGGAGGAACGCCTTGGACGCGCAGTAGGTCGGCAGGTCGGCCCGCGGGACGAACGCCAGGTTCGACGACGTCGCCATCAGCACCGAATCCCGCCGCCGCCTCAGCGTCGGCAGGAACGCCGCCGTCACCCGCAGGACGCCGAGGATGTTGGTCTCGATGATCGACCTGGCGACCGTCGCGTCCCAATCGTCGGCCGCCATGCGCTCGGCGTGCGAGACGCCGGCGTTGGCGACCAGCACGTTCAGTTCCGGGAACCGTTCACGGACGTCGGCCGCCAGGCGGGGCAACGACGTCGGATCGTCAAGGTCCAGGTGGAGGCCGACCATCCCCCGGCGGCGTTCGGTAATTTCATCCAGCAGAACCTGCCGACGTCCGGTGATGATGACGCGATTGCCTCGGTCGTGGAACGCTTCGGCGAGGCCGCGTCCGATGCCGCTGGTGCCTCCCGTGATGACCATCGTGTTTCCGGTAACGTTCATGGTTTGCCTCTCCTGCCGGGGAATCGCCAACGTCCCCGGTGCCGGCCTGCCCACGCGGCGGTCGGATATGGGGACGCCTGTCGTGCAGCAGTATTGGCGGTAGAATCCTTTCGCGAATGGACAACAACCGCAATGAATTCTTTCAGCTGAAGCAACTGCCCGACCTGAACCTGCTGATCGTCCTCGACGCCCTTTTGGCGACCGAGAGCGTGTCCAAGGCGTCCGCCAGGCTGCGCCTGAGTTCACCGGCCGTCAGCCGCGCGTTGGGCCGGCTCCGCAAGGTGACCGGGGACCCGCTGCTGGTGCGGGCCGGCCAGCGTCTGGTCCCGACGCCGCGCGCGCTGGCGTTGCGGGGCCGGGTGGCGGGCCTGATGAGAGAGGCGGGTCTGGTGCTCGGCCGGGACGGGGACGCCGCTCCCCCGAAGGATTTCGAGCGGACGTTCACCGTCCGCGCCGAGGACGTGCTCATCGGACACTTCGCGGGCCGACTCGCGGAGGCGGCTCGCCGGACGGCACCCAACGTCAGGTTGCGGTTCACCCACCAGGGCGAAAAGGACGTGGACGCCCTGCGGACGGGCCGAGCCGATCTGGACGTCAGCGTGCTCGGGGCGGCGGGTCCGGAGATCAAGGTGCAGCCGCTGTATCGCGACCGTTTCGTCGGGGCGGTCCGCGTTGGACACCCGCTGCTGGCACGGCGCGTGACCGCCCAACGGTTCGTCGGACACCCGCACGTCTCGGCCTCCCGCCGCGGGAAGGTGCACGGGCCGGTCGATGACGCGCTCGCGGCTCTGAGCCTGTCGCGGCGGGTCACGCTCGTCGTGCCGACGGTCTCGGCCGCGCTGTTGGCGGCCGTGGCGTCCGACCTGGTGGCGACGGTGCCCGAGCGCGTTGGCGGCGGGTTGGTGCGATCGCTCGGGCTGGTCGTGTTCAGGCTGCCCGTCGAGACGCCCCGGATCGAAGTTTGCCAGAGTTGGCACCCGCGCTCTGACGTGGACCCCGAGCATCGCTGGCTGCGCGAGTTGGTCCGGACGGTGATCAAGGGACGTCCGACGTCGGGAGGCCGCCCGATCTAATTGACCGTGCGCGATCGTGCGTCCACTCCGGGCACTGTGGACGCCGATCAAACCGCCGCGTGGCGGTCGCCCCGCAGGGGCACTCTGCCGAACTCCGAAGAGTGCCCCTTCGGGGCGACCGCTACGCGGGGGCAACGATTCGCGGCGCATGATCGCGCACGGCTATTTAGTCAGCCGTGGTCTGGGTACACCGGGGCTGGCCGCTTCAGCGGGCAGCGGCGATCGCATGGGACCCGGCGTCGGCTACCCGTTTAAGCCGCTGGCCCGGCAGGCGGGAGCACCTTCGCCTTCAGCCGCTGCAGCTCCCGCCGGATCGCCACGGCCCCGCGCTCGCCCAGGTCGCTCCGCTCGGCCAGCCGCTTGCGGGCCGCCAGCACCTGCGCCTCGACCGACGCGCCCGTTCGGTTGGAGGCCTGGCCCGGCGCGCGCGCGTCGAACGCGACGCGGTCCAGCCGATCGCCGCCCGCCCGCGCGACCCACCGCTGGACGGTGCTGAGGCTGACGCCGAACCGCCGGGCTGCGGCCCGCAGCCCGCGCTCACGACGCACCATCTCCACGATCTGACGCCGGACGAACGCCGCCGGCTTTTTGGCTTATCACGCGTCTTCGTTGAACCCGTTTCCCAACAGGGTACTGACCTCGGAACGCTGTCACTCAAGTGACCTTGGAACGCTGACACCTGCCCCTTACGAGATATGGGCCGCCGCGCGTCCCCTGATGCGATACCCACGGCCGCGGCCGTCAGTCGGTGTCGGCCGGCGGCGTCTTCGCCGCAGGCGCCTTGGCTGAGGAACCCTTTGGCGGGGTCGCCTTCGTCAGCGGCACCTTGCCCGGCGTCACCTTCGGCACCGGTAGCACCTTGAGCTGGGCGGGGTCCTCGATCACGACCTCCAGCCAAGCCTCATGGGTTGACGGGCTGACATACCGGACCAGGGAGCCCTGGATCTCCACGGTCTGTCCCACGAGGCCGTTGAGGAACGCGTCGCTCGACTTGGCCCGGAACTGCCGAACGCCCTTGGGCGGGAGGAACCCCGTCAGCTTGTGTCCGTCGGGGCAGTCGAAGTCGAGGAACGCGACGTTCTTCGACTTCCCCCAGACCATCGATTTGATTACGCCCCGGAGCACTACGGTCGTCCCGACGTGGGGGGCCAGCGCGTCGGCGTCGGCCGCGTCCAAGGTGCCCGTGGACGGCCGGGTTGCGGCGGCCACCTGCACGACCGGCATCGCCGGCGTGCCGCCGGTCGGACCGCGCGGCGCGGCGCCGCCGTTCAGCGCAACGGCCAGCTGGTCCGGCGACAGAGACCGGAACACGTCGCCGGCCCACCGGTCGAGCACGACGGCCACGGCCCGCCCGTCCGGGCTGTACCAGGCCGGGCTGAACGCGCTCCCCGCACGCGCCAGTACGACGACGACGTGCCCGGTCGAATCGGCCACCACGAGGTTGCCGGAGGTGCTCGTCGCGTCGTCCGGCTGGAACGCCACGAGCCGGTCGGGATCGCCGGCCGGCACCGCCAGCGGGCGGAGCGGGGTCGGCACCGTGGCGAGCAGCTTGCCGTCTGGCACGGCGTACGACCGCATGGCGGTCCCGTCGGCGACCAGCACGCGCTGGTCGTCGGCCGACAGGCAGACGGACACGACGGCCGACTGGTCGGGCACCGACGTCAGCCGCTGGCCGGTCGCGATGTCGAACACGTTCAGGGTCCCGTCGGTCGGATCGACGCCGGCGGCCAGCGTGCCGCCCGCCGACAGGGCGGTGGCGGCGGCCAGCGGGAGCGCGCCCAGCGACCTGCCGTCGTCCAGCGAGAACCGTCGGGCCCCACCGTTGGCGGTGACGTACAGCAATACCCGCCCGGCGGGGTCGACGGCGGCGTACCGCGGGTCCCACGTCGCCGTGGGCGCGACCCCCAGGTCCCATGCGTGTTCCAGCCGCCACGCCGGCGGGGCCGATGCCAGCCCGTCGGCGTTGCGGTAGACCAGGGCGTGGGCGTTGCCGAACGTGCCCGTGCCCGTGTTGTTGAACCCCTTCGACGCCTGCGCGATCACGACCACGGTGGTGCCGTCCGGGTTGGCGCAGACTGCCCAGGGCAGCAGGTCCGGCACCGCGCCGGTCGCGTTGGCCCACTGGAGGGTGAACGTCCGAGCGGGCCGGGTGGCGTCGAACGGCTGCAGGGCGAGCGTGACCGAGGCCCCGTGCCGGTTGACCGCGAGCAGGCCGTCCCGGCACGCGCGGGCGGCGTAGTCGTCCAGCTTGATGTTGTCGCGCGGCACGGCCCGGAAGATCGCCGTCCCATGCGACTGCCGCAGCGCTAGCAGCCCGGACGCGAACGACGCCGCCAGGTACGTGGGCCGCTCGCCGTCCGTCGGGAGCAGGCCGGCGTACCGGTCGCTCTGCGGGCTTCCCAGCCGGTGCGCCGAGAGCAGGGTCAGCCCGGCCTTGCCGGCCATCGCGAAGCAGCTCTCCTGCCGGGCGGGGTCGGTCCAGACCTGGACGTCCACCGCCCCCTTCGTGTCGTCCGCCGACGCGAACGCCTGGAACCGCGGCGCCGGGTGATCCCCGCCCGCCAGGGCGGGCGGCACGCTGTACACGTTGACCTCGTTGGCATCGCCGCCGGTCGAGTCGGCCACGAACCAGGCGACGACCGAGTCGTCGTCGGCGAACCGGTACTGCGTGCCCCGCAGGTAGGGGTGGGTCACCCGGACGGTTCCCGCCTTGCCGCGCTCCCACAGGGTGAACGGCTCGGTCGAGGCCCCGCCCTTGAGCAGCACGCGGTTGCCCGACGGCGAGATGGCGACCTGCCGCGGTGGGGTCAGGTCGCGGGCCCCGGTGCCCTTCGCGGTCCAGCTCAACTCGCCGGTCTCGGCCAGGTTCACCAGCGCGAGCACCCGGCTGAGCCCATCGCGGTCGACCACGATCACCTCGCCGCTGCTGGCGTCGGCGGCCACGGTTGGCACGGTCAGCCGGCGCGAGGCGACCCGCGACAGGTTCCGCACCTCGAACCGGTCCACGCCGTCGGCGCGGGCGACCGTGACGCTGCCCAGCGCGTCGTTGGCGAGCACCTTGATGGCCGGCGACGGCAGGACGACGTGCGCCAGCGGCCGACCGGTGTCGGCGTCGTACGTCGCCAGCGTCAGCCCGGCGGCCACCGCCAGGACCGACCCTGGACCGACGCGGACGAAGCAGGCGGCGTCGGCGCCGTCCACCGGCACGCGGGCGACGAGCTGCCAGTGCTGCTGGGCGGCGGCCCGGATCTGGTCGAGCGTGAACCCGTCCTCCCACCGGCCACCCAGCTTCCACGCG
This sequence comes from Tepidisphaeraceae bacterium, assembly GCA_965198865.1. Lineage (GTDB taxonomy): Bacteria > Planctomycetota > Phycisphaerae > Tepidisphaerales > Tepidisphaeraceae > CBDAQA01. The sequence goes on along the minus strand of CBDAQA010000033.1, from coordinate 122,604 downwards.
TCGACCGCCCGGGCGAAGGCGGCGGGCAGCAACCGCTGGCCGATCAGGCAGCGCGCGTCGCTGCGGGCGGCGGCGCGGTTCGCGACGAGCGCCTGCTGCTCGGCGTCGGCGCGGGCCTGCTCGGCCTGCGAGAGCGCCTGCTGGGCCTGGGACCGGGTCATCTGCGCGATGCCCGCCATGCGCGTGGCATCGCCGCGCGCCCGCTCGGCGAGCCCGCGGGCCTGCTCGCCCAGCGAACGGGCGCTCTGCGCGATGCCCGTCTGAAGGTCGGCATCGCCGCGCGCCTGCCGGGCCAGACCGCGCGACTGCTCGGCCTGCGCGAGGGCGGCCTGGGCGATCGTCGCCTCGCGCACGGCGTCGGCGCGGGCCTGCTCGGCCTGGACCCGGGCGGCCTGGGCGATGGACTGCTCCACGACGGCCGCGGCGCGCTGATCGTCGGCGACCCGGCGCTGGTGCGCCTCGCGCACCAGCCCGACCGTCGTGCCGGCCACGCCCATCAGCAGCGCCAGCAGCACGGCCGCCGCCACGCCGACCGCCGCCCGGTGCTTGCGGGCTAGCTTGCGCAGCCGGTACTCGACGCCCGGCGGGCCGGCCTGCACCGGGTCGCCGGCCAGGAACCGGTCCAGGTCGTCGGCCAGGGCGGCGGCGGTGTCGTACCGGCGGGTGCGGTCCCGCTCCATCGCCCGCATCACGATCCAGTCCAGCTCCCCCTGCAGCGCCTGCCCCAGCCGCTTGGCGTCGGTCCTCCGGTTCGTCGCGACCGTGGCCAGCGTCTGGCCCAGCCCGTTCAGCCGCGTGCTGGGGCGCGGCGGGTCCTGTTCGCTGATCATCCGCCGCATCGCGTCGAACGCCGCCGACCGCAGCGACCGCGCGTCCAGCGGCGTGGTCCCCACCAGCAGCTCGTAGATCAGCACGCCCAGGCTGTAGACGTCGGTGCGCGTGTCGATGTCGGCACCGTCGGAGTCGGCCTGCTCGGGGGACATGTACTGCGGCGTGCCGATCAGCTGCCGGTGGGCCGTGAACATCGTCTGGTCGGTCAGCTTGGCCTGCGTCGCCTTGGCGATGCCGAAGTCGATCACCTTCGGCACCGGCCTGTCGTCGGCCGTCGTCACCAGCACGTTGTTGGGCTTGATGTCACGGTGGATGACCCCCTTGCCGTGGGCGTGCTGCACGGCCCGGCAGACCAGGGCGGCCAGGGCAACGCGGTCGCGCGTCGAGAGCCGGTGGCTGTCGGCGTAGTCGGTGATCGGCGACCCGCGGACCAGCTCCATCACGAAGTAGGGCCGGCCGGTCTCGGTCGCGCCGGCGTCGAGCACCTTGGCGATGTTCGGGTGGTCCATCAGGGCCAGCGCCTGGCGCTCGGCCTCGAACCGGATGACGACCTCGCGGGTGTCCATCCCCAGCTTGATCACCTTCAGCGCGACCTGCCGGCGGACGGGCCGCTGCTGGTCGGCCAAGAAGACGACGCCGAACCCGCCCTCGCCGATCTGCTCCTGGAGCTTGTACCGGCCGATCACGTCCCCGGGCCGCTCGCCGATCCGGGCGAACGCGTCGGCCGGGGCGTCTGCGGGGCCGACCGTGACGTCGGGCGCGACCGTCGCGCCGATCGCCGCCTCGTCCGCGGCCGCGAATGCCCCCAGCAGGGCGTCGACGCGGGCCCGCAGCGCGGGGTCGCCGCCGCACGCCCGGCCGACGGCGGTGGCCCGATCGGCCGGCGGCATGTCCAGCACGGTCGCCAGGATTCGCTCGGCCCGCAGCTCCAGTGCGTCAGGCATCGCCCGCCTTTTCCAAGTTCAACGGTCCCCAACCCACTCGACAGGTCACACCCAAGCCCACCCTACCCGCATAAGATGCTGAGTGCAGCATCGAGCCGCGCAACGATCCCTCGGCCGGCCGCGCGGCACCCGCAGGGGGGGAACGGCCGCGACACACCGCCCATCGCATCGTACCGTTGCGGGGCATGGGTCGCGACGTCCACCCGCGCACGTCAGAGGAACGACCGTCAGTAGTCTTGGGACCAAGTCATCCGCTGCCACTTCCCGGCGTTCCGGACCACGAAAGGTGGCCAGGAGGGCCGCCCGTCGCCACCGGCTAAATAGATGGATTCGTTGGGCAACCGGTTAGTTTCACCAAACCTGGCGAAGCCTGCGCGGCGACCAAAGCCGGTGGCGAAACGGCCGCGGGCCGCCCGAGATTGGCGGCCGCGGTGTTCGTCTTCAACGGTGGGACAGCGTTCACTGGCCGAGCTTGAGGTCGCCCAGGCCGGTGGTGTTCTCGCCGCCCTCCAGGCCGCCGCGGAGGTTCTTCTTCTCCGGGCGGGTGGCGCGGACCTCCTCGCGCTGCTGCTCCTCCTGCTGCCACTGGGCGCGCTTGAGGGACAGGCCGATCTTCCGCTCGTCGGAGTCGACGCGGAGGATCTTCACGTCCAGGTCCTGGCCGACCTTGAGCACGTCCTCGGGCTTCTCGACCTTGTGGTCGGAGATCTCCGAGATGCGCAGGAGCCCCTCCAGCCCGGGCGCGAGCGCCTGGAACACGCCGAGGCGCTTGCTCTGCACTTCGTGCCTGGCCGGCGAGAGATCATCGGTCACCGGGCAGTAGTGCACCATCACGGGCGAGTGGTCGGGCCCGTCGTGGGCCGGGCGTGACCGGGCTCGATCTGGGATGGGTCAGACACGACGATCTGCACCGATGCCCGGCCGTTGGCCGGATCGACGTAGCGCTCCAGTTTGCCGCGCACACTGATGGACCGACCGACCAGGCCGTCAAGGTAACCTTCGCCCCACCGGGCCTCGACGGACGGTCGGCCGACTTCGTTGACGAACCCATAGAAAGGGGGCGTTACGCCACCGGTGAAGCTGATGACCGCAGCCGTGTGATTGCGGACCCACCGCACTCGGGCCACCACCCCTCGGACGACGACCATCGGATTCATGTGGCGGACGAGGGCGGCCGTGTCTGCGGCGTCCAGAGCGTCGCTGGTCCGCGGGTCGAACTTTGCCGGCCCGACTCCGAAGCCTTGGGCGAGCCCGGCCTCACCGCGGACCCGCTCCGCCTCGGCCGGTCGGCCGGTCCGATCGAGGAGGTCGGCCAGAGTTGTCGCCGCCGCGGCCGTTTCCGGGGCAGTGGGGCCAGACAATTGCTGTCGCAGGGCCAGGGCCTCGCGCAGATCCGCCTCGGCCTCGTGGTGCGTGGCGGCATCGCCGCGAGCAAGCACCGTGCCCAGGTCGGTCAGTGCGGCGGCCAAGTCGGATCGGCGAGCCGAACCCGTGGCGCGCAGGTCGCGGATGTACTCGCGGTAGAACGGCTCTGCCATCGGTGGGTCGAGCGACTTTTGGAAGTGCCGTGCCGTCACGTAGAGCTGCTGATCGTTCATGCTGGCGACGGCCATCTCGTCGAGCACGGTCGGCCGCGTCGAGGGCCCCGTGGTCGGGAACGTCCCGGTGCGGGGAGGTCTTCGGACGCGCCGCTGAACGTCGGGGTCCCACTCCCCAAGCTGTCTGAGCGCGTCCCCGTAATAGCTGTACCCGAGGTATCCCGACACCGCCGCAACCCCTGCGGTGTCCCCCATCTTCTCCAGCGTTCCCATGAAGCGCAGCAGCACCTGGCTGTAGGAGATGGGGTTTGGCCCTTCGTCTCGCTGCAAACCAATCATGAACCAGTACACGTCCACGGCCTGGGCCAGCCTGCGTTCCGATTCGTACTGCCTCGCGAGGCGATCCAGGTCAGACCCCAGCGTGTACAGTCGAACGACCTTTGCATCTGAGAGGGGCAGCCGACGGAGCGTCGCGGCCCAGCCCTTCACCGACGCCGTTTCCTCGTCGGTCGCGTGTCGATGTGTGAGGCAATCGAGCAACGCGTGATGAGCGTCTTCCAGGTCTTGGTCGACCGGCGATGCGCCGGGCCGGCTAGCGGCGACGGCGACGGCCTCCCGAGCGGTGGCCTCGGCATCGGCGAACCGGTTTGCGGTGGCGAGCAACCTGCACAGTTGCAACCGGAGCGGCACGGAGCCAGGGTGTGCTGCGATCCACTGGCGGTCGATGGCGATCGCCTCGGCAAGCGTCTCGGCGAACGTGTTATCGGTATCACCTCGGCTCTCGCCCAGCCGGGCGTTCGACTGGAGAAGCGCGACGAAGTCCGACCAGGACTTGCCTGTGGGGTCGCCCCGGAACAAGTCGAGGCCCTCCCTCGTGCAGGACTGCCGCTCGGCCAGTGTGGCGGCGTAATTGCCAGCCAACAGGAGAGCCCTGCCCAGGATTGTCGGGTCCTTCACCCCGCTTCGGCGGATGTTGTCCAGGTGAGTGGCGGAGGCGAGCGACGCTTCCGCCCCCCGCCCCATCAAGGGCAGCGCACTGATGTACCCGACCAAGGCGTCGAACGTCCGCGGATCGGCCTCGCCAAGCAGTTGCTTCCGGCGGAGCCACGCCCGGTGGTACAGGTTGGCCGCGTCGCTTGCCGATATGTAGCCGAACTGCAATGTCGAGGCCCGATCGGTGTCGCGGAACGTCTCGGTCACCGCCTGCTGAAGTTCGGCGTCGGCGCGCGAACGGTCGGACTCGACCCGGGCGGCGTCGGCCGCCCGCCGTTGCCGGGCCTCGCGGACCAGCCCCCACGTCGTGCCGGCCACGCCCAACAGCAGGGCGGCGGCGAGGGCCGACCCGATCACCACGGCCGCCCGGTACCGCCGCAGCGTCTTCCTCAGCCGGTAGGTGCCCGACACCGGCCCGGCCAGCACGGCGTCGCCGGACAGGTACCGACCCAGGTCGTCGGCCAGCGCGGCGGCCGTGTCGTACCGGCGGCTGCGGTCCTTCTCCAACGCCCGCATCACGATCCAGTCCAGCTCGCCCTGCAACTGGCGGCCCAACTGCTTCCCGTCGGTCGCCCGGTTGGTCGCCACGGTGGCCAGCGTCTCGCGCAGGCCCGACAGGCGCGTGGCCAGGTGCGGCGGCTCGGTCTCGGCGATCATCTTCCGCATCGCCTCGAACGCCGCCGCGCGCAGTGACCGCGCATCCAGCGGCGTCGCGCCGACCAACAGCTCGTAGATCAGCACGCCCAGGCTGTAGACATCGGTCCGCGTGTCGATGTCCGACCCGTCGCTGTCGGCCTGTTCCGGCGACATGTACTGCGGCGTGCCGATCAGCTGCCGGTGGGCCGTGTAAACGGTTTGATCGCTCAGCTTCGCCTGCGTCGCCTTGGCGATGCCGAAGTCGATCACCTTCGGCACCGGTTTGTCGTCGGCCGTGGTGACCAGCACGTTGTTCGGCTTGATGTCCCGGTGAATCACGCCCTTGGCGTGGGCGTGTTGCACCGCCCGGCACACCTGGGCGGCCAGGGCGACCCGGTCGCGGGTACTCAGCTTGTGCTTGTCGGCGTACTCGGTGATCGGCGAGCCGCGCACGAGTTCCATCACGAAGTAGGGCCGCCCGGCGGAGGTCGACCCGGCGTCGAACACGCGGGCGATGTTCGGGTGGTCCATCATCGCCAGCGCTTGGCGCTCGGCCTCGAACCGGGCGACGACCTCGCGGGTGTCCATGCCCAGCTTGATCACCTTGACCGCGACCCGACGGCGGACCGGCCGCTGCTGATCGGCGGAGAACACGACGCCGAACCCGCCCTCGCCGATCTGCTCCAGCAGCTTGTAGGGGCCGATGTGGTCGCCCGCCCGCTCGCCGACAGGGGCTACGGCCGGCGGCGTGGAGGCGCCGGGTGGGTCATCGGGGTCGAGCGTCGCGCCGGCGAAGAACCCGCCGTCGGCGGCGGCGGTCAGCGCGTTCAGCAATTGGCGGACGCGCGCCAGCAGGGCGGCATCGGTCCCGCAGGCGGTCGCGGCCACCGTGGGGCGGTCGACGGTCGGCAGGCTCAACAGGCTCTCGAAAACCGCTGCTGCCCGGCGTTCCAGTGCGTCCGACATCGTGTGGTTACCTTCCCAGGCCAACCAACCTTTGGCCGGCGATCAACTATGAGAGTGGCGTCAGGCCTCGCGGTCGGCGGCCGACAGGTGGCCGAACAGCCAGGCCCGGGCGTACGCCCACTTTCGCTTGACCGTGGCAGTGGACACGGCCAGCGTGGCGGCCGTCTGCTCGACCGACAGGCCGGCGTAGAACCGCAGCCGAACGACGGCGGCAGCATCGGGACTGAGCTGGTCCAGGCGGGTGACGGCGTGGTCCAGCGCCAGCACCTGGTCGGGGTCTGCCGACTCGGCCACGGTCGCCACGGTTGCCAGGGCGTCGGTGAGCGTACGGCGGCCCGCGCCGCCGCCGCGCTTTGCCGTCAGGCGGGCCCGGGCGTGGTCGACCAGCAGGTGCCGCATGGCCTCGGCGGCGGCGGTGAAGAAGTGGCCGGGGTCGCCCCACCGGGCCGGGTCGGCGTCGGCCAGCTTGAGGTAGACCTCGTGGACCAGGGCCGTGGCCGTCAGCGTGTGTCCGACCCGCTCGCGGGCCAACCGGCTTGCGGCCAGGGCGCGGAGGCGGTCGTACACGGCCGGCCAATCGGCCCCGGCCGGCGCTTGGGTTGACGGGGTTTCAGGCATGAGAGGCCGCCAATGTACCGAAGCCAGCCGCGCACCGCGCGCATGACGTCGCTTAAGAGGCCGAGCGCCCCTGGCACTGGACACGCTGCTCGGGGAGCTGGCCAGGTGAATGCAGGCGATCGCCGCCGGTTCGGCCGAGTGGACGGCCCGCCTCGCCATTGCGTCTTTGGACCGGTCGCCGCTACTGACCGATGGCCGGCGTGAATGCAACCCCCGCGAGTCGACCTCGGCGAGCCGCCGAACGCCGCTTCCGTCGACGCCGACCGCCAGCCGTGAAACCGGCGACGGCCACGGCGGCCACGGCCAGGCTGATCGGTTCGGGGACGGACGACGTCGGGGTCAGCAGGAACGCGTGGTACTCGCCGGCGGGGTCGATCCCATCGCCGACGATCTGCCCGGCGTCGTTGATGCCGAAGGCGTCTTGCAACGTCCAACCCGGCGCGTTGACCAGCGCGTTCAGGTCCTGCATCTGGCCGTTGGCGTCGATGAAGGCGTGCCCGGTGGTCAAGGTCGCGTCGTACGAGGTACCGACCACCACGTCGGAGTCGTTGATGGCGTAGCCTTCGGCCGCCGGTAACGCCGCGCTGAGGCTTCCGAGGTCGGTCATCTGCCCCGTCGTCGTGTCGTAGATGAACGCGGAGCTGGGCACGTCGGTGTCGTCCACCGTCGAAAAGCCGGTGATGTGCCCGGCTTGGTTAATGCCAGTCGCCGCGCCGTAGTCGCCCCCGAAAATGGAGATGGCGTGAGCAGTCCCCGCCGCGTCCCAGTAGGCTCCCGTGTACGTGCTGTTCGCGTCGGTTGCGTAGATGCTTCCCGACACGACACCGGCATTGTTGACCCCAAACGTCACCGCGTATTGCGATGCGCCGAGCGTGCTCAGTGGGGTCATTCCCTGGCCGTTCGCGCCGGTGCGGAAGGCGTAGGCGTTGTCGGAGGAGTCGAATGATTCGCCGACCACCTGACCCGCGCCATTGATTCCGGTCGCTCGGCTGTCGACTGTGCCGGGCAGCGTGCCCAGGTCGGTGGCCGTTTTCGATGCCGACCAGAGCGTCGCATGGAGGTACGCCGGCGACCCCGCGATCGCGCTCGTGCCGGCCACCTGCCCGGCGTCGTTGATGGCTGACGCAAACCAATTTGGGCCACCCAAAGTCGGCAGCGTGGTCACGCTTGCAGTGTTACCCACAAACCCGTTGAAGTTGCCGTTGCTCCCGGTCAGGTATCCCGTGACCGTCCCGCTGCTGTTGATCCCGAGCGCGGCATTGCCGTTGCCGGCCGTGTCGCCGGTATCGGGAATGCCCAGGTTACTCAGCGTGTACTGGACTGGGGCCGCGACCGCCGTCCCACCCGCCGCGGTGGCGGCGGCGGCACCCGCCAGGGCCGCCGCTATCCGGGGACAAAGACCTGAGGGTGGGGCAATTCGACGACGGACTAGCGCTGTGGACATCGACGGCTTTCCTTCAGCACGCGGCAGCGAACCCGCCCGGTTCCGCGACGCCGATCGCCCACGCGATCGGACCACTGATTGCGGCGGCCGGGCAGACCGACGCGCGTGCTCAGCCGTGTAAGCGTGAAGGACGACCGGCAGGGATCACGACATCCGGATTTGGCTCTGGGATCGGTGCCGTGCACGACCGACGCCGTTTGCATCGGCCCCGCAAACGCCCGCGGGCCGCCCGAGATGGGCGGCCCGCGGTGTTCGTCTTCAACGGTGGGACAGCGTTCACTGGCCGAGCTTGAGGTCGCCCAGGCCGGTGGTGTTCTCGCCGCCCTCGAGGCCGCCGCGGAGGTTCTTCTTCTCCGGGCGGGTGGCCCGGACGGTCTCGCGCTGCTCCTCCTCCTGCTGCCACTGGGCCCGCTTGAGGCTCAGGCCGATCTTCCGCTCGTCGGAGTCGACGCGGAGGATCTTCACGTCCAGGTCTTGGCCGACCTTGAGCACGTCCTCGGGCTTCTCGACCTTGTGGTCGGAGATCTCCGAGATGTGCAGCAACCCTTCGAGCCCGGGGGCCAGCTCGACGAAGACGCCGAAGTTGGCGATCTTCGTGACCTGCCCCTTGACCACTTGGCCGGGGCGGTAGGCGTTGGGTATGGCCGACACCCACGGGTCCTCGGACATCTGCTTCAGGCCCAGGGCGATCCGCTGCTTCTCCTGGTCGACGTTGAGCACGACGGCCTGGACGTTCTCGCCCTTCTTGAGCACCTCCGACGGGTGGCCGATCTTCTTGGTCCACGACAGGTCGCTGACGTGCAGCAGGCCGTCGATGCCCTCCTCGATCTCGACGAACGCGCCGTAGTTGGCGATGTTGCGGACCTTGCCCTCGACCACCGAGCCGGGCGGGTACTTCTCGGCCACCCGCTCCCAGGGGTTCTCCTCGACCTGCTTCATGCCGAGCGAGATCTCCTGCTTCTCCTTGTTGATCTCGAGGACCTTCACCTTGACCGGTTGGTCCTGGGCGACGACCTCGCTGGGGTGGTTGATCCGCTTGGTCCAGCTCATCTCGGAGATGTGGACCAACCCCTCGACGCCGGCCTCGAGCTTGCAGAAGGCACCGTAGCTCATGATGTTCACGACGCTGGCGTCGTGCACCGAGCCGACCGGGTACTTGCTCTCGATGTTCTCCCACGGCGAAGCGTCCTTCTGCTTCAACCCCAAGGCGATCTTCTCCTTGTCCTTGTCGATGTTGAGGACCTTGACCTCGACCTCCTGGTCGATCTTCACCATCTCGCTGGGGTGGTTGATCCGGCCCCAGCTCATGTCGGTGATGTGCAGGAGGCCGTCGATGCCGCCGAGGTCGATGAAAGCGCCGAAGTCAGCGATGTTCTTGACCGTCCCCTTGCGGAGCTGGCCCACCTGCAGGCTCTCGAACGTCTTCTTCTTCAGCTCCTCGCGCTGCTGCTCGATCAGCTTGCGGCGGCTGATGACGATGTTGCGCCGCTCCTCGTCGATCTTCAGGATCACCGCGTCGATGTTCCGCCCGATCCAGTCGCTGATCTCACCGGGACGCCGGATGTCGACCTGGCTCGCCGGCAGGAACACGGGCACGCCGATGTCCACCAGCAGCCCGCCCTTGATCTTCTTGGTGACCTTACCTGAGACGGGCTCGCCCTCCTTCTTGGTCTTCATGATGGCTTCCCAGTTGATGATCCGGTCAGCCTTGCGCTTGCTGATCTTCACCAACCCGGTGTCGCCCTCGACGTCCTCGAGCAGGACCTTGACCTCGTCGCCGATGTTGACCAGCTCGGGCTCGTCGAACTCGCCCTTCTCCAGGATGCCTTCGCTCTTGAGGCCCAGCTCGACGACGTAGTCGTCGCCGGCCATGCCGCTGATCCGGCCCTTGATGATGGTGCCGGGGTTGAAGACGGTCACGTCCTCGCCAGGGATGAGGACCTTCAGATCGTCGGCCCCGTCGCCCAGAGCCAGGGCGACCGCGGCATCGAGATCGTCGTCGAGGTCGCTCAGCGTGCTAATCAGGTGGAAATCGACCATGCGTATGAAAGGGGCGGTGTCACCCGCCCAACCTTGAGGAGTGCGTGGCCCAGGGAATCACGCGTCCGCCGCCACGCAGGACGAACGCGAGGTTGACCAATGGAGAACCGCCGCCCGGACCGTCCGGAGGCGGCGAACCATCTATATTAGGCGGGCGTTGGCCAGGTCACAAGAGGAATGGGCGCGTCGAATCAATGTTTGGCGACGGCCCAGAGCGCCGGACTTCGAGTGCCGATCGACGTTCGAAGCCCGGTCCTTTGGGCCGTCGCTAAGCAGGTTATTCCCGGATCGCCACCAGCGCCGCCATCTCCGCCTGCGTCTGGTGCAGGCGGGCGTAGACGCCGCCCTCGCGGTCCACCAGTTCGGCGTGCGTCCCCTCTTCGGCGACCTTGCCCTTGTCGAGCACGACCAGCCGATCGGCGGCGGTCAACGTGCTCAGGCGGTGGGCGATGGCGAACGTGGTCCGGCCGCTCACCAGGCGGTCCAGCGCCTGCTGGATCTGCTTCTCCGTCTCGGTGTCGACGCTGCTGGTCGCCTCGTCCAGGATCAGGATGCGCGGGTTGTGGAGGATCGCGCGGGCGATGCTGATCCGCTGGCGCTCGCCGCCGCTGAGCGATTGGCCGCGCTCGCCGACCATGGTGTCGTAGCCGTCGGGGAAGCCGACGATGAAGTCGTGGGCGTTGGCGGCCCGGGCGGCGGCGATCACCCGTTCCACCGTGGCGTCGGGGTTGCCGTAGCGGACGTTGTCGGCCACCGTGCCGTGGAACAGGTAGGGCTCCTGCAGGACGACGCCGATCTGGCGGCGGAGCCAGTGGACGTCGTAGTCGCGGAGGTCGACGCCGTCGATCAGGATCTGGCCGTCGGTGGCGTCGTAGAACCGGCAGATCAGGTTGACGAACGTGCTCTTGCCCGCCCCGCTGGGCCCGCACAGGCCGATCATCTGGCCCGGCTCGGCCCGCATGCTCACGTCGCGAAGGGCCGGCTGGGCCCCTTCGTAGCTGAAGGCGACGTGGCGGAACTCGACGCGCCCCTCCAGCCGGTCCTTCTTGAACGCCCCGACGCGACTGAAGATGTCGGGCGGCGTGTCGACCACCTCGAACACGCGCTGGGCGCTGGTGGCCGCCCGCGTGACCATCCGGTTGCTGTTGGCCAGCTCCATGATGGGGCCGTAGAACTGGTTGACGAAGACGGTGAACCCGAGCAGCACCGACAGGTCGGCCTTGACGTGACCGCCGTGGATCGCCATGTACCCGCCGGCGATCCAGACGACCGCCTGCCCCAGCTTCATGATGCCGCTGACCGTGGGTGCCAGGGCGGTCCAGATCCAGTGGATCTCGATCTCCTTGTCGGCGTACTCGTTGCTGCGGCGGTCGAACCGGTCGACCTCACGCCGCTCGTTGCCGAACGCCTTCACCACCTTCACGCCGGGGATCGCGTCGCCGACGACGGCCGTCATCCGGCTCCAGTAGGTGTGCAGCCGGCCGTACAGCCGCTGCATCTTCAGCCCGCGGTAGTAGCTGACGCCGGCCAGCACCGGCAGCGGGAACAGCGAGATCAGCGCCAGCCGCCAGTTGACCCACAGCATGATGCCGGCCAGCGAGGCGATCATCACGCAGTTGCGGAAGAAGTCGACCGACCCGAACACGATGAAGTCCCACAGCCGGTCGGTGTCGTTGGTCACGCGGGTGATCAGGCTGCCCGTGCGCCGCTTGGCGAAGTAGCGCAGCGACAGCTCGTGCAGGTGGGCGTACACCTTGTGCCGCAGGTCGCTGGTGATGCGGGTGCCGACAACCGACAGCACGTACAGGCGGGCGCCGTTCACCACCTCGGTGGCGACGTAGGTGAGCACGAGCAAGGTGCAGGCGACGATGAGGCGGCGCATGTCCAGCGCCTGGATCGCATTGCTCAGCCGGATCGTCAGCAGGCCGGGAACGACGGTCAACTCGGAGACGCCGATCGTCAGGATGAGGGCCGCCCACAGCCGCGGGCGGTAGGGCTTGGCCTCGTCCAGCAGCCGCCAGAGCAGCTTGCGGCCCTGGACGCACCGGGGGCAGACGCCCTCGGCGTAGGCGGGGATCGGCAGGCCGCACTTGGGGCAGGTGTCGCGCTGCTCGGCCTCGCGCTCAACGGTCTCCAGCCAGTCGGGCCGCGCCTCGGTCGTGCTGGTCGAGAGGCGGCGTTCCAACTTGCGCTGCAGCCGGGTCATATCCCGACGACATCGCCGGGTGTACCGCAGCTCGCCGACGAGGGCCCCGCCGGCGATTACGGTCAGCCGGTCGACGCCGATGCCCTCGACGATCGCCGCCTCGTCCACGGCCGACAGCGCCACCTCCCACAGCGGTGCCCCGGCCGCTGCGGACACGTCGAACACGAGCAGCTTGCCATCGGTCAGCACGACGTACCGGTCGGCGTAACGGTTGTGCTCATCCAGATCGAGCGCCGCCCACGCGACGACGGGGCGGCCCTCCAACTCGCCGTTCAAACGGGCGTGAAGGGCGGGGGGAAGCGAGAGGGGGATGGCGGTCCCGGCGGGGGTCGGATCAGTGGCCATGGCAAGTCGGAAAACACACGGGGAACGTCGGCTCCATCCTATGCGTCAACGCTGCGACCTTCGACGGACGTGCCAAAGATGCTCCCACGCGATCGCTAAACCGGTGAGACAAAATGGGACGAAATGGGACAGTTTGCAATCGGCGTCCAATTGCTGCGAATGTAAGTCAATTCTAGCGATCATCTTATGTCAACGTCAATTGCCTGTTGAAACAACTTGTCTCACGTGTTGTGGAGCGCATGCCCCTCGCGAAACCCGGTCGCTTGACGTACATCAAAGCGGTCCGGCGTGCGTGCCTCCTCACCGGGTCGCGTAGACTTCGGCCATGGCTGAACCACGCGTGGCACTCGTGACGGGCGGGGCGAAGCGGGTCGGCCGGGCGATCGTCGAACGGCTGGCGGCGGCGGGCTTCGCCGTCGCGTTCACCTTCCGGTCGAGCGAGGCCGAGGCGGAAGCCGTGCAGGCGTCGTGCGGGGCGTGGCCGATCCAGGTCGACCTGTCCGATCCGGTCGCCAGTTGCGACCGCATCGCCGAGGTGCTGGAGCTGTTCAGCGGGGAGCTGAACGTGCTGGTGAACAACGCGGCGGTGTTCGAGCCGGGCCGGCTGGGCGACTTGACGCTGGCGAAGCTGCGCGAGATGCAGACGCTCCACGTTGAGGCGCCGCTGCTGCTGGCCCAGCGGTTCGCCCCGATGCTGCGGGCCACCAAGGGGCACATCGTCAACCTGGTCGACCTGCTGGCCGAGCGGCCGTGGCCGGAGTACCTGGGGTACGGCGCGTCGAAGGCGGCGTTGGCCAACGTGACGCTGGCCCTGGCGCGAGAGTTGGCTCCCGACGTCACGGTGAACGGCATCGCCCCGGGCGTGGTGGAGTGGCCGGACGACTACCCGGCCGACGCGCGCGAGCGGTACCTGAGCCGCGTCCCCCTGGCGCGCCCGGGCACGCCGGCCGACGTGGGCGACTTGGTCCATTACCTGGTGACGGCCGGGTCGTACATCACGGGCCAGATCATCCGGCTGGACGGCGGTCGCTCGATCGCCTGAGCGGCGCGTTGCCGGTCGAGTGACCAATCTATTCAAGCCGGCGTCGGAGGTACGCCGAAGACCCGGGTCTTCGGCGTACCTCCGACGCCGGCTTGCGAAGAACCGACGTCGTTCTGGCACGCCAGACGTTCCCCGATCGACGCCGATGGCGGTATGACCGGTCGAATGACCAAGCCCATCGAATCGTACGCCCTCATCGGCAACTGCCACACGGCCGCCCTGGTCGGATTGGACGGGTCGATCGACTGGCTCTGCCTGCCCCACTTCGGCTCGGGTGCCTGCTTCGCGGCGTTGCTGGGGACGACGGAGAACGGCCGGTGGTTGCTCGCCCCGACCGGCGAGCACACCTCCACCCGGCGGTACCGCGGCGACACGATGATCCTGGAGACGGAGTTCACCACGGCCGACGGCGGGGTCGCGACGGTGGTTGACTTCATGCCCCGGCCGGACGACGGCGACGGGACGTCCGTCACGCTCGTGCGGACGATCCGGGCGAAGGCCGGGTCGGTGCCGTTCCGGTCGGACGCGACGTTCCGGTTCGACTACGGCCACGAGAAGCCGTGGGTGCAGCGTTACGACGGCGGCATCCGCGCCGTCGCCGGGCCGGACGCGGTGATCTTCCGCTCGAGCGTGCCCCTGCACGGCGAGGACTTCCGCACGGTGGGCGACGTGACCGTCTCCGCCGGCGACGCCGACGTGAGCTTCGTGCTGACTTACTTCCCGTCCCATCTCCCCGCGCCGGCCCAGCCCGACCCGGCAAAGGTGGAGCGCGAGACCGAGCAGCTGTGGGCGACGTGGGCCAGCCGGTACACGGCCAAGCACCCGTGGCGGGACGCGGTGATGCGGTCGCTGCTGACGCTGAAGGCGATGACCTACGACCCGACCGGCGGGATCGTGGCGGCCCCCACCACGTCGTTGCCAGAGGACTACGGCGGCGTGCGGAACTGGGACTACCGGTACTGCTGGATCCGCGACGCGACGCTGACCCTGTTCGCATTCCTGTCGACCGGCTTCGTGGACGAGGCCGACGCCTGGCGGGCGTGGCTGCTGCGTGCGGCGGCGGGCAGCCCCGAGACGCTGCAGATCATGTACGGCATCCACGGCGAGCGCCGCCTGACCGAACTGGAACTGGACTGGCTGCCCGGCTACGGCCACAGCAAGCCGGTCCGCATCGGCAACGGGGCGCACGACCAGTTCCAGCTGGACGTCTACGGGGAACTGATGGGCGCCCTGCACCTGGCCCGCGTGGACGGCGCGACGGGCGGCAACTTCGCCGACTGGCAGATGCAGTGTACGGTGATGCGGTTCGTCGAGCAGAACTGGGACCAGCCCGACAACGGCATCTGGGAGGTCCGCGGCGGGCGGCAGCAGTTCACCCACTCGAAGGTGATGGCCTGGATGGCCGTCGACCGGTCGATCAAGGACGTCGAGACGTTCGGGCTCGAGGGGCCGGTCGAGCGCTGGCGCGCCCTGCGCGACCGGATTCACGCCGACGTGTGCGAAAAGGGATTCGACAAGGAGAAGAACGCCTTCACCCAGTTCTACGGCAGCCACGAGCTCGACGCGGCCCTGCTGATGATCCCGCAGGTCGGCTTCCTGCCGGCCGGCGACCCGCGGTTCGTCGGCACGGTCGAGGCGATCGAGCGCGAACTGCTGACCGGCACCGGGTTCGTCCAGCGGTACCAGAACAAGAGCGGCGTCGACGGCGTGCCCGGCTCCGAGGCGGCGTTCCTGCCCTGCACCTTCTGGCTGGCCGAGGCCTACGCGCTGATGGGCCGCAAGGGGGAGGCGGTCCAGCTGTTCGACAAGCTGCTGGCGCTGCGGAATGACGTCGGCCTGCTGAGCGAGGAGTACGACTGCGGCCGCCAACGGCTGATGGGGAACTTCCCGCAGGCGTTCACCCACGTGACCCTGATTGCGCTGGCCGGCCTGCTCGCCGAGCAGGTGGGAGCCAACGACCCGATGAAGCACAACGGCGAGACCGGCGGGGGTGGAGTGCGGGGGTGATGGCGTGGGCGGGGTAAGAGAGAGATGGCGCCAATGGTTTTCCTGCCCTATCACGCCAACACCCCATCACCCACCCATCCCCTTTGGCATCCGCCGCCGCCGCCGTTAGAATCGCTCGCAGAATGAAGATCATCCTTGCCAATCCCCGCGGTTTCTGTGCCGGCGTGAACATGGCGATCGACTGCGTCGATCAGGTCCTGAAGCTCAAGGGCCCGCCGGTCTACGTCTACCACGAGATCGTACACAACAAGCACGTGGTGCAGGACTTCGTGGGCCGGGGGGTGACGTTCGTGAACGGCATCGACGAGGTGCCGGAGGGGGCGACGGTCGTCTACAGCGCCCACGGCATCAGCCCGGCCGTCCGCAAGGCGAGCAAGTCGCGGAACCTGGTCGAGGTGGACGCCACCTGCCCGCTGGTGACCAAGGTCCACATGGAGGTGCTGCGCTTCGTCCGCGAGGGGTACAAGATCATCTTCATCGGCCACCGCGACCACGACGAGGCGATCGGCACGGTGGGCGAGGCGCCGAACGACATCACCGTGGTGGAAAGCCCCGAGGACGTGCAGCGGCTGCCGTTCGGCACCGACGCCAAGCTGGCCTACGTGACGCAGACCACGCTGAGCGTGAACGACGCGATGCGGATCATCTCGGTGCTGCGGGCGAAGTATCCGAACATCAAGGCCCCGCCCAAGGACGACATCTGCTACGCGACGACCAACCGCCAGACGGCCGTCAGCGACATCAGCCCCGAGGTCGACCTGGTCCTGGTCGTCGGCAGCAAGAACAGCAGCAACAGCCAGCGCCTGGTCGAGACCGCCAAGCAGGCCGGCCGGTCGGCCTACCTGATCGACGACCAGTCGGAACTGGACCCGTCCTGGCTGGACGGCGTACACGCCGTGATGGTGACGGCCGGCGCATCCGCCCCCGAGCATCACGTCCAGGGCTTGCTGGAACGGCTACAGTCCGACTTCGGCGGCGAGACCGAGAGCCGAACGCTGATCGAGGAGGACGTCAGCTTCGAACTGCCCAAGTCGCTGCGCAGCCTGGCGGTCGTCAGCGCGTGACCTTCTTCCGTTAGCCCCCGCTCCGCGGGGGTTGTGCAGGGAGACCCCGGCGGAGCGGGGGGCTGACGGACGCGGCTAATGGCCCTTCAGACGCAGCACCAGTTCCGCTGCCAACTGTAACCCTTCAATCGTCAGCAGGCCCACGATGATCGCCTCCAGGCGGTGGCCCTTCTGCCACCAGCGGTGATCGGTGATCCGGTCGACGGCGCCCTCGTACAGGACCTCGCACGCTTCCAGCCGATCGGAAAACGCCTCGAGGCGATCCTCGACATTGGTCCGGGCGCAGAGCCGGGCGAAGGTGCGGCGCGCGTCCGCCGACAGCGATCGCGACGCCCGGCCGAGCCGCGGCTCCAGCCGGGCGAACGTGAGCCGCAGCGTCGCCAGGTGTTCCATCGTCCGCCGGAACCGCGGCCAGTGCGGTCGGCCAACGTCGTCGATGCCGTAGGCGAACGGCACGTCATTGGTGGCCCCGACCTCGATCGGCGGCAGGGCGGCTTCCAGCTTGCGCAGCTCGGCCTCGTAGAAGGCGAAGTCGACCAGGCCGGCCATCACGTCGTCGGGCCGGGCGACGGACCCCTCGAGCAGCGCGCGCCCAGGCCGCCAGCGGAGCCGGCCGCCGTCGACCGCAACCTCCGCGGCGAGCGGGGCCTCGGCCCGATCGGGCCGGGCGAGCCAGGGGAGCGCCTTCGGCTTGCGTTCGGCGCTGATGCACACCTGCAGCGCCTCGGTCGCCTCGGGCCAGGGGCGGTCGGCCTCAAGGTTGACCTCGTCGACGGGGGTCGCGACCGCCTCGGCCGGCCGTGGGTCGTCGAACCTGCGGACGACGCGGGCCTCGGACGACGTCAACGCGGCGGCGTCGAAACGGATCAGCACGCCCGCCGTCGCGGGGACGCTCGGGCGCGGCGGGGAGGCGGTGGTGCGGGACATGGCGAACTCCTCGGCGAACCGAATGGACCGGGTCAGGAATCGATTCCCCGTTTAGCGACGGCCCGGAGGGCCGGGTGTTCGAGCGTCGAAAGCCCGGCCCTCCGGGCCGTAGGTACCGTTGTCGCCGGCGCTTCGTCCGCCTCTTCTTCGGCAATCCAGGCGGCGACATAGTCGGCGGAATCGAACGCGCCGTTCAGCGTCGAGTCGAACAGGTAGTCGCCGACCGTGAAGAACGTCGGGTGGCTTGCCGGGTCGGGGCAGTGGCGGTCGTCGGGATCGCGCAGCGGGTACCCGCCGGGCAGGCCGTTCACGGCCCCGACCCAACGGTGGACGCGGGCGTCGACGACGAGGTCACGGCCGTGGCGCAGCGGGGCCGGCAGGGCGTCGAGCACCTGGGCGACAAGTTCGTCATCGTCGAGGTTCGACATCCGCACGGCGGCGTCGCCGCCGATCAGCCAGCCGAGGCAGCCGATGGCGTCCGGCGCGTCGGGGCAGCGGGCCGACTCGTCGTAGACGCAGCAGCCGCCCAGCGCGTCGAGCATGAACCAAGAGCCGCGGACGACGTCGCGCCAGAAGGGCCGGCGGAACTGGACGGTCACGCGCAGGTAGTGGGCCGGGTGGTCGTAGTGGGCGTGGTGGTCGCGCACCGCCCTGGCCAGCGCCGGGCCGGCCCAGTCGATCGAGGGCAGCCAGTAGTTCGGCAGGGCGGCGACGCAGTAGTCGAACGTGCCGCCGGTCGCGCCGCTGGCGGGGTCGACGCAGAACCGGTCGCCGGCGATCGCGGTCACCCGCTGGACGCGGGCGTTCAGCCGCACCGTGGCCGACAGTTTGGCGGCGATCGCGCGCGGCAGTCGTTCGAGGCCGCCGTCGATGCCGTAGAGCCGCATGTAGCCCGGCTCGTTCATCAGGTAGTTCTGCAAGCCATAGGCGGCGCTGGTGTGCCGCGGCTCGGTGGCGACGTCGCTGTGGACGGCCGCCTCGATGTAGTGCCGGGCCGCGGCGTCGGTCACGCCGTTCAGCAGCGCGTCGAACGTCTGCTGGCACAGCGGGTCGGCATTGTCGGTCTCCCAGTCGGACTCGTAGTACTCGGCTGGCGAGATCGCGGCCCGCCCGCGCCGGCCGAACGCGGCGACCGCCTCGGCAGCGGTGCGTCCGAGCGCCCGGCCGACGTCGGCCTCCGTCGCCACCAGCGTGTCCCCGATGAAAACGGCTCGGCCGTCCATCGGGTACGTCGTCAGGCCGAGGTCGGCGATCAGCTCGCGCAGCGGGTCAGGGCCGGCGTCGGAGTAGTCGTACAGCTCGGCCGCGCCGGCCTCGTACCCGGCACCGGACTGGAACGATCGGCTGATGATCTTCCCGCCAAGCCGGTCCGACCCCTCGAAGATCGTGACGTCGACCGGGGCGTGGTAGACGTGCTGGAGAAGGTAGGCCGTGAGCAGCCCGCCGGGACCACCACCGATGATGGCCGCCGTCGAGCGATGGCCGGCTTGCGTGTTCGCAGTCATACAAATGAGGGCCGGGACCCGCTCCGCTGTGCGGCACGATGCCGCGGGCGACCCGACCTTCACCTACAAGAACGGCTCGAAGCTTAAGATATTTTCATCGCCGCTCGGCGTACGAGATGTTACCGCACGGCCCACGGCTTCTTCGCCATCCACTCGCGCAGCACGCCCTCGGCCGGCTTGCCCTTGGGGCTGTACCCGCGGTCGTCGGCGGGGCCGGGGGGCCACTCCCACATGAAGAACCCGCCCAGCTGGGGGTCGCCGTACCAGACGTTGTAGAACGCCGTGTACAGGCGCTTCTGGAGGTCTGTGTCGGCTGGGAGATCCGTGCGGGTGTAGTCCCACGGTTCGCTGGCGGCGTTCTGCAAGCTGCACCAGCCCGCCTCGAGGAACACCAACGGCTTGTGAACCTTCGCCTGGAAGGCGTGCAGGTCGTGCTGGATGCTCTTCCACCTGCCCTCGATGTCGGCCACCGTTGCGTTCTGGTCGTTGCCCAGCTTGTAGTAGCTGTTCATGCCGATCAGGTCGAGCTGGTCCCAGAACGGCACGTTGCTGTAGTGGTCCCAATTGGCCGAGTAGGTGAGGCTGCCGTGGAATACCTCGCGCACCTTGGCGATCGTCTTTGTCCACTGGTCCAGGTGGTCGCGCCCCTCGGTGCTGACCAGCTCCGACCCGACCGACATGGCATCGACGCCGTGCCCCTGGGCCACCCACGCGAACTGGGTGAGCATGTCGCGGTAGCTGTCGAACCAGTCGTCCCAGCTGTCGGGCTTGAGCGTGCCGCGCCACTCGTCCCCCTTGGGGTTGTCCAGCAGCACGATCGGCATCAGCACCACGCGCAGGTGGCGCTTCTTCGCGTGGTCGATCAGCTCCGCCAGCTTCTCCGGCGTGGGGGTCATCCGCATGTCGAGGTAGATGTGGCTCGACGTGCCGTTCTCCTGCCTCCCCTCAACGACCAGCAGGACCGTGTCGGCACCGGTGTCGGCGATCTCGTCCTCGCTCTGCTCGTACTTCTCGATCCAGTCGACGCGCTGCACCTGCATGGAGACGCCGCGGAACGGCAGCCCCTTGGCCCGCGTGGTGGCGAACGGCCGGTTGCCGTCGTAGCCGGAGGCCGACCCGTCCGACGTCCCGCCCGCCTTGGCCGGCGAGTCCATGCACCCCACCCCGGCCACGGTCAGGTAGGTCCCGACGGCCAACAACACCAACGCCACCGCCACGCCACGACCGCTCATGCACCTGCTCCGATCACCACGGGAAACTGCACTCCAAGCCGGCGTCTGAGGTGCGCCGAAGGCCCGGGTCTTCGGCGCACCTCAGACGCCGGCTTGGAGGACATCTTACGGACGGCCGGGACAGAGGAAAGATAGGGACGCGTCAACGCGTAGTCGCGTGCCGCCGCTGCGCCAGCAGCCAGCCCCAGAAGGCGGGGTCGTTGTACACCGCCATGTAGGCGGCGTGGTCGCCGTGGGCGATCGTGTGCTGGACGAAGTTGGGGTGCCGACCGGCGGTCAGGGCGTCGAGCATCCGGTGCTCCTCGTCGATGAACTCGCCATCGTGGTCGCCCACGGTGAGGTAGACCGCGACGTCCCGCAGTTTCGCCACGGCCGCGGTGGGGTCGGGCATGGCTCGGCCGTCGTTGACGGCGATGGCGGCGAACCGCTGGGGATAGGCCGTGGCGAGGGCCCACGTACACGAGCCGCCGTAGCTCCAGCCGGTGCCGTAGACGCGGTCCGGGTCGACGGTCGTGTCGTACCCCACGAGCAGGGCGGCCAGCAGCTTGTCGACCACCTCGGGCATGGGGCCCGACTCCCAGGCGTGGCCGGCGGGGCACTGCGGGAAGACGCCGACGAACGCGACGTCGTTGGCGGGGTTGACCGGGTGGGCCGGCGGGTCGCCGTGCTCGCCGCGGTTGTTGTCGCCGTGGGCCAGGATGCTGGGCAGCCCCTCGCCGAGCAGCGCGGCGTTCGTGTCGGCCATGCCGATCGCGTACCGGTTGTGGAGCGACACGATCACCGGCAGCGGCCCGGCGAAGTGCGGGTAGGCCGTCGGCAGCCACAGGCCGACCGGCATGGACAGCGTCTGGCCGTCGACGCGCACGGTCGGGCGGATCACGGTGTAGCCGCCGTGGCGGGGCAGGGCGCTGGTGTCGACCAGCACCGTCACGCCGGCCGCCGCGTCGCCGTTGTCGGCCATGGCCTTGGGCGCCGGCGGCTTGCGCCGGTGGGAGAACATCCACGCCCAGAACGTCGGGTCGGCGTAGACCGAGCCGTAGCAGAAGTGGTTCCCGCCGGGCACGACGTGGAAGTCGAAATCGGGGTGCGGCTTGGCCGCCAGGGCGGCGACCATCCGCTTCGCCTCGGGCATGAAGTCGCCGTCGTCGCCGCCGATCACCTGGTAGACGCCGGTGTGGGCCAGCCTGGCGACGGTGGCGTCGGGGTCGGGCGTGGCCCGGCCGTCGATCGGGGCGATGGCGGCGAAGTGGTCGGCCAGCGCCGACGCGACCAGCCAGGTGTTGGACGCGCCGTAGCTGAAGCCGGTCAGGTAGGTGCGCGTCGGATCGCCGTGGCAGTTGGCGACGATCGCCTCCAGCAGCTGGTCGATCACGGCCAGCATGGCCGGGTCGTCGAACGTGTGGGCGGTGGGCACCTGCGGGGCGACGCAGACGAACGGGGCGTCGCGCTGCAGGTCGATCGGGCGCTGGGGCACGTCGCCGGTCCAGCGCATGTCGGGCCGGCCGTGCGCCATCAGCAGCGGCAGCCCCTCGCCGGTGATGCTGCCGTTGCCGTCGCCGCCGATCGAGCCCTTGTTGTGCAGGGCCATCACGACGGGCCACGTCTGCGGCCCCTTGCCGTAATCCTTGGGCAGGTAGAGCCAGAACTTGAACCGGACCGGCTTGCCGTCCATCTGGATGTTCGTCCGCACGACGTGCGACCCCGGCGTCGTCGGCAGCGTGGCCGGGTCGAGCGAGAACGACGTCGGCGGGGCCGGCTTCACGTTCGCGATCGCCGGCGGGGCGACCGGTTGCGTCGCGGGCTTGGCCACCAATGCCACGGGCGCAGGTGGCGCAACCTTCACCGCGACCGGCGCCGGCTTGTCCGCGGGCTTCGGCGTGACCGGCGGTGCCGGCTTCGTCGTCGGGCCGGGGTTCGGTGGCGGTTCAGCCGAGGCGAGGATCAGCGGGGCGGACAGCGTGGAACCGGCGACCCTAACCGGGCGATGCTGTGATTCGAGCCACGCCCAGAAGGCGGGGTCGGTGTAGGTCGCGCTGAAGCAGAAGTGGTTCCCGCCGTGGATCTCGCGGTAGGTGACGTTGGGGTGACCGGCCGCGGCAAGGGCACCGGCCATCAGGCGGGCGTCGTTGGTGAAGTCCCCATCCACGTCGCCGGCCGAGATGTAGATGCCGACGTCGCGTAGGGCGGTGGCCGTGGCGGCCGGATTGGACGTGCGCCGCCCGTCGCACGGCACGATGCCGGCGATCCGGCTGGCGATCTGCTGGCCCACCATCCACGCGCTGCTGCCCCCGTAGCTGACGCCGGTCAGCACCACGCGGTCGGGGTCGGCGTGCAGGGCGGGCACGACCTGGTCGATCAGCTGGCCGATCGCCTCGGCCATCCCCGGCGTCCACTCGAAGCGGCAGTTGGCCGGGCAGTGGGGCATGATGCAGATGACCGGCGCGACCTGCGTCAGCGGCACGGGGTTCGGCGGCATCTCCCCCTTGTGCCGCACCTCGACCGGGAAGCGGACGAGCAGTTTGGCCAGCGTCTCACGGACCACTTGGTCGTCCGACCCGCCGAAGAACTCGCGCCAGTGCAGGTTCACCAGCGTCGCCACCCGCCCGCCGCGGTAGCCGACGGCGTGCGGGTAGCCGGGCGGCAGGTAGACGCCGAAGTCGAACGGGAGCGTCCGATCGCCCAGTCGCAGCGTGGCTGGGACAACGGAGTACCCAGGCTTCGTCGGCAGCCCGCTGTGGTCAATCGTGACGGCAACGGGCACGGTGGTGGTCGGCGTCGAGGTTGGTGGTCCCAGGCGCGGGTGCGGGTCCCGATCGGGCGCGGGCGACGTGTCGGCCGACCGGTGGTGAGCGAACATCCATCCCCAGAACGAGGGGTCGGCGTAGATCGCCCGTGCCGCGAGGGCGGCGTCGGCGGCGGGGTCGACGTGGAACGTGTAATCCCGGTGCGGCCGGGCGGCCAGGGCCGACAGCATTGGTCCCGGCGTCTCGGACGGCGGAGCGACGAAGCAGACGCCGACGTGCCAGAGGGCATCGACCGTTTCCGCAGGGTCCTCGGGGGGCGACCCCTCGATCGGTGCGATGGCCGCGAGCCGGTCGGCCATCGCGGCACCGGTGCGCCACACCTCGACCGCGGCGGGTCCGGCGCCGGTCAGGCAGATCCGGTTGCCGTCGAGGTGGGCGGCGTTGACGACGCCGTCGATCAGCTGGCGGAGGATCACCTGCTCGCTCGGATCGTCCCACGTGTGACCGGCGGGGCACTGCGGCACCAGGCAGGCGAACGGGGCATCCGCTGTAGAGCTGGAGGCCGGCGGGACCACGCCGCCGGCATGATCTGTCAGGGCGACGACCAGCGGGACGGCATGGTTCGACGCCACCGGGATGGCCGGCATCTGTAGGGTGTAGCGGAATCGCGCAGGGGCATCGTCCAGCCGGGCGTCGACCTCGACGGTGTGCGCGCCGGTCGTGGTCGGAACGGCCCCCAATGTTAGGGCGTTGGAGGGCAGCGGGGAGGCCGGCTGCGTTGCCGGGGCGGGTGCCGTCTGGTCAGCAGACGCGACGGCGCATACGGCGGCCAGCGCGATGCCGCACAGCCAAGGGCGAGCGGAAAGGAACGTCATTGCCGGAGAATAGTCCCCAACCGACCGGATGTTGAGGCTCGGGGCGGCTCCCTTAGCGACTCTTAGGGCAGCCCAGGCCCGTCATCCTAAGCGTCTCATAATGGGAACGCCCGATCAGACCCCCCTGGCGATCACGAAGTCCGCCATCGTGGCCAGCGTCTGCCGGGCGTCGGACTCGGGCAGGTCGGCCAGCGTCGCCCGCGCCTGCCGCACCAGCTTCGCCGCAGCCTCGCGGGCGTAGCCGATGCTCGGGCTGGGGGCGATCAGGTTCCGCACCTGCTCGTGTCGGTCAGGGTCGCGGCTGGCCAGCAGGGACCGCAGCAGCGCCCGGTGCTCGGCCGGGGCGGTGCGCAGGAAGTGGATCATCGGCAGGGTCATCTTGCCCTTGTCGATGTCGCTGCCGAGGGTCTTGCCGACCGTCGCCTGGTCGCCGACGAGGTCGAGGATGTCGTCCTGGATCTGGAACGCCGTGCCGAGGGACAGGCCGTACGTCTCCATCTGGCGGACCCGCCGCTCGTCGGCGCCGGCGTAGGTCGCGCCCAGCGTGCAGCAGGCGGCGCACAGGACGGCCGTCTTGCGCTTGATGATCTCGAAGTAGGTCGGCTCGTCCAGTTCCAGGTTGTGCCGGTTGTCGATCTGCAGCAGCTCGCCCTCGCACACCTGATTGGTGGTGCGGGCGATCAGCCGACTGGCGAGCTGGCTGTCGAGGCTGGCGCACAGGTGGTAGCTGTGGCTGATCAGGTAGTCGCCCAGCATGACCGCCGCCTCGTTGCCACGGAGGTGGTTGATCGTCGCCCCCTTCCGCCGCAGCTCGGCCTCGTCCAGCACGTCGTCGTGGACGAGCGTTGCCATGTGGACCATTTCGACCACCGTGGCCAGCGTGACGTGAGCGTCAGTCAGTTCGGCGCGGGGGTCGCAGGCCCGGCCGGTTAACAGGACCAGGCACGGCCGGAGCATCTTCCCGCGGAACCGGCTGACGTGGCGGACGAGGGCGTTCACCGGCCGGAGATCCGTCTCCAGCTCGCCGTGGAACCGTCGCTCGACGGCGGCGAGCTCGTCGGCAATGCACTCGGTCAGGGTGGCCAGCGCGGCCGGCATCGTGGAGGACATCGGAACTCCTTTGACGGGCAGTCCTAACAAGTCGCGGGAGTGTAGTAGCGACCGCGCCAGCCGCCAATCGATGCCGGAAGTTTCGCAACGGGTGAAACTCGGAAGCGCGTGATCCCGCCTGCCTGCTTCAGCAAGCAGGGGCGGACGTGGTTCGCGTAGTGACCCTGCTCGCTGAAGTGAGCAGGCCGGGCCAGGAGGCCGTGTACCGTTCGGTGGAGTGATCTATCCTGCGCGGGTACCATACCCCCCACGAGGGACCGCCTATGTCGATGATCTACCTGGACAACAACGCCACCACCAAGCCCGCCCCCGAGGTGGTGGCCGCCATGCTGCCGTACCTGACCGAGCTGTACGGCAACGCCTCCAGCGTCTACCGGTTCGGCCAGAAGGCCCGGCAGGCGATCGACGAGGCCCGGGCGCAGGTGGCGGCCCTGATCGGCTGCGACGACGCTGAGCTCACCTTCACCGCCGGCGGCACCGAGGCGATCAACACCGCACTGCGGGGGCTACTGCTAAGCCGGGCCCCGCGGAACCAGATCGTCACCAGCACGGTCGAGCACTCGGCCGTGCGCGAGCTGTGCAAGCACCTGGGCCGCGATGGGATCGAGATTGTGGCCGTGCCCGTCGACGACTCCGGCGCGCTCGACATGAACGTGCTGGAGAGTGCGGTCGGACCGGACACGGCGTTGGTCACGATCATGTGGGCCAACAATGAGACGGGCGTGGTGTTCCCGGTCGACAAGATCGCCCGGCTGTGCAAGGGGCGGAACGTGCCGTTCCACTGCGACGCCACGCAGGCGGTCGGCAAGGTGCCGGTCGACGTGCACGCCACGCCGATCGATGCGATGAGCTTCGCCTCGCACAAGTTCCACGGCCCCAAGGGCGTCGGCGGGATGTTCGTCCGCAAGGGCGTCCGCGTGCGAGCGCTCATGATCGGCGGCCCGCAGGAGCGCGGCCGGCGCGGCGGGACCGAGAACGTCCCCGGCATCGTCGGCATGGGCAAGGCGGCCGAACTGGCGCAGTCGTCGCTGCCGAAGATGCCGGCCGTCGCCCGACTGCGGGACCAGTTCGAGCAGTCGGTCATCGAGTCGATCGAGGACGCCCACGTGATCGGCGGGTCGGCCGAGCGGGTGCCGAACACGTCGAACATCGGGTTCAGCCGGCTGGAGGCCGAGGCGATCCTGCTGCTGCTGAGCGAGGCCGAGGTGTGCGCCTCGGCCGGCAGCGCCTGCAGCAGCGGCAGCCTCGAGCCGTCGCCGGTGCTGATGGCGATGGGCGTGGATGGCCGGATCGCGCACGGGGCGATCCGGTTCAGCCTGAGCCGGTACACGACCGAGGCCGAGGTCGACCGCGCGCTGCAGATCCTGCCGCCGATCATCACGCGACTGCGGGCGGTGCTGCCGGTGGCGGTGTGACCTTGAAGGGCTCGACGGAAAGCCAATCGTCTCTCACTCCCGACACGTTGAGCGCGGTAACACCTCCACGCCCGTTGAGCTACGCCCCGACATGCCGGCCGCTTCCCGGCGATCAGATGTTGATAGGGGTCGGTTGCTTCGCGTCCGGCCTCATCACCGTGATCACAGTTGTTCTTCTAGCCCTCGCCGGGGCCACCGCCTCTAGATTGCCCGCGTTGGGCGCAGCCCTCATGCTCTCAGGCATGACGGGCTTCGGCGTTTGGATTGGCCTCCGGCGGCAACGGTGGGGTTTCGTCCAGGGGATGTTCATCGGCGTCGTGGCACTATCACTGTTGTCCTGCCTTGTTTGGTTCACACTCGGCCATTTGCTTTAGACGTGCCGGCCACCCCCTGGGACGAAAATCGTGCGCACGCTCCTGCTGATCCTGCTCTTCGGCGTCTGGGAATCGGCCACCGAGACCCCGCTGCCGCTGGTCGACCCGGTGCTGGGCGCCATGCTCCTGCTGATCGGCTACGGCGTGCTGATCGTCGTGATGCGGCTGTGGGGCGGCCGCGTGGCGCGGCGGGGTGCCCACCGACGGCTCGGCCGGCGCGTCGATCGGTTCAACCTCGCCATGGGTTTTGCGCGCGGGCTGATCCCCGCCTGGTTCGCCATCGGCGTGTTCGCGATGGGCTGGCGTCGGCTGGTGGACGACACGGTCGTCCACGTCCTCGGCGGATGGGCGGGCAAGCCGCTGGTCACGCCGGGCGTGCTGGTGGGGCTGCTGCCGGGGCTGTTCGGGTGGATGGCGCTGTGGTGGGCGCAGTACCCGGTCGACCGGGTCGTGCGCGAGCAGAGCGTGCTGGCGCACCTGGAGGCCGACCTGCCCGTGTTCACGCCGCCGCCGTTCGCCGGGTACTTCGCGAACAAGGTGCGGATGCAGCTGCTGTTCACCACGGTGCCGGTGCTGCTGGTGCTGATGCTGCGGGACGGGGCGACGCTCGCGCTGCGGGCTGCCGGTCGGGCGGGGCGGTTCCACCTGACCTGGCCGGCGCCGCCGTCGGTCGACGCCTGCATCGATGTCGCCACCATCGCGGTTGTGCTGATCGTGATTCCGGCCGTGCAGCGGCACGTGCTGAGCACTCGCCGGCTGCCGGATGGCCGACTGCGCGACGGGCTGGCCGATGTACTGGGCCTGGCCGGCGTGCGGTGCCGGGAGGTGCTGCTGTGGGACACGCACAACAACGTCGGCAACGCCGCCGTCATGGGCGTCGTGCCGATGGTGCGGTACGTGATGCTGTCGGACCTGCTGCTGGAGACGATGACCGACGAGCAGGTGCAGGCCGTGTTCGCCCACGAGCTGGGGCACGTCCACCACCGCCACCTCGCCTGGTTCGCCGGCGTGATCGGATCGGCCATCGCCGCGCTGTCGGTCGGCGGCGATTGGTTGGTCGACCGGCTTCACCCGACGACGACGGCTGCCGCGGCCGCCATGGATGGGGGCACGGTCGTCGCGATGGTCGCCATCGTCTGGATTGGGTACGGCCTGCTCAGCCGGTGGTTCGAGCGCCAGGCCGACGTCTACGCCGTCCGCCTGATGCAGCAGATCAGCCCCGACGGTGCGGCCGCCTTCACGTCCGCTCTGCGGCGGGTGGCGGTCGTCAATAACATCCCCTTCGCCGCCCGCAACTGGACCCACGGCAGCATGGCCGCCCGCGTCGCCTACCTCACACGACTCGCCGATCCCACCGTTGGCCAGCGCTTCGACCGCCGCAGTGGACAGGTGCGGCTTGGCCTATGGATCCTCGTGATCGCCTGCGTCGCCGTCGCCGCGATCAGCTTTGTCACCGGGACCGCGACGCCAAACTGACCCGCACGTTTGCAGTTCCCCGCCTGCGGCTTCGCAGACCTGCGCCCGGGGCAGGCCGCCGCCCTTCCAGTTCCCCGCCGTCGCGACTGAAGTAGAGG
Source organism: Tepidisphaeraceae bacterium (assembly GCA_965198865.1). Classification (GTDB taxonomy): domain Bacteria; phylum Planctomycetota; class Phycisphaerae; order Tepidisphaerales; family Tepidisphaeraceae; genus CBDAQA01. The sequence continues at coordinate 94,174 of CBDAQA010000033.1, read as the reverse complement.
TTCTTGTGCCGCCCGGTCCGGCTGATCATGTCGTGCCCGCGGTAGCTCAGGCCCGCCACCTCGGCATTGGCGGTGTCGATCGAAGCCGACACGACGCCGTTCGCCAGCACCACCTCGCGCCCCTTCCGGTCCTGCGTCACCGCGGCCTGATTCGGCGCGCGCGACGCCGGCGGCAATGGTCGCCCAGGCGGCTGCGACCCAGGCGAGGCGGAAGCTGAGCCGCCGTCCGATGAGCATTGATGTCGTCATCTACTCGTCACAGAAGGAGGTAGGCAACAACATCGGGCTTCGTGCCAAGGGCACGCTGGCCCAAACGCGTCGCCGTCGGAATATATCGGCAAGGCCCGCTGGGTAGCGAAACGACAACGCGACGTTGCTCACACCGCAATCGGTTTTGACAGCGGTTCGACGTTGATTTAACTACCGCCGTCCCGCCGCCATACGTTACCCCTTACGACGCCGGGACTACGCTACCGACCGCGCCAGAACATCAGCAGTGACAAGCCCTTTGCACAATAAGTCCATCCTCTTATACTTCGGCGTTCGCGGGTCAAAATGCCTTGCTTGGACGTGAGGCGTTCGACATACTCGGCAAACGTTACCCGTCTTCCGCCGCTCCACGCGGTGGTGAAAAAAGGTGGCGTCGGCCGCGTGCCGGTACGGTCTGATGGTTCCATCGGGCGTTGGGCAACGGTCAACCCACGGGTCCGGCGGTGTCCGGGTCGGCGTGGCGATCAGGCGCAGCAAGCTACCTTGAATCGCGGTCGAACGAGAACCTGCCTGGACGAATCATCATGAAGCGACGTCAGGGTTTTACGCTGGTCGAGTTGCTCGTGGTGATCGGCATCATCGCCGTGCTGATCGGGATCCTCCTGCCGGCGCTGAGCGTCGCCAGGCGGTCGGGCGGGCATCGTCGCCTGCACGAGCCAGCTGCGGCAGATCGCGATGGCCTCCGTCATGTACGCCAGCGACAACCGCGGCATGCTCCCCCCGATGCGCGGCGACAACGGCCCCGACTCCTTCGGCAACGGCTACAACGCCGGCGCGACCAGGGCCGGCGTCAACTACTCGTGGGCGCCCGGCACGGCACCGGCATCGCGGCGGGCGGCGACTACCAGGGCAGCAATGTCAGCCGGCTGCTGCAGACGAAGTACCTCGGCCACCCGCTGCCGAAGGTCACGATCGGCGCCGCGACCAACACCTGTAACTGGGAATAGGCGAAGATCCTCTACTGCCCGCAGTCGCAGCCGGGCTATCGGTCTGGTACCAGTACAACTGGCACATGGCGAGCCGCACCGACGCCAACGGCACCGCGTGCCTCCAGCCCTGGTTCAAGAAGATCAACAACTACGGCAAGGCGCCGTACGGCACGGTGGCGGCGGTCAACCTGACGTCGGGGGCGACCAGCACCCGCAACTTCGCCGTCAACCCGATATCGATCGCGAACTGCAACGTCGACATGGGCGTCCTGGGCGTGGCGTCGGGCACCGCCGCCATGGGCGGCCTGCCGCACGACAGCCGGGGCCAGCGGGCCTTCAAAATCGCCTTCAGCGACGGCCACCAGTAACACGCCTGCCGGCGGCCGCGTTCTCGGACCTTGTCAGAGCGCGACGCACGATTTGTACAATTCGCTGTGCAGTTGCCGGGACGACCGACCAGAGGCGAACATAGACTCACGTCGTCACCATGCGATCCACCCTTCAGATCCACCCAGCGGACAACGTCGTCGTCGCCCTGCGAGGCCTGTTGGCCGGCGAGGCAATCGATGGCGTCACTCTGCGCGAGGATGTGCCGGCCGGCCACAAGGTGGCGACGGTGTCGATCGGGGCCGGCGATCCGGTCATCAAGTACGGGCGGTCGATCGGCGTCGCCCGCGGCGACATGCCGGCGGGGGCGCACGTCCACGCGCACAACGTGGCGAGCGCGTTGCGCGAGGACTGGTCGACCGCGGGTCGGTCGCCAATGGTCGAGCGGGATCGGGGTGCCGTCGCCCCGCGGACGTTCGACGGCTACCGCCGGCCCGACGGCCGGGTGGGCGTGCGGAACGAGGTCTGGATCGTGCCGACCGTCGGGTGCGTCAACCAGGCGTCGATGAAGATCGCCGAGCGGGCGAACGCGATGTTCCCCGCCACGGCCGACTTCGACGGCGTGTTCGCCTACCCGCACCCGTTCGGCTGCTCGCAATTGGGCGGCGACCTGGACAACACGCGCCGGGTGCTGGCCGGCATGCTGCGGCACCCGAACGCCGCCGCAGTGCTGGTCATCGGGCTGGGGTGCGAGAACAACCAGATGGCCGCCCTGCTGGCCGAGGCGGGCGCGTCGGCCACCGGTGCCGGGCGACTGAGGTACTTCAACGCCCAGCAGGTGGGCGACGAGATCGAGGCGGGCGTGGCGGCGGTGTCCGAACTGGTCGCGGTCGCAAAGCGGTCGGCGCGCGAACCGGTGCCGGCCCGCGAGCTGATCCTGGGCATGAAGTGCGGCGGGTCGGACGGGTTCTCGGGCATCACGGCCAACCCCCTGGTCGGCCGGATCGCCGACCGGCTGACGGCGCAGGGCGGGACGACGCTGCTCAGCGAGGTGCCCGAGATGTTCGGTGCCGAGCAGGTGCTGCTCGACCGGGCGGCCGACGACGCGACGGCCAAGGCGATCGTGTCGCTGGTCGACGAATTCCGCGCCTACTTCCGCCGGTACGGCCAGCCGATCGACGAGAACCCGTCGCCTGGCAACAAGGCGGGGGGGCTGTCGACCAACGCGGACAAGAGTCTGGGGTGCCTGCAAAAAGCGGGGGATGCGCCGGTGAAGCAGGTGCTGGCGTACGGCGAGCCGGTGGGCGTCGGCGGGCTGGGGGGCGTCGCGCTGGTGAACGCGCCGGGCAACGACGGCGTGAGCGCGACGGCGATGACGGTGGCGGGGGCGCACGTGATCCTGTTCACGACGGGCCGCGGGACGCCGATGGGGTTCCCGGTGCCGACGCTGAAGATCGCCAGCAACTCCGACCTGGCGACGCGGAAGCCGGGGTGGATCGACTTCGACGCGGGTCGACTGCTGGCCGACGAGGCCGATCCGGACGCGATCGCGGACGAGCTGTTCGACCTGGTGCTGGACGTGGCGAGCGGGCGGCGGGCCGTGCGGAACGAGATCAACGGCAACCGCGAGATCGCCATCTGGAAGGACGGCGTGACGCTGTGACGACCGACGCGCTGCCCGAGACGGTGTTGCAGTTCGGCGGGGGGAACTTCCTGCGCGCGTTCGCCGATGCGTTCATCGACGACGCGAACCGTGAGGGGCAGGCGGTTGGGCGCGTCGTCATCGTGCAGTCGACCCGATCGGGCGCGGCCGAGACGATCAACCGGCAGGGCGGGCAGTACAACGTCTTAGTCCGTGGACTCCGAGGCGGGCGTGCGGTGGACGAGGTGCGGCCGATCGGGAGCGTGTCGCGGGCGCTGGATGCCGAGACGCGGTGGGCGGACGTCCGCGACGTTGCCACGTCCGTTCGGTTCATCGTGTCGAACACGACCGAAGCGGGGTTTGCCCTCGACCCGGCAGACGCGCACCGACCAAGCAATGGGACGGCGCCGCGGTCATTTCCCGCGAAGCTGCTCGACGCGTTATGGCATCGCCACGAGCAGGGGCAGCACTCGCCGCTGGCGATCATGCCCTGCGAACTGCTGCCGAGGAACGGGCATCAACTGCGGGAGCTGGTGGCGACGCAGGCGGAGCGTTGGGGCGTGCCGGCCGAGGTGCGCGACTGGATCGACGGCGGCTGCGTGTGGCTGAACGCGCTGGTGGACCGGATCGTCTCGGGCCGGCCGGCGGAGCATCCGCTGCTGGCGACGGACGCGCTGCTGACGGTGGCCGAGCCGTTCGCGCTCTGGGCGATCGAGACGGATGAGCGTGCGCCGCTGTTCGCCCACCCGGCGATCCAGCGGGCGGCCGACGTTGGGCCGTACGAGTTGCGGAAGGTACGGATCCTCAACGGGGCGCACACGGCACTGGTGTCGAAGGCGATGCCGTTGGGAATCGCCACGGTGCGGGAAGCGTTGGAGGACGCCGCTGTCGGTCCGTGGCTGCGACGGCTGCTGACCGAGGAGGTCGTCCCCACGATCGACGGGCGGGTGCCGGGGGCGACGGCGTTCGTGGAGGCGACGCTGGAGCGGTTCGCCAACCCCTATCTTGAGCACCGACTGGCGTCGATCGCGCTGAACCACGAGGCGAAGGTCCGCACGCGGCTGGCGCCGACCCGCGACGAATTCGTCACGCGCTTCGGGCGGCAGCCGCCGCTGCTGATTGAAGCGATGGACGGCGGGGGATGAGCGCGTGGAGCCACCAGAGGAGGCTAACGACTGTGAAGGCACCGAGCGAGATCAGGGGCTTATTTTGACCGCGGCGACGCCTGCCTTCACCAGCGGTGGACCGGTGACGGCGGTGATAGGTGAATCGACCAGTCGTACGCCGGTGGCGGCGATAACGGTCAGCCCCTTCTTCGCCGACAGGTGAACGTCGGTCAGCGTGAGGTCAGACACGGTCTCGGGCAGGCCGATGATCCGGCCGGCCTCGGGTGAGCCGGTCGACGTCAGGTGGCTGATGTGGATGTTGCGCCAGATGGGCGTCTGGGCGGTGACCGGCTGGGCAAGGTCTGTCGCGGGCGAGGCGGGGGGCTTGGGGTAGTAGCTGGTGATGAAGATCGGCACCTTCACGTTGCGCATCGTCAGGCAGTCGTACGACAGGTCCTCGACGAGCCCGCCGCTCCCGCGCCCGGCCTTGAGCCGGATGCCGGCGTCGGGTGCCGTCAAACGTGCAATGGCGGACGAGCAGGTGGCGGAGGCCGCCGGGGGTTTGGCCGCCGATGGACAGGCCGTGGCCGTGGAGGAACGTGCAGTCGGCTACTGTGAAGTCCTCGCAGGACGGGGTGCCGGCGACGGCCTTGCCCGAAGGCTTGATGGCGATGCAGTCGTCGCCGACGTCGAAGGTGCAACCGGTGATGAGGTAGTGCCAGCCGGAGGGGTCGAGGCCGTCGGTGTTGGGGGCGTCGGCGGGGGACCTGAACGTGACGTGGTCGATCGTCACTTCGGTGCAGGCGCGGGGCACCAGGTGGAAGCTGGGCGAGTTGGCCAGCGTGACGCCGCGGACGAGGACGCGCGTGCAGTCGTTGAAGACGACCATGTAGGGTCGATGGGTGGCGGGGTCGCTGGCGGCGGGGGTGCCCTTCACCTTGCGGAACGTTTCCCACCAGCGGTGGCCGTGGCCGTCGATCGTGCCCTCGCCGGTGATGGAGACGTCGTGGCAGCGGTCGGCGACGATGGCGTTGGCGTAGCCCTGCGCGGACGGCGCGAAGGCGGCGGGGTCGTCGGTCAACCGCAGCGTCGCGCCGGCCGACAGGTGCAGATCGAGGTTGCTGGCAAGCGTGAGCGGGCCCGAGACGAACGTGCCAGCCGGGACGGTCACCGTGCCCCCGCCGGCCGCGGTACAGGCGGCGATCGCCGCCTGGATGGGCCGAGTGTTGACCGTCGTCCCGTTGCCGACGGCCCCGTAGCGGGTCACGTCGAACGCGCGAGCCGGGACCATCGGGAGCGGGATCGCCAGCGCTGGGCGAGCCGTCGCGGCGAGCAGCATTGCGCCCAGCACGCCCAGGCGGGAGCCGTGGACCATCGGGCTATTCCTTGCGCTGCTGGCGGAAGCGGGCGGGCGTCTCGCCGACGGCGGCGCGGAAGACGCGGGTCAGGTACTGGACGCTGCTGAAGCCGGTCTGCGACGCGACCTGCTTGATGGTCAGGTCGGACCGGACCAGCAGCTCGGTGACGCGGGCGAGGCGGACGCGCTCGATCTCCTCGTGGACGGTCCGGCCGAGCACCTTGCGCATCCGCTGTTGCAGGGCGGCGCGGGAGAGGTCGGTGTGGGCGAACACCTCGGCCACGCTGGGCGGGCGGCCGCCGTGGCCGCGGATGAAGCTGACGGCGCGGTTGACCTCGGGGTCCTCGCTGGCGACGGCGTCGGTCGACCGGCGGACGACGACGCCGCGCGGGCTGACCTGGATGCGCTCGCCACCGGCGACGGGGCTGTGGCCGGACATGAGGTCGTCGAGCAGCTTGGCGGCGTCGTAGCCGATGCGCTCGCCGTTGACGTCGACGCTGGTCAGCGGCGGAATGGCGAGGTCGCAGAGGTGCTCGTCGTTGTCGACGCCGATGACGGCCACCTCGTCGGGGACGCGCAGGTTGGCACGGCGGCAGGCGTCGAGCAGGAACAGGCCGGGCTCGTCGTTGCTCGCCATCACGCCGACGGGTTTGGGGAGGGCGGCGACCCACTGGGCGAGGGCGGCCTGCTCGCCGTCCCAGTCCCCCTCGCCCGGCCGACCCCCCGGCGCGGCGGACGTCGCACGGGTGGCCCGCGGCGGTGATGGCGGCGTCGAACGCCTCGGCGCGCTCGTCGAGCGCCGGATGGACGCCGGGGCGTAACCGTAGAAGCCGAAGTTCTTCAGCCCCAGCGTGAGCAGGTGCTCGGCGGCCATCTGCGACACGCGGGTGTGGTCCAGGCCGACGTAGGGGAAGCGGCTGCTGCCGGGGAACATCCGCATGTTGACCACGGGGACGCCGAGCGAAGAGAGCATCTCGGCCAGCGGCGCTGTGGCGATACGGGCGAGAATGCCATCCCCCTTCCAGTGGCGCAGCCAGGACGGCGGGGCATCACCGATGCCGTGCGGGTGGAAGTAGGTCGACCAGCCGGCCCGCTCGCGGTTGAACTTGGCGACGCCGCGCAACAGGCCACGGCCGTAGGCGCCGGACGTTTCGATCAGGATGGCGACGTTGCGCAGGGGAGCCGGCGGGTTGGGGGAAGCGGGACGTCGTCGGTCGCAACCAACGAGCGGCCCCTGATCGGCCGGGTGGCTCGGGCGGGCAACGGCCGGATGGCGGGGTTCGCGTTCCTCAAGGGTGTTCGGGCGGCCGGTCGCCCCGGCCATGTATTTACCGTGGCACCATCATCGGCGTGGCAACGTCAGAATTGTAATTTGCGCGGGAACCTTTGCACAACACCCGAGCCTTCGGTCGGCATTCTTCCTGATCCCATATTTTGCGAAAGGGGCTCCGTTTCCGGCCGTCGCACGCCGGGGGTGCCCTGCGGGGATGAAGCGGTCCCGGCCCGTCCTGGTGGACGCGGGTGGATTGGCGGGTCGGTGGTCGAGGCGCATGCGTTTCGGACGGACTCAAGGGGGCGGGTCGCCCTGGCGGCCGCGGCACTGTTGGCGTCGGCGGGACACGCGCACGCACAGCTGGCGTCGTTCGCTGGCGCGCCGGGGTTCGGCGGCAACGCGACCCGTGAGCGCGGCGGCAGCATCTACGCCGTCACTAACCTGAACGACAGCGGGGCGGGGTCGTTCCGCGATGCGGTGAGCGCGTCGAACCGGATCATCGTGTTCGCCGTCAACGGGTACATCAACCTGCAGTCGGCCGTGTCGGCCAAGAGCAACCTGACCATCCTCGGCCAGGCCGCGCCGGGGCAGGGGATCGGCCTCGAGGGGTGCGAGGTGTCGTTCTCGGACCAGAGCAACTGCATCATCCAGTACCTCCGCTTAGACGCCCCGAAGCTGGCAGGTATGCCGGCCCGACCACCTCTCAGCGGCGGATGACGACGGCGACAGGAAGCGACATCGGCATCGGTGATTGCATCGTCGCGTTCACCTCAAGCGGCAACAAGGTTGGTGGCGACCGGCGTGCGATACGCCTTGGCGGCGGGGATGACCCCAGCGAGCAGGGCGACGATCACGACGCCGCTCAGGTAGGCCCACTCGACCAGATCGGTGCGACCCCAGCGGATGCCCTCGCCAACGTAGCGATCGAAGTAGAAGCTGGCGACGCCGGCCAAGCCGTGTCCGACCAGGAGGCCGAGCAGGCCACCGGCGACACCGATCAACATCGACTCGATGCAGATCAGCGACAGGATGCGCACGCGCGTGGCCCCCAGGGCGCGGAGGATCGCAATCTCGCGCAAGCGGGCCGAGACGGAGTTGTAGATGCTGACCAGGATGCCGACGGCGGCGACGACCGTGACCAGGATGGCGACGGCCAGCAGCACGTAGGTGGGGCCCTTGAGGAAGGTCTCGAAGAACTGCCGCATGGTGCTGGCGGGGCTGATCGCCTGGGCGGCGTCGCCGTTGCTCATGTCGTACATCAGCGACGTGGCGGCGAAGGGGCTGCGGGCCTTGACCAGGATGGCCGAGACCTCCTTGGCCTCCTCGGGGAAACTGGGCAGCAGCTCGAACGTGCCGTTTGGGCCGTCGGTGTAGACCTTGACGTCATCGGGGTCGACGTTGCTGGGCGGGGCGGGCTTGCCGGCGCGGATGTACATCTGGGCGAGCATGCCGATCTCGTGCTCGCCGATCGTGTAGAGGGACTGGTAGGGGAGGAAGACGACGCGGTCGCTGGCGGTGTGCGTGGGGGCGAGGACGCCGACGACGGTCCAGACGGTCTTGTGGATGTCGGGCGTCTCGCCGGGGAGCGGCATGCCGTGGGTGGCGCGGAAGGTGACGCCGATCTTCAGGCTGGTCTGCTTGGCGACGTCGGAGCCGATGATGGCCTCGAACTTATTGGGGGCGAAGTCGTGGCCCTCGGCGATCTGGTACCGCTTGTCGGGGCGGTACTCCATGACCTTCTCGTCGGGAAGCTTCTGGCCGTCGTCGCCGTAGCCGAACAGGTCGGGCGTGGTGCCGACGATGCGGTACCGGCCCAGGTAGCTGTCGCCCACGACGTAGGGGACGGCCAGCTTCACGTACTGGCGGTACTGCCGCTTGTGGAGCAGGTCCTTGTAGAGCGACAGCGAGAGGTTTCCGGGACTCTTGTCGAGCTGGTAGATGGTGTTCATCACCAGCTGGGTGTCGGACCCCTTCTTGCCGATCAGGACGTCGAAGCCGTAGTCGGTCTGGCCGAACAGGCTGCCGGCCTCGCGGTAGAGGATCAGGATCGTGATGGCCAGGGCGACGCCGAGCGTGACCGACAGCAGAGTGAGCCACGTGCCCAGGGCACGCTGGCGCATCTGCTTGAGGACGAGTTGGAAGATGTTCATGGTGGTCGAAAGTGAGCGGGCTAGAGCGGGCTACGAATGGCACGATTCATCACGAATGATGGATGAACAGTCGGCTCGTCTCACGGAGGGTGGAGAGAGTTATCCACGAAGAACACGAAGAGGCACGAAGTGAAGAAGCCGGCCGCATGTACTCGCTTCGTGTTCCTTCGTCTCCTTCGTGGGTAACGCTTCCCGATTCTGATGCGTGTTCATTCGTGCCGTTCGTGGCCGTCTTTTACTCACGCGGCGACGGGCTTGTACGCGGCGCGATTGAGTTCGGCCAGCACGACGGACCGGGGCAGCTGCCGAGTGATTGCCGGGTCGTGGCTCACGATGAGAAGGCTGGCTCCGACCTCGGCGCAGAGCTTGCGGATCAACTCCAGGGCGATCTGGGCTGTGGCCGGGTCGAGCGAGCCGGTCGGCTCGTCGGCCAGGACGAGCTTGGGCCGGTTGGCCAGTGCGCGGGCGATGGCCACGCGCTGCTGTTGACCGACGGACAACTTCGCCGGGCGGTAGCGGAGCCGGTCGCCGAGGCCGACCTCGTTGAGCAAGTGCCTGGCCCAGTCGGGGTCGTGCTTGTTGCCGCCGAAGCTGAGGCCGAGCAGCACGTTCTCCAGGGCGGTGAAGCCGGGGAGCAGGTGGTGGGTCTGGAAGATGTAGCCAATGTTGTGTCCGCGGAACACGTCGCGGTTGGCCTCGGACAGGGCGGCGACGTCGATCACGCCGTCGGGTAAGCCGCCGGCGGGGCCGCTGCGGTAGCTGACGGTGGTCCCAGCCGCGGTCGAGGGAAGGGGCGTCACCTGCGGCAGGAGCGCCGTCGGGCCGAACAGCACGCGGCCCGCGTCGGGCGTGAGGATGCCGGCGATCAGGTGGAGCAGGGTCGTCTTTCCCGATCCACTGCTGCCGACCAGCGCAAGCTGCTCACCGTCGGCCAGGTGGAACGACTCGACATCGATCACGGGCACCGCTGAGCCATCGGGGGCCACGAACCGCTTCTGCAACCGTTCCAAACGTAATGCCACGCAGCCCTCATCTCGTTAGTGCGAACCCGTCGCGCCCGCACGGCGGGCCGACACCTGCGGAACCAGCATGCGAAACCAGAAATTCCCACGCTCGTCGAGCCGACGCCGATCGCTCTGGAACGCGACCCATCAAGCGGGCGCGTCATGCCGCTTCAATCGCAGGCCGCGCGGGACGAGCAGCGGCTCCAGCAGGTCAAACCCGCCTTGGATGGCCAGCGCCATCAGGGCGGCCGGTACGGCGCCGAGCAGGACGAGGCGCGTGTTGGAGAAGGTGATGCCGTTGAAGATGGCCTCACCGTAGCCGCCGGCGGAGATGAAGCCGCCGAGCGTGGCGGTGCCGACGTTGAGGACGGCCGAGGTCTTGATGCCGGCGAGGATGGCGGGCGAACCCATTGGCACCTCGACGCGCATCAGCCGCGCCCACCGGCCCAGGCCCAGCACCTCGGCCGACTCGCGCAGTTGCGCGGGCACCGCTCGCAAGCCCGCCTGCGTGTTCCGAACGATCGGCAGCAGCGAGTACAGGAACAGCGCGACGATGGCAGGGCGCGGGCCGATGCCCATGATGGGGATCATGAACACGAGCAGGGCGAGCGACGGGATCGTGTAGGTGGCGGCGACGACGACCATCGCGACCTGACCGAAGCGCGGGAACTCGGCGGCGGCGACGCCGAGCGGCAGGGCGACGGCGATGGCGGCCAAGAGGCTGATGCCGACGAGCAGCAGGTGGCCGCGCGTCAGGTGCCACAGCTCGCCAAGCGTGGACGTGGCGACAGAGCGATCGGCCAAGTGGAACGCGCGGGCGAGGAAGTCGGCGGCGACGGCGGCGGCGGGCTTGCCGTCGATCTTGACGGACGCGTTCATGGCCTGCATCTGGCCGGGGTCGATCTTCCCCTCAAGCCGTCGCAGGGCGGCGACGGCGGCGGGGGATCGCTGGGCGAGGTCGAGCCGGTAGAGGAACACGGCCCGGTAGGCGGGGAAGAAGTGGCGGTCATCGGCGAGGACGCGGAGGTTGTACTTCGGCACCTCGGCGTCGGTCGAGTAGAGGTCCGTGACGTCGATCTGGCCCGCCAGCAGGGCGCGGTAGGCGAGCTCGTGGTTCAGCTGCTGGACGGGCTGGTCGGGCAGGCCGTAGGCGCGGCGGACGCCGGGCCAGCCGTCGTTGCGGCCGGCGAACTCGGTGCTGAAGCCGAGGCGGAGCTCGGGGTGGCGGGCAAGGTCGCCGATCGTCCGGACGTTGAGGGCTGCGGCGCGCGGCTCGGTCATGCCGATCGCGTAGGTGTCGTCGAACCCCAGCGAGCCGGTCATGCCGACGCCGCGGGCGGCGAGGGCGGCGCGCAGCGACGCGTCGGTCGTCAGCAACGGGTCGTGCAGGATCTGGGCGGAGACCGTGCCGGTGTACTCGGGGTAAGCGTCGATGTCGCCGTGGAGCAGGGCGCGGAAGCAGGCGTCCGTCCCGCCGAGCGGTGCGCCCGCCGTGGCGGCGACGTCGTCAGCGGTCATGAGCTGCGTGGCCGCCTGTTCTAGGATTGCGGTTTCCACGTCGATCTTCGCGCCGAGGTGGGCCGACTGCACCGACGCGGCGGACGACGCGAGGGCGAGCAAGACGACGATGGCGATGGAGATCGGGCGCATCAGGCGACCCCCAGCCGGTCGAGCGGCCGGCGCTGCGCGTTCACGAACCGGCGAATGAAATCGTCGGCGGGGCGGTTCAGGACCTCGTCGGGCGTGCCCTGCTGCAGCACCCGGCCGTCGCGGAGCACGACGAGCAGGTCGGCGAAGAAGGCCGCCTCGGCGAGGTCGTGGGTGACGAGGATCACCGTCTTGCGCGGCGTGCGGCCGAAGATCGCCTGGAGGTCGTCCTGCAGCTCGGCACGCACCATGGGGTCGAGGGCGCCGAGCGGCTCGTCGAGCAGCAACACGTCGGGGTCGAGCATCAGCGCGCGGATCAGGGCGACGCGCTGCCGTTGACCACCGCTCATCTCGGCGGGGTAGCGGTCGAGCACGTCGGGGGCGAGCCGGGTCAGGTCGCAAAGCTCGTGGACGCGGTCGGACGTGCTCGCGCCGGTCTGGCCCAGGTGCTCCGACTGCAGGGTGACGTTCCTGCGACCCGTGAGGTGCGGGAACAGCCCGCCGTCCTGGATCACGTAACCGAGGCGGCCGCGGAGGGCGGGCAACGATGCGGGCGTGATCGCCTGGCCGTCGAACGTGACCTTGCCGGCATCGGGCCGGACCAGTCCCGAGCAGATGCGGAGCAGCGTCGACTTGCCGCAACCGCTGGGCCCGATGAGGACCGTGGTCCTGCCGGCAGGGAAGTCGAGGGTAGTGGGCAAGAGCGCGTGGGCCTGACCGTAGGACTTGGCGACGCCGTCAAGGTGAAACATGCGTCGGGCATGGTAGACGACGGGCTGGTCAGGCGGAATCGGTGCCGCCAAAAACAAGAAGGTCCGCCGCTCCCCTGAGCCGTCGGACCTTCCGTGCCGAGCACCCACGCCCGGGCTGAATCGTTTGATTAGCTTTGAAACCCCCGGGCGAGGATGTCGTCCGGCCGAACATCGGCCGGACGACACCGCCCGCGGGAACCAACCGCGCTCCAATACTTGAATGACGCTTCGCGCCACCCATCGCCACCACACTGGTGTCGACAGGAAGCAATCAACAAAGGTGGTGCCACACCGATAAAATAAGCGTGAGATGCGGAAATCCGCATTCAGAGCCGACGATTCGCGGTTAGTCGCAAACCAAGCAGGCGAGGCCAAACCGGCTTCGCCTGCAAAAGCATCAAACCAAGCCGATCCCGCCGCACAAATGGGCGGCAGATACGGTCAGACCAGGTTCACCTCGAAGTCCTCGTACTTGAACTGGACGTGCGGGTTGGCGACGCTCAAGATCGACCCGCTGCTCGTTGTGGTCTTGAGGCTCGCGATGTGGCTGCCCACGATTCCGAACGGCGACCCACTCGCACTGGAATCGACCGAGCCGAGCGTCACGCGGCCAACATGCGAGCCGGCGATCAGCGAGTCGCTGAACGTCGACTTCACCTGAATCCGGCCGATCGTGGCGTTGGCGTTGGTGAACGTGGTGTCGGCGACGGTGCCTGTTGAGCTCCCAGCACCCGCGGTCAACACCGCACCGGAGATGCTGTCGGCGACCACCGATCCGATGCCGAGGTCGGACTCGACGCCCCCCGTCAACGCCCCGCCCACCTGGAGGGCCGCCACCATGCCCGAGGTGCGGATCGTCCCGCCGAAGTTCCCGGCCACCCGTACCGTCCCGACGCTGGGGGCCGTGATGTACACGGGCGTGGCGGGCGTGGTGTCGATGTAGGCCCCGGCGACCAGCGTCCGGATCGGCGCGCCGGAGGTGATTGACGTGTCGACCGCCCGGCGGATGTTGACCGACGCGGGCCGGCTCGTGGCCGACCCGCCGAGCGTCACCGCCGTGGCCGACAGGTAGCCGGCGACCAGCGAGTTGATCGTCCCGCTGATGCTGACGACCCCCTGCTGCACGTTGACCGCCTTGGCCGACAGGGCGTTGAGCGACCCGTCGACGACGATGCTGTTCACGGTCGTCTGTCCGGTGCCGGAGACGCTGACCGAGACGTTGCTGGCCGCGGTCGTGCCGGTGAAGCTCAGCTCGTAGGCGTTGGTGGCGACCGAGTCGCTGCCGAGGAACACGATGGTCCCCGACCCCGGACCGGTCAGCCCGACCGTCACCTTCTGGCCGAGCGTGTCGGTGTAGATCGCCTTCTGGTTCCGGCTGATCGGCAGCGTCGTGACGGGCAGGTAGTGGATCGTGCCGGTCACGGTGGGGCTGACCAGGTCGATGGCGGCGGAGGGGTCGGAGATCGTGAACGACAGCGTCTTGTCCATCTCGGACAGGAACTGGCGGAAGACCGGCACGAAGACGGTCTGCTGGACCCGGCCGGGCGAGAGCGTGAGCGTCCCGCTCATCGCCTGGTAGTCGACGCCGGCGATCGCCGTGCCGTCGGCGGTGGTGTAGTTGACAGTGACCGGGCTCGTCAGCGACGGGGCGACCTCCACCTCGAACGGCAGCAGGGCGGTGCCGGTCAACGACTCGGTGATCGAGCCGCCGACCGCGTTGATGCCCGGCGGGGAGTTCGTGACGATCGTCCCCTCCACCTGCGAGGGGTTGCCGGTCGTCGCGTCGGTGCTGGCGGCCACGTTCACCGCGAACTGCTTGTTCAGCTGGCGGTTCGTGCCGCCGAGGATCGTGACCGTGATGTTCTGGGTCAGCGACGCGGTCAGACCGGTGTTGGGATCCACGTCGAACGTCAGCGTGCCGGTCGACGTCAGGTAGTCGATGTTGGCAACGGCCGTCACGTCCGTCGTCGTGTACGAGACCGTCACCGGGAACGGCGCCGCGGCCGACAGGGTCACGGGGAACAGCATCGTGGCCGTCCCGCTGTCGGGGCGGATCAGCGAGTCGGCCGACGTGGCGTCGATCACCACCGAGGGGAAGCTGGTGTTGACGATCGTCCCGGTGCCGACCGTGTTGCTGTCGGCCAGGTCGAACTGCGACGACGGCGGGCTGAGGGCGACCGTGAACAACAGGTCCTTCTCGATCGCGGTGTTGCCGAGGATCACCACGGTGATCGTCTCGGTCACCACCCCCGGGGCGAAGACGATCGTCCCGCTGGTCGCCTGGTAGTCATCGTGGGCGACGGTGGCGGGCCCGGTCGTGCTGGTGTCGTCGGCCGTGGTGCCGTCGGCGGTAGCGTAGGGGACCGCGAAGGTCGTCGTGGCCGACCCCGGGGTGATCGTCACGGTGAACGTCATGTTCGCCGTGCCCGACTGCGGCCGCTGGATCGTCGCGTCGGAGATCGAGATCGTCTCGCTGAACATGCCGCAGTTGGCGTAGGGGTAGTCGCTCATCCCGATCACGCCGGTGCCGGTGATCGAGGCGGCCGCGTTCCCGGTGGCCGGGTCGGCCGTGCTCTGCAGGATCGAGGTGCCCGTGGTCCCCGTGGGGCTGATCTGGAACCCGCCGGGGGCGACGAAGTGGACCAGGTACGAGTTGGGGGCGGGGTTCAGGAACTGGTAGAAGCCGTCCTGGTCGGTCGTGGTCGTCTGCAGCACGCTGCCCGCAACGCTCTCCAGCTCGACGGTAACGTTGGCGACGCCGTGCTCGCCCGCCTCCTGGATGCCGTCGACGTTGATGTCGTCGAACACGTGGTAGCCGATGTAGTTCGCGGTCAGGTCTGCGACCATCTGGGTGCCGACCGGCGACCCGCGGCCGGTGACGAGGTCGTAGCCGGTGCCGGCCTGGTCGCCGTTGTCGCCCGAGGTGATGTCGTGGAAGGCGGCGTCGGGCAGCTCGTACAGGTGGGGCAGGGTCTGCGACTTCCCGTCCAGCGTAGCCAGGCCCTGCGAGGTGCGCTCCTGGTTCACGATGGCCATCACGCCGCCGAACATCGGCGCGGCGAGGCTGGTGCCGCCGGTCAAGCCGTCGATCCAGGGGGTGGAGGCCGAGCCGGTGTCGTACGAGTCGACGATGGAGACGCCGGTGGCGGGGTCGGCGAGCATGGCGACGTCGGGGTAGGTGCGGAAGCCGCCGCCGATGTCGCCAGTGACGAACGTCTGGTAGGCCGGCGCCGACTCGTACGCGCTGACCCCGCCGCCGCCGCCGCCCGCGGTGGAGCTGAGGGCGCCGTTGCCCCAGCCGGTCTCCGAGCCGTACGCGTCCCCGCTGGGGAACAGGGAGGTGCCGCCGACGGACACCACATTGGGCGAGGCGGCGGGGTACTCGGGGGCGACGGTGTCGCTCGCGTCGCCCGGCTCGTAGATGCCGTTGTCGCCCGCCGAGGCGACGAACGTGATGCCCTGGTGTCCGGCGGGCGTGGTGAAGTAGGTGGTGTCGTCGCTGGTCTCGGAGGCGTACTCGTCGCCGCCCCAGCTCATGGAGATGACGCTGACGTTGGGCAGCTGGCGGGCGGCGAGGACGCCGGTGTACAGGTCGTTGCCGTCGGAGTTGCACTCGACCAGGACGATCGCCGCGTCGGGGGCGATGACGTGGGCCCACTCGATGTCCAGCGACTCCTCGCCCTCCCAGGTCGACTCCCCGGTGACGTACGTCGGGCCGGCCGGGTCGGTGCCCGGGTTGTTGGCGCCGGAGATCGGCTGGCCGTTCTGGCCAATCTTGGTGAAGTTGGCCGCGGGCAGGCCGTAGAACGTGCTGAAGGTGGCCAGGTCGGTCGCGGCCGTGGGGTCGTCATAGGCATCGACGATGGCGATCGTCTGCCCGGCTCCGGTCCCGACGACGCCGTTGACCGTCAGGCCCGTGATGCCGTACGCGCCGCGGACCTGGTCCGGGGTGAGGGCGGCGCTGTCGGGCGACGCGGTGCCGTCGGCGTAGCGGATGGTCGTGCCGGCGGTCGCGCCGGCCACGGGGGCGAACTGCGCCATGACGACGATCGGTGCCGCGTGCCATCCGGCCGGGGCGGCGGAGAGCAGCACCCGCCGTTCGACCGTCTCGAACACGTACGACCGACGAGCCGACCCGACACGCTTGCTTGCACTCACAGTTTTCGCCTCCGGATGGCTGCCGCCGACGCCCGAGCAGGTGTGACTCTTGTTCGGCCGCACACAGGGTGTGCCGGTGCCAGGACGGGCGCGCCGACGGCCGAACCCGAACAATACTCGCACGGGAACGGTACTGTCAAAATCGCCCCGGCCCGATGGCGTCAAGTCGGCGGCGTCATCCGAGCGGCGCGCGGAGCGCCCGGACGGCGGCGGTCCGATCGGGCTGGTCGAAGATCGCGCTGGCGACAACAAACCAGTCGACGCCGGCGTCGGCGGCCTGCCGGATGTTGGCCGGCTTGATGCCGCCGTCGATCTCCAGGCGTTGGTCCGGCCGCAGCCGCCGCTTCACCGCCTCGCATTTGGGCAGCACCTCGGGCATGAACTTCTGCCCGCTGAACCCCGGCACGACGCTCATGATCAGCACCATGTCGACCAGGTCCAGCACGGGCCAGAGGTCCTCGACCGGCGTCGCCGGCCGGATCGTCACGCCGACGTGGCACCCGCGCTTGCGCAGCTCCTTGGCCGTTGCCACGGGATCCTCGACCGCCTCGGTGTGGAACGTCAGGCTGCTGGCCCCCGCCTTGACCAGCGCGTCGGCGTACCGCACCGGCTCGGAGATCATCAGGTGGCAGTCCAGGTAGCAGGGCGTGACCCGCCGGACCGCCTCGATCACGTGCGGGCCGAAGCTGATGTTGGGCGCAAAGTGGCCGTCCAGCACGTCGCAGTGCAGGAAGTCCCCGCCGACGGCCAGCACCTCGTCCACCTCGGCTCCGAGCTTCACGAAGTCGGCGGAGAGGATCGAGGGGAGGATCATCGGGGCGGTCGAGGTGTAAGGATCGGTGGTCATGATCGGTACCGTAGCAGTTCGTTGAGATGTCAGGCCCCATTGACGCCGTTCTCCCCAAACGGTTGGCCGACCGCGGAGGAGGCACCGTCGCGATCGGCGTCTATATTCGCCGCTTTCCATCAGCGATGCCCGAGCATCGAGCAATCGGGACGCATTTGGATCAAGCAAGAACGCCGTCACGTGACCCTTGGCGGTGAGGCCGACGAGGGCGGCACCGTCCCACGCAAAGTGTCTGGCCCACGGGTCAGCGCGAGGGTTGAACAGCCGGCTCACCCGACCAGTTTGTGGGTCCACCGTGGAAAAATTGGTGCCCTTGTGCAGGTTGCAACAGCCGCGACTGTAAGCCAAGTCATCCGCGTCCGTCGCCCTGAGGTGTTGGCGGGCACGCACGTGATCGATGTGAAACGGGGATTCCGCCACCACGTCGGGTAGCAGGCATTGCTCGCAGCGCGACCCCGCTCGATCGCGGACCAGCCGCCTGAATGGCTCAGCGCTGCGCGGCATCGTCACGACGCTCGACGGCGCCAACCGGTGGCCGTCGCAACCGGCGACGGCGGACGCCCCCGCCCATGGACGATCTGCCGCGCCTTGCTCTTCATGAGCATCAGGACGTGGCTCACCCGGAGGTACTCCTCGAGCTTGCCGCGGTCGGAAGCCGACAACTCACCCGTCTGGGCGAGCGTGCCGAGCTTCTCCATCCGCTTGAGGTCCTGCTTGTCGAAGCCAAGGCGCAGGATCTGTTCCGCCTTGGCCATGGGCAAGTTGGACCACGACGTGGGAAGGACTCGTGTCCAAATGGCGGTTTCGTGTACGGCAGGCATCAGTTCCTCGAAATCTTATAAGTCCGGCCCAGCCTCGGCAAGGCGACCCGCGCGTTCGATCGGATCACCGGGAGTTGCCGCTCCTCGCCCCCGCCCACAGAATCGCGTTCTTCACCAGCGCCTGCGCCGCCGCCGGGTCGTACCCCAGGATGCCCCACGACTGCGTGCCGAGCAGCCCCGTCGTCAGGTCGAGCCGGCTGAACACCACCCACCCGTGGCCGAACTTCAGCCCGTCGATCGGCACGTCGTGCGTGCCCAACTTCTCCGACGCGAACGGCCGCAGGGGCACCTTCGTCAGGTCGTCGGCGAATGGACGGCTCGCGACGAACAGCGGGTGATTGACCGGCAGGGGACCGACGGCCGCGCCGGGGAACGCGGCGTCGAGCAGCTTGCGGGCGCTGGCGGTGAAGGCGTCGCGCCCACCGCAGGCGTCGATCACCAGTACGCCCCCCGCCTCGACGTACGCCCGGGCGGCGGCGGCCTCGGCCGCGGTGAAGTCCTGGCGCACCGTGCCGGTCAGGAACGCCGCCGGCACCTGACCCGGCTGCAACTGCTTCAGGTCGATCGTCTGCACGTCCAGCCCGGCGTGCGCCTCCCAGGTGAAGTACCGGGCGAACCGCGTCCACGCGTAGGGCTCGGGGTCCCACTCGCCGGCGAAGCGCAGCCGCGCGACGGTGCGCGTGACCGTCGGGTCGCCCGGCCACGGTGGGATGTACGTGGACGCCAACCGGTTCTGGTAGTTCGTCTTCCCCGCCGCGTAGACGAACACGTTCACGCCCAGTTGGAAGTCGGCCTTCCTCTCGTCCAACCAGTTCAGCTGCCACCCCCCGGCGATATCGGTCGGGCAGTGGACCAGCACGATGCGCGACCCGTTGTTCACCACCTCCAGCGGCGGCGGGTCCTTCAAGGGGTAGAGGGCCGTGTTCAGCGGGTGGTCCTTCGGCACGCGCATCAGCTCGTACTTGGGGAACACCCGGCGGACCATCTCCCGCACCCACACGGTGAACGCCGCGCTGCCGCCATCGGCGTGGGTGAAGATCAACCCGCCGCCCTCGGCGAAGCTGCGCAGGGCGCCGTAGTCGTGCTCCGTCAGCGGTGGTGCCCGGTCGCCACTGATGTACAGGACCGGCGCATCCATCCAGTCGAACCAGTTCCGCCGGAGGTTGACCACCTGCCAGTTGAGCGGCCGCTCCAACTGCTGGGCGGCGAAGCGGGCCAGGTTGGCGACGTCATGTGGGCGGTTGTTCCAGCCGCCGTCGTAGCGGAGCTTGTTGTAGAGGATCGGGTGCCGACCGCGCGCCAGGAACAGCAGGTAGTACGCCGTGTCGACCACCGACTCGTCCCACGATCCGTCGCCCCGCTGGTTGGCGATCAGTCGGCGGGCGAACTCGCTGTACCAGTCGTGCCGGCCGAAGTACTTGTACCCGCTGGCCAGCCCTACCCGTTCCAGCCCGTAGACCGTGTACGACGCGTAGGTGCCGCTCCCCATCATGCCCAGGCCCGAGACGGCGTTGTCGCCCTGGTCGAGCCAGTTCAGCCCGTGGTCGAGGGCCGGCGTGCGCGCCGGCGGCCGGGCGGTGCCGCTCGCCTCGGCGGCGGCGTCCAGGTACTCGTGCGACACCAGCAGCGACGCCACGCCCGCCAGCGTCATCGACAGGTAGGGCGCGCTGCCGTTGGCCTCGTACCCCCACGTCCCCGCTGGCGTCGCGCACGCGATCCAATGCTGCGCCACCGCCTGCCAGTAATTGCTGCCGACCGAGATGCCCGACTGCGCCCCCGACCAGACGCCCAGCAGCCCGTACTGCGAGTTGGAGTTGTCGTACGACTGGTCGTTCCCGACCGGCATGCCGTACGTGTACCCCCCGCGCCGTTGTGCCGTGACGAGCCAGCGGACGTCCTGCTCCAGGCACGACCGATCCTCAACACGGTTGTAGACCGCGAGCGTGGCCGCCCGCAGGCTGCGCAGGTAGGTGGCCCGCAGGTCGAGCTGCTTGAGCTGGTCGAGCGCGGCCACCACGGCCGGGTCGCGGGCGCCGAGCCCCGCCTTGTTGGTCGACTCCCCTGCCTGGATCAGCGCGTACGTCGCCAACACCTGATACCCGACCGGCGTGTCGGCCAGCTCCGGCCCGACCACCATCCGCGGCCCGTTCGCGCGGGATGGCTGCTGCGGCAGGTTGCCCAGCTGGCCGGGATCGTCGCCGGTGCCGGGCAGTTGGTCATTCGGATTCACGGGCCGCCCGCCGCCGCCCCCTCGCCGCTGACCGAAGCCGAACGGCAGTCGCCCCAACCGCGGCGCCGCCACCTTCGCCGACCCGCCGTGCGCCCGCAGCCAGGTGATCGCCCGGTCGATCGCGTCGCCGATCTCGGCGTCGGAGATCGCGTCCGGCAACGTGTAGGTGTGCAGCGATGGCGGCGGCGGTGGGTTCGCCAACGGCGGGGCCGTGTCGGCGGCGAGGCGGACGGCGGCAGCGGGGTCGTCCGCGATCGGTGGCTCGGCCGGTCGCGTCGCGACCAGGGTCGGCCGCGAGGATGCCGATCGACTAGCGGAGGCCGTCGAGTCCTCTTCTGTCGCGGCAGTCGTCGGTGCGACGGCCGAAGCGCCCGACGACCACGACCGCGCGGTGGAGGTCCGCGAGGATCTGTTCTCGACCAGGGCGTCCAACGCCCGCTGCTTCGCAGCCCGCGCGTCGGCCACCACCGCCGCGGCTGCCGGGTCGGAGGATGTGCCGGAGTCGGCGGCGACGGCCAACAGCCGCACGTATCCGTCGTACGCACCCTGGACGTCACCCCGGCCGGCCAGCGCGTCGGCGGCCCGCTCCATGGCGATCAGCTCATCCCGATGGCTGGGTTGCGACGTCGTGGCGGCGACCGGCGCGTGCGAAGGCGTCGGCCGATCGGTGGGCGACCGTGTGGCCACCACCGCCACGGCGACCACCACGGCACCAAGGCAACCGGCGACCAGGGTGGGCATCGCCCAAGACAAGTTCCGCCGCGGCGGCCGCCGCCGGGGCGGGCTCGTCGCCGCCGGCCCGACGTCCAACGCCGCCAGCGCGTCGCCGGCGGGCAGGTGCTTTTGCAGGTCGATCCGCTTGCCGCAGTCGGGGCAGTTGACGCGCGCCGGCACCACGCCGGGCTCGACTTCGAGGCTGCACCCGCAGGCCGAACAGATCACCCGCATGGCATTCACTTGATTGGGGCTTCGACCCGCCGGACCGTCGCGCCCATCAGTCGCACCTGGTGGCTCGGACGCATGGACCAATTGCGGCCCACAGACGTTAGGCGTCCGCGAGCAGAATCGCCCGGAGATGGTTGTCGTCCGAAGCGAACTACCGCCGACGACCACCCTGAGCTACTCGCCTGCCCCACCATCAATCGAGGGAGGCGGGGCGGGCCGAATCGCGTCCAGGCGATCGGTCAGGCGATCGGCCAGGCAGTGCGGGCAGAGGCATTGACCGTCCTGCGCAATCACCGGCACCGGCAGCTGGTGGGGCTGATCAAAGCACCAGCAGTGTCCCGTGGCGGCACCACAGGCGAAGGTGCGACCGCATCCGCAAACCGACTGTACAGGGAGCGGCATCATGGTCGACGACCGCTATCGGTGCTTCGGTGTCGGACGTCCAGAGTGAGGCGCAGGGCAGAGCCCCGGCTGCTCGCAGCCGGGGTGCCGGGCGATCCGACCCAAGCAGCGAGCTGCCCAGGCTTTTGGGGTGATGGATCAGTCCAGGATGTCCAAAGTCGAGAACTGCCCGTTCTCCAGAAACTCCAGGCTCGCGCCGCCGCCGGTGCTGACGTGGCTGACCTTGTCGGCAAGGCCGAAGATCTCGATGGCGGCGGCGCTGTCGCCGCCGCCGATGATCGTCGTCGCGCCGTTCGCCGTGGTCGCGTCGGCCACGGCCCGGGCGACGGCTTTGGTGCCGTTCTGGAACGGCTTCTTCTCGAACACGCCCATCGGGCCGTTCCAGATCACGGTCTGAGCCCTGGCGATCTCCGCCTTGTACAGCTCGACCGTCTTGGGGCCGATGTCGAACCCCTCCAGCGCATCAGGGATGTCCCCCTCGACCACCGACGTGACCGCGTCGTCGCTCATCTTGTCGCTCACCACCGTGTCGACCGGCAGCTTGATCTTCCCGCCGGCCTTGGCCAGCAGGCTCTTGGCCAGTTCGACCTTGTCGCGTTCGACCAAGCTCTTGCCCACCTGCTTGCCCTGGGCCAGGAAGAACGTGTAGGCCATCGCCCCGCCGATCAGCAGCGTGTCGGCCTTGCTCAGCAGTTGCTCGATCACCGCGATCTTGTCCGACACCTTCGCGCCACCGAGGATCGCCACGAACGGCCGGACTGGCTTGGTCACCGCCTCGCCGAGGAACTTCAGCTCCTTCTGGATGAGGAACCCGATGACGCGCGGCTTGCCCGCCAGCGCCTGCGGCACGCCGAACGTGCTGGCGTGCTCGCGGTGGGCCGTGCCGAAGGCGTCGTTCACGTAGACGTCGGCCAGCCTGGCCAGCTGGGCGGCGAAGGCGGGGTCGTTCTTCTCCTCCTCCTTGTGGAAGCGGACGTTCTCCAGCAGAAGCACGTCGCCGTCCTTCAGTTCGGCCGCCAGCTTCTCCACCTCGGGGCCGACGCATTCGTGGGCGAACCTCACGCTGCTGTGCGTGTCGGCCAGCCGCTCGTCGGGGTTGTGCGTGATGTGCAGGTCCGTCGTGTTCCGCCCGGCGTGGTGCGCACCCTTGGCGTCGGGCACGGCCCGGCAGGCGTTCACCAGGTCGGTCAGGCGCGCGGCGACCGGCTGGAGGCTGTACTTCGCCTCGGGTCCACCCTTGGGCCGGCCCAGGTGGCTCATGAGGATCAGCCGGCCGCCCCGCTCGATGATGCTCTTGATGGTCGGCATCGCCTGCACGATCCGGCGATCGTCGGTGATCGTGCTGCCGTTCAGCGGGACGTTGAAGTCCGCCCGCATCAGCACCCGCTTGCCCTTCACGTCCACGTCGGCGACCGTCTGCTTAGCCATAATGGCCGCGATGCTAGGACCGGCCGCGGGGGTGTCAAGACGATGCCCCGCGTCGCCCGCCGCCGTCCCGGCGATGGTGCGAAGCAACGGGAAATGGTGCCGTTCGTCGACGCGGCCGGGCTGTGGCTGCCGCACGGTCGGCGCGGCGGCGTAGACGGTTTAATCCCCCCACGCGGCGATGGCCGATGCGGGTATTTGTCCGGGCGGTGGCAGAGGCGACGCAGGGTGGCGGGGCGGGGCGTTACGCTGGTCTCGCCTCCTGGGTTGCGACGCGGGCGGCTGATCGTGACGCTCCGCAGCCCACCGTTGATCGAGGGAACGCGCATGTCCGCCTGCCGTTTGCGCCGTGGTCTGGCTGTCCGCCCCCGTCCCGCGGCTGATCGCTTAGAACGGCGGGCGCTGTTTGACGCGGCCGTGGCGACCGTGTCGCTGACGAACGACGTGAACTACCCGACGACGCCGGCGACGGACGTGGCCGTCGACGGGTACGGCGACGTCTACGCCACGCGCGTTGGGGGCGACGGGACGGATCACACGCAGCTGGTGGTGGTGCAGGCGGGGGACACCGCGCCAGAGGTGTTGGCGTCGTTCGGTCCGATCATCGAGTACGACAACACGGTCGAGCAGCCGTACGGGCAGATGGTGCTCGACTCGGCCGGCGACGTGTTCGGCGTGACTCGGTTCGTGGCAACCGGCGAGATCCCGCTCGGCCAGGACTACACGCAGGGGGTGCTGTGGGAACTGCCCGCGGGCTTCGGCGTGGTGGACGTGCTGGCCCGGTTCTACAAGCCGGAGACGCTGCCGCGGTCACTGACGGTCGACGGGTCGGGCAACCTCTACGGCGTCGTCGACAGCCTGCTGGGAGATGGCAGCAGCGTCTTCGAGTACCCGGCCGATGAGACGGGGCTTACGACGGTGTCGCTCGGCGCGGGCACGTATGCGTCGTCGATCGTGGCCGACAAGGCGGAGGACGTCTTCGGCACGCTGGCGTCGTCGGACGACCCAAGCGGTCCGTTCAGCCTGTTCGAGGTGGCGCACGGCGGGACGTCGCCGAAGATGCTGGCGACCGTCCCGGCGACGATGGGGTACGACGTGGCCGGGCTGACGCGCGATGTCGCGGGCAACCTGTTCATCACGACTCAGCAGGGGCCGAACGGCGGGACGCTGCTGGAACTACCTGCGGGGGCGAAGAGCGTCCGCCTGTTGCCGGGCGGGACGGGCCAGGCGTTCAACGGCAAGCCGTTGGTGGATGAAGCGGGCGACGTGTTCGCAACGGCTGGCAACGCGGCAGCGGGCACGTCGGTGTTGCTGGAGTTGCCAACGGGCGGGGCGGCCCTGCGGACCGTCGCCACATTCGCTACCGGGTACACGAGCGACGTCTCGATCGACGCGCTGGGCAACCTGCACGGCACCTACGCCGACACGGTGACCGGCCAGGCGACGATCTACTCCGTGTCGGGCCGGTCGGTCGCAGTGACCCCCGCGCCGACCCCGGCGACGCCGACGCCGACGCCGACGCTGACCGTGACCGGGCTGGCCCCGACGGTGTCGCGCAGCGGGCTGCCACCGACGGTGGTCGGTGGGACGAAGGAGAAGCGGTCGGTGACGGTGTCGGTGACGAACACGTCAGCGGCTTCGTTGGCGGGGACGGCGACGATCGCCGTGTACGCGACGCCCGTCGGGTCGGCGGCGGCGAGCGGGGTGCTGCTGGCCACCGTGGCCAAACCAGTAAGCCTGGCGGCCGGCGGCGGGACGTCGTGGGCGATCGCGGTGAAGCCGACGGCACTGGCGGCGAACACCTACGCGCTGCTGGCGGTGGCGACCGATCCGACCGGCGTCGCGATCGCCGCCAACACGGGGCCGACGTTAGCGGTGTTCGCGTCGACGGTATCGCTCGCCGCGACGGTCGCGCCCACATCGACGGCCGTCAAGATCGGCGGGTGGGTCACGCTGACGCTGGCGCTGACCAACGGCGGGACCGCCGACTCGGCCGGCCCGGTCATGGCAACGCTCGGGCTGACGGCCGCGGACGGGACGGCCGTTGCGCTCGGCACCGTTCGCCGACGCGTGGTCGTGAAGGCCGGCGGGAAGCCGACCGTTGTCAAGCTGCGCCTGCGGCTGCCGGCGACGGCCGTGGCCGGAAGATACGTGCCGACGGTGACGATCGTGCAGGGCGCGAGCACCGCGTCGGCGGTGGGAACGACGGCGGTCGACTTGAACGCGTAACGCCCGGCCCTCGGGGTCGCCGCCAAACATCACGAGCTGGCGGAGCCGCTGTGGGCGGCGGCGACGGCGGCCTTGGCGGCGACCACGGCAGGGTCGGCGTCGACCGCCTTGGACTCGCCGAGCCGGACCGCCGACATCGCGGCCTGGGCGGCGGCGAGCTTCTGCTGGGCGGCGCTGGCGTCGGGGTTGGAGGTGACCGCCTGCGCCTCGAGCGAGCGGACCTTCAGGCGGGCCGACATGGCGGCCGCGGCGGCGTCGCTCTTGGCGGCGGCGTCGGTGGAACTGTAACCCTGCAGCGAGTCGACCTTGGCCTGGGCGGCGTCGAGGTCGGCCTTGGCGGCGAGGTAGTCGGGACGTGCCTTCAGCGCGGCAATCGCCTGCGGGACCGACGCGTCATACGCCGACTGGGCCGACTTCAGGTCGGCGGCGGCACTGGTCCAATCGGAGCTCGACTCGTACTGCGTGCGGGCGGCCTTCTGGGCGGCGGTCAGGTCGGACTGCGCCTTGGCCAGGGCCGGATTGCCGGCGGTCGGCTGGCTCGTCGGCAGGGCCGGGGTGGCCGGCGGGGTGGGGTCCTGCTGGTCCTGCTTTGCCGCCTTCTTCTTCTTCGCGGCCAACGACGGCACGCCGGTCAGGCCGACCAAGAGAACGGCGATGGCCACACGGGTAGGGGTCTTCATCTCTGGCACCTCTGCGAAGGGGGTCGGGTCGGCTCGGCGGCGTCGCGGATCAGGTCACGCCGGGAGTACAACGCCTCAGGAGCCGATTATTTCAGATGCCCGGCGCAATCGCCAGTGCAGGCGGACGAGCCGTCCGGCGTCGCCCCAGTTGTCTTGAATCCCCCCTGCCCCGTTCTTACAGTCGCCGCCATGCCCGCCCCGCACACCGCCGCCGGTCCCTCGGCCCCGCTCGACTACCACGACCAGCACGACACGGCAGCGGAGTTCGCGGCCGCCCGGGCCGAGTTTGAAAAGACGTTCGGGGCGGGCGGGACGATCCAGATCGTGCGATCGCCGGGGCGGGTGAACCTGATCGGCGAGCACACCGATTACAACGATGGGTTCGTGTTCCCGATGGCGATCGAGCCGCACGTGCTGATCGTGTGCCGGAAGCGGGACGATGCGCGGGTGCGGCTGGCGACGGTGCTGTACCCGGGCGAGGTGGCCGAGTTCTCGCTGCGCGACCCGATCACGCGGGGGCAGCCGAAATGGGCGAACTACTCCAAGGGCATCGCGGCGAAGCTGATCGAGGCGGGGCGGACCGAACTGGCGGGAATGGACGCGCTGCTGACCAACACGCTGCCGATGGGCGGGGGGCTCTCCAGCAGCGCCGCGCTGGAGGTGGGGACCGGGCGGGCCCTGCTGTCGCTGTCGGGCCAGGAGATCGACAGCCAGTTCCTGGCCCTGCTGAGCCAGAAGGCCGAGCACGAGTTCGCGCTGGTGCCCTGCGGGATCATGGACCAGACGATCGTGGCCGGCGGCCGGGCGGGCACGGCGATGCTGCTGGACTGCCGGGACCTGACCAAGCAGTACATCCCGATCGATCCGGCATCGCTACGGGTGGTGATCGTGAACAGCATGGTCAAGCACGAGCTGAGCGGCGGCGAGTACGCCGAGCGGCGGCACCAGTGTGAGGCGGGCGTCGCGTTCTTCCAGAAGTCGCATCCCGACGTGCGAGCCCTGCGCGACGTGACGATGGAGCAGGTCCAGGCGGCTAAGGGGAAGCTGGACGACCTGACGTTCCGCCGGTGCCGGCACGTGGTGGGGGAGATCGGACGCACCACGGCGGCGGCGGAGCAGTTGGTCGCCCGCGACTTCGCCGAGGTGGGCCGGCTGATGGTCGAGAGCCACAACAGCCTGCGCGACGACTACGAGGTGAGCACGGTCGAACTGGACTACCTGGTCGAGCATTCGGTGACCGTCCCCGGCGTGTACGGCGCCCGCATGACCGGCGGCGGGTTCGGCGGCTGCATCGTCGCGCTGGTCAAGCCGGACGCGGTGGACACGCTGTCGGCGAAGCTAAACCACGTGTATCCGGCGAAGTTCAACGTGCAGCCCGGCGTGTTCGTGACGACGGCGACGGACGGGGCGCGGGTGGTGGGGTGAAATGCACCAGTCGGCCCCCGCTCCAGGCGGAAGGCGTCGACACCGCGGGACGAAATGGGACGAAATGGGACGGTCTTCCACTCGTCCCAGGCGTCCCGAAACTGGCTTAAATCGTTACGGTGTAAACGAGTATAGCCGGGATGAACTTTGGGATCGTCGAACGGGATTCCCACCGGGCTCATCCGTGAAACGGACGGGGACGAACAAACCTTTCGTGCAAGGCATTGGCATCCTGCACTTCGGGTGATCGTTGGTCGAGAGGTGATGATCGCGATGCCGAACCCCCTCCGCGACATCCTCCTGAAGCTCTGCCGTCGCGCCGACCTGACCCGTGAGGAAGCCACGGCGGCGTTCGACCACATCATGGCGGGCGAGGCGACCGACGCGCAGATCGGCGGGCTGCTCGTCGGTCTGGCGGCGAAGGGGTCAACGGTTGACGAGCTGGTCGGGGCGGCCAGCGTGATGCGGGCGAGATCCGTTCGCGTCACCGTGCCGACCACCGGCGCGGTGCTCGACACCTGCGGCACCGGCGGGGACGTGAAGGGGACGTTCAACATTTCCACGGCGGCGGCGATCATCGCCGCGGCGGCGGGCGTCACCGTCGTCAAGCATGGCAACCGTAGCGCAAGCAGCAAGTCGGGGTCGGCCGACGTGCTGGAACACCTTGGCGTGAACCTGGAGGGCTCGACGGCGGCGTGCCTGGCGGCGGCCAACATCTGCTTCGCCTACGCGCGGAGCCATCACCCGGCCATGCGACACGTGGCGGCGGCGCGGTCGTCGCTGGGCGTGCCGACGCTGTTCAACGTGCTGGGGCCGCTGACCAACCCGGCCGGGGCGAGACACCAACTGCTGGGCGTGTTCGCGCCGGAGCTGACCGAGCAGGTGGCGGCGGCGCTGCGCGAGCTGGGCAGCACGCGGGCGTGGGTCGTCCACGCCGACGACGGGCTGGACGAGATCAGCACGATGGGGCCGACGCGGGTGACGGAGCTGCGCGACGGTCACGTCCAGACGTGGCGGTTGGACCCGGGCGACGCGGGGCTGCCGACCGCGCGGCTGGGCGACCTGCAGGTGGGCTCGGTCGCCGAGGCGGCGGCGGCGATCCGGTCGGTGCTGGCGGGCGCGCGCGGGCCGATGCGCGACATCGCGGTGCTGAACGCCGCGGCGTCGCTGACCGTCGCCGGGCGGGTCGGATCCTTGGCCGAGGGGATGGGGTCGGCGGCGGCGGCGGTGGACGACGGGCGGGCCCGACGGACGTTGGAACAACTGGTGGCGGTGTCGAACGGCGCGGGTTGACTGTGGATTCAGGGGGCCGTTCGGGTATACTCGGCTCGACACATGGGGCCACCGCGGGACGGACCGTCCCGCCCAACGCGACCCGCGTTTCCCGATCTGCCGCAGCCCCGCGGTCACGCTCTTTCGCAACCGCCGAGCCGAACGCCGCCGTCCGCGGGTGTAACTCCCGCTGGTCTTGCACGTGAAGTTCCCGGCGTCCGGGTTGGCCGTGTCGGTCCGTTCTACGGAGAGACAGCACCATGGCGAAAATCAGTAACCCGCTCGTTTCGATCATCGACAAGAAGTTGGACGTCACCCAGTTCCGCGAGCAGCACTGGGAGGGGACGTTCTGGGAGTACCTGGACGTCGTGATGGAGACGCCCGCCGTCGCCCGCAACGCGTTCCAGCGCGTGTACGACATGATCCTGACCTACGGGCAGGACAACCTGACCCAGTTCAAGCAGGAGATCAACAAGTACAAGTTCTTCGGCGACCCGATCGACGGCGGGGCGGACGCGATCTTCGGGCTGGAGCGGCCGCTCATGCAGCTGGTCGACTTCTTCAAGTCGGCCGCCCAGGGGTACGGCACGGAGAAGCGCATCCTGCTGCTGCACGGGCCGGTCGGGTCGAGCAAGTCGACCATGGCCCGGCTGCTGAAGAAGGGTCTGGAGGCGTACAGCCGCAGCGACGCGGGCAAGACGTTCACGTACAGCTGGCGGGTGCCGGGCGCGATGGCCGGGAGCGCGGCGGGGGAGGAGGAGACGATCCTCGCCTGCCCGATGCACGAGGAGCCGCTGCTGCTGATCCCGCTCGAGGCGCGGAAGGACGTGCTGACGGCGATCAACGAGAAGCTGCCGGACGGGCGGAAGATCCGGCTGTACGGCGACGTCTGCCCGTTCTGCCGGAAGATCCAGGGCGACCTGATGGAGCTGTACGGCGGCGACTGGCGGAAGGTGATCGAGCACGTGCAGGTCCACCGCCTGGTGCTGAGCGAGAAGGACCGCCGCGGCATTGGCACGTTCCAGCCCAAGGACGAGAAGAACCAGGACTCCACCGAGCTGACCGGCGACATCAACTACCGGAAGATCGCCGAGTACGGCTCCGACTCCGACCCCCGCGCGTTCAGCTTCGATGGCGAGCTGAACATTGCCAACCGCGGCATCGTGGAGTTCATCGAGGTGCTGAAGCTGGACGTGGCGTTCCTGTACGACCTGCTGGGGGCGTCGCAGGAGCACATGATCAAGCCGAAGAAGTTCGCTCAGACGTACATCGACGAGGTCATCCTCGGGCACACGAACGAGCCGGAGTACAAGAAGCTGCAGGGCAACGAGATGATGGAGGCGTTCCGCGACCGCACCATCAAGATCGACGTGCCCTACAACATCCGCCTGGACGACGAGGTGCGGATCTACAACAAGGACTTCGGCACCGAGCGGATCAAGGGGATGCACATCGCCCCGCACACGGTGGAGGTGGCGGCGATGTGGGCCGTGCTGACCCGGCTGACCGAGCCGAAGAAGGCGGGCATCACCAAGATGCAGAAGCTCAAGCTGTACAACGGCAAGAGCATCCCCGGCTTCACCGAGGACAGCATCAAGGAGCTGAAGGAGGAGGCGCCGCGCGAGGGGATGCAGGGCATCAGCCCGCGCTACATCCAGGACAAGATCAGCAACGCGCTCGTGTCGCACCAGGCGCAGACGGAGAAGGCGATCAACCCGTTCATGGTGATGAACGAGCTGGAGGAGGGGCTGAGCCATCACAGCCTGATCACGGACGAGGAGCTGAAGAAGGACTACAAGGAGCTGCTGGCCACCGTGCGCGAGGAGTACGAGGACATCCTCAAGGGCGAGGTGCAGCGGGCGATCAGCGCCGACGAGGACGCGATCAAGCGGCTGGCGACGAACTACATCGAGAGCGTCCGGGCCTACACGCAACACGAGCGGGTGCGGAACCGGTACACCGGCCGGGACGAGGACCCGGACGAGCGGCTCATGCGGTCCATCGAGGAGAAGATCGACATCCCCGACTCTCGCAAGGATGACTTCCGACAGGAGATCATGAACTACATCGGTGCCCTGGCCCTGGATGGCAAGCGGTTCGAGTACAACACCAACGCCCGGCTGCTGAAGGCGCTGGAGCTCAAGCTGTTCGAGGACCAGCGCGACACGATCAAGCTGAAGAACCTGGTCAGCAGCGTCGTCGACGACGAGACGCAGCAGAAGATCGACGTGGTGAAGCAGCGGCTGATCAAGTACTTCGGCTACAACGAGACCAGCGCGACCGACGTGCTGAACTACGTGGCCAGCATCTTCGCCCGCGGCGACACGAAGCAGGAGGATTGAGCGAGCCCGCCGGGTGACGGCACGCGCGCCGTCGTCCGGCGGGCCCAACCCATGGCCCCCGCTCGCCTGGTGACGACGGCCCTCCTGATCTCCTGCTCCACGGCGGGGTCCATGGCTGCCGCACCGATCCACCTGTCGGCGATCAATGGCCACCTGAGGGGCGCGACGACCCGCGCCACCACCCGTCCCGACCACACCGGCGCCGGGTACGTCACGAACTTCGTCAAGGCGGGCGACACCGTCACGTTCCGGTTCCCTGCTGCGCCCGGAGCCTACGATGCTCGGGTTCGATATGCGTCGCCGGGCTCCCACAAGTTGATCCAGATGCAGGTCAATGGCGTGACCGCGGACGTGATGTTGCCGGCCGCGGACGACGGCTGGTCCAGCGTTGATGCCGGCCGGGTGGAGTTGTCGGCCGGCGACAACGAGTTGTTGATCGGCGGCGGGTGGGGACACTTCGACCTGGACGCAATCGACCTGACGCCAGCCGTCGTCGTGCCGCCGGTGCGTCCGTCGGAAGCCCTGTGCGACCGGCAGGCGTCGCCGGCGGCGCGACGGTTGATGCATCGCCTGGTCGCCGGGTACGGATCAGCGACCCTGTCCGGCGGGTACGGCCCGACCGAGGAGGCGTACGTCGCCGCCCACGCCGGTGGCCGCCGGCCGGCGATCTACGGGGCCGACCTGATGGAGTTCTCGCCGAGCCGCACCGCTCGCGGGGCCGACTCGGGCGGCACCGTTGAGGACGTGCTGCGACACGCGGCGACGGGCCAGGCAATTACTCTCAGTTGGCATTGGAACGCCCCGGCACATCTGCTGGACGCGATGGGCATCGGGCCCGACGGCAAGCCGGCCGACCGCCGCTGGTACAAGGGGTTCAACGCCGACGCCACCACGTTCGACCTGGCGATCGCCCTGGCCCGTCCGGCGTCGCCGGAGTATCGGTCGATCGTCAGCGACATCGACGCGATCGCCGTCCCCCTCAGTCGGCTCGACGCGGCCGGCGTGCCGGTGCTGTGGCGGCCGCTGCACGAGGCGGACGGGCGGTGGTTCTGGTGGGGCGCGAAGGGGCCGGGGCCGTTCGTTTCACTGTGGCGGCTGATGCACGACCGGCTGACGCGCGTCCACGGGTTGCACAACCTGATCTGGGTCTACAGCTTTGCCAACCGAGTTGAACCGCGTTGGTACCCCGGCGACGGCTACGTCGACATCGTCGGCACCGACGGCTATCCCGCCGACAACCGCGACGCGCTCGGCCAATCGTGGCTCGACGGCACGCGGCTCGCGCCGGGCAAGCTGATGGCCCTGACCGAGTTCGACGGCGTCCCCGACGTGGCCCGCATGCACCGGCTCGGCTACCCGTGGGCCTACTTCGTCAGCTGGCGCGAGCCGAACGGCCCGGCGAAGACCGGGGCGGCAGAGGTAGGATTGCGGTACGCGGACGGCCGCGTGGCCGACCTGGCGCGATGGGAGAAAATGCGATGAGTCACCATCGCGCCTGTGCAGCACCGGATGTACGTCTGGGGCTCCGACGGAGGGGGTCCCGTGGCTGACGCGCCTGTCACCCGTTCGCGCAGCCGCCGCCCCGGCGCGTCGCTGGTCGTCGCGGGACTGCTCGGCGTGGCGTTCTTCTGGCTGACCGACCCCAGGTACGGCTGGGCCAGGCCCGCCGCCGTCGCCGGCGACAACCCGATCGACGCGGCGCACTACATGCTGGCCGGGACGATCGTGGGCGTGGTCGGGTCGGTGGTCGTGCTGCTGATCGGGCTGTGGTTGATGACGCGGCGGGTGGGGTGACGTGATGTCGGGAGAGGGATGTTGCAAGGTAGAGTGGGCGGCATGGAACTGCACGGGATCAATTTCGACTTGGCGCAGCTGACCGGCTTCTGCCGTCGGAACGGCATCGTGCGGCTGTCTCTGTTCGGATCGATCCTCACCGATCGGTTCGGACCCAACAGCGACGTGGACTTCCTCGTCGACTTCGCGCCGGACAGACGGGTCAGCTTGTTCGACATCGGCGGCATGTGCGGCGACCTCTCTGACCTGATCGGCCGTACCGCCGACCTGCGGACGCCGGAGGACCTGTCGCCATATTTCCGCGAGTTCGTGGTTTACAACGCGAGGCTTGTGTATGCCGCCTAGTGCGCCCGATCCCGACGAGGTCCGCGTTCGCCACATGATCGACGCCGCCCGACAGGCGATGGGTTTCTCTGTCGGGCGTGACCGCGCGAGCCTCGACACCGACGTGATGTACCGCCGAGCCGTGGTCAACTGCATCCAGGAGATCGGCGAGGCCGCCAATCGCGTCGCGGAGCCGACGCGACTGACGATGCCAACTGTACCGTGGCGCGACATCGTGCTCATGAGGAACCAACTCGTCCACGTGTACTTCAACGTGAAGGCCGAGATCGTGTGGGAGGTTGTCTCACGCGATCTTGAGCCGCTCGTGCAAGCGTTGGAAGCGTGGCTCAACCAGAGGGCCCGCCCATGATCCTCAAGATCGAGAAGGACCACCAGCGGTTCCGCCAGATCGTCAAGGGGCGCATCCGCGACGACCTGCGGAAGTTCCTCACCAAGGGCGAGCTGATCGGCAAGGAGGGGAAGCACCTGATCAGCATCCCCGTGCGCGGCGTGGAGCTGCCCCACTTCCGTTACGGCGACAACGGCGGCGGCGTCGGCGCGGGCGACGGGAAAGAGGGCGACGTCGTCGGCAAGGGGCAGCCGGGCAAGGGGAAGGGGCAGGGCGGCGACCAGGCTGGGCAGCACCTGATGGAGGTCGACCTGTCGCTGGACGAGCTGGCCGACATCCTGGCCGAGGAGTTGAAGCTGCCGCGGATCGACCCCAAGGGGAAGCACCGCATCACCACCGTGCGCGAGAAGTTCAGCTCGCTGCGCAAGGTCGGCCCAGCATCGCTGCGGCACTTCAAGCGGTCGTACAAGGAGGCCCTGAAGCGGTCGATCGCCACCGGCACGTACGACCCGGCCCACCCGGTGATCATCCCGGAGAAGAAGGACATCCGCTACCGCAGCTGGAAGGAGGTCAAGGCCCCGCAGAGCAACGCCGTCATCATCTTCATGATGGACGTCAGCGGCTCGATGGGTGAGGAGCAGAAGGAGCTGGTGCGTATGGAGAGCTTCTGGATCGACACCTGGCTGCGGAAGAACTACGAGGGGATCGAGAGCCGGTACATCGTCCACGACGTCTCGGCCAAGGAGGTGGACAAGCACACGTTCTACCACCTGCGCGAGGACGGCGGGACCAAGATCAGCAGCGCGTACAAGGCGGCCAAGCAACTGCTCGACGCCCACTACAGCCCGGAGGAGTGGAACATCTACCTGTTCCACTTCAGCGACGGCGACAACAGCTCCGAGAGCGACAGCCGGGAGTGCGTGAAGATCCTCAAGGAGCAGCTGCTGCCGATCGCCAACATGTTCGGCTACTGCCAGGTCGCCAGCGCCTACGGCAGCGGCAACTTCATCAACGTGCTGCACGAGCACCTGCGGGCGCACGCGAAGGTGCTGACGAGCCGGGTGAACTCGAAGGATGACATTTACGACTCGATCAAGACGTTTTTTGGGAAGGGGCACTGAGTGCGGCTGGGAACCGGGTCGAAGATCTACCTGGCGTTCGCCATTCCCATCCTGTGCGTGGTCGTACTTGGTGGTCTCGGGTACCTCTTAATCTGGTGGCTTTCCGAAAACGCAAAGTGAGTGTGGTGGGCACGGCCCGCGGAACTGTCGGAGGTCGAATGAGTCCGTCAGAGCTCGAAGAGATTCTTTACGAGGAACCGTTCAAACCGTTCCGCGTCACGCTGGCCAGTGGCGATCAGTTCCTGGTCAATAACCGGTTGCGCGCCATGATCTCCGGCCTGTCGCTGGTGGTTGGGCTGAACGACGATCCTATGGCTCGGACCGGTACACAGCTGAAGCTGATCTCGATCCCAAACATCGTGATGGCCGAGCAGATCGACCCGCGGCGTCCGCCGGGCGGACGCCGTCCGCGGGCGTAATGCAGGGGGACGATGCGGCCCGCCACATCGAGTCATGTAGGGTGGGCTTTGCCTACCTGATGGTTGCCGCGGCGGGCGAGGCCCGCGCCGCTGGACTGGTCTGCCTGGGTGGAAACGCCCAGCGGTACCTCGATGAGGGCCATCCGGAGAAGGTCCGCGAGGCGCCGGGGGGCGAGCTCGACCTGAAGATGATGTACCCCGAGCGGACGCAGTTCCACGTGACCGAGGCGGCCGCGCTGTGGGGGATGCTGGGCGAATATCGCCTGGCCGAGAACGACGTCGATGGCGCGCAGATCTACTTGGACCTGCTCAGCAAGCTCGCGCCGGACCACCCGATCACGAGCAAGCTCTCCATGCTCATGCTGCCGCACGTGCTCAAGCGGGGACTGCTCAAGCTGGGCGGCATGGGTCGGGGCGGACCGAAGCGGGGCCGCGACGCGCGGGCGGATCCGCAAAAGCGGCAGGGTGAGGCACCGTTCCTCCGGGCGTTACCTGACGCGGCGGCCGAGCGGCCGGCATCGGAGCCGACGGCAAGCCTGTTCCGGCAGGGCAGCCACACGCCGAAGAAGGACCGCAACCGCAAGGGGCGGCGGCGGTGAGCCGGCGGCCGTCGCTCGGTCATCACCGTTTCGAACGTCGACCCGGGCTCCTCTTCTTCGTGGTCAGGCGCCGCCTGGGTGAGGCTGTCACGAGGTCTTTGACCATCCTGTAGTGCCGGCGAAGGCGATTGGTGTACCGGTCGTCGAGCGCGACGTCGCGGAACAGTCGAAGCATCTCCGCCGCGAACGGGGACTGGGGGTTCAGGGGGTCGAGAAACGTCTGCTCGCTCACGATGCCGCCGGCCGGTGGGGGGTCGAACGAGTGGCTGATCGTCGCCACGGTCCGCCCGGTCGAGGCCGCCTGCACGATGATCAGGACGCGCTGGCAGTCGCACGTGGGATCGTCGCAGTAGTACTCGAGGAACCCGTAGTTGTCGGTCGGTGCCGCAGCTGCGGCGACCGCGTTGGGGTCACCCCGGATCCAGATGCTGCGGGTCTCGCCCTGGGCGACTTCGGGCAACACGGAGAAGAGGCTTACGAGGCCGGTCACGTGAACTCCGGTGAGTGAATTTCTGGCCGGCGATCGTCATCCTGGCCAGGAAACCAATTCTACCCGGAGGGCGGCAGCGATGAGGTTGGGCCGACGGCTGTTGTCGGACAACCTTCTGGCCAGCTGGCTCCGGAAGCCGGCCGGGGTCACCGCCGGGCTGTTCGGCCACGGCTTTGAGATCGGCGGGCAGGTTGGCGGCCTGATCATACGACTGGCGGTTCCGCTCGTCGATGAAAAGGTCGACGTCCTTCCACGCGTTGCTGATCCGGGGCGACCTAGAGGTGGGCGTCGTAGTACCGCTTGAGAAAGTCGTGGACGTCGCCCTAGAAGTCGCCCCATTGGTACGCGTTGACGAGCGACGTAGCGGTGATCTCTGTCCGGGTGGAGACCTGCCGCACGGCCGCCTGCTGAGCCGCGGTCAGCGGGCGGTCGAGCGCGAGGAACTCGGAGTACTGGTACTCGCTCAAGGGTGGGCCTCCAAATCCTGCGGGACCGTACGCTCGCCTTCGCCGGGAAGCGTGGTCTTGGGGTATGATCGGCCGTCCCACCAGCACCAGGAGTCCACCGCATGGCTTCGCACACGCTCGCCCCGTTCCCGCCGGAGTTGTTGGCCGCCAAGAAGCAGATCCGGGAGCAGGCCCGGGCCTACGGGCTCGACTTCTACCCGACCGTCTTCGAGATGTGCGACTACGAGCAGATGAACCAGATCGCCGGCTACGGCGGGTTCCCCCAGCGGTACCCCCACTGGCGGTTCGGCATGGAGTACGAGCGGCTCCGCAAGCAGCACCACTACGGGCTGGGCCGGATCTACGAGATGGTGATCAACAACGACCCGTGCTACGCCTACCTGCAGGAGAGCAACCCGCTGGTCGACCAGAAGCTGGTGATCGCCCACGTCTACGGCCACTGCGACTTCTTCAAGAACAACCTGTGGTTCGCGGCCACGAACCGCAAGATGATGGACGAGATGGCGAACCACTCGACCCACGTGCGGAAGCACATCGAGAAGCACGGGTCGGACGTGGTGGAGCGGTGGCTGGACGTGTGCCTGAGCGTCGAGCACCTGATCGACCCGCACAGCATGTTCCTCAACCGCGGCCCGCTGGACGAGAAGGACGTCCCCCCGCCACGGGAGGACCCGATCGAGAAGTACCGGGCCAAGGACTACATGGACCGGTACATCAACCCGCCGGTGCGGCTGGCGGCCGAGGCCAAGAAGCGGGGCGAGGACCGGGCGAAGATGCGGCACGCGTCGCCGGTGAAGCCGACGCGGGACGTTCTACAGTACCTGCTGGATCACGCCCGGCTGGAGGACTGGCAGGCGGATTGCCTTTCCATCGTTCGAGAGGAAAGTTACTACTACGCACCGCAGGGCATGACGAAGGTCATGAACGAGGGGTGGGCGAGCTACTGGCACTCCACCATGATGACGAAGCACTTCTTAGATGCTTCGGAAGTGATTGACTACGCGGATCATCATAGTGGCACGGTCCACATGCCGCCGGGGAACTTCAACCCCTACAAGATCGGGCTGGAGCTGTTCCGCGACATCGAGGACCGGTGGAACAAGGGCAAGTTCGGCAAGGCCTACGACGACGCCGACCGTCTCGGCGAGCGGAAGCGGTGGGACACGGGTCTGGGGCAGGGGCGGGAGAAGATCTTCGAGGTTCGCCGGGTCTACAACGACGTGAACTTCATCGACGAGTTCATGACGCCGGAGTTCATCGAGAAGCACAAGTTCTACCAGTACGGCCGGGACCCCCACACCGGGCAGATGCGCATCCTGAGCCGCGACCCGGTGCGGATCAAGCAGACCATGCTGTACCGGCTGACCAACATGGGCCAGCCGTTCATCTACGTGGTCGACGGCAACTATGGCAACCGCGGCGAGCTGTACCTGGCCCACAAGCACAACGGGCTGGACGTGGAGATCAAGTTCGCGGTAGAAACGCTGCGCAACCTGCACAAGATCTGGCAGCGGCCGGTCCACCTGCAGGCCCGGATCGACGACGACATGATCCTGTTCAGCTTCGACGGCAGCCAGCCGAAGCAGCAGACAATCCATGATGATTTGCCGAAGCCGGCACACGCGGTGGCGTGATGGGGTATCCGATGATCAACGCGCCGAAGAGCCTCGACGTGTCGGCGAAGCCGCAGCGCGACGTATCGACCTTCCGTCTTCGGGTCGGTGCATTCAAGTTCGTCGCTGCACATTTGATCACGATGGCGGCCGCCGGCTTTGCAGGTTAGTTTTGGGCCGTCGCACACCTCGCACAGGCGAATGAAGTGTATGCGAATCGGCATGGCGAATCAGCACCTTGGGGCCCGACCATGAGTCTGGTGATATTTGGCTTTCCCGGCTATGCAGTGCAAGTGCTATCGCTCCTCGTCGCGATCGGCTGCTTCTGGCTGCCACCGCGGCGCACGATCGCGCGATGTTACCTTTGGACGGCGACGGCAGCGGCCATTCTTTTCGGCGCGATGCCGGCTGTGGCGCTGCTCATGACTTCCAACAAGAGTTAGGGGCCAAGCATGCGGTCGGCGTGCAGCGGCTGGTCGATGAGGTGCTCGCCGCTAACGCCCGGGGTGAGACGGAGCCGTTGGATCCGGACCGACTGTGATCTCCAAACTCCACGCAGGATTTCGGAAGAGCTTCGAGGGGCTGCCGGCGGACATCCGGCGGCGAGCCAGGGCGGCATACCGCCGGTTCCAGGCCAACCGCCAAAATCCCGGCGTTGAGTTCACAGCTTTGAACGCCCAGCAGCCGCTAGGGTGTGTACGCGTAAACGACGGCTATCGCGCGGTCGGCGTCCGCAACGGCGAGGTGATCATCTGGTTCTTCATTGGCACGCACGCGGAGTACGACCGCCTGGTTGTCCAACATGGCTGAGGATTGGTGGCCGGGGCCGAGCAAGGTGAATGCGAAGTCACCGACTGACGCCGGCCGGCGGATCGGCTACAGTCGGGCCGCAACACTCACGCAGGAGGCACCCGCCATGGCCGACGTCGTTAACAGCAGCCCGATCAGCCCTGAGACGGCCGACCCCAACATCGAGATCAAGGTGCTGCCCAACGCGGCCGACCTGCCGCACGAGGCGGCGGAGCGCATCGTCGCCGCCGCCGACCGGAAGCTGGCCGACAACCAGCACATGTTCACGCTGGTCCTGTCGGGCGGGTCCACGCCGAAGCTGCTGTACGAGCTGCTGGCCAGCGACCCGTACCGGTGCCGGCTGAACTGGAGCAAGGTCGAGATCTACTTCGGCGACGAGCGCTGCGTGCCGCCCGACCACCCGGACAGCAACTACCGCATGGCCCACGAGGCGATGCTGAGCAAGCTGCCGATCCCCGAGCCCAACATCCACCGCATGCGCGGCGAGCTCCCGCCCGAGCACGCGGCCAAGGAGTACGGCGAGCTGCTCAAGGTCAAGTTCCACGACGGCGGGCCCGACATGGTCCTGCTCGGCATGGGCGACGATGGCCACACCGCATCGCTGTTCCCCGGCACCACGGCCCTCGACGAGCGCGACCACCGCTGCGTCGCCAACCACGTCGAGAAGCTCAACACCTGGCGGATCACGATGACCTACCCGTTCCTGAACAAGGCGGCGGCCGTGCTGATCCTCGTCGAGGGGGCGAAGAAGGCCGACCGCCTGCACCAGGTGCTGGAGGGGCCGCAGGATGCGAAGGTGCTCCCGATCCAGGGCATCCGCCCGACCGGCAAGCTGTCGTGGGTCGTGGATGCCGCCGCGGCGGGGATGATGGAGGAGTGATGGATCGTGAAACGTGAAGACGTGAGCAACGACGCCGTCACGTTTCACGTCTTCACGTTTCGCGCAGGCGGTCGATTCCCCACCTTGGCAAACCGGGCAGGGGGTCATAGAGTGACGCGTCGTCGAGGCCATCGACCGGGCGGCCGGCCGGCCACAGGCAGGAAGCACAGAAGGACCGCCGTCCCATGTCCAAGTTGATGCGCGAAGAAAGCACGCGGAAGATCTACGACGTCCACAGCGGGTTCTACGACGCCACGTTTGGCCGGCTGGTCCGCAACCGCATCGGCCGGGCGATCGAGCACATGAACGTGTCCGACGGCGAGGTGGTGCTCGACCTGGGCATCGGCACCGGGGCGTCGCTGGCGTTCTACCCGCCGGCCAAGGGGCGGGTCGTGGGCGTCGACCTGTCGGCCGGGATGCTGCGCGAGTGCCGGAAGAAGATCGTCGACCGCGGCCTCTCGGCCAGCGTGTTCCAGGCCGACGCGATGCACCTGCCCTTCGGCGACGACACGTTCGACCAGATCTTCATCAGCCACGTGATCACGGTCGTCTCCGACCCGTTCCGGCTGATCCGCGAGGCCCAGCGGGTGGCCAAGGCGGGGGCGAAGATCGTCATCGTCAACCACTTCCAATCGACCAACCGCCTGATCGCGTTCATCGAGAAGATCGCCAACCCCATCTGCACCAAGATCGGCTGGCGCAGCGACCTGGCCCTGCAGGACCTGCTCGACCAGACGGGCGCGGTCGTCGACTACCGGTACAAGCTCCGGCACATCGACCTGTGGGAAACGGTCGTGCTGACGAACAACAAGTCGGCCGTTCCCAAGCCGGCCGCGTCGCCGATCGTCGAGCCCCCCGCATCCATGGGATGGGGCGTGCAGCCGCAGCCCGCGTTCTGATTCCGTTCCGAACCACGCTCCTCTTGCGCCCGGACCACGACTGAGGCAGCTTGCCCTCACGCCGCCTTGTCAATCCGCCCCTTCGGGCGTAAGCTTCCAGCTGAGAGTGAATCAACTCGGGCAGACGGTGTCGCGCGACTTTGCTCGCCGCCAAGTCGGCCCGTGGCTGGGAGTTGTAGCGGATGACTCCCAGCCGAGCAGAGTCGGACGCTTAGCCCGTTTCGGACGCCGGTCGAAAGCCGACGACCCCGACGGGGCGGAACTGTGAACGTGGCATTCCTCGGAGTCGTGAACACCCTGGCGGACCACCGAATCTCGGTGGCCGTGCTGCTGCTGGCCGCTGGGCTGGTGGCGGTCGCTTGGGCACCCCTGTTCCGGCTGATCGCGCGCAACCCATCGGTCCGGGGCGATGCCCGCCGGTGGGCCCTGCCTGCCGATTGTTACGAACTGATCGTGGCCGTCGTCGATGCGCGTCGCCCGGTTCGCCGGGCGGTTTGCATCGCCGCGCCCGTTCGTGGCCCGCCCACCTCCATTCCCCCGTCCGACCCTGCCGCTGCTTTCCGCTGATGACGTCGGTCCCGCCTGGGTTCCGCCCGAAACCGGGTGGACCGTCGGGACGACGCCTATTTGTGTCACGCGATCGGCCTCGTCCCTTCCGGGCGACCCGGCCGCGTGAGGAGGCTGTGCGGTAATGCTCTACATCCTGATCTCAATCGTCGCTGCCATCCTGGGGGCGGCCGCCTACCACGCGTTGTCGGCCATCAGCGGGCAGAAGCTGATCGCCCGCGCCCACACCGAGGCCGAGGCCGGCCGCGAGGCGACCCGCCGCGAGGCCGAGACCCACGCCAAGGAAATCGTGCTCCAGGCCCAGGCCGAGCAGCTCAAGGTTCGCCAGACGTTCGACCGGGACCTGGACGTGACCCGTCGCAAGGTCGCCGATGAGGCCGCCCGCGTTTCCAAACAGGAGGAGACGGTCGACCGAAAGCTGGACACGCTGACCGTGAAACAGCAACGGCTGGACGAGATGGACCGGCAGGTAACCGCCCGCGAGAAGAGGGTGGCCACGCAGGAGCAGCAGCTGACGGCCGTGCTGGC
Source organism: Tepidisphaeraceae bacterium (assembly GCA_965198865.1). GTDB lineage: Bacteria > Planctomycetota > Phycisphaerae > Tepidisphaerales > Tepidisphaeraceae > CBDAQA01. The sequence continues at coordinate 52,081 of CBDAQA010000033.1, read as the reverse complement.
CGAGCAGCGCGAGCGGCTGCTGAAGATGGCCAACATCACCCCGGAGCAGGCGAGGGAACTGCTGCTGCTCCGCGTCGAGGACGAGTGCAAACAGGAGGTCGGCGAGATCATTCGGCGATCGGTCGAACTGGCCACCGAGGAGGCCCGCGACAAGAGCCGGCAGATCATCATCGGGGCGATCCAGAAGTACGCCTCGGAGCAGACCAGCGAGCACACGACCAGCAGCGTGGCCATCCCGGACGACGCGCTCAAGGGCCGCGTGATCGGCCGCGAGGGGCGGAACATCAAGAGCTTCGAGAAGGCGACCGGCGTCGACGTGATCATCGACGACACGCCGGGCCTGGTGATCGTCAGCTGCTTCGACCCCGTCCGCCGCGAGGTGGCCCGCATCAGCCTGGAGAAGCTGGTGCAGGACGGCCGGATCCACCCCGCCCGGATCGAGGAGGTGGTTGCGATCACGACGAAGGAGATGGACGAGACGCTGATCCGCATCGGCAAGGAGGCGGCCATCGAGGCCAACCTGCCGAACCTGCCCAAGGCGATCCTGCCGATGCTCGGCCGGCTCAACTACCGCACCAGCTACGGCCAGAACGTGCTCAAGCACAGCCTCGAGGTCGCCTACCTGTCCCAGGCCATCGCCGGCGAGCTGGGCTTGGACCCGACGATCGCCCGTCGCGCCGGGTTCCTGCACGACATCGGCAAGGCCATGGACCACGAGGTGGAGGGCGGCCACCCGCAGATCGGCATGGAGTTCCTGCGGAAGTTCGGCGAGTCCGAGGCGATCCTCAACGCCGCCCTCGCCCACCACGGCGACGTCCCCGCCACCACGCCCTACACGCCGATCGTCACCGCCGCCGACGCCATCAGCGCCAGCCGGCCCGGCGCCCGCCGCGAGAGCATGGAGCGGTACATCAAGCGGCTGCACGACCTGGAGGACGTCGCCCTCAGCTTCGAGGGCGTCCGCCAGGCCTACGCCATCCAGGCCGGCCGGGAGATCCGCGTGATCGTGGACGCAAAATTGGTGGACGACCGGATCAGCGCCAAGATCGCCCGCGACATCGCCAAGAAGGTCGAGGCCGACCTGCAGTACCCCGGCGAGATCAAGATCACCCTGATCCGCGAGGTGCGCAGCGTGGAGTACGCGCGATGACGTCGCATGGGGGTGGCACAGCCTCAGGTCCTGAAAGCTCTGGTCTTGAGTCCCCTGGCTTGATGCGCCTCTATCACGGGTGTACGTCGATAAGTCTAGGGAAAATGTACAAGTACGGGATCGCCCTCAGGTTTAGCCGAACAAATACCGATTTCGGACGCGGTTTTTATCTCACAACTTACCCGCGACAAGCTGCAGGGTGGGCAAGGCAGCGTTTCGGCTCGTTGTCAAGGGCTAACCAGATGGCTGAGCATCCTGTCTCGCTCAGATTTGACGTTTCAACGTCGGAGATGGCGACCTGGCGTTCGCTCGAATTTCGATCTGCCGATGAGTCGTACTGGGAGTTCGTCGTTCGCTTCCGATCGCTCCGTCAGTCGCACCTGTTGGCGCATGATCCCGGATCACCGCACCCATGGTACGATTGGGTGAGAGGACCCCTGGCGGCAAACTGGGACAATCGCAGAATCCATCCTGGAGCCGACCAGATCAGTTTCCACACTCAGGTCGGCGTATCGATGTTGAACCGTGTGATGAACTCTTCGGCGTTTGTGGCGGAACGAGTGCCGCTCGCCCGTCTCTCAGGGTAGAATCGAGCTATGGACGTGAACCTTAATACCCCCTTTTGGCAGCGTGTTGAGGCGATCCTGCACCTCAAGCCGAGTCTGTCGCCGGAGCGTGTCCATCCGTTGATTCAGGAATACGTGTATCGGCTGACCGAGATTTCGGCGATAGACCTGATCGAACACAACGATCCGGAAGATGTTGCCCAGGCCGTTTTCCGGAGTCGACGTCGGGCGTCAGATTATCCCCTCCCTGGGGGGGAGCATGCGTACTTCAACACGCTTCTACGGGTTCTCGAACACGTGGGTGAGGATGGGTCATCTGTCCCGGCGACGCGGGCGTGGTATCTCGCCAAATACGATATCACCGGTCCGGACGCGTTGGATGGTTATATCGCACACCCAAGAAACCTAGGTTTGTATCAGGTTCCCGGAGGTCGGATCACACTCACAAATAGCGGACGCCGACTGCTCAGCACCGCAACTCGCGACCTTTCGGCTGCCCGGCATCAAGTTGCCCAGATGAAGTCAGACATTCTTCTCGGGTATCGCGAGATCATTGCCTTCGTCTCTGTGTCACCGAGGCGACCCAGGGAAATTGCCGCTGAACTGGCACGAGTTTTGGGCGTTGGTTGGAAGACTCGTAACCAGGTGACGTTCCGCCTGAACTGGCTCAAGAGCTTAGAGCTCATTGAAGGCGACGAGTCTCGCCAAAAAATAGTATTAACCGCTGATGGGAACCGTTTTGCACGTGAACTTGCAACTGGAGCCGAAATCGGCATGGCCGCTCACAGCACGATCTGAGTCCCGATCCCCGCCTCGGTGTAGATCTCCAGCAGCAGCGCGTGCGGGATCCGCCCGTCGATGATGTGGGTCTTGGCCACGCCCCCCTTGATGGCGTGGACGCACGCCTCCACCTTCGGCAACATGCCGCTGCCGATCGCACCGCTGGCGACCATTGCGTCGATCTGGGCCACCGTGAGGTTGCTGACCAGGCTCTCGGGGTCGTTCGGGTCGGACCGGATGCCGTGCGTGTCGCTGACCACCACGAACTTGTCCGCCTTCATCGCGGCGGCCACCGCGCCGGCGGCGGTGTCGGCGTTCACGTTCAGCCGCTGGCCAGTGGCATCTCGTGCGATTGTCGCAATGCAAGGGATCGAGTCGGCCTGCACGAGCAGTTGCAGCAGCCGGGCGTTCACGCTGCGGACCTCGCCGACGAACCCCAGGTCGATCCGCCGACCCTCGGGCCCGGCCAGGAACGTCTTCTCGGCCAGCAGCACGTTCGCCGTCAGGCTGTGCAGCCCCATCGCCTCGCACCCCTGCGCCTGGATGAAGTTCACGATGAACCGGTTGATCTGGTTGCACAGCACGTGCTCGGCGATCGCCAGCGTCCGCTCGTCGGTGTACCGCCGGCCCTGCACCATCTGCGGCGTCAGCCCGGCCTTGGCCATCGCGTCGTTGATCGCCTTCCCGCCGCCGTGGACCAGCACCGGCTGCATGCCGACGTAGTTCATGAACACGATGTCGGTCAAGAGGTGCGTGAGCGCCTCGTCGTTGTCCATGATGGAGCCGCCGACCTTGACGACGACCACCTTGTTGTGGAACCGCTGGACGTACCCCAGTGCCTCGATCAACGCCTCGGCCTTGCCCGCGGCCCGCTGGATGGCATCGCTCATCTGCATCGGGCGAAAGTCTAGGAACGGCGGGGGCGGTGTCAAAACGACTTCCGCCCGCCCCGACATCAGGAATCGGTGCGGACGCGGTCGCGGGCGAACGTTGACACCGCGCGGCGGACGCCTTTTAATCAACGCCGCCGACGCAGGAGTGGCGGAATTGGCAGACGCGCAGGACTTAGGATCCTGTACCGCAAGGTGTAGGGGTTCGACCCCCCTCTCCTGCATGCGACAGACCTGGATGGCCGGTGGCTTGCTTCGTCGCAAACGATCGGTTCACCCTCTCACTCGCCTGTTCTCACGCGTGGGCGTGACGCAGTCCGCGGCCGACGAGGCCACGACTGGCACGAACCACCTCGGATTAAAGTGTTAATTCCTGCCACTCTAGGAAAATTTTGTTCCGGTGCCTAACTCAGAGCGTGGTTTAGCTTCGTCGTTGATTCAGCGCTATAGAGCGAGCCAGATTGGTGCATCGCTGACCCTCCCGGTAACTTTGGCAGCAGTCGCGGCGGCACGGGTAGGCGTTGGTGCCGCCGAGGCTCGGGTCGGGGCGGACGGACCATTCCTCCAATGGCGGGCACATGCGAGTTCGGTCGGTTTTGTCGTTAATTGCTGTGCCACAGTAACGCGCAATGAGCGCCCACTCGACATATACAACTCTCTATCCATCCAAGGTTAACGGGCGATCATGACTGGGCGTTGACCTGTAACGTTTCGTCACAATGTGTAACATCGTTCATCGGGCGTTGTCTGTTGGCGGTGTCGCTGCACCGCGGTCGTCCACCGGCGGGTGGCTGGGTGCCGCGTACCCATGTTCAACGTGGCTTGGGGCCGGCATCCGTTCGCGGTACAGTCGGTGGTGGTCGACTGACGTGGACGGCGCTGTGGTCGGACAGTTGGCCGATTTCATGATGGGAGGCGATTCAGATGATCCGATCGTGGGCAATGTTGGCCGGACTGACGCTCGCCGTCTCGCCGGCCGTTCGGGCCGACACGATCCTGAAGGGGGCGCCGGGCTCGAACCCGATCCCGCAGCCGGACGTCAAGGTGGTCAGCATTGTCAACGGGACGCTGACCTACACGACGCCGGCGGGGGGGTCGCGGACGGCGGCACTGACCGACGTCCAGAAGGTCACCGCCGACGGGCAGCCCACCTTCAACGCTGCTGAGGACGCGTTCGCCAATCGCAACTTCCAGGCGGCGCTCGACGGGTACACCTCGGCCCTGGGTTCGGCCGGCGCACCGGCGTGGCTGAAGGTGCGGGCGGGCCAACGGCTGGCCCTGGTCGCCCGGCTCCAGCACCGCTACGACGCCGAGGTGACCGCCTACGCCGCCCTGATCGGTCCCGACCCGGCGACGGCGGCGACCGCCCGGCCGGCCGCGCCGCAGCCCAATGACCCGCGGCTGGACGACGCCGCCGCGGCCGTCTCCAAAGGGCTGGCGGCGGCATCGGGGTCGGCGCAGAAGTCGGCGCTGCTCGGCGTCCAACTGGAGATCGCCCGGGCCAAGGGGGACAAGACCGGCGTCGCGCAGACGCTGCAGCTGCTGGTGGCGGCGGGGGGAGCCAGCGCCGAGAACCAGGCGATGCTGAAGCTCTACTCGGCCGAGGCGGCGATCGACGCCAGGCAGTACGCCCAGGCCGAGTCGACGATCCAGCAGAGCCGGGCGCTGTTCACCGATCCGGGGCAGCAGGTGGATGCGCTGTTCACGCTGGCCCAGGCGCGGGACGGACTGGCGGTCGCCGGTGGCGACGGGCTGAAGGACGTGGCGATCGCCTACCTGCGGGTCGTCACGTTCGGCGGCGACCTGCCCGACAAGCCCCACGTGGCCGAGTCGCTGTTGCGGGCCGGCCAGATCGCGGAGAAGCTGGGCGACAGCGCCGCAGCCAAGACGCTGTACCAGCAGCTGTCCACCGACCCGGCCTATGCCCGGACGGCCGCCGCCGCACAGGGTCGCACCGCACTGGATCGATTGAAGAAGTGATCGCAGCAGCGACCACTATCACCGTTTTCTCCCCCATGGCCGCCGGACCAATTCGCCCATGATCAAGCTGATCCGCAACCACCAGAAGAAGTTCGTCGCCGGCATCGCCGTCGTGTCGATGATCACGTTCGTCTTCACGGGCCGCACCGGCAATGGGACGGGAGGCCAAGAGCGGACCGACCGTGAGGTCGGCCGCGCCGGCGGCAAGGCGATCATGGCGACCGAGGTGGGCGCCGCCCAGCGGGAGCTGATCGCCGTCAACACCTACGTGAGGAAGTACGACCCCCGCATGTCGCGCGGCATGCCGGCGTCGCTGCTCGACTTCCAGCTGGGGCCAGACGTGGCGGCCAATCTGCTGCACCGCCCCGAGCTGTTCGTGCTGCTCCGCCGCGAGGCGTTGAACGCCGGCATCCTGCCGAACCCGGCCGTCGCCCAGCAGTACCTGGACGATCGGCTGGGCGGCACCGCGCCCGACGGCTCCGCCGTCGACGCCCCCAGCACCGACAGCGACGCCTACGCCCTGGTCCGCGAGGGGATCACGGACGTGCTGACCGTCGCCAGCTACTACGAGCGCATGACCGCCGCCCTCAAGCCGAGCAGGCCCGCGGTGGACCGGGCGATGGGCACCGGCGACCAGACGATCCAGCTGACGCTCGTCCCGGTGCCGGCCGAGGCGTTCACCAAGCAGGTGCCGGCCCCCACGCGGCAGCAGTTGGCCGAGCAGTTCAAGAAGTACGCCGACACCCCGCCCGGCCGGTCCGACCCGGCGACGAACCCGTTCGGCTTCGGGTACCGCGCGCCGATGCTGACCAAGCTGCAGTACGTGCGCGTGTCCCGCGAGGCGGTCGAGAAGGCGGTCACGGCCACCAAGAGCGACTACGACTGGGAGGTTGAGGCGCGCAAGCTGTACCACGGCCACCCCGACCAGTTCGCCGTCTCCCCCCCCACGACCCGCGCGACCGACACGCCCGGCCCGGCCGTGGCACCGCCGTTCGAGAAGGTGAGGGACGACGCGCTCCGCTCGCTCCGCAGCCCCCTGGTGCAGTCGCTGCAGGACCGCGTGCAGCAGTTCCTGTCGTCGACGATCGCCCGCGACTTCGCCGCGTATCAGGCGGCCCTGGTCGCCAACGCCGCCACGCCGACGACCTCGGCCGGCAAGCCCTATGCCGATCCCGGCTATCTCCAGTCGCTGACCGATCAGGTCGACGCGCAGTTCCACGTCCGCCTGACGGCCGAGCAGACGGACGACCTGTCGACCGAGCAATTGCAGAAGCTGCCGCACCTGGGCACGGCCCAGGCGACGCTGACGTCGGCCACCACGACCGACAGTTCGCTTCCCGGCTACGTGCTGGACCGGGCGGTCGCCTACCTGGCAGCCAACGACGCCAAAACGCCCACCGCTTCGGTCGAGCTGCTGCGTCCGTCCCCCGCGTTCACGGATGACGACGGGGTCTCCATCGACTTCGTCCGCATTGCATCGGTGAAGGCCGCCCACCCCGCGACGGACCTCGACTGGGTGAAGGACGCGGTGAAGGCCGACGTCATCACGGCAGCCGCGTACGGCCTCGCCAAGGCGCAGGCCGACCAGCTGACGAACGCCCCCGCCGCCGGGGGCCTGCCCTTTGCCGCCGCCGCGGCCGCCGCCGGCCTGCATCCGATTGCCAGTCAGCAGTTGTCCATGCAGGACGTGACGGTCGACGGCCTTAAGCCCCCGCTCGACGACGCCGCCCACGATTTCATGACGCAGGCCTTCGGCCTGCTCGACGCGTTCGACCCGGTGAAGAACCCGCATCCGGTCAAGGTGATTGCCCTGCCCGCGCAGAAGCGGCTGATCGTCGCCCAGCTGACATTCGTGAACGCCCGTTGGACCGCCGCCGACTACGCCGAGGCCCGCCTCTACGCCGCCTATCGGCTCCAGCAACAGCAGGCCGCCGCCGCCCGCATCGGCTGGTTCAGCCCTGACGCCGTGACCGATCGGACCGGCTACAAGCCGGTCGCCAACCCATCAGGCACCTGATGGTTCACCTTGACACGCGGGTCGATCCGAGTATTCTTCCTCGACTCGCCGATCGCGCCATTAGCTCAATTGGCAGAGCAGCTGACTCTTAATCAGCGGGTTGTAGGTTCAAGTCCTACATGGCGCACTCCTTACAACAGGCCCGGCCATCCGGTGCTACGCCAGGCGGCAATTGTTGCCGGTGGGATAGCACCGGCGTAATTGCGTTGACAGGGGTGGGAACGGCCCTTGGGGGCGGCGGGGCGGTCTGGGACGCCACGCGTCCAGTCTTGGGGGATCGTGCCGGAAAATGCCCTTTGAGGGATGGCACGGGCCAGGTGCGACCCCGCCGCACCTCGCACCGGCCGGGTGGATATTTACCTGTCGTCGATTAGGGCCATGGCGCTTCCCGGCCGGCAACGATGAGGTTTTGCAGGTCGGGCTGTGAGGCGAGCCAGTCGTCGAAGTCGGTGGAGCCGCTGAACGCGCTCTGGCCCACCTCGTGGGGCGCGATTCGCGCGATGAGGTCGGGGATCCCCAGCGGGACCTGGGGCAGGGCCGCCGCGATCGCATTTCGGTCGGACTGCGCGTCCACCGGGACGTACCGCAGGTGGGTGTGCAAGTTCCGCCCCATGTCCTTGACCCCCGCCAGGTACAGGCGTGCCAGGTGAGTGACGTCGACCACCACCACGCCGCTGGCGTCGGCATACAAAAGCTCCGGGCGATCCACGGTGTACGACACGAAGAACACGGTCTTCACTTTGGGGATCCCCTCGTGCGAGATGCCGCACCGGACGACGCGCTAGACCAGCTCCGCCACCTCCGGCGTCAGCCCCATGAAGGCCGTCATGAACGCGACCGAGCGGAGCCGGCTACCGGCATCGAACCCCTTCATCATCCCACCGACCATATCTATCCCGTTGACCACGATCGCCAGGATGGTGCCGCAGAGCAGGGAGTGGTCCGCCATGAGTCGTCGGACGTCACCACAGCTGTAGTGGATCACGGCATGGTTGAAGTGACGCTCGACCTCATCCGGCGTTGCCACGGTTGCCATGCCGGGATTCTGCGTGGTCGGTGGTGACTCGCAATTCGGCCGGTTACGATCAGCTCAGCAGCGCCTTGACGCGATCGCCATCCGCTAAATAGCCTTGCGCGATTACTGCAAGCCCGATTCTCATGCTGCCTGCCGTCGCTGTGCGTTGGCTGCGGCGTGGTTCCGGTTCTCGATCCACTGCCACACGGCAGCCATCAGCGACTCGATCGTCGCGTGTCGGTGGTTCCGCGTCGCGTCGGCATGCAGGTCGCGCCACAGCCGTTCGATCCTGTTGTGGTCCGGGCAGTACGGCGGCAAGAAGTGCAGTCGGATCCGCTCGCCGCGCTCGGCCATCCACGCCTGCACCTGTTGGCTCGAGTGGATCCTGAAGTTGTCCAGCACGACGTGGATCGCCGTCGCCTTCGGGTGGGTCCGCAGCAGCCGCGCCAGCGTCTCGATGAACAGCTGGCTGTTCTTGCTGTCGCCGGCCACGCACGTCGTCCGGCCGGTGGCCACGTCCAGCGCCCCGCACACGTACCGCTTCTTGTTGGTGCCGGGCGTCGGGACCGTCTTCTGCTTGCCGCGGTTCACCCAGTCGGGGCCGATCTTGGGGTTCAGGTGGACGTCGACCTCGTCCAGGTAGAACGCCACCTCGCCCGGCCCGATCCCGGCCAACGCCCGGCGGATCGCCGCCAACCGCCGGTTCTTCGCACCCTGGGGCCACGGGCAGCCAACCGTCGGCTTGGGCCTCCCCAGCCGCGCGCCGATCCTCTGCAACGCCCGGCTCATCGTCCCCGGGTGCACCCGCGTGCCGGCTCGCTCGGCCATCACCTCCACGAGCAACTCCTGCGTCCACGTCGGCCGCGCGAACCCGTGGTCGGTCGGCTGGGTGTCCACCACCCCGTACAGGTCCGCGAGGAACGCGTCGTCCAGCTTCACCTGCCCGTTGTCCTCCCGCCGGTCGTGCAGGCCCGCCACCCCGTGGTCGCGGAACCGGCCGGTGACCCGGTCGACCCACGACGCCGAGCACCCGACGCCGCGGGCGATCACCCCACGGGGCTCTTGCTCCGCCCACAGCAGGACGATCTGGCACCGCATGGCCAGCCCCTTGTCGGGCGTCCGGCGGCGCAGCTTGCGGAGTTGATGCTTGACCTTCGACTTGACCCGGCTGACGATCTTCGGCACGCGAGGCTCCTTCTTTGGTGGTTCTTCACAAACGCACCGTAGGAAGGACGCCTCGCGTTTTCATTGTGACGGCAGCACTTACAGCGGCGCGCACTCGCGCAAGGCTATTTAGTCGTAAGCCTCCGCGAATGTGGCACTGAAAACGGCCGTCGTGTCGTGTGAGATAGCCGGAACATCCTTCCAAATCTGAGGGTCGACGTAACTGCGATCCGCACCAAGAGGCCGCCGGAGGCAGTGGCGGGTGTCGCCGCTGGCAATGGCGTCGGCGAGCTCGGGAAGAGGGAGGGCGAACACCGGCAAGGTTGCGAAGCAAATGCCTATTCCCGCCAGCAGGCGTGTCCCTCCGATACGCTTCATGCTGTTCTCCGGATTCTCAGGCATGACGCGCTGGCTCGAAATTCTTGGCCCGAGCCATGGGTCGGATTGTTCACCCCTCCAGATTCAGCCACCGCACCTCTTCCGCCGTCAGCGAAATGCCCAGCGCCGGCAAACTCGTCCGCAGCTCCGCCAGCGTCCGCGGCCCGATCAGCGGGAACGTCGCGAACGGCTGGCACAGCACGTACGCCAGGGCGATGTTGATCGGCAGCACGTCCTTCTTCTCCGCCAGCTCCAGCACGCGGTCGCGGCGTTGCCAGTTGTCATCCGCGGCCCAGCATCGGTTCATCTCCTCGTCGTTTCTAGACAGGTCGCGGTGGGCTCGCTCGGTGAAGAAGCCGCGGGCCTGGCTGCTCCAGGCGAACAGGGGGACTTTGCTCTGGGCGAGCCACGCGCGGCTCTCGGGGTCGCTGGCCGACACGCACCCGGCCCAGACGGGGCTGACCATGCGGGCCAGGCTGAAGTTGTCGCTCATCAGGCTGAACCCCTGCAGCCCCTTGGCGGCGGCGTAGTCGTTGGCGGCCTGGACGCGCGCCGGGCTCCAGTTGCTGCCGCCGAACGCGATCATCCGGCCGGCCTTGGCCTGCTCGTTCAGGGCGTCGACCCACTCGCCCACCGGCACGGCCGGATCGTCGCGGTGCATCATGTACAGGTCGCAGTGGTCGATGCCGAGCCGGTCGAGGCTGACCGTGAGCTGTCGGCCGATGGCGTCGGGGGCGACGGACGGCGGATGGCATCCCTTGCAGATGACGACGACATCGTCGCGGACGCCGCGGATGTGGATCCACTGGCCGAGCATCCGCTCGTGCAGGCCACCGGCGTAGATGAACGCGGTGTCGAAGCAGTTGCCGCCCGCCTCGTAGAACGCGTCAAACATGGCGGCCGCGTGCGGCAGGGTGTTCTGATTGTCGACGCCCATCACCAGCCGGCTGACCTTCTTGTCCAGGTGCGGCACCGCCCCGTACTTCATCGGGGCATCGGCCCGCTTGGCCAGCGTGCGGTTGGCGACGGTCCTCCTCGAGAACGTGTCGAGCTTCTCGCGGTCGAACACCACGCCGGCGCTGGCGCGCCACGCGTCGAGCAACGCGATGTTGCCGAGCGAGTCGGCCCAACCCATGGCCGGCGACCGCGCCTGCTTCTGGCCGGCGGCGACGGCGTCGCCGAACACGTCGAGCTCCATGGCGAAGCTCGTCACCGTGGCCGGCATGCTGATCTCCTGCGGCTCGGTCGCCCCCTTCCTGTGGACCGACAGGTGTGCCGCGTCGCCGCCGGTGCGCTCGGCGACCCACGGGTTCCTCAGCACGATCTTCCCCTCGGTGCCGAAGATGCGGACGACGTTCTCCTGGTTCACCGACACGCCCGTGGCCAGCTGCGCGATGATGTCGCCGGGGAACTTGGCGACGGCCAGCGTGTACCCGTCGACGCCGGTCGACTCCAAGCAGGCGACGGCCTTCACGTCCGTCGCGTCGGCGAAGTCCTTCCCGGTGGCGACGCCGGCCACGAGCCGGGCCATGCTGGCCGGGTAGCAGCCGACGTCCATGATCCCGCCCCCGGCCAGCGCGTTGCTGAACAGCCGGCTGCTCGCGCTGAACCCTGCGTGAAAGCTGAACGTCGCCTGGATCACCTTCACGTCACCGATGACGCGCTCCTTGAGAAGCTCGACCAGCCGCGAGGTCTGCGGGTGGCAGCGGTACATGAACGCCTCCATCAGGAAGACGTCGTTCGCCACGGCCGCCTCGACGATCGCCTCGGCCTCGTGCCGGTGGACCGCCATCGGCTTCTCAACCAGCACGTGCTTGCCCGCCTCGGCGGCCTTGATGGCCCACTCGGCGTGCAGCGTGTGGGGCGTGGCGATGTAGACCGCCTGCACCTCCGGGTCGGCCAGCAGCGCCTCGTAGGTGGCGTAGCGCTTGCCGGCGGGGACGGAGTGCTTGTCACCAAACGCGTCGGCCCTGGCTTGGTCGCGGCTGGCCACGGCCGCCAGGCGGGCGGTGCGGCTGTGCTTCATGTTGTTCGCCAACGTGTCGGCAATCGCGCCAGTGCTGAGGATGCCCCAGGCCAGTTTCGTGCTGTCGTCGCTCATGGGCGGGGAGGATAACCTGACCACCCCCACAGAGCCCAGCGGCTCCGCCGCGGGTTCTTCGGTTGACATTTCAGTTGCGCCGCCGATGCGACGCGAGGGCCCGCGGCGGAGCCGCTGGCCTCTGCGGTTCACGCCTACACTCGCCGGTCACCGTTCAACAAAGAAGGTCGCATGGATCTCGAACTCACCGACAAGACCGCCCTCGTCACCGGCAGCACCGGCGGCATCGGGCTCGCGATCGCCCAGGCGCTGGCCGCCGAGGGCGCGCACGTGATCGTCAACGGCCGCACGCAGGCGCGCGTGGACGCCGCCCTCAAGCAGGTGAAGGGGAACGCCACCGGCGTCGCCGCCGACCTGTCGACGGCCGCAGGCGCGGATGCGGTGTTCGAGGCCGTGCCTGCGGTCGACATCTTGGTCAACAACCTCGGCATCTTCGAGCCCAAGCCGTTCGACCAGATCCCCGACGCCGACTGGGACCGGTTCTTCCAGACCAACGTGATGAGCGGCGTCCGCGTGAGCCGGTTCTACTTCCCGAAGATGCTGGCTCAGAACTGGGGCCGGGTCGTGTTCATCAGCAGCGAGTCGGCCGCCAACATCCCGGCCGAGATGATCCACTACGGCATGACCAAGACGGCCCAGCTATCGGTCGCGCGCGGACTGGCGCAGATGACGGCCGGCACCGCCGTCACGGTGAACAGCGTGCTGGTCGGCCCCACGCGCAGCGACGGCGTGGGCGACTTCGTCGCCTCGATGGCCAAGCAGAAGGGGATCACGGTCGAGCAGATGGAGACCGAGTTCTTCCAGCACGCCCGTCCAGGCTCGCTGCTGAAGCGGTTCATCGAGCCGCCTGAAATCGCCGCGTTCGTTGCGGTCCTGGCCAGCCCCAGATCGTCCGCCATCAACGGTGCCGCCCTCCGCGCCGAGGGCGGGGTGCTGCAGGCGATTCTCTGAGGGTCGCGCGCCATGCTAACTGACGCCCTCCGGGCCGTACTCGACCGACTCGCGATCGAGGGCCGGGCGAACGACGCCGCCACCACCGACCGTTCGCGGAAGCTGCTCAACCTGGAGCCAAATACTGCACGTTTGGTCGCGGTGCTCGCCGTTGCCGCCGGTGCCCGCCGGGCGCTGGAGATCGGCACCAGCAACGGCTACAGCACGATATGGCTGGCTGCCCATGTCGAGCATGTGACCAGCATTGACCGTGACCCCACGAAGCATGCGCTTGCCCGAACCAACCTCGCGCGGGCCGGCCTGGCCGATCGCGTCGAGCTTCTCACCGGCGACGGCACCCAGATCGTCGCTGGATTGCCCGGTCCGTTCGACCTTGTGCTGTTCGATGCCGACCGTTGGTGCGCTCCTCGGCAGCTTGAGCTGCTGCTGCCGAAACTGTCCCCCAGCGTCGTGGTGCTGCACGATAACGCTCTGTCCCACCCCGACGAGATCGCCGGCTACCTGACGGCGATCTCGGCCGTCGGCGGCTTCGTCCACACGGTCGTCCCGGTCGGGAAAGGTCTGAGCGTGGCCGCTAGGCGCGGGTCGTGAAGGCGATGTTGCAGCGCGCGCGGCCACCGTTGCCGTCCACGGAAGGATCTGATGTCTGACGACCCCAATTGGTTGGCCGACGACGACTGGCGGTGGGCGCAGGACCACCTGCCGATCGCCTGCGTCGACGTCGTCCCCGTGCGCGTGAGCCGCGACGGTCGCAGGGTGGAACGGGTCGGGCTGATCCACCGCGACACGCCGCACCAGGGACGGCGGTGGTGCCTGGTGGGCGGGCGCCTCTGGCGGAACGAGTCGTTCGCCCACGCCGCCGCCCGGCAGATCCGCGAGACACTCGGCCTCGACGTCGCCTTCGAGCCACTGCCCGACGACCGCCAGCCCGATCACGTCGCCCAGTACTTCACGACCCATCGCCCCGATGGCCTGTTCGATCCCCGCCAGCACGCGGTCACTCCGGTGTTCGTCGTCCCCCTCGTTGGTGGCGAGGTCGATCCCCGCGGCGAGGCGACGGACTTCCGCTGGTTCGACTCTGCCGCCCTGCCTTCCCCCAGCGAGTGGGGGTTTCGTCAGGATGAGGTCGCGGCCGCGAGCCTGGTCCGCTGGTCGGCGAGTGCTTGTGAACGGCGCTGACCCGTCAAATGCTGACCAGCCGGGCGACCGCGTCGTCGAGCGTCACCTTGCCGTACAGGTGCTCGGCGGCGGGGGCGCCGACGAAGTCGATGTGGCCGGAGTTGAAGCCGTCCAACATCTCCGCCCGCATCGCGGCCGACTCGGCCGAGACCCCCTCCGATTCGAACAGGGCCGACCACTCGCTGCGTGGCGCGATCGACGGTCGCACCGGCCGGCGGACGATCGTCTGTAGGGCGGCGGCCACGTCGTTCGGCGTGTACCGCCGCGGCCCCTCCAACTCGATCACGCGCTGGCCGACCCATGGTCGGACCAGCGTCTCGGCGGCCACGTGGCCGACGTCCGCCGTCGACACCATGGGGAACGGTCGGTCGAGCGGCTGCAGGAAGCTCGTTAGCCGGCCGGCGTCGAACGCCGCCTGCACGTCCCACGACGTGTTCTCCATGAACCACGCCGCCCGCAGGAACGTCACCGGCATCGCCAGCGTGGCCAGCGACCGCTCCAGCAGGTTCAGCGAGCCGAGGATGCCGTTGCCCTGCGCGTGCTGAGCGCCGATGGTGGACAGCACGACCACGCGCGGCGGGGCGGCGTCGGCGAGGGCACGTCGCAGCGCGTCGATCAGCGGCCGTGCCTCGGGGAAGCCGGGCGTCTGCACGAACATCGGCGGCAGCATGACGAAGGCCCCCTCGACGCTGGCGAGCGCGGCGGCGAGGGCCGACGCGTCGGCCTGGTCGGCCGTCGCAAGCGTCACGCCTTGATGCTTCCAGTTCGCCGCCCTCGACGGGTTGCGGACGATGCCGCGGACGCCCTGCGCGCCGGCGAGCAACGTGCGGGCGACTTGCCCGCCTACCTGACCCGTCAGTCCCATTACTGCGTACACGATGTCAACTCCGTTTCTTCCGCGCCCGCTTCGGTACGGCCCGGCCGACCGTCGGAGGTCGCAGGCCGATCATCAACAGCTGCCACACGTCGTCCAGCGTGGCGTCGATGTCGGGATCGGTCCAGTCGCCGGCGTGGGCGGGGTGGTGAAACCGGTTCGTCGCGAAGAGCACCGCTCGCGCGGTGGCGGCCGGGTCGCACCTCGCGAGCTCGCCCGCCTCCACGCCGGCGGCGATGATCCGACACACGTGGTCGACCAGTTCCTGCACGTGCGCCTGCGCCATGCCCTTCGCCTCGGTCGCCAGCGCGAAGTAGGCGGCGAACAGCTCGGGATCGCCCGCCGCCCGCTTCCGCTTGGCGGCGATGAGCGCGTCGACCCACTGCCGAAGCCGCTTCGGCGCCGGACCCTTCGCGTCGGCGATCGCCGCCAGTGGCTGCATGACCCGATCCAACCATTGGCGGACCACCGCCTCGCGGAGCTCCGCCTTGCTGGCGAAGTGGCGGTAGACGCTGGCGTGCGTGACGCCGAGCGCGCGGGCGACATCGACAACGGTCGCCTTCGCCGGCCCGTGCCGCCGGACCACGTCCTCGGCGGTGGCCAGGATGCGGTCGCGGGTGAGGGGGGCGTCGGTGGTCATTTCAATGCTTCGCGCTCTCGGCAATTGCGTCCAGTTTCGCCACCGTCTCCGGAGAAAGCCGGAGCTTCGCGGCGTTGAGGTTCTCGCGGAGGTGGTCGACCAACGACGTGCCGGGGATGAGCAGGATGTTCGGCGAGCGGTGCAGAAGCCACGCAAGGGCGACCTGCATCGGCGTGGAGCCGAGAGCCACGGCGGTGGCCGACAGCTCCGACGACTGGAGCGGCGTGAACCCGCCGAGCGGGAAGAACGGCACGTAGGCGATGCCCTGGCCCGCTAGGCTGTCGATGAACGCGTCGTCCTCGCGATGGGCGAGGTTGTAGTTGTTCTGCACGCAGACGATCTCCGTGATCGTCTGGGCCTCGGCCAGCTGGGTGGGGGTCACGTTGCTGAGGCCGACGTGGCGGACCAGCCCCTTCCGCTTGAGGTCGGCCAGCACGGTCACCTGGTCCGCGATGGACCCCTCGGCCGGGCCATGGGTGGCACCCATGACGCGGATGTTCACCACGTCGAGCGCGTCCAGGCCGAGGTTGCGGAGGTTGTCATGCACGCCGTCGACCAGTTCCTGCGGCGACGAGGCCGGCTGCCACGACTTGTCGGGCGGCCTGCGGGCGCCGAGCTTGGTGACGATGACCAGGCCCGTCGGATAGGGGTGCAGGGCCTGGCGGATGATCTGGTTCGTGACGTGCGGGCCGTAGAAGTCGCTGGTGTCGATGTGGTTGACGCCGGCCGCGACGGCCTCGCGCAGGACGGCAATGGCTGCATCCACGTCGCGCGGCGGCCCGTACACGCCGGGGCCGGCGAGCTGCATCGCGCCGTAGCCGACCCGGTTGACGGTCAGCGCGGTGCCGGGCAGCGTGAAGCTGCCGCCGAGGTTCGTTGTGGTGGACATGTGGCTGCTCTCCGAAGGGACCGAGCGGGCCGTGGCGACGATCGCCCGTGTACCGCTCGGACGCCTGAACGGTAGGCGGCCGGTGACAGAAGTCAAAGTTTGTAACTTGAACGGTGGGGTGCGGCAGGTTGGTTACGCATCGGGTGGGCCGGCCTCATCGAGCACCCTCTGCAGGACCTCCAGCCGACCCAGGGGCTGCAGCACGCGGTACGGGTTGAGCCCCGGCTCGAAGCGGCAGACGGCGCGGTACTCGCACTGCGGACAGGGCGTGGCACGGCCGAGCATGTAAGGGCGGACGCGGACGTCGCCGTCGACCACGCGGTCGGCCGCCTCGCCCAGCCGCCGCTCGACCAGGTTCGTCAGCCCGGCGAACTCCTGTGCGGTGGCGACGTCGGTGCTGTGGCGGTTGCCGAGGCCGCCCTCCTTCTTGCGGTAGGCGGCGACGACCTTCGAAGCGCCCGTCTCGCCACCCCCGTCGAGAGAATCGACGGCCCGCTCATCGATCAGGCCACGCGGCTTGGTCCGCAGGTGGAAGTCGGGGTCGTCGGGCGACAACCCCTGCGACGGGTGCAGCACGGACTTGTGCGACGAGAGCAGACCCAAGAGGAACGCAGCAGCCGGGCTGATCGCCCGGCCGGCCAGAGCCGGGCCGCCCGCCTTGACGACCAGCAGGTAGGTCAGCAGTTGCAGCGACAGGCCGTGATAGACGCGGTCCAGCGACAGCGACGCTGGCGCGAGCTTGTAGTCGGAGACGGTGAACGCGGTCCCGCGGTCGTTCAGGTCGACGCGGTCGATCCGACCGTGGAGGTGGACCTCGCGGTGGCGGGGCGTCCCGATCGTGTGGTGCGGCAGCGGGGCCCCGGACCCGCCGAACCGCAGGTTCACGTGCGCCGGCCGGTACTTGCCGCGGCGGCTCACCTCGGCCAGCGACGCGACGGCCCGCTCCAGCGTCCGCTCGATGTGGTCGAGCAGGTACCGGTTGCGGGCCGACGACAACATCAGCTCGCCGCGCAGTTGACGGCCGACCTCGGCGGCGTGGCCGCGGATCAGCTCGCGCGCCTCGGCGGCGTTGAGCTGTGTCCAGTCGGTGCTCTTCGACAGCAGGTCGCGCGTGAGGTTCTCCATCACCTGGTGGTAGGCGTTGTGCAGGTCGAGCCCGGTCACGGCGTCGGCCTCGCGGGCGCGCAGCTTCAGGCCGTACCGAGCGAAGTGACGGAAGGGGCAGGCGTTGGCGTCCTCCAGTTGACGGACGGTGGCGCTCAGCGGGCTGGGAAACAGCTCGGCCGCCCGCGAGGGATCGAGCGTGGCGTCGTTGCGATACGACAGCGCTGGCCAGGCGCGGGCGCGCAGGAGGTGGATCGCGCTGCCCTCGGTCACTCCGCTACCGAGCCACTGGTACAGGGGTGACAGGACGGGATCGCCGGCGGGGGAGCCGGTCGACACCCACCGCATCAACGCGTCGATCAGCTGACGGGGCGTGCCGATCGTCCGCGGGTCGGCCGCCGACGATCGCGCGATGTGGCGGGGCGTCGCCCCGGGGCAGAGCCGGCGCAGCTCGTGCCAGAAGAGCGATGGGTTCAGCGCGCGACCCTTCTCGTCGGCCAGGGGTCGGCTAACCACCAGTTGCTGTGTCGGGCGGCTGAACGCGACGTAGGCCAGGAAGCGCTCGTCGAGCAGCTGGCGCTCGGTCCCCTCGTCCAGGTCGACCTGCCGGTTGCGAAGCGTCCGCCGCTCGGCGTCGCTGAGGACCAGCGGGTCCTGCTCCACGCGCGGGAACATGCCCTCTGCCAGCCCCAGCACGAACACCCGCTGGACGTCCGGGGCGCGCGTCCGGTCGACCTCGCCCAGCAGCACCTGGTCGACCGTGGCGGGGGCGATGGCCAGGTCGAACCCCTCGAGGCCGCCGTCGAGCACGTCGAGGAACTCGCCCACGGTGACCCGCTCGTCGCCGAGCACGTCGACCATCTGCTCGAGGAGGCCGACCAGCTCGGCCCACACCTGCTCGTGCTCGCCGCGGCGCTCCGCATCGCCGGCCGCCTCCGCATCAGCCATCCATCGGGCGAGCGCGTCGCGGACGCCGAACCTGTCTAGGACCTCAAACAGGCCGGCGGCGGTGTCGCGAACGGTGGCCGAGGCGTTGCGGCTCACGTCGAACAGGGGGGAGAGCGGCTTGACCAACCGCTGGCGTATTGCCTCAAGGTCCTCGGGCGACGGCGTCGCCGGTTCGACATCGTCCGCCGGCCGGGTCAGCCCAGTGGTGAACGTCCAGGGCTCGGGCGACTCCCAGGCGGCGCGGCCGCGCAGCCGGTGTCGAAGGACGTAGTTCTCCAGCGCGTCCGCCTCGCCGTCGCTCAGGCCGACCAGGCCAGACTTGGACAGCATCATCGTGGCGTCGTGCGGCCAGCGCTTCCGCACGACCAGCAGGCAACCGCGAATCATCTGCAGCACCGGGTGGTGGCCTGCTAAACGGCGGTGGTCGGCGAACCAGGGGATGCCATGCTCGGCGAAGCTGGCGTGCACGACCTCGCGGTAGTCTGCCAGCGATCGGACCAGCACCGCGACGTCACGGAAACGGGTCCCGTCCGCCACGGCGGCGCGGATCTGTCGGGCGACCGCGTCGACTTCGGCGCGGACGTCGGGGGCCTCGAACAGGTCGATAGACGGGGCACCAGACGGACAGGCGGGACCTCTTCCAGAGAATAGGGCCCGCTCAAGCTCGGCCAGTTCTGGCGTGCGACCGCGTGTGCCGCGCAGGATCAGCGGTGGCTCAACGGGCAGTTCCCCCATCGCCTTCAGCAGCGCACGGTACGCCCGCTGGGGCCGGTGGAAGACGGCCAGGTCGGCGGTGGCCGGGTCGTCGGGGTCGAGCAGCATCGCGACCTCGGTCCGCCCGACGATGCCTGCGACCGCCGACAGCAGCCTGCGCTCGTACGCGGTGAAATCGTAGAAGTCGTCGACGAACAGCGTGGCATCCCGCAGGGCCTTGCACTGGTTGACGCGCCTCAGCACGAGGTCGAGCCGGCGGGCGGGGTCGAGGCGGTCGGTGCCGATGAAGGCGGTGTAGCTGCTGAGCAGCAGGTGGACATCGTTCAGTTTCTGACGAAGGGAATCGGCGGCGGGATCGTCGGCTGGGTCAAGGGTGTCGATCAGTCGGCGCAGGTGTTCGGGATCGAGGCTGGCCCGCTCGAACTCGGCAAACGTGGCGTCTAGCTCCTGGGTCAAGCCGGCGCGGTGGGCAGAATGGCCGTAGTAGCTCAGGCGTTTCTGGTTTTGGCGAAGCAGGTGGCCGATGACCATGCGTCGGCCGGCCGGGGTGACCTCGGGCATGCCAACGTCGCCGCAGCTGTCGAGGACGGCCTGCCCAAGCTTGCCGAAGTCGACCACGTGGACGCGGGCGAAGCCGTCGAGGCGGACGGTCAGCAGGCGCTCCGCCTGGAACGTGGCCTGCTTCGGCAGCAGCCAGTAGATCGGCGGGCCGAGCGGGTCGGCCCTGCACAGGGCGGCGATCTGCTCGACCACGTGCGTCGTCTTGCCCGTCCCGGCCCGGCCGAGGATGAATCGAACTGCGCTCATGGTGCGTCCCCCGGTGGATGGAACCCGGCCCGGCAACATACCGGCGGTCGCGACGGGGTGACAAACTTGCCGTCACCGTGAGGCGGGCTGTGACGCCGTCTGCGTCGCCGCCAGCCGGGTGGTCGGCAGCGTGGTCGGCGCGATCCGCTTCGGTCGTGGCCTTGGACGGTGGGACGGCAGGGCGGCAGCGAGGGCGAGCAGGAACATCGCCATGGCGATCGTGAACTTCCCCACGATGCCGAGGAACCGACCTTTGGCAGCGCCGAAGCCGATGCGCACCGATCGCCACAGTTCCTGGCCGAGCAGCAACTCGACGGTGAAGGCCCCGATAAAGCTGCCGAGGCAGATGCCGACGATCGTGCTGAGCGGGAAGACGATCGGCAGCAGGCCGCTCAGGAAGATGCCGCCGAGGATCGCGCCAACCAGGCCGCCGAAGATGCCCCACTTGTTGGCCCCGGCCTTCTTGGCACCCGCCCCGCCGAGGACGAACTCGCCGATCTCGGCGGCGATCGCCAGCAGCAGCAGGACGACGAGCGTCTTGATGCCCACGTACTCGCCGCGCGTCAGCAGGGAGTAGACGGTCGCGCCGCCGAGGATCAGCCACGTCCCCGGCAGGGTGAACGCCGCCAGCAGCAGGCCGCCGAGGCCGACCGTGAGCAATAGCAGCCAGTAGATCCAGAAGAGCAGCATGTGCCGCCAGACCGTATCGGAACCGGCGGCGGGGGGGAAGCGACACCCCGCTCACCTCGCGGTTTCCACGGCACGCGGTGAACGAGCGCGGCCCCGCCGGATGGTCGGCGGGGCCGCGAGCGCAGGCGTTGAGGCGTGTTCGGGTCAGTCGATCCCGAAGTCCTTGCCGACGACGGTCTGACCGGCCGTCACGGTCACGTTGGAGAACGTCGCGGTGACGCCCGCGTTGGGCGTGGTGTGGGTGAGGCCGTTGGTCAGGGTCTCGACCAGCGTGTAGGTGCCGCCGGCGACGCCGTGGAACGTGTACGTTCCGGTGGCGTCGGTGAAGACCTGCACCTCGTTGGAGTCGAGGACGCCGTTGCCGTTGGTGTCGATGAAGACGCCGTAGCCGGTGAGGTTCTCGTCGGTACCGGTGGTCTGCAGGCCGTCGCCGTTGTTGTCGAAGAAGGTGTTGCCCGTGATCGTGCCGACGCTGGCGCCGAGGTAGGCGTCGCCGGTCAGCTTGCTGTAGTTGAACGACGTGGTGGTGGTGCCGGGGTTCACGCTGACGCCGGCCACGACGACGCTGCCGTCGGCCAGCTCGGCCACGGCGCCGCCGAGATCGCCGACGCTGAACGAGTCGAGGCTGCTGGCGCCGTTGTACTTGATCGTGACCAGGCCGGCCGTGCCCCACGTCGGGTCGGGCACCCAGACGGGCAGCAGGGGATTGACGGCGTTGAACCGGTCGACGGCGATGACGGTCTGCTTGGCGGAGCCGGACCTCTGGATGGCGGTGCCGACGACGATCGGCTTGTTGTCCGCGCCGAGGACGACGGTCGAGCCGACCGTGTCCAGGCCGCCGACCGGGGAGATGTTGGCGTGGCCGCCGTCGGCCGAGTAGGCGAGCAGGTAGCCGGCGCTGGCCGACGTGCCGTAGTTGATGGTGCCGACCTGGTAGATCGTGCCGACCGAATCGAGCACCAGCCCGCCGGTGAAGCCGGCCACGCCGTAGCCCTTGGTCTCCGAGACGCCGTTCGCACCGAAGGTGGTGTCGAACTGGCCGGCGGTCGTGAGCCGGATGATGCCGAACGTGGCGAGCGTGGGGTTGCCGCTGACGGCCAGGGCGACGACGGCCTTGCCGTCGCTGGTGAGACCGATTGCCCCGGCGGAATAGGTGGCGGCGCCCCCGCCGAGGATGTGGAGCACCTTGGTGCCGTTGGCGTCGCCGTAGGAGGTGTCGACGGCGCCGGTGGCGGTGTAGCGGGTGACCTCGGGCACGCCGGCCGCGGTGGTGCCGGAGATGAGGATCTTGCCGTCGGCCTGGACGGCGACGTTGCCGGTCGGGACGTTGGTCGTGATGACGCCGTTCGTGCCGAACGTGGGGTCAACCCGGCCGTCCTGCATGAGGCGCTCGAGCTTGGAGCCACCGGTGACGAGGATGTCGCCGTTGTCCTCGAGCGTCATGCCCGTGACGGCGAACGGGACGATCACGCCGCCGCCGCCGAAGAACGAGGTGTCGACGTTGCCCTGAGCCGTGCGGCGGTTGATGTAGGTGTCGGTCGCGCCGGCCGCGGTCCTGTAGGTGCCGGCGTACACGACCCGGCCGTCGGGCTGGGCGATCAGGGTGGAGGTCTTGGCGGTCCCGCCGCCGGGCGCGACGATCGACAGCAGGCCGGTCGTGTTCCAGGTGCTGTCCAGCAGGCCCGAGGTCGACATGAGCACCCGCGACTCGAACCGCTCGATGGCGGCTCCCCTCGACCGGTTGCGAGCACGACGGGGCGTTATACGACGGGATCGGGACGACGACATGGCTTCTCCGCTCTCAGGGTGTTTGGGCAAGCGGTGACGCCCCTCCCGCGGCCTCTCCAAGCCTGGGACGGGGATCGGCACCGCGGCGCGCCACAACGGCTGCGCCTTCGATCTTATACCTGATCTACAACGGCTCGGCCCGCTACGACAACGCCGGAAATCATGTGTGGAGCCGCGGCCGCCAGGCTGTCCGGCACGAAACGGCTGCGTTGCGTTATCATGGGGACATTGGTGGGGGTGGGACGGGCGAGAGAGGATCGGCTTGCTGGTGGAAATTGAACGAACGCCGCTGGAACAGCTCGGAGACCGGCTGGCCGAGCGAACCGCCGTGGTGGGCGTGGTGGGCCTGGGGTACGTCGGCCTGCCGCTGATGGCGGCGTTCCACCGGGCCGGGTTCCCGGTGCTCGGGTTCGATGTGGACCGGGCCAAGGTCGAGCAGCTGAAGGCGGGGCGGAACTACCTGTCGCACCTGGGCACGTCGCTGGTGTCGGACATGGTGGCGGCAGGGCGGTTCGACGCGACCGCCGACGTGGGCCGACTCGGCGAGCCGGACGCGGTGCTCATCTGCGTGCCGACGCCGCTGGGCAAGCACCTGGAGCCGGACCTCGGCTACGTCCGCCGGACGGCGACCGATTTGGCGAAGGTGCTGCGACCGGGGCAGCTGGTCGTGCTGGAGTCGACTACCTATCCGGGCACGACGCGCGACATCGTCCTGCCGCCGCTGGCGGCGACGGGCCTGACGCTCGGCACCGATTTCTTCCTCGCCTACTCACCCGAGCGGGAGGACCCGGGCCGGAAGGACTACTCGACGACGACGATCCCCAAGTTGGTCGGCGGCGTCGACGCCGCCGGCGGCACGCTGGCGGCCGACCTGTACCGGGCGGCCATCGAGAAGGTCGTGCCCGTCTCCAGCGCGGAGGTGGCCGAGGCGGCGAAGCTGCTGGAGAACGTCTACCGGGCGGTGAACATCGCGCTGGTGAACGAGATGAAGGTCGTGCTATCGGCCCTGGGGATCGACGTGTGGGAGGTCATCGCCGCGGCGGCAACCAAGCCGTTCGGCTACCAGGCGTTCTACCCCGGCCCGGGGTTGGGCGGGCACTGCATCCCGATCGACCCGTTCTACCTGACGTGGAAGGCGCGCGAGGTGGGCCGATCGACGCGGTTCATCGAGCTGGCCGGCGAGATCAACCACGCCATGCCGGGGTACGTGGTCGAGCAGACGATGCTCGCGCTGAACGACCGCGGCAGGGCGGTCAAGGGCAGCCGGCTGCTGGTGCTGGGGCTCGCCTACAAGCCCGACGTGGACGACGTCCGCGAGAGCCCGAGCTTCGAGCTGATCGAGCGGCTGTCGGACCTCGGTGCCACGGTCGACTACAACGACCCGCACGTCCCCGCCACGCACCCCATGCGCAAGTACGGCAACCTGGGCCTGCGGAGCGTGCCGCTGTCGCCCGGGATGTTGGCCGGTTACGACGCGGTGCTCGTCGCCACGCACCATGCGGCCTACGACTGGCAGCAGGTGGCCGACCACGCGCGGCTGATCATCGACACCCGCAACGCGATGCGGAACGTGACCGGGCGGCGGGAGCACATCGTGATGGCGTGAAGCGGTGGGCGCGTGATCCGCTCCGGTCGGCGAAGACGGGGATCCTCCACGAAGGACGCGAAGGTAGACGGAGTAGGGGTTGGCTTTCCGACGATTCGAAAGTGCAACGTTGGGCAGGGTTTCGTCCAACAGTTGGGAGCTGGTGCTGGCGTGCTGGCCGTGCCAAGCTTGTGCCGCAGTGCCACCTGCCCGCTGAAGCGGGCAGGCCCGGATGTGGGTCGCTCATTTCGTCGCTGCGGAGGATGCCGATGTGCGCGTCCCGGTTCGTGCCGTTTGCGGTTATCGCCTTGGTCGCCGTTCCGGCGGTGTTGCACGCCGATGATCCCCGTCCTGTCGTGGACGACTCGCGCACGCCGCTGCAGCACAAGGCGAACGCCGGGCTGCCGACGCTGTACGTCGTCGGCGACTCGACGGCCAACAGCAACGCTCCGCTGAGGGGCTGGGGGTCGGAGATCGGGGCGTTCTTCGACCCGGCGAAGATCAACGTGGTGAACCGGGCGATCGGCGGGCGGTCGAGCCGGACGTTCATGACCGAGGGGCGGTGGGCCAAGGTGCTGGCCGAGCTGAAGGTTGGCGACTTCGTCATCATCCAGTTCGGGCACAACGACGCTGGCAACTACACCGACCCCAAGGCGAAGGGCCGGCCGTCGCTGAAGGGGGATGGTGAGGAGACGGCCGAGGCGCCGAGGGCGGACGGCAAGACGACCGAGACGATCCACACCTTTGGCTGGTACATGCGGAAGTACGCGACCGACGCCAAGGCGAAGGGCGCGACGCCGATCATCCTGTCGATGGTGCCGCACAAGGCCTGGAAAGACGGCAAGATCGCCCGCGGCGAGCGGGCCACGTTCGCGAAGTGGGACGAGGCGGACGCGAAGGCGACCGCCGCCCTGTTCATCGACACGAACGAGATCATCGCCGAGGGGCTGGAGCGCGAGGGGCAGGAGAAGGTCGAGTCGTTCTTCGGCGACGCCCGCACCCACTCGACGCCCGCCGGCGCAAAGTACAACGCGGCGGCGGTCGTCGTCGGCATGAAACGGCTCGACCCCGACCCGTTCGCCGGATCTTTCAGTAAGCTGGCGGACGAGTTGCCGGCGACGCTGACGGCGACCGCGCGGTGATCGCTACTTCTGGTCCGCGAAGGTGATTACGTCGTCGATTGCGTCGTCGCAGCTTGACCCCGCCGCCGCGAGACGCGAAGACGCAAGCGATTGCCTTGCGGCTTCGTGAGATCGAAGAACGGCCTCCGCCCATGACGTTCCTCCAATGGCTGCTCAATTCCGATGGCGGACTGTGCGCCCGCGTGACGGCGGGTGCGGTCGTGTTCGCGGTGCTGGCCGCCGTAGACCTTCGGCGAAATGGTCGGGCGGCCACGCGCTGGCGCGAATACGCGGTCCTTCTGATTGCGGTGCTGGCCGCGCTGGCGTACGGGGCGGTGAATGACCAGATGACGGTCACGATCAGCCCGGAATACTTCCTGTACGGCAAGGAACTGGCGAAGGTGGTCGGCGACCCCCCATCGTCCATGGCAGCGCTGCGGTGGGAGGCGGCGAAGGTCGGGCTGAAGGCGACGTGGTCGGCGGGGCTGTTGTTTGGCGTCGTGCTGCTGGTGGCGAACAACCCCTGGCGTGGCTGGCCGCGGCTGGCGAACCGTCGGCTGGTCGCGATGCTCCCGGTCCTGTTGCTCATGGCGGGCGGCCTGGGCATCGTCGGCGGGGCGTGCGGGTACCTCGGCCTGCTGACGCACCTGTCGGCCGACTTCGAGGACCTGGTGTCCGCCAACCTCTGGCGGCCACGCCGGTTCATGGCGACGTGGGGCGTGCACCTCGGCGGCTACGTTGGGGGACTCATCGGGACCGTGGTGGCCGCCGCGTGGGTCATCCGCCTGCGACGGGCCGCCCGAACGGTCGAACCCGGCCGCACGTTCGAGGTCGTCCGATAACGACGACGGCGGCGGCGGGGCGGTCATCGGACACGAACGCCGCGCCAAGGTGCGTCAGATGCCCAAGTCTTTCGTCGTGAACAGGCTCTCAAACAAGTAGCCTGCCGACTCGATGTTGGCGCGGGCCCCCTCCAGGCGGTCGATGACGCCCACAATCTTCTTCACCTTCAGGCCGGCCGCCTCGACGGTCTTCGCCGCCTCCACGACCTGGCCGCCGGTGGTCATGATGTCCTCGACGATGACGACGGTCTCGCCGGCGTTGTAGATCCCCTCGATCTGCTTGTTCGACCCGTACTCCTTCTTGGCGTTGCGGACGAACACGCACGGCTTGCCGCTGGCCATGGCGGCCGCAGCTGCCAGCGGGACGGCGCCCAGCTCCGGGCCGACGATGCGGTCGACGTCGGCCGACACGTGGGCGGCCAACATCTTGCCCAGCTCGACCAGGATGTCGGGCTGGGTCTCGAACCGGTACTTGTCGAGGTAGTAAGTGCTCTTGCGCCCCGAGCGCAGCGTGAACTCGCCGTGGAGCAGGGCGACTTCGGCGATGCGGCGGGCGAGTTCGTCGCGGGTCATGGTGGGCATCCGCCCGATGATCTTCTGCGGGCAGCGACCCGTCAAAGGCGGCGCGTCATTCGGCAGAGGGACGACTCAACGCGACTGCGGCTGAACCATTACCGACTCGGGATCGTGACGACGGTGCCGGCGGGCTGCGCCGTCTCGGCCAGGGTCATCAGGATCTGCAGCACCGAGAACGCGAGCTTGCTGTCGAAGTCGTTGCTGGCGATCCAGTACCAGCGGTTGCGATAGCGCACGCTGGCATACGGATCATGGGGTGGCGCTCGTGTTGTTCGGACGATCACGGTCGGACGCTTGAGGATCGCCTGATCCAGACCGGGATCGTGCGTCAGGCCGTCGGTCACATCTTCAGGTGGCACTTCGACCTCGGCGGCGACCTGCCCGAGGATGCCGAGCACCGATCGCGTGAGGATCGCGATCTGGCCGGGTCCGGTCGCGTCGCGGCCATAGACGACTTCGGCCTCTGTAGCGTCGTCGGCCAAGCCGAGCATCCGTCGCGTGTCGACTGCGATCGCCCGCGTGTCGGCATCGAGGCCGTTCGAGATCGTGAGGACCAGACGGCCCGCGAGCTTGGCCTTGGGATCCTTCGCCTCCTGGCCCGGGTCGAGGTGCACGTTCAAGACGCCGGCGATCTGCAGTTGTCGCAGATTCACCAGCAACCGGGCAAACCCGGCCGACGCGGTCCGCGAATGCGCATCCAACAACGCCCGATTCGACAGGCCGTTGACCGATTGGGTGGCCAACCGGAACAGCACGTCGATCGGCAGACCGCTCAAGGTCAACGGCAGCAATTCGGCCGGGGTGAGCGGACGAATGAAGCTCTCGGCGAGGGCCTGGCCCGTGACGGGCTGGAAGGTGAACGTCGGGTTCTGCGTGAACGTCACGCCGGGCGTGCCCGCGACCGAACTGCTCGAGGACTGGCTCGGAAACCATGCGAGGGTACCGGTCAAGCTTTGCTGCAGCGTATAGCCCGAGATCACTTGCGTGGTGTTGAGGAACACTGGTGCTTCGGCATAGCGCAGCCGGACGACGTTGAGCAGCGCCTGCGACTTCTGACTGTCCGCCAAGGCCTCGGTGTAGCCGAGTTGATCCTGGTACAGGCGATCGGCACCGAAGTGCGTGCAACCTCCCGACGCCGTGACGAGCACCAAGCCGATGACGAGCAGTCTCATCGAAACCATATGGCAGATCGTAACTTGGGCGGGCGAACTACGCGCAATCCGCGCACCCATTTGGCTTCATCTTTCGAGGCGCAGCCGACATTGAAAGCGACGTGGCAAGTCGATCGCAACTCGGCATCTCGCGCCGCTGGCGAGTCCCGAAGCAAGGGTCGATATTCTGCCCGGCTACCCAAACGTTGAGCGCCGGCGCTTGCGAGCAGCGGCGCGACGATCGCGTTCCCGTGGTCAATCGAGGGCGAGCGCGGCGAGCTGCGCGTCTTCACGACGCGCGTTGACACGATGATGGGCGCGACCTTCGTCGCGGTCGCGGCCGAGCATCCGCTGGCGACACGCGCAGCGGCCGTTCGGGCCGATGGAAATATAGCGTGAGTCTAGCCTCGCTATCAGCATCATGAGGGACAGTGCGACGGCCGTTTGCAGGATGATCTGTTGGGCCACGACCGCTCGGTGCACATAGTATGGGCCGCCGGACAGCAGGCAGATCGCGCAGATGGAAAAGAGGCAGGTCCACGGGAAAAGACAGCGTCGACGCTCCCCCTGCGCAAAGGCAACGCGGTCAGCAGCGAATGCATAAAAGCAAACTCCAACGCCTGTGCCAGCGTTAGCAACGTCATGAACGTTCCGGTAATTGGGTTCGCCGGCGGAACATAGTTTGGCCTCAACTCTTTCACAAAGTTGGACGCCGACTCTTGAAGGCAATAATCGCAACACAATAGCGCCCAAGTGAGGATCAGTGCCATCCATACAACTGTGAAGCGTTGCACGCGGCGTCGAATAATCAATGGGTATTCGCCGACGCCATTATTCCCTTGGGTGATGTCGACTTCTGTGTGCAGTTTGTACGTCTACACCAGAGTGAACAGCATCACTGGGAACTGCAGGCCCCAAAGGATCGCGATCCGCGTCCAGCACCAGCATGCCCGACCCGAGGCGGACGTCGGCCCGGACCTCCTCCCACAGGACGTGCGCGTCGGGCTCGAGCCGGTGCAGCAGCCGGGTGTAGGCGTCGTGGGCGGCCGCCGAGACGCGCGGGTCCGACGGTGGCGGCTGCGTCCGCTGCGCCTCGGTCGCGGTGGCCTGCCTGGGCGTGGCGATCAGGAAGTCGATGAAGTCCGCGTCGCTGACCTTGGGCCGTGGCATGCGCGGCAGCCTACGCCACCCGCAGGGAATGCGCAATATCGCAAAATTCCGAGCGCATAACTCCTAAATGGCCAAGTGCCAGTAACCCAAGGTCACTTGAGTGCCAGTAACCCAAGGTCGGTACGCTGCCGGAAAAACGCGTGCGGCGTCGCCGGCCCATGAACAAAAAATGCCGCGCGCTCCCTCGCAAACATCACCCGCCGCAAGGCGATCGTCGCCGCCGTCCGCGGCGGCGCGTCGATGCGGTCCGTCGCCGGCCGGTTCGCCGTCGGCCTCTGCACCGTCCAGCGGTGGGTCGCCCGCGGCAAAGGCAAACGCCTCGACCGCGCCGACCTGGCGGACCGGCCCGGCGGCTGCCCGGTCGGCCCGCGCCGGGCGCCCGCGCAGCTCGAGGAGCTGGTGCTGGCGACCCGCGCCGACCTCCGGGCCAACAGCGACCTGGGCGAGTACGGCGCGGCCGCCGTCCACGCCCGCCTCGCCGAGCTGCGGACCGAAGGGTTGCCGTCGGTCCGCACGGTCAACCGCATCTTCGAGCGGCACGGCGCGCTCGACGGCGCCCGCCGCATTCGCCGGCCCGCGCCGCCGCCCGGCTGGTACCTGGCGGACCTGGCCGGCCGGCGGGTCGAGCTGGACAGCTTCGACGTCGTCGAGGGGCTGGTCATCGGCAAGACGGCCGACGCCCCTGCGGTGGACGTCGAGGTCCTCAACGCCGTCAGCCTCTTCGGCGGCCTGGTCGACTCGTGGCCGACCACCGTCGTCACCGCCAAATATGCGGTCGATCGCGCCGTTGCCCGCTGGCGATCGGTGGGGCTGCCGCGGTACGCGCAGTTCGACAACGACACGATCTTCCAAGGCCCCCACCAGTGGCCCGACACCTTCGGCCGCGTCACCCGGGCGTGCCTGTCGCTCGGCGTCGTGCCGGTCTTCGCCCCGCCACGCGAGACCGGCTTCCAAGCCGCCATCGAGAGCTACAACGGACGCTGGCAGGCCAAGGTGTGGGCCCGCTTCACGCACCCGTCCCTGGCCGGGCTGGTCGGCCGCTCCGACCGGTATGTCGCCGCCGCACGGCTCCGCGCCGCGGCGCGGATCGAGTCGGCCCCGCCCCGGCGACCGTTCCCCGACGACTGGTCGGTGGCCGCGGCGCTCCGCAAGCCGCTCGCCGGCCGGGTCGTGTTCCTCCGCCGGAGCGACGCCGCCGGCCAGGTCACGGTGCTCGGCCGCACGTACGCCGTCGACGCCGCGTGGCCCGGCCGGCTCGTCCGCGCCGACGTCGACCTGGACGCGCAGGAGATCCGCTTCCACGCGCTGCGCCGACGCCAGCACAATAGCCATCGGCCGCTGTGTACAACGCCGTACGCGCCGCCCAAAAAGCGGTTCCGGGAATGAACGCCGACGAGGTGACCTTGGGTTAGTGGCACTTGCCATCGGACCTTGTTTCCAGTGACCTTGGGTTACTGACACTTGGCCGCTAAATTGTTATCGAAATGGCGACTATGGACAACAAATCGCCGGATCGATCGGGGTTCACCAATTCGGGAACCTTAAAAAGTTCGCGGACATAACGCTTGACGGAACCCCCTACCGGTTCCGTAGGTCCGATAATGGGCGTTATGTTAAGCTCGGATCGAGTGGGGCGGTTAGGGGCTCGAAATTGACACAGTGGTGATGCCGCCGCCGAAGCCGGCGGCGTGGATTAGGCTGTGTTCTATCGGGCGATTATCAGTGCTCTGGAGCAATCGCAGGACGGTCGACATCGGCCTAGAGGTGTTGACGTTTGGCGGCACCGCACCGGTGAGGTGGGCGAGGACGTTGAGGACGGCGCTGACCAGGCCGGACGCGCCAAGCGTGTGCCCGATGGCCGCCTTGTGGCTGAACAGTGTTGTGCCCGCCCCGCCGTTCGGCAGGTTTCGGTGCAGGGCCGTCAGTTCGGCGGCGTCGTTGACGTTCGTGCCGGTGCCGTGGGCGTGGACGAGATCGAACGGTCGGTCGCTGGAGACGGCCCGGATCAGACGGCTGAGCGTGGCGGCGTCGGGATCGGAGCCGGTCAGGCTTACAGCGTCCCCGCCGGTGGCAAATCGGGTGAGGCGTGCCAGGGGACGACCGCCGACGTCGCCGGCCTCCAGGCAGATGGCGGCGGCCGACTCGCTCATCAGGAAACCGCTGCGATTTACGTCGAACGGTCGGCACGGTTGACCGGCAGGCGGCAGGACGCCGAGGCGGCGAAAACTCGCCAAAAAAAGCGGGTGAACCGATGCCTCGGCGGCGACGACAAGCACCCGGCGGGCCTCGCCGGCGCGGATGAGCAGGGCGGCTCGGACCAGCGCCTGTAGGCCGCCCGCGCAGGCGGCGGACAGCGTCAGATGGGGACCGTCCGCAACTCCGAAGTGATGAGCCAAGATAGCTGACAGGCTGCTCATGCCATAACCGTGCGCGAGCGGATCGGCCGCACCCCCCCTGCCGGGATTATCAGACGTGGGAGCGGCGGGGCGGATCCAGTCCTCGATCGGGCCCTTGCTGGTGCAGGCGACGATTGCAAACCCCTCAGACGGTGCCCAACCCGCTTGGGGAACCGCCTCCGCAGCGGCTTCGAGTGCGATCGCAGACACCCGGGACATTTCGGGCCAACCGGCTCGTTCCAAGCGAGCGTGGTCGGTGATGTGGTCGCCGTCCAAGAGTGCCCGCCAGGTCGCGAAAGCCGTTCGGCCGAGCGGTGTAACTAGGCCGACGCCGGTGATGGGCAACGGGGACGTCACGTTGTCAGACGGCTGCCATCTCTTCGGCGGGTTGGCGGCGGCCGGCGGCGTCGGTGCCGTCCTTGAACGGGGGACGCATCGTCAGCCCGAGCGTCGACAGCAGGGCCTTGTCCTGGTCGTAGTCGGTCGAGGCGGCCGCCTTGGTCAGCATGATGCGCTCGTCGCTGGAGAAGACCGAGTTGACGCCCGCCATGAAGCAGAGCGCCTGCTCCGACGCCGAGAGGTGGACCCGCCCCGCCGACAATCGCACCGTGGCGGCCGGCATCAGGATGCGGGCGACGGCGATCGTCTTCAGCGTCTCCCAGAACGGCACATCCGCGTTGTCGGCCATCGGCGTGCCAGGGACCCTTGACAGGACGTTCACGGGGACCGAATCCGGGTGCGGGCGGAGGCTCGACAGCGTGCGGAGCATCGACAGCCGATCGTCGACCGTCTCGCCCAGGCCGAGGATGCCGCCGCTGCACACGGTCACGCCGGCGTCGCGAACGGCTTGGAGTGTCCGCAACCGGTCGTCAAACGTGCGGGTGGTGATGACGTTGCCGTAGAACTCGCGGGACGTGTCCAGGTTGTGGTTGTAGGCGTGCAGGCCGGCGTCGGCCAGGCGGGCGGCCTGGTCGTCGTTCAACATGCCGAGCGTGCAGCAGACCTCCAGGCCCATCTCATTGACGCCGCGGACCATGTCCAGCACCCGGTCGAACTGCTTGCCATCCCTCACCTCACGCCACGCGGCCCCCATGCAGACGCGCGTCAGCCCGGCCGCCTTGGCCTTGCGGGCCGACTCGAGCACGTCCTCGGTCGGCATCAGCGGGGCCGGCTCGACGGCGGTCGTGTACCGGCTGGACTGCGAGCAGTACTTGCAGTCCTCGGGGCAGGCGCCGGTCTTGATCGAGATCAGCTTGCAGACCTGCACCTCGCCCGCCGCGTGGAACCGGCGGTGGACGGTGGCCGCCCGGAACACGAGTTCCATGAGCGGCAGGTCGTAGACTTCGCGGATCTCGGCGGTGGTCCAGTCGTGGCGAACGTCGGTCATGTCGGCCCTGGGACGGGAGTGGCGGCGGGACTCAGTGGGCGGGGGGGACGAACAGCGTGGCGATGTCGCCGAACACGCGCGGGCGGACATCGCGCGTGGCGGGGTCGTACGAGTACACGGCGATCTTGCCCGTCCGGTTGTCCATCACGTACAGCGTGTCGCCCTGCGCCTGCGTGCGGGCGGTAACCATCTGGAAGTCGCGGTCCTTGAACGTCACCAGCGCGCTGGCCGGGGCGGGGTGGAAGGCGTAGTTGGCGACCAGCAGGACGGCGGCCGTCAGCGACAGCACGCCGATCCACATCGACTTCTGATCCGTGCTGAATTTCTTGTCCATCATGTGCGGTCCTCTTCCTGCGCGGGGATCTCGATTGCGACGGGGCGATCAGCGACGGCGGTTGCCGCCGCCCTTCTCGCCGATGGCGTCGAAGTCGCGGTTGATGTCGCGGGGACTCATCGTGGTCAGCCGGTGCATCGAGTCGTCGTACGACATGCTGCTGAGCTGGTGGGTGGTCTCGTCGATCACGTAGACGATGGCGTTCGTGCCGCCGTTGATCTCGCCGGGGATCATGAGGTAGTCGTCGCGGCTGGTGGCCTCGGGGCCCGCGGCGACCGCGACCCCCCCGCCGAACAGCCGCGACGCCAGCGCGATCGCCAGCACCGCGTTCACGCCGACCAACGTCCAACACGCAACAGTCTTCATGGGGTTCCCTTCGGGGGCCTTCGCGACGCTTCCGGCGCGCATCAATCCAGGTGCGACCGCTTCGGGTTCATGAACATGACCCCGATGCAGCCGGCGCCCATCAGCAGCATGAGCACCCACACCATGCCGACGCTGGACGACTTCGACTCGACGTTGGGCAGGGTGTAGCCCTGCGCGCGGGCGTCGTAGTGCTCGTCCTCCTCCTCGGCGGCGGCGGCGGCATGCGGCATGCTCGCGGAGACGCCCAGCGCGAGCGTCAGTGCGATCATCGACCGGCGGGCGGCGGGCGGATGGCGGGTGGGTCGGTGTGCCATGCGGGTCACTATAACCACCCGTCGATCGGGCGGGCAAGCTGGCGGAAGGCTTCGGCGGGCAGGGCGACCGTCGCCCACTTCGGCGACCGCCGCCGCATGTGGTTGCGGTACTCGTCCAGGTCCACGCCCATCAGCAGGTACCAACGGTCGCGGAACTCGAACGTGGCCGGGTCCGGCACCAGCGGCGGGTCGACCCAGTAGGCGAAGATCAGCACCCCCTTGAACCCGTCGCCGAACACCTGCGCCCACTGGGTCAGGTCGGTCACGTCCTGCTCGGTCGACCAGGTCTCGAACCCCGTCCGGCTCGCGCGGTTGCGGCACGACCGCCCCTTCACGTCCACCAGCAGGTTGGGGCCGGTCTTGCTGTAGACGACGAAGTCGAACGACTTCAGCTTGGCCGTGGCGAACAGGGCCCGCTTCGCCTCGTCGACGGCGACGTAGGGGATGCCGCGGTGGCGCAGGTACGCCTCGAACGCCGCCTCGTAATGGACCTTTCGATCGGCCACGGACGTCACCCCCCTGCCACCGGCAGCGACACCGACCTTCCCTTGCCGTTCACGCTGACGACCGGCCCCGTCGGCCCCGTCGGTGGCGGCAAGATGAGGGGCCGACCCTCGGCCAACCGGCGGGCGATCGCCGCGCGACGGCTGCCCTGCTTCGCCTTCCGCCGCTTCTTGTCCTTCCGCTCCTGCTTGTCGCGCTCCAGCTGCTCCTGGGCGAAGGTCCACAGCGCGTCGGCGCTGGTGAACAGCCGGTCGTACCCGTAGTCGCCGCCGTGGTAGTCGCAGTTGTCGGTGCTGTACCCCCGGCAGATCTGCGGCCGGGTCTCGTACACGCCGCACCGGTTGTCGGGCTGGAGCGCCTTGCACTTGTTGAGGATGCCGATGAACCACTGGGCGTCCTCGACGAACACCACCACCTTCTCGTGGAGCAGGTACCAGCGGATGTTGTCGTAGTCCCGCCGGGTCTCGGGGTTGTCAATCGGGAGGGCGAAGTACCGGCAACACAGGCCGGCGCAGCGGTCACACAGGCAGTCACTCATGTGGGGCGGCATGTTAGCGGGACGGGCGGCCCCTCCGCTACACTGAAGTTGATGCGCATCATCGCCGGCACCTTCCGCGGGCGCAAGCTGCTCCCCCCCGCCACCGACGCCACCCGACCCGTGACCGACCGGGTCAAGCAGTCCGTGTTCGACATCCTCACGCCGTTCCTGGAGGGTGCGGTCGTCTACGACTGCTTCGCCGGCACAGGCAGCATGGGGCTGGAGTGCCTGAGCCGTGGGGCCGCCCACGCCACGTTCTTCGAGTCTCACCTGCCTGCCGTGAAGCTGCTCAAGCAGAACATCGCCGCGCTCGCCGTTGCCGACCGCTCGACCGTCGTGACCGGCGACCTGTTCCAGCTCGACCGCGCCACGACCTATGCCCGTCGCGCCGACCTGATCTTCCTCGACCCGCCCTACCGATTGCTCCGCGACAACCCGATCGAACTCCAGCGACTGGCCGTCACGCTGGCCGCCGACCTGGCTTCCGACGGCCTGCTGATTTTCCGCCACGACGCCGCCGACGCCCTGCCGCTGCCGCCGCTGTTCGCCGCGGATGTGCGGACCTACGGGTCGATGACCGTAGAATTGCTCCGGAGGCCGACGATCTGACTTTCCCAGATCCCCGCCAATTCTGCGGACCGTCTGCCCTCCCTCGGTCCCGAAGTCCACGCGGACCGCCCGGGTCGTCACGCCATCACGCGCCAATACGCGCCAAAACGCGCCACTCATCAAACAGTCTATGTCGAGTGCAAGTATCGCAAAATCATGGGTTTAGGCCCACAGGTAAGCCTCTGTCGGTGGATTTCATAAAATTGCGTGATTGATCAGGGGCGGCTCGGACTGCCCCCAGGTGCGCCGCTCAGCAGCCGGGCAAGCGGAGCTACCTCTCTAACTGATTCTGCGAACAGCCGACCGTATTGACGCCGGCCTCCGCGTCACCAAAAACTCAATCTTCGACCGGCCATCGCCTTTCGGCGGCTCCTGGCTCGGATTAACACTTTAGAAAGCCGCTTTTTCGTTGCGACTCGGCAAATCCTCGTTACGCTCGCAGCACGGTCTGTTCACTTCTGTCCGAGACGGTCAATGCCCCGAAAAGATCGCTACGGCTCATTGCGCCACCGGGCCGGCTTCACGCTGGTCGAACCACTGGTCGTCATGGGCCTGATCGCCCTGCTGACCGGCATCCTGCTCCCCTCCATCCAGGGCGCCCGCGGCCAGGCGGCCCGCGTCTCGTGCGAGTCGAACCTCCGCCAACTCGCCCTGGCGTCGGTCAGCTACTCGATCGAAAACCACGACTACCTGCCCTTCGCCAACTGGGCGTCGGCCAACGTCAACTACGCCGCCCCCGGCTGGCTCTACCTGCCCGGCACTCCGTTCACCGCGACCGCCATCCAAACCGGTGCCCTCTGGCCCGCCCTGCGGTCGGCCGCCGTCTACGAGTGCCCGAGCGACCTCGGGCCGTTCTACCCCGGCACGACCCACGTGATGACCAGTTACGTGATGAACGGCGCGACGTGCGGCTTCGGCCTCGCCACCCACCTGCCGTCGTTCAAGGTCCACTGCTTCCGCACCGACGCGATCATCTACTGGGAGACCGGTGCCTCCGGCGCGGCCGGCGAGTGGAACGACGGCGCCAGCTCCCCGTCCGAAGGCCTCGCCATCCGCCACAGCAACGGCGGCAACTTCGCGGCGATCGACGGTCACGTCGACCGCCTCTCCGCCGCCGCCTACGCCGGCCTGCTCAACCGATCCCCCGGTCCGCTCTGGTGCAACCCGGCGTCAGTCAACGGCCACTGACGGCGCCACCCGGGGCGCGGATCGCGAAGCCGCAAGCGGCACGCAGACGAACCCATCTGTGACAGTGCCGTCTCACGCATGCAACCGTGCCGCGAGGTAACTCAGCAGCGCTAGCCTGAACTCTCCCGCAAGCGCCTTCCGCCCCGCCCCGGCCTGCTGGCCGAAGGCGTGGTTCATCCCCTTGAACACCTGGACCGTCACCTCGGCCACGCGGCCGGCGTCGGCGGGCGTCAGGCGCGGCTGGTGGGCGCGGAGCAGGGCCGTCACGTGGCCCCGCATCCGGCCGCGGTCGGCCTGGGCGTGGCGGTAATCGGGTGCCGACGTCATCAGGGACAGGAACGCCGGGCGGTCGGCGTGGAACCGCAGCATTAGGTCGAACATCCGGTCGACCAGCTGCCCCACCGACAGCGACGCGGCCTCGGCCACCAGCGGCTCCCACTGGTCCGCCAGCTCGGCCCCGTACCGCTCGGCCAGGGCGCGGGCGACGGCCGGCTTGTCGGGGAAGTACTGGTACAGCGACCCGATCGACGCGCCCGCCCGGGCGGCGACGGCGGTCAGCGTCGCCGCGTCGTACCCGACGTCGGCGATCACCGCCGCCGCGGCGTCCAGCAGCCCCGCCACCGTCCGCTCGGCCCGGGCCTGCCGCGGCACCCGGCGCCGCCCGGGCAGAGTTGACAAATTTGAGGGTCGACTCATATTCTCCGCTCGAACGTGAGGATACGCTCACCTTCGGGAGAACGCCACATGGAGCCGCCCGTATCGCCCGACTCCGCGGACCCGCCCTCCGCCGCCGCCGCCCTTCGCCGGCCCGCGCACCCGGACGTGGTGCTCTGCATCTGCTGCATGAGCCTGTTGCTGGTGGGCATGGACGTGACGATCGTCAACGTGGCGCTGCCGTCGATCGGGCGGTCGTTCGGCGCGCGGATGGCCGGGCTGCAGTGGGTATTCGACGCCTACACGCTGGTGGTGGCGAGCTTCCTGATGCTGGCCGGCGCGACGGGCGACCGCGTCGGCCGCCGGCGGACGTTCCAGGCCGGCATGTCGCTGTTCACGTTCGGCTCGCTGCTGTGCAGCGTGGCGCCGAGCCTCAACTGCCTGGTCGCGTTCCGGGCCGTCCAGGCATTGGGCGCATCGATGCTGAACCCGGTGGCGATCTCGATCATCGCTAACGTGTTCACGGAGTCGAAGGCCCGGGCGCGGGCGTTCGGCGTCTGGGGGACCGTCGCGGGGCTGTCGCTGGCGGTGGGGCCGGTGGTCGGTGGGTTCCTGGTGAAGGCGGTCGGCTGGCGATCGGTGTTTTGGGTGAACCTGCCCATCGGGGTCACGGCTCTGGTGCTGACGGCGCGGTTCGTGGCCGAGTCGAAGGCGGCGAAACCGCGGGCGATCGACCCGGTCGGACAGGCGCTGGTGTTCGTCGCACTGGCGGGGCTGACCTACGCCGTGATCGAGGGGCCGCAGCGGCACTGGGGCTCGCCGATCATCGTGGGCCTGTTCGTCGCCGTGGCGGCCTCGGTCGTGGCGTTCCTGTGGTACGAGCCCCGGCGGGCCGAGCCGCTGCTGGACCCTCGGTTCTTCGGCAGCGTGCCGTTCACCAGTGCGACCGTGATCGCCGTGGCCGCGTTTGCCACGTTCGCCGGCTTCCTGTTCCTCAACACGCTGTACCTGCAGCAGGCGCGGGGGTTCTCGGCCCAGCGGACGGGCCTCTGCACGCTGCCGTTGGCGGCGGGGATGGCCGCCTGCGCGCCCCTGTCGGCCCGGCTGCTGGCGGCCCGGGGGACGCGGTTGCCGCTGCTGCTGGCCGGAGGGGCCCTGGCCGGCAGTTGCCTCCTGTTGACCCGGCTGTCGATCGCGACGCCATTGCCGCTGCTGCTGGCCACGTATGGCCTGTTCGGAATCGGCTTGGGATTCGTCAACCCGCCGATCGCCCACACGGCCGTCTCCGGCATGCCCGCCGCCCAGGCCGGCGTCGCCGCGGCGGTCGCATCGACCAGCCGACAGGTGGGGGCAGCGCTGGGCGTGGCCATCGCCGGCACGGTCGTCGCGACCGCCCGGACTCATGGAATCACGTTCACCGACGCCACACACCCAGTCTGGTGGGGCATGGTCGGCTGCGGCACGGCGATCGCGCTGCTCGGCTGGGCGTCGAACACTCCGTGGGCGCGAGCGTCGGTCAACCGGCTGAATCACCTTTTCCCACCGACCTGAGTCCGGCGAGCTCGCTCTAGCAGTGTGCGGGGACGCACGCGGCACCCTTAACGCACCCACCCCTCGAAACGCGCTCTTTTAAACGTTATATCTGACGCGCGGTAGAACGGTGGCGGGGTGAACTTTCGGGAGCAGCGAGCGATGAAGCCGACGAGCAGGTTTGCCGTCCTTGGGATCTGCGCCGCCATGTCGGCCGTCCGGCTGCTCGCCGCGACGCCGGCGACGAACCCCGACCAGCCGGTCCCGCCCAACCCACGGTCCGACTTGGCCGCGCTCAACCGCTTCGCCGACGATCGGCTCGGCGTCATGTTCCACTGGGGCCCGGCGGTCCTGAGGAACGCCGAGATCAGCTGGTCCATGTCCAACCGGGCGAAGTACGAGTCGGTGTACAAAGATTTCAACCCGAAGCATTTCGACGCCGACGCCTGGGCGGCCGTCGGCAAGACCATCGGCGCCAGGTACGTGGTCTACGTCTGCAAGCACCACGACGGCTTCTGCATGTGGGACACGCGGACGACGGACAACAACGTCATGAACACCCCGTTCAAGCGCGACGTGGTGGCCGACCTGTCCGCGGCGTGCGCCAAACGGGGCCTGATGTTCGGCACCTATCTGTCGATCATGGACATCCACGAGGCCAAGTGGGACCGCTGCTACGCCGCCCGCACGCCGATGCCCGGCTACCCCGAGGGCGTCCCGCACATCGAGGAGGTCACCGCCGCCCAGACCGCCGAGCTGCTGACGAAGTACAACTCGCAGATGATGTGGTACGACGGCGCCTGGCTCCAGGGCTGGCGTGCCGGCGACGCCCCCGCCAAGGTGGAGGCGGAGATCCGCAAGGACAACCCGCAGGCGATCATCACCCGCCTCGGCAACGGCGCCGACGACTACGAGTGCATGGAGGCCCGCATCGGCACCTACCGCTCCGTGCCCTGGGAGATGGTCACCAGCGTCGCCTACCCCACCTACTCGTTCAACACGCACATCAGGTACAAGCCGGCGTCGTTCTTCATCCAGACGCTCAGCCGGGTCGTCTGCGGCAACGGCAACCTGCTGCTGAACTTTGTCCCCGACGTCGACGGCGCGATCCCGCCCGAACAGCAGAAGATCGCCGCCGACATGGGCGACTGGCTCAGGACCAACGGCGGGGCCGTCTACGGCACGCGCGGCGGTCCCTACTACCCCAACACCTGGGGTGGCTCGACCCGCCGGGGCAACAAGATCTACCTCTTCCTGCTGCCCGAGGCCCCCGACACCCTGCACCTCCCGCCCTGCGGCGCGAGGGTGGTCGCGTCGCGGACGATCAACGGCGGCAGCGTCTCGCTGACGCAGCGCGACGCGGGCATCGAGCTCACCCTGCCCCAGGCCTCGCGCGACCCCAGCACGACGGTGGTCGAACTGACGATGGACACGGCGGTGACCGACATGGTTGCCGCATCCCGGCCCAAGGCCCCGATCAAGGTGAAGCAGAACGCCGTGCCGGCACCGATCGAGGAGCGGACCGCGCCGGCCACCGGTCGGGCGAAGTAGGCTGTCCGACGGCTCGACGGTGGTTCGGTCGGGGGTATGCTGGGCTTGATGTCCGGAAGAGGGGACGAATCTCAGGAACCGATCCCGGTCGAGCCTGTGCCAGTCGAACCCGTGCCAGTCGAGCCCGTGCCGGTCGTGCCAATTCCCCCCGAGCCGCCCTACGCGCGCTCGGATCGGTTGGGGCCGCCGCGGCTGGTCAGGGCCATCGGCGTCTGGAGCATCGTCGTGGCCGGCGTGAGCCTGATCGGCGGGCCGGTGTCGACGCTGACGATCGCCACGATCTCGACGGCCGTCACAACGCGGGCAACGATGGTGGCAGCGGCGGCTGCGCCGCCGACCGTCGTGAGCGTCCCCGAGGTGGTCGACCCCGGCGGTTTCGCCGCGGCGGACCGGGCGGCCACCGTTAGCGGTCTGTCCCGATCCCGCTTGATGACCCCGGCCCAGCAACTGCAATTGGACGAACTGCTGGCCGAGTCAGGCCGCGAGGTCATCACGGTCGGATCCCCGGTCGACGCGGCCGTGGTCTCGGCCAGCGTGACGAGCAGCGGGCAGTTGGGAACGCTCGGCACCGCCGACGCCGCGGGGGATGGTGCACCGGTCTACTTCGTTCTCGCCAACGGCCGACTGGAGTTGACCGACACGCGCGCCGTCTACTTCCCCGGCGACGGTCAGCCGGCCGTCCGGGCCGTGGCATACGCCCTTCCAGACCTCCCGGTCGACTCGACAGTGGCCCCGGCCCGGCTGTCGGACGAGGCGATTCGCTCGACGGTGCGCACCATCGTGCGGATGAACGGCGGACGCCCGAAGACGGCTCAGACGGACGCGATCCTCACCCTGTTGCGCGGAAGCAATCAGCAGGTGGTTACACCAACGACGGACGGCACCGACCCGGCGTGCCAGGTGACGGCCGCGACGACCACCCCCGATGGCACGCTATCCGTCCAGACGTTCCACGGGGGCATGATCGCCGACCTGGCCGTGACGCCCGCGGGGCAGGTGTCGGCGTCGCTCGTCCCAGCCACCGCAGCGGTCGCCCCCGCGCCCACCGGCGGGACGGTGCTCGGTGCGGCGGCCCTAATCGCGATTGCTCAGTTTGCGCTGGCCATCTACCTGTTGGTGATCGGCATCCTGACCGTGCGGTGGTCGCCCGCGGGCCGGTTGCTGCACTGGATCTACGTGGGCGTGAAACTGCCGTTGGCCGCGGGGGGCGCTATCGCCTTGTGGCACCTGGGCACCTCAACGGGCGGGAGAACCGCAGCCATGTGGTTTGCGACACCAGCGGCGGCGGGGTTGATCTACGCAGTCGCGCTGATACTCGCCCTGCTCGCCCGATCCGTCCGCGACTACTACCGGCCGGCGGCCCTCACTTCTGCCGGAACACGATACGCCCCTTGGTGAGGTCGTACGGCGACAGCTCGACCTTGACCCGATCGCCGGGCAAGATGCGGATGAAGTGCTTGCGCATCTTGCCCGACACGATGCCCAGGATCTCCCGGTCGCTGTTGTCCAGCCGCAGCTTGAACATCGCGTTCGGCAACGCCAGCGTGACGACGGCTTCCAACTCGATCGGCTCGGACTTGGCCACAGATACCTCAACAGGACTATCGAACTGCTTCGACGCGAACCGCCCAGTGTAGGGTCCGCCGAAGATGCAAACAAGATGACACGGGCGATTGTCGCGCCCCGCGGAGCCGTACACGGGCGATGGGGGCCGGGGCGCGTGCGCCGGTGGAATCCGCCGGGGTGGCCGGTACGATCAGCGTTGGGCTCAGGGTCGGGCCGTTGCAGGAGGTCGTCGGTGGCACAGGCTGAAATCATCATCGCGGACGAGAAGCTGCTGCCGCGGGCGGTCGAGATCTACAACGGCGTGTTCCGGCCCAAGCGCGAGGTCGACTACTTCAAGCGGCGGTTCATGGGTCGATACAACCCGCTGACCCTGATCGCCCGCGTGGACGACAAGCCGGTGGGGTTCTGGGTGGGGTTCGAGCTGAAGCCGGGGATGTTCTACCACTGGCTGGGGGCGGTGCTGCCGGACGTGCGCCGGCAGGGCGTCGGCCGGCAGTTGCAGGAGGCGCAGCAGGCGTGGGCCAAGGACCACGGCTACGAGTACGTCCGCTGCGAGTGCATGAACCACCAGCGCGAATTCGTCCACTTCGCCGTGACGCTGGGGTACGACCTCGTGGGCGTGCGGTGGGACTCCACCCACGCCGACAACCTGATCGTGTTCGAGAAGAACCTGATCGACTGATCGCCCCGGTGAACCACCTGTTTACTTGGCGATCGGTTCGGCGGGGGCGGGAACGGCGTCGTCGGCCACCACGCTCACTGCGCCCAAGTGATCCGCCTCCAACATCGGCGGCTTGCCGTGGTCGTCGATGGAGTTCGCCCAGGCGATCGTCCAGAGGCTGCCGATGGCCACCACGAACGCCGCCGCGTACATCGCTTGACGCGCCCGGTCGAGTACCGGTCGGAAGGTCGACGCCTGCACCATGTTGTCCCTCTCGCTCAAAAGTTGCCGGCCTTTGACGCGGTTCGACCCAATGCAATCCCTCACAGCCGCCTCCCGGCTTACCGACGTGCTTTCCGATGCCGATCGATGGCCCATCGTCATGGGCATCCTGAACGTCACGCCGGACAGCTTCAGCGACGGTGGCCGGCACCCCTCGGTGGCCGCCGCCGTGGCTGCGGCGGCCGAGATGGCCGACGCGGGAGCCAGTATAATCGATGTCGGTGGCGAGTCGACCCGGCCCAATTCCCTACCCGTTCCCGAGGCGGAACAGGTGGCCCGAGTCGTGCCCGCCATCGCTGCAATTCGTAACGCTCGGACCCCCGTGATTATTTCGGTCGACACCACGCGGTCGGCCGTCGCCGCCGCGGCGCTAGCCGCGGGGGCGACGGTCGTCAACGACGTGTCGGGCGGCCGGGACGACCCGGACATGCTGCCGTTGGTCGCGTCGACCGGCGCGGACGTGATCCTCATGCACATGCGCGGCACGCCCGCCACGATGCAGGACAACCCGATGTACGCGGACGTGCTGGCCGAGGTGTCGGCGTTCCTGGCCGAACGGCTGGCGGCGGCGGTGGCGGCGGGGATCGCGCCGGACCGCGTGCTGCTCGACCCCGGCATCGGGTTTGGCAAGACGACGGACCACAACCTGCGCCTCATGCGTGGCCTCCCGCAGATCGCCGCTCTGGGCAGGCCGGTCGTGCTGGGGACCAGCCGCAAGGGGTTCATCGGACGGGTGACCGGCGAGCCCGTCACCGATCGTACGTTCGGCACGGCCGCCACGGTGGCGTGGGGCGCGGCCAACGGCGCGGCCGTCGTCCGCGTCCACGACGTCCGACCGATGGCCCGCGTCGTCGCCATGATCCGGGCCATCCGGGACGCCAGGGGCACGACGCCTTGAGTTCCCCGTTCGCCGGGAGGAGGCGACCCAGGTATAGTTGCGCGGCGAGCGGTCGGACCCGCCGCGACACCCTTCGATAAATTTTCGCTACGGCAAGCGCGGTACAACGGTCGAAGGGGCCACTATCGCGGGGCGGTGCGGGCGGGTCTTTAGGTCAGATGGATCTCACGGCAATCTACAGCTTCCTCAACGCCCTGCGGGTCATCCCGCTGTGGAAGATCGCCATCGAACTGCTGGTGATCGGCCTGGCGGTGAAGCTGGTCGTCCTGTTCCTCCGCGGCACGCGCGGCGCCCGCCTGCTCCGCGGCATCGCCATCGTGCTGGTGACGCTGTACGTGATGCTCCAACTGGTCGCCGCCCAGCTCGGGTTCGACCGGATCATCTTCCTCTACACGAAGTTCCTGACCTTCGCCTTCTACGCGATCATCGTCGTGTTCCAGCCGGAACTGCGGCGGGCGCTGCTCAAGCTGGGCGAGACCCGCTGGTTCCGCGGCCTGGCCGGGGGATCCGGCGAGCTGACCGCCGAGGTCGACGCCCTGGTCGAGGCGGCCATGTTCTGCTCGCGCCGGAAGATCGGGGCCGTCATCGCCATCGAGCGCGACGTCGCCCTCGGCGGCATCGCCGAGAACGGCACGCCGGTCAACGCCGACCTGACCGCCGACCTGCTCAACACGATCTTCTGGCCCAACAGCCCGCTGCACGACCTGGGCGTCGTCGTGTCCGGCGGGCGGATCGGGCACGCCGGCGTGCAGTTCCCGATGGCCGAGAGCGGCGAGCTGGAGAAGGAGCTGGGCGCCCGCCACCGCGCCGCCGTCGGCATGAGCCAGGAGAGCGACGCCGTCGTGCTGGTCGTCTCCGAGGAGACGGGCGACGTCAGCATCGCCGAGCGTGGCCAGCTGATCCGCAAGCTGACGCCCGACGCCCTGCGCGACCTGCTGACCGAGCTGCTCCGCGGGGGTGGCGGAAGCAGC
Organism: Tepidisphaeraceae bacterium; assembly: GCA_965198865.1. Taxonomy (GTDB): domain Bacteria; phylum Planctomycetota; class Phycisphaerae; order Tepidisphaerales; family Tepidisphaeraceae; genus CBDAQA01. The sequence continues at coordinate 7,262 of CBDAQA010000033.1, read as the reverse complement.
GGCGGGGGCTCGACCCCGCAAAAAAAAACTGAGCGGGTCGAGCGCGAGGCCGCCTGACCCCCTTCGACAGGTGCACCGATGGCCCGATCGCCCGACGACGACGACTTCAGTTCGAGCCCGAACCGCCGGTCCGAGTCGACGCTGGAGTACCCGCCCGTCCGCCCGTCCGCCAAGCGCGGGCTGCGGGCGCTGTTCAGCGTCGAGCGGGTGGTGTCGAGCCTCAAGACGGCCGCGTGGCTCGTGCCGCTCACCCTGCTGATCTGGGTCTACGCCGAGCAGCAGCAGGAGTACCGGCAGACGATCAACGGCGTCTCGGTGGCGCTGCAGTCGACCGTCTCCAACCGCTCCACCGAGTTCGCCGACGGGGTCCAGCAGGTCACGGTCAACCTCACGCTGCGGGGCGCCCGCGACGCCGTCGAGAAGGTCGGCAAGCAGCTCCTGGGCCCGCCCGGCCTGGCGCTGGACGTCGGCTCGCGGGGCACGGGCACGCTGGACGTCGACGTCGTGTCCGCCGCCCAGAACCTCCCCCTGTTCCGCCAGGCCGGCGTGACCGTCACCGAGGCGCAGCCCCCCAGCATCCGGGTCAACGTCGACAACGTCCTGGAGCGCGACGCGACCGTCATGGTCTCCCCCCACGCCAACCAGTTCTCGGGCTCGGTCACGTTCGACCCGCCAAAGGTTCGGCTGCGGGGCCCCAAGTCGCAGATGGACGCCGTCGCCACGCAACTCAACGGCTCGCTGGTCGTCTACGCCGACCTGTCCAAGGTCGACCTCCAGCTGCCCGGCGACCACCCGCCCGAGGCGGTGCCGCTTCTGGTGCCGTCCGGTGTCACCGCCCAGCCGGCGCAGGCGTCGGCCAAGGTGCGGGTGACGACCGCCTACTCCAACGCCACGATCGACCGCGTGCCGATCCTCGTCACCGCCCCGCCCAACGTCTGGCACGACTACTACGTCCAGCTGGGCGAGAGCGACGACCCCTCCACCCCGCCCGTCCACGTGACCGGCCCGGCCGACAAGGTCGCCCTGGTCACGTCGCAGAACGGCCAGCCGCCGCGCGTGCAGGTGTGGGCCGAGCTGACCGTCCGCCTGGAGGACGCCGGCCAGGACCGCCAGGGGACCCTGGTCATCACCAACCTCCCCGAGGGCGTGAAGCCCGCGCCTGAGGATGCCGCCCGCAAGCAGTCGTTCAAGCTGATCCCGCGCGGGGGATGAGATCAACCTCCCCGAGAAGCCGGCGTCTGAGGTACCCCGAAGACCCGGATCAGACGCCGAGCGACCCGGGCGTGTAACCCCAGACGCTGGCCTCCAGGTTCCAACCTAAATCCCGCCCATCGCCAGCCCAACGAACACCGCCACGCCCACGCCGATCGCGTCGTCGGCGTAGTCGTACCGATCGCTGTGCAGCGGCGGCGACGTGCTCACGTGCGGCGGCTCGACCCCCACCAGGAAGAAGCACCCCGGCACCTGCTCCAGGTAGTAGGCGAAGTCCTCGCCGCCCATCGACGGCCGGCCGACGGGGATGAATCGATCAGCCCCGAGCTCGGCCTTGGCGACGGCCGCCACGCGGTCGGCCATGGCGGGGTCGTTGACGGTCGGCGGGTAACCGTCGAACCAGTCGAACCGCAACCCGCAGTCGTTGGCGGCGGCGATGCCCGTGCAGCGGCGCTCGATGCCGGCGCGGATCAGCTTTCGCCCCTGGGCCGAGACGGTGCGAGCCGTCCCCTCGATCACCGCTTCATCCGGGATCACGTTCGTGGCCGTGCCGGCGTGGAACTTGCCGACCGTGACGACGGCCGAGTCGGTCGGGTCGTACTCCCGGCTGACGAACTGCTGCAGGTTCAGCACCGCCTCGGCCGCCGTCACGATCGGGTCGCGACCCAGGTGCGGATAGGCCCCGTGCGTCCCCCGGCCGACGAACGTGGCCTTGAACCCATCGGTCGCCGCCAGCAGCACGCCCGGCTTGGTCGCGACGGTCCCCACCTTCAGCCCCGGCCACCCGTGCAGGCCGAACACGGCCGACACCTTCGGCCCGAGCCGTCCGTCCAGCACGCCCCCCTCGACGAGCCGCTTCCCCCCGCCGCCGCCCTCCTCGGCCGGCTGCCACATGAACTTCACGCACACGGGCAGCTCGGCCACGCGCGACTTCAGCACCGCCGCCGTCGCCAGCAGCGTCGCCGTGTGACCATCGTGCCCGCAGGCGTGCATGCGGCCCGGGTGGGTGCTGGCATAGGAGAGGCCGGTCCGCTCGGTGATCGGCAGCGCGTCGATGTCGGCCCGCAGCGCGACGCACGGCTTCGACGGGTCGCCGATCCAAGCGATCGTCGCCGTCGGCGCCTCCGGCACCCCGGCAACGAACTCGATGCCGAGCCGGGTCAGCTCGCCGCGGATCACCTCGGCCGTCTTGTGCTCGGCGTACCCGAGCTCGGGGATCTGGTGCAGCCGGTGACGCAGGTCGATCGCCGTCGCCACGGCCGACGGGATGTTCGATGGGGCGATCATGGTGCGATAGGGTACCGCAACCACCCGGCCGCGGCACGCGGCGGGTCAGGGTCGCCATCGGTGAGACAAAATGGGACGAAATGGGACACTTATCGTCCTATCCCAAGCCGGTCTCGCACCAAGTGATGCGACAACAAACACTTGTGACTCGACCAACTGCTTGTTGGAACAAGTTGTCTCACATGTTGCCTGTCGCTTGATCCGTCGACCCTGCCATGACGCCCGCGGGCGGGACGAACGTGGGGCGGTGCAGCCGAATGGTCGTGCCTTTCGTGGGCTCCTACTTCCCTCGCTGTATAACTCCCATCCACGTCAAACAGCGCTGACAGTGGTGTCGTCACGCCGGGACGCCAAGGCGGCCAAGAACGCCAAGGAGAGAGGCAATCGGCGTCCGCAATCGTTGATTCCGTTCGGTACATTCGATGTTGCCGATCGGCGATCAGTTCAGAGCGATAGGCACCGCCGCCAGTATCTCTTCTTCGCGCTCTTGGCCTTCTTGGCATCTCGGCGCGGATCCGAGGCGGCTCGCAGGTGAACGGCCCCACGCGACGGGTGGTGTGCCACGACCAAACACCAGCTGCTCCGGCGGCAAGCCAGGATTTCGAAGGCGTGGAGCGGGTCAAAACAGCTGGTCCAACACCTGCTCCATCGGCATCTGCACGCAGGTGAAGATCGGCGTGTCGCGCAGGGTGTACTTGCTGCTCTGCGTCTCGCGCAGCTTCATCACCAGGTCCAGGAAATCCTTCGGCTCGTCCGTCTCGAACGCCACCACGAACTCCTGGTCGTCCAGGCCGAAGCTGTAGGTCGTGTTCAGCTTCACGCTGGGGAACTCGTTGCCCACCCTGATGTGGATGTCCATCACCTCCTGCCGCTTCTCGGCCGGCATCAGGTACCACTCCCGCGTCTTCACGAACGGGTAGACGAACAGGTACTTCCGCTTGCCGGGGATGATGTGCGTGCGGCTCTCGGCCGTGTGGAACGGGTCCAGCTTGTCGATGTACTGGCTCCGCTTGGTCATGCTCACGAACGAGTGCGGCGTCGTCAGGTAGCCGCCCAGCGTCGTCTTGTTGATCAGCGCCGACTGGCTCTGGAACTCGTCCGTGCCCGAACCGATCCGCCACAGCAGAAAGTCCGCGTCCGGCCGGAGCCCCACCGTGCTGTAGCTCAGGCACATCAGCCCGTCGCGCGGCTTCTGGAACAGCCGGAGGAACTCGCTGCGGGCCTGGATCTTGTCGTGGTCGCTCAGCCGGCGGAACGCGGGGTCGAGCTTGTAGAACCCGAAGTTCACGAACTGCCGCTTGATCGCGGGCGCCCCCTCGCCGCGGGCAGCAGGGGCGGCGGCGGGTCGGGCAACGTCGGTGGTGGTGGACATGTCGCTAGCCTTGAAAGAGGGACGGCCGCAGTATACGCCCCCGGCCATTCCGTTGCGACGGTGTCCCGCCCGTGCGATGCTCAGCCTAAAAGGAGCCGCGCACGGAGGTGCTCCGGAGTGAGCGGTCTTTCCCGACGCCCAACCGCTTACTCCGGGGTACCTCCGTGCGCGGCTCCTCCGATTCTGGACGCATGACCCTGGCCCGGTGGCACGCCCGCCTTTCGCCCACCGGTCGCGGCGGCTTCGCCGTCGCCCGATGGGCGCGCAGCGACATTCCGCGCGACCGGTGGGACGGCCGCTTCACCCCCCTGCCCGGCGTCACGCTCGACCTCGACCTCGCCACCTACCCCGACTGCTGCATGGCGACCGGCAGCTACGAGCTGGAGACCCGGCGCACGCTCGCCCGGCTGCTCCAGCCCGGGGGCCACCTCGTCGACTGCGGGGCGAACCTCGGATTCTTCACGGTCGTCGCCGCCCGAATGGTGGGGTCGACCGGCCGGGTCGACGCGATCGAGCCCGACCCGGGCAACCGCCGGCGGCTCGCGGACCACGTCGCGCTGAACGGGCTGACGAACGTGACGATCCACCCCGTGGCCGCCGCGGCAACGTCAGGCGTCCTGACCCTGTACCAACCGTCGGCCGACCTGAACCACGGGCAGGCCAGCGGCTATCCCGCGCTCGTCCCCGGCGGCCACCCCGTGGAGGTGCGGTCCGATCGTCTCGACCACTTGGTGCAGTTGGTGCCCGACGTCGTGAAGCTCGACGTCGAGGGTGCGGAGCTGGAGGCCGTGCGCGGCGCCGACCGCTTCTGGTGCGCCGACCGACCGCCCGCCGTCGTGTTCGAGCACAACCCGCAGTCGGCCGCCGCGGCCGGGTTCAGGTCGTCCGATCTGATCCGCCACCTGATGGCGTTACAGCCCCGCTACCGCGCCAGCTGGGTCGACTGGCGGCTCACCCCGATCCGTGACCTTGCCCGGCTCGACGCCGAGCCGCGGCAGCGGAACGTGCTGGTCCGGTGCTTCCCGCGGTGATTCGTCCTTGCGACCGGCCCGGCCGCGTGCGATGCTGCCGGCCGCCATGGACCTGCCGTTGATCGTTCAGCCCATCGAGAAGTTCACCGTCGTCGAGTTCCACACGGCCTCGCTGATGGACCCCCCGCTGCTGGAGCGCCTCGGCCATGCCGTCTACCGATTGGTCGACGAGGAGGACCGCCGGCAGATGATCCTCGACTTCGAGCAGGTGCAGTTCCTGTCCAGCCAGGCGATCGGCATCATCCTGACGCTGAAGAAGAAGCTGGACAAGCTGCCCCACAGCGTGCTCGTGCTGTGCGGCGTCGGGCCGACGCTGCTGCAGCTGCTGCAGATCACCCGGCTCGACCGCGTGCTCACGATCAAGCCCACCCAGCGGGAGGCGCTGAAGGTCGCGGTGCCGTGACGGGGCCCGAATGGCTCCCCATCGGCCACGGCGGACGCAGGCTGGACACCCCCCCGGGGCCGTGGTTCCAGTACGGCGACACCATCGGGTTCGAGTGGAACACGTACGAGCTGCCCGTCCGCGGCCTGCCGCCGGCGCTGGACGGGTTCCGCATCGTCCACCTGTCCGACCTCCACAGCCGGCGCGTCTGGCAGACCGCCTACGACGACCTGTTCGACCGCCTCGCCCTGCGCGAGCCCGACCTGATCCTGCTGACCGGCGACGTCGTGGACGACATCCGCCACCCCAAGGGTTGCGTGCCGATCGCCCGCCGCGTGCTGAACGGGTTGCACGCCCGCCTCGGCGTGTTCGGGCAGTTCGGCAACCACGACCGGTTCCTGCGCCCCGCCGCCCTCGCCGGAACACCACTGCGGCTGATCGACGGCCAACGGGTGCTCGTGGACGCCAACGGGGCGCAGATCGAGCTGATCGCCACGCCGGGGCCGCAGCGCGAGGACATGCCGCGCAGCTTCCCGCGGTCCCTGCCGCCCCCGTCGCCGGGCATCCCGCGGATCATCATGTCGCACTACCCCGACCACCTCCGCAAGCTGCGCGGTGCCCGGCCCGACCTGTTCCTGGCCGGCCACACGCACGGCGGGCAGCTGTGCCTGCCCGGCCGTTTGCCGATCCTGCGACACGACAGCTACCCCATGCAGCTGCGGGCCGGCGTCAATTACGTCGACGAGGCCTGGCTCGTCGTCAGCCGCGGGTTCGGGTTCAGCACCGCGCCGGTCCGGCTGTTCTGCCCCGCCGAGGTGATCGAGATCCGGCTGGTCAGGGCGTGACTGCGACGGCCATCCCGGGCAGAGCGGGAAGGTGCTCCCACTTCCGGTTCCGTGGCCACACGACCGCCAGCAGCGCCATGGTTGCGCACGCCGCCAGCACCAGCCACGGCACTCTTGCCGGCCAAGGCCCGAACAGCTCCATCAGCGTCCACTGGCTGTACCGCCGCTGCCCCAGCCACCCGTAGTCGGTCCCCAGGGCGCAGTCGACGGAGAACGCGACCGGCGCGTACGCCAGGCCGACCGCGACGGCCAATCGCCAGTCCCGCCAGCACGGCCGGTACCGGCGAGCGCCCAGGTCGTACGCCGCCGCCGCGACCAGCACGAAGTGCCACCCCCAATACAGCCAGAGTTGCCCGTGTGCCGGCCCGACCGTGACCGAGGGCGTGAGGATCGCCTGCGTGGTGATGCCCAGCCCCCAGAAGTAGAGCACCGCCCGCGCCACCCGACGCCGGCCCCACAGCGCCGCCGGTGCCGCCACGCCGACCACGTGGCAGACGTGCAGCGGCACCGACTGTCCCCACCCGAACCGCACGGGCATCATCGAGTGACCCAGCAGGAACAGCCAGATCCCGGCCACGATGGCGGCCCCCGCGGCGTCCAGCCGTCGCGCAGCGGAGGGTCCCCGCCGTCGCGCCGCGCGCCCCATCGCCACGACGGCGACGCAACCCAGCGCGATGCCGAGCAATGCCGCACCATGGATGGGTGAGCCGGTGCGGAACGTGTGCCAGAACGGGTCGGCGGTCGTCGCGTGCATAGGTCGCTCCCGCAGTTTAAGTCGGCCCACGGGGATGCCGGCTCGCCCGTCACACGATGCCGTTGGACGGCAACGGGGCCGCGCGCGCGTGGGCGGTGACGGCTGTGCCGATCATTTCGGGGCGTCGCATGCGGCCGCGAAAATTCCTCTGGGGACGACCGCCCGGTACCGTGTGCGGCTGGCATGAGACGTGGCGTGTTCATCGCGTTGGCCGTCGTGGGCGTGATGCTCGTCGTGGCGTCGGCCGTGACGGCGCTGGTGGCCTACGTGCCGCCGGGCGACGCCGCCGCCGTCGCGCTGGCCGAGGGGATCGCGGCCACCCTCGGGGTCGGGCTCGCCTGGATGGGGATGACGCAGGCCCGCATCGCGGGCGAGTACG
>CBDAQA010000032.1:0-179808 GCA_965198865.1 Tepidisphaeraceae bacterium | reverse complement strand
GTGGTTCGGGTCGGTGCGGAGGACCGCGTCGAGGCAGCGGTGGGCCTCGTCGTAGTGGTTGTTGTCCTCGTACAGGACGGCCAGGTTGATCAGGGCGTTCAGGTGGACCGGGTCGCTGGTGCAGATCCGCTCGTACAGCTCGATCGCCTTGGCGTCCTCGGCCCGGCGGTCGTAGAGCACGGCCAGGCGGAACGCGGCCAGCTCGTGGTCGGGGTTCTCGTTCAGGGCCCGCTCGTAGAACTCGACCGCCTTGCCGTGGTTCGCTTCCTTCTCGGCGTCGCCGGCGCGCTTGAAGTACTCCTCGGCGGCCCGCTCGTTAATCGACATGACGGCTGATTCGCTCATGGTGGCTTTGGCCCAGTCCGGTTAGGTCAGGTGTGAACCGCCGCGATCGCCTTACGGGCGCACCGGCGGGAAACGCACAAATTTAGGAACGACGGGGGTCCGGTTGTCAACCTAGGCAGGTAAGTGCAGAACGCAGAGTGCGGAACGCAGAGTGAGTGCGCATGCCCATTCAGCGCTCTGCACTCTGCGCTCTGCACTTCCGCCCTTCAAACCAATTGGTCGGCGAAGTTGACGTTCGTCACCGCCGCGCCGACGCCGACGACGACGTTGAAGCCGACGGTCACGCCGCCGGTTGCGGCGGTAGCCGAGTGGGATCACCTGGGTGATGCGGTAGGTGCCGGGGGCGAGGCCGCTGATGGTGTAGGAGCCGTCGGGGGCGGTCAGGACGTAGGGGTCGAGGCCGGCCGTGTAGTCGCCGTTGTGGTCGAGGTCGAGGTACAGGGCGGTGCCGTAGATGGGGTGTTCGCCGGCGTCGCGGATGTTGTTGCCGTTGTCGTCCTCGAACACGTTGCCGCTGATGCTGCCGGTGTTGGGGACGTAGCCGATGTCGAGCGTGTACGACGTGGTGAGCAGCGTGACCGACGTGCCGGGCCCGCCGGCAGCCGTGGTGCGGGAGAGGCCGGCGGGCGAGTCCTGCCGCACGTGGTACGCCGCGCCCAGCCCCAGGCCGGCGAACTGGTAGTAGCCGTGGACATCGGTGAACGTCTGGACGTCGCCTGCGTCGTAGACGCCGTCGTTGTTGTTGTCGAGGTAGACCGGCAGGAAGCCGAAGGGCGGGTCGTCGTTCGTGCGGGTGGTGCTCAGGTGCAGGTCCTCGAACATGTGCCCGCTGATCGTGCCGGTGATGTATCGCTGGCCGAACAGCTTGCCGCTCACGCTCGAGTTGTAGCCGACGGTGACCGTGTAGTAGGTGGCCGACGACGGGACGTAGCTGGTGTAGGGGAGGGCGGTCAGCCGGTAGGTGCCGCCGGGCAGGTCGCTGAAGGAGAACGCGCCGTTCGCGCCGGTGTAGGTGGTCGGGTCGATCCCGCCGGGCGAGCCGGTGGAGGACAGGTCGAGGTAGACCAGGGCGGCGCCGATGCCCACCTCGCCGGCGTCGCGGGTGCCGTTGGCGTTGGCGTCGGCGTAGATGTTCCCGCTGATCGACGCCCCGCCGGCCAGGTCGGGCACGAGCAGGTTGGCGATCGGGGTGCCGCGCCCGGTGACCAGGTCGTACCCGGTGCCGGCGGCGTTGCCGTTGCTGCCGGTGGTGACGTCGTGGAAGTCGGACGGGTTCAGGTCGTAGAGCCGGGGCATCGTGGACGCGGCCGCGTTCAGCGTCTTGAGCCCCAGCCGGGCTCGGCCCTGGTCGGCCATGGCGATCAGGCCGGCCCAGATCGGCGCCGCCACGCTGGTGCCGCCGACCGAATACCACGGCGCGCCCGCCCCGCCGTTGTACGAGTCGTAGACGTCGAACCCGTTCGTGAAGTGGTTGGCGGCGAACGCAACGTCGGGCACCAGCCGGCGGGTGCCGCTCTGGGTGAGCCCGGCCTGGAAGGCGGGCTTGGACTCGTAGGCGCTCACCCCCCCGCCGCCGTTGCTGAGGGCCGTCTCGCTGCTGTAGATGTCGCCGGCCAGGGAGGCGGTCGTGCCGCCGACGCCGATCACCGACGGGGACGCGGCCGGGTAGGTCGCGCCGCTGCCGCCGTCGCCCGAGGCGGCGACGAACGTCACGCCCTGGTGCCCGGCCGGGGTGACCAGGTAGGGGTCGTAGCCCAGTTCGCTCGCCGACTCGCTGGCGGCGAAGCTCATCGACACGACCGACACGCCGGGCTGCTGGCGCGCATAGTTCGCGCCCCCCTCGCCGCCGCCGCTGGTGGAGTTGATCAGGTCGTCCAGGCCGTCGGAGTTGCACTCGACCAGCAGGATGTTGGCGTTCGGGGCCGAGACGTGAGCCCACTCGACGTCGAGGGCGGTTTCGTCCGCCCAGACGCCGGTCGGGTCGGTGCCCGGCAGGTTGGTGGCGCTGCCGGTTTGGCCCACCTTGGTGAACGACGGCGGGTCGGCCAGGCCGAACTGCTGGTCGAAGCGGTGGAGGTCGCTGCTGGCGAAGCCGGCGGAGGTGCTGCTGACGAAGGCGGGGTCGTCGTAGGCGACGATAATGGCGATCGTCTGGCCGGTCCCGTCGCCGACGACGCCGTTGAAGCGCACCGCGTCGATCCCGTACGCCCCGCGGATCTGGCTGGGGGAGAGACCGTAGGGACCGTTGCTACCGGTGGTGAAGGCGGGCGAGGCGGTCACATCCAGGTGCGCCGGGTAGGCCTGCATGCTCGTCGACAGCAGTTGCCGCCGCTCGAGGCGTTCGGCTGCCGCTGTGTTCCGGTGATGCCTGGGGCCCTGACGCATGTCGAATCCTCTGAAGCCGGACGGCGGTCGAGCCGGTCGGCTCCCCCGCCGGAACCCGCACGCCCCGATAAAGACGGCCCCGCCCGCGTGTCGTTACGGGCGAACCTGTCGGCCGGATCGGAATAAAGCGCAACTCCCGCGGGGCGGACGTACACGTTCGGCCCGTCCGGGCGACACTAGCGGTACGCCCGGACCGGTTCAAACGGTTTGTGCGGCCGAGCGACGGGATTTGCCCCCCGGTTCGGCCGATATAAGCCCATGAGGTGGTCCCGGCCGTTTATCCGGCATGACCGGTCGCCGCCATTGCCCGGCCACCGGGGCCGGCTAAGGTGTGGTGCCGGACAGACCCCGGCGACGGCAATTGTGGGTCGCGCGACGCGCGAGTATCTTTTTCAGGCCCGGCGGCCAGACGGCCGATGGCGGTTTTGAGGCCGCCCCTGCGCCCCCGAACGGCCCCGTTGCGACCCCGCGCCGAACCGCCCTTTGCAGAGCACAGCATGGACAAAGTGATCCTGACGGCCGACAAGCTCGGCAAGTCCTACCAGTTGGGCCGGCAGCTCCAGCGCGAGACGACGTTCCGCGACGCCATCGCCGCCGCCGTCCGCGCCCCCTTCCGCCGGCTCAGGGCCGGCGGGGCCGAGGAGACGGGCGAGAAGTTCTGGGCGCTCCGCAACGTCTCGTTCGACGTGAGGCAGGGCGAGATGGTCGGCGTGATCGGGCGAAACGGGGCGGGCAAGAGCACGCTGCTGAAGGTGCTGAGCCGGATCACCGAGCCGACCGAGGGGCGGGCCACGCTCAAGGGGCGCGTGGCGTCGCTGCTGGAGGTGGGCACCGGGTTCCACCCCGAGCTCAGCGGGCGCGAGAACGTGTTCCTGAACGGCTCGATCCTTGGCATGACCCGGGCCGAGATCAGCCGGAAGTTCGACGAGATCGTCGCCTTCAGCGAGGTCGAGAAATTCCTGGACACCCCCGTCAAATACTACAGCAGCGGCATGTACGTCCGCCTCGCATTTGCCGTGGCGGCCCACCTGGACCCCGAGATCCTGATCGTCGACGAGGTGCTGGCCGTGGGCGACGTGCAGTTCCAGAAGAAGTGCATGGGGAAAATGCAGCAGGTGGCCAACGGGCAGGGGCGGACCGTCCTGTTCGTCAGCCACAACATGAGCGCCGTGCAGCGCCTCTGCCCCCGGTCGATCCTGATGCGGAAGGGGTCGGTCGCGTTCGACGGGCCGACCGACGACGTGGTGCGGCAGTACCTGTCGTACCTGAACGAGACGGCCGCCGTGGCGTTCGACAAGAACCCCGAGCGCAGCGGCACCGGCGCGGTGAAGCTGACCGCCGCCCGGGCGGTGGAGGCCGACGGCAGCAACGCCCGGGGCCTCGCCGCCGGCCGGCCGGCCGTGTTCGAGTTCACCTACACCAACCCGGGCAACGTGAAGTTCGCCCACTTCGCCGTCACGGTGTTCAACCACCTGGGCGATGCCGCCACGCAGCTGGACACCTGGTTCTACGACAACGACCCGATCGCCCTGGCCGACGAGGGGACGCTCACCGTCTCGGTGCCCAACCTGCCCTTGCCGCCGGGCGAGTACCGCATGCAGGTGTCGATCAACCCCGAGCACGGCGGGCCGGCCGACCTGCTGCCCAACGCCTTGGTGTTCACGGTCGAGACCTCCAGTTTCTACCCGACCATGAACGCCCCCTCGATCCACGTCTGCTCGGTGATGGTCGAGCACGGCTGGGAGCACCGCGCGGGCGGCGAGGCGGCTCCGGACCGGTCGGAGCAACTGGTGGAAGCGACCGGTGCCTGACACGCGTGCGTCGCTCTCTGTGGTCCGGTAAAAGAGCCTGCGGAAAGCTGGATTCGCACTGGCTGTCGGGGCACGTTGCCCAGCTTGACGGGCCGCGTGCTGCAACCATCTACTGTCCTCCGCCACCGACCGAGGATCGGACCGCATGACCCCTGCCGTTAGCGTGCTGATGCCGGTGTACAACGCCGAGCAGTACCTCGCCTCCGCCGTGGAGAGCGTGCTGGGGCAGACGTTCGCCGACTTCGAGCTGATCGCGGTCAACGACGGCTCGACCGATGGGTCGTCCGGCATCCTGGACCGGCTCGCGGCGGCCGACAGGCGGATGCGCATCATCAGCCGGCCCAACGCCGGCTTGGTCGCTTCGCTGAACGAGGCGCTGGCCATCGCGCGGGGCACGTTCATCGCCCGGATGGACGCCGACGACTTCTGCCGCCCCGAGCGCTTCGAGCGGCAGATGGCGTACATGGTGGCCCACCCCGACTGCGTGCTGCTCGGCACGCACGTGATGACGATGGACCAGGACGGGGCGCTGATCGGCGAGATGCCCGACATCGCGTTCGGCCACGACAACATCGACTCGGCCCTGCTCCGCCGGGGCTGGCCGATGGTCCACCCGTCCGTCATGATGCGGGCCGACGCCCTGCGCAAGGCCGGGGCGTACCGGGGTCACACCTGGCCGTATGAGGACCACGACCTGTTCCTGCGGATGGCCGAGATCGGCCGGGTGGAGAACCTGCCGGACGTGCTGCTGAACTACCGCAAGCACTCGGCCAGCATCAGCGCCCAGAGCGGCGCCAACCGCGAGCAGATCGCCATCAACGTGATCATCGAGGCCTGCCGCCGCCGCGGCCTGCCGGTCCGGCCCGAGGTTACCTCCACCCGCGGCGGGCTGTCCAAACGCAAGGTCGACGTCGAGCGCAGCTGGGCCTGGCAGGCCGTCAAGGCCCGCAACATTCACACCGCCCGCAAGTACGCCCTCCACACCCTCTGGCGACGCCCCCTGTCGCTGGAGAGCTGGCGGCTGACGTACTGCGCCGTGCGCGGCCGGTAGGCCGACTCACGGTTCAGGCACCGACGCCGACGATCGCAACACATCAGGGGTCGGCGCAGTAGCCATTCGGGACGAAGCCGCATGCTCAGGAAGGGGCTACAGATGCACAGGTTGACACTGCCACGCACGGCAGCCGCGCTGATGGTGGTCGGCATCTGCGCCGCCGTCGTCACCGCCGCGCCGCCGGCCAGCTTCGACGACGTCAAATCGCTGTACGAGACCGGCGACTACAAGGGTGCCGTCGCCGGCGCGAGCCGGTTGATCGGCAACCTGCACGCCCCCGCGCCGGCCGGGGTTGACCGGGCCGGCCTGTGCGAGATCAAGGGCGAGTGCCACCTGCACCTGAAGCAGTACAACGAGGCGGCCGACGCCTTCGCGGCCGCGGCCCACGCCGCCGAGGATCCCGCCAAGGCGAGCGTCGACCGCGCCACCGAACTGCTCATCCGCCGCAGCCGGGCCGGGTTCTACAAGCCCGTGCAGCCCGCCCCCGGCGGGGCCAAGCCCTCGCCGATCGACCTGAACGACCTGTCGGCTCGGAAGGCCGCGTTCGCCGCCCTGTTCGCCGACGAGTGGGCCGCCGCCGCCGGCAAGGTGAAGGGGTTCGACGCCGCCCGAGCGTTGCCGGCCCTGCTGGTGGCCGCCGACACGATCGGGTCGCTGCGCGACCTCGAGATGACCGCCACCGACGCCGACGCGGTCACCAAGCCGGCAATGGCCGTCATCGCTGGCCACGCGAAGGAGCCGTTCTCGATCGAGATGCGCAAGCTTGACCGCCGGGCGGCCGACATCAAGGCGGCCGCCAACACCATGACGACCTACTGGGCCCACGTCGACGTGCCCGCCGGCCAGGCTGGGGCGAACACGGTCGCCCGAAGTCGCCGGGTGGGCCTGAACCCGAGGAACACCGCTGACCTGAAGGCGATCGTCGCCGAGTGCAAGCGGCTCGGCCCGGTCGCCGAGACGTTCGCCAAGACCGCGGACGACGCCGCCACCTGGGACGCGCTCAACGCCGATGCCACGCGCATCACCGGCGTCGCCAACGACACCCTGACCGACGATTACTCCAGCGGCACCCAGGACCGCTGACGCCGGTCGCCGGACACCTCCCGCCTCAACCGCCTTCCCATGGGCGGTTTTTGCGTTCCTGTGCAACCATCGACTGGGGAGCGGCCCGCATCGGCGGGCGGGGTCGTCCGGGGTTGGAGGGTCGCCATGCGCGGTCGCCGGTTCGCTTCGTGGATGTCGTGCCTCGCCTGTTGTTCCTGGGCCGGGGCGGCCGTCGTCGGTGATGGCAACCTGGTCGCCAACGGCACGCTCGAGCGCCGCGGGGCTGACGGGCGCGCGGCTGGCTTCACCGCCCGCGGCGCGGCGAACTACCACTACCTCGGCGACGTCCGCCGGGACGCGAGCAGCTACGGCTTCGGGCTCGACGCCACCCGCCCTGCCGGCGAGGTGTCCGTCGGGGTCGACGGGCTGGCGAAGGGGACCGGGCGATGGTTCCGGTACTCGTTCCGCGGCCTGCCGCAGGCCAACTTCGCCATTGCCAAGGGCGACCTGCACATGGCCGTCGCCTTCTTCGGCGTGGGCGGGAAGGTGTCGTACGACGCCAAGGCCAAGCCGATCTACGACCAGGTCGAGCAGGCCCGCCGCGACCTGACGGTGAACGGCGTTCGCAACCTGCACGGGGCCGAGGTGTGGCGGACGTACCAGCTCGACTTCATGCTGCCGTTCGCGCAGGTCGATCGGGTGGTGCTCTCCGTCGGATTCACCGGCGGGGCAGCGACCGGGTCACAGCAGGCCGAGTTCTTCGTCGACGACGTCAGCCTCGTCCGCATCCCCGATCCCGCCGGCGCGGCTGGCCCCACGATCCGTCCGACCGCCATCACGCCATCGGTCGCGCTGCTGCCACTGGGGGGCCGCTGGTTCTACCTGCCGCGCGACGGCGAGACCGTCGCGCCGCGCCGGTTCGACGGGTCGAACGTCGATCGCCTGCTCTACCACGACGCCGTCTACTCGGCGCCGTTCGCGGGCAACACCACGGCTTGGTTGAAGGCGGGCGACAAGGGGCTGAACGGCGCGACGGTGACCACAGACCAGTTCGTCGCCGACAACGTCACGCTCGACTTCGACGGCGAGACGCTGGTCGTCCACAGCCACAACCTGCCGAACCACCCGACCGGCCGGTTCCCCGAGCTCGGCTTCGGCAACCCCAGCGCCATCGCCGAGCGGAACGACAACTGGTACCTGCCGGTCAACCCGAAGGTGAACCCCAACCACCGCTGCACCGACGAGGACAACGCCAACCGCGCCCTGCACATGGGGCCGATCGGCGTGGCCGTGAACGGCGTCGTCTTCTTCAACCCCTTCGACATGGGCAACACCGACGCGACCAACATGATGGACCGCTGCTGCGGCCACCCGAACCAGACCGGCACCTACCACTACCACAAGTACCCGATCTGCATGAACTCCCCCTGGTCCGACCAGGGCACCGGCCACAGCGCCCTGATCGGCTTCGCCTTCGACGGCTTCCCCCTCTACGGCCCCTACGAGTCCGACGGCGTCATGGCCAAGGACCTGACCGGCGACAACAAGCTGAACGACTTCAACCTTCACTACGACGCCCGGCGCGGCTGGCACTACCACGTGACGCCGGGACAGTTCCCCTACCTGATCGGCGGCTTCTGGGGCGCGGAGGACGGCCGCAATGCCCAGCGCCCGCCGCGCGGTGGCCGCAGTGGCTTTGGCCGCGGCGGTCCACCGCCAGCGGGGCCGTGAACCACGGCCTCAGCGGAAGCCCTGGCGGGACATCCGTTGACCGCGACACAGGCCGTCGCACCGAGCAAAACGGGAGGGATTTGATCCGCAACGGCGTGGAGACGCGTCCTGGGCCGGCGGCACATCCGCGCCTCGGGCGATACCCGCGACTGCGGCGAACATTATGCCAAGCAAGGCCGAGTGTTGGCGGGCTTCATTTGAGGATCCCACGAGTTGAATGCCGGGCCCACGAGGCTATATGCGGTCCGATGGGGGTCAAAGCGATCACGCGTCTTTGCCAGCCCGTCGGGCCCACCATAAACTTTGCAGCATCGCCGCGGCACCAGCGGCTCCCGCCACCGGAGGACGACATGCAAGACGTGGAACTGGAAAGCCTGCTCCAAGAGGCGGGCTACGTGTACGTCGTCGCGACCGGCCGGTACCAGACGACCGACGCCGCCGAGGGCGACGTCGACTACGCCACGGAGGACATCGCCGACCAGCTGGAGATCCCCATCGACGACCTGATGCGGTGGGAGCAGGAGCAGGCCGGCAACGCCTAGGCGGCGGCGGCAATGGCGGGGGTGCCGATCTCGACGCGCCCTGCGCGCAGGACCGGCTCGATGCGATCCGCGGCCAGCGGCCGGCTGTACAGGTATCCCTGGAACACGCGGCACCCGAGCCGGATCAGGTAGTCGCGCTGGGCACTCGTCTCGACGCCCTCGGCGACCGTCTCCATCCCGAGCGTGGCGGCGAGGCCGGCGATGGCGGTCAGCACCGCGTTGTCGGTGTGGGTGGCCGGGCTGGCGGGGCCGTCGATCGCCCCGCCAACCCCGTCCAGGTTCAGGTCGCGGACGAACGACTGGTCGATCTTCAGCTGGTCGATCGGCAGCTTGCGCAGGTAGGCCAGCGACGAGTAACCGGTGCCGAAGTCATCGATCGCGGTGGCGACGCCGAGCTGCCGGACGGCGGTCAGCTTCTCGACGGCGTCGGTCGTGTTGGCCATCAGCACCGACTCGGTCAGCTCCAGCTCCAGCGTCTCGGGGTGCAGGCCGTGGTCGTTCAGGGCGGCGGTGACGACGGCGACGAAGTCGGGCTGGGCGAACTGGACGACCGACACGTTGACCGCCACCACGACCGGCCCGCACCCCGCCGCCCGCCACGCCGCCGCCTGTCGGCACGCCTCGCGCAGCACCCACGTGCCGATCGGCACGATCAGGCCGCTCGCCTCGGCGATCGGGATGAACTTGTTCGGCGGGACGCGCCCCAGGCGAGGGTTGTCCCACCGCAGCAGCGCCTCAACCCCGCGGACCCGGCCGTCGGCCTCCACCTGCGGCTGGTAGGCGAGCGAGAGCTCCCCATCGCACGTCCCCCGGGCGATCAGCGTGGCCGTGACCCGGCGGAGCCGCCCCTCCAGGTCCAGCCGCTCGCGGGCGGCGGCGTTCATCGACGGGTCGAACCCGGCGGACCGGTTCCGCCCAGCACCCTTGGCGGCGTACATGGCGGCGTCGGCGTTGCGGACCAGCGCGACGCCATCCGCCCCGTCGGTCGGGAACGCGGCCGTGCCGACGCTGGCCGTGACGAACAGCTCGCGCCCGTCCACCGCGAACGGCGGCGCCAGCGCCGCCAGCATCCGGTTGGCAACGACGGCGATGTCGCGGGCGCCGGCCAGGTCGGTCGCGATCAGCGTGAACTCGTCGCCCCCCATGCGGGCCAGCACGTCCCCCACCCGCGCGGCCGCCTGCAGCCGGGAGGCAACCTGCACCAGCAGTTCGTCCCCGGCCCCGTGGCCCAGGGTGTCGTTGACGTGCTTGAACCCGTCCAGGTCGATCATCAGCACGCCCAGCGGCCGTCCGGCCCGCGCCGCCGACGCGAGCCAGCCCGGCAGGACGGCATCGAGCCGGGCGCGGTTGGGCAATCCCGTGAGCGGGTCGTGCGTCGCTTGGCAGGCGAGCCGATCGGTCAGCCGCTGGTGCTCGATCGCGAGCGCCGACAGCCCGGCCAAACTGCCGATCGCTCGGCGGAACATCTCGTCTCCCGTGGCGGCGACGGCGTCCGGTGAGAGCAGCACGGCCAGCTCGCCCAGCAGCGACCCGTCCCCGCCGACGATGGGGACCGACCGGCAGGCGACGATCCGCTCGGCCGCGGCGATGGCCGCCAACGGTGCCCAGCGCGGGTCGGTCGACACGTCGGTCACGGTCGTCTCGACGGGGGCCGTCGCGTCGCCGGGGGCGAAAGGACCGAGGTGATCGGCGAGCGCCAGCGTGGCGTCGACGGTGGCCACGAATGTCGCCGACAGGTTCGGGGCAGCAGCCACCCACCGGCGGTCGATCGACGGCGGGTCAGGCGTCTCGTAGCACTGGTCCGCCTCGCCCGGCCCCCCGTCGTACCGCAGCACCGCGGCCCGCGCGCCGTCCCACTGCCGGGCGACCGACTCGCACACCGACGCCAGCGTCGACTCCACCGGCTGGTGCCGGGCCACCCGCTCCAGCAGCTGTCGGCGGTCCTGCTCCAGCCACTGCGACCGCTTGCGGTCGGTCACGTCCTCGGCGATCGCGACGAACTGCCGCACGCGGCCGCCGTCGTCGCGCACCGGTTCCGCGTCAACCGACAGCCAGAACGGCCGGCCGGCCTTGGTGAACCGCCGCGCTTCCAGCTCGAACGGCTCGCCGGCGGCCACGCGTTGCCGGATCTGTTCCATTGCCGCGGGGTCGGCACTGGGGCCGCCCAGGAGCTCGGTCGGCACGCAGCCGATCAGCTCGGCTTGCGTGTAGCCGGTCATCTGGGCGAACGCCTCGTTGGTCCACTCGACGTGGCCGGTGGCGTCGGTGATCACGACCGGGTTGTGCGTCCGCCGGAGCACCAAAGCGAGCTTGCGCGCCTCGGCGGTGCTCAGGGCGAGCTCGGCCTCCATCCGCTTCTGCCGGGTGATGTCGCGGGCGGTCCCCTCGATGTACAGCACCTGGCCAGAGGCGTCGCGCTCGACCCGGGCGTTCATGCTGACCCAGATCCGGCTGCCGTCGCGGATGATCCACTCGGCCTCGAACTGCTCGACCTTGCCGTGCTCGCCCAGCAGGCGGAGCAGGTGCGCCCGCCGGCTGGGGTCGACGTACGACTGATGGTTGATGTCCGTGACCCGGGCCAGCAGCTCCGCCTCGGAACCATCGCCGGCCATGCGGACCAGCGCGGGGTTGGCCGCGAGCATCCGACCGTCGGGCGTGGTGCGGAAGATCCCCTCGGTCGCGTGCTCGTACACCTCGCGGTACCGCCGCTCGAGGTCGGCGTTGGCCCGGCGCAGCTTGGACGACCCGAGGCACGCGGCGACGCCGGCGAGCCACCGACGCAGGGGGCCGGCGCGGGCGGCGTCGGTCGGCGGTGTGTGGCGTCGCTCTGGCATGGGTCGCGTCGTCCGGCGCGTGGGGCCACCCCTGTGATCGGGGGGCCGGGGGGGACGCTTGAGTAAATGCGCGGAGGTGGGCGATTCCGCCGGGCGTGAGGGGGTGAACGGGTGGGTGGGTGAGGGGTCCGGGAGGAGAGTGACTTTCACCCCCTCACCCTTTCACCCAATCACCGCCTCATCCGCTGGGCGGGCAGATCTCGCGCAGGTAGCGGAACGAGTAGATGCCGCTGCCGTGGCGGTCGGACCACTCGATCTTCAGCGCGTAGTTGCCGACCAGCTCCGCCGACAGGGCCGATAACGGCGACGAGTGGTCGCCCGGCAGGATCGTCAGCCGCGGCCGCTTGGGCTTGGGCTCGATCGCGCGGGCCTCCTGCTCCTGGCGGATCGTCTTGCACTGGGCGCAGGGGCAGCGGGCGCGGAGCAGCGACACGGGGTAGGTGCAGGTGGTGCCGTCCTGCCAGCGGATCAGCAGCCGCTCGTCCCGCTTGAGGTCGAGGGCGGCGGGCGTCGTCTGCGGTGAGGGAGCGGCGTCGGACATGAGCGATCGTAGAGGGCTTGCGGGGGCAACGGCGTTCCCGTCTTGCCGCTCGCGGCCTCGCGGGCCATTGCCATCGGAAGTCGCCGACGCGCCACGGCCG
This sequence comes from Tepidisphaeraceae bacterium, assembly GCA_965198865.1. GTDB lineage: Bacteria > Planctomycetota > Phycisphaerae > Tepidisphaerales > Tepidisphaeraceae > CBDAQA01. Next base: position 167,421 of record CBDAQA010000032.1, on the reverse strand, counting down.
CTGGTCCGCGAAGCCGCAAGCGGCAGAACGCAAATCGGCCCGAGATCACCGCCCGAACAACCGAAGGACGGCGTTCATCACCCGTGCCGGCAGGGACGCCCGCGGCGGCGGCCCGCCGGTGGTGAAGTCGAGCAGCGACGCCTTGCCGGCGTTGCGGCGGCGGATGTCGCGCGTGAACCGCCCGTCCGGCCGGACGGCGCGACGGGTCAGGTTGTTCTGGCGACCGAAGATCATGGCGGCCGTATGGAACGCGCGGGACGAAACGGTGTCAAGTTTGATCGGCGGTATCGGCGGCCGACGCGTCGGCTGGCACCTCCACCGCCGCCAGGACGCGGTCGAAGATGCGGTCGGTCGGATCGCGCTGGTAGATGAAGTCGTCCAGTTTCGCCCAGCCCTTAGCGCCGCCGGGGAGCTCGTACTCAACATGGGCGATGCCCTTGCGGTCCCACTTGCCGCGGTCTACGGCCACGACAGCCGACAGCGGAAACGGCGGGTGGCCGGGCAGGCTGAGCGTCTCACCCTCGAGCCGGTACTCGCCCCGGCACGAGTAGGCCGACCAGCCCAGCAGCAGCAGGGCCAGCGGCGGCAGCGCGACGCCAAACACTTGGTTGAACGGGACGTCGTACCCGGGGTACGGCACCTTCTTCAGCTGCCGGGCGGCGGCGTCGGCGTTGGCCCGGGGCATCTTCACGAAGCCGTCGTAGCACGACCACAGCCCGTAGCCGAGCAGCAGCAGGACCAGCAGGAACCGCTTCACGCGGTACTCGTTGCTGGCCCGGGCCACGATGGGGCCGGTGGCGGCGATGTTGGACGCCAATGGGTCAACAGACGGGTCGGGCGATTCCGCCACGGGCAAGTCCTCGGTGCGCGTCGGGCCCCCTCTCCCGGTACGCCGGGAGAGGGCTGGGGTGAGGGTGATCTCGAGTGCCGAACCGCTTGGTGTGCGACAGGACCCTCACCCTAACCCTCGCCCGGCGTACCGGGAGAGTGAGCCGGAGGCAGATTTTCCAGCACCCGCCGGGCGGCGTCAATCAGGACGTCGAACCGGGCGAGGCCCTCCGCCTCGCCGGCCGCGGCGAGGGCGGTGCGGTCGCGCTCCAGGTCGGCCAGCAGCGCGACCACCCGCTCGCGGGCGGCGGCCGGGAGGTCGTCGGGGCCGGGGCGTTCGGGTCCGCTCACGACCGGGACGCGATAGCGGAATTGATGGGCTTCAGCACCCGCGGCAGGATGTAACTGTGGACCAGCCCCTCGGCCCGCTCGGCCATCTCGGGGAGCATCTTCTCCATGGGCTGCTTGGGCCGGTCGCCCCAGTAGCGGCGGAGGATGAGGTAGACGCTGATCACCTCGTCGCCGTAGTCGCCGGTGCGGACCTGGTAGCTGTTGGTGCGGGTGACGACATCGATCCGCGCCTGCAGCCGGCAGTCGTCGCTCAGGGCCATGGTGACCGTCGGTTGGAAGTCGACGGCGCGCGCGCCGATCTCCTCGCCCAGGCAAGACAGCGGGCTCTCGGCGAACATGCTCTCGGCGATCACCTCGTCGTGGTTCCCGGTGCAGCTCAGGTCGAACCCGTAGAGCACGTCGAGGTAGTCGATCTCCAGCGGGCTGATGCCCAGGTAGTGCGGGGCGAGGCCCAGCACCAGCGTGTGGAGCTTGAGGGCCTCCTCGATCGACCCGGGGTTCACGTGGCCGCTGGCCAGCCGCTTGGGTTCAACGCTGGCCCACCGGTAGGCGTGGGTGCCGCGGTCCTCCTCCAGGTTGTACTCGTTGGCGTCGGTCTTGCGGAAGCGGTTCATGCCGGGGAAGTCCCGGCCGAGCCGCTCGAAGTAGTGCAGCAGCTGCTCCCGCCCGTTGGGCAGGGCCAGCTGCGACCCGAGCCGCATGTTGACGTAGAAGTCGTCGCAGAAGGCCGAAAACGGATTGCCGGTCATGCTCGGTCTCCCAAGGGGTCCCGCCGTGGGAACCGACGGCGGCGACTCCGTTCGCCACCCGTGCCGGCTCCCGCATCTCGCGCCCCGCCGCCATCCTTGGCACGGGCCACAGACGAGTTATCGGTCCTGCCGCCGGGGAACGTGAATTTGGCTCGGCGACGTTCCAATCACGAAACCTCGAAGGACGAAACGGCGTCTCGGGTTTCGCAATCCAACCTTGCCGGCCTCACGCGTGGCGCCGGAAGCAACCCGGCGCATGGTCGTCCACCAGCCCCGTCGCCTGCATCCAGGCGTAGACGATCACCGGTCCGACAAACTTGAACCCGCGCTGCTTGAGCGCCTTCGAGAACGCGACCGACAGCCCGGTCTGCGCCGGCACGACGCCGGTCGCGTTTTTGATCGGCTCGCCGCCGACCAGGCCCCAGCAGAAGTCGGAAAATCCTCGCCGGCCGCCCGCATCGCCAGGTAGGCGCGGGCCCCGCCGATCGTCGCCTCGATCTTGGCGTGCGAACGGATGATGCCGGCGTTGCCCAGCAGCCGGGTCACGTCGGCCTCGGTGAAGCGGGCGACCTTAACCGGGTCGAACCCGGCGAACGCCTCGCGAAACGCGTCGCGCTTGCGCAGGATCGTGATCCACGACAGCCCCGCCTGGAAGCCGTCGAGCATCAGCTTCTCCCACAGCGCCCGCCCGTCGCGCTCGGGCCGGCCCCACTCGGCGTCGTGGTACGCCTGCATCAGCGGGTCGCTCTGGGCCCAGGCGCAGCGTTGCTGCGTCAGGGGTGGTCCTTCCGGATGATCGCTCGCGGCCTGCACGCGCACCTTCTTGTGTTCGCTCCCCGTCACCGGCACGCCGTCAGAAGGGGATGTCGTCCTCATTCACCGACGACCGCTCGCGCCGGCCGCGGCGGCTGCGCGCCGGTCGCAGGCCGAACTCCGATCCCGGCGGTGGGGCGAATCCGTCGCCGGCGCGCTTGTGGCCCTCGACGACCAACCTCACCGCGTCGGCCACGTCGATCGGGGTCCGGTCGGTCCGGCCCGCCGCGACGGCCTTCAGGCCGCTCAGGGTCTCGACCTCGCGCAGGTGGCCGAACGACAGCCCGTCCGTGTCGGCCGCCGTCGCGTCGAGCACGTCGTCGCCCAACTGCCCGATTCGCCCGCCGGCGAGGAACTGGCGGCGCATCGGCTCGTCCGGCGCGGCCACCTCGATCGCCACGTCGAAGCGGCCGGGGCGGTTGTTGATCGCCGGGTCGAGCGCGTCCGGGTGGTTCGTGGTCGCCAGGAGAAGGAGGCCGCCGTCGCGGCGGTTCACGCCGTCGAGCGCGTTGAGGAAGGCCGACACGCTGACCCGCGTCTGGCGGAACAGCCAGTCCAGATCTTCGATGACCAGGATGGCCGGCGCCCGCTCCTGCCAGAGGGCGAGCACGTTCTGCAGGCCGCGGTCGTCGAAGTCGTCGGCCGGGCGCAGGATCAGGCCAGGGATGGTCGGCACGCTCGCGCCGATCGCGCGCACCAGGCTGGTCTTGCCGTTGCCGGGCGGCCCGTAGAGCAGCACGCCCCGCCGGTACGGCACGCCCAGGTCGGCGTAGACGGCGGCGACGGCGGGCGTGAAGAAGCCGGTCACCTCCGCGTCGACCCGCTGCCGCAGGTCGTCCCGCAGGACGAGCCGGTCCCACGCCGTGGCCTGCGGCTCGCGCGGCACCGTCTCGGCCGGCCAGGGGTTGCCGTCGACGATCTGCCAGGTGGACTGCACGTCCTCGTGCCGCAGCTTGCCGACCCGCTCGCGCAGCGCCCGGAACGCCTCGACCGACGCCGCCGCGTACAGGTGCGCCGGCGACCAGCCGCCGTTGTGCAGGTCCAGGTAGTGCCACCGCGCGACCAGCACCTCGTGCGTCCGCAGCAGCAGGCACCCCGGCCGGTACAGGTCGGGCTGGCCGGCAGTGCGCGGCGCTTCGGGCGCATCCGGCGCCTCGTCGGCCCCGTCCCGCGCGTCGCCACCTTTGGACCGCGGCAGCGCCAGCGACGGTTGCTCGCCCCCGTCCGACAGGCCCGGCAGCGGCTCCCACGCCGCCCCCGCCTCGCCCAGCGCCGCGAGGTGGACGTCGATGTCGCTCAGGTCCGGGCCGGGGGTGAAGAAGACGGTCCAACCGGCCAGTCCCTGCCCACGGAGGTAACCCCAAACGGCGGCCGTCATCCGCTCGGCCATGACGAGGCCGGGGGGAAGGTTGGATGCGCTGACCGACGGTATGCTCATCTGCCGTTGTTCCCTTATCTGGGACCACCGCGCCGGCCCGACGTAGCCCACGCGCCGCCGCCTTCACGCCAGGAGCGTCGCGACATCTTGAGCACCGTGCAGCACGCGAGCGATCTCAAATGAGCGCCGGTCGGCCCGGTAGACGATCAGGTAGCTCTATACCGAGAGAATGCGAGGTCGAATCGCAAGTGACCGATGCCGGGCACGGCGGCCAGCTTTGCCATGGCACCCCTCAGCTCGCCGATTGCTTCTTTCGCCGTGGAACGATCACCATTCGCGACCGGGCAGTTGCGGATCTCGGTCAGGTCCAACTTCGCTTCCGGCGAAATGATGAACCGGCTCATCGCTGTTCGTCCGCCGGCTCCAAGAGATCCGCCAGCAGTTCTGCGGACACGGCATCCCCATCCAGCCCTTCGCCCCGGTCGAGTTGCTCCTAGCCCTGACGAATCTTCGCCCGCACCGACTCCAATGCGGCCGACCGCTCCTCGAGCAGCCGAAGGCCTGCGTCGACCCCGTCGGCAGCGTTAGCGAACTGCCCCTCCGAGTTGCCGGTCGATCTTGTCTTCGGTCTGCGGTCGCAGTTGAACAGGCATCGCGACTGTCTCCGCTTGTCGCCCGTTGCATCATACCAACATTCGGCGGGCGATGCTTGGGACGAGCGGCGATGTCGGATCTGCCCGCGAACGGGCCGCGACGTCACACCGCCCACTGCTGCCCCACCTCGCGGATGACGATCCGCTGCCCCGCCCCCGGGCCGGCGGCCGCGAGCAAGCGGCGGATCGGGTCGTGCGTCGGCTCGTAGCTCAGCCGGAACGTGCTGTGGTGCATCGGCAGGATCTGCTTGGCGTGGCAATGGTCGGCCATGGCCAGAGCCTGCTCCGGGGTGGCGTGGGCGGCGACGTAGGGGTCGTAGGCGCCGATGCCGAGGATGGCCAGGTCAACGGGGCCGACCGCGGTGAAACCGTCGTGGTAGGCGGTGTCGCCGCCGTAGAGCACCTTGCGGCCATCCGGCGCGTCGATGCGGTAGGCGTTGTAGCCGCGGTGCTGATCGTAGAACGTGCGGGCACCCCAGTGCTTGACCGGGAACGCGGTGATCGCCAGCCCGGCGACGGTGGCCGACTCGCCCCAAGACAGTTCGGTGACGTCCTTGAACCCGAGGTCGCTGACCAGATCGGCCGTGGCGTGGGCCGCGACGACGGGGGTCGACTTGTCGAGCCGGACCAGCGTGGGCCGGTCGAGGTGGTCGAAGTGGGCGTGGCTGAGCAGGATCAGGTCCAGCGGCGGCAACTGCCGGACTGACAGGGCGGCCGACACCAGCCGGCGCGGCCCGCCCGTCACGACGCCGAGCCCCAGCCCCACACGGCTCGAGAGGACGGGATCGGTGATGAGCGTCTTCCCGCCGACGCGGAGCAGGATCGTCGCGTGCCCCAGCCACGCCGCGGCCAACGCATGCTCCGTCCACCGCGACAGGTCCGGCCGGTGCGGCGATGGCGGCAGCCGACCGATGCGGTCGAACACCCGCGCCCGGCCCCGCCCCCGGCCGAGGAAGTCGGCCACGTGCAGCATCGCCGGCTTGCGCTTGGCCCAGTCGGCGACGGTCTTCCAGTTCGATCGGGGCGTGGGGGGCATGGGCGATCCTATGGCGACGGGCGTCAAGACGGAGGACGTGAGGGCGGCTCACACCTGTCACGTCATCACGTTTCGCGCTCCCCAATCTCGACGCCGACCGGAAAGTGGTCGCTGGCGTACTTGGCGAGGCGGTCCTGCTCCACCCAGGCGTCGCGGATCTGGTCGGCAGGGACGGCGTGGGCGAAGACGTAATCGACGCGCTGGCCGGGGTGCTGGGTGGTGAACGAGCCGACCAGTTCCCGCTGCTCGTCGTGGCGGGCGTGGTAGGCGTCGAGGTAGCCGGCCGCGAGAAGGGTCGCGACGACGCGGCGCGGGAGCCGGTCGCCGTTGGCGGTCCAGGCCTTTCGGGTCTTGCCCTTGCAGCGGGCGGGGTCGATCCGCTGGTACGGGGCGTTCGAATTGAAGTCGCCGCAGAGCAGGTGGGGCGTGCCGGCCGTGCGGTGGCGTTGGAGGCGGTCCAGGACGATCGCGAGCTCGGCGAGCCGGCCGTCCTCGGCGGCGTCGGTCGCGCCAGACTGGAGATGCACCACGCCGATCGGCCACGCCTGACCGGTGGGGGACACGACCTCCGCCTCCAGGAACGACCGGGTCATCGCGGGGGCCAGGGCGGCGTGGTTGACGGTCCGGCGGATCGGCCACCGGCTGAGCAGGGCCGAGGCGTCGAGGTCGCCGCGGGCGACCACGTGGTCCATGTCGAGCCGTCGGGCGATCCGCTCGACGACGGCCGGGACGTCGGCCTCGACCAGCGCAACCACGTCGGGCCGCTGGGCGAGAATCACTTCGGCCAACGGGTCGGCGCGACCCTCGCCCCCGTTGAGGATGTTGTAGGTGATGAGCCGCATAGCCGGCCCATCCTACGCCATTGATCGTCCGGTTTTTATCGGCCCGTGTCACGGGACACCATTCGATTTTGAGGCGGTTTGGCGGTCGCCTATTTTCGGCGTAAGTTCCACTTCATCCCGGCACGTCCACCGTGCCGGGCCGCCCCGACCCCCGCGGGCGGCGTTGCGAACCCCGGAGTTGTCCCATGTCACAGGTGCTGTTCGGCGAGTTGCTCGGTCGACTGGTCACCCTGTCCCGGCACGACGTCCACGAGATCCTTGAGGAACAGTCGATGTCCGGCCAACGCTTCGGCGACATCGCGCTGAGCTACGGCCTGTGCGAGCCCGAGCACGTCTGGGCCGCCTGGTGCGACCAGCTGGTGGCCGAGGTGCAGCGCGTCGACCTCGACCGGCTCGGCGTCGATGCCCAAGCCGCCGCCCTGATCCCGGCCGCCGCGGCCCGCCGGTTGTCGGCCATCCCGGTGCGCCAGATGGGCGGCCGGCTGGTCGTCGCCATCGCCGACGACGCCGACCCCGCCCGCGCCGCGATCGAGCTCGGCCAGCTCTGCGACATGGTGCTGCGCTTCGTGGTCGCCGACGCGGCGCAGGTGCGTCGGGCGCTCGCCGTGTACTGCACCGCCTGAGAGCGGCAGAGGAGAAGAGGAGCCGAAGGAGCAGAGGGGCAATGCCGGCCATTCTGTTCGCCTCTGCACCTCATCCCTGCGGCCCCTCTTCTCTTAACATTTCTCCCGTCCGCCGTGCTACACTTCCCCGGCCATGGACGGCGGGACCGACATCCTCGTCACGATCCGTCCGTTCCGACCGGACGACCAGGGGCCGTGTCGGCTGCTCTACCGTGACGGCATGTTGGGCGGCCACCTGCCGGCCGGCAACGACACCGGGTTCGACATCGACGACATCACCGCCGCCTACACCGGGCGGCCGGGCAGTTGCTTCCTCGTGGCCGAGAACGGCGCGGGCGAGGTGGTCGGCATGATCGGCGTGCAGCACCACGACGCCGGCACCGGCGAGGTGCGCCGGCTCCGCGTCCGGGCCGACAGCCAGCGCCGCGGCATCGGCTCCAAGCTCCTCGAGGCGGCCCTGCTGTTCTGCCAGGAGCACAACTACCTGAAGGTGACGCTCGACACCTACATCGACCGCGCCCCGGCCATGCGGCTGTTCGAGAAGTTCCGCTTCCGGCACCAGCGGACCCGCACCGTGGGCGAGAAGGACCTGATGTACTTCTACCTGGACCTGTACGCGGGCCAGGCGCGGCAGGAGTGACGCCCCAAGATCTGAGCCCAGCGGCTCCGCCGCGGGTCCTGCACGGCGTGGTGAAGTCGAACGCTCCGATGCCCGAGCCGACCGAAGAACCCGCGGCGGAGCCGCTGGGCTCCGATATCGACGCCGAACTGGACTCAGCCGTCGCGCTCCACACGGGCGGGCGGCTCGCCGAGGCGGAGGCGATCTATCGTCGGCTGCTGCTGTCGGGTCACGCGGACGTGCTGCACCTGCTGGGCCTGTTGCTGCACCAGACCGGCCGGTCGGCCGAGGCGGAGCCGTTGGTGCGGCGGGCGATCGCGATCCAGCCGGGGCAGGCAACCTACCACACGCACCTGGGGTTGATCCTGGCCACGCTGGGCCAAACGGAAGCGGGGATCAGGTGCCACCGAACGGCCACGACGTTGGATCCCGAGTCGGCCGACGCCCACAACAACCTGGGCGTGGCGCTGGCGGCGGCGGACCGGCCCGGCGAGGCGGTCGACAGCTACCGGCGGGCCGTGGCGATCCGGCCCGAGGCGACGGTGTTCGAGAATCTGGCGCGGGCCCTGCATGCGTCGGGCCGATCACTTGAGGCGATCGCGGCGTACCGGGAAGCAATTGCGGCCGATCCGTCGTCGGCCCAGCTGCACGCCGATCTGGGGCACCTGTTGCGATCCGCCGGCGCAATGGACGAGGCGATTGCCGAACACCGGCGGGCGGTGGAACTGCAGCCGGGATCGCCGGCGGCATTGGACAACCTCGGCAGCGCGATGCAGAAGGCCGGCCGGCCCGCCGAGGCGATGGCCGTGTACGGGCAGGCGCTGGCGCTTGTGCCGGATCGGCCGGAAACCTGGAACCACGTCGGGACGGTGCACTGCGACGCGGGCCGATGGGATGAGGCGCGGTCGGCGTTCGAGCGGGCGCTGGGTTGTCGGCCCGACTTCGGCGACGCGTTCAACAACCTTGGAACGGTGCTCGAGGAGCTCGGCCGCCGGGACGCGGCGATGGCGCACTACCGGCGGGCGGTCGAGCTGTCGCCCCGGTCGGCCAGCCCGCCGTGGAACGTCGCGCTGATGCAACTGTTGACCGGCGACTACGCCGCCGGCTGGGCCGGGTACGAGCATCGCTGGCGGCAGCCGTTGCAGGCGAAGGTCTACCGGCGGTTTCCCCAGCCGATGTGGGACGGCTCTCCGCTGGATGGCCGCCGGCTGTTGTTGCATGCGGAGCAGGGGTTCGGCGACGCGATCCACTTCGCCCGGTACGCGCCGCCGGCCGCGGCCCGGGGCGGGCGGGTGTTCGTCGAGTGTCACCCGCCGTTGGTGAAGCTGTTCCGATCGCTGAGGGGGGTCGACCGGGTGGTGCCGCGGGACGAGGTGCCGCTGCCGCCGTTCGACGTGCATTGCCCCTTCATGTCGCTGCCGGCCGTCTTCGGGACGACGTTGGACAGCGTGCCCGCCGACGTGCCCTACCTGTGCCCCGCGCCGGCGGCGGTGAACCGCTGGCGGCGTCGCCTGGCGGCAGAGCCGCCGGCGCGGCGGGTCGGGCTGGTGTGGGGCGGCGACCCCAAGCACCAAAAGGATCGCGACCGATCGTTGTCGCTGTCAGCGTTCGCGCCGCTGGCCGACGTGCCCGGCGTGCGGTTCTACAGCCTGCAGCTCGGCGTGCCGGCAGCCCAGGCGGCGACGCCGCCGGCGGGCATGACGCTGGTCGACTGGACGGCCGAGCTATCCACTTTTGCCGAGACGGCCGCGCTGGTGTCGCAGCTGGACCTCGTGATCACGATCGACTCGTCGGTCGCCCACCTGGCCGGCGCATTGGGCAAGCCGACGTGGCTGCTGGTGGCCTTCGCGCCCGACTGGCGTTGGCTGCTGGATCGCGACGACTCGCCGTGGTACCCGACGATGCGGCTGTTCCGGCAGCCAGCGATTCGGGACTGGGCAGACCCCATCACACGCCTGACAGCAGCGATGCGCGCGTGGGCTCGCCACTGATTCGGGCACCGATCGCAGCCGCGGGGTTCACTCCGCGGGCGCCACCACGCTTTGCGGCGTCCGCCGTCTCCACTCCATCGCGAGGACGGCCGACAGCGTCATGACATCACAGGCAAGGTGGAAGTTGCGGACGCCCGCATAGGGCGTCGGGTTCAGCGCCGGTCGCAGTTCACGATGGAGCGGCACGGCATCGGCGGGCACCGTGGCGGCGTCGATCGCGTGCAGGATCGCCAGCCGCTCGGCCGTCACGTCGCACAGCGCGGAGAGGTTCTTGTACGCGAAGCCGACGTACAGCAGGCAGACCAGCACCGACTTGACCACGTCGGGCCGCCGGCGGAGCGTGGAGAACGCCAGCAGGCCGCCGATCACGACGACGTACAGCGTCCAGTAGTTCTGCAGGGCGTTGGAGCGATCGAAGTAAAGGCGGATCAGTTCGGGGTAGGGCATGCGGTCGTACCTCCGCTTGCACTCGGCGGTCGGCCCGCCGCCGACGTCGGTCTGGGTCCGGATGACGCGGACGGGTGCCGCCAAGGGTCGGGAGCATACCGCGGGGAACCGCCGCCGGACATGCCCGTCGAGGGTCGCTTGACAACCCCCCTTTCGCCCGCGCCAATGGTGACCCATGAGCAAAGCCGTCATCCTGCAGCACGTCGCCCACGAGGGGCCGGGACGGATCGTGCCCGTCTTCCGCGACTTTGGCATCCCGATCGACCTCCGCCGGCTCGACAAGGGCGACGAGGTGCCGTCCGATCTGGACGACATCCGGTGCCTGGTCGTGCTGGGCGGACCGATGGGCGTGGCTGATGCGGGTGGCGAGAAGTACCCGTTTCTCGTCAAGGAGATCGACCTGCTGCACCGGATGGTGAAGGCCGACCGGGCGGTGCTGGGCATCTGTCTGGGGGCGCAGCTGCTGGCCCACGCCGCCGGCGCGAAGGTGTACGCGAACGTGAAGATGGGACCGCCGGCCGGGCACGGGCAGCCGCCGGTGCCGTTGGACCCGGTGGTGCCGCTGCCGGAGATCGGTTGGCTGCCGGTGACGTTCCCGTTCCCCGGTGGGACCGAGCCGGTCGTGACCGGGATGCACGACGGGGTACACTTCTTCCACTGGCACTACGACACCTTCGACCTGCCGAAGCTCCCGAGCCCCCCGAACCCCGCCCCGCCGCCGGCCCCCCCGCCGCCCACGGGGAACGCGTTGCTATCGAGCTCCAAGTTGTGCCGAAACCAAGCGTATCGCTTCAAGAACCGTCTCTTCGGATTCCAGTATCACCTAGAGACGGACCGGCCCGGCGTCGAGGCGATACTGGAGGGAAACAAGGACGACGTGACCAAGGTGCTCGGTGCCGACGGGGCGGCCAAGGTCCGCGAGGAAACAGCCAAGCACTACCCCATGTACGAGCGCCTGAGCAACAAGATCTTGGGGAACTTCGTGCAGTTCCTCAAGATGTACTGAAACGAGTTTTGAGTGCGCGGTTCTGAGCTGAGGGCGAAATGCGCTCTGCTCGGAACTCTCAACCGATAACGCTCAACTCCGAACGCCTTGACCCCCCTCCTGAACTACCTCCGCCACTGGGCCGCCGGCAAGCATGTGCGGCCGTGGGCGCTGTCGGCACCGGTGATCGTGCTGCTGATCTGCCTGCCGCTGCTCTCGCCGTTGCGCCATCCGGTCGCCGGGCAAATGGGCGATGAGGAGATGGCCCGATGGGCGACCGTGCAGGCGCTGGTCGAGCAGCAGACGTTCGCCATCGACGGGACGATGTTTGCCCTGACCCGCCAGCGGGTGCAGGTGGGCTACTTCGCGAACCAGCCGGTCCACTACGCGAACCAGCCGCCGACGCAGGGGCTGCTGTTGGCCGGGCCCTACTGGGTGATGGTGCACGCGTTCGGCCTGCGGTTCCAGGACAACCCGTGGCTGGTTCGGTACCTGCTCACGCTGATCGCCGTGACGGTGCCGGTGGCGGCCGCCGCTGGCATGATCTACCGCATGGGTCGGCTGTTCGAGCTGTCGCGCCCCTGGCGGGCCGGGCTGGCGCTGGCGGTGGTGCTGGGCAGCGGGATGGTCAGCTACGCGACCGTGCTGAACCCGTTCGCCCCGGCGGCGGCGCTGCTGCTGGGGGCGGCGGCGATCCTCGTGCAGGTCAGCCGGATCCGCTCGCCGTTCCGCAGCGGCGGGTACCTCGCGTCGGCCGGGTTCTTCACGGCGCTGGCCGCCGCCATCCACCCGGCGGCGATCCCGTTCGTCGTCCTGTTCGCCGGCGTGATCCTGGCCATGCGGTGGCGGCCCAGCGTCCGCCTCGGCGGCATCCTGATGTACGGGCTGGGCGTGATCCCGCCGGTCCTGCTCCACCTGAGCCTCAGCATGCCGATCACCGGGGACTGGCGGCTGGGGCTGGCCCCGGTCGCGTCGCCGCCGGTCGCGTCGCACACCGTCCGGTCGCCGCACGCGACGCCGTTGGCGGCGATCGAGCCGGCCGAGGAGGACACGAGCCTGCTGGAGTCGACCACGACCTGGCAGTGGGCCGGCCTGTACGCCGGCCGGCTCGTCGGCGCGGCCGTCGGGCGGCACGGGCTGCTGGTCCACTTCCCGGTGCTGGTGTTCGGGGCGGCAGGCCTGTGGACCGTCGTCCGGCGGAACTGGCCCGGCGCGACCAAGGGGCTGGCCCTGGCGACGCTGGTGGGGGCCGCCATCGTCGGGCTGCGGTACGTGATCGTGCCGGTCGACTGGCGGTACGCGATGTTCGGCGTGCGGTGGTACGTCGTGTTCCTGCCGCTGGTCCTGTTCTGGGCCGGCGCGTGGTGCCGGCGCGACCACCACGCCGCCACGTGGGCGACGGCCGGAGTGCTGCTGGCGTTCAGCGTGGCCGTGTCGCTGCTCGGCGCGACCGACCCGATGCCCCGCGGGGGTTATGACCGGTACACGCCCGTCGCGGCGATGCACCACCTGCTGTCGCCGGGCGTCGAGCCGGCGACGCTGGCGGGGCGGTGAAGCGCAGGGGGGAAGAGGGGAGGAGGAGCCGAGGCGGCGGTCGCCTTTCACTCTGGCCCCTCTGCCCCCCTTCACCTCTGCCCCTCTGCTTCTGAACTCGGGACACGGATGTCACTCACAGCACGAGCGGGAATCGCGGGCGGCGGCTGGCCGGGGACGATGCACTCCAAGGGGTACGCGGCCAGCGGGGGGTGGGCCGTGACGGCCGTGGCCGACCCGATCCCGCAACGCCGATCCGCGCTGGCCGCGGGGTGGGACAAGGCGCGGCAACTGGCTGATGCCGAGGAGATCGCGCGCGACCCCGGCGTGGACGCGGTCAGCGTCTGCCTGCCGACGCACCTGCACGTCGCCACGGCGGCGGGGGCGCTCAAGGCGGGGAAGCACGTGATCGTCGAGCCGCCGCCGGGGTTGTCGGCCGGTGAGGCGAAACGGTTGCTCACCGCGGCGACCAAGGCGAACCGCGTGCTGGCGTACGGGTTCCAGCGGCGATTCGGCGGCGCCGAGCTGGCCGCGACGCAGGCGATCGAGAAGGGGTACGTGGGCGACCCGTACCACGTCCGCGCGACGTGGATGCGCTCCCGCGGCATCCCGGCCGGCACCGATCACTGGTACACCGACGTCGCCCGCAGCGGCGGCGGCGCGCTGGCCGACCTCGGCCTGCACATGCTCGACCTCGCCTGGCACCTGCTGGGCCGACCGACGCCGACCACGGTGTTCGCGGTCACCCACCAGCGGTTCGCTGAGGGCACCCCCGCAGTGTGCGACGTCGAGGACGCCGGCTTCGCCATCGTGAAGTTCGACGGCGGCAAATCGCTGGAGTTGGGCGTCAGCTGGGCGATCAATCAGGCCCCGGCGCAGAACGGCACGACCTGCCGCGTGTACGGCACGGTCGGCGCGGTCGAGGTCTACACGCCGGCCGGGCCGGTGCTGTACCGGCCCACGGGCAAGGCGCAGGAGATGAAGGGGACGCCGCTCAAGGGCCCCAAGGTGGTGGGCCACGCGGCGATGCTGCGGCAGTTCCGCGAGGCGGTGCAGGGACGGGCCAAGGCCGCCATTGACGGCGAGCAGGGCGTGATCCTGATGCAGATGGTCGAGGCGTTGTACCGCAGTGCCGAGGCGGGTCGGAGCGTCGAGGTGCGGACCGCCCGAGCGGAACCCGCGGCCGGCGGAGGCGAAGACGCCGTGTGACCCGGCCCTCTACGCCCAAGTCGGTGGGACGAAACGGGACGAAATGGGACCGTTTTCAAATCGTCCCACTTCATTCGATTTCGCCCTAACTATTTTCTATATGGAGGCTTGGTCGCGGGACGCGCCGTGGGACTGGCCAAGGCGCGTCCCACCGAGCTCATCTGCAGTGACGGCACTTGCGCGTTCAGCGCCGCTTCGTAGACAGGTCGATGCGGGGGTCGATGAACGCGTATCCCACGTCGACGATCAGGTTCAGCCCCAACAGGAAGAACGAGTAGACCATGACCGTGCCCAGGATCAGGGTCTGGTCGCGGTTCTTGACCCCGTCGACGAAGTGCTGGCCGAGGCCGGGGAGGTTGAACACCTGCTCGACCACGAACGACCCGGTCAGGGCCGCGGCGGCGGCGGGGCCGAGGTAGGTGAAGACCGGCAGCACGGCGTTGCGGAAGCAGTGGCGCCAGATCACGGTGGACCGCGCCAGCCCCTTGGCGCGGGCGGTGCGGACGTAGTCGTCGCCGAGCACGTCCAGCATCGACACGCGCGTCAGCTGGGCGATGTAGGCCAGCGGGGCCAAGGCGAGGGCAACGGCGGGCAGGATGACGTGCCGGACGCCGCCCCAACCACCACCGGGCAACAGGCCCAACTTGTCCGAGAAGACGGCCAGCAGAACGCCGGCGGTGACGAAGCCCGGCAGGCTGATCCCCAGCAGCGCGACGCCGACGCCGAAGATGTCGACCGGCCCGCCCCGCCCCACCGCCGCCGCGGTGCCGAGGGCGCACCCGCCGAGGATCGCAATGGTCAGCGCGAAGAGCCCGAGCCGAATTGAGACCGGCAGCGACGACGCGATGATCTGCGCGACCGACCACCCCTGGTGCGTCATGCTGGGGCCGAAGTCGCCGTGCAGCATCGCCAGCGGGTAGTGCCCGAGGAAGTCCCACGGCGTCGAGGCGTGGTACTGCTCCTTCAACTGCTTCTCGACCAGCGGGTCGAGCTTGCGCTCGGTCTGCTGAAACGGGCTGCCAGGGGCGACCCAGACCAGGAGGAACGTCAGCAGGTAGATGACGGCCAGCACGAGCGGGAACTGTGCCGTGCGCCAGATCACGTAGCGGATCATCGGCCCTCCGCCACGGGCGCGACGCCGGCCAACCGGTCGGTCCAGACGTCCTTGAACAGCACCAGGCTCTGCGCGTTCGGCGTGATGCCGTGGACCGATGCGAACCCGCCGAGCGTGCCGGCCGAGCCGCCGTCGTGGTACAGGAACGTGCCCACATCGGTGTAGAGCGGGACGATCGGCACCTGGTCCAGCAGCCGGTCCTCGGCGACGTGGAAGTAGACCATCCGCTTGGCCTGATCGACCTCAGCTGCGGACCTGGCGCACAGCTCGTCGTACCCCGCGTCCGACCACTTGGCGGCGTTGTTCGTGGCGGTCGACAGGTACTTGTCGGTGAACGTGCTCGGGTCGAGGTAGTCGCCGTACCAGCCGGCCTTGGCGATGGAGAACTTCTGCTGGTTCATGTTGGCCGACACCTGCTTGTTCTCCATGCCGTCGGGGTCGACGTCGATGCCGAGGTGGTCGGACCACTGCCGGCGGATGATGGTGGCGGTGTCGCTGTTGGCCGACTGCTCGGTGGGGTACATGATCGACAGCCGCGGGAAGCCGCGGCCATCGGGGTAGCCCGCGTCGGCCAGCAGCTTCTTGGCCCGGTCCACGTCGTACGGCAGCCCGGCGGGCGACACGTACCCCTGGAACACGTTGGGCGGGATGAAGGTGGTGGCGACGGGCTGGTTGAGCCGGCCGACCTTCTGCACGATCTCGCGCTTGTCGATCGCCATCGCCAGCGCCTGCCGCACGCGCACGTCGGCCAGCGGGTTCGGCCGACCGTCCGGCAGCTTCGGCAGGCAGTTGAACTCGTAGAACACGGTGCCGAAGCCCGGGAAGACGTGCAGGTCCTTTCGCCCATTCTTGAACAGCGGTGCGCCCAGGTCGGGGTCAACGGCGTTGATCCAGTCGATGTCGCCCTGCTGGTAGAGCCGGTAGGCGGCCAGCGAGTCGTCGGCGCGGATCTCGTCCACGGTCTGGCTGCGGATGTGGGCCTTGTCCCAGTAGAACGCGCTCGCCTCCAGCCGGACGCGCCGCTTGAACTCCCAGGCGGCGAGCTTGTACGGCCCGTTGGAGATCAGGTGGGGCGGCTGCGTGAATCGCGGGTCGTAGGTGACCTGCCCCGTGGTGGCGTTCACCTGCTCGAACGGCCGCATGGACGGCTCGTGCATCGGGAAGAACGGCACGAACGCCAGCAGGTTCGGCAGGAACGGGACCGGGTCCTGCAGCTCCAACCGCAGCGTGCCGTCGGCGTTGACGCGCTCGCCCACCGTGCCAAAGTCGGGCCTGGGGGGCTTCTTGTCCTTGGGGGCCGCCGAGTAGTCGGCGTAGGCGACCATGTAGGCGTTCGCGCCCTTCACGTACTTCGTGTGGAGGTACGAGTACTCCTTCGGACTCTCCAGCATGCGGCGCCACTCGAACAGGAAGTCGTTGGCGGTGACCTGGTCGCCGTTGGACCACCGGGCCGAGTCGCGGATGTGGAACGTGTAGACCCGGCCGTCGGGGCTGACGTCGGCGTGGTCGGCCGTGCCGAACCTGGCCGTCAGCGTCGCCGGGTCGAGCTGGTACAGCCCCTCGTACAGCGAGTTGGCCAGCCGGATGTCGATCCCGTACGACATGTTGTTCAGGTCCAGGGTGATGTGGTCACCCTTGAGCACGAACGCGAAGTCGGCGCGGCCCTGCCGGCCCTCGCCGGACCAGAGCAGCGAGCCGGCCAGCAGGACGACCAGCACCAGCGGGATGGCGGCGAGACGGAGCATGTTGGTACGACGCAAGGCTGGGACAGACTCAGCCCGCGCCCACGGTCGGCCCGCCCGCCGGCGCGGTGGTCGGTGCGAGCGGCGCGAGCGTCGCCGGCTTCTTCAGCTTCGGGACCGAGAACACGGTGTCCATGCTCGGAAAGACCGTCGAGCACAGGGCGGCGATCCCCTGCCCGTTCACGCCCATCGGCATCAGGGACACCTTCGAGAGCAGGCTGGTCCCGCTGAACACGTTCAACGCGCTGGCCGCGTTCTGCACGGTGGACCGCAGCTGGATGACCTGCGCCGGGTTCGCGGCGGCCGCCCGCTGGCCCGCCATGTCGATCAGGTCCACGAGCTCCTGAACGGCCCGCGACTTCTGGGCGGCGCTGTAGATCGGCGGCGGCGTCGTCGTCGTCAGGAACGTCGGCACGTTCGCCTCGGCGTCGGGCGCGGGGATGATCCCGTCGGCATACTTGCTCGTCCGCAGCGCCAGCAGGTCCAGCACCGGATCGTAGAGCGGCTTGAGCAGGGGCTTCACCTGCGCCGCCGGCATGCCCGGCACGTTGTTCGGGTTGACGACCAGCGCCCGGTACGCCTCGGTCGCGATCAGCCCGGCCATGGGCCCGGCCGAGTGCTGGCTGACGGCGTCGACGATGTTGCGGAACAGCGGCGTCTTGCCGCCGAACCCCGGCTGCAGGACCAGGGCCATGACCATCGGCCGCGCCGCCTTGCAGCCCCAGTAGACGACCGGATCGCCTCGGTCCGCGAGCAGCTTCTGCACGGCCGGCAGCAGCATCGTCGACTGGGCGTTGTTGGCCACCCGCTCGACCACGATGCCGACGTTGATCTTCACCGCCGCCGACGTCGCCGGGGCCGACAGCAGCTTCGCCGCCGCCAGCGACAGCTCGGTCGAATAGGCGCCTGCGAACGACGGCGTACACGTCCCGGGCGCGTTGCCCAGGCGCGGGCATCCCAGCATCAACGCTTGCCGGGCGATCGACGCCGACCCGCCGACGTCCGGCGCGGCGAGGGCAGCCAACTGCTTCGCGATGAACGGGGCAATCGTGCCCACCTGTTGGCCAGGCGTGACCGTCGCGATCTGCAGCGGAACAAGCGGAGTGATGGCCGCCGTGGCCGCCGCGGCGGTGACGGCGGGCGTCGGCGCGGGCGGGGTCGCGGCCGCCGACAGCGGCGGCACCTGGGCACCGGCGAGCGAGCCCGTCCCAAAGCCTGCCGCCCGCCAGGTGAGGGCGCACCCGAGAACCGAGCCGATCCAGACGCAAACGCGGCGATTCATCAACGGTTCTCCGGCACCCACAGACCCGGCGGGACCTCGCGGTTCAACGGGGCCGGCGACCGTAACCGATGCATTTTTGAGTGTCAAGAATCGACCGGGCGGTCGCCCGAACCGTCGGCCTGATAAGGCGGTAGGTTAATGGCCGAGGAACGCGCGGCGAGACCGGCCGGCTCTGATGGGCGCTCGCAGATCAGCCGCGCCGGTGCAGGCCGGTGCCGGGATCCGCATGATTGTGCTGAGCCCCTACCGATCGACCTCCCCCATGACGATGTCGATCGACCCGATGATGGCCGGCACGTCGCCCAGCAGCACGTCGCGGCACAGCTCCTTCGTCACCGCCAGATTGACGAAGCTCGGCCCGCGGATCTTCACGCGGTACGGGATCACACCGCCCTGGCTCTCTATGTAGAAGCCGAGGTGCCCGCGCGGGTTCTCGAACTCGGCGTACACCTCGCCGGCCGGCACCTTCAGGGCGCGGGGCAGCTTCGTGCGGAACGGCCCCTCCGGCATCTGCGCGGTGCACTGGCGCAGGATGCGGACGCACTGCCGCAGCTCCAGCATCTTCACCCAGTATCGGTCCCAGCAGTCACCGACGGTGCCGCGCAGTCCGGTGCCGACGGGCACGTCGAACTCCAGCTGCGGGTAGATGCTGTAGGGCCGATCGCGGCGCAGGTCCATCGGGATGCCGCTGCCGCGGATCATCGGGCCGCTGAGCGCGTACCCGATCGCCAGTTCCCGGCTCACGACGCCGACGTTCGCGGTGCGCTTCACGAAGATGTGGTTCCCGCTCAGCAGCCGGTCGTACTCGTCGACCTTGGGCTCGAAGTAGTCGAGGAACTCCGTCAGCTTCTCCAGGAACCGCGGCGGCAGGTCCCAGGTGACGCCGCCCACGTTGATGTAGCTCAGCGTGAGCCGGGCGCCGCACAGCTGCTCGAACAGGTCGAGGATGTACTCCCGCTCGCGAAAGGCGTAGAGGAACGGCGTGAACGCGCCCATGTCCAGCCCGTACGCGCCGAAGCTGACCAGGTGCGACGCGACCCGCTGCAGCTCGGCCGCCAGCACGCGGATCCACTCGGCCCGGGGCGGCACCGGGATGCCGGCCAGCCGTTCGACGGCCATGCTCCAGGCGTGGTTGTTGTTCATGCTGGCCAGGTAGTCCAGCCGGTCGGTGTACCCGATGTACTGGATGTACGGCAGGTTCTCGCCGATCTTCTCCTTGCACCGGTGCAGATAGCCCAGGTGGGGGGTCGCTTCGCGAACGTACTCGCCGTCGGTCCGCAGGACGATCCGCAGCACGCCGTGCGTGCTGGGGTGCTGCGGGCCCATGTTGACCAGCATCTCCTCGGACTGGAACTCCACGTCCACGTCGCCGGGGGCCAGGGCGTAGGTGCGGGTCTGCTCGGTCAGTTCGGCCGTGGGCATCGCGGGATTGTAGGACCCAGGCGGCCGCCGCCAATGGCTCCTGCGCCCTGTGTCGGCGATTGGAAGCCTGATATGATGAATCGCAGTTGCCCGGAGCCACCTGGACGCAGAGAGAGGTCGGAGCGTGGCCGGCGGCACGGGAAAAGGTCGATCGAGCAAGGCGGGGGCAGCCCGGAGGAAGTTCGCCACCCCCGCTGAAGCTCGGATACAACTCGAGGGCGTCACCGCTGCCCAGGAACGGTACCGACGGGCAAAGCGGGAACGAGATCAAGCCGCTCCGCTGAGCGATGCCGATCATGGCGGGGAGGCAGAGATCCCCATCGTGGACAGTCGGGAGAAGAGCGAACAAGCTTACAAAAATGCGTTGCGAGGCGTTCGGAAACCGGAGGACCTCGATGACTTCGACTGACGTCAACCGCCTGGATCACGTCCTGCAGCAGGCGATCGACTCGTTCGCGGCGGGCCAGACCCTGCAGGCAATCGAACGGCTGAACCGCTCGAAGACGGCCTTTCCGACGGCACCGCGGCTCTGGGGGTACCTCGGGTTCCTGTACGGCGAGCTCGGCAACGACGCGATGGCCGTCCGGGCTTTTCGGCGCGCGACCACGCTGTCGCCGCACTCCGAGCGCGCATCGATGGGACTGTTTCACAGCCTCTGGCGGACCGGAAAGGTTGACGCGGCATTCAGGGAAATGCGGCGGTACATGAAGGCGTACGATTCACCGCGGTTCCGCGAGCTCCTGCGCGGGATGCTGTCCGACCCGGTCCAGCCGCCATCGTCGCCGGATGAATCGTTGAGCGCTGACGAGATCGCCGAGGTGGAGCGAGCCTGACCACCGCCTGCAATCGGGTCGGCGGTCACTCGCACCTTCCGCAGTACTTGATCCACTTCGGCGATCCCCCCAACCCTGTGCGGGTCGCGAGCCAGCCGCACCGCCGGGTTGATCTTCACATCGGCCGGACACACGAACCTGGCGGCAACACACAGTGAACCGTAGGACTGCCAAAACGCCCCTGGCCATGCTACGGTCCCGACAGCCATGCGCAACCCCCCTCTGGAGATCCTGCTCGACGACACCGACCTCGTGGCCATCATCAAACCGGCCGGCCTGGCGACCATCCCCGGCCGGACCGAGGAGGACGCCGAGGACAATGTCCTCGCCCGCCTGGGCAAACAACTCAAGCTCCCCGCATCCGGCTCGGCCGACCCGCGCCTCCGCGTCGTCCACCGGCTCGACAAGGACACCAGCGGCGTCCTGCTGTTCGCCAAGCACTCGGCCGCGCAACGCCACGTTTCGGGCCAGTTCCAGCACAACACGACCGAGAAGCAGTACCTCGCGCTGGTGTCGGGCCGACCAACGGCGGATGAGGGCGTCGTCGACGCCCCGCTCGGCGTGAGCCCGACCAGCAAGCGGCGGATGGCGATCGTCCGCCACGGCGGGCGGGACGCCGTCACCGCGTGGAAGGTCGAGGCCCGCTACCGCGACTACGCCCTGCTGCGCGTCTTCCCCAGGACCGGCAAGACCCACCAGATCCGCGTCCACCTCCACTCGATCGGCCTGCCGCTGGCGATCGACCCGCTCTACTACCCCGCCGGGGCGGGCGCCCCCACGGGCATCTTCCTCAGCCGGTTCAAGTCCGATTATCGGCCCAACCGCCACGGCGAGGAGCGCCCGCTGATCGACCGCCTCACCCTGCACGCCGAGCGGCTGAAGTTCACCCATCCCAACGGTCAGGCGATCGAGCTGGTCGCCCCGCCGCCGAAGGATTTCCGCGCCGTGGTGAACATGCTGGGCCGCCACTCGCCGCGGTGAGCCGAGGACTTGCATCCAATTTATCCGGTTCGATCCCCCAACCCGTCCGTCGGTTGGTCCGATGATGCCCTGCAGGAGCATCACGCATGACCGTTACCGACCCGACCCACACCGGATATGCCCCCGCCGCGCCGACCGGCCTGTGGGGATGGTTCACGAGCCTGTTCCGCGGCCTGCTCGCCCCGCCGACGCCGCCCCAGCACGCGGCCATGACCGCCGCCGGCATCGCCGCCCGCGCCACCGGCGTCGGCGGTGAGGATGCCCACGGCGCCTACGTGGTCGCGCCCGGCGGGTACCGCATCCGCATGCCCCAGCCCGACTCGCTGCACGCCAAGGTCGGGCAGATGCTGCCCGCCGTCCGCAAGGGGCTCGACCTGGTCCCCCCGCTGCCGCACGTGGTGGCCGAGCTGCTGCGCGAGGTGCAGGACGCCAACGCCACCGCCGCCAGCGTCGCCGCCATCGCCGCCAACGACCCGTCGATGACCGCCGGGCTGCTGCGCACGGTGAACAGCGCCGCGTTCGGCCTGACCCGCAAGGTGACGGCCGTCGCCGAGGCCGTCAGCTACATCGGGTTCACCAGCGTCAAGTCGATGGTGCTCCGCCTCCAGCTCGACAGCACGCTCGGCATCGCCGCCAACTCCCCGCCGGAGACGGCCGCCGACGTCGAGGACGTCTGGGTCCACAGCCTGGTCGTCTCCTACATCGCCGACGTGCTCGCCGACCGGATCGTCGGCGTCGACCGCGGGTTCGCCGCCACGCTCGGGCTGCTGCACGACCTGGGCAAGCTGGTCGTCCTCAGCCGGTTCCCCGACGAGGCCGCCCGCCTGCGCGCCGCCCCCACCAAGGCCGACGAGGCCCTGCTCGACCGCGAGGCCCGCGTGCTCGGCGTCGACCACGCCGCCCTGGGCGCCAACCTCGCCGGCCGCTGGGGCCTGCCCGGCGACCTGGTCCGCGCGATCCGCTGGCACCACAACCCCAGCCGCGCGTTCGAGCCCAGCGACCCCAAGCCGCTCCACCAGGCCGTCGCCGTCGTCCAGATCGCCAACCAGCTGGCCAAGTACCTCTACGTCTACCAGGACCGCACCGAGCTCGATCAGGTGTCCGCCGGCACGTTCGCCCTGCTGGGCCTGGGCAACGACCTGCCCGCCCTGCTGACCGCCGACGTGCGCCAGGCGGCCAGCCGTGCGATCCTGTTCGCCGAGGAGGGCACGCAGCGGCCGTCGACGTCGGTCCGCCGGTTCCTCCGCTTCACCACCGGCGAGCAGGCGGCCGCCCTGCTCGCCTCGGCCGGGGCGTCGCCGCGGCGGCAGGTGGAGGTGGACGACGTCGACTCGGCCACGCTGTTCTTCTCCGCCGGCGACCGCGACGTCCTCCACGCCGCCGCCGTCCCCGCCGGCATCCGCAAGCTGGCCAACGACGTCGCCCGCGTCCAGGCCACGCTGCCGCTGTCCACCTTCGCCCGGCCGATCCTGGCCATGCTCGCCCGCGCCGTCCTCGCCAACGCCGCCGGCGGCCACGGCGACGACAAGCTCGAGGTGTGCCACTCCACCGCAGGCGAGCGGGCCAAGCTGGCCGTCCGCTGCCCCGCGTTCGGCTTCGCCCGCCGCTTCGGCCCGGACGCCGACCCCGACGCCTGCCTCGCCGCCGTCGACGCCGAGCTGGCCAACATCCTCAACCTCGGCTGGTGCGAGTCGATCACCGTCAGCTCCGACGGCACCACGTTCGTCTTCACCGTCGCCGGGTGAGACGCCGGGCGATGGTCCACCTTGTTACCAAATCTTACACTCGTGATGTCGGCTTTTTGCGTTATCGGATCGGTCGGCGGCGCGTCTACCATCCGGTATGGCCGCACCGTTCAGCTCAGTCGATCCCACGTCCGAGCAGTTTATTGCCGAGTACCCGCAGGACACGCCTGCCCGGGTTGAGGCCAAGCTCGCCCGGGCCGGCGACGCCTTCGCCGGCTGGCGTCGGACTACGTTCGGCGACCGGTCCCGCCGGATGCACGCCGTCGCCGCGCTGATGCGCGACCGGCGGGCGGCGCTGGCGTCGCTGATGACGGCCGAGATGGGCAAGCCCATCGCCCAGGCCGAGGGCGAGGTCGACAAGTGCGCCGCCGCTTGCGACCACTATGCCGACCACGCCGAGGAACTGCTCGCGACCGAGACGACCCCGTCCGAAGCCGGCCGCAGCTACGTGCGTCACGACCCGCTCGGGGCCGTGCTGGCGGTCATGCCGTGGAACTTCCCGCTCTGGCAGGTGATCCGCTTCGCCGCCCCGAACCTGATGGCCGGGAACGTGGCCTGCTCAAGCACGCGCCCAACGTCTGCGGCTGCGCCGTCGAGCTCGAGAAACTGTTCGCCGACGCCGGGTTCCCGCCCGGCGTGTTCACCACGTTGCTGGTCGACGTGCCAGCGATCAATGCGATCATCGAACATCCAACCCTCGTCGCCGTCACGCTGACCGGCAGCGAGCGCGCCGGCCGCGCCGTCGCCGCCCAGGCCGGGGCGGTGGGCAAGAAGGTCGTGCTCGAGCTGGGCGGCTCCGACCCGTTCCTCGTGCTGGCCGACGCCGACGTCCCCGCCGCCGCCCAGGCCGCCGCGGCCGCCCGTTGCCTGAACAACGGTCAGAGCTGCATTGCCGCCAAGCGGTTCATCATCGACGCGACGATCGCAGATGCGTTCGAGGCGGCGTTCGTGCACGCCATGGCCGCGCAAGTGGTCGGCGATCCCTCGGATCGCAGAACGCGGGTCGGCCCGCTGGCCCGGCGCGACCTGGCCGACCACCTCGCCGATCAGGTGGACCGCAGCGTGAGAGCCGGGGCGAAGATCGCCTTCCGCGGCGACCGCCCCGCCCGCGGCTACTTCTGCCCGCCGGCCGTGCTGACGCACTGCGCCCCCGGCATCCCCGCGTTCGACGAGGAGACGTTCGGCCCCGTCGCCGCCGTCGCCCGCGCCGCCGACGAGGCCGAGATCGTCCGCCTGGCCAACGCCAGCCGCTACGGCCTGGGCGCGAGCATCTGGACCGCCGACCCGGCCCGCGCCGAGCGGTTGGCGGTCGAGTTGAACGTCGGCGGCGTCTTCATCAACGGCCCCGTCCACAGCGACGCACGGCTCCCCTTCGGCGGCGTCAAAGCCAGCGGCCACGGCCGCGAACTCGGCGGCGTCGGGCTGCGGGAGTTCGTCAACGCGAAGACGGTGTGGGTGCGCTGACAGAACAGACCCGGGCCGTGTCGGCCCGTGCGGCCGAAGGCCGCGTCTCGCGCGATCAACGCGGGTCGTGCGTGCCACGTCCACCGCGCGAGATGCGGGCTGCGCCCGCTCGGGCCGACACGGCCCGGCTCTGTTTCTGCTCATGCTGGCATCGCCTGCTGCGCCAGGATGTACCCGGTCACGCGATCGGCGTAATCCTCGGCCCACACCCATTTGACGCTGCCGCACTCGCCCCACCACACCTGCCCGGGCAGCAACGGCCATCGCGCGGACATCGCCTGGCTCAACCATCGCTTGAGCCACTTGCGCACGTCAGCGCCATCGACGGACGCCTGAACGAATTGGTGAACGTGGTCCAGCGCAGCGGCCGTCGCAACGTGATTCCACCCACCTCGAAGGCAGATCTGCGGCACCAGCTCCTGAACGGCCAAACGTTGTTCGACCGTCAGAGTGCGCGGCGGGAAGCGAAGGCGCGAGGTTTCCATTTGATGCCAGTCTTCGGCGGTACCCATTACAGGGTCGCCGTACTGGTTTTCGCTGCGGCCGACGGTGCCGCGGTCGTCTCCATGGAGGCGGGTGCCGTAGGTGCCGTACGTGATGTGTTAGCCGATGGGGTAGATCAGGCGCGCCATGCGGGCAACATACCACAACAGAGCCGGGCCGTGTCGGCCCGTGCGGCCGAAGGCCGCGTCTCGCGCGATCAAGGCGGGTCGTGCGTGCCACGTCCACCGCGCCAGACGCGGGCTGCGCCCGCTCGGGCCGACACGGCCCGGCACTGTTCCCCCTCAGGCTCATCCGCTATACCCAACCCACGATGAGCAAGCACCACACGAAGCCCAAGGACCGCGTCGTTCACGTCGGGCTGACGCAGATGGCGTGCGTGGCCGACCCGGCCGCGAACCTGAAGCGGCAGGTCCGGCTGGCCGAGCAGGCGGCCAAGGCGGGGGCGCAGATCATCGCCACGCAGGAGATGTTCCGGTCCCAGTACTTCTGCCAGGTCGAGGACCACCGGTTCTTCAAGCTGGCCGAATCGATCCCGGGGCCCAGCACCGACGCGCTGGCGAAGGTCGCGAAGAAGTATGGCGTCGTCATCATCGCCAGCCTGTTCGAGCGGCGGGCGGCCGGGCTGTACCACAACACGGCGGCCGTCATCGAGACCGACGGGTCGATCCTCGGCATCTACCGCAAGATGCACATCCCCGACGATCCGCTTTACTACGAGAAGTTCTACTTCACCCCCGGCGACACCGGCTTCAAGGCGTTCGACAGCACGTTCGCCAAGATCGGCGTGCTGATCTGCTGGGACCAGTGGTACCCCGAAGGCGCTCGCCTCACGGCGCTGCAGGGCGCCGAGATCCTGTTCTACCCCACCGCGATCGGCTGGCACCCGACCGAGAAGGCCGAGTACGGCCACGCCCAGCACGACAGTTGGGAGGTCATCCAGCGTTCCCACGCGATCGCCAACGGCTGCTACACCTGCTCGCCGAACCGCATCGGCACCGAGCACATCCTGGGCCCCGACGGCAGGCCGGTGAGCGACGACGGCATCGAGTTCTGGGGCCAGTCGTTCGTCTGCGCCCCGAACGGCCAGATCGCGCAGAAGGCGTCCGTCGGCGATGAGGAAGTGCTGGTGGTGCCCTGCAACCTGGACCGCGTGGAGTTCAGCCGCACGCACTGGCCGTTCCTGCGCGACCGGCGGATCGACGCCTACGGCAACCTGACCAAGCGGTTCGTGGACGCGACGTGAGGCGCGCGTCACGGCGAGGGCGGTCGATCCGCCTCGGCGAACACGTCGGCGATCGAGAACGCGAAGCCCGGCAGCACCTCGCCGCCGTCCACCGTGCCGTCGGGACCGACGACCAGGTCAGGCTCGATCGTGTCCGCCGCGTAGACGGCGACCGTTTGCGCGGTCGGATGCACGACCCAGACGAGCCGGGTGCCGCCGGCGAAATACTCGGTCCGCTTGCGGGCCATCTCCGCTGGGGTGTTCGTCGAGCTGAGCACCTCGACGGCGAGATCGGGTGAGACGCGCGGGGCCGCGTTATGGCGGTAATCGGCCGGCACGCGGGCCCATGACGTGTACGATGCGTCCGGCATACGGACGTGGCCCGGCAAGACGCGCATCATCCCCTGCTCGCCGGCCACCACGCCGAGTCGCCGCGGCGCGATGAATTCGCCAAGCAGTCGAGCGATGATTGACGCGACGATCGACTCATAAAACCCCACCGGCTTCTCCACCAGGGTGCCGTCGACCAGTTCGAAAAGCCGGCCGAAACGTTGCTCGGCCATGATCGCGTCTTCCTCGGTGGCCGTGCCGGGCGTGGGGACCCAGCGGACGCGGGACGCCGGGATGCCGCCGAGCTGCTCGAGCAGGTCGGCGACCGTGTCGTAGGCCGGCAGCACTGGTGCCGTTGCCGGCGCGTGCGGATCAAGTGTCGCGGTGGTCATGTGGCACGCCTCCGGGGCAGTGGTTTCCAAGTATATCAGGGAGAGCGACCCTGCGTGCGCCGGCGATCAGGACCGGCGTGCCCGCTTCAGCGGGGCACGGTTGGCGCGATTCCGTCCCCCGCTGAAGCGGGCCCGCCGGTCGGGTTGGGCGGTCAGTACCGGTAGTCGAGCTGGAAGTCCCCGCCCTGGCTCTGGTAGCGGTTGGCAAGGTCGGCCTGGTACGCCACGCGCACGGCGAAGTTGGGCGAGAAGTTCCACGAGACGCCGAGGCGCGGGGTCCACCACTGGTCGGTCGCCGCGTTCGCGACGAACGTGCTGTAGGTGCAGCTGCCGGTGACGGACAGGCCGTAGGCGAAGCGGCGGGTCAGCTGGACGCCGTTCTTGAACAGCTGCTGGGCGACGTGGCCGCGGAAGGCGTAGCGGTCGCCGCCGTCGTAGTAGCCGTCGCCGTAGCCGTCGTCGCCGCGGTCGGCGCCCAGGCCGACGAAGCCGGTGAACTGGTCGGCCAGGGCGACGGTCCACTGGTCGCGCCGGCCGAAGTCGAGCGTGAGCCGGCTGGCGGCGCCGCCCTGGAAGATGCCCTGGGTGGACCCGAGGTCGCGGCTGTCGTTGAACGCGAACCCGACGAACGGCGTGACCGTCCACCCGAAGGGCTGGCGGCGGGTCGGCGTGAGGATGCGCACCGGCAGGCCGAACTCGACGCCCACCGTGTCGCTCTCGGCGCCGTCGATCTGGCGGTACTGGATCGGCACCGACAGCGACCACCCGACGACGTTCGAGAACCGGCCGGCCGCGTTGAACGTGAAGTGCAGGTCGTACCCGTCGAACCCGTTGGTGCCGATCGACGTGCCCGAGGTGTCGAACGAGAAGACCGGCTGGAAGAACTGGTTCGCCGGGACGTAGGCCCGGCCGTACGCGTCGTAGCGGACGCGGTCGTCGGCGACGGCGTAGCCGGTCGGCTCGCCGTCGCGGGCCAGGCCGTACTTGGCGAACGTCTCGTCGGCCAGGAACGCCGTGGCGGCCGAGGGGTTGCCGTCGAGCGGCATGATGTAGCTCTGGCGGTTCAGGGCCTGCTGCAGGTGCTCGAACGCGCGGTTGTGCGGGTCGGTCAGGTCGTCGAACGCCTGGTTGTCGATCACCTGGGCAGGGTTGAGGTACGACGGCGCGCCGGCGGCCGAGAAGGTGTCGGTGGGGCCGTGGGTCAGGCCGTAGCGCAGCGACCCGGCGGTGCGGTCGGCGTTGAGCGTGAGCTGCAGCGCGTTGCGGACGCCGGCGTAGTTCAGCGTGGCGGTCACGTCCCGGTCGGCCAGGGCCGACGCCCGGCCGAAGCCGAGGATGACGGCGTCGGTCGCGTGGATCAGGCTGTCGGCCCGCACCTTGACCGTCTCGGGCGCGCCGGAGGTGGTGGTGACCGTGTAGACGAACGGGTCGCCCGCGCGGGCGACGGCGGCCAATAGGGCCAGGGCGAGGATGGCGACGACGGACGGGCGATGGGACAAGGAAACCTCCGCTTGGGACACGCCCCGTCAGACCGACGAACGCAGTCGAGGTTAGGGCCGGCCAACAATTGATCGGCCGACGGCGGCGTGCGACATGACGGACCCCCTCGGAGCCGGGCCGTGCGACCGAAGGTCGCGTCTCGCGCGGTCGGCGCGGATTGCGAGACGGCGTCCACCTCGCGGGATACGAGCTGCGCTCGTTCGGGCCGGCACGGCCCGGCTCTGTTGATCGGAGAAATGCAGGCGCAACGCCCCTTGCCGGCGGGGCGCCAGTCGCTACAATGCCCGACTCTTTTCAGCGAACGGTACGCGGGAGTTGGTTATGGCTTTGGACGTGAAGAGCGGTCAGACGGTGAAGGTGACGATCAGCAAGTCGGTCAACCGGGCCGCCGCGCTCAAGACGATCGAACGGCTGTTCATGCAGGACAAGGCGGTCGTCGCACCGCTGGACGCCCGCAGCAAGAACTTCATCCCCCTGCCCAAGCGGCGCGGCGGGCAGATCTGGACCAAGCGGGTGAACAAGATCCACCCGGTGCTGACCAAGGGTGCCTCGGCCACCATCAAGGTGACGCCGCAGTCCGTCCGCGATCTCGGCAGCGTCGCCGACTTCGTCGAGACGGCAGCGGTCTGACGTTCGGTTCGCACGGAACGCAGCCAGACGCTCGGAGCCCCGGATGCCCATCCGGGGCTTCTTTCGCGCTCAGTTGGGCAGGCCGCCCAGCATGTTCAGCAGCGTGTCGATGTTGAACGGCTTGGGCAGGAATTGGACGGGCTGGCCGCGCAGGGCACCGGCCTCGTACTCGCCGCTGATGGCGATGATCCGGCTCGGCCGGCGCGTGTCGGGCAGCTTGTGGCACTGCTGGAGCAGCTCGAACCCGTCCATCACCGGCATGCGCAGGTCGGTGAGCAGGACATCGAACTTCTGCGTGAGCAGGTAGCCAAGCCCCTCCTCACCGTCCCGCGCCGTCACCACCTCGGCCCCCGCCTGACGGACCAGCCGGCTCATCGCCATGCGGGTCGGGGCGTGGTCCTCCACGATGAGGATGCGAAGCTTCTTCACGGCCGGCCCCTCAATCGTGTCCGTCGTAGACATCGGTGAGCTGTTCATCGGTTGAGGCCGTTTTAGGAGACCACGTGACGAATGCGGCGTGGATGACAAACCGATTTAGTCTATCCCCATCCGCAGACGCCCGGAACGGATCAATTCAATCGCAACCACACGGTGTCGCTGCCCATCGACTCGAGCGTAGAACCGCCGGTCAAACCTTACCCAGAATGACGAGCCGCATCAACCATCGGTTTCGCCCACCGACCGTCGGAGCCCAGCAATTCGAACGGCTGAAAGTTGCATTTGTAGGCCATTTTGCGGCAACCGCCGACCCAGTAGCCGAGGTAGTAGTGAGGGATGCTTGATGCCCCGGCCCACGCGATCTCGTGCAACGCCCCGAACGTGCCAAGGCTGCGGTCGCGGTGGTCGGGATCGAAGTAGAAGTAGACGCTGCTGAACGATCGCGAGCAGACGTCGGCGATGCCGACGGCGAGCAACGTTCCGGACGGGTCGCGATAGGTGAACTCCAACGTCTGGACCGGCGACTGGTAGAGGAACGCCTCGAACGATGAACGGTCGTCGGCGTCCGCCGTCGAACCATTGGGCTTGTCGTGCCATTGCGTCACGTACTTGCGGTAGAGGTGGAACTTCTCGCCGGTCGGCACCGGCGGTCCAACCGCGACCGACAGGTCCGAATTGCGGCGGGCGCAACGGCGCTGGGTCTTGTCCGGTCGGAACTCGGCCACCGGGACGCGGATCGGCACGCACGCCCGGCAGCCGTCGCAGATCGGCTGGTAGACCATGCGACCGCTCCGCCGAAAGCCGGCATCCATGAAGTCGTGGTAGACCTCGCCGTCGACCCGGCCTGCCGCGAACGCCCGCAGCGTGGTGGTCCGATCAGGAAGGTACGAACAGGCGTGCGGCGGCAGCACGGTCAACCTCACACCGTGCGGCGCGGCCAACGGCGGCGGCAGCGCGGCACCCGCTTCGCTTCTGGACAGGTCGTCTGACATGGCCACCGATTCGTTGGGGTGACATGGGCGTCGGCGGTCGACCGCTGGTTTGCCGGCCGGTCGACCGTGACGTAACGTTAACGACGAGAGTCGCCGACGAGGCCGCTGAAAATGCCCATAGCGATCGGAGCATACTCGCCCGAGGCGGTGACGCAGGCGATCGAGGACAACCTGGTGGGCGCGTCCACCGCGCTGGGCCGGACCGACGGGGGCGTCGTCTACCGCGGGGCGGACGTCACCTGGGTCTACACCGGGCACCGGTCGCTGAGCCGGGTTCTGCAGGCGCGGTTCTCCATTGAGCAGGCCGGGGACCGGGTGGCGGAGATCTTCGACTGCTTCCGCGAGTGGGACGCCCCGGTGTCGTGGGTGGTCGGCCCGACCAGTTGGCCCCCCGACCTGGCGGCCGTGCTCCAGGAGAACGGATTCGACGCCGGGCACGTCTGGACCGGGCTCGCCCGGGACGTGCCGGTCGACGACCTTGCCGCACCACCATTGCGGCCGAACTTCGTGATCCACCAGGCGACCAACGCGGCCGACCTGGCGACGTGGACCGCCGTCAACGGCGACCCGGCCGAGACCGACCCCACAGGGCGGGGCGACGGGTCGGGCGACATCTTCACGCCTGACAACGCCGGCAGTGACCCGCGCTGCCGGTTCTACCTCGCCACGCTCGAGGGCCGGCCCGTCGCGCGCGGGATGGCCTACCAGAGCAACGCGGTGGTCGGGCTCTACTGGTTCGCCGTCGCGCCCGATTGCCACGACCGCGGGTTCGAGTCGGCCCTGGTGCAACAGGCGCTGTCCGACGCCCGGCAGGCCGGGGCGCAGCTCGCCGTCATCCCGGCGCGGGGCCACCTGCAGCGGTTGGGGGAAACGCTGGGCTTTCGTCCCTACTGCCAGTTCCGGGTCCACGCCTGGCCGCCGGCGCCGCTGGCCCACGCCTGAACCTGTCGACGCTCGATCCGCCCGCCCGCGGCCCGTACACTTCGCCCATGTCGCTCTGGACCCTTGCCCAAGCCGGCACGCAGAGCCTCCAGGGCGTCTTCTTCTGGTCGGCCATCCTGATCGTGTTGGTGCTCGTGGCGTTCGCCGGCTACACCTACCTGCGGAAGTGGATGCGGTCGGACGACGGGCCCTCGGGCGAGGCACGCGGCTTCACCCTGGCCGACCTGCGCGACCTGCATCGCCAGGGGAAGATGACCGACGCCGAGTACGAGGCGACCAAGGCACAGCTGATGGGGGCGGCGAAGAAGATGGTCGACCAGATGCCGCCGGTGCTGCCGCGCCCGCCCACCCGCCGGCCGCCGACGGACGGTCCGGCGTGACGTCGTGTCCGCGTCCTCCACCTATTCCAGCAACATCGCGTCCCCGTAGCTGAAGAACCGGTACCGCCGCGCGATCGCCTCGGCATACAGGCGGCGTTGCTGGTCCAGCCCGACCATCCCGGCGACCAGCGCGACGAGCGTGCTCCGCGGCAGGTGGAAATTGGTGACCAGCGCGGCGACCCGTCGCCAGGCGTACGGCGGACGGATGAAGATCGCGGTCGACCCCGTCGCCGCCCGCCAGGGCTCGCCGGCGGGCCAGCTCTCCAGCACGCGGGCCGCCGTCGTGCCGACGGCGACGATCCGCCGGCCATCCCGCTCGGCCTCGTTCAACGCCGCCGCGGCCGCCGCCCCAACCTCGAACCCCTCGGTGTGCATGACGTGGTCGGCCAGGTCGTCAACGGTCACCGGCTTGAACGTGCCCATGCCGACGTGCAGCGTGACATCCACCCGTTGCACCCCCGCGGCGTCCAACTGCGCCAACAGTTCCGGCGTGAAGTGGAGCCCCGCCGTCGGGGCGGCCACGCTGCCCGGCACGGCGGCGTATACGGTCTGGTAATCCGAACGGTCGGCCGCGTCGCGCTCGTCGCTCCCCCGCTCGCGCCGGATGTAGGGCGGCAACGGCATCCGCCCCAACCGGTCCAACACCGCCGCCGCCGGCTCGGACGTCGTCAGGTCGAGCTCATACTCGTCGCCGACGCGCGTGGGCTGTGCCGACAACGTCGGCTCG
This sequence comes from Tepidisphaeraceae bacterium, assembly GCA_965198865.1. Lineage (GTDB taxonomy): Bacteria > Planctomycetota > Phycisphaerae > Tepidisphaerales > Tepidisphaeraceae > CBDAQA01. Next base: position 134,724 of record CBDAQA010000032.1, on the reverse strand, counting down.
CGGTCGACCGTCAACGGACCGGTCGACCGCCCGAAGTTCCGCAGCAGCACCCGCCACCGGCCGGGCCGGATCTCACTTAGGAACAGGGCTTCGACCGCGCCGCCCGTCTCCTTCCGGAGCAGGAACCGCGCGGGCAGGACGCGCGCGTTGTTGAACACCAGCACGTCGCCGCGGCGCAGGAGCAATGGCAGGTCCGAGAACGTGCGGTGCGCCACGGACCCGTTCGAGCGGCGGTAGTGCATGAGCCGGGCGGCCGCTCGGTCCGTCGGCGGCGACTGCGCGATCAACTCCGGCGGCAGTGCGAAATCGAGGTCGTCCGTCCGCATGAGCCAAACTTATAGTCCCACGCTCCGCGGTCCAACCGGTTGCGGCCACCGGCGGAAATTGGGCGGACAGAACCTTACCGGACGGCCAACCCGCAGCAGAACCTCCAGACCGCCAAACGTTATCGGACGCGGGGGTGTGGCTTCTCGGCCTCACGTTGCGTTCACGCAACGCCCGCCGTTTCGCCAGTGCAACGATCGGTTGACCCGTCGCTGCTCGGGGATGAACGTCCGAGTCGGTTTTGCCGCGTTTTCCGCTCAACCGGCGAATTTGATCGACCGACAGCGCCGCGGCACCGGCGTTTGCATTAGGTGGGCGTGAACGTCTCCCGCATCCAATCGTGCTACGCCGTCCATGCCCCTCGCCGGTACACGCGACCGACCGACCGGTGCGATCGCCCGCGCTTCGGCGACGAGCGCTGCGACATTCGCACCGACGGGTCGACGCCGACCTACGATGCCTACGCCCCGTCGAACATTGCGTCGCCCATCCAGCCGCCGTGGCGCGTCCTGTCGTGGCCGACGCAGGCCGTTCCGGTAAAGCACCGCGCGGCAGTGGCGGTGGCGGCGGTTAAGGCGCCGCTGGGGACGGCCGATGTCAGCAGCGTCGGGCGGACGTTGGACCTGTTCGTGTGACCGCCGCCGCAGCCGCCCGACGCCACCCCCAGCCGCCATAGCGCGAGGGCGTCCCATGCTGTTGTCCGCGGACCAGATCGACCGGCTGCTGTGCCTGCTCGCCTCGTGGGACCGCGACACGCTGCACGCGCAGATCTCGCGCTACCAGAGTCAGTTCCCGGTGGACCTGACGCCCGATTACCTGCACGGCCAGCCGGTCGACAAGGTCCGCCACCTGTTCTTCGCCGTCTGCCTGCAGAACCGCCGGCTGCCCGAGGCGGCATGCGAGGAGTCGCTCGCGCAGACCGCTTGAACGCGTGACCGGCCGTGCCGGCCACTGCCACGTTGACGGCGTCCGGGTCCAAGAGCCCTGGTAGCTGTCGACCTGGTTCTTCAGCCCCACGGCCGGGTCGCAGAACACCCGCGCCCCCTGTCCCGGTTGCTGCCTGTCGGTTGCTGCCTGTCCCGGTTGCTGCCCCTTCACGCCGCATGGACCACCGCCGCCAAGGCTGCCGGAACGGGGACGGGCTCGCCGTGCTCGCGGAGCGAAGCGACGTGCAGTTGCACGGCCTCGGCGATCAGCGTGCGGGCCTCGTCGGGCGTGTCGCCGCAGGCGACGCAGCCGGGCAGGTCGGGGACGTAGGCGGAGTAGCTGCCGTCGTCGGCCCGCTCGATGACGATCACGTAATCCATGAACATGCTCCGTTCACCGCAGCCCGGCCTGTCGACGAATGCTCTGGAGCGTGCCGGGCGGGACGTCCCGCGACATCTTACCACCGGCGGAGATCGTCACCGTGCCGGGTTTGGTGGGATGACGGTACTGCATGTGCGAACCGGCGGTACGGACGAGTTGCCATCCATCGGCTTCGACGATGCGCGTGATGTCGCGGTACGTCACCTTTGGGTCTCCTGCTCACCCCGCATCCACGATGAGCGGATTGTCGGATTCTATAAATCGCGCCGCCGTCCCCGTCCACTCTGCATCCGGCGGAACACCAAGCGCCGCACACACAGTTGCCGCAATGCCCGTAAGGTCGAACGGCAGCACGACGGTCCCACCCGGCGGGACGCCGGGGCTGGCGATGGCGAAGCGGATCGCCGTGTCCTCGTCGGACGGTGTGCCGTGGGTTTTGTCGTGGCCGCCGTGGTCGGCGGTGACGATGACGGTGGCGTCGCCGATGGCGGGCAGGACCTAGCCGATGCAGCGGTCGGGACCCAAATCGGGTGCCGAATGCGCACCGGATTGGCTGCTTCAGCGGCCACCGGTGGCGGCTGAAGCAGCCACGCCAGTGGGATCGGCACCGTCGAGCTTGGGAAGCCCGCTACGCCCGCGGGTGGAACCGCTTGTGGACCGACTTGAGCCGGACGTCGTCGACGTGGGTGTAGATCTGCGTGGTGGCCACGTCGGCGTGGCCGAGCAGCTCCTGGACGACGCGGAGGTCGGCGCCGCCGCCGATCAGGTGGGTGGCGAAGCAGTGGCGCAGCACGTGGGGGCCGACCGTCTTGAGCAGGCCGCTCTTGCGGGCGTAGCGCTCGACCAGCATCCACAGGCCGACGCGCTCCAGCGGGCGGCCGGTGCGGCTGAGGAACAGCTCGGCACCGTGGTGCCTGTCCAGCGCCGGCCGGCTCTCCAGCAGGTACCGCCCGATCGCCTCGGCCGCCGCCCGGCCGAACGGGACCACGCGCTCCTTGCTCCCCTTGCCGAACACGCGCACGCAGCCGACCAACAGGTTCGTGTCGCGCACGGTGAGCTGGCACAGCTCCGTCGCCCGCAGGCCGCTGGCGTAGAGCAGCTCCAGGATGGCGACGTCGCGGTTGAACAGCGTCGACTGGGGATCGGGCGCGGCGATCAGCGCGGCGACCTGCGCCCGGCTGAGCACCTTCGGCAGCGATTGCTCCGGCTTGGGCCGCTCGAGCTGCGACAGCGTGCTCGTCGCGTCCGGCCCGCCGTCGAGGGCGAGGTACGTGAGGAACGCCCGGATCGCCGCCAGCCGGCGGGCGACGGTGCGGGTCGACTGGCCGGCGCGGGTCTGCTCGCGCAGGTAGTCGCGGAAGTCCTCGGCGGTGGCCGACAGCAGGTCCTTGCCGCCGATCGCCAGGTGGCGGTGGGTGTCGGTCAGGTCGCGCCGGTACGCCTCGAGGGTGTTCTCGGCCAGCCCGCGCTCGTGCGACAGGTGGGCGAGCAACCCGCGGAGCGGGGGCGTTACCTCAGGCCGCGGACGCCGGGACGGCTTGGCCGTGGGGGAGGCGGACCGAGACGAATTGCGGGATGGCATGGCTCATGGCCCCGGTGCGGTGCCCCTGCTGCTGCCGGCGGTCGAGCCGCTCGTGCAGCAGTTCCTGGTAGGTGCCGCAGGCGGCGTAGCAGCCGAAGCAGTGGTCGAACGCGCTGCCCAGCCTGGTCAGGCTGAAGTGGTTGCCGCAGCGGACGTCGGACTTGTTCAGGAACGGGCAGTGCGATTCGCGGTCGGACATGTTCCACCTCCGTGTGGGACGGCCGTACCAGTCGGCCAACGGAAGTGTTATCGGGCGTCGCTTCGGAAAACGTGAGGAAGAGATTCCACCACGGGGACACGGAGCCACGTAGAAGTCAGAGCGAGCCTATGGCAACCCTCGTTGCCCTGCGTCCCCGTGCCTCCGTGGTGGATCTTCTACTGGGCCGGCACGATCCGCTCGCCGGCCTGGAGGTAGTTCCAGATGGCGTCGTACTCGGCACCGGCGTCCCCGCCGAGGACGTCCTTGTAGGGGGTTTTGCCCTCGGCGTTGCCGAAGCTCGGCATCTTCGTGCCCTGCAGGTAGACCTGCGGGTTGCGCATCCAGCGGCGGTAGTAGTCGTGCCGCAGGCGGCCGTCGACGTGGGCCAGGTTGGGGGCGAACGCCTCGAACGGGGCGATGGCGGCCTGGGCGCCGACGCCGTGGCACTTCACGCAGCCGAAGCTGGACTGGGACGTCAGGTTCCGGCCGATGTCGGCCAGGTGGGGGTCGGCGGGGGCGCGGGCGTCGTCGGTGACGGGGCAGCCGTGCTCCGCCGCCATGCCGGCCGCGAGGCCGGCGGCGCGGCTGGCGAAGCTGGGCATGCGGGCGAAGATCCACGGCCGGGGCTTGTAATCGACCTTCCCGCCGATGAACGCCGCCGCCCACGTCGGCCGCAGCTTCTCGCCCGCCCACGTCAGCGGCGGCGGCGTCTGGTCGCCGGTGGGCTCGGGCTCGTCGGTGCCGCGCGCGGCTAGCCCGGCCTCGATCGCCGTCACCTCGGTGTCCAGGCCCGACCAGACGTTGTCGTTGGCGTCGATCTTGTGACAGGCGTTGCACCGCTCGGCCACCATCTGCCGGGCGGCGAAGTCGGCCGGGGGGTCGCGGGTCAACGTTGGCTTCCAGTCGATCGCCGCGACAGCGCGCAGGGCGTCAAGCTGTTCCGGCGCGAAGCTGTAGTCGACACCCTTGCCGATCGACTTGGCGTCCGACGCCAGGCAGCCGCGCGTCCAATCGGCGCGGGCCAGGTCGACGGCCGCCGGGGTGCCGGTGGTGGTGTGACAGTTGATGCAGCCGGCCGAGGCGTACACCGCCTTGCCGTGCGCCGCATCACCCGCGGGGGCGGGCGGGACGGCGTCGTCCTTGCAGCGCGAGATCAGCCAGCTCGCCAGGGCCTCCACCTCGGGCTCGGAGAGGTGGAAGTTCGGCATCTTCACCCAGGCGTAGTGCGCCTCGGGCTGGCGCAGGAACGCGGCCAGCGCCTCGGGCCGGAACTTGGCCTTCACGTTCTTCAGCGGCACCCGGTCGAGCGAGGCGTCGGAATCGTCCAGCGCCGGCGCGACGTGGCAGGCGACGCAGCCCAGGCCGGTGAACAGCCGCGCCCCCTTGGCCGTGTTGCCGTCGGGAAGCGGCGTTTCGGGCGGCGCGTCAGCCGACAGGTAGGCCGCCACGTCGGCGGCGTCCTTGGGGTCGGCGAGCACGCGCGGCATGGTGGCCGTGGGCCGGAGCGACTTCGGGTTGGCGACCCACGCCGCCAGCCACGCGGGCCGCAGCCGCGCGTTCGCGCTGGTCAGGTCAGGGGCATCCTGCTTGAGCTCCGGCACGGAGCCGGAGATGCCCTGGTGGCAGGCGATGCAGCGCATCGACGTCAGCAGTTGCCGCCCGAGCCGCACCTTGCCGTGCTGGACGAGCACGTCGTCGGCCACATCGTGCGTGAACACGATCGGCGGGACGGGGTCGAAGTAGTCGGGGTGGTCGTCCCGCGCCCAGAGCAGCCGCACGCTCGCGTCGCCGGTAGGCGGCGGGCGGTAGGTGACGGTCACCTTGTTCTTCGACTTGCGGATCGTGACCAGTTCCGACGGGTGGCCGGCCAGGTCGCCGGTCGCGTCGAGCACGACCTGGTCGTTGATCGTCACCTTGAGTTGCCCGGCCCCCTCGGCCGAGAAGCGGTACCCCTCCTTGATGTGCCGCGGGCTCGACAGCAGCCCCGTCCACGTCGCGACGTACGGCCCCGGCGGCACCATCGGCGACGGGGTCCCGCCGGCGGGAACGGCGAGGGCGACCAGGCAAGACGTGCGGGCGTCAACCGCGGGGCCGTCGGGCAAGGCGAACGTGAGGGCGAGGCCCGCCGGCGACGGCGGCGTGGCGTCGGCGGCGCGGGCGTCGCCGGTCCAGGGGACCGCCGACAGGGCGACGAGGGTCGCCACGAGGGCGACGAAGACCAGCCGGGGGTCGATGCGGCGAATGGTGCCCATGGTAGACGCGGGGAGCGATCGATGCGGCGAGTCGAACCGGCCTGCCTGCTTCAGCAGGCAGGGTGTGGAGACTTGGGTCGGGAGCCCCCGCCCGCTGAAGCGGGCGGGCCGGGTCATGCCATCACTCTGCAACCGTGCCGTTGCCCGGCTGGGCGGTCGCGATCGAGCCCGGCCTGCCCGGGATCTTGTTCACGGTGCTGTCGACCTCCCAGTTCATCGGCGAGCCGTCGGCGCCCTTGATCTTCATGACGGTCTTCACCTGCATCACCGGCTTCCAGTCGGCGATCTTCAGCAGCACGGTCTTGTGGTCCGGCGACAGGGTGATGCTGTCGATGTCGACCGTGTCGTGGCCGTGCTTCTTGGGGTTGTCGCGGCTGACGTCGGGCGAGCCGTAGCTGTTGGACCAGATGTAGTTCCACTGCTCGACGCTGTAGTTGTCGGTGTCGGTCGCGTTGGACGGGTCGACCGGGTCGGTGAAGGTGATCGACAGCCCCTCCTTCAGCACGTGCAGCTCGGCGGGCATGTGGGCGGGCCTGCCGGTGTAGCGGACCCGCTGGAACGCGCCGTCCTTGGCGGCGCGGGTCTGCCACCCCTTGAGGCCGGCCACGTAGAGCTGGCCGTCGACGGGGTTGAAGCGGGCCCGCATGATGCCGCTGTCGAAGTCGAGGGCGAACCGGCAGACGCCGCCCTGGTAGATGCCGTCGACCTGCTCGATCATCGTGTTGAAGATCGAGCAGGTGCCGTACGACAGGTGGATCATGTGGCCGTCGAACGGGCCCCACTTGCCGGTCGTGTCCCACGCCGCCCCACCGCTGCTGTTGTCGCCGGCGGTGTAGTCGCCGTCGACGTAGGGGAACCAGCAGATCGGGTTGCCGTAGTTGGTGGGCGGCGGGCTGAGGTGGCTGGTGCTGGGCACGCCGAGGAACGCGCCGGGCGAGACGAAGCTGATCCGGCAGGCGGGGGTCCAGGTGCCCTGGTTGTCGCTGACCGTCATCACGTCGCCCGGGCCCATGCTGGTGCCGTTGGGCGCCCGCAGACCGGTGGCAACGACGGACAGCGTCTTCCCGTCCGGCGTCACCTTGAGGATGCAGCCGTTGTCCTCGGTCTCATATTGGAACCCCGAGCCGCCGCCGTTCACCGGGCCGCCCTTGGCGAAGTAGAAGTTGCCACGGCTGTCGGTCTGCAGGTCGTGCTGGAACTCGTGGAACCCGTGGCCGACCACGCAGTCGTTGTTGAAGTTCTCGTACCAATCGGCCTCGCCGTCACCGTTCAGGTCGTGCAGCCGGGTGATCTGGTCCCGGCCCAGCACGTAAACCTCGCCGTTGACGATCTTCAACCCAAGCGTCTGGAACAGCCCCGTGGCGTACCGCTGCCACGTCAGGTGGTCCAGCTTGTCGTCGATCCCCTTCACGATCCAGACGTCGCCGTTCCAGGTGCAGACGGCGGCGCTGTGGCCATCGGGGAAGAAGTCGAACCCGCTGGTCCGCATCCACGCGTTGTACGGCGTCTTCTCCGGCAGCGTGATCGTGTCGACCACGTACGGCCCCGCCTCGTCGCCGACGTGGCCCTGCGTCACGATCGGGTCGCCCCAGCGCCGCGGGCCGCCGTGGGTGAGGGCGGCGAAGTCAACGTGGAGCTTCGCCGAGTCGATCCACGTGGTATTTGCGGTGTTCGAGATGGCCAGCCTGTACTGGGTCGGCTTGTCGTGCGGCGGTATCGTCACGGCCGTCATACCGTTCGGTGCAACGCCAAATCTTAACGCTTCCATGCTGATCTCGAATAAGTTCGTTCGCTTTTCGTCGAGCACCAGAGTCAGTGGCGAAGCCGACGCATCCACCTCAATGGTCCGAGTGAAGACCGCCCCATTGCCCACCTGGATCACGCCGGGCGTGTCCAGCACCCCGACTCCGTTCACCGTGTAAGAGAACACTACCTGATCCCCACACCGGTACAGCCCGCGGTAGTGCATCCACGGCAGGTTCCCGATCGGCGTGTCCGGCATGTTCTTCCCGTTGTCGGCCGGCCCGCTGCGCGGGTCCTTGAAGCTGCCGTCCTTGTCGGCCCAGCCCGGCATGACTGGCGTGCCGAACACCTGGGTACCGACCGCCTTGGGCGTGGCGACATGGGCACCGTCGTAGGCGACGCCGTGGAAGTCGAGGAAGTCGCCGGTCCACCCGCCGGCGTAGCGCAGCGTCTCGGTGTCGAACAGGACGTTGGTCGTCTGGTCCTTGTCGAAGCTGACGATGATCCCCTTGAGGGCCGTGTTGCCCTTGGGCTCGGGGAGGTCGAACGTGCCGGACAGGAACGGGCCGTAGTCCATCCGCTCCCACTTCTTGCCGTGCTCCTTGGCGTACTGGCGGTGGTGGGCGGCGAGGGCTGTCCAAGGGGCCTTGTCCCAGGCGACGTCGGCGTCGGCCTTGGCGTGGAGCAGGACCTTGGACGGGACGACGCTCAGCTTCTGCGACCCCGGCTGCTGCCACTTGAGCACGCATCCGGTCTCGTTGACCACCTGCTGGTAATCGAGCCGCAACCGGTAGTCGCCGGCGGCGGCGAACACCACGGTGCCCGACCTGTCGGCCATCGTGTGCGTGCCGCCGTTGTCGACGGCCACGGCGTCGTTGATGGTCAGGACCGACCCGCCATCGCTGGCGGTGTCGAACACGTAGGTGCCGGGCGTCTCGATGTGGATCGCGCCGGTCCAGCGGACGCCGAAGTGGTCGGTCAGGTGCGACCCGTTGAAGTCGCCGGTGTCCTTCTGGAAGCTGATCCGGTTGTCGGTCGCCACGTAGAACGGCTTGCGGCCGGCCGCGCCGATCTGCTCGAACGCGTCGATCCTGTCGAAGTACTGGCCGACGAGCCCGGGCACGGGGTCGGCCAGCGTCACCGGTGGCCCGACCGATTCGGCCGCCGCGGGGCCGGGCAACTCGGTGACGGTCACCTTGCGGAACGTCACGGCGTCCCAGTGGTTCTGCAGCCCCAGGAACCCCTTGAGCCCCCGCTCGCTGGTGTAGTCGTTCACCTGCGTGCCGTTGACCGACACGGCGTAGTGCCGGTCGACCACGGTGATGTCCAGGTCGTTCCACTCGCCGACCGGCCTGGTGGGGATGCTGGTGCTGTCCTTGAAGTTGTAGATCGCGCCGGTGTGGTTGTGCGGCTCGGTGTCGCAGATCTGGATCTCGTGCCCCTGGTTGACGGCCACCCACGGGTCGTTGCCGGGGTCGGGAAACCGCACGAACACGCCGCTGTTGGCCGACGCCTTCTCGACCTTGTACTCCACGTGGGCCGTGAAGTTGGCCAGCGGCCGGTCGTTCCAGAGCAGCCCCATGCCGCCCCTGGCCGTGATGACGCCGTCGTGCAGGTCGAACCCCGCCGGCCCCGCCTGGTGCCAGCCGGCCAGGCTGGTGCCGTCGAACAGCACGACCGGCTTGGCGTTGTCGGCGCGGGCCGCGCACGGCAGCCACGCGAGCAGGGCGAGGGCGAACGACGATGCCAACGGTCGGCGGAGAGGGGTCATGTTTGCTGCCAGGCTAAGAAAATTCGGCCTCAGTTTCGCACGGCTCCGGAGGGTCGCAAGAGAGTAGCCACGATTGGCACGAATGAACACGAATCGGAAGGGACGTCCACGAAGGACACGAAGTCAAACGAAGGGGCGGAGGGCACCGATGAGTTCTCCTTCGTGTCCCTTCGTGTCCTTCGTGGATCACTTTCCCGAATTCGTTCGTGACCGTTCGTGCCATTCGTGGCCACCGCATTCTCACCCGTGCGGGACGATCCAGACGTTGCGGTAGTGGACGCCGTTGTGGTGGAACTGGAGCAGGATCGGGCCGTCGCCGGGGCCGTCCTTCAGCAGTTCGCTGCCGGTGACGTGCTCGATGGCCACGTCGTTCTGGATCGTCTTGCCGTTCTGGACGATCGTCACGCGCGGGTCGGCCGTCCGCTTGCCGTCGGCGTCGTACTTGCCGGCCGTGTAGGCGATGTCGTACGTCTGCCACTCGCCCGGCGGCAGGCAGGCGTTCACGTCCGGGGCCTTCTGGTTGTAGATCGCCCCGCAGTCGCCCTTGGTGGGCGGGGTGATGCCGTAGCTGTCCAGCACCTGGATCTCGTACCGGCCCTGCAGGTAGACGCCGCTGTTCCCGCGGGCCTGGCCCTTCACGTTGTCGGGCAGCTTCGGCTCGTTGAACTCGACGTGCAGCTTGAAGTCGCCGAAGTTCCGCTTGGTGACCAGGTCCCTCTTCTGCGACAGCATCGCCCCGTCGGACACGACCCAGTCGGCCGGCTTGCCGCCGCGCATGGTCCAGTTGGCGTCGAGGCTCGCCTGCGTGCCGTCAAAAAGGGGTATCGCGTCGGCCGGGCGCGGGGTCGGCGGCGCGTCGGCACCGACGCACACGATCAGCGGGAGCAGGGCGGCACACGTTCGGGCAAATGGCGTCATGATCCGGCTTATACCCGCCCCCGGTGTGGCACGTTGACCGCGACCAGGCGGAAGATTTGAAGTGCGAAGACGCGAAGACGCGAAGGTGGGACGAAGGCGGAAAAAGAGCATCGGTCTAAACTGAGGGCCAGCAGGACCGGCTTGTTATTGAGCCGTTTGTTCTTCCTTCGTCCGACCTTCGCGCCTTCGCGTCTTCGGGGTTCAACATCTTCGTTCAACGTTCAGTAAACCGACTTCGGGAAGTAGAAGTGAGCCGCGTTGTCTGGCGTGACCAGCTGCACGTCGACCCGCAGCGACCGCTGCTCGTGCTTCCCCTCGGGCGGGGCGGCCGACTGCAGCTGGGCGGGGTCGATCTTCAGGTAGTCCGGGATCTTCCCGGCCAGCCCGCGCTCGTTCCCGTCGCCCGCCCCGGCGACCGCCAGCGCCACGCCCGCGGCGATCATGCCGGGCGGGTAGGTCACGTCGGCGGGGTACTGCGGGTCCTTGTCCAGCACGCGCTTGATCGTCTCCTTCATCCCACCGCCGCCGAGGATCCACATCTCGCCGGTCCGGCCGGCCTCGCGGATCGCCTGTTCCACGCCCAGCGCCATGTCGTCGTCGGCCGCCCACACCGCGTCGATGTGGTCGAACTTGGTGAGGAACGCCTGCATCACCGTGTGCGCGTCCTGCCGGTTCCAGTTGCCCGCCTGGCTGCCCAGCAGCGTGATGCCGGGGCTCTGCTTCAGCACGGCGGCGAAGGTGTCGAAGCGCTCGGCGTCGATCTCGACGGGCATGCCGCGCAGCGCGACGACGTTCCCCTTGCCGCCCAGCCTCTTCACCATGAACTCGGCCGCGGTCTTGCCGAACGCCTTGTTGTCGCCGGCGATGTACAGGTCGGCGATCGGCTCGCGCAGGGCGCGGTCGACGGCCACGAGGTAGACGCCCTGCTCCTTCGCCTTGCGCAGCGGCCGCATGGGCGTGTCGCTGTCGAACGGCAGGATCACCAGCGACGCCACGCCCTTCTGCACCAGCGCGTCGATCTGCCCCGCCTGCTCGGCGGCGGTGCCGGCCCGCTGGAACTCCCACTGGACCGCGTCGCCGAACACCTTCATCTCCTCCTCGGCGCACCACCCCACGCCCCCCGCCCAACCGTGCGTGGCCGACGGGATCAGCACGCCGACGTGCAGCTTCTCGCCCGCCGCCGCCGCGGCTCTCACGCGCCCGCCGAACGCAGCGGCCCCCGCGACGGCCGACATCCCGATCAGAAACTGCCGACGATTCATGGTGTTCCTCCGCTGTCTTCCTCAACCCAATCGCCCCGGGGCTCCGCCCGGGTTGGCCCCGAACACTCCGGGCGGAGCCCGGGGCTAACGGATGGAGTCAACCCTCACTCCCGCGCCTCGCCCCGCTGCGCCAGGGCGGCGAGCACGATGATCGCCCCGGTGACGACGCCCTTCGCCTGCTCGTTGATCGTCAGCGTGCCGAGGTGCCCGAGCGGGATCGTCTGCAGGCTGATGATGACGTTCAGGATCACGCCCAGCAGGAACGCGCCGACGGCCGATCCGAACACGGAGCCGACGCCGCCGGTCATGCGCGTGCCGCCGATGACGGCGGCGGCGATGGCGAACAGCTCCAGGTACAGGCCGCTGCTGCCGCTGTTGATGGTCGCCTCGTTCCGCGACGCCTCCATGAACGCCGCCACGCCGGCCAGCAGCCCGCTGAGCGCGTAGACCCAGATGCGCACCCGCGCCACCGGCACGGCCGAGTAGCGCGCCGCCCGCGCGTTGCTGCCCACGGCGATCGCGTAACGCCCCAGCCGCGTGCGGTTCAGCACCACCATGCCGATCACCACCACGACGAACCAGGTGACCACCTCGTACGGCAGCCGAAGCGGCAGCGGCTCGTGCGGGACGCTCGCGGCCATGGCTGTTGGCGTCGAGGTCGGTGCGGGGGTCGATGCCTCGGCCGCGGCGGTGGTCGGCGCGACGGCGACGTTGCGCTTGCGGCGCGACCGCGTCTGCGGAACCGGTGCCTCGGCGACGTGCTCGGCGACCACCTGCCGATCGGGCGGCGGCCGGCTGATGTCGGTGTTGGGGATTGGCCAACCTTGGCTGACCGTCAGGAACGCCGCCGGCTTGGGGTCGGGCACGTACTGCCCGCCGTTGGCGATCCACCCCGCCGCCGACCGGAACGCCAGCAGTGCCGCCAGCGTCGCGATGAACGCCGGCAGCCGCCCCTTGGCGATCAACACGCCGTTGAGCATCCCGGCCAAGAGCCCGGCGGCCAACATGGTGATCGCCCCGACGATCGTCGCCAGCAGTCCCGACCAACCGTGGTTCAGCAGGAACTGCACGACGAGGATGCCCAGCCCGCCCGCCAGCGCGACCAGTGAACCGACGGACAGGTCGATCCCGCCCGCCGTGATGACCAGCACCATGCCGACGGCGACGATGCCGCACGTCGCCTGCTGCCCGGCGATGTTCAGCAGGTTCTCGGCCGTGACGAACTTGGGGTTCTGGTACCCGGCCAGCGCGACCAGCGCCGCTGTGACCACGACGGCCCCCAGCCACGGTGGCAATCGCAGGCGGACCCTCGCCCGGCGGGCCGGCGGCGCTTCCGGGGCGGTCGTTTCGGTCGCGAGGCTCATTCGTGTGTTTCAGACCTGAGGGAGGGGGTCGGGCACGCCGGACGCCAGCCGCATGACGGCCGTCTCGGTCGCCGTGTCGCCGTCGAGCGTGGCGACCAGTCGCCCGCCGCGCATCACGGCCACGCGGTGGCTCAGCGCCAGCACCTCGTTCAGCTCAGAGCTGATGAGGATGCAAGCCATCCCGTGGCGTGTCAAACTCTGGATGACCTGGTAGATCTGCTCCTTGGCCCCCACGTCCACGCCGCGCGTCGGCTCGTCGATGATGAGAACCTTCGGCTTCGCCTCGAGCCACTTGGCGAGCGCGACCTTCTGCTGGTTCCCGCCGCTCAGGCTCGACACGGGGCTCCGCACGCTGCGGACTTTGATCGCCAGGTCCGACACGCGGCGCCTCGCCACGCGCGCCTCGGCCCGCTTGCGCAGCAGCCGACCATACTGCCGGATCGTGGGCAGCGTTGTGTTGCTGGTGATGCTCATCGGCAGGATCAGGCCCGCGGCCTTGCGGTCCTCGCTGAGGTAGGCCAGGCCCGACGCCATCGCGTCGGCCACGTTGTGGACGTGCAGGATCTCGCTGTCGCGGGCCACCTCGCCGCCCGACCTCTTCCGCAGCCCGCAGATCGCCTCGGCCATCTCGGTGCGACCGGCGCCGACCAGCCCCGCGAAGCCCAGCACCTCGCCGTGCTTGACGGAGAACGAGACGTTCTCCACCGCCCCCGGCACCGACAGGTTAAACACGTCCAGCGCTACGGCCGCGTCGGCGGGCACCGCGTCGCGCGGCGGGAAGTGGCTGGCCATCGGCCGGCCGACCATCGCCCCCGCCAGCCCGTGCTCGCCGGCGGCGATCGCCTGCTCGCGCGTCATGGTCCCCACGGTCCGCCCGTCGCGCAGCACCGTCACCCGATCGGCGATCGTCAGCACCTCCCCCAGCCGGTGCGAGATGTAGACGATCGCCACGCCCGATGCCTTGAGCCGTTCGATCAGCGCGAACAGCGCGACGGTTTCCCGGTCGCCCAGCACCGCCGTCGGCTCGTCCATGATCAGGACCGACGCTTCGAGCGACACCGCCTTGGCGATCTCCACCAGCTGCTTCTGCGCCAGCGACAGCGATCCCACCCGCGCCCCAGGACGGACGTCGCAACCCACGCGCTTCAGCACCTCGGCGGCGGCACGACGGGTCGCGCGGGGCCGGACCAGGCGCGACCAGCCGACCGTCTCACGCCCCAGGAAGATGTTCTCGGCGACCGACAGCTCGTCGATCAGGTTCAGCTCCTGGTGGATCATCGCGATCCCCAGCCGCTGCGCGTCGGCGACCGACCGCAGCGTGACCGGCTCGCCGCGAACAAACAGTTGGCCGCCGTCCGGCCGCTCGACGCCGGAGAGGATCTTCATCAGCGTCGACTTGCCCGCCCCGTTCTCGCCGATCAGGGCGTGGACCTCGCCGGGCAGCAGGTCCAGCGACACGCCACCCAGCGCGACGACGGGCCCGAACTGTTTGACGACGGCATCGGTGCGAAGGACGGGGTCGGCCACGCGGCGAATTGTACCGCGATGGCAGGAAGGCGAAACCACCCTGCACGATGCGGAAGCACCCCCCGGTGAAGCCGGTTCGGAGTACCTCAGGACCGGCTTGGCAAACGGGTCACCCGCGCTTGCCCAGCACGTCCTTCTCGTACCCCTTGAGCTGCGTGAGCCACGCCTCGCCGACGGGGACGTTCTGCTTCAGGCAGTGATAGTCCCACACCGCGCCGTACGGCAGCAGCTTGGCCTCCTCCTGCATCGCCAGCCGGCTGGTGTAGTCGCGGTCGGCCTCGAACTTCTGCAGCATCGCCGTCGGCTCCAGCAGGCCGACCAGCAACGCCCGGAGCATGTTGCGCGTGCCGACCACCCAGGCGGCGACGCGGTTGATGCTGGCGTCGAAGAAGTCGAGGCCGACGTGGACGCGCGACTCGTAGCCGTTGGCGACGACCTCGCGGGCGGTCTGGAGCAGGTCGTCGCCCAGCGTGACGACGTGGTCGCTGTCCCACCGCACGCCCCGGCTCACGTGCAGCAGCACCTCGGGCAGGAAGCAGAGCACCGACGACAGCTTGTCGCCCAGCTGCTCCGTCGGGTGGTAGTGGCCGGCGTCCAGGCAGAGCAGCTTGCCGTGCTTGAGCGCGTAGGCCAGGTAGAACTCGTGGCTGCCGACCGTGTAGCTCTCGGCGCCGATGCCGAACAGCTTCCCCTCGATCGCGTCGAGGTTGAACTTCGGGTCGATCGGCTCGGCGAAGACGGCGTCCAGGCTCTTGATGAGCTGCTCGCGCGGCCCCTTGCGGTCGGCGGGCGTGTCCTTCATGCCGTCGGGGATCCACACGTTGGTGACGGTGGGCGTGCCCAGCGCCCGCCCGAAGCTCGCGCCGATCTTCCGGCTGGCGATGCCGTGGTCGATCCAGAACTGCCGGATGCCGGCGTCGCGGTGGGTCAGCGTGAACCCGTCGGCCGCCTTGGGGTGCGAGAAGAACGACGGGTTGAAGTCGAGCCCCAGGCCGTTCTGCTTGGCCCACGCCAGCCAGCCGGCGAAGTGCTCGGGGGCGATGGCGTCGCGGTCGACCTGCTTGCCGCCGAACTCGCCGTAGATCGCGTGGAGGTTCAGGCGGTGCTTGCCGGGCAGCAGCGAGTAGGCGAAGTCGAGGTCGCCGCGCAGCTCGTCGGCCGAGCGCGCCTTGCCGGGGTAGTTGCCGGTGACGGCCAAGCCGCCGCCGAGGCTGCCGCCGGCGCTCTCGAACCCGCCGACGTCGTCGCCCTGCCAGCAGTGCAGCGAGACCGGGATGGTGAGCAAACGCTTCACGGCCGCATCGGTGTCCACGCCGAGCTCGGCGAACCGCTCCTTGGCCAGCTCGTAGGAACGCTCGATCGATTGGATGGTGGGCATGGTTCAAGCTCTCTCGGATTGGAACAGAGCCGGGGCGTGTCGCCCCGGACCGGGCCGACACGGCCCGGCGCTGTGGGGTCATCACCGGAACGCCGCCCCGCCGCTGTGGAAGCGCACCTCGCCTCGGCGGTAGGCCTCGACCAGCTGCTCCAGCTGCGCCGCCTTGGCCTTGAGGATGCGACCGCGGCCGGCGTCGGCCACGGTGCGGGGGCGGTCCCAGGTGCGGATCGTCTGCACCTGCGGGACGATGTCCGTGCCGTCGCGGATGGCCGACTCGACCGACTCGAAGTGGGAGTGCTGCGCCAGCAGCGTGCGGTCGGCCTCGAGCACCAGCGTGAAGCCGTGGTCGCCGTACGCCTCGCTGAACGCGCCGTCGATCGTGATCGCCTTCCCGCTGCGCTTCACCGGGCTCTCGCCCGCCTCCACCTTCACCGGGACGTGCCCGTTCACGATCAGCCCGTTCACCGGGTCGACGCCGAACTCGGCCAGCACCTTCTCGCAGAACCACTTCTCGTGGATCAGCTTGAAGTACGGGTCCTTCTCCTCGTGGTGCGGCTTCCCGTCGACGATGAGGTCCCGCTCCAGCGTGGCGATCCGGTCCTTGCCGAACAGCGGCGAGCGCGGCCCGCTCCACAGGTACCACAGCAGGTCCAGCTCGCCCTGGCTGCGCGTCTCGACCACCCGCAGCATCACCTGCTGGATCTCGTCGAACAGCTTGCGCCCCGCCGCCTCGCGGCCGTGGCACAGCGGCATCGGCAGGAAGTTCCCCCGGGCGTCGCACGGCACGCAGCCGTGGAAGATCAGGTGCTCGTCGCGGACCAGCGACATCGCCCCGTTGCCGATCAGGTACCGCACGTGCTCGCCCAGCTTCTGGCTATGGAGGAACGAGTTCCGCAGCCGGTCCATGCACTGCCGTTCGTCGGCGGACAGCTCGTACGGGTTGGCCGGGTCGACCGTGGGCAGGTGCGTGTCGCGCAGGCTGTAGGTGGCGCCGTCGATCTCGATGGTGCCCTTGGCGTGATCGATGCGGTGCAGCAGCCGGCGGTGGTCGAGCCCCCACTGCGGGTTGCGGGCGATCGCCTGACCCTCCAGCTTGAACTGCATGACGGCCATCGCCTTCTGCATGCGGGCGACCAGGACCATCTCGCGCATGCCCGTCGCCTTGGGCATGAAGTGCGTGGCGGGGTCGTCGCCGTAGGCGACGCGGGCCAGGTGCTCCAGCGGCGTCAGCGGGATGCTGTACCCCTCGTCCAGCTGGCCGATGCGCCGGTAGCGCAGCGAGATCCTCAGCACGGTGCAGATCAGCGCCTCGTTCCCCAGCGCCGCGCCGATCCACGACGCATCGTGGTTCCCCCAGACGAAGCTGACCGACGGCTGTTGCCGCAGGTAGTCGACCACCCGGTCGCCGCGGGGGCCGCGGTCCCAGCAGTCACCGGCGATGATCAGCTCGTCGATCGCCAGGTTGCGGATCAGCCGGCCGACCAGGTGGACGACGTGCAGCGCCTTGCCGCGCTTGACCAACTCGTCCACCACGGTGGCGAAGAACGAGTCGCGCCGCGCATCGGTGGCCGGCTCGTGCAGCATCTCCTCCAGCAGCGGCCGCCAGGCGGCGGGGAAGTCGCGCATCGATCGCTTGTGGCTGTAGCGGGCGGTGAGCTCCCGCACCAGCACGAACTGAAGACGCAGCGTCTTGATCGCGTAGGCGCGCTGCTCGTCGGGGTCGGTTAGGGTCCGCTGCAGCCGCTCGACCACCTCGGCGGGGTAGAAGCTGAGCGCGAGGAACTGCTTCAGGTCGTCGCCCGCCAGCCTGTCGCCGAGCAGGCGTTCGATCAGCGGCCGCAACGCGCCGCTGGCGTTGTTGATGACGTGGCGGAGCTTGACGTCCTCGCCGTGGACGTCGCTGATCACGTGGACCGCGCCGCGCGGCAGCGTGAGGACCGCCGACGTGCGGGCCAGCTCGGCCAGGGCGGCGTCGACGTCGGGGAACTGGGCGGCGAGCGGCCAGAGGGCGGCGAGGTCGGTGTCTCCGTGCGGCATGGCGGGCAACCCTCGGCGTCGTGACGGACGTGCGGCGGCCCCCGCCGTTCAACGCACCGTACCACACGCCCGACCCACATACAACCTTTTTGATTGACTTCGATCATATAAAGTTGTACCCTTCCTCGCATGCCACGGGTGGCCCAGCGCGACATCGACGACCGGCGGCGGGCGATGACGGCCCTGCTCCGGGAGCGGTCGTACCTGCCGGTGGGCGAGCTGTGCCGGAAGTTCGGCATCAGCGAGGCGACCGCCCGGCGCGACCTGGTGGCGCTGACCGAGCAGAAGGCAATCGTCCGCACGTTCGGCGGCGCGATGGCCGACTACGACCGGCGGTTCACGCCGTTCGCCGACCGGTTAAAGGTGTCGCCCCGCGCCAAGGCGAAGATCGCCGTGGCGGCCGCGTCGCTGATCAAGCCGGGCATGACCGTGTTCCTGGACGCCGGCACGACCGTGTCGACCGTGGCCGAGCGGCTGCGCCGCCGGCCGATGGACGTACACGTCGTCACCAATAGCCTGGCCGTCGCCGACCGGCTGGCGGGGATCAAGGGGATCGACGTCGACCTGCTGGGCGGCCACCTGCTGCCGATCCAGTCGGTGCTGTTGGGCGAGCTGGCGTGCCGGGCGGCGGCGTTCTACCAGTTCGACGTGGCCCTGCTGGGGGCCGAGGGGTTCGACGCCGAGGGGATCTGGAACTCGACCGAGGACGTGGTCGCGCTGCAGCAGGCGGTGGTGAGGCAGTCCGACCGACACGCCGTCTGCATCGACGGCGGGAAGTCGGGCGTGCGGGCACCGGCCCTGCTGCTGGCGTGGGACCAGCTGGACCTGATCGTCACCGACGCGGCCAAGGTGCCCGTCGGGCCGATGCACACGATGCGCGCCTGAGAAACCGAAACATGGCAAACGCTCAAGACCTCAAGTTCGTGACCTACGCCTGGGACGATGCGACGGCGGCCAAGCTGGACCCCGTGGGCCGGCTGATCTACCGCAGCAACCTGCTCGGCGGCGACCAGCGGATCACCAACACCGGCGGCGGGAACACCAGCGCAAAGATCGCCGAGACCGACCCGCTGACCGGGCGGTCGGTCGAGGTGCTGTGGGTCAAGGGCAGCGGCGGCGACCTGCGCACCAGCAAGCGGGAGAACTTCGCGTCGCTGTACCTGGACAAGGTGCTGGCGCTGGAGGGGAAGTACAACGGCGCGTCGCCCAGGGGCGCCAAGACGCCGGTCGAAGATGACATGGTCGGCATGTACCCGCACGCGACGTTCAACCTGAACCCGCGGGCGAGCAGCATCGACACGCCGCTGCACGGCTTCCTGCCGGCCAAGCACGTCGACCACACGCACCCCAACGCGGCCATATCGGTCGCGGCATCCAAGAACAGCGAGAAGCTGACCCGGGAGATCTACGGCGACGAGGTCGGTTACGTCGGCTGGCAGCGGCCGGGGTTCGACCTGGGGCTGGTGATGCGTGAGGCGGCCAAGAAGAATCCCAGGGCCCACGGTCTCATCATGGGTCAGCACGGCCTCATCAACTGGGACGACAACGAGAAGGCTTGCTATGAGCTGTCGCTGAGCCTGATCGAGAAGGCGGCCCGGTTCATCGAGAGCAAGGACAAGGGCGAGCTGACGTTCGGCGGGCGCAAGTACGAAAGCCTGCCGGAGGAGCAGCGCGACGCGACGCTGGCAGCCGTGCTGCCGTGGCTGCGCGGGCAGGTGAGCCAGCAGAAGCGGTTCATCGGCACGGTGCAGACCGACGCGAACATCCTGCGGTTCGTGAACAGCAAAGATGCCCCTCGCTTGGCCGAGCTGGGCACGAGCTGCCCCGATCACTTCCTGCGGACCAAGATCAAGCCGCTGTACGTGAAGTGGGACCCGCAGAGCGAGGACGTGGCCGCGCTGAAGAAGGCGCTCGCGGCCGGCCTCGATTCGTACCGCAAGGACTACGCGGCCTATTACAACCAGTGCAAACACAGCGATTCGCCGGCGATGCGAGACCCGAACCCGACGGTGATTCTCATTCCCGGGCTGGGGATGATCGCGTGGGGCAAGGATAAGTCGGAGAGCCGCGTCACGGCCGAGTTCTACAACTGCGCCGTCGAGGTGATGCGCGGGGCCGAGGCGATCGACACCTACATCGCCCTGCCGCAGCAGGAGGCGTTCGACATCGAGTACTGGCTGCTGGAGGAGGCGAAGCTCCAGCGCATGCCGGCCGAGAAGGAGCTGGCCCGCAAGGCGATCGCCGTGATCGGCGCCGGCAGCGGCATCGGCAAGGAGACGGCCCAACGACTGGTGAAGGACGGGGCCCACATCGTCTGCGTCGACCTGAACCAGGCGGCGGCCGAGGCGACGGCGGCGTCGATCACCGACCAGGTCGGCCTGGGCATCGGCGTGGCCGGCAGCGGCATCAGTGGCTGCGGGCAGGCCGTCGGCATCGCGTGCGACATCACCAAGCGGGCCAGCATCCGCGTGATGCTCGACCAAGCGATATTGGCCTACGGCGGGTTCGACGGCATCGCCGTCACCGCCGGCATCTTCGTCCCGCCCGACACCACGGGCCACATCAAGGACGAGCAGTGGGGCCTGACGTTCAACATCAACGTGACCGGGGCCTACCTCGTGGCTGACGAGGCCGCAAAGACGTTTCGCGAACAGGGGCTCACCGGCTCGGTGGTGCTGACCACCAGCGCGAACGCCGTGGTGGCCAAGAAGGGCTCGGTCGCCTACGACGTGAGCAAGGCCGCCGCCAACCACCTGGTGCGCGAGCTGGCGATGGAGCTGTCGCCCCTGGTCCGCGTGAACGGCGTCGCCCCGGCGACGGTCGTGCAGGGCAGCGCGATGTTCCCCCGTGACCGCGTGATCGCCAGCTTGGCCAAGTACAACCTCCCGTACGCGACCGACGAGAGCGACGACAGCCTGACCGGCAAGCTGGCCCGGTTCTACGCCGACCGCACGCTGACCAAGGCCCCGATCACCCCGGCCGACCAGGCCGAGGCCTACTTCATCTGGTTCAGCGACCGGCTGAGCAAGACGACCGGGCAGATCCTGACGGTGGACGGCGGGCTGTACGAGGCGTTCCTGCGCTAGGCCTGATTCTGATAGGATGTTTCCCATGACAGTGACACTTCCGACCGAAACCGAAGAGTTGGTGGCCGAGCAAGTGCGGTCCGGTCGCTTCGCCACGCCCGAGGCGGTGTTGGTGGCGGCCGTCGCCGCGTTCTCGCAGGCACCGACGGAATCAAAGGTCGACGACGACGAGGCCGATTGGGACACCGCCCTCGACGCCGAGGACATCGCCGCGATCGCCGAGGCCGACGCCGAGGCGGAACGGGGCGAGGTGTTCAGCTTCGAAGAGGCGAGGGCGATGATTCTGGGACCGCTCGGGCGGCAGCCGTGACTCCCTACACCTTCGACTTCACGCGCCGATCGCTGACCGACCTTGCACGCATCCGCGACAGCATCGCGGCGAAGTCACCACAGGGAGCAGCAGGCTGGGTCGTCGACATATTCGCCGCCATCTACAAGCTCCGCGACCCGCCGCGCCGGACGGTCGTGATTGGACATGAGACGAGCGGGGGCATCCCGCTGCGTTCGCTTGCCGTCGGCAACTACATGGTTTATTTCCGGGTGATCGACCAAAGGCGCGCCGTACGTGTGTTACGCGTCCGCCATGGGGCGCGTAGGGCGTTACGCCGCTACGGCTGACCCTCACTCTGCCCCCACCGCCACCGTCGCCCGCGGCACGGCCACGCGGTACTCCGTCGGCGTCCGGCTGGTCAGGCTCTTGAACGTCCGGCAGAAGTAGGCCGTCGTCGCGAAGCCGCAGTGGCGGGCGACCTCCTTGAGCGGCGTGCCGAACTCGCCGAGCAGGAACTTGGCCCGCTCGATCCGGGCGGCGTTCAGCATCTGGTTGAAGCCCAGGTCCCCCTCCTGGCGGAACAGGCGGGAGACGTGGTTTGGCGTCATGCCGAAGTGGGCGGCGACCGACTCGCGCGTGATCGGCAGGTGGGCGTTCTCCTGGATGTAGAGCCGCATCGACTCGCACAGCCGGCGGGCGCGGTGCGTCGTGCCCGACGGCGGGACCGTCAGCAACCGCAGGCCGGCGTGCAGGACGGCCGTGGTGGCCGAGCGGACCAGCCCCTCGGTGGCCGAGTCGTCGTCGGCGGCGCGCCGGGTCAGCGTGGCGACGCCGGTCAGGCCGTAGAGCAGGTTCTGCAGGATGCCGTTGCCGTCGCGCGGCACGCTGGTCTTGAGGATCTGCGGCACCGCCTCCAGCCCCCCGCCGGGGTGGTCGACCAGGCTCACGCCCATGTGCTGCCGGCCGAACAGGAACGTGAGTCCGCGGACGGGTTCCGACCAGTCGGGCAGGTTCCACCCGTTGGTCGGCACGTAGACGACCGACCCAACGGTCGGGCTGATGGTAGTCGCCGCGTCGCCGTGCGCCACGGCCATCGTGTGGCAGCCGCCCAGCACCACGGTCAGCCGCGGGAAGTGGGTCAGGTAGGCCAGCATCGGCGGCTCGGCCGAGCCTTGCGAAACGAAGACGTCCCGCACCCCGCCGCCGGCCAATAATGCCTCCAACGTCGTCGCCACGGCCAGTCGTGCCTTTTCCCCTACCACCGGTTCCACGACCTGGAGCATGTCGGTCAGGATACATTTTTACAACTAATGCAACAAGCGTGTAATTGACGCCTCATTTGTACAACAGTTAGCATTCGGGCTTGCGGGTATGGTGGTGAACCGCCACCGTACGATGCGGGCGTGAGCCCGCCCCGGTCTTGGAGGGCCGGCGTCCCGGTCGGGGCCCGCGGTGCAGGAACTCAACGCGACAGAGGAGCGATCCCGATGAATCAGTCCGTGGTCAAGGTGCGCCAATACCTGCTCAGCGGCGTCTCGTTCGCCATCCCGTTCATCGCCTGCGGCGGGATCATGATCGCCGGGGCGATCGCGGTGAACACCCATTTCTACCCGGACACCCCGTCGAAGATGGGGCCGCTCACGCCGTCTTGGGTCGTGCTGATCCTCAACATCGGCGTCGCCGCGTTCACGCTGATGCCGGCCGTGCTCGCCGGCTACATCTCCAACGCCATGGCCGGCAAGCCCGGCCTGGTTCCCGGGTTCGTCGGGGGTTGGCTGGCGACGCACATCCCCTCGGCCACGGTCGGGGGCGCCGACGTCACGGCCGGATTTCTGGGCGCGATGGTGGCGGGCCTGCTGGCGGGCTACGTGGTGATGGCGCTGAAGAAGCTGCCCGTCCCCAAGTTCGTCCGCCCGATCATGCCCATCATGATCATTCCGATCATCGGCTCCACGGCCGTCGGCATCGTGATGCTCTGGTTCATCGGCGTCCCCATCGCCAACAGCATGGACGGCCTCGGCCGGTGGCTGGAATCGATGAGCCACGGCAGCGCGTTCGTGCTCGCCGTCCTGCTCGGCTGCATGATCGCGTTCGACATGGGTGGGCCGATCAACAAGACCGCCTTCTTCTTCGGGTCCGGCCTGATCGCCCAGGGCCACTACTCCGTCATGGGCGCCGTCGCCACGGCGATCTGCGTCCCGCCGATGGGCCTTGGCTTGGCAACGATCATCGGGAAAAAGCTGTGGACCGAGTCGGAGCGCGAGGCGGGCGCCGCCGCGCTGGCCATGGGCTGCGTCGGCATCACCGAGGGGGCGATCCCGTTCGCCGCCGCCGACCCGCTGCGGATCATCCCCTGCATCATGTTCGGCTCGGCCATCGGCGCCGTGATCGCCATGCTCGGCGGCGTCGGCGACCACGCGCCGCACGGCGGCCCCATCGTCATCTTCGTCGTCGACCACAAGGTCATGTACGTGATCGCCATCGCCGTCGGCGTCACCGTCACGGCCGTCGCCACGAACCTCGTGAAGCAGCTGACCACGCCGAGGCCAGCGGCCGAGGAGGCCATCGAGCCGGAGACGGCCGCCGCGGCGTGAAGCGTTCACGAACCGTTTGGCGACGGCCCGGAGGGCCGGGTTCGGCATCCCGGCCCGACCCCGCGCCTACGGCCACGCCGCGCGGAGCAGCAGGCGGGCGGCGCTGGCCTGGTTGATCAGCCGGACGACCGGCAACGGTCGCGTCACCGGGCGACCCCACTTCTCGGGGAAGCACCCGGCCGGGTCGCGCTCGGTCGACCACACCAGGTCGGCCAACCGGTGGTCGGCCGCCGCCCACGCCGGGTCGTGGTCGCGAGCCGACAGATCCAGGAATGACTCGGCCAGCAGGTGCGCGAAGTACGACGGCTCGGCCATCGCGCCCGTCTCCGGGCGGACCCATTTCCCAACCGCCGCTGTGGCCGACCGCTGGGCGTCATGCAGGTACCCGGCGTCACCGGTCGCGTCGTACAGCAGGCAGCCGCTGCGGATCATCAGCGCCGTGTTGTACGTCCACTTGTGGTCGGACAGCGTGCCGTCGAGCTTCAGGTTGTCGAAGTACAAGCCATCCGTCTCGTCGCGCAGGTGCTTCACGGTCCACTTGTACAGCCGGAGGGCCGCATCCAACTGCGACTTGTCGTGCGTGTAGGTGTAGACCCGCACGGCGGCGGCGATTCCTGGGGCGTTGCCGCAGGTGTTCTTCGACTCCTTGTGCAGCTCGCGCCAGTACAGCCCGCCGCCCAGCTTGTCGTCCTCGCCCGAGAGGACGTACCGCAGCGTGGCGGCCGCCCGGTCCAGGTCGCGTTGCTCGTGCGTCACCTCGTACGCCTCGACCAGCCCCAGCGCGACCCAGGCGTTGTCGTCGTAGTACCGGTCCGGCTCCTTCGGGTGCGGCCCGTCGTCGTACCCGCCGATGCCGGCGTACTCCGACCAGTACTCGCGGTTGAGCATGTCGACGAACCGCCGCACGTCGGCCGTGTACCGCTGCGGTGCGAGGCGCGCACCGGCGGCCAGCGCGGTGAGCGCCACGCCGGCCGACCAACAGTCGGCGGCGACCGGGCGGAACGCCGGGTCGGACGGGTGGATCTCCTGCGCGAACAGCCCGCGGTCGGGCAGGGCCATCCGCGCGCGGATCAGGTCCAGCGCGTCCATGCCGTGCGCGGCGGTCGCCGCGGGGTCAAAGGCCGGCGCAGTCGCCGGTCGCCCGGCGGAGCAGGCCAGGGCCAGCGCGGCACCAATGGGGATCGCGTGTCGTTTGGTCATGGCTTCTCCGCGGCCGGCACGTCCAGGCCGAAGTAACGGTGGGCGTTGTGGAAGCAGATGTCTTCCACCATCCCGCCCAGCAGCTTCATGTCGTTCGGCAGCTCGCCGTTCACCACATCTCGGCCGATCAGGTTGCACAGCACCCGGCGGAAGTACTCGTGCCGCGGGAACGACAGGAAGCTGCGCGAGTCGGTCAGCATCCCCACGAACCGGCTCAGCAGCCCCACGCTCGACAGCGCGTCGACCTGCATCTCGATCCCCTGCTTCTGGTCGAGGAACCACCACCCGCTGCCGAACTGGATCTTGCCCGGCACGCTTCCGTCCTGAAAGTTGCCGGCCATCGTCGCCAGCATGTGGTTGTCGGTCGGGTTCACGTTGTACAGGACCGTCTTGGGCAGCTTCCCATCGCTGTCGAGACGGTCGAGGTACCGCGACAGCGACGCCGCCTGCGGGTGGTCCCCCATCGAGTCGAACCCGGTGTCCGGCCCGAGCGTGCGGGCCGCCCGGCCGCTGTTGTTACGCAACGCGCCCAGGTGCAACTGCTTCGTCCACCCGCGGTCCGCGTCGAGCCGGCCGAAGTGGAGCATGAGGAAGCTGCGGAACCGCGCCGCGTCCGCCGGCGACGCCGGTTGACCGGCGCGGGCGGCGTCGAACGTGGCGCGGGCCTCGGCCTCGGTGCAGTCGTCGGCGTCGCACCGGTCCAGCCCATGGTCCGACAGCCGGCCGCCGATCGCGTGGAACGCGTCGTGCCGCGCGCGGATCGCGTCGAGGAACCCCGCAAACGTGCCGCAGTCGACGCCGCTGGTCTTGGCCAGCTTCTCGGCCCACGCGTTGAGCGCCGCCGGCTGGTCGACCAGCAGCGCCTTGTCGGGCCGGAACGTCGGGTACATCCGCGTCGCCAGCGTGCCGGCGTCGCGCAGCGATCGGTGGTGGACCAGCTCGTCGGCCGGGTCGTCGGTCGTGCAGACGACCGACACGTTGTAGTGCTTCAGCAGCGCGTGGACGGGCAGGTTCGCCAGCTGCTCGTTCGCCCGGTCCCAGATCGACCTGGCGGTCGACTCGTCCAGCAGCTCGTTGATGCCGAAGGTCCGCCGAAGCTCCAGGTGGGTCCAGTGGTACAGCGGGTTGCGGAGCGTCTGCGGCACCGTGCGGGCGTAGGCCTGAAACTTCTCCCACGGCGTCGCGTCGCCGGTGCAGAACCGCTCCGGCACGCCGGCCGCCCGCATCGCCCGCCACTTGTAGTGGTCGCCGGCCAGCCACACCTCGTACAGGTTGGCGAACCGGTGGTTCGACGCCACCTGCTGCGGCGGCAGGTGCGAGTGATA
This sequence comes from Tepidisphaeraceae bacterium, assembly GCA_965198865.1. GTDB lineage: Bacteria > Planctomycetota > Phycisphaerae > Tepidisphaerales > Tepidisphaeraceae > CBDAQA01. Next base: position 108,583 of record CBDAQA010000032.1, on the reverse strand, counting down.
ATCGTAGATCGGCAGCGGCGCGGCGTAGCGGTGGTACAGCTCGCGGGCCGGCGGTGACCGGAGCAGGAAGTCGTCGTCGAGGAAGGTGGCCATGTGACGGGTGAGCCTCTCAGCGGGCACTTCGATCAACCGTCCCGAGCGTATCAGAACCGACGACCAGGTGAAGGTCCCACGAACGAAACGACGCCCACCGCAGGGCGATCGCATGTGAAACACCGGAGGAGCCACGCATGGAGGTACTCCGCCGTAAGCGGGCCGGCTCTGCCCCGATGCCGCTTGCTCCGTTCCCGCACTTTGCGCCACAGCGGGTGGGGGTGCGTCAGAGCACAGTGGTCCTGGGTGAAGTCGTATCGGCGGCGAGGTCGCAGGACGCCGCTGGACTGGCCGTTCACCCGGTGGACATCCACGGGCTCGACGCGGCCAACGGTGTGCATGGCGTCCCTTTCAGAACGTCCGCATGCCAGGCGCGTCCGGGCCGGCACGGACGGCCGTGGATCTCGGCGTCGACGCGAAGTTCGCCGACGGCATCACCATCACGCCTTGAGATTGCAATGCGCTTGCACGTCTTGTCGATCTGCATCCCCCGTGGATATACCTTCCCGGCGGAGTCGATTTTCCACACACGGAGCGAAACGATGGGCTGGACACTTCGAACACGGCTTGCGATCCCGGCGTTGTTCCTCGCAGCGGCCACCACGGCGCGGGCGGGCGAGATCGCGGTACACAGCGGGCAGACGGTCGCGTTCCTTGGCGACTCGATCACCGCTCAGGGCGCGGCGACACCGGTGGGGTACGTGCGGCTCGTCGTCGCCGGGCTGGCGACGGCGGGCGTCCAGGTGACGCCGGTCCGGGCGGGCGTGAGCGGGCACACGTCGAAGGACATGCTGGCCCGGGTCGACCGCGACGTGATCGCCAAGAGGCCCGACTGGGTGACGATCAGCTGCGGCGTCAACGACGTCTGGCACGGGGCGACCGGCGTCGCGCTCGACCCGTACAAGCGGAACATCACCGAGATCGTCGACCGCTGCCAGAAGGCCGGCATCAAGGTGATGCTGCTGACGTCGACGCCGATCGGTGAGGACGCGGGCAACGACAACAACGCGAAGCTGGTCGCCTACAACGATTTCCTCCGCCAGCTGGCGAGGGAGCGGGGGTTCCCGCTGGCCGACCTGAACGGCGACATGCGGGCCGCGCTGAAGCGGCGGGCCGCCGAGCCGCACCCCGACGGCATGCTGCTGACGGTGGACGGGGTTCACATGAACCCGCTCGGGAACCGCGTGATGGCGACGGGCATCCTGCGGGCGTTCGGGCTGGACGAGGCGCAGGTGAAGGCCGCCCAGTCGAAGTGGCTGGACGTGCCGGCAGCGTGCGAGCTGCCGACGAAGGCCACCGTCACGCTCCGCCAGTACGAGCGGCTCGACGCGCTGGCGGCCCAACAGCACAAGTCGGTGAACGACCTGCTCGCTCAAGCCGTGTCGAAGGCGGTGGCCGAGCTGACTGGCGAGGCGAAGTAGGCGTTGCTCACCAGGAGAACGTCACGTCGTCGCCGTCGAGCGCCCAACGCTTGGGCCGCTGGGTGGCCATCCAGTCCTGCGGTCGCCCGACCGGCTGCGGCCTGGCGGCGGCGGCGAAGGCGGCGCGGATGCCGTCCTTCGTCGCGTCGTCCAGCAGGTCGGTGCGCCAGCTGACGAACAGCGGCGTGCCGCTGCGGGCGACGAGGTCGAGGAACTGCTTGTTCTTCTCCCACGGCACCGCGCCGGCCTTGGCCAGGCCGACGCAGTCGGCGTCGACGCCGTAGAACGTCCCCTGCTGCGGGGCGCGGAACGCCAGGCAGTTCACGCCGTTTCGCAGCGTGTCGGCGAAGTGGTTGCCGCTGGTGTCGTCGCCGGCGCGCTGCAGCTCGAAGAGGCCGGCCGACAGGTGGCTGACCGTGTTGCACCCCTCGATCAGCATGCCGTCGCCGCCGCCGTCGCGGATGGCCTTGTAGAGCGACAGGATCACCTCGGCGGTCGTGTGGGTGCGGTCGGCGAAGGCCCAGTCGCCGTGGACGACGCTGTCGCCCATCTTGTTGCCCCAGCGACCGGTGATCTCCTCGGTGCTGAAGTCGTGTTTGACCAGTTGGAAGCCCCACTCGCGGAACCGGCGCACGTCGGCGGTGATACGCTGGCGGACGGCGGGCACCGAGGGGTCGAACACGTCTTTGGTGCCGCGGAGGAGTTGGTCCTTGGGAGCGGACGACCACGCCTCCAGCGGCCGGTACCACAGGCCGGGCCGGGCGTTCAGCCCCCTCACCCGGCGGGCGAGGTCGGCCATGGTCGAGCCGAACTTGGCATTGGTGCGATCCCACGGGTTGCCCGGCACCTTCCCGCCCTGGCGGCTGGCCTGCCAGCCATCGTCGACCACCATGAACGGTCGGTTGTCACCCGCCGGGGCAAGGGCGGCCAGCGAAGTCGCGTCCTTCACGAAGCCGTCGGCGGTATTGTGGCCGTAGGTGCAGTACCAGTCGTTGAACCCGTAGACCGGCTGCCGGGCGAGCCGCGGGTGCGGGCACATGAGCTTGCAGAGGGCGACGTCGACGTCGAACGCCGACTCACCGGCCGCCCCCGGCCGGGCGACGACGGTGCAGACGTCGAGCGTGCGGCTGCCGAGTTGCACGCCCGCCCCGCCGCTGCGGACGTCGGCGGTCAGGGTGATGCCGGTCGCGTCGGCCGTCCAACAGCACATCGACGCGGGGCCGGTCATCACGCCGTACCCGTCGGTGCGGTCGGCGGCGTTGGTCAGGAAGTACCACGCCATCGGGCGGGCGGGGTCGAGCGGCTTCCAAGCGAGGTCGCCGTAGGCCCGCTCCCAGGTGTCGCCCAGACATTTGGCAGCCGGGTCGATCGTCCCGTTCCAGTGGAGCTGGACCGACTTCACCGCCGCCTTGGGCGAGGCCAGGCGAACGTGCAGGCCGTCGGCCAGGGTTGCGGTGGCGACGCGGACGCCGTCCTTCTCGAGCGTCACGGTGTCGCCCGACCCGCCCGGCATCTCGAGCGTGGCGTCCTCGGTGACGACGCGGACCGCGTCGGCCGGGCGCATGACCTTGACGGCGTCGGCCCTTGCGGCAGGCGCGGCGGACAGGATCGTCGCCGACAGCGTGGCGAGGGCGGCAACTCGGAGGGATCGGCGGTTTCGCATTCGGGTGGGTTCCGTGGGTCGGTGGCCGGCGTCTCGGTGAAGACAACTACGGCAACCCCTCAACAGCGTTGACGGCGAATCGTCCCGAGCGGATTGCGCAGCAGAAAACTGTGACACCGGTGCCACGGGTGGGTTTTCTGTTTGGAGGGGGGAAGGACTCGGCAGGTAGGACTCGAACCTACAACCAGCCGGTTAACAGGCCCCGAAAATCGCCGCCGAGAAACCTCGTAGGTCACTGTGGGCCATGATCCTACGCTTCAGACCTTAGATTCGCAAGGCGTCGCGTGCGATGGCGTTTTTTCGCACGGAATCGCGGTATTGGGACGGGAATGCCGGTATGTACCGGAAAATGATTCTTGCGATTGAGCTGCGACTCAGGCCCAGGGGAGAGGGCAAACATCTGTTGAGGATCGAGTCGTGTTTGCAGGTTGGGTGATTGGGTTCAGGCCTCGGGGCCGAACTCGCCATCCCATGCTGGTAGGCAACCTCACAGGCCGGCTTATACCCATCCCCCATGTCACTGTTTCGGTAGGTCCACGTGCGGCCCGTTACCGGTTCAGCTGCGGTAGACCTCGGGTCGGGTGGCGCGTTTGCCCACGCCTACTCGAACGGCAGCGTCGGTTTCGGCAGCCATGGCTCGAACTCGCGGCCGAGCAGCTTCACCAGCTGCCCCGCCGAGAGTGCGTGGGCGTCATACGTGAGCTGGAGCTGACGCATGCGGGCCGGGAAGCGATTGGTCAGGTCGCCGCGCTTGACGCCGCGGTTCGGGTTGGCAATCCCTCGCTTGGCCCGGCCCTTCGTCTCGTCGTAGTACAAGACGTCGATCACCTCCGGCACACACGGGATTCTGAGCAGGTACAGTCGGGCGGCCATCCGCTCCATGATCTGCCCCAGGACTGGCAATGGGGCGTTCAGGAGAACCTTGTGGTGTACGGGCGCGAGGCCGAGCACGCGTACCGGCGTCGCGAGCAAGTGCTTGTAGTAGCGGAACGAGTCGTTGGGCTCCAACAGGTAGTGGGCATCGTTCGCGGGCTTGCGATGGCCACCCGCCACCGCCGGGCATACCTCGTCGAAGTAGAACAGAGACAGCCATGTCCAAAGTCCGGCGTCCTTGAACAGGTCTTGGCGGGAGAGCGGTCCGAGCTGGGCCTTGAGGTACGTCGCCGCCTCACTCTTGGTCCGGAGCGGCCGGTCATCAACCTCGACCCCTTCCGGCACCGCAAGCGTGACCGTGTCGTCCTCGAGCATCGCGACCGGCGGCGTTTTGGTGGGCGTTTCGCGCAGTTCCGCCAAGTAGGTCCTGAACCGGGCAAGTCCAATGTCGTTCAACCGTCGTACTCTCATTTGTCACCCTCCCCGTCCACCGCCGCCATGTATTCCAGGCGGACAAACTTCTGCTCGCAGAAACGGCCAACGACCTCGTCGATCCACACCTCGAGCGACGAAGTCTCTTCGTCCGACATCTTGTCGAGGTCGCCGACGGACGGGGGCGTCTGGTGCTCGGGGTGCCAGTGGATCGCGAACCTCAACCACTGGTCCTGCCAGCTGTCGTCATTGTTCTGAACGTCCAGGTACCTCTCGCGGACCAGCGTGCGGTAGAGCACCTGCCGGACGACCTCGGGATACACGAGGGAGAAGAACCTGCGGTCGTCGCGGGCGATCTCCATGATTCCGGGGATCTGATTGTTCACGTCGAGCCACGGGCGGGTCGTGAAGGTCAGCCGCCAGACGCGCTCCCCCAGTTCGGCGGTCGGGTTGACCGGTAGGATCGACAGCAGGCCGGACGCGCCCGTTTCGTCGGCCAGCCGCGGGCGGATGTTCTCGCACAGGGCGAGCAGCTTGCCCACCTCGTCGCGCTCGTCGACGATCTTCACCGTGAAGTGGACCGTCTCGCCCGGCAGGTCGGTCAGGTCGGTGTCCTCTGGCACCTGGACCGCGGCGACGGTCCCGAACGCGAACCGCAGCACAGTCGAGGACCCGCCGCTCAGGGCCTCGACGTACACCCGGCCGTCGGCGGGAAGGGGGACGCCCTCAAAGTTGAAGGTCGCACTGAACCGGCGTGGCGGGCCGTCGTCGACCGTGACGCGGATCATGTCGTGGCGGATCGTTTGCCGCTCGGTGTAATTGAACCGGCTGATCATCAGTTTGCCCCTCCCACTGGCGAGACCCCGGCAGCGGCATCACTGCCGACCGGATCAACGGCAGTGCCGTCGTCGATCGCGTCCGCGCCGTCGGCGTCCAGTTCGCTCGTCCGCACGAACACGTCCCGCACGGTGTCAAACCCGCCGACCTCCACGACGAAATCGGGCCGCCGGACCTCGACGTCGAAACGGTTGTCGCCGAGCTTGGCGACCACTGCCCCGGTGACCTTGAACGTCACGGGGTTCCCCGGGCCGTCGTCGAAGACGAAATCGAAGCGGCTCCAGTTGTGAACCGGGTTGCCGTCCGGCAGGTCGTACGCCACCGCCACCCGCAGCCGCCGCGGCAGCTCGGGCGGTGCCACGTTGCCGGACCGACGCAGGCGGAACCCGCCGGGCGTCTGGGTGACCCGCCACCACTTCGGGGTGGACTTGATCTCCGGCGGCGGCCGGTTACCGGTGTCGCCCCCGACCGGTTTCGGCGACGCCCCCTTCCTCTTGGGACCGCGTCGCCGCGCGTCGGCCACGTTGAACAGGTCCGCCAGCAGGTCCACGTCGAGCGACGCCGGCGGCGGCGTGAGATAGCCGACCAGCTTCGTCAACGACTGTTTGACGAACGTCAGCCGGCTCGGCCACCGGACGTAGCGGCGATCCGGCCGCCGCTCGGACCGCTTCCAGTCCTCGTGCGCCGGCCCCTCGGCATCGCCGAGGAGGGCCGACAGCTCATCGTGCGCGACCACGACCAGGCCGCGGAAGCCGCGGTGCGACGCCAGCGTCGAGATGCGGGAGACGGTCATCCCCTCCCTCACGAAGTGATCCTCGCCACGGGTCAGGTCGGCGTCCCGCTCCAGGAACACGTCGAAGTGCGTCTCGTTCTTCGTGCCGTCCTTCCGCTCCACGGTCAGCGGGACCCGGACCGCCAGACGTTGGCCGTCGGATAACCGCTGCCGGAGGTCGTCCAACTGCTTCGGTTGGAACAGGTCCTCACTCCACTCCGGCACCTTCGAGATGCCCGCCAGCCTCAACTCCGACAACCCGCCGTCGACCTGCTGCGTGATCGCCCAACTGGCCAGGTCAAACGGCGGCGGCGTGTGCTTCTTCTCCGTCCGGTTCCCCTTCCACTCCATCTTGGCCGAGACGTCCCGGACCGTGCTCGCGGAGATCACGACCTTGTCGCCGTCCGGCCCGCTCACCTCGACCATGAGCTCGCCCCGAAGGATCGGGAAAAACCAGTGGACGATGACGGACAGCGTGACGTCGTCGGCCCGAAGGTCCTCGTGGCAATAAGGCATGACGATCGACAGACCAGGGCGGTCGCCCCGGATCAGGCCGAACGCGTCGGCGAACTCCTTGATGAATGCCTGGTCGTCCACAGGCAGGTCTACCGTCCCGCCCGCGGGTGGGCGGCAGAAGTACCCCTCCGGCTGGTACTCGACGCCGTCCACCTTGTGGATGCGGGTGACGGCCTGCCCCATCAGCAACTGCCTGGCGACCGGATCGTCGCGCACGGTCAGCCCGAAGTGGGCATGGATGCGAGAGGAACTGGGGAACACCGTCTTGCCCAGACCCCAACGGCCGCGGTCGCTGCCGGCCTTGCCACTCCGGCCGACGTTGCGCCAGAACCAGTAGAAGTCCTGAGGCGGGCCGCCGCTGGCGTCGGGGTCGCTGTCGAGGTGCGGGTCGCCCCGAAGGCCCCGCGTGCCGAAATCTTCGTACGCGATGTACGGCATCGCCGGGACGGCAGTCCCGATGTGCAGCGACTCGTCCTTCTGGGCATTCAGATGTGGCACCAGGCCGGCAAGGAACCGCGCCGCCCGTGTAGCCGGCAGGGCCGCCGGCCCGGTGCGGACGGCAAACCGAACGGTCACCGGCGTCCCGGCCAGCGGGTCACGCGCGTCCAACGCGTTCTGGACCGCCTCTCGCACCAGGAAGTCCGTCCGGTCGCTCCGGTCGTCGCCCGTAAAGAATTCGTCCTCGAACGGGTCGCGCCTGACCCCCGGAGTGACTTGCCGAAAAGCCCAAGCCGGATCGGCACTTGTCGCCGTTGAATCGGAAACCTTTTTGGTTCCTGCCACGTTGCCCTCCCGTTTAGATCGGCGCACTTTACAGCGAAAGCCAACGTCGTCAATGCTGTTTTAAAACTCCGCGATGGGTTATACTGTGGGACATGCCCGACGAGTTGCTGTTATCCGAAGCACACAAGGTACTCGCGGCCGCGATCCGCGATCTGAGCGGCCTGGTCAGCGAGGCGCACCGTCGGCAGGAGTTCGCCACCGTGGCTGCCCTCGCGTCCGTGGCTGACGGGCTTTCGGTTCTGGTCAGGGGAGTCGGCCAGGCACAGACCCCGGTTCGAGCGGCGGCCCGCCTCACGGCGTCTCCCGGGGAACAGACGAGCTCCACGCCGGGCGAAGCCGATGGGGGTCACGATGGCAGCGCCGCGGCTGCAACAGTGCGCCCGGCACCTTCAAAACGGGCAGCAGCACGTTCCGGACGCGGAACCCCGGAAACCGGCCGCTACCCCGTATTCCAGGTCGACGACGACGGCCAAACCCTAGTGAAGGTCGGCTACAGCAAGTCGGACCGGCGTGAATACGAGCACCGCAGCCCGCGCGAAGTCCTCGACCGGCTGACGTCCCTGGTCACCAAGCTCGGCGCCGGCGGTCGGCGGTTTACGACCGAGCAGATCCTGCCACCCGGCGAGGATCAGTTGGCTGACCTCCCGAGTTACCAGGTCTACCTGTGCCTGGCGCTCCTCGTCCGTACGGGGCTACTCGTGCGGCACGGGCGTCAAGGGTACACCGTCCCCGAGGGTGCGGATCTAAAGCAGGCCGTCGACCAGGCCTGGTCCAACCTCCCGAAACACTGACGCCAAGCAGCCCCAGTCGTGAGGGCCGCGAGCGCAAGATCTCATTCACCAAAGGGGTTGCTACGTGACACCGGAACAGGACGACCTCCTCTTCGACAACGCCGACGAGTCCCGCCGGCTGGCCGCCCTGTTGCGGTCCTGGTCCGGCCCGGCCACTTCTCTGGACGTGGCCACCGGTCACCTGGAGATCGGCGGGCCGCTCGCCCTGGGCGACGCCTGGGCCGGCACCCGCCCGGTCCGCATCCTGATGGGCGACCCCGAGGTGAGCTTGCGCACCGCGACCGCGTTCGCGCGTGCGGTCGGCCGCATCACGGCCGCGCTGGACGAGAGCGTTGAGGCGACCAAGACCGCCGACGACTTCCTATCCGGCGTCGACGAGATCGCCCCCGGGCTGCGGTCCGGCCGCATCCAGTGCCGCCTGTATCGACAGACCCGGTTCCACGCCAAGGCGTACATCGTCCGCGGCACACCGGCCGACGGCGTCAGCGCCGTGGTCGGTTCGTCCAACTTCACCGCGCCTGGCCTTTCGCGGAACGTCGAGCTCAACGTCCGCGTGGACGATCCCACTGCCGCTCAGGTGGCCGACTGGTTCGACCGTTACTGGGCCGACGCCGAGGACGTGACGTCGGCCCTGCTCACCGTCGTCGACCGGCACGTGCGCCCGTACACGCCGTTTGACGTATACGCCCGTTCGTTGCACCAGCTGTTCGCCGACGTCCAGCAGACGGCGACCGACTGGGAGCGGAACAACTCTCAGGTCTACCGCCTGCTCGACGGGTACCAGCGGGACGGATACCACCAGCTGGTGCGGATCGCCGACCGGTTCGGCGGGGCCTTCCTGTGCGACGGCGTCGGGCTGGGCAAGACGTTCGTCGGCCTGATGCTGATCGAGCGGTTGACGGTGCAGGAGGGGAAGTTTGTCTGCCTGCTCGTCCCCAAGGCCGCCCGCAAGCCGGTCTGGCAGGCGGCCATCGACCGGTACCTGCCCCGCGTGAGCCGCCAGCGGTTGAAGATCTTCAACCACACGGACCTGATCCGCGGCGTCACCGCCGACGTCGACTTCCCGGCTGAGTTCCGCGACGTGGCTGAGGGGTTCGACGCGTTCGTCATCGACGAGGCCCACCACTTCCGCAACCCCGGCCTGGCCGGCCACGGGGACCGCAACCCGTCCCGGTACCGCAAGCTGTTCGAGATCTGCGGCGGCAAGCAGATGTTCCTGCTCACGGCCACGCCGGTGAACAACCGGCTGATCGATTTGCAGCACATGATCGAGCTGTTCAGCCGCAAGGACCCCGGCTACTTCCAGTCGCTGGACCCGACGCTGGGCATCCACTCGCTCCCCGGCCACTTCCGCAAGATGGAGCAGGATCTGAAACAGACGGTGGCCGCCGCGACGGCCGGTGCCGCCGCCGACGGCGAGCCGATCACCGACTTGATCGAGGCCGAACAGGTGTTGTCGGACGACCGTCTCTTCCGCCGCATCGTCGTCCAGCGGAGCCGCGGGTTCGTCCGGGACAGCCAGGCGCGGGAGGGCGGCGCGAAGGCGATCTTCCCGGTCCGCCAACCGCCCCGGGTGGCCGGCTACGACCTCAGCGCCGGCTACGAGCGGCTGCTCGACCTGCTTGAGAAGGCGTTCCGCAACGGCCGGGCCCTGTTCTCCCTGGCCATCTACGACCCGTTGGCCTACCCCGTCTCCGGCGTCGGCACGGTCCAGCTGCCGACCGGGGCCGACGAGGTGTTCCCCGGCGCCACCGCCGGCCGCCAGAAGCAGATCGTCACGCTCATCCGCACCAGCTTCCTCAAACGGTTCGAAAGCTCGGCCGAGGCCTTCGGTCAGTCGTGCCGCCTGTTGCTGCTCAAGCTGCTCGCCTTCGCCGAGGTCCACAGCGACACGACGACCGAGAAGCGGTGGCTCGCCCAGTTCAAGACCCGCCACGCCGAGATCGTCGGCCGGGTCGAGGTCGACCGGAACCTGTTTAACCTCGACGAGGAGCCGGCCGAGGATTTGGTCCCCCAGGAGATGATGGAGGACGCCTGGGCCAACAAGCTCGACCGCAAGGTGTACGACGTCCCCAAAATGCTCGGCGAGACCCAGACCGATCTGGACACCGTGGCCGACTTCCTCAAGGAACTGGCCCACTTCGGCCCCGCCCACGACCACAAGTTGCAGGAGCTGATCCGCCTGCTCACGACCGACCCCGACCTGGTCGATCGCAAGGTGCTCATCTTCACCGAGTTCACCGCCACTGCCCGGTATCTGGCCGATCAGCTCAATGAAGCCGGCCTGACCGGCCTGGCCCAGATCGACGGGTCCACGGCCGGCGACCGCGGCGACGTCATCCGCCAGTTCGCCCCCTATTACAACGGCACCACGTCCGCCGGCCTGGCCACCGAGAAATTGCCCGAGACCCGCATCCTGATCTCGACCGACGTCCTCTCCGAGGGGTTGAACCTGCAGGACGCCACCCGGCTGATCAACTACGACTTGCACTGGAATCCCGTCCGCCTCATGCAGCGGATCGGCCGCGTCGACCGCCGCCTGAACGGCGAGGTCGAGGCCGCCCTCGTGGCCGATCACCCCGACCAGGCCGCCGTCCGCGGCACCGTCATCTACTGGAACTTCCTCCCGCCGACCGCGCTCAACCGCCTGCTCAGCCTGTACGCCACCGTCACCCACAAGACGCTGCGGATCAGCAAGACGTTCGGCATCGAGGGCCGCCAGCTGCTCACGCCCGACGACGACTACGACGCCCTCAAGGAGTTCAACGAGGAGTACGACGGCACCCAGACGGCCGGCGAACGGCTCCAGACCGAGTACAAGCAACTTCTGGCCGACCACCCCGGCCTCGCCGCCGCCGTGGCCGCCATGCCCAACCGCGTCTTCAGCGGCCGCGCCCACCCCGCGCCCGGCGTCCGCGCCGTCTTCTTCTGCTACCGCCTGCCCGGCCCCCCGCCCAAGGCGGTGGTTCGCACCACGGCCGCCGACGTCGCCCCCCTGTTCAACGCCGCCCCGCCCCCGCCCCAGCCGCCGCCCTGGACCGACGCCGCCGGCGAGACCCGCTGGTACCTGTACGACCTGAACACCGGCCTGATCGCCGAGTCCCCGCCCGACATCGCCACCGTCATCCGCTCCGACCCGTCCACCCCGCGGCAGCTCGATGTGCCGCGCGAGACGCTGTCCGACGTGCGGGGCAAAGTGGAGCGACACATCAAGAACACGTATCTTCGCTCCGCCCAGGCCCCGATTGGCGTCGTGCCGGTCCTTAAGGCATGGATGGAACTCAACTGACCCGACGGGGAATTCTTATGCTCAGCACGACCGCCGACCGTGACCGCCTGCGTGAGATCACCGACTTTCCATCCCTCGTGGAATACCTGCGAGACGACCTCCACTGGCCGATTGAACCAGTGGATTTCGAGGACCTGACCTTCGACTACACGCCGCAAGAGTTGGGCATCGATCCTGCAACGGCCGCACACATCAAGGAGATTAAGCAACTCCGGCCGCTCGCCACCGGCCAGCCGTGGGGCATCTTCTTCCTCCAGTTCGAGCCCAAGCGGCTGCCCGTCGTGGTGCTCCGCAAGATCCTTGCTCGCTTGGTCGTCAAGAAACGGGCCGTTCTCGACCCGAACGACCGCAAGGTTTGGAATCTGCACGATCTGCTGTTCATTTCAAACTACGGCAACGACGACGAACGGCAGATCACCTTCGCCCACTTCACCCAGGACGAGGCGCACGCAGATTTGCCCGAGTTGAAGGTGCTCGGCTGGGACGAGAAGGACACGGCCCTTCACATTGACCACGCCATCGCCGAGTTGAAGTCCAATCTGGTCTGGAAGGACGGCGAGGCTGTCGACGACTGGCGTCGTCGCTGGGCCGCCGCGTTCCGCCTCCGGCCGAAGCAGGTCATCCAGACCAGCAAGCAACTCGCCATCCGGCTAGCCGCCTTGGCCAGGGAGATCCGCGCTAAGTGTCTGCACTCGATGTCGGTCGAGACTGAGCACGGGCCGCTCAAGACGCTTTTGGCCGGGTTCAAGCAGGCGCTCATTCACGATTTGGATGAGCCCAAATTCGCCGACCTGTACGCCCAAACGATCTCGTACGGCCTGCTCTCAATGGCTATCCGCCGGACCGTCCCCGGCGAGGGCCACGCCATTGTCGTCGACAACCTCGTCGACTTGGTGAATAGCGGCAATCCGTTCCTCAAGGATCTGCTCACCCAGTTCCTCAACGTCGGCGGCCGCCGCTGGAACGACGACGCCGGTCGGCTGATCGGCATCGACTTCGACGAGTTGGGCGTCAACGACGTGGTGGACACGCTGCGTCAGGCCGACATGGAGGCCGTTCTGGCCGACTTCGGCAACCGCAATCCGACCGAAGATCCGGTCATCCACTTCTACGAGCTGTTCCTCAAGGAGTACGACGCCAAGATGCGGACGCAACGCGGCGTGTTCTACACGCCACGGCCGGTCGTCAGCTATATCGTCCGCTCCGTCCACGAACTGCTCCAGACCGACTTCGGCCTGCCCGACGGCTTGGCCGATACGACCACCTGGGCTGAGATGCTACAGAAGCACAACGGCCTGAAAATGCCGGAGGTCGAGCACGTCGACCCGGCCACTCGCAAAACGTCAATGCGACCGATCGACCCGGCCACTCCGTTTGTGCAGATCCTCGACCCCGCTACCGGCACGGCCACGTTCCTCGTCGAGGTGATCGATGTCATTCACAAACACATGGTGGCGAAGTGGAGGACAGAGGGAGTTGAGCCGCTCTGGATCAACCCGCGATGGACCGAGTACGTTTCAACGCACCTACTACCCCGACTCTACGGGTACGAGTTGATGATGGCACCGTACGCCATCGCGCACATGAAGATCAGCCTCAAGCTGTTTGAGACTGGCTGTACACTCGGCCCCAACGACCGGGCACGCGTCTACCTGACCAACGCACTCGAACCGGCGCGGCATTTGTCAGATACATTCGCCCAAATGGCACCCGCACTGGCACACGAAGGTCTTGCCGTCAGCGAGGTCAAACAGCAACAGCAGTTTACGGTCGTGATTGGGAATCCGCCGTATTCGAAGATGTCGGCCAACCTTGAACCGGAGGCGGTGAGGCTGATCGAGCCATTTCGCTATGTGGATGGTACCCTCATTGTTGAGCGCGGGGCATTAGCCCACGAGCTGAACCTGCAAGACGATTACGTCAAGTTCTTCGGACTCTTGTTTAAGGTGCTGTCCAAGACAGGCGTCGGGATTGGTGGGTTCATCACCAATTTCAGGTACATCGACTCGCCTTCGTTGAGGGGACTACGCCACCTTGCGCTGACGACTTTCAACCGTATCGCGGTGACAAACCTTGGCGGCCAGGTCAGCGACCGGGACAGCGTGCGACAAACCGACGAGAACGTATTCGACATAGAGCAAGGTGTCGCCATCAGTGTGTTGAGCCGGACGATGGCCCCGTCAGCACCTTTGAAGCCTATCAATTACGGCCGCGTCTTCGGTGACCGCTTGCAGAAATACGATTTGCTCGCCTCGAACACTTCACGCACGCTCAGCGACCAAGTCGTCATTCCCTCGGAACCGTTCTATCCCCTTCGCCCGGCCAGCGGCGATGCGGAGACGGAGTTCCGGTCGTGGGACGGCCTTGAGTCAGTGATGCCGATGAATAGCGGTTGTGTAATCACGTCGCGGGATAAGCTCGCAATCGCATTCACACCGGACGAGCTGCTTGCGACCGTGAGTCGCTTTGCACACAGCCCGACCGGCGACCTAGCCATTCAGCGAGAAATCGGCTTCTCCGTCAAGGCTAAGTGGGACGTTGAGGCATGCAAACGTCTCATACTCCGACTAGGCATAAAGTCGGATTTTGTCCGGCCGATCCTGTACCGGCCTTTCGACGTACGATACATCTACTACGTTCCCCAGCTACTAGACACGCCATCTCGCCCGGTCTCCGACGTTCTTGCAGGGCGGGAAAACCTGTCGCTGCTTACGCCGAAGGTGAAGACGACGGCTGAGTTCTGCCACGTTCTGATTACACGCGACACCGCGGAGAAGAAGGTATGCTCTCACGACCGTGCCACGCAGATGTTTCCACTCTGGCGGCACCGTCTCGGCGGAGTACCGCTCCCGAACGTACAAGAAACCCGGTATCGGGATGGCAAAACGGTAGACACGCCGCAGTCCACGCTCGCCTATGCTTATGCCGTTCTCCACTCACCTGGCTACCGGACTCGGTACGGGGTAGTGCTCCGCGACGTCTTTCCTCGGCTTCCACGACCTCGAACCGCCTCACTATTTGATGCACTCTCGCGTTTCGGGGACGAGCTTATCGCATACCACCTTTTCGAGTCGCCCCGGCTGCGAGATGCGCCGCTGACGTACACGGGGCGAGCGAATCCTACTATCGGTGATGTCACTTACGAAGGATCACGAGTTCGCTTGAGCCCACAAGGTGAGGACACGTTCTCCGACGTCTCCCAGGCTGTCTGGAATTTCCGCATCGGCGGTTATCAAGTCTGCGAGAAGTGGCTCAAGGATCGGAAGGGCCGAACACTGTCGGCCGAGGATGTTGTCCACTATCAGAAGATCGTCACTGTACTCGGCGAGACGATTCGGCTGATGGCAGAAATCGACGAGAAGATCGACAGCCAAGGTGGCTGGCCTGGGGCGTTCGTCATCGCACCGCCGACGACGGCGTAGCGACACGGTCGTCGGCTGTGTGTCGCTGCCGCCGGCCGTGTTCGCCGCCCGGGTGGCCAAGCTGGCCGGCCGTCGGCGGCCGTCCGAGGCGGAGGCCGCGGCCGTGGCGGTCGTCCAGTCCCGGGGCCGGGCCCGCTACGCCGAGCTGCTGTCGGCCCAGTTGGCGTTGGAGCGGACGTTGGCCGAGCGGGTCGAGGACGCCTCCGGCCTGTCCCCCGCCGACCGGCAGTTGCTCCGCTCAACCCGCCCCGTCCGCGACCCGCTGGACGTCCTCGCCGCCAAGCTGGCCGAATTGGGTGGCCCGCCGACCGCGTAACAGCTCGCATCACCACGGCGACGGAAACGTTCGCTGGCGTCTAAATATGGAGATGATTATGGCGGAGATCAAGACGAAGCAGTCTTTCGGGAGTGTTAGCATCGCGCATATCAGCCCGCCGGTGACGGCCGACTCGCCCAAGACGCTGAATGTTCATCTGACGTTTGAGGAGGCGCTGAAGCTGCACTTCAGCCTCGGGCAACTGCTGGGCAAGCTGAACACGTACAAGCGCAGCACAACGGCCGGCCGGCGGGCCGCGGCCAACCTGTGCGTGTACACACACAAGGGGCGCATCACGGTCAACGAGGGGCGGCTACGCCGGCCGGACGCGGGGATACCGGATGACGCGCCGCCCAGCGTGTAGCGAGCCCCGCTCCGCCACACACGCCCGGTCCGGCAAGTGACCGACCAATATTCCCGAGGCCATTCGTGTACCTTTCCGACGAAACTGGAGGCACTGTGGTTCCGCACATCACGACGCAAATATTGCGCGAGGCAGTGGTCGGGTTGAGCAAGGACACGTTCGACACGCATGAGGTCGAGCAGTGGGTGTTGCGTAACCGGCCGATGGAGTTCGCTAGGGACCTACTGACGTTTGAGGGGAAGCAGGACGCCTTCCGGCTGTTCAGCGCGTGGTTCAGTACCCGGATCAGAGACGACCTGGCCGACACGGTCGAGCGGGCCAGCGGTGACAGGCCGCCGTCATTGAACATGGGCGGCCGCCCCAGCGGCAACCAACAGTGGCGCGTCATCCGGTCGGCGTCACGACCGTGACTTAGCTAGGGCCGGCGGGAGTTGGTCAGCTGCCGGCCAGCCGACCGGACCGACTCCGGACAAAGGGGATCTAGAACATGGCGGATTCGAGCATCGTTGACGAGGTCGTGGCGACCACCTTAGAGCAGGGGGAGCTGTCGAAGCAGGATGTGCTCCGGACGTGGTCGGTATCGGAGGGCGACTACGCCGAGCTACAGAAGGCGGTGTTGAGCCGGGATAAGCTGCTGGAGAAGGGGCCGCCGAGGGTGGGCGGGTTTGCGGTGCGGCGGCGTAAGGGGACGCTGCCGGCGGACGAGTCGGCGGCGTTCACCTGGGCCCACGAGTGGGAACGGGCGACGGTGGACCGCTTGATCGCGTTGCTCTCCCACGCGGCGTTGGAAGACCTGCTCGGGCCTTTGCGAGAGACGGTCCGTCAGACGCGGACGGCCCGGACCGGCGTGAGCCGCCGTAGCAACAAGACCGAGCTGTCGGTTGCCCTGCTGTTGAACCACGGGGTTGACCTGTTCCTTTCGACGGACGTTCGCATGGCCGTCGGCCGGGCGGCCAAAGTAGAGACGCCGGCGAAGTGGCACTCGGGCAAGCGGAAGGCGATCGAGTTCGTGAAGTTGGCCGCGTTCCCTCCGGAGTTGGCCGGGCTGCCGACCGACGACGCGAAGCCGGACTACGAGTACCTGGAGGGGCGGTTCGCCATCCGGGCGTTGCAGCCGTTCCAGAAGGAGGTGAAGGACGCGCTGGTGGCGACGCTGGGACGGCCGGGTGACCGGGCGATCGTGACGTTGCCCACGGGTGGGGGAAAGACGCGGGTGGCGGTGGAGAGCATCAAGGAGTGGTTGACGGGCCGGTACGACGCGGCGGCGCGGGGCGCACCGGAATCGGTCGTGCTTTGGCTGGCGCACACCGAGGAGCTGTGCGAGCAGGCGTACGCGTCGTTCCGTCAGGTGTGGGAGGGCTCAGAGAACGTCTGCCCGCTGGTGCTGGTGCGGTTCTGGGGCCAGTACACGCAGGACCTGGCCGAGCACCGGGCGGTCCTGGACGAGTGCCTGAGCCGGCCGAGCGTGCTGATCTCGACGCCGCAGCGGATCGTCAACCTGTTGGACGGCCGGATCGACAAGGGCGCGCATGTCGTCGAGGGGTTGCGACGGGCGTTAGGCCTGCTGCTGGTGGACGAGGCGCATCGGGCGGCGGCCCCGTCGTACCGTCGAATCTTCAACGACCTAATCGACAAGGCGCGGCCGGTGGCCGTGGCTGGGCTGACGGCGACTCCGTTCCGGACAGACTACGGGGCCGATGCCCAGGGCGAGGGCGCAGCGGAATTGAAGAAGGTCTTTCAGAATTTGATCGAGCCGATCAAGACGCTCGGCCCGAACCCGCGGCAGAAGCTGCAGGCCATGAAAGTGCTGGCCACGCCGACATTCCAGTCGATCAAGACGTCGACGACGCTGCGGATGCCGACGTTGCCCAAGGGCGAGCGGTCTGAGGAAGATCTGGAACTGATCGATCGGGCGCTGGCCATCAAGGCCGACAATACCCAGCGGCGGCTGGCCATCCTGGCCGAGATCAAGCCGTTGTGTACCGATCCAGCGAACACAATCCTGTACTTCGGTCCGACGGTGGGCGACGCCGAGTCGATGGCGTACCTGCTGCGGAGTGAGGGGATCGCGGCGGCCGTTGTCAGTGGTAAGACGCGGAGCGTGACCCGCCGGCAGGTCATTGCCGAGTTCAAAAAGGGCGACACGCGGGTGCTGTGCAACTGCGAGGTGTTGACCACGGGGTTCGATGCCCCGCGGATCACGCATGTCGTCATGGCCCGGCCGACCGTCAGCCGTGTGCTGTACGAGCAGATCGTCGGACGCGGCCTGCGGGGCAGCCTCTTCGGCGGGACCGACACGTGCGTCATCCTGGATTGCGAGGACGACTTCAAGGGCGAGCGGCCCGAACTGGGTTACGAGCGGTTCCGCAAGGTTTGGACGGCCGGACCGGTCGCAGGATGATCGTCGGATTCGTAACGACCCGATCACGACTTTGCCTCCACGGAGCAGAACTGATGGCCAAGCACAAAGTGAGCGTGCGGATCCCGAAGATGCGGCTGTCGAACGCCGACGTGGCGTTCGCGGTGGTGCGGGACGGAGAGAAGCTGGGCGAGCTGCACGTGAGCAAGGGAGCGGTCGTGTGGAAGCCGCGCGACAAGACGTATGGCAAACGGGTCGGGTGGACCGAGCTGGCCGAGTTCGTTGAAGCCCACGGGGATGACGTCAAGCCGTAGCGTCTCCAACTACAGCAGTTACGCCGATAACCTGTTCCGCCGACGGCCCTTGCCGTCGGCGGCCTGCATTTATAGTATCACCGCGCCGCCTTCCACCGAAAATATGGCTTGTGTTCTTAAACCATCTCGGTATACTCCGCGTCGTTGAGTTAACCGTCCGGTCCGGCAGGTGAGCGGGTGTCGCTCCGAGCAGGCCGTGGCGGGCCGACTCGCACCGGTCAAGGAGTGGGCCATGGACGACGTTCAACTGACGGCGACCGCGAACGGGCGCTTCGCCGTGATTATCGACGGCAGCGTGCGGGGTTTTCTGCAAAAGATGGCTGAAGATGCGGTGTTGTGGACGCCCTGTTACGGGCGGTTCACCCTGCGGCTGAGCTGGGGCGAGTTCTGTCGGCTGACCCGGCACCGGTGAAACCTCGGCAGCCGGTGGCGTGAGGTGGGACGCCACGGCGGCACCGCCGGCCCGGTCGCGACGGCGGCCTGGCCGGTTTAAACCGACGTAAACCAATCGCGGTGGACTCGTCCGATGGGCTGAGAACGGTTCCGTCTGTCCTGATCGGGGCGGGAGCCACATGCGATCCAAGGGGGTCCTGAGCGTCCCCGGAAAGCAGTGCTTTATGAAGCTGGAATTTCCTGCAATGCGTGGCGAGATGGGACAGCGGACGTACTACAGCTGCCTGATGAAGTTGGGCGTGATCAGCCGGCTGTTCACGTTCCGGGACTGGGCGGAGTTCACGCCGGAGGACCGGGAGCAGCGGGTGCTGACGCACAAGCGGGTGCCGCAGATCGCCAAGTACATGACCGACAACGAGGACGGGTACCTGTTTGCGTCGATCACGGCCTCGTACAAGTCCGACGTGACGTTCCGGCCCATCGACCCGGCGGCCAACGGCGGGGACGGCGGCGCGATCGGCACGCTGGACATGGACCTGGACACGGCCAGCTTCGTCATCAACGACGGCCAGCACCGGTGCGCCGCCATCGCCCAGGCGGTGAAGCTGAACCCGGCCCTGGCCGAGGAGAGCATCAGCGTGCTGCTGTTTCCCTACGAGAGCCGGGGGCGGGTGCAGCAGATGTTCTCCGACCTGAACCGGTACGTGGCCAAGACGAGCAAGTCATTGGATATCCTGTTCGACAAGCGGGACCCGATGAGCACGGTCACGCTGGAGGTGTGCGAGAAGGTGCCGGTGTTTAAGGACCAGGTCGATAAGGACGCGGTCAGCCTGCCGCTCCGCAGCCGGCACCTGTTCAGCCTGGCGGCGCTGTACGACGCCAACCAGGAACTGCTGCGGGACCGGGCTACCGAAGAGGCGACGCACCACGAGCTGGTCGCGATAGCGGTCGACTTCTGGAAGGAGGTGACCAAGGCGATGCCGGCCTGGGGCAAGGTGAAGCTCGGCGACCTGAAGGCGATGGAGCTGCGGCAGTCGAGCCTGAGCAGCCACGCGACGATCCTGCGTGCGATCGGCGGGATCGGGGCCGAGCTGATGCGGGAGCACCCGGCCGGGTGGCGGGCCAAGGTGGCGGAGTTCGGGTCAATCGACTGGAAGAAGAGCAACAAGGACTGGGAGGACGTGTGCGTGGTGGCCGGGTCGGTCATCAGCAACCGCCAGGCCCGGGCGGCCACCAAGGCCTACCTGAAGCAGCAGCTGGGCCTGCCGCTGAGCGAGGCCGATACGCGGTGCCTGCCGGAGCCGGCCGAGGCATGTGGGGCGACGTAACGACCGCCACTCGAGCGAAGGATCTCTATCAGATCCGCTAGGCAATAACGGCCCGCCCCGGAGGTTAACACCGCCGGGACGGGCCTCTCCGTTGATGCACCGCCGCTTCGGCAACGTTCGTTGCTTGGGACCTTCCACTGGCCAGGCAACCGCTGCGCCGAGTCACCGGCGATGGCACTAACCCGCATTATTCAGCCGTAGGCTTGCGCCAGCGGCCCCCGCGTGGTTCAACTGCTTTTGCGACGAGTAGTTCAACCGACACGGGAGGCCGTTGATGGTGGCGCAGACTGCGGATCAGGTGGAGCTCGGTTTCTACCCGCCGACGCCGGTGCTCGTCCAGCGGCACCCCGGGCAGATCACGTCCGACGCGGGGCTGCTGCCGGTCCGGCAGTTCGACGCGACCTGGCGGTACACCGAGCGGATGGCCGACTGCCTGACCGACGCCCGGCCGGACCGCCGCCAGCCGCTGGCGTCGATGCTGCGGCAGCGGGTGTTCGGCATCGTCGCCGGGCACGCCGACTGCAACGACCACGACGACCTGCGGCGGGACCCGGTGTTCAAGTTCGTGGCCGACGACCGCGGGCCGGACGGGCCGGCCCTGGCCAGCCAGCCGACGCTCTCGCGGTTCGAGAACGACGTGTTGCCCGCCGACCTGCTGCGGCTGGCCGCGTTCCACGTCGCCACGGGCGTCGAGGGGCTGCGCGAGCACCACGGCGGAACCGTGCCGGAGTCGGTCACCCTCGACCTCGACGCCACCGACGATCCCACCCACGGCCAGCAGCAGCTGTCGCTGTTCCACGCCTACTACGGCCAGTACCAGTACTACCCGCTGATCGTCAGCGAGCCGACGACCAAGCACGTGTTCGTCGCCTCGCTCCGCCACGGCACGGCCCACGCCTCGCTCGGGGCTGACGGCGACCTGATGGCGGTCGTCGGGGCCCTGCGGCTGGCCCGCCCCGGCGTGGCCGTCCACGCCCGCGGGGACGCCGGGTTCGGCCTGCCGCTGATGTACGCCGCGTGCGAGGGCAACGGGCTGACGTACACGTTCGGCTTCTCGTCCAACGCCCGCCTGAAGCGAATGACCGAGGGCCTGATGGCCCGGGCCGTCGAGGAGCACGGGCGGACGGGGGAGAAGGCCCGGCTGTTCGAGTGCTTCCAGTACCAGGCCGACAGCTGGGACGCCGCGCGGACCGTCGTGGCCAAGGCCGAGTGCCACGCCGGCGGGACCAACCTGCGGTTCGTGGTCACCAACCTGCCCGGCGTGGCCACGGCCGCCGACGGCCAGCGCGTGTACGACGACTACTGCCTCCGGGGCGAGAGCGAGCACCGGATGGACGAGCTGAAGAACGGCCTCTCGGCCGGCCGGCTCAGCTGCCACCGGTTCATGGCCAACGCGTTCAGACTGTCGGAACACGTGGCCGCCTACAACCTGCTCAACGCCCTGCGGGACCACCCGTCGATCCCCGGCGACCTCCGCGTCGCCCGGCCGGACGCGTGGCGGACGCGGGTGTTCAAGGTGGCCGCCGAGGTGGTCACGACCACCCGCCGGGTCGTCGTGCGGCTGGCCGCCCAGTGGCCGCACTGGCACGCCTACCGGGCGGTCGCGGCACGGGCGAACGCCTTCCGCTTCACGCCCGCCTGAGGTCGCGCAGCCCGGGTCCGACCGTGGGGGTAGGGGGCGGTCTGCCCACGCCGCGCCGGACCGGCCCCGATCGGCCTCGGAATGACTCCGCGGCCGATACTGCACCCTCGGCGGGTGCGGCCATGAATAATCCGGGCTAACGCGACCGACGAGATTTTTGACTTGCCTTTCAGCCCCAACGAGCGCATTGATATAAACGGTGACAATCAATCAAGCCAGACCGTGTTGTCGCGGGTGCCGCGTCAAGCCGGTCCGGACAGCAGGAGTCTCGCAATGCAACGACAGGATCAGACCAAGACGCGGCGGCCGCTCAGGGCGTGGGTACCCGCGGTATCTGTGGCGTTGGCGTGGGTGGCCGTTTCCCCCACCTCGGTGTTCGCCGCGGCGGCCGGCGGCGGGCAGGCGCTGCCGTGGGAGGGGCCGCTGAACCAGGTCCTGGCCAGCTTCACCGGGCCGGTCGCCAAGGCCCTGTGCATCCTGTCCATCGTCCTGATCGGGTTCGGCTTCGCCTTCAGCGAGGGCGGCGGCATGCGGCGGGTCCTCGGCCTCCTGCTGGGCGTCTCGATTGCCGTCACCGCCACCAGCTTCGGCGTCACCTTCTTCGGGTTCGACGGCGGCGCGGGGTGGTGAGCGTGAGGCGGCTGAGTGTTGCCGCTGATGTGGAGTGACCGTGGACCGACCGGAACAGATCGAGGGGTACGAGCTACCCCTGCACGTGGCCCTGACCCAGCCGGTCCTGCTGGCCGGGGCCCCGCGGGCGTTCGCCATCCTCAACGGGACTCTCGCCCTGGTCGTCGGCCTGGGCCTCCACCTCTGGTGGCTGGGGTTCCCGGCCGGGGCGGCCCTGCATGCGGCGGCCGTCCTGATGGGTAAGCGGGACCCGGACTGGTTCGACGTCTTCCGCCGCCACCTCCGCCAGCCGACCTACCTGGCCTCCTGAACACCCCGTGTTCTCGAACCCCCGTGAGGAGCAGACCCATGTGGAACTTGGGCGAGTACCGCAAGCACCCCCGCCGCCTGGCCGACCACCTGCCGTGGGCGGCCCTGATCGGACCGGGGGTCGTGTTGAACAAGGACGGCAGCCTCCAGCGGACGCTGGCCTTCCGCGGCCCGGACCTGGACAGCAGCACGCCGCACGAGCTGCTGGCCGCACGGGCGCGGGCCAACAACGTCCTGCGGCGGCTGGGGTCGGGCTGGTGCGTCCACGCCGAGGCGAGCCGCCGGGCCGCCCCGGCGTACGCGGCCAGCGACTTCCCGTGCCCGGTGGCGACCTTGGTCGAGCAGGAACGCCGGGCGGCGTTCGACGGCGAGGGACAGCACTTCGAGAGCCGCTGCTACCTGACGCTCACGTTCCTGCCCCCGCCAGAGACGGCCGCCCGATTGGGCGACCTGCTGATCGAGCGGCCGCGGACCGGCAGCACCGGGGGCGGCGGCGACCTCGGGGCGGCTTACCGCGTCCACTTCGAGCAGTTCCTGGCCCAGACGGACTCCGTGGCCAGCCTGCTGGCCACGTTCATGCCGGAGGTCCATGCCCTGGATGACGCCCAGACGCTCACCTACCTGCACGCCTGTGTGTCCGACCGGCCCCTGTCCGTAGCGGTCCCGCCCACCCCGTTCTACCTGGACGAGATGCTGACCGACCGGCCGTTGACCGGCGGCCTCTCGCCCCGGCTGGGCGAGCAGTACCTCAAGACGGTCTCGGTCCGGGCCTACGTCGACCGCACGCTCCCGTGCCTGCTGGACCGGCTGAACGGGCTGGCCCTGGAGTACCGGTGGGTCGGCCGGTGGCTGCCGATGGACAAGGCCGACGCCACCCGCCACCTGGGCAAGCTCCGCCGCCAGTGGTTCGCCAAGCGCAAGGGCATGGCGACGCTGCTCAAGGAGGCGGTCACCAAGCAGGAGAGCAGCCTGACCGACTCCGACAGCCTGAACAAGGCCCAGGACGTGGACGACGCCCTGCAGGAGCTGGGCGGCGACCACTGCAGCTTCGGGCAGTTCACGCTGACGATCACCGTGTGGGACAGTGACGAACAGGCCGCGGTCGAGAAGGCCCGTGCCGTCCAGCAGGCGGTGGACGGGGTCGGGCTGGTCTCGGAGATCGAGACGTTCAACGCCGTCCAGGCGTGGCTGGTGAGCCTGCCCGGGCACGCCTACGCCGACGTGCGGCGACCGCTGCTCTCCAGCCTGAACGTGTGCGACCTGATCCCGCTCAGCTCCGTCTGGCCGGGGCCGGCCCGGTGCGAGCACCTGGGCGGCCCGCCGCTGCTGGTCACGCGGACGCACGGGTCGACCCCGTTCCGCCTATCCCTTCACCAGGGGGACGTGGGGCACACGGTTATCGCGGGGCCGACCGGGGCGGGCAAGAGCACGCTGCTGAACCTGCTGGCCTGCCAGTGGCTCCGGTACCCGGGCGCGCAGGTGTTCGTCTTCGACAAGGGAGCCAGCTGCCGGGCGATGACGCTGGCCGTGGGCGGCGACTTCTTCGCCCTGGGCGGCGACGGCAATGAGGTCTGCTTCCAGCCGCTCGCCGACGTCGGCGACGGCCCGGCCGAGCTGGCCTGGGCGCAGGAGTGGCTGGCCGACGTGCTGGTCCGGGAGCGGGTCGAGGTGACGCCGGCCGTGCGGGCCGAGGTGTGGGCCGCCCTGGCCAACCTGGCTTCCATGCCGGTCCGCCAGCGGACGATCAGCACGCTGGTCAACCTCGTGCAGGACGCGGCCGTCCGACAGGCATTGCGGGCGTACACGCTGGCCGGCCCCCACGGGCGGCTGCTGGATGCCGACCACGACACGCTGGCCGATGGTGGTGGTTCGGATGGCAAGCCGGCCGCGCGGTGGCAGGCGTTCGAGATGGAGCACCTGATGCAGGGCGGCCGCTCGGCCCTGCTGGCGACACTGACGTACCTGTTCCGCCGGCTGGAGCGGCGGTTCGACGGCAGCCCCACGCTGCTGGTCTTGGACGAGGCCTGGCTGTACCTGGGCGAGGGGCAGTTCGCGGCCAAGATCCGCGAGTGGCTCAAGGTCCTTCGCAAGCGGAACGTGGCCGTCGTGTTCGCGACGCAAAGTTTGTCCGACATCGCCGACTCGCCGATCGCGCCGGCGGTGATCGAGAACTGCCCGACGCGGATCTTCCTGCCCAACGCCAGCGCCGGTGAGGAGCGGGCCCGGCGGGTGTACGAGTCGTTCGGGCTGAATGCCCGTCAGGTGCAGCTGCTCCAGCAGGCCGCGCCCAAGCGGGACTACTACTACCAGGGGCGGGACGGGAACCGGCTGTTCGAGCTGGGTCTAGGCGAGCTGGCCCTGGCGTTTTGTGCCGCCGGCTCGCCGGCCGACCAGGCGAGGATCACGCGGGTGCTGGCCGTTCACGGCCGGCGGCGGTTCGCCGCGGCCTACCTGGACGAGGTGGGGCTCGGCGATTGGGCGGCCCAGGTCAGGCGACTACAGGAAGAGGACGAAGGCCATGAGCAGTTCGAGTTTGAGTTCTGGGGACGGGATCGGTCGAGTGGGAGTCGCACGGCCATGGCGGCCGGGGCGTAGGGTGCTGCTTGTTGCCGCCGGGGTGGGCGTCGTCGCCGTGCTCGGCCCGGCCCGACCGGCGTCGGCGTTCCTGGACTTCATCATCTTCGACCCCTCCGCCCTGGTGGAGCACGTCCAGCAGGTGCTGCAGTTGGCGCAACAGATCGAGCAGGCGACCCAGCAGGTGCAGGGCGGGATCCAGGAGCTCAAGCACCTGCGCGGCGGCGTCTCGCCCGACGCGGCGACAACAGTCGCGAGCCTCGTCAAGCAGCTCGACGCGACGGTCTACAGGCCGACCAGCCCCGCGGACCAGCTGAACGGCCGGTACCCGACCGACCTGTCCGGCATCGCGGCGGACCGGTACGCGACCGAGCAGGCCGGCTGGGTCGACGCCGAGCGGGCCGCGCTGACCGAGAACCGGCGGGTGCAGAACGGGGTCGAGCAGGACATGGCGAACACGCGGGACCGGATCCAGCAAATCGTCGCCGCATCCAACGCCGCCCCGGGCGAGACGGCGGCCGTCCAGGCCCACGACGACCTGCTGGCCGTCACCTCGGCCGAGCTGGCCAAGCTGCAGACACTGCGTCTCGCCCGGTCGCGGCTACGGACGGAGCAGCTGGCCCGTGGCCAATCGGAACAAGCCTACGCCGCCGCCCAGCGGGCGGCCGTGCGGGACGGGTGGGACGCCCCGGCACCGCCCAGCGGCGACACCGTCGAGCCGTTCGGGCATTGAACACAGTCGATCGATCCTGACAGGAGTGACGTCATGACAAGCAGGTCCAAGATCCTCCTCGCCGTATCGGCAGCGGCCGTCGTCCTCGCGCCGGCCGCGGCGATGGCCGACATCGTGATCGACCCGGCCAACCTGGCCCAGGCCGTCCTCCAGGTCACCCAGGACGTTCAGCTGGTCGAGCAGTTCCGCCAGCAGGTCCAGAACCAGGTCGCGATGCTCAAGGGGTGGGGGTACACCCGCCTGCCCGACCTGATGAAGGACATGGCGACGTGGCAGCAGGTGTTCGGGGCGGCCGGGACGACCTACACGTCGACCGACCCCGGCCCGGGGCTCGACCGGCAGTACCCGACCAGCCCCGGCACCTACGCCGGCGAGTCCGACCCTACCATGGCGGCCCGGCGGGCGGCCTGGGACGCCGAGGACCGGCGCGTGCTGGTCGAGAACCGGACCGTGCAGGACGCCGCCTACGCGGCCCTGAAGCCGACGGCCGACCGGGTCGGCGAGTACGTCCGCCGCGGCAACGCCGCCCCCGGGGTCACGGCCGCGACGCAAGCCGGCAACGAGACGCTCGCCACGCTGGTCGCCCAGCTTCAGACGCTCCAGGCCCAGGAGGTCACCGACGGCCGCGGCGAGGTCGAGCGGCTGGCCCGCGATCAGGCCGAAGCGGCGTACACGACCCAGCAGCGGCAGGCCGTGCGGGCCGGGTGGGACGCGCCGGTTGCCCCAAGCGGGCCAGTCGCCGACGCGTTCCCTTTGGCAAACAATTGATTGTATCTGCTAGCGACGTCACGGAGCTAATCCATGTTGCCCCTGCTCGCCCTCGACTACGGCCCCGACCTGCTGAACGAGGTGGCCAACCAGTACATCCGGGCCGCCAACAGCGGCTTCGGCCTGATCGGCCGCGACGTCGCCCGCCTGCTGAACGTGCTGATCGTCCTCAGCGTCGCCTGGTCGGCCGTCCTGTGGGCGGCCAGCGACGAACAGGTGGTCGCGGCGTTCGCCCGCAAGGTGGTCTACATCGGCCTGTTCGTGTGGCTTGTCCAGAACTGGCAGGCCCTGACCGACAAGCTGGCGACCTCGTTCATGACGCTCGGCCTGCGTGCCGGCGGCTTCGACGACGCCGACTACTACGTCCGCCAGCCGGGCAACATTGCCTACCTGGGGTACACGACCATCCAGCCGCTGATCGATCAGGTCAGCCGCCTGAGCGGCCCCGTGGCCACGTTCAAGAACCTGCCCGAGATCGCGTTCCTGCTCCTGGCCATGGTGGCGATTGTGACCGCGTTCTGCGTCATCACGGTCCAGGTGGTCATGGCCGTGCTGACGTTCAAGTTCGGTTCGCTGGCCGCGTTCGTCCTGGTCCCGTTCGCCGTGCTGTCCAAGACGGCGTTCATCGCCGAGCGGCCGCTGGGGTACGTGGTCGCCGCCGGCGTGCGGCTGATGGTGATGACGCTCGTGCTGGGGATTGGCAACGGCGTGTTCCAACAGCTCAAGATGCCGCCGGGCAGCACGGTCACCACGTATCAGGCGTTCTGCGTCGCCCTGGCGGCCGTGCTGCTGGCCGTCCTGGCGTTCTCGGCGTCCCGGCTGGCGACCGACCTGGTCACCGGCGGCCCGAGCCTGGGCGTGGGGACGGCCATCAACGCCGCGGCCGGGGCGTACCGGTCGGCGGCCGGCGGCCTGACCGCCCGGCCGACCGTGCTGGCCGTCAAGGCCGCCGCGGCCGTCGGGACGGGCGGGACGGCGATGGCCGCCTCGGCGGCAACCACGGTCGCCGGGGCCGCGGCCCGTGGCATCCGCGGCGTGGCCCGGGCCGGTACGTCCGCCTCTGGCACCCGGCCCACCACCACGTCCACCCCTGCCAAGCCGACAGGGTCGGCAACCAAGAACACCGGAGGAGCCAAGCCATGAGGTTCTCGTCGTCCACGACCAGTTACGGCACCAACACCGGGGCGCACGCCGCCGGCCCCCCGGACGCGTACGCCCGGGCGGCGGCCGCCTGGGACGAGCGGATCGGCTCGGCCCGCGTCCAGGCCCACCACTGGCGGCTGACCGCGGTCGGCTGCCTGGCCCTGGCACTGGTCTCGACCGGCGCGGCCACCTACCTGGCGGTCAAGAAGCAGGTCGCCACGTATGTGGTCGAGGTGGATAAGGCCGGCATGCCCGGCCGGATCACGCTGGCCAGCGAGGCCTACCGGCCGGACGCGGCCCAGGTCGGGTACTTCGTCGGCGAGGTCGTCCGGCTGACCCGCGGGCGGCCGCTGGACCCGGTCGTCCTCCGTCAGCAGTGGACCACGGCCTACCACTTCCTGGCCGGGGCGGCCGTGAACGCCATGAACGAGTACGCCGCGGCCGACGGCGGCGTCCGCCCTGCGCCCGGGCAGGGGCCGACGGCCCGCACGGTCGAGATCACCAGCATCCTGCTGCGGTCGGCCGACACCTACCAGGTCCGCTGGGTCGAGACGACCTACGGCGGCGGCCTGCGGCGGTCGCGGGAGAGCTATGCCGGACTGTTCCAGGTCCGGCTGATCCCGCCCCGGGACGAGGCCGATGCGTTCCGCAACCCGATCGGGGCGTACGTGACCAGCTTCACCTGGAGCCGGGAGTTTGCCGGCCCGGTCAACCGGGACGAGGCGAGCCCGGCCCGGCCCGCCGACGCCACCGCCACCACGCCGACAGGGGTACCCACGCCATGAACCGACACCAACTGTTCATCAACAACACCTGCCTGCTGGCGGCGCTCGCGGTGGCCGGTTGCGAGTCGTGCGACACGCCAACCGTCCCCGTCCTGCCGGACGACCGGCTGAAGGCCGCCGTTCGACAGCTGGACGACCCGGCCGACGACGCCCCGCCCAAGGTGGTGGAGGTGCGGGTGGCGGTGCCCAGCCCGCAGCTGCGGCCGCTCGCGCCCGACACGCTCGTCCCCGCCACGCCCGCCGCGCTGAGCGGCCCGGCCGCGGTGGCCGCGGCCAAGGCGGCCGCCACGACCCAGCCGACGCCGGACGGGTTCCTGAACGCGATCCAGTATTACGACTACGCCCCGGGCGTCGTCTACACGGCCGTCACCTGCCCCGGGTACGTGACGACGATCGCCCTGCGGCCGGGCGAGCGGCTGATCACGGCCGCCGCCGGCGACACGACCCGGTGGGCGGTGGACAGCGTCGAGTCAGGGTCGGGGCCGACCGCCCAGACTCTGCTGCTCGTGAAGCCGCGGCGGGCCGGCGTGCGCACCAACCTGCTGGTCACGACCGACCAGCGGGTGTACGCGCTGGACCTGACCAGTCCGGACGGGGGCAGCGCGTACCACACGATGATCGCGTGGAACTACCCGTACGGCGACTTGGTCGCGGTCCGCAACGCCGCGGCCGAGCAGCGGGATCGCGCCGGCCAGACAGTCGCCCGTGGGCTGGACCTGTCCAGGGCCAACTTCGACTACCTGATCCTCCGCCCGCGGCACGCGCCGGTCCCGCCCTGGTGCCCGCTGCGGGCGTTCGACGACGGGGCCAAGACGTACGTCCAGTTCCCGCCCCGGGTGGCCGTGACGGAGGCACCGCCCCTGTTCGTGCTGGGCCGCCACGGTGACGCCCAGCTGGTGAACTACCGCGTTCGCGGCGACTGGTACATCGTCGACCGCCTGTTCGACCGGGCCGAGCTGCGGCTGGGGCAGGCGCCGCAGACCGTCATTGGGATCGCCCGCGCCGACGTCACCCCTGAACCATCGGAGCTCGCCATGGCCACCACGACAAACGGGAACGGCTCGCCCGTCGCCACCGCACTGGACCCGGCCAGCCTGGACGCGGACCCGCCGCTGCTCGCCTACGGCCCCCGGCCGCCGGTGACGCGGCTCCGCCGCCGCTCGGTCGTCCTGATCGCCGTCGCCGCAGGCGGGCTGGCCCTGGCCGCCCTGACCGTCACGTCGGACAACCGGGGGCCGACCCGGCCGCGGGACGGGGCGGGGGAGGAGAGCGCCATCCGGCCCGCCGGTCCGGTCGAGTCGGTCCAGGAGCTGCCGCCGGACTACGCGTTCATGTCCGTCCCTACGTCGATGGGCTCGGCCGCGACGCGGCCCGCGCCCGCCTCCACCGGCCCGGCCGGTGCCACCCCCGATCGGCATCTGACCGATCGGGAGCAGAAGGAGCAGCAGGCGGCGTTCGACTCGCCGCTGGTGTTCGCACGGGCTGTGACCCCGGCGTCGTCGGCCCCTACCGGTTCAACCGCGACCGGCTCGGCCCCGACCAACGCCGGCTTGATTGCGCCCCTGCCCGCCGACACCGGACCCGCGTTGATGCCCGCCACGCCACAAAAGCCGGACATCCACCAGGAGCGGGAAGCCTTCCTGGCTCGCGCCGGGTCGGTCGAGCCGGTCCTGAACGAACGGCTGCGGCCGCCGGTCTCGCCCTACGAGCTCAAGGCCGGCAGCGTCATCCCCGCCGCCCTGGTCACGGCGATCAACACCGACCTGCCCGGCGACGTGATCGCACAGGTGACGGAGAACGTGTACGACTCTGCCACTGGCGACCACCTGCTCGTGCCGCAGGGGTCCCGCCTGCTCGGCCGGTACCAGAGCCTGGTGGGCAACGGCCAGAACCGGGCCCTGCTCGCCTGGCAGCGGCTGATCTACCCCGACGGCCGCTCGATCGCCTTGGCCGGCATGCCCGGCACCGACGAGGCCGGCGCGTCCGGCGTCGCCGACCGGGTCGACTACCACCTGGACAAGCTGGCCGCCGCCACCGCCCTGAGCACGGCCATCGCCTACGGCGGCAACCTGGCCCGCGGCCGCCAGGGCGGGTACGGCGGCAACTTCGGCAGCCAGGACGTGATCGGCGACACCGTCGCCCAGCAGGCCGACCGCGTCGGCAGCCGGATCATCGACCGTCAGCTGGACGTGCAGCCGACCATCACCGTCCGCCAGGGCTGGCCGCTGCGCGTCCTGGTCAACAAGGACCTGGTCCTCGCCCCCTACGACCGCCAGGCGGACGCGCCGTCTAACCCCTGACATCAACCCCGAAGGAGACCCACCATGCCGACGACGACGATCTCGCTTCCGCCCTTCCACGTAACCACCCGCAAAGAAATACAGGTCGAGATCAACCACGATCTGGAGCACGACCTGGAGCAGTACCGGGCCTACTACCGCCAGGCGTACGGGGCCGACGTGTCGGACGCCGACCTGCTGCGGGAGATGGCCCGGCGGTTCATGGCCGACGACCGCCCGTTCCAGGAGTTCCGCCGCGGCGGCCGGGCGAGATCCCGGCCGTCACGGCGGTCGGATCGGTCCATTGGCGATGGCGAGAGCCACCCCTGAACTAGGCGCTCGCCCACCATCGGTTAGGGTCGAGCTCCAGGCTGAATCTCCAACCAAAACGCGGGACGAACTCATCATCCCTGTCCCAATTCGCGTTTCTCCTCTTTAGGCCGCCGCTCACTGGCCTGCACCGATGAATGACCCGCGCCTGCGAGGAAGATGTGGTGCAGGCGGAACACGCGGGAATCCGGCAGGACGTGCATCGTCTCACGAACGAACGTGTTGGCGGGTCGGACCGTTGAGGGTTGCAGCGATGGGCCGGCAGTCAGTCTGAGCAAGGTGCGGCGGCTGTCGATATTTTTTCCGACCCGACTAATCGCGTGGGATGTCCGGCCGTCCAAAACGTAACCGATCATTCCGCCCTGGATGACCGAGCCGCCGTACCGCCCGTCGACGAACCGCATCATCCCTTGGGTCACGTACTTGGGGGCGAGCGTGCGGGGCCGTCCACGTTCGACCGCGTTCAGCCGCTTGCACTCGAACGCGAAGTAGACCTCCTCTAAGGCGGACCCAGCAGGCACCAGTTTCAGGTCTATACGTCCTAACTCCGCGCCGGTCTTCGGGTCGTCTTCTACCGCCTCCCTCTCGATACGAACGGGCAGCTTTCGGTAGTCCTTCGCCTGCTTCAAAGAATGCTTGAAACGACGGGTGATCGGCACTTCGAGGTCGTTGATGGCGGGACTCGGGACGGCTTGCCAAGTGTCCCAGACAAGGTCGATGATCCTGGGTATCAGGTCGTCCGGGAAGATGTCGGACCAGACCTGTTCGTCGCCAACCGTCATGCGTTAGCCCTCCGAGTAGGCGACAGGATGGCGGCCGCGATTTCGTCTGCATCGTTCAGGGCGGTGGTACGCGTCCAAAATCGTTGACTCAGAGGCTTGAGGACGTACAGCCGGTCGCCGTCGAACACCTTGACGCCCCTAAGCATTTCAACCGTTCCTCGCTCCTCTCGGAACGCCTTTTGAAGCCGCTCTAGAGCTAGCAAAAAACCGTCGGGAGGCGTGGCGACCTGGGTTGAGCCAGTGCCCCGTCGTGCCTTGTGGAACACAGCGACCGCGACCCCCGCTTGGTCTGAGCTGTGGATGGTCGAGTGGACCTCGTATTTGCCTCCACGTGCCCAGTCGTTCATCGTCGCGCAGACGACCGCCCCATAGGCAACGCGATCGTCCGGCGTGCTGGGACGGAGGGTTGGCACGGACTCATCAATGCGGCGGCGGCGTGCGCTCCCGTACAGCACCCCATTCGTGTCCTCGATCAGGATCCG
This sequence comes from Tepidisphaeraceae bacterium, assembly GCA_965198865.1. GTDB lineage: Bacteria > Planctomycetota > Phycisphaerae > Tepidisphaerales > Tepidisphaeraceae > CBDAQA01. The sequence continues at coordinate 76,160 of CBDAQA010000032.1, read as the reverse complement.
CTCGTTGTCATCGACGTCGAAGTAGGCGAGAACGAGTTCCGAAAGCTCGCTGATCGCCTCCGCGGTAATTTTCTGCCGCCCCGACGCATCGGCCGTCGAAGCCCCTACGGCCCGCCGGTAGATCTCGTAAGCTTGGTCGACCAGTCCCTCCGCGTCGCGACCGGCGGGCGCGTCCTCCGGCAGCGGGAAGGGCAACCGCAATACATCCGCCGACTCGGCCTTGGCCCGCTCCACGCCTAGGTTCGCCGATGTGTGGAACAGGTAATATTTCGCGAGCGGGGAATTTAGATAGGCCGAAAGGAACACGAGCAACTTGCGGTCGGCCATCGGCCCGGTGATGCCACGGACTGACTGGCGGAACGTCGCGTCAAAGTCGGCAAAGGCCACCTTAAAGCCGTCGGTTATGAGAACGTGAGGGCCGCGGAACACTTCAACGTTTGTGTTTGATCGGTCACGCAGCTCCACGGTGTCAGACGGCAGCAGCCCACAATCGGCAGGGAGGAGGAACAGGGCGAAATGCTCGCCGCTCGCCTCCACGATGGTCCGCGTGGGCATCGTGACCGATTTGCGGTCGTCGGGCCCGTCGCTCGGGCCGGGTTTCTGAAAGCCTTGGCCGACCGTCCAGCGGGTCGCCCGCCGGCCGGCCAGCGCGCTTAGCTTCGAGAACTCTTTGAGTCGGTCGAGCAGCTTCCAATCCCGCGGTGTGCCCCAGTACCGCTCCTTCCAGATCAGCGGCATCCCGTTCGCCCTGAGGTCGGCCAGTACATCCCCCACGCGGATCGGCTTCTGGTCCTGAGGGTAGATGCTCAGCAGCTCCGCCTGCGCGACGGTCCAATCCATTTTCGGCGTCAGGTATCGGATCGGTGCGTCGCCGTCGGCCGGCGGCGTCTTGCGATAACGAATGACTACAGCAGGGTTTTCCGCCTCCTCGAACAGGAACCGCTGAAAGTCCGCAAGGTTGAGCACGACTTCCGCCGCGTGGGCCGTCAGCCAAGCGTGTTGGAACCTCAGCGAGACAGGTCCATGGTTGAATAGGACACCGTGGGGTAGGACGAGGCAACATCGCCCGGCGGCAGACAGGTGGCGGGGAGCCTTCCACGCGAACGCCAAGGCTGCCTGTCGGTCTGGCAGCGGCAGCCTTTCATTTCTGCACCAGCGGACGAACGGTACCGCATCGCTGGTCGCGCTCATCCAGGGTGGGTTGCCGACCACCAAATCGAAGTTTGTCGGAACGTCTTGCCCGACGTCGAAGAAGTCCCCGTGGAGAACCGAACGGCCGGGCTCCTTAGATGGGTCCTCGCCGGGCGAGAAAACGAGCGGCGGCAGGAACTTGCCCTTCGCCTGGAGCTTGCGGATGTCGGGCGGCGAGAGCTGGTCCAGGAAGGCTAGGTACAGGCTGAACGCCGTGATGTGGCATGCAGTCGGGTTCAGGTCGGCACCGAAAAGATTCTCCGTAAGCAGCCCCATCAGTCCGTTCGCTCTGCTGTCGTACCGGGCTCGCGGGTTCGCTCGCTTCCACTCCTCAGCCATGCGGTTGAATAGGCCGACGAGAAAGATGCCAGAGCCGCAGGATGGGTCCAGGAACCGCTTGCCCAGAAGCGACCCGATCCCATCAAGTGCCAGGTCGAGGATGACCTCACACAGGAACCGTGGCGTGTAGAAAGCTCCGGACTCTTTTTTGGCCCGGGCGTCTGCAGTTTTCAGGAAATGCTCGTAGATCGAACTGATTGTCTCGATGGGGATCACGCCGAAGTCATACGGCCAGAACGCGCCTTGGCCCGTGCACACGTCAGCCCCGATGAGCATCCGTTGCAGAACCGTCAGGTGCGCGTCGTCCACTGACCCCCACTCGCTTCCAACGTCACCCCGGAAGAGGTCGCCATTGAAGTCTCGACCGAGCTGATCAAAAAGGCGTTCGAGCGCATGCCTGGCCTCGCGCTTCGGAAGGCACACGACGTCCCGCAGGTCAGCGGCATTCTGGACGCCGCACGACTCTAGGTAGTCGCGGTCAATCACCTTCCGGTCGAACAGGTAACAGGCGAAGATGACGCGGCACAGGAGGGCGTCGAGCACGCCCGGTGCTAACCTTCCGCTCCTAGTCCGATCCATCTCGTCGCGGGCGGCCTTCAGGTTCCGGAGCAACTCGCGGTCAACCCTCCGTCCTGGATCGAACGAGCGTGAGTGACGGCGAAAGAACTCGCCGGATTCCACCGAGAGAACGAGTTGACGCAACTCGGCGGCCTGCGTGACCCGGTCTAGCTGCGCGACGAGCCGGTCGTCCCCGCCGCGGTCGAACAACGTTTCACCTTCGCGGGCCGGCAGGGCGAGACCGGAGTAGACGAACACCTCCGCGTCGCTGATCAGGACCAGGACGGGTGCGAGCCCCTGGCTCCAGAATCGGCGGTGCAACTCGTTGACCTCAGCCGCCTCGACTCGCTCCACCTCCCGAAAGTAAATCAGGGGCGCGTTGCTGAAGCAAACGATCGCATCGACGCCTAAGTCGTCGAAGGCTCGCCGCATCGAGTGGGCTTGCGGCACGGGCCGGCCCGCAACCACGAGATCATCGGAAGCGGTGAAGAACGTGGGCGGACCCCAACTGGCGATCGCCAGCTCCTGCCTCCATCCGTCTGTCACAGTGGTCGCCATTGTCTTACCGTCCTGGCGCCAGTTCGGGTTCCGATAGGATCTCGTACCGCCAGCCGCTTCCGTCCTTCACCGACCGAATCTCATACCCTCGCTCCCTCAGGGCGGAGAGACTTCGCGAGATTGTCGGTTCCGACGTGTCGAGGGAAATCGCGAGCGAATGCGTTGTGTGCCGCGCGGCTCGAATGAGCGACACGATCTGGCGCAATCGACCCTCGATCTCCTGCGACCTCCGGTAGAGCACCTAACATCCTCCCATCTCAGGACGCGAGGCACTATCGTCGCGAAATGATAGACTTGTCAACAAACGCCCGGGCTTGAGACTTTCGCAGTCGCCATCCAGGCTGCACGACACGGCTGGCGATGGGCATCGACTTGAGACCGACCGCTATCCTGTCAAAGAGCGTACTCACCGGCGTGAAGTCCTCGAACGCGTGCGACGGTCGACACCCGTCCTCCTGGGGTACCGGCCGTCCGCTCGATGAACGCGACCACGTTCACCGCCGACGCGATCGCCCGTCGCGGCACAGTGGCCGACGCCTCGCCGGCCAGGTCCTCCAGCCGGTGCAGGGCGTCGGCGGCCGAGTTGGCGTGGACCGTGGCGACGCCGCCGGGGTGGCCGGTGTTCCAGGCCTTGAGCAGGGCCAGGGCCTCGGGGCCGCGGACCTCGCCGACGACGATGCGGTCGGGGCGGAGCCGCAGGGTGACCCGCAGCAGGTCGGTCATGTTCACCGGCGGGTCCGTCGCCTTGGTCAGCAGCTCGACCCGGTCCTCGGCCGGGCACTGCAGCTCCTTCGTGTCCTCGATCACGACCACCCGGTCGCGGCGGAAGGCCGGCTCGGCCAGGAGCGCGTTGGCCAACGTCGTCTTGCCCGACCCGGTCCCGCCGGCCACCAGGATGTTCTGCCGGTCGGCCACGGCTCGGCGGAGGACGTCGGCGTCGGCCGGTGCCAGGACGCCGGAGGCGACGTAGTCGTCCAGCGTGTAGACCAGGCTCGCCCGCTTGCGGATGGAGAACGTCGGGCGGTCGGTTATACCCTGCCCGGCTGCTGATGAGGCATTCTGGACGGGCCTCTCGGCCGCCGGTATACCCGCCGTGAACCAGCCGCCAGGGGCGGTAGTCACGGAGGGCCACGGATGGCTTGGCATCGCATCGCGCTGACGGACGAGGAGCGGCGGGTCGTCGACGCCGAGCGGTACGGCCACCCCGACCTGCACGTCCGGCGGAAGATGACGTTCGTCTGGTCGGTCCACTGCGGGCTGACGCGGGAGGTGGCCGGGGCGGTGGCCGGCGTGTCGCGGGCGACGGCCGAGCGGTACGTGGCGGCCCTGCGGGACGGCGGCCTGGACGGGCTGCGGCGGCGGGACGTCAAGGGGCCGGTCAGCAGCCTGGCCGAACACGCGGCGGCGATCCGGGCGGACTTGACCGGGCGGCCCGTGCGGACGACGGCCGAGGCGGCCGAGCGGATCTTCGCGGTGACCGGCATCCGCCGGGGGCCGACCCAGACCCGCACGTTCCTGGCCGGGCTGGGGTTCACCTGGCAGCGGGCGCGGGCCGTCCCGGTGCCGCCGAAAAAAAGTTGGCGGAGCACGTGGCCGAGCAGCGGCGGTTCCTGGCCGAGCAGCTGCAGCCCAAGCTGGACGCGGCCGTCGCCGGGCGGGGGCACGTGCTGTTCGTCGACGCGGCCCACTTCGTGTTCGCCACGTTCCTGTGTCACCTGTGGTCGATCCTGCGGGTCCACGTGCGGGCCGCCTCGGGCCGGCAGCGGCTGAACGTGCTGGGCGCGTGGGACGCGGTCACGCGCCAGCTGACGACCGTGACCAACACGACCGTGGTCAACGCCCAGACCATGTGCGAGCTGCTCCGGGCCGTGGCCGCCAAGGGGCTGGCCGGGCCGGTCACGATGGTGCTGGACAACGCCCGCTACCAGCGGAACGCGGTGGTCATGGCCCTGGCGGCCGAGCTTAAGATCGAGCTGCTGTTCCTGCCGTCGTACAGCCCCAACCTGAACCTGATCGAGCGGCTGTGGCGGTTCACCAAGCGGCGGGCGTGCTACGGCAAGTTCCACGCCGACTTCGCCGCCTTCCGCTCGGCCGTCGAGTCGGTGCTGGGCGGCGTGACGACGACGCACGCCAAGGACATGGCGTCGCTGATGACGCTGAAGTTCCAGGAGTTCGAGGATGTCTCACTCCTGGGCGGGTAGAGTATAGCGGGGGCAGGACGCCCTGGAACCGCTCGCCGCCGCGGGGCAGGACGCCGGCGACGGCCGGGCGGTCGGGGGTGACGGTCTGGCCCATGTGGCTGGCCAGCAGACGCACCGTGGTCTCGGCCGCGGCCGGCTCAATAGTGCCGACCCGCTCGCGGCCGACGCCGGCCCGGTCGACCCAGAGGGTGCCGTCGGGGTTGGCCATGACCTCGACCACGTCCGGCTGGGCCAGTGCGCCGGCCACGACCGGGCCGAGGGCGTGCGTCAGGCTCTCCAGGTGTCGCTGCTCGACGGCGGTGCGGATCATGGGTGTGCTCCTGTCGGGGTGGATTGGTGTTGCCGCACCGCCCCACCGGCCGCGGCGTCCGGACCTGCTGGTGGCGCGGGTGGGTTGCCCGCACCTCGGTCGACCTCGTCGCCAGCCTCGGCGGGCGACTCCGGCGACGTCACGTCGGCCAGGACGGAGTCGCCGCCGCGGACGTTGGCGGCGACCAGGTCCAGGTAGCGGCCGAACCGCTGCTTGCCGCTGAGCAGGGCCGCGGCCTTGCCCGACTCCGGCACGGGCGGCGTGTGGTTCAGGAACGACCGTACGCCCAGCCCGACCATCTCCTTCAGCACGGCCACCTCCAGCCGCAGCCGCCCGTCCAGGCGGCGGAGGGCGTGGAAGTTGCGGTCGGCCGCCCGCAGCAGCTCCTGTTCCCGGTCGGACCGATAGCTGGACAGGAGCGACTCCTTGGCCGCCTCGGCCACGACCGCCGAGAGGGACAGGTGGGCCTCGGCCGCCCGCCGCTTGGCCGCCCGGTGGACGGCCGGCTCCAGGAACACCGTGACCTGCACGCGGTGGCCGCCGCCGCCGGTCGCGTGGCCGACCGGCCCACGGCTGCCGGGCGTGGGTGTGTCCGTCAGTGCGTCGTCGCTCATACGTCCTCCCGGTCAAAGTCGATGTCGTTCCCCTCGTCGTCGGCCACGTCGTCCGCGTCCTCGAATGGCTCGTCAGGTTCCGACTCGGGCGCAGTCGCGGCAGGCACCGGCTGTGACACCGGACCCGGTGTCGTCCCCTTCGCCCGCTCGCCGGCCCACCCGGTCGCCAACAGCTCCGCGTCGCCCTCCGCCCGGACCTGCCCGGCCGGGGCCGGCAGCAGCCGGGCCCGGAACGTCGGGTCCTCGTAGTACCGCACCTTCTTCACCCGCATGGGCCGCACGCCGGTGACGAACACCAGCTGTTCGTCGGCCGGCAACTCCCGCACGTCGCCGGGCGCGAGCAGCGGTCGGACCTGCTCGCTGTGGCTGACCGTCCGTGCCGCCGTCCACTGCCGGCCGGGCTGGGAGTAGCTCTCGCGGTACTCGGTCACGGTGCCGGTCATCTGGCTGACCCGCTGGCACGTGACCGGGTCGGCGGCGGCGAAGGCGGTCAGGACGTGGCAGTTGTCCAGGATCGTGTTGTGCGGGCCGTACTGCTCGACCACGTCGTTGAAGCTCTGCACGATCAGGTGCGCCTTGAGGCCGTACCCGGCCATCTGCCGCAGGTTGGACGTGAAGAAGTCCAGCCGGCCTAGCGTGGGGAACTCGTCCAGGCTCAGCAGCAACCGGTGCCGCTTGGGCCGGCCGGACCCGTCGGCGTCCAGGTGCTCCATCAACGCCCGACAGGCCTGGTTCAACACCAGCCGGACCAGCGGCCGCAGCCGCGGCGCGTCGCTGGGCGGCGGCTGTAGGTACAAGGTCATCGGCTTGCTCGCGCAGGCCAGGTCGCCCAGGCGGAAGTCGCTGGCCGAGGTGTTGCGGGCGACCACCTCGTCGGCCCACAGGGTCAGGTAAGACGCGGCCGTGCCGCACACGCTCGCCCGGAACTTCTCCGGCTGGCGGAGCAGCTCGGCCGCCACCTGGGCCACTTCGGGGTGGGGCTCGGGCTCGCCGGTGGCGGGGTTGAGGCGGTGCCGGGCCGTGGTCATGTCGGCCGCCGTGCGGCGGAAGTCGAGCAGCCGCTGGCGGACGACGAACAGCGTCTTGCGGTCGTCCGGCTCGGTGTAGAGCACGTGCAGCACCAGCGCGACCAGGAGCTGGCCGGCCTGCTGGTCCCACACGTCCAGCGACTGCTTGGCCCCGGTCGGGTTGGTCAGCATCTCGACCAGGTTCTGGGCGTCGCGGACCTCGGCCGGCCCCTTCCGCACCTCCAGTAGCGGGTTGAAGCGGGCGCTGTCCGGGCGGGTCGGGTTGAAGAACAGGCAGCTGCCCAGCGTGGCCCGGAACCCGGCCGTCACGTCCCACAGTTCGTTCTTGACGTCGTAGGCCAGCACGCTGCCGGGCCAGTTCAGCAGGGTGGGGATCACGTGCCCGACCCCCTTGCCGCTGCGGCTGGCCCCGCTGACCAGCTGGTGCTCGGGGCCGTCGTAGGTCAGGTACCGCTGGTCCACGCGGCCCAGCACGACGCCGCGGCCGCCGAGCAGCCCCGCGGCCCGCATGTCCCGCTCGGTCGCCCACCGCTCACGGCCGACCTCCCGCACCGGGATCCGGCGGCGGACGCGGCCGGCGACGGCCAGGGCGACGGTCGCCAGCACGGCCGCCGACGTCACGATGGCGTACCCCTCGTCCAGCGCCCGGGGCACGTCCCGGCCGTAGCGGACGCCCCACACCAGCAGCGCCCACGGTGGGTAGACGACGCCCCGGCCGACGCGCAGGCCGCCCAGGGCCGGGTGGTACGCCAGGCGGTAGCCGACCCACTGGGTGGCGACCATGAGGCCGACCAGTAGGACGACCGCGTACAGGAGTAGTGTGTGGCGTCGCGTCATCGGCCGGCCTCCAACCCGTCAAGCTCGGCCCCGGTCTGACGGTCCAGCGATTGGCCGGCGAGCGGGGTCACGGTCGCCCGCCGGCCGCCCCGGCGGTCCAGCTCGACCGTGCTGCCGACCGCCACGTCGGGCGTCCGCTCGACCGGCGCGACCACCACGCCGCCGATGGTGACGACCACCGCCAGCGAGCCGCCGTGCAGCCGCTCGGTCCCGCGGTACTCGCCGGCGACGGCGTCGCCGACGGCCAGCTCCGACACGGGCAGGCCGTGTCGGTGGGCGAACCGATCGGCGACCGCGGCGTGTTCCTCGGCCGCCAACCGGCGGAGCGCGTCCGGGCGCAACGTGACGCGCCCGTCTGCCGCCCGGTCGGCATAGTCGTGCGTCACGAGCCACTGCTGTCGCTCCGCCATCGCAGCCGTAACGGCCGGGTGATCGCGCACCCGGTCGTCGCGTCCGGACGGCACCAACTGCCGGTCCAGCCAGGTCACAGCGTGGGCCTCCACCTGCGCCGCCAACGGGTAGGCCGCGACCACCCGCACGTCCGTCCGCTCGCCGGCGGCGCTGGCAAGGCGGGTCGCCGCTCCCGGGTCCACGGCGTACCGGTCGCCGCCCAGGTCGCGCACGCCCGACCCGTCCGAAGCGGCCAGGAAGGCCAGCCGCCCCGCCGCCGAACGAGTCAATGAGGTAATCTCTCCGGCTGCCACATCCGGCCGGGTCTGGCGCAGGAAGTCGGCGTGCATGTCGGCCGAGTAGGTACCCCCGTGCGCCGCCGTGACGGCCGCCACCTGTTCCATCGCGGCGTGGCGACGATGCGTCGCCGCCCCCAGTTCGGCCACCGACCCGACCCTCAGGTCGCGGAACGCTTCGCCGTCCCGGACCCGGCCGTAGTGCGCCCGCCCGGCCGCGTCGCGGACGACCACGAACCGGTCGTCGCCCGCCTCGTCGGGGCTCCCCTTGGCCACCACGATGCCGCTCACGGGGGCCCGGCCGGCCGTCGCCCGCTCCACCCGTCCGGCCTCCGTCCCCATCGTCGCGTGCAGCTGACGGATGACGTCGTTCCGGCCGCCCAGGTCGCGTAACGCCTGGCGGAAGGTCGGCTCCACCCGCCACCGGTTGCCGCGTTCCTTGCGTGCCAGGTCGAGCCCGGCGAGGAACTGCAGCCGGGCCTGAACCAGCTGTCGGTCGTCCCGGTCGAAGCCGATCCGTCGATCCCGGGACAGGTCGATCCGGCCGCCGTCCAGGTGCCGCTCGATCGTGCGGTCCAGCGACGTGAACCGCTCGGCTTCCACCTCCCGGCCCTTGGCCGACCGCACCTCGGCCACGCTTCGCTCGCCCAGCAGTTCGGTCGCCACCTCGCTCGCCCGGTCGCGGATGCCGTGCGAGACGTACCGCCGGGGGATGACCAAGTCGGCCCCGTCCGCCCGCCGGCCGCGGACCACGACGTGCGCGTGGGGGTTGTCCGTATTGTGGTGGTTGACCGCCACCCAGGTCAGGTCGGTGCCCAGGTCTCGCTGCACGCGGCGCATCGTCTCGCGGATGTACGCCGTCAGGTCGGGGACGCCCGCGCCGTGCTCGGGCGAGACGATCAGGCGGAAGTGGTGGCGGTCATCCACCCAACCCGCGACCGTCCGGCGGGTGTCCACGCCGGTCTGGGCGGCGTCGTAGAACACGCCGGGACGGCCGTCGACGCTGGCGCTTTCGCGGCCCAGGTACGACGCGTGGCGGGCCAAACTGCCCCGCGCCTTGCCCGGTTTGTGTCGGCTCACGTGCGCCTTGACGACCACCCGCTGGCGGCGGCCGAAGCCGGCCGACGGCCGCGGCCGGCTGCCGATCTTCGCGCGTCCCAGGCGGCGGGCGAGCGCGCCGCCGACGCCTCCCTGGCCGGGGTGGCGGCCGCCCATGCGGCCGATCCGGTCGGCATCGACGCGGTCACGGGACAGGTTGCTCCTGCGGGGCATGGCCACACCTCCGGGGGTGAGGAACGGGCAGTAGGACGGCCGAAAGCGGCCAAGGTGGTTCCCACTGGGCGGGCGGGCAGGGCGGTTGTCACAAACCCTGCCGAAGGCAAAGGCTACGACAACGACACCTGGGACCCTTTTACCTTGCAATCCGCCCTCATCCGGCCCAGCAGTCCGGTCCAACAGCAGGACACCCCGCTTGCCGGACCCGATTGCAAGTCACCGATTATACCGGGTCGGAGTGGTCGATCAACGCGAATCCAGACCGCCGTGCAGTCGGACTGGACTGCTCCGAAGAGCGCGAGATGCCGCCCGCGAGTTCGGGTGAGAAAACCGTTGCGGACTCCGCGTGCGAGTTGGTAACTCGGCCCGTTGTCGCGGACGAGGAGGTGACCCGATGCGAGCGTTCCGAGAGGCGTGCCGGTTCCTGGTGGTGCTGGGGCTGGTGCAACTGGGCATCTTGGTCGTGGTGCTGTTCTGCTGTGCCGAGGTGCTGGCCGACCTGGGGCTGTGGTTCTGGGCGTTCTACCTGTGGATGGCCCGCGGGCACCCGTCGGCCGTCCTGCTGCCGATCGGGTTCACGTTCGGCGTGGGCGTCCAGTGCGCCCTGTGGGAGTACGCATGGCTGCGGGTCGCGCAGCGGGGCGGGGCCTGGCGGGCGGTGGCCGAAGTATTCGCCGCATCGGTGCGCCACCCGGTCGTGCGGCTGCCGCACCCGTGGGAGTGACGGGTCGGCGACGTGTGGCAGTGCGCAAGCGAACGCCGGGTCGGCGTTGGCCGACCCGGCGTTGCGAATGTGGCCAAGTGCCGGGTGGCGTGCGCCCGGTCAGGCGGCGTCGGACCGAACGGCCGGTGCGTCGGCCGACAGCTGGGGCCGCAGGTTGGCCGGCAGCCACCAGTTCAGGCGAGCCGCTAGCGGGCCGTCGGCCAGCGTGCCGGCGGCGGCATCGGCGAACAGCTGCGCGAGTTCGGCGACCAGCTCCGACTTCTTCTTCCGCTCCGCCGCGCCCCCGTACGCCGGGCCGCGGAGCTGGTACGTCAGGTGGACCAGCTGCGCCTTCTGGTAGCCGGCCAGCCACGCCGCGTCCGGCCGCCAGTGCCGCCGGACGTCCACGCCCAACTCCTCGGCCAGCCGGCAGACCAGGTCCGTCCGCCGCTGCAGGTGGGCCGTCACACACTCCACTGTGAGCAGGTCGATCAGGGCGTCCAGCCGCTCGGCCGGGAGCGCCGCCACGGCGGCGTACGCCTCGGCGTCCGACACCAGCCCGCGGTCGTGCAGCGGGTCGAGTTCCGCCCGCCGTTGTCGCAGTTCGTCCCGGGCGGCGGACGCGAACGACTCGGCGTGGTCGGCGTGCAGCGTCGTCCCGTTGGCGTCGTGGCGGACGGCCAGCCCCTCGGCCCGGACCCGGTCGTGCAGGGCGACGGCCAGCACCCGCCGGCGGACCATCGGGTATGCCAGCAACGCCTGGCGGACGGCCATCGCCTGGTGCGTGAACGTGGCGGCCAGCTGCGACTCCCGCAGGTCGTCGGACGTGGGCGGCTGCGGTGCGGCCGGCGTGACGCCGTCCGGCCCGAACGCCGAACCGTGGCCGGTGGCCTGTCCCGGCCGGGCCCGCGGCACCCGGTACTCCCGCCGGACCTGCCCGTCGGGGTCCAGGATCAGGAACGCGGTCCCGACCGCCTTGGTCGCCTCGGCGTAGCGGACCGCGGCGTCCGTCGTCAGGGCCCGCTCGGCCTCGTCGACCGCCTCCAGCTTGGCGGCCAGGGCGTCACTAATGGCGTCGTCCGGGTCGTTGTCGCCGTCCAGTTCGGTGTACCGGTCCTCCAGCTCCTGCCGCCGGGTGGCCAGCTTCGCCAGCTTGGCCGTGGTCGGTTCGTCGTACGCGTGCGGTGCCTCGTTCATCGACCAGAGTCGGTCCCGCACGTCTGCGGCGCACCCGGCGACCACCTCGGCCCAGCCGTCCTCGGCCAGCCGCTGCCGCTCGTCGGCCAGCGCCTCCGACTGGCCGGACAGGAACGCCGCCCGCTCGACCAGGACCCGGTCGCCGAACAGGTCCCGGCTGACGGTCCAGTCGGGCAGCTGCGACACGTCGAACAGGGCGTGGGCGGCGTCGACCCACCCGTTGGCGATCACGTTGCGGACGTGGGCCGCGTGCTGCGGCCGGCCGCCGACCTCGGCCCACACGGCCGCCTGCTTGTCCGGCGGGACGGCGGCGAACGCCTCGGCCGTGGCCGTGTCGATCTCGCCGGCCCGGTACGCCGACTGCACCGCATCGGACAGGTCGGCCAGCTTCATCCGCTGGCGGACGTAGGCGGGCGTGACGCCGAAGTCGGCGGCGATGGCCTCGGCGTCCCGGCCGTCCTCCCGGGCCAGCTTGGCGAACGCGGTCGCCTCGTCCAGCGGGTGCATCGGCTCGCGGGCGAAGTTCTCGGCCAGGGCCTGGGCGTCGGCCGCGTCGTCGGTGTCGACCGGGCGGACGACGCACGGCACGCGGACGGCGTCGTCGCCCCGGTGGACCTCGCGGAGGGCGGCCAGGCGGCGGTGGCCGGCCGTCACCCGGTACGCGCCGGGCTGGCCGTTGGCCGGCTTGTCGTTGCCTTCACAAGTGGCCGTGACGGGCCGGACGACCAGCGGCTGGAGCAGGCCGTGCGCCCGGATGCTGGCGACCAGGCGGCGGTGGGCGTCCCGCTCGGGCTTGACCCGGCGGGGGTTGCGGCGGCCGGCGGGGACCAGCTTGGACAGGGGGATCAAGACGGCGTCACGGTCGCGTTGGATCGTGGAAGTCTGGCGGGACATGGGTGTACCTCTGTGCTGTGTGTCGGTGTCGGATCGGGGGAACGGGAAGCGCAGCGAACCGGCGGGCGGGGACGGCGGCCGAAGTGACCGCCGCCCGGTGTCCCGCGGTTCAGAACGGCACGTCGTCGTCGCCGGTGGCGGCCGCCGGGGCAGTCACCTGCGGCCGTGCGGACGGCGGCCGGCGTCGGCCGCGGGTGGCCCGCTTGGCCGGGGCGGCGGGCTGGCCCGGGGTGCCGTCGGGCCGGTCTTCGGGCGCACGGTCGCGTCCGCCACTGGCCCGCTCGCCCGGCGGCGGGTCGACGAACCGGAACTGCTCGACGACCACGCGGACCTTGGTCCGGGGCTGCCCGGCCTGCTCCCACCGGTCCAGCTTCAGGTGCCCCTCGACGTGGACCGGCCGGCCCTTGGTCAGGTGGGCGGCAAGGGTCTCGGCCACCTTCCCGTACGCCGTGCAGTCGATGAACAGGACGTCCTCGCGGGTCACCCCGTCGCGGTCCCGCCACCGGCGGTTGGCGGCGAGCCCGAGCTCGCACACCGCCGTCCCGCTGGGCAACGTGCCGGCCTGGGGGTCCCGGGTCAGGCGTCCCATGAGGATCACCCGGTTGTAGCTGCTGGCCATGGCTGGCCTCCTTCTGATGGCGAAGGCGGACCGGACACGTTGGGGTGCCCGCGTCGCTTGCTGGGATGGCGAAGGCCCCGAGGTCCACGCAATTCTTTGACCTCCCGGCCTTCGCGAGAAGGCAGGCCGGGAGGTCAAAGACTGACCCACGCCCCCGCTGGCGGCGGGAACGCGGAGCGGAGCGGACGAAGGGCATGCCACGCCGCAGCCCCCGGACCCGGTACGCCGGGGAGGAGGCGAGCATGGCAAGGCCGTACCCGGCCGGTGACCTTTCGAGAGCGGAGCGGGAGCTGGGGCCCCGCCGCCTTCCTTCTCCCTTCCGGCAGGAACACTCACCGGCTTGGTGCGGGGGGTAGGGGGTGTGGGGGCGGGGACCGCTGTACTCAGGGGTCCCTGCACCCACGTCCGCAATTTCTGCTCTGCCCCCGCTCAGGGCACGTGACGACGCAGTCACCGCTCCCCGGGCCGAGCTTTGCGCGTCTGCCCCGACGACCGGTCCAGACGTTCGGGCGGCGCAGCGCGGTACAACTCGCGTGAGGATGTTCGGGAGCAGGCCGGCCTCGGCGGGGACGATCGGAGGAGCGATTGGAAACAGCGTGCGACGAGTGCGGCAAGGTCATCGGCCCACGGGCGAAAGCGAACGTCTGGGCCGAGCGTCGCGTGGTCTGCACGCCGTGTCTGCACCGGCTCCGGTCGGCCGCCAGCCGGGCGGCGAACCTGCTTGCAATGGTCGGGCGTGCCGGGGCGGCGTGGACGGTTCGGGACGGTCCACAGCAGTGCGGGCCATACCCCACGGTGGATCTGATCGCGCTGCTGAGGGGCGGTCAGGTCGGCTGGCATTGTGAAGTCTGGCGGGAGGGCATGGCGAGCTGGTCCGGTGTCGGCCGCCTGTTCACGGTGCCGGAACTGGCGGACGGACGCTTGGAGCTGCGCGACTTCGGTCAGGGGGACGGCACTTACCGATTCACGCCTAACGCAGGGCGTAGTTGATGGGACAGCGGGGTATCGCCTGTTATCGCGACAAGCCAGTCTGGCGTCCGCCGCGGCCGGCCCGCAGGGCCGGCCTGGCGGTCCGCCATCCCGGGCGGGCGAGGGGGTCGCGGGGGAGCGGGCCGGCCCCGGAGGCCGGCTCCCCCGCGCTGGTCCGGCCGGCGCAGCCGGCCGGACCCGTCGACATGCCGCGCGGCCGCCCGGCCGCGACTTCATGACGAACCGATCCCGCACGGCAAGCGGACCGCGGCCGCCGGCGGGGTCCGCCGACGGCCGTAAGGGCGTGGCCGTCGGCCCCGCTCACCCGGGCTGGTCCCGGTTGCCCAGGATCCAGTCGGCCGCCCGCTGGGCCGCCCCGGCGGCGGTCACGACCAGCCGCTTGTCGCCCCGGATCTGCTTCAGCCACCCGCCCAGGTACGCCGCCTGGTTGTCGATCGTCGCCGGCCCGATCCCGGCCGCCGAGCAGAGGAACGCGGCCGACATCTCCGCCACGAGCTCCTCCCTGCCGTAGTCGGCCGTCCCGAACGGCTGCGGGTCGGCGACCGTCTCCCGGTGCAAGCGGGACGGGTGGCCCGTGCTGTGGGCCAGCTCGTGGAAGAGGGTGGCGTAGTAGGCCTCGGTTGACGCGAACCGGGCCGACCCGGGCATGGTGACCGTGTCGGTCGCCGGGCGGTAGAACGCCCGGGTGCCTGCCACTTCGATCGGCGGCTTTCCCTCGAACCCGGCCAGGATGGCGTCGGCCCGCTCCACCGGTTGGAAGTCGGTCGCCGGGGCCGCCGACACCGCCTCTGGGTCGGCGATGCCGTCGCACTGCCCGACGTTGAACACGTTGTAGTAGCGGAGGACGGGAACCCGCGTCGGCTCGCCGGTCTTGCGGTCGGCCGTGTCGTACACCTTCCAGAACACGACCATGGACGACTTCTCACCCTTGCGGACGATCCCGCCCGCCTCCCGGGCCTGATTGAACGTGACCCAGTTCGGCGAGGCGTAGCCCCGCTCGAACGTGGCGAAGGCGAGGAGAAAGACGTTGACGCCGCGGTACGGCCGCCCGCTGGCCAAGTTCTTGGGCCGACCGGCCGGGCCGGCGGAGAGGATCGGCGACCGCCACGGCACCACGCCGGCGTCGAGCATGGCGACGATCCGGTCGGTGACGGTCTGGTAGAGGTCGAACTCTTTGGACATGGGGCACGGCTCCCTTCGGGACTCAGGCGTCGGGGGTGTGGGACACAACCCAGCACCCGCCCTTCACCTCGATGGAGGAAGGGGGACGCGGCCGCGCGGAGCCGTCAGGGTGGAGCTGCCCGGAGGGAGGGTCCCGCGGTACGGCCGCGGGGGGGACCTTGACGGCGAGCACGGCTGCGTACGCTCGCCCGACACGAGACGAAGGCGAACGGGACCGTCCGCCGGAGGCGGTCCGCCTTCCCTTCCGGCAGGCACGCTCACCGGATCGGCCGCGGGGGGCAGGGGGTGTGGGGGCGGGGACCGCTGTACTCAGGGGTCCTTGCACCCACGTCCGCGGTCTTTGTGAGTTGCGTGACGCTGGTGGGGATCAAGCCGTGGCTGCCCGGCCGGGTGCCGTTTACACAGGTCGCAGTTGCTTACGACAGACCAGGAGGCCCCGTGCCTCGGCGTTCGCTCGCACGCCGTCCCAATCAATGGCCGCCAATTGCTGGCTCAGGGGGCGAGTGCGGTTCCGATTCGCGTTGCACACGTGGGCGACCCTCCCGGCCAGCTGATCCCGCGTGAACAGCAGGCCGTGGAACGGCTCGCCGAGGCCGAGGAGTCGATGTGACTCAAGGCTCCGTTCCAGCCCGCGGATATAGTCGGACGCCACGTCCAAGCGTGACCGGAGTTGGCGGTAGCCGGTCACGGCCACCTCGCCGTCGGACAGCCGCCCGTCCTGCTCCTTGTGCAGGGCTACGGCGAACCCAGACTCGCCGAGGATCTGGCGGATCAATCGCACCACCGCCGATTCGGTCTTGTCCAGCCCGAACCGGCCGGAGACGGTCACGTCGTCCACGAACCGCGTGTAGACGAGCCCCAGACCGTCGCACAGCCCGCCGATCCGGGCGTCAATCCGCCGCACGGCATGGTCGGCCAGAATCGGTGACGTCATCAGCCCCTGAGCGAGGTGGCCGTCGTGAGTACATAGTGTGGCGAGCAGCAGTGCGACGTCCGGCGGGCAACGGAACCGGCGCTCGAACGTGTCCCGGACCTGCCAAAAATTGATGCTCGGGAAGAAGTTCCGGATGTCGGTCGTGAAGACGAAGCTGGACCCGAGGTGCTGGCGTGCGTTCTGGACGGCGTTCCGCCCGGCGATCCCGCCGAAGCTGTACGGGCTCGGCCGCAGTCGCGGGCCGAGCAGCCCGCGGAGGATCTGTGTTTGCAGTTGGCGGTAGGGGCCGGTGGTAGACAGGACGGGACGCGGGGCCTTGTGCGGCTTGGCCGGGTCGACCAACTCATATCGCCGGACGTGGTCGCCCTTGCGAGCGGCCACGTCGAACATCCGCCGGGGCGTCGTCTTCAGGACGGCCGCCAGCTCGCCGACTGACCTGACGCCGAGCATGGCTCACCCCGCGGCGTTGAACTGTCGGCGGCGCTGCTCGATCAACTTGCGCCACGCGTCGGCCAGCCGCTCGGTCGGGCCCCGCATGGCGGGCGGCATGCGATCGAGTTCGCCCGACGTGCACCAGGCGTACACGTAAAGATCGACCCCGAACACCTCGCCGTACCTGGCCTGCAGTTCGGGCGACGGCCGGGCCTTGCCGCCCTCCACGTTACACAGGTGGGCGTAGGTGACGCCCAGACGGTCGGCCGCCGCCCGTTGAGTGATGCCGAACTCCTCGCGGAGGGCTCGTGCTGTTGGTCCAAGGTTCATACGGTCGTGTGCCGCGGTGGGCACGTGTTGTTCAGTTAAGGGAGCCCTAGTGAAGCGTCCGCCCGGTGACCAGCATCATCGCCAGAGCGGTCTGGCGGCCAGCGTAGTCGAGTTGTGGCGGGCTGGCCGCGAGGGCCGCGGTCACCGAGTGACGCAAGGACACGAGGGTCTCCCAATTCGTCGAACCGAAGTCGCCGCCCGTCTCGATCGCCTCCCACCACTCGACAATGGCCTGGTGGACGACGCAGTCAGGGGACGACTCGCCAGGCGAGTTGCCTCCGAACATAAAAGCTCCTTGGTTGCTGAACGTGACGAAGGGCCACAGTGGCCCAACTCTGTGCGATCGACGGCTGCGGCTGTTGCGGGCAACAGCTGCGGACGTTGAGCGTCCAGTGCGACGGCGTCGCGACCCATCGGCCGCGACGTCGCCGCCATCGCCCAACCCCAAGGCTCGGGCCAGTCGTGGAGGCGACCGGCATCCCCGTGCGAGAACGGCAACACGGGGCCGAGCGAGCGGGCTTGGGTGACGAGTCCCTCACCGGGACGCCGTCCTGGCCGAGGTCAGGAGCGGGGGAACAACCAAGGCGTATCTCTCTGGCGACGGCGTTATAGTCCGAGCACAACGTCCGTGTCAACGCCGAGCCGTTTTCGCCGCCGCCCGTCGCGGGGAGAAGCCGCGGCAACGGGCGGCGGCAATGGTCGGTCCCCATGCTGCCGCACGCGAGAGACGCGGCACCCGGCGTTGCCGCTCCCATTCCCATCCCGGCCGGCGCAGCCGGCCGGGACGGGCGTACGCGCGCCCTACCCCGTGCGGTTTGCCGCGCCTAGGGCAAACCGGATGGTCCGGTCCCGGTAGTCGGGCCGGCCCGACCATTTGGGTCGGTCGCACCCGGACCGGCTAACCAGACGCGCGATTTGATCGGGGTCCCGCGTCTGCCCGGCCAGCGATGCACACAGAGCTGCGTCCCGGGCTGAGCGGTCGCCGCCGTATGCGGCGGCGTCGCCGGCCCACAGCCGGGCGAACCGGGTTCCGCCCGCCGCGGCCGCCCGGGCCAAGATCGCATCGTCGTCGGCCGACCCGGGTGCCGGTGGTGACCGTCGGGCCGGGACCGGCCGGGGTGGCGGGAACAGCTCCCGGCAGACTGCGTCCAGCGCCGGCTGGCGTGCGGCGACAGGGAGCGGCCCGGGCTGGCCCGGCACGGGCCGGCCGGTCAGCGTGAAGAACCGCCGGCCGTCGTACAGCTCGACGGACCCGGCCCTGTCAGGCCCGAGCCCGACCCGCTTGTGCCGGGTCCGGCCGTCCGGCCCGGGCCGCAGCCGCCCCCGGCAGACCAGCTTCGCGCCCCGGCCGCTGGGGCTGACCTCAGCGTAGGTGTTCAGGCTCGCGACGATCCGGACCGCCCACGGAAACAACTGACCTGCCGGCGTGATGGCGTCGTCTAGGTCGACGCCGCAGAACGGCCCACCGGCGGCGAAGGCGAAGCCTAGCCCGGCGTACCGGCCGCGGCCGGCCAGCAGTGCCGCCCGGGCGGCGGCGAACGTCGCCCACGCGGCCGGGTCGGTCACGTCCGCCCGGCGGCCGGTCGCGGCGGCGTACGGCACCTTGGTCGGCCGGCCGTGGCGGTCCTCCCGCCGCCACAGCAGCCACTGGGCCACGGCGGTCAGTTCGGCCGGCAGGCGGGGAACGGCCGGGATGGGGTCACGGGTGAGGCTCACAGTGGCCGCTCCACTTGGGTCGGACGATGTTAGGGCGGGGCGTGGTGCCCTGCGGCAAGCCCGCCCCGGCGGGTTGGCACCGGGGCGGGCGGGTGTGTCGGATGCCTCGGGTCAGGCGACGCCGGCCAGCTCCAGGGCCCCGCGGTAGGCGGCCTGCTTCAGCTGGTGGGACGTGCCGAACCAGACCGAGTCCAGCCGCCGGTTCCGCTTCTCCTCGGGGCTGCCCCCGCGGTACGCCTTCTGGTGGTCGGCCCACTCGCTGACCGCGTTGTACGCGCCCCACGCGGTGTGGCGGATGCCGGGCAGCGTGTTGCGGTCGTTGTCGAAGTTGGCCAGCAGCTGACCGAGCACCCGCTCCCGGGAGTTCTTCTGCCGCTGCGACGTGGCCGGCAGGTCGGCCCCGGACAGGCCGCGGAAGTACCCGCCCGCCTCGGCGACGCTCAGGTCCTTGGCCAGCATGGCGTGCATCTCCTCGTCGAACCGGTCGAACCGGGCGGCGATGATGCCCAGCTTGGCCCGGGCCTCGGCCACCCGCCCCTCTAGTCGCGGGTGGTGGCTGATGCTCAACCCCTCGACGCCGCCCTCCCGCAAGGCCAGGTTGAGCGTGTTCTGGCAGACGACGCGGACGGTGGTCGGGATCATTCGCAGGGCCTGCGTGCCGTCGTGGGTGTTGGTCAGCAGCACGTACGGGCGGACCAGGTCGTCCGCCCCGGCCCGGTACTCCTTGGGAATGCGGGCCAGCATCCAAACGCGGCGGCCCCCGTGCAGGCTGCCGGCCGTCTCGTACATGGCCAGCTTGTCACCCACGAGGGCGTCCATGAAGTCGAACGCCTCGCGGTTCTGGAACACGCGGTAACGCCGGCCGACCACGCCCATCACGGCCTTGGTGTCCGTGCGGACGTTGGCGACCGTGTCGGGGATGCCGGCCTCGGTGCTGTGGTGGTCCGGGTCGAACGCCCGGACGGGCCACTGCTGGACGGCCCAGTCCAGCCCGGCCAGGCCGATCGCGTCGGCGCTGGTCGCGGCGTGCTCGATGCACCGCCCCAGTCCGTGCCAGGCGGGTTGCCCGGTGACGAAGACGGCGGCGGTCCCGGTGGTCAGGTCGATCTCGTGTGCCATGGTGGGCACCTCCCGATGGTGGGGCGCGAGGGCCCCGGGGTGTCTGGGACCGGGATGGCGTCGGCCCGCGGCCGCCGCATGTTGTTGACCTCCCGGCCTTCGGAAGAAGGCAGGCCGGGAGGTCAACAACCTGACCTAATGGTCAGCACTCCACGCCGCAGGCGGCGGGAACGCGGGAGCGGAGCGGACGAAGGGCATGCCACGCCGCAGCCCCCGGACCCGGGTACGTCCCCGGGGAGGAGGCGAGCATGGCAAGGCCGCAGGCCGGTGATCTTTCGAGAGCGGAGCGGGAGCTGGGGCCCCGCCGCCTTCCTTCTCCCTTCCGACGGGCAAGCTCAACGGTCTGGTCTGCGCCCGCGCCAAGCGATCGCCTCGCGCGAGTGCTGAGGGCAGTAGGCCGACCGCGTTCGCCGCACCGCCGCGTCGAGTTCCCCGGCATCCCGCAACCGAGCCTCACCAGGTCACCAGCGGCACGCGGACGGCGGCGATCTGCGCCGTCGTGACCGGCCCGTAGCAGCGGCTGTCGAAGCTGTTGGCGATCCGGGTGGAGACGACCAGGAACTCGCTCGGCCGCAGCGACCGCCGCGCCCGCCAGACCGGCAGCGGCCGGCCGGACCCGTCGGCGGCCAGGGGCATCGGGGCGAGCGGCCGGCCGTTGACGGTCAGCCACGGACCCGTCGTGTCCACCCGGTCGCCTGGGCCGGCGACGACCGGCTTGAGGATGTACCAGTCGCGGCCGTCCCGGCCCGACCGGGCGAGCACGTACAGCCGGGCGGCGGGCGGGACCCGGAAGTCGACGAGCCGGCCGACGGCCGGCGGGGCCGACGACCGCACGTACAGGCCCGGCGGCACGCTGGGCGAGGTGTTCAGCACCACCTGCCGGTCGGCCAGCAGGCCCGACGCGACGCCGAGGGCGGCGGTCGCCGCCGCGCCGAACGCCAGGACCGGGTGGCGGCCCACCGTCGCCCATGCACGGTGCCCGTACGCAGAGTGGTGGCGGCTCACGCCGGCCTCCGATGGTCTGTGGGCCTGGGGCGGGGAAGGTCGGGCAACGGCCGGCCGAACAGGATCCGCTCGGCCGCCGCGGCCCAGTACCGGGCCGGCACGTGGGCCGGCTCCAGGGCCGCCGCCCGCACCCGATCGATCAGGTCGATCATGCGGTCGACGTCGCCCGAGGTGCCGACCGATCCGGCCGGTCCGAACTCGCTCAGCGTCGCGTGGACGATGACGCCGGGGCGGACGCCGGGCAGCGGGCGGCGTTCGTCGCCCGGCAGCCGCGGGGTCTCGACGACTGCCAGGATGCGGCGCATGCGGCCGAGGCACGTTCGCCGGGACCACACCATGGCGAACACCGACCCGGGCGCGAAATGGTAGATCCGGTCGGACGTGCCGTCGCGGTTGGGGACGGCGTCCTCGGCGATCGGGACGCCGAACGCGAGCCGGTGCAGGCGGAGCCGGCGGCCGGGACCGGACCGGTCTCGGGCGACGACGCGGACGAGCGGGGCCGTAGACACACAGGACTCCCGTGGAGGTCATCCCGCGGCGGACCGACGATGAATTCGTCGGCCCCGCCGGGCGGGACTGGGTGTGGCCTCCGTGCCGGAACGGAACACGTCGGGCCCGGGCCCGAGCGGGCGGCGGTCTCACGGGGCGTCGGCATTGAACTGCACCTTCGGCCCCTTACAGCGGCCGTTAGCGCGCACCCACCCCGACCCGCCCTGTAGACCTGCCACCCACGGACCGCGACCCTAACCCGACTAGAACAGGATGACAATCAGGGTTTACAGTGCCGTTGAACTGAATACCACGTCCGTCATGGGAGTCTGGGTTGGCGTTAACATCTGCGCGGGGGAGTTCACCCGGTCAGCGGGATCGGACGGGGAACGTATACGCTCGCCCAAGTTCACCGGACGGACGGCACGTGGGTCCGCCAGAAGGCGGCGACCAGGGCGTACCCGTCGGCGAGCTCGGGGGCGGGAAGCTGCGCCTCGGCCGCGAGTGCGGCGTAGTCCGACGTCCACGCGGCGGGCGGTGGCGGCAGCTCGACGGGCACCGGATGGGTGCTCCGCCGCGCGAATGTGGCGGCCACCGCCGCCGCCAGGTCGGCGGCAGGCGGCAGCCCGCCGCGGTCGATCAGTAGGACCAGGTCGACCAGGTCCTTCGTCCGCGTGTTCGTTCGGCCGACCCGCGGGAACGTGTAGGCGTGGACCTTCTCTGCGAAGTGCTGGGCCCGCGGTAGGGCCAACACCGATGCCGGCGGCACGCCGGCGAAGGCCAGCAGGTCGTCGCCGCCCAGCCGCTCGGGCTCGCCCCCGGCGGCGTCGCCGAAGCCGACGTCCAGGTGGAAGCGGCCGTACGGCCGCCCGGCCAGCGTCGCCTCGGCCGTGAACCGGGCACCGCCCAGCGGTGCCCCCTGCAGTTCACTCACCGCCGCGGCGATCGTGTACCGCAGGAAGTCGCCGGCGTCGGCCTCGGCCGCCGCCTGCAGCTCGTCCCGGACCCGCTCCAGGCGAACGGCGAGCGGCTGGGCCGCGTCGACGGACGTGATCGTCAGGTCCAGGTCGCGGGTGGTCCGCGCCCGCGGGCGATAGCGGAGCTCCATGGCGTACCCGCCCTTGAGCAGCCACGGCGGGTCGGCCGCGGCGAACAGCCGGGCCAACAGCCGCTCCATCACGAGCTTGAGCCGCAGCGTGTTCAACGGCACGCCGCGGGCGGCCGCCTCCCCCTTGAGCCGGTCCTCTAGCGACGCCCGGAAGGCGGCGGCCGTCGCGAACAGCTTGGGTGGGGGCATCGCCACGGCCGTGCTCCTCGCTCGTCTCAGCCGACCGGGGCCGCGGCCGTCCCGAGCCGGGCGGCCGCGCCCGGCCCGGCCGCGATTGCAGCAATGTCCAGTTGTCGCCGGCGGACGAGCCCGCGGGCGACCGCGTCGGCCGCCGCCTTCGCCACCTGCTCGACCGGCACCGTGCCGGCCGACGCCACGTCCAACAGCGTCCGCAGGGGCGTCGTGACCGAGAACCCCTCCCGCTCCACCACGTCCGCCGGCCCGAGCCGCGCCCGGTGGAGCACCACGGCTCCGGGAGCCTCCTTGCGGAACCCCGGCGGCACCGTCAGGTGGGTGCGGACCGGCAGCAGCTCGCCCAGCCCGTGGAGGGTTAGGGCCGTGTCGTGGGACGCGACCGCCTGGGGCGCGTCGGCCCGGTCGCGGCTCCACAGGGCCAGGCGGACCAGGTCGTCGTGCTCCGACGGCGGCACGTCGGCCAGCCGGTACAGCCCGGGGCCGGCCCGTTCAAAAGTGCCCGCCCCGGTGTGGTAGGCCAGGTGGGCATAGCCGTACCCGGCCGCCCGGGCCTGCTTGGCCGTGAAGTACCCGCCCTGGCCGGCGGCCAGGGCGTGCAGGTCACGGCGGGCCTGGAGTGTGTCACGGTACGCCACGCACAATCCTTCGAATAATCTGAAGTATCCTGTGCAAGCGTCCAGTTGTCCAAGCCCGGGTGCCCTCAATGGCGATCGGCCGGCTTGGCCAACCGTCGGAGACGGTACGCTGCCGGTGGCACACCGGCGGCGGACGGCTACTCCTCGGCCCCCGCCCCGCCGGTCCACTGCTGGTGCCGCTGGGCGATGCCGCCCTTGACCTTGTCGTCCGTGTCCAGCCAGTGCCGGACCAGGGCCTCGACGACCAGCCGCGGGTTCCGCAGGTGGCGGGCGCAGTCAGCCTCGAAGTCGGCCCACAGCTGGGCGTTGAACCGGTAGGTCCGCTGCTCGGTCTTGGGCTTGCGGATGCCCTTGGACGCGTCCCGCGATGATCGACCTGCTGCCATGCGTCCAACTGTATAATGGCATGGGTTGTCATGCAAGAATCGTTTAAGTATTTCACTGCGGACAATCCTGAACTCCGCGAGAGCCGTCCGCCGGTCTGGCGTGGCAGTGCCGACCCAACCCTCCGCAAGCCGGTCCGCCAGTCAATGAGGCAGGCCGGCCAGACGGGCCTTCGCCCGGAAATAGGTCGCCCGGGAGGCTCCGGTTTCGGCGACGAATCGGTCGACCCGTTCCCGCTCGCTCGTCAGGTTGCACTCGACCTGCACGGCGGCGACGCACGCCAGATGGGGGTCGGCGAGCAGCATCTGCAGCAGGTCCCGCCGCCAGTGCGGCAACCCGGCCCGGCGGAGCTGGGACGCCTTGCAGTAGTGCCGCATGGACACCGGGCCGGCCGCGGGCAAGACCCGGGCGACGAACGCGTACACCTCGGAGTCGGCGAACCACCGCCCGACCTGACGGTGGACCTCGGCGTTGGGCGGGTCGAAGTGCAGGACGATGGCCCGGTCCTCCAGGGCCCGGACGTTGGCGTTCAACGTCCGCCACTCGTTGGCGAGCAGGATCAGCCGGCTGCGGGTGACGAACGCCGCCGGCACGTCGCCGCCGTCCGCCGTGGTCCGGCTGAGCCACGTGAGCCGCTTCTCGGCCACCGTGTTGCAGAGCGGCTTGAGCAGGCGGACGCAGTTCGGGTCGGCGTAAAGCTTGTCGACGTCGTCCAGGACGACCGGCTTGTCCCGGTGCTCCCACAGGCCACGGTAGAGGCCGAACGGCTGCACGTGCCCCTCGACGTACAGGACGCGGTCGTCCGCCTCGCCTCCCGTTACACCGGTCGGATCGGCGTAGGTCGGACCCGCTCCGAGCCACCGCCGGACGGCCTCGCTCTTGCCCACGCCCGGTCGGCCGAGCAGGAGCACCAGCCCGAGGTCGCCGGCGGCGAACTTGGACAGGTACCGGTCAAGCTGCTCATACGTCGTCAGCCGGATCGCCTCGGCCGGCAAGCCGCCGTCCCGCCCGCGTCCTGTGCGGCTCAAGGGCCACCGCCGGAAACGTGAGACTTTGAGACCGAACGGGATAAGGCTCGCATCGTTCACCTCTTGCGACAGATCTACAGGTCGCAGGCCGGCTTCGGTCGTGAGACCGGCTGCGGCTCACCCCGAAACCGGCGGAGCGCCGTGTTACCCAGCAGGCGGCCCGCCGTCGGGGCCGTCCGACTCAGCTTCGGCCGGCGACGCCGACGTAGCGGCCCGGACGGCATCCGCCCAGGTCCCGAACCGGCGGACGGCCGCCCGGTACACGCGGCAGTCCTCCACCCGGACGGCGGCGGCCGTCATCGGCCGCCGCTGGCGGACCCGGGCGGCCACCGCCTCCAGCACCTCGGCGTCGGACGGGGGCGGGCGGCGGCCCGGCACTGCCGGCCCTTGTTTGACGCCCTCCCTAGAGCATTTTCACTTGAGGTGTAGCGTGTATCCGCAGTGTGTGAAGTAGCCCAGGCAGTCGCCGGCGGTCACCGTGGCGAACGCGGGGCCGACGGCGTCGATCAAACCTTGTACGGTCCGCTGGGCCGCGGTCCTCAACGCCTGCTTGACCTTGGACCACATCGGCTCGATCGGGCTGAGGTCGGGCGAGTACGGCGGCAGGTAGACCAGGCGACACTGGGCCGCCTCGATCGAGGCGCGGATGCCCGCCACCTTGTGGGCCGAGAGATTGTCCATGACGACGACCTGCCCCGGCCGCAGGGCCGGGCAGAGGAAGTCGTCGACGAACGTGCGGAACGTGTCGCCGCACGTCGAGGCGTCGATCGTCGTCGCGACCAGTGGACCCGACACGGTCATCGCGCCGAGGATCGTGAGGCGCTTCCAGTGGCCGTGGGGCACGTGCTCGTGGAGCCGCTCGCCCGCCGGGGCGCGGCCACGCAACCGCGTGAACTGCGTGGTCGCGTAGCTCTCGTCCATCACGACGATGTCGGCCAGCGGCACGCCCTTCAGCTGCTCGGCGAAGAACGCGTCGCGGGCCTTGGATACGTCGGGGCGTTCTTTTTGCTCGGCGGCGACGAGCGACTTCTTCTTGAAGGTCAGCTTCAGGGCCCGCAGCGTGTTGAAGAGGCACCCGATGCTGACGGTGACCTTCAGCTCCTTGGCCACGCGCGCCCGCAGCTCTTCGAGCGTCGCGTCGGGCCGTTCTGCCACCCATTTCGCCAGTTGGTCGCGGCCCGCCCGGTCCAGCTTCGGCTTGCGCCCGCCGACCGGCCGCCGCAGGGCCGGGTCGGCGTCCCGGTGCTGCTTGACCCGCCGCGCCCAGGCCGGCGACACCATCAGCTGCTTGGCAATCGCCGCCGTCTTCACGCCGTCGTCGTACAGGGCCAGCACGCGGGAACGGATGTCGGTCGAATATGCCATCTGGTGCCTCTCCTTGAGATTCGGAAAGTACCAGTGCGATCCCCATAGCGCTACGGCTCAACTGAACCTGCTCTAGCCCGTCCCAGCCGCAACTGGGACCGACCGGGCCGGGCCGCCGGTGACCCGGGCGGTCCGTTGAGGTACTGGTCGGGTTCGAGACCGGCCGCCCGCAGGGCCGCCGCCCACGAGCCGAACTCCCGGGCCGCGGCCTCGGCCAAGGACCGAGGTTGCACGCCCCGTCGGCCCAGGGGCTCGCCCCGCAGCGCGCGGGTGAGGATCGCCTCGACCAGCCGCTCGCGGGTCCACAGCCGCGGCGGCCGCAGTCGTTGGGGGTCGACCCCGGCGGCCACGACGGCGACGGCCCACGACCCGAACGACCGGCGGGCCGCCGCGACCAGGTAGCCGTGGCGGTGGCGGAGCTCGGCCGCGGTGAGCGGCGTTCGCCGCCGGGCCAGCGACCGGATGACGGTCAGGATGCGGGACGGCGGCCACGGGTGGCGGGCGCGGGCCCGGTCGGGGGCAAGCCCGGCCGCCGCGACGGCGTTCGGCCACGACCCGAAGATCCGGTCGGCCGCCTGGCGGAACGCCGGCCCGACGCCGTCGGGGCCGACCGGCACCAGCGGCAGCCCGGCGGCGTCCCGCCGCAGGATCTCGCGGAGGATGTGTTCCCGCGTCCACTTGCCCATGGCGTGCCTCCCTCACCCGCGGGCGTCGGCGACGATCGCCTCGAACTGGGCCGCCACGGCCGGGTGGTGCCGGTCGAGGTACTCGCGGACCCGGCCGTTGGTCAGCAGCGACCGGGCGTAGATGGCCAGCCGCAGCAGGTCGACCGTGTACTGCTTGTAGAGCCCGGAGTAGAAGTCGTGCTTCTGCTCGGCGTCGGCCAGCCGCTTCAGCAGCTCCCCCTTCCGCTGGGCCGCCTTGTCCCACGGTCCCCCGCCCGCGCGGGACCGCCCCTCGCGGAGGGCCGGCGGTGTCTTGAGGACCTGGCTCCGCGCGAACGCGATCCCGTAGTCCTTGTACCCCTCCATGGCCGTGAGGATCTCCCGCTGCCGCTGGGGTTTCACGTGCGTCAGCTCCGTCGCGCACGCCCGGGTCAGTTGCCCCCGATCGAACGCGGCCGCCACGTCCGAGTGCAGCCGCTTGAGCAGCGTCCCCTTGAGCCGGTACCCGATGTGGGCGATGCCCAGGGCGGCCCCGATCGCCGCCGGGTCCAGCTCCTCCAGCGACCGCTCGATCATCCGCCGCTCCTGGATCGGCGAGACGCGGTTGACCATGCGGTTGCCGGTGAACGCCTCCCGCTGGACGCCGACCAGGCACGGGACGAGCTCGACGCCCATCTCCAGCAGGGCCCGGTACCGCTGGACGCCGTCCAGGATCACGTAGTCGTCCCCGTCGGGGTAGACGACCAGCGGCTCGATCAGCCCGACCGCGCGGAGGCTGGCCAGGATGCGGTCGTACTCCCGCCGGGACACCCGCCGCTCCCGCAGCGGGCGCAGGCGGAGGATCGGGACGTCCAGCGGCTGCGACTCGTCTACGGGCTGCGACTCGTCCATGGGGTCATGCTCCTTCGGGACAAAAGATCGGTGCGGGCCGCCGGCCCCACCCGGTCAGGCGGTCTTCGGCCCGGTGTAGGTGCCGGCTAGCGCCGGCGATTGCCCGAGCCCCTCGGCGCGGAGCAGCTCGACCAGGGCGGCGTCGCGGAACAGCGTGCCGACCCCGTCCAGCAGCAGGTAGACGCGGGACTCCTTGCCCTGGGCCTCCCGCACGTACGAGTCCTTGGCCTGGGTGGCGGTCGCGATGTCGGTCGTCAGCGTGGCGACCGTGTAACCGTCCTTGCGGCCCCGCCCGCTCTTGCGCTTCCGGGCGTCCGTGCGAGCGGTGATGATCGCCCGGGCCTTGGCGAAGTTCTCGCAGTTGACGATGCCCTGGTCGAAGGCGTCCATCAGCACGTTCTGGATCCCCGCATCGTCCGACTGGGCGACCAGGACGGCGAACGAGATCGGGAACACGCCCTGCTCGACGCCCTGAACCAGCCGTTCCTCCCCCCGCTCGACCAGGCGGACCAGGTGCCGGACGTAGTCGGGCGGGCGGCAGGCGACCGTGGCGATCCGCTCGTACGTCCACCCCTCGTCGTGCAGGTTCTTCAGCTCCCGGGCGAAGTCCATCGTCCCCGGCCGGCTGCGGGCCAGGTTCTCGACCAGCGACTCCAGGTAGGCCTGCTTCCGCGTGCAGGTCACGACCTCGGCCCGCACGTGGGTGTGCCCCAGCCGCTGCTGGGCGATCAGCCTCCCCTCGCCGCAGATCAGCTCGTAGTGGCCTTCCTTGGCCAGGAACCGGTCGTTGACGCGCGCGTCCTTGATCTGGCCGACCGCCCCGATGCTCTGGACGTTCATCGCGAACTGCGACTCGTCCCGCGTCCGGGAGTTGATGACCTTCACCTTGTCTATCGGGATCAGCTCCCGGCGGCGGTCCCGCATCAGCAGGATGGGCGTGCCCGGTTCCGTCATGACGAGGACCTCGCGAGTTGGACGATGATGTCGAGCCCGGCGTGGCCGTACAGGTCCAGGCGGGCGGCCGAGGAGTCGAACAGGCGGATGCCCCGGCGGGCGACCAGCAGCCGGGGGAGGGCCAGGTATCCCAGGACCCGAGGCCCGTCCGGGCCGGACACCGGCACGCCCAGCGTGATGTCGACCGTGGCCCGGGCGTCGGGCAGGAAGTACCAGTACTGGCTGTACCCGTGGGGCACGGGGACCGACGGCTGGACGGCGACGGTGAACTTGCCGTTAACGACCAGGAAGTCGTCGTGCCGCTCGACCCCTCCGACCAGGCCGGCCACGGCCATCTCCACGTCCGCCCGCACGCCGGCCACCGCCTCCGCGAACACCCGCTGGTAGGCGGCGTCGAGGGAGGCGAACCGCTTGGCGTAGGTGCCGGCCGACACCGAATCGGGGTCGGCGCGGAGCAGCGACGGGCGGACCTCGGCGTGTTCCCGCGCGAGCCGCCCGAGCCGCTCGATCATCGCCGCGGGCTCGTACCGGGCCGCCGCGGCGGCCAGGGCCCGCTGGGCGGCGTCGAACACGGCCCGGTCGACGACCGGCGCGAACGCGTCGGCCGTCCGGACCCACTGGTCCGGCGGATTGTGCCGGGACGGCGTCCGCAGCTTCTGGGTGGTCCGGTTGTAGACGAGCGTCCCGGCGTACTCCTCGTTGGTCAGGATCCGCCGCACCTTGGGCGACGCCCACCGGCCGCCGCCGGGCGGTGCGACGCCGTCCCGGTTCAGGGCCGCGGCGATCGCCCGCGGGTCCAAGCCGCCCTCGGCGCAGTCGCGGAAGATCCGGCGGACCGTGCCCGCCCGCTCGTCCTCGCCCGGGGCGAGCGTCACCCGCTGGTTCTGGATGCCCTTCCGCTGGCCCGGCTGCAGGACCTGGACCGGCCGCCGCTGCTCGTCGAGCAGCTGCCGCTCCAGCCCGTACGGCGGCGACCCGCCGGCCCAGTACCCCTGCTGGACGACCTTGACGCACCCGCGGAACACCTTGTCGCTCAGCTCCCGGCTGTACTGGGCGGCCCGGAACCGCTCGAACTGCACGTACACCTGGTGGAGCGGGTCGTTCGCCTTGGGCTTGCCCAGCGTCGTGTAGACGACCTGCTTGCCGTGCCGCTTGCAGTCGGCGCTGTACGTGGCCGACAAATCGAAGTCCTGAAACCGCCCCCACCGGCTGACGTCCAGGCACAGGACCAGCTGGAAGTCGTCCCGCCGACGGACCCAGTTCTCCATCATGTCGTTGAACGCGTCCCGGCCCTCGGCCGTCAGGCCCGACTTGCCCCGGTCGGCGAACTCGTGGATCACGTCCACGCCGTTCTCGGTCGCCCACTGGAGCACCTGTTCCTGCTGGATGGCCACGGAGTTCTCCTGGCGGTCCTGGGCCGAGTGCCGGTAGTACGCGACGGCCCGGAGGCGGTCGGCGACGCCGGCCGGCAGGACGGGTTCCTCGGGGGCCCACCACGGCCGCTCGTCTGCCCGATCGCTCATCCTCGCACCTCGCCGCCGGGCCGACGCCGCCGCCCGCCAGACGGCCGGCGGCGGTCAGGGCGGCGCGGGCCACCCGGCCACACGTGGGGGATCCTCGCACGCGTCCGTGCAACGGCGCGGGGTGCCGTCGTGCAACTGTCGTGCAGCCGCCGCAGGACGGGCCCGCTACAGCTTCAGGACGTACCGCCCGCAGTGGCCGGCAATCGCGGTGGCCAAGTCCTCCATGCCGTGGGCGCGGAGCTTGCAGCGGAGCTGGCTGACGACGCTGCGGATCGTGTCGGTCGAGAGCTCGTCGTTGTCGTCCCAGACTTCGCGGATCAGGTCGACGTGGGTGACGTACCGGTTCGGCCGGCGGGCCAGGCATTCCAGCAGCCGGAAGCCGCGGGTGTGCCCGAGTTGAACGGACCGCCCTTGCCACGTGACGGTCAGGGTCGCCCGGTCGACCAAGGGCCGCCCGGCCGGACCGGGCGGGTTGGCCGCCGCCGCGGGGTCACACGCTAGGCCGTTCCTGTCCCAGCCTAACTCCGCCTCGATGGCGTGTTGCAGTTCCTGAGCGCACAGGGCAGCCGTCATGAGGAGCTCGGCCAACTGCGTGGACAGGTGGTGAAGGCGTAGCGATCCTTGGGCGGTCATCGGCACTCCGGCGTCCGGCGGCCGGTTCAGGGGCCGTGTCGATTTCTGACCCGTCGCAATCACCTGACCAACTCGGACGTCTGCCTGCGCCATGGCGGTCCACGGCCCGGCCGAGGGGGGACGGAATGGGCCGACCGTGAGCGTCGTTGGCGCGGCCGCATTCACGTCAGCAGGCAGTCGGGGCGGTGGCGGCAGTAGTACTGCCCTTGTGGATCCCGAACGCGAGGCCGAGCACTGACGTCCTGGCCGCACAGTTTGCAGAGCTTCACGTTGCCTATCGGCTGCTCTGGGACCCAGTCTCGCCAGCCATTAGGCCGTCGGCAGATCGTCAATTGTCAGGGCATGTGTGACCGGTCACGCCCCTGACCGTGACTAAGATTCGGGATGCGTCTCACCATCTCGGCACAAGTCACTGTCGACCTCACCGCTATCGGCGGGCGAAAGGGCCAATTCCCAGGCAAGCTGTCTTATGACGACCTCGGCGTGCCCGCTGAGGTCGAGTTCGATGCTGCCGCGTCGTCCGACGACACGATCAACGCTACGACCGACCGCGACAAGCTGGCGAAGATTGTCGGCCAGCCGATCGTCGTCGCCACGCACCACGAGCGTCTCGTTAAAACGACGCTCGCCGCATTGGGCCGGGTGAGCTTTCACGACGGCAGTACGATCCGGTTCAACGCCCACGTCGGCCCGTCCGAGACGACCACCGCCGCCGCGGCCGTCGCGAACGCCGCGACGTGGCGTTTCGACCTCGCGAACGTGCGGCTGCACATCGGCGACGAATGGGTTGAGCACCACCTGCCGGCCCCGGACGGCGGCGAGCCGCGGCCGAACGGCCGGAGTCGTAGCCGGTTGCGGTTCACGGTCGACGGCCGGGAATGGATGCTCACGGACGAGCTGTTTCGCATGCGACGCAACGGCGCGAAGCCGGCGAACGTGCCCGTCGAGTCGGCCACGCTGACAACCCCATTCGTGCAGGGCGACACCGCCGCCACCGTCGCCAAGGTTGCGCTCGACGTTGAGCAACTGCTGCGGCTCGCGCTGTGTCGCGACGTGCGGTTCGTCACCCTGTCCGCGCAGGACAGCGACGGCAACCTGCTGACATCCACCAGTCGCGCCGTTCACGTCGAGCCGGAGTACGTGGGCGGCCGCCCACCCGTCGACAACTGGCACGCCGGCGTGCTGCGTGCCTTCGTTGAGGCCGGGCAGCCGGTCCTGGCGGCCGACCGCGAGTGGTGGCACCACACGCTCGGGCTGTACTGGCATCGACCGCGGGGCGGCGGCGGACGTTGGCGCTGGCCCACTTTCCTCACTGCTCGCCGTCCCCCACCCGGCCGGGCAACTTCGCCGCGATCCGCTCCCGATCCGCCGCGTCGGCGTCCAGCCAGTGGGCCACTAGCGCCGACAGGACCAAGTTCGGGTTCCGCAAGCCCTTGCGGCAGTCCGCCTCGAACGCCTCGAACAGCTGTGTGTCGAATCGGTAGGACCGCTGGGTGGTGAGGGGCTTGCCGTCGGACGTCAGGGGGAGTTTGGGTCGGGGCATCGCCCCAGGGTAACGCGGTCCGGCCCGGCCACTTCGCCGCCCCGAGCACCGCCGCCGTCAGGTAGTCCTCCACCCACGGCGGTCCGGCCCATTGCCCCATCGCCCCAGGGCTACTGCTGTGCGGAACGGCGTTGAACGTGAGACAAGCCAAGACGGAAACCGGATGAATTTATTGACTTTTTACATACCATATCGTACGTTTGAGTACCCGGGTGCGGGCGACCGCTCCCGAACCCCGCTGTGAACGCGATGATCGACCTCGCGACCGAGCAGCTCGTGCCCCTCCAGGAAGTGCCGCGGCTCCTCCCGCCGCG
Organism: Tepidisphaeraceae bacterium; assembly: GCA_965198865.1. Lineage (GTDB taxonomy): Bacteria > Planctomycetota > Phycisphaerae > Tepidisphaerales > Tepidisphaeraceae > CBDAQA01. The sequence goes on along the minus strand of CBDAQA010000032.1, from coordinate 43,715 downwards.
GCCCAGCGGCAAGCGCGTCCACGTGAGCGCGGTGTACCGGTGGGCACAGCGAGGCGTCGGCGGCGTGCGACTCGAAGCCGTTCGAGTCGGCGGAACGACCTACACAAGCCGCGAAGCACTACAGCGGTTCGCACGGACGCCACGCCACGACGTTCCCCCGCCACACCCGCCGGACCCGGGGCGTGAGCGGCAAATCCGGGACGCCGCACGCCGGGTGGAGGGATTGTTGACGAGCCCGCGGTCTGCGGGCCCGTTTCGCAACTCCACTTCGCCAGTCCTGGACCGTGGCGGACACTCCGCTCCCCGGTAGGCGGTCGTCGCATACTCGCGGCACGTCGAGCAGCAGCGCACGGCGGCATCCCAAGAGCAAAATCGGCAGAGCAACGAGTTGCGCAAGTTGAACACTGAACTGTTGGCGTCCTCCGTCCGGCAACACGAACTGACGGAGCGGGCAGAGCACGCGGCGGCCGCGATGCGCGAGGCGAAGGAGGAGGCCGAGGCAGCGAACCGGGCGAAGGATGCCTTCCTCGCGGTGCTGAGCCACGAGTTGCGGACGCCGCTGACGCCGGTCGCGATGGCGGCGACGGCGATGGAGATGGACCCCCGCCTGCCGTTCGAGTTCCGCGACGACGTGGCGATGATCCGGCGGAACATCGACCTGGAAACCCGGCTAATCGACGACCTGCTGGACCTGAAGTCCAAGACGATCAAGTGACCCGGCGGTCAATGGCGCCGTCGGTTGCCCCCGGAGCGCCGCGGCGATTGGAGCGTGCTAACTCGCCCTGCCGGCGGGTCGCTGGTGCCTGTTCAGACCGGACTCATGGGTAACAGGTGTTCGGAGACATGGGTAACACCTGTCCCGGTCACCTTACCCCGCGTCGTCGGCGGGGGCGAGCGGGGCGAGCACCCGCCGGCGACGCGACAGCCGCGACCCGATCCCCTCTTCCCGTTCGTCGACCCGGCCGACGAACTGCTGGCAGTAGTACACGTCCCACAGTCCCTGGTCGCGCGTCGGCCGCAACGCCACCAGTTCGCCGATCAGGGCCGACCCGACCATGACCATCCGGCCGTGGAACTGGACGCACCCGTCGCTGCGGACCCGCCGGGCCACGTCCGCCGCGTCGTACTCCACCGACGGCAACCGCTCGGGGAACGGCCGGGCCGATGGCGTGTACCGCCCGGCGGGGACGCCCATCCCCAGCGCCTCGTGCGGCCGCTCGTGGTCGTACGTGAACCGCCACGGGTCCAGCGTCGCCTGGGCGTCGGCCAGGTCGGCGAACGGCCGCCACCGCAGGACCTCGGCCACCAGCGTCCGGTGGAACCGCTCCTCCTTGCCCTGGGTCTGCGGGTGCCGCGGCCGGCCGTGGCTGACCGGCACGCCCAGCCGGGCCAGCCACACGCTCAGCCGGGTCCACGTCCCGTCCGACGCCGTCCCGCCGGCCGCCCCCCACGGCGAGCCGTTGTCGGCCAGCATCCGCCGGGGCAGGCCGTACCGGCGGAACGCCGCCGTCAGGTGGTGCTGCACCGTCTCGGTCCGCTCGTCCGCGCAGGCCGCGAGCACGAGCGAGTACCGCGAGTGGTCGTCCAGGACCGTCAGCGGGTGGCACCGCCCGCCCCCGGCCATCGGCACGTGCCCCTTGTAGTCCATCTGCCACAGGGCGTTGGGGCGGGGGTGTTCGAACCGGACCGGCGGTTGCCGGGCCTGGCACTCGGCCGGGTCCAGCAGCCCGTGCCGCCGCAGGACGGCCGTGACCGTGCTGGCCGCCGGCACCCCGTCGACGCCCAGCGCCCGCAGCCGGGCGGCCAGCTTGCGGCCGCCCCAGGCCGGGTGCCGCCGCCGCAGGTCGACGATGCGTTGCTCGACGTCATCGGCCAGCCGCGCCGGGCTCTGGACGGGCCGGCGGGACCGGTCGGACAACCCCTCGGACCCGCGGGCCTTGTACCGGGCCAACCACTTGTAGCCCGTCCGGCGGCTGACCCCGAACCGCCGGCAGAGCAGGGCCACGTTGGCCCCCTCGGCCTGCGCCAGCTCCACGAACTCCAGTCGTGCGGTCACGGATGAACACTCCTGCCACGGCATCGGAACCTCCCGGTTCCGCGCCATTGTCGAGTGTTACCCATGTCTCCGAACGCCTGTTACCCATGTCCCCGGTCTGTACAGTGCCGCGGGTCCCCCCTCCCACAGCATCACCCCGGCGGTCAGGTCAGCTTCACGCCTAGCGTCCGGAGCATGACGTAGGTGTCGACGCACTCCACGCCGAGGAACTTGCAGGCGTTGGGTATCTTCACGCTGCGGACGCACGCCGGCTCGTACTTCTCGTGCGTTACGACGGTGGCCCCCGCCGCTTTGGCGTGCGCCACGACCCACGCGTCGGCCACGCTCGCCTTGGCGAACTCGGCCTTGGCTGAATCCTTGAACTTCTGCGCCTGCGACCACCGCATCAGCGCGGCGTAGGGGGCCAGCGTCTCCGGCTTGCCGGAGTCCTGAACGTACGGGGCGAACGGCCCCTCCATCCAGGTCTGTAACTCCCCCTCGCCCTGCACCTCGTCGGCGACCCGGTCGATGGTGAACAGCCGGCCGGCCCTGGCATGGGCCACCAGGCTGTCCCAGAACTTCGGGGCCAGGTCGAAGGCGTAGTAGGCACCGGCCGCCGTGATGAAGATGTTCGTGTCAAGCAGGAACGGTGGCTGGGCGCTCATTCAAGCCCCCCCTCGACCGCCCGCCTGGCCAGCTCCTCGAACGACTTGCGTTTCAGGTCGGTCAGCCGGTACGCCTCGGTCGGCAGGACGCGGCCCTCCTGGAACGCCCGGACCAGCTCGACGGCGAACCGCATGCCCACCCGCTGCGGCGTCGTGTTGTTGAAGTTCCCGCCCGGCTCGGCCGCGTCCTTCTGCCGCCGCTCCTGGGCCATGTACTGCTTGTAGAACGCGAAGAACGCGTCCCGCGTGATGAACTTGAGGTCCAGCAGCCGCCGGCCGGCGACCAGCCGGCTCACCTTGAACGCCCGCGACACGGTCTCGTAGGGGTCCTTGTCGTCCGCGTCCCACACCTGGCGGAGCGTCGCCTCGGGCACCAGCAGCTCGGCCGCGACCCGGTTGCACGCCTGCTCAATCGCGTTCGACGCCGGCTGCATCTGCCGCAGGTCGAACGCGGCGCTCGCGCCGAACGCCAGGTGAGCCAGCTCGTGGGCCAGCGTGAACATCTGGGCCGACTTGCTGTCGGCCCCGTTCACGAACACCAGCGGAGCGTAGTCATCGACCAGGACGAACCCGCGGAACTCCTCGACGTCGAGCCGCCGGCGGGTGTTGTTGCCGACCACGCCGTTCACGACCACGACGACGCCGGCCACGGTCATCGCGTGTCGGAGGGTCGACAGCGCGTCCTCCCACGTCCGCTGCCGGGTCGCCCATCCGGGCTGGAGGCCCAGCAGCTTGCCGATCCGGTCGGCCACCGTCCGCGTGGCCTCGGCGGGCTTGGCGCAGTTGACCAGCGGCACCCGCTCGCGGCCCTCGCCGGTCAGGTACTCGCGGAGCCAGTCCTGCCGCCGCTCCATGGTGTGCAGCGTGTCCAGCAGCTCGGTCGAGGGGTCGCCCACCGTCTTGTCGGTCAGCGTCCGGTAGTGGGGGATGTTCAGCGCCTCGACCGGCGGCGTCTGGAGGAACAGGTACCCCAGCGGCGTGGCCGTCGCCCTGGAGAACGATTCGAGCTGGTTAAGCGTCGGCGCGTCCGCGCCGGCGATCCAGAGGGCGAGCTTGGGGAAGCGGCCCTCCAGCTCGGTCCGGCCCTGCGTGGACCGGTCCGAGGCCCACTCCAGGAGCTTGGGGTTGACCTCCACCTTGGTCATGTCGCGGCCTTCGCCTGCGGCCGTCGAACGTCGCGCCGCGATCGGCCGGCCCCCGCCGCCTCGGTGCGGCCCCGGCGGGCCGACACGGTCGTCTCCAGCCGCTCGATGCGGGCCGCCATCTCGTCGAACACGCGGGGCGACATCACGACCGCCTTAGCCTCGCCGTTGACGGTCAGCACCTCGATGCGGCCGGTCTCGGCCAGCCGGTCCAGGTGGGCCTTGGCGTTCTGCCGGAAGTCGCTCAGCTTGCGGATGTCGTCGGTGCGGATCATGGCGGCCGTCCAGATTGCGTACGAAATTTAGTATCGGCCACATGGCGTGTCCTTTCAAGCACGCCGGCCGTCTGTCCCGCCCCCGGCTCCGGGGCGGGCACCGTATTTCGTACGCATCGCCGGGCGGCATCGCCGACGCCGGGGCGCGGATCAGGGCCTGGGGTGGCGGTCCGGCCGGGGCCGGCTGTCGTCGCACCAGACGACCTTGCCGGCCCTCACCCAGAAGTGGCAGCGGCACGCGTTCGCCTGGTGGACCGAGGGCTCAAGGGTCGGCCGGCGGAACCAGTCGAGCGTGGCCCGCCAGTGGGGGCTCCGCTTCCTGGACAGGGGGAGCATGACCTTCTCGCCGCACCCGCCCGGGCAGCGGAAGCACGCCCACTTCTCGACGTCCCCGTCCTTGACGACGACCAGCCGCCCGGGCGGCAACTGATCGGGGGACGGGTGTTCGGCCTGCTGGTGCCCGACCAAGTCGGGCCGCTCCATGCGGCCGAGCTTGACCAGGACCCAGCGCGTGAGTGTGCGGATCACCATTCAGCCCGTCCGATCCAGAAAGGGTTGGCAGTCGCCCCGGCCCCAGTAGTCCTGGCCGCCGCAGATGGAACACCCGTCGCCCGTGCCGGGCCGCTTGTCCTCCCCGAGCGCGTACTTGCGGACGCGGTGGGCGATGCTGCCGACCTTCCGGTAGCCGGTGAGCTGGTGGAGCAGCTCGTCGACGGCCATGCAGGCGACGTCGGTCGTGAACGTGACGACCGACGGGTCGCGCCGGCCGCCGCCCCTGACGTACTGCTCCTGTTCCTGCCGGTGGAACTCGTCCGGGTTCAACCGGCGGAGCTGGTCCGCGTGGGCCGCCTGCACGTCGATCACGTTGCGGCACATCAGGCACCGCCGCTCGGGGCCGAGCACCGTCACCCGCCCCGCCGCCTCCAGCACGCGCGGGGGCGAGCTGCCGTCGACGTCGATCTGGAACCCCATGTCGATGACCGGGACCAGGTAGAAGTAGGCTAGGCGGTTCAGCAGCAGCCGGCCGTCGTCGTCGTCCGTGCAGCCGAAGATGACGTCGCACGACTTGAGCGCGTCGCGGACGGCCTCGTCCCCCACCCAGCCCCGGTGCGTGGCGACCCGGACACCGACGCCGATGTCCTCCAGGACGCGGCGGAGCAGCTCGACCTTGGGCGTCTTCCCGACGTCGCGGACGGTCGACCCGTGCAGACGGTTCAGGTTCGTCCGCTCAACCACGTCGGCGTCGACGGCCAAAATCCGCCTTACGCCCAGCCGGGCCAGGAACATGCCGGTCGCGCTCCCCGTCGCCCCGCAACCGATGACGCCGACGCTCAACGCGCCCAGGTCGGCGTTCAGGGCCGGCCCGAACGCCAGCGCCTGGCGGGCCAGCTCCTCGGGCGTCTCCCCCTCGCCCCGCCCGGGGAAGTCCAGCCGGAGGCGGTCGCCGACGACCCGGACCGCGGCCAGCGGCTGGTGGCGGCCTGGGGCCTGCCAAACCCGCCCGAACATCCGGCCGGAGCGTCCGAGGACGACGCTCAGCACCTCGGCCGCCCCGCCGTTGCGGTTCTGGGCGAGCTGCACTAGCGCCGGCTCGTCGGCGTCGTCCACCTCGGAGAAGCGGTCGTAACCGGCCGGGTGCGAGTGGACGACGGCGATCGTCAGGTCCTCGTCCCGGGCGCGTTTCAGCAGGCCGGCGAACGTGCCGGTCCTGGTCCGGACGTGCTCCGCCGACGCGGAGATGACGTCGGGGGCGGCGACCGGCACGACCTCGCGGGACAGGTAGCGCCGCTGCGGCGACCCGTCCCAGGGTTCGCCGGCCACGTCCGCCCGGCCGCACAGCACGTAGGCGACGTGCTCGTGACCGCCGTCGGGCATGGTCAACCCGACGAGCTGGCGGTGGTGGGCCTCCCGGAGGGTGAGGGTGAGCCGGGTCATTGGTCACCCCGCAGCGCGTTGTCGATGCGGCGGAGCATCGTTTGGATGCCGTCCTTGCCGGGGCGCCAGGCGGTGTTGTGGCGGCTCCAGCGTTGCCACGTCCGCCCGCCGAACGCGAACGGCTGGTCGGCGCAGTTCGGGTACGCCGCCGTGCCCGCGAGCCTGAGCCACGGATCGGCGAAGAACATGTCCGGGACCGCGTCCGGGTAGCCGGGCGGGAGGACGACCAGCAGGTCGGCCGCCTCGACGTTGAACCGGCCGAGGGGCAGCGGGTAGTTCTTGAAGACGATGCCCTTCTGGGCACCTTGGGCCAGATCCTCCGTGACCAGCTCGTGCTCGGAGACGTACCGGCGGTCGGCCTGCGGCAGGACGGCCGACGTGCAGCCGGCCTTGGTGTCCTCCCGGCCGGTGTAGAATCGCTCGATGCCCTCGCCGCCCAGATCGGCCATCGCGCCGGCCGCCAGCTTCAGGTCCTCCTGTCCGCGGCGCTCCAGCCAGACGCGGTAGTCCGCGCCGACGCCGGCCAGCTTCCGCAGGGTCGGCTCGGAAATCTTCGGCAGCCCCCAGTCCTGGCGGACGCCGTCCAGCTCGAACCGGAACGACCGGTCGGACAGGAACGTGAGGAACCGCTCGGTGCCGGGCTGGCGCAGGTCGACCGGCTCCTCAAGGCCGATGTCCTCCAGCAGCCCCTCGGGCGTCAGCCAGTAGACCAGGTACTCGTCGACCGGGTGCTTGCCGGCCATCAGGAGAATCTGGGTGCCGGTCAGGAGGGGGTTGCCGCTCTCGAACGCGATGTCGTCGACCGTCAGGCGGAAGGTGCGGTTCTCTCCGTCCTGCGGTCCCTTTTCGTTGTTTTCCATAGTGTCTTCCCTTGGCCCCGCGGGGCCGGTGAACGTCTGAGGCCCAATTGCCTCTGCTGGGACGCTCGCGGCACCCGGGAAATCGAACCACGGGAAACGGAAAATTCTCAGTCGTAGTCGGTCTCCCGCTCCTGGGGCGTCAGCAGGGTGAGCGTGCGGCCGTCGGCGGAGAGCAGCAGGACCTCTTCCCACATGGACGCGCCCCGTCGCCCGTCGAGCCAGACGCTGGAGTGGACCGGCCCGTCCACCAGGGGCTTCTCGGGCGTCAGCTTCGACCCCGCCAGCGCCTTGGCCGTGACCGACTGGGCCGGGGCTGCCTGACCCCGCCCCGGCCGGCCGAAGCCGCCGCGGGCCAGGTCGTCGGACGAGCTGGTCCACAGCACCTTCCCCTTGTCGGCGACGATCAGGCAGCACGCCTCGCAGTTCAGCTCGACGTACCGCACGGCCGTGCTGGTGACCGACGTCTGGAAGACGCCGCCCGCCAGCCGCCGGACGTCCTTGAGCGTGCAGAACCCGCCGGGCTGGTCGCGGACCTGGTCCCGGAACGCCTCGGCCGGCATCAGCAGGAAGGCGGCGAACCGGTTGGCCTCGCGCTCCCGCCCCCGGGCCGCGGCCGGGCTGGCGTCGGAGTGCGAGCTGTGCCACTGGCCGGAAAGCAGGTAGTCGCGGTGCGGCGGCAGGTAGTAGTGCCCCAGCTCGTGGGCGATGCTGAACCGCACCCGCCCGGCAGTGCGGAACGGCGGGACCTCCTCGCCGTAGAAGAGGTAGAACTGGCCGGCATCCCCCGTCCGCCGGTACTCGATCCGGCCGTCGAAGCACCCGTCGTACCGGCCGGGCAGCAGCCGGATTCGCTCCTCCCGCGCGATGAACAGGGGGTCGGTCGGCTCGGTGCCGTCGAACCCGTGGACGTCGAGGACCTCGGCGGCGGCCTGCTCAATCTCGTCGTCCGTCATCGGCGTCCCCCTGTCCCTGCCCGCCCTCCTTCTTCCGCTCGGCCTCCTCCGCCTCGCGAACCTTGCGCTCCATCTCCTGCCGTGCGGCCTCGCTCAGCTCCTGGTCCTCGTCGGCCCGGTTGAGCGCGGTGGCCAGGTTTCCCGTCGGCCGCTTCGCCGCCTTTGGCTTTGGCAGGCCCCCGCCGAACAGCTTGGCCAGCCGGTCCTTCGACGACGCGTCGAGGGCGGCACGGTCCTCCGGCGTCAGCGTGGCGCTCAACCGCTGTAAGTCGTCCGCGTCCTCGTCGCAAAGGTCCTGCGAGAAGGCGGCCGCTGCGAGGGCGTCCAACGCGGCGGATTCGCGCTCTTGTTTATCGTTCTTCTCACTCATCGCCGTCGCCTCCGGGCTGGGTGTGGTCGTAACCCTTCCGCCGCAGCACCGCCCTCACCTTGACGCGTCCCTCCTGTAGCGCCCGCTTGACCGAGGCGAGCGTCTCCTCCGTGCCGGTGAGTTCGCCGGTGGACTGTCGCAGCTTCTGCATGTCGCGGCTCTCCGGGAAGTTGGCGACGAAGGCCTCCATCACCTGCCGCTGCTTCAACGGCAGCGTGGCGACGGCCGCCTGGATCAGGCGCTGGAGTTCCCGCCGTTCGGCGGGTTGCATCCCCTTCCACCGCTGGCCCGTGTCGGTGTCTTGTAGGGTGCGGCCGAACGCCACGGCGAGGTCCTCCCTGCTCTTCTTGCGCCGGCCTCGGTCGATGGAGTTGGTCTTGATGATTTGGCACAGGTCCGTGAACACCTTTCGCTCGCCCTTGTACTTGCCGCCGCGTACCTGCTTCAGAAGCTCCACCAGCGTCTCGTCCCACAGGTCGTTCATCTCCTCGGCCGAGATGCCCGGGCACTTGCGCAGCCGGACCCAACCGCAGACGGGGTCGCGGAGGTGCTGTTCGATCAGCGTGAAGCCGTCGAGGACGTCGCCGTCCCCGTCGCCGCACGCCAGCAGCAGCCTGATGTCCTCGTCGATGTCGCTCATGCGTGGGTTTCCATAATCGCACGGTCCAGAGTTGTTCGCAGCAGACCGCTGATCGAACCATGGGAAATTATGAAGGTGCGAATTGCGACGCCCAGCCGCCCCGCCGTTCCGTCCGGAACACTGATCTAACACGGTCACAATTTGCGATTTTACTACCTTGTCAAATTGTTCGCATCGCGTGGCGGTGGCGGTGTCCGAGGGCCGCCCGCAGTTCGTCGTTCCAGTCGGCCCCGGGCGTGCGCGGCCGGTCGTACCGCAGCGACAGGCCGGGGCGGCCCGCCGCGGCGAACGCGGCCTTGATTCTTCCGCCGATGATCGTTCCGCCGTTGTCGTGGTCGACGGGCAGCACGACCTCGCCCCCGTTCGGCAGCCGGTCCATGGCGGCGGTCAGCAGCGCCGGCTGCTCGGGGTTCAGCTCGCCGGCGGTGCTGGCGTACAGGGTGCCGGCCCCGGGCCGGACCGCGGCGTAGCTCAGGGCGTCGATGGCCGTCTCGGCGATCACCAGCCGGCGGTCGCCGGCGGGGTCGCCCCGGCCGACCCACAGCCCCTTGGTCCCTCTGGTCGCCAACCCGGTGTCCGGCGCGATCTTCCAGGCGATCACCCGCAACGAGCTGGCCAGCCCGTACCTGCTGGGCGTCTCAGCTCCGGTGCCGGGCTGCCCGAACGGGCAACCCTCAGGGATGACGGTTGGGCGCTAACGGGGTTCACAACCAACGTAAACTCAGGACTGGAGCGGCTTCCGATCGGCGATCAAGCAGGTTACCGAATCAATTAATTGACTTTTTTCATACCGAAAATTAGATTTGGCTACGTGACTGCGGGACGCGGTCATGGAACACCGCCGTGAACGCGATGATCGACCTCGCGACCGAGCAGCTCGTGCCCCTCCAGGACGTGCCGCGGCTCCTCCCGCCGCGGCCCAGCGGCAAGCGCGTCCACGTGAGCGCGGTGTACCGGTGGGCACAGCGGGGCGTGGGCGGGCTGCGGCTCGAAGCCGTTCGGGTCGGCGGGACCACCTACACCAGCCGGGAGGCGCTGCAGCGGTTCGCACGGACGCCACCGGACAGCGTTCTCCCGCCCCGCAGGCCCGACCTGGGGCGTCAACGGCAGATCCGGGACGCGGCCCGCCGAGTACAGGGACTGTTGTCGAGCCCGCGGTCCCCGGGCCGATTCCGCGGTTCACCTCCGGCCGCCCTGGCGGGCGGCGGCGACACCGGACGCGGGTAGTCGCCGGCGGGGACCAGCTTTGCTCGATGGTCGCCGCGCCGTGATGAGGTCTGCAGGCCGGTAGCCATCGCCTGCTCGGCGCCTTCTGACCGTCGACCGGCGTGCGTTGCGAGCGCGGCCGAAACAACTTTCGCTAGCGACCGGAGACGGTTCGGCCCCGCCAGTCCAAAGACCGGCGGGGCCGCACGGCGGCGTGAGCCGCCGGTACCGTTCGTCTGGAACACCTTACCCGACGTCAGCCATCACGCGCTGGGCGGCGGCCACGTTCTTCTCCGCGTAGACCTGGGTCACCAGCAACGTCTTGTGGCCGAGGATGACCTGGGCTGCCTCCAGCCCGAACTCCTTACGCAGCCGAGTCGCGGCCGAATGGCGCAGCTGGTTGGGATGCCAGAACGGGACCAGCCGTTCGCCCGCCACCCTCGCCTCCGGACCGGCCGCCTCGCGGGCGAGCTTGTCGGCCTGCTTGCAGCCGTACCGGACCGCCTGGTGGTACGACTCGACCGAGTAGGTCTCGCCGGGGACCCGCCGCGGCTTGCGCTTGCGGTTGCTGCCCGCGACGTTGCCGCACGACAGCGGCGTTCGCCGCCGGGCGGCGACGGCGGCCCGCCGTTCGGCGACGGCGTCGGCCGGGCAGAACAGCGGCCGCTCCGGCGGCCGGCCCGCCAGAAACGGGGCGACGACGGCCTGGGCCTTGGGGCCGAGATAGATGGTGCGGACGTGGCCGTGGTGAGCCGTCTTGTGCTGGGCGGGGCGGTACTGCCAGAGCTTGCCGGTCGTGTCCAGGTCGGCCGGGCGGACGCGCGTGACCTCGCCGGGCCGCATGCCGGTCAGCAGTTGCAGCTCGACCATGGCCTTCACTTGGCGGGACAGGTGGGGGAGCGTGGCCGCCACGACCGCCTCGTCCACTGGGAGGACTGGGGCGGTCTCCCGGGCGTCCGACCGGCCGGCCCGCAGGCCGCCGACGGCCTGGAGGCCTTGGTAAGTGGCGGGCGGAACCATCTCGTTCTCGGTCGCGTGGCGGAAGATCCGCTTGATCCGGCCGACGTGCTTGTTGACGTACGTCCGGGCCCACCCGAGCTTGATCATCTCTTGGCGGACGGCCTTGAGGGCCAGCGGGCCGAACGACGCGGCGGGCGTCGACCCGTAGAGCCTTTGTAGCGGGCGGGCCGCGTCGCGAAAGTTGTCGTACTCGCTGGTCGGCGTCCCGTCGGGCCGGCGGTAGTAGGTCCGGGCGTGTTCGAGGAACGCGATCAGCAGTTCGTCGACGGTGTAGCCGGCCGTGACCTCGGGTGCGGCGACTGCGGCCGGTTCTGGACCGCGGATCAACGCAGGTGCTGCCGGGGCAGGCGCGGCTGGCGTAGCGGCCGGCGGGCTGACCCGCCCCGCGGCCAACCACTCGGCTATGGCCCGGTCGTAGGCGTTGCGGCTCTCGGCAGAACCGTGTGCGCCCAGGTACCGGTCGCGGCCGTTGATGGTCACGACGGCCCAGCCGGACGGCTTGTGCAAACGGTACGCGGGGATGCTCTTGGCGCGGGGCATAAACGACCTCCGGGTCGAGTTTGCCGGTATATACCGGCAAACTGGCGACTTAGAGGCCGCTCTGCCCGACGCGGGCAGGTCCGCTAAGGATAGCGTTCGGCGTGAGTTACAGGGAACTCGGCAGGTAGGACTCGAACCTACAACCAGCCGGTTAACAGCCGGCTGCTCTACCATTGAGCTACTGCCGAAAATGGACGCCCGGCAGTTGCCCGTCGGGACCGGAACTTTAGCCGATCGGGGGTGACTGTCAAGGCAGCTGGGCGGGCGAATGGGGCGGGCGTCTGGCGATCTTTTAGCACAAATTGAACTGACAGAGCCGGGCCGTGCCGGCCCGTGCGACCGGCAGGTCACGTCTCGCGCAAGGCCGACGGCCTTGGTCGACCACGCCGGCCGCGCGCGAGACGAGCTTCGCTCGTCACGGGCCGAGACGGCCCGGCTCTGTTGGACTTCTGGACGTCGGACGCGCCGTCGGGCGGATCCAGTCGAGGTGGCCGAGACGCCAGAGGTAGGCGAAGCCGACCAGAAGCAGGCCGAAGAAGATCAGCAGGTCAACCAGGGCGGCCGAGCGTACCTGGAACAGCGTCTGGTGGACGTGGTCGGCCAGCGCCTTGGCGTTGCCGTAGGCGACGGCCCAGGGGTAGGTGAGGGCGACCTCGACGTCGAACACGAGGTAGACCAGGGCGATCACGTAGAACCGCGGGTCGAACTGGACGCGGTTCGGACCGATGGCCGGCTCGCCGCACTCGTACGCCTCAGATTTTTCCGGGCCTGGCACCTTGGGCCGGACCAGCGCGCCGAACGTGAGGTTCGCGAAGACGAAGGCGATGCCGAAGGCGAGGAAGATGGTGACGGAGAGCAACGGCGACATGGCGGCCGCAACGGTATGGGGCGTGGCGCGACCGGTCAATCGCGCTCGGTGAGGCATCTGCACCGTCGCCTTGACAGTCGGGTCGGCGTGCGGAAGATCCGCCCATGGATCACCCCAAGATCGTCTACGACGCGATCACCTTCGACGACGTGCTGCTGATTCCCGCCGCCAGCGACTTCACGCCGGCCGACGCGGACACGCACACCCGGCTCACCCGCGCGATCGAGCTCAACATCCCGCTGGTCTCGGCCCCGATGGACACCGTGACCGAGGCGGCGCTGGCCATCGCGCTGGCGCAAGAGGGCGGGATCGGCATCATCCACAAGAACCTGTCGGTCGAGCAGCAGGCCCGCGAGGTGGAGAAGGTCAAGCGAAGCGAGAACGGCGTCATCGTCGACCCGGTGACGCTGCCGCCGTCGGCGACCATCGCCGAGGCGCGGGCGCTGATGCGGACCTACAACGTGAGCGGCGTGCCGATCGTGGACGACGAGGGGACCGTCGACGGGCCGCGGGCGCGGGGGAACGGTCGGCCACCGAAGCTGTTGGGCATCCTGACCCGGCGGGACCTGAAGTTCCAGGAGGACGAGGGCCGGCGGATCGGCGACGTGATGACCAAGGGGAACCTGGTCACGGCCCCGGAGGAGACCACGCTGGACGACGCCGAGCGGATCCTCTACCGGGCCAAGGTGGAGAAGCTGCTGCTGACCGACGCCGAGGGCCGGCTGGTCGGGCTGATCACGATGCGCGACATCGACAAGATGAACGAGTTCCCCTACAGCTGCAAGGACCGGCGCGGCCGGCTACGCGTGGGGGCGGCGACGGGGGTGCTGGACTTCAAGCGGGTGGAGGCGGTCATCGCCGCGGGGGTGGACGTGGTCGTGGTCGACACGGCCCACGGGCACAGCCGGAACGTCATGGAGACCGTGCGGGAGATCAAGAAGAACTGGGACATCCAGATCATCGCCGGCAACGTGGCGACGGCCCACGGGGCGAAGGACCTCATCGAGGCGGGGGTGGACGCGGTGAAGGTGGGGATCGGACCGGGCGCGATCTGCACGACGCGGATCGTGAGCGGCGTGGGGGTGCCGCAGGTGTCGGCGATCCTGAACGCCGTGAGCGTGGCCGAGCCGGCCGGCGTGCCGGTGATCGCCGACGGGGGCATCCGGCACAGCGGCGACATCACCAAGGCGATCGCCGCGGGGGCCAGTGCCGTGATGATGGGCAGCCTGTTCGCCGGGCTGGACGAGTCGCCGGGCGAACTGGTGATCCACCAAGGGCGGCGCTACAAGACCTACCGCGGCATGGGCAGCATGGGGGCGATGGTCCAGGGCAGCAAGGACCGGTACGGGCAGGCCGGCGTGAAGGAGAGCAGCAAGCTGGTGCCCGAGGGCGTCGAGGGCCGGGTGCCCTACCGCGGGCCGCTGGGCGACTTCGTCTACCAGATGGTGGGCGGCGTGCGGGCCGGCATGGGCTACTGCGGGACGAAGGACATCGAGGCGCTGCGGCGGGACGCCCGCTTCTGCCGGGTGTCCGGCGCCAGCATGGCCGAGAGCCACCCGCACGACATCACGATCACGAAGGAGTCGCCCAACTACACGCCGGTGGAGTACGCGATGGACACGAAGTGAACCGTGAAAGCGTGAAACGTGAGTCGGCGTGCAATGGTCGCTCTCACGCCTTCACGTTTCACGCGACCCCCGGAGTCGCGCGGTTGCATTGGTGTCCGTCGCCGATTCCAATGCGGGCGGGTACCCCATGGCAGCACAGCAGACCAGCCGACGACGGATGACGTGGATGGCGGTGGCGACGGCCGCCGTGGTCGCGCCGGTCGTCGTGATCAACGTCGGCGGCTGCAACGGCGGGCCGGCGACGACGCAGCCGACGACGCCGGAGCAACGTCAGGCGGCGGCGATCAAGGACCCGATGAACTACAAGCCGCAGTTCGACGCCCCGCCCGACGTGAGCGACCCGGCCGGCTTCAAGAAGGACCTGAACGATGTCTTCAACCCCTAAGACGACCGCCCGGCTGCTGACCGCCGCCGGCCTCGCCCCGCTGTTGGTGGGTTGCCTGAAGCAGACCGCGCCGCCGGCCCCGGTCAGCCAGGCACCGCTGGTGATCGACGAGGCGATGGAGCACCGCAACTGGCCGGCCGTGGCCGTCCATTTCCAGAACGGCGAGACGCCCGCCTGGCCGACCGGCTTCGTGCTGGCCCACAGCCCCGACGCCCCGAGGTGGGCCCCGATCCTCACCGACACGCCGCTGTTCCTGGCGAACATCATCGCCATGCCGGTCGGCTACGCCTTCACGCCGGGCTGGACCCAGGTGATCTACCCGAACGGTGTGGTCCCGCCGAGCTACAACGCGATGCCGCCGCTGCCGCCGGCGAAGTGAACCCACAGGTCGGAGCCCGGCGGCTGCGCCGCGGGGACCTCGCGTGCCGTCAGGGGAACCCGCGGCGGAGCCGCTGGGCTCTGTCCGCTGGTCAGTCCGTCCCGTTGTCCGTCGCGGGCTTGTCCTGCGCCGGCGGCGGGATCAGCACGTTGTCGATCCAGTGGATGATGCCGTTGTTGGCGGCGGTGTCGGTGCGGATCACGTTGGCGTCGTTCACGACCACCTTGCCGTCGATCCCCTTGATGATGACGGCCGTCCCCATCGGCCGGGCGGCGCTGTTCGCCCCCACCGCGGGCGAGGCGGGCGGGCCGTCCATCGTCTGCACCTGCCCGTTCGTGTGGAGCAGCGCGTCGGCGTCCACCCGGCCCCGCAGCAGGTGGTACTTCATGAACCGCACCAGCTGCTCGTGGTTCTTCGGCTTCAGCACCTCGTCCATCAGGCCCGGCGGCATCTTGTCGAACGCCGCGTCGGTCGGGGCGAAGATCGTGTAGGGGCCGGCCGTCTGCAGCAGCGGCACCAGGCCCGACTCGCGCAGCACCTCCACGATGTCGTAGTGCTTCTGGTCCGATTCCTGGATCGTCTCGACCAGGTCGTTGCCGGCGCGGGTGACGGGCGCGGTCGAGGGGTGCTGCTTCTCGGCCGCCAGCACCGGCTCGGGGACGATGTTGACGCCGCCGTTGATCAGCTGCGACTGGTCCGTCAGCTGCGGGTTGGGCAGGCAACCGACCAGCGTGAGGGCGGCGACGGCTGCGACGAGGGAACGCCGGTGGGACATGCGTTAGGTTCTACCAGAACCGACGGACGCGGTTGAGGGCAAATCGCGATGGACGGTTCTGTCGGCTCGCCCGGCGCGCCCGGTTGTGCCGGTCGGTCGGGCATTGCGGGTCGGACCCACGGCGCCGGGCCGTGTCGGCCCCAGGCGACCCAATGTCGCGTCTCGCGCCATTGGAGCGAGACGTGAGGGCGGCAGTCACTGCGCGAGACGCGGCCCGGCACGGCCCGGCTCCGTCGGTCGCCGCTTCACCGTCGCCGCTGCCACAGCAGGTCGGTGACGGCGATCCGCTCGCCGAGCGTGCCGTCCCAGCGCACTGAGAACCCGTCGGCCTCGAGCGTCTGGCGGATCAGCCGGCCGACGTGGACGCCGCCGTCGGGATCGCTGTGGACCTCGCCGAAGCTCAGCAGCAGGTCCTCGCCGTCGGCGACGCGCAACAGGTCCTGGTAGTCGTAGAAGCAGAACCCGATGATGCCCGAGTCGTCGCCGCCCGCCTCGACGAACGCCGCGGCCACGTCGGCCAGCGCCGCGGCCTGATCCCGACCGGCGTTCTGGCGGGACAGGATTCCGTGGCGCAGCAGTGACGCCAGCGTCACGTCAAGCCGGTCGCAGTCGGTCTCGTCGGGCCAGTCGGCCTCGTCGGCCGCCTGCTGGTCCAGCGCGTCGGACACCCACCGCTGCAGGTTGTCGTCGTCAATGTCGCCCGGTCCGAACCGCTCGCGCACGGCGGCGGTGATCGAGACGGCATCGTCCACCCCCGACCGCGCGCGGGCGCGGATCATCTGCGCGATCTCGATGCCGTCGGCTGCCTCGGCCATGACAACACCTATCGGACCTCGGGTGGCGGACCATTAATTGACGGGTCCAGGCGGCGTCCGAGCCATCGGCGGGTTCAGTCGTTGCGATGTCGCCGCCAGACCAGTTTCGAAATCGCGATCCGCTCGCCGAGGGTGCCGTCCCAACGAACGGCAAAACCCGCTCGCTCCAGTGCGTCTCGTACGCGCCGGCCGACATCGATCCCTGCGGTGTCGTCGTCGTCCTTTCCGCTGAGGATGTCGCCCTGGACGGAGCCAAAGGCGAGATACAGGTCGCCGCCGTTGATGACGCGCTCCAGATCCTGACGATGGAAGAAGCAGTAGCCCGTGAAGCGTGATGCCGCGCCGCCTTCGATGGCCTGGAGAACGGCATGCCAGCCGTCCTGCTTGGTGAACCCCGCATCCTGCAGGCAGAGCACGCCCTGCTGCTCCAACTCAGCAAACGTCGAGTCGAGGCGGTCACAGTCGGTTTCGGCCGGCCACTTCGCTTGCTCGACGACGTGCGCGGCAATCGCCTCATCGACCCACGCCTGCACCGTCGAGGGATCTGCCTCGTGGCCGTCATCTTCCAGCCACTCCGTGACGCCTTCGGCCAGGCCATCAGCTGAGTCGAAACCGCCCCACACAGACAGGCAGATCATGTCACGCGCTTCGGCTTCGGCCTCGGTGTCCATTGGGCTCACTTCGTCCCGTAACCCTTAGGGTGGTCTTTGAACCAGTTCCAGGCCGAGCGGATGATGTCGGCAGGGTCCTTGTGCTTGGCCTCCCAGCCCAGGACGGACTTGGCCTTGGACGGGTCGGCGTAGAGGGCGATCGCGTCGCCCGGGCGGCGGGGGCCGTACTTCACTTCCACTTTCTTCCCCGCCACCTTCTCGGCCGCGGCGATGATCTCGCGCACGCTGAAGCCGGTGCCGGTGCCCAGGTTGCAGATGATCGGGCTGACCGTGTCCAGCTTGCCCATGGCGGCGATGTGGGCGTCGGCCAGGTCGTCGACGTGGATGTAGTCGCGGACGTTGGTGCCGTCCTTGGTCGGGTAATCGGTGCCGAACACCGTGATGCCGGGCCGGACGCCGAGCAGGCTTTGCAGCACCACCGGGATCAGGTGGGTCTCGGGGTCGTGGTCCTCGCCAAGGGTGCCGTCCATCGCGCAACCGCTGGCGTTGAAGTAGCGCAGGGCCGCGTACTTGAACGTGGGCCAGCCGCCCTTCACGTCGGCCAGCACTTCCTCGACCATCAGCTTCGACCGGCCGTAAGGGCTGACCGGCTTCTTCTTCTCGTCCTCGGTGATGGGCACCTTGTCCGGGTCGCCGTAGGTGGCGCACGTGGAGCTGAAGACGAACCGGTCGACGCCCGCCTCCTTCATGGTCTCCAGCACGCTGATCGTGGTGGCCACGTTGTTGTGGTAGTACATCAGCGGCCGCTCGACCGACTCGCCGACGTAGGCGAACGCCGCGAAGTGCATCACGGCGTCGATCTTGTGGTCCCGCAGCGCCTTGAGCAGCGTCGGCTTCTCGTTCAGGTCTGCCTTGACAAGCGGGACCTTGAGGATGTCGACCGCCGCCTGGTGGCCGCGCGACAGGTCGTCGTAAACGACCACGGTGTGCCCCGCGCCCAGCAGCCGCTTGACCGTGTGCGACCCGATGTACCCCGCGCCGCCGGCGACCAACACGTTCATTCGCTCGCTCCCTGTGTGGACGGCGGGCCAGATTAGCGGACGCGGCACAAACGGCAACCGCCGGTCCGATTTGGCCCGTCCCGCTGCGGCGCGATGAACGGTATGCTCCGGAACCAACCCGCGGATCGGAGATCGACATGCCCGACTATCGCGCCGCCATCCTCGTGGGTCCCCGTGGCCCGTTCGCGATCGTGGAGGTGACCGAGCGGCAGCACCAACGGCTGACGCCCGACGATCGCCAACAGGTCGCCCGCTGCCTTCGCGAGAAGCACCGCAACCTGCCGGTCGTCTTCGTCGTCGCCGGCGCCAGCACCCTGCACGCGATCCACGGCATCGACGTCACCGATGACGTCCAATCCTGCCTCGGCACCTACCGGCCTCAAGGGGTCCCGTGGGTCACGTACGAGCAGGCCCACCCCTCTCCATCGTGACGTGGCTCAACAGCGACCGGATTTTGGAGCGGTTCGCGCTCGGCCCATCGCCGTTCCCGTAACGAAATTTGCCGCCGAATTGAGCCTGCTCGGACCTTAACGCCCCTGCCAGCCGTGACGATGGTAAGGGCATGTTCCCCCTCTCCGCACTGCTGGCCCACGCCGAGTTGAAGACCCGCGCCAAGGACCCCCCGGCGGAACTGACCACCGCCGACAGCCGGCGCGGGGCGGTCCGCATCACGCGGTACGGCAACCTCACGCTCTACCCGTTGGTCGAGCAGGGCCAGCTGGTGCGCGAGACCGACCCGTTCAAGCCGGGCGAGTCGATGGAGCCCGAGGTGATCGACGCCGTCTGGGAGGAGCCCAAAGTCGTCGCGAGCATCAGCAACGTCTCCACGAGCGGCGTGGGCCTGATCCTCAACGACGAGCTGCCGACCGGCCTGCAGTTCGACGTGAACTGGGAGGAGGGCGAGAAGCCCGGCCCGGTGCGGTTCGAGGTGGTCCACACCAAGCCGCTCTCGGCCGGCCTGTACCGCACCGGCGCCCGCCTGGTCGCCGGCGAGCTGCCGGTCGAGCCGGTGCCGACGCCGTTCGTCCGCAGGTACGAGCTGGCCAGCGAGGCCGAGGAGCGGTCGCTGCCGACGATGTCGCTCGTCCCCTTGGACCGCCCGGTGCCCGAGGCGCAGCGCGACTCGCCCTACGCCCCGCTGTCGCTGGTCCGCGACGGCGTGATGTCGCTGTCGCGCGTCCCGTCAGACCCGGTGGAATCCGACGCCCGGCCGGCGCCGGCCGGCACGTTCAAGGCGTCGCTCGCCGGGGGGTTCGAGAAGACCGAGCGGCTGGAGGGCGTGACCGTCTGCGGGTGGGAGCGGAGCATCGAGATCCGCCGCGAGGGGGAGCGGATGTGGATCTACGTCCACTCGCCGGGCAAGAAGAACGGCTGGGGCATCTTCGTCGACGCCGAGCAGTTCGAGTCGGCCGTCGGCCGCGTCCAGGCGGCGGCGGGGTCGCCGTTCATCGCCACCACGCTGGCGGCGTGAACGAGTTCCGCGTGGGGAGTTCTGAGTTCTGCAGCGCCGAACTCGGAACGCCCGACTCAAAACTCACTGCGCCGCCGCGCTCAGCGGGATGAGCCGTGGCACGACGATGATGATCTGCTCGCGCCGGGCGGCCGTGTCTCGACGGATGAAGAACCGTCCGCCGAGCGTCGTGTCGGGGTCGGCCGACGGGCCCGGGGCGACGATCAGGAACCCCGACGGCGGCACGTCGGCCGTCAGGCCGACGTCGTAGATCCGGTCGACGTCGCCCACCTGTTGCTGGTACGCCTGGTTGATCGGCGAGTAGGCCATCTGCGCCTGCACCCGCCGCACCGTCGGGCACAGGGTCAGCCGGACCGACAGCGGCTCCCGCGGCGTCGGGCCGAACGTCAGGCCGATCCCGTTGTTCGCGTGGTCGTACGTCCGCCCCTCGAGCTGGTGCTCGCCGTTCAGGAAGAACACGTCCTCCCGCTCGACCATCTGCCCCACGTCCAGGTCGACCGTGTGCGTGGCCCAGCCGTCAACGCGCATCTTGCGGGCGTGGTTCAGCTCCGGCCCGAAGATGTCGGCGAAGTGCTGCCACTGGTTCCGCGGCGCGACGCCGCACCGGATGCCGTTGGCCAGCAGCTGCTGGTCGGCCGCCGGTCCGACGGCGTCCTCGTCGATCGTGCGCCAGAACGTCTCGTCCCCGCTGATCGTCCCGGCCGGCACGTCCAGCAGGTAGACGTCCACGTGGATCGCGTTCGGCCCCGCCCCTGTGCGCACCAACGTCACGTCCATCGCCGGCGCGGTCGCGGGCCGGGTGGCCGGCTTCACCACGTCGGTCGGCGTGCAGCCGGCGATGGCGAGCCCCCACGCCATCGCCAACAACGTGCATGGGCGGTTCATTCGTGACATCCAATCATCTCCGCCGCTTGCGGCTTCGCGGGTGCAGCCGGGTGGGACCACCACGGTCGACTGCTCAACATCGTTGCATCCGCGATGCCGCAAGCGGCACGCGAACCTGCCGTCACACCGACGCGATCAGCTCCACGACACGGTCCAAACCCGCGTCCCAGTTGGCCCGCGTGATGTTGATCGGCGGCGCCAGCCGCATGACCGACTTCGCCGTCAGGTTCACGTTCACGCCCAGCTCTAGGCCGCGCTCGACCAGCCGATCCGGCGGCGCCTTTAGCTCAACGCCGATCATCAGCCCGCGTCCGCGGACGCCGGCCAGCTTGCCCGCGATACGCTTCTCGTTCCGCAGCCGGGCCATGGCGTGCTCGCCCAGCACGGCCGCGTGCTCGGTCAGCCGCTCGCGCTCGATCACCCCGAACACCGCCGCGGCGACCGCCATGCAGATCGGGTTCCCGCCCAGCGTGCAGCCGTGCTTGCCCGGCGTCAGCAGATCCGCCACCTCGGGCCGAGCCCACATCACGCCCACCGGCAGCCCGCCGCCCACGGCCTTGCCCAGCGTCATGATGTCCGGCGTGACCCCGCCGAAGTACTGGTGCCCGAACCACCGCCCGGTGCGTCCGCCGCCGGTCCACACCTCGTCGAAGATCAGCGTCAGGCCGCGGTCGTCGCACAGCTCCCGCAGACCCGCCGCGTACTCGGTCGCCAACGGGTAGATGCCCCCCTCGCCCTGGATCGGCTCGACGAGGATTGCCGCCGTCTCGTCATCCACCGCGTTGGCCACCACGTCGAGATCGCCTGGCTCGACGTTGATGAACCCCGGTACCATCGGCTCAAAGCCCGCCTTCACGTTCGGGTTGCCGGTGGCCGCGATCATCGCCATCGACCGGCCGTGGAAGCTGCGATTGAGCGAGATCGTCTTCCACTTCTTCGGCCCGCCGCGCAGCTTGGCCAGCTTCACCGCCGCCTCGTTCGCCTCGAGTCCGCTGTGGCAGAAGAAGGCCCTGCCCGGGAACGCCGTGCGGCCCAGCGCATCGGCGAAGTCGATCTGCGGCGTCGTGTAGAACTGGTTCCCCACGTGCCACAGCTGATCGGCCTGACCCTTCGCCGCCGCGATCAGCTCCGGGTGGCAGTGCCCGACGATCGCCGCACCAAAGCCGGCGAACAGGTCCAGGTACTGCTTGCCATCCGCGTCCCACAGCCGGCTGCCCTCGCCGCGCACCATCGCAATGGGCAGGCGCGCGTAGTTTCCGATGAGGACGGACTTGCCTTGGTCGACGATCTGGGCCGTGGGCTGCGACATCGTGCCGATAGGATAGCACCGGTTGGGCATTTCGATAAAGCCGCTGATGATGTCGGCCGGGTTGCACTGACCGCGCGTCGCCCGCTGATGACATCGGCGGCTTTATGTGCGACGCGTCAATCCGTGTGCGGCAACGCCGGCTTCGCGGTAGGTTTGCAGGCCATGTCCGACTCAATTCGCTGGGGCATCCTCGGAACCGGTAACATCGCGGGCCAGTTCGCCGCGGGCATGACGGCGGCGCGACGCGGTCGACTTGCAGCGGTCGGGTCTCGGTCGGCCGAGTCGGCCGCGGCGTTCGCCGCGAAGCACGGCGTTCCGCACCACGGCGACTACGCATCGCTGCTGACCGACTCCACCGTCGACGCCGTTTACGTGTCGCTACCCAACTCGATGCACAAGCGGTGGTCGATCGCCGCGCTCGAGGCGGGGAAGCACGTGTTGTGCGAGAAACCGATGGCCCTCGACGCCGCCGAGGCGGAGGCGATGTTCGACGCCGCCCAGCTCCACGGCCGCGTGCTGATCGAGGCGTTCATGTACCGCTGCCACCCGGTCACGCTTGCCGTGCAGAGGGCCGTCGCCGACGGCGTGATCGGCAGGCTCCGCCTGGTCCGCACCAGCTTCTGCTTCCGCACGACCAAGGTCGCCGGGAACGTCCGCTTCGACCGGTCGCTCGGCGGCGGCTGCCTGATGGACGTCGGCTGCTACTGCGTGAACCTGTCGCGCACGTTGGCCGGTGCCGAGCCCACGTCGATGTCTGCCGCCGCTACGTTCCACGGGACGGGCGTCGACGACGGCGTCGTCGGCACGATGGCGTTCCCCAGCGGCGTGCTGGCCAGCTTCACCTGCGGGATGGGTGCCCAGGCCGACAACACCGCGTACGTCTGCGGCACCGATGGCTTCATCGAGATCCCCCTGCCGTGGAAGCCGCCCACCGTCGGCGCGACCTACGTGCTCGCTCGCGCCACGCCACCCAAGATGGACGGCGGCGCTCGTCCCGCCTCGTCCGCGCCCCCGCCGCGGCAGGTGGTTGACGTGCCGGTCGACGGCTCGCTCTACGGCATGGAGGCCGACGCCTTCGCCGCCGCCGTGCTGGACGGCGCGACGCCGTTCGTCTCGCGGGCGGACACGATCGGCAACATGCGGGCGCTCGACGAACTGCGCCGGCAGATCGGGCTGACGTTCGAATGAAGAGATTCATCCACGAGGGACGCGAAGCGACACGAAGAGGAAAGAGACAAGCGGCCACGAATGGCAGAATTTACACCAATGGAAGACAGTCAAGAGGAGGCTGTCGCCAAGAACATCATTGCCTGCCATGCGCCCCGCGGCCGACGAGTCAGCTTCCTCAATTCGTGTTCATTCGTGCCATTCGTGGCTGCATTCCTCTCCTTCGTGTTGCTTCGTGGACACCTCATCAGTCAACGCGCTCTGGCTTCGGATCCCGGCTCATCAGTTCCGTGAGCGCGAACCGCGGCTCGCGACCGTCGAACAGGACGGCGTGCACCGCCTCGGTGATCGGCATCGCGACCCCGTGCGCGCGGGCCATCTGCACGACCGCGCGCGTGGTCGGCACGCCCTCGGCGACGCTGTCCATCGACTCCAGCACCGCCGACAGCGGCTGCCCCTGCGCGAGCCGCTCGCCCACCGTACGGTTCCGCCCGCGCGGGCTCACGCACGTCGTGATCAGGTCGCCCAGCCCGGCCAGCCCCATGAACGTCGCCTCGTCGGCCCCCATCGCCACGCCCAGCCGGGTGATCTCGACCAGCCCGCGCGTGACCAGCGCCGCCTTGGCGTTGTCGCCCGCGCCGATGCCGTCCAGCATGCCGGCCGCCAGGGCGATCACGTTTTTGACCGCCCCGCCCAGCTCGACGCCGATCACGTCGGGGTTGGTGTAGACGCGGAACGCCGGCCCATTGAACGCCGCCTGCACCCGAAGAGCGAGCCCGACGTCGGCCGACGCCGCCACCGCCGTCGCCGGCTGCCCCGCCGCGATCTCCGCCGCGATGTTTGGCCCCGACAGGACCGCCAGCGCCGGCGTACGCTCCCGCAGCACGTCGGCGATCACCCGCGTCGGCCGGAGCAGCGTGTCGAGTTCGACCCCCTTGGCCACCGACACGATCGGTACGCCGGCCGGCAGGTGGTCGCCCAGCCGTCGCCACGTCGCCCGCATGTACTGCGTCGGGATCGACGAGACGACCAGCGTGGCCCCGCCGAACGCGTCGGCCTCGCTGGCCGTCAACCGCACCACATCGGGAATACGCGACCCCGGCAGCAGCCGGCCGTTGTCGCGGTTGGCGATCAGCCGCTCGACCGACGCCGCGTGCGCCCCCCACATCGTGACCGCGTGCCCACTGCGTACCAGCAGCCCCGCCGCCACCGTGGCCATCGCGCCGTGGCCGAGGATCGTGACGTGCTCGACGACGCTCATGCGGTAAATGTAGTGCAGCCGTTGCCCATCGCAACGGGTCGGCGAGCGACAACGTCACGCTGAGATCATCTGCATCGACGAGGCCGCCGAGGGTATCGGCGGAGCGACACGCCGCCGATAAGCAGGCAGGCGAATGCCGATGTTGCAGCCGTCACGGTCGTGAGCGTAAAGCGTCGCCTCAAACCTGCCCCGCCCCCACCGGCACCGCGCGCCCCGCCAGCGCCTTGCGCACTTCCATCAGCAGCTGGTCCACCTTGAACGGCTTGAACAGCACCGCCGACAGCCCCTCCTGGCTGGCCCGGACGATGCTGTGGTTCGGGTCGTAGCCGAAGCCCGTCATCAGGATCACCGGCAGCGCGTCCGACGTCTTGTGGGCGCAGGCGAACACGTCGTACCCGCTCTTGTCGGGCATCTTGATGTCGCTCACCACCAGGTCGTACGTGTTCCGCTCGATCAGGGCGATCGCCTCGGCCCCGTTGACCGCCGTCGTCACCACCGCGTGATACTTCCGCAGCACGTCGTGGATCGTGTTGCGGATGTTCGGCTCGTCGTCGGCCACCAGGATGTGGGCACCGCTGATGACCGTGTCGGTCTCGCCCTTCACGTTGCCCGCGCCCAGCACCTTCGTGTTCGGCCCCTCCGCCGCCTGGCTCAACGACTTGCGGATGAACCCCACGTTGTCCAGCACCGCCTGCATGCGGGCCCGCAGGTCGTCGTGGCCGATGTAGTCGTCCATCAGCGTGGTCACGTCCATCGCGATGTCGTTCAGCGGGCCGGCCACCTCGCTGCACACGTCGTCGGCCACCTTGTGGCTGGTCGACATCCGCTCGACCACCATCAGGTCCAGGATGTTGAGCGCGATCGCCACGTACCGCCCGAAGATCTCGGCGAACTGCCGGTCGTCCTCGTTGAACGCGGCCCGGCTGCGGCTCTCGATGTTGAAGACGCCGATCACCTTGTCGTGCAGCCGCAGCGGCACGGTCAGGCTGCTCTTGGCCGCGTCCAACCCCATGATGTAGCGCGGGTCGCGCTCCACGTCGGGGCAGATGTAGCTCCGGCCGGTGCTGGCGACGTACCCGCTGATGCCGTTCCGCTCGGCGTCGGAGAACAGCTCGACGTTCAGCGCGTCGCTCGGCAGCCCCGCCGAGATGCACAGCTCCAGCTTGTTGCTCTTGCGGTCCAGCAGCCGGATCGCAAAGTGGTCGAAGTGCATCAGCTCGCGGGTGAAGCTGACGATCTTGTCCTCCAGCAGCTTCAGCCGCTGGCCGACGTTCATCTTCACGATCGCGTCCGACTCCAGGCGCACCAGTTCCCGACCAGCCTTGTCGATCGCGTCGATCTTCTGCTGCAGCCGCCGGGTGCCGGTCGCGTCCCACACGACCGCCGCCACCTGCACGACGTGCCCGCTGTGGGGGTCGATGACCGGCGAGGCGATCATCTCCATCCACTGCTGGTCCTCGATCGTCAACGCGTACCGCTTGCTGCGGCTGAACCCCACCGGCGCATCCTGCCCCTGCGGCGACACCTGCTTGCTGAACAGCTCGTACGCCTCCCGGCAGGTGTTGCGGATCTTCTCGTGGACCCGCGGCGGCCAGGCCGACATCTTCTTGTTCATCCACGAACAGCGCCCCTCGCCGTCCACGATGCACACGCCCTCGCCAATCGTGTTCAGGATCAGGTTGGCCTGCTGGCCGACCAGTGCACGTTCGAGGGGGAGGAAGTCGGCCGAGTCGGAGAAGACGGCCGAGAAGTGGTCGCGGCGAAGCAGCTCGATCGCCTGGTCCACGTTGGGAACCTCGACCACCTCGCACCGAAGCCTGAGCCCGTCCACCGCGGGGTTGGGAACCCCGTTGGAGCCAGCCAGGACCAAAACTTTGTTGCGCTTCTCGTCCAAAGCGTTGCCGTCCGAATCCGCCAGAGCGGAACCACATCTTAGTGACCGGCTAATTGTTGGGTCAACAATTTTACCGGCTCAGCACTATCGCCTCACCCACCAGCGCCGCCCGAAGCAGCGTCGGAACCTGCCCGACGAGCCCGGCGATTCGCCCCCGTGCCACCGGCGGGATCCCGCCCGTCGCGCCCAGTGCCCAACTCACCTCCAGCCGATTGCCGTCCGAACAAGCGTATGCACCCAGGGGCGAATGGCAGTCGGCGTTCAAGAGCGAGACCACCTGCCGCTCGGCGTCGACGGCCGTGCGCGTCGGCTCGTCGTCCAGCCGCGCCAATGCCTGCAGCGTCCACAGGTCGTCCGCCCGACACTGCAGCGCCAGCGCCCCCTGCCCGGCCGAGGGCACCATCTCTTCCGGCGTGAAGAACGCCATGTGCTCGGCCTCGAACAACCCCGCCCGGTGCAGCCCCGCCGCCGCCAGCACGATCGCGTCGGCCCCCCCAGACCGCCACTTCCGCAAGCGCGTGTCGATGTTCCCACGGATGCCGACCACCTCCAGGTCGGGCCGGATCGCCAGCAGTTGGCACTGCCGCCGCAGGCTGCCGGTGGCCACCCGCGCGTTCGGCTGCAATGCCCGCAGTGCCTCCCCACCACTCCGTCCGCCGGCCCTGGTCGCCACCAGCACGTCCCGCACGTCGGCCCGCGCCGGCACGGCGGCAATCGTGAGCTCCGACGCGTCCACCAACGGCATCGTGACCGGCACGTCCTTGTAGCTGTGGACCGCGAAGTCGACCGTGCCGGCGATCAACGCCTGCTCCAGCTCCTTCGTGAACAGACCCTTGCCCCCCGCGTCCGCCAGCGGGCGGTCCTGGATCCGATCGCCCGTCGTCTTGATCACTTCCAATTCGACCGCCACCCCGAGCGCCCGCAACGCATCGGCCACCTGCGTGCTCTGGGCGATGGCCAACGGGCTGCCTCGGGTTCCGAGTCGTAACGGCGTGCGGTGTGAACTCATACGGCCTGGTTTGCTCGCGCTGGGACGGTCACCTAGTCTACGACCCGGTACCGGACGTGTTCATCCTACGGAAGGAGCGGGCGAGTTGCGCGGCAGGGTCTTCGTCACCGGCGCGGGCGGCTTCGTCGGCTCGGCCGTCGTCCCCGCGCTCCTCGACCGCGGCTGGCAGGTCGCCGCCCTCTCCCACCGCCGGCCCATCCCCCGCACCGGCGGCCAACCCCTGTGGACCGTCGTCGGCGACCTGTTCGACGAAGCCGCCCTGGCCAACGGCCTCGACGGCGCGACCGCCGTCGTCCACCTCGTCGGCATCATCGCCGAGCGACCCAAGGCCGGCGTCACCTTCAACCGCATCCACGACCGGGGCACCGCGCGACTGGTCGCCGCCGTCAACAAAGCGGGCGTCCGCCGGTTCGTCTACGTCTCCGCCCTCGGTGCTCGCCCCGATGCGCCAGCCGCGTATCACTCCACCAAGTTCGCCGCCGAGCAACACGTCCGCTCGGCCGGCCTCGATTGGACGATCCTGCAACCCTCCCTGATCCACGGCCCCGGTGGCGACTTCACAAAGATGCTCGACGGCTGGGCCCGCGGCACCGCGATCCCCTGGTGGTTCATGCCCTACTTCGGCGCCGGCCCCCTCGGCCGCGGGCATCACTATCGAGTGCAACCGATCCACGTCGCCGACGTCGCCCGCACCATCGCCGATGCGCTGGAAAAGCCCGAGACGATCGGCGAGATCTACCCCTTCGGCGGCCCCGACCGCATGACCTGGCCGCAGATGTACCGCACCGCCGCAAACGCCCTCGTGGGCCACGATCGGCCGGTCGTGCCGATCCCCGCGTGGTACGCCGAGCTGCTGACGCGCATTGTGCCCCGATCACTCCTGCCCTTCGGCCGCAGCGAGGTGCTGATGAGCCAGGAGGAGAACGTGTGCGAGACGGCGAAGTTCGCCGCGACGTTCGGGTGGACCCCGCGGGCGTTCGACGGCCACGCCATATAAAGCCGCCGATGGTATCGGCGGTCTGCGGTTCACCCGCCGATACCGTCGGCGGCCTCATGTGGGCATCATGGAACTCCTCGAAGGCCGCCAGTCCATCTTCGCCGCGTTGCAGGCCCGCCGTCGGCGGTTCCAGGTGATCCTGGTCGCGCACGGGGCGCACGTGGAGAAGCTCGACGAGCTGCTCGCCGCCGCCGCCGAGGTGGCCGTGCCGGTCAAGATGGTTGACCGCTCGGAGCTTGATTTGATGGCCCACGGGGCCACGCACGGCGGCGTCGTCGCGCTCGCCACGCCGCTGCCCCGGCTCTTCCCATCGCAACTGATAGACTTGCTCGACACGCTGCGCGGCCCGCCGCTGTTGCTGTTGCTCGAAGGGGTGGATGACGCCCGCAACCTCGGCTTCACGCTGCGGTCGGCCGAGGCGCTGGGCGTCAGCGCGGTGCTGATCAAGAAGCACCTGTGGGACTTCGACGGCGTCGAGGTCGCCCGCCCCGCCAGCGGCGCGTACGAGCGGATCCCCTTGGTGCAGATCGAGGACGTCGACCCGCTGCGCCAACTGCAGCGCCGCGGCGTCGGCATCTACGGCTGCATCGCCGGCGCCCGCCGAACCATCTACGACCGGGACCTGACCAAGCCCACGATGCTCTGCATCGGCGGCGAGAAGCGCGGCCTGAGCGGCGCGGTCCGCGAGGTGTGCGACCGCCTGATCACCATCCCCACCGCCGCCGGCCCCAGCAGCCTGTCCCTCTCCCACGCCAGCGCCATCGTGATGGCCGAGGCGTTCCGCCAACGGTCGATCGCCGCCGCGTCCAAGGAGCCGTTCACCGCCGATTGACCGATCGAAGCCGGCGTCTGAGGTACCCCGAAGACCCGGATCGTCGCTTCTCAT
This sequence comes from Tepidisphaeraceae bacterium, assembly GCA_965198865.1. Taxonomy (GTDB): domain Bacteria; phylum Planctomycetota; class Phycisphaerae; order Tepidisphaerales; family Tepidisphaeraceae; genus CBDAQA01. The sequence continues at coordinate 14,673 of CBDAQA010000032.1, read as the reverse complement.
CCCAGTGCCGTCCCCACCGTCTCCGCCACCACGTCCAACAGCCCCTGATCGGTCCCGTGCAGGATCACGATCCGGTCGCGCTCCACATCGTGCGCCGCCACCGTCACGAGCGACCGCGGGTGCCACGTCGCCAGCGCGAACCGCCTTCGCCGCACCAGTTCAGAGCATCGTCCCGCGAGCGCCCGTCCTCCCAACGAAAGTTCCACGTCCACCGCCGTCCCCGCCGACCGGTACTGCCGGCGGTGCTCCCGCTGCTGGTCGGCCAACCACCCGTCCAACGGCTTGCGCCGCAGCGCCAGCTCGGCCACCGCGATCTGCCGGACGGTCACGATCGCGCCGCGCCGGTCTCCGAACGTCAGCGACAAGTCGCCAGCGTTCAGCTGCCGCGAAGCCAACGCGAACCCGCCCGGGGCGGCCAGGCTCAGGTCGAAGATGCTCCAGGCGACGGCCCGCCCCATCGGCAGGTCGGCCAGCGTGGGCAGGATCGAGCCCGCCAGCAAGTGCTCGCGCCGGCGCACGTGGCACGCCACGCTCACCAGCCGGCCCGACGTCGGGCTGAACGCCACCCACACGTCCCGCCCCGGCGGGTCGGGCTCGACGTACAACAGCGGCGACGCCCAATCCCCCGCGGCCGGCGCGCACGGCCGCGCCTCGGCCGCCGCCAGTTGACCGACCTCGTCGACCATCGTCCGCCGCACCGCCGCCGCGGCGTCGAATCGCCGCCGGCGCGGCGTCTGCCACTTGATCCCCAGCCGCGGCTGCAGCGCATCGGCGAACAGCGCGTGCCCGCCCGCCGCGTCGCCCTCCAGCTTCACCGGGTCCCACCGCCGCGGTAGGTCGACCCGCCACCCCTGCCAGGCGACGGCGTGGCTGGCACTGACGCGGGGCACGTCCGACATGAGCGGGATTAGATCGGCAAGCGCGCCGATCGAAAAGCGATGGCTGCCGCCCTGTCTCAAGGCTCGAACCACCGACCGCCCGGCCTGCTCGCTTCAGGGGGCAGATGTTGTGACGCGCGGCGTCCCTGCCCGCTGAAGCGAGCAGGCCGGGCAGACCCGGCATCCGCCGCAGCCCCTCGCGGCGGATCGCGTCCAGCACGCGCGTGGGGGCGCCGTGGAACAGCACCGCCGGCGGCGTTGCCGCCGCGTGGCCCAGCTCCACCTCAACCGAGTGCCCCTGACTCACCCGGATGAGCGTCCGATCGCCCGAGAAGGCGAGCCGCTGGTTATCACTTCCGGCCACGACGGCGGCGTGGATCCCGCGAAGACGCAAGCGACTGCTGGCCGGCTTGCGCGAACGAGGCACCCTCACGCGGCACTCGTCTGAGGTGCTGGACGAGCCGGCGCGGTCGGCTCCGCGTCAGGGTTTCGCGACCGGTTGCAGCGCGAACCGCAACGCCCGGCACAGCGACGGTAGCGAGCCGGAGGTGTGCGTCTCGCCCGAGATCATCTCGCGGGTGACGGACACGCGCGAGGGGTCCAACGGCGTCAGCCGCGACGCCAGCTCGGACGCGTTGTCGACCATCCGCACGCCCTTCTGCGACTTGGCCAGGGTCGCCGGGTCGTTGCCGTGGTACTGCTCGTCCGCCGCCGACGTGATGAGGATCCTCAGGTGCAGCTCGCCCGCCCGAGCGCGCTTCGCGAACGCCGCCTCACCCGCCAACACGGCCCGGCCGTTCCACCAGATCGACGGGCTGCAGCAAAGGTACGTCCCGTAGGCCTCGGGGTGGCGGAACAGTTGCCGCAGCACCATCAGCCCGCCCAGCGAGTGGCCGAACAGGCACTGGTGATCGGCGTCGACCTTGAACCGCCCGCCGACGAACGGCTTCACCTCCTCGTCCACCAGGCGCAGGAACGCGTCGCCGCCGCCGTACTTCGGGTCGCCCTTGGCGTTGGGCAGCGACAGGTCGAACGTCCGCCGTCGGCTCACCTCGTCGCGGTCGTCGGTCGGGTAGCCGACGGCCACGACGATGCCCGCCAACTTGTTCATCGCCATTGCCTCACAGGCGGTGCCGAAGTAGTAGCTGCCGTCCAGCACGTAGACGACCGGCTGCGGTTTGTTCAGGTCCGTGCCGGGCGGGACGTACACCATCAGCCGGTACGTCTGGCCGTTGATCTTTGACGGCATCGGGAACTGCCGGGCGTTCGCGACCGTCACCGGTTCGCCGCCGTCGGCCGGCTCGGTCGTGACCGACCGCGCCGGCCGAGCCGCGATCGCCATCCAAACGAGCAGCGCGACCGCCCAGCAAGCCCAATGGGATTTTCGGTGTGAACGGTCCATCGAGCGGTGATGCTAAAGCGCAACCGTCCGACGGGCCACCGAGGCTGGTCGGGTCGAGGCTCGTCTCAGCCGCGCGGCTGCAACGTCCGCGTTCACGGTTGCGTTGCCGCCCCCGTGCTCGGCGAGGCCGTCGTGCGGATCAGCGGCAGGTTGTTCTCGGCCTCGCGCGCCATCGGCGGCCGATCGGCCCAGGCGTAGCCGGCGCGGCCCATCGCCAGGCCGCGGTCGTACAGCAGCTGCATCAGATCGTGGTCGAAGCCCTGCGCCTCGGGGAGCTTCATCTCGTCGGGGATGGACGCCAGGTGGTAGGCGAAGCCGTTGCGGCGGGCGACCTCCCACACGCGGAACAGGTCGCCGGCCGCCTCGGCCTTGGTCAACGTTGACACCGCCCGGCCGGCGATCTCGGTCACGCGCGGCTCGACCAGTTGAGCCTCGGGGCCGAGCTTGGCGTTGCGGATGATGAACAGGTCGGGCGGCCGGGGCGTCGGCGGCAGCGCCGCGGCGGCGGCGAGCTGCGGCACGCTGATGGCGTTGCCGTACAGCGTGATCTGCGCCACGGCCGACCCGTCCACGTGCATCTCGTCGTACCGCTGCCCGTTCGCCACCACCGGCAGGTTGACGGGCTGGAACAGCACCGGGATCGCCGCCGACGCCAGGATCACCTCGCGGAACAGCTCCAGCGCCGCCGGCGTGTTCACCGTGGCGATCGCGCCCATGTCCCGTCGGGCATGCCGGGGACGCGCGCGTGCTCCATCAGCGCGATCGGCACCGCGTGTCGGGTGATCTGGCCGCAGCCGGCGACGGATAAGGTGACGGCGCAAAGCAGACGGGTGGTTTTTCGCGGCAACGGATTGGGTTCCGGTTCGACCTTCGGTGCCGCGGGTCTACATCCGGGGCTACCTGACTTCACACGATGCTCGCCGAGCTCGTCAACGCACGACCAAATACCCCAGCGCCGCCGACCGGCCCAGGTGCAGCACCGTGTCGCCGCCGGCCGGCTCGGCCACGTCGACCGCCGTCGGCTTGCCGGCCGAGTCCAACGCCCAGGCGTGCGACCACCGGCCGGGCACCCGCACGTCGGCGTGGACGACCTCGATCTGCGCCGGCCCGCGGCCCCAGTGCGTGCCGACCGACGTGCGGGCGGCGTTCCACCGCTCGTCGGTGTTCCGAGCCCGGGCGACAGCCGTCACCAGCAGCCGGTCGGCCGAGGCGATCGGCTTGGATGGGTCGGCCGGCACCACGACGATGACAGCGAACGGCGGCGGTCTGACGCCGAGCCAAACGCACAGGGTGGGCCACGGCCGCTTGACTTCAAGAGAACCGAATCCGGATGCGAGGTCCGCCGACCACTCGTGCGGCTGGGCGGCCGACGCTTGCGGTGGCCGAGCCAGGTCCGGCGGCCCCGGTGTTGGGTCAAATCGAATCGATGTCTGCCGCTCTAGGTCGTCGAGGTTCGGAGCGCCGACGGACGACCGTAGAAATGCGGCCATGTCGGTCCCGCCAGCGCCGGTCCGAGCCGCGTCCGGCGTAATCGTGTAGGTGAACGCGCTCGCCCCGGGCGCAACCGCCTCGCCCAAGAACAGCCGCGCCCCCATCGGCATCAGCGGCATCTTCGTGGGGTTCCCCTCGATGTCGAAGAAGCTGGCGATCCGCCCCTTGTCGTAGTGCGCGTCGTGGCTGTAGGCGAACAGGAACACGCCGTCCCAGTCCTGCAACGCGGCGAAGGTCGCGATCTCGGGGATGCACTCGGCCTGCCAGTCGCTGGGGGCGGGGTGCTGGTACTCGGTCACCGTGAACGGCTTGCCCGCCACGCGCGTGGCGGCCAGGCCCCACAGCGTCGCGTGGTTAGGGTCGTCCACCATCGGCGTGTTGGGGACCGTCCAGTTCTTCGCGTCCCACGACTGGCCGGGGAACGATGGGTGCTGCCAGTAGGCATGGGCGTCGACGAAGTCCTGGTGGCTCTGCACCTGGGTTCCCATCGGGCCGAACCCGATCGTGCCGGTGACCGGGCAGCGGACGCCCAGGTCGCGGTGCAGGTAGTCGCGCATGCCGTCGTAGTAGTTCGCCTCGGTTTCCTGCAGGAACGCGTACCAGTCGTCATGTCGACGGCCGCCGTCGCCGACGCCGATGGCGACCGTGCCGGTCGCCGGATCCTCGTCGGCGGCGATGCCGACGGGGCCGCCGGCGTGAAGGTCGAAGTCGGCCAGCTCGACCGCGGCGACGGCGCCGCCGAGGTGGAACGTCAGCCGAGCGTTGGCGTCGTCGGCCGGGGCGGTGAAGCCGAACGACACGGTTTGCCAATCGGTGCCGACCCGGACCTCGCGGCCCGCGCCGAACGTCTGCCACGGGTCGTGCGCCTGGCCCGCGCTCGCCTCGAGCGTTGCCGGCCGGTCGGCCTTCACGCGGAAGGCGACGCGGTACGCGTTCCCCTTCGCCACGGAGAGCCCGCCCTGGTTGTACTGCACGTGCCAGCCGGTTCCGTCGACGCGGGTGACGGTCACGCGCGACCGGCCCGCGATGTCCACAGCGTCGGCCGCCGCGTCGCCGTGCTGCTCCAGTTGCCACGGACCCCGGAGCAGGTTCGGCCCCGCCGGCGTCGAGCCGGACCCCCACGCCGCCGCCAGCTTCGCGCGGTCGACGTACCGTTTGGTCAGCCAGCCGTTCCACTGTCGCTTGAGCTCCGTCGCGTACGGCTCGGGCAGGTTGGCGATCGTCCGGTCGGCGCCCCACATGAACAGCGAGTTCTCGTTGTTGATCTCCACAATGGCCACGGCCGGATCGTCGGCGTAGCGCGACTTCGTGTAACGATTGACGTGCGTCAGCAGGTCGCCGGCGTACCGCTTCTGGGCGGCGATCAGGTCGGGGTCGAACAGGTCCACCATCTTGTCGACCTTCGGCCCTTCCTTCCCGTCGGGCGCTCGATGGTAATGGTCGTAGTTCCGGCTGACGTGCAGGTTCAGGTCGGCGTACACGCCCCGGGCCTTGAGGGCTGCGATGAAGTAGTCCAGGCGGTCCAGCGCCTCCGGCGACAGCTTCTCCAAGCCCGCGTCGGCGAAGAGGCCATTGGGGAACGGCTGGTTGTCCATGTGGTGGAACCGCACGGCATTGATGCCGTACCGCGCGAACCGCCGGGCCAGTTGGTCGGCCATCGCGTGCGTAGGGAAGTTCGCGCCGAACGCCAGGTTGACGCCCCAAAAGCGGACCCGCGCGTCGCCGCTGAAGAAGTGGCCATCGCGGACGACGATCCCGCCGCGCCGGCCGGCCGGCTTGTCGAGCAGCGCGTCGGCGGCCATCTCGCCGGGGTCGTCGGCGTTCCAGGTGGTCGGCCAGTCGGCCCACTGGGTGGGGGGCGGGGGAAGCTGGGCCAGAACAGGAGCTGTCCACAGCAGGCCGATCAGAACTATGAGCTTCGCGGCGCTTCGCATCAACGCAAGGGTACCAGAGCTGAACATCGCCGCCGATGCCATCGGCGGCTCTATGGTGGCAACCCGACGCGTGCGGAAGCGATGCCACGGGGCGACGGTCGCCCGTGGCGGTGCGGCGACAGGTTCCTACACTTGTGGGGCCGGTCATGGACCGGCGTCATCGACGTTCCCCTCGACGCCCTTTGCCCATGGACCTCGACGCCGTCCGCCGCCGGATCGACAAGCTGCGGACCAAGACCGAGGCCAACGGGGCCAGCCCCGGCGAGGCGCGGAACGCGGCCCGCAAGGCCGACGAGCTCGAGCGGCGGTACGGCCTGAGCGGTGACCGCCCGGGCCGTCGCGAGCGGGACGGGTCGGCCGAGGGTCCGACCGTGACCGTCACCCTCGCCCAGTACCGGGCCATGGAGCGGGGCGGCGTGGCCACCACCCTGCGCGGGTTGGTGCCGCACCGGTACCGGATCGACACGGACGAGCTGGTCCGCTGGACGGCCGCCGACGGCGAGAGCCGGCACCGCATCGTCCGCATGTCGATGATGGGGCGGATCATGGTGATCCGGTACGCGGGGTGAGGAAGGGGAGCCGCCGGGCCTCGCCGCGGCGGTCCCCGCGCGAGCCACCAGCTGCGCGCGTCTCGGGCCGGCACGGCCCGTCCCTGTTCCAATCGCGCGGGTCGCTTAGAATGCCGGCATGGTGGAGATGACCCCGAAGCAGATCGTATCCGAGTTGGACAAGTACATCGTCGGCCAGGCCGACGCGAAGCGGGCGGTGGCGGTGGCGATCCGCAACCGGTGGCGGCGGCAGCAGCTGCCGGCGGACGTGCGGCGGGACGTGTCGCCGAAGAACATCCTCATGATCGGGCCGACGGGCGTCGGCAAGACCGAGATCGCCCGCCGGCTCGCCGGGCTGGTGGGGGCGCCGTTCATCAAGGTCGAGGCGACCAAGTACACCGAGGTGGGGTACCACGGGCGCGACGTCGAATCGATGGTGCGGGACCTAGTGGACGTGGGCATCGACCTGGTCCGTCGCGAGCGGCACGAGGCGGTGAGCGAGGCGGCGGCGGCGGGCGTGGAGGAACGGCTGCTGGACCTGCTGCTGCCCAACACCATGGCCGGCGGGTTCGAGGACGAGGAGGCGGCGGCGAAACGGGTGCGGACGCGCGAGCGGTTCCGCGAGCAGCTGCGGGCGGGGCAGCTGGAGGAGTCGCCGGTCGAGATCGTCAGCGAGCAGAAGGCGGACGTGAACGCCCTGTTCGGCGGAGAGGCGGCGGGCATGGGGTTCGAGCTGCAGGGGCTGATGGAGAAGATGCTGCCGGGCAAGCGGGAGGTGCTGCGGAAAAGCGTGCGGGAGGCGCGCGACTACCTGCGGGCGCAGGAGGCGGACAAGATCGTGGACGCCGAGACGCTGAAGCGCGAGGCGATCGACCGCGTGGAGCAGGGCGGGATCATCTTCCTCGACGAGATCGACAAGATCGCGGGGGCGGAGAAGAGCTCCGGCCCGGACGTGAGCCGGCAGGGCGTGCAGCGGGACCTGCTGCCGATCGTGGAGGGGGCGACGGTGACGACCAAGCATGGTCCGGTGAAGTCGGACCACATCCTGTTCATCGCGGCCGGGGCGTTCAGCAGCGCCAAGCCGAGCGACCTGATGCCGGAGCTGCTGGGCCGGTTCCCGATCCGGGTGGAGCTGCAGGAGCTGGGCAAGGACGACTTCGTCCGCATCCTGACCGAGCCGCAGAACAGCCTGGTCAAGCAGACCGTGCTGCTGCTGGCCACCGAGGGGGTGACGGTCGACTTCACCGAGGGGGCGATCGACGCGATCGCGTCGGTGGCGTGGCGGGTCAACCGCAAGACGCAGAACGTGGGTGCCCGCCGGCTGTACACGATCCTGGAGCGGGTGTTCGAGCAGATCAGCTTCGACGCGCCGGACATGAGCGGGAAGACGTTTGAGGTGACCCGCGAGTACGTGAAGGAGCGCATGGCGGCGGTGGCGAAGGACGAGGACCTGAGCAAGTACGTGCTCTGACCCTGCCGGCAGGAGACGCGGGCTGCGCCCGCACGGCCCGGCACGGCCCGGCCCCGTCGTGCGGCTTTCCATCGTGCCAACATTTCCGGCCACACCCCCGGCCGACCGCGATTGACGCCGGTCGGCCGCCGCCGTCCAATCGTGCGCACCGATGCTTGACGACGCGTTCATCCTGCTCCGCCCGATGCGGCTGAAGATCGACCTGATCCCCGGGCCGCCGCACCACGACAAGTCGCTGTACAACCCCGCCATCCAGGCGATCGCCCGGTACCCTGCCACCGAGGTGGCGGCGGCGATCGGCGGCCTGCGCGGGGTGACGATGGTGACCGACGGGTCCATCGATCCACGCGCCTACCAGTGGGTCTGGCGCGACGGCGACCGCAAGATCCGCGTCGGGTTCACGGCCATGGGCACGGTCATCGAGTCGCCCGCGGACCTGGCATGGGGTGGCAGCCCGCTGGAGGTCGACTGCCTGGTGGGCGATCTGATCACGTTCTGGACCCACCTGGGCCGGACGCACGCCGAGACGTGGCTGCACTACGACGGCCGGGTCTACACGCCCGACGGGTTCGTGCAGCGGATCCGCGAGATGTTCGAGGCGCAGGTCGTCACGGACATCGTCTGACGGCGACGCAACGCCGGTCGCCCCGCCGGGGTAGGACACCACATGACCGCTCGCCGGACCGCCACCTACGCCGTCAACACGCTGCTCGTGCTGGCGATCATCGGCATCATCGGCGCGACGTGGCTGCCGGCCATCTACGTGAGCCCGTGGTTCCAGTCGAACGGTTGGGTCCGCGTCCACCTGCTCGGGCTGCCGGCGACGGCGCCCGCGGCGTCCCACAGGTGACCTCGACGGCGGTATCATTCCTGGCCATGCCCGACCGAAGCCCATTCCCCGGCATGGACCCGTGGCTGGAACCGTTCTGGTCGTCGGTCCACCACAGGCTGATCGACCGCGTGTGCGACCAGTTGTCCCGCGCCTTGCCCGAAGGGTTGTTCGCCGACGTCGAGGTGAGCGTCTACGTGGTCGACCGGGACCCGTTGGGTGAGGAGGACGACGATCGCGAGCGGCTGGTGTCCGACGTCGCGGTGGTGCGGTCGCCCGCGCGGCCGGCCGGGACGGCCGCCGTGGCGGCGGGTGGTCCCGCTCCGACGCCCTATCGGATCCGCCGGACCCCCGAGCCGTTCAAACAGGGGCGGGTGGTGATCCGCTCGTTCCACAACGACGAGCCGTTGGTGACGGCCATCGAGATCCTGAGCCCGACCAACAAGCTCCGCCGACGTGACCGCCAGGCATACGAGAGCAAGCGGGACGAGTATGCAGATGCGGGGGCCAACGTCGTTGAGGTTGACCTGATCCGGGTCGGCCGGCACCTGATCGACGTGGACCTTGCCGACGTCCCGCGGGAGTTGGTGGCACCCTACATGGCAGCCGTGCGTCGGGCGCAGCCGACCGATGACACGGACGTGGAGTACTACGCGATGCCGTTCCGCCAGCCGTTGCCGCGGCTCGCGATTCCCCTGCGGAGGGCGGATCCCGACGCGGTGGTCGACTTGCAGGTCGCACTGGAAGAAACCTACGCGGGCGGCCAGTACGGCCGACGGATCGATTACGCTCGTCCCCCCCGCCCAGCATTGTCGCCCGACGACGCCGCCTGGGCCGCCGAGCGGATCGCCGCGGCGGGACGCGGTCCGCCGCCGGCGGTATGATCGGGCACCACGGCCGACCGCAGCCCCCTCCCCGGCATGGACCCGTGGCTGTAAAGCCATTGGGAGAGGATCCACTTCACCTATGTGCAGGAGAGCCGGCGGCAGTTGGTGTCGCAGTTGCCCGACGGCCTCTTAGCCGAGGTGGAAGGGACGGTTTACATCCTGGATGCCGAAGGCGAGTCCGGAGGGATGTACGGCCGGACGCGGCCGTGTTCGGCCACGGGCCCGGTGCGGTCGACGGTTCGCCGCCCACGACCGTAGTCACCAACGTGGCGATCCGCTCCCTTCGGGGCGGCGAGCTGTTGGTGACGGCGATCGAGATCTTCAGCCCGACCAACAAGCTCTCGCGAGATGCCCGACGACAGTATCGCCACAAGCGTCGGGCGTACCGATGGGCCGGCGTCAACGTGGTCGAGATCGACCTGATGCGCCGTGGCCGGCACTTGGTCGACGTGCCGCCCCGCCGGTAACTGGCCGCGGCACCACTCACGCCACACAGGGCTGTGGTGAGACGTGCGATGCATGAGGATCTCCCCGCCGAGGCCGAGTATTACCCCCTTCAGTTCCGGGAACGGCTGCCGCGGATCAACGTGCCGCTTCGTCGGGGGGACGCGGATGTTCTCCTCGACCTCCAGCAGCCGGTGGACGCCGCGTACCAACTGGGTGGGTATGCCCGCCGGATCGACTACGCTCGGCCGCCGGTTCCACCGCTGTCGCCCGACGACGCCGGGTGGGCGGCGGGGTGCGTGGCGGCGGCGGGTCGGTAGAATGACCGCCGAATGAACTGGATGCCCCACTTCCTGTCGCCCGGGTTCGCCGCCGCCGCGGCGGCCATCGCGGTGCCGTCGCTGCTGGTCCTCTACTTCCTCAAGCTCCGCCGTCGCGAGATGCCGGTCAGCTCCACGTTCCTGTGGCGGAAGGCGGTGCAGGACCTGCAGGTGAACGCGCCGTTCCAACGGATCCGGCGGAACCTGCTGCTGCTGCTGCAGCTGCTGGCGCTGGGCGCCTTGCTGATCGCGCTGGCCCGGCCGGTGGCGAACTACTCGCCGGGCGCGGGCAAGCTGAGCGTGATCCTGATCGACCGCTCGGCCAGCATGAGCGCCGCCGACCAATCCGGCGGCAGGACCCGGCTCGACGAGGCCAAGCGGCTGGCCGTCGACCTGGTCGAGGGGATGGACAAGGGCGGGCAGGCCACCGTCATCGCGTTCGACGACGCGCCGGAGGTCGTGCAGACCTTCACCGGCGACTCCAGCCTGCTGCGCAACGCCATCAACTCCATCCAACCGACCGACCGGCGGACGAAGCTGAAGCTGGCGTTCGAGCTGGCCGGGGCGCAGGCGGCCCACATCCCCGAGCAGAACCGCGCGAACGTGAAGCCGACCGTCTACCTGTTCAGCGACGGCCGCGTGGCCGACGCGTCGGAGCTGAGCCTGGACGGCGACCTGAAGTACCAGCCGATCGGCAGCGACACCGCCGGCAACCTGGCCGTCGTCGCGCTGGACGCCAAGCGGAACTACGACAACCCGGTGCAGGTGCAGGTGTTCGCCCGGCTGGCCAACTTCGGGCCCAAGCCCGTCGCGGCGGACGTGCAGCTGACGGTGGACGGCGTCGTCCGCAGCGTGGCCGGCGTGCAGCTGCCACCGGAGCGGTGGTCCGACCCGGCATGGCCCCGCGCCCACCCCGGCGAGAAGGACGAGAAGTACGTCGGCAAGCCCAGCGTCCAGTTCACGATCGACATGCCCGCCAGCGGGGTCGTGCGGGTCGAGCAGGTGAACAAGCACGGCGACCTGCTGGCCGCCGACGACGCCGCCGCAGTGGTCGTGCCACCGCCGAAGGACCTGTCGGTGTTGCTGGTCACGGTGGCGCACGACGACCCGTACCTCGAGCGGGCGTTCGCGGCCATGTCGGTGCTGAACAAGCAGACCATGCTGGCCGAGGAGTACGAGGACAAGCAGCCGGCCAACTACGACGTGGTGATCTTCGACCGCTACGCGCCGCAGTGGTCGTCGTGGAAGGAGCGGCCCAACGGCAGCTTCATCTGGTTCGGGTGCGCCCCGCCCACGGGCAAGCTGCACGTCGTGAAGACCGGCGAGAAGTACGAGACGGTCGACAACACCGGCGTGCTGGACTGGCAGCGCGACCACCCGATCCTGCGCCACCTGCAGGTGGGCGACCTGTACGCGGCGTCGATGCTGAAGCTGGCCGTCCCACCGGACGCGACCGTGCTGGTGGACGGCATCAAGGGGCCGATGATCGTGCTGGACCGCGAGGTGGCCCACGAGGGGGACCGCGACGTGCGGTCGACCAACCTGGTGGTGGCGTTCGACCTGCTGCAGAGCAACTGGCCGCTGCACCGGGTGAGCTTCCCGCTGTTCATCCACTACGCGCTGCAGTTCATGGCGCTGGGCTCGGACATGGCCGTCCACCCCGACTACCCGCCCGGCGCGACGCCGCGCGTGCCGCACTCGAAGCTGGACCACCTGGGCCCCGACGTGAGGTCGATCCGCCTGAACGGCCCGATGGGCTCGCAGGAGGTGCCGATCCCCGCGTCGGGCGACTTCGTGTTCCCGGCGTTGAACAAGGTGGGCATCTACCGGACCGACCCGCCCGTGCCGCAGTTCGAGCAGATCGCGGTGAACCTGCTCGACCCCAACGAGAGCGACCTGACGCCGGTCGCGACGCCCCCCGGCAACGTGACCTCGTCCGCCGCCGCCGCCATGGCGACGGCCAACGGCCACGGCCGGCTCGAGCTGTGGTGGTGGCTGGTCGCCTGCGGGGCCCTGCCGGTGCTGATGATCGAGTGGTGGGTCTACACGCGGCGCGTCCACCTGTGACGCGGACCTCGACGACCGCCGGGGAATAATCATCGCGCCGCGCCGGTTTGGGCTCGGTACACGGGAGTTCCCCACGTTGCTGCGCCGCCTGTCATCCATCCTGCTGCTGATCACGTTCCTCGGCTTGGGGACGGGCGGGCTGTCGTACCTGCACGACCGCCAGCACGAGGCCGAGGACGCCGCCGAGGCGGCCGACCGCCGCGCGGCGGGGCTGCCGGTCGAGCAGCACCACCATGACGAGACCAACTGTCGCGTCCACGCCCAGCTGCACCTGCACTTCACCGCCGGCGGCGCTGACCCGTCGCCGATTTCGATCGGCCCGCCGGTGGCGGTGCTGGCGATCACCAGCGAGCCGCTGACCCACCGCGGGCCACCGTACCGCGCGGATTGCCGCGACCCGCCCCTGTACCTGCCCGCTTGATCCCGTCGCGCCGTCGCGCGCGCCGCACGTCCGCCCACCTGGGCGTCGACGCGAGGTCGAACCGCCTCTGTGACGGGCGCGCCCGCGGTCCGCCACCTCCGCCTACCCTTGATTTACGTCACGGAACTTTCATGAGACGTCATTTTGCCACGCTGGCCCTGTTGGCGGCGGCGGCGGCTGCCGCCGCGCCCGCGGGTCGGCCCGCCACCACCGCGCCCGCGATGGACCTGCCGTTGCCGCCGCCGATGCCCGACGTGTCGGCCGCCCCGCCGCCGGCGACGCGGCCCGCGGCCGCCGCCGTTCCCCCACGGCCGCCCGTCGCGCCGGCGACGACCGCCACCACCGCGCCCGCCGGCCCGCCGACGACGGCCGGGCAGTTGGGCGGCGTTCTTGTCACGTCCGACCTGGACCGCAGCCGCGACCAGATCGCGCCCGCCCTGGGGGCCAACACCTACACGATCGGCCCGAACCAGATCGCCGACACGCCCGGCGGGCAGAACGCGTCGTTCGACCAGGTGCTGCTGCGCGCCCCCGGCGTCGTGCAGGACAGCTTCGGTCAGGTCCACGTGCGGGGGCGAGCACAACAACCTCACCTACCGCGTGAACGGCGTCCTCCTGCCCGAGGGGTTGAACGGGTTCGGGCAGGAGCTGGACACCCGGCTGATCCAGTCGGTCACGCTGATCGACGGCAGCCTGCCCGCCCAGTTCGGCTTCCGCACGGCCGGGATCATCGACGTCACCACCAAGTCGGGCGACACGCTCGACCACAACGAGCTGTCGCTCTACGGCGGCAGCTACGGCACGGTCCAACCGTCGGCGCAGTTCGGCGGGACCGTGGGCAAGCTCGACTACTTCGTCACCATCGAGGGGCTGCACAACCAGGTCGGCATCGAGAGCCCCACGCCCGGCTACCGGCCGACGCACGACGATACGAACCAGACGCGCGGGTTCGGCTACTTCTCCTACCGCATCGACGACACCAGCCGACTGAGCCTGCTGCTCAACGGCAGCAACAGCGACTTCCAGATCCCAGACACGCCGGGCCTGGCGCCGGCCTACGACGACCTGGGGCGCACCACCGCCAACTCGGCCGACGTGGACGAGAACCAGAACGAGGTCGACGGCTACGCCGTGGTCGCCTACCAGAAGACGGCGGACAGCTTCGCGCTTCAGGCGTCGGCGTTCACGCGCTACGGCCGGATCCACTACGAGCCCGACCCCGCCGACGACCTGATCCTGCAGGGCGTCTCAAGCGAGGTGCGGAACAGCTTCTTCACCAACGGCGTGCAATTCGACTCGTCCGTCAAGGCGACCGACCACCACACGATCCGCGTCGGTTTCCAGGCCGACTACACCGATGAGGACCTGAACTCGCAGACCGACGTGTTCGACGTGGACGGGACGGGGAGCCAGACGAGCGACGTGCCGCGGGCGATCGGGGACGACACGAAGCAGCACGGCACCGATGCCGGGCTCTACGTGCAGGACGAGTGGAAGCTGGGGCACGGGCTGACGCTGAACTACGGCGTGCGGTACGACCGGTTCGACGCCAGCTTCGAGCACCACGGCCAGCTGGGCCCGCGCGTGAACCTCGTGTGGGAGGCCGACAAGGCGACCACGTTCCACGCCGGCTACGCCCGGTACTTCGCGCCGCCCAGCGTGCAGTACGTGGAGCCGGGCACGCTGGCCAAGTTCACGGGGACCACCAACGCCCCGCCGAGCCTGAGCGACGCGGCCACGCCGCCCGAGCGGAGCCACTACTTCGACGTCGGCGCCTCGCGCAAGCTGACGCCCGGCTGGACCGTGAACGCCGACGGCTTCGCCAAGCTGGCCCGCAACCTGGGCGACCTGGGGCAGTTCGGGTCGGCCGTCATCTACACGCCCTACAGCTACGTGCAGGGGCACGTGTACGGGGCGGAGCTGAGCAGCACCTACAAGAGCGGCGGGTTCAGCGCGTTCGGCAACTTCGCCTGGGTGCTGA
>CBDAQA010000031.1:0-29946 GCA_965198865.1 Tepidisphaeraceae bacterium | reverse complement strand
AGCTTTGAACTTCGAAATTAAACGCTCAGGAAGTTGCTGTCGGACAGCGCGTCGTTGTTGACCGGCGGGGCGTTGCCGTTGGGCCGGGTGAGCGTGAACTTGGTCAGCTCCAGCCGGGTGACCACCTGGTCCATGTTGGACGGGCGGTTGCGCGGCTGGGTGGCGATGCACTCCATCACCAGGTTGGACAGCGCGTTGGGCACCTTGGGGTTCAGGTCCTGCGGCGACTCGAACCGCTCGTCGACCAGGAAGCTGTTCTCCCCCTTCTTGTTCACCGTGTAGAGCGTGGGGATGTGCCGGCCGGTGATGGCCCAGTACATGGTCGCGCCCAGGTTGAACACGTCGGTCTGGACGGAGATCGGCTTGCGGGCGACCTGCTCGGGGGCGATGTAGTCGGGCGTGCCCTGGATGCGCTCCTTGACCGTGCCGATCTTGGCCGACTGGCCGTAGTCGATCACCTTCACCTGCCCGGTGCCGCTGCGGAGGATGTTGTTGGGCTTGATGTCGCAGTGGACGTAGCCCATCGCGTGCATGGCCTTGAGGCCCTGGGCGGTCTGGGTGAAGACCTCGACGATGTCGAGCAGCGCGGTGGGCAGGTACTGGTCGAGCGCCCGGCCGTCGAACAGCTCCATGACCAGGAACGCCTCGCTCGTCTTCATGAGCAGGGTCTTCTGGATCTTCAGGTCGTAGCTCTTGCGCAGGTTGGGGTGGTTGAACTGGGAGCTGAGGGCGTACTCGGCCTCCATCTGCTCGACGAAGCGGATGTCCTTGGCGTCGTCGCGGACGACGTGCTTGAGCGCGAACTCGCGCCGGCTGCCGGCGTCGACGACGCGGTAGATGACGCTCCCCGCGCCCTCGCCCAATTTCCCCAGCACCTCATAGTTGAGGAGTTTCTGCACCATGAGAACCGTCTCGCCTGCCCGGCGGTGTCACGCCGACTCCGGGGAACCCACCGAGAACGAACGGCCCCCAACTGGGGCGCGTTAAGATCGCGTGTTCGGACCGCAACGATAGAGACTCGCAAGAGTCTAAGCAAGCGTGTCATTCCGCCCGCCGCGACCGGTGCGGCCCACCCGTAAACGTATCACCGGCCGGCGCGAAAACCAGCCGGACAAGCCGGAAAACGGGCCGTCCGATGGTTAGGGCTGCAACAGTTGTGCGCTCAGGTCGGCGGCGGGGAACGCGTGTCCCACCCCGTTGGCCGAGTCGTACTCGGGATGGAAGAAGACCGCGCCGGCCTGGATGTGCAGCCTGGCCTGCAGGGCGTCGACCAGCTGCGCCAGCCGCCGCTGCTGGGCGGCGGTCGGCTTGGTGTGGCTGAAGTCGCCGACCAGGCAGACGCTCACGCACGCCGACGACAGCACCGCGCCCGGCGGGGGGTTGCGGATCGCCTCCTGGTGGTTCCAGGCCTGGGTCATCTGCACCTCGCCGTCCACGCAGCCGTCGCCGTTGCCGATCACGAAGTGGTCGGAGAAGGGGGTGGTCCCCTCGGACCCCTGATTCAGGGTGACCGCGTCGCCGCCGGGGGTCCGGCTGTGGTGGATGTAGATGTACCGCCAGCGACCGGCGGCGGTGGGCGTCTGGGTCTGGAAGATGGCCTCGAGCGACTCGGGAGCGTCGACGGCGAACAGGCTGCGCCACATCGACGTGGTCAGCGGGGGCATGGCCAGGGCGAACAGCAGCAGGCAGGTCAGCGACACCGTCGCCACGAGGCTGACGAAGACCGCAACCTTGCGGTTGTCCTGAAGCTTGCGCGAACGGGGAGACGGCTTGGGTTGCTTCACGGGGTGACGTCCCTGTCCCGAAGGATGCGGTTCATCCCGCGGCCGTCCATGGCCGCCGGTCGTTCTGCCTGTGCGAACTGCCTGCGCGAGCGTCGCAGCGGGAGCCGATAATACGGCCCCGGCCGCCAAATTGAAAGCGGGCGACCGGCTTCAATCCCAAGGTCTGGTATCGGACCCGCACCCGCCCGCGGGACAGCATTTCCGGGCCTCCGTGGTGGACCCGCTTCTTGGTTTTTTCTTCATTTCCCCGGCGGGCCGGAGCTGGCGCCGGGGACGAACTCGCTGGTGATCTCCTGGTACAGGTCGCGCGTGCGGGACTCGACCTGGCGCGACCGGAGCGCCTCGATCGCCACGGACGCGCTCACCTCGTAGTTGCAGCGCCAGGCGGCAGGCAGGCCCCACGACGGCCGATCACCGCTGGAGGTGACGTTCCCCGAGAAGGCGTTCGAGTGGCTGCGGTTCGACGTGACCAAGGTGAGCCCGTCCACCAAGAACGCCGGCCTGGCCGAGCTGGGCGTGTTCGACCGGTAGGGCAGTCGTTGGGCATAAAGTCGCCGATGGCATCGGCGGTCTGCCGGCTGCCCGACAAATGCCGCGATCGAAGGCGGGTTGCGCTCGGTGGCGGAAGTCAGATGACCGCGCCAACGTTGGGAACGTCCCCGACCGAGCGACCCGTGTCGGGCAGCCCGAGGCGATAGGTCGGCGCCGTCAGGCAGGTGCCGCAGCCGTTGGGGTTGCCGCAGCCGCAGGTGCCGTCGAGGACGGGGGCGTCCGGCTCCGCCGCGGCGATGGGTGGTGAGGCGGCACACGCGTCGGGCGTGTGGACACTCGCTGGGCCCGCGAGGTGCTTGCGGTTGCGCTCCCGCAGGGCGGCGGCGGCGTCGTCGTAGAGGAAGGGCAGGAACGCGTATCGCTTCCCGCGGGTGACGCGCGGCACCTCGTGCAGCAGCGAGCAGGAGAACACGATCGCCGACCCGCTGTCCGCCTTGACCCGCGTCGGCCCGAACTCCGGGAACCAGATCTCGCCCCCCTCGTAGTCGGTCGCGTTGAGGTTGATCGTCACCGCGAAGCGCCGGTGGGCCGTGCCGAGCGTCGTGTTGTCGCGGTGGGCCCGGAAGTGGGCGCCCTGCTCGGCGTCGTAGCAGGCGACGATGTGCCGCTCGATGCGCGTCGCCTCGAACTGGTACGCCTGCCGGATGGCCGGCACCACGCGCCGCTTGAGGCGCTCCTGCGTCGCGCGGAGCAGGCGGCCGTCCGCGATCATCTCGCAGTCCATCCGCCGCTTGGTGCGAGTGGTCGGTGATGCCGACCGTCCGCCCGTCGACGTCGCGCATGAAGCCCGAGTCTTGGCCGCCCTTGGCCTCGTAGTATCCGGTCAGTTCCCGGCAGAGCGCGGGCTCGAAGACGTGAGGCACGACCAGCACCGGTGCCCTCATCGTCAGCCGGCCCAGCGGCGGCATCGCGTCGAGGATCTTGAGCACCTTCTCGACGTGCGCGTCCGGGTCGTCACCTAGGGCCAGCACGGCGACGATCCGCAGGCTCTGGTCGAGCACGAAGGTCTTGCACCGGAACCTCGCGCTGCCGGCGTCCGGGCCGTTGCCGACCAGGCCGTACAGCCGGCTGACCTTGAGGTCCGTGTCGTAGAAGTAGATCCGGCCCGGGTGGCGGTGGACGGCCCGCCCGGCGTCCTGGGGGTCGACCGTCACGCCGAAGAAGATGGCGTTGGTCACGTCGAACCGCTCGCCGTGGGCGACGATCTGGCCCAGCAGTCGCTCGGCCGCGGGCAGCCGGGTGGAGCCGAGGAAGCTGAGCACGACGTACCGCCCGGCCACGGTGTCGAAGCTGAACTGCGGGTTGACGCTGCTGGCGCACCGGAAGTGCGGCGCGGGATCGCCGGGGAGCAACGCCATCGGTATGTCTCTCCGTCGCCGGTTCACGGCGTGTCATCCCCCTCGCGCGCCACAAGCATACGCGTGCAGAGACGTCGCCGGCGGCGACTCGTTACGCGGCGACGGGCCGGGTGCCGAGGAACCCCGCGGTGGACGGACGGGCGCACGCGATGTAGCGATGCGTTCAGCCGAAGAGCTCTCCATTCTCCTGTGGTCCGCCTATTCAGGCCGAGCGGGTCAAAACTAGGAAAGCTCCTATAGATGGTCGTGGAACACGCGGTCGGCCCTTGGCCCGCGTTCCGGCTCATCAGGGCAGCAGCCGGAAGGTGGGCGTGCGCTCGACGTTCTCGCCGGGGGCGGCGTTGGTGATGTTCACGAACTGCCGGGCCCAATCGTCGATGATGCCCTCGGCGTCGCTGTACCAGGTCAGCCCGCGCAGGTCGATCGGGGCGTACTGCTCGGCCTCCCGGTCGGCGGCGAGCACGACGACCTCGCCGGTCGCGCCGTTCCGCAGGCGGGCCTCGAACGCGACGCTGCTCTTGTCGTTGGCGATGGTCCGGACGACGGTGATGCCGGTGCCCACGTAGAACGGCGCGTACCCGATCGCTCGCCGGGCGTTGTGTACCAGTGGACCGACAGGGCCGGGCGGGGCCGTGTGGGCGGAGCCCGCGTCTCGCCCGGTGGACGTGGCTTGCAGGTTCCGCGGGTAAGGCGCGAGACGCGACCTTCGGTCGCACGGGCTGACACGGCTCGGCTCTGTTTGGTCCTGTCGTCACGTTGTGACGCTGTTGACCACGGATGGCGTCGGGGCTATATTCCGGCACCCCTAGGGTATAATCAGGTAAGAGAGAAGTGGAATCGCTGGTCGGTTTCCACGGGCCGTCGCGTTGTTGCGGCGGTTGGTCGGGTTGCCAAGTCGCGGGGGTTGATGGTGGACGCGACGCGACCGGCGGACAGTTTCAAGTCGGACTACAAGCAGCAGGTGCTGGCGGCGGTCGACGTGGTCGACCTGATCGGCAAGACCGTGCCGCTCAAGCGGCGGGGCAAGAACTACCTGGGGCTCTGCCCGTTCCACTCCGAGAAGTCGCCGTCGTTCAATGTCGACCCGGTGAAGCGGTACTTCTACTGCTTCGGGTGCAAGGCGAACGGCAACGCGATCGACTTCGTGATGAAGCGCGATCGGCTGGAGTTCCTGGAGGCCATGCGGCTGCTGGGCGACGCGGTCGGCATCGAGCGGCCGAACACGTCGCCCCAGGCCCGGCAACAGGCGGGGCAACGGCAACAGCTGCTGGACGCCTGCTCGACGGCGGCGGGGCTGTTCCAGAAGCTGCTGGCGCACCCGACGGCGGGGGCGGCGGGGCGGGCGTACCTGGCCGAGCGGGGGTTCACCGAGGAGATCGCCCAGCGGTTTCAGATCGGGCTGGCGGCGGACGCGTGGGACGCGCTGCTGCGGGCCGAGGCGATGCGGCCGTTCGGGCCGTCGGTCATGGCAATGGCGGGGCTGGTGAAGGCGCGGGAAGGGGGCAATGGGTACTACGACACGTTCCGCAACCGGCTGATGTTCCCGATTCGGGACGAGAGCGGCCGGATCATCGCGTTCGGCGGGCGGGTGATGCCGGGGTCGACCGACAAGGCGAAGTACCTGAACAGCCCTGAGACGCCGCTGTTCAGCAAGAGCCGGACGGTGTTCGGGCTGGACCAAGGAAGGCAGAAGATCGTCGAGTCGCGGACGGTGGCGGTGGTTGAGGGTTACGCGGACGTGGTGATGGCGCACCAGTACGGGGCGACGAACGTCGTGTCGGTGCTGGGGACGGCGCTGACCGAGCCGCACGTCACGATCCTGCGGCGGTTCGCGGACAAGATCGTCCTTTTGTTCGACGCCGACTCGGCCGGCGACACGGCGGTGAATCGTGCGGTAGAGTTGTTCCTGACGCAGCCGATCGAGATCGCGATCGCCAGCCTGCCGGACGGGATGGACCCGGACGAGTACCTGCTGGCGCACGGGGCGGAGGCGTTCGACGGGATCCTGAAGAACGCGGCCGACGCGCTGACGTTCACCTGGAAACAGCTGGCCCGGCAGTTCAAGGCGAGCGAGGGGCTGACGGGCCAGCAGAAGGCCGTGGAGCAGTACCTGGGGATGTTGTCCAAGGCGCGCAGCGGTGGGCCGGTCGACAGCCTGCGGTGGGGATCGGCGCTGGCCCGCGTGAGCCGGCTGACCGAGATCCCGATGGAGGAACTGAACCGCCGGTTCAGCCAGCGACCGGCGGCGGGCGTGGCGGGGCCGGCGGTGAAGCCAGAGCAGCAGGCGTATCCGTCACAGCGGCGGTGGGAGCCGCGGAAGCCGTACAACCCGTATCGGGACGACCCAAACGGGGTCGGGAAAGGTTATCGGAACGGGGCGGGCGGCAACTTCAAAAAAGGGTCCGGTTCCGGTGGTCCCGGCGGTCGCAACGGACCGATAGGAACGGGCCGGGCAGGCTACCGCAGTTGGGAGAATGGACCCCCACCGTACCGGCCGGCCCCGGGGACACCGGCCCCGGCGACGGCACGGGAGCGGGCCGAGCGGTGCATCCTGGGCGTGTTGCTGGCCGAGCCGCACCGCTGGGCCGAGCTGTGCAGCAAGGTGAACGTGACCGACTTTACCGGGTCGCGGCATGGCAGGTTGGCGGAGCTGTACTGGCAGCAGCAACAGGACGAGGGCGAGCCGGTATTCAACGAGTTCCTCGACGTGCTGCGGGCCGCCTCGATGCCGACCGACGACGGTGAGGCGACGGGCACGACGATGGGCGAGCCGACCGCCGACCTGGCCGACTTCGCCATCGAGCTGGTGCAGGAGGTGGAGGCCCGGACGAACCACGCCGAGGCCCCGGTGGAGGCGGCGGAGCTGCTGCGGGAGTCGGTCGCGCTGCTGGACGAAATCCGGCGGGGCGGCGAGAAGGCCAAACTTATGGCCCAGTTACGGCGTACCAGCGGTGCCTCGGTCGACGCGGAGTCCCTGCGCCAGCTCTCGGAGAGGGCGGGCCGGCCAGACATGCGGCGACTGGGGACCTAGACTCTAACGACCGGCCGCCCGGTCACAACCGGTAAACGGGCCCGCGCGACGGAAAACTGACCGAGCGCTGACGTCCGTTAAGCGGGACCACGAATCACGGATCGCGCCTTGAAAAACTGAATACCGGAGTCGACGCCCGCCCCCGTTGCAGGGTTCAGGAACCCCCCTGAGCACCTTGGCCCGGACGGCGCGACTTCGCGGGTCGCACATGGACCCGGCAGCCGCGGGTGCGGCGTGGCCGGGTCGGGATTGCTGAAAGTCGCATGAAGGACATCGCCACCAACGCCGCCACCGCCGTCATGGATTCGCCGCCCCTCATGGGCTCGGGCACCCTCATCGGGTCCGGGTCCCAGGAGGAGGTCGACATCCGCGTGAAGGCCATCCTCGAGCTGGGCACCAGCCGGGGTTACCTGACGTACGAGGAGCTGAACGACAAGCTGCCGGACGAGGTGGTCAGCCCGGACAAGCTCGACTCGCTGCTGATGATGATCGACGAGATGGGCATCCGGCTCATCGACGAGGGGGACGTCGGGGAGTTCACGTCCAAGGGCGTGAAGAAGCCGGTCCCCAAGAAGGCCCGCGCCGCCGAGCCCGAGGTCGTCGAGGACGAGACGGGCGAGATCATCGACATGAACCTCGAGGCCGAGCTGGCCGAGGCGAGCACCAAGCGGATCGACGACCCGGTCCGGATGTACCTGACCCAGATGGGCGAGATCCCCCTGCTCACCCGCGAGCAGGAGATCGGGCTGGCCAAGAAGATCGAGATCACCCGGAAGATTTTCCGCAGCAAGGTGCTGGAGAGCGACTACTGCCTGCAGGCGGCGGTCGACATCCTGCAGCAGGTCGACAGCGGGGACCTGCCGTTCGACCGGACGATGAAGATCAGCACGGCCGAGGACCAGGCCGACAAGGGGACGATCGGTCAGCGCATCCCGATCAACCTGGAGTCGTGCCGGAAGATGCTGGTCCGCAACCGCGAGGACTGGGACAGCCTGCGGTCGGCGAAGAAGGGCGACACCGAGGCGCTGGACCTGGCGATCCGCCGGCGTCGCCGCCGCTGCGTGAAGCTGCTGGAGGAGCTGTCGCTCCGCACCAGCAAGGTGACGCCGCTGATGAAGAAGCTCTCGAGCATCAGCACGAAGATGCTGGAGCTGGAGGGGCGGATCGAGGACCTGAAGAAGCTGCGCGATCCCGGTGAAGACCTGGAGGTGTGCCAGCAGGAGTGCGAGGGTCTGGAAGACCTCGTGCTGGAGGGGGCCCAGGACCTGCACAAGCGAGTCGTGCAGGTCCGCAAGATCTACAACAAGTACGAGGACGCCAAGCGCAAGCTGTCCGGCGGCAACCTGCGGCTGGTGGTGTCGATCGCGAAGAAGTACCGCAACCGCGGGCTGTCGTTCCTGGACATCATCCAGGAGGGCAACACGGGGCTGATGCGGGCCGTCGACAAGTACGAGTACCGCCGGGGATACAAGTTCAGCACGTACGCCACGTGGTGGATCCGGCAGGCGATCACCCGCGCCATTGCCGACCATGCCCGGACCATCCGCATCCCGGTCCACATGATCGAGACGATGAGCAAGCTCCGGAACATCAGCAAGGGGCTGATGCAGGAGCTGGGCCGCGAGCCGACCATCGAGGAGATCGCCAAGAAGGCGAAGATGAACGTGAGCGAGACGCGGCGGGTGCTGAAGATCAGCCGCCACCCGATCTCGCTGGACCGGCCGGTGGGCGAGTCCGAGGACAGCTACTTCGGCGACTTCATTGAGGACGAGAAGGCCGACAACCCGGTGGAGTCGGCCACGCAGGAGATGCTGAAGGACAAGATCGAGCAGGTCCTGAAGACGCTGACCTACCGCGAGCGGGAGATCATCAAGCTCCGCTACGGCATCGGCGACGGCTACACCTACACGCTGGAGGAGGTCGGCCGCATCTTCAAGGTGACCCGCGAGCGGGTTCGCCAGGTCGAGGCCAAAGCCATCCGCAAGCTGCAGCACCCGGTCCGGGCGCGGAAGCTGGAGGGCTTCCTGCCGGGCGGCGTGGGGCAGTGAGCCGATAGGTTTGGCGTGGTTGGCGATAAAAGCGGTCCCGCGGTCCGCCGCCGGGGCCGCCGCCGTTTGGCGGTCGGACGGACGTCCAGACGCGGAGGCCAGCCGCCGCGAAGGCTGAGATATCCATGCGGATTCAGTCGGCCACCATCGAAAACTTCAAGCAGTTTGAGAAGCTCCACGTCGATTTGCGGCCGGTGAACTGCCTGGTCGGGCCGAACAACTCCGGAAGACAACGCTCCTCCAGGCACTGGCACTGTTCGATTTCTGCGTGCATCACACGATGCATCGTAAGAATGGTGACTGGGAACTCCGGAACCGGACGATCGCACCCGAGGATTTTTTCATCCTCCCTGTATCTGATCCGTTGGACATCTGGCACGAGCGCCGGGCCATGGCTGGCAGCAAGCAGCGCCATGTCCGCGTCGCGGTCCAGTTCGACAACGGCATCCGAGCGACGGCGACGGTCAAGCTGGACTTCAACCGCTATGGCGTCAAGGTTGAGGTCTCTGACGAGACGCAGGCCACGCTGGCCCACCTGCGCGAGCTGCGGATCGCCTACCTCCCCGTGTTTTCGATGTTCCTGCCGAGAGAGGAGCGTCGGTTGCGCGGCGCGATCGAGGACGAACTCGGTCGCGGGCGGGTCAACGGCGTGATCCGCAATCTGCTGCTGGAGCTGAAATCGCAGGGCCGGTTGGAAGAACTGGTTGCCGTGATGCGCCGGAGCTTCTCATCGCTGTCCGGACTGGCGATCACCTTTGACGAGGCGACCGATCGGTACATCAGCGTCACCTACCAGGAGCAGGGCAAGCCGAAGGAATTCGACCTGTTCTCCGCCGGCAGCGGATTCCAACAGTTCATCTACCTCTTCGGATTCGTGCTGCTTCGTGAACCTACGATTGTCCTGCTGGACGAGCCGGACGTCCATCTGCACGGATCGCTGCAACATGTCTTGCTCGATGAACTGCGCTCTCTAGCGGGGCGGGGTCGCCAGGTCCTCTTCGCAACGCACTCCCGGGAGCTGATCACGCGGGTGTCGATCGAGGACGTATTGTCGCTCCAGAACCGCGAGGTCAAGCACCTGCGGGTACAGTTCGACGTGTACGACATGCTCGACAAACTTGGCTCGCTCGACCCGACCCAATTGTCGGTCGTCCAGGCGTACCGGCGCGTGGTGGTGGTCGAGGACGCCTCCGACAGAGAGCTGATCGAGACGTTCGCCCCCAAAGTCTTGGGGAACGAGGTGTGGCAACAGTGTGAACGACGGCTTGCGTTCTGTTATTCCAAGGGAAACCCTTGGAAACAGCACGATACCACTCGCCTGCAATCTATACTTCAGCAGGTGATCGGGGCGGCCGGTGAACCGTTGCAACTGTTCGTGGTTGCCGACCGCGACTACTACCCAGACGTCGGCCCCCTGGAGTCTAGCCTGGTGCGGCCGAACGTGCGGTTCCATATCTGGAGGCGTGCCGAGATAGAGAACTACCTGCTGGACTTGGCACCGTTGACCCGGGTCGTGAACCCGGATCCGGATGCGCCAACCTTCCCGCAACTCGCGTTCGAGGACGAGTTCCGCCGCCTTCTGGACAGCTCCCGCGATGGTGCCGATGACGGGCTGGTCTCCGGGTTCGAGGAGTTGCGCCGGCGGAACCAAGAGAAGTGGGACGCCTCCGCCTTGAGCCGCAAGGCTAGGGAATACTTGAACGCCCATTGGGACTCGCACAAAATCCGGCTCGCCGATGCAAAGGAGGTCGTGCTGCCCGGGCTGAAGCGATGGCTACAGTCCAGCGGCTTCGGCCAGTTCTCGAACAGTCGGCTCGCTGAAAGGTTTGAGCCGGAAGAGGTTCCAGCGGAGTTCCAAGACGTGCTGAGACAGTTGGCCGCATTCGCGGGGGTTGGTGACGGATCGAAGTCAGTCGATCGATAACTCCGTAAGCGAGTCCGAGGACAGCTACTTCGGCGACTTCATTGAGGACGAGAAGGCCGACAACCCGGTGGAGTCGGCCACGCAGGAGATGCTGAAGGACAAGATCGAGCAGGTCCTGAAGACGCTGACCTACCGCGAGCGGGAGATCATCAAGCTCCGCTACGGCATCGGCGACGGGTACACGTATACCTTGGAGGAGGTCGGCCGCATCTTCAAGGTGACCCGCGAGCGGGTGCGGCAGGTGGAGGCCAAGGCCATCCGCAAGCTCCAGCACCCGGTCCGGGCGAGGAAGCTGGAAGGGTTCCTGCCGGGCGGCGTGGGGCAGTGATGAGGTCATGCGATGATCGACCCCGTCGAAATTCAGGAATTGTTGGATCGGACGCCATTCGAATTGTTCCTGATTCGAATGACCGATGGGCGACAGCACGCGGTCGTGAACCCTTCATTGGCGGTGACGATGCAAGGGGCCATGTTCCTTGCCACGCCGGCGAGGGATCGTTTCAAGCTGCTCTCGTACCGCAACATGACGAGCATCGAGTCGCAGGCTCGCGTCGACTAGGCGAGCCGGTCCTCGGAGTTCGCAAAGACAGCGCGGCGGGTGCCGGGTCGATCGACCCCGGCACCCGCTGCCGTTTTGGCGTCGGTTGACAGTCGTCTGGGCTCTGTCGACCATCCGATCGTGTTGTCCAACGACCCGAACGCGACGGTCCGAACGGGTCGGCACGCCATGGTGTGCCTCGCCGGCGTCCTCCTCCTCACCCTCAGCATCCGCCTGAGCGGCCTGAATCGCCACGGCTACGCCCTCGACGAGGTGTGGTCGATGGAGATCGCCAACGGCCGCGGGTCGACGCACGAACACCTGCCGCTCAACCGAATCGTTAGCCACGTCCCGTCCCTCTCGACCTTGGCCGGGGCCGCCCCGTGGTGGCGAATCTGGTCGAACGTGGAGGTGACGCACCCGCCGCTCTACCCGGTGCTGCTCCGGTGGTGGGAGGAAACCTTCGGCGACGGCGACGCCGCCGGGCGATGGTTTTCGGTCGGGGCTTCGTTGGTGGCCGTGGGGCTGCTGTTCGACGTCGTCCAGTTGCAGATGGGGTTGCCCGCGGCCGTCTGGGCCGGGCTCCTCCTGGCGCTGGCGACGCCGCAGATCGAGCACGCCCGCTTGGCCCGGAGCTACACGCTCTTGGCCGCCGCGGCGCTCGCCGCTGCGGATGCGATGGTCCGCATCCTCGTGCTCGGCCTCGCCCGACGCCGTTGGTGGGCGTTGACGGGCGCCCTGCTGGCCACGCTGCTGACGCATTACTTCTGCCTCGGCACCCTCCTCGGGCTGACCGTGATCGCCATCGCCGCTCGGCGCGACCTGCGCCGGCCGTTGTTGGTCGCCCTCGCGTCGGCCGCCACGATTTTCGCCGTCGCGTGGGGCCCGTTCATGTGGCGGCAGCGCCACCTGTTCTCGACCGACGACCCCAACACGCTCTTCCTGACCGCCGCCGTCTCCAATCACGTCGCCCTGACGGCACTGCGCATCGCGCTCGCGCCCGTCGCGGTGCTCTTGCCATACCCCACCGGCTCCGGGATCGTGTGGGCGGCCCCTATTGGACTCGCGCTCCTGCTGTTGCCGCTGCTGCCCGCGGTCCGCCGCCGCTGCCCGTGGGCACCCTTCTGGTGGTGTTGGACGTGGGGGACCATGGCGCTGGTCGCCACCCTGGACCTCGGCCGCGGCACGAACCACCTTGCCTTCCCGCGCTACGTCCTCCTCGCGGGCCCCGGCGTGTGCGCGCTGCTGCCGGCCCTTCTCGCCCCATACCGACGCCGCTGGCCAACCCTGTTGCTCTCGGCCATCTCGATCGCCGCCTGCGCGAGCGCCGTCCCCGCGGCCGATGTCTACCCCTTCGCCGACCCCCGATCGCTCGTCGCCGAACTGCCCGCACCGCCTGGCCCAAACGACCTGCTCATCTTTGCCGCCGAGCCCGACCAACTGGTCGGTGCCGAGTCGGCGTTCCTGTCGATCACCCGCTACCTGCCCCGGCCGACGTGCCGGGCGTTCGCCGTTCTCACCCGTCCGGCGGACGCAGGGGTCATCTCCGCCGCGCGCCAGAGCCGGTCCGTTTTCCTGGTGACCTCCGCATCCGACTACCGCGCCTACCTGCCCGACGCCACGGTGATCGGTGCCGCTCGTCACAGGGGGTTGGGAAACGTGTGGGTGCTTCGGTACGCCGACAAAAATGTCAGTCGCGATGTGCGGCCAAATGCGACACTGCGTTAGAATCAAACCGTCCGTCCGCGACGGGAAGTTCCTACAGGAGTGTGAGCCGTGGTGACCTCAATCGAAGCGGTCTGTAGGGACGGGAAGGTCGAGCGGCTCGACGCGCCCCTCGAGCGTGCCAAGACCGGCCGCGTCGTCGTCACGTTCATCACGCCGCGGGCGAACGTGATCGACCTCGCCGCCCCCGGCATCTCGCTACAGCAGGCGGCGGAGCTACGGGCCAAATTCGGCGCTGCAGCCGAGGACTGGGACGACCCCGCGATGGACGTGTACGATCAGCTTTAGTTGCGGCGACATCGTGCTCGTGCGATGGCCGAACTCGTCGCTGACGGCGGGCAAGGCTCGCCCGCCCCCCATCGTTCAAGCCGACGGTCTCAACACTGCGTTAGCGCAGGTTGTCCTGGCGATGATCAGCAGCAACAGGGCCCGAGCCGGACCACCGTTTCGCTTTTCAATTTTGCGCCGGTCCCCGCTTGGCAAGGGCACCGACTTCGGTTGGACTCCGTCGTCATGGCCGACGGCTTGGGCACGGTCCACCTGCGAGATCGACCGCTCGATCGGTGCCCTCTCCGACATGACCGCCGTCGACGCGGCTCTCCGCGTCGCGCTCGCCCTGTGACGATCCAATCGAGCCCGTACGCCCCATTCCGCACCTTAACCCCGCCTAAACTACCCCGATGCCAACGAGCAACGCCCTGACGATCCTGAACGCCCCGCGCCTGACCGAGGGGACGCTGTTGCTCGCCCTGACCGGTTGGATGGACGGCGGCCACGTCTCCACCGGCACCGTCCGCCACCTGATGCGCGACCGCGACCTGACGGCCGTCGGCAACGTCGAGCCGGGCGGGTTCTACATCGACAACTTCCCCGGCGACATGCAGGTGTCGGCCGTCTTCCGACCCGAGGTCAAGCACGAGGGCGGGCTGGTCACGCAGTTCGACATGAGCGAGAACGAGATCGTCGCTGACCCCGCGGCCAACCTCGCCTTCTTCCTCGGTCGCGAGCCCAACCTCAACTGGCCCGGCTTCGCCGCCGCCGTGTTCGAGGTGTGCCACCGGCTCGAGATCCGCCGGGTCATCTTCGTCGGCAGCTTCGGGGGCACCGTCCCCCACACCCGCGAGCCGCGCCTGTTCGGCTCGGTCAGCGTGCGGTCCATGCTGCCGATGCTGGAGAACCACCACATCCGCCCCAGCGACTACGAGGGCCCCGCCAGCTTCGCCAGCTACCTGGTGCACCTCGCCCCCAAGCACGGCGTCGAGATGCTCAGCATGGCCGCCGAGATCCCCGGATACCTGCAGGGCACCAACCCCACCAGCATCGAGGCCGTCAGCCGCCGGCTCAGCCAGATCCTGGGCATCCCCGTCAACCTCGCCAAGCTCCGCGACGCCAGCACCGCCTGGGAGTTGAAGGTGTCCGACGCCATCGAGAAGGACGACGACCTCGCCGCCACCGTCCGCAAGTTGGAGGAGCAGTACGACAACGAGTTGATCGGCGTCGCCACCGTCGACGACAACCACGACGAGTCGGACGACGACGATGAGGACGACGACGGCGAACTCGGCGAGCACGATGAGGACGAGTCGGCCGACGCCGAGGATTGAACGCGACGCCGCGTCGTGAAAAGACTAGGAGTTACGCACTCGATCGGGAAAGCGGCCACGAATATCACGAATGGAGCTCCTGATTCGTGGCCTCCTCCGTCGCGAGGTGCGTAACTCCTCAAGACGAAGACTTGAACCACGAAGACGCGAAGATAGGACGAAGCGGAAACATCAGTGTTCCGACGGTCGGCGGCAAGGGGCAAGGCCGATTGTTAGTCTCTCTTCTTCGTCCGACCGGCCCGGCGGACCCTTGCCCGCCACGTGTCGTTGGTTACAGTCCCGAGCCGAACACGAATCGACAGGAGCGACATGGCCATCAGCAGCACCGACTTCCCCGCCCGCGGCAGCGTGATCTCCGCCGACGGTGGGGCCGTGGTGATCAACCCGACCGGCACCAGCTACGAGATCAAGCTGACGACCACAGCCGCCCCGGCCGCCGGGCGGGTCGATGGGTTGATCCGCGCGACGGGCCGCAAGCTGTTGACCGTGCCGAGCGGCGGGAACTTCGTCGTGCCGATCAAGGGCACGCCGCGGATCGTGCAGGGGCGCGTGAAGTACCTGGACCAGACGACGATGGTGGTCCACTGCGGGCTGCCGGTGATCGTGGCGCTGCCGACGTCCGACTCGGCCTTCGACCTGAGCAGCGGCGGGCTGGCCGTCGGGCAACTGGTGAACGTGACGCTGCTGCCCGGCGCCAGCTTCGAGTGGATCAACGCCCCGGTGGCGGCGGTTTGAATCGAAGATTTTCCGCCACAGATGAGCGCAGCTGCACGCAAACCAAGAACAGAGTTTCGTATCGTGACCTCCGCGTTTATCTGCGTGCATCCGCGTTCATCTGCGGCTAATCCTCTTCATCATCTCCCATGCTCGTCCGACTGAACCAGATCGACCCGCAGTCGGCCGACGGGGCGGCAGGCTGGACGACCGGCGGCTGCCGCGGGACCGTCGCCTACAAGTGGCCGGCGACGACGTTCGCCTATCAACTTGTGGCGCTGGACAAGGACGAGCAGGGCCAAGCGGTGCCCGCGGACAGCCGGCGGGCCGAGGTGCGGCGCGTGCTGCCGGGCGTGATCGCGGCCGTCGGTCGAACCGGCGACCTGACGGTGCTTCGGTTGGACGGGCCGTTCGGCCCCGGCCTGGTGCCGGCGGTTGCCGCCGCCGCGGGCGCGACCGGGTACGCGGTGTCGGCCGTCCAGCGGTTCGGGTTCGACGGCGCCCCGCCGCTGGCGAGCGTTCGGTTGCTGGGGAAGGGCGATGCGATCGCCCAGCTTTGCGCAGACGAAGCGCTGGCCTTGCACGCCGGCGTGCGGCTGCGGGCGTTCCTGCTGCCGCCGCCGTTGGTCGACCCGATGATCGACACGGCCGAGCCCGACGACGAGCGGTGGCGCGAGCTGCTGCCCGAGGCCGGCGCGGTGGTGTCGACGGCCGCCGACCTGCTGTCGATCGTGATCTGGTCGGCCACGCTGGGCCCGGACGTGATCCGCGACCGGCTTGCGGCGCGGCTGACGCCGACCGCGTGACGATCGTCGACCCCCACCTCCATTAGCCCCCGGCTCTGCCGGGGTTCTTTTGCGATCGCGACGACGTACGTCCACGGAAAGAAGAACCCCGGCGAAGCCGGGGGCTAACGGAGCGACCCCATGCCCGACACCGACCTCCACGCCCGCCTTCGCCAACAGTTCCCCCAGGCGAAGCCCGCCACGCTTCGGCAGATGCTCCGCGACGGTCGCGTGAAGGTGAACGACGTCGTCGCCCGCCGCCTGGACATCCCGGTCGCCGAGAGCGACACGGTGGAGGTGGGCGAGACGGTGCGAACCGCGGCGAGCAAGCCGCAGTTCCGGCCGTCGCTGCAGCCCATGTCGCTGGTGCTGGACGACCGCGACTTCCTGATCGTCGACAAGCCGGCGGGGTTGCTCAGCAGCACCGTGCCGAACGAGAAGCGCCCGACGGCGTGGGCGAAGGTGCAGCGGCACCTGGACCTGAACGAGCCGAACGCCCGGCCGGGACTGATCCACCGGCTGGACCGGGACGCGTCGGGGCTGCTGGTGTTCAGCAAGTCGGCCGAGGCGTACGAGTCGCTGAAGGAGCAGTTCTTCCGGCACACGGTGGAGCGCGTCTACATCGCTGTGACGCACGGCGTGCCGACGCCGCCCTTCGGGCGGATCACGTCGATGCTGGTCGAGACCCCGGATGGCACGGTGCGGACCAGCCGCCGGCCGGGGGCCGGGGAGCGGGCCGTGACCGACTACAAGACGATCGCCCGCGGCGGCGCGATGGCGGCGGTCGAGGTTCGACTGGAGACGGGCCGGAAGCACCAGATCCGCGCCCACCTGACCGAGCGCGGCGTGCCGATCGTCGGCGACCGCAAGTACGGCCGGGACGACGGCGCCCCTCGCCTGATGCTCGTGGCCGTGCGGCTAGGGTTCACGCACCCGCGCACCGGCCGGCCGGTGCTGGCGGAGTTGGCCGTGCCGAAGGAGTTCCCGCTGGTGGGGGCGTGATCCGCAACAACGCCCAGCGGCTCCGCCGCGGGTCCCGCGGCGGAGCCGCTGGGCTCGGTCTTGCTGCTTCAGAACCCGCGACCCTTCAGCCAGTCCGCACAACGATCGGTCCACGTCCGCAGGATCGGGTCGTCGCTCGCAAGGCCGACGCCGTGGCGACCGTGAGCGTAGACGTGCAGCTCGAAGGGGACGCCGTTCGCCCGCAGCGCGGCGGCGTACAGCAGCGCGTTCTCCACCGGGACGCCAGCGTCGTCGGCGGTGTGCCAGATGAACGTGGGCGGCGCGTGCGGCGTCACGCGCAGGTCGGCGGACATCTGGGCGATCAACTCCGATGATGGCGTTCGGCCGAGCAGGTTCTCGCGCGACCCGGCGTGCGCGTGCGGGTCGGCTATCGTGATGACGGGGTAGCAGAGGATCGCCGCGTCGGGGCGGTCGGGGCCGTCGGCGTGGGTGGAGATCGTCGCCGCGAGGTGGCCGCCGGCGCTGAAGCCGAGCACGGCGACGCGGTGGAAGCCCTGGGCGCGAACGGCGCGAATGGCGGCGATCGCGTCATCCAGCGGGGCGGGGTGCGGGTGCGACGGGCCGTGGCGGTAAAGCAGGACGAACGCGGCGAGGCCGAGCGCGTTCAGCCAGCGGGCGACGGGCTCGCCCTCGTGGTCGGCGTGGCGGGCGTAGCCGCCGCCGGGGAGGACGATGACGGCGGAGCGGGTGGCGCGCGGCGCGGGGTGGGCGGTCAGGTCCATGCCGGCGATCGTGGCGTCCCCTATGATCCGCCGCAACCCATGCAGGCAGCCAAGTCATCGAAACATCGTGAGCGGGAGCCGGGCGAGAAGCCCGCGGACAAGAAGCCCAAGGGCGATCGGTCCAAGCGGCGGACGTACCTGCGGTCGTACGTCGACTGGCTGTGGCCGTACCGGTTCACGCTGGGCGGGCTGTTCGCGCTGGCGCTGGTGGCGGCGCTGCTGGACCTGGTGTGGCCGTTGGCGATCAAGGGGATCATCAACGGCCTCGTCCCGGGCCACCCGGCGGCACCGCTGAACCGGCTGGCGGCGGCCGTCATAGCGCTGCTGCTGGGCAAGCAGTGCATCGACTCGTTCCGGTCGTACCGCACGCAGGTGCTGAACGCGAAGGTGATCTTCCGGCTGCGCGGGCGGCTGTACGCGAAGCTGCTAGGGTTGCCGCTGGGGGAGCTGGGCGAGCTGAAGACGGGCGGGATCGTGTCGCGGCTGAGCAGCGACGTCGACGCGGTCAGCGGGCTGGTGCAGTCGGCCGTCATCAGCCCCAGCGTGGCCGTGCTGCGCATCGCGTTGACCATGGCCATCATGATCAAGCTGAGCTGGCAGCTGGCGGTGGCGGCGCTGGTGCTGTTACCTCCGATCGCTGTGGCCAGCGTGCTGTGGTCGCGGCGGGTCCGGCCGATCTACCGGCGGGCGCAGGCGGATCGGACGAACGTCGACGCCGGCGTGAGCGAGACGTTCGGCGGGATCCGCGTGGTGCGGGCGTTTCGTCGGGAGCCGGCGGCGCGGCGGGAGTACGCGGTCGGGCAGCACACGATCATCCGCCGGGGGCTGCGGGCGCAGCGGCTGGAGCTGATCCTGGAGGCGGTGTGGGGCGTGATGATCCCGTGTACGAGCCTGCTGGTCGTCTGGTACGGCGGGCGGCTGGTGCTGAGCGGGCGCGGCAACGTCGGGAACATCTTCGCGTTCCAGGTGTACGCGGTGCTGCTGCTGCAGCCGGTGTGGATGATCGTGCAGTCGATCAGCGGGACCCAGCGGGCGTTGGCGGCGATGGAGCGGGTGTTCGACGTGCTGGCCATGCCGAGCGACAAGCCGGACGTGGCCGGGGCGGTGGACGCACCCGATGTGGTGCGCGAGGTTCGACTGGAGTCGGTCGGATTCGAGTACCGGCCGGGCACGGCCGTGCTGCGTGACATCTCGCTGACCGTGCGCGGCGGGCAGACGGTGGCGCTGGTGGGGCCGAGCGGCGCGGGCAAGACGACGCTGACCGACCTGATCGGTCGCTTTCACGACCCCACGGGCGGTGCGATCCTGCTGAACGGCACCGACCTGCGGCAGCTGCGGCTGGGCAGCTACCGACGTCTGCTGGCGGTGGTGCCGCAGGAGACGTTCCTGTTCGACGGCAGCGTGGCCGACAACATCGCCTACGGCCGGCGCGGGGCGACGCGGGCGCAGGTGCAGGACGCCGCCCGGCGGGCGAACGCCGAGGAGTTCATCGTGGGGTTGCCCGAGCGGTACGACACGACGATCGGCGAGCGCGGGTTCAAGCTCAGCGGCGGGCAGCGGCAGCGGATCAGCATCGCCCGCGCCATCCTGGCCGACCCGCAGATCCTGATCCTGGACGAGGCGACCAGCAACCTCGACACGCACAGCGAGCAGCTGATCCAGGCGTCGCTGGCCGACCTGTTCAGCGGGCGGACGACGTTCGTCATCGCCCACCGGCTGAGCACGATCGCGGGGGCCGACGTCATCGTGGCGATGGACGGCGGTCGGGTGCGCGAGGTGGGCACGCACGAGTTGCTGATGGCGGAGCGCGGGTTCTACTTCGACATGGTGGAGCGACAGCGGGGGCAGTTCGGCGAGGCGGCCCTCGCGTGAGGGACCGGGTCGACGCCGCCCGCCGCGTAAGGGCTGGTCGATCTGCCATGATGACCGCAGGACCGCAGAGGCCTTTTCGGCCTCTTGCCGGTGATGGAGGCCAGCGTTCGATCACGCTCAGGCTACCGCTGCCGACGTTGACTCGGTTGGTCGGACGAAGGTCCTGGAAAGCAGCAGCACGCTCACGCCCACCAGGATCCCGACCCACCGGTCGACCAGGAAGCCGACCCAGAACATCGGCGTGGCGATGGCCAGCGCGACGGCCAGGACGGTGAGGGATCGCCTCGTGGCGCCCGGCGCCGGGCGGCCGGGCAGCGGGAGCATGCAGATCCAGACGTAGCCGGGGAAGAGCAGGCCGTAGAAGGACATGAACATGCGGTAGTAGACCTGGCCGGGGGCGAGCAGGTCGTCCCAGCCGCGGTAGCCGAGGTAGACGTGGGCCACGACGCCGACGGCGAAGAGGGCGGCGGTGGCGAAGGCGGCGATCCACAGGAGCGCGTCGGTCGGTCGCCACTGGGGCAGGGCGCGCAGGTGGACGGCCCCCTTGTAGCCGCACTGGACGCAGAAGTGGCTGGCGACCCAGGTGGACAGGCCGGCGGCGGTGAACGCGCCGACGTAGCCGCGGTTGAAGTCGGGGGCGTACAGCAGGGTGCCGGCGATCATGGACAGGAAGATCGCGCCCAGGCCGACGGCGAAGGCGGCCCGCTTGGGGTTCGGCGGGAGCGACTGGCAGGCGCGGTGGAACGTCAGGTCGAGGTAGGGGCAGAACAGGAAGCCGAACGTGCAGACGACGGCGAGGCTGACCATCGCGGTGGTCGTGCGGGGCGGGTGCGGTGGGACGATCTGCGCGGCCCCGACGTGCATCAGGCCGTGGGCGGCGACCGTGGCCGACACGGCCAGCACGGCCAGGCCGAGCAGCAGGTCGATCGCCACGTTGCGGCGGTTGACGAACCCAACCGTGATCCCGACCGCGACGGCGGCCGCGGCGGCGAGCGGCGGGATCAGCCCGGCGTGGGCGAGCCAGAACAGGAAGAAGGCGTGGAACGCCAGCGTCACGGCCGTGAAGCCGACGAACGCCTCGCGGTGGCGGGCGATGATGGCCTCGCTCCTGCCGGGGCGCGCGAGGGTGAAGCCGACCGAGGCGGCGCCGATCACGTTGGGGACCGTGATGGCGAGCCAGGCGTCGAAGCCGAACTCGCGGTAGAGGATCACCGGCAGGAACATGCCGACGCACCAGGTCCAGGACATGCCGAGGTAGACGGCCCAGGCGAGGGTGCGGAGGGGGGCGGGGAGTGGCATGGCTGCGGGTGTTGTAGCGAGCGGCCGCCATGACGGAAGGGCAGAGGGGCGGAGGTGAAGAGGAGCGGAGGGGCAACAGCGCGGTCCGCACGCGTCGAACCGTGCGATCCTGCCTCGGGAAACTGGACAACAGCGATAATCCCATTCATGGACCGCTGCCCTGCCGCTCGCCGGGTTCTTGCCTTCATGGCTGTGGTTCTATGGACGACCGTGGTCCGCGCGGGGATTTCGGCACCGCGGTCCTCAGCGGTGTTCTCGGCGGACGCCTCACGAGTGATGGTCATGCGGTCGCCGTCGCCCGGGGGTGATACGAGGCCGTCCATTGAGCTCCCCGACGGCCGAACGGTCGACGTGCAATCGACGTTTCCGATGTCCGGCGTGTATGAGGCGCACGGTTTCAGGCCCATGTGGCAGTTCAAAAAGTTCGCGTTGGATTGGGATTACCTGTGCTCTGACGACCTTGAGCAAATCGTCATTCGGGATCGGTTCGCATCCGGTGCCGCCGCAGCGATCACGTTTTACGACCACGGGAATTTCGTTCGCTCCTACAGCTTTGACGAGCTGCTCCGGACCTTTCGCGGCGAGCGATTCCTGCCCTACGCCACGTGGAACTGGCACAACGAATGGTACGACGACCTCTCACTTTCCCCCGACCATCGCTCCGTCCAGGTCTCGACCGCGAAGCGAGAGTTCATGGGGTTCAGCCTCGGCGTGCAAGAGTTCTACAGGTTCGACGTCGCGACCGGCACGATGACCCGACGCCACTCAACGCTGGCGAGGTCCATCGCGGTCTTGGCTTCTGTGATCCTCGTCACGCTGTCTCTGGCCGGACTCACGCTTCGCTGGATGTGGCGCCAGGTGAAGCAGCGGTGGCCCCGGAGAGGTTTCCCCATCGAGCCGGCCAAGGGATCTCCCGGGACGCTTGTGGGCCATTGACCCGCCGTTATCATCGCCGCGTGATGAAGCGCATCGCGGTTTTGGGCTGCACCGGGTCGATCGGGTGCAACACGCTGGACGTGGTCGAGCACCTCGGTGACGGGTACCACGTCACGGCGTTGTCGGCTCACACACAGGCGGAGAAGCTGCTGGAGCAGGCGCGGCGGCATCGGCCGACGGCCGTGGCGGTGACCGACCCGGCGACGGCGGCGGCCGTGGGGCCGGCGCTGCGGGATCTGGGGGCGACCGTGTTCGCGGGGCCGGACGGGCTGGTCGAACTGGTGCGACGGGCGGACGTGGACACGGTGGTGGCGGCGGTCGTGGGGGCGGCGGGGTTGCCGGCGGCCATCGCGACGGTGGAGGCGGGGAAGCCGCTGGCGCTGGCGAACAAGGAGTCGCTGGTGTGCGCGGGGTCGATCCTGATGCCGCTGGCGCGGGCCAAGGGGGTGCCGATCCTGCCGGTCGACTCGGAGCACTCGGCGGTGTTCCAGGCGATGCACTGCGGGAACGCCAAGGAGGTGCGCCGCGTGATCCTGACGGCCAGCGGCGGGCCGTTCCGGACGGCGTCGGCGGAGCAGATCGAGAACGCCACGGTCGCCGAGGCGATGAACCACCCGACCTGGTCGATGGGCGGGAAGATCACGATCGACTCGGCCACGATGTTCAACAAGGGGCTGGAGCTGATCGAGGCGTGCTGGCTGTTCGACCTGCCGCCGGACCGGATCGAGATCGTGGTCCACCCGGAGTCGGTCGTGCATTCAATGGTGGAGTTCGTGGACGGTTCGACGTTGGCGCAGCTGTCGCCGCCGGACATGCGGACGCCGATCCAGTACGCGTTGACCTACCCGGAGCGGCGGGCCGGGAACAGCCGGAAGCTGGACATCACCAAGGCGTTCTCGCTGCGGTTCGAGCCGCCGGACTTCGCGCGGTTCCCGGCGTTGGCGATGGCGTACGAGGCGGCGCGGGCCGGGGGAACGATGGGCGTGGTGCTGAACGGGGCGAACGAGGCGGCGGTGGCGGCGTTCCTGGCCGGCCGGGTGCGGTTCGGTGGCATCGCCCGGCTGGTGCGACATACCATGGACCGCCACCGGGTTCAGGCCGGGCCGTTGTTGGACGATCTGTTGAGAGCCGACGCGTGGGCCCGCGCGACCGTGGAGGACGCGGTGGCCGCCGCGTAAGTGCGGAAATGATGAGTGCAGAACGCAGAATGAAATGCGGGTTGACCACGGAGGCACGGAGACACAAAGAAGAACCTTCTTTTCTCCGTGCCTCCGTGGTGGACAGGCTTTTCAACGGTCCTCGTTTTGAATTCCGGATGCTGCGTTCCGCACTGCCCCCTGTGACTTTCCCTTACCCGGCGCGTGGTCCCGTAGTACGATGGCCCGCTGGCGTCGACGCAACCGCAACCCTCCCGATCGAGATCCCCCCGCATGCTCAGCTCTGCCGGTAACATTCTGCTGTTGGCGTTCGGGTTCGGGTTCGTGATCTTCTGGCACGAGCTGGGCCACTTCCTGGCCGCCAAGTGGGCGGACGTGAAGGTGGAGCAGTTCGCCGTGGGGTTCGGGCAGGCGCTGTTCAGCTGGCGGAAGGGGCTGGGGTTCCGCTTCGGCACGTCGGCGCCGGAGTACGAGCAGATGCTCCAGGCCGAGCGGGAGGGGATCCAGCAGGCAAACCTGTCCGGCATCAGCGAGACCGAGTACCGGTTGAACTGGATCCCGCTGGGCGGGTACGTGAAGATGCTCGGGCAGGACGACATGAAGCCCGGCGAGCAGGTGGCCGACCCACGCAGCTACACGGCCAAGCCGGTCGGCAAGCGGATGGTGATCGTCTCGGCCGGCGTGATCATGAACGTGATCCTGGCGGCCATCGGGTTCATGGTGCTGTTCAAGGTGGGGTACAAGGTCCCCAAGCCGACCGTCGGGCAGGTGGTGCCGGGCGCGCCGGCGATGCAGACCGTGCGGGCGTCGGACGGCAAGCCCGACCCGATCCGGCCCGGGGACACGATCCTGAAGGTGAACGGGCGATGGCAGGTCGACTTCGACAAGATCCGCCTGAACACGCCGCTGCTGATCCCCGAGGAGCCGGTGACGATTGACGTGGTCCGGGCGGGGACCGACCGCGTCGACCACCTGATCATCAAGCCCCGGCGGGCGACGCCCGACAGCGAGTTCCCGCAGCTGGGCATCGCGCCGGCCCACGACCTGCGCGGGATCGACCCCGCTCTGGTCAAGGAGGTGCCGGCGGCCGACCTGAAGCAGGACCCGAAGCTGCAGCCGGACGAGCTGTTCCTGTTCCACCCCGGCGACACGATCACGACGGTGGCCGGCAAGCCGGTGACGCCGGAGCAGGGGTACGTGCTGACCGACGCCCTGCAGGCCGGGGCGGGCCGGCCGGTGGCGGTGACGGTGAAGGCCATCGACGGCCATGAGCGGACCGTGCGGGTGCCGGCCCACTTCGTGGACCGGTTCGGGGTCGACGCGATCGACTTCGGCGGGCTGCAGATGCTGTCGCAGGTGTTCGTGGTGCAGGGTTCGTCGCCGCTGGCGACGACCAAGGAGCGCGCGGGCGTCCTGCCGGGCGACGTGATCGTCAACGTGGCCGACTCCGGCGCCAGCGGCGGGCAGCGGCCCATGCCGACCAGCGAGGAGCTGGACAAGTTCGTCCGCGAGGCGGCCGATGGCGGGTCGAAGCTGAGCGTCACCGTCCTCCGGGATGGCAAGTCGGTCACGCTGCCGGCGATCGAGCTAGACAAGAAGGCGCACGGGCTGGGGCTGCAGCTTGCCACCTGGGAGGCCGAGCCGGTCATCGCGCACCCGCCGGCCGGCAGCGCCGCCGACGAGCAGCACATCCCCGGCGGTGCCCGGCTGACCAAGGTCGACGGCCATCCCGTGGCCAACTGGTTCGACGTCTACACGGCCATGTGCGCCATCGGGGTCGACAGGCCCATCGCCATTGAGGCGTCGGTGGACGGGAAGGACCAATCGTACACGTTGCGCGGCCTGACGGCGGCCGAGCTGGACGTGGTGCGGCAGAACCGGATCGACAGCTACGCGGTGGACGGGCTGATGCCGGCGACGTGGGTGCGCAAGGCCGACAATGCGGTGCAGGCGGCCCAGTGGGGCGTCGGGGAGACGCGGGACGCGATCCTGCAGGTCTACATGACCGTGCGGGCGATGTTCAAGGGGTCGATCCCGCTGCGCGAGTTCAGCGGGCCGCTGGGCATCCTGGCCGTCGGGTACAAGCTGGCCGAGCAGGGGAGCACCCGGCTGCTGTGGTTCCTGTCGATCATCTCGGCCAACCTGGCGGTGATGAACTTCCTGCCCATCCCGGTGGTGGACGGCGGGCTGTTCACGTTCCTGATCATCGAGAAGCTCAAGGGCAGCCCGATCAGCCAGCGGACGCAGGTGTACGCCCAGTACGTCGGCCTGGCGCTGCTGCTGAGCGTGTTCCTGTTCGCCACGTGGCAGGACCTGTTCCGCATCCCGCAGCTGTTCCACTGAGGGGAAGTTGTTGGTCGGGCGTTGGGGCCGACCGCTAAACGGGATGCCATCTCTGACCCGTTCCCACCTACCCGCCATTCACCGAACCCATGCCCGACCCCGCCCCGCCGCCGGTGCAGCCGAACCTGGCGATGATCGCCGAGACGCTGAAGGCGATGCACGAGCAGGTGCGGTTCGCCGACGCCAAGGCGAGCTTCATCGCGGCGCCGAACGTGGTGCTGTTCGGGTACATGGCGACGCAGGTCGACAAGCTGGCGGCGGTGGCGGCCTCGGGGCGGCACGTGGTGTTCTGGGTGGCCGTGCTGCTGGTGCTGTCCTACGCGGTGACGGCGGTGCTGTCGCTGGGGCACGTGGTGCTGACCGTCATGCCGCGGCACGTGTCGCTGGGGACGACCGGCCGCACGCACTTCGGGCACGTGGTGGGGCAGTACGGCACCGACCACGAGCGGTACCGCCGGGACCTGCTGGCCATGTCGACCGACGACTGGGCCGGCGACCTGGCCGGGCAGATCGTGGAGGTCTCGCACATCGCCCGCCGCAAGCACGCGCTGATCGGCCGGGCGGCGGTGTGGATGGCTTGGTCGCTGGCGGCGTGGGCGGTGGCCGTGACGTTCGTGACGCTGGCGCGGTGAAACTCGACGGGGCGAAGAAGCCCCAGGAGCACATTCATCGACACCTACACGGGTCACCCGTTTCGGGCACTGCGGGGTGAAGAGTTCAACCACGAAGCGGCTGTGTTAGAGGTCAAGTGTTTTTCCGCGTCGGGCGCGTAGATGTCATTGGATCAACACCTGGGGCTTCTCCCGTCAAACCGTCTCCGGCCGCGGGACCTCGGCCGCGTTGTACTTCAGGTACCGCTTCTTCAGCCACCGCACGCCGACCAGGTCGTAGATGCCGACGAACGCCCGGTTGCCGAAGCCGTACTTGGCGGTGCCCGCGTGGCGGGCGCTGTGCTTGACCGGCGTCTCGTACACCGTCCCGCCACGCATCTTCACCAGCGTCGGGAAGTACCGGTGCGCCCCGCGGAACAGCTTGAGCCCCTTGACCGCGGTGGCGCGGTACACCTTCAGGCTGCTGGCCGAGTCGACCACCGTCTCCTCGGTGACCCAGTTGCGGATCTTGTTCGCCTGTCGGCTCTGCCACCTGCGAAACTTCGTGTCCTGCCGGTCCTTCCGCCACCCGGTGATCATGTCGACGTGGTGCTCGTCCAGCATGGGGATCAGCCGCGGGATCTCCTCCGGGTCGTTCTGCAGGTCGGCGTCGATCGTGGTGATGATCCCACCCTTGGCCGCCTCGAACCCCGCCTCGAACGCCGCCGACTGCCCGCCGTTCTGCGCCATCCGCAGCACCCGCAGCCAGGGGTACTTCACCATCCCCTCGCGCAGCAGCTTGGGCGTCTCGTCCGTGCTGCCGTCGTCCACCAGGATCACCTCGAACGGCTTGCCCAGCACGGCCAGCGCCGAGTCGACCCGCGACAGCAGCACGTCCACGTTCTCCTGCTCGTTGTAGCAGGGGATCACCAGCGACAGGTAGGGTTCGGCATCCATGCGGCCACGAGCATAGCGAGGCGGCTCGGACCTGTCCCGCGATCCATCATCGGGTTATGCTCAGGGCATGTCCCCCCGCGACCTTTACGGCAAGCTGAACGACGTGCCGTTCAAGCCGTTCCGCATTCGGCTGACCAACAACACGACGCTCGACGTGACCAACCCGGGCGTGGTCGTCGTCGGCCGGACGAGTGCGGTCCTCCCCATCCGGACCAGCAAGGACGACTTCGGCTACACGCTCGTGGACCAGTGGCGGACCGTCGCCCTCAGCCACATGGCGGAGTTCGTCGACCCGGACCCGCCGAAGGAGCCGCTCAAGCGCCGCAAGGGGAAGTCGTGAAGTCCGCCGCGTAGCGGTCGCCCAGCAGGGGCACTCCCCGACCGTTCAAGGGTGCCCCTGCGGGCGACCGCTACGCGGCTCCACCGTTGATGGCCATGAATTCCCTCTGCCTGTTCCTCATTGACGGCTGCCGCCCCGACGGCCTCGCGGCCGCGCACACGTCGAACATCGACGCCGTCATCCGCCGCGGCGCGTTCACGCCGGCGGCGCGACTTCCTGGAGGTGGCGATGTTCAGCCGAATGCCCCCGGTCGACAAGGCCGCGGGCGACTCCGCCGTCGCCGCCATGGCGGCGGCGTGGCTGGCCACCAACGACTGGAACTTCGCCTTCGTCTACTTCGACGGCACCGACTCGACCGGCCACCGCCACGGCTGGATGAGCCCCGAGTACCTCGCCGCCATCGGTCACGCCGACGGCTGCATCGGCCAGGTCCTGCCCGCCCTCGGCGACGCGACGGTGATCGTCACCGCCGACCACGGCGGCCACGACAAGACCCACGGCACCCCATCCGACGAGGACATGACGATCCCCTTCGCCATCGCCGGCCCCGGCGTCCCGCCGGGCGGGCGCGTGGCTACGCCGTTCGACCTCACCGGCATCGCGGCCACGGTGTGCGCGGCCCTGGGCGTGACGCCAGATGCGGATTGGACGGGGACCGCGGCGCGGTTCGAAGTTGCACGCTGACATAGAGTGCGCATTGTTCCCCACTGTGTTGTTGCGACGGGCAGTGCCCGCCTTGAACTGTGAACCGCTCAATGTTGCTGATTACGTCGGAGCGAGAACGTCTTTACTACTTGAGGATCAAATGCCCATCTTTGAAATGACTTCTGACGGATTTCGTTCAGTTGCACCGACGACGTTCAGCACCGCGAAGGTCAAAGAGCGCGAAGACCTGCAAAGGCTACTTCGATCCCAAGTACACGTCATCGCGGAAGGCGTTCTCGTTATCGCGGAAGAATTTGCAGAGTGGGATGGCTCAAAACGGCGAATCGATCTGCTGGGGATCGACAGGAACGCGAATCTAAATAGCCTTGCGCGAGTGCGCGCCGCTGTAAGTGCTGCCGTCACAATGAAAACGCGAGGCGTCCTTCCTACGGTGCGTTTGTGAAGAACCACCAAAGAAGGAGCCTCGCGTGCCGAAGATCGTCAGCCGGGTCAAGTCGAAGGTCAAGCATCAACTCCGCAAGCTGCGCCGCCGGACGCCCGACAAGGGGCTGGCCATGCGGTGCCAGATCGTCCTGCTGTGGGCGGAGCAAGAGCCCCGTGGGGTGATCGCCCGCGGCGTCGGGTGCTCGGCGTCGTGGGTCGACCGGGTCACCGGCCGGTTCCGCGACCACGGGGTGGCGGGCCTGCACGACCGGCGGGAGGACAACGGGCAGGTGAAGCTGGACGACGCGTTCCTCGCGGACCTGTACGGGGTGGTGGACACCCAGCCGACCGACCACGGGTTCGCGCGGCCGACGTGGACGCAGGAGTTGCTCGTGGAGGTGATGGCCGAGCGAGCCGGCACGCGGGTGCACCCGGGGACGATGAGCCGGGCGTTGCAGAGGATCGGCGCGCGGCTGGGCCGGCCCAAGCCGACGGTTGGCTGCCCGTGGCCCCAGGGTGCGAAGAACCGGCGGTTGGCGGCGATCCGCCGGGCGTTGGCCGGGATCGGGCCGGGCGAGGTGGCGTTCTACCTGGACGAGGTCGACGTCCACCTGAACCCCAAGATCGGCCCCGACTGGGTGAACCGCGGCACGCAGAAGACGGTCCCGACGCCCGGCACCAACAAGAAGCGGTACGTGTGCGGGGCGCTGGACGTGGCCACCGGCCGGACGACGTGCGTGGCCGGCGACAGCAAGAACAGCCAGCTGTTCATCGAGACGCTGGCGCGGCTGCTGCGGACCCACCCGAAGGCGACGGCGATCCACGTCGTGCTGGACAACTTCAGGATCCACTCGAGCCAACAGGTGCAGGCGTGGATGGCCGAGCGCGGCGAGCGGATCCGACTGCACTTCTTGCCGCCGTACTGCCCGGACCACAACAGGATCGAACGGCTGTGGCGCGACCTGCATGCCGACGTGACGCGGAACCACCGACACGCGACGATCGAGTCGCTGATGGCTGCCGTGTGGCAGTGGATCGAGAACCGGAACCACGCCGCAGCCAACGCACAGCGACGGCAGGCAGCATGAGAATCGGGTTTGCACTAATCGCGCAAGGCTATTTAGTAGTCATCGAACTGAAACGGACCGAAGACGGCGGTCACATGGATCTCCAGGCTATCCGATACGCGGCGATGATATCCGCGATGTCTTTTGAACGCGCTACGGAGGTGTACGGTGCATTTCTGAAGAGCGAGGATATTGGCGAAGCGCGCCAACGATTGCTGTCGCATCTTGGATGGCTCGAGTCCGGGGAAGGTACATTCGCTTCGGACATACGAATCATCCTAGTTTCGGCCGAGTTTTCCAAAGAGATTACTACTGCCGTCATCTGGCTCAACCGACGAGGTTTGGACATAACCTGCGTTCGTATGACGCCATATAAATTAGACGGACGATTGTTGGTAGATGTTCAGCAGGTCATACCACTGGTTGAAGCCCAAGACTACCTCGTCCGTGTCAAGGAAAAGGAAGTGCGGGAGCTTTCGGTCCGTCGC
>CBDAQA010000030.1:0-12410 GCA_965198865.1 Tepidisphaeraceae bacterium | reverse complement strand
CTGGCCCACCCCGAGCGGATCGGGGCCTTCCGGAGCGAGCCGGGCCGGCTGGATCAGGTGGCGGAATGGGGGGTTCAGTTCCAGATGAACACCTGGTGTCTGGTGGAGCCGATGGGGTCG
Organism: Tepidisphaeraceae bacterium; assembly: GCA_965198865.1. GTDB lineage: Bacteria > Planctomycetota > Phycisphaerae > Tepidisphaerales > Tepidisphaeraceae > CBDAQA01. Next base: position 12,290 of record CBDAQA010000030.1, on the reverse strand, counting down.
ATGACGCGCCTGCTGGCCGAGGAGTGGCTGAAGCGGGACCGGTACTTCGTCTTCGGCACCGACCTGCACAACCCCGGCGGGATGCCCGCGCGGATGGCCGGCTTGGCCCGTGCGACGGAGCTGGTGGGGGCGGAGCGGGTGGGACAACTGGCCGGGACAGTGCCCGCTCGGCTGTTGTCGATGTGAACGGTCTCCAGCGGATGACGCGGCGCCTGACCGTGGCAGAAAAACATTCACCACGAATCTCACGAATCAGCACGAATGAATGCAATCCGATTGGTGTTCATTCGTGTGATTCGCGGTTGCATGTCCTTCCCGCGTGGGGGAGCCTGATCTTTGGACAGAGCAGTTTGCAAACGTATTCGACGCATCCTCCGTCGACGAACCGTCAGCTCGGCGAATCCACGATTCAGACCAACGAGTTATAAACCCGTGTCACAGGGAGGCCGGATCAGCTTTACTCCACCCCTCTGAGGTTTCTGAAGCCAGACCCCCATTGATGCCCGCCTGTTTTGCACTACACTATTGCATGCCCGATCGAGGTGACCCCTCTTTGCGGAGCATCACTGGTAAGGAGAGCGGCCCACCCGGCCGATCTCTTTAGAGGTCATCACCTGCGGGAGCCCCACAAATGGCTGTTGCCAACGAAGTTGTAAAACGGATCGCCCCCTCCAAAGCGGTATCCGAGCCCGTGTCGGAATCGGTAGGACAAGTAGAACGCGACCGGCTTCGGATGATGATGCTCATCCGACGATTCGAAGAACGCACGTATCAGGAATACACCCGCCCGGGTCAGAAGATCGGCGGGTTTTGTCATTTGTACTCCGGGCAGGAAGCGATCGCCGTCGCCACGGCGGCGGTGATGCAGAAGGAACGGGACTACCTCATCACCGGCTATCGCTGTCACGGCGTGAGCCTGGCGACGGGCATGGAGCCCCGCGTGGCGATGGCGGAGATGTTCGGCAAAGCGACCGGCTGCTCCAAGGGCAAGGGCGGGTCGATGCACCTGTTCGACGCGGCCGCCCACAACATGGGCGGGCACGGGATCGTCGGCGGGCAGCTGCCGCTGGGGGCGGGGCTCGCCTTCGCCCAGTGGTACAAAAAGACCGGCGGGGTCACGTTCGTCTTCATGGGCGATGGCGCGATCAACCAGGGCACGCACAACGAGGCGTTGAACCTGGCGAGTCTGTACAAGCTGCCGGTGATCTGGGTGGTCGAGAACAACGGCGTGGCGATGGGCACGCAGGTGGAACGCCACAGTGCCGAGAAGGATTTGGCCGAGCGCGGCAGCGGCTACGCCATGCCGCACCGCAACATCGACGGGAACGACGTCGACACCGTGATCGCCGAGTTCACCAAAGCCGCCGACCGCGGCCGGGCCGGCGAGGGGCCCACGTACTTGGTCGCCAACACCTACCGCTTCCGCGGGCACAGCATGTCGGACGCGATGAAATATCGCTCCAAGGAAGAAGCCGACAAAGCCAAGGCCCGCGACCCGATCAGCCTGTACGAAGCCCGCCTCCGCGAGAAGAACCTGATCACCGAAGAACAAGTCGAGCAGTTGTCCGACGAGGTGAGCGAGGCGATCAGCGAAGCCATCAAGCAAGCCGACGCCGACCCGATCCCCCCGCTGGAAGACCGCTTCAACGACATCCTGGTCGAAAAGTATCCGTACCAGCCCAAGTGAGACACACGTGAGCGAAAGTTCTGAAAACATCGACTTTCTCGACGAGCTGCGACGCTACTACGAAGCGCGCCCGTTCAGTGCTTTCGATGTCCTGACCACCAGCGGCGACAGATATGCAGTTTCGGATCCATCGCAACTGGCATTCGGGTTTGACGCCATTGTCCTGGCACTCCCAAAGACCGGGATTCAAATCGTCCGTAAGAACCAGATCACCGCGCTGCATATCCACGAGCCGGTGTAAGTGATTACCCGCTAGAACTTCAACATGGCTATCATCCAATTCCGAGAAGCCCTCCGCTCCGCCATGACCGAAGAGATGGAGCGTGACGAGAACGTCTTCCTCATGGGCGAGGAAGTCGCGCAGTACAACGGGGCGTACAAAGTCTCCGAAGGAATGCTCGACAAGTTCGGGCCGCGGCGGGTGTTCGACACGCCTATCAGCGAGGCCGGGTTCAGCGGGCTGGGCGTGGGGAGCGCGATGGTGGGGCTGCGGCCGATCATCGAGTACATGAGCTGGAGCTTCACGCTCGTCTGCCTCGACCAAATCGTGAACAACGCCGCCAACGTGCGGTACATGAGCGGCGGGCAGTTCAAGGTGCCGATCGTCTTCCGCGGCGGCAACGGCATCGCCCATCAGCTGGGCGCGACGCACAGCCATCGCACCGAGAGCATCTACGCCCGCATCCCCGGGCTGATCGTCGCCTGCCCCAGCACGCCCGCCGACGCCAAGGGGCTGCTCAAGAGCGCCATCCGCTGCGACGACCCGGTGGTCTTCCTCGAATCCGAGAAGATGCTCAACGACACCGGCGAGGTGCCGGAGGACGCCGACTTCACCGTGCCGCTGGGCATCGCGAACGTGGAACGCGAAGGCAAAGACGTCACCGTCATCAGCTACGGCCGCCCGCTGCAGCGCGTGGTTCGGCCGGCGGTCGAGGCGCTGGTCAAAGACCACAGCATCGACGTGGAGCTGATCGACGTCCGCACCCTCCGCCCGCTCGACCTGAATACGCTGCTCGCCAGCATCAAAAAGACCAACCGTTGCGTCATCATCGACGAAGACTGGGGCTACTGCGGCATGGGCAGCGGCATCCTGTACAAGCTGCAAAAGCCCGCGTTCGACTACCTCGACGCCCCGATCGAATACGTCCACAGCGACGAGATCCCCGTCCCGTTCAACCACTTCCTGGAAGAAGCGATGATGCCGAGCGTGGATCGGATCGTGTCGTCGGTGAAGGAAGTCTGCTACCGCTGAAGAGATTGATGAGTGATGAATGATGAGTGATGAATGAAGGAGCACGCTGATTCGCTGTTCTTCCATTCATCGATCATCAATTAGCCATCATCAATTCTGGAGTCTCTATGCCCGCTGAAATCACCATGCCCCAGCTGTCCGACACGATGTCGGAAGGGACCGTCGTCAAGTGGCTCAAGGCGGAGGGGGAGAAGGTCCGCGAGGGCGAGAAGATCGCCGAGGTGGAGACCGACAAAGCGGTGATGGAGATGGAGGCGTTCGAGGGCGGGACGGTGGCGCTGCTGCTGGTGAAAGAGGGGGAGAAAGTGGCCGTGGGGGCGGCGATCGCGGTGCTGGCGAGCTCGAAGGAGAACGTCGCGGAGGTGAAAGCGCAGTACGGCGGGAAGGCGGCGAGTGCGCCGGCGGCGGCCCCGGCGGCGAGCGCGGCCCCGGTGGCGAGCGCGGCCCCGGTGGCAAGCGCGGCCCCGGGGACGGCCGCTGTGGCGAACGGGTCGCGGTCGATCGCAACAGGGCCCGAAGGCGGGGCCGTCGCCACGCTCGTGGGGGCCAGCACCGGCGAAGTGCACGAGGGCGCCAGCGTCGGCCACGGCGCGACGCGCAGCACGGTGAAGCCGATCTCCAACGGCCACGGGGGGACCGGCGGCAACGGCAACGGGCACCCGGGGCGTTCGTTCGTCAGCCCGCTGGCGCGGCGGATCGCCGCCGACCAGGGGGTTGATCTCTCCGGCCTGACCGGATCGGGCCCCAACGGCCGGATCGTGCAGCGCGACGTGATCGCCGCCGCGGCGAGCAAACCCGCCGCCCCCGCCCCGACGCCGCAGGCCACGCCCGCCGCCGCGGCGCCCAAGCCCGAGTCCAACTCCGCCGCTCCCCCCACGCCCACCGCCCCGGCCCGCGTCTCGCGCGGCGAGAAGCAGGTCCTCCCGCTCACCAAAATGCGGCAGGCGATCGCCAAAGGTCTGCAAGCGAGCAAGCAGAACATCCCGCACTTCTACGAAACCGTGGAGGTGGAAGTCGACGCCCTCTCCACCCTGCGCGAGCGACTGAACAAGCAGCTGGAGCCGGAGAAGGTCCGCCTCAGCATCGGCGACCTGATCTCCAAGGCCGTCGCCGTCGCGCTGCTCAAACATCCCTCGCTCAACGCCCACTACTCCGACGCCAAGCAGGAGATCACCCGCTTCGGCGACGTGCACCTCGGCTTCGCCGTCGCGCTGCCCGAGGGCCTGATCGTCCCGGTGCTGCGGAACATCGACCAGATGGGCTTGAAGGAAATCCGCACCGCCAGCGCCGGCCTGATCGACCGCGCCCGCGCCCAGCGCCTGAAGCAGGACGAGATGAGCGGTGCGACCTTCACCGTCAGCAACCTGGGGACGTACGGCGTCAGCGAGTTCAGCGCGATCATCAACCCGCCCAGCGTCGCTATCCTTGCCGTCGCCGCCGCCGAGCCCAAGCCGGTCGTGCGGTCGGGTCAGATCGTGATCCGCACCATGATGAAGCTGACCCTGAGCGCCGATCACCGCGCCGTCGACGGCGCGGGCGCTGCCGAGTTCCTCCGCACCCTCAAGGGCCTGCTCGAAGAGCCGGGCCTGATGCTGGTCTGATCGCACGCCGTTGTTGCTGCGACACGCTTGCTCAGCGACCCAGCTTGAGCAGTCGATCGGCGTTGCCGTGGGCGATCTTGAGTTTGTCGGCCGGCGACACGGGCAAGCGTTCCAGGAACTCCACCTGCTTCCGCCCCGGCGCGTACGGGTCGTCGATGGAGAACAGGATGCGGTCGACGCCGAAGCTCGTCAGGGCCGCCAGAAACGGCGGCAGCGTGTAGAACGCGCTGGTGGTGACCCACACCTGCTCCAGGATGGTCTGACTCACGCTCCGCCGAAGGTAGCGGCCGGTGGCGTGGCCCAAGACGTCGTCAAGCCGCGCCAGCATCATCGGCATGGCCTCGCCCATGTGGCCGACGATGATCTTCAGGTTCGGATGGCGATCGAACGCGCCGCCGAGGACCAGCCGAACCACGTGCAGGCCCGTCTCGACATGCCAGCCCCACCCGCTGGTCGCTAGCACAGGGCCGGTGCCGTGGGGCAGGTCGTCGAAGTAGGCCTGTCGAACCGGCGGCGGTGGGGGAGCGGGGTGGAGGTAGAGCGGGCAATCGAGCCGGGCGGCCCGGGCGAGCAGCACGTCAAACCGAGGGTCGTCGAGGAATCGGCCGTCGGTGGTCCCTTTGATCAGGCCGCCGCAGAACCGCAGCTGGGAGACCGCTCGCTCCAACTCGTCGGCGGCCGCTTCCGGATCGCTCATCGGCAGGTGCGCGAACCCGGCCAATCGGTCCGGGTGCGCCTGCACCATCTGCGCGATGAAGTCGTTGTAGTCCGCCGCGAACGTTGCCGCTTCGGCGCCCGCCAGCAGCTCCGCGCCGGGGCCGGCGATCGACAACACCTGTTGCGTGACCCCGGCCTGATCCATCGCCGCGATCCGCGCGTCGGCGGTCTCGACCAGACGTCGACCCAGTTCGGCGGCGGCGGGATCCGCCCGGTCGGGCGTCGGCCACCCTGCGGCCGCGATCCGCGCCGCCGGAATGCGATCGACCATCTCCGCCCGGGCGACGTGCTCCTCGATGGCGACAATTCGCATAAGTTCACTCCTTCGAGCCGCACGATCTTTCAACGGGCGGGCCGTCGCGGCCAACGCCGCAGAACTGCCGTTCTCCACGGCTCTCGGCAGAATCGACTGAGATCATCGCATCTTGGATCTGCCGCGTCAGCGCACCGCTACGCCTTTTGGAACCTGCATGGGCAGCGGTATGCAGATTGCTCCGGCTGTCGCGGATTTAAAGCACATGGAGGCTCGCCATGCCCAGTTCGAAGGACCCATCCAACCCCGCCGACTTCGGCACCTTCGGCCGCTACCACGAGGTGCCGGTGGCCCAGATGTCCCCGGAGATGCGGGCGGCGTACGACGCAACGATGAAGCTGCGCGGACTGGTCCCCGGCCCGCACCGGATCTGGCTGGCCAACCCGACGCTGTCGGAAACGATCGTCCCCATCGGTGGCTACTACCAGAAGCAGTCCACGCTGACCAAGGCCGAGATCGAGATCGTCACCAACTTGATCACCGCCCGGTGGGGGTCCGCCTACGCCAGCTACGAGCACGAGAAGATCGGCGAGCAGCAGGGCCACCTGCCGCCCGAGAAGGTGCAGCGGCTCATCGCCGGCCTGTCCGTCGCCTTCGACGACCCGCGGGAGCAGGTGGTGTACGAACTGGCTGCCGCGCTGGTGCAACCGCGGATCGTGTCGCTCGGGCTATACAACCGTGCCAGGGATTTGCTCGGCGACGCCGGCCTAGTCGACGTCGCCGTGCTGATCGGCTGGTTCACCATGGTCAGCATGACGCTGGCGGTCTACGACGTCCCGGCCAACGCCATGGGCCTGAAGCAGTGATCACATCGGCGTCACCGTCGAGCTTTTCCATCCGCACCTGAAGGAGTTTCGCATGTCGCTGCAAGCCCACGGCCTCGGCGGACGACTGCCCCTGGTCGACCCGGCCGCCATGACCGCCACGCAGCGGGCGCTGTACGACAAGATGATGGCCAGCGTCGTGCCGTGGGCCGACGCCGCCGGCTTCCAGAGCCGGGACGAGCGGGGTCGCGTCATCGGCCCGTTCAACTGCACGCTGCTCAGCCCCGAGATCGGCGGCAGCTTCCTGTCGCTGCAGAAAACGGAGCAGGACCACACCTCGCTGACGCCGCGGGCGCGCGAGGTGGTGATCCTCAGCGTCGGTTCGGTCTGGCAGGCCCCCTACGAGCTGTACGCCCACGCCGCCGTGGGCGCCAAGGCCGGTCTGTCGGCCGAGCAGATCGAAGCCCTCGCCGCCGGCCGGCCGGCCGAGACGCTGGACGAGCGCGAGCGGGCCGCCCAGCAGTTCACGCTACAGCTGGCGGCCCGACACGCCGTCGACGATCAGACCTACGCCGCAGCCAATGCCGCGTGGGGCGACCGCGGCCTATTCGAGATGGTCGTGCTGATCGGCTGCTACCTGAGCGTCTGCGCAATGCTCAACGCCTTCGCGGTTCCCCTTCCCGCCAAAGTTGCTGGCATCGTGCCCGGTGCCGCGGCCGCCGCCGACTCGGAGAAACGATCATGATCCCCATCGCGCAAGCCACACTCGAGATCGCGGCCGAGTTCCCCAAGGGCTATTTCCTGGAGAACCTCGCCGTCCGCCCGGACGGGTCGGTCCTGGTGACCGTCGCAAACAAGAAGGAGCTGTGGTGCGTCCCGGCCCCGGCGGCAGATCTGCCGGTCAGGCCGGCCCTGGTTCACCAGTTCGACTTCACCGTTCTGAACGTGATCGAAACCGATCCTGACATTTTCTACCTGACCGAAGCGGACGTGTACGACACGGGGACCTCGCACCTGTACCGCATCGACATGCGTGGCTGGCAGACCGGCGACGCCATCAAGCCGCAGCTCGTGCTGGAGTTCCCCGAACCCAAGGTCGGGCTCAACGGCAGCTGCCTGCTCGCACCGGGCGTGCTGCTGGCGGCCGGTTTTTCGTCGCTCATCTGGCGCGTCGACCTGCCCGCGGACGGCGGCCCGCCCACGGCCCGGATCTGGCTCGAACACGACAACATGCGGAACCGTCCCGGCGAGAAAAAGCCCGAGCAGCCCGGCACCAACGGCGTCCGCTACGCCGCCCGCAGCGGGTACGTCTATTACACCTCCACCTCGCAGCAGCTGATGATGCGCGTCCCCGTCGACCCGGCCACGCTCGACCCCGCCGGCCCGCCCGAGTTCGTCGCCGGCGGGCGGTTCTGGGACGACCTGCTCCTCGACGAAGACGCCGGCGTCGCCTACGTCACCACCCACCGCGAGAACACCATCGACCGCGTCGCCCTCGCCGCCGACGGCAACCGCCACGGCTTCACCGTCGCCGCCGGGAACCCGTTCACCGAAACTTTGGTCGGCCCCTCCAGCGGCGTCTGGCGACGGCAGCCCGGCGACTACGGCCGAGTCGCCTACTTCACCACCGACGGCGGCACCGCCCAATCCCCCGACGGCGTCTCACGCACCGCCAAGCTGCTCCGTGTCACCTTCCCGCGGCCGACCTGACGGTAGACACCTTTCGAACTAAAGACCGCGATATCGCGGTCGCACACCGCGCATCTCCCTCGGGAGTACGGTCAGGCCGCCGTCGCTCGCGGCGACCGGGTCGGTCGGCGAGGTGCCGAACGGGCTGATGCACGGGTCCATGGCGGCGGCCGAGGACGCCGGCGCGACCGCATCAGCGGGCTCCACCTCGGGGAGGGTCAGGCCGCTCATCGCACGCCTGCCGGGCCGCGGCCACCCGGTCGCGATGTTCGTTCACCTTGGGTCGAGTGTACGTGCGCCGACCCCTCAACAGTGCCTGACGTATTGCGGCAAATCGATCGACCTCGATTTCTCGCGTTCACGGACGGCGGCCGTCCCGAGTACGCTTGAGTTTCCAGCCAAACACCGACACCACGAAAAGTTGCATCATGATCAAATTCACCATCCTTCTCCGTCGCAAGCCGGGGATGAGCCACGACGACTTTGTCAACTACCACCGGGAGAATCACGCACCGTTGTTCAGTTCTCTCCCGGAGGTCAAACGACACGTGCGGCGTTACGTCCAATGTCATGCGACCGGCGACCAACTCCCGGGACTGCCGGACAACCGGATCGACGGCACGACCGAGCTCTGGTTCGACGACCTGACGGGCTTGGCGGGGGTCTTCCAGTCGCCCAACTACCTGGCGAACATTCGTCCCGACGAGGAGAAGTTCCTGGACCTTCACGCCTGCGAGTTCATCCTGGGGACCGAGCACGAGGTGATCCCGCGCGCCTGAACCCGGTCCTCCCCTCCTGGACACCACGATGATCTTCACACACGAGGCGCGCATTCCGCTCTCGATGGAGGCGATCCATCTCGACGAGTGGCTGTTCAACCTCAGCGAAGCGGACTACAGGGCCTGTGCCCGTGGTCACCAAGCCGTGGGGACCAACGGCGGGCCGCGGTTCGAAGGCATGGTGAACGTGGAGTCGATGGCCGGCGCCCTGCTCGTCCAGCACTACCGGACCGAAATCCTGACGGCCGACCATGTGCGGCTCACCTCCGAGGCGAGCCAGGGCTACCTGATGCACGTCGTCCCTTTTCAGCTGGGGGTCGGTTGGGAGATGAAGGTGTCCCGCGGTTCACCGGGCGAGGCAACGCTACGCTGCACGATCGACGTTCGGAACCCGCTCTGGGTCCGGGTGGTCGGGGCCCTCAACGCGAGCAACGTCTGGATCCGTCGTCACCTGATCGAGGAAACGCACGGGTTCGCGCGCGACATCACTGCAAAGGGCGGGCGTTAACCGGCCGAACGAAGCCGGGCAACCTCGCTCGGCACGGATGGGAACCGCAGCGGCACCGACGACCGAACCACGCTTCCTCGACGCCGGCCGAGCGGCAACTCGGCTTCACGACTGGCGGCCGTTGCAACCCGGTCGTGGATCGGCCAAGGAAATCGAATGTGGCTCTTCGGTGGGGCAGACATTCCTGTCTGACACGGCCGGCGGTACTCCGACGGCCGTTCGCCACGCCGGGAACGGTCGATGGGTACATCCGACCGAGGCGGACGAGAATGTCTGCCCCACCAACAGCCACATGCAGTCGCCCGGATGGATCGGCCGATCCGTCATTGCACGTCGGGCCGCTCGTCGTACGCCTGCCGGGCCGCGGCCACCTGGTCGCGGTGACCACTCGCCCACCGGCACACGGCCGCCAGCGGCACGAGCAGGTCGCGGCTCATGTCGGTCAGCTCGTAATCCACCCGGGGCGGAATCGTCGGCGTCACCGTCCGGGTCACAAAGCCGTCGCGTTCCAGCCCCCGAAGGGTGGCCGTCAGCACCTTCTGCGACACCGTCCCCAGCCGCCGCCGCAGGTCGCTGAACCGCACCCGGCCGCCGCCGGCCAGCGTGGTCAGGATCCGCATCGCCCACTTGTCCGCCACGCGGGTCAGCACGTCCTCGGTCGCGTCGCAGGGGACGGTGGGCACTTCAAGGTGGTCTGGTTTCACGCGGGTGCCTTCTTGTGCATGGATCTGCGGAGGAGCAACTTATCCGGCGACGGGGGCGGGCGATTGTACGGACGGCGGTGCGACGATGGCGAGTGCTGAGAACGGCCAGACGGTGCTGGTGACGGGCGGGTCGGGCTTCGTCGGCGGGTGGGTGATCGTCGCCCTCCTCCGCCGGGGCTACGCCGTGCGGACGACCGTCCGGTCCCTGACCCGCGAGGCCGAGGTGCGGGCGGCCGTCGCCCACCAGGTGGGTGACGCCGGTGCCGTCGACCGGCTGTCGTTCCACGCCGCCGACCTGTTGAGCGACGACGGCTGGGACGCGGCCACGCAAGGGGCCGACGTCGTCGTCCACGTCGCCTCGCCGATGCCGGTCGGGGAGTTCCGCGGGACCGACCTGGTCCGCCCGGCCGTCGACGGGACGGTGCGGGTCCTGCGAGCCGGCGACCGGGCCGGCGTCCGGCGGTTCGTGCTGACCGGGTCGGCCGTGGCGGCCCAGCCCCCGGCCGGGTGGGCCGGCGGGCCGGTCGACGAGACGGTCTGGACCGACCCGGCCGCCCGGTCGAGCGACGAGTACGCCCGGGCCAAGACGCTGGCCGAGCGGGCCGCCTGGGACTTCGCCCGCGGGCACGGCGGCGAGGCGACGCTGACGGTGATCCTGCCGACCATGATCCAGGGGCCGGTGATGGGCCGGGACATCGGCGGGACGGCCGAACTGGTCGACCGGCTGCTCCGCGGGCGGGTGCCGGCCGTCCCGCGGTTCGGGTTCAACATCGTCGACGTCCGCGACCTGGCCGACCTGCACGTCCGGGCCCTGACCGACCCCGCCGCCGCCGGCCAGCGGCTGCTCGCGGCCGGCGAGTTCCTCTGGATGTCCGACGTCGCCCAGTTGCTCCGCGACCGCCTCGGGCCCGCCGCGGCCAAGGTGACCACCCGCCGCTTGCCGGACTGGGTGGTGCGGCTGGCAGCCCTGTTCAGCCCCGAGGCCCGCCTGATCGCCCCGCGGCTCGGCCGCCGGCAGGAGTTCACGGCCGCCAAGGCCGAGCGACTGCTCGGCTGGCGCACCCGCCCGGCCGCCGAGTCGATCGTGGACTGCGCCCGCAGCCTGCTCGATCTGCCGCAAGGTTGACCCCCGTCCGCGGGCGAGCCGACGAGCAGCGCTCGAGTCTGGACCGCCACCGGCCACAGCATTGCCTGCAAAACGGGCTACCCGGCCGGCGGGTCGGGGCCTGGTCAGGTGTGGAACCGGCCGGCCTGCGGCGCAGCCTGCGGCCGGTTCGTGGAACGGGCCGCCATCCACCGGAGCACGGGACGAAGTTCGTCGTCGGAGTTCGCCTTGCGGACCAAGCCCTGGCCGTTGCCGGCCACGCCGGAGTCGGGCCGATGCCCGGCGTGTCGGCGGACCGCGCCCTCATCGGCTCGACGCTCACCACGGTCCGAACCAGCCCCCGGCCGGCAGTCGGCCACCAGTCGTCCGTGGGGGCCGGACGCACCGCCAAGCTGCTCCGCGTCACCTTCCCGCGGCCGACCTCATCAAGGCCCGAACGGACGTTGCGGTGAACACCATTCCCAAACGCGCGGCGAGTCCGAGCCGACACTACTGTTCGCCTACTTCTTCCGCGGGGCGATGCCTGCCAAATGGTTGATCATGTCCTTGGATGTCCACTCTTCACCGCGGACGACTTGCAAGCTGCGTTTCTGACTTTCCAGGATGATGTTGTCCCTGGTGCGGGCGCCCGTCGGGTCGTTATGGCGACCTTGAGAATGGATGGCATCGAGACTCACAACGCCGCTTCCGACATCCCATTTATCGTTCCATCGCAGAATTTGGTTCCTGTCGAAGTCGAACGCGGTCGCGACGACTCGAACCATCGGCTGCATGACCAAGCCCCCGCCACGCTTGACAGGTCCCACCAGTCCCTGGTCGGCGACTTTCACCAGACGGACGTGCGGGCGCTGTTTGAGTTCTTGGAAGAACTCCTGGATCGTCTCGAAATCAACGATCGCGATCGGGTTCTCGTCTGCCATCATCGTCCTTTGCTACAAAATGATGCTCGGTTCGGATACGTCGTCCGCGGGCAGAAAATCTCTCACGTTGGCCAGGTTGATTGCCAAGAGGGCAGCCGTCAGGAATGACTGAACGACCGTCGCGTCAGAATACACTCCGTGTTGTGAATCGAGTCGAAGGCTGCCGTCGGGAACCTCGGCGTCGAGTACGGCGGCCGGCACTTCGGGTGCTGGAGATGGATCGCCGGCATCATCAGGCTTCGGCGCATCTT
>CBDAQA010000029.1:0-135523 GCA_965198865.1 Tepidisphaeraceae bacterium | reverse complement strand
CGTCACCCGGTCGCGCTGCGGTACGCGTTCCCGTTCGACGTGGAGGCGGCGGCGGCCAAGATGCTCGACCAGATCGAGGAACGGCTCACCTGGCGGCCGAGCCGCGACCTGCCGCCGCACGAGCGGCTGCGCAAGGTGGGCGCGGGGCTGCTGGCGCTCAAGGAACTGCAGTACCTCGGCCACACGCAGGAGGGCACCATCCCCGAGCGGATCGCGAAGCTGAGCGACGCCCTGCTCAAACCGCTGGAGGCCGAGTGGACCCACGGCGGCGCCGACGGCCACCCCGTGGCCCGCGGTGAAGCGGCTGCGGGCGGCCATCCTGCCCGACATGGTCAAGGGCGAGCTGAGCGACGGCGAGACCGCCCGCCGCTGGCGGCTGCTGGAGGACTGCGACCTCGCGCAGCAGCCTGTACCACTACCCGCCCGACTACGTGACCGAGGGCATGCCCCAGGCGCGCATCCTGGAGACGGTCGAGCGGTTCGAGGAGGACCTGACCGGCAAGGTGTCGGTCCACGGCCCGGTCGAGGCGACGGTGACGGTGGGCGACGCGATCGAGGTGACCGCCGGCCGGGAGGCGCGCGGCGAGGCCGACCCGCTGATGGCCGCCATCGAGGGGCAGCTGCAATCGATGCTCGGCATCCCCGCGCCCGCGAGCCAGCCATGACGATCGCCCCCTGGCCCACCATCGGCGTGCGCACCGGGCTCGTGGCCGGCGGCATCGTCGTGTGGTACTGGTCGCAGGCGGTGCTCGCCAAGCGCGTGCCGAAGGTCGACCACGAGGTGCCGCTGACCGACGGCATCCACCTGCTCACCGCCCGCCTGCACGAGCGCTACGACACCAACGTGGCGGCCGGGAACCGGCTGCTGATCGCGTCGTCGCTGGTGATCGACCTGCTCGGTGCGTACCTGCTCGGCTCGGCCATCCTCGGCGTCTCGATCCGCCCGTACGTCGGCCTGGTGATGGTCTTCGCCCTGCGGCAGGTGTGCCAGATGCTCTGCCCCCTGCCCGCCCCCGCCGGCATGGTGTGGCGCTACCCCGGCGTCCCGGCGGTCCTGGTCACCTACGGCACGACCAACGACCTGTTCTTCAGCGGCCACACCGCGATCGCCGTCTACGGCGCGGCCACGCTCGCCGGCCACTGGGGGCCGTGGGGCCTGGCGATCGGCCTGGCCATCGCTTGCTTCGAGGCGATCACGGTCCTGGTCCTGCGGGCCCACTACACGATGGACGTGTTCACGGGCATCGTCTGCGCCCTGTGGGTCTACACGCTCGGCGGCACCGCCGGGCCGTGGGTGGACGGGGCGATCCGGCATTGGGTGGGGTAACGCCGACCCCACGTTTCCGCCGCAACCACGAGTACCCCTACCGAGACGCCGGTGGCAAGTGGCAGGCGCCCTGGGATGCTGGGGCGTCTCCGCGAGCGAGATGAAGCGGGTTCGTGCGTGCGTCGAACCCATCTTGCGAGAGCTGCGGCGAGTCCTTGACACGCTGGACGTCCTGCACCCATGACTTGTGCCCCTGAATTTGCCCGCGGCACCGTCGCCGGGTGCAATGTCCGCCGTGACGCTCGCGTTCCGCCCCCGACGACCCGTCCTTCAACGTCGCCAACGCGCTCTACCTGGCGCACGCGTCGGACGTCGCCTACCACCGCGCCCCCGGCCGCCGCCGCCGAGGAGTGGCTGGGGCTCGCGACCCATCCCTTCCACCACAAGGTGACGCGCACGCGCGGCTTCCTCGGCGTGTGCGACACGCACGCGGTGCTGGCGTTCCGCGGGTCGGACCCGGTGACGCTGCAGACGTGGCTGACCGACGTCGTCGTCCGGCTCGTGGAGCGGGCCGACTACCAGGGCCGGGTTCACCTGGGCTTCGCGTCGGTCCTGCGGCGGACGTGGGGCAAGATCGAGCCGATCCTCGAGGCCGTCGGCGACCGGCCGCTGTTCCTGACCGGCCACTCGATGGGCGGGGCGCTGGCGGTGCTGACCGCGTGCCGGCTGGCGAGCGCGGGGCCGGCCGCCGGTGGCGACCTACACGTTCGGGGCGCCGCGCGTGGGCGACCCGACCTTCTGCACGCGCTACGCGCTGCCGACGTACCGCGTGGTCAACCGGCTCGACCTGGTGCCGGAGATGCCGCTGGCGTCGCTGAAGAAGCTGCTGCCGGAGAAGCCGCGGTTCACCAACGAGCGGATCCTGGGCAAGCTGAAGGCGATGGCCGACCGGGTGCCGTGCTACGGGCACGTGAACACGTTCGTGTACATCGACCGCGACGGCGTGATCACCGCCGATGCCGACGTGGAGCCGTGGCACACGCACGCCGTCGCCCGGGCGATCGCCACGCGCGGGAAGAGCTTCCACGAGGGGATCACCGACCACCTGATCGGCAACTACATCCGCGGCCTGGAGGGCCGCATCGGCAAGCGGCAGACCGGCGTGCGCCGGCGCGCCCCGTTTGGCGACGGATCGCGTACGATCGCCGGCCCAACCGGCAAAGGAATCGCCTCATGACGCATCGCTCGCTCGCCCCGCACCGGGCCGCCGTCGCCGCGCTCGCCATCGTCTCGCATGCCAACGCACAGATGTTGCCGGCGTCGCAGCCGACGGTGATCGACGCGAGGCCGATGGGGCCATGGGGGTTCGACGTGTCGGGCATGGACCGCTCGGTGAGGCCGGGCGACGACTTCGCGGCCTATGCCAGTGGGACGTGGATGCGGCAGACGCAGATCCCGGCCGACCGGTCGCGGTACGGGGCGTTCGACGCGCTGCGGGAGCTGTCGGACCTGCGCGTGCTGACGCTGCTGGAAGGGATCGGCCGGACCGCGACGACGCTGCCGACCGAGGCGTCGCCGGAGACGGCCGACCGCGTGAAGCTGGCCGGGCTGTTCGCCAGCTACATGGATGGGGCGGAGGTCGACCGGCGGGACATCCAGCCGATCCGGTGGACGCTGCAGGCGCTGTGGGACGTCGACTCGCCGCACGACATGGCCGTGTTCATGGGCCGCTCGCAGGGGACGCTGGCGGGCGGGGGGACGCTGTTCGGCGCGCACGTGGGGGCCGACGAGAAGCGGCCCGACGTCAACACGCTCTACGTCAGCCAGGCCGGCCTGGGGTTGCCCGACCGGGAGTACTACCTGAACCCGATCTACGCCAAGCAGCGGGCGCGGTACCAGCAGTACGTCGAGCAGATGCTGCACATGGCCGGCCGGGACGACGCCGCGGGCTCGGCCGAGCGGGTGGTGGCGTTCGAGACCGAGGTCGCCAGGGCCCACTGGTCGCGGGCCGAGAACCGGGACCGGGACAAGACCTACAACCCGATGACCGTCGCCGCCCTGGCCGACCTGGCCCCCGGGTTCGACTGGCGCGCGTTCTTCGGCGCGGCGGGCGTGGGGGGCGCGGGGCGGGTCGTCGTGTCGCAGGTGACGGCGATGCCCAAGCTCGCCAGGCTGTTCGCCGCCACGCCGATGGATACGCTGGTCGCCTGGCAGACGTTCAAGGTGGTCGACGAGGCGGCGCCGCTGCTGTCGACGCGGTTCGCCGACGCGGCGTTCGAGTTCCACGGCAAGTTCATGAGCGGCACGCCGCAGCAGCGCGACCGCGCCAAGCGGGCGGCCAGCTTCGTCGAGGGCGTGATGGGCGAGGCGGTGGGCCGGGAGTACGTCGCCCGGCACTTCCCGCCCGAGGCCAAGGCCAAGGCCGAGGCGCTGGTGGCCGACGTCCGCTCGGCCATGACCGAGCGCGTCAGGCGCGTCGACTGGATGTCGCCGCAGACCAAGGAGCGGGCGCTGGCCAAGATGGCGAAGTTCACGGTGAAGATCGGGTACCCCACCCAGTGGCGGGACTACTCGATGCTGATCGTGGACCCCGGCGACCTGTTCGGCAACGCGGCCCGGTCGGAGCGGTTCCAGTACGAGTACCGCGTCTCGAAGCTGGGGCAGCGGGTGGACAGGCTGGAGTGGGGGATGACGCCGCAGACGGTGAACGCCTACTACAACGGGTCGCAGAACGAGATCGTGTTCCCCGCCGCCATCCTCCAGCCGCCGTTCTTCGACCCCGGCGCCGACGCCGCCGTCAACTACGGCGGGATCGGCGCGGTGATCGGGCACGAGATCACGCACGGGTTCGACGACCAGGGCCGCAAGAGCGACGGGGACGGCGTGCTGACCGACTGGTGGACGCCGGAGGACGCGCGCAGGTTCGACGCCGAGGCGAACCGGCTGGGGGCGCGGTACGAGGCGCTGGAGTTCCCGGGCCTGCCGGGGTCGCACATCAACGGCAAGACGACGATGGGCGAGAACATCGCCGACCTGGGCGGCATCCTGAACGCGGTCGACGCCTACCACATGCACCTGCACGGCCACCCCGCCCCCGTGATCGACGGCTTCACCGGCGACCAGCGCGTGTTCCTGGGCTGGGCGCAGGTGTGGCGGACGCTGTCGCGCGACGCCGCCCTGAAGCAGCAGCTGGCGACCGACTCCCACTCGCCGGGATCGGTGCGGGCGTTCGCGCCGCTGCGGAACCTGGACCTGTGGTACCAGGCGTTCGACGTCAAGCCCGGCGACAAGGAGTACCTGGCGCCGGCGGACCGGGTGCGGATCTGGTGAGCGAATGCCTCACGCCATCTGCAGGGTCGCCAAGGCGGTGGGCACGTTGTCGCTGAACTCGAACACCTTGTCGAGGCCGGTGACGAGGAACGCGCCCCACACCTGGGTGGAGACGCTGCACAGCATGAGCCGCCCCTCGTTGCTGTCGGCGACCTTGCGGAGCTTGAGCAGCCGGGCCAGGTTGGACGAGTTGACGAACCGGACCGCGCCGAAGTCGAGCACCGCGTCGCGGCTGCCGGCCTCGATGCCCGACTCGACCGCCAGCACGTCCTCCGTGAACTGCGGGTCGTCGCCCAGGTGGGCCACCACGACCGTGTCCGACCACTTCTCAACCGGCATGCGAGACCTCCGTCTACCCCAGGACCGCCGGCAGCCTAATCGCGGCCAACGGATCTGACAACGCGACAAGGTCTAACAGAGCCGGGCCGTGTCGGCCCGAACGGTGTCGTACCCGACGCCGCGTCTCGCGCGGTTGACGTGGCCTCACTGCCAAGGTCCCCGCGCGAGACACGACCTTCGGTCGTTCGGGCCGGCACGGCCCGGCTCTGTTCGGGGTACTCTGTGCACATGCCCATCCCGCAGTTCGTCCTGGATGTCCGCCGCAAGCTCGGCAACGACCTGATGCTGCTGCCGGGCGTGGCGGCGGTCGTGCTGAACGACGCTGGCCAAGTGCTGTTGGCCCGACGATCCGACACCCGGCGGTGGGCCGTCATCGGCGGGATCGTCGAGCCCGGCGAGGACCCGGCCGACTGCTGCGTGCGCGAGGTGCTGGAGGAGACCGGCGTCCACTGCGTCGTCACCCGGCTGATCGGCGTCTACCGCACGCCCACCATCACCTACCCCAACGGCAACGCGGCCCAGTACATCGTGACCGGCTTCGCCTGCCGGGCGACCGGCGGCACGCCGCGCCTGGCTGACGATGAGTCGCTGGAGGTGGGGTATTTCCCCGTCGACCAACTGCCGGAAGATTTGTCGCCGGAACACCGGTTGCGCGTCGAGCACGCGGCGTCCGGTCGGCCGCAAGCTTTTTTCCGCGGCGGCACCTAGAATCACCCACTATGGCTGAGAAACTCGTCATCATCGGCTCCGGCCCCGCCGGCTGGACCGCCGCAATCTACGCGGCCCGGGCGAACCTGAACCCCGTCGTCTACGAGGGCAACTTCGCCGAGCCGGCCAACATGCCGATGGGGCAGCTGAACAAGACGCACGAGGTGGAGAACTTCCCCGGGTTCCCCAAGGGCATCCTCGGCCCGGACCTGATGAACGACATGAAGACCCAGGCCGAGCGGGCCGGGTCGCGCGTGGTGTCGGAGGTGATCGTCGCGGCCGACCTGTCGAGCCGGCCGTTCAAGCTGACCGACTCGGCCGGCAGCACGTTCGAGGCCGAGTCCCTCATCATCGCCAGCGGCGCGACGGCCAACTACCTGGGGCTGGAGTCGGAGGAGAAGTTCAAGAACCACGGCGTGTCGGCGTGCGCGGTGTGCGACGGGGCGCTGCCCCGCTTCCGCCACAAGGCGATCGTCGTCGTCGGCGGCGGCGACTCGGCCTGCGAGGAGGCCAACTACCTGTCCAAGTTCGCCAGCCAGGTCCACCTGGTCTACCGCAAGGGCAAGGAGGACATGCGGGCCAGCCCGGTCATGGTCGACCGCACCATGAACAACCCGAAGATCCACCCGATCTTCCACAGCGCGGTCGAGGAGGTGCTCGGCACCGTCGAGACCGGCGTGACCGGCGTCCGCGTGAAGCACGTCAAGACCGGCGAGACGCAGACGCTCGACGCCTCGGGCATGTTCGTCGCCATCGGTCACACGCCCAACACGAAGTTCCTCAAGGGGCAGCTCGAGCTCGACAAGCAGGGGTTCCTGAAGCTGCTCGACCCCGGCCGGACGCTGACCAACGTGCCCGGCGTCTTCGCCGCCGGCGACGTGGCCGACCCGCTGTACAAGCAGGCGATCACCGCCGCCGCCATGGGCTGCAAGGCCGCGCTCGACGCCGAGCGGTATTTGGAGTCGGTCGAGACGCACAACCCGAATCCGCCGATGCGGTCGCAGTGGGACTGATTTCGGCAGCGCAGAGGGGCAGGGGCGAAGAGGAGCAGAGGTGACGGACGACGCGGCTCTTTCCCCGCTGCCCCTCGGCTCCTCTGCCCCTCGGCTCCGCTTCCCCCGTTCCCACCGCCTCAGCGGCAAGCTGGCGTTCAGCGCCGTCTACGACGCCCGCTCCAAGGAGTCCCGCGGCCCCCTCGCCGTCTTCTCCCGCCCCAACGGCCTCCCGCACCCGCGCTTGGGCCTGAGCGTCTCCCGCCGGGTCGGCACGGCACCGGTCCGCAACCGCATCAAGCGGCTGCTGCGCGAGGCGTTCCGGGCCGGCCAGCACGACCTGCCGGTGGGGTACGACCTGGTGATCGTCGTCCGCCCGCACAAGCCGATGATCCTCGCCGAATATCAACGGTTGGTCGCGTCGCTGTCGTTGCGAAGCCATGCGACGTGGCAGAAGCGGGCGGGGCTCGCCGCTTCAGCGGGTAGCGGTGGGTCGTGATGCGTTGGCTCCTGATCCAGCTCGTCGTCCTCTACCGCGTGACGCTGGGCCAGCTGCTCGGCGGGCAGTGCCGCTTCGAGCCGTCGTGCAGCCAGTACGCGATCGACGCCGTGAACAAGCACGGGCCGCTGCGCGGCGGCTGGCGCGCCGCCCGGCGCATCTGCCGCTGCCACCCCTGGGGCGGCAGCGGGTACGACCCGGCGTGACTGACAACGGAGCCCAGCGGCTCCGCCGCGGGTTCCTCATCGCGCCAACCGAGGAACCCGCGGCGGAGCCGCTGGGCTCTGTTCCTGCTACGATGTCGCCATGACCCACTGGCGACCCGCGCAGATGCCCACCCTCACCGGCCTCCGGGCCATCGTCACCGGCAGCAACAGCGGCCTGGGCCGCTCGACCGCCCGCGAGCTGGCCCGGCACGGCGCCACCGTCGTCCTCGCCTGCCGCGACACCACCAGGGCCGAGACGGCCAGGTCGGGCATCCTCAGCGCCATCCCCGAGGCCAAGGTGGAGGTCGCCAAGCTCGACCTGGCCGACCTGGCGTCGGTGAAGTCGTTCGCCCGGGCGGAGCTGGACGCGCACCCGACGCTCGACATCCTGGTCAACAATGCCGGCCGGCTCGTGCCGACCCGGCAGACGACCGTGGACGGGTTCGAGCTGACCCTGGGCGGCAACCACCTGGGCCACTTCGCCCTGACGGGCCTGCTGCTGCCGTCGCTGCTGGCCGCCCCGGCGGCGCGGGTCGTCAGCCTGTCGTCGATCGCCCACAAGTCGGGCCGGATCGACTTCGACGACCTGCAGGCCGAGCGGAAGAAGTACGGCGCGTTCGGCGTCTACGCCCAGTCGAAGCTGGCGAACCTGATGTTCGGGCTCGAGCTGGACCGGCGGTTCCGCAGGGCGCACGTGCACGCCCACAGCATGATCGCCCACCCCGGCCTCAGCCGGACCGGGTTCGTCGCCAATGGCCCCGGCCTGAACAACCCGCTGGTCCACGCGTTGGCGACCGGCGCGATGCACGTGATCGGGCAGGACGAGAACCACGGCGCGTTCCCGACCCTGTTCGCCGCGTCGGCCCCGCAGGCGCAGGGCGGGCGGTACTACGGCCCCGCCGGGTTCCAGGAGTGGTTCGGCCACCCGGTCGAGGTGAGGCCCTCGGCCCGCGCCGCCGACGTCGCCGCCGCCGGTCGGCTGTGGACCGTGTCGGAGCAGCTGACCGGCATCACCTACGACGCGCTGGACGCCGTCGCCGGCGCGACGCACGGGTGGTGAGCCGCCCGCCAAGCCGGTTCTGAGGGACGCCCAAGAGCCGGGTTCTCTTGCGCGGTTGACCCGGCTCTTGGGCGTCCCTCAGGACCGGCTTGGAAGACTCCGTGATCGACCGGCCCCATGTCATCGCCGACGCCCCGCCGGCGGACCGCACGCGCGACCTGCGCGGCCCCCCGCCGCCGGGGCCGACGGGACGCTCGGGTGGGGTCAACATCGGGCCGGGGAGCGACGACGATGGGTGGGTCGTCCCGCCGCCGGTGCGGCTGTCGGACGGCACGCACGTCCAGCTCTACAAGGACGGCGAGGCGTGGCACGCGGCGTTCGACGCGATCCAGCACGCCCGCCGGCGCATCTGCCTGGAGCTGTACATCTTCGCCAGCGACGACACGGGCCGGGCCGTGGCCGACCTGCTGTGCCAGAAGGCCCGCGCCGGCGTGCGGGTGTTCGTGCTGTACGACGCGTTCGGGTCGTTCAACTCCGACCCGGCCATGTTCCAGCAGCTGCGCGACGCGGGGGCGCACGTGCGGGCGTTCCACCCGCTGAACCCCTGGGACTGCCGGCACAACTGGCGGCCGGTGAACCGCGACCACCGGAAGATGCTCGTGGTCGACGAGCGCATCGGCGGGCTGGGCGGGATGAACCTGGGGCGCGAGTACGCGGGGTCGTGGATCGTTAAGGCGAGGGTGCCGATCGTGCGGCAGCAGGCCGGCGACACCGCCGACGGCAACCCGGCCGACCCGGGGCCGTGGCGCGACAACGGCGTCGGGTTGGCCGGGCCGGCGGTGTCGTGCCTGCTGGAGTCGTTCGCCCGCACCTGGCGGTACGTGCGGCACGGCGGGCGGATCGGCTTGACCGAGTTCCTGCACGACAGCTCCGACACCGACGGGTTCGGCCTGCTGGCCAGCGCGGCGACGACCGACAGCCCGCTGCAGCCGAACCTGATCCGGCGGATCAACGGGGCCCGGTGCAGCGTCAGCCTGACCGTCGCCTACTTCGCGCCGGACGACCCACTGATCGAGTCGCTGTGCAAGGCGGCCGACCGGGGCGTGCGCGTGCGGCTGATGCTGCCGGGGCGCGGCGACGTGAAGCTGCTGGTGGTGGCCGGGCGCAGCTACTACGAGCTGCTGATGTCGCACGGCGTGGAGGTGTACGAGCGGCAGAACGTCATGCTGCACGCGAAGACGATCGTCATCGACGGCGAGCTGACCATCATCGGCAGCGCGAACCTGGACAGCCGGAGCATCGAGTACAACTGCGAGCTGTCGGCCGCCATCCGGTCGGGCGAGTTCGGGGCGCAGGTGGAACGGCTGTTCGACAACGACGTGCGGTTCAGCCACCGGATCGACCCCGACCAGTGGAAGCACCGGCCGGTGTGGGACCGCGTCGGGCAGTGGGTGGTCAGCCGGGCGCGGTATTTGCTCTGACGCGCGGCGTTGAAGCCGGCGTCACAAAACAACGAGGTCCACATGTCGAGCGTCGCAGAAACGGTATCGAACGCGAGCAAGTTGATCCGCAAAACCTTGGGGTCCGCGTTGAGCGGCGTCCACGCGGGCGACGAGAAGATCCAGATCCGCCGGCAGACGGCGGCCGGGTCGTTGGCGCTGAGCAGCACCGCGTTCAGCAACGGCGGCGCGATCCCCGACCGGTACACACCGCAGGGGGAGAACGTGTCGCCCGGTTTGTCGTGGACCGGCGTTCCGCCGGGGGCGAAGGAGTTGGTGCTGATCGTCGAGGATCCGGACGCGCCCTTTCCGTCGCCGTTCGTGCATTGGATTCTGCACCGGTTGCCGCCGACGACGACATCGTTGCCGACGGGGCTGCCGGCGACGCCGACGCTGCCGGACGTGGCGGTGCAGGGGAAGAACGACGCGAAGACGATCGGCTACTTCGGCCCGCAGCCACCGCTGGGGCACGGCGTGCATCACTACCACTTCCAGTTGTTCGCGCTCGACGCCATGCTCGGTGCCGCGGAGGACGCGACGGTCGCCGACCTGGCAAAGGCGATGGCCGGGCACGTGCTGGCGGATGGGGAGATCGTCGGGACGTACGAGCGGAAATGAACGGCGGAGCCCAGCGGCTCCGCTGGGCGGGTCACCACCCGAACGCCTCGACCTCGCGCCGGTACGCCGCCAGGGCCTCCTGCCACGGCCGCGGCGGTTTGCCGGTGGCCTTCTCGTACGGCGTCAGGTCCAGCACGCTGTAGCTGGGGCGGTGGGCGGCGTTCGGCTTGACCTTGGCCCAGTCGGCGCTGGTGATCCCGGCGACGGGGTGGTCGACGCCGAACTCGGCGACGGCGGCCTGGGCGAACGCCTGCCAGTTCGTCTCGCCGGCGTTGGTGAAGTGGTAGATGCCGTTGGCGGCCCGCTCGTCGAGCAGGGTCAGGATGCCCTTGGCGAGGTCGATCGTGTAGGTGGGCGAGCCGATCTGGTCGTTCACCACGCTGAGCGGCTTGCCCGCCTTTGCGACCGTCACCATGGTGCGCGGGAAGTTCGCGCCGTGCCGGCCGAACACCCAGGCGGTGCGGATGATGAGCCACTTGGCGGGGGCGTTCTTCTGGAGTTCGGTCTCGCCGAGCAGCTTGGACCGTCCGTAGGCGGACAGGGGGCCGGTCGGCTGGTCGACGGCGTAGGGGGCGGTGCCGGAGCCGTTGAAGACGAAGTCGGTGCTGACGTGGATCAGGGCCGCGCCGGTCTGCTGGCACTGGGCGGCGATCTCGCCGACGGCGGTGCCGTTGACCCGGTCGGCCAGGTCGGGCTCCTGCTCGCACAGGTCGACCTTGGTGTGGGCGGCACAGTTGATGACCAGCGTCGGCTTGTGCTCGAAGACGCAGAGCACGGCCGCGGGGTCGGCCAGGTCGCACGCCTTGCGGTCGAGCAGGACGGGCCTCAGCCCGCGGTTGCCCAGTGCGTCGGCCATCGCGTGCCCGAGCATGCCGCCGGCGCCGGTGATGACGATGGAGTCGTAGAGTGCCATGTTGCTCCGGAGCGCCGGATGTACATCCGGGGCTTCTTATCCGCCCAGTTGTGACAACGCGTCGCCGGTCACTCGCATGGTCGTCCAATCGTCCATCGGCACGGCACCGACCGATCGGTAGAACTCGATGGCCGGCGCGTTCCAGTCTAACACGGCCCACTCCAAACGCCCGGCGTCGCGCTCCACGGCGAGGCGGGCGACGGCGGTGAGCAGGGCCCTGCCGACGCCGCGGCCGCGGGCGTCGGGCAGGACGAACAGGTCCTCCAGGTAGAGGCCGGGCCGGGCGAGGAACGTGGAGAAGTTCGGGAAGAACAGGGCGAAGCCGACCGGTCGGCCGTCGAGCTCGCCGATCAGCACCTCGGCCGCGGGGCGGGGGGCGAACAGGTGTGCGTGCAGCGAGGCCTCGGTGGCAACGACCTGGTGCGTGAGCTTCTCGTAGTCGGCCAGGGCGCGGATGAATACGAGGATGGCGGGGACGTCGGCGGGGGTGGCGGGACGGGTGGAGGTCATGATGCAAGCCCGAGCAGCTTGCTGCCTGGGACAGTCCCACCCAGGCAGCAAGCTGTCCGGGCTTTCACAATGTGAACCACAACCCGTTGTCACGCCGCGTGGGTGTTGGCCACTTCGAGGGCGGTAATCTGACGGGCGTCCAAGGCGACCTCGCGGTTGTCCTCGGTGGTGTAGATGACCGTCAGCCGGTTGCGGGACTGCATGAGGAACTCGGGGTGGTCCACCGTGTAGACGCGACCATCGGCCGTGCGAATGTCGAACGGCTTGAACGGGCGGCGCTCGTGGTACTCCTTGATCTTGTCGTAGTCCATGATGGTGCTCCATCGTAGCAAGTGGAAGCTTCACCGGTTCACGTATTGCGTCTCGTAGTACTTCAGGTAGTCCCCGCTCTTGATCGCGCGCCACCAGGACTCGTTGTCCTTGTACCACTGGATCGTGTGCTTGATGGCCTCCTCGAACTTGTACTTGGGCTTCCAGCCGAGCTCGCGCTGCATCCGGCCGGCGTCGATCGCGTACCGGCGGTCGTGGCCGGGGCGGTCCTTCACGTAGGTCACGCTCTGGTCCCAGTCCTTGCCCATCTCCTTGAGGATGATCTCGGTGATCTTGCGGTTGGGGATCTCGTTGTGCCCGCCGATGTTGTAGACCTCGCCGAACTTGCCGCCGTTCAACACGGTCCAGATGCCGTCGCAGTGGTCCTCGACGTAGAGCCAGTCGCGGACGTTCATGCCGTCGCCGTACAGGGGGACCTTCTTGCCCTCCATCAGGTTGGTGACGAACAGCGGGATCATCTTTTCGGGGAAGTGGTACGGGCCGTAGTTGTTGCTGCACCGCGTGGTGAGTACGGGCATGTGGAACGTGTGGAAGTAGCTGCGGACCAGGCAGTCGGCGGCGGCTTTGGATGCCGAGTACGGGCTGTTGGGCTCGAGCGGCGTCTGCTCGGTGAACTTCACCTCGGGCTGGTCCTCGGGCAGGGTGCCGTACACCTCGTCGGTGCTGACCTGCAGGTACTTGTCGACCTTCCTGGCCTTGGCCACGTCCAGCAGCACCTGGGTGCCGACGACGTTGGTCTGCACGAACGGGCCAGAGTCGAGGATCGAGCGGTCGACGTGGCTCTCGGCGGCGAAGTGGACCACCTCGGTGATGCCGTGGTCGGACCACACCTGCTCGATGAACGGTTTGTCGCAGATGTCGCCCTTGGCGAACGACAGCTGGTCTGGCGCGCTCTTCAGCAGGTCGCCGATGTTGGCCAGGTTGCCGGCGTAGGTGAGCTTGTCGAGCGCGACGATCTTCACGTCGGCACGGCGGTCGACGAGCATGCGCACGAAGTTGGACCCGATGAAGCCGGCCGCGCCGGTGACGAGGAGGGTTCGCATTGTGACTCTAATGTAGGGTGGGCACCGCCCACCGCAACGGTGATGGTGGGCTAAGCCCACCCTACATTCACGATGTTCGCCCGATCAACTCCAGCCGGTTGCCGAACGGATCCAGCGTGTGGAACCGGTCGAACCCGGCCAGTGGCGGCTGCTCGATCAGCTCGCGGCCGTCGGCCAGCAGTCGCCGGCGGCAGTCGGCGATGTCGTCCACCTCGTAGGCCAGGTGGGCCTTGGTGCGGCGATCGACGCCGTCCTCCACGGAGATGTGGAGCGTGCGGTCGCCCACGTGGAACCAGACCAGCGCCCGCCCGGCCACCGACTCCGGCAGCGGCAGTTCGGGCAGGCCCAGCACTGCCCCGTAAAACCGGCGGGCCTCGGCGAGGCCGGTCGACGGGATGCTGACCTGCGCGTGGTGGAAACCGAGGTACGCCACGGGTTCTCCCTCCCAATCGCAAAGGAAGCCGGTGTCTGAGGTACGCCGAAGACCCGGATTGGATGGCGAACAATCCGGGTCTTCGGCGTACCTCAGACACCGGCTTGGGGGGTTCCTTTAAGTCCGATCCCATTCGTGTGCATTCGTGCCATTCGTGGCCAGGACGATTCACTTGTGCGGCCCGGCGATCCCGCCGGCACCGTGCGCCTCGGCATCCTTGGCCACGCGGGCCAGGTACTGGCCGTACTCGCTCTTGCCGGCGGCCCTGATCAGCTTCGTGAAGCCGGCCATGTCGATGAATCCCTTGGCCAGGGCGATCTCCTCGATGCAGGCCACCTTCAGCCCCTGCCGCTGCTCCAACGTCTGCACGAACTGGCTGCTGCTCAGCAGGCTGTCGTACGTGCCGGTGTCGAGCCAGGCCACGCCCCGGCCCATGCACTGGACCTGCAGCTGCTTCTTCTCGAGGTAGACGCGGTTGACGTCGGTGATCTCGTACTCGCCGCGGGCGCTGGGCTTGAGGGCCTTGGCGATGTCGGTGACGTGGGCGTCGTAGAAGTACAGGCCGGTGATCGCCCAGTTGCTGCGCGGGGCCTTGGGCTTCTCCTCGACGCTGAGGGCGCGGTAGTCATGGTCGAACTCGACCACGCCGTACCGCTCGGGGTCCTTCACCTGGTAGGCGAACACCCGGCTGCCGGCCGTCAGCTTGGCCGAGTCCTCCAGCATCTCGGTCAGGTCGTGCCCGTAGAAGATGTTGTCGCCCAGGATCAGGCAGCACGGCGACCCGGCCAGGAAGTCGGCACCCAGCAGGAAAGCTTGGGCGATGCCGTTGGGCTCGGGCTGGACGACGTACGCCAGCCGCATGCCGATCTGGCTGCCGTCGCCGAACAGGTCCTGGATGCGCGGCAGGTCGCGCGGCGTGCTGATGATCAGCACCTCGCGGATGCCCGCCAGCATCAGCACCGACAGCGGGTAGTAGATCGTCGGCTTGTCGTAGACCGGCAGCAGCTGCTTGGAGATGCAGTTGGTCAGCGGGTAGAGCCGGGTGCCGGCCCCGCCGGCCAGGAGGATGCCTTTCATCGTCGTGCCGTCCTTGTGGTGTCGAGCGTCGGAAGCGGAACCCCCGGTGGAACCGGAGCGGTGGCATCGTCATACCGCCCGGCGCGGGTTGTCGCCAGTTGGCGGCGCAGCGCCCACGCGGGTTCTATCGGCCGGTGGGGCCGTGGGCTGAAGGGGGCGACCGACGGGTTGGAACCGAGGCGTTCGGCATCGCACGCGAATTGGCCCCCTCCATTAGCCCCCCGCTCCGCGGGGGTTCTTGCAACCGCCGCAGAGCGGGGGCCAACGGAGGAAGGCATCAGAACAGGTCCAGCGCCTCGGCCAGCGTCGGCTGGACCTTGTCCTTGCCCGACAAGGTCGCCTTGGCCGGGTCGATGTTCCAGGCGATGCCCAGGGCCGGGTCGCTCCAGAGGATGCCGCGGTCGTGGGCGGGGCTGTAGTAGTTCGTCACCTTGTAGACGACCTCGGTGTTCGGCCGGAGCGTGACGAACCCGTGCGCGAAGCCGATCGGCACCAGCAGCTGCCGCCAGTTGTCGTCCGACAGTTCGACCGCCACATGCTTGCCGAACGTGGGCGACCCCCGGCGGATGTCGACGGCCACGTCCAGGATCGCGCCGCGCACCACGCGCACCAGCTTGTCCTGGGCCATCGGCGGCAGCTGGAAGTGCAGCCCGCGCACGACGCCCACCTCGGCCGACAGCGAGTGGTTGTCCTGCACGAACACGTCCGGCAGGCCGGCGTCGCGCATCGACTTGCCGTTGAACGTCTCGGAGAAGAACCCGCGGGCGTCCCCGTGCTTCTTCGGGACGATGATCTTCACGGCCGGGATGTCGGTGTCGATGACCTGCATCTGTCCGTTAGCCCCCCGCTCTGCGGGGGTTCCCACCGATGGAACAGAAAACCCCCGCAGAACGGGGGCTGATGGAAAGTTGGCGGATCCGTTATCGCGACGCGTCGGACAGCGCCCCGGCGGCCGTCGGCAGCCGCAGGATCATGCCCTGCCGCAGGCGGCTCGGCGACGCGCCGATCACCTCGCGGTTCAACTCGTACAGCGCGTCCGCCTTCCGGCCCGAGCCGAGGAACCGCTTGGCCAGCTTGTACAGGCTGTCGCCCGGCTGCACGCGGTAGGTCTGGCCGGCGGTGATCGCGGCGTCGGAGGACGTGTCGGCATAGATCACGTCGGCGGCGGGCACCACGACCGACGGGCGCGGCCGGACCGACGACGGGTCGGGCAGCACGATCTTCGTGCCGACCTTCAACTTCGACGGGTTCAGCTTCGGGTTGGCGCTCAGGATCTGCTTGTACGCCATCGGGTCGCCGTAGACGTCGCTGGCGATGCTGATCAGCGTCTGCCCGGCCCGGATCGTGTAGTGCCGCTGGTTCGCCGAGGCGACGGGGGACTCGACCGGGGGGGTGGTCCTGTCCGTCTTGCGCGCGTGGATCGCGACCTTCTTGTTGTCGCCCTTGCCGTCCACCTTGGCGATGCCGGCCCCGCCGCCCAGCTGGGCGGTGTTGGGCTTGACGTCCAGCTTCGGGTCATCGGTCAGCTGCGGGAAGAGCCCGGTCACGCCACCCGTGGCGTTCCCACCGCTGTTGTGCGTGAGCACGTCGCCGCCCGGCCCGACCGGGGTAACGGGGTTCAGCGGGTCGACCGGCTTGACCGGATCGATGGGCGGCGGCGGCACGACCACGGGCCCCTGCGCGGTGGTGTCGACCCCCTTGGGGATCACGGCCGTCGCGTTCCTCGCCTGCGCGTTGTGGCGGGAGTTGACGACGAAGAACCCCATCAGAACGGCGAAGAGCACGCCGACGATGGCGAATCCGATTTTGGCGTCCGTGCGCATGAGATGGGACTCCTTCCCTAAGACGACTTCCCTGAAACGACTTCCCTGTCCGACCGCGAAGTGTGTAGGTCGACCGGCCCTCAGGCGGCGGCCCCGGCGACCTGACCGACCGGAATCCTCCGGTCGGGCGGCGGTTGCCGGCCCTGGGCACCCAACAGCAGGATGGGGGCCGCGATGGCGATCGACGAGTACGTCCCGACCAATATGCCCACGAGTAGCACGAAAGTAAAGCCGTGGATTCCGGGCCCGCCGACCACGTACATGCCCGTCACCGTGACGATCGTCGTGCCCGCCGTCAGCAGGGTGCGCGACAGCGTCTGGTTGATCGAGTCGTTCACGATCTGCCGGCTCAGGTGGCCGAACTTCCCGCGGTTCTCGCGGATCCGGTCGAACACCACGATCGTGTCGATCATGCTGTAGCTCATCACCGTCAGCACGGCGGCCACGATCGTCAGGTTCACCCGGAACGGCTCGATCAGCAGCGCCCTGGCCAGCCACGGCGCGCCGGCGACGTAGTGGCTCAGCCCCACCGCCCCCACGACCAGCGCCACGTCATGCAGCATGGCCAGCACGGTGGCGGTGCCGTACTTCAGGTTGCCGAACCGGAACCAGACGTACACCAGGATGACCGCCGCCGACAGCACCAGCGCGAAGAACGCCGTCTGCTGGGTGTCGCCCGCCACCTGGGCGTCGAAGTTGTTGACCCGCTGCAGTTGCCCGCCGCTGGTGACGGCGTCGCGCGTCAGCCGCCACATGGGGTCGGCCACGTTGGCGGTCCACTTGGCCGGGTCCTTGTCGTAGGGGAACTCGGGGTCGGCCGTCAGCACGACGGCGGTCCTCACCGAGTCGGTCGAGTCGGGGCTGACCACCGTGAAGTTGTGAAACTGCGGCCCGCTCGCCCCGGCGGTCGCCTGCTGCTGCGCCCGCTGCTGCTCGATGCGGTTGCGGATCGACTCGATCTTCAGCGGCGGCTGCAGGTTGTCCAGCACGATCGCCGCCCCGCCGATGAAGTCGTCCGTGCCCGGCACCTTCCAGTCGCCGATGCTGATGCCGGTGCTGGGGATCGGCAGCACCGCCCTGTCGGCCGTCGCCGTCTCGATCGGCTCACCGATGTGGGCGAACGTGCTGGGCAGGTCGGGCGTCACGCGGTCGCCGAGCACGTCCAGCACGGCCTTGCGGACCGCCCGCGCATCCTGGTTCGGGGTGACCAGCCGGTAGCTGATGTCGCCCGTGCCGGCGCTGGTCAGGTCGGGCTCCTTGCCCAGCGTCGGGTTGTCGGCGCCGGCGAACACCTTGCGGACCTCCTCCAGCGACATCGGCTCGAGCAGGTCGAACTGCACCTGCGTCCCGCCGGTGAAGTCGACGTCGGCCAGCTTGCCCTGGTGGGCCTTCACCACGAACGCCACGCCGCCCAGCACGATGAACAGGGCGCTGAACGCCAGGAAGTACTTGACCTTCCCCATCCAGTCGATGTTCGGCCGGAGGAACCGGTCCCACTTGGGGAACGTGAGCGGGAAGCTGCTCAGGTTCTTCACGCCGAACCCATCGATCAGGATGTTGAACGCCGTCCGCGTGACGAACAGCGACGTGAACAGGCTGCTGATCAGGCCGATCAGCAGCGTGGTGCCGAACCCCTTCACCTCCTCGCTGCCGAGCCACATGAGGATCAGCGAGGTGATGACGGTGGTGGCGTTGGAGTCCAGGATGGCCGTGCTGGCGTGGGTGTAGGCGTTGGACAGCGCCATCTTCAGCCCCAGCCCGCGGTGTTGCTCTTCGCGGAGCCGCTCGAAGATCAGCACGTTGGCGTCGACGGCCGCGCCGATGGTCAGCACGATGCCGGCGATGCCCGGCAGCGTGAACGTCGCCCCGAACGCCGCCAGCACGCCCAGGATCAGCACGACGTTCAGCAGCACCGCCAGCGTGGCGACCACGCCGGCCAGGTAGTAGTACGACACGAGGAAGATCGCGACGATCACCAACCCCAGCCCGCAGGCGGCCAACCCCTTCATGAGGTTGTCCTTGCCCAGCTGCGGGCCGACCGTCTGCTCGCTGATCGGCTCGGGCTCCAGCTGGGCGGGCAGGCTGCCGGCGTTCAGCGTGTCGACCAGGTAGGTCAGCTCCTCCTCGGAGAACCCGCCGTCGCCCCCGCCGGTGATGGTGCCGTCCCGGCCGATGACCGCCTGGATCTTGGCCACCGAGACGACCTTGCGGTCGAGGATGGCCGCCAGCGACCGGCCGATGTTGTTGGCGGTGAAGTCGTGGAACAGCGTCCCGCCGACCGGGTCGAACTGGAACGCGACCATCTGCCCGCCCATGGCGTCGGAGTGGCGCGACGCCGACTCCATCGCCCACGGCCGGATGCCCGGGCCGTTCACCACCGACCGCTCCGGCGTGATCCAGCAGAGGATGTACCCCTTGCCGTTGAACGGCTCGGTCGCCCCGTGGAACTGGTCCGGCCGGTCGACCTGGAACCACGCCAGCAGGTCGCCCGCCTGGGTGCGCGGCCCCTTCTCGTGCAGCTGGCGGACCATCCGCTCGCGCTCGGCCTCGGTCAGCCCGTTGCTCGGCTCGGCGGCGATGTGGAACTCCAGCACGCCGCTCCCCTGCAGCTCGCGCTTCAGCTGGGCGGCGTCGTCCACCTTCCCCTTGACGTCGTTGTACGCGTCGGCCGCCGCCACGAACGCCGACAGCGCCGCGCTGCGCGCCGGGTCCCCCGCCGCCTGCTGGGTCAGCGCCGCCAGCTCGCGCTCCCGCGATGCCGCCGGGTCGGCCAGCACGCCCTCGACCTGCGACGGGCGCAGGTTCGTCGCGTCGACCAGCGCGACCAGCTTGTCGTAATCGTCGCTGGCGATCGCCTGGGCATCGGCGTTGTGCGCCGCCCGGGCCGCCTGCATGGCGTCGTACTTGGCGGCCATCTGCTCGAACAACGGCTTGCGGATCGCCACCCCGCCCACCAGCGCGTCCAGCTTCGCCGCGCGCGCCGGGCCGGTCAGCTGCTCGATGGCGGAGCGGACGGCGGCGTCGGAGACGTTGGTCGCCTCCAGCGCCCGGCTCGCCGCCACGTACGACTCGCGGGCCTTCTGCGCCTGCTCGTTCTGCGGGCTGGCGGGGATCTGGATCTCGATCCGGTCCGTGCCCTGCGGCCGCCAGATCAGGTTCTTGATGCCGTTGGGGTCGACCCGCCGCTTCAGCGACGTCACCTCGTCCTCGGCCAGCGTGTGCCCGGTGGTCGACCGGAACCCGCCGACCGGCTCGCGGATCTGGTACAGCAGGCTGGTCCCGCCGGCCATGTCGATGCCGGGGCGCAGGCTGGTCTTCTCCGACCAGGGCATGTCCTTGAACAGCCGGCCCGGGTGAGGGCAGATCGAGAACAGCGCCGCCGCCAGGATGGCGAGGATCAGGAGCACGCGGCCGGTTTGTCTGGATTCCATGGAGGGCGTTCTGAGTTGTGAGTGTCGAGTTCTGAGCGGCAGCGTCCCAAGCGCGGGGTGGGGCCTTCCCCAACTCGCCTCTGGGAACTCACCACTCACAACTACTTCGCGTCGGCCTTGTCGGCCTCGACCACCTTCGAGATCGCGGTGCGGGCGAACCAGATCTTGACGTTGCTGCTCTCGTCGACCTTCACCTCGACGCGGGTCTCCTCGGCGCGGACGACCGCGCCGAGGATGCCGCCGATCGTCTGGATGCGGTCGCCGCGCTTCAGGTTCTTCAGCATCTCCAGGCGGACCTTCTCGTCGGCCTTCTTGCCCTTGTTGCCGAACAGCATCGACGCGACGATCACCAGCGCGGGGATCGCCACCAGGGGGTTGGAGAAGACCGAGAACCAGCCGGGCGCCGCCTCGACCGGCTTGACGGCCGGGGCGCTGGTGGCGATGGCGAGGGCCCGAGCGAAGGCGGTCGCGAGGGCGGGGACGAAAGCGATGAAGTTCAAACCTGCTGCTCCTTGAGGGCATCGTCGGCGGCGGCAGCGCCGCCGGGGCCGATGGTGGCCCGCGGGTCGGTCCGGCGGAAGTCGTCGAACCGTCCCACCCGCAGCGCGTCGCGGACGTCCCGCATCAGCCGCTGGTAGAACCGCACATTATGCAGGCTGACCAGGATCGGGCCAAGCATCTCGCCCGCGAAAAAATAGTGCCGGATCGCCCCGCACGTGAACTGCGCGCAGGCGATGCAGTCGCACCCCGCCTCGATCGGCCCGGTGTCCCGCGCGTACTTGGCGTTGCGCAACCGGATCGCCCCCCCGGCCGTAAAGGCGTACGCATTGCGGCCGTTGCGCGTCGGCATCACGCAGTCGAACATGTCGATCCCCGCCGCCACCGCCATCACGATGTCCTTCGGGAACCCCACCCCCATCAGGTACCGCGGCTTGTTCGTCGGCAACAGCGGACAGGTAAAGCCCAGCACCCCCGCCATCGCGTCGAACCCCTCGCCGACGGCCAGTCCCCCCACCGCATACCCCGGCAGATCCATGGAGACCAGTTCCGCCGCACACTGCGCGCGGAGCGTCGGGTCCTGCCCACCCTGCACGATGCCGAACAGCGCCTGAACATCGGACCGGGCATGGGCATCGACGCACCGCTTCGCCCACCGCAGCGTCCGCCCCACCGCATCGGCGTGGTACCCCAGCGGCGCATCGGCCGCCGGGCACTCGTCGAACATCATGATGATGTCCGCCCCCAGCGCGTTCTGCACCCCCATCGACCGTTCGGGGGTCAGGTGGTGCATCGCCCCGTCGACGTGGCTCTTGAACGTCACCCCGTCGTTGGTGATCTGGTTCAGGTCGGCCAGGCTGAACACCTGGAACCCCCCACTATCGGTCAGGATCGGCCCCGGCCAGGCCATGAACCGGTGCAGGTCGCCCAGCGCCGCGACGGTATCCTCGCCGGGCCGCAACATCAGGTGATACGTGTTGGCCAGGATGCACTGCGCCCCGGTCGCCGCGACGTCGCCCGGCAGAAGCCCCTTGAGCCCCCCCTGCGTCCCCACCGGCATGAACGCCGGCGTGTCGAACGACCCATGCGGCGTCGTGACGCGCCCCAGCCGCCCCCGCGTGAAGGGGTCCGTGGCGATCAACTCGTAGTGCAGCGACACGCGGCCGACGATACACGTTGCCGCCCGCCCACGGCAAACCGGGTCGGACCCGCCCTGTCTCGAAGCTCTGATTTGCCAAGCACAAGACGCTGAGCCGCAGATGAACGCGGATGCACGCAGAGCGGAACTGCCTCGATTTCAATCTGCGTGCATCTGCGGCTAAATCTCTTTTTCGGTGCCGCCCCGAGCCAGTGCCTCACAATCCGCCGGTTCCGCCGTGTCCACGATCGCAAGTAGAAACCAGGGCTTGAACCGCTTCACCTGCAGGCCAACAGTCGAGAACTTGTCTCAACATCTACTAATCCATTTGCGCGAGCATTTTATAGCTGATACCGACGGTCCCGGCTGCATGGCGTAACATTCCGTCACATTGTGTAACACGCGCCGGCGATGGGTGAGCCGGCTGGAACGACGCCCCGGCCACGACCGTCCGTCGAACGGCTAGCCTGAAACACGCCCTCGCCCCGCTGCGGTTTGTCTGTCAGAATACGGCTGGGCGGCCATCGCTGTTGGGGCCCCCGCAGGCATGAGCAAGTCGTCGTCCATCACGCCGCCGCCGCAGCCCTACCTGGTCGTGGCCGACGGCCCGGGCTGGCCGGCGCTGGCGGGCGTGCCGCGCGTGGTGCCCGATCAGGCCGCGGCCCACCTGCGGGCGGCGGCGAACGCCGGGGTGCCGGTCCAGGTGATCCTGTACCGGCCGAACCTGGCGGCCCCCCTGGGCGCGCTGGGCCCGGCGGTGCGGGCGCTGTGGTCGGCCGACCCGCGGGTGCAGGTGGTGCTGGCCCTGCCGGACGCGGACGGCTCGTGGGACGAGGTCCGCCGCCACCTCCGGCCCGGCGACGCGCTGGTGCCGGTGCCGATGCACGCGGTGGACGGGCCGGCCGTCGCGCAGCTGGCGGACGCGCTGTCGGCCAAGTGGGCCGCCGCCGCCCACGCCGCGGCGACCCTTGCCGAGGTCGACCGCCGCGTCGCCGACCGCACGGCCGACCTGAACCGCCTCGCCCTGCACGACCGGCTCACCGGCCTGGGGAACCGCGCGCTGCTGAACGAGCGGCTGACGCAGGTGATCGACGACGCCGCCACGGACGGCGACCGCGTCTTCGCCGTGCTGTTCCTCGACTTCGACCGGTTCAAGCTGGTGAACGACAGCCTGGGTCACGACGTGGGCGACGGGCTGCTGATCGCGATCGCCGACCGGCTGCGACGAACGCTGCGCGAGACGGACGTGGTCAGCACCGGCACCGCCGACGCCGAGGCGGTCCCCCTGCCCCCGGCCGTGCGGTCGACGGCGGCCCGGCTGGGGGGCGACGAGTTCATCCTGCTGCTGGACCACCTCCGCGAGCCGGCCGACGCCGTGCGCGTTGCCGAGCGGGTGCTGGTCAACCTGGCCGCCCCCTACACGATCCGCGGCCACACGATCCACAGCACGGCCAGCATCGGCATCACCACCAACACGGTGGGCTACACGTCGGGCTGGGCGATGATCCGCGACGCCGACACGGCCATGTACCGCGCCAAGGGCGCGGGCAAGGCGCGGTACGTGCTGTTCGACCCCCGCATGCACGCCGAGGCCGTCGACCGGCTGACGCTGGAGAGCGACCTCCGCGCCGCCCTGGACCTGGGCCAGTTCGCGCTGCAGTACCAGCCGATCGTGCGCCTCGACACCGGGGCCGTGATCGGCTTCGAGACGCTGCTCCGCTGGCGGCACCCGACCCGCGGGTCGGTCCCGCCGAACGTGTTCATCCCCGTGGCCGAGGAGATCGGCTGCATGGTGCCGCTGGGCGACTGGGTGCTGGAGGCCGCCTGCGCCCAGCTGGGCCGGTGGCGCGCCCGACACCCGGCTCCCTTCGCCGAGCTGGTCCTGCACCTGAACCTGTCGCGCCGACAGCTGCTGCCCGCGTTCGCCGACCGCCTGGCGCAGGCGCTGGCGGCGCACGGACTGCCGCCGGCGGTCGTCCAGCTGGAGTTCACCGAGCGGGCGATCGCCGACGACCCCGCCACCGCCGTCGCCGTGCTGCACCGGCTGCGCGACCTGGGCGTCGCGCTGCACCTGGACAACTTCGGCACCGGCCACTCGTCGCTCAGCTGCCTGCACCGCTACCCGCTGACCGGGCTGAAGGTGGGCGCCAACTTCACGCACGACGCCCTGACCCGCGACGCCGACCGCACCGTGCTCGCCGCCGTCGTCGCCCTGGCCCGCGACCTGCGGCTGCACCTGGTCGCCGAGGGGATCGAGACCGACCGGCAGGTGGCGCTGCTGCAGCAGCTGGGCTGCGAGCGTGCCCAGGGCTACCAGTTCGCCCGGCCGCTCGACGCCGCCGCGGCGGAGGCGTTCGTCATCGATCCCCCTCCGTTGGCCCTCGGCTTTGCCGGTGTGCCCGCCGCGGCAACCCCGGCGAACCCCGGCGGGGCCGGGGGCTAGCGGTATTGCGACTCGACGTGTTGGACCATCGCCCACGGCCACGCGCATGTGTGCCGGCACACCGGTGACCGAACCCGTTCGGCAGGCGCGGTCAGCGCGACGCCCGGGTCGTCGCCGCGTGCTGCTTGGCGGCGAGCCGGCGGGCGACGTTCAGATTCGTGGCGGCCGCCTGCAACGTCGGGTCGATCGCGAGCGCCGCGCGGAACTCAAGCGTGGCCTCGGCGTATCGGCGCAGCCTCACCAGCGCCACCCCGAAGTCGCTGTGCGTCGCGGCCGACCTCGGCCGCAGTTCCACCGCGTGGCCGAGCATGACGGCGGCGCGGCGGTCGGCGCCGAGTTGAAGCAGGATCAGGCCGGCATCGTGGAAGGCGTCGAAGTTCTTGGGGTCGAGCCGAACCGCCTCCTGCAAGTGCGCGGCGGCGGCACCGAACTGGTGGGTCTCAGCCAAGACCGCGGCCAGGGCGACGTGGGAGTCGGCGTCGTCGGGGCGGAGCGCCACCACCTTTTGGAACTGCTCCATCGCGTTGCCGTAATCCAGTTGGCTGCGGCACAACAGGCCGAAGCGGTACCGGAGGTCTGTCGCGTCGCGCTGCCAGCCGACGGCCCGCCACAGTTGGTCGGCCGCGCCGATCTCGCGGTCGAGTTCCGAATGGCCGAGCGGGAGGTCGGCAACGGCCGGGCGGCCACCGCTATTACCGGGGGACAACCAGCAGGGCCGCGCGCCCACCGCCAGCACGCCCGTGGTCGCCGTACCCTTCACATAGATCGCAACATCGCCGCAGTTCATCTGGGCCAGGTCCTCGGGGGCGATCCTCACTCCGGCATGGCCCGATGCCAGGGAATCCCTTGATCGGCTGATCGCCACGTAGCTGCCGCGGCGGGCGACGAACACGTCGGCAGCGTCGCCCGACGGACGGATCGCCGTCACCCCCGCGTCGGTGCTCCCATCCGGCTGCGCCGCGAGGAACGCGGCGTAGTCAGCCACCGGGAGGAGCAATACGACCGGCGACGGGTCGGTGCCCTCGACCCTATTCGGCAGGTATATCGCCACGTCGCGATTCGGGTCCAGCCCCGCCGATCGAACGCCCATCGCCCGCTCGGTTGCCGCGATGGGGTCCTGGTTGCCCGCCAGGGCGGTTGTCGGGTGGGTTGCCGGGTGGGTCGTCGGAGCCGGCGGCGCCAGGTGGTTGATCCAAAGGACCGCCGGCGCGTCAGCCGCGACGTGCTCCAATGCTTCGCCCCTTGCTGACCCGAAGCTCAGCGCGGCGCACAAGAAGACCGCGCGCGAACGTCTGACGCGCCGCTGTCCATCAATCTGCATGGTCGTTCCCCGAATGGCCGGGCAACGATGCTATCACAGGCTGAATCGCGGTCAAAAAGATGGCGGGCAACGGCGCTTGCCTCACCGGCTCCGCGTCACCGCCGGCGCGGGCCGCCAGGTGCCGAAGCAGATGACGGCGGCAAGGGCCGTCGCGCCGAGGGCGGCGTCGTCGATGAGGTTGCCCTGCTCGTGCAGGGTCGCCAACGACGCCGCACCCGCGCCGTTCACCTGTCGGACGGCGGCCGGCACCTCGGCCGGCGTCAGCACCGACGAACGGTAATGTGCGTCCGCCGCATAAACTGCCGACGTCAAACCCGCAAACGCGGTCGCCCGAATGTATAGCTGCATGGTGGCCTTCCCCGTCTCATAGACGACGGAGCATTAGACCGAACCCAGAACCTCCGGCATTTAGAAAGGGCCGGCGACGTTATACCGGCCGGCGGATGGCGGCCGTGGTGCGCCAGGGGTATTGGGCGTTCGCCGGCCATCACGCCGCACTATAATGCGGGGATGCGGTTGCCCGTGGTGCCCAATCCGCCCGCCGTTCCCCCGACGCCGAACACGGCGACCGGCCCGCGGTCGATCGGGGCCGTGCGGATGCTGCGGATCAGCGTGACCGACCGGTGCAACTTCCGCTGCACCTACTGCATGCCGGCCGAGGGTGTCCGCTGGCTGCCGCGGGACGACATCCTGGCCTTCGAGGAGATCGCCGACGTCGTGCGGGCGGCGGTGGACGTCCACGGCATCACCCGGTTCAAGCTGACCGGCGGCGAGCCGACGGTCCGCCACAACCTGCCGGAGCTGGTCGCCCAGCTCCGCCGCATCCCCGGCGTGACCGAGCTGTCGCTCACCACCAACGGCCAATTGCTGACCGACCTCGCGGGACCGCTGAAGGGGTCGGGCCTTGACCGGGTGACGGTCAGCCTCGACAGCCTCGACGCCGACCGGTTCCGCCGCATCACCCGCACCGGCGACCTGTCGGCCGTCCTGCGGGGGCTGGAGCGCCTGGACGACGTCGGCTTCACCGGGACGAAGCTGAACTGCGTCGCCATGCGGGGGACGAACGACGACGAGCTGGCCGCGTTCGCGGGGCTGACGCTGGGCCGGGCGTGGACCGTGCGGTTCATCGAGTACATGCCGCTGGGCGACGCCGCCGTCATGCACGCCGACGCGCGGGTCGCCGACGCCGAACGGGGCCCGGCCGGCGGGTGCGGCGCGCAGGACCGAGGCACCGACACCTTCATCGGCGAGCCCGACATCCGCGGCCGAATCGAGGCCGTCCACGGCCCGCTGCTGACCGTCGACCGGTCCACCGAGCCGGGCGTCGGCCCGGCCAACGTGTACCGCTTGGCCAACGCGATCGGGCGGGTCGGCTTCATCAGCGCCATGTCGACGCCGTTCTGCGCGACCTGCAACCGCCTCCGGCTCACGGCCGACGGCGTGCTCCGCTCCTGCCTGTTCGACGGCGGCGAGGTGGCCATTCGAGACATGATGCGTGCCGCGCCCGACCCTGCCGCTCGCCGCTCGGCCATCGCCGAGTCGATGGTCGACTGCGTCCGCCTCAAGCCTGAGGTCCACGGCGGCCACGGCACCCAGCAGATGAGCCGCATCGGCGGGTGAGCCCCCGAATCAAAATTTCCCCCCAGCCGGCGACGACGACCGCGGTCGGCCCACCTAGACTTTGCCGGGGCCGCTCCCGTTTGTTCCCGGCCCGAAAGGTCGCAATCCCTTGGACATGTTGACTCCGGCCCGGACCTGGGCCGTTACCGAGCAGGCCGCCTCGGCGGACGTGGCGACCCATCCGCCGCTGCGCCGCTGGGTCCGCATCACGACCTTCCTGTCGGTCGTGGCACCGACGGCCGGGCTCGCCGCGGCCATCGGCTTCCTCTGGCACCGCGGGCAGGCCAGTTGGGGGATCGGCTGGCCCGAGGTGATCGTGCTCCTGTCCATGTACGCCCTGGCCGGGTTCGGCGTCACGATCGGGTATCACCGGCTGCTGACCCACAAGGCGTTCCAGACGCCGCGCGCCGTCCGGCTGCTGCTGGCGATCCTCGGCTCGTCGGCGGGGCAGGGGATGGCGATCCGCTGGGTTGCCGTCCACCGCCGTCACCATCAGCAGGCCGACTGCGAGGGCGACCCCCACTCCCCCCACCATCACGGCGTCGGACTGTGGGGCAGCATCCGCGGGTTCTGGCACGCCCACATCGGCTGGGCGTTTCAGGTCGACAAGGCCCAGCTGGCCCGCTCCGTCCCGGACCTGCTCGCCGACCGCGGGCTGCTGATGGTCGACCAGCTTTACTTCCTCTGGGTCGCCCTCGGCATGCTGATCCCGGCGGTCGCGCTGGCCATCCTGATGCGCTCGTGGCACGGGTTCTGGGCCGGCCTGATCTGGGGCGGGGTCGTCCGGATCGGGCTGATGCAGCACGTCACGTGGAGCGTGAACTCCGTCTGCCACATCTGGGGCGGCCGGCCGTTCCACAGCGACGACCACAGCACCAACAACCTGCCCGTCGCCGTCCTGAGCCTGGGCGAGGGGTGGCACAACAACCACCACGCCTTCCCCACCAGCGCCCGCCACGGGCTGCGGTGGTGGCAGTTCGACCCGTCGTACCTGATCATCGCGACGATGAGGCGGGTCGGGCTGGCCTGGGACGTTCGGCTCCCCAGCGCCGCCGCGATGGCCGCCAAGGCCCAAGCCGCCTGAAGTCAAGTGATCCCCTTCCGCCGGCCGATGGTGGTCGGAGGGACCACGCTCATGCTGAACACGCTCATCGTCGGGGCCGGCGGACACGGCAAGGTCGTGCTGGACATCCTGCGCGCCGCGGGCCTGCACCGGCCAATCGGCTTCGTCGATGCCGACCCGCGCCTGCACGGCTCCACCGTGGGCGGGCTGCCGGTCCTGGGCGGGGTCCACCAGCTGACCCGGCTGGCGTCCCACCACAAGGTCGCCGCCGCCATCGTCGCCATCGGTGACAACCGCGCCCGCGTCGGCTACGCCCAGGCGGTCCTCGACGCCGGCCTCCAACTCACCTCCGCGGTCCACCCGTCGGCCGTGATCGCCGAGTCGGCCAGCGTGGGCCGGAACGTCGTCATCGCCGCCGGCGCGATCATCTGCGCCGAGGCCCGCATCGGCGACCACAGCATCGTCAACACCGCCGCTACCGTCGACCACGAGTGCGACGTCGGCACCGGCGTCCACGTCTGCCCCGGCGTCCACCTGGCCGGCCGCGTGCGGGTCGACGCCGGGGCCGTGATCGGCCTCGGGGCGAACGTGATCCAGTGCCTGCGGATCGGCGCCGGCGCGACCGTCGGCGCCGGCGCCGTGGTCATCCGCGACGTCCGCCCGGGCGTCACCGTCGTGGGCGTCCCCGCCTACGTGGTCCGCGAGGCCGCCACCGCGGCCGCGTAATGGCGTGAGGGGGCACAGCATGTTTCGTCTCGTCCCCATCACCTGGCGCTCCCGCTGTGCGCCCCGCCCCCGACTCGGTATCGTGGTCGGCGATGCGAGAGACGTTCACCGAGACCCTTCGATCTGCCCTGTCGGCGGCGCAGGCGGCGGCCCGGGCGCACCACCAGGACTTCGTCGGCACCGAGCACCTGATGCTCGGCATCCTGGCCGGCGACGGCGAGGCGGTGCGGACGCTGCGCGCGTCGCACGCCGACGCCCCGAAGCTGAAGTCGCTGCTCGACGCCGACCTGCCCCGCGGCACCGAGCCGCCCGTCGTCACCGGCGACCTGCCCCTCTCGCCCAAGGCCCAGCGGGTGATCAACGGCGCGCTGGTCAAGGCCCAGTCGCTGCGCGAGCCGCGCGTGTCGACCCGCCTGCTGCTGCTGTCGCTGCTGGACGACGTCCCGGTTGCCGTGCGATCGGCACTGGACGGCTGCGGGGTCGACACCGAGACGCTGACGAGCAAGCTGGCCGAGCGGCCGGCGGCCGCCGAGGCGTGAAGACGACAACCACGGAGACGCGGAGGCACGGAGAAGAGCGGAACGAGCAGAGAGAACAATGGCGGGTGCGCACGGATGTTCAGCTTTGCTGTAAACGATCGGTGGGCATGGCAGCCGACTTCCCCTCTTTCTCCGTGCCTCCGTGCCTCGGTGGTAGATGAATGTCCGACGTGTTCGCCGACCGTCTGCTGGACGCGATTGACGCCAAGGGTTCCCCGATCTGCGTGGGGATCGACCCGGTCTACGAGCAGCTGCCCGACGCCGTGGCCGGCCCCGCCCAGGAGCGGGACGCCAACGACGCCGAGGCGGCGCTCGACGCGATCTTCGAGTTCACCACGGCCGTCCTCCGCGCCGTCGCCCCGCACGTGCCGGTGGTGAAGTTCCAGTCGGCCTACTTCGAGCGGTACCTGTGGGACGGCGTCGAGGCCTACTACAGCCTGATCGCCGAGGCCAAGGATCTCGGCTTGCTCGTGATCGGCGACGTGAAGCGCGGCGACATCGGCTCGACCAGCGCCGCCTACGCCGCCGCCCACCTCGGCGCGGTCCCGTTCGAGGAGACCGAGGCGGCCACCCCCGACGCGATCACCATCAACCCCATGCTCGGCCTCGACGCGATCGACCCCTTCGTGAAGGTGGCCCGCGACGAGGGCAAGGGGCTGTTCGTCCTCGTCCGCACCAGCAATCCCGGGTCGGCCGACTTCCAGGACGTGAGGCTGGCCGACGGCCGCACCTGGTCCGAGCTGGTGGCCGACAGGCTCGCCCCGATCGCCGACGACCCCGCCGTTGGTCGGCGAGCGCGGCATGTCGAGCCTCGGGGCCGTGGTCGGCGCGACGCAGACGCACACGATGCAGAGCCTGCGTGCCCGCCTGCCGCGCTCCCCGTTCCTGCTGCCCGGTTACGGGACCCAGGGCGCGACGGCCGAGATGACCCGCGCCGCCTTCGCCAACGGCGCCCCCGCCCTGGTGTCCGCCAGCCGCAGCATCCTCTACCCCAAGCGCGGCGGCGGCGACTGGAAGGACGACGTGCTCGCCGCCACGCTGGCGATGAAGGTTGACTTGGCAGGCATACGGTCGTGATCGGGCGGGGCCGATAACCCGATCGGGGCGATTCCCCGCGACCGGCGCTTCAGCGGCTCCCCTCGGCCATCCGACAACGAGGAGGGGGACCGCTCTCGAAAGGTGCCAAGCCATGAAGGGTGTCGTCTTCACCGAGTACCTGGAGATGGTCGAGTCGGCGTTCGGCCCCGCCGTGGCCGACCGGATGATCACCGAGGCCAACACCCCCTCGGCCGGCGTGTTCACGGCCGTCGGCACCTACGACCACACCGAGCTGGTCGCCATGGTCGTCCGCCTCTCGGCCATCACCGCCACGCCGGCCGACGCGTTGGTGCGGGCGTTCGGCGAGCACCTGTTCGGCCGGTTCGCCGTGCTGTTCCCGCGATTCTTCGTCGGCGTCACGTCGCCGTTCGCGTTCCTGTCTGGCCTGGAGAGCTACATCCACCCCGAGGTCCGCAAGCTCTACCCCGACGCCGACCTCCCCCGCTTCGAGCCGGTGCCGGTGTCGGACCAGCGGATGGACCTGATCTACCGCAGCAGCCGCCACTTCGCCGACCTGGCCGAGGGCTTGATCCGCGGGTGCGCCAAGCACTTCGGCCAGCCGCTGGGGGTCCGGCGCGAGGTGATCACCGACGGGGTCGCCGGGCAGGCGATCCGCTTCGTGCTGACGCGCGTGGGTGACGGGCGGGTCGACCTGACGAGGGCCGCATGAGCGACGCCGGGGGTGACCTCGCCC
The DNA here is from genome assembly GCA_965198865.1 of Tepidisphaeraceae bacterium. GTDB lineage: Bacteria > Planctomycetota > Phycisphaerae > Tepidisphaerales > Tepidisphaeraceae > CBDAQA01. The sequence goes on along the minus strand of CBDAQA010000029.1, from coordinate 104,365 downwards.
TGCTCCAGCGCCGGTTCGACCGCGAGCGGGCGGCCCGCAAGGCGTCCGAGGCGGCGCTGGAGGCCAAGGCCGCCGAGCTGTACGCCACGTCGGAGCAGCTGCGCGTCGCCAACGCCCGGCTGACCGGCGAGGTGGCCGAGCAGGCCACCGCGCGCCGGGCCAGCGAGGCGACGGCCGCGGCGATCATCGACCGCGCCTCCGACGCCGTGCTCGTCGTCGACGCCGACGGCCGGGTCGTCGCGTGGAACCGGCAGGCCGTCCGCATCTTCGGGCACACCGCCGACGCCGCGGTCGGCCGGCTCGTCGCCGACCTGATCGTCCCGCCGGAGCTCCGCGCCGCGTTCGACCGGTGCCGCGACGAGCTGCTGGGCCTGCACCCCGGCGTCGACGCCGAGACGTGCTCCCGTGCGTTGCTGGACCGCCCGTTGACGTCGACCGCGATCGACCGGGACGGCCGGCGGTTCCCGGTCGAGTTCGCGCTGGCGGCCCTGCCGTCGCCGGGGGGGACGGGGTTCAGCGCGTTCATCCGGGATGTCACCCAGCAGCGGCACGCCGAGCGGCGGCGGCACACGCTGTACGACGTCGGCCGGGTGCTGGCCGCCGCGGCCGACGTGGCCACCGCCCTCCCGCAGGTGCTGCGCGCCGTGGGGCAGGGGCTCGGGTGGCAGGTGGGGTTCGCCTGGACGCTCGACCCCGCCGCCGACGTCCTGCGCTGCACGGCCGAGTGGAGCGCCGGCGACGCCGACCACTCGGCGATGCTTGCCGACAGCCGCGCGCGAACGTTCAGCCCCGGTCTGGGACTGCCGGGCCGGGTGTGGCAGTCGCTGGCCCCGGCGTGGATCGGGGACCTGGACACCGACCTGAACTTCCCCCGGCGGCCGTCGGCGGCGAGGTCGGGCCTGCGGTCGGGCGTGGGGTTCCCGCTCACGGTGGACGGCCGGGTGGTGGGGACGATCGAGTTCTTCCACCGCGACGCCCGTCCGCCCGACGCCGACCTCGTGGCGATGATGAACGCCGTGGGCGAGCAGGTGAGCCAGTTCGTCCGCCGCCGCCGCGCCGAGGCCGACGCCGCCGCCGCCGTCGCCCGCGCCGAGGCGGCCAGCGAGCGGGCGGTGGCCGCCAGCCAGCGGGCGGTGGCCGCCAGCCGGGCCAAGAGCGAGTTCCTGGCCAACATGAGCCACGAGATCCGCACGCCGCTGAACGGCGTGGTCGGCATGCTCCAGCTGCTGGCCGGCACGCCGCTGGACGACGCCCAGCGGCACCGCGTCGAGGTCGCCCAGTCGTCGGCCGCCGCCCTGCTGACGCTGATCAACGACATCCTCGACTTCTCGAAGATCGAGGCCGGCAAGCTGGAGCTGGACCCGGTCCCGTTCAACCTGGCCGACGTGGCCGAGAGCGCCGCAGCCATCGTCGCGCCCAGGGCCGAGGCGAAGGGGCTGACGCTGGCGTGCCACGTCGACCCGGCGATCGCCCGCCGCCGGATCGGCCCGGCCGACCGCGTGCGGCAGGTGCTGGTCAACCTGCTCGGCAACGCCGTCAAGTTCACCGGGGCCGGGTCGGTCACGCTCACCGTGTCGACCGACGCGGACGGCCGGCTGCGCTTCGCCGTGAGCGACACCGGCATCGGCATCCCGCCCGACCGGCTCGACCGGCTGTTCAAGACCTTCAGCCAGGTCGACGCCAGCACCACCCGCCAGTACGGCGGGACCGGACTGGGGCTGGCGATCAGCAAGCAGCTGGCGGAGCTGATGGGCGGCCACGTCGGCGTCGCCAGCGAGCCGGGGCGCGGGTCGACGTTCTGGTTCACGGCCCAGCTGCCGGTCGACACGGCCGTGCCCGTCGCCGCCCCGGCCAGCGTGGCGGCGGCGGTCACGGCCGGCCGGCGGGTGCTGGTGGCCGAGGACAACGACGTGAACCAGATGGTGGTCGGCGAGATGCTCCGCCGGCTGGGGTACGCCGCCGAGCTGGTCGACAACGGCCACGCCGCCGTCGTCGCCTCGGCCGGGGGCGGGTTCGACCTGGTTCTAATGGACTGCCAGATGCCGGTGATGGACGGCTTCGAGGCCGCCGCCGCCATCCGCGCCCGCGAGGCCGACCGCCCCGGCTCGCGCCGCCTGCCGGTGATCGCCCTGACCGCCAACGCCATCAAGGGCGACCGCGAGCGCTGCCTGGCGGCCGGGATGGACGACTACCTCACCAAGCCGATCGACGGCCGTGAGCTGGCGGCGAAGCTGGCCCTGTGGCTCACGCCCGGCCGCGCCGCGGCGTGATCGAAGAGCAGGGGCGCAGAGGCGAACAGGGGCAGCGGGGCAACCGCCGCGGGGCCCTCTTCTCCTCAACACCTCTGCCCCTCTGCTTCAAGGCGCAGCCGTTGACGCCCGGCGTGAACTCGCTCAACTATGAACCGTCCGACCGTCGGACGGCCGCCGAGACCGGGGAAGACATGAGTCAGAAGATCGGGTTGTACGTCCTCTCCCCCGCCGCGCTGGAGCTGGCCTACGGGCCGGAGGCGCGGGGGGCGATCGCCCGGCACGTCCGGTTCGCCGGCGACCCGCAGACGCCCGAGTCCCTGGCCGACCGCCCCGCGCTGATGGCCGACGTGGAGGTGATGTTGTCCGGGTGGGGCCCGCCGCGGATCGACGCGGCGTTCCTCGCCACGGCCCCCAAGCTGCGGGCCATCTTCTACGCCGCCGGCGCGATCGGCGCGTGGACGACCGAGGCCATGTGGGAGCGCGGCATCCAGATCACCACCGCCTCGACCGCCAACGGCGTCCCCGTGGCCGAGTACGCGCTGGGCACCATCCTGCTGGCCATGAAGCGGGTCCTGCCCGTCGGCCGGTCGGTGCGGGCGAGCCGGTCGTTCAAGTACCCCCTGGTCCCCCCCGGCAACTACCGCAGCACGGTGGGCCTGGTGTCGGTCGGCGTGATCGGCCGGAAGCTGATCGAGCTGCTCCGCCCCTTCGACATCCGCGTGATCGCCTACGACCCGTTCATGACCCCCGCCGACGCCGACCGCCTCGGCGTCCGCCCGGCCCCGCTGGACGAGGTGTTCGCCACCGCCGACGTCGTCTCGGTCCACACCCCCCTGCTGCGCGAGACGACCGGCATGATCGGCCGGCGACATCTGGCCTCGATGAAGACCGGCGCGACGTTCATCAACACCGCCCGCGGCGGCGTGATCGTCGAGCCCGAGCTGATCGCCGTCGCCCGCGAGCGGGACGACCTGCAGTTCGTCCTCGACGTGACCGCCCCCGAGCCGCCCGACCCCGCCTCCCCGCTGTTCGACCTGCCCAACGTCCTGCTCACCCCCCACGTCGCCGGCTCGGTCGGCCCGGAGTGCCGCCGGCTCGGCCAGTACATGGCCGAGGAGCTGGAGCGCTACGTCGCCGGCGTCCCGATGAAGTGGGCCGTCACGCGCGAGGCCGCCCAGCGATCCACGCATCGCCCCGCCGGCTGACCGACCCTTCGCCGCGTGCGGACCAGACGCCCCGCCGCCGCAACCGGCCCGCCGCCGAGCGTGGGACGAAACGGGACGGAATGGGACGGTCTTCGATCCGTCCCACGCGCAACACTTCTCTACAAGTATCACAAGGACAGTTACTTATACCGAAATTAACGCGTGGGACTGGGGAGCTACAGTCCCACGACACAACAGAGAAGCTAGGTGACGACTTGCCTTTGGGTTTGAATGAGCAGATACTCAACTATCGAGGACCGGTGATCGATGGCACGGCCGCTGAGCGAGGACAAACGGAACGCGGTTCTCGCGGCGGCGACGACCGTGTTCGCCGAGCGCGGGCTGTCGGCGCCGACGTCGGCCGTGTCGGCGGCGGCGGGCGTGGCCGAGGGGACGCTGTTCACCTACTTTGCCACGAAGGACGACCTGATCAACGCGGCCTATTGCGACGTGAAGCTGCACCTGGCCGACGCGATGATGTCCGGCTTCCCGCGGCGGGCACCCATCCCGGATCGGCTCCGGCACGTGTGGGACCAGTACGTCGCCTGGGGGCTCGCCAACCCGCAGCGGCACGGGTTCCTGCGGCAGGCCCAGGCCTGGACCGGCCTGACCGACGCCTCCAGGGCCGCCGGGCTCGCCCCGTTCGCCGAGGTGCAGCAGATGGCCGACGAGGCCGTCAGGCGGCGGGTGTTCCGGGACCTCCCGCCGGGCCTGGTCCAGGCCGCGGTCGACGGGTTGGCCGAGGCGACGATCGCCCTCATCCGCCGCCACCCCGGCGACGCCGATGCCTACCGGACGTCGGGGTACGACATCCTCTGGGCGGGCATCGCCCGTAAACGGTAGAACTTTTTTTGTGGAGAGATAAATGAGCAATCAAGCACTCAATTCTGCATCGACTGAAGCGTGGACGGTGGCGGAGATTCCGGATCAAACCGGGCGCGTGGCCGTGGTCACCGGAGCGAACAGCGGCATCGGCTGGCACACCGCCCTGGAGCTGGCACGGGCCGGGGCGACGGTCATCCTGACCGCGCGCACAACGGACAAGGGACGAGATGCCATCGACCGCATCCGCCGGGAGCTGCCGGCGGCCGACGTGCGCACCGCGGTGCTCGATCTGGCCGACTTGGCGTCGGTCCGCGCGTTCGCCGGCACCTTCGCCGCGGACGCGCGGATCGACCTGCTCGTCCACAACGCTGGAGTCATGTCCGTGCCCGAGCGACGGACCACGACCGACGGCTTCGAGCTGCAGCTCGGCACGAATTTCCTGGGGCCGTTCGCGCTGACCGGCCTGCTGCTGCCGGCGCTGCGCCGGTCGGGCGCGCCGCGGGTCACCGTCGTCTCCAGCGGCGCGGCCAACATGGGGAAGCGGAAGATCGACTTCGACGACCTCCAGTCGGAGCGGTCCTACTCGCCGTGGAAGGCCTACTGCCAGTCGAAGCTGGCCGACCTGCTCTTCGCCCTGGAGATGGGCCGGCGTCAGGGCGGCAGCCCCCGGATCGTGACCACGATGGGCCACCCGGGCTACGCGCGGACGAACCTGCAGACGAGCGGCCCCGGCAAGCCGCAGGGCCGGCTGGCCCTGGCGTTCGAGCGGCTCGCCTCGCAGGACGCGGCCCACGGTGCCCTGCCGACCCTCCGCGCCGCCACCGCCGACGTGCCGTCCGGCACCTACTTCGGCCCCAGCGGACTGATGCAACTGAAGGGTCGCGCGGTCCAGGTCCCGCTCCCCAAGCCCACGCTCGACGAGGCGGCGGCACGGCGGCTGTGGACCATCGCCGAGGAACTCACGGGCGTGCGGTGGTGAGCCCCGTTCAGAAGCTGTCTGAGAACCGCTTCGGCACCAAGGAGCCGCGCACGGAGGTACTCCGCAGTAAGCGGTTTCTTCCCGGCATCCGCTCACTGCGGAGTACCTCCGTGCGCGGCTCTTTCGGGGCGGCGTTTGGTTTTCGGACACCCTCTTGGGCGACGGCCCGGACGGCGGGGTTCCGCGTGCCGATCGACGTTCGCCGCCCGACGCTCCGGGCCGTCGCTGAACGGGGCGATCAGTGCCCATGCGGCACCGGTTCCACTGGGACACCGTACGGCGCCGGGGCGTCCTCGGCGGGCGGCTTCGAGAAGTAGACCACCAGCAGGCACGAGGTGGCGGCGACGGCCAGCAGGCAGCCCAGGTAGAGGGTGATGCGGTAGTTGTGGTTCGACCAGTCGAGGGCGGAGCCCAGCAGCGGGCTCATGACGATGGTCGCCAGGGCCTGGACCATGCCGGCGGCGGAGAAGAACTGGCCATACTTGTCGCGGGGGAACAGGGCCTGGCCGAGCGACGCGCTGGACGTGTAGTAGCAGCCGGACAGCACGCCGTGGATGACCAGGGCGACGCCGTACGACGTGGCGCCATGGATGGTGAGGGCGGCGAACAGCATGACGGCGGCGTAGCAGACGACGCAACCCATCGCCACGACCAGGGCCGACGCGCGGTCGACCAGCCATCCCACGGGCCAGGCGAGGACCAGCGAGCAGACGTAGGTCCAGAACAGCCGGTCGCCGTACGACTGGTTGGACATGCGGTACTGCTGGGCGAACGGCAGGCTGAAGCTGTTGAACGGCAGGAAGGCCAGGGCCGACAGCGTCAGGCCGGCGAAGATCCAGATGTAGTAGCCGTGGCGGAAGCTGTCCGACAGGTACCCTTTGACGGCCGTCGCCCCGCGGCCCACGCCGGTAGCGTCAGGATCGGTCGGCGGTGGCGGCGGGTACTGGCCCTCCCGCACGGTCAGGCACATGACGGTGAACCCGACCAGGAACAGCAGGCCGATGCCCACCCAGATCGTCCGGTAGTGTTCGTCGGCGGTGCCGAAAATGACCTTGTTGAACAGCATGCCCGCGCCCAGGCTGATGGCGCGGAACAGGCCGTAGAACCGGCCGAGCACCGGGCGCGGCACCACGTCGTTGATCAGGCCGCCCATGAGCGGGCTGGGGTTGGTGGCGGTACACTCGAAGACGGTCCAGAACAGGCCGATCAGCATCAGCCCGCAGAACTCGCCGCCGCGGAAGGACAGGTGCAGGGCCGACCCGATGTGGAACCCCATCCAGTCGGCGAAGGCCAGGGCGAACATGCACCCGGCGGCCACGGGCGTGAGGGCGAACAGCCACGGGATGCGCCGGCCCCATCGGGTCCGGGTGCGGTCCGACCGGTAGCTGATGACCGGCACGACGATCAGCGACGTGGCGGCCGGCATGATCATGACCAGCAGCGACATGAGCAGGTCGCTGGCGTGCAGCCGGGTGATGCCCAGCTGCAGCATCTGGATGGACGACCGGTCCCGCATGCTCAGGGCGAAGTCGCCGAACAGGAGGAACACGAACAGCAGGACCAGCCCGCCGGTGGTGTAGGTGAGCGTGCCGGCGGTCCACCGGCCGAGCGGCGGGCCGGCGTGGGAAAGCGGTTGAACCGCCGCGGCCAGCTCAGACGTGTTACCGCTGTAGTCGGCCCCGGTCGCCCCCCCACCGACGGGGGGCATGGTGGTCGGCTCGGGCGGCAGCACGAACGGCGTCGCGTCGGACGAGGGTCGGTCGTTTGGCTGCACCGCGATCTCCTCCGCCCCGCCTCGTCGGCACGCCAAGCCGGGCCTGCCGTTCTGGGCCGGGCGGATGCTGAGGTCGGCCCCCCACCTTGTCAATCCGCGTCAGATGTAACAAAGGGCAACAAAGGGTTCGGAGCGTGGTAAGTTACACATCCAAACGGCTCGCCGTCGAAAGGTTTCACAATGCCAACCGCCCCACCGCCCCCCGCCCCTGCCGCGCTGGTCATGGCCGATGCGCCCTCGACCCAAAGTCGCTGGATCGAGCCCAAGGCGATCTGGCCCGACGACGAGGGCCACCACGTCCAGGCCCACGGCGGCGACGTCATCCGCGTGGGCGACACGTTCTGGTGGTTCGGCGAGGAGCGGTCGCGCGACAACCAGCGCGACCACAAGTACGTCGGCTGCTACAGCTCGACCGATCTGGTCAACTGGGCCCACCACAAGCCGGTGGTCGACCTGCCCGCGCCGGCAGACGTCGGCGGGGCCAACGCCCGGTCGTGGGTGCTGGAGCGGCCCAAGGTGTACCACAACGCCCGGACGGGGAAGTTCGTCATGTACGCCCACGTGGACGACTACCGCTACGGCCTGGCCCGCGTGGGCGTGTTCACCAGCGACACGGTCGACGGCGATTACACGTACCTGAAGAGCTTCCGTCCGCTGGGCCAGGAGAGCCGGGACATCGGCCAGTTCGTCGACGACGACGGCACCGCCTACCTGATCTTCGAGAGCCGGCCGACCAAGGGGTTCTTCGTCGCCCAACTGTCCGACGACTACCTCGACGTGGCCAAGCAGACCGCGTTCATCAAGGCCCCGCTCGAGGGCGGCGCGATCGCCCGCGTGGGCGGCACCTACTACTGCGTGGCGTCGTACATGAGCGGCTGGAACCCGAACAACAACCAGTACGCGACGGCCAAGTCGCTGGCCGGCCCGTGGTCGCGGTTCCAGGACATCGCCCCGCCGAAGACCAAGACCTACACGTCGCAGTCGGCGTTCCTGCTGAACGTCCACGGCAGCAGGACCGACACGGTGATCTTCATCGGCGACGAGTGGCGGCCCAAGGCGCAGTGGGACTCGCGCTACCTGTGGATGCCCTTGGAGATCGGCGACGGCAAGCTGCGCCTGCCGCCGCCCAAGCCGTGGACGATCGACGTGCAGTCGGGAGTGGTGACGTTCAAATGAGGGAGAACGCAACGCGGACGCTCTCGCCCGAGCCGCAGGCGGGGGAGCCCGCGGACCGTCGGCCCGTCGAAACCGCTCATCTTGCCACACGCTCCGCGGGCTTCCGCCGCCGGGCCGGGATGGCGACCGTGTCCATCGGGTATAATGTTCGCCCGTGGGCGACTTCGACATCACGTCCAAGTTCCTGATCGAGGCCGGGCCGCGAGACTGGCTTGCGCTGGCCGGGCTGCCGATGCCGACCGACCCGGCGGCGGTGACGGCTGTGGATGCAGATCTGGCGACCGTCTCCAACGCGCCGGACAAGCTGATCCGCGTGAATCATCCGACTGACCCGTACGTGGCTCACGTCGAGTTCCAGTCGGGCGCCGACGTCCGGCTGGATGACCGCGTCCTGCTGTACAACGTGCTGGCCCGATGGCGTCACAGGCTGCCGGTGCGCAGCGTGGTGTTCCTACTCCGGCCGGAGGCCGTCACCCCGCGCCTCCGCGGCCGCGTCCGCGAGCCGGCCAGCGGGGTGGCACGGCTTTCGTTCAACTACGATCTGGTGCGCGTGTGGGAACTGCCGGTCGAGACCCTGTTGACCGGCGGCATCGCCACGTTGCCGCTGGCCCCCGTGTCGGCGGTGGGGCCAGGCGAGTTGCCGGCCGTGATCGCCCGCATGCGAGAACGGTTCGACCGCGAGGTTCCCAAGCCCGAGGCAGCCGACCTCTGGCAGTCGACGGCCGTCTTTCTGGGTCTGTGGTATGATAAGCCGTTCATCAAGGCGATGCTGACCGGAGTGCTAGGCATGACTGAATCCGTGATCTACCAGGAGATTATGGCCGTCGGCAAGGCAGAGGGCATGGCCAAGGGCAAGGCCGAGGGCATGGCCAAGGGCAAGGTCGAGGGCGAGCGGGCCATGCTCGTCCGTCGGGCGACGCGGCGGTTTGGCCCACCGCCGCCGGCGATCCTGGCGCGACTGGCGGCTATCGCCGAGACGGCCGAGATCGAAAGGCTTGACGACGAGCTGGACGCAGCGGCGAGTTGGGATGACTGGCTTCGGCACTGACATCGCCCCGGGGTCACAACCGCGGCGGGCCGAGCCGACCCCATCGCCGACGCGTTGCGCCGCAGCCCGCGCCGCGGGCGGGAGCCGGCGGACCCGTGGCGGGTCGGCGTCGTTCGTCGGATGAACGCTCCACGGGCTTCGGCCGCGCGGCTGGAACGACGATCGCAATGGGCCGCCGATCCCATCGCTGCCCTCACGACGTCGCCCGCGGCACGGCGACGCCGAAGCCCCAGGCGCCGTCGTGGTTCGTCACCTTCACCAGCAGCCGGTTCGCGCCGGCCCGCAGGTGGATCGGGGCCTCGTCGTCGCCGGCGTGGTAGCCGCGGGTCGTGTCGTTCGTGTGGACGACCTGACCGTTGAGCCAGACCTGGATGCCGTCGTCGCTGCCGCAGCGGAGGACCGTCTCGCGCGGGTGGATCGCCTCCACCTCGGCCCAGGCGTAGGCGACGCAGTGCTCGTATGCCCCGAGGGCCGCCCGCAGGTTGACGAAGCCGTTCTTGGGGTTGGCCGTGGCCGCCTTCCACTTCAGGGTTTGATCGCCGGCCTTGAATGACGCCGCGGGGTCAACAGCGCCGCGCGACAGGACGTCATCCTCCACCGGCGTCCGCACGTCGAGCGCGATCTGGCCCGGCGTGAGCCCCGCGAACGGCCCGATCACCTGCCACTCGCGGATGTAGTCCTCGCCCGCCTTGGCCTGGGCGGCGTCCCAGCTCTTGCGAAGCTCCCTCGCGTCGACCCGGCCGAACGGCCTGCCGCTGCTGGGCACCAGCGTGCGCTTCGCGTCCAGGTCGGGCAGGCAGCCGCCGTCCTTGGTGAAGCCGTGCGCGGCGATCAGCTCGTCGCACATCTCGACGATCCGGTCGGGCGTCAGCGTGGCGGCCGTCAGCGGGTCGAACATGGCCGCCTGGTAGACGTGGTCGCGTCGCCCCTCGGTGGCGGCGCGGATGAACAGCTCCTGCTGCGTCACGTGCGGCTGCATGTAGCCGATCAACTGCGGCGGCAGCTCGCCCACGGTGGCCAAGCGCAGGCCGCTTCGGTCGACCATCGTTGGCACTTCGACGATCGCGTTGCGCGACAGGTTGGCGATCGCCCCGTTGTTGGGCATGTTGCCGTACACCACGCTCGGCGTGCCGGTGGCCATGCTGTGGACGATCGTGCTGCCGTACTCGTGGCTGCGGTGCGGCACGGGGCTCGCCTCATCCGAAGCGGCGAACCTCTTCATCCGCTCGAACTCGTCGACGATGCCGTCGCACCGCCGCAGGTACTCGTCGATCGGCACGGCGAACCGCTCCACCTGCGCCGCCCCGTGCGGGATGAAGTGCGCGCTGTACTCGGCGTTGTGCTCGCTGGACTCGGTCACGTAGTACCCCAGCCGGCGCATAAGCTCGAACCGCACCTTGTTCGTGTTGTAGACCTTGGGGTCGCCCATCGCCTCGAACAGGCGGGGGTACAGGTCGACGCCGCCCTTGGCGATCGTCAGGTAGAACGCCATGTGGTTGATGCCGGCGCAGGTGAACGCGACGGTGGCCGGGTCCTCGCCGAGGTAGCGCATCAGCTGGTCGAACGTCCCCTGCACGCTGTGGCACAGCCCGACGGCCCGCACGTCGCTGGTGCGGGTGACCGTCTGCATGTTCATGCACATCGGGTTGCTGTAGTTCAGCAGGGTCGCCCGCGGCGACACGTCCATCATGTCCCGGCACAGGCCGCTCAACATGGGGAACGTGCGGAGCGCGCGGAACAGCCCGCCGGGGCCGGTCGTGTCGGCGATGGTGAAGTTCAGGCCGTACTTGCGGGGGATCTCGAAGTCGACCAGCGTGCTGTCGAACCCGCCGATCTGCACCATGTTGATGACGAAGTCGGCCCCGTCGAGCGCCTTCCGCCGGTCGGTCGTCGCGTCGATGGTCGGCGTCGCGCCCAGCGCGGCGCCGATCTTCCGGCACAGCGCCGCCCCCACGGCGAGCCGGTCGGCGTCCACGTCCATGTAGCTGAACGCCGCGCCCTTGAACTCGGGGAACCCGAGGATGTCGCCGGTCAGGTTCCGGCTGAACACCACGCTGCCCGCGCCGACCATCGCCACTTTGATCACGGTGAAATCTCCCGGCCGTTCAACATGGGAACGAAAACGGGGTTGATCTTATGATGCCCACCCGCGAAGGGAAGCCCGAAGACAGCCACGGTGACGCGGCCCCCATAGCATGGCGGATGTCGCCGACCACCCCCGCGTTCGTCGGGCTCTGCCTGGAGTGCAACTACCCGCTGATGGACCGGCCGCCGCACCGTTGCACCGAGTGCGGGCGGCCGTTCGACCCGGCCGACCGGCAGACGTTCAACGGCGGGCCGACCGTGCCGCCGCACGCGCGGTGGGCGATCGGGCCGATCTCGTGGCCGGTGTACGGCGTCGCGCTGGCCGGGTGCGGCGTCACGCTGTGGCGGGCGCGGCTGCCGCGGCAGCCGTTCTCGTGGGCGTCGCCGGTCGTCTGGGGGTGGTTCTCGCTCGCGCTGCTGTGGCTCGCGTGGCCGTTGGTCCGCCGGGCCGTGCTCGCGCACTACGGCTGGCCGCGGCAGGTCGTGCGACCGATGGGGCGGCTGCACTGGGTCGTGCCGATCGCGATGATGGCGATGGCCGCCCTGACGGCGTCGCAGGCCGTGCCGCGCCTCGCCTTCGCCGCCAGCCGGGCCGACATGGACCGCCTGGCGCGCGACGTGCTCGCCCGCCCCAACGAGGTGTTCCCGCCCCGCCGCGTTGGCCTGCTCTGGGCGAAGACGATCGGCGCCGCCCCCGGCGGCGGCATGGCGTTCGTCGCCGACGACCGCGACGCCCAAGCCAGCGTCGGCTACGCCTACCTGCCCCACCTCGACCCCGCCCGCCGGCGCTACCACATGTACGAGTACGTCGGCCACGGCTGGTGGAACTGGCGACAGGGCGGGTGACGCGCCGATCGCTACGGGCCTTTTGTCCGGTCGATCGCCGTCGGCCGGATTCGAGCCGCCTCGTTGCGGTTCCGACCCACCGCGTTAGCACGGCGCCCAATCCGATAAGCCCGCACGAAGTGCGCGTCACGCGCGGCGAGCGAGCGTCCCCTGCACTGCCCATTGCGCAGAACCGCGTCACGGCGTCGCTCGCGAATCGCCACGAGAAACAGCAGAGACATTACCGCCACCCCTGCGGTGGCCGGCATGGCGTAGACGAAGGCGGTAAGCATTCGACCATCGGCGATCTCGAGCTCGCGCAGCCCGTGGTACGTCACGGCCATCAGCACCCAGAACACCGTCGAACCGACGGTAGACAGGGCGAGACGATTGAGGCGAAAGCCGGACAGGTGCGGCCTAGCAGTATCACGCCGCGGCAGCGATACGAGCACCGATCGCAGCCGCCAGCTTCAGCTGGTGGGGCTTGAGATCCCGCGGGTTGAAGCCCCGCGGCTGCGATCACCGCCGTCCAACACCTCAGCGATCTGCGCGACATCCGCGATGGTACGGGTGTTGCACGGTCCGGCGGAGCCACGGACGTACATCCGTGGCTTCCTGGGAGGTTCGAATGACTCGCAGAATGGGCGGCCTGCTGAACACAATCATCGGCACAGCGGCCGGTGCGGTTGCGACCGCCGTCGCCGTGCGCGCCGTGGTCCGCCACCGTCGGCGGTTCGACTTCGCCGGCAAGGCTGTTCTTGTCATGGGCGGCAGCCGCGGGCTGGGGCTGGTGATCGCGCGGAAGCTTGCCGACGCCGGGGCGCGGGTCGCCATCTGCGCCCGCGACACCGATGAGCTGAACCGCGCCCGGCACGACCTGGCGCTGCACGCGGCCGACGACGTGATGGCGCTGCAGTGCGACGTCACGGATTCGGATCAGGTGACGGCCACGGTCGACACGGTGGCCCGCCACTTCGGCCGGCTGGACGTGCTGGTGAACAACGCGGCCGTCATCCAGGTGGGGCCGGCGCAGGCGATGACGGCCGCGGATTACGACCTGGCGATGCGGACGATCTTCTGGAGCGCGCTGCACGCGACGAACGCGGCCCTGCCGCACCTGCGGGCGCAGGGCGGCGGGCGGATCGCGAACGTCGCCAGCATCGGTGGGAAGATCGCCGTGCCCCACCTGCTGCCGTACAGCGCCGCGAAGTTCGCGCTGGTCGGCTTGGGCGAGGGGCTGCGGGCGGAACTGCTGCGCGAGAACGTCTACGTGACGACCGTGTGCCCGGGGCTGATCCGCACGGGGAGCCCGCCAAACGCGACGTTCAAGGGGCGGGCCGACGAGGAGTACGCATGGTTCGCCACGGGCGACGTGACGCCGGTGCAGTCGGCGTCGGCGGAGCGCGTGGCGGCGAAGCTGGTGGACGCCGTTCGGCACGGCGACGCCGAGGTGAGCGTGCCGCTGGCGGCGACGCTGCCGATCCTGCTGCACGGCATCGCGCCGGGCGTGACGGCGGAACTGATGGCGATCGCCAATCGGTTTCTGCCCAAGCCGGGCGGGATTGGCACGGCGTCGGCCACGGGGCGCGACGTGGCCGGCAAGGAGCCGGCGTGGGCGGCGGCCCGCACGCGGGCGGTCGGCACCGCGAACAACGAGTGCTGACACACGCCGTTTGGCGACGGCCCGGACGGCCGGGTTTCGAACGCGGATCGGCGCTCGACGCTCGGCCCACCGGGCCGCCGATAAACGGGGATGGCACGACGCACCTTACATGTCCACCTTCATGCCCACCCTCACCTCGTCGCGCGTTCCTGATCCCGAAGCCTCCGCCCGCGAGGCGGGGCTGGTCTACGTTCACCACGACGGGCCGGGCATCACGCGCAAGCGGAGCGGGAAGGGGTTCCAGTACTTCGACGTGCGCGGCAAGCGGGTCACCGACGCCGACACGATCGGGCGGATCAACAAGCTGGCGATCCCCCCGGCGTACCGGGACGTGTGGATCTGCCCCAACCCGCGCGGGCACGTGCAGGCCGTGGGGACGGACGACCGCGGGCGGACGCAGTACCGGTACCACCCGAGGTGGCGCGAGGTGCGGGATGAGGCGAAGTACGGCCGGATGCTGGCGTTCGGGAAGGCCTTGCCGCGGATCCGCTCGCGGATCGACCGCGACCTGCGGCGGCCGGGCCTGCCACGGGAGAAGGTGCTCGCGACGGTGGTCAAACTGCTGGAGACGACGCTGATCCGCGTGGGCAACGAGGAGTACGCGAAGTCGAACAAGAGCTACGGCCTGACAACGATCCGCAACAAGCACGTCGACGTGAACGGCACGCACGTCCACTTCGAGTTCCGCGGCAAGAGCGGCGTCGACCACGCGGTCGACCTGACCGACGGCCGGCTGGCCAAGGTGATCCGGCAGTGCCAGGAACTGCCGGAGCAGGAGCTGTTCGAGTACGTCGACGACGACGGCGGCCGACACCACGTAGGGTCGTCGGACGTGAACGACTACCTGCACGAGATCACGGGCGAGCACTTCACCGCTAAGGACTTCCGCACGTGGGCCGGAACGACGCTGGCGGCGATGGCGCTGCAGGAGTTCGAGGCGTTCGACTCCGAGGCGCAGGCCAAGCGGAACGTGCTGTCGGCCATCGAGTCGGTCGCGAGGAAGTTGGGGAACACGCGGACGGTCTGCCGCAAGTGCTACGTCCACCCGGCCGTGGTCGACCTGTACATGGAGGGGACGCTGGTCGAGTCGCTGAAGCAGCGGCTGGCGGTGAAGCTGAAGCGGTCGCTGCACAGCCTCAAGCCCGAGGAGGCGGCGGTGATGGCGCTGCTGCAGGAGCGGCTGAGGCGCGAAGGGGGGAAATGACTAAGACGAATTCTCGCATGACGAAACGCGGAAGGGCCCCTCCCTTCGTTTCGTCATTTGAGAATTTCGAAGTTCGTCACGTCCCCCCTCATCCCATGTCGCGCGTCGTCACCAGTTCCCGCAGGTGGGCGACGTCGTTGACGTCGTTGACGCGCCAGCGGACGCCGTCGCGGTAGTGGCGGGCCCGCAGGTGCAGGACCGAGCAGTTGGCGATGGCGACCAGCTCGATCGGGGCGTGGCCGCGGACCGTGTCGAGGCGGCCGTCGATGAGCATCTTGAGGATGCCGCGGATCGGGCCGCCGTGGGTGACGATGGCGACCGTCGACCGGCCCCGTTGGGCGGCGGCGATGGCCAGCAGCGCGTCGCGCACCCGGCCGAGGAACGATGCCGACGGCTCGGCGCCGGGCGGGTCGACCTCACCGCCGGCGACCTGCCACAGCTCACGGTTGACGACGGGCTTCCCCTCGAGCAGGCCAAACCCGCGCTCGCGCCAGGCGTCGTCGTACGAGACGGGCAGCCCGCAGGCGGCAGCGATGGGGCCGGCCGTCTGGGCGGCGCGCGGGAGGTCGGAGCTGACGATGGACGACAGCGGTGGCCGCCAGCTGGCCAGCCGGTCGGCCAGACGCTGGGCCTGCCGGATGCCGGTCATGTTCAGCGGCGTCGGCAGATGGCCCTGCAACGTCCCCGAGGCGTTGGCGTCCGTCTGCCCGTGGCGGAGCAGGAGGATGTCGGTCGTGTCGCCGGGCATTCGTTTAGGAGCAGAGGGGCGGCGGGGAACAGGAGCAGAGGGGCAGGGCACCGAGCGATCTTGGCGTTCGCATGCTCACCTCTGCTCCTCGATCAGCCGACCAGTTTAGCCAGCTCCTCGAAGAACGTCGGGTACGTCTTGCCCACGCACGCCGGGTCGCGGATGACGACGCCATCCAGGCGCGTGCCGGCCAGGGTGAAGCTCATGGCCATGCGGTGGTCGTCGTAGGTGTCGACGGCCACGCCGACCGTGGGCGACCTCGGCGGGACGATGGTGATCGCGTCGTCGCCGTCGACCGTGACGCCGGCCCCGAACTTCGCCAGTTCGGTCGCCATGGCGGACAGGCGGTCGGTCTCCTTCACGCGCAGGGTCCGCAGGCCAGTGATGCGCGTCGGCCCCTTGGCGAACAGGGCGACGACGCCGAGCGTCTGCGCCTGGTCGGGGATGGCCGACAGGTCGGCGTCGATGCCGTCGAGATCGCCGGTGCCAGTCACGGTGACGGCATCCTTCGTCACCTGAACGGTGGCGCCCATCCGCTTGAGGACGTCGGCAAAAGCGAGATCGCCCTGCAAGCTGTGAAGGCCCAAGCCGGGCACGGTGACGCGCGACCCGGCGTGCAGGGCCGCCGCGGCCCAGAAGTAGGCGGCCCCGCTGGCGTCGGGCTCGACGGTGTAGTCGGTGGCGGCGTAGGTGCCGGTGGGGACGATGATCTCGTTGGGGACGGCCGTGTGCGGGTCGCGCCGGACGAGCGGGGTGATGCCGAACACGTCCATCAGCCGCATCGTCATGGCGACGTAGGGCCAACTGGTCTGCGCGCCCGTGAGCGTGACGACCAGCTCGTCCCTGGCGTACGGGGCGGCCATCAGCACGGCCGACAGGAACTGGCTGGACTGGGCGGTGCCGTAGGTCATCGGGCCGCCGGTCAGGCCGTCGGCGGTGACGCGCACCGGGGGGAAGCCGACCTCGCCGGCGTAGTCGACCGTCGCGCCGAGGGTGCCGAGGACGTCGACCAGCTCGCCGATCGGCCGCTGCCGCATGCGGGCGACGCCGTCGAGCGAGAACGTGCCATGGCCGAGGGCACCTAGCGCGGACAGGAAGCGGATCGTGGTGCCGCTGTTGCCGCAGAACAGGTCGGCCGCGGGTGCGGGGACGACGCCGGATTGGCCCGCGACGGTGACGGTGGTGCCGTCGACGGCGACGTCGAAGCCAAGCTTGCGGAGGCCGTCCAGCATGACGGCCGAGTCGTCGGCCAGCAGCACGTTGGAGATCCGGCACGGCCCTGAGGCCAGCGCGGCCAGCACCAGCGCCCGGTTCGTCAGGCTCTTCGACCCCGGCGGCGCGACGGTCGCGGTGAAGGCGTGGCGGATGGGCGTGACGGCCGCGTCGGACATGAGGGACAAGGTAAAGGATGAAGACCGGATTCCGAAATCTCGAATGACGAAACGATGCGGCGTCTGCGCGCCCCTACCGTTTCGAAATTCGATAATTTCGGCCGTCGACATTTCCTACTGCGGCCCCGTCGCCTCGATCGCGTGGAGCCAGGGGCCCAGCAGGCGGGCGTAGCGGCTGACGCTGACGCCGAGCACGACCAGCGTGGCGATGACGACGCCGGTCAGCACCAGCGTCCAGGCCCAGTGCTGGGTCTTGAACCGGCCGACCGACGGGGCGAACGCCATCAGCCCGAACGCGGCACCGATGACGACGACCGCCTCGAAGCTGGCCCCCTGCCAGTAGCTGCCGCCGAGGTGGACCCACATGCCGAACTCGTCGAACGTCAGCCCCAGGCCGATGCCGTAGACGATCGCCGCCCACGTGAGCGGCCTCCCCCCTGCCGGGCGGCGGAACAGCAGGTAGGCCCCGACCGCGCTGAGGGTGAAGATGCCGTAGTTCAGGTGGTGGACGTGCGTGCCGCGGGCGTGGAAGTAGAAGTCGGGCACCTTGCGGGCCTCGATCAGGATCACCATGCACCGGCTGGCGACGAACGTGAGCAGGAACGTCGAGAGGACGACCCGGGCCACGTGCCGGAACAGCGGCCTGGCCAACGGGTGCTCGAGCGGCTCGCCGGGCTTCGGCTCGTAATCGATGGAGGGCTGGGTCATGCGATGGGCATCGTACCGCAAGGTCACCACTGCTGCGGCAGCCAGCGGAGGTAGCGGCCCAGGTTGCTCTGGCACTCCGACACCGTCAGCGGCAACGCGGAAGCTGCCGCCGCCGCCGTGCCATGGGCGATGCTGTTTCGATAGGCGCGGACCACGTGGGCGGCCGCCAAATCGTCGCTGTTCATCTGGCGATGGCGGGCCACGCTATCCATCAGCGGTCGCATGTCCGGCCGGGACTTCCGCCCCATCCCGCTCGCCCAGTAATCTCGCAGCACCGTCTCAAACTGCACGAACGATCGCAGGGCGAACGTGACGTCAACGGCGGCCACGGCACGGACGAGTTGGCCACCCGTCACCTGTGCACGCTGGGCGGCGAGCGTGAGATCGGCGTCCCTGCCCCACGCGGCGGCGACATGCTCCACTGCAAACCGGGTGGCGGCAAACTCGTCCTCGACCCGTTGGGCGGCGTCGAACGCGGCGCGAAGCAGCATGGTGTCCCTGTCAACTCAGCATGTCGGTCACCAGTTGGACGAAGGTCTCCCGCGTCCATGGCCGCCGCAACGGGATGTTCGCGTTAACGATGATTTCCCAGTCATCGGGCCGAGCCTTGAGCCGGACGCGGCTGAACGTCGGCATCGCTTGGATCACCACCGATCCACCCCCGCCGCTGTCGGGCGGGAAGGGCGTGACGGCCACTTCTCCATCGGGTGGGTGCAGGACCACGGCCGCCCCCTCGTAGGTGCCGAACCGCCAGTCGTCGCTCCGCTCGGTCCCGCGGTCGACGCGCCACCCCTCGGCCGCCGCCCACCCGGCCAGTTGGTCGATCAGGGCCGACGCGCGGGCCACCCAATCGGTTCGCGGGGCCTGCACGTCCGCCGTCGGTTCGGTGAGCTGCGCCATGACCCGATCATAACCGGGCGGTGGACCCGGTTCCTACGGCGTGGCGAGGACGCCGCGGACCACCAGCGACAGGCCCGCGAGCGTGACGGCCAGCAGCGACCACCGGCTCCGCCGCAGCAGCCGGGCGGGGCGACCGCCGCCGGTCGGCAGGACCAGCACCACCAGCCCCACCGCGGCCAGCGACAGCGGCAACAGGCCGAAGGCGAGCGTGGGGCTGAGGTGGTCGGTCAGGGCGGCCGCGGTGGGGTCGGACGGGTCGACCCGGCACGTCGCCGCGGTGCCGGGCGGGTACCGGTCCACCACCCGCTGCCGCGGCCCGGCCAGGGGTGACGCGCCCTCGGTCACGGCGTAGCAATTCGAGTGGTACGTCACCCCGCCCACCTGGTACCGGTACAGGACGTCGGTCCGGTACAGCGTGATGGGCAGCTCGCCGGACAGTTCCGAGCGCAACAAGCCCGACCGCTCGACCACGCACGGCACGGCCGGCCACCTCCGACCGGCCACCGCGCGGGCCAGCGGCATGCCCCACCAGACGACGGTGGCCGCCCCGAACCCCACCAGCAGGCCGGCCCCCGCCAGCCGGCTTGACCGCCGCCGCCGGGCCGGGTTCACGGGAACCGGTTGGCGCTGCCGACCCGCCCGGGCCAGCCCCAGCTGCGGGACCGCGTAAAACCACGCGACGACCCCGGCCAGGACGGCGCACCCCGGCACGACCGCCGGCGTCCAGGCCGGGTCGGGCTCGACCAACACCGCATCCCCAGGCGCCGCGGGGTCGACGGCGCAGGCGGCGGGCGCGGCGGCGCGGAGCCGCCGGGCCTCGGCGTACGCGGCGGCCGCGTCGTCCGTTCCGACGGCGCCCCACATCCGCCGCGTGCCGACCCAGGTTTGCCCGGCGAACCCAAAGCCGAACGTGACCCGGACGTGATACGGATGGCCCCCGGCCGGGCCGGGGTCGACGTCCACGTCGCTGTCGACCATGGCGCAGGGGACGACCGGCCACCGCCGCACCACCGCCCGCCGATGGGCCAGGGCAAGCGCGGCCACCAGCGGGACCAGCGCCAGCCCCAGGGCCACCACGACGCGCACCACCCGCTTGGTCCGGGAAACCGGCCGGCCGTCGTCGCGGAAGAACTGCTCCAGCCCGATCACGCGCCTCCCCGTTCGACCCCCCGCGCCGGTTCACATCGGCGGCCGCTCACGTCGGCAGCCGCCGCGCCGCGGCGAGGAAGCCGTCGTAGTTCGCCCGCACCTCGCCCAGCGAGTCGCCGCCGAACTTCTCCAGTAATGCCCTGGCGATCTCGAACCCGACGACGGCTTCCATGACGACGCTGGCGGCGCTGATCGCGCTGATGTCGCTCCGCTCCCACCCGGCCTCGGCACGCTCCTTGGTCTGCAGGTCGACGCTGGCCAACGGCTTGCCCAGGGTGCTGATGGGCTTCATCGCGCCGCGGACGATCACCGGTTGGCCATTGGTCATGCCGCCCTCGATGCCGCCGGCGTGGTTCGTGCTGCGCGTGAACCCCAGGGCCGGCGTGTCGCGGCCACTCGCGTCGTAGCCGATCTCGTCGTGAACCTTCGAACCGGGCAGGCGGGCCACCTCGAACCCCATGCCGAACTCGACGCCCTTGAACGCCTGGATGCCGACCACCGCCGCGGCGATCCGGCTGTCGAGCCGGCCATCCCAGGTCATGCAGCTGCCCAGGCCCACGGGGCAGCCGAAGACGTGGCACTCGACCACGCCGCCCGCGGTGTCCTTGGCCATCTTCTGCTGTGAGATGAACTCGCGCATGCCGGCGTCGGCGGCGGCGTCGGGGCAGTAGACCTCCGATGCGTCACGCCGTGTTGCCAGGTCGCGCCAGTTGCCCGGCGTCACGTCGACGGCGGCCGTCACCTCGCCCACGGAGCGGACGAAGCCGAACACCTCGATGTCGAACGCGCGCAGCAGGCACCGGGCGAGCCCCCCCGCCGCCACGCGGGCGGCGGTCTCGCGGGCGCTGGCGCGCTCCAGCGTCTCGCGGCAGTCGGTCGTGAGCCACTTGATGCTGCCGGCCAGGTCGGCGTGACCCGGCCGCGGCCGGCGCAGCGGGGGCGTGGCGGCGGGGTCGTCGAGGCGGAAGTCCTTGTTGGGGATCAGCATCGTCACCGGCGACGCGATCGTGCGGCCCATCCGCACGCCGGTCAGGTAGTCGACGCGGTCGGTCTCGATCTTCTGCCGGCCCCCCCGGCCGTAGCCGCCCTGGCGGCGTTTGAGCTCGTGGTCGATGAACGGGCCGTCGATCGTCACGCCGGCCGGCATCCCCTCGACCAGCGTGATCAGGGCCTTGCCGTGCGACTCCCCGGCCGTGCGATAGGACAGCGTTGCCATGCCCTCAGGATAGCAGCACCGAACGCGGTTCACGACGACGGGCAGACGCCCGCCGCGTTACACAATGATCCAAAATGTTACACCTCGATTACGGATTTTTGCTGTGGCGTCAGACTCGGCCGGCACGCCGGAGGACGGTGCGGGCGGCCCAAAGCCCGGTCGCGCCGCCCAGCAGGGCGCCGGCCCAGTTCTGCTTCCAGAACGCCGTCGAGCCGGGCGCGACGTGGGGGTTCGGCATCGGCAGGTGGGGCATCAGGTAGAGGCCGCCGACGACGAACCCGATCCCGAACAGGACGGCGAACCACGACACCGCGCGGACGCGCGCCGCCCGGCCGGTGCGCCGGCCACCGGGGTCGCCGGCGGGCAGCATGGGGACGGGCGCCAACGGCCCCGCCTCGGCCCGCCGGCCGCCGGTGGCGATCAGCACGGCGATCGTCCACGTCGGGGCCAAATCGGCGATCGGCAGCAGCTTGACCAGGAAGCTGGGCACGAACGCCAGGTGAGGCCCGACCAGCAGCGACAGCACGGCCGCCGTCAGCAGGTCCAGCCCGTCGTCGACCGGCGAGATCGCCCCCTCGGCCGTGACCGGGAACGCCGCCAGCTGGATCAGGTCGGCCACCACGGCCACCCCCCGGGCGAGCCAGATGCGGTTGGGCGAACGGGTCGGCGGGACATCCAACACGGCATCGGGCTTCGCCATGCGGCGGATGGTACGCCGTCACGTCGGCGGCACCAATGAAAGGACGGCGGCGAGCAACGGCCGGTCGCGCCACCCGTGCGGGCCGCCCCGTGCGAAGCGCTCACTTGTTCTTGCTGTAGACGTACGCCTTGCTCAGGTCGGCGTAGGTGATGTTCAGCGAGGCGACGTGCCCGTCACAGTAAGCGACGTTGATCCGGCCCTGGTGGCGACGCAAATCGAAGCAGTTGAAATCGCCGGCCGCGCTGCCGACATACCCGAACTTATTGGAGTACGCCTGTCCCAGCGTGGCCGACACGAGCGTGGTCGTGTTGTAGATCGTCCCATACTTCAGGTAGTCCGCAGTGGTCGTCGGTGGCGGCATCGCGTTCCCGCGGTTGATGTTGCCGGACAAGCCGTCGCAGGCGAAGAACGTCAACATTGGCTGCCTCACCCGACTGGCCTTGCCGCGCAGCCGACCGTAAGAGTCGTTCCAGCCCATCACGTACTCGTTGAAGACGTAGCTCGAGGGCTCATTGAAGCTGAGCGTGTACGCGTGATCGGTTTGCCCGGGGACGACGGTTGCGTAGTTTGCGCTGTACGCGGTCATGTGGGGCGCGTCAGGAATGTCAAGCGGGCTTGAGGCCTGAGACGGGCAGAGGAAGTTCTTGGCCAAAGGATTTCCTGTGTCGAGCATCGCGCTGACATAGACGCCGTTGGTCGGCGCGCCGATGGTGCTATTCGCGGAGTTCAGCACGGTGCTGTTGACCATCTGCGTCAACAGCGACTCGGCAATCGGGCACAGCACCCGCCCGCTCGCCTTGGCCAACCGGTTGCCGAAATAGTCGTATCTCTGCAGGTCGGCGTCGTTCAGGTCTTCCGGGAAGCCCCCCGGGATGGCCCCGACCAGCGGGAGGTAATCCCGGTGCGTTGCCCGGTGGTTCTGGGCCGCGACCATGATCTGCTGGAGCTTGGCCGAGCAGGCCGTCATCTGGGCACGCTGCCGCGCCTTACTCAGCGTGGGGAGCAACAGCCCGATCAGCAGAGCAATGATGCCGATCACCACGAGCAGTTCCACGAGCGTGAACGCGGCGGCGCACTTGGACGATGTACGAGAGTGGCGTGGTCGCATGGCAGGACTCCGTTGGCGGGCGGCGGCAGTTGGTTTGGGACGCCGCACCGAAGAGGACAAACGGCGACCGCCCGTTGAGGCGGGCCACCGTGCAAGGGTTCAACTAGCTCGCGCGCCGGCGTCGACGGCCCAGCACCAGCGGTGCCGCGGCCAGCCCGGCCAGCACCAGGCTGGCCGGCTCGGGGGTCGCGGCGGTTTGCAGGATCAGGTCGTACCCACCGTTTCCCAACGCGTCGACCTCGGTGCCCAGGGCAAAGCCGCCGGTGGCCGACTGGAGCCCGGTCACGGTCAGCGTCAGGTCCGACAGGGTCGACGTGTTGAACGCCGGGCCGAACCGGTTGGAGCTCACATCCTCTTTGTCGTTGGCCAGCACCAGCACGCTGCCGGAGGCGAGCGTCGGCGTGCCGGCGCTGGTCACGGTCACGTTGAACTGGCTGCCCGAGGTGTTCGACGCACCGAGCGACAGGCCCGCCATGACCAGCACGTCGTTCGTCGCGCCCGTGGCCGACACCTTGGCGAGCAGGCCGCCGCTGGCGTTCCAGGTCTCCACGTCCGTGTTCAGCGTGCCGGGGGTGACGGCGTCCGGGCCGGCCGTGATCGTGCCACCCGAGGCGACCGTGACCGTCCCGGCGCTGCCGTTGCCGCCCAGCGTGCCGCCGGTGGCGATGAGCACCGGCGCCGTGCCCGTCGCCGCCGTGGCGTTGGCCCGCAGCGTGCCGGCCGAGACGGTCGTCCCGCCCGAGTAGGTGCCGGTCGCCGTCAGGTAGACGGTGTCGGCCCCGATCTTGACCAGCCCGCCGGACCCGGATACGCCGGGCTGAACGGTGAGGTCGCCGGTCCCGCCGATGCTGCTGGTGGCCGTCAAGGCCAGCGAGCTGACGGCCGGCGAGCCGATGGTCGCCTGCGACCCCGTGGTCGTGTTGACGGTGGACGTGGCGCCTGGCACATACCCGGTGCCGGCCGCGGTCTGGATCGTGCCGATGATCGTGAAGCCGGTCGTGTTGCCGCTGAACGTCGCGCCGACCGAATTGTTGCCGGTGGGGGTTGTGATCGGGAACGTCGGAATGGACGTGTAGCCGGTGCCGGGATTCACGATGGCGATCCCGGTCAGCGAGCCGCTCGAGCCGCCGTCAAGGATGGGCACGAACGTGGCGCCGGTGCCGCCGCCGCCGACGACGGCGATCGGCGCGCTGGTGAGATCGGGGTTGCTGTTGTAGCTGCCGCCGTTGGTGATGGTGATGCTGGAACTCGTCAGGCCGAGCGAGACGACCGCGAGCGCCCCGGTGCCGCCGGAGGTGGTGACAGTGTCGGTCGATTGGTAGCCGATTCCGCCGGCGGTGACGGGCGTTCCCTTCACCCCGCTGGTCAGCGTGGCCCGCGTGGCCGAGGAGTTAACCAGCGAACCGCCGTTGAGCGTGACCGGCTCGGTCAACGTCTGACCGCCCAGGTCCAACGTGCCGCCGGCGGCGACGGTGGAGGACCCGACGCTGGCCGGGGTGGCTGTGCTGTTGACCGAGGTCACCGAAGACCCGGTGAATGGGACGACCGTGCTCGTGGTTGTGATGGCGGCGAGGCCGCCGAACCCCAGCGCGCCGGCGGTGGCCGTGCGGACGGTGCCGCCGGCGACGGTCAGGCCGCCGCCGAAGGTGTTGGGACCCCGACCGGCGGCCAGGACCAGCGTGCCCGTGCCCGTCTTGTTGATCGACCCCGGCCCGGATACGGCAGTGCCCGCCGTCAGCGTCGCGCCCGTGCCGTCAACGACAAAGTTGACCGCCCCAGTGGACAGGTTGAGGTCGCCCACCGTCTCACCGCTGGCCGGCGCATCCCCGCCGATCAGGTGCAGGGTCGACGTGGCGGGCAGGATGAAGTTGGCCTGGTCGGCCACGCGATCGGGCAGGTTGGTGCCGGTATTGTCAACGCGGAATTCAGCCCCCGCGGCCATGATCACCTGCAGCGCCTGTGGGATCGCGCCGTTGCCGCTCAGCGCCAACGCGCCGGCACTGACGTTCAGTTGCGAGCCCAGCGTGGCGTCGTTCGCCGTGAGGTTCAGCGTGCCGACCCCGACCTTTGTTAGCGCCACGCCGTTGAACGCACCCGTCACCTGGCCGGCCAGGGTTGCGTTGAACCCGTTGGTGTCGATCGTCTCGCCTATGGAAGAAAGGATGTTGACGTTTTGCGACAGGGTGGTCGCCGCTGCAAACTGTAGTGTGGCATTGCCAAGCAAACTGACCGGCCCCGTGCCCAAGTTACTGCCGGACATGACGTTCAGCACCGCACTCTGGATGAACGTCCCGCCCGCGTAGCTGTTGGCCCCCGTCAGGGCGAGGAGGGTGGTCGCGGCGCTGGACGTGGTGGTCAGCGCCCCCGGCCCCGTGATGTTGCCCGCCAGCGTGAGCGCCTGCCCAGAGAAGGCGCTTGCGGATCCACCGGCGGCGCCGAGGCGGATGGGCCGGGTGAGCGTCAGGGCGCTCACCGTCGACGACAGCTGTAGGCTGCCCCCGTCGAGCGTGATCGCCCCGCCCGACGTGCCGAGCTCCGCATCGTTGTCGAACGTCGCGGTCACGCTGTTCAGCGTCAGCCCGCCCGTGAACGGGTTGCCGGCCGTGGCGTTGGAAAAGAGCACGCCCCTGTTCGCCGTCCCGGCGGCCAGGACGCCACTGATCACGACGCCGCCGGAACCGGTGATCTGGCTCTGGGCCGATCCGCTGGCCAGGGTTAGGGTGCCCCCCAGGTGGATGTACCCGGTGGCCGACCCGAAATCGAGCGTTGGCCCGGCCAGGGTGAGCCCGGCCCCGGTGACGACCGCGCCGCTGTTGACCGTGATGATGCCGTTGCCTGCCAAATACTGGGTGCTGCTGGTCGAGAGGGCGTTGATGGTCTGGCTGGTGTTGATGCCGAGGGCGTTTCCACTGCTGGAGTTTGCCGTACCCAAGAGGTTCACGTTCAGGTGCGCCATTGCCGCGGTGATGCCGGTGCCGGACGACTGGTTGACATAGGCCGCGTTCGTGACCGGCAGGAGTTGGACGCCACTGGAGGCGTTGTAGTAGACGAAGGCCGTCGGCGTGGTTGACGTGGCCGAGGTGGCGTTGCCCGCAGCGTACGGGACCACACCAGTCGCCTGCCCAAGGCCGGGCGTCGCCGCGAGCGGGTCGGACACGTTGGTCAGCCCGCCGGCGAACGTGGCCTGGCCGGTCCCGGTCGTGGTCGTCGCCCCCAGGAACGCGCCGGCGAAGAACAGGGTCGCCCGATCGTTCAGCGTCGGCGCGCCGAACGCCAGCGTGCTGGTGACGTTGGCCCCGCTGGTGGGGGCCGTGAAGGCAAACGTGTTCTCGCCGCTGGCCGTGAACGTGCCGAAGGTCTCGTTGAAGGCCGACCCGGCGGTCAGCCCGGCGACCGTGATCCGGCCGCCGGCGAACGTGACCGGGGCGGTGTCGGAGAACCGGGTGTTGTTCGAGCTCCCGGTGATGTTCAGCGTCCCCCCCAGCCCGACCGACAGGGCCGACGAGTTGTTGGCCGAGCCGGACAGCGTGAGCGTGCCAACGTTGTTCGATCCGCCGGGGAAGGTGGCGCTGCCGTCGATCGTCGTGGCCCCCCCGTACGTGTTGACCGCCGACAGGATCAAGCTGTCGGCGACAGCACCGGTGGGGTTGAGGCCGCCGCTCAGGTGGACCCCCCCCCGCCCCGCTGACAACGCCCGCCAGGGTGGCACTGGTGCCGGCCACCTGGAACAGGTCGGCGTTGGCAACGATGGCGTTGGTGAACGTGGCCGACGACAGGCGGAGGTTCCCGCCATTGATGGTGAGGGTGTTTGAGGCGAGCGCGGTCGCCGTACTCATGGCGAGACTGCCGGAGTTGAGCGTCACCCCGCCCGTGAACGTGTTCGTGCCCTGGAGGGTGACAATGCCCAGGCCGGTCTCGGCGAACGTCAGTCCGCCGGTTCCAACGATGGCACCCGACCCGGCACCGATGCCGCCGAGCGTGGCCGTGCCGTCGCCGCTGCCGTTGATCGTGGTCATCTGGTCGAGCATGATCCCGACGCTGCTGGACGTGCCGCTGAGGACCTGTCCGATCGAGACGCCGTTCCCCGGGCCTGCGATCGTGATCGTCGGATTCGACCCGGCGAACTCGATGTAATCGCCGTTGACGTTGTTGATGTTGACGCTCTGCGCCCCGTTGCCGAAGTTGGTCACCGTCAGGTTGTTCAGCAGAAAGCCGCCGCTGATGTTGTTCGTGCTGGTGTAGCCGTTGCCGTCATAGTTGGGGAACACCAGTTGGGTGTCGACCGCGCTGACCGGCGCGGTTCCGGTCGACCACGATGCGGGGTTGCTCCAGTAGTTGGTGACCCCGGTCGTGTTGGTGAACGGCCCGACCCACGTGTACGTGGTGGCCCCCGCCCGCGGGGCGACGCAGAGGGTCGCGGCCGCCGCCGCCGCGATCGCTGAGAGGCTGGGACGGCGATGGACGCATGTCTTTAGACCGAGCTTCCGCATCGAACAACTCCCGATGTTTCGACCGCTTTCGCGGCTCGACCACCCAAACGTCAAAGCAATTTACCTGCGGAAGGTTTAACACTGTGTTACACCAGTGTCAACTAGTTTTTACTGAGTTGTTATTGACAACCGGGTCGAGTGCGGCGATTCTTCCGCGTATGGAGCACTGGTACAGCCTGGCGTTACCATCTGCGGCAGGGCCCAACGGCGGGGTTGAAGGCGGGACTGCCATGATGGATGTCGCGGACATGGATGCCCGCTCGGTGAGCGGGGCGAGCGCAGAGGGGTCTGACACGGCCTTACTGCCGGACCTGGGCGAGTTGCTGCGCCGCCTGGTGCGGGAGTGGCGGATCGCGCGGTCGAAGATGGGGCTTCCGGCCGCGTCGTCGTTCGCCGACATCGCCCGCCGGCTCAACGTGGACCGGGGGACCGCCCAGCGCCTCAACCGGATCGGGAAGCTCGTGGACGTGGGGCCGGCCGACCTGGAGCAGTTCCCCGGCGTGCGGGCGTGGCACAGCGTGGTCGTCGGGGCCGGCCAGGCGCTGGGCGCGTCGGACCCGGCGGTGGTGGCGCTGGGGTCGGCGTGCGAAGGGTTCGCGGCGTACCTGGCGGCGGCGGGCGGGAGCCTGTCGGCCGTCGTCCGTCACCTCAAGGCGGACGGGTCCAACGGCTCGGGGGCCGGGGGCGGCCCGCCGGCCGGGGAGCGGGCGGTCCCCGCGGCTGGCGGGTCCGACGCGGCCGAGGCGATCCCCGCGCGGGCGGCGTGGGTGCAGGCGGCGGCGGACGTGATGGGGTACTGCATCGACGTCCGCGTCGACGTCCAACTGGTGCGCGAGTCGGCCGTGCCCGCGGACGGGTCGCCCCGGGAGTTGGGGCTGGCCATGCTCAACGTGCTGCACGGCTGCCGCGGCAGGCCCGGGGCGATGCCGCTGGCGTTCACCCGGCACGCCAGGCCCCCGGCGTTCGCGGGGAAGCCGGACGAGGGTCCGGCGGTGCCCCGGCCGTTCCAACTGCTGCGGTCGGGCACGAGCCGACCGGCGCCGGCGGTGCTCACCACGGGTGACGGCACGCGCCACACGATGTTCGTCGAACCGCAGTGGGCGACGTCCCCGAACCCGCTGGACCTGGCCCTGCTGCAGCACGACCCCGAGCCGATCCCCTCGCCCTGGGGCACGTCGATCGAGTGGTTGGAGTTCGCCGGCGTCAACCGGCACCCGTGTCGGCGACTGGTGCTGGACCGGCTGGTCAGCCGGGAGAAGGACGCGCTGGTCGTCCCGTCGTTGGCCGCGTTCCGGTCGCACAACAACCTGTCGCACGACGAGCCGTGGTTCGACCGGCTGCCGCAGCACGGGTCGGTGCGCCGCCTCGGCACGCCCGCCGAGGCCGCCGGTGACGACCCGTTCCCCGGCTACTCGGAGATCTTGGCCGAGGCGCTGGGCGTGCTGGCGTGGCCGTCCGACGAGCTGATCGTCTACCGCGCCGTCGTGGACGACCCGATCCCGCTGGCGTCGTACACGCTGCTGTTCGACCGCCGTCGACCGTGAGGGCGCGGAACCGCGCCACAGGCATCGTTGCGCTCGCCGCTCAAACGGACATCGCCGATCGGAGGATCGGCGATGTCCGTTGCGCCGTGCGGACGGTGGCGGCCACCCCGCCGGATGGGGATCAGCTGGATGGGGATCAGCTGGCGACGACGGTGCCGGCGGGGGCGGTGCCGATGCGGACGGTCTTGATCGGGTGGCCCGAGACGGTGCCGCCGGCCTGGACGGTGCCGCCGACGATCAGGCTGTTCAGCAGCCCGGCGATCGACACGGTGGCGTTGCTCTCGACGTTGCCGGCGACCGAGATCGTGCCGCCGGTCAGGGCCATGATGGTGGCGACGTCGGTGCCGTCGCCGAGGCTGCCGGTCGTGGTCACGTTCAGGCCCTGGCCGTTGGCGGCGGCGATCGACCCGTCGATGCCGTAGGCGGTGCCGCCCAGCACGCGGACGCTGGCGATCGAGCCCAGGGTGGACGAGATCGAGCCCGTGCTCAGCAGGCTGCCGCGATTGATGGTGAACGTGCTGATCCCACCGATGGCCGACACGGCCGAGGCGACGTTGCCGTTGTTGATGGTGGCCCGGGTCAGCTTGCCCTCGACGGTGATCGCGCCGCTGAGGGCGGCGTCGGCGGGGTTGCCGTCGTTGACGGTGAGCGACTGGAGGTCGTTCAGCACGTGGACGCTGCCGGTGATCCGGCCGTTCACCACGACCTGCCCGACGTTGCCGTAGACCGTCAGGTCCAGGGCCAGGGCGTTGGTGGCGGCGGACTTCGGCGACCCGACCACCAGCTTCTTGACCGGCCCGGCGATGGCCAGCGCCTGGCCGGCGACGCCGAGGCTGCCGCCGGTCGTGATGGTGCCGACGGCGCCGGCGATGTTGAGCGACCCCGAGGCGATCGACCCGCCGATCGTCATCGACGTCAGCGCCAGGTTGCGGGGGGAGACGCCCTGGATGGTGACGTTCCCGTCCAGGTTGCCGGCGATGTTGATCGAGCCGATGTACTTGCTGCTGAAGACGTTGGCGTAGAGGTTGCCGGCGACGGAGAGCTTGTCGATGTGGCTGCTGGTGCCGTTGGCGTAGATGTAGGAGTCGGGGATGGCGTCGCCGGTGGCGGGGTCGGTGATGATGGTGCCGAGGTTGCCGCGGACGTTGAGGTTGGCGATGGAGCCGGCCACGTCGATGCCGAGGCGGTTGACGCTGCCGCCCTGCGTGAACTGCCCGACGCTGCCGGCGGTGATCTGGAACCCGTCGATCAGCCCGCGCACGCGGATGGAGCCGACGGTCCCGCTGGTGGTGATCGAGTTGGCGAAGGGGGTCCCGACGATCGGGATGTTGGCCTGGGCGGGCGTGGGGGCGACGCTGGTGGAGGCGACCGGGAGCGAGGTGCGGAGCGTCTGGGCGGCGATGCCGGAGACGTCGTACAGGGCCGAGACGAGCAGGTCCTCCACGACGCCGGTGTCGGTGACGTTGGCGACGTTGGGGGTGGCGGCCGAGACGCTGCCGCCGAGGGCGTCGTTCAGGTCGTTCAGGTCGGAGAGGGGGTTGCCGGTGAACGGGTCGAAGGCGGCGCCGGAGACGTCGCTGGGGCGGAGGTCGAGCGGGAAGGCGGTGACGGGCAGGAGCGAGCCGTTGCCGGTGGCGTTGATCGGTCCGACGTACCCGCCGTTGTCGATGTCGACGCCGCGGACGCCGTACCCGCCGGCCGTGATGCCGAAGACGCGCCCGGCCGGGTTGGCGGTCAGGGTCGCGTCGATGACGCCGAAGCCGTTCCGGCTGACGTTGACCGCGCCGATCGACCCGCCGCCGATCGTGGAGGAGAGGATGCCCCCGGCGCCGGTGATCCGGATCGAGTTGATGTCGGCGTCGGAGGCGTTGCCGGCGGCGATCGGGCTGCCGGCCGGCTGGCTGAGGAGCAGGCCGAGCCTGGCCACGTCGGCGGAGGGGACCTGGGCGCCGACGGAGAAGACGTCGCCGACGGTCACCGCCGGGTTGGCCGAGTGGTACTCGGGGTAGTCGAGGTCGTAGATGGTGCTGCCGACGATCGAGGCGTTCCCGAGCTGGATCAGGTCGATGGCGGGCGTGTCGGTGTTGCCGTTGTTGGCGACGACGATGTTGCCGCGGATGTCCCCGTCGGGGACGCCGCCGTTGGTGACCTCGGCGATCTTGACCGTCGCGAACAGCCCCGACAGGCCGACCGCCCCGGTGCCGCTGGAGGTCAGGCCCTGGCCGATCTGCACGAACAGCAGGGAGCTGGCCTCGACGGGTCCGGTGATCCCGGCGAAGACGCCGGCCGCGGGGTGGTTCCCGAAGTCGGCCACCAGGTTCTGGATCGTGCCGGTGGCCAGCACGTTGCCGATCGACGAGTTCGACAGGACGTTGATCGCGCTGCCGCCGAGGTTGATGGCGGTGTGCTGCTGCACGAACGGGTAGTCGTTGGCGACGATGCCGCGGGTGTAGACGGGGGCGGCGGTGGCGACGGGCGTGGCGAACCCGAGGTTCCCGCGGGCCTGGAGGGTGCCGATGCCGCTGGGGAAGTTCGTGTTGACGATCTCGCCGGCCGTGCGGTTGGCGACGACGACCGGCGCCGCGAAGCCAGGCGTCGTGGTGGTGTCGACGGCCCCGTAGTACCCGACCGTGCCCTGGAAGAAGTTGATCGTCTCGGCGGACTGGATGCTGTAGGCGTTGATCGTCGCCGACCCGTTGAGCAGCAGGAACAGGTCGGTCGGGTCGACCGACCCGGCCGAGGTGAGCGACGCGTCGGAGATGACGACGTTCGCCCCGTTGGCCTTGACGGCCGAGGTGCCGGTGGCGGGGTCGGCGGTGGTGATGGGGCTGGTGCTGGCGGTGGCGGGGATCGGCTGGGTGACGGTGGTGTTGCCGAACGGGTCGACCCCGCCGGCGCCCAGGGGCCGGCCGACGCCGGAGATGAGGATCGTGCCGATGTCGAGCGTGGAGGCGGCCCCGTTGCTGCCGGTGCCGGTGATGGTCATCGACCCGGCCGTGCTGACGGAGATCGGGATCTGCCCGCCCTTGTCCGAGACGGGGTAGGACAGGACCGACACCTGCGGGCCGGTCACGACGGTGGTCGTCTCGTTGCCGAGGGCGTCGGTGACGGTGGTCTGCGTCTCGCCGGGGCCCGTGGAGTTGGTCCGCGTCGTCGTGCCGGGGGCCGGCGTGACCACGCTGATGCCGGAGGAGGTGTTGCCCGTGGTCGAGGTGGTCGTCGTCGACCCGTCGGCGTTGGTGGTGACGGCGGTCGTGGTGACGGTGGACGTCGTGGGGCCGTAGGGGGTGACCTTGAACGTGCTGCCGGAGTCGTCGATCACCGTGGCGGCGGCGCCGATGGGGGAGACCGTGGCCTGGTCCTGCGTGGCGCCGAACGCGGACGGCAGGAACACCGGGCCGGTGACAATCAT
Source organism: Tepidisphaeraceae bacterium (assembly GCA_965198865.1). GTDB lineage: Bacteria > Planctomycetota > Phycisphaerae > Tepidisphaerales > Tepidisphaeraceae > CBDAQA01. Next base: position 71,963 of record CBDAQA010000029.1, on the reverse strand, counting down.
GTACCGGACGTCCCCGTTGGTGTTGGTCGTGATCACCGGCCCGCCGGCGCCGAGGTTGCCCAGCTGCCCCTCGACGTCGATCAGGTCGATGATGCCGTCGTTGCCGGTGTTGTCGGCGTTGACGTCGATCTCGCTCGCCTGGTTGGTGGCCATGTCGGCGGCGCGGATCGTGCCGATGCCGCCGTCGATGGCGGCGAACATCTGCAGCGAGCCGCCGCAGTCGACCACCTGGACGGAGCCGGAGATCGCGTGGGCGTAGGCGGTGTTGGTCTTGTACTGGTTCAGCAGGAGGTAGTTGGGGTCGAACTGGGTCTCGAAGTCCATCAGGCCCGACGTCTGGACCAGGCCGATGTTGCCGGCGGGGATGTTGTAGACCGGGCCGTCGTCGTAGATGACGGGGGTGACGCCCGGCGCGATCTCGCCCAGGGTGGCGGCGGTGATGGTGCGCAGGTCGCCGTCGGCGACGATGATCGACGAGGCGGCGAAGGTCGGGGCGAGCGCGGTGGTGCTGGCCGACGTGGGCCCGAGCGTCGTCGAGTAGTAGGCCCCGCCGACCGTGATCGCGCCGAGGCTGCCGGCGGAGAGGGCGATGCCGCCGTCGTTCACCAGGTCGTCGTAGAACCCGCCGACCACGATCCCGCCGATGCCCAGGTCGCCGGTGCCGGCGATGGTCAGGTTGTAGGGGTCCTGGGTGCCGCCGACCGCGACCTCGAACCGGTAGATGCCGGGCTTGTCGGCCTTGACCTGGATCGCCTGCTGGCTGGCCTGGAGGTTGGTCTGGATCAGCCGGCCGTCGGGGTCGAAGACGGACAGCGTCGCGTCGGCCGTGTCGGTCAGGGTCACCGTGTAGGTGGTGCCGGCCATGAAGGCCATGCCGTAGAAGTCGGCCGCGTCGGCCGTGGGCGGGCCGTCGATCGCGCCGTCGACCGAGGCGAAGCTCAGCTCGTTGCCGTTGACGTCGCGGAGGATCGCGCCGGTGTTGGGGTCGGTCTCGGGGATCGTGCCCAGGATCTGCGCGGTGGCCAGCGTGCCGTTGGCGATGTTCAGCTCGCCGAGGAGCCAGACGTCGCTCGGGTCGTTGGCCACCAGGCCGGAGAAGGCCAGCTCCAGCGCCTGGTCCGCGTTGGCCGGGCCCAGGGCCTCGATCTCGGTCTGGTCGGCGGTGTCGCCGACGACGTCGGTCGTGCCGGTGCCCGCGGCGGCCTGGCCGCTGACGACGGGGTTGTGGGCCACCTCGGTGGTGCCGCCGAAGTCGCCGCCCACGTCCAGCTCGCCCAGCGTGCCGCCGACGGTCAGGTCGACGTTGGTGACGTAGTTGAGGATGGCCCGGTCGTTGCTGTTGTTGCCCTCGCCGGCCGGGAGGGGCAACCCGTCGGTGCCGACCTCGCCGGTGGTGACCAGCGCGCGGAGGTCACCGGCGACGGAGAAGTTGCCGGGGTCGATCCGGCCCGACGGGTTGGTGGTCGGCGTCGGGGCGCTCCCCGGCGTGGGGCCCTGGGTGGGCGACCCGCCGGTCGACTGGCCGGTGAAGATGCCGCCGGCGTAGAACTGGTTGAGGTTCCCGCCGAACGAGACGTGCCCGGTGACGGCCCCGCCGATCTCCATGTTGCCGAAGTCGTTCTGCGCGCCGGTGACCGAGTTGGTTGGGATCACCTCAATGCCGGCGTTGAGCTGCCCGTCGGGCTGCAGGGGCTGCAGGCCGATCTGCATGCCGTAGGGGAGCGTGTCGGTCAGGTCCTCGCGCGGGGTGGTGCTGGTGCTGGGGCCGAAGAACACGCCGCCGACCAGGATGCCGCCGTTCCCGGTCGGCACGAACGCCCGCTCCATGCCGGCCGCGTCGGCCACGCCGACCGAGCCGATGCTGCCGGCGAGGGGGGTCAGCGTGAACGGCCCGCCGTTGACGACCCGGGGCGAGAACTCGGTGATGGCGATGTACGAGTCGGCCGCCGACGCGGTGACGTAGATCTTGAACACGTCGGTCCCCGTGCTGGCCGGGGTGGTGGTCGGCAGCGGGTAAGCCTCCAGGTTGCTCAGCTGGGCGTTGGGCGCGGTGGCGGTGGTGCCGCGGTGGGCGCCGATCACCTCGGCGTCGACGTCGAAGTAGTAGATGACGGCCGCGTGATCGGTGCCGTCGGTGAACGTCTGCTGGCCCAGGGCGCCGGTGCCGAACGAGGTCAGCGTGGTCAGCAGTCGGCGCGGCTCGAGCGCCTCGCCGCCGAACGCGGGCCCGGCAGCGCGTCGCCGGCCGTTGCGGGCGTCAGTCTGGGTGCGGCGGGTCGGGGCTGCGGGGGACGGACGCGACGGACGGCGATGCGACATGCGGGCTCCTGATCAACACCTGTGGCCGGCCCCGCGCATCCCGCCCGGCCGACACCCCCCGCGTCCCAGTGCCGTTGGTGGACCGGGGGCGGAACGGTGGACCGGCCCTCCCCCGAGCGTCCGGGGGCACCGGTCAACCGCCAGGAGGTACGGGTGGGGTCAAGGTTGGACGGGGCCTGCCTGACGGTGCCTGCTGACGGCGTTGGACGTTCGATGGCGTTCGACGACTTCCGGCGCAACCACACGAATCGCCACCACGTGTGGGAAGCATGTCCGCCGGGAACTGCTGGCCGCGGCGCGACAGCCCTCGACCCGGCAAACGCGGAGCGTTCTAACACCCGCCTGTTTCACTGTCAACGCGGCCCGGAACGCCGCGCCATGCGGCGGGGGTCAAACAGCAGAGGGGCAGAGGAGAACAGGGGCGGAGGGGCCAGATTGGCCGCTCACGCCCGGTCTGCTCGCCTCTGCCCCTCTGCACCTCTTCGCGCCTGCTCTTACTTCTTCCCCACCTCGGCCCGCTTGTCCGCGATCTGCTTCAGCAGCGCCTTCTGCGGGTCGGCGAACTTCAGCGTCCCCTCGTCCATCAGCGCCTGCTCCATCTTGGCCGGGTCGACCTTGGCGTCGATCTCGTCCAGCACCGCCTTGGGCGGCATGACGTCGATCTGCCGGGTGTAGTCGTGGCCCAGCTTGTCGACCGCGTCGTTCGTGGCCGGGGGGTTGGTCTGGATGTCGCTGCCGGCCAGGGCGGCGACGTACTTGTCGGCCGGGTCCTCCTTCTTCTTCGTGCCGGTGCTGGCGAAGATGATCTCCTGCTGCAGGCGGAGCCCCTTGTCGGACCAGAACTTTTGGTTCAGCGTCCACAGCCGCTTGGCGTTGACGATGCCGACCATCCCCTGGGCTTCCTTGGATAGCGTGGGCACCTGCTTCTCGGTGTACACGTCCACCCGGCTGACGAAGATGCTGTAGACCGACTTCAGGTCCTTGGGCCCGCCGGGGCGACGCTGGGCCCCCTTCCACACGGCGTCGCGGGCCAGCTTGTACTGCCGCTCGCTGAAGATCAGCGTCACGTTCAGCGTCACCCCCGCCGCCGCCAGCTCCTCCAGCGCGCCCAGCCCCGCCGCGGTGGCCGGCACCTTGATCATGCGGTTCTTGTGCCCCGCCGCCCACTTCTTGCCCAGCTCGATGTACTTCTTGCTGCCCACGTCGGTCGGCGTCGGGTTGGCCTTGTCCTCCAGCAGCGGGTCCAGCTCGAAGCTGACGTACCCGGCGTTGCCCGACGTCTCCTCGAACACGGGCATGAACACGCCCTGCGCTTCCTTGACCAGGTGGTCGGTCAGGCCCCAGGCGATCGTCTCGTCGTCCTCGCCCTTGTCGACCGCCTTGGCGATGTCGTCGTTGAACGCCCCCGCCTTGATGATGTCGGCCACGATGATCGGGTTGCTGGTCGCCCCGACCGCCCCCGCCGCCCGGTTCTTGGCCACCAGCGGCGGGTCGATCGAGTCGAGGTAAACCTTCGTGCCGGTCGCGATCAGAGATTTGAGTGACATAGGTGCGAGTCCTTTCCAGGGCCACGGCGGCGGCGGTGCGCCGCCAAACGTCGGCCCGCATTATCGGCCCCGGGCGGGAATTGCCAATGGGTCGATTCCGGACGCCGCCCAGAACCGCGGCCCGGGCGGGCGCCACTTCATCGATGTGTTGAGCGTGGACGTTGAACGGGAACGGCCACGATCGGCAGTTTCCCTGCGCACCGCGGCACCCCGAACCGATCACGCCTTCCGGAACGTAGCCAGGCTGGCGAGGTAGTCGTCCGGCAGGCCGAAGTCGTACCGCTTGGCCGTCGTCATCTCGACGGCGACGTACCTTCCTGCTGCCGCTGGATCTCCTGGGCGCGGGTGAGCTGGAACTCGCCGTCGTCGCGGACGCCGTCGGCGATCATCCGGCCCCAGCACGTCGTGGATGCCGGGCGAAAGCAGGTGCATGGCGAACGAGCCGAGGAACTGATCCTCGCCCAGCCCGTCGACGCGAGGCGTCGCCCGCGCCGTGGCGACGTCGGGCTTCTCGATGATCAGTGACACGTCGATCAGCCCGGGTCGATCCGCCCGACGCGTGCCGGCGATCGTGCCGAACCCCTTCAGCTCCGCCGGCCCGATGCGTCCCGCGCCGGGTCGTGCCCGGCGGGCAGGAGGTCGCACAGGCCGACGGTGATGCGGATCGCCGCGGCGGCGACCATCTGGCCACGGGTGAGTTCGGCGCGCAGGGACGGCGGGTCCATGCCTCACCCATCGGCGCGTCGAGGGCGTGGCTCAACCGGCCTTGGCGAGCCGGCGGGCCGGGTGGTCGGCGTGGATGCCGGCGGCATCGGCAAACTCGGCGCCGACGTGGTAAAGGCCCAGCTCGTCCCGGCGGCAGACGATCACCCGGATCGCCCGCGCCCGCCCCGCCGGCCCCCGGCCGATCCGCACGCGCCGGCGGTCGCCGACGTTCAGCGCCTCGGTCGTGACGAACCCGACGCCCAACCGGCTCACGTCGTGGACGCGCACCTCCCAGCCCGCCTCGTCGTCGGGCAGGCTGCGGCCGTCGACGGCCAACGGGACGACCATCGGCAGCAGCCACCCCAGCGTCTCGCCGACCAGCCGCGGACGGCGGCGGCGCTCGATGACCGGACGTGCGGACGACGGGTGCGGCTCAATGGTGGTCATGCCAACGTTATCGGCACGCGCCACCCCGTGCAGACAGTGATGAGCGACACCCCGCCCCGGCGCCGACGGCGGCCGATTTTATCGGTCCTGCCACGCTTCGATCGATCGTGGCCAAACTTGTCGACACGCGGGGCAGGGACCGACCCGGGCCGAGCCCTTCGAGTGCGCGCAGGACCCCGTGGCGCAGGTCGCGTCGGGCACGGGGCCGATGGCCTCGGTCGATCACGCGGTGACCGCGCCAGACACGCGCTGCGCTCGTCGCGGGGCCCCGAGCGCCGTCGAAGGACCCGCGACCGGCGATCGCGTCCCGGCGTGGCACCTGGGCTCGGCCACGTTCCTGCACCTGAACCGACACCGTTCACCGGCAGATCTCGGCCGCGATCGCGTACAGGCCCGTCGGCTCACGCCGACAGCTGGTGACCCGCATCCGGCTGCCCTGGAACAGCGGTCCGTGGTTATCGCTGTGCAGGTCGTAGTGCCCGCAAACGCACAGCGGCAGCCGGCTGCGCAGCTCGACGGCCGACAGCGAATGGTCGTGTACCAGCACCGGATGGTCGGGCGTTGGGTGGCCCGACACATCGCTGGTCCAACGGGCGTGTACGCGCCGCAGCGTGGCCGCCGGCGCGGCGACCGGCGGGGCCGAGACGCGCCGCCGGCGGGACCGCCAAAACGACGGCATCGGCCGCGCGGGCGTCGTGTCGGCGGCCGATAACGTCAGGTCCCGGGGCAGTGCCGCGTTCCGCATGTTGAACGGAATCGGGAACTCGGACCGTCCAGTTAAGGGGGAAGGCAGGAATGACCCAGCGGCCTCGAGGCCGCTCGGCAAGCGGTGCGGGCATTGCCGAACGTGCGTGATAACCGGGGTGCTCATGCCTCACTTGCTTTTGGATCAGCACCGAGCGGCGACGCTGGGGGCGGCGCGAACTCGACGTCGGCGTACACCTCGACAAGCGGAAGCGTAACGCCGAGCGCCGGGAACGTCACCGGAGCTTCCAGCCCCTCGGCCCAGGGACCGACGACCCAGACGCCATCGGCGTTGCGGTGGAACGTCTCGACCCGCGGCCGGTCCTGGGCGATCAGGACGTACTGCTGCAGCGAGGCGATCTCGATGTAGTCGCGGAACTTCTCGCCGCGGTCGTGCCCCTCGGTCCAGCGAGACAGCACCTCGATCAGGACGGTCGGGTTGACCAGCGTGACCCGCGACCCCGGCGGGTGGAACGTGCGAGGGCCGCAGGTGACGCTGACATCGGGATAGTGGTACTTGCCCGACCGCGGCGACCGGACGCGGAGGTCGCTGTCGCCCACCTTGCACGGCTTGCCCTTGAGGGCGTTGCCCAGTTCCCGGATGCAGTTGCACGCGATGTCGCTGTGGGTAGCGGTGCCCCCGGCGATGCCGAGGATCCGGCCCTGGGCGTCGGTCTCCCACCCGCCGTGCGGGACGAGCAGGCCGTCCCAGTACTCGTACTTCACGTCCGACACGTTGTCGAGGGCAAAGTACTCGTCCAGCGTGTAGCGACGGTTGCGGTCGGGGATCGGTTGTTCCATCGCAGCCGAGTGTAACGCCCCGCCGATCGACCGAGGAATGCGTGAGGGAACGCCCCGCCGGAGCGGCACGGCTCAACACGCCACATGCGGACGAGGCGTGACGAATCGCGCCGTAGCTGGCTGACGTTTCGTCACCCGACGGCGGCACGCAGTGATTCGGTTATCCCTTTGAGACGTTCCCAGAGCCAAAATGCCGAGCGCTACGCCCGCGGCAGTTAAGACGGAACTGGCCGCATTGTAGCCGGCACCAGGATGGACGAAAAATTCGGGCACACCAACCCCCCTCACGCGAACCTTACCTCCACCCGCCCCGGCTGCGGCCTGCCGGCCGCGCCGCGCTCCAGCGCCAGGTCGTGGGCCTCGTGGTAGTGGACGACCAACGCCGACCAGTCGAACAGCTCGCTGAGCCGTTCGACGCGGTTGCGCATCTCGATTCGCTGGCGGCGGTTCATCTGGGCGAACGCCATCAGGTAGTCGACCAGGTTGCTCGTGGTTTCCTCGAACCCCTTGGTCCGGCGGTTCAGCACGCAGATGCCCTGGTGGGCGGCGTTGGGCACGTGGTGCTGGACGTAGGCCCCGAAGCCGCTCAGGTCGGTCGTGACGGCGGGCAACCCCAGCGCGACGCACTCCATGGGCGTGTAGCCCCACGGCTCGTAGTAGCTGGGGAACACGCCCATGTGGCAGCCGCGGACGAACTGCTGGTAGTCGAGGTTGAACAGCGGGCTGGTGGCGGTGACGAACTCGGGGTGGAAGATCACCTTCACCGGGTCGTCGGCGGCGTTGAACAGGCCGCGGTGGCGGTAGTGGCGGAGGATCGGGTCGCCGGCGTCGTCCCACAGGTCGTGGGTGACGATGGCGGGTTGGGTGCCGGTGCGCCAGGCCTGAATCGATTGCCGCAATCGCAGCAGTTCCTCGTCGTCGAGCAGGTCCTGCATCTTCGGCAGCCGACCGCGGGCGGCGGCGCGGAACATGCGCGCGCCCATCTGCTTCTCCAGGGCGCTGCAGACGTTCCGCAGGTCCTCGAACATCGACTGCCGCTGCAGCGTCTGCACGTTGATGTGCTTGGCCGGGGCGCGGGTGACGATGAACGCCACCACCGTGGGCGGGTCGGGGATCTGCTTGAGCCGCTGGTTCAGGCGGAACATCGCCTCGATGAACAGGTCGAACCCCTTGTTGCGGTACTCGTACCGGCCGCTGGTGACGACGTACAGCGTGCGGTCCAGGTCGAACGTGTAGCTGGGGAAGAAGTGCCCCATCGTGAACTCGTGGATCCGCTCCTTGTAGGTCTGGTGCAGGTTCTGAAATTCGTGCAGCGCGCTGAACCGCTGGATGTTCAGGCCGTTAGGCACGATCGCGTCGGCCTTGCGACCCAGCAGCTGCTGCGCCTCGGCGTCGGTCACCTCGCTCACGGTCGTGAACACGGTGCTGGCGTGGGTGGCGGCCCGCTCGATCTGCCACTTGGAGTAGATCTGGTACTTGGCGGCCTGCTCGTCGGCGTTGATGTAGGGCAGGTGCTCGTAGAACGTCGGCGAGTCGCCGGCCAGGTACCGGCCCAGCAGCGTGGCGTGGGTGGTGAAGACGGTGGCGATCGGCAGCCGCAGGTGCGCGATGCGCGGGATCGCCACGCCCGCCATCCACTCGTGGAAGTGCGCCAGCACCGGCCGGCTGCCGATCTTGCCGCTGAGCCGGGCGAACATCTCGGTCACGCTGAAGCCGAACGCGACGACCTCGTTCACCTCCGAGTCGTTCTGCGTGGTGTTGATCCCGTGGTCCTTCCACAGGACGTACTTGTCGGCGTCGAGCGACCCGTAGCGGGCGCGGTAGTCGATCAGGATCACCTGCGGCCGACCGGGGATCAGCCAGCGCCCGAACTTCGCGGGGATGCCGGCCTGGGCGAGGCCGTCGACGCAGTCGCGGAACAGCCCCTCGGCCGGCTGCTCGTCGAACTCGTAGGCGGCCGTCTGCGGGTTGTACGGCCCGATCAGGCAGTACCGGTCGCCCCACCGCTGGAGCATGGCCGGGGCCTTGGTGCGCAGGACGGTGTAGATGCCGCCCAGCTGCCAGCACACCTCCCAGGCGCACTCGAACAGGATCGGCTCGGCCGGCGCTGGCGGGGGCTTGGGCGGCTCGGGCCGGGGCGGTTCAGGCTCTAGCTTGGGCGGCGGTGGTGCGGCCTCGGGCGCGGGGCGGGGGGCGGGGGCCTTGGTCTCCACCGGGGCCGGGGGGGGCGTCGGGATCACCGGCGCGGGCGGCGTGGTCGGGGGGACTTCTGCCAGTCGCGGGACGTCCTTGATTCGTGGCCGCATGGAGGATGGCTCGGTCGGAGATGAAGACGAGGGGGGCTGCTGACCCTGCGACGAGAACGGGCTGACGGCCGGCGGGCCGGGCGGGCTCCGGTCGGGGGACGGGGCGGGCTCGGGCACGAAGCCGGGACCCGTGGTGGCCGGCCGGTGCGTCGACGACGGCCGGTAGAACGCCATCGGCGGCGAGCCCGGCGCGGGCGGCACGTACGACGGCTGCACCGGTGACCCCGTGACGGCCGACAGCGGGGGCAGTTCCGGAACCGCCTGCGGCCCGCCATCAGGCGCGTGCATGGCTTGCTCGATCCCCGCCTCAAGCGGCTGCACCGCCCGCTCGGCCGCGGCCGAAGCCGACCCCTTCGCAACCCGTTTTGCCTTTTCGGCCGGCGGACCCTTCTTCGCCACCGGCCTCTTTGTCCCCCTGCCGCGACTCCCCTTCGCCGGGCCCTTGCCCGCGTCGTCCGGCGATGAGGATCTTCCGCCCGTCCTGCCTGCCCGCGCCATGCCACGCATTATGACGCGTTGAGGTCAGTCGTGGCAACGGTCGCAGCACGCCGCGTCGGCGATGGCGCCGATTAATGCGAAGGTTGCAGACGAAACCAATCTGCAACGACCCGCTGTGGGGGCCCCATTGCTCTCAGGGAAATGCGAACCGCCCGGCCGCGTACGGCGGCCGGGCGGATGCGTGGTCGGCTCGGTTTGGCCAGCGGTCGGTCACCCGAGCTGGGCGACGTACGGCAGCAGGGACAGGTAGCGGGCCCGCTTGATCGCCTTGGCCAGCATGCGCTGCTCCATGGCCGAGGCGCCGGTCCGCTTGCGCGACAGGATCTTGCCGTTGCCGCTGATCATCTTCTTCAGCGACTCGGTGTCCTTGTAGTCGATGAAGATCGTCCCGTCGGCCGACTCCCTGGCGACCTTCACCTTGGGGCGGTTAAAAGTCTGGAACTTGTCCGCCTTCTCGCGCCGCTCGCGGCCGCCGTTCATCTGCCGTGCCATGTCAGTGTCTCCGAGTGCAAAATTTCGAGCCGGGCATTGTAATCAGCCCCGGCTCATTGACAAGGGGGCGGGGAAAAGAGTTGAACCACGAAGGCGCGAAGACACGAAGGTCGGACCCATGACAAGCAACTTAACTACAATCTCGCCGCCACGTTCCTTGCCTTGCTTCGTCATACCTTCGCGTCTTCGTGCCTTCACGGTTCAATTCTTCTTCCCGGCACCCTTCGGTTTTCCGCGCGACGCCGGTACACTTCCCGCCCCTGTCATCGGAGCCGACGACCATGCGACACGTGATTTCCGCCCTAGTGATGAACGAGCCCGGCGTGCTGGCCAACGTGGCCGGGATGTTCGCCGCTCGCGGGTTCAACATCGACTCGCTGGTCGTCGGCCGGACCGACAACCCCGACCTGTCGCGCATGACGATCGTCGTCACCGCCGACGCCAACACGCTGGAGCAGGTCCGCAAGCAGCTGGCCAAGCTGGTGCCGGTCGTGAAGGTGCGCGACTTCGCCAACACCAGCTACGTGGAGCGCGACTTGGCGCTGATCACGGTGGGCGTGACGCCGGAGCAGCGGGCGCAGGTGATTGAGCTGGTCAACCTGTTCCGCGCCAAGGTGGTGGACGTGAGCCCGGCCAGCCTGCTGATCGAGCTGGCGGGCACGGAGGAGAAGATCGAGAAGTTCGTCGAGGTGATGAAGCCCTACAACATCACCGAGCTGGCCCGCACCGGCGTGATCGCCATGAGCCGGGGGCTGCAGATGACCCGCGACACCGGCCCGACCACGATCAAGCGCGAGCGCAGCCTGAACGCCCCGGCCACGGCCGCCCTGCCGCCGTCGTGAGCGGCGACGGCGACAGCGACACCGTGGTATAGTCATGAGCCATGACGGCCATGCTCGCCCAACCACCCGCAGCGTTCCCCGCCTCAGCGCCGGTGCTTGCGGTGCCCCCTCAGGCGACGGAAACAGCAGCGGATGAGCTGCGCTCGTTCATCGCCGGCCTCGTCCGCTTCACGGTCGAGGACGCCACCCGGATGACGCAGCTCGGCATCCTGCCGGAGGACGGCAGCGTCGAATTGCTCGACGGCCTCCTGGCCCGTCGCATGTGTGGTCCGGCCAAAGGGGATCCCCACGTGGAAGGTGACGACCACAACTTTGCCGTCGCGGCCATTGGCAACTGCGCTGCTCAGATCAACACGTCTGCCCGCCACCTGAGGACGCAGAGCCTCCTGATCGTCACCGACAGCTACGCCCCCTACCCCGACGCGGTGATCCTCCGCGGCCCCGTCACCGACTACCGGGGCCGTCGGCCGGTCGCCACCGATGCCCTTTGCGCGATCGAAGTGGCAGACAGCAGCTACGAGCGCGACGCCGGTCCCAAGCTCGCCGCCTATGCCGCGGCCGGCATACCGCAGTACGTCATCATCGACCTGCGCCGCCGGCTCGCCGAGGTGTATGCCGACCCCCACCCGGCAACCGGCACCTACCCGCCCCCGCTCGTGGTGTCGGCCGACGGCACGGTCGGCCTCCGCATCGGCGACGGCCAGACATTCCCCGTGCGGTTGGCCGAACTGCTGCCGTGAGTCGTGAGGGGACGGTATAATCCACCGCCATGACCGCGACGCTCACCCGCCTGCCCGTCGCCCCTGCCCCGGACGCCAGTCCCGCGGTACCGCCGGTCCATCTGACCGAGTCGGAAGACCTGCGGGAGTTCCGCGCCGGGCTGGTGCGGTTCACGGGTGCCGACCTTCGCAAGATGTGGGAGGCCGGCATCCTCTACGAGGACTCGACGATCGAGTTGCTCGACGGGCTGCTCGTTTACCGGGACTGTGGCGGCGGTCAGGGTGGGAGGCCAGGCATGGCTGGCGCGGATCACGATGCCGCCATCGGAACGCTCACGGACCTGGTCCCGCGCATCGCAACGCCGAGCGCGTACATGCGGGTCCAGGTGACGCTGCAACTATCGGAGACCTACAACCCGATCCCCGACGCCCTCGTGATCCGCGGCCGGCCGGCCGACTACAGTGGTCGCCAACCCTCCGCCGTTGACGTCTGGTCCGTGATCGAGGTGGCCGACAGCAGCTACCCGCGCGATTCCGGCGAGAAGCTCGCCGCCTATGCCGTGGCGGGCGTGCCGCAGTACGTCATCATCGACCTGCGCCGCCGGCTCGCCGAGGTGTATGCCGACCCCCACCCGGCGGCCGGGACCTACCCGCCGCCGTTGATCGTGCCGGCCGACGGGTCGCTCGAGCTCCGCGTGGGCGAGGGCGAGACCGTCGCCGTGCCGTTGGTCGAATTGCTTCCGTGAACGGCCGCGGTTGGGCCACTCATCGCTGTGGAACCTACGGCGCTGCCGTGCGGCCGGCACACCCACCGCAGTGCGGCGGGCTTCGGCAATCCAGGTACCCGTTTAGCACTACAGCGCAGGTTCATGGTCGGCCGGCGAGAAGGACGGCCACGAATTGCACGAATGCACACGAATCATGGAGACCGAAGACGAGCACAGTTGAGCCAACTGATCGGGCAAACGGCGGCTGAGGCGCGTAGGCCGGCCGGTCCTCATTCGTGTTGATTCGTGCCATTCGTGGCCGTCCTTCTTGCAGTCCGAACTGGGGGCGGGTCCCGACGAACCTGCGCTGTAGTGTTAGCGAGGGCCGGGCTTCCATCTCGAACTCGTCGCATCGTCGCGCCAAACCCGGCGGGCGACGGCGCCTCACCTGACGCCCGACGTGGCCAGCACCTTGCTCGCGCCCGCGGAGTCGCCCTTCTGCTTCAGCACGTCGGAACAGGCCTGGGCGACGGTCCGCCGCATTGGCTCAGCCGAGATTTTCCCCAGCGCCGCCGCGCTGAGGTCGACCTGCCCGCCATAGGCGGCGTCGCGGGCGACGTCCGCCAGCGCCCCGTCCCGGCCGGCGGGTACCGGGATCTTCGCGGCGTTGTCGATCCGACTCTGGATCTCCGCGTCGGACTGCGCCGGGTGCGGCGGGTCGGTGCCGTTGCCCGACGAGCTGCGAGAGCACCCGCCGGCCGCCACGGTACAGCCCAACGTTACGCCGACGAGGTTCCTCATCCACTTCTGCATGGTCCGCCTCCGCTTGAAACCGCCCACCTCTGGTCCAATGGGCGGGTTCCCGGCCAAGGGGCCTACCCGCTCCGTCAGGAATCAACAACGGCCGGGACGCGAGCGTCCCGGCCGCGGTGTTGTTCAACCTTCACCCTCCGAGGACGCCGCTCACGAGTGGTCGGTCTCGTAGCAGGGCTTGTAATCGACCGAGATGTTCCGCCGCTTCAGGTCACAGCTATACGAGTTCTTCGCCTGGCCGGGGATCACGTTCAGCTGCGAGGGCGTCGCGTGGCCGTCGGCGTACAGGACGTTGCAGACGTTGTTGTTCCCGTGCCGGAACCGGAGGCCGCCGTTGTTGCCACCGGTGTCCGCGTTGAAGTCCGCATCGCTGTGACTGATCGGCGTGAGGTCGATCGAGGCGTCACCGGTCAGCCAGGGCTGGGCCCCGCTCAGCGAGTAGTTGGTGGTCAGGAAGTTGTCGCCCCACTGCCGGCCGGCGTCGAGGTACCGGGCGACCGGGTTGGCGGAGAAGCTGCCGGGGAACTGGCCCGACGGACCGCTGGGCTGCTGGGCCGCGTCGAAGATCAGCGCGACCTCCTGGCTCCGCCGGATGGCCGACAGCTTCCAGACCTTCCAGTAGGTCGTGGGGTTCGCGCCCCACCCGCCATCGCGGGGGTCGCCGTCCTGCTGGCCGACCTCCGGCATCAGCCGGGGGGTGCAGCTGTAGTCGGTCAGGATGTTGGGGTAGGTGGTCTCCTGCGTCGCCGTGGGGCAGACGAAGATGCCGCGCCCGCCCGCGCTCTGGCTGGTGCTGGTCGACTGCTGCGTGTTGGCGTACTCCGAGGCGTACAGCTTGCCGCTCAGCTGGGCGGCCAGCAGCGTGGTCCAGTCGCTGGCCTTGGCGCCGTTGTAGCCGCTGCCCGCGGCGGAGATCGGGAACACGCCGCTCCAGTAGCCGTACGGCAGCGAGCTCTTGTTGCTGACGGAGTACATCGACATCAGGATGCCGATCTGGTGCAGGTTCGACAGGCACTTCGCCGATTGCGCCGCCCGCCGGGCCCGGGCCAGCGACGGCAGCAGGATGCTGATCAGCAGCGCGATGATGCCGATCACCACCAGCAGCTCCACCAGCGTGAACGCCGGCCGGGAGCGGGGCGAACGAACAATCTTTGTCTGGCTCGACATAGACGGACCTCCAACAGAGGGGCGACGGGGCCAGCCAGGGCGAGGAAGGACGTGAGTCCCGGCACGGCGACCGCAAGTTGTTTCTTCCGCCGGTCCCGCTTCCTCAAACGGGCCGCAACCTTTCCGACGTGCGACGATCAACGCCAATAGGGATCAGCCGTCGTTCATCAGACAGTACTATTCGCCACACCACCGGACCACGTCGTTGCACGCCAATCTTTCTCGGATTCGCGTCACCGGGGACCGGTGCGAATCAGCGGTCAATCGCCTTCCATTACAGGGGTGACTTGGGCCGAGCGCAACAACGTGCGACCGGCGGTCGCGGCCGGGGTGCTGAAGACGATCAGGATGCGCATCCGGTCGGTCTGGGCCGTGCCGCCGACGTGCAGCTGACCGGTGGCCGGCAGGTGCGACAAATCGTATGTCTGGCCGTTCAGCGTCAGCTCCCCGCCCGCCGCGACCGACTCGAGCCGCAGCTCGACCGTCCCACCCGTCCCGGTGCCGGCGGCCTGGGCGGCGCTGACCGCAAACGAGTACCGCTTGCCCGGCTCGACGGCGACGTCCTGCCACAGCCCGGTGGGCCCACCGCCCGCGGGAGGCTCGTACGCCACGCCCGCGTCCGCCGCCGACAGCCCGTCGCCCCACCGGTTCCAGCCGCGCGCCGCCGACGCGAAGCTCGCGTTGATCAGCTTCAAGCCGGTCCCGGCGGCGACGCTCGGCTGATGCTCTGACAGGGCGCCGTCGGCCGCCGAACCCAGCACGGCCTGTACCGGCACGTAAGCGCCATCCACGTGCGAACACGCGGCCAGTCCGACCCGACCCTCGCCTGTCGTGTTGACCGTCCCGGTACCGATCGTCTGCCACGGCCCGCCGGGCGTGCGGAACGTGCCGGTCGCGGTCCCGCCGATCACCTGTAGCCGCAGCTCGACCGGCCAGGAGACGCCGGCCGACACCTTGGTCTCGGTCGCCTCGGCCCCGGTCGTGGTCCGGGTGACCAGCGCGATCGTCCCATCGGGGAACGCGTTGACCATCGCCATCGCCGCCGCCGGCCCCTCGCCCCACCGGGCCATCACGCCGGCCTTGGACCACTGGTCGGCCTGCGGGAACGACAGGATCGTCGCCCGCTCGTCCACCGCCCCGGTCCCGGCCGGTCGCGACACGAAACGGAACCCGTCGTTCGCGTTGAAGATGTCCGGCCCCATGGCGAGCAGCGTCACCCGCCCCGCCGCATCGGTGGCCGTGTGACCGCCCGAGCCCGCGCCGACGTTGCTCGACGCGTACCCCGCCGGCTCCGACACCGGCGTCCCCGGCACGGCCGTGATCGGCGGCCGCACCGCCGCCAGGTGCAGCGCCGGCGGGTGGGCCGTCGTCAGCATCTCCCGCAGCGGCTCGTTCGCCGCCAGCGGCATCGTCGCCAGGCTGCGGAAGAACGCCTCCAGCTCCGCGTACGAAGCGGTGGCCGCGTCGATCTTCGGCAGGTCGGCGCCGTTGGTCACCATGTACCAGCTGTCGGCGCTGGCCCCGCCCCGCTGCTTGAGCAGCTTGTAGCTCCACAGGGTCGACAGCCAGCCGTACTCGGCGAACTTGTCCTCGTACGCCCGCATCATCCGCTCGGGCCACTCGGCCTTCTCAACGATGTTGAACTCGCCGACGAAGTAAGGGGCCTGGAGCCTCGCCAACTGCGCCTGTTTTCCCCGCAGTTGGCCGTTGAGCGTTTGCGCCTGGTTCTCCAGCGTGGACGGGCTGCCGAACAGGCCGGGGTAGTAGTGCTCGGTCAGGCCGACGCCGGTCATGCCCCGCGCGCGCGGGTCGCCGTAGAAGTTCGTGCCGCCGTTGAGGGCGCCGCTGAAGAAGACGACGTGCTGATCGCCGGTCGACCGGACGGCCCCGTAGAGCTCCGGCATCAGCGTCGCCAGCTCGGGCCGCATGTCGGTGTGGTAGTCGCCGTACGGCTCGTTGATCAGGTCGTACGCCGCGACGGTGCCATTGCCCTTGAAGTGCTCGGCCAGGTCGTGCCACAGCGTGGCCGTGCGGCCGCGGTTGACGGGGTCGCCCCACAGGTGGTTCTGCCCCGCCTCACCGGTGTGGTCCTGCCCGCTCTGCCCGCCGGGCGTGCCGTGCAGGTCGAGGATCACGTAGACGCCGGCGTCGGCCGCCAGGGCGACGATGTGGTCCAGGTACTTGAACGCGTTCGGCTTCAGCCCGTACGGGGCGACATCCCGCTGCAACAGCCGGTAGTCGAACGGCAGCCGGACCACGTTGAACCCGAACGACTTGACCTGCTGGAAGTCGCGGGCCGTCACGTAGCTGGTGCGGTAGACGTCCCACAGCTGGTCGAACTTCTCGTCGCCGAACCGCTCGCGCAGCTTGCGGTAGATCGCCGCCCCGTCCCTGAACGGCTTGCCGTCCAGCACCAGCGTGTCGCCGAACATCCACGACTCGAGCATGAGCGTGTTGCCAAGGTTGCACCCCTTCAGCAACACCGGGTGGCCCGCCGGGTCGACCATCTTCGGGCCATCGTTGTGCAGCATCGGCAGCGCGCCGCTCACCGACGAGACCGCCGATGCCGCCGCGCACGCGATCGCCAGGAAACCCAGCCGGTGACGCTGCCGTGGAAGTGAAACGTTCATCGCCGGGAACCCTTGCAAGTGGCGGGGCGGACGGGGCGGGCAGGTGCCGTCCGCCACGGTCTGCCCCGCCCAATCGACTTGCCGGGCTAAGCATCGGCCTCCCAGCGACCGCGGGCCACGTCATTTGCTGACAACCCCTCGCGAATTTGCGTCAGCATCGGCGTAGACTTCCGCCATGCCCAAGTTGGTTGCGGCCCCCCCGCCGCCCAGGCTCGACGTGGGGACCCGTTCGATCGGCCTCGCCGTGGACACGGTCGGCTCGTACGGCCGGGAGGTGATCCGCGGCGTGATGGAGTTCTGCCACCGTCACCCGCACTGGGTCATCGGTATCGAGCCCCGCATGTGGAGCTACGACCGCGAGCCCGAGCCCGACCAGTGGGCCGTCGACGGCGTCATCATCCAGGCGTACGACCAGGGCGTGGTCGACCGCGTCCGCCTGGCCGGCATGGCCGCCGTCAACGTCGCCAACATGGGCCCCGTCGCCCACCGCCCCCCCACGATCGTCCCCGACGACCTCGCCATCGGTCGCATGGCCGCCGACTACCTGCTGTCGGTCGGCTTCCCCCACCACGCGATGTGCGCCCACGACATCTACGAGTTCAGCACCCTCCGCCAGCAGGCGTTCGTCCAGCGCATGACCGAGGCCGGCGTCCACGTCGACGTCTGCGACACCGCCACCCAGCCCCTGGACCCCTGGCTGGCGGGGCTGCCCAAGCCGGTCGCCGTCTTCTGCTGCAACGACTTCTGGGCCCACCGCGTGCTGGCCGCCGCCCGGCGCGACGGCATCCCCGTGCCCGAGCAGGTGGCCGTGCTCGGCGTCGACGACGACGAGCTGCTCAACACGGTCGGTGCCCTGCCGCTGTCCAGCGTCGCCATCCCCGCCGTGAAGATCGGCTACGCCGCCGCCGCCATTTTGGAGGACATGCTCAACGGCGCCAACCCCGCCCCCCCGCCCATCACCCGCCTGCCGCCGCTGTGCGTGGTCCCCCGCGCCACGACCGACGTGACGTTCGTCGAGGACGCCGAGGTCGCCGCCGCCCTGCAGTTCATCAAGGCCAGCGTCGCCCGCCCCCTCGGCGTGGAGGACGTGCTCGACCACCTGTCCATCAGCCGACGGTCCCTGGAGCGCCGCTTCCGCGCCACCGTCGGCCGCTCCGTCGCCACCGAGATCCGCCGCGCCCACGTCGAGCGCGCCAAGCAGCTGTTGGTCAACACGACCCTGTCGATCGACGAGGTCGCCGCCGCCAGCGGCTTCACGTCGGCCACGCTGCTCGGCGTCGTCTTCCGCAAGGCCGCCGGCGAGTCGCCGACCGCGTTCCGCCGCCGCTCGGCGTTCGACAAGGCCAAGCCGCCGACGCTGACGTGAGCCGCGCCACGGCAGGCCAGGCGGAGTGGCCGTGTCCGACTTCAGGCCCGACTGGACGCTCCGCTCGCTTTGCGGAAAGCCGTTTGCCCCGTTGCCGTCCGCCGGCTAGCGTGGCTGGCTCGGCGACGGCAGTTTGCCCGCCTCGAACCCGTTATGCGACGCGGTGCGCCGCATAACAAGATGTTATGCAGCAGTTCGATGCCGAACAGCTTCAAAGGTCATGGGCGGCTGTCGTCGCCGATCTCGAACGGGCGACAGCGACGCTGCCGGAGCGCTTTCGCTCGACCCTCCCAGCGATCCTGGCGACCGGTTTCACCACCGCCGACTTCAGACTCCTTGAGGCGGTTTGCAACCAACTGGATCTTCACTCGAAACAGAACCCGGTAACCCGCGAGTTTTGCCTCGCAATGTGCGACGCATCCGTAAAGCTCGCCCTCTACGACCGGGCCAGTCGATACAAGAGCATGGCGGCTGCTGCATAACCAGCCGACTATGAAGCCTTCTTGGGTGCAAGTGTAATCTGTCGAGGGATCTCATCTTTTCCTGCCTTTCGATGTAGCGTTCGGCGCGCACCGCGTCCGTCGTCCGCCGCTTGCACCAAGGCGGCAGAGGCATACGAGGGGAAGCCGGAGGGGGGTGGGGACGCGGGGCGGGGGGCACCGCTTGGGGCCGGATGGGGTGCCCCCCGCCCCGCATCTCTCAACCGTCTCCTGGTCCGTCTTCCTCTTTCCCACGTCGTCGTCGTCGCGTCACGCTCCCGGCCACGCCGATCCGCCGTCCCGCCGACACACCGCCGGCCGTGCCTCCAGCCGACTATTCGAGTTGCGGGCCGTCGTACGGATGGGCCCGTCTCATTCACCCATGCGGCGGCTCGCGCTCATTCGCTGCTTCGCGATCCGCCGGCGGTCGCCCGCCGACGGTCGCAGCTGGTTATTCGAGGTCGGCCGCGCGTTGCACTTTCGCCGGTGTGTACGCCGTCGGGAATCGATCAGTCGTCAGCCTTGTATGGTGTCAGTTGTCGGTTGTCAGTTGTTGGTTGTCGGTTGTGGGATCACCTCCATCGTTGGGTTCCGCGCGTCCCACCCATCATGCCGAGGCGACTGCGGCGATCGCGTTGTCCGCCGCCGCCGTCGCCGCCTCCGCCGCCGGCTCCTGCCACGGCTTGTTGTCCCGCAGCATCGCCCACAGCCGCACCAGCAGCTTGCGGGCGAGCGCGACGATCGCGATCTTCTTCCGGCCCGGCACGCCCCGGCTCACCCGCTGCACGAACCCCTTCGCCCAGGGGCTGTGCCGGTAGACCATCCAGGCCACCTCGACCAGCATGCCGCGGAGCAGGCTCGGGCCGCGCCGGGTCACGTGGCCGCTGCGGTCCATCTGCCCGCTCTGGTACTGCTTGGGCACCAGCCCCGCGTAGCTGCCCACCTGGCCCGCGTTGTCGAACCGGTGCGGGTCGTCCAGGTGGACCACCACCGTCTGCGCCAGGCCGATCCCCACGCCCGGCACCGTCATGAGCAGCCTCACCTTGTCGTCGGCCAGGTCGTCCAGCTTGCGGTCGACCTCGGCGACCAGCTTGTCGACCTCGGCCAGCACCGCCAGCTCCACGTGCAGCCGGCCGCGCCACAGGTCGTCCACCGCGCACTCGCCCAGCGGCCTCGCCTCGGCCGCCAGCTGCTTCACGCCCGCCTTGGTCCAGCACTTCCCGCCGCGCGGCAGGGGCAGCCCCTGCTGGCCGAAGATCGAGCGGACCTGGTTCTTCACCCGCGTCCGCCGCTCGACCAGCACCCGGCGGTGGTGCACCAGCCGCCGCCGCTGCCGCTGCTGCGGGCCGGGCATGTGGACGGTCGGCAGCTGGTTCATCGAGGCCATCTTGGCCAGCTTCAGCGCGTCGTCCCGGTCGGTCTTGCGCTTCACCTTGGTCCACCGCCACGCCTCGTTCGACGGGTTGGCCACCGCCACCGACAGCCCCAGCCCGCTCGCCACGTCGTGGACCCACCCGGCCGACTCGCACGTCTCGAACACGACCAGCGTCCGCTTGGGATCCGCCGTCGCGTGCTCGGCCAGCCGGTCGTGCACCGTCTGGCGGTCCGAGGCGAACGACGCGAACGCGTGGGCCGCCGTGGCCGGGTCCAGGGCGATCGCATCTTCGGGCCTCCATGTACTTGACGCATCCTGGTCCCAGTTCAGTCCGCTTCACGCGACCGCCTCGGAACCGAACTGATCAGCGGTCCTGCACTCGGTTGGTAGATGGAGCGGCGAAGATGCGATCGCCCTGTGGCCGGGTCGAACACGCACAGGACGGAGTTGAACTTCCCCAGGTCGATCGCGACAATGCGGCTGTACGGGAACGCGTGCATGGCGAGTGCTCCTCCCGGGCGAAACGGTGCCTTGGCGGCGAGTACCCCTCGACCGTCCCACTATGATTGTGGCACGAAAACGTGACCACGCTTTGCACCCCGCCCCCGCGAGGAGCACTCGGCTTGCATGGGTTCTCTGCTGTGGACGGTCCCGCGTCGCGTCGAAAGTTTGTCTTCGGTATAGTGTTCCTCGGCGCGTCGCGTTGGCCGCCACAGATTGTCATCGGCCAAGTGTCAGCGTTCCAAGGTCAGTTCCGCCGAAGATTCAGGCTTCCTTGTGGCCTTGTGGAAGCGGAAGTCTCAAAGTGCCGCTAAAAACAGAGTCGCACCGATCGCTTCAAGAATCTGCCGCTCGATCGATTGTCGCTGGCCTGTGCCACCGAACGGCGTTTCAGGTGACCTCGGAACGCTGACACTTGGCCTGGTCATCCGTTATGTGCCCGAGGTCGACGGCAAAGGATGTCCATGAAGTACACCTGGTGGCTGTTCAGCGGCCTCGCCCTTACTGCCACGTTGTTCCTCCTCGCCATTGGCTGGCTAGCCTTCCGTGACTTAGGCGGCGCGCACACTATTGGCGCGTTCCACGGCATCGCCCTTCTGTCGAGCGGCGAAGGTCGGCTCATCATCATTTCTCGGGCATTCCGCACCGGCACTTTTTCACCGCACTACTCGCGTCTGGCGTTGCTGGTCAGCCTGTTCCCGGTGGGGTGGGTCGCTGCTTGGCCGATCAGGCGTCAGCTCGCTCGCTATCGCGTCCGTCGCGGCTTTCCAGTGGGCACATAACCAGCCCGTGCTGTGGACGGGCCCGCATCGCGTTCCTATACTCTGTCCGTCCCCGGCAACTCGCGCGTTGCGTTGCCCGCCACACACCGTCATCCGTTATGCCCACGGGGAACGCATGATCATCGCGTGTAAATCCGGAGACCTGTCCCGCCTGACATCGAACGGCTTGCGTGGCACGCTATGGGTCGTGCAGGCTCTGCTGTCGCTCACGCTCGTCGGCGGTGCGATCTGGAAGCTGGTCACGCCGATACCCCAGCTGGCGGCGAGGATGCCGTGGATGGGGCAAGTGTCGCCGGCGTTGCTCCACACGACCGCGATCGCCGACCTGCTGTGCGGGCTCGGCGTCCTGCTGCCGTCGATCACCCGCATCAGGCCCTGGCTCAGCGTGCCGGCCGCTTGGGGTTGCGTCGTGCTGATGGCGGCCGCGATCGTGTTCCACGTGTCGCGTGGCGAGGCGAGCAAGACCCCGTTCAACATCCTGTTGGCCGCACTCGCGGTGGCCGTCGCGTGGGGCCGCGGGTCATGGGCGGCCGTCCCGCCACGTCGACTGCCGCCCACCAGGGATTGACAGCCGCCGTGGTGCCGGGACCGACTTGCGTGAGACGCCGGCTAAGGGCCACATCCTCGCCGGCCCCCACGGGCGGGTCGCGCTGCTCTCCGCGATCTCGTACGCCGACTGTGCCGCCTGTCTGCCGCGTGCCGTCAACGAAAACGCTTGGCCGCGTCAGGTCGTCAATGTCGGGCGTGGCTGACAGTGGCAGTGGCGTCACCGTGGCGGAGCTGAAATTTGTCGGCGAGAAAAGGGGATGAGTATGCTCTGTCTCAAGACTCGCTTGGAGGGCAAAAAGGAAAATTAGCCGCAGATTGACGCAGATGCGCGCGGATCAAGAAGACGCGGAGTCGTTATCCGCGTGCATCTTTGGCTACCTCTCTTTTCGGTTGCCGACGCAAGCCTTGCGACGAGCAGGATGGGTACGTTTTCGGGTTCGCACTGGGCTCGGCCTCGCGGTCACCCAGCGTGACCGCCGTGTCGATAGACCAGCCGCCGCTGTGGGCCGGCGTCGCGGCTGTGTGCTTCTCCACTCCTTAAGCAGTGGGAAAACGGGACCTTCTCGCTCTGTATATCCGGCCGCCTGCAAGCTGCGAGACGGACCCCCTTCGATTTCGGCTTCTACCTGGCGCGCGTACAAGCGGCCGATCAGAGACTCGCCCGCCGGCTACGCCAGGATTGGAAGTTGACCTTAGGCGTGCCCGCGGTGGCCATTGGCGCGAGGTGCCGGCCATAGGGACGTCGGCCCGCGGTGGGTCCCGCGCAGCGCATCTCGCGGCGGCGGGTCACGCCTCGACCGACACGGTACGGACGCCGGCCCAGCGGCCGTCGGCCGCCTTGCCGACGAGGTAGACGCCGACCCGCGGGCCTTGGCCGACGCGCACCACCGTCAGGCCGGTGAGCATTCCATCCAGCGCCGCGCGCAGCTCGGCGTAACGGCCGCCATCGTCGGCGCCGGCCCGCCGTGCGAACCAGTCGTCGGTGGGCACCGCCTCGCCGATGTCGGCCGTGTGCCGCTCGACCTGGTCGACCGGGTCGACGCCGATCGACGACCAGATGAACGTCTCGAACGGCTCGCCCCGCGCGCTCCGCTCGGTGAGCCCGGCGACGGCCGCCGCCAGTTGGTCGTGAAGTGTGCTCATGTGCTCCCCTGCACCCGCCGGTCCTCGCCGCTTCCCCGCGACCCAAGCCTGCTGGTCGCGCACTGATTTACCACACCGGCGCTGGAATTCGAAACGGCGCGAGACGCGCGTCGCCCCCTGCCGGCTAAATCCTTCGACTGCGCGGCTGCGCCGCTCCGCTCAGGATGAACCGGTCGGCCGTGCGCAGGCTCAGCGCCATCTGCGCCAGCGACGGGTTCACGCTGAGCGAGCTGGGGAAGACGCTGTTGTCCATCACGTACAGGTTCGGCACGTCGAACGACCGACCGTCGGGGTCGACCACGCTGTCCGCCGCGGAGGCCCCGAGGCGGCACATGCCCATGTTGTGGGCGGAACGCTCGAAGGTCCAAACGTCCTTCGCGCCGGCGGCGTCCCACACCTGCCGCATGACGCGCTCGGCGTGGACGTTCATCCGCCGCTCGTGCTCGCCGACCGTGAAGTGGATGCGCGGCTTCGGCAGGCCGACGTCGTCCAGCTCGTCGCTCAGCTCCATGTAGTTCTGATCGCTTGGCAGACAATCGCCACACACGTTGATGCCGGCCACGTGGTTGTACTGCCGCATGTGGGCCAGCAGCTCCTCGCCCATCGGCATCGGGCCCCGGGCCAGCTGCGTGGCGTAGGTGACCGGCATCACGCCGATGCTCTGCACGAGGTACCCGCCGGCGAAGTCGGCATCCTTGGGGCGGTGGGTGTCCTCGGAGATGAGGCCGCCGGGGATGCCCTTGTACGGCCGGATGTCGTCGTCGAACTTGCCCCACACCTGCAGGCCCACGTGGGCCGTCAGGTTGCGACCGACTTGGCCCGAGCTGTTGCCAATGCCGTTCATCAGCAGCAGCCGCGGCGACTCGACGCCTCCCCCGCACAGGAACAGCGCCTTGCACCGCTGCCGCCTCTCCCGGCCGCCCTGCTTGTAGACGACGCCCGTCACCCGGCCGTCGCGCATCTGGATCTCGGTCGCGAAACAGTCGGGCCGAATCTCCGCCCCCTGCGTGACGGCCTGCGGCAGGTACGTCACGTCCATGCTCGCCTTGGCCCCGGTGCTGCACCCGGCCTGGCAGTGGCCGCGGTTGGTGCACGCCGGCCGCCAGCCGTAGCCGGGCTGGTAGTACGACCCCGACAACGCCGCGTTGGCCGCCGGGGCCCATCGCATGCCGACGGCATCGCATCCCTTGGACATCAGCTGTGCGGCCCCGTTCAGCGGCAGCGCCGGCAGCGCGTACGGCTTGCTGCGGTGCCCGCCCCACGGGTAGGGCGTCGGCCCGCTGACGCCCAGGACCTGCTCGACCTCCGTCAGGTACGGCTCCAGCTCGTCGTACCCGAACGGCCAGTCGACGCCGACGCCGAACTCGGTGCCGACGGTGAAGTCGTCCGGGTGTGGCCGGGGCGTGTAGGCGGTGAAGTGGAGCGTCGACCCGCCGACGCCGGTGCCGCTGTTGTTGGCGCCGAAGTGGATCGGGTTCCCCCCGGCCGTCAGCCGTTCGTGCCGCCAGAACAGCTTGCCCTGCTCGCGCTCGTCGGTGGCGAAGTCGCGGGCCGGGTCCCAGCACGGCCCCGCCTCGAGCGCGACGACGCGCAGCCCCGCCGCCGCCAGGCGGGCCAGGATCGGTGCCCCGCCCGCGCCGGTGCCGATCACGACGGCGTCGACCTCCGCCTCCTCGGCGTACCGCCGCATCGGCCCGAACCGCTCGATGGCGGCCGTCGATCCACGCGTCATCAGAGATCCACTTTGGCCGAAGCTCGACATCCGTTTTCCTTGGGCCCAAGAGAGGAGTTAGCCGCGGATGATCGCAGATGCACGCAGTTGCGCGCGGATGGGAAGTTGATCTCTCCGTACCCGCGCGCCTCTGCGTTCATCTTTGGCTAACTCTGGTTTGGCAACAGCCGCTCCTGTGGTTCCAACTGATTCAGCTGCACTGCACGCCACCCCCGCGCGTCGGCGAAGCCCACGTAGGCCAAGTCGGCCTGCCCGCCGCCGGGGTGGCTGTAGTAGACCTCGACCGCCTCGGCCAACCACTCCTCCAGCACCCGGCGGGGGTCCAAGCCGCGCGACCGCCAAGCCGACCCACCACCGGTGCCCGCGCGGATGTCGGTCAAGACCTTCAGGCGACCGGCGCGCGACAAACCCGCGTAACTGCCACCGGCGATCTCATCGAGCGCCGCCAGCCCGCGACGGTACGACTCCGCGTCGGTCGGCATGTCGTCGTAGCGCCAGCCGTTCCCGGGGCCGCCGGCAAGACGGCGGTCGATCTCCCCGGCGATGTCGACCCGGTACCGCGGCCCGCCGGGATCGTCCCGGCCATCCTGCGGCACCATCGCGTCGCACAGCGCCGCCAGCGTGACCCTCTCATCAGCCGTGAGGAACTCGCACCCTTGGCTCCGCCACGCCGCCCGTTCCTGGAGCGCCCGCCTCGTGGGCGGCGTCACCAGATCCGTGTCGATCAGGTCGCGCACGCTGCGGATCGGCACCGGCCCCGTCGAGGCGATCGCGCGCATCTTCCGGATCGCGTCCACCACCGCGTCCGGCGCCTCGACGGGCAGCAGGTGGCCCGCCCCGGGAACGGAGACGAACATCGCCTGCGGCAGTCGGCCGACGACCTCGCGCTCGACCACCGATGACGGGATCGCCGCGTCGCGGTCGCCGCTGAGGACCGTCACCGGGCACGTCACGCCCGCCATTAGGGCGGTGATGTTCTGCTTGCTGCCGACGTCAACCCACGCCTGCCACGCTACAGGATCGGCGGCCAGCACATCGGCGATGGAGGCATCGACCTGCGCCGGCGTCAGCCCGTCGCCGGTGATGTGGTCGACCAGGCGCTCCGCCGAGAAGCGGTCGCCGCGGGCGAGGCCGAGCGTGGCGCGACCGGCTTCGTCCATCGGCTCGGGCGTCGGCGGGCTGGGGGCAACCAGCACGAGCCCGACCACGCGCCCCGGCCGGCGGGCGGCGACGGCGATCGCGATCCGGCCACCCATCGAGTGGCCGACGACGACCAGCCGCTCCAACCCCAGCGCGTCGCAGCGACCGATCACGTCGTCGGCCGTGTCCTCGACGGTCGACGCCCCGCTGCTGCCGCCGAAGCCGCGGACGTCGGGCGTGACGCAGACGCAGCCGTCGCCGAGGCGTGCCGTCACCTCGGCCCAGGTCGACCGCGACCCGCCGAAGTGGTGGATCAGGACGACGGCGGGCGTGGAGTCCGATGTCATGGCCGGCGATGGTACGGCCGGCGGCGGCGGACGGGAGTGCAAAAGTGGTGAAAGCGAGCGTCCGGACAGAGCCGGGCCGTATCGCCCCGAGGCGGGCGCGAGCCCGCGTCTCGCGCGGTGGACGTGGCGAGTTGCACCGCGTTGGCCGCGCGAGACGCGACCTGCGGTCGCCTCGGGCCGAAACGGCCCGGCTCTGTTACCGGTCGCCGGCGCTGTTGCCCAGCGACGACAGGCCGATCGCCGACGGCACGTCGGCGTTGGGCGTGGCGTGGCGGGCGTGGTCGGCCTCGTCCTCCCAGCCGCCGCCGAGCGCCTTGTACAGGGCGACCAAATTGGTGGCGATCACCTGGTCGGACTGGGCCAGCTCGTCCTGGGCCGACAGCAGCTGCCGCTGCGCGTCGAGCACCTGCAGGAAGTCGACCACGCCGTTCTTGTACTGGTCGGTGCTGATCGCGACCGACTCCCTGGCCGACGCGACGGCGTCGGCCAGGGCGGCGTGGTGGTCCTGCTCGTTGGCGTAGGCGACCAGCGCGTCCTCCACCTCGCGCAGCGCCGTCAGCACGCCGTCCTGGTAGGCGAGCATCATCTGCGTGGTGCGGGCCTTCTCCTGGTCGACCTGCGCGGCGGTGCGGCCGAAGTCGAACAGCCGCCAGCTGATGGCGGGGTCGATGATGAAGAACCTGCTGCTCTGGTTGAACAGCGGGTTGAACTTCGTCGCGTCCAGGCCGAAGTCGCCGGTGAAGCTGAACTTGGGGTAGAAGTCGGCGATGGCGGCGCCGATGCGGGCGTTGGCGGCGGCGATCTGCCGCTCGGCCCGGCGGACGTCGGGCCGGCGGCGCAGCAGGTCGGCGGGCATGCCGATCGCCACCAGCGCCGGCGTCGTCGGCACCGGCGCCACGTGGTCCAGCTCGGCCGTCAGGTCGTTCGGCACCTCGCCCAGCAGCGTCGCGATCGCGTGCTCCAGCTGCACCACCGTCGTGTTCAGCGGGACGATCGTGGCGCGCGTCTGCGCCACCTGCGTCTGGGCCCGGCTCACGTCCAGCTGCGAGTTGAACCCCGCCTTGCGCAGCGACCGCGTCAGCCCCAGCGTGTCCTCCTGGTACTTGAGGTTGTCGTGCGCGATGCGCAACCTCTCCTGCGATCCGCGCAGTTGCAGGTAATTCCGCGCCACCTCGGCCGTGAGCGACACGAGGATGTCGCGCCGGTCCTCCACGCTGGCCTGGAAGTCGGCCCTGGCCGCCTCGACCCGGCGGCGCTGCCCGCCGAACACGTCGATCTCCCAGCTCGCGTCGAACCCGGCCGTCCACACGTTGGAGTTGATCGACGAGCTCTGCGCCCCGGCCGTCCCACTGCCGCTCCCGCCCAGGCTGCTGAAGCCGACGTTCTGCCCGCTGTTGATGCGGACGAACTGGTCGCTGTTGGACAGCGTGGGCAGCTCCTTGGCCCCCTCCAGCCGAAGGGTCGACCGGCTCTCGGCCAGGCGGGCGGTGGCCCGCTGCAGGTTGATGTTCCCGGTCACGGCCCGCTTCACCAGCTTGTCCAGCTCGGGGTCGCGGAGCGTGGTCCACCACTGCGCCGTGGGCTCGGCCTCGGCGGTCACCGTGCTGGGGCGCGTGCTGGGAATGCCGTTGGCGTAGGCGGGCTGCGTGGTGGGCCGCGGCGCGACGTAGTCGGGGCCGACGGCACAGGACGTGAGGACGGCCAGGGACGCCGCGGCGAGGAGCGTGGGGGGTCGGAAGATCATGATGGCTGGCCGACGGAATGACGAATGACGAAATCTCGAAGATCGAGACGAGGCGATACGCGGGCATTGATTTCGAAAGTCGCGATTGAACGCTTTGAATAACCCAAGACAGATTTACCACGGAGGCACGGAGACACAGGGAAGAGGTCGAAAACAGCGATTTCTCCGTGTCTCCGTGCCTCCGTGGTGAGTCTGTTCTGGTTTTTCAAACGCCTCGATTTCGAAATTTTAGCTTTGCTCAGTGCGCCATCACCGGCTCGGCACCTTGGTCGCGGGGCTTCACCTTCTTCAGGCACAGGACCAGCGCGACGACGAACAGCGTGCCGAACGTGAAGATGTAGAACACGTCCAGGTAGCTGAGCATGGTCGCCTGCTGCTGGACGACGCCGTGGAAGCCGACGATGTTCCGGCGGGTGAAGCCGCCGATCGAGTTCATGTAGTCGACGAACGGTCGGTAGCCGCGCGTGACGTTCGAGGCGAGGCGCTCGTGGTGCATCTGCCCGCGGCGGGTCAGCAGCGTGGCGGCCACGCTGATGCCGATGCCGCCGCCCAGGTTCCGCATCAGGTTCATCATGCTGCTGGCGCCGTTGCTCTTGCCCGGCGGCAGGTTGCTGTAGGCGATCGTGTTCAGCGGGATGAAGAACAGCGGCAGCCCCAGGCACTGCAGGATGCGGACGTACACCAGGTGGTGGAACATGATCTGCGTGTCGAACTTGGTCAGCCACCACATGCTCGCGGCCGTCATGCTCAGGCCGACCGCCATCAGGTACTTGGGCTGGAACTTGTTCACCAGGGCCCCGGCGATGGGCATCATGAACATCAGCGCGAACCCGCCGGGCATGAGGATGAACCCGGCATCGGTCGCCGTGTAGCCGAGCATCTGCTGGACGAACAGCGGGATCAGCACGGTGGTGCTGTTCAGGATGAAGCCGACGATGAACTGCAGCACCATCGACGCCCGCAGGTTGGCGTTCACCAGCAGCGGCAGGTCGACGATGGGGTTGTCGACCACCATCGTCTCCCAGATGATCATCCCGGCCAGGCCGATCACGACGAGGATGCTGAAGCCGATGATGAAGCTGGAGCCGAACCAATCGTCCTCCTGCCCCTTGTCGAGCACGACCTGCAGCGCCCCGAACGCCAGCGCGGTGAAGGCGAACCCGGTGTAGTCGACCTTGATGCCCTTGGCCCGCTCGGCCTTGGTCTTGGCGATCGCGCCGGGCGAGTCCTGCACCAGGTGGTACGTGGCGAACAGGCTGAGGACGCCGACGGGAATGTTCATGAAGAAGATCCACCGCCAGGAGAAGTTGTCGGTGATCCACCCGCCCAGCGCCGGCCCGATGGCCGGCGCGGCGACGACGGCCACGCCGTAGATGGCGAACGCCTGCCCGAAGTATTTGCCGGGGAACGTGTCGGCCAGCATGGCCTGCTCGCTGGGCGCCAGCCCCCCGCCGCCGGCCCCCTGCAGCACGCGGAACAGCAGCAGGAACCCCAGGCTGGGCGCGATCCCGCACAGGAAGCTGCTGACCGTGAACAGGGCCACGCACGTCATGTAGAACGTCTTGCGGCCGACGATCGTCGACAGCCACCCGCTGATCGGAATGATGATCGCGTTGGCCACCAGGTAGCTGGTCAGCACCCAGGTGCTCTCGTCCTGCCCCGCGCCAAGCGACCCCGCGATGTGCGGCAGCGACACGTTGGCGATCGACGTGTCGAGCACCTCCATGAACGTGGCCATCGAGATGGTCACGGCCACGAGCCACGGGTTGATGCCCGGCTTGGCGGCGGAGTTCGGCGTGCGGGGGACAGGCATGAGGAGGGTTTTGAGTTGGAGTTCCGAGTTGCGAGTTCGTGGTCGCGTGGTTCTGCACTCAGAACGCACAACGCGCCACTCAGAACGCCCTCACCGGATCCGCACTTTGGGCTCGACCGACATGCCCGGCGACAGCAGCCGCTTGGGGTCGTTGTTGGCGTCGCCCTCGAAGGTGATCTTCACCGGCACGCGCTGGACGACCTTCACGAAGTTCCCGGTCGCGTTCTCGGCCGGGATGATGCTGAACCGGCTGCCGGTGCCCGACTGGATCGACTGCACCGTGCCGCGGAAGTCGCGGTCGGGGTAGGCGTCCACGTCGATCTCCACCGCCTGCCCCACCTGCATGTGCGTCAGCTGCGTCTCCTTGAAGTTGGCCACCACCCACACGTCGTACGGCACCACCTGGAACAGCTGGCTCGACGACGTGACGTACATGCCGGGGTCGACCGCCTTGTTGGTGATCTTGCCGTCGCACGGCGCGACGATCCGGCAGTAGCCCAGGTTGACCTGCGCCCGCCGCGTGTCGGCCTTGGCCTTCTGCAGGTCGCCCTCGGCCGCCCTCACGGTCGCCTCGGCCGTCGCCACCTGCGACTGGGCGGTGATCAGCTTCGCCTTGGCCTGCTTCAGGTCGGCGTCGGCCCGGTTCTTGGCGGCCGTCGCGTTGTCCAGCTGCTGCTTGCTCTTGGCCTGCGGGTCCAGCCCCTGGTACCGCTGGAAGTCGCGGTCGGCGTTGTCGAACGTGACCTGGGCCGAGTCGACCTCGGCCTGCGCCTCCACCACCTGGCTCTGCGCCGACGGCACGCCGCTCTGCGCCTCCACCAGCTTGCCCGCCATCGCCGCCTCCGACCCCTGCGCCTGCGCCACGGCCACCTGGTAGTCGGTCGGGTCGAGCTCGACCAGCAGGTCGCCCGCCTTCACGGCCGTGTTGTCGTCGATGTGGATCGCCGCCACCCGGGCCGACACCTGCGGGCTGATCGGCACGATGTGCCCGTCGACGAACGCGTCGTCCGTGTCCTCGATCTGCCGGGCGTGCAGGTAGTACACCCCGCCGCCCACGGCCAGGCCGGCCAGGATGAGCAGGAAGACCAGGAACCCCGGGCGACGGGTCAGCGGCCGGCGCTCGGCCTTCTCGGTCGCCTTGGGGGCGGGGTCCGTCTGCTTGGGGTTGGCCGGGGCCGTCGGGTCGCTCATCGTGGGGCTCGCTCCTGGGTGACGGGGGCATAATACGAACGACCATTCTAATTTCGCAAGCCCGTTCGAAATTTCCCTTCAAATAATGCGGGGTGCCGATATGATGCGGCTGTGGCAAACGTGAAGAACAACTCGGCCACGCAGGAGACGCGGCGCCGGCTGCTGGCGGCGGCGGGCGAGGTGTTCGCCGACCGGGGGTTCCACGCGGCCACCATCAAGGAGATCACCGACCGCGCCGGGGCGAGCCTCGCGTCGGTCAACTACCACTTCAGCGACAAGGCCGAGCTCTACGCCGCCGTCCTGCGGCGGCTGGCCGAGGAGGCGGCGCACATCGTCCCGCCCGACGACACGCTCACCGGCGACCCGGCCAACCGACTGCGTCAGTTCATCCGTCATCTGGTCGCCACCCTGATGGGCCGGAAGCGCGCCGCGTGGGAGCAGGTGCTGATCGCCCGCGAGGTGGCCGAGCCGACTGCCGCGTTGGACCCCATGTACGACCAGGTGATGGGCCCGCTGAGCGGGAAGCTGTCGGGGCTCATCGCGGAACTGGTCGGCGTGCCACAGACGGACGCCGCGGTGGGCCTGGCCGCCGCCAGCGTGATGGGCCAGTGCATCTACTACATGAAGCAGCGCTGCCTGATCGGCCGGGCCCACCCGCAGGTGGGCGAGACGCCCGATGTCGACGTGCTGGCCGGCCACATCGCCGCGTTCTCGCTGGCCGGCATCCGGGCGCAGCGGAAGCAGATCCTGGCGCACGCGGAGTAGCGGCGTCTTGCATTGGATGGACGAGCCGCGCACGGAGGTGCTCCGCAGTAAGCGGTGTCCGGCACATCCGCTCACTGCCGGATACCTCCGTCCGCGGCTCTTTAAGGGTTTCTAAAAGCATCGCAGCCGCGCACGCGCCCGGTTATCCTCCCCCGTCCGATGACCTGGGCCATCCTCTGCATCCTGCCGGTCAGCTTCGCCATCACGTGGGTGGCGACGTACGCGGTGCGGTCGCTGGCCCCGCGGGTCGGGTTCGTCGACCGGCCGGGCGGGCGGAAGGTACACGCCAACCCCAGGCCGCTCGGCGGCGGGGTCGCCATCTTCGCCGGCGTGGTCGGGCCGTTGGCCGGCGCGCTGCTGGTCATGCACGTCCCGGCCATCACCGCCCACCTGCCCGTGCGGGCCGCCTACGTCGACGGCGTCCGCGAGCAGACGCCGGTGGCGCTGGGGCTGCTCGGCACGCTGCTGGTGATGCACCTGCTGGGCCTGGCCGACGACCGCCGGGCGCTGGGGCCGTACGTCAAGCTGTTCGTGCAACTGGGCGTGATCGCGGCATTCGTGATCGGCTCGAACTCGCGCGTGCTGACGTTCGCCGACCGCTGGGGCATGGGGCGGTGGCCATCGGTGTTGGCCACCGTCGTGTGGATCGGCGCGATCACCAACGCGTTCAACTTCCTGGACAACATGGACGGCCTCTCGGCCGGCGTGGGCGCGGTCTGCACGGCCGCGTTCCTCGTCGCCGCCCTCACCATCCAGCAGTGGTTCGTCGCCGCCACGCTGGCCATGCTGCTGGGCAGCCTGATCGGGTTCCTCTGCTTCAACTTCGCCCCCGCCACCATCTTCATGGGCGACAGCGGCAGCCTGCTGATCGGCCTGCTGCTGGGCGTGCTGACCGTGCGGACGACCTACATCCCCAAGGGCGAGCCGTGGGAGCAGGGGTACTACTCGGTGTTCGCGCCGGTCGT
Organism: Tepidisphaeraceae bacterium; assembly: GCA_965198865.1. GTDB lineage: Bacteria > Planctomycetota > Phycisphaerae > Tepidisphaerales > Tepidisphaeraceae > CBDAQA01. The sequence continues at coordinate 39,334 of CBDAQA010000029.1, read as the reverse complement.
CGTGCTGGCCGTGCCGCTGTACGACCTGATCGTGGTCAGCGCGATCCGGCTGGCCCGCGGCAAGAGCCCGTTCGTGGGCGACACGAACCACTTCAGCCACCGCCTAGTCGCCCGCGGCATGAGCCGGCGCACGGCCGTGCTGTGCCTCTACCTGATCGCCGCCGCCACGAGCGTCGCCGCCATCCTGCTGCCGCACGTGAGCGCGACGTTCGCGCCGCTGATCTTCGTGCAGACGGTGCTGATCCTGGGCGTGGTGGGGCTGCTGGAGCAGCACCCGCTGCCCCCCGTGCGGCCCCAAATCGAAGGCGCCCAGGCCGGCGTCTGAGGGACCCCGAAGACCCGGATCGCCTTGCTCGTCAAAGAGGGACATGACCCGCACCGCCCCACGCCGACCGATCAACACCGTGGCCGGCCCGACCACGGCGGCGTGGGGGTGGATCACGACCGCCGCCTTCGCGCTCGTGCTGTCCGTGACGGTTGGCCGGCTGATGACGGTCGACGTGCTGCGCGACGTCGGCTCGCCCGTGCCCGGCGGCGAGGCCAGCGGCCGCGGGCCGGGGCCGGGCACGGGGTTGGTGTTCGACCTGATCGCCGCCCTGCCCGCATGGCTCGTGCTGGCCCGCCGGGCGCTCGACCGCGACTATCGCCTCGTCCCCCGCCGTAGCCACCTGCTGCTGTTGGGACTGAACCTGTGGATGGCGGCCAGCGTCGGCTGGTCGGCCGACCGCTACGCCGCCGTCGTGTCGGCCGCCCACTTCGCCGCCGCCGGGTGCCTGATGTGGGCCGCGTCGCAGGTGGTGCGGTCGTGGGACCGGCTGCGCGTCGTCGCGGCCGTGGCGCTGGGGCTGACGCTGGGGCTCGTGATCCACACCGGCGTCTACCGGTTCGTCGACGTCGCCAACACCCGCGCCTACTGGGCCGCGCACAAGGACGAGTTCCTCAAGGAGCATGGCTGGGAGCCGGACTCGTTCCCGGCCCGGCAGTTCGAGCAGAAGCTCACCACCGGCGAGCAGTCGGGCTTCTTCGACTCGGCCAACACGCTCGCGTCGGTCGGCGTGCTGCTGCTGTTCGCCTCGGCCGGCCTCGGCATCCAACGGTCGGTGGACGACAGGGACCCCCGCTGGCTCGGGCTGACGGCCGTCACGCTGGCCGCCGGCGGGTGGGTGCTGCTCGTCGCCCGCAGCAAGACCGCCGTCGTCACGCCCGTGATCGGCGTCGGCGTGCTGCTGGCGTGGTGGCGGTTCGGCCACTACCTCCGCCGCGGGGCGACCGTCGCCTACTGGTCCTCGGTCGCCGCCGTCTGCACCATCGGCCTGCTGGTCGTCGGCCACGGGCTCTACCACGACGGCCTGTTCCCCGGCCACTTCAGCAACAGCCTCGACTTCCGCTGGAAGTACTGGACCGCGTCGGCCGGCGTGTTCGGCGAGCACCCGCTGGTCGGCGTCGGGTGGGCCAACTTCGGCGGCAGCTACCTCGCCCACCGCGTGCCCGAGGCGGCCGAGGAGATCAAGGACCCGCACGACTTCCTCGTCCGCTTCGCCACCGAGCTCGGCGTCGTCGGCCTCGCGCTCGCCGTCGGCTGGCTGCTGCGGCTCGCGTGGGAGCTGACCCGCCCCGCCGAGCCCGCGCCGTCGCCCCACGACGACGAGCCGATCCACCTCGGCGTCGTCGCCTGGGTCGCCGCCCTGGGCATCGGCATGAGCGTGCTGGCCACGGTCGACCTCACCAGCCCGATCGACGCGCTGGTGCTGATGATGCAGCCGGTGCTGATCCTGCTCGCCATCGTGCTCGGCGGGATCGCGGGGGCGATGCGATCGTCCGACGAACGCTCGGCCGACGCGCGCCCCGGCCCGTGGGTGTTCGCCACGGCCGTCGTCGGGCTCGGCCTGTTCCTGCTCCACAACCTGATCGACTTCGCCTGGTTTGAGCCCGGCGCGACGTGCGCCTTCATGACGTTGGCCGGCGCCGTGCTGGGCGTGGCACCGGCGCGATTGACGGGGCCGGTCGGACACCGCGGGCCGGCGATCGCCGGACTGGCCGTGGCGACGGCGGCGTGGGTGACGGTGGCGCTGGCGGTCGCGCTGCCGATCGGCATGGCGTCGATGGCGACGCAGGCGGCCGACGACGGCATCCGCGCCGCCCGGCCCGACCATCCGTCCGAGGTGGCGGCCGCCTACCGCCGCGCCATCGACGGCTACGCCGACGCCGCCGCCGCCGTCCCGTACGACGCCGACGTGCTCGCGCAGGCCGGCCGCTGGGCGGCCGCGATCGGCGACCCGGCGCGGTCGCGGCAGTTCGTCGCCGACGCCCTGCGCGCCAACCCGCGCCTGATCGAGGCCCACCAGCGCGACGCCGAGCTGCGCCTGGCCGTCGGCGACGGCCCCGGCGTCCGCGCCGCGTACGACGCGGCGGTCCGCCTGAACCCCAACGACGTCCCGATCCGCCTCCAGTACGCCGCCGCGTTGGACAAGCTGCACGACCGGTCCGCCGCCGCCGCCCAGTACCGCGCCGCCCTGGCCGCCGACGCCGCGCTGCCCGTTGGAGAGCCGAAGCGACTGAAGCCGGAGCGGGTGGCGGAGCTGCAAAAGCTGGCAGGGTGAGTGGGGGGCGGGGTGATGGCGTGATGGGGTGACAACGCCTGCCCCGTCACCCCACCACCCCGACACCCCGTCACCCCCTCACCCCGCCTCCCGCCCTGCCCCTCCACCCGCGCCCCCGCTATCATCCCCCCGCCCCATGGCCAAGCCGCGGAACAAGTTCATCGACCTGGTCCAGTACGTCGGCCTGCGGCTGGTCAACATGGGGCTGCAGGGGTTCCCGGTCGGCGCGAACCTGCGGACGGCGAAGCTGCTGGGCAGCTTCATGTACGCCGTCGACCGCCGCCACCGCGAGCGGGCGCTGGCCAACCTCTCGCGCAGCTTCCCCGACATGACCGACCGGCAGCGCCGGGCGCTGGCCAAGCGTTCAATGCAGCAGCTGTTCATGCTGTTCGTCGAGGTGCTGTTCACCACCCGGCTCGTGCGGATCGACACCTGGGCCGACTACGTCGACCTGGAGAACTTCCGCGACGTGCTCGCCCTCCTGATGGAGAAGCACCGCGGCCTGATCATGCTGACCGGCCACTACGGCAACTGGGAGATCCTGGGGTACGTGCTGGCCACGCTCGGCTTCGACACGACCAGCATCGCCCGCCCGCTGGACAACCGGTACGTCAACGAGTGGCTGCTGGGCATCCGCGAGCGCAAGGGGCAGCGGATCATCGACAAGAAGGGCGCCACCCCCATCGTGACGGCCGTGCTCGAGGCCCACGGCGCGATCGGCATCATCGCCGACCAGAACGCCGGCCCCAAGGGGATGTTCGTCGACTTCTTCGGCCGCAAGGCGTCCACCTACAAATCGATTGGCCTGCTGGCGATGCAATACAGGGTGCCGGTCGTGATCGGCTACGCCCGGCGGGTGCAGAACCAGTTCCACTTCAAGGTGGGCGCGCAGGACATCATCTACCCCGACGACTGGGCCGGGCAGGACGACCCGCTTCGCTACATCACGCAGCGGTACACCAAGGCGATCGAGGACTTCATCCGCGCCGACCCCGGCCAGTACCTGTGGGTCCACCGCCGCTGGAAGACGAGACCAAAGGGCGAGGCCGCCGAGGCGTTCGATTGACCCGTACGGAGGAGGATGGGATCGCACTTTTGCGGTCGGGCCGGCAGTCGCTTGCGCCATCGCGGCCTCACGCGCTCGCCCACCCCCGCACTCGCCGCCACGCCGTGACCACCCCCCAAAGCATCGCCGGCGACGACAGCGCGAGTGCCATCAGGCTGTACGGCAGCGTGCGGATCACGCCGTCCTCGGTGAGCAGCAGCCCGCGCGGCAGGTAGACGTGGTCGTGGCCGTACTCGGTGTACTGCAGCAGCCACGACCGCGTCGGCGGCAGCTCGACCGGGTGGCTCGCCCGGACCCCTTCTAGCGCGGCCGGCGTGGCGGCGTTCCAGGTGCGCAGCTGTTCCTGGTGGACGTAGCCGTTCCGGTCGAACCCCCGCCGCACGACCCACTGCGTCACCTGGTCGCCGCCGTTGTCGGCCCACGTCGCGCGGACGCGCGCCCCCGGATGCGCGCCCGGCACGGCCCAGAATGTGAGCGGCACCACGGCCGCCACCGCGGCGGACGCGACCGCCCAGCGGGCGGCGCGACGCCAACCGCTTCGAGCTCGAACGATCCCGGCCTCGCCAGCCATACGACCGCCGTTCTTTGGGGGGGAGGCCCTTCACCCCCGGGCCGGGTACACTACCGCGATGAAGACCCTGACCACCCGCACCCGTTTGACCAACCTGATCAAGTCCGACGTCAACGCCGGCCGCAAGGTGCGGTGGCTGGAGATCGACGACGGCGACCGGGCCAGCCTGATCGCCGAGATCCGCAACGAGAAGACGCCGCTCGCCCGCGAGATGAAGGCCCGGGGGATCGACGTGGCGCTGTCGGACCTGAACGGCGTGCCCCTGCGCTGGCAGGCCGCGGTGACGAAGACGATCGTCCGCGGCGAGCCCGCCTGACGCGGTTGCCCCCTTAGTGGAAGCCGAGCATCCCCAGCGTGAGGAGCACGGCGGCGAAGAAGAAGATGACGACGAACATCACGTTCGCCGCGACGGAATGCATCAGCCCGGACATAACGGCCCTCGGGGGACGACCCAAGCCCGTGACCCGACCGCTCCGCGGCCGACCGCCCCACCCTCCTGGAGGCACGTCACGAACCGTCCCATCGGCCGCGCGCGTCGCCGGACTACGCCCGAACAACCGTCACAAATTGTCGCGGGAACACCATCGGCGATCGGGTGCTTCCAGCCGTGAAATTATCGGGCGGCCGCGTTATCGGACGCCCCGGACCCCGCGCTAGGATCGACACCATGCGCCACCCCAACCGCTTGACGCTGCGCCTGGCAATTGCCCTTACCCTTGTCACGGGTTGCTCGTCCCGACCGGCGTCGGTCCTGTACCTGTCGACCACCGGCCCGGGCACGCAACCGGCCGAGGGCCATGCCGCGGTGCCCATCATCGAGCTTGCCGGCTCTGGCGAGCAGATGGCCACGTCCGAGGTGCGGCAACAGGGCGACGCGATCCGCACGCTGCACGACAAGTACCTCATGCGGTTCGTCCAGGGCGGGGCGGCCCGGTTCGTCGCGCTGGCGCAGGCCAGTGCGTTCGAGAAGCTGCTCCGGCCCGAGCATCGGACCGAGGTGACGGCGCTGGCGACGGCGTCCCACACCGACGAGCGCGAGGCGATGCTGGCCCAGTGCTTCCTCGACATCGCGCAGCTCAGCGGCTGCTCGACCGTGGCGCTGCCCGCCGCCGCGTCGCCGGACGGCGTGGCGCGGTTCGGGCGCAACCTCGACTTCTGGTCGCTGGACGTGGCCGACAAGTACACCACGCTGTTCATCGTCCGCGGCGACGGTGGGCGGTACGGCTTCGCCTCGGTTGGCTGGCCAGGCCTGATCGGCGTGCTGTCGGGCATGAACGAGCACGGCCTCTGCCTGGCCAACATGGAGGTGCCCCGGACGATCCGCCCGCCCACGGCCATGCCCTACCCGCTGCTCTACCGCACCGTGCTGGAACGGTGCAAAACGGTGGACGAGGCGATCAAGCTGCTGGAGACGACGCCGCGGCAGACGGCCAACAACCTGATGCTGATGGACGCCGCCGGCGACCGCGCCGTGGCCGAGATCACGCCGGAGGGCGTTCACGTTCGCCGAGCGATGGGCACCGCGGCCCTCATCAGCACCAACCACCAGCGCGATCAGGACGCCGACACGGCCGGCCGGTGCGACCGCTACGACTACCTGCACGCGACCTCGGCCGGCGAGTTCGGGCACGTGGACGAGCCGGCCGTCACGGCGATGCTCGGCCACGTCGGCCGGCGCGGGACGCTGCAGTCGATGGTGTTCGAGCCGGCCAACCGCGTGCTCTACCTGGCGGTGGGCCACGACGCGGCCCACCGGCCGTTCACGCGCGTCGAACTCGCGCCGTACTTCGATCACCGCTAACGTGTGGAAGCCCCGCACGTCCATGTGCGGCTCCACGTTATCCTGCCGGCATGAAGATCATCAGCAACACCGGGGGCGTGTTCGCCACCAGCAGTTACCTGGTCGTCGACGAGCCGAGCAAGCAGGCGGTCGTGTTCGACGCGCCGGACCACACGACCGAGCCGCTGCTGGACCTGGCGATCAAGAACGGGTGGGACGTGGTCGGCCTGTGGCTGACGCACGGGCACATCGATCACATCGCCGACCACGCGGTCGTCACCGGCCGGTTCCCCGGCGCGAAGATTCTGGTCCACCCGTTGGACGAGCCGAAGCTGCGGAACCCGCGGAGCATGTACGCCCTGCCGTTCGACACGCCCGGCCGGTCGGCCGACGGCCACCTGGCCGACGGCCAGGTGCTGCACATCGGCCCGAACCAGGTGCGCGTCATCCACACGCCCGGCCACTCGCCGGGGCACGTCGGGTTCCACCTGGTGGCGGACAACGTGCTGATCGGCGGCGACCTGATCTTGATGGGCGCCGTCGGCCGGACCGACTTCCCCGACTGCAGCTTCCCCGACCTGCAGGCCTCGCTGCGCCGCATCATGCAACTGCCGCGCGACACGCAGTTGCTCCCCGGCCACGGCCACCCCAGCCTGCTGGCGGACGAGGCCGCCGAGAACCCCTACGTGCAGGACGCGCTGGCAGGCGGGACGTGAAACCGACCCGGCCTGCCCGCTTCAGCGGGCAAGTGCGCGGGCGCTTACAGCAATCGCTCCCCCGGCCCCCGCGGCACCAGCGTCAGCACCTTGTCGATCACCTGCTCCACCGTGACCCCCTCGGCATCCGCGTTGAACGTCGGGATCAACCGGTGCCGCAGCACCGCCGGGGCGAGGGCGGCGATGTCGTCGGGCGTCACGTGCAGCCGGCCGTTCATCAGCGCGCGGGCCTTGCTGGCGACGATCAGGTCCTGCCCCGCGCGCGGCCCGGCCCCCCACCGCAGCCAGTGGCGGACGAAGTCGCCCGCGTCCGGGTCCTGCGGGCGCGTCGCGCGCACCACGTCCAGCGCGAAGCCGAACGCCACGTCGCTCACAGGCACGGCGCGCACGACGCGCTGCAACTGCACCATCTCGGCGGCCGACACGACCGGTCGCACATCCGCCAGCGACCCCCCGGTCGTCTGCTTTAGCACGTCCAGTTCCTCGCCGCGCGTGGGGTAGTCGACCGTCACCATGAACATGAACCGGTCGAGCTGCGCCTCGGGCAGTGGGTAGGTGCCCTCCTGCTCGATCGGGTTCTGCGTGGCCAGCACGAAGAACGGGTCGGGCAGGTCGAACGTGCTCGACCCGACGGTCACCTGCCGCTCCTGCATCGCCTGCAGCAGGGCCGCCTGCGCCTTGGGCGGGGCGCGGTTCACCTCGTCGGCCAGCAGCAGGTGGGCGAAGACCGGGCCGGGCTGGAACTCGAACCGCCGGCGGCCGCTGTCGGCGTCCTCCTGCAGGATGTCGGTGCCGGTCACGTCGCCGGGCATCAGGTCGGGCGTGAACTGGATCCGGCTGAACCGCACGTCCATCGCCCGCGCCAGCGTCGACACCAGCAGCGTCTTGGCCAGCCCCGGCACGCCCTGAACGAGGCAGTGCCCGCGCGCGAAGATGGCCGTCAGCACCTGGTCGACCACCGCCCGTTGCCCGACGACGACCTTGCCGACCTCGGCGCGCAGCGCACCGGTCACCTCGGCCAGTCGGCGGGCGAGCTCGGTGTCGGTCGGCATGGGGCTCACAGGGGGTCAGCCATCAGTGGTCGGACGTGGGCGGTCGGACGGGTCAGGGGCTTTCTCGACATCGCGCACTGACAACGGACCGTTCACTTCTGCGCGACCTTCAGGTTGGTCACCGTCACCGCGTCTCGCCGGCCGTCGCCGCGGTAGAGGATCCGCACGCCGGCGTAGCGGGGCTTGTCGGCCAGGCCGCTGGCGCCGGTCCACAGGACGTTGCCGTTGCAGACGACGGCCGCGTCGCCGCCGGGGGCGACGACCAGCTTCACGGCGATCTCATCCCCGCCGTGTACCCTCAGCCGCGGGTCCCTCACGCTGCCGTCGGCGACGGCCACCTGGCCCTGCCCCTCCTGCACCAGCCAGACCAGCTCGTGCGAGCTGACGCCCTTGTCGGGCGTGAAGTCGGGCGCATCGGAGATGAACAGCTGCGGCACGCACCCGGGTCCCAGGTGGCCGAAGCGGAACGTCGCCTGTACGGCCAGCGGTTCCTCGGCCGGGGCGCCCTTGCGCGTGACCAGTCCCCCGCCGGCGTAGCCGTCGGTCGCGGGCAGTTTCCTGTCGTCGTCGAGCGCGAGGCCGTTGCCGACGTTGAGCGACAGCGACCCGATCGGGTTGAACCCCGGCGGCAGCGGCCCGGTCAGCGTGGCCGAGGCGAACGTGTTCGGGAAGTAGGCCCGCGCCAGTTCGGCTTGGCCGGTCCCCTCACCGCTGATGCTGCGGAGGATCAGGGCCGCCAGCAGGCAGACGACGGCGACGACCAGCCCGACGCCGACGTAGGCGAACAGCCCCGCCGACAGCGGCGACCGGGGCCGGGCCGCCACGTCGGCGTCGACCTTCGCCATCAGCCGCCGACCGAACCCCGGCCCCGCCCGCACCGACCGGTAACCCCGACCCTCGGCCAGCCGCTCGCGCGCCGCCAGCAGCACGGCGTACTCGTCGATGCCCGGCGGGGCGCCGATGCCCTGCGCCTCGGTCACCGCCGCCGCCCACTCCGGCGACCCCGGGCCCGCCCGCAGCGCATCGGTCAGCAGCCGCAGTCGCGGGTCGGCGTCGAGTTCGGGGATGTCGAGTTCGTCAGCCATGGGCGGCGGAAAGTTCGAAGACTGAAATTTCGAATGTCGAACCGAGGCGGGGACGTCCCATCGCTTTCGGTTTCGCGCATTCGAGATTTCATCATTCGACGTTCTCTTCCCCTTCCCCGCCCACCATCTTCCCCAGCCGCCGCAGGCCGTGGAACATGCGCGACCGCAGCGTGACCGCCTTGGTGCCGGTGATCGCCTCCATCTGGGCGTAGCTCAGGTCCTGGAACACGCCGAGCACGATCACTTCCTTCTGGTCGGTGGGCAGGTCGTCCAGCGCCTTGAGCACGCGGGCGATCTCCTCCTTCTTCTCCACGTCGTCGGTCGCCGCCCCGGCCACCTGGTGCGGGTCGCCGCTGACGTCGAACCCCTCCAGGTTCAGCTCCGTCACGTTCCGCACGGGGCTGCGCCGCTTGCGCCGGCTCTGGTTGATCGCCAGGTTGCGGGTGATCGTGAACAGCCAGGTGCTGAACTTCTGCGGGTAGCGGTAGGTCGGCGCGAACCGGAACGCCCGCAGGAACACCTCCTGCCCGATCGACTCCACGTCCTCGACGTTGCCCAGCATGCGGTACAGGTACGACAGGACCGACCCGCTGTACCGCTCGTACAGCAGCGAGAACGCCTGCTTGTCGCCGTTCTGCGTGCGGCGCATCAGGTCCTCGTCCGTCGCCCGGCCGACCTGCGACCCCTTGAGGTCGCCCCTCGTCTCGTCGACCGGCGGGACCGGGGGCACCGGGGGGCGGACCGGCGGCTTCACGGCCGTCGCGGCGGGCGTCGTCACGGGTTGGGGGGTCCGTCGTGTGGCCAAGTCGAAAGCTCCAGGGCCGCGACTCTAGCATGGATCGTTGGATGGCTACACCCCGGCGGGCAACGCCGCCGATTCTCGCCCCACTCGCGAGAGCCCGTTCGCGGTCGCTTGCGCCATCGCGACGACGCCACCGCAGGCCGCGAGGGCGCAAGCGGCTGCCACCCCAACCCCGCGAACGGAACCCGTCCAAACGGCACCGTATCAGGGGGCCCCGGATGTACATCCGGGGCTTTCATTCTCACCGGAACAGCGACGCCAGGTTCGTCGTCCGCGCCAGAAAGATGGCCACCGCCAGCACGACCAGCACCTGCGACGCCAGCACCGTCAACAGCGGCCGATGGAAACGCAGGTAGCGACCGTAGCCGAGGCCCATGCGGACCGTCGCCAGCGCCCCGCAGGTGACGGCCAGCCACAGGATCGGCACGCCGTCGACCCACCGCCAGGGCCCGATGGCATCGACCGGGACGAACAGCACGGCGAACGCGACGACGACCCACCACAGGTCGCACCCGTAGAGGGCCACGCGCAGCACGTGGGCGACGTTGATCCGCGCCTGCCGCATCGACCGGCGGAACACCAGCAGCGCCGCCACCGACATCCACGGCCACGCCAGCGCCACCGGGAGGACCAGGCCGGGGTGCGCCGGGTCCATCCGCAACGTCTGCCACGTCAGGACCGACCGATCGGCCAGCCATCCGATCGGCCGATCCGCTGGTGATTGAATCGTCGGTCCGAGGTAGCCGCCAAAGGAGCGATACAGGGCGTAACGGGACGCCTGACGCTGCATGTCGATGAAACCCGGGACCACGCCGCGCGGCAGCGGCATCGCCAGCGCCGCCACACCGATGACGCTGACGATCACCCAGTACCCGAGCAGCCGCCCCACGCGCACCGGGTTGGTCGGCTTCACCGCCCGCCAGAACGCCCACGGCAGCCGGTTCCACCACCACGTCGTCAACAGCGTCGCCAGGTTCCGTCGGTCGCCGTGCTCGAACAGCCACAGGTGCTGGTTCCGCCCCGCCGCCCGCAGCTCGTCCCACGAGAACGCGAACCCGCACTCCGGGCACCGCGGCTCCGCCAGCCCGCGCAGGTTGTACGCGCACAGCGGGCAGTGCAGGTCGACCGACTCGGTGGGGCCAGATTCGGTCAACGTGATCCTCCCCGAGGCACCATCCACCCGGCCTGCCCGCTTCAGCGGGCAGGGCTGCCACTGCTGACGCTCATCCCCCCCGCCCGCAAAGCCCCCGCCCGCTGAAGCGGCCGGGCCGGGTCATTCACGTGCCGACCCGCACGCCACGACCGCCGCCACGGCGACGGCCGCCGTCTCCACGCGCAGCACGGTTCTGCCCAAACCGACCGCAGCCCACCCGGCCGACCGACAGGCAGCCATCTCCTCGTCGGTCCACCCGCCCTCCGGCCCCACGAGCACCGTGAGCGTCGGCCCCACGTCGGCCACCAGCCGGCTTGCCGGAACGACGTCGGACCCGGTCGACAGGACCCAGCCGCTGGATGCGCCGAGCATGGTCGCCAACGGCGTCACGGCATCGACTATCATCACGCCGGCCCGGCGCGACTGCTTGGCCGCCTCGACGGCGATCCGCTCCCACCGCTCGACCTTGTTCCGCCCGCCGGGCAGCGTGACCGACCGGGCCGCCGCCAGCGGGACGAACCGGGCCACGCCCAGCTCCGAGAGCTTCTCCACCATCCAGTCGGCCCGGTCCCCCTTGGGCACCGCCGCGGCGACGGTCAGCGCGACCGCCGGCCGATCGGCTGCGCCGACGGTCGACACGTCGACCGCCACCCCATCGGCGACCACGATCGCGATGCGGGCCGGCGCGGTGTTGCCGTCGTCGTCGAACAGCTCCAGCGCATCGCCCACGCCCATCCGCAGCACGTCGCGCACGTGGTGCGACTCGGCGTCCGGCAGCGCCATCCGCCCGACCATGAGAAACGGAACGTGAACGCGACGGGCCATGGCCGGCGATTGTACAGCAACCCCATCAGCATCAGAGCCCAGCGGCTCCGCCGCGGGTTCTTCCGCGCGTTCTTCCGCGGGTTCTTCGGATCGCGCGATGACTATCACGCAAAAGAACCCGCGGCGGAGCCGCTGGGCTCTGAACGGCGTGGTCTAGACATCGCGCTGATCGTTCACGTACTTCGTCGCCCGTCCCAGATACCCGTCGTCCCAGATGTGCTTCACGCTGCCGTTCTCCGCCCACCACGGCCGAGGCGCGAACCGCTTGTTCAGCCAGCGGGACGCGACCGCCTTGATCGCGTCCCGCAACGCTTGGCCCTCTCGGTCGGCCGTGACAACCACGTGTGTGTGATCCACTTTCGAGGCCATCGCGTGGATCACCCACCCGTACCGGGCCGCCACATCGCGGATGGCCGCCTCGACCTCGCGCCGCTGCTCGACGGACATCTCCACCGCGTCGTGCGTCATCCGAGCCCGAGCCTCATCGGCGCGGAAACCGTTCGCCGGCGCCAGCGGCTCGCCGTAGGTGTTGTGCGACAGGTCCACGTGTGGCCGATCGCACCCGTGCAACCGAGCGCCGTAGGTGCCGATCGTGATGTGGAACGCCAGGGGTTTGTCCGGCATCATTGCTCCTCAATGTCGACCAGTCAGAGCGCAGCGGCTCCGCCGCGGGTTCTTCTAGCAGACCGCAATAACCCGACGCAACGAAAATCCGAACAAAACCCTACCGTGAGGAAGAACCCGCGGCGGAGCCGCTGGGCTCTGACCGCGAAGAAAAAATCGCCGACCCGCGCGAAACCCGCCGTCGGCCGGCGTATCGGATGGCGAACCACTCGAAACGGAGACCCGCATGAACCGCTTGTCCATTGCCGTCGCGTGCCTCGCCTCGCTGCCGCCGTTCGCCGCCGTCGCGGCGGCGGAGGCTCCGCCGGCCACCCGGCCCGCGAACGAACTGTCGTACATCCAGATCGGCAACACCGGGTACACGCCCGAGCCCGGCACGCCGCTGGACGTGTACGGCACCGCCAGCCTGCCCATCGCGGCCGCCCCGTTGCCGGCGGGTCGGCTCGACGGTGTTCATGTCGAGGAGTACTTGAAGGCGTTGCAGGTTCGCCTGCCGCGCTTCCGGTACATCATCCGGCGGAACAACGTGACGGAGTCGTACACGCCGCTCCTGCCGAACATGGAGACCTCGTCGCTCACGCTGGGCGAGTTCGTCAACTTCGTGAACCAGAACTGCCCCGGCGTGCGAATCGAGCCGGACAACTCGGTATCCCAGAATGATCCGCTGTACGTGGTGGCGCTGTCCGGGTCCACGTCGCCGACCACAAAAGTTCCGGCCGCCAGTGTGGTCCACGCTGTGTCCATCCGGGCGGCGATACAGGTCCAGCAGCAGATCCGATCTGAGGACGCCAACGCCGCCATGGCCGACGTGTTGTCGCTCGTGCAGGCAATGGTCAATGAGTCGCCGGACCGGTCGACGGTGAAACTCAAGGTCCACGAGGCGACGAGCATGCTGATTTTCGATGGCCCGGCGGCGCTTGGAGATACCGTGGCCTCAGCAATCGAGACGATGAGCCGGCTGACCGACGACGAACGAAGCCTCCTGCTGGCTGGTCTGTCCGGCCCACAAAAGGACGGCCCACCCAAAGTGATTGCCACTCGCCCGGCGGCTCGGTGATTTGACCGATGGCCACCGACCCCGCCGACGACACGCTAGCCCTGACGACCGCCATGGCCGCCGGCGACCCGGTCGCCGTGGCGGCGTTCCACCGGGGCCACTTCGCCCGCCTGTACGCCGCCGCCCGGCGGGCCACAGGACGGGACGAGTCGTTCTGCCTGGATATCGTGCAGGAGGCGACGCTGCGGATCGTCCGCACGGTTCGGCCGATCGGCACGGCTGGGCAGCTGCGGGCCTGGCTGACGCTGGTCCTGCGGACGACGGCGTACGACCACCTGCGTGCTGAGAGCCGCCGCCGGCGGCACGAGGCGGTCATCGTTCCAGTGGGTCCGACCGAGCCGGCCGACGACGGCGACGATCGTCAGGCGTGGCTCGCGGAGCAGCTGGCCACGCTCGACCCGGCGCTGGTCCGGCTGATCGACCTGCGCTACCAGCAGTGGTGGACGCTGGCGCGGATCGCCGGGGCGATGGGCTTGTCGATCGGCACGGTCGACGGTCGGCTGCGCCGGGCGATCGGTCAACTGCGGCGGGCGGCGGTGGAGGCTTTCGATGACGATCTGGCTTGATGGCGTTGGTTTTCCGAAGACCCCATTTAGCCCCGGGCGAACACGCCCGGGGTTACCGTGGCGCGGCATGGACCGTCCCTCGCGCGAACCTTCGGCCATGTCCTGCCGCGTCCACCCAGGGTGTGTTCATCCGGGGATGAATGGGGGCCTTGGCCTTGGGGGACGTCCATGAGCGTCGAACCGGAAATGACGCCGGCCGGACGGGCACGGCGGGACCAGATCGAACGGCTGGCCGTGCGGGCGGCCGTCGGTCGGCCGGCGCGCGCGGCGCGTCGGCCGGACCCTCGGGGTCGTGATCGTGGCCGTTGCGGCGGTGATCGCCGGTCGGGGGATGCTTCACACCGATCGGCCGATGGTCGCGCGGCGGGACACGCCACGGCATTCGTCCACGCCGGCGACGCGATCGGTCACGGCGCCCGCGGGGATCGTGGTGACGTACGTGCGGACCGATCCCACGATCCTGGCGCGGCTGCGGGTCGACCCCGCCGCCCCGCGGCGGTGGGAGTTCATCGGCGACCGCGAGTTGCTCGACTCCCTCGCCGCCGCCGGCCAGCCGGCGGGGCTGATCCGCACCGGCGGGCGCGTGCTGCTCGTGACGCCGTAAGCGAAAACAGAAGAAGCCCCGGACGTACATCCGGGGCTCTACTGCATCTTCAACTCACAACCAACAACTCACAACCAACAACTGACAATCAACAACTTACCGTCCAGTCACATCGCCAGCACGCCGGTGCGGATCAGGTAGGCGAGCCGGCCGCGCTGGTCGGGGTTGAGCATGGCGTGGATCTGGCCCAGCGCCCGGCCGACGGCGTCACGCTGGCGCTGGGCAGAGGCGACGCGCCGCTCGCCAGCGGCGGTGGCCTTGGCGGGGTCGAACGACTCGCCGGTGACGGCGTCGGCCAGTTCGGACAGGCTGCGTCGGTCGTCGACGGCCGCCTGGGCGCGCTCGGTCTTGAGCTCGTCCAGGATGCGGGCGAGCTCGGCGACCTGCTTCTCGTCCAGCTCCAGCTTGTAGGCCAGGAACCGCAGCGGCCGGCGGACGCCGAACCCGCCGCCGTCCTCGTCGGGCGGGGCCGCCGGGCCCGCCGTGGCCACCGCGGCCGCGCATGAAGTGCTCGCGCCAGTCACGTCGACCGTGGCGGGCGGCAAAACCTTGGAAATCGAAACCGAAGGGCGCGTAGCCGCGCCGGGGTGTGCAGCACATGGCAGGTTCTCCAACTCGCCGGGGCGAAGCGCCGCCGGCGGGGACCAGGGACGCGTGGGCGACACGCCTCACGCACGGGGAGAGGCTAGGCGGGGCAGGCGGAACCGTCAAACACCGGACGCCGCAGGACCCGCCTCAATCGGCGCGATGGATCTGTCACCGCCCGGGGCGGAACGTGGCCAGAAGTGTTTGCAAATCTGGCGCGACCCACGCTTGCCCGCGTCGGCCAAATCCGTCTCACCCGAGCACCGCCGTCAAGTGCCGGCCGTGGCCCGCCGTCGGGCGGCCCGGTAGCATCGGCGGCTGATGAATCGTCTCACGCGCTGGGTGCTGTTCACGCTGTTCTTCCTGTCGGGGTTCTCGGGCCTGGTGTACCAGGTGGTGTGGACGCGGATGGCGTTCGCGTCGTTCGGCATCATCACGCCGGTGCTGTCGGTCGTGATCTCCGTCTTCATGCTGGGGCTGGCCGTCGGGTCGTGGGCCGGCGGGCGGGCGATCGGGCCGTTGGCGCGGTGGACAGGATTGTCGGCGGCGGCGTTCTACGGGCTGGCCGAGCTGCTGATCGGCTGCGGCGCGTTCGCCGTGCCGGCGCTGTTCGCGGCGGGCAGCCGGGCGCTGCTGGGGTCGGGGCAGATCGACTCGGCGGGGTACCTGTTCCGGTCGGCCGTCGTGCTGGCGGGGTCGATCCTGCCGTGGTGCGTCTGCATGGGCGCGACCTTCCCGTTCATGCTGGCCCACGTCCGCGAGCGGACCGGCGGGACGGGGCGCGACGGCACCGGCGGGTTCAGCTTCCTGTACGTGGCCAACGTGCTCGGCGCCATGGCGGGCACGGCGCTGACGGCGCTGGTGCTGGTCGAGATGCTGGGCTTCCGACACACGCTGTGGGTGGCCGCCGCCGGCAACGGGGTGATCGCCGTCGTCGCCGCCGGGCTGGGCGCGACTGTGCGACGGGACGCAGCCGAACCGGCGGTCTTGTCCAGCGATGAGCCGGGCGGGGCAACCGCGAGGGTCGCGGCGGGGCCCGCGTCCGACCGGTTCGTGCGGGCGGTCCTGTTCGCCACCGGGTTCGTGTCGATGGCGATGGAGGTCGTCTGGTGCCGCGGGTTCGCGGTCGTGCTCAAGACGCAGGTCTACTCGTTCGCCATGATCCTGTTCGCCTACCTGGCGGCGACCTTCGCCGGCTCGGCGGCGTACCGGTGGGTCGCGCGGCGGGGATGGTGCGGAGGGCGGGGTCGGCGGGCGACGCTGTTCCTCGCCATCGCCGTCGCGGCCCTGCTGCCCGCCCTGGCCAACGACGTGCGCGTCACCGCGCAGAACTTCGACACCGAGGTCATCGACCCGCGGAGCGCGGCGATCATCCTGCTCAGCATCTGCCCCCTCTGCGGGCTGCTGGGCTACCTGACGCCGAGCCTGATCGACGACTACTCGTCCGGCCAGCCGGGCCGGGCGGGGACGGCGTACGCGGCGAACGTCGTCGGGTGCATCCTGGGGCCGCTGGTCGCGTGCTACGGGCTGATGCCGTACGTCAGCGGGCGGATCGCGCTGGTCCTGCTGTCGCTCCCGCTGGTCGCCTGCTGGGCGGCCGAGGCGTGGCGGCTGGGGTCGGCGCGGGTGGCGCGGGGCGGGCTGATCGTGGGGACCACGCTGGCGGTGGCGCTGCTGGTCCCCCGCGACTTCGAGGAGCACGTCGGCGACATCGCCCCGCACGTGCAGGTCCGGCGCGACGCGATCGCGTCGGTGGCGGCGTTCGGCAACGAGGGGTTCCAGCGGTGGCTGATCGTGAACGGGATCGGCATGACCAAGCTGACGCCGATCACGAAGTTCATCTCCCACCTGCCGCTGGCCCTGCACCGGGGGCCGCCGCGGTCGGCGCTGGTGATCTGCTTCGGGATGGGCACGTCGTACCGGTCGGCGCTGAGCTGGGGGATCGACACGACGGTGGTCGAGCTGGTGCCGAGCGTCCCGCGGATGTTCGGCCAGTACTTCGACGACGCCGACCGGCGCCTGGCCGACCCGCACGCGCACGTGGTGATCGACGACGGCCGGCGGTACCTGAGCCGGTGCGGGCGGTCGTTCGACATGATCACGGTCGACCCGCCGCCCCCGGCGGAGGCGGCGGGGTCGAGCCTGCTGTTCTCCAGCGACTTCTACGCGCTGGCCAAGCGTCACCTGAACCCCGACGGCATCGTGCAGATGTGGTCGCCCAGCGGCGACCCGTCGACGTGCCGGGCGGTCGTGCGGTCGATGGCGACGTCGTTCCCGCACGTGCGGTGCTTCGCGTCGGTGGAGGACTGGGGGACGCACCTGCTGGGGTCGATGTCGCCGATCCCGACACTCACGGCCGAGCAGGCCGCCGCCGCCATGCCCCCGGCGGCGGCGGCCGACCTGCTCGAGTGGCACCCGCGCGGCACGCTGGCCGGCTACGTGGGCCAGGTGCTGGCCCGCGAGCGGCCGGTGGCGGACCTGATGGGCGGCGACCCGTCGGTCGTCGTCACCGACGACCGGCCGTTCAACGAGTACTTCCTGGTGCGGCGGTGGCGGGAGCGAACCGTGCCCCGCTGAAGCGGGGCAGGCCGGGCGGGTTCATCGGGATCGGCCCGTGCGGCGGTCGTAGCGGAAGTACGGCACCTCGGCCAGAAAGGCGTCGAGCTCAATGGCGCGTTCGATGCCGCGATCGACGTCGAGGTGGACGCGCGTGTGCGGGTAGTCGCGCGGGTCGTGGCAGATGCCGGCTCGGCGGCACTGGAGCAGCGTGTAGCGGTAGGCTCGCCGACACTGGAGCGGGTCGCGGAGGCAGCCGTCGAAGTAGTCGTGGCCGGCACTGTCCCGCCAGAACGGCGTAAGGCGGACATCGAGCGTGTCGTTGACCAGCTTGGCGACGGAGCCATGGATCCGCTGCATGAGCGTGCCGAGTTTTCGGCCCTCGCGCATGTAGCCGAGCGTGTGGTAGTGGTTGTCCATCACCGTGGTGATCCACGGGACGAACGCGAGCGCTGCGGTCCAGTGCTCGAAGCGGTCCCAGAAGATGGACTTGGCCCGGTCGGACCGGAAGGCTGGCGTACGGTCGAGGCAGCGAGCGGTGATGAAGAAGACCGAGTTGTCGCGGTACCAGTGCTCGAAGCGGTGTTGGCCGTTCCAGAACTCGTTGTGGGTATGGCTGGACCTGTAGAGGCGTCCCATGCCGGCAAGCCTACCGTGCCCCGCTAAAGCGGGCACGCCAGAAATTGACAATTCGGGACCGGCGTGCCCGCTTTAGCGGGGCACGGGCTTACCCACCCACCCCGCGAGCCGGCGCATCCCCCAAGATCGGCAGTTGCACCCGCACGCTCACGTCGGCCCCGTCGTCCAAGCCAGGCGCGGCGCCGACGTACGCCTTGTCGATCCGGGCGACGTTCCGCACCGGCGGGTTCGGCCGCGGGCGTAGGTCCGGGGCGTCGGCCGAATCGTGGCGTTTGAGGACGTTGTAGTACTGGTCGCGCTGGGCCGGCACCCAGCCGGCGTCGCGGATCAGGCGGCAGATCTCCCGCTCCTCCAGCTTGTACGTCGTGCCCGCGGCGCTGACGACGTTCTCCTCCATCATCACGCTGCCCATGTCGTTCGCCCCGAAGAACAGCGCCAGCTGGCCGATCTTGGGGCCCATGGTGACCCAGCTGCTCTGCAGCGACGGCACGTTGTCCAGGTAGAGCCGGGCGATCGCCAGCGTGCGCAGGTACTCGTCGGCACCGGCCATGCGGACGACGCGGCCACGGAGGATGTCGTCGTTCGTGCTATCGTCGAACGGACCGTAGGTCGCCTCGTCCCACTCCTTGGCGCGACCGAGCGGCGTGTTCTCACGCTGGAAGGGCCAATGGATGAACGCGCCGTAAGCGCCGAAGTTCGAATTTTGAAGCTCGAATGACGAAACGGCAGACTTCTCGAACACGCCGGGCCACCGCGCCTGCGCGTCGCGGACGACCTGCCCAGCAGCGCGTCTCGTCATTCGAATTTCGTCATTCGGGCTCCGGCCCAACGTGGCCGCGTAGTCCTGCATGTCGCGGATCGCCGCCATGTGGCTGACGCGGTCGCGCAGGAACTCGATGTGCCCGATCAGCATCGTGGCGCTGGTGTTCATCCCCTCCTCGTGGGCGACGCGCATGACGCGCAGCCAGTCGTCGCCGCTGCACTTGCCGATGCCGATGCGGCGTCTCACGCGCGGGTCGAAGATCTCGCCGCCGCCGCCGGGGATCGTGTCCAGCCCCGCCGCCTTCAGCCGGCGGATCACGTCGCGCACGTCCATGCCGAAGAACCGCTCGAACTCGACGAACTCCGGCGGTGAGAAGGCGTGGATGTGGACCGTGGGGAAGTCCCGCTTGATAAACCGCAGCAGGTCCTCGTACCACTCGATCGGCAGCCGGTCGTTCATGCCGCCCTGCATGAGGATCTGCGTGCCGTCGATGGCCACCAGCTCGCGGATCTTCTCCCCGATCTTGGCCGTGGTCAGCGTGTAGCTGTCCGGGTCCTCGTGGTCCCGGCGGAAGGCGCAGAACGTGCACTTGGCCGTGCAGACGTTCGTGTAGTTGATGTTCCGGTCGATGACGTAGGTGCGGTGGTCCTCGGGGTGCATCCGCATCGTCACCGCGTGCGCCCACTGGCCCAGGTCGTGCAGCGACCGGTGGCGGTACAGCTCCAGCGCCTGCGCGTCGGTCAGCCGGGCCTGGCCCTCGATCACCGCGTCGATGTCGAACGTCAGCTTGCTCATGGCGTGCGAAGTTTAGGACGTTTCGGCAGCGGGTGAAAGTTCGCACGGGGGCGTACCGCGGGTTTCAACGGACGTGAAAGGTGCGGCGCGTCGTGGACACCCGCGGCGGAGGCGCTGGGCTCTGATGGGGTTCACTCGCTGCGCTCGACGGTGACCGGGTCGCCCGGCCGGACGGTGCCGCCGTCCAGCACGCGGCAGACCCAGCCGCTGTGGCCGAGCATCGCCTGCATCAGCCGCTTGTCCCAGCGGTGCAGGCTGCGGCACGGCTCGCGCACCTTGGTGACCCGAATGCGGCAGGGCCCGACGGCCAGCACGTCGCCGGGGCCCAGCGCGTCGAGGTCAACGCCCCGCGTGGTGAAGTTCTCGCCGACGGAGCCCGGCTGGAGGTCGATCTGGAACTGCTCGCGGAGCCGGTCGTACAGCTCGACGCTGAACAGGCAGATCGCCCGGTCGCGGCCGCCGTGGTACTTGCGGTTGGCCTGCCAGTCGCCGTCGACGCCGTCGATCGTGACGACCGCTTCGGGGCGGGGCAGCTTGGGCATCCCGCCGGGGGAGGTGCTGAGTTGGATCAGGGTGGCGGGCATGGGGAATTGTACGAGCGGAGGAGCGGAGGGGCAGAGGCAATTGATCTTTAGCCGCGCTGGTCGAGCAGCCAGGGGTCGAGACGTGAGATCATGGACGTCCGCATTCTTGCAATCGCAGAGTTGCAGTGGACGGCAAACTTGACCCACACCCGCGTCTCAGCGCCGTCGGTCTCTGCATCGGACAACTTGCTGCGACCGCTGGTACACGTCCAGATCTCAATGGGTTCTCACCTTCTTGTTCGCCATAGCCGCCCCTCCGCTCCTCCGACCCTCTGCTACGATCCTACACCATCTCCCCCAACCGCGCCCGGTACCTCGTCGCGCTGACCCCGAACTCGGCCCTGAACCGGCGGGCGAAGTAGTTGGGGTCGTCCCAGCCGACCAGTCGGCCGATGACGGCGATGTCGCGGTCGGTGCGGAGCAGCAGCACGGCGGCCCACTCGGCCCGCATGCGGGCCAGGAAGCGCATCGGGGGCATGCCGGTGTGGGCGCGGAACAGGCGGACCAGGTAGCTCTTGTCGACCTCCAACCGCCGGGCCAGCTCGGGCAGGGTCCAGTCGCGGCGGAGGTCCGACTCCATCAGCTGAATGCCGCCGGTCACGGCCAGGTGCGGCTCGGGCTTGCCCTTGCGCTGCACCGGCATCCGCGCGGCGAACGCCCGGCTCAGCTCGGACACCAGCGCGCGCAGCCGGGCGACCTCCTCGCAGCGGTCCAGCGACCCCGACGGCGTCACCGCGCGGTGAATCTCGTCGGCCACCCGCGCGACCCTTGTCAACTGCTCATCCGACAGTCGCACATGCAACAGTCCCCGCCGGTCCAGGCTGAGCGGGGCCAACCACAACAACTGCTCGACGGCCGGGTCGTCCCAAGACAGCTCCCCGGCCAGCAGGTCCAGGCCGAATCGCGTCTCGTACAGCTGCAGCCCGTCGGCGTTCAGGTAGCCGTGCCACGCGCCGGGCCGGAGGATGAACGCGTCACCCCGGCTGAGGGGTTGATCGCCGTAGATCGTGCGGTGGGACCCGGCCCCGCCCAGCACGAGGACGACCTCGATGAAGTCGTGGTCGTGCAGCGGGATGTCGCCGTCCAGCACGGTCGGCATCGACCGGACCGGCGCGTGCGATGGCACGTAGAAATCGGCCCCCTGAAGGCGCAGTGGAACCGGTACCCGGGGCACGGCGGGCATTGTGTGAGGCAGTGCCGCGATGTCAATCTGGTCCCGCCGAACGACAAGGACGGCAGGGCCGGGGTGGCGAATCGGGCCACACCGCCGCTTTGCCGGGGCGGTCGGCGGGGGCACAATGCGGCGATGTTCGACCCCCAGATCCGGGACCAACTTCAGGCGGCGTGCGAGCTGGGGCAGGAGCAGCTGATCGCGACCGACTACCTGTCCGCCGCCGCCACGCTCGCCGGGGCCGAGGCGATCGCGTGGGACGCCGAGGACTTCGACACGCTGGCCCGGCTGTACATGCCGCTGCAGGAGGCGCGCCGCCAGGCCCGGCTGCGCGCGGGCGAGGGGGCGGTCCACCTGCACCTGATCGCCACGTCGGCCGAGCACGCGATCGACCCCGCCGCCGCGCTCGTCGCCCGGCCGCACGGCCAGCTGCTGGTCGCCGGCTGGGGCACGACCGCGCCGGCGGCGGCCGTCCGACGGTTCGCGGCCGAGGGACACCTGTACGCCGAAACGTTCCTGGCCGCCGCCTACCCCGGCCCGACCGACCAGCCGTTGATCGCCGTCGTTCCGTTCGACGCGTCCCTCCCCGAGCCGGTCCCCCGGCCGACGGACGACCTGCTCGACCTGCTGCCGCCGGGATCGTTGGTGCTGCACCCCGCGGACCTGCCCCCGGTGACCGCCCGCGGCACGCCCGAGACGTACGCCGCCGTCATCGCCATCTGGGACCGGCTGCACGCCCCGTTCCTTGCCGAGGCCGACGCCGAGCCCGACCCGACCAAGCGGATGGCGGCCTACCGCCGAACGATCGCGGTCGACCCCGGCTGCGAGTTCGCCCACCAACGATTGTCGATCACGGCGCGGGAGCTCGCCAGGCAGATCGCCCGGCGCGGTTGATACGCCCCGTCAGAGCCCTACGGCTCCACTGCGGGTTCTTCGGGCGCACTGCGGGGGGACCCGCGGCGGGGCCGCTGGGCTCTGAACCGATCACACGACGGTGCCCCTAGCCGACGCTGACCGCCGGAACTATCTTGCGGCCATGGATGCCAAACGCGTCGCGGCCGAGGCGGCCCTCCCGCTGCTGACCAGCGGCATGGTCGTCGGACTGGGCACCGGCTCGACGGCCGACTTCTTCCTGCAGGCACTGGCCGCGGCCATCCGGACCGGCGCGCTGACCGACATCGTCGGCGTCCCCACGTCGCGCCAGTCCGAGACGCGCGCCACCGAGCTCGGCATCCCGCTCACCACGCTGGCCCGCCACCCGGTGATCGACGTCACCGTCGACGGCGCCGACGAGGTCGACCCGCAGATGCGGCTGATCAAGGGGCTCGGGGGGGCGCTGATCCGCGAGAAGATCGTCGCCCAGAACAGCCGGCGGTTCGTCATCATCGCCGACGGCAGCAAGACGGTTCCGCAACTGGGTGCCCGCTCGCCGCTGCCGGTCGAGGTGGTGCAGTTCTCGTACGAGGTGCAGGCCGGCTTCTTCCGCACGCTCGGCGCCGAGCCGAAGCTCCGCAAGGTCGGCGGGATGGTGTTCAACACCGACAACGGCAACCTGATCTACGACCTCCACTTTGCCAACGGCATCGCCGACCCCGCCGCCATGGAGCGGGCCCTGCTCGACCGTGCCGGCGTCGTCGGCACCGGCCTGTTCCTCGGCATGGCCGACACGGTGCTGGTCGGGTCGACCGATGGGGTGAGGCGGATCGACCGGACCGGGAGCGACGCGGTTTGACACGTCCCCGTTTGGCGACGGGTCGCCCGGCACGCTGGCCCCCCGCCGCCCGCGACGATACCATCGCCCGCAATGTCCGCCGAACCCGCGGCCGTCGTGTCGAACGTCGGCAAGTGCTATCACGTCTACGACCGCAACATGGACCGCCTGCGGCAGTCCTTCGTGCTCGGCGACCGCAAGCTCTACCGCGAGTTCTGGGCCCTCCGCGACATCTCCTTCACCGTCGAGCGCGGCGAGACCGTCGGCATCGTCGGCTCCAACGGGTCGGGCAAGTCGACCCTGCTGCAGCTGATGTTCGGCGTGCTGTCGCCCACCGTGGGCTCGGTCCGCATCAACGGCAAGGTGAACGGCCTGCTGGAGCTGGGCGCGGGGTTCAACCCCGAGGAGACCGGCCGGCAGAACGTGCTGATCAACGCCGCCATCCTGGGCGTGCCCCAGGCCGACATGAACCGGCTGGTGGAGCAGGTGACCGAGTTCGCCGACATCGGCCGGTTCATCGACCAGCCGATCAAGGTCTACAGCTCGGGCATGGCCGTCCGGCTGGGGTTCGCGCTGCAGATCTGCATCCCGTGCGACGTGCTGATCGTGGACGAGGCGTTGGCCGTGGGCGACGAGCTGTTCCAGCGCAAGTGCTTCGGGGCGCTGGAGCGGTTCCGCTCGGGCGGCGGGACGGTGCTGTTCGTGTCGCACGCGGCGGCGATGGTCACGCAGCTGTGCAGGCGGGCGGTGTTCCTGGACCACGGCGAGATGGTGCGCGTGGGGCCGGCGCGCGACGTGGTGAACGACTACCAGAAGTTCCTGTACATGCCCGAGCCGCACCGCGGCGAGTTCCGGGCGGAGCTGATCCGCGCCACCCGCGCGGGCGAGGTGGCCCGGCCGATCACGGCGGAATCGGCGTCGCCGGTCTACCGCCCGGTGACGGCCGGCTACGACGCCAGCGACGACGTGGAGCCGGGGCTCGTGCCGCAGAGCACGACGAGCTACGCGTCGCAGGGCGCGCGCATCCTGAACCCGCGGGTCGAGTCGACCGACGGCAGGGTCGTCAACGTGCTGCGGGCGGGCCGGCGGTACCGGTTCTCTTACGACGTGGCGTTCGACAGGGACTGCGGCAACGTGCTGTACGGCTGCGTGCTGAAGTCGACCAGCGGGCTGGAGCTGGGCGGCACCGCCCACGCCGCCCCGACCGACGCGATCCCGCACCTGGCCGCGGGGCGGCGCGGGTCGGTGTCGTTCGAGTTCACCGCGTCGCTGTTGCCCGGCGTCTACTACTTCAACTGCGGCGTGACCGGGTTCGCCGAGGGGCACCAGGGGTTCCTCGCCCGCGTGGTGGACGTGCTGGCCGTGCGGGTGAAGAGCGAGAACCGCCGGCAGGTGACCGGGTTCGTCGACTTCGGGTTCGAGCCCACGGTCACGTCGGATGACGACGACGCGACCGATGCAGAGATTGCGGAACCGGCGGTGTCCTCCGTCGCATGAGTGACCGCACGGCCCACCTGATCGTCGGCGTCCCCCGCAGCGGCACCAGCGCCGTCGCGCAGCTGCTCAGCGACGGCTCCATCCACTTCGGCGACCCGGCCCACTTCCTGGACACGGCCGTCCACGGGCACAACCCCAACTTCTTCGAGATGGAGTGGGTGAACCAGGTGAACAACCTGGCCGTGGAGGCGATGGGGTCGGTCTACTCCGACGACTTCCTGCCGGTCGAGTCCGACTTCGATGACGCGGCGCTGGACGGGCTGAAGGTACGCATCGCCGAGCAGGTGCGAGCCGAGTTCGGCGACGCGCCGCACATCGGCCTGAAGGACCCGCGGTTCTGCTTCACGTTCCCACTGTGGCAACGGGTGCTGGAGGGGATGGGGTACGCCGTGTCGGCGGTGATCACGCTGCGGTCGGAGGCGGCGTGCCGGCGGAGCAACGTGGCGCTGGAGGCCAAGTGGGCCGACGACCGGACGTGGTCGCGGTTCTACCTGCAGTCGCTGCTGGGGGCGCGGCACTTCACCCGCGGTTTGCCGACGGTGGTGATCGACTACGACCGGTTGATGGCCGACCCGGCGGGATACGCCGCGACGCTCAATCTCCCGGGCGTGAACCTCGCCGAAGCGACGGCGAAGCTGGATCCGGCGCTGGTCCACCAACGGCCGGCCAGCGATGACGGCGATACGCTCACCGCGCGCGTGCAGCGGGCCCTGCGTGACGGCACGCTGCCAGCCGACGCGTACCTCGACTACCGCACGGTGGCGGCGCTGCAGGTGACCGACCTTGCCCCGGCGATGGTGCGGTCGTGCCGGGTGGAGCTGGCGGCGGCGCACGAGCTGATCGCGGAGCTGACCAAGCAGCGGGACGCGCACCAACTGCACGCGCAGCAGTTGACCGAGGTGGTGGCCGTCAAGCAGGCGGCCGTGGAGCATCACGACGCGCTGGCGGCCGAGCTGGAGCGGCAACGGGCGGCGCTGCGGCGGCACGCCGACCAATTGGCGGCAGCGGTCGAGGCGAAGCAGACGGCGGCCGAGCAGCACGAGCGGCACGCGACGGAACTGGAGCGGCAGCGGGCCGCCCTCCAGCAGCACGCCGATCAACTGACGGCCGACGTCGCGGCGAAACAGTCGGCGGTGGAGCACCACGTGGGGCACGCGGCGGAGCTGGAACGGCAGCGGGCGGCGCTGCAGCTGCACGCGGCACAGCTGACCGCCGCCGTCGCCGCCAAGCAGGCGGCGGCCGATCACCACGAGCGGCGGGCCAGCGAGTTGGAACAGCGGCACGCCGATCACGTGGCGGCCGCCGCGTTGGAGGCCGACCTGTTGCGGGCGCAGCGCGCGGTGCTGACGGCGGCGCTGGCGGCACCGCGGCCGTGGCCGTTCCGGGCACCGCCGACGCTGACCGAGTCGCAGCTGCGATCGGTCCCCCCGGCGCGGTTCGTGATCGGCACCGCGCCGATGTCGGGGCGGGTGCGCGTGGAACTCGCCGCATCGTCAGCGGCGCCGACCCGCGTGGGGCTGTACTGGGACGCGGGCGGACCGTACGACCCGGCGCACCGCATCGACTTGGGCCCGGTCGACGGGCCGGCGTCGTTCGCGTCGGACGTGGTCCTGACCGAGCCGGCTTACGGGTTCTGGCTGGAGCCGGTGGACGGCGGGCCGCCGTTCGCGATTTCCCGGCTTCGCATCTTTTGCGTCGGCCGGTGACCCGGCGATAATTCCGCGCTCAATCCATGTCGACCCTGACGACCCCAACCCCGCCGACGCCGTCCCGTTCCGCCACGCCCAAGCCCCCCCCGACGCCCACGGCCGCCGAATCGTTGGCCAACGCGGAGAAGCAGGTGGCGGAGCTGACCCGCACGCTGGCGCGGACGCGGGACGAGCTGTCGGCGGCGTACCTGACGCGGGACACGCTGGGCGAGGCGCTGCGGCGGGCGCTGCGGTCGCCGGCGTGGCGGTGGGGCCGGGCGGGGCTGATGTGGTCGCGGTTCCTGGGCCGGCTGCGGGTGACGATCGACCGGCTGGTGCCGATGACCGGGTACGGCGCGTTCCACCGCGATGGGTCGGGGGGGGCGGGCTGGGCGGGCAGCGGCACGCCGATGTTCCTCGTGCCGATCACGCCGATCGTCGGCTGGGCCCGGCTGCGGGCGACGATCCACTGCAGCGTGGCCAGCCGGGCCGTCGTCTACTTCGACACCGGCAGCGGGTTCCACCAGGAGGAGCACCTGGTGCTGGGACGGGTGGCGGGCGACACGGTGATCGACCGCATGGTCCCGCTGCGCCGGCCCACCTACCTGATGCGGTTCGACGCGGTGCAGGCGCCGTGCGAGTGGCGGGTCGAGCGGTTCTCGCTCGAGCCGATGAGCAGGGTCTGGTTCAACACCGCCGCCGTGCTGGGCAACGCGCGGAAGATGATCTTCGGCGGCGGCAGCCACCGGCCGTCGATCCTGCTGGGGCTGAAGATCCTGCTCACCGGCGACTTCGCCAAGTTCCACGGCCAGCTGGTGAGCAACGTCGAGAGCACGACGGCGTTCACCAACTACGACCTGTGGCGCAAGCGGCACGCGCTGACCGACGCCGACCGCGAGCGCATGCGCGCCACGGCTGAGGGTTGGGGCACCGCCGCCCCGCTGATCTCGGTGATCCTGCCGGTCTACGACGTGGCCGAGGAGTACCTGCGGCCGTGCATCGAGTCGGTGGTCCGCCAGACCTACCCGAACTGGGAGCTGTGCATCGCCGACGACGCGTCGCCCAGCCCGCACGTGCGGCGGGTGATCGACCAGTACGCCGCCGCCGAGCCGGAGCGGATCAAGGTGGCGTACCGGCCGACCAACGGGAACATCGCGGCGGCGTCGAACACGGCGCTGGGGTTGGCGAGCGGGTCGTACATCGCGATGCTCGACCACGACGACGCGTACGCCGAGCACGCGCTGTTCGCGATCGCCGAGGCGATCGTGGCCGACCCGTCGGTTGACATGATCTACAGCGACGAAGACAAGCTGTCGCCGACCGGCGGGCACGTCGACCCGTTCTTCAAGCCGGACTGGTCGCCGGAGTACTTCCTGGCGTGCATGTACACGTGCCACCTGAGCGTCTACCGGGCATCGCTGGTGCGCCAGCTGGGCGGGTGGCGGAGCGCGTTCGACAGCTGCCAGGACTACGACCTGGCGCTGCGGCTGGTGGCCGGCAACCCGAAGGTCCACCACGTGCCCGACGTGCTGTACCACTGGCGGGTGATCCCCAGCAGCACCGCCGGCGGGGCCGAGGCCAAGCCCGAGGCGCACTTCCGCGCGCGGGCGGCGATCCAGAACTACCTCGACATCAGCGGCACCCCCGGCACCGTCGAGGACGGGCCTGGGCCGGGGCACCACCGGGTGCGGTACGCGATCCGGGGGAGCCCGCTGGTGTCTCTGGTGATCCCGACGGCCAGCCGGCCGGTGGAGGTGCGCGGCCGGCAGACGTGGTTCGTGCTGGAGTGCGTCAGCAGCATCCGGCGGCTGTCGACCTACGGGAACCTGGAGATCGTGGTGATCGACAACCACGACATGGGCGACGAGCTGGCCGAGCGGCTGGAGCCGTTGAACGTGCGGCGGCTGCACTACGCCGACCCCGGCACGGGCCGGTTCAACCTGGCGCGCAAGCTGAACGAGGGGGCGTTCGCGGCCAGGGGGGAACACCTGGTGCTGCTGAACGACGACGTCGAGCTGATCACGCCCGACTGGATCGAGGCGATGCTGGAGTTCAGCCAGCTGGGAGGCGTGGGCGGCGTGGGGCCACAGTTGCTCTTTCCGAACGACACGCAACAGCACGTGGGGGTCAACCTGTTGGAGGGGAACCCGGGCCACCCGTTCTACCAGTTCCCCGGCGACCACCCGGGGTACTTCAACAGCTCGGTCGTACACCGGAACTGGTCGGCGGTGACCGGGGCGTGCCTGATGACCCGGGCGGGCGTCTACCGCGAGCTGGGCGGGTTCAGCGAGGCGTTCCCGCTGAACTACAACGACGTGGACTACTGCCTGCGGCTGCGCGAGCGCGGGCTGCGGGTGGTCTACACGCCGTACGCGAAGCTGTACCACCACGAGTCGGTCAGCAAGGCCGGCACCGACCCGGCCGAGCTGGAGGCGTTCAAGCGGGTGTGGGCCGATCGAGTGCCGCTGGACCCGTACTACAACCCGAACCTGACCATGCAGGGGTGCGACTTTCGGATCGGGTGAGTGAGTTGGCACGCCGGTATCTGAGGTACGCCGAAGAACCGGGTCTTCGGGGTACCTCAGACACCGGCGTCAGCGAATCGGACCACGCCCATGCCTCGCCGCCTGTCGATCGCGCTCTGCACCTACAACGGGGGCGCGTTCCTCCAGGCACAGTTGGCCAGCCTGCTGGCGCAGACGCGCCTGCCCGACGAGATGGTGGCGTTCGACGACGGGTCGACCGATGACACGGTCGAACAGCTGAACCGCTTCGTGGCAGCCGCGCCGTTCTCGGTGCACGTGCATGCGACCACCGACGGGCTGGGGCCAGCGAAGAACTTCGAGCGGGCCATCGGTGCCTGCACGGGCGATGTGATCGCGTGCTGCGATCAGGACGACGTGTGGCGGGCGGACAAGCTGGCGGTGATCGCCGCGGCGTTCGAGCGGCAGCCGGATCTGGGGTTCGTGTTCAGCGATGCTGAGGCGATTAATCGGGGTGGGAGGGCGTTGGGGTACCAGCTGTGGGATGGCGTGGCGTTCACGCCGGCGCTGCGGCGCGCGGTCGGGGCGGGGCGCATCTTCGACGTGCTGCTGCGGTACAACGTCGTCACCGGGGCAACGATGGCGTTCGCGAGCCGGCTGCGGCCGCTGGTGCTGCCGATCGGGACGGGGTGGATGCACGACGGGTGGATCGCGCTGCTGGCGTCGGCGGTCGCGCCGGCGGCGGCGATCCCGGAGCCGTTGATCGGGTATCGGCAGCACGTGGAGCAGGCGCAGGGCGTCCCGCCGCGGACCCTGGTGCGGCAGCTGAAGTTGGCGTGGACTTTGCCTCGGGACCAGTTCACGAAGGAGGCGGCGGCGTACGGCGCGGCGGCGGAGCGGCTGGCGGCTTCGGACGGGCCAGCGCGTGCCGTCGCGCAGCTGCGGGCGAAGTCGGCTCACTACGCGATGCGGTCGGCGATGCGGATGGGGGAACGGTCGCGGGTGATGAGCTTCGGGGAGTTGGCGTCGTTGCGGTATCGGCGGTACGCGCTGGGGTGGAAGAGCTTCGCGCAGGACCTGTTTCTGTGACCTCCGGCGTGCCCGCTTCAGCGGGGCACGCGAGCACCGTGCCCCGCTGAAGCGGGCACGCCGGCAACAACGATGACCGACGGACCACCATCCCCGCCCGTCCGCGTGTCGGTCGCCATGTGCACCCACAACGGCGAGCGATTCATCGGCGAGCAACTGCGGTCCATCGCGGCGCAGACGCGAGCCGTGGACGAGATCATCGTCTGCGATGACGGGTCGACCGACGACACGGTGGCGGCCGTCGAGGCGGCGGGGATCGCCGTCGTCCGCAACGAGCGGCGGCTGGGCGTCACGAAGAACTTCGAGCGGGCGATCTCGCTGTGCGCGGGCGACGTGATCGTGCTGTGCGACCAGGACGACGTGTGGCACCCGGAGAAGGTGGCGACGCTGGTCGACCGGCTGGCCGGCGGGGCGGCGATGGCGTTCTCCAATGCCGAGGTGGTGCACGCCGACCTGTCGCCGGCGGGGTACCGGCTGTGGGACTCGGTGTGGTTCGACGCGGCCGAGCAGGACCGCGTGCGCCGCGGGGACGCGGTGCCGGTGCTGCTGCGGCACGCGGTCGCGGCGGGGGCGACGCTGGCGTTTCGATCCAGTTACCGGCCGCTGCTGTTGCCGATCCCGGACCTGCCGCACTGCCACGACATCTGGATCACATTGATGCTGGCGTGCGTGGGGGACATTGCGCCGGTGGATCGAGATCTGATCCGGTATCGGCTGCACGGGTCGAACACGGTGGGGCTGAAGCGGCACGGGTTGGTGAGCCAGATCCGCATGGCGCGGCGGCAGGTGGAGACGGATGCGTTTCTGAATGTGGCGTTGCTGTGCGAGGCGGCGATCGATCGGTTGGAATCGGATGCCGCTTGCGGCTTCGCGGATCAACGTCCGTGGGAGTCGCTGCCGCACCACGGGCGTTGGTCTGCGAAGCCGCAAGCGGCGGAGGTGCTGGCGCTGCTGCGCGAGAAGGTCGCCCACAGCCGACGGCGCCACGAGCTCCCGCGGAACTGGTTCCGGCGGGTGGGCGTCGTCGGCGCGGAGCTGCGACGCGGCAACTACGCAACGTACTCGTACGGGGTGAAGAGCGTTTTACAGGACCTGTTCCTGCGGTGATCGCGTTACACCCCAGGGAGCCCCCGCCGGGGCTTCGTGCGTGCCTCGATTCACTTGCTGGCCACGAGGGCGATGGCGGGGCCGTGGGGGTGGTCGGGCTGGTCGAAGCTGGTCTCGATCTTGGTGAAGCCGACGGCGCGGAGCGTGTCGAGCAGGCCGTCGCGGGTGAGCCAGACGCTGTAGTCCTGGCCGCCGCCGCAGTAGGTCTTGGAGGCGAGCGACTCCTGGTAGTCCTGGCGGTGGAGCTCGACGGTGAGGCCGTTGATCTCGGTAGTCTCGACGGGGGCGGTGAAGCGCTGGTTGAGGTTGGGCTGGGTCGACAGCGGGCCGGCGTCGTAGATGTGGGTCCAGATGTGCGTGCGGCGCGTGTGCTGGCCGACCAGCTGCAGCAGGCGGACGGGGTCCTTCATGTGGTACAGGACGCCGGTGGCCAGCAGCAGGTCGAACTGCTCGTTGGAGGCTTCCAGGTAGGGCATGAAGTCGCCGCAGAGGAAGCGGGTGCGCTTCAGGCCCATGATCTCCTTGGTGATCAGGCACTTCAGGTAGGCGCGGGTGTTGGCCTCGATGGCGATGACCGACGCGGCGCCGGCCTGCTCCATCATGTAGGCGTGGGCACCCTCGAGCGGCCCGAGCTCCAGGACCGAGTCGCCGCGGGCGCCGCCGAGCTTCTCCAGGGCCCAGTGGATGCGGGAGTCCTGGAACAGGGGGACGCCGCCGGTCTCCAGCGCGCCGAACGGCGGGGGGAACTTCGAGGCCCACTCGCCCTTGAACAGGTCGATGGCGTTCTGGTCGGTGGGGGCGGTGTGGAGGTAGGCGTCGAGGATGCTGGGGACCGGGGCGGGCGCGGGGGCGACGTCGGGCGCGGGGGCGATGTCGGGCGCGGGGGCTTCGTTGCTCATGTCGGGGATCGTCCGTGGGCGGGGTGAAAGGTTGGGGGCCGGGTCACAGCACGTCGGCGAAGTGGGACCGGAGCCGGGCGAAGACGGTGCCGCCGACCAGCAGCAGGCCGATCGTCAGTCCCCAGAAGTATAACCCCACCCCCGGGTGATGCCAGAACGCCACGCGCGAGATCAGCGACTCGCGGTACCCCTGCACGACGTAGAACAGCGGGTTGGCCATCAGCACCGTCCGCACCCAGCTGTGCTCGGAAATCATGCCGATGTTCCACACGAGGGGCGTCCACCAGAACAGCACCTGCATGATCACCTGGACGACCTGGCCCAGGTCTTTGAGGAACGGCGTGAGGGCCGAGATGAACCACGACCAGCCGAGGCCGGCCAGCATCAGGCAGGCCAGGTAGTAGAACACCTGCAGCGAGTACCAGCTCGGCGGGTAGCCGTATCCCCAGACGATGGCCTGGATGACGAGGATGAAGAAGAGGTGGACCGGCAGCAGGCTGAGGAGCCGGACGACCGGCAGCAGGCTGACGCGGAAGACGACCTTC
Organism: Tepidisphaeraceae bacterium; assembly: GCA_965198865.1. GTDB lineage: Bacteria > Planctomycetota > Phycisphaerae > Tepidisphaerales > Tepidisphaeraceae > CBDAQA01. The sequence goes on along the minus strand of CBDAQA010000029.1, from coordinate 6,721 downwards.
TTCACGAGGAAGCGGTTGTCGGTGATGACCGAGCTGCCGACGGCCACCACGTCGGAGGCGATGAACCACGGCACCAGCCCCGCCAGCAGCCAGCAGACGAACTTGGCCGACACCGGCGGCAGCGTGCCCCAGGTGGGCATGCTGACGGCGCCGGCACCCTTGAGGGGGTACTTGAACACGAAGAAGTAGATCGCCGTCATCACGCTGGGGTGGACGAACGCCCAGATCAGCCCGAACGCGGTGCCGAGGTATCGGCTGCGGAACTCGCGGCGGGTGAGGTCGAGGATCAGCCGGCGGCTGCGATAGAGCTCGCCGGCGAAGCCGGCCGCGCCGCGGCCCATGAGGGTGGCCCGGCCCACGTACGCCCCGGGGTTCAACGCGGTCACGAACACGCTCCTGGGCAGAACCACCACCGGGGCGACAACCCCCGGCTCCGTCAGACCCACTCAAGTAGGGCGTGGTTCACCACGCCTTCGATGCCTTGACCGGCGTGGCGAACCACGCCCTACAGCAACGTCGCCAGCCCGTCGCGCAGGCCATAGCGGGGATTGAACCCGAGGCTGGTCAACTTCGACGCGTCGGCCGTCATCACCTTCGGGTTGGTGGCCGAGCCGGGCGCGTCCTCGACGCGCACCAGGTCTGGCCGGCCGACGAGGTCGCCGAGGGTACGGGCAACATCGCCCAAGGTCACGGGGTGGCCGGACGCGATGTTCACGGTGCCGGTGAGACCCGAGTCGAGCAGGGCCACGAAGGCGGCGGCGACGTCGGCGACGTGCATCAGGTCGCGGACGTGACCGCCGCTGCGGACGGTCGCCGTTTCGCCGCGCTGAAGCGGGCCAAGGATGGAGGGCACGAGGCGGTCGCGGGGCTCGCCGGGGCCAAAGAGGAAGAAGATGCGGCCCCAGGCGACCGTCGGACCACCGGCCTTGAGGACGATCTCGCGCAGGCTGTTCTTGCAGGTGCCGTAGAGCGTGCCGGGGGTGCTGGGGGTGACATCCTCGACCAGCTGGGGATCGCCGGTCCAGTCGTACTCGGCGCAGGTGCCAGAAAAGACGGCCCGCTGGCCGCCGGCGTCGGCGAACGCGCGGAACAGGTTCAGCGACGCGGCCGTCCAATCGAGGTTCAGCGGCGACGACCAGAACTTCCCGTGCTCGGCGTACCAGGCGAAGTGGAGCAGGTGCGTCGGGCGGACGCGCGCGACCAGGTCGTCGACCTGGCGGCGATCCATCAGGTCGATCCCGGACGAGCGGCGGTCGACGGCGTGGACCTCGTACCCGACGCGGTTCAACGGGGCGATCGCGTGACGGCCGATGAACCCGGAACCGCCGGTGAGGAGGACGCGTTTCATAGCAGAATTTCGAATGGCGCAATCTCGAATGGCGAAACGAGGAAACGCACGACAGAACGCCGTCTCGAAATTCGGGAGTTCGCCATTGAACGCTTTGAAAAACCCAAGGCAGATTTACCACGGAGGCACGGAGACACAGAGAATAGGTCGAAAACAGCGGTTTCTCCGTGTCTCCGTGCCTCCGTGGTGAGTCCGTTCTGGTTTTTCAAACGCCTCCAGTCGGAATCTACCCCGTGTAGTCCGGGTACAGCCGGTCGCGCTCGCTGATGACGGTGACCGCCAGCGGCCAGCGGATGCCGAAGGCGGGGTCGTCGTAGCGGACGCCGCGGGCGGTGTCGGGGGCGAACGGGGCGAACATCTCGTACAGCACTTCGGTGTCGTCGTAGAACGTCTGGAACCCGTGGGCGAAGCCGGCGGGGATGTAGAGCGCCAGGTGGTTGACCGACGACAGCTCGACGCCGAACCACTGCTTGTGGGTCGGCGACTCGGGGCGGAGGTCGACCAGCACGTCGTAGATGCTGCCGGTCGTGCAGCGGACCAGCTTGGGCTGGGGGACGGGGTCGGCCTGGAAGTGCATGCCGCGCACGGTGCCGCGGCGGCCGTTGAAGGAGATGTTCGACTGCACGATGCCGCCGTGCAGGCCGGCGGCGTCGAACTTCTTCAGGTCGAACGTGTAGGCGAAGAACCCCCGCTCGTCGCGGAAGAGCTCGGGGGTGATCACGAAGGCCCCGTCCAGCGGGGTGGGCTCGAACGTCACGGCAATACCTCCACGCTCGGAATCGCGACCACGAACCGGCCGCCCCACTCGCGGATGCCGCGCATCTGCTCCACCACTTCGTCCCGGATGTTCCAGGGGAGGATCAGCACGTAGTCGGGCCTCGTCTGTGCCAGCCGCTCCGGCCCGTGGACCGGAACGTGCGTCCCCGGGCAGAAGCGGTCCTGCTTGTAGGGGTTCTTGTCCACCACGTAATCGACCATGTCGGCCCGAACGCCACAGTAGTTCAGCAGCGTGTTGCCCTTGGCAGCAGCACCATAGGCCGCCACGCTTTTCCCGTCGCGCTTGGCGCGGATCAGGAAGTCGAGCAGGTCGCGCTTGGTGGCCCGCACCCGCTGCTCGAACGCGCGGTAGACCGCCAGGTCGGCCAGCCCGCCGTCGCGCTCCAACTGCCGCATGCGCTCGACCCGCGCCTCGGTGGGTCGGCTGCTTCCGGCGCGGCAGGCGTAGATGCGGATCGACCCGCCGTGGGTGGGCAGTTCCTCGACGTCGAACAGCCGCAGGTCGGCCTTGGCGAACACCTGCTCGACCGTGAGGAAGCTGAGGTAGCTGAAGTGCTCGTGGTAGATCGTGTCGAACTGGTTCTGCTCGATCAGCCGGAGCAGGTGGGGGAACTCCATCGTGACGATGCCGTCGGACCGGAGCAACACCCGCATGCCGCCCACGAAGTCGTTGATGTCCGGCACGTGGGCCAGGACGTTGTTGCCCAGCAGCAGGTCGGCCCGGATGCCGTCGGCGACCATCTTCTTCGCCGCGTCCCGACCGAAGAACTCCACCCGGCTGGGGACGCCCCGCTGCTCCAGCGCGACCTTGGCCACGTTGGCGGCCGGCTCGACGCCCAGCACCGGCACGCCGCGCTGCTTGAAGTACTGCAGCAGGTAGCCGTCATTGCTGGCGATCTCGACCACCTGCGACGAGCCGTTGAACCCGAACCGGTCGACCATCGCCCCGACGTACCCCTCGGCGTGCCGCAGCCAGCTGTCGCTGAAGCTGCTGAAGTAGGCGTACTCGGTGAAGATCTCGGACGGGCTCTCGAACTCCTCCAGCTGCACCAGCTTGCACCGCTCGCAGACGTAGGCGTGCAGCGGGTAGAACCGCTCCATGAGGTTCAGCTGTTCCGGCTTGAGGAACGCGTTGCTCGGCGGGGACATGCCCAGGTCCGCGAACGTGACCGTCAGGGGGGCAGAGCAGAATCGGCAGGGGCGCTGGGGCATGATCCGTCGTTTCCTTCTTCCATTAGCCCCCCGCTCTGCGGGGGTCTCTTCGTCTCACAAAGCCCCGCGGAGCGGGGCGCTAATGGACGGAACTCATCGCTAGGAACCGCTCCACCTGTCGTTCCGACACCGCCCGCACGTCGCCGCCGTCGCGCCAGGTTCTATACCACTCCACGATCCAGTCCAACGCGGTGCCCAGGTCGGTCCGCGGCCGCCAGCCCAGCTTCGCCGCCGCCTTGCTCGCGTCCAGCTTCAGGTAGTACGCCTCGTGCGGGTGCGACTCTCCAGTCAGTTTCCACTCGGCCCCGTCGCCCCACTGCTTGGCCAAGCGATCGCAGATCCACTGCACCGGCTTCGCGTCGGTTTCGGCGGGCCCGAAGTTAAACGCCTCCGCGAACGGCTGGCCACCGTCGACCAACCGCTCGGCCAGCGTCAGGTAGCCGACCAAGGGTTCCAGCACCAATTGCCACGGCCGAACCGAGTCGGGGTTTCGTATAATGACGGGCCGTTTTTCTACGAACGCCCGCACCAGGTCCGGCACGAGCCGGTCGGCCGCCCAGTCGCCCCCGCCGATCACGTTGCCGGCCCGGGCGGTTGCCACGGCCGTCTTCGTGTCCCGAAAGTACGACTTGCGATAGGCGGCCGTCACCAGCTCCGCGCACCCCTTGCTGCTGGAGTAGGGGTCGTACCCGCCCATCGCCTCGTCCTCGCGGTAGCCCCAGATCCACTCGCGGTTCTCGTAGCACTTGTCGGTGGTGACCACGACCACGCCCCGCACGCCAAGGGACTTCCGGATCGCGTCGAGCACGTGGGCCGTGCCCATCACGTTCGTGGCGTACGTGCCGATCGGGTCGCGGTAGCTCTCGCGCACCAACGGCTGGGCGGCCATGTGGATCACCACCTCCGCCTCGGCCCGTCGCACGGCGTCGGCCACGGCGGCCGCATCGCGCACGTCGCCGGTCGTCGTCGGCACGTCGATCTTCGCCAACGCGTACAAGCTGGGGTTCGTCGGCGGCGGCAGCGAGAACCCGCGCACGTCGGCACCGGCCCGCTGCAGCAACAGGCAGAGCCACGACCCCTTGAACCCGGTGTGGCCGGTGACAAGGACGCGGCGGCCGCGCCACCACGCGGCGTTCATTTCCACACCTTCCACGGGGCCCGCCCGCTCGCCCACAGCTCTTCCAGGTGGACCTTGTCCCGCAGCGTGTCCATCGGCTGCCAGAAGTCGCCGTGCTGGTAGGCCATCAGCTGCCCGTCGGCCGCGAGCCCCTTCAGCGGCTCCTGCTCCCACACGGTGTCGGGCCCGTCGATGCGGTCGATCACCTTGGGGCTCAGCACGAAGAACCCGCCGTTGATCCAAGCCCCGTCGCCGTGCGGCTTCTCCACGAAGCTCGTCACGTTTCGGCCGGACAACTCCAGGCTCCCAAACCGCCCCGGCGGCTGCACGGCCGTCAGCGTCGCCAGCTTGCCGTGGCTCTTGTGGAACGCCAACTGTTTCGTGATGTCGATGTTCCCCACCCCGTCGCCGTAGGTGAAGCAGAACGCCTCCTCCTCGGCCAGGTAGGGCCTCACGTGCCGCAGCCGCCCGCCGGTCATGGTCTGCTCGCCCGTGTCCACCAGCGTCACCCGCCACGGCTCGGCGTAGCGCTCGTGGACCTCCATCTTGTTGTGCGCCATGTCGAACGTCACGTCCGACATGTGCAGGAAGTAGTTGGCGAAGTACTCCTTGATGACGTACCCCTTGTAGCCCAGGCAGATCACGAAGTCGTGCACGCCGTGGGCGCTGTACCCCTTCATGATGTGCCACAGGATCGGCTTGCCCCCCACCTCCACCATCGGCTTGGGCTTGACGTTGGTCTCCTCCGAGATCCGCGTCCCCATCCCCCCGGCCAGAATGACTGCTTTCATCGAGCGGAACCTCACCGGGGGAACCTGACCGCGTCGCCACGACCGGCGCGCGATTGTAGCGGCAACCCGCCCGAACGCGACCCCGTTTGGAAGCTGTCCGAGAACCGTTTGGGACCAACCGGCGTTAAGGAGCCGCGCACGAAGGTACTCCGCAGTGAGCGGATTGCAGGGAAAACCAATTAATGCGAAGTCACGGCGTGCGCGGCTCCTTTGTGGCGACGTTTTTAAACGGGACGCCGCCGGCCAATCCGCCACGCCAGGACGGCGACCGTCGTCCCCACGAACACGCGAGCGGTAACAATGACCCCCGCCGCCCCCATCGCCCCGAAGCGGGGGATCAGCGCCAGCCCGCCAATCGCCACGATCGCCAGCCCACCCGCCGTCACCGCAGCCGACGCGCGCGGGGCGACGTAATTCAGCAACGCCGACGACAGCGGCGTGACGACCAGGTTGAACAGCGTGCCCATCACCAGCAGTTCGAACACCCCGCTCGACCCCGCATACTCGGCCGACAGGAACGCCTCCACCCCCCACCGGCCCAACCCAAGGGCCGCGAAGGCAGCCAACAGGCCGAGCGGGATCGCGACCTGCAGGTAAAGCCGATTCAAGTGGTTGAACCGTCCCGCCGCGTGCGCCGGGGCCACCTTGGGGGCGAGGACCGTCTGCGCGCAGCCATCGATGAAGTCGGGGATCGAGGCCAGGAACATCGCCCCGCCGTACAGGCCGACCTCGGTCTTGCTGCGGAACCGGGCCAGCAGGAACAGGTCCAGCCGCTCGTACACCGCCCCGACCGCCGTCGCCGCCGCCACCCAGCGGGCGGCGCGGAACACGTCGGCCACGTCCCCCCGCCGCGGGATCGACGGTCGCCCCATGTCGCCGGGCAGCAGGACCCATCCCACGGCGAACGCCACGTACGGCGCGAACACGTAGACCATCACCGCCGACAACGCGTCGAGCCGCCCCGCCACCACCAGCGCGACCACGGCCGTCGCCCGGCCCAACTGCCACACGACGTCCACGGCCAGGAACCGGCCGAACGTCTCCGCCAACTGGAAGTACCCCAGGACCGACCGCAACAGCAGGTCGCCCAGAACGCCCACCGCCGTCAGGATCGCCAGTCGCCGCTGGTCGACCGTGTCGAAGATCGCCCACGACGCCGCCCACGGCACCGCGGCGGCCAGCGCGATGCCCGCCAAACCAACGGTCCCTCGGATGGCGAACGCCGACCGAACAACGGCCAACGCCCGGGGTCGATCGGTCCGCACGTGCAGCGACGCCCGACCGCATGACCGCCACGTCCACCGGGTCGCCGGCGAGCCCGGTCACGACGCGGATGGCGCTCACGCAAAGCGTGTAAAGCCCGAATCCCGCAGGCCCCGCCGCCCGCGCCAGCAGGCGCGTGGCGGCGAACCATCCGCCCAGCAGCGCGAACCGCGCCCCGGTGACCGCCAGCAGGTTCGCCACCGTCCGCCGGGC
>CBDAQA010000028.1:0-282692 GCA_965198865.1 Tepidisphaeraceae bacterium | reverse complement strand
TTATAGATGCAGGATACACCGCTCATCCAAGTAATTTGGTGATGCCGACAGATATCGAGAACGTGAGATTGCCGCTATGTATTAGTAATGGAACGCTGGATATACAATTGAAGCTGGAGGGGATGGAGACCATTAAGGGCATTTTCAAGGAAAAGGAGAAGGAGTTTGGAACAGGGAAATTTGAGATGAATGTTATTGAGGGGGCGAGGCACGGGTTTGCTGTTAGAGGGAATCCGGGGGATGAAGAGGAGAAGAAAATGGGGCAGTTGGCGGAGGATCAGGCTGTCGATTTCTTTAAGAGGTGGGTAGTCCAGGCCAAGGCCTGATATTCTTGATTATTCGTTTGGGCTGTGAGTACTTTGCGAACGATATACCATAAATGTAGGTCCTTGATTGAATGTAATCTGTTATGAAATTGTCAGTAGGAATGTTAGCATAATGACAGCCGGCTGACTCGTAGGGTTGTAACTTTTTAGTATGCTAATGCTTGGAAGGTAAGCAAGTCTACCTGTAGTTTGCTACTGTTCCTCCTAATATCCCTTTCCGCGCCAATGCCCCTGTCCATCCATGCAGTGCCCATCCAGTAGAAGCCGCCGACATCAATTCATTAATCCTTTGGAAGCATGACCCGCTGGATAGTAGATCAATTTTCCCTGCGATTGGCACAACTAGTCAGCATTCCATCCCCTGGGCTTTGGCCTGGACAGTAGCATTTCCTCGCGTTCGCCCTGCGGTACAAGCTCTTCGGTGCTAGACATTCTAAGGTGGAATTCGTTCGGTTAGAAGCTTACATGCTAGTATCGCTTGACTGCCCAACGGTAGCCTTAGTGAAGTTTGCGCCAGCACGACTGCTCTTGACGACCTTCTTGACGATCTCCTCTATTTGGTCCCAATCATTGTATGGGAGCGATGTCATCTCAACAGCGAAATATTCTGATATTTCCTTAACCAGTCTGTAACTCTGCGGACCACAGACCATAGCAATAGCAACACCCACTCGCCCGAAGCGCCCAGTGCGCCCTATGCGATGGAGGTAGGTTTGAGGATCTGCATGGCCTTTCCCATCGTCGGGTAGATCCTGAGGAATGGTGAGTTGTGCAAAAAGCCTATGAGAGTGTGGTACGTACATAGTTGACGACAAGAGACACAGTTTGTACATCGATACCACGAGAGAGCACGTTGGTGGCGATCAAGACCTTGGATCGACCGCTTCGGAAAGAGTCGATGATTACGTCGCGATTGCTCCCTTCATAGTCGGATGTAAGACAAGCCACTGCATGACCCTCATGATTCATACGCTGCTCAATCTCAAGAGCAGTCTTCTTAGTCTGACCAAAGGTTAATTTGAGTTCCATATAAGCAGTCGAGAAAACCTACCCTCACAAAGATGATCGATGATCCAATGGTCATCATACCGTAGAGTCGAACAAGTGAAGTATACTTATCCTCCTCGGTTGGGCAGTCAAGATACAGCTGCTTTATTCCGTCGACTGTGAGTTCCTCATGTCTAAGAGTGATCGTGTTGGCGTTGGGAGCGAACTTATTTGCGAATCCGACAACTTTGTCTGGGAAGGTTGCTGAGAACAAGACTACTTGAATGTTCCTCGGCAATAGTCTTAGGAGCAGTCAGATTCGTCTAGGATAGATGGAAACACCGGAACTTACTGCTTAACACGGATGCATTGATCTCCAAGACCCTGTTGATCTAGCATATTGTCTGCCTCATCGAGAACAAGAACTTTGATATGGGTTGCGTTCAGGAGGCGACGGCGAATAAGGTCCATGGTCGTGCCTGGTGTACCGACCACAACCTGGCCAAGAATTTGCTTTCCACGCTGTTCTCTCTCAACAGGAATCGCAGCTTCCACTTTGAGACCCTCAAGGTATTCACCCATGATCTGACAAACACCTAGGATTTGACGTGCGAGCTCCCTACTTGGAGCAAGGATAAGCGCTTGTGGCTGATCAATCATGCCAGAAGAGAAATCGAGACGAGTGAGAATGTTAAGGATAAAAGCAGCAGTTTTTCCAGTACCTGATTGAGATTGGCCAATCATGTTTTGGGGAGGGTTAGCAAGTAGGAGAGGCAAAGCCTTCTCCTGGATTTTGGATGGCTTGGTGAAGCGCATCTGGTAGATGCCCTTCAAGATGTTCTCTGCTCTATTGAACCTGTTAAATCAGAAGCAAGCCAGACCATACTATTTGAAGACGCTGGCCGAGAAGGCGCAGTTGGAGGTGGGGGGCCAGGGGTCGGCGAGACGGCTGGCGGTGCTGACGTCGACTCTCGAGAACGCCGGGCCGCGATTTGAGGACGACCGGGCCCGCCTGCGTCTGACCCCCCGCCACTGGGCCTACCTGCGCGTGAGCGAGGGGTGCAACCAGGGGTGTTCGTTCTGCACGATCCCCGGCATCCGCGGGCCGATGCGGTCGAAGCCGGTGTCGCAGATCCTGGCCGAAGCGAAGGAGCTGGCGGCCGACGGGGCGGTCGAGCTGAACCTGATCGGGCAGGACACCACCAGCTACGGCGACGACATCGGCCAGCCCGGGGGCCTGTCGGGCCTGCTGCGGACGCTGAACAAGCAGCTGACCGACGTCGGCTGGCTGCGGCTGATGTACGCCTACCCGTCGTGCTTCACGGACGAGATGATCGACACGATCGCCGCCAGCCCGCGGGTGGTGAAGTACATCGACATGCCGCTGCAGCACATCAACGACCGGCTGCTGAACGTGATGAAGCGGCGGGTGACGGGCCAGCAGATCCGCACGTTGCTGGAGAAGCTCCGCAAGATCCCCGGCATGTCGATCCGCACGACGTTCATCGCCGGCAGCCCGACGGAGACGGAGGCCGAGCACGCGGAACTGGTGAGGTTCGTGAAGGACTTCGGCTTCGACGCGATGGGCGTGTTCCCGTACAGCGCCGAGCCGGGCACGCCGATGGGCCGGATGGCCGGGCAGCTGCCGGACGAGGTGAAGCAGGCCCGCGTCGAGGAACTGATGCTGGCGCAGCAGGCGGTGGCGTTCACCCGAGCCTCGGACACGGTGGGCCAGACGATTCAGGTGATGATCGACCGCCCCGCCGGCCGGGATGCCGAGGACGGGTACGTCGGCCGGCACGCCGGGCAGGCGCCCGACATCGACAGCGTCGTCCACGTCGACGGCAACGGCACCGTGCTGCACCCGGGACAGTTCATTGATGTGAAGGTGACCGACTACCAGGCCTACGACCTGGTGGCGAAGGTGCCGCGGAAGAAGGGGCGGGCGCTGAAGGTCGTGACGGCGTGACCGTTTAGCGACGGCCCGGAGGGCCGGCATGGACTTGTAGCCGGCCCTCCGGGCCGTCGCTAAACGGGGTCGACAGTGATCGGCATCATCGTGCTTGCTGCTGGCGGGTCGAGCCGCATGGGTTCGCCCAAGCAACTCCTGCCGATCAACGGCCAATCCCTGCTGCGACGCGCGGCTGACGTCGCCGTCCGGAGCGGTTGTCATCCTGTCATCGTCGTGCTGGGGCATGACGTCGACGAGATGCGGGCTGAACTGGCGGGTCTTTCCGTCACGCCGATCCAGAACCCCGATTGGCAGCTGGGCATGGGATCGTCGATCCGCACCGGCATGGCTGCCGTGTGGTTGCCCGAGATCGCCGGCGTGGTCGTGACCCTGTGCGACCAGCCGAACGTGGATGCCGCCGCCATTCAACTACTGGTCGATACCTTCCGTCGCACGGGAAGAACCGTCGCCGCCCGCTATGCGGGCACGGTCGGCGTGCCGGCGGTGTTCGGGCGGGACCGGTTCGACGCCCTGCTGTCGCTGGACCCAGCCGCGGGAGCGAAACGGCTGCTGAGTGGGCCGCACGTCGTCCCCGTCGACCTGCCGGCCGCAGCGGTGGACGTGGACACGCCCGAGGACTACCGGAGGGCATGCGAGGAAACGCCAAGACCGTTTTGATATGATGGTGGGCATGACAGCAGACACGTTTCGGGACATCCTCCATCGTGCCCCCTTTGAGCCATTCCGCGTCGTCATGAGTAGTGGTGAGAGCTACAACGTCATGCACCCGGAGATGGCGATGCCCACGGCTCGCACGTTGATCCTGGCCATCCCAGATTCAACCCGTCCGGACGGGGAGCGACTGGCGTTCTGCTCCTATATCCACGTCGCCCATGTGGAAGTGCTCAAGCCGTCCCGGGCGGCGTAGTGAGCGTGGTCGGAATGCCGGCGTAGGTCGGCCGCGGTGCCGACTTGGTGCGGTTTGCTTGCCTCTTGGGCAACTGGGGTAGTTGTCTTGAACAACAAGCGATTCTGGGACATCGTCGACCTTGCACGGCCGGCGGACCCACTGCGGGCCAGCGACCGGGCGTGGAGTCAAAACCTGCAGGCCGAACTCGAACGTCTTCCGGCCGACGAGATCGTCGAGTGGAATCATATCTTTGATCGCTTAGCTGCCGACGCCTACACGGTGGACTTGTGGGGTGCCTCGTACCTGATCAACGGGGGATCATCTGACGACGGGTTCTACTACTTCCGTTGCTGGCTGATCGGCATGGGTCAGCGGGTATACGAGACGGCGGTAGCAGAGCCGGACGCATTGGCCAATCTGGGACGTCTTCCGGAGATGGCCGCCGAGGCCGAGATGTACGCCGCGGCACACCAGGCTTGGATGAAGGTGACGGGTCATTCCGACAAAGACCCTTACCCAGCCCGAAACGAGTCAGCAATGATGACCGGGGAAGATTGGAATTTCGACGACGCCCATGAGGCCCGCCGTCACCTCCCGAGATTGGCCGACATTTACCTGTCGTGACCGACGCCGCTACATTCTCCGAGATGTCGGTCTCCACCACCCCCGCCCCGCAGGACGCCGACTGGTTTCCGTTCGCCGAGTGGGTCAAACGGCACGAGGCGTTCCTGGCCCAGCGCGACCTGGCTCCGGTCGATTTGCTGTTCGTCGGCGACTCGATCACCGAGGGGTGGCTGGGCGAGGGGCGCGACACGTGGAACCGCGAGTACGTCCCGCGGAACGCGCTGAACCTGGGCATCGGCGGCGACGAGACGCAGCACGTGCTGTGGCGGCTGGACCACGGCGAGGTGGACGGGCTGTCGCCGAGGCTGGTCGTGCTGCTGATCGGCACGAACAACCTGGGCAACGGCGACGACACGCCCGCCGAGACGGCGGCGGGCGTGGCGGCGGTCGTGGCGAAGCTGCGGGAAAAGCTGCCGGGATCGCCGATCCTGCTGCTGGCGGTGTTCCCGCGCGAGCGCGAGCCAAACGAGCCGTTGCGGCGGGCGGTGGTCGAGCTGAACCGGCTGATCGCGCCGCTGGGGGGTGGGACGCACGTTCACTATCTGGACATCGGCCCGGTGTTCCTGCGGCCGGACGGCGTGCTGCCGACAACGATCATGCCCGACTACCTGCACCTGTCGCCGGCGGCGTACCAGTTGTGGGCAGACGCCATTCGGCCGACGTTGGACCGACTGATCTAGTGAGGCTCCCGGACCGGTGCCCACGCCCATACACTGCGTCCATGACCGACCCAACCCGCCCGCCGTTGCCGCCGTTCACGCTGGAGACCGCCGCACGGAAGGTGCGGATGGCCGAGGACGTTTGGAACAGCCGGGATCCGGCCAAGGCGGCGCTGGCCTACGCGGTCGACAGCCGGTGGCGGAACCGCGGGGAGATCTTCAGCGGGCGCGAGGCGATCGTGGCGTTCCTGACGCGGAAGTGGTCGGCCGAGCTGGACTACCGGCTGATCAAGGAGCTGTGGGGGACGCTGAACAACCGCATGGCCGTGCGGTTCGTCTACGAGAGCCGCGACGCGGCCGGCCAGTGGTTCCGGTCGTACGGGAACGAGTTGTGGGAGTTCGACGAGCACGGCCTGATGCGGCGGCGCGAGGCGAGCATCAACGATGTGCCGATCGCCGACGCCGACCGGACGTTCCACTGGCCGTTGGGCCCGCGGCCGGCGGACCATCCGGGGTTGACCGAGTTGGGGATGTGATCGGCGTCGGTTACAATCCCCTAACGTCGGGGGTTGGTTTCGCGTTCGGGAGACAAGGATGTCGCCCATGGAACTGTGCGTGCTGGCCAGCGGATCGGCGGGGAACTGCGCGGCCGTTCGGTTCGACGGGCGGCGACTGCTGCTGATCGACTGCGGCCTGTCGCCGCGCGCGACGGCCGAGCGGCTGGCGGCCGTGGGGGCGTCTTTGGACGACGTGGGGGCGGTCTGCCTGACGCACCTGGACCGGGACCACTTCGCGCCGGCGTGGGGGCCGATCCTGGTGCGACGGGGGATTCGGCTGTGCTGTCCGGCCGAGCGGGTGGATGAGGCGTTGGACGCTGCCGACACGCAGGGGTTGCGGCGGGCGATGGTGCCGTTCGTGGATGGGCGACCGTTCGAGCCGGTGGCCGAGCTGACCCTCGAGACGACGGCCACCGCCCACGACGAGGCGGGGTCGCACGCGCTGGTGGCGCGGCACGGCGAGCGGTCGATCGGGTACGCCACCGACCTGGGGACGGTGCCGGTGGAGCTGATCCGCCGGTTGTGCGGGGTGGACGTGCTGGCGATCGAGAGCAACTACGACCCGGCCATGCAGCGGGCCAGCGGCCGGCCGGATTTCGTGCAACGGCGGATCACCGGCGGGCGGGGGCACCTGAGCAACGAGCAGGCGCTGTCGGCGGTGAAGCGCGTGTTCGCGCGGTGCCGACGGGCCGGCTGTTCTCCGCCGGGGCAGGTGGTGCTGCTGCACCGCAGCCGGCAGGCCAACTGCCCCCGGCTGCTGCGGTCGCTGTTCGCGCGCGAGCCGGGCATGGACCGGCGACTGGTGCTGGCCGAGCAGGACCGCCCGACGGGCTGGGTGGGCGGGGGTGCGCGGCAGTCGCAGCTGTCGCTGGCGTGGGGGTGAAGCGGCGTGCCGCGAAGGGCCGAAATATCGAACGCCGAAACGAGTGACAGGGTCCGTAGCGCCGTCCTCGTTTCGCTAGTCGAGATTTCGGTCCTCGAGGTTTCGTCCGCAGGCCGGCCCGCGTTGCCCGCGATCGCCGACGCTTCTACACTGATCCGACATGCCCGATTCGCCCCACGTCCTGCCGAACTTGCCGAAGGTGATCGCGCGCCGGGAGGCGATGCCGTTCGAGCCGGTGTGCGCCATGTTCCGGCGGTACCTGCACGAGCACAAGAAGAAGTTCACGCCCGAGCGGGCCATGATGCTGGACGCGGTGCTGCGGAACGACAAGCTGTTCGCGCCGGAGCAGTTGGTGGACGACCTGAAGGGGCTGGGCCACCGGGTGAGCCGGGCGACGGTCTACCGGACGCTGGAGCAGCTGCAGGACGCGGGGATCGTCAAGCAGGTGTTCTTCGACAACAAGCAGTCGTACTACGAGGTGATCGTCGGGCGGGAGACGCACGACTACCTGATCTGCGCGGCCACCGGGCGGGTGATCGAGTTCAACAGCGAGGCGCTGACCAAGCTGCGGGACGAGATCTGCCGGGCGCACGGGTACGAACCGTTGTCGCACCAGTTCCACATTTTCGGCCTCAGCCCCGACGCCCAGCGAGCGGCTGCGGAGATCCCGGCCCCCGCCGGCGGGGTGCTCAGCAAAGGGCCATGAACAGGGCCACCGTCAGCACGGCGATGCGCACCTTGCTGTGCCACGCGACCCAGGCCGGCCCCGAAACAAAATCCGCTCGGTGGCGTCGGCTTAAGTGGGTCTGGTCGGTCGACATCGCGAACTTCTCCGGGCCCCGCGGAGAATGTAACCCGGATTGGTTTGGCCGGCCAATTGCAGTTGCCCAAGATGATGCCACAGAGCAATCCAGCTAACCGCTCACGCCGCCATGTATTGCCCACTCACTCTTTTGGGGCGGCGCAATTTTGCTCAGCGGCCTCAGGACTTCCCGAAGTATCGTTTTCCGCGTTCTCCGTCTAACCACCAAACGGCAGAGGCGCAACCCGCTCCAATTCCTGCAAATTGCGATTGTCACGCTGTTTACTTCTCTTTTCACTGCTCATTTCGTAAGGTGAAGCGGCGCGTCGTGATGTCGAAAATTGTGGGAGGTGTTCGCTAAACCAGATACTCGGGTGCCATACTATCGGTCGCCATGATTAACACTTTCCCAGACGCTATTATGTCGCAATCTGTTCAAGGCACGTCCCATAGGGGCGACGGAGCCGCCTACCGCCAACTGGTTGATGCCGCCACGCGCGACATCGCCTCGGTCCAAGGTCTGCTCCTCACGACGCTCCCACGCGGGGGGCTGCAGGTGCTGCAGCCTGTAAAGGTCGCCGATTCGCTCGTGAAACCGTATGTGCGGGAGTGGCAGGCGGAGGACGATTCGAGCTGGAAGGCGATCGCCACCGGCAAGACGGTAAAGGGTTCCGGCACCAGCCGTTATGTCGAGCAGTTCCTGAAGCCGTTCGGCATCAGCTACGTCGCCACCGCGCCGGTGCGGGACCCCGTCTTCGATGGTTATCCCGGCGCGCTCCAGGCCCACCGCTCGGCCGAGCAGGGTCCGTTCAGCGAGGCCGATCTCGCCAAGCTGACCGCCGCCGCCACCAAGCTGGGCGAGCAGTTGGCCGACGCCCGCGCCACCCGCGGTGGCGCCGAGACGGCCGACCGGTCCGGCACCGGTTGGGCCCACCTGCCGCCCGCCCGCCTGTTCGCCATGACCCCCGAGGGCACGCCCCTGTTCTCGAAGCAGGGGTTCAACGCGCTCGACGACCGCCTCCGCGACCAGATCCTCTCCGAGGTCAAGCAGCGGACGACCAAGATGAACGGCGAGCCGTGGACCAGCACCCGCCTGCTGCTCCCCGACTCGGCCGGCGACCACTGGACGCTCAACGTCGTCGTCTACCACCGCTACCCGGCCCTGTCCGACGGCGCGGTCGTGTTCGTCTGTCTGCAGCCGACCTGTCCCGAGTGGTCCACCCTCCGCGCCGGCGACTTCGCCGCCGACCCGGAGATGTCCCGACTCGTTCCGGCCCTGCGGTTCATGGCGGCCGAGTTCAACCACGGCCCCACGCTGGGCGAGATCGCCAAGCAGGTCCACCTGAGCCCCTTCCACTTTCACCGCCGCTTCACCGAGCTGATGGGCCTGACCCCCAAGCACTTCATGCTCGAGTGCCAGATCCACGACGCCAAGGGCGAGCTGGTGGCCGGCGAGAAGGAGCTGGCCAAGATCGCCAGCGACTGCGGGTTCGCCCACCAGAGCCACTTCACCAGCCGGTTCAAGCAGGCCACCGGCCTGACCCCCACCCGCTGGCGCCGCATGGCCCACGACCGCATCAACGGCGTGGAGTGATCGCCGACCGATCGGTTTGCCCAGGCGCGAAATGAGGAGCCCCCGTCCCCGCCGTCCGGCAACTGCCGGCGAGGACGGGGGTTTTGCTTGCGCCTGCGCTCCGAAAGCGATTGAACCACGGAGGCACGGAGAAGACGAGAACGCGCAAGCCAAAGTGCGAAAAAGCACGCACGGGTTCCTGGAAGCGCATCTGTTCCGATTCGCCTGCACCCGTGGCTTCTCCGTGTCTCCGTGCCTCCGTGGTGGTTCCTTGTTCGATGCTCATCGACCGCTATTCGCCGTCCAGGGCAAGCAACGTCCGATATTATTGGGGCTCGTGCCGCAGAACGGCCGATGAGTGGAGTGTCGCCGGTTGCCGCACGGATGTGGCACCCCCGGCGAGACCTCCCCCGGACTGAGGGCTAGCCCATGACCGCCACGTTCAACCAGCGCATCACCAACGACGACGACCACCGTTCGCCCGCCAAGGAGGGCGGCGTCGAGTGCCTGTGCCCCTTCTGCGGGGCGTTCCACAGCGACATCGGCCGGCCCTGCCGCCACTGCGGCACCGAGGACACCACCGTCGCCCGCGGCGCCGCCCGCAAGCGCGTCGGGCCCTGGTTCGTCCTCCAGACCAAGAACCCCGCCGCCCCGGGCATGACCCTGCAGTCGCTGATCGCCCTGATCCGCGGCGGCCTGGTCACCGACCGCAGCGTCATCCGCGGTCCCGCCACCGGCCAGCTCTGGCGCCTGGCCGGCAAGGTCCGCGGCATCAGCCGGGAGTTCGGCTCCTGCTACGGCTGCAACGGTGACCTCTACGCCGGCGACACCCTCTGCCCCCACTGCCAGCGACCCCAGTCCCTGCCGGCCGACATCGACGCCGCCCCCGAACCGGCCCCCGCGCCCGTCGCCGAGCGTCGCCCGCCGCGCGAGGACCTGCTCACGCCCCGCGACGTCGCCAAGGCGTTCTCGCTCGGCTTCGGTCCCGGCCTGCCCGCGTCGGCGATCACCCTGAACGACCTGCTCCCGCCGACCAGCACGGGCGCCGGTCGCCCCAAGCCGACGATGTGGGCGGCCGTCACGGTTGCCGCGGCCGTCGCCTGCTTCGGCTGGGTGGTGATCCACAGCCTCGGCGGCCGCCACGCCGCCCCCGCCGTCGCCGACGCCATTGAGGTGCCCGCCCGTTCCCCGTTCTCAACCCTCACGCCGGCCAGCCTGCGCCGCCCGCTGCCGGCGCCGTCGATGACTGACGAGCCGACCGTCCGCCCGGCGATGCTCGTCCGCCGCGCCCCGCTCGCCGCGCCCGCCGTGGTCGACGACGAGCCCAGCGTGGTAACGACCGCCAGCTCGGAGCTGGCGACCGGCGACGCGTCGGACGATCCCAAGCGCCTGATGGCCGCCGGCCTCTCCGCCGAGGCCCGCGGCGACTACGCCGCCGCCGTCAAGCAGTACGAGCGGATCGAGTCCCTCAGCAGCGACGAGTGGCCCGCCGGCCTCAAGGACCGCCTCGGCCTGGCCCGCGCCGCGGCGCGGGGCGATTGAATCAGCTGGACGCGAACAACGGGGTCGTCACCACCACTCAACTGAGTGTCGGTGACGGCCCCACTTTCGTTTTCCCGCCCGTCCACAGCAAGGCCGAGCGTCGCGTGCAGACGGTTGCACCACACGGTTGAAGCGAGCGAGGACGCGCCGGTCACGTCAATGGAAGCCTCCCCAGGGTCGGTTGCGGGCCCGGCGTGCGATGCCCGTCACCGCAGGCCGCGATGGCGCAAGCGGCTGCCGTCCGCCTTCTGCTGGTCGCTCGACCCTCTGCCCATCGCAGGGACTGCACGCACGGCTGCCGCGCCGGTTGCCATCGCCGGCGCGTTTCGATTATCCCAGGGACGTGCGATACCCCGCTCTGCTGGCGTTGCCGCTGCTGATGCTGATCGGTGCCGCGGCGACGGCCCCGGCCGGGCCGGGGACGGGGGACGTGATGCGGCTCTGGCCGCGGCGGGCGCCGCGGGCGACGGGGGATGAACCGGCGCAGGTGCCGACGATCACCTGCTTCCCGCCGGCGGCGGGCACGGCCAACGGCACGGCGGTGATCGTCTGCCCGGGCGGGGGATACGCGGGCCTGGCCGCCGGGCACGAGGGGGCCGACGTCGCGAGGTGGTTGGCCGGGCACGGCGTGTTCGCCGCGGTGCTGAGCTACCGCGTGAAGGTGCAGCAGCCGGCCCCCATGCTGGACGGGCAGCGGGCGGTCCGGTTCCTGCGGGCCCACGCCAAGGGGTGGGGCATCAACGGGCACCGGATCGGCATCATGGGCTTCAGCGCGGGCGGGCACGTGGCCAGCACGGTCGGCACCCACTACGACACGGGCATCCCCCGCACCGGCGACCCCGTGCAGGACGAGAGCTGCCGGCCCGACTTCATGCTGCTGATCTACCCGGTCATCACCATGAAGACCGGCGTCACCCACCCCGACAGCCGGCACGAGCTGCTGGGCGACGCGCCGCCGCCGAAGCTGGTCGAGCTGTACTGCAACGAGGCGCAGGTGACGACCGACACGCCCCCCGCGTTCATCGCCGCCAGCAGGACGGACAAGGTGGTGCCGATCCAGAACAGCCGGCTGTTCGCCGAGGCGCTGCGGCGGCGGAAGGTGCCGGTCGAACTGCTGGAGTTCGCCACCGGCAACCACGGCTACGGCATGGCGCAGGGACATCCGGAGCTGGACTGGACCGACCCGTGCATCGCGTGGCTGAACGGGCGCGGGCTGCTCGCGCCGGAGAAGGCGACGACGCGGCCAAGAGTGAGGTGAAGGCCGTCGGATCCGGGTTATGGTTGTGTCGTTGGAGTGGAACCCTTCTGCCACACCCGCACCCAGTCGACGTCGAACGTCATGGGCCACTTGCTGTCGGCCGTTGGGGCGCGGTTCCTGTCGGCGCTGACGCCGCTGTTGAGCATCAGGTACATGGGCTGGTCGGGCACCATCGGGCCGGTGATCCGGCGCGTGACCTTGCCGTCGAACGTGAACTGCTCGAAGCCGGGTTCCCACTCCAGGCCATAGGTGTGCCAGCCGGCGGGGCACGATTCGGTGTGCTGGCTGATCCAGGCGACGCGGCTGCGGCGGGAGGGGCCGGTCGTCGGCGCGCGGTAGGCGAACCCCTGGTGCATGTGGCCGCTGCTCCACAGCTCGACCACGTCGTTCTCGGGCGGCCAGCCATCGGTCAGCGTCCAGAAGGCGGGCCAGAAGCCGGGACCCTGGTCGACGGTGGAGCGGCAGCGCGCCTCGGCGTAGCCAAAGGTGTAGCGGTACTTGCCGTTGGTGTGGATGAACCCCTCGGTGAAGTGGTACGCCCGACCACGACCGCCGGGGACGTCGAGCTTGCGGCTGGTCAGCGAGAGCAACCCATCGTGGACCGAGACGTCGGCGTCGGTCACGGCGCTGAGGTACTGCGGGTTATGGTGCCGGTCGGTGCCGTCGTCGCCCTTGAACGGCAGGCGGTTCGACCACTTGGCCGGGTCGAGCGCGGCACCGTCGAACTCGTCGTGCCAGACCAGGTGCCACTCGGCGGGGGCGACGGTCAGGCCGGTCGGCGGCAGAGGTGGCAACGGGACGTCGTTGTCCGTCGTCGCAACAGCGGTGGTGCCGAGCAGTGCGAGCATCAGTGCGACGACCGGGGTGCAGGCGGTACCTTTCATGGCGCGGCACGCGGCCCAGTGGGCGGCGCTCCTTTGGTCGTCGGAGGCGGGCGAAGCAACCTGTCGGCGCGGCCGGTGTCATAGGCGGGCCGCTCCCAACCCGCCAGCCCATTGCGCAAGTTCACATGAGATTGACCATAGAACACAGGCCCGACGCCAGCCCCACGCCTTACAAACGACTGCCCGATTCGCCTTGGCCCGGCCACCACCCTGGCAGGACATTCACATGAGACTTGCTGCTGTCACGCTCGCGCTGGCTCTCGGCTGGGCGTGCGGCCCGGCGTGGGGTCAGGGCACCAAGGCTGACTACGACCGGATGAACCAGCTGGCCACCAGCACGCGCGGCACCGTGTTCCACGCAGCGGTCAATGCCCACTGGGCAGCCGATGGCAACTCGTTTTGGTACCTGACCGATGGTCCCGAGGGCGAACGTCAGGCGTGGGTGGTCGACGCGGTGTCAGGCACCCGCCGGGCAGCCACGGAAGCAGAACGCAAGGGGTTCGGCACGCAATCGTTGCCGAACCTCCGCCGATCCCGCCGCAGCACCGGCGGTGGCGGCGAGACGACCCTCACCCTTGTCAACAAGACGGCCGGCCCGGTCACGGTCTACTGGATCAACACGGGTGGCGAACGCGAGAAGTACGGCGAGCTGCGGGCCGGCGATCGGCGGGAGGAACACACCTATGTGGGCCATGTCTGGCTGGTGGCCGATGCGGCTGGTCAGACGCTGGGCGTGTACGAGGCCATAGACGGCGGCGGTGAAGCCATCGTCGGGGCTGCAACCACTCATGAGGCGACGACGGCACCACCCGCGCCCGACAGTGCCCGACAGCGCCGCCGGCAACGCCGGCCCCAGACGGATGGCGGTTCGCCCGATGGCAAGTGGGTCGCCTCCGTCCAGAACAACAACGTCTTCCTGCGCAACCGCGACACCGGCGGGCGGATCGCGCTGACCAGCGACGCCACCGACGACAACAGCTACGACCCGGCCACCATCAGCTGGTCGCTCGACTCGGCCCACCTGGTCGTATTGCGGACGCTCGATGGCGATCATCGCACCGTGTACGAGGTGCAGTCGTCGCCGCCCGATCAGGAGCAGCCGAAGCTGTTGAGCTTCGAGTACGCCAAGCCCGGCGACCGCATCCCGCTGACCAAGCCCCACCTGTTCGACGTGGCGGCCGGGAGGGAAGTGAAAATTGAAGAGTCGTTGTTCGCGAACCCGTGGGAGGGGCGGGACGACCACCTGCGTTGGGACGCCGACGGCAAGCGGTTCACGTTCTACTACAACCAGCGCGGCCATCAGGTGGCGCGGGTGATTGCCGTCGACGCCAAGACCGGCCACGCGACGGCCATCGTGGACGAGACCGCCAAGACGTTCATCGACTACTCCGGCAAGTTCTTCCTGCAGTTCGTGAACGACGATGAGCTGGTCTGGATGAGCGAGCGGGACGGCTGGAACCACCTGTTCCTGATCGACGCCAAGACGGGTGCCGTGAAGAACACGATCACCCCCGGCCACTGGGTGGTGCGCGCGGTCGACCGGATCGACGTCGCCAAGCGGCAGGTCTATTTCCAGGCCGGCGGGATCGACCCGAGACAGGACCCGTACCACGTCCACTTCTGCCGGGCGAACCTCGACGGCACCGACCGGGTCGACCTGACCCCCGGCGACGGCACGCACAAGGTGGCCGACTCGCCCGATGGCCGGTTCTACATCGACACCTTCAGCCGGGTCGACCTGCCGCCGGTGACCGAGCTGCGCCGGGCGAGCGATGGCAAGCTGATCTGCCCCTTGGAGAAGGGCGACGCCTCGGCCCTGCTGGCGACCGGCTGGCGCTACCCCGAGCGGTTCGTCGCCAAGGGTCGCGACGGCACCACCGACATCTACGGCATCATCGAGCGGCCCACCCGCTTCGACCCGGCCAAGAAGTACCCGGTGATCGAGGACATCTACGCCGGCCCGCAGGACAGTTTTGTGCCCAAGGGTTTCACCCGCCGCACCTACGGCATGGGGCTGGCTGAGCTGGGCTTCATCGTCGTGCAGATTGACGGCATGGGCACCAGCAACCGCAGCAAACCGTTCCACGACGTCTGCTGGCACAACCTGGGTGACGCCGGCTTCCCCGACCGGATCCTGTGGATCCAGGCCGCGGCGAGACAGCACCCCGAGATGGACCTGAGCCGCGGCGTCGGCATCTACGGCACCAGCGCGGGCGGCCAGGACGCCTTGCGCGCGGTCGAGGCCCACGGCGACTTCTACACCGCGGCGGTCGCCGACTGCGGCTGCCACGACAACCGCATGGACAAGATCTGGTGGAACGAGCAGTGGATGGGCTACCCCGTCGGCCCCTGGTACGCCGAGCAGAGCAACGTCACCCACGCCAGGGACCTCAAGGGCGCGTTGCTCCTGATCGTCGGCGAGACCGACCACAACGTCGACCCCGCCAGCACGATGCAGGTGTGCAACGCCCTGATCAAGGCGGATAAAGATTTCGACCTGCTCGTGATCCCCAACGCCGACCACGGCCAGGACGGGCCCTACGGCGACCGACGGCGGAAGGACTTCTTCGTGCGGCACCTGTTGGGCGTGGAGCCGCGGGCGAGGTGAGCCACGCGGCCAACAGTGAGAGTGTTGGAACAAATGTTGGCGAGCCCGGGCCGGACGAGGAGGTGACGTCGTCAGTGGCGTGCGGATAGGACGAACGCGTCTGGCGGTCGCTTGCGCCGTGGCGGTTCGCGGAGTTTGCCCGTAATCGTCGCAAGGGTGCGGAGGGTCTGTGCAGCCGGGCTGTCGGTCGCTTCGCGGCCCGCGGCCTTCCGGCCTCGGCTTGGAGGGGGGTTTATGCGTCCCTCTTCGCGTCCAGCCGTTTCAGCAGGGCGGCGAGCTGTTTGCGGTCGCGGTCGGTGAGGGTGTCGGCGGACCCGGCGAGGTGGGCGATGAGGGGGGAGAGGGTGCCGCCGAGGACGTCGCGGGCGAACTCGGCGACGAGGCGGCGGAGCAGGCGCGGGCGCGGCTCGCGGGCGGCGTAGAGGTGGCCGCCGGCGGGGGTGAGGCTGGGGGCGCGGGCGAGGTGGCCCTTGCGCCAGAGGCGGACCATCACGTTCAGGATCGTCGTGCGGCCGACCGACTCGGTGGCGGCGAAGTGGTCGGCGACCTGGCGCACCGTGGCCGGGCCGTGTCGCTGGACGTAGTCGAGCACGCGCAGCTCGGCCCGGCCGATGGGTTTCGCCGCCGCTCGCTTGGCCATTGACGCTCCATGGTTCGCGACATCTGTCGCCGCAGCGTAGAGCTGACGACAGGTGTCGTCAACGCTGGCTACGACGGCGATGGGGTGTAACATCTGGCCGATATTTACTAATCGTTTACAGCTAAGCACTTACTGCTGGAAACTCGCTGATTTAACGGCCTTTGGAGTGTAACATTTCGTCACATTGTGTCACACGTGAACGGGCGGGGCGGTGGGGCGGTCGGTTGACTTCCGGGCTCGGTCGGCGTCCGATGCTGGTGGTCCTTTTGGAGTCGTCGCCATGCCCATGCCAGCCGTCGGTAATCCCGCCCCGATGTTCCACCTGCCCGCCTCGGGGGGGCAGGAGGTCAACCTATCCGACTACCTGGGGAAGACGGTGGTGTTGTACTTCTACCCCAAGGCCGACACGCCGGGCTGCACGACCGAGGCGTGCGGGTTCCGGGACGCGCTGGCCGACTACGACGTGGCCAAGGTGGTGGTGCTGGGCATCAGCCCCGACCCGGTGAGGGACGTGCAGAAGTTTTCGGACAAGTTCAAGCTGAACTTCCCGCTGCTGGCCGACGCCGAGCACAAGGTGGCCGAGCGGTACGGGGTGTGGGGGGAGAAGTCGTTCGCGGGCAAGACGTACCTGGGCGTGGGGCGGGTGACGTTCGTGATCGACAAGTCGGGCGACATCGCCCACGTGTTCGACAAGGTGAAGCCGGCCGGGCACGACCAGGAAGTGCTGGCGTGGATCAAGGCGAACGGGGGGTGAGGAAAGGAAGTGCAGAGCGATGAGTCCTTACCAGGCACCACTGGACTGGGTCGTCGGGCAACGGGACACGATGGTGTCGCGGGTGACCGGGTGGGCCTCGGTCAACACGGGGTCGCACCACGTGGCGGGACTGGCGGAGCTGCACCGGCGGCTGGTGGGGGTCGTGGGGACGCTGGGGGGCGACGTCGCGGAGCTGGACCTGCCGCCGGAGCGGACGGTGGCGGGGGACGGGTCGGCGCTAGACCTGCCGCTGGGGAAGGCGCTGTCGATCCGCAAGCGGCCCGACGCCGAGCGGCGGGTGCTGCTGGTCATCCACACCGACACGGTGTTCGGGCCGGAGCATCCGTTTCAGGCAGTGGTCCAAACCGACGCGAACACGTTGATCGGGCCTGGGGTGGCCGACGCCAAGGGCGGGCTGGCGGTGCTGCTGACAGCCCTCGAGGGGTTCGAGCGGAGCGAGCTGGCGTCGCGGCTGGGGTGGGAGGTGCTGCTGAACCCGGATGAGGAGCTGGGGTCGCCGGGGTCGGGGCAATTGCTGTTTGAGGCGGCGAAGCGGAACCACCTGGGGATGGTGTTCGAGCCGGCCCACTCGGACGGGACGCTGGTGGGGGAGCGGAAGGGGTCGGGGACGTTCAGCGTGACCGTCAAAGGAAGGGCGGCGCACGCGGGGCGGGACTTCCACCACGGGCGGAACGCGGTCCACATGGCGGCCGAGATCGCGGTGGCGGTGGCCGAGCGGACGGGGTCGGTGCCGGGGCTGACGGTGAACGTGGGGCGGATCGAGGGGGGCGGGCCGAGCAACGTGGTGCCGGACCGGGCGACGGTCCACTTCAACGTGCGGCTGCCGCCGACCATGCCGGCCGACCGGGCGCTGGCGGACCTGCAGCGGACCGTGGAGTCGGTGGCCAACCGGCGGGAGGGGCTGACGGTGGAGATGGCGGGGGGCTTCACCAGTCCGCCGCGGCCGATGGACCTGGGGACGACCCGGCTGTACCAGCAGTTGGCGGACGTGGGGCGGGAGGTGGGGCTGACGCTGAGCTGGCACGCCAGCGGGGGCGTGAGCGACGCGAACAAGCTGTCGGCGGCGGGCCTGCCGACGATCGACACGCTGGGGCCGTGCGGGGGGAACCTGCACAGCGACCGGGAGTTCATCCAGCTGGACACGCTGGTGCCGCGGGCTCAGCTGACGGCGCTGTTCCTGATGCGGGTGGCGGCGGGGGACGTGGCGGTTCCCGCCCGCTGAGGCGGACGGGCCGGGCCATGCGTGGGACCGCGTGAAATTGTGTTGTGGGTTGCCCATGCGCGCGGGTAGGATTGGCGATTGCCGGTCGCCCGGCGGTGGGTACGCCTGCGGGCGTCCACCGGCGTACAATGGGGTGCCGTCGCGAGCGTCCCGCCGTTCCCGCCTGCCCGCCGGTCGCCGATTTCACTCACCTTTCGAGTCCACTGTATGGCCAAGCAATCGCAGAAGAAGTTGGGCGAGATCCTGGTCGAGTGGAACGTCCTCAAGACGGCCGAGGTCGACAAGGCGCTGGCCCACGGGAAGACCAAGGGGCTGCGGCTGGGCGAGGCGCTGGTGGACCTGAAGTCTTGCACCGAGGCGCAGGTGTACAAGGCGCTGGCGCAGCAGCAGAGCGTGGAGTACGTGGACCTGGACAAGACCGGGCTGCCGCCGAACGCGGTGAACCTGATCCCCGATGAGCTGATCAAGAAGTACATGATCCTGCCGCTGGGCATGGAGGGCAGCAAGCTGAAGGTGGCCGTCTCGGACATGGACTTCGAGATGCTGGACGTGCTGCGGTTCCGCCTGAACAAGGACGTGAAGCCGGTCTACGTGACGCGGGGGCGGATCAAGCAGCTGATGGACGACCTGTTCCAGACCAGCAGCAGCAGCACGATCGACAAGACGATGGACCGGACGATCGACCGGCTGCGCGACTCGCTGGACAAGTCGCTGGACCGGTCGGTGGACAAGTCGGTCGACCGGTCGATCGACAAGAGCATCGACAAGTCGATCGACCTGGCGGCGGGCGAGGACGGCGGGGCCAGCGATGCCCAGCAGGCGCCGATCATCAAGCTGGTGACGGCCATGATCGCCGAGGCCGTGCGGACGCGGGCCAGCGACATCCACATCGAGCCCATGAAGGACCGGGTTCGGGTGCGGTACCGCATCGACGGCGAGTGCGTGGAGCGGGACCGGATCCCGGCCCGGATGAAGAACGCGCTGATCAGCCGCATCAAGATCATGGCGGGGATCGACATCTCCGAGAAGCGGCTGCCGCAGGACGGCCGCATCAAGATGTTCATCGACAAGGCGCAGGTCGACTTCCGCGTGAGCAGCCTGCCGGCCGTGCATGGGGAGTCGGTGGTGCTGCGTATCCTTCGGCCGGACAACGTCCGGATCGGCATCACCAACCTGGGGTTCGAGGAGGAGGACAACAAGATCTTCCAGAAGACGATCCGCCGGCCCAACGGCATCTTCCTGGTGACCGGGCCGACCGGCTCGGGCAAGACGACCACGCTGTACGCCGCCCTGAACGACCTGAACCGGCCGGACCGCAAGATCATCACGGCCGAGGACCCGGTGGAATATAACTTCCCGGGCATCAACCAGTGCCAGGTGAAGGAGGCGATCGGGCTGAACTTCAGCAAGATTCTCCGGGCCATGCTGCGCCAGGCCCCGAACATCATCCTGGTCGGTGAAATTCGTGATAAAGAGGTGGCCGAGGTCGCCATCCAGGCGGCCCTGACGGGCCACCTAGTGTTCAGCACGTTGCACACGAACGATGCGCCGGGCGCGATCACCCGGTTGATCGACATGGGCGTGAAGCCGTTCCTGGTCGCCAGCTCGATCCAGGCGGTGCTGGGGCAGCGGTTGATCCGCGCCCTGTGCCCCAAGTGCAAGGTGGTGGACAAGGAGCCCGACCCGCACTGGATGCGGGTGGCCGGCATCACCGAGCGGGACATCCAGAACAAGGTGTTGTACAAGCCGCGCGGGTGCGACCACTGCACGGGCACCGGGTTCCGCGGCCGGATCGGCATCTTCGAGATGATGGCGATGAACAACGAGCTGCGGACGCTGGCGTTCGAGCGCGCCCCCAGCAACAAGATTCGCGCCGCCGCCGTCGCCAGCGGCATGAAGACCCTGCTGATGGACGGCAAGCTGAAGGTCCTGGACGGCAAGACGACCGCCCAGGAGGTGATCAAGGTCGCCCAGGCCGAACTGACAACGCTTTGATTGGACGTGAATGCAGAACGAAGGATGCAGGGTGCAGAATGAAGACGACCGACGTCACGCACCCCCGCATCCCATTCTGCATTCTGCACTCATCGCTCCGCACTTATTGAGGTTCCCATGTCCACCATTCAGATCGACCGCCTGCTCGAAGCCGTCGTCGTCCGCAAGGCGAGCGACCTCCACCTGGCCGTCGGCAAGCCGCCGACGCTCCGCATGGGCGGGCACCTGCGCGAGCTGGCGACCAAGGTGCTGGACGGCGAGGACACCGCCGCGCTGATGAAGTCGATCACGCCCGACCGCATCCAGCAGGAGTACGAGGAGACGGGCAGCGGCGACTTCGGGTTCGCGTTCGGCGACAAGGCGCGCTTCCGCGTGTCGGTCTTCAAGCAGAAGGGCGTCTGCTCGATGGTCCTGCGGCGGATCCCCAACACGCTGCTGACCTTCGAGCAGATCGGCCTGCCGGAGATGGCCCGCCAGATCTGCCGCCGCCCCCGTGGCATCTTCCTCGTCACCGGGCCGACCGGGTCGGGCAAGACGACCACGCTGGCGTGCATGATCAACTACATCAACGAGACGTACGACAAGCACATCATCACGATGGAAGACCCGGTGGAGTACTACCACCCGCACAAGAAGTCGATCGTGGTGCAGCGCGAGGTCGGCACCGATACGCCGAGCTTCGCCGAGGGCCTGCGCCGCGCGTTGCGTCAGGACCCCGACGTGATCCTGGTCGGCGAGATGCGCGACCTGGTGACGATCGGCTCGGCCATCACCGCCGCCGAGACGGGCCACTTGGTGTTCGGCACGCTGCACACCAACGGGGCCGCCAGCACGATCAACCGCATCGTCGACGCCTTCCCGACCGACCAGCAGGAGCAGGTCCGCGTGCAGCTGGCCGGCAACCTGTTGGCCGTGCTGAGCCAGTGTCTGTGCCCGCGCATCGACGTGGACGGGGGCATGGTGGCCGCGTACGAGTTCATGTACGTCACGCCCGGCATCCAGAACCTGATCCGCGAGAACAAGAGCTTCCGCATCGACTCGGAGATCCAGACCGGCAAGCGGTTCGGCATGCAGCTGCTGGACGACAACCTGTACAGCCTGTTCGAGGCCAAGAAGATCAGCGCCGAGGAGGCGATCGACAAGTGCCGCAACCCCGGGCAGATGGTCGACAAGATGCAGAAGGCCGGCCTGGAGGCCCCCGAGACCGACGACGCCCTGGCCGCCGAGGTCGAGGAGCACGCCCAGACCCCCGCCGCCAACGGCGGGGCATCCGGCAAGTCGGCAAGCAGCGGCCCCAGCGACGCCGAGCGCGCCGCCCAGATCGCCGCCAACCGCGCCCGGATGATCGCGTCGCAGCAGAAGCGTTGAGTCGTTGGTGGTCGGTTGCTGGTCGTTAGTTGAATGCCCGGGCTGGCCGCTTTTGGCGGGTGGCCCTTCGCCGAAGAGGACGCCGTTATGTCGCAAGCCACGCCCCCCGCCCCGATGCCGTCGCCGTCGAACAAGCCCACGAACGGCCAGAACGGCCACGGCACGCACGGGTTGACCGGACCCGGGTCGGCGGCGCAGCGGCCGGGCATCACCACGCCCATGGCGCCCAGCCTCGGCGCCAGCGCCCCGCCCACCAAGACGGGGCTGCCGGCCGGCCCGACCGGCGGCGTGCCGTCGCTGGCCAAGCCCGGCTCCATCGCCCCGGCCAAGCCGACCATCGCGCCGGTGGCGCGGACCGCGCCCGCCGCCCCAGCCGGCGGCGGCGCGGGAGGGCCGCTCAAGCTCGATGTCGAGCGGGACCTCAAGGGCCGTCCGATCGGTCGCGTGCTGACCAAGATGGGCAAGGTCACCCGCGACCAGGTCGTCGAGGGTCTGGCGTTCCAGAAGTCGCACGGCGGGGCGATCGGGCAGATCCTGATCGGCCTGGGCTACATCAAGGAGGTCGACCTCAACATCGGCCTGGCCGCCCAGAAGGGGTACGAACTCTTCAACCTCGAGGGCGTGGTCATCTCCAAGGCTGCCATCGACGCCGTCCCCGCCGCCATTGCCGCCACCAATAAGGTGCTGCCGATCGAGTACGACCCGGCCACGAAGAAGCTGACCATCGTCATGGCCAGCCAGGAGAACTACGCCGCCATCGACACGCTCCAGTCGATGATGGGGTTCAAGGTCACGGCCAAGATCGGCGACGCCGACCAGATCGAGCGGCTGATCCAGAAGCACTACCAGGCCGCCGCCGAGAGCCTCTCCGAGATCATGGGGGAGATGAACGACGACGACGCCCTGAAGGACCTCAAGGGCAAGGGCGTCTCGATCGACCTGGAGGACATCAAGAACGCCGCCGACAGCAACCCGGTGAAGAAGCTGATCAACCTGGTGCTGCTGCAGGCGATCAAGGACAAGGCGTCGGACATCCACTTCGAGCCGTTCGAGGAGGAGTTCAAGATGCGCTACCGCATCGACGGCGTCCTCTACGAGATGATGCCCCCGCCCCCGCACATCGCGTCGGCCCTGTCCAGCCGCATCAAGGTCATGGCCAACCTCGACATCGCCGAGCGGCGCATGCCCCAGGACGGCCGCATCGAGCTGAACGTCAACAACCAGCCGATCGACCTCCGCGTCGCCGTCCTGCCCACCATGTTCGGCGAGTCCGTCGTCATGCGCGTGCTCGACCGGGGCAACGTCAACCTGGACCTGGACAAGCTGGGCATGCGCGAGGAGGACCTGACCGCCGTCCGCCAGCTCATCACCCGCCCCAACGGCGTCGTCATCGTCACCGGCCCCACCGGCTCGGGCAAGACGACGACTTTGTACTCCGCCCTGCGCGAGCTGAACGACCCCAGCACCAAGCTGATCACCGCCGAGGACCCGGTCGAGTACGACATCGACGGCATCATCCAGTGCCAGATCAA
Source organism: Tepidisphaeraceae bacterium (assembly GCA_965198865.1). GTDB lineage: Bacteria > Planctomycetota > Phycisphaerae > Tepidisphaerales > Tepidisphaeraceae > CBDAQA01. The sequence continues at coordinate 259,596 of CBDAQA010000028.1, read as the reverse complement.
GCCCGAGATCGAGCTGACCTTCGGCCGCATTCTGCGCGCCATGCTGCGTCAGGACCCCGACATCATCCTGGTCGGTGAGATTCGCGACCAGGAGACGGCCAAGATCGCCATCGAGGCCGCCCTGACCGGCCACTTGGTCTTCAGCACGCTGCACACCAACGACGCGCCGTCGTCCGTCGCCCGCCTGCTCGACCTGGGCCTCGAGCCGTTCCTGATCACCGCCGCCATGGAGGGCGTCATCGCCCAGCGGCTGGTCCGGCGCATCTGCAACAACTGCAAGGCACGCTACGAGCCGGCCGAGGAACAGCTGATGGAGCTCGGCCTCCGCCTGGAGGATGTCGAGGGCCGGATCTTCTACTACGGCAAGGGCTGCGAGAACTGCAACAACACCGGCTACAAGGGCCGGCAGGGGCTGTACGAGATCATGGTGTTGGACGACGCGATGCGCGACCTGGTCGTCCAGCACGCCTCCACCCAGCAGATCCGCCTGGAGTGCAAGAAGCGCGGCATGCGCACCCTCCGCGAGTCGGGCCTCATGGCCATCTACGACGGCGTCACCACGATCGAAGAGGTCGTCCGCGAGACGATCGTCGAGGAGTGACCCCGGCCCGACAACTCGGTTCGATCGAAGCCCCGATGCCGAACGGGGCTTCTTTTTGGATCTCGTTGGGGCGCCGGCGCGGAAGCCACTCCATCGCCGCCGGCGATTTCCACCGCGGAACTGGCGACATTCCCGGGGGTTCTGCTAGGCTCCGCCGTCCATCATTTAGCCGACGGAACCGTTGTCATGGCCATTCGCGTAGCACTGAACCACAAGACCCACCACCGGTACGCCCAGCCCGTCTGGCTGTCGCCCCAGGTCGTCCGCCTCCGCCCGGCCCCGCACTGCCGCACGCCGATCCTCAGCTACTCGCTCACCGTCACCCCGGCCGAGCACTTCGAGAACTGGCAGCAGGACCCGTACGGCAACTTCCAGGCCCGCCTGGTGTTCCCGAACAAGACGCGCGAGTTCGCGGTCGAGGTCGACCTCGTGGCCGACCTGACGGTGATCAACCCGTTCGACTTCTTCGTCGAGCAGCACGCCGAGCAATATCCGTTCGACTACGGCGACCTGCTCAAGCGCGAGCTGGCCCCGTATCTCGAAGTCCAACCGATGGGTCCCAAGGTCGGGGCGTTCATTGCCGAGCACCGCAAGGAGCACACCCACACCGTCAACTACCTGGTCGAGCTGAACCAGGTCTTGAGCAAGCGGGTCGCCTACGTCATCCGCATGGAGCCGGGCATCCAGGCGCCGGAGCACACGCTCACCTGCCTGAGCGGGTCGTGCCGCGACACGTCGTGGCTGCTCGTGCAGATCCTGCGGCACCTGGGGCTGGCGGCGCGGTTCGTGTCGGGCTACCTGATCCAGCTGGCGCACGACATCAAGCCGCTTGACGGCCCGATCGGCGTGGCGGCCGACTTCACCGACCTCCACGCCTGGGTCGAGGTCTACCTGCCCGGCGCCGGCTGGATCGGCCTGGACCCCACCAGCGGCCTGATGGCCGGCGAGGGGCACATCCCGCTCGCCGCCACCGCCGAGGCCTCCAGCGCCGCCGCCATCACCGGGTTCTTCTCCACCGATGACGAGCTGGTCACCCAGTCCGACCCCGAGGTGGGCGACGCCCCGGCGACGGCGCCCGGGCAGGACGAGTTCAGCTTCGCCATGTCGGTCACGCGGATCCACGAGGACCCGCGCGTCACCAAGCCCTACAGCGACGAGCAGTGGGCCGAGATCGACGCCGTGGGCCGCCGGGTCGACGCCGACCTGCACGCGATGGACGTCCGGCTGACCATGGGCGGCGAGCCGACGTTCGTCGCCATCGACGACGCCGACATGCCCGAGTGGAACGCAGACGCCATGGGCCCGCGAAAGTACGGCATGGGCGACACGCTGGTCCGCCGCATCCGCGACCGCCTCGCGCCCGGCGGGTTCCTCCACCACGGCCAGGGCAAGTGGTACCCGGGCGAGTCGCTGCCGCGCTGGGCGTTCGGGCTCTACTGGCGCAAGGATGGCGAGCCGATCTGGTCCGACCCCACGCTGGTCGCCGATGAGTCGCGCCGGTCCGAGTGCAACGCCACCGAGGCCGACGCCCAGCGGTTCGTCGTCCGCCTCGCCGAGCGGCTGGGCGTGACGGCCAAGAACGTCCAGGCCGGATACGAGGACGTCTGGTGGTACATGTGGAAGGAGCAGCGGCTCCCGGTCAACGTCGACCCGCTCGAGAGCGAGATCGCCAACGAGGAGACCCGCAAGCGCCTCGCCCGCATCTTCGAGCAGGGCTTGTCCAAGATCGTCGGCTACTGCCTGCCCCTGAAGCGCGTCCACTACGTGAACGGCGACAGCGAGTGGATCAGCGGCCCCTGGTTCTTCCGCCCCGAGCGCATGTACCTCGTGCCCGGCGACTCGCCCATGGGCTACCGGCTGCCGCTGGAGTCGATCCCCTGGGTCGCCCCGACCGACGTCCAACATCTGCCCGAGCGCGACCCCATGGAGCGCCGCGGCCGTCTGCCGTCGAGCCGGGGGCCGCAGCAGCCGCCCATCGCCGGCGCACCGATGCCGCTCGACCCGCGCGGGTTCGTCGACCAGAAGCTCGAGCCGCAGGAGATGCTGCTGGGCGAGGATGGCACCGAGGTGTCGGCCGAGACGGTCGGTGGCTGGCACGGCGGCAGCGGTGGCACCGGCGCGCCGCGCGTGAAGCCGTTGTCGACCGCCGGCAGCAAGGGTCGCGACATCCACATGGGCGGCGTCGGTCGGCACCACGACTTCGGCCCCGGGTACGACCGCCCGCCGATCCGCGGAGAGTCGGCGCGCGGCACCGTCCGCACCGCCCTCTGCACCGAGGTGCGCGGCGGCGTGCTCCGGGTCTTCGTGCCCCCGCAGCGGTACGCCGAGGACTACCTGGAGCTCGTCGCCGCCATCGAGGACACGGCCGCCGAGCTCAATCGGCCCGTGCTGGTTGAGGGGTACACCCCGCCGTTCGACCCGCGCCTCAACGAGATGAAGGTCACGCCCGACCCCGGCGTGATCGAGGTGAACACCCATCCCGTCTCCACCTGGGACGAGCTGGTCCACAACACCAACGCCCTGCACGAGGAGGCCCGCCACGTCCGGCTCGGCACCGAGAAGTTCCTGGTTGACGGCCGCCACGGCGGCAGCGGCGGCGGGAACCACATCGTCTTCGGCGGGGCCACCCCGCCCCAGAGCCCGATCCTCCGCCGGCCCGACCTGCTCAAGAGCCTGCTCGGGTTCTGGCACAACCACCCGTCGCTGTCCTACCTGTTCAGCGGCATGTTCGTCGGGCCCACCAGCCAGGCCCCGCGCGTGGACGAGGCCCGCAACGACCAGGTGTACGAACTGGAGCTGGCGTTCAACCAGGTGCCCGGCCTGGACAAGGCCAACATCCCGCCCTGGCTGGTCGACCGCATCTTCCGCAACCTGCTGGTCGACTCCACCGGCAACACCCACCGGGCCGAGTTCTGCATCGACAAGCTCTACGCGCCCGAGTCGGCCACCGGCCGTCTCGGGCTGCTGGAGATGCGCGGGTTCGAGATGCCCCCGCACCCGCGCATGAGCCTGACCCAGGCCCTGCTGATGCGGGCGCTGATCGCCCACTTCTGGAAGACCCCCTACACCCGCCCGCTGGTGCGCTGGCGCACCGAGATCCACGACCGGTTCATGCTGCCCCACTTCGTGCGGCAGGACCTGGACGACGTGCTGGCCGAGCTGAACGACGGGGCCGGCTACGCCCTCAAGGCCGAGTGGTTCGCCCCGCACTTCGAGTTCCGCTTCCCGCTGGTGGGCAGCATCGAGCAGCGCGGCCTCGTGATGGAGCTGCGCCAGGCGATCGAGCCGTGGCACGTGCTCGGCGAGACGCCCGGCATCGGCTCCACCGTCCGCGTGGTCGACTCCTCGCTGGAGCGCGTCGAGGTGCTCGTGTCCGGCATGACCGGCTCCCGCCACCAGATCCTCTGCAACGGCGTGACGGTGCCGCTGCACCCCACGGGCCAGAACGGCCAGTTCGTGGCCGGCGTGCGGTTCCGCGCCTGGCAGCCGGCCGAGTGCCTGCAGCCAACGATCGGTCGGCACGCGCCGTTGACGTTCGACCTGCGCGACACGTGGAACGGCCGGTCGGTCGCCGGCTGCAAGTACCACGTCGCCCACCCCGGCGGTCGCAGCTACCAGACCCCGCCGGTGAACGCCTACGAGGCCGAGGCACGCCGGCACTCCCGGTTCGTCAAGTTCGGCCACACGCCCGGCCCGTCGAAGGTGATCGAGGCGTCGCCGAGCGACGAGTTCCCGTTCACCCTCGACCTGCGGCAGTACCTGTCGTAGGTATGACCCGGCCTGCCCGCTTCAGCGGGCGGGAACTGCCGAAGCGAACAGATGAACCCCGGCCCACTAGAGCGGGCAGGCCGGGCCGGACGGACGATCGCGTCGGGCATGACGACCACCTCTGCCATCCCCGCCCCCGCCGCCCGCCCGCGCGGGCTGGCGGCATCCTACGCGCCGGCCATCCCGGCGATGGACGAGATGACCGAGCCGGACGGCTCGCTGCGCGGGCACTGGCGGCCGTTCGTCTCCATGCTCGACGACCTCGGCCGCGAGGAGCTGGTCGCCCGGTGGGACCAGGCCCGCCGGCTGATCCGCGAGAACGGCATCACCCACAACGTCTACGACGACCCCGACGGCCTCGCCCGCCCGTGGAGCCTGGACCTGCTCCCCCTGCTGCTCCCCGCGGCCGAGTGGGCCGCCACCGAGGCCGCCCTCGCCCAGCGCGCCAAGCTGCTCGACCTGCTGCTGGCCGACCTGTACGGCCCCGGCACCGCCGTCGCCGCCGGGCTGCTGCCGCCGGAACTGGTCTACGGCAACCCCGGCTTCCTTCGGCCGTGCCACGGCATCCGCCCGCCCTGGGGACGGTGGGTCCACCTGTACGGGGCCGACCTGGCGCGCGGGTCCGACGGCGCGTTCCGCGTCCTGGCCGACCGCACCCAGTCGCCGTCGGGCGCGGGCTACTCGCTCGAGAACCGCATCGTCCTCAACCAGCTGCTGCCCACGGTGGTCGCCCAGTGCAACGTGCAGCGGTTGGCGCCGTTCTTCATCGCGCTCCGCCAGACGCTGACCAACCTCGCCCCCGCCAACCGCGAGAACCCGCGCGTCGTACTGCTCACGCCCGGCCCGTACAACGAGACCTACTTCGAGCACGCCTACCTGGCCCGGTACCTGGGCTACGCGCTGGTGCAGGGGAACGACCTCACCGTCCGCGACGGCATGGTCTACCTGAAGACGCTCGGCGGCTTGCAGCGGGTCGACGTGATCCTCCGCCGGGTGGACGACGCCTTCTGCGACCCGCTGGAGCTGTACGCCAGCTCGTTCCTCGGCGTCGCCGGGCTGCTGCAGGCCGTGCGGGACGGCACCGTCGCCATCGCCAACGCCCTCGGCAGCGGGTTCGCCGAGGGGCCGGCGCTGTTGCCGTTCCTGCCCAAGCTGTGTCGCCACTTCCTCGGCAAGGACCTCCAGATGCCATCGGTGCAGACCTGGTGGTGCGGCGACCCCGACGACCGCGCCCACGTCCTGCAGAACTTCGACCGGCTCGTCATCAAGCCCGCCTTCCCCGCGCCCGGCAGCGACCCGGTCTTCGGCGGCGACCTGTCTCGGGCCGAGCGCGAGGCGCTGGTCGCCCAGATCAACGTCCGCCCCGCGGCCTTCGTCGCGCAGGAGCGGGTCGCCACCTACCAGGCGCCGGTGTTCGACCACGGCGACGTGCAGTCGCGCCGGTTCGTCGTGCGCGCCTACCTGACCGCCTCGGGCGACGGGTACGTCGCCATGCCCGGCGGGCTGACGCGCGTGACCGGGTCGGCCGACTCGCTCGTCGTCTCGCTGCAAAAGGGGGGCGGCAGCAAGGACACCTGGGTGGTGGGCGACAAGCCGGTGACCGCGGTCAGCCTGCTCGCGCCGGTGTCGGCCGCCGTCACGCTGAGCCGGTCCGGCAGCGACCTGCCCAGCCGCGTGGCCGACGACCTGTTCTGGCTCGGGCGGTACGTGCAGCGCGCCGACTCCACCGCCCGGCTGGCGCGGTCGGTCTTCAACCGGCTGTCCGACCCCAACGCCGTCGAGAGCCCGACCGTCGTCCGCATCCTGATGCGCGAGCTGGTCGGCTCCACCGATGCCCCCACCCCCGGCCCGACCGCCGCGCGCGAGCTCGCGGCCGCCGTGTTCTCGTCGCGCGACGCCGCCGCCCTCGGCAGCGCCGCCCGCCGCACCCACGCGTTGGCCCGCATCCTCCGCGACCGGATCTCGTCCGATGCGTGGCGCATCCTCCAGTCCGTCCACGGCGAGCTGACCAGCTTCGACGGGCGGATCGATGACGACGGCACGACCCTCGTGCTCGACCTGCTCAACCGGCTCGTCACCGCGTTCCTGGCCTTCGGCGGCATGGTCGCCGAGTCGATGACCCACACCCAGTCGTGGCGGTTCCTGGAGCTGGGCATGCGCATCGAGCGCGGCCTGTCGGTGGCCCGGCTGATCCGCGGGACGCTGGTCGACGTCACGCCCGACGAGCCGGCCCTGCTCGACGCCGTCCTCGACGTCGCCGACAGCTCGCTCACCTACCGCCGCCGCTACCTCACCCGGCTCGACGCGACGGCCGTGGCCGACCTGTTGCTGGCCGACGAGTCGAACCCCCGGGCCGTCGCGTACCAGGTCCGGCTGTTGGACGAGCACCTGGCCTGCCTGCCACGCGAGTCGAACCACCCGCAGCGGAGCCCCGACCACCAGGCGGCCATCCGGCTCCGCGCCATGCTGCGGCTGGAGGACATGGCCGTCGCCTGCCGCCCGGTCGCCCACCGTCGCCCGCGGTTGGGGGCGGTCGTCACCGACACGATCGACCTGCTGGCCACGGTGTCCGAGACGGTCAGCCGGATCTTCTTCACCCACGCCGCCGTCACCTCGCAGCTAACGCCGCTGCCGAGGGGCGAGGCGGAGGGAGGAAAATAAAATGCAGAGGTCAGCATGCAGAATGCAGAATGAGGGCGGAGGCCCGTTGAAGCCGGTGTCTGAGGTACCCCGAAGACCCGGATCGCTTGCCGTCCGATCCGGGTCTTCGGGGTACCTCAGACACCGGCTTCTCGGGGCAGTCGTTTCGAACGCGATCCTCACTCTGCATTCTACATTCATCATTCTGCACTCCCTCCTGCACGTCCCGGCCCGGAGGGCCGCATGAGGTGCCGCATCGTCCACACGTCGGAGTACCGCTACGGCGACCCGGTGCCGCTGAGCCACAACGTGATCCGCATGCGGCCGCGCGACACGGCCCGGCAGACGTGCCTGTCGACCAGCCTCACCGTCTCGCCCGACCCCGCCGTCCGCCGCGACCGAGTCGATTACTTCGGCAACCACGCGACGTGGATCAGCCTGCAGGAGCCCCACACGGCGTTCAAGATCGGCGCCGTCAGCGAGGTGGAGGTCCGCCCGGCGCAGTTCCCGACCGACCTGCTCGGCATGAGCTGGGAACTGGCGGTGCGATCGCTGGCCCGGTCGGACGCGCCGGAGGTGCGCGCGCTGCGCGAGCTGTCGTTCGCGTCGCCGCAGGTGCCGATCGACCCTCAGCTGGCCGACTACGCCCGTCCCAGCTTCGCCGCCGATCGGCCGCTGCTGCAGTGCGCGCTCGACCTGACGCGACGGATCCACGCCGAGTTCACGTTCGACGCCCGCGCGACCACCGTGGGCACGCCGGTGTCGGAGGTGTTCCGACATCGCCGCGGCGTCTGCCAAGACTTCGCCCACCTGCAGATCGGTTGCCTGCGGGCGCTGGGGCTGGCCGCCCGGTACGTCAGCGGATACCTGTTGACCAAGCCCCCGCCGGGCCAGAAGCGGCTGGTCGGCTGCGACGCCTCCCACGCCTGGCTGGCCGTCTACGCGCCCGACCTCGGCTGGGTCGACTACGACCCGACCAACGGCATGATGCCCTCCGACGGCCACGTCACCGTCGCCTGGGGCCGCGACTACGACGACATCAGCCCGGTCAAGGGCGTGCTCGTCGGCGGCCACCGCCACACGATGTACTACGGCGTCGACGTCGAGCCGCTGGACGCGGAGCCGGCCGCCACCGCGTGACCGGGGCCGGCCGACCCGCAAGGTCTCCGGATGAGCGTGACGCCAGACAACGCGCGGATCGGTTTCTTCGGCCCCCGGCGCCGTGGGTCGTTGCGATCGGCTTGACGGGCGGCTTGGGAGCCGGCTTTTGCGGTCGGCCCCCGTGCTGAAGGAGGACGTCGGCAGGAAGGTAAACCCTGTGCCCCTGGCGCGGCGTAACGGCTCATGCCCCCGCCAGCCGCCTCCGGACCGCCGCGCTGGCGAGCCCGGCGTCGACCGCCGCCCCATGCGCCTTCATGAACGCCCCGGTCGCCTGCCCGGCCTGCTTCTCGGTGAACCCCTTGCCCGCCAAGAACGCCTCGACCAGCTTGTCGGTTTCCTCCGCCGACGCACGCCGCGGCAGGTACTCCTCCACCACCGCGATCTCCGCCTTCAGCTGGGCCACCGTCTCCGGCTTGCCCAGCCTGGCGTACTCCTCGACCCCCTTGCGCAGCTTCTTCGCGTACGCCTCCACGATCGACTCCGGCGTCGGCTTGCCCGGCATCAGGTCAACGTTCTTCACGTCGCTCAGCAGCATCCGGATCACCTGCAGCCGGTCCTTCTGCCCCGCCTTCAGCGCGGTCTTCATGTCCTCGTGCAGTCGCGTGGCAAGGTCCATTGCGATTTCCTTGGATGGGTGAACGATCAGTGTAGTCACGCGCGGCCCGTGAAGCCCGCCGCGCCGCGGTGGGTCACCCGGACCCGCGGCGGCGCCGCGGGCGTCATCGGCGCATCTGCTCCCACAACCAGTCCAGCGCCGCCGCGTAGCTGGGATCGGTCGCCGGGTCGGGGGACGTGTTGTGATCGGCGTCCGGCTCGACCACGAGTCGCTTGGGCTCGGCGTAGGCGTCGAACACACGCCGGTGGTACGCCGGCGGGACCACCGTGTCGCGGCCGCTGCTGACGAACAGCGCCGGTGCCGAGCACTTCGCGCCGTTGGCCAGGCTGTCCAGATCGCCCGGCACCTGCGACGAGACGGCGAGCGCCCCCAGCCACAGGTTCCACCAGCCGTAGTGGCCGACGATCAGCTGCCGCAGCGGCGGCGGGTTGAGCAGCACCAGCCCCGCCACCGCCCGATGGGCGGCGACGTGCAGCGCGCCGGCGGTGCCCAGGCTGTGCGCGCAGATCACGACTGGCCGACCGCCCGCGACGCGCACCACGGCGTCGTACGCGGACAGCGCCGCCGGCGCGATCGCCGACATCGTCGCCGGCGCGGTGCTGCGCCCGTACCCGGGCCAGTTGAGCGCCCACACCTCGACGGGCCGATCGCCCCACCGCAGGGCGGCAATCCTCGCCGTGGCCTCCGCCCGGCTGCCGTTGCCGATCAACTCGAGGTCGACCGCCGCCGGCTCGGCTCGGGCACACCCAGGCGACCGCGCGCCGATCAGTTCCAGTTGCCCGCCGCGGTACGGCAGCATCTGCCGCGTCCGCCCGCTCATGTCCATCGCGCTCGTGGACGGGAAAAGCAAGAGGCGGTCGACCACCATCGGCTCGGCTCGGGCGGGCCCAGAGGATCGCGCGCCGATCGGTTGCAGCGGCCCGCTCGTGTCCCGCGCACGCTTGGACTGGTCGGGCGGGGCGCCGTCGGCGCAGCCCATGAGCAGGACCAACACGCATCCGACCAAGCCAACCCAGGCGTGCGCCCCATTGGATCGCGATTGGCTCGCGTGCGTGCCGTGGCATTCGCTTGCGCCGTCGCGGCCGACAACACCGGCAGCGCGAAGGCGCAAGCGACCGCCGAGCTGCGCAGGCCAGCGGGATGGACGGATCATCCCGGCCGGCTTGGCGATGTCGATCACTCCGGCGTCCCGGCCGTCATGTCGTACACCCACGGCTGGATCTCCGGCGTCCAGTCGACCAGCTCGCCGGGGGCGAAGAACAGCGCCAGTTCCTTCTCGGCCGCCTCCGGCGAGTCCGACCCGTGGATCAGGTTGTAGGCGTTGGACACGCCCAGGTCGCCGCGGATCGTGCCCGGGGCCGCCTTTGACCCGAACGTCGCGCCCATCAGGTTCCGCGCGATCGCGATCGCGTCCTTCCCCTCCAGCGCCAGCACCACCACCGGCGAGCTGGTCATGAACCGCACCAGCCCCGCGTAGAACGGCCGGGCCTTGTGCGCGTCGTAGTGCGTCGCCGCCAGCGACTGCGGGATCCGCATGAACTTCATGCCCGCCACCTGCAGCCCCTTCCGCTCGAACCGGGCGAGGATCTCCCCGCACAGCCCGCGTTGAACGGCGTCGGGCTTCAGGATGATCAAGGTGCGTTGCAGCGTGGTAGCCATGGTTGGGTATTCTCCGTTTTGGGGGAGGAACTATAAGTGAAGGTCCGTGCTGAGGGAAGAAGCAAGGGTGGCCCTACCGCCTGGAAAGAGCTTGCACTGGCTAAATCACGTTGCTAACGTTTTTGCTGCGAAAAAAGAGATTGCGAATGACTTTATCAAACTGCGAACGTTTCTGTCGAATGGTCGAATCTAATGGCGGAAGCACCCCGTGCGGCTGGTTATGCATATCTGATTGCCCGGCTGGAGCTGTCGCTCGTCCCCAACTGGCACGTTTCGCGGGTTGCCGCCGGCAATTCCCGGCGCACCAATCTTACGGAGAGGCAAGTGCTCGACGTGTACCCCGCGTCTCATTGGCCGGGCGACACCCTCTGCGCCCACTTGGAGTTCTCGCTCAAGTACGATGGCACTAACCTTCAGCACCTTGCCGCAATTTTCGCCGCCATGCCAGAGGGCGAACTCGCATCGCACGTCCAATTGAAGCCGTTCGGCAAGTACGCTCGCCGCCTTTGGTTTCTGTACGAATGGTGCACCGGGCGGGAACTGCCACTCGACCCGATCGCCCGCGTCGGGTACCTCCCGCTCATCGAACCGGACGAACAGTACACCACCGTCGGCTATCGGGCACCGCGACAACGGTTAGTCGTCAATTTGCTGGGTGACAGCCGCTTCAGTCCCACAGTTCGACGCACCGACGCGCTCGCCGCCGGCGAGGCGTCCCGGCTCGACGAGCGGGGCCGGCGCGTCCTCGCCAGCTGTCCGCCGCAGGTGCTTCGGCGGGCGATGCACTACCTGTACACCAAGGAGACGCGGTCCTCGTTCGAGATCGAACGCGAACGACCGACGGCCGACCGGACCGAGCGATTCGTCGGCCTGCTGCACGCGGCCGAGCGGGAGAGCTACGTCGACAAGGCTCGGCTGATCGAGCTGCAAAACCTGATCGTCGACCCACGCTTCCGCGAGGCCGACTACCGCCGCGTGCAGAACTACGTCGGCGAATCGGTGCGGCCAGGGTTGGAGCGGATCCACTTCATCCCCCCCCGGCCGGCCGACGTGCCCGCGCTGATGGACGGCTGGATCGCGTGCCACCAATCCATGGAGGCGTCGGGCACCCATCCGCTGGTCCACGCGGCCGTCATCGCCTATGGGTTCGTGTTCATCCACCCCTTTGAGGATGGGAACGGACGCGCGCACCGATTTTTGATCCACAACGTGCTCGCCCGCCGATCGTTCACGCCGCGCGGGGTCATCTTTCCCGTGTCGGCCGTCATGCTGAAGGACGCCGAAGCTTACGACCGATCGCTGGAGGCGTTCTCCGCTCCGCTACGGCCTCCGCTCGTCAAGTACCTGTTGGACGACGCAGGGCGGATGACCGTCACCAACGATACGGCATCGCTGTACCGGTTCATGGATCTCACGGCCCAGGCCGAGGCGTTGTTCTCCTTCGTCGCCACCACGATCGAACACGACCTGCTCGACGAGATCCATTTCATCCAGCATTTCGACCGGGCCAGGGCCGGGATCCAGAAGGTCGTGGACGTCCCGGACCGCCTGCTCGACCTGTTCATCCGCTGCTGCGCCCAGAACCATGGCCGGCTGGCCAAGCGCAAGCGCGACCCGGCGTTTGCGATGCTGACCGACGACGAGGTCGAGCAGATGGAGCGGGCGATCCAGCAGGCCGCGGCGCCGGAAACGGAGGACGAAGACCCGCAGCATTGAGGCCAGCAGAGCCGGCCGGGTCATCCGCACGGCCCGGACCCCTGCGTCGCCGCACCCGATGGTAAATCGCACCGTGGAACTGCGCGATGTCGCAGCGACGGCCATCCCGCGGTCGTGGTATACCCGGCCGCGGGGTTCTGCGTCCCGACCGTCGGAGGAAATCGATGCGCCTCGCCGCCCCCGCGTTCCTGCTCTGCGCCGTCCTGCTCATGACCACCGCCACGCCTGCCATCGCCGTCGACCCACGCGTGAACCTCGCCCCGGTCGCCGCGCCGTCCACGTCGTTCGTCTCGGGCCACGAGTCGCTGCTGGCCCTCAACGACGGGTTCACGCCCAAGGGCAGCCGCGACCACGCCCACGGCTGCTACGGCAACTGGCCCGAGCACGGCACGCAGTGGGTCCAGCTCACCTGGGCGCAGCCGATCAGCACCGATGGCATCGGCGTCTACTGGTGGGACGACCACCAGGGCGTTCGCCTCCCCGCCGCCGCCCGGCTGTCGTACTGGGACGGCAAAACCTTCGTCCCGATCGCGGCGAACGTCGGCGTGGAGCCGGATCGGTTTAACGTGGCGTCGTTCCCCGAGGTGACGACCACACAGCTGCGGCTGGAAGTCGACGCCGCCGATGGCGCGTCCACCGGCATCATCGAGTGGCAGGCGTACGACAGCGGCAGGTCGCCGCCATTCCCGCCGGTCGCCCACGCTGGCGACGACCGCGTCGTCGTGATGCCGGCCGTCACCCACCTGCACGGCACCGGCACCGGCGTCCACGCGCCAGGCCAGACGCCGACCGTCGCCTGGTCCAAGACCAGCGGCCCCGGCGACGTGACGTTCGCCGATGCAACCAAAGCCGACACCACGGCCACCTTCACCACGCCCGGCGACTACGTGCTCGGCTTCACCTACACCCTGCGCGGCCTACCGGCGACCGACACGGTCCACGTCCGCGCAGAGGGTCTGCCCACGGCCAAGAAGCTCGACGCCGTCTACGTGTCGCGCTACGCCATGAACAGCCCGTTCTGGAAGGACCGGCTCAAGAACCAGATCACCAGCTGGATCCCCCACTGCGTGGCCGAGTGCGAGAAGCCCGACCTGAAGGAGGGCGGCCTGAACAACCTGGTCGAGGCCGGCAAGAAGCTCCGCGGCGAGCCGGCGAAGCTGCACCTGGGCTACCCCTTCAGCAACGCGTGGGTGTTGAACACAGCTGAGGCGATGTGCGTCGCGCTCACCTATGACGCCCAGGGCGATGCGGAGGTGCTCAAGTCGCAGGCCGACTTCCGCGCCACGCTCGACCGGTGGATCCCGATCATCCTCGCCGCCCAGGAGCCGGATGGTTACTTCCAGACCCGGTTCACGCTCGGCACCCCCTACGACCACGGCCGGACCGCGACCCACTGGAGCCCCGCCACCCGCGGCGAGCACGAGGGGTACGTCGGCGGCTACTTCATCGAGATGGGCATCGCCAGCTTCATCGCCACCGACGGCAAGGACCGCCGGTTGTTCGACGCCGCCGTGAAGTTGGCCGACTGCTGGTGCGCCCACATCGGCGCCGGCCCCGGCCAGCAGAAGTGGTACGACGGCCACCAGGAGATCGAGCAGGCCATGGTCCGCCTCGGCCGCTTCGTCAACGACGAGCAGGGCATGGGCGGGGGGCAAGCTCACCCGGGCCAGAAGTACATCGACCTGGCCAAATTCCTGTTGGACTGTCGCCAGGGCGGGCAGGAGTACGACCAGTCGTACGCCCCGCTCACGCAGCAGTACCGCGCCGTCGGCCACGCCGTGCGTGCGGCGTACACCTACTCGGCCATGGCCGACGTCGCCATGGAGACGCGCGACCCCAACTACTGGTCCGCCCTCCGCTCCATCTGGACCGACCTGGTCGACCGCAAGCTCTACGTGACCGGCGGCATCGGCTCGGGCGAGACCAGCGAGGGGTTCGGCAACGACTACTCGCTGCCCAACGGCTCCGCCTACTGCGAGTCGTGCAGCAACTGCGGCGTGCTGTTCATGCAGTACAAGCTCAACCTCGCCACCCGCGACGCCAAGTACGCCGACCTCTACGAGACCACCCTCTACAACGCCATCCTCGGCGACTGCGACCTGACCGGCCAGAACTTCACCTACACCAACCCGCTCGACTCGGGCGAGGCCCGCTACAAGTGGCACGTCTGCCCCTGCTGCGTCGGCAACATCCCGCGCGTGCTGCTGATGCTCCCCACCTGGATGTACGCCCGCGCCGACGACGGCGTCTACGTCAACCTGTTCGCCGGCAGCACCGTCGACGTCGGCACCATCGCCGGCACCAAGGTGCAGATCGTGCAGAACACCAACTATCCCTGGGACGGCGAGGTCGCCATCACCGTCAACCCCGCCGCCCCCGCGCGGTTCGCCGTACACGTCCGCTCGCCCCACCGCCAGGTGAGCGCCCTCTACACCGCCGCCCCCGCCATCGACGGCCTGACGAGCCTGACCATCAACGGCCAGCCCGCCCCCGTCACCGCCGGCACCGACGGCTACGTCACGATCGATCGTACCTGGAACCCCGGCGACACCGTCGCGTTCGAGCTGCCCCTGCCCGTGCAGCGATTGACCGCCGACCCCAAGGTCGCCGCCACCCGTGGCCGCGTCGCCATCCGCCGCGGCCCGCTGCTGTACAACATCGAGACCGCCGACGGCGACGTCACCCGCCCCGTCGGTCCCACGCCAGACTTCAGGGCCGACTGGATGCCCGAATTGCTCGGCGGCGTCGTCGCCGTCCGCGGCACCGCCGCCGACGGCTCCCCGCTCGTCGCCATCCCCAACTACGCCCGCCTCAACCGCGGTGGCCGCTCGCTGGTGTGGATGAAGCAGTGACCGGGCTCGCGTGGTCCGCAGGGGCACGGCTCGAACGTCGATCCCCGCAGGAGCCGCGCACGGAGGTACTCCGCAGTAAGCGGGGTCTGCCCGAGCGCGCTTACTGCGGAGTACCTCCGTGCGCGGCTCTTTTCTGTTCCCCCCTCACCGCCCCCGGAACGCCGTCGGCGTCGTCCCCGCCACGCGGCGGAACAGCACGCTCAGGTACTCGGGCGTCCCCACGCCCACCCGTGCCGCGACCGTCTTGATCGGCAGGTCGGTCCCGCTCAGCAGCGCCTTGGCCCGCTCGACCCGGCACCGCAGGATCTCCGCGTGCGGCGTCCGGCCCAGCAGCTTGGCGAACCGCGCCTCCAGCGACCGCCGGCCCAGCGGCACCTGGTCCAGCACGTCCGACACCGAGATCGGCTCGCAGCAGTGCTCGCGGATGAACCGCAGCGCCGCCGCCACGTCCTCGTCCGGCACCGCCAGCGCATCGGTCGACCGCCGCGCCACCACCCCCACCGGCGGCACGAGCCGCATGCCTGGCGCGACGCGCTCGCCCGCCATCATCCGATCCAGCAGTTCCGCCGCCAGGTGCCCCGCGCGCTTGGCGTCGGGCGCGACGCTCGACAGCGGCGGGTCCGACAGGCTGCACCGCACCGCGTCGTCGTCCACGCCCACCACGGCGATCTCGTCGGGGATCCGCAGCCCCGCCGACCGGCACGCGTCCAGCACCTGTTGCCCGAGCAGGTCGTAGCAGGCGAACAGCCCCGCCGGCTTCGGCAGCCGCGCCAGCCACGCGGCCCAGCCGCGGTCGTCGCGCGGCCGCAGCGGTCGCACCCGCTCGATCACCGTCGCCCCCGCCGCCGCCGCCAGTTCGCGGAACCGTTCCTGTTGGAGTGCGACCCACGGGTAGTCGGTCACGCCGCAGAACCCCAGGTGGCGGAACCCGCGCTCCCACAGGTGCTCGAACGCCGCCGCCGCCTCGGCCCGCACGTCGCTGTGGACCGCGGGGACCTTCGGCAGCAGCCCCGCCGCGCTCACGTCGACCACCGGGCACCCGCACGCCGCCGCCGCCCGCGCCGCCCGCCGGTCCTCGGCCCGCACGATCAGCCCGTCCCCGCGCCAGTCGCGAATGCCCGCCGATTCGCCCCGCCCCGATTCCGGCAGGTAGATCGACCACGGCCGGTGCGCCTGCACGTACGCCGCCACCCCGGCCAACAGCCCGCGCGCATAGGCGTTGGACGTCTCCACCAGTAGCGCGACCCGCGGCGTCATGCCCGCCACACTACCGGGTGAATTCGCACAGGGAAACTGCGCGATGTCGCAGTGCCGCGTCGACGCCCCGCTGCTACATTTGGCCCGTCCGACGGAGTCTTCCCATGCCTGTAGCACAACCACAGCCCATCCTCATCGCCGGCACGTGGCGGCCCGCGCAGGGCGCGCAGACGATCCAGGCGGCGAACCCGCGCACGCGTGAGCCGCTGCCCGACCGCTACCCCGTCAGCGAGTGGCCCGACCTCGACGCCGCCCTGACCGCCGCCGCATCCGCCGCCACCGCGCTGCGCGCCCTGCCCGATGTCGGCGAGCGGATCGCGACGTTCCTCGAGCGGTACGCCACCGGCATCGAGGCGGCCGCTGAACCGCTCGTCGCCGCCGCTGCAGCCGAGACGGGGCTCGCCCCCGCGCCGCGGCTGGGCACCGTCGAACTGCCGCGCACGACCGGCCAGCTGCGCCAAGCCGCGGCCGCGGCGCGCGATGGCACCTGGCTGCATCCGACCATCGACACCAAGCTCGGCCTTCGATCCTGCCTCGCCCCGGTCGGGCCGGTCTGGGCAATCGGGCCGAACAACTTCCCGTTCGCCTTCAACGGCATCAGCGGCGGCGACTTCGCCGCCGCCATCGCCGCGGGCAACCCGGTGATCGCCAAGGCCCACCCGCTGCACCCGACGACCAGCCGCCTGCTCGCCGAAATCGCCCACGCCGCCGCCGTCGACCTGCCGGCGGGCACGGTCCAGATGCTCTACCACATGACCCCCGCCAACGGCCTGCGGCTCGTCGCCGACCCGCGCCTGAAGGCCGTCGCCTTCACCGGCTCCCGCGCCGGTGGTCTCAAGCTCAAGGCCGCCGCCGACATCGCGGGCAAGCTGTTCTTCGGCGAGATGTCCAGCGTCAACCCTGTCGTGATCCTGCCCGGCGCGCTGGTCGAGGACGGCGACGCGATCGCCACCCAACTCGCGACCAGCGTCACCATAGGCACCGGGCAGTTCTGCACCAAACCCGGCGTGGTCGTGCTGACGGCCGGGCCGGCCACGGAGGTGTTCGTCGAGAAGATGCAGACCAAGCTCTCGGCCGTGCCGGCCGGAGTGTTGTTCTCGGTGGCCGGGCAGTCGGCAATGCTGGCATCGCTCAACACGCTGCGGAAGGCAGGGGCCGAGTTGTTGCTGGGCGGGTCGCCGAACGACGCGACCTCCGTGCAGAACACGCTGTTGCGGGCCTCGGGCCAGCGGTTTCTGGCCGACCCGCACGCGCTGCAGACCGAGGCGTTCGGCAACGCCGTGCTGCTGGTGATCGCCGACGATGACGCGCAGCGCGCCGCCGTGCTCGAGAAGCTCGAGGGCAACCTGACCGGCACCGTCTACTCCGCCGCCAGCGGCGCCGACGACGCCGCCTACACCGTCGTCGCCGCCGCCCTTCGCCCCAAGGTCGGCCGACTGCTGAACGACAAGATGCCGACCGGCGTGGCCGTGTCGCCCGCGATGAACCACGGCGGCCCGTACCCCGCCACCAGCCAGCCCCACTTCTCTGCCGTCGGCCTGCCCGGCAGCATCGGGCGGTTCACGCAGTTGGAGTCGTACGACAACGTGCGCGCCCACCGCTTGCCGGCGTGCCTGAGCGACAAGAACCCGACCGGTCGGATGTGGCGACTGATCGACGGCGATTGGTCGCAGGCGAACGTGTGACCGACCCACAGAGCCCAGCGGCTCCGCTCAGAACAGGAACGCCATGTCCCGCGACGCCGCCCTGCATTTCCAGAAGGACTTCACCGCCGCCGAGCTGGCCGAGCGGCGCGCCCGGGCCACTGCCGCCATCGGCGACGGGCTGGCCGTCATCGCCGCGGCCACCGAGGTGCCGGGGTTCGACCCGATCCGGCAGAACAACGACTTCTACTACCTGACCGGCGTCGAGGTGCCGCACGCCTACCTGACGATGGAGGCCGGCCGCAGCGTGCTCTACCTGCCGCCGCGCGACGAGCGGCACGAGGCGTCCGACGGGCCGAGCCTGTGCCACATCGACGGCGACTTCGTGCTGGCCCGCACCGGCATCGACGAGGTTCGGCCGATCTCGCGGCTGGTCGCGGACCTCACCGGCTTATCGCGCACGCTGTGGTTGATGCGCGCCCCGGCCGAGGGGTACCGGCAGTGCCAGGACACGCTGCGGCACTACCACAAGTCGATCGCGGCCGACCCACTGGACGGCCGACTGTCTCGCGAGACGCATTTGCTGGCCAGGCTGGCCCAACTGTCGCCCCGGGCGGAGTTCCGCGATCTATCGCCGGTCGTCCACGGCATGCGGATGCGCAAGTCGCCGGCCGAGATGGCCGTCATGCGAACGGCGGCGAAGCTGTCGGCGCTGGCGACGACCGAGGCGATGCGCGCCACCCAGCCCGGCGTGACCGAGTTCCAGCTGGCGGCCGTGGCCGACTACGTGTTCCAGGTGAACGGCGCCCAGGGCGCCGGCTACCGGCCGATCATCGCGACCGGCGCCAACATCCACATGATGCACTACTGGCGGAACGACGCCGCCTGCCGCGCCGGCGACCTGGTGCTGTTCGACTACGCCCCCGACTACAACTACTACACCTCCGACATCGGCCGCATGTGGCCGGTGGACGGGCGGTACTCGCCGCTGCAGCGCGAGCTGTACGGCTTCGTGCTGGCGCACCACGCGGTGCTGTTGGACGTGATCCGCCCCGGCCGGACGAAGGACGAGATGCTGGCCGAGGCGGCCGAGCGGATGCGGCCAGCCGTCGAATCGACGAAGTGGTCGAAGCCGATCTACAGGGCCGCCGCGATCAAGCTGCTGGAGAGCAAGCGACCGCTGAGCCACGGCGTCGGCATGCCGGTTCACGACGCGGGCCGGTGGGAGGATCGCCCGGCCGAGGCGGGGCTGGTGTTCGCCGTCGACCCCGAGCTGTTCGTGCCCGAGGAGCAGCTCTACATCCGCGTGGAGGACACGGTGCTCGTGACCGAGACCGGCTGCGAGAACCTGACCGCCGGCTGCCCGCGCGAGATGGACGCGGTGGAGCGGCTGATGTCCGAGACGGGCATGCTGCAGAACCACCCGGCCGTGCACGGTAATCCCGGACGGTAGCCGGAGCCCCGCATGTACATGCGCGGCTTCTTCGGAGCGAACATGACTGACAAGATCCACATCATCGACAGCCACACCGGCGGCGAGCCGACCCGCATCGTGATCGCCGGCGGGCCGGACCTGGGCACCGGACCGATGGCGGAACGGCGGGCGCGTTTCGCCGAGCATCACGATGCGTTCCGCTCCACCGTGGTGGACGAGCCGCGTGGGTCGGACGTGATCGTGGGGGCGCTGCTGGTGCCGCCGGTCGACCCGGCGTGCGCGACCGGCGTGATCTTCTTCAACAACGTCGGCACCCTGGGCATGTGCGGCCACGGCACGATCGGGCTGGCCGTCACGCTGGGTCACCTCGGCCGCATCGGGGCCGGCACGCACCGCGTCGAGACGCCGGTGGGCACGATCGCGTTCGACTACGACGGCGAGCACACGGCCGCCATCGACAACGTGCCGTCGTACCGCCACGCCAGGTCCGTGCGCGTCGACGTGCCCGGCTACGGGCCGGTCACCGGCGACGTGGCCTGGGGCGGCAACTGGTTCTTCCTGGTGCACGCGCACCAGGAGCAGCTGCTGCTGGCCAACGTCGAGCGGCTGACCGACGTCGCCTGGCGGATCCGCCAGGCGCTGGCGGCGAGCGGCATCACCGGCAAGGGCGGCGGCGAGATCGACCACGTCGAGTTGCTCGGACCGCCGACCGACCCGGCCAACAGCGGCCGGGGGTTCATGCTCTGCCCCGGCAAGGCGTACGACCGCTCCCCCTGCGGCACCGGCACGTCGGCCAAGCTCGCCTGCCTGCACGCCGACGGCAAGATCAAGCCCGGCGATGTGTGGCGGCAGGAGTCGGTGCTCGGCTCGGTGTTCGAGGGTTCGGTCCGCGTGGTCGACGGCGTCGTCCACCCGCGCATCAAGGGCACGGCGTACGTCACCGCTGAGGCGACCTTGCTGGTCGACCCGGCCGACCCGTTCGGGCGTGGCATCCGGATCTGAACCCGTCCAGGCCGGCGTCCGAGGTACGCCGAAGGCCCGGGTCTTCGACGTGCCTCAGACGCCGGCTTCAACGACTGCCATGAGCAACGCAGCACACATCGTCGTCGTCGGTGCCGGCATCGTGGGCGCCGCCGTGGCCGAGGCGCTCGCGCTCGACGGCCACCGCGTGACCGTCGTCGACCGTGGCCCACCCGGCGGCGGCGCGACGGCCGCCGGCATGGGACACGTCGTCGTCATGGATGACTCCCAGCCGCAGATCGCGCTCACCGCTTACTCGCAGCAGCTGTGGGACGCGCGCGCGATCCCACCCGCCGGCGAGCGGATCACCTGCGGCACGCTGTGGGTGGCGGCCGACGACCAGGAGATGGCCGAGGTCCGCCGCAAGCACGCGTTCTACGCCGACCGCGGCGTTGCGGCCGAGGTGCTGGACGACCGCGGGCTCTACGCCGCCGAGCCGCAGCTGCGGCCGGGGTTGGCCGGGGGGCTGCGCGTGCCGGGCGACTCGGTCGTCTACCCGCCGCCGATCGCGGCGGCGATGCTGGACGTCGTCCGGTCGACGGACGGGACCGTGCGACTGGGTGTCGGTGTCTCAGCAGTGCGTGGCAACGAGGTGACGCTGGAAGACGGCACGACCCTCGGCTGCGACCTCGCGGTGAACGCCGCGGGGGCGGCAGCGGGGAAGCTGACGCCGGGGTTCGACATCCGACCGCGCAAGGGCCACCTCGTCATCACCGATCGCTACCCGGGCTTCGTGCGACATCAACTGGTCGAACTGGGCTACCTGAAGTCGGCCCACGCCTCGACGGGCTCGTCGGTGGCGTTCAACGTCCAACCCCGGCCGACCGGGCAGGTGCTGATCGGCTCGTCCCGCCAGTTCGGCGACGACACGCGCGAGGTCGACTACGAGATCCTCGGTCGGATGCTGTGCCGGGCCGCCGAGTACATGCCCGCCGTGGCGACGCTGTCGGCGGTGCGCGTGTGGACCGGCTTCCGGGCGGCGACGCCGGACAAGCTGCCGCTGATCGGCCCGCACCCGGAGGATCCGCGGCTGCTGATGGCGACGGGGCACGAAGGGCTGGGCATCACAACGTCGCTGGGCACGGCCCGGCTGATCGCGGACCACGTGGCGGGACGCGCGCCGGCAATCGCGGCGGGGGCGTACCTGCCGGGGCGGATGCTGAAAGGCGTCCCCGTTTGAGCCGCGGGCGGAAGCCAGCGGAGTTGTCGACGGTCCGCGGGCATCTGCCCGCGGCTGGAATGGGACCATGGCAGACGTTCGCGATCAGCAGTCGACGGTGACGCTCACGATCAACGGCGCGACGGTGACGGCGCTGCCGGGCACGTCGGTCGCCGTCGCGCTGCTGGCGCACGGCGTGACCGCGTTCCGCCGCTCCGTCAGCGGCGAGGCGCGGGGGCCGCTGTGCGGGATGGGGATCTGCTTCGAGTGCCGGGTGACGATCGACGGTCAGCCGCACCGGAAGTCGTGCCAGGTCGTGGTGGCCCCGGGGATGACGGTGGTGACCGATGGGTGACGATGCGACGTTCGACGTGGTGGTGGTCGGCGCGGGGCCCGGCGGGCTCGCGGCAGCCGTGACGGCCGTTGAGGCGGGGAAGTCCGTCGCGCTGATCGACGATGCGCCGCTGCCCGGCGGGCAGATCTGGCGGCACCACGGCGAAGCGCCGCGCGCGGCTCGCGGATGGCTGTCGCGGCTTGGGGCGGTCGAGCGCTTTCAGCAGAGCCGCGTCGTGGCGATGCCGGACCGGCGGGCGCTGTTGCTGGAGACGCCGGAGGGGCCGCGGGTTGTGCGGTGGGGGTCGTTGATCCTGGCGACGGGGGGTCGTGAGTTGTTCCTGCCGTTCCCGGGGTGGACGCTGCGGGGCGTCGTCGGGGCCGGCGGGATCCAGGCGCTGGTGAAGCAGGGACTGCCCGTGGCGGGCAAGCGGATCGTCGTCGCCGGCACGGGGCCGCTGTTGCTGGCGGTGGCGGGCCTGCTGCGGTCGAAGGGGGCCGTGGTGCCGGTGATCGTGGAGCAGGCGACGGCCGGGCGGATCAACCGGTTCGCGCTGTCGCTGCTGCGGTCGCCGGGGAAGCTGCTGGCGGGCGTGAGACTGCGCGCGCGGCTGCTGGGGACGCGGTACGCGACCGACAGCTATCCCGTGCGGGCCGACCCCGCCGGCGCGGGGCTGCGCGTGGCGTATCGGTCGGGGGGGCGGGACCTGTCGGTCGACTGCGATTACCTGGCGTGCGGGTTCAACCTGATCCCGAACAACGAGCTGGCGCAGGTGATTGGCTGCGAACTGACGGGCGGCGGATTCGTGCGCGTGGACAGGGGTTGCCGGACGACGGTGGCGGACGTGTTCGCGGTGGGCGAGGCGACGGGCGTCGGCGGCGTGGAGAAGGCGGTGCTGGAGGGGCGGATCGCGGCGACGGCGGCCGTGGGGCGCGACGTGACGTCGATGCGCCGGGCGCACGCGGCGGCGCTCGACTTTACGCGGCGATTGGACGGGGCGTTCGCGCTACGGCCGGAGGTGCTGAAGCTGGCGAGGCCGGACACGATCGTGTGCCGGTGCGAGGACGTGCGGCTGTCGGCGGTGGAGCGCTCGATGAGCGGGCGGGACGCGAAGCTGCAGACGCGGTGCGGGATGGGGCCTTGCCAGGGGCGCGTCTGCGGGCCGATCCTGCAGCGGCTGTGCGGGGCGGAGCCGCCGGTCGTGCGGCCGCCGGTGTTTGCGACGACGGTGGGGACGCTGGCGATGGGGACCGTGCGCGAGTGAGCGATCCGGGTCTTCGGGGTACCTCAGACGCCGGCTTGGGCGAGGTTCAATCGGCGATTGTGGACCAGCGCGCGGCGGCGAAGGCGGCGGCAAGTTCGGTCAGCAGGGCGAGCACCACCGCGGGGCCGGGGGGGACGAACGACCAGCGGGCGTGGGCGGCGACGCCGGCGAGGGCGGCGGTGATGGCGATAGTCACGGACGCGGCGAACGTCGCGTTGAGCGACCTGCCGAGGCGCAGGGCGGCGGTGCCGGGGATCACCAGCAGCGCGGTGACGAGGGGGCCGCCGAGGAGGCGGATGCCGAGGATGATGGTGGCGGTGACCAACAGCAGCAGCAGGTAATGGACCAGGCTGACGCGGACGCCGGACGTGCGGGCCAGGGGGGGATCGAAGGCGTAGGCGAGCATCTCCTTGCCCAGCAGGCCGGTGGCGAGCACGACGGCGGCGGCGAGCATAACGGTGCTGGTGGCGTAGGCGCCGGAGAGGCCGGCCATCTGGCCGAAGAGGACGTCGTCGTAGCCGGTGGGGTCGGCGTGCTTGGGGGAGAACTGGACGAACAGTTGCCGGGCGAGCAGGCCGAAGGCGAGGCCGGCGACCATGACGATGCCGATGGCGGCGTCGGCGTTGGCGCGGCCACGGTCGCTGAGGTAGGCGACGACCGCGCCCGAGAGCAGGCCGAACGCGACGACGCCGGCGGTGGGGAGCCAGGCGTGGGCCTGGAGCGTGGGGAAGATCAGGATCAGCACCCAGGCGACGCCGGCGCCGCCGAAGCCGCCGTGGCCGATCCCCTCGCCGAGGAATGCCCAGCGGCGGGCGACGACCAGGACCGACAGCGCCCCGCACGCGACGGCCAGGGCGGCGGCGGCGGCGAGGGAGGGGAAAAGAGTATTAGCCACAGATCGACGCAGATGAACACAGATGACTGCTGAGGGGAAGGGCCAGGCGGCCCGCGAGGATGCGGTTGGGCGGAGGGGGAAGCGTCGGGTGAACTCGGGCAGTGTACCGCGTCGGAAACGACGGAGGTCAGCCAGGCCAATGGTCACCATCGAGCAGGCGCAGGCGTCGTTGGCGGAGCTGATCCATCGGCTCGGCCCGGTGTTCGGCGGCGAGCCGATCCTGCTTGTGTCGCACGACGCGGAGGATGACGGGTGGCAGTCCTCGGGGCTGGGCGACTTCGACATGGCCGACGCGGCAGTGCTCTCGCTGGAAGAGATCGTGCGGCTCGACCCGTCAGTTGTGGCCGTCGCCGATGTGCCGCCGGGGTGGCGGGCGTGGCAGAGTTCAGCGTCGTCGCCGTGGCAACGGGCACCGAAACCGCCGACGAACAAACGTCGCGGCGCGAGCGGTCCAGACTGCAAGCAGTCTGGGCTTTGGTGGGTGGGTTCGTCGTCGCGCGTCGAAAGCCCCGACTGCTTGCAGTCGGGGGGGGACCATACCGCGTCACTTCAGTTCGAGCCGCAGGTAGTCGTAGATGATGCCGTCCATGACGCCGCCGGCGGGGACGGTGAGGGTCATCGTGTTCTGGCCGGCGCGGAGCATGGCGGCGTCGAACGGGACGTCCTTCTCGACGTAGGAGCCGCCGATGCCGTCGCGGTTGAGGGTGGCGTTGTAGGTGAGGCCCGCGACGGTGCCGGCGGGCTGGCCGTTGACGTCGACGACGATGTGGCGGGTGCCGGTGCCGACGATGGCGAGGCGTAAGACGGCCGTGCCCTTGGGGGCTTCCGGCAGGGTGAAGCGGATCGTCCACGGCGTGGCGGTGCCGGGGAGCTTGGCGTCGGGGTTGTTCGGTGGGGAGTGGGGGACCTGCTCGAAGTACCAGTCCCGGGCGGGGTCGCTCTTGCCGATCGTGAAGTCGACGTCGTGGGGGAACAACTCGGCGTATTTCAGGTAGACGCCCCAGTGGAAGTAGTCGTCGCCGCCGGCGAACTCGCGACCGCTGCGGTTGGGGATGCCGATCTCCCAGAGCTGTTTGCCGAACCGGGTGGGCGTCCAGGTGAGGGTGCCGAGGTCGAGGGGGTGGCCGGGGGTAACGGTGACATCAGATTTTGCGAACTCGCCCAGGACGCCGTCGGCCAGGGCGTGGAGGGTGTAGGTGCCGGGGCGGACGTTGGGGATCGTGAACCGGCCATCGGCGGAACCGCGGGCCCAGAACTCGTAGTGCTTGGCGTCGATGTCCCAGTCGACGGTGCGCGTGCCGCCGCGACCGCCGTCGACGGTGTAGGCGGGGGCGGACAGGCCGACGAGGGTGTGGTCGAGTTTTCGGCCCGGGGCTTGGGGGTCGTTCAGCGTCAGTTGGCCCGTGACGGTGGCGCGCTGGTCCCGGTGCGGGTAGTCGACGCCGGCGACCCAGTCGTAGGGCCAGGCGGCGGTTTCCCTGGTGCTGCGGGCGAGGGCGTCGTGGTACCCCGCATCGTGCGCGGGGGCCGCGTTGCAGTAGATCGCGAAGGGGCCGACGACCTTGGTCCAATCTTCGCCTCGGTTCACGACCAACGCGCTACCGCCGTAGTGGCTGGAGCGCCAGTAGTTCAGCAGGCACGGGGCGGCGGGGGCGGTCAGGCTGTTGGTGAAGGTGGCATCGCGGTGGGCGCTCAGCTCATACTTGGTTGGGCCGCAGCTGAGGTACTCAACGGTGGGGTTGATGAACCACAGGCCGACGTGTTTGGCGGTGCTGCTCCAGCCCCAGGCGAGGGTTTCGAACTGGTTGGCGGAGTAGTCGTACTTGTGCTCGACCTGGCCCTTCATGATGCCGCTGGTCATGCGGCGCATCTCCTTGCCGTTGGTGACGACGCCGTGGTCCCAGTCGTAGGCGGTGATCATCTCCATGCTGCGGCGGGGGTCGACGGTCATCCAGTCGAACACGGCGTCGTTCAGCTTGGCACAGAACCGGGCCTCGCCGACGTTGGTGGCGGGGTAGTCGGCCTTGTGGTGCCAGATGGTGTAGAGGTGGAGCGCGCTGTCGCCGGCGGCCATGGCGTAGCGGCACTCGATGTCGGCGATCGCGCTGCCGCCGGGCCCGGCACCGGCGGGTTGGCCGCCGCAGTGGCCACTGATGGAGACCTCGGCCCGCTGGCCGTCGGTCGATTTGGGGTCGATGGTGACGGCGTGGCCGGTGTCGGGGCTGGCGGCCGAGTGGGACCAGAACCCGCCGTCGCGGCTGTCGATCCCGCCGTCGCCGGAGAGCATGGGCAGGCCGTTAAACGACAGGCTGCGGATGCCGCCGGAGTGCTGGTTGATGCGGACGGCGAGGATGCCGTTGGAGAGGGTGTAGGTGTCGTCGGCGTCGGTGAGGGTGACGGGGTCTGCGCGGGCGACCGCCGTGGCGATCAGAGCAAATCCAGCGACGGCGAGGCTGAGGCGAATGGTCGGCAAGGGGGTCCTCCGCGAGATGTGTTCTCGGAAGGTACCGCAGGCGGGTGCCGGGCGGGTTGCACGACCGGGACGAAGGGTGGCAATTTCGGATCGCCGAACGACCCGTTTAGCGCGCCGCCGACACCGCGGGCGCGGTGGTCGGCTTGTCCACCGCATCGGGCGTGGCCACATCCCCGACGCCCGGCGCGGTCGCCGACTCGGCCGCGGGGCCCTGGCCGAGCCAGTCGACGGACCGGCGGATGAAGCCGTCGAGGCCGGGGGACTTCTCGGGGTGGGGGCTGATCAGGATCACGTGGCCGCGGCCGAACAGGGACTGCGTGACGGCGGTGGTGCCGATCATGACGCCCTTGGGGGCGTGCTGGGTCACCTCGGAGCCGAAGGTGGCCAGCGTTTGGTACGCGGGCAATCCCTTGTAGTGGTCGGGGCCGAGCAGCGGGCCCTGGTGGTAGAGGCAGGTCACCTCGGGCTTGGGCGTGTCGAGCTGCTTCTGGCCGAGGGGCGTCAGTTCGAGCTTGACGTCGGAGGGGCTGCCGCGGGCCCAGTGTTCGCGGTCGATGGTGCGGGCGTTGACGATGTTCAGCGACCAGGGGTAGCAGCTGGTGCCCAGGTACGCCCCGCCGCAGATGCCGAGGTAGCCGCCGCCGTGCTCGACGAACTGGCGGACCCTCGCCCGGCCCTCGGCCTGGAGGCTGCGGGCCTGGCCCGACCCGCTGCCGCCGGGGAAGACGGCGACGTCGAACCCGTCCAACGCGCCGCTGCGGATGTCGGCCCCCTTCAGGCGGGTGATCTGGTATCTGCCGGGCGCGAGCTTGCTCAGGCAGTTGGTGACGTTCGTGGGGCCGCTGGGGATCTGGCCGGGGCGGTCGACGTCGGGCGCGCCGCCGTCGGTGTAGATGGCGACCCGGATCACGTGCTCGGCTGACGGCTGGGTGGCGGGGGCCGCCCGCGTCGGCAGTGGCCCGATCGCGGCGGTCGCCAGTGCGGCGGCGAGCAGGAGGGCGCGGGGGTTCAGCAGCTTCACGGGACGTCCCTTTCGGCGGGCGGTGGCCATGGTGGGCATAGGGGCTGGACGCGACGCGGGGTTCGCGTCGCAGCAGCTTACAGCACCTCCGGGGGGAAGCGTATGAAGTCATCGTGGCGATCGTTTGACAGAAACGGACGCGAACGGGGCGCTATTCGCCATAGAAATCGTGGGTTTTCGCGGTATATTTGTGGGTTCGTAGCGCGCGGCCCGTCGTGTCGAAGGATTTGAACTGATGTCGAACCCCCTGATCCGATCGTGCCGTTCGACGGCCCTGGTTCTGTCGCTGGCCTGTTTGGTGGCCGCCACGCGCGGCAATCGGGCGGCGTCCACTGATGGGCGACACTCGCCGTTCGT
Organism: Tepidisphaeraceae bacterium; assembly: GCA_965198865.1. Classification (GTDB taxonomy): domain Bacteria; phylum Planctomycetota; class Phycisphaerae; order Tepidisphaerales; family Tepidisphaeraceae; genus CBDAQA01. Next base: position 231,725 of record CBDAQA010000028.1, on the reverse strand, counting down.
GGAGGCGGTGGCGCGGAACTGGGCGGCGTGGGACACGAACGGCGACGGCACGCTGTCGGCGGACGAGATCGAGCACGCGGTGCTGAACCCGGCCATCAGGGGGGACGACGCCGCCGCGGCCGCCGCGCTGGAGATGGTGTCGCGGAACACGAAGAAGTACACGCTGCCGCCGCTGACGCGCGACTACTTCGCACAGTACGACGGCCACGCCACCGGCGCGAAGGTGACCGGCGAGGAGGCGGCGACGGCCACGGTGGACGTGGACCGGTCGGCGCCGGGATCGGCCCCGAAGTGGGACCTGCTGTTCGCGGCCAGCAAGCACCGCATCCAGACGGCAACGGCCGCCGCGGCGGCGGGCACCGCCAAGCCGTCGGCTCCAGTCGGGTCGGACCTGCTGCTGCACATGCGGCAGGGGCCGCTGGGCGACTGCTTCTTCGTGGCGGTGGTCGGGTCGGCCGTCAACCGCGACCCGGCGGACCTTCGGCCGATCCTCAAGCCGGTGCCGGGCGGGAAGTTCGACGTGGCGTTCGCCAACGGCGCGTCGCCGTTCGTGCTGCCGCCGCTGACCGATGCAGAGCGGGCGATGAGCTCCAGCACCGGCGGGCAAGGCGACTGGCTGGCGATGCTGGAGCAGGCGTACGGCCGGTACCGGCACATGACCCACCCCAGGCCGACCGACGGCGCCACGCCCGCGGCGGCGACGCCGACGGCGACCATCGAGGGGACCGACTCGATCTGCCACGGCGGCAACCCGGCCCCGGTCATCACTGCGCTCACCGGGCACGCGGCGAAGTGGGTCAGCCTGCCGCACGACGCCGCCAAGCGGGCGGCCGAGTCGACCGAGTTGCTGCAGAAGCTGCGCACGCACCTGGCCGAGGCGGTGCGCGATCGCAAGCTGATGGTCGGCACGGTTGGGGCGGTGCCCGATGGCAAGGGCGAAGGGAAACCGACGGACGGCGAGGAGCCCACGGACAAGCCGACGTCGACGTCGCTGCCGAGCCCGCCGAACATCTCGCACGACCACTGCTATGCAGTGTTGGGGTACGACGCCGCCAGCGACGTGTTGACCATCTGGAACCCCCACGGCCAGAACTTCACCCCCAAGGGCGAGCCGGGCATCGCCAACGGCTACCCCACCGCCCACGGCGTCTTCAAGGTGCCGCTCGCCCAGGCGTACCAGTTCTACAGCAGCTTCTACTTCGAGACGGCGAACAAGCCGACGGCGACCCACGCCAAGGGCAACTGACGGTGCGGCAGTCGAATGATCCATTGCGCCCCGGGCGAAAACGCCCGGGGTCTGTTGTGTGCCGGGCGTGGCGGGCTTGCCGTCGAGCGGCAACCGTTCGGACAGCAGCATCCGTCCGATAGAGCCGGGCCGACACGGTCCGGCTCTGCGATGCCCGCCGCCGGACGATGGGTTCTGGTGGTGATCCGCGCAACTGATTTCCAAGCCTCGGAGCGGGAGCCCGCGGACCGTGGGTCGGTTGGGCGGCTTCCGCGGTTAACGGCCCGCGGGCTTCCGCCCCGCGGCTGGGACGGATCTACGCCCCGCGGTGCGTCAACGGTTTCATCCCAAAATCGGTGCGGATGGAGTTCGCCGCGCCCCATAGCGACGGCTCGTTCTCCAGCCATCGGATGACCGTGGTGGTCGACACGCCCAGATTGACGGCGACGGCGGCGGGGTTGCCGGCGAGCGCGTAGAGCAGGTCGAGCATCAGCCCGCCGACGGCCGCGTAGAGCGGGTGGTGCCGCGACGCGGCGATGCGGCTCTGGTGTCGCACCGACAGGAACCAGTCGGGCGGCTCGAAGCGTGCCAGGTCGATCGGCTCGCGCCGCTCGACGGCGAGCTTCAGCTTCAGCCGTTGAAGGGCGTGGACCTTGTTCACGCGGAGGCTGCGATCCTCGGTGGCCGTGACGGCCGTGCCCGTGGGCGTGTGGACCAGGCGGACGCCGGAGCTGGTTTTATTCCGCTTCTGCCCGCCGGGGCCGGGGCCGCGGAACTGGTCGAGGCGGCACTGCGCCAGCAGGGCGTCGTCGCTCAGCAGGCGGGTGGAGGCGTCAGTCGTCGGCATTCGCTGAACCGCAGATCTTAACGGAGCCGGGCCGTGTCGGCCCGTGGCCGGCGGAGCCGGCGTCTCGCGCAGGACACGGTCCCCCGTCGGCCGGCGCGGGTCGCGCGAGCCGCGCTCGCACGGGCCGACACGGCCCGGCACTGTCGCTCACAATTCCGTCAGGTCCCCCACCACCCTTCCCGGCCGCTTCTCGCGGGGTAGCCGCTCGGCGTCCCCTGGCCGGGCGACGCCGGTCATGACCAGCACCGTGTCCATGCCCACGCCGCGGGCGCCGGCGATGTCGGACTCCAGGTTGTCGCCGATCAGGACGCAGCGGGCGGCGTCGACGCCGAGGCGGCGGCAGAGCTCGGCGAAGAAGGCGCGCTCGGGCTTGCCGCAGAACGTCGGTTTCACGTCGGCGGCGTAGGACATCATCGCGGTGAACGCCCCGCTGCCGAACTCGGCGCCGCGGGGGCTGGGGTAGACGCGGTCGGCGCAGATGCCGACCAGGGCACAGCCGCCGCGGCGAAGCAGCGTCAGGGCCGTGCGCTGGCGGTCGAACCCGGCGAACTCGCCGACCGGCGTGCCGGCGATGACGACGTCGCACGGGTTGTCGTCGCTCTCCACCCAGGTGACCCGGCCGTCGAGCAGGTCGTGGGTCCCCTCGTTGGCCAGGTTGAACACGCGGGGGGTGGGCCCGTGGTGGGCGAGGACGACATCGGCGGCGGCCGCGGCGGCGGTGTAAATGCGGTCGGCGGCCACGGTAATGCCCATGGTGGCCAAGCGGTCGACCAACCGGGCGGGGCTGGTCGTGCTGTTGGTCAGGCAGGCGAACGGCCGATGCTCGGCCTGTAGGCGATGCACCAGCGCGACCGCGCCCGGCAGGGGTTCGTCTTCGTGATACAACGTTCCGTCAAGGTCCAGCAGCACGGCGGCGTAGGGCGAAAAGTCCATAGGGGATCAGCTTGTGGACGGAACGAGATCGGACAAAAGGGTGTGCTCCGGCGGCCGGACCGACCGGCGGGGGCGTGACTTCGGTCGGCCGGTTGCCATAATAGCCGGTTTGAGGTCGAGGTCGCTGCGGTTATACCGGGGCGGCGGTCGGCTGGACTTGTGAGCAGACGTCGGGCGTCCGACCGGTGCCGCACGGATGCGGCAAGCCGGCGGGCAGTGTGTGTCGCAGTTGTGCCCGGCGGCGAAGGATGGCCCTTTTCACTGAGGTTTGGCCGATGGCATCGCCCGATCACCCCGTTGGTTCGCCGAGTTCGACCCGGCCGCTGCTGGACCGGATCCACTCCCCGGCAGACCTGCGCGGCCTGTCCATCGACGACCTGACCCAGCTGGCCAGCGAGATGCGCCACCGCATCTTCACCGCCGTCAGCAAGAACGGCGGCCACCTGGCGAGCAACCTGGGCGTGGTCGAGCTGACGCTCGCCCTGCACTACGTGTTCGACTTCGGCGCTTATCCCGAGGGGCCGGACCGGCTGCTGTTCGACGTGGGCCACCAGTGCTACCCGCACAAGATGTTGACCGGCCGGGCGGGGCAGTTCGAGACGCTCCGCAAGAGGGGGTCGGTCAGCGGGTTCCCCACCCCGGCCGAGAGCCCGTTCGATTTGTTCGCCGTCGGTCATGCCGGCACCGCCATCAGCACGGCCGTTGGCATGGCCCGGGGCGACCAGGCCATGGGGCGGAAGAACCACGTCGTGTCGATCATCGGCGACGCGAGCATCGTCAACGGCCTGGCCTTCGAGGGGCTGAACGGCGCGGGCGTGCTCAAGCGGCAGATGCTGATCATCCTGAACGACAACGGCATGAGCATCAGCGCCCCGCAGGGGGCGTTCAGCCAGTACCTGGAGCGGATCCGCGTCAGCACGACCTACGAGGAGTTCAAGCGGGTGGGCGAGAAGGTCGTCAACCGCCTCCCGACCGGCATAGGCCACACGATCGAGCACGCCTGGAACGCCGTTTGTGACGGCGTGAAGGGCGTCATGTGGCCGGGGCAGATCTTCGAGTGCATGGGCCTGAAATACATGGGCCCGTTCGACGGGCACGACCTCCCTGGGTTGGTGAACTTCCTGTCCGAGATCAAGCACGTCGACCACCCGATCCTGCTGCACGTGAAGACCAAGAAGGGGCACGGGTACGAGGTCACCACCAACGAGCCGACCAAGTTCCACAGCCCCGCCGCGTTCAACGTGGTCGGCGGGCTGGTGCAGAACGGCTGCCGGGTGGAGATGAAGGCCTCGGTCGGCAAATCGTGGACGACCGCCTTCGCCGACGCCATGGTCGCCGCCGCCAACGACAACCCCAAGGTGTTCGGCATCACCGCCGCCATGCCGGACGGGACCGGGCTCAGCAAGTTTGAGAAGACCCATCCCACGCGTTTCATCGACACCGGCATCTGCGAGAGCCACCTGATGGCGATGGCCGCCGGCATGGCCAAGAGTGGCCTGCGGCCGGTGACGGCCATCTACTCCACGTTCATGCAGCGGGCGTTCGACCAGGTCTGGCAGGAGGTGATCCTGAACCACGTGCCGGTCGTGATCGCCATGGACCGCGCGGGCTTCGTCGGCGACGACGGGGCCGTCCACCACGGGTTCCTGGACCAGTCGTTCCTGCGGCCCATGCCCGGCATCGTGCTGATGGCCCCCAGCGACGAGGCCGAGCTGAACCGGGCCCTGCGGCTCGGCCTGTCGCTCGACGTCTGCAGCGCGATCCGCTACCCGCGCGACAACGTGCCCGAGCAGAACTTCGAGCAGATGGTGACGCCCGGCCTCCGCGAGCAGGCGGCCGGCGAGTGGCAGGTCGGCATCAGCCGGGTGCTGCGGGATGGCACCGACGCCACGCTGGTCGTCTACGGCGCGCTGGCCGAGAGCGCCATCACGGCCGCCGAGCTGCTGTGCGCCGATGGCATCAGCGTCGAGGTGATCGACGCCCGCTTCTGCAAGCCGGTCGACGGCGAGATGCTGGCCCGCGTGCTCAAGAGCGGCCGGCCGGTGCTGACGATCGAGGACCACGCCCTGCAGGGCGGGTTCGGCTCCGCCGTCGCCGAGTACGCCGTGACCCATGGCCTGCCGACCGATCGCCTGACCCGCCTGGGCATGCCCGACCGGCTGATCGCCCACGCGACCCGCAAGGAGCAGCTGACCGAGGTCGGCCTGGATCCGGCCGGTTTGGCGGCCAGCGTGCGGGATGCGATCAAGGCCGTGGCCGAGCCGGCAATGGCGCGGGTGTGAGTCTCGTTTAGCGACGGCCCGCAGGGCCGGCAGAACGGTGTCGCCGGCCCGCCGGGCCGTCGCTAAACGGTGGACGCCATGACCATCGACGATCTCATCTTCGTCGGCCGCGGCGGGTGGGCGCTGGCCCTGCACCGCGACACTGGGCAGATCGTCTGGTCCAACGATCAGATGAAGTCCGGCTACACCACGCTGCTGCTGGACGGCGACCGGCTGATCGTCTCCACCAACGGCTACCTCTACTGCCTCGACCCGCTGACCGGCGTGATCCGCTGGCAGAACCCGCTGACCGGCTACCGCGTCGGCGTCACCACGCTCGCCAGCGTCCGCGGCGGATCCCCCGCCGACGGCAGCACGGCTGAGATGGCGGCCGAGGCCGACGAACGGGCGCGGCAGTCGTCGGCGTCGTCAACCTCGAGCGCCTGAGGGTCTAGCTCTGCATTCCAGCCGCGGACGGAAGGCCGCGGACCGTCCGCCGGCTTCCCGCCCCGCGGCTGGAACGGTCGGATCACACGACGAAGTAGGTCAGGTACGCCACCACCGCCCAGCAGGCGATCCCCCCGCCGACGACGGCCCGCGGCCATCGGTACGGCCGCAGCCGATCGAACCCCGCGGCCACCAGCAGCGCCACGCACGGCGCGGTGCCCAGCGCGTACGACGCCTTCGCGCAGCTGTAGATCGGCAGCGTCAGGTAGACGTTCACGATGGCGGCCACGAACAGGGCGACCGACGCCGCGGCGAACCGCAGCGCAGCCGCGTTCCGCCGCCCCACCACCGCCACGGCGATGCCCGCGCACGCCAATGCCGTTGGGATCAGGCCCAACCAGAGCCCCGCGCCCATGAGGCCGAAGTTCCACGGCGGTTGGCCACTGGGGATGCCGTTGCCCCAGAGCGAGCCGTAGAGCGAGTCCCACACGCTGCCCAGGCCGTTGTAGATCGGCCGGGCGAAGACGTGGCCGAACTCGTACAGGTTGCTTGGCACGCGGTAGCCGGGGTCCTGCCACCACTGCGACGCCTGCACCGACGACTCGCGGAAGAACGGCCGGCCCACCTCGACCAGGTTCTTCGCGAAGTACCAGCCGCTGACCAGCAGCGCGACCGCCGGGACGACGGCGGCGCGGGCCCAGTCTTTTGCCACCGCCCGCTGTTGGGCGAGCAGCGTCGCCACGACCGCCGCCACGGGCAGTGTCCACACGAGGCCGCTGACCTTGGTCAGCCAGGCGATCCCCATCGCCCCGCCCAGGCCCACCAGGTGACGGTTGGAGCGCACTGTCGTGGGATCCGCCACCAGTGCGAGCGTTGCGCAGACCACCACGCCCGCCGCCGCCGCCGCCGTCGGCTCGTTCGACACGACCTGGGCCATGTACAGGTTGACCGGCAGCAGCCCGCCGACGGCGACGGCCACCGCGTGCAGGTCGCCGCGGCCCGGGAACACGGTGCGCGCCGCCCGGTACGACAGCTCGGCGATCGCCATCCCGCACAACAGCGGGACGATTCGCAACCCATGTGGACCGATGCCGAGGCGCTCCAGCGCGGCCGACACGATGTAGTACAGCGGCGCCTGGAAGAACTGCCACCCACCGTCGGCCGGCGGCAGCCGCAGGTGCTCGGCGAGGTAGCGGATGTACTGGTAGTGCGCGTCGACGTCGTACCCCGTCGCAAGCGGCACCTTCATGATGTTGTTGGCCGCGAGCACCACCCAGCCGAGGAGCACGACCCACCGCACGCGCCGGCCCCGGTCGGCGCCGGTCGGTTGGCGCAGCAGGGCGAGGGTGCCAACGGCCGTCAGCGCGACCAGCAACGGCGACAGGCGGACCACGTCGCGCCACGGCGGGCCGAATTGCGGCGCGAGCGACGGCTCCCACGGCTCGTCGGCCGGCACGGCGCGCACCCATGTGCGGCCACCGTCGGCGCTGGCGCGCCAGTCGGCAACGCCGGTGCGCAGGTCGACCCCCCGGCCGGCGATCAACGCCAGCGCCGGCCCGTTGTCGTTCACGACGTCCATCCGAACGACGTGCCTGCCGGGACCATAGGTTTGATCGGCCGTGAGCGGGCGGCCGTCGACCGACAGCGTGCCCCGGCCGATCGAGCGGACGTCCTCGAACGGGAGCGTCGTTCGCGCCGGCAGGTCTACCGTCACCGCGAACGACACCGCCGACCCGGCGTTCTGGCGCGACGCCACGTCGAACGGCCGATCCATTCGCACCCACCGCGCCGCCATCGGCGAGCGGCCCAGGATGAGGACGCGGGGGTCGCGCGAGAGCATCGCCACCCAGGCGGCCAGCGCAACGATGGGCAGGGCGATCCAGGACCAACGTAGCAGCGGCGAGCGGCGAGAGTCGTCGGCCATACGCAGGCGGGGATGGTACGCGAAACCCCAACGGAGCCCAGCGGCTCCGATTCCCGTTGAAACTTGCGAGCGGCCGCCGCGCCGGGCGTCGCTCGCTCGGGTGACGACCACGAAGATCATCCTCCCCGGCGGCAGCCGACCGGTGGGCACGGTGGTGTCGCGCGCGTTCCATGCCGACGGGCACGAGGTCGTCGTGCTGGGCCGGTCGCCGACGCCGGCCCCGTGGCGGACGGAGGCGCGGGACGCGGCGACGCTCGGCGCCCGGTCGGCGACATTGGACGGCGTCGTCGTCAACCTCAACGGGCGGGGGGTCAACCGCCAGCACACCCCGGCCAACCGTCGGGCGATCATGGACAGCCGCGCGGACCCGACGCGGCCGACGGTACACAACGACTTGCCCGGCCGCCCTGGCCCCTTTACTATGCGTGCATAGTATCTTGAGGAGGTTGTAAATGTGGTCTTTTGAACACACGGTGGTGGCGACCGGGGCGTCGCGCGAGCAGGTATGGGCCGTATGGGCCGACCTGGAGAACTGGCCGGCGTGGGACGCCGGGCTGGAGTGGTGCCGGCCGGACCGGCCCGGTCCACCGGGCGTGGGGGCGACCTACACGCTAAAGCCCCGCGGCGGGCCGGAGGTCCAGGCGACCTTCACCCGCGTCGAGGCGGGGCGGGGCTTCACGGACGTCACCCGCCTGCCAATGTGCCGGCTGACGTTCGACCACGCCGTCGACGACGTGCCGGGCGGCGTCCGCGTGACGCACCGGGCGACCTTCACCGGACCGGCCGCGTTCCTCTTCCGGCGGGTGATCGGCAGCAGGATCGCCCGGGAACTGCCGGGCACCCTCGGCAGGCTCGTCGCGTCCGCGACGGCGACCAAGGCACCCGGGGCCACGTCCGGGTCGGCCGCGTGACGGGGCCGTCCTCCCCGTTCGACGGCCCCGAAGACAGCCCGGGTTTCCTGCTCTGGCAGATCGCCAACGCGTGGCAGCGGCAGCAGCGCGCCGCCCTGGCACCGCTGGGGCTGACCCACGTCCAGTTCGTCCTGCTGGCCAGCCTTTGGTGGCTCACCCGCGGCGAGGCGGGTGTGACCCAGTCCGACCTGGCGCGGCACGCCGGGGCCGACCCGATGATGACGTCGCAGGTCGTCCGGTCGCTGGCCCGACGCCGGCTCGTGGCCAGGGGGCGGGACCCGGCCGACGGCCGCGCGCGGTCGCTCTCGGTCACGCCGGCGGGGCTGGCGCTGGTGGGACGGGCGCTTCCGGCGGTCGAGGCGGTCGACGCGGCGTTCTTCGCCCCAGTGGCCGACCGCCGGTCGCTGACCGCCGCGTTCCGCCGGTTGGCGGATGCCGACGGCGGAAGGTGAAAGTTCCGGTCACCCCACGCGCCGGCCGGCGACATCCACTAACGTCGGCCGACATGAAGATCATCCTCCCCGGCGGCAGCGGACAGGTCGGCACGGTGTTGTCGCGCGCGTTCCATGCCGACGGGCACGAGGTGGTGGTCCTGAGCCGGTCGTCAACGCCAGCACCGTGGCGGACCGTGCCGTGGGACGGGGCGACCGTTGGCCCATGGGCGGCGGAGCTCGACGGGGCCGACGTCGTGATCAACCTGGCGGGGCGCAGCGTGAACTGCCGGTACAACCCCGCCAACCGCCTGGCGATCATGGACAGCCGGGTGGACTCGACGCGCGCGATCGGCCAGGCGATCGCGCGGTCGAACCGCCCGCCGCCAGTGTGGCTGCAGGCGGCGACGGCGACGATCTACAGCCACCGCTACGACGGTGCCAACGACGACGTGACCGGCGAGATCGGCGGCGGCGGACCGGACACCTGGCGGTTCAGCATCGACGTTGCCAAGGCGTGGGGGGCGGCGGCCGTCGAGAGCTGTCCACCGACCACGCGGCTCGTGCTGCTGCGGTCGGCGATGACGATGAGCCCCGACGCCGGCGGCGTGTTCGACGTGCTGCTGGGCCTCGTCCGCCGCGGCCTCGGCGGCCGCGCCGGCGACGGGCGGCAGTACGTCAGTTGGATCCACGACGAAGACTTCGTGGCGGCCGTGCGGTTCCTGATCGACCACCCGGAGCTGTCCGGCCCGATCAACCTGGCCAGCCCACGCCCGCTGCCGAACGCACAGTTCATGCGCGAGCTGCGGGCGGCGTGGGGCGCCCGGTTCGGACTGCCGGCGAGCGCGTGGATGCTGGCGATCGGCACGTTCCTCATGCGGACCGAGTCGGAGCTGGTGCTGAAGAGCCGGCGCGTGGTGCCGCGTCGGTTGACCGATGCGGGATTCGCGTTCAAGTTCGCCGACTGGGACGCGGCGGCACGCGACCTCTGCGTCCGGTGGCGCGCGACGAAGGTCGGTCTCCCACGGCGCAGCGTTGCCCACAGGGAGAGCAAGGCGAGCGGTGAGTCGCCCGTCACTTCCCCGCGGTCTGGCCAGCCCAGTCGTCCGTGCGGAACGGCACGGCCGGCAGGCGGCCCTTGTTGTAGAGGTTCACCTCGGGGTTGTTGGCCCAGGCGTAGCGCACGGCCACGGGTGCCGGCACGTCGGGATTGCTCAGGACGACCGTATCCTGACCTTCGATCGTGGCGGTCGCCCAGACGAAGCGGTGGTCGGCGCCGGCGATCGCGAAGCCCTTCACGGCGGTGCCCGGGTCGGTCGGGGCGACGCCGGGCTGCGTGGAAGGGGCGGCCGCGATCGTCAGGCCACCGGCGACGTTGACAAACGTGACGCGCACCTTGCCGTCATCGACGGCCATCGACTTGAACGTGGGGCCGGCGTCGGCCACGTCCTCGCCGTAGGCGACCCGCCGGGCCGCCAGCGCCAGCCGGTGGCCGACGTCGACCTTGTCCTTGGGGTGGATGTCGTTGGCCTGGCCGACGTCGATCGCCAGCGCCTGTCCGGTGTTGGGCAGGGAGAGCGTCATCGCCTGCGCCTCGCGCAGGGCGGGCCAGCCGTCGCCGGCCTGCGTGGGTTCGGGCGTCCGGGGCATGTACGCGGCCAGCTGGACCCACAGGAACGGGAAGTCGCCCTGACCCCAGCGGGCGCGCCAGTCGCGGATCATGGCCGGGAACAGCGTGCGGTACTGCGCCGCCTTGGGGGCGTTGGCCTCGCCCTGGTACCAGATGGCTCCCCGGATGGCGTACGGCACGATCGGGGCGATCATGCCGTTGCTCAGGACCGTCGGGGCGTGCGGGTTGGCATCGGGGGCGATCGGGCGGCGGACGGCCGCCGGCTCGCGCGGCGGGGGGCTGCCGTCGGCCTTGGCCTTGGCGACGGCGGCGCGCCAGGCCTTGGCCGCGGCCGGATCCTGCGCCTTCCACTTCGCCAACTGCTGCTGGTATCGGGCGGTCGCGGCGGGCAGGTTCTTCTGGGCAGCGTCGAAGGCGTCGGCGTACGCCGACAGTTCCGGCGCCGCCCGCAGCGCCGGCTCGCTGGTCCACGCCTCGGCCGGCGTCCCACCCCAGTAGGTGCCGATCAGCCCGACGGGGACGTGCTCGGCCGCGTTGATCTCCCGGCCGAAGAAGTAACCGACGGCCGAGAAGTAGGGGGCGGTCTCGGGCGTGCACACCTTCCAGGTCCCCTGGCAGTCGGTCTGGGGGGCGAACGCGATCGCCTTCTTGACGATGAACAGCCGGAGGGTGGGGTGGTCGGCTTTGGGGATCTCGTCGACTGCATCGTGCGCGCCGCCGAAGCCGTACTTGCCGCCGCCCAGTTGGAACTCCATGTTCGACTGTCCCGAGCAGACCCAGACGTCGCCGACGAGCACGTCGTGGAACGTGACCGTGTTGGCGCCGGCGACGGTCACGTCGATCGGCTCGTCGGCGGCGGCGAGCTTGGCCAGGTTGACCCGCCACGCGCCGTCGGCACCGGCCGTGGCAGACGCGGTGGCGCCGCCGGCGGTGACGGTCACCTTCTCGCCGGCGCTGGCCCAGCCCCAGACCGGCACGCCGGCCTCGCGCTGGAGGACCATGTGGTCGCCGAAGATCGCCGGCAGGCGGACGTCGGCCCGGGCGGGCGCGATGGACGACAGGAACGCTGCCGCGACGGCGGTGGCAAACAACGGGATCGTGTTTCGCATCTGGGTCATGGTGTAACGAGGCATACCGCATCCGCGCTCGCAGCGTTGAGAGTGGGACGCGCGGCCCCAAGGGTGCCGCCGCGATTTGGACGGCCTGCGGGTGCGATCCCCGGCGCGAGATGCCAGCTCCGCTGGCTCGGGCCGACACGGCCCGGCTCCGCGGCTCCGTTTCTTCTTCAGTTCTCCGTGGAGATGCCACCTGTGCAGTGGTACGCTTTCCGGTCGGCCCCAACTCCCCTTTCCCCGCCTCGGAGGAACCACCATGACCACCGCAACCGCTCCCGTGCAGGCCTTCGTCCGACCATCGGTCGAGGTTCGCCAGACGAAGATGTTGATCGACGGCACGTGGCGCGACGCCGTCAGCGGCAAGACGTTCGAGACGCTGAACCCGGCCACGGGCCAGGTGATCGCCCACGTGGCCGAGGGGGACGCGGCCGACGTGGACCTGGCCGTGAAGGCGGCGCGGAAGGCGTTCGAGGCGGGGCCGTGGAAGACGATGGACGCGCGCAAGCGGGGGCAGCTGATCAACAAGCTGGCCGAGCTGATGCAGGAGAACTTCGACGAGCTGGCGCTGCTGGAGACGCTGGACAACGGCAAGCCGATCAACGACAGCCGGGCGGCCGACGTGCCGCTGGCGATCGACTGCTTCCGGTACTACGCGGGGTGGGCGGACAAGATCGAGGGCAAGACGATCCCGATCAACGGGCCGTACTTCTGCTACACCCGGCACGAGCCGGTGGGCGTGGTTGGGCAGATCATCCCGTGGAACTTCCCGCTGCTGATGATGGCGTGGAAGTTGGGGCCGGCGCTGGCGGCGGGATGCACGGTGGTGCTGAAGCCGGCCGAGCAGACGCCGCTGACGGCCCTGCGGGTGGGCGAGCTGATCACCGAGGCGGGCTTCCCACCGGGCGTGGTGAACATCATCCCCGGTTACGGCGAGACGGCCGGGGCGGCGATCTCCAACCACATGGACGTGGACAAGATCGCCTTCACCGGCAGCACGGAAGTCGGCAAGCTGGTGATGAAGGCGGCGGCGAACAGCAACCTGAAACGGGTCACGCTGGAGCTGGGCGGGAAGAGCCCGAACATCGTGTTCGCGGATGCCGACATGGACGCCGCCGTGGCCGGGGCGCACTTCGCGCTGTTCTTCAACCAGGGGCAGTGCTGTTGCGCTGGCAGCCGCCTGTTCGTCGAGAGGCACATCCACGACGAGTTCGTCGATCGCATGGTCAAGCGCGTGAAGACGACCAAGCTGGGCGACCCGTTCAACCCGGCCACCATGCAGGGCCCGCAGGTGAGCCAGGAGCAGTTCGACAAGGTGATGGGCTACATCGACAGCGGCGTGCGGCACGGCGCGCACCTGCTGACCGGTGGCAAGCGGTTCGGCGAGCAGGGCTACTTCATCGAGCCGACCGTGTTCAGCAACGTCGACCACGACATGCAGATCGCCCAGGAGGAGATCTTCGGCCCGGTGATGAGCATCATCCCGTTCAACGACATCGACGACATGATCCACCGCGGCAACAAGTCCATCTACGGCCTGGCGGCCGGCGTGTGGACGCGCGACATCGGCAAGGCCCACCGCCTGGCCGCCGAGCTCAAGGCCGGCACGGTGTGGGTGAACTGCTACGACGTGTTTGATGCCGCCGCCCCGTTCGGCGGGTTCAAGATGAGCGGCATCGGCCGCGAGCTGGGCGAGTACGCGCTGCGGAACTACACGGAGATCAAGACGGTGACGGTGGCGATGGGGTGATGGTGAGAGCGGCCCAACCTGATCCATGAGTGAAGCCCCGGGCCCACACCCGGGGCTTCACCATTTCCGCGCCTGCCGACCCGTCCGTGCTTACCACGGTATATTGCGGCGATGCTGACGTACGGGGAACTGCGTGCCATGTCGGATGCGCGGGTGCGCGATGCCCGCGCACTTTACGCCGCCGGTCGGTACGACGGGGCCGCGTACATCGTTGGGTACGCCGTCGAGTACCGACTGAAGGGTCGCATCGCCACGTCGATTTTGAGGTCTGGTCAGTTCCCGCGGTCGACGGCAGAGTTCGACCGATTGGTTCGAATCAAGAGCCATCGGATGGCAGAGTTGTTGAAGTTGGCCGGGCGAGAGTCGAAGATTGTCAAGGGATCATCGATCGAACAGGCGTGGGACCAGTTCCACAGCAATTGGTCGCCGGAATCGCGCTACGCTCCGGTCGGGACGACCGCCGCGTCCAAAGCGCTGGCGATCATTGAGGCGGTCGAGCAACTGTTGAGGGTGTTGTGAAGGATCTCTGGGATCACATCGGTGCGATGTACGAGGCCCTGCGACGAGAGCAGGGGGAGTTCGATTTTTTTGCGCTCCTCGAGCCGGAGGATGCGCTTGGCCATTGGGACCTGATGCTGTCGGCACCCTGGCTCGATGACACGCTCGCGGGGCGGGCCATCATCGGCAAGGTTGCCAGCAAGCACCTGACGCAGTGGGACCGGAAGTCACTGGGGATGACGGTGATCAGACCCAAGGACTACGACGGCATCCCCGCCCTGGCCGCCGACCAACCGCCCGGCGTCCAGTTCCCGGCCATGGTGGCCAACATCGAGATCGGCGGTGCCCCGATCCGGCAGGCCGTCATCTTCCATCTCCCGCCGCCACCGGCGAAGCGGGCGACCAGGCGACGGCCGGCGCGGGCTGGGCGGTGAATCGCCCAACTCCCGCTTCGACCGGATGTCGGTGCGGTTGCAGCTGAGGACCACGGCACAGGTCATCGTTTCACGGACGTGTATTGCCCGCGAGCTTGAGTAGGCTAACGCCCTGCGGTCCGGCCAACGTGGGCGGCCCGCTTCGGGTGTTCACGGGGAGCATGTGATGAGTTGGGTACGGACCGGCCGGGTTCTCGCGGGCGTCATTCTGGCAACGTTGAGCGGCGGGTTGGCACCGCGGGCGTCGGCCCCCGCGACGCGGCCGTCTGTCGCGGCCACGCCGACCGCGCCGCCGAAGGAGTGGGTCGAGGTGGACGGCGCATCGCACCACTTCCACTTCTTCGTGCCCAAGGCGTGGGCGCAGAAGGTCAAGACCGACACGCAGGCCACGTTCGAGCTGCCGCACACGGCGGCGATGCACCCCAGCGTGTTCACGGTCGTCGCGGCGGCGTGCCACGCGTCGACGGTCGAGGCCGACGCGGCCGAGACGCGCGACCCGCTCAAGGCGGCGGTCGAGAAGGCCGGCGGCAAGATGACGGTCGACGCCGCGACCGAGCTGGCAGGCCGACCGGCGTGGGCGTTCGAGGTGCAGCAGCCGTACGAGGTGCCCATGCGCCCGTCGGTGACGGCCCGGCCCGCGCCGGGGGCCAAGCCCCTGCCGCTGCGCACGGTCAGGCGGACGACCAAGATGTACGAGGTGCTGCGGGCCGAGGGGACGATGCACTACATCGTCACGTTCGAGGCCGACGCCCAGTACTACTCGGCCGGGCTGGCCAACGTTAAGAGGGTGCTGGACCTGTTCGCCTTCGACCCGACGCCAGCCGCCCAGTAGGCCGGGCCGGGCCGGTCGGTCGGGGCGGGTGGGTCGTCACCCGGTGACGAGGTAGGTCAGGTACGACGTCGCCCCCCAGCACGCCAGCAGCCCGACGACCGCCGCGCGCGAGCGTCGGCCGACCATGATGCGGTCGAGGCCCGCGGCGGTCAGCACGGCGGCGCAGGGCAGCGCCGAGAGCAGGTACGACCCCTTCGCGCAACTGTAGATGGGCAACGTCAGGTAGACCCACACCAGCGCGGCGACGAACAGGCCGATCGACAGGACGGGGAACCATCGCCCGCCGCGCACGCGGCCGGCGAGCGCGCCCGTGGCGATGGCGGCGGTGGGCAGCAGGCCGAACCACAGCCCGCAGGCCATCAGGTCCCAGTGCCAGGGGGAGGCGTGATGGGGGTCGGCCATGCCGCTGAGGAACCCGTTGCCCCAGACGGTGGAGTAGAGCGAGTCGGCGACGGAGTCGATGCCGCCGTAGGCGACGCGGGTCAGCCCGCGGCCGAACGTGAGGAGCTGGCGGGGCGTGCGGTAGCCGGGGTCCTGCCACCAGGTGGTCCCGCGGAGGACGGTGTGGGACACGACGGGGGCACCGACGAGCCGCCAGGTGCGCACGACGTGGGGCACGCAGATCAGGGCCGTCGTGGCGGCGACGACGGCGACGGCGCCCGCAGCCCGCCGCGGCCCGGCGTGCCGGGCGACGGCCGTCGCCACGGCGGCGGCCAGGGGCACGGCCCACAGCCCCATGCTCACCTTGGTCATCACCGCCAACCCCAGCACCGCCCCGGCGGCGACCTGCCAACGCGGGTTGGCGGCGTCGCCGGGGCGGGCGAGGAACCGCACGCCCAGCAGCGCGACGGAGCCCCCCAGGCAGGCGGCCATCGGCTCGTTGCCGACCAGGAGGGACATGTACAGGTTGACCGGCGCGCCCCCGCCGACGACGACGGCGACCGCGTGCAGGTCGGGCCGCCGGGGGAACGCGTGGCGGGCCGTGCGGTAGCACAGCTCGGCCAGCCCCGCCCCGCACGCCAGGGGCACCAGCCGGATGAGGTACGGCAGGTCGCCGGCGGCCGCGCCCAGCGCGGTCAGGCCACGCCACAGGATCGCCGAGACGATGTAGTACAGGGGGGTCTGGAAGAACTGCGTGCCCCCGTCGGGCGGCGGCAGCCGGGCGTGGCCGGCGATGTAGCGGACGTAGGCGTAATG
The DNA here is from genome assembly GCA_965198865.1 of Tepidisphaeraceae bacterium. Classification (GTDB taxonomy): domain Bacteria; phylum Planctomycetota; class Phycisphaerae; order Tepidisphaerales; family Tepidisphaeraceae; genus CBDAQA01. Next base: position 215,293 of record CBDAQA010000028.1, on the reverse strand, counting down.
GGACAGGACGTCGTACCCGATCGTGAGCGGGACGCGGTAGAGGTCGGCAATGGCCAGCACGCCCCAGGCCGCCAGCACGGTCCAGCGGAGCCGGCGACCCCAGTCGGCCGAGGGCCTGCCGGGCCTGAACCATGCGGCGGCGGCCCCGGCGGCGAACAGGGCGAACAGGGCCGGGAGGCACCGCAGCAGGGCGGGGGCGGTCGATTCGTACGCTTCGGCCATGGCGGGACGCCAGGGGTCGCCGGCGCGGATGGCGGGCCGCCACGGTCCGCCGGGCTCGCGCGCCTGCCAGGTCGCGTCGCCGGTGTGGAGGCCGAGCGCCGGGCACGCGGCACGGACCAGCGCCGGCCCCGTTGGGTTGGTCGCGAACAAGCGCAACTGATGCGGCCCGGCGGTCAGGGTCGGGAACAAGCGGACCGTCCGCGCGATCTTCCAGTTGTCCGCAGGGCCGACGACCATGATGGGCACCCCATCGACGGTGACGGCGATCGAGCGCAGCGCCGTGACCGACAGGTCGTCGCCCGCGAAGCCGGGGGGGATGACGAGGGTCGTCTCGAACTCCGCCGTGGAGGTGACGTTCTCGAAGACGCGGACCTCGAACGGCCGATCAACGCGGACCCAGTCGGCCCCGTCGCGGGGGACCAGGAGCACCACGTCGGGCGAGGCCCACAGATGGTGTGCCACGGCGGCCAGGACGAGGATCGCGAGGGCGGCGGCGGCGAGGTGGCGGGGTCGTGGCATTGCGGATCGGGTGTGACCGAAAGTGTTGGGGCCGTGCGGGCGCAGCCCGCGTCTCGCGCGGCCGGCGCGTCAGTGACCAAGGCGATAGGCCCTGCGCGAGACGCGACCTTCGGTCGCACGGGCCGACACGGCCCGGCTCTGTTCTCCCTCGCATGCCAACGAGGCCGGCCACACCCTTGCGTCGGCCCCGGGGGGTGGCAACAATAGCGTCGCAAGCCACGGATCGCACCGATGACCCTGACGACCGGCAAACGCACGACGACGCTCGACTGACGCATGGGCCGCGCCCGCGCCAGTTGCCGTTGTCCCGTTTGCCCGCCCGTCAGGTGGATCGGTTCGAAGCGTGGCTTTTCTCGTTTTCCCGTCCAAGCCGGCGTCTGAGGTGCGCCCACGACCCGGGGTCTTGGGCGTACCTCGGACGCCGGCTTGGGCGTGTCTATCGTGACAGTACCTTTTGCAGTCGTCGCGGAGCAGTGAGCATGAGCGTGACCGTCGCCATCGTCGGGGCCACCGGGGCCGTGGGGCAGGAGTTCCTGGCCGTGCTGGCCGAGCGGCGGTTCCCCGTGGGGCACCTGAAGCTGCTGGCCAGCGGGCGCAGCGCGGGCAAGACGATGGAGTTCGCCGGGCAGGCGCTGACCGTGGCGGAGCTGACCAAGGAGAGCTTCGCGGGGGTGAGGATCGCGCTGTTCTCGGCGGGCGGGTCGATCAGCAAGGCGTTCGCGCCGGCGGCGGTCGCGGCGGGCGCGGTCGTGGTCGACAACAGCAGCGCGTTCCGCATGAAGGAGGGCATCCCCCTGGTCGTGCCGGAGGTGAACCCGGAGGCGATCGGCAGGCACATCGGCATCATCGCCAACCCCAACTGCAGCACGATCATCATGAACGTGCCCGTGTGGCCGCTGCACCGCGTGAACCGGGTGAAGCGGATCATCGCCAGCACCTACCAGGCCGTGAGCGGGGCCGGGGCGTGGGGGCTGTACGAGCTGGACGCGCAGGTGCGGGCCTACGCGGCCGGGGCGCCGATCGTGAAGGAGCGGTTCCCGCACCAGATCGCGAACAACGTGTTCAGCCACAACACGGCCATCGCCGAGAACGGGTACAACGAGGAGGAGAACAAGATGGTGCTGGAGACGCGGAAGATCTTCGCCGACCCGCGGATCATGATCGCCGCCACGTGCATCCGCGTGCCGATCCCGCGGGCGCACAGCGAGAGCCTGAACATCGAGTTCGAGCGGCCGATGACGCCGGAGCAGGTGCGGCAGATCCTGGCCAAGGCGCCGGGCGTGCGACTGGTGGACGACCGCGAGGCGAACCACTTCCCGATGCCGCTGGAGGCGACCGGCCAGGACGACGTGCTGGTGGGCCGGATCCGCCAGGACATCAGCCGCGACGACGGGCGCGGCATCGAGATGTTCGTCAGCGGCGACCAGATCCGGAAGGGCGCGGCGACGAACGCGGTGCAGATCGCGGAGCGGCTGATCTGACGTCGCGGGCAAGCACCCGTGGTCGCGTCGGTCGTCCCACCCGAAAAGGGAGGCGTCGCGGTCATGACGATCAGCCACCTTGAGCTTAGCGGGCACACGCCGAGGCGCTCGTCGTCACACCGGGCGACAACTTTGATCTGGAGGACGGCGAAGCGATGTCCGTGACGTCGCTGCCGATGCACGACGAAGCCCACGTGTACACCAGCGTGCCGGCCGACCGACTGAAGTGGACGCTCCTGCACGTGGCTGACGGCCGAGACTCCTGGCGAGTGCGAACGCAGTTCCTCAACGGCGATCGGTACCTCATGATCCATTCGGCAGGGTCAGACGCCTGCGCTGCGATCATTCACCAGACCGAGATCCAGCTCGGCGTGAGGCACACGGTCCGAACGCGCAGTTGGGCGGCACGCTCTTTGGGGCGGGGCTCACGGTGCTGATGGGGTTGGGCTGGGCTTGGCGTCGCCGGCAGTGACGGCCGGCGCAACGGTAGCGTGCATGTACCTGCCGCACACGCGTGGGAGCTGCTGAGGGCAGGGGTTGGATCTCGATTGAAGTGACCCGTTATTTTTCCAGGCGCGGGCTTGCGGGTGGATTCGTCGGACGTCCGCATCACCAGGGCTGGCCATCCTGCGGATGAGCTCGGTGAGACGGCGGCCCGCTAGTCTCATGAGCCGTCCCGCGTGCAAGGCCAATCTGAAGAATAACTTGTGACTTTTTTTGAAGCCGTGGGACGGGCTGATAACTGTCCCATTTCGTCCCAAAGTGTCTCATCGCAGAGGGCGGGTTCGCCGTGTGTGGTTCTGGAGTGGGAGGGGCGACAACGGCTGGGGCTCATTTCTAAACGGGGCGGTCTTTGTTATGACCGGCCGCCCCATGCCGCTGCAGCGTTACAAGATGGTGATCGCGTACCGGGGGACGGCCTACCACGGGTGGCAGTTCCAGTCGCCGAGCATGACGTGGAAGGGGCCGACGCCGCCGGAGAACGAGGGGATCCCCACCGTGCAGTCGCACGTGCGGCGGGCACTGATGAAGACGGTAAAGCACGAGGTGACCGTCGTCGGATCGGGCCGGACCGACGCGGGGGTTCACGCCAAGGGGCAGGTGGCGCACTTCGACACGCCGATGGTGCAGATCCCATGCGAGGGGATCCGGCGGTCGACGAACTCGAAGCTGCCGGACGACATCCTGATCCGGTCGGTCGAACCGGTGCCGAGCACGTTCGACGCGATCGCGTCGACCACGCGCAAGCGGTACCAGTACGCGATCTGGCACGCCTACGACCGGCCGCCGATGCTGGCGGGGCTGGTGTGGCACCGGTGGAAGGACCTGGACGTGCCGGCGATGGCGGCGGCGGCGCGGCAGTTCGAGGGGACGCACGACTTCACCACGTTCGCCCGCCCCGGGCACGGGCGGGCGACGGCGGTGCGGACGATCCACCGCTGCGAGGTGAGCTACCGGCCGCCCCGGCTGGTGATCGGGTTCGAGGGCGGCGGGTTCCTGTGGCACCAGATCCGCATCATGGTGGGGACGCTGGTCGAGATCGGCATGGGCCACCGGCCACCGGATGCGGTGCCGGCGATGCTGGCGGCGCGCGACCGGCGCGCGGCCGGCGGGACCGCCCCGCCGCACGGGCTGTACCTGCAGTGGGTGCGGTCGGACGACCGTGCCGACGCGACCTGATATCGTGCCGCCCGTGCAGTGGTTGGTGAGCCAGATCGGATCGCGGGAACACTACGCGGTGCCCCGCGCGTTCCACGCCCGGGGTCACCTGTGGCGGCTGTACACCGACGTATGGCTCGGGCCGCGGTCGGCGCGGTGGGCGGGATCGCTCCCCGGGTCGCTTGCGTCCCTTGGCAACCGGTCGCACCCGGACCTGCCGTCATCGCGGGTCACGTCGTTCCCCTTGCTGTCGGTGCGACAGCGGTTGCGCCGCCGGTCCCGCGCTCAGTCGGACGTGTACGACGGGTACGACGCGTTCGGCCGAGCGTTCGCCGAGGCGGTGAACCGGCATGTGCGAGGGTCCGAGCTCGACCCGGTGCGATCGGCCGCGTTCCTGTTCAGCACCGGCGCGCTGGAGACGGCCCGGCTCATGCGCGAGACGGGGGTGCCGGTCGTGGTCGATCAGCTGGATCCGGGCCGGTTGGACGAGCGGATGTTCCGCGCCGAGGCCGAGCGGTGGCCCGGGTGGGAACCGATCCCCGGGCTGGTTCCGGATTCGTACTACGCGCGGCTGGCCGAGGAGTGGCGGCTGGCCGACCGGGTGCTGGTCAACTCGAACTGGTCGCGGCGGAACCTGCTGGACGAGGGGGTCGACCCCGCCAAGATCGTGGTGGTACCGCTGTGTTACGAGCCGACCTCGGGGCCCCCAGCACCGCGCGTGGCGACGCTGGGGCGGCGGCCGTTGACCGTGCTGTGGTTGGGACAGGTGATCCTGCGAAAGGGCATCCCCTACCTGTTCGAGGCGGCGCGTCTGCTGTCGAAGTCGGACGTGAAGTTCATCGTGGCCGGTCGCGTCGGGATCTCTGAGTGGGCCGTCGCTTCGGCACCGCCGAACGTGAAGGTGCTGGGTCGGGTGACGCGGGCGCAGACGGCCGCGCTCTGGGCCGAGGCGGACCTGTTCGTGCTGCCGACGCTGTCCGACGGGTTCGCCCTGACGCAGTTGGAGGCGATGGCGGCCGGGCTGCCGGTGGTGGCGACGCCCAACTGCGGCGACGTGGTGACGCCGGGCGCGGACGGGCTGATCGTCCCGCCGGCCGACGCGGCGGCGCTGGCCGAGGCGATCCGCTCGCTGGACGCGGACCGCGATCGGCTGGCGATGATGTCGGCGGCGGCGACGGCGACGGCGGGACATCGCCGGTTCTCGTTGGCGGGCTACGCGGAGGCGGTCGAGGCGTCGTTGACGACCGTCACGCGGGCTGCCAGGGCCTGAGCGGCGGGTCAGGCGGACGCTGGCTGGGCGGGTCGGGTGCCGAACGCCAGCCGGATCACGAGCCAGAGGACGAACCCGCCGATCATGATCGGGTAGAGCAGGTGGAACCAGAGGTCGCGGTAGCAGCGGAAGACGAAGGTGGCGAAGGCCAGGGCGAACATGATCTTGACCGGCTGCCCCTGGGCGCGGCGGAGGGAGCGCTCGGCGACGCCCATGAGCCAGCCGTAGACGAACGCGCCCTCGATGACGCCGGGCGGCCCGTATCGGAAGTACCAGGCGCCGACGGCCCCGCCGCTGATGGTGGTGCCCGTCCCGCCGCCGGTCGCCACGCCCCGCTTGTCGCCGCTGATCATCGAGCTGTACCAGAGGGCGAACTGCTCGACCGGCTTGTTGGTCCACAGGGCGCGGGGGATGGGGCTGGTGACAAAGGTCCAGAGGGTATCGGGGATGGGGCGGAGGACCGTCTCGCCGGGCCAGGTGTCGTAGGCGTAGCCGATCGGGTCGGGGATGATGACCCAGGCGTTGAGGCCCTCGGAGAACATGGTGTTGCCCGCCGCCTCGAACAGGCGGACGGTGCTGCGGTTGGAGCGGGTGGCGATCTGCAGCTGGACGAGGAACCAGAGGGTGGCGACGACGGCGAAGGTGATCGATAGCCGGGCGAAGTTGCGGCCGCGGCGCTCGGGGTCGCGCTGGGCGTGGTACTTGACGAACATCAGGCCAATGACCGGCAGGACCATGAAGGCGATGTCGCCCCGCCGGTACGACGTGAAGCTGTAGGAGACCCAGAACACCCAGGTGAACCAGCCGAACAGGCGGGAGGGGAGCGACCGGGCGACGAGGATCGCGTAGACGGCCCCGAGGATGCCGCCGACCTGGCCGACCTGGATCAACTGGGCGACGTACCCGCCCCAGTTGGTGTTCGTGTTGCCCGTGCGGAACACCGTGAACGCCGGCCCGCCCTCGAGTCCGGGCACGAACCACAGGCAGGCCTTGGCGAGCGACAGGGGCAGCGGGTCGGAGGTGAAAACGAATGAAGAGCAGCCGATCAGGAGCATGGCGAGGACCAGCCCCAGGTAGAACCGGCTGTCGGGCGGCTCGGGGACGGCGACGACCAACCGGTCGACGAACCGCAGGACCGGGATCCGGAACGCGATCACCATCAGGTCGATGAACAGGCAGTGGTAGAACAGCGCGCGGGCGACCGTGTCGACCCGCACGCCGGGGAAGACGGGCACGAAGCGGGTGTAGTCGTGCAGCAGCCAGTTGCTGGCGTAGTCGTGGCAGAACCAGATCAGGATGCCGCCGTAGATCAGGATCGCGCCGATCCCCTGCCGGTGGCCGAACGTGAACAGCTCGATCGCCAGCAGCACCAGGCAGATGCAGGTCAGGATGACGAAGGCGAGGTCCGAGAGGAACGCCACCCCGCCGCCGGCGTACGACAGGGCCGAGATGAGGACGGGGACCGCGAAGGCGACCGGGATCATCGCCGAGCGGCGGACCTGCGCGGGCGCGTCGGGCGGCAGGACGGTCAGGCCCCACTCGCTCACCCCGGCGGTCGGGAACGAAGGGTGGTCGACGGCGTCGGCGGACGCGTCACCCCAGTCGTTGGCCGTCAACCCGTAGCTCATGCCCTTGCCGCCCGTGTCTCGTCCATCGTCGTGCCCACGGTGCAGCGCACGCGGCCGTCAGATCCAACGCCCGTCGCCGGAGCGGCGGCCCGATAAAGCTTGTGGGCCGTCCCATCCACGTCGGCGGACGTCGGCCCGTTCGGCGGTGACCGATCGCCCCGTCAATGACAACATCGGCCGTCCGCGGCTGGCATCTGGGTCGAATCATATGACGGCGGCTGCGCGAAGGGCAGAGCGGAGGCCCCCGACCGGGTCGCCGCGGCGACGCCAGTCGGCCAGCACACCCCCGGCCGCGGCTCGCATCCGCTCTAACGTGTCTGGGGTCGTCACCTCCCGAAGGCAATCGGCGAGTTGTGCGGCGTCGCCGGCAGAGAAGAGGCGTCCGTTGACGCCGTCCACCACCAGTTCCGCCGCCGCGCCAACCACATCGCTGCTCACCACCGCCAGCCCGGCTGCGACCGCCTCATTAATGACCAGTGCCCATGGCTCGAAGTCGCTGGGCAGCACCAACACGTGGGACAGCCTGTACAGGGCGGCAACCGTTCTCTGATCGTCCAAGAACCCGATCCACGAAACACGCGCGGAAATGTCAGCCGGGACGCGCGCGCGCAGCGACTCCCGCAGCGGGCCATCCCCGACGATAAGCAGGTCCCACATCGGCCGCCCGGCGGCGACCGTGACGAAAGCATCGATCAGCAGATCGACCCGCTTCACGTCCACCAATCGCCCGCTGTAGATGATTCGCCGGCGGTCGGGCGGCAACGCGAACCGCCGCGCAGCTGCCGCAAGCGTGTCGGACGACAGATCCTGGATCAACCCGTAATCGGGCTCGTAGGGGAACAGATACGTTCGTTGGGGTGGCACGCCATACCGAGCGAAATACTGCTCGCCGAGTCGGCCGCAGACGAGCACGCCGTCGCACCAGCGGAGGACGCGTGTCAAGAGCCGACGTTTGACGGCCGCCGTCAGCCCCGACGCGCGGTCTCCGCGGATGTTGCTGTCGCCGAAGAGGAAGCAGGGGACGCCGTGCGACCGGCACCAGCGCATCACGCGCAGGCGGCCGAGGTCGTTGTAGCCCATCATCACGACGAACCGGATGCGATGCTCGGCCAGCCATCGCACGATGCGACCGCCCCGCCGCCACTCGCGCGGCTGCTTGGACAGTCGGTCCTGAGCCACGCTGGGCTCGCCCTGCCCGAAGAAGACCGGGCCGATCTCCGCCGGTGCCTCCAGGGTCCAATCGCTGTTGCTCGCCTGGTGGGTGTACAGGCTGAACAGTTGAACCTCCGGCACCTCCGCGACGATCCGGCGGTGCAGGTGCAAGCGATAGGGCGTGTGCGAGTTGCTGACGATCGCGATCGCCGGGCGTTCGTCGCGCAGCGGACGGGACATATCGGCTCGGTCGGGTTCCATTCGTCCTGCCCATGGTACTGGCCGTTCACCAACGAAGGGCACCCGCCAAACGAGCCCGGCCCCCTCGTCCGCTAGGACTTGGGGGCCGGGCGGCTATTTGGTTGTCGGATCGTGTTGGGGTGCCCGGGCGAATCAGGCGTTCGCCAGGAGCTTCAACACGTTCTGGGGCTGGCTGTTGGCGGCCGAGAGGACCGTCGTGGCCGAGCTGGCCAGGATCTGGGCGCGGGTCAGGTTCGCCGTCTCGGCGGCGAAGTCGGTGTCCTGCACGTCCGAGAGGGCGCTGGAGGCGTTCTCGTAGGCGACGGTCAGGTTGTTGATGGTCGACCCGATCGCGTACTTCTGGAACGCGCCCAGGCGGCCCTGGAGGGTCGACACCTGGTCGATCGCCTCGGTCAGGATGGTCTGGGCCTTGACCAGGTTGCCGCTGGTCAGGTCGTTCGCGCCACCGGAGCCCAGCGAGGAGAGGACGCCGGTCGTGGCGTCGCCCAGGCTGCCGGTCGTGACCGACTGGATGCCGATGCTGGCGCGGTCCTGCTCGGTGACCTTCTCGCCCAGGGCGAAGGTCGCCCCACCACCGGTGATGCCGAACGTCTTGGTCTTGCCGGCGTTCAGGCCCGAGCTGAGCGTGAACGACACGTCGAGCGTGTTGTCACGGTAGATGACCTGACGGCCGTTGACGGTGGCGTTGGCCCCGTTGACGGTCACGGTCGCGTCCTTGCCGAACGCCTTGCCGCTGACCCCGCCGGTCGTCGTGAACGCCCCGGCCGTGGCCGAGACGCTGACGAAGTCCTGCGAGCCGTAGGTCGTGGCGTCGATCTTCAGCGTCGAGGCCGAGGAGACCGCGCTGACGCCGGTCACGCCGGTGACGGCGTTGATGGCGGCGGCGACGGCGCTCAGGTGGGTGCCGGCGGCGAAGCTCAGCTGCTGCGCCCCGACGTTGCCCGCGACCTGGATCGACGCCGCCGAGACCAGGTTGCCACCGGTGCCGGTGAACACGACCTGGCCGGCCGTGCCGCTGTTGGTGACGTTCACCACGACCGCCTTGGTCGTGTTGTCGGCCAGCAGGGCGCTGTTGACCTGCAGCTGGCTGAACGCGCTGGTGCCGGCCGAGCTGGTCGTGTAGCCGTAGCTGCCGTCCAGCAGCTGCTTGCCCGAGAACTGGGTCGACCCGGCGACCCGGTTGATCGTCTGCAGGATGCTGTCGACCTGAAGCTGGTTGGCGGCGATCTCGTCGCTGCTCAGGCCACCGCTGTTGGCGGTGGAGCTGATCAGGGACTGCAGCTCGGTCAGCAGCGAGCTGACCTCGGTCAGGCCACCCGCGGCCGTCCCGATCACGTTGTTGGCGCGGTTGGCGTTGCTGATCGCCTGGTTGATGCCGGCCTGCTGGTCCTTCAGGTCGTTGGCGGCGATCAGGCCGGCCGGGTCATCCGCGCCGGAGTTGATCTTCAGACCGGTGCTCAGGCGGGTCAGGCTCGTCTGCAGCTGCGTGTTGGCAGCGTTCAACGAGTTCTGGGCGACGAGCGAGGCGACGTTGGTGTAAATGCGGCTCATGTGCGTAGTCCTTCCGTGACTATGGGATCTGTCGCCGCCGTCGTGGCCATCGGCTCGGCCGGCCCCACGCGGGGCTGGCTCAATGGCCGGGGACGGCGGCGGACGTCATTCCGTTAACGTTCAAAAACTCGAACCCGTTTGGGCACCCTTCCGATGCCCCCGGTTCCGTCGCGAGCCCCGTCGAGCCCGTCCCGAAACCGCACATCCGTAACCCAGTGAACCCGGCCGGTCCTCCAAGTCCGTCGGCCCCGTTCGCCCGGCCCCGCATCTTGCGGAGCCAGGTTCACCGTTGCCGTCGACACGAGCAGCATCGTCGTCATAAACGGGGGTACTTGAGGCCGCCAAAATGGAGATCCGGCGTCGCGGTTATCGGGCCTGACGCGTCCCAAATCCGGTTTGGACCCGTTGTTGTAACGCTTGGGTTGAAGGCCTGACATTATTGGCCCCCACTCCCCTACGATGGTCGCGGGCGGTCCTGGAGCACTATGAAACTGCGATTGAAGGGGAACACGATCCGGCTAAGGCTGAGCCCACGCGAGGTGGAGCACCTGGTCGGCGAGGGAGCCATCGCCGAGCAAACGCGGTTCGGACCTGGCTCGGCGGCACTGGCATACACGTTAGAGATGTCGGCCGACGCCGAGACCATCTTGGCCACCTTCGACGGGGGCTTGCGGGTAATGGTTCCCACGGCCGATGCCCACCGGTGGGCCGCATCCCCGCACGAGGTCTCCCTCGCCGGCTCGCAGGACGTCGGCGGCGGCGAGCGGCTGTCGGTGCTGATCGAGAAGGACTTCGAGTGCCTGCACGGCGAGGAGACCGACGACGCCTTCCCCAACCCCAACGGCGCGTCCGGCACGTGACCGCCCCGCCGCCCCAGGATCGACCGGCGAAAGTTCCGCCGCGGTTGCGAACGCCGGCCCGCGCTCGCGGTATCAGACCGTGACGCCCGCGGACCGTGACCGTGGCCGTCGCCGGCCGGTTTCGGAGGGCTCCCATCACCACACTCGAGCTGCCGGTTGAGGCGATCTCCAACGAGCCGGCACCGCGCCCGCCCGGCCGGCTCCCGCTGCCGCCGGCCGAGTCTCCGGTCGACCGTCGCACCTACGCCGCCCTCGCGATCGCCATCATCCTGGCGTTCGCCGCGTCGAGCTGGGTCTACTGGGTCCCCGCGCACCCCGGCGTGGACCAGAACGGCTACCTCGTCGGCGGGAAGATGTTCGCCCGCACGCTGTCGACCGGGTTCCGGCCGGAGAACCCGTTCGCGTTCGTCGGCCGGATGTGGGTGCAGACCACCGACGGGCGATGCTTCCCGAAGTACCCGCTGGGCCTGTCGATCCTGTACGCGGCCATGCTGAAGATCGGCGGGACCGCGCACGGCGTGGCCCTGTGCTTCGGCGTGAACCCGGTGGCGATGGCGCTCGCGCTGGTCGCCACGTTCCTGATCGTCCGCCGGATCGCCGGCTCGTTCGCCGGGGTGCTGGGGCTGCTGATCGTCGCCACGAGCCCGGTGTGCGTGGGCCTGACCAATAATCCGAACAGCCACGCGACGGCGCTCTGCTGCGTCGCGTGGGGCATGTGGTTCCTGCTGCGGTGGTGGGAGTCGTACGGGGTCGGCCACGCGATCGGGGCGGGGCTGCTGCTCGGGTCGGCCGTCACGATCCGCTACACCGAGGGGATGCTGCTGCTGCCGATCGGCGTCGTCGCCGCGTTGAACCTCCGGCGGGACCGGCGGTCGTGGACCCAGGCGATCGTGCTCGGCCTGGCCTGGGCGGTGCCCGTGGGCGCGATGGCCGCCTACAACCTGCACGCGATGCGCACGCTGACCGGGTACGACCCGACCAACGAGAGCACCGGGTTCGCCTGGGCGAACTTCGTCGAGAACTGGGACACGATGCTCCGCGAGCTCAACACCACGGGGCTCTGCTTCACGCTGCCGCTGGCGCTGCTCGGCTCCGTCGTCATGTGGCGGCGCGACTGGCGGACGTCGCTGCTGCTGACCCTGTGGGCCGTCCCGAACCTGCTGCTGTACACGGCCTACTACTGGGCGCCGGACAGCACGACCTCGATCAGCTACCTGCGGTTCACGCTCACCGTCTTCCCCGCCCTCGCCGCCGCGGCGGTGTTGGGGGCGCAGTGGATCGCCACCGCCGCCGGCACCCGGCCGATGGCGACGGTCGCGGGCGGGCTGGTCGTGGCCGTCGGGTGCGCGACGGGGCTGTGGGGCGGGCTGGAGAACTCGGCCATCGAGGCGACGACCAACCGGGCCGTGCTGCGCGGCGCCCAGACGGTCCGGTCCCTCTGCCCCGCGGGCTCGGTCGTGTTCGGCCCCGACCGCACGCTGAACTACCTGCAGTTCGCCGGCGACTACCACCTGTACGACACGACGCAGTTCGACCGGCGCTTCGTCCAGCAGATGGGCACGATCGACCCCAACGCCCCGACCGGCCTCCAGCCGCAACGGGCGGCCGCCATCTACGCGGCCCACAAGGACGACACCGACGCGGAGCTGCTGGCCGACGAGATCAGGCTGGTGACCGACGCCCAGTCGGCCGGCCGGCGCGTGTTCGTGCTGGAGCCAGCGACCGGGCGGTCAAACGTGGCCCGCCTCGTCTCCCGCGGCCGGTTTGTGAGCACCGTCGTCGGCGGGTGGGACGAGACGCCGGAGGAGCGGCTACGGGCCAAGCGAAAGACGGCGGGCATGAACGCCAAACGTGCCGCCGCCCTGGCCGCGAACGCCGCGGTCACGTGGCAGGTGATCGAGCTGAAGGCCCCTGTGCCGTTGGCCCTGCCGAGCAAGCGACATCGCGCCCGGTGATCGCTCGTGGGACGAAATGGGACGATCTGGGACACTTTTAGGAAGCGTCCCGCATTGGGTCACCATTAATCGTTGCGATTAAACGACTTGCATATCGCCGAATTGGTTGTTGGGACAAGCAGTCCCACGCATCAGGAAGAGAGTTATTCACGAAGGACGCGAAGAGACACGAAGGGGCGACCAGGATTCTGCCGCTCTTCCCGCCCGCCGCTGTTGCTCGACCGTGACCGACGCGGCAGCACGGCGACGGGGAATTTCTCCGTGCCTCCGTGGTGGTTCTGTTTTCAGCGAGGCACGTCCACGTGGCGATCGACGGTGATCTCGAAGTCGGCGGAGCCGCTCATCACGCGGTCGGTGGGGACGACCACGCGGGAGCTGCTGGCGAAGGGGGTCACGTCGCTGCGGCCGGAGCCGATCAGGATCTGCCTCCGGCTGCCGGGCAACTTGGCCATCGCGACGTGGCCGACGGCCACGCTGTCGGGCTGGCGGAGCAGGCGCAGGTACAGCGCATCGTGCCGGACGGCCGACACGTCGCGTAGCACGTCGAACACCCCGGCGGCGGTCTCGGCGGTGAAGCGGAACGGCTCGGCCGTCTTCTCGTCGGCCATGTACTTGTCGGCGTCGGAGATCGTCAGGCCGTACGTGGCGTCGGGCAGGTCGCTGGGCAGCGTCAGCTTGACGGGCATGACGCGCTCGTCGCCGCGGAAGGGGCGGTAGGTGACGTAGGCGGTGACCGTCTCGCCGGGGCGGTAGCGGCTGCGGGGGACGCTGGCGTAGAGGATCTGGGCCGACCGCTCCTCGGAGGACACGGTGACGGTGCCGGTGATCTTGCGCACCGGGACGCTCTCGAACGGGTTGTCGGTCGCGCCGACGATCGGCAGGCCGACGGCGGCGAACAGGTCTTGCGTCGTGACATCGACGCCGGCGTCAGCCACGCGCACGCTTCGGCCGCCGCCGAAGTCGAGCGACAGGTCGTAATCAACCGTGTGGTGGGCGGGCAGTTCCTTCGCCCCCGTCAGCGCGGAGGCCATTCCAGTGGCCACGAGCAACGGCGTCAGCTTCGGATGCTGGACGACCGTGAAGTGGTACGTCTGGTCCTGTGATCCGTCCGCGTAGACGACGCGCAGTTCGACCGGCACCGTGGCCGGCCCGGCCCCCAGCTCGCCGGAGATGCCGACCTGCTGGTCCTGGGTGAGCGTGCCGCGGACGCGGGAGACGCTGCCCATCTTGAAGCTGGACTTGTAGCTGGCGATCACGCCCTGGATCTGCCCGCCGCAGAAGGGGAGCGAGACGCGGCCATCGCCGTCCAGCGGGTGGCCGAAGGCGAGGACGTGGCCGGCGACCACGTCGGTGCAGGTGCCGATCGCGCTCATGTCGACGTCGCCGGTGACCAGCGGGACGCCGAGCACGGCGCCGGGCACGACGGGGTCGTCGGTGTCGGACGCCCCGCTGCCGCCGGCCTGGACGGGGATCAGCCCGGCGGCGCGGAACAGCGGGCCGACCTGTTCGAGCACCCGCGCCGGCAGGCCGGCCGTCATCAAGGGCGTGGCGAGGGGAACCAGGCGCGACGGATCCTCCCCAAGCCGGCTCTGAGGTACGCCGAAGAGCCGGCTTGATTTGGCGTCCGATCCGGCTCTTCGGCGTACCTCAGAACCGGCTTGCAGTCCGGGGATCACCACGTCGTTGATCGACCACCGCGCCGGCCTGGCCGACTTGTCCACGGTGCCCGGCCGACCCGTTGCGACACCCCCGCCGCCGCCGGGCAGCTTGAGCATGTACTCGATCGGTTGGACGCCGGCGATCGGGTCCTTCTGCATCTCCCAGCCGTAGGCGAACGCGCCGATCAGCTTGGCGTGGTGCGCGTCGTCGTACAGGTAGATGGGCGACCCGCTCATGCCGGCGATGGCGGTGGTGTGCTCGAGGTCGTCGCCGGAGAAGGTGATCAGGACGACGTCGCCCTTGGGATTAAAGTTGTGCAGCACCGAGACGACGCGGCAGTCGAACCGGTCGATCTGGTTGCCGTGGAAGACGGTCAGGCCGTAGCCGGTCATGCCGGGGCGGACGTCGGCGACGCGCATGTGACGCGCGGGGTCGAACAGGTCGGTGGGCGGGGCGGCGGTGGCGGTCGTCGCGACGCCGCCGGCGAGCGCGACGGCAAGGGCCAGTGGGGCCGAGCGGCGGAACGGCATGGGACGATCCTCGGCCTATGCACAACCTGGGGCGTCGGCGATGGTAAAGAGAGCGTCCCCATCCGGCAACCGTCCGTCGGGAAGCGTCAGATTGACGTTGACATCTGTACCGACCGATCGGTAGCCTAGCTCTTCCCTAACATACGAATGGGGAAGCTGTTGCCCGGAGGTCAAGCCGTCGTGAGCACCGCAAACGCCGACCTCCGCGACCGTGCCGCCAAGGTGTTGGGGTACACGTTCAAGAGCGACCTGCTGCTGCGGGAGGCGCTGACGCACGCGTCCATTGCCGACAACCGGCTCGACAGCAACGAGCGGATGGAGTTCCTCGGCGACGCCGTGCTGGACCTGATCGTGTGCGAGGCGCTGTACCGCCGGTTCCCCACCTACATGGAGGGCGAGCTGACCAAGGTGAAGAGCGCCGTCGTCAGCCGGCGCACCTGCGCCGAGGTGAGCGACGAGACGGGCCTCACCGACCTGCTCATCATCGGCAAGGGGATCAGCAGCCGGACGGCGATGCCCAGCAGCCTGGCGGCCGCGGTGTACGAGTCGATCGTGGCCGGCATCTACATGGACGGCGGGTTCGAGGTGGTCAAGGAGTACGTGCTGCGGACGATGACGCCGAAGATCGAGGCGATCGCCAGCAACGGCCACCAGGAGAACTACAAGGCCGTGCTGCAGCAGCACGCCCAGCGCCTGCTGGGCGGCCCGCCGACGTACGAGCTGCTGGACGAGAAGGGGCCCGACCACAGCAAGTGCTTCGAGATCGGCGTCACGGTGGAGGGCCGGCGGTTCACCAGCGCCTGGGGCCCGAACAAGAAGATGGCCGAGCAGAAGGCCGCCCTGCTGGCCCTGGAGGAGTTGGGCGTGCTCGACACGAAAGAGGTCGACAAGGCAATCGAGCAGATCGCGACCGAGACGGCGGGGTGACGCCAGTCCAGCGGTGGGCTCCGCAGGCAACATGGCGACCGGCCAACGCCACGAGCCATCGGATGGGAAACGCCGCACGCGCCCGCGCCGGACAGTCGCGGAGGCGGCGGCCGGCCGCCGGTTCAGAACAGCAGTCCGACGACCAGGCCGGTCACGGCGAACAGGCCGAACAGGGAGAACGCCAACGTCCTGGACACCTCCCGCCACAGGTAGGTCAGGGGAATCACGCTGAACGTGCCGAGGGTGGTGAGGAAGAGCATGACGTACCCCGCGGCGATGCCCTTATGCTGGAGTTGGGCGGCGAACATCACGTCCAGCGCGATCGGGACCGGCATGGCCGTGGACAGCAGGCTGGCCAGGGCCATCCGGCCGGGGGTGACGTGGGCGAGCAGGGCGTCCCACGGGACCAACACCAGGGCGGCGGCCGAGGCGAGGCTGGCCAGCAGCATCAGCGAGACGGTCGGCTTGACCAGCATCCAGGCGTGGCCGGCGAACGACCGGGACAGCTCGCCGACCGCCTCGGCGAACGTCTCCGCGCAGGGCGGCTTGGCGTTCAGGTCGAGCGCGCAGACGGTCGGGACGTCGTCGCCCTCGGCGAAGCTGCCCAACGGCTTGCCCCGCTCCAGCCAGCGGATCAGCGTCGGCACGACGACCAGGATCACGGCCAGCAGGACCGCGTACTTGACGACGACCATCCCCAGCGGGAACGCGCCCAGCGACATCGCCACCACGACCGGGTTGAAGTTCGGCGAGCTGAAGAGGAACCCGAGCGCGACCTCGACCCGCCCCTTCCCGCGGGTGATCCCGCAGGCGGTCGGCACGGCGCAGTTGGCGCAGACGCCCATCGGCACCCCGACCAGGGCCCCCTTGAGCGAGTTCACGTACAGGTTCCGCCCGATCTTCAGCGGGTAGTACTTCAGGATCGTGTGCAGCAGCGCCCCCAGCAGCACCCCGAAGGTCATGCCGACCTTCATGCTGTCGAGCCAGTTGACGGCCGACGCGACGATCCGGTACCCGACCGACGACGTGGCCGAGACGGCCATCAGGTGGCTGCTGTAGGCCATGCTCGGCAGCGCCTCGCCGACGTGACCGGCCTTTTGGAACAGCTGCGGATAACGCGTGAGCGTCCAGAACGAGGCCAGCAGCAGGGCGCCCGCCACGGCCAAGATGATCGGCCGCCAATGGCACCGGATCTGAAACGGGACCCGAGTGGGGACGACGGCTGAGGGCATTGGCGCCTTTTCAGTGGACGGGGGACCAACGTGGTGCGGGTGCGGCGGCGGGCCAATGGTACGGGGACGGTCCCCTCGACATTGTACGAGCCCCACGCACCAATTGGATCTACCCGATCGCGATTTGAGAGACGCCGCGGGCGGCCCCCGTCGGATCACAGCGCCTTCAGCAGCACCTTGACCACGCGCGTCAGCCCGCTCTTGGCGTTGCCGACGAACTGGGTGAAGATCTTGTTGGTCACCGTCATGAACTCCTCCATGTGGGCCAGCCGCTCGCGGGTGATGGCGACGGATTCGTGCTTGGCGGCGGCCTTGCCCACGGTGCTCTCGTCGAGCATCTGCTGGCACTGCTTGATCGTCTCCAGCACCGGGTCCAGCTCGCGCCGCTTGCGCTCGGCGGCGATGATGCTGAACATCTCCCACACGTCGCTCAGGCTCTCGAAGTACTCGCGCCGCTCGCCGCGCTTGTGGAGCCGGCGGATGATGCCCCAGTCGCACAGGGCGCGGAGGGACATGCTGGCGTTGCCGCGGCTGATGTTCAGGCGGTCCATCACGTCGTCGGTACACTGCGGCTCGCCGCAGATGTAGAGCAGCGCGTGGATCTCGGCCATCGTGCGGTTGATGCCCCACGTCTGGCCCATCTCGCCCCACCGTCGGATGAACAGGTCCTGCGCCGTCCGCAGCTGCGGGCTGACGATCCGCGGCACCTCCCGCTTGATTGCCGGTTCCACCTCTGCCAGCCCCGCCACCGCGCCATTCATTTGTGCTGATGCCATAGCCATGCGTCCTTTCAGAGTGTTCCGAAAGATAATAACGCGGCCGTGCCTCCTGTGACAGTTTCAGGATCGGTGAAACGGGTGAAATCGCGGCGGGCGCAAAAGGACGCCGGCGGACCGGGAATCCGGGCCGCCGGCGGGGCGGTGTTTCACGGCGTTGTCGGCGGCGGCGATCAGGCGGTGGCCATGGCGGGCCGGGGGGCGACCATGATTGGCTTGCCGGCCCGCCGGCTGCCGACCAGGAAGTACAGCCCGCCGTAGATGCCCCACAGGGCGGCGACGCCCAGGGCGATGTACGGCTCCTTCCAGCTCATGCCGTTCACCGAGAACCGCCAGTTGGGGATGGGGCCCACCAGGTAGAACACCATGCACAGCAGGTTGGCCAGCAGCCCGAAGATCGGGATCACCTTGTGGCGGATCAGCCCGTGCAGGTGGTGCTCGTGGAACGCCACGACGGCGATCAGGCAGCTCATCATGTAGAGCAGGAACGTGCCGAAGTTGCTGATCAGCGAGACGTACAGGAAGCTCTGCGGGATCTTCACCGCCAGCTCGTTGTGCCAGATGCCCACCTTGTACCAGAGGTTGTGCGGCAGGCCGGCGATCGTCGCCTCGGACTGGGCGGCGGGCCCGCAGAACCAGAACAGGACCGTGACGATGCCCAGCCCCGCCGAGATGGCCGCCAGCACCCAGATGGCCCGGTGGGGCGTGGCGTTGCGGCCGTGGAGCATGCCGAAGTGGGCGCCCATCTCCTCGTCGCGGCCCATGGCGTAGGTGACCCGGGCGGCGGTGTTCATGCACGACAGCGTCGTCCCGATCAGGGCCAGGAACACCGTGGTGGCCTCGATCATCATGAACCACCACCCGCCGTTGGCGGTGCCGAACACCGACGCCCCGACCAGCTGCATGATGTCCCCGATCGGGGCCGACGACGCCCCGGCCGTCGTGGCCGTGTAGTTGTTGTTCAGGTAGTAGTTCGCGGCGAAGTACTCGAACAAGTAGCAGATGCCGCCCTGGATGATCAGCGACAGGATCACGGCCTTGGGGATGTCCCGCTTGGCGTTGATCGCCTCCTCACCCATGGACGTGACCGACTCGAAGCCGACCAGGATCAGGATGGCGATGCACGCCTGGATCACGATGTAGCCCGGCTTGTGAGGGGCGACGACCGACTTGGCCGTATCGTGGAAGTTGAAGGTCTCGACGCCGTTGGCGTCCTTGGTGACGCCCCCCTGGTAGCTGATCGTCGCCAGTTGTGGCTTGGCGGTCGGGACCTTGGGAACCCCCTCATCGTCGGTGGGGACGACGGTGCCCGCGGCGTCGGCGTAGACCCAGACGGGCGAGCTGCCGTCCGACTTTTTAACCTTGGGGATCGTCCCGCCAGCGTTGGCCGGGTCGACCATCTGGGCGCCCGGGTGGGCGGGGTCCGGGATCATCTTCGGCGGGTTCGCCGGGTCGGGCATCGTGTCCTGGTTGTACTGCGTGGGGACGCCGTCCGAGCCCAGCACCCACATGTTGCTCCCCTCGGGGTGCGACGTGCGGTGGTGGATGGCCAGGACGGCGAAGATCAGCAGGGCAACGATCTGCGTCGTGTTGATGGCCACGCCCACGCTGGTCGACCCGACCACGCCCCGGTAGGCGATGTACGCCACGCCGAACGCGAAGGCGATGCAGAACGCCCACATGAAGATGGGGCTAGGGATCGACGCGCTGAAGTGCGTCCCGGTGGAGAAGTGGGCGTCGATCTGCCCGATCATGTACCCGACGATCATGGCCGTCACGCCGACCATCAGCCCCGGGTAGACCCAGTAGTACAGGTGGCTGGCCCAGCCGACGACGAACTTGGACAGCCGGGCCAGGCGGAACGCCTTCCGCTTGGACAGGAACGCCTGCTCGGCGAAGAAGTAGCTGGACCCCGCCCCGGGGTAGAGCTTGGACAGCTCGGCGTAGGCGACGGCCGTCGCCAGGCACAGGAGCAGGGCGAACAGGATGCCGAACCACATGGACATGCCCGCGGCCGGCGCGCCGGTCAGGAACTGCCCGCCGATGGTCAGCCACAGGAACGCGCCCGGCGCGATCAGGGCCATGGCGTTGCTGGTCAGGCCGGTCAGGCCCAGCGTTTTCTTCGGACTGACGGACGCAGCGGGGGCGGTCGGCTCGGACATGGGAAAACCGTTTATGTGAGGCGAACGGGACGGGCGCGTGAACCCGAACGGGCCGGGCGCAGGGGTATACCGTGAGCCGGCCGGCGGGGCGGCATCAATTTTCCATCAAGACGTGTGACCCCGGTGGGGCAGGGGCGGGCGGGTCGGCTATACCTGTCGGCCGCCATGCGGATCGGCTACGCACACGTCAGCACCGAGGGGTCGGCGCGCGACAACAACGAGGACTCGGTCGCCTACTGGGAGCCGTCGACCGCCGAGCAGTGGCGGTCGCACGGGGCGCTGGTGGTGATCGCCGACGGCATGGGCGGGCAGGTCCGCGGCGAGGTCGCGAGCCGGATGGCGTGCGACCGGCTGGTCGCCCACTTCGCCGCCGCCCCGCCGCTGTCCGACCCGGGCGCGCTGGTGCGCGACGGCATCACCGCCGCCAACCTCGCCGTGTACGACGACAACGCCGCCCAGCAGCGCGACTGGGGCCGGATGGCCACCACGCTGACCGCCTGCCTGTTCCGCGACGACGAGGTGACCGTCGGGCACGTCGGCGACTGCCGGGTCTACCTGGTCCAGCAGAACCGCATCCGCCAGCTGACCAGCGACCACTCGTACACGGCCGTCCAGCAGCGGCTGGGCATCCTCTCCGCCGCCGACGCCGCCAGCAGCGGCAACCGGTCGCTGCTCACCCGTTCGATCGGCAACGACCCGTTCGTGCGGCCCGACGTGTCGCGGGCCAAGCTGGGGATCGGCGACATCGTCGTGCAGTGCTGCGACGGCCTGTGGAGCAAGGTGACCGACGGCGAGATCCTGGCCGTGGTCACCAAGCGACCGCCGGACGAGGCGTGCCGCGAGCTGGTCCGCCTGGCCGAGAAGCGGTTCGCCGACGACAACCTGACCGTGCAGGTCGTCCACGTGGTCGACATCGAGCGGCGGAGCAGCATGCGGGGCCCCCCCGCCTATTGGAAGGAGCGCGCCGCCACGATGGACGACGAACTGCAACCCGGGCAGGTGCTCGACGACCGCTACCGCATCGTCGAGGCGATCAGTCACAGCGGCATGGCCGTCATCTACAAGGCAGAGGACCTGGCCCCCAAGCACGCCGACGCGGCCACCGTCGCCCTGAAGGTGCCGCTGCTGCGGTACGAGTCGGACCCGGCGTTCTTCAGCCGGTTCGAGCGGGAGCAGAAGATCGGCCACGCGATGGACCACCCCTACGTGCTGGCCCTGCTGGACGCGCCCGGCCAGCCCAAGAGCCGGCCCTACATGGTCATGGAGTACCTGGACGGGCAGACGCTGGGCCAGCTGATGCGCACCGTCGCCCCGCTGCCCGAGCGCGACGCCTGCGAGTTCGCCGCCCGCATCTGCGATGCCCTGGAGTACATGCACCGCCACGACGTCGTCCACCGCGACCTCAAGCCCGACAACATCATGGTCGTCGCCGACGGCTCCATCCGCATCATGGACTTCGGCATCGCCAAGTACGAGGGGCAACGCCGGCTCACGTTCGGCGCGTTCACCCCCACCATGGGCACGCCCGACTACATGGCCCCCGAGCAGGTCCGCGGCAAGCGCGGCGACCGACGCACGGACCTCTACAGCTTGGGCGCGATCCTCTACGAGATGCTGACCGACCGCGTCCCGTTCCCCGGCGAGAACCCGTTCGTCATCATGAACAACCGCGTGACCGGCGACCCGCCCTCCCCGCGCGGGGTCAACCCGGCGATCTCCCCGCAGGTGGAGGAGATCGTCCTGCACGCGATGGCCCGCAACCCCGACGACCGCTACCCCGACGCCGCCTCGATGCGCGCCGAGTTGGAGCATCCCGACCGCGTGGAGATGACCGGCCGCGTCGACCGCCTGGTCGAGCCGCACCCCCTGGCGTCCCGCTGGCGACGGTACCGCATCGTCATCATCGGCGTCGGCCTGCCGCTGCTGGCGCTACTGGTGTGGTGGCTGTCGAAACACGTGCGGTTCCAGTGACCAAACGAGAAGCCCCGCATGTGCATGCGGGGCTCCATGAATTCTCACCCAAGCCGGCGTCTGAGGTACGCCGAAGGCCCGGATCCGCGGGCTCAGAACTCCAACCCACCCCGCAGCTTCGGCCGCTTCTTCGCCACTAGCGGTGCCGCCGGGGCCGCCGGCGTTGCGGTGACCGTCGCCGCCGCCTTGCCGCCGCTGCTGCGCATCGACAGCGAGATCCGCCGCGCCTCGCCGTCGACCTCCATCACGCGGACGGCCACGGTCTGGCCCTCCTTGACCACGTCGGCCGGCGTGCGGACGCGCTGGTTGCTCAGCTCCGACACGTGGACCAACCCCTCCAGGCCCGGCTCCAATTCCACGAACGCGCCGAAGTCGGTCAGCCGGGTCACGGTCGCCTCGACCGTCATGCCCTGGCTGTACCGCTCGCCCACCGTCTTCCACGGGTCGGGGCCCGCCTGCTTCAGGCTGAAGCTGACGCGCCGCTGGCTGGGGTCGATGCTGATCACGATCACGCGGACCGTGTCGCCCTCCTTCACCACGTCGCCGGGGTGGCGGATGCGCGTGTAGCTCATCTCGCTGACCGGCAGCAGCCCCTCGAACCCCTCGCCCACCTCCACGAACGCGCCGAAGCTCTCGACCTTCACGATCCGCCCGGTCACCTCGGTGCCGATCGCGTACTTGGTCGCCGCGTCGCTCCAGGGGTCGGTGCCCAGCGCCTGCTTCAGGCTCAGGCTCAGCTTGCCCGTGTCCTTGTCGATGCGCGTGACCTTCACGTCCATCACGTCGCCGACCTTGACGAACTCGGTCGCCGAGTGCCGGCCGCGCTTGAAGGTCATCTCCGACACGTGCAGCAGCCCGTCGACGCCGCCCAGGTCGACGAACGCGCCGAAGTCCATCACGCTGCGGACGGTGCCCCGGCGGATCTGCCCCTCCTGCAGCTCCTTCATCAGGTTGGTCTTCTGCTCCTCGCGCTCGCGCTCCAGCACGTTGCGGCGGGAGATGACCATGTTCCGCTCGCGCGGCTCGAACTTGGTCACCTCCACGGTGAACTTCTGGCCGATCAGCTCCTCCAGGTTCGGCACGTGGTACAGGGCCGCCTGCCCCGCGGGCATGAAGGCGCGCATGCCCTTCACGTCGCACTCCAGGCCGCCCTTGTTCACGCCGGTCACGCTCGCCTCGACCAGCTGGCCCACCTCCAGGTTGTCCCACGACACGTTGGTCGCGGTCGACCCCTTGCGGGCCAGCACGAGGATGCCCTCGGTCTGGTCGTACTTCTGGATGATGAAGTCGTACTCCTGGCCCACCGTGGGCTCCTCTTCGAACTGGAGCATCGAGCAGATGCCCTGGCTCTTGCCGCCGAAGTCGACGAACGCGTCGTCCTTGTTGACCGACACGACGCGCCCGCGCCGGACCTGCTTCCCGCCGGCCGTGCTGGTGGTGGTCGGCGCCGCCGCGGGCGCCTCGCGGTCCTTGGTGTAGAGCTCGTCCACGTCGACCCCGGCCAGGGCCGCGTCGACCGCCTGGTCGAGCGCCTCGTCCTCGGGCCGGAACTTCGCCTTCATCTCATCGCCGAACGCGTGCTTTGCCATGGTCGCAGAACTCCGTCAAAATCGAGCGGCGAAGCGTAACGCGCCGGGTGCCGCAACGGTAGACCGTCACGCGCGCCAATTGCCGGATGGTCAACCCGCATGGGGTGCCCCGACCCGTTTAGCATCCGCCCGCCGGGCCGTCGCTAAACGGGTGGACGTCACTCCACCGCCAGGTGCCCCACCACCTGCTCGGCCACGACCAGCATCCGGTCGAACTCGACGCCGTCGAACGGGCGGCCGCTGAAGTCGAGCACGACCGCGGGGCCGTGGATCAGCAGGCCGACGTCGTGCGGCAGCAGGCCGCGGGCGGCCGAGGCGGCCAGCTTCCGCGCCGGCTTCACATCGACGGCGAACACCGCGAACCGCTCCGGCGGCAGCAGCGAGGGATACCCCGTCAGCGATGGCAGCAGGTCGAGCACGGACCGGCCCGGCGACGCGACGACCGGCCGCAGGCCGGCCGGGTCGGAAGGCGGACGATCGGTCGTGCGGACCAACAGGTTCCACGGCGGGCGGTGGCCGGCGGCGGTGGTCGAGAGGCGGACGATGGTGACCGGCCCGCGGACCAGCGCGACCTCCACGCGCGGGTCGGCCGCCATTAGGATCGACAGGCCCGCCGGTAGCCGCGCCGCGGGGGGTCGGTCGCGGCGGAACCGGCGGTCGCGCGCCCAGTCGGCCAGGGCCGAGCGGTACCGGTCGGTGGTCCACCGTCGGCACAGCCACGCGAAACACGCGCTGCTCGCCCCGAGCGCCACCAGCAGCGATAGCAGCGCGAGCCACGAGAACGTCGACGGGACCGCCATCGCCGACATCATCGGAAATAAAGCCGCCGATGTCATCGGCGGGGCTTCACGGCACGTCGCGCGCCCGCAGCAGCACCGGCGTCGCCAACCCCAGTGCCCCGATCACCCCCGCGAACACCGCCAGCGCGGGGCCGTACCCGCCGGCCGCGTGCAGCAGTTGGCCGAAGGCCATGCTGCCCAGCCCCATGCCGGTGAACAGGACGAACGCGTTCAGCCCCATCGCCTGCCCGCGGCGGGTTGGGTCTAGGTTCGTAATGATCCCGGCTAGCAAAGGGTGCGACAGGTCGAACCCGAACGACAGCACCGTGATTGCCACGGCCGCGGGGACGGCACCGATCGGCAGGCACAGCAGGGCGGCCACGGCGGACGCCAACAGCAGGCCGAGCGTCACCATCCACCGCCGGCCGAACCGATCTGCCCACCGGCCGACGGTCGGTCCGAGCAACAGCCCCGGCACGCCGTACCCCAGCAGGGCCAGGCCGATCTTCACCTCGCCCAGTCCGTACACGTCGTGGAAGTATGGCCCGAGCCAGTTGAAAACGCCGGAGTGGAACGCCCCGTTCACGCCGACCAGCAGGAACGCCGCTCGCCCGCGGCCAGTGGACAGCAGCGACCGGTAACCGTGGACAACCGTCCGCAGCGGCGGCGGCACCGCCGGCTGGCCCGCCGACAGCAGGTGCCGGTGCGGCCACACCGACGCCGCCACGGCGGCCGTCGCCACGGCGACCAGCGGGAACAACCCCCGCCAGCCCAGCCACGGTTCCAGCAGCGCCCCCAGCGTCGACCCGAACGCCATCCCGCCGGCGATCGCGCCGAACACCCAGCCCAGCGGCCGGCCACGCTCGCGGTAGGGGAACAAATCGCCGATCAGCGCCAGCGACAGCGGCACGAGCCCGCCCGTGCAGACGCCGCCGAGCGCACGCCAGACCATCAGCGAACCGAGCGACCGGGCCGTCGCGATCAGCGCGGTGACCGGCGGCATGACCATCAGCAGCGTCACCATGACGCGCCGCCGCCCGAACCGGTCGGCCAGCGGGCCGTACGCCAGCGTCGCCAGCCCGTACGGCAGCACGTACGCGGGCACCAGGTACCCGGCCAGCAGCGTCGAGATGCCCAGCGACTTCGATAGCGTCGGCACCAGCGGCCCGACCATGTAGGCCTGGAAAAAGATCAGGAAGGCCGCGGCCGACAGGACGCGGACGACCCCTTCCCGCTCGGGTGCGGTGGGCGAGACTTCCGGGAGGGTGGGGGCAGACATGGCGCGGCGAAATCACGACGACGGTAATCGCAACGCAGGGCCGTTGCACGTGGCAACGTCCTGAGCCCGTCGGTCCCAGTGGACAATCGTCAGAGCATTTTCAAGTCGCCCATGGCGTCAAATGAACGCCGGTCCAGAGGTACGCCGAAGGGCCGCGTCCGCCGTGGATCCACCCGGCCCTTCGGCGTACCTCAGGACCTGACCCTCGGACCGCTGCGGGTCAACTGAGTCGGCGCTTATAAGAGAAAAGAGCCGCGCAAGGAGGCAATCCGCAGCAAGCGGTGCCGCGCAGACCTTGCCTACTGCTAGCCACCTCAGTGCGCGGCCCCTCAGGAATTTGGCATGCCATCGCCCCGGCCAGTCCCGGAATAGCGGTGAAACGGGCTCACGTCGGCACAACCACGACCAAACCGGCGATGCGACACAGGCGGTCTGGCATGGTCCATCGAGGCGGCACGCGGGTCACCCGTTCTTGACTCGCGGCCGCAGGTGTCCGATAGACGGTTCAGGCGGACCGTCACACGGATGTGACACCGCCGCGTCGGCCGACGGGAGGCCACGGGTCGGAAAGGGGTTGGGATCGCCACCGCGGGAACCATGCCGACCCCATCGCCGACCACCACCTCGGTCGCCCCGTCGTCGGTCGGGGCGGGACAGCGCGTCCTCGTCGTCGAGGACGACCCGGCCCTGCTGGCGATGATCGACGTCCTGCTGCGCCACTACGAGTACATCCCGCAGCTGGCGCCCACGCTGGCCGAGGCGCGGGTCCAGCTGGCCGTCAGCGACCCGGCCGTGATCGTGCTCGACCTGAACCTGCCCGACGGGAACGGCGTCGACCTGCTCGAGCACCTCCGCTCCACAGGCCGCCGGGCCCGCGTGATCGTCCTGACTGGCGGCAGCGCGCCCGAGCACCTGCGCCGGCTGCGGTTCCTCCGCCCCGACCGGCTGTTCGTGAAGCCGATGAACTTCCTCGACCTGCTCGGCGGCATCCGCGCCGAGCTGATCGACGCCGCCACCGGCGTCGCCGGCCAGGCCGCCGCGGGCGACGCGGCGATGGTGTGAATTCCTCCGTCCGTTAGCCCCCCGCTCCGCGGGGGCGGCAAAGCAGGCAACGCCAGGGTTACTGCCAGTCTTCGATCAACAGGCTCGGCACTCCTGAAAACTCGCGAAGGTTATGGGTGACGACGGTGACCTCGTGGATCAACGCTGTCGCGGCGATAAGGTAGTCGTACCCGCCGATTGGTAACCCCTGGCGTTCCAGCGTTGACCGCACCATGGCGGCGGCGTCGCCGATCGTCGCATGGAGGTCAAACGAACGAATCGGCGGCAGGAGTGCTTCGATGATCCGAACGTCCGCCGCCGGGTTCGGACCCCGATGGGCGCCGACCATCAATTCCATCCGGACGATCGGGCAGGTGGCGAGGTCCGAAGGCGGCGTGGACCGGAGGCGTTGCGACAGCCTGCTCGTGCCCTTCGTCCGCAGGTGGACGATCCAGGCGTTGGTGTCCAACAGGAACATCATCGCAGGTCGCGCGAGGGGGTGACCGGCGGCTGGGGCGGGCGGACGAACGTGTCCCGATCAATGCTGCCGGCCGTTCGGTCAACGAGTTCGACCCACTCAGCGTGCGACAGTGTCGCAGCTGCCTCCGGCGTCGACAGCACGACCCGGACGCGTTGCCCGGCGAACCCCTCAGGCACGGCCACAGTGACGTGGTTCCGGCCGTCAACCTCTGCGGTGGTATCGAAGATCGTCATCGTGCTACTCCAACGTCAGCCGCGGTCGACACGCCGATCACACTTCCAGCATCAGCCGTGCCGGGTCCTCCAGCAGTTGCTTCACGCGGACCAGGAAGCTGACGCTCTCCTTGCCGTCGACCAGGCGGTGGTCGTAGCCCAGCGTCAGGTACATCATCGGCCGGATCTCGATCTGGTCGAGCTTGGCGCCGACGGCGACCGGCCGCTTCTGGATCGTGTGCATGCCCAGGATGCCGCTCTGCGGCGGCGTGAGGATCGGGGTGCTGAGCAGGCTGCCGAACACGCCGCCGTTGGTGACGGTGAACGTCCCGCCGCTCATCTCGGCCAGCCCCAGCTTGCCGTCGCGGGCGGCGGCGGCGAGGCGCTTGATCTCGTTCTCGATCTTGGCGAACCCCATCTCGTGTACGTTCCGCAGGATCGGCACGGCCAGCCCGCGGTCGGTGCTGACGGCGATCCCCAGGTGCACGTAGTTGTGGTAGACGATGTCCGTCCCCTCGATGCTGGCGTTCACCCGGGGGAACTCCTTCAGCCCCAGCGCGATCGCCCGGGCGAAGAAGCTCATGAACCCCAGGCCGATGCCGTGCGTTTTCTCGAAGGTGTCCTTGTACTTGGCCCGCAGGGCCATGATCTCGGACAGGTCGACCTCGTTGAACGTGTGCAGGATGGCGGCCGTGTGCTGCGCCTCGACCAGCCGCTTGGCGATCGCGATGCGCATCTTGCTCATCGGCGTCCGGCGGGTGCCGTCGGCGTCGAACGTGAGCGCCGGCGCCGGCTGAACCTTCGACGCCGACGGTGCCGATTCGACGCGCGCCGGCTTCGCTGGAACCTCGGGCTTGGGGGCGACCGGGACGGCGTCGGCGGACCCCTTGGGGGCGACGCCGCTGGCGGCGACGGCCTCCAGGTGGTTCAGCACGTCCTCCTTCGTGATCCGCCCGCCGGGGCCGGTCGCCTTGATCTCGGAGGCGTTCAGGCCGTTCTCGGCGACCAGCCGGGTGACGGCCGGGCTCAGCTCGTCCGTGGCCGTGGCGACGGACGCGCCGTTGCCCGATGCGGGCGACCCGACGGCCGCGGTGGCCTTCGCCGCCGGTGCCGGGGCGGCGCTGCCGGCGTCGTCGATGCGGGCGATCGTCTCGCCGATCTGCACGGTGGCGCCCTCCGGCTTCACCCGGCGGAGCACGCCGGCGCCGGGGCTGGGCACGTCGACGTTGGCCTTGTCCGTCTCCAGTTCCGCCAGCGGCTCGCCATCGGCCACGGCGTCGCCGTCCGCCTTGTGCCACTTGATCAGCACGGCCTCACGAACCGAATCGCCCAGTCCCGGAATATCGACGTTGGTTGGCATAGGGACGGACCATCCTAAAACCCCGGCCGGACGATGGGAAGGGCGGGAGTTGGGATGAGGGGGTGGTGGGGTGAGCGGGTATCTGGATGAGGGGGTCACCCGCTCACTCCATCACCCCCTCATCGCCTTCCAGCATCCGGCCGATGAAACGGACGTGCCGCCTCGCGCCCGAGCCCTCGCCGCCTGGACGCTGCTGCTGGCGGTGTGCGCCGGCTCGGCCGTCGCCGGGCGGCTGTGCTACCTCGGTCGGCCGTTCGACTCCGACGCGGCGATGTTCGTCTACATGGGCCGGCTCGTCGCCGAGGGCGGGCGAGTCGGCCGGGACCTGGTCGACAACAAGTTCCCCACCGTCGGCCTGATGACCAGCGGGCCGTGGCGGATGATCGGGACCGCCTGGCCGGCGTACATCGGGCTGGGATGCGCGCTGTCGCTGATCGCCGCGGGGGCGATCGGCGCGGCCGCCGGCCGCGGACGGGCGGCGGCGATGCTGTTCGCCGTCGTGTTCCTGAACCTGACGCCGGCGGTGTTCGGCGGGTTCCAGCTGGAGACGCCGATCGCCTGCTTCGCATCGCTGGCGGCGATGGGTGCTGTGCGAGCGATCGACCGCGGCTCGGCCAGTTCCGCGTTCACGGCCGGGCTGGCGGCGGGCTGCGCGGTCCTGCTGAAACCCACCGGCGGCGGCGTGCTCGCAGCGATGGGGATCGGGCTGCTCGTTCGTCAGACCGGGCCGCTCGCGGCTTCGCGGACGCAGGTGCTCCGCGCGGTCGCAAGCGTCCTGGCCGGCCTCGCCCTGCCCCTGTCGGCCGCGGCGATCTATCTCACCGCCGGCGGGCTGTGGGGCGAACTGCCGGTCACGGCCCAACGGCTGTCCGCGTACGCCCATGGCAGCGTGTTCGACGCGGCGACGTGGATCAAGCTGGCGACCGTGGCGGCGCTGATCGGGTTCCCCTTCGCGGTGCGGCGCATGAGCCGAACTGCCGGCTTCAGCGGGCAGGAGCCCCTGCCCGCTGAAGCGGGCAGGCCGGGTCATGCGGTCCACGCCTTTGCGATCTCCTGGCTCCTGATCGAGTTCCTCGCCGTCGTCGCGCAGCGGCGGATGTACGCCTACCACTTCCTGCCGATCGTCCCGCCGGCGGCGTTGCTGTTCGGGCTGTTGCCGCGACCGGTTCGGCCGCTGCCGCTGCTGGCGGCGCTGGGGCCGGCGGCGGCGCTGGGGTTCGTCGTGGCGCTGCACGTGATCGCCACGCCGACCGCTGATCGGTTGGCCGTCGGTCGCTACCTGCAGGCTCGCACGACGGCGGGCGACCGCGTGTGGGCCGACGACTGGCCGCGGCTGCTGTTGGAGACGGACCTTCGGCCCGGGTCGCGGCAGGCGCTGACGTTCCTTTTCGCCAACGACGACGCCACCGCCGGCGCCGACTCGGCGCAGATCGTCGCCGACCTGTCGGCCCGCCGGCCGGCGGTCGTCGTCCTGCCGGCCGACCTGGACCGTTGGCTGCGCCGCCAGACGGGCGGCATCGCCGAGCTGTCGCAGAACCCGACGCGGGCCGCCGCCTACGTCGCCGGTTGGCGGCGGATCGAACGCTACGCGCGCGCCCACTACCGCCGCGAGGCGGTCGTGGGGGACGAGGCCGTGTACCGCCGCGCCGATGCCATCGTCGTGGCCGACGGACGGTGATCGCCCGCGTAGCGGCTGTCCCGAAGGGACGCTTCTCTACGATCGAAGAGCGTGCCTTCGGGACAGCCGCTACGCGGGTCACCCTGGTCGATGTGCGGTGATTGGCGTACCGTGGCCGCCGACCCGTGATGCCCAAGTTCCTCACCGCACGCTTCGTGTCCCGCGGCCTCGCCGCCGGGCTGTTCGTCGGTGCGGGGATCAAGCATTTCGCATCGCGCGAGTTCTTCGAGCGGATCGTCCCTCCGTCGCTCCCGCGGCCGGACATCCTCGTCGCCGTCAGCGGCGTCGCCGAGATCATCGGGGGGCTCGGATTGCTGATCCCCCCGCTTCGCCGGCCGGCAGGATGGGGGCTGATCGCGCTGCTGGTCGCCGTGTTCCCGGCCAACGTCCGCATGGCGCTGTCGGACGATCCGCGCGTCACGATGGCTTTGCCGCGGTGGGCGCTGTGGGCGCGGCTGCCGTTGCAGGCGGCGCTGATCGCGTGGGTGGAGCGCGTCAGCCGAACGCGGGCGAGCGGCGTGCCCTGACGTCTTTGCAATGCCCGGGTCGATCTGCTTCAATCGCCCCCCGCCCATGGCGACCGCCGCCGCTTACCACCCCCTCGCCGTGCGCCCCGACCCGCGGCTGCTGTCGCTGGTGCTGCCGGTCTACAACGAGGCGGCCGTCCTGCCGATCCTGCGGCGCGAGCTGACCGAGTTCATCGCGACGCTTCCCGTGCCGGCCGAGGTCGTGCTGGTGAACGACGGCAGCGGCGACGAGTCGCTGCGATTGCTGCTGGAGTGGGCGAGCGAGGACGACCGCGTGCGGGTGGTGGGGCTGGCGCGGAACTTCGGCCACCAGGTGGCCGTGACGGCGGGGCTGGACGTGGCGCGCGGCGACGCGGTCGTCATCATGGACGCCGACCTGCAGGACCCGCCGGAGGTCGTGCTCGACATGCTCCGCGAGTACCGGCGCGGGTACGACGTCGTCTACGGCCAGCGCGTGAACCGGGCCGGCGAGTCGGCGTTCAAGCGGCTCAGCGCCTGGGCGTTCTACCGCCTGATGCAGCGGTTCGTACACGAGTCGCTGCCGATCGACGCCGGCGATTTCCGGCTGATCTCCCGCCCGTGCCTGGACGCCGTGCGCAGCATGCGCGAGACGCACCGGTTCCTGCGCGGCATGGTGGCGTGGGTGGGCTTTCCACAAACTGCTGTGAAGTTCGAGCGGCCCGCGCGTGCCGCCGGCGACACGAAGTACCCGCTGCGGCGGATGCTGCACTTCGCCTGGACCGCCGCCCTCAGCTTCAGCCCCGCCCCGCTGCGGGTCAGCTTCGGCTTCGCTGTCCTGGTCTCGATGATCGGCATGGGCGAGGCGGCGTACGCGGTCGTCCGCAAGCTGCTCGGCTTCCCCGTCGAGCCCGGCTGGACGTCGCTGCTGATCGTCGTCTGCCTGATCGGCGCCGGCATCCTGCTCAGCATCGGCGTCCTCGGCGAGTACGTCGCCCGCATCTTCGAGGAGGTGAAGGGGCGGCCGCTTTACGTGGTCAGCGTGTCGAGCAACCTGGACCACGCCCACCCGCTGGACGACAAGGCGGCAGGGGTGATG
Organism: Tepidisphaeraceae bacterium; assembly: GCA_965198865.1. GTDB lineage: Bacteria > Planctomycetota > Phycisphaerae > Tepidisphaerales > Tepidisphaeraceae > CBDAQA01. The sequence continues at coordinate 183,475 of CBDAQA010000028.1, read as the reverse complement.
GTGGGGGAGACGACCGACTACGCGCTGGCGCGGGTGTGAGCGCGATCGCAGCCGCGGGGCTTTAGCCCGCGCGGGTCGGGAACTACGATCGTCTCGAGTGACAGACCCGCGGGCTAAAGCCCCTCGGCTGCGATGGGTTATTGGTCCGACGCGTCAGGTCCGTGTGCATCTGTGTCCATCTGTGGTTAATTCTCTGCCCATGACCACCGCCGCGACGCACCAGAAGGAGTCCGACTTCCACGACCAGTGGGCGGCCAGCACGCGGCTGGAGGACATCAACGTCCGCGAGGCGTTCGAGGCCCCCACCGCGCCGGAGAACCGGTTCATCCTGAAACGGATGGGCGACCTCCGCGGCAAGCGCGTGCTGGACGTGGGCGCGGGGCTGGGCGAGTCATCGGTCTACTTCGCGCTGCGGGGGGCGCAGGTGACGGCGACGGATCTGTCGCCGCAGATGGTCGACACGGCCGTCCGGCTGGGGCAGCTGCACGGCGTGGCGATCGACGGCGTCGTCACGCCGGGCGAGGCGCTGAACGTCGAGCCGGACGCGTACGACTTCGTCTACGTGGCCAACACGATCCACCACGTGACCGACAAGGCCGGCCTGTTCGAGCAGGTGCGGCGCGCCCTGAAACCCGGCGGACGATTTTTCAGTTGGGACCCGCTGGCGTACAACCCGGCGATCAACGCCTACCGGCGGATGGCGACCGCGGTGCGGACCGAGGACGAGTCGCCGCTGACGTTCGGTGACGTGGTCCTGGCCGGGCAGACGTTCGCCGACGTGGGCCACCGCGAGTTCCAGATCGCCACGCTGGCGATCTTCCTGAAGTACTACTTCGTCGATCGTGTCCACCCGAACGAGGACCGGTATTGGAAGCGGATCTTGCGGGAGACCGACCGGACGCTGTGGTGGTGGCAACCCCTGCGTGGGGTCGACACGGTGCTGACGCGACTGCCGGGCGTGCGACGGTTGGCGTGGAACATGGTCATGTGGGGTCGACGGGCGTGAGGGCGCGAGCGGCCCGCAGAACAACCCGGCTCTTGACCGTTGGCTTCCTGGCGACCGTTTCTTGGTTCGCCCATTTCTCCGGCTGGCGGCAGATCGGCTTCTTCAGCGACGACCACTCGTTCGCCGTGCTGGCGATGGGCTGGTCGCCCGGCGACGCCCGACACATGGCGAACGTGCTCGCCTTCAGCTACCCCGAGCCGCAAGGGCGACCGCTGGGGTTCCTGCTTGGGCTGGAACTGCCGTACTTGGGCTACCTTGCCGCAGGCGTGTTCGGCATGTTCGTCATCGGCTGGCTGATCCTGTTGGCCAATGCGGTCCTGCTGTACGCGCTGCTCGCCCGGCGATTGCCGCCGCCGTTGCCGCTGGTGGCGGCACTCGCCTTTCTGCTGTTCCCGGCAGACACCACGCGGCCATTCCTCTGCCACGCGCACATCCTGCAGCCGTCGCTAACGTTCGCGCTGATTGCGGCCCATCTGCTGCTTGCACGACGAGGTTGGGCGCGGTGCGTCGCCTATCCGATCGCGGGGCTGTGCCTCGTCACGTACGAGACTGCACTGCTGCCGCTGTTGGCCGTGCCGCTGCTCGATCTGCCGGAGATCATAAGTGGGCGGACGGTCCGGCCGTGGCTCCGACGGGTCGTCGTCAATGGTGTCGCCTTGGGCGTGCTGGTTGGGCTGGTCGCTGTGACCCGGGCGCACGGCGGCGAGTATCGAGCTGTGGGGGCGACGGGTGGCAAGGGGACGGTGGTGGCTGAGGTGGTGCTTGGCTCAGTTCGCGGTCCGCTCGCCGCGGCCGAGGCGTGCGTCCGCCGGCCGTGGCAGCAGCTGCTGACGATCGCCCATCGCCCGGCACACGCGGCACTGATATCGCTGGCGGCCGTAGTCTGCGGCGTTGCCGTGGGTGGCGGACCCTCACGACCCGAGTGGCCGAGCGTTCGCCGGGCAGCGATATTCGGGCTCGCCGCCGTGGGCGTGTCGTACCTGCTCTGCTTCACGCACTACCCCCCCACCTGCGAGGAGGGGCAATCGACCAGCGTCCACACCGCGGCCGGAATTGGCGCTGCGGGGGTCGTGGCAGCGATCGTGGGCCTGGGCTCGCTCCGCTCGCGCCGGTGGACGATCGCTGGAGCAGGCCTCTACTTCGGCCTGTTGTTTGGCCACGCCGTGGACGAGCAGCGGGCCTTCGCCGGGCTGTGGCGCGAGCGGCAGGCGTTCTGGTCGCAGGTGTTGGCGCTGTGCCCGGACCTGACCGACCGCACGGTGATCCTGTGCGACGGCACGATGGCGCAGCCGACGTGGTACATGCCGGCCAACCTGTGGTCGGATGCAATGGTGCCCGCCCAGGTATACCAGTTTCCGGCCGAATATCGGCTGCCCCCCCTGCTGGCCGCCTACCCGCGGAACCCGGCCGAAAACTGGCGGACGGCGGTGCAGCGCGACGCGACGGGTCGGCTGACGTGGCGCGTGCCGCCGTGCAACTGTCCTGCCGGGCAGCAGCTGGCCGAGGGGAACACGATCCTGCTTCGGCTCGACAACGCCGGGCGCGTGGTGCGGGTGGCCGGCTCGGTTGATGTCGAGGGTCGCCCGTTCCGGTTGCGCCCCCCGCCGCCCATTGGCACGCCGGCACCGTTTCCGAGGCTGCCGTTTTACCGCGTGCTGACCGGCTCGTAGGGCGACACGTGCCACGCCAAACAGAGTCGCAGCGGCTCCCGCTGCGGGTTCCGGAGCCAGCGAACACTACCGCCAATTCGGGGGGAACCCGCGGCCGAGCCGCTGGGCTCTGTTGGCAACGCGGTCGCAACTGGACGATACAATCTGCATATGGCGCAGTTCACCCCAGCCGCGGCGTACCTGCAGATCGAGGACCGGCTGGACGCGGTCGGCCAACAGGTGCGGGGACAGCGTATCGTGCGCGGTGGCCTGTTGTTGATCGCCGCCATTGTCGCATCGACCTGGGCCGCCGCCCTGCTGGCCCACTTCATCGGGGACGCCTCGGGCGGGACCAGCCGATGGACGTGGGTCGTGCTGGTGGCGTGGATCGTCGCGCTGGTGGCGGCCGTGGTATCCTGGCTCGTGCGACCGCTGTTGATTCGATCGCCGGCGGTGGGCGTCGCCCGAATGCTGGAGGATCGCATTCCGGGGTTGAACAACGGGCTGACCAATGCCGTGCTGCTGTCGCGCGCCAAGGACTTGCAGGACAGCCCCTACCTGCCGGCCATCTTCGATGAGGTGAGCGCCCAGCTGGCCGGCGCGCCGGTCGGCGATGCCGTGCGCTGGTCGGACCTGAACGCGACCCTGCTGCGGACGAGCCTGATCGCCCTGCCGCTGCTGCTGTCGGCGGCGATGTTCCCGCGACCTTTCGGTCACGGCTGGCGGCAACTGATGCACCCGGCGGCATTCGTGCCGCAGGCGGGGTCGCTGCGGTTCACCAACGTCTCGCCCGGCGACGTGACGATCGTAGCCGACCAACCGCTGGAGATCAGCGCGACGGCTACTGGGCCCGCGTCGATTATGTCGACCGCGCCGGAGGCAAAATTGGTCTTCGACGGGACCACGCCTGCAGCTGCTTTGTCCGCCACGCCGGGCGAGGACGGCTCTCTACGGTATGCCTACCGAATCGATCATGTGGGGGCGACCACACGATATCGCTTGGACGCCGGCGGATCGCAAACGCCGTGGTACACGGCGACGGTGGTGCGGCAGGTGAAGCTGACGGCGCTAACGGTGAACGTCGCGCCGCCGCGGTACATGTCGGGCAACGCCGCGACGGTGGTCGTGAAGCCGGACGCGCCCGACACGACGCCGGTGACGGTGCCGCAGGGGTCGACGGTGCAGGTGTCGGCGGAGTTCGACGTGCCGGTGAAGAACGCGCTGCTACAGGTGGGCGAGAAGCCGCCGGTGCCGATGAACACCGATTCGGGCAAGTTGGTGTTCGCGGCGTCGCTGGTGGTGTCGGACGATACGCCGGTGGCGGTGCTGGCGACGGATGGTGCCGGGCAGGTGATCGCCAAGCTGCCGGACCAAAGCTGGACGATCCACTGCACGAAGGATGCGCCGCCAACCATCGAGATGCACTGGCCGACGACGGATGCCACGGTGTCCCCAACGGCACCACTGAAGGTGGCGGCGACGCTGCGGGACGATTACGGCTTGGTGTCGTCGCGTGTGCTGGTGGGGTACGGATCGGAAGGGCCGTTGGCCGCGGTGGCGTCGGCGAACTACCCAGCGGGGACGACAGCGATTGACGTGGCGTCGGTGCTGGACCTGAAGCCGGAGGTGCGCAAGCACGGCAGCACCATCCGCGTGCAGGTGGAGGCGACCGACAATCGCGATTTGGGAGAGACGGGCGGCGCACAGACGACGACGTCGTCGGTCTACACGATCCAGCTGCGCGACCCGGAGGTGGCGGCGCGCGAGGCGAAGGAGCAGGCCAACCAGCTGCGGGCGATCCTGCTGGCGATGCTGAAGGACCAGCGGGCGCTGAACACGCAGGCGGTCGCGTGGAAGGGGGGGGATGCTGGCCGGATGTCGGCGATCGGCAACGGCCAGGCCGGGCTGCGCGACCGGATGAAGCAGACGGCCGACACGTTCGCGTTTGACGACGGCAACCGCATGGTGCAGAAGGCGCTGCTGGTGCTGTCGCTGAACCCGGCGGCGGATGCCGTGGACACCGCCGCGGCGCTGTCGCACGAGAAGGACGCTGCCCGACAGGCGGTGCTGTCGACGCAACTGCAGACCGATCAACGCCGCATCGCGGCGACGCTGGAGAGCCTGCTGGCGCTGTTGAACCCATCGCCTGAGGCGACGACGCAGCCGACCACCCGGCCGGGCGATCAGCTGGCCAACAAGGAGCAGCTGTCGAAGCTGGACGAGCAGCTGAAGGCGTTCATGAAGGAGCAGCAGCGGCTGCTGGACCAGACGGCCGGGCTGGCGAAGAAGCCGGTCGACAACTGGGACGACAAGGACCGCAAGCTGGCCGCGGACCTGCAGCAGAGCCAGGACAAGCTGGACGCGTTCATGAAGGGCGTCCTCAGCGACTTCAGCAAGCTGGCCGAACAGGACATGGCCAACGGGTCGATGGCGAAGGAGGCGCAGGCCATCTACTCCGAGGTGACGATGGCGGCCGGCGCGCTCAAGCAGCAGGCGATGGAGATCGCCGTGCCGGCCGAGGAGAACGGGCTGGAGTCGGCCAAGGAGCTGAGCAGCAACCTGGAGCGCTGGCTGAGCAACACGCCCGACCGGCAGCAGTGGACGCAGGAGGAAATGCCGAACAAGTCCGACACGCCGATGCCGGAGCTGCCGAAGGAGCTGCAGGACATGGTCGGCGAGCTGATGGAGCAGCAGGAGGACCTGTTCAACCAGATGGAGGACATGAACGCCAACATCACCGACTCGGCCGACAAGGGGATCGGCTGGGACGCCGCCGATGGGCCGATCGCCGACATGTCGGCTAAGGGCGTGACCGGGAACCAGCTGCCGAACAACAACGAGATGGGCGGCCGCAGCGGCGAAGGCCGCAGTGGTCGCAGCCAGGGCGAGATGGTCGGCGACACCGCCGTTGGCAAGGGCGGCCGCAACACGCCGACGCGGCTCGACCCCACCGCGTTCCAGCAGGGCCAAATCAAGGACACCAGCAAGGACCCCGTCGGCGGCGCGACCGGTGGCGGCAAGATGAGCGGCGCCGGCCAGGCCGGCCTACAGGGCCCGGTGCCCCCAAGGACAGTCGAGGGCATGAAGCGGCTCGCCACGAAGCAGGCCGAGCTGCGCAACACCGCCGACCGGCTGAACCTGCAGTACGGGCTGGACCGGTATGACAACTTCAAGCTGAAGCAGTCGGTCCAACTGATGCGGCAGGTCGAGTCGGACCTGAACGCCAACCGTTACCGGAACGCGTTGCGACAGCGCGACGTGCTGGTGGATGACCTGGCCACGAGCCGGATGCTGCTGGGCAGCCAGGTCGACGTGCAGCAGGATACGACGCCGATGACGGGGATGAAGCTGCAGAAGGATCTGAACGACGCGATGAAGGGAGCCATTCCGCCGGCGTGGAGCGACCCGCTGAAGGCGTACTACAAGAAGCTGGCGGGGGAGTGAGCGGCCATGGTGACATGCGGTTTCGGTGAACGAGAACCTGCTTTCAGCCGGTGAGGCAGGGGTTTATACAACGCCGTTTCAAGTGGCGGGCCAATGCCGTTTGGGATGGGATTGATGGACAATCTGAACCCGATGAAGCCTGCAAACGCGCGGGCGGCGTTCGAGGACCGGTTGGCGCGGTCACCGACGCTGGAAGTCTGTGGTGTGGTGAACGCGAACGGGGCCAGCGGTGGGTCGAATGGTGGGATCGACTGGGACCTCATCTTCCACCTCGCCGCCTGGCGAGGCGTAGGGGGGCCGGTGCGCACGGACATGCAGTTGCGGCTGTACTACGCCGTCGCAAAGGCGGATCTGGACGGTTGGATGGCGGAGATCCAGCCCTACGCGGTGTGGCGAGTGCGGACGACTGTGCTGGCGGAGCCGGTGAACGGGCAGATGCACGGGCGGATCATCGAGATGATCGGGGTCGAGCCGAATGACGCGGACCTCAACGCGGCGGCAGAGCGGATGCAGTCCCCTATAACCTTTAACGATTCGCAGTTGGGTAGTCTGACGTTCGATCGGCGGTACGGGTGGTTTGAAGGGGAGGTGGATTGGTGCGGCAAAACGGCGAGTTTGCGGGTCGACGCTGCGGTAGGCGAGGCCGAGCCATCCCCTGCCGGGCTCGTGGCCGCGCGTGCGCTGCTGGCCGACGCCAGCGGCTGGCAACGGCGGGTGAACGCGTTCGCTGCGGCACGGCTTCTGTCGCCCCGAAATGACGCGTGGCGGGCGGAGGACGAGCCGGAGATGGATGAGGAAGCATTCGTCGCACGCATGCGGCTGGAGAGCATCTGCGTCGATGCTGATGGCGGGTTCGACTTCTGGCACGACGACGGCGACTTGTTCTGGGGCCACGCGATACAGATCTCCGGCACCATCGCCAGGGGGCCGACCAGCGCCGACACCCCGGGATAGGCATGTGGGATGTAGTTGAGCCCAGTCCATGGAAACCATTCTGGCGTTCGTGGCCGAATGCCGTTTGACCGTCGCGCGCCTTCGGGCCACACGCGCAGGCCGCCGATGACATCCGCGGCTTTATGAGTGGTTGCATGTGATGGATCGCAATGGTCACCTCGGCACACGATCGCTCGGCGAACCGCTTGCGTTGGGCTGCCGTTGCCGTGGCGGCGGGACATCTCGTTGCAGCCGCGCGGCGGAAGCCCGACCTCCTAACGGTCCGCGGGTCCCGCCCTACACTGAGTCGTCATGCGACCCCCGCAGAACCACGCCGACGTGCTCGAGTTGTCCCGGCAGGTGGACGGGCTGTTCGCGGCGGCGTTCTCGGTGACGCACGAGTTCGGGCCGGCGGCGCTGACGTACATCGCCGACGTGTTCGACCCGGCGCACCGGGACCAGGTGCCGACGGCGGCGCGGGCGATCGCCGAGGGGTGCCGGCGGGTGGCGGGCAGCGGGACGCCGTTCTTCCAGCCGATCGGGCTGTCGCCCTACCCAACGCTGGTCGTGGCGGCGGTGCCGTTCGTGAGCGGCGGTCAGGCGATCGCGGTGTTCGGCGTCATCTTCCACTGCGCCGACGAGGGGGAATGCCTGCGGCGGATGGCGCGGCTGACGACGCTTGTCCATTGAACGGTCAACGTCGCTCAGCCGTGATGGCACCACCACCACAGGATGACGGCGGCGGCGATGACGATCAGGGTCCACCGGGCGACCGAGGCGAGGCGGGCGACCGTCGCGTGCTTGCCGCAGATGGGGCAGACCGGGGTCCGCGCCGTCACTTGGTTGTGACAGCCGGGGCAACGACGCAGCGCGGCGCGCTCGGGCGTCGGATCCACGGCCGCCGACAGACCGTCGTTCGCGTCGGGCATGGACGTGGAAGGTACCCGGCCGCGGGACCCGTGAGGATTGGCGGCGGGCCATCATCTTGCGTCGGTCCGACGCCGGTACGCGATGTAGGTTGCCGCCGTAGGCGGGCGTTCGCCCAGCGCGATCAGGCGATCGCGACCAGGGCGACGGCCACGGTCAGGGCGACGATCACCTGTGCCGCCACGACGGTCAGGGTTGGGTGATCGAACCGGAGGTACCGCGCGTAGGCGAGGCGCAATCGGTAGGTGGCGACGGCGGCGCAGGCGAGCACCAGGGCCACGGCGGGGGCGGCGGCGTGGGATGGCGCGTGCCGCGCCCAAATGCGGAGGTCGGTCGACTGGGTCATCAGGCATCCGGTCACCACGCAGAACGCGGCGATCAGCAGGCCGAAGTCGCAGCCGTAGAGGGCCACGCGCAGCACGTGCGTCCAGCGGACCTGTGCCCGTCGCATGGACGCCGCGAACAACAGCAGCGCCACCGCCGACAGCCACGGCCAAGCGACCACCACGACCACGGCAAGAACGGGGTGCAGGTCACCGCCACTGGTGGTCCGCTCCAAAACTTTGCGGGCGAACCCAGGCGAGAGTGGCAGGGGGTAAAGGGCATCGATTTCGGATGTGGTCAGCACGTAGCCGGGACTCATCGCGGGGGCGAAGTGGCCTGGGCTACCGGGGACCGGCAGCCAGTTATCGCGGGCCGCGGAATCGATGTACCCCACCTGCACGGCGGCACTGCCAAAGACCAAGGCGAGCGCTGTCGCCACGAGCAGGGACGTGGCCGTCCAATAGGTGACGAGTCGCCCCACGTTCACGGGGTTCGCGGGCGACACCTCGCGCCAGAACCGCTGGGGATGACCCGTTCGCCAGTAGGTGGACCAGAACGCTCGGAACCGCCGGCGCGTGGCGTGTTCGAGGAGGTAGCGATGGCCGTTGCGTTGCTCGTCGCGGAGCTCGTCCCAGGTGAAGCGGAAGCCGCACTCGGGGCAGCGGGGGTCGGCGAGGCCGCGGAGGTTGTAGCCGCAGAGCGGGCAGGCGAGGTCGGGCTCCGGTGCTTGCCTCGCTGCCATGGGGTCCGCAGCATACCGTGGCGGGGCGTCGGATGTTCAGCCGAGCCGCGTCAGCCCGACCAGCGCGACGGCAGCGACGAGCACCGCGATCGTCTGCGCCGACAGCACGGTGAGCAGCGGCCGATCGAACCGCAGGTAGCGTCCGTAGGCGAACCCGAGCCGATGGGTGGACACCGCCGCGCACGCCAGGATGACCAGCGTGACCGGGAGCGCACCGTGCGACGGGCGCTCGGAGAGCCAAGCGTGGTACCCGCTGGCGATCCAGCCAGCCATCGCGCCGACGGCGACGGTCATGAGCAGGGCGAAGTCGCACCCGTACACGACGACCCGGAGCACGTGCCGGTAGCCCACCTTCGCCCGCCGCATGGAAGCGGCGAACAACGCGAGCGCCCCCATCGAGAGCGCCGGCCACGCGACGACGACGACCGCCGCATCCACCGTGTGCTCGACGAAGTCCTGGCGTTCCGAGCCGACGGGTTCTACGACGTCGCGCCAAAACTTGGGCGACTGCGGCATCGGCAGGTCTTCCTCGAGCTCGGCGGCGGTGTACTCCAGGACGCCCCAGGGTCTCGAGACCTGGTACCCGCCGCCATAGACAGGCACCATGTGGGAGCGGATCGAGTATCGGTCCTGGAACAGGACGGCCGCGCGTCCGACCAGCCCGGCGACCGGGGCCAGCCCGAACGCGATCGTTGTCAGCAGCCAGTACGCGAGCAGTCGAACGACGTGGACCGGCTGCGCGGGCGAGACATCGGACCAGAACTGCCGCGGGCGGCACGTCCGGCGGTAGGTGGTCCAGAAGCGCCGGGGGAGCTCGCGCCAGCCGCGGGCGTGCTCCCACAGGTACGGGTGTCGGTTTCGCTGGTCGTCGCGGAGTTCCGCCCACGTGAAGCGGAAGCCGCACTCGGGGCAGCGGGGTTCGGTCAGGCCGCGCAGGTTGTAGCCGCAGAGCGGGCAGGCGAGGTCGGCGACGGACGGCACGTCGATCGTCATCGGGCGGCAGGATACCGCGACGGCGTGTAGGATGTGGGCATGGAACAGTTGGCCCCCCCGCCATCGGCTTTGCCGCGCCGGTATACAAAGGCGGAGTTCCGTCTGATCAGCGATTCGACCGATCAACTGCTGGACTACTGGGACGGCATCATCACGGATCGGGCGGGGAACCCGATCCAGTTCGGTGCGTCGGGCCTCGTGCTGGACATGGCGGGTGCTACGCCGAACCATGGTCGAGTGGGGTCGAATGTGAACCGCGCGGTGGGGAACCGGCTCGACGGTGGGCCGTGCGAGGTGTTGGACTCCAGTGTCCAAGTGAGGATCGGGCACGAGGGGCGTTGCGCTCATCCGGACGTGACCGTGTGCTGCGAGGCATTGCGGATGGACCCCGATGAGTCGGCGGGTCCCGTCATCCTAAACCCCAAGTTGGTGTTCGAGGTGCTCTCGCCGTCGACGCAGAACTACGACACGACTCGCAAGGCCGACGGATACCGCGAGATCGCGTCGTTGCAGGAGTACGTGTTCGTCTGGCAGGACCAGCCGAGGGTGGAAACGTACTACCGTAGCGCGGACGGGGTGTGGTCGATCGGCGGGGCGGTGACGGACCTTGCCGGGTCGGTGCGGCTGCGGTCGGTGGGGATCGAACTGCCGCTGGTCGAGCTGTATGCGCGGGTGACGTTCCCGCCCGCGGCGGGGTTGGCGGCGTTGCCTGGATGAGGGGTCGCCGCCGGTTGCGGGTGGTCGTAAGATGGGCCGATCCCTGTCGGAGCGTGCCGCATGACCGTTGCCCGCCGCGTTGTTGTCGTGTTCTTGTCGATCCCCATGTTGGGTGCCGCGCCCGCGGCGACGCAGCCGGCGGGCAAGCTGGCGCACATCCAGGTGGATCTGAAAGCGCGCGAGGTGCGGGTCGACTGCGAATCGGTCGCGGCGGAGTACCCGCTGGAGTTCCTGGCGGTGGTGACGGGGACGAACGAGTACGAGGCGGTGGTGCGGTCGGCGGTGAAGCCGTCGGACCTGCACCTGGCGCTGCTGATGGTGGGCCTTCAGCCGGGCGAGCCGGTGCGGTACTCGGAGGCGGCCAAGACGTGGCTGCCGCCGTCGGGGCCGCCGGTGAACGTGTGGTTTGAGTACGTGAAGGATAGCAAGCCCCAGCGGGTGCCTGCCGCGCGGTGGATGCGGGACGTGCGCACGAAGAAGCCCCCCGCCGCCTTCAGCTGGGTGTTCACGGGGTCGCGCACGGTGGACGGGGTCTACGTCGCCGACCAGACGGGATCGCTGGTGGGCGTGATCAACAACGAGAACTCGGTGCTGGACGTGGGGGCGTTGAAAAGCCGGGCACTGGAGGCGCGCGATTACGAGCGGAACGCCGATCTGATCCCGCCGACTGGCACGCCGGTAGTGATGATCTTGTCGCCAATGGCCAGTGGGCAAGCCACCACGCAGCCTGCCGGCACACCGCCGGGCGATATGCCGGCTTCAACGCCAGTGCCGACAGATGCTCGACAACTGTCGGGCGTTCATCTGGATCAACCCAAAGTGGACGGCCTGCGGCAGTACTGGGAGAAGGCCGTGGCTCCCCACCGCGACGCGCTGCGGGAGGCGGCTCAGGCTCACTATCACGTCATCAATGATCTTCGGCACGAGCAGCAACGGCTGATCGACGAGGCGGATCGCATCCAGCGGGCGATCGATGAGTTGGAGAAGTCGTACGCAGACATGACCACGCCACAACCGGAAGCGACCACCCAACCATGAGGGTCGTCGGGCAACTGACAAACGGTTGGTTGCCCGCATCGTTTGGGGCAATCGCGTTGGCGAGCACGGCGGGGCTGGGGTGGGTTGCGGGCCATAACCTGAACCTGCTGCTGGTCAGCACGTTGACGGCGGCGATCGTCGCGCCGGCCTTTGGGGCGAGCGGTCGAGGCGTTGTCGACGCGGCCGCGTTAGTGGCGGCCGGATCGATTGGCGTCGGCGCGGGGTGGGTGGCGATTGGTCATTCGCCGTCGACGGGGTTTGCTCTCGAACTTAACTGCATCAGCGTTGTGGCGGCACTGTTGTCGGCCGAGGTCGGGACGTGCCGGTTGCTCGTTGCCTGTCGAGCGAATCGCGCGGTGGCGGGCGCTGTTGTGACCACGCTGGGGGCTGTCTGGCTGGCGTGGCCGCTGTGGACTGCCACCGCCCCGCCGTTCTGTGTTCGGGTGAATCCGCTGTTGGCGGTCAACGGGGTCGTGGCGGATGCGCTTGGGATCTGGACGGAGCAGCCGATCGCCTACCCCTGGATCGCGCTGGGACAGGACGTATCGTACCAGCTGCCCACCTCGCCCTGGGCGTGCATCGGCATCCACCTCGGCGTCGGCGTGATCGCGATCGCGTGTACCCTTGGGATCGAGCGTGCAGCGCCTGTGAGGCCAGCGGCGCTTGACTGAAGGCCTATCGCTGGGGGGCGGCGGCAGCGCCGTCCGTGTTCGGCCGTGTCGCATCCCGATCGACGAACCAAATCGACAGCGACGCCAGGGCGGCCAGAACCACGTAGGCGAGCACCTGTCGCCACAATGACCAGTTGCGCCGGGGGCGCAGGTCAGCCGGTGAGGCGCTCATCTCCGCTTCCTGTCGACGTCGGGCACGGTCGTTGGGAGCGGCAACGGGTGCGGCATGTCGGGCAGGGCAATCGGCACGACGGTTGGCGTGATCGGCAGAACGCCCGACAGCAACAGAGGTGTGAGCACGCTCATTCCAAACGCTCGCGTCATGCCGCCGACGTGGTCGCCGAGGTTGTGATAGTGCGTCCAGGTTGATTGATACGGCAGTTCGATGAGCTTGCGGTACTGCTCAGCGTTGGCGGTGGCCGGCTGGACGAAGCCGACGCGCCCGGCGGCATCGGTCTTGATGCCGTCGATCGTGCCGAACAAACGCGTGCCGTAGCCGAGCACCAGATTGTCGGACAAACTGGTGAAGACGTAGGCACGTCCCTTCACATGACGCAGTGCGCGTGACAGATCGTACGTTGGTGATAGCGCTGGAGACATGAAGAGCAGAACGTCTACGCCAACGTCGGGCGGCAAATCCTCCAACGCCCAAACGGCCAGACCCGCCCCGCCGCTGTGACAGGTGAGGAAGATCTTGCCGTGCGGGTCGGCGCGATGTCGAGCCACGAGCCGATCGGCAATCAGTTGCGCTTCACGTCGGTTCCGGTTGTAGTTGTGGAGGGCGTCGATGCCGCCGTCGCCATCAGTCCAGTCGTAGATTTGGACGTCACCGCTGAATCCGCCCTGGACGAAGCCACGCACGAGTGACTGGTCGATCGACCGCAATCCGCCAATGCCAGGAAGGTGGAGCAACAGTGGCCGGCTGAGGACGGGGTTCGCCGTGGCGGCTGGCTGCGACGCGGGTCGTGATCCTGGCCGTGGGATGGAGAGGGCTGGCTGGGCGGCGTCGGCGGCACAGCCGACGAGGAGCCCGGCGAAGACGCAGCCAATCGTACGGGTAAAACTCACCCCGCCTCCAAAAGGTTCGCAGTTTCAGGCCGTTCGGCTGGCCTGCACGATGGCGACCGAGGCGCTGAGGCCGAGGCGATCGGCACCTGCCGCAAGCATGGCTTGGGCGGTGGCGAGGTCACGGATGCCGCCGGAGGCCTTGACGCGGATGCCGTCGCCGTACTTTCGCATCAGTTCGACCGCCTGGACGCTCGCCCCGCCGGCGGGGTGGAATCCGGTGCTGGTCTTGATGAAGTCTGCCCCGCTTTCCCGCACGGCTCGGCAGGCGACGGACAGTGCCTGTTCACCCCTGTCGTTGCCGAGCGACATCAGGTAGGCCGACTCGACGATCACCTTCACGACCACGTCTATGCGGACCGCCCGGCAGGCCTTGACCACCTCGAGCAGTTCCGCCTTGGCCGCATCGAAGTTGAGGGCGGCCAGGTAGGGCAGGTGGGCGACGACGTCGACCTCGTCGGCCCCGTCCTTCACGGCGACGGTGCTCTCGATCGCCTTCACGGTCGATTTGCTGGTCCCGGCGGGGAAGCTCGACACGGTGCAGGTCAGCACGCCACTGCCCCGCAGTTCGGCCGCCACCTGGGAGACGAAACAGGGCGAGACGCAGACGGCGGCGAAGCGGTAGTCGAGCGCTTCGGCGGTCACCTTGCGCACGTCGGCAGGGGTCGCCTCGGGCTTGAGAATCGTGTGGTCAATCTTGCTCGCCAGTTCCATGCGGCTCCTGTACGGGTGGCGGTACTGTAGCGGCCACCGTTTCCTAAGACGACGGGCGGCATCATTCGCCGGCGAATGCCTGGGAGATGCGGGCGAAGATGGTGGCGGGCTGGGTCGCGGGGTGCGGGCGGGTCTGCTCGATCACGGTTCGGACGCCTTGGTTGTAGGCGGTCAACTCGCCCTCCGCCTTGGCACGGGCCTCGGTGGCCGCCGCCAGCTTATCGGACGTGATCGCAAGTTTGTCCGTCGTGCGGACCAGTTCGACGGAGGCATTGCGAGCGGCGAGCTCCGCCGCGGTGGCGCGGTCCCTGGCGTCGGTGATGGTGTGCGTACACCACCCCACCGCCACGATGACGAACAGCAGCATGACGGCGACGAGCGCCAGCGCCATGTGCGTCTCACGCCGGTACCGACCAGACTCCTGCCGGGCGAGCTCCATCTGGTGCTCAGCCCGCATCGCCTGCTCTTGGGCGGCGCGTACCAGGGCGGACGCGCTGCCGGCAGCGATGTCGACTTGTCGGTCGGCCATCTCCTTGACGGTTTCGAACGCCTCCGCAGGCGCGGACTGCGAAACCGCCGGTTCCGCATCGGGCATGTCTAGGAAGACCTGCACCTGTCCATCATCGTTTCGGCGAGACTCAATCTTGCCGGCCGCCGCCCGGCGTTCGACAGTACGCGGATGAATCCGCATTGCCGCCGCTGCCTCGGCGATCGAAACCCATTGCTCTGCCATGACTTGACTCCGTTCAGTTGCGCGGGCTTGCGGGGCGAATCCATTCGCCCGGTCAATGTCGGGCACCGCGTCAGGCAATTTATCAACCTCTGCTTACGGAGTGAAGCAATTATTCAGGGAACTGGCACTTCCGCCAATCTTTGGGTTCTGAACAGAAGCATGTGTGCCGAGTCACGGCAGTCAGAGCTGATCTGGGGGTGCTCGTACGTAATGTTCCACATGGAACAATCCAGCCTCATTCGCTCACTTGCACGCCGAGGCGGGTAAGCAGTTCGTCAAACTGGTCGAGGGAGCCGTAGTGCAGCACAAGTCGGCCTTGGCCTTTTTTGCCCGTCTGATGAACCTGCACGCGCATTTGCAGGCCCCGGCTCAGCCGTTGTTCTAGGTCGGCCATATGGGCACTCGGCGGCGGCAGAGCAGGAGGCGGATTGGAAGTGCGAGTCGACCGAATCACGTTTTCCAAACTTCGGACGGATAGCTGCTGAGAGACGGCCTGCTCGGCCAGACGTTGCTGATGAAGAAGATCATGGACCCCCGCCAGGAGTTTGGCATGGCCGAGCGACAGTGCTCCGCTGGCGACGAACCGCCGGGCAGGTTCGCAGAGGTCAAGTAATCGGAGATGATTGGCAATGGTGCTGCGGTCCTCGCCGAGGCGGGCGGCAAGTTCCTCTTGGGTGAGGTCGAGTTGCTGCAGGAGGTTGCGGTAGGCCAATGCGCGCTCCAGCGGGTTCAGGTCAGCCCGGTGGATGTTTTCGATGAGGGCCAGCTGCGCCTGTTCTGCTGCATCCACCTTGCGGAGCAGGGCGGGAAGATGGGTGAGCCCTGCAAGCTGGGCGGCGCGCCAACGTCGTTCGCCGGCAACCAACTCGTATCCATCGCCTGCTTGCCGGATAACGATCGGTTGGATCAAACCTGAATTTTTTAGGCTGTCCGCCAGCCCTTGGAGCGTCGTGTCGTCAAATGTTTTACGCGGCTGGTGGGGATTTGCGACAACGCGAGCAAGTTCCACGTGGAACAATTGGCCGTCCAGCAGCGGGGCTGCCGTCGTGACGGACGGAGTGTTGATCGGGGGTGGCGTGACCGGTTTTGCGTCACTTGGGTCGGGAACGTCCGATACATTGAGCAGGCTGCTCAGTCCCCGGCCGAGTCGTGACTTGGTTTTCGCCATGGATGCAGCGTAATCCTCGGGCGGTGGGGCGACAACAGACGTGTGGCGAGAGACTGTGGCTTTGCGATTTGCACGTCTCACCTGCTTTCACCACGCCGGCCCATAACCGGTCGCCCGTGTCTTCCGCCGCGGTCCGTTGCCATCTATAATGTCGGCGTCGCGACGGATCGCTGGTCTCATCATCGGATTGGTTCCCATGCCCTACACGCTCACGCCTGCCCCGAAGGACCCCGCATCGCACGAGCCGGCGGGCAGCGAGAACCGGTGGACGTTGAACTTCGGGCCCCAGCATCCGGCCACGCACACAACGCTGCGGCTCGTGCTGGAGCTGGACGGCGAGCGGGTGGTGAAATGCACGCCGCACATCGGGTACCTGCACAGCGGGTTCGAGAAGCTGGGCGAGTCGCTGAACTACAACCAGTACGTGACGATTGTGGACCGGATGGACTACTCGGCCCCGATCTACAACGAGATCGCCTGGCACGGGGCGGCCGAGAAGCTGATGGGGATCGAGCTGACGCCCCGGTGCAAGGCGCTGCGGACGATCGCCGGCGAGCTGGGTCGGATCCAGAGCCACGTGCTGTGCGTCGGGGCGGCGGGGCTGGACCTGGGGGCATTCACCGCGTTCCTGTACGGCTTCAACGAGCGCGAGAAGATCTACGACATCTTCGAGTACATGACCGGCCAGCGGTACCACACCAGTTGGACGCGAGTGGGGGGGCTCAACATGGACCTGCCGGACGAGCCCACGTTCGTCCGCATGGTGAAGTCGTTCATCGACGTCAGCCTCGTCAACGCCATCGCCGACGTGGGGCGGCTGCTGAACAAGAATCGGATCTTCATCGATCGGACCAAGGGGATCGGCGCGATCAGCCGGGATGAGGCGGTGGCCTGGAGCATGACGGGCGTGTTGGCCCGGGCGGCGGGGGTGCGGCGGGACGTACGCAAGGACGAGCCGTACTTGTGCTTCGCCGACAACTGGGACGGGCAGGGGGCCAAGGCGGTCGACTTCAAGGTGCCGGTCATGACCACCGGCGACGTCTACAGCCGATACCTGATCCGCCTGGAAGAGATCAAGCAGTCGGCCCACATCATCCGTCAGCTGATCGACAACCTCCCCGGTGGCAGCGTCAACGTCTCGCCAGAGGGCAAGGAAGTCCTGCCACCCAAAGGCCAAGTCTACAGCAGCATCGAAGGGCTCATCCAACACTTCGAGATGATCATGACCAACCGCGGCTTCGAGACGCCCAAGGGTGAGGTATACTACCCCATCGAGAGCGGCAACGGCGAGCTGGGCTACTACATCGTCTCGGCCGGCGAGAACGTGCCGTGGCGCGTGCGGACCCGCCCGCCGTGCTTCATGAACTACCAAAGTTTCGGCAAGCAGATCGAGGGGCACACGATCAGCGATATCGTCGCCGTGCTGGGCAGCATCAACGTGATCGCGGCGGAGCTGGACCGGTAGCAAGTTCGTGTCGGGTTGTTTATGTTGTTGCTCGCGTTCAAGGGGGAGATGAGGACCGATAAACGTTGAAGCTCCCGGGTCGGGGTGCAGGCCTGGTGAAGGCGGCCGCATATGCGCGGGGAGGGGCACAAGCTTCAGGCCCTTGAATCGATCCGGGGCATCGCATCGCTCGCCGTCGTCTGCTGCCACCTGACGCTCACGTTCTTCGCCGGATGCTGGACCCGGCCTCGCCACCCACTGGTGATCGGCACGGTAGGTGCCGCGGCTTACGTCCGGCTGCACCGAACATCCACCGTTCCGCCCGCCGGTGCCGCCGCCGGCGCAATAGTGGCGAGTCTCGTGTTGAGCCTGTCGGCCGGCTGGGCGTTTCACAGGTGGGTCGATCGCCCTTCGACCGCGGCAGCGCGGGCGCTCGCCAACCTGATCCTGCGGGAACGGACGACCCACTTATGTTCCGACGTTCCGGCCGAACGCCCGCGCACGGCCTTCATGGATATGGCAGCCACAACCCAACCTGGCCTTAACATCGAGCGGGGCGTCGCCCATCTTTGAGAGTGCAAGCGGGTGCGTCGCTTCCGCTAGACCCGTCCTGCAGGTACAACTTTCGAGGATCTACTGTTGCAACGATCGGCCCGTCGGGGCGGTCGTCAACCCCCTTAACCGGAGGGAACGCTCCCATGGCATGGACCGCTGAGAACCGCACGACGGCCAACGTGAAGACGTCGGAGACGCCGCTGCTGACCGAGGAGATGAAGCAGTACCTGCGCGAGCGGTACCTGCCGCGCTACCCGATCAAGCGGGCGGTGCTGCTGCCGGCGCTGCACATGGTGCAGCACGCGTACAACTGGATCCCGATGCAGGCCATCCAGGAGGTGGCCGAGTTCCTGGACATCGCCCCCAGCGAGGCGCTAGACACGGCCACGTTCTACGAGGAGTACTACCTCAAGCCCAAGGGCAAGTACCTGCTGCAGGTGTGCCGGTCGCTGCCGTGCGAGATCTGCCGGAGCGGGGAGATCACCGATCGGATCAAGAACAAGCTGAACATCGATGCCGGCGAGACGACGGCCGACGGGCGGTTCACGCTGGTGGAGCTGGAGTGCCTCGGCGCGTGCGGCGAGGCACCGGTCATGTTGATCAACGAGCAGCTGATCCCGAACCTGACCGTCGAGAAGCTCGACCAGCTCATGGCCGACCTGCCTGACGATCCGCACCATTACCGCGACCCGCTCATCCAGTGGGAAGAGGAACATGCCCCGGGCGTCGGGCACTGAGTTTGCGGCGGCGGGGGAACGAAGCGTCATGACGACCGCTGCCGAAACCACCCTCGTTCTGCCGACCCGCCGGACTCGGTGGTTCCGCCGGTTGCTGATTGCGGTCCTCACGCTCGCCGTCATTTCGGTCGGCATCGGGACGTACTGGTGGGAAGCGCTACAGGTTTACCACTTTGGTCAGATCCAGCCAGGCGTGCTCTACCGTGACGGCAATCGCGACCTCCGCGAGTTCCAGCATGCCTTGAAGTTCGGCAACATTCGCACGGTGGTCTCGCTTGTCGACGACCGTGAGCTAAATGACCCGGACAAGCCTCAGTTCAAGCAAGAGGCGGATTACTGTCAGTCGCATGGCATTCAGCAGATCCGGATCCCGGTCAAGCTGGGTGGCTGGCCGACGCGCGACCAGATTCTTCAGTTCTTCAACATCGTCGCCGTCCCGGGCAACCGTCCCGTGCTGGTGCATTGTGCCCAGGGCGTGCGCCGCACCGGGATGTTCATGGCGGCCTACCAACTTTCGGTGATGGACCGATCGGTGCCCTTTGCCAAGGCCACGATCCAGAGCTTCGGCCACAAGGACAAGGACTTGGACGACGTCCGAACGTTCATTGATGCGTACGATCCCACAATGGGCACGCTGCCCGACAACCTGCCGACCCGCAGCGGCGAGTGAACCATGCCCGACAATCCGAAGAATTTGCCCGGCAACGGCTTCCTCGGCTGGTTGGGTCGCCAAATGGGACACGTTGCCAAAGCGGTCAAAGCTGATGTGACGCAGGGAGCACATCCGCCCACCGTGGTTTTCCGCGCCGATCAGGTGGAACAGATACCTCACCCTTCTCTACCCGGCATGATGCTCCGGCGGACAACGGTCGATGAGGTGGTCTTCAAACCACCCGTTAAGCCTCCGATCGAATGAGAGATCGCCAAAAGCACAACGCCCGCTCAGATGAGCGAGCGTTGGCCCGGAAGGAGACGCACTGAGCCAATCCGTCACGCATGCGAAACCGCTAGCCCGGCAAACGCGGCGAACGCCTGCTGTGGTGTCACCGTGACGTAACCACCTGTGGACAGGTCACTGCCCCAGGGATTTCGGAGCGTGATGGACGTGACATTACCCTTCTTGTCCAGCGTGACCGCGTTGATCTCATAAGCGTGACCGGCGACGAGCGGGCTGTTCACGCCGACATACGATGCCGTGCCCATGGTCACGAAGTCGTTCGCCTTCAGATCCTTCTGCACCAGCGTCGCCAGGGCGGTCGCACTGGAGGCGGAGAAGGTGGAGGTGCTCTTCAGCCCCAACGCGGAGAACGCGCTGCCCATCCAGCCGCCATCGATCGTGGTGTAGCTATCCGCCTTTGGGTTGACGTAATCGGCGTATGCTTTCTCGACGACTGCCACCCACACGCTGTCGCCGGCACCCAACTGGGCATACGCCGGGCGACCGTCCGGCAAAGTCGCTAGGTCGGCGTCCACGGTCACCGTCTTCTTCGCCGTGAAGGCAACGGTGTAGGTGCCATTGGTGTTAGCCTTCACCACCTGCCGAATAAGTGCCGCATCCGTCTTGGCCACCGAGGACAAGACGGACAGCAGGTAACAGTCTCCAAGCTCACCCTGGCTGATGTCATTGATGCTCGGACCTGACGAGCTGAACAGCGGGTCCGAGGCAAAGCTCTCGTACTTGTACGACCCGTCGGTCACCGCAGGATCGGCGACCGCGTTGGGGGCAACAGTCGCCTTGCTCGTGGAGGCGACGGTTGTCGTCGCGACGGTCTCCGTCGCCTTCGTTGTCGCTTGGGCGAATAGGATCGGCACCTCGTGCATCAGGGCGTGCGACATCAGCAGGCGCCCTTCGAGGTCCTCAAGGGTGGAGCCGTCCGCCGCGCGGTGAAGGATCGTTGGCCGTGCAGGGTGGAGCACCCCATGGGCACCGTGGTGCCACGAGTGGTGGAACGCCCGGTGCAACGCGTGGTGAACGGCGTGCTGAATCGAATGAACCGCATGAGTCGTGGTGAACAGGTTCATGCCCAGCACATCGACGCCGCGGCGCGGCCGCCTGACCTTATGCTGCGCTCAAACGGGCCGATTGGCGACACTCGGCCGTCGTGGGAAGGGGGTAACTCGGTGATGCCACCTGTGCCGGCTATCCACCGTCCTCTTTGACAGAACGGCTGCGATGCACGACCGTGGACGGCGGGACGAGTAACCCATACATTATCCTAACGCAAGGGTCGGTGAGCGACCGACCGATAAGACCGCGGTTGCCGCGGTTGGCGGCGGCAACGGTTCCAGGAGTCCACGGATGGCCGGCACAGACCAGATGAGTGAAGCCCAGGACGAGGCCGCGCGGACCTCCGACGGCGGCAGCGGTGGCAACGGTCGCGTCGCGACCTTCTCCGCCCCGGCCGGCGGTGAGGACGGTGCCAACCTCCACGAGATCGCCCAGGCCCGGTACCTGAACTACGCCCTGTCGGTCATCACCAGCCGAGCGTTGCCCGACGTGCGCGATGGCATGAAACCGGTCCACCGGCGGATCATCTACACCATGTGGACCAGCGGCGTCCGGGCCGACGCCAAGCACCGCAAGTGTGCCAAGGTGGTCGGCGACGTGATGGGCGACTACCACCCGCACGGCGACTCGGCCATCTACGAGGCGCTGGTCCGCCTCGCTCAACCGTTCGTGATGCGGGCGACGCTGGTGGACGGCAGCGGCAACTTCGGCTCAATGGACGGCGACCCCGCCGCCCACATGCGGTACACCGAGTGCCGCCTCACGCGGATCGCCGCCGAGACGATCCAGGAGATCGGGCAGGGCACGGTCCACTTCCGCCCGAACTACGACGGCACCAAGCAGGAGCCGGTCGTCCTGCCCAGCAAGCTGCCGAACCTGCTGGTGAACGGCTCGGCCGGGATCGCCGTGGGCATGGCGACCAACATCCCGCCCCACAACCTGGGCGAGGTGTGCAACGCGCTGCTGAAGTTGCTGGAAGACCCGGAAATCAAGGACTACCAGCTGGTCGCCAACGACGCCGTCCGCGGGCCCGACTTCCCGACCGGCGCGCAGGTGCTGAACACCCGCGACGAGCTGCGCGAGATCTACGCCACCGGTCAGGGCGCGATCCGCATGCGCGCGACCTGGGAGAAGGGGCCGGCCACGCGGGCGCAGCAGGCGGTGTACGTCACCAGCCTGCCGTACGGCGTGAACAAGGCGGAGCTGGTGATCGCCATCGCCGATGTCGTCATGGGCCGGAAGATGCCGCTGTTGCTGGACGTGAAGGATATCAGCACCGACGACGTCCGCATCGAACTGCAGCTCAAGCGCGACGCCGAGGTCGACAAGGTGATGGCCTACCTGTTCCGCCACACGCTGCTGCAGACCAACTTCAACGTGAACCTCACCTGCCTGATCCCCACCGACAACCCCGAGGTGGGCCGGCCCGAACGGCTGGGGCTGAAGGCGATCCTGTGGCACTTCCTCCACTTCCGGCTGGAGGTGGTCACCAAGCGGCTCAGCCACGAGCTGGAGCAGCTCCGCAAGCGGATCCACACGCTCGAGGGGTTCGCGTTCGCCTTCGACATCCTCGACGACCTGATCAAGATCATCCGCGCCAGCGACGGCAAGGCCGACGCGGCCGCCCGCATCCTCAAGAAGTACGGCATCGACCCCCACGGCCCCCGCGCCATCAAGGACGACGGCCTCGATCCCGACCAGGTCGACGACATCCTCGAGCTGAAGCTGTACCGCTTGGCCCGGCTCGAGATCAACCTGATCCGCGACGAGCTGGCCGATCGCGCCAAGCGGTCCAAGGAGATCCAACGGCTGCTGAACGAGGAGTCCGCCGCCGGACGGTGGGGCATCGTCAGGACCGAGATCGAGGAGCTCGCCCGCACCTACGGCAGGGAGCCGGCCAACAAGCGGCGCACCGTGATCGCCGCCGCCGAGAACGAGGTGGAGTACACGGCCGAGGACTTCATCGTCGCCGAGGACAACCACGTCCAGGTGACGGCCGACGGCTGGGTGAAGCGCCAGAAGGAGATCAACCCCGAGACCAGCCGCCTGCGCGAGGGCGACCGCATCCTCGCGTTGGTCGCCGGCAGCACACGGGCCACCCTCGTCTTCTTCACCAACTTCGGCACGGCCTACACCGCCCGCATCGTCGATATCCCCGCCACCACCGGCTACGGCGAGCCGATCCAGAAGCTGTTCAAGCTGAAGGACGGCGAGCGGGTGATCGCCGCCTTCAGCACCGACGACCGCGTGCTGTCGCCCAAGGCCACGGCCATCGACCAGAAGAGGCCCGACGCCGCCCCCAAGCGGCACGGCTTGGCCGTCACCAGCGACGGCTTCGCGCTGCGGTTCGGCCTCGACGGCTACCGCGAGGTGTCGACCAAGTCCGGCCGCCGCTACGCCAGGCCCGTCGAAGGTGTCGAGGTCACGCTGGCCACGATCATCACCGGCGAGGAGACGATCATCGCCGCCAGCCGTAACCGCCGGGTGCTGTTGTGCAAGGCGGATGAGGTGAACTTCCTCTCCGGCCCCGGCAAGGGCGTGACGCTGGTCAAGCTGTCCGGCGACGACCGCCTGATCGCCGCCATCACAGCCCAGAGCGAGCGTGACACGCTGACGGTCAAGACCAGCATGGGCGGCGAGCAGCGGCTCAACACCGGCCGGTACAAGGTGACGGGCAGAGGCGGCAGCGGCCACGAGTTCGTGTCCCGCGGGCAGATCGTGGAGGTGGTGCACGAGCCGGTCATCGCGCCGCCAGCGATGTGAGGCGCTTACGCGGCCGTCGTTGCCGGTCGCCGGGGCGGGTACTCGGCGGGCACGATGGCCCAGATACCATCAGCGTAATCCGAGTTCCTCCGAAGCTGTTCGACGGGCGAGGCGTCCGGAATCTCGCGGCCGTCCTCGACAAGCACTTCGAGGTACAGCTCAATGGCCTCCCGAGCCATCCACAGCGCCTCGTCGATCGTGGATCCGGCCGAGAAGCACCCGGGCAGGTCGGGCACCGTGACGCCGTAGTCGGAGTCGGGATCCTTGTGGATGACAATTGGGTAGTTCATGGTTAGTTCCAGCCAGCCGACTTCTGAATGTTACGCAGCGTCCCCACGGCCAGATCTCTCCTGGGATGCGGTACGACGACCAATGCCTCGGGCCGAGCAGCGAGCTTGTAGATGTGGTGGCTGCCCTTGGTGCGATCAAGCACCCATCCCTCCCTCAAAAGCCGGCGGATGACCTCTCGGCTGCTCACGGGATCAAGCTTACCCTCTGGAAACACGGACGACAGCAAATGCCCGCCACCCCCGCAACCTACAACGCCGCCAGCATCACCGTCCTCGAGGGCCTCGACCCCGTCCGCAAGCGGCCGGGCATGTACATCGGCGGCACCGGTGCCGCCGGGCTGCACCACCTCGTGTGGGAGATCTTCGACAACTCGGTCGACGAGGCCATGAACGGCCACGCCGACGAGATCGAGGTGACGCTGCACAAGGACGGCAACAGCGTCACCGTCCGCGACAACGGCCGGGGCATCCCCGTCGACAACCACCCGACGCACAAGAAGCCGGCCCTGGAGATCATCCTCTGCACCCTGCACGCCGGCGGGAAGTTCGATAACGGTGGGGCGGGCAACTACAAGACCAGCGGCGGGCTGCACGGCGTGGGCGCCTCCGTCGTCAACGCGCTCTCGAAGAAGCTCGTGGCCACCGTCAGGCGCGACGGGGCCGAGTGGGAGATGGAGTTCGCCGCCGGCAAGGCGACTGGGAAGATCCGCAAGGTCGGCCCGGCGCGCGGCACCGGCACGCAGATCTTCTTCCACCCCGACGCCACGATCTTCCCCCGCATCGAGTTCAACCCCGAGACCATCCGCGAACGGCTCGAGGTGGCCAGCTACGTCCACAAGGGGCTGAAGGTCATCTGGAACGACGAGGTCGGCAAGAGGCGCGAGGTGTTCCAGCACCAGGACGGCATCGTCGCGTTCCTGAACAAGATCCTCGTGGAGAAGACTGCCAGACCGGTACACGAGCAGCCGTTCGTGTTCGAGAAGAGCAACGGCGTCCGCATCGAGACCTGCTTCAGCTGGACCGAGGCAACCGAGGAAACCGTCCGCAGCTACGTCAACGGCATCCCCACCGCCAACGGCGGCACGCACGAGAACGGCCTGCGGGCCGGCGTCGCCAAGGCGATCCGCAACTACATCGAGACGCACGAGCTGACGCCCCGCGGCGTCACGCTGGCCGTCGAGGACATCCGCGAGGGGTTGTTCGGCATCCTCAGCATCTTCATCGAGGAGCCCCAGTTCCAGGGCCAAACCAAAGATCGCCTGAACAATCCCGAGGTTCAGACGATGGTCGACTCGGCCGTCCGGCCGGCGCTGGAGCAGTGGCTCAACAACAACCGCACGGTGGCCGAGACGATCGTCAACCGGATCATCATCGCCGCCCGGGCGCGCGAGGCGAGCCGCGCCGCCAGCGCCGCCGTCAGCCGCAAGACCGCCACCAGCGGCCGGCTGAACCTGCCCGGCAAGCTCGCCGACTGCTCCAGCAGCGACCGCGCCCACAGCGAGCTGTTCATCGTCGAGGGCGACAGCGCCGGCGGCAGCGCCAAGCAGGGCCGCGACCGCAACCGCCAGGCGATCCTGCCCCTGCGCGGCAAGGTGCTCAACACCGAGGGGACCAGCCTGCTGAAGGTGATGGAGAACAAGGAGATCGGCGACCTGGTCACCGCCCTGGGCTGCGGCGTCGGCCCCGAGTGCGACCCGACGAAGCTGCGCTACCAACGCCTGATCCTGCTCGCCGACGCCGACAGCGACGGCCATCACATCACCACGTTGCTGTTGACGTTCATCTTCCGCCACATGCGCCCGCTGATCGACGCCGGGCGGGTCTACATCGCGCTGCCGCCGCTGTACCGGGTCGACATCGGCAAGGAGACCTACTGGGCCGCCGACGAGCCCGACAAGGCCCGCATCCTCAAGCAGTACCTCAAGGGCAACGCCAAGAGCGAGATCACCCGCTTCAAGGGCCTCGGCGAGATGATGCCCAAGGTGCTGTGGGAGACGACGCTGAACCCGAAAACGCGCCGGCTGCTGCGCGTGGAGATCTCCGACCCGCTGGCGACGGATCGAATCATCAACGAGCTGATGGGCAAGGACGCCTCGGCGCGGTTCCGGTTCATCATGGATCGCGCCGAGGAGGCGGACGAGCTGGACGTGTAAGATGCCGACCGTCCAGTCGTCGTCTGAAACCTCAGCGGGGAGGAGCATGTCCAGCGAGTGGATAGAGACCATCACGCGGATCGCTCAAGTGGCCGGCGGACGATTGGTCATCCGGAGCGCGCTCAACCCGCTGCTTTGGCTGTGCGCGATTGTGTGCCCTACTTGTTGGGCGGCCGCCTACCTGCTCCGGACGGACGTCCTCGCATTACGCTTCCTGGTCGGGTTATCCTCGCTGCCGATCCTGACGACCTGCAGCGTCAGCATCTACTTTTCCGTCCGGAAGCCCGACGGGCTACAACCTGAGGAGTTCCTGATTCGTCAGCAGACGTTGCAGTTGTTGCAGCGCAAGGGCAGGCGCGTGCCTGTCGACCCCAAACTGCTAGCGAAAGTCTTGAAGCCATTTCAGGACCATCCATCCGACCGACACGAGGGTTGACCATGACCACGTTTATCCTGGCGTTCGACATGCCCGATGGTGGTCGGCAACCTGTTCTCGATTTCTTGGACTCGCGGGCCGACGTCACGGACTGGCACGCGTCGATGAACAACGTGGTGATCGTCGTGTCCTCGGGTACCACCACCCAGCTTGCCGAATCATTTCGCGACCGATTCGGGTCGCTCAGCTTCATTCTGGCGCCACTCGACCTAAACGGTGCCAACGGCGTTCTGCCTCGCATCACTTGGGATTTCATCGCTGCCGCGGCCGAGGGAGATGCGCGCCCACATTCGACTGCCAAATCGCGCGAGGGCGCTCTCGCAGAGCCCACCGCTGCATAACGACACCCGGGTCTTTCCGCCTCCTTCAGCCCGTTGCAAATCTCGCCGATCGGTGAGATTGTGATGCCACGCCCGCCGCACTCGTGGCGGGTCCGATAACCGATCCTCCTCCCCGAGCACCCCCGCACATGATTCACCCCTGGCACGACGTCACCCCCGGCGAAGAGATCCCGCTCGAGTTCCAGTCCGTCATCGAGATCCCCTTCGGCTCCAGCGTCAAGTACGAGCTCGACAAGGCGTCCGGCCTGATCAAGCTCGACCGCGTCCTCTACTCCGCCGTCTACTACCCGGCCAACTACGGGTTCATCCCGCAGACGTTGGCCGAGGATGACGACCCGCTCGACGTGCTGGTGCTCTGCCAGGAAACCGTGACCCCGCTCACGCTGATCCACGCCCGCACGATCGGCATCATGACGATGATCGACGGCGGCAAGAAGGACCACAAGATCATCGCCGTGGCCACCAAGGACCCGGAGTTCAACAGCTACCGAGAGGCCGACGAGATGCCCCCGCACCGGCTGACGATGCTCCGCCGGTTCTTTCAGGACTACAAGCTGCTCGAGGGCAAGGCCGTCGAGGTCGACGAGATCCAGCCCGCCGCCATGGCGTTCCCCATCATTGAGGACGCCTTGGCCCGCTACAGCAAGCAGCGGCGCAAGGGGTTCTAGATCAGTGGAGCGAAAGCGTGCGCGGCCGCACGGGCACGCTACCCGGCTTTGTCCACCGCCTGCTCCGCCTTCGCGATCTCACACACCGCTTGGCCCTTGTCCGCCCCGGCGCAGTCGACCGGCACCTCCGGCTCTGCCACGTGCTCCGGGTCCTCGATCGCCAGCGGCAAATTGGAGTCGTCGATCGCCGTCGGCCCCAGATACCGATCCAGGCCGCCGCGCGTCATTCCGCTGCCGCCCCGTCCGAACATGCTGCGTTCCGCCATGGGATCCACCTTTCAAGTGACGACCGGATCGGTGCAACCCCTGTGCCGCTGAGCGTACGATGGGTCGATGGGCTCGATATCCCTCCCAGTGTCCGCCGCCCGCCCGGCGGCCTCCGCCGCTGACCTCGTGCGGCTGTTCCACCGGGCGCAACTCCAACGGGCGCGGGCAATCGCCGAGGAAACCGTCCTGGACGGCAGCACCTGGCTGCACAACCCCGACCTGCAACCGCTGCCCGACGCGAACTGCGTGTTGGACGCCGCGATCGACCCCGGCAGCACCGCGGCTGAGCTGATGGCCGAGGTCGATCGGCTGTCGGTCGACTGCCCGGTCCGCGGGTGGACAGTCAATCCATCGCTCCCACGTGACCGTACGAACCCGTTGGTCGACCACCTGACGCATGCAGGCTGGGTCCCGCATCCGCTGGACGTCCTGCACCTGTCCCGGGTGAAGGGAACCGCAGGCCCGGTGGCCAGCCTCACCGTCATCCCCGCACGGGCGGCCTACGGACCGCTCCGCCGCCTGATGGATGACCGCTTCGGCGATCGCCGCGCCGACGCCACCATCCAATCGATAGATGATCCCCATCTTGACGTCTGGCTGGCGCTTCGGAACGGCGGGCCGGTCGCCGTCGTCTCTCTGCTGAACGACGGCGAGGTCGGGACGGTCACGGACCTATTCGTTGTGCCGAGCGAACGGAAACGAGGCATCGGCCGGCTCCTGCTGGGCCGGGCGTTCGAGGCGTCAGGCCGGTCGGGCCATCGCCACGTACTGGCGGGTGTAGAGCCAGGCCGAACCGGCCTGTTCGCGGCCGTGGGGTTCGAAACGGTCGGACAGTGGGTCCGTTACGAGCGGGACCGCTGACGGCATCCGGTGGCACGAGCTCGATATCTGTGGCACACTGAAGTGGGACCCGGCCCGCCCGCTCCAACCGGCGGGTGGCATGCGCCGGGACGCGAAGGGACGCCATGCTCCTCCAAACCAACAGCTACATCGTGCCCCGCGACAAGCGGGCCGAGCACCAGCGGCTCATCCGCCGGTTCCGCCAGACGCTCAAGCGCCTGGGGTGCGACCACTTCGAGGTGTACGAGCAGGTCGGCCCCAACTGGAGCAACAGCGAGTCCAGCGGCCGGTACGTGCAGATCCTCCGCTTCGTCGACCGAAAGCACCAGCTCTCCGTCCAGCAGGCCGAGCGCGCCGACCCCACCGCCCAGGCGGTCATCGCCGACTTCTGCGACCTGATCAACTTCCCCTACCAGCAGCAGCAGGGGCTGTTCGCCGTCGGCTTCTACACCAGCGTGCTGCCCGTCGCCCCCAAGCGCGGCGTGGGCGGCGAGCTGATCTCCACCGTCGAGCACGAGGTGGTCGACGAGCCCGAGGTCGAGGAGCCCGAGCTCGCCGTCGAGCGGCTCGACAAGCCGGCCCCCGAGCCCGAGGCCGACACCCAGCTGGCCGGCCTCCGCGCCGCCGCCGTCGAGCGGCACCACGAGATGATCGACACCGTCGTCATGGACGGCACCGCCACCGCGCCGGGCGAGATGTTCGACCTGCTCGAGGCCGACGCCCCCGTCGACGGCCTCGAGGGGACGCCGGCCGAGACGGAACTGGTCGTCGACCCTGTCCCCCTCGGCTCAGTGGTTAACGCCCCGGCCGACGACGACCCGTTCCGGCTGGTCGAGGAGATCGACGAGCACCGCGGCACCAACGGCTTCGTCCTCGAGGACGCCGCCGAGGCACATCCGGCCAAGGACCGGACGGCCTGGTGATCCCGTCCGTGTCCACGCCTCGCAATCCGCTTCGAATCGATTCGGCGAAATCTAATCGCCTCGGACCGGCCGGGCCGTGTAGTGTCTTGTCATCGAACGGTCGACCGAACGGGTGTCCCGTGGCCGGACCGTGAGACCGAAGGTAACCAACCATGAAACAGATGATCCGAGCCGTGACCGTGGTGCTGCTGGCCGGCGGGTGGAGCCTGGCCGGGTCGGCCGTACACGTGATCCGCACGCCGAGCAACATCGCGATCGTCCCCAAGGATCGGCTGACGTTCCACGAGACCTGGGTCGACACCCGCAAGTGGACGCTCGATGACGACCGCGCCCACCCGGCCGTCGTCACCCGCCTCGTCAACCTGGGCCGGGCCGACCTGCTGAAGCACACGCTCCCCGTCGACGGGGCCGACCACAGCGGCGCCCTGTCGGCGATCGCCGCCGCCCAGCCCTCGCCGGGCGTCGCCACGTCCCCCGTGACCGGCGCGATCATCCAGAACGCCGAGGGACAGGTTAAGACCATGGTCCACCTGGCCAAGGACGAGGCGCACAAGCTCTGACCGAGCGGTGATCGCGCACCGAAGCGGGGTCCCGGACGCTCAACCCTGGGCCCCTCTTTTTTGCCGCTCGCGGCTTCGCGGATGCAGCGGCGCAGACTTCCGGAATTAAGGTGCCACGCACCGCGATCACGGCAACCTACAGCCCCACGTCGCTCATCAACTGCCGCATCTGCCGCAGCGCCTTCCCCCGATGGCTGATCCGGTGCTTCTCACCGCCGGTCAGCTCAGCGCTGGTCCGCGTCTCGCCGGTCGGGACGAACAGCGGGTCGTAGCCGAACCCGTTGGACCCGCGCGGCGATCGCAGCAGGCTCCCCTCCATCGCGTCCGATGCGGTCAGCACGATCCGCCCCTGCGGATCAGCCAACGCCAGCACGCAGGCGAACCGCGCCGTCCGGCGATCATCGGGCGTCCGTTCCAGCTGTGATAGCAGCAGGGCGTTGTTGGCTCCATCCCCCGCGCCCGCCGAGTGGCTGGCAGCCCACCGCGCGCTGAGGACGCCCGGCGCGCCGTCGAGCGCATCGACCACCAACCCGCTATCGTCCGCCATCGCCCACAGGCCGGTCGCGGTGGCGTAGCCAGCCGCCTTCAGGCAGGCGTTCGCGCGAAAGGTGTGGCCCGTCTCGGCCACCTCGGAGACGCCGGGGAAGTCGGACAGGCTCCGCCAGGTCAACCGATCGCCCCCGAGCAGGTCTCGAAACTCCGCAACCTTCCCGGCGTTGCCGGTGGCGATCAGCAGTTCGCTGGGAGACGTCATCGGCCACTTTCCGGCGGGGCGGACCCGTCCTCGACCAGCAGGCTGGCGCCAAGTTTGGGCGGCAACTGGCGAGCCACCAGGCGGCGGTTCGCGCGGCCGTACGCCGTCTTCAGCGATGGATTCCGATCGAGCAGCTGTGCCAATTCCGCCGACAACCGCCAGGTGGCTGATCGGCGTCGCCACCAGAATCGCGACTTCGCGTCGAGCAGTCGGTCCCGGAACCGCAGCAGCTCCGGCGGCTCGCCGTCCGACGCGACGTCCAACATCTCCTGGACGGATGCCAGCATCGTCGGCAGGTCGACGGCGACTTGCGTCCACGCGTCGTCGCCCACGATCGCGAGGTGAAGCTCGGGCTGGCCGGGACGGTGCGGCATCAGTGCGCATCGTCCAGCGACCGCAGCTGCCCCGACCCCGCCGGGGCGGCGGGGGCGACCGTCACGGTCGGGTCGGCACCACCGGCCTCCGACGTCGGCAGCCGCCCGTCAGCGGCCGACTCCGACGCCGGCACCTTGAACAGGAACGCCCGGTACGCCGGCAGCGGCTCGTTGGTCGCCTGGTGCGTGACCGGGTCGACCTTCATCTGCACCGACCCGTCGACGGCGTGTTCCTTCCAGGTGGCGATCGCCGCGAGCATCGACGGGTCGACCGGATCGACCCGCGGGGCGGCCACCTGCACGTTGGGATCCATCCCGCCCATCGCACCGGGCGCCATCGGTGTCGGAGTGACGAACAGCGGGAGGTTCGGGTTGGTGTTCTGCATGCCCGTGTCGATCTCGACCGCCGCCTTCTCGGGCCAGGCACCGATGCAGACCTCACTGGTGTGCGGGCCGTGCAGGTAGTACGCCTCAAGCCCCTGCTGGCGCGCCTCGGTCACCGCCTGGACGGCCCGCATCTTGCGATCGGGCGTGTCCTTGAACGTGGCGATGTCCAGTGACCAATAGGCCCCGGTGCGAGCCAAGTCCCACTTGGGGTTGGCGGCCGGGTCGGGCGTGTTGATCGACACCGGCAGGCTGGCCGAGAACAGCCGAGCGCCCCGGCTGTCGTGCAACGTGCGGATCGCGTTCAGGTCGTTGATCGCCCGTTTCCCTTCCTCGGGGTCGTTGGGGTCCGACCGGTCGATCGTACGGTAGAACCCGTAGTACAGCGTCGACTGCTCGCCGCCGTGGACGATGTACCACTTCCCCATCGACGTGTTGGCCCGCAGCAGATCGCGCACCTGCCGGGCCACCTCCTGGTGGTCGGGGCCGGCGTAGACCTGGCAGTAGATCGTGTACTGCGCATCGGCGGGGGGCGTGGGCATCTCGGCGAACGCGTCCACCTGCTTGGTCGTTTCGCCCGGCTTCATCGTGTGCGCCGCCGGGATCGCCGCCTCGTCGTACTTCTTCTGATCGTCGCTCGGGCCCCTGTCGCCGGGACATCCCGTCGCCGCCGTCAACAGCAGGGCCGACAGCACCGCGCCGGTCGACCGCCGACTTTGCCAACACGATCGCGTCATGTGTGAGTCTCCAACGGTCACCGCGGCCGAGCGCCGCCCGCACCCCACCGGTACGGCCGACCGCCGGCACCTGTTCGGCACCCCGGTCGACCGGCCCAAACGTAAACCTCAATCCGCCGAGACGCAAACCGCTCCCCATCTTCACGGATGCCGCCGCACATTCGCTCGCTTTCCCGCCGGTTGAGGCCGGCCATTTGCTACACTCCAAGCGACTCGAGGGCTCCGTTTGGAAGAGGCGTGTTATGTCACGGATCGCATGGCTGTGCGGACTAGGAATCGTCGCGGCCGCCCTCCCCGCGTGGGCCGCCCCCTCCACCCAACCGGTCGAACCGGCGATGGTCGCGCCGTCGGCCCCCAGCATCCCGGCCGATGTCTACCTGACCCCGTTCCGCCCCATTACCGACGCCCCCGGCTTGAGCTGGGCCGGTCGCGCCGTCGAGCAAAACCTGCAGGTCGACCTGACCCGCGCCGCCTACCGCCCAGTCGCCGCCGACACCGACGCCGACCCGATGGCGGCCGCCCGATCGGCGGGTGCCCGGTTCCTCGTCACCGGCACCTACCAATGGGCCGACCCGCAGCTGCGGTTCGATGGCCAAGTGTTCGACTTGGCGACCAACACGGTGATCGGCGGCCTGTCCGCCACCGGCGAGGGCCGCGACCTCTTCGGCCTGGAGGACGACCTGTCCGCCCAACTGGTCCGCACGCTCTCCCACGCCGCCGGCCATTCCCAGCGTGTCTCGACCCACGGCCCCTCCACCCGCCCCGTCCCGCCCGCCCTGCAGCCCGACGCCGTCGCCGCCGCCATCGCCCCGCCCGCCGCCGGCGTCGGGTCCGCCTACGCCGGCTCCGCCCTCCAATCCTACGTCGAGGGCAACCGCACCCCCTCGGTCGACTACAACCAGCAGCTCGCCAACTCGCGCCAGCAGAACACCTTCGGCTCCTACAACAACTACGGCGGCCCCGACGGCTTCGGCTACGCCGGCTTCGGCGACTACGGATACGGCGGCTACGGAGGCTACGGCTACGCCGGTTACGGCGGCGGCTACCTGCCCGGCGTTAGCTACCCCATCGCGGGCGGGGGCTCCCTCGGCTACGGCTTCGGTCGCGGCGGGTATGGCGGATTTGGCCGCGGTGGGTACGGCGGCAGCTTCGCCGGCGGTCGCGGCTCCCTCAGCGTTGGCTTCGGCGGCCGCGGCGGCCTCGGCGGCGGCCGTGGTGGCTTCCGCTGAGCCGTTGCCGTCCCCGGACCGACCGATTACGATCCCGCCCGACGGGCCTGTAGATCAATTGGGAGATCGCCTGCTTTGCAAGCAGGAGGTTCCGGGTTCGAGCCCCGGCAGGTCCACTTATAACTGACCCCGAACGCAACACTTACGTACCGTCCGATGGAGGACGTCGCGGCCCGAATCCCGAAGTTGCCGGTAATTACCGGCGGCCGGTGAACGGAGCACGCCGATGTCACTCCTCACCGCCGCCACCGCGTACCGCAAGCACAAGCCTTCCGGCCGGGCCGGCGGTGGTGCGAGACGACCGGGTCGGGTCCAAGTGGGACCACCTCGCGTCAGATGATCGAGACCTGATCCGAGTTGGTGGATGCTTACCATACCGCGGGCAGGACCAACGCCTACCTGCGGAACGCCAGCAGCGATAAGCTAACGTCGCGGCTGGGCGCATTCGCGAAAGGGTGAAATGGTTCGAGGTCGGTGGCTCGCGCTCTTGCTCTTGGCACCCGCCCTGGTTCGCTGCGCCAAGGGCGAACCGTCGATCGAGGGCGTGGCGGCCGCGCGCCCGTCGGCGGCCGGCGTGACGTGCGACGTCCGCTCCTGCGGCGCCACGGGGGACGGGCGCACGCCCGACACCGCTGCAATTCAGTCGGCGATCGACCGCGCCTCCGGTGGGGGCGGCGGCACGGTCGCCGTCCCGGCGGGCCGGTACCTCACCGGCACGCTGGTCCTGCGCGACGGCGTCACGCTCCGCCTCGACGACGGCGCGACGCTCGTGGGCAGCACGAACATCGCCGACTACCACAACGGCACGATCACCGGTCACCCGTTGCCGCCGTCGCCCTACCCGCAGAGCGAGACCATCTTCACCGCGATGCTGATCGCGCTGGACGCCCACGACGTCGGCGTCACCGGCGCGGGCACGATCGACGGCCGCGGCGCCGAGGTCGCGGCCGCCATCCACCAGTTGCAGGTGGAGGGGAAGTTGCCCGGCACCCCGAAGTCCCGCCCCGACGAATCGCTGCGGCCCTGCCTGATCAACTTCGTGAACTGCCGCAACGTCCGCGTGAGCGGCATCACCCTGCGCGACGCCGCCTGCTGGGTCGAAAACTACACGAACTGCGACGGCCTCTGGGTCGACCACGTCACCGTCCGCAGCCAGGCGTTCTGGAACAACGACGGCATCGACGTCACCGGCTGCCAGCACGTCCGCGTCAGCAACGTGGACGTCGAATCGGCCGACGACGGCATCTGCCTCAAGAGCAACGCCAGCCCGTGCGAGGACGTCGTCGTCCGCGACTGCAAGGTCAGGTCGTGGGCCAACGCGATCAAGTTCGGCACGGTCTCGTTCCAGGCGTTCCGGCACATCACGATCGACCGCGTCGAGGCGACCGGCAGCGGCCACGCGGGGCTGTCGATCGAGAGCGTCGACGGGGCCGACATCGACGACGTGAACATCTCGAACCTGACGCTGCGCAACCTGCGCGCCGGCATCCTGATCAAGCTGGGCGAGCGGCACCACCGCGCCGACGGGCGCACGGGGTCGATCCGCAACGTGACGCTGACCGACGTGACGGCCGAGCTGGCCGACGGCGACCCCGACGCGGGGCAGAAGTTCCACGCCCCGGTGCCGTCGTACCGGCACAACCGGTTCCCGTGCGTCATCTCGGGCCTGCCCGACCACCCGATCGAACACCTGGTGCTGCGGCGCGTCACGTTCGTCACGCCCGGCGGCGCGTCGGCCGCCGTCGCCAACGTGCCGCTCGACCAGCTGGCGACCATCCGCGAGAACCCCACGGGCTACCCCGAGTACTCGATGCACGGCGAGCTGCCGGCGGTCGGTTGGTTCGTCCGCCACGTCGCGGACGTGACCCTGGACGACGTGCGCGTCCGCTGCGGCAAGCCCGACTTCCGCCCGGCCGTCGTGGTCGACGACGCCTCGGGCGTCACCGTATCCAAGCTCGGCGTCACGAACCCCGGCGGGGCGGCACCGGTCGTCGCGCTGAACCGCGTCCGCGGCGCCACGCTCCGCGGCGGCAACGCCACCTCCGCCGCCCATGCGTTCCTCCAAGTGCTGGCCGGCTGCGCCGGCGTGTCGGCGACCGACAACGAGGTGCGTCCGTCGGGGAGCTGAGCTCGCGGCCGTCCAGCGGCGCAGGCCGATGTCATTTCGCCGGTCGGCTTCAGGTACTCGGCGATGGGCGTGGCGGCGGGATCGTTCAGCGTCCGGCACCCGATCGTCCGCCCGCCGTGCGGGTCCCACTGCCCCCTCAGGTCGACCATCTGCCGCATGTGGTCGGCGCTGATGCCGTTGTTGCCCGCCTCCCAGAAGAGGACGCTGGGGCTGTTGCGAAAGTAGATTACTGCCCCTGCTGGCCGCCGCTGTGGGAGATGATCCTGTGGAACGTGTCGACGTCGTTGAACGTGTGGGGCGTGCTCACGGCGTCCCAATGGGCGTCGTCCAGCTCGACCGCCTGGCCGCCCGGCACGTCCTGCCGGATGAATCGCCAGCCACCGTCGAACCTGTAGGTCGCCCGCGGCGACGCGGGCGCGGAGTACGGCGCATCGGCCTCGCCTGGCGTCGCGCCCCAAGCCGTCAAGCTGAACCCGACAACCGTCGCCGCCGTCAGCACCCGAAGTTGCAACGGCCACACACTGGTCCATTCAAACCGACGGGCCATGCGGTTGATACTGCGCGTTCGCCAATCGCACGGAACCCTGGCTAGGCATGAGCGGCAGGGGAGAGGCGGCGTTGCCCCCTTGATCAGCACGTTGTGTAGGTGGGGCGTGCCGGGGTTAGACCTTCCGCCGCCCGCCCCTCCAACCGCTGTGAAAGCGTGTCGACCCCATCGAAGAGCATGACCATCTGCGAACGAGATGCCCGACGGGAGTCGGCAGATCAACTCGAATGGGGCAGTCGTCGATGGCGACGTCACAGATAAGTGTGGTCGTCGAAATCGGACCGGGCAAGCACAGGCTGGTGGTGGGCCGATAGCCGCCCACCGGATTTGATCGCGGCGACGATGAGCCGCAACACCGACGTCACGGCAGCAGGGCGGCCGCCGCGGAGTCCAGGTAGAGCGTGGCCGCCTCGTGCCGCTGCAGGATGCTCGCCGGCAGCTCCGGCGTCACCGGGCCAATGACGGCGCCACGCACCGCCTCGGCCTTGCGCGCGTCGGGAACCGTGCAGACGATCGCCCGGCTCTTCATGATCTGCCGGACCGACATGCTGATCGCGCGCCGCGGCACGTCGTTCAGCGTCGGGAACCACCCCTCGCCCAACTGTTGGCGGCGGCAGGCGTCGTCCAACTCGACGACGATGTATGGGGCGCTGGTCTCGAAGTCGGCCGGCGGATCGTTGAAGGCGACGTGCCCGTTCTCGCCGATGCCGATGAACGCGACGTCGACCGGGTGATCCGCGATGAGCGTGCCGAGCCGATCGCACTCCGCCGCGGGCACGGGCGCGTCGCCGTTCACGAGGTGGAACCCGGCCAACGGCAGCGGAAGCCGGCTGGCGAACCGCTCCCACAGGTAGCGCCGGAACGACGC
Organism: Tepidisphaeraceae bacterium; assembly: GCA_965198865.1. Lineage (GTDB taxonomy): Bacteria > Planctomycetota > Phycisphaerae > Tepidisphaerales > Tepidisphaeraceae > CBDAQA01. The sequence continues at coordinate 146,345 of CBDAQA010000028.1, read as the reverse complement.
CGGGTGCGTGATCGGCAGGCCGACGTACTCGTCGAGGTGGAACGCCGTCACGCGGTCCCAGCGGATGTCCGGCTCACGGGCGAGCGCCTCCAGCATCTCGAACTGGCTGGAGCCCGTGGCGACGATGATGTTGGCACGCCCGCGGTCGGCCAGCGCGGCGCGAATCAGGGAGGCACCCGCGCCGGCGGCTCGGGGGCCGAGGTCGTGCCGCGATGCGGCTTTGATGATGTTCACGGCGTTCCTCACTTGGTCGCGTTGAGGGCTTGCTTGCGTCGGCGGCGCCCCAGCACCATCGGCCCTGCGGCCGCGGCGAGCAACAGCAGCGACGTCGGCTCCGGCGCGGCGGTCACGTCGACGATCAGGTCGAACCCGCCGCCGTTGGCCGTGTCGGACTGCGAGTCGAGCTGGTACCCGTAGCCCGACGGCGCGTCGATGCCGGTGACGATCAACTTCAGGCTGGCAAGTGCGGTCGCCGTGAACGGGTTGGCGGTCCCCTTCACCTCGGCGAGGACGATCGGCGTGGTGTAGGCCAGCGAGCCGCCCGCCACGTTGTTCACGAGGACGTTGAACTGCGCCCCCGACGACGCGTTGACGGTCAGCCCGGTCATGACCAGCTCGTCGTTGGTGTTCGCCGTCGCCCCGACCGCGGCCACCTTGGCGACGTAGCTGCCGCTCGCGTTCCACGACTGGACGCCGGTGTTGAGCGCCCCGACCGAGTCGGACGCCGAGGCCCCGCTGCCGGCCGTGATCCGGCCGCCCGAGACGATGGTGATCGTCCCGCCCACCATGCCCGGCGCGGCCGCCGTGCCGCCGGCCAGGGTGCCGCCGGACAGCACGTTCACCGCCGCCGTGCCCGTGGCCGAGTTGCCGGTCCCGACCGTGTTCGCGACCAGCGTCCCACCGCTGATGTTCGTCCCGCCGGTGTAGCTGTTCAACCCGGTCAGCACCCAGGTTCCGACGCCGATCTTGGCGACGGTGGTCGCGCCGGCGTCGTCGTTGACGGCCTGGGCCAGGGTGTTGCCGCCGGTGTTGGACCCCTGGAACGTGAGCGTGGTCACCCCGCCGGTGCCGGACCGCAGGGCGGCGGTCGACAGGAACTGCACCGCCCCGGCCCCGCTGGCGTCGAGGTTGAGCGTGCCCGTCGTGCCGGTCCAGCTCAGGGCCCGGTTGGTCGCCGTGGAGTTGGCCCCGAGGTATTGCAGGGTGAGCCCGTTCGTCACGTTGGCCAGCGTGTAAGGGCCGCTGCCCGCGCCGAGTGAGCTCGGCGAGCCGCCGTTGGCCACCGAGGTGAACGCGATGATGCCGCCGCCGGTGTTGAACGTTCCCGTGTAGCTGCTCGTGTCGCTGCTGAACTCGATCGGGCCGACGGAGATCTGGGAGGCCGTCTGGGCCTGGACACCGCCGGAGCCGTTGATCGGCCCGGCGACGTTGAACGTTGCCCCGACCGGCGCGACGCTCCGGAAGAAGGCGGACGACCCGCTGACCGTCGTGGCGATCGGGTTCGGCAGGGTCAGGCCGGCGAGCGCGTTGATCTGCGTGTATCCGCTGGTGGTGCCGCCGGGCGTGACCGTGAGCGTTCCGGTGCCCAGGCTCGACCCCTGGCCGACCGACAGGATGCCGTCGGTCAACAGCGTGCCGCCGGCGTAGGTGCTGCTGCCCAGCAGCGTCACTGTACCCCCGCCCGGCTTGGACACGGCCAGACCGGTGGTCGCGCTGGGCGCGATGGCCCCGGTGACGGTCGTGTTGCCGCCGCTGCCGAAGATCAGCGTCTCCCCGCCCACGGTGTTGCTGCTGTTGTAGCTGGCCAGTGTCAAGGAGCCGGTCGCGGCACTGATGCCGTTGTACAGGTTGACGGTGCCGGCGGCGGTCGTTGCGGGGCCGGTCACCGCGCCGATGGAGAGGCTGGAGCTGTCGCCGGCGGTGCCGGAACTGAAGTTGTAGTAGAACGTGCCGGCCGTCGACGACGTGCCGAGGGTCCCGATCGTCATGGTCTTGGCGGCCGTGCCGGCCGCCGTGGCGTTGCCGACGTTGATCGTCGCGCCCGACCCGCTGGTGGTGACGGGATAGGGCGTGGCGTCGGGACTGGCGCGGTCGAAGACGGTGCTGGCGTCGCCGAGCAGGCCGAGGATGCTGCTCCCGCCGATGGTGATGACACTCGTGCTGCCGAAGGCGTGGGCCCCGATGCCGTTGAGGGTGCCGCTGGTGTAGGTGGTGGAGCCGGTGTAGGTGTTCGCGCCGGACAGGGTCCAGGCGACGTTGCCCGAAGATTTGATGATGCTCGTGCTGCCCCCCGAGTCGCCGATCGCCTCGCCGAAGGTGTTGGCCGACCCGGTGTAGGTACCGCCGAACGTGATCGTGCGGGCACCGGCGGTGCCGCCCACGGCGGGGCCGGTGCCGAAGAAGTTGACGGCCCCGGCCCCGCTGGAGAGGAGCAACTGATTGTTGTCGGCCCCGTCGAACTGAAAGAGCCGGTCGGTCGTGCCGCCGGAACCGGTGTAGACGAGCTGGATGGTCGAGCCGTTGGCCCCAATCAAGACGTTGCCGCTCGCGCCGAACGAGCTGGCCGTGCCGGTGATCGCGACCGTGTTGAACTGGACGATGGACGACAGCAGGGAGGTCGTGCCGGCGTAGTTGTTGGCCCCGGTGACGGCGATGGACGAGCCGTTGCTGGTCGACCCGGTGACGCCGGTGAACGTGACGCCGGTCAAGCTCGACGTCCCGGCGATCGTGGCGCTGATCGTGTCGGTGGTGGCCGTGCCGGCGACGCCGAAGTTGATGATCGGCGTGCCGCCGTTGAGCATGAGCGTGCCGCCGGTGATGTTGTAGCTTGACGCGTTCATCGTGACGCCGGTGGCGTCGACGGCGCTGGCGATGGTCACCGTGTTGCCGGTCCCGGTGAAGACGGCGGCATTGCCGTTCATCCAGGGGACCAAGGTGTCGGTGGCGGTGGTGACGCCGGGGCCCGTCCACACCGGGTTGGACGCGCTCGTGTCCCAGGTGCCGTTGCCGCCGAAGCTCGTCGCGCCGTTCGGGTCCCAGTATTGGGTGGCCGCCCCCGCCGTGGATGCCGAGGCCAATGCGAGGGCCGCCGCCGACCGGGCCAGTCGACGCGGGCTCGTGCCACGCCGCGGCCGGCTGATCACAACACCATACTTGTGCGCATGCGACATCTCTCGCTCCTTGAAGACTTGGCCCGAGCCACCGGCTTCACCCCCACAAATTCAAGCCGGTTTTGTAAACGTAACTGTTGCCCAGCGATTCTGCGTACTTCTCGACGCTTGTCAAGTTAACAGTTTCGTTTTCGTTCGGCATCTGTAAACGGAATCGCCCAAACGGGCAGCTATTGAACCTGCACAGCGATGTTTGTTTCGCCCGGGTGGCCCGTCCAACTACGCAGCTGATCCAGGCTGTCGGCGACGCTGAGCAGCAGGTGGTCGTCGTGGAACGCGGCGACGGGTGCGGCGGTGCGGGCCGGGTCGTCGCTGAAGCGCTCGCGGACCCAGGCCGACTGGAGCCGCTCGAGCAGGTCTGCTCGCCGTCCCACCAACCGGCGGATGACGGGTGGGTCAGCCAGTTCACCCAAAGCAACGGCCGCCTCGTAGGCATGGGCCAGCAGGTCGGCCAGGAGCAGCAGGCCGTCGTACTCGGGCCGGTTCCGTTGGACGCGGTCGGCAACCGAGCAGAGGTCGCGGGCAGCCGCCTGCCACCGGGCGGCGGTGGCGGGGAGGGCCGCGGCGACGGCGGCCGGGAGGTCGTCCATGCGTGCGTTCAACACGGCCAACCACTCGGCCCGGCGGGGGGCCAGGGCGAGCAGGCTTCGGCAGGCGTCGGCCCACTCGAGTGAGTCGGGCAGGCCGTGGAAGCGGGTGCCGAAGGATCGGACGGCCGCGTCGCCAACGTCCCGGTTGTTGAGGACCTCGGTCGCCAGGTGCCACCCGAGCCACTGCGCCCCGCCCACCGACCGGCACGGGAACCAGGTGGTCACGACCTCGCCGACCACCGATTTTCCGGTTGTTTCGCTGGTGAGGTCGGCGTGGGCGTGCATCGCGCGGACGTTCGCCAGCGCGTGGCCGGCCGAGGGGAAGAGGGTCTGGTCGTGGCTGAGCAGGGCGGAGGCGGTGATGACGTCGAAGCCGGCGTCGAGCAAACGCTGGGTGGAGGCCGGGTCGACCGCGGGGGTGTACTGCCAGTTGCAGATCGTGACGCCGTCGCGCGGCGCGAGCGCCAACAGTTCGGGCGACGCCAGCAGCCCGTCGCCCCACATCCACATCTGCCGGCCGCCCTCGGTCACGACCACGTCGCGGACGAAGGCGACGTGGTCGGCGATCAGCGAGGCGGCGGTCCGCGACTGCAGGGCCCGCCGGGTGAGCGGGTGTCGGCCGATCTGGACCTCGTCGAGGCCGACGTGTACCTCAGGCGAATCGAAGATCTCCAGGGTCTCGCGGAGCAGGGCACCGATCACCTCGCGCGTCTGCGGGTGGACCGGGCAGAGGCCGCTGTACTCGGCCCCGCCCTCCTCCAGGTGGGCGTACTGCGGCAGACGGGTGATGTACCGGCAGTGGCCCAGCGAGGCGACCTCGGGGACCAGCACGATCCCCCGATCCCTTGCGGCGCAGGCTAGCCGTCGCGTCTCGGCCACAGTCAACGCGTGCGTCGAGCCGATGCTCGGCACGCTGCGAAACGCCAGTCGACAGCCCTGGTCGTCGGTGAAGTGCCAGATGATCCGGTTCACCCCCCGGTCGGCGAGGAAGTCGAACGCCGCCACATAGCGCTCCGGCCGTTCGAGCGTCCGGGCGGCATCCAACAGAAACCCACGGATCACTTCACCTGAGTAGCCCATCGGCGTCAACATACGCTTAGCGCGTTGTTTCGTAAACGATCTGTTGGGAGATTCCAGTTTTGACCCGAGAATCCGGAGCATTTTTGCAGTTGACGAAAACGAAACACTTGATAAAAGAGGTGATCGCAGTGGGGATATGTGTTTGATGCTCAATTTTGGATTGCGACATGAGTGTTGACGGGCGTGACATGCAGGAGGGGCAACGGCGTGGGCCGAGCATGCGGGACGTGTCGCGGTACGCCGGCGTGTCGGCGACGACGGTGTCTCGGGTGCTGAACAACAGCACGGTGCCGTCGCCCGAGACGCGGGAGCGGGTCTTGGCAGCGGTCGGCAAGCTGGGGTACCGCGTCGAGGCGCTGCTGGGGCCGGGCAGTAAGCGGGAGCGGCAGGGGGGACACGCGGGGCGGGAGTCGACGACGGTGGCCGGGAGCACGGTCGGGTACCTGGCCAACCGCCGGTACCTGAGCGGCGCGAGCCGGTCCGACGGGTACTACAGCGAGGTGGCGGCCGGGATCGAGTCGGTCCTCCGCCCCAACCGTCACCACCTGATGCTCGAGAGCCTGGAGTGGGGCCAGCGCGACCTGCCGGACTGCGTCTCGGCCCAGCGGGTCGACGGCGTGCTGGTCGAGGGGACGATCGACCCCGCCCTGCGGTCGCTGCTGGCGGGCCGGCTGCCCGTCGTGTTCATCGACCGCGTCTACCCCGACCTGCCGGCCAGCTGCGTCCACCCCGACTACGCCCAGTCGATCCGCCAACAGCTGCGCTACCTGTGGGAGCTGGGCCACCGCAACATCGCCATCCTCTGGCACGACGAGGGGGACTACCAGCAGGTCGTGTCGCTGGGGGCGTTCGAGGACTTCTTCCGCGAGGCCGGCGTCAAGGTCCGCCACCCCGAGCTGTGCGTCCCCCGGCGCATCACGCCCGAGACCGAGGCGACCGTGTTCGCCGCCTACGCCGACGCCGTCGTCTCGGCCCACGACCGCCCGACCGCCCTGATCGGCCCCAACGCCTACGTGCTGCCGGTCTGCCGGCACCTGCAGGACCTGGGCTGCGCGGTCCCGCGCGACCTGAGCGTGATCGGCACCAACGACCAGTTCGGCGGGCAGATGGTCAGCCCGCAGCTGACCAGCTGGCAGATGTCGATGGGCGAGGTCGGGCGGACGGCGGCGGAACTGCTGCTGCAGAAGCTGGCCGACCCGTCCCGCCGCCACCGCCGGGTGGCGATCGACGGCACCCGGATCGAGCGCGGCTCGTGCGCCGCGCCCAACGCCTGAACAACGCCAGACGAACCAACCGCGCCGACCCGCGCCAACGGAGCCGCACAGTGAAGACGAAATCGCCCTGTCGACCCCACGCGTTCACGCTCGTGGAACTTTTGGTTGTGATCGGCATCATCGCGCTGCTGATCGGCATCCTGCTGCCGTCGTTGAGCAAGGCGCGGCGCGCCGCGATCAACACGCAGTGCATGAGCAACCTGAAGCAGATCTCGTACGCCATGCTGATGTACGCCGGCGAGAACCACCAGCACCTGCCCAACTACCAGTACATGCTGGACGGCGTGAACGTCTTCTACGAGCCGGTCGGCACCGACATCTACAACCCGTCGATGGGGCTGTGGACCGAGGCGATCCACCGCTTCCTGGTGCGGGCGCCCCGCAACAGCGCGCTGGGCACGGCCAACAACTACTACCTGTCGATGAACGTCCTGCGCTGCCCGGCCGCCCCACCCCTGGTCGGGAACGACAACTTCTGGACGTACGGCGTCAACTACGCCCCCGGCTACTCGGCCACCAAGGCGTCGCCGGCCGTGTTCAACTACTGCGAGCTGGACCCCACCTACACGACGGCCGTCAAGTACCCCGGCACCCGGCGGCTGACCAAGATCAAGCCGACCGAGTTCCTCCTCTGCGACATCCTCAACGCGAACACGGCCGCCCCGCCCTACGCCTACAACAACCAGTACCAGACGCCCGACACCGACACCGACAACGACGGGCTGAAGGACACGAACAGCACGACCTACACCGGCCACGCGCCGTACGGCCGGTACAACTACGCCGCCTTCCGCCACGACAAGCGGATGAACTACGCCTGCGCCGACGGCTCGGTCCACCCGGTCGACATCCGCACCTGGGTCACCAACACCGGCAACCTCTGGTACACGCCGTGAGCGACCGTTGACCCGCCCGTCCCGCCCACACTGGAACACCCGCATGCGACGCATTCCCACGCTTGGCCTCGCCCTGTCGGCCCTGCTCGCCTGCGCGGCTCGACCCGCGCCGGCAGACGCCCGGCCGGACCACGTCGTGTTCGGCTATGTGCCGGCTTGGCGCGACGCGATCGCCGACCCGCGCGACTTCAACTACGACGCCTACACCCACCTGGCCCGCGCGTTCCTCCGGCCCCGGCCCGACGGCACGCTGCTGGTCGCGCCCAACTACTTCAATGGTGACCTCGAGCGCGCCGCCCACGACCACGGCGTCAAGCTGCTGATGAGCATCGGCGGCGAGGGCGGGAAGCTGGACGCCTGGCTGGCCACCGCCCGCGACCCGCAGCACGTGGCGGTGTTGCTCGACACGCTGGCCGACCTGTACGCGGCCCACCCCGCGTACGACGGCGTCGACGTCGACTGGGAGCCCGCGCCCGCCACTGACGCCACCGGCCGCGCCTACGCCGACCTGCTCGGCGCCATCCGCCGCCGGTTCCCGGGCAAGCTGCTGACGATCGCGATCCCGTCGAAGGACTACGCCGTCGCCCACGTGCCGATCGCCGACGTCGTCGCCGCCGTCGACCTGATCAACGTGATGGCGTACGACTACAGCGGCCCGTGGACCGGCCTCGCCTCGTTCGGAGCAAACCTGCACCCCGATCCCGCCGGGCCGGCACGCACGCCGTTCAGCGTGGATCAGGGGTTGTCGAACCTGATCGAGCACCGTCATTTCCCGCCGGCCAAGCTGGTGCTGGGGATGACGTTCTGGGGCTACCGGTTCCGCGTCGACCACGTCGGCGACGCGTTCCCCCGACACGGCAAGGGTTTCGCCGACAACGTCGAGTACCCGCGGGTGCTGGACCTGCAGGCCGCCGGCCGGTTCGTCGCCGCCCGCGACGACACGGCCGACGCCAGCTACCTCACGCGCACCGGCGGCGGCAGCACGATCGTCACGTACGACGATCCCCAATCGATCCGCGACAAGTGCGACGCGGCCCTACGCCTCGGCTGCGCCGGCGTGATGATCTGGCACGCCGGCGCCGACCTCGCCGCTGGCCGCACGCCGCTGCTCGACGCGATCGGCGCGCGGTTCGGCGTCCCCGCGTCGGCCGGCCCGTCGCTGGCCGCGTTGCGTCGCGAGCTCGCCCGGCTTCGCGGCAAGCCGGTGGACGAGGCCGAGCCGATCGAGTCGTTGCTGGCCGCCGATCAAAAGCTTCGGCTCGGCGGCGCCGTCGCCGACGATAACCAGTGGGCCGCGACGCCGACCAGTCGTCCGACACACTGACGGACCTTCGGGGCACGGGCTACCCAACCCGTGAGTTCGACAGAGTTATCCACGAAGGACATGAAGGGACACAAAGCAGAGCATTGCACCAAACTTATTTCTTCGTGTGCCTTCGGCTCCTTCGTGGATATCTCTTCCGGTTGTACACATTCGGTTCGGGAGCCCACGTTTGAATCACGGGCTAAAACCCCGTGCCCCGGTTGGGTGACGGCCCGCGAAGTCGAAACTGCCCATGACGGCTGTCGACCTCATCCCCGCCCAGCCGACCGCCGACGCAGCTCGGCCGGTGCCGCTGTTCAGCCTCTCATCCCTTGAGCCGCTACGCACCGATCCCGACGCCCTCGTGGCCTTCTTGTCCGACCGTCGCCAGATGGTGCGGAACGTCGTCCTGATCAGCCTGGCCGCGGTGGGCTGGAAGGTCACGGTGGACGTGATCTCGCCGCTGATCTCGGTCCACCTGCTCGACCTGGGCGTGGGCGAGAACGTGCAGGGCACGATCGCGTCGGCCAACTTCTGGGCGCTGAGCGTGCTGGTCATGTTCTTCGCCTGGCTCAGCGACCACACCGTGTCGCGCCTGGGCCGGCGCAAGCCCTACCTGTTCATCGCCGCCCCGGTCATCGTCGCCGTGGTGGCGACGTTCCCGTTCCTGGCCATCCCGCGGTACGTGCCGCTGCTGCTGATGCTGCAGGGGCTGTACCTGCTGTTCCTGGACCTGAAGGACTCGACGTTCAAGCTGGTGATGATCGACTGCGTGCCGGGCCGGCTGCTGGCGCGGGCGCTGGGGGTGGTGGCGATCGTGCAGGGGCTGGCCAGCTTCGGGGCGAACCGGTACGCGCGGGACCTGCTGGCCCTGGGCGAGCGAGCACCGTTCCTGGCCGCGGCGGGCGTGATGGCGATCACGACGCTGCTGGCGTCGATGATCCGCGAGCCGCCGATCTACCACCCGCCCGCCGAGCCGTTCCGACCCTGGTCCACCTTCCGCGTGGTGGCCGCGTTCGACAAGCGGATCTTCCTGCTCATGGCCGGCATCGCCCTGCTCGACGCGTTCCCGGCCACCTGCATCCAATGGCTGTGGTTCTGGTCAAAGCAGACGCTGGGCTTCTCCCGCGTGGACATCCTGACGGCCGTCTCCTGGGCCGCCCTGGCCAACGTCGTGTTGAGCTACCCGCTGGGCTGGGTCGTCGACCGCTTCGGCGGGATGCGGGTGGTGATGCTGTTCATGGCGCTGTGCGCCGCCTGCTTCGCCGGCATGTTCCTCGTCCGCTCGCGGGCCGGGCTCACGCTGCTCGTGGCGGCGCAGACCGTGTCGTTTCCGCTCTACTGGTGGGCCGACACGATGGTCTTCAAGAGCTGCCCCCGCGCCGACGTCGGCGCGTTCACGTCGACCAACTCGTGCCTGCGCAACGCGTTCCTCGGCTGCCTGAGCCTGCTGACCGGCTGGGTGATCTACTGGGGCGGGCACGATTACCGGCTCGGGTTCGGCATCGCCCTGGCGCTCACGGTGATCGGCGGCGGGCTGTGCTGCGGCCATCAACTCCTAACCGGCGCCGACCGCGCGGTCCCCTTGCCATGAACGTCGTCCCACGACCGCTGTCCTGCACGCCGACCCCCGGCGCGTTCGAGCTGACCCGCGACACGCGCGTCGGCGGCGATCCCACCTTCGCCCGGCAGCTGCGCGCGGCGCTCGCGCCAGCCACGGGCTTCGACCTCGCCGAAGGCGTTGAAGGGCCCAACACGATCGTCGGCCGGCTCGACCCGCGATTCCCGAGCGACGTGGCCGGCGCGTACCGCCTCGACGTCCATCCCGACCGGGTCGACGTCGTGGCGCGAGGTGCGGCCGGCCTGTTCTACGGCTTGCAAACATTCCGCCAGTTGCTGCCAGCCGAGGCGTTCCAACCGCACTCTGCACCCGGCGTCGCCTGGCGCGTGCCGTGCCTGCGGATCGACGATGCGCCGCGGTTCCAGTGGCGCGGCGTGATGCTCGACTGCTCTCGCCACTTCTTCGACGCCGGGACCGTCAAGTCGTTCATCGACGCGCTGTCGCTGCACAAGTTCAACGTCTTCCACTGGCACCTGACCGACGACCAGGGTTGGCGGATCGAGATCAGGAAGTACCCGCGGCTGACCGAGGTCGGCGCGTGGCGGCCGGAGACGGTCATCGGCCACGCCAACGATCGCCCGGCCCGGTTCGACGGCACGCGGTACGGCGGGTTTTACACGCAGGCGCAGATCCGCGACGTCGTCGCATACGCCGCCGAGCGGCACGTGACCGTCGTGCCGGAGATCGAGCTGCCCGGCCACTCGCGCGCGCCGATCGCGGCGTATCCCGAGCTGGGCAACCTGCCCGAGCCGGCCGGCGTGGGCACGACGTGGGGCGTCGAGCCGCACATCCTCAACGTGGAGGAGTCGACGATCCGCTTTTACGAGGACGTGCTGGCCGAGGTGGTCGAGCTGTTCCCGTCGCCGTTCATCCACGTCGGGGGCGACGAGGCCGTGAAGACGCAGTGGCGGCAGTCGCCGCGGGCGCAGGCGCGCCTGCGCGAGCTCGGCCTGCACGATGAGGACGCGCTGCAGGCCTACTGGATCGGCCGGATGGACGCGTTCCTGACCGCGCGCGGCCGCCGGTTGATCGGCTGGGACGAGATCCTTGAGGGGAAGCTCGCCCCCGGCGCGACCGTGATGAGCTGGCGCGGCGACGGCGGGGCGGTCACGGCCGCCGCGATGGGCCACGACGTGGTCGCCGCGTCGAAGGCGTACGCCTACCTCGACTACTACCAGTCAGCCGACCGGTCGACCGAACCGCTGGCGATCCACGGCTGCATCACGCTGGAGCAGGCGTACGGCTGGCCCGTGGTCCCGCCGGGCCTGCCGGCCGACCACGCCCGCCACGTCCTCGGTGGCCAAGCTCAGGTGTGGACCGAGTACATGCCCGACCTGCGGCAGGTGCAGTACATGGTCTACCCCCGCGCACTGGCGATCGCCGAGGCACTGTGGACCGACCCCGCGATGAAGTCATACCCGGACTTCGCCGTCCGCCTGGCACACCAAGTCCGGCTGCTCCAGGCGCGCGGCGTACACGGCCGCTGGGCCGGCCTCTTCGCAGGCTTCGGCGATTGAGCGACAAAATGAGATCGGCGCTGCTCTGTCCCAAGGCTCAGGTTCCCGGCGGAGTCACCGTGACACGGGCCTCCGGCCCGTGCGGACGACGTTAGAGAATCACCGACAAGAACTACTCAAACCACCCCCGCACGGGCCGGAGGCCCGTGTCACGATTGCGCCTTGAGACAGAGCAGATCGGCCCCCGAAGTCCTCGCGGTTCGGCTGCTTCACAATAGAGCAACCTCGCACGCTTCCCGACCGGTGCCGGGAGCGTCCGAGGTTGCGCTGTGGAACAGGTGGCCTCTATCGGACTTGAACCGATACTCCGTGAGGAAGTGGATTTTGAATCCACCGCGTCTGCCAATTCCGCCAAGAGGCCGCGATACTTCGCCCCGCAGTTTACCGAACCCACGGCGTTTTGGTCAACGGCCCCGGCCGAACACCTTGGCTAGCGGGCGGGTATGGCCGGATTGTTGGCACGGCCCGGCTCTGTAGGATTGCTGAGCGTCGTGCCAAAAGATCTGGCCACACCCTGGTTGGCTCGACCTCCGCCAGACCCTCCGTTCCATACCCTCCGTTACTGCCGTAGGGACCGACCGCGGTGGGCTTCGTTAGCATCTGAGCCTCGTGGCGGCATACGGCGTTCAGTCGGCAGGGATGACGGGCGGCCAACCGTTCGCCCGCCGCCACTCTTCTTCCGCGGCGAGTTCAGCTTCCTTCATCGCCCTGAACTCATCCATGGTCAGGACCTGAAACGCGGTCCGATCCATGGGGGCATTGACGACCGACTCGCCCCATCGAGCGACCCGAAGCAAGCGGAACAACTCCCACCGCTGATCCTCGGTCAGCGATGCCGACCACGCCCGCTCGTCCGCGTCCGACGTGAACTTCGGCACTGGAAACGAGCAGCGGGCCGGGTCGATCATTTGAAGCTCGCGCCTCACGCCACCTTCGCCTTGCCGTACAGCTTGGGCATGGGCGAGCCGAGCTTCTTCCACTGGGCGTTGATCGCGTCGGCCTGGCCGGCGCTGTTCAGCACGTGCAGCTTGCGCTGGACCATGCCGGTGATCGCCTCGCGGGCGGGGCCGAGGTAGTTGCGGGGGTCGAACTCGGCGGGCTTGGTGGCGAACACCTCGCGGATCTTGGCGGTCATGGCCAGGCGGAGGTCGGTGTCGATGTTCACCTTGCACACGCCGTAGTTGCGGACGGCCATGCTGATCTGGTCCTCGGGCACGCCCTTGGCGTTGGGCATGGCGCCGCCGTACTTGTTCACCAGGTCGATGAACTCCTGGGGGACGGAGCTGCTGCCGTGCATGACCAGCGGCAGGCCGGGGCAGGTCTTCATGATCTGCTCGATGCGGTTGAAGGCGAGCTTGGCCTCGGACTTGAACTTGAACGCGCCGTGGCTGGTGCCGATGGCGACGGCCAGGCTGTCGATGCCGGTGCGCTTCCAGAAGTCGGCCGCCTGGACGGGGTCGGTGAGGAACTTCTCGATGTTCTTCTCGTACTCGGCCGCGTCGAGGCCGATCACGTCCTCCTCGATGCCGCCGAGCATGCCCAGCTCGGCCTCGACGACCACGCCGGCGGCGTGGGCGACGTCGGTGGCCTGCTTGGTCAGGGCGATGTTGTGCTCGAAGTCGTGGTGGCTGCCGTCGATCATGACGGAGGTGTAGCCGTCGTTCACGCAGTGCTGGATCAGCTCGACGGTGTCGCCGTGGTCGCAGTGGATGGCGATGGGCAGGTCGGGGTACTCGGCCACGCCGGCGTCGATGATCGCCTTGAGGTAGCGGATGTTGGCGTACTTCCGGGCGCCCTTGCTGATCTGGAGGATGCAGGGGCTTTTCTCGCGTTGGCAGGCGTCGAGGATCGACTGGGCCAGCTCCATGTTGTTCACGTTGAACGCGCCGATGGCGAACCCGCCGGAGTAGGCCAGGTCGAACATGGGCTTGGTGGTCATCAGGGGCATGGGGGTGTCCTCGGTGTCGTGCGTGATCTGGCCGGTCTGACCGGCGGCGTGCAACTCGGCCGCGGCGGCCGGGTGCGGTTCTAGGGCGGGAATGTTAAAGGCGTCCGGCGGGGGATGCAATTTGGCGGGGGCGGGTTCCGAGTTCCGAAGGGATCGAGCGTGACACGGCAATCGCGCTGTTCACTCTGCTCATCCCAATGGCGGTCGCCGCCATCGGCTGGGGGCTGTGGACTGCTCATCGTGCTGAGGCAAACGATGCTCCAGACCTTAAGGTGCTCGGCGACTTTCCTCTGTCAGCGGACAACCCTCAGACGACCGAGGAAGCCATACCCAGAAGGTTTCGCGACCTGAACGGGAAGCCAATCGCGCTCGACGGCTTCATCTACGCGCCCAATGCCGCGTCAGACAAGATCGGCTCGTTTCAGTTCGTCTACAACGTGACCAGCAGCGGGCTCCGCGGACCACCGCAAGTACAAGAGCGCGTCTTCGTCACGGTGTCCGGCGGGCGGCCAATCGACAATCCCGGCATGTACACGACGGTGACGATTCACGGCATCCTGCACGTCGGCATCCATCGAGACAATGCTGGCCGGATCGACTCGGTCTACCGCATGGACGTGGACCGCGTGATCCCGGTGCGGTGAGCGGATTCTTCCGACAAAGCTGAGGTGTGCCGAGCGTCATCGGGTGCGCCGCGCACATCATTGCGCCATCGTCTCTGTCGGTAGCCAGTAACGCCGCGTCGAAATTGGTGAGCCAGGTGCTGTGTCTCGAGGCTCCGCTTTGGGCAGCGAAGAAGTTGGAACCACAGATGCACACGGATGCACACCGATCAGCAGTGGCCGGCCTGTGATCGGTGTGCATCCGTGTGCATCTGTGGTTCCACTCTCCTCCGTCGCAGGAGTGAAGCCTTGCGACAGAGCACGAGACAGGTCGTTTCAACAAGTAATTTGTAGGTTCACAAGTGTTGGCTTTCAAACGGTTAACGGTTGGGCGACGGATGGCCCGGTACCAAAGTGTCCCATTTCGTCCCACTTTGTCTCACGAATGTCGAAGTGTCACGCAGTCGCCTGGGCCGCGGTGATCCGCCAACCGCTTCGGTGCCGCGAGGGCCGGGATGACGCTCTGGACGAACCCCGGCGATCTCTTTACCCGCCCCATCCCCCGATCTACGATTCGCCCAACATGGCGAAACCTACCACCGGCGCGACGGCGGTCGGGCGGCTATTAGCTGCGCGGCCCCTCCGTGACCTGGCGCAGCAGCTGTCCATCTCGCCAGCCGCCAGCGTGTCGGGGCTGTGGGGGTCGAGCGTCGCGGCCGTGCTGGCGTCGCTGCGCCGCGAGCTGAACCGGCCGGTGCTTCTGATCTGCGGCCACCTGGACGAGGCCGATGACCTGGCCGACGACTTGGCCCTGTTCCACGGGGACGAAGCGCGCCGGCCGGAGGTGCTGCCGGCGCTGGAGCTGGCCGGCAGCCTGGGGCGGATGAGCGAGGAGCAGGTCTCCAACCGGATGCAGCTCGTCGCGCGCTACGCCGCGGGGGGTCAGGCCGACCTGCTGGTGGCGCCGGTGCACGCGCTGATGCAGGCGGTGCCATCGCGGGAGCAGCTGAAGCACGCGATCCGCACGATCAAGGCCGGGCAGGACCTGGAGCCGGAGAAGCTGATCGTCTGGCTGAGCGAGCACGGGTACAACCGGCTGGAGCAGGTGGAGGTGCCCGGCGACTTCGCCGTGCGCGGCGGGATCGTCGACGTCTACCTGCCGGGCGAGCACGGCGGCGACCAGGTGGGGTTGCCGGTGCGGTTCGACTTCTTCGGCGACACGGTCGAGTCGATCAAGTCGTTCGACCTGGACTCGCTGGGGTCCAAGGACAAGCTGCCGTCGGTGCAGGTGGTGGACCTGAAGGGGGACCTGGACAGCAGCGACACGACGCACCTGTTCACGTACCTCAAGCCCGAGACGATCGTCGCGCTGTGGGCGCCGCTGGAGATCGCGGAGGAGGCGAAGCGGTACCTGGACCGGCTGCCGGAATCGGTGAAGGGCGTCTACCCGCTGAACGCCGTGCTGCGGAACGCCGAGCGGTTCACGCGGGTGGAGCTGAGCCAGTTCGACCAGGGGACGACGACGATGCCGTCGCTGGTGGGTGGGAAGGAGGTGCCGCACGTCCGGCTGCCGGTGGGGTCGCTGACGAAGTTCGAGACGGAGGCGAAGCGCGCGATCGCCGAGCTGGCGGAGCTGGCCGACGGGCACCAGGTTGCGGTGTTCTGCGAGAACGACGGCGAGGAGAAGCGGTTCCGCGAGCTGGTCGAGGCGGAGACGCCGGGGCTGACGGGGCGGATCGAGATCGCGGTGGGGTACCTGCACCGGGGGTTCGTGTGGGGGGAATCTCCGTTAGCACCCGGCTCTGCCGGGGTTGAGCCCGGCCAGAGGCCGGGGCTAACGGAACGGCCGCTGGCGCTGTTGGGCCACCACGAGATCTTCCACCGCTACGAGCAGCGGCGGAAGGTGAAGAAGGTCATCGCGTCCCGCCCGGTCGACAGCTTCCTCGACCTCAAGACCGGCGACTACGTGGTGCACGTGGCGCACGGCATCGCCCGGTTCATGGGGATGCACCAGATCACCAAGGACGGCAAGGTGGAGGAGTACCTCACCCTGCGGTTCGCCGAGAACGCCACGCTGCACGTGCCGGCGGCGCGCATCAACCTGATCCAGAAGTACGTGGGCGGGTTCAACGGGCACCCGACGCTGTCGCGGTTGGGCAGCGGCGCATGGGAGAAGCAGAAGGCGAAGGTCGCCGAAGCGCTGATGGACATGGCGGCGGAGCTGCTGGAGATCCAGGCCGCACGCGAGGCGGAGCTGGGCATGGCCTATCCGCCCGACACCGAGTGGCAGAAGGAGTTCGAGGCCGAGTTCCCGTACCAGCCCACGGTCGACCAGACGACGGCCGCCGAGGACATCAAGCAGGACATGCAGAAGAAGCGGCCCATGGACCGCCTGCTGTGCGGCGACGTGGGCTACGGCAAGACCGAGATGGCCATGCGGGCCGCGTTCAAGGCCATGGAGTACGGCAAGCAGGTGGCGGTGCTCGTGCCGACCACCGTGCTGGCCGAGCAGCACTACCGCAGCTTCACCGAGCGGATGGCCGCCTACCCGTTCGTGGTCGAGTCCATCAGCCGCTACAAGAGCCACAAGGAGCAGAAGGACACCATCAAACGCCTGGCCAACGGCGAGGTCGACCTGCTCATCGGCACCCACCGGCTCATCTCCAAGGACGTGAAGTTCCCCGACCTGGGCCTGGTCGTCATCGACGAGGAGCAGCGGTTCGGCGTCACCCACAAGGAGCGGCTGAAGCAGATGCGCAAGACGGTGGACGTGCTGACCATGTCGGCCACGCCCATCCCGCGAACGCTGCACTTGTCGATGGTGGGGCTGCGCGACATCAGCAGCCTGACCACCGCCCCGCAGGACCGGCGCAGCGTGGTCACCGAGGTGATGCCGTTCGACCGCCAGCGGGTGAAGCTGGCCATCCTCCGCGAGCTGCAGCGCGAGGGGCAGGTCTACTTCGTCCACAACCGCGTCAGCAACATCGCGGAGATGGCCGAGGAGATCCAGAACCTGGTGCCGGACGCGCGGATCATCATCGGCCACGGGCAGATGGGCGAGGGCGAGATGGAGGACGCGATGACCCGCTTCATCCGCCACGAGGCCGACATCCTGGTCTGCACCACCATCATCGAGTCCGGCTTGGACATCGCCAACGCCAACACGATGATCATCAACAACGCCGACCGGTTCGGCCTGAGCGAGCTGCACCAACTGCGCGGCCGCGTGGGCCGGTGGAAGCACCGGGCCTACTGCTACCTGCTGCTGCCGCCGGACCGGCCGGTGACGCCGGTCGCGGCGAAACGACTCAAAGCCATCGAGGAGTACAGCCACCTGGGGGCCGGCTTCAAGATCGCCATGCGCGACCTGGAGATCCGCGGTGCCGGCAACATCCTCGGCCCTGAACAGTCGGGCCACATCGCCACCGTCGGCTACGAGATGTACTGCCAGCTGCTGGAGGAGGCGACCCAGCAGATGAAGAACGCCCCGAAGGAGTCCAAGCCCGAGGCCCACGTCGACATCGGCATCAGCGCCTACGTCCCCAAGCAGTACATCCCCGGCGACCGCCAGCGGATGGACGTCTACCGCCGGCTCACGCGCTGCACCAGCATGGAGATGCTCGCCGGCGTCGAGGGCGACGTGAAGGACGCGTTCGGCGAGCCCCCGCGGCAGGCGGTCATCCTGTTCGCGCTGACCGAGCTGCGCCTGTTGTCCGCCCTGTTTGGCATCGACAGCATCATCCGCAAGACGCCCGACGTCGTCATGAAAGTGCGCGACGCCGCCCGGGCGCAGATCGCGTTGGCCGGCGCGCCGGGCCGGGTGACGCTGATCGCCGAGGACAACGAGATCTTCCTGCGGCTCCCGGCGAGCTTCCTGGAGCCCGAGCCGCTGCTGATGGTGCTGAAGAACCTGATGCGCGCCGCCTACGACCGCGAGCTGCGCGGCGAGCCGCCGCCGGCCCCCAAGGCCCCGCCCGGCACGGTGGTGAAGTCGAAGATGCCGCCGAAGCTGGAGACGGTTCCCGCCGCCGCAGACGACGGCGGAGCACGGCCGACGGTCCGGTTGGCTGAGCCGGCGCAGGCCCGCAATAAGCCGCCCGCTCGACAACGACCACCCGGCGGGAGCGACTACGAGAAGCTCATCACGCTGCGCGACGCCGGCGTCCTGACCGACCAGGAGTTCCAGGCGGCGCTGGGGCGGCTGGTGGCGAGCAACAAGTAGGAGCGCCGACTTCCCTTCCGGGGTCAACGCATAACTGAATTGGGCTGCCGCGTGTCAAACTTGGAGGCCCGTTGCCAACACCCAACGACGAACCTCGTCCTCCCGGCGTCAGCCCGACCTGGCGGACCGTTGCCCTCGGCCTGGCTTGTGGTCTGTTTGCCTACACCGCTGCCGGGTGGCACCACGAACGGGCGCTTCGCGCTGATGACGTCCCGGCCGTTCGCGAGGTCGCCCCGCCCGCCGTCGATCCGGTGCTGGACGCGGTCGACTTCGACGGCGTGAGGTTGGCCGACGCCGTGGCGACGCTCACGCGGCAGGCGGGGCTGAACCTCGTCTGCCGTTGGGACGACATTGCGTCGGCCGACCTGCTGTCTACGCCCGTCACGCTGCACTTGCGGCGCGTGACGTTCGCCGTCGCCATGGACACGCTGCTGGACCCGGTGCACGGGACCGACCGGCTCGGCTGGGACGAGCGCGGCGGCGTCGTCACCGTTGCCGAGCGGTCGGCCTTGGACACCGATCCGAGTCGCGTCGTGCTGCGGGTGTACGACGTCGCCCCGCTGTTAGACCGCCTACCCCAGGCGCCCCCGCCCGCGACGAATCAGACGCAGGGGGCGCTGTTCCTGGGTCAACAGTACGGGCCGACCGATGCCCAGATCGAATCCCAGCGTGGCGATGAACTGAAGCAACTCGTCATGAACAACGTCGACCCCGAGTCCTGGAAGGACAACGGCGGCCAGGTGGGAACGGCAAGCGTGTGGGCCAAGCAGTTGATCGTGACGCAGTCGGAGCGGACGCACCGCCGCATTGAGGCGTTCCTCCAACTCTTCCGCCACCGAGGCGGGTGAGCGTGCGGCACCTCGCCCTCCTATCGCTGTTCCTCGCCGTCGTGCTTGCCGTGACGTGGGTGCGATCCTACGGCGACCCCGACGTGCTGGTCGTCTACGGCCCCGGCGGTCGCCCGCTGGGCATCGGCGTGCGGCGCGGCGTCGTCTACTTCTCGGCCGGCAACGTCATCCTGGGGTCACGCCGCGATTGGTCGGCCCAGTGGCTTCGGCCGAACGGCACCGAGTTTGACGACCTGTGCCAACGCGAGTCGGCCGCCGCCGATGTCCGCCACGCCCGCGGGGACTTCTCCGTGGGATACGTCGCCCACCAATTGTGGACCGACGCGAAGTTTTGGTCCGCCTCCGCCCCCGCGTGGGCCGTCGGGCCGCCCTTGTTGGTGCTGCCGATCCGCGCGTTGGCGCGATCGATTCACACGCGGCGCTGGCGTCGCCGGGGACTTTGCCGACGGTGCGGCTACGACCTGCGCGCCTCGCCCGGCCAATGCCCGGAATGTGGCTTCACGGCCGGGCACACCTGAGGCAGCTCGACACCTCGATACCGAACCCGCCGGACGGCTTACTTCGCCGGGCCGTCGTACGCGTCGAGCTTGGCGACGTCGTTCTTGAACAGCAGGGCGATCGACCAGTCGGCCAGGATGCGGAGCTTGCGGCTCAGCTGGGGCATCTGCATCAGGTAGTAGCCGCGCCACACCAGCCAGGCGAGCAGGCCGTAGACGCGGACGAAGTAGAGCTTCCCCACGCCGCGCCCGCTGCCGAGGGCGGCCATGACGCCCTTGTTCTTGTAGACGAACGGTTCCAACGGTTCGCCGGCCGTGGCGTGGACGAGGTTGGCGGCGAGCACCTTCGCCTCGCGCAGGGCGTGCTGGGCCAGTTGTGGATAGGGGCGACCGTCGGTGCTGGCCGGGTCGGGGATCGACGCGCAGTCGCCGATCGCCCAGACGTTGGCCTGGCGGTTGGCCAGCATCGTGCTGGCCGTCACGATCCGACCCCGCTTGTCCTTCGCCACGTCGAGGCTGGCGACGATGGGGCTGGGCTTGACGCCGGTGACGACGACGACCGTGTCGGTGGGGATCAGCTCGCCGGCCGAGTCCGCGCTGGCGGCCAGGATCACGCGCCCGGGCTCGATCCCCTGCACCTTCGACCCCGTGCGGACGCGGACGCCGCGCTTGCCGAGCAACTTGCCGGCGTAGTCACGCAGCGGCCGCTCCATCTCGGGCAGGATCTTGTCCGCCGCCTCGATCAGCTCCAGGCGGATGTTGTTCACGTTCAACCGGGGGTAGCTGCGGATCAGAGTGGGCAGGAACTCGGTCAGCTCGCCGACCAGTTCGACGCCGACCAGCCCCGCGCCGATGACCACGACCGTGAGCAGGGCGGCTTGACGGGCGGGGTCGGTCTCGGCGTCGGCCTTCTCGAACAGGTCGATCAGGTGGTTGCGCAGGAAGATCGCGTCGGCCAGCGTCTTGAACGTGAGGGCCGAGTCGCCACCGGGGACCAGTGACGTGTTGGTCACGCCGCCCACGCCGATCACGACGTGGTCGTACGGCAGCGCGACGGTGGCGCCAGGCGGGTCGCCCTCCTGTGTGGCGTGGACGACGCGGGCACCGATGTCGACGGCGGTTACGCGAGCCTCAATGAAGCGCGTCGTGCGGAGCAGCGGCCGGATGGGGTTCACCGCGTGCCGAGGCTCGAGGACGCCGCTGCCGGCCTCGAAGAGCAGGGGGGTCATCAGGAAGTAGTTGTCCCGGCTGACCAGCGTCACGTCGAGCGGCACACCGGTCCGGCGGATCAGCCGCTCCAGGTGCAGGGCGGTGTAGACGCCGCCGAACCCCCCGCCCACGATGACGATCCGCTGGCGAACGCGCGGCGTGTCGGTCTGTGTCATGCGTGCCGGGATACTCGCGGGCGGGTCCGCCGTGAAGTGGGAAACATGGGGAGGCGCAACAAAAAAGGCTCCGAACCGAAGTTCGCAGCCCTTTAGCTCTCAACTATTTGGGAGGGAGAGACGCCCGGAGGGGAGGCCGAGCGGCTGAGAGCGTAGTTTAATGCCGGGGGGTGAAGAGGGAGGGGGGGAACCCTCTTCGGGGAAGCCCCCGGCAATATGAGACTCCAGCAGCTGTTCGCCACCACAGTCCCCACCCCACTGTTTGCCCATTAACTGGGCAACCAGAAGGTCGATGCACAGACAATATCGCTCAGCCTGACAAATGCAAGCCCCCAAACTAGAAATTTTTTGGCGAGTAAATGTTGAGGGACATGGGAATTATGCTTAATCCAGAATCCCAAGTGAAAAGCCTTGTAAAATTGTGAGAATGATTTCGAAATTTGAACGTTTGAACTGACCAATTTTTCAGGTTCAACTGCAAACGATCGTTGCGACAGTCATGCCTGCTGCCAGTCGAGTTCAACGCTGCCCGGAATGCCATGCACCTCGCGCGGGAACACATAATCCTTGCGGAGCGGGTGGCCGTCCCAGTCGTCGGCCAGCAGGATGCGGCTGAGGTCCGGATGGCCGTCAAACCGGATGCCGAGCAGGTCGAACGCCTCCCGCTCGTGCCAGTCGGCAGCGGGCCACAGGTCGACCACGCTGGGCACGCGTGGGTCGGCCCGGTCGCAGAACACCTTCACCGCGAACTGGTGGCGGTGGTCAAAGCTGGCCAAGTCATAGACGACGGCTAACTGCCCCTCGGCGGCGTAGTCGACCCCGCTCAGGCAGGCGAGCCAGTCCAGCGATAGCCGCTCGTCCCGGCGCAGGAACACGGCAACAGCCCGCCACTGTGCCGCTGGCAGGTGGACGCGGGGGTGCTTCTCCCCCTCGGACACGAACGAGCCGGTCAGGTCGTCCCCGAACCGGTCGCTCACGATGGCGGCGATCTCGGCGGGCGTCAGCGGGTGCGGCATGGGCATTGTGCGATCGTAACGTATGGATCGTTCCGGTTGAAACGGCGACGGTCCTACGGCAGGATAGGCAACCGCCCGCCGCCGCGTGCGATCCGACCCATGTCAGTGATTCCCCCCCTGTACCGCCCGGTCCCCCTCCTCGGCGACGTGGCCGGCCACCCGATCAGCCAGGTGCAGTGGGCGGTCATCTGCTTCATCGCGCTGGGGATCATCTATTACCTGATGCGGTCCAACGCCAAGCGGAAGGGCGACCCGCTCGCCAAATCGCCCGGCCAGTCAACGCTCTCCCAGCAGCGCAACGTCGAGCGGCAGATGCAGAACCTGCTGGTCGAGCTGTCGGAGATGGCCCGCCAGATCACCGCCCAGCTCGACACGCGAACGACCAAGCTGGCCATGATGATCGATGACGCCGACGAGAAGGCGGCCATGCTCCAACGGATGATCGACGACTGCCGGACCGCGCTGTCGACACCGCCGCCAACGCTTGCCCCGACACCACCATCCGACGTGACCACCCACACCTTCGAGGAAGGCCCCTCGCTCGCGCTGGCCAACGCCGCCGACGCCCGCCACCAGCAGGTGTACGAGCTGGCCGACCAGGGCGAGTCGGCATCCGACATCGCCCGACACATCGACCGCCCCCGCGGCGAGGTCGAGCTGATCTTGGCCCTGCGACCGAGATGAGGCACACTTGTTCAGCGAACACCCGGAGGGCCGGGCTTCTCTTCGCTCGGGAGCCCCGCCGTCCAGGCCGTCGCTAAACGGGCGGTTCAACGCATAACCCCCGCAGTACGGCCTCACGCTGCCGCCGCATCGCCGCACGATCCTCGGCCGACGTTCGATCCAGGTGTCTCAGCACCGCGCCGATCCGCGGATTGGCCGCCACGGCTTCCCGGTGGTCCTCCAGAAACGTCCAGTACAGCGAGTTGAACGGGCACGCTGTCGACTCGACTTTCACCTTCGGGTCGAACCGGCAGCCGCCGCAGTAGTCGCTCATGCGGTGAATGTAAGCCGCCGAGCTGACGTACGGCTTGGTCGCCACGATCCCGCCGTCGGCGTTCATCGCCATCCCGATCACGTTCGGCGTCACCACCCAGTCGTGGCTGTCGACGTACATCGCCAGGAACCAGTCGGCCACCGCCTGCGGGCTCAGCCCCGCCAGCGCGGCGAAGTTGCAGATCACCATCAGCCGCTGGATGTGATGGTTGTACCCGTGGTCGATCACGTCGGTGATCGTCCGCCGCAGGCAGGCCATGTCGGTGTCGCCGGTCCAGAAGAAGTCGGGCAGCGGCCGGTCATCCCCGCGCGCGTTGCGCCCGCGGTACTCCGGCATGAACGTGTGATAGATGCCGTACACGTACTCCCGCCAGCCGAGGATCTGCCGGATGAACCCCTCGACGGCGTGGATCGGTGCCAGCCCCTGCCGATGTCGTTCCTCCGCCCCGCGCACGGCCTCCATCGGCGCGACCAGCCCCGCGTTCAGCACGGCTGACAGCCGGCTGTGGTACAGCGTCCGATGGTCCGCCAGCATGGCGTCCTCCACGTCGCCGAAGAACGGCAGCCGGTGCTCGAGGAAGTCCGCCAGCGCCGCCTCCGCGTCGGCCCGCGATGCCGGATAGTCGAACCCCGCCGTCGTCCCAGGATGATCCGCGAACCGACGTTCCACCTCGGCCATAACGTCGCGCGTCACTTCATCCGGCGCGAACGCCGGCGAAGCCGGCATCAGCAGCGCCCCCGGCGCCGGCCTGCGGTTCATCCGGTCGAAGTTCCACCGCCCGCCCACCGGCCGCCCGTCCACCAGCAGCGCGCGGTGCTTGATCCGCATCAGTCGGTAGAACTGCTCCATCACCGGCGGCCGCGGCAGCGACCGCAGCCACGCCGCGAACCTCGTCTTGTCGGTCAGGAACAGCGTGTTCGGCACGACGTCGATCGTGATGCCGAGCCGCGCCGGGAGCGTGTCCAGCCACGCCCGCGTGTGGTGGTCGGCCGGGTCTACGACGATGAAGTGGTTGTCGCCCGTGGTCGCGACGTGGTGCCGGATCGCGGCGATGCTGTCGCGGTACCCGATCGGCTGCAGCGGGTAGTAGTTCACCGCGCGGCCCGCCGCCCGCCGGTCCGCGGCGAAGTGCCGCATCGCGGCACACAGGAACGTGATCCGCTTCTTGTGATACCGCCACTGCCGGAACGCCCGGTCGCTCTCGACCATCAGCACCGCCGCGCCGGGGTGAGCCGTCAGTGTCGACAGCGACGGCGAGAGCTGGTCCTCGAAGATCCAGAGCGTTGGCACGCCGACATCGTACGGGCGACGTTTGATGGCGATCTACTTGACGCCCAGCTCTCTGAGGATCGCCGCCACTTTCGGCAGCGGCGTCCGCCACAGCCACGCCGGCCGGACGTACAACCCCTTCAGCACCCGTGAGTACACCCGGCCGTCCTCATCCGGCTCGATCTGGCGGTACGACTTGCCGTGCAGCCGGTAGGCTGCGAACCGCTCGTATCGAGCATCGGCGATCCAGTACTCGCGCACGCCGGCCTTCTGGTAGTCGTCCCGCTTGTCGACCCAGTCCCGGCTCACGCTGTCGGGCGACACGATCTCGACGAGCAGGTCGGGGGCACCGTCAATCTCAGTGTCGCCGATCAGGTGCGATTGCGCCGCGGCAATGAACACCACGTCGGGCACCCGACGTCGGCGTTGGCCGGGGAGGCGGACCGGCACCGTCCCAATGTAAACGTGCCCGAGGTCGTGATGCTCGCCGTATCCCAGTACGACGGAGCCCGACAGCACCTCCCGGCTGTCATGACTCGGCGTTTCAAACGGGACCAAGATCACCTCCCCATCGACCCACTCGGCCTGTATTTCCTCCGGGCACCACCCGACGAGTTGCCGCTCCGTCATCCGCACGCCCGGCACGGGCCGGCCGTTCAACCGTTCTGCGAGGTCGTGGAGCGCGTCCACGTCCGTCGTCAGCGTCGGCCGGGTCAAGCGCGGAACGATGGGTGGCGACAACGTCGGCATGGCGGCGACCACAATATGAAACGCAGAGGCCCCGCACGCCCGTGCGGGGCCTCACGGGAAGGAACGGAGTCCGTCGCGCGCGTCAGATGACGATTGAGCTGTTCGTCCACGTCCAGTTCTGCGCCCAGCCGCCCTGGTTGTCGACCGTGCCGTTGGCGACGATTAGCTGGCCGTTGATGTAGGCGACCGACGCGCTCTGGCTCGCCTCGGGCAGCGTGGCGACCTGCGTCCACCTGTTGGTCGCCGGGTCGTACGCCAGCACGGCGCTCTGGTAGATGCCGTCGTACCCGCCGTTGGTCTGCCCGCCGACGACGACGATCTTGCCGTTGACGACCATCGTGCTGGTCTCGATCGAGCTGTTCGGCACCGGCAGGCTGGCCACCTTGGTCCAGGTGTCGGTCACCGGGTTGTAAGCGTCGACCTCGGCGTCGTTGCCGCTCGTCTGGTTGTACAGGTGCCCGCCGCCGACGGCGTAGGCGATGCCGTTGATCGCCACCGCGCCGACGTGGTCCCGCGCGTTCGGCATCGCCGCCCGCGCCACCCACCCCGCCGAGGGGTTGGCCAGGTCCAGCATCCAGGTGTTGGCCAGGTCGGACGTGCAGGCCGCGTTCAGCCCGCCGTAGTAGTAGAGCTTGTTGCTGATGCAGACCAGCCCCGCGCACGACCCGGCCGCCGGCAGCGCGGTGGTCGTGCCCCAGGTGTTGGTCGTGATGTTGTAGGTCAGCACGGTGGCCGTCGCCGTGATCGACGACTTGCCGTGCGTGAACGTGCCGATGTCCCCGCCGGCGAAGTAGGCCGTGTCGCCCACGACCGTCACCGCCGCGTGGGTCAGCCCGCCGCTCACGGGGATCGTCGTCAGTTGCGTCCACGTCTGCGTGGCCGGGTCGTACACGTCCCCCTCGCCGGTGGCGTCCAGGTTGCGGTCGATGAACCCGCCGAACGCGTACAGCTTGCCGTTGTAGGTGAAGCTCTGCGCCTCCCACCGGCTCAGCGGCGCCGTCGCCGCGTTCGTCCAGCCCGACGCCGCCGTCGTCCCCTGCGTGGTCAGCACGTTGGCGAAGGTCGCCGTACACAGCTTCGTGTTGTCGTGCGCCGTCACGGCCAGCCCGGCCGTCACGTTGTCCACCATCGTGACCGTCACGCTGCCCAGCACCTTCCACGTCGTCCCGTCGGTCGAGTACGACCCCGTGAACACGTTGCCGCTGCGCGACAGCTTCAGCCACACCCCGGCCACGCCCACCGTGCCCGTCACGATCCCCGGCGTGCTGTGCGTGGCCGACCGCGCCTGCAGCGAGATGCCGTTGCCCGGCGTCAGCGCCAGCAGCACGAACCGGCTGTCGGCGTTGCCCGACTCGCGGATCATCACGCCGCTCTTCGCCCAGCTGTTCGTGTTCGTCTGCGACGTCACCTGCGCCACGATCGACCCGTTGCCCGCCAGCGACTGGTACTGGTAGTTGAACTGGTCCGTCATGTTCCAGATGTCGGCCCCACCACCGCTGACCGTGACCGTGCCCGTCGGGCTCACGCTGGCCGACCCGGTCTTGGCAGGGGCACCGATGTCCACGTCCGCCCACGGGTTCGCCGCTGGCGTCGGCATGGTGACCACCGCGGCCGACGACACCGGCGACACGCCGGCGCTGTTGTTGGCCACCACCACGTACGAGTAGGTGGTCGACGCCACCGCCGTCGCGTCGTCGTACGCGGTGCCGGTCACGGTCGTCAGCGTGACGTACCCGGCGTCCGTCGGCCCCTGCCGCCTGATGGTGTACGAGTCAATGGTGCTCGCCGGGTCGCCGGTCCACGTCAGGTGGACGCCCGCCGCCGACGCCGTCGCGGCGACCGCCGTCGGCACCGCCGGCACCGCCAGCGGGACCACCGGCGCCGGCACGTTGCCGTCGAACTCCACCTCGGCGATGTTGCCGTACCCGCCGGCCGGCGCGACGTACCGCACGTACCGGAACGTCCCCGCCACGGCCACCGGTGCCACCGTGAACACGCCCGCCGCCGGCGCCGACGGCACCGTCAACAGCGTCGCGTCCCCCGACGAGAAGTCGGCCGTGTTCGACCCCTGGAAGAACCCGCCCGTCATCCGGCTCGCCCACCCGGCCCGCGGGACGTACTGCACCTGCGTCACCTGCTCGGCCACGCCCAGGTCCAGCCCCACCCACCCGCCGTTGAGCGACGGCGCGTCGAAGTAGGTGTTCACGTTCCCGTCCAACGCCTTGGCGATCGTGTTGCCGGCGTTGTTGTACGACCCGGCCGTGCCGATCGCCGTCCCGGTCAGCTTCGCCGACCCCGCCGGAGCCGCGGCGGGCGTCGCCGACGTCGCCAGCGTGACCGACATCATCTGCCGGTCCTCCAGCTTCTCGAACGACGGGTGGCGTTTGCCGCGGGCACTCTTCCGTGAGGGCTGGTGGTCCATGCCCAACACGTACGATTCAACGTCAAGCCGTGCGGGGCAAATTTTCCAGATTCGCTCTCTCACTCGTAACTGCCCCGATTATCGGAGCGACTGCAGAGGTGGGACGCAGCACTCGCACGGATTCCCAGCTTGCGCAGCCCTCACCGCTTGCCCGACCTTCCAAGCGGCGGCAAATAGACTGACGCATCGCCACCCCGCGACTTGCATGTGAGCCAGCCGAACTTAAACCATAGGCGTTGCGCAGATCCTCTTGGCGGCCCGGTCCGAACGGTCGGACGGCGTGGCGGTCGCCCATCTGTCCAAGCACACGATCACTGTCCCGTCGACGCCGGTTGCGACCGGCGTCGCGGTCGGCTCCCCGCCCCGGCGGGTGGGCCCTTGCCGAGAAGCCACCCATGTTTCACGCCAGCCAACGCCGTCGGTCCGTCCGCGGGGCCGCCGGGTCCGCCGTCGAGCCGGTCGAGCGCCGGCTCCTGCTGGCCGCCCACGTCGTCGGCAGCTCGACGTCATACGCCACGATCCAGGCGGCGGTGAACGTCGCCGCCGCCGGGGGGACCGTCACCGTCGACGCCGGCACCTACCCCGAGCAGGTGACGATCAGCAAGTCGCTGACGATCGAAGGGGCCCGCGCCGGCGTCGACGCGCGCGGCAGCGGCCGACCCACGGCCACCGCATCGACCGAGTCGGTCGTCACCGGAGCCGTGTCGGGCGGCGTCCACTCCTCGGCCTTCCACATCCTGGCCAACGACGTCACGGTCGACGGCTTCACCGTCACCGGCGAGACCAGCCAGGACGACACGCTCGGCGCCGGCATCGTCATCGGACCCAACCATTCGGGGACGCACATCGTCAACGACGTGCTGACCAGCAACGTCACCGGCCTGTTCCTGGCCAACGCCAGCGCGACCGACGCCGCCCTGATCCAGCACTGCTACTTCGGCAGCAACAACAACGCCGGCACCAACGGCGGCCGCGGCATCTACACCGACGAGTCGGAGTCCGGCGGGAAGCTGACCAACGTCACGGTCGACG
This sequence comes from Tepidisphaeraceae bacterium, assembly GCA_965198865.1. GTDB lineage: Bacteria > Planctomycetota > Phycisphaerae > Tepidisphaerales > Tepidisphaeraceae > CBDAQA01. Next base: position 117,906 of record CBDAQA010000028.1, on the reverse strand, counting down.
CCAACACCTTCTACAACAACCGCGGCAGCTCCGGCACGACCGGCCTGGAGGCCGCCCTGGCCTTCGAGGCCGGCGGCACCGGCGACCAGTCGCAGATCCGCGTGACCAACAACCTGTTCCAGAGCAACGGCAAGGCCACCCTGTTCTTCAACGCGACCGGCGTCACCATCACCGGCAACACCGTCACGGGCACCCTGGACCACTGGAGCGGCTCGCTCCGGTTCGAGGGCGGCGACAGCAACGTGTCGATCACCTACAACACGGTCTACAACAACAGCGGCCCCGGCGTGGCCGTCGACAGCAAGGCGACGCCGGGCGACAACAGCGGCTTCGCCGTCAACGACAACAACTTCACCAACAACAACGACGACTACGCCACGCACATCTCCGTCGCCTGCAACTTCGACACCTACGACGGCTCGTTCGACGCTCGCAACAACTACTGGGGTAGCAGCTCCGGCCCCAGCGGGTACGGCCCCGGGACCGGCGACGCCGTGGGCGGCGGCGCTTACGACCCCTCAGCCGGCTGGTCGCTGTCGGCCGGTGGGAACATCCTCTACTCGCCCTGGGCCACAGCCACCGTCAGCCCATCGACCACGCCGACTCCCACGCCAACGCCCACGCCCACCCCGACACCGACGCCAACCCCGACCCCCACGGCGACGACGACGTACCTCAGCGACCTGTCGTGGACGTCGGCCACGACCGGCTACGGCACGATCCACAAGGACGCGTCGATCAGCGGCAACACCCTCACGCTCCGCGGCACGACCTACGCCAAGGGCATCGGCACGCACGCGGTCTCCACCATCACCTACAACCTGGCCGGCGCGTACGCTACGTTCGCGTCGGACGTCGGCGTCGACGACGAGGTGAACGGGCTCGGCTCGGTCGACTTCAAGGTCGTCGGCGACGGCACCACGCTGTACGACAGCGGCGTCGTCACCGGGAAGTCGGCCGTCGACCACCTCAGCGTCAGCGTGGCCGGCGTGACGACCCTGCAGCTGATCGCCACCAACGGCGTCAGCGGCAGCATCGACTACGACCACTCCGACTGGGCCAACGCCCGGCTGCTGACGACCGCGGCCACCACGCCGACGCCGACGCCCACGCCCACGCCTACGCCGACCTCCACCACCACGTCCCTGACCACGCTCAAGCCGACCGCGGCGACGGTCGGCTACGGCACCCTTCAGACCAACGCCAGCATCCTCGGCAACCCGATCACCCTACGCGGCACCGCCTACGCCACCGGCCTGGGCGCCCACGCCAGCAGCACGATCACCTACGCCCTGGCCAAGAAGTACGCCACGTTCACCGTCGACGTCGGCGTGGACGACGAGACCAAGGGGCAGGGCTCGGTGCGCTTCCAGATCCTGGGCGACGGGGTGACCCTGTACGACAGCGGCGTCGTCACCGGCACCAGCGCTGTCGGCCACGCCAGCGTCAGCGTCGCCAACGTCACCACGCTCATCCTCAGGGCGCTGCCCGGCGTCTCCGGCACGATCGACTACGACCACGCCGACTGGGCCAACCCGCAGCTGAAGGCGACCACCACCACCGCCGCCGCCGCCGCCGCCGCCGTCACGCTCACCCCCCTCACCGGCACCACCATCGGCACGGCCGGCTCCTACGCCGGCGCCGGCAACACGATCGCCAAGGCGACCGACGGCAGCCTGTCCACCTACTTCGAAGGCCCGACCGCAACCGGCAACTGGGTCGGCCTCGACCTCGGCTCCGCCAGGTCGGTCACGACCATCGCCTTCGCCCCCCGCGCCGGCTTCGCCTCCCGCATGGTCGGCGGCATCCTCCAGGCGTCGAACTCCGCCACCTTCGCCACCGGCGTCGTCAACCTCTACACGATCGCGTCCGCCCCGACTGCCGGCGCTCTGACGACCATCACGCTCGGCACCCCCGCGACCTACCGCTACTTCCGCTACCTGTCCCCCGCCAGCAGCTACGGCGACATCGCCGAGTTCCAGCTGTTCGGGTGAGCCCGGCGTTGGGCGGGCTGGATGCACCACCTGACGAACAGGCGCAGTCGTCGCTTGCTCCTTCGCGGTCCGCGGGTTGCCGCCTGACGACGCCCAGACATGGGAAGGCGAAGAATTGAACCGCGGAGGCGCGAAGACGCGAAGGTGGGACGAAGCGGAGAATCAAAGGTCGGCTCGTCTCCCGAGACCGTTGGTAGAGGTATCCACGAAGGACGCGAAGGCACACGAAGGAAGAACAGGGCCAAGTTCACCTGCTTCGTGTCCCCTCGTGGATACTCGACGTTGCGTTGGCGAACCGGAATCCGTCCAGAGCCCAACATTTCGTGAGAACAGCCGGCAAAACTAGGGCGGCGCTGCTCTGTCTCAAGGCTTCCCTCCCGCGAAAGAAGAGGGCGGAACCACAGATGCACACGGACGCACACCGATCGGATGTTGGCTATTTTCTGATCGGTGTGCGTCCGTGTGCATCTGTGGTTCCAACTTCTTCGCTGGCCAGAGCGGAGCCTCGAGACAAAGCGGGCCGGTGCTCGGTCGCCATCTCCTTCGTCCGACCTTCGCGCCTTCGTGGTTCAATTCTTCCCCGCTTCATCTCGGCGACGCCGTCATGTAGCTGGCGACGGATGTACATCCGCGGCTTCGCGGCTAGGTCACAGGTCGCGACGGAGCATCGCCCGTTGCGGGTGGTTGGTGACCCGCGCCACGCTCCCGAGCGGGACGTGGCTTCCGTCGGCGGCGGGGATCGGGACAGCTTCCAGTTCCTCCACGGTGTTCCCGCCGGCGGGGGTCGACCGGTCGTGCGACCGGGCCTCGAACGCGGCGACGATCGCCTGCACCGACGTGCCCGCGGCGGCGGCGCGGTCGGGGTCGATGTCGATCGTCATGCTGTTCGCCATCGCCGCCGTCGGCGTCGGGATGGCCGACCCCGGCGGCAGGTGCGTCACCGTCGACAGCACCGTGCCGGCGGGCAGGGCGGCGCTCGCCGCGGCGATCGTGGCGTCCCGCGCCAGGTCGACCCGGTTGCAGCCCGGCGACCCGACCAGGTAGAGCTCCAGCTTCGCCGTCGAGCTGATCACCGCGATGTGGTCCACGTGCGGCACCGTCGCCTCCGACCGCAGCAGCGGCTGGCCCACCGTCGCGTCGACCGCCGTCGCCATCGCCGCGCCCGGCGTCGTGAACGTGAGCCGCACCACCGGCGGACGCCGGTCGCACCCGAGGGCGATGACGCAGACAGCGGCCATCGAGATTCGTCCGGCCCGGGACATGAACCGCAAGCGTACCCGCGCGGTAACGCCGGGTCATCCCAAAACAGGAACGCACCGGCGTGCCCGCTTCAGCGGGGCACGGAACTCGCAGGCCCGTGTCACGGCGTCGGCGTCGCGTCCAGCACCAGCACGTCGAACGGCTGCAGCGCGATCGTCTCAATCCGACCGGCGACCATCTCCGACACGGGGGCCGGCGCGTCGGCGTACGGGCTGGTCAAGCGGTAGCGCATCGGCGCGCCGGGCGGCAGCTCGAACGCGACCGCCGGGTCGACGGCGATCGTCCGCGGGCGGTCGTCGGGGTTGCGGAGCATCAGCGTCGCCTTGCGACCGTTCCACGCGGCGTAGCCGTACGGCTCCAGCTTCAGCGGGTCGCCGCCGACCCAGTGCGCGTCGACCAGCACGTCGGCGTTGGCGTGCGCCCAGCGGGCGGCGGCGGCGACGTCGTCCCACGCGGCCGGCGTCATCATCGACGGCGTCAGGTACAGCTCCTGCAGCGTCGACCCCGTGGCGAAGTAGGACCGCGCCTCGTGCCGCAGGTCGGGCCCGCTCTTACCGACGTCGCCACCCTGGAAGTTTCGGCCGTGGACGATGCCGTGGTGCATGACCGAGTTCAGCGGGTAGAGCGGCGACGCCTCGACGAAGCGCTGGCGGCACGACCCGTCGCGGAACGTCAGCCACCGCTCGCGGGCGTGGACCGGGTTGGCCGGGTCGTTGGCCACGCCGGCCCAGCCGACGTCGCCGGTGCCGTTGCGCCAGGTCGTGTCGACGTGGTTCAACCAGAACGGCGACGGCCACGTGCCGACGGTGACGTTGATGAACACCTCAGGGTTGGCCACCCGCAGGTGGCGCGCGACGTCGAGCAGCGCCATGAAGTGCGGCGTCACGCCGTCGCCGGCCCGGTCCCACTTGAGCGCGTTCACGCCCCCCTCGCGCATCAGTTGCAGGCACCGGCCCTGGAACCACCGCTTGTAGGCGGGGCACGACAGGTCGAGCTGGCCGTCGGCGGGGATGAGCCCCGCGCGCCGCGCCAGCGCGGTCCGCTGCTCGGCCCCGCCGTAGCCGCCCAGCGGTGAGATCCACACGCCCAGGTGCGCGCCGAGCAGGTCGAGCCGGGCCTTGAGGGCGGCGAACCCGCCGGGGAAGGTGCGGAGGTTCTCGGCCCACAGGCCGCGGTGGACGTCGTCCCAGCCGTCGTCGACCAGGTACGACTCGACCGGCACGCCGCGGGCCCGGACCATCTCCCGGTCGAACGCCTCGGCCGCGCCGGCGATGCCGTCGGCGGTCACGCCATAGCCGAGGTCGTACCAACAGTTGTAGTGCAGGAACGGCTTGGTCGGCCGGGCGCGCTCGCGCTCCACGTAGTACAGGAACGACCGCCGCAGCTGGTTCGCCGACCAGACGCCCACGACCTGCCCGAAGTCGTACGACTGCGCCGGCGACACGGCCAAACTGCACGCGAAGCGGACGCGCGCGCCGTCGGCCGTGGTGACGTTCTGCGACCCCGGGATCTCGACGCCAGCGAACAGCCCGCGTCCCGCCACCGGGCACCCGGGGCAGCTGCCGATGGTGGCCAAGCCGGGGGCTCGCACGTCGGCCAGCTCGACGGCGGTGAGCCCGATGGTCTGCTGTGGCGACGTGAGCTCGACCGTCTGGCGGACGTAGTTGGAACCATCACGCAGCTCCGCGCGCCAGCGGACGTGCAGGCCGGCGTCCGACGTGAGATCAGCCACGACGGCCGACCCGGCAAGCCGGTCGGCCAGTCGAACGCCATCGCGCTGGCCGGTCAGGTGGACGATCGCGGGCGGCGTGGTCAGCCGGAACGCCGAGGACGGCAGGTCGAACGGCGGAAACGGGTCCAGCTTGGCCGAGACGATCCGCTCGCCCGCGGCGGTGTCGACGTTGAACGTGCCGTTCGCGTCGCGCACGCCGACGACGACGAACCGCCGGCCCTCCTCCCATACCAACGCCAGCGCCGGGCCCCAGGTCATGCCGTGGTCGGTCCCCTTGTCGATGCGGCACGACGCCGCGGTGACGCCGGGCGGAAAGGGGAAGTCACGCACCGACGCTACATGGGCGTTGCCGGCGAAGTGGAACGGCCCGGCTGGGGCGGGCGGCGGGACAACGTCGGTGATTGTGCATTCGCCGGGCGGGCCGTGTTCGCCGGGGTTGTCGGTCGCGGTGCCGATCCTGCTCATCTTGCCGATGCGGAGGAGCGTGGGATTGCCGGCGAAGTCGGCACGGGGGAACGAGGCCAGGTCGCGCCAGTCGACGCCGTCGCGCGAGGCGGCGACCGTCACCGTGTCGCGCGAGAGCCGCACGGCGACGTCGAACCCCGGCGGCAGCGTCGGCGACGCTCGCGTGGCCAGGCGGAACAGCGCGGCCCCGGTCTGGTCGTGTCGCGCGTTGCCGACCCGGTCGACAAACTCGACCGGGGCGAGCGCGCCGCCGTCGGCACGCCAAGTGGCGGAGAGGACGTTGTTCCGCAGCGTGTAACGGTCGCCGTCCTGCACCGACGCTGCGGGGCCAGGATCAACGCCGGGGAACGCGACGGCGGCGACCGCGCGCCGGCACGCGAGGGACATCAGGAGGGACAGCGCGACCGATAGCGGTTGACGGGTGAACACGATGTCTCCAGCGGCGCGGGTAACTAGGGCTTTGGCCACTTGCGGAAAGATGGCGGCGATCAAGGATACCGCATCCGAAGGCTCGCGCCGCCGAGCGGCGGGACCGTGAGATCCGCGGCGGCGGGCACGAGCGGCACCTCGTCGGCTTGGCACTGCTGGATCGATTTGGGCGTGCCAGCGGGGAACGTCAGGTGGACCGGTTCGGGATGGTCGGAGACGGACCGCAGGCGGAGGATCACGGCGGCGCCGTCGTCGCTGGGCTTGAGGGCAGAGATGAACACGCGCGGGTTGTCGACCGCGACGGGGGCGATCAACTTTGGGCTGCCGGTCGTGCGGATGGCGATCAGCGGGCGGGCACGGTCGAGGCCGAAGCGGTTGGCGACCGCCGGGTCGTAGGGGCCGTGGGGCAGGATCGCGTAGTGGAACAGAATCACGCCGCCCTGGCGATCGGGGAAATTGGTGAACCAGTGGTTGTTGAGGGCCCATGACAGCAGCGTGGTACGCGGCTTGAGCAGGTGCGGCAGCCATTGCTTGGGGGAACTGCCCATGCCCATGATGTTGGCGGTGATGTCGCCGAACTCAATGAGCGGCATCTCGGCGCAGGTCCAGGTGACGCCGTCGCGGTCGTTGGAGAGGTCGACCCAGCGCTGGCAGGCGAGCCAGTTGCGGTTGGCGCCGGGGATCTGGTCGGCCTCGGGCACCATGACGCCCCAGGGGATGTCCATGCGGGGCGTTCCGCCGGGCAGGTTGAAGGCGAAGGCGAAATGGACGCCCTCCTTGGCCGGCGTGGCGATCTTGTCAATGGTGTCGACGCACTCGACGCGCGGGTCGCCGGCCGTGAGTCGGACCTCGCGGTTGAGCTGGTTGCACCCCTCGGCCTTGGACGTGACCATCAGCGACGCCACGATCGGGCCGGCCTCCTTGACGGCGATGGTGACGGCGGACGGGCCGGTCGCCTTGTCGGGCGCGTCGCCGGCGCGCAGGTAGCGGTACGTGTTGAGCCGGTAGGGCGAGTCGCGGTTGACGAACTCGTGGCCGTTGAAGTTCAGCCGATCAATGTCGCCGTTCGCGGGGTCCAGGATCACGTCGACCGGGCCGTTGTGGAGCGCGTTGCCTGAAGCGACGCAGCCAACGGCCGGCGCGACCGCGGGGCGCGGCGAGGGATGATAGCTCTTGCACCCGAGCGCGGGAACGTCGGCGGCGAGGAACGCCAGGTCGCCGTCGGCCAAGCGCTGGGCGGGCACGTCGCGCCCGGCGTCGTCCACGATGCCGGGGGCGGGCGAGTGAATCGTGACGACGCCGGTGCGCGGGAACGACAGCGTGTTGATCACGGTGATCGCGTCGCCGTCGGGCCGCTCGATCGACTTCAGGGCAGCGGTCTGCAGGGCGCGGCTGCGGTCGGCGGCGCCGTCGAAGTAGGAGGCCTTGACCGCCTCGACCCGCTTGGCGAACGGGGACGACGGGACGTAGTAGCCCCAGGTGTGCTCCGACGCGAGCATCACGTCGCGCCAGGCGTCGTCGGTGCCGGCGAGCGTGGCGGGGTGGCCGGGCTTGAGCAGGGTGGCCAGGACCTGGCTGTCGACCAGTCGTTCCTTGGCAACGCGGACCTCGCCGACGCGGCGGGCGTCGGAGCCGAGGCCGTCGGTCCAGTACTCGGTGTAGTCGCCGTGGACCTGGGGGATCAGGTCATCGAACTTGTCGGCGAAGGCGGTCACGATGCCATGGGCGTCGCTGATGACGACCTTGGGGAACGCGTACTTCTCGTTCCAGGCGCGGACGGACTTGGGCAGGTCGCCGTCGGCGAACGCGTTGTCCCACAGGCCCCAGGCCATGAAGTAGATGTCGTACGGCCAGTCGGCCTTCTCGAGCCGGCGCGACTCGCGGAAGATGAACGGGTCCAGGAACAGGGCGGATGGGTTGGCGGTGGTGACCCGGTCCATGTCCTTGCGGAAGTCCTGCACCGGCGTGGGCACGTGGCCGAGGTCGGCCTCGGGGTACCGGTCGGCGGGGGCGGCGGGCTTGAGCTTCACCTTCGCGCCCTTGAGGTAGACGCTGGTGGCGTAGGTGGGGCCCTGGAGGAACAGCACGCGCGTCTTGCCGTCGGGCGCGACCCACCAGAACGGCCTGCCCTCCCACGTGGCCCGGCTGCTGCCGAGGCGGGCGAAGTCGTTGGCGAAGTTCAGCACGCCGCGCACGCCGCACTGTGCCGCGGCCGACACGACGCCCCAGCTCATGCCCGGCACGTCGAACTGCACCATCGTGTCGACGGGCCTCCCGGTCAGCCGGCGCATCTCCATGCCGTGGCGGAAGAACCGCAGGAACTCCTCGTCGGAGAAGATGCTGGTGTTGGCGTTGTCGTAGTTGCAGTCGAGGCCGATCCAGCCGCGCTTGACGGCATCGATGAACGCGGCCCGCCGCTCGGGCGTGGCGTCGTGCAGGTACGACTCGACCACCCACTGGGCCTCGGTGTTCCAGACCGACCGCGCGCCGGCCGGGTAGTTGGCACTGGCCCGACCCATGTCGATGCCGACGTCGACGTTCCGCTCGTGGATCCGACGGACGAAATCCTGGGTCGTGGTGAAGCCGATGTCGACGTGCGACTGCGGGTAGAGGTAGACGGTCCACTGCCGCAGCTTGGGCACGTCAACCGTCTGGCGGACCGTCGTGCCGGCCACGGTCAGGGTCAGGTCGATGGTCGCGTTTGCGGTCACGCCCACGCCCGGCGGGAGGGTCCAGTCGACGCTATCGGTCCCGTTGCGGTTGGCGGCGATCGGCAGGCGCTGGTCCGCGCCGGTCGGGCCGTGACAGGCGAGCGTGGCGGCGGCGTAGAGCTTGGACCCCGTAAAGCCGACGGTGATCGCGCGGCCAGGCTGACCGTCGGGACGACGGAGGTAGTAGGAGCGGCACTCGACGTCGAGCCCGGTGGGCGGCGGGAGATCGGCGGTCGACACGTGGCGCGTCGCGTAGAACTTGACGGCCGACAGCCCGTACACGTTCCCGCCGTAGTTCCCCTCCACGGCGTCGGCGGCCAGCACGACCGACCGCACCGACCGACCGGTGGTGGTGATGCTGCAACTGGCCGCCGCATCGCCATCGCCCGGCGCCCGCGGCACGACGAGGGTTTCCTGACCGTTGGCGGCCAGCGGGAACCAGTGGGTGCCGTCCGACGTGCCGACCAGGTGCGTTCGCTTGAAGCCGCGGTCGGTCAGGCCCGACTGGTTGTGGTTCCAGATGCCGACCTTGCCGATCGGGCGGGGCGGGTCGAAGTCGAAGCGGACCCACGCCGGGGCTTCGGGCATCCCGGCCGCGGGGCGGGTGGGTGCGGGGTCGACGGCCGTGTGCCACATGGTGACGGCGTCGGCGTTGTTGTCGTGCCCGGCCGGGCCCATGCCGGTGCCGTCGATCAGGTTCGATGCCGGCTGGCTGGACGAGAACTGCGATGACGCGGTCGCCCGGATGGTGGCCGCGGGCACCTCCTCGTCGACCTCGACGTCGCCCGCCGACCGCGTGGCCGGCGGTGCTGCGGCCGACCTTATCGTCAGGAGCAGGGCGAGCCCGAACGCGGGGACTGCCAAGAATGTCGAGCGTCTGATCATTCTGTTTTCGCGGCCGTCTGTTGGAGCGCGGTCTCGTGGGCCAAGCGGTTTGGCACCCGACGGGACCCTCACCCCAGCCCTCTCCCGGCGTACCGGGAGAGGGAGCAAGCGAGAGGGCAGCCCGCTAGTGGGCGGTGGTGTCGTAGTAGTAGTAGCTGGCCCCGGTGACGGCACCCATGTCGCCGGGCGACACGAATCGCGCGCTGCCGTCGGTGTAGGCCATGCACATGCCGGCGTTCTGCTTGGCCTTGGAGATGAACTGGTACGGGTCGGAGGCGCTGACCGTCTTGGCGATGCCCCCGCCGGTCGTCTGGTGGGGGATGATGCCGTTGTAGTAGCTGGGGCTCAGGTAGCTGTAGCAGGTGAACAGCGTCCGGCTGGTCGGGTGGTCGCCCTGGCGGAGCGGCAACGCGTAGCTGCCGGTCGTGCCGTCGCGGTTGATGATCGTCGGCACGAACCGAGCACTGGCGACGCCGGGCGCGTACTGATTCCAGTTCTGGTACCGGCGGCCGCCCCAGTAGATCCAGCCCATCTGCTCCTCGTTGTAGCTGGCGTAGTAGCCCGTCTGCACGACGCCGAACTGCACCGCGTTGTCGAACACGGCGTTGCAGCACAGCACCCGGCCCAGCAGCGGGTTGGCGTCGAGGTCGGTGAAGATGTTGTTGTGGCCGTTGCAGAACTGGATGAAGTAGTCGGCCGTGGCATTGTTGATCCACGCCATGTCCTCGGCGCCGAACGGGCCCCCCTGCGTGCCGATCGGGTACGCGCCCCTGGCGTTGGTCGCGTAGTTGATGGCGGCCACCGCCATCTGGCGGATGTTGCTCAGGTCCTGCGTCCGACGGGCCTGCGCGCGGGCCCGGTTCAGCGACGGCAGCAGGATGCCGATCAGCACGGCGATGATGCCGATGACGACCAGCAGCTCGACGAGCGTGAAGGCGGGGCGGGGACCGGTTCGCTTGGACATGGCGGACTCCTGTTTCGCGCGGCGCGCGTGCTGCTCACACTTGGCCGCGAGCGGCCCGGCAACCGACCTACCCGACCCGGCGGCGCTGGCGGCGGACGCGGCGGCCCAGCAGGCCGGCGGTCGAGCAGGCCAGCAGCCCCAGGCTCGTCGGCTCGGGGGCGGCGGTGGTGGCGTCCACGATGATGTCGCCGCTGAGCGTGTCGCTGCTGCTGCTGGCGTACAGGTGGGTCGTGTCCCACGTCAGGTCGGACGAGAGCGTGGGCAGCGTCAGCGAGGCGAACGTGGTGCCGCCCGTCGAGTTCGAGCCGTACGAGAGGATGGCGTACGTCTGCCCGGCCGCGAACGGGATCCTGTTGGGGTCGCTGACGGTCAGCGACCCGCCCAGCGTCACGCCGGACGTGCCGGAGATCACCAGCTTGTCGCTCGTGTTCGGCGCGGTCAGGTCGATCAGCGTCGAGCCGGCCAACGAGGTGCCGGGGCCCACGGTGAGGGTGCCGGCGGTCGCCCCGGCCGTGTTGGCGGTCAGCCCGGTGAACAGGGTCCCGTTGGCGGGGACGGTGACCGCCGCGCTGATCGTGCCGGTCCCGCCGAGCGCGGCGTTGGCCGCGACGGTCACGCCCGCGGTGCCGGTTGCCGATCCCGTGGTGTTGGTGACCAGCAGCGTCCCGGCGGTGACGGCGGTGCCGCCCGAGTAGGCGTTGGAGCCGCTGAGCGTGAGCACGCCCAGGCCCAGCTTGGTGATGTTGGCCGTACTGTTTCGGTCCGACAGCGGCGCGGAAACGAGCAGGGCATCGGACGCGGAGGGCGTGTTGAACGATTGCGACCCGTCGATCCGGAAGCTGGGCACGCTGATCGTGTTGCCGGCCCCGGTCGCGATGAGGCGGGTGACGTAGTTGGAGCCGCTCCCGCCGTACAGGGTTCCGTAGGCGGCGTTGGAGGTCGTGCCGGTGATCGTGCCGCCGTTGGCGAGCACGAGGTTGCCGGGCATCGAGAGGACCTCGCCGGCACCGGTGACGGTCAGCGTACCGCTGACGTTCCACGTCGCGCCGGACCCCATGCCGATCGCGTTGTTGGTGCCGCTGCTGGAGTTGAGCGTCGCCCCGCTGGCCACGGTGATCGTGGCGGTGGTTGCGGCCGCGCCGTAGAGCGTGCTGGCGACGACCAGCGTGCCGGCGCTGACGTTGGTGTTCCCGGTGTACGACTCGGCCGCGGTGACCTTGACCGTGCCCTGGCCGGCCTTGTTGAGGACGCCGGTGATGCCGTTGCCGTCCATGAGTTTGCTCGACACGGTCAGGACGTCGGTCCCCGACGGCGTGTTGAACGTCTGCACGCCGGCCATGCCGAACGTGGGGACGGAGATCGTGTTGGTGGTCCCGTTGGCGGTGACCGGCGTGTTGTACCCGTTGCCGTTGGCCAGCCCGCCGTAGAGCGTGCCGAACCCGGCGTTGCCCGTGGTCTGCGTGGAGACGATCGACCCGTTGTTCAGGATGACGTTGCCGGGCAGCGTCAGCACGACGCCGGCGCCGTCCACGCTCAGGCTGCCGCTGACGTTCCAGGTGGAGGCCGACCCGTACCCGATCGCGTTGTTCGTCGTCGTCTCGACGCCGAGCTTCGCGCCGGAGGCGATGATGATCGACGGCGTGCCGGCGGCGGGGATGCCCGCGCCGTAGAGCGTCCCCGAGACGTTCAGCGTCCCCGCGGTGACGATCGTGTTGCCCGAGTAGGTGCTGGCCCCGGACAACGTGAGCGTGCCCTGGCCGGTCTTGTTCAGGATGCCGGCGGCACCGTTGCCGTCAATCAGTTTGGACGAGGCCGAGAGGGCGTCGCCCGCCAATGGCGTGCTGAACCCGAGGGTGCCGGCGAGGCCGATCGAGGGGGTCACGATCGCGTTCCCCGCGCCGTTGGCGGTGATGGTCGTGGCGCCGTTCAGCGAGCCGCCGTACAGCGTGCCGTAGCTGCCGGCGCCGACCGATGTCCCGCCGATCGTGCCGCCGTTGTTCAGGATCACGTTGCCCGGCAGCGTGAGGATCTCGGCGGAGCCGTCGACCTTCAGCGTGCCGGCGATGGACCAGGTGGCACCGGCGCCGTCGCCGATCGCGTTGTTGGTCGCGCTCCCCGTGGTCAGCACGTCGAGCAGCGCCCCGCCGGCCACGGTGATCGTGGCCGAGTTGCCGCCGGCGGAGTAGAGCTGCCCGGTCACGTTCAGCGTCCCGCCGTTCACGGTGGTGTTGCCGGAGTAGGCGTTCGCCGCCGACATCGTTACGGTGCCCGAGCCGCTCAGGGTCAGCCCGCCGGTGCCGTTGACGACGCCGCCGAGCGTGATGTTCCCGCCGCCGGTGTTGGTGGTGATCGTCTGCGTGGCGGTCAGGCCGATCCGGTCGTTGATCGTCTCCAGGTTGTTGCCGCTGTTGACGATCGCCCCTTGCAGGGTGAACCCGCTCCCGCCCGCGGCTGCGTTGGAGGGGTTAATGGTGTAAGCGGCAGCGCTGCTGTTGAAGGTGATGCCGGCCACGTTGTACGTGGACTGGGTCATCAGGTTGTCGGTCAGCGTCGTGCCGGCGCTGCCGGCGACGCCGAACAGCAGCGCGTCCCCGCTGGCCGGCGGGGTCGCCGGGTTCCAGTTGGTGCCGTCGGCCCAGTTGACGGACGTGTTGCCGACCCACGTGTCGGTGCCTGCGCTGGCCGGGTGGGCGAGCCCCAGCGACAGGCCGGCCGCGGCGGTCGTCAACGCCGCCGTCGACCGACGCTTGGCCCTTCGCAGAGGAGCACCGGATGACGTACGCCCGACATGCTTGGCCCAACGCGACATGCATTCTCCCAGGTTATGGCGTCCCACCGGTCCGAACGCGAGCCACCGCCGCGGCCGCCGACATCACGGGGCAACGCCGGGGCGATGACAGGGTTATCGGTGCCCCCGTCGACGACGAGCGGCATCAACGTTCAAGTGACGAAAGACGGGAACGGCCCGGAATGGATTACCCAACCCATTCGAAATTACAACGTAACAGCACCTACTAATCGCAGGTAGCACAGTTCGGGAAAATCGGTTGCCTTTGCGGGCAGATCACGGTGAAACCGTGGCGACGCACGTCGGCCAACCACACGCTGCGAACGCGATCAGCTTATCACGGCCGAAATCCGTGCCCACGGACGATGCGTGCCACGGCAATTCACTTTCCGATCTGGGCAGCGGTGCGTTACGGTGGGGTTCGTGCAGGCGGCCCGCTCCACACCACCGGTCGAGTTCCCAACGGTCCGTCGCGCGCCGGTGGCCCGGCGGGTCTTGATGGCGATGGACTACTACATCCACGAGGTCCATCAGGGGATCGCCGCCTACGCCCGGATGGCCGGGTGGATGCTGGACGCCCGCGCCCACCACCTCCACCTGGAAACGCTGCCGCCGGGTTGGACCGCCGACGGGATCATCACCTACATCGCCTCGTCCGACCGGCTCGGGCCGGCCCTGCGCGCCTCGGGCATGCCGATCGTCAACATGTCGCCCTGGCGGGCCGACCTGAACATGGCCACCGTGAACCTGGACAACCGGGCGGCCGGCGTGATGGCGGCCGAGCACCTGCTGTCCCGCGGGTTCCAGCACCTGACCATGCTCCAGTTCCACCCCTGGTCGCCCACCTCCCGGGACCGTCGCGAGGGGTTCGAGGCGACCGTGGCGGCCGCGGGGCGGCGGTACCACCCCGCCGTCTCGCCCAACCCCGACCACGCCGGGTCCGGCATGCAGCTCAAGTGGGTGCGCGACATCATCACCAAGCTGCCCCACCCGCTGGGCGTGTTCACCGAGGGCGACCTGTGGGCGGTCGAGGTGATCCACCTGTGCAAGCAGGTCGGCCTGGCCGTGCCCGACCAGGTGGGCGTGCTCGGGGTTGACAACGACACGCTGGTGGTCGACCTGGCGCCGGTGGCCGTGTCGTCGGTCGACAACGACCTGCGCGGCCTGGGGTACCGGGCGGCCGAACTGCTGGACGACATCCTATCCGGTGCCCCGCCGCCGACCGGCCCCGTCATGGTCCCCCCGATCGGCGTGGTGCAGCGGCAGTCGACCGACATCCTGGCCGTGCCCGACGAGGACCTGGCCCGGGCGGTGCGGTTCATCCACGACCACTTCGCCGAGCCGATCATGCTGGACGACGTCGCCGAGCAGACCGCCACCTCGCGCCGGCGCCTGCAGGACCTGTTCACCACGCACCTGGGCCGAACGATCAACGACGAGATCCGCCGCTGCCGGCTCGACCTGGCCAAGCGGCTGCTGCGCGAGACGAGCCTGAAGGTGAGCCTGGTCGCCGAGCGCGCCGGCTTCGGCACCGGCGTGCAGATGGCCAAGGTCTTCACCCGCCACGAGGGGTTCAGCCCCGCCCACTACCGACAACGCCACAGCGTGCGCTGAGCCCCGCGCGGCCGTCGCCCCGCAACGGCACTCCTCGCAGCTCAAGATCACCCCCATCAGCTAACTATGTTTCTCCAAATAGGCGTTGAAGGTCGAACATTGTACGTTATGACGAATGCGGCAAACCACGGCGCGACGGCTTATCTTAATTGGGATCCTCTTGGCCGGGCTCGCCGCATTTGATCCACTAACCGCACATGCAGCCGACGGCCCCGAGATCACCGCCGCCCGCGGGGTCCTGCAACGCCTGCTCGGCACCCGCGGCGATTCTTTTGAGTTCGACTACGAACCGACCACCACCCCCGGCGACGCCTTCGACGCCAGCGCCGCCAACGGCGTCGTCCACGTTCGCGGCAACTCCACCGTCGCCCTGACCCGCGGGGCCTACACCTACCTGCGCCAGGCGTGCCACGGCATGGTCGGCTGGGAGGGCACCCACCTCGACCTGCCCATCCCGCTGCCCGACCTGCCGCCGATGCACGTGGCGTCGCCGTTCCCGCTCCGGCAGGAGTACAACATCTGCACGCTCGGCTACACCACCGCCTTCTGGGACTGGCCCCAGTGGGAGCGCGAGCTCGACTGGCTCGCCCTCCACGGCATCAACATGCCCCTGGCCGAGGTGGCGACCGAGGCCGTCTGGCAGAAGGTGTGGCTCGACATGGGCATCACCCAGCCCGAGCTCGACGCCTACTTCACCGGCCCCGCCTACCTGCCGTGGCACCGCATGGGCAACATCAACGGTTGGGACGGCCCCCTGCCCCACGGCTTCCTCGACAAGCAGGTCACGCTGCAGAAGAAGATCATCGCCCGCATGCGCCAGCTCGGCATGAAGCCGATCGCCCCCGCCTTCGCCGGGTTCGTCCCCCCATCCCTCAAGCGTGCCCGCCCCGACGCCGACGTCCTCCCGATGGCCCCCTGGTGCGGGTTCGCCAAGCGGTACAACAGCTACCTGCTCGACCCCACCTCGCCCCTGTACGCCGAGATCGGCAAGCGATTCACCACCGAGTGGGAGCGACAGTTCGGGAAGAACCAGTACTTCCTGGCCGACTCGTTCAACGAGATGAAGGTCCCCGTCCCCGCCGACCGCCCCGGCCGGCTGGCGAAGCTGGCGCAGTACGGCGACGCCGTCTACCGCTCCGTCGTCGCCGGCGACCCCGACGCCACCTGGATTATGCAGGGCTGGCTCTTCTACAACGCCGAGGGCTTCTGGGACCCCGAGTCGGTCGCCGCCCTGCTCAGCAGGGTGCCCAACGACCGCATGGTCATCCTCGACCTCGCCTGCGAGATCCACCCCATCTGGACCCGCCGCCAGGCGTTCTTCGGCAAGCCCTGGATCTACAGCGTCATCCACAACTTCGGCGGGAAGGCGACCGTGGGCGGGCAGCTCGACCTCTTCGCCAGCACGGCCGCCGCCACCCTGGCCGACCCCAAACACGGCAACCTGACCGGCGCCGGCCTCAACCCCGAGGGCATCGAGAACAACGAGGTCGTCTACGAGCTGGCCACCGACGCCATGTGGACCCGCGAGCCGATCGACCTCTCCGCCTGGCTGCCCGCCTATTGCCAGTCCCGCTACGGCCAGTGCCCCGATGACATGCGTCGCGCCTGGGACCTCTTCCGCCGCTCCGTCTACCACAACGGCGTGGGCGAGGTCCGCCCCGGCTACGTCTTCCGACCCACCACCCAGCCCACCAAGTGGCTGAACCGCCCCGACGACTCCAAGCCCTTCCGCCAGGGCCTCTCCCTCTTCCTCAGCTGCGCCCCGACCCTAAGCACCAACGCCCTGTATCAAGCCGACGCCATCGACTTCACCGCCCAGTACCTCGGCTCGCGCATCGACTCGCTCCTCTCCGCCTCCATGACCGCCGGCGCCTCCGACCCCGCCCGCCGCGACCGCAACGCAGCCGCCGCCCTCGCCCTGATGGACGACACCGACGCGCTGCTCGCCAACCACCCCATCCACCGCCTCGACCGGTGGGTCGGCTTCGCCCGCGCCTGGGGCGACACGCCGGCCGAGTGCGACTACTACGAGTCCGACGCCAAGCGCCAGATCACCAACTGGGGCGCCGGCGTCGGCGACGTCTACGCCAGCAAGGTCTGGAGCGGCACCGTCGGCACCTTCTACCGCGCCCAGTGGGCCGCCACGCTCGACCACCTCCGCACCGGCCAGCCCTTCAACCTCCGCCGTTGGCAAGAGCACTGGATCACCACCCCGATGCCCCGCCCCACGACCCGGCCCACGATCCCCGACCCCGCCGCCGAGTGCGCCCGCCTCGTCGCCAAGGCCGACGGGCTCGACGCCGCTAAGTGACTGGGCCGCGGCGGGCAGAGGCCGTGTTACTAAATGTTCCACAATGTTACAGGGTGCGAAAGTGGAATAAGATCGACCTTAGCCTTTGAAATACAACGACTTATCATATCAACGTTCTTGCTGTGTAATATCGCCGGTGCGGTCGCTCGACGCTCGGTTTGTTGATCCCCTCGCCCCCGCGCGATGGGTTCGATAGACTCCCGCGGCAACCGCCATGACCTCGCCCGAACGCCAACTCGAAGATGTTCTCGTCGAGAAGCTGCGCGGCCTGAAGTACGAGCATCGAACCGACTTCCGCGACCACGCTGAGCTGGAGTGCAACTTCCGCGAGAAGTTCCAAGCCCTCAACAGCGTTCGCCTCACCGACGGCGAGATCCACCGCCTTTTGGACGAGGTTGTCACGCCTGACGTCTTCACCGCCGCCCGCACGCTCCGCGACCGCAACAGCTTCACCCGCGACGACGGCACCCCGCTCAACTACACGCTGGTCAACATCACCGACTGGTGCAAGAACACGTTCGAGGTCGTCAACCAGCTCCGCATCAACACCGATAACAGCCACCACCGCTACGACGTCCTCCTGCTCATCAACGGCGTCCCCGTCGTGAAGGTCGAGTTGAAGACCCTCGGTATCAACCCCCGCCGGGCCATCGAGCAGATCGTCGACTACAAGAACGACCCCGGCAACGGCTACACCCGCACGCTGCTCTGCTTCGTCCAGCTGTTCATCGTCACCAACCGCGACGCCACCTACTACTTCGCCAACAACAACGCCCGCCACTTCGCCTTCAACGCCGACGAGCAGTTCCTGCCCATCTACGAGTACGCCACGCCCGACAACGCCAAGGTCAACGGCATCGACCGCTTCGCCGACGCGTTCCTGCCCAAGTGCACGTTGGCCCAGACGATCAGCCGGTACATGGTCCTCGTCGCCAGCGAGCAGAAGCTGCTGATGATGCGGCCGTACCAGGTCTACGCCGTCAAGAACGTCGTCGAGTGCATCGACAAGCAACTCGGCAACGTTTACGTTTGGCGCACCATCGCATACGCTCGAAGACGGGATGATAACATGGCTAAAATTCCTGCGCAGTCAACAGGATCCCCAACGATCGAGTACTTGGAGGTCCAGAATCTGTTGTTAGACCCGAGGAACCCTCGGTTGGGCCGGCGGAATGTTGACAAAGAGCTTGATCAGCCGGCCATCCTAGACCTTATGAAGGACTGGACGCTCGACGAACTGGCCGTTTCTTTCATCGAGAGTGGATACTGGCCACAAGAGGCCGTCATTGTTGTTCGGGAGAACGCCTACGGGAAACCAGCGGACATTGTCGTCGAGGGGAACCGCCGTCTCGCGGCATTGAAGCTGTTGCAACTCGCTTGGGAAGGCAATCCAGTTTCTACGAAGTGGGCCGAGCTTGCTAGGCTTACGCCGAAAAAACGGCAAAAGGACTTGGAAGAAGTTGCGGTGATTCGGAAGCAAAGCCGAAAAGAGGTGAAAGCGTATCTAGGCTTTCGCCACGTTACCGGAATCTCTGAATGGAAGCCCGCAGAAAAAGCAGAGTTCATAGCCTCGTTAATTGACGAGGGATTCTCGTATGACGATGTGCGAAAACAGATTGGAAGCAAAGCTCCTACTGTGCGGCAGAACTACATCGCCTATCGCGTCCTGCTTCAAATGGAGGATAGCGGAGATGATGTCGATTTGGATCGCGTCGAGGACCGTTTCAGCGTCCTGTACTTATCATTGCGTACGAATGGAGTGCAACGGTATTTAAATATTAACATTAGGGCCGAGCCCGATGCTGCAAGGCGTCCTGTACCGCAGAAACATCTAAAAAACCTCACCCAGTTCGCTCAATGGCTGTTTGGCAAGGAAGACCAAGAGCCGATTGTTACGGATTCGCGACATGTTGACGAGTTCAGTAGAATACTTGAGAGCGAACCGGCAACCGCATACCTTGAGCGAACTGAGAAGCCGAGCTTTGAGGTAGCGCGGCGGATGGCCGGCGTTGCAGAGTCGGAGATTGCTGAACATCTTGAGCGGGCAGCAGACGAGATTGAGGAGGCGCTAAAAGCCGCTCATCAGCACAAGAAGTCTAAACGGGTGCAGGCTGCGGTGAGGCGCGTTGGACTGGATTCGGCGCAACTTCTCGAGACCTTTCCGGAAATCAAAAAGGACGTATGGGGGGAGAACTGATAATGTTAGGTTTACCCGAAAGAGCCTTCGTCGATCCCGAAAGTGGTGAGAGACTGGACGAGTTTCAACTCGCTGATTGGCTGGAAGGGTGTATTACGTTTGAAGACGAATCGGTGTCACAGAACGACGTAGTGGATGTGCTCCATGAAAACTATCTGACAGCCAAAACTGACGCCCAATCGGCGAAGAACGATGCGGTCGCACGAGTGGAAGCGGCTTGGCGAGAGCTGGATCGCCGGAAATCCTGCTTAGGTAGGTCTGCGCCTTACAATATCGACGGCGCTCGCATCAGTCGCACGTGCGAGTGGCAATACACCCCAGCATTCGCGTTCTGCTTGCTTATATCGCTCCTGCCGGTTTACCGAAAGGCGTTCGCGAAATTCCGGAGCTATACAAAGCAAGGCGAAATCTTCGAAGAGTTGACCGTCGCTTCACTAAAGGCAGTCGGCTGGGATGTACATGGTGTCGGATGGTCAAAAACGCGGGCGAATTCAATCGAAGCCAAGGTTGAGGCGGCTGCCCATTTTCTCGGGGTCGCGCCACTACAGGGTGCAATCGAGAGGTGGACAGCACCTAAGGCGAAGGATGCAGGTTTAGACTTGATCTGCCAGTACGTGTTTAAGGATGGCTGGGGTGGCAAGCCAGTCATTCTGACACAATGTGCAAGCGGCGACAATTGGGAGAGTAAGCTGCACACTCCTGAGATAGAAACCTGGAAGAAACTCATAGATATTCACACGGATCCCACCCGCGGCCTATCCATGCCTTTTACAGTGCGGCCAGAACGATTCCGCCGCGCCAGTTTCAGGGCTGGTTTTGTGCTGTTGATGGATCGACATCGCTTGGCTGTACCTGAGAAGGCTCCGGCAGATTGGATTCCAGATGCGCTGGGTAAAACCATTAACAACTGGATGATAAACCGTGTGATAACTCTTTGCGCGACAGCCGGTTGAAAAGGCTTGTCAATTCGCCGAAACCACAGAAAAAGACTCTCCGATGGAGGTTAACAAACCCTTTGCTATCAATTCGACCATATCCGCGTTGACGGCGTTTCCAAGTGCGCGATACGCACGTGTTTCCGACTGAGGTAGATACTGCAATTCTCCGAGACCTTGAAGGCGGGCGCACTCCCGTACCGTCATATAACGTCCCTCGGCGGCAATGATCGGAACTTGAGTGGTTGTCATCGCAATCAATGCCGGAGCGGCGTCGGCGCGCTTAACGCGCACTCCAGATGCCCGAAACTGAATGATATGTGCGGCGAGGGAACGACGCTCCCCTTTGCAGTTCCATTCGAGCTTTTGTAAACTCGATGGGAATCGCTTGATTTCAGGTATCCACTTGTCCATCCACTGTCGATGGCGATCGTAAAGGGAGCGATTCTGGCGGATGAACACTCGTTTCCAAGTTGGGAAGTCGCACGACCGAGCGTACGACGGCACGCCCTCCAACTGCCTTTCGGACGGAAGTGCTTTTAGTGACTGACCGTGGGACCCTCGGTACCTCCCGAGATCGCGAGAGCGTGCCGGCGTGACCTTTTCGAATGGGTAATCTGCGCCAAACTCCATCGACCAGATTGGGAAGGATGGAAGCTCCTCATTTCGCGGGAAGAGGTCGAGGAACTCCTGCCAAACCTCGAGGCATGCCGTATAGTGATCTGGGATTTTCTTGGCACCAGAAGGGTTCTTGTCGAGCACCATCGTGATATGGGGTCGGACACTTGTGGGACGCGGCCAAGAGAACGCGCCTAGACCATCCAACGCACCGACTATGAAGAGGCGATCTCTCACCTGAGGTATGCCAAATTCGTGTGGAGATAGAACGTGCTGGTCGGTCTTGTACCCCAGACTTCGGAGCTGCTTCGCCATATTGCGGTAGGTCGCGCCACTGTCGTGCTTCGCAAGGTTGGCGACGTTCTCGAGCATCAGTAGCGGTGGCCGTCGACTTCGAATGACCCGGAGCAGGCTAGCGAAGAGGTCCCCGTCCCGCTCGCACGCCAGTCCGAGTTGCTCGCCGGCCTTCGAGAAGGGTTGGCACGGAAACCCGGCGCAGAGGAGGTCGTGTCCTGGCACCGCATCAGGGTCTAGGGTGCGGATATCCGGCCAGGGCTGCAGGCCGAAATTGCGTGAGTACAGTTCACGGAGATCGGATTGGAGTTCGCATGCCATCACGCATTGGTGACCCAAGCGCGCCAGACCCACGTGGAAGCCGCCCAGACCCGAAAAGAAATCGACAAATTTCAGCTTGCAATTTGACAAGGCACGTCCTCACTCCGTCGACTTTCCGAGGTGCGAGGGTATCCGAAACTCTAGTTGGGGCAAAGCTTTGCCAGGTCGCAAGACATTCTGCGAGCTGGGCGAACGGGCGACCTACAGCCTGGCGCGGATGAACATGCTGCTGCACGGGGTGAAGGACTCGGAGTTCGAGATCTACCACGGCGACACGCTGACCAACGCGTGGGACTGGCTGCGGGAGACGAACCCGGCGAAGAAGCCGCAGTTCGACGCGATCATCGCCAATCCGCCGTTCAGTTACCGCTGGGACTCGGGCGAGGCGGCGGCGGAGGACATGCGGTTCAAGGGCCACGGCGTGGCCCCAAAGAGCGCGGCCGACTTCGCGTTCCTGCTGCACGGGCTGCACTACCTGAAGGACGACGGCGTGATGGCGATCGTCCTGCCGCACCACGTGCTGTTCCGCGGCGGGGCGGAGGAGCGCATCCGCCGGAAACTGCTGGACGATGGGCACATCGATACGGTGATCGGGCTGCCGGCGAACTTGTTCTACTCGACCGGCATCCCGGTGTGCGTGCTGGTGCTGAAGAAGTGCAAGAAGCCGGACGACGTGCTGTTCATCAACGCCGCCGAGGGGTTCGTGAAGGGCAAGCGGCAGAACCAGCTGACCGACGACCACATCGCGCGGATCGTGGACACGTACCAGCATCGGCCGAACGTCGTGGAGCGGTACGCCCGGCGGGTGGCGATGGGGGAGATCGCCGACAACGGCTACAACCTGAACATCTCGCGCTACGTCAGCACGGCCGAGCAGGAGGCCGAAATCGACCTGGCGGCGACGCACGCCCGGCTGGTGGAGATCGAGAAGGACATTCGCACGGCGACGGCCAAGCACAACGAGTTTCTACGAGAACTGGGCTTGCCTTTGTTACCGTAGTGATTCTCAGTCGTCGGGGGCATAGTGGCCGGCACGGGTCATCGGCGCGTGTGCCGAAGAGCACTACCGCGCCGCCTGGAGCAGCTGCACAATCCCACGCGAGTCGGTGCCGCCGTCGCTTCGCACTTGCGCGCGGATCAGGCAGCCGTTGTTGCCGCGGGCGGTCGCGGGGACCCTCAACGCGTACGTGTTGGCGTGGTCGGGCAGGCCGGCGTAGCCGGGGTGGGCGTCGCGGGCGACCTCTTGGCCGTCGGCGATGACCGCGACCCAGGCGACGTCGAGGCGGTGGGCGCCGCCGGTATAGTGGAAGCGGACGCCGGTGAGGGTGCGCAGCTGGTCGGCGGTGAGCGGCCACTCGATCGTCTTCAGCTCGGTCGACATCTCGGCCGGCGTCCAGCGGCCGATGGAGTCGGGGGCGGGCAGGGCGGGCATTGGCTCGGCACAGGCGGTGGCGACCAGCTGATCGGCGGTGGCGATGGGGTCGGGGAAAGGGGCGCGCGGGGTGACGCCGTGGCTGTTGACCCATTGTTCTTCCCAGGGGGCACGCTGGAAGGCGTGGCCGGAGGTCATGCCGTCGAACGCCCGGCGCATGCGCGGGGCGTAGAAGTCGCGGATCAGGCCGGACCACAGGCGGGCGGAGTAGTCGTTGATCGGCGGGCCCCAGACGGTGACGATCCGGCGGGCATCCGACTCGTACGCGGCTCGCTCACCCGCATCGGTGCCGTGACCATTGGCGTAGTCGAGCCAGCGTTGCAGGCGGTCGGTGGGGTGGGATTCCAGCAGGCGGTCGGCGTCGTCGAGCAGGGCGAGGGCGCGAGCCATGGCACGGTCGCGCACGGCTGCGGGGCCGCCGGTCTCCTGGGCCTCGCGGGCGATGCCGAACCACTCGTCGGCCTTGAGGCCCAGGGCCATGGCGGACAGCTCGACGGCGTCGGCGCGGTAGAGCGGGGCGGTGCCGAGCTCCTTTGCGCAGGCGAGGAAGTCGCGGACGCCGGCGAGGAAGCGCGGGTCGTGGTTGATGCTGCCGGGGCCGAACATCGCGGTCTGCCAGCCGAAGCGGGGGTGGTCGGTGAAGGTGCCGTAGACGGTCCGGCGGAACGCCTGCCAGGCGCGCACCATCGGCGCGGGGCAGCCGCCGTAGCGGTTGCGGCAGTAGCTGGCGATCCAGGCGTCGAGGTCGACCGGCGACGTTCGCCAGGCCATGTCGGACATCAGCTCGTAGATCACCTCGTTGTTCTCGGTCCCCTCGGGGGCGAAGCCGATGCCGGCCAGGTTGCCGCGGTCCGGTGCGGCAAGCGCCCGGCTGCTGTCGCCGGCGTAGAAGTCGAGCACGCCGGTCATGCCGGTCTTGCCGCCCATGTTGGGGATGACGCCGTAGACCCACGGCTTGCGTTCGAAGCCGTGGAACAGCCGCCAGTTCATGCCGTTGTGCCAGTACTCGCCGTTGTAGTCGCACGCCTCGTCCAGGATCAGCATGCGGTCGTCGGGCACGCGGCTGAGCAGCGCCCGCACGGTGTCGGGCGTCCAGATGTCGCGCTGGTAGCCGAACATCCACCCCTGCAGCACCCACACGGCGTCGGGGTCGCCAGCCTGGATCGAGCGGTAGATCGCGTCGCCGTACCCGGCCAGCAGGTCGGTCACGGGGCGGTCGGTCTTGGGCAGCTGCATCTCGTTGAACGAGTCGGACAGGAAGTAGCGCGCCCTGCCGAACTCGCGCTCCCACTCCTGCACGTACATCGTGCCGATCCGGCCGAACAGCGGGTCGTCGGGCGCGAGGAACTTCGTCGGCGGGAAGCCGGCCCAGCCCAGCTCGTGCAGGGCGGCGTCGGGGAAGTGCGCCTTGAGCGCCGGCGGCACGAACCCCGCGAACGCGGGGGCGATCGGCTCGATGCCGAGCTCCCTCATGCGGCTCAGGATCTTGTGCTGCAGGGCCACCTGGTCGTCGTGCCAGCTCTGCGGCAGCGGCCCGTCGAGGCCGGCGAGGTTGCCCATCCGCTGCCACGGCAGGTGGGCGGGGCCGGTGTAGAACGGGTCGATTTCGGCCTGGCTAAGGCCCAGCTTCTGCCAGACGCGTTGGCCGATCGCCTCGGTGCCGACCATGGCCAGCGGCAGGTTGACGCCGTGCAGCGCCATCCAGTCGAGCTCGCGCTCCCACCGGTCCCAGGTCCAGTAGGGCATGGTGTAGCCGTAGGTGACGACGTTGAGGTAGAAGCGGTGGCGGTAGGGCGTGACGACGGCCGTGGGCGGGGCGTCGGGCCAGCGGCTGGGAACGACGGCGCGCGTGCCGGACCAGCCGACCATGCCGAGGCCGCTCCCGCGCAGGTAGTCGTAGAACCCGCGGCAGATCGCGACGCCGCTGCTGCCGCGCACCGTGAGCGTGCCGTCGGCGGCGGCGTAGTCGTAGGCGTCGCAGCCGTCGTGGGCCGGGATCACGCCAAGGGTGACGTGGCCCGCGCCCGGTACGGTGCGATCAAGGACCGCCCGCGCCGCCTCGACCGGGCCGGCCCATGCTCTCCGCGTGAAGGTGACCGAGAGGAACAAGGCAACACAGCAAGCGGCGGGTCGGAACAGGCGCATCGTCACCAAACTCCGGGAACAGTGCTGTAGCGGCGAGGGGCAGACGATCAGTTCTGGGCCAGCCCGCGGCGACGGCGGCGGAGCGCCAACGGTGCCGCGGCCAGGGCGACCAGGGCCAGGCTGGTCGGCTCGGGGGCGGCGGCGACGTCCTCGGCGACCAGGTCGAACGTGTTGGGCGTGCCGACGTCGACGTACGTCGCCAGATGGATCGTGTCCGTGGGCGCGTAGGCCGGCACGTTGTACGTGAGGTTGGCCAGCATGGCGGTGAAGGGGTTGGGGACGGCGGCGGACGACTCGGTGTCCATGGCCAGGACGATGAAGCTGCCGGGCACCGGGGCGTTGGTCTGAGCGGCGTTGCTGGCCGTGAACGGCGTCGTCCCGCTGCTGGTGT
This sequence comes from Tepidisphaeraceae bacterium, assembly GCA_965198865.1. Lineage (GTDB taxonomy): Bacteria > Planctomycetota > Phycisphaerae > Tepidisphaerales > Tepidisphaeraceae > CBDAQA01. The sequence continues at coordinate 92,420 of CBDAQA010000028.1, read as the reverse complement.
TCAGCAGGTTGACGCCGAAGCTGGCCGACGCGGTCAGCCCCGAGATCAGCAGCAGGTCGTGACCCGCGGTGCCGTTCACCTTGGCGACGAACGTGCCGCTGCTCCAGTTCTGGCTGGCGGTGGTCAGCGTGCCGACGGTGCCGGTGGAGAGGTTGCTCGTGCCGGCGGTGATCGTGCCGCCGCTGACGACGACCGGCCCGGCCCGCCCGCTGCCGGCCAGCACGCCGCCCGCGTTGACGGTGACCGTGCCGGTGCCGGTGGAGCTGTTGCCGGCGCCGGCGGTGTTGGCGAGCACGATGCCACCGTTGATCGTGGTGGCCCCGAGGTACGAGTTGGAGCCCGACAAGGTCAACGTTCCCGCGCCCGTTTTGGTCATGCCGCCGGGCCCGCCGATGGCGCCGATCAGCGTGAGGCCGTTGGTGCCGGAGGTGGTGAACGTGTTGGCCGCCGTGGCGGCGTTCAGGGTGATCGCCGAGTCGATCTGGCTGGTGCCGGACGGCTCGGTGTAGCTCTGCGCGGTGTAGACCGAGATGACCGTCGTGATCGTCCCGCCGTTGACCGTCATCGGGCGGGTGATCAGCCCGGCAACCTGCTTGGGATCCAGGGCGAGCGCACCGCTTCCGCTCCCGTTCCCGATCGTCACGGTGCCGGTCCCCTGGATGCGCGTGCCGGGGTTCCCGCCGCCGGGCTCGATCAGCGACAGGGTTCCGCTGCTCACGTTCAGGTTGCCGTTGCCGACGGTCGCGTCCACCAGGTCGTACCCGCCCGTCCCGGTCACGGTCAGCGTGTGGTTGTTGAGCGCCACGGATGCCACGCCGTAGCCCGGCGCGATCTGGGTGAAAGGCAAGGCGAAGTTGACCAGCGCGTCGCCGGTCAGTGACAAGTTGAAGTTCTGGGCCGCGTTGGCGTAGAAGAAGTTATAACTTCCGCCGCCGGTCGAGTTCAGCAGCGCGCCGTTACCGTCGGGGCCACTCCCGGCGATGGAGATGGTGTTGAGGAACCCCTCGTTGTTGGTCACGCCGTAACCGTGGATGTCGAACGCGGCCCCGGACGAGACGTTGATGAAGGCCGAGTCGGTACTGGCCGACCCGACGGCACCATAGCTGCCCATCACCACCTTGCCGGACGAGATATTGATCGGGGCCAGGGCCGTGCTGGTCAACCCGGAGTTGGTGCCGGACAAGGTGATCGTGCCGGCGCCGGCGAAGATCACGCCGGCCGTGCCGGTGAGGGTCGACGCGATCGCGGCGTTGGCGTTGGACGTGATGCTGGGCGTCGGCGAGCCCGTCGCCTGCGCCAGCGACAGCACGCCGCCGGTCAACGTGTAACCCGAGGCGTTGAACACGACTGCGTTGGCCACGTCGGTGCCGGACAGGGTGACCGTGCCGCCGGTCGTGCCGAACACGGCAGTGTCGGTGCCGGTCGTGTCGGTCCAGGCGACGTCGGTCGACCCGTTGGACCAGTTGAACGGGGTGCCGTTCGTCACCCACGTTCCCGTCCCGCCGCTGGGCGTGGCGGGCGTCAGGCCCGGGTCCCACGCCAGCGCCGCGCCCCGGGCCGCCCGGGCGGACAGGAGCGCGTCGGCCGGCACGGCCGCGATAGCGGCAGTCGCCAACAGGCGGGTGGCGTACCCCTTGCGTCGCACGTGTGTCGTCTTCATCGGCTCTCTCTCCATTTGAACGGCCACAACTCACCCCGCTACACGTCGCCCACCGCTTTGCCCGGGTCAGGGCCCGGTGTTCTCGTAGTAGAACCAGTCGTTCCCGTCGCCCGCGGACCAGAGCCCGCGCCGGTCCACCCACCGGGCGCTGCCATCGACGTAGGCGAAGTTCATCCCGGCCATGCGCGACGTGACGTCGGACCGCCCGTCGCCGGCGCTGCCCGTGGGTCCCCCCTTGTAGAACTGGTCGTTGCCGTAACAGTGGGGCAGGTCCGTGGCGTTGGCGGGGCTGGAGCAGGCGAAGCAGGAGAGGAGCACGCGCGACGTGGACGTCAATCCCTGCCGGACCGGAAACACGTACCGTTGCAGGGGCGAGACCGTGACGCCGCTCTGGTCGTTGATGTAGGAGTAACCGTTCGTCCCGCGGCGGCCCCAGTAGATGAAGCCGAAGTAGGTCATCGGCGTCGAGGCGTACCGATAGCCCAGCTCGCCGACGAACGCGGGCATCAGCGTCTCGCTGTCCCACATCGACGTGCACATCAGCGACCGCTGGACGTTGAGTTCCAGTGGCTTGCCGTTGGGGTAGGGGGCGGTGGTGCTGAACCAGTCGGCGGCGGTCTGTCGGTTGACCAGGACCGACAGGAAGTAGTCGAACGTGTAGGAGTAGATCCAGTCGTGCTGGTCGGCCGTGCCGGTCGGCCCCGACGTGCAGCCGATGGGCCAGTACCCCTTGAAGTCGTTGGCGTACATCAGGCAGCCGAGGCCGACCTGGTGGATGTTGCTCAGGTCCTGAACGCGCTTGGCGTTGCGGCGGGCCTTGCTCAGGGCCGGCAGCAGGATGCCGATCAGCACGCCGACGATGCCGATGACGACCAGCAACTCGACGAGCGTGAACCCCGCCGTCCACGCCTTGGTATCCCTACTGGTCATAAAGCCACCAGCCGTTTGAACCACTCCATTGTCGATCGAGGTGCACCCGTCCCCACCCGCGACGCGAAATATAACGTAAAAGTAACGGGGATCGTTTTCCAATGCAGGCAATTAAGTTGTCGTTTGGGGAAGCCCCTTTGGTTAACATGCGAGGCGAGATGGGAGCAGGGCAGACAACCCCTCGGCACCGCAAGGTCGCCGCCGCGCCGCCGCGGGGCGTCGGGCCTCGCCCGACCCGCCGGGTCCTGCTGGCGATGGACTACTACATCATCTCGGTCCACCAAGGCGTGGTCGACTACGCCCGCCGGTCGGGGTGGATTCTCGACAGCAGGCCAATCCAGATGCGGCAGTTGCCGGTGGACCTCCGTGCCGATGGGGCGCTGACGCTGATCGGGTCGCCGGAGTTGTTCGGCCCGAAGCTTCGGGCGACCGGGATCCCGATGGTCAACATGTCCCCGTGGGGGGAAGAATTTGGAATTCCCTCGGTCCAGCTGGACAACGAACGGGCGGGCGCGCTGGCCGCCTCGCACCTGTTGGGCCGGGGGCTGACCGACCTGACGATGGTGCAGTTCCACCCGGGCTCGCTGACCAGCTCCGCCCGCTGCCGCGGGTTCGCCGACACCGTGACCGCGGCCGGGCGGCGGTTCCACCGCCTGGTCGTCGGCGGCGTGCCGCACGTCGCCCGCGGTGAGGTTCCCGTGTCGTGGCAGGGGTTCCAGCGGCAACTGCTCGCGTTGCCCAAGCCGCTGGGCCTGTTCACCGAGGGGGACCTGGCCGCCGTGGACGTGATCCACTTCTGCCAGCAGATCGGCCTGCGGATCCCCGACGACGTGGCGGTGGTCGGCGTGGACAACGACCCGCTCGTCGTGACCGTCGCCCCGATCCCGGTGACCTCCGTCGACAACAACCTCCACGGGCTCGGCGTCCGGGCGGCCGAGCTGCTGGACGACATCCTGGACGGCAAGCCGCCCCCCACCCGCCCGATCGTCATCGCGCCACGCGGCGTCGTCGGCCGGCGCTCGACCGACGTGATCGCCGTCGCCAACGAGGACGTGGCCGCCGCGCTGGCGTTCATCCACGCCCGCTTCCGCGAGCCCATCAAGGCGTCCGACGCCTCCAGGCAGAGCTCGACCTCCCGCCGCCGGCTACAGGACCTGTTCCTCGCCCAGGTCGGCCGGACCCTCTCCGAGGAGATCACCCATCGCCGGCTCGACCTGGCCAAGCAGTTGCTCCGCGAGTCCGGCCTCAAGACGAGCCTCATCGCCCAGCGCTGCGGCCTGGGCACGGCCACCCAGCTGTGCAAGGTCTTCGCCCGCGAGCTACAGATGACCCCACGCGAGTACCGCCAGCGGTTCACGACCAGCAACGGAGCGGACGACGCCGGCTAGACCCTCCCCGGGGCAACTACCCGACCCGGGTGCGGGACAGTTGGACCCGAGCGTGGGTGATCTGCTCCCGCGGCCCCTCGGCCAGGCGGAGGAAGGCATCCCAGTGGGGAACGCTCCGGGCGGGCTGGCCGATCTGGTCGAACGTCTCGGCCAGGTCGTAGTGGGCGGCGGGGTCCTCGGGGTCGAGGTCGAGCGCGTGGCGGAGGGCGTCGATCGCCTCGGCCGTCCGACCGGCGGTGAGCAGCGCGTCGCCGAGGTTCACCCAGGCGTCCTGGCGCAGCGGGTCGAGCTCGACCACCTGCCGGTACCGCTCGATGGCCCGCTCGGTCTGTTGCAGCTCGGCCAGGGCGTGGGCGAGGTCGAAGGCGACCTGGGCGTCGGGGCCGGCCAACAGCAGGGCGCGGCCATAGCTGTCGACGGCGGCCTCGAGGTGGCCGGCCAGTTCCTGGGCGATGCCGCGCTCGTGCCAGCCGCCGGCCGTCGTCGGCAGGGCCGGACCGATCCGGCCCAGGACGGCGGCGTGGGGGTCGAAGTCGAGGCGGAACTGGCCCGAGGGGTCGGCGAGGTCGCCGTTGGCGAGCCGGACCAGCAGCGTCCGGCCGGCGTCGACCAGCGTCACGGCACCGGGCGGCCCGCCGGCGCTGGGCAGCCAGGCGCGCAGGCGATCGAGCGTCCGGCGCAGGCGGGCCGGCCTCAGGCCCGGGTGGTCGGGGTTGCACAGGCTGCGGACCAGCGTCGCATCGTGCAGCTTGAGCTCGGGACCATCGTGGGGCGGGCGGGCGAGGCCGGCGTCGACCCAGCTGGCCAGCCGCTCGGGCGCGACGCCCAGGGCGGTGGTCGCCCAACCGTCGCGGTCGTGACTGGGCTGGGCGAGCCTCATAGGAGCGATTCGAACACCGGCTGGCGGAGCTTGCCGTCGTTCGTCCACTCGGCGAACCAGACCCGGCAGAACAGCTCCGGCCGCAGCCACCGGGCGCGGGGTACTCTACACGACAGGAGGGGTTTCGGCGTGTCCATTTTGCCGAACCTCTCCAACAGCTTGTGGTGGGTCGCGTCGTCGATCCCGCTGCCGACCTGGCCGACGAACCGCAGTTCGCCGTCGATCTCGGCGGCCAGGATCAGGCTCTTGATGCCGTTGGTGCTGTTGGGCTGGTAGCCGAAGATCAGGCAGGGGATCGACTGCCGGCGCTTGAACTTGGCCCAGGAGCCGCTGCGACCGCCGGGCTCGTAGGGGCCGTCGAGCCGTTTGGCCATCACGCCCTCCAAGCCCATGGCGGCGGCGTGGTCGAGCAGGGCGAGGCCGCCGCCCACGTGCCCGTCGCTCAGGGCGAGGCGGGGGCCGAGGGCGCTGGTGATGACGGTCGACAGACGCGCCCGCCGCTCGGTGAGCGGGGCCGGCATGATCGAGGCGAAGCTCTCGTACATCAGGTCGAAGGCGACGAACGTGACCGGCGGATGGCGGCGGTGGGGAGACGGCGTGCCCGTCCACGATCGCTCGCGGCGCAGCAGCGCTTGGAAGTCGGGCTTGCCGTCGGTCAGGTGGACGATCTCGCCGTCGAGCAGGGTCCCCTTGGGCAGCTTGGCGAGCGGGGCGATCAGCTCGGGGAAGCGAGCGGTGAAGTCGGTCTGGCGGCGGCCGGCCAGGCGGACGCCGCCGGCGTCGACGAAGGCCAGCGAGCGGAAGCCGTCCCACTTCACCTCGTACAGGTGGCGGTCCGACTCGAACGGCTCAACCAGCACCGCCAGCATGGGCGGGATGAACGTCGGCAGCGATCCGGGCTTGCGTCGCGGCATCTCATGGAGCCCCGAATGCACGTCCAATGACAGCTACGCAAGCGGCGTGACCGAGGTGGGAAAAACGAAGAGCTGAACCACGAAGGCGCGAAGACGCGAAGGTGGGACGAAGGTAAAGGTCCAGAAGGTTGCCTTTGATCTTCTCCCGACCAACATCGTACGTCATTTTCGCTTCGTCCTGCCTTCGTGCCTTCGTGGTTTAAATTCTCCCTGTATTACGGGGTGCGACGGTGTGCACAGATCACGCCCGCCGGCGCGCGCGGGCCGGGGTCTTGGCGGCGGCGGCACGCTTGACCGCGGTGCTCGGCTTGGTCAGCCGCTTGGGCCGGGGCGGCGGGGAGCCCGCCTTCGCCTTGGCCTGGTCCAGGCTCTTGCGCAGGGCCGCCATCAGGTCGGTCACCTGCGGCGTCTCGGCGTCGTCCGGCGGGACCACCACCTCCTGCCCGGCCACCTTCGCCTCGATCAGCTTCCGCAGGTCGTCGGCGTAGTGGTTCGTCCAGCTCGACAGCTGGAAGTTCTCCTCGGTCAGCTGGTCGAACAGCGTCCGCGCCAGGTCCAGCTCCTTCTTGGGCACCGTCACGCTGGCCAGCTGCGGCATCAGCTCCGACGGTGGTTTCACCTCGGCGGCGTACTTGAGGAACTCGGCCCCGATCAGCTTCTCGATCGGCCGGAGCAGCATCAGCTGCTCCTTGCCGTTCATGACGGCCGTGCAGAAGGCGAACCGCTTGGTGTCGACCATCAGCTGGTGCAGCATCGCGTACGGCTTCCCTCCGATCGGCCCGTCGGGCAGCAGGTACATCGTCCGGCCGCTGTAGAACCGCGGCGCGATGCACGTCCGGCTGACGAACGCCTCGATGCCGATCGTCTTGTCGTTCCCCTTCCGCAGCTTGCCCATCGCCTCGGGGTCGACCGTCACGTACTGGTCCTTGGCGAACTCGTACCCGCTCTCGATCTCGCTCTGCTGCACCGGCCCATGCACCGGACACGTCTTGGCATACTTGATGCGCGCCCCGCACCCCTTGTGCAGCTGGTGCAGGTGCACCTCGCCCCCGGCGTCGCCGCTGGCGGTCGCCGTGAACCCCTTGGCCGGGATGTTCACGAGGCTGAAGCGGATGTACCCCTGCCAAACCGGACGAGCGGGCATGCGGCGACTCCTGTCGGCGCGCCGGTGCGGCACGCCGGGAGTTGTATCGGCCCAATATCGCGAGATGCAGCAGGCACATCTTTTTGGCGCGAGCACACATTTGCTAGGTTTAACCGCGACGCAAACGGGAACGCAGATTGATCGGGCTACCGCGACGCGCTCCCCTTCGGGTCGCGGCTAAACGGAGCTGCCATGGTGCTGGCCTATCACGTCATCTTTTGCCTATACGGCTTTTGGCTGCCGAACGACCCGCGCGGATCGTGGTCCGATTTCGTCGGCGCGTGGGAACTGGTCCGCTTCGGCCGGTCGACCAAGACGGCGTCGCGGCAATCGCTGGCTCGCGCACGACACGACCGTGAGCTGCGCGAGGCAGCCAAACGGTCGCTCAAGTACCCGCCGGTATCGCTCACGGGGCTGCAGGCCCGCGCGGTCGCCCGGGGGTTCGCCGAGTACGTCCGCAAGAGCGGCATCGTGGTGCACGCCTGCTCCGTCCTGCCCGGGCACGTCCACCTCGTCATCGGCCGTCACACGTTCGACGTCGAGCTGATCGTCAATCAGTTAAAGGGGCATGCCAGTCGTCAATTGATGGCTGAGGGGCTGCACCCTTTGGCCGCGTTCGCAGTGGCCGTTCAGCGGCCGCCGACCTGCGGGGCCCGCGGGTTGTGGAAGGTGTTTCTGAACAATGCCGATGACATTGTCCGATCGGTGGACTACGTCGAGGGCAACCGCGAGAAGGAAGGTCTGCCGCCGCAGAGGTATGCGTTCGTCACCCCATACGTGTTGAACACCGTTTAGCCGCGACCCGGAGGGGAGCGCGGTGTTGCGGCCGAACGCCGCCACGCCCTCCCCTGCGGGTCGCGGCTAAACCCGCCGCAGCTTCCACGCGTGCAGCAGCAGCCCCGCGGCGAACCACAGGGCGGCGACGCCGATCGGGTAGGCGATCAGCCGCGGCGTCAGCACGGCCAATAACCCGGTCACCAGCAGCAGCATCCCGCCGCCGAGCAGGACCACCGAGTCGGACGACCCCAGCTGCCGATCCTGCGACAGCGACGCGCCGAGCGTCTGGCCCAGCCCAATCGCGCCGGAGAACAGTCGGCCGGCGGCACCGTCCGTGGCCGGGCGGTTCGAGCCGGCCAACGTGCGGGTGCCACGCTCGAGCTTCACCTCCGTCGAGTTGCCGATGTCGCGCTCGTACATCGCCTGCATCTGGCCGGCCAGGACGTCGTCAATGACCGTCACGTCCAGCTCGCGGTTGGAGATCCAGCTGGCCAAGTTGGAGTTGCTGGAGCCGATGCGGGTGAGCCGGCCGTCGGCGACGGCGGTCTTGGCGTGGACCATCGGGCCGTTCCACTCGAACACCCGCACGCCCGCCTCCAGCAGCGGGCGGTAGGCCAGCTTCGACATCGCCCCCACCACCGGCCAGTTGCTGCTCCCCGGCACCAGCAGCCGCACGTCGACCCCCGCCCGGGCGGCGTCGGCCAGCGCGCGGACGTAGGCGGTGGTCGCGACGAAGTACCCGTCCGTCAACCACAGCGACCGCTCGGCCACCTCGGCGATCAGCTGCTCCAGCCGGTACAGCCCGCCCCCGTGCGGCCGGCCGGCGATCACCGACAACCCCACGCCGCCGACCACCGGTGGGACTTCAGCGACCGACATCGGCGGCCCGTCCTGCTCCGCACCGCCGCCGATCGACGCCCAGCTGTCGGCGAACGCGGCGTCGATCTGCGCCACGGCCGGCCCCTCGATCCGGATTGCCGTGTCGCGCCACGGCGGCACGCCCTTGGCCGGGTCGCCCGTCCAGTCGTGCCCGATGCACAGGCCCCCGGTGAACGCCAACCGGCCGTCAACGCACAGCACCTTGCGGTGGTCCCGGCTGATCCACCCCAGCGGGTTCCGCAGCCGCGGCGGGTTGTACCGGCGAACGTCGACGCCCCCGTCGGTCAACCGACGCCAGAACCGCCGGGACGTTCGCGGGAAGCAGCCCATCCAGTCGTAGATCACCCGCACCGCCGCGCCACGGCCCGCCGCGGCCAACAGCGCATCGGCGAACTGCCGACCGACGCCGTCCTCCTGCAGGATGTAGTTCTCCAGGTGGACGACCCGCTCGGCACCGGCGATCGCGTCGAGCCACGCCGGGAACGTCTCGGGCCCGTCGCACAACAAATGAACCCGGTTGCCGTCGGACCGCTGGCTGTCGGCCACCCGGCAGAAGTCCTGGCTGACCAGGGCGTCGAGAACTCTCATGGCCAACAGTGTACCGGCCAGCAAGGGGTCGCGGTCCAACCCGCACGGCACCGATCAGTCAGCGCCACGAAGTGCGGCAGACCGCCCCAACGCACGTGCAGGCTGAAGGGTCGCGCTCGCGCGAACGGGACGGGAGTCGCCCGCCCCTTCGCGACCGGCGGCGCGTGTCCAAGTGACCGGAATCATCCGTCGCCGCCGAACGCCCGCCCGGTGTAGGGTGTCGGCGTGGCCAAGCGAACGACGACCAAGGCGAAGGCGAAGCGGCTGGTAGCGTACGACGCGAAGCGCGACCTGACCGTCAGCCCCGAGCCCAAGGGCGTCGTGCGACCGAAGGCCGCGTGCAAGCGGCTTTCCTTCTGCGTCCAGAAGCACCTGGCCAGCCACCTGCATTATGACTTCCGGCTGGAGCACGAGGGCGTCCTGCTGAGTTGGGCCGTGCCCAAGGGGCCGAGCCTGGACCCGACCGTGAAGCGGATGGCGGTCCACGTCGAGGACCACCCGGTCGACTACGGCGACTTCGAGGGCGTCATCCCCAGCGGCTACGGCGCGGGCATCGTCCTGCTGTGGGACCGCGGCGCCTGGACCCCCGACCCGGCCACGCCGGACGTGGCCGCGGCACTGGCCAAGGGGGAGCTGAAGTTCAGCGTGGATGGCGTGAAGCTCAAGGGGTCCTGGGTGCTGGTCCACACGCGCCGGCAGACGACCGGCCCCGAGCAGTGGCTGCTGATCAAGCATCGCGACCATTGGGCCGGCGACGTCGACGTGGCGGCCGAGGCCCCGCAGAGCGTGAAGTCGTTCGGGGACCTGAGCGACGTGCTGGCCGCCCACGGCGGCGCGCCGGCCGAGTGGGCGAAGACCCCGCCCGTCAAAGGGGGCGAGACGGGCAAGCTGCTGGCCGCGGTGATGGCCGCGGCCAAGGATTCGAAGCCAGCCGTTGCTGTGAAGCCGGCCAAGGCCGTTCGCCAACCTGCCGCGCCCCAGGCCGCGGCACCCGCGGCGGCCCCGCAACCGAAGTTGTCCAACCAGGCCAAGGTCCTGTTCCCCAAGATCGGCTTCACCAAGGGCGACCTGGTCGACTACTACCGCCGGATCGCCCCGCTCATCTTGCCGCAGCTGGCCGGTCGGGCCGTCACGCTCAAGCGGTACCCCGACGGTGTGGACGGCAAGTCGTTCTTCGAGAAGCGGTGCAACGCCTACCGGCCCGACTGGGTCCGCACCGTCCGCGTGGCGGGGCAGACGGCCAAGGACAAGACGCTCGACTACTGCCTGATCGAGGACGAGCCGTCGCTGGTGTGGGCCGCCAATCTGGCCGCGATCGAGCTGCACGTCCCGCTCGCCCTGGCCGCCGAGCCCGACCGGCCGACGACCATGGTGTTCGACCTCGACCCCGGCGACGGGGCCAACCCCGCCCCGGTCGCCCTGCGGCTCAAGTCGATGCTCGACCACCTGAAGCTGGCGAGCGTGGTGAAGGCCAGCGGCGGCAAGGGGCTGCACGTGCTGGTCCCGCTGAACACGCCGGACGTCAAGTTTGACCAAACGAAGTCGTTCGCCCGGGCCGTCGCCCTGACGTTGGAGCAGGACGACCCCAAGGGCGTGATCGCCTCAATGTCGAGGGCGGCCCGGGCGGGCAAGGTGTTCATCGACTGGAGCCAGAACGACCGCAACAAGACGACCGTCTGCGCCTTCTCCGTGCGCGCCCGGCCCGACCCGTCGGTCTCGTGGCCGATGGAGTGGGCCGCGCTGAAGCAGGGGACGCTCCCGCCGCCGGTCCTGGCGACGGACCTGCCAGATCTCCGTCGGGCGACCCGGCTGATGGAAACCCTGCGGCGGGTTCAGCGGCTGCCCACCTCCCAGTGACCGGATGCGGCAACGCTGCAGACGGCGCGTGGTCGTTCGTCGTGGCACGGGTTCGGAGCCCGTGGGCGTGTACACACGCCGGTCGGTCTCACTCGGCCGATGTGGTTCTGCCTCGTGTTGATGGCCAGCAAGCGGATGGTCTCGCCCTCGGCGCGCCGGTTGCGTGGCAGCACCTCGAAAGCCGTTCCGTTGTTCGGGCAACCGGTGGGGCGGCACGTCGACAAGTCCAATCTGGAGAGGGTTCAATGGATCCCACGAACGCCGACGCACTGATCCCCCGCCGCACGGCCGTTAAGGTCGGGGCCGGGCTGCTGGCCGCGCCCGCGTTGTTGGCCGCCGGCGCACCGGCCGAGGCCGCCGACGCCGGCGGCGGCACCGGTCGCAACGCGCTGCGTGACCCCGTCAGCGAGTACCCGAAGCCGCCGTTCCACAAGCAGCCGCAGGACGCGCCGGGGCTGGCGTCGAAGATGGACCCGCGCCCGGACCACGGCGAGTCCAGCTACAAGGGTTCGGGCCGGCTGCAAGGACGGCGGGCCCTGATCACCGGCGGCGACTCCGGCATCGGCCGGGCGGCCGCGATCGCCTTCGCGCGGGAGGGGGCGGACGTCGCCATCGGGTACCTGCCGGTCGAGGAGCCCGACGCCCGCGAGGTGGTCGAGCTGATCCACGGCGCCGGCCGAAAGGCCGTCGCGCTGCCGGGCGACATCCGTGACGAATCGTTCTGCCAGCAGTTGGTCGCCGACGCGGTGAAGCAGCTGGGCGGGCTGGACATCCTGGTCAACAACGCCGGCAAGCAGACCTCGCAGCCGTCCATCGCTGACGTGACGACCGAGCAGTTCGACGCGACGTTCAAGACGAACGTGTACGCGCTGTTCTGGATCACCAAGGCGGCGGTGCCGCACCTGCCGCCGGGGTCGGCGATCATCAACACGTCGTCGATCCAGGCGTTTAACCCGTCGGCCACGCTGATCGACTACGCGCAGACCAAGGCGTGCATCGTGTCGTTCACGAAGTCGATGGCCAAGCAGCTGGTCGGGAAGGGCATCCGCGTGAACGCCGTCGCGCCGGGGCCGTTCTGGACGCCGCTGCAGCCGAGCGGCGGGCAGCCGCAGGACAAGATCGAGTCGTTCGGCAGCGAGGCCCCGATGGGCCGCCCGGGCCAGCCGGCCGAGCTGGCGTCGACGTACGTCCTGCTGGCGTCCGCCGAGGCGAGCTACGTCACTGGTGAGGTGTTTGGGAACACGGGCGGGAACATGCCGTTCTGACCACCGTGAGACCCTTCGGCTGCGCCGCTCACGCCGCACCGCTCAGGATTTTGTCGACCGTAATCGGCAGGTCCCGCACGCGCCGACCGGTGGCGTGATACGCCGCGTTGGCAATGGCGGCGGCGACGCCGACGATGCCGATCTCGCCGACGCCCTTGGCGCCGAGCGGACTGACGATGTCGTCGTGCTCCTCGACGAAGATCACGTCGATCGCGCCCACGTCGGCGTTCACCGGGACGTGGTACTCGGCCAAGTCGTGGTTCATCGCCCGGCCCAGCGCGGGGTCGCGCATCGTCTCCTCGTGCGTCGCCATGCTGATGCCCCAGACGACGGCCCCGCTCACCTGGCTCGCGGCCGCCTTGGGGTTGATGATCCGCCCGGCGGCGATCGCGCTCACCACCCGGCTCACGCCCAGCGTGCCCATCTCCTCGTCCACCCGCACCTCCACGAACACCGCGCCGTGCGTGCTGCGCGTGTACCCGCCCTGCTTGGCCAGGTTCGGCACCGACAGCACCTTGTCCTCCAGGCTGTAGACGCCGGCGGCCCGCATGGCGTGCGTGTACGACACGCGGTGCGTGGGGTGCGCCCGCAGCTGCACGTGCCCGCCGACGAACTCGACCTCGTCGAACTTCGCCTTGGCCACGGCCGAGTGCGGCACGTCGACCGCCAGCTTCCACAGCTTCTGCTGGATCGCGTCGCACGCACCCTTCACCGCTGACCCGACGCTCGTCACGGTCCAGCTGCCTCCCTCGACAGGGCTCATCGGCAGGCTGGAGTCGCCCAGCTTGAACGTGACCCGGTCCAGCGGCAGCCCCATCGTGTCGGCGGCGATCATCGACATGACCGTGTACGTGCCGGTGCCGATGTCGGCCGTCGCGCTGCTGACGGTCAGCGTGCCGTCGACGCTCAGCACCGCCTTGGCCGACGCCGGCCCCTGCATGGCGTCCCACACGCCGCCCGCCATGCCGTAGCCGATCAGGTACCGGCCGTCGCGCATGCTGCGCGGCGCCGGGTTCCGCTTCGACCACCCGAACCGCTCGGCCCCCTGCGCGTAGCACGCCAGCACCTGCTTGCTGCTGAACGGCTTCCCGGCCACGGCGTCGAAGTCGGTGAAGTTCAGCACCCGCAGCTCGACCGGGTCGAGGTTGGCGGCAACGGCCAGCTCGTCCATCGCGCACTCCAGCGCATGCACGCCGGTCACGGCGCCCGGCGCCCGCATCGACTGCGGCGTGTACTGGTTCAGCGGCACCACCTTGTAGTCGACGCGCACGTTGTCGCACTTGTACGCCTGGGCCGACCAGTTCACGACCGTCTCGGCGTAGTCCTCAAACACGCTGGTCTCGGTCGACGTCTCATGGATGACCGCCTGCAGCCGGCCGTTGACGTCGGCGGCCAGCCTCACGCGCTGGATGGCGGCGGGGCGGTGGCCGATCGCGAACATCTCCGGCCGGGTCAGCACCACGCGGACCGACCGCTTCAGCACCAGGGCGGCCATCGTGGCCAGGTAGAGCTGGCACTGCGGCCGCAGCGCCGACCCGAACCCGCCGCCCACGAACGGGTTCTTCACCGTCACCTGCTCGGGCTTCAGGCCGAACACGCCGGTCACGTACCGCAGGCTGTTCTGGCACCCCTGCGTCTTGTCGTAGATCGTCAGCGTGTCGTCCTCCTCGTAGACGACCGTGGTGGCGAACAGCTCCATCGGGTTGTGCGTCTCGGCCGGCTGGCTGAACTCGGCGTCGACCTTGACCGCGGCGGCGTCGAACGCCTTGTCCGGGTGCCCGCGCGGCTTGGGCGGCGGCACGAACCCCGCCGCCCCGCCCTTGGGCGCGCGGCCGTGCGACATCTCGGCCCGCAGGTCGGCGTGGTGTTCCGCGGCCTTGTACTCCACCTTCACGGCACGGGCCGCGGCCCGCGCCACCTCGAACGACTCGGCCACCACCAGCGCCACCGGCTGCATCGGGTAGTAGATCTGGGTCCCGTGCAGGAACCGCATCGGCGACCCGCCCGGCGCGATGTCGTCGCGCCAGCCGCGGTCCAGCCACGCCGTCTTCGGCTGGTTCTCGTGCGTGAACACCGCCAGCACGCCCGGCATCGCCAGCGCCTCGCGCGCGTCGATCGACGCGATCTTCCCGCTGGCGATCGCGCTGCCGACCACGTACCCGTGGCACAGCCCCGGCACGTTGAACTCCGCGGCGTACCGGGCGTGGCCGGTCACCTTGGCCGGCCCGTCGACGCGCGACGTCGGCCGGCCAATCACGGGGCCGACCTCTTTGAGCTGCTTGGGGAGCTTGGGCGTGGCGATCATGTGGATGTCCCAAATAAGGCCGCGGATGTCATCCGCGGGGAGCCGCCGATGGCATCGTCGGCTTTATGGTCGCGGTTCCAGGCCGGTCGCTTCCGACAGGGCCCGCACGATCACCCGTTTGGCCAGGTCGATCTTGAACGCGTTGTGCTCGTACCCCTTGGCGGTGGCGACGATCGCCTCGGCCACAGGCTGGAACGACTCGCGCGACGCCGGCTTCCCGATCAACATCGCCTCGGCCGACTCGTCGCGCCACGGCTTGTGGGCCACGCCGCCGAGCGCGAGGCGGGCGACCGTGATCGTGCCGCCGTCCATCTCGACCCCGACGGCGGCCGACACCAACGCGAAGGCGTAGCTGGCCCGGTCGCGGACCTTCACATATGTGTAGTGCTGGGCGAACCCCTGGGGCGGCAAATCGATCGCCGTGACGACCTCGCCGGGCCGAAGCGCGTTGTCGATCTCGGGCGTGTCGCCGGGCAGGCGGTGGAACTCGGCGAAGGGGATCGTCCGCTCTCCGGTGGGGCCGGTCGCGCGCACGACCGCCGCCAGGGCGGCCAGGGCGACGCACATGTCGGATGGGTGCGTGGCGATGCAGTGCTCGCTCTGGCCGAGGATCGCGTGGATGCGGTTCACGCCGCCGATGGCCCCGCACCCGCTCCCGGGCTGGCGCTTGTTGCACGGTGTCGCGGTGTCGTAGAAGTAGTAGCACCGGGTCCGCTGGAGCAGGTTCCCGCCGTCGGTCGCCATGTTCCGCAGTTGCGGCGACGCCCCGGCCAGGATCGCGCGGGCCAGCATCGGGTACCGCTCGGCCACGCGCGGGTCGTAGGCGGTGGCGGCGTTCTTGACCAGCGCCCCCAGCCGCAGCCCGCCGTCGGGCAGGTCGTCGATCGTGTCCAGCGGCAGCCGGGTCAGGTCGACCAGGTGCCTCGGCCGCTCGACGTTGGCCTTCATCAGGTCGACCAGGTTCGTCCCGCCGCCGATGAAGTGGGTCGCCGATCCACCCCCAGCGGCAACGGCATCGGCCAGCGTCTCGGCGCGGGTGTAGGTGAACGCGTTCATGGCCGGCCCTCCCGTTGGTGCAGCACGTCCTCGACGGCCCGGGTGATGCCCGGGTACGCCCCGCACCGGCAGACGTTGCCGCTCATCAGCTCCTTCACGTCGGCCGTCGTCTTGGCGTGCCCCTCGTGGATCAGCCCGACGGCCGAGCAGATCTGGCCCGGCGTGCAGTAGCCGCACTGGTAGGCGTCGTGGTCGATGAACGCCTGCTGCAACGGGTGCAGCTCGCCGCCCCCGGCCAGCCCCTCAATGGTCGTCACCCGCTTGCCGTCCTGCATGACGGCCAGCATCAGGCAGCTGTTGCACCGCTGGTCGTCGACCAGCACCGTGCAGGCCCCGCACTGGCCGTGGTCGCACCCCTTCTTGGAGCCGGTCAGGTCCAGGTGATCGCGGAGCAGGTCGAGCAGCGTCGTCCAAGGCTCGACGTGGATTCGCATGCGCTGGCCATTGATGGTCAGCGTGGCCGGCACCGTGTCGACGCCCGTGTCCGGGACGACCAGCGATGGCGACGCCAGCGTGACCGGTGGCGGCTCGGTTTTGGTCATGTTGGCACGGTAGGCCGAAGGCGTCCCACTGGTAACTCAGAAAAACCGCCCGATGCCGTGCCGCTTGCGGCTCCGCGGACCGGCAGGCGTGCTGCGCCGACGACTGCCAAAAGCGATAGCCCGCGAAGCCGCAAGCGGCAAAGCACGTCAGGCCGTCGCCGCCGGCAGGTCCTTCGTCGCCGGGCCCATGACGACCTTGCCGTCGCAGCTGAACCGGCTGCCGTGGCAGGGGCAGTCCCAGCTCTTCTCGGCCGGGTTCCAGTGGACGATGCACTTGAGGTGCGTGCAGACGGCCGACATCTCGCGCACCGCACCCTCGGGCGACTTGTAGACCGCCACCTTGTGCAGCCCGCGGCGGATCACCGCCCCCTCGCCGGCGGGGATCTGGCTGGCGTCGCCCACGTCGCCGCCGGTCACCAGGTCGAGGTACTGGGCCGACGTGTTGGCGTCCTCCCTCACCGTGTCGGCCGTGACCGGCCGGCGGTGCGGGTCGTACGCCTTGGCCCACAGGTTCTCCCGGCCCAGGATCTGGTCGGTCACGATCCGCGCGCCCAGCGTGCCGTGCGTCAGCCCCATGCCGCTGTCGCCGGTGATGAGGAACAGCCCCTCGCCCGTCGGCGACTTGCCGATGTAGGCCAGCCCATCGGGCGTCTCCTGCACCTGGCCGGACCACTGGTTGACCACCGCGCCGGCCGTGGGGAACGCCTGCTTCGCCCACGCCGTCAGCTTGGCGAACGGATCGGTCCCGTCGGGGAACTGGCCCACCTTGTGGTCCTCGCCGCCGACCAGCAGTTGGTCCGGCGCGATCAGTCGGCAGTAGTGGTACGGGTCGGCCGTGTCGGTGAACTGCACGTCGGCCACGCTGCCGGGCGGGACGCTCAGCACGACGACGTACGTCCGGTACGACGCCATCTTGAAGTTCAGCTCCATCCAGTGCAGCGGGGCCGTCGCGTTGGCGGCGACCAGGATGGCGTCGGCCTCCACGGTCGTCTCGCCGTCGCCGATGATCGCGGTGGGCCGCTCGCCGTTCTTGTCGTTCCTCGGCTCGACCGTCGTGACCCGCGCACCGGTGTGGATGCGCACCCCAACCCGGCCCGCCGCCGCGGCCAGGCCGAGCACGTACTTCAGCGGGTCGAACCTCGCCTGCTTGCCGAACCGCAGTGCCGGGCCGGGCATGGCCCAGCCGGCGAGGCTGGGCGTCGCGATCAACTCCACGTCCGCGAACCCCGCCCGCTTCGCCGCCGCCAGCTCGTCCTCAAGCTCGGGCTGTGCGCCGAACAGGTACGAGTCCTGCCGCTCGAATCCGCACTCGATGTTCTCGTCCCGGCACATGCGCTCGATGACGTCGATCGCGGCGGCGTGGCTCTGGTAGGCGATGCGGGCCCCGTCGGCGCCGCAGCGCTTCTCGATCGTGGCGAACCCGTCGTCGATCTCGCTGTTCAGGTGCGCGCTCGACCGGCCGGTCTGGCCCGAGCCCACCTCGCCGTCGTCGATCACGATCACCTGCTTCCCCGCCTTGGCCAACAGGTAGGCGGCCGTCAGCCCGGCGATGCCGGCGCCGACCACCACCGCGTCCGTCGCGACCGGCCCGTCGGCCGGCTCGGGGTAGGTGGGCAGCTCGGCGTGCGCGTACCAGGTCGGCGTCGTCAGTCCATCGGCGGGTTTCATGGGTCCACTGATTAGCAGGTGCGGCCCACGCGGGCAGCGGGGAAAAGACCCGAGCCCGCCCAACCGTCTGGACCGCTCAGGAATTTGGCCCGTTCCGCCTCCGCCGCCCACCGCGTTGACTGTGCGACTTCCATTGACCCCGCCACACGAAGGACCACCCATGATTCTCCGACTCGACCGCATGATGACCGAGCTCCCCAAGGCCAAGGAGGCCTCCCCCAACGCCGCCGCGGCGGTGCAGGAGCTGCTGGGCGGGAAGTTCGGCGAGATGTCGACGCTGATGAACTACACGTTCCAGTCGTTCAACTTCCGCGGCCGGGCCGAGCAGCGGCCCTTCTACGACCTGATCGCCAACATCGCCGCCGAGGAGTACGCCCACATCGAGCTGGTCGCCTACGCGATCAACCTGCTGCTGACCGGCGCCACCCCGCGCGGCACCGATCCCAGCGTCACCCCGCTCGGCTCCGTGAGGGACATGCGCAACAGCTACCACTTCCTCGCCACCGGCCAGCAGGCCGTGTGCGGCGACAGCATGGGCAACTTCTGGACCGGCCAGAACGTCTACTCCAGCGGCAACCTCAAGCTCGACCTGCTGCACAACTTCTTCCTGGAGTGCGGTGCCCGCGCCAACAAGATCCGCGTCTACGAGATGGCCAAGGAGCCCACCGCCCGCGCATTGACCGGCTTCCTGCTGGTCCGCGGCGGCGTCCACATCGTGGCGTACGCGAAAGCGCTGGAGAAGCTGAGCGGCGTCGCCGTCGGCAAGCTGCTGCCGATTCCCGACATCAGCAACGAGCGCTTCCCCGAGGCCAAGAAGCACAACGACCGCGGCGAGCACACGATCCTCTACCGCTTCTCCCCCGACGACTACAAGCGCTGCGACGAGGTGTGGAACGGCGAGCACCCCGAGGACGGCAAGCCCCTGGTCGTCAAGGACGGCGCTCCCGAGGGAGCCGTCCCGCCCGACCTCGACGCCGAGCCGCAGCTCACCTCGCCCGAGGGGCCCGACACGTCCGACCTCGACCCCGACATGCTCGAGGCCTACGCCCGCAAGATCTTCGGCCCCGGCATCAAGGACGACATCAAGCGGCGGGCCGAGGCGGCGCCGAAGAAGCGGTCGGCAAAGTAACGGCCCGCCCGACCCGAGCGCGACCAATGGTCGCGTTCGCTGCGGAACGCTCTTTGCTCGCTCTCGCTTCGTCGATGTGATCGCACATCCGTTTCCGTCACTTCACGTGGGTATCGATATGGACACGATTCAGGAACTGTTGCAGGACGAGCTGAAGGATCTCTATAGCGCCGAGAACCAGCTGCTCAAGGCCATGCCGAAGATGACCAAGAAGGTCACGACGCCCACCCTGAAGGAGGCGTTCCAGGTCCACCTGGAGCAGACCAAGGGCCACGTCGAGCGGCTGGTCAGGGCCGGCGAGATCCTGGGCATGAAGAAGATGACCGGCAAGACCTGCCAGGCCATGAAGGGCCTGATCGAGGAGGCGCAGGAGCTGCTGTCCGACGAGGACCCCAGCCCCGCGACCGACGCCGCCCTGATCGGCTCCGCCCAGCGGATCGAGCACTACGAGCTGGCCGGCTACGGCACCGTCCGCGCGCTCGCCAAGGCCCTCAAGCTGCCCGAGGTGGTCGAGCTGCTGTCGGCCACGCTCAAGGAGGAGGGCGACACCGACAAGCTGCTGACGCGCATCTGCGAGAAGGACGTCATCCCGGTGGCGCTCAAGGGCGAAACCGAGTAGGCCGCCCGGCGGACCGGAACGACCTCTCACCTTCCGCGTCTGTTCCGAAAGCGGAGTGTGCACAAAGGACACGAAGTTACACCCTGGGCGAAACTTGGGGGTGGACCCGGAGGGTGGAACCACGGATGCACACCGACGCACACCGATCAAACGGCCGCCGTTTCTGATCCGTGTGCATCGGTGTGCATCTGTGGTTCCACGTTCTTCGCGGACCCAAACGGCCGCGTCGCGTCGCGCTCTGTCTCCTGAATGTTGACGCGGCGGTTGACATCCACGCGCCGCGCTTTTGAGACGGGTCGATCGGCTTACCCCGGCCCGCGGTGCTGTCGTGCCAGCCAATCGGCGACGGCGGGGTCGGCGTAGGCGGGGAGCTCGCCGAAGACGGTGGTCGGCTTCGACAGCGGCACGGCGGCCCAATCGCGTGCGCCCGGCTTGGCCTCCAACGCGAGCCGTTGGGCAAGGCGGGTGTTGGCCGCGGGGAAGAAGGCGCGGCCGGGAATCGTGCGGACCATCCGGCCGTTGTCCGTTGGCGGCTGGATGTCCGGGCGGGTCGTCATCCACACGATGGACGCGAACCGGTCGGGGTGGGCGTTGGCGAGCCACCAGGCGGCGAACGCGCCGCTGTCGACGCCGGTGACCGAGGTGCGCGTGGGGTCGAGGGGCACGATGCCGTTCACGTGGTCGAGCAGGCCAACGAGTGCGGCGGCCATCGCGCGGTCGGTCCACCGACATCGGACCGGCAGCCGCGGCGAGACCACGACGAACGGGTACCGCGCCGCCAGGGCCGGGTCGCGCTCCAGGGCGATGTCCACGCCGTGCATGCAGATGCCGTGGAAGTCGGGGCCAATCGTGTCGCGCTCCGACAGGGACAGCAATGCCGGGCGACGGGCGGGGGCCGGACCATCGGCCGGGGGGCGGGGGACGTACAGCACGTAGTCCATCTGCACCGGCTGGTCGCCGATCGTCGTGTCGTAGGTCAGCAGGTAGTGGCCCGGCGCGGTGGGGACGACTGCGGCGGGGCGGCCGACCATCCGCGCGCGCGTGGCGGCGTCGGGCCGGCGGTGGGCCAGCAGCCACTCGTACAGCTGCGGCCCCTCGAACATGTCGTCGAAGATCCGGTGCCCCTCGTGGGCGACGTAGGTGAACCGGTCGGCCGCCGGGCCGTTCGCCAGCGCGTGCTCCATCATCCGCGTGCCGTCGACGAACCGCGCCTCGTCCTCCAGGCCGGCGACGCCCCAGACGGGGACGTACCGCAGCCGGTCGGCGGCCGCGTCGGGCTGCCACTCCATGGCCGACAGCGGCGCGATGGCGGCGAACAGGTCGGCGCCCTCCTCGGCCACGCACCAGGTCCCCAGGCCGCCCCCGCTCAGGCCGGCCGCGTAGACCCGGTCGGCGTCGACCCGCGCGCTGTGGACCACCGCCGCCACCAGCTCCACCGACGCCCGGTAGATGAAGTCGTCCGACCACGCCTCGCCCCGCGGCGGGCACTGCGGGCTCAGGCAGACGAACGGGAACGTGCCCGCCAGCACCGGGTTGCTGCTGTCGTCGGGCCGGAACAGGCCCATGGGGCCCTCGCCGTAGATCGCGCCCAGGTCCGTGCCGGCGTGGCCGTTCCCGTGGAAGAACACCAGCATCGGCTGCGGCGGGCCGTCCGCCGCGTAGGCCGGCGGCAGGTGCAGCAGGAACGACATCGTCACCCGCCTGCCCGCGATCGTCGTGGAGAACTTCAGCTTGTGATCGCCCGGCGTCGACGGCAGCGCCAGCGTCGCCGGCGCCGGCCGGACGTACGGGGCCGTCGGCGGATCATCGGCGGCGCGCGCCGACGCACCCCAGCCGAGCAGCGCGATCAGCATCGCCAGCAACCGGGTCGCCCAAGGCCAACGTTTCGCCCGTTTCAGGTGCACGGAGTGTCCCCGGCCAAGGTGATGTTCGTCCCCGATCGCGACGCGTTGCCCGCCACCATATCCCATCGGCGTCACGACGGCACGGCCGTCATCGGGTTGGGGTGCGGCCGACTCTGTTGGCATGCGTGGGGGAACAGAGCCGGGCCGCGTCGGCCCGTGCGACCAAAGGTCGCGTCTCGCGCAGGGCCGATGGCCATGGTCAATCACGCGCCAGCTGCGCGAGACGCGGGCCGCGCCCGCACGGCCCGGCTCCGTCGTATTGCTCTACGTCGTGCCAACATATCCGGCCACACCCGCGGGTTGCGACGCCCACCCCCGGCGGGTAACTCTTGGCGCGACTCACGTCCAGAAGGGTGATCCATGATCCGCCGTCGCCGGCTGTTGTTGCTCGCAGCGCTGCTGCTGCTGGATGTGGGGGCGCTGTCGACCGTCACCGCCTGGGTGTTGCGCCGGCATCGCCCCGCGGTGCAGGCGATCTACGATCCACGGTCGCCCACAACCTCCGGGACCGGCGACGTCGGAAGGGGCGGCGCACCGCGCGTGGCGGCCTTGCCGCCGCCCGTGCCGCAGGCGTCGTCGACCGGTTCGGACCACAGGCTGACCGGCGGCCCCAAGTGGGTGATCGCCGCCGCCACGGACACCGCGGGCACGGTCTGGATCGGCACCGAGGACCAGGGCGTCTGGGCCTACCAGAACGGCGACAACTGGCAGCAGTTCATGCCGGCCGACGGGCTGGGCGACGCCGATGCGACGGCCATCGTCGCCGACCGGCTCGGCCGCGTCTGGGTCGGCGGGGCCGACCGCGGCCTGTCGATCTTCAACGGCCAGGCGTGGCGCACCTACGACCGCTTCGCCGGCCCCGGCGGGTCGCACGTCTTCTGCCTCGCCACCTGCCCGACCGATGGCGACGTCTGGATGGGCACCGACGCGGGGCTGGCCCGCTACTCGCTCAAGGGCGACCGCTGGACGACCTACGACCGCAGCACCGGCCTGCCGGCGGCGCAGGTGACGTGCCTGGCGTTCGACTCGGCCGGGAACCTGTTCGCCGGGCTCGGGGCCGAGGGGGTCGGCATCGCCCACGCCGACGATGGGTACGCGCGGTGGACCAGCGTCACGGGCCCGGACGACCTGCCGATCGTGGCGTCGGGGCCGGGGTTGCCGAGCCCGTTGGTGAACGCCGTGCTGGTGGCGCGCGACGACACGGTCTACGTCGGCACCTGCCACGGGCTGGCCCGGAGCGCGGACCACGGGGCGAGCTGGACGTTCGTGCGCGGGCGGAACTGGCCGCAGATCTCCAAGGGGCGGTACGACGGCGTCCCGGCCAACTTCGCCGGCACGCCGGCGGGGCCGCTGCTGGAGGACTGGGTCTCGGCGCTGGCGCAGGACCCGGCCGGCGTGCTCTGGGTCGGCTACCGCGAGGCCGGGTACCAGGCGTTCGCCAACCCCGCCGACAAGTCCGACCACGCCGGCAAGGGGAAGCTGACCGCCATGGCGTTCACCGGCGACGGCGTCGGCATCTTCGGCACCGACGGCGACGGCGTGGTCGAGTGCGGCACGACCTACGCCGCGCCCCCCGCGAGGCCGCCCGAGCCGGCGGACCACACCGATGCCTTTCCCACGCCCGCCCCGGCGCCGGGCGCGGCGGAGCTGGACGCGCTGCGCCAGCGGGTCGAGGCGCTGCCCCCGGGCCGGGACGGCGTCGACTTCCTCGGCGACGACTGGGGCACGAGCGGCGACTGGACCGGGCGGTACGGCCGGCAGTTCGCCCAGATGGTGGGGTTCCACACGTTCACCGCAGAGGCGGGCTACGCCGCCGAGTTCGACGCCGGCCCCTACCGGCACGCCTACCCGCGCTACCTGTACGAGGACGACGCCAAGACCGACCGCGGCCAGCTCGACCCGCGCGACGGCCACCGCGTCTTCTGCGAGGAGAACGACGAGTCGTTCAACACCAGGGCCCACCCCACCTGGCAGCAGGGGCCCGACGCCTTCCTCGGCATCACGCTGCCGGCCGGCGTCCACCGGGTGGGCCTGTACTACCACAACTTCGACGGCCACCAGGGCGCCGGCAACCACCGGCGCGAGCACCCGATCCTGGCCAAGGGGCCGGTCGCGCCGCCGCCCGCGGCGCTCGACCCCGACGCCGCCACCGACGACGCGTCGTTCGGCTTCCGCGCGACCCACCCCTTCCAGGCCGACGTCGCCGCCGCCGAGCTGGCGCCGACGCTGGCCCGCTCGCGCCTGCCGCGCTACTGGCGGCCGGTCTTCAAGCAGTTCCTCGTCCGCGGGGCCGGCACCTACTGGTTCAAGGTCGACCGCAACGCCAGCGAGGCGACCAAGACCCAGGGCATCTACGTCGACCGGCTCGACCGACGCCTCCCCTGCGACCCGGCCTACCCCCGCCCGCCCGCCGCCCGGGACTACACCGCCGACCCCGGCGTCAAGGGCTCCGCCGCGCGACTGTGGTCGGCGCTGGACGCCGCGGTGGGCCGACAGGGTTACGCGGGCATCGCCGGCCGGGCGCGCTCGGCCGCCTACCTCGCCGCCGCCTCGGCCGGCGTCGACGCCGACACGCTGGCCGCGTGGCGTTGGCAGCTGCCGCTGTGGCTCGCCGACGACCGGTCGCAGTTCGACGCCTGGGCCAAGGCCATCCCGCGCCCGGCCAAGGCCAAGGCCAAGTGAACGGGGACATCGGAATGTCAGCATGAATTCACGTCCCGGCGAAGACCGAAGCGAGGAAACGGGCATGACCAACCTGGAGCGGAACGCGATCGCCGTCGTCGGCCTCGGCAGCGTGCTGTGGGCCGGCGGGCTGTTCGCCGCCTACGTGCTGCGCGAGACGCCGCCGCCGCCGCCGCCGAAGCCGCCGGTGCCTGCCGTCACCGCGACCGGCGCGCCGACGGTCGCCGTCGCCCCGCCGACCGTGGTGACCCTCGCGGGCCCGCCCGTGGTCACCACGGTGGCCGACCTGGGCCTGCCGACGCTGGCCGAGAAGCGGGCGCACCTGGCGGAGCCGCCGGCCGACGCCAGCACGGTGTCGGCCAGCAACCCGCACGGCCGGTGGGAGACGCGCACCGGCGTCGAGCTGCCGCCGCCGCCGTCGCTGCCGGCGACGGCCGTCACGGTCCACCTCAAGGGCGTCTCGACCCGCGCGGCGCTGGCCGAAGTCGGCAAAGCGGCCGGCGCGAAGCTGGTCGTCTTCCCGTCCTACGCCTGGCGGCAGACGCCGTTCCCCGCCGCCATCACTCTGGACGCCGACCACCGGCCGATGATGGAGGTCGTCAACGAGCTGTGCGCCAAGACCGGCCTCGCCTGCGGGAGCCGGACGACGTCGAACGAGCAGGGATCGCCGGCGTCGGCCGACCCGGCGGTCGGGGTGCTGGGGCTGCAACCGCAGGACGCCGACGGCGGGCCGGGGCCGTGGGTCGTCAGCGGGCCGTTCGCGTTCGAGGCGCAGCGGGTGGTCCACGACAGCCCGATCGGGGCCGGCGCCGCCAGCGCGGTCTCGGTCCTGATGTCGGTGGCGCACGAGCCGAGGATCGTCGTCCTCGGCGAGCCGTGGCAGGTGGCCGCGACCGAGGCGACCGACGAGGCGGGCCACTCGCTGCTCCCCCCGGCGCCCGAGGCCCCGGCCAGCGGTGCCGGCTCGATCCTCGGGCGAATCTTCGGCAGCCACACTGTGCGGCGGAGCACCGCATTGGTCGGCCAGGGATGGTGGGGGCAGTCGAAAGGCCTGCTGACCATCCCGCTGACGTGCCCGCCGGACGCTGGCCGGCGGATCACGCGGCTGAGGCTGGTCCCGCGGTTCCTGATCCAGGAGAAGTCCGAGCGGATCGAGGTGGACGTCGGCGCCGGCCACACGGCCGACACCGTCCGCACCGCCGCGGGACTGACCGTGACCGTCGGGCCGGTGACCGGCCTGCAGCAGAGCAACTGCACGGTCACGTTCGCCCGCGGCAAGCAGGGCGACGACGATTGGGAGCAGCTGCACGCAGCCCTGCGCAACGTCGTCCCCGTGCTGGTCGACGCCCGCGGCCGCGCGCTGCCGGTCCCGCAGGCCAACCCGCAGTCGGACGTCGGCTCGTCGGTGCAGCTGCAGTTCTACTGGTACCAACAGGAGTACTACGGCGGCAACACGATCCTCAAGCCGGCCAAGCTGATCCTCGACGTGCCCTCGGCCCTGCGGAGCGTCGACGTGCCGATCGAGATCCACGATCTGCCGCTGCCGTGAGGCGCGTTGCTCAGCCCAAGCGGAGGAATCGTCCACGGAGGACACGAAGGGACGCGAAGGAAGAAGTTGCCACGGTTTTGCTTCGTGTCCCTTCGTGTCCTTCGTGGATAATCCTTCTCGATCAATTACCGACACGGACTCGCATGACCCAACCCCACTATTGGATTCGCTCCGCGGCCCTCGCGGCAACCGTGTTGTCTGCAGCCGCCCGGGCCGACGTGCCGGCGGCGACGGATCCGCGGCCGACGACGATCACGCTGCACGAGCACGATGCGCAGCTGGCCGACGTCGTCGCCGACCTGGCCGTGCTGTCGGGCGTGAAGATGGACGTGATGAACGGCTCGGGCCTGCTCGGCGGCTGGGGGCGCGTCACCGTCGACGCCGACGCCAAGCCGTTCTGGCAGGTCGTGTCGGACGTGGCCGACCAGGCCCACGCGACGCCGTCCAGCCAGTACGACGGCACGCTGCGGCTCATCGAGGCCAGCCCCGCCACGGCCGGCCGACGGGTGGTCGGCGGTCCCGTGCTGGCGACGTTCCGGCAGGTCGAGCACCTGAACCAGCTGACCGCCCCCGCGGCCCGCGCCGACTTCTGCGAGGTCGCCGCCGACCTGCTGTGGGAGCCCCGGCTGAGGGTGGTCTACCGGCGGACCAGCGAGCGCCCGACCCTGGCCGTCGATGAGCACGGCCTGTCGCTCGTGCCGGCCGACGACGCCGCCGCCGACCGCGACCCGCGCGAGCCGTCCAACCTCTACCGCGCGTACGGCCCCTACGAGTCGACCACCCGCAACCGGGGCTGGAACGGGAACGGCAACCGCTGCGGCATCCGCCTGTCGGTCCCCCCGACGGCCGGCCGGCGGATCGCGGAGCTGAAGGGGCAGCTGCGCGTGTGGGTCGCCGGTCCCGACGAGCGCGCCGAGATCCCCGACCTCGCCGCCGTCGCCAAGACCGCCGGCAAGAAGTCGACGAAGACCTACGCGCTGGGCCCGCTGCTCAGCATCAAGGTCTCCAGCGCATCGGTCGAGGCCAACAACGTCCAGCTGCAGCTGACCCTCGGCCGCGGCGGCGCGACCGAGGACGCCTGGAACCAGTCGCGACTGCTGCTGTCGTCGCTCCGCATGCGGGTGCTCGACGCCGACGGCAAGGAGTGGGGCAAGCTCGAGGGCGAGAGCGGCTCCAGCAACCAGCGCGACGCGATCACGATCTACCCCTACATCCAGTCCAGCGGCACCGCCGGCAAGCCCGACAAGCTGGTCATCGAGGGGCCCGTCACCGCGACCGAGGTCGACGTGCCGTACGACTTGAAGGACCTGCCGCTGCCGTGACCATGCCCCCGGAAGCCGGCGTCTGAGGTACGCCGAAGACCCGGGTCGGACGGCCGCCCATCCGGGTCTTCGGCGTACCTCAGACGCCGGCTTCCAGGCAACGAAACCACGCCAGAAAAATCTTCGTCGCCGACTGGCACATGTCGGCGCGACCGGCCACAGCCGGTCCGTCCGGCTGTTCTGGACCCAAGAGGGGTTGGAACCGTGGCGCCTCCGGATGTTTTGCCAGGTTCGCGGGGCCGGCGGCGCCGCCGCCCGTGCAGGCCGTCACCGCGAGCCCAACGTCCGCGCCGTGGCCGACGGCCGAGCGCCGCGAGGGCCCGGCCCGGCGGTCCAGAGGTGGGTCCGGCCGGGCTTCTCAACGGCCCACGATCGGCGAACCCCGGCCGCCGTCGTACATCTGCCGGATGTCGGCCAGGGAGAGCGCGCGGCTCCAGATGGAAAGGTCGTCCACGTCGGCGGCGAGGCCGGCGGCGTAGCGGCCGGTGCCGTCCTGGCCCAGGTTCAGCGGCAGCGGGCCCGTGAAGTCGCCCAGGCGCGTGGCGTCGTTGGAGATGAACTGCAGCCGACCGTCGGGGCCACCGGCGTAGAGGGTGGCGCAGCCGTCGTGGCGGATGACGCCGGCGATCAGCCACCACTGGCCGGGGGTGACGTCGATGCGGTAGACGTCGTGCCGGCCGGTGGCGGCCGAGGCCAGGTTCAGGCCGACGTCGCTCTTGCCCTGGCCGACGCTGGCGGTGAACAGCAGGCCGGGGTTGTCGCGGCTGGCCCAGTCCTTGTTGCCGAGGATCACCGGGTCGCGAGCCTGCTCGCCCGTCGCGCGGTACCAGAACGCGATGGTGCAGTCGCCCCTGCCGATCGGCAGCGCGCCGGCCGGCGCGAGCGTGACGTGGCCGCCCTCGGGCGTCAGATGGATCGCCTTGCCGAACTTGCCGTCGACAAACGTCGGCACACCGCGGGCGGCGGGCTTGAGGGTCGCGGCGGCCGAGTCGTCCGTCAGGTTCCCGTCGAACGACACGTGGGCGAGCAGGCCGTCGGTCCGCTTCAGCGGTTGCTCGGGCGGGCGAACCGCGTCGCCGCGCGGGTGGCCCGGCAGGTGGTACGGCTGGCCATCGGTGGTCTGGAACGTCTGCGCCGGCGAGACGCCCATGTGGGTCAGGATGGTCGGCACGACGTCGACCAGCGACGGCACGCCCGCCAGCGTGCCCTGGGCGGCCTCGCGGCTGCAGATCACCAGGGGGATGCCGTAGCACTCGGCCTCGGTGCCGCCGTGGTTCGTGTGGTAGCCGCCGTGGTCGGTGGTGATCAGGACCTGCCAGTCCTCGTTGGCGAACGTGGGCCGGGCCACGACGGCGTCGAGGACCTCGGCCACCTGAGCGTCGAGCACGTGCAGGGCCGCCAGGTACTTCGGGTTCGACGGGCCGAACCCGCTCGTGTGGCCGGCGTGGTCGGGGTTGTCCAGGAACAGCAGCAGGGCGTCGACGTCGCGGCCCTTGGCCCAGCGGTCGTCGCCGTAGGTGCCGGCGATCATGCCGATCGCCCGGTCGACCATGAGCGCGTCCTTGGCGTTGACCTCCATCTTCGCCGGCCCGGCGTCGACGTCGTCGGCGCCGGACGGGACCTGCGCGTCGGACATCCACGTCGCCAGCCGGGCGGTCGCCAGCTTCGGGTTGGCCCGCTTGAGCAGGGCGAAGTAGTCGGGGTACCGCACGGCCGCCATCTGCCGGTCGTCGTTCTTCACGACGTGGTGCAGGGCGGCCGTCACGCCGGTGTAGATCGTCGTGTGGTTGGGCCCGCTCACCGTGGGCGCGTCCTTGATGTTCTGGGCCATGTACGTCGACGCGCACCGGTACCCCGGCCGCCAGTGGCCGTCCATCAGGGCGTGGAGGCGCGGCGCGTCGGCGTCGGCCAGGCCGTCGGCGCGCATGCCGTCGAGGCAGATCACCAGCGACTTGCGCGCCGGCTGGGGAACGGCGGCCGTGGCGACGGCGGGGAGGAGCAGCGCGAACAGTCCGGTCCATTGGTATCGGTTCATGCGGTGGTGCCCTCGTGGGAGACGGGCGCCGACGATACACGGTTGACCGGCCGCCACGTCAGGCGATTTGACGCAGATCGGGCGGCGCGCAGCGCACTCGAGATGTTTGGAAAAGCTGAAGAGGGCCCACCTCGGCACGGAGACACGGAGACACGGAGAAGACTCGAATCCTTGTTTTCTCCGTGTCTCCGTGCCTCCGTGGTGGATCCCCTTCCGGTTTCACGCCGACGTCGGCTCGTCGTCCTCGCGGACGTCGGGGTGCGTGCTCAGCCGGTGGCCGCGCGGGGCGGGGCGGTTGGCCTGGCGGTACTGCGACGGGGACAGCGACGTCGCCTCGCGCACCAGCCGTTGCAGCTGCTCGGGGTTGCCCAGGCCGGACCGGTAGACGACCTCCTTGATCGGCACGTCGGTGCTGGCCAGCAGGCGCAGGGCCTCGGTCAGGCGCACCTGCCGCAGCTCGGCCACCGGGCCGTGGCCCAGGGCCTTCTGGAACCGCGCCTCCAGGCTGCGGCGGGAGACGGTCAGGGCGTTCAGCAACGCGTCGATGTCGAACGGCCCCCTCGCGTTCTGGTGGATCAGCCGGATCGCCTCGTCCACGACCGGGTCGCGGACGGCAGGGTCGAGGACCGAGTCGCGGAAGATCACGCCCGCCGGCCCGGCCAGCACCGGCTCGCCGGGGTCGCCGCCGGCCATGAGGCGGTCCAGCTGCCCGGCCGCCAGGAACCCGAGCCGGCGCGGCCCCTTGTCGACGCAGCTGAGGTGGGGCGAGGCGATCTCGGCCGTCAGCTGGTCGTAGTCGCCGCCCAGGATGGCCACCTCGCGGGGGACGTCCACCTTCAGCCAACAGCAGGTCTCGGCCACGTGGCGGGCGCCCAGCGCGTTCCAGCACAGGATGCCGACCGGCCGGGGCAGCGACCGCACCCACCCGGCCAGTCGCTCCTGCCCGGCGCGCGGGTCGGCGGCGTCGGTCGCGCGCAGGATGCGGTCGACGCCGTCGAACGCGTCGACCGCGTGCCCCTGCGCCGCCAGCCGGGCGACGTACGACTGGCCGATGTCGTCGTTGTAGTGGGCGCGCGTCGGCGGGCCGAAGTAGGCGAAGTGGGCGACGCCGGCGTTGAGCAGCGTGTCGGCCGCGGTGCGCCCGACGGCCTTCTCGTCGATGGTGACCCGCTGGATCTGCTCGGCGGCGGGGGGCCGCATGGTCGAGACGTTCACGCACGGCAGCCCCGTCGCCAGCACGCCGGCGGCGGAGTCGGGCGTGGTCAGCCGGGCGATGATGCCGTCCCCCACCCACCCGGCGGGCACGGCCTGCGGCTCGTAGGTGCCGCGGTACTCCACGTGCAGGATCCACCGCCGGTTCCGCCGGACGTAGTCGCCCACGCCCGTGATGAGCTGCTGCCCCCACGACGTCGACGTCTCGATCAGCAGGGCCACGCGCTTGTCCGACATGGGGCGTTTCCTCGGCGAGGCCGGCGTCCGAGCAACGCCGAAGACCCGGATCGGTCGGCCGCGCGACCCGGGTCCCCGGCACAACTCAGATGCCGGCTTTCCGGACGACTCAGTGCCTCGCTCGCTGCGACGGCCCCATACAACTGGCAACGCGCCGGCTCCGCAACCGCGCCTGCGCCAGATCGAGCCATTTCTGCGCAACGCCCCGTTGCCCGGCCACGCATTGACCGCGAATGATGGTTGGCATGCCACACACCGAATCCCAGTTCGACCTGGTCGTCTTCGACATGGCCGGCACGACCGTGCATGACGGCGACGCCGTCCACCACTGCCTGATGGCCGCCCTGCAGGCGGTCGCCGGGCACGCAGCGTCGCGCGAGGCCGTCAACGCCGTGATGGGCATCGCCAAGCCGGCCGCCATCCGCGAACTGCTCTCACAGCGTACCGGCCCCGGTCCCGACCAGGCGACCGTTAACCGCGTCCACGCCGACTTCGTCCGCCGCATGTTAGCCTACTACCGCACCGACCCGGCCGTTCGCGAGGTCGACGGGGCCAGCGACGTGTTCCGCGCCCTGCGCGCCGCCGGCATCAAGGTCGCCCTCGACACCGGCTTCGACCGGCCCATCGCGCAGGTCATCATCGACCGGCTCGGATGGGAGCGCGACGGCCTGATCGACGCCTCCGCCACCGCCGACGAGGTCCCCGAGGGCCGCCCCGCCCCGCACATGATCGCCCGCCTGATGCGGCTGACCGGCGTCGCCGACCCCGCCCGCGTCGTCAAGGTCGGCGACACCCCCTCCGACCTGCACGAGGGCACCAACGCCCGCTGCGGCAGGGTCGTCGGCGTCACTGGGGGGTCCCACACCGCCGACGAGCTGCGTCCCCACCCGCACACGCACCTGATCGGCACCGTGCGCGAGCTGCCACAACTGCTTTCCATGGGATCCCAGCAACTGGTTGGAATGGCGTGATTGCCGAATCCATTGGCATCCGCACGGTTCATGCCTATTCCACGGACATGTTTGTCGCCGACGTTGCAGGGGTCGCGCAAAACCCGTCCTCATCAGCGCAATTTACGGCCGGTTCTTCATCGAAATCATATCGCTGAGCTGTAGCTTCTGTCTCGTCAACAACGTTTAGCCGCCAACCGGCCACCCTCGCGTTCGGATGATAACGATCCGGCAATCGAGGCGGCACCCATCCTGGCGGCAACGGGATCTTGATACGAAGGAGCGCGGATCAGTGGGCCACACGATTTCAAAATCGAAACAGCGTTCGGAAACCCATCGGGGCCGGCGGGTCACCCGCCGACGGACGGCGGCCGCAATGGTGGCGGCGACCGCGGGACTAGTGGCTTCCCGTGCGGCCACTGCTGCCACGCTCACCTGGGACCCCCAGGGGACGGGAAGCGGCAGCGATGTGTCGCTGTACTCCTGGTACACCGATCAGACGATGCCGCCGGAGTTCGACAGCCCGACCGGGGGCCTGGTGGTCTGGGACAACACGGCCAACATGGGCGACACCGCCCTGTTCGGGGCCGGGGGCACCGGTTCGTACACGGTCAATCTGGCCACGAACATCGTGGCCGGCGGGCTCCTGTTCAACACCGGTAACTACACCATCGCCCCGGGGGCCGGCTACGGCCTGTCGCTGACCACCGGCACCGGCCTCACCGTGGCCGCCGGCACGTCGGCCATCCCCGTCACGGGAACGGTCTCCGCCCCGATCACCGTCTCGGCGGACCAGACCTGGACCGTCGGCGCATACGGCACGCTGAGCGTCAGCAACACCGTCACCGGCAGCGTCGCCCTGACCAAGACCGGGGCGGGGACGCTCAGCCTGGGCGGCACAACCAGTTTCACGTCCGTGAACGTCGCTGCGGGAACGCTCGCGGCGGTCATACCCGGAGCGCTCGGGATGGGGACGGTCACCCTCGGTGGCACCACAGCAACGGCGGCCACGCTCCGCGCTGCCAGCACATCGGCGTTCACGCTGCCCAATGCCATCACGTTGGGCGCCCCGACGGCCGCCACCAACTACACGATCACGAAAGATGCGACCAACGGCAGCAGCGGCACGGCGATCACCCTCTCGGGCAACATCACGGGTGGCAACACGACCGGCACCAGCTTCGCCACGCTGTTACTCAACACGAGCGTGAGCGGCGATTTCACAACGAGCTTCCGACTGTCCGGCGTCAACACGTTCACCGGCCGGGTTTTCGTCAACCGCGGCCGGCTCCAGGTCGGCGCCTCGACCGACCTCGGGGCGTCCACGAACCCGGTCGTTCTCGACGCCGTCAATTCAGGGACCAGCGGCAACCTTGAATTCGTCAATCCCTTGACGCTGACGAACCCCATCGCGTTGGGCGACAACAACGCTCAGACGATCAACACGAATGCCAACGCTGTCACCTTGAGCGGTAACCTCACGACGTACAGCGACTCGACGTCGACACCCCTGAACAAGATCGGGACTGGCGTGCTTACCCTGACGGGCACAAACGCATACGTCGGTGGAACAACGATCACGGGCGGCACGATTGCCTACAACAACGGCAGCGCCTTCGGGGCCGGCAACATCTCGGCCGGGTCAGCTGCTGGCAGCACGTCAGTCACCAATACGACGCCTTTCATCTTGTCCGTCACAAGCCCCACGGCGGCGACGACGACGACGCTGACCAACAACATCATCGTGCCCAGTCCGACGTCGGCGTTTGTCTACCCGATCAGCCAGACCGGCGTCGCCTCGACCAACGCCGTGAACGCGTCGACCGCCGTGTTCAGTGGCGTGATCAGCGGCGGCGGCCCAAACGCCACGCTGGAGCTGAACAGCGCAATAGTCGGCGACTACGCCAGCACGATCGCGTTCAACGGGTCGAACACGCTGGCCGGCCGCGTCTACCTGAACCGCGGCAGCCTGTCGATCGGCAACGCCAACGCGTTGGGGACCGCCAGCCTCACGATGGACGGCTACACGTCGAGCGTCCTGTCCTTCACCGTTCCGGTGACGTTGACGAACACCATCACCAACTCCACGGCCTACTCGATCAACACGAAGACGAACGCCGTCACCCTGTCCGGCGTCATCAGCGGAACGACCGGGTTCACGCTGGCGGGCACGGGGTCGTCGCTGACCTTGGGAGGCGCCAACACCTACGCCGGCACGACGATCTTGAACGCCGGCACGCTGACGACCAACGCGACCGGGAGCCTCGGGGTCGGCAACGTGTCCGTCGGGGCGGCCACGCTCACGCTGGGCAACGGGACGTCGATCGCCGACACGGCCACGCTGACCGTGAACAGCAGCGGCGGGTCGGTCGTCAACCTGAACGCGGCCGGCGGCACGGAGACGGTAGCTGCCCTGTTCAACTTGGCGACAAACACCACGTTCAATACGCCCGGCACCTACGCGACATCGACGTTGGATAGCTCGGACGGCTTTGGGTCGGTGTTCGCCAATACTAACGGTGAGACGCTGACGATCTCAGCCGCCCCCGAGCCGACCAGCCTGCTGCTCGCGTCGTTCGCCGTCGCCCCGCTGTTGGGCCGCCGCCGTCGCCGTGCCGCGGCCGCGATGTGAATCCACGGAGGGTTCTCTTCAACCAAGTTCACCTGTCAGGGAAGCACGCCATGAACCGCAAACCAATTCGAGCCACGTCGTCCGCCCGCCGCGCCGGCTTCACGCTGGTCGAACTGCTGGTGGTGATCGGCATCATCGCGCTGCTGCTGGGCATCCTGCTGCCGGCCCTGAACCGGGCGCGCGAGGCGGGCAAGGCGGCCGTCTGCAAGTCCAACCTGCACCAGATCGGGCTGGCCATGCAGATGTACCGCAACGACAACCACGACTTCTTCTACGCCTACGTCAGCCCCGTCTACGGCGACGGGAAGGTCCACTACGACGACTACAACAACTACGGCGTCTGGGACTACCCCGCGCCCAACACGACGCCGCGGCCTCCCAACAGCCCCTACACCTATTGGGGCGTGGCATACGAGCCCCAGGTGTCGCGGGCGGCGGCCCTGTACACGGGCAAGGACGCCGAGAACATGTTCAAGAACGTCCGCGCCCTGTGGCGCTGCCCGTCCTCCAACTTCACGGACCCCGACCCCGGCAGTGGGCTGGCCTACACCGACCCGGGCAAGCCGGCGACGTACGGTTTGAACCGGTTCGTCTGGGGCCAGCGCGCCGGGTCGTTTCGCAACCCGACGCAGGTGATCGTCTGCCAGGACTCGGTCGAGCACACGATGGACGGCAACGGCGACATGCTGACCGCCTACGAGGTGGCGTCGACCGGGTCGACCACCGACGCACATGCATTCCTAAGCGGGCTATCCTGGACCAAGGACACCGCGCACGGAAACCTGTACCAGTGGCAGATCGGGACCTACTCCTACTCCGCGGGTGCCGCGATCCACGAGTTCTTCCGGCACAACAACACGTGCAATTGCCTCCGCCTCGACGGCCACGTCGACACGGTGCCGTTCACCCACGGCTTGGACATCCCGTTCTCGTGGTACAGCGGGCAGTTCGGCAAGTCGACCAACGGCTGAGCTGCACGTCGCACGGCGTTGCGTATCGCCGCGGCGGTCGCCCTCCGAGATCGGCATGTGACAGTGCCTTCCCGAAGCTGCCGCTCGGACAAGATCACAAGTGATTGTCTGTAACCATTTTACGACGAAATTGCTTGCCCGCCTTGTCGGTTCTAGAGTGTAACATTTCGTAACATTGTGTCACATGCGCTCCGGCGACCGGCGCGCTGGGCACTCGGGTGCCGCCGCCTGTTCCGAGGCCCGTCGCCAGCAATCGGACCCGTCTGACCACACATGAACCTTGCCTTAACGCGATCGCAGTATGGTGGGTTGATCGGCGGCGTAAGCTCGCCAGCCGTGCAACAAGTCAACTATGGAATGCCGCCCCGCGGCCATGGCATCGCCCGCTCGGCCTGGGCCGCCGCGGCGGCGTTCGGCAGCTACGGGCTGCGCATGCCGTTCAAGGCCGCCACCTTCGCCGACGTGCCCGCGGTTCACGGGTGGTCGTTCAAGGCCGTCCTCGTCGCCACGCAGGTGTTGGGCTATTGCATCTCGAAGTTCATGGGCATCCGGCTGATCGCCGGCCTGCCGCCGGCCCGGCGCGGCGTGGCGCTGCTGACGCTGGCGGGCGCGGCCGAGTCGGCGCTGGTCGCGTTCGGGCTGGTCCCGCCGCCGTGGAACGCCGCCCTGCTGTTCGCCAACGGGCTGTCGCTGGGCATGGCGTTCGGGCTGATCCTGGGGTTCCTCGAGGGCCGCCGGCAGACCGAGGCGATGATCGCCGGCCTGTGCTGCAGCTTCGTCATCGCCGACGGCGTCACCAAGGGGGCGGGCGTCTGGGTGCTGGAGCGGGGCGTGACGCCCATGTGGATGCCGGCCGTGACCGGCGCGATGTTCCTGGTCCCCCTGGCGGGCTGCGTCTGGGCGCTGACGCGCGTCCCCCAGCCCGATGCGGGCGACGTCCAGGCCCGCAGCCATCGCCCGCCGATGGACCGGCGCGACCGCCGCGCCTTCCTCCACCGCTACTGGCCCGGCCTGTCGCTGCTCGCGGCGGGGTACGTGTTCATCACGATCCTCCGCAGCCTTCGCGGCGACTTCGCGACCGAGATCTGGCAGGGGCTGGGCGTCGCCGTCCGGCCGTCGCTCTTCGCCGTCACCGAGACCGTGGTGGCGACCGTCACGCTGGCCCTGTTCGCCGGGCTGGTGTTCGTGGTCGACAACCGGCGGGCGTTCATGGTCGGCGTCGGGCTGTCGGTCGCGGGCTTCGGGCTCGGCCTGCTCGCGCTGGCCGGGCTGGGCGTCGGTTCCGTGGGGCCGTTCGCGTTCGTGATCCTGGTCGGCGTCGGGCTGTACCTGCCCTACTTCGCCGTCCACACCACGCTGTTCGAGCGGATGCTGGCCATGACCCGCGAGCGGGCCAACATCGCGTTCCTCATCTACCTGGTCGATGCCCTCAGCTACCTGTGCTACGTCGGCGTTGTCCTGTGCGAGGGGTCGATCACGGGGCGGACGGCCGTCACGCTGTTCGTCCGCGCCGCCTGGTTGGCCATGGCCGGGGGCATCGCCGCCTTCGCCGGCGCCGGCCTCTACTTCGCCCGCCACCCGGCCCTGAGTCGTCCCGCGTCCCCTGGGAGTCCACATGCGACCATCACCGCCTGAGCCCCGCCTCGCCCGGGCCGCCCTGTTCCGCGGCCCCGGCCAGCCCTTCGACGTGGTCGTCGCCCGGGTCCCCACGCCCACGGCTGGCGAGGTGCTGGTCGACGTCGAGTGCTGCGGCGTCTGCTCCAGCGACCTCCACACCTACGCCGGCCGACGGTCCGAGCCCACGCCGACGGTGCTCGGGCACGAGGTGGTCGGCCGCATCCGGCAGATCGGCGCGTCCGTCCCGCCCGACGCCCGTGGCGAGTCGCTCGCCGTCGGCGACCGGGTCACGTGGACCATCACCGCCGGCTGCGGCTGCTGCCGCGCCTGCCGCGACGACATCCCCCAGAAGTGCGGCACGCTGGTCAAGTACGGCCACGCCCGCGTCACCGAAGACATGCCGTTCCGCGGCGGCCTGGCCGACGTCATGCTGCTGGCGCCCGGCACCACGCTGGTCAAGATCCCCGCCGGCATGCCGCTGGCCACCGCCGCCCTGGCCAACTGCGGCGTCGCCACCGTCGCCGCCGCCCTGCGCGTCGCCTTCGACCGTCGCCCCGGCGGCTCGATCGCCGTCATCGGCGCCGGCGTGCTCGGGCGGGTCGCCTGCGCGATGGCCCGGTCCGTCCATGGCGCGTCGATCGTGATCGCCTGCGACCGCGACCCCGCCCGCGCCGCCGCCGCCAAGGCGTTCGGCGCCACCCACACCTGCGCCGGCCTTGACGCGCTGGGCCCGATGGTCCGCGCGCTCACCGGCGCCGACGGCAACGGCGGCGTCGACGCCGCCGTCGAGCTGGCCGGCTCGCTCGCCACGTCCACGGCCGCCATCGACGTCGCCCGCACCGGCGGCACCGTCGTCCTGGCCGGCACCGCCATGCCGACCGAGCCGCTGCGCATCGAGCCCCAGGCCATCGTCCGCCGGCTGCTGCGCATCGAGGGCGTCCACAACTACGGCCCCGCCGACCTGCTCGCCGCCGTCGACTTCCTGGACGACGCCGGCACCACCTACCCGCTGGACAGCCTGACCGCCGACCAGTTCGGCCTCGCCGACGTCGACGCCGCCTTCGCCCGCGGCCACGACCTGCCGGGCCGCCGGGTCATGGTGCTGCCGACGCTGGACCGCCGTCCTCACCCGACCCTCCCGCCGACCGTGACGATCACCGAGGCCGTGCGACGACGGGGCCCGGCCGTCGAACCCGCCGTGCATTGACCCGCTCGGGTCCTCCGTTGGACGTGCGACACTCTGCAACGACAACGAGACACCCTGCGCCCTTGATGGGCTTGCAGATCGACGGCCCTGGATCGCGTAGGGGCCGGTGATGACGTCGGCCAGCATGAACTCCCCGAGCCTTGGCAACGCGGCGGGCCTGCAGCCCCAGCGGGTCCTGGTTCACCGCGATCACCTCGTCGTTGCTCAGCAGCCCCAGCGTGAAGGCATCCAGCTTGTCCAGGTGCGCCCCGAACAGCAGCGGGGCGGGCAGGATCGCCCACAGCGACACCTGATGTCTTGCCCGTCCGCGAACCAGCTGATTATGCGCGGGGCTCCTCCAGTTTCGCGCAGGCGACCGAGCCGCGACGGGCCTGCCGGACGGCGCGCGGCACGCCGGCTCTGCGCGAGATCCGGCACGTTCGTCGCCCAATGAGGCGTCGCATCCGGTACCCTGCCGACCGTGCCCGGGTTCGAACCAAGATCGACATGCGAAACATCCGTGCCTGCAACTGGGTGGTTACGTTGGCTCTGATGGCCATCCCCGCAGCTGAGGCCAGTGTGCCGCCGCCGGCGCCGCCCGTTGCGTTGGAGGCGGTTGAGCGACTGGCGGCGTACAGGGCCGGCACCACGGCCCCGTCCACGCAGAAGATGGCCTTCGTCTACTTCACCCCGGCCGACCGCGATCCGCCGCCGGGGTATCGCCAGCGGCTGGGGCGTGAGATGGTCGACATCCAGCGGTTCTACGCCGACGGGATGCAGCGCAACGGCCTCGGGCGACGGACGATCCAGTTCGACCTCGCCGCCGACGGCGCGCTGAACGTGATCGACGTGAAGGGCCAGAGGCCCGCCGACGACTACCTGTTCCACGACGGCGACGAGTCGTCGCTGGGCGCGATCCGCAGGGAGTCCAAGCCGGCCCTGTCGGCCGCGGGCATCGACGACGCCAAGTGCATCGTGATCTACTTCTGCAACCTGCGGACGATCGTCGGCAGCAAGGTCACCGGCGTTGGCCCGTTCAACGGGAGCGGGTCGTTCGTCGGCCGGTACGCGCCGGGCCGGTGCTGGTTCATCGACTCGGCCATCACCGACCCGAAGCTGCTGGGCGACCGGACCACCATGGTGGACGACCAGCAGTACGGCCACATCTCGCTGGGGAAGTACAACTCGATCTTCATCGGTGGCGCGGCCCACGAGATCGGCCACGCCCTCGGCCTGCCGCACGACGCGGAGCAGCCGGGGCAGCTGCCGACGCTGGGCCACTCGCTGATGGGCAGCGGTAACCGCACCTACCGCCAGGAGGACCGCGGCGAGGGGCCGGGCTCGTTCCTCACGCTGCCCGATGCGCTGCGGCTGGCGTCGCACCCCATGTTCAGCGGCAGCGAGCGCGGCGTCGGCGAGACGGTCACGGGGCGGCTGACCGACGTGCGCGCCGCGCTGGTCGGCGACGGCGTCGAGTTCTGCGGGCGGGTCGAGTCGTCCGTCCGGCCGTACGCCGTGGTGCTCTACAGCGACCACTACGCCAAGGCCAAGGGAGGGCGACCGCCGGCCATCTCCGACTACGACTCGCCGACCTGGACCGCGCCGCTCGGCGCGGACGACCGGTTCGCGATCCACGTCGCCGGCCTCAGGCCCGGCCGGGCGCAGTTCCGCCTGCTGGCCTGCTACGTGAACGCCGCCAGCAGCGAGTTCAAGTTCCCGTTCACGGTCGACGACGCCGGCAAGCCCGACGTCGCGGCGCTCTCCAGGCAACCGGGGCCGAGCGCGAACTGACCCCCGATGGCGGCGTCTCGTTTTTGCTCCCTCTCCCGGCACGCCGGGAGAGGGGACCCGAACTACTCTACGATCGGTGGAGACCGCTTGTGATGCGCGGCGACACCTCGACGCCCCCCTCGACTCGGAGGCCCATGCCGCCGCTCGCCTGCCGCCTCGCGCTGTTCGCCGCCCCGCTGTGTGTCGCCGCTTGCTCCGACGTGTCGAGCCGTGGCGCTCCGGTCGACCTGGGCCGGTACGACGTCCGCCGGTACGGCGCCCGCGGCGACGGGGTTGCGCTCGACACGGCCGCCGTCAACGCCGCCATCGCCGCGGCGAGCGCCGCCGGCGGCGGGACCGTCGTCTTCCCGGCCGGGACCTACGCCTGCCACTCGGTTCGCCTCGCCAGCCACGTCACCCTTGAGCTGGACGCCGGCGCCACGCTCGCCGCCGCCCCGCCGACCGCGGCCGAGGGGTACGACCCGCCGGAGCCCACGCCGTTCGACAACTATCAGGACTTCGGCCACAGCCACTTCCACAACAGCCTGATCTGGGGCGAGGGCCTGACCGACGTGGCCATCGTCGGCCCGGGGCTGATCGACGGGTCGAAGGGACTGGCGCGCGGGTCGACGTTCGACGCCGACCCGTCGCAGGTCGGGTCCGGCACCGTCGGCGTGCGGTCGCGGCGGGCGACCGATCGCGTCCCGGGGGTGAACGTCCCCTACCCCGACCCGCGCGAGCAGCTCCGGCCCGGCTCGGGCAACAAGGCGATCGCCCTCAAGCTGTGCCGCAACGTCACCCTCCGCGACTTCACCGTCAAAGCCGGCGGCCACTTCGCCCTGCTCGCGACCGGCGACGACGCCCTGACGATCGACCACGTCACCGCCGACACCAACCGCGACGGGTTCGACATCGTCTCCTGCCGCTCCGTGCGCGTCAGCAACTGCGTGGTCAACTCGCCCCACGACGACGCCATCTGCCTCAAGTCCGACCTCGCCCTGGGCCGCGCCCGGCCGTGCGAGGACGTGACGATCACCAATTGCCAGGTCAGCGGGTTCGACTGCCCAACCCTGCTCGACGGCCGCCGGTTGCACGGGGGCGGCAACGGCCGGATCAAGCTCGGCACCGAGTCCAACGGCGGGTTCCGGAACATCGCCATCTCGAACTGCGTGTTCGAGTCGTGCCGGGGCCTCGCGCTGGAGACGGTCGACGGCGGCCCGCTGGAGGACGTCACCGTCGACAACGTCACGATGCGCCACCCGTCCAACTCGCCGATCTTCCTGCGCCTCGGCGCCCGGCTCCGCGGGCCGCCGGACTCCACCATCGTGGGGACGCTCGCGCGCGTCTCGATCAGCAACGTGGTGGCCTACGACGCCGACCCGCAGTACGCCTCGATCATCGCCGGCATCCCCGGCCACGACGTGACCGACGTGAAGCTGTCCAACATCCAGGTGTTCGCGCGCGGCGGCGGGGCGAAGAGGACCCGCGCCTGGGCCACCGCCCGGCCGGCCGAGCGGGAGGACGGCTACCCCGACCCGCGCATGTTCGGGCCCACGCCCGCCTACGGCTTCTACGTCCGCCACGCGACCGGCGTCGCGTTCAACGACGTGGCCCTGCACGTGGCCCACGAGGACCTCAGGCCGGCGTTCGTGCTGGACGACGTCAGCGACGTGAAGCTGGACGACGTGGACGCCGCCCAGTCGCTCGGCGTTCCACCCCTGACCGCCCGCGCCACGGCCGGCGTCAGGGTCCGCGACTTCCCCGGTGCCCGGGCACCGCCGGACGATCGGCCCTGACACGTCGCGGCGATCGACAGCGCGGCTGACACGGCGGCACGATTACAGGTGGCGCGTTGCGTATCGGCCCGTGCGGGCGCAGCCGGCAAGGGATCGACCAAGGGCATCGGCCCTGCGCGAGACGAACGGCGGGCGCCGCCGAACAGCAGCCGACGATCGCGACGTTGACGATCAGTCCGAGCAGGGCAGGGAGACAGCGCGGGCGCGGCCGCCGCGGCTAGCAAGGCGATTCCAAACCTGAAACTCTGACGGTACACGGTGCCCCTTCGACGCCGGGTTGGGTGATGCGGGCCATGGGCCGTTACGGCTGGCCGCGAGCGGCGGGCCCGTCGGACCGCTTCCAGAACGCCTGCCCGGCTGGACTGCGGGCGTCGGCCACGAGCCACAGCTCGCGGCACAGGGCCGCGATGTCGATCAGCTCCGCCGACGGCTTGGCCCTCCAGGCGGCGTAGTCGGCGTCGACCGACGCGCGGGCCCGGCGCAGGACGTGGTCGGCCAGCGCGCGGTCGGCCGTCTGCCGGGCGACGGCCAGGTCGGCCTCGACCAGCAGGTGCGACCACTTCACCTGCTCGTGGTACGCGCCGGTGCGGCGGTCGGTGAAACCGTCGGCCGCCCGGGCCTCGCGCTCGGCCTCGGCCTCGTCGGCGGCCGAGCCCGTCTGGCGCGCGAGCATCAGCTCGGCCCGGATCATCAGGGCCGTGTTGTACGTCAGCGTGAAGCGGGCCACCTTGCCCGTCTCCACGACGACGTGGTCGGCGAACCGGCCGTCGGGGTTCTCCAGATGTTCGCGGGTCCAGTCGACGATCCGGCGGGCGGTGGCGCGGTACTTCGCCGCGTCCGCCGGCGCGGGCAGCCGGCGGGCCAGGGCGAGGCACGCGACGGCGGCGGGGGCGTTCACGCAGGTGTTCTTGCTGCCGTCCTTGTGCCGCTCGTGCCACCAGATGCCGCCGCCCAGCTGGTCGTCCCACCCGCTCAGGACGAAGTCGGTCGTGCGCCGGGCGCGGTCCAGCATCGCCGGGTTGCCGGTCAGGTCGAACCCCTCGGCGAACGTGATCGCCATCCAGGCGTTGTCGTCGTAGTACTTGTCGTGCCCGTCGCCGTTGGTCGGGCCGGGCTCGTACCCGCCGAGGGGCTGGTCCCGGTCCCA
This sequence comes from Tepidisphaeraceae bacterium, assembly GCA_965198865.1. Taxonomy (GTDB): domain Bacteria; phylum Planctomycetota; class Phycisphaerae; order Tepidisphaerales; family Tepidisphaeraceae; genus CBDAQA01. The sequence continues at coordinate 49,809 of CBDAQA010000028.1, read as the reverse complement.
GTAATGGTCCAGCGACTTGAAGCAGGCCAGCAGGATGGGCCGGTAGGTCGCCGAGTCGTACCGGGCGGCGACGTCGAGGGCGGAGAAGGCGATGCCCGCCGTCCACATCGTGGCCGGGCCGCTGTGGCCCTCCTTGTCGAGGTACCGCTGGCGGCGCGCGTCCCAGAACCGCTGCTGGATCGACCGCTGCACCTCGTTCGCCCGCGCCAGGTCGGCGCCCGCCGACGGTGGGACCGGCTCGGCAGCGCCGCTCGGGGCCGCGGCCAGGCCGACGGCGGCGATCAACAACCATGCCGACTTCCACATCGTCGCCCGTCCCTTCGCAATCCAGAGCGGTCCGCACCACGCGGTCGCGTCACTCTGCGCCCCTCCCTTGGTGCGCCGAGAGAGGGTTAGGGTCTTGTCGAGGACCGAGCGAACCCGCGCGCTCTCACCCTCACCCCAGCCCTCTCCCGGCTTACCGGGAGAGGGAGCAGGACAAGACGCCGGCTTGGCGGGGTGCGCCCCGGTCACTTCCAGTCCACGGATGCCGTGCAGCAGATGTCGCGACTGTTGCGGCCGACGGCCAGCCCGTACGTGCCGGGCACCACGGCCCAGTCGTGCGTCGCCTCGTCCCAGTGGGCGAAGCTGCGGCGGTCGAGCGCGATCGTCACCGGCTTGGTCTCGCCGGGCTGTAGCTCGACCCGGGCGAAGCCCTTGAGCTCCTGCATCGGCCGGTCGACCGATCCGCCGGCCGGCGGGCGGACGTAGAGCTGGGCCACCGTTGCCCCAGGCCGCTTGCCGGTGTTGGTCACGTCGACCGTCACGGCGAACGTGCGGCCGTCGCCATTGCCCGCCGGCGTCACCTTCGCGCGGGCGATGTCGAAGCTCGTGTAGCTGAGCCCGAACCCGAACGGGAAGCGCGGCGTGACGTGCTCCCGGTCGACGCCGCGGTAGCCGACGTAGACGCCCTCGGCGTACTCCTCCTTGCCGCCGACGCCGGGGTAGTTGGCGTGGGCCGGGCGTTGCGCCCAGTCGACCCCGAACGTCTGCGGCAGGTGGCCGGACGGGTTGACGTCGCCGAAGAGGACCTGGGCCACGACGCGCCCGCCGGACTGGCCGGGGAACCAGGCGTCGACCAGCGCGGGCACGTGGTCGATCCACCCCTTCATGTTCACGTCGGACCCGCTCTCGAGGACGACGGTGGTCCGCGGGTTGGCGGCGGCCGCGGCGGCGATCAGCCGCTCCTGGTCGCGGGGCAGGTCGTACTCGTGGTCGGACCCCTCGGCATCGAACGTGTGGGCCAGCACGATGGCCGCGTCGGCCGAGGCGACCGACTGGCGCTCCTCGTCCGACAGCAGCGGCGTCGGCGCCGCGTAGCCGAACTGCACGACGGCGTCGCCGCCGCCCTGGTAGTACTCCACCGTCACCTCGTACGTGCGGCCGGCGACCAGCGTCTCGCTGGCGTTGATCGGGTGGGCCTGGTGGTCGGACCAGGCGTCGATGATCGTCCGGCCGTCCAGCTTCACGCGCGAGCCGTCGTCGCTGCTGACGATGAACAGCACCGACCCGCTGATCTTGGGCGTGATCTTGCCGGTCCACCGGGCGGAGAAGTTGTCGTGCGGCACCTCCGGTGCCGGCCGGCGCTTCCAGTTGAAGTCGATCGCCTTGTCCTGCCGGGTCAGCAGCGGCGTGCCGGCCAGGTCGCGGCCGGCGTAGAACGTGGCGGTCAGCGGGCCATCGAACGCCGAGGCGCGGGCGAGCCTGGACAGGTTGCGGACGTTCATCCCGTGGTAGGGCACGAGGTCAAACTGCACGCCCGGCGCGGCGGCCTGGAGCCCCTCCAGTAGCGTCACCGGGCGGGCCGGCTTGGTGTAGGAGCTGCCGCCGCCGCCGACGTACGCGTCGGCGTCCAAGCCGAGCACGGCGACGCGCTTCACCTTCGCCCGGTCCAGCGGCAGCAGGCCGGCGTCGTTCTTGAGCAGCGTGACGCCCTCGCGGGCGACGGCCTCGGCGGTCTCGGCGTTGGCCGGGTCGTCCGCGGCGATCGATGGGTCCTTCTGCGGCCGGTCGAGCCAGCCCATCTGCACGGCGACGCGGACCAGCCGGCGGGCCTTCTGGTCGATCTGCTCCGGGGTCACCGTGCCGTTGTCGATCAGCGGCTGGACCTTGGCAGGCGACAGCCACCGGGGGCCGGGCATCTCCAGGTCCAGGCCGGCCGCGAGCACGCCGGGCGTCTCGTGGACCGCGCCCCAGTCGGACATGGCCAGCCCGTCGAAGTGCCACTGGTCGCGGAGGACGGTGGTCAGCAGGTACCGGTTGGCCGTGGCCCAGTGGCCGTTGATCTTGTTGTACGAGGCCATGATCGTGCGGCAGTTGCCGTCGTGGATGGCCGCCTCGAACGCCGGCAGGTAGATCTCGTGCAGGGCCCGCTCGGACACCTGCACGTCGATCGACTCGCGCTCGGTCTCCTGGTTGTTGCAGGCGTAGTGCTTGACGCAGGCGGCGACGCCCTGGCTCTGGACGCCGCGGCAATAGGCGGCGGCGAGCCGGCCGGCGAGCAGCGGGTCCTCGCCGAAGTACTCGAAGTTCCGGCCGTTCTGCGGCACGCGGCAGATGTTCACGCCGGGGCCGAGCAGGACGTGGTCGCCCCGGCAACGGGCGTCGCGGCCGAGGGCAGATCCCTCGCGCTCGGCGATGGCCGGGTCCCACGTCGCGGCCAGCAGCACGCCGGCGGGGTAGGCGGTCGTCTTGCCGTCGTTGCGCGTGCCGACCGGCCCGTCGGTGAACTTGAACCGCGGCAGGCCCGCGGCGGGCACGTCGCGGGTGAAGAAGTCGTCCACGCCGCCGAGCAGCCGGACCTTGTCCTGCGGGGTCAGCTTGGCCATCACCTCGTCGACGCGATGCTCGACGTCGGCCGGCGTCGGCTCTGCCCGCGCAACGGCGGATCCCAGAAGTGACGTGGCGACCGCGATCGCGCTCAGACGGAGACACAACCGGCTTCTCAACTGCGAGTTCATTGAACCATCCTGAATAAAAGCGTCTCAAATGTGTTGGCCGTCATGCGGGATCATCGTGCGGCCGTCAACTTCAGCAGCATGCAGCCGTGCCGGCCCACCGCGTGGGTGATGCCGTCGGGCTCAACGTTCACGTCCTTTTGCCGCCACAGGTCGCGCGCCCGTTGCGGCCCCGCCAGGTGCAGGTCCGACCACTTCACGGTGACGGTCAGCGGCACCGCGCCGCGGTTGAACAGGCCGACCGCGGTCGACCCGTCGGCCATCGGCTTGGCCCACGCCTCGACACCATCGGGCGATTGCCAGACGCGGCTGGCCTGCTGGCCGAGCGGGTCCTGGTTGACGGCGATCACCTCGTCGTTGCTCAGCAGCGCGAACGTGAACGGGTCCATCTGCGTCATGTCGCAGCCGATCAGCAGCGGGGCCGACAGCAGCGACCAGAGGCTGATGTGTACGTACTGCTCATTCGGCGTGAGGCGGGTGGGGTGCAGCTTCGGGCCCCACCCGACCTGCCCGACGACGAGCATGTCCGGGTCGTTCCAGTGGCCCGGGCCGGCGTAGGGGGCGTTCTCGGAGTGCCTGAACCCGATGCCGGTCATGCTGTTCCAGGTGTCGGTGATGTCGCCGGTCGTGCGCCAGCAGTTGCCGCCCAGCTGCTCGCCCCACTTCCACACGTCGCCGAAGCCGTACTGGCAGAAGCTAAAGCATATGTCCCGGTCCTGCCTGGCCAGGGCGTCGCGCATGACGCCGTACGGGTGCTGGTCGACGTCCAGGTCGAGCTTCTGGTTGAAGTCGGGCTTCAGCTTCTTGGCGATCCCGCTGTAGCTGCACCAGTCGTACTTCAGGTAGTCGAACCCCCAGGCGGCGTACTGCTTGGCATCGTCCAGCTCGTGCTCGTAGCTGGCCGTGTACCGGCCGCAGGTGCTGGGGCCGGGGCTGCTGTACAGGCCGGCGCGCAGCCCCTTGCCGTGGATGTAGTCGGCCATCGCCTTCATGTCGGGGAACTTGGCGTTGGTCAGGATGTGGCCGTCGGGCGCGCGGCGCTGCTCGGCCGGACGGTTGGCCTGGACCTCCCAGCAGTCGTCCACGTTCACGTACGTCCAGCCGTGGTCGACCAGGCCCGAGCTGACCATCGCGTCGGCGGCCGACTGCACCTTCTCCTGGCTGACGTTGGAGGCGAAGCAGTTCCAGCTGTTCCACCCCATGGGCGGCGTCAGCGCGATCCGGTCGCCGACCACGAAGCTCAGCGCCTTGTCGGCCGACCCCTTGGCGTTCGTCGCGTGCAGCTTGACGGCGTAGGTGCCGGGCGTGGCGACGGCACCGGTCATCCGTCCGGTGTCGCCGTCCAGCGCGACGCCGGGCGGCAAGCCCTCGGCGGCGAAGTGGACCGGCTTTTCGCCGGTGGCCACCACCGTGTACAGCACCGGGTGGTTGGGCCGAACCCCGAACGCCGCGGCCGAGTTGATGCGCGGCGTGGCGGCGGGCGCCGGCGTCAGGATCTCGGCCGACTCAACCGGGGGCTCGGTCGGCGTCGGCTTCGCCCCGTCGTAGGCGATCGTCGCGTCGGCCCAGTCGGCGTGACCATCGGTGATCTGCGAGCCGACCGGCGCGACCGCCAGCACCAGCTCCTTGATCCCGTGCAGGTCGACGTCGACCGGCTTGGCCGGCTCGCCCACGCGCGTCGGACCAGACTGGAACAGCAGCTTGCCGTCGCCCGTGACGGTGAACGCGACCCCGTGATCGCCAACGTTGGGGCGGCCGCGGACCTCGTCGTCCACGCCGACCTGCGCCGCGAATCGCTGGGCCGAGCCGTTCAGGTTCAGCCACAGCACCGAGCCGGCGTGCGTGCCGAGGCCGTGGTCGAACACCTTGCCGCCGATCGAGAGCGGGTGGCCGTCGACGCTCTTGTCGGCGGCGGGCTTGCCCCAGTCCTGGTGGACCTTGTCCGTGCCGAGGCTGCCCAGGCCGACGGTGTCGGCGGCGGCGAACCGCCCGCCCGCGGTGAGCGCGCCGATCAGGGCGCCGATGCAAGCCGATCGTCGAGGGGTACGCATCATCTGTTGTTCGAGTGTCGCCACTCGCCTTCGAAATGGGAACTCGTCCGCCGCTCCTATTGGCCATCCCGCTTGGCCCCGAAGTACCGCAGGCAGGTGTCCCGCCACGCCGCCGAGTCCTTCGCCTGCTTGGCGAGCTTGGCCCGCACGGCGTCGAACCGCTCGTCGTCCACCCGCCCGCGGAGGGACTCCCATTGCGCCTGCATGGCCTTCACGTACTCCGCGCCGGAAGTGTACCGGTGCCGCAGCTCGTCCCACACCGTCCGGCCCGATTTCACGCGGTAGTCCCAGGGCACGTGGTGGAACCAGAGGAGCAACGCGTCCGGTTCGGCGCCTCCCGCGCCCCGAGCTCGGCGATCATCTGCCGCCAGCCGGCGTCGCGGCTCCGCTTGCCCCAGTCGATCTTCCAGTAGCCAACGCCGGCGTCGCGCATCCAGTGCAGGCGCTCGGTCCAGTACGCGCTCTCATCCGTTTCGGCAGCGGCGGGGGCCTGCTGGGCGCACACCCAACCGCCCAACCCGCGCCAGCCCTTGGCGCGGACCGCGTCGCTCAGCTTGCGCAGCCGCTCGGCGGGCGTGCCGTGGGGAACCGCTCGCGGTTCAGGGCGAGGCTGCCGTACTCGCGCCTGTCGCCGTCCAGGGGCACGTCCCACGCGTCGTCGAGCACCAGGAACAGGCTGCCGCGGATCGAGGGGTACAGATCGATCCAGTCCTGATACTTGCCGTGGCCGAAGATGTTCTGCTCCACCATGACTCGCCGCACCGTGGGCGAGCCGGCGTAGCTGCAGACGTACCCCTGGAGGTTCCAGGTGCAGAGGTAGTCCGGCGATCGACTCGGGCCGGTCGGGAGGAGGCTTGGCGCCGCGAGCAGCAGCCGCGCCCAGGCGGAGACGGTCAACCCCACGATCACCGGGACGCATCGCATTCGCACGCCAGTCCTGTCCATCACGTTCAATGCTCGGATTGCCCAGGCACTTCGGGGATGCCCGGATCGTCCAGGACCTGCACCGCCGTGGCGTCGCCGATGCTGGCCCAGTCCTGCAGGACCCAGACGACCTTCTTGTCCGGGGCGACCTCGATCAGCTGCGGGCCCCGGCCGCCCCGGCCGCGCGAGGCGAAGATGGTGTTGCCGTTGGCCAGCCGGGTGCAGCTCTGCGGGGCCGAGGCGAACCGATAGGCGGCGGGCAGGTCGACGTTGCAGTTGAACTCCCACACCGTCTGGCCCCGGGGATTGACCTCCCGCGTGAGGGACTCCCTCTCGTCCGTGATCAGGGTGTTGCCGTTCCTCAACCGGATGGCGGCCCACGGCGACGGGATCTCATATTTCCAGATCTCCCGGAAGTCCTTGTCGTACTCCACCACGCGGTTCATGGTCAGGAAGGAAACGAGGTAGGTCCCCTGGGCGGTCACGCGGGCCCGCCGGAACTGGCCGTGAATTCCGTTGGGGTCTGCCGGCTGCGCATGGGGAAGCTCGTGCTCCACCTCGACCGCCCCCGTCCTGATGTTGACGACCATCAGCTTGGGCGGCAGGCCGTTGCAGACGAACATGACCCTGTCCAGCCCGATCGGCTGGCAGGTGTGGACCTCCGTGTGGTCGGGCCCCTTCGGCACCTTGAAGTCGTAGCGCCACACCACCTTCTTGTCCGGGGTGATCTCGGCGACGTACCCCATGCGGGTGAAGAGGACGTTCCCGTTGGAAAGCATCCACACGTCGTCATATTCGGGGCCCTTGCCGGTGGCGTAGGTCCAGATCACCTTGCCGCCCCGGACGAGGAACATCGTGTTGCAGTTCTCGCCAACGTAGAGCATCGGGTGCTGCGCCAAGCCCTGGCCCGGCAGGTTCGCCGGCGGGACGGCCTTCGGATTCCCGAACGGCGCCGACTCTTCCCCCGGCGCCATCGCGGGCACGCCCGGCGCGGTGAATCGCCCGAGCACGTCCAGGCACGGCGTCGCCCCGGCGGGGCTCTCTCCGGGTCCCCCGCTGCCCCCGGCGCCGTCCTGTGCCCAAAGAACCTGGGCCGGGCTTGCGAGCACGACCGCGAGCGTGGCCGCGATGATTGAGGCGTTCATGGATTCCCACCGTGCGACGGACGGAAGCGGCAAGACGGAATCCCCTCCCGGTACGCCGGGACAGGGGACCAGAACGACGAGACGACGTGGTGCGGGCAGCTCTAGTTGGTGGAGTCCTTGGGACGATCGTCCAGGGCCAGGTGCTTCACGCTCGGGTCGAACACGAACTTCTCCCGCTTGCTGTCGCCATCGTCGCTGAAGCTGCAGCCCGTGACCGTCAGGCCGTCCACGCCACGCGCCCAGATGCCATACGCGTTGGCGAGGCCGTTGTTGTGGGCGTCGGGGTACTTGCCGTTCATCGGGGTGAGGGCGGCGCCCGCCTTCGTCCCGTAGTTGTGAACGGTGACGTTGCTGAGCGTCACGTTCCTCATCTTGTGCGGCCCCTCCTCCTGCCAGTTGAAGATGACCGGCTGGGACGCCGACCGGATGCAGTTGACGTTCTCGATCGAGACGTCCTCCAGCTCGCCCATCGTGCCCTTGGTGTTCGACTGTCGATTTTGAAGCGCGACGTCGATCGGGCAGAAGCAGCTGCTGTCGGCGAAGCCTTTAGACTGCTGTCGGCCCGCCGGTACTGAAACGATCGAAGGATGACCCCAACGGGGTTTGAACTACCTCCGGAATCTAGCCGGGATTCTGCACGCTCACAACGCCAAGGCGCAGCCGGCGGCGCACTCCAAATCGACCCGGACCTGACGGCACTGCTGGCTGCCTGGCCTGACCTGTCGCCGGCCAAGCGGCGGGTCATCATGGGCATCGTCCGCGGTGCGGGCCGGACCGGTCCAGGAGCGAAGATCGGGGATCGGGACGCCCCAAGGGTCGGCAAAACGAGAAACATCGCCCAGGTTCGCAGCGGTGGTCACATCAAGAAATGATCTTCAACGTCGGCAAGCCGAGGTCACGACCCAGGAGGTTTTCGACGTGTCGTTCGATGGGCACGAGTACGTCGTCGACCAAGGCCTGCACCGTCAAGTATTCCTGCGGCAGCCAATCATCAGGCTTGGGGTCGTACCGGGTGAAGCGGGAGAGCCTGTAGAGGAGCAGGTATTTGGTTCGAACGGGCACAAATGTCTCGTTCGATTTGATCAGGGTATTGCGTGTGTTGTGGTCACACGGCTTCTCGCCCAACTTTGCGGCTGCCGCGTTGATCGCGTGAAGAGCGGTGTAAAAGACTGCTGTTACCTGCCAGTCCTTGAACTGGCTATCGATTGACGCGCAGCAACGTCGGTTCCGTTTCCACTGGCCAACGTAGTCTTCAAGTCGGCGAAAGGGGGCGTCAGAGGGCATGAGTCGATTCGACGCCGTCGATTTATCGCTTCCAAAGCAACACAGCGTCCCCACCAACGAACTGATCGAGGCTGTGCTCGGGAATCTGGAACGACTCCACTGTGCCCACTCCAGCCGAGCCACCCAACTGAACTTCTAAGTCCGTCATGTCGGCGTCCAACTTGATGTCGTACCTCTCGGACGAGGAGACAAAAAATAGGGTCACGCGACGCGACTGAGCCGTGAGATAGGCCGCCACCAAAGAACCTCGATGCGCCTCCGCCCAAACGGCGATCCGCTTGAAAACACTCGTGAGGTTGGCCACCCGGAGGTCGTGATTGTCCTTCAATCGCGATCCGTCTAGCAACTCACCAGCGGTCCGGATGATTTCCGCGTCGTCCTTGTCGATGATCGTGTACCGACGATGTCCCTCGTGCTTGACGTCGATGACGCCAGCACCTGAGCCCTGCTGCGGAGCAGGAAAAATCGAGGAGGGTTCCACGTCCGGTCCGCCAGCAGGGCCAGTGGTCGGAACTTCCATTGTGTCAGACATCGGGTTTTCCGGTGGGGCAACTTGACGATCACAACCCGCGATTGGCACCGCATCCGGTAGCAGTAGCCGTACCGTTTACCGTCCGGCACCGACTACGAGGCGGACGGTAACACCGGATTTTTGACGTCGCAAGTAGGAATTTTGCGGAGTTGTGCTTGTCCATGCCGAGAATCCGCCGCGCCCAGACCGACGGCTTAACCGCTAAAACAGCCTGGTTTGCAGGGTGATTCCGAGGCGAGCGGCGTTATGCAAATGGAAACAGTGACCCCAACGGGATTCGAACCCGTGTCGCGTCCTTGAAAGGGACGTATCCTAACCACTAGATGATGGGGCCGCGATCGCGGGGTGCGACGATACGTGGCGGGAGCGGTGGGGTCAACGGGGCGGGACAGCCATCGGGGGCAGACGCGGAAAGGGTTGCCTTGGAGCGGTTAGCGCGGTGAGACGGGAGGCTGGCCGTCATTTCGACGGTGATGAGACGGGGTGAAGCGTCTTATCCTGTCTCATTGCCTCACGGGAGAGCGCGGTGGTTCAGGGCGCGGTCACACGGTGGGGCGGCGGCGCGGTAAGGTTCGGCGGATGCTGTGGTACTACAAGTTTCGGCAGGAGCTGCTCGACCCCGCGCCCGGCAGGGACGTGTACGTGAAGCGGCCGCGCGTGGCGGGCGGGGGGCGAGGGTGGCCGGAGGAGTGCCCGCCGATCCGGGCGGCCAACGCGTTCGGGTTCGACCTGCTGGCCAACTTCGACCTGACGTTCGTCCGCGGTCGCCAGGGGTGGCGGGTCGAGGAGGACATCGTCGTCGACAGTGACTTCGACTGGGCCGGCTCACCGGAGTCGCAGGGGGTGCCGCTGACGCAGCAGTACGCCTGGTTCTGGGAGCGCGGGCAGACGATCCCGCACAAGATCACCAACGATGTGTTCGCGGCGATCCGGCACCAGGCGAAGGTGAGCAGCTTCCTGTTCCTGCGGACCGAGCCGAACGAGATGCTGCTGATGACGGACGTGCCCCACCCGCCGGCCGGGCGGGCGTGGCGGCCGATCACGGCACTGGTGGAGACCGACTGGTACCCGGCCAGCTATCCGTGGCACTGCGTGATCGAGCTGGACCCCAAGGCCAGGCGGGTGGAGATCCAGAAGGGCGAGGTGCTGTGCCGGGTGGTGCCGGTGCGGCGGGACACCTACTTCGCCCAGCCGATGTCGCCGGCGGCGTTCGACGACTTCTTCGGGCGCGGGCAGAAGTGGCTGGCCCAGCACGGGTCGTCCGAGCACGAGCAGGCCGGCGGGGCCGCTGCGGGATGCCCTGTGGACCACGGCAAGGGGACGGTCGACATCACGCGGACGTACGTGAAGCAGCAGGCGCGGGCGCGGTTCGTGGTGATGCCGTGAGGGCGGTGCCTCAGCGGCCAATCGGGGCGGTGACGTAGCGGAGCGCAGCAGGTCCGATCCGCTGGCCGAGCGTCTTCCCCACACCATCGCGGCGGGTCACGTCGGCACCGTGGGCGACGAGCAGCCGCATCATCTCCAGGTCCGGTCGACCGCCGTACGCGCCGGCCCAGAACAGCGGCGGGGCGAAGTCGCCGTCCTCAAGGTTTGGGTCGGCCCCACGCCCGATCAGGTAGGTGACCAGCGCCTGGTGGCCGCGCCCAACGGCGATGTGGAGGGGCGGCTCGCCGCCGACGTTGGGCGTCGCGCCGGCATTGAGAAGTAGGTCGAACAGCGCGCGATCGAACGGTTCTCCGGAATTCGGAATCGACGCCTTGAGCGGCGTCTCGCCGTCGTCGGCGGTGAAGTTCGGATCGGCCCCGGCCTCGATCAGCACGCGGGCGATGGCGACGTTCCCCCGGCCACAGGTGGCGACCAACGGCGTGTAGTGTAGGTCGTCTAGCTCGGCAACGTACCCTGGCGCGGCGATGCAATAGGCCCGGATCTCATCGGGCGTCAGGCGGTCGATGTCGTCCGTATGCCAGCCCATCGTGAACGCTCGGCACCGACCTTTTTGCTCACCACGGCACGGTGCCGTCCTCGTCGAAGTACCCGCCGGTCGGGCCGTCGTCGTCCAGCGTGGCCAGGCGCACGGCGGCGATCGCGCCCTGGGCCGGCGTGCGGGGGCCGCTGTGGCCGTTCAGATCCGTCGCGCAGTAGCCGGGGTCGGCGGCGTTCACCTTGATCTTCTGGTCGCGAAGGCGGGCGGCGTAGATGACGGTCAGCATGTTCACCGCCGCCTTGGAGCTGTTGTACGCCGGCGGCTTGACGGCGGCGTAGGGGGAGGCGGGGTCGACGGCCAGGGTCAGCGAGCCCAGGCCGCTGGAGACGTTCACGACCCGCGGGTGGGCCGACTTCGCCAGCAGCGGGGCCATCGCCTCGGTCAGGCAGGCGAGGCCGAACACGTTCACCTCGAACGTGTCGTGGAAGACCGACCGCAGCGAAGCGGTGGGCGACCGACCGTCGAGGGCGGTGCCGGCGTTGTTGACCAGCACGTCGAGGTGGCCGAACCGGTCGCCGACGGCCTTGGCGGCGGCGGCGATGGAGGCGTCGTCTGTCACGTCTAACGGCAACGGGTCGGCGTAGCCCCCCTCGGCGCGGAGGGTCGCCGCCGCCCGCTCGCCAGTGGCACCGTCGCGGCAGCCGATCAACACGTGGTGGCCGGCCTTGGCCAGGCCGCGGGCGATCTCCAGGCCGATCCCCTTGTTGGCGCCGCTGACGAGCGAGATGATCATGCGACGATCGTAGCCCGGTGCGGCGAGAGTCAACCCCGCGCCGAGGGCGGAGGGAAGATCGCAGGGAGCTGCCCATGTTCAGTCGTGTCGCGCCCAGCATCTACGCGTCGGACCTCGACCGCGCCATACGGTTCTACACCGAGCTGCTGGGGTTCGCGTTCGACAACGTGGACGACCCGCCGCGGCGCGCGGTGGTGGCCTGCCCGGCCGCGGTGCTGCACCTCGACCTCGACGCCGCCCGCGCCGGCTCGTCGCGGACCCACATGCTGACCGACGACCTGGACGGCGTGTGCGACCGCCTCCAGCGCGCCGGCGCGGCGATCGTCCAGCTGCCGACGGCGCAGCCGTGGGGCCTTCGCGAGATGATCGTGACCGACCGGGACGGGAACACGCTCGAACTTGCGGAGCCGATCCACCGGCCGGCTGCACCGGAGCACGGTTGAAGATGATGTCGTGCCTTACCTGCGTAACCCGCCCTGAAGCGCCCCGCGCGAACGTCCTCAAGGGAACGGCACCGTTGAACCGGCCTGCGCGGTCACCCAAACACTTGGAACTCTGAAATGTCGCCGTAGCTTCCGTTCGGCGAACGTATCTGGATGACGCCAGTGACGCGGCCGTCCGGGGGCGATGGCGTCGACGAAGGGGCCGGCGCTGTCGGCTTCCCCAGAGGTTGGCTGGGAGAGCAGACGGGTGGAGGCAGCCATACCGACGCTCGATCAGGTTGTGGAGATGCCTAGCAGATTTATGATATCTATGAGCGTGCGCCACTCGCCGTCGTTGGCGCGATGACGTTAACGCTTTTTACGACTGTGGTTATCGCAATAGCGGACGACAACGCGCCAGGGCTGAACAGTGGCGCGTTTTGGCGCGTTGTGGCGCACGGCTCCCACCGGGCTCACGCCCGGAGGGTCGCCCCCAACTGGGCCTTGGCGGCGTCCACCACGCCGGCGACGGCGGACTCCACCGCCTCGCCGGTCAGCGTCGCCGTGGGGCTGCGGAACACCAACGCCACCGTGACGCTCTTGGTGCCGGCCTCCAGCGGCTTGCCGCGGTAGGTGGTGACGTACTCGACGGCCTCCAGGTCGGCGGGGGCCACGGTGTGGATCGTGGCGTCGACCTGCTCGTACCGCGTGCTCTCAGGCACGACCAGCGACAGGTCACGGCGGACGGCAGGGAACCGCGGGAGCGGCCGCAGCTGCGGGACGTGGCGGGCGCCCTCCAGTAGGACCGCGAGGTCCAGCTCGGCGGCCATGGGCGGGTCGCGCAGGTCGAGCTTGTCGGCCACGGACCGGTCGACCTTGCCGATGAAGCCGACGGAGACGCCGCCCCAGCGGACCTCGCCGCAGCCGCCGGCGGCGAAGCCGGGGCGGTCGGTTGGGGCGACGGTGACGGACCGATCGGCGTCCAACCGGGTGAGGATCGCTTCGACGCAGCCGCGCGTGGCGCGGTAGTCGGACCCGCCGACCAGCGTGACCCGGCGGCGCTCGACCACCTTGGCGTCGCCGTCGAGCCAGAACGTGGAGCCGACCTCGAACAGGTGGACGTTGGGCGTGCCGACCGTCTCGTTGCGGCGGACGGCCTCCAGCAGTCCCGGCAACAGGCTGGGGCGGAGCTGGGCGTCGGCCTTGCGGACGCGGCCATCGGCGCGGGGCAACCCCTTCGACTCGGGCGGGGCGAAGGCGGTGGCCAGCGCGTCCGACACGAACGTGAACGTGAGCGCCTCGCTGTACCCGCCGGCGACCAGCGTGGAGCGGATCGACTCGATGGCGGCGCGGACGGGGTCGTTGGGGGCGACGCGAATGAGGATCTGCTCGCGCTCGGGGATGTGCTGGTACCCGATCACGCGGGCGGCCTCCTCGACCAGGTCGATCTCCTGCGTCAGGTCGAGCCGGTGGCTGGGGACCGTGACGTCGACCCGCTCGCCGCGCAGCTGCGGCTTGAGGCCCAGGCGGGCGAGCGCGTCGACCACCTGGTTGGCGGGGAACTCGACGCCGAGCACCTGCTTGAGCCGCGTCAGGCGGAGCCACAGCGACTTGGGGCCATAGCCGGGATCGCCGGCGACCATGATCGGCCCGGCGATGCGGCCGCCGGCCGTCTCGACGATCAGCTGGGCGGCCCGGCGGCTGGCGCGCTCGGGCAGGGTGGGGTCGATGCCCCGCTCGAACCGGTAGCTGCTGTCGCTGCCCATCGCCAGGCGGCGCGCCGTCGAGCGGACGTTCAGCGGCTCGAACCGGGCCGACTCGAGCAGGATGTTCACGGTGCCGTCGGTCACCTCGGTGTCGCGCCCGCCCATGACGCCGGCCAGGGCGACGGCGCGATCGGCGTCGGCGATGACGAGCATGTCGGCGGTCAGCGTCTGCTCCCGGCCATCAAGCGTAGCCAGCTTCTCGCCGGCCGATGCGCGCCGGACGTTGATCCGCCGGCCGTGCAGCTGGTCCAGGTCGAACGCGTGCAGCGGCTGGCCCATCTCCATCAGGACGTAGTTGGTGACGTCGACCACGTTGTTGATCGGCCGCAGCCCGATGGCCCGCAGGCGGCGCTGCAGCCAGTCGGGGCTGGGGCCGATCTTCACGCCGCGGATCACGCGGGCGGTGTAGTGGGGGCACAGGTCGGGCGCGTCGATGGCCAGCGACGACAGGCCGTCGATCGCGGGGTTCACGGACGGCGGGTCGGCAACGGGAACCAGGTCGCGGAACTCGCGGTCCAGCAGGGCGGCCAGCTCGCGCGCCACGCCGACGTGGCACAGGCAATCGCTGCGGTTGCTGGTCACCTCCACGTCGATCACGGCGTCGGATTCGGCGTCATTCACGGGCACCTGCTCGATCACCTCGACGGGCAGCCCGCCGTGGGTGAGGGCCTCGGCGGCGGCTTCGGCGGTGAGGGGGCCGGGCAGGTACTGACCGAGCCATTCGAGGCTGATCTTCATCGTGATCCTTGTTGGGCGAGACGGTCCGGTCGCGGGGGTCGACCGGGAGCGGCGGAGTTTCGGCACCGGCGACCGGCTGTCAATCGTGGAATGCAGGCGCCGTCCGGACCGGGCCGGACCGCTTCCCCAAATTGTACCGCGGCCGGGCCAAGCCCAACCGTTTCCGCGACTTCCAGGCGCGGTCGAGCGTTAAGCTGGCGAAACCAAAAATGGAGCGGCGGGTGCGCGAGCACCGGCGAGAATTTTCGTCGTCGATCAACGGCGGGGCCGAGAGGCCACGGGCGGCACGAATGCTCGGTGCCACCACGCCGTTTTTTGTGTCGCTCGTGCCTGTCTCTCGCAAATCACCGAGAGTTTCCGGCAATGACTTGTACTACGGCGCAACTTCGTGGCGACTGCGCCTCGGTCGCGCCGCCGTCCTCGCGCCAGGGCTGCCGCTTGCGGCAACGCGGCCGGCCAGATTCGGTCTTGACGCTACTTCCGCAGCCACCAGGGGCAGCTCATCTGAGGGTTCCGGCATGGCTTGCCCCAGATCGCGGGACCGCTGCCGAAGAACTGCAGGTAGGTCGCGTGTGGACACCGCTCGGTCTGCACGGCACCCGATGCGATGCCGGCCAGCAGGGCCACGCTAATGCAGATGACCACTGCGCGCCAACGTCGCCGAAGCGTCAAACGGATCAGTGCGAAGAAGGACACGACCAGCGTTGCAACGCCAATCGGCGTGCCCCAACCGACCGTGTAAACGATGAGTCGAGCGCCTGCGATGGACGGCCACGCCCGATCCCACAGGGGCGTCCAACTCAGGTCCCAGCAGGTCGCGACGAGCAGCCAGCCGCCCACGAACACGTCGATGGCACCGAGGGGCCGGCGAGCGATGAGCCACCCCGTGCGCCGCAACGCCGTTGCCACCCGCTCGATCACGGACCGGCGGAACGACGGCGGTCGCGGGGCGTAGTCGAGCGCGAGATCTGTCTGCGTCACGGCTCACCTCGCGCGTTGGGATTGCACGGTGCCCCCACGCGCCGCAAAGCGCGGAGTCGCAACGCGCCAGTTTAGCGGCTGTCCCGGAGGGGCGCGCTTTGACGCTCAACGCGCGTACCTTCGGGACAGCCGCTAAACCGGGCGATCACGCGTTCACCACGGGCAGCGCCCGCGCGCCGGACACGGCCGTCGCGGCACCGTGGTCGCAGGCGGGATCGGCGCAGCCCTTGTGCTGGCCGCCGATGCCCATGGCTTGCAGGTCGCAGGCGAACATGCGGTAGACCAGGTCGGCGGGCAGCCGCTCGGGCACGTCGTGGTAGTGGAGCGTGCCGCTGAGGCAGGCGATGCGGTCCGCCATGGCGCACACCGCGCGCAGGTCGTGGCTGACCAGGATGACGGTCAGGCCGAGCTCGCGCTGGATGTCCTGGAGGAACGTGACGAACTGCCGCTGGCCGGCGGCGTCGATGCCGGTGGTGGGCTCGTCGAGCAGCAGCAGCTTGGGGCGCGGGGCGAGCGCGCGGGCGATCAGCACGCGCTGCAGTTGCCCGCCGGACAGGGCGGCGACGGGGCGGTCGGCGAGGTCGGCGATGCCGACGCGGTCGATCAGACCGTCGGCGTAGGCGGCGTCGTCGGGCGGGGTGGACCGGCCAATGCCGGTCTTGCCGGCCAGGCCCAGTCGCACGACCTGTCGCACGGTGAGCGGCAGCCGGTCGGACCGGGGCGCGTGCTGCGGCAGGTAGCCGATCACGTCGCCGCGGCGGACGGCCCTGGCGGGGGGCAGGCCGTCGATCATGATCGTGCCGGACGTCGGAGGCATCAGGCCGAGCAGCAGTTTCACGAGCGTCGTCTTGCCGCCGCCGTTGGGACCGATCAGGCCGACGGTGGTGCCGCGATCCACTTGGAGGCTGACCTGCCGCAGGGCCGGGGGCGCACCCCGGCGGTAGGCGTAAGTGACGGCGGCGATGTCGACGATGGCGGGCATGGGATAGTACCGGTGACGATAGCCTGCGCGCGAGACGGAGCCCAGCGGCTCCGCCGCCGGTTCCTCAACGTGGCACGGACTTCCAGTCCGTGGTCATGTAGGCGTGACGGCTGATCGTACTCCGTCGACACAGCGAGAACCGAGCGTCACGGCGTCACCACGATGAGACGCTCCGCACTTGCTGTGCCGGCTCGCGCGGGCCGGCGTGAGTACGCGCCCAGGGCCTGTAGGGCCGTGCCACGGGAAGACCCGCGGCGGAGCCGCTGGGCCTGTAGCACCTGGATCGCGTTGTTATCAGCCGTGTGGGACATCCGGTGGACAACGTGGCGAACGCGCGCGGGGGCGCGTTGCGCCAGGGCGACGGCCAGCACAGGTGGGACACCACCAGCGGGATGGGTGTTTGTCGCCTGCACCGCCGACGTCGGCGGCGCGTCAGGCCCCGCGACAGGTTGCCCACACGCGGGGGCCGATAATATGTCGCGCAGCCCTTGGGCCGCGCAGTGGTTGGGTCGGCGGGCCGAAGGTTATCCCCATTGCGCCAGCCCTCTTCACTACTGCTACTACCCTTTAAGTTTGGGTATAAGAACAGTCAGAGTAGAGTACCCGGCGTGGGTGAACGAGGCCGTTCGCGAACGCTTTGGAAGAGCTTGAAGGTGGAGCCATGAAGGTGATCTGCAACAGGGGCGCGCTGCTGGAGGCGCTGACCGTGGCCAGCAACGTGGTGCAGGCCCGCACGCCCAAGCCGGTGCTGCAGTGCGTGAAGCTGACGGCCGAGAACGACACGCTCACGCTGTCGGCAACCGACATGGAGGTGTCGATCCGCTACACCGACACGCAGGTGCAGGTCGAGCAGCCGGGCGAGACGCTGGTGCCGGCCGACAAGTTCCGGGACATCGTCCGCGAGAGCGTGGACGACACGCTGGCGATCGAGGTGAGCACCGAGAAGGACGCGGTCGGCGGGACGTTCGCGAACATCCGCGGGCAGGACAGCCACTTCAAGATCTTCACGCAGAAGAGCGGCGAGTTCCCGCCGATCCCCGAGTTCGAGGGCGAGGCCGACTTCGAGCTGCCCGGCGGGCAGGTGAAGCAGCTGATCGGTCAGACGCTGTTCTCGGCCGCCAAGGAGGTGGGCCGGTACAACTTCAACGGCGTGCTGGCCGCGGCGGGCGGGAAGAAGATCGCGCTGGTCAGTACCGACGGCCGGCGGCTGGCCATGGCCAAGGGCGACCTGGCGACCGACAAGCTGCCCAAGGACGGGGCCAAGGTGATCATCCCCACCAAGGCGCTGCAGCTGATCGACAAGCTGATCGACGACCCGGCGGAGATGGTCGGGTTCCAGGTGCGCGAGAACCGCGTCATCTTCCACACGGCGTCGGCCACGCTCACGAGCAACCTGATCGAGGGCAGCTTCCCCCCCTACGACGACGTGATCCCCAAGGACACGGACAAGAAGATGACCGCCGCGACGGCCGACTTCCTGTCGGCGATCCGGCGCGCGGCGCTGCTGACCACCGAGGACACCAAGGGCGTGAAGATGTTCTTCAGCAAGAAGGGGCTGGTGCTGACGTCGCGGTCTCCCGAGGCGGGGGAGGCGACGATCAACTTCGCCTGCAAGTACGACGGGGCCGACATCGAGATCGGGTTCAACCCGGTGTTCCTGACCGAGGCGCTGCGCGTGGTGGACAGCGACGAGGTGTCGCTGGAGCTGACGGCGCCCAATCGGCCGGGGCTGCTCAAGGGCGGGCCGAACTTCGTGTACGTGATCATGCCGGTGAACTTGCAGTGACGAGGCGGACCCACGGCGGTGCCGTGAGCTTTTTTGGCCTGCTACGATCGGCGTGACTGGAGCGATCCACATGGCGAGCACTGCCGACACAGAAATCGCGACGATCTCCGTGGAGCACACGGTGTCGCTGGCGGAGTTTCGTGACGCTTCGAAGGAGACGCTGGACCGCCTCAACCGCACGGGTGAGGCGGAGGTCATCACGGTCGACGGCGAGGAACGAGCAGTGCTCGTGTCGCCCAGCGTGTACCGGGAAATGGTTCGCGAGGCGCAGCTGGCTCGCGATGTGGAGAACATCAGGATATCGACCGCGCAGATCGCCGCGGGGCAGTACCAGACGGTCGACGAAGTCTCGCGCGAGATTCGAGAGATGTTGCTGGCGAGGAAGGCGGCACGGACAAACCGTGAGGGGCAATGATCGCGTTCGCCGTCAACGTCCCGGCCAACGTCAAGAGGCAGATTGCCGAGATTGTCGCCTTCATCGCCGACGATGACGAGGATCGGGCGTTGGCATGGGAAGAGCGTTTGATGGACGCCCTGCGTGGCCTGGGGCGATTCCATGGACATGCGGTTGATCGGGAAGCGTCCGATCGTTTGGGGCAGACGGTGCAACGATTGGTGTTCGAGAGGGCGTATCTGGTCCATTATCAGGTGGATGAGGAGTCGCTCGCGGTTGACGTGAAGAACCTCCGCCATGGAAGGCGCCTGCCCCGCGATGATGAGCCGTGAGTGGAGCGGACGCCGCACCGCGCCCCGACAGCTGTAAAGATGACCCCCGCCGTCGCCCAACGTCTGCAGCAGGCCGAGCTGGTTCGCACCCAGCGGGCCAAGGCGCGCCCGGCGTACGACGCGAACGCGCTGGGTCCGGAGCTGGTCGGGTTCTTCAAGCACTCCGTGGCCAAGCGGCAGACGAAGCTGTGCCAGATCGCCGGGTGCTGGGCGGGGCTGGTGCCGGAGACGCTGGACGCGCACTGCGCGCTGGAGTCGCTGAACCGCGGCACGCTCACCGTGCTGGTCGACAGCGCCTCGCACCTATACGAGCTCAAGCAGCTGCTGCTGGCGGGGCTGCAGGACCAGCTGCTGCTGGCGTGCAAGACGACCGGGCTGCGGAAGATCGCGCTGCGGCCGGGGCGGTGGTACGCCGACAGCGACGCGGGGCGGAAGCTGCGGTTCGATTGACGTTAGCGCGGTCGCTTCTTCAAGCGTGAGTACCAGCCCATCAGTGCCCAGCGGCTCCGCCGCGGGTCCCGCCGGACGGGGGGACCCCCGGCGGAGCCGCTGGGCTCTGATGGGCTACTGGTGAGGCTCGCGTCACTGCCCCGCGGCGGCGCGGGGCCCGTCGGGGAGCAGGGGATCGATCGCCCGCTTCAGGTCATCGTGCAGGGTCGGGCTGTACCCGACGTCCATCTCGCGGACGACGCCGTCGGGGCCGATGACGAACGTGGTCGGGTAGCCCTGGACGTGGTAGTCGACGGGCGGACCCGATGGGCGGGACGTGGGCTTCTGGGCCGTCGCCATCAGCAGCGTGGGGTAGGGCAGGGCGAACAGGTCGGCGACAAACTTGGCGTCCTTGGCGTCGGGGTCGTTGTTCATGCCGAAGATCGCGACCGGCCGGCCCTGGTACTCGTGGGCCAGCTGCTTCACCTGCGGCATGGCGCGCATGCACCAGCCGCAGCCGCGGTACCAGAAGTCGAGCACCACGACCTGCCCGCGCAGGTCGGCCAGCGCGTGCCGCTTGCCGTCGAGGTCGATCAGGTCGAACGGAGGTGCGGGGTGGCCGACCATGGCGTCGCGCGCCTTCTTCTCGTCGGCCATGTACCGCAGGAACTCACCGTGCGATCCGGTGGCTTTGGTGAGCAACGTCGACAGCGTCGGGTTCGTCACCTTCGGCTGGGCCGCCTTGAGCTGAGCCAAGGCAGCGGCGGCAGCGGGGGCGGGGTCGGCGGCCTTGTCGGCCGCGGTCATGGCGATGCGGTAGCCGTCGATCGCGGCCAGGGTGGTGGCGACGTCTGCGCCGTACCGGGCCGTCTCGTCGGCGGGGTGCATGGCGTCGCCGGTCAGGTCCCACGACCAGGTCTGCTTGGAGTGGAAGCCGTAGCCCTGCGACATCTGCCCCTCGGCGTGGGTGGCGAGGCCGCGGGCGGCGTCGAACGTGTCGGTCTCGGAGGCGTCGACCTGGTAGATCTTGTACATGTCCGACCGGGTCTCGGCCGTGAACTGGACGGTTGCCGGGCGGGTGGCCGGGGCCGGGTGATAGACCCGCACGCCGTCGGGCGTGGCAGCTTGCCAGGCGTGGGCGTCGGGCGAGGGCGGGAGCAGCGGGAACTCGCCGACCGGGCCGGCCGGCATGCCCCGCGACGTCCCGCCCGCCTGTCGGCCGTCCGGCCACAGGTCGAACGCCGACACCTGCGGTTCGGCTTCCACGCCCGACCCCTCGCGAGCCACCACGTGCCACCCGGCACCGTCGGCCGTGCGGCCGACCACCCAGAACGACGTGGTGCCGTCCTCGCCTCGGCCCTCCCGTGCCGGTTCGGTCTTGGACGACCGCGTGAACGTCAGCTCCTGCCCGACGGTCAACCGGTAGCGCGGCACACCGGTCGGCTGCGTCGCCGGCGGGGCGGCGGCCGCGCAAAAGGTCGTGATGCCGCCGAGGACCCACAGGCGAAGCGGTATGCGATTCATGGGTGGCAACTCCATCGAACGGGTGGTTCAAACCGGCTGAGCCTACCCCTCCATGGGTTGTCGGACAACTGCTTCTCGCGGGTTGGATGAGGATCCGCACCGTGGGACAAGATGTTTAAACAAGTGATTGGGCACGCTCAACTATTTGCAGAATAATGATTAACACTACAGCGCAGGTTCGTCGGGACTCGCCCCCAGTTCGCACTGCAAGAAGAACGGCCACGAATGGCACGAATCAACACGAATGAGGACGGGCCGGCCTGCGCGCCTCAGCCGCCGATTGCCCGATCAGTTGGCTCGGCTGTGCTCGTCTTCGTTCTCCATGATTCGTGTGCATTCGTGCAATTCGTGGCCGTCCTTCTCGCCGGCCGACCATGAACCTGCGCTGTAGTGTTAACGAAACGCATGGAATGGCACTGGCTTCAAAGTGTCTCATTTCGTCCCAATTTGTCCCGCGGAGTGGACACGTCGAGCAGAGCCGGATCACCGATTGCGACTTCGCGGGGCGGTTGTCGACAGGAGCGTGTCGACCTCCCGGGCAAGGTCGTCGTGCAGCGTTGGGCCGCTGCCGACGTGGACGTGGCGGACGACGCCGTCGGGGCCGATGACGAACAGGGTGGGGTAGCCGGCGACTTGGTAGTCCATCGCCAACGTGGGATCGCCCGCGGCGGCCAGGCGGAGCGTCGGGTAGGGCAGGCCAAACCGGTCGGCCACGGCTTTGGCGTCGTTGGGGTCGCGGTCGATGTTCATGCCGAAGAACGCGACGGGTCGGCCGGCGTAGGCCTCGGCCAGCCGTCGCAGCTCGGGCATCGCCGCCAGGCAGGGCGGGCAGCCGCGGAACCAGAAGTCGAGCACGACCACCTTGCCGTGCTGCTCGGCCAGCGTGTGGCGGTGCCCCGCGAGGTCGGGCAGGTCCCACGCCGGGGCGGGACGGTTCACCAGCCCGGCGCGGAGGGCGGCGCGACGCAGGTCGGCGTCGATCGCCCGGTCCAACGTCTTGGCCAGTTCCGGGTCGGTGATGCGGCCGGTCCGACGCAGCGCCTCCAACGGTTCCGCGGCACGCGCGATGGCGGCCGGCGGGTCGGCGGCACGGTCGGCGGCGGCCAGCATGCGTGCCTGGATCGCGGCAGCCGTCATGTAGGCGGTCGCCTGGGCGGTGTACCGAGCCGTCTCCTCGGGCGAGGACGACCTGACCGCAACAAGGTCTGACGTGACGGCGACGCGGGCGTGCTGCGAGCCCATGTCGGTTGTCCGCCGTGACGATGCGTGGACGATCAATCCTTGGTTGAGGTCGAAGGTTTGCAGCCGGTCGCCGGCGATGCGGAGGGAACCGGTGGGCATGCTCCCCTGAAGGTGCCAATCGGCGGCGAGTGCCAGCGTCGCCGGGCGGGTGGCGGGCGCGCGGCGGTACACCTCCGTGTGATCGTCTGTCGGCCGGGTCCAGTGGTCGGTCGTCGCCGTGGGCGGCAGCGGTGGGAAGTGGTCGGCGGGGTCGGCCTGGGCCTGGTCATTTGGATCGATCGCGGTTCGCCCATCCGGCCACAGGTCCATCGCGGCCAGCAATGGTGGGTCGCGGTCGTTTTCCGTGACGGTTCGGATCAGGTGGTAGCCGACCCCGTCGGCCGACCGGCCAACGACGCGGTAGGCCGCGGTCCGGTCCCACGTCACGTGGATCTCGTTCTGGTCGATGACCGAGTGGTCGGCGTAGGTCAGGGTTTGGCCGGCGGTCAGTTTGTACGCCGGGTCGACCGGACGGGAGGTCGGGGCAGCGCCGGCGACCAAGAGGCACCCGACGGCTGCGCGAAGACGTGACGGACGCACGGCGATGCCTCCGTAGGGCAAGACCGATGGTAATCCGTCATAACCGTTGACGCCAGCCCCATTCCCCCTTGCGGCGGGGCTGCGTCGGCGGATACCCTTGGCGGCGGGACAAGGACCGCGCGCCGCCGACCGCTCAAGACCGCACCGAATCTTCCCGATCCACCGGTGATTGGCCGCCATCGGCCGGGGTTCGGGGCCGCGTGCCGTTGGGCGGCGGTGGGGCGCGTGCGGCAGTCTGAACCCGCCGCTGGAGTCGTGGGTGATGAGAGCCGTGCCGAGCGACACGATCAAGTATTTCCGCCGGCTGCTCGCCTACGTCTGGACCGAGAAGCAGTTGCTGGCCGTCGCCCTCGCGTTCGGCGTCCCGGGCATCCTGCTGCCGTTCGCCTACCCGAAGATCATCGGCATGATGATCGACCAGGTCATCGTCGCCCACCCGAGCGCCATGGTCGCCTCTGGGCGGCTGTTGAAATTCACCATCCTGGCCGCCCTGACGGCCATCGCGTGGACCGTCGTCGGCTACGGCAAGGGCCACTACACGCTGCAGCTGGGCAACCACATCATCACCCGGCTGCGGAACGACCTGTTCGAGCACTTCCAGAAACTGTCCCTGCAGTTCTACGCCAAGGAGCGCACCGGCGGGATCGTGTGGCGGCTGGTGCAGGAGGTGAACGGCGTTGCCAACATCGTCTACGCCGGCATCCTGCTGGTCGCGTTCGACGCCGCTCAACTGCTGATCGCGTCGTACCTGCTGCTGTCGCTGAACTGGAAACTCGCGCTGGCGGTGCTGTGCCTGCTGCCGTTCTACGGATGGACGCTGTACCGCATGTCCCCGGCGGTGCGCAAGGCCAGCGATGACGTCAGCCGGCACATGGGGCAGGTGAGCGGGAACGTGCAGGAGCAGTTCGCCGCGATGGCGCTGGTGAAGACCTACGCCGCCGAGGACCGCGAGACGGCCAAGTTCCGGAAGGAGAACAAGCGGCAGCTGGACTTCGTCCTGCACCAGAGCAAGCTGGGCCACGCGATGGGTGCCGCCAGCGACGGCGTCATCCACCTGGGCACCACCATCA
Organism: Tepidisphaeraceae bacterium; assembly: GCA_965198865.1. GTDB lineage: Bacteria > Planctomycetota > Phycisphaerae > Tepidisphaerales > Tepidisphaeraceae > CBDAQA01. Next base: position 25,915 of record CBDAQA010000028.1, on the reverse strand, counting down.
TGATCGGTTGGGGCGGACTGCTCGTCTACCACAACCCGCGGTTCACGCTGGGCGACTGGACGAAGTTCTTCGGCTACGTCGGCCTCATGTACGGCCCGGTCAAGCGGTTCGCCGACCTGAACCTGGTCTACCAGAACAGCTGGGCCAGCGTGCGGCGGGTGTTCCGGGTGTTCGACATCCGGCCGAAGATCGTGGACAAGCCCGACGCGATCACGCACGTCCCGCTGCGGGGCGAGGTGCTGTACGACCACGTGCGGTTCCGCTACGGCGACGACAGCGACGAGAGCCGGATGCGGCTGGACGACGACGAGCCGTCGGACAGCCCGTTCAAGCAGGCCGCCGCCGCCGAGGCCGCGGCGCTGCGCAACGCTGCCCCGTTCATCCTGAACGGCGTCGACCTGAAGGTGCGCGCCGGCGAGCGGATCGCCCTGGTCGGCCCCAGCGGGTCGGGCAAGACGACGCTGGCCAGCCTGCTGCCCCGGCTGTTCGACGTGACCGAGGGGCGGATCCTGGTCGACGGCGTCGACGTGCGCGACTACACGCTCAAGGCGCTGCGGAGCGCGATCGGCGTGGTGCAGCAGGAGTCGTTCCTGTTCAGCGGGACGATCCGCGAGAACCTGATGTACGGCAAGCCCGACGCCACCGACGCCGCCCTGATCGCCGCCGCCAAGGACGCCAACGCCCACAGCTTCATCACCGCCCTGCCCAACGGCTACGAGACGTCGTTGGGCGAGCGCGGCGTGAACCTGTCCGGCGGGCAACGCCAGCGCCTCAGCATCGCCCGGGCCATCCTCAAGGCCCCGCGCATCCTGATCCTGGACGAGGCGACCAGCGCCCTCGACGCCGAGAGCGAGGCCCTGGTGCAGCAGGCGCTCGACCGGCTGATGCAGGGCCGCACGAGCCTGATCATCGCCCACCGACTGTCCACCGTGCGGAACGCCGACCGCATCCTGGCGCTGGAGGACGGCCGGATCGTCGAGGCCGGCGGGCACGACGAGCTGCTCGCCCGCAACGGGCTGTACGCGCGGTTGGTCCGCCAGCAGTTCGGCCACGCGAAAGAGGCCGGCCGCGAGCCCGCGCTGGCGGCAAGCTGAGGATCGTGGGCGGCTTCACTTCCCGGACGTCCCGTGCCCCCGTTTAACGACGGCCCGGAGGGCCGGGTTGCGAACGGTCATCAGCGCTCAAAGCCCGGCCCTCCGGGCCGTCGCTAAACGGGAACGTGGTTCCGACGTCGTCCGCGCATGCCACCACCGCCCATCCGATTTTCGCCTTGACGCATGCCCCTCATTCCGGCATCATACATTGAACTTCAAGGTATGGACACGCCGCCCAAAGAACTCGTCGGTGCCTCGACCGCCCTCCTGGTGTTGGGCGTCCTCTCGGCCGGGCCGAGCTACGGGTACCAGATCGTCCAGTCCCTCAACGCCGCCGCCGACGGCCTGCTGACCTGGCAGGAGGGGACGGTGTACCCGGTGCTCCACAAGCTCGAGCGGGACGGCCAGCTCCGCGCCCAGTGGCAGGACGCCGACACCGGCCGGAAGCGGAAGTACTACTACATCACCGCCAAGGGCCGCGCCGCGCTCAGGACCGACGCCGCCCACTGGGCCGCGTTCCACGCCCTGCTGGGCCGCGTGCTGCCTCATCCCCTGTTGGAGCCCGAGCCATGAGCGAACCGACCCCGACGCGCGACACCGCCGTCGCCCTCCGCAAGCTGGCCGACCGCGTGACCGTCGCCGCCGACGTCGACCCGATCCTCCGCGAGGAACTGGTCGGCCACCTGGAGGACAAGTTGCTGGACTACACGTCCGGCCGACTCCGGCCCAGCGAGGCCGACGCGCTGCTGCTGGTCGAACGCCACCTGGGCGACCCCGGCACGCTGTCCGACCGGCTGGCCCGGGCCTACGGGCGGTGGGTTTCGACGTCCTTGGTAGACCGGTTGTTGACGCTGGTGACGGCCACCGCTGCCGTGTTCGCTGTGGTGGACACGTCGGCTGTGGCAGCAGTGCCCGTCTTGTCCCGGTTCGCTCACCTCGACGCGCGCACGGCCGACGTCATGGTGGACGCCGCCTGTCAGGTGCATCCGATCGTGACCGCGGGGCTGCTGTGGGGCTGGCTCGCCCGGGCCCGGGGCGGCGGGACGGTGCCACGCAGCCGCCGTCTCGTGTGGGCCGCCGTGGCGTGCATCGCTTGTCTGGCCGTACCGTTCGTGCGGCAGCCGTCGTACGTGCCGGCGATTGGGCGGCCGAGCTGGCTCGCGCAGCTGGAGCAGACGGCTGTCCGCCCCTACGGCCTGTTCGGCCTGCTGGCCGTCGGGGCCGCTTGGTTGTGGTGGGGCACCCGCGGCCGGCCATGGCGGTCGGCTGCTCCAGCCGTAATGCTGGCCTGGGTCGTGGCCACCACTGCCATGGCCGCGCTTCGCCCGCACTGGATCATCGTGTCGAGGTTCGGCCCCGGTCCGTGGTACGAGCCGGTCAGGCGACTGCGGGGCCCGACCCTCGACCAAGTCTACGTTTACGGACCCGGTGCCGCCTGCTTCCTGCTCCCGCTGGTGTCGCTGCTGTTGATGGCCCGACTCATCTGGGACCGCCTCGCCCGCCGGATTGCACCGCGCCCGCTGACCGCCGCCTGACCCGCGGGTGTCCGACCGACACCGCCCCGCTCTGTCGCTCAGACCCGTGTCACGTACCCGTCCACCACCAGGTCCAGCTTCCCCGTCTCCGGGTCCATGACCAGGCCATGGACCGGCAGCGACGCCGGCAGAAGCGGGTGGTTGCGGATCAGCTCGACGCTGGCGCGGACGCTGTCCTCGACCCGCTCGAACCCCTCGAGCCAATTGCCCAGTGAGATGCCCGAGTGGGTGAGCGTCCGCAGCACCTCCGGCGACACGCCGGCCGTCGTCGCGCGGTCCAGCAGCTCGTCGGCGTGCAGGTCGACCATGCCGCACCCGTGGTGGCCGACCACGGCGATCTCCTGCGCGTCCAGCTTGTAGAGCGCCACGAAGATGGACCGCATCACGCTGCCGAACGGGTGGCTCACCACGCCACCGGCCACCTTGATCATCATCACGTCACCGTTGCGGACGTTCATCGCCTTGGGCAGCAGCTCCACCAGCCGCGTGTCCATGCAGGTGACGATGACCATCTTCTTGTTGGGGAAGCGGTCGGTGCGGAACGCCTCATACTCGCGGTTGGCCACGAACGTGGCGTTGTGCTCCAGGATGTCGGAAAGGGCGGACATGGCTCCGCATCCTCCGGGTCGAGCGGAGCGGCGTCAAGGTGAGAACGGGTGCGTGACGCGGCTACGCTGGACCCGCCGTTCCCCCACGCGGTGCCCCTTGGCAGGCGCGGGTCCAAACGCCAGGCCAGGTCGATGAGACCGAGGCTGATGTGTCAACCCTGTTTCGGTCCTCGCGCTTTGGCGACAGGGCTCATGTACCCAAATCGTTTTCGACTGCCGCGAAGCCCACGGCACCGCCGTGGGCTTCACGGGCGTCTGTCACAAAGTCGGGACATGAGCCGGCGACAGAAGAGAGTGGAACCACAGATGCACACAGATGCACACCGATCACAATCCGCTGAAATCCGATCGGTGTGCATCCGTGTGCATCTGTGGTTCCACCTCTTCGCGGCCCAAAGTCAGAACGGCAAGGCGAACCGCTTGGCCGAAGGGTTCGGCACATGAGCCGAGACCGATTGTCGGTTGGCAGCGGTGCCGGGGGCCGGCTAAGGTGCGGGTCGCGCGGGGCCCATGGACGCCCTGATGACGCTCTCACGCCTGCATCTGGAGAGGGACCGATGACCAAGCCGAGACGGGTGCTGCGGGTGGCCGCGACGGCGGCGGTCGGGGTGGCCGTGTGGGCCGCGGGGGCGCGGGGCGACGTGGTCACGCCGGAGCTGAGCCAGGGCCAGACCAACCGGCTGTCCATCCTCCACGACTACGGCCTGGACGCCCTGGGCGACAGCAGCGGCGACGGCGGGGGCGTGGCCGGGCACGGCGGCGGGTACCTGGGCGAGGTGCCGGTCATCGGCACCCCGGGCCAGGGGGCGGCGGCGGCCATCCTCTCCAAGCTGTCGGACCGGTTCACCTTCCTCCAGGGCATCCAGTCGACCGACCCCGCCGGCACCGCCCGCAGCTACGACGTGAGCCTCGGCTACGCCAGCGGCTACGACTCCAACCCCCAGGCCCGCCCCAGCCCCCGGGACGGCAGCTTCTTCGGCGGCGACCTGACGGCCGGCTACCACCTCACCGGGGGCGACCGCGACCCCGTGGTGGGCACCCCGTTCCGGGCCGACCTGGCCTACACCGTGCTGGGGGCGTTCTACTCCGGCCCCCGGGCCGACGCCGACGTCGTCCAGCAGGGGCTCAGCGGGTCGTTCCGCCAGAGCCTCGCCGACAACCGCCTGGCGCTCACGGGGGCGCTGAACGACCAGTTCACCATGGAGCACGGCGCCGCGTTCCTGGACACGGTCGACGCCGCGGCCGGCGCCGAGGGGTTCGTCCTGCCGCAGCTGTCGCTGGAGGGGGCGTACGACTACACGCACCTGCAGTACTTCTTCCGCCCGGCGGCCGTGGCCGAGAAGCCGACGGCCGACCGGCACACGCTGGACGCCCGGCTGCACCTGTACACGATCGGCCAGGTGCGCGGCGCCGACCGGGTGGAGGAGCGGGACGACCTGACCCGGTTCGTCCAGGCCGCCCTGCGGCGGGCCACGCTCGGCTACGCGCACGTGTGGAACTTCCCCGACCAGCAGACCGGCACCGATTACCGCTACCAGTCGGACCGGGTGTACGTCGGCCTGGAGGGGCTGACGCTGCCGCCGGAGGTGAGGCTGTTCGGCCAGCCGATCGCCCAGGGCACGGCCGGGTCGGTGCTGTACAGCCACGAGTTCCAGTCCTTCGGCTTCGTCAACTCCGAGACGTTCGCCAGCCCCCACGCCCGCCGGGACAACCTGGACGTGCTGACGCTGCGGAGCAACACCCGCATCCTCGACTTCGCCAACCGGGCCGGCCTGCTGGCGACGTTCCTCCAGCTGGACCTGATCCACGACGGCTCGAACGTGCCCACCCGGCACTTCAACGAGCTGGTCGTCAGCTCGGGGCTGACCTACCAGTACTGACCCGGGCGCAGGGCGGGACCCGCTGGGAGGATGGACGGGGCCGGGCCGTCCTCGGCCCGATGCCACGGTACGCCGTGGCGTCCGCGCGGGAGGACGCATCGGCGGACCGACATCTCGGTGCCTTGGGTGGAGTCGAACGGGGGACGGCCCGGCCCGGAAACCGGGAAGTTGATCGGGTTGGGTTCCTCAACATCCCGTTCGTGTCTCGCGGCACGCCCGGCCCATCGTCAGCCGACGTCGGCCAGCGTGTTGACCGGCACCGCCGCGTCCGGCTTGGCCAGCGGGGCGAGCGTCTCGCCGGCGGCGTACACGCGGTGGTGGGCGTAGCGGTGGCCCGTGGGCGAGGCCGGGTCGGGGCGGGGGTCGCGGTAGACCTCGACGCAGCGGTCGCGGACGTTGTCGATCCAGTAGTCCGGCACGCCGGCGGCGGCGCAGTCGTCGGCCGCCTCGCGGTCGAGCTCGACCGAGCTGTCGGCCACCTCAATGATGAGCACCGCCGTGTTCGGGTGCGGTAACCGGGCCTCCTGCTCCGGCGTGCAGACGACGAACTCCGGCTGCGGCATGGAGTCGTCGGGCAGCTCGAACGGGCCCTGGCAGCGGACGGCAAAATGGGGATGAAACGCGCGCACCGACCAACTGGACACCCGTGTGATCCCCCGGGCGAGCAGTGTCCCCATCGCCGGCGGTTCAATCAGCTCTCCGCGATACAGGTAGATGCGGGAGGGGATGAACCACCCGCGCTCGACGGCGGCGTTGAACTCCGCCTTGGTCCACCGCTTGGCCGCACGGCGGGCCGGGGCCATTGGCGAAACCGAGGCGACGGGCATGGCGGCGAGCTGCGACATGGTGGGACATCCTACCCGGCGGTCGGTGGGGGTTATATGGTTCTGGGGAAGCGGGCCTCGTCCGCCGCGAATGAATGACGCCGAACCGTCCGGCACCTGTTAGAATATCGCCATGGACAGCGACCTGCTCAACCGGATCACCGTCGAGCCCGGCAAGTGCGGCGGCAAGCCGTGCATCCGCGGCCAGCGGATGCGCGTCACCGACGTGCTGGGCCTCCTCGGCAACGGGGCGTCGTTCGACGAGATCCTCAGCGACTACCCGTCCCTCGAACGGGACGACATCCTGGCCACGCTGCTCTACGCGGCGCGGGAGACGGACCGTGCGGCCTGAGAAACGGTGAAGCTGCTCATCGATCATCAACTGCCGTCGGCCTTGGCGGCCTTCCTGCGCCGCCGCGGGCACGACTGCACGCACGTCGCCAACATCGGCTTGAGCGAAGCGGCCGATGTCGTCATCTGGGATCGGGCCGAACGGGACAGGGCGGTGCTGGTCAGCAAGGACGAGGACTTCCTCATCCTTGTCAGCCGCCCGGCCAGCACGGGGCAGTTGGTATGGGTTCGGCTCGGCAACTGTAGAAACGTCGCCCTGCTCGCCGCGTTCGACCGGGTTCACGACAGGATGATCGCCGCGATGGCGTCGGGCCGACGGGTGTTCGAAGTACGGTAGACGGACGTGGCGTGGTGGAACCACGCCCTACTCAACTGGTCAGCAAGGACGAGGACTTCCTTTTCCTTGTCAGCCGCCCGGCCAACACGGGGCAGTTGGTTTGGATTCGCCTTGGGAACTGTAGAAACCCCGCCCTGCTCGCCGCGTTCGACCGAGTTCCCGACGAGATGGTCGCCGCGATTGCGTCGGGCCGCCGGGTGTTTGAGGTGCGGTAGTCAAACGCGGCGTGGTGGAACCACGCCCTACTCAACTGCGGTGGCGTCGGGCCGGCGGGTGTTCGAGGTGCGGTAGACAAACGCGGCATGGTGGAACCACGCTCTACTCAAGCGAGTCAGAGCGTGTCAAACCAGAACACGAGGCGGCACCGGTCTTGGCCGAGCCGCGCGTCTAGCAATCGCATTGACGCCAAAACGGATGCAAAAAGGATGTTTTGCTCATCCGCCGTCATCCCATGATGCGCGAGTGCTGCCTCAAGCTCTCGCACGTACAGCCAACTCGCCCGGTGAACTCCCTCAGTGACGAAGTCGTAATTGCCTCGTCGGAATGGTCCTCCATACTGAGCTAGGCCGGACTCAACACGCCGGATTGCCTCGGAATGTGTTATTTCGTCCTCGCCTTTGAACTCGGCTGGCACATCGTCGGCGCATATGTGCCGGAAGGCGGCGTGGAACACTGTGCCGCCAACGATTGAGGGCAATCCCCTCGGCGCGATTAGCGGGTACAATTGACTACGGACGCCGGCTAGTGCGCCGAACATTGCGTAGTTTCGGCCAATCCACACTCTCCCTGAAACCGGCGACTCGATATTGGAGTTGGTCACAACCACGCCCGGATCATCTACCTCACCCCATACCGACAATGATTCCGGTCCGGCCCAGTATTCGATAAACGCCGTGGCGTCTGTTCCCATGCTGCCGGTCTCCACACTGACGGTGCAAGATGCGACGATAAACCGCCGACACCGTCGGCGGCTTTATTCCGTCGCCGACGGCGGCTCGGTCACCTCGGGGGCCGGCGGCTCGCCGCCTTCCGTCGTCCCCTCGGTCCCCTCCCCCACCGGCGTCTCCTCCACCGCAACCTTCGCCATGGCGACCAGCCGGTCGCCGCTGTCGACCTTGATCAGCCGCACGCCCTGGGCGTTCCGGCCCGTCTCGCGGATCTCGGCGATCTTGGTCCGCATGAGGATGCCCTTCTCGGTGATCAGCATCAGCTCGTCGGTGTCGCAGACGGCCTTCATGCCGACCACCTCGCCGTTGCGGTCGCTGGCGTCGATGTTGATGATGCCGCTGCCGTTGCGGCCCTGCAGGCGGTAGTCGTCCACCGGCGTCCGCTTGCCGTAGCCATTGACCGTGGCGGTTAGGATCATGCACTGGGGCGACCCCTCGGCCATCGACACGACGACCATAGAAACGACCTCGTCCCCCTCCCGCTTGAACTTCAACCCCCCGACGCCGCCGGCGGGGCGGCCCATGGCGCGGACGTCGGTCTCGGGGAAGCGGATCGCCAAACCCAGCTTGGTGCCGAGGATGATCTGGTCGTTCCCGCCGGTGATCTCCACGCCGATCAGCTGGTCGCCGTCTTCCAAGCCGATGGCGATGATGCCGGTCGTGCGGATGTTGGCGTAGGCGGCCAGGGCGGTCTTCTTCACGCCCCCCTTGGCCGTGGCGAACATGAGGAACTGCTCGCCGGAGCCGAAATCCTTCACGGCCAGCACGTTCGCGATCTTCTCGCCCGGCTGGAACGACAGCAGGTTGGCGATGCTCCGGCCCTGGCTCTGGCGGCTCAGCTCGGGCACGTCGTACACCCGCCGCTCGTACACGCGGCCCTGGTTGGTGAAGAACATCAGGTAGTCGTGGGTGTTGGCCACGAACAGGTGCTCGATGAAGTCACCCTCCTTGCTCTCGGTCCCCTTGATGCCGCGCCCGCCCCGGCCCTGGCTGCGGTAGGTGTCGACCTTCAGCCGCTTGATGTAGCCGGCGTGGGACACCGTCACGACCACCTCCTCCTTGGCGATCAGCGACTCCAGGTTGTACTCGCCCACGCCGCCCTGGATCTCGGTCCGCCGGTCGTCGCCGTACTTCTCGGCCATCTCCAGGGTGTCGCTGCGGATGATCCCCATCAGGTGCAGCGGGTCGCCGAGGATGCGCTCGTACTCCTCGATCTCGACCGCCGTCTGCTTGTAGTCCTCCACCAGCCGGTCGATCTCCAGCCCGACCAGCTGGATCAGCTGCAACCGGCCGATCGCCTCGGCCTGGGCGCGGCTGACGCGATAGGGGGGCAGCTCCGCGCCTTCCGCCAGCGCGAAGATCTCCGGGTGCTTGTTGCGGATGCGCTCCGGCACCTTGCTCAGCACCTCGCCGCCGGGCGTGATGCGGAACCCGCGGACCATCAACTTCTCGATCGCCTCGTCCCGCGTCTTGCTGCTGCGGATCAGCCGGATCACCTCGTCGATGTCGCCCACGGCGAAGATCGTCCCCTCGAGCAGGTGCTCGCGCTGCAGCGCCTTGCGCAGCTGGAACAGCGTCCGCCGGGTGATGACCTCCTTCCGGTGGTCGATGAAGTGCTGGATCATCTCCTTCAGCCCCATCGTGCGGGGCTGGCGGTTCACCAGCGCGATGTTGATCATGCTCACCGTGATCTGGGCCGGCGTGTACTGGTACAGCTGGTTGATGATCACGTTCGGGTCGGCGTCGCGCTTCAGGTCGACCACGATCCGGCAGGCATGCTCCCGGCCCGACTCGTCGTTGATGGCCGACAGGTCCTTGATCAGGTCCTTCTTCACCGCCTCGGCCACGGCCTCGATGATGCTCTTGCGGATCACGCCGTAGGGCATCTCGTCGATCACGACCAGCGTCTTGCCGCTCTTGGTCTGCTCCGTGCGGATCTTCGCCTGCAGCGTCACGCGTCCCCGGCCGGTGCGGTAGCCGTCGATGATCCCATCGCGGCCGCGGATGATCCCGCCCGTGGGGAAGTCGGGGCCGGGCACGATCTCCAGCAGCTCCGGCAGCTCCACCTCGGGCTTGTCGATCACCCGGACGATGGCGTTGCAGATCTCGCGCACGTTGTGCGGCAGCAGGTTGCACGCCATGCCCACGGCGATGCCGGTCGACCCGTTCACCAGCAGGTTGGGGAACTTGGCCGGGAGCACGGTCGGCTCGTCCATGCCGGGCCGCTCGTCGTAGTTCGGCTGGAAGTCGACCGTGTCCAGCTTGAGGTCGGCCAGCAGCTCCATGGCCACGTCCGACATGCGGGCCTCGGTGTACCGCTGGGCGGCCGGCGGGTCGCCGTCGGTGCTGCCGAAGTTGCCCTGCGGGTCGACCAGCGGGTACCGCAGCACCCAGTGCTGGGCCAGCCGCACCAGGGCCGGGTAGATGACCGCGTCGCCGTGCGGGTGGTAGTTGCCGCTGGTGTCGCCGCTGATCTTGGCACACTTGATCCGCTTGGATCGCGGCGACAGGTTCAGGTCGTTCATCGCCACCAGGATCCGCCGCTGCGACGGCTTGAGCCCGTCGCGGACGTCGGGCAGCGCCCGGTCCATGATCGTGCTCATGGCGTACGTCAGGTAGCTGTCCTGCATCTCCTGCTCGATCTGCAAATCCTCGATGCGATCGGCAGGCGGAGGCGTCGTCGGCGTGGGGTCGGACATGGTGGTCTTCGGGTGCGAACGCGGCGTCTGAACGAGCCCGGAATGATACGGGAAAACAGGGGTCAATGCGACGCGCCAAGCCGGCGTCCGAGGTGCGCCCAAGACCCGGTTCGGGGTGCGAAACACCTGGGTCGTCGGCGTCCCCCATTCGCGTGCCGACTGGTGTTGTCGCAACTGAGACCTTTGAAAAACCAATACAGACTCACCACGGAGGCACGGAGACACAGAGAGATCCCGGCTTCCAGCGTTTTCTCCGTGTCTCTGTGCCTCCACGGTCGATCTGCATGGGGTTTTTCAAAGGGCTCAACTGGGATTCTGCCGCTTGCGGCTTCGCAAATCCGAGGGCGTGGCGTCCCAACCGTTGGAGGTGCCGCGCAGTCGGGTTTGCGAAGCCGCAAGCGGCGAGGATGGAACGGTTCCTCCCGGCACGTGCATTTGACGTCGGCTTGGAAAAACGGCGACGTCCGCGTGGCCGGCGCCTACATCGGGGAGACCGTCGTCCCGCTGGCCCAAGCGGTGCTGCCGGTGTTCGTGCTCGTCTGCCTCCCCCGGCCGGGCGTGCGGGCCGCATTCACGCCGGTTGCGCCGACCTGATCGCCGAAGCGGGGTCGACAACAAACCCGGGCCCGGCGTTGACGTGAGCAACAATCAGATTTCTGGGTGGCGCGTTGCTTGGAGCGGTGTAAGGCGTTATCGGATAAAATTTTGCGCAAGATCCGCCGGGTCGGATGAGTGGCGCATTATGGCGCATGGTGGCGCACGAAGAAGCCCCGGGTGGACACCCGGGGCTCCCGTTCGCGTGCGAGTTGTCGCCGTCACTTCGCCGGCTTCACCATCTCGCTCGTCGCCGGCGACGCCGTGCGGGCGAGCGGCATCGGCACGACCGTCACCGGGCCGAGCTGCTCCAGCTGCTCCTTCACGATCGCCGCGGGGGCGACCACGACCACGGCCATCGCATCGTCCTTCACGAACCGCTTCATCACGTCGCGCACCTGGTCAACCGTGACGGCGGCGACGTGCTGCGGGTAGACGTCGAAGTAGTCGGCCGGGTAGCCGTTGAGGATCCCATCCAGCCGCATGCCGGCCTGGGCCGACACGGTCTGCATCGACATGACCATGCTGCCGGTCACGCGGCGCTTGGCGTCGGACAGCTCGGCGTCGGTCAGCGGGTTGTCGCCGGCCGGGTCCTTCAGGTCGTCCAGCACCTTCAGGGTGGCCGTCACGCAGTCGCCGGCGACGGGTGGACGGGTGGGGGCGTTCACCTCGAACGCGCCGCCGTGGCGGGTCGGGCCGAAGCTGCCGCTGATGCCGTACACGTACCCCTTCTGGGCCCGCACGTACTCCATCAGGCGCGACTCGATCCCGGCGCTCAGCAGCGTGTTGGCCAGCGACCCGGCGTACTTGTGCGCGTCGTCGTGGATGTCGTACGCCCGGATGCCCATCCGCACGATCGCCCCGGCCCCGGCCGAGCCGTCGGGGTTGTCGATCAGCACGATCCGCTTCGGCTGCGAGGTCGCCGACGGCAGGTCGTACGACACGGCCGGCATCTCCCTCGGTGCCCAGCCGGCCGTGAGCCCCTTGGCCAGCTCGACGCCGCGGTCAAACGTCACGTCACCGCTGACGGTGAGGACGGCTCCGTCCGGGTGGTAGTACGTCGCGTAGCACTGCTTGACGTCGTCCAGCGTGACGGCCGACACCGTCGCCGGCGTCGCCGACCGGCCCAGCGGGCTGTCGCCGTACAGCATCTCGGCCAACTGCTTCGTGCCGGCCGCGGCGGGGCTGGCGAGGCCCTGCGTCACGCCGGCCACGGTTTGGGCTTTCAGCTTCGCAAACTCGGCCTCGGGGAAGGTGGGCGACAGCAGGATGTCCCGGCTGCGGGCGAACCCGCGGTCCAGCTCATCGGTCGTACACGACCCGCTCAGCCGGGTGTTGTCCCCCGCCGGCGACACGCCGACGCTGATGCCGTGCGCCGCCAGCTCGTCGCTCAGCTGCTGGTAGCTCAGCGCGCCGGCCCCGTGGCTCAGCATCTCGGCGGTCAGGTCGGCCAGCCCGTCCTTGCCCTTGGGGTCGCTGTCGGACCCGCGCCGCATGGCCAGCGTCCAGTTGACCAGCGGGAGCCGGTGGTCGCTCAGCACGATCACGCGGACGCCGTTGACCGTCGCCTCCTGACCCTTCTCGAAGTGGGCCAACGCACCGGCCGGCGGGAGCGGCGGGTGGGCGGGGAAGTCGGCGGGGAACGTCACGTCGCGCGAACGGATCGGCTGGCTGCTGGGCGCGACGGCCGCCCCGTGCGTCAGCGCGGCGGCGGCCGAGGTGGCCTTGCGAGCCGCCTTGCCCAAGGGGTCCGGCACCACCGTCACCGTCGTCGCCAGCTCCGGCCGGAGATACTTCGCGGCCACGGCCTGCACGTCGGCGGCCGACACGGCCTCCAGCTTGTCCAGGTCGGTGTTCACCCGGTTCACGTCGTCGGCCCAGAGGGCGGCGTCACCCACGTCGCCGGCGATCTGCACGCACGTCTGCCGGCCGTGGATCGTCTCCACCCGCCGGCTCGTCTTCGCCCGTGCCAGTTCCGCCGGCGTGACGCCGTTCGCCACCAGGTCCGCGACCTGGTCGGTCAGCACCTTCTTGACCGCCTCGGCGTCCTTGCCCGGCAGGACCGTGCCCGACACCTCGAAGATGCCGGCGTACTCCAGCGACTCGGCCCCCGCCCCGGCCCCGGCGCACAGCGGGTGGTCGTTGTTCACCAGCGCCCGCTCCAGCCGGCTGCTCGCCCCCTCGCCCAGGATCGCGCCCAGCACCGACAGCGCGTACTGCTCGTCCGACTTGTACGGCGGGATGTGGTACGCCCGCACCACGTTGGTCAGCTGCGCCAGCCGATCCGGCAACACCGACGCCCGCGCGGCGGTCTGCTGCGGCTCGTCCGTCTTGGGGTGGTCCACCTTCGCCCCGGCGGGGATCCAGGCGTAGTACTGGTTCACGAGCCTGCGGGCGGCGGCCACGTCCACGTCGCCGGCGATCACCAGCACGGCGTTGTTGGGCACGTAGTAGGTGTTGAAGAACTCCTGCACGTCCGCCGCCGGTGCCGCCAGCAGCTGCTGCATGTCGCCGATCGGGGTCCAGTTGTAGCTGCTCTTGGTGAACACGGTCTTGAACAGCTGCGTGAACAGGTTGCCGTAGGGCTTGTTCTGCTGGAGCATCCACTCCTGGGCGACCACCTTCCGCTCGATCTGGTAGATCTCGTCGGTCACCTTGAACGAGGCCATCCGGTCGGCCTCCAGGTACAGGGCCAGCCCCAGGTCCTCGGCCGGGACGGTGTCGTGGTAGACGGTCTGGTCGAAGCTGGTGAACGCGTTGCAGATGCCGCCGACCGTGTCGACCAGCCGCATGTGCTCCTGCGGCTTCACGTGAGCGCTGCCGCGGAACATCATGTGCTCGAACATGTGGGCGAACCCCTGCCGGTCCGGCCGCTCGTCGCGGCTGCCCACGTGGTAGAGCACCCGCACCTGCACCACCGGTGCCTGGTGCAGCGGCGCGTAGACCACCCGCAGCCCGTTCGGCAGCGTGTCGGTCACGAACTGGATCGGCTCCACCGGGGCCGGCTTGGTCGACGGTGCCGCCGACGGCGTGTCGGCCAGGACCGGGCGGTTGAGGAACGCGGCGACGGACAACGCGACGGCAGCGGACCAGCGGCGAACGGACATCAGATTGGCTCCGGACAGTGGGACGGCGCGGCGGACGACCCGCCGCGACGGGTGTCACGCGCGGGGACCGGCAGAGTTTCGCCGGGGACGGGCGGGGGGCAAGGGCGCGGGAACGACTCAGGCTTGGAGAGGACGCCGATCTTTGGGATGCGCAACTCGCGTACGGTCGGCCTCGGCTCCGCCGTGAGGAACACGTAGTGCCGCTGCCCGTAGCGCACGAGGCTCAGGTCGAATGCTCGATGACCGGTGCCGTCAGGCGCTTGGCTATGGAAGGCGGTGTGACGGCCCGCAGCATCTGCTCAACGGCGTCAAGCACCACCTCCTGCAACCAAGCCGGTCATCGGTCCCGCGCGGGCGATCGCCACCTTGAGCCGCTGTCCGAGCCCTTCGGCCGTCGGCACCCACGTCTCGTAAAGCGCTCGCCGCACCCCGATCGAACGGGTAGGTGGCCCACGTGGCCGTCGCCTTGTCCAACGCCTCGATCGCCGCCAGTTCGGCCAGCAGTGCCGCGATAGCCGATTCCATCGCCCGGGTCAGCCGATCCTTGCCGATGGTGGCGTCGTTCAACAGCGCGTCCAACGTCGGTAGCGGATCATGGTGTGGTACCTCTGGCTACATCGTAACGCGGGACGGGGCACGGTTGACCGCCCGCCGTGCCCGCCGTCACTTCCCCTGGCCCGCCGCCGGGTCGGCCCCCTCCGTTGCCGCCACGGCGTGGGCGTAGAACTTCACCCCCCGCCCCGTCTCGTCCCACGCGCCGGGGTGGTGGTTGAACCCGACCGACACCGTCGTGCGGTCGTAGTTCGTCGCCCCGGCCTGGGTGATGTCCGGCCCCTTGTCCTCCAGCTCCCGCGCCGTCCGCACCGCCGGGTGGACCACCGCGATGTGGCCCGGCTCCTTCGGGTCGGGGGCCTTGAAGGCGACCACCACCAGCTGCCCGCCGTTCGCGTCGGCCTGGGCCTCCTCGGGCGTCGCCACCGGCGTCCAACCCCGCTCCGGACCCGCCTTCTGCAGCCAGGCGTACTGCGCGTGCGCCAGCAGTCCTTGCCCGTGCTCCGGCGGCCGCAGCAGGTAGATCCCCAGCCGCTCCGCCACGGCGGCGGCGTAGGCGCTGCAGTGGCTCGCCTTCACCGACCCGCGCGTCGGCCGGGTCGCCGCCTCGCCCGTCTTCCAGTCGACGTACTCGTGCGGCAGCCACAGGTGCTCGACGTCCGTCGCGTCCAGGAACCTCGCCAGCCGCTCCCCCGCCGGCGTGACCCGGTGGTCCCCCGGCAGGTCCGCCGCCCCCAACGCGGCCACGGCGACGGTCAACGACAACAGCGCGGCGACGACCCGGTTTCGCTTCATGATGGGCGAAATTGTACCAAGCATCCCATCAGAGCCCAGCGGCTCCGCCGCGGGTCCTTCCGATGTGACGGTGCGCGCTGAGCAACTCGCGGCGGAGCCGCCGGGCTCTGATCTACCCCTCGGTCGCCAAGTTCGCGATCACATCCGCCAGCCGCTCGTAATCGGCCGCCGTGTTGTACAGCTGGCACGACACCCGCAGCATCGCCCCGCCCGGCCAGCCGCCGATCAGCGGCACCTCGATGCGGAACTCATCATGCAGCCGCTGCTGTAGAGCCGTCAGCTGCTTGTCGTCGAACCCAGCCAACCGCCCCGGCAGCCGGACGGTCGCCATCGATCCCAGCAGCGACCCGTCCAACGGCGTCGCCGGCTCCGCGCCCCACCGCTCGACCAGCATCCGGTGCGCCCAGGCCGCCATCGCGTGGTTGTGGTGGAGGACCGCGTCCCACCCGAACTCGCCCAGGAACCCCAGCGCTGCCGGCGCGCTCAGCCACGACGACAAGTCGCGCGTCCCCTGCCAGTCGAACTCCTTGGCGTACCCCTCGTCCAGCCGGTGGCTGATCACCGTCGGGTGGACGTCCGCCTGGTGCGCCGGCGAGGTCCAGATGAACGCCGTCCCCTTCGGGCACAAACACCACTTGTGCAGGTTCGCCGCGTAGTAGGCGGCCCCCAGCGACGTCACGTCCAGCGGCACCATGCCCGGCGCGTGCGCGCCGTCAATCAGCACGTCAATGCCCTTGGCTCGGCACCGCCGCACGATCTCCGCCACGGGGAACACCAGCGCCGTGGGAGACGTCACGTGGTCGATCACCACCAGCCGCGTGCGCCCCGACACCCCATCCACCACCGCGTCGGCCAGGGCCTGCGGTGAGGTCACCGGCAGCGGGATCTGCACCTCCCGGCAGGTCGCCCCGCTCCGCCGGGCGGCCAGCTTCATGGTCTGCCGCACCGCGTGGTAGACGTGGTTGGTCGTCAGCAGCTCGTCCCCCGGCTTCAGCGCCAGCGACCGCAGCACGGCGTTCACGCCCTCGGTGGCGTTGGTGACGAACCCGAAGTCGTCCCGCCGCATGCCGAACCGCTCGCCCACCGGCCCCTTGGCCACCTCCAGCAGCTGCGCGCACCGGCGTCCGATGATCTCGATCGGGTCCGCCTCGATCCGCCGCCGCCAGTCGGCCTGCACCTCCAGCACCGCCCGTGGCACCGCCCCGAACGACCCGTGGTTGAGGAACGTCAGCTCGCCCAGCGCCCACCGCTCCCGCAGGTTCGACCCCAACGGCGACGGCGGCGATAGGTTGGATACTGTCACGCCCGCCGAAGGTAGCCGGCCGCCGACCGCTGTCCAGCCACCGCCGAACGTGAGACAATTTGAGACGAAATGAGACGGTTTTCGATTGGTGTCAGGCGGTAATTCAATCTATAGGTGACTGTACATCAACGAGCGTCAAGTCCCTTCTCCGACTCCTCCGGACCCGGCAACTGCCCTCCGCGTCCGCGTTCGCGAAACTGGACTGCAATGCCCTGTTGCATGCGCGAGACGCCAACCGCACGTTCGAGCGCGGCTGGCTGCAGGCGCATGGTGACCTGGCTTCGCGCTGGGCCACTGCGAACCCGGCACCGCCCCTGGCCAATGCGGTCGATGAGGTCCGGCGCGAAGCGTTCCGCGTGGCGTCGTCGGAGACGGGCCGGCACGAACTGGCATCGCACGTCTCGGACGACTTCGACACGATCGCGCGGGCCGTCGCCAAACGGGGGCGCTCGCCCGCCGTTTGACGGGCGGTGGGGCGGCCCCTATTTTCCCCGCCGTTCATCTCACGGCCCCACGCACATGACCCTGAAAATCTACCCGCTCGTTGCCCCCCTCGCCCTCCTGCTCGCGACCGCCGGCGTGGCCGGGGCCGACGAGCCGGCGTCGTTGGGGCAGCAGCCGTTGAAGGTCGAGGCGCCCGTCGTCACGCCGCCGCCGGTCAGCGGGCACCAGCTGAACCAGCTGTTCCAGTTCCCGACGACGACCGACGCGCTGCTGGCCGGCGAGGGGTACGTCTCGGGGCAGTTCGACTACCTGGCCGACCTGCCCGGCGCGGGCGGCGTCGGTCGGCGGGGTGGGCTGTTCGACGGCGACCAGTTCCGCTTCCGCGCCCAGGGCCAGTACGCCATCACCGACCACCTCGCCGTCGGCGGCTACCTGCCGATCCTCGACAACGCCGGCGACCACGGCCAGAGCGGGCTCGGCGACCTCACCGCCTACGGCCAGTACCGGCTCGACCAGCTCATCGACACGGACGTCGTCGACGTCACGGCCCAGCTCGGCGTCGTCCTCCCCACCGGCGACTTCGGCGAGTTCCGCGACGCCGGCCGGCTCGCCGTCCAACCCGTCGCCCTGGCCTACAAGGACTTCGGCCTCGTCGGGCCGGGCGTCCTCGGCGCGTACGGCATGGTCGGCTTCACCCTCGGCGACCGCTCCGACTTCCGCGCCGGTGTCGCCGGCACCTACGAGGTCGCCCACGTCGCCGCCATCCTCGAGTTCTACGGCACCGAGGAGCTCGGCCCCGAGAGCCACCACCGCCGGTCCTTCGTCACCTTCACCCCCGGCGTCGCCTACCGCGGCCTCCGCAATCTCGACCTCGCCCTCGGCATCCCCATCGGCCTCACCGACCGGTCGCCCGACGTCGGCGTCACGCTGAAGGTCACCTACACCTTCGGCAACTGACACGGAACCGTTTCGCGCAGTCCTCTGCTTCGACCTGAAAGAAAGCCCGGACGTACATTTATTGAAAGGTGCAAACGGAGCACAGCCGGGGCAGAAGCCGAAGACTCGAACCACGAAGGCGCGGAGACGCGAAGGTAGGACGAAGCAGACGATCAAAGTGGGTGGGGCCGTGCCCGAGAGAAGAAAAGGAACCACAAATTCACACGGATGCACACCGATCAGGGTCGCGCTGTGTCCGATCGGTGTGCATCCGTGTGCATCGGTGGTTCCACATTCTTCCTTTTCCAACGCCTCGCTTCGAGACCGAGCAGGCGGCGTCCGCTTGCTCTCCACTTCGTCCGACCTTGGCGTCTCCGCGGTTCAAATTCTTCACTGATCGGCGGAGGAGCGATGCGATGGACGCGGCACGGCCCTCCAAACCGTCTTGACAGAAGCCGATCCAAGGTCCACATTTCATCCGGATAAACGGATGGTTTCCGCCGCTGCCCAAACCTCGTCGTCGCCGCAGGCCGATCGGGTGCTGGGGTGGATGTCGTCGCTGGCGGACGCGACGCGCGTGCGGCTGGTCCGGCTGCTGGAGCGGCACGAGCTGGGCGTCGTCGAGCTGTGCGACGTCCTGCAGAAGCCGCAGCCCACCGTGTCGCGCCACCTCAAGGTGCTGGGCGACCAGGGGTGGGTGTCCAGCCGCCGGCAGGGCACCGGCCGGCTCTACCGCACCGTGCTGGACGAGCTGGACCCGGCTGCCCGCAAGCTGTGGGTGCTGGCCCGCGACGAGACCGACGCCTGGCCCACCGTCCGGCAGGACCAGCTGCGGCTGGACCGCGTGCTGCGCGACCGGGCCGTCGACCGCGACGAGTTCTTCGCCGGCGCCGCCGGCGAGTGGGACGGCCTCCGCCGCGCGCTCTACGGCGAGCGGTTCAACCTCGCCACCCTGGCCGCCCTGTTGCCCGCGTCATCCATCGTGGCCGACCTCGGCTGCGGCACCGGGTTCCTGTCGGCCGAGCTGGCCCCGTGGGTCGCGCGCGTCGTCGGCGTCGACGGCTCGCCCGCCATGCTGCGGGCCGCCAAGCGGCGGACGGCGTCGTTCGACAACGTCGAGCTGCTCCGCGGCGACCTGTCGGCCGTGCCGATCGAGACCGGCTCGTGCGACGCCGCGCTGCTGGTGCTCGCCCTCACGTACGTGACCGACCCCGCGGCGGTGGTCGCCGAGATGGGCCGGGTGCTCAAGCCCGGCGGCCGCGGCGTGATCGTCGACCTGCTGCCGCACGACCGCGACGACTTCCGAAGGCAGACCGGCCAGACCGCCCGCGGCCTCGACCCCGACGCGGTGGGGCGGATGCTCGGCGGTGCAGGCCTGGCCGGCGTGACGGTTCGCCCGCTGCCGACCGAGGCGGACGCGACCGGGCCGGCGCTGTTCCTGGCCGCGGGGACGCGGGGGTGACTCGATGGCCGTGCCCTTTGACGTTGACGCGCGCCGGTACTACCGCGTCGCATATCAGCGGTTGGAAGATGGCCGACTGCTCTTGGAACGGTTGGACCGAACCGCGGCGTCCGTGTACCTCACGGGCTACGCGGTCGAGTGCATGCTCAAGGCGCTGCTGCTGATGTCCGTCTCGGCCCGCGAGCGACCACTGGTCGTCCAACGGTTTCGAGGGGCGGCCGGTCATGATCTGGTCCGGCTTCGGGAGTGGCTGACGGCGCGCGGGGTGCAGGTGCCGGCAACGCTCAACCGAGACTTCAGCTTTGTCGGCAGTTGGACGGTGAACTTGCGGTACGATCCCAGCGATGTGGAACGAGCGGTCGCGGCCCGATTCGTGCGGGCGGCCGCGGCACTGGTGTCTTGGGCCGACGGGAGGATTTGATATGGCCGTCATCACGCGCGGGTCTCTCGATGTGACAGTGGACTCGCTAAAGCAGGCGTTGGAGGCGTACGAGGCCGCCCACCCGGGGGCCGAGGCGACGCTCTACCGGCAGAACCCGGGGTCGATCCGGGTGCGCGTCGTGGACGACCGGTTTGCGGGGATCGATAAGTCGGCCCGGCATGACGCGGTCTGGGATTTCCTGGCCGGCCGGGTCGGGGAGGACGTGATGGGCGAGGTGTACGTGCTGCTGACGTTCTCGCACGCGGAACTGGGTCGGTCGTTAGCAAACCAGGACTTCGAGGACCCGCTGCCCTGAACGTGAGCCGTGAGCGTTCACCGTCCGCGATCCCGACGGGCAGCGCGTAGAGGTAAGGCAGGCGTGACGCCCGTTTAGCGACGGCCCGGAGGGCCAGCCACAAGGTGATGCCGGCCCTCCGGGCCGTCGCTAAACGGATGCGGATCAACGCGATCCGGCCTTCACTTGTCCGCGATCAGCCGGATCTTGTGGATCTGCGGCGGCTCGGCCAGCAGCTCGTCGGCCCTGGCCATCAGCGCCTTGGCGATCGGGCCGTCGAGGTGGGCCTGGCGGGCGGCCTCGGTGTCGAACGTGTCGAAGATGCCGAACGAACCGCCGCCGTCGTCCTGGTAGAACGCGTACCAGTTGACGGTGCCGGGCTCCGCCCGGGCCAGCGGCAGGGCCGACTTCAGGAACGCCTCCACCTCGGCGGCCTTGCCGGGCTTGGCCTTCAGGTGGGCGTACAGGGCGAGGCTGGCCATCATTGCTCCTTGGTGTGAGGACCGGCTGAGTCTCTACCGTACGCGCGGCTCTTGCCGGAACGGGGAATCGAACCGACGCCTGCCAATTGTGCGGCAGGCGAGCGTGAACGGCTTGCGCCAAAACCTGCGGATGGCGGCCTCATTTGGTTTGACAACCCGTGGTCTATAGGCAATCATTCATCCGGATTGACGG
The DNA here is from genome assembly GCA_965198865.1 of Tepidisphaeraceae bacterium. Classification (GTDB taxonomy): domain Bacteria; phylum Planctomycetota; class Phycisphaerae; order Tepidisphaerales; family Tepidisphaeraceae; genus CBDAQA01. The sequence goes on along the minus strand of CBDAQA010000028.1, from coordinate 5,056 downwards.
ATGAACCGGCGGGCCGGGTGGTCTGCCGTTTGGAGCAAACGACTGTTCAAGGACACCCCCATGCCTGCAACGATGACCGCCCCCAAGGCCACTGTGACGCCGAGCAAGACGACCCTGGAGTTCAAGGTCCGCGACCTGTCGCTGGCCGACTGGGGTCGGAAGGAGATCCTGCTGGCCGAGCAGGAGATGCCGGGGCTGATGAGCGTGCGGGCCGAGTACGCCGCGGCCAAGCCGCTGGCGGGGCTGAACATCATCGGCAGCCTGCACATGACGATCCAGACGGCGGTCCTGATCGAGACGCTGTCGGTTTTGGGCGCGAACGTGCGCTGGTGCTCGTGCAACATCTTCAGCACGCAGGACCACGCCGCCGCCGCCATCGCGGTGGGCCCCACGGGCACGGTCGAGAACCCGGCCGGCGTGCCGGTGTTCGCCTGGAAGGGCGAGTCGCTGGAGGAGTACTGGTGGTGTACGGAGCGGGCGATCGACTTCGGTGACGGGCAGGGCCCCGACCAGATCGTGGACGATGGCGGCGACGTGACCCTGCTGATCCACAAGGGCGCCGAGTTCGAGGCCGCCGGGAAGGTGCCCGACTTCAAGCCCGACAACGACCCCGAGGAGTGGGGCGTCATCCTGGAGTTGCTCCGCAAGACGCTGAAGGAGACCCCGACCCGCTGGACCAAGGCCGCCGCCACGTGCCGTGGCGTGAGCGAGGAGACGACGACCGGCGTGCACCGGCTGTACGAGATGCAGAAGGCGGGGACGCTCCGCTTCCCCGCCATCAACGTGAACGACTCGGTCACCAAGAGCAAGTTCGACAACCTGTACGGCTGCCGGCACTCGCTGGTGGACGGCCTGTTCCGCGCCACCGACGTGATGATCAGCGGCAAGGTCGCGGTCGTCTGCGGCTACGGCGACGTGGGCAAGGGGTGCTGCCAGTCCCTCAAGGGCCAGGGCGCCCGCGTGATCGTGACCGAGATCGACCCCATCTGCGCCCTGCAGGCCGCCATGGAGGGGTACCAGGTCCTGCCGCTGGAGGACACGCTCAGCTACGCCGACATCTTCGTCACCACGACGGGCAACTACCACATCATCACCGCCGCCCACATGGCCGGGATGAAGGACAAGGCGATCGTCGGGAACATCGGCCACTTCGACAACGAGATCGACATGGCCGGGCTGAAGAAGCTGCCGGGCATCAAGAAGACCAACATCAAGCCGCAGTACGACATGTGGACCTTCGCCGACGGCCACAGCGTGCTGATCCTGGCCGAGGGCCGGCTGCTGAACCTGGGCTGCGCCACCGGCCACCCGAGCTTCGTGATGAGCGCCTCGTTCACGAACCAGACGATCGCCCAGATCGAGCTGGCGACGAACAACAGCAAGTACGAGAAGAAGGTGTACGTGCTGCCGAAGATCCTGGACGAGAAGGTCGCCCGGCTGCACCTGGACAAGCTCGGCGTGAAGCTGACCGTGCTGAGCAAGGAGCAGGCCGGCTACATCGGCGTGCCGGTCGAGGGGCCGTACAAGGCGGAGCAGTACCGGTACTGATTCGACTGGGGGGAGAACGATCCCGGGCGCGGACGGCTTGACGGCCGTCCGCGCCCTTCGAAAGGGGGGGGGGGGGGAAAATCGATGCCGTCCCAGGCGTTGACTGGCTGGCGGACGACGAGTTCCGCGGCGCTGGACCAGATCGAGGCGGCGCACGCCGCCCTCGGCGGCTCTGGGCCGGGGCGGCGGTATGCGACTGAACAGCTGAACCATGCCTACACGGTGCTGCTGGCTTCGCAGTTCCAGCGGTTCTGCCGGGATCTGCACACCGAGGCCGCCCAGCATGTTGTGACGGCAGCAACTGGAGTGGCGGTCCAAAACCTGTTCCGCACGCAGATGCTGCTCAACCGGCAGCTTGACCGAGGCAATCCGAACCCTGGCAACCTGGGGTCCGACTTCGGCCGGTTCGATGTCAAACTCTGGGACGCGCTGGCCACCCACAACGGGCGGAACCGTCGGAGGCAGTTCGATCTCGAGGAGTTGAACCGGTGGCGGAACGCGATCGCCCACCAGGACTTCAACCCGGTCCGGATGGGAGCCGCCACCCTTCGACTGTCGACGGTGCGCCGTTGGCGAGGGGCTTGCAACGGTCTGGCCGGCGACATGGCCCTGGTTGTCGGCACCCACCTGCGTACAATCCTGGGCGTCACGTCGTGGTGATCGCAGTAGAGCGGGAGGTGACCATGGCCAAGTCACAATTGCCGACCAAGATCAGGGTGGGCGAGCGGTTCACCCGCTACCTGGGGCACACGCCGGTCGAGGTGGTCGTCATCGAAGACCGTGGCAACTTGGGCGTTGACGGTGGGCAGGTCGTCCGGATCCGCGAGGTGGCCGCGGGCCCGTACGACGAGGAACGCGAGTACGAGATCCCGGCTAAGGACATTCCAGCCATGGCCGTGCCGCCCGCCCCCCCGCCCCCGCGCCGCCGCAAATCCTTGGGCGCCGTGCCCACGGCTACACGACGGGTATGATCCGGAGCGCCCCTCGCACCCGGCGGCCCGTCCGATTTTCGTCCCTGTCCCGTCCCCCATCGCTGCAGGTACAAACGACGGCTCGCCGCGCGGGTCTATGCTGTCGTAGACCTGCTGCCCCGGAGGACCGCTATGCCCGCTCGCCGACCGATGTCCCTGTGCCTAACGCTCGCCCTGCTGGCGTTCGTCACCCGATCGGTGGAGGCGCAGGTGGCCCCGCCGCCGGGGCCGGTCAGCGTCTGGCCGCTGCGGATCGACACGTCGGCCGGGCAGCTGTCGATCTACCAGCCGCAGCCGGAGACCTTTGAGGGCGACCAGCTCGCCGCGCGGGCGGCGGTGTCGCTGACGCCGCCGGGGGCCACCGAGCCCGAGTTCGGCGCCACCTGGTTCAAGGCCCGCGTCTTCACCGATCGCGATGCGCGCACGGTCACCATCCAGGATCTGGACGTCCGCCAGGTGAAGCTGCCCAACAGCACGTCCGACCAGGAGGCGGGGTTCGCCACGGTGCTCAAGGGGCAGCTGCCGCAGATGAACGTCACGTTCTCGCTGGACCAGCTGGAGGACACGCTCGGCGTGGTCCAGAAGGCCCGCACCGAGAGCCAGCAGCTCGACAACACGCCGCCCAAGATCCTCGTCACGCAGACGCCCACCACGCTGGTCGTGCTCGACGGCGATCCCAAGCTCCAGCCGGTCGACGGCGTGCCGAGCGTGCTGCGCGTGGTGAACACGCCGTTCATCATCCTGCTCGACGGCGGCAGCAAGCAGTACTTCCTCAAGGCGGGCGGGGCGTGGATGTCGGCCCCGGCCGTGCCCGGGCCGTGGCACCCGGTCGCCAGCATCCCCGCCGGCGTGGCGCAGGAGGGGTCGAAGCTGTCGGTCCAGAACCAGCAGTCGCCCGACCAGCAGCCCGCCGCGTCCGCCGCCCCCGCCAACGCGGCCGCCACGCAGATCGTCGTCGCCACCGAGCCCACCGAGCTGATCGCCACCGACGGCCCGCCGCAGTACTCGCCCCTGCCCGGCAACGACCTGCTCTACATGGCCAACACCCAGTCGGACGTGTTCCTGGAGGTGTCGACCCAGCGGAAGTTCGTGCTGCTCAGCGGCCGGTGGTACGTCGCCCCCGACCTGAACGGCCCGTGGCAGTTCGTGGCCTCAGACGCCCTGCCCGCCGCGTTCGCGCAGATCCCGCAGGACTCGCCCAAGGCGAACGTGCTGGTCTGCGTAGCCGGCACCCAGCGGGCCCAGGACGCCCGCATGGACGCCTACATCCCGCAGACGACCGCCGTCCACCGCGACGCCGGCAGCAGCCTGCAGGTCAGCTACGACGGCGACCCGCAGTTCGTCCCCGTCGCCCAGGGGTCGCCCCTGGCCTACGCCAGCAACTGCGCTGATCCCGTCCTGTTCGTTGACCGCAGCTACTACTGCTGCCACCAGGCCGTGTGGTACCAGGCCTCGGCGGCCATCGGGCCGTGGGTGGTCAGCGCGGCCGTCCCGCAGGTGATCTACACGATCCCGCCCAGCTGCTCCGTCTACAGCTGCCGGTACGTCTACGTGTACGACAGCACGCCCGACGTGGTCTACTGCGGCTACCTGCCCGGCTACACCGGCTGCTACGTCTACGGGCCCACCGTCGTCTACGGCACCGGCTACCGCTACCCCTACTGGTACCACAGCGAGTTCATCCCCCGCCCCGTCACCTGGGGCTTCGCCCCGCGGTACGACTACTACTCGGCCACCTGGGGCCTGGGCGTCGGCCGGCGGTACGACACGACCTGGTTCGCCGCCGGCCCGGCCGTCGAGGTGCGCCACGGCTGGTGGGGCGCGTCCGGCTACGTCGACTACCACGAGATCCACCAGAACCGCACCACGATCATCAACAACTACTACGGCGGCCGGACCGACGTCCGCCGCGAGGACATCGCCCGCGGCCCGACCGTCGTGAACAACACGCGCAACGTCACGATCAACAACATCAACATCTACAACCGCCAGGAGAACGTGAAGCGGAACGTGTTCGTCAACAATAGCCGCACGACGATCAACAACAACGTCACGAATAACAACGTCCGCAACACCGACGTGCGGAACACGAACATCCGGGACAACGTCCGCAACGATGACCGCACCGTGAACGTGCGCGACAACAACCGCGCGCCGGTGGCCAACAAGCCCGACGACCGCGGCGGGAACGACGTCTACGCCGGCCGCGACGGGCAGGTCTACCGCCGGACCGACCAGGGCTGGCAGCAGCGCGGCAACAAGGGCTGGTCGCAGGTGGATGGCGTCCCCGAGGCCCCGCGGAACGCCCGCGCCGATAATCAGCCCCAGCGCACCGAGCCCCAGCGCACCGAGCCCGCCAACGTCCCGCGCGGCGGCGGCGGCCGCGCCGAGGCCCCCGCCCGCGTGGAGGCCCCCCGTCAGCCCGACAACGCCGGCCTCGAGGCCGACCACGCCGCCCGCCAGCGCGGCCAGGCCGGCCGCGGCGACGGCGGTGACGACGCCAGCGCCGCCCGCGGCAACGCCGGCGCCCGCGGGAA
>CBDAQA010000027.1:0-90092 GCA_965198865.1 Tepidisphaeraceae bacterium | reverse complement strand
TCGCTTTGACGCCGGGACGTGGTGGACGAACGGCACCGCGCCGTTCCAGCCGCCGGCGGCAGCCAGCGGTCCCCGGCCTGCCGGCCGCGGCTGGTATGCACCGCAGCGACGTTTGGACTGGTCCATCGTCTCTCATGGAACTGGAGAAGCGTAGCGAGCGCAAGCACGAATTGACGATGTGCCGAGCAGAGGGACAATCGTTTCCATAGGCGGAACACCCACTTCTCCCCCGGGCGCCCCGGATGTACATCCGGGGCTTCGACGCAGCCATGAGCATCGTCCTGATCGGCTATCGCGGCAGCGGCAAAACCACCGTCGGGCGGGCGCTGGCTGCGCGTCTGGGCTGGCCGTTCGTCGACGCCGACGCGGTCGTGGTCGAGCGGGCCGGGATGACGATCAAGCAGATGTTTGACGCGCTCGGCGTGGCGGCGTTCCGGGCGGCCGAGTCGGCCGTGGTGGCGGAGCTGGCCACGCGGCCCAACCACGTGATCGCCCTGGGCGGCGGCGCGATCCTGTCCGGCGGCACGCGGGCCGCCCTGGCGGCGGCGGGGCACCCGGTCGTCTACCTCAGCGGCACGCCCGAGGAGCTGCACCGCCGCATCGCCGCCGACCCCGCGACCGGCGACAGCCGGCCGAACCTGACCGCGCTGGGCGGCGGCGTCGACGAGGTGCGGGCCGTGCTCGCCGCGCGCGAGTCGCTCTACCGCGAGGCGATGACGCACGAGGTCGACGTGGTCGGCCGCACGGTCGATGAAGTCGCCGACGCGCTGGCGGCCATCGCGCGCCGGACGTCCCTTTAGCTGCGGACGACCACGCCCGGGGCCATATGGGCCTTTGGCCGTCGTGTGCATCTGCGTGGAAGTGCAGCTACCGTTCTCCCCGTGCAGCACCTGCCCTACATCCTGTTCGTCTTCGCCCTGGGGGCGTGCGTCGGCAGCTTCCTCAACGTCGTCGTCTGGCGGCTGCCGCGGGTGGAGCTGCCGGCCGACTGCTCGCCGATCGGCGAGTTCCGGCTCACGCTCAAGGGGCTGTCCGACCCGCCCAGTCACTGCCCAAAGTGCAACGCCCGGCTGAAGTGGTACGACAACCTGCCGATCGTCGGGTGGATCAAGCTCGGCGGGCGGTGCCGGTTCTGCCGGGCGCCGATCTCGCCGCGGTACCCGATCGTCGAGGCGATCACGGCCCTGATCTTCGTCGGGTACTACCTGGCCTACTACGCGGGGCAGTGGCGGTCGTGCTGCCCCACGCCGCTGCTGGCGACGCCGGGGTGGGACCTGAACACGTCGTGGCCGATCTTCGCGCTCTACATGGTCACCGTGTCGGCCCTGCTGGCGGCCAGCCTGATCGACGCCGAGCTGTACATCATCCCGGCGGTCATTCCGTGGACGGTGGCGATCGTCGGGTTCGCCGTCCACGCGTTGGCCGACCGGCCGTGGGTGCCGGGGTCGCTGAACCTGACGGGGTCCACCCCGTGCGCGTTGGCCGCGGGCGGCACGGTGGGGCTGGCGATGACGCTGGCGCTGTGGTGGCGCGGCGTACTGCCGACCAGCTTCCCCGATGGCGAGCCGATGCTAGAGGTGGACCGCGAGGCGATCGCCCGTGAGGAGGCCGAGGCAAGGGCCGCCGGCGAGCCGCTGCCGGATCAGCCGCTGCCGCCGGTGATGACGTTCGCGCAGATCCGGGCCGAGATCGGCAAGGAGATGCTGTTCCTGTCGCCGCCGATCGCGCTGGCGGCGGCATCGGTCGCGCTGTCGCTGACCGTGCCGGCCGTCGCGCACTTCTGGGCCGAGGTGTCGCACCGCAACGGGGTCAGCGGGCTGCTGGGGGCGCTGCTGGGGGCGATGGTCGGCGGGCTGGTGCCGTGGCTGACGCGCATCGCCGGCACGCTGGGGTTCCGCCGGGTGGCGATGGGGCTGGGCGACGTCCACCTGATGTTCGGCGTCGGGGCGGTCATCGGGGCGGGCGGGGCGACGGTCGCGTTCTTCCTGGCCCCCGTGGCCGGGCTGGCGATGGGGCTCTACCTGCTGCTGACCCGCCGGCGGCGCGAGCTGCCGTTCGGCCCGTATCTCAGTTTGGCCACGGCCGGCGTGATGCTATGTTACTGCCCGGTCGCCGCGTACCTGTCCCCCGGCCTGCAAGGCCTGGCGCAGGTGGCGACCTCCCTGCTGCACGGTGGCGGCGGGCAATGACCGTTTCAGCCTCAGGCCAATCCGGTCGATGATCGCGATGGGCCCCCGGTGGGTGGCGCGACGGAACGGCGGCATGGAAAGGCACGGACGGCGATGGGCGAGACCTGGCTGAAAATCAAGGCGTGGACCAAGGGCATCCTGGCGCTGCTGATCGCGGTCTACCTCATCTTCTTCCTGTACAACAACAGCCGCGACATCGAGTTCTGGTACTGGTTCGGCCACTCGCCGCACGTCAGCTCGGTGTTCCTGACGCTGGTCGCGTTCCTGGCCGGCGTGATCTGCACGGTGCTGGCCCACACGACCTGGCGGACCGTCCGGCAGATCCGCGACGTCCACGCCGGCCGTCGGTTGGACAAGCTCGAGCGCGAGAACGCCGACATCCGCACCAAGGCCGCCATGCTGCAGGCCTCGACCGGCGACGGCGTCACCATCCGCGTCGACCAGGCCGGGCAGCCGTGAGTCGGGAAGACGGCCACGAATGGCACGAATGAACACGAATCAGAGAAAGTGATCCACGAAGGACACGAAGCGACACGAAGGGGGAAAAAGACGAGACCGGCCGGAGCCCGCGGGCTGAAAGCCCACGCGGCTGTGATGGGGTACACATATCGCTGCCCGCCAGTCCAATTCTGCTTCGTGTCCCTTCGTGTCCCTTCGTGTCCCTTCGTGTCGCTTCGTGTCCTTCGTGTCCTTCGTGGATGATCCGCATTTCCATTCGTGATCATTCGTGCCATTCGTGGCCGCTCTGTTATTCTCTGGGACAGCTTGACCCAGAAAGGGATCACGGATGATCCGCCGCCGGACCGTTACCGTTGCCGTGTTGTCGCTCGCCGCCCTGGCCGCCGGGGGGTGCGAGAGCGAGATGCACACGGAGAACGTCGCCCTGCACCGGCAGAACCGGGAGCTGCAGGACAAGCTGGACGCCGCCAACGCGCAGCTGCGCGACTCGCCCGACCCCGCCCAGTACAGGACGCTGCAGGCCGAGCTGCTCGACCGCGACAAGCAGATCAACGACCTCCGCAACCAGCCGCCCCCGGCGACGACCGCGACGGCCTCCGCCGTCGCCGCCGGCGGCGGCGGGCCCGGCCCCTCCCCCTTCGGCGACCTGGAGACGAAGGTCGACGCCCGCGCCGGCACGGTGACGGTCAGCCTCCCCGGCGACGTGCTGTTCGCCGCCGGTCAGGCCGACCTGCGCACGTCGGCCCGGGCGTCGCTCGACAAGGTGGTGGCCGCCTTGAAGAAGACCTACCCCGGCCGCCCGATCCGCGTCGAGGGGCACACCGACGCCGACCCGATCGTGAAGTCGCGACAGGACTGGGACGACAACCTCGACCTGTCGCTGGCCCGCGCCGCCGCCGTCAGCCGGTACCTCGAGGCCCACGGCGTCGACCCCAAGAAGGTCACCACCAGCGGCTTCGGCCCCTTCCGCCCACGCGGCGCCAGCAAGCCCCGGAACCGGCGCGTCGAGATCGTCGTCGTCATGCGGTGAGCCGCCAACCACGCCATCGCGACTATCGCGTGACGCAGAACGCGTACCGCCAACCGAGCCGGGGCGCCGCCGCCACGAACGGCACGACCAGCGCCGCCACGATCACGCCCAGGTTCGACCCCGAGTTGAACACGCCCGCCGCCAACGCGCGGTCGCGCTTGGGGAACCACTCGGCCGTCGTCTTCACCGCGGCCGGGAAGTTGCCCGACTCGCCCAACCCCAGGAACACCCGCGACACCGCGCACCCCACCCACGACCGGGCCCGCACGTGGCTGAGCGACGCCAGCGACCAGACGGCCACCGGGATGGCGTACCCCACCTTGGTCCCGACCGCGTCGAGCAGCCGGCCGTTGAGGAACAGCCCGACCGCGTAGGCGGCGGTGAAGGCGATGCTGATGTAGCTGTACTGCGCCTCGTTCCAGTGCAGGGCCCGCTGCAGCTGCGGCGCGAGCAGCCCCAGCACCTGCCGGTCCATGTAGTTGACCGTAGTGGCGAACAGCAGCAGCGCGCGCACCTGCCACCGGTAGTTCGTCCGCCGGCCGTCGGTGCCGTAGTCGATCGCGCCCGCCGATTGCGTTCCACCCATCCGCCCGCCTCCTGAAACCCGCGTCCAGTGTGCCACCCGACGCCGCGGTGTCCACCGCAACCTCAACTCAACTTGCATGTCATGTCATGTGTTCATATACTCGCCAATCTGTTCGGTATCTGTTTGGTACTTCTTGGGAGGGTACGCGATGGCCGTTGTTGCTCCGAGATCGGGTCCGGTTCGGCCTGCCGCCCCGCCGCGGGGGCTGACCGCGTGGCAGGAACACCGGCTGCGGGTGCGGCTGCGGCGGTCGGTGCCGACCGAGCCGTGGGTCGACGCACAGCTGGCGACGCAGACCTTCACCGGCCGCGACGGCAAGCCGATCGCCGCGCGCTACCACGACCCGCGCGTGTTCCCGCCAGGCGGCGCGCGGCGGACCTCGATGCGGTGGTGCCGCGAGTGCGGCCGGTGGACCCCGCCGCAGGCGACCAGCCTGGTCGAGCACCGCCACCGCCGCGACGGCCCGGTCGTGTCGGCCACGGTCGTCTGCGACGACTGCCGCCACGGCGACGACGCCGACCGCTACTCGGAGCTGTACGACGCCGGCCTCCACCTGCGCCCCGGCAGCAGCCGCATGGTCGTCGGCCTGCGCGCCCTGCTCGGCGACCGACGCCACGGCGCGTGACCACGACGCGGTGAGGCTGGCGTCTGAGGTGCGCCGAACACCCGTTTCTTCGGCGTACCTCAGACGCCGGCTTCAGTCGCCCCGGGTGACCATTCCACTTTCCACACTTGAAGGACCACCATGGAAGCACCACCGAACATTTTACTAACTTACGGCGATACGATGGATTGTGACGCGATCCCCGGTTCCGGCCTGCGCTTCCTGGTCTTATCCAATATGGGAACCCACTCGAACGACGCAACGCCGGCCGATGAGGCGGCCGCGGGGCTGGGGCGGCTGACGGAGCGGGAGCTGGACGTGTGCGTGCTCCACCTGGCCGACGGATGGCCGCAGGCGACCGTCGCCGAGTGGCTCGGCGTCAGCCGGCGGGGCGTGCAGCTGCTGCTGGCGTCGGCCACCGTGAAGGTCCCGCCGCTGCGCTCACTGCGGACCCGCGGCCGACCGTCACGCCGCCCGAGGATCCTGCACCTGAGCCAGATCGGCCGGGCCGAGCAGGGTCCGTTCGACGCGGATGACCTGTGACCGTCTTCCATAGAAGCCCCGGATCTACATCCGGGGCTCCGACCCTGCAAATCTCTCCCGTTGGTCGCCGGCCCGTCCGTATCCACTACGGCGGGCCGGCTTGGGGGGAACGAGACGCGACTATGAAACCCGGATATCAGACGAGCGAGCACGCGGTGACGTGGGCGGTGATCGCCCTGGCGGCCGTCGCGCTGTTCCGCGGGCACGGCGAGCTGGACGCACTGGCGGCGGTCGTCGCCCCGGCGATGGCGTCGGCGGCGTACAGCGCATCCCGCGGCCGGGTGAAGGCGCCGCCGGCCCCTTTGGACGGGCCGGTCGACGATGCCGACGTCGGCCGGCTGCTGGGCCGGATGTTCCGTGGGCGGGTCGTGAGCTAGCCCCGCACCGCGCCGGCGTGCGGGCGAGCCGGTCGACCGGCGAGCCCGTCTACGTCTTCGAGTTCCGAGCGGCTCCGCCGGGGTCGCCGGCTGTGTCTGCGATGGTCGCACTGTTGGAGAACACCATGGACGTGATCGAGCAATACGTGACGGATGCGATCCTCAAGGCCCTGCACAAGCAGGCCCCGGCCCTGTCGGCCGCGGATGACGCCAAGGTGACCAAGGCCGTGCAGGACTTCGTCACCACGGGCATGGACCTGGCCGCGGTTTACTTTGCCCTGCGGGCGGCGAAGGGGGCGAAATGAACGCGAATTTCAAACGTGGAAATCTCGATCACCGAAACGGCAGAGGGCACCTCCCGTCCTGTCTCGGTATTCGAGATTTAGAAATTCGGCACTTCTCCGCAAGGAGTCCCCATGTGGGCGATCCTCATCCCCGCGGCGGCGGACGTCGTCAAGGCGATCCTGCCGTCGCTTCTACAGTTTCTCTGGGAGCACGCACATGAGCCGACCACCGTGGAAGAGGCCGCGCCCGACGACGCCCGGCGGGAGCGGCTGCTGGCCGCCGTTCGGCTCCGGGGTTCGGGCGGTTAGCGCGGCCGTGCTGATCGGCGGGTGCGGCGCGACCCGGGTCGTCACCGTGCCGACCACCGAGCCGCGCCAGCTGGCCGAGCCGGTCCAGGCCTATGTCTACGTGCTGACGAAGGACGGCACGCGCGTTCGCAGTTCCAATCGTACCCAGCTGTTCGAGGGCGAGTGGGTGCTGAGCGACCCGGGGAAGTGAGGATGCGGGCGTGAGAGGGTGAGCGGGCGAGGGGGTGGGGAGGAGAACCATGTTTTCGGCGACACCCCATCACCCTCTCACCCCATCACCCGCTCATCCGGGCGAGCACGCCGAGCGGATCCGGTCGTTGACCGACGAGGTGGACCGGCTGCGCCGGTGCCACGACGTGGCCGACGACCGGGCGCAGAGCTTCATGCTGAAGCTGGCCGAGATCCAGCTGAACCTGGCGGTGCAGGACAAGACGCTGGGCAAGCTGGAGTCGGCCGTGAACGGCAACGGCCGGCCGGGGCTGGCGGCGCGCGTGGAGGCCGTCGAGCGGCTGGCGGGCGGGCTCACGCGTTCGGTGTGGCTGTTGGCGACGGCCGGCATCACGGCCGTGGTGAAGCTGGTGGTGGACCGGTTGCACTGAAGGGCGACAACGGAGCCGCTGGGCTCTGATGGGGTCGCGTCACTTCTTCTTCGCCGGTGCCGTCGGCCGCTCCGGGATCACCTCGACCAGCCGCCAGTCGTTCTGCTGGTTGGACATGCCCAGCAGGCGGGCCATGCCGCCGCCGGCGCCCATGCCGCCGCCGCGGCGGGCGTTCATCCGGTTGCCCCAGCGGTTGGAGGCGTCGTTGGCCGTCGTGGCGTCCTCGTCGTGATCGACGGGCAGCATCACGTCGGTCCAGGTGGCGACGGGCCGGTAGTCGAACAGGCCGCCCTCGTCGAGGTCGTCCTCAAAGGTCTCCAGCGCGTCCTTCTCGACGATGGCGAACACCCGCTGGCCGTTGGCGAACGCGCGCCTCACGACCTCGCCGCCCTTCTGGTAGAGCTGCTTGCGGGTCACGTTGCGGTACAGGCCGGCGTGGTAGTCGCGCTGCTCGGGCTGGATCGGCGTGGCGACGACCGTGTCCTGGTCGTCGGCGTTGTTGCCCATGCCGGGGGGGCCCCCGCCCGGCCCGCCACCCCCGCCGGGCGGACCGTTGCGCCCGCCGCCCCCGCCGAAGCCCAGGAAGCCGCCTCCGCCGCCCCCATTGCGGCCCGCACCGCCGCCGCCGGGTCCACCGCCGCCACGGTTGTTAATGCCACGGTTGCGGTTGGCGGCACCGCCGCCGCCCCCCATCCCGCTGCGGGAGCCCTCCTCGCTGAACGCGGTGGCGGGGTACAGGTCCCAGTCGCGGAGGAACTGGATGTAGTTGCTGGGCGACTGGATCCCCCCGCCGGCGGCGCTGAACAGGACCGAGCGGGCCGGGACGTTGTCGACCATCACGATCTTCCCCGGGTGGCCGGCCGGGTGCTCGGGGTGCTTGCCGAGCAGGTGCTCGCCGACGCGGGCCAGGTTCAGCCGGCCGCGGTAGTTCTCCAGCAGGGGGATCAGGTTCTCGGTGCCGTCGCGGAGCCCCTTGAGCGCCCGGTAGCTGCTGACGCCCGCCGACACGGCCACCACCATCCCCACGGCCACCGTGGCCGGGGCACGCCCGGCCAGGGCGGCCCACGGTCGGTATCCCATGCGGAACGCCGTCGTCGCCACGGTGGCGAGCGCCGCGGCGGCGTAGACCAGCAGGCCGACGGCCGTCGCGGTCAGGATCGTCTTGCCCGGCCCGATCCAGTGGCGAGCACCTTGGAGCAGGTCCCATTCGGACGCGTGCCAGAGCTGCATGGCGAGCGTGAACGCGCCGAGGACGGCGAGGGCGGCGGTCACCTGCACGAGGGGCGACCACGGGCGGTGGCCACGGGCGTGGTCGCCCGCCCCGCCAACCCGGCCGGCCAGCAGCCCGTCGTGGAACGCCACGGCCGCCGCCACGCACAGCGCCGGCAGGAACGTCAGGTAGAACCGGGCGTAGGCCACGTCGAAGTCCATCGACCAGTAGTAGCTGGTGTAGAGCAGCACGCCCGGCACCAGCCAGGTCACCAGCAGCAGCCCCACCCGCCAGCTGCGGCGGAAGACCAGCGCCATGCCCGCCAGCGCGAACGGCACGACGAAGAACAGCTCCAGGTCGTCGAACGTGCGGACGACCATCTCCCAGTTGCGGACCAGGTACTTCCACTGGAACGCGACGCCCAGCTCGCTCTCGTGGGTCGTGTCGTAGCCGGCGGCGTGGCCCATCGTGCGGCTGTTGTAGATCAGCAGCGTCACCACCGGCACGCACCAGGCCAGGCCCGGCAGCACGTTCCGCAGGAATGACGTCAGCCACGCCCGGTGCAAGCCCCGGCCGGTCATCACGGCGACGTACACCAGTGCCGCCAGCGCGTACACGTCGGCCACGAGCGACAGGATCGCCTTGGGGGTCTTGCCCTCGCCGATCCAGTGGTGGACGCCGTGGACGTCGGCCCAGTCGGTGCCGGTGTACTGGCCGATCTGGACCATGAACGCCGCCCCGACCGCCACCACCGCCGACGACAGCAGCCACGGCGCCCAGTGACCCCAGCGGATGCGGGTGAGGCAGGCGATGGCGATCGGGATGACCAGCAGCCCCTCGGTGTAGCGGATCGTGAACGCGTAGCCGATCAGGAAGCCCGACGCGGCGCCCTGCCACAGCGAGCCGGTCTGCCACCACCGCACCAGCAGGAACATGCCCCAGATGATGCAGGCCGTACACGAGGCGTGGCTGTTGGGGTTGTCGGCCAGCGACAGCATCACCTGGCTGGTGCCCAGCAGCACGGCGGCCATCACGGCGGCGAACGAGCCGGCCACGGCGCGGGCGAGGAAGAAGGTCCCCATCACCGACAGCACCGCCGTCGCCGGGCTGACGACGAACGCGTAGACCGGCCCCATTTCGGGACCGAAGATCCAGAAGAAGCAGGCGTAGAGCAGCGGCAGGCCGGCGGGGTACTTGGGGAAGTAGTCGCCGTTGGGCATGCGGACCATCATGCCGCCGGTGTAGGCGTACCCGCCGGGGTTGGGGCCGAGCTTCGCCGAGTCGTAGTTGGGCAGGACCGGCAGGACGTACCGGGTCGTGTGGTGCTGGGCGATCAGCCGCCCGCCGAGCAGGTACGCGTTCTGGTCAACGCCGGAGTCGGCCGGGGCGTAGAAGCGGAAGACGACGACGCCGAACAGGACCGTGACGGCCAGCCCGACCAGCAGCCACGCCCAGCGGTACCCGGCCGGCTCATCGTGCAGCAGCGGCGGCATCGGGCGGGTCGTCAGCGGCTCGACGTAACGGTCGGCGTAGTCGACCGGCTCCGCCGGGGCGAGGGGTTCGGGCAGCGGCGCGAGGGGGATCGCGTCGGTCGTCGCCATCGTGGTCATCAGCGTCTCACTTCTAAGCACGCCGAACCCCGTGCCCGGGCACGGGCGGCGTTTCGATTTGGGTTCGCGTCGCGTGGGCCGACCCGGGGAAACGGTTGTGGCCGGCGGATTATTTCCCGCCGGCGTCAGGGGGCCACGGGGGCCGGGTCGCCAATCGCGCTCAACAGGGAACCGACGTGCAGCCGTCGAAGCTGTTCCCCACCGTAACGTTGTTGCTAACGCTGTCCAATACCGCCGCGTGCATGGCGACGTTGCCACTTGTGGCGCCGACGACCGCCCCCTCGCCGGCCACGTTCGTCGTGGGTCTCGATGGCAACGCGACCGGCACCTACGCCGCCGGCCCGGCCCCCGCGCTGGTCCATGTGTCAGCCCTGGGATTGATCGCCAGCGGCACCGGTTGGCTCGACGAGCGGTACGCCTGGGACTTCGGCGATGCGGCCGGCGGCCAGCTGGTGACCGACCCGCGCACGGGCCAGCCGGTCAGCCTCAACGCCGCCCTGACCGGCCCCGTGGCCGCCTACCTGTACGAGTTGCCCGGCACCTATACGGTGAAGCTGACCCGCACCACGGCCGCCGGCGCGACGACCCTCTACTCGGCCACCGTGACCGTCCCCAAACGGGTTCCGAGTGGAGCGTGGTGAGTCCCGAGGCAGGGGCGCCACGCCACACCAGTTCTCCATTCCGGACTCAGAACTTCAAACTCGGAACTCGCCCCATGCCCACCGTCTACGGTCAACCCAACTGCGTCGGCTGGTACGTCGCCGAGCGGGGCGTCTACCGTGACGCGGGCGTGACGGCGGCCGCCAACGGCGACGGCGTGGCCCAGTGGAACGATTTGTCTGGGGCGGGCAACCACCTGACGCAGGCGACGGCGGGCGGCCGGCCGGTCCTCAGCACGTACGCCGCGTCATCGACGGCGTCGGGCCCGACGACGCTGTCGCCCTATGGCGACCCGATCGTGGTCGACCAGCCCTCCTTCGGGCGATCGGTGCTGTTCGACGGGGCCGCGTCGTACCTGAACATCCCGGCGACGCTGGCCGTGCCGTCGACGGGCTGCACCGTCGTAATGTGCAGCCGCGGGCCGGGGCAGAGCCCGATCTCGTTCGGGACCGACGGCGTCCGCACGATGAGCTACGGCTGGGTCGGCGGCGCGCCGCAGGCGATGGGCGTCTACACGCCGGCCGCGGGGGTCGTGCCGTTCCCGGCGGCGACGCACCTGCCGACCCTGACGTCGATCGTCCACGGCTTCCGCTGCAGCGCCTCGCTGGCCGAGACGCGGGTGTACGTCGGCACGAACCAGCAGTCGGCCCTGCCGGTCAACTATGGAAACGCGGCGCTCACCGGCGGGGCGGTCGGGCTGACGCTGGCGACGAGCTATGGTTCGCACGGCAACTTCGGCTTCGCCGGCGAACTGATGGAACTGCTGATCTTCAGCAGCCCGCTGACCGACGCCGCGATGGCGACGCTGCTGCCCACGGTCCAGACGGCCAACCGGTTGCGGGCCGACGCCAACGCGGCCCAGGTGGTGTTCGTCGGCGACGACCTGACCGCCGGCGGGCCCGGTGCCCAACCGGTGGGCCGCTGCTACCCATGGCACCTGTGCCAACAGTTCGGCGGGTCGTTCAAGCCGCTGTTGATCGCGACGCCGGGGCAGACGGTCGCGCAACAGCAGTCGCTGGCCATGGCGCAGGTGTTGCCGCTGGACCAGACGCCGTTCGCGACCAACGTGGCGGTCGTGTGCGCCGGCAGCACCGACCTGGCCGCCGGCGGCAGCGCGTCGACCATCGCCGCCGGCCTAGCCACGTTGTGCGGATCGCTCCGGTCGGGCGGGTACCAGGTGGTCGTCGCCACGATCCCGGCGCGATCGGCGGCGACGGCGTCGCAGCAGGTCACGCTGTCGACGGCCATCACGGCGGTGAACAACGCCATCCGGTCCGGGCACGCGACCTACGCCGACGCCATGGTTGACTGGGCGGCCGACCCGCGCCTGTCGAACTACGCAGATGCGGCCTACTTCGCCGACGGCGTCCACACGAGCGACGCCGGCGACGGCGTGAAGGCGGAACTGGTGCGTGCCGCCCTGGAGCCGCTGCTGACGCCGCCGGCCGTTGCATCGTTGTCGTTCGCCTCGTTCTACAGTGCGGGGCGGACCTTCGCCGGGCGGTTCGGCAACTTCCCGCGGGCGTAAGGCCGCTTCGATGGGCGGTATGATGTCCGCCATGGCCGGCCATACTCGCGTCCTCTGCGACCGCTGCGGTCGCTTCATTCCTCGAAACGACCACTACCGCGTTCGCATCGAGGTGGCTGCCGACCCCTCGCCGCCGGACATCACGCAGGACGACCTCGAGGAGGCCGACTTCGACCGCACGCTGGCGCAGCTGCTGGAGGAGATGAGGGACGTCCCGGCCGAGGACCTGGAGGACGCGGTCGCCAAGACGTTCGAGTTTAGGATCTGCCGGCCCTGCCAATTGCGGTTCTCCCAAAACCCGCTGGGGCGATCGGCGGGCCCGGGAAGCGGGGACAGCTAGGGACTCGCATCTCCGACGCCGAAGATCGCGGCCTGCTCCAGCACCGACGCTGGCCCGAAGAGATCGACCCGCTTGTGGTGGATGCCCTGCCGATCTTCAGCACCGGTCTGTTCGCGGTCGTCGAGCACGGCGACGTACCCCTGCGGCAATCGCTTCCGCCCGATCTTTCGGTCGGTCCGGTCAAAGTTCGGCTCCATCCTCCGCCTTCTACCCAAACCGATCGGTGTCCACCATGCCCGGCGCGATCCCCTTCCAGGCGAACAACGTGACGGTCGGCACGACGCTGACGCTGCTGGCGACGGTGTCGCTGGCGGGGCTGGACCACGACGTCAGCTTCGAGCTGCGCAGCGCCGCCGGGTCGGCCACGACGGCGGACTTCGTCATCGTCCGCAAGCTGCACGACGCCGGCGGTTGGCTGGACTACCTGGGCGGGAACGACTTCGCGACGGCCACCAGCAAGTGCGTCAGCAGCACGCCGGGCCCGCACCAGTTGCCGGCCGACAGCAGCGCCTGGGTCGATGTCGACTGCGGGGCTGCGGTCGCGATCCAGCTGTGGGCCAAGGTGGCATCGGGGACCGCCGTGCTCAGCGTGTTCGGCGGGGCCAGGGTCCGCTGAGGCGGCAATATCGAAGGGTGACATCTCGAACATCGAAACGATCGCATGGCCGGCGGATGCCAGTGCGCCCGTTTCGATGTTCAAGATTTCCATATCAGAACTTTCGCCGGAGGTGATGATGTACGCGCAACAGTCCGACATCGAGGCGATCTTCGGCCCGTCCGACGTGGCGGCTTGGACGCTGTTCCAGACCGGCACGCCGGGCGGGCCGGCCGACGGCGACCGCGTGGCGGCGGCGCTGGCGTACGCGGACGGCGAGGTCGACGCCTTCTTCGCCGGCGGGCCGTACGCGGTGCCGCTGGCCGCGTCGTCGGTCGCCCAGCCGATCGTCGCCTACTGGGCGGGCGTGATCGCCGGCTGCTGGCTCTACGGCAGCCGGGCCGGCGTCAGCTACGTCGACTACGCCGGCAACCGGTACCTGGCGCTGAAGGCGTCGGTCTACGCCGACATGCAGCTCTACAAGGCGGGCATCAAGCGGCTCGACGCCGTAGCCCGGATGCCGCAGGCGACGGGGCCGACGGCGGCGTGAGGATGGGTCGTGAGCGCTGAGTTCTGAGTTCAGAGTCGACCACAACCGCCCCCCCCTCCGTCCAAATTGACTCCCAACGCGGAACTCCCAACTCGGAAAACTGGCCCAAGATGAACATCGAGCACCTCCCGATCGCAAGCCTCTCGCCCGACCCGGCCAACGCCCGCAAGCACGGCGATCGGAACCTGGAGCAGATCACGGCCTCGCTGCGGCGGTTCGGTCAGCAGAAGCCGATCGTAGTGGATGCAACCAACGTGGTGCGGGCCGGCAACGGCACGCTGGCCGCGGCGCGGGCGTTGGGCTGGGAGACGATCGCCGCGGTCCGGTCGGACCTGGCCGGGGCGGACCTGTCGGCCTACGCGATCGCCGACAACCGCACGGCCGAGCTGGCCGAGTGGGATGCGGAGATGCTGGCCGCCACCCTGGCCGACCCGGCCGTGGGCGACGTGGGGTTCACCGCGGCCGAGCTCGACGAGATCGTGAGCGTCCCATCAGACGAGCCGCCACCATCGTTGTCGCTGGGGCCGGAGAAGTGGCTGGTCGTCGTGACGTGCGATGGGGAAGGGCACCAAGCGGAACTGCTGGAGCGGTTCGCCGACGAAGGGCTGGCGTGCAAGGCGGTGGTGGGGTAGGCCACTCTAACCCATTTTCAATTACACGTTTAAATGACGCTGGCGGATGGCTGCGCGGCAGCACTAGAAGGTCCCACGCCGATTTCGTCTTGACTTCATCGAAGGTGTAGCCGAATATTCTCAGTGTCAGACAAAGGCCGCACCATGCTGTCCCCCCCACCCATTGTTGCCCAGCACAACTGTGCGGATGCCTCACCGCTCCGTCGGGTGATCACGGCTGTATTCGGCGGGGGACGAAGTGCGTCGACCCGATCGATCGCAGCCATCGGTCGTGATGAAGTTTGCCTTGGCGAGCGCGAGATGGCGATCGTGCGTCGGATTTCCGACCCGAACAGTGCTTTTGGGAAGCGCAAGCCGCTCTTTTGACGGATACTGTCTGTCCCGCCGCTCAATGACGTAGAGAGATCTCATCCAATCCGCAGCAGCATTCGGCCTGCTTCCCGATCCTCTGTCAGCCATTCAAATCCGGCTTGCTCGTACAGGCTGATGGCCTTGGCGTTACTTGGAAGAACCGACAGGCCCACGAAGCCACTTGTTGCGAGGCGTTTTTCCGCTTCGTCCAGGATGTGCGAAAGTATTTGACGACAGTACTTCGGACTTCCAGATGTTTCGACCGGCCGGCCCTGCTGGTTCTCGGTCACGGCCAACATCGGAATGTACTGGATCGCCTGCCGTGAGCCCTGAAAATTCCACCGGGTCACGCCTAACGAACCAAAACCGACAAGATCTTCGGCGGTGTTCCGGTAAATCCAAACCTGCGTACCCTTGTTGATTTCGTTCCGGACCGAAGGGTACCCGACGTCTTGAATCCAATCCGAGGCGTCTCGACCGAAGGTGTCGGACCCAAAAGACAGATCGGAAACCAAGCCGTGCATGTGTTTGTAGAACAACACATGCGTGATCCGATCCATGCCAGCCCGCCCGGTCCCGTCCGTCACGTCACTGCCCCCTGACTGCCGCCGCACCCACGAGGGGCAGATTGTCGCGATCGCAATGAGAAAGGGAAGGCGACCGACGCGCCGACCGCGGCGATGCCCCCAGGCCACCTTCGGAAGACAATGCGCCTGACCAAACACATCACCCGCTCGGTCGCCGTGGTGCCCACGGCGCGGCTGCGGCAGGTGCTGGGGATGTTCGACGTGCCGCCGACGCCGGTCAGCGAACAGTCGTGGGACGTCGCGCTCGACCTGCCGGGCCAGTGGCACGTCGGCGTGATCGTCGGGCCGAGCGGCAGCGGGAAGTCGACCGTGGCGGCCGAGCTGTTCGGCGAGCACCTGACGGCCGGCCACCCGTGGCACGCCGACCGCAGCATCGTCGACGGCTTCCCGCTGCAGCTGACGATCAAGCAGGTCGTGGGGCTGCTGAGCAGCGTCGGCTTCTCCAGCCCGCCGGCGTGGGTGCGGCCGTTCCACTGCCTGAGCAACGGCCAGCAGTTCCGGGCGAACCTGGCGCGCACGCTGGCCGAGTCGTGCGTCGACGGGCAGATGCGGGTCGTCGACGAGTACTCGTCCGTGGTGGATCGCACCGTCGCCCAGATCGGGTCGGCGGCAGTGGCGCGAACCGTGCGGGCGCATCAGCTACAGTTCGTGGCCGTCACCTGCCACTATGATGTGCTGGACTGGCTCGACCCCGATTGGGTGTACGAGCCGCACCTCAACCGCCTGCAGGTGGCCGACGCCACCAGGGAGGTGGGCAGGCGACGGCCACCGATCGAGCTGGAGATTGCGCGGGGCACGCGGGCCGACTGGCCGACCTTCAAGCCGCATCACTATCTGAGCGGAAACCTCAACCCGGCGTCGGCGTGCTACGTGGCGACCGCCGAGGGACAGCCGGCGGCGTTCACGGCCGTGCTGCCGTTCCCGCACCCGACGCGCCCGGGCTGGCGCGAGCACCGCACGGTCTGCCTGCCCGACTACCAGGGCGTCGGCATCGGCCAGGCGATGAGCGCGTTCGTCGCGTCGCTCTACCGCGCCACGGGCCGGCCCTACACGAGCACGACCAGCCACCCGGCGATGATCGCGCACCGGGCCCGTTCGCCGTTATGGCGATTATCGCGAAAGCCCTCGTTGGCCGGCGCGGGCCGGGCGGGTCGGTTCACGGCCCTGCGGCGCACGGCCGCCATCGACCGACTGACGGCCGGGTTCGAGTACGTCGGCCCGGCCCGGCCGGACGAGGCCCGGCGGTTCGGCCTCCGCGTCCCGCCCTGAGACCCACGACGATGCCCGCCGCCCCACATTGGCCGCTGCTGACGCTGCTGGCGGCCGCCACGGCGGCGCTGCTGCGACGGCGGGTGGCGGGCGATGACGTGCAGCGGGTCGTGGCGACCGTCGTCGACCCCGGCGACCCGCCGCGTCCGACCAGCGCGACGGTGGAGTCGTACGCCTACGTCGGCTGCACCGATACGGAGATCGCCGACCGGTTCGGCTTGTCCGCGGAAGAGGTGCGCAGGCTGTACGCTGGCGTGCTGGCCGTGGGCCGGGGCAAGCGCACCTTCGTGCTCCGCCGGGCGCAGACGGACCTGGCCGTCGAGAAGATGAACGGGTCGATGCTGATCTGGCTCGGCCGCAACGACCTGGGCCAGACGTTGGAGCCCGCCGCCGTGGGCGTGCCGGAGCCCGTGCTGGACCCGACGTGAGCCGTCGGCCTCACGCCGCCGGCAGGCGGATCAGCACGGCCCCACCATTCACGCCGCCCGACGGCTGCCGCTGGCGGACCACGCGCCGGTCGACGGCGTCGGCGGTGGGCAGCACCTCGACGTGCTCGATCGGCGTCAGGTAGTCGCCGGCGCCGACGTGGCCGTCGTCGCCGAACGTGATCCCCTCCTGGCAGATCAGCACGGGCAGGTCAGCAGGCATCGTCGACAGGTGGCGGATCAACTCGTGGGTGGTCATGGGGGGGAACGTACACCAAGATCGGAAGTCGGGCGGCAGGACGGGGTGTCCTGAGGCAGTTGCCTCGGGGCGGCGGCGTCACATTGCGCAACGCTTGCGGCCCGTGGCGGCGGCGGTGACCGCAGGGCGGTCGTTACGGTGTGACGGTCGGCGGCGGCAGCGGCGACCGCCGGCGTCGCCGCCTCATCGCGAGTGGGGCGACGGCCGCGGCGGCCAACAACAGGCTGGTCGGCTCGGGCGTGGCCACGCCGGCCGCGGTGATCTCGAACGCCGTGCCATCGCCGTTGGTGCCGCCGCCCTCGGTCGTCCCGAACAGGTCGCCGGCCCCGTCGGTGATCAGGTCGCCGATCGGATTGGACCCATTGCTCGTGCCGGCGAAGGTCACCAACGTGGTGATCGCGTTGCTGCCGGCCTTGACCTCGAAGACGGTCCCGTCGCCGTTGGCCCCGCCGAAGAGGGTCGTCCCGAACACGTTGCCGGCCGAGTCGACGAGGACGCCTCCCGAGGGTTGGCTCGTGCCACCGAACGTCGCCAGCGTGGTGATCGTGCCCGTGGCGACCTTGATCTCGAACACGGTCCCGCCGCCGTTCGCCCCGCCGTTCTCCGTCGCCCCGTACAGGTTGCCGGCGGCATCGGCGACCAAGCCATCACGGGGCCCGTTGCCATTGGCCGTGCCGGTGAACGACGCCACTGTGTTGACCGTGGCCGCACCGGCCTTGAGCTCGAAGACGGTCCCGTTGTTGTAGCTCGACGTCCCGTAAATGCCGTAGAACGTCGTCCCGTACAGATTGCCCCCGGCATCGACGGCGAGGTCTCCGTTCGGGGCCGACCCGTTGGTGTTGGTGTTGAACGTCGCCAGGCTTGTGGCGGTGCCGCTGCCGGCCTTGACCTCGTACACGGTGCCTGACTCGGACGGCCCGCCGCGCTGCGTGGTGCCGTACACGTTGCCTCCGTACAGGACCACGCTGCCCAGGGACCGGTTGCCGCTGCCGCCGGTGTCGGTGAACGTGGCCAGCGTGCTGATGGTCTTGCTGCCAACCGCGACCTCAAACACGGTGCCGACGTTGCTCGCCCCGCCGACGGACGTCGTCCCGTACAGGTTCCCGCTGGCATCGGCGGTCAATCCGACCAGGGGCTGGGCCCCGTTGCCCGCGCCGTTGAAGGTCGCCACGGTGGTGGCGATGCCGCCGCCCAGCTGGAACACGGTCCCATCGCCGTTGGCGCCCCCGGCAGAGGTCGTCCCGTAGAGCGTGCCGCCCGCCAGGGTGAGGCCACCATCGGGCGTCGCGCCATTACCGGTGCCGTTGAACGTCGCCAGGGTGACAAGGGTGGGCGTGGCCCCTGCGGCCGACCGGCTGGCCACGGCTGCGGCGATGATCGGAACGCACACGAACGTGATCGGCTTCATCGGCTCTCCCTGTTTCGTCGACGGGGTCACGGGTCACGAATTTGGCATCTGACGGGCCACGTGCCCATCGATCGAATGCCGAAGGGTCTTGGGACACTTCGCACCTCTACGAGGCCCGCACGCTCGCGGCTAGTCGTGGCCTCGCATCCCAGCGAGTGCGTAACTCCGAGCGGTCAAAAGACAGTCTCTGAGCCGAAGGCGATGGTCTTCATTCAGATGCTAACATTCGATCGGATCCGCCAACGGCAACGGCGAAAAACTACTCAGCTAAATTCTTAAAATACAAATCGCTTTTGCAATGGTCAAGGGCAGTCACGCCATGCGGACGACACCCAACCACCCTGGACGCGCCGTTGGACGCCCCTTCGGCCGCGCGCAGAGCAGATTCATCTTTGATCGGCCCCCCGCCTGTTCAAGAACGTGCCGGCTGCGCGGCGGGCGAGATCGGCGCGGCTAAAGGTCCATGGCAAAACGGGTTGTCCGATTGACCGCCGTCACCTTCGCCGCCGAGCGCGTGCAGATGTGCTGAACGAGGCTTGCCTTGGGGATGGTGTTCACCACGTCAAGGTTGGCGACGCATGGCTTGGGCATACCGTCGGCCGGACCCAACGGGACCTCAGAGGGGATGTGGCGAATCGTCGTGGTTACGAGCGCGACGGTGATCGCGTTCCGAACGGCGTAGGCCCGATCCCGCGACAGCAGAACCACCGGCCGACGCCCGACCGGAGCGGGCAGATCGGCCCACCAGACCTCGCCGCGCCTCATTCCCAGTCCCCTGCGTCGACCGCCAAATGCGGCAAAACCGCTGCTGTCAGCGTCACGTCTTCGGGAACCCGCTCGTATCCCAGGGTGTAGGCGGTGTCCGCGGCGTTATCGGTGGCTTCGTCTTCGGTCAGAACGAGTACGCGGACCCGGCCGGACCTGGGCAATCGCGCGGCGGCGTCCGCCGGGATGGCGAGGTGGTTAAATCGGTGGTGAACTCGACGGCGTTCATCTGATCGAGCTTACCACTGCCACGGCGGTGGTTCCATCGCCATCGTCTATGCCGACCACGCCCAACCATACCTGGACCCGCCGGTGGACGGTGCTGCGGCCGCACGCGGAACAGCTTCGCCTTTGGTCCGACCCGAGCCGGTTCAAGGTCGTGCCGGCGGCGCGGCGATCGGGCAAGACGGAGATCGCCAAGCGGAAGCTGGTCGAGTGCCTGTTCCGGCGGACGTGGCACGGGTTCCCGCCGCGGCTGTTCGCCGCGGCGCCGACGCGCGACCAGGCGAAGCGGATCTGGTGGCAGGACCTGTGCGACCTGATCCGGCCGGAGTGGAAGCGGGTCGTCGCCAACGGCGAGTTGCGAATCCGCACGACCAGGGGGGCCGAGCTGTGGGTGATCGGGCTGGACCGGCCGCAGCGGATGGAGGGCGTCAGCTGGGACGGCGGGGTGATCGACGAGTACGCCGACTGCCGGCCGGGGACGTTCGACGCCCACGTCCGGCCCGCGCTGGCCGACCGGCGCGGGTGGCTGTGGCTGATCGGCGTGCCCGACGTCGAGGGGCCGGCCCAGGTGGAGTACGAGCGGTTCTACCAGCTCGCCAGCAAGCGCGACGACCCGGAGTGGGCCGCATTCCACTGGCCCAGCGCCGACATCCTCCCCGCCGCCGAGGTGGCCAGCGCGAGGCGGCGGATGGACCCGCGGCTGTTCGAGCAGGAGATGCTCGGCCGGTTCGTCCTGGCCGGCGGGCGGGCGTTCCCCGACTTCGACCCGCGCGTCCACGTGAAGGACGCCGAGTACGACCCCGACCTGCCGCTGTGCTG
The DNA here is from genome assembly GCA_965198865.1 of Tepidisphaeraceae bacterium. Taxonomy (GTDB): domain Bacteria; phylum Planctomycetota; class Phycisphaerae; order Tepidisphaerales; family Tepidisphaeraceae; genus CBDAQA01. The sequence continues at coordinate 69,879 of CBDAQA010000027.1, read as the reverse complement.
GTCGCTCGACTTCAACATCAACCCCATGTGCAGCGGCGTGATCCAACACCGCGACGGGCAGGTACACGTGCTGGACGAATTGGCGCTGCCCGACACGAAGACCGACGCGGCCGTCAGCACGTTCCTGGCCCGCATGAAACAGCGGGGCTGGGATACGAACCGCGTACACATCTACGGTGATGCCACCGGCAACGCCCGCGACAGCACCAGCGGCACCAGCGACTGGATCATCATCCGCAACCGCCTGGCCTGCCTGAACCCGGTGATGCGCGTGCCGCGGTCCAACCCAGCGGTGAAGGAGACGATCAACGCCGTCAACGCCAAGCTGATGACCGCCGACGGCGGCGTTTCGCTGGCGGTCCACCCCCGCTGCCACGGCCTGATCGCCGACCTCCGCGACGCCCTGTGGCCAAGCCCGACGCTGTTGCACGATGCGCATGCGCTGGCGTGGCTGCGGTACTTCGTGCACCGGGAGCACCCGATCCGGCTGGCGACCGGACAGCGCGAGGTGGGGTCGGTGGGGTTCGCGGGGTGACAGTCACGTCCGCCACCTTGGACGAATGCCGCTGGAGGTCGTAGGATCAGAACCGGTCACTGCCCCGACGCCGGAGCACTGCAATGACCAAGGGATGGCTGCACAATTTCATCTGTGGGGCCGGCACGCTGCTGGAACTCATGCCGCCTCCACGCCGGCACATGGAAGCCTCCCGGCGCATCCTGGCGAAGAGCGATGCCGAGTTACTGTACGGCGATTGGGAAAAAATCGGGGCCGACTTTTGGGCGGCCCTGGGCCAGGCTAGAGCTGAAGTGAATGGCGAGCGAAGCACCCCAGCCCAACCGGACCACCTCCAGACCAGCGTCCCGCAGCGTGATCCACGTCCGCCCGAGATAGGTGGCGGTGGCGCGCACCTGTTCCGCGCCACTTGATCGGGTCCGCTTCCGCCGCCGGAACAACTCCTCCAGTACGAGGAGACGCACCCTGGCCTGGCCGAGCGGATCGTCGTCGTCTTCGAGCAACAAGTCGCCCAACGATTTCACGTCGAGCCACGCATCCTTGACGTTGATACGCGACGGGTGGACCTTGACTTCGCCGAGCGTCGGCGGGGACAGTACCTCGCGTTCGTCATCTGTCTGGCCGCCATCATCGGCGGCACCTGGGCCGGCGTCGTCGGCCACCAGCTGGCCGGCAGCGTGATCGGCGGGACCGGCTTGGCCGGGCTGGCCGCCGCGTTCATCTACGGCCGGGCGTCGGCCGACAAGCACTGACCACTCCAGCGTTCGGCACCCTGCGACCTGTCAATGCCCAATGGGTCTGACACGGGCGCGGCTCTGCTGCGCTCTCGCCGGATTCGATCATGACCAATACCTACTCCCTCACCATCACCCCCGGCGACCCGCTGATCGGCCTGCCCGGCGCACCCGCCCTGGCCGCCGCGTCCAGCGCGTTCGCATCAAAGCCCACCACCGGCGGCGGCTTCGCCACGGCCGGCGTGCCGGGCTTCGCGGCGCCGGAGCCGGGGACGTTCGACGTCTACCGGCGCATCTCGGCCCACCCCACCGTCGCGCTGGTCATGCGGATGGTGACCGCGCCGATCGTCGCCAACACCTGGGACTGGGTCGCCCGGCCGGGCACCCCGCCGGCGTGGATGGCGTTCGTACGAGATGCGATCGCGCCGCTGCGGACGGCGGCGCTGACCGATGGGCTGTCGGCATTGGCGTTCGGGTTCGCGCCGTTCGAGAAGGTGTGGGCGACCGACGGCGGGCGCGTCGTGATCGACCGGCTCAAGCCGTTGTCGCCGGACCAGACCACGGTGCTGGTGGACGACGGCGGCAACGTCCGCGGGTTGCGGAACCAGGTGGCGGGGCAGGAGCCGCGGGACCTGCTGGGGAGCAAGGCGTTCCTGTTCACGTACGATGGGTCGCTGAACCCGTACGGGCGGAGCCGGCACGAGAACGTGCGCGTCACCTACGCCCACGCGACGCAGACGGCCGAGCGGCTGGCGCAGTACCACAAGAAGGTGGCGGGCGTGATCGCGCAGCTGCACTACCCCGAGGGGACCAGCCGCGACGCGGCCGGCGTGGAGCGGGGGAATGACCAGGTCGCCCAGCAGATCCTCGAGGCGGTCAGCATGGGCCGCAGCGTGCGGTTCCCGAACCTGTTCGCCAGCGTGGACGACCCCGCCGCCGCCGCCGACCTGGCCGGCAAGAGCCAGTGGGTGCTCAGCCAGTTCGACCCCGGTGGTGCCGACCACTCGGCGGGGCTGCTGGACGCGCTGGCCTATTACGACCGGCTGCTGTTCCGCGGCTGGCTGCGGCCGGAGCGGGTGGGGCTGGAGGCGCAGCACGGGACGCGGTCCGACGCGGAGCTGCACACCGAGAGCGGCACCGTCGACTGCGAGCTGGTCGAGGCGAGCTTCGCCGCGGCCTTCAACGCCCAGGTGGTGGACGACCTGCTCGTGGCCAACTTCGGCCCGGCGGCGCGGGGTGCCGTACGCGTCGACCCCTCGCCCATCACCGACGCCCGCCAGCAGGCCGCCCAGGCCGTGCTGTCGGCCCTGCTCGGCAATGGGGCCACCGCCGCCGACGTCGCCCAGCGCATCGACGTCACCGCCGTCCTGCGCGACCTCGACGTGCCGGTGGCTGGGCAGTTGTGAGTTGCGATTTGGGCCGGCCCGTAACCCGCTTCAGAACTCACGGCGCAGAGCTCACAACTCAACTCAGTGCATGAGGTAGCTCACCCGGTACCAGTGTTCGTCGACGCGGCCGTCGAACTTCATGTCCATGTAGGGCGGGACGTCGATCACGCGCTCGGTCCGGCCGAGGGTGGCCTGCCGCATGTACGTGTCGGACTCGACCAACGGGCGGCTGGTGTAGAGCAGGCACGCGATCGAGGTGCCGTTGCCATAGTAGGTGGGGATCAGCGCCATGAACGACCCGTCGCTGCGGCGGGTGAGGAACATCTCGTCGTGCGGCGTGATGCCGCTGAACCGGCCGGTGAGGGACACCAGGTTGCGGCTGTCGATCGTCGGGAACGCCGCGGGGTCGGCCGCGATCTGCTGCACGAGGTCCGCCAGGCGACCGCTGACCGGCCGGACCATGTGCCGCCACGCGGCGTAGCCGACCAGCGCCACGACCACCACGAAACCTGCGATCAACGCCCGGACCCGCCGGGGTCCCTTGAACACGGGCGTCGCCTTCAACGCGTTCACGTCTGCCATCGCTCACTCAACCCTGGGGCCAAACCATGGAACCGATGCCGACCCAATCCACGTCCGACGACGCCGCCACGCCCGCCGACGCCGCGCCACCGCGGCCGCTGTTCCTGCTCGCCGCCGACGACCCGCTGCGGCCGGCCGTCACGCTCGGCCAGGGGTGGCCCGGGCAGGTCAGCGGGCTGCCGGCATTCTACTACTGGAAGGACGCGATCCGAACGGGAACCTACGCACACCCGGCCGGCCACTACTCCCTATCGGTCACGCGCGAGAAGCTGGACGGTTACGCGCGGACGTTCGCCACCATGCGGGCCAATGGTGTGGGCGTGCCGATCCTGATGGACCATGCCCCCACCGCTGCCGCCACGCTGGGGTGGATCGTGGCCGTCAAGCGCGACGGCGACCGGCTGCTGGAGCTGCACCAGTTCCTCGGCGAGCAGGCCCGCGACACGGGGCTGCGGAACCACGTGTCGCTGGGCATCGACCCCGACTTCGTCGACGGCCGGGGCGTGCGGTACGGCGAGGCGATCGTCCACTCGGCCGTCACGCCGGTCCCGGTCGTGCCAGGGCAGGACGAGTACGAGCCCGCCACGCCGGCCGAGCTGGCCGGCGGCGGGCGGGCGACGGTGGCGCTGTCGCTACAGAGCCCGGCAGCTCCGCCGCGGGACCCTCCGTGCATCGAGACCGCGCCGCCCGCGGAAGAACCCGCGGCGGAGCCGCCGACCTCCGACGCGGTGGTGATGATGTCGCTGGCGATCGACGCCGCCGCCGCCCGTCGCGACCTGGCGATCGCCCGCGGCGGCATCGACCCGGCCACGGCCGACGCCCTGCTCGCGCTGCTGACCGCCACGCCCACGATCGGCCTCAGTCGCACGGCCAGCGGCCGGCCGCTGGCGGCGGCGGTGTTCGACGCGCTCTCGACGAATCGCCCCGTCCCGCTGGGCGAGCGCACCGGGCCGCAGTCGGCCGGACGGTTGCACCTGCTGGCCCGCGCCGTGCCCGGCGCCGAGGGCCGGACCGACCTCACCGATCGGATGATCGCGCTGGCCAGCGGGTCGGCCGCCAACGACGGGTGATGCGCCGGGAAACCCCGGATGTACATCCGGGGCTTCTTCATCCAATTCGCGCCAGCTTCAAGAACCCGCGGCGGAGCCGCTGGGCTCCGTGCGTCGCTGCGCCCCAACCTCCAACTCCTGACCTCCAAACCCCCTCCCCCGAAAGGAAGGCTCCCATGTACTCCGTTCCCAACGGCAAGCCTGGCGTCCTGCCGAGCGTCCTGGCCATCCCGCGCGAATTGTTCGCGGCCAACCGGCAGTTCGCCCAATTCGTGGCCGGGCCGGTCACGATCGACGGGCAGCTCAGCGGCAACCCGTCCAACACCCCCTACACCTGGGTGCTGTTCGCCGGCACGCCGATGGGCCGGGTGACGGCCACCGGCAAGTTCGCCAACGGCGTGATCGGCCAGACCACGACGGCCTACGCCCACAGCGGCGGCAGCAACACGACGCTGCAGACCGACGTGGCGACCGCAGCCGAGATCGTCCGGCGCATCGGCGTCTCCGGCACGCTGAAGGTGACCGGCCCGGCAACGGCCGGCGGGACCGTGGCGACGCAGTCGATCGCCTACTCGGCCGTCAACGCCACCACCGGCGCGATCGCCATCACGGCCGGCGGCGCCGACGCGGTCGCCGGCTCGTTCATCCAGCCGACCGACGGCAGCGAGGCGATCGTCACGCTGCTGTGCGACGCCTGGGGCGTGCGCGTGGCCGACCAGCTCGGCGCCAGCCGCGTCGACGTGTTCGACGGGCAACTGCTGGCCGCGGGCGGGACGATCAACGTCACGACGATCGTCAACTACCCCGCCGACGCCAGCCTGCGCGCCTGGCTCAAGGCGGCCATCCGCGTGGCGTGCCCGGGCGTGAACTTCAGCGACGACTTCGCGTGAGCACACGAATGACGAAGACCGAATATCGAGACGGGGCTTCTGACCGTCACCCGTTCGTCATTCGAGATTTCGGCATCCGACCCTTTCCAAGGAGCCAACCATGGCAACCGTAACCCTCCAAGACGTCCTCGGCGGCCCGAACCTGTGCGGCGTGATCCAGGGGACCACCACCGGCATCGCCAACGCGTTCCCGCCGGGGTTCTACCAGGTCGACAAGACCGTCGACCGCGACACCGGCCAGTACACCCGCGTGACCGGCACCCGCACGGTGGCCCGCATGGCGGCGTACGGGTCGCCCAGCCAGCAGCGCAACCTCAAGGGCGTCGAGGCGGTGCCGGTGAAGCTGATCCACACGGTCGAGAGCATCCTGCTGCCGACGGCCGACTACATGAACCTGCTCGACTATGACGACGCCAGCGCCCAGCAGCGCGGCATCCAGGAGGTGACCCGGCAGGTGCGATCGTTCCGCGCCAACTTCGACAACCTGCGCGTGGCCGCCCTGACCAGCATGCTGTTCCAGGGCGCGATCTACAGCGACGGCCACGGCAACCTGCTGCCGAACGCCACCGGTGCCAAGACGTCGGTCACGTTCAACGTCCCGGCCGGGAACATGGGCCAGCTCGACCCGCTGGGGACGGGCCAGATCCTCACCTCCAGCTGGGACGACACGTCGGCCGACGTCGACGCCCAACTGTTGACCCTGCGGCAGCTCGCCGCCCGCCTGAGCGGGTACCCGCTGCGGTACGCGTTCTACGGGAAGAACGTGCCGGCGTACCTGACGAACAACGTGAAGCTGCAGAACTACTTCGTCCGCGACGCCGGCGACACCGCCAGCTACCTGTCGTCGGCCGAGGTGCCCTCCCCGCTGCTCGGCTTCACCTGGCGGCCGGCGCACGACGCGTTCTTCGAGGACGCCAACGGCGTCCTGCAACCGCTCGTCGGCGACGACCAGGTCGCGTTCACCCCCGACCCCACGCCCGACTGGATCGGCTGGCTCGAGGGCACCTACCCCGTGCCCACCAGCGTCGGCACCGTGAGCGGCGACGCCGCCCAGACCCTGCGCAGCAGCGTCACCACCGCCGCCGGCCTGTTCGCCTACGGCGTGCTGAGCACGGACCCGGTCACGGTGAAGATGGTCGCTGGGGACACCTTCCTGCCGGTGCTGAAGGTGCCGAAGGCGATCTTCATCGCGACGGTGAAGTTCTGACGCCAGCGAAGAGACACATCCAGCGCATGGCCCGACAACCCCGGCCCCGCATCGCCACCCGGCGATGCGGGGCCGGGGTCTTTCTTTGGTGGCGGGCACTTCGTGCCGCTTTGTTAGCCGTATCGGGAAGGATACAATCCGGCCAGAGGCATCGGACGCTCAGACTCACTAGGGCACCATGATGATCGCCAGTCCTGACGATATGCGGTTTTCCGAAGCTTCGATTGATCTGCTGCGGACCATCAAGTACGCCGCGGACCAGCGCGTCTCCGACCGGGCGATGGAGCACGCTATGCTCGCCGGTCGCACGGTCGTGACCGAGGCGGACATCGTCGCGGTGGTCTCATCCGCCCTATCCGAGGTCGCGGCCGAGCAGGTACATTCCGAGAATGGCCAATCGCCCGACCTCGTCCCGGAAGGCGCTGCTCGATCGCCCGCGCCCCCTTGAGAACTCCCGCCTGGCGAAAGAGCGGGCGTCCCAACTCATCGCGCGCTTCGATGCGAACCTCTGATCGACCGCTGCCAGGTTCATGGACCGCCGTGGGTCCCGTACGCTCTACGCTACCGACATGGATAGCGCCCATGCTTGGCTGACCAGGCCTCCGTCGAAGGCCGCCACGCGCGACACGATCGCCTCGGCAATGGTGTTCCTCTCCGCAGGGGTCATGACGTACGGCATCAACGGTCTGTCGGCGACCCCGGCGACAAAGGGGTCCTGGTTTGTCATCTTGGCCAGCGCCACGTTTGGCGTGTTCGCAGAGGTGTTCCGCCGCTGGCAACACGATTGACCTCAACGAGCTCGGGCCCGCATCCATCCCTCGATCTCGGCAAGGGTGTCTTCCCGCCCCACCTCCCTCAGCAACTCATGCCGGTGTTCCGGGTAGTGCCGGATCGTTTTGTCCGCCGACCCCGCGCGACCGAACCACTCGACCGACGCCGCGGGGTCGGCGACCGTGTCGTCGCCGGGGACCAGCAGCAGCAGCGGCAGCCGAAACCGATCGGCGTTGGCCCGCACGTCGGCCTGCGCGCGCATCGCTGTGGCGAACCACCGCGGGGTCGCGCCGGGCACGCGGTGCGGGTCGGCGCGGTCGGCGGCGAGCATCGCCTCGTCACGGGTCAGCATCGCGCCGCGGATGCCCGAGCGCAGCAGCATGAACGGTGCCAACCGGTTCAGCACCGCGGCCAGCATCCGCCGCCGCAACGGGATCGGCAGCTTCAGGGCCAGGTACGGCGACGACAGGACGACGCCGGCGCAGGCAAGCAGCCCGCGCTGGGCGGCGGCGGCGGCGATCAGCCCGCCGTGGCTGTGGGCCAGCACGAACAGCGGCGCCGCGTTGGTTGCCAGTTCTTCGATCGCCAGAAACGCTGCGAGATCGTCGAGGTACTCGCCCCACCCTCGGACGGCGCCCCGCCGGCCGCCCGACCGGCCGTGCCCGCGGAAGTCGACCGCGTGCGCCGTCACGCCGCGGCCGGCCATCCACTGCAGGACGTGGTCGTGCCGCCCGGCGTGGTCGCCGTAGCCGGGCAGGACGGCCAGCCGGGCCCACGGATTCTCGGCCGCGGCCCACCGGCGGTGGAGCGAGGGGCCGTTGGGGACCGCGATCGTGCCGTGGTGGACAGTCGGGAGGATCTCGCTCGCCGTTTGTTGCATGGGGCGGGGACCGGTCGGCGAACGTCGAAGTTGCCCGTCGGCAACCGCCGGATCATCATCCGGCATCGGCTAATTGCAGCGTAAGCGAAAACGGAGCGCATGAGCATGCGGACGGCCCAACACATCGCGCTTCTGGCCGTGACGGCCCTGTCCGCCGCCATCGTCTGGGCCGATGGCCCGACCACGGCGCCGGCCGCCAGAGTCGACAACCCGCTGTGCGCCGCGTGGGCCAAGCAGAAGACCGGGTCGTCCGCCTCATGGACGGCCGACGCGAAGGGTCCGAATGTGCTCTGCCTCAAAGCTCGGATATTCGGCGGACTCATCGTGACACGGGCCTCCGGCCCGTGCGGGCGACCTTGGAGAATCAGCGACATTTGAGGCTCAAACCACCCCGCACGGGCCGGAGGCCCGTGTCACGATCTAGCCTTGGGACAGAGCAGCCCGGATGGGAAACCGATCCGCTTCACGGCGACCATGACGTTGACGGCCATCACCGCCGACGGCGCGGAGGTCACGTCGCTCGTCACGGTCGACGGCCACGCCATGCCGCCGTCGCCGTCGCAAATCCCGGCCAAGGTCGACCCGGCCGACGTGAAGCGGACCGGCGCGGCCGACGTCGTCGCGGCGGGTCACGCGTACTCGTGCGACGTGCTCAACATCGCCCACCGGCGATGGGGCCGGCGGCGGCGACCGGATGACCGTCTACCGGGTGGCCGACGTCCCGGGCGGACTCGTGAAGGTGACCGCCGCCACGCCGCGGGGCTACGGTGGCACGCTGCTGCTGCTGAGCGGGTTCGACAGCGAGTAGCCGGCGGCTACCGTGCGCCGCCGATGCGGCCGAGCAGGGCGTGCGCGACGATGTCGTACGCGGCGGGCGTGAAGTGGCCGTCGGCGACGAAGTTGGCGTGGTCCTTGGTCGGCACCAGCTCGTGCGTGCTGAGGTACGGCACGCGAGCGGCGTCGAGCGACGGGCCGAGCAGGTTGAACAAATCCCTCTCGCTGCCCTGGTCCTGGATCAGCAGCACCAGCGGCCGGCGGCCGTCGGCACGGGCGGTGGCGGCGAAGTCGGCGCACATCGCCTTCAGCGTCGGGCCGATCTCCCGGTCCTCGGGGTTGAAGCCGTCGCGGTTGCTGATCGTCGCGGCCACCGTGGCGAAGTGGTGCGACGCGTAGGCGCGGCGAATCATCCGCCCCAGGGCCGACGCGTCGAGCGGGTCGTGGCGGAACGCGAACGGGCTGTAGAACCGATCGTTGGCCGACAGGTCGGCGCGGAACGCGGCCATCCGCGACGGATCGGCGACGGCAGCGCGCAGGTCGGCGGCGGTGCGGATCGACGGCCACCGCTCCTGCAGTTGGCCCGCGGCGTCCAGCGTGTACCGCGGGTAGCAGAACGGCGCGGGGGCGTCGAACATCCACGTGTCGCCGGTCATGGTGACCATGCCCTTGACGGCCGACGCGAGGATGCCGAAGACGACCACGTCGGCCGGCGGGGCCGTGGGGCCGAGGCGGCGGACGGCGCGGTAGAGCGCCAGCGCGTGGTTCGGCGGCGCTTCCGGGCCGGAGTACATCGCCAGTTGGACGGTCGGGTCTAGGCCGTGGGCGGCGATCGAGATGTCGCGCGAGAACGACATGCCGAACGCGGCCATGCGAACCCGCGGCCTCGCGCCTTGGGCGGGGACGATCGTCGGGTGCTCGGCCACGCCGTCCACCCAGCCGACCGGCACCAGCTTGCCGCTGGCATCGTCGGTCCGGCGGACCAGGTAGCGCAACTTCGCCTCCATCGAGTAGCCGTACGCCAGGTACCCGCGGATGCCCTTGAGGTCGACGCGCGGGCTGGCCGGGCGGCGGAAGGCGACGTTCATCCCGACGTCGGCCACCAGCAGGAACGCGACGGTCCAGGCGGTCACGGCCAGCACGCCTCGCACGCGCGCGGCTTTGATGGGGTTCTCTGGCGTCGCCATGGTGGTGGGTTCGGGGGACGGGGGCTCAGAACTGGAAGTAGATGAACTGCGTGGTGGCATTGCTGAGCCCCATGGTGAGCACGACGAGCAGGGCCGCGATCACGGCGCCCTTGACCGGGGCGGGCAGCCGCTGGTGGAACGCGGCGTCGTTGGTCGCGTACTCCACGGCCTGGAGCAGCACCAGCACCGGCAGCCCGGCGATGGCGGCGAACGTGGGGGCCTTGAGGATCGACGCCGCGTGGCGCGGGCCCAGGCCGACGAACGCCCTGGTGAATGCCGCGATCTGCTGCAGGGAACGGGCGGAGGAGGGCGGCGCGTTACCGACGATGCCGTTGGCGCGGAACAGCATCCAGCCGTAGCAGCAGAAGACCAGGAACAGCAGCACCGCGCCCAGGTGCAGGGCGACGTCGGTCCATCCGCCGAGGCGCGGGGCACCGTCGCGTGGCAACGGCGTCTTGGGCAGCGTGCTGGTGACGGCGGGCCGGTCGTGCGTGGCCGGGGCCGCGGTGGGCCGGCCGGTGTCGGAGGAGATGCCACCGGCGGGCGCATCGTTGTCGCGCCGCCGGGGCGTGCCGGCGCGGTCGCCGGTGAAGAACCGGTGGCCGCACAGCAGCGCGCCCTGGAAGCCGCCCCACAGGACGAAGTTCCACGCGGCCCCGTGCCACAGGCCGCCCAGCAGCATGGTGAGCATGCTGTTGCGGTAGGTCTTGGCGCTGCCGCCGCGGTTGCCGCCCAGGGGGATGTACAGGTAGTCGCGGAGCCAGGTCGACAGGCTGATGTGCCACCGCCGCCAGAACTCGCCGGGGTTTCGGCTGACGTAGGGCAGGTTGAAGTTCGTCATCAGGTCGATGCCGAGCAGCTTGGCCACGCCGATCGCGATGTCGCTGTACCCGCTGAAGTCGCAATAGATCTGGGCGGCGAACAGCACCGTGGCCAGCGTGGCGTCGACGAACCCCAGCGGCGCGGTGCCGTCGTACACGGCCGACACGCTGGGGGCGATGCCGTCGGCGATCGCGACCTTCTTCACCAGCCCGATCAGGATCAGGAACAGGCCCGTGGTGGCCTGGTCGTACCGCAGCGTGCGCGGGTGTTGCAGCTGCGGCATGAGCGCCCGGGCGCGCTCGATCGGGCCGGCGACCATGGGGGGGAAGAAGGCGACGAACAGGGCGAAGTCGAACAGGTACGGCGTGGCCGTCATCCGGCCGCGGTAGACGTCGATCGTGTAGCTGAGCGACTGGAACGTGTAGAACGAAATGCCCACCGGCAGGATCACCCGCAGCACCTCGGGGTGCGCCCCGACGCCCAGCGCCGTCAGCCCGGCGGCGACGGTGCTGATGAAGAAGTCGCAGTACTTGAAGAACCCCAGGAACAGCAGGTTCATCACGATGGTCAGGATCAGGAACCGCTTGCGGCGGATCGCGTCGGGCCAGCCGGACATCCAGGGGTAAAGGACGTTGGCCAGCGCGACGACGACCACCGTGCCGACCAGCACCTGCCAGCCGACGCGGTCGACGTGGCCGAGAATCGACCAGCTGGCGAACGGGTGGGGCGACAATCGCCAGGCGGTCCAGTTGGGCAGCACGAACCCGACGGCGGCCAGCAGCAGGAACGCGGACGACTTGGCCCGTTCCACCGGCCGCATGTGGCCCGGGCCGATCATCACGCCGACGCTGAAGTCCATCGCGGTCGACAGCGCGATCAGGTACAGGAAGCGGACGTTCCACCATCCGTAGAACACGTACCCGGCCAGCAGCAGCAGCCGGTTCTGCGCCCGGTGCGGCGCGGCCCAGTACAGGGCGAGGCAGACCGCGAAGAAGACGGCGAACTCGGGCGAGTTGAAGACCACGCAGAAGACCCTTCCCGGGAACGATGGCGGCGACGGCCGGCCCATGATGGACCGATCGGCGGGCCGATTCAAACCGCGCGGCGGACCCGTCAATTTCCGTTATCGGCACCGGTCCGCGGGGGGAGTGAGCCGAACCGACCCTGATCGGCGACGGGCTTATCGCGAATCGCATCCGGTGCCAATCGAACGCTCACCGACGCCGGCGATCCTGCCGGCGTCGCAGCGGAGGCTGCACCAGCACATGCGGCTGGCAGCGACCCGGCCCGGCACGCGGGTCGGCGCGTCCATCCCTTGACCGAGGGACGCGTCGATCCGTCCGGCGCCAGCCGCACGCCAGCCGCACAGGACTCGGACGGGCGGACGGCCATGAGCCGTCCGCCCGTTCTTTTTTGGTCGTCAAACGTACCGGTCCCAGAGTCGGACCTCCCTACGTGCCCTGTTCGCCCTCACTCAACCGGCGATGGAAGAAGTTGAAGACCAAGCCCATCATGCCGTGGGCCAGATCTGGATCGTATCGCGGTCCCTCGTCGCGCAGGAACGCGTGGGCGCCGTTCACCTCGAACCAGCTCATGCGCGTCGCCACCTCGTTCAGGCGAGCCTGGATCTTCACGCGCCCCTCCAGCGGGACGTGCGGGTCCTGTCGGCCCCAGACCATCAGCAGCTCGCCCTTGATGTCGCCGGCACGGGCCAGCGAATCGTCGTGCTTTCCCGCCGCCAGCGTGGCGGTGTGGAGATCGGTCGCGTAGAAGCAGGCCGTGCCCAGCACCTGCGGGTTGAACGCCGCCCGGAAGGCCAGGTGGCCGCCGATGCAGATCCCGATCGCGCCAATCTTCCCGGTTGAATCTGCTCTTTGCAGCAGATGATCGATCACCGCGCGGGCGTCGGCGTCGTAGCTGTCGAGCGACTTTTTCTTCTTGAGCTCGTTGCCGCGATCGGCGCCGGCCTGGTCGTAGGCGAAGACCGCCCCGGCCGGCTCAAACTCGTGGTAGATCTCGGGGATCGCGACGAGATACCCGTGTCCCGCAAGCTGGACGGCCGTCCGGCGAATGGGGCCGGTGACCTGGAAGATCTCGGAGTAGAGAATGATGGCCGGGTACCGCCCGGAAGCCGTGGGCCGGAAGATGTGCGTCCGCATGGGACCGTAGGGCGTGGGGAGCTCTACGAGTTCAACTTCTTTGACGGTCATGTGTCTCCAGAGCCGACGGGGCTTTGACGGGCTACCGGTTCTGTTGCCGGAGAGAAGGACGAGTCATCCACCCAGGACACAAGCGGACACGAAGCAGAGCAACGCGGCCGGCGTCTCTTCCTTCGTGCCCCTTCGTGTCCTTCGTGGATGATGTCTTCTGAACCTTGGCGGAAACGGCGACAAGCACGGCGCAAGCCCGCGTGCCACAGGCAGCCGCATTTGCGATCCGGACCGGTTGGACCTCAGCCGAAGGATAACGGGCCGGCGGATCGGCGTCATGGCGACGCGCGGTCTTGGGTTGCGGAACGCCTGCCGTGGCGACAACGTACCCGTGGCGAGGTCGGCGTCGACCGCCACTCGTCGTGGCGGGCGCACCGGGCAATGGAAGCGGAACCGTGATGGGTAGAGCGAACAGGTCACGTGCCACGCGAACTGCCCATGACCGTCGCGCGGTCGCGGAGCCGTTGGAGAGCCGCCGGTTGATGTCGCTGACCGTGGCGCTGCAGACGACGAGCGGCGCGACGTCGGCGGTGGTGACGGCCGGGCAGGTGCTGACGCTGGACGTGATCGCCACCGTCACGGGTGCCGACGGGACGGCGGCGAACGACGGGCTGCAGGACGTGGAGGGGTCGTTCCTGTCGACGTCCGTCGGCGCATCGTCCGTGGCGGGCAACCTGGCGGTGACGGCGGCGACGGCGCCGTTCAACGCCCTGGGGTCGGAGCTGGGCACGGCGCACGACCTGAACGGCGACGGCCGCATCGACGTGGGCAGCACCGACACGAGCAGCACGCTCGTGGGCGACTACTTCTTCGCCCGGGCCAGCGGCATGCAGACCGGCGGCGTCGTCAGCGGCGCGACGATGGCGTTCACGGTCGCCACGGTCACGTACACGGTGACGTCGCTGAACGGCGGCGGGCAGACGAACATCGGGTTCAGCCCGCGCGACACCTCGCGGCAGCCGGGCGTGGTGGCGGCGGTCTGGATGGACGGCTCGGCCGGCACCAGCAACGAGACGACCGGCACGTTCCGGGCGGGGTCGCCGTTCCGCGTGTTCGCCTCGGCCGGCCAGGCCGCCGCGACGACGGGCACCGTCACGGCCACCGTCTACGGTGACGCCGATGGCAGCGGCACGCGCAGCGGTGCCGAGACGGGCACCGGTGCCGCGACCGTCTTCGTGGACGTCGCCCGCACCGGCGCGTACACGACGGGCGACCCATCCGGCCTGACGAACAGCGCCGGCGCGGCGACGATCACCGGCGTGCCGGCCGGGACGTACGACGTGCTGGAGGTGCCCCCGACCGGGTACGCGCAGAGCCAGCCGACCTCGGGCGGCTACAGCGTGACCGTGATGGCCGGCGCGACCGCCTCGGCCGGGCCGTTCGGCGTCGAGCCGGACGGCGTCGTCACCGGGACCGTCTACGCCGACGTCAACGACGATGGCGTCCAGGACGCCGGCGACACGGCCGGCCCGAGCGGGACGACCGTCTTCCTGGACATCGACCACAGCGGCGGCCCGGACGGCGGCGACCTCACGGCGGCGATCGACGGCACCGGGGCGTTCACGTTCGCCGCCGTGCCGCCCGGTACCTACACGCTCTACCCGGTGGTCCCCAGTGGCTACGGCGTCACCCAGCCAACCGCCGGGAGCTACGCGGTGACCGTGTCGACGGCCAGCACGGTCGCCGGCGCGTTCGGACTTGCCTCCCGTGGCATCGTGACGGGCACCGTATTCGACGACGCCAACGGCGATGGCGTGCAGGACGACGGCGAGGCGGGGCTGGCCGGGGTCACGGTGTACGTCGACGTCAACCACGACGGGCTGGACGGCTCGGATCGGATGGCCGTCACCGACGCGGCGGGCACCTACACGATCGGCAGCGTGGACGGCGGGACGTACACGCTGTCGGACGTCGTGCCGGCCGGCGACACGCAGACCGTCCCGGCGGGCGGCAGCCATTCCGTCACAGCAGTGGATGGCCAAACGACCGACGGCGGGACGTTCGGCATCGACGTGCCGGCCACGCCCGCGCCGACGGCCACCACGGGCGCGATCACCGGCACGGCCACGGCCGGAACGACGATCTACCTCGACGCCAACGGCAACGGCCTCCTGGACGCCGGTGAGGCCACGACCCCGACGACGGCCGACGGCACGTATGCGTTCACCGGCCTGACGCCGGGGACGTACACGCTGCGGCCGCTGGTGCCGTTGGGCGACGTCGTGACCGTGCCCGTCGCCGACAGCGATACGGTGGTGGTGACGGCCGGCGCGACGGAGCCGGCGACCGCCTTCACGCTCAGCCCCCTGCCGGCGTCGCCGCTGACGGCGTTGGTCGCATCGAAACCGCCCGCCACCGTGATCGCCGGTGCGGCGGGCACGCTGAAGGTCCGCGTGACCGACGCCAGCGACGCCGCCTTCGCCGGACCGGTGGTGTTGGACGTGTACGCATCGCTCGCCGGCACGGTCCACACGCAGGATGTGGCGATCGGCACGGTGACGAAGTCGCTGAAGCTGAAGGCGGCGAAGTCGGCCACGGTGGCGGTGCGATACACGTTCCCCTCGACGCTGGCGACCGGGGCGTACCACCTGGTTGCGGCCGCTTCGAGCGGGGCGACGACGGCACCGGCACTGGCGACCGCGGCGGGGACGGTGGCCGTCTCGGCCGCCACGGTCGACCTGTCGCCGACGATCGTCGCAGCGGCGGCCGGTGTGGCGGTGAAGCCGGGCAAGCCCGGGGCGGTGAACGTGCGGATCACCAACGGCGGCACCGTGACGGCCGTCGGCACGGTAACGGCGACCCTGTACGCGACAACGACGGGGACCGTCGACGCGACGGCCGTGATGATCGGGTCCGTGCCTGACCGGAAGGTGAAGGTGGCGGCGCGAAAGACGACGGTCGTGAAGGTGACGTTCACCGCGCCGGCGTTGCCGGCGGGGTCGTACCGACTGATCGCGGTCCTGAGCGCGGCAACGACGCCGGTCGATCTGAGCACCGTCGAAACGTCGGCGGCGGTGGCGACGCAGTGAACAGGTGGCGTCGTCTCAGCCGCGGGCGGGAGCCCGCGGAGCGTTTCGGCACCCATCTCGCAATCGACGCTCCGCGGGCTTCCGCCCGCGGCTGAAACGGAACTGCGCGGTCACGGCTTGCCCGTCTGCTCGCGGATCGCCGCCACCTCGTCGGCCTTATACGGCGTCCCATCCGACCGGAAGATGTCGTGGAACCAGAGCGGGGGCTCGCCGGCGTACTGCTTCTGCCAGCTGTCCCAGGGGTAGATCGTGTTGCTCTTGCCGTCGACGAAGCCCCAGTTGTAGGCCCAGACGTGCTCGTTCTTCATCACGGGCAGGCAGGCGCTGAACGTGCTGTGGTTGGGGCGGGCCATGTACTCGGTGCAGATCACGGGCCGGTTGTACTGGCGCAGGCTGTCGATCGCGATCTGCAGCTGGATCGGGCCGTCGTAGTTGTGGAACGTGATCACGTCGCAGTTGAACAGGTGGAAGCGGTCGATCTTGGACAGGCGGTCGACGTCGGACCACTCGCCGCGCCAGACGCAGGTGGTGAGCGGCTGGATCGGGTTGACCGACCGCGCCCACGCGTAGGTCTTGGCCATCAGCTCCATCGCCCGCTCGGCCTTCTGCTCGGGCGGCAGCTCCTGCTTCAGGTTCTGGCTGCCGTAGCTGGAGTCGTTGCTGTTGTCGGCCTCGTTGAACAGGTCCCACGCGACGACGCGCCGGTCGTTGGCGAAGTGGCCCACCACGCCCTTCACGTAGGGGGCGAGGCTGTCGTACTTGGTGGGATCGCGGAGGATCTCGATGCCCGGCGACTGCACCCAGCCGCTGTTGTGGACGTGCGGCTTGGGCGCGCGCTGCACGCCGAGCTTGGGGTAGGGGTCCCAGCAGCTGTCGAACAGGACGAACATCACGGCGACGTGATGCTTGTCGGCCGTGTCGACGAACTGGTCGAGCCGCTTGAGGAACCCGGCCGAGTCCTGCTGCCAGAGCAGGTCGTGCAGGAACACGCGCGCCGTGGTGAAGCCCAGCGACTGGGCGTAGCCCATCTCGCGGTCGATCGTGGGCAGGTCGAACGTGTCGGGCTGGAACATCTCCAGCTGGTTGACGGCGGTGCTGGCGATGAAGTTGCACCCGGCCCGCCAGGGCTGGGCGGCATACCAGGCGTTCGCCTTGGCCGCGGGCCAACGGCCGGGGACGTCGTCGATCGCGCGGGCGGGGGTGGTCATCGACGTCCAGAATAACAGGGCCGCGAGGGGTGCCACAGATGATCGCCACATGGGGTGGCATCTTACGGTCAACCCGCGATCGGGCGAGCGCACAACTTTCGAGTCGAACCACGCGGTAGGATGCCGAGCATGGCTCGCATTCGCGTGTTGGCGTTGACGGTCGTGTTCGCTGCCGCCCCGGCGTTCGGGTGGTCGCACCAGCAGCACATCCTGATGGTCCGGCTGACGGCCACGCGGCTGCTCGCCGACCCGGCGACGCCGCCGGCGCTGTCGGCGTTCCTCAGGGCGAACCTGTCGGCGGACGACCTGACGCCGGCGGCGCTGCAGAGGCTCGCCGTGACGGACGTGGTGGGCGACGACCCCAACGGCGTGGCGCACGGCCTCGACCGGTGGGTGACGATGCCCGACCAGGTCCGGCGCACGGCGGAGGGGCAGGCGAAGCTCGAGCCGTACGGGGCGACGGAGGACTCGATGCACAACCTGGGGGCCGAGTCGTTCAACGGCGGCGACCACCAGTACCACGACGACGGCAGCGGCAAGCCGGACTTCCTCACGGCGATCCCGTTCGACGCGCGCGACCCGCGCTATCGCCGGGGCGGGTTCGTGCCGCTGCGGGCGCAGGAGTGCTATGCAAAGCTGGTGAATGCGATCAGGGCGAACGATGGGCCGGGAACGATGCGCTGGGCGGGGTACCTGGCGCACTACTTTCAGGACAGCACCCAACCGCACCATGCGACGGTGGACACGAAGAGCATCGCCTACCTGGCCGGGCAGGTGCCGGGCGTGCCGGCGGCGGCGAGCCGGCCGGCCAACGGGGCGATCGCCGCGGCCCGGCTGCCCAAGGGGATGAACCCGCACACCGACATGGAGTACACGCTGTTCGGCTCGGCCGCCGAACCGCTGGCGACCTACCGGCGGGTCTACTGGGACCAGCTGCAATCGGCGCTGGCAACGCCGAACCCGCTGTCGGCGGTCCACCCCGTGCCGGCAGGGGCCGACGGCGTGTTTCGGTTGGATCTGATGGTGTTGAGCGACAGCTACGACGCGCTGCCGCTGGTCGGCCGAGCCGCGGCGGCGGCCTACCGCACCGGCACGTTCGACGCGGCCGCCTTCTACGGCCATGCCGGTGTGGTTGACGGGCACGAGACGACCGTGGCGAAGCTGATGGGCGACCGCAACGCAGCAGCCGTGCGGCAGGTCGAACTGTTGTATCGGGCAGCGTGGGCGGAGGCGGGGAGCGGGCAGCGGTGATCCCGCAGATCGCAGCCGCGGCGCTTCAGCCCGCGGGTCCGCACGGTGAAACGCGGGATGATCTCGCGCGGCTGCGATGGTCTGATCGCCACGCTTGTCGATCCCCCGTTCGGCGGTATCGTCAACGGCGGCCGTCGGATCCGATAATGTCGGCCGGAGGGGCACCGTGCAGGAGCCGTGGACGTGACCGTTGCCGAACTGCCATCGCCGGCCCTGACCGAGACGCCGGCCAAGCCGCGGTGGATGCACTACGGCGATCACGTGCGCATCCTCGGCACCGTGGCGGTGGTGGTCGGGCACGTGTCGGACATGACGCTGTACGCCAGCAGGCCGCTGTCGCACGACTGGTGGGTCTGCAACTGGTGGGATGCGGCCACCCGCTGGGCGGTGCCGGTCTACATCATGTTGAGCGGGTCGCTCCTGCTCGACCCGGCGCGGGGGGAACCGCCGGGCGTGTTCTACCGCAAACGGCTGGCGCGGCTGGGGGTGCCGCTGGTGTTCTGGTCGGCCTTCTTCATGTGGCTGGACGTCTACTACACGGGCTGGCGGGCCAGCCCGGCGGACCCGGCGTTCGAGGTGGTCGGGCCGGATGGGCAGTTCGCGCACACCTACCTGTGGTCGCAGCACTCGGCGTGGGAGTGGCTCGTGTACCTGGTCGGGCACAAGCCCCGGCAGGCGTGGCTCAACCTGCTGGTGGGCCAGCCGTACATGCACATGCACTTCATCTTCCGGATCGCCGGGCTATACGCCTTCACGCCGGTGCTGCGCGAGGTGGTCCGGCACGTCTCCCGGCCAATGCTGGGCTGGGCGGTCGTGCTGATGCTGGTCCTGAGCGCGGCCGACACCGTGGCCAACAACGTCACCGAGACGAGCCTCAGCATGTTCGCCCGCTTCGTGCCATTCCTGGGGTATTACCTGCTGGGGTACCTGCTGCGGGAAGGGGTGCGATCGTGGAAGATGCTGGCGGCAGCGTGGGTCGGGCTGGCCGGGTCGGTCGCCACGGTGGCGTTGGGCACCGGCCTTTTCGTGAAGTGGTTTCCCGGCGGACACGAAAACATTTACGGGCCGCCGTCGCCGGAGATGATGCTGTACGACTTCGTCAGCCCGCCGCGCGTGGTGATGGGCGTGTGCGCCTGGGTCGTGCTGGTGAGCCTGTTCCGCAACCCTTGGCCGCACGGGAAGGTCGGGCGGTCGATCATCCGGTTCTGGGCCAACACCACCCTTGGGCTGTACCTGATCCACCCCCTGTTCCGCGAGCTGTGGTGGGCCGGCCTGAAACCGCTCAGCTGGAACGGTAATCCGTTGCTGGAGCACGGCATCACGGCCGCCTGGGAGGGGTGGCAGCACGGCACGTGGGGGGTAGGGCTGGGCATCCCCGGGACCGCCCTGTTGGTGTACGTGCCAGCCCTGGTGGCGACGATCGTCCTGATGCGAATCCCTGTCGTACGCCGAATCACTGGGTGACGGCCCAGCGTCCGGGTCTAGAATCCGCCCCCGCGCCGGCTAACAGTGGTGGGCCGGGGGCGTGTCCGGGAGCACAACAGGGAGCGGTCGGCATGCCTTGGCGTGGACGGTTGCACAATGGCGGGTGGCGGGCGACCGCCGGCCTGCTGGTGGCCGTCGCCGCCGGCGGGGCCGCCCTCGCGCGGGCCGACCCGTCCGATCCCGCCCCGTCGTTCGCCACGGTCGCCCCCGCCACCCGCCCGGCCCCCGAGCCGATCGACGAGATCGGCCACGACCAGCCCCTGCCCACCGCGCCTGGCGACCACAAGCTGAAGTTCAAGACGCACGTGAACGGCAAGGGGGTCGAGATGACCTACCTGCTGCACCTGCCGCCCCGGTACGAGTTGGACGGGCCGGCGAAGCGCCACCCGATGCTGGTGTTCTTGCACGGGTCGGGCGAGGCGGGCTCCGACCTGGCCGGGGTGTACGCGTGGGGCCCGCCGTCGCTGCTGAAGGCGGGCACGGGGAACCCGGTGTTCGCCGCGAGCTTCCCGTTCGTGGTGCTGGCGCCGCAGTGCCCGCCGCGGGGGCAGCGGTGGGACATGGACTACATGACCAGGGCGGTGTCGGTCCTGATCGACGGCACGCTCCGCCGGGCGCGGGTCGACCCGGACCGGGTGTACGTCACGGGGCTGAGCATGGGGGCGCTGGGTACGTGGTGCCTGGGGCAGGCGACGCCGGACCGGTTCGCCGCGCTGGCCCCGATGAACGGGCTCGGCTGGCAGCCGGAGCGGGCCGGCGCGCTGCTGCGGACGGTGCCGGTGTGGGCGTCGGTGGGGCTGAACGACGAGGGCAAGTTCGTCGACGCCAACCGCGCGATGGACGCCGCCCTGGCCGGGGCACCGGTGGCCCGGCGGTTCAGCTACCTGATCGGCAACGGCCACGACGCGTTCTGGCCGACGTACCAGGACCCCGACTTCTACGAGTGGCTGCTGACCCAACGCCGCCCGAGCCCGGCGGCGCGCGGGCAGCTGGCCGCCGCCCCCCCGCCGCCGGTCGACACGCCGGTGCCCACGGTGCCGGGTCACCACTTCGGCACCTGGCCGACGAAGGTGGGCGACCAGCCGTACTTCATGGACTACGTCGTCTACCTGCCCAAGGGCTACGAGCCGGGCAAGCGTTACCCGACGATGCTGTTCCTGCGCGAGGCCGACACGGTCGGCCCGATCTACGACGACCTCTGCATGCACGGCCCCGACCTGGCGCTGGAGCGGGACCCCACGCTGCAGGACCGCTTCCCGTTCGTGATCGTCAGCCCCCACATGCCGGTCAAGTGCGACTGGCAGACGCCCGGCATGACGGCCACCATCCTGGGGTTGCTGGACCACCTGGCCGACGGCGGCATGGGCATCGACCGCGACCGGGTGACGGTGACCGGCGTGGACGCCGGCGCGAACGGGGCGTGGAGACTGGTGGCCGAGGCGCCCGACCGCTTCGCGGCCGCGGTGCCGATCGAGACGAACATCCCAATGCCCGTCGCGGACGAGCAGCTGGCGGCCGTGGCGCGCACGGTGCCCGGCCGGGCCTACACGATCGCGGGCGACGCGGCGTCGGCGGGCCGGGTGGCGAAGCTGGCCGCTGGACGTGACTGGGCGGTGACGCCGCTGCCGAAGGGGATGACGTCGCTGGGCGAATTGCCGGCATACGCGGACCCGGCGTTGCTGGGGTGGGTGGCGCGGCAGGTCCGCCCGACGCCGCCGGCGGCGGCGAACGCGCGCTAGTGACCCGGGTCTTCGGCGGTACCCTCAGGCACCGGCTTGCGGAACAGGCGCATCCCGGGTTCGCGCTTGCCGCACATGATTACCGCGCCGATCAGGTCGTTGTCGATCCAGTTCTCATCGGGGCGGTAGGACCAGGCGACCGTGCCAGCCTCCTGCCGCGTGCGGACGTACTTGTAGGAGTTGCGGAAGTGACCCCGACCGCGGATCGGCTTGAACCCGCCGTTGGCGGCCCACAGCGCACCAGGGAGGAGGTGCCGCGCCGCGTGGCTGGCCGCCTGCTTGGCCCGGCCGACCTCCCTGATGAACGCGGCATATGCATCCGGCCCCTCGACGACCGCGTGCAGGTGTCGCTTGCCGACCGAGCATACGATGATGCGATAGCCCATCGCTTGCCACTAGCGGACGAACGCCTCGCAGATGATGACGCGGACGTCGAGGTGCAGATCAACCGGGTCGCCCGCTCCGTCCGCGTGGTAACGGTGCAGCCCCGCGTGCTCACCGGGCGGCGGCGGATCATTGTCGTCGCCCGACGAGTGGACGCGGTGACGCCGGCTGCGAAACCCACGCTCGTCGCCGTGCAGCCACGACCGGAGAGTGCCGATGACGATGTGACGCCAGCGTAACTTTTGGGCCACGGAAAGGTCCTCGCAAGCCGGGTCTGAGGGTACGCCCGAAGGCCCGGATCCGACGGTCAGGGGAATCCGGGCCTTCGGGCGTACCCTCAGACCCGGCTTGCGTGCAACAATATTCCGACCTGGCGGTCCGTGCCACCGGCGCGGGTGAAGAAACACCGACCGCCCATCACTTCCCGTTCACCATCATCCCCACCGCCGGCCCGCTCGCCACCAGGGCGGGTTCCTCCTCCACCGGCGTGGTCAGGATCGTCACCACGTCCGTGGGGCAGACCTCGACGCACTCGCCGTTCAGGTCGCACTTGTTCAGGTGGCGCAGGTCGATCAGGGCCTTGCCGTCGACCATCTTGAGCACGCCCTTGTCGCAGTGGGCGACGCAGACGTCGCAGCCGATGCAGTCGCGGATGTCGATGGCCAGCGTCGCCCGCACCGTGCCGCCGGTCTTGGGGTCGACCTGGGTGAACTTGCCGATCGCGCTGGCCATCTCCCGGCCGCCGGCCAGCTCGAACTCGGCTTCCAACCGGTCAAACGTGGCCTGGCTCTTCACCTCGACCGGGCCGGTGCGACGCATGCGGAACACGGGCTGGTTGCAGCTGTCGCACAACTGTAGTTGTTCGAGCTTCTCCAGGTACTTGATGCTGGTGCTGACCACCGTCGCGTGGCTCCAGGTGAGCGGGCTGACGCTGATCGGGTCGTTGGTGTAGGGGTTCACCTGCTCGGCCAGCACGCCGCTCTCCAGCGCGTGGCCGGCGGTCCACTCCAGGATCGGCAGCGCCAGCTTCAGCTCGGCGGACGTCTGGGCGCGGCTGATGTAGTAGTCGGCCAGCCACATCGTGCAGATGAACCACGGGTTGCCCGGCACGGCGGCGATGTCGTTGCTCACCCGGTGGTAGTAGTCGTTCTCGTACCGGGCCACGCCGCCCACGCGGGTCTTCACCCATAGTTTCTCCTCGACGGCCCGCATGGTCGACTCGACGCGGGGGTCGTTCACCTCGAACAGGTGGAACTTGAAGATCGCGTACAGGCTGGCGTCGAGCACCTCGTCGACGTCGTACACGTCCTCCAGCTTCGCCTCGCCCACCTTCAGCTCGGCCGTCTCCACGTAGGTGTCGTCATCGGGCGGGGTCGGCACGTCCTTGGGCACGAGCCGTCGCACGAAGCGGTTCAGCTTCTCCGACCACATGTACTTCGCCGCCCCGGCCCTGACCTCCTCGGCCGCCTTGTTGTACCGCTCCGCCTTCTCGCGATCGCCGAAGCAAACGGCGAAGTTGCGAGCGGCCTTGAGCCCGCCGTAGACGGTCGCCACCGTGAACGCGTGGATGCCCCAGCGCTCTTCCCATAGATCGTAACTGGGCAGCGGCAGCCCGGTGCGCGGGTCGCGGTAGCGGCACATGAAGTCGGCCGCCTTCTGCACGACGTCGACCCACAGCGGGCGGACGAACTCGATGTCGCGGTAGCGGTAGTAGTGCCGCCACATCGCCCAGACGACCAGGGCCGTCTCGTCCTCCTGGATCGGCATCGCCTGCTTGTTGCGGATGACCCACGGGTGCCAGCTGCTGGCCGGCGAACCGTCGGGGTTGTACTTGTGATAGAAGTAACCGTCGGGGTGGATCACCTTGGAGCAGAAACTATAGAACCAGCGGGCGATGTCGGGGAAACCGGCCAAGTCTAGAGAATCGGCCACCAGCGCACCGTCGCGCGGCCAGACGTAACTATAGGTGTCCCGCGCGAACTGCATGATGTCCGTATCGTTCGCTGCGATGATCGCCCCGCCGTTGTCGATCTGCGTGCGGACGACCAGCAGGCTGCGCTTGAACAGGTCGACCACCTTCGGCGGCAGGTTGCCGAAGTTGATGTTCGTGCCCGCCAGCCACAGCCGCCAGTAGCTGCTGGTGCGGTCGATCACGCCCTGCGGCGTGTGCTTGGTGATCCACTTGTGCATCTCCAGCAGCTCGTCGCGGCTGTGGCCGGCCACGATCACCATGTAGACGGTGCGCTCCCCCTCGGCGGCGAGGTCGACGTGCGTGCCGGCCGTGCTGTCGACCGCGCCCTGGGCGATCGCGTTGCCCTGGAGGTGCCCGTCCTCGGCGTCGCGCCAGGTGCCCTCGGCCCCGCCGAACCCGCTGGTGCCGCAGGCGTACTCGTCCAGCCGTTGCTCGCCGCTGCTGAAGAAGGTGACCATCAGGTACCGCCTGTTGCGGTAGTGGACCAGGCTGCGCAGCTCCGGGTCGAAGTAGGCGGTGTCGCCGATCTTCGTCCCGTACATGTTGAAGTCCTGGTGGTGGTAGATCTTCACCGTGCGCTCGTGGTGCGCCAGGTTCTTCACCTTGATCTTGCGGACGTGGATGTTGCGGTGGAAGTCGACCGTGTCGTTGCAGTAGAGCACCAGCTGCAGCGCGTGGTGCTCCAGGCTGACGCTGGTCGTGAGCGTGTCACGCAGGTAGCGCTGGCGGATGGCCCAGCCTGCGTCGTTGGTCCACGCCAGCTGCCCCCGGCCGCTGTTGTCGGGCACGTCGGTGTAGACGCCGAACCGGCACGGGCCGGCGCCGGCGTGGTTCTCCTGGCCGACGTGCGGGAAGTAGAGGTCGCGGAGCTGGTAGCGGTTGTCGAACGTGACCAGCAGCTGTCCATTGCCGACCGGGATGTCACGAGGCATACGCGTTCCGTCGCTTTCAGCAGGGGCACGACCGTGGAAAACAATCGGCCCCCATGCGGGGGCCGGGGGCTTGCGGGCTGGACCCGCGTTATAGGACGGCGGGCGACCAATCACAAGGCGGCGCGACGGCCAAACCAATCGTCGGCCAGGGCGATCGCTTGTGGACGTCCTGTCGCTGAAAGGAGCCGCGCACGGAGCTACTCCGTGCGCGGCTCCTGGGGAGGTCCCCGTGCGACCTATCCCAATCGTCGGTCGACCGGGTCGGTTTACTTGCGTCTGACGCGGCGGCCCGCGAGCGCGCCCACCACGATGACGAGCCCCGCGGCCGGTTCCGGCACGGTGGCCGTCGTGGCGAACGTGAACCCGTTCTGCACGAACGATGCGGTCGCGAGCCCGCCGGTCCCGGACACGGCGGTCAGCGTGTCGGTCACGGCCACCAAAGGCTGCGGCACCGCCAGCGGCGCCGTGGCCGAGTCGACGTCGGTCGGTGCCGTGCGGCCGTCGTCGTACGTCGTCAGGATCGGCGCGACGGCCGTCCCGGCCGGCGTGGCGGTGGACATCGTGGTGGTCACGAACGTCCGGGCGGCGGGGATCGGCGCGGTGCCGTTCGACAGCAGGTTCACCCGGTTGATCGGGTCGCCGTCGAGCGAGGCGACGTCGTAGCTGATCGTGCTGCTGATGGCCGACCCGCCACTCGAGAGCCAACTGGCGACGAAGCGTAAGCCGCCGGCGTCGGCGGTGCCGACCGACTGCACCGTCACCGCGTCGGCCGCGGGTCCGTTGGCGGAGGCGGCGTAGCTGAAGTCGTAGTAGCGGGCATCGCCGGCCGTCGCGCCGTTGCTGCCGAGGTCGATCAACGTCTGGACGGTGGGGTTCGTCAGCGACGACAACGTCATCGCGCCGGCCGCCGGGCGTGCCAGCGCGATCGCCCCAATCGCCACCAGCAAGACCGCCATCATCCGCCCAACGCCCGTGTGCGCTCCGCTCATACCGGCGTCATCGGGTGGGACTGCGACGGACTGAAGGTCTGTGACGGGTGGAGGGTCGCGTTGGTGGGTCCGGATACGGAAAAAACCGCCCGGTGCCGTTGGGGCACCGGGCGGCCGGAGGGGTGAATCGAGGGCGGGATCGTGCTCAGGCCGAGGCGGCCGAGCGACGGCGGCGACGGCCGAGCAGGCCGACGCCGGCCATGCCCAGGATGCCGGCCGAGGCCGGCTCGGGGACGGCGGTCGCGCCGACCGTGAAGTTCAGCGTGTTGGTGTCGAAGAAGTAGGAGCTCTTCTCGTTGGTCTCGACGAAGTTGCCGCCGCTCTGGTTCAGGTCGAAGTCGACGAAGATCGAGCCGCTCCCCGGGGCCGTGGCCTCCACCACATCTCGGACGCCCACGAACCCACCCGGGGCGGTCAGGTCGGGGGAGGTCGTGTGGTTGGCAGCGGCCATCAGGTGCGGGTCGATGGTCTGGCTGAGGATCGTCAGGTTGGAGAACGAGCCCGACGGGACGCCGTTCTGCCGGGTCACCTGTTCGAAGGAGTTGTCGCTGCTGTAGACCAGGTCGAGCTCGAACTGCTCGCCGACGGTGAGGGCGCTCAGGTTCACGCCGGGAGCCGGCTCCAAGGCGACGGTCAGGGCCGCCTTCGACGCCCTGGGGGCGGCGAGCAAAGCGACGGCACCCACGGCGAGCCCAAACACAGCGTTACGAGTGGTCTTCGACATTTTGCACCTGTTTTCCAGTCGACCCGACAAAACCTGAATCGGCTCAGGCGGGCCGGTCCTGCACCCCTCCAGAGGTGCAAACCATTTCTCAACTTCCGGGAACGGTCCCGGGTAAACCCGTCCGCAGCCCTTTCGGGCCGGCGGAGGGTGGGGGCAGACACCGTCCGGGTCAGAGGGCCTGGACAATCTCCAGGTCGGCGTCGGTGACGGCGTTGGGCTCCTCGAAGTCGAGGTCGATCGGGGCGGCGAGGTAAACGTCGCACAGGCCGAACGCGAACGTCGGGGCGACCGGCTGGGCCGTGGCGGCCGGGCGGATGAAGTGACCGGCCGCGAACGTCGTGAAGGGCGACGGGGCCGACTTGGCCGGGGTCGAACGCATCAGCAGGTCGTTGCCGGGGGTGAGAATCGCGCTCATGGGAGGTTCCTTTTGTTCCGGGGGCCGGAGGCGAGTCCGACCGGTTCGTTACGGGTTCAGGGGGACGGGGCCGATCACGATCCGGGCCTGGTCAGAAGCCGGCGGCGGACCGGTAGCCGGCCAGGTCGTCCGGGGTGGCCCGGGCCGAGGCGGCGGCCATCGGGCGGTCGAACGTCCGGTTCAACACCGACTGGGCGGCGCGCTCGCGGAGGCTGGAGGCGAGGGTCAGCACCTCGTCGCTGCTGGGCATCACGTCGTAGATGCGGACCGAGCCGAACATGCGGGCCGACCGCTCCTGGTCGTCGGTGATCAGTCCGCCAACGCCCCCGCCGACCAGGGCCCACTTCTGCCAGGGCGACCCGGTGCGGACGCGGCGGACGAAGTCCCAGGTGGACGCATCCGGCAGACGCATGCCGACCAGGACCAGGTCGAACGACAGCATGCGCATCATGTCGATGGCCCGCCGGCCCGACCGAACGCTGCAGAAGTCCAACATCTCGGTCCGGCCGACCATCGCCGGCTCCTCGACGCACACGCCGAGCACGGTGACCTGCTCGTTTTGACTCTTGAACATGACGACCTCTTTCGTGACCCAACCCGTTCGGCCCGCACGACGCCCGACAAGTCCCTGCGACCTACAGCGTCCACTGCGTTACACGAATCACCCCAGAGCGAGGGCCGTGCCGATGTCAAAAGCCAGTTTTTGAATTCTCTTAATCGCTTAATCAGGTAAGGCTTATGAAACGTGTAACGGCGATAAGCGTGCACGCTCACATTTTGGCGGAGACGGTTATTTCACGCTGCCGGTTCGCGGCGAAACAGACGCAAGTCGAGTTGATCGCGTGCCGGAACGAGCGACCGGTTAAAACAACCTCTCATGGTTGTTTTGGATATCAGTTCATTGCCAAATCGATATGGGGCGCGTTGAGCCGTTGCTGATGTTCACGACCGGAAGAGTCATCCACGAAGAACACGAAGAGACACGAAGTGAACAGAGGCAGGCTGCCTCACTTCGTGTTCTTCGCGGATGTTTGTCCGCTGAACGGACCGGTACGTGAGCCGACGTTTGTCGCGCTGTGCAAGCGGCCCGGGTGGCGTCACAATCGGCGGGCCGCGTGAGGGGGGCGGCAACGGAGCGTTGGCATGAAGGCGATTCGCATCCACGGTTTCGGCGGCCCCGAGGTGTTACGGCTGGAGGACGTCCCCGACCCCCAGCCGGGCCCCGGCCAAGTGCTGATCAAGGTCGAGGCGGTCGGCGTCAACCCGGTGGACACCTACCTCCGCGAGGGCAAGTACGGCCCGAAGCCGTTCCCCTACACCCCCGGCACCGACGTGGCCGGCACGGTCGAGGGCGTCGGCGACGGCGTGACGACGGCCCGCATCGGCGACCGGGTCTACGCCTGGGTCCGGCCCGACGGCGGGTCGGCCCAGCGGGCGGTCTGCGCCGCCGCCGATGTCCACGCACTACCGCCCCGGCTCTCGTTCGCGCAGGGGGCCGCCATCGCCGTCCCTTACGCCACCGCTTACCGCGCCCTTTTCATCCGCGGCCAGGCGAAGCCACACGAGACGGTGTTGATCCACGGCGCCAGCGGCTCGGTGGGCCAGGCGGCCTCGCAGTTGGCCGTCGCCCACGGGTGCATCGTGATCGGCACCGCCGGCACCGAGGCGGGGCTGGACCTGGTCTGCCGGCAGGGCGTGGCCATGGCGCTCAACCATCGCCAGCCCGCCTACACCGACCGCATCGCCGCCTTCACCGGGGGCCGGGGCGTCGACCTGATCCTGGAGATGCTGGCCAACGTGAACCTCGACCGGGACCTGGGGTTGCTCGCCAAGCGCGGCCGGGTGGTCGTGATCGGCAACCGCGGCCGGATCGAGATCGACCCCCGCCTGACGATGCAGAAGGACGCCGACATCCGCGGCATGTCCCTGTCCCACGCCGATGCCCCCGAGCTGGCGATGATCCACGCGGCCCTGGTGGCCGGCTTCACCAACGGCACGCTGACGCCCGTCGTGGCCAAGACGTTCCCGCTGGCCGACGCGGCCCAGGCGCACGAGGCGGTGATGAAGGACGGCACCGGAGGAAAGATCGTGCTGGTGCCATGAGAAAGCGACATGAAAATGCAGATGAGCCCGGTGGGACGACGCGGGCCGCGTCCCACTGGGAATCTCGCGTTCAAGTATCGGAATGAAAGTAGTTTACGGCGATTTCTCTGGCGTGGGACGGGTTTGAACGTGTCCCATTTCGTCCCGAATCGTCCCACCGATGAGCCGGTCGAGGCCGAGGAAGGCGAGCGGCAGCGTTGCGTGGCCGTCGATCGCCATCTGGGCCAGGCTCTCGCCGATGGCGGTGGCGCACTTGAACCCGTGGCCGCTGAAGCCGCAGGCGAGGATCACGTGGGCGTGCCGCGGGTGGCGGTCGACGATGAAGTGGTGGTCGGGGCTGTTCGTGTACATGCAGATCCGCACCGACAGCAGCGGCCCGTCGGCGGCGGGGATGTGGTCGCGGAGCACCGGGCGGACGGCCGCCTCGTCGGCGGGGCGCGGCGTCCGGTCGAGCGACTCGACGTCGGCGACCGGCGCCGGCCGCACGTGCGTGGCGACCTTGAGGCCGTGGCCGTCGGGCAGCATTGGGAAGCCGTAGTGGTTGCTGCCGTCGCGGTGCTCCATGATCCACACGGGCATCCGGCCCAGCTCGAACGGGTCGGGCTGTTTCGGCCAGACCCACACCTGCGGCTGGCGCGTCACCGTCAAGGGAACGCCCAGATCGCGCACCAGCCGGTCGGTCCAAGCGCCGCCGCAGAAGATCACCTTCGCCGCCGCGTAGTCGGCCTTGGCCGTGCGGACGACCACGCCCTCGCCGTTCGTCTCCCACGACGTGACGGGTTCGCGGCCGTGGATCTCGGCCCCCCGCCGCATCGCCAGCTCGGCGTGGCCGGCGATGGCGCGCTCGGGCAGCACCAGTCCGGCGCGGTGGTCGTGCAGGACGCGGTAGTCGTCGGGCAACCGGAACTGCGGGAACCGGCGCATCGCCTCGCCCGCGCCCATCAGCTCGTGCGGCAACCCGTGCTCGCGCACCGACCGCAGCGACCCCTCCAACACCTCCGCGCCCGGCGGGCCGATCAGCAGTCCGCCGGTGACGTGGATCACGTCGCGCCCCAGCTCGGCCGACAGTTCCTCCCACAGCGCGTAGCTGCGGCGGAGCAGCGGGACGTAATCGGGGTGCTCGAAGTAGGCCAGCCGGATCATGCGGGATTGCCCGTGCCCCGAGCCCAGCGCGTGGGGCAGGTCGAACTGCTCCAGCCCCAGCACGCGCGCCCCGCGGCGGGCCAGGTGGTGGCAGGCGGCCGACCCCATCGACCCAACGCCGACGACGATGGCGTCGAAGTGGTTGCTCACGGCGGCGACTGTAACACGGCCACGGCTGACCGGATGGCCAGCACGTGCAGCACGACCGCCATCGGCACGAAGAACGCCGGGATGAACGTGTAGGGCAGCGTGGCGAACATCAGGTTCGGCACCTCGGCATGCATCCGGTGGAGCGGGCCCGGGGCGGTGAGGATGGCCCGGACGACGACGTTCGCCAGCGCGGCGAGCCCCAGCCCGTTCCAGACGAGCGCGGCCCGCACGCCGGTTCGCCCGCGGGTCGACAGCCACGCCACGACCGGGGCCGATGCGCCGATGTAGACGTCAACGTTCGCACCGGCGAACGTCAACATCCGGGGCACGACGCCGAGGATCCACAACTGGTGCAGGAACAGCTCGACGCCGACGCGGAAGCACTGCGCGCCGAGCGTGAGCCGGAGCGGGAACTCCGTCGCGGAACGACGGGCCACCGCGCGCACGGCGAACAACACGAGGAACGCGGCGACCGGCACGCCGATGAACGCGGTGCCGGGCGGGCGGATCGTGACGCTGCGGACGACGCCGAGGTACACCATCAACCCGACGTAGACGAACCACGCCGTCAGGCCGATCGACAGAAGGGCCGACGCCCGGCGGTGTCGGTAGCGGTCCACGACCACGATGACCGCGGCCACGACCAACGCCAGGAACCCGATGAAGGCCGCAGCAACCATTTCGATCACCCCGCTGCTGCGCCCAACAGCAAGTGCAACGGCGTCAGCGGCCCGAGCTCGACGTACTCGAACTCCATCAGCTCCGCCCTGCCCAGCGGCAGCGCCTCCAGCAGGGCGCGGGCCTCGTCGATCGACGTGACGTTCAGCAGGAAGAACGGCCCCTTCTGGTCCTGCCGCGCCCACCACTGGTCGATCTTCCCGGCCAGGTACAGCTTCAGCGTGGCCGGCACCTCCAGCGGGAAGATCGCCTTGACCTGCTCCGGCGTCGGCGGCGTGGTGAACCGGCCGATCGCCATGATCTTGGTGGTCGGCACGACCGGGAACGGCCGCTTCGGCGCTGGGGTGGATTCCATGTTGCTCTCGTCGCGCGCGTCATTCGGTCGGGCTGCTCGCCTCAGCGAGTAGCCCCCAGCCATCGGGGACAGGCTACGCAAACATCGCTTTGTTCTTGCCGATATACGCCGCCATCCCCAACGGCGGACGGCCGGTGAGTCGTTCCACCCAATCGTTGGTGCCCGAGCAGACGCCGTCCCGGCAGTCCCGGGCCACGGCCGACATGTGCTGCACGAAGTGGGCGTTGAACCCCATCCCGGTCAACAATTCGCCGAACGGCGCAATCTCCATCGGGACGTAGGTGATCGTCCGCCCGAGCGCCTGCGTGAGCAGCCCGGCCACCTCGCGCTGGGACAGCTCGGTCGGGCCGTAGAGCGGGTACGTCTTGCCAGCGTGATCGGCGGGCCTGTTCAGGATCTCGGCGATCACCCGGCCCTGATCCTCGGCCGCGATCGGCGCGTAGCGGGCGTCGCCGAACGGCAGGGGGAGCAAGCTCTGTTCGCGGATCGCGCTCGACAGGTAGGTGAGCCACTCGCAGAACAGCGTGGGCCGCAGGTGCGTGACCGGGACGCCCGAGCGGTCGAGCAGCCGCTCCGCGATCCAGTGGGCCTGGGCGGCGTGGCTCTTGGCGACCCGCCGGGCGGTGATCTGCGACATGTTCACGATCGCGCCGACCCCCCGCTCGACGGCGGCCTGGGCGAAGAAGGCGGTCGCCTCCAGGAGGCCGGGCACCTGGATGGGATAGACGAAGTAGGCCGCGGTGACCCCCTCCAGCGCGGCGTGTACCGCGTCGAAATCGGACAGGTCACCCTGCACGATCTCCACGCCCCGGGCGCCCAGCCGCTCCGACCGGGCGTCTGCTTGGTGGACCATCGCCCGCACTGGGACGTCGAGTTCCAACAGCCGGTTGATGGCATTCCCACCCGTGGCCCCGGTTGCCCCGGTCACCAGAATCGTTCGTCCCGCCATAACGCAGCTCCGATAGTCGCAGCCGCTCACGAGCGGTCACCTACCTGAGCGGAGCGTCGAGTCACGCAACGCGGAATTCGCAACTCGGTTGGAGCGGAAGCCCCGGGTGTACATCCAGGGCTCGGTGACGAGCACGGGCGTCACGTCACTGGCCGACGCCGGCGCAGATCGTCTCGTGGATGAACCGCAGCTTGTCGATCGCCGGCGGCGGCAGGACGAACGGGTAGGCGTCGGACAGGCCCATGCCGCGGTTGAGCGCGTTGAGGGCGTAGGTCAGCGGGAACCAGTTCTTGATGATCTCGCTGAACCGCTGCTGGTCGGCCGGCTTGTCCGGCTGGCGGTCCATGGCCGGCTCGTCGGGCCGGTCCGGGCGGAGCGACAGGCCGCACACGGCGGCCGTCTCCAGCGTGTCGGTCATGTGCAGGTAGTGCGCCCACGTCTCGGCCCAGTCCTCCCACGGGTGACAGCTGGCGTACGCGCTCACGCAGCGCGACGGCCAGTCGGCCGCGGGCCCCATCGCGTAGTGGGTTCGCAGCGCCTGGTCGTAGTCGACGCGCTCGTCGCCGAACTGCTGGCGGAAGGCGTCGATCCGCGGCGAGTCCTTGACCAGCAGGTCCCAGTAGTAGTGGCCGATCTCGTGCCGGAAGTGGCCCAGCAGCGTCCGGTAGGGCTCGTGCATGGAGACGCGCCGCCGCTCGCGCTCGACGTCGTCGGCCTCGGCGATGTTGAGCGTGATGACCCCCTCGTCGTGCCCGGTCAGCACCTTCGGCCCGCCGGCAACCGGGTCACCCATGAAGCGGAACTCCAGACCGGTGGCGGGATCCTCCAGCTTGTTGCGGATCGGCAGGCGGAACTCCATCAGGCTGTAGACGAGCCGCCGCTTGGCCGCCTCGAGCCGGCGCCACGCGTTCTCGTTGCCGGGGGCGGACAGGTCGGGGATCACGCGCGTCAGCCGACAGCTGGCGCAGAGCCCGTTGGGGTCGTCCGACGGGATGGCCCAATTGCAGACGTTGTGCAGCGCGTAGTTGTCGCACAGCTTGAAGGTCCACCCCGCCGCGCGCGGCACCGGCGACGTCCACAGCGGCGGGCCCGAGGGGGTCGGGGGCGCGGGGTCGAGCGAGGCGACGATGTTCAGGTCGGGCAGGTAGGCCAGCTTGTGGCCGCAGTTCCCGCAGAACGTGTTCTCGAAGAAGACGGCCTGGCCGCAGTGGTCGCAGTGGAAGATCCGCATGTCGATTCGCGAGTCGGTGCAAGAGAACGAGGGCGATGGGGCAGTCCCGGCGCGTCCACCGGCCCCGCAAAGGGTGTGCCGACATCGCCGGTTGGCGCGTCGGCAATCTCCACGTCGACCTCGCTGGCGTCACGATCCGCCCGTGTCGACCGCGCGCGCCTGTGCGAGCCCCGTCCACAGCAGCGATCCCGCCGCCACGAGCAGGCACCAGCAGGGGCCGCCGGCGCGGAGCCAGGCGGTGGTGGGCGACCAGTATCCCTGGACCGTCCGGCTGCCGGGCGGGAGGCTGAACCCGAGCGCGAGGATGGCCGTGCCGACCAGCAGCGGCCCCCGCCGCACGCCGGCCGCGGGGAACAGCAGCAGCGTGGCGGCGGCGGTCGTCAGCAGCACCGCGTCGAACAGGTGACGCGTGTTCGTCTGCGGGCTGAACGCCAGCAGCACCGCGACCAGCACGGGCCACTCGACGGCGGTGAGGGCGGCGCGGTCGATCGGAGCCCAGCGGCTCCGCCGCGGGTTCTGCGGCACGGGGGGATCCCGCGGCGGAGCCGCTGGGCTCTGACCCATCGTCAACATCGGCACGCCCCGCCGCCGGTAGGCCACGGCAGCTGCGGCGAACGCGAGCCCGGCGACGGCCCCGGCCAAGGGCAGCGCCCACGTCGGCCCCGCCAGCCGCGCGAGCGCGCTGGTGACGGAGCAGCTGAGCGAGTCGGCGATGCCGTGGACCTCGGCCCGCTCGACCCCGGTGGGACCGCCGGCCATGCCGGTCAGGCCGTGCAGGGCCGTCGCCCAGTTGCGGCCGTTGGCCGACCAACCGGTGCCCAGCGCCGGCAACAGTGCGAACACGATCGACGCGATGACCAGCGATCCCGCGGCCGTCCACCGCCGCCGCACGAGCAGGTAGGGCAGCAACAGCAGCGGGAGGTATTTGATGTTCGCCCCGATGCCCAGCGCCACGCCGGCCCACATCGGGCGACGGTCGATCCACCGCAAGCCCAGGACGAACAGGAGCAGCATCCAGACGTCGGTCTGCCACATCTGCCACTCGCCCTTGACCTTGTCGACGTCGAGCACCAGCCCGAGCAGGACGACCGCGGCGACGGCGACGCCATCGCGGCGCGGGACGTCGAACCGTCGAAGGCACTCGACGGCCGCCAGCGCGATCGCGACGAGCGTGACGACGACGTTCACGCCCAGCATGACGGCCGACGCCCGTGCGTACCCCAACGCGGCGATCGGCTGGCCGACGAACGCGACCAGCGGCGGGTAGATGTACCCGCGCGTCCCGGCGGCGTACGGGTCCTCGCCGTGGCGGACGGCGTCGGCGGCGTAGAAGAAGTGCCGGAAGTCGCCCGTCGTCTCGGGGCTGCCCAGCCGGTGGATGTCGGTCCAACCGATCGCGACGCAGACGCCGGCGATCGCGAGCCACAGCAGAAGCGCAAGAAGCCCCGGATGTGCGAGGATTGCGTGTGGCGGTCGTGGGCGGCCTGAGGACATGACGGAACGTTCGGCAGTCGCTTGCGCCTTCGCGACTCGCGCCGGTGGGCGTCGACCGCGATGGCGCAAGCGACTGCGGGGCCAGCACGGCAACACGGATTTCACCTTGATGCACGATCCTCGTACACCCGGGGTTCCGCGCGAGGATCGCGGGTTCACTTCCCCGCCGCCGGGGTGGTGGTCGAGCCGTAGGTGAGCCAGGCGTCGTTCCAGCCGAGGCCGTAGCGGGGGTAGCGGCGGGCGAACTCGTCGGCACCCGGCTCGGCCGGGTCGGCGGCCGGGGCCACGAGCGCCGCGCGGGCGTGGTCCACGGCGGCGCGGGCGGCGGCGGCGGTGGCCAGGGCGGCCTTCACGCCGTCGGCGCCGTCGACGGCGGCGGGCTGCCTGTCCTGCAGCTCGCGCAGCTTGCCGCAGGCGTCGGCCCACTGCTGCTGGAGCCGCCTGGCGTCGGGGTCGCGGTTGATCGCGTCGCCCTCCAGGGCGGTCAGCTGCTTGACGAAGCTGGCCCGCTGGTTCAGCAGCTCGTTGTACGCGTCGGGCGTGGTGGTGGGCGTTTGCCCGGCCCGGGCGATCTCGGCGTCGAGGTCGCCCACCTGCTTCTTCCACGGGCCGTAGCGCGGGTCGTGCTGCTCGGCCGACGCCAGCAGCGCGTTGCGCTTCTCGGCGAACGCGTCGAAGCTCTTGTCGACCGCGTCGGCGGCGGCGACGTAGGGTGGCGACGACCGGTAGGCGCCGACGGCCTGCTGGCGGGCGCGGACGACGGCGGCGTCGGCGGACCGCAACTGCTGGGCGGCGTCGGCGTAGGCGTCCTCCGCGTCGGCCGCCGACTGCGGGGCAGACGTGGGCACGTCGGCGCGGGCGAACGACGCGGCTGCCAGGATCGTCGTGAGGGCGAACGCGAGGATCGGGCGAATCATGGCTCCTCCGTTAGCCCCCCGCTCTGCGGGGGTGTTCTTCCCGCCCGGAAAATCCCCCGCAAAGCGGGGGGGCAATGGGTGGGATTCACTCCACGTCGACCACTTCCACATCGTACGTCAACGCCTGGTTCGGGCCGATCATCGGCGGGTCGCCGGCTAGGCCGTACGCCTTGTCGGACGGGAGCACGACCTGCCACCGGTCGCCGACGCGCATGGTGCGCGCGGCGTCGGACAGGGCGGGCAGCGCGTCGGCCAGCACCAGCTTGGCCGGGCGGGCGGGGTCGGCGGCGGCGATCAGCGTGCCGTCGGCCAACGACACGGTCAGGCGCGCGATGATCGCCTTGGCGGCGGCGACCGGGCGGCCGGTGCCGTCGTGCAGCGTGCGGACCTGAACGCCGTCGGGTCGGACGCGGACGTCGGGCAGCTTGGCGTTCTGGGCGAGCAGGTCGCGGGTGCGCTGGGCGTTGTCGTCGGCCAGCCGCCGGAAGGCGGGCTCCTCGGCGGCGCGCTTCTCGGCGCGGCGCTGCAGCACGTTGGCCTGCAGCTGGTCGACGGCCGCCTGCACGTCGGCCCGCGGGTAGGCGGGGTTGCCGTCGGCCAGGCCGTCGATGACCCCCTTGAGCACGACCATGTCGTCGAACCCGCGGCCGTCCTCGGCCAAGCGGGCGCGGATGCGGCGACCTGCGACCAAGCCGGCCCAGTACGACACGGGGTCGGGGATCGGCAGCGGGGCCGTCGTGGTGATCGGAGGTGCCGGTTGGCTGGCCGGCGGGGGCACGGGCTTCGGCAGGGGTGGTGGCGCGACCACCGCTGGCTTGGGCGGCGGCGGCGCAGTGGCGGTCGTCGGCTGAGACGCCGGCGGCGCCAACGGGGGCGGCAGCACCGGGTCGTGGTGAACGGGCCGGGGGGCGACCGGCTGGGTGGCCGGCGGGTTGGTCGATGGGGCCGCGCCTGCCGACGCGACCGCGACGCACACGACCACCCACCATCGACCGTCGCGCGTGGCGCTCACGTTCCGGGCTCCGTTGGGGGGGACGGCGGCTCCGCGGCGGGGGATGCCGGGGCCGCCTCGCGCACGACGATCGTGCCGGCCAGCACGTCGGCCGTCCGCTGGCGCAGGGGGGACAGGACGATCCAGACGAGCGGGTCGAGCACGCGCAGCCCGTTGCGGGCGACCAGCTGCCACACGGCCGGGCGACCCCCGTCGAGCGTGGCCACGCGCAGGCCGGTCATCCACTTGCCGGCCGTGCGGGCGGTCAGCGCCTCCAGCAGCGTCGTGTGCGCCAGGTAGATGGCGACGCCGGTCACCAGCAGCCAGACGATGCCGGCGGGCAGGGTCGGCTCGGGGTGGCGGGCGGCGGTGACCAGCGCGACCAGGGCGCACCCGGCCAGCGGGAGCAGGTCGATCGCCCCGGCGGCGGCGCGGGCGCCCAGCGGCGCGGGGGCGACGTCGGCGGCGGCCGCGTCGTCGTCGCGCTTGGCACCGGCGTTCAGCGCCGAGCCGGGCGTCACCTGGCGGTAGACGCTGGTGCCGATCGCGAACGCCAGCGACGCCAGCAGCAGCCCCTGGACCCAGACGAGGAACGTGGTGTCGCCCTCGCTGGGGACGAGCACCTCGGTGGGGCCGCCGACGGGCGTGCCGTTCATCTCGTAGCGCTGCTCGTACGGCTTGCCCGGCTCGTTCACCTTCGCGCCGCCGACGCCGATCACGCGCAGGTATCCCGCGGCGACGGCGACGGCGGGCGTGGCGGTCAGGGGTGGCGGGCCGACCCACTTCAGCTGCCGGACGTCGGGCTCGGCCGCGCCGGTCGCCAACGGCCGGATCGTACCGGGGTCGGTCCCGCCGGGCGTCAACCACAGGGCGGTGCCGTTGCCGTTGGAGACGAGCGCGAACGCGGCGCCGGCCTGCTGTCCGCCGGGGTGGAACCGGCCCACCTCGTCCCAGTTCCCATCGTGCCACCGGCTGATGCGGATCGACCCGTCGGCGACGCGGGCGGCGACGGTCGGCGTTCGGCCGACGACGACGACGGACAGCTCCTCGGTCGTCATGCCCGGCGGCAGCTCGGCCACCGCAGCCCAGCGACCGCCGTCCTGGCGGAACACGACCGGGGCGGCCAGGTCCGACGCGGCATCGGTTGGGGCGGCGGCCGTCGTGGGGCGGGTGGTGAGGGCGTAGGGCTGGTCGGACGACGACGCCTGCGTGGCGGCCGCCATGCGGTCGAGGTCGGCCCGGGCCTTGGCGATGCCGCCGCGCACGACGCCGACGGCCCAGAGCCCGTGGCCGTCGTCGGCCAGCGTGACGAGCCGCCCCCCCGCCGGCAGCGGCTGGCCGCTCGCCGAGCCGCCGTCGTACACGGTCATCCACTGCCCGCCGGCCATCAGCACGGCCAGCTGCGTGTCGCGCGACCCCATCGACGTGACCCGGCCCGGGAGCACGGTGAGCAGCCGCCACGGCTTGCCCGGCTGGCTGGGGCGGGCCCAGATCTGCGTGAGCACCGACGGCGACGCCGGCGCGTTGCCGGCCGGTGGGCCGTACGAGTCGGCCGGGCGGGAGACGACCGCCGCGACCCACAGCGAGTCGCCGGCGGCGTGGGCCAGGAGCCCCCGCTCGGCCGCCGCCGCGGGCGCGAACGCCCCGGCGATCGCCGCGGCGATCAGGCACACCAACGCGAACTGCCTCGGACGCCGCATGCGGTCTTCTTCTTCGTCGCCCAGAACCTCTGCCCCGCCCGCGGGTCACTGTGGGGTGCGGGGCGGTTTTTGTAAAGCGGGGACGGGTGAAATTGGGGGCGGAAGGAGCCGCGTACGAAGGTACTCCGCAGTAAGCGGCTCTTCGCGGCGGGCAAACCCGCCTACTGCGGCGTACCCTCGTGCGCGGCTCCTGGGCTACCGCTTCGCCCAGTGTGCGATGGCCATGGCGGCGGCGACGGCGAGCCCCGCGACGGCGAGGGCGGCCCACAGGGATCGGCGGTGGGGCTCGGGGTCGGCGACCGGTGGCGCGGGCGGGGCGGACCAGCGGTTGGCCAGGTCGTGCAGATCGTCGGCGGCGTCGGGCAATGGCAGGGAGAGCGCCGATGCGAGCGGGCGGAGCAGGTCGGCGACGGCGCGGACGTCGTCGGCGGGGTTGGCCCACAGGTAGGGGCTGACGTGGGTGATCCACACGTCGCCGGCCGGGGCGACGATCACGTTGCCGGGCGTGAGCGCGCCGTGGACCAGGCCGCGGGCGTGCAGGGTTTCCACGGCCGAGGCGAGACCGCGGGCGAGGGCGGGGAACGTGTCGACCGTCGGCGTGACCTGGTCGAGCGAGCGGCCGTCGACGTGGGTCCAGACGAGGTAGGCGCCGTCGGTCCCGCGGACGACCGTGGCCAGCGTGGCGGCGCGGGCGTGGGCCAGCTCGCGGACGCGCGCCAGCCGTTCGCGGATGGCGGGGTGGATGCCGTCGCCGTGGCGGCAATCGTCGGGCAACCGCTTCAGCACCCACCGGCGGCCGAGGTCATCCGCGCAGCGGTAGCTGCCGGGCGACAGCTCGGCGTCGGCGTGATACCCGGGCGCGATGGGGTTCATGGGCTCAACAGAGCGGTTGACCACTTCATCAGCAAGGGCTGAGGGTCAGGCCTCGCGGGGAAAGTTCGCCCCGTACGGCATGGGCCTCGTTCGCAGTTGGAGCTCGCCGTCCCTCGCCCACAGCGGGCCGCGGACGGACAGGTGCTCGACCATCCGCTGCCGCCACGCCTTGAGCGTCTCGGCGTGTGCGGGGTCGGCGGCCAGGTCGTGAAGCTCGGTCGGGTCGGCGGCCAGATCGAAGAGCAGCTGCCGGCCGTCATAGGCGAAGTAGACGTACTTGACCCGGCCGTCGGTCAGGGCGGTCCAGGCGTCGTCCTCGAAGTAGCAGGTCGAGTGCTCCAGGTCGACCTGCGTGCGCCACCCGCCGGCGGTGCCGCGGACGGGGTCGAGCAGGGACCGTCCTTCCAGCTCCTTGGGGCAGCCGACGCCGGCGGCGTCGAGGAACGTGGGGACCAGGTCGCGCAGCTCGGCCAGTTGCGGCAGGACCTGGCCCCGCTTGGCGGTCATCAGCTCGTCGCCCCAGCGGACGATCATGGGCACGCGCACCGACCCCTCCATCGCGTGGGTCTTGCGCCACAGGTGGTGGTCGCCGACCATCTCGCCGTGGTCGGACGCGAACACGATCAGCGTGCGCTCCAGGTCGCCGCGCTTCTCCAGCGCGGCCAGCACCCGGCCCACCTGCTCGTCGACGTGGCTGATCGCGCCGTAGTACCCCTGGCGACCGTTGCGGACGTCCTCCCAGGGCAGGTTCGCGCGGGCGGCCGACGGCGCGCAGGGCGGCGTGTACCCGCCGAACCACCGTTCGGCCCAGTCGCCGACGGCCGGCCGCGGCAGCTCAACCTTGCCGTAGTGGTCGAACCACTTGGCGACCGGGTCGAACGGCGAGTGGGGGCGGTGGAACGACACCTTGAGGAAGAACGGCTTCTCGTCCCGGTAGCCGGACAGGAAGTCGACCGCCTGCCGGCCGGTCCACTCGGTGGGGTGCAGGTGATCGGCGTGGGGCCAGGGCTTGCCGCCGCGGTCGTTCCAACCGAGGCCGGTCGCGTGCTCGTCGACGCCGGGGGCGACCTTGGCCAGCCACAGGCCGTAGTCGTCGCGGCGGTCGCATTCGGGCAGGCCGTCGTACAGCTGCTCGGCCTCGTAGCCGTGCGGGTTGCGCCAGGGGTTGAAGTGGTTCTTGCCGACCACCACCGTGTGGTAGCCGGCGTCGCGCAGGGCGGTGGGTCCCTCGAAGGGCCACCGCTTGGCCTGATGGGTGTAGCCGAGCATGCCATGCCCCCACGGCGACCGGCCGGTCAGGATCGACGCCCGCGCCGCCAGGCAGCTGGGGACCGACGCGTACGCCTGGGGGAAGTAGGCCCCCTCCCGCGCCAGCCGATCGATGTTGGGCGTCTGGACGCACGGGTGGCCGGCCACGCCGAGCGTGTCGCCCCGGTGCTGGTCGTCCATCAGGAACAGGATGTTGGGCCTGCGCGGACGGGTCGCCGCGCCGAGCAGTTGCGACGCGCCCGCCCCGGCGACGATCGCCACGGCACCGGTTTCGAGGAACCGACGACGGCTCATCGGCGGGTTCGAGCCTGGAGTGGAAGGGTTGGTCATGGACAGTGGCTCTGGGACGGGCGGTCAGCGTTTTCCAGATCGTACCGCGGTGACCCCGATCGGCGGGCACTCGCGGTGAGATCGAAGCACCCCAGCGCATCGCACGCGGTCGTTCAAAGCCGGTGCGCAGCGACCGCAGAACGTGTGAATGGACAGGCAGACACGGACGGACGCACTCGGCCACAGCCGGACGAGACGGCCCGGCTGGCACACGAGTTACGACGGAATCGCATCTGAGTCGCTACAGCGGACGGCGGCCTCAATGGACGGGGAAATGAGGTCGACTCCGGACGGGCGCGCTTTGCCGGGCCATGGGGCGCGAGAGTGCTTCGATGCTAGGTTTACGACGCGTCGACTGGGGGCTGATCGCCGTTTGAAGAAAAGCGCGCAGCGCGCGCAAAGCGCGCCCTCTCGATGAGCCTG
Organism: Tepidisphaeraceae bacterium; assembly: GCA_965198865.1. Lineage (GTDB taxonomy): Bacteria > Planctomycetota > Phycisphaerae > Tepidisphaerales > Tepidisphaeraceae > CBDAQA01. The sequence continues at coordinate 28,137 of CBDAQA010000027.1, read as the reverse complement.
GCCTGCCCAAGCTGCCAGTGCTGACGCGCGATCTCCACCCCGAAGAATCGGCAGTCCTCCTCCAGCGCCGCCACGCCGGTTGACGCGATCCCTGCGAAGGGGTCGCCGACCAGGCCGCCCGGCGGGCACGCGAGACGGACGGCGCGGCGTAGCAGCTGAACGGGCTTCTCGCACGGGTGATGGGTCTTGACGATCCGTGCCTGCTCCCACACGTCGGCCGGCGCGGTTCCGCGACGGTGCGGCCGCCCCTTTGCGCAGGCGTAGATCATTTCCCACCGGGGGCGCAGGTAGTGGCCGAGGCCGATGATCCGCTTGTCCCAAACGATGCAGCCGACCACGCGGAAGTGACGCGCCAGCGCGTCGTGCATCCAAGGCGACTTGTGTGTCCCGAACACGAGGTGGAGCGTGTCCGGCTTGGCCACGCGAAACATCTCGGGCAACGCTGCGCGCCACAGTCGGCGTGCGGCGTCGCGGCCGTCGCCACGGATTGAGTTGGAGCCGGGCACTCGCGTGCCCAGGCGGAGCTCGATCCCGTAGGGCGGATCGGTCACGAAGGCGTCGATCGATCCGTCTGGCATCTGGGCGAGGCGATGTACCGCGCTGCCGCGCAGGAAGAGGAACGGGTCGGTCGAACGCAGGAACGCAACGAGCTGGGGTCGGCTCGACGGGCGGTGTTGGTTAAGCAAGCGGGCTCCCTGGCCGAATCAGCCAGTAGCCGTTGCCTCGCGTCGGTCGGGGCGGCGGTCAGGGACTGCCGGCGGTTGGCGCTGCCGGCGGTCCCGCATGTATTGGGCGGCCGTCCGTGGCATCCCATGAACGGGTCATCGCTCGCACTGGGGGACGGGGCAACAACTGGCATCGCCTGCGACAGGTTCAAGGCCGCTGATCGGTCAGCGCCAGTACGGGCGACGGCCCCGGCTCGCTGACGCGCACGGCGAACCATCGAACGCCGCACGCGAGGGCGGCGCACGTCAGCTCGCCCTTGTCCGCTGAGCGCAGGGGCGAACCGCAGGACGGGCAGCGGACCAGGACGACGCGGAGGGTGCGGGCCAGGCCGGGGCCGGCCGCGGTGTCGTAGGCGTAGGGGACGCCGACGGAGTAGCTGCCGCCGGGGCCGGCGGGGTCGACGCCGTAGATGGCGTCGCAGATGCGGAGGGTGGGCGGGTAGTCGTCAGGCACGCGGCCGTCCGGGCCAAACCACGTCGTACAGGTCTTGGACGTCCTGGCCGATAGCGTCGGCAACCAGGTTGAGAATGGGGACGACGTTGCCCCTGTCGCGTTCGGCCAAAGCTCGCTCCACAAAGTCGAGAGGCACGAACTTGTGGGCCTTGGTCCACCACCCCTCGTTGATCGGATCCCATCGCGCAGCGGCGAAATTGGGTCGGCGTCGAAGCGACATAAAGACCTCCAATGAACGGGGACGGGACTTGAACCCGCGACCTCTGCCTTTTGCCGTGCTCTATCCGATTGAGCTACGCCCGAGTGGAGCGGCGGGGCTCGAACCCGCAACCTTGGCTTTATGGCAGTGCTCGTTGCCACTGAGCTACCCCGTCCAACAAGGGCCTTCCGTGGCCCGGCTCATCCTCCCTGCACCTCAAACGTCTTGGCCCGCGGGAGCGCCGCCCTCTGAAACACGTTGGGCGGCTCGGTGATCAGCAGCGGCTGGCGGCGGATCAGCGTCGCCAGCTCGGCCGCCCTCGGCTGCGCGCGGCAAAGCCGGCCCCGTCGCCAGTACAGAATCGTGACCCGCGTCCGGTGCAGGTCGTCCACCTGGGCGACCCCGTCCGGCGACTCCGGCCACGGCACCATCTGCCCGATCTGGAGCGTCACGCTGTTCATCACGCGTCACCCACCCCCCCCCCCGCATGCGCGTCGCTGCGCTCGCCGATCTTTTTGAGGGCCTCGATCAGGTTCCATGCCTCGCGCGGGTAGAGCCTGGTCGGCTCGTCCGTCCGCTCGATCGACATGCGGCGGCACATCGCGGCCAGCGGGTAGCGCTCGACCTGGGCGGCGAGCTCGTTGATCTTGTGGACCATCCGCGCGTTGGCGTACTGGCCATGCTCGACGACCTTTCGGCCCCAGTAGCCAGGGCCGTGCTTGGTGTCCTCGAACCCCTGGTCCTCCAGGATGCTCATCACGTCCTCGAAGGTCGTGTTGTTGAGCAGCTTGCTGCTCGCCACACCGGCCACGCTGAGAAGCACGGTGCGGTAGGCGTTATTGCTGAGCTCCGCCCTCCGCCGTGCGGTCTGGACAAGCCGAATTTGGGCGTTGGAAGCCATCTTGTGTCCTGGTCAGAGCTCGATCACGCAGACGCCGCGCGCGACGATCACCGGCCGGACCTGCTCCCAAACGGTCAGGCATCCCTTGGCCATGCGGGCCTGGCCGTCGGTGAGCGGCGCACGCGGTTGCGACATGTGCAGCACGACGTCGACCGGTAGGCGGCCGCCGTCGTGCCCAAGGAGCCACTTGCGCAACGCCCGCGCGCTGGCGACCCCCTCGATCACCCAAGGGCCGGCACGGTCAAACCACTCGGCGACCGTGGCGGAGGCGTCGCTCCACCCGTGCGTGGTCAACAGGTCGTCCGTGTGGCGGACCGGCGCGGCGTTGAGGGAGGACGTTGCCAGGGCCAGCGTGGTCTTGCCGGCGCGGGGAACGCCCGCGATCACGATTCGGTGCGTCATGGTTTTGTGCTCCGGTCTGCACGTCGGTTCCACGCCCGCACAGCCTTGTCGGCTGCCGTGTAGGGGCCGGCCACGACGTAGACGGAACAGCCGACGCGAGCAGCGCAGCTAACGAGGTGATCGCCGTCCACGACCGTCGCTTCTGCGGGGCCACCGCAGAACGGGCACGGCAGCGGCTCGGCCGGCGGGTCGACTTGGTCGCGGGGGTCGGCGTCCTTTGGGAGCTCGTCCCACGTCAGCGGTCGGCCGAGATCACGCTCCATACGCTCGACAGTGCGCCCGTAGTCGACCAACTCCCCGATGCGCTCCGCGGCCTCGGGGATGCTTCCGTACAGCATGTGGTGCTCGTGCCACTCGCCAGCCGAGTTGCACCAGGCCGTCGTCACCTGGTACCGGTTGCCAGGCGAGTCCTCGAAATAACCGACCTTGTGCCCGCGGCAGTCGAAGGGGAACAGTCGCAGCCTGGCCAGCCGGCCCGATGTCATGATGCTCATGATGTCACTCCACAAATCCGAAAAGGCTCAGGTTGATCGGGTACACGCCGAACGCATCCAGGTGGCCGAGGAACTTCCGAGCCGACCGGCTGCTGGCGAACTGGTGCGCCTCGCGCGGCGAGTCGCACCAGCTGGGCACGCACACGTCGTCGCCGTGGAACGTGTCCTGACTGACGAACTGCGGCGTGCCGTCGAACGCCTCCAGGAACGAAACGAGCACCCAGCACTGCGTGGCCATGGATCACCCCGCCCTCGCCGCGCGCTGCGGCTGCTCGGCGTGCTCGGCCTCCATGCGGTGCAGCAGGTCCTCGGCGCGCTTGGGCGAGAACCCGCGGCGCAGGGCCTCCTTGAGCAGCGGGAGGTCGATCGACGTCGACCGCCGCATCTCGGCCATCATGGTGGCGTACTCGACCAGCTGGACGCAGAGCCCCACCGCGCCGCTGTCCGGCTGGTTGCACAGCTCGCAGAGGAACCGGGCGGCCGTCGTGGTCAGCTTGAGCTGGTTGCGCGCGAACATCTCGCGCACCTGGTCCACGGTCACCAGCGGCTCGCCCGTGCCGTCCGGCCCGCTGGCGCGGACGCCCTCCATCAGGTCGACGCAGGGGAAGATCCGGCGGCGGATCTGGGTCAGCGACTCGTCGCCGTGCTTGCGCTGCTGCCGCTGCAGGTACCCGACCAGGTCGGCCGTCCCGCACCACAGCTGGGCCGTCCTGGTCGCGTCGAACAGGTCGGCCAGGATGTAGAACGGCCGGTCCTCCTTGCTGCCGCGGAGGTTGTGGATCTGGTCGATCAGCAGCAGGTGCGAGCGGCCGGTCAGGTGGTGGACCGCGCGGGCGAACTTCTGCGCGTTGCTCCCGCCGTCGTCCACCCGCATGGCGCGGCACAGCTTGCGCAGCAGTCCGGTCGGGTTGGCGTCGACCTTGTCGACCGTGACCAGGCTGGCCCGGCGAGGCCCGATGTGTCGGTGGATCGCCTGCAGGGCGGTCGTCTTGCCGATCCCGCTGGTGTCCGGCCCGTAGCACAGCCCGATCGCCCGCTTGTCGAGGCAGTAGTTGGCGACCGCCTTGATCTCCTGCGCGACGTTGGTCCAGACGAACTGCGTGGTGGCCGGCCGCTTGCGGCGCTCCTCCTCCTCGACCAGCCACGCCTCCAGGTCGATCGCGACCTGGGCGTTGTTGCCCGAGTACTTGCCGTTGAGGAACTCGCTCACGACCGTCTCGGACATGCCGATCGCCTTGGCGACCTCCTTGCCCTTGAGCTTGTACGTGGCGATGAACAGCCGCACGTCGTCGGCGACGGCCGAGATCTGCTCGGCGGTGACGTGCGGGGCATCCGTGCCCTCTGCGATCATCCTGGTTGCTCCCCGGATACGGTCGCGCCCGATCAACGCCGTCCTGGCGTCCGGCGGCCGAACCGAACTGTGTGTGTGGTCACTCATGGGCGTCCCCCATCAGCGAGCGGAACGAGGCGGCGGCCGGCGCCGGCCCCGCGTCGGTCGCCGCCGGCGTCTGGCCGTATAGGAAACGCCCAGGCAGCGGGGCCGACTCGGCCCCCACCGCCTGGCGGCTCGACGCCGATTCGGACGCCCGTTGAACGGCGTCCAACTGCTCTTCGAGCGCGTGCCGGAACGGGCTGATGTTCGGCCCGGGCGGCGGCGGCACGGTCGACGCCTCCGCGCGGGCGGCGGCCGCACGCGCGGCCGCCTGTTGGAGGATCAACTCGGGGAGGTCGTCGGCCAGGCGCGGCCGGGCCTCCTTGTACTCCTTGAGCAGCTCGCGCGACTTGCGCTTCGCCGCCGAGGCCGCCCGCAGGTCCTGGGCGGCGGTCTTGAACGGGAGCTGATCGTTGGACTGCGCGATGCAGACGAACCGGCCGTCGGCCGCGTAGACCTGGACGCGGGTCACGTCCCGCTCGTCGACGCGGAGCGTGACCTGCTGGCCGAGCATCCGCTGGATCGCCAGCACGTGCTGGCCGTACCGCAGGCCGTTGTAGGTCACGCCGTTTTGCCCGACCTTGACCGGCCCGACCTTTTTGAGGCACAGCAGGTCCAGCAGCTCCACGCGCGCCGTCCGCACCCGGTGCAGGTTGGCGGCGTAGACCTGGTTGGGCGTCTGGCCGTCCATGCCCTGGCCGCTGTGCGAGTGGCCGGCGTTGAACTCGACCACCCAGGCGTCGAACCACGCCGCGAAGTCGGCCAGCGTCGGGGCCTTGCCCCGCTCGATCGCCAGCTGCAGGTCCTCGGGCTTCTCGGCCGGGGAGTTGCCGCAGTAGGTTGGCCAGACGACCGTCTTGGTCTCGACGGTCCCGAACCACCGCTCGATCGGCTTGCTCTGGCCGTGGTACGGCAGCGCGTGGCCGACCGCGATCCCCAGCTCGCCGAACAGTCCGCTCGCCTTTTCCGGGTCGAGCTCGACCCGCACCTTGTGCTTGGTCCAGCGGTCCCTTTTCGTGCGGCCGTTGAGCGCGTAGCAGTCGTAATCCTTGCCGTTGTCGATCAGCAGCCCCTGGGGGATGCCGTGGTCGATCACCGCCCGCCGGAACACTGAGAAGATCGCGTCGCTGTTGGGGTCGTGAGCGTAGACGTGCCAGCCGACGACCTTGCGGCTGCGCATGTCCTCAAAGGCCGTCACCCACGGCCGCAGGTGCCGGCCGCCGTCGCGGACCACCACGTCGAACTGGTGGTGGTCGCTGCACCACACCTCGTTGCTCTCCAGCGTGGTGTAGTCGCGCTCGTGGTAGGGCTCGGCGTTGTTGACGTACGCCTCCTCGCCGTGGCGCATCTTGTAGACGACCGCCGCCGGGATCGCCTGAACGGCCCGGTAGCACGCCTTGTAGTTGCGCGCCGTCCAGCCGTGCTGGGCGGCCTTGTGCAGCGTCATCTCGCGGCAGACGGCCAGCTTGGGCTTGTGCGTCGAGAGGTAGAGCCGCACGACCTCGGCCAGGAACGGGTCGGGCGCGTCGTCGTCCTTGGGCTTGCACCCGCGGCGATCGACCAGCGCCGCCGGGCCGCCGGCCCTGTACCGATCGGCCCACTCGTACAGCTGCGTGCGGCTCACCCGCTCGTTGCTGTCGATCAGCAATCGCTCGATGAACGTGTTGGTGGCGCGGCCCCGGTCGTACCCCATGGCCAGGGCGTGTCCGCAGAACGTGTCCCACTCGGCCAGGATGCGCCGCTTGCGCAGCGCCGCCTTACGCTGCGCCTCGCTGAACTGGCGCAGGTCCGTCCCGACCTGGTCGGCACGCTTGACGCGGGCGAACGTCGGGTCGGCGTCCTCCCGCACGTACCACGTCGGCTTGCCGCCGGAGGCCGGCTTGCGCTGCTCGGCCAGCCCGGCCGCCGCCCACTTGTCCCGGCACTGCCGGGACAGGTGGCCGACGACCCGGCCGGACCGCTTGGCCGCCGTCTCCAGGTCGATGTATCCGATGCCGTTGCTCATGCCGCCCGCTCCCGGCCCTGTCCCTGGTCCGTCGTCGCCGGCCCGTCCGTGCCGGCGGTCGAATCGTCCCCCGCCCTCACGACCCACATCCGCAAAGGCCGGGCGTGGGCCTGGTCGGCCCGCGCCAGCTGCTCCGGCGTCAACGTCACACGTCCCCGCCCACGCAGGTCGGCCAGCTCAAGCGGGGACATGTGGTCGATGATGTAGCGCACGTCCTCGGTCACTGCTGCGACCAGTGGTCACCGCCGCTCTGCTCGTCCGCGTCGTGCGGCTCCATCAGGTGGCGCATGTCGCCGCTGGTGTACGGAAACGATCCCCCCGACCAGCCCCCGATGCCCAGCGCCGAAGTCCCGGCCGGCGTGACGCCCATCAACTGCGACCGCCTGGCGCGGGCCTCGGCGAGCATCTGCTCGCTGCTGGCGATGTACCGCTCCAGGTGATCAATGAGGTCCTGGCGGGCCTGGTCGGTCGCGTCAGCGTCCGGACGGTCGACGTAGGTCACGCCCTGGCCGGCCGCCATGTCGCGCGCCACCTTGGCACGGGTCGCCCGGTCCGTCACCGCCGTCATGGCCGAGTTGGTCCAGCCGTCGCCGCTGCGGACCTGGACCAGCTCGTAGGTCAGGTCGCAGTGGCCGCAGTACAGGTGGACCCGGCGTGCCCGCGACGGTCGGCCCGGCTCGGAGCTGCCCAGGACCTTGGTGCGGATCGCGTTGGGCGGGATCAGCGACTCGCACGCCAGGCACCGGCGCTCGCCCATCGCGGTGGCCTCGGCGTCGGCGATCGCCTGCTGGTCCTCGGCCGCCCCGTCGGCGGCCGGGTCCGTCGTCACCTCGTTGTCCAGCGTCTCGATCACGGTGTCTCCCTGCCGCCGAGGGCGGCGCGTTTAAGGTCGAGCAGCTCGTCCCAGAGCTGCCGCGTCAGTCTGATCTGGCCCATCGCATCCAGGCCGATTTGCAGGGCCGCCTGGCAGGCGGCGTCGTTTGACTCGTGCTCCACGATCCGCTTGGTGGTGCCGGCGATCCGGTGGAGCGACTGCATCAGGGCATCGCACTCGGAGCACAGCCGGGAAATGTCGCCGTGCAGCGTGAGCCGCAGGCGGCTCTCGTCCGTCGCGTCACTCATGGCCGCCCCCGATCCGCGGCGGCATCGTGACCCGCTTCGCGCCCAGGAAATCCATCGCACTCGCGAATGCCGACTCGTAGCCCTGACCGATCAGGGCGTACAGGCGGCTCCGGAGCGCCGGGTTGAGCCGGTAGTAGCAGGCGCGGCAGAACGTCTGTTTGCCTCGCTTGCCGCCACCGCACGCCGGGCAGACGGTGGACCACAGGCTCCGGAGCAGGTCCCGGGTGGTCGCCGCGTCCACAAAGATGGTTTTGAGTACCTCACTCATGCTCGACTCCGTGGCCGCCGGGCTGCCGGGAAAAGGGTCCAGAGGATGTTGGCGTCCGACCACCACAGCCCGGTCCGGACGCGGACCTCATCGCACAGCCGCACGGCGTCGGCCGGGTGGCACAGCAGCGCGGCCCGCGACCAGTCGCGGTACCGCTCGAACCGAACGTCCCGCACGGCCTCCTCGATCCGGTCCAGCTCCGAAAGCTCAACGGTGCCCATCGCGGGCCTCCCGTGGTCTGGGTCCCTGACCGATCGCCGTCGCGCACGCCGCGCAGAACTGCGTCCGCGGGTACTGCGGCAGCACGTACCAGATCGCGTCGGTCCACCGGCGGCACGAGCCGCACAGGTGGCCGGGCGACTCGTATGTGCCGTCCCGCTTGGACTGCGCCACCGCCGCCGCCGACAGGTCGGCCACCGGCCCGGTCGGACCGCGGCGACGGCCCGGGGCCGCCGGTGCCGCGTCGTCCACGCCGAAGATGTGGCCGGCCGCCGTGCTCACCGCCCACGCCCCTTCCGCGCCCGCGGCAGCCGGCCGATGTCCTTGCCCTGCTTGCTGGCGTTGAGCCACGCCCTCAGGATCACCTCGTCGGTGCAGCCCTCGCGGGCGGTGCGGTTGAGGCCCTCCCGCACGCGGTTGCAGACGGCGATCGCCGAGCGAGGGGAGGTCAGCAGGCCGTCCCGCGACAGCGCGGGGTACAGCGTGCGCCGGGAGTCCTCGCAGACCTCGGCCAGGCGGGCCGTGTCGGTACGCTTGGTCATTTGGCCTCCGCGACGGGGACGCCGCCGGTGGCGGCGTTGGTTAGCCGGCGGCGAGCGAGGTCGGCGTACGTGGGTGACAGCTCGATCCCCAGGTACCGGCGCCCCTCAAGGATGCAGGCCTCGCCCGTGGTGCCGCTGCCGTTGAACGGGTCCAGCACGTGATCGCCGGGCTCGCTGCAGCCGGCGACGATCGGCCGGATCAGGCCGAGGGGCAGCTGGGTCGGAAACCCCGGCACCCGCTCGGCGGCGTTGTCCACCAGCCGCGGGATCTGCCACACGTCGTCCCACAGCTTGCCGCCGGCGGCCGCCCGCTTGTCCTTGTACTTGGCCTGGCGCGCGCTCGGCCGGTTGAACGCGGCGTGGTTGAACACGTACCGCTTGGGGTCGCGGACGAAGTACAGCAGGTGCCGGCTGGTCCGGTTGAAGTTGTCCGAGCAGTTCGTGCCGAACGTCTCGTACCACTTCACCCAGGCGCGGAGCTTAAGGTTCCAGTTCAGCTTCGCCGCGACCACGTAGTCGGCCGCGTACTCGTCGCCGATCACGATCCACAGCGAGCCGTCCGGCGTCAGGCAGTCGATCAGCTCGTCCATCCACTTGAGGACCCAGTTCACATACTCGCCGTCGGGCAATCGGTCGGCTTTGCTACCTTTGCCATAGTCGATGCCGATGTTGTACGGCGGGTCGGCGATGATGAGCCGGCAATGCTTGCGGGGGAGCGTCGGCAGGACCTTAAGGCAGTCGCCCGTCCGGACCTCCCAGGCATCGCCCAAGGCGGGGGCGACCAGACGTGTGCCATTGAGCTTGACAACCTTGGCTGACCTCTGTACCGCCCGCTTAGCCTGCGAGACGGTCAGCTTGCCGGCGGCCAGGTCGGCGTACACGGCCGGGTCGCTCGCCTTGATCGCCTTCGCCTCGCCGATGTACCGGCTCGACACGCCGCAGAGCTTGGCCGCCCGGTCCCGGGCATGTAGGGCGTCGGCAGGGGTTGGCAACTTTGCCAACCCCTTCGAACGTCCCCCGGCCACCATGCGATCTTTGGCCTCGGCGGCCAACCCCTCCTCGACGGCCACCCCGGCCACGGTCCGCAGCGCCGCGGTCAGGTGTCGGCGGTGCAGGTTGAGCGAGGCCGACAACTCGGTCAGCGACCCCTTGCCGTCCCACTCCTCGACCACGGGCCGCTTCTTGAGCACCTGGCAGGCGCGGTACCGGTTGCGGCCGTCGATGATCTGACCCTTGTGCGTCAGGATCGCGTGCCGCTGGCCGTGCTTCCGCATGTCCTCGACGAGCTCTTCGGACTCGGCCCCGTCGATCAGGGGGAACATGTCGGCGACCGGGTGGTAAGCGAGAGGCTTCACTGTGCCACCGCCTTCGCGGCGGGGCGGCGAACGAGTTCGAGACGCCAGAGGTGGACATGCTTCGGGAGGTCAAACGCCAAGCGGTGGTCGCGGTGGAACACCGGGCCGTCCTCGTCGTTGTGGATGGTGACGTCGGCCTCGAACTGGAGTGAAGCGCCGAGCGGAATGAACCGGCCAGGAGCCAGGGTGACCCCGATGCAGTTGGGGGCCGTCGCGACGAGTAGGTTGATGTAGCCGGTCTCGCGGATCAGCTCAGTGACAGTCACCACCATCTGCAGGCCGCCCCCATCGACCAGGACGATTGACTGCCCTTGCTTGCGTCCGATTTTCAACACGGCGTGCTTCCTTGCGTTTGCTAGCGTTGTATTAAAAGGCCCACGCGGGCCGGACGGCCTTGCGGTCGTCCGGCTTCGCGTGGAACCGGAGTGAAGTCAGTTAGGCGTTTGGAGCTCCGGCTGTCTTTGCCTGGCCTTTTCGCGCCGAACCGCCTTTTCCATCTCGATGACGACGTACTGGCTGAACGACCACCGCTTTCGACGAGCAATCCGACGGATGTCATCAGCGAGCTTTTCGAATCGAATCGAGTGCCTGCCGTCCTTTGCCATGGTCATTCCTCATCGTCTATCATCACTTGTCATCATTAACGCACATCCGTTGCAGCTTGCGTCAAGCGCCAAATTCGAATGGCCTTGCTGGATTTGTCATCACTCGTCATCATTCAGCCCTGTGATGACGACCGGTGAACTGGACTTTGGCGCGTGGTTGAAGCGGGAAATCGAAGACATTCCGATGGAGCAGCCGGCGTTCGCCGCTGCATCAGGCATCCCATTCCGCACGCTTCGGCACTGGATTCAGTCGCCAAAGCCCAATATCCGGGGGGCGAACATGACAAGGCTGGCGAAGGGTCTGGGGCGACCAAAAGAGGTGATCGAACAGATGTTGGCAGCCTCTCGGGGATGGACGGTGACGCAGCCGGCCGAAGTGGTCTCGCTCCATTCCATTCCGCTTTACGCGGGAGTCTCTGCTGCCAGGTGGGACGAACGCGATGATCCCGATCAGCCAGATGGCCGGTCTGAGCGCACCGTCGATGCTCCCGTACGCGATCCGGCGGCCTTCGCAGTCGTGGTTGACGGAGCGTGCATGGAGCCGGATTACCCCGATGGATGGGTTGCTGTTTTTTCGCCCTTAGAAGTCGAGCAAAACGGCATCGTTGACGGGGAGGATTATTACGTTCAGCTAGACGGCTCCGGAGATGGAAGGAGTACCTTCAAGCGGGTGACGGTCGACCCGAGCAGCCCCACGCACCTTCTCCTCACTTGCCTGAACCCGGCGTTCACAGCGACGCTGCGCGTCAGCAGAGAAAGCGTGATTCGGGCAGCGATGGCGGTAAGCTGCATCCGGCTCAACTCTTCTCGGAAGCGAAAAGCAAGGGGGTAGCAATGTCGGAACAGTGCGAGAACTGCGGCAGAACCATTGGTCGGCTGGAGACGCCTCGTGTTTGGAATGAACGGGTCGTCTGCTCCGCGTGCGAAGCTCACCTCAGGCAACCGACGCCAGTCCGGTCGTCGGACCTACCGTCTCCTGTCGTCTACGTGCAGCCGACGGTTAGGCGTTCGAGCCAGTACCTCCGGGCGGCGACATGGGTGCTATCGGGGGTAGTTAAGTTTGCGTTAATCTGCCTCTTCATCGTCCTGGCGAGCGCCTTTTACATTGCACATTCCAAGCCCGCGAAGCCGGTGCCCACGGCACCCGCGGTCGATGTCGACGCGGTGCATGGGCAACCGTCAACTTCGCAGGCTGATCAACCGGTACAACAAGAGGCACCGAAGACTCCTCCGGTCTTAGTAATGGGCCAAGAATTGGATGTCGGGACCGTCAGGATCAACGTCCTTTCGTTGTCCCGCTCGTTAACTATCGGAGCCAAGCCGTACGCCGAGAGATCTGACGGCGTGTTCGTAAACCTGAGGGTGTCGATCACGAACCGTGGCAATGAACAAGCCCACCTGCAGGACTATCTACTCGTCGATGTCGAGGGCCGGACTTACGGCACTTCATCGAAAGGCTTTCTAATTCCAGACGTCTTGCACGTGTACGATGAGCTAAATCCCGGCGTCGCGAAGGTTGGAATGCTCGTCTACGACGTGCCAGCGACCACTTCGAATCTATTCCTGCTTCTCGGCGAGCGGTCGCAACCTCAGGGCTATATACAACTCCTCGCTCCCTCGCAGATGTCTTCCAAATAGTTGACAGCGTTGCCGCGCAAGTTATGTTCTGAGGCGTCAGACGAGCCGGAGTGAAGAACGTCTCGCACCTGACGCGAAACGGAATCTGTGACCGAAAAGGCCCACGCGGACCGCGCACCAGCCGGTTCCCGTGGGCCATTGCGTTGATGGCCAACGGGAGCCGGCGAGCCACGGACGGTTCGCCATGCACGGCCGCTCATCGTTTGCCATCCCGCTCACCGCCGACCTTCCGGTGTTATTCCCCACGCCCGCGGCGGCCGCCGCCGCGGGCGGCGTGACGAGCCGCCAGGTCGCCGACTTCGATACTAATCCCCACCCCGCGACGGGGGGCGGCCACCGGGCCGCCCCCAACGGCAGCGAGGGAGCCGGCAATCGGGCCGGCTCCCCTGAGGCCGACGAATGGCCGGCGCTCGGCCTGCTGATCACGCTCGCGCTGTGGGCGATGGTCGCCCTGGGCATCATGATCATCCTCGGCGGCTGTACGCCCGCCCAGGAAACCACCGCCGGCACCAGCCTGACCAACGCCGCGAGCGAGGGCAAGAACCTCAGCGCGATGCTGGTCGGCTCGCCCACCACCCAGCCCTCGCCGGGGGTGACGTTGGTCGAGGCGGTCGCGCCGGTCACGACGCCGTACATCACCGCCGCCGGCACCGCCGTCGCGATCGTCTCGGCCGGCCTGGGCGCGCTGGGCACCTACCTGACCAACAAGGGGACGATCGCCTCGCTGGCCACGTCCGTCGTGGACCACAAGTCGGCGATCGCCGAGGTGGTCTCCGACGTGAAGAACTGGCGGGACCCCACCGTCTCGTTCACCGCCAAGACTGAGAAGATCGTCGCCGACGCCGCCGGCATCGTCGCGGCCGCCCCGGCCAGCGCGCTCACCGACACCACCCTCACGCCCGCGACGCTGATGGAAGCGAAGCCGTTGACTTCCAGCGGCGCGGGTTGACTTCCACCCCAACCGATCAACCCGGGTCAGCGGCCCTACCGCACGTTGGCCGTCCCGGCGTCGCCCCGCACGTAGCGGGGCAGCTTGCGTGACGGCGGCGGGTGCCGCCTCAGACGCCAGACAAAGGAGACCACGATGGGACGCGAAGCGGATGCGATCAACAAGCTCGAAGGCGAGATCTCGGCCGACAAGGCGAACACGAAGGACGCGGCCGACATCGCCGCGGAGAACTCGGTCCTCGGCGGCACGGCGAATCAGTCGAGCGGCTCGGCGGCGACCGACGACGCCGGCGCGTCGAACCAGTCGACCGGCGCGCAGGCGTAACGAATCCCTGTAGGAGCGGGCGGCGGCCACGGCGGCGTTGAGCGACTGAGTGGCCGTCGCCCTTACGGGGACGCGCGAGACGGAACGGGGATCAGATGATGCAGTTGCTGGCGGCCGCGAGCGATGGGGGCGAGTCGATCACCAAGACCGCCATCTGGGTCTACCTCCCGGTCAACACGATCATCACTGCGGCGATCGGTTGGGGCCTGCGGAAGCTGTCGCAGGACCAGCACACGATCAAGGGCATGGAGGGCCGGGTCCTCAACCAGGCCATGGAGAAGATCGAGCAGCAGCACCGGGACGCGATGCGGCTGCTGGACGAGCGGCACGAGCTGACCGGGAAGCTGATCGACGAGCGGATGCGGCGCATCAGCCACACGGTCGACGAGCGGTCGCAGAAGAGCATGGCGTCGATCGACCTCATCACCGCCAGGCTGGACGGCGCGATGGAGAAGATCGAATCAGCGAGCGAGCGCTTCAACCACCAGGACGCACAGCTGGAGCTGAAGGCGCTGACCCAGATCAAGGACGTCCAAATTCAAATCGCGCGAAACGCGGTCACGAAGGAAGACCTCAAGGAGCACGAGAGGTCGGTCCAGCAGCAGCTGAAGGACCTGCGGGACGAGGTCAGGAGGCAGTGCAGCGAATGAGCGGCTTCGACTTCGACAAGGGCAAGACGGCGAGGGACCGGCGGCTGCGGCGGGCGTTGCTCGACGCGCTGTACCACTCGCGCCAGTCCCCCCGCGGCGGCCTGCACGGCCGGCCGCTGGTCGACCTGGTGCAGGCCACCGCACCGGCCGGTTCGGGTTTTGAGGACGACGGCCACGCGGTCCAGTTGATCCGCGACCTGTCGAACAAGGGCCTGGTCGCCGAGGAGCTGCTGACCCGCCGCCGGGGCGAGACGTTCGGGCCTGAGCACCTGTTCGTCCGGATCACGGACAAGGGTTCGATGCTCGTGCGAGAGCAGGTGCCCGCCGACCCCGACGTGGACGACGACCGGATCGCGGAGGGCAACTGATGGCCAGCCGCCACAAGCTGCCCCTGCTGCTGTCCGGCGATGACCTGGCCTCGCTGGAGGCGTTCGTCCGCGAGCGGGGCCGCACGGTCGACCAGTGCCACGAGTGGGTGCAGGCGCACGGCTACACGCTGCACCGGTCAGCGGTCGGCACGTGGAAGCGGGAGTTCGACGCGACGGACAAGTTCGAGGCGGCGGCCGACGTGGCCCGCGGGTTCCTGGCGGCGCAGGCGAGCGACCCGGTCGGCATGGCCCAGGCGACGGTGACCAAGGCGCAGCAGCTGGTGTTCGAGGGGCTGCTGAAGATGGAGTTGGACGGCGAGCTCAACGTGGCCGACCTCAAGTCGATCAGCGTCGCGGTCAAGAACACGATGACCAGCCAGCTCGACGCCGACGAGCTGCGGGGCCGGCAGAAGGCGGCCGTGGCCGAGGCGAACAAGCTGGCCAAGGCGGGCGGGTCGGGCGAGGCGGTCGCGGCGAAGGTCCGCGAGCTGCTCGGGATCAAGGAAGCGGCGTGAGCCCCTGGTCGTCGCCCAGGACGGTCCGCAGCGCGCCGCGTGGGCGCGGCGTGACGGGCGGGAAGAAGAGCAAGAAGAAGCGGGGCAAGGGCCCCTCGAAACGGAAGCGCTGAACGCGAACCATGATCGAGCCGCTGAACTATTTCCTCCCCTACCAGGTCGCCTGGCTCAACGAGCCGGCCGGCCTGGCCATCGGCCAGAAGAGCCGGCGGATCGGGTGGACCTACGTCAGCAGCTTCCGCGCCGTCGAGCGCCGCGTCATGGGCGGCTCGAACCTGTACTTCAGCTCGGCCGACCTGACGGCCGCCCGCGAGTTCGTCGACTACTGCAAGACCTGGTGCGAGGTGTTCAACGCCGTCGCGGCCGAGTCGACCGAGACCGAGCTGATCGAGGACGGCCAGATCACTTCGCTGGTCCTCACGTTCGCCAACGGGCGCAAGATCGTGGCCGGCAGCAGCAACCCCAAGTTCTTCCGCTCCAAGGGCGGCGACGCCGACCTGGACGAGTTCGCGTTCCACCGCGACGGGAAGGACCTGTACAAGGCCGCCCACGCGACGGCGCTGTTCTGGGGGCACCAGATGCGGCTGTGGTCGACGCACAACGGCGAGGGGTCCTACTTCAACGCGATGGTCAAGGGCGTCGCGTCCGGCCAGCTCAAGGGGTCGCTGCACACGGTGACCGTCCTCGACGCCGTCGACATGGGGCTGGTCGAGAAGATCAAGGGGCTCAAGGCCCGCGACGACCGCGCCCGCCAGGAGTGGCTCGACGACCTGCGCGCCACGATCCCCGACGAGGACAGCTGGACCGAGGAGTACATGTGCCGGCCCAGCAGCGACCAGGCGTCGCTGCTGTCGTACGACCTGATCCGGGGGTGCGAGTCGGCCGAGCTGCAGCTGGTCCAGTCGCCCGAGCAGCTGCCGTCGACCGGCCGGCTGTTCGCCGGGTACGACGTCGGACGCCGGCGGGACCTGTCGGTCCTGTGGGTGTTGGAGCTGGTCGGCGACGTGTTCGTCACCCGCATGGTGCGCGAGCTCGACAAGGTGTCGTTCACCGCCCAGGAGGGGCTGCTGAACACGCTGATGGCCAACCGTGCCGTGCGCCGGCTGTGCATCGACGAGACGGGCATCGGCATGATGCTGGCCGAGCGTCAGGTGGACCGCTGGGGTTCGCGGGCCGAGGGCGTCAACTTCTCGGGGCCGGTGAAGGCCGAGCTGGCCATGCCGCTCCAGCGGCTGTTCCAGGACAAGCTCCTGCGCGTCCCCGCGGTCGACGCGATCCGCGAGGACCTGCACAAGGTGCAGAAGATCGTCACCGCCGCCGGGAACATCCGGCTCAACGCCACCGACAACGACGACGGCCACGCCGACCGCTTCTGGGGCCTGGCGCTGGCGTACCACGCCGCGGACGACGTTCGTCTGCCGCTCCCCGCACCGCTCAAGGCCAAGCCGTTCGGCTGGTGAGAGACCGACCCGTTTTCGAGGAACCGACCATGGCAGAGAACGACAACAAGGACAACGCCGCCGACGCGAAGCGGAAGCCGGCGAAGGTCGGCGACGCGGTGCAGCTGGTGCTGTGCCGCGGGAAGCGGGTGCCGGCCCAGGTGTCCAAGGTGAAGAAGGGCGAGATGGTCGACCTGGAGTTCGAGGACCCCTTCGCGAAGGGGCCGGACAAGAAGCCGCTCGTCGCCACGATCACCGACTCGCCCCGCGACGACACGTTCGCCCTGGCCGACAGCTGGAGCCCCGTCGAGGCCTGATCGCCGTCGACGCATGATCGATCCGCCCTCGAACCGCCGTGAACGACTTCCCGAACAACATCGGCCTGGGCACCTCGCCGCAGGTGTGGCTCTTCTCGGACTTCGAGGGCTACAACCAGCTGCGCGAGGGGTCGTACCCGCCATACCTGTCGCTGGTGCAGCAGGCGCGGCTGGAGCGCATCCGCCAGGCCCGGCTGCTGCACGACGGGCGGCACTGGCGGATGTTCCTCTTCGAGGCGCGCACGCAGTTCGATTTCCCCGAGACGATGACGCTGGGGCGGCGGCGGCGGATGTACGTCCCGTACAACCTGCTGAAGCTGATCAGCCAGAAGAGCGCCGACCTGCTGTTCGGCGCTCAGCCGGCCGTCCGCGTCGAGGACGAGATCCAGCAGGACAAGATCACCGAGCTGGTCGACCGCACGTCGCTGCACGCGCTGCTCTACGCGATGGCCGGCGAGTGCGGCGTGGACGGCGAGGCGTACATCGAGTCGGTCGTCCAGGACGGCCAGGTCTACCTCAAGCGGGTCGACGCTGCCGACATCTTCCCCGAGGGCAAGGTGCAGCCCGACGGGCAGTACGCGTCGTACGTGAAGTACAACGCGACCAACGTCGGCACGCCGAACGCCCCCGACTGGCGGCTGCTTACGACGCGGTACCTGCCGGGCACGATCACGCGCCAGGTGCAGCAGCTGGACCAGAAGGGGTTCGTGCTGCCCAAGGTCCTGACGCTCAACGAGTGGCCCCAGGAAGATCCGCAGGCCGCGCCGCTGGACCCCGAGACGCGCACCGGGCTCGATCGCCCGTCGGTCGTCTACATCCCCAACCTGCTGGTCCGCGACATCCCCGTCAGCGAGTACGACGGGCTGGTCGAGCTGCAGGACAGCCTCAACGCGAAGAACACGCAGATCGCCCGCGTGCTGGCCAAGCACTCGGACCCCAAGCTGGCCGCGCCGGTCGCGGCGGCCACGAACGAGGGCGAGCTGCCCCAGTCGCACGACGTCTACTTCTTCCGGGACAAGGAGGAGATCCCGCAGTACCTGACCTGGAACGCCGAGCTCGCGGCCGCCATGGAGGACCGCAAGGAGGTCCGCAGCGAGCTGCTGCAGCTGGCCGAGATGTCGCCGATCCTGCTGGGGATCAAGGAGGGGGCGACCGGCGCGCACAACGCCTACAAGTCGGTCCGGCTGGAGGCGATCAACTCCATCACCAAGGCGGCGCGCAAGGCGGTCATCTGGAAGGCGGCCATCCGCCGGCTGATCGCGCTCGCCCAGGACATGGAGCAGACGATCCCCGGCGTCCGGTACGACCGCCAGGCGGTCGGCATCGAGATGCAGGACGGCCTCCCCACCGACACCGACAGCCAGGCCAACGAGATCGCCACGCTCCGCGGGTGCGGCGTGATGAGCGTCGAGCGTGGCGTCGAGCTGCAGCTGCAGGACCCCGCCGCGGTGCGGAAGGAGCTGTCGCTGCTGGAGGAGGAGCGGGCGGCGTCCACGCCGACCGTGCTGATGGGCGAACCGCAACCCGTGACCGGCGGCCAGCAGGTGGCCGCCGGCGAGGGGAACGAACAGGGCGATTCGGACGTGCCGATCGCCGCCTGACCACAACGCAAAGGAAACGACCATGGCCGAAGCCACCAACACCACCGCCGCCCAGCCGCCCGCGGCCCTCGACATGACGGCCGTGCAGAAGGCGATCGCCGACGCGATGAAGCCCGTCACCGACTCGCTGGCGGCGCTGACCTCCAACCAGAAGGTGATCGCCGACACGATGGCGGCCGACGCCAAGGCGAAGGCCGAGCCCGCCAGGCAGACGGACGCCGCCAAGGCGAAGCCGGCCGACGGGAAGGAGCCGGCGTCCCCCGCGCCGCTGACCGCCGAGCAGGTGTCGAAGCTGGTGAACGACGGCGTCGCCGCCGTGCTGAAGCAGCGGGACGAGGCTGCCCAGTCGAGCGCCCAGCGGGACGCGTTCGTCGGCGAGAAGCTCAAGGGGCTCCCCGCCGTCTACCAGGCCAAGCTCGGCAGCGACCCTGCCAAGTGGGCGGCCGAGGAGCAGTCGATCCGCGACCAGTTCAAGGCCGACCTGACCGCGGCGGGGGCGAAGCTGCCCGACGTGGGCGGCGGCGACCCCGGCGGCAAGTCGGCCGGCGACGCGGCGGCCGCCGCCGCCAAGCCGAACAACATGGGGCTGACCGATGGCCAGGCGGCTTTCGCCCGCGGCCTCAAGCTCCCGAGCTAGGCCGCCCATCAGCGACCGACGTGACCGACCGACTCGACCTGCAACGGAACCAACACTATGCCGACCTTCATGGACATCGTCCGCGCGAACAATGCGGACAAGGACGTAGGGCTGATCGACGAGACGATCCGCCTGCACCCCGAGCTGACCCTGGCCGACACCCGGGAGATCCCTGGCATCAGCTACACCACGCTGGTCCGCACCGCCCTGGGCAACACGGGCGGCTCGTTCCGCACGGCCAACAGCGGCTCGGCCCCCATCTCCCACACCTATGAGAACCGCCGGGTCGAGTGCTACATCATGGAGCCCCGGTTCCAGAGCGATAAGGCGGTGGCCGACGCTTACACGGACGGCGCACCCGCCTACATCGCGATGGAGACCGGCGGCACGCTGGAGGGCGAGTTCCAGGCGCTGTCGAAGCAGTTCTACTACGGCGCGGGCAGCGGCTACGGCAACACGCTCGGCTTCCCCGGCCTGGTCGACGCGTACGACGCGAGCAACATGGTGATCGACGCCGGCGGCACGACGGCCAACACCGGCACGTCGGTCTGGCTCGTCCGGTTCGGGCCCCAGCAGGTCCGGTGGGTGCTCGGCAACGGCGGGCGGTTCAGCTTCTCGCCGGTGCGGATCGAGTCGATCATCGACCCCAACAACTCGGCCCGAAAGTTCGACGGCTACGTGCAGACGATGGTCGCCCGGCCGGGGCTGCAGGTCGGCTCGCTCTGGTCGGCGGTGCGGATCAAGAAGATCACGAACGACGCCGGCTGCGGACTGAACGACGCGCTGCTCTACAGGGCGCTCGCCCTGTTCCCCGCCGGCACCCAGCCCGACGTGATCCTGGCGAACCGCCGGTCGCTGTCGCAGCTGCGGCAGAGCCGGACCGCCACCAACCCGACCGGTGCGCCGGCCCCGATCCCCAAGGAGATCGAGGGGCTCGGCGACACGAGCATCCCGATCAAGGTGACCGACTCCATCAGCAACGTCGAGTCGCTCACGCTCTGAGCGGCGGCCGCCCCGCCCAACGCGACCCACAACGAAAGGCCCCCCAGTGAACCCCTCCTCCCCCAACGTCCGCGACGCCCTGCTGAAGCTGACCCGGGCGCTGCCCGCGGCCAACGGCGGCACGGTCACGTCGCCCGCGCTCGACACCGGCTCGACGACCGGCGACGCGTACCTCGCCGGCAACGTCGAGTTCCTCCTCACCGCCCCCGCGCTGACCGTCGGCCAGGCCGCCAACGGCACGACGTACACCTACTCGATCGTCGGCTCGCCCAACGCCGACCTGTCGAGCGCGACGACGCTGTCCAGCGGCATCCTGGTCCAGACCGGTGCCGGCGGGGCGGGAGCGCCCGCCGCGACGGTCCGCTACCGGCCCCCGAGCAACGCCCAGCGATACATCGGCTTCCAGGTGGCCGCGTCGGCGGGCAACGCCGACGCCAGCGCAGCCTCGGCCACGCTGGAGCTGCTCGTCTGAGCGACCGCCCATGAGCCCGACCCGACCCCAACCTCTCCGCACGCTGGCGATCGCCCTCGCCTGCGCGCTGTCGCTGCTCGCGGCCGCACCGGTCCACGCCATGGCCACCGACGACCTGTCCAACTCCGGCGTGCCCGCGTCGTCCGTGGACGTGATCGGCGACCTGTTCGTCGCCGCGTCGGAGCGGATGGCCAAGATCGTCCTGCGGCCGCCGGGCGGCACGGACGCCGCGCAGGCGTTCGCCCAGGGGCGGGCCGCGACCCAGCTCCGCCAGGTGCAGCAGATCCTGGCCTCGCTCAAGCGGGGGTCGGCGACCTGGACCGGCTCGGCGCTGACCGCGGCCGTCACCAGCGGCGTCGCTCTGGCCGACCGTCAGGCGGCCGACGCCGGTGTCAGGCCGGCCCGCTCGCCGCTTGCCGGCTCGTTCCACGCGGTCGATCGGGGCACGGTCCAGACGTTCGCCCGCGACATCTTCGCCGACCTGTCCAAGGCGGCCGACTCGATGGCGACGCGGGCGACGACCGTCCTGCGACAGACGCGCCAGCTCAAGCTGAGCGAGTCGACCATCGATCGCGTGCTGGCCGGCGGGGTCATCGACGGCCAGCCGCGGCAGGCGATCCGCGAGCTTCGACAGGAGCTGCAGGCGGTCCACGGCGGGACGGTGCGGATCGTCGGGCGCAGCGGCAAGCCGATCGAGTTCGACGTCCGCACCTACGCCGAGCTGGTCGCCCGCACCAAGACGCGGCAGGCGACGGTCGTCGCCCGTCACGAGCGGCTCGAATCGACCGGCCTCGACCTGGTCGCGATCGTCGGGCGCGTCAGCAACAACTTCTGCTCGGGGTACCTGGGCAAGGTGTTCTCGATCAGCGGCCGCGACTCGCGATACCCCGCGCTGTCGTCGCTGCCGGGCGGCGGCCCGCCGTTCCACCCCAACTGCACGAAGAGCACCCGCCCGTTTCTGGCCGACCTGGCCAGCGCCGCCCAGCTCAAGGCGGCCGACGGCGTGCCCGACGCCGACCAGCTGCTCAACGTCGACTCGACCGTCGCTCAGCGGCGATACAAGGACCTGCAGGTGCGGACGCAGGTCGAGCACAAGTACGTCGCCTCGACCAAAGGATCACGATGATCGGACAGCTCAACAGCCAGCAGCAGGGTGCGTTCTCCCGCATGAGCCGGGAGTTCGCCAGCGTGTACACAGGCGGCCTGCCCCAGTTCATCAACGATGTCCTGGCGTCGCTGGCGAGCGGGGCCACGGGTATCACCTCGACCGGCGTCGACATCGACAGCCTCGCGCTCGGCGGCGGCGCGTTCACCGTCGACCCTGACGCCACGAGCGGGCTGACGCTCGCGTTGAAGGCGGGGCGGCTCCGGTTGCCCAGCGGCGTCCTGGCCGTCGCCGCCGCGTCGCTGGCGCTGTCGGCCAGCCTGGTCAACTACGTGGAGGTCGACGGGTCGGGCACCCTCAGCAGCAACACGTCGGGCTTCACCGCCGGCCGCTGCCCGCTGTACCAGGTGACGACCGGGACCAGCACGATCGCGACGATCGCCAACGCCAAGGCGCTGCTGGCGCTGATCCCGGCCGGCTCGGTCGGCGGGTCGCTCATGTCGGCCGCCGGTGCCACCCGCACGCTGGCCAAGGACGTCGGCTCGATCTCGGCCACGGCCCACGTCCTGGTCGCCGCCCCGGTCGCCGGCAAGCTGTCGGCTGCCGTGCTGCTGGCCGACTCGGCCGCCGCCGCCAGCGACAGCGACTACTGGACGTTCGCGCTGTCCAACCTCGGCCAGGCCAACGCCGGCACGGCGGCGCTGCTATCGGTGGCCAACTCAACCAAGGTCACCGCCGGCCAAGCGATCGCCGCCCGCGTGGCCCACCCGCTCACGCTCACGACCGTCGTCAGCGGCACGGAGCTCAACGTCGCGACCAATGACGTCCTGCTGTTCACCGCGACCGCCACCGGCTCGCCGCCGGCCCTGACGTCGCTCTCGCTCCAGCTGTCGTTCACCTTTAGCAACTGAGGCGTGATGTTTCGATCGATCAGACGCAACGGTTCGACCCTCGCGATGGTGGCGGCCATGACGGCCCTCATGGTGGCCGCGCTGGCCATCCCCGACTCGGTGCCGGCGACGTACTACGTCAGCCCGACCGGCAACGACGCCGCCGCCGGCACGGCCGCCGCGCCGTGGAAGACAATCGCCAAGGCCAACACGATCACCCTCGCGCCGGGCGACTCGCTGTTGTTCCAGGGCGGGGCCACCTTCGCCGGCACGCTCCGGCCCAGAGGAACCGGCGGCACGGCCGCCGCTCCGATCACGATCGGCAGCTATGGCACCGGCCAGGCGACGATCGTGGCCGGCACCGACTTCGGCATCTACGCCTACAACTGCGGCGGCCTGCACATCGACAACCTCGCCGTGGTCGGCACGTCCAGCGCGACGGCCGAAAGCGCCATGCAGGATGGCATCCGCTTGGAGTGCAACGCGGCCGTCACCACCTTCGCCCCGGTCTCCGTCACCCGGTGCGACGTCTCGGGCTTCTATCGCAGCGGCGTGATGGTCCTGCAGGACCTGCCCAACACGGCGTTCGCCGCGTCGGCCATCACGGGCAACAACCTCCACGGCAACGGGTTCAGCGGGGTCTACACCTGGGGACCTGACACCGGCCGGCTGGCCAACCTCTACGTCGCCGCCAACGCGGTCCACGACAACGCCGGGGACGGCACACGGACCTGCAGCGGCAACGGCATCGTGATCTCGGGCACGACCGGGGCCGTGGTCGAGCGGAACGTCGCCTACGCGAACGGCGTCGGCGGCAAGGGCGGCTGCGGGATCTGGGGCTACAGCTCCGACCACCTGACGATCCAGTACAACGTCTCGGCCCACAACCGGACGGTCGCCCAGGACGGCGACGGCTTCGACCTGGACGACGGCACGAGCAACAGCGTGCTCCAGTACAACGTCGCGTCGGACAACGACGGGGCCGGCCTGCTGATGTGCCAGTGGCACGACGTGGCCGCCTTCACGGGGAACGTGATCCGCTACAACGTCAGCAGCGGCGACGGGCGCAAGAACGGCTACGCCGGCGTCCAGCTGTGGGGCCGGATCAGCAACTGCCAGGTCTACAACAACACGCTGCTGATCGTCCCCTCGGCGGGCAACTCGGGCGTCCACCTGAGCAACCTGACGCTGCCCACGATGTTCATGGCGAATGTCGCGTTCCGCGACAACCTGATCTGCTCGACCGGGCCGCTGACGGCCGTCAACTACGAGTCGGCCGTCGCGGCCAAGTCGACGGGCATCACCTTCGCCGGCAACCTCTACCACGCCGCCGACGGCTCGGCCCCGCAGTTCGCGTGGGCGGGTAAGACTTACGCGGGGCTGGCACCGTTCCGCGCCAACTCGCTGCAGGAGGTCTGCACCGGCAACCCGCTCGGCTCCGACGCCGACCCCCAGCTGGCCGGCCCGCTGCCGCTCCAGCTGCCCGCCGTGCTGCCGGTCGGGATGGACGTGGCGGCAGTCGCCGCCCCGGTCGTGCCGGCCGCCAGCTCGCCGGCGGCCACGGCCGGCCTGACGGCCGCCGCCGCCTCCGTCGCGCCGGTCACGGTCGACCTGTTCGGCACGGCGGTTCCCGCGACCTCCACGCTGATCGGGGCGGCGATCGCGGGCGCCGCGCCGACCACGGCCCCCGCAGTGGTGTCCGTGCCGGCGACGGCCCCGACCGCGCCCGCCGCTGACGCCGCCCTGCCCGGCACGGTGATCGGCTCGGCCGGGTCGTACCAGTCGGCCGGCAACACGATCGCCAAGGCGGTCGACGGGAACGTCGCCACGTTCTTCGACGGCCCAGCCGCGAACGGCATGTGGGTCGGCCTCGACCTGGGCTCGGCCAGGACCGTAACGCGGATCGGCTACGCACCTCGCGTGGGGTGGGTGGCCCGCATGCTGGGCGGCGCGTTCCAGGTCAGCAGCTCGGCCGACTTCACCAGCGGCGTGACCACGCTCTACACGATCACTGCCGCGCCGGCGGCGGGGTCGGTCACGACCGTGACGGTCGCCTCGCCCGTGGCGGCCCGGTACGTCCGCTACCTCGCGCCCGCCGGGTCGTACGGGAACATCGCCGAACTGCAGCTGTTCGGCCTGGCGGGAGGGAAATAAGAGTGGTCGGCGACCCCATCAAGCAAGGCCCTCCCGGCCCCAAGGGTGACACCGGGGCCACCGGTCCGCAGGGCGCTGCCGGCGCGATTGGGGCGACGGGTGCCACGGGCCCCCAGGGCGTCGTGGGGCCGACCGGCGCGACCGGTGCCACTGGAGTGGCCGGCAGCGTCGCATCGGCGACCGGCGCGGCCCCGCTCACGCTCGCGCTCGATCCGACCACCAAGGCATTGACGGGCTCGATCCCCGCCGGATCGCCGACGACCGATGGGTACTACCCGCACGTCGACGCCGCCAAACTGGCTGGGCTGCCGGCTTCTGCGGCCCCGCTGAACTCGCCGGCGCTGACCGGCGTGCCGACCGCGCCGACGGCGACGGCGGCCACCAACACGACGCAGATCGCGACCACGGCGTTCGTCGCCGCCGCCGTCGCCCTGGTCAACGCCGCGGTGGCCACGCTGGCCAGCGGGGCACCCTCAACGCTCGATACGTTTTTGGAGGCTTACAACCGGTTCCTGGCCGACGAGTCGGCGGCGGCGGCCCTGACGACGCTGGTGGGCACCAAGATCACCGCCGCCCAGGCCGCGACGCAGATCAACGCCGCCGTCGGCGCGTACCTCCCCTTGGCCGGCGGCACCATCAGCGGCGACCTGGCCGTGGACGGTGCCCTGCAACTTTCCGGGTCGATCGCACTCAACGAAGCCGACTTCAGCTCCGGTGCGTCGCTCACTGATACGTCTGGTTTCTACAGCGGGGCCATGAACGTCACCGGGGCACTTCTCATCAATGGCGGCTACAGCTGGGACGGCCCCGGGTACGGTGCCCTTGAGGTCGAAAGTCAAGGCGGATGCTCTGCGAGGTTCCTTGGGCCGGTCTGCATGGGTGCCGACAGCTTTTCCGATCCGTCCGATGGCTACGAGTACGACCTGAAGTGCGGCGGAACGGTGGGCGGCATTACAGCTTTCGGCAGCTTCAACACCAACGCCGGGTACCTCGTCAACAACAGCACGGTGATCGACGCCAGCGGCACCTACTACTTCCAGGATGGGAGCCGACTGGACAAGTCACTCGGCGGCCTGACCTACACCGACCCCGTCGGCAACATGACGTTGCTGGTGGCGGATCTCTACTAAACGGAGGCAGCATGGCAGCCACAAGCAAGTTGACCCGCATCGCGTTCTACGGCCGCGCCGCCAAGACGGCCGCGACCAGCTACGCGACGTTCGCCGCGCTGGCCAGCCTCGCCGCGGACTACGCCGACGTGTACGCGGCGGAGGTCACCGTCGACGACTTCACCCCGACGCCGCCGGCGACGGCCACGGCGTTGACCGGGTACGACCTGGCCGACCTCGCCGCGCTGATCGCCGGCGTCGCCCAGATCAACGCGGCGCTCGATGCCAACGACGGCGCGCTCCGCAAGGCGGTCAAGCGGCTCTCCCAGTTCGCTCGGTAAACCATGGCCTGTGAGATCAGCATCACCCTCGACCCCGCGACCCAGTCCGGCCTGACGCTCGTCGTCCGGCTGTACCTGGCGGGCGTGCTGGCCGCGACGCTCCCGCTGGCCGAGTCGCCGGTCGGGTCGGCCGTCTACAGCAACGCCGCCGACATCGTCGGCCTGGCGGCCGGCACCTACGTCGCGTCGTTCGACGTGGGCACCACGCCGGTCGGCACGGGCGAGCTGCGGTGGACCGGATCGGCCGAGGCGACCGTACCCGGCGGCGACGGGCCGCCGCCGGCGGGCTCGTACCTCTCGGTCGGCGTCGCCTCAACGCTGGCGGCCACGCTGCCCCCAACGCTGCTCGCGGCCTACCTCGCCGCCGGCGAGGACGGCCAGGCGTCGGCGCTGCTGATGGCCAGCGGCGACGTCGACTCGGCCATGCGGTACCAGGGGCGGCGGCTCAAGCCGGACCAGGTCAACGAGTTCCCCCGGCTTCCGTACCCGGAGCCGTCGATCCCCGGCCACCGGTTCGGCCTCGACGGCGACTGGGAGGACAACCGCGTCTGGGACCTGGACCCGGCGACCCACCAGCCCGTCGTGCCGCCCCGCGTGCTCCAGGCGGTCCTGTTCCAGGCCGACTACCTGCTCCGGCCCAACAACGGCCGCCTGGACGTCCAGCACGAGGGGCTCGGGGCCAAGTCGACCGGCGGCGTGCGCGAGGAGTACGGCGGCGGCCCCGGCGTCCGCTCGGGCCTCTGCCGCCGCGCCGAGCAGCTGGTGGCGTTCTACGCCCTGCGCACCGGGAGGCTGATCTGATGGGCGCGGAGCTCTCCAACGCCACGCTGCAGCGGATCGATGCCCCCGGCGTGCGGAACGGTGCCGGCTCGCTGCCGCCGTACGCGCCGGGCCCGGCGATGGCGGTCCGGTGCGTGATCGACGAGCCGACGTTCGTCCTTAGACGGCTGATCGATGACCTGGAGCTGTCGTCCACGTCGGTGCTGTACGTGTTCCTCGCCGACCTTCCGACGGCGGCGTCGGTGCTGATCCGCAACGGCCAGGTCCTCGTGCAGCAGGACGGGATGGACCCCGTCCTCTACCGCATCGACTGGACCAAGCCGCGTGCGTCCGACGCGGCCCTGGGCCACGTGGTCTGCCTGCTGAGGGAGGCGTGATGAGCGGCATGGACACGAGCGGGTTCGTGGGGGGCGTCGAGGCGGCGCGGCAGCGGATGCTGGCGACGGTGGTCAACGCCACCGAGCAGTTCGCCGCCGTGCGCGTGGAGGGAAACGCTCAGCAACTATGCCCGGTTGACACCGGCGCGCTGCAGGCGAGCGCCACCACGCTTCCGGCGGTGGTCGAGGGAGATCAGATCAGCGTGACGGTCGGCTTTAACACGGTCTACGCGGCGGCCGTCCACGAGAACCTCGACGCCCACCACGACGTCGGCCAGGCCAAGTACCTGTCGACCGCACTGGAGGCGGGTGCGGCCGACCTTGGGCCGTACGTGGAAACCAAGATCAAGGCGGGCCGGATTCTGATGCTTGTCGACGAGCCCAGCTTCGCGTTCTCGCTCGCCACCTACGCGGTGGCCCGGGCCGCTGCGCAGACGCCGCCGGTCACGGCGACGGTGGGCACCAACCTCTGGGTCAATCAGGCCGACGAGTCGGTCCAAGCCGACCCGTACGCCGTGCTGCGGACGTTCGGCGGCGGCAACGACCGGACCAACCCGACGCCGACGGTCAACGTGCAGCTGCACGTGACGGGCAAGGATGACGTGGCCGCCCGGCGGTTCGCCCAGGCTTTGTTCGAGGCGCTGGTCCTGGACGACCACGGGCGTGAGGCCCGCATGGTCACGCTGCCCAACGTTGACCCGGCCACCGGCGAGCCCGCCGGCACCCACTGGGTGCTGGTCGCCGCA
>CBDAQA010000026.1:0-29836 GCA_965198865.1 Tepidisphaeraceae bacterium | reverse complement strand
GTCGACCCATGGGATCGTCCGTCGCAGTTGTGCGATCGCGGACTCCTTGCCCTTAGCCTCGACCTCGATCCAGGGGACGCCGCGGTAGGCGGGTGGGACCTGGTCGATCAGTTGGCTGTGCTCGCGGTCGAGGAGGCCGGCCTTGCCGTTGGACAGGTGGACGACCTGCCAAGCGGGGTCGGGCCACGTTGTGGCGGCGGCGGCGACCATCTCGGCCATGCTGGGGTCGTCGAACGTGGTCAGCTTCTCCTTGATGGCGTGGTGGTGGTTGTCGAAGATCATCGGCACGCCTGCCCGGCGGCAGACCGACAGGATGTCGGCGGCGGAGTAGGCGTACTCGTCGTTCTCCAGGCACAGCCGATCACGCACGTTGGCGGGCAACTTGGCGATGGTCCGCACCAGGGCGTTGCTCCGGCCGGCCTTGCCGCCGTGGATCAACATGGAGGCCCACGGGCTCTGGGGGAGGCCCATCAGGTCCAGGGACAGGGCGTGCTTCTTCAGGATCGTCACGCTGGTGCGGACGACCTTGGGACTGGTGCTGGACAGGACGCAGAACTGGTCGGGGTGGATCAGGATGCGGATGCCAAGCCGATCGGCACGTCGGCCGACGCTGGAGAGGTTGGTGCCCATCTCCCTCAGCACGCGCGTGCCCAGGGGCTCGTCGCTCATGGGGAACAGCGACGACGTCATCCGGTAGAGGCGGATGCCCCGGCGGCTGCAGAAGCTGAGCATCTGGTGCAGCCGGCTCAGGTTGTCCCAGTAGACGTCGAGCAACGCGCGGTGACGGTCGGCCTCGGGCAGGGACAGGTACCGGGTGCGCGTGATCGTGCGGAAGCGGACGCACTCGTCGAACGGGACGCAGACAAGGCCAAGTTGGCTGCGGGTTTCGTCGGGCGGGGACGCGGTCACGGCGGGTTGGACCACACACGGCGTGCCAGCGATCGCGACGCGTTGATCTCCCGTCGCTGGCGGCAGGGCAGGAGACATCACTTGCCGACGCCACCCCTGCCGTTCAGGTCCGCCCGATCGCCCGGCGGCCCGCCCGCCACATCATCAGTCCGCCCAGAACGACCAATCCCGAGCTGGCGGCCGTCGGCGTCGGCACGGCGATGGCGTCGGCCGACAGTTGCGGTCCCACAGCGCGGCCATCGGGCCGCTCCCCGGCGGTCACCGGCGGCACCGTCAATCGATCCAGCACTCCGACACCCGCGACGTCCTCGGCGGCCGCTCGCGCGGCGCCAGTTGCTATCGCGCTGATCCACAGCGCGACGGCCCACCTCTCCACGCTCCTGCGGTTTCCCATAGCGGCGTCCTCTACC
Organism: Tepidisphaeraceae bacterium; assembly: GCA_965198865.1. GTDB lineage: Bacteria > Planctomycetota > Phycisphaerae > Tepidisphaerales > Tepidisphaeraceae > CBDAQA01. Next base: position 28,517 of record CBDAQA010000026.1, on the reverse strand, counting down.
TCCGTTAACGGCCACCCCGTCGGGCGGAGTTGCGCCCGATTCCGATTTTCCCCTTCCTTCGCGCAGCTTGGCCTGCATCGTACCACAAATATACGATATCGCATTTTTTGGCGATGTCGCTATTGCCGGCGATCTTGCGCAGTTAGCCTGCGGTCGACCACCCCGCCGGGCGACGGTGCTCATCCCACGTAGGCCGGCAGCCGCCACAAGTACCACGTCGCGATCGACCGGTATGGCCGCCACGGCTCTGCCATCGCCACCATCTGGGGCACCGTCGGCAACGCCACCATCCCATAGGCCCGCTGGATGCCCTTGCGAAGCCCCAGGTCGTCCACCGGCAGCAGGTCGGTGCGGTTCAGCACGAAGATGAGGAACATCTCCGCCGTCCACCGGCCGATGCCGCGGATGGCGGTGAGCGACGCGATGATCTGCTCGTCGTCCATCCGGGCGAACCCAGCGGTCGGCAGCGTGCGGTTGCGGAAGTGGCGGGCCAGGTCCAGCACGTACGCCTGCTTCTGGCGGGACAGGCCGCAGGACTTCACCAGTGCCGGATCGCCGTTCACGCAGAACTCGATCACCCGCTCGGGCGTCGGGCGGCGCAGGGGGAACTGGTCGCGGAACCGGCCGAACAGCGTGGTCGCCCCGGCGACGGAGATCTGCTGCGAGAAGATCGCCTTGCACAGGACGACGAAGTAGTCGCGGCGCGGGTGCAGCGTGCAGGGGCCGACGGCGTCGATCAGGCGGGCCAGGACCGGGTCGGCGGCGCGGAGGTGTGAGACGGCGGCCGTCCAATCGGCCGGTCGGGACGGGTCGGTGAACCACATCGGGCCGATTGTCGCCCGCGTTCGCCGACGAACTCAAGCGGCAAATGTTGACGTGGGAAGCCGTTTGGAATAACCATACGCCCCACCGGCGCGGCGGCGCTGGCGGTCGCCCGGTCGCCACGCCGGTCGCGGGTCACGCCGACCCGGGTTCCATCCCGAGGGAGTCTCGAATGCGTCCAAGTCGATCGGTGCAACGGCTGTCGTCCGCCGTGGGAACGGCCGTGCTGGGGTTGGTCGCCGTCGCCGCGTTGGCCGGGTGCCAGCCCCCGCCCAAGCGCATGGCCCCCCCGCCCGCCCCGCCCTCCGTGCCCACGGCTGAGCAGACGATGTCGGTCCAGCAGCAGTTCGCCGCCGCCGACCCCAAGGCCAAGGTCGGCCACGTGGCCGGCGTCAAGGCCGACCAGCACCTGGCGGCCGTCGGTGGGATCGCGTTCAGCGACGTGAAGGTGGGCGACCCGATCGCGTTCGCCGGCTCCGACCAGCAGCCGTTCGCCAACGGCACGATCATCGACCTCGACAACCACACCGACCCCAGCCACCCGCTGCTGATCGTGGACTACCAGAAGGCCTCCACCAACGGCCGCGACCCGACCGTGGCCGACTTCGCCATCCTCGTGCAGATGGGTCGCTGATCCCGTGGCGTCGGTGCCGCGCCTGATCCTCGCCAGTGCCAGCCCCCGCCGGCGCGAACTGCTGGCCGCCGCCGGCTACGCCTTCGCGGTGTGCCCGGCCGACATCGACGAGGACGACTACCCGCCGACCACGCTCCCCGCCGACCTCGCCGAGCGGCTCGCCCTGCTCAAGGCGCAGGCGTTGGCCGCCCGCTTCCCCGCCGACGTGATCCTGGCCGCCGACACCGTCGTCGCCCTCGGCGACCGGTCGCTCGGCAAGCCCGCCGACGCGGCGGCCGCCGTGGCCATGCTCGGCCTGCTGTCGGGCACCAGCCACGTCGTCATCACCGGCGTCGCCGTCCTCAGGCCCGCCGACGCCCTCCAACGATTGACCCGGGTCGTGTCGACGGTCCACATGCGGCAGCTGACCCCGTCCGAGATCGCCACCTACGTCGCCACGAATCAGTGGCAGGGCAAGGCCGGCGGGTACGGCATCCAGGACGAGCGCGACGACCCGTTCGTCACCCGCATGACCGGCAGCCACACGAACATCGTCGGGCTGCCCATGGAGGCCACGGCGGCACTGCTGGCAGCGGCGGGGGTGGTGCGGAGATGCACGCCTTGAACAGGGCCGGGCCGTGTCGGCCCGAGCGACCGCGGGTCGCATCTGGCGCGGGCACCGTGGTGGGCATCTGCCGCGTTCCCGTCGCGAGATGCGGGCTCGCGCCCGCTCGGGCCAGCACGGCCCGGCTCTGTTTGGTGGTGTCGCCGCCGGGTATGATCGTCTCCCAGGTGCCCGCCGTCGCCGCCATCCTCGCGTTGCTGGTCGGGATCGCCGGCTGGTACTACCTGTTCTACTCCACGGCCGCGAGCCGGCTCGCCGGACTGGAGGAGTCGGCCGCCAACGGTCGCCGGCGGCGGCTCCGCCGCGTGAACGGAGGCGTCATGCTGGTGCTGGCGGGGCTGTTCTACCTCGGCTTCGCGCTCGACCCGCACCTGCAACCCAAGCCGTTTGTCAGCGTCTGGGTCGCCGTCGTCGTGCTGTTGGCGGTGGTGCTGGCGCTGGCCGTGATCGACCTGCGGCTGACGGCGGGCATCCGCCGTCGGCTGCGCCGTCCCGAACCGTGAACCACTCATGATCCTGCACCGCGCCCGTCCCCCGATCGCCTTCGCCGCCGCCCTGCTGTCCGTCGCCGCCGGGTGCGACGCGGGGCCGGCCACGCAGCCGTCGGCGCTGCCGGTCGTGACGATGACGCTCGGCGACAAGAAGTACCAGCTGGAGGTGGCCGCCGACGAGGCCTCGCGCGAGCACGGCCTGATGGAGCGCGACGCGCTGCCCGCCGACCACGGGATGATCTTCGTCTTCCCCGACGAGAAGCCGAGGAACTTCTGGATGCATCACACCCGGTTCCCGCTCGACATCATCTTCGTCGACCACAGGGGCATGGTCGTCTCCGTCCACACCATGAAGGCTTTGGACGAGTCGAACACGTCCAGCTACGGCCCCGCCGCCTACGCGATCGAGATCGGTGCCCACCTGGCCGAGCACATCGAGCCCGAGGACGTGCTGCGGCTGCCGACGCTCCCCGCTGCCAAGTGAGGACCGGCCATACGTGCCGGATACGCCGCCGGCACCGTCCTGCACAGGCGGATTATGGGGTTGCCCGACCGCGCCATCCGTTGCAACTGATCAAGTCATTGCGGGATCGACCCGACTCCAAGGTTAATGATCCCGGCCACCACGCCCCCCCTGCAGATGCGGCTCGTCCGCGATGACCTCCCCGACTCGACGTCCCATAGGGACGACGACGCCGACGTCATCCGCCGGGAACGGGACGAGGCCCGGCTCGCCGCGGCCGAGGCGATGACCGAGGTGGTCGACCTCCGCCGGCGCACCACCAAGCTGGACGATCACCTCTCCCGCCTCGATGGCGAGTTGCGGCTGGCCGGTCGGCTGCAGCGAGACTTCCTCCCGAAGTCGTTGCCCCACGTCGGCCCGGCGCGCTTCTCCGCGCTGTTCCGCCCCGCCGCCCACGTGAGCGGCGACTTCTACAACGTGTGCCGGCTCGACGAGGACCACGTCGGCTTCTACGTCGCCGACGCCGTCGGCCACGGCGTCCCGGCGGCGCTGCTGACCATGTTCATCAAGCACTCGCTGGTCACCAAGCAGATCGTGCCCGGCGGCGGGTACCGGCTGCTGTCGCCGGGCGACTCGCTGGCGCAGCTCAACGCCGCCCTGCTCGAGCAGGGCTTGTCCGGCTCCACGTTCGCCACCGCCGCCTACGGCGTCGCCAACGTCCGCACGCGCCGCGTGACCATCGCCCGCGCCGGTCACCCCAGCCCGCTGCTGATGCGCCGCGACGGCAGCGTCACGCCCGTCGACTGCGACGGCGGCCTGCTTGGCATCCTGCCCGACGAGGTCTACACCGAGGCCGCCCTCACCCTGGCCCCCGGCGACCGGCTGCTGTTCTACACCGACGGCGTCGAGGTCGCCTTCGCCGACGCCACCACCACCAGCCTGCACCGCTGGCGCACCCTGCTCGCCACGGCCGGCGGCCAGGGCGACCAACTGCTGGCCGACTGCGCCGCCGCCGTCGAGGCGTTCAACGGCGACGCCCCCCCGCGCGACGACCTGACGCTGCTGCTGCTGCAGATGGACTGATCTGCCGCTTGCGGCTTCGCGGGGCAGCGCCCGTGACGCGGCGGCGACTGCCACGGGCGCTGACCCGCGGAGCCGCAAGCGGCAGGAAGAAGCCCCGGATGCACATCCGGGGCTCCGCGGCTGATCAGCTGTAGACGTAGATCGACGCGAACAGGTCGTTCGGTCCCGGGTACGTTCCCGCCGGGTAGGCGAGGTCGACATTGCCGCTGATCGTGAGCGTCGTGTTCGACGAGGTCGTGGGCACGACGAACAGCTCCTGCTCGGCCGTGGCGGTCGAGGACGTCGTCGTGTCGACCGCCGGGTTGCTCGCGGTCGACCCGGAATACGCGTCGGTCGTCGTGCCGTCGGAGAACGACACGTTCAGGTCCGACCAGGCGACCGAGGCGTTGAGCTGCGTGCCGGCCACGATCTCCACGCCGGACAGCGTCGTCAGCTGCGGGATGGTCTGGATCAGGGCCGTCTCGCCGTTCACGGTCCAGGTGAGGATGTCGTTCCCGTGGCCGTCGGGCGACAGCGTCATCGCGACCGGGACCTGGCCCGAGTCCCACGACCCGTCCTCGTTGAACTCGGGGTTCCACGTCGTCCGGCCCGTATCGGTCTCCGACGAGGTGACCAGCGCGTACTCCGGGTCCGGCCCGTTCTCCGGGCCGTTGTCGCCGTACAGCGCATCGGCCTCGACGGCCGGGGTGCTGATCGGCGTCGTGACGTGATCCAGCGTGAATACGTATCCTGTTGCCATTCGCTCACCGTCCGGTTGCGTTGACGTTCCCCCCCGTCGACACCACTTGACGCGAGCGGGGACGATCTGACGCGCGAATCTCGAGGAAGGCGCGCCCGATGGGAACCTTGGATGCAGGCAACTATCGGCGGGGCGCACCGCTTTGCGTGATTACTGCCCGGCGACCCGGCGCAGGGCCGAGGCCAGCGTCGCCGACGACGCGTACCGGCCGGCGGGGCGCTTGGCCAGGCACTTGAGCACGACCCGCGCCATCGGGTCGCCACGGCTCCGGCCGGCCACCTGCGGGACGGCGTCGCGGATGCTCGTCATCACCTCGTCGTACGTCCCGTCGACCGCGTACGCCGGCGCGCCACCCGTTGCCACCGCCCTGCACAGGATCAACCCCAGCGAGTAAACGTCCGACCGCGGCCCCACCACCCGGCGCCGCCCCTCCGCCTGCTCTGGGCTCAGCCACGCCAGCGTGCCGATCACCTGCCCCGACCGCGTCAGCAGCCGCGTCTTGTCCAGGGGCGAGTCGGCGTACCCGAAGTCGAGCAGGTGCGGCACGGCGTCCCGGTCGACCCGGATGTTGTCCGGCTTCAGGTCCCGGTGCGTCACGCCGGCCCGGTGCACGGCGTCGAGCGCGTCGGCCACCCGCGCGAACAGCGTGGCGATCGCTCGGTCGTTGCCCCGCAGCGTCGCCGCGAACCCGCCCAGCGGCAGGCCGTCGATGTACGGCATCACCAGGAACGACGACCCGTCGCCGGTGCGCCCGTGGTCGAGGATGGGCACGACGCTCGGCCCCGCCACGCGCGCCAGGATGCGGATCTCGCGCGCGAACCGGCTGCGGGCGCGACCGTCGGCGAAGTGCCCGCCCGGCAGCACCTTCACCGCCACGTCCCCGCCGGTCGCCCGCTCCGTCGCTCGGTAGACGACGCCCTGCCCGCCCCGCCCCACCTCGCCGATGACGTCGTACCCGTCCACCGCCGGCAGCTCGCCGGGGTCGAGCAGCTCGACCTCGGACTCCAGTTCCTCGTCGGTCAACGTCGGCAGCGGCTCGCCCAACGAAGACGTGATCCGGCGCCGCGCGTCCGCCGGGTTCGTCGCGGCCGGCACCGGCGGCGCGAGGTCGGGCGACAGCGCCACCTTCCGCCGCAACAGATCCTTGACCGCGTTGGCGAGCCGTTCGCGTTGGTGGCGAAGTTGGGCCGCGTCTTCGACCATGGACGCCGACCTGCGAGGGTGCATGACCCCCCGGACCACCCGTTTGGCGACGGCCCGGAGGGCCAAGCTTAAGAACGCTAAACGGGACGCTTTTCCGGGGCGATCAGCTCTGCCCGCAGCGCGGCCATGGCCCGCTGGAGCAGCTTGTCGACCGCGGCCGGCGACCGCCCGAGCTCGGCCGCGACGTCGATCGCCGACCGCCGGTCGATGTGCCGGGCGCGGACGACGGCCGCGTGCGCCGGTGCCAGCCGGGCCAGCGCCCGCTGCACGTCGGCCATCGCCTCGTGGGCCGCCGCCGACTGGCTCGGCGTCCGCTCGTAGACGGCCAGCTGTTCCAGCAGCCCCACCACCGGGTCGGTCCCCACCGGCAGGCCCGACTCGGTCCGCTGGCGCGCGATGCGCTGCCGCTCCAGCAGCCGGGTGATGCGCCGGCGGGCGATCGTGAACAGCCACCGTCGGCCGGTCGGGTCGTCCTGCGGGCGGAAGGCCTGCTCGTGCCGCAGCGCCTCGCAGCAGACGTCCTGCACCACGTCGGCCGGGTCGACCAACCCGCGCAGCGACGGCGGCAGCCGGCGGTCGACGTACGCCAGCACCGCGCCCCGCTGGGCCAGCAGCAGCGCCCGCAACGGGGGTTCGATCGGATCGTCGGGCATGACGGCGTCCCCCGGGTCGAGTCTCGTGCCCCCAAGCCGGTTCCGAGGCACGCCGAAGAGCCGGATCGGACGCCCGAGGAATCCGGCTCTTCGGCGTACCTCAGAACCGGCTTGGGCTTCACGGCTTGAGCACCCCTTCGCGGATCAGCGCCGGCTGCAGCCAGTTCAGGTGCGCCTGCGTGTCGCCCGACGGGCCGTAGTCGCACTCCAGCGTCAGCGCCTTCGCGCCGGCCAGGCCGACGCGGACGACGTCCGACAGCGTGCCGGCCCGCACGTGCTGCTGCTCGTGGACGACCTTGCCGTCGACCCGGATGCGGACGGTGACGTCGGCCAGCAGCCGCGGGGCGTCGCGGCGGGAGTCGATCGCGTACTGCGTGCGGAACGCCGTCCAGCCGGGGTCGACGGCGAACGTCAGTCGGCTGTAGGCGTGGACGCCGATGCCGTGGTCGAACGCCTGCGGGCCGAACGTGAGCGGCGACCCGTCGACCGCCGCGTCGAACCGCGCCGGCCACGCGATCGCCCCGCCCAGGTACGGGACCTGGACCGACTCGGTCGGCGACCGGCTCGAGAGCCAGCCCACCGGGCCGTTCAACTGTTCGATGCCGACCACGTCCGACAACCGCAGCGGCACCGGTCCCGCCCCATCCCCGGCGAGGGTGAGCTTCACGATGCCGCCGTCGATCTGCACCGTGGCGGCCGTCAGCGCCGACCCGTCGGCGAGCCGCACCTGGTACCCGCGGGCACCGCTGGCCGCCGCGCCGCCGGTGTTGGCGAACGCCACGCGTGACACGCTGGTCAGCGGCACGTCGGTCGCCCCGCCGTCGGTCGACTGCACGGTCAGCTTGCCGTTGCCGACCCCCCCGACGACGCCGGCGACCGTGTCGCCGTTGGCCAGGGTGACCACGTCCTGCTTGGGCCGCTCGTCGGGCACGGGCGCCGTCGTCCCCCGGCCCATCGCGACCAGCCGGCCCAGCGCGACGGGGATGTTGCCCAGCAGCGGCTCGGCCCAGGTCAGCCGCTCGCCCGCCATGCCGGTCGGCTCCCCGACGAGCCGGTCCCCGTCCGACAACGCCAGCGTGTACTTGGGCGTCGGAGCGTCCGCCACGTTCGCCGTCCGCTGGGCCGACACGAACCGGTCCAGGGGGACGGTGCGGTCGGCCGACCCGTCCGGCGGCGCGACGCGGACCCCCTCGGCCGACAGGCCGCGGAGCGTCACGGGGTCGGTGCGGAAGTCGGCCGTGGTGACCGACCACTCCTCGGCCCGCGCGACGGCCGACGTGGAGAGCAGGGCAACGACCAGCAGGCGGGTGACAGCCGACATCGCCCCATGATCCACGGGCCGCCGGGTCGGCGTCAAACGGAGACGCGGGGGAGACGGCCCCGAGTGGCTCGGATCAACACGAGTAAGATCGCGAACCGCGGTGGCGGCGATCGTTACCGATTCCGATTCGCGTGCGTCCGTGCCATTCGTGGCCCCCCTTCTCCGCCTCCCCGTGGTGTCAGCCCCAAGTCAGGCCGGCTCGCGGACGATCAGCAGGGCGACCGCGACGGAGGCGGCGATGCAGGAGCCGTCGTAGTCGTTGGAGTCCCGCTTGGACGTCACGTAGGCGTCGATCGCCTGGTCGGCCAGGCTCTCGCCGACGGCCTTGCAGAACTCGCGCTCGCCGAGGCTCAGGTCCATCTCGTGCAGCAGGGACTCGACGTTCTCGGCGGCCTCGTCGGCCAGGCGCTCGATCCGCTCGTCGGCGCTCTCGCCCGGGAGCACGACCGCCGGCTTGAGGAACGGGCGCCCGAGGCCCGCCAGGTCGTGGGCCACCTCGTGGAGCGTCAGCAGCGCGAGCGTGACCCGGCCGTCGGCGTCGCGGATCAGCGCGCCGCTGTAGCTGAGGACCTGGTGGATCCCCGTCGCGCGCCGCCGGAGGTGGATCAGCTCGTCCTGGAACACCTCCCCGGCGAGCAGGCGCGACATGGGCCAGCGCGAGAACGGCAGCGGGTCGCCGCGGGGCGTGGTCAGCTGGAAGGTGGACGAGATGTCGGACAGGTGGACCAGGGCGTCGGAGACGTCCTCGTAGCCGTGGATGGCCAGGGCGGCCCGGTTCCAGTCGAGCAGGTGGCCGGCGGGGTCGGCGAGGATCACACCCTCGCGCATGCCGGCGATCACCGACTGCCAGCGGACCAGGCTCGCCTCGGCGGCGGCCTTGGCCTCGAGGATGGCCATCTCGGCCCGGTCCCGGTGCCGGTCGGCCAGCACGCGCTCGGTCTGGTCGTTGGCGACGATGAACACGCCCCCGATCCGGCCGTGACCGTCCCAGATGGGGCTGAGCGAGTAGGTGAAGTAGCGTCCCCCCTGGCGTCCGCCGCCGTCGATCTCGACCAGGGTCCGCTCGCGGATGACCGGCATACCGCGGGTCATCACGCCCTCGACGTCCGCCGCGAGCGTCGGCCACGCCCTGGCCCACACCTCGCGGGCGGGCCGGCCCAGTGCCGATGGGTGCGACTCGCCCAGGATGGGCACCTCGGGGTCGTTGTAGAGGTTGATCAGGTCGGACCCCCACCAGACCAGCGCCAGGTGGGAGGAGGCGAGGCAGCTGTCGACCGCCGTCACCAGCGCCTCCGGCCAGCCGACGATCGGCCCCAGCGGCGTTCGCGACCAGTCGAAGGCCCTGATGCGCCTGGCCATCTCCCCGCCACGGGATCGGCTCGGTTTCCGCGCGGACGCGTTCGGCCCTCTGTGCTGCTTCCTCATGCGCGCCCCTTTGGCCGCCCCGCCGGAAGAAGGCAGCCGGTCAATCCCAGTGCTCCACGCAAAGGATAGATAAGAGGTTTCCAGAAATCATCGAATAATTTCGATGGTGACCTAAGGAATTTGCAATCCGCGTGTCGCGATCAGTTTAAGCGCGGAAATTCAGCGAAAAGTCCTGGCGATGAATCACCACGGGCCTCACGTGGGTCCACGGCCACCCCAGGCGCGGTCAATCCCCGGGACCCTTGCCGTTGAACACGGGCAGGTAGCGGTTGGGCATCTGGAGCACGATGAGCGCCATCGCCGTGCAGTAATCCTCGCTGTACTCGCCGGACCAGCTGCCGGCACCCCCCTGGCGGGCGATCATCTGGTCGCGGACGGCGGGATACCACTCGGCCCAGTAGCCGCCGCCGGCCAGGAACATCGCCTGCATGGCGTAGTAGTTGCCGTAGAAGTAGTTCCCCTCGGCCTCCATGCCCCCGGCCGGCTGGCCGGCGCGGGCGGGCATGTACTGCTTGAGGTACTTCAGCCCCTTCTCCAGGTCGTTGCCCTGGAAGTGACCGGCGTAGTAGAGGCTGGCGACGCCGGCGGCGCTGCGGCCGAAGCCGCTCTGGCTGCCCCCGCCCATCCGCATCATGTAGCTGAACCCGCCGTCGGGGTTCTGGCAGGCCTGCACGTACTTGATGGCCCGGTCCATCGTCTGCGGGTGGACGTAGATGCCGGCGTCGCGGGCCGCGCGCAGGGCCATCACCTGGCAGATGGTGACGGAGATGTCGGCGTCGTACGGCACCGGCTGGTAGCGCCACCCGCCGTCATTCCCGGCCTGCGTGGACTGGCTCCGCTCGATCAGGGCGATCGCCTTCTGGAGCTTCTCCTTGACCGACTCGTCGCCGGTCATGCCGTACACCTCGCCCAGGAACAGCGTGGCGAAGCCGTGGCCGTACATCGGGCTCTGGCTGTCGTCCGACACGATCAGGCCCGACTCCTGGCAACTGCCCAGCACGAACTTCAGGGCCCGGGCGACGTTCTCGCCGTACTTGCCACGGTTGGGCAGGTTCCCCGCCTCCATGAACGCCAGCGCCCCCAGGGCCGTGATGCCGGCGTGCTTGCCGAGCCCCTGCCCGCCGAAGCTGCCATCGGTGCCCTGGTGCTGGGCGAGCCAGGCGAGCCCGCGGGCGGCGGCCTTGCGCTGGGCGTCGCTCAGCTCGTCGCCGCGCACGACGTTGGCGTGGGCGGCCAGGGCCGACCCGTTGCCTGCCGGGTCATCGGCGCGGACGACGGGGCACGCCAGGAGGCTGGTGCAACACAACGCGGCGATGACCCTGCGAACCATTTGATCCTCCTCGAACACCGCTTGGCGGCACAGCTTGGGTTGGCCATCGGGTGGCCGGTTTCACCACTTAGGTGCGGAGAGAGAATGAAAGCACAGATGCACACGAATGCACACCGATCAGAAGTGAACACCATCTGATCCGTGTGCATTCGTGTGCATTCGTGGTTCCACCCTCTTCGCGAACCCATGCGGAGCTTCGAGACAGAACGCATCTCTGATCGTCAGCGCCGCGTCGCCGTGTGTGATCTGCATGGGAGCTTCCACGCTCTCCGCCAAACCTGCTGCCGACCGAACGGGGCAGGCCACAGCAATGGCTGACAGACGTCGATCACAGCAATACTTAGACAAATCCGCGATACGCCATGTTGAAAGTTTTAAGTGGTTATCGCAGACTCACTTAGGCTCATGCGTAGGACCTTTTGAGTGGCGCATTTAGGCGCATCATGGCGCATCGGGTCGACCGGCCGACAAGTCCGACCTGCGGGTCACTGCGTCGCCGTCCTCGCGCGTGTGGCCATGGTGCGGTAGTAGTCGTCGACCAGGTTCTTGTACTTGGGCAGCACCTTCTCGCCGCTGGTCTCCATGACCGCCTGCCGCTCGCGCGGCGTCAGGTTGCCCCACATGCGGGCCTCCTGCTTGTCGGTGTCGGCCCCGGCCGGGGCCTGGGCGCTGCCGCCGCCGGGGCTGGCCGACTGGGCGGGCGACGCGCCGCCGTCCTTGCGCGGGCCCTGGCCGCTCTTGCCCTGGTCCTGCACGCCGGTGTCGGGCTTGGCCTGGGCCATCTGCTCGCCCTTCTCGCCGGGCTTGGGCTGCTGGTTCTGCTGCTGGGCCTCCTTCTTGCGGGCCTGCTCGATCAGGTCGTCGAGGTTGGTCAGGATGCGCCGCTGGATCTCCTGCGTGATCGAGCCGGGGTCGTCGTTCATCGCCAGCCGTTGGCGCACGCGCGCCATGCGGTCGCCGACGACGGCCAGCGTGTGGTCGCCGCCGTCCTCGGCCTCGGCCGGGGGCTTGGGGGCACCGCCGACCGCGGGCTTGGGGGCCGGCTTGGCGCCGGGGCCGATCAGGTCGGCCGTCAGCTCCTGGTCGTCGACCTTCTCCTGGGCGGCGTCGGGGCTCACCGCGGGGGGGGCCTTCTCCTCGGGCAGCTGCTCGCGGTTGTCGGGCTCCTTGGGCAGCCTCGCCTTCCCGCCGGACGCCTTCTGGATCAGCTTGTCGAGCAGCCCGCGCAGGTCGCCCTGCCGACCGCCGAGCGCCAGCGTCTCGGCCTTCTGGTGCGCGACGGCCTTGGCGACGGCGGTGGTCGCGTCGTTCTCGGCCACCTGCAGGTCCTTCATCAGCCGAAGCTCGGCCTCGGTCGGCATGTTGGGGCTGCCGCCCCCGCCGCCCCCACCGCCGCCGCCGGCGTCCTGGGCGAACTTGCTCTTCTCGGGCTTCACGGCCAGGTCGCGGATCATCGCGTCCAGCTCGTCCAGCACCTGCTTCTGCTTCGCCTGCGTGACCGGCCCGGTGTCGCTCTGGCCGAGCGCGTCCTTCACGGCCCGCATGTTCTTCACGATGTCCTGGTTGGCCCAGGTGTAGACGACGCTGTTCACCGCGGCCAGCGCGTCGTCCAGCTTGGCGGCGCGGTCGGCCACCCTGCCCTGCTCGCCGGGCAGTTGGGACAGCGCGATCGCGTCCTCCCGATGCCGGCTGCCGTCATCGTTCCGCGGCGCGGCGTCGAGGCCGGCCGTCTTGGTGTTGACGGTCAGCTGGGCGGCGCGGATGGCGATGTACGCCTGGCGGATCGCCTCCTTCTTCTGGCTCTCCTGGTCGTCGTCCGACTTCTTCTTCTGCTCGTCGATGATCCGCTTGGCCGCCAGCAGCGCGTCCAGCGCCCGCACCTGCGGCGGGCTGTAGGCGGCCGGCAACTGCGCGGCCCGCAGGTGGACGATCGCCCGCTCCATCTGGTCGGCCGCGTCCGTCAGGTGGTCGGCGGGGGCCGAGCCATCGGGCAGGTCCTCGGCCGCCTTGGCCACGTCGCGGGCGTTGCGCTCGGTCTGCTCCTGACCGGACGACAGGACCGTCAGCTCCGGCGCGGGCGGCGGCACCTTGATGTCGCGCTCGGCCTGCTCGAACAGGGCCGCCCTGGCCTTCTCGTCCAGCCCCGCCGGCGAAGCCGGGCCCATGATGGCCACCGTGTCCAGGTTGTGCCCGGACTGCCGGCGGACCAGCACCTTCACCTGCTCCTGCAGCTCGGCAAGCTTTCGGTTCAGCTCGTCCAGCTTGTGCCGCTCCGCCTCGCGCAGGTCGGCCAGGATCATCTGCAGGCCCAGCTCGGCGTTCTTCTGGTTCGACTGCGCCTTGCTCTGCTGGTTCTGGCTGGTCTGCTCCGACGCCGACTTCTGGTTCGGAACCACCGCCTGCTGTTGGCCGGTGTCGGCCGCCTGCTTCATGGCGGCGCTGGCGGAGGGGTCGCTCTTGGCCAGCTTCTCGGCGTCCTTGGCCATCTCCTCAAGCGCCTTGGCGGTGCGGTTGGCCAGGTCCTGCTGGTCCTTGGCGGCGGCGTCGAGCTTGGCCTTGTCGCCCGGCTTCATGTCGGCGGCGGACTGGCCGAGCGTCGCCTTGCCCGCCTCGGCCGTCTGGGCCGACACCTTCTGCTGCGCCGCCAGCAAGTCGCGCACGTTCTCGATCGTGCGCGACAGGCTGCCGATGTTCCCCATCCGGTCCAGCGCCTTCTGCAGCGTCTCGCCCGACTGCACCTGCGCGCCCTGCGCGTCCTTGAAGTCCTGCTGCCGTGCTTCGGGTGCCGGGGCCTGCTTCGCGTCCGCCACCGTCGCGGCGGCGTTCTTCATCGGCCCCTCGGCGGCGCTGGTCAGCAGGTCGCCGACGTCCTTGGCCGTCGCCTTCAGGTCGGCGTTGGTCGACCGGTTCTCCTCCAGCCGCTTCTGCAGCGTGTCCAGCTTCGTCGCCACCGACTTCGCCTGGCTCGCCAGCGTCCCCTGCTGCCCCGCCAGCCGGTCGGCCGCCACCTGGTCGGCGGCGTCCATCTGGGGCTTGTCCGCCGTCGCCTTGGCCAGCTCGGTCGTCTGCCGCTGAGTGTCGGCCTGGCTCCGCTTCAGCGTCGCCACGTGGTCGGCGGTCGTCTGCAGCTCGGCCGTGATCTGGTTGTTCAGCTCCTCCTGGCTGATCAGGTTCAGCCGCAGGTGCGTGCTCGACACCGCCGGGTGGGTCGCCCTGTTCAGGTTGAAGTTGTCGCGGGCCAGCAGGAAGTACTCCAGCGTGTCGCCCGGCTTCAGGTCGGCCCCGGCCAGGGCCTTGGTCAGGTCCCAGTCGTAGCTGCCGTGGAAGCGGACCAGGTCCCCCCCGCCGGCGGTGTTGGTGGCGTCGGCCCGCACCCACTGCACCCCGGCCGCGGCGGCAGCGTCATGCACCAGCGGTACCTGCCACTCCTTCTTGTCGCCCAGCCGGGTCACCATCAGCGACACCGACGCGATGCCGAAATCGTCCTCGGCCACGGCCTGCAACGGCACGACCGCCTGCGGCGTCACGTCCTCGTTCCGCCGGGGCGACTCGATCATCACCGTCGGCATCTGGTCCGGCCGGACGACCAGCTCGAACTCCTCGGCACCGGTGTTGGCGATGCCGTCGGCGTCCACGGCGTGCAGGTGGAACCGGCTCGACACCGCGGCCGTGAACGTCGCCTGCGCCGTGGTCGGCGACGTGGCCGACCAACTGAAGTTGCCGCCCTTCGCCCCCGCCAGCAGTTCGCTGGTGACCGGGCGGTCCGACTGCAACGGCTTGCTGAACGTGGCGACCAATCGCACGGCCGACCCCACCGTCATCGTCGCCGGGTTCTGCGCCAGATCGACGTGCGCCTCCGGCTGGGCGGCGTAGGGGGGCGGGGTGACGAACGCCTCGACCCGGGTGATCCCCAGCCGCTGCACCACGCGCACCGGCGGCAGGTCGAACCGGCCGTCGCCCGACTCGGTCCAGATCTTGATCAGCCCCGTCGCCGCGGCCGTGCCGACCAAGGTGTCCGGCACGTGGGCGTCCACTGCAGCGTGGTAGACGCCGTCGTCGCCGCGGGTCATGTACTCCTGCTGCACCGGCCCGAAGTGGCCGGCCGCGTCTCCGTACTGGTAGAGGATCGTGGTCCGCCGGCCGACCTTGTCGCCGCGGGTGAGCGCGACGTTCACGTCGACCCGCTGGCCCACGGTAACCCGCTCGGGCAGGGTGCCGACGCCCTCGATGACGACCGTCTTCGGCCAGGCGACGCCCGAGAACGGCGTGAACAGCCGGGCCATCGCCAGGTGGGCGAAGTCGCCGCCGACCAGCGTCAGCACGCCCGCCAGCACGGCCACGGCCGCCATGGCCCCGGCCGAGCTGAACCAGACCGGGCGGGCGATGACCACGCGCGACAGGTCCAGGCTCTGCGTGAGCCGGGCGGCCTCGGAGACCACCCGCTGCTTCATGATGTCCGACCCGGGCACCTCCCGGCCGCTCAGGATGTCGACGGTGCTGCGGAGCCGATCCTGAAACTGCGGGTAGGTCCGCTCCACCCGGCCGGCCAGGTCGTTCAACGTCAGCTTGGCCAACAGCGGCTCGACCAGCCACCGGTAAACGCCGAACCCGACCGCGCCCACTGCCGCAACAACCAGCACCGCGCGCGGGATTGCCGGCAGGTTGAGCAGGTAGTCGGCCCCCACGGTCGCCAGCAGAAGGCAGATGGCGACGGTGACGACCAGCCCGACCCCATACGCCGCGCCCAAGAGCCGGACGCGGCGGCGGACAGATACCAACGACTCAATGAGGATTGTCGGTGCCATGCGTCGACATTCTTTCCATTAGCCCCTCGCTCGGCGAGGGATCTGGCGACATGCACCCCGGCAAAGCCGGGGGCTAACGGGCACGGTCACACCATCCCGTTCACCTTGCGAAGCACCCACTCCGTGCCGATCACCAGCACGAACAGGACCAGCGTCAGCGGCGCGGCCCACAACGGCTGGCCGGTGACGTCCGGCAACACCTTGGCGGCGCTCGGGATGGTCGGCAGCACGGTGGCCGCGTCGGCGAGGGCAATAGACTTGCCGAGCGTCTCAGACGCCAGCCGGGACAGCTGAACCCGGTCCACTCGCGGGTCGACCAGCTCCATCCGCGGCAGGACGACCGACAGCGGCACGTCCATCATATCCACGCCCGATGCGATCGGGGGCAGCGACACCGAGAACCGCCCGGCCCCGTCGGCCGTGAACGACCCCGAGTAGCTGTCGCCCGGCCCGGTCGGCTGGCCTTGCGCGTTCGTGCCGCCCGCCTCCTGGCGGGTCAGCGTCTCGACCCGGACCGTCTTGCCGGCGACGTCCTTCACTTCGACGCGGATCTGATCCGGGAGTTGCTTCAGTAAACTCGGGTCGACCACCCGCAGCGTCAGCCGCACCGTTTGGCCGAGCTCGTAGACGGGCTGCTCGGCCACGAACGTGAGCCGGCGCTGGCCGATCTTGCGCCCGCGGGCCAGGTAGCGGAGCTGCTGGACCCAGTAGGTGTCGAACGTGCTCTCGCCGGTGTAGAAGCGCCAGCGCCAGCTCTCGTCGAACGCCGAGAACAGCGTGCGTCCCCCGAACCGCCCGGCGACCAGCAGCGGGGCCTTTCGACCGTCGGGGCCGACGTCGGTCGGGTGCTCGGCCAGCACCTCGCCCACGCTCGGCTTGGCGGTCACGCCCCGGCAGTACCAGTAGGCCAGCGGCAGGTCGTCGCGCAGGTACCGGTCGTTCAGCTCCCGATCGGGCAGGAACCGGAAGATGCTGGTGTTGTTGCCCGCCTTGGTCAGGATCGGACGGAACCCGTCGGCGATGGGGTCGCCCGGCAGGGTCGCCTGCACCTTGCCCAGCGTGACCGGCAGCAGCGGCTCGATGGCGGTGTTTCGGTAGTCCTGCGGCGCGTGCAGCGGCCCGGCGATCATGTACAGCCCGCCGCCCCGGCTGACGAAGTCGCTGATCAGCTGCAATTGCGAGTCGGAGAAGTACCGCGGGTCGACATCGCCGATCACGATGCAGTCGTACTCCAGCAGCTCCGGCAGCGTGTCGGGGAAATGGCCCTGGGCGGTCCGGGATGAGCTGGGCAGCGACTTGGTCCCCTCCTGCAGGAACGCCGCGTCGGCCGAGGCCAGCAGGCAGCTGATCTCCATCGACTTGTCGCGGATCATCTCGTTCTTCAGGTACCGGTACTCCCACCGCGGGTAGCCGTCGACGTAGAGGACCGACACCTTCGCGTCCAGCACCGACACCGGGGCCGTGCGGGCGTTGTCGCCGTCGTCGATCTCGCCCGGCTGCTTGATCGCCTCGCACACGACGTCCACGTTCCCCACCGCGCCCGGCTTCCACTGCAGCTCGACGTCCTGCGTCTTGTCGTCCGGCAGGTTGATCGTCTTCGTGGCCGGCTTGCCGTCCAGGTCGGTCAGCACCTGCCCCGTCTTCTTGTCCCTCAGCACCAGCTCGACCGCGTGCCCCGGCTCGAACCCGGTGCCGCGCACCCGCGCCCGGACGTTCACCACGTCCCCCTTGAACGCGACGTCGTCCACGTCCATCGATTGCATCTCGATGTTCTTCGGCGGCTTGTCCGACCCCACCGCGACCGGGAACACCTTCACGCCGTAATTCTTCAGCTGGTCGATCGCGTCGCCCACGTTGCGGGCCGGCGTGTCCCGGCCGTCGGTCATCACCACCACGCCCGCCACGCGCTGCCCCTGCAGGTCCTGCAGCACGGTCAGGATCGACGGCAGCACCTGCGTGCTATCGCCCTCGGGCCTGAGCTTGGCGATCGCGTCGATGGCCGGGGCGACGTCGGCAGATTGCTTAGCGTCGGCTTTCGTTTGACGGACGTCGGCGACGGCTGCCGCGTCGCGGTCGAAGCGGTAGAACCGCAGGTCGTGCGTCCGCGCCAGCGACCGCAGCAGGCCGGCATCGTTGGCCGAGAACGCCTGCTGCACCGCCGCCAGCCGACCCTCCGGCGACTTGGTCGACCCCACGTCCGGCACGCGCATCGAGCTGCTGTCGTCCACCAGGACGGCCAGCACCGATGGCTCGATCCGCGTCCGCGTCAACGTCAGCACCGGCCGGTTCAGCAGCGTGATCACGACCGCCAGGAGCAGCCCGCGCAGCGTCCCCAGGAAGATGCGGATCGCCCGCCCACGGCCGTCCCGGGCATAGACGTACACCACGAGCGCGACGCACAGGATGGCCAGAACGACGTTCCAGCTGGCCGCCCCCACGACCGCCTGCCCCGGCCAGGCCGGGTTAAACTGGACCGCGAACTCCCCCTGCCGGCTCATGAAGTCGCGCGGCAGGCCGAGCAGCGTTTCGACCGTGTGTTGCAGCGGACCGGTCATAGAGCTCATTCAGTGCAGAGTGATGATCGCAGAACGCAGAGTACAGACGCAAACGCGGGGTGCATGTTCAGTCTGCACTCTGCATCCATCACTCTGCACTTATGCCCTCCGGTGGTGTCCGAACCGCATGGCCAGGAACGCCTCGCCCGCCACCAGTACGAGCACCAGCGTCATGACGTTCCATCCCTGATCCAACGTGGCCGCCGTGGCCGACACCGTCCCCGCGGCGGGGACCTGGTCGTCGGCGAAGGCCACGTCTGCCCCGCCGAGCGCGGCCCTGATGGCGGTGTTATCGACCGTGCGGACGTCGGCCGCCTCGGCCGGGATGTTGACGGCGATCGGCATGGGCGTCGCCCCGGTCGCCAGCGTGTAGACGCCGGGGCGGTCCAGCGGCGGGCTGCGGTACGCGGCGGAGCCGTCGGCGGCGTTCGTCGCCTCCAACGGGATCGCAAGACCCGTGGGGTCGGTCAACGTGGGCGTCGTCGTCAGCTTGACCGAGGCGGGCAGCTCCATCCGTTCGCCGACGGTCAGGTTCATCCAGCCGTCGCCGCCGTTCACGCTGCCGTTGAGCAGCTCGTTCACCAGTTCGGTGTAGACCGGCTTGCGCGTGAACGTGATCCACGGCTCGGCCGCGCTGGTGGAGATGAAGACCACGCGGCCCCGGCCCACGGCCTGGTCGGTGATCGCCGGGTCGGGCTTGCCGGGCGTGCCGCTATTCTTCCAGTTCAGGACGCGGGTCTGCGGGTCGACCGGGGCGTCGCACTGCCAGTAGCCAAACGCGGTGGCCGTCTCCAGGCCAGTGTTCTCCTCGTGGCTGAACGCGCGCAGCAGCGGGTGCAGGTTGCCGTTGGGGTTGAAGTCGAACGTGTACCCCGGCGCCCCCTCGGCGGCCGAGATGCGCTTGGTCAGCGGGCCGGGGATCAGGTGCTTGGGCAACAGCACGCCGTTGTAGTTCTCGGCCGACACGTTGTCGCCGAGCCACACCATCAGCGTGCCGCCACCGTTGACGAAGCTGGACAGCTGGATGGCCTGAGGTGCCGTGACCTGCGCGACCGAGCAGAGGATCACCGCCCGGTATTCGCCGAGCACCTTGTTGCCCAGCTCCAGGTCGCTGATCAGCTCCGGCGCGACGAACCCGTGGACGGAGCCCCCCTGCCCCTCGCCGGCCAGCGCGACCTGCAGGTTCAGGCCCGACCCACCCTCGGCCCCAACGCCGTGCTGCCCCTCGACGATCAGCGTCTTGAGGCCCGAGACGACGTTGACCACCCGCGAGAACCCGTCGTCGGCCGGCAGCGGGTCGCCCCCGCCGACCAGCGTCGCCGTCACCACGTGCGGGCCGCCCGCCCTCAGCGCCGGGGCCACCGCCTCGCGGCTCTCCTGCTGCGGCGCGAGCGACGGCGTCGGCGTGACCGGCCCCCCGCCGGTCAGCAGCTTGCCGTCCACCTTCCACTGCACCGTCGCCTCGCGCGGCGTGCCGAACCCGCGCACGGCGGCGGCGAAGTCGACCGCGAAGTCGGCGCTGGTCGTCACCAGCCCAGCCGAGGGTTTGACGTCGGTCACCGCCTGGTTCCACTGCGGGCCCCGCGAGAGGTTCGAAACGGTGACCACGCGGTACAGCCGGGCCAGATCGGGCCCGAGCTGCTTGACGGCCGTCGCGTCGCCCCCCTGCCACGCGGCCGCCGTGGCGTCGGTCAGCACGTACAGGAACCGGTTGGGCTGCCGATCGTCCGACCGTGCCAGATCGCTGGCGAGGCGAAGGGCGGCACCCATGTCAGAGGCGGCGTAGGTCTGCGGGATGCGGTCGACGATGCCGCGCGCCTGCTGCAGGTCGTACGTCGGCCGGGCGACGGCGCCGGTGGCCGGGTGGCCGGCGGTGATGATCGCGACCGACTCGCCGCCGCGGCTGAGCCGGTCGATGACGGCGTTGACCAGCACCTTCGCCTGCTCCAGGTGTGATCGCCCGCCGGCCCGGCCCGGTGGGTGGTAGGCCATCGAGAAGCCGTTGTCGATCACGAACACGTGCAGCCCCGTGCGCCCCCCGAACGCCGCGGCGGAGTTGGCGTCGCACCCCAGCGGCCGGCTGAGCGCCAGCCCCAGCAGCGCCAGCACCAGGCACCGCGTCGCCAGCAGCAGCCACTGCTCGAACCGCACCCGCCGGCGGTTCTTCCGCATGGCCCGCAGAAGGAAGTCCATCGCCGCCCAATCGACCACCTTGTACCGCCGGCGGTTCAGCAGGTGGATCAGGATCGGGATCGACGCCAGCGCCAGGCCCGCGATGGCGAACGCGGGGGCCAGGAAGGCAAAGGCGAGGATGGGGGGGAGGGTGTTGTGTTCCACAGAGTCACTTGGTCATAAGTGCAGAGTGATGAATGCAGAGTGCAGAATGAGGAACGGATCGGGCCCGGCACGTCGATGGCTGGATTTCCATTTTTATTCTGCGCTCTGCACTCATCACTCTGCACTCACTTGATGCTCGCCGCCCGCGTCGCCAGGTAGCCGCTCAGCGTCACGTCCAGCGGCTCGCCGGTGTTGATGCGGTTGAAGTCGACCTTCACGCCGCGGCAGATCTTGCGGATCGCCTCGGTGTGGGCAGCCAACTGGTCGAGGTAGGCCTGGCGGAGGCTGCGGGGCTCGGTCAGCAGGTCGCCGGCCTCCTCCAGGCCCTTGAACAGAGTGACGTCATCGAACGGAAACGTGATCTCGGCCGGGTCGAGCACCTGGAACGCGATCACCTCGTGCTTCTTGTACCGCAGGTGGCGCAGGCCCGACTTCAGGTGCTCCACGTCGTCGAAGAAGTCGCTGAGCAGCACGATCAGGCTGCGGTGGTGCAGCTTCTCGGCCAGCTGGTCCAGCACCTTGCCGGTGTTGGTCTTGTTCCAGCGCGGCACCTGCTGCAGCTCCTGCGTGATCAGCCGCCACTGGCCGGGCGTGTTGCTGGGCTTGAAGTACCGGCTCAGCTGGGCGTCGAAGATCGCCAGCCCGACCGAGTCCTGCTGCTGGATCGTCAGGTACGCCAGCGCGGCGGCGATGGCCGTCGCGTGGTCGTACTTCGTCCACGTCTCCCCATCGGTCCCCTTCACCGTGCCGAACCCCATCGACTGGCTGGCATCGACGACGACGATCAGGTGGAGGTTGGTCTCCTCGATGTACTGCTTGAGGTAGACCTTGTCGGTCTTGCCCAGCACCTTCCAGTCGACGTGGCGGATGTCGTCCCCCTGCACGTACGGCCGGTGCTGGGCGAATTCGACGCTGATCCCCTGGAACGGGCTGCGGTGCTGCCCGGCCGTCAGCCCCTCGACGATCATGCGGGCGCGGAGGTCCAGCCCGCCGATCTTGGCCAGCGTGCGGGGGTCGAGGTACTTGCGGTACTCGGCGGGGTCAGTCATCGGTGGCTCGCGGGGCCGTCAGGGCATAATCTCGGCCAGTTCGCTGCCGACGTCCTCGGGCCCGTAGAGGACGACCAGCGTGATATCTTCCGCCTCTTGCGGCGTGAGGACGTGGTTCACGACCTCCCACGCCTGATCTTGGCGGGTCCAGCGGGACGCGTCACCAAAGTGCTTGGAGAACACCTCGAACTCGAATCGCCCGGGGGCGACCTCCTCGGGTTCGACGTGGGCCGTGAACCGGGCCGCCAACGCATCGGCCAACACCTTCGCACGCTGTGCGATCATTTCAACACCTCTTTGAGTACGCGCACGCGGTCGACCAGTTGCCGTGCATCGGCAATTGTACTCGTGTGTGACGAGTACCGTGCGAAGATCGACCAGGTCCCGCAAACGTCGCGCAACCAATGGTTTGCCGGGGTGCCCGACCGGCGAGCGTAGTCGCGCATGGCCATCGACACATCTGGCAACTGCACAAGCATCGCGCCCAGGTCGTGGGACCGCCAAATCAGGTCGGACAGGATCCGATCGTTGGGCGTCAAGCCCTCCAGGCCCGGCCGGTACAGGTATGGCCGCTTCCTGAGCAGCCGCCCCTTCAACAGGATCTCAATCACGATCCCGGCCAGGTACTGCGCCCCGTTGGCCCGCGCGTTGTCGTCAGTCGCCACGAGGGCTTCGGCGTCGCCGAACCGGCGGTCGGCGACGACCCGCAGCTGCCCTACGGTCAGCCGACGTTTCGCGAAGATGTCAGGCCGGTCGGGCATGTTTATCGTGCACCGGGTTTGGCTGGGGGCGGCCAGTGCTTGATCGACAAACGCAGCTTCCGCTGTGGCCCGTTCACGAAGAGAATCTTCGACCGAACCTCATCCCCCCAACGTGCAGTACCTCGGCCGGGTGCCGCACGGGCAACACGCTGATTTCCGGGATGAGCACGAGCCCGACCACACCCGGCGAGGGGTCCACATATGCGCCGTACTGGTCAAGAGAAACCACTCGGCCAATCACGACCTGACCAACCCAACAGGCTGCCAGGTTGCCATTCCGATCGTCTGGCTTGGCCAATCCGGACGCCTCACGCCGCAGGCGCGTCCCTCAGCAACCTCGCCGCCGACCGGTCCAGCCCCTCGTCCCCCTGCCGCGGGACGAACGCGACCAGCCGCCGGACGATCTCGTCGCTCCGCACGCCCTCGGCCTCGGCGTTGAAGTTGGTCACCACCCGGTGCCGCAGCACCGGCAGCGCCACCGCGCGGATGTCGTCCGTGCTGACGTGGTACCGCCCCTTCAGCAGCGCCCGCGCCTTCCCGGCCAGGATCAGGTACTGGCTCGCCCGCGGCCCCGCGCCCCAGCCGACGAACGCCTCCACGAAGTCGGGGCACCCGCCCTCCGCCCGGCGGGTCAGCCTGGTCAGCTGCAGCGCGTAGCGGATCACGTGGTCCGCCACCGGCACCCGCCGGACGATCTCCTGCAGGCTGGTCACCTCGTCGCCGCTCAGCACGTGCTTCAGCTCGATCTTCGTGTTCTGCGTCGTCATCCGGACGATCTGGAACTCCTCGTCCTCGCTCGGGTAGCCGACGTGGATGTTGAACATGAACCGGTCCAGCTGCGCCTCGGGCAGCGGGTAGGTGCCCTCCTGCTCGATCGGGTTCTGCGTGGCCAGCACGAAGAACGGCTGCGGCAGCCGGTGCTGCTTCCCGCCGGCCGTCACCTGATGCTCCTGCATCGCCTCCAGCAGCGCCGCCTGCGTCTTGGGCGGCGTGCGGTTGATCTCGTCGGCCAGGATCACGTTGGCGAACACCGGCCCGCGCACGAACCGCATGCTCCGCCCGCCCGTCGTCTTGTCCTCCTCGATCACCTCGGTCCCGGTGATGTCACTCGGCATCAGGTCCGGCGTGAACTGGATCCGGTTGAAGCTTAGCCCCAGCGTCTTGGCCAGCGTCGAAATGAGAAGCGTCTTCGCCAGCCCCGGCACGCCCACCAGCAGCGCGTGGCCCCGGCAGAACAGCGCGATCAGCAGCTCCTCGACCACCGCCTCCTGCCCGACGATCACCTTCCCCAGCTCGCTCCGCAGGTCGGCGTAGGCATGCTGCAGCTTCTCGACGGCCGCCAGCTCCTCCGCGGCCAGGTCCTGCGACGGAACGATCCCGAGCGTGGATTCCATAAGCGATCCTGTGCGAGGCGGAAGGAACAAAGGCGGCAGGCGGCCAACGGTCGGGCCGGCGCGGCACCGAAGTCTAATCGGCCGACCCCCACCCTGAACAGACTCGCCCGGCCACCAAAAGTTGCAGCGGGCCCAACACTCAACCTGGGTGGTCGCCGCGATCGACCGTATCGCGGCGAAACGCCGGAGCGGATATGTTCCCCGCCTCGTTCGTCGGCGAACTGCGGCGGGGCCACGGGATCCCAACGACCGCTCGACGACGCCGCCGCTTACCAGACCACCATGGCATTTGAAGGCTACGTCGACTTCGCCAGCCCCACCGAGGTGCGCGGCTGGATCTACGACAACGCGCTCGGCGATGCGCCGGTGACGCTGGAGGTGCTGCGCGGCGGCAGCCCCATCGCCACGATCGTCGCCGACGGCTTCCGCGACGACCTCAAGGCGGCCGACAAGGGGAACGGCAAACACGCGTTCGCCTACCAATGCGAGCCGAACGGCAGCGTCGCCGTCCTGTCGGCCCGCGTCGCCGGTAAGGCGTGGCTGATCCCCGACGGCGGGCCGCAGCCGACCCACGCCCCGCCCCGCTTCCTGCGCGGCATGTGCCACTCGGTCGAGTACGGCTGGCCGAGCGCCGCCGGCGGGTTCACCACCGCGCCCGACCCCAAGGATGCCGAGCCCACCGTCGAGCGCCTGCTCGCCGCCTTCCGCCGGGCCACGCGCGACGACCCCGCCTCTCGCTTCTCCCGCACGCGCGACATCTGGTTCGCCCTCGGCCAGAAGTGCCATGCCGACCTCGTCGACCTGCTCCGCACGGGCGACGTCCCCGGCCTCGCCGCCTACCTCTGCGACGCCCACGCCCACGGCATCACCGAGGGCATCACACAGGGCGCGCGTGCCACGCCGGCCATCAAGGCGCGGCCCGAGGTGCAGAAGCTCGAGGTCGGCCGGTACTGCGACTACCTCGCGTCGCTGGCCGAGTTCCTGGGCATCCTCGACGTCGAGTCCCCCGAGCAGCACGGCCGGTGGGCCGAGAACATCCACGAGCCGGTCGACAGGTTGGTCGACCTGATCTCAACGCAGCTGGGCACCCCGATCGTCCCGCCCGAGCGGATCGGATCGCTGTTCGGCCTGCGGACCCAACACGGCATCCTGTCGGCGAGGGATCTGCTCGCCCTCTACGCCGCCGTGCGCCTGCGCGAGGTCGCCGCCGAGGCCGGCGTCCACCGCCCCACCATCTGTGAGATCGGCGCCGGCCTCGGCGGCGTCGCCTATTACTCGCACCTGCTCGGCGCGGCCCGCTACGCCATCGTCGACCTGCCGATCATCAACCTGCTCCACGGCTTCTACCTGATCCGCTCGCTGCCCAACGCCACCGTCCGCCTCTACGGCGAGACCGGCGACGCCGAGCCCGACATCTCCATCCACCCCACCTGGGACTTCGGCACCCCCGCCACGCGGGCCGACTTCCTGTTCAACAGCGACTCCATGCCCGAGATGCACCGCAAGTACGCCCTCGCCTACCTGCGCCAGGCCCCCGCCGTGATCCGCCACGGCCTGCTCAGCATCAACCAGGAGGCCCGCGCCCCCCAGTACGGCCAGGAGACGCAACCCCCCGCGCGCGACCTGGCCGCCGAGGCCGGCGGCCTCCGCCGCGTCAGCCGCAACCGCCACTGGCTCCGCCCCGACTACGTCGACGAGTACTTCGCCCTCGGCGACGTCCCCCCTAACCGCGTCGCCCCCGCCGGCGTTCACGCCGTCACGCCCCGCTCCCGCGTCCCAATCCTCGCCCGACTCGCCCAACTCATCGGACGTTGACGCCCGGTCCCGGCCTGCCCGCTTCAGCGGGCAGGAATGCGCACCCCCGCCTACCATTTGCCCCATGCCCGAGCTGCCGGAAGTCCAGACGGTGGTCGACACGCTCCGCACCGCCGTGATCGGCCGGCGCGTGATCGCCATCGACGCCCGCCGCCCCGACGTGATCGTCCCCGTCGCCGCCGACCTCACCCGCGGCACGCTCGGCCGCACCGTCGCCGACCTGACCCGCAGGGCCAAGCGGATCGTCTTCCGCCTCGACGACGGCAACCGCTTCTACGTCCACCTCGGCATGACCGGCCGGCTCACGCTCGACCCCGCCGGCGGCCCCTACCTCCCGCACACCCACGTCGTCTGGACGCTGGACGACGGCCAGCAGTTCCGCTTCCGCGACCCCCGCCGCTTCGGCGGCGTCTGGTGGATGGGCAGCACCGCCGGCGACGAGGCCAACCTCGGCCCCGAACCCCTGACCCTGCCGGCGAAGCTCCTCGCCCGCCAGCTCGCCCGCACCACCCGCGCGATCAAGGTCGCCCTGCTCGACCAGCGCGTCGTCGCCGGCCTCGGCAACATCTACGTCGACGAGTCGCTGCACCGCGCCGGCATCCACCCGCTCACCCGCGCCCGCGACCTGCCCATCGACGGCGTGGCCACGCTCAACCGCGCCATCAAGCACACCCTGCGCCGCGCGATCCGCTTCAAGGGTTCCACCCTGCGCGACTACCGCGACGCCAACGGCAACGCCGGCGGGTTCCAGCTGCTGCACGCCGTGTACGACCGCGCCGACAAGCCGTGCCGGGCCTGTCGAACCCCGATCGTGCGCATCGTGCTGGGCGGCCGGTCGACGCACTACTGCCCGCTGTGCCAGCCGGGGTGAATCCGGGCGAAGCCCGGGGCTAGAGCAGTCTGCACCTCTTCATAGCGGCGTCTTGTCTTGCTCCCTCTCCCGGTACGCCGGGAGAGGGCTGGGGTGAGGGTGATTTCGACTGCCAGATCGCTTGGTGCTCGAACAGACCCTAACCCTCTCCCCGCGTACCGGGAGAGGGGACCAGAACGACGTAACGGCGTGGTGCGGGCAGTTCTAACGGACGGAAGTCTTGGTCATGCGCGACGGCCCCACCGTCCGCGCCGCCTGCTTCGCGTCGAACGGCTCGGGCCCGTCGTTGTACCACTCGGCCGCCAGCGTCATCTCCTCCGTCGACGGCTCCTCGGTCCCGTCCGAGAGCGGGTGCAGCGTCGCCCCGCACCGCCGGGCCAGCTCGCCGCTGAACGCGTCGAGCAGCCCCTTGAGGTGCGCCCTTGCCCGCTCGGCCGACCTCGGGTCGACCACCGCGCCTGGCCGGTCGGCCGTGCCGTAGGTGCAGAAGCCGACCAGCTGCCCCCGGGGTGTCAGCACCAACAGCTTCCGCCCGACGACGGCCCCGCGGCCGTCGTAGACGTACGCCACGCGCTTGTTGGCGTCGGTCGCGTTGGCCACGGTGGAGAAGGCGTTGAAGTTCCCCTCCGACAGGCACGTGCCGAAGTAGTTGCCCATCTGCAGCACGTGCAGCGGGTCGGTCTCCAGCTCGACGCGCAGCGGCCGGCCGGCCCCGTCGGTCGCGTGGCGAACCATTGCGCCGCGCCACACCGTCGTGTCGACGCCCGCCTTGGCGACGGCCGCCAGGAACGCCGCGTTGCGCGGCTCCGTCGCCAGCCACGACCGGTCGCCGCGCGACTCGCGCCGCAGCAGCCAGCGCAGCCGCGTGCGGTTGCGGTCGACGGTCAGGTACAGCCGCAGCGCGTTGTCCCAGTTCCGCTGCGCGACCGCCGACAGGCCGTCGGGCAGCCGGACGCCGAGCGTGTCGCGGAAGTGGCCGCGGATGCCCGCGTCGGCCGTCGCCTCCAGCCGCGCGACCCGCGCCTCGTCCAGCGCCGGCGGCACCACCTTCGACAGGTCCCGCGCCACCCACGCCGCCACGGCCGCCGGGTCGGCCAGCTGCCCGCGCAGGTGCTCCACCCGACGCGCCGCCGCGTCCGACAACGTCGCCCGCCGCTCCAGTCCGTCCAGCTCCCGCCGCAGTGCCGCCGGCCGGTCCATCGCCTCGCGCACCCGGCCCGGCAGCTCGCCCCGCCACCGCGCCAGCGCCGCCACAGGGTCAGCCGCATCGTCATGTGACAGGCACCCCGCCAGCGCCGCCCGCAGGTCGTCGCCGCGGTGGAAGCGCAGGCACAGCCCCAGCCGCGAGACGGCCCGCACGGCGCGCGATGTCAGCCCCTCCCGCCCCACCGCCGCCGACACGGCCGCCGCCACCGGCTCGCCGAGCGCGCGGAGGAACGCCCACCCCGCCGCCACGTGCGCCGCATCGGCCGCCGACACCCAGCCGGCCGCGGCCCCGTTCGCCGGCAGGCGCGCCAGCGCCATCAGTCGGTCGGCCCGTCCCATCGCCAGCGCCGCCACGGCTGACTGGGCGTCGTGATCCAGGTGATTCAGGAACCCGCCCGACCGGCCGGAAGCGAACAGGGCGGCGAACAGGTCACGAGCCTCAACGCCTGCCGGCAACCCCGCGGCCGCGGCCGCGTCGGCGGCGGTGGCCGCGCCGCAGAACTGCTCCACGACCGCCGCCCGCGCCGGCGGGTCCGGCGCGACCGTCAGCCGCTGGGCGAGCGACGCCACGCCGGCCGACAGGATCGCCCGCTGCGCCGGCCGCCGGTCGGCCGGCGTCTGGTGCAGGTCCCACGCCAACCGGTAGATCAGCCCCGCCGTTTGGCCCGGCGACTGTGCCGCACCGACGTCGCGCACGAACCGGTCCAACAACGGCGGCCCGAGCACCTCCAGTGCCCGGCACCAACCGCTCGAGTAGTGGCCCGACACGCGCCACGCCCCCACCGCCTCCCGCGGGTCGGCCGCCCCCGCCGACCACGTGGCCAGGTAACGTCCGAACCGCCGGCCGATCGTCGACAGGTGCGCGGCGAAATGCTCGGCCCCATCGCGAAGCAGGTCCATCGCGCCCAACTCGATGAACGGCGCGAGGTCGTCGGCCGACAGCCCGACCGACAGGC
>CBDAQA010000025.1:0-1043719 GCA_965198865.1 Tepidisphaeraceae bacterium | reverse complement strand
AGTTCCCGGACGCCGAGGTTCACGGTCGTCCGCGACAGGCCCGTGGCCGCGGCCACGGCCGACACGCCGCCCCACCCCAACGCCATCGCCTCGGCGGCGGCCCACTGCCGCCGCGACCGCTCGTCGAGCACCGGCCCCAACGCCTCGAACTTCCGACGGACACCGTCGCCGATGGCTGGATCGAGCATGCGGGCTATCAAACCGCGTCAGAACGAAATTGAACAGGTTATTTGTGCGCGAGCCCTAAGACACAGCAGGCGCAGTGCGATTGACGGACCAAGCGTTGTGCGCTGTGCGTCCGGTGTCTGGAAACCTAACACATGGTGTCGCCCGACCGCCGTCGCTAACAGTGGTCTCCGCAGCCGTTCGGCGATTTTGAAGAGATCCGGTGGACCTCAGCCCAGATACAAACGGAGAGGGCCGCCAGAGGCGGCCCAAATGGGGAGGGCGTGAATTGTAGCCAACATTGGCGGTCAGATTTCGTACTCGGCAAACGGATTGTCCCGAATGATGAGCTTCCAGCCAGCGTCCGTAGGAATCTGCCTTTCTAGTTCAGACCAAGCCGGCATAATCGGGCCATGTCAGTAGTGACCATCTCCCGAATGATCTCTGCCAAGCCAATTGTCCGTTCCCAGCCTAGTACACGTTTCGCTTTCGAAGCGTCGCCCTGAAGCACCTCTACCTCAGCAGGGCGATAAAATTGAGGGTCGACCTTCACGTATTTTTCATAGTCCAGATCAAGGCCTCCAAAAGCGTGCTTGCAAAACTTACGAACGCTATGGGTCCGACCGGTCGTAGCCACATAGTCCCCGGGCACTCCCTGCTAGACCATCAGCCACATCGCTCGAACGTATTCCTTGGCATGCCCTCAATCGCGCTTGGCGTCTAAATATCCAAAGCGGAGTTCGTCGGCTAAACCGAGCTTAATCATCGCCGCGCGATTCGTGATCTTGCGCGTAACAAACTCAAAGCCGCGGTGGGGAGACTCGTGGTTATATAGGATACCGCTGGTTGCGGGCAGTCCATACGCCTCACAGTAGTTCCTCGTCAGATCAAAACCGGAGACCTTGCTAACACTACAGCGCGGGATCGCGGTTTTTAGGCTCCCGGGCAGGGTGCCGGCGACTCGGAATAAGGACTTACGACCAAACCCGGGTCGTGCCCCCTGGAAAGTGTGATTGGCTGGCGATGCGGCGGCACCATGGGTTACAGTCGAATTCGGAACCGACCGGCGCGTCTCAGCCGGAGAAAGGGTCATGGATGACCTCAACCGTTTCTGTTGTCTGAATGCCAAGTGCGACGCGCACGGCAAGCGCGGGGCGGGCAACCTGTTCGTGTGCGGCCGGTCGGGCCAGAGCAACCGCCTGCTGCGGTGCCGGCGGTGCCAGGCGCGGTTCTCCGAGCGGAAGGGGACCGTGTTCTTCCGCGCCCACCTGCCCGAGGCGACGGTGGTGTCGATCCTGGAACACGTCACCGAAGGCGTCGGGATGCGCAAGACCGGCCGGCTGGTGAAGGTGAAGGAGGACACGGTGATCCGCCACGCGCAGCTGGCGGGCGACCACGCCCGGGACCTCCACGACGAGCTCGTGGCCTTTTCCCCCCGAGACCCGCGACGTGCAGTTGGACGAGAAGTGGTCGTTCGTCCGGATGAAGGAGAAGAACTGCGACCCTGACAACCCCGCCCACGCCCGGCGGGGCGACAACTGGGACCACATGGCGATCGACGCCGAGCACCGGCTGGTCCTGTGCACCGTGCCCGGCAAGCGGTCGGCCGGGCACGTGCAGGAGTTGGTGGACGACGTGAAGCGGCGGATGGGCGGCCGCGGGCCCCGGCTGATCACCACCGACGAGTACGCCCCGTACCGGCAGGCGATCCTGAACGCCTACGGCACGCCGGTGGTCCACGGGCGGACCGGCAGGCCGGGCCGGCCCGCCACCAAGGCCCGGCTGGTGCCGCCCGACGGGCTGAACTTCGCGACCGTGCACAAGACGCGGTCCAAGGGCCGGGTGGTCGGCGTTGCCCTGGTGATCGTGTTCGGCGTCGCCTCGGCCATCGCCGCCGCGCTGGGCGGGTTCACGGTCAGCACCAGCCGGATCGAGCGGCAGAACGGCACGGACCGGAACCGCAACGCGAGGAAGGTGCGGAAGACGTGCTGCTTCAGCAAGGACTGGGACGTGCACGAGGCGGTCGGGTACTTCACGCTCTACAGCTACAACTTCTGCTGGCCAGTACGGACGCTGCGCGCCAAGGTCGTCAACGGCCGCGGCCGTCGTCGCTGGTCCGACCGGACGCCCGCCATGTCGGCAGGGCTGACCGATCACGTATGGACGTTGGCCGAGTGGCTATCGTGGCCCGCCATACGCCACGCAGTTTGAGAGGGGCACGACCCAAACCCGCGCTGTAGTGCTAATCCCATAGGCCGAGCGGGGATGGAAAGGCGTCTCTTCAGTCTGCGGAACGTGCCCAACCTTACCAAACATTTCGCTGCTGGCGGCGAAATAAAAGCGGCAGCTGGGTGCACACCCTCGCGTTGCCGAAAGGGCATAATGCGTCCCATTGATGTTCGCGTTGAGCGTGCTGAACTCGTCCCCGAAGGAGTAGCTGACAAAGCTCTGGGCAGCCGAGTGCTAAAACTCGTTCGGTTGAATTTTCTGAACTGCGCGGAAGTGGCTAGGGTAGCTCTCCAACGACGCCGAATGAAAAGTGATGCTATCTGCCAAGTGCTTAACACGGCTCATGCGATGTTCCGGATCTTCCAGAGCCGCCCGGCAGACGATTGCATGAACCTCAAACCCATTTCCAAGTAGCAAATCGGCCAAGTAGCTGCCGTCTTGACCTGTACCCCTGTGATCAATGCTCTCCGTTTTGCCATGGCTCCTCAACGTAGCACAGCATCGCGGTGGGCGTCAGCCGCTACGCTCGCGACTACGTCCCACCAGCCGCACCCGCCGGCCGACCGTTCCCCGGTTGGAACGGGTCCAGCCGCCGGGTAACATCGCCGCCATGTCGACCCAGGTCAATCGGACGTCGGCGGGGCCGGTTTACAACCTGGCCGTGCCGGCCACGGTAGGGCGTGACCGACGGGCCGACGTCATGCGCGGCTTGGCCGTCTTCGGCGTGGTCTACATCCACTCGTCGAACGTCGTGGACCTTGGGCGACCGCCCCTCTTGTCCGGCGCGGGGTTCGGCTGGTGCGTGCCGGTGTTCATCATCTTAGCCGGCTTCTTCGCCGCCCGTCCGCCTAGGACGGGCCCGCTTCCTTACTGGGCGCAGGTCGGGCACCGCAGCCTCCGCCTGTGGGTCCCGTTCGTCGCTTGGACCTTGGTCTACTTCCTCGCCCATCGTGGCTGGCGCGGCGGTCACCCGATGAAGATCATCACGCGGGACTTCGCCGGCTACGGGTGGTCCGGGCAGTACTACTTCGTGATCTTGATCCAGGCGGCATTTATCCTCCCACTGGCCGGGGTGATCTGCATCCGCCGGGCCTGGGTCGTCGCCTCATTCGGCCTGCTGCTCGTCTGGACGATCGCCGTGGGCCGCGTACACGCGTGGCACGGGACGACGGCCGGCAAGCTGCTCGACGACCGGCCGGTGATCTTCTGGGTTCCCGACCTGCTGCTGGGCGTGTGGCTGACCGGCCGGTGGAAGGGCCGGCTCGCTGCGCCGGTGAGCGCGGTGGTCGGTGTCGGTGTCGTGATCGGCTGCACGGTATTGCTGGCTGTCGCGCCGGGCCTGTCGCACGAGCGGTTGACGGGCCCCACGCCGTACCAGAACCCATTGGTCGTCCTGCTCGCGCCGGTCGTGTTCGCCGGCCTAGCCACCACTGCCGACGCCCTGCCCGGTGCCATCGCACGACTAGTCGCCTTAGCCGGCCGGTACTCCCTCGGCGTGTTCTGCCTGAACCCGCTCGTCGTCGAGGTGGCCGGCCGCCTCCTCCCATCCCTCGCCGCCGGCGGCACGTCAGCGGTCGCCTCCGCGGGAGCCCTGGTCGTCCCAGTCGCGATCGCCGTGGCGGTCACGGCCGTGGCCGTGCTCGTCTCGGTCGGGCTGGGCCGGTGCGGCCTCGCAAGGCTGGTTCGATGAGGCGGTGGTGCACATCGAAGCGGGCCGGCGTTCCGGACGGCACGCGGACTCTGGGTTCCCGGATCCCAAGGTTCGGTTGCGCCCGCGTGATCTGACCCGACGGGACCGAGCGGGACGACCGCGACATCAGGGTTGCCGCACCGCGTCTCGGTACACGTCGGCAATGCCGGCAGCGACGACACGCCAGTCAAACCGCCGGCGGGCGTAGGCGGCGCACTCGGCCGCCCCGGGCAGGGCGGACGGGTCGGCGAGCGCTGCCCCGAGCCCGGCTGCGATGTCCGCCGCCCTAGTGCCCGTGAAGAGCAGGCGCTCCGACAGCGGCCCGAGCAGGTCAACCAACCCACCGATCGGCGTCGCCAACACGGGGGTGCCGGCCGCTAACGACTCGCCGGCGACAAGTCCGAACCCTTCCAACGAGATCGACGGGACGACCGTGAGATCGGCCGCCCGGTAGGCCAGCGGCAGCAGGTTGTCGGGCACGAATCCGAGCAGCCGGACGGTCGAGCCCAACCCCCGGTGGCGGATCGCCTCTTCCAGCGGTTCCCGCTGCCCGCCACCGCCGGCGATGTAGACTAACACGTCCGGGATCGCCCGGCGGACAACGTCGGCCGCCTCGACCAGGTTCTCCAGTCCCATCCGTCGGGCGAGCCGCCGAACCGAAAGCACGACCGGTCGGCCGCCGGGCCACCCGAGCTTCGCCCGGGCTTCTGCCCGCGACTCGGGCACTCCGAACCGGTCGCAGTTGACCCCGCCGGGTACGACGCGGATCCGGTCGGGCTGGACGCCGCAGTCCCGAACCAGGACCTGTTTGAACGGTGCCGAGAGGACGATGATGCGGGACGCCCGCCGGTACACGGCGCGTTCGATCGCCGCCTTGGCCGCGCATGCCAGCCATCGCCCGCCCTCCGCCCGCGACTCCTGTGCCCAAGGCCCGTGGAAGTGGACGACCAAAGGTTGCGGCGACGTCAGGGCGTTCAGCACCGGGAACGCGTACATCGCGAAATGCGAGACGGCCAGGTCGAAGCGTTCAGTCGCGATCGCGTCGGCGATGACCCGGCGTTCGGCAAGCCAACGCCGTGGGAGCGACGTCGTCATGGCCGCGAAGGCCTGCGGTTGGGCACCGTCGTCCCGAGGCCACTTCTCCGGCGTGCCGGCCACGAACCCCCGACATTCAACCCGGGTGGTCGGCAGCACCCGGAGCAGCTCGTGGAAGAAACGGTTCAACCCGCCACCCCGCTCTGGAAACCACTCGGCTCCCAATTGTAAAACCTTGAGCTCGGCGGCCGAACCGGCCGCCCGAGGAGCCGCCACCGGAGCGGCGATGCCCACCGCCTGGAAATCCGTTTGCATAGGTCAAACTTCCCGCAGTGCTACCGCGATACCGGCCCCGTCGGTCGTACGCGACGGAGTCGCCAATCGAGCCCCGTTCGATCAGAACGGTTCGCATG
Source organism: Tepidisphaeraceae bacterium (assembly GCA_965198865.1). Taxonomy (GTDB): domain Bacteria; phylum Planctomycetota; class Phycisphaerae; order Tepidisphaerales; family Tepidisphaeraceae; genus CBDAQA01. Next base: position 1,038,187 of record CBDAQA010000025.1, on the reverse strand, counting down.
CACCCGCCGCGAACGCCGCATAGATACCCGGCACGACGCGTGTGAGCTATCGGGGTCACCGGTTCAGACTCCGGGCCGACGGTCGAACCGCGGCCGCCCGGCCGTCGCCGGCGACACTTGGCTCCGACTAGCCGCTCCCCAGCCGACCTGCCCTCGACCACCGACCGTGCTCGGCCGCCCGGCGGTCGGGACTCACCCGGGCATCGGTTCCGTTCCTCCCACCGGCCGGCAGAGCGACGCAAAGCGGTCGAGTTGCTCGCCGGTGAACCGCCCGTCGACCGCCCGGACGTTGTCGCCGATGCGTGCCGCCTTGGCCGAACGGAACAGGACCAGGCCGCCGGGGTTGGCTCGGACGGCACCGGCGAGCAAGGCCCCGGCCAGGTGGCCCGGCACGGCGGCGTCGCACTGCAGCAGGTCATTCGCCGCGTCGCGGAAGCGAACGTCCTGGCGAAGGCGTTCCAGCAGCGGACTAATCGCGGCCAAGCTGCCATGAGTAATGATCGTTCGGTCGTCGACCGTTACACCATCCGGCGGGGCAAGGGCTCTTACCTGTTCTACCCGTCTGTCGAGGACATTGGAGTCGAACTGAATGACGACCGGAAACTGCGGGGCACCGGCGAGAATTTCGACAGTTTGAACGAACGCCGCCCCGATCCCATAAGCTCGAATGCGGCCACGATCTTGGACGTCAGATAAAAAATCGAGCAGTCCGGACGTGCAGTCTTCGACGGTCGGCTCGTGCAACAATAACACATCGACGTAATCCGTACGCAGCGCCCGTAGGCTTGTCTCGAGGCTGGTCGCAGCCGACGCAACGTCGAACCGCCCGTGGTGTACGACCCGGTGCGCGTGGCGACTGACCAACCGGCGGACTAGGGGCGATGACCGCATGATCCTGCGGACGCCTGCGACAGCACCTTTCAACGGTCCAGCGGCTCGCATGGGCTGCAGGCCGAATTTAGTCGTGACTGTCACCGTGTTCCGAGGAACCGTCTGCAGGAACTCGCCGACAACACTCTCGGCATCGCCGTAGCCGTAGTACCGGGCGACGTCGAAGTGACGAATGCCAGCCTCGTGGGCCGCTGCCAGCAATCGGAACCCTTCAGCTCGGGTCTTGTCCCCAAGTAGATTACTACAGCCGAAGCCGAGCGGCATGTGGGTGGCGGCGGTGTTCCTCAACACAGGTGAGTTCGACATTGGATTATCAAACTCCGGCCGTGTTGACCCCAGAACCGTCCGCACGGGTGGCTGTTCCTCGGCTCCATGGTGCTGATTTGAGCCGATCGCATAAACGCAGAGCCAACGCCAGCACGGTCAGAGTTGGGTTGGAGCATCCCCCGGTAGGGAAAACGCTGCTGCTTGCGATGTAGAGGTTGTCATATCCATGGACCCGCAGGTCTGTATCAACGACACTTGTCATTGGGTCGGTCCCCATGCGGGTTGTGCCCATATGATGATTCGCATCGATATATCCGCCGTGGGTGCCAGCGTCTCGATCGATCATTGGAATGGAATCTACGTCGACCGTCGCCAGTCCCTGGACTTCCCAAGTCTGTTGAATCTGCCGAACGAAGGTCATGATCGACCGTGTTTCAGCGTCTGTAAGACGCCATTCAAGCTTCGTGCGCCGAGTTCCGAACGAGTCCCGCTGCTCCGATAACGTGACCCGGCTGTCTGGGTTTGGCGCCTGCTCAACGCCGCACCCGAGCATCGGTGGCCCACTACCCACGGACGCAGGCTGGTGCGTGACGTAGTGCCGCCAAGCAGCCCGGAGGACGCGGTGCGGCCGCGCGACCGTTTGCCACAGGGCAAGAGGTACTCTCGGCCGCAGTTCCGATTGCCTAAGCGATTTGAGGATCACTTTCGCGGCCGTGATTGGGTCGTCCTCGCCAACCGTGTAGAATACTTCCGCTCCGACATTCAAGATCCGTTCTCGTCGCTGAAAATCTTCTTCGGGCAAGATCTTCACTGCGTATTTGACCCCACGGCGGCTGAACCCGTCATATTGAGCAGAGAACTCCCTCCGCTTTCGCACATTAATCGGAAAGGCTACTCCGGGGTGATCTTGGAAGTATCGGCCGACCACATCGTGCCGGTTCCCGACTCCCGCCCGCTGAATCGAATCGGACACCAGCAGCAGGCGGGCTGACTCGATTCCGCCGCAGCAGACGACAACGGTCGTGGCTATGACGTCGAATGACGTTCCACCACGCCCCTTGCAGCGAACGGCCCGAATTGTGTCGGCCGTTGGAGCGGCGAGTAACTCGACTACATGTGCGTGTGCGATGATCCGGACGTTTGTCGCTGATCGTAACTCGTCCCCGTACTTGTCCCAGAAGTTAGGACGGGAGGTGAACTGCGAATAGGCCAACCGTAGCGGTGATCCGGGCGGCAGCACCGGCATAGTAGCCTGCGGCCAAGTGGCAGAATCATACGTTGCGGCCGGCACCTGCATTACCTGCTCAGCCTTAGGATAATAGGATGCGACTGCGGCACGGCTAATCGGCCACCCGCTCAGAGGGACCCAGTCGCGGGCCGCGAAGTCGCATTCCAACAGTGGCAGGCACTGCCCTGCCCACAGCGTTGTCGTTCCCCCCATGACTCTGGAACGACCGGCGTGAATCCCCGTATGAGGCAGCCCGCTCACCTCGCTCCGGTATGGCTCCTGATCCGCCGCGCCGAACCTAGCCCCGCCGGCCTCAAGTAAGATTACGTCTCGTCCGGTCCCGACGAACTCGCGGGCGATAGTGATGCCAGCTGCGCCGCTGCCAATCACGCAGAGGTCTGCTCGCAGCGTCTTCCCATTCAAATCCGTTGAGTCCGTGAGCATATCTTATGATGAGTATTCCGGCAGTGATTGCAGTCGTGGGATTCGACCCCTCGGCCGACCCCCCTAACTCAAATAGCCGAGAGCGACCCTTTCGTCGCAGAGATCCGAGATGGCCGTCGTATCGGGATCTCAGGGCCGCGGCACATTCCGCGATGGCCGCTGGTGCCAGCTCAGTGGCAGTCTATGACTTCTGCCTTTGAGGCCCTTCGTCCGTGTGAATTTCGTTCCACATTAATCTGGTTTCAGTCGCCGGATTCGAGCGGCCTCCCGGAATCCGGTTAGACGGCCCTGGACTGTCGCCAACCACCGAATGCACACCTGCGGCTCCCTGCGGGCCGCCAGCCGGGCAACTTGGGCCAGACCCGGCGATCCACTCGTGCCGATCAGGTAAGCCCAAGCTGCAAAGACTATCCGCCGGCCGAGTGGGAAGTGGGACGCTAGAATAAGAGTCTCATTGTGGACTGTGTTCCGCTGGGCCGCGGCGTATACCGCTCCCCGCTGGTCCTCGTCAAACCGAGGTGCCGGATAGTGGTCGACCGCGATGGCCGGGTCGAAGACGAGTCGCCAGCCCAGTGCCCGCACGGCCAACCCTAGGCTTAGCTCCCAGTGGGCTTGGGCCCCGCCGCCGATCAGACGTGAGTCGAACCCCCCGACCTGTTGGAGCACCGCCCGCCGGTAGGCGCAATTCACCCCTTTCAGGACCGTTACCTCCCGTGGTGGGCCGGGGGCGACCGCATGGTGCTGGCCGATCACGCGGCCCCACCATTGCAGTTCGCCGGGCCGCGTCTCGCTCCCGTCGTCGACTCGGCTGGGGGGGGTGCCGCGGTACTGGACGTCACGCCCACCGACGCCGCCCACGCGGTCGTTGCCGGCGAAGTGCCCGGTCACGCACTCGAGCCAGTCCGGCCAGGGGGCCGCGTCGTCGTCGGTCAGGGCAACCAGGTCGCCGGTCGCCGCCGCCAAGCCGGCGTTCATGGCCGCGATCACGCCCGGTTGGTCGACGAACACGGCCCGGGCGGCACCGCCCCGGCCGGCTTCATCGATGACGGCCCGCGACACCTCGTCGTCCGGCCGGACCACGACCAGCACCTCGGCCGCCGGTAGTCGCTGCTCGGCCAAGGCGTCTAGGCACCGACGCAAGTGGTCCGGACGACGATACGTCGGGATGATGACGGAAACGGGCATGGGGCGGGAAACCATCGCGGTCAAGGCGAGAGGACCTCGACCGAGGCCGCCGGCCGCTGTGACTCGGGCAACGGCCGGCGGCGGCGGAGGGTGGGTTTGAACTGCAGGGCCGGTCGCTCCACGGATACCCAGCTGATGAACGCCGCCACGAACACGGGCGGCAACGTTAACGCGGTCAGCAACCACGGCCGGCCTGACCCCAGCCCACGGTACACTAATAGCTGCTGGATAGGGAAGGCATACAGGTACACGCCGTACGACAGGTCGTTCCGCCGCCCGATCCGGTTCGTCCGCGGCCACCGCAGGCAGGCGACGTAGAACATGCAGTACAGGCCGGCCGTCGGCAGAATCAGGGTCGGCCAGATGGGGTTCGTCACCGTGGCCGCCGTCACGGCCACGGCCCCTGCGAACAGACCGGCGTGGAACGGCACCCGCGCCCGATTCAGGTACAGGGCCGACCCGGCAAAAAAGAATGTCACCAGCCGGGGCATGTAGTACGAGTTCAGCCCGTGCCCGAACTCCCGCCGGCTCAGGCTGACGAACGTGAGCCCGGCCATGCACACGATCGCCAGCCCGGCAATGACGGCCGGCCGCAACAGCCGGATCACGCCCAACACCATCAGGATTGCGTAGCAGTAGCATTCGAACTTGATCGTCCACAGTGACGTGTTGACCAACTCGGGCAGCGGGTTCCGGGCGAACGCTCCGGGGAGGGCGTCCATGAACGGGCCGAAGTAAAGGTACCGGAACAACCGGTAGGTTACCGGGTCGGCGAAGTATCGCGACCACATGACGCCTGCGGCCGGCCCGACCAGCAGCACGCATGCTAGGACGCAGACGAGGAACCCGGGGTAGATCCGGAGGAACCGTCGGGTGGCGAAGTTGGCCAACCCCTTGCCCCGCCCCCAGCTGGCCGCCAGGAGGAACCCGCTGGCCGCGAAGAACCCGTCCACGGCGATCGACCCCATCTCTGTCCGGTGTCCCGTCAGCCGGCCCAACGGCTCGGCGGCGACGCCGGCCCTCTGCCCTATCGCGATCACGTACGAGTGACTCGCGATCACCAGCGTCGCCAGGGCGAGCCGGATCGCGTTCAGGTTGTTCGCGTCTGACCGGAAGGCGTCGTCGAGTGCTCTGTCTCAAGGCTCGGTGCCTTGCAAGACCATGATGTTGTGAACGACGCAACGGAGCAGTAGTTCCATGGACCGCCGATGTGGGGTGCGAGCGCGGAGGGACGAGCCCAGGTTCCGCTTGATCATGCTGTTCACCGTCTCGACCTGCCACCGCTGGCCGTAGGTCGCCTGGGTGTGCTCTCGCTTGAACTGCTGCTTCATCAGCCGCCGGAACCGGGCGGTCGGCTCCTTGTCGGTCGGCCGGCCGATCAGCGGCGGGATCACGGTCCGCACGCCCATGTCGAGCCGGCCGATCGCGTGGTTCTTCTCCGAGTCGTAGCCGGCGTCCGCCACGAGCACGCGCACGTCGGCGCGCCGCCAGGCGTCGAACAGCAGCGGCTCGAAGTGGGGGTGGTCCGACCCCATGCCGACCGTGGCGCGGGCGGCGAGGATCAGGTGGCACGACGCGGCGACGGCGACCGAGAGCTTCGGCAGGCCACGGACGGTCTTGGACCGCTTGAGGTCGGCCGCCGACCTGCCCGGTTTGCCGCCTTTTTTTCGGCGTTCGCCTTGGCCGCCGCCTTGGCGGTCTGGTCCTGCCGCCGCTCGAAGTGCCGGCTGACGTGGCGCGACTCGAAGCAGGTCGAGTCCATCGACGACGGCTTGGCCGCGTCGCCCCGCACGTCCAGGCCGGCCGCCCTCGCCCGCTCGACCTGTAGGTCCAGCGCCCGGTTCATCGACCGCGACTTGACGAGGTGCTTGAACGCCCGGCACAGCGTGTTGTGGTCAGGCGCTTTGGACAGCCCGACCGCGTCGCGCAGGTCCGAGCAGTCCTCCAGCAGTGCCTCCACGCCGCGGTAGCTCTTCTTCTGGTGTTCCCGCAGGACCAGGCACGAGAACAGCTGCGGCAGCGTGAAGTCCTTCCGGCTGAACTTGTGCGCACGCTCGTCGAACAGTTGCCGGCCCAACTCGTGGGCCGCACTCAGGATCTTCACGGGCGACTTGCAGGTGATCATCCCGCATGGTCTACAGGCAGGCCGACCGTCGCGCTACCGAACACGCGCCGAACACCGGGAGCCTAGAGACAGAGCAGTCGTCGAGGGTTTTCATCTTGGTGTCATAGTTGACGTCCCCACGTTACCCGCTAGGTCACCCCAGCGGCGGGGCCGAGGTCCGCCCGGTGGCGGTCGGCGTGCTCGGCGTACGCCGCCAAGGTGTTCCGGCCGAGGTCGGCCCAGGTGAGACGAGCGGCCGTGGCCCGGGCCCCGGTCCCGATCCGCTCGCGGCGGTGCCGATCGCCAGCCAAAGCCACGATCGCGCGGGATAGGGGGGTTGGAGCCGACATGGGGACCAGCACGCAGTTCACGCCGTGTTCCAGCCAGTCGTGGGCGAGGCCGGTGAACGTGGTGATTACTGGCATGCCGCCGGCCATGGCTTCGAGCATTGCCAGCCCGAATCCTTCCGACAGGGACGGGAACAGCATTATGTTGTGGTCGAGGAGGACCCTGCGATGCTCGTCGGCTGACACGAACGGGAGGACGCTGACGCGGTCCCGCACCTCGGCCGGAAACGCCCCCAGAACCTCGGCCGCGGACCGGCCGGCCCCGCCGATGGTCAGCGTCAGGTCCGGCCGCTCGGCGCACGCCATTGCGAACGCCCGCGGCACAGCGGTGACGCCTTTGCGGTCGATCCACGACCCCCACCACAGCAGCCGCGACCCTCGCTCCGAGTAGTCCCGCGGGCCAGCGAAACTTGGGTCCACGCCCAGAGGCATGACGGTCACCTGCCGAGCGTCCTTCCACCCAGCAGCGACGACCGCGTCGGCGTCCCGTGAGCTGTGGCAGACCACCAGGTCGGCCGCCGCCAAGCTTTCCCGTTCCTGCCAGTTCGTCCAGTGCCGGGTGACGGCCTTATATTTCATCGGCAACCGTTGGCAGCGGGCAATCTCCTCGGCCACGCGGACCTGCTCGTCGAGGAACTCCAGCCCGTGCAGCCGGCTCACCAGCAGCGGCCGCCGGCCGACCCGGGCCCGCCGGGCGCGTAGGCGGCGGAACGCCCGCCAACCGCAATTCCCGGCGATCTCGACCACGTCCGCCCCAGCCAAGCGGTCGGTTAACAGGCGGTCCAAGGCGAATGCCATGACGAACTTGTGCAGATGCGGATGCACCCGCCGCGGGGCATAGTCGTCGGCGTGGAAAAGGGTGATGTCCCGGCCAGTGGCGTCGGCGAGCGCCGCCTGCAAGTGAAGGAACACGGTTGAGGCCCCGGCGTGCCAATTGGTCGGGTGGCCGGAGACGAGGGCGATAGAGTTGGTTGAGGGGGAAGTGTGCATTATACAGGGTTTGCCACGGCTGATCCGGCAGCGATCAAGGGCGGACCGACAGTCGTATTCAGGCCGTCGTCCGGCTCCGGGAAGTACCGCTTCAGTCGCAGCATGGGCATTTCCAGTATCCTCCAGCTGACAATCGAAAGAACCAGTGTGACAGCGACGCATGTGGCGGCGTAAACCGCCGTACCCAACAGCGGGTGTGTTCCGCGGGACGGCACCGTATGGCCGGGAAGTAAATGGTTGGCGACCATACGAACGGGCATGTTGAACAGGTAAAGCGAATAGCTGTATTTTCCAAATATTCGAAGTGCTGCGGAACTGAAGATCCGGGGACGAGCGGCCACGACCCAGAGAACCGCAGCGGCACCGAACGCCGACGTGAGCGTATACAGCAACACTTGGCTGGCCGGCGCGGACCGTACGTCGAGGTGCCGGAGTTGGGCCAAGGCGATCAGTGCGGTGATTGGGAGCAAGAGCAGCCCAGCGACGCGGACCGACTGCCGACGGATCGACTGCATGTCGTAGGTTCGTATGACCACAGCAGCGAGAGCACCGGCTGCCAGACCATCCATTCGGGATAACGTGTAGTAGTATGTGGCCTTGCCGCCCCAGTGGCACACGACAGCGACACCGCGATACGCCACAGCAGTGGCCATCAGAAGGCCGCAAATCCACACCAATGGTCGCCGTGAAACAAACCACACTACTGTCGGCCAGACCAGGTAAAACTGCTCCTCGATTGCGAGTGACCAAGTGACGCTGAGCGCCAAAGTGTACTCATACTTCACACGGACGAAATTTGATGCGTACGTCCAGTACATCCACTGCCCGGGCGTTGGTGATTGAAAAGTTTCAGGCGACAGGCGCGGTAACACTGCTATGACGACGAGTAAAAAGGTGTAGTAGAGCGGGAAGATCCTCAGCGTTCGCCGGGCGTAAAATGCCGCGAAATATCCCGGGCGCCGGCGGGTCTCCAGCAGAATACCGGTGATCAAAAATCCAGAGAGGGCGAAGAAAAGGTCTACCCCGGACCACCCAAGACCGGCCACCAATCCGATCAGGCGGGTGACCGCCGTCGGGTGCGGTAGGTCGTGCATCTCAACGAGGTGTGTCGCCAAGACCATCAGGATGGCAACGCCACGTAGGCCATCCAACTCCGAGATGTGCTTACTCGAGGTCGACATAAGCCTATTCCCCTAATGATGTTGTCCCTGGAATGGCCATGATTCTGGCTAGGACCGGGTCGGGCCGACGACCGATTCGGCGGGCCGGCACGCCACCCCAGATCTCATCCGGCGGGACGTCCCCGGTAACGACGGCCCCGGCAGCGACGATTGCCCCAGCCCCAACGGTCACGCCGCGGAGGACGATCACATTCGCCCCGAGCCAGGCGTCCCGGCCGATCGTAATGGGGCCTTCGCGGCCGTTCCCGCCCATGGGCAGACCGGTCGGGGGTACCTCGTGGTCGTGGTCAATCAGCTTGCACCCGGCCGCCAGCCGGGCCAGGCATTCAACCGTGACCCCGACCTGGACGTTGAATTCGCATCCGCGGCCGATGAACACGCCGTCCTCGATCACGATCGACGGCCCAGGCCGCCAGGGGCCGGAATACTTAAACGTGACGCCGTCCTCCAGCCCGCACCCGACACCGATACGCAGTTGGTGGGGCCAATTGACCGACACGTTTGATATCCGCGTTCCTCGGCCAATCCGTGCTCCCAGGACGGTCAAGGCCACGCGCCGCACAGCGTCGGTCGAGTACGACACACGCGACCGGAGTTCAAAACCGGCTCGCTGGACGAGTTCGGTAGGCGATCTGCGCATGGGTGTTAGCCTGAGAGAGCGAAATTGGCCGCGGCAACGACGTCAGGTTTTAACGACCGCGCGATCACCGGCCAAGCGATCCGGAATCCGGTACTCCAGCGCCCATTGGTTAAGGTGGAGCACGACGTACAAAACTTCGATCCCGCTGCGGACGGCGAATGCCGGCGCGTGCCGGCTCAGGCCGCCCTGAATCAGCTCAGATGCCCGCACCTTGGCCACGTGCAGTGGTAGCCACCGCCACAGCGACCGGACCTGCTGATGCTTGATGGCCAACTGTACACGTGACTTCCAGCGTCCGCCCATGCCAAACCCGTTCGGGTACGGCCGGGGCAGGTGTTCGACGCGGGCGGCGGGGACGAAGCGGATCGGGTGCCCGGCCGCCTGGAGGCGGATGCCCAGGTCGACATCCTCATTCCAATGGGTGAACGCCTCGTCAAACCCGCCCATCCGGTCGAAAATCTGCCGACCGATCATCATGTTGCACGAGAACAAGTACCCGCCGCCGGGGTTGACCGGGGCCTCCATGGCTAACGGGTCGTAGGCAGTCGAGGTGGTGAGCCCCTCCAAGACCTCGGCCTCACCGTCCCGGATCGCGTCGGCGTACCCGGCGAGCCAACCGGGCGTCGGGAGGCAGTCGTCGTCGACGAACGCCACCCACTCGCCGCCGGCCTGCCGGACCCCGTGGTTCCGGTTGGCAGCGGGCCCCCGTCGGGGGCCGGCCGTCCACCGCGCCCACGGGAACTCCTGTTTGATCATCTCCTTGGCGGTCCCCGTCGACCCGTCGTCCGTCACGACGACCTCGTACCGGTCGGCCGGCAACGTCTGCACGCCCGGGGCGAGCCGGCGGAGGCACTCGGCCAACGACGGGTCGCGGTTGCAGGTCGGGATCACGACCGACAGCAACGTGAGGTCGTTTGCGTCCGTCATGGTGTCGAGCCGCTCCTGTGGTCGGGGCGGGTCAGCCGCCACTTCGCGATGCAGCCGTCGATGGCGTCCACTAGGGGTTGCGGCCGCCAATCGGGCACCGTCTCGCGGAGCCGCCGGACGTCCGCCTGCCACCGTTGCGGGTCGCCCGGCCGCTCCACGCCGCGGCAGCGGATCGGCTTGTCCACCCCGGCCGCACTGCGGACGAACTCGGCCACCGTTAGCACCGACGACTCGTCCCCGCGGCCGGCGTTCACGACCCGCGACCGTCCGGTCCGGCCCGCCCCGTCCGCGGAGAGTCGAAGGACGAGCGCGGCGAGGTCGTCCACGTGAAGGAAGTCGCGGGACTCGCGACCGGTCCCCTCAAGCCAGATGGCCGGTTCATCGCCCGCCGCCCGGCGGTAGATGTCCCAAATCAGCAGCCGCCGCTGGGCCGGCCCGAAGACCGAGAACACTCGGACGATCAGGATGTCGAGCCCGAAGCAGGACGCGTACTCCTCGGCGATCAGCTCGCACGCTGCCTTGTGGAACCCGTAGGGCGAGATGGGGACGATCGATGCCGACTCCGCGACCGGAAGCGAAGCCGGGTTGCCGTAGACGGCGGCGCTGGACGGGAACACGATCAGAGGTCGCCGCCCGGACCGCCGGACCCCGTCGAGCAGGTTGATCCAACTCAGGACGGCCGCCCGGAAGTCGTCCAGCGGCGCGGCCACCGAACCGCCGACCGACGCCGAACCGGCGGCATGGAAAATCACGTCCGGGTCCGCATCGGCGACCGGGCCGGCCAGGTCGGCCGTGGCCACGTCCAGGGCCAAATGGGTGCCCGGCCAGTCGAGGTCGGGCTGGCTCCGCCGCGCCACGCCCGCGACGGTGTGCCCCGCCTGAACGGCGTACTGACCCACGCTCTTGCCGACGAAGCCGGCGCTGCCCGTCACGAGGATTCGCATCGGTTTGATTCGGTCACCCGTCGACGGGCTGGCAACGCGGCCGGCGTCCCGGAACGGCGGCCGCGTACGTGTCCAACAACCGGGCGTTTACGGCGGCGACGGCGTACTCGGACTCTACCAACCGGCGGCCGTTGGTGCCACACCGTTGGCGGAGGTCGACGTCCCCGATTAACCTCAGGACGGCCGACGCGACCTCGGCCGCGGACTGGCCAACCGCCAGCCCACCGCCCGACCCTTCGACCAGTTCTGGCAACCCGTGCGCTCGCCCGCCGATGACCGGTTTGCCGTACGTCCACGCCTCCAGGTAGACCGTGGGGAGGATCTCGCTCATCGACGGCATGCAGAACACGTCGCACGCGGACAACGCGTCGGCCTTTTGCTGGGCCGACACCTTCCCCAGGTAACTTGCTCGGCGGTCGAGCCCGTCGAACTGTGCCGCCTCGGCCGGACTGGCGGGCCCGATGAAAACGAACCGGACGGCCGGCCTCCGGTCCCAGACGCTTGCCATCGCCGCCAGCACGGCTGCGGCACCCTTTTGAGCCATCATGCGGCCGACGTACAATACGATGGGGGCGTCCCCCAACCCGTGCCGGTTACGGAAAGCCGCGGGGTCGGTCGTCGGCGGCAAGTCGGGCGATACGCCGATCGTGCGAAGCCGCTCGCCCGGCACCCCCAACGCGGCCAGGTAAGCCGTGTCGGTTTTGACCAAGCCGACTACAGCGTCGGCACCCTTGTAGAACGTGACGTCGTCCGGCCCGTCACCCCACTGGTGTGGGTGGACGAACGGCGTGACCACCAGGCCCGCCCCGGCCGCCCGGGCCGCCTCGCCTGCCGCCCATCCCAATGGGCCGAACGAGAACGAGTGGACCACATCCACGCCAGCCATCAGTCGCCGTAGCCGCGGCGCGAACGTCGGTCGGTAGGCCGTTCGGTAGGCGAACCGATTCAGCCCGTGATAAGCGTATCGCTGCAACCGCGGGATGGTCCGCACGGCGGCCGGGAGCAATCGCAAGCGGTCCAGTTTGGTCGGCGCGATGGCTGCCACTGGAATGCCCTGGTCGTCATGGTCGACGGCTGCGGGGGCCAGCAACGATGCGTGGAGGACTTCGAGTCGCCGGGGGAGTCGGCTCGGGGAGAAATTCGTAGCGGCCACGGTAACGTGGTGCCCAGCAGCAGCGAAGCCGTGTGCGACTTGGCGGACGTGTGCCTCAACGCCGCCGACGAACGGCAGGTAAAACTGACTCACAAGCAGTAGGTTCATTGAACGCTCCCCTTGAATCCGGACGGTCTGCACCCGTTGCGATCTAGTGCCACCGCCGATGAACGCCCGGCGGTGGGGCCGCGCCCCAGAACGTCGTGCCGACAATCGCGAGGTATCACCGGCCAATCCCCAAGCGGCCCCGGACCGCGGTTTCGGCATTCACGTTCGATCGGCGGCATCGGCAGTCGCAACTGGTTGACCGACTGCGACAACGACCCGCCGCCGGGTCGCCCGCGCGCGTCTCGCTTTTAGTCGGAGGAAGGGCTGTTCGACCAGCCAGTACGACCCCACAGCAAGGGCCGCCAATGTCAGTAAACGCGTTAAAAAAGGTCCAACAGAAGCGTCGACGGTGAGCGGCTGCTGCCAAAGGTAGATGCTGTAGGAGAGGAGGCCCATGGCGACCAACGGGCGGGCCTCCAATACCCGGATGGCGGGGGCGTCCGCGTGTAAAATACAAGCCCAGACGACCACAGCAATACAGACGGCGTCAACCGTTCCGCCGAACAGATTGAGGTATAGAATCGACCACCGCCGGATCGGCATAAACGGGCTTATCAAAAGGACGGCCATCGCGGCTGCGGCCAAGAGGGTCGCCCACCGGCCGTCCCAAAGTAGCCGCTGCCGCCATCGCGGGGACCTGACGGCGAACGCCAACAGACACCCAATCGCGATCGCGTCGGCGCGGGTGAACGTCCAAAACTTCGCGTCCGGCAGGATCACGGGGGCGTGTAGGGCCGCATATCGGTACACCGGCGTGATCGCAACCCAGGACGCCGTGAGCCACACGGCGCAGCGGCGATTGCGCCACAGCAGGGCGGGGTAGATCAAATAGAAGTGTTCCTCAACCGACAGTGACCACAAATGTGCGATGCCCAACGGCCGGTCGAGCAGGAAGTCGACGAAAAATGTGGGTATGGCCAGCCAGTCCCGAGTCGTCAACGGAGTGATACCGGCGTGGAACCGAACAAAAAGTGGGATGCAAGCGGCGAAGCAGAGGTAAGCGGGCAGGATCCGAAAGCCTCGGCGGACGTAGAACGCCTTGAGGTTCACCCGCCCGGTGGTGGATTGTTCCCGGAGCAGGAGGAGCGTGATCAGGAACCCGCTGATCACGAAGAACACGTCCACCCCGATGGCCGCACGGACCAGCAGCGTGTGTGCGACTGGCGCGAGTCGGTCGCGGTACGCATAGCCGCAGTGGCACGCCAGCACCATGAGGATGCTGACGCCGCGGAACCCGTCGAGGCAGGGGATCCGGCCCCGGTCGACCCACGCGAAGGGTGATGCCGAGGCCACCGGGTCGGTCGCCGGCGCCGACGTCTTCACGAAGTCCGTGTCGGTCGCTGTTTCAGTCATAGTCATGCACCGAGGGTCGTGGAGTTCTGAGGGATGCCGTATACGAGTCGACCGCATGAGGTCCCTGGAACGTCGGCGGGCGGAGCTCGCCGGAACCCTCGGGCGAGGCGACACGGCAGCCGGTGCGGGTCGGCCGACGTCAGGCCGTCCGTCGGCGGGCCAGGCGCGGCAGTCTGCCGCCGACCCGCGCCGCCCATCGTTGTCGGTCGCCCGCGCTGAGGACGACCATCCAGGTGTAGGCCAACGTGAGGCAGCCGCCGACGCAAGACTCCGCCGCGAACGTCACCCAACTCGCGGGGTAGTAGAGGCGGGCGAACACGTGCGCGACGACCACCCACGGCAACCCGCGGGCGGCACCACCGACCACGGCACCTGCGATCGACCGCCCGGGGACGCCGAAACGCCGGCTGACCTGGAAGGGGCAGAACCAGGTGTCCGAAGACACCAGGGCCAGGACGGTGCCGAGGATCACCCCGGGCAGGCCTAGCCATTTGGTCAGCGTAATGCTCAGGGCGAGGTTCCCGACAGCGCCGGCGATGCTGACCGGGATGCGGGCGGCCGTCTCCCCGGCCGAGTCCAAGCTGAACCCGTATACGGTGGTGAGCCCGACCACGACCGAGGCGAGGGCCGTCAGGTAGCTCAGGAGGTCGCCCCCGTAATGGGACGCCCCGACCCAGAGGCGGACGAAGTGACCGTTGAACGCGGCGACCGTGCCGGTCAGGGCGATGCCGGTACCGACGACCAGCCGGGTCAGCTCGACGATGCCGGCCACGAACGCGTCTTGCCGGCCGGTCAGTCGCATCTCGGCCAGAGCCGCCCAGCTGGCGTTGACGACGCTGTTGACCTGCCCGCCGAACAAGGACACCACGCGTTGGGTGACGAAGAGGTGGAACACGTCGACCGGGCCCAACAGGTACCCGACGACCAAGCTATCCGTCATCAGGTTCAACCGGACCCCCAGGCCGGACACGGCCAGCGGCCAGCCGAGGTTCCAGATCGACCGGGCGGTCACGGTCGACGGGCCGGCGTGCGGGCGGATGGCGACCCACCGCCACGTCGGCACGACGTACAGCGAGGCGCCCACCGCCGTGCCGATCACCAACGCCGCCGACTGCGCGACCAGCCCCAGGCCCCGTCTGGCGAGCCAGACGCTCAACACGGCCGCCGTGACCGCCTGGCACAGCAGGGCGAAGTTGACCCAGTACCCCCGCTGCTCGGCTTCGAGCAGCATCCGGCTCATCTGGACCGGGAGGAGGAAGACCGGCACCACCAACAACGTGGACGCCACGACCAGCTCGTGACGTAGGCCGGGGGAGACGTTCACGAGCCGTGGCATGAGCCCGGCCAGGACCAGCCCGACCCCGGCAGTGAGCGCGGCGATCACGGTCAGCAGGACGATCCCGGACCGGATCACCCGGACCGTCTGGGTCGACGATCCGGACGCCCGGGCGCGGAGGATCAACACGCCCAACGCCGGCGTGATGCCGAGGTCGATCAGCGAGATGTACCCGATCCACTCGGTCGCCGCCCGGTACGCCCCCAGCCGTTCCTGGCCCAGGTACCGGAGCAGGAGCGGCGTGGTGACGAACGCGACGCAGAGCGTCACGACCGTGTAGAGCGTGCTGGCGATCCACGTCGCGGCGGCCCGAGCGGTCCGGTTCCTGACCGGTGCGAGTAGATCGCGGGCGGCTGCGGGCTCGCCGGAGGACGCGGGCGAGGGGGTCGCGGTCAGGTCGGCCGCTCCGGGGTCGTCGCCACGTCCGGGGTCGAGCAAATCTAAAGCGTGGGTTTCCACTGGCAGCTCGGCTGGCACGGTGACGGGCGGGTCTGGCGACATGCGTGGGTTTGATCGGCCGGGTGGCCGATGGACGTGGTCAGGCCGGCGGGGCCGGGTCGCCGATCGGCGTGAGGTAGGCCCACCGCTGGGGGAACAACCGCATCTCGTCCAAGGCGAGCACCCAGTCGGCCTCGGAGAGCTGTTCGAGGCACGGGGAGTCAGCCGCCGCCCGCGGGGCGGGCTCGACCATCCGGGCGTGGTGCGTGTCGCGGAAGCGGTCGACGTTGGCCGCCGTCAGGCCGGGGCGGGTGTGCTCGTGCAGCTCGACGATGACGGCGGTCCGGGCCAGCGTCGGCACGCGGGCCGGGTCGAGCGGCTCGAACTCGTACCCCTCGCAGTCGCTGAGTAGGAGGCTGCCGGGCGTGAGCAGTTGGGAGAGCGCGGCGGGGTCGCACGTGCCGCGGACGTGGACCCGGCCGGCCATGCCGTTCAGGTTCGCCATCGCGGCGCACTTCTCGCGGGCGACCGGGTCGGTGTCGAACCCGTACACGGTGGCCCCGGCAGCCGGCGGGCGAAGCCGACGGCGTAGTACCCCTCGGCGACGCCGACGTCGACGATCAACGGCGGCCGGCGGTCGATGGCGGACTCGACGACGTCGTGCAGCTCGGCCTCTTACGACCCGATCAGCTTGGGGACGGCCAAGCTGCCGGCGGCCCGGCCGGTGAACCGCATGCCGCGGAACGGCCCGGCCAACACCGACGAGCCGAACGCAGCCAACACCTGGTCGTACAGGCTGTACATGCCGATCCGTTTCTGCACCCGCTCGTTGTGACGGCGGCTCCGGGCGGTCAGGATCCGCTCCGTCAGGCCCGGGACGAGACGGCTGGCGAGGTTGACGGCCACTCGTCGTAGGGGCGTTCGTTGGCGGCGCATGGGGACACCGTCAGTTCGCGAAAGGACCACTGCGGGAATCCGACCTTCGCCACGACGACCGCCGGGCGTTTGCTGGCGGTGCAACAGCCAACAGTCGTCACGGACGTCGCCGCCCAGGGCGGCCCCGGACGTCGCGGACCACCGTCGAGAAGACCTCGACCGTCTGACGCAACATGGCGTCGGGAGTGAGCGCGGCGGCGGTCGTCCGCCCGCCTGAAACGAGTCGCCCGCGGAGGGCGGGATCACCGAGCAGGCGGCCCACCGCCGCCGCCAGGGCGGTCGGGGCGCGGACGGGCACGAGCAGGCCGTTCTCGCCGTCGACGACGAACTCCCGCGGGCCGTCGGCGGCGGCGGCGACGACCGGCAGACCGACGCCCATCGCCTCCAGCAGCACCAGCCCGTACCCCTCGGAGTGGGCCGGGTGGACCAGGGCGGTGGCCCGCCGGTACAGGGCGGCCAGGTCGGCGTCGGACACGAAGCCGGTGAACCGGACCCGGTCGCCGACGCTGAGGCCGTCGGCCCGCGCCCGCAGGTCGGCCAGGTACCGGACCTGCTCGGGACCGCTGGCCTTGCCGACGACGACGAAGACGGCCCGCGGGTGGGCCTGGAGGACCAGGGCGGCGGCGTCGATCAGGTCGGCGTGCCCCTTGTGCGGCTGGAGCCGTGTGACGGTCAGCAGCAGGTCGCCGTCGGGCAGAGCGAGCCGGGCCCGGACGTCGGCCGCATCGGACAGGGCTAGGAGCGCGTCGGGATCGATGCAGACCGGCGGGATGATCGAGAACGGCCCGCGGCACAGGCCCGGATAGCCCGCCGCCACGTGGCGCGTGGTGAAGATGGCGTGCGTCGTCGGCAGGCGGCGGTTGAGCCGCTCGACCAGGTCCGGTCGCGGCGACGGTGCATCGTGCAGGTGCCACACCTCGGGCAGGCCCAGCCAGCGGGCGGCGGGGGCGGCGTACAGGTGCGCCGTGTGCGTGGCGTGCAACAGGGCGGCCCCGGTCTGGCGGGCGAGGCGGGCGAGCCAGATCAAGCCCCGGACGACCGGCACGACGTCGCGGTACCGGTGGTCCGTCGGGAACTCGTGTGCCTCGATCCCCTGCGCCCGGGCGACGGCCGCGAGCGGCCCCGGCCGCATGGTGGCCAGCACCCCCCGGAAGCCGTGCGCCGGCAGGCCCCGGGCGATCGCGAGCGTCACCTGCTCGGCCCCGCCGACCTCGGCGACGGGGCACACCAGCAGCACGGTCGGCGCGGCGGACCCGGTCACAGGTCCTTCACCCGCCGGGCCGGCACGCCGGCGTACAGGCCGTTGGCGTCACAGTCGTGGGTGACGACGGCCCCGGCGGCGATCACGCAGCCCGGGGCGATCGTCACACCCGGCAGGACGGTCGCGTTCGCCCCGACCCAGCACCCGTTTCCGACCCGGACCGGCCGGGCGAGGACGGTGTAGTGACACCGCTCCTCGGGCCCGCCGATCGGGTGGGTCTCGCCGAGGAACGTGGCCCCCATGGCCACCTGCACGAAGTCGCCGATCTCGATCGACGACCCGCCGGCGTAGAACCTCGCCCCGCGGTTCACGAACGTCCGCCGGCCGATCGTCGTCCGGGACGACTGGAAGTAGATCCCCGGGCTCATCGCGGCCGATCGAACTGGCAGGCCCACTGCCCGGTAGATCGCGAATCGGCCTATCCGGGGCATTAGCGATGACGCCGCCACCCTGTTTACGATGACATCCCACACGCCGACCCGCACGTCGTGCCGGGTCCAATTGAAGGCCGTCCAACAATCCATGTATGTCCGATTGCCGGCTATGGGTCCCGCCTGAAGGACGGCAGGTCGTCGACGGCATGCTAGAGGCTGACCACAGTGTCAACCCTGGGGGCCGGGACTGTGGACCAGTCAGGGCACCGCCTGGGCGGTGGCGGCCACCGTCTCGGCGAACATTCGGGCAACGTCCGCCATCGAGTACCGCGTACACACGGCCATTCGGCCGACGGCCGCTAAACGCCGGCGGAGGTCTGGATCCATGATTACCCGGCGGAGGGCGGCGGCCAAATCGATGGGGTCCCGCTCCCGGCATATAACGCCGCCACCGGTATCGCGGATCAGCATCGGGATCTCGCCGGAGTCGGACCCGACAACGGGGGTATCGCAGGCCATGGCCTCCAGCAGCACGCGGCCGAATTGCTCGCTCCAGTTCGACTGGGTCTCAGACGGGACCGTCAATGCATCGAATGCCGTCAAATAGCGCGGCGCCTGTGTGTGCGGGACAAAGCCGACGAATGTCACTCGATCCGCCACACCGCCGGCGACAGCGTGTTGCTTTAGTTGGGTCAACATCGGCCCCGCGCCGACTATCGCTAGCCGCCAGGGTAGGTTGCGAAGGTGACCGACTGCGGTCATCAACGTGGCAAGCCCTTTCTCCGGGACCAGGCGGCCAAGGTACCCAAGCAGGACCGTGTCGTCCGGGGCGTCACCCAGGAGTTCACGACGGACAGCATCGCGGTCGGGCTGGGGGTAGTAAACTGCCGGATCGATGGCTAGCGGAAGAACCGTGCTGCGACCGGTGAATCCCTTCTTGTGGCACACGTCGGCGACGGCGGAACTGATCGGGAAGGAGAACGCGCTGGACCGCATGACCCAGGACTCAGTCCACCGGAAAGGAGGTGGGTACCGCTTCGAGATGTTTTGGGCGGAGTAGAATCCGATCGGTCGCGGCCTGCGTCGGCCACCCGCCCGTCGGTTGCCCCAATACACCTGGGCGGTCGACGCCGCGTACGGCTCTTGGTGGACATAAATCACGTCAGGGTCGGTGCCACGGATCAGCTTGGCGAATGATGTGCAGTAGGTGTGCAGGATGATGTCGCCGGACCGCCGAACGGGGATAGGGACCAACTGCCCGTCGAACGCCGGCCACTGTTCGGCGGTCACAATGCGGCCGTACTCGTCCTTCCAGTTCGATGGAACCACCAGAGTCACGTCCCACCCGGTCGCATGCCGGACGGATGCGTAAAGCTGTTGGTTCACCGGGGCGGCACACGGATGGCTGACTACCAGAAGTTTCACGCCACCTCGGGCACTGGGCTGCGGTGCGGGACCGACGTTGGCGACGCTGACAACGGCGACACCACGCGATCGGCGGCGGCCTCAAACAGTTTCAGGTACCGCTGGGCCATATCGGTCCAGGTGAGCCGCTCGGCGGCCGCGCGGGCGGCCGTGGCGGCGGTCCGGCGGACGACCGGGTCGGCGGTGTAGTGGCGGATGGCGGCGACCAGGGCGTGCAAGTCGTCCGGGTCGGGGATCGTCCGGGCGGCGTCCGGGCCGAACGCCTCGGCCCCGCCGGCTGTGGCGGCCGTCACCAGCGGCAGGCCCGACGCCGCTGCCTCGATTAAGACCAATGTGCCGGCCTCGTACCGGCTCGGGAAGACGAACACATCGCCCGACCGCATGACCCGGCTAATGTCGCGGCGGAACCCGAGGAACGTCACCCGGCTGGCCACGCTTAGCCGTTTGGCCATGGCCGGGAACGGGCTACTGGTGGTGTCCCCGACCACGGCCAGCCGCACGGCCGGAAGGTCTACCATCGCCTTGAGGACCGAGTCGAGATTCTTGCGGGGCGTGCGGATGTCCCCGGCGAACACCAATAGCGGCCCGTCAGCCGGGGCCGGCAGGCCCAGAGCAACCCGCTCCGCCGGTTCGGCGTCGGGCGTGAGGCGGGGGTGAAACTCAACGGGGTCAACGCCGTTATAAATGACAGCCGTCCGGCCGGGCGGGACGCCGATGCCGATCAGTTCTGCTCGGATCTTCTCCGAGGGGGCTACGACTACGCTGGCCACCCCGTACGACTTTCGCTCAAGATGCTCGTTGATTCGGGAGTAGGCCCACTGGTACCACGCCCAAACCCCCCGGGTAAGCTTGGCCACATGGACGGGCGAGCGGATCCAGGCCCCGTGAACGAACTGGCATAGGTTCAGGTCGTGCGGCTCGGTCAGCGTGTGCCCGCAGGCGGCCAAGGCGTCGAACTCCCGACGGCGGCGGTGGATGATCCGGTCGGCCTCATGTGTGGCCCGCCATCCACCAACTAAGTTCGGGCGCCGGGGCCGGTGGGTGATTGGCTCCCATGTAATGTTTGGCTCGGCAACCAAGTCTTGATCAACTCGGTCTGCAAACAACGTTATCCGGTTCCCCTGTCTGGCAGCGTGTTTCGCGATCTCGTAGTTTATCCGCCCTTGGCCGTTACCACGGGTAAAGTTATGTGCGACGAAACCTATATGCATGGTAATGGATTACGAGTGAATTTTGTTGTCAACTTTCTGTTACTACAGCTGTTGCCGGTGTATTGAACTGAACCCGCGGAGGGCGAACTCTACTTCCCGCGAGCGGCTTGAGACCGGATTGAGCGCTGACTGTACACGCGCTGTAAAGACACGCATTGATAAATGTGACTTCCATTCCAAGCTGGACTGAAAACACGGGAAATACGAACGTCGCAGCGATCGCTGCGATATTATACCCAACCACTACGCCAGCCCAACAGCCGAAGAAATCGGATTTGCTGCCGATCGAGAAACGCCAAGACGTCCACAAAAGAGAGATCAAAAGGCCAATATAAATCAAAATAAGTGGTATGCCGCCATCAAATACTAAAGCCTGCCACTGCATCTCCGCCCAAAGTGCATATCGGTCACTGCCGAAATAACTGTTGATCATTCCCCATCGACCTTCTCCGGCCCCAAGGGGGAACTCGTATATGTCGCTATATATTAATTCATTCAAGAATTGGCCGCGACTCGCTTGAAATACGTTCGTAGGGTTGTCGTCAATCAGAGTGGAGAATCGATCGGTAATCGCCGCGCCACCGACGGCGAAGGCCACGACCGTACCAACCACGGCCACCCCTGCGATTGTCGCAACTACCGCCATTGCCTTCTTTGTTGAGCGACGTCGTAAAAGTACTACAATTAGGGCCGTTGTTGCCAACGCACAAACCAGGAGATTTGTTCGTTGTTCGCACAGGAAAATGCAAAACACGCCGGATATCATCCCTATTATGACAACACCTCGAAGAATCCAGCTTGATTCAGCTAGTAGAAGTCCTGTGCCGAGTATGATCGCATATGTGCCGCCAATGCTTGCTCCCCCAGGCGAATCAGACAAGCCCTTGGGACGGATGATAGTACGTCCATTCGAAAGCTTGTATGTCCAGGCACCGATCTGCTCCTTGGTGAAGTTATTCGAGATCGCCCCGTCAAACTTTCCCGGATAACTTACCTGGAATACCCCCATGAGGGCGCTCGCTGTATAAAATCCCCACATAACAAAGATTGCGGCGCGAAATACGCGCCGAGATAATGCTACCCGGCCGATCCATAATATTGGTGCGAGGACCGCGCTATAGAGTGCCACCGTTGCAAAACGTGCGAGAATGGAATCGCCAGAAGAATTTATTACTTCGGCAAGGAGCACTAGGATAGCCGCCTGTGCCCACCTCCAACTTGGATGTGTTCTAAATCGCCCTTTCACCAGCTGAATCATACTAAGGCTTATTGCATAGCCGCCAATACGTAGCGGGAGTCGAACAGCTGAGTTTCCAAGGAAGAATATCCCGATCTGAAAACAAAATAATAGGGCAATGAACGTAATGATCCAACGTTCGCCTGCACTATTCAAAGCATGGGGGCTCTCACGCCGAATTTTAGCGGTAAGATCTTGTCTTCCAATACTTATCTCTGAATGTATAGGCCCAATGCGATCAGTATTTGTCGACCCCTCGCCCTCCGCACCATACTCATCCGAGGTCCGCATAAAAAAATCCCTTACCCGTTTTTGCACGGGGTACCACGCGGGTCAAAGATTAGGCTGTCCACAAGGAACGAGACCGAACGTCAAATCGGCGCAGACTTCGTCCCCGTCGGTGCACCCTTCGTCCCCGTCGGTGCACCCTTCGTCCCCGTCGGTGCACCCTTCGTCCCCGTCGGTGCACCCTTCGTTTTGCGTCGCGGCCACCGGAATCGCGCCAAGGCGAGCGGGTCAAGGAACATAAACGCCTGTAGATGGGCGTTTAATCCGTGTTTGCGGGCCCCAAAAGACTTTGTCCGTTTGCAATCGACACGACGACTCGTCGAGTTAACGTAACCGATATCTCCACGAGACGCAAAGAGCGATAACCTGGCTGGCGCGGTAGATCCCGCCTCGCTCAACCCACCGCCTACAGCAGCCCGGTCGCCACCGCCCATTGGCCTAACACTTGGAATGTCTCGTCCTCTCAACTCACAAAGTTGGCGTTGAAGTTAAAGGCTCCACAGGCAAGCACGGAGGCAAGGCGATGGGGATGTGATTCTCGACTGCGGCGCCGGTGGGCGAGGACGCGTGTAACAGTGGATGATCAGTGCGCTTACACGCCGATTGACTGGCGTGCATGCGCTGCTAGCCGGCGGCGGAGACCTAATCGTCTACCGTCGTCGTCGGGCAACGGTGCCGCGCAGGCGAGCGTGTGTTCAACACGTCCACAGAGTTGACATGCGGCGGTAGCCGCACCCTGAGGGGATGTAAATGTGGCGCGGCCCGTTCCGCCGCTCCCATGCGACTGCCGCTCGGCGGGCCGCCCGGGCCAACCCGCGTTTTCGGCCCGGAAACGCAGTTTTCCGTCGAGTTTATAGAACAGTTCTTATGCGGCGGTAGCCGCACCCTGAGTGGATGAAAATCGAGCGCGGCCAGATCCGGATGATCGGCTAACATGGCATCCCGCGGGCCGCCAGGCTAATCGGCATCTTTAAAGCCACCAGGGCGGTTCTCCGGCCTATTTTCTGAACAGTTGGTCATGTGGCGCGTACGCCACGCCCGAGCGGATGAAAATATCACCCGGCGCGCCGTAGCTGCGCGTTAGGCTGAGGGCGGTCGCCGCCGGCCGGGCGAGGCCGTCGACGACTGGCGTCTTCGAGCCCGAAGAACAGTTTGGCCCGGCCGCCTGCACGAACCCGAGATTGCGGCTTTGACCGCGTGAAGCAGATTGTTTCACCCCCTCAGGTGGCTCCCGCCGGCGGCGACCCGGTACAAACGGGAGGTCGCTATGGACGCGTTGACGGTGGTCCACGCCCGCTGCTGCGGGATCGACGTGCACAAGGAGACGGTGGTCGCCTGCGTCCGCTCGGCCGCGGGGCCGAACGGGACGGTGGCCAACGAGGTGCGGACGTTCGGGACGACGACCCGGGCGCTGTTGGAGTTGGGCGATTGGCTGGCCGCGTCGGGCGTGACGGCCGTGGCCATGGAGTCGACCGGCGTCTACTGGAAGCCGGTGTGGAACCTGCTCGAGGGGCGGGCGACGGCCGACGGCGAGCCGATCACCCTCATGCTGGTCAACGCCCGGCACATCAAGAACGTGCCCGGGCGCAAGACCGACGTGAAGGACTGCCAGTGGATCGCGCAGCTGCTGGCGGCGGGCCTGCTCTCGCCCAGCTTCGTCCCCGACCGGCCGCAGCGCGACCTGCGGGACCTGACCCGCCAGCGGGCGCAGCTGATGGACGACAAGACCCGCGTGGCCAACCGACTCCAGAAAGTCCTGGAGGACGCCAACGTGAAGCTGGCATCGGTGGCGACCGACGTGCTGGGCGCCAGCGGCCGGGACATGCTCCGGGCGATGGTCGAGGGGAAGCAGACCCCGGCCCAGATGGCCGAGCTGGCCCGCGGCAAGCTGCGGGTCAAGATCCCCCAGCTGGCCGAGGCGTTGAGCGGCCGCGTGACCGCGCACCACCGGTTCATGCTCGACGAGTCCCTGACCCAGCTGGAGCAACTGGAGCAGCAGGTCGCCCGGTTCGACGCCCGGATCGAGGCGGTGATGACCCCTTTGGAGCGTGAGGCGGTCGCCCGGATCGACGAGGTGCCGGGGTTCGACGTCCGCTCGGCCGAGGTGTTCGTGGCCGAGGTCGGCACGGACATGTCCCGGTTCCCCACCGCCGCCCACCTGGCCAGCTGGGCGGGCATGTGCCCGGGCAACAACGAGTCGGCCGGCAAGCGGCGGAGCGGGCGGACCAACGACGGGGACAAGTGGCTCAAGCGGACGCTGAACCAGACCGCCTGGGCCGGCGCGCGGAAGAAGGGCGGGTACTTCGGGGCCCTGTTCCGCCGGCTGAGCAAGCGCCGCGGCGGCAAGCGGGCCATCACGGCCGTCGGCCACAGCCAGCTGGTCACGATCTACCACATGCTCAGCCGGGGCACCCGCTACTGCGACCTGGGTGGCGCCCACCTGGAGGCCCGCCCGTCGGCGGACCAGGACAAGGCGAAGATGGTGTCTCGGCTGGAGGCGATGGGGTACAAAGTGACCCTGACGGCCGCCGCGTAGGCGACCATTTTCGAAGCAGTTGGTCATGTGGCGCGTACGCCACGCCCGAGCGGATGAAAATATCACCCGGCGCGCCGTAGCTGCGCGTTAGGCTGAGGGCGGTCGCCGCCGGCCGGGCGAGGCCGTCGACGACTGGCGTCTTCGAGCCCGAAGAACAGTTTGGCCCGGCCGCCTGCACGAACCCGAGATTGCGGCTTTGACCGCGTGAAGCAGATTGTTTCACCCCCTCAGGTGGCTCCCGCCGGCGGCGACCCGGTACAAACGGGAGGTCGCTATGGACGCGTTGACGGTGGTCCACGCCCGCTGCTGCGGGATCGACGTGCACAAGGAGACGGTGGTCGCCTGCGTCCGCTCGGCCGCGGGGCCGAACGGGACGGTGGCCAACGAGGTGCGGACGTTCGGGACGACGACCCGGGCGCTGTTGGAGTTGGGCGATTGGCTGGCCGCGTCGGGCGTGACGGCCGTGGCCATGGAGTCGACCGGCGTCTACTGGAAGCCGGTGTGGAACCTGCTCGAGGGGCGGGCGACGGCCGACGGCGAGCCGATCACCCTCATGCTGGTCAACGCCCGGCACATCAAGAACGTGCCCGGGCGCAAGACCGACGTGAAGGACTGCCAGTGGATCGCGCAGCTGCTGGCGGCGGGCCTGCTCTCGCCCAGCTTCGTCCCCGACCGGCCGCAGCGCGACCTGCGGGACCTGACCCGCCAGCGGGCGCAGCTGATGGACGACAAGACCCGCGTGGCCAACCGACTCCAGAAAGTCCTGGAGGACGCCAACGTGAAGCTGGCATCGGTGGCGACCGACGTGCTGGGCGCCAGCGGCCGGGACATGCTCCGGGCGATGGTCGAGGGGAAGCAGACCCCGGCCCAGATGGCCGAGCTGGCCCGCGGCAAGCTGCGGGTCAAGATCCCCCAGCTGGCCGAGGCGTTGAGCGGCCGCGTGACCGCGCACCACCGGTTCATGCTCGACGAGTCCCTGACCCAGCTGGAGCAACTGGAGCAGCAGGTCGCCCGGTTCGACGCCCGGATCGAGGCGGTGATGACCCCTTTGGAGCGTGAGGCGGTCGCCCGGATCGACGAGGTGCCGGGGTTCGACGTCCGCTCGGCCGAGGTGTTCGTGGCCGAGGTCGGCACGGACATGTCCCGGTTCCCCACCGCCGCCCACCTGGCCAGCTGGGCGGGCATGTGCCCGGGCAACAACGAGTCGGCCGGCAAGCGGCGGAGCGGGCGGACCAACGACGGGGACAAGTGGCTCAAGCGGACGCTGAACCAGACCGCCTGGGCCGGCGCGCGGAAGAAGGGCGGGTACTTCGGGGCCCTGTTCCGCCGGCTGAGCAAGCGCCGCGGCGGCAAGCGGGCCATCACGGCCGTCGGCCACAGCCAGCTGGTCACGATCTACCACATGCTCAGCCGGGGCACCCGCTACTGCGACCTGGGTGGCGCCCACCTGGAGGCCCGCCCGTCGGCGGACCAGGACAAGGCGAAGATGGTGTCTCGGCTGGAGGCGATGGGGTACAAAGTGACCCTGACGGCCGCCGCGTAGGCGACCATTTTCGAAGCAGACGGCGTTGGTCGGGGCCCGCCGTCGGCCGCCGAAGGTGGTGCCAATCCTGCGACGCATTTTCAAGGGATAGACGACCCTAGATCGTCGCGGCTGAAGTGTCATTGCGGCCTCAGGCGGCCAGCGGCGTCCCCTTGTAGGTCCACTTGAACGCCTTGGCCATGGTCGCGTTGAAGTAGTCGATGAACGCCAGCACCTTCGCCCGCAGGTCGGCGGTCGACGTGAAGCTGCCGCGCCGCAGCAGGCGCCGGGCGAGGATGCTGAACCAGATCTCCACCTGGTTCAGCCACGACGCGTGCCGGGGCGTGAACACGAGAGGCCCACGAAGATAAGCGACAGTAGCAGCACTGCGCCCGTCAACCCGCCGTAGATCACCAACATCTTCCGCCGGCTGCCACCGGATTGGAATTGGGATCTGAGCCGATCCAAAGCGGAGCCGCGGGGTACCCGCTGATCGAACATGCGGGACGCGTTCGCCGAAGCCGCCTGCCCCAGATCTTTCAGCCTGGGCGCGGCGGCGTCGGCTACCTCACGTGCTCTGCGTCCAGCCATGTTGCCCAGCCGTTGAGCATTGGACAGGAACTGGTCGAGCCGCTGCCCGGCCGACCCCTGTGACCCCGCCGGCTGCTGGTTCGGCTGATTGTTCCCCGAATTCTGTTCCTCACTCATCCGTCCCTGCCATTTCTGGGGCGAAAGCCCCCGTTAAGAGAACCGTACCTTGATCGCATTTTGTGGTCAATCGAGGGACTGCGACACGCTCTGGGCGTGCGGAAGTCCCTCTACACGCCTGGCCAACGCAAGGTCGCCGAAGCCGTACGTGCGATGCGGACGGCCGCGGGCCTCACACAGCGTGACCTCGCCGCCCGGCTGCGGCGACCTCTGAACGTCATCAGTCGGATCGAGGTCGCCCAGCGTAGGGTTGACCTGCTGGAGTGGATCGCCCTGTGCCAGGCCTGTGGCGTCGACCCCGTGCAGGCGGGCCGAGATCTACTTGAGACGCTTGTGCGTCAGCGATAGTCGGCACCAAGGCGACCTTACAGTTCGATCGCTTCCGACTTGTTTGAGTTCGTGGCCCGGTCATCCGGCGGCCAGTAGAAGGACACTGGCCCCGCCGGGAAGATCAGCGACTCGAATGACAGGGCAGGGTTGACCCACTCCTCCTCGACCCAGCCGTTAGGACTGCTCATTCCAACCCAGTGTTCGCCGGCCGGTCGGTTTTGTCTGTGAAGGTCAATCGGCCAATCACCCCTCAGCCCCATCCACGTCGCGTAGGCGGCGAACATCGCGTCCCAACCACCGTCGCCCAGGTCCGGTGGCAACGCCGATCCGAGCCACGTGCCGAGCAACTCCGCGCGGACCTCTGGCGTGGGCCAGGCCGGAGAGCAGGCAACGTGTTTGTAGCAGGCATCCGGGTCCGTCTCGTTCACAGGGAGGTCGGGCCATCGCCGCCGCAGAAGGGTGACCGTCGCGATGGCCAAGAGCACCGCGGCACCCCCCATCTGGTACGGACCGAAGTAGAAGGGGAACTCGTCGTACTGGCTCCGCTCGTAGAAGGGAGCCTCGTCGATCCAGTAGTCCGAGGCCCGCCAACCGTTGTCGCCGGTGCCGAGGGCCAGCGTCGCGGTGACGCCGAGACCGAGGGGGCGGGGACGCTCGACGAAGTGGGCTGCCACCTCGTGTGGACTGCGGAAGCCCAACAGCTCGACGCTGCGAACCGATCGGCCTTCCACATCCAGCACGGCTATCTGTAGCTTCTCTCCGCGGTCGCCGTATCCGAGCACGTGGCCCTTGAGATTCCGAGACATCATGTTGTTCATGCACGAACTCCTTCCGCCGAACGGCGGTGTTGGAACAGCTGGCAATGACGCAGGGACGGTAGATTGTGAGCGGCCATGCTGTGGGCCACTCGATCCTCACCACGTGCCGCCACGTTCGATCGCCAGAAATGTCATCGCTCGTGCCTGCGGCGGGTCAGCGTGGCGAGCCGCAGGCACGAGCAAAGGGATTGGAATCGGGCGGGGAGGGCGGTGTAATTCCTATCCGGCGAGGCATGGGCAGCCGCCGAACCTGTCAGTGCTCGGAGGGAAGGAGCAGCACGCCGTTCTCGACCCAGAGGGTGATCGTGGGCAGCGGGAAGTCAGACCAAGGGATTTTCTGCGTCCCGGCCGGTGGCCTGCCGCTGTCCGCGCGACACGTGACGACCGACGTGCGATCCTCGGGGTTCACGATCAGCTCCCAAACCTGGAAGTCGACCAGATCCGCGTCCTTTCGGAGGTCGGGCTGGTGGCTGTCGATCACGTCGATCAGCCAGTAGCACTCGGCGTGCTCCGCCAGGTACCTCACGCCCTCGGTGTAGAGCAGGCCGAACGTGTTGCGGTACTGGTCGCCGCCCCCGGTGAATTGGTCGAGATCGTTGAGCTTGTCTGCTTTCATGGTGGTTGTCCTGTAAAGAGTGATGCGGGTCATGGAACCGGTAAACGTGTCACCTTTCGGCTCAGGCGGAATCATTTGGCCTGCTGCTTACCCCGGCCTCGTCCGGGTCGGCTTCCAGCTGTCGGTTCTATGGCGGCGGCCTTGCGTCGGGACTTCGCTACGGGCGAGACAGCAGGAACTTCCACGGCTGCTACACCCGCCCCCGTGATCCAGGACGGCCAGTCCGGGCCGTCGACCTCTCGCAGCCCGCCCGCGATCTTCTTGTCGATCCGACGGCGGGCGGCGAGCGTCAGCGGGTAGGTGTACGTCGCCGCCTGATAGCTGGGCGGCAGGACGTCGCGGTACGTGTTGACGGTCGTGTAGGTGCCGGCGACCTCGTTGACGAGCAACCAGGTGTCGGCGGCGGTGTTGCGGTTGGGCTGCTGGCGGACGCAGACGGTCGTGGCGGGGATCGGCGGACCGGCGTACCGCTTGGGGCCGGCCTTGAACTTGCGGGCGAGGTAGCGGGCGTCCTTGGCCTTCTGCTGCTCCTCGTTCCCGCCGACAGTGGGCGGCGGCCGAGGCGATGGCGTTGGGATGGGGCGGCGTGTCAACGGTGTCGGCGGCGACGGGCCTCTCGCGGACGACCGTCAACGTGGGCGTCCGGGAACTGCGGGAGCGTGCCGGCCCGCACGCGGTGCCGGTGGCGGCGCGGGTCCGCCGCCGCGGGGGCGGGAACAAGTCGCTGGCCGCGGTCGACCCGGCGATCGTCGCAGCGCTGGACGAGCTGGTCGGGCCGGACACGCGGGGCGACCCGATGTCGCCGTTGCGGTGGACGCTGAAGAGCACGGCCAAGCTGGCGGCGGAGCTGACCCGCCGGGGGCACCCGGTGTCGGCGCGGACGGTGGCGGCGATGCTGAAGGCGTCCGACTACAGCCTGCAGGGCAACCGCAAGACCCGCGAAGGGTCCACCCACGCCGACCGAGACGCCCAGTTCGCCCACATCAACGCCCGGGTGGCGGCCGCGCAAACGCGGGGCCAGCCGGCGGTGTCCGTGGACGCCAAAAAGAAGGAATTGGTCGGGGATTTCAAGAACGGCGGCCGGGAGTGGCGACCCAAGGGCCGGCCCGAAGAGGTGCGGGTGTACGACTTCATCGACCCGGCCCCGGACAAGGGGCGCGTCACGCCCTACGGCGTGTACGACCTGACCGCGAACGAGGGATGGGTGAGCGTCGGGACGGACCACGACACGGCCCGCTTCGCGGCCCAGACCATCCTGACGTGGTGGGAGAACATGGGCCGGTCCCGGTACCCCGGCGCGACGGAGCTGACGATCACCGCCGACGGCGGCGGGTCCAACTCCAGCCGCTGCCGCCTGTGGAAGATCGCCCTGCAGGAGTTGGCCGACGCGACGGGATTGGCCCTGCACGTGAGCCACTTCCCGCCGGGCACGAGCAAGTGGAACAAGATAGAGCACCGGCTGTTCTGCCACGTGACGCAGAACTGGCGGGGCGGCCCCCTCGTGAGCCACGACCTGATCGTGGACCTGATCGGCGGCACGACCACCACGGCCGGCCTCACGGTTAAAGCGGCGCTGGACACCGCGACCTACGAGAGCGGGATCAAGGTCACCGACGCCGATCTCGCGGCCGTGCGAATCAAGTGTGCCGAGTTCCACGGCGAGTGGAACTACTCCATCTCACCAAACGCGAAAACTTGAACAGATTATTTATGCGCGCGCCCTTAGCGGATTCGGCACGTGCCGTCGATTCAAGCCTGTGGACCTAACGGCGGATGCGGCGGGGCGGTGGTCCGGTATTCGGGCAGTCTGTAACTGCGGTGCATCCATCGCTGTGGATGGCCTCTGATGAGGAAGGGTGACAGTTGAAGTGGCGTGGCCACGGGGCGGGCGACGAATCGTAAGGCCCGTCGGCGGCGTATGATCGGTACCGGAGGAGTTGGGATTCGAACCCAAGGGACGACTCACGCCGCCCACCGGTTTTCAAGACCGGCGCGATAAACCGCTCTGCCACTCCTCCCGGAGGGCTAGGGCAGTGTAACCAGCACCCCAAATGGCGTCAAAAGCCTTTACATTGTTGCCGGCGTCGGTCGCTCGGTCGGCGTCACGCCGTGGAGGATGTGACGACAGTCGGCCGCATTCAGGATCTGTGCCACTTCCTTCAAGTTGCCGATCAGGTTCGACGCGCGGGACCGTCGTTTCCACCGCCAGGGCGACGGAAGAATAGGGGGGTGGTAAACCGGGAATGCAATAGACGGCTCGCGCGAGTCTGCCGGCCCGTCAGCGACACGCGCATCCCTCTGGACGTGAACCTGAAGGGCGACAGCAAGCAGACGTTGCAGGCGCTGGTCCCGCTGCTCCAGCGGAAGGCCGACCGGTCCTGGCAGGATAAGCTGGTCGCCGAGATGAAGGGTTGGTGGAAGTCGGTCGAGGCCGAGGCGGACGTGGCCGTTCCGGCCGGGATTGTCAACCCGCAGAAGGTGTTCTGGGAGCTCGGCAGGCGGCTGCCCGACCGCTGCATTCTCTCGGCCGACGCCGGCACGACCGCCAACTGGTACGCCCGGGACATCCCCATCCGTCGCGGCATGATGGCCAGCGGCAGCGGCAACCTGGCATCCATGGGGGCGGCCGTGCCGTACGCGTTGGGGGCCAAGTTCTGCCACCCCGACCGAGTGTGCATCGCCAC
Source organism: Tepidisphaeraceae bacterium (assembly GCA_965198865.1). Lineage (GTDB taxonomy): Bacteria > Planctomycetota > Phycisphaerae > Tepidisphaerales > Tepidisphaeraceae > CBDAQA01. Next base: position 1,006,705 of record CBDAQA010000025.1, on the reverse strand, counting down.
CACCGGCGACGGGGCCATGCAGATGAACGGCATCAACGTGCTGATCACGGTCGGCAAGTACTGGAAGGAGTGGTCCGATCCCCGCTGGATCTGCATGGTGCTGAACAACCGCGACCTGAACCAGGTGACGTGGGAGCAGCGCGTCATGTCCGGCGACGTGAAGTTCGAGGCGAGCCAGACGCTGCCCGACTTCCCGTACGCCGCCTACGCCGAGAGCATCGGGCTGAGGGGAATCCGGGTCGACAAGCCCGAGCAGGTGGCCGACGCCTGGGAGCATGCCATGTCCGCCGACCGGCCGTGCGTGATCGAGGCCGTCAGCGACCCCGACGTGCCGACCCTGCCGCCGCACATCACGCTCCAGCAGGCCCGGCTGTTCACCAAGAGCCTGCTCAAGGGCGACCCCAACGAGGCCGGCGTCATCACCCAATCGATCAAGGGGATGGTGGCCGGGCTGATGCCCAAGGGCGGGCAATAACGAACCGTTCAGCAACGGCCCGCAGGCCGGCACCGCCGCGTTGCCGACGCTCCCGGCCATCGCTAAACGTGCATCGCCCCACCCGCCGCTCGGCGGCTGCCGGCAATGGCCGCGTTCACGGTCCCGGCGTAGCCAGGGTGGGTCGCCTCCCCGGCCAGGAACAGTGTGCCGCACGCGCTGGTCGGTCACCCCACCAGCAGGGCCGATCGACGACGTTCGGTTGGTCGCGTGTCTTCCATGGCAGGGGTCAGGCGCGGACACTCGGCGGGACGGCTGCCGTCGGCGTGACGCGCTGCCGCGCCGCCGTGCTCACCGCTGCCGCGTGCGCGAGTTCCGCCTGTACGCGAGCGGCGACGACGACGTCGAGGCCCGTCACGGCGAGCACGATGCCGACGATCACCCCGAGCCCCTTGGGATTGCGCGTGACCAGGCCGGCCAGCCCGAGCAGGGCCAGGTCGAGGGCGTCGCCCGCCACGCGTGCCCAGAGCCCTGCGGCGAGCGTCTTGTTGACGCCCGGCTGCTGCAGGATCGTCACGCCGGCCGCGATCTCGCGGACGCCGAACGCGCGGATCAGCGTGTGGTTGTTCCCCACCCCCATCTGGTCCTCCAGCCACCGCGTGGCGATGATCTCGGTGGCACCGACGGCAAGGCTGGTCCAGCCCAGGGCGCGGGCCGCTTGGATGTTCGACATGGCGTTACCTCAGAAGAAAGTCAGGGCTTCAGCACGACCTTGATGCACCCGTCCTGCTTGTCGCGGAACGTCTTGTACAGCGACGGCGCGTCGGCCAGCGGGGCCTTGTGGGTGATGACGAACGATGGGTCGATCTCCCCCTTCTCGATCCGCTCGGTCAGCGGTTTCAGGTAGCGGTGCACGTGCGTCTGGCCGCTCTTCATCGTCAGCCCCTTGTTGACGAACGCCCCCATCGGCACCTTGTCGACCAGGCCCAGGTAGACGCCCGGGACCGAGACCGTCCCCGCCTTGCGACAGCAGTAGATCGCCTGCCGCAGCGTGTGCGGGCGGTCGGTGGCCAGGTACATCTTGGCCTTCACGTTGTCCAGCACCGCGTCGACGCTGCCGTGCCCGTGTGCCTCGGCCCCGACGGCGTCGATGCACCGGTCGGGCCCGCGGCCCTTGGTCATCTCCTGCAGCCGGTCGTAGACCGACTCGGCCATGAAGTCGATGATCTCGGCCCGGCCCTGGGTCCGCGCCATTGCCAGCCGTTCGGGCACCGTGTCGATCGCGATCACCCGGCCCGCCCCGAACATCCAGGCGCTCTGGATCGCGAACTGCCCGACCGGCCCGCAGCCCCACACGGCCACCGTGTCGCCGGGCTCGATGTCGGCGTTCTCGGCGCCCATGTACCCGGTCGGGAAGATGTCGGTCAGGAACAGCACCTGCTCGTCGCTCAACCCCTCGGGCACCTTGAACGCCCCGAAGTCGGCGAACGGAACGCGCGCGTACTCGGCCTGCCCGCCGGGCACGCCGCCCAGCATGTGCGAGTAGCCGAACAGGGCCGAGGGCGAGTGGCCCATGGCTGTCTCGGCGATCTTGTGGTTTGGGTTCGACCGGTCGCAGCAGCTGGTCAGCCCCTTCTTGCAGAAGTAGCACTCGCCGCAGGCGATGGTGAACGGCACGACGACGCGGTCGCCCACCTTCAACGTCTGGTTGCCCGCCCCGACCTCCACCACCTCGCCCATGAACTCGTGGCCCAACACGTCGCCGGCCTCCATGGTCGGCATGAACCCGTCGAGCAGGTGCAGGTCCGACCCGCAGATGGCCGTGGACGTGACCTTGATGATCGCGTCCCGCGGCTCCTGGATCTTCGGGTCCGGCACCGTGTCGATCCGAACGTCGCCCTTGCCGTGCCAACAAAGTGCTCTCATCACAAATCTCCTCGCGTGTATCCCGCCTCGCCCCCGGATGCGCTCAATCTCGATCGACTGACTTCCCCACAGCCAGGCCGACCACCGCGAGCGCCGCGGCGGCCACGGCGGCGGAAACGACCGGGTTGCGCCGGGCGACGCCGTACAGGCTGTGGCGCTGCACGTATCGGTCGCGGTCGACGTCCCCCTCGGCCCGGTGGAAGCCGCGGCTGGCGTGCAGCCCCTCGTTCGACTTGTCGGCCGGGCGGTCAGCGAGTTGCTGCTTGACGCCGACCAGCGCCATCACCTGGTCCACCAGCCCCGGGAACAGCTGGTTCAGACCGGCCGTCAGCAGCCCGCCACCGCCGGCGTACAGCTGGCGACTGCCGTGGGCGGCCGCGTGCAGGATCTGGTCGGCGACCAGGTCGACCGCGTACACCGGCGGGGGCAGCGTCGCGTCCCGGTCCAGGTTGTTCTTCGCGTGCCGGGCGAACGGCGTGTTAATGGCGGCCGGCTTGATCAGCGTCACGCTGACCGGCAGCCCGTCGTGCAGCACCTCGTCCCGCAGCGCGTCGGTGAAGCCCATCACCGCGTGCTTGCTCGTCGCGTACATCCCCTGGACCGGGATCGACACCTCCGACACCTCGCTGCCCAGGTTGATCAGCGCGCCGCCGCCGGCCCGCACCAGGTGGGGCACGGCGATCCGCGACCCGTTGACCAGGCCCCAGAAGTTCGTCTCGAACAGCCGCCGGTCGTCCTCGATCGGCGTGTCGAGGATCTTTGTGTACATGCCGACGCCCGCGTCGTTCACCCAGGTGTCGATCCGGCCGAACGTGGCCACGGCCAGGTCGGCCGCGGCCGACAGCTGGCCCGCGTCGGCCACGTCCGCCACGGCGGACACCGCCGACCCGCTTGCGGTCGTGATCTCCGCCACCAGCTCGGCCAGCGCCTCGGCGTTGCGGGCCACTGCGACGACCCTTGCCCCGGCCTGGGCGAACCGTAGCGCGCTCTGACGGCCGATGCCGCTGCTGGCCCCGGTGATGAGCACGACCTGTTCGTGAACCGGCTTCAAGTTGACCTTCATGCGTGATCCTCCGGACGTGCCATGCAAGCCGCGCTCCCACGACCGGCTCGGGGATTTGCGAGGCCGCGCCGGGGAAACGAGCGGCGGGCACTCCAACGTAGCCAACGTCGCCGGGCACTTCGTGCTGCCGGTGCCGACCAACCTGGACCGCAAGGGCGTCGCGCCGCCGCTGTGCGCCAGGGTGACCACCGACGCCCCGCTGCGACACTGGGGATGTGCGGGCCGGACAGAAGGTCGGCGTCCGCTACCACTACGTGATCGACATCGCCAAGTAACGGGCCTCTTTCTGACCGTCATCGCCGGCTGGGGGCGTCAGTCGCGCCGTGGCGCAGCCCGTCCAGGAGCAGGCCGATCATGCGCCGGATGGCCGCGGGGTCGGGGTCGCGCTGCGAGGAGCAGAGGCTCGCGACGGCCCACAACAGCTCCTTCGGGTCGACGTCGCCCCGGATCGAACCCGCAGCCGCCGCCGACCTGAGCAGGCCGTCGAGCGCGGGAAGGAGCCGCTTCATGAAGTAGTCGGCCAGGCTGCCGTACGCCGGGTGGCCCGAGTGTATGGCGGCGCCCAGCCCGCGCTTGGCGCGGAGGAAGTCCATGTACCGTTCGACCCACCGTCGAAGCGCGTCCTCCGGCTCGCGCGCTGCGGCCAGGACCGGCGCGGCGTCGGCGCAGGCGTCGACCTCGTGCCGGAAGACGGCCCCGATCAGGTCCGCGCGCGTCGGGAAGTGCCGGTAGACCGTCCCGACGCCGACGCCCGCCCGGTCGGCGATCTCCCGCACCGGCGCGTCCACGCCCGAGGCGAGGAACACCGCCTTGGCCGCCTCGAGCAGCGCGTCGATGTTGCGCTGGGCGTCGGCCCGCACGGGCCGGTCCGCTCGGCCGCCTTCGCTCTTCCGACTCTTCTTCACCGGGCCGCCTGTTGACAAACGGAACGTCGTTCCGAATAATGTGGAGCGTTGTTCCGCTTGGGCACTGTAGCAGGCGGATGGGTCGCCGACCACGGCGGGCACCGCGCACGGAGAAACCAATGCAAGACAAGCCAGTCGTCCTCATCACGGGTTGTTCATCCGGCTTCGGCCTGGAGACCGCCAAGCACTTCTTCGGCCGCGGCTGGAAGGTGATCGCCACGATGCGCACGCCGCGCGAGGACGTGCTGCCGCGGTCCGAGCACCTGCGCGTGCTGCCGCTCGACGTCGCCGACGCGGACAGCGTCCGCGGGGCGGTGGAGGCCGCGGGGCCGATCGACGTGCTGGTCAACAACGCGGGGATCGGCTTCCTGAACGCCCTCGAGGGCACGCCGATGGGGACGGCCCGCGCGATCTTCGAGACGAACACCCTCGGCACGATGGCGATGTGCCAGGCCGTGCTGCCGCAGTTCCGGCAGCGGCGGGGCGGCGTCATCGTGAACGTCACCTCGAGCGTGACGCTCCGGCCGCTGCACCTGCTGTCGGTCTACACCGCCAGCAAGGCGGCGGTGAACGCGTTCACCGAGTCGCTGGCGCTGGAGCTGGAGCCGTTCAACGTGCGGGTGCGGCTGGTCCTGCCCGGGCGGGCCCCGGAGACGCGCTTCGGCGACAACGCCCGGTCGCGGATGCAGGCCGGCTTCCCCGAGCCATACGCCGACCAGGCGAAGGCCGTCTTCGCGCGATTCGGGCAGGATTCATCCGTCACGCGGTCGTCGGACGTGGCCGAGGCGGTGTGGCGTGCGGCGACCGACCCCTCGTGCCCGATGCGGCTGCCGGCCGGCGAGGACGCCGTCGCCTGGGCCGCCGCACGTTGAACTTCCAAACCCCTTCCCGAGCCGCGCCGGTTCGCGCGCTCGGCAGCAACCCCTTCGGAGAACGCCCATGCACATTTTCGTCACCGGCGGGTCCGGCATGACCGGCCCCGCCGTCGTCACCGAGTTGGTCGCCGCCGGCCACGCCGTCACCGGGCTGGCCAGGTCTGACCGGTCTGCCGCCCGCCTGCGCGAGCTTGGCGCGGACGTCCTCAGCGGCTCATTGGACGACCCGGCGTCCCTTGCCGAGGGCGCCCGGGCCGCCGACGGCGTCGTCCACATGGCCTTCGGCGGCGACTTCTCGGATGTCGAGGGCATGACCCGGCGGGACTGCGCGGCGATCGGCGCGCTTGGGCAGGCCCTGGCCGGGTCGGGCAAGCCGTTGGTCAGCACGTCGGGCACGTTGGTGATGGCGAGCGGCCGGGTCGCCACCGAGCACGACTCGCCCGACCCCGCGTCGCTCGGCAGCCTCCGGATCGCGGGCGAGCAAACCTGCCTCGGGTTCGCCGACCAAGGCGTCCGCGCCGTCGTCCTGCGGCTGGCGCCGACCGTCCACGGGCCGGGCGACTACGGCTTCATCCCGTTCCTCATCTCGGCCGCCCGCCGAACCGGCGTCTCCGCCTACATCGGCGACGGTGCCAACCGTTGGCCCGCGGTCCACCGCCAGGACGCGGCCACCCTGTTCCGCCTGGCCGTCGAAAAGGCGCCGGCCGGTAGCGTCTTGCACGGAGCCGGGGAGAGCGCGATCACCTTCGAGACGATCGCGCACCTGATCGGGCGAATGCTGCACATCCCCACTGTTTCCTTGGCTCCGGCGGAGGCCGTGTCGCACTTCCAGAACCCGTTCTTCGCCACGGCCTTTGCCACCGACGCGCCGGTGTCCAGCGCTCACACCCGCAGGCTGCTGGGTTGGACGCCCGTCCACCCGACCCTGCTCCAGGACTTGGAGGCGGGCGACTACTTCTCCCCGCAATCGGCATCGGTGTTCGACAACGCAGCACACTGACGGGCCGAGGCACGCAGAACCCATTACACGCTCTCGAACGGCGGCACTGATGCAAGGCAAGCGCGTCGCCCTGGTCACCGGGGCCAATCAGGGGGTCGGGTTGCAGGTGGCGAAGGATCTCGTCCGTCACGGCTTCGCCGTGCTGATCGGATCGCGCAGCCTCGAGCGCGGCGTGGCCGCGGCGCAAGAAGTGGGTCCGGACGGCCATCCGTTGCAGCTCGACGTCACGGACCCCGCCTCGATCACCGCAGCCGCGGACCGCATCGGCCGCGACTTCCAGCGCCTCGACGTGCTGGTCCAAAACGCGGCGATCTCGAACACCAACCGCCGGCCCGACCAGTCCGTCGAGGATCACGCCAAATCAACGTGCCCCAGCCTCGTGTCGTTCGACGAGATGCGCGCGATCTGGGAGACGAACGTGTTCGGCGTTCTGGCCGTGTACCAGGCGATGCTGCCGCTCCTGCGCCAGTCGGCGGACGCCTGCATCGTCAACGTGTCCAGCGGGGCCGGGTCGCTGACCAGGATCACGGACCCCCTCCGCCTCGGCCGCCAACCGCGCCATCTTCGGCCCCTGCTACCCCGCGTCCAAGACGGCCCTGAACGCGCTGACGGTCGCCATGGCCATCGAGTTGGAACCGGAGGGGATCCCGGTCAACGCCCTGTCGCCCGGGTTCATCAAGACGAACCTGAACGGATATGCGGGCACGCAGACGGTTGAGGAGGGCGCACGCGAGGTGGTGCGCGTCGCGTTGCTCGGCCGGAACGGCCCGACGGGTGGGTTCACCCGCTGGGACAATCAGACGATTCCCTGGTAATCAATGCTGGAGACTTATGCGTGTTTTCGTGACCGGCGCAACTGGATTTATTGGCACGCGGGTCGTCAAGGAGCTGGTCGCGGCCGGCCACCGGGTGCTGGGGATGGCCCGCTCCGATGACGGGGCTCGCTCGCTCACCGCGATCGGGGCGGACGTCCACCGCGGCACGCTGGAAGACGTCGCGAGCCTCAAGAGCGGGGCGGCCGCGTCGGACGCCGTGATCCACCTGGGGTTCGTCCACGACTTCTCCAGGTTCAAGGAGGTGTGCGAGATCGACCGGGCGGCCATCGAGGCGATCGGCGCCGTGCTCGCCGGCTCCGACCGACCGTTGATCGTGACGTCCGGCGTGGCCGGCCTCGCCGGGCCGGGCCAGCTCGCGACCGAGGACGTGGACGTGCCCGCCCACTACCCGCTCCCGCGCGTCTCGGAGCAGACCGCCCTGGCGCTGGTCCGCCAGGGCGTGAGCGCGGCGGTCGTGCGCCTCCCGCAGGTCCACGACCCCGTCAAGCAGGGGCTCGTCTCCTACGTCATCGCCGTGGCCCGCGAGAAGGGGGTCTCCGCCTACGTCGGCGACGGAGCCAACCGCTGGGCCGCCGCCCACGTCGACGATGTCGCCCGCCTCTACCGGCTCGCGCTGGAGAAGCATCGGGCCGGCGCGAAGCACCACGCGGTCGCCGAGGAGGGCGTCGCCCTGCGCGACATCGCCGAGGCCGTCGGCCGCGGCATGGGGTTGCCCGTGAGGTCCGTTCCCGCCGGCGGGGCCGGCGCCCACTTCGGCTTCCTGGCCGGCTTCGTGGGCAGCGACCTGGCGGCGTCGAGCGAGCAGACCCGGACGAAGCTGGGATGGAACCCCACCGGCCCCGGCCTCATCGCCGACCTTGACCGCATGGACTACTCCAAGGCTTGAGGGTCGGTCCGCCGCAAGCCGGTTGATCAACAGGCGGCGGACGCGACGCGCCTCTTCGCCAGTGAATCCGCAGGCCCAACCCTTGTGAGGGGGGCTGGACCTGCGTAATATAAGCGGATCGGTCTTGATCGCCCTGGTCGTGGTCGACGGACGTCTTGGTCGTTGAAGGACGGTTCGCGGGCGTAATTCAGTGGTAGAATGCCAGCTTCCCAAGCTGGACGTCGTGGGTTCGAATCCCATCGCCCGCTCTTCACCTCGCAGAAGGCTTCGAATTACAACCCGTGTGTGCGACCTCCCGCGGCGGCTGGCCGGGGAATCGTTGGATGCGCACGTCCCGTCAGCGGACGTGCGGGCCGTCGGGGCGGGCGGTGGTCAGGGCGGTCAGGATCGTGGGGTGGAGGATGCCGTTGGTGGCGACGGCGTCGCCGGCGCGGACGGGGTCGCCGCCGGACCAGGCGGTGATTTGGCCGCCGGCCTCGCGGAGGATGGGGACCAGCGCGGCCACGTCCCACGGGGACGTGCGGGGGTCGAGCATCACGTCGGCCCGGCCGGTGGCGACCATCACGTGGCCGTAGGCGTCGCCCCAGCCGGCGTGGAGGCGGGCGCGGGTGATGGTCGGCGCGAAGCCGTCCCAGCGGGCGGCGCAGCGGGCGCCATTGGTCGTCACGATGGTGGCGTCCTCGAGCCGGTTGACGGTCGAGACGCGGGCGGGGCGGCCGTTGTGGGTGCAGCCGAGGCCGTCGGCGGCGGCGACCATCTCGTCGGTCGCGGGCAGGTAGCAAGCGCCGACGGCCGGCCGGCCGTCGATCTCGACGCCGACCAGCACGCCGTACAGTGGCACGCCGAGGACGAAGCTCTTGGTGCCGTCGAGGGGGTCGATGACCCAGCGCACCCGGGCGTCGGTCCCGGCGGTTTCGCCGCCCTCTTCGCCGAGCACGGCGTGGTCGGGGAACCGGCGATGGATCTCGGCGCGGAGGATCGCCTCCGACTCGACGTCGGCGCGGGTGACGGGGGAGTCGTCGGCCTTGTAGGTGAGGTCGGGCGCGTTGCCGAAGTAGGTCAGCGTGTGCCGCCCGGCCGCCCGGGCGGCATCGACGGCGACGGCCAGCAGGTCGGCCAGGTTGATCTCACCCATGGGTGCCCCCGATCGCCCGGCGGGGGTTCGTGATCAACAGCGCGTCGCAGTCGTGGTCGGTCAGTCCCATGGCCAGGAGGTTAACGCGGTTCTGTGGCATCGTCATGGCCGACCCGACCAGGTGCGACCCATCGGGCGAGCGGGCGGCCCCGTCGCCGCCGACGGCGACCTCCCACCGGCCGAGCCGAAACTTGCCCGGGCCCAGCCCCGCTGCGGCCATGGCGTCGGTCACCACGCAGCACCGGTCGACGCCGGCACACCGCAGGTAGTTTCGCAGGGCGAAGGTCGGCACGTGGACGCCGTCGGCGATGAAGCAGCAGGTGAGCCGGTCGGACAGGCTCAGCGCCCGCTGGATGACGTTGTCGTGGCGGGGCAGCACCATGGGGCAGCCGTTGCCCAGGTGCGTGAAGAGGGTGAGGCCAGCGTCGATCGCGCCCCGCAGCGCGTCCAGCGTGGGATCGCAGTGGCCGGCCGACACAGTGATGCCCCGCGCCGCCAGCCACGCCGTCACGCGGTGATTGGTGTCCTGCTCGGGGGCGAGCGTCACCAAGCGGACCAAACCATTGCCTGCTGTGACGAGCTGGTCGGCGACGTCGATCTCCGCCGGGCGGATCGCGTCGGCGGGGTGCGCGCCGCGGTAGCCGTCAGCCCCGTTGAGGAACGGCCCCTCGACGTGCAGGCCAGCGATCACCTGTTGCGCCAGGTCGTCGGCCGCGCGCAGGTCGACCAGCCGGCGGAGGCGGGCGCACATGGCGGGGACGTGCTCGGTGATGACGGTCGCCAGCACGCCGGCGACGCCGTAGCGGCGCAGGGCGATGCAGGCGGCATGGAGCGCGTCGGCGGTCAGGTCGTCGCCGTTGAAGTCAACGCCGGCGTAGCCGTTCACCTGCAGGTCAAAGGTGCCGTCCATGGTCGTGAAGCTCATGCGAATATGGGTGGGTCAACGCGGGGCCCCGGATGTCCAGTGACATCTACACAGGCTATCGCACCCGCAAGACAGGAAGAATTTGAACCGCAAAGGCGCGAAGACGCGAAGGTAGGACGAAGAAGAAATCCCAGAAGCGTGGTTCTACTCCTCCCGGCCAATCAAGCAAACTGTATTGGCTGCTTCGTCCTACCTTCGCGTCTTCGCGCCTTCGCGGTTCAATTCTTTGTCTTGTCACATCGGTTGCGTCGATTGTGTAGCTGCCACTGGATGTACATCCGGGGCTTCCTCGCAGTGTGGACATGCTTGCGAGTCAGACAAGGTCCGCATCAGAGCAGCGAGGCCGCGGCGGCGTCCAGGTAGAGCGTGGCGTCCCCGTGCTGCTGGAGAACGCTGGCGGGCACGGCCGGCGTGACGGGGCCATGCACGGTGGCGCGGACCGCCCCGGCCTTGCGGGCGTCGGGCACGGTACACACGATCGACCGGCTCCGCAGGATCTGCCGGACCGACATGCTGATCGCCCGCGTCGGGACGTCGGCCAAGGTCGGGAACCAGCCCTCGCCCAACTGTTGCCGGCGGCAGGCGTCGTCCAGCGTGACGACCAGGTAGGGGACATCGGTCTCCAGGTCGGCGGGCGGGTCGTTGAACGCGAGGTGGGCATTCTCGCCGATGCCGATGAAGGCGACGTCCACCGGGTGATCCCGGGCAATGGCCGCGAGCCGGGCGCACTCGGCCTCGGGGTCGACCTCGGCGTCCACGTAGTGGAACGCGGCCAGCGGCAGCGGCAACCGGCTGGCGAACCGCTGCCACAGGTAGAGCCGGAACGACGCGGGGTGGGTGATGGGCAGGCCGACGTACTCGTCCAGGTGGAACGCGGTGACGCGGTCCCAGCGAACGTCGGGCTCCGCGGCGAGCGCGGCGAGCATCTCGAACTGCGACGAACCGCTGGCGACGATGATGTTGGCCGCGCCGCGGTCGGCGATGGCGGCGCGGATGCGGGCAGCACCGTCGGCGGCGGCGCGGGAGCCGATCTCTTGGCGGGTGGGGGCGGTGACGAGGTTCATGTGGGTCGGCGAAGAGCGAGGTGCGGGTGGGTCCCGAACGCCGGCGCCTGAGGTACGCCCAAGGCCTGGGTCTTTGGCGTACCTCGAATGGCATTAAGTTAAGCCGCTTTCCGCCTCGCTTCGGCCCTTGAGCAGTTTAGCGGCAGGTAGTTCTTGTTCTGCCGTTTGAGCCGCCTCGGCTCGGACCGGCCCGGCCGTTCGGGGTTGACCCTCGCGTGGGCCACGCCCAGGTCGGCGTGCCCGAGCAGCAGCAGGTTCAGCGTGTCGGCGAAGCTCACCCGCGCCGGGTCGACCCCCAGCACCCGTGCCGCCAGCCCCATCGCGGCCCGCACGAGGTTGTAGGCGATCGACCGGACCAGCAGCTCGCCGGCCACGCCGGCGGCGGTCTGGCTCTGCAGGTGCTCCAGGTCCAGCGTCTGCTTCAGGTGGCGGAAGTTGGTTTCCACTTCCCAGCGGCGGGCGTACAGCTGCGCGATCTCGGCCGCGGGGTACGCCGCCGGGTCGGTCAGCGTGCTCAGCACGGTGATCCGCCGCACGCGCCAGCCGCGCCGCCGCACGTCGACCGTGACCTGCCGCAGGACCAGCTCCGCCGGCAGCCGCGACCAGCGCCGGCGGGACACCATGGCCGGCCGCTCCTTGGGCTTGCGCCAGACGACCGAGAGGTCCCCCTTGGCCCGGCCCGGGCACCGCCGCGCGGTCCGCCGCGTCCCGGCGGCGGCGAACAGGTTCCGCTTCAGCCGGGCGACCAGGTGCGTGCCCCGGCCGACCGCGTCGCACAGGTTGGCGTACGACGCGTAGGCCCGGTCCAGCACCAGGACGTCCCCGCGGCGCAGGTGCCGCAGCAGCCGCTGCAGCAGCGGGCCCTCCTGCCGCCGGTGCGGCACCGCGACCTGCCGGATCAGCGCCCCGCTGGCCAGGTCGAACAGCGTCACCGCCTTCAGCAGCGGGAAGCCGAACGGCTTCTTCGACTTGAACCGGCCCCGCAGCGTGGGCGTGTCGGCCGTGTAGTAGCAGGCGCCGTCCCCACCGAAGATCCGGTGCCCACGCCACCTGCCCGCGGCTGACCCCTCGCCCACCGACGCCGGGCAGAGGGCGTCGACCAGCGCCTGGTTCAGCCGTTCCAACAGTTGCCGGGGCAGCCGCGCCTTCGCCTGGCACACCGCCGATGCGGTGACGGCCTGCCGGCACAGGTGCCGTACGCCCGCCAGGGACAAGTTCCGCAGCAGCACCTGCATCACCCACAGGTGCACGGTCACCGCCGGCCCCAGCGCCCGCTCGCGCCAGCGGTGCCCGCACGCGGTCGCCAGCGACTCGATCCGCTCCGCCGACAGGTGCTCGTCCAACATGGACTGGTACTTGCAACACGCCTCCGGCGGTCCGATGATGGCCATCCCTGGCCTCCTGTTCGTTGTGGACTTCAGCACCCACATTCTGACAGGAGGCCGAGCTTTGCGCCAAGCCAGACAAGCACTTGTGCCCTATCTTAACGCCATTCTTGACGTACCTCAGACACCGGCGTCCCGGCGGTTCGTTTTTATCTTCCAATGCATCGAGCCGTTCAGACGCCGGCCAGTTCCTTGGGGGCCGACGCTAACGCCCGAAGGCGGGCCAGGCCGCGCTCCAGCACGGGGATCAGGTGGTCATCCTGGAACGACGGGATCGGGGCCGTGTACTTACGCGGGTCGTCGGCGAAGCGCTCGCGGTCCCAGTTGGCGTCGACGGCGGCGACGACCGCCTCGCCACGGTCGATGAGCCGGGCGAGCGCCGCCGGCGCGGGGGGGCCATCGGCGAGCTTGGCCGCCACGTCGTAGGTGTGCTGCAGCACCTCGGCGAGCAGGGTCAATGCGCGGAACTCGGTGGCGTGCTGCCGGACGGCCGGTGCGATGCGAACCAACAGCCGGTGGGCGATCAACCACCGCTCGGCGGTGGTGGCCACGCGGTCGTGCGTCGCTGGCGACAACGGTTCGAGCGCGGCGACGGCCAGCCACTCGTCGCGGAGCGGGGACCCCTCGAACAGCAGCCGGGCGGCGTCGGCGAAGCGGGCGGCGTGGACGCCGGTCAAGCCGTGGAAGGTCTCGCCGAACGTGCGGGCCTGGGCGGTCGGGTCGCGACCGTCGAGCAGGGCGGCGGCGAGGTCGATGCCGAGCCAGAGCGAGTCGGCGATGAACCGCACCGGCGTCCAGATCGTGTTGACGTGGCCGAGCACGCGGCCGCGGCCAACCTGCGCCCGCTGGTCGGCCAGCGCGCGGATGTTCGGCAGGGCGAACTGCTCGCCGGGGAAGAGCGGCTGGTCGTGGCTGATGAGTGCGGAGCAGAGCAGGACGTCGAACCCGGCGTCGAGCAACGTCCGCGTGGCGGCAGGGGGGGCATCCGGCGCGTACTGCCAGTTGCAGACGACGATGTCGCGCGGCAGGGCGGCCAGCATCTCGGGGTGCTTGAGCAGGCCGTCGCCCCACATCCACATCCGCTTGCCGGCGCCGGTGACGACCGAGTGGACGAACGCGGCGTAGTCGGCCAGCAGCTCGCCGCGGGCCTGGGTGCGGAGCGCGGCACGGGTCAGCGGGTGGCCGCCGATGTTCACCTCGTCCAGGCCCACGTGGAGGTCGGGGCCGGGGAACAGGTCGGCCACCTCCTCGATCAGGGCGCGGATCACGCGGCGGGTGTCGGGCGACACGGGGCACATGCCGGTGAAGTGGGCGCCGTCGGCCTCGTTCAGGTGGCGGTGGGCGGGCAGGCGGGTGAGGTACCGGCTGTGGCCGAGCGACGCGAGCTCGGGCACGACCTGCACGCCGCGCTCGCCAGCGTAGCGGATCAGGTCGCGCATCTCGTCTTTGCTGTACGCGTTGGGCGAGGCGATGCCGGGCACGGCGTCCAGCTGCAGCGAGCAGCCCTGGTCGTCGGTGAAGTGCCAGATCAGCGTGTCCATGCCGCGGGCGGCGGCGAAGTCGATGAACGCCCGGTAGTAGGCGCGGGACTCCTGGCAGCGGGCGCTGTCGAGCATGAAGCCGCGACGGGCGGGTGCGGAGGAACCGGCGGACGGGGGGCGTGCGACTTCCATGGGGGTGGGGGCGGGAGGTGTGGGCCGTGCTCGATCGGCGACGGCGTCAGACCGCAGGGGCGGACGAACGCCGTCGCCGACGCTGGCCGAGCAGCAGGGCGCCACCGGCCGTCAGGATCAGGACGAGGCTGGTCGGCTCGGGGGTGGCGACGGCGGCGGCCACGAGCTGCTCGGTGCCGCCGGTGTCGACCTCGCTCAGCTGGGCCCCGTACCCGGTGGGAACCGTGACGGAGCTGCGGGACAGCACGAGGGACAGGCCGTTGATGGCGGACTGGAACACGCCGACGTTGGTCGCCTTGTCGATGGCGATCACGATCGGCGTGGTCGACAGCGTGGTCGGGGCGGACGCGCCGCCGACGCCGGTGAGGGTGACGGTGAACGGGCTGCTGGAGTTGGATCCGGTGAGGGACAGGCCGGTCATGACCAGCTGGTCGTTGGTGGTGCCGTCGGTGGAGACCTTGGCGACGTACCCGCCGCCGCCGTTCCAGGTCTGGACGCCGGTGCTGAGGTTGCCGAGCGCGAGGCTGGTGACGCCGTCGGTGATGGCGGCGCCGGTGCCGGCGGTGATCTTGCCGCCGGTGTTGATGGTGACCGGGCCGGCGATCTGGCCCTGGGCGCCCGCGGTGCCGCCGGCGAGCACGCCGCCGGTGTTGACGGTGACGCCCGTCGTGCCGGTCGAGGAGTTGCCCGAGCCGATCGTGTTGGCCTGGAGGGTCCCCGCGTTGATGGTGGTGCCGCCGGTGTAGGCGTTGTTCAGGCTCAGGGACACGAGGCCGCCGCCCGTGGCCGCGGAGACGGTGACCGAGCCAGTGCCCGAGATCAGGCCGAAGCTGCCACCGCTCTGGGTGATGCGGTTGGTGCGGGAGAAGACCAGGGCTCCGTTGTCGACGATCGGGCCGGCGGCCAAGTTGCCCGTCGGGCCGTTGCCGACCTGCAGGGTGCCGGCGGAGATAGTCGTGGTGCCGGAGAAGGTGCTGCCACCGGTTAGGATCAGCGTTCCCGCGCCGAGCTTGGCCAGCGAACCCGTGCTACTGGTGAGGCCCGTGGCGAAGGTGACCGTCTGGCCGTTGGTGTCGACGCTGTAGAGTTGGCCGGCAGCGGTTGAGAACCGGGCGGAGTAGTCGGCGGTGTCGGCGGCCGAGTACTGCAGCGTGCCGCCGGCGAAGGAGATCGCGCCGGCGGAGTTGTTCGACCCGAGCGGGCCGCTCACGCCGGGCGTCTCGGTGGCGGCGACGTTGACGGTGCCGGCATTGAGCAGGGTCCGCCCCGCATAGGTGTTGGCGGCGTTCAGCGTGACTGTCCCGCTGCCGAGCAGGGTGATCCCGCCGGTGCCGGTGATGGCGGCGGCGGAGAAGTCGGTGCCCTGGACAACCGCGCTGGACCGGTTGAACGCCAACGTGGCGTTGTCGACGATCGTGCCGGCGGGCGACAGCGCTCCGGCCGAGAGCAGCTGCACGCTGCCGCCGCCGATGGTCGTCACGCCGGTGTACGACTCGGCAACATTCAGGAGCAGGATTCCGGTGCCGGCCATGGTCAGGTTGCCCGAACCGGTGATGGGGGCCGAGCTGAAGCTGCCACCCTGTGTGATGGTGCCGGTGCCGCGGTTGAAGGCCAACGTGCCATTGTCGGCGATGGCCCCGCTCACACCGGTGTAGAGCGTTCCGGCGTTGGTGCCGTTGCCGAGCTGCAGGGTGGCCGCAGCGGCAATCGTCGTCGGGCCGGTGTAGGCATTGGCGCCGATGAGCACGAGCGTTGCGCCGCCGGTGTTGGCGACCGTGAGTCCGATGCCGGCGGCGCCGCTGATGATGCCGGAGATCGTGACCGTCCCCGACCCGGACCCATTGAACGTGGCGGCGGTCGACAGGGCGATCGGAGCGGAGATGTTGAACGCACCGAGGCCGTTCTGCGTGAGGGCCGGGGCGGACCCGTTGAACGTCAGCGAGTTGCCGGTGCCGGCGGCGATGGTCTCGATGTTGGCCGCGTCGGCGCTGTTGAGCACGAGGGCGTTCAGGCCCAACGCCCCGGTGATGTCGTCGGTCGACGTGTAGGCCGACCCACCGGCGGAGCCGCCGAAGGAAAGCACATTGCTGGCGTTGCTCGCCGGGGCGGTGCCCTCGGCCCAACTGGCGTTGGGAGACCAGTTGCCCGTCAGGGGCTGGGCGGCGGTCCCGGGACCCTGGTAGGTGTACGTGTTGCCGGCCGCGACCCGTGGCCCGGCGGTGGCCCCGCCGAGCGCAGCAACGGTGGCCGCCAAAAGCGCTTGGCGGCCCCGCCGAACGCGACACAGGGTTCCGATGTGGACGAAGTCGGTGTCATGGTTCATGCGAAGTCTTTCCGAGTCGGGGCCGTCCTGGTCTCCACGTCCGGCTAAGCGTACAGCCGCGAAACCCTCCGTCAATGAAAAAATTCATTGTCTGAATGAATAGGTGGATAAGTTTGTCGGGTCGTTCCGCGTGTTAAGCGTTGGCCTATACACCATTTGGTCACAGGCAGTCGGTAATTGTGGTAGCTCACGGGACAGCGGTGGGTCTTGGAACGTCGACAGTTTGATCGAATTTGTCAATTCACGTCGGTCGGAATGCCGACGCGCGACGGGTCAGTCGGACCTGATTCGCTCGGACACGATCGATGAAGCCTTCGAGGTCTCGACCTTCGGCCGGCGACCAGCCGATCTCGGCGATGGCGGCGGCGCGGGGCCAGACCATGTACTCGACGTGCCGCATGTCGGGCATGTATTCGGTCCAGACGTTTCCCTGGACGCCGATGATGTGGCGCGCTGGGTCGGCGGTCAGTTCGGGGGAGACCGGCTCGTAGCCGTAGGTCTTGGACAGCGGGGTGAGGCCGTCGGCGATGGCGGGGGGCTCGCCGTCGGCGGCCTGGCGGTAGTCGAGGTAGCAGTAGGGGTGCGGGGTCATCACGACGTCGTGGCCGGCGCGGGCGGCAGCGAGGCCGCCCTCGGTGCCGCGCCAGCTCATGACGGTCGCGTCGGCGGGCAGGTCGCCGGCGTCGAGGATCTCGTCCCAGCCCACGAGCCGCTTGCCTCGCTCGCCGAGGAACCGCGCCATCCGGCGGATGACGTAGCCCTGCAGCTCGTGCTCGTTCGCCAGCCCCTGGGCTCGGATGCGAGCCTGGCACTTGGGGCAGGTGCGCCAGCGGTCGGTCGGGCACTCGTCGCCGCCGACGTGGACGTACGCGCCGGGGAACAGCGGAATGATCTCGTCGAGCACGCCTTCGAGCATCGCCAGCGTCGCATCGTTCCCGACGCAGTAGACGTCCTTGAACACGCCGGTGCGGGTGGCCGGCGCGAATGGGCCGCCGGTGCAGGAGAGCTCGGGGTAGGCGGCCAGGGCGGCGACGGCGTGGCCGGGCATCTCGATCTCGGGCACGACGACCACGTGCCGCTCGGCGGCGTGGGCGACGATCCGGCGGACGTCGTCGTGCGTGTAGAACCCGCCGTAGGTGCCGACGCGCTCGGGCTCACTGGCGGCGCGGTCGGGCGTCAGGACGCCATCGGCGCCGGCGCGACGGGCGCCGATCTCGGTCAGCCGGGGGTAGCGGTGCGACTCGATCCGCCAGCCCTGGTCGTCGGTCAGGTGCCAGTGGAACGTGTTGAGCTTGTGGGCCGCCATCGTGTCGATCAGGCGGAGGATGCCGTCGACGGGCATCACGTGGCGGGCGACGTCGAGCATCAGGCCGCGCCAGCGGAAGCGCGGGGCGTCGACGATGTGGACGCACGGCACGTGCGTCGGTCCACCATCCGGCGGGAGCAGCTGGAGCAGCGTCTGGACGCCGTAGAACCAGCCGGCGGGGACGGATGCGGCGATGGTGATGCCGGTGGGGGCGACGGTCAGCTCGTAACCCTCGGAACCCACGTCCGACGCGGCGGTTCGCAACCGGACGCCCGGCGAGCCGGGGGTGGAACCGGGTTCGCCCAGCTGTTGGTGAAGGTACCGGGCGACCGACTGAGCCGCCGGGTCGGCGACGATCGGCGTCGTGCGGAGGAACGGGTAGTACCCATCGCGCGGCGTGACTTGGGCGGGCAGGGGGATGACGTTCAACATGGCGCGTAGTCGCAGGGGGACATGCCGTCCAAGCCGGCGTCTGAGGTACGCCGAAGACCTGGGTCTCCGGCGTACCTCGGACGCCGGCTTGGGGGATCACTTTTTGGGTTCGAGCACGGCGACCACGGCGGGGTAGCAGTGGACGAACATGCCGCCGAAGCCGGGGCGATCGCCGAGCGCACCCTCGAGGGCGTGCCGCTGGGCCTGCAGCATCTGGGCCGACTGGCCGAAGAACGTGATCTGCGGCGTGTCGGTCAGCGGGACCGTCTCGAACGCGGGGCAGACGAACTTGCCGATCCGCTCCGCGTAGGCCAGCTCGTTGGCGACGTGCTCGGCGGCCGAGTTCTTGCCAAGGGCGTGCTGGCGGTAGGACATGATGCCGACGTAGTCGGTCAGGTCCTGGATGTGCTCGTGGAAGTTCTTCGTCTGCCCGTTGAACGTGACGATGCAGTTGTCGTCCGGCGCGGTCTTGTTGTCGTACCACATCGGGATGTCGACCGAGAGCGTCAGGTCCGACCCGGCGTCGCGCAGCTTCCGGCGGGCCTCGGTCAGCATCTGCAGGTAGTCGGCCTCGATCGGCCCGCGCGTCGCCTGCGCCTTCCAGTCGGGGCGCACGTAGGGCTCGATGTCCCAGTGGATGCCGGCGAACCGCGCGTCGGCCGGCAGGGTGCGGTTGAACGCCAGCAGGGCGTCCACCGTGGCCAGCGTCGCCGGCCAGTTGGCGCGGTCGCCCATGTACGGGGTGCCGTCCAGGGCCTCAACGATCACGTGTTGCTTGGCGGCGTCGGCGATCAGCTGCGCGAGCTCGGCCGGGCAGGCGATCTCCGGGTGGGTCGCGGCGTCGGTCGGCTCGTCCCGCCTCGACGGCGGCGAGTGGACCACCTGCGACGTGCCCGGCTTCCACGGCACCTGCACCAGCAGCCGGTTGAACCCCTGCCGCTGGCAGAACGCCAGCAGCTCGCGCCGCTCGTCAGCATCGGTGATAAACTTCGGCTTCCAGACCCAGAGCCCCTCGATCCGCGGGTTGGGCCGGGCGACGCCCGGGGCCGTGGTGGGGGAGGCGGCGCGGGTTGCAGCAGGCAGGGCCACAAGGACCGCGGCGACGGCCAACGCGGGTGCCCGCACGCCGCCGAGGAGGACCTTCAAGAGTCGTTTTCCACAAGACGCGTGTGCATGCTTCATGACGCCTAGCATGCCGCACCCCCGAGAAAAGTTCAAGCAATGAATTTTTGTTTTGAATTTCGCATCGGTGCCGGTATCTTCTCTCGGCATGCCACACCTCACCCCCCGTCGCCGTCGCCCCGGGTTCACGCTGGTCGAGCTACTGGTGGTGATTGGCATCATCGCACTGCTGATCGGCATCCTGCTCCCGGCGCTGGCCAAGGCGCGGCGGTCGGCGGTGATGGTCAAGTGCGCCAGCAACCTGAGGCAGATCGGGCTGGCGATCACCCTGTACGCCCGCGACAACAAGAACGAGATGGTCCGGTACAGCAACGGCACCAGCCGCTGGCCGATCGCGCTGATGACCGAGCATGACCTGCCGAACAAGGTCGGGTCGGTGTTCCTGTGCCCGGCCCAGCCGCAGGTGCCGCTGAACATGGTCCAGCAGACGTGGGAGCTGGGCGGCGGGTACGGCATCAACGCCGACCTCAACTCCTACGCCCCCGGGACGCTGCTCGCCAGCGACTTCAGCGGCAAGAAGATCACGCACGTGAGGTACTCCCAGCAGTACGCCGTCGCCTGGGACTCGGCCACCCCGCTGACCACGTCGGCCGCCGTCGGATGGGTGTTCGACGGCAGCAGCTACGACGGCCCGCCGACGGCCGCCAACCGCGAGCCGGACCCGATCCGGCACGACAAGCGCGGCAACCTGCTGTTCCTCGACGGCCACGTCGCCAGCTACGCCAACAGTGACATCCAACCGGCGTGGGTGCGGTACGACGGCGTGAACACGCACCGCTGAGCCGGCCCCCGATGCACCGTCGTCCCGCCCGTCGCCGCCCCGGCGACGGGCGGTTTCGTTGCGTGGCTGGGTTCCCCCGCGAAGCCGGTGTCGGAGTACCTCAGACGCCGGCTTCGCCGGATCAAAATGGAAACCGTTGAGGAACCCGAAGCAGATCCACCACGGGGGCACAGAGACGCGGGGAGCCCGCTCGAACAGCTGGTTTCGGGGTGGTGACCGGTCTGCCCCGTATCTGGGATCCGCCCAAGCGGGCCTGCTCGCCCGATCCTGTGAAGCAACCCGGCCGCCGTCCGGCTCGACGCCATCACTCGGCGATTGGGACAATCACCTCGAAGCCGACGGACCGGATCCTGCCGCCCGGCATCACCGCCGGCGGCACGTACGCCGCGTCGCCGCCGCGCGCGAGCCAGGCGCGGTAGAGGCCGACGATCACCACCAGCCCGAGCGTGGCGAACATCGCCATCCAGGCGAACAGGTATCGCTGGCCCAGGCGGTCGAGCAGCGCGCCGCACGCGGCCACGAGGAACAGCATGCCCGTCTCGGACACCATCGAGTTGGCGGCCGAGAACTGGCCGTACCGCTCGACCGGCAACAGGCGCGGCCCCAGCGTCTGCAACGCCGATTTGATCACCGCCACGGCCAGGTACGCCGCCATCGTGCAGCCGATGAAGGTCGCCCGGTTGTGGATGCAGAGGAAGCCCGCGGTGGCGGCGACGGCCATCATCGCGAACCCGCAGATCGCCACGCGCGTCGGGTGGAACCGATCGAGCAGCGGGCCGAGCAGGAGCTGGGCCGGCATCTGCGCGACCAGCACGACGCTCATCAGCGGGCCGAACGTGGCCGGCCCCAGGTTCAGCACCTTCTGGGCGTAGACGATCAGGAACAGGTCGACCGGCGTGAACGCCCAGCGGTAGGCCGAGTTGGTGAGGAAGTAGCCCCAGTAGAACCGGATGGAGAACACCTCGCGCGCCCAGCCGGTCACGGCCGCCACCGGGCTTCCCTTGGCAACCCTCGGCGGGGCGGGCGGGTAGTCGCCCTCGCGCACCAGGAACGGCAGCAGCGTGAACGTGATCAGGAACAGCAACCCCGCCCCGCCGAAGATCAGCCGCGGGTGACCGGCGGCGTAGGGCAGCAGCAGCGAGTGGAACAGGATCGTCCCGACCGTGCTGGTCACGCCGAACAGGCAGATGAACGTGCCCATCACCCGCTGCGGGATCACGTCGGCGAACAGGTAGTAGTAGACGCACTGCGGGAACAAGTCGAAGAACCGGAACAGCACCATGAGCAGCGCGATCGTGGCGATCGTCACCCGCGCCTCGGCCGCCAGCCCGCGGGACCCCGGCAACAGGTGGCCGGCGACATTCGCAACGACGTTGGCAACGGCCGGCGCGTGGCGATGCAGGCCATGCCCGATCTCCCCGGCGAACGCGAACGACACGAGGAACAGGGCGACGAACGGCGCGGTGCAGAGCAGGAACGGCATCCGCCGGCCCAGGCCCGAGCGGTGCCGGTCGCTGGCGGTGCTGATCAGCGGGTTCAGCACCCAGTTCATCAGCGAGTAGACGCTGCCGGTGACGATGCCGATCGTCGCGTTCGACGCCCCCACCGACTGCAGCTGCAGCGGCACCATCCGCAGCACGACCGCCTCGCCGATCACGATGCACAGGTCGCCCCACAGCATCCACGAGAAGACGCCGAACAGCCGGCGCTGCGTGTAGCTCAGCGTGCCGACGTTCCACTGGCGGGTCGCGGCAGGCAACCCCGCCACGACCGCGTCGGCCTGTTCGTCCAGTAGGGTCATAGGCGAGGTGTCCGCAGGGAACTCCCGTCCAGTATACCACTAATGATGATTTGTTCATAGTGTGAATAAATTGATTCGCACTGCTGGCTGTCGTACACTTCCAGTGGGTTAGACGAGGGCGACGGGATGAAACTGCAGGGCTCGAACCACAAGACGGCGGCGGCGTGGAACCGGGCGTTGGCGATCCGGCTGCTCCGGCGGCACGGCACGCTCTCGCGGCACGACATCGCCCGCATGACCCAGCTGCAGGGTTCGACGCTCAGCTACATCGTCCGCGAGCTGCTGGAGAAGAACGTCGTCCGCGTGGTCGGCAAGCGGCAGTCGACGGCCGTGGGGCAGAAGCAGGTGCTGCTCACGCTGAACCCCGATCTGGGCTGGCTGCTCGGGGCGGCGCTGCGGCCGGGGTCGGCGACGCTGGTCTTGCTCGACGCGGCCGGCGGGCGGATCGACGGCATGCGGATCCCCATCGAGGGGACGCTGGAATCGGTGCCCGAGCAGCTGCACGAGGCCCTGGCCAAGTGGCTGAAGCGGCGCGACATGCCGGCCGGCAAGATGCTGGGGCTGGGCATCGGCGTGCCGGGCGTGGTCGACGCCGACGCCGGCGTCGTGCTGCGGTCGATCCCACTGCGCGCCGTCAACGTGCCCCTGCGGCAGCTAGCGGCCGAAAGGTTCGGCGTGACCACCGTCGTCGACCACGACGCCTGCCACGCCGCCTCGGCCGAGGCGACCGATGGGGCCGCCGCCGACGCGACCGACTTCGTCCTGCTGTCGGTCAACGCCACCGGCCCCGCCGACCGACCCCGGCTCGACGCGTACGGCTCGGCTCTGTACCTGCAGGGCAAAATCTATCGCGGGGCGTTCTACGGTGCCGGCGAGCTGAGCGGCCCCCTCGAGCCGGCCGCCCTCGACCTGGCCGAGTCCGATTTGGCCGCCCTGACCGATGCCGACGGCCCGATGCCCACCGCGTTGCTCGACCTCGCCGGCCGGCTCGGCGGGTCGCTGGCGCCGATCCTCAACCTGGTCGACGTGCAGATGGTGGTGCTGGGCGGGACGGTGCGCTCGGTCAACCGCCGGTTCGTCGCCGCCGTGCAGGCGGCCGTCACGGATCGGCTGGTCGCCATCCCCGGCCGGGCGGTCCGCGTGGTCGGCAGCACGTGGGAGCCCGAGGGTGCCGCCCGCGGGGCGGCGATCGCCGCGTTCGACGCCGTCGTCGCCCAGGGCCAGCTGTTCGGCGACACCGACGACCGCAAGGTGATCCGCGTCGCCCGCGACCCGACCGTGCCGGCGTGACCGGACCCGTCGAAGCCGGCGGCATCACTCCTCGACCGGCTCCACCAGGTCCAGCCCGATCTCCAGCGCCGCCCCCTGGCGCAGCAGGCTGATCTCCAGCACCAGGGTGGCCCGGTTGGTGCGTTGGACCACGACGCCCTCGATGCCCATCAGCGGCCCGGCGGTCACGCGGCAGCGGCGGCCGACGGCGGCGAAGGGGTACAGGTCCAGCTCCGGCCCGCCGGTCAGGGCACGGTGGACGGCCGTCAGCTCGGCGACGAGCTTGGGCTGGTCCGGCACCGGCAGCACGTTGCACACCCGGCCGGTCGTCAGCGTCTTGTACCGGGCGTTCTCGTCGCCGCACACGAAGAGGTACGACGGGAACAGCGGCTGCATCACCTGCCGCTTCCGCCCGCCGCTGAACGTCGTCTTGCGGGTCATGGGCAGGAAGTAGCCGATCCCGGCCCCCGCCAGGTCCCACGCCAGCGCTTTCTCGGACCGGGACTTCGTGTGGGCGATCCACCATCGGCCGGTCAGGTCCGACGGTAGGTTGGCGGATTCGGTCAGCAGCGGCGGGTTGTCGGACAGCTTCAGCATGGGGGGTCCCTTCCTCGGCCCGCCGTTCTACTGTCGGCGGGGCCGGCAGGCTACCACCCATCTTAGGGGTGTCGCGCCGGCACCAACCGGCCGGCCAGCGCCTCGCGATCCGCCCCGGCGGTGGTCACAATCGACCGTCGCATGACGGGCACCGATCGGATCGCCGAGGGACAGGATGAGGGCGTCCACTGCCCCGGCTGCGGGTACGACCTGCGCGGGGCGACCTCGGAGCGATGCCCGGAGTGCGGGCTGCGGGTCGACGCGGCGATGCTGCAACTGACGTGGGAGCGGCGGGCGGAGCTCGGCCGATGGCGGGCGTTCGCGCGCACCGCGTGGCTGGCGAGCGTCCATCCGAACCGGCTGGCCCGGCTGATCGCCGGGCGGGTGGATGTGCCGTCGGCCCGGCGGTTCCGGTGGCTCGTGCTGACGATCCTCGCGTTGGCGACACTCTCGGCGTTCTTCTCCATCGTCGGCCGGGCGGGCGGGCCGGGGTGTTTCAACTTGGTGTCGGACCGGGTCGGGCGCGGCGCACCATCGGTGAACGCGCTGGCCCTGTTCTGGTCGGCCGGGGCGATGTGCTGGCCGGTGTTGCCGAGTGGGCTCGTCCTCGCGATGTGGGCCGGCACGGCTTGGGATCATTGGTTCGTCCTGCGGGACCTGTCGCCGGTCCGGCGGAACCGGGCGATGGCCGCGGCGCGGTACACGGTCGCGCCGATGCTGGGGTGCGGGGTCGCCGTTGCGATGACGGCCGTTTGGCTGGGCGCGAAGGTGGACGCCGAGTGGTTGGCGACGAACACCGAGCGGGAACTGAAGGGGCTGGCTATCCTGATGGCGGGCGTCATCGCGGTGCTGACGGTCACGGCACCCGCCCGGTACGCGGCCGCCCTGCCGGGCGGCGGCGGGTGGCGGTTCCTGTTGGTGCTCGGCGGCACGGCCGTGCAGTGGATGGTCGTCCTCGCCGTGGGCGTCGGCCTGTTCCCGGCGGTGGTGGGGTTCGCGGTCGTCGTGATCGACAGCGTGGGGTGACGGGAACGCGTGATTACATCCCGCCCGGCACGGCGTCTGTCGTCGTCGGCGGCGGCGACAGCGGAACGTCCCACCGGTCGAGGTCCAGCCAGATCAACCGGTCCGGATGTTCAACCGTGAACGACGGCGTTGGCGGCGGGCCGGGCGGGGTGGCGCGCCGCGGACCGATGAACAGCACGGGGCGACCGGCACCGTCCGGCCGGCCACGACCACGGACGACGTACCCAATCGGTGGCGACCCGGCCGCGGCCGGGTCGGGGGGCACGGCGGCGATCTCGTCCGGCACCAGTTCGGGCAAGGTCGCGGGCCAGCGGCCGTCGTGGTCGACACGATAGAGCCGCACGGCCAACGCGACCGCGGCGGCGTGGCGGTGGGCGCGAACCACCCAGTCAATCTGGGTGTACGGCGCGGCTACCATCCTGGCGCCCTGGTCGAAGTACCGCGACGGCTGGCTGGAATCTTCGCGCGGTCGACCCGCAGCGTCGAGAGGCGGCGGAACCACGGCGGCGGCGTACACGGCCGCCGCCGCCTCGGCGTCGGCGTACACGGCCGCCGCCGCCTCGGCGTCGCTGGACAGGGCCGCTCGGATGTCGACCCCCGATGCGCCGATCGCTCGGGCGGCCGACAGGTCGACCAGCGGGGCCAGCAGCGGGTTCGCGAGATGCAGCTGGGCGAACGCCCCGATCTGGTTGACCCGCTCGGCCGACAGCGGCAACACGCGCAGCGCGGTCGACGGCTCGCTCAGCAGCGCGTCGATCATCGCCCGCACCTGCCGCCGGCGCTCGCCGCCGCGGGGGCCGACGTCGAGGTCGGGGGTGATGATCATCAGCCGCTCGAGGGCCAGCGATCGGATGCCGCTGGCGACGAGCCGGGAGAGCATGTCGGGCCGGCGGTCGACGGCGTCGGCCAGGCGGAGGGCATCGCGCAGGCGGTCCAGGGCGCGACCGTCGTGGCCGCCGTCGAAGTGGGCGAGCAGGGCCGAGTCAGTGAGGACGTTGGCGAGGCCGCGGCAGGCGTTGAAGGGGACGCTCGACATCGGGCCCGCCGCCGCCGTCGCGGCGGCATCGGCCAGCGGGAACACCGGTGCGTTGGCCGACTCGGACGCCCGCGCGGCCGCCCACCACGCGGCGGAGTAGGTCGGGTAGTTGTGGTCGATCTGCAGGTTCGAGTTGGACGGGCAATCGACGGTGGCCGAGACGGCGGTCAACGCGGCCTGCCAGAGGGTCGCAACGTCGGGCCCGTCGCCCGTCGGAGCCCGCGGGAGCTCGTCCGGCTGGGTCGGCTCCCCGCGGCGACGCATCGCGTCGATCTCTCGCTGCAGCCGATGCCGGGCCACCGCGGACCAGGGGAACCACGCCGCGCACACCAAGGCGAGCATCACGAGGGTGATCGCAGCAAAGCGGATGGCGGCCCGGTACGGGCCCGCGGCGAGCGTCACGTCTTCGGGCAGCGGTGTGGCACGCAGATCTATCATAGCATTATATCGATATTCGCGTGTGGGACGCTCGCGCCCGAGTCGCGTTTAACCCGATTCCGCAAACTGATTCTAAATATGGGGTTGCATTGATTGTCTGAATTGGGACGGATTTCAAACCGTCCCATATCGTCCCGTTTTGTCCCACGGCTCGGCAGTGTACCGCCGCGAGCGTTCCGCTACGCTGCGGCCGATGTCGCCGTGGTGGGTGCTGATCGGGTTCGCCGTCTTCTGCGTGGGGCTGACCAAGAGCGGGTTCGGCAGCGGGCTCGGTCTGTTCGCGGTGCCGCTGGTGACGCTGGCGATGGCCCACCTGCCGGGGCGCGACGCGGCGGCGGGGATCGGGTTCCTGTCGCCGCTGCTGGTCGTGGGGGACCTGGTCGCGGTGACGCAGCACCGGCGCTCGGCCGACTGGGCGATCGTGCGGCGGCTGGCCGCGGGGAGCTTCATCGGGCTGTGTGTGGGCGGGGCGTTGTTGGCGGTGTTCCAGCACCTGCACAGCGAACGGCTGATGCGGTCGGCGATCCTGACCGAGATCGGGCTGGAGTCGGTGGGACTGGTGTCGCTGCACTGGTGGGTGCAGCGGCACGGCAAGCAGCACAAGACGATGCGCGAGCCGGCCCGGTCGCGGGTGACCGGGGCGTTCGCGGGCGCCAGCAGCACGCTGGCGCACGGGGCGGGGCCGATCGTGGCAAACTACCTGCTGCCGCTGGGGCTGACACGGCAGTTCTACGTGGGGACGTCGGCCGCCTACTTCTTCGTGCTGAACACCGCCAAGGTGCCGTTCTACGCGATGACCGGCGAGTTCGCCCACGCGTCGCCGCTGGTGTCGGCCCGGTTCCTACCGGTGCTGGTCGGCGGGGCGTGGGTCGGGTTCCAGGTGAACCGGCGGATGCGCGACGTGGCGTTCACGAAGTTCATCTACGCCGGGACGTTTGCCCTGGGGTGGTACGTGCTGTTCGACGGGGTGAGGGGGTTCTGGAGGTAAGGACTCGCCCGGCCGGGGTGACGCCAAATGCAAGCAGCCCGGCGGCTTGAGCGGGTTAGTTCTCGACGTCGACCGAGACGCGGTCGGGACGGGCGTCGGGTTGGTCGGTCTCGGTGATGACGCGCTGGCCGAGCGTGAGGCCGCGGACGTGGCGGAGGTAAAGGCCCGAGGCGGGCAGGTTGTGGCCGAACATGTCGTCCTGCGGGTAGTCGCCGGGCAACTCCAGGACGGTCTGCCGGGTGGCACTGGCGTCGACACCACCGACCAAGCCGATCCGCACGTCGTCGAGCGTGACGGCCCCGACGGGGTGGCCGGGAACACCGCTGACCAGGATGCCGGTCGCCTGGACGTCGGTCGCGCGCACGCCGCGGATGGTCACGCCGTCGATCGTGCCGGTGGTCCGGTGAAATTCACCGGGGTGATAGGTCGACAGTCGCGAGCCAAGGCGGATGGCGATCGGCGTCCGCACGGTCCGCATCTGAACGTCGGTGATGGTCACGTCGCGGACGTTGGCCCCGTCGACGGAGAAGATGGCGATCCCGGCCTGGCCGACGTCGGTCATGGCGCACCGGCGGACGCGGATGTTCTCGAACGGCCCGACCGACTCGGTCCCGAACTTGAGCCCGTTGCACCGGGTGGTCATGCGGCAGTTCTCGACGTCGACATTCCGGCAGGCCATCGGGCCGGTCGTCTTCAGGCAGATCGCGTCGTCGCCACTGCTGATGTCGCACCGGGTGATGCGAACGTCCTGGCAGGAGTCGATGTCGATGCCGTCCGTGTTGCCGTTCGCCCCGTCCTTGGAGCGGACGGTGACCCGGTCGAGGCGAACGCCGCGGCACCGGTGGAAGTGTTGCACCCAGCTGCCCGGGTCGGTGAGCGTCACGCCGGACACGGTCACGTCGTCGCACCCGGCCCACCGGCACAGGAACGGCAGGGGCCCCTGCTTCCAGTGGGTGGCGAGCTCCGACCCCCGTCCGTCGACCGTGCCGCGCCCGGTGATCCCGATGTGGCGGGTCCGATCGGCGACGATCAGCCCGGCGCCGTGCAGGAGGCAGCCGTTGACGTTGCAGAAGCGGACCGCGTGGTACTGGTCCGGGTCGAGGCTGCCAAGGAGGACCGCGCCGCGGTCCAGCGAAAGCGTGGTGTTCTCGTGCAGCCGGATCGTCCCCGTGACGTAGCGCCCCGGGGGGAACCGCAGCGTCCCACCGGCTGGCCGGAGGCTGTTGATGGCAGCTTGGATCGTTGCGGAGTTGCACGTGACGCCATCACCGATGACGCCGCGCGTGGATACGTCCACGGTTCGCGACAGGTTCGTGTTCGTTGGCGACTCGGCGTCGTCCGGCCCCTGGGCAATGTCGACCGGCACCAAGTCGTCGGACCTGGCCCATTCCCATCGGCTCGTGGGGGAGGTGGCCGCCGACATCAGCAACCCGACCACAAACGTCGCGCACGCCCCGCGAAGCAGCTTGTGGGCAAGCGATGCCAGACGCCTGTGGTTCATTGTTGCCGTTCGGTGGACAAAAGTGGGCGAATACTAGGCACGGGTGCCGGACTTGGGTTAGTACGACATCTTATGCTGAACGGTTCGAGACGCCAGTAAAAATACTGAGCGAGCACCAAAGGTTGCGACAATTGCGCAAGACCACGCCTGGATGGCGGTTGACATCGCCACAGCGCTTTATCGGTCAGTCCGCCGGCGTTAGAAAAAATTGGCGCAGCGTCTGGTCTGGGATGATTCAGCGAACGCTGGCGACATGCCGAGCCGCGCCCAAGGCGTCGGCGACCGCCGGGCGGTCGGCTGTGCCCATCAGGCCCAGCCCGGGGAACAGTTCGACCCGGTCGATCTTCAACGACGGAATGAGGCCGACGGTCTTGCTGTTGAACGACGACGTGCAGAGGCAGACGTGGTCGGCCCGCTGGAGCGCCGCCTGGACGGGGCCAGTCGTCGGCACGCCGGCCCGCACGACGTACAGGTCGCGGTGGTCGGGTCCGCGCAGCCAGTACGACAGGGCCACGAGCCGTTCGCCGGCGACCTCGTTGGCCGGTTTGCCGAAGCCCGTCTCGGCGACCAGCAGGACGGGGTCGGTTGGGGCCGAATGGGACAGGACGAATTGCGCCAGCGGTCGCCAATCCGGCTCGTAAGGGTCGTACGCGGCCGGCAGGCACAACAGGGTGGCGGCGACCACGCCGGCGACGGGCACCCAGCCCAGCCGGCGACCGCTGCTGGCCAGCAGTCCGCCCAGCAGGGCCAGCGCCGGTCCACCGACCAGCGTGTACTTGGCGTACATGAGGCTGCGGCGGTGGGTCGACAGGTCGATCACCAGTGCCGTCAGCAGCGGCGCGGCGACCCACAGCCACGGCAGCAGCACGCGCCAGCGGCCCTCCCGGCTCACGGTGCGCAGGGCCAGGAGCGGCACGAGCAGCGCGACCGCACCCCCGGCCGCCAGGCTGGCGGTCAGCTGGGTGGCCGGGTCGACCAGCATGCGGATGGGGGCCGCGGCGCAGTCGCACATCACGGCCCACGGGCCGCTCGGTCCGGGCAGTTCCGCCAGCCACTCGGTGGCCTCCAGCATGCGGTGGTGCTGGCTGACCATTGATGGACCCCAGAGGGCCCCGTCCAGGGCAAGGGCGGCGACGGCGGCGGCGAGCGTGGCCCAACGGGCCGACCCGCGGAGGGCGATCGCGGCGAAGAGGACCGCCGCCCCCACGGTCGCCAGCGCCATGTAGTGCAGCATCGGCAGCACGGCCAGCATCA
Source organism: Tepidisphaeraceae bacterium (assembly GCA_965198865.1). GTDB lineage: Bacteria > Planctomycetota > Phycisphaerae > Tepidisphaerales > Tepidisphaeraceae > CBDAQA01. The sequence goes on along the minus strand of CBDAQA010000025.1, from coordinate 976,665 downwards.
CGCCCAGCGCCACGGTCCGCCGGACGGTCGGCCCGCGCCGGGCCGTCCGCACCAGCAGCCACAGGGCCGCCGCGGCGAAGGCGGCCACCGGCATGTAGGCGCGGGCGTCCTGCGCCTCCCGGATCCGGGGCGACGCCAGCGCCACCACCAGGCCCGCCCACAGCCCGCACGTCGGCCCGCCCAACTCGAACCCGGCACCGATGATGAGCCCCACCCCGATGACCGACGTGACGACCGACAGCGACCGGATGGCGACCACCCCATCTCCGAAGCACGTCCGCCACGCGCGCAGCAGCATGGCGTATCCCGGCGGGTGGTTCTCGTCCCGGGCCATCGAGGACCAGATCTCGCCGAACGGCCGCGCGTTCGACAGCCCGACCAGGTCCGGCGCGACCGCGTGCGTGTCGGCGACCCGCAGGTCGGATCGGCCCCACCCGGACGAACACTCCAGGCTCAGGTACTCGTCCGTCCACAGGTTGCGGGTCGAGAGGCCGTGGCATCGAACCACGATGGACAGGGCCAGGACGGCCAGCACCGCCAACGTTGTGGCAAGCGTGACCGGTCGGCGTGGCGCGACCCCGGTCAATGCAGGAACGAAAGCTGTTTCCATGGGAACCAAGGCCGGCGACACCGTAGAACACAGGTGCATCGTCGGACCCGCTGCACCCCACCGAACATGTAACCAGCAACTCTCGTCACTGTTGCAGACCGGGATCGGAATGGTCGTGGAATTTCCCAGTCAATTATTTCCCTACTCGCGACGTGGCGATTGACCGGGCGGGAGCTGAGCCGAAGGCGGAGCTCCGCTCGTAGGAAATGGAACTATGAAACAAACTCGTGACGGTAGATTATGGGACCGTCTACGGTCCCTGCGTTACTTTTCGGGAGTACGCATGCGGTCGTAGGCCGGAGTGCCGGCGGGAAACGGGACGGAGTGTTGCGCGTGGCACGGATGGCATTACCGGCGAGCGGGCGGATGACGCTGGTGGACGGGCTGCGGGCGATGGCGGCGTTGGTCGTGATCCTGCCGCACGCGTGGGTGCTGTTCCGCGACGTGGCCGATCGGCCGGGGGCGCTGTCGGACGCAGTCTACCTTGTGCGGGTGCACGGGACGCTCGGCGTGCAGGTGTTCTTCGTGCTGAGCGGGTTCGTCATCGCCTACTCGCTGCGGGCGACGCGGATGACGGCCAGGGCGTTCGGCCGGTTCGTCGCCCGGCGGTCGGTGCGGCTGGACCCGCCGTACTGGGTCGCCTTGGCCATCTGCTGCGGCGTGCTGTGGGTGCAGGTCCACCTGGCCCGCGACGGAACAGCCCTGCCGACGGCCGCCCAGGTGGCGGCCCACGTGGTCTACCTGCAGCAGGTCGCCGGGTGCAACGACGTGATCAACCACACCTACTGGACGCTGTGCGTCGAGGTGCAGCTGTACCTGGCATTCGCCGCGGCGGTGGGGCTGCTGCAGGCGGCACGGCTGCCCTACCGGGCGGTGCTGACCGTCGCGGCTGTGGCGGGCTTGTCATACCCGCTGGGGTGGTCGGTGCCGGGGTGGCTGGCCGTGCGGGGATTGTTCCTGCCCCACGCGTACGGCTTTCTGGCAGGTGCGGTGGCGTGGTGGGCGGTGGAGGGAACGGTGCCGTGGCGCACGGCATTGGCGGCGGCAGCGCTGGCGGCCGTGGCGGCGCTGCGGCACGGGGAAGTGGTCGTCTGGGTCGTCGTGGCCACGGCCAGCCTGCTGGCCGTGGCCGGGCGTCGGGGCGACCTGGCGCGGTGGTTGGACCACCGGCTGTTGCAGGCGATCGGGCGCTCGTCTTACGGGCTGTACCTGCTGCACAACCCGGTCATCTCCGTGGCGGTGATGGTGCAGCATCGGCTGGGGTGGACCGGGTTGCCGCGCGACCTATTGATGCTGGGGGGCGTGGGCGCAGGGTCGGTGGCGGCCGCGGGCCTGCTGCACGTGACGGTGGAGCGGCCGGCCCTGCGGCTCTCGCGCCGGCTGCGGGGTGGGGGCGAAACCCCATTGTTGCCGGCATGAGGGGTCCGCGCGACGCACTTGACATCGGATGTCGATCGGCTAAATTTCCGCACCCGTCGAACGGGACGGGTCAGCAGCGACGGGGGTGTAGCTCAATTGGTTAGAGTACCGGACTGTCGATCCGGTGGTTGCGGGTTCGAGCCCCGTCACCCTCGCTGAAAACGGAAGGCCCCGCGGATGACGTCCGCGGGGCCTTCCGCGTTGGCGACGGGTGTTTTTCGTCCGTTAGCCCCGGGCTCTGCCCGTGTGGACGCCGACCGAATTGGTGATCGGCACGGGAAACCCCGGCGAGGCCGGTCTAATGGACGTCGGACTCAGGCGGCTTTTTTCGCGGGAAGATGACCCAGCGCCGCCTCGATGGCCGCCAGGGCCCGGCCGGCCTCCTCGTGCGACACCTGGCACGTGCCGGCCACCTTGTGGCCGCCGCCGCCGAAGCGGCGCATCAGGGCGCCGATGTCGACCGTGCACGAGCGGTTCACGATGCTGTGGCCGCAGGCGAACGAGACGTTGCGGTTCTCCCGGCCGTTGACGATCCAGACCGAGCAGTTCTGCTCCGGGTGAAGGGCGTAGACCAGGAAGCGGTTGCCGCAGTAGATCGTGTCCATGCCGCGGAGGTCGGTGACGACGCAGGTGCCGGCCGTGTGGCTGCGGTCGTGCAGCATCTGGCGGAACGGGCCGTCCTGCTCGAAGTAGCGGGTGACGCGCTGGCGGACGTCGGGCAGATCTAGGATCTGGTCGATCGGCATGTGGGCACAGCGGTCGATCAGGTCGAACATCAGCTGGTAGTTGCTGATCCGATAGTCGCGGAACCGGCCCAGCCCGGTGCGGGCGTCCATCACGAACGACAGCAGGTTCCAGCCGGTAGGCTTGAGGATGTCGTCCATGGTGAACTGGGCCGAGTCGGCCTTGTCCACGCCGGTCATCATGTCGTCGATGTTGGGGAACTTGGTGGCCCCCCCGTAGTAGTCGTAGATGACGCGGGCGGCGCTGGGGGCGAGGTGGCACGACCCCTTGAACGGCACGCCGGCGTTGACGATGCGCTCGATCTCGCTGGAGTGGTGGTCGAACCACAGCCCGCAGCCGGCCACGTACGGGACGTTGGCCAGCACGTCGTCGGCGGTGACCGCGACCTTGCCGTCCTGCAGGTCCTTGGGGTGAACGAACTCGATCTTGTCGATCCGCTCCACTTGCTTGAGCAGGACGGCGCAGATCAGACCGTCGAAGTCGGAGCGGGTCAGCAGTCGCATGCGAGGGGTCTCCCGTGAGGTGGACGACCCTCTCATCGGCCCGGCGGGGGGTGCGGTTTACGCGGGGGTGGGTTTACGACCCTCAGGAAGATCACATCCCCCAGAACGATCTGACGGCGGGCGAATTTGCTATCGGTCCGAGCCCACGGGCCCGCGAACGTAGTCCAGATGCTCCCATGTCGGGCATCACAAGGTGTAGGAGTTACTCAGTTCGCGACGGAGGAGGCCACGAATCAGCACGAATCAGGGAGCTTCATTCGTGCTACGTGGCCGCTTTCCCGACCGAGTGCGTAACTCGTACGATTATGAGCAGGCCTTTTGGCCCGGCGGTAGTCAGACCTCGTTGGCGAGGGGCAGCGACTTGAGCGATGGTGCCTCGGCGGTGGCGGCTGCGGTCCGGCGCTGCCGCGGTGCCCGGGCGGCCCGGCTCAACGCGGTCAGGGTCATCTTGCCGATCTCCGCGGTCTGCCGAGCCAAAAGCCACGGTTCGCGCCAGGGCCAGTCGACCCGGCCGGGGACGACGAGGTCGGTCAGGGACGCCCAATCGTGATGGGCGATGGCCCGGTGGACGAACTTGGGGAACAGGCAGACCTTTTCCCCCGCGCCGGCCGACCGCGGCGGGACGGGCGGGGCGATGGGTTCCCCGCCGAGCATCGTCCCCAGGGCCGCCGCGACGTCGACGCCCACCCGGTGTCCCAGGTGCATGGTGGGCACGGGGCGCACGTTGAACTCCAGGGCCATGGGGGTTCGCCCGGGGACGTCGATCCAGTCGATCCCGCCGACGCCGTGCAGACCGGTCACCTCGGCGACGGCGTTGGCCATCTCCAGCAGGGGACCGTCCACGTCGCACATCACCCGCGTGCAGGAGGGGCCGAACGGCTCGGGGAAGCAGGCCGCCTGGTACGAGGCCGTGGCGGCGACCAGTTGGCCCTGGCGGCAAACGATGACGGTGGAGCCGACCCGGCCGTCCAGGAACGGCTGGACGATGACCGGCATGCGGCCGGCCAGCGCGTGCACTGCGGCGTCCAGCTCGACGCGATTGGTCGCGTGGATCACGCCGTTGCCGGAGTACCCCTGGTCGGCCTTGACGATGACCGGCAGGCCGATCGATTCGGCCGCTGCCCCGATCTCGGCGGCGGACGCGCACACGACGGACCGTGGCGTGCGCACCCGGCCCCGCGCGCCGGCGTCGGCTAGGGGTGCCTTCCGCGTCAGGAAGGGCCGGCGGTCGCGGGGGAGGGGCAGGACGGTGTCGAACCACGGCTGCAGGTCCGCCGACGCGTGGTCGGCGGCCCCGGCGAGGAGTGCGATGGTGGGGTCGTCGGTCGTGGCGACCCAGTCGTAGGCCCGGGCGGTGGTGGCGGCGCGGAGATCGTCGACGAACCCAGCCGGGTCGGATCGGGGAGCGGGGAGCCACTGGTCGACCGACCGGGACCATCGCAGCTTCGACTTGACCGGGACGAGCGCCGTGACGTGCACGCCGGCCGCCCGCAACATGGAGGGCAGCCGCAGCAGCGCCGGCCACCCGCCGGAGATTGAGGTGAGCAGGACACGGGGCGTTCGTCGCTGCTCGATCGGCATGGGGGCAGTAAAGCCGAATCGTCGCCAAAGGCAACGTCGAAAAGCAGGGGAATCGTCGGTGGCCGGGCTTGTCATCACGCCGCGGTCAATTCGCCCTCTGTTAGGAGGGGGGATAAACTGCCGCCCATGCCGAGCACCTTCGCCCACCTGCACGTCCACACGCACTACAGCCTCCTCGACGGGGCCAATAAGATCCCGGAGCTCGTGAAACAGGCCAAAAAGTTGGGCATGGACAGCCTGGCGATCACCGACCACGGCTGCATGTTCGGCGTGGTCGAGTTCTTCAACGAGTGCAAGAAGGAGGGCATCAAGCCCATCCTAGGCATGGAGGCCTACATGGCCCCCGGCGACCGGCGCGAGAAGAGCGGCACGCCGGGCGAGACGGCTTACCATCTGTTGCTGTTGGCGCAGAACCTGGAGGGGTACCACAACCTGCTGAAGCTGAGCAGCAGCGCCTACCGCGACGGGTTCTACTACAAGCCGCGGATCGACAAGGAAATCCTGCGGGCGCACAGCAATGGGCTGATCGCGACCAGCGCCTGCCTGGGCGGGGAGATCCCCAGCGCCTTCATGCGGCGTGGCAAGATGGCCGAGGCCAAGGCGACGGCAGAGACCTACCTAGAGATCTTCGGGCCCGACCGGTTCTTCATCGAGGTGCAGAACCACATCAAGGAACAGAACGAGGTCAACCCCGAGCTGGCCGAGCTGGCCAAGAAGTGCGGCATCGGGCTGGTGGCGACGAACGACGTCCACTTCCTGACGGCCGACGATCACCGCGTACACGATGTGCTCTGCTGCATCAGCATGGGCAAGCTGCAGAGCGACGAGAGCCGGCTGAAGTACCCGAAGGAGCTGTACCTCAAGTCGCCGGACGAGATGGTGGCGGCGCTGGGGCACTTCGACCAGGCGATCGAGAACACGACGCGCATTGCAGCCCTGTGTGACCTACAGCTGGACTTCAGCAAGCGGTACGCGCCGGTTTACAAGGTGGAGCCGGAAAAGCTGGACGACGCGATCATCCCCGCAGGCCTGCCGGCGGCCACGCTCGTGCCGGTCCCCCAGGGCCAGCCGGTCCCCGTGATGAAGGATGACGAGCGCTACCTGCGGCAGCTGTGCGAGGTCGGCCTGGAGTGGCGCTACGGCACGCGAGAGGTGACCAAGGCCGTGCGCGACCGGCTGGAATACGAGATCACCGTCATCGCCGCCAAGAGCTTCTGCAGCTACTTCCTGATCAACTGGGACTTCTGCAACTACGCCCGCAGCCAGGGCATCCCGGTCGGGGCCAGAGGTTCGGGCGTGGGGAGCATGGTGGCGTTCCTGCTGGGGCTCTGCAACGTCGACCCGATCACATACAAGCTGCTGTTCGAGCGGTTCATGGACCCCAGCCGGAACGAGATGCCGGACATCGACATCGACATCTGCCAGGACGGCCGGCAGAAGGTGATCGAGTACGTCCGCAACAAGTACGGGCACGTCGCCCAGATCATCACCTTCGGCACGTTGGCGGCCAAGGCGGCGTGCAAGGACGTGGGGCGCGTGCTGGGCGTGCCGTTGGCCGAGATCGACAAGCTGACCAAGCTGATCCCCGGCACGCCCGGCATGACGTTGAGGAAGGCGATCGACGGCGTGCCGGAACTGGACGCGTTCATCCGGTCCAGCCCGATGATCACGAACGTGATCGACTACGCCACGAAGCTGGAGGGCATGGCCCGCAACGCCGGCTGCCACGCGGCCGGCGTGATCATCGCCGACCAGCCGCTCGACGGCATCGTCCCGCTCTACCGCGACAGCGACGGCAACGTCCTCACCCAGTTCGAAGGCCCCGTCGCCGAGAAGTGCGGCCTGCTCAAAATGGACTTCCTGGGCCTGCGCACGCTAACGGCCCTCACGCGCAGCATCGACCTGGAGCGCGAGACCCGCGACACCCGCCCGGTGAAGTGGATCGAGGGGCAGCCGGTGCCCGAGTTCGACAGCCGCGGGCGGTACGAGGTCGACAAGATCGACCTGACGGACACGCGCGTTTACCAGTTGTTCCAACGCGGCGAGACGCGTGCCGTGTTCCAGTTCGAATCAGGGGGCATGCAGGACCTGCTGATGAAGATGGTGCCGGACCGCATTGAGGACCTCATTGCTGCGAACGCGCTCTACCGGCCGGGACCGATGGAGCTCATCCCGTCCTACTGCGCTCGAAAGCATGGGAAGGAACCCGTTCCGCAGGTCCATCCCATTATGGATGGCATCCTGGCCGAGACGTACGGAATTATGTGCTACCAGGAGCAAGTAATGCAGGTGTTCAACCAGCTCGGCGGGATCGAGCTGTCGAACGCCTACAAGCTGATCAAGGCGATCAGCAAGAAAAACACGGAGATCATCGCCAAGTTCCAGCCCGCATTCCTCAAGGGGACCATGGACAAGGGCGTCTCCAAGGAGAAGGCCGAGGAGATCTTTGACTTCATCCTGAAGTTCGGGGGCTATGGGTTCAACAAATCTCACAGTGCCCGCTACGCCATCGTCGCCTACCAGACGGCGTACATGAAGACGTACCACCCGGTCGAGTACATGTCGGCCGTGCTGACGTTCGAGATGGGCACGACCGAGAAGGTGGTCGAGTACATCGACGAGTGCCGCCGCATGACGCTGGCCGACGGGACCAAGGGCATCAAGGTGCTGCCGCCGGACGTCAACGTCTCGGCCAAGGACTTCACGCCGGTCTACACGACGGTCGATGAGAAGCCGAAGGGCCGGGGCAAGAAGGCTGCCCCCAAGGTGGAGGGCGTCATTCGCTTCGGCCTGGCGGCCGTGCGCGGCGTGGGCGAGAAGGCGGTCGAGGCAATCGTCGCCGAGCGGGTCGCCAAGGGGAACTACCCGAACCTGTACGACTTCTGCGAGCGGGTCGACCTGCGGGCCGTGGGCAAGTCGACCATCGAGGCGCTGGCCAAGTGCGGGGCGTTCGCCAGCACCGGCGCCAACCGAGCGCAACTGATGCAGCTGGCGACGCAGGCGTTCGAGTCGGGCCAGCAGACCCAGGCCGACCGGCGGAACGGGCAGATGAGCATGTTCGGCGGGCCGGCCGTGGCGGCGGCGGCGGCGGCGCCGACGGCGGCGTCGGTGATGGGCGGGGCGCTGCCGAACGTGGAGGAGTTCGAGAACGCCGAGCTGCTGAAGTTCGAGAAGGAGCTGCTCGGGTTCTACATCACCAGCCACCCGCTGACCGATCAGCAGGTGACGATCGAGCGGTTCACCACGGCCAGCACGAGGGAGGCGATGGCCATGAGCGAGGGGACCGAGGTGATGATCGGCGGCATGCTCAGCCGGGTGTCGAAGAAGGTGGCCAAGACCGGCCGCAGCGCCGGCATGCCGTGGTGCATCATCGCGTTGGAGGACCTGGACGGCGTGATGGAGGGTATGGTCTTCGCCGAGGCCTACGCCGCCATCACCGCCCAGTACCCCGACGCGCTGGCGGTCGACAAGATCGTGTTCGTCAAGGCCAAGGTCGACAAGAAGCGCGAGACGCCGAACCTGATGGTGAACGAGATCATCCCCGTCGCCGACGCCGTGGCGAAGCTGACGACCGCCGTCTGCATCAGGCTCGACGGCGCCCGCCACGACGCCGCGGCCCTGACCGACGTCCCCGGCATGCTCGCCCGCCACAAGGGCGCCACGCCCGTCTACTTCCAGGTCAACACGGCCCAGGGCAGGGCCATGCTGTCGATCGACAAGCAGCACGGCGTCAAGCCCTCCCCCGCGTTGGTCGACGACGTCGAGCACCTGCTCGGCCACGGCGCCGTCGACCTCGCCGGCGCCGGCGCGAAGCGCCGCAAGCGGCTGGAGCAGGCCCGACTGTTCAAGGAGGACGCCGCGGACGAGACGCCGACCAACACGGCCAATGAGGGCGACCTGCTCCCCGAGGCAGAACTGGAGGACGCGGTGTGAGGGCACCTTTCCCCGCCTGCTCGCTTCAGCGAGCAGGGGGTACCTCCAGTTACTTCCCCCCCGCGATCAGCCCCACGTCGATGTACTGCAAGCCGACCGTCTGGTGGCAGTGGACGGCGATCACGTTCTCGCCCAGCGTGAGGGCCGTCCGCGCGTCGGCCGACATCGGCAGCCGGACGTAGTCCGGCACGTGCCCGCCGGCCGACGCGGCCGCGATGCCGTTCGCGTACACCTCCACGTCCTCGTCGTGGAACGTCAGCACGTCGATCTTCGCCGGCAGCTTCTCCGGCAGCGTGACGGTACGCCGCAGCCAGATGTCGCCGGTGGTCCACGGCGTGCCCGGATGGCCTACGCCGTGGCCGAACGCGCCGGGGCCTTGCTTCCACCCCTTGGCGTCGAACGCGGGCTTCACCCAATCGTCGGCCGGCTTGTCGGTGGTGTATCGCCACGTCTGGGCCTCGTCGGCGGAGGTGGGGACCAACTCCGGGTGCGGGTTCGGCGGCAGCGGCACGAACTGGCCGGCGTTGGCGGCGGCGGCGATGGCTCCGTCGGGCTTCATCACCGCCCGGTCGTACGTCACCATCCCGTTGCTCTCGTTCTCCACGTCGGTCAGCTGCGTGTAGACGTACGCGCTCATCGCCCGCTCGTCCCGCAGGCCGTACGCCTGCCTGATCAGCTTCTGGAACTGCCGGGTCAGGCTCCAGCTCCCGCTGGCCAACCCCTGGTAGCCCCACGACGCATCTGTCCACGAGTGGCCTGGCACCCGCATCCCCAGCCCGCCGAACTCGCCGCACACGACGGCCCGGGTCGGCTCGGGGTCGGTGCATGCCGGCTCCGGGTAATGGTGCGTGTCGCGGAGGTCGCCCGCGCCGGCCACGTCGACCCACCCGCTGGCGTCGTTCACCAGCCGGGTCGGGTCCAGCCGGCGCACCAGGTCCACCAGCGGCTTCACGTCGTGCTCGCCCCAGCCCTCGTTGAACGTCGTCCACACCACGATGCTCGGGTGGTTCGCGTGCGTCTCGACCAGCCGGGTCAGCTCCGTGATGAACTGCGCTCTCGCCGGCGCGGGCATCGCGCTCCCCGGCCGGCTGAACGCCGACGGCATGTCCTGCCACACCAGCAAGCCCCGCTGGTCGCACCAGTAGTACCACCGGTCCGGCTCGACCTTGACGTGCTTGCGATTGAGGTTGAACCCCAGCCGCTTCGCCAGGTCCACGTCCGACCGCAACGCCGCGTCCGTCGGGGCCGTGTAGATGCCGTCCGGCCAGTACCCCTGGTCCAGCACGCCGCGCTGGAACACGAACTGGTTGTTCAGCAGGATCCGCGTGCGCCCCTTGGCGTCCTTGCCGAGCGACACCTTCCGCATGGCGAAGTAGCTGTCGACGGCGTCGAGCACCCTGTCGCCCTGACGGATCGCCACGTGCAGCGAGTACAGGTAGGGGTCATCGGGCGTCCACAGGTGCGCCGCAGCGATCGGCACCGCGATCTCGGACCCGGTCTGGCCGGTGCCCGTCGCCACCGGCTTGCCGTCCGCGCCGGCCGTGACCGAGACCGTCGCGCCGCCGCCGCCGCCGCCGCTGGCCGTCACCGTCAACCGCAGCGTCGAGCCGTCCACGTCCGGCACGATCTTCAACGCCGAGACGTGCAGCGTCGGCACCGGCTCCAGCCACACGGTCTGCCAGATGCCGGTGCAGTTGGTGTAGAAGATCCCGCTGGTCTTGATCCGCTGCTTGCCGGTCGGCTGGTCGACGCCCGTCGCGTCGTACACGTTCACGGCCAGGTCGTTCTCGCCCAGCTTCAACGCCGACGTCACGTCGAACGTGAACGGGTCGTACCCGCCCACGTGTCGGCCCACCTCCCGGCCGTTCACGCTCACGACCGACTCGTAGTCGACGGCCCCGAAGTGCAACAGCACGGCCTGGTTATTCCACGCCGGCGGCACGGTGAACGTGCGGTGGTAGAACAGGCGCTGCTCCGGCGACACCTGCCGCTTCACGCCGCTCAGCGCCGACTGGATCGGGAACGGCACCAGCAGCTTCCCGTCGTGCGCCGCCGGCGTGGCCGTCGCCCCCTTGTCGACCACGGCGTAGTCCCACAGCCCGTTCAGGTTCTGCCACGCCTTGCGGACCATCTGCGGCCGCGGGTACTCCGGCAGCGGGGCGGCAGGATCTACGTCCTTCGCCCACCGCGTCATCAGCTGGCCCGGCACCGGCTGCCACGCCGGTGCGGTGGTGGGTGCCGTGATGGGCGCCGTCGTCGGCCCGGCGGCCACGGCGAACGGGGTCAGCAGCAGCAGAACGGCCAACTTAGCAACGCAAAGCGGGCGATGGGCAGGCATGTCCGGACCTCCTTGTGGGGCCCGCGATCATCCCCCCCCGACCGGTGTACGCAAGGTGGTCCCGGGCACCGCCCGGCCCGGTCCCCGGTCGACCGGCCATTGCCCCCGGCGGCGGGACGTGTATGATCCTGCCCCTCGCGCCGCGGCAAGCGGCCGGGTCCGATGCAAGGGTCGGCTGTGAACCAGGTCAGGTCCGAAAGGAAGCAGCCTTAAACAGATCCGGTCTTGTGCCGTCGTGTCCCCGGCCGCTTGCCGCGGCGCTTTTGTTTGCAAGACCCGCCCGGTCGACGCCGAGGCCCGGCCATTTGGGTCAGCTCGGATTCCGTCGGTAACACACCTCGGTGTCCCATTCCGAAGACACCGTCGACCACGTGAGTCGGAGGATCTCCCTTCGAACGTTAGCGTCTGATGAGCATACGGTGAGCATGCTCGACCTTCATTGTCACCGCGCTCACGAATCACACATCTAATTCAAGGACGACTCCGCTTAGCTTGCCAACCAGGGGTGAGCGAGTGTTTCTACGCAGGAGGTCAGATGTCGTCGGTGGGTTTCGATCACAAGCGGCAGCGGTCGGGTTCGCGGGCAACGATGGCCGCCGTCGCTGCGACGGCGACAGCGCTAGTAGGCGTTTTGCCCGCTGCACGTGGCGCGACCAAATATTTTGACACTCTCGCTGGAGCGGGGAACGGCGTCGGTGGATCAGGGTTGCTTGCCCCGATTGCCACCGCTCAGGCCGCGGCCCTTTACAGCAACTCTTCATTGGGCGATGCCACGCTCTCGGCGGCGGCGGCAACCGACGACGGCGTCTTCCAGGGAACGGCGGGCACCGTCACCGTTGGCGGCAACTACGCGCTGAACTCTGCGACCTTCAGCGTCACCGGGTACACGCTGACCACAAATGCCAGTTCGCCGAGCTCAAGCTCGACCGCATACAACTTCTCGAGCCCGATCACGCTCGGCAGCAATGTCACCCTGAACATCCACGCTGCCAACGCGACCGCCAACCGGACGATCGGTTTGGGATCGATCACCGGCGGCATCGGCTCCTCCCTTGTCCTCCAGGGGCAGCAGACCGGCACCAACACGTCGCGCATCAACCTCTCCGTCGCCGGTGCCACGGTCAGCGTGCCGATCACGATAACGTACACCGGATCGGCGACGACCACCCAGGGGTACGCCGGGATCGTCTCGACGGCCACCAATGCGGTCCTCAATTCGACGGTCACGAACAACACGGTCCTGACCACGAATATCGGGGCGACCCAAGGTTTTCAGCTCACCGTCAACGGCGTGATCTCGGGCACGGCTGGCACGCTGTACGGGGCAGGCAGCGGCGGCGGGGCCGGGCTTGTCATCCTCAACGCGGCGAACACCTACGCCGGGCCGTCAACGCTGAACAACAGCACGAACGGCGTAGTTCAGGTCGGAATAGACAACGCCCTGCCCGACACGCCGGTGCTTTTCGGCCTGCTGACCAACAACACGGGCGCCCTAGACCTGAACGGACACGTGCAGACGGTTGCGTCGATCGCCACAGCGGGGACCGGGACCGTCACCGGCATCGTGAACACGTCGGCGACCACGGCCAACCTGGTGATCAACGGGACCGGGTCGGCCACCTACGGCAGCGTGATCGGGAAGGTGGGCAACGTGACCGGCGCCAACGACAACATCGCGCTGACGCTGGCCGCGACGAACACGGTGACGCAGGCGCTGACCGGGGTGAGCACTTACACGGGATTCACCAACGTCAGCGGCGGAACCCTGGCGCTGTCGAGCAGCACGAGCGCGAACAACATCGCCGGGTCGGCGAAACTGTTCGTCGGCGGCGGCGCGAAGCTCGACGTCTCGGCGGTGACGACCACCGGTGGGTTCGCGGTGGCGAACAAGCAGGTCTTGGCCGGCAGCGGGAACGTGGTTGGCAACGTGACCATCGCCAGCGGCAGCACGATCACCGGCGGCACGGGGGCGACCACGAGCGACACGGTCGGCACCCTGTCTAACACGACGGTGGCTGGCAACGTGCCCACGCAGACCTGGGCGGCCGGCGGGACCTACGTGGCGAAAGTGGCTTCGACGGACGGGGCGACCGTCTCGGGCAGCGACCAGCTGGTCATGTCGAACCTAACCCTGAGCGGGACGGGGACGTTCGCGGTGACGATCGCCGACGCGGCGGGCACGACGAACAGCGTGGGGCTGACGCCCGTGGCGATGGGCGCGACGGCGGTGGTGAACACGAACTACATCCTGATCGCCACGGACAACGCGCAGGTCAGCGGGGCGAGCCCGTTCAACGCGACGCCGCAGCAGCTGATGACCGCGTTCACGCTGGCCACGCCGGGCCTGGCGGCGGCACCGTCCGGGTACGGCTACCAGCTGGACTCGCTGCACGAGACCGGCAGCACGTACGACCTGATCGTTGACCTGGGACCCGTCGCGACCCCGGAGCCGACCAGCCTGATCCTGACCGGCCTGGCGGCGGCCCCGCTGGCGGTCGGCCGCCGGCGTCGCCGTCACGGGTGATCGCTTGTCTTCACGTGTATTTTGGAGCCCCGGCCGAGAGGTCCGGGGCTCCTTTCGTTTTGCCAAGGTCGGACGCGCACGGCTGACCGGGGTAGCCGCTTCAGCGGCCACCGGGCCTCCCCGGCGGGACGGACCGCGTCATGACCCTTGCGGGCCGGGAGGTGGTCACACGTTGCATGTCGATGTGTGCCCGCGCACATGTTGGATCGCGGGCTGCTACCATCCGGCGGCACGCCGTGTTCACGTCGGCCCCGCACCCGGTCCAACGAGGGATCCCCTTGGTAGTTTCCGCGCCCCACCGCCGGTCCGTGGTCGTCACGGGCATCGGCGTCGTCAGCTCCAACGGCATCGGGCGCGAGGCCTACCGAGACAGTTGCCTGGCCGGGCGCAGCGGCGTGCGGTGGCTGAGCGGGATCGACCCGGCCGGGCTGCGGTCGTCGGTCGCGGCGCAGGCGGTCGACTTCGACCCGCTGTCGGCCATGGACGCCGGCGAGGCCAAGCGGGTGCCGCGGATGATCCCGATGGCGCTGGCGGCGTCACGCGAGGCGCTGGCCCAGGCGGGCGTGGCGGTCGACACGATCGACGACCAGCGGAAGATCGGCGTCGCCCTCGGCACCGGCGGCGGGGGGTTGGCGTTTGTCGAGGAGCAGTACAAGACGTTCTTCGCCACCGGCACCGGGTCGCTGTACAGCATCACGGCCGGGACGCACGGGAACCTGTCGAGCGAGCTGTCGATCGCGCTGCACCTGCGCGGGCCATCACACGTGTTGAGCACCGGCTGCACCAGCAGCACCGACGCGATCGGCTACGCCACGATGCTGATCCGCTCGGGGGCCACGCCGATGATGTTGGCCGGCGGGGCGGACGCGCCGGTGAGCAAAGGTATCCTCACGGCATTCGAGAAGATGCGGGTGATCTCCACGCGCAAGTGGGACGACCCGAGCAAGGCGAGCCGGCCGTTCACGGCCGAGCGCGACGGGTTCGTGCTGGGCGAGGGGTCGTGGATGTTCGTGCTGGAGGACGGCGACCACGCCCGGGCGCGCGGGGCGACCGTGCTGGCCGAGATCGCCGGCTACGCCAGCACGTGCGACGCGTTCCACCGGGTGCAGATCGCGCCGGACGTGGCCGAGCCGGTGCGGGCGATCGAGCTGGCGCTGGCCGACGCGGGGGTGGCGCGCGAGGCGATCGGGTACGTCAACCTGCACGGGACGAGCACGCAGCTGAACGACAAGCTGGAGACGATGGCGATCCACCGCGCGTTCGGCGACCACGCCGGCCGGCTGCCGTGCAGCAGCACCAAGAGCATGGTCGGTCACCCGCAGGGCGCGTGCGGCGCGGCGGGGCTGGCGGCGACGGTGCTGTCGCTGAACGCCGGTCAGGCGCACCCGACGATCAACCTGGACGCGGCCGCGCCGGAGTGCGACCTGGACTACGTGCCGAACGTGGCCCGGGCGATGGACGTGGAGTACGCGCTGTGCAACTGCATCGCGTTCGGGAGCAAGAACAGCGCGATGGTTGTGCGGCGAATGGGCTGAGTTGCGCGCCAAGCGACTCGAGTTTGCGGCGCACCTCCGACGCCGGCTTGGCGGCCGTCCCATACTTTTGACGCGGTTCTCGCTCGCGCTGGGGGCCCCGGATGTACATCTGATATCGACACAAGGGGCGTTGCCGGGGCAGAAGGCGAAGACTTGAACCACGAAGGCGCGAAGGTAGGACGAAGCGGGTAATCAATGGTCAGCTCGTGTCCCGAGACCGTCGAGAAGAGCCGTCCACGAAGAGAGCATGCCGCGCTGATCTGCGTCGTGTCTCTCGCGGAGAATTGCAACTTCGTGTTGGCGAAACGGCGGTTCCGCTCTGTTGCAAGGCTGGAGATACCGAACGCCCGGCCTGCTCGCTTCAGCGAGCAGGTGTTGTGACAGGCGGCGTTCCCGCTCGCTGAAGCGAGCAGGCCGGGCAGACCCGGGTTTGACGAGCGTTGGGACAGGGACGGGCGGTGCCTGTTCTGTCTGACCTTCGTGCGGCTTCGACGTCACCCGCGGCCGGAGCCGACGCTGCCCGGCGGGGGGTGGTTGATGACGGCCCAGAACAGGCCAAGCTCCTTGATGGCGTCGACGAAGCTGCCGAAATCGACGGGCTTCACCACGTAGGCGTTCACACCCAGGCTGTAGCTGCGGACCAGGTCCTGCTCCTCGCGGCTGCTGGTGAGCATGACGACGGGCATGTGCCGCAGGGCGGGGTCGGACTTCACCTGCTCCAGCACCTGTAGGCCGTCGACCTTGGGCAGCTTCAGGTCGAGCAGGACGACGGCGGGGTTGCCGGCGGTGCGGGCGGCGAACGGGCCGTGGCGGCGGAGGTAGTCGAGCGCCTCGGCCCCGTCGCGGACGACGACGACCTCGTTCGCCAGCCGGGTCTCCGCGAGCGCGGCCAGGGTCAGCTCGATGTCGTTCGCGTTGTCCTCGACGAGCAGGATCGGCTTCAATTCGGCCATGCGGTTCTCCGTCGGTCAACGTGGTCGAGGGGGCGACGGACGTCAAGGCGAGCCCGGCTCAGGAATCTACGCGGTGTGGCGAGGCGCGGGGACGTCGCGGTCGGCTTTGCTCTGGCTTGGAGATCTCCTATCTGTCTCAGATCTCGCGGTGTGCCTGATCCGATCGGTGACGCCGTGCAATCTATGGCTCAGGCAGGATCGAGTGTTACGGCAAACAATTGGGTCTAGCAACTGTAAGTGATTAGCATATAACCAATTACGGCAAAATATGACGAGGCGGAAGTGTGTAACATTTCGTCACATTGTGTCACTGCCGTTCGGTACGACGTTTACCACGGCCATCTTATGCTAACAGTAACCGAACTTGCGCTTTCGTTTTCCGCAGTCATGATACCCGACTGTGGAGCTCCGTGAGCAAGACGTCTCGACCAAGGTGCTGGCGCGGGTCCTGCCGCTGCTGGACCGGCTCCACGACTGCGGGACCCAGCGGGACACGGCCGGCAACCGCACGCTGTTCTTCGACGACTACGCCAAGCTGGTCCTGGTCTACCTGTTCAACCCGCTGATCGACTCGATCTCGATGCTCCAGCGGGCGGCCGAGCTCCCCAAGCTGGCGCGGCAGCTGGGCGTCAAGCCGTTCTCCAAGGCCAGCTTCTCCGAGGCCCCGGCGGTGTTCGACCCGGCCCTGATGGCGGCGGTCGTGCAGGAGCTGGCCGCCGACGCCCGGGCGCTGCCGGCCGACCCGCGGCTGGCCGACGTCAAGGGGGCCATCAAGCTGGCCGACGGCACCCTGCTGGCGGCGCTGCCCAAGCTGGTCGAGACGCTCTGCCGCCGCAACCGGGACGGGTCGAAGTACCACGCGTTCCGCGGCCACGGGGTCCTGGACCTGCGGACGGGCCTGCCCGACCTGATCCGCCTGACCGGCGGCAGCCCCAAGGGGGACGACAACGAGCGGCGGGTGCTGGAGGCGGCCGTCCTGCCCGGCAACCTGTACGTGGCCGACCGGGGCTACTTCGACAAGCAGCTGCTCGCGCACATCGTCAGGGCCGGCAGCTCGTACGTGTTCCGCGCCCAGGACAACCTGGCGTACGAGGTCGTCGAGGACCGCCCGCTCACGGCCGCGGCCCTCGCCGACGGCGTGCTGCGGGACCAGGTGGTCCGCCTGGCCGACCTGGACCACCTCGTCCACCTGGTCACGGTCCGGGCCGACGTCCACGCCAAGCGCACCCGCAACGGGACCATCGACAGCTCCGGCCAGATGCTGCTGGTCACCGACGACCTGGCCATGGCCCCCGAACTGGTCTCGCTGTGCTACCGCTACCGCTGGACGATCGAGACGTTCTTCAAGTTCCTCAAGCAGATGCTCGGGTGCCGGCACCTGATCAGCCAGCGGAGGGCGGGCGTCGAGATCCAGGTCTACGGCGCGATGATCGCCTGCCTGCTGCTGAACCGGGCGACCGGCGTCAAGCCGTGCAAGGCCCTGATGGAGGTCCTGCTCTGGCACCAGCTGGGCTTCGCCACCGACGACGACGTCCTGGCCCGGGTGGAGCAAACCCGGCGGGACCAGGCCAAGGCCCACGCGAAGAAGATCGGCCGGTGAGTTCGGCCCCGGTGCGCCCCGTGGTGCCGGGCGCTAACGCTGCGCGCTGCTTGACGCCGAGAACACGCCGTACGTCGGCCGACCCGCTCCCGATCCGCCGTTAGTCTTTACCAGCGTCCACCGACCACGCCACCGTAATCCGCGGGCCGAACGACAATGACATTGTGTAACATGCGGCAGAGTGTTCGAGTGGGCCTGCGCCGCCCCGTTCAGGGGGCGGGCGGGAGGGTGAGGAAGAAGGTGGTGCCGACGTCGAGGGCGGAGACGACGCCGACGCGGCCGCCGTGCCGCTCGACGATGCGGCGGACGTTGGCGAGTCCGATGCCGGTCCCCTCGAACTCCTCGGCGCGGTGGAGGCGCTGGAACACGCCGAACAGCTTGTCGCGGTAGGCCATGTCGAACCCGACGCCGTCGTCGCGGACGAAGATCAGGGCGTGGGCGGGGTCGGGTCGCTCGCGGGGCAGGAAGGCGCCGGGCGGGGGCTCGGGCAGCGTGCCGATCGCGATGGTCGGGCGGGGGCGGGGCCGGGTGTACTTGACGGCGTTGCTGAGCAGGTTGCGGAAGGCCTGCCGAAGCATGGTGACGTCGCCGGCCACGGTCGGCAGCGGGGCGATGGACCAGTCGATGTCGCGGCCGGGGGCCTCTTGCTCGGCGGTCTCCCGGCGAACCTCGGCCACCAGTTGGTTCAGGTCGACGTCCACCACCCGCATGGCCGTCCGCCCCAGGTGGCTGAGCGCGAGCAGGCTGTCGACCAGCGTCCCGGCGAAGCGGGCGGAGTCGCGGATCGTCTTGACGTACCGCTGGGCCGTCTCGTCGACCGTGCCGCCGACCCGCCTGGTGAGCAGGTCGGCGAACCCGACGATGTGGCGGAACGGGGCCCGCAGGTCGTGGCTGACGCTGTAGCTGAACGCCTCCAGCTCGTGGTTGGTCCGCTGCAGCTCGGTGGTCAGCCGGGCCCGTTCCTGGGCTTGACGCAGGACGATGCCCACCGCCGCCTGGCGGAGCTGGTCGGCGGCGTCGGCCCGGTAGGGCTCCCACGCTTTGGACCGGTTTCGCAGCGTCTCCTTCCACGCCTGGAAGTCGGTGCGCGGGCGGATCGTCCGGCCGTTGGCGGTGATCTCGTGCGGCTTGCTCGGGTCGCCGGCCCAGTACCGGTCGCGGAACACTTCGGGCCGGAACCACAGCACGTACGACCGGTCGATCCGGCTGACGGCGATCGCGAGCAGCCCACTGGCCCGGGCGACGTAACTGGCGGCGGGGGGGTGAACCGCCGACAGGTGATCCGTGCGGTAAACATCGTCGGCGACCGACTCGGCCAGCCAGTCGACCAGCGCCCGCACATCGGCGGGGTCGGGCGTCTCGCCGATCAGCACGGGGTCGCGGTCGACGTCAGTGATGGCCGCCCCGGCGGCGTCGGCCAGCGCGAGGGTCTGCGCCGGTCGTGCCGACAGGCCGGCGGCGACGTCGCCGGCGTCGGACATCGCTCGCAGCAGTTCGGTCACCCCCTCGCGCAGCCCGACGGCCGCCTCGGCATCGCGCGTCCGCTCCTTGGCCGACAGCTGCAGGGCCAGCACCTGCCCGAGCAGGTCCGTCGCGATCCGCACGGCGAACGAGGCGGTCACCGGCGCCCGGTGGTGGCACAGCACCATGCCCCACAGCCGGCCATCGCGGACGATCGACGTGCTCATCGACGCGCCGACGCCCATGTTCCGCAGGTACTCCAGGTGGATCGGCGAGACGCTGCGGAAGACGGCGTGCGTCAGGTCCAGCGGCCGGCCCGTCGGGGGGTTGACCGCCGGGTGGATCGGCACCGGGGCGTAGCGGGTGTCGGCGACCAGCCGGACGCGGCTGGTCAGGTACATCTCGCGGGCCTGGGCGGGGATGTCGGACGCCGGGTAGCGCAGCCCGAGCCACGGATCGATCCCCTCGGCCAGCGACTCGGCCACGACCTGGCCGTTCCAGTCGGCGTCGAACCGGTAGACCATGACGCGGTCGAACCCGCTCAGCCGCCGCACCTCGACGGCGGCGGCCTGCCACAGGTCGGCCGGCGTGACGGCGGCCTCCAGGGCGGCGATACCGGTGCGGATCGATCGGTACAGGTCCTGGAACGCGATCGGCGTCGGGCGGTCGGTCGGCTGCAGCTCGGCGATCAGCACGCCGTCGTGCCGGTGGACGATCAGGTGGAAGTAACCCTGCGTGGCCAGGGGTCGCACCGTCGCCAGGTACAGCGGCGTGGCGTCGACCTCGTCCCGCCGGACCCGATCGGCCAAGTCTGACGTCGGCAGCCAATCGCTGAGCGGCGTGCCCACGACCGGACGGTCGGCACCCAGCGCGGCGGCGGCGTTGTCGCTGGCCTGGGTGATCGTGAGGTCGGTCGCCAGGGCGAGCAGCACGGCGGGCGGCTGGACGGCAGCGGGGACGCGGATCGGCTCGGCCTCGCAGGGGATCGGTGGCGCGGTCGGGACAGGATCGGGCATCGCGTTCGCACTTTAGCAGAGCCGGGGTGTGTCCTTCGACTTCGGTCGGGCGGCCCGAGCCGGACCGAGGGTTGAGGCTTGGGGGCAACGCGGTGTCCAACCGCTCAAGTGGGACGGCCAGCCGGGCGATGGTAGGGGTAAGGAGTGTGCCCATGTCGACGCCCGAGAACGCCACCGAGCCGCCGATCAAGATCGTGGTCGAGCGGACGAACCGCCGTCACACCGAGGTGGACCGTCGAGCGGGGCTGGAGCGACGGGCGGCGGAGAAGCCGCTGACGGCCGGTGCCGAGCGTCGGGCGGCGGCGCGTCGGGAGGGGACGGGGCTGGAGCGTCGCCGCGGGCCGGGCCGCCGCCGGGAGGATGACCGTCGCAGCGCCGAGGAGGGCGAAATGAACGCTGAGCAGTTCGAGTTCGTGATGGCGATCGAGGCGTACAAGAAGGTCAACCACCGCCTGTACCCGACGTGGACCGAGGTGCTGGAAGTGCTACAGCAGCTGGGCTACCGCAAGGTGGCGGCCCGCGAGATCCGGCTGGAGAACGTGCCGGAGCCGACGCTGCACAAGGCGGCGTGAGGGCGAAATCTGAAGCTCGAAACCTCGAAGACCGAAACCGGGGCATCGCAACGGCGGCCCAGTCTGGTCATTCGACGTTGCAACCGCCTTCAGCGGTTGGCGTCGCCCTGCGTGAAGCCGTTGGGGCGATAGCCGGCATCGGTCACGGCTTGGATCAACTGGGGAATGGTCACGGCGTGGGCATCATACAGAACTGACGCCTGACCGCTGGCGAAGTCGACCTCCACCTCGTGGACGCCGGGTAGGGCGAGCATCGACCGCTGGATGGCCCGTTCGCACTTGTGGCAGTGCATGCCGTCGATTCGGATCAGGACGAACTGATCCCGACTGACGTCCTTCACCATTGCAGAACCCTTCCCGGTGGACCCCGACCGCCACCTGTTACGCCTGCCACCCCAGACCGGTTCCGTGAATCGCCGGTCGCAGGTGTACTCCGCATGCTTACTAGCCGCCGAACATCACGCCGTTGAACGACGTGAGTACGCCCTCCAGCACCGGGTCCATCCCTGACCACTCCAGCACGCGGATTTCCCAGCCAAAGATGTGGTTGAAGATGCCCGGCACGGCCGTCACGACGAGGAACACGAGGATCATCCCGGCGTTGGCCACCTGTGGGTTCCGCACGGTGGATTGGAGGTCGCGGGACAGGTAGGGACTGATGGCCCCGAAGCCGTCCAGCGGGGGGACGGGAATCAGGTTGAAGACGCCGGTCAGGAACTGCAGCGTTGCCAGCGTGGCCAGGAACCGCTCGGCCGACGTCCAGCCTGACCCGTCGAACGAGGGGTGCAGCCAGCCAAACCGCGGGTGCAGCGGCAGCAGCAGCAGGGCGAACAGCAGGAAGTTCGTCGCCGGCCCGGCCAGCGAGACGGCCGAATCCCAGACCTTGTTCCGGAGCAGGTCCCGGCGGATGTACGTGGCCCCGCCGGGTAGCGGGACGCCGCCCATCAGCAGGAAGATCGCTGGCAGCAGGATGCTGTTGACGGGGTGGATGTACTGGATCGGGTTGAGCGTCAGCCCGCCGCGCTCGCGGATCGTGTAGTCCCCGCCCAGGTATCCGACCACGCCGTGCGCCAGCTCGTGCAGGACGACGGTCAGCACCCAGCCGATCAGCACGGCCCAGAAGATGGGGTCGTTGAAGTTGACCCTGGCGAGCATGGGGACGAAGAGGAGCGGGGCGGCGGGCATCGGCCGCATGGTAGCAGAGCGTCGAAATTCGCCCTACCCTTACCCGCCATGCTGGTGTTGATCGATAACTACGACTCGTTCACCTACAACCTGGTGCAGAAGTTCGGCGAGGTGTCGCCGGGGCTGGACCTGCGGGTCTTCCGCAACGACAAGGTGACGGTCGAGGATGTCGAGGCCCTGAAGCCGACGCACCTGGTGATCTCACCGGGCCCGTGTACGCCGAAGGAGGGGGGCGTTTCCAACGACCTGATCCGCCACTTCGGTCCGAAGATCCCGACGCTCGGCGTCTGCCTGGGCCACCAGTGCATCGGCTACACGGCGGGCGCGATCGTCGAGCGGGCCGAGCGGTTAATGCACGGCAAGACCGACCAGATCCACCACGACGGCCGGACGTTGTACGTCGGCCTGCCCAACCCGTTCACGGCGACCCGCTACCACAGCCTGATCATCCGCCGGGGGACGCTGCCGCCGGAGTACGAGGTGACCGCCTGGACCGACCACGACGAGATCATGGGCGTGCGGCACAAGACCTGGCCGCTGGAGGGCGTGCAGTACCATCCGGAGAGCTTCCTGACCGAGGGCGGGGACGTGCTGCTGGCGAACTTCCTGAAAAAGTGAATTCGGATTTGAACCACGAAGGCGCGAAGACGCGAAGGTAGGACGGAGGCAGATTGAATTGTTGTTTTTGCTTCGTCTTACCTTCGCGTCTTCGCGCCTTCGTGGTTCAAACTCTTCTCCTGACGGCGTGGACATCCCGTCCCGCGCCAGTAAATTTCCCCGCCAATGCCCAAGCGAACCGACATCCGCGCGATCCTCATCATCGGCTCCGGCCCGATCGTCATCGGCCAGGGGTGCGAGTTCGACTACTCGGGCGTGCAGGCGTGCCGGGCGCTGCGCGAGGAGGGGTACCGCGTCGTCCTGATCAACAGCAACCCGGCGACGATCATGACCGACCCTGAGTTCGCCGACGCCACGTACATCGAGCCGATCACGCCCGGCGCGGTCGAGAAGATCCTGGCGTACGAGCGGGCCAAGGGGACGCCGATCGACGCCGTGCTGCCGACGCTGGGCGGGCAGACGGGGCTGAACACGGCCATGTCGTGCTACGACCAAGGCATCTTCACGAAGTACGGCGTGCAGATGATCGGGGCCAACCGCGACGCCATCCACCGCGGCGAGGACCGGAAGGTGTTCAAGGACCTGATGCTGCAGATCGGCCTGTCCGTCCCGCGCAGCGGCGTGGTGCACAACATGGCCGACGCCCGGGCGGTGCTGGCGGAGATCGGGCTGCCGCTGATCATCCGGCCGGCGTTCACGCTGGGCGGGACGGGCGGCGGCATCGCCTACAACGTGGAGGAATTTGAGACGATCGTGACGAGCGGGCTGGACGCCTCGCCCGTGACCGAGGTGCTCATCGAGCAGTCGGTCATCGGCTGGAAGGAGTTCGAGATGGAGGTGATGCGCGACAGGGCCGACAACGTCGTCATCATCTGCTCCATCGAGAACATCGACCCGATGGGCGTCCACACCGGCGACAGCATCACGGTGGCGCCGATCCAGACGCTGACGGACAAGGAGTACCAGCGGATGCGGGACGCCAGCATCGCCGTCATCCGGGCGGTGGGCGTCGAGACGGGCGGGAGCAACATCCAGTTCGCCATCAACCCCGACGACGGCGACATGATCGTCGTCGAGATGAACCCGCGCGTGTCGCGGTCGTCGGCGCTGGCCAGCAAGGCGACGGGGTACCCGATCGCCAAACTCGCAGCGAAATTGGCCGTTGGATACACGCTGGACGAGTTGCCGAACTACATCACGACCGACAAGGCCAAGGGGCTGTACACGTCAGCCTGCTTCGAGCCGACCATTGACTACTGCGTGATCAAGATCCCGCGTTGGACGTTCGAGAAGTTCCCCGACGCCGACGAGACGCTGACCACGCAGATGAAGTCCGTCGGCGAGGCGATGGCCATTGGTCGCACCTTCAAGGAGGCCCTGCAGAAGGGCATCCGCTCGATGGAGGTCAAGCGGTTCGGCTTCGGGCTGGATGGATCCGACAAGTGGCTGGCGAACGCGCAGGCGAAACCGTCGGAGTGGCCGATCCCGACCGACAAGCTCCGCCGGAAGTTGGCCGTGCCGAGCCAGGGAAGGCTCTACTACGTCCGGTACGCCCTGAAGATGGGCTGGACGATCGAGCAGGTCCACGAGCTGACCAACATCGATCCGTGGTTCCTGGCCCAGATGAAGCAGCTGACCGACTTCGAGGCCAAGCTGTTCAAAATTGAGCGGACCGCGCCGCGGTTCGTCGACCCCGAGTGCAGCGAGTCGGAGAAGGCCGGCGAGTACGCCGACCTGATCGTCCAAGCCAAGCAGCTCGGCTACTCCGACGTGCAGATGGCCAAGATCTGGTCCGACACGCCCGACCAGTTCCGCCGCGTGCGCGAGTGGTTCACCAAGCCCACCTACAAGCTGGTCGACACCTGCGCCGCCGAGTTCGAGGCCGCCACGCCGTACTACTACAGCACGTACGAGACGCCCTTTGCCCAACTCGGAAGCGACAACCTAGAACTCACGACGCAAGACGAGATCCGCCTGACCGATCGACCCAAGGTGATCATCATCGGCGGCGGGCCGAACCGGATCGGGCAGGGGATCGAGTTCGACTACTGCTGCGTGCAGGCCGCCTTCGCCTGCCGGGAGATTGGCGTCGAGTCGGTCATGATCAACTCGAACCCCGAGACGGTGTCGACCGACTACGACACCAGCGACCTGCTGTTCTTCGAGCCGTTGACGCACGAGGACGTGCTCAACATCTGCGAGCGGCTGAACGGCCGGCCGTTCCTCGAGCCCGGCGGCCTGGTGAAGGGCGTGATCGTCCAGTTCGGCGGCCAGACCCCGCTGAACCTCGCCCGCGGCCTGCAGAACGCCGGCGTCCCGATCCTCGGCACCACCGTCGACAGCCTCGACGCCGCCGGCGACCGCGAACAGTTCCGCACGCTGCTGCAGACGCTCGGCCTCAAGCAGCCCGCCAACGGCATCGCCCGCTCCGTCGCCCAGGCGCGCGAGATCGCGGCCGACGTCGGCTACCCGGTGCTGGTCCGCCCCAGCTTCGTGCTCGGCGGCCGGGCCATGGAGATCGTATCCGACGAGGAGCAGCTGAACCACTACATGGCCACCGCCATCGACGCCAACGCGATCGTGGACGCGCCGATCCTGGTCGACAAGTTCCTCGACAACGCCACGGAGGTGGACGTGGACTGCATCGCCGACTTCGACGCCACGGAGCCCAGCGGCTCCGCCGCGGGTTCGTCCGCCGGTCAGGCCACGGTCATCGGCGTCATGGAGCACATCGAGGAGGCCGGCATCCACAGCGGCGACAGCGCCTGCGCCCTGCCGCCGTTCTCGCTGCCGCCGGAGATCGTCACCGAGCTCAAACGGCAGGCGAAGCTGCTCGCCAAGGCCCTGCGCGTCCGCGGCCTGATGAACGTCCAGTTCGCCATCAAGGACGGCCAGGTCTACATCATCGAGGTGAACCCCCGCGCCAGCCGAACCGTGCCGTTCGTGAGTAAGGCCCAGGGCCAGCCGTTCGCCAAGATCGCCGCCAAGGTGATGATCGGCCACAGCCTGGCCCAACTCGGGTTCGTCGAGCCGACGCCGCCCAAGCACGTGAGCGTGAAGGAGGTGGTCTTCCCCTTCACCAAGTTCCCCGGCGTGGACGTGATTCTCGGCCCCGAGATGCGATCCACCGGCGAGGTGATGGGCATCGACATGTCATTCCCCTTGGCCTTCGCCAAGGCCCAGATCGCCGCCGGCACCGTGCTGCCGACCAAGGGCTCGGTCTTCCTCAGCGTCCGCGATTCCGACAAGCCCGCCATCGTCGAGGTCGCCCAGATGCTTGCCCGAGCGGGTTTCACGTTGCTCGCCACCGGCGGGACGTACGACGTGCTGGCCAAGAACGACGTCGGGGCGACCCGGCTCAGCAAGCTTTCGGAGGGGAGGCCGAACATCCGCGACCTGATCAAGAACGGCCAGGTGCAGCTGATCGTGAACACGCCGACCAAGAAGGGCCCGCAGACCGACGAGGGGAAGATCCGCGCCATGGCCGTGCTCGCCCGGGTGCCGATGCTGACCACGGTCACCGCCGCCCACGCGGCCGCCCAGGCGATCCTGGAACTGCAGAAGGGCGACTGGACCGTCCGCCCGCTGCAGGAGTACGTTGCCGGCCGGTGAGCCGTCTTTCGTTTGATCACACGTCTCGAAAGTTCGTTGGGGTCTCTATGCGCATGCGAAGCGTCGTCGTGGCCGTCCTCTGGTCGGCCCTGGTCATAGCGACCAGTCGAACCGCCCGCGGGGTCCAGTTCCTCGACTGGCCCGGCGACGCCCAGGTCGCGTTCAAGATGGGCATCGCCAACGGCCGGTACGTCGGCGTCCCGGGGCCCGCGAACGGGCTGGCCATCTCCGACGACGGCGTCGTCGCCCTGCTCGACGCCAACCAGCAGGCGGTGCGCTTCTACCCGTCGCTCGGCAAGTCCGGCTCGTTCGACGGTGCCCGGCTCCTCCCCCTCGACGGCCGGCCGACCGTCGTCGTCTACCACCGGATGCCCGCCGCCCCGGGCTACTTCATCGTCGCCCTCAGCGGCACGCCACAGCTGCGGGTGATCGACGCCGGGACGCTGGCCATCGTGAGGTCGATCCCCATCGCCTGCGACAGCGTCTCGTCGCTGGCGGCGCCCGGGTCGATCTCGTCGCAGTGGGTCTACTACTCCGGCGAGCAGACGGCCGGCGGGCAGCCGGTCGTGGGTCGGATCGACCTGTTCCACCTGTTCGACGCCGGCCGGGTCGCCATGCCAGACCAGGACCGGTACGACCTCGCCACCTGCAACGACGGCACGATCCTCTACGCCCGCCGGCCGGGCACCAGCCCTGCCGGGTTCATGGCCTTCCGCATCTCCGAGGCGAACGGTGCCGGCGGCACCCGCTTCCGCGCGACCCGCCTGGTCTACGAGCACGAGACCCGGCCCGCCTACGTGCCCGACCCCTCCAACACCCGCGTCGCCTGCGGCCGGGCGATGTTCACCGCCAACCTCGTCCCGATGCAGCAGGACCTGCCCGGGCAGATCGTCGCGTTCGACCGCACCCGCCCGCTGATCTTCGCGTTCGCCGACGACGGCGGCCTGCTGGTCCTGTCGTCCAACTCGACCACCGTCCTCACCCGCCTCGCCATGACGCCCGGCTCGACGCCGGTCCCGGCCACCCCCTCGACCGTGAACCCGCCCGCCCCGGTGAGGCCGACCACCGGGCCAGCCGCCCGTCGGCGGATCGTCCGCCGCGCGCCCAACGACGGCAAGACCCCCGCCTACGCCTGCCTCGTGGACGAGACCGACCAAACGCTGGTGCTGGCCAACGCGCAGCAGGTCGTCTGGTTCAAGCTGGACGAGTCGCCGGTGAAGTCCGAGCCGATGCTCGGCGCGACGATGGCCGGCACGACCGAACTCTCCCCCGGGACCGCATGGACTGGGCCTCTCACCCTGCAGGACCCATCGACCGTCGTGTCGCTCGGGACGGGGCAGGTGCCGGCCGGGCTCACGCTGGCGGGCAACGCGCTCCACTGGACCCCGGCCGCGACCGACGTCGGCACGCACACGGTGACGCTCCACCTCGCCGCCAAGGGGATCGCCCGCGACGTGCCGATCACGCTGCTCGTCAGCCGGCCGTCGCTGGCGTTGAACCTGGACGTGCGCACGCTGTCCGTCTCGCGCGACGGCACCCTGGCCGTCGCCGTCGGCACGCCGCCACAGGCCCCGGGCCGGCAGCGGGGTGAGGATGGGGAACCGGTCGGTCCCACGCTGGTCCTGATCGACCTGCGCCGCCAGGCCGAGATCGCCCGGCGGACGCTGGCCGTTCCCGTGACCGCCGCCGCAGTTGACGCCAAGCAGGTGTACGTCGGCGTGCAGGGCTCCGACGCGTTGCTGGCGCTGTCGGCCAAGGACCTGTCGGACGTCAAGCGGGTCTTCACGCCCGGCCCGGTCTTCTCGCTCGTCGCGGCGGGGCCGCGGCTGTACGTCGGGCTGTCGTCCAAGCCGTCCACCTGGTACGCCACGCCCGACCTGACGCCCGCCCCGGATGCCGCCGCGCCAGGCCCGTTCGACAACCAGTCGACGCCCGTCCCCAGCCCCGTCGACGACGGCGGGTGGTACGACGCCGGCATCGTCTACGGGGCCGACTTCCGCGCCGCCCGGTGGGTGCTGCAGGACGACCTGCTGCCCCGGGCGACGATGACCCAGCTGCCCTACAACGGCAACGCCTACAACGACCCGCCGGTCACGCCGTGGGGGATCAAGCTGCAGGGCACCCGCGTGGTGCGGCAGGGCGGTCAGGTCGCGTTCGACTTCGGCATGCGCGGCATGGTCGGGTACGGCGAGGAGCGGGTCGGCACCGTCCTGCCCGACGTCCCGGCCGTCGCCGTGGTCGCGCGCGGGGTGACCCGGGGCGAGGGCGAGACGCTGTTCCGGTCGACCCTGGACATCTACGACGTGGTAGACGGCAACCGGCAGGCGTCGTTCCCCCTGACCGATGGGCCGCGCGATGCCGAGGCCCGCAACAGCCACCTGCTGGTGACCGCCGCCCCCGGGCGGGTGGTGGCCGTCGTCGACAACCGGCTGTTCGTCACGCCGACCAGCGCCCTGCCGATGGACAAGCTGGCCAAGCCGCTCCAGCTCGCGCCGCCCGCCAATGCGGTCGCCGTCGCCGCGTCCGGGCCGACGACCCTCACCTATAAGACGACGGGCGGCCGGTCGCCCATCCGGTTCTCCCTCGGCCAGCAGGTCGACGGCATCGACCTCGACGCCCGCGGCGTCCTGACGATCAGCCCCGAGCGCATGCAGGCCCAGGCCGTGGCGTCGACGATGCAGGTGATGCAGCAGCGGTTCCGCTACCTCCCCGGCGGGGGCGTCGCCCGCACGCAGGCCGAGCTCGCGGCCGCCTACCGGGCATGGGCCGGGGCGCGGTTCCAGGCCCTCACCGGCCACCCCGCCGCCGGGTACCCGGTCGGCATCACGGTGGCGGTCGTCGTCACCGATGCCGACCAGCAGACGTTCCGGCTTCTCCACACCCTGCTGTGGGACATGCCGACGTCCGCCATCGATGCCAAGCTCGCCGAGCAGAAGGCCGCCGACGACCGCCAGGCCGCCATGATGCGTGAAGCCCAGGCCCGATCCGCCGCCGCCTTCGGCAACGGGCAGGGTGCCGCGTCGCCCGACGTGGCGGCGCTGCAGAAGCAGGTCGCCGACCTCAAGGCCCAGAACCAGATGCTCCAGGCCAAGGTCGACGCCCTGACCGACGTCCTCGCCCGCGGCCGCGGCGGGGCAACCGCCAAGCCGTGAGGGCAGCGTGAGACAAAATGGGACGAAATGGGACGGTTTTACACCTGTACCACAGGGCCTTATGCGGCATAATGGGTTATCGGATATATATTTATGTCATTTTAGGCTTTGAGACTGTCGAGGGGCTGTCCCGCCGGACATGATTTTCCTGTGGGCCGCCGTCGCCGCCCTCGTCGCGATCCCGGCCTGCTCCGGGTCCGCGACGCCGGCTTGGCAGGAACTGGAAATGGTAAGCAGAATTGAATCCGCCCGCGCCGTCCGCTGCCGCGGCGTCACCAAGACCTACGACGCCGGCGGCACGCGCACGGTTGCGCTGCGGGGCGTCGACCTCGACGTCAACACGGGCGAGCTGCTGATGCTGGTCGGCCCCAGCGGGTGCGGGAAGACCACGCTGATCAGCGTGATCGCCGGCATCCTCGACCCCGACCCGACCGTCGGCGAGTGCCGCGTGTTCGGCCACGACCTGACCGCCATGGGCGACCGCCGCCGCACCGCCTGGCGCGGCCGGCACATCGGCTTCGTCTTCCAGGCGTTCAACCTGCTCCCCACGCTCAACGCCGTCGAGAACGTGTCGGTCCCGCTGCTGATCAACCGCGTCGGCCGCCGCGAGGCGGTCGAACGCGCCGAGGAGGCGCTCCGCCGCGTCGGCCTCGGCGAGCGGATGAGGTCGCTGCCCAAGCAGCTGTCCGGTGGCCAACAGCAACGCGTGGCCATTGCCCGGTCGCTGGTGCACGGGCCGGACCTGATCGTGTGTGATGAGCCGACGAGCGCGCTGGACCACGAGACCGGGCAAAGGGTGATGGAGTTACTGCGCGAGGTGGCGGTGGGGCCGGGCCGCGCGCTCGTGATCGTCACGCACGATGAGCGGATCTTTGGTTTCGCCGACCGCATCGCCAAAATGGACGACGGCCGTATCGTCGACGTATCAGTTCGATAGACCCCGTGTAGCGACCCCCGGAGGGCTGGCTGCCGATCGTTGCCGGTCTTCCGGGCCGGCGCTAAAACGGGTTTACCAAGGGACATCCCATGATCACCCGTTACGTCCTCCCCATCATCGCCATGGTTGGCGTGATCTTCGCCGTGGCGTTCGTCCACGCCGGCAACGCCCCGACGCCCGCCGCGTTGCCCGTCGCCGAGCCCGCTCGCGCCCCGTACAACGCGTACGTCGCTGGCGCGGGCATCGTCGAGAGCAGCACGGAGAACATCGCCGTCGGCACGCCCGTGGCCGGCGTGGTGACGGCGATCGACCATCGGATCGGCGACCGGGTGAGATCGGGCGAGCCGCTGTTCCGGATCGACAGCCGGGACCTGGAGGCGGAGCTGATCGTGCGGCGGGCGCTGCTGGAGTCGGCCCGGGCCAACTCGGCCGCCGCCGACGCGACGGCCGCCGACGCCGACAAGCAGTGGCAGAAGGTGAAGGAGCTCGACGTCCGCGTGCTGAGCCAGGAGGAGCTCGACAAGCGACGCTTCGCCGCCGCCAACGCCGACGCCAAGCAGCTGCAGGCCCGGTCCGACATCGCCGAGGCCGACGCGCAGGTCCACCAGACGCAGACCGAGCTGGAACGGCGGATCGTCCGGGCGCTGGTCGACGGGACCGTGCTGCAGTGCAAGATCCACCTCGGCGAGTTCGCGCCGGCCGGCCAGCTGGACCCGCCGCTGATGATGCTGGGCGGGACCGACACGCTGAACGTGCGGGTCGACGTCGACGAGAACGACGCCTGGCGCGTGCAGACCACCCGCCCGGCGGTGGCGTACGTGCGCGGGAACCGCGACCTGTCGACGCCGCTCAAGTTCGTCCGCCTCGAGCCGTTCGTGCTGCCCAAGCGGTCGCTCACAGGCGACTCGGCGGAGCGCGTCGACACCCGCGTGCTCCAGGTCCTCTACGGGTTCGACCCGCGGACGTTGCCCGTCTACGTCGGCCAGCAGATGGACGTGTTCATCGAGGCGCCGCCGATCGGGAAGTGAAGGGGCTGGCGAAGTGAGTGCAGAGTGATGCGTGCAGAACGTAAAACCACGGACCGGGAATGACTTAACTCTGCCGGCTCACGCTATTCTGCACGCCGCACCCATCATTTTGCACTGGCTTCCAAGGCACTCCGCTCGGCGGATCGTCCACCGGGGGATTGTCAGCCGCCGAACCAGTCCTATACTGGACGACCTCCCGCTTGTCGGGGCGAACTGTTAGCAGTGGCAAGGAGATTGCGCGTGACCCTTCGGACTGATGCACCGGTGTCGAGCCCCACCCCCGTCCGCGCGCCCGAGGCCCGACGTCGCGGCGGGGTGGCCACCGCCGCGGCCCTGATCGCCGCCGCCGCCCTGACGGCCGTGTCGGGCTGCATGGTCGGCGACAACTACAAGGCGCCCGGCGCCAAGCCCCCGGCCGATTACGGCGAGTCGCACCCCGGGCCCACCACCCGCGCCGCCCAGCCGGTCGACCTGTCGGTCTGGTGGCGGTCGTTCAAGGACCCGGAGCTGAACTCGCTGATCACCCGGGCCATCCGGGACAACAACACGTTCCTGCAGGCGCAGGCCCGCGTGCGCCAGGCACGCGCCCAGCTGGGCGTCGAGTGGGGCAACGAGTTCCCCACGCTGGCGCTGGACGGGTCGTACAGCCGCACCCAGTCGCAGAAGATCGGCACCCGGACCACCTCCGGGGCCGGCACCTCGGGCACGACCTCGACCGGCACCGGCACGACCGGGACGACCAGCACGGGCGGGACCGGCACGGGCACGACCGGCACGGGCACGACGACCGGCGGGACCGCCACCGGGTCCACCAGCAACGTCAGCGCGGTGAACAGCCTGCTGACCGGCAAGCGGCAGAACGACCTGTACCAGGCCGGGTTCGACGCCGGCTGGGAGATCGACGTGTTCGGCGGGGACCGCCGGCGGATCGAGGCGGCCGAGGACGACCTGGAGCTGCAGGTCAACGCCCGCCGCAACGCCCTGGTCACGCTCACGGCCGAGGTGGCCCGCGACTACGTCCAGCTCCGCGGGTACCAGCTCCAGCTCCAGTACGCCAACAGCAACCTGGCCAGCGAGGAGAGCACGCTGGAGCTGACCCGGAGCCGGTTCAAGGCCGGCCTGACCAGCGACCTGGACGTCGCCCAGGCCGAGGCAAGCGTGGCCCAGACGGCGGCGACGGTCCCGTCGCTGCAGATCCAGATCAAGCAGACCATCCACGCGCTGAGCGTCCTGCTCGGCCGGGAGCCGATGGCCCTGGCGGCCGAGCTGGGCAAGGACGCGCCGATCCCCGTCACCCCCAGCGAGATCCCGGTCGGCCTGCCCAGCGAGCTGCTCCGCCGCCGCCCCGACGTCCGCCAGGCCGAGCGGCAGCTGGCCGAGAACACCGCGCTGATCGGCGTCGCCGTCGCCGAGCTGTTCCCCAAGTTCAGCCTCACCGGGGCCGTCGCCCAGGAGAACAGCCGGTTCGGCCTGACCGCCAAGAGCCTGAGCACCATCTGGTCGTTCGGCCCCACGGTCAGCTGGCAGATCCTGAGCTACACCCAGCTGCGCGACCAGATCCGCGTGGCCAACGCCACCCAGGCCCAGTCGCTGTACGCCTACTACCAGGTGATGCTGCAGAGCTTCGCCGACGTGGAGGACGCCCTGGTCGCCTACGCCCAGGATCAGGTCCGGACCAAGGCGCTGAACGACGAGGTGTCCGCCAACCAGCGGGCCGTCGACCTGTCGACCCAGCTCTACACCCGCGGGCTCGGCGACTTCCTGAACGTGTTGACCGCCCAGCGCGCCCTGTTCGCCGCCCAGAACGACCTGGCCGTCAGCCAGTCGTCCGTCGCCACCGACCTGGTCCAGCTCTACAAGGCCCTGGGCGGCGGCTGGGACGAGGCCGACGAGAAGAGCTACCAGAAGAACGAGAACCCGGGGATCCCGATCGCGCAGGACACGGTGGCGGCCAACTGAGTGGGTGGGTGATGGGGTGAGAGGGTGATGGGGTGAACGCCGGTTCACCCCCTCACCATCCCGCTCGCAGATCCGCGATTTCCCGGCACGACCGCAGCAGCGGCTCGACCACCTTCAGGTCCAGCACGGTCGCCGCGTCGCTCTTGGCGTGCCTGGGATCGGGGTGGCACTCCAGGAACAATCCGTCGACGCCGGCGGCGACGGCGGCCCGGGCCAGCAGCGGGGCGTACTGCGGGTTCCCGCCGCTGCTGCCGCCCAGGCCGGCCGGCTGCTGCGTGCTGTGGGTCACGTCGAACACGACCGGCTTGCCCAGGTCCCTCATCACCGCCAGCCCGGTGAAGTCGTTCACCAGCCGGTTGTAGCCGAAGAACGTGCCGCGCTCGGTCAACAGCACGTCGTGGTTACCCGTGGCGGCCACCTTCTCGACCGCCAGCCGCATCTCCTGCGGCGACATGAACTGCCCCTTCTTGATGTTGATCGTCTTGCCCGTCTTTCCGCACGCCTGCAGCAGGTCGGTCTGCCGGGCCAGGAATGCCGGGACCTGCAGGATGTCGACCACCTGCCCCACGGCCGCCGCCTGTCCCGCTTCGTGAACGTCGGTCAACACCGGCAGCCCCAGCGTCCGCTTGACCCGCTCCAGCACGGCAAGCCCCGCCTCCATGCCCGGCCCGCGGAAGCTATCGGTGCTGCTGCGGTTCGCCTTATCGAAGCTGGCCTTGAACACGTACGTCAGCCCGAGCCGATCGCACACCCCTTTGACGTGTTCGGCGATCTGCAGGCACTGGTCGGCCGACTCGATCACGCACGGCCCGGCGATCACGAACAACGGTGTGGCGGTGAGGTTCATCACCGCTGTTGTGACGGCACGATGGCGCGTTGGCAACCCATCCGATACCCCGGGGCTAACGGATGGCGACCACGCGGATGGCGGTCACGCCGGCACCAGGAACGGCACCCGTCCCGGCAGCACGTCGATCTCGACGGGCGTGAACCCGGCCGAGTCGCCGTCGGCCTGCACGGGCACCGCTTCCGGCGACGTGACCCGCACCCGCCGGCCACGCGTGTAGACCACGCCCTCCCGCTGCGGATGCTCGCCTTGGGCGACGGCCAACAGCACCTCGGCCAGGTCGCGCAGGTCCCGGCACGGCAGCACGCACACGTCCAGCAGCCCGTCGTCCGGCACCGCGTGCGTCAGGATCGGCATCCCGGTGCCGTACTCCGGCACGTTCCCCACAAACGCCACGGCCGGCAGGTCGGTCGCGACGACCTGATCGTCGACGACCACCGTCAATGGCGGGAACCGATAGCCCGCCAAGGTCATCACGGTCGGCAACACGTAGCTGGCGTAGGCGATCGGCCCGCGCCGCATCTCGTCCAGCAGGTGGACGACCTGGCCATCCAGCCCGACGCCGACCATCAGCAGGAACGGCTTGCGGTTCACCACGCCGGCGTCGAGCCGCCGAACGTGCCGCCGCCGCACCGTCGCCACGACCGCCGGCACCAGCGTGGCCGGCGTCCACGCCACGCCGAGGTGCCGGCCCATGAGATTCGCCGTGCCCATCGGCACCGGCAGCACCAGCGGCATGTCGCCGCCGATCTCGATCAGCCGATCGACCGCCGCCCGCAGCGTGCCGTCGCCGCCCACGGTGATGACGATCGTCGCCCAACGCAGCGGGTCGGACGATTGGTCCAGCACGACTTCGACCCGATGCCCGCCGGCCGCCAGCCCACGCCGCAGTTCTGCCGCGACCCTCTGCCCACGACCCTTGCCGGCGATCGGGTTGGCGAAGATGGCGATGCGCTCGATCACCGCCGCAGCTTAATCCCTCCTCCCAGCTCTTTCTTCTCCGCACCTCCGAGTCTCCGTGGTGAATCCACCTTTCCTCATTACAATGCGGGCACGATGGAAGACCGCACCGCCAAGCTCGCACTGGAAGACGGCACCGTGTTCACCGGCCGGGCGTTCGGGGCGAACGGCACGACCGACGGCGAGGTCGTGTTCAACACGTCGATGACCGGCTACCAGGAGATCCTGACCGACCCGTCCTACAAGGGTCAGGTCGTCACGATGACCTACCCGCTGATCGGCAACTACGGCATCAACCGCCGGGATGTCGAGAGCAGGCGGCCGCACGTGGCGGGGTTCGTGATCAAGGAGCTGTCGCCGGTCTACTCGAACTACCGGGCGGACCTGTCGCTGGACGAGTACCTGCGGCAGAACAACGTGCTCGGCATCGAGGGGATCGACACCCGGGCGCTGGTGCGGAAGCTGCGCATCGGCGGGGCGATGCGCGGCGTGCTGTCGACCGAGATCGCCGACGACGCCGAGCTGGTCGCCAAGGCCCGCGGCGCCGCCCAGATGGCCGGGGCCGACTGGGTCCAGGCGGTCAAGCCGACGAAGGCCTACGACTGGACCGAGAACCACGGCGACTGGAGCCAGGGAGAGGTGGAGCGAGGCGACGGGCTGCACGTGGTCGCGCTGGACGGCGGGGCCAAGAGCAACATCCTCCGCCACCTGGCCGAGCGCGGCATCAAGGTGACCGTGCTGCCCATGGGCTGCCCCGCGGCCGAGATCATGGCCCACAACCCCGACGGCCTGTTCATCAGCAACGGCCCCGGCGACCCGGCGGCGCTCGACTACGCCGTGAAGCCGATCGCTGCTGTGATGGGCCAGGTGCCGACGTTCGGGATCTGCCTGGGCCACCAGCTGCTCGGCCGGGCGATCGGGGCCGACACGTTCAAGCTGAAGTTCGGCCACCGCGGCGGGAACCAGCCGGTGAAGAACCTGGACACGGGCCGGGTCGAGATCACCAGCCAGAACCACGGCTTCGCCGTGGACCGCGCCACGCTGGAGGCCAACGGCGGCGTCGTGACCCACCTGAACCTGAACGACGGCACCGTCGAGGGCTTCCGCCACGGCAAGCTGCCGGTCTTCAGCGTCCAGTACCACCCCGAGGCCAGCCCCGGCCCGCACGATGCGAGTTACCTGTTCGACGCGTTCGTCGAGATGATGAAGACCAAGGCCGCCCCGACGGGGCAGCGGTTGGCGGAGCTGCAGGCGCTGAGGGGCTAGTGTTCCGTTAGGCGTGATTCGGATACCCCTGCAGAGCCCAACGGCTATGCCGCGGGTCCCCCCGTCCGGCAGATCCCGCGGCGGAGCCGCTGGGCTCTGACAAGGCCCTACCCATTCCACCGGCTGACGGTCCACTAGCCGTTAAGCGCGGACATGAATAACACTCGGCTTCGACGATGGTTTGGCAACTGCGGCCAGCACGTTGACCGCGAATGGCAGAAGGTCCTGGCGCTGGTTCGACTTGGCATCAATCAATATGTAAACGCACAGCGGAAGCAGTGGCAGGTTCTGCTGGTGTTCGATGCCCCGATCGGTCGTGACCAACCCGCCAAAATCGGCGGCGGCCGCCCGCGCGAGCAGGCGTCCGTTCTTGGTTCCCTTCCAATTCAAATAGCCGACGGTGAACACGTCATGCCCGACTAGGTCATGGCGGAACTTTTCATCTAGACACTCGTCCAGTAACAGTTTCATTTGCTGGCCGTCGCCGGCTGCCGCGCGGGCGGTGCCGAGTCCAACGACGCGGATGCCGGAATCACCGCCGTCGCCGCCATTTCCAACACGGCCAGCGCCTGCTCCCGATTCACCGTGGGGAACGATTCGAGGAAGCTCGACAGAGAATTGTCGTATCGAAGCGAATCGAACAGGTTTCGGACTGGCACCCGCGTCCCCGTGAAGCAGGGCGTGCCGCTCATCCGCTCGGGGTCGGTCCAAATGGGATTCATGCCCGGATGATATCCCACCACCGGCGGCCCGTCACGGCATCGGCAGGTCGTGGAACGCGACCGGCACGGTGACCACCTTGAACCGGGCGGCGACGTTCCACACGATCCGGACCGGCTCGCCGGGCGGGGCGGCGGGGGCGGCGTTGGGGTTGGCGGCGACGCCCATGCGGTTCATCAGCAGGTTCGCGCCCATCGCCACCTGCCGGCTGAAGGTGCCGGTCGCCTTGAACGTCGCGTCGGAGTTCGACGCGTCGTAGATCCACGCGTACGGCGGCGTCAGCGGCCGGCCGGCCGCGTCCTCCAACGACAAGTCGTTCACCCGGTTGGTCATCGCGTACCACTGGGCGTCGGCCATCCCGTCGCGCGCCAGCTCGACCGTCACCGCGAAGCCCAGCCCCTGCCGCGCCATCGACACGCGCGCCTTCACGCCCGGCAGCGGCCGGGTGACGTGGGGGTGGCCCAGCACGTCGTCGGCCTCGAACCGCTGCGCCCCCTGCGCCAGCGTCACCGCCAGGTCGCCGGCCAGCGTGGCGATCCGGTGGCCGGGGTGGTCCGACGGGTACTTCAGCCGGGTGTCGACCGTCCGCAGCGGCATCCGCCCGCCCATGCGGACCATCGCCCGCATCAGCCCGGCCGGGGCTGGGGGCACCAGGGAGTTGCCCGCGTCGTCGGTCGCCTCCCGCAGCGCCAGCGGCGACACCTGCGTCACCACCAGCTTCGGCTCGGGGAACACGATCAGCCGGACCGTGAACCAGTCGTTCGTGAGCGGCGGGCCGGCCAGGTCGACCGACGTCATCCGCGCCACCTCGGCCACGCCCACGCAGAACGCCCCGGCCGCCTGGTGCGGCCCCTTGGCCAGCCAGTTGCGCGACGTCGGGTATAACAGCAGCCTGTTGCGGTTCGCCGTCTCCAGCTGTGGCAGCGGGCAGACGTTCGCCTGCCCGCACACGTCCGCCAGCACCTCCCAGAACGGCTGGCGGTCCGCGTCCAACGTCACCATCGGACCCCCGGCCCGACCCGCCACGGTGACGTACGCCTGCGCCACCTCGGCGTGCGCCTGCCTGCTCAGCTCGGCCAGCACCGACGTCAGGTTCGCCTGGTGGACGTGCAGGCTGACAAGCGTCGGACCGTTGGCATCGCGGTCGCGGATCTGCGCCAGCGCCGCGTTGGCTCGGTTCCGCACCTCCAGGTCGGCGTCGTGGTCCGCCGCCCGCCGCAGCTCGTCGGTGGCCGTCGAGCCGAGGTCGACCAGCTGCTGTTGGGCGTTGGCCCGATCCGCCTCGTCGTCGGCTCCCAACCGGCGGATGAGGGCGACCACGTCCGCGTCGGCCGGCTGCGTCGCCACCGCCTGCGTCGCGGCGGGGGCCGTCGACGGCCCGGTCGCCGGCTCGCCGAGCGCCAGTGCCCCGGCCGCCAACGTGACGGCGCAGCCCACGATCCAGATGCTGGTCGGTCGCTTCAAACGCATGGGCAGAACATCTCGATGGTGGTCCAAGCCGGTATCCGAGGGACGCCCCCGGGTCTTCGTCGCACCTCACACGTGTGCCGGCGTCTCGTTCGCGCAGGTCCGTCAGCAGTCGCTTGCGCCTTCGCGAGATCGTCGCCGCAGGACGCAAGCGACGCTCCGTCCCGTCCGCGCGAATGCGACACCATCATCCGGCACGCGGATCAGACGCCGGATTTGACGGTGTACTCGGCTCGGCGTCAGTCCACGTGCAGCACGAACCGCGGCACGGCCACGTCGAACTCGGTGCCGTCGTCCCGCCGCATGTGGTACGACCCCTCCATCGTGCCCCAGCGGGTCTTCAGCGGGCAGAAGCTCTGGTACTCGTACGACGCGCCCGGCTCGACGCGCGGCGTCTGCCCGACCACGCCGGGGCCCCGCACGTCCTCGCGCTTGCCGTTGCCGTCGATGATCACCCAGTGCCGGCTGACCAGCTTCGCGGCGCCGTCGCCGTCGTTGTGGATGGTGATCGTGTAGGTGAACACGTGCTTCCCCGCCTCCGGGTCCGAGTGCTCGGCGGCGTACGCCGGCACGGTCGTGACGCGGATCCCGTGGGCGGCCACGGGGGGGACGACGGGCTCGATGGCGGTTGACGTTGGCATAGATGCTCGCACCTCCGCTCGCCCCACCCCGCCGGCTGACGACGGGGGCTCCGGGACGGCTCGACACATTAGACACCAAAACCGCCGGCCGCTCCACCGGGTGGGTGCGCTTCGGATTTTGCGTAGAATGACCCGCTCCGGACGCCGGCTTGCCCTGACAATCTGATCCCACTGCGACAAGCGATCCGCCATGGCTGAGAAGATCATCCGCGACCCGGTCCACGACGTGATCGCCTTCCGTCTGGACCGCCCGACCGACGCGCTGCTGTACCGGCTGCTGAACGCCGCCGAGTTCCAGCGGCTCCGCCGCATCCGCCAGCTCGGCATGGCCAGCTTCGCCTACCCCGGGGCCGACCACAGCCGCTACAGCCACAGCCTCGGCGTGATGGAGACCGCCCGCCGGATCCTGGACCAGCTCCGCCACTCGGTCACCCTCGACCCGGACCAGGAGACGGTCTGCTTGGCCGCGGCGTTGCTGCACGACCTCGGCCACGGCCCGTTCAGCCACGTGTTCGAGCGGGTCAGCGGCATCCACCATGAGCGGCTGACCGGCCGGGTCATCATCGACCCGGGCAGCGAGGTCCACCGCATCCTGTTCCAGTTCGACAAGCTGCTGCCCGAGCGCGTGCTCGACCTGCTCAACTGCAAGCCCGCGCGCAGCTTCTACTGCGACGTGCTCAGCAGCCAGCTCGACGCCGACCGGCTCGACTACCTGCTCCGCGACAACCACATGACCGGCAGCCGGTACGGCGACTACGACCTGAACTGGCTGCTGCACGCGTTCACGGTCGACCTTGCCAGCAACCGGTTGGCCGTCACGTTCAAGGGCGTGTCGGCCGTCGAGGCCTACCTGCAGGCCCGGTACCACATGTACCGCAACGTCTACTTCCACAAGGTGGTCCGCAGTGCCGAGGGCATGGTGAAGCTCGCGCTCCAGCGTGCCAAGCGGCTCGCCGTGCAGGACCGCCTGGAGTGGCCCGCCCGCGAGACGCCGGTCTTCAAGGCGCTGCTGGGCCAGCGGTTCACGATCGAGGAGTTCCGCGACCTGGACGACGTCTCGGTCTGGCACTGCTTCAAGGTGTGGACCGGCTCGGCCGACGCCACGTTGAACGCCCTGTGCCGCGGCCTGCTGTTCCGCGGCCTGTTCAAGACGATCGACATGACCCACCGCGCCGACAGCGCCGGTGCCCGCCGCGCCGCCCAAGAGGCGGCCGACCGCGTGGAGGCCGCCGGCGGCGACCCGGCCTACGACCTGTTCTACGACGAGCCCAGCGACGCCCCCTACGCCACCGACGGCGGCAAGGGCGACGAAGTGCTGGTCGTCGGCCCCGACGGCTCCACCCGCCCCTTCGCCCAGAGCTCGCCGATGACGACCGCCATGAACCAGCAGCTCAGCTTCCGAAGACTGCACGTTGCCGAGAAGTGGCGCGACCTCGCCGCGGCCGCGGTGGACGAGATCATCGGCTGATCGCTCTCTCAGTCGACCCCCTCCACTACGGCGGGCTCCAATTCTTCGGGCAGCGTCTTGTCCTGCTCCCTCTCCCGGTACGTCGCGACGTTCGCCAATGTCGCGGTGACCGGCGCGACGCCCGGCACTCGCGAGAGCCTGACCGCCGTCGTCGGCAAGCTGTCGGTGACGTCTTCGTTCGCTGCGAGCTGACTCTCCCTTTCCAGCCGCGCGGCGGCAGCCCGCGGACCGTTCGCAAGCCCGCCCACATCTGGCCACCACCGCCCGCGGGCTTCCGCCGCGCGGCTTGAGCCGGTATCCCAGCACGGTTCCCGCCCCTACCCACCTCCCCCAGATCGCCATAACGCATGGTCCCAGCTGCACGTAAAGCCGTGTCTGGGGCGGCTCGATATCCATGGTAAGGCCGCCCGATAACGGCCGATGTGTGGTCCCGACTAAAGGGAATCGCCATGAATGCCAAGATGAGCCAGATCCAGCGTGTCGCGTCCGGTAACACCCGCTCCATCGCCCGCGGTCGTCGCGCGGTGATGGAGGCGGTCGAGTCCCGCCTGATGATGTCGGTCACGACCGCATCGCCCAACGTCAACGTGTATGGCACCAACGTCACCCAGACCGTCTCGACGGTCGTCGCGGGCACGGTTGGCAAGGCGACGCAGGCCGTCGTCACCGCCGTTCCGACCAGCCTGTCCGCCGGCGGCGGCGGGGTGATCGTCGTCCACCTGGCCGACGCGAACGGCAACGTTGACCTGTCGCAGGCCGGCACCGTCACCCTGGCCATCGCCAGCGGCCCGGTCGGGGCGACGCTGAGCGGCACCGTCTCGGCGACCGCCGTCAACGGCGTCGCCACGTTCAATGACGTCGTCGTGACCAAGGCCGGCGACTACACGTTCAAGGCCGTCGCAACCGGCCTGACGTCGGTGACGTCCACCGTCACCCACGTGACCGCCGCCGCCGCGTCGCAGCTGGCCGTCATCAGCCAGCCGGTCCTGGCCCTGCTGGGCCAGGCGGTGCAGCCGGTGGTGGTCGCCGTTGAGGACCTGTACGGCAACGTGGTGACGACGGCGAGCTCAGTCGTCACGTTGGCCACGCAGGCCGTGACGGCCGCGACCACCGCCGCCATCAACGTTCCGACGGCCACGGTGACGGCCGTCAACGGCGTCGCGACGTTCAGCAACCTGACCATCACCACGGTCGGCACCGACGTGCTGACCGCGACCACCAAGACGCTGGCCGCCGCCACGTCGGCACCCGTCACCGTCACCGTCGCCCACACGACGCCGACCACCACGCCGACCCCCAGCCCGACGCCGACCGTGACGCCCGCCCCGACGCCGGTGATCGTCCCGATCGCCACGCTGATCGCCGGCGCGAAGTCCGCCGCCGTGACGATCGACGTGTCGGCGTCGCTTCCGTCCGTCGCGCTCGCCAAGGCAAAGGCGGCCCAGACCGTGCAGCTGAGCATCGCCAGCTCGGCCGACGGCACGATCGCCCTGAGCGGCGCGATCCACGTCAAGGCCGGCCTGGCCATGCTGCCGAAGCTGAGCCTGCACGTCGCCGGCACGTACACGGTGACGCTGACCGACGCGACCGGCGCGACGGTGACGCAGTCGATCGTCGTCCAGCCCGCCGCGGCGGCCAAGCTGGTGTTCACCAAGCTGCCGTCGCTGTTGAACGGCACCGCGACCGCCGCCGTGCAGGCGATCGACAGGTGGGGCAACCTCACCGCCGCGGCCGACGGCGCGGCCGTCACGCTGTCGCTGGGCCACGGGTCGACCTTCGGCAAGCTGGCCGCCCTGACCGGCGCGACGACCGCCACGCTGGAGGACGGCGTCGCCACCTTCACCGGCGGCCTGTCGGTGTCGAGCGCGATCAACCCCGGCGGCTACGCGAAGCTGACCGCGTCGCTGGGCAAGTTGACCGTCTCGACCGACGCGACCTACACGATCGCGTGAGCGACCGGCCGATTGGATAACCCTGAAACCGGCGGGGCCGACGAAACGTCGGCCCCGCCGTGCTTTCGTTCATCCGGGCGACCGCTGCGCAGCGCGGGCACCGGGCGACTATCGAACCCGCGCATCGTCCCGTAAAGTTCCCGGCCCCATCGCCCGATGGATTTCGAGACGCTGCCGGTTCGGGGCCACGGGGCCGCCGTGGGCGGCGGCGGCACCAACGGACTGGAACGGCATGAGGCGCGGCACGCGTGGGCTGAGCAGGACACGGTGCGCCGTCGAGCCGCTGGAGCGGCGGGCGCTGCTGTCGGCCGCCACGCACGCGGCCTTCACGGTCCAGCCGGCATCGACCGCCGCGGCGGGGGCGGCGCTGCGCCTGACCGTCGCCCTGGAGGATGGGTCGGGGCGGATCGACACGACGCAGTCGAGCACCGTCACCGTGTCGGTGGCGTCCGGCCCGAGCGGGGCCACCCTCATTGGCACGGCCTCCGCCGTGGCCGTGGCCGGCGTGGCGACGATCAACGCGGCCGCCCTCACCAAGGTCGGCACCTACACCCTGCGTGCCACCGCGACCGGCCTGACGGCGGCGACGTCGACGGCCATCGCCGTGACGCCGGCCCAGGCGGCCGCGCTGTCGGTGGTGGGGCCGGCGTCGAGCCCGGCGTCGGTCGCGGCCGGGGCGACGCTGGGGCCGATCACCGCCACGATTGAGGACGCGTTCGGCAACGTCGTCACGTCGGCCACGTCGGCCGTGTACGTCGTGCCCAACGTCTACAGCGGCGCGATCGACCAGGACTCGGACTACCTCGGCGGGACCACCGCCGAGCCGGTCGTCAACGGCCAGGCGACGTTCGCCGACCTCACGCTGCCCCACGCGGGCGAGACGTACCTGACGTTCAGCTACGGCGACCTGCGGCAGGTGAACCTCAACACGCCGACCGTCACGGCCGGGCCGGTGGCGGCGCTGGCGTTCGCGGCGGTGCCGGCGTCGATCCCGGCGGGGCAGGCGCTCCAGCCCGAGGTCGACGTGGTCGACGCGTTCGGCAAC
Organism: Tepidisphaeraceae bacterium; assembly: GCA_965198865.1. Classification (GTDB taxonomy): domain Bacteria; phylum Planctomycetota; class Phycisphaerae; order Tepidisphaerales; family Tepidisphaeraceae; genus CBDAQA01. Next base: position 933,019 of record CBDAQA010000025.1, on the reverse strand, counting down.
GTCGTCCCCACCGCCGCCACGGCCGTCACGCTCACCACGCCGGTCGGCACCCGCGCCGCGACGGCCACCGCCGGCGTCGCCAGCTTCGGCGCGGTCGCGCTGACGACCGCCGGCACCTACACCCTGTCGGCGGTCGCGGCGAGCCTGCCGGCCGTCACGTCGACGCCGTTCGACGTCACGTCGCTGGACGACGTTGCCCAGTTCCAGTTCCTCACCCAGCCGACGACCGTCACCGCGGGCCAGGCGATGGCCGGCGTGCTCGTGCAGCTGGACGACGCCTACGGCAACGCCGTCCACGCCCACGACGGCACGACGATCACCATCGCGGTAACCAAGGGGGGCGTCCTCTACTCCACCGAGCAGGCCCCGGTCGCCAACGGCCAGGCGACGCTGTTGAGCGGCACGGTGCTGACGGCGGCGGGCACCTACGCGGTGACCGTTGGCTCGGCCAGCTCGAAGGCGTTCGCGGTCCTGCCCGCCGCGGCATCGGCCCTCACTGCCACGCCCGCCTCGGCCGTCGTGCTGGCGGGGCAACCGGTCAGCCCGATCACGGTCGGCGTCACCGATGCCTACGGCAACCCTGTGGCCGACGGCGGCTACACGATCACCGCCAACGCGAGCGGCCAGACGCTCGGCGGCACGACGACCCTTGCGACCGCCGGCGGCACGGCGGGCTTCGGGGATCTCACGTTCCCGAGCGCCGGCACCTACGCCCTGACGTTCAGCGGCGGCACGCTGGCCCGGGCCACGGTGACCGTGTACGTGACGTCGCCGCTGCTCGCGGCCGCCTCGGTCGCGGCTGGCCAGTCGGCCGGGACGGTCGCGGTCAACGTGGCCCAGTCGTTCCCGAACTGGACCGTCCCCGCGAAGGGGGCGACGGTGTCGGTGACCGTGACCGCGCCGGCCGGCAGCGGGGCGACGTTGCGGACGCTGACGGCCCGCGTGGCGCAGGGGCGGGCCACCGTCCGCCTGCCGAAGCTAACCGTGGCCGGGACGTACACCGTCAGCGTGCGGGCGGCGGACGGGGAGTCGGTCCAGCAGGCCCTCAACGTGGCGGCCGGAGCGCCGGCCAAGCTGACGTTCTCAAAGCAGCCGACGGTCACGGGCGGCGTGCTCGCCGCCGCGGTGGCCGTGATCGACAAGTACGGCAACGGCGTCGCCCTCGCCGACGGGCAGGTCGTCGCGTTGCGGTCCAACCCGAAGACGACCGTCGCCACGGCGACCGTCACCGGCGGCGTCGCCACGTTCGCCGGCGACGACGTGCTGGGCATGTTCCCCGGTGCTCGGGCCCGCCTGACCGCCGCCTGCGGCAAGCTGCGGCCGGCGGTGTCATCGCCTTTCGCGGTGGGGTGATCCGGTCGTCCGGGCCGGGATCGGACGCAACCCCCGGCGCGATCGCGGAGGCCAAATGTGCGGTTCGCTCAATTGGCGCGGTGTCTCGTCTCGAGGTGTCCCCGGCGGCGGGCAGGCGTGCTAGAATGCCGCCTCACGAACCGAGACGAGGACACCGACCATGGCCATCAGCGACACGATCAAGAAGGGCGTCATCCGCGCGCCGCACCGCAGCCTGCTCCGGGCGACCGGGGTGGTGAAGAGCGAGGCCGACTTCGACAAGCCGTTCATCGCCGTCTGCAACAGCTTCGTGCAGATCATCCCGGGGCACGCCCACCTAGACGTGGTGGGGAAGAAGGTGCGCGAGGCCGTCTACGCGGCGGGCGGGATCCCGTTCGAGTTCAACACGATCGGCGTGGACGACGGCATTGCCATGGGGCACGGCGGGATGAAGTACAGCCTGCCGAGCCGGGAAATCATCGCCGACTCGGTCGAGACGATGCTCCGCGCCCACTGCTTCGACGGCGTGGTGTGCATCCCCAACTGCGACAAGATCGTCCCCGGCATGATGATGGGCGCCGCCCGGTGCAACATCCCGACGATCTTCGTCAGCGGCGGGCCCATGAAGGCCGGCAAGAGCAAGGACGGCAAGGCGATCGACCTGGCGACGGTGTTCGAGGCGGTGGGGCAGGTGTCGGCGAACAAGATGTCGCTGGCCACGCTGCAGGACATCGAGGAGAACGCCTGCCCAACCTGCGGCAGCTGCAGCGGCATGTTCACCGCCAACAGCATGAACTGCCTGAACGAGGCGCTGGGCCTGGCGCTGCCGGGCAACGGCTCCATCCTGGCGACCGACCCGGCGCGGGATGAACTGTTCGCTGAGGCGGGGCGGCGGATCGTCCAACTGGTGAAGGACAACATCCGGCCCAGCGACATCCTCACGCACAAGTCGTTCGAGAACGCCTTCGCGCTCGACGTGGCGATGGGCGGCAGCACGAACACGGTGCTGCACGCGCTGGCGGTGGCGATCGAGGCGGGGGTGCCGTTCCCGCTGTCGCACCTGAATGAGGTGAGCGCGCGGGTGCCGTACGTGTGCAAGGTGGCGCCGGCCGGGAAATACCACATGGAGGACGTGTTCCGCGCGGGCGGGATCTCGGCCATCCTCAAGACGATCGCCGGCAAGCCGGGCACGCTGAACCTGGACTGCATCACCGTCACCGGGAGAACGCTGGGCGAGAACATCGGCGACGCCACCGTGAAGGATGCCGACGTGATCCGCCCGCTGAGCAACCCGTACAGCCAGACCGGGGGGCTGGCCGTGCTGTTTGGCAACCTCGCCCCCAACGGCAGCGTGCTGAAGATCGGGGCCGTCCACCCGTCGATGCACAACTTTGCCGGGCCCGCCGTGATCTTCGAGAGCGAGGAGTCGGCCACGCAGGGCGTGCTCGACGGCCTGGTGAAGGCCGGCGACGTGGTCGTCATCCGCTACGAGGGCCCCCGCGGTGGCCCCGGCATGCAGGAGATGCTCAGCTGCACCAGCGCCATCATGGGCCGCGGCCTGGGCGAGAGCGTGGCACTGCTGACCGACGGCCGGTTCAGCGGGGCGACGCGCGGCGCGTGCATCGGCCACGTCTCGCCGGAAGCGGCGGCCGGCGGGCCGATCGCGATGGTCGAGCCGGGCGACACGATCCGCATCGACATCCCCGGCCGGACGCTGACGCTGGACGTGCCGGAGGCGGAACTGGAGAAGCGCCGCGCCGGGTGGAAGCGGCATCCGGCGAAGATCACGCACGGGTACCTGGCTCGGTACGCGTCGATGGTGACGAGCGCGGACACGGGGGCGGTGCTGAAAACGCCGGAGCTGTGACATGGAGATGATCTGGTGCTGGCGGTGCAAGCAGGTGATGCCCATGCTTGACGAGGCGGAGTTCGCCAGGGTCGCGGCACGCTACACGACGGCTGCGAGCGAACCCGCCGTTGTGCCGGTGGGCTCAGAGGTGGATGGCAAACCGCTCAGCATGTGGGAACGGCACTTCGGCGGCTTCCTCGTCGAGTACGAGCGGATCACGGCTTTCACGAGACCAACCCCAACGCGGTGTGGCACCACCGTGTTTCCCTCTATGGGCCACCGTGTTCGCGTTGCGGCAAGGTGCTCCGTACCCCGGTGGCGTCGATGTGTTTCGAGTGTGGATTCCCGAACGAACGGAAGGGATATTCGGCGGACGCCAATAAAGCCGCCGATGCTATCGGCGGTCCGCCCTGTCCGAACGGACGCCCGCCGATACCATCGGCGGCTTTATGCATCGCACTGGAAACCATGGTCGCATCGCCGTTGAACGTCTGGTGTCGGACGACCGTTGACGAATACCTGCGCCGCCATGGCGATGAGCGCGCTCGCATGGCCGACTTGATCGCGTTGCTGGCCGACCCGCCCGGCCCGCTGCACGACCGTCGGGCGTTGCCGGGGCACGTGACGGCCAGCGGGGTCGTGGTCGACCTGCCGTCGCGGCGGGTATTGCTGATCCGGCACAACGTGCTGGGCCGGTGGCTGCCGCCGGGCGGGCACGTGGAGGCGGGGGAGCTGCCGCCGGCGGCGGCGCGGCGGGAGGTGCTGGAGGAGGTCGGCATTGACGTGGGACCGGCATCGGTAGTGCCGATCGACATCGACTCGCACCCGATCCCGGCGAACGAGCGGCGCGAGGAACCGGCGCACATGCACCACGACTTTCGGTTTGTCTTCGCTGCGGATCCCGATGATCCGCTGGTGGCCGACGCAGCCGAGGTGTCGGCGGCGGCGTGGGTGTGGTTCGATGACGGGCGGGTGCCGGCGAACCTTCGGGTGGCGCTGGGGAAGCTTGATTAACGGTCAGAGCCCGGCGGCTCGGCCGCGGGATCTTCAGCGGCGTGCTCACGCGGCGAAAGGTCGGCGGCGGAGCCGCTCGGCTCCGTGAACTTGTTAGAATGTCGCCCCCACGGGGGAACGACACGGACGACGTGCTGCCGGAGATCCTGCTTCGCATTCCGGGGAACTGGGGGTCGCCCGGCGACCTGGGCGAACGGCTGGCGGCGGCGGATACGGGGTACCAGCCGGTCTGGCCCGACAGGGAGGGGGACGAGCCGGCCCTGGTTCACCGCGCGACGGGGCAGCGCTTCTACCTCAACGTGGTGGCGGGGGACGACGAGATCGCCGACCTGTTCGAGCACGAGAACCGGCTGAGCGACGCGGAGCTGGCGGCGATGCGGGAGCACACGATCAAGATCTGCGTCGGCGGGCCGGGCGGGTCGGTCGAGGCGGCGCGGGCGGTGTTGCGCGCGGGGGCGGCCATCGTGCGGGCCGGGGGCTGGGGGTGTTCGTCGACAACTGCGGGTCGACGCACTCGCCGCAGGATTGGCTGGAACTGGCCGGGGATGATGGGGACGGCGGCGTGTACTGGGCGCTGGTCCATCTGGCCGGCGGGCCGGAGGCGATGTTCTCGATCGGCATGCACTGTTTGGGGTGTCGGGACGTGGAGCTGCCGAACCCGCCGGACCCGGGGCGGGGGATGTACGTGCTGCACAACTTCCTGGGGTACAGCTACCGGTCGGGGGTGACGCTGGCGGATGGCGATCCGATCAGGTCGGAAGAGGGGCCGTCGCATCGGTTGCGGGCGGTGGCGTGCGAGCGGTTTCCGGCGGGGACGCCGTTCCACAATCCGTACGGGGTATGGGTGCTGGAGCCCTTCGAGCAGTAGCTTTCCGCCCGCGGATCCGGGTCGTCGAGGTACCTCAGACGCCGGCTTCAGTGGGTTTGTTGCGGTGTGGGATGGAGCGGCGATAGTGGCCGGGATGCAGCCGGAAGTTCTCCTCCTCAACATCACGGGCGACGATCGGCCGGGGCTCACGGCGCGGCTGACGGGGATTTTGGCCGAACACGGGATCGACGTGCTGGACGTGAACCAGTCGGTGATCCACAGCACGCTGCTGCTGGGCATCTTGATCCGCATCCGGCCGGACCAGGGGTCGACGCCGCTGCTGAAGGACCTGTTGTTCACCGCTCACCACGCCGGGCTGCGGCTGCGGATGACGCCGGTCGACGACGCCGACTACGACGCGTGGGTCGGGCGCGAGGGGGCACCGCGGTTCATCCTGACGCTGCTGACGCGGCAGGTGTCGGCGTCGCACCTGTCGGCGGTGTCGTCGCTGATCGCCTCCCAGGGGTTGAACATCGACGCGATCACCCGCCTGTCCGGGCGGTTGCCGCGCGTGGACGATGGGCGGCCCCGGCGGGCGTGCGTGGAGTTCTCCGTGCGCGGCAAGCCGGCGGATGAGCACGCGATCCGGTCGGGGTTGATGGAGATCACGCAGCGTGAGCCGGTCGACCTGGCGTGGCAGCGCGACACCGTCTACCGGCGCATGCGGCGGCTGGTGGCGTTCGACATGGACTCGACGCTGATCCGACACGAGGTGATCGACGAGCTGGCCCGCGAGGCGGGCGCGTGGGATGCGGTGTCGCGCATCACCGAGGCGGCCATGCGCGGCGAGATGGACTTCGACGAGTCGCTGATCCGGCGCGTGTCGCTGCTCAAGGGGTTGGACGCGAGCGTGATGCAGCGCGTGGCCGATCGGTTGGAGCTGACCGAGGGGGCCGAGGTGCTGGTGGGGGCGCTGAGGCGGTTCGGGTTCAAGACCGCCTTGCTGTCAGGCGGGTTCCGGTACTTCGGGGAGATGCTGCAACGGCGGCTGGGGATCGATCACGTCCACGCGAACGACCTGGAGGTGGTCCATGGCAAGCTGACCGGCCGGGTGCTGGGGCGGATCGTGAACGCGAAGCGGAAGGCCGACCTGCTGCGCGAGATCGCGGCCGCGGAGAACATCTCACTGCAGCAGGCGATCGCCGTGGGCGACGGCGCGAACGACCTGCCCATGCTGGCGGCGGCGGGGCTCGGCATCGCGTTCCACGCCAAGCCGCTGGTGGCGGCGTCGGCCGAGCACAAGATCAGCCGGCTGGGGCTGGACGGGATCCTGTACTTGATCGGGGTGCGCGATCGGGACCTGTCGGATGAGGTGGCGTGAGGTGCCATGCGACTCGCCGCCTCGCGGTCCGATGTCCGTGGTGTGGCGGGACGCCTGTAACCGCTCGCAATCCGTTACGGCACGCCGAGTACAGATTTCAGGTCAAACGTGAAGCCCGGAAGGTGGCGGGTCGCGTAGGGCTTGTGATTCGGCTTGACGACCTTCTCACGCCACTCTGCTCCGCGGTAGCGAGTCAGCGCGGTGAGTTGTCGGCGGAACCCGTCGACGATCCAGTATTCCTGAACGCCGAACGCGAGATATTCGGGCGGTTTCTCTTCGTAATCCCGCTTGGCCGAGCTCTCCGACACGATCTCCACGGCGATCGTGGGAACCCAAATGGACCAGATCTCGTCCACGTCGGGCATAGGCGAGAGGTATACCGAAATGTCGGGATGCCGTTCGGACTCCTCATCGCCGATAAGCATCTTGCTGTCGAACGAGCCAGCAACCGCTTGGATCACGCCGGGGTTGGCGAGCTTGTAGCCGATTAGTTGGTCGCGCACGTTCAACATCTGAACCATGTGCCGACGGTGCGGGATGTTCGTCACCTCGATGACCCCTCTGTTCAGCTCGTAGAAATATCCTTCCTCGCCGATGGCGTGGTCGAAATCGTCGAGTGACATTTGGCGGCCGTTGTCGGCCGGACCAACGTGGATTGGTTTGCGACGAGCCTTACGGGCCGGTTGGGCGAGGGTCTGTGGCATCCATCACTCCGGGTTCGCTACCGACAGATGATACCACACCATCCCGAACCAAACCGACCCCGCCTTTCGCCGGGGTCGTTGCGTCTCGTCAATCGGAAAAACAGGCATTACCGCCGCGGCCCGCGGTCGTCGCGGCGGGGGCCGCGATCGCCGCCGCTGTGGCCGCCGTCGCTCACGGGGCGCGGGGCCGGCTCGGGGTCGGTCTCGCCGAGCTCCAGCATGGCGGCCTTGCGGCTCAACTTGATCCGGCCCTGGTCGTCGACCAGCAGCACCTTCACCTTGATCTCCTGGTCCAGGTGGACCACGTCGCCGACGTGGCTGACGTACTTGTCGCTCAGCTCGGAGACGTGGCACAGGCCGTCGGTCTCGGGGGCGATCTCGACGAACGCGCCGAAGTCCTTGATGCTCACCACCCGCCCGTTGTAGATCTTGCCGACCTTCACCTCGGCCGTCATCGCCTCGATGATGTCGCGGCACCGCTCGGCGCCGGCGGCGTCGGTGGAGCTGATGTAGACCGTGCCGTCGTCCTCAATGTCGACGTTCGCGCCGGTGTCGGCCTGGAGCGCCTTGATGTTCTTCCCGCCCGGGCCGATCAGCTTGCCGATCCGCTCGGGGTCGATCTTGACGGTCAACAGGCGCGGGGCCCAGGCGCTGATCTGCTTGCGCGGGGCGGGCAGGGTCTTCTCCATGATGTCCAGGATCTTCAGCCGGGCGGCCTTCGCCCGGTGCAGCGTCTCGCGGATGATCTTGTAGTCGAGCCCCTCGATCTTGATGTCGAGCTGGATGGCGGTGATGCCGTCGCGGGTGCCGCACACCTTGAAGTCCATGTCGCCGAAGTGATCCTCCTCACCGAGGATGTCGGTGATCAGCACCGAGCGGTCGCCCTCTTTCACGAGGCCGACGCTGATGCCGGCGACCGGCTTGGTGATGGGGACGCCGGCGTCCATCAGGGCCAGCGTGCCGCCGCAGCTGCTGGCCATGCTGGAGCTGCCGTTGCTCTCCAGGATGTCGCTGATGACCCGCACCGTGTAGGGGAACTGGTCGACCGGCGGCAGCACGGCCAGCAGGCTGCGCTCGGCTAGCGCGCCGTGGCCGATCTCGCGACGGCCCGGGCCACGGATCGGGCGGACCTCACCGACGCTGTAGCTGGGGAAATTGTAGTGGAGGAAGAACTTCTGGCTGTACTCGGGGATCAGCCCGTCGACCATCTGCTCGTCGGCGCTGGTGCCCAACGTGATCGTGACCAACGACTGCGTCTCGCCCCGGCTAAAAACGGCCGACCCGTGCACGCGCGGCAGCACGCCCACGCTACAGCTGATCGGGCGGATGTCGTCGAACCCCCGGCCGTCGGGGCGCACGCCGTCCAGGATGGCCTCGCGGGTCGCCTGCTCCTCGACGTCGCTGAACACGGCCCGGATCCGCTTGGCCCGCTCCTTCTGGGCGACGATCTGGGCGTAGCTGGCGTGGGTGTCGGTCACCGGCGGGGCCATGTCGGCGATCAGGTCGGTCAGGATCTGCTTCACCGCGTCGTTCCGGTTGGACTTGCCGGGCTTGCCCTTCACCTCGCGGATCTTGGCGGACACCTTCGACTTGATCTCGCTGACGAACGCCTCATCCCCGGCGTGGGTATAGCCGCCCTTCTTGACGCCCACCTTGCTCGCCAACTCCTCGATCGCGCCGACGATCTCGATCACCGCCTTGTGGCCGAACTCGATCGCGTCGGCCACCTCGTCCTCGGGCACCTCGCGGCTGCCGATCTCGATCATGTTCACGGCGTTCTTCGTCCCGGCCACCACCAGGTCGAAGTCGCTGTACTCGACCTGCTCCACCGTGGGAAACAGCACCAGCTTGCCCTCGATGCGGCCGACGCGGACGTGGGCCGTGGGGGACAGGAACGGGATGTCGCTGATGGCGATGCAGGCGCTGGCGGCGATGCCGCTCAGCACGTCGGGGTCGTTCTCGTTGTCGAACGCCAGCACGTTGAGCTGGATCTGCACCTCGTCGATGAACCCCTTGGGAAACAGCGGCCGCAGCGGCCGGTCGATCAGCCGGGCGGTGAGGATCTCCTTGGTCGTGGGCCGGGCCTCGCGCTTCAGAAACCCGCCGGGGAACTTCCCGGCGGCGGCGCGGCGCTCGCGGTAGTCGACCTGCAGCGGGAAGAAGTCGATCCCCTCGCGCGGGTTGGCCCGGACGACCGCGCCGAACACGACCGTCTCGCCGTACTGGATCGTGACCGACCCGTCGGCCAGCTTGGCCAGGGTGCCGGTCTCGATGGACAACGTGCGGCCGGCGATCTGCCGCTGGACGGAAATCTTCTGCATGGTGGATGGTCCTGTGGCCCCGCGGGTGTGGGTCAAACGTCACGGTCCACAGATGGACAGATCCGGACACCACCAGGGTGAAACGTGAAGACGTGAAACGTGACGGAGCTTCTCACGTTTCACGTCTTCACGTTTCAGGATGGTGTGCGGATGTGTGCATCTGTGGCGACAGGTCCGGCTCGCGTCGGTCGGTCCGGGGCCAACGGCCGGCCGGCGAGCGGGGCGTTAAACGACCGCGGGGCACGCGAATGCGTGCCCCGCGGGGTGAGCCATTACTTACGCAGGCCGAGTCGCCCGATGATCTGCTTGTACCGGGCCGGGTCCTGCCGGGTCAGGTACTTCAGGAGCTGGTTGCGCCGGCTGACCAGCTTCAACAGTCCCCGCCGGGACGAGTGGTCCTTCTTGTGGCTGTCGAAGTGGGACCGCAGGTCGTTGATCCGCTTGGTGAGGATCGCGATCTGCACCTCGGGCGAACCCGTGTCCTTCTCGTGGACCTTGTACTCGCCGATGATCTGAGTCTTCGCTTCTGCCGTGATCATGTCTGTCCTGTCTGGTGTCACCAGGCGGCCAGCCATCCCACCGTGGGAGAGCCGACGCAGCCGGTCGACAGCCGATCGACCCCACCTGGGGCTGGACGGCTCGGGCCGGAGAGGATAAGCGACCGACGGGCGGAATCAAGCGGGCTCGGGGCGTTGGCGTATGGTGTTTTGCCGCCCGGTCCGCCTTTCCGCGTGCCGCTGAGTCTGCAGGACGCTGATCTCACGCTCGACCTACAGCCGCTGCTGGCCGGTGCGTACGAGAACGGTGGGTACGACAACACCGATCACTCGCAACCGCCGATGCCCCTTGTCCGACGCTGACAAGGCCTGCACCGAGCGGCTTCTCGCCAAATGAGCCGGTCGACCGGCGCACCGGGTAAGATGCTCTTCCCGCCGTCGCGGGAGAGAGGGCGCATGGCGAGCGCAACGTCAGTCCCATTGCCGCCCGTTCCGACTGCCGCGTCAGCATTGGGGCGGCCCCGGCTCCGCTGGGCGCTGCTGATCGCCGTCGCCGTGTTCGTCGTCTTCGGGCGGACGGTCGGGTTCGGGTTCGTCATGTTCGACGACGAGGCCCACATCCGCGACGATCCGTACCTGCGCCCGTTCACGGCCCACAGCCTCGCCGCGTTCTGGGGCAAGCCGTACCTGGGTCTGTACATTCCCGCCACCTACACCGGGTGGGGCCTGCTGTCGCTGGTCGCGGCGACGCCGAGACAGGGGGGCACCACCACGCTCGACCCAGCCGTGTTCCACCTGGCCAACGTCGTGTTGCACGCCGCCAACGCCGTGCTGGTCTGGCTCATCCTGCGCCGCCTGATCGCCGCCGAGGCGCCGGCCATTGTGGGCGCGCTGGCGTTTGCCCTCCACCCGGTGCAGGCCGAGCCCGTGGCCTGGGCGTCGGGGTTCAAGGACACGTTCAGCGGGCTGTGGGCGCTGCTGTCGATCCTGCTGTTCCTCCGCGCCCACCGCCGGGCGACGTGGGGGGCGTACGGGCTGGCGACGGCCGCCTACGCGGTGGCCCTGTGCGCTAAGCCGGCGTCGGTCGTCGTCCCACCGATCGCCGGGCTGCTGGCGTGGGCGGCGGGGGGGCGGGTGACCCGGCGGTCGCTCGGCGCGCTGGCCGGCTGGGTGGCGCTCGGCCTGCTCTGCAGCTGGGTCACGCATCGCCAGCAGGCCGACGCCACGGTGATGACCTGGAACCCCCCGGCCGTGCGGCCCCTGGTCGCGGCCGACGCGATCGCCTTCTACGCCCGCCACCTCGTCTGGCCCGCCGGCCTCGCGATCGATTACGGTCGGACCCCGCGGTGGGTTTGGGACCACGTCACCGGCGCGGCGCTCGGCATCACGGCCGCCGTCGTCGCGGGCGTTGGCCTGGTGGGCGTCGCGCGGCGGCTGGGGGATCGGCGCATCGTCCCAGCCGGGGTGGCGGTCTTCATCGTCGGGGTCGGCCCGGTGCTGGGGATCGTCCCGTTCATCTACCAGCAGTTCTCCACCGTGTCGGACCGCTACCTGTACCTGCCGATGCTCGGCGTCGCCGTCGTCGTCGCCTGGGCCGCCAAGGTCGCCGGCCCGCTGGCCCGGCCGGTCGCCGGCGCGGTGTTGCTGATCTGGGCGGGGGTGACGGCGACGCAGGTCGGCGTTTGGCGGGACACGTTCTCGCTGTTCGAGCACAACCTGACGGTCAACCCGCGGAGCGGGATCGCCTGGTCGACCCTGGCGCTGGCGGCCGAGCGGGCCGGCGACCTGTCGGCGTCCGAGCGGGACAGCCGGACCGCCATCGCCCTGGACCCCGACGAGCCCAAGTACGAGGTGACGCTGGCGCGGGTGCTGGCCCGCGAGCCGGGCCGGTCGGCCGAGGCGAGGCAGCACTACGCGCTGTCGCTGGCCGCCGCCGCCCGCCGGGTGCTGCGCGTCGACCCGGGGTCACCGCTGGCGCACCGCAGCCTGGCGCAGGCGTACGAGCAGCTGGGCCGCGCCGCCGACGCCGCGGCCGAGCAGGCCCTCGCCGACCGCCTCCGGGCCGCCGGTCACGTCGACATGAAAATGCCCGAGGCTCACTGGTGAGCCGGCGAAGCAACTCGCGCGTGCCGGGCACCTGACGAACCGTCGATCTCGCATCCGCCGCGCCTTCCCCGGGGCAGGCGCGGCGCTGAACTTTATAGTTCAAACCAGCTCAAGTTCGCCTGTATTACCGACCCCTCAACGGCGATATCAGCCGTGTCATGTTGAAGCACGGCACCATTATCCCGGGAGGGCAGCGCATGAAGAGAACCATCCTGATCGCCGACGACGACCCTGCCATTCGAGCGCTGGTGCGGGAGGTCCTGACCGACCCCTTCACCACCTGCTCCGAGGCGTGCGACGGCGAGGCGGCCGTGCAGATGGCCGCAAGAGAGCGGCCGGACGCGATCGTGCTCGACATGTCCATGCCCCGCCTCGACGGCTTCGAGGCGTGCCGGTCGCTCAAGGCCAACCCCTTCACCCAGCGCATCCCGGTCGTCTTCCTCACCTCCAACGGCGACGTGCCGGACAAGGTGCGCGGGCTCGACATCGGCGCCGCCGACTACATCACCAAGCCGTTCGAGGGGGACGAGCTCAAGGCCCGCATGCGTTCGGTCCTTCGCGCCCAGCGAGAGATGCGAAAGGTCGACGAGCGCATCGCCCGCGATGAGCTGACCGGCCTGTTCAACCGGGCCTACCTGGACCAGCGGATCGAGGCCGACCTGGCCGCCTCGCGCCGCCACAGCCAGCCGCTGGCCTGCTGCGTGACGAGCGTCCACAACTGGGACGCCATCGTCGCCGAGCGCGGGGCGGCGGGGGGCGACGCGGTCCTGCGGGCGGCGGCGCAGAGCATCCTGTCGGTCCTCCGCCGCGAGGACGTCGCCTGCCGGTACGACGACCGCACCATCGCCGTGCTGGCGTTCACCGCCAACCAGCCGTCGGCCATCGCGCTGGGCCAGCGGGTCCATGCCGCCGTCGACGTCGCCCTCGCCTCGTGCGGGGCCACCGGGCCGGTCGACGTCGGCGTCGCCCTGTCGCACTACTCGATCGGCGACTCGCTCCTCTGGCACGCCACCGAGGCCCTGCGCCACGCGCAGCTCAGCGAGCAGGGGACCATCCAGTTCGGCGGTGAACTGACGGAGTTCCAGCTGGTCGACCGCTCGGTCAACTAGCAGCCCTCCCGCGCCCCGGCCTGCCCGCTTCAGCGGTCAGGGGCGCACAAGCCCGTACGTTTCTCCCTGCCCGCTGAAGCGGGCAGGCCGGAACGGCGTTCAAATCAGGAGAACCCATGACGCCGACCATCCTCATCGTTGATGACTCCCCGGACATCCACCAGCTCGTCTCGTCGTACTTCGTCAGCGAGCCCTGGCACATCTGCTCGGCCTACAGCGGCGTGGAGGGGCTGGAGATGGCCGCCTCGCGCGGTGCCGAGGTCGTGCTGCTCGACGTCGACCTGCCCGACATGAACGGCTTCCACGTCTGCCGCGAGCTGCGCACGCTGGCCTCGCGGGCGGCCGTCATCTTCCTCACCTCGTCCGCCTCGGTCGACGAGAAGGTGTGCGGCCTGAACCTGGGCGGGGTCGACTACGTCACCAAACCCTTCGAGCCGGCCGAACTGGCCGAGCGGGTCCGCAATTCTCTCCGAACCAAGCGACAGTTGGACCGGTTGCCCGCGTCGCTGGCGCGCGGCGGGTCTGGCGGTTCTACCGGTCGTAACGACAGCCCGGCGCGCCGCAGTGGTAGGCGTTCCGATAACCTGCCGCAACTCAGGGCCGATAATGGCTTTCCAGCTGAGATCGGTAGGGCAGCGACCCTGTCGGCATAACTTTTGTGATGACCGCCCAGCGTCCAGTCGAATAAGTCCGGTAGGCCAATCGGGGCCGCCCCTTTTTTCAGGAGTGGGTAGATGCCGAAACGCGTTTTGATGATTGACGACTCCCTCCCGTTGCACCGCATCGTGGAGTCCCGTCTTCGCGGCGACGACGTTGAGCTTCACTCAGCCGTCGATGGCGAGACCGGCCTGACCGTGGCTGGCCATCTCCGGCCGAGCGTGATCCTGCTCGACGTCGACCTGCCCGACATCGACGGCTTCGAGGTGTGCCGACGCCTGAAGGCCAACGAGGCCACGGCCGATATCCCGGTGATCTTCCTCACCGCCGATGGCGGCAGCGTCAACCGCCAAGTTGGAATGGACCTCGGGGCGTTCGCCTTCGTGGCCAAGCCGTTCCGGTCGGACGAGCTATCGGCCCGCGTGAACGCCTCGATCCGGGCGCGGTGGCAGAACGAGCAGGCGGCCGGCGTCGACGCCGTGACCGGCCTGTGGACGCGGTCCCACCTGGAGCACCACCTCAAGGCCGCGGGGGATCGCGCCGAGGGACCGACGTCGTGCATCGTGGCCGACGTGGACGGCATGCGGCTGATCAACGCCCGGCACGGCTCGGTGTTCGGCGACGAGGTGCTGCGGTCGGTCGGGCAGGTGTTCCTCGCCGAGTGCCGGACCAAGCGGGCCGTCTGCTCGGCGGGGGGTGGCAAGTTCGGCATCATCCTGCCGGGTGCCGACCGCCGCGCCGCCCGCCGGTTCGCCGAGCACCTGAGCGACGCCATCGCCAACCGCCCGGTGGCCGGGCTGGCGCACGACCGGAGCGTCACCTGCAGCTTCGGCATCGCCGACACCGTGGTGGCCGACGACGCCAAGCTGGTCGGCCGCGCCGAGGCGGCGCTGGCCCGCGCCAAGCGGGCCGGCCCCGGTCACATCTCCGTCGCGCGGCTCGCCCGCCGGTCGCTCGCCGTCGCCGCCTGAGCACCTCACCCATCGAGACGCATCGCACGGAGGACATATCATGAACAAGCAAGTGCTCGTCGTGGACGATTCGCCCGACATCCACCCGCTGGTGACGGCGCTGCTGTCGGAGGAGCCGGTGGACGTCCACTCGGCCACCGACCCGACGTACGGCCTGACGCTGGCCGCGTCGCTGAAGCCCGACCTGATCCTGCTCGACGTCGACATGCCCGTCATGGACGGCTACGAGTTCTGCCGCCGCCTCAAGGCCGACGCCAACCTGCTGGCCGTCCCCGTCGTGTTCCTCACCGCCAAGGGGAACTCCGACCAGAAGGTGCGCGGCCTGCACCTGGGCGCGGTCGACTACGTGACCAAGCCGTTCAGCCCCGGCGAGCTGCTGGCCCGCGTCTGCTCGGCCCTGCGCACGCAGGCCGTCATCGCCGACCTGGAGGACCGGTCGCTGACCGACACGCTGACCGGCCTGGGCAACCGCAAGATGTTCGGCTCGCGCCTGCGGGCCGAGGTGTCGGAGCGCGCCCGGCTCCCCAAGCCGCTGACGTGCGCCTACATCGACGTCGACGGCATCACGTCGGTCAACAAGTTCTACGGCGAGCCGTTCGGCGACCAGCTGCTGACCAGGGTGGCCGACACGATCCGCGAGACGTTCCGCCCCGAGGACGTCAGCTGCCGGATGCGCGACGACGACTTCGCCGTCCTCATGCCCGCCACCACCGTGGAGGAGGCCACCGCCCTGGCCCGGGCGTTCAAGGAGAAGCTGTCCCGCGCGGTCTTCACGCACCGCTCCACGCGGGTGCCGATGACGTGCGGGATCGGCATCGCCGGGGCGCTCGACGCCTACGACCAGTCGATGTACGAGCGGGCCGTCGAGGCGCTGGAGCGGCCACTCATCTCCAAGTCGGACGACCTGCAGGTGTGGGACGTCTCGTACCCGGCCGTCACCAACCGGGCGGCGTGAGCGTCGCCGTCCGATCGTCGCAGCCCTCACCGGGAGCCGAATGCGAATTGACTCGAACACGCCATCCAGCGGGGTGATCCGCTCCGACCTGGCCGTCATCCCGGCGGTCGCCCGGGTGCTGCCGGGGTACGTCCAGGGGCTGGCCCGCGATGTGGGCCGGATGCTGCTGCTGGTCGACGCCGGCCGCCGCGCCGACGTCCGCCGGCTCGCGCACCAGCTGCGCGGGTCGGGCGGGGCGTACGGGTTTGCCGATATCACCCGGTTGGCGACCGTCGTCGAGTCGGCGCTGGACACCGGCGTGTCGCTCGACGACGCGTCGGCCGACATCGGCGCGCTGGTCGACCTGATCCGTCGGGTCGAGGGGTACGACCCCGCGGGCGAGACGGCCCCCGAACGATCATTGGCGGCCTGACGCCGCAGGGAAGACACGGATGCGCACCCCACTCCGCGTACTGCTGATCGAGGACTCGAGGAACGACGCGAAGCTCATCCTGGCCGAGCTGTCCCGCGGCCCGTGGGACCTGACCCACGAGCGCGTCGACACCCGCGAGGGGATGGCCGCCGCCTTAGCCCGCGACGGGTGGGACCTGATCCTGTCCGACTACTCGCTGCCCCAGTTCGACGGCGCGACCGCCCTGGCGATGGCCCGGGCGGCCGACGCGGACGTGCCGTTCATCCTCGTCTCCGGCGCCGTCGGCGAGGAGACGGCCGTGCAGTCGCTCAAGGCCGGCGCGAGCGACTACCTGTTCAAGGGCCACCTGGAGCGGCTGGTCCCGGCCGTCGAGCGGGAGCTGCGCGACGCCCGCGAACGCCGCGAGGCCCGCGAGACCGAGCGCCGCCTTGCCATCTCCGAGATCCGCCACCGCAGGCTGTTCGAGGCGTCGCGCGACGGCATCCTCCTGCTGGACGCCCCCACCGGCCAGGTGCTGGAGGCGAACCGACTGATCGGCGAGCTGCTGGGCCGCCCGCGCGACTTCTTCCTGGGCAAGCGGCTGTGGGAGATCGGCGTGTTCCCCGACGAGCCGGCCGCCCAGGCCGCCATGGCCCCGCTCCAGCGCATCGGCCGCATCCGCTACGGCAACCTGCCGCTGACCCACGCCGACGGCTGCGTCTTCCCGGTCGAGTTCGTCGGCAACCAGTACAGCGAGGGCGACCGCGAGGTCGTCCAGTGCAGCATCCGCGACGTGAGCGACCGCCGCTGCGAGCAGGAGGCGATCAACGAGAGCGACGAGCGCTTCCGCCTGCTGGTCGACGGCGTCGGCGAGTACGGCGTGTTCCTGCTCGACCGCGACGGCCGCGTCGCCAGCTGGAACGCCGGCGCCGAGCGGATCACCGGCTACACGCTGGACGAGGTGATCGGCGCGCCGGTCTCGATCTTCTACCCCCCCGACGAGGCCGCCGCCGGCGGTCCCACGGCCGACCTCCAGCGGGCCCGCGAGCACGGGCGGTGGGAATCGGAGGGGTGGCGGCTGCGCGCCGACGGCTCCCGGTTCTGGGCCAGCGTGCTGACCACCGCCCACCGCGACGACCAGGGGCAGATCCGCGGCTACTCGAAGGTCATGCGCGACATCGACGAGCGCCGCCGCGCCGAGGAGGCGATCCGCGAGAGCGAGGGCCGCCTGCGGGCCATCGTCGAGACGGCCGCCGACG
Source organism: Tepidisphaeraceae bacterium (assembly GCA_965198865.1). Taxonomy (GTDB): domain Bacteria; phylum Planctomycetota; class Phycisphaerae; order Tepidisphaerales; family Tepidisphaeraceae; genus CBDAQA01. The sequence goes on along the minus strand of CBDAQA010000025.1, from coordinate 915,665 downwards.
GCATCATCACGCTCGACGACGGCGGGCACATCACCTCGTTCAACCCCGCCGCCGTCCGCCTGTTCGGCTACGCGCCGGACGAGGTGATGGGCTGGAACCTGAACCGGCTGCTGCTGATCCCCGACGGCGACGGCCGGTCGACGCCGGTCGAGTCGCTGGTCGGCGTCGGGCGCGAGGTGGTGGGCCGGCGCAAGGACGGGTCGCGGTTCCCCATGGACCTGGCCGTCAGCCAGACCGTGGTGGGCGACCGGCGGATCTTCACGGGCATCGCCCGCGACATCACCGCCCGCCGCGCGGCCGACGCCGAGGTGCGGCTGCTCGGTCAGGCCATGGGCAACGCCGTCGAGGGCATCTGCCGGCTCGACGCCAACAGCCGGTACGTCAGCGTCAACGCCGCCTACGCCGCCCTGATCGGTCGATCCCCGGCGGAGATGGTCGGCCAGAGCGGCGAGACGACGGTCCACCCCGACGACCTGGGCGCGTTCCGCGCCGCCTTCGAGGCGATGGTCCAGACCGGCAAGGGCGAGGCCGAGGTCCGCGGCCTGCACGCGTCGGGCACCCTCTTCCACCAGCACCTGACCATGGTCGCCATCCGCGGCCAGACCGGGGCGTTCGAGGGGAACTTCTGCTTCGTCAAGGACGTGACCGACCGCAAGCGGGCCGACGAGGCGCTCCGCCGGTCGCAGGAGCTGGTCTCCAGCGTGGTCGACGGGTCGCAGGACGGCGTGCTCGTCATCGAGGCCGTTCGCGACGCGGCCGAGACGATCACCGACTTCGACTTCCGCATGGTCAACCCCGCCGCCGAGCGCATGCTCCGCAAGCCGGCCCGCGAGATGCTGGGCCGGGGCCTGCTGGGCGATTTCCCGCAGAGCTGCGAGTCGGGCGTGTTCGAGAAGTACGTCGAGGTGGTCCGCACCGGGCAGCCGGTCGAGATCGAGCTGTACAACCAGCGGCTGGCCGTCTGGTTCCGGATCGTCGCCGTCCGGCTGGGCGACGGGTGCGCGATCACGTTCGCCGACATCTCCGACCGCAAGCGGGCCGACGAGGACCTCCGCCGCTCGCAGGAGCTGCTGGCCAGCGTGTTGAACGGGTCGCAGGACGGCGTGATCGCCATGCACGCCGTCCGCGAGCCGCCGGACGACGGGCCCATCGTCGACTTCGAGTTCCAGTTGGTGAACCCCGCCGTCGAGCGGCTCACCCACCGCCGCGCCGCCGACCTGATCGGCCAACGGCTGCTCACCATCTTCCCGGGCAACGCCAGCGTCGGGATCTTCGACCAGTACGTCCGGGTCGTCACGTCCGGGCTGCCGCAGGACGCCGAGTACCGCTACGACCAGGACGGGATGGACAGCTGGTTCCAGATCACCGCCGTCCCGCTGGGCGACGGGTGCGCGGTGACGTTCAGCGACATCACCGACCGCAAGCGCGCCGAGGCCGACGCGATCCGCCACACGGCCGACATCGAGGCGGCCCGCGACGCCATGGAGCGCCAGGCCTACGAGCTGGCCGTCAAGGGCGAGCAGCTGGACGTCGCGCTCAAGGCCGCCGAGCAGGCCAGCATCGCCAAGAGCAACTTCCTGGCCAACATGAGCCACGAGATCCGCACGCCGATGGCCGCCATCCTCGGCTACGCCGACCTGATGCTCGACCCCACCCGCCCGCGCGGCGCGTGGCGCAACGACCTGCAGTCGATCCGCCGCAACGGCCAGCACCTGCTGCAGGTGATCAACGACGTGCTCGACCTGTCCAAGATCGAGGCCGGCGGCATGGCGGTCGAGCACATCCGCACCGACCTGGTGCGCCTGGCGACCGACGCCGTGTCGATGACCCGCCCCAACGCGATCGAGCACGGCCTGCAGCTGGACCTGGACTTCGCCACCGCCATCCCGCGCACCGGCCTGTCCGACCCGCTGCGCGTCCGCCAGATCCTGATCAACCTGATCGGCAACGCGATCAAGTTCACCGCCCACGGCACCATCACCCTGCGCATGGCCTGCGACGACCCGGATGCCGGGAACGCCATCATGCGGTTCGAGGTGCAGGACACCGGCGTCGGCATGACCGAGGCCGAGCAGGCCAAGCTGTTCCAGCCGTTCGTCCAGGCCGACGTCAGCACCACCCGCCGGTTCGGCGGCACCGGGCTGGGGCTGACGATCAGCCGGCAGTTCGCCCGCATGCTGGGCGGCGACATCACGGTCCGCTCCACGCCCGACGTCGGCAGCACGTTCACGCTCACGCTGCCGATCGGCCCGGTCGACCGGCGCGACCTCGTCCGCGACCTGACCGAGGCCGGCACCAGCTCGCCCGAGTCGGCGTTCGACGCCGACACCGCCGACAGCCTGGCCGGCGTCAGCGTGCTGCTGGCCGAGGACGGGATCGACAACCGCGAGATCCTGACCGCCTACGTGCGCGGGGCCGGGGCATCGGTCGAGACGCAGGAGGACGGCGCCTGCGCCGTCACCGCCGCCCTGGCCGCCGCCCAGGCGGGCCGGCCGTTCGACGTGATCCTGATGGACATGCAGATGCCCGAGCTCGACGGCTACGGCGCGACCAGCGAGCTGCGCCGCCACGGCTACGGCGGCCCGGTGATCGCCCTGACGGCACACGCCATGGCCGACGACCGCGCCAAGTGCCTGGCCGCCGGCTGCGACGACTACCTGACCAAGCCGGTCGACCGCAAGGCGCTGGTCGCCGCCGTCGCCCGCCACGCCAAGCGCGACGGCACCGCCGATCGGCCCGTTGCCACGGCAACGCCCGGACCCATGGCAGAAGTAACCGAACCCGCGCCGGCGGACGACGTGATCCGCAGCCCCCTCGCCAGCGAGCCGAAGCTCGCCGCGGTGCTGGCCGGCTTCGTCGGTCGCCTGCCCGCCGCCGCCGCCGAGATCCTCGCGTTGCTGGAGACCGGCCCCTCATCCGACCTGGCCCGCGCCGTCCACAAACTTCGCGGCGCCGGCGGCTCCTACGGCTTCACGCCCGTCAGCGCCGCCGCCGCCGAGGTGGAGGACCGCTTACTTGCCGGCGAGCCGATCTCCGCCGTCGTCGGCGACGCCCAGGCGCTGCTGTCGGTTTTACGACGGGTCGAGGGGTACGACGCCGCCGCCGAGGTCGCCCCGGAACGGCGCCTGGCAGCGTGAGAGGGGCCCCTTCGGCCAGCCGCGAAAAAGCCCTCTGACGTGGGACGTCAAAGGGCTGGCCGGGGAACGGAGAGGGGGGGATTCGAACCCCCGAAACGGTTGCCCGTTTACAGCATTTCCAGTGCTGCTCCTTCAGCCGCTCGGACACCTCTCCAGATGGTCACCGTCCCGGCCGGGGCGGCAGACGATAGCCGAAACCGGCGGGGACGCCAAGGTCGCGTGCCCGGCCAATGCGGGACGGCTCGTTCGGCCCACCCGTCGGTGGCAGTTGATGCAGGAACGGTTCCATCGGACGTCGCCAGTGAACGGGCCCGTTCGCAACTTGCCGCCGCGCGGCGGAAGCCCGCGGCCCGTCGGAAGGCCGGGCACCGATTGTCACTCTCCGGTCCGCGGGCTCCCGCCAAGCGGCTGCGATGTTCACTCGCAAACCCCTCACGCCCGTGGGACGATTTGGGACGAAATGGGACGTATTCCAACCCGTCTCACGGGCCTCTTTGGCATCGCAACTGTAAGCTCTTAAAGAGATTGCAGACGAGACGGGCGGTGGGACAGGGACATCGCCGTCCCACCGAGCTCATCTACGGCTGGCGGTGACAGTGCCGCGCGGTCGAAAGTCGGTGTTTGCCAAGCGTCGGATCCGGTGTTGAATCGACACCGGCCGGCGTTGTCGCGATACTCCCGATTGGGCCGTTGTAAACCAGACAACGAAAAACGGGCGGCGGACGAAGCCGCCACCCGCTGGGTTGTTTGAAGCTAGCCGCAGTTACTCCGCGGTTGCGCCCGCCGACGGCACCGGCGTCTCGCCGTCGGCGTGGCCAGTGACGGAGCCGACGACGGCCTTGGCCTTGTCTACCCATTCGTCGGGCACCGCGTCGCGTGCCTGGACGGCGTAGCCCTGGGCCTTGTTGCCGAGGTGGTGGCCATACTGTCGTGCTTTGTGGCCGGAATGGCGGGCGGTACTGGTCACCTTGTCAACCAGCAGGGCGCGGCGGGCACGGCCCTTCTGAGGGTCGAGGAAGTACATCAGGCCGGCACCGACGACCAGCACGCCCACGGTGCCGGCGGTGATGCCGGTGGCTTTGGCGATGGGGTGCGCCTCGGGCTCGGCGACGCCGAGGGCGCGGCGAGCCAAGCTGCGCGCCCGGTCGGGGACGGAGGAGACGCGGTCCATCCAATCGTCCTGTGTCGCTTTGGCCTGCTTGTAGGTCGATCGGCCATATGACTGGGCGGACGAGACAGCGTCGGCGACGCGGGCCTTTGCTTGCCTCACCGCCCGCTTGTGTGCCGAACGGGCGGAGCTGACGGCGGAGCCGGCGGCGTCATGGACCGTGTCGGTGGCGTCGGTCACGTGACCGGTGACGCGGCCGGCGAGCTCCTTCGCATACGCGGCGATGCGGCTGGCCATGGAGTGAGCGGAGTCAGAGGCATCCGACACGGAGCCGCGGACGGCGTCGGTCGTGCCGTCGGCCGCGTCCTGCATCTGGCTGGCGAGACCCTTGGCGTACTTGCCGATCGTGTTCGCGACCGAGTGGGCCGAGTCGGACGCGCCGGCGACCGTGGTCCGGACGGCCCTGTGCGTGGACGAGACGGCGTCGGCGGCGGAGCCGGCGATGTCGCCGCGGCGGCTCTGGCCTTGGTCGGGGTCCAGCAGGTACATGGCGACGGCACCGGCAGCGACCCCGCCGGCCAACGCGAGCGTGTTACTGATGAGGTTCGGCATGGGAGTTCTCCTTCGAGAGGTCCGTCGGGGACGGCGGGCCGTCAAGCTCTTCGGTGGTGTCGGAACCGGTCATCGCGCCCACCAGGGCACCCACGGCGAGGCCGGCGGCACCGAACCCGACGGCGGCGGCGACGAGGCCACCCACAACCGGGGCGGCGACCGCCGCCACGGCACCCAAGCCCGCGCCAACCGACAGGCCGGCTGCGGCACCGGTCAGCGCGGAAGGGCCATCGTGAATGGAGGCGTGACCGGACATGCCGGTGGAAATGCAAAGTTGATACCGCGTCAGGGAAATCGAGCGGAAGGCTGCTCTTGGGCGCACCTCAGAACCGGCTTGGGTGGGAAACAAGCAGGAGCCGGGCGTGGGTGCCCGGCTCCTGTTCAGCTGCACCCCAAATGGAGCGTCAGATGTGGATCGCCCGCTTCTCGGCCGCAAGGGCGGCTTCCTTCAGAGCTTCGGGCAGCGTGGGGTGGGCGTGCATCGTGCGGGCGAGGTCTTCGACGCTGGAGTGAAACTCCATGGCGACGCACGCCTCGGCGATGATGTCGCTGGCGTGGGGGGCGAGGATCTGGACGCCGAGCAGGCGGTCGGTCTTGGCGTCGGCGACGACCTTCATGGTGCCCTCGCTGTCGTCCATGGCGACGGCCCGGCCGTTGGCCTTGAGGGGGAACTTGCCCACTCTTACCTCAATCCCTTCCCGCTTGGCGTCGGCCTCGGTCAGGCCGACCTGGGCCAGCTCGGGGTGGGTGTAGACCACGCCGGGGACAACCTTGTAGTTCACATGGCCGTGCTTGCCGGCGAGGTTCTCGGCCATGGCGATGCCCTCCTCCTCGGCCTTGTGGGCGAGCATCAGCCCGCCGATCACGTCGCCGATCGCCCAGACGCCGGGGACGTTGGTCTTGAAGTGCTCGTCGGCCAGGACGAACCCGCGGGCGTCCATCGTGACGCCGATCTCGGCCAGCCCGAGCCCAACGGTGACCGGCTTGCGACCGGTGCACACGAGCACGCGGTCAACGGTTTCAACGGACACCTGTTCGCCGATCTTGACCGTGACCTCGACCTTGTCGCCCTTGACCTCGGCCTTTTGGGCTGCGGCGCCGAACTTGAACCGCATGCCCTGCTTCTCGAGGTTGCGCTGGAGTTGGCCGGACAGTTCTTGGTCCATCAGGGGGAGGATGCGGTCGGTGAACTCGATGACGAGCACGTCGGAGCCGAGCCGCTTCCAGACGGAGCCGAGCTCGATGCCGATGTAGCCCCCGCCGACGATGAGCAGCTTGGCGGGGACGGGGTTGAAGTTCAGGCCGCCGGTGGAGTCGACCACCATTTTGCCGTCGAACTTCAGGCCGGGCAGCTCGATGGGGGTGGAGCCGGTGGCGATCAGGACGTTTTTGCCGGTCAGCCTCGTCACCTTGCCGTCGGGTCCGGTGACGTCGACGGTGGTCGGGCTGGTCAGCTTGGCCGATCCGATGAGGGAGTCGACCTTGTTCTTCTTGAACAGGAAGCCGATGCCGCTGGTCATCTGCTTGACGACCTTGTCCTTGCGGGCCAGCAGGGCGGCGATGTCGATCGTGACCTCGCCGGTGGTGATGCCGTGGCCGGCCAGCCTGTGCTTGGCGTCGTGGAAGCGGTGGGAGCTGTCGAGCAGCGCCTTGGAGGGGATGCAGCCGATGTTGAGGCACGTCCCGCCGAGGAACTGGCGGTCGACGCAGGCGACCCTCATGCCCAGCTGTGCGGCGCGGATGGCCGCCACGTAACCGCCGGGGCCGGCGCCGATGACGATCAGGTCGTATGTTGCGGTGTTGTCTGCCATAAGTGGGGAATCGTAGGAGCGAGAGCGGGCGTCGGCGAGCGGGTGGGGCCTCCGCCTGCTCGCATCGCAACGGGACGCGCTTGCGGCGTTTGGTCGAAGTCGCGATCGGCAAGTACCATCGGACCCGCCATGCCACGCCCCCGCCCGCTGATGTTCGCCGCCGTCTCGTCGCTGCTGGCCGGCGCGGTCGCGCGGGCGGTGCCCGGGGACCCGACGGAGGGGCGGAATCCGCTCGACGAGCTGGTCCGGCCGCTGGCGGAGCTCAACTTGGAGCCCGACTTCGACCTGTCGGTGGACCAGAAGCGGAAGGTGCGGGAGGTCCGCCAGTCGTTCGCCGGGCAACTGGCCGAGTGGCGCAGGGGCCACGTCGAGGACTTCCGACAGATGGCGCAGGCCTGGGACGACCTGCGGAACGGGCGACAGCGGCCGGGCGCGACGCGGCCGACGGCGGGGTGGCTGCAGCTGCGCGAGCGGCAGCAGAAGCTGCTGGCCACCTCGCCCGACCCGGTCGATGCCCAGATCCGGATCGAGGCCGTGCTCACCGAGGACCAGCGCCGCCGGTTCGACGGCGTGGCCACCCGTGACCCGGCCAGCGGCGGCGGCCCCGCGGCACCGTTCGGGTCGGTGGTGCTGCCGGTCCCGTCGGACGGGTTGCCCAAGGCACCGGGCTTCTACAAGCTCCGGCTGACGGCTCAGGTCGCGGGCGATGGCGGCTCCGCGCGTGCGCTGCGGATGACCTACGTCCTGTTCCTGCCGCAGGGCTACGACCCGACGAAGGGGCCATACCCGACGTTGGTGTTCCTGCACGGCTCGGGCGAGGCGGGCGTCGACGGGAACGGCCTGTTCGCCGGCAACCTGGGGCCGGCCGCCATGATCCGGCAGCGGGCCGGGATGTCGTTCGCCAAGGGCTTCCCCATGATCCTGGTCTGCCCCCAATGCCCGCCCCGCGGCGAGCGGTGGGACCAGGCCCCGGTGCGACAGGCGGCCCTTCAGGTGCTGGACGACGCGATGGGCAAGGTGCGGATCGACCCGGACCGGATCTACCTGACCGGGCTGAGCATGGGCGGGAAGGGGACCTGGCTGCTGGCCGGCGACGCGGCCGACCGGTTCGCCGCCATCGCGCCGATCTCGGCCAGCACGCTCGACCTGCCGCTGGCGAGGCGGCTGCGCTACGAGTCGGTCTGGGCGATCGACGGGGCCGACGACATGGAGGACGGCCCGGCCCACAACCGGGCCATGGTCGACGCCGCCCGCGACGCCGGCGCGGACGCGAAGGTTACGATCCTGCCCCACCGCGGGCACTACGTCTGGGGCGACTACTACGGCGACCTCCACTTCTACCAGTGGTTCCTCGGTCACCACCGGTTGAGCCCCGCCGAGCGGCAGGCCCGCGACCGGGCGGCGGCGACGACCCGGCGGACGGGCTGAGACGACGCTCCGTCGTCCACATCGCGCATTTCCTGATGTGTCCCGTGCGTGACCGCGTGGTACGCTCAACAGTTGCAGGTGCCGGCAGCATCAACCGAAGTCGCGTTGGTGAACTGGAGCACAGGGGTCTGGGCCCTTGGGACGGCCGGGAATCACCTCTTCTGTACATCTCTTTTTGCTTGGGCCCGCGCGGGGGAGCGCGTCCGGCCCGCACGGGACCCATGCAACCGGATCTGGAGCAACAACCGCGCGAGCGATTGGCCAACGCCCTGCGCGGGCGGGCGGTGGTCCTTCTGTCGAGCTGGGAACGAGCGGTGCGACGCGGCGTCGGGCCGGCGGCCGGCCTGTCGCCGGGCGAACTGCGGGACGCGTCCCGGTCGGTGATCGACCACATCATCGACGTGCTGGCGACGGGCGGGCGGGCGGCGTGGGATGGCCTGGCGGAGCGGACGTCGGAGCACGGCCGGCGACGGTTCGAGCAGGGTTACGCCGTGTCCGACGTGCTGGCCGAGTACCGGCTGCTGCGGCGTGAGGTGTTGGGGCAGGTCCACCCCGCCGTCGACGGCGGGCTGTCGGCGGATGAGGTGGTGGCGCTGAACGGCGCGGTCGACCTCGTCTGCCAGGGGGCCGTCACCGCCTTCACCAACGCCCAGCGGTCCCACCTGGAGCGGGCGGCCGAGGTCGAGGCGAAGTTCCTGTCGTTCCTGGCGCACGATCAGCGGAACCACCTGAACCACGCCCTGCTGTTGCTGGAGGTGCAGTCGGTCGAGCTCGCGGAGTACCCGGAGTTGGCCCAGTCGCTGGACGACCTGCGGGTGGTGCGCGAGGCGATCCGCGAGACGGCGAGCGGGATGGAGCGGCTGATGCAGGCCGAGCGGCTGCGGCGGGGGGGCGTGGCGGCCGAGCGGCAACCGGTCCGACCGGGGGAACTGGTCCGCTCGCTTGCCGCCGGATTTACCGCCGAGGTGGTCGCCAAGGGGCTCCGGCTCGAGTGCGCGGTGGCGGACGCGGGCGAGCTGACCTCCGACCCGGGGTTGCTCGGGCTGGCGCTGACCAACCTGATCGGCAACGCCGTCAAGTTCAGCACGGGTGGCGTCGTGCGCGTCTCGGCCGACCCGATCGGGGATGGCTCGGGGTACCGGTTCGCCGTCGCCGATCAGGGGCCGGGCATCGCCGGCGATCGGGTGGAGCAGCTGTTCGACGCGTTCGTCCGCGGCGAGACCCACGGGCAGGGCGGCATGGGGCTGGGGCTGTCGATCGCGTCGCAGGCGGTGCGGTTGCTCGGGGGGCGGCTGGCCGTGGCGTCGACGGTCGGCGTCGGGAGCACGTTCACGTTCGCGGTGCCGGGCGATCCACCAGCGGCGTGAGGGGCGTCGGCAGGTGGCGCGCCACCTCGGCCTTGAGGTCGTCGAACGGCGTGCCCTTCAGCAGGTACCCCTGCGCCCCGAACCGGACCGCCTGCGCCTGGCTGTGGACGTCGATGGCGGCCGTGTACATCAGCACGACCACCGCGTCGTACCGCGCGTCGGCCCGCAGGCGGCGCAGCACCTCGAACCCGTCCATCTCGGGCATCATGATGTCGAGCAGCACCACGTCCGGCAGCTCCGCAGGCGCCGCGGTCCCGAGCAGCTCCAGCGCCTCTGGACCGCTCAGCGCGCAGCGGGCGGTGAGGCCCGAATATTTGAAGAGTTTCGCCAGGGGCAGGCAATTGGCGACGTGATCGTCAACCACCAGGATCCGATGCATGGTTCAACCTTACCCGCAGGCTAAGGGATTTCGGAAGCGGTAAAATAACGGCGGGATCGTTCGCCCCGCTCACCTTGCTGGCCGCGTCTGCCGGAGGCACTCGTAAAGCCCGACGCCGACGGCCGTGGATAGGTTGAGGCACCTCTCGCCCGCCACCTGTGGGATACGCACCCGCTGATCCGCCTGGCTCGCCAGCAAATCGCGTGGCAGCCCGCGCGTCTCGGAACCGAATGCCAGGCAGTCGCCATCGGCGAACGGCACGTCCCACGCCGACCGCTCGCCTGAGGTGGTGAACAGCCAGGTGCGCGTGCCCGACATCACGTCGAGGAAGGCCGGCAAATCGTCGTGAATGGTCAGCTTCAGCCGCGGCCAGTAGTCCATGCCCGCCCGCTGGAGGTTGCGGTCGCTCAGGACGAAGCCAAGCGGGCGGACCAGGTGCAGATGAGTTCCCGATGCCACGCACAGCCGGCCGATGTTGCCCGTGTTGGGCGCGATCTGCGGGTGGACCAGCGCGACGCTGACGCGGTGGGGTGACAGGTCGGGGGACATGGTTCCTCTGTCCGCTGGCCCACCGCGCTCTGCGGGGGCTAATGGAAAGGCGTCACACGATCGGTGCCCACTCCGACTCCACCGGCTCGCCCGCATGGGTGAACTGGATGACCCGGTCCTCCTCCACGCAGTAGGCGGTCAGCCGGCCCCAGGGGAGCAGGGCGCAGGCCGTGTCGAGCAGGGTCAGCTTCGGCCCGACGATCGGCACCAGCGGGGCGTTCGTCGGGTCGGGGAAGTACGTGTGTACCGGCGTGTGCCCGACGAAGCACCGCCGGTTCCACGGCTTGTCCACCCGCTGGATCTCCTCGGGCGTGTACCGGCCCCACAGCAGCGTCTGCCGCAGTTCCTCCGAACCGTCCGCGGCGGCGTCGGCGACGGTCGGCGGGTAGCACCGCCTGGCCGGCGACCAGTAGCCGTGCGTGACGAAGAAGTCCTCCCCTTCAACCACCAGGGGCAGGTTCCGCAGGAACGTCCGGTGCGCCTCGGGCACGGCGTGGTGCAGGTGCGACAGCCGGGCGTCGCTCGGGTCGGCGGCGGTCGCCTTCAGCCAGTCCCAGCTCAGGCCGTAACTGTTGAGCGTGCGGTCCAGCCCGTAGTCCATGAACCACTTGAACGCCGCCGCCGGCGTCCCGCCGGCCGCCTTGGCGGCGACACAGGTGCCGTGCAGCACCAGGTCGAAGATGTCGTCGTGGTTCCCCCGGCAGAACCGGGCGTTGGTGAGCGTCAGCAGCAGGTCGATCGCCTTGCGGCTGTCGGGCCCGCGGTTCACGTAGTCGCCGGCGAAGACCAGGTGCGCGTCACCGTCGGCCGCGTGAACCGCATCGAGCAGCCGCCGCAGCGGCCCGTACATCCCGTGGACGTCGCCGATCACCCAGTTCATCGGGTCGCACTCTATCGGCCCATGCGGACGATGAAAACGAAGCTCGAAATCCGAAACCAGAATCCGAATCAATCATCGAAGCCCGAAGTCGGGACGGTCGGCGTTGTTGGTTGAAGTCCGGGCTTGATCGTACGGATTTCCGGTTTCGGATTCGGGGCTTTCAGCCGCCGCGTTGACACCCCTCCGCACCGCCACTAGAACCGCCCGGCTGCGATGCCCCCGGACTTTTCAACCTCGCTGTTGCACGCTGCGCTGGGCCCTCGGCATATCCCGGCGTGGGGCGGGGTCGCCCTGCAAGTGGCGCTGGTCGCGATGGCGTTCCTGCCGTTCATCTCGCTGGTGGCGATGATCGGCATCTGGGCCGAGCGGAAGATCTCGGCCCGCATCCAGAGCCGGGTCGGGCCCAACCGCGTCGGGCCGTTCGGGCTGATGCAGTCGTTAGCCGATGGGGCCAAGATGCTCATGAAGGAGGACCTGGTCCCCGCCGGGGCGGACGGGTGGCTCTTTCGCCTCGCGCCCTACCTGGCGTTCGTGCCGGTGTTCGCGGCGTTCGCCGCCGTGCCGTTCGGGCCGGAGTTGGCGTTCGAGCCGCACCTGTCGGCGGGCGTGTTCTGGCTGCTGGCGATCCTGTCGATCGAGGCGATCGGCGTCATCCTGGCCGGGTGGTCCAGCAACAACAAGTGGTCCGTCTACGGCGGCATCCGCGAGGCGTGCCAGATGGTCTGCTACGAGATCCCGCTGGGCCTCTCCATCATCATCGGCGTCATGACGGCCGGCACGCTGTCGCTGGTTCGCATGGGAATGATGCAGGGCGGTGGGGTCCACACGTGGTTGATCTTCCGCAACCCGTTCACGCTGGCCGCGTTCGTCGTCTACTTCGTCGCCAGCCTGGCCGCCAACAAGCGCGCCCCGTTCGACCTGCCCGAGGGCGACTCGGAGCTGGTCGCCGGCTACCACACCGAGTACAGCGGCATGCGGTTCGGCCTGTTCTTCCTGGCCGAGTACGCCGGCATGTTCGTCGTCGCCGCCATCCAGACCGCCGTGTTCCTCGGCGCGTGGAACGACCCGTTTGGCCTGATCGGTTACCACCACCATCGGCTGGCGAACGGCTCGGTCGTGCCGCTGCTGCTGTTGAACGGCGTCGCGGCGGCCGTCTTCGTCTTCAAGTGCTCACTGCTGGTGCTGGTGCAGATGTGGGTGCGGTGGACGTTCCCGCGGCCGCGGATCGACCAGGTGCTGTACGCCTGCGTGAAGGTGCTGCTGCCGATGGCGTGCGTCCTGCTGGTGGGCGCGGCCGTGTGGCAGCTGTTCCTGCCCGAGCAGGCCGGCGTGCCGTGGGTCGACTATCAGCCCTGGGATCTGAGCGACTGGATCAGCCGCGGCGTCGGCCCCGCGTGGGTCGTGCAGGCAATCCTCGGCGGCGCGGGCGTCGCGTTCGTCCTGGCGGTGATGGTGTTCATCGGTCACGCGTTCGTGACGGGCCGGGCGGATCACCGGCGGTTGTACGAGGCGGAGCCGATTCCCGTTTAGCGACGGCCCGGAGGGCCGGGCTTTCGACGATCGAAACCCGTCCCTCCGGGCCGCCGCCAAACGGGGGATGCGAAATCAAGAATGGCCTGGGCAACGCCAACCCTGTTCTACCTCTTCGCGTCCGTCGCCGCGTTCGGCGCGGTCGCCGTCGCCGTCGCCCGGGACATCGTCCGCGCGGCCGTGTTCCTGCTCTTCGCGCTGGCCGGCGTGGCGGGGATCTACTTCCTGCTCGACGCCGAGTTCCTCGCCGCCGTGCAACTGGTCGTCTACGTTGGCGGCATCCTCGTGCTGATCGTGTTCGGCGTGATGCTGACCAGCGCCTCGCCGCTGGTGCGGTACGAGCCGTCGCGCGGCGAGGTGGCGGTCGCGTCGGTCCTGTCGGCCGTGCTGCTGGCGGCGTTGGTCCTGCTGGCCGTGAGGGGTCACTTCCCGGTAAGCCCCACCCCGCCGGAGCCTTCGGCCGGCGTCGAGCCGCTTGGCCAGGCGTTGCTGGGCGACTATCTTGTCCCCTTCGAGTTGGCCAGCGTGCTGCTGCTGGTGGTCCTGGTCGGCGCCGCCCACCTGGCCGCCGGTCGGCGGCGGTCACCGCCGCAACCATGATCGGCCTGCCGCACTACCTGGTCCTCGCCGCCGTCCTGTTCACCGCCGGGCTGGCCGTCGTCGTGCTCAAGCGGAACGCGATCGGCGTGCTGATGGGCGTGGAGCTGATGCTGAACGGCGCCAACGTGAACCTCGTCGCGTTCAACCGCTTCGGCTTCCCCGGCTCAGCGGGCTCACCCCGGGTCGACGGCCAGGCGTTCGCCGCATTCGTGATCGTCGTCGCCGCCGCCGAAGCGGCCGTAGGCCTGGCCGTGTTCCTCAACTTCTACCGCCACTTCCGCTCGATCGACATCGACCGGGGAGTGGAACTGAAAGAGGACGCAGAACGCAGAGTTCATGGTGCAGAGTGACAGGGGCAACCGCCGACTGATCTGCCAGTTTCAACCTGCCCGCGTCTGACCATGCCGCTCCCCGCCGACCTACTCCTGACCGCGACCCTGCTGCCGCTGGTGTCGTTCGGCCTGCTGATCGCCATCGGCCGGCGGGTCGGCAACCCGCTGGCCGGGTACGTCGCCACGGCCATGATCGGCGGCAGCTTCGTCTGCTCCATGCTGGCGATGATCAGCTGGTACGTCGGCGGCTCAACGGCCGGCGACAAGTGGCAGTACGGCGTCGCGCCGATCGTCATGTCCGTCCACTGGCTGCCCGTCGGCACGATCGGCGAGGACAGCTCGGGCTGGCTCGACGTCGGCCTGTTCATCGACAGCCTGACCATCGCCCTGTTCGCCACCGTCACGCTGGTGGCCACGCTAATCCACATCTTCAGCATCGGGTACATGCGGCAGGACGGCCGGTACCCGCGCTTCTTCGCCTACCTGGGCCTGTTCTGCTTCGCCATGCTCGGCCTGCTGCTGGGCGGGACGCTGCTGCACGTCCTGGTCTTCTGGGAGGGCGTGGGGGCGTGCTCGTACCTGCTGATCGGCTTCTGGTACGAGAAGCGCTCCGCCAACAACGCAGCCATCAAGGCGTTCATCGTCAACCGCATCGCCGACGTCGGGCTGCTGGTCGGCATGGGCATCCTCATGTGGCAGGTGGGCAACGTGACCCTGCCCCACCTGTGGGTGCTGCTGGGCCGGGCCGGGCAGGGGGGATCGATCGTCCTGCCGGACCACGCCACGTTCTCCGCCGGTTGGTTGACCGTCGCCGGCCTCGGCCTGTTCTGCGGCGCGATCGGCAAGAGCGCCCAGTTCCCGCTCCACGTCTGGTTGGCCGATGCCATGGAGGGGCCGACCCCGGTGTCGGCGCTGATCCACGCCGCCACGATGGTGGCGGCCGGCGTCTACCTGCTGGGGCGGGTCTTTCCGATCCTCACGCCCGACGCCAAGCTCGTCATCGCCATCGTCGGCGGCGTCACGCTGGCCATGGGTGCGCTGATCGCCGTCGCCCAGACCGACATCAAGCGCGTGCTCGCCTTCAGCACGATGAGCCAGCTGGGCTACATGGTGCTGGGCATCGGCGTCGGCAGCTGGGTGGGGTCGCTGTTCCACCTCGTCACGCACGCCTTCTTCAAGGCGCTGCTGTTCCTGGGCGCCGGCAGCGTGATCCAGGCGGCCAAGCACGAGCAGGAACTGCCGCAGTACGGCTGGCTGCTGAAGAAGATTCCGGTCACCGCCGTCACGTTCGCCGTCGGCGTGTTCGCGCTGTCGGGCGTCGGGCTCGGCGGGTTCGGGTTCAGCGGCTACTACTCCAAGGACATGATCCTCGGCCACGCCGGCGCGTTCGCGTCGCTGGCCGTGCGAAAGGGCCATCCCCGCGCCTACTGGCTGCTGTTCGCCGTCCCGGCGTTGGTGGCGTACCTCACGCCGTTCTACATGACGCGATGCTGGACGCTGGCGTTTTGGGGCCGCCCGCGGAACCTCCGCCTGCACGCCGGGGCGCGCGAGACGCCCATCATGTGGGGCCCGCTGATCGTGCTGGCCATGCTCGCCGTGATCAGCGGCCGGTTCATGAACGTGCAGGAGATGCTGGAGGGTGCGGTCAAGGAGGACACCGCCTACTGCCGGCAGTTCGACCCGGCGTTCGCCGGGTTCGACACCGCCTGGGCCGCCAGCCCCGCCGACGCCACGCCCGACAGGGTGACCGCCGCCGAGGCCGCCGACGCCGAGGGTCACGCCATGACCGACGCGTGGGTCGGCTGGAAGGGGTACGCGGTCGGCATCGTGCTCGCCTTCGCCATCTACGCCAACGGCCTGGGCGTCGCCCGGATGGCTCTGCGGTTCCCGCCGTTCAAGTGGACCCGCGCGTGGCTCTACCACCGCATGTTCTTCGACGAGCTCTACTTCGCCGTGGTGGTATCGTCGGTCCGAGCGACATCGGCGGTGGCGGGATGGTTCGACCGGGTCGTGATCGATACCGTGGTGACCGGCACCGCCACCGCCGTGCGCGGCCTGGCGAACGTGGCCGGCACCGCCGACCACCGCGTGGTCGACGGGGCCGTCAACGGCGTAACGTCGCTCGCGCTGGACCTGGGCAAGGCCGTGCGAGCGCCGCAGGCCGGCCGGGTGCGCGTGTACGTCACGGGGCTGGCCGTGTTCGTGGTGACGGCCGTCGCGGCGGTCGTCGCGTTCGCGCTGTCGAGGTAGTTGGACCCGTACGGAGATCGTCCCCTGCTCACGCTGCTGCTACTGCTCCCGGCCGTCGGTGCGATCCCGCTCATCTGGCTCCGCCACGCGAACGCCGCCCGCTGGGCCGCGCTCGGCGTCACGCTGGCGACGTTCCTCCTGTCGCTGTCGCTGCTGCTGACGTTCGACACCCACGTCGGCCCCGCCTACGGCTACGCCGGCGACGGCGGCACCGTGCAGATGGTGCAGGATGTCCCGTGGATCCCCGCGTTCAACATCCACTACAGGGTCGGCATCGACGGGCTGTCGCTGCCCATGCTACTGCTGACCACGTTCGTCGTGCCGCTGGCCGTGCTGGCCGGGTGGAACAACGAGCGGATGGGCCGGGGCTACCTGGCGCTGGTGCTCGTGCTCGAGTCGCTGCTGATCGGCGTGTTCGTGTCGCTCGACTTGTTCCTGTTCTACGCCTTCTTCGAGATCAGCCTGCTGCCGATGTACTTCCTGATCGGCATCTGGGGCGGGGCGCGCCGCGAGTACGCCGCCATCAAGTTTTTCCTGTACACGCTGGTGGGGTCGGTCGCGCTGCTGGTGGCCGTGATCGGCATCTACCTGTACGGCAAGCAGGCGGTCCCCGGCGGGACGTTCGACCTGATCAGGCTGGCCGACCCCGCCGTGCAGAAGGGGATGGCCCTTGCCATGGGCGGCGGCGCCGGCACGGTGGCCAAGACGCTGTTCGCGCTGCTGATGGTCGGCTTCCTGGTGAAGCTGCCCGCCGTCCCGCTGCACACCTGGCTGCCCGACGCCCACGTCGAGGCCCCCACGCCGATCAGCATGATCCTGGCGGCCCTGCTGCTCAAGCTCGGCGGCTACGGCATCCTGCGCGTCGCCTACCCGCTGTTCCCCGGCGCGGCCAAGGCGCTGTGGCTCGTCTTCGCCATCGTCGGCGTCGTCAGCGTGATCTACGGCGGCCTGGTCGCCCTGGCCCAGACCGACTTCAAGCGATTGGTCGCGTACTCCAGCGTTAGCCACATGGGGCTGGTCACGCTCGGCGCCGCCGTGATGACGCCCGCCGGCACGCAGGGCGCGATCTTCATGATGGTCGCCCACGGCGTCGTCAGCGCGATGCTCTTCTTCGTCGTCGGCGTGATCTACGACCGCGCCCACCACCGCGAGCTGAACCGCCTGGGTGGCCTGGCCACGCCGATGCCGATCTACACCGGCCTCAGCACGCTCGCCTTCTTCGCCAACCTCGGCCTCCCCGGCCTCTGCGGCTTCGTCGGCGAGGTACTGGTTCTGCTGGGCACGTTCGCCGCCGCCCACCCCGGCGCGGTGCTCTACCAGCACGCCGAGTCGCTCGGCCACCTCGAAGGCTACCTCACGACCGTCCGCACGCTCGGCATCCTCGCCTGCTTCAACCTCGTCGTGACGGCCGGCTACATGCTCTGGGCCCTGCAGCGCGTCTACTTCGGCACAGAGCGCCCCGAGCACAAGGCTCTCCCCGACGTGACAAAGTGGGAGATGTCGGTCCTCGCCCCATTGGCCACCATGCTCGTCCTCCTCGGCGTCCTGCCAGCGGTCTTCGTGTTCGCGCTGACGAACGCGACGGTGGCCGCGATGTTCCGGATGTTCTGAACTCGTAGAACGTCACTGTCCGCCACTACACGCTGCGGCGGCTTGCCGCCTTTCCTGTTCTCTGCATCGATCGATCACGAAGGGCTTCGCCCAACTGGAATTTGTTGGCGGACAGTGCCCGCCCTACACGACTCACGGGCGAGAGGATTCGGACCAGCCCCGAGTCAGGCAGGTGTCAGCGACATCCTTTTCGAATGCTATGAAGGATTGAAGTCGACGCAAGTTAGCGAGATTAGCCACAGCGATCCGTCCTCTCGCCTTATTCACGTCAAAGCTGCGCTTGAGGCGTCCGGGCGGCAAACCACTGGCGATCTTCAGGGCGGTCGCCAAGTTCGACTTAGGATCGGCTAGTCGCTCGAGCGTGTTGAGTGATGGTAACTCGAGGGGTGAGGTTCCACATGGGTTCGACGCGGCCGCGCGTATTGACGACTCTTCGACTAGCAGCCAAGCCTCCGTCATCCGCACAGGAACCAGTGCAACGACCCCGATGCCGGCATCGGGCGGGATCGAAGCCTGGGCCAACCAATCACCGATCTCCTCAAGGCGTTTGGGCCGACCTGCCGCATCAGCGTCACGATGGACGAAGAGCACGTCGCAAGGATATTCGTCCACGGCTGACCGTACCCACGCGCCGCGGTCACGCTTGATCCGCAGCGGAAGTCGAGCGTGATCGACTAGTCTCGTCTCCTCGATTTGCACGCCGTTGTGCACGTTCGCTGCCAGTGCGAGCGCGATGATCGGCAGGAGCGCCCGATCGGACGTCCCCTCTGCCAACAGAGTAGATCGCAGCGGGTGGTCCATCACGACTTCAGGTCGAACAACAGCAACTGCCGTACGTCATCACGATCGAGAACCCTGCGGTGTCTGCCCGCCAACGGCTTTGCATACTCTTCGCGGGAAATTGGATTGAGATAACCGAGCAGTTTGCCAAGCGACGTTCTCGGCATCAGTGCGGGCGCGTCCGTTCGGGACTGGGTCCGCCAGGTGTCCGAGAGTCCGGCAAAACGGACGGTCGCGATATGATTATCGCCGACCCGTGCCTGAGAGCGCTCGGCGACGATCAGGCTATCGGCGGGAACCCGCATCACCACCTCCGGAGAGTGGGTGTTGACGATCACTTGCCGCATGGGGTTCTCAATTTCGTCGACGGGCTCGTCTGGGTCTGTCGGGATGGCCTGTAGCAAGTCCAACATGGCGGCCACACGTTCTGGGGCGATGCCGTTCTCCGGCTCCTCCAGGCAGAACAGGCCGCTCGACTGTGGCAATTGCTCGATGATCGCCAATGCGAGGAACCTGAGTGTCCCGTCTGACAGCGACCTTGCAGGATGTTCGGTTCCGTCCCGGAGCGTGGCGAACAACGTCAACAACTCTTGTTTTGAATCGGCCTCGACCCGCACGTCCGTCACGTCATCCACCAGCTCGGCGAGACGCGCCGCGATGGTCGCCCTGACATCTGGGACGCCGCCATCACCCTCGCGTCGGGAGACAAGGTAATTCAGGGCCGCCGGCATGTGATTGCCAACTTCATCGATCACGACGGGCCCGCGCAGGTTCAGGTCATCGGTCGATCGCAGGGAGGTGGGTTCAAATTGCAGCAGCCGCCAGTTCGCCATCTCGTGTCGCGCGACGACCGCGGTTGGTGCCTCCGCCGCGTTGATCGATGACAGAACGGTCCTGGGTAGCGTAGCCGCCAAGCGTTGTTGAGGGACACCCGACCGATTCTCCTGGTGAACATTGATGACGCGGCGATCATTGATGTTGACCGTCGAGATCAACGCGGCACTCCGCGAGTTCCCCGTCGTACTGGTGCTCTTGGCACCTTTCTTTCTCCCCTTGGCAGCCTTTTTTACCAGCCAACTATCGCGCCAAACGTCGCCGCCCATCAGGAAGGGCAGGTGTTCGGCTGCACGCGCGTTGTTCGTGGCGATATATTCCAGTTGCTCGTGTTCCACCTCGAGGTGACCAGGGCCAACTCCACCGTCGACAAAACGCAGTTCGATGACGTAGCTCAGCAGCGTGCTGGTCGCCTTCGCCTCTTGCCCGAGCTGATCGACGGCCACGCGAGGAACGATCATCTCGGCCTCAAATCGCATCTGCTCAAGTCGCCCCGTAGGGGTCTGCGAAAATAGGCTCCGTAGACTCCCCGCTCTGCGGCCGGACGTGTCGTCGCCGCGGACAGCTAGAGCTGCGTCCAAGAGTGGTTCCGATGCAAGCCGACGAAGAAACGTGATCGCGTCAAACAGGTTTGACTTGCCAACCCCGTTGGTGCCCGCAATGCACGTGAAGGGCCCGAACCAGACGTCAACGTTCAGCAAATTTTTGAATCCGTGCACCTTGAGCCGGGTGAGCATTCCACGCAGATTACCACAGATGGAGGGGAATGGCGGACCCTGTGTGCTCGGCCATTCGCCGCTCTTACGCGCTGTATTGGGCTTTCCGCACTTCCTGATCCCTGCGAGCGTCGATCACGACAGGCTACGACCGCCCAGACGTATCTTGTGGGCGGTGCTCGCTGATGCGGCTGATCTGACCGACCTTTGCCAGCGCTGGCACCGCCCCCTCGCCCATGCTACGTTCGCCGGGCTGTGACCGCCTCGGTGCCCATCGGCGTCCCGTACCTCCCGTCCGCGGCCGAGCTGCGGCCGTTCGCGGCCGAGCTGTGGCTCGTCGGCGGCATCGTCGCCAACCTGCTCGTGCCGTTCGCCGTCCGCAAGCCCAACTTCGCCTGCGGCGTCGCCACGCTGGCGGCGCTCGGCCTGGCGATGCTCTCGTTGATCTTCAGCTGGGGCGAGGCGACGTCCGGCCTCGAACCGCTCCGCGGCATGCTGGTCGCCGATGGGCTCGCCGCGGCGTGGCAGTTGATCCTGCTGCCGTTCGTCGCCGGCGTCGTCGTGCTGTGGATGGGCCACTCGCGCAAGGCCTCCGGCGACCAGGGCGGCCCGCCGTTCCTCGTGCTGCTGCTCGGGGCGACGCTGGGGCTGTCGTTGATGGGGGCGACGAACAACCTGCTGATGATGTTGCTGGCCCTCGCCCTCGCCAGCCTGCCGAGCTACGCGCTGGCCGGCGTCCGCACCGGCAGCCGCCGCGCCGCCGAGGCGGCCCTCAAGTACGTCCTGTTCGGCGCCGTCGTCGGCGCCGTCATGGCCTACGGGCTGTCGTTC
The DNA here is from genome assembly GCA_965198865.1 of Tepidisphaeraceae bacterium. Taxonomy (GTDB): domain Bacteria; phylum Planctomycetota; class Phycisphaerae; order Tepidisphaerales; family Tepidisphaeraceae; genus CBDAQA01. Next base: position 894,910 of record CBDAQA010000025.1, on the reverse strand, counting down.
CTCTACGGGCTGACCGGGTCGCTCCAACTGCAGGTCCTGGCGCGTCACCCCGGTTCGGTCGTGCTGAGCGTGGGATTGGTCGGCCTGTGCGCCGGCGGGCTGTTCAAGGCATCCGCCGTGCCGCTGCACTTCTGGGTGCCCGACGTCTTCGAGGGCGCACCGATCGAGGTGACGACCTTCCTGTCCGTCGCCAGCAAGGGGGCGGGGCTGGTGCTCCTGCTGCGCGTCGTGCAGGCGATGGCCCCGGTCGCGACGGCGCTGCCGGTCGTGCTGGGCCTGCTCGGGGCGATCACAGCAACCGTTGGTAATGCGGCCGCCCTGTCACAGGTCAACGTCAAGCGACTGTTGGCGTACAGCTCGGTCGCACAGGCCGGCTACATGCTGTGCGCGATGGCCGTGCCTAGCGGGGCGCAGGGACCGGTGCTGGCCTACCTGGCGGTCTATGCGGTGACCAACCTCGGCGCGTTCGCCGTCACGGCGGCCGTCGTCACGCGCACCGGCAGCGAGGCGGTCGACGCCTTCGCCGGGCTCGGCCGGGCGTCGCCGCTGCTGGCCGGGTCGATGCTGGTCTGCCTGGTCAGCCTGATCGGCCTGCCGCCGGCGGGGGGGCTGTGGGCCAAGGTCGGCGTGCTCGTCGTCCTGTCCCGCGGCGGGCCGCTGGGCACGGCGCTGTTGACGGTCGTCGTGATGAACACGGTCGTGAGCGCGTTCTACTACTTCCGCCTGATCCGGCTGATGTTCCTCAGCTCCACGAAGATCGTTGCCGGCGACCGCTGGGAGCGCGTCGGCCTGGTGCTTGGCACGGCGTGCGCCCTGGCCGTCGGCGTGATGTTCATCGCAGCCGGGCCGTTGATGGCGGCCGCATCGCCGAAGCCGCCGGTGGCGGTCGTGGTGACGCCGTGACCGTCCGTTGGCCCCCCGCTCTGCGGGGTCTCCAGAACCCGGCGAAGCCGGGGTCTAACAAATGGTTGACGCGCGCCGCAACTGAAAGATCCGGATCGGCTGCGCCCGCGTCGGCACGGCCTGTTCGGACTCGTCGACCGTCCACCCCTTCCCCTTCAGCCAATCGAGGAACATCCCGCCGGTCGGTCGGCCGGGCTCGCCGAGCAGCACTTGGGCACCGTCGCTCAGGTGGGCGCGCCAGAACGGCTCGAGGTGCGCCCACTGCTTGCGGTCGTACAGGATGTCGGCCCCGAGGATGACGTCGAACCGTCGGCCGAGATTGTCGTGCTGCCAATCGACCCGGCGGGCGACCGTGCGACGCCCGAGCGGGGTGGCGTTCAGCTGCGCAAATAGCAGGGCGGGGGCCTCGAGGTCGGCGAACACCACCCGCGCGCCCAGCGCCGCAGCCACGCAACCCAACAGCCCCTGCCCGCAGCCCAGGTCCAGCACCGACCGGCCGGCCAGGTCGGTCGTGAGCCGGTTGACCATGAACGCGGCCACGCCGCCGCCGCTGTCCCACAGTTCGGCCCAGTAGGGCAGGTGCAGCGGCTCCTGGTGGCGCAGGCCGGTCGTCCGCTCGCGGCGGTCCTCCTCGGCGGCCACCTCGTCCAGCACGCGGTTGGGGTCGGCCACGCGGGTGAACGAGAAGCGCACCGGCCCGAACGCGACCGGGTCGGTCACGGTGGCGTAGCGACGCCGGATGCGGGCGAGCAGGGCGGCGCGGCGTTTCACTTGTCGAGCGACGACCGGATGGCCGGACGGTTCGCGTCGTTGTTGGTCTTCTCCACGGTTGGGACGGCCGACGGGATGAGCCGGTCACTGGCCAGGTACAGCACGCCCGACCCAGCGCTGGCGATCGCGAGCACGGCCAGGAACCCGAGGACGGCGTCGATCACGGCCGCCGACATCCGCAGCCGAAGCCGGCCGCTCCCGCCGACGGCGATGAACGAGAAGAGCATCAGCACCGCCGCGACCAGCGGGCCGACCACGGGGATCACCGCCAGCAGGGACGGGCCAAACGCGTAACCCACGACGTTCGCAATGAGCGGCTCCGGCAGCTTGACGTTCTTGGCCTCCTCCGCCACGAGCCGGTTGTAGATGGCCGTGAACAACATCCACAGGAGCGTGATGCCGACGGCGACCCCAGCCAGCGAGGCGACGACGTCGATGGCCAACCACAGGTTGTTGAAGCTCCCGGTGTCCAGTTCGAGGGCGGTCTTCTTGTCCAGCAGCTCGGGGTGGTTGGCCTTGTGGTGCAGGGCCCAGACGACGTGACCCGCGGCCGACAGTCCCCAGAACGCCCCGCAGCCGATGACGAAGGGCCGGACGTCGCTGGTCGTCTCCGGCCGGCGGATGCGGTCGACCAGCTTGCGCGGCCCGACCATGCTGGCCACGCAGGTCTTGAGGAACCCGCCGACCGTGCCGACGGTGGCCCGGTCCTCCCACGGCGTGCCGGTCCCGTGCGCGAGCGGGTTCCACTGCGCCTGCTGTTTCTTACGCAGGGCGGCGATCTCAAAGTCGGGCGGGCCGGAGGTGGACATGGAGGGAATTGTCGTCGCGTCGCCGGTCGCACGCAACCGACGGCAAGCGGTACACCACGGAGGCACGGAGGAGCGGGAAAGCTGAAGACGGCCACGAATGGCACGCATCAGAATGGGCCGGAGCCTTCGCCAGCGACCTCCCTCCCATTCGCGTTCATTCGTGGCCGCCTTGTCTCCGTGTCCCTGTGCATCCGTGGTGGTTCTTCACTCCGCCGTCTCGCCCGGCGGGTTCGGCCCCGCGTCCTCGATGTCGCCGGCGTCGGCGCTGCCCTCGAAGTCCATCAGGAATTGGATCCGCTTCATCGCCTCGTCGCCGACCTTCTTCCGCAGCAGGTGCCGGGCGCGGCGGATGCTGGTGCGGCGCGTGATGTGCGTCACGATGATGTGCTGGTTGTTCAGGTTCGGCACCACCTGCGCGAACTGGTCCAGGTGCAGGTGGCGGCCGGCCTTGCTCTTGTGCCTGTGCTCGGCGTCGTAGAACGTGCACTCGGTGATCAGCACCTCGGCCGCCCGCACGTCGGGCTCGTCGAAGACGGGGCCGAGCGTCGTGTCGCCGAGGTAGACGATCAGCGGCACCTCCAGCTTGTACTGGATCTCGACGCCGCCCTTCTTCATCGCGACCAGCTCGGGTCCGGGGATGCCGAGCAGTTCCGGCTTGAGCTTCTCGCGGATGGAGATCAACCCGTACCCCAGGCTCGGCCCCCCGTGATGGGTCTGGTACGCGCGGATGCCGAAGTCGCGGCGGACCTCGTACGTCTGCCCGGCCGACATCGGCACCAGCTTGTACGGCGTGCCCTGGCGCTCCACGTCGCGCCAGCAGCGCAGCAGGTTGTCGACGCCGCGCTCGATCTCGCGCGGCAGCAGCACCGTGCCCGGCTGCATGCCCTGGAAGTAGCGCTGGCTGAGGTAGTACCCCAGCCCCGCCAGGTGGTCCATGTGGGCGTGCGTGATGCAGACGATGTCGCTGGTCAGCGCGAAGTAGGGGGCCCGTCCGATGTCGAAGCAGACGTTCAACTCGGGGATCTGGACGACCGATTCCTCGCCCGCCACGGAGTAGCCGACGACGTGGTACGCGCCGACCGGTATCTTGGCGAATCGCTGGACCAGGAATGACTTTTCGGCCGACATGGTCGGCGAGTATAGGGGCGACCCCACTGCCGCGGAACCGAATCACGTCGACCCCCGACCAACGAAAAAGGGAACTCCGCGGCGGAGTTCCCTTTGATGTTGGCTGCCGTCGGCGAGCGATTACTTCCCGCCGCCGATCATCTTCAGGATGAAGAAGATGACGATCGCGCCGATCAGCCCGCCGCCGCCGAGCATGTAGATGATGCCACCGCCGGCCGCGGTGCCGGTGCCGAGGGCGAGACAGTTCGTCAGTGCGAGCGTGAGCATGTGAGCCTTTCCGTTGGGGCGACGGTGTCGCCGGTCGGTTCATATGGAGCAAAGCTCGTGCCCGCTCACCTCACGCGGATGACGAACGGGGCGGCCAGCACGACCGGGTGGTCCTGCATCAGCCGCGCGATCGTCACCTGCTCGCATACCATGGCTCGCAGGTCGGCGGGGAAGGCCTGCAGGATCGAGTCGGGCGACAGCTCAACCTTGGGTTGGATCGCCGACAGGGCGGACGGGCCCTTGTCGCCGGTGATCAGGTCGGCCAGCGTTTTGGGGGCCGGGACGGTCCGCACGTCGTATCCATCGGCCGGCAGGTCGACCTGGCCGGCGGCGTAGGTGAGGGCGGCGTCGAGGCCGCCGATCTCGTCGACCATGCCCAGGTCCTTGGCCTGGCCGGCGACGAACACGCGGCCCTGGGCGACATCGGCGATGTTCCTGATCTTCCCGGCCCGGGTGGTCATCACGCGCTGCGTGAACTGGTCGTAGGTTTGGGTCATCCAGTCGCGGACCATCCGGCGTTGCCCGTCGCTGAACGGCGCCTCGCTGCTGAACAGGTTCGCGTTGCCGCCGCGGGTGAAGGTCTGCGTGGTGACGCCGAACTTGTCGAGCAGGTCCCTGTAGACGAACTTCCCGCCCACCACGCCGATGCTGCCGACGATCGCGCTGGGGTCGGCGAAGATGCGGTCGCCCGCGCAGGCCAGGTAGTACCCGCCGCTGGCGGCCATGTTCCCGACGGAGACGACGACCGGCTTGTCCTTGGCCACGCGCCGCACCGCCTGCCACATCGCCTCGCTGGCCAGCGCGCTGCCGCCGGGGCTGTTGATGCGGATCACGACGGCCTTCACCGTGTCGTCGCGGGCCACCTCGCGCATGGCGGTGCGGATCGCGTCGGATCCGACGGTCGCCCCACCCGTCAGCGACCCCAGGCCGCCGGCGCCCGCGCCGTCGACGATGACCCCGTCGGCGAACACCAGGGCGACCGCCGGCTTGGTCGTGACGGCCGGCTTCTTGGCCAGCAGGGCGAGCAGCGCGAACGGGCTGCTCAGGTCGACGTCGTCCTTCTTGGCCGAGTCGTAGTCGACCGCGAAGTCCAGCGTCGTGCCCAGCTCGTCCTTCATCAGCTGGCGCAGGCCGTCCATGTCGACCAGGTGGTCGACGAACCCGCGCTGCTTGGCGTCGGCGGCGGTCAGGATCGACTGGTCCAGCGCCGCCTTCACCTGCGTCGCGGACAGGTTGCGGTTGGCCGCGATGCCGGTGACGACCTGGTCATACAGGCCGTCCATCAGCTTGTTGATCTCCCCGGTGAACTCCTTGCTCGGGCCGGTGCGTGTGTACTCCTCGTCGGCACCCTTGTAGGCCCCGATCTGCACGTAGTCGGCCACGACGCCCAGCTTGTCGAACAGCCCCTTGAGGTACAGGGTCTGGATGGCGACGCCCGGCATCATCAGCTCGCCGCCGGGCAGCAGGCAGACGTCGGTCGCCCCGCTGGCGATCGTGTAGCTGTCGATGTCGTACCCGTCGGCGTAGACGAACGTCCTCTTGCCGGCCCTGCGGCACTCGACCAGCGCATCGCGCAGCTCCTGGCTCTGGGCGAGATTGGTGCCCGGGGCGTTGAGGGTCAGCAGCACGGCCCGCACCCGCTTGTCGTCGCGGGCGTGGTGCAGGCGCTCGACCAGCGATCGCAGCGTCAGGGCGGCGGGGTCGCCGCCGAACAGGCTGAAGTCGGCCGGCTTCTCGACGACCGGCGTGCTCAGGTCGAAGCAGGCGACCTGCGGCAGCTTCCCCTGGTCGGCCTCCTGCTGGTTCAGCCCGCGGATCTTGGCGGCCAGGTCGTGGATGGACGACGTGACCGCCGGCGAGGCGACGGCCGGCCGGGCCTCGCGGGCGACGACGATCGGCGCGGTCGCCGGCTGGGTTGAGGGCGCCGCGCCGGTCGACACGGCGGCGGCCAGCGCGACGGCCCAACGGGCGAATGGACGGCGAGTCATCAGGCACTCCCTGTTCTGCGGTTGGCTGAGCGGCGCTGCGGACCGAATCTGAGACCGGGCCGGCGGTCGGGGCAAAGGCGCCCGTGGCGCACGGCGACATGCCGTTGCGGCGCCGCGCGGGTCACACCTCCATCACTTCGGCCCGCTTCTTCTCGATGATCTCCTCGACTTTGGCCTCGTACGTCTTGGTCAGGTCGGTGATCGACTCCTTGCCCTTCTCGGCCTCGTCCTCGGTGAGGATGCCGCCCTTCTGCTCGGTGTCGACCAGCTTGTTCGCGTCGCGGCGGGCGTTGCGGATGTTCACCTTCGCCTGCTCGGCGTGGACCTTGCAGGACGCCACCATCTTGACGCGCACGTCCTGGCTCATGGCCGGCAGGATCAGCCGCAGCGTCTTGCCGTCGCTCCGGGGCGTCGCCTGGATCTTGCTCTCCTGGAACGCCTTCTCGATGAACTTCAGCTGCGACTGCTCGAACGGCTTGATCAGCAGCTGCGTCGCCTCGGGCACGCTGATGGCGGCGATGTTCTTCAGCGACGTCGGCGACCCGTAGTAGTCGACCATCAGGTGCTCGACCAGCGCCGGCGACGCCCGCCCGGTCCGGATGCCCCGCAGCTCGTGCTTCAGGTGCTCGACCGACTTCTCCATCCCCTCTTCGCAGTCCATCAGAATGTCATCGATTGGCACGGGGGCTCCCTTCGGTCGCAAGCTCGAATCTCGAAACCTCGAATTAAGAAGTAGGCTCTCGGCGACGTCTTCCGTTTCGAAATTCGAGGTTTCGAGCTTCGGACTTCCGCCCCGCTCACTTCGGGTTGATCTTAGTCCCCACCCGCTCGCCCCGCACCACCCGGGCGATGTTCCCCGGCGTCTTCACGTTGAACAGCACCAGCGGCAGCTTCCGCTCGAACGCCAGCGCGAACGCCGTCAGGTCCATCACGCCCAGCTTCTCGGCCAGCGCCTGCTCGTAGCCCAGCTCCGTGTACATCTTCGCGTCCGGGTGCTTCTTGGGATCCTTGTCGTAGATCCCGTCGACCTTGGTCGCCTTCAGCAGCACGTCGGCCCCGATCTCCGATGCCCGCAGCGCGGCGCAGGTGTCGGTCGTGAAGAACGGGTTCCCCGTGCCCGCGGCCAGGATCACGCAGCGACCCTTCTCCAGGTGGCGCACCGCACGCCGGCGGATGAACGGCTCGGCCACGCTCTGGATGTTGATGGCCGACATCACCCGCGTCGGCTGGCCCACCTTCTCCATGGTCTCCTGCAGCGCCACCGCGTTCAGCACGGTCGCCAGCATGCCCATGTAGTCGGCCGTCGCCCGGGGGATGTGGCCGCTCTCGCTGAACGTGCTGCCGCGGATGAAGTTTCCACCGCCCACCACCACCGCCAGCTGCACGCCCATCTTCGCCACGTCGGCCAGTTCCCGGGCGATGGCGTCCAGCTCGGACGACTCGATGCCGAACCCGCCCTCGGGGCAGAACCCCTCACCGCTGATCTTGAGGAGGACCCGCTTGTACACGGGCGGCTGGGCACTGTCGGGGGAGGCCGTTGAGGTCATAGAAGGCCGATGATACCGGCCCCCGCCCCGGTTGTCAGGTTGCCCGCGCCCCTTGCGATCCGGGCCCGTCCGGCGGTAGACCATGCCGCATGTCGTCCCGCGCGCGCCGCCTCGCCCTGCTTATCGGACTGCTCCCGACCGTGCTGCCCGCGGCCGGGTGCGAGCCGACGTTGGAGACCGGATACAAGCCCCGCACCCTCAAGGCCAGCGAGGCCGACCGCCGCTCCTACTACGCCCCGCCCTTTAGCCCCGCCGCCCAAACTGAGTCCAAGGGGACCGGCTTCAACTTCACGCCGTGAGCGTGTGATGGGGCGGTCCAACGACATTCAACTCTCGCACCCCACCACCCCCTCATCCCCTCACCCCCGCGCTGCGACTTCCGCACCGGGCCGTCCTAACATGCTGGCGAAGACCACCGGCGACGGTGGCCCCTATTTTCGGACCGGCACCCGCGATGGCACCCACGCTAGACCCCTCGGCGTTCGTCTCCACCGTCCGACCGTTCCTCCAGGCCAAAGACCAGTCGGGCCTGGCCGACCTGGTCCGGGCCAAGTGGTCGCGCGACGAGATCGCCCGCCTGCTCGACTCATCCGACGTCGATGCCCGCAAGGTCGCCGCCCTCTGCCTCGGCCTCGTCGGCGGCCGCAAGTGCGTCGACCGCCTTTGCCCCAAGCTTTCCGATCCCGACCCCGTCGTCCACCAGATGGCCGAGCACGCGCTCTGGTCCATCTGGTTCCGCCTCGGCGCCACGCCCGCCGCCAACCGGGACCTGTGCCGGGGGGCCCGCGCCCTGGGCGACCGCGACTTCGCCCGGGCGGTCCGGCACTTCGACGCCGCCCTCGTCGCCGACCCCGGCTTCGCCGAGGCCTACAACCAGCGCGCGATCGCCCTGTACCTGACCGACGATTTCGCCGCCTCGATCGACGACTGCCGCGAGGCGGTCCGCCTGATGCCCTGCCACTTCGGCGCCTGGGCCGGCATGGGCCACTGTCACCTGCACCTGGACCAACTCGACCACGCCCTGCGAGCCTACCGCAGGGCGTTGGACATTTACCCCCACCTGTCCGACGTCCGCCAAGCGATCGCCGAGATCCGCCAGCGCCTCGCCGCCGGCGATTGACCGGCCGTGTTACCGTGATCCTCGATGGTCGCCCGCTCCCCAGCCCCCGCAGCCATTCAAGCCGCCGGCGGAAGCCAGCCGGCCATTCGACGCATCGGCACCGCTCCCGCGCCCGCCGCCCTCCGCCGGCCTCCGCCGCCGGCTGAAAGGGCACTCGGGCACCTGCGGTTTGCCCGTGCCCTCCGCCGCCGCATGATCGCGGCCCGCGGCTTCGAGGTCGGTGGCACCAGCGCAGCCTGTTTCGCCATCGCCGCATCGGTCGCGATCGGACTCGGCCGGCCAGACGCCACCGTTCCGCTCCTCGCCGTCGCGATGATCATCACCGCCGTCCGCGTCGTGCGTCGTCGCCCCTCGCTCGCCACCGCCGCATCGCTGTCCGACCGTCGCTTCGGCTGGGACGACCTGCTCGCCTCCGCGCTCGCCACTGGAACCGACCCCGACCCGTTCGCCGCCGCCGTCCGCGCGAGCGCCGACGCCCGCTGCCGCGCCGTTCGCCCGTCCGACGTCCGCGTCGCTCGCCGCGGCCGCCGCGGGTGGATCGCGATCGCCGTCGCCGCATCCCTGCCGCTCGTCACGATCGGGCTTCATGGTCGCGCGACACCGCTGGGTCCCGACTCAGCGGATCAGACCGACGCCACCGCGTTGGTCGCCGACGCGCAACCGCCGACCGCCGCCGCAGCGGTGGCGACGACGTCCACCCTGTCGCCCCGTCGGACCGGCGAGGACGAGGTCACCAGCCGCAGTTCACCGCATTCGACCGACGAGACCGCCACCTCGGCCGAAGCGTCGACCACCCCGAGGCACGCCGACGCGAACCCCGCGTCCGCCGCCACCGGCCGCGGCGCGGCGTCGACGCCGCGCCCCCTCGTCACCGACCTTCCGCCTGACCCCGCCGCAGTCGCCCATGCCGACACCGGCACCGCCGCGGCCGGCGGCGGGCGCGCCGCGGCACCGCCAGCTCAGGGCGCCGACGCGTCGCAGGGCACGACCGCCGCAGCCCGAGGGTCGCTCGTCATCCCGCCGTGGACCTCCCCCGACTGGCCCGCCGCGCGCCGCAAGGCCGACGCCGCCGTGACCGCCGGCACGGTCCCCCCACGCGACCGCGACCTGGTCCGGGCCTACTTCGACCGCGCTGCCGAATTCCGTTGACCCGTCGCAGTCAGGGGCCGGATCTGCTGCCCCGCACCGCTGGCCTAAGGCATTTCAAACCGCCCTAAGTTTCAAAACCGATTTGTATCTAATCAAGTCGATTCGCCGCGTACCCTCTATGCCGGTACGCTTCCCGTCGCGTAGGAGTGACGCTCGCGACGCCCGCACGTCGCGGGGGCCGGTCGCGCGAAAGGACCTTTGATTTGAAGCTCGTCTCGCCGAGGGATCTGCAGCGGATCGATCGCCACTTGGCCACGTGCCTGGCGCGCGTGCTCGGCGACGCCGCGCCGGTTGCCGGGCTCGACGGGTTCGTCGACCGGCTCAACCGGTTCGTCCACCGCGGCGGCAAGCGCGTCCGCCCGCAGCTGTGCCTGTGGGCCTTCGACCACGCCGGCGGCGCGCGCGACGAGGCCGGTGACCCGCCCGCCGCCGTGCTCGACGTCGCCTGCGCCTGGGAGGTGTTCCACGCGTTCCTGCTGGTCCACGACGACCTGATCGACGCCGCCGACACCCGCCACGCCGCCCCCAGCCTGCACCGCCAGCTGCAGTCGCTCGACCACGACGGCGAGCAGTTCGGCCGGAACCTCGCCATCGTCGCCGGCGACCTGCTGTTCGGCGCCGCCCTCCGGCTGGTCGCCGAGTCGGACGCGCCGCCCATGGTCCGCGTCGAGCTGATGCAGCTGTTCGCGCGAGTCGCCTGCACGACCGGGTTCGGCCAGGCGATCGACGTGCTCCAGGCCGAGGCGCCGCTGTCGGCCGTGTCCGAGGCGACGCTGCTCCGCGAGTACCACTGGAAGACCGCGGCCTACACGTTCGAGGGACCCCTGGTCAGCGGGGCCATGCTCGCCGGCGTCGCGGCCCCGGCCCGCGACGTGCTCGCCCGGTTCGCCCGCGCGATCGGGCAGGCGTACCAGATGCAGAACGACCTGTCCGACCTGTCCGCGCCCGCCCACGACGGCTGCGACCTGATCCAGGGCAAGCGGACCCCGACCCTGCTCCGCGCCCGTTCAACACTGCCGGCCGACCGTCGGGAGGACTTCGACCGGCGCGTCGAGTCGCTCCGCACGGCCAATGGGCAGGCCGTGACTCAGGCCGAGCAACTGCGGCGCGAGCTGTTCGACACCGGCGCGATCGACCAGACCGGCCGCTGGGTCGCCGACCTGCTGGCCGACGCCCGCGCCGCCGCCGCCGATCCCGCGGTTGCCCCGTCGTTGTCGGCCGGCCTCGCCGGCCTGGTCGACGGTCTTGAGGCCGCCTACTTCCGCCCCGTACCCACGGCGTGACCAACGGGTACCCTCTCGCCCATGCGCACGCCGTTCCTCCGATCGTCTGCCCTACTGGCCGTCGGCCTGTCCGCCGGCTGCTGTTGCTGCCCGCCACCCAAGCCCGCGCCCGAGCCGGCGACGCGGCCGGCGCCCGTCGCGACGTTGGCCCCGTTGCCCGTCGCCCCGCAGGCCGTCGTTCCCCCATCGGCCGTCGTCGTCCCCACCGGCCCCGGCCCGACCGAGATGGCCCGCGTCGCCAACGGCTACGAGCTCCGCAACCGTGACGTCCGCGTCGTGATCGACCCCGCCACCGGCGACGTCGTGACCTGGGGCACGCCCGCGCAGCCGCGCAACACCGTCGCCGGCCCGCGCGGCATCCACGCCACGCTCGCCAACCTGCCCGACGTCCCCCCGGCCGGCTACGTCGAGAAGCGCGACGACCAGACCTGGCAGTTCTACGGCTCCGACGCCAACCGCGTCACCTGGCGCAAGGTCTACAACCTCGACCACGACAGCCTGCTGGTCAGCTTCGTCATCCAGAACGACCGCCCGACCCCGCTGCCCGCCGCCGTGCGGGTGGTCGGCGACCTGACCGACCTCCGCATCGCCGCCCACGACCCCGAGCAGTTCACCGGCACCGGCGGCTACGGCACGGTGTCGTTGCACGGCTGGAACATCGCGCACGGCCAACCGCCGCCGGCGCTGCCGGTGCTGCTCCAGTCCGACATGTTCACGCTCCAGCCGGGCGAGCGACAGGGCTACACCACCGAGTGGCGGCTGTCGCCCCTGGGCGGACCGTGAACCGTCCCTTCGCGCCAAAACGCGCCACAATGCGCCAGTGTTGCCTGTGGCACTTATTTGACGCATCTGATTCCATAGCAACCGCTTATGAACGCTCCAGAGGTTCAGTCTACGGCGCATCCGAGAACGTCGATTAATTGCTATTAGTGTTGTAGGGTGGCCCTTGCCCACCACGATTTCAATGCGGTGGGCATCGCCCACCCCACAGGTTTTTGTATGGCCGACTCAGTAGTTGAACCCCGCGCCGTCGTCGTCGGTGCCGGCTTCGGCGGCATCGCCGCCGCCCTGCGGCTGCGCGCCCGCGGCTACCACGTCACGCTCGTCGACAAGCTCGACCAACTCGGCGGCCGGGCCGCCGTCTTCAAACGCGGCGGCTACGTCTTCGACGCCGGCCCCACCGTCGTCACGGCCCACTTCCTGTTCGACGAGCTCTTCGCCCTCTTCGGCAAGCGCCGGGAGGACTACATCACCTTCGTCCCCGTCTACCCGTGGTACCGCATCCAGTTCGCCGACGGCAGCCGGTTCGACTACGGCGGGACGCTGCAGCAGACGCTGGACGAGATCCGCCGCATCAGCCCCGACGACGTCGACGGCTACCTCCGCCTGCTGGAGCACACGAAGAAGATCTTCGACGTCGGCTTCACCCAGCTCGGCGACGTGCCGTTCCAGACCTTGGCGTCCATGCTCAAGTGCGCCCCGCAGCTGATCAAGCTGGGCAACTGGCGCACCGTCTACCAGATGGCCAGCAAGTACATCCAAAGCGAGAAGCTGCGGCGCGTGTTCAGCTTCCAGCCGCTGCTGGTCGGCGGCAACCCGTTCCACACGACCAGCATCTACTCGCTGATCCAGTACCTCGAACGCGAGTGGGGCGTCCACTTCGCCATGGGCGGCACCGGGGCCATCGTCAGCGGGCTGGAACGGCTCATGCGGGAGGAGGGGATCAGCATCCTCACGAACGTTGCGGCCACACACATCATCACGGAGACCGAGCGGGCAGGGAACATGCCGTGTCCCCGCTACGTGACTGGCGTCTCAACGAAGGGTGTCAACGGTCGTGCATGGGACGGCCCCGAGATCGCTGACGTGGTCGTCTGCAATGGCGATGCCTCCGAGGTTCACAAACACCTGCTCTTCCCCGAAGAGCGCCCGAGTTGGCCCGACAAGAAGATCGAGAAGCTCGCCTTCAGCATGGGCCTGTTCGTCCTCTACTTCGGCACCACCAAGCAGTACCCCGACGTCGCCCACCACACGATCATCCTCGGCGAGAAGTACAAGGAGCTGCTGCACGAGATGTTCGACCTGAAGCAGCTGGAGCTGGCCGACTTCAGCGTCTACCTGCACCGCCCGACGGCCACCGACCCGTCGATGGCCCCGGCCGGGTGCGACGCGTTCTACGTGCTGGTGCCGGTGCCGAACCTGCAGGGCGGGCAGGACTGGACGAAGATCGGCGACGACTACCGCGACCGCGTCGTCGCCTACCTGGAGCGCACCCACCTGCCCGGCCTACGCGAGTGCATCACCGAGGTGTTCTACGTCACCCCGACCCACTTCCGCGACAACCTGAACTCGCTGCACGGCGCCGGCTTCGGCATCCAGCCGACGTTCACCCAGAGCGCCTACTGGCGGTTCCACAACAAGAGCGACGACGTGGCCGGCCTCTACTTCGTCGGCGCCAGCACCCACCCCGGCGCCGGCATGCCCGGCGTCCTCTGCTCGGCCAAGGTGCTGGAACGCGTCCTCCCGCCCGCCCCCAACGGCCGCCCGCCGCTGGACGCCGACTCGAACCCATAATGTAGGGCGGGCACCGCCCGCCGCAGTGGATTGCGGCGGGCACTGCCCGCCCTACATTCATCCCCATGCGTCGCGGCACCCTCGCCCTGGTGGCGATCACGATCCTCGCCTACCTGCCCACGTTCCGCGCCGGCTTCATCTGGGACGACGACAGCTACGTCGAGCACAACGCCGCCCTGCGCACGCTCGACGGCCTCTGGCGGATCTGGACCGACACGAACGCCACGCCGCAGTACTACCCGCTGGTCCACACCACGTTCTGGATCGAGCAGCACCTGTGGGGCACCGGCTCAGCCGTCCCGTTCCACGTCGTCAACGTGCTGCTGCACGCGACGGCGGCCGTGCTGCTGTGGCGCCTGCTGATGCGCCTGCTACCGGGATGGCGGCTTCGGCAGCCACCGGTGGCGGCTCAAGCCACCACCCCGGTCGCACGAGTCGCCTGGCTCGCCGCCGCCCTGTGGGCCGTCCACCCGGTGCAGGTCGAGTCCGTCGCCTGGGTGACCGAGCGGAAGAACGTCCTGTCCGGCGTGTTCTACCTGCTCGCGTTCGGCACCTACCTGAGCGCCGCCACCGGCGACCGCGTCGACCGCCGCCGCTACGCCGCCGCCTTCTGCCTGTTTCTGCTGGCGTTGCTCGCCAAGACGGTGACCGCCACGCTGCCCGCCGCCGTGCTGCTGGTCCTCTGGTGGAAGCGCGGCCGGCTCACGCGCCGCGACGTGCTCCCGACGCTCCCCTTCTTCCTCGCCGGCGCGCTGCTGGGCCTGAACACCGGCCACCTCGAGCGCGTCCACGTCGGGGCGCAGGGCCCGGAGTTCACGTTCACGGCAATCGACCGTTGCCTGATCGCCGGCCGGGCCGTCTGCTTCTACGCCGCCAAGCTGGCCGTCCCCTGGCCGATCAGCTTCATCTACCCGCGATGGACGATCGACCGCCACCAGATTTGGCAGTACGCGTTCCCCGCCGCCGTCGTCGTGGTCCTTGCTACGCTCTGGTCCGTTCGTCGCCGCGTCGGCCGCGGCCCGCTGGTGGCGGCGCTGTTCTTCGTTGGCACGTTGTTCCCCGCGCTGGGCTTCGCCAACGTCTACCCGATGCGGTACTCGTTCGTGGCCGATCACTTCCAGTACCTCGCCTGCATCGGACCGCTCGCGCTGCTCGCTTCCGCCTTGCCGCTTGCGGCGTCGCGGACCCCACGTCTCGACGCCGCCGACCCGAGAAGCGGCAAGCGGCAGCACCTCATCGCCGCCGCGCTGGTCGCCGGGTGCATCGCCCTCACGTTCCAGCGTGCGACCATCTACCGCGATCGCCTCACCCTCTTCGCCGACACGGTCGCCAAGAATCCCCGTTCGTGGATGGCCCACACGAACCTCGGTCACGCCTTGGTCGCCGAGAACCAGATCGACGCCGCGTGGGCCGAGTACCAGCGGGCGGCGGCGCTCGCGCCGGACCTGCCGGAGCCGCACTTCAACCTCGCCATGGGCCACGCCCGCCACGGCGACTACGCCGCCGCCGCCGCCGAGTGCCGCGCCGCCATCGCCGCCGACCCCACCTACGCCCCGGCCTACGCCAACCTGGCCAAGGTGCTCGTCCAGCAGGACCAGCTGCCCGCGGCCGTCGATGCCGGCCGAACCGCCACGCGCCTGTCACCCGGATACCCGACCGGCCACTACGCGCTCGGCCGGGCGTTGGACCGGTCCGGCGTCACGCTTGAGGCGGTGGCCGAGTATCAGACCGCGGTCGACCTGAACCCCGACGACGTCGAGGCGCAGCTCCACCTGGCCGACACGTTGAAGAGCTTGGGCCGGCTCCCCGCCGCGGCCGAGCACTACGAGGCGGCCGTCTCCATCGACGCCACCAACGCCACCGCCTGGACGAACCTCGGCTACGTGTTGCTCCGCATCGACCGCAGCGCCGACGCCGCCATCAGCTTCCGCCGCGCGCTCGCGATCGACCCGCGCCTGGCCGCCGCCGCCAACGGTCTCCGCTTGGCCGGCGGCCGATAACCGGTCGCACCTTGACACCCGTGGCACGCTCCGTTGCACTCGGCCCGATGTCGGTCGAGAGCCGCCCGAGGCGGGTGTTCATCACGGTGGCGGAGGTGAGCGGCGACAACCACGCCGCCCAGCTCGTCCGCAGCCTGAAGCGGCTCGATCCGACGATCATCGTCGAGGCCCTCGGCGGCCCCGCGCTCCGCGCCGCCGGCGCGGTCGTCCACCACGAGACGGTGCGTTCCGCCGCCATGGGCCTCGCCGCCGCCCGCCGCGGGCCCGAGGTGTTGCGGCTGCTGCGGTGGACCCGTCGCCACTTCGCCGCGCAGAAGCCCGACCTGCAGGTCTGCTGCGACAGCTGGGGCATGAACGGCCGGTTCGCCAAGCTCGCCCACGACGCCGGCGTGCCGGTGCTCTACTACATCGCGCCCCAGGCGTGGGCGTCGCGCGAGGGACGCGTCAAGCAGCTGCGCCAGCGCGTCGACCGCCTCGCCTGCATCCTGCCGTTCGAGGAGCGGTTCTTCCAAGACCGCGGCGTGCCGGCCACGTTTGTCGGCCACCCGCTGTTCGACGAGCTGCCGCCGGCGCGGGATCGGTCGCCGGTGCCCGCCGCGTTCACCGCCGGTCGTCCGCCCGTCGTCGGCCTGCTGCCCGGCTCCCGCCGCGGCGAGGCGAAGGCGAACTTCCCGCCGATGCTCGACGTGGCCGCCCGGGTCCGCTCGGCCTTCCCCGGCGTCCGCTTCCTGATCCCGACGACCACGGCCACCGACCCGATCGTCCGCGCGCACGCCGCAGGATTGCCCGATGTCACCATCCAGCTCGACGCCTTTGACGACCTCGTCCCGCGGTGCGACCTGTGCGTGACCGTCAGCGGCACGGCCACCCTGCACGTCGCCAGCCACGGCGTGCCGATGCTGATCGTCTACCGCTTGCCGCGCTGGCAGGCGGTCATCGCCCGGCGTCTGATCCGCACGCCGGCCATCGGGTTGGTCAACCTGCTCAACGGCTGGGACCACCCGATCGTCCCCGAGTTCTTCCCCTGGCACGGCCCCGCCGACGGCGTCGCCGCCGCGGCGATCGACCTGCTGCGACACCCGGCCAAGCTGGTCGACCAGGCCGCCAAGCTGGGCCGGCTCGTCCAAACGCTGGACCAGCCGGGCGCGTCGATGAACGTCGCCCGGCTGGCGATGGAGCTGATGGCCGGTGCGCCCGCCTGATCGTCAACCCAAGCCGGTTCTGAGGTACGCCCAAGAGCCGGATTCGTCCGACGTACGATCCGGCTCTTGGGCGTACCTCAGAACCGGCTTGGGCGGAGTGAACGATCGCGTCCCTATACTCGCCGCGTGTCCATCCTCTACCTGATCCTGGCCGCCATCGGGCTCGCCGACGTTGGCTGGTGGCGCTGGGCCGACAACCGCGTGCGGCGGCTCCGCGGCGCACGCCTGTGGCGTCCCCTGGTCGCCGCGTTCATCGGCCTGCAGCTGATCTACCTCGGCTACTTCGTCGTCGCCTTCCGATCGGCGCGGCAGTCCCACTGGTGGCTGCCCGTGCCGTTCGTCGCCGGGTTCTACATCTGGAGCCTGATCGTGCTGCCGGTGAGCCTGCTGCTCGCGGGGGTCAGCCGCATCGCGATGGTGATCGGGCGGCGGGTGAGGCCCGCGCCCACCAACGCCGGCGTCACGCGCAGGCAGGTCTTGTCGGCCGTCGCGGTGGCCGTGCCGCCGCTGGTGACCGCGGTCGCCGTCGGTCGGGCGATGCCGCAGCTGAAGCGGTTCCGCATCCGCCGGATGGACCTGCGCGTGCCCGGCCTGCCAGCCGAACTCGACGGCCTCACCATCGCCCACGTGTCCGACCTGCACATCGGCCGGTTCACCCGGCCGGGCAACCTGGCGAAAGTCGCAGATGCGACCAACGCCCTGCGGGCCGACCTGGTGCTGTTCACCGGCGACCTGATCGACCTGTCGCTGGACGACCTGCCCCGCGGCATCGAGTTCCTCAAGCGGCTCGACCCGCGCCACGGCTTGGCGATCATCGAGGGCAACCACGACCTGATCGAGGACCCCGACGCGTACGACCGCGGCCTGCTGGCGGCGGGGCTGCCGCTGCTGGTCGATCAGGCGACGACGGTCAACGTGCGGGGTCGGTCGATCCAACTGCTGGGCACCCGCTGGGGCGCGGCGACCGGCGACCGCCGCCGGGCCCGGCCGGCCGACTTCGCGGCGTCGATCGCGGCGCTCTCGCCGCTGCGCGACCCCGAACCCTTCCCGATCCTGATGGCCCACCACCCCCACGCCTGGGACCCGGCCGTCGCCGCAGGGTTCCCGCTGGTGCTGTCCGGCCACACCCACGGCGGGCAACTGATGCTGACCGACCACGTCGGCGGTGGCCCGGCGTTCTACCGGTACTGGTCGGGCCTCTACGCGCGCGACGCCAGCCGGCTCGTCGTCAGCAACGGCGTCGGCAACTGGTTCCCCCTGCGCGTCAACGCCCCGGCCGAGATCATCCACCTGACGCTGCACCCGGCGGTGGGCTGAGCGACGCGGCAAACGCCGCGTGCTCGGGGGTGGCGAGGCCTTGGTTGAGCACGTCCATCAGCCGGCGAAGGTCACCCCGCAACAGGGCGGCCGGATCGAGCCACAGGCCTGGGTAGGTACGTGACCGGTAGATGCCGTCCGGTTCGGGTGCAACCTCCACGAGGCGAAGTCCATCATGCGCGAACCACACGACCCGGTCTTCCCTGACGATAGCCGCCACGTACTCTTTTGCGCCGTGCCGCTCGTAGTCGATCCGCTTGGCGTGCAGGTCGTAAGCGGCCGAGGTGTTGGCGACCTCGCACACAAACTCCGGGCACCCGACGACATACCCCTCGTCGTTGACGCGCGTCTGCCCGCCTGACTCGATCCGCAGTGCGGCGTCCGGCTGAGGCTCGCTGTCGCTGGCCAAGATCGTCGTGCCGTTGTCCATGGTCCGGACGCCGGGCGTGAAGGCTCGGTAGTACCCGAGCCAAAACAGGAAGTCGGCATGCGGCGAACTGTGGGCGTCCGCGACGGGCGATGGCATGTAGACAACTCCCCCGATCAACTCCAGCTTGATCGACGCTCGCAATCCCTTGTACAGCGAGTGAAACCTGGGTTGATCCAAATGGTCGCCGGCCTCCAGAAGAGGCGGTGGCGGGCTGGCTGTGGCCGGGTTCATCAGTGACTCCTGTTCCCGCATGATATCAGGTTGGCCGAAAAGTTGGGCGGCCGTGCCGTCTTACAGTTGACGCCGCATGGGAACCGCCGACGCCGATCGCCGCCGCCGACTTTCGGACGCGGCGCGGCTCGTGGCCGAGCGGGCACCGGCGTTGGCGTTGTACGGTCGGCAGTGGTCGCCCGACGCGACTGCGGCGGAGGACGCCGTGCAGTCGGTGCTCGTGTCGCTGCTGTCGCTGGCCGACGTCCCGGCCGACCCGCTTTCGTGGGCGTACCGGGCCGTGCGGAACGCGGCCGTCGACGGGGCGCGGGCGTCGAGCCGACGGCGGAAGCGCGAGCGGGCGGTCGCCCCAGCGGATTGGTTCGAACCGTCGGCCGGCCATCGATTGGACGCGGCGTCCGCCGAGGCGGCGGTGCGGCGGTTGCCCGATGAGCTGCGCGAGGTGGTCGTCCTGCGCATCTGGGGCGAGCTCGGCTTCGCCGCCATCGCCGAGGTGGTCGGGTGCAGCCTGTCCACCGCCCACGCCCGCCACGCGGCGGGCCTCAAACAACTGCGGGACATTCTGGAGCCGTCATGGCAAACGAAGCAGATGCAGTAGACGACGGGTTCGAGGCGATGCTGGCGTCGTTGAAGCCGATGGCGGCGCAGGCCGACCCCATCGCCGCCGCGTACGCGGCTGGGCGGGCGGCGGCGGGGCGGCGCGGGGTGAACCGCTGGCGGGCGGTCGTCGGGGCCGCCGTTCTCGCGGCGGTGGTGCCATGGGTCGTGCGCGATCGGCCGGTCGTCCCGCCGATCGGCGTCCCAATCGTTCAAGTGCCGCGGGGTGAATCCGATCGTGTCACCGGCGTTCCCGATGTGGATGGCTGGCGGCAGCGGTCGCTGGCGTTGGTCAGCGGGTTGGACGTGCTGCCGGCCGTCCGACTGCCCGCTGTCAGACAGGTCCGGCCGTCCGATTTTGAGTGAACGGAGATCCATGGTGAAGCGAATGATCACACCGATCGTATCGGTGCCCCTCTGCCTCGCAGCAGCGGCGGCTGTTCCGGCTTCGCGGCCAGCGTCGCGGCCGGCTACGCGGCGGACGGTCGACACGCGGGCCTTCGAGCTGACGCCGACGCCGCCACCGACGCCGGCCCTACGCTACCAGTTGACGACCAGCCCGGCCGACCGGCGGCCGGGCAACGCGGCGCAGGCGTACCTGGAGGCCGCCCTGACCGTCTCGGCCGAGCAGTCGGACGCGATGGACAAGGCGGTGGACGCCGAGATGGACCGCCACGACAACGCGGCGTTCGCGGCCATCATCGGCCCGTTGTTCGGCGGCCGGTCCGAGACCTTCGTCCTGCTCGACCAAGCGAGCCGATACGACCGGTGCAACTGGGACCTGCCCGTGAGCAGCCTCCAGTACACGCCTTGGCTGAACAATCTCCGGCTGTTGTCCAACGTGTTGAGCTGCCGCACGACGTTCCTCACGCGGGCCGGACGCATCGACGAGGCCGTGGAGACCATGCGGTGGCAGGTCGAATTGGGCCGGGCGGTCGGACGGGGTTCGGTCGTGGTGAACGGCTTGGTCGGCGACATTATCTATGGTGGTATCGCCCCCAACCTGCCGGAACTGATGGACCGGCCGGACGCGCCCAATCTGTACTGGGCGCTTCGGCCCCTGTGCCGGCCGGTCGTGCCGCTGGCCGACGCCGTGCGGGGCGACCGGGCGTTCCTGCTGTCGGTCATTCCCGTGCTGGCCAAGGGGCGTTCGGGTGGAATCACGGCCGACGACTGGCGCGCTTACGCCGAGCAGTGCGCGGCATTCGCGGCGCTTCAGCCGTACGTCGTCACGCAGGCTGGCAACCCGCCCCAGCAATCGGGCCCGACGCTGGCCGAGACGGTCCGGACGGCCAACGCTGGGGCGGCCACGCTGCTGCCGGAATCGTCGGCGTACTACGCCAGGACGCGCCGGCTGTCGGCCGCCGAGGCGGCCAAAGTCGACCCGCAGTTGCTGGCGGCGACGTATTTGATCGAGCAGGATCAGGCCGCGTCGGACGAGGCGGCGAAGCTGCTCGACCTGCCGTACCCACAACTGATGCCGCGCTGGGCGGCCGTGGCGGGCCGATTGCGGGAACTGGGCATCACGGCACAAAGCCCGTCGGCGGTAGCGCTGCCGTTCTTTCGGGCCTTGCCCGTTACATTCGCGATGACCGAAAGGCGCTTTGCCGCGCTCACGGCCGTCGAAGCGCTGCGGTCGTACGCGGCGGCTCACGATGGTCAACTGCCCCAGCAGCTGGCCAATGTGACCGACACGCCGGTGCCGGACAACCCGGTGACGGGGAAGCCGTTCGAGTACCGGGTGGAGAACGGGGTGGCGACGCTGGAGGATCACGACCCGCTGTTGGCGGATTGGCCGTTGGAGTACACGGTGCGGATTCGGCGCTGAGCAACAGAGCCCAGCGGCTCCGCCGCGGGTTCTTCTGGCGTGCGAACGGAGCGAACGAAGAACCCGCGGCGGAGCCGCTGGGCTCTGTTGCGGGGGTCACTTGATCCACCCCAACTCGCGCTTGCCGAACGTGTGCGGCGCGGCGGGCAGCGTCGGGGCGGCCCATCGAACGGCGTTCTCGATCATCTTCAGCACCACCGGGTTGTGGTACGTCGGGTAGGTCTCGTGGCCGGGGCGGAGGTAGGCGATCTTGCCGGCGCCGCGGCGCCAAGTCATGCCGCTGCGGAACACCTCGCCGCCGTCGAAGCTGCTGATGAGGAACGTGCTGTCGGGCTCGGGCACGTCGAAGTACTCGCCGTACATCTCCTCCTGGTCCAGCACGAAGTGGTCGTCGATGTGCTGGACGATCGGGTGGCCGGGGCGGGTGACCCACAGCGTCTCGCGGCTGGGCGGGTCGACGCGCCACTTCAGGTCGCAGGTGGTGCCCATCAGCTTGCGGAACACCTTGGAGAAGTGGCCGCTGTGCAGCACGACCAGCCCCATGCCCTGGCGGACGACGCGGTTGTAGATCCGCTCGACGATCAGGTCCTGCACGTCGCTGTGGGCCATGTGACCCCACCAGGTCAGCACATCGGTGTGGTTCAGCCGTTCGTCGATGAGGCCGGCCTCGTGCTCGTCCAGGGTGGCGGTGGCGACCGATAGGCCCGGCTGTTGTCGCAGGTGGCCGGCGATCGCCTCGTGCATGCCGTGGGGGTAGACCTCGGCCACGCGCGGGTTGGTCTTCTCGTGGCGGAACTCGTGCCAGACGGTGACGCGGATGGGGGGCCGCTCGACGGTGGGCCGCTCGACGGTGGGCTGCTCGGTGGACATAGGGTTGGGCTCGCCTTCGGGCGCGGGACGTTAACGGATCGGTAATGCGCGACAACTTTTGCCGGTGGCGGTTGTAGTTCCCGTAACAGGAGCCCGCCATGTGTCAACTTGCCCGCCGGTCGGTCGTCGCCGCGGTACTGTCGCTGGTCGTCATGGTGCCGTCGGTCGGGCGGGCCGACGACTTCGTGAACCCCAAGGCGAACATCGCGCCCAAGGCCGCCCCGCAGCGGCGGAACGGGGGCGAGGGGATGCCCCCGCTGCCGCTGCCGGCCACGCCGCTGCGGCGGAGCGAGAAGAAGCGCGAGCCCAGCCCGCCGGCGCTGGTTGGCAACATCACGTTCCCCCGCGGGCAGGTGCAGCTGGCCGGGGGCACGTGGGGCAACACGATCATCGACATCGAGCGGTGGGTCGAGTTCACCAACGGCGAGCTGGGGCAGAAGTACCGGTACGTGGGCACCGACTTCGCCCGGTTCAGCTACGATCCAACGGAGCTGCCGATCCTGTACTTCACCGGATGGCAGGCGATGCCCGACTGGGACGACGTCACGATCGCCAAGCTGCGGCAGTACCTGATGGACGGCGGCACGCTGGTCGTCCACAGCAGCTGCGGCCGCAAGGCGTTCAACGACAGCTTCCGCCGGCAGATCGCCCGCGTGTTCCCCGACCGGGACCTCGCCCCCGTCGGGCCGAGCCACCCGATCTACTCCAGCTACTACGACATCAACGCGATGCGCGTCCGCAAGGGGACCGACCCCTGGCTGACCGTGCCGACCAGCGCGGGGCTGCTCGAGACGATCAACATCGGCACGCGGGCGGCCGTCATCTTCTCGCCGATCGACCTCTCCTGCGGCTGGGACGCGAACGCCGACCCCATCCCCGGCGGGATCCTGTACGACCAGAACGACGCGCTGAAGCTGGGCGGGAACATCGTCACCTACTGCCTGGCCGAGTACCAGTACGGCCGGTTCTTCGACCACCAGAAGGTGTACCACCAGGCGACCGACGCCACCCGGGACCAGCTGGTGTTGGGCCAGATCGTCCACAACGGCGACTGGGACCCCACGCCCCATGGCGTGCCGAACCTGCTGAAGACGATCGACCAGTCCACCACGCTGCACGTGCAGTTCAAGCGGGTGCCGGTCGACCCGGAGAAGTCGGACATCTACAGCTACCCGGTGCTGTTCATGGCCGGGCAGCGGAAGTTCGAGTTCAGCGACGGTGCCCGCAAGCGGCTGCGGCAGTACCTGGACCAGGGCGGGACGCTGATCGTCGACGCGGCCGTGGGCAACCAGGAGTTCCGCGACGGCTTCGACGCCGAGATGAAGAAGCTGTACCCCGACCGGGCGCTGACCGACGTGCCGGCCGACCACCCGATGTTCAAGTTCGTGTTCGACGAGAGCCACGTGAAGCTGTCGCCGCTCGGCGAGCGGCTGAACCCCGGCGTGAACACGCCGCAGCTCAAGGGCATCCAGGTCGACGGCCAGTGGCCGGTGATCTACAGCCCGATCAGCCTGTCGGCCGGGTGGGAGCAACTGCCGCGGGCGTACAACGACGGCTACAGCGACCAGGACGCGCTGCGATTGGGCGTGGACCTGTTCATGTACGTGGTGTCGCACTGAGAGACGAATCCGCGGGTGGCAACCGCGAGCGTTCCATCGGCATCGCCGGTTGCAAGTCAATCACTTTCTATGGTAAAGTCCAACCGTTCGTTGGACCTCCATGGCTGGCACTGATGTGATCCAACCCGACCCCGCCCGGGCGGCCCGGCGACGGGTCAGCCGACACGGTGCAGCGGCCCTGGTGGCGCTACTCGCGCCGGCCACGGGCTTCCCGTTGGCGCTGGTCGCCATTCGCGGGCGGCCAGGGTTCGAGTGGGTCGGGCAGCCGTCGCGGTACCCGTGGGAGCTGTGGGCGATCGCCGCCTGCGGCACCGCGGCGACGGTCGGCGGGGTGGTCGACTGGGCCATCCACCGGTCGGGCACGACCTCGGTCGGACGGGGCGAACACCGCGCGCATCTGGCGGCACTGGCGGGCGGGGGGTTGCCGTTGTTCGGCCTCATGGCGGTGGCGTCGGTCGTTGAGCGGCCGGGACAATGGCTGGTGCCGATCCTGGTCGTCGCGATGGTCACCGTCGTGTTGATCTGTCACGACGAGTACCGCTATCACCGCCGCTGCGGTTGGACGGAGACGCTCACCCATCGGTTGCTGACGATCGGCAACGGGCTGGCGTGGCTGGCGTGGGTCCACTGGTGCTTCGTCGCCCGCGGCGGGCCGCATGGGTGACCTGCGCCGGGCGGCCGAGCTGTTCGACGGACCCGATCCGACCCTGCGCGCGGCGGCGAGATCCGTGCGCGGGTTCAGGGGCGGTGGCGAGTGGATGCGGATCGCGCTGCGGGCGCTGCGCGGCGGCGATGTGCCGGTCGGTTCGCCACCGTTCGGCCGACTTGGCGTCATCAAGTACGGGGCGGCCGCCGTCGCCGCCGCGGTCGCGATGGCGGCCTGCGCGCGGCTGGGGGTTTGGCCCGCGGGGTTCGCCGTGGGGCCGCTCGCCTTTTACGCCGTCGAGGCGCAGATGGTGTTCCTGTTCCCGATCGCGCTCGACGGCGATCGACGGCCGTTCGTCGCGGCGCGCCGGCTGACCGTGCGTGCCGGCGGCACGGTGGCGGTCGTTCGCCGCGTGTTGCCGATCGCGTCGTACATGCTGCTGGGCGGGCTGGGCGGTCGCGGATTCAGGCGATGCTGGTGCGTCGGGTGCCTAGCCGTGTGCGCGTGGTACGAGCGCGTCCGGCAGCAGAGCCCAGCGGCTCCGCCGCGGGTGATTCTCGCCCCGCCCAAGAACCCACTGCGGGGCCGCTGGGCTCTGCTGGAGGTCGGCGCGACGCGACCGCTTCTCGTTCGGCGGGAGCGCGTCGAGGGGTTCGGGCTCTCGTCGCCGACGCGCCTGCTGTACGCCAGCGATCTGCACCTTGGCCGGCGGTGGAACGGGCGCGTGCCGGAACAGGTGCTCGCCGCCGCGGCCAGCGCCGAACCGCACATCGTCGTGCTGGGCGGCGATCTCGCCGACGTGCCGGCGGGCTTGGCCCCACTCGCGGAACTGGTGCGTGGACTGACTGCCCGCTCGCCGGTGTTTGCCGTGGCCGGGAATCACGATCGTCGTCTTGGGATATCGCTGGTACGACAGGCGGTTGAGCGCGGCGGCGGAGGGTGGTTGCTCTGCGCCGCAGTGCCCAACGGCGTGTCCCTCTCGGCGTCGAACGATGCCGACGTGCTGTGCGGTCACGACCCGGCCGTGTTCCGGAGCGCGGCGGCGAGCGGGGTCCGCCTGGTCCTGGCCGGGCACCTGCACGGCGGCCAGTGCGTCCTGCGGTCGCTGCCCGACGGCCGCCTGTGGCCGGGCTGTTGGGTGAACCGGTGGACGGGGCTGCGTTTCCAATCCGGCGCGTGCGCGATGTTGGTCAGCCGCGGGTGCGCCGACACGCTACCGCTGCGGTGGAACTGCCGGCGCGAGGTGCTGCTGTGCGAGTTGACGTGAGCCCGCGACCTCCGTTAGCCCCCGGCTCCGCCGGGGTTCGGGAACCCGGCCGGAGGCGGGGCCAATGGTGGTCGCGGGGCCGAATCTGGCAGTCCGGTCACCGCATCACCTCGCGCCCATGGCGGACAAGACCTGTCGGTGCGTGGCGTCGCCGGCCCAGCGCTCGAGCGGCCGCCAGCACCAGCGGGGCGTCATCAGTGGCTGGTAGCGCGTGGAAACCGTGACGCGCGTGTCGGCGGGGTTGAGGGCATCGAACGTCATCCGGCCGTCGAGCAGGCGGATGGCGATGTCCTCGATGTGGTCCTGCGTCACGAACGTCCAGTCGAGCTCGCGGTCCTCGACCCGGCGGGTGATGCGGACGGCCGTCGCCCCCTTGGTGAACCGCGACACGAACGTGCCGCCGGCCGTGGTGGACCCGCCGACGGCGACGGGGTGGACCAAGCCGAGACGGTAGGGGCCGCCCTCGGCGGGCGGGATGCCCTCGGCGAACAGGTGACGCTTCCAGGCGACGTGGACGGGAACCGCGACGTTCGCCGCGGTGGACTGCTGCTCAATGGCGATGGGGCCGCCGAACGTTTGTTGGGCCAGATGGGTTGCCGGGGGCAGCGACAGCAAGAGCAGCACCGGCAGGTACCAACGCTGGCTGAACGAGGTGTTCTTCAGCGTCGAGCGGAGCACGATGCCGCACGCCGCGCCGACCAGCAGCGGCACGATGGCGATCGCGCCGAGAATGGCGCCGCAGAACGTCCCCTCAATACGGGCGAAAACGGTCGCCATGATGACCGCGCCCAGGACCGGCAGCGCGGCGGCCGCGGCGGCCAACCACCGGGCGCGGACGCCGTAGCCGACCAGCGCGCCGATCATGGTCGGCGTGGCGAGGGTGAACCCCCAGCCAGTTGCGCCTGCGGCGATGAACGAGGCGAACGACGCCAGCCCCGCAACGGCGGCCAGCGCGATGCCGGGCAGCCAGTACTTCCAGAACAGAAACCCGGGCAGCCGGGTGAACGTGGCGGGGTCGGCCGGATCGAACGGCCGGCCGCACTCGGGGCAACGCAGCTCGGCGAGCTGCTCCAGCGGGTACGAGCACCCCCGGCACCGCGGCGGGCGGTCGCCGCCCTGCGACGCGGTGCCGAGGGGAAAGGTCAGCATCAGGCCTTCCCGGCCAGCCGGCGCTCAACGACTTGCCGCATCGCATCCGCCGGAGCCGGAATGGCGGTCCACGTCTCGAACTGTCCCGCGGCCTGGCGGACGAACATGTCGACGCCGCTGGCGGTCCGGGCACCGGCGGCGGTCGCTTGTTGCAGCAGCTTCGTCAGCGGCGGGTTGTAGACGGCGTCGAACACCAACGTGTCGGGCGACAGCTCCGGCGGGGCGTCGCCGAAGGGGCTGGCGTCGACGTTGGGGTGCATGCCGATGCTGGTGGTGTTGATGTACGCCTGGCAGCAGCTCTTGCAGAGCTTGTCCCAGTCGGCGGCGACGACCTTGCCGGGGGAGCGGTTGAACTCGGCCGCCAACGCGTCGGCCTTCGGTCGGGTGCGGTTGTAGACGACGACGGTGGCCCCGCAACTGGCGAGGGCGGCGACGGCCGTGCGGCCGGTGCCGCCGGCGCCGAGGACGGCGACGCGCATGCCTGCTAGGCCGGCCCGGTCGATGCCAAGGGCTGCTGTGATCGTGTCGAGGATGGCGGCGTAGTCGGTGTTGGTGCCGCGAAGCGTGCCGCCGTCTATGGCAATCGTATTGACGGCACCGATCCGCTCGGCGAGCGGCTCGACGTCGGCCCCGCGCTCCTTCAGGTAACGCAGCGCGTTCTCCTTGTGTGGGATCGTCACCGACAGGCCCGACAGGTGCAGGTCGCCTGCCGCCAGGAACGATTCCATGAAGGCTTTGAAGCTCTCGTAGCCGGGGTTGACCAGGAGCGGGACGTAGACGCCGTCGTGGCCGACGGCGTCGAACGCGGCGTTGTGGATCGCCGGGGACATCGAGTGCCCGACGGGCGAGCCGACGACGCCGTACACCTTGGTGGCGGGGTTGATGGCGTCCCAGCGGTAGAGCCGCTTCATGTCGGCGACGGCGATCTGGCCCGGCGCGGTGCCACCGGCGTCGTCGAGGGCGGCGAAGGTGAGGTACGCGCCGAACTTTTTGGCGAGCACCCGGCTGATCAGGCCCGCCTCACCCATGCACAGTGCGATCGTCGGCTTCTGGCGGTGTTGGAGAATCTCGAACGCCTCGAGGTTGTCCCGGAT
The DNA here is from genome assembly GCA_965198865.1 of Tepidisphaeraceae bacterium. Lineage (GTDB taxonomy): Bacteria > Planctomycetota > Phycisphaerae > Tepidisphaerales > Tepidisphaeraceae > CBDAQA01. Next base: position 867,121 of record CBDAQA010000025.1, on the reverse strand, counting down.
CGTGCGGGCGGTCCAGACGACCTTCGCCACCTCGGCCGGGGAGTCGAACAGCTCCGCGACGAGATTGGTCAGCTTCGCCGGTCGACCGGCGAAGTCGTGGCTGCTGATGATCAGCAGCGTCTCGGGTCCGGCCCGTTCGCCGACCAGGTCGCCGAGCGTGGCGGCGTGGCGTCGGGCGGTGATGAGCTCGACGTCGACCAAGTCCGCCCCGGCGTCGGCGGCGAGCGACAGCACGCGCCCGCGCTCCAAGTCGTCCAGGTCGGACTGGCCGCCCTCCCAGGTGGGTCGGCAGGTGACGATGAGCGGCAGCGACTTCGAGGCGAGCAACCGTTCGAGCACGCCGAGGTCGGCGAGGGTGTCCACGCGCAGCTCAACGATGTCCGCCCCGCGCTCGGCGGCCAGCGTGACGTCGCGCCGGGCCTGAGCCTCGTCGGTCACGAAGATGGCGACGCACAACCGGGTCATGGGAGGGAAGTACAGCGTTGAGTGCAGAATGCAGAATGAATGTGCAACGCAGAGTCTTCAATTCTGCATTCTGCACTCATCGCCCTGCACTTACTTCCCCATCGCCGCCTCGATGGCGGCCTTGGCGGCGTCGTTGGCCTCCCACAGGGGGAGGCGCAACTCGCCGCTGTCGAGGCCGGCGACCCTCATGGCGTGCTTGATGCCGGCGGGGTTGCCGTCGAGGAACAGGGCGCGGATCAGCGGGAACATCGCGTGGTGCGCCTCGCGGGCCACGGCCAGGTTCCCCGTGAGGGCGGCCTGCACGAAACCCTTCACCTTGGCGGGCACCAGGTTGGACGCGACGCTGATGAGGCCCTTGGCACCGATGGCGATCAGCGGCAGGGTGAGGCCGTCGTCGCCGCTGAGGACGGTGATGTCGCACAGCGACATGATCTCGGTGGCCAGGTCGAGCGATCCCGTGGACTCCTTGATGGCAACGATGTTCGGGTGGGCGGCCAGCCGGGCGACGGTGGCGGCGGTCATGGTGATGCCGGTGCGGCCGGGGATGTTGTACAGCACGATCGGCAGGTCGACCCGGTCGGCCAGCGTCATGAAGTGGCGGTAGAGCCCCTCCTGGCTGGGCTTGTTGTAGTAGGGGTTGACGCTGAGGCCGGCCGTCGCGCCGACCTTCTTGGCGGCGGCGTGGAGCTCGAGCGCCTCGGCCGTGGCGTTGCCCCCGACGCCCCCGATAACGGGCACCCGGCCAGCCACGAGCTTGACGGTCTGCTCGATCATGCGGACGTGCTCGTCCATCGAGAGGGTGGGCGACTCGCCGGTGGTGCCGACGGGCACGAGGCCGTCAATGCCGCCGCGAATCTGGAACTCGACCTGCTCCCGCAGGCGGTTCTCGTCCACCCGCCCGTCGCGGAAGGGGGTGACCATCGCCGTCATTGCACCGCTGAACATGGGCGGGATTGTAGCAGGGATCGGCGGGGGAGAAAGGCGGCCACGAATGGCACGAATGAACACGAATCAGAGGAACGCAATCGCGCCATCTCATTCGTGTGGATTCGTGCCATTCGTGGCTACTTTCATGCGGTGGCCGCGTCGACGTATCGTCGAACCGTTTCGGCCAGTCCTAGCTCCAGCGCGTCGGCGATCAGCGCGTGGCCGATCGACACCTCGGCCAGGTGCGGGATGGCCCGCACCAGCGGCGGCAGGTTGTCGAGGTTCAGGTCGTGCCCGGCGTTGACGGCCAGCCCGGCGGACCGGGCGGCGTCGGCGGTGGCGGCGAAGGGCTTTGCGGCGTCAGCGTCGCCGCGGGCGAAGGCGGCGGCGTAGGGCTCGGTGTAGAGCTCGATGCGGTCGGCACCCAACTCGGCGGCGCGCCGGGCCTCGGCGGGGTCGGCGTCGATGAACAGGCTCACGCGGCTGCCCCAACCTTTCAGCTGGCGGACGATCGGCCGCAGCCGCTCGGCGGTGGCGGGCGTCAGCTTCCAGCCCTGGTTGCTCGTGACGGCGTCCACCGCATCGGGAACGAGCGTGCACTGCGTAGGGCGGGTGCGCTCGACGTGGGCCATGAACTCTCCCTCGAACGGGTTGCCCTCAATGTTGAACTCGGCACCGGGATATCGCCTGAGCAGCTCGGCCACATCGGTCACGTCACTGGGGCGAATGTGGCGATGATCCGGCCGGGGGTGGACGGTGATGCCGTGCGCCCCGGCGTCGAGCGAGAGGGTGGCCGCCCGCACCACGCTGGGGATGCCCAGCTCGCGCGTGTTTCGCAGGGTGGCGACCTTGTTCACGTTCACGCTGAGCTTGGCCATGGTGGGATAGTAGATGGCGTCACACGGCCGCACGGGTTCGAACGTGGGGATAGGCAAGGATGTTGTGGTCTGCGGTGACCAGTTTCGCGTCCAGCTTGCGGGCCAGTGCCACGATGAGCCGATCGCCCGGGTCGCGATGGAATGTTCCGGGACGATTTGCCGAGTCGACGCACAGATCGCCCGTCGGCGGTTCGATTGAAATCTGAGCGGCGGTCTCCGCGATGTTGAACCAATGCCGTGCGGACGGCGACTGCCAAAGGCGACCCACCGAAATCGCCGTGGCGATCTCGTCGAGCGAGATTGCGCTCACCCGCACATCGTCCTCGCGATCGATCGGGTCGCGAACGTCCGGCCGAAGTTTCGGGTGGTCGTCCACCCACCAGATCCACACGTGAGTGTCGATCACGATCATTTGAGATCGACCGCCGACCTACCGGAACCGCCGGGGTCTCGGCAACAGTGATCCGCACCGTCTGCTCATCAGCGAATGGCAGGCCGGCCAAGGTGACTTGACCGCCACGTACCACGGCACGGTCAATCTGATGCTGTCAAGCATACCGCAGCAACGGGTGTGGCAGGGATCGAACACGTGGGGCTGTGGGAACCTTTCGACCGTGGTAGCGTCTACACCTTCTCACGAGCCCTTGCCCCGGAGGACACCGACCATGAGACGAGCCCACCTGATCTCCCCCGCGATTCTCCTGGCCGCCACCGCGGCGGTCCACGGTCAGGCCCCGGCCACGCAGCCCGCCGGTGGCGCGGCGGACGTGCCGGTGAAGGAGGTCGTGCTGTTCAGCAGCGGGGTGGGGTACTTCGAGCACTTCGGCACGGTGCACGGCGATGGAACGGCGGAGCTGCGGTTCAAGGCGAACCAGATCAACGACATCCTGAAGAGCCTCGTGCTGCAGGACCTGGACGGCGGGCAGGTGCGGGCCGTCACGTACCCGTCGCAGGACCCGATCGCCAAGACGCTCAAGAGTTTTCAGGTCGACATCACGGCCAACCCGGCCCTGGCCGACCTGATGAACCAGCTGCGGGGCGCGAAGGTGACCGTGACGGTGGGCAACGACAAGACGAGCGGCACCGTGCTGGGCGTGGAGCGACGGCGCGCGGTGGTCAAGGGCGAGAAGGGGGACGACCAGACGGCGTGGCAGCCGGTGCTGAACCTGGTCAGCGGCGGGCAGATCGTCGCGCAGCCGTTGGAGGCGGTCAGCTCGATCAAGCTGGACGATGCCCAACTGCAGGAGGAGTTGAACAAGGCGCTGATGGCGCTGGCGGGGGCGCGGGACCAGGACAAGAAGCCGGTGAAGATCAGTTTTGGCGGGGCGGGCGACCGGCGCGTGCGGCTGGGGTACGTGGTCGAGACCCCGGTGTGGAAGACCAGCTACCGGCTGATCCTGGGCGACCGCTCCGCCGGGGCGACGACCAAGCCGGCCGACGGGCAGCTGCAGGGGTGGGCGATCGTCGAAAACCAGACGGACAACGACTGGAACGACGTGCAGATGAAGCTGGTGAGCGGTCGGCCGATCTCGTTCGTGGAGGACCTGTACCAGCCGCTGTACGTGCCCCGGCCGATCGTGATGCCCGACCTGTACGCGAGCCTTCGACCGCAGACCTATCAGGGCGGGATGGACGCGGCGGCGCCGCAACTCGACCTCCAAGCCGTGGGTGGCGGCGAGGGGGGCAGGCTGCCCTCCGCGGCCAACGAGCAGTTGGCCAAGCGCATGGTCACCCGTGCCCGATCCACGGCGCAGATGCAGCAGTCGGCTCAGCAGAACCTGTTCTCCGCCGGTAGTGCCGCCGCCGCCGATGCGCCGGTCGCCCCGCCGATGGACCCGACGGCGTCCGTCCGCTCGCTCGCCTCGGCCAACAGCGTCGGCGAGCTGTTCGAGTACACGGTGGGCAGCGTGTCGTTGCCGCGGCAGCGGTCGGCCATGATCCCGATCATCACCGACCCGATCGAGGTGGAGCGGGTTTCGATCTACAACCAATCGGTGCTGCCGAGGAACCCCCTCAATGGTGCGAGGGTGAAGAACACAACGAGGAAGCTGCTGCTGGCCGGCCCGATCACCGTGTTGGACGGGGCGACCTACGCCGGCGATGCGCAGGTGGACAACGTGCCCGCGGGGCAGCAGCGGCTGCTGAGCTACGGCGTCGACCTGCAGATGCTGGTCGACGCGGCCGACAACAAGACGTCGGACCAGATGGTCACCGGTAAGATCGTCCAGGGCGTGCTGTACGTGACGCACCGGTACCTGCGGAGCCAGAAGTACGTGGCCGAGAACAAGTCGGACCACGACAAGGTGCTGATCGTGGAGCACCCGCGGCAGGGGTCGGACTGGAAGCTGGTCGACTCGCCCAAGCCGTGGGAGCTGACCGACGCCGTCTACCGGTTCCGCCAATCGGTGCCGGCGGGGAAGTCGGGCACGGTGACGGTGAACGAGGAGCAGACCAGCGACCAGGGGATCAGCATCCTGCAGTACGACCCGGACCCGCTGGACTTCTACCGGCGGTCGGGCGAGATCCCCAAGGGTGTGCAGGACGCGCTGGCCAAGGCGATCGCGCTCAAGGGGGCCATCGTGCAGACGCAGCGGAAGATGGAGGAGGGGAAGCAGAAGCTGACCGAGATCACGGCCGAGCAGGAGCGGATCCGCGAGAACATGAAGTCGGTCCAGCACACCGGCAAGTACTACGAGCGGCTGCTGGCGAAGCTGAACGACCAGGAGACGCTGATCGAGAAGACCCAGGGCGACGGGGACGACCTGCAGAAGCAGCTGGACGCGCAGAAGCACGACCTGGAGGCGTACCTGGCGGGGCTGAACGTGTGATCGAGGAGAAGTTCGAAGGACGAAATCCCGAACGTCGAAACACGAAGGGAGCTGCCGCGGGACTGCTCCAGTCTCGACATTCGAAATTCAAGATTTCGAATTTTGATCTTAGAAACCATCTGAATGGTCAGCCGGTGCATGCGGCGGTACCACAGTAACGCACACGCCAGTTGGACGACGGCTTGATTGCTCCGCCCTTATGGGAGCGGCTCGATCCCGGTAAGGGTTGCACTTTCCCGCCAAAGCTCCTCTGCTCGATCCTTGTCGTACGAGGCCACGGACGAGCGAATCTCGCGTCGCCCCTCAAAATACGTTCCGCTTGTGAGGGCTAACGCGGGATCGACGATGAGCCGCGCCAGCGCCGCTCCGGACTCTTTCGGCGTGTGTATGTTCTTCAGCAGGACCAATCGCAGCAGCGGGATCAACCTTGGCAAGATGTAGTGCCACGCGAACCGAACGACCGCCGGATAGTCACGGGCGAGCCCGGTCCCCGGCATCAATCCGGGATCAAACGCGTTGACGGTGATGCCTTCGGGTAGCCGACGCGCCAGGGCATAGGTGAAATAGACGTTCGCGAGCTTCGTGGTCGAGTACCTTCGGCCACGATCCGCTGCCGCGTCATCGTTTGCCGCTTCCGGGCCCAGTTCACCCCTGGCGAGAGCCGTCGGCGTATTCCACGCCGGCACTGGGACACCCGCGCTGGCAGGCACCTTTGCCAGCTCTGCGGGATCATGGACGCCGCTGGCGACGACGGCAATTCGCGCCGGCTTCTCCATCAGCGGCACCAGCAGGTTGACGAGAAGGTAATGCCCAAGGTGGCTCACGCCGAAGGTCGACTCGAAGCCGTCAGCGGTGAACGTCCGTGCGCCTTGCACGGCGGCGTTGCAGACGAGACCGTGCAGGGGAGGGAGATCCGCCGCCTTGAGCCTGTCCTCCAGCTTCGATGCGAACGACCGCACCGATGCGAGCGACGCCAGATCAAGAGCCATGGTCTCGATTCGTGCGTCCGGCCGCGCGGATTCACGCAACGTTTCGACCGCCCTCTGCGCACGCCCTGGGTCTCTACAGGCGATGATCACGTGCCACGGCGGTGACGCGGAAAGCAGTGCGGTCGCGCAGCCGTATCCCAGACCAGAGTTACCGCCGGTGACGATGACGGTCTGCCGGGGCAGCGAGGCAGGCCCCGTCTCGTCGTCATTTGTGCGCATTGATCCGATTCCAGTCTTCTGTGTCAAATCTCACATCCTCACCTCATACTTGCTTCAAGATAGGCGGAAGAACCGAGAAAGCGGGAGTGTAATACGACTCGATTGTCGCGCGATACTCCCAGATCAAGGTGGGCACCTTAGACGATGAAGTCGTGGCCGGCCACGTCGGGTCCCGATGGCTCGGGTTGGGCGGGCGGCTACAACGTCGCGGCGAGCGCCCGGACCTCGGCACACAGCCGGTCGTCGGCGTTCCAGATCGTCGGCGGCGGCTTGACCTGCTTTTTCTTGCGCGGCATCCGTGGCGCCTCGGTGCCACAGGTTAGGCAGTCACCGACGACTTGAGATGGTTTCTTAGTCCCCTCACCCTCGCAGGCCGGCGAGCTCCTCCTCGCTGGCCTCGCCGACGACGAACCTCCGGACGACGGGGTTCTCGCTCTCGCGCAGCGCGTCGGGCGTGCCGTCGAAGACGATCTTGCCCTTGGTCAGCATCACGATCCGGTCGGCCACCTTCATGGCGCTCTGCATGTCGTGGGTGACGACGATGCTGGTCACGTTCAGCTCGCGCTGCAGCTTGATGATCAACTCGTTGATCACGTCCGAACGGATCGGGTCCAGGCCGGTGGTCGGCTCGTCGTAGAGGATCACCTTGGGGTCCAGGGCGATCGCGCGGGCGAGGGCGACGCGCTTGCGCTGGCCGCCGCTCATCTCCATCGGCATCTTCGCGCCCGACCCCGGCAGGCCGACCATGGCCAGCTTGCTCTCGGCGACGGCGCGGACCCGGTCGGCCCGCATGTCCGAGTGCTCGACCAGCGGGAACGCGACGTTGTCGGCCACGGTCATCGAGTCGAACAGGGCGCCCATCTGGAACAGGAAGCCGAACTCCGTGCGGAGCGACATCAGCGCGCGCTGGGCCAGGTGGTCGATCCGCCGGCCGTCGTAGAACACCTGGCCGGCGTCGGGGCAGATCAGGCCGACGATGTGCTTGAGCATCACGCTCTTGCCGGTGCCGCTGGGGCCGATCACGACCAGGCACTTGCCGCGCTCGACCGACAGCGACAGGTCCTCCAGCACGACCAGCCGGCCGAACCGTTTGGAGACGTGGCGGAGCTCGATGACGGGGTTATCGGTGACTCGTTCCTGGTTGCTGGTCGGGGGCATCAGGCGATCCTTCGCGAACGACCAGTAACGAGTAACCAGTGACGGGTAACCGGTCGCTCATCCGAACACGGAGATGTTCCCGTACAGCGCCACGTACGCGTCGTGGCCGACCTTGGCCAGGACGAAGTTGAGGATGATGATGGCGATGAAGCTCTGGACGAAGCTCTCCGTGCACGCCCGGCCGACGCCGCTGGCTCCGCTGCCGCAGGTGAACCCCTTGTAGCAGCTGACCAGCCCGATCGCGCCGCCGAAGAAGATGCTCTTGGATAGCCCCTCGAGGATCTGCCAGTGCTCGACGCCGGCGTAGCTGTACTCCCAGTACAGGCCGTTGGGGATGTGGAACGTGGGGACGCCGATGAACCACCCGCCGAGGATGCCGAGCACGTCGCTGTAGATCGTGAGCAGGGGGGTCAGCAGCAGGCAGGCGAGGAACCGGGGGACGACCAGGTAGCTGACCGGGTCGGAGCCCATCACGCGCAGGGCGTCGATCTGCTCGGTCACGTTCATCGTGCCCAGCTCGGCCGTCAGCGCGCCGCCGACCCGGCCCGCCACCATGACGGCGGCCATCACCGGGCCGATCTGCTTCACCACCGACAAGGCCAGCACGGCCCCCAGCCGGTTCTCCTGCCCGATCGACTTGAACTGCGCGTAGGTCTCGACGGCCAGCACCATGCCGATGAACGCCCCGACCAGACCGACGACGGGGACGCTCTTGACGCCCACCTCGTACATCTGCGGCAGCAGCAGTCGCAGGTTCTTCCACCGGAACAGCCAGCCGCGCCCCAGCCAGCGGAACGTTTGCCCGCAGAAGGTGGAGAACTCGCCGAACGCCGCGAGCGACCCCTCGACCGACCGGCCGAGATTCCCCACCGAGTTGGTCAACGCGCCGCCGGTCGCCATGGCGCGGGATGATAGGACCGGGGGGTGGGGGGTGCAATGTGAGGCGGAGGGGCGGAGGGGATTGCTGTGCCCCTCTGAGTCAACGCGAATGGTGTGGCGAATTTTCGCCTCTGCTCCTCGGCCCCTCTGCTCTTTGCCTTGAAAGGAACGGGTCGGCGGCTAGATTGGCCGGTTCACGTTCGGTTTGCCCGAAGATCGTTTCCCCCGTCGGAGGTGGCCCATGTCGGCTCTGTCGCCGCTCGCGTTGGTGTGTCGGACGTCGGCCTTGGCCTTGGGGCTCTCCGTCGCGGTCGCGACGGGGGGCTGCGGGCCCGAGACGTTCACGTACGCCAAGGACGCCCGGGCGGAGGGGATGACGCTGTACGGGCAGAGCGACTACGTCGCCGCCGCCGCGGCGTTCGCCAACGCCACCCGGCAGGACCCGCGCGACTACCAGTCGTACTACTACCTCGGCGCCAGCTACCAGGCGACCAACAGCTACACGCAGGCGATCGCCGCCTACCGCAACTGCCTGGCGACGGCCCCGATGACGCTGGCCGGCAAGCAGGACGTCGCGCTGCACTACCGGGCGGTCGACAACCTCGCCCAGTGCATCGCCAAGGGCGGGACCAGCAGCGACGAGGAGACGGCCCTCGAGGCCAAGACCAAGTCGAACCCCAACGTTGACGACCTGTGGATGCTGGCCAAGATCTACCGCTACAACAGCCAGGCCGACGAGGCCGTCGAGACCTACACCAAGGCGGTGATGCTGGACGCCACCCGGTTCGACGTCGCCAAGGAGGCGGGCCTGTACGAGTTGGGGTTGAACCAGAACGACCGGGCCGCGCTGACGCTGAAGAAGGCGTACGCCGACAACCCCAACGACGACGAGGTGAACGGCGCCCTCCGCCGCCTCGGCGTCGTCGCCGGCCCAAGCCTGCGGGACGAGGGGACGCTGTCGCACTTCTAACGTCGGTCGCCCGCCCGGGCCGAGCGAAGTCACAGCGCGGCGCGCGCCGCCCGCACCACGCGGAGCGCCTCCGGCCCGGTGTCGCCGGTCGCGGTCAGGTGGCCCATCTTCCGCCCGTGGCGCGGGTCGGCCTTGCCGTAGAGGTGCAGCTTCGCGTCGTGGTTCGACGCCAGCGACCCCGGCCAATCCGGTTCTCCGGCTCCCCACATATCGCCCAGCAGGTTCGCCATTGCCGCCGGTCGCAACAGCCGGGTCGATCCCAACGGCAGCCCGCACACGGCCCGCACCTGCTGCTCGAACTGGCTGGTGACCGACGCGTCCACCGTCAGGTGGCCCGAGTTGTGCGGCCGCGGGGCCAGCTCGTTCACCATCAGCGAGCCGTCCCGGCCCAGGAAGAACTCGACCGTCAACACGCCCACCACGCCCAGCTGTTCCAGAATCCCCTCGGCGATTGCCGCCGCCTCGCCGGCCGTCCGGCCGTCAACGGCGGCGGGGGCGACGCTGGTGTCGAGGATGTGGTGGTGGTGGTCGTTCTCGATCACGCCCCAATGGGCGAACGACCCGTCCATCCCGCGGGCGGCCACGACCGAAACCTCCTTCGCGAAGTCGACGAACCCCTCCAGCACCGCCTCGTCGGTCGCCAGCGAGCCCCACGCCGTCCCGGCCTCAATCGGCGAGCGGATGACCACCTGCCCCTTGCCGTCGTAGCCCCACCCGGCCGTTTTCAGGACGGCCGGGCAGCCAAGTTCGGCGATCGCCGCGTCCAGTTCCACCAACGATCGGACCGCCCGGTGCGGGGCGACGGGGAAGCCGTGGCGGACGAGGAACCCCTTCTCGCGCAGCCGGTGTTGCGTGACGTGCAGCACCTCGCCGCTGGGCCGGACCGGCGCGAGCTCCGCGGCGGCGGCGGCGGTGGCGGCCGGCACGTTCTCGAACTCGAACGTCACCACCGACACCGACCGCGCGAACGCCCGCACCGCGTCGAGGTCGTCGTACGCGGCGTTGATCTCCACGTCGGCCACCTGACCGGTCGGCGTGTCGTCATCCGGCGACAGCGTGGCCACCCGGTACCCCATCTGCCGGGCCGCGATCGCGAACATCCGGCCCAGCTGGCCGCTGCCGAGCACGCCGAGGGTCGCACCGGGGAGGATGGGGGAGACATGTCGAATGACGAAATCTCGAAATTTCGAAACGGGAGTCAGGTCCTACGACGACTGCCGAGCTTCAGCGGAGAACCTCGGATGTCGAAACGGGCGGCCGGCCTTGGTTTCGATATTGAACGCTTTGGAAAAAAACCCAAGGCAGACTTACCACGGAGGCACGGAGACACAGAGAAGAGGTCGAAAAACAGCGAATTCTGAGTGTATCAGTGCCTCCGTGGTGAGTGCGTTCTGGTTTTTCAAACGCCTCTATTCGAGGTTTCAACATTCGAAGTTTTCTCACTGCAGCGTTTCCGCCAGCACCCGCTCCGTCTGCCGTTGCCGGAACGCGTGCAGCTTCCGTCGCAGATCATCGTCGGTCCCGGCCAGGATCGCCACGGCCAGCAGGGCGGCGTTGATCGCCCCGGCCTTGCCGATCGCGACGGTCGCCACCGGCACCCCGGCCGGCATCTGCACGATGCTCAGCAGCGAGTCGATGCCGCGCAGCACCGCCGACTCCACCGGCACGCCGATCACCGGCAGCACCGTGTGGGCCGCGACCATGCCCGGCAGGTGGGCGGCACCGCCCGCGCCGGCGATGACGACCCGAACGCCCCGGCCTTCGGCCGCGGCGGCGTAGTCCGCCATCAGCGCCGGCGTGCGGTGGGCCGACACCACCCGGCACTCCCGGGCCACGCCGAACTCGGCCAACGTCGCGTCCGCGTGCTGCAGCGTCGCCCAGTCGGACTTGCTGCCCATCACGATCGCCACCACCGGCAGGGGGGGCGGGGCGGGCGAAACCGCTTCGTTTTCCAATGCGTCCGACATCGTCGCGCGGATCGTAAGCGGGCGACGGGGGTCCTGCCAAGACGGCCCTCGTCGCGCTCAATGGAGGTGTGCCGCTCATCGTAGCCGCGGCCTTGCGGCCGCGGGTTCCGCGGGCTCCTCGGTCGCCGGGGGAAGAGCCACGAGCTCGTCGTGTAACCCCGCCGCGTGCCGACCGGCCAGCCGGGCATACCGGATGACCGTGTCCTCCTTGGTCCCGACCAGCCGGCCCGTCCGCCGCATGCCCCACCCCTCCCGCACGTGGCCAGGATCGAGGTGACCTTCGCCGTCAGCAGGTGGGACCCGGATAAAAACCGTCCCCCGGCGCTCGCTGAACCGCGACTTGCACGCGCGGCACCGCAGCAGCCGGTACTGGCCGTCCGCGTACGGCCGCCCGGGGCGCTACCCGCAAACCGACTGACAACGTAAAGAGTTGAACCGCGACGGCGCGAAGACGCGGAGGTAGGACGAAGCAGAAGGTGTTTGATTTGATCGGCCGGGAGAAGTGAACGCCACGCCGGGGGACCTCCTTCGTCCTACCTTCGCGCCGTCGTGGTTCAAACTCTTCCTGATTTGCGTGGTGTGACGATCTGCGCACGTGTCAGTGGCTGCACATCCGGGGCTCCCTTCATTTGGCCAGGCCCTTCACCGCCACCGTCACCGAACTCCCCGCCATCCCACCCGTCGGCAGTTCGGCCGCCACCGTCTCGCCGCCGACCATGACGTGGACCGCCGCCAGCTTTTGCGTCGGATCGGCCACCGTGACCAAGCCCTTGGCCGGGTCGGCCAGAAGGGCGCACGGTTGGTCGACGCGGACATCTTGCCCGCCGGCGCTCACCACGCCGGCCTCCCGTAGCACCGCCGCGACAATCCCATCCGCCTCCACGGCCTGCAGCGCCGTCGCGTTCGACAGCACCTTCACCGGCAACGCGCCGTCGGCCAGGCAGACCCGGTAGGCGTAGCTCGCGTCGGCCGGGCGCTTGCCGTGGTCGATCCACACGGTCGCCATCGTCCCGCGGACCGTTCCGCTGGGCATCGCGCCGTTGCGGAACTCGACGCTCCAGGCACCGCTCCGCTCGCCGCGCTCGCTCGACAGCGATCCCGGCGACAGCAGTTCGTACCGCAGCCCGCGGTCCTCCACCTGCCGGGCCGACTTCGGCCACTCCGTGCGGTCACCGTCGGGCACCTGGAACTGGTCAACGGTCGTCACGATCGGGTCGTCGCTCTTGGCGCTGACGCCGGCCCCGAGGCAGACCACGTTGTCGCCCAGGAAGAAATATGCCTTGCTGGCCGACACGCCGTAGCGGTCGAGGTCAAAGGCGGCGGCCGTGTTGGTACCGTCGGTCGCGGCGCCGACGAAGCCGGAGCCGTTCTTGATCGCGGAGAACTTCGGCATCGGCCCGGCCGACCACGGGCAGGTGACGCCGGGGATCTTCCGCCAGTCGTACAGCGGCCACGCGTCCTGGTACTCGATGCCGGTGCGGTAGAAGAACGTCGCGCCGGTGCCCATGTAGTAGCCGGCCAGGTTCTCGCTGTTCAGCGACTCGCCGCCGATGGCCCGCGGCGAGCACATGCGGAGCGTCGCCATGAACCCCGGCCGGCGGTGGACGCCGTAGTCGGACCGCCAGAAGTAGCGGTCGCCGACGAGGTCGTTCGGCGCGTCGGGGAGCTCCCGGCGCAGGGCGGCGTCAACCGCCGGCCGGTCGCCCGGCGAGACCTGCGCGAACAGCTCAAGCCCGTGGGCGACCTCGCGGCCCTTGTCGGACCCGCTGTGCGGGAACAGCTGTCGGCCGCACGCGCTGACGTCCATCACGCCGTGCCACAGCGTCCACTGCAGGCCGTCGAACCCGAAGTGCCGCAGCGCCGCCGCCTGATCGTCGGTCAGCGGCCAACCGGCGGGCGTCGTCGTGGCAGCCAGCCGGCTGAGCTTCACGAACAGCTCCTGGCCGTAGTTGCCCAACTGTTGCTGCGGCCCATGCTGGTGAAAGCTAAAGTCGGGCTGGATCCCCTCGGCCGTCGTCACCGTTGCCCGGCCGAACAGCGTCTTCAGGCACGACGACGCGAGCGCCTCGTCGCGGTTCAGCAGGGCCAGGAGAAGGATGTTCCCCGTCAGCGACACCGTGTTGGTGCCGGTCATCTTCTGCTTCTGCGCCCGCGGCAGGACCGTGCCGGTGACGTAGGCCCGGTCGGCCGACGTCAGGCGCGGCCCCAGCACGATCGCCGCCCGGCCGATCTGCGCCGGGACGCCGATCTCGTTGTACCACCAGTTCAGGCACTTGGGGTCGTGCGCCCGCCACCAGCCGAGCGACCGCTCGGCCGCCGCCGCGAGCCGGTCGTGATCGGCCGACGACTCGGCACCCTCGGCCGCGGCGGCCAGCAGGAGCACCCGCTCGCAGTGCTTGATCGACGGCCACGACCCGCGGGCGGGATTGGCGTAGTCGACGTCCGGCCACGTGCCGTCCACCGACAGCCGGTCGGCAATCGCCCTCGCCTGTCCAAGCGTGGCCCGCCTCGACTCCGGCGACGTGCCCAGCGCGTCGTCGATCGCCGCCCGACGCACCGCCTGCGCGAGCCGGCCGACATCCGGCGTCGCGGCCGCGGCCGCTGTGGCACCGACGGCACCGATCGCGATCGCCACTGCCGCCGTCGTCAGCCGCGTTGCCCTCATGTCCGCATCATCCGTCGCCGCCGTCCCAGCGTTAACGGTGCCGCGGCCAGGCCGGCCAACAGCAGGCTGGTGGGCTCGGGCGTCGCGGCCGTCACGTCGAGGAACAGTTCCGTCCCGTCGTTGCTCTCCGACAGGTGATAGCTGTTCGGATCCCCCGCGGCAGGCGCCAGCACGAGGCCGGACCCGTCCGTGGTGTTGATCAGCCCCGTGAACTCGCCGGGGACGCTGGGTGCCGCGGCAATCAGGAACGAGTAGGTCGACCCGGTCGCGTCCGTCTGCGAGCGCGGCACCGGCGTGATCGAGAGCGATGCACCCGTTGACAGCCCGCTGACCAGCAGCAGCTCGTCCGACACCGGCGAGCCGCCGGTCGGGGCCGACCCGCCGGTGCCGTAGTTGGCGTGGCTGGCGTTGGCGAGGTCGAGCTTGACCGCGTAGGTCCCGCCGCTGGCGGTGACCTGGCTGTCGCCGAACGTGAGGGTGCCGGGCAAGTCGCCCGCGGTCGCCCCGGTCCCGCCGGAGACCGTGCTGCCGGCCGGGAGGGTCACCGGGCCGGTGACGGTGCCCGACCCGGCCAGCACCTGCCCGGCGGCCACGGCGAAGTTGGACGCGTTGCCGACGCTGAGCGTCGCGTTGGCGGAGACGACGATCTTGAACGAGTTCGGCACCGGGTTGTTGACGGCCGTGCCGTTCGTGTCGAACGCCAGGGTGCCTTGAGACACGGTCGTCGCGCCGCGGTACGTGTTGGACCCGCCCAGGTTGATCACGCCGGAGCCGACCTTGGTCAAGCTGCCGACGCCGTTGGCGTCGCTGATGGTGCCGGTGAACGCGTTGCCCTGGGTCGGCGCACCTTGGCCGACGCTGAGGGTGGTGCCGGCCGCGTTGTTCAGCACCACGGCACCGTTGCCCTCCAGGTCGCCAACGACCGGGGCGACATCGTTGAAGATCAGCGTGCCGGTGGCGCCCGCAGCGTTGTTAACGTCCGAGTTCACCACGACCAGGGCCGTCGGCGCGATGCTGCCGTTGGAGTTGACCGTGACCGCCGTGGTCTGGGGGTTGATGAGCAGGTTGCCCGAGCCGAACGACCCGGTCGACCCGTTGAGCGTGCCAGCGTAGAGGGTCGTGCCGCCGCCATACGAGTTCGAGCCGGTCAGGTTGATGGTCCCCGTGCCGGGCAGGAACAGCGAACCCTTACCGGTGCCGGCGTCGTTGATCGTGCCGGAGAAGTTCGAGTTGCTCCCGCTCTGGCCCAGCGTCAGGGTGATGATCTGCGTCCCGCCGGACGAGCCGTTCAACGACACCACGCCGTTGCTGCCGTTCAACGACTCGATGACCGGGCCGACGTCGTTGAGGTACAGCGTGCCCACGGCAGCGCCCGGGCCGCTGTTGACGGTGACGACCGCGGTCTGACTGAAGGCCGAGTTCGAGGCGCTGACCGTCGCCGGCGACGTGGTCGGGTTGATCAACAGGTTGCCGAGGCCGAACGCCTGGGCCGTCGATCCGATCAGCGTGCCGGACGAGACGTTGGTCAGGCTGTTGTAGGTGTTCTGCCCGGTCAGGATGAGCGTGCCCAGGCCGGACTGGCGGACGGTCAGCGTCCCGGTGCCGGGGGCGATCACGTTGGTCACGACGGTGGTCGCCGTCGCGCTCGACCCGTTGAACGTGAGCACGCCCCCACTGCCGGAGGAGTCGGTGAAGCTGTTCAGGGTCAGCGTGCCGCCGGACATGTTGTTGGTGAACGCCACGGTGCTGCTCGACGTGGCCGAGCCCAGCGCCAGGTTGTAGCCGTTGGCGTTGGTGAAGACGGTCTGCTTGTTCGAGCTGAACGTGCCGAGCTGGATCGTGTTGCCCGTGCTGCCGGCGTTGCCGTTGTTGCCGACGTTGATCGTGTCGATGCCGGCGGTGGCGACCACGTTGTAGCCGGCGGTGCTGGCCGACCCGCCGTAGGTGATGGTCTGGCCGGTCACGGTGCCGGTGCCGCCGTCATTCAGGAGGCTGAGGGTCGAGCCGGTCGTGCCGAGGTTGACGGTTCCCGCCCCGGTGCCGAGGGCCTGCGTATTCGTGGCGGTCAGGGTGCCCGCGTTGACGGTGGTGCTGCCGCTGTAGGTGTTGGAACCAGCCAGGATCTGGGTCCCGGTGTTCGTGCCGCTGCCCACGACGACGCTACCCGTGCCACCGATGACGCCGCCGTAGGTGACGGGAGCGGCGCTGTTCCCCATGATGGTCAGGTTGGAGGAGCCGAGATTGACGTTGCCGCCGGTCGTGCCTCCGCCCGCCAACGAGCCGATCGTGACGCCGGTGCTCAGGTTCAGTTGGGCCGCTGCCGAATTGGCGATCGAGACCGCTGAGCCGGCACCCAGCGCGGACGAGCTGCTGCTGGCCCTGAGCGTGCCCGAGGTGATGGTGGTCGGGCAGGTGTACAGGTTAGCCCCGGAGAAGGTGACGACCTCGGTCGATGACCCGTTGATCACGATCCCGGCGACGTTGGTCCCGATCACGGCCGAGACGTTGATGACGCCAGCGACGGGGCCGCCCGTACCCGTGTACCCGGTGAAGGTGTCGATCCCGGAATTGTTGAGCGATCCCGTACTGACGGTCAGCGTCCCTCCGCCAGTACCCGCCCCCTGATACGCACTAAGCGTCAAGTTATGGGTGCCGGTGATGCCACCGGAAAAGATGGGACTGGAGCTGCCGGCGGTGATGATCGCGTACGTGCCAGTGCTGCCGCTGGCCAGGGTGATGGCATTCGCCGTCGTGCCGCTGCGACCATTCAACTGGACGGAGGCGCTACCGCCCGACGCGTTTCCCAGCGTCAGCCCGCCGGTGCCGAAGGTCGTGCCACCCCGGGTGAACACGCCGCCGGCGAGGATGGTGGTCCCGCCAGAGTAGGTGTTGCTCGTGGTGACGCCGTTGCCGAAGTCGACGTTGTCGGCCGTGCCGGTCCCGGCCTCGCCAAGCGTGAGGGACATGTTGCCGGAGATGACGCCCAGCAGGCTGGTGGTGCCGTTCCCGGTCCCGTTGATCGTCAGCGCCACCGACGTCCCCGAGATGCCGCTGACGACGTTGAAGCCCGCCGTGTTGTTCGACTGGGTCCACGTCTGGGTGTTGGCCAGGAGGATGTTGGTCGGGTTGGTGCTGTTCCCGGTCGTCACCAGCCCGGCGCCGCTGGCGATGGTGATGCCGGAGGCGCCGATCGACAGGTTGCCCGCCGTGGTGGACGAGCTGTCGATCAGGGTCGTGCCGGTGTTCGTGAACGCGAGCCCGCCGATGGCGTAGTTGGTGCCGGTGGGCACGGTGACGGTCTCGGCGCCGTTCACGGCGGTGCCGTTGAACTGGCCGACGTCGCCCGATCCCGGCGCCACGGTTCCGGCAGGCGACCCGGTTGGGCTGGTCGACCAGTTCGTTCCGGTCGCGATGGACCCGGTCGTGGTCGTGTCCCAGTAATAGGTGGCCGCCGACGCGGACCCGGCACCCGTGAGGGTGGTCAGCGCGCCCGCCGCGGCGAGCAACGGACCGGACTTCTGATGGCGCCGACGACGCGCAATGCCCGACTTAGACGCTCGACCCATGCATCTCTCCCTGTTCCTGCGGCTCCCCCGGCGCCCGGAACCCAACATGACTTGACGACGTGTCACGGCAAGCAGAACGCCGCCGTGGACCATTTGACCATAACGATTGCAGCGATTTTTTACAATCGCCAAACTGATGGGGCTGGCCGACGGCTGCCGCGACGAATCGCGTTCAGGGGATTGGCGACGTCAGTGCGGCGCTTCGCTGGCGGCGACCCGCGTCGCCGGAGCGGGCGCCGGAGTCGCGGCGACCACAATCGTGCAGGCGTCGCTCGGCCCGGCTGCGCTGACGGCTCGCAGCTGGTTCGGGCCAACGCGCAGCTGCACGTCGGGCCACACGAACACGCCGGCCGCGGTCGGGCCGTGCGTACCGAGCGACCGGTCGTTCACGAACAGCGCGACCGCCTTCGCGTTGGAGTAGACCTTCACCGGCCCGCGGTCGGCGGGTCGCGGCGAGAAGCGGCGATCCGTCACGTACACGAACGGGTTGCCCGACCAGATCGCCTTGAAGTAGAAGTAGGCGTCCTTCTTCACCCGGCGGTCGTAGGTGACCAACCCCTTGTCGTTGATGCCGGGCTGTCCGCCCTCGTGCCGGTCGTCGGCGACGAACTCGAACATGTTCCAGACGAAGCTGCCCCACACCCACGGCCGGTCGGCCATCATCGGGTAGACCTGCTCCAGCGTCGCGTTCTGCCACTCCTCCGGGTGCCACTGGCCCGTGGTCTTGGGGGCCCTGGTCGGCAGCACCGCGTGTTGGGTCACGTTCGCCCCGACGCCGTACTCGCTGATGGCGATCGCCCGGCCGGGGAGCGCCCTGTGCCGGTTGTCCAGGAACGCCGGGAAGCGGGCGATGTCCGGGTCGTACCAGCCGGGGTAGTCGTTGAACGCCAGCACGTCGGTGATGTCGTTCAGCGCGTCGGTCGGCGACCGCGTGGTGGCGGCGGTCGTCAGCCGGCCGGGGTCCAGCTCGTGGGCCTTGGCGTTGAGCCGCCTGATCAGCGCGACCTGCGCCTCGTGCTGCGCCGCCTGGCCGGCGACCGAGATCTGGTTCCCCAGCTCGTTGAACAGCCCCCAGAAGCAGACGCTGGGGTGGTTGAAGTTCTGCTTCACCATCTCGCGCAGCTGCTGCTCGGCGTTGGCGGCGAAGGCCTCGTCGGGCGTGATCTTGTTCACCACGGGCACCTCGGACCACACGACCAGCCCGGCCTGGTCGCACAGGTCGTACGCCATCGGGGCCTGCTCGTAGTGGGCGAAGCGCACGGCCGTCGCGCCGATGTCGACGATGGCGGCGAAGTCCTCGGCCTGCTCGGCCGGGCCGATCGCCCAACCCTTGTCACGGCGGTCCTGGTGGCGCGACACGCCGTGCACGGCGAACGGCTTGCCGTTCAGCACCATCCCGTGGTCCGGCGACACCGAGTAGGACCGCAACCCCAGCGGCACCGTGACGGCGTCGTTCCCGTCCACCGTCACGCGGACGTGGTACAGGTACGGGTCGGCCCGCCCGTTCCACAGGTGGGGGTGATCCACCTCGACCGGCGGCAGGGCGACCTCGCCAGTGGTGCCGGTCACGTCGACGACCGACATCGCGCTGGCGATCACGCGGTTCGCCGCGTCCAAGATCTGGGCGCGCACCGGCGTGTCGTGCGGCGAGCCGGACCGGTTCGACAGCTCGACCTTCACGGCCACCGTCGCGTGGTCGGCCGACACGTTCGACTGCGACGCGTAGACGCCGCACGAGCCATCATCGAACGGCGAGACGGCCACGGCCGGCAGGTCGAGCAGCGACACGTCGCGGTACAGCCCGCCGAAGAAGGTGAAGTCGGCGCTCAGCGGCGCGACGTCGGCCACGGTGGTGTTGTCGACGCGCACGGCGATCACGTTGTCGCCGTCGAGGCGCAGGGCATGCGTCACGTCGAACGTGAACGCCCCGAAGCAACCGCGATGCTGGCCGACCTTCGCGCCGTTGACGAACACGTCGGCCACGCGCGAGGCGGCGCCGAACTTCAGCGCGAGCGTCCGGCCGGCGAGGTCGGCGGCGCGGGGCCGCAGGTCCAGGTGCCGGCGGTACCAGCCGGGCCCGCGGTAGTAGTTGTTCCCGCCGTCCTGGCCGTCGAGGTTGTTCCACGTGTGCGGCAGGGAAACGGTCTGCCAAGCGGCGTCGTCAAAGGTTGGACGCTGCGCGTCCGACTCATCCTGGCGGACGAACCGCCAGCCGGCATCGAGGTCGGTCTCGCCGCGGCCAGTGCTGGCAGCGTTGCAGGTTGCCGCCGCGCCGAGCGCAAGCAGGCCTGCCGACCATTGGAGAACACGCTTCTTCACGTCCAGACGCACGGGAACCCCTTTCATGTGAGTCATCATCAGGTCTTCGCTTGGCGGGGCGACCGTTAAACGGGGCTGGACTACTCCGCCTCGGACACGGCGGCCGCGCCGCCGATCGTCTCGTGCAGGACGGCCACGATGTCGGCCGAGTCCCTCGCGGCGGCGTTGCCCTTTTCCTTCCGCTTCACCTTGCTCAGGTCCGTGTTGGCGGCCAGGTCCGGGTCGTTGCCCTCGGCGTCGTGATGGCCGACGAGCCTGTCGAGCTCCGTCAGCACGCCGGCGGTGTCGGGGCCGGACGCCTTGGCCAGCGCGTACCACACCTCGACGTTGTACGGGTTCTCCCGCAGCGCGCTCTGCAGCAGCCGGACCTTCGTGGCGTCGTCGCCGTCCGACAGCTGGCGGGCGAGGATCAGCGCGATGCGCGTGTCGACGTACTTGTCTACGCCTCCGTTCATGGCCAGCGCCAGGCCGAGCTGGTACTCGATGCCGACGCGCGGGTTCTTGGGGCTGGCGGCGCGGGGGCCGTCGGGCAGGGGGAGGAACCAGCCGGTGGTGGTCTTGATGGCGGTGGTGATGCCCTGCAGCCGCTCGGCGGCAAAGCCAGTCTTCGGGTCGAAGTTGTAGGCCACCAGCGCCCGGTGGCCGGGCTGGTACATGCCCATCGCCGGCCGGCCCAGCGACGTGTACGAGAACTGCGCCAGCGACGACAGCCGCCCGCAGACGCCGCCATCCTGGACGATGCGGGGGATGGCGTCGGGGTTCCAGACGCTGGGCATGAGCCGGACCTCCGGCTTCTCGTAGTCGAACGTGTAGCGGCCGTAGGTCATGATCCGCTTCCCCGCCGGCATCGGCACGTCGCCGGGCGTGGACGACGGGGCGTCGCGGAAGTGGTTCCAGACGTACCGCATCTCGTCCGGGGCCGGCGCGGCGCGGAGCGGCATCAGCAGCGGCCAGGGCGCGGTGTCGAGCGGGAACAGCGGCCACTGCGGGCCGGTCGCGAAGCGGGGCAGCTTCGTCTCGTACTCGGCCACCAACTGCTTGACGAACGCGGCAGCCGCCTGATGTTGGCGAGCGGGATAGGTGCCCGATGCCAGCGCCACCGCGTTCAGCAGCTGCGCCTTCTGCCCGTCGTTGGCCGGCGGTTTGATCGCGAGCTTCTGGTAGAACGCCGCGTCGACGCCGTTCAGGTCGAGCACCGTCTTGCGCGTCCGGCGGAGGATGTTGACCAGCACCTGCACGTGCGGGTCGGGGGGCGGACCCTTGTCGGCGGCGCCGTCGGGGTCGTCGCCGTGCGAGGTGCCGTCGGTCACGGCGTCGACCGATGTGGGGCGGATCGCCATCGCCAGCACCAGCTGCGGGTACCGCTGCACGATGGCGGGGCCAAGCTCGCGGCGGAGCGTCGACAGGTTCTGCAGGTAGATCGGTGGCAGCGGGTAGGCGACCGACAGCAGCCCGTCGCGCAGCGGCAGGTGGTGGGAGAGCCAATCCCAGGTGGCCGCATCACCCCCGGCCTGACGCGCATCAGCGAGTGCACGATCGAGGAACGCCTTGCGGACGGCCGGCGTGAAGTCGCCCTTGGAGTGCGCGACCGCGGTGAGCAGTGGCGACCCCCCATCGACCGCTGCGGGTGCCGCCCGTGTTAATGCCATTGCGGCGGTGCCCGCCGCAACGGCGCAACGGAGGGACTTCGCTTTCCAATTGACCGCAAAACCCATCCAACTCCCGGTTTAGGCATATCGTTATAACCTGCCGCACCGACTGCGTTGTTAGAATTGCAGTTTTTTCGCGTTATGTGACCACCGGTTAGCGTTTTCGGAATCTGTCCCGGGGGCCGAAGGACGGGGTGCAAAATGTCGAGCCATTCATCTGACTCGATGCCGGAGTCCGTGCATGACGCCCCGGAGCTCGGCAAGGCCGCGCATGCGGCCGATGCACGAATATCCTGGGTTCGGCGGGGACGGCTTGGTCAAATCGTCCAGCATGGTGTGGCCGTGGTCGGGCCGGAACGCCAACTGCCAGTCGGCCCGGCCCGTCGCCTGCCGGCGGTCCTGCTCGGCGAGCAGCTCGCTCACGACGGCCGGCATGTCGACCGACCCGCCGAGGTGGTCGGCCTCGTAGAAACTCCCATCGGGGAGCCGCTGCGTGCTGCGCAAATGGACGGCGTGGATGCGCGACGCGAACTGCCGGACCATGGTGGGCAGGTCGTTGCTCGGCCGGGCGCTGAACGACCCGGTGCAGAAACAGAGCCCGTTCGCCGGGCTGTCGACCATGCCCAGCAGGTCGGCCACGTCGTCGGCGGTCGACAGGATGCGCGGCAGTCCCAGCACCGGGAACGGCGGGTCATCGGGGTGGATCGCGAGGCGGACACCGGCCTTCTCGGCGACGGGGGCGACGGCCTGCAGGAAGCGGGCGAGGTTGGCCTTGAGCCCGGCCGCGTCGAGGTGGGCGTACTTCGCCAGCATCCGGCGGACGTCGTCGATCGTCAGCCCCAGCTTCGTGCCGGGGAACACGTCGATCACGCTCTGCACGAACGCGGACCGTTCGGAAGATGAAAGCGACTTCCACCACGCCGACCCGCGCTCGAGCTGGTCCGGCGTGAAGTCGGCCTCGGCCCCGGGGCGTTGCAGGGCGAACATCTCAAACGCGGCGAAGCGGGCCGGGTCGTAGCGCAGGCACTCGGTGCCGTCGGGCAGGCGGTAGCGGAGGTCGGTGCGGATCCAGTCGAGCACCGGCATGAAGTTGTAGACGACCGTGGTGATCCCCTCCGCGCCCAGGTTCCGCAGCGAGGTGCGGTAGTGCTCCAGCAGGGCGGCGACGTCGCCCTGGCCGGTCTTGATGTCCTCGTGTACGGGCACCGACTCGACCGCCGTCCAGCGCAGCCCGGCCGCCTCGACGGCGGCCCTGCGCTCGCGGATCGCCTCACGCGGCCATGCTTGACCGTAGGGGATCTGGTGCAGGGAAGTGAAGACCGCGGCCGCGCCGGTCTGGCGGATGTCCGCCAGCGACACCGGGTCGGCGGGGCCGTACCAGCGGAACGATTCCTCGAGGAGCGTGGGCTGACTCATGGTTGTTGCAATTCGAAGAGGAGATTTGAACCACGAAGACGCGAAGGCGCGAAGGTAGGACGAAGGGGATGCAGGTCAGGGCACATCGTTCATGATGCGTCGAATGCCGTCCTTGATGAGCGGGCCGTTGAAGTTGATCAGAAATCCGGGGCGAAGGTGGCGCAGTTTTAGGTGGGTGAGTAGCTGGGCCTTATGGACCGGGATTAGATCGGCGACGGCCTTGAGCTCGACGATCACCAAGCCGTTGATGAGTAGGTCCAGCCGGTAGCTGAAATCGATTTTCCGTCCGTCATAGATGACGGGTACGGGTTGTTCGTGCTCAACAGAGAAACCCCGCTTCGTCGATTCGTACTTGAGGCACGCTCGGTACGCCGATTCCAACAATCCAGGCCCAAGTTGCCGATGGACTTTCAAAGCGGAATCGACAACGGCCGTCGCGATGCGCTCGATTCAGTCGACGTATTCTCACCGTAGCTCACCAATTCCTCCCTTCGTCCTACCTTCGCGTCTACGTGGTTCAAAATCTTCTTCCCGTCACACCCCCGAGAACGCGCCGAACCCACCATCCACCGCCAACACGGTGCCCGTGACGAACTTCGACGCATCGGCCAGCAGGTAATGGATCGCGCCGTGCAGCTCATCGGGCTCGCCGAACCGGCCGAAAGGCGTGTTGCGGACGATCAGCTGGCCGCGGTCGGTCAGCGAGCCGTCCTCCTTCGTCAGCAGTCGGCGGTTCTGCTCGCCGATGAAGAAGCCCGGCTGGATGGCGTTCACGCGGACGGCGCCCTTGGTCGTGCGGGCCATCTCGACGGCCAGCCAGCGGGTGAAGTTGTCGACCGCCGCCTTGGACGCCGAGTAGCCGACGACGCGCGTGATCGCCTGGGGACTGGAGGCCGACGAGTAGTTCACGATCGACCCGCGCCCGGCGGCCACCATGGCCGGGGCGAACACCATCGTCGGCAGCACGGTGCCGTGCAGGTTCAGGTCGATCACCTTTTGGAAGGCGTCGAAGTCGAGGTCGGCGAACGTCTTGTCCGGCGGGATCGTCGCGCCCGGCAGGTTCCCGCCGGCCCCGTTCAGCAGGCCGTCGATCCGGCCCCACTTCGCCAGCACCGCATCGCGGCCGTGCTCCAGCGCGGGGCGATCCAACACGTCGGCCACAATGCCGGTCACGTCAGCGGCGGGGGTTTCGGCGCGGCACTTGGCGAGGGCGACGTCCAGCTTCCCAGCGTCCCGGCCGACGTAGGCGACGCGCGCGCCTTGCGATGCGAGGTAGTCGGCGGCGGAGCCGGCGAGGACGCCGGTCGCGCCGGTGACCAGGTAGACGCGGCCGGTGAGGTCGAAGGGATGGGCCATAGTTTGGGAGGCCGGGCTGTCGGCCATGCGAAATGTAGCGGACGGCGACAGCGACGTCACGGCAGCCGAAGCGCGTCGGGCGGGACCGGTTGCCGAGGGATGCTTGGGCCGGCGTACTCCAGCTTCAGCGTCGGCGTGCCGGCCTTGTGGCGGTAGAAGAGCCGAAACGGGTGACCGCCCGCCGTCAGGTTCACCGTGGCCGACACGGCGGCGCCGGTGTGGGCGAAGTCGTCGTCAATCAGGTGCGACTCCTGCACCCAGAACTCTGCGCCGGTGTCGGTCGTCAGCCAGAACGTGTAGGTGCCGGTGGTCGGCACGACGATCGCGCCGGTGAAGCGGGTGGCGTCGCCGGCGGGGATGAAGTCGTGGGACTCGATCGTGCCTGTCGGCGTGAGGCCGTCGAGGTCGGGCACCCAGGGGTAGTCGCCGGCGAAGGTGTCAGCACGGATCGCGCCGGCCGCGCCTGTTGCGATGACGGCGGGGAGCGGGGCGTCGTCGTACGGTCGCTTGGCGCCGGCGGCGGGGCGGTGGAGGGCGGGGAGCAGCGCGTGGGCGCGATCCACGGTGGCGGCGTACTTGGGGTCGGCCGACAGGTCGTGGTCCTGGTGCGGGTCGCGGACGAGGTCGGTCGAACTGATTGTCGCGGATCGGGCAGTCGCCCTGGTGCTGGCCGAGCAGGAGCGACGCGCGGGCCGGGGCGCACACGGGCGACCCGGTGTAATGCTGGCGCAGCAGCATGCCGCCGGCGGCCAGAGCGTCGAGGTTGGGCGTGGTGAACCGCGCCTGCTGCGGGCCGCGACCGTTCTGGAACGTGACGCCGAGGTCGCCGTAGCCGAGGTCGTCGGCGAGGATGAAGACGATGTTGGGCTTCGCCGCGGCGGCGGGGCGGACGGCGGTGGCGAGCGACAGCAGGGCGAGGGCGACGCGGAGACGGCTGGGCATGTCGGTGGTAGTCGGGACGGGCGGCGCGTGTTGTCGGCGCTCTCGAAGCCCACGGCGCTGCCGTGGGTCCGGCAGACCCACCGCAGCACGGTGGGCTTCGCAAAGGCTCTGCTGCGTCTCACGTCAGAGCTTCTTCACCTTGCGCAGCCAGCGTTCCACGGCCGGGGTCATGAACATGACCGCGCCGCGGCGGATGTGGTCGTAGATGTACGGGACGACGTTCAGTTGGTGGCCGCGGTCGCGGATGGGTTCGGCCACCGCAGCGCGGTGGGCTTCAACCCGGCCCGATGACCGGCCCGAGCGACGCGTCGACCACCTCGCGGCCGGCCATCTGGTCGAACAGCGCGGCGGCGGCGAGGCGGCCGGCCTCCTCGGCGGGGAAGGGGAGGCTCAGCACGTGGACCCGGTCGGACCGCGTCGGTCGCAGGTCGCCGAACGCGGCGATCACGACGGGCCGGTCGGCGTGGCTGTCGAACCGCTCGCAGTAGCGGACGGCCGCCTCGGCCCCCTCGGTCGAGTAGCAGACGACGGCCGTCGGCGCGTCGGCAGGGTCGCGGAACAGCGTGGCAACCGCCTCGACGGCGCCGACGAAGTGGGACCCCTCACGGGTGGCGGCGACGGGGTAGTCCTGCACGGACGGGGTCAGCCCGGCCGACCGCATCACGTCGAGGTAGCCGTGCCAGAACTCGTTGGCGATCCAGAACCGCCCGCCCACGCGGCTGGGGTCGTCGTCGCCGTACTGCTCGCGGATCAGCAGGGCGATGCGCGTGTGCCCGTCGGCGACGAGCCGTTCGGTGGCGACGCGGGCGGCGGCGCGGTAGTCCAGCGTCACGGCCGGCACGCCCGGCACGAACCGGCCGAACACCTCGACCACCGGCAGCCCGCCCTTGCGCACCTCGGCCAGTTGGGCGGCGTTGGTGGTGCCGTTGGCGTCGACGGCGGTGTTCACGAGCAGGCCGTCCACCCGGCGGTCCATCACGCTGCGCAGGTTCTCGGCCTCCTCGGTCTTGGACTCGTGCGTGAGGAAGATCGGCGAGCACCCCTTCTCCAGGACGGCCGACTGCACGCCGCGCATGAACCGCGTGGCGATGGGGTAGTTCGGTCCGTAGAACAGCACGCCGATCAGGAAGCTCCGCTGGCTGACCAGCGACCGCGCGGTGATGTTCGGCCGGTAGTTCAGCTGCGCCGCGACGGCCAGCACCTTCTTCCGCGTCGCCTCGGCGAAGGGCGCATCATACTTGTTGAGGATCTGGTGGACGGTCGGGATCGAGAGCCCGGTCAGCGCGGCGATCTGCTTCAGCGTGGCGGCCATGTGGAAGCCACCGTACGCCCGACCGGCAAGTTCGGTCAACATTTGGCCATCGCCGCGGGCCCTTCGAGACGGTCGTCCATCACCCGCCGTGCGGCACGTCGGGCCGGGTCGCGGGGTTGAGCAGCTGGTCGAGGATCGGATGGTCCAGCCCGCCGATCGTCCGCCTGCCGGTGTCGGCCACCTCCAGCACGACCACGTCATTGTCACCGGATCTGAGCCAGGGGGCGGGGACGTACAGCGTCTGCTGCGGCCCGATGCCCCAGAACCGGCCGAGGTTGTGACCGTTCACCCACACCTGCCCCTTGCCCCAGCCGCGGAGGTCCAGGAACGTGTCGGCCGCCTTGGCCAGGGCGAACGTGCCGCGGTGGAAGGCGGGGATCGACTTCAGGTCGCCGGGCTGGAACGGCAGGCCGGTCGGGTCGGTCATCGGCAGCGAGAAGTTCTGCCAGCCGTGGAGCACCTTGTCGCCCACGGTCACCCGGCCGGTGAGTCCCTGGCGGTTGTCGAGGATGCCGTGGCCGTAGTTGATCCGGCCGGTGTTCTCGACCAGCACGTCCAGCGTCGCCCCGGCCGGGAGGTCGAGCTGGACCGGGGCCGGCTTCTTGTCGCGCCGGTCGATCGCGCCGACCACCTTGCCGTTCACCATGAGGACGGCGTAGTCGCGCACGCCGTGCTCCACGGCGAACGGGCCGGACATCGGCTCGGTCACGGTCGTGCGGTAGAGGACATAGCCGTACGGTTGGTTCAGATCCTCCATGCAGGTGGGATCGTCCGATGACGCCGGCTTGGGCAGGGCGGCCGTGACGGGCGCCGACTCATCGAGAGACACCGGCGCGAACGCGACGGTCGGCAGGTCGGCCGGCACCTCGGGGATCGTGCCGGGCGGGGCGTACTTCAGCAGCACATCCCGCATCATCCGGTACTTCGGCGTGATGTTGCCGGCCTCGCCGATCGGGGCGTCGTAGTCGTAGCTGGTGATCGACGGCTGGTACGGCGGGCTGTTCGCCCCGTTCATGAAGCCGAAGTTCGTCCCGCCGTGGACCATGTAGATGTTGACCGAGATCCCGTGCGACAGCAGGTCGTCCAACCCACGCGCGGCCGACTTGGCACTGGTGTGGACGAACGGCTGGCCCCAGTGGTCGAGCCAGCCCGGGTAGTACTCGCCCACCATGTACGGCCCGCCGGGCCGGATCGCGTCGACCGACCGCGTGGTCGACTTGAAGTCCCCCCCGTTGATGCCGGGCAGGACGCCGGCGATCGAGCCGTTCTTCGCCATCTGGTTCGGCCCGTCCACCGTGCAGAACGGCACGTCGAACCCGCCGTCCGTCAGCGCCTGCTTCACGTGGCCCAGGTAGACCTTGTCCTTCCCGTACGAGCCGTACTCGTTCTCGGCCTGAACCATGATGATCGGCCCGCCGTGCGTGACCTGCAGCGGCGCGAGCTGCTTGCCCAGCTCGGCGTCGTACCGGCGGACGGCGTCCAGGAACTTGGGGTCGTCGCTGCGGGCCCTGAGGTCGCGGTCCTTCAGCAGCCAGTAGGGGAACCCGCCGTACTCCCACTCGGCGCAGCAGTAGGGGCCGGGCCGGAGGAACACGAACAGCCCCGCCGCCTGGGCCAGCTTCACGAACTTCGCCACGTCGGCGCTACCGGTGAAGTCGTACTTGCCGGGCTCGGGCTCGTGGACGTTCCAGAAGACGTAGATGGCGACCGTGTTCAGCCCCATCGCCCGGGCCCGGTGCAGCCGGTCCTGCCAGTACTCCGCGGGGATGCGGTCGGGGTGCATCTCGCCGCAGGTCATCTGGAACGGCTTGCCGTCGAGCAGCATCTTCGGGCCGTCGATGGCGAACGTGTGGGCGTGCGCGGCGGCGTCGATTAGTGCGGTGACGGCGACGGCGGCGAGTGTGGCGAGGCGTCGGTGCATTGGAGGCGGATCCGATAGGTGTCGCACGGCCGTCCCGCCCGTGCTGCTTAGCGAAACACGGGCGGGACGCCCGTGCGACGAGGGCTATCGCTGCGTCGTCGGACCGGCCGACGGCGGTCCGACGGGCGGGGTCGCCAGCGCGCCGTCGGGCAGCGTGAACAGGTCGCCGATCTTGACCGTCCGCTTCGTGCCGATGCCGTTCTGCAGGAAGAACCGGTTCCCGACGATGCCGGCATCGAGGTCGTCGACCGCCTGGAACGGCGACTTGTTCTCCGCCAACCGCGCCTTCACCAGCGGCAGCCACGGGCCGTCGGGCGTCGCCCTCACCCAGCCGTTCCCGTACTCGCCGCGGCGGACCTGGTGGGCGCTGGTCCCGTCGCGGCGGAAGTCCTCGAGGAACGAGTAGAGGCCCGTCAGCCGCTTGCCGCCGTCGGGGGCGGAGAACGTGGCGATGTGCCGCCAGCCGTCGTTCGAGGTCGGGTCGCGGAACCAGCCCTCGTACTCGGTGCGCTTGTCCCTGGTCGTGGCGCGGAAGTCGAACTGGTAGACGTTGCCGACCTTCCAGTCCAGGTCGAAATCGCTGTGCCCGCCCGTGCCCTCGTTGCCGAACCGCGTGGCCCGCACGCCCTGGCCGACGAAGACCGGGTGCGTCCGGCTCTGCTCGTCCACCTTGGTCGGGTCCATGATCTTTCGGCTGGCCACGTCCCAGATGCTGAAGATGCCCACCTTCTTGTCGTGCCGGTCCTGGATGCCGAAGTACCCGCCGGCAAACCCGGCGGCGCAGAAGTAGCTGCCCACGACCTCCCGCCGGACCACGCACTCGTTGTAGAACTCGACGACGCCGTTCCTTTCGCCGTTCGGCAGGGGATAGCGGAGCGTCAGGTAATGCGCCGCCCGCGGGGCCGGCCGCGTGGCGGGAGCGGTGGCCGGGCCGTCAGCGCGTGCCACGCCGGCCGTCGCGGCCAGGGTCAGGCCGGCGGTGATCAACGTGGCGATCAACTTCTGGAGTAACGAAGGTCTATGCATCGCTGTGCCCTTTCCGTTTGGCCGCGACCCGAAGGGGAGCGTGCCGTGCCGCCGAATAGCGCTCCCCTTCGGGTCGCCGCTAAGCGGGTCTCAGTCCCTCCCCGCCACCAGCGGCCGGGCGTTCACGCCCATCGCCTGGAGGCGTTCCATGTGGACGGCGAGGCGCGCGAGGAAGTCGTCGTAGTTCTTGCGCGTCGGGTCGGACCAGTCGCACTCGGCCAGGGCGCAGGCGCGCGGGTAGGCCATGTACTCCATCTGCTGCGGCGTGCTGATGTACTCCGACCACAGCTGCCCCTGCCCGCCGAGGACGAACTTCTGGTGCTCGGGTGCCAGTTTGGGCGGGACCGGGTCGAACGCGTAGACCATCGACAGCGGCAGGTACCCGCCGATCGCGAACGGCTCGTGCGCGTGGTCCTTCGACTGGTAGTAGTCGAAGTACGCCGAGCGGTTGGAGGCGTTGACGGTGTAGTGGCCGTGCTGGGCGGCGACGACGGCGCCGGCGTCGCCGTGCCAGCTCATGACGGCCGCGCCGGGGGTCAGCCCGCCCTCGAGGATCTCGTCCCAGCCGATGAGCTTGCGGCCGTGGGCGCTCAGGAACTGGTCCATCTGGCCAACGAACCACGACTGCAGCGCGTCCGCGTCCTTCAGCCCCAGCGACTTGATCTGCGCCTGCACCACGTCGCTGTGGTTCCACTCGTCCTTGGGGGCCTCGTCGCCGCCGATGTGGATGAACTCCGACGGGAACAGGCCCATCACCTCGGTCAGCACGTTCTGGTAGAACTGCACGGTAGCGGCGTTGGGGTTGAGGATGTGCTTCTCGACGCCCCACGCGGTCCGCACGGCGATCGGCTGGCCGCTGACGCCGAGTTCCGGGTACGCCGCGATGGCGGCGGCCGAGTGGCCGGGCATCTCGATCTCGGGCACGACCACCACGTGTCGGGCGGAGGCGTAGGCGACGACGTCGCGCACCTCGTCCTGGGTGTAGAACCCGCCGTATGGCGTGGGGTCCAGCACGCGCTTCTTGGGATCCTTCGGATCGGGGATGCTGCTGCCGGCCCGGCGGCTGCCGATCTCGGTCAGCTTCGGGTACCGCGTAATCTCTAGCCGCCAGCCCTGATCGTCCGTCAGGTGCCAGTGGAACCGGTTCATCTTGTGGAGCGCCAGCAGGTCGATGAACCGCTTGACGAACGGGACCGGGAAGAAATGGCGGGAGGAGTCGAGCATCAGCCCGCGCCAGGGGAAGCGCGGTTCGTCCTCGATGTGGACGCACGGGATCGACCACGTCACGCCGACGACGGGCGTCGGCGAGAACGCGGCGGGGGGGAGCAACTGGCGGAGCGTCTGCGTGCCGTAGAACAATCCGGACGCCGAGGCCGAGTTGATCAGGATGCCGTCGGGCGTCACGTCCAGCGTGTAGCGGCCGTCGGGCTCGAGGTCCTTCATCGCGTGAAGCCGAAGGACGATCGCCACCTTGCCCTCGGACGCTTGGACCACGGGCAGCGGCAGCCCGGTCGGCGGGCGCAACGACTCGGCCAGCAGCGTTCCCTCGGCCCGGTCCCCGACGATCGCCGTGGCCGGCGTCAGCGTGAACACACCCGCACCCGGCGTGGACACCGCTGGCTGCGGGATCACCGAAATCGCCCCAGCCGCCCGCACCCCAATCGCTCCAGTCAATGAAATAATAGTTGTCGCGATAGTAATTCCCGTTCGCCGCAAACCGGCGTGTTGCGTTTGAAACGGCCGGGTTCCGGGCACGGTTGCTTGGCGTGATGAGTACATCCCGCGTTCAGTAAACCAGAATTCGTTGCATTTGTCGATCTTATTTCGCTATAACGGTTCCCCATGAAGCTGCACACGCTGGACTGGATCATCATCGCGGCCTCGCTGCTGGTGTGCTTCGCGCCGGCGCTGCTGTTCGCCAAGCGGTCGGGCAAGAGCACCAGCGCGTTCTTCGCCGCCGGCCGCTCCGTCCCGTGGTGGCTGGCCGGGCTGTCGATGGTCGCGACCACGTTCAGCAGCGACACGCCCAACTGGGTCACCCAGCAGGTCCGCCAGTACGGCGTCGCCGGGAACTGGCAGTGGTGGGCGTTCGTCCTGACCGGCGTGGCGACCGTCTTCTTCTTCGCCCGGCTCTGGCGACGCTCGGGCGTCATGACCGACCTGGAATTCTACGAGGTTCGCTATAGCGGCAAGGCGGCGTCGGTCGTCCGGGGCTTTAGGGCGATCTACCTGGGGCTGTTCTTCAACTGCTTCATCATGGGGATGGTCACGCTGGCCGCGTGCAAGATCGCCAACATCCTGTTCGGCATGCCACCGTGGGCGACGATCTGCATCTGCGGCGTGCTCAACGTCGTCTTCGCCGCCCACTCGGGGCTGTGGGGCGTGCTCGTGATCGACATGGTCCAGTTCTTCGTCAAGATGACCGCCGTCATCGCCGCCGCCTACTACTCGCTGAAGGCCGTGGCCCAGCAAACCGGCGTCGGCACGAGTGCCCTGGCGGGGCTTCACCAGATGGTCGGCCTCCTCGGGGCGAGGCAGGTCAACTTCGCCGACGGCGGTCACCCGGTGATGTCGCCCATCAACGGGCACGGCCAGCCGTTGCTGGACGTGCTGCCCAACTTCTCGATGGGCCAGCTGTCGCTGATGATCTTCATCATGCCCGTCGCCATCGGCTGGTGGGCCAACTGGTACCCCGGCGCCGAGCCGGGCGGCGGCAGCTACATCGCGCAGCGCATGCTGGCCAGCAAGAGCGAGAAGGATTCGCTGGGGGCCGTGCTGTTCTTCAACCTGGCCCACTACGTCCTGCGGCCGTGGCCGTGGATCATCACCGCGCTCTGCTCCATCATCATCTACCCCGACCTGCACAGCATCCAGCAGGCGTTCCCCAAGGCCGATCAGAGCCTGCTCGGCGACGACAGCGCGTTCTCGGCCATGCTGACCTTCCTGCCGGTCGGGTTCGTCGGCCTGATGGTCGGCGGGCTGATCGCCGCCAACTCGTCCACCATCCTCACGCACCTGAACTGGGGCAGCAGCTACCTGGTCCACGACTTCTACCGCCGGTTCGTCAACGACAAGGCCAGCGAGAAGCACTACGTGAACGCCGGCCGACTCTGCACGCTCATCCTGTACATCTGCGCGGCCCTGCTCAGCCTGGTTCTCAGCAGCGCCCAGGAGGCGTTCGAGGTGCTGATCTCCATCGGGGCCGGCACGGGCCTGATCTACCTGCTCCGGTGGTTCTGGTGGCGGGTCAACGCCTGGTCCGAGGTGGTCGCCATGGCCAGCTCGTTCGCGATCTCCGTCATCTTCTTCGTGATGAAGAAGTCGGGCCACCCGCTGCCGTTCGCCGAGACGGTCATCGGCTCCGTCGCATTCACCACGATCTGCTGGGTCGTGACCGCGTTCGTCGCCCCGGGCACCGATCGCACGACCCTCATGAAGTTCTACAGCCTGGTCCACCCGACCGGCCCCGGCTGGGCCCGCGTGCGGGCCGACATCGTGGAGTTCACCCGGGCGCGTGGCACGGCCGCCGTGTCCGATCGCCCGGTCTCGCCCGTGCTGGACTACGAGCCGCACGGTTCCGACGTGCCGCCCGCCACCGAGGGGATCCGCGATGAGGACATCCACCTGCCCGCCGCCACCGACGACCGGGTCGGGCTGGCCGTGCTGGGCTGGGTCGCCGGCTGCGTGACGATCTGGTCGTCGCTGTTCGCGATCGGCAACCTGCTCTACGCCCGGTGGGGCTACATGATCGCGATGACGGTGTTGTTCGTCGTGAGCGGCTCCGTCCTGCTCGCCCTGGTCCGCCGCCTGTGGGCGTCGACGCCGGACGGCACCGAGCCGACGAACGAGGTGCCCATCGGCGCGCCGGCGCTGGCGTGAGTGCGGCAGGGTCGCGAGTCCGGGGGCGAAGAATTTGAACCACGAAGGCGCGAAGACGCGAAGGTAGAACGAAGGGGTCAGGCGCGTGGCTTTGTGTCGTTCTCGCCCGTGATGTGACTGTGACGGTCGCGAACTTTGCGATCGTGGTGGTCCCCGTTCCACGCCAAGCGCGCCACGATGCCAAGAAGCGCCAAGCAGAGGGCTTCTTGGCATCTTGGCGCACATCAGAGGGACTTCCTCGACCATGATCAGCGAACCCAGCTGAGCGTCTGTCCAAATCATTCCGGTCTGCGCACGTTGAGGCGGCGGGGCAAAGGGCTGCATCCGCCTTCGTCCGACCTTCGCGTCTTCGCGCCTGCGCGGTTCAAAATCTTCCGTTCGACCGACAGATCACGTGACGACGCCCATACGCCATGCGGCGGGCGGGTGTAAACTGTGGTGATGACCACCCGGCGCTGGCCACTCGCGATCGCAATCACCCTTGCCGCGGCCATGCTCGCCGCCGGCCCCACGACGGTGCCGTACATGCCGGCCGTCGCGTGTCCCGCGTGCGGCACTGGCCTGTCGATGGCCGGCCTGCTCCGCGGCAAGCCGACGACCGGTCCGACCACCTCGTCCGCCGTCGCGTCCCACGCCGGCATGGTCTGGCTGGCCGGCGGCACGTTTGCCATGGGCACCGACGATCCCCGCTTCCCCGACGGCCAGCCCGTCCACCCGGTGAAGGTCAGCGGCTTCTGGATCGACGCCACCGACGTGACCAACGCCGACTTCGCCAAGTTCATCGACGCCACGCACTACGTGACCGTAGCTGAGCAGAAGCCCGACCCCGCGCAGTTCCCCGGTGTCCCGGCCGACAAGCTGGTGGCGGGGGCCGCAGTCTTTTCCAAGCCGGCGGGGCCGGTGTCGCTCGACAACCCGCTGCAGTGGTGGCGGTACGTCGCGGGGGCGAACTGGCGGCACCCCGAGGGGCCGGGCAGCGACGTCAAGGATCGGATGGATCACCCGGTGGTGGACGTTGCCTGGTCGGATGCGGTTGCCTACGCCAAGTGGGCGGGGAAGCGGTTGCCGACCGAGGCCGAGTGGGAGTTCGCCGCCCGCGGGGGGCTTGAACGCAAGCCGTTCACGTGGGGCGACACGCTGCGCCCCAACGGCAGGCCGATGGCCAACACGTTCCAGGGCCGGTTCCCCGACGCGAACACGGTGGAGGACGGCTTTGCCGGCACGAGCCCCGTCCACGCCTTTCCGCCCAACGGCTACGGCCTGTATGACATGGCCGGCAACGTCTGGCAGTGGTGCGCCGACTGGTACGATCCGGCGATCTACCGCAGCGTCGGCACCGGCGTCACCGTCGACCCCCGCGGCCCCGCCAAGGCCGGCGACGACCCCGACGAGCCCGGCGTCGCCAAGCGATCCATGCGCGGCGGATCGTACCTCTGCACCGACCAGTACTGCGGCCGGTTCGCCGTCGGCTCCCGCGGCAAGGGCGACCCCGACACGCCGATGAACCACGTCGGCTTCCGCTGCGCCGCGGATGGGGTCCGATGACCTCTACACAAGCGGCACGACCGACGGGACAAGGCGAAGAATTGAACCCACGAAGACGCGAAGGTAGGACGAAGCGGAGATTGAACGCCTTGGAAAAACCCAAGACAGATTACCACGGAGGCACGGAGACACAGAGAAGAGGTCGAAAAACAGCGATTTCTCCGTGCCTCCGTGGTGAGTCTGTTCTGGTTTTTCAAACGCCTCGATTTGGAGTTTGTCTGATTGGCTCGCAGAAGTCGGCAGCGATCTGACCTGCGAAGAACTGGAACCAGAGAGCGCGCAGATCTCAAGGTTGGCTTGCCGCCGATCTGCGTAGTCTGTGCGATCTGTGGTTCCCACCGCGTCGCGTTCT
Source organism: Tepidisphaeraceae bacterium (assembly GCA_965198865.1). Classification (GTDB taxonomy): domain Bacteria; phylum Planctomycetota; class Phycisphaerae; order Tepidisphaerales; family Tepidisphaeraceae; genus CBDAQA01. The sequence continues at coordinate 831,893 of CBDAQA010000025.1, read as the reverse complement.
AAAGCTTGCAGGCGTGTCGGGGCAGGCAAGCCGCCTAAAGCCCTTCTTCTTCGTCCGACCCTCGCGTCTTCGCGTCTTCGTAGCTCAAATTCTTCCTGAACCGCGTGGTACGCTGGTTGTGTAGATGTCAATGGATGGGATCGGGTGATTCTGTGGCCGTGAGGGCTTGGTCCACAGGCTCGAAGGCGCGCGACGGCCGCAGTGTCTCGGCCTCAACGCGCCGGTGCTGATACACGTGCCGCGTGACGGTGTCTCGGTCGCGCAAGCCGGTCAGCAGTCGCTTGCGTCTTCGCGGGATCCACGCCGCGGGCCGCGAAGACTCAAGCGACTCCCATCCCGTCCGCGCAACTGCGACACCATCATCCCACACGTGCATGAGGTACGCCGAAGGGGTCGTGGGCACAGCACACCCGGCCCTCTGGCAGACCTCAAGACCGGCGTCGAACGGACGCCACCCCCGAATCGAAGTGGTCTGGCCGATGAGCTCGGTGAGACGGGAGGCCGTTCGTCTCGCGGCGTCTCTCAACACAAGTCGTTTTCCGGACACAATTTGAGGCGGAAGGGAGACGGGTGAGACGGTTGCAAACCGTCCCATTTTGTCTCAAAGTGTCTCACGGCCGGTTGATGGTCACTCGACGACCTTCGGCTGCATCTTCGGGTCGCGGCTGTACCACTTGGGCGAGTAGGAGGCCAGGACGGCCTCGACGTTGGCGGGGGGGAGGGGCAGGTCGGGGCTGGCGGGGACCTGCAGGTAGGCGAGGGCCCGCTGCAGCACGCGGCTGGCGCCGGGGGCGGCGACCCAGCCGCCGTAGTGGGCCTTGGCCTTGTCGGGCTCGTGGACGACGAAGGCGATGATGAGCCGCGGGTGCTCGGCGGGGGCGCCGGCGAGGAAGCTGCTGTTGAACTTCGTCTGGCTGTAGCCGGCCTTGCCCTCGGAGATGTGGGCGGTGCCGGTCTTGCCGAAGATGTTCCACTCCAGGCTGCGCGTGCCGGTGCCGGCGGCGGTGCCGCGCACGGGGACGTCGGCCAGGATCCGCTTCACCTCGGCGGCCGTCTGCGGGTCGATCACCTGCGGCAGCTGCGCCAGCGATCGTTGGGGCGACGGCTCGAGGTTGCCGTCGGCGTCGACGGTGCCGCGGACCAGGTGGGGGGTGACCAGCCGGCCGCCGTTGCCGTAGGCGCAGAAGGCTCGGGCCAGCTGGAGCGGGGTGACCATCACCTCGTAGCCCTGGCTGACCGACTCGGTGCTGAAGTGGCTCCAGACGGGGAGGGGTCGCACGGAGCCGGGCTTCTCGCCGGGCAGGTCGATGCCGGTGCGGTGGCCGAAGTCCCAGCCGCGCAGGGCGCGGTAGAGGCGCGGGTTGCCCAGCCGCTCGCCGAGCATGGACATGCCGATGTTGCTCGACTTGACCAGGACGTCCCAGAGGCAGAGCTGGTCGTAGCCGTGGACGTCGGTGACGTGCCGGCCATCGGGGGCTGTGTAGTGCAGCCCGCCAGTGTGGAAGATCTCGTCGGCGCGGGTGAGGTTCCACTGCAGGCTGGGGCCGACGATGAACGGCTTGATGGTGGAGCCGGGCTCGTAGGCGAAGGTGATCGCGCGGTCGCGGCGGACCTCGGCGGGGGCCCGCTCGATGTCGGCCGGGTCGTAGGTGGGCCAGCTGGCCAGGGCGAGCACGTCGCCGGAGCGCGGGTCCATGACGACGGCCTCGCCGCCGTTGGCGCTGTACTTCGCGCAGGTGTCGGCCAGCTCCTGCTCGGCCATCGCCTGGATGTTGGCGTCGATCGTGAGGACGAGGTGATGGCCGTGGCGGGGGGCGACGTAGTCGTCGTCGGCCACGCCGACCGGGCGGCGGTGGGCGTCCTTGAGCACCCGCTCGTGGCCATCGACGCCGGCCAGGTCGCGGTCGAACTTCAGCTCCAGCCCCTCCAGGCCATGCCCGCCCTTGCCCACGCCGCCCAGCAGGTGGGCGGCGAGCTGGCCCATCGGGTAGTAGCGGGCCGGCGTCGGCGCGACGCCAACGCCGGCGACGTTCAGCCGCGCGACCGCGTCGGCCGTGGCGGTGTCGACGTCCTCGGCCAGTTTCAGGTAGCGCGTGTCGGCCTTGTCGCTGATGCGTTGCGACAGGTCGGACGAGCTGCGCTTGAGCACCTTGGCCAACCGGTCGACGGCATCGTCCATCTGGACGAGCGACCGGCCGTCGGTCTGGAAGTGGTCGAACGCAAACTTAGGGTCGATCCAGACCGTGCCCGACTCGGCCGTCCCGGCCAGCAGCACGTTGTTCCGGTCGTAGACGCAGCCGCGCCGGGCGGTCAGGGCCTGCGTCTGATGCTGTTGACGGTCGGCCTGCCGGACGGCGGCCACCCGAGCTGACGTCTGCAGGTAGGCTACCCGCCCGACCAGCGCAACGAGCATCACCGCCAGCACGGTGAGCACGACGGCGGCGCGTGAGGTTGAGAACGTCGGGTTGGCCATGGCGTCCGATAAGGTCATCGGCCGGACGCTGGCGTTGGGTTCAACGGGATTTGCGGGGCAGTCAACGGCGTGCTTCAGAGCCGGGCCGCGCTCGGCCTGATGGCGACGGGCTGGCAATGTCGCGAGCGCCGAGGACGCCCCGGCTCCGAAGGTCGACCCCCGTTCACGCGGCCTTGTCGAGCTCGCGGATCTGGGCGTCGGTCAGGTGTACGGCGGCGGCGGCACAGTTCTCGTCCAGATGTTTGACGGTCGAGGTGCCGGGGATCGGGAGCATCATCGGCGACTTCTGGAGGAGCCACGCGAGGGCGATCTGGGCCGGGGTGGCGTGGTCGGCCTTGGCGGCGCGGTCGACGGCCCCGCCCGACTCGGCCAGCTTGCCGCTGGCGATGGGGAACCAGGGGATGAACCCGATCTCCTCGGCAGTGCAGTAGGCCAGCACGGCCTCACTGGCGCGGTCCGTCAAGTTGTACTTGTTCTGCACGGTGGCGATGGGGACGATCTTGCGGGCCGCCTTGATCTGGTCGACGGACACCTCGCTGAGGCCGACGTGGCGGATCTTGCCCTCGGTCTGCAGGTCGCGGAACAGGCCGACCTGCTCGTCGGCGGGCACCTTCGGATCGATGCGGTGCAGCTGGTACAGGTCGATCGTCTCCAGGTCGAGCCGACGCAGGCTCATCTCGCACTCCTGCCGCAGGTACTCGGGCCGACCGACCGGGTGCCACTGGCCCGGGCCGGTGCGGGTGAGGCCGGCCTTGGTGGCGATGACCAGGTCGGGCTTGTAGGGGTGCAGCGCCTCGCGGATCAGCTCCTCGCTGACGTAGGGGCCGTAGCTGTTGGCGGTGTCGATCAGGTTGACGCCGAGGTCGACGGTCCGCCTGAGGACGCGGACGCACTCGTCGTGGTCGGCCGGCGGGCCCCACACGCCCTTGCCGGTGATCTGCATCGCCCCGTAGCCGAGGCGGTAGACGGTCTTGTCGCCGAGCTTGAACGTGCCGCTGGGGTGGACGGAAATCGTGGCGGTGGACATGCGGAGGTCTCCTTGACCGCATGGTAGGCTGTGCCTGAGTCGCCAGGGCGAGGTGGCCGACCGACATCGGCATCGCCGCGGCAACTCACCCATGATCCTGAACCACATCAACCTCGGCGTCACCGATGTCCCGGCCACGGTGGCGATGTTCGAGACGTACTTCGGGTTGCGTCGCCCGGCTGGATTTCCGGTGACGCCGAAGATGGCGTTCCTGACCGATGATGCCGGGGCACTGGTGTCGCTGTTCCAGGTGCCGGACGCGACCTACCCGAAGATCTTCCACATCGGGTTCATGCAGAAGACCGCCGCGGAGGTGGACGCGATCCACGAGCGGCTGGTTGCCGGTGGGTTCGACCCGGAGGTGGCTCGCGAGGAGCACGGACGGTACACGTTTTACTTCCGGGCACCTGGCGGGTTCACCATTGAGGTGAACACGTCTCTGCAGCGTTGAAGGCGACACGCCCGTGGCTCCCATGCTCGATCCCGTGCCACAGGAAACCGATCCAGACGTGGCGGCCGCTCTCCATGGGCCAACGCCCCTCTCGGACCTGACCAACCGCTTCCCCTCGCGCGGTGACATGATGCGGTTCTACGCAATGGCGCTGGCAAATCGCCACGCGGCTGCCGCCAGTCGCCCGTGCGCGTTCTGCTCGGATGACGGCCAAGCCGCCGGGTTCTACGTGCTTCACTGGGTTGGAACGGTTCGGACGTACTGGGTCCGCATCGCGCTGTTCTCGACGGTCTTCCTGCCGCTCGTCATCGTGGCGTTGCTGCTGCCGGTGGCGATCATCTCGGTGCCGAACCTCGCGTTCGGCGAGCAGGTCGACTTCACGACCAACCACCCGTTGTGCCGCTCCTGTTGGCGGCGTTGCCGCGTCCGGCAAGGGCTGGCCATCACATCGATGGTTCTCGCCGGGCTGGTGTTGGCGGTGGGATTCCTGATCGCGGCCATCACGGGAGCCATGACAGCATCGAGCCTCTTCGGGTGGTGGGGCTTCAAGCCGCGCGAGGCGACGGACTTCGGTCTGGCGTTCGCCGGGTCGGTCGCCGCCTGCGCCGGCGCGAAGCTGATCCTCGGCCAGATCCCCAAACGGGTGCTCGCGCCGCCCGCCCTTCGGCACCTCGCCAAGCGGCCGTTCCACATGTCCGGTGCGAAGCTGATCACGCTGGCAAACGCCTCGCTGGCCGGCTGATCGCCTCGGGCATCCGCGCCCGCAATTTGGCTCGGGCCGCCCGTGGCGATCGGTTGATCGCTCCCCTACAATCACGTCCGCCATGATCGACACCCAACAGCTGCCGGACAACGTGCTGACGACGAACCTGAAGAAGGTCGTCAACTGGTCCCGGCGCAGCTCGCTTTGGCCGATGCCGTTCGCGACGGCCTGCTGCGGCATCGAGCTGATGGCCACCGCCTCCAGCCGGTATGACCTCGCCCGCTTCGGCGCCGAGGCGATGCGGTTCAGCCCCCGCCAGTCCGACCTGATGATCGTGGCCGGCCGGGTGACCATCAAGATGATGCCGATCCTGCAGCACATCTACCAGCAGATGACCGAGCCCAAGTGGGTCATCAGCATGGGTGCCTGCGCCAGCACCGGCGGCGTGTTCGACGCCTATGCCACCGTGCAGGGGATCGACCAGTTCATGCCGGTCGACGTCTACGTCCCCGGTTGCCCGCCGCGCCCCGAGACGCTGATCGAGGGGATCATGGCCATCCAGCGGATCATCGACGAGGAGGGCATGCCGCCCGCCGGCCGGCGCCGGGCGCTGCAGATCGCCGTTGAGCCCAGCCACTTCCCCGCTCCCCAGCCGGCCGCGGTCCAGCTGAACATTCGACGCGCCAAGGCGTAGCTCGCCTTCCCACGTCGGCGACCTTGCCATCGCCCATCTGCCCGTCACAGAATGGCTCGATGTCTACCGGTCACCAGCGACTGCGGGTCCCTTTCCGGCCGGTCGCGATCGCACTGCTAACCCTGGCCGGGATCGGCCGGCTCGGCATCGCCCAGACCTTCCCCACGACCGGCCCGGTCCGCGCCGCCGTAACACGGCCGCCTACGACCACTTCGCCGAGACCTACCTAACGGAGCTCAGCCCCCAGAAGGGCAAGAACGGCCCCTTTTACCTGCACCCCAACACCAAGGGTGCCGAGTCGCTCGGCAAGGACTGGGCCGCGGCGATCCTAACAGTGATGAAGAAGTAGCTGACCCGCCCCGCGACAAGGCGATTGCCGACAGCCGATAACGTGGCAAGGCATCTCATGGCACCCGCTTTGACGATCGTGGGGGCATGCGAACCCTTACCCCCCTGATGGCCGCGACCCTCCTGGTCGGATGCGCCGCGCAGCCCGCCTCCCCGCATCCCACGGCCGCGGCGGCGCCGCCGCCGACGGCGACGAGCACCGCCACCGGCCTCGCGTTCGACCCCCCGATCGCCGGCCACGCCGCCCCCCCGGCCGACCTCTCCCGCGAGCCCCGCGCTCCCTCCGCCGCCAACGGCGTCGTCGAGACCTCCACCAGCCAGTACAACGTCACCACCTCCGTCCAGGACAACACCACCAACGGCGACTTCAACCAGACCTCCGTCACCCAACAGGCCGGCACCGTCCGGCACTGAATGTCGATCCTCCCGCGTGGGACGAAACGGGACGAAATGGGACGGTTTCCAAACCGTCCCGCAACGATCGATATACGCGCAAGTCATTGCGATTATTGCGATTGTGGGTGGGACACGTGGTGGGACGGACCTTGCTCAGTCCCACGAGTGTGCCAAGCAATATAATGCCAAACCGAGAGCGCGGAGGGGCTGCTCACGGCCCGCCGATCGCGGGCGTTTGCGGGACGGCTTGACGCCCGGGCCGCAGCGACAGGTTGTTTGAAAACACGTACGCCAGCACCAGCGCCACCATCAGCAGCACGACGACCCACACCCGCCAGTCCCGATGCGCCCGGCGAACGAAGTGGTGCCGCGGGTGGACGTGGTCCCGCTCCTTCGACCCCTGGCTCTCCGTGTCGTGCATCGCCCCATTGGAACCCAAACCCACCGCCGGGGCGACCCTCCGCGCCGGCGATCACTACGGTTCGCCCGGCGTCAGCCGCTGCCGCGCCGAGTCGTTCCGCCCCGTGACCGCCACCGGTTCCCCCGCCCGCAGCAGCCCCTTGAGCGGCATGTTGACGTGGATGCACTCGTACTGCCCCGCGGCCACCAGGTACGTCTCGTGGAAGATCCCCACCGCCGTGTTCCCCCGCGTCCGCCGGTTGAAATCCGCCCACGCCGGCACGTGCGTCATGTCCTTGGCATGCGCGTAGGCGTGCAGCTGGTCGAACGACCGCCAGTACTGCACCAGCTGCGCCGTCCGTCCGGCCAGCGACCCCTCCGCGTGCAGCAGCCCCAGCTCCGGCCGCCGCCGCAGCTCCGCCAGCATCGCCGGCATCGCCCGTATGGCCGGCAGCCACTTGTCCACCCGCCACGGCTGGTTGATCCGCATGCCGATCAGGAACACCACGAAGTTGCCCTCGATGCGGGCAGTCTGTCGGCCGGGGATCACGGGCATGGGCTGCACTCCTTCCACGCCCGTTGTACCCGACCCGAAAAGCCCAGGCAGCGCGTGCGTTGTGGGACGGCACTGCGGCGCGACCGTCCGGATTGAAGCCGCGTGGCGGAAGCCCGCGGACCGTCGACGCCGGATGGTCCACGACGCACAATTGTCCGCGGGCTCCCGCCGCGCGGCTGCGAGGTCACTCCGCAACAACGGCCCACCCGGCGTCGATTGCCACCTATCATTCGCCGTCGCGCTTTGCCCAAAACCGAGCTCCCGCCCATGACCCCCCGCCTCCCCACCGTCGCCGCCATCGCCCTGTTTGCCCTCGCCTCCGCCGCCCGGGCGGCCGAGCCGCCGTCCGACAAGGACCGGCTGTTCGTCGACAAGGTGTCGCAGGGCGGCGCGTACGAGGTCGAGGCGAGCAAGCTGGCCGCCGCCCGCGCGACGGCCGCCGACGTGCGCGACCAGGCGGCGACCGAGGTCCACGACCACGAGGCCGTGAACCGCAATTTGAAGCGCATTGCCGACGCGGCCGGCGTCGCCATCGCGCCGCAGTTGAACAAGGAGTTCAAGGCTCGCCTGCTCAAGCTGAGCGACGTCCCGGCCGCCGAGTTCGACGCCGCCTACCTGAAGGACATGGACCAGATCCACGCCAAGGACGAGAAGCTGTTCGCCAAGGAGGCCGAGGAGGGCACCGGCGACTTCAGGGCCTTCGCCGCCGAGACCGACAAGATCGTCAAGCGGCACATCGGCGCGCTCAAGGCGAGCGACTGACAACATCTTCCGTCACCCCCGGGCTCCGCCCGGGTTCTGAATGTAGGGCGTGGTTCGCAGGATTGCGCGTGAAGCCGATCCTTCCTTCCGATAGCCCTCGGCTCTGCCGGGGTTTAGAGGCAGAATGTAGGGCGTGGTTCACCACGCCGTGAGGCAGGAGCGGCGTGGTGAACCACGCCCTACGGGGGGTCACTCCATGTCCCGCCCGTCGGCCCACGCGAGGTGCGGAACGTCGGCAATGCCATCACACGCGCACGCCCAGAATGTAGGGCGTGGTTCACCACGCCGTGAGGCAGGAGCGGCGTGGTGAACCACGCCCTGCGGGGGGTCACTCCATGTCCCGCCCGTCGGCCCACGCGAGATCGGGCACGTCGGCAATGCCATCACACGCGCACGCCCAGTTCGGCTCGTAGACGTTCCGATCGACCCATTTGGGGAACGTTGAATATGGGTAAGCGTGTGGGCACGTGGCGACCCCGTGCTTCACCGGGTTGTAGTGAAGGTAATCGAAGTGGTTCCCGAGGTCCGCCTCGTCGCGGATCAGGTGTTCGTAGTACCGCGGTTGCCACACCCCCCGGCCGCCGTGGGCGGCCCGGCTGGCGGTCACCGTCCCCTCGCCGCCGCCGGCGGCGAGGAACGCGCGGGTGAACCGCGCCTTGACCGCCGCCAGCCGCGTGGCGAAGTCGGCGTCGTCCGGCGGCAGCTCCAGGATCAGGTGCAGGTGGTCCGCCAGCAGCACGATCGCCAACAGCACGAACGGCCGCTCGCGTCGCGTGTCCAAGAGGGCAGCCCGCAGCAGCGGGCGAGCAATGTCGGCGGTCAGGATCGGCCGCCGGTCCTGCGTGACGAGGGTGAAGAAGAACGTCCCCCCGGGAGCAAACGGTCGGCGATAGTTCGGCACGGCGACGCAGCATACCGCAACGGCCACCGCCGCCCGACGTAGGGCGTGGTTCACCACGCCGTGAGCGGGAGAAAAGGCGTGGTGAACCACGCCCTACGTGACTGGACGTGCGGGGCGACGCGGCCAAGCCGTCGTCGATGGACTCGACCTGCTTCGAGTCGCGCCACGTCAGCCGGCACTTCGAGCGGCGGCAGGACCAGACCGCCAAGGCGGCGGCCAAGGCGAACGCCGAAAAAAAGGCGGCAAACCGGGCAGGTCGGCGGCCGACCTCAAGCGGTCCAAGACCGTCCGTGGCCTGCCGAAGCTCTCGGTCGCCGTCGCCGCGTCGTGCCACCTGATCCTCGCCGCCCGCGCCACGGTCGGCATGGGGTCGGACCACCCCCACTTCGAGCCGCTGCTGTTCGACGCCTGGCGGCGCGCCGACGTGCGCGTGCTCGTGGCGGACGCCGGCTACGACTCGGAGAAGAACCACGCGATCGGCCGGCTCGACATGGGCGTGCGGACCGTGATCCCGCCGCTGATCGGCCGGCCGACCGACAAGGAGCCGACCGCCCGGTTCCGGCGGCTGATGAAGCAGCAGTTCAAGCGAGAGCACACCCAGGCGACCTACGGCCAGCGGTGGCAGGTCGAGACGGTGAACAGCATGATCAAGCGGAACCTGGGCTCGTCCCTCCGCGCTCGCACCCCACATCGGCGGTCCATGGAACTACTGCTCCGTTGCGTCGTTCACAACATCATGGTCTTGCAAGGCACCGAGCCTTGAGACAGAGCATACCTATCCACCTTTCCGCTCATCTGTTGCCAGCGCCCGTCCGTTTCAGACGCCCGACAGTATTATTTGCTGTCTATGAATTCCGCCTCAAACAGATCCACCTGTAGCCAGTTCTCCTTCGTGATGTCGGCACGTACTATCAAACCTTGTATCGTCACTTCCTGCTTTGGCAAATTTGAGTTGATACGCTGGGTGTGCGGGGCGTCCGAAGTATCAAAATATGCGTTTAACCTGACCTCGACCTTTTTGTGTAAATTGTACGGTAGATTTGCGCTCACGCAGAGGATTCCGTCGTAAACGCCCCCAACGGTTCGTTGCGCACACTGAGCGATAACGGTTATGGTCGCTATTTGTCCAATAGCATTCCGAGCTAAGGCGGCGTTTGCGGCGGCTGCGGATTTCCCGAGCCAATCGTTTCGCGAAGGGACCTGTTGCTGTGGAATTGATTGTAACAATTTCCCGATCGACGAGATTGTCGATCTTCGGATTGATCGACGGTTGCCAGGGCCCTTCTGGCCACCCAATTTAAGTTTGAGCGATCTGAAGGCACCTTCGAGCGAGAATTCGTCGTGATTGCGTAGAAGCCATACGACAGTGGCAACGGTAATGCAGATAGCGATGACGACTGCGACTAGCGCGATGGGATGGTCCGAAAACATTTTCAAACCCGTAAATGAATCTGAGAAAAGCCGCCGGGCCGCTTTCGCGGCCCGGCGGCTGACAATATCACAAAAAAATATCAGCTGCACCCCATCGAGTTCCCGCAGTTGAGGCACTTGTAGCAGGTGCCGCTACGGACCGTGATGGAGCCGCAGACGTCGCAGCCCGGGGCGTCGGCCTGCATCTCGGTGCCCTGTTGGCTGAGAGGGTCGGAGACGATGGCGAGCCGCAGTTGCGAGCCGGTCATCGTGCCGTCGTGGCTCTCCGGGGCTTGGAACTTGGGGCTGTGGAGCTGTTCCAGATCCGAGTCGGTGTAGGCGAACGGCTGGGCGGTGTCGGGCTCGAGGCGGGGGTGGTGGCCGTTGGAATTCTTGGCGGGGGCAGGGCCGTCGGTCATCGGGCTGGTCTCGTTGATGACCTTGGCGGGGACGACCGTGGGGACCTGGGCGACCACCGGCTTTTTCGGGGCGGGGCGCTGGGGGGCGTTGGCCTGGCGGTAGCCGGCGACGAACTCCATGGCGAGCCAGCGGAAGATGTAGTCCACCAGGCTCTTGGCCATGGGGATCTCGGGGTTGCGCGTCATGCCGCTGGGCTCGAAGCGGACGTGCTCGAACTTCCGCACGAGGGAGTCGACGGGGACGCCGTACTGCAGGCTGACCGACACCAGCGTGGCGATCGCGTCCATCAGGCCGGCGATGGTGCTGCCTTCCTTCGAAATCGTGATGAACACCTCGCCGGGCATGCCGTCGTCGTACAGGCCGGCGGTGATGTAGCCCTCGTGGCCGGCGACGTCGAACTTGTGCGTGATCGCCTTGCGGGTGTCGGGCAGGCGCTTGCGCATGGGACGTTCGATGACGCGCTCGATGATCCGCTCGATCACCTTCACGTGGGTGGGCTCGATGTTGTCGGCGGTCACGCTCGCGGTGGCCGAGGCGACCAGGCCGCTGATCTCCTCCTTGGCGGCGGCGACGTTCTCGGCGTCGTCCTCCTCCGTGGCGTCGTCGGCCTCCTTGTCGGACTTGATGTTGAGGGGCTGGCTCAGCTTCGACCCGTCGCGGTAGAGGGCGTTGGACTTCAGGCCCAGCTCCCAGCTGAGCTGGTAGCAGGCCTTGATCTCGGCTTCCGTTGCCTCATTGGGAAGGTTGATCGTCTTGCTGATCGCCCCGGTGATGAACGGCTGGGCGGCGGCCATCATGCGGATGTGGCCCTCGGGGTGGATGAACCGCGTGCCGTGCCGGCCGCACTTGTTGGCGCAGTCGAACACGCTGTAGTGCGACTCCTTCAGGTGCGGGGACCCCTCGACGGTGCCGCGGCCGCAGATGACGTCGTTCGCCTGGTCGATCTGCTTCTTGGTGAAGCCCAGGTGCTTGAGCAACTGGAACGTGGGGGCCTGCCAGGTGGCCTCGGGGATGTTGAGCCGGGCCATGGCGTCGGCGCCGAGGGACCAGCCGCTGAAGGCGAAGCCGATCTCAAATTGGCCGGGCAGGGAGTCCTCCACCTTCTGCAGGTCGGCGTCGTTGAGGCCCTTGGCCTTGAGCGCGTCCCAGCTGACGTGCGGCGCGCCGTGCAGGGTGAGGGTGCCCATGACGTACTGCAGGATCTCGGTCACCTGCTGAGGTTCGTAGCCGAGGTTGACCAACGCGGGGGGCAGCGACTGGTTGGCGATCTTGAAGTAACCGCCGCCGCTGAGCTTCTTGAACTTGACCAGGGCGAAGTCGGGCTCGACGCCGGTGGTGTCGCAGTCCATCAGCAGGCCGATGGTGCCGGTCGGCGCGATCACGGTGGTCTGCGCGTTGCGGTAGCCGTGGGCGATGCCCAGGTCCAGGGCGCGGTCCCAGCACTCGCGCGCGGCGCTGAGCAGGGCGGTGTTGGCCAAGGGGTCGGCGTGGGTGAACTGGCCGGCGTCGATGCCGACGGGGCGAATGTCGAGCCCCTCGTACATGCCCAGGGCGGCGGCGGCGTCGCCGTGGTGGACCACGTCGTACGCGGCCCGGCGGTGGTTGCGGATCACCCGCAGCATGTCCGACTGGTTCTCGGCGTAGCCCGGGAACGCCCCCAGCTCGCGGGCCATCGTGGCACTGGTGGCGTAGCTCTCCCCGGTGAGGATCGCCGACACGGCGGCGCAGATCGCGCGGCCCTTCTCGCTGTCGTAGGCGATGCCCGCCTGCATCAGCATCGCGCCCAGGTTGGCGTAGCCCAGGCCCAGCGTGCGGAACTTGTAGCTGAGGGTGGCGATCTCCTCTGAGGGGAAGCTGGCCATCAGCACGCTGATCTCGAGCACGATGGTCCAGATGTTCACGCCGTGCTTGAAGGCTTCGACGTCGAATGTCTTGGTCTCGGCGTCGAAGAAGGTGAGGGCGTTCAGGCTGGCCAGGTTGCACGCCGTATCATCTAAAAACATGTATTCCGAGCAGTTGTGGACCGTCAGGCCGGCGGCCACGAAGCTGTGGGTGTTGGGCTCGGTGAGGTCGAACACCTGCTGCTTGCCGAGCGGCGTGAGCGCGTGGAAGCGGTCGTAGTTCCCGGCCGACTCGGGCCGGGCGATGGCGATGGAGATCGCCTCGCCCAGTTGCTCCAGCTTTCGGCCGGGGAGCAGGCCGACGTGCTTCCCGAACGACCGCAGCGAGCCGGGGTCGATGCGCAGGGCGTGGTCGACCACGGTCGACTGCACGCCGAAGCCCAACAGCACCAGCTGGATATCCGACAGCAGCCCGGCGCTGGCGTGGGTCAGCTCCAGCGTGTTGAGGACGATCGCGCCGTCGGCGGTGAACAGCCCGCGGAGCAGGTGCTTCTGCGCGGCCAGCCCGGCGGTGAACGCCTCGTCGCTCAGGCGGCAGGTCTTGCCGTCCGATCGCACGAACGCCTTCACCCGGCTCAGCAGCCGGCGGTTCGTGACCGGGCCGGCGTCGGGGAGCATGGTGGGGAGCATGGTCTGCACGGCGTAGTCGTCGGCGTACTGGCCGGACATGGCCATGACGGCGGGGCGGTCGTTCGAGATCGCCGCGTCGCCCCAGGTGTCGGAGACGTACCGGGCGAACGCGGGCGCCTCGGTCGTGCCGGCCAGCGCCGCGTCGAGCTTCAGGCAGGTGCCCGAGCCGTTGGCGTCCGACAGGAACAGGCCGAGCAGCTGGAAGAACCGCGCATCCTGCGGCTCGCCGATCGCGTGGACGGCGGCGGGGCGGCTTGGCAGGCGCAGCTCATCGGTGGTGGTCAGGTGCTGGGCCTCGACCCAGCCGCGCGACCTCGTCCACACCTTGTGGTTGCCGGTCAGCTTCACGCTGTACCCGCCGGCGGTGCGGAGCTCGTAGACGTCCTTGGTGCCGGTGGGGAACGAGCCCTCGGTGACGTGGATCTCCTGGCCGTCCAGGTTCGTCACGATGCGGGCCGGCAGGTGGATCATCTGGTCGATGCGCCGCCAGATCCCGCCGGGCGTGAGCACGCGGGTGTCGCCGGTGACGCACGGGTTGCTGGCGTTGATCCGGCCACTCTGCGGGCAGGTGTGCCACTGGTTGATCGTGTCGTCGTACTGCACGCCCGGGTCGGCGCAGCGCCAGGCGGCGAAGGCGATCTCGTCCCACAGCTCGCGCGCCTTGAGGGTCTTGGCGACCTTGCCATCGGTGCGATTGTAGAGGTTCCAGTCACCGTCGGCCTCGACGGCCTTCAGGAAGCTGTTGGGGATGCGGACGGAGTTGTTGCTGTTCTGGCCCGAGACCGTGTAGTAGGCCTCGCCGTTGAAGTCGAGGTCCAGCTTCAGCCCGAGCCGCTTGGCCAGGTCCTGCTGGTCGCCGGGCAGGTGCTTGATGCCCTCGGCCAGGCAGGCGACCTTCAGCTCCTCGCGCACCTTCCAGTTGACGAAGCTCTCGATGTCGGGGTGGTCGAGGTCCAGGCAGACCATCTTGGCGGCGCGGCGCGTGGTGCCGCCGCTCTTGATCGCCCCGGCGGCGCGGTCGCCGATCTTGAGGAACGACATCAGGCCCGACGACTTCCCGCCGCCGCTGAGTCGCTCGTTCTCGGCCCGCACTCTGGAGAAGTTGGAGCCGGTGCCCGAGCCGTACTTGAACAGGCGGGCCTCGCGGGTCCACAGGTCCATGATGCCGCCCTCGCCGACGAGGTCGTCCTTCACCGACTGGATGAAGCAGTTGTGGACGATGACGCCGTTCGACAGGTACTGGCCCGACTCGGTCTGGATGTCGTAGACCGCCTGCACGCCCAGCGGCTCGATCCGCCGGATGCGGGCCGGCTTGAGCCGGCGGACGGTCGTCGTCTCGTTCACCTCGGCCACCGCGGCCCCGCCGAACGTGGCGGCCAGGGGGCTGTTGGCGAGCGCCTTCTCGGCCTCGCGGTCGCGGACCGACTGGAGCAGGTCCATCCCGCGCTCCAGCGCGTCCAGCCGGACCCAGCGGCCGGTGTGGCCATCCGACGTCAGCGCGTAGACCAGGTGATCGCCGGTCGCCTCAACTGTCGCGCCGCCGTCGAGCACGACGCGGAAGACCGGCTTCTCGCCGTTCTCCATCACGGCGGTCACGGTCGTCGTGCCGTTGCCCTCGTCGGTGCCGTCGAGCACCTCCAGGCCGATCAGCTTCTCCTTGACGATCTTGCCGATCGGCACCGGGCCGTTGGCGGTGGTCACCGGCGCGCGGAACGGCTGGCACGCGTGGGGCTGGGGGTGCGTGTAGGCGTCGGCCCCGCGGGTCAGCTGGCCGGTGATGGGATCGCAATAGAAGTGGCCCTGCGCCGGTCCGGTGATGCCGTAGGCCCAGTTGAGCCCCGTGTTGAACCACTGGGGGCTGTTGGGGGCGCACATCTGGTGCAGCAGCATGTGGGCCAGCTCGTCGTAGAACGCCTGGGCGTCCTCGGTGGTGTCGAAGTAGCCGTGGCTCTCGCCCCAGTGCCGCCAGCACCCGGCCAGCCGGTGGATCACCTGCCGGACCGACTTCTCCGGCCCCTTCACCGGCTGGCCGTCATCCCCCATCAGCAGTTGACCGTCCGGCCCCACCTGCGGGACGCCGGCCTTGCGGAAGTACTTGCTCACCATGATGTCGGTGGCCAGCTGGCTCCACGCCTTGGGGATCTCGGCGTCGGTCATCTCGAACACGATCTTCCCATCCGGGTTGCTGATGCGGCTGGTCCGCCGCTCGTACTCCACGGTCGAGAAGACGTCGGTGTTCGGCTGGGTGAATCGACGGGCAATTTTCATGGTGGTCCTTCCCTCAACTGACGGGCAACTGACAGGCGCGAGGCTCCACGGCACGGCACGCCGTGGAACCTAACATAATCCAAACTGGTGTGATGGGCACAAGGACCCACCGGTCCGCGACATCCCTGTCGCGGGGGAGGCGTTCAGCGGTCGAAGTGGGCCGGGCGGGTTACCCGCCGATCGGCTTGGTCGTGGGCTGGCTGGGGGCGAAGAAGACGCGGTACTGGTCGGTCGTGCTCAGCCCCTGCACGGTGTGGCCGAGGTCGGGCATGCTCATCGACTTCCCGCCGTCCGACGCGACCGAGTTGGTCGTGTACACCTTGTTCGTGTCCTGGTCGAAGATGTAGAGCATCCCCGCCTCGTTCGGCACCTTGAACTGGATCTGGTTGTACGTCCCCGTCGCCAGCGGCAGCGCCCCGGCCGGGACGGTCACCGGCGGGGGCGTGGTCGACGCGTCGGTCATCGACGACGACCCGGCCGTCCGGCTCCCGTAGGACGGCTGCTTGTCACCCCCGCAGCCCACGACCGTGCCCGCCGTCGCGGCGGCCACGATCAATCCCAGGACGTTCGACGCGGCATTCTGTTTGAAAATCATGGCGGACTCCTATCCACTTGCGGTCGGACCATTCGGCCCGACCAATCAGTCGACCCGCGGGAGCGTCAGCCCCGGCTGGTCCTGGTACTTGCCGTTCTTGTCGGCGTAGCTGACGGCGCACTCGGCCTCGCCCTTGAGGAAGATCAGCTGCGCGATCCCCTCGTTGGCGTAGATCTTGGCCGGCAGCGGCGTCGTGTTGCTGATCTCCAGCGTGATCTTCCCCCGCCACTCCGGCTCGATCGGCGTCACGTTCACGATGATCCCGCACCGGGCGTAGGTGCTCTTCCCGACGCAGATCGCCAGGTAGCCCCGCGGCATCGTCACCGTCTCCACCGTCGCGCACAGGGCAAAGCTGTTCGGCGGGATCAGGATGTGATCCTTGCCCGTGCCGTCAGTGTCGACCTCCACGAACGACTTCGCGCTGAACCGCTTGGGGTCGATGATCTCGCTGTTCACGTTCGTGAAGATCTTGAAGATCGACCCCACCCGCACGTCGTACCCGTAGCTGCTGACGCCGTAGCTGACCCTTCCGGGCCGCTTGACATTGTCCTCGAACGGCTCGATGCCGATCAGCTCGCGGATCTGCGTGTCGCACAGGATGCCCATGGGTCGTACGCCTCAAACGATGGGGGGCAATCACCGCCATCCAAGCTAGAGCAATCGAGGTGCCGCAACCGCCCGCACATCGTCACCCGCTTCACCCCGGCACTACCGGTGGTGGGTAACGGGTGGGCAGCATACCCCACATCTTGTGGATGGCAATCGTAAATTTGGACGGGGCCCGTGACGACCCCCAGGGCCGTTTCGCCGGCGGCGAGGGCGGGTCGAGAATCACTCTATCGGTCCGCGTCCCAACCGCGGGTTGAACCATTCCGCTCACACCAGCTTCTCCACAGGAAGATCGTGCAGCCGATAATATCGAGCGGCATCAATCGGATAAATGAGTAACGTGGAAGCCGGCCCGCCGCCGGACGAACGGCCGCAGGCCGGCGTCGTTTAGACGCCGGCCTCGGTCGCACGCGATGTGTCGCAACTCATGCTGCGGTGGGGCGAAACGCCGGCAACTGCGGTTGCCGGACCGGTCTCGGCCACCTCCAGTTCCGCGGCCACGCCAGCGTCAGCCCGGCCGTGATGGCGACCGACGTCAGTGCGAGCCACACGATCCGCCCCGGCCAGGGGCCGAACGCCGCCAGCGGGGGGTAGATGATGTGCGGCCCGATCATGCCGTAGTCGACCCGCATCGCGGCGTCGAGCGACCCGATCACCACGGCGTAAACGGCGATGGCGATCACGTTGACGCGCCAGTCCCGCCACGTCGGCCGGTACCGGCGGACCAGCAGGTCGTACGCGGCCGCCGCCAGGTTCGCCTCGTGGAACCCCCAGCCGACGTAGGTGTCGGCGTGCGTCAGAGCGCCCACGTAATGCACGTGGATGAACGCCTGCGTGCTCAACCCCAGCCCCCAGTAATAGACCATCGCCCGCGGCAGTCGGCGGCGTGTCAGGATCGCGATCGGCGCGGCCAGCGACACCCACTGGCAGATGTGCAGCGGCAGCGACGTGTCCCGATGGAACCGGCCCGGCGACAGGTAGGTCACCAGCATCGTGCCCCAAGTGACGATCAGCCCGCACGCCAGTGCCCGGTCCACCCGCCGGGCGGTTGCCACGCCGTGCCGGCGCGACCACCGGCCGGCCACGACGGCGACCCCGCAGATGCCGAACAGGCTCGCGTACACCATCCCCAGGCGGAGGCCATCCCCGAGGAACGCGTGAAGCCAGTTATAGGTGGAAGGGCCGAACACACCGCTCCTGGGAGACGGGAAGCGATGTGCTTCCCGATCTCCCGGAAAGGTGCGATATGGCGAGACTGAAACAACCCGATTCCGCTCGCCGACGCCCGCCGGGGTGGCGAAACCAGCCGCACAGGTCGCACGGATGCTGCAGTCGGCACGATCGGCGCGGGTTTCACGTCCGAGTCGGTCGATTGCCGCGCCACTCCGACCAGGCGATCAGGATGCGCAGCGACAGCAGCACGACCGCCGTCACGCCCAGCACCGCGACGAGGACGCCCCCGGCCCACAGCGACAGTCGCAACTTCAGCGAGATGTCCCCCGACGGGCTTAAAAACCCCATGTTGATCATCGCATCGTGCGTGGCCTGACCCGCGCCGGTCGACACGTTCCGGGCGTTGGCGACCACGTCCGGCGCGTTCTCCGGTCGGACCGGCATCTTGAGCGTGTCCCGCACGCACTCGGCCACCAGGTCGCGGGCCGCCGGGGCGACCTGCTTCTCCAGCAGCTCGTGCAGGACCGGTCCCAACTGCTTCGCCGCGTCGCCGAGGGCCGGGTCGATCTGGTCGTGGAACAGCTTGCCCACGACCGGCGAACCGTCCCGGTCGGCCGCCTGTGCCAGCCCGGTGCCCAACCCCTCGCCCAGGGTCTTCGCCGCGTTGCTCAACCCCGATTGGACGCCGGGCCCCGTCATCCGCCCGGCCGCCTCGTGGAGCATCCGCTGCAGCAACGGCGTCCCCTCCCGCTCGGCCGCATGGGCCACGCCGGTCATGAATCCGTCCCCGGCCGACTCGGCCAGCGCCCGCACGTGCGCCCGCGCCTCGGGGTCGCTCGCTTGCCTCAGCCCCTCGCTCACCGCCGACCGGATCACGCCCCCCACGGCCGGCGTGATGTTCGCCTCCAGGAACGCCTCGCCCTTGGTTCGACCCGCTGGCTTCGTCGTCGCCGCCGCCGTGGTCGTGGCCGAAGTCGACGTGGCCGGCGCAGTGGTGGGCTTGGCCCCGGCGGCCTTGCCCGCCGCCTTGGTCGTCGGCGAGTTCGCGGTGGAGGCGGATTCCCCGCCCTGTTGCCCGTTCGCCGCCACGCCCACCGCGACCGGCGGCTCGTCGCTCTTGCTGCCGCTCCCGCCCAGGAACGCGGTCCCCTCGTCCAGGATGCCCCGGCCGATGCCCAGGCCGACGCCGTACCCCGCCTCCTGCACCGCCGGCGACGCCGCGATCGACTTCAGCTGCGCCTGCGACTTCGGCGTCGCCAGCTCTCCCAGCCCGCTGTCGACCACGATCGGCACCGCCGTCTCGCTGGCGTTCCGCACGATCCCGGTGCAGCCGCCGAGCGCCGACCCCAGGGCCATCGCCACCATGACGCCGAGCGTCCGTCTCAGTGTGTCTGTCATGGACGCGAAAAATATCTGGCCGCGTCAATACGGGGAACGGGTTCCTTCCGTTCAAGAATCCTCTACCACGACACCGGCGCGCGTCGGGAAGACCTACCGCGGCGCGGTGAGCTTCGCCCGGATCGCGCGCCACCCGACCCGGGTCGTGAAACGAACGCCGGTTCTGAGGTACGCCGAAGGGCCGGGTCCGCCAGCGAGCCACCCGGCCCTTCGGCGCACCTCAGGACCGGCGTCCTCGACCCGTTCCTGGGCGCTCCCCCTCAGCACCGTTTTGCGATATCTTACGGTAGACGCGACTCGCGTCATTCCGAGGGACAGACATGAAGCGTCACCCGTTTCACGCCGTGGTCGTCCTGATGCTGCTGCCGGGCGTTTCCCGCGCTGGGACACCGATGGCCCCGCCGGCCTCGGAGTCCCTCGCGGCCGCGTCGCTTTCATCCACAAAACCCCGAAACCCCTTGACACATCAGTTACAGTTTCGCTACGATATTTGGTATCGATATGTGCATCTAAATTAGACGCCTAGGGCGACGATTATTCGCACTACTACTCTGTTGAGTCATCCATGAAAACCCGTATTGACGAAATCTATATAGTGCAGAAGAATTCAGTAGTCTGCGCGGCTATTTCTTTCTGCGTAACTGTTGTTGTACTGATTCAGAGTCACATTACATCGGCTGGGCAATTACCTTCAACACAACCGTCAACAGTCGATCTTCCGTGCTCTATAACGATCAGCATGCCATCTAGCGTTCTCCACGCAGGTGACGCAGTACCTATCGAGACCATAATTCAGAATTTAATTCCCCATAAGACGATTATCGACCAGATACACGGCAGACCAACATTTCAGGTGACTTGCGATGGGCAACCAGTCGAACCGACCCGTCTTTCCAAAGTCACCGGTCATTTGAATATAAAATTCTGCGGATCTGACGAATCCTGCATACTGTCCGAAACTCAATCGCGGGTTGAGAAGTTGAACTTATCACTGTGGCGAGACTTAAGCACTCCAGGAAAATATGAGGTTCGAGCACTCTATTTCTTTTAGGAGTTACGCGGTCGCAATCTTGTGCGATTGCGCGATTCGTGCGGGCGGCCTACATTGCCGCGCATGCCACGGCCCAAGGTCAGCGACGCGGACTTCATCGACTTCCTGATCGCCACGCCCAGGCAGGCCACGGCCACCGAGGCGGTGCGGACCCAGCCGCCGCCGGTCGACCGGCGCGTCGCGGCCGCCGCTCACGACGCGTACACCCGGCTGCTCCACCGGCTCGAGCCCGACGCTCAGGCCCTGTGGGAGGAGGTCCGGCTCGACGTCCGCCTCGGGTCCGGCATGCTGATCCTGGACGACTCGATCCTGGACAAGCCGTACGCCCGCAAGATGGACCTGGTCCACCACCAGTGGTCGGGCAAGCACCACGGCGTGGTCAAAGGCATTGGCCTGCTCACGCTGCTCTGGACCGACGGGGACCGCAACCTGCCGTGCGACTATCGGCTGTACGACAAGGTCACGGATGGGAAGACGAAGAACGACCACTTTCGGGAGCTGTTGAACGTGGCCAAGGAACGCGGCTTCGCCCCGGAATGCGTGCTGTTCGACGGCTGGTACAGCGGGCTGGAGAACCTGAAGCACATCCGGTCGCTCGGCTGGCACTGGCAGACCCGGCTCAAGACGAACCGCCGGGTGAACCCCGACCGGTCCGGGCTGCGCCCCGTGAGCGAGTGCGACATCGCCGACACGGGCACGGTCGTCCACCTGGAAGGGTACGGGCCGGTCAAAGTGTTCCGGATCGAAGCCAAAGACGGCACCGCGGACCACTGGGCCACCGACGACCTGACCATGGACGACCTGGGTCGGATCCGCATGGCCGACGCCAGCTGGCGGATCGAGGAGTACCACCGCGGGATCAAGCAGACCACCAACGTCGAGCGGTGCCAGTGCCGGGTCGGCCGGGCCCAGCGCGGCCACATCGGCCTGGCGCTGCGGGCGTTCGTGATCCTGGAGCGGTACTGCTTCCGGACCGGGGTCAACTGGCTGTCGGCCAAGCGGGAGATCCTGCACGAGGCAATCCGCGACTATCGCAGAAATCCGTACCATCGACGGATGGAAACTGCGTAACTCCTATCTTTAAAGACGCCACAAATGATCAAGGTTGGATTCAAGCGAAATCTAATTTGATTACGTTTGTAATCCAGAGTTAGGCGGCCGAGCGGCTAGTGTCCCGAGTTGCCAATCCGTTTACGCCAACGGCCCCGGTGACCCGCGGTTCTACCTGGACTCCCCTCGGCTCGTGATCTTCAGCACGGCCGTCGAGCGGCCGACCGCTGGCGACCCCGTCGTCCAGTCCGACCTGGACCTGCGACGGGACGTCATCCGCGCGGCCGTGCCCGATCGCAAGCTCGCACCCGCGGCGACACGCAGAAAAATCTGGTACGGCGTCGCCGAGGGCGCGCTCGAACACGAGTGGGGCGTCCTGGCCGCGGTGTCGCTCGGGGTCGACCCGCACCCGGTCTCCACAAGCGGTCTGGTCGACGGCGGCGGGGGGCTGACGGTGCTCGACGCCGCCCACCCCGCGCCGGCCGACGCCCCGCCCGACACGGCCGCCTGCGCGCGGGAATCGCTGGCCCGGCGCGAGCGGCTGGTCGCGCCGACCCCATCGCTCCATGCCGGCCCGAACGCCTGGTGGTCGGTCGCCGCCAACGGCGACACGCGGGCCATCCTCGGCGACGACCTGGGCCATTTCACCCAGCAGCTCGCGAGCCAAACCCGGGGCTTCCCCGGCGGCAGCGGCCGGGCCGGCGTGAACTACGTCAACCCCAACGGCTCGGCCGGCCGGGCCCCTCGCCTGGGCAACATGCAGCCCCGCAGCACCCGCCCCGGCGACGAGTACGGCGAGGTCGTCTACGAGGTCGACCTGCAGTCGTTCCCCGCCTACTGCGTCTACTTCTCCACCATCGCCGTCTCGGTCGGCGGCATGAGCTACATCATCTACAAGATCGCCACCGGGCCGTGACCGCAGCGACAGAGAGCGACAGAGCCGGGCCGTGTCAGCCCGTGGCGACCGCAGGTCGCGTCTCGCGTGACCAGCACGGATCATGAGGGGACGTCGCTCGCGCGAGACACGAGCTATGCTCGTTCGGGCCGGCACGGCCCGGCTCTGCGACTCGCATCCCTTTCCCGGCTCGGCTTGGCAACGGCCGCGGGCTGTGCGATGCTCGCCGCGACCCTTATGTCCGCACGCCCCCCGATCCCCCTTGCCGTGCTCGTCAGCGGGTCCGGCACCACTCTGGTCAACCTGCTCGACGCCATCGCCGGCCGCGAGCTGAACGCCGCAGTCAAATTGGTGATCGGCTCCCGCCCCGGCCTCAAGGGGATCGAGCGCGCCACCGCCGCCGGGCTGCCGACGGCCGTCGTCGACCGCAGGTCGTTCGACACGGTCCAGTCGTTCAGTCGCGCGGTCTTCGGCGAGCTCGACCGGGCCGACGCCGACCTGATCTGCCTTGCCGGTTGGCTCTGCCTGCTCGACATCCCGGCCGCGTACGCGGGGCGGCTGATGAACATCCACCCGTCGCTGCTGCCCAGCTTCGGCGGCCGCGGCATGTACGGCCGCCGCGTCCACCAGGCCGTCCTCGACCACGGCTGCAAGGTGAGCGGCTGCACCGTCCACCTCGTCGACAACGAGTACGACGCCGGCCCCATCGTCCTGCAGCGGACGTGCGCGGTGGCCGAGGACGACACGCCAGAAACCCTGGCGGCGCGCGTGTTCGCGCAGGAATGCACGGCGTACCCCGAGGCGATCCGGCTGTACCAAGCCGGTCAACTGCGGGTCGATGGGCGTCGGGTGCGCGTCGCTGAACGGACCCGTTGACACCCGCCACCATCGTGGCACGATCACGTGATGCCTGACGTTCCCCCGTCCGTCGCCGACCTGCGCAAGGAGTACCGCGCCGGCGAGCTGCTCGAGTGCAACGCCGCCGCCGACCCGTTCGATCAGTTCGGCCGATGGTTCGCCGACGCCGGCCGGGCCGACGTGCCGGAGCCGACGGCGATGACGCTCGCCACCGCGGACGCGGCCGGCCGGCCGTCGGCCCGCATCGTGCTTCTCAAGGGATTTGATCCGGACGGGTTCGTCTTCTACACGAACTACACGAGCCGAAAGGGGCGGGACCTGGACGCGAACCCGCGGGCGTCGCTGGTGTTCTTCTGGTCACAGCTCGAGCGGCAGGTGCGGATCGACGGCACCGTCGAGCGCGTCGGCCGGGCCGAGACCGACGCGTACTTCCACAGCCGCCCGGTCGGCTCGCAGATCGGCGCGTGGACGTCGCACCAGAGCGCGGTGATCGACTCCCGCGCCGAGCTCGACGCCCGCGAGGCCGAACTGCGGCAACGCTTCGGCAACACGGTCCCGCTGCCCGAGTTTTGGGGCGGCTACCGCGTTGTGCCCGAGACGATCGAGTTCTGGCAGGGGCGGCCGAGCCGGCTGCACGATCGGCTGCGGTACGCGCGTCGCGACAACGGCTGGCACATCGAACGACTGGCACCGTAGGGGAGCGCGTCTCAGCCGAGCGACAGCAGGACCAGCGACAGCAGCCCCACGCCGTTCACGAACTGCCAGTACAGCGTGACGATCCGCGTCTGCGCCGCGGTGGCCGTCCCCTTGCGTGCCCGACGGGCGAGCCACGCGAGTGCGACCAGTCCGCCGACGACGTGCAGCGCGTGGGCGATGTTCACCAGGAAGTAACAGGCGAAGTAGTTGTTCCGGGATGGGCCGTACGTCGCCTCAAGTCGGATTTGAGAAGGATCGACCGCGAGCCGGTCCTCGCCGCCCCTGATCGGGCGGACGTACCTGTTCACGTCAAAGGCGTCCGGCAGCGGCATCTGCACGCCGTCCACCCGGAAGTCACCGTGGCGGATGACGCGGCCGTCATAGACCGTCGAAGCGGTGACGATCGTCTCATGCAGCAGGAGCGGATAGGCCGTGATCGCTTGGATGCCGAGGAAGGCGCATCCCAGTCCTTCGGCCCAGCGCAACGACCAAACCGTCTTGGCCCCACGCCACCAGATCGCCGAGGACGCGAGCAGCGTCATTCCGGCGGCGATCGTCAACGGTCGACTCACCACCCGCGCCGACCGCACGAACAGGTCCCGCTCCCCCGGCACCGACTGCAGCACGATGAACGCCGACAGCAGCCCGGCGAAGAACATCGCCTCGCCGGCCAGGAACAGCCACATGCCCAGCATCGGGGCCGGCATCGGATCTTCGCGTTCGGTCGGGATGGCGGGCGTCGTCGTCGTCATCACGGGTGGTAGTCGACCGACGCGTCGGCCGTCGGATGGTCGGCCGAGACGGTCACGGTTTGCTGCAGGTCGCCGAACTGCTCGTGGTGGGCGACCAGCGTGTACGTGCCCGGCGGCAGGCGTCCGATGCGGTACGACCCGTCGTCGCCGGTGACGGCGTAGCAGGGGTGGTCGAACACCATCGCGTGGGCCCGCATCCAGGCGTGGACGTCGCACTTGAACGCCACGTCGTCGTCCGGCGCGGCGAAGGTGACCGCCCGGCTGTCGCCCTTGAACTCGCCGAAGTTCTGCCCGGCGTTCGCCGGGTTCGACGGCGCGATGTGGATGTTGTGCGGGATCGGGTCGTGGCTCGTCACCACCAGCTGCTGCCCCACGCGCAGCGCCAGCACGTGGGGCACATACTGGCAGCCGACCTGGGTCAGCACCGCCTGCCCCGCCGGCGACCCCGCGATGTTCGGCCCATCCTTGACGTACACTATCACGTTGCGAAGCGTGCCGTTGCCATTGACGACGACCGTCTCGTCCGCCGGCCGTGGGACGCCCGGGCAGCACTCGCCCTCGGGCACGGTTGGTGGTGGAACGGCCCCGGAAAAGCGGACGGTCCCCGTGACGGTGCAGGAGCCGGGCGCGACCGTCGGAGCGATCGCTGTGGCCGTCGTCGACGACCGGTCACATCCCGCGCCGAGCAGCGCAAGGATCAGCGCGCAGACCGAGAGACCCGGCCTGCCCGCTTCAGCGGGCAGGGTCCCCTGCGCACTGAAGTGAGCAGGCCGGGATGCGGTGCGCGACCCTCTCACATCTTGTCCGTCATCATCACCGCCAGCAGCACCGGCAGGTAGATGATCGAGGCGAAGAACAGCTTGCGGGCGTCGGCGCGCTCGCGCGTGGCGGCGGCGGCGACGCCGAACGTCAGGTAGCCCATCCCCAGCAGGAACGCCGACGCGAAGTAGACGACGCCGTCCATCCGCAGCAGCGTCGGCATCAGCGTGATCGGGATCAGCGCCGCCCCGTACAGCACGATCTGCCGGCCGGTGATCGCCAGCGACTCGTCCACCACCGGCAGCATCTTGAACCCGCCGGCCGCGTAGTCCCGGCGGTACATGGTCGCGATCGCCAGGAAGTGCGGCATCTGCCACAGGAACAGGATGCAGAACAGCACGGCCGCCTCGAACGTGACCCTGTCGTGGACGGCCGTCCACCCCATCACCGGCGGCAGCGCGCCGGGCACGGCTCCGATCACGGTGTTCAGCGTCGTCACCCGCTTGAGCGGCGTGTAGACGGCGATGTAGCTCAGCAGCGTGAACGCCCCGATGGCGGCCGTCAGCCCGTTCACGGCCACGGCGAGGTAGGTCACCCCAACCACCGCCAACGCGACACCGTAGATGGACGCCTCGAGGGGCGACACGCGCCCGGTCGGCAGCGGTCGCAGGCGCGTGCGGGGCATCAGCTTGTCGTGCTCGCGCTCGATCAGCTGGTTCAGCACGGCCGACCCGGCCGCCGTCAGGCCCGTGCCGATCAGCGTCGGCAGCAGCTGCCGCCAATCGCTGGGCTTGGTGACGGCCATGTAGTAGCCGACCATCGTGGTGACCAGCACGAGGAAGTTCATCCGCGGCTTGGTCAGCTCGTAATAGTCGTTGGCCCTGGACGGGGCCCGCGCGGCGCGACCGGTGGCGGGGGCCACGGTGAGGCCGTCGGCGAGGTCGGTGGTGGCTGGCTTCATCGAGACTTTCAAACCGCGACCAGTTCCCCCGCGGTCACGTCCTGGGCCGGCCCGCGGGAGCGTAACACATACAGCCTCGACGCCCGGACCGCAATCAGCACCGCCGTCCCCAGCACCAGCGCCCCGCACGCCACGTGGCTGCTGGCGACGTCGGCCGGCTTCCGCTCCAGCACGGTGAACACGCCCAGCGTCACCTGCGTCACCAGCAGGACGAGCAGCGCGATCGCCGGGTTCACCAGCGACCGCTGGTGGCGGTGCGTGGTGAGGACCGCCGAGACCAGCGCGATGGTCACGAGCGACACCACCACCGCCCCCATGCGGTGCGCGAAGTGCAGCCACACCTGGCCCAGCGACACCCGCGGCAGGCCCAGGTTCCACACTCGGGCATGGTTCGCCGCCTCCAACTGGGCCGCGTTCATCGGCGGCAGCGGGTGCCCGTACGCCAGCGGCAGGTCCGGGATCGCCAGCCCGGCCCCCAGGTGCCGCATCACCGCCGCGACGATCAACTGGGCGAGGACGACCGCCACCATCAGGCAGGCCAGCGCGTACAGCCGACCGGTCGGGACGACCGCCTCGGCCGGCAGCTTTCGCCACGCCCGGCCGGTCACCGCGGCCGTGACCACCATCAGGCAGAACGTCGCCTGCGCGAAGCAGCCGTGAACCATCGCCAGCGGCAGGTTGATCAGGTCGACCCGCATCCCGCCGATCACGCCCTGAACGCACACGGCGATCAGCACCGTCGCGGCCAGCCAGCGGACCCACCGCCGCGGCTCGGGCTGGCGGCAGACCCACACGACGAGGGCGACCAGCGCGAACCCGATGGCCGTCACCACGCCGTGCGGCAGGATGGCCGAGATCGACCGGCTCGCCTGCGAGAGGTGGAACCGGTCGGGGAACAGGATCATCGCCGCCGTGCCCGCGCCGTTCGCCAGCTCGATGACGACGATGGCCCACAGGATGATCTTCCGGCCGATCGATGTCCGACCCGGTCCCCAGGCGATGCTCGCCAGGATGATCGCGCTGAAGCCCACGACGGTCCCTAGCAACCGGTGCGTGTGCTCGTAGAAGATCCCGCCGACCCATCGGCTGGGCGGGAACAGGAACATGTTGTACCCGTAGCTGTTCGGCCAGTCGGGCACGCTCATGCCCGCGCCGTGGCTGGTGACGAGCCCGCCGAGGAAGATCAGCGGGAACGTGAAGCACAGCGTCACGACGGCCGAGACGTGCAGGGCGGAACGGTGTTCGGCAGAGGGATGAGACACGGTTTGACAGGTTATGCCGGACCGGACGAAGCCGTTCCGATTTCACCGGATTTGGCCCGCACGTGAATCACCTGGCGCTGCTGTGGGTACCTCTTCGTCACACCAGGGCCTTCAGGCGCTTCACGCACTCGCTCAGGGCCGGCACCGGGTTGTTCTCGTCGCCCTCGTACTCGATCACCAGCGGGCCCTTGAACCCGGCCGACTTCAGCAACCCCGTGAACTTCGGCAGGTCCAGGCTGCCGGTGCCGATGATCACGTCGCTTGGCTGGCGCGTTGGGCTGTAGGTGAAGTCCTTCACGTGGACGCCCACCAGCCGGTCGATGAACGTTTCGGCCATCTCGACCGGGTTCTGCTTCGCGTCGATCGCCCAGGCGGTGTCCAGGTGCAGGCCGATGCGCTGGCCGACCTTGCCGAGCACGTACCTCAGGATCGGCGGGTTGCCGAGCCAGTCGTACCCGCCGTGGTTGTGGATGCCGAGCTGCAGGTCGAACTCCTCGGCCAGCCTCTCGATCCCCTTCAGGCCGGCGGCGTTGTCGTCCAGGCACTCGGGCTTGAGCGAGATGCTCATGTGTTTGACGCCCGCCGCCTTGCACCACTCGAAGCGCCCGCGGTCGGCGGGCGTGCCGGTCAGGTACTCGACGCCGATCGCCACGATCTGCACGCCGGCCTCCTTGAACCGCTGCGCCAGGGCCGGGGCGGTCTCGGGCTTGCCGAACTCGGCGTGGACGCCGCACAGCTCCGTCGCCGTCACGCCGGACGCCTTCAGCAGAGGGAGGAAATCGTCCAACGGCTTGAACGCCCGGTAGCACCAGCTCTGGATCGCGATCGGTTGGGTGAGGGTGGCCATGGTCGGCGCGATAGTACCACCGGCGACGGCGATCCGCATGCGTCGAGGACGCTCAGACAGAGCCGGCGATCACGACCCGCCGGCCAGCCACTGGCGGAACTCGTCGGGCGACAGGTACCCCTCGCTCCGCCGGATCTCGCGGCCGGCGGCGTCGGTCAGGACCAGCGTGGGCAGGTACTCCGTCCGGTACTGGCGCGCCAGGTCCGGCTGCTTGTCGACGTCCACCTGGACCGCCACGCACCGCGCGGCGACCGCCGCCGCGACGGCCCGGTCGGGCCACGTCGTCCGGTGCAGCTCCTGACAGGCGGGGCACCAGTCGGCGGTGAAGTCGAGCAGGACGCCCTTGTGCCCGGCCGCCGCGGCGCGGCGGGCGGCGCCGACGTCATCCATCCACGCCACCCGGTCGGGACCGCCGGCGCGGCTCTGGGCAACCACCGCCACGGTTGCCAGCGCCAGCGCGGTGATCGAGAGGAAGGCGAGCCTGCGGGCCAATGGTCGGGCGGGGCGAGACATGCCCACACTGTAGGCCGCGCACGAAACAGGGGTGCCCCTGGTGAGGCACCCCTGTCGTTGAGCTTAGGACCGGCGTGGGCGATCACTCGTCGTCGTCGAAGTCGTCGTCGTCGTCGTCATCATCGTCGAAGTCGTCGTCGTCATCGTCGGCGTCGTCGAACTCGTCTTCCTCTTCCTCCTCGTCATCCTCGTCGTCGTCCTCCTCGTCCTCGTCGTCGTCGAGGTCGTCGTCCTCCTCCTCGGCGTCCTCCTTGACCTCGTCGTCGTCGGTCTCCTCGTCGTCGTCGGCGAGGTCGTCGTCATCGTCCGCCTTCCGCTTGGCCGCGTCGGGCCGGGCGAAGGGAAACGCGATCGCGTCGACGGGGTGGCCCAAGGCGGGGAAGCCCAACCCGTCGACCTCGCCCGGTTCCAGGGTGAGGGCGGCGAGCGCCGGGTTGGTCACGCCTGCACCGTCGGCCGGCTCGGCCAGGCGACGGCGGGCGGGTTGCGTGGTCATCAGCATCCGAGTGTCTCCCAAGGAGGTCCTACCCTTCGGGCCCGCGGCGGGCACGCCCGGTTTCGGCCGGGACTCATCTGCACCCCGTACGCGCCCAGGCGCGGCCGGCCCAAAAGTGGCGGTATTGAAGCGACGGGCGTGGGGGGAGTCAAGCGCTTAAACGGCGTGCCCGACTGAGATTCCTGAGCCCTTCCCGGGCCCGTCCAACCGTGCCCGTCGCAGGCGCAGCGCGTTGCCCAGCACGGCCACATCGGACACCGCCATGAACGCCGCCGCCCACGCCGGGTTGAGCCGGCCAGACGCCGCCAGCGGGATCGCGACCACGTTGTAGGCGAACGCCCAGAACAGGTTCTGGCGGATGGCGCGCATCGTCGCCCGCCCCAGCCGAAGTGCCGCGGCGATGCCCCCCAGCGACTCGCCGACGAGCACGATGCCGCCCGCCTCCTTCGCGACGTCGCTGGCCGAGCCGACGGCGATGCCGAGGTCGGCCGACGCCAGGGCGGGCGCGTCGTTGATGCCGTCGCCGACCATGGCGACGCGGTGGCGGCCCGCGGGCTGAAGCCCGCGGCTGCGGTCGCCGGCGCGCAGCGACGCGATCACGTCGGCCTTGCCGCCGGGGCGGACGTCGGCGTGGACCATCTCGATGCCGACCGCGGCGGCCGCGGCGTCGGCGGCGGCGCGGTTGTCGCCGGTCAGGAGGACCGTGCGGATGCCCATCGCGTGCAGGTCCGCGATCGCCGCCGCGGCGTCGGGGCGGACCTCGTCCAACAGGACAACGTGGCCGACCGCGTGTCCGTCGACGGCGACGAACACCAAGGTTTGGCCCGGTCCCGGAACGATCACGGGCACGGCGATGGAGCGATCGCCCAACAACGCGGCGGAGCCCACGACGATGGCCTGACCGTCGACGGTCGCCGTCACGCCGAGTCCCGGCACCGTGTCGAACGTGGCCGGCGCGGGGATGGCGATCGACCGCGCGCGGGCGGCGGCCGTGACCGCCTTGGCCAACGGGTGGGCGCTGAACTGCTCGGCGGCGGCGGCGAATCGCAGCACGTCGGTGTCGGTCGCTGGTGCGATGGGGGTCACTGCCGCCACCGACGGTTTGCCGCGGGTCAGCGTGCCGGTCTTGTCGAGCGCGACGGTGTCGACGCGCTCGGCCATCTGCAGGGCGTCGATGTCGCGCACGAGGATGCCGCGGCGTGCGCCGAGGCCGGTGCCGACCATGAGCGCCGCCGGCACGGCCAGGCCAAGGGCACAGGGGCAGGCGATCAGCAGGACGCTGCAGGCAGTGCGGGCGACCTGCGCCCAAACCGTTGCGGTGGGCCAGCCGTGGGCCGTGCCCCACGCGAACCAGCCGATGGCGGTGGCGAGCGCGAGGCCCAGCACGACGGGCACGAACACGGCTGCGACCTGATCGGCCAGCCGCTGCACGGGCGGGCGGCTGTCCTGGGCGCGCTCGACCAGCTGCACGATCTGCGACAGCGTCGTCTGCGCGCCGGTGCGGGTGACGCGGATGACGAGCCGGCCGTCGACGGCGACCGTGCCGCCGACGACGGCGTCGCCGACGGTCCGACGGGCGGGCAGCGGCTCGCCGGTCAGCATCGACTCGTCGACGCCGCTGGCGCCGTCGGTCACCGTGCCGTCGGTCGGCACGCGGTCGCCGGGGCGGACGAGCACGCGGTCGCCGACCTCCAGGTCGGCGACGGGAACGGCGGTTGGATCACCGCCACCCATCCGGAGCGCGACGGCGGGGGCCAGGTCCATCAGTTGGCGGATCGCCCGGCCTGCCGATCGGCGGGCGGCGGCCTCGAGCCAGTGGCCGAGGCTGATCAGGGCGAGCAGGGCGGTCGCCTCCATGAAGTAGACCTGGTCGGGCATCGGCCGCGGCCACAGGCCGGCGAGGCCGCCGAGCAGCAACGCCAGGCTGTAGCCGTAGGCGACGGTCACGCCGAGCGCGATCAGCGTGTCCATGTTGGACGTGCGGTGAACCAGGGCGCCCCAGGCGCTGCGGTAGAAGGCGGAGCCGACGTAGACGACGGCGACCGTTGCCGCGACCAGCGCGATCCACAGCATCGGGCCGTGCGCGGTGATGCCGAACAGCGGCAGCAGCCAGTGGGCGAGTTCGACCGGGAGCCAGAGGGCGATGCCGACGACGGCGCGGCCGAGCCACGAGCGGGCGTGGCGCTGCTGCGACTCGAGGCGGCGCTCCTCGCCGTTGGTGGAAGCCGTCTCGGCGGCGTAGCCGGCCCCGGTGATGGCGGCGGCGACGGCGGTCGCGTCGGTGCGGTCGGCGTCGAACTGCACGTTCGCCCGGCCGCCGGCGAGGTTCACGGCGACGTCGGCCACGCCCGGCACGCCGCGGGCGGCCTTGGTGACGTGGGAGACGCAACTGGCACAGCTCATCCCGGCGATGTTGATGGTGGCGCTCGTCACGCCTCGATCATATGCTGAGCCAGCAACCCTGCCTGTACACCCGTTGACGTCTACGCGGGCCCGACCTCAGGCGGCCTGGCGGGCGGGACTGGTCAGCTGCCGGATCGTCTCGTACAGGTCGGTCGGGCTGAGCGGCTTGGAGAGGTAGGCGTCCATCCCCGCGGCCAGGCACTGCTCGCGGTCGCCCTTCACGGCGTTGGCGGTCAGCGCGATGATCGGCACGTGCCGGCCCGTCGTCGCCTCGGCCCGGCGGATCTGGCGGGTCGCCTCGAAGCCGTCCATCTCGGGCATCTGGCAGTCCATCAGGACGGCGGCGTAGTCGCCCGCGGCCGTGGCGTCGACGGCGGCGCGGCCGTCCGACACGACGTCGCACGACCAGCCCCCCTTGCGCAGCAACTCCTCGGCGACGATCTGGTTGATCTCGTTGTCGTCGGCAACCAGCAGACGGCGGGCATCGCACGCCGCGGCAGGGGGCGGCGCGTCGGCCGCCGCGCGCCGCGGTGGGGCGGACATCAGCACCGTGTGTATGGCGTCGAACAGCGTGGACTGGAGGACCGGCTTGTCGATCAGCCCGGCCAGCCCGACCGATGCCGCGGCGGCCGCGGTGAGCGGGCTGTCCGCCGCGCGCAGCGCCAGCATCGGCGTGCCGGGGGTGGTGGACGCCAGCGCCGCCAGTGACGTCGCCTGTCCACCCACCACGTCGGCGTCGCACAGCGTGAGGCGGAACGGGCGACCGTCCGCGGCCGCGGCGACGGCGGCGGTCGTCGCGTCCAGCATCGATGCCACGATCGTGGGTCGGAAGTTCCAGCTGTCCAGCATCTCGCGCAGCAGCCCGGCGTGGGCGGGGTCGGCGTCGATGACCAGCACGGGCAGGTCGCGCAAGTCAAGGTGCGCGCCCGCCGGGTCGGCGGCGGCGGCGGCGATCAGCAGGTCCAGCGTGAACCAGAAGGTCGACCCCTGGCCCGGCGAGCTGGCGACGCCGATCCGGCCGCCCATCAGCTCGGCCAGCTGCTTGCAGATCACCAGTCCCAGCCCGGTCCCGCCGAACCGTCGCGTCGTGCCGGCGTCGACCTGGCTGAAGCTCTTGAACAGCCGGTTCATCCGGTCCGGCGGGATGCCGATCCCCGTGTCGACCACGCTCACCCGCAGCAGCTGCCGGTCGGTGGCGGCGTCGGCGCGCTCGCCCGGCTCGGGGTCGACCGTCACCGTGACCGACCCGGCGGCGGTGAACTTCACCGCGTTGTTCACCAGGTTGTAGACGATCTGGCGGACGCGCACCGCGTCCCCGCGGAACAGCCGGCCGACCGTCGGACCGAACCGGCCCGACAGCTGCAACCCCTTCTTCGCGGCGCGCGGGGCGAGCATCTGCACGGCCCCGTCGACCAGCTGCCGCAGGTCGAACTCGGCCTCCTCCAGCTCCAGCTTCCCGGCCTCGATCTTCGAGAAGTCCAGCACGTCGTTGATCAGCGACAGCAGCGCGTCGGCCGAGGCCCGCATGATGCCGGCGTACTGGCGCTGGCGGGCGTCCAGCGCGGTGGCGTCGAGCAGCTCGATCATGCCGACCACGCCGTTGAGCGGCGTGCGGATCTCGTGGCTCATGTTGGCCAGGAACTCGCTCTTGGCGCGGCTGGCGGCCTGGGCCTGCTCCGACGCCGACTGCGCCGCCTCGCGCGCCTGCTCGGCGGCGGCGCGGGCCAGCTCCGACAGCTCGCGCGCCGCCTGGAACTCCCGCTCGGCCTCCTTGCGATCGGTGATGTCCCGGCTCGTGCCAATCACCCCCAGCACCTCCCCCTCGGGGCCGACGAACGGGATCCGCAGCGTGTCGGCCGGGACGGACCGACCGCCGGGGTAGTGCAGCGTCTCCTCGAACCGCTTGGCCATGCCGCTGGCGAGCACGTGGCGGACGACCACGCGCCGCGCGGCGGCGACGTCGGCGTCGAACAGGTCCTCGTCTCTCAGCCCGACCACCTCCGCCGGCGTCCGGCCGACGTACGCGGCGAACGCCCTGTTGCACCCCAGGTAGGTGCCGCTGGCGTCCTCGTAGAAGATCAGGTCGGGGATCGAGTCGATCAGCGACCGCAGCAGGGCGGCGCCGCGGCGGACCTCTGCCTCGGCGGAGCGGCGCTCGGTGACGTCGCTCTCGATGGCGATGAAGTTCGTGATCCGCCCGGCCGGGTCGCGCACGGGCTGGATGTCCATCGCCAGCCAGTAGGGGCGGCCGTCCTTGGCGTAGTTCTTGATCTCCGCGCGGACGCCCTGGCCCGCCGCCACCGCCGCCCGCACCTGCGCCACCGTGGCCGGGTCGGTGTCTGGCCCCTGCAGGAACGTGCCGGGCTTGCGGCCGGCGACCTCGTTCAGCCTGTAGCCGGTCACGCGGGTGAACCCGTGGTTCACCCACTCGATGTGGCCGCGGGGGTCGGTGATCATGACGGCGTTGTCGGTGCGGCTGGCGACCAGCGCCAGCTTGCGGTTCAGCGTCGCCTGCGCCTCGACCACCTGCCGGTCGGTCACGTCGCGGTGGAACCAGACCCGGCCGATCGGCCGGCCGTCGGGGCCGACGGCGGGGCGCGTGTGCCGCTCCAGCACCCGGCCATCGACCAGGGCCACCACGTCGGTCGCCACCGCCTGGGGCTGCGCGTGGAGCTCGGCGATCCGCGCCACCACCCGGTTTGGGTCGGCAAACCGGGCGCGGGCGTGATCCAGCACGCGGTTCTCGTCACCGGTGGCGACCAGGTCGGGCGGCAGGCTGAACGTCTCGGTGAACCGGCGGTTCCAGCTGACGACGCGGCGGTGCTCGTCGGTGACCAGGATGCAGTCGGGCGAGGCCTCCTGCTGGGCGAGCAGGATGCCGTTGGCGCGGGCGATTTCCGCGGTGCGATCGGCTGCCCGGCGCATGTCGCGCGTGCTGCGGCGGGCGGCGGAGAACAGGAATGCGCCCTCGGCCAGCGCCCAGCCCAGGTGCTGGGTCATCCGCCACCGGGCATCGTTCGACACGCCGGGGAGCAGGGCGCGCGCCAGGTGGTCGAGCATCACCGCCGCCAGGCCCGTGGCGATGACGGACCAATCGCGGTACCGGCCCAGGACGGCCAGGACGACGAACGTGCCCGAGGTCGACTCGAACTGCCCGCCGGTCAGCCGGACGAGCAGGCCGTTGAGGAGCACCATGGCGAGGGCGATCGCGTGGCGGGTCGCCGCGCGACCCGGCCGGGCGATCGCCAGCGCGATCGCCGCCGCGCTGATCGTCCCGCCGAAGCCGGCCGCCAGCGCAACCCGACCCGCGATGGACGGGCCGCCCGCCCAGCCCCAACCGTGCGCCACGGCGTCGGACGGGGCGAGGGACGCCGTCGCCGCGGTCAGCACGGCGACCAGCTGCGCGGCCAGCAGCCCCGCGTACAGGTGGTCGGTAAGCGTGGCCGTATGCAGTCGGATTGCGCGATAGACACCGTCGGCCGCCCCGTCCGTCAGACCGTTACAAACGTCCGTTTGCATCACGTGGCGCACCCGAGCGAGAACAGTGCCGGCCCGATGCGGCGGCGCAGCCTTGACCCACGTTTCACTTCGGCTCGACGCCGCTCCGGCTGTAGCGGGCGGCACCCGCGCGGGGACATTCGCCACGACGCACCGATTGTGCAGCGGACCGAAGTTCGCGGCGCGAACGATCACCGATATCGGACCCGGAACGCCCCAGGGACGCGAGGCTACGGGCCGACCGCGCCCGCGAACATGTACCTGCGCCGTGGTTCCGGAAGATCGACAACTGCGGCAAGGCCTACAACTTCGCCATCGCCGCCTGCGGCATCAGCAAGGCGACGACGATCGCCTGCTCGCATCTGCATGATCGGCCTGGTCATGCTCGAGCGGATCGAGGCCAGCCCACAGCTGGCGTGGGCCGTCACCAGAACGAGCTATGGAGCCTATCGCGCCGAACCGGATGACTGCTCAGCGTCGACGGCAACTCCCGGTCGGCGTTTTACAGCAAAGCACGTTTCACCAAGCGCGCGATCACCATCCCCACGTCGGCCGGCCCGAGCTGCACTGACCGAAGCACCCCAGCGACTTCTTGTCACGATTGTTCCATCCGTCCGGCGTGATACATTGCTCGCGCTCCGCTTCGCCGAATTCAGCGTCCGCCGCACAGTCAAGGAGGACTGGCATGTCGACCGCCCCCACTGCGCCCCGATCCGGCCGTCGGTTCTGGGTCACCGTCGCCGCCTTCGCCATCGGTAACCTTCTCGCCTGGGGCGCGTGGGACCGCTACTACGCCTCGGCCCACCGGGGCGTGCTGCGGGTCTCGTCGGTCGACCCTGCCGATGACGCGGCCGTCAACCCCAGCGCCACCGTCCGCTGGCACTTCGACGCCGACGTGATCCCCA
Organism: Tepidisphaeraceae bacterium; assembly: GCA_965198865.1. Taxonomy (GTDB): domain Bacteria; phylum Planctomycetota; class Phycisphaerae; order Tepidisphaerales; family Tepidisphaeraceae; genus CBDAQA01. The sequence goes on along the minus strand of CBDAQA010000025.1, from coordinate 795,833 downwards.
CCGACGTTTACGCTAAGCCGCCCGGCCACGTCGCGCCGGCCGTCGCCGGCCGTTGGGCGTGGGAGTCGCCGAGGACGCTGGCGTTCGTGCCCGCCGTCGCGCTGCCCCGCGCCACGCCGGTCACGTTCACCCTCGCCACCGATCTGCTCCGCACCACCACCGGCGCGCAGCTCGACCACGCCGTCACCACCCGCCTTCGCTCGGCACCGCTCACCGTGAAGTCGGCCCGGCAGTCGGCCATGCTGGACGACGGCTTCGTGATCGAGCTCGCCTTCAGCGACCGCGTCGCCCCCGGCGACGTCCTCGCCCACCTGGTCGCCAGGCAGGCCGACGGCAGGGGCGTCCGCTGCCACCTGTTCGGCCAGTCCGCCGGCGACGTCGTCCAGCTGCGGACCGACTTCCTGCCCATCGCCGCCAACGGTTCCGTCGCCGACCTGCTGATCGACCTCTCCCCCGGCCTGGTCGGCGCCGCCGGCCCGCTCGGCCTCGACCAGCCGTTCCACGCCACGGTCCCGCTGGCCCACGCGCTCGCCGCCACCGGCCTGTCCGGCGAGAGCCCCACCCGCGGCCGGCCGTCGCTCACGCTCGCCCTGAACGGCGAGGCCGACACCGCCGCCCTGCGCCAGGTGCTGTCGGTCGACCCGCCCGTCCCCTTCGCCCTGTCGGACGGCTACCGCGGCATCACCCTGACCGGCGACTTCAAGCCCGGCGCCCGCTACACCGTCACGCTGGCCGACCCGCCGCGGGGCACCGCCGCCGGCGACCGCAACCGCTACCCGCGACCCGGCTCGATGTCGACCTTCATGCCCGACGTCGGCACCGACTGCTGGTTCGACGCCGACCAGGGCTACCTATCGACGGCCGGCAACCGCGCGCTGGTCGCACACGCCATCAACGTCGACCGGATGCGCGTCACCGCCACCCGCGTCTACGACGACAACCTGGTCGCCTGGCGGAACAATGCCGATCGCTACCGCTACGGGAACAGCTCCGAGGTCGACCCCTTCGCCCGGCCGGCAGGCGACCGCAACATCAGCTGCCCCGGCCCGCGCAACGTCCGCCGCGACGTGCGCCTGTCCCTCGACGACCTCCTCTCGCCCGCCCTGGCCCGCACCGGCGCCTGGCGGATCACGCTCTGGTCGCCCACCGCCGAGGGCGCTGGCGACGCCACGTCTGAGCGCGCCTCGGCCGTCGTCACCCTGTCCGACGTCGGCCTCACGGCCAAGCGCACCCGCGACGGCCTGGTCGCCTGGGCGACCTCGCTGCGCGACGCCGCCCCGCTGGCCGGCGTGCGCGTGCGCGCCTTCACCGACAAGAGCGAGCTGCTCGGCACCGCCACGACCGACGCCGACGGCCTCGCCCGCCTGTCCGGCCTCCACCCCGCCCCCGGCGAGTCGGTCGCCGTCCTCCTCGCCGACACCGTTGACGAGTTGACCTGGCTCGACCTCCGCCGCACGGCGTGGGACCTGGCCGACGTCGACGTCAGCGGCAAGCCCTACCTGCGCACCGGCCACACCGCCTTCGTCTACGCCGACCGCGGCGTCTACCGCCCCGGCGAGACCGTCCACCTGCGCGCCGTCGTCCGCGGCCCCGGCGACGTTGCCCCGAAGCAGTCGTTCCCCGTCCAGTGGCGCTTCCGCCGGCCCGACCTGCACGACTGGCGGATCATCAACGCGATGCTCGACGGTGACGGCGCGACCGCCGCCGACGTGCCGCTGCCGACCGATCTGCCGACCGGCCAGTGGTCGGCCGAGGTGTCGCTCGCCGGCGACCGGGACAACCCGTTCGGGTCGGCCTCGTTCGGCGTCGAGGAGTTCATCCCCAACCGGCTGAAGGTCGACCTGAAGCTCGGCACCGGCGCCCGCTACGCGATCGGCGACGAGCCGCTCGCGGCCGAGGTGCGCGCCGACTACCTGTTCGGCCGCCCGGCCGCCGGCCTCGGCGTCGACCTCTCCGCCCACGCCACGCCGGTGCCGTTCGCCCCCGACGGTTGGGCCGGCTGGACGTTCGGCGACGCTGCCGACGTGCGCGCGACCACGCCGGCGCGGTCGGCACGGAAGTCCCGGCATCGCGCTGACAAGGCCGACCCCCCGGCCACCGTCTCGGCCACGCTTGACGGCGCCGGCCGCTACCACGGCACGTTTGAGGTGGCCGAGCTGGTCCACCTGGATGACAGCGGCTCCCAGCCCAACCGCTACCGCGGTCCCTGGCGCGTGTCGGCCGACGCCGCCGTGCGCGAGGCCGGCGGGCGGGCCGTCACGGTCGCCAAGCAGATCGACGTCGACGCCGTGCCCGCGTACGTCGGCGTCCGCCGCCTCGGCGAGGGCCAGCCCAAGCCCGATGCGCCCTGCCCGTTCGAGATCCGCATGGTCCGCCCCGACGGCTCACCCTCCGCCGAGCCTGCCGACCTGACCGTGCACTTGATGCGCGAGAGTTGGAACACGACCGTCAGCTACCGCGACGGCCACTACCAGTACGACTCCACCCGCCTGCTCGACCCCGTCGAGACGACCACCCTGCACGCCACTGGCGACACCGTCCGCTGGTCGCCCACGCCGATGGACGCCGGCCGGTATGTGTTGGAAGCGAGCGACGCCGCGACCGGCACCGTCGCCACGACCGCGTTCTACGTCACCGACGGCGAGGGCTGGGACGACACGGTCGACCGGTCCCACCCCGACCGGCTGGACGTCCGCGTCCTCGCCCCCGGCGAGCCCGACGTCCCTGGTGCCGACGCCCGCACCCGGCCCGCTGCCGCCCCGCAGCGGCTGGGGTCGCAGGCCCGCGTGCTCGTCTCCGCACCCTTCGCTGGTCGGCTTCTCTTAACCGTCGAGACGGACGACGTGGTGCAGTCCAAGGTGATCGACATGGCCGCGTCGCACGTGGTGGTGCCCATCGACGTGACCGGTGACTGTGCGCCTGGCGCGTTCGTCACCGCCACCGTGCTGCGCCCGATCGACCCCAACGCCGCGTGGCGGCCGCACCGCGCGTTCGGCGTCACCCGGCTGAACGTCGACCCCCGCGACCGCAAGCTCACCGTCGCCCTCGACGCCCCGGCCGAACTGCGCCCGATGCGCAGCCTCGACGTCGGCCTGACCGTCACGGACCCCGAGGGGAGGCCGGTCCCCGGCGCGGCCGTGAACGTCGCCGCCGTCGACGAGGGGATCTGCTCGCTCACCGACTTCGCCACGCCCGACCCGCTGGCCTTCTTCTCGGCCCGACGCGCCCTGGGCGTCGACTCGGCCGACCTGTACGGCATGCTCGTTCCCGAAGCCGCCAAGGCCGACATCGGCGGCGACGGCAGCGGACCCGAGATCAGTTCCCGCCACCGGTCGCCGATCGGCGGGCACCGCGTTCGGCCGGTGGCGCTGGCGTGGGCGGTGGTCCACACCGACTCGGCCGGCCACGCGGTCGCCAGCTTCCCCGTGCCGGCGTTCCAGGGGCGGCTGCGCGTGATGGCCGTTGCTTACAACGCCGACCACGTGGGGTCGGCCGACCGGGGCGTGACGGTTCGCTCGCCGCTGATGGTGCAGACCAGCTGGCCACGCTTCGCCGCGCCGGGCGATCGGTTCACGGTGCCGGTCGTGCTGTTCAACAACATGCCAGCAGGTGGCGTGGCGAACGTCGCCGTAGAACCCGTAGGCACCGATGGGTTGCTGTCGTTCGACGCCGCGCTGCCGCAGATCGAGCTGCCCCCGCGCGGACAGCGCCAGTTCGACCTGCCCGTCACCGTGGGCACCGGCGTCGGTGTGGCGCGGGTGCGCCTCAGCGCGACGATGAACGGCGAGGCGTACCAGGAGGAGCTGGAACTGCCGGTGCGGCCGGCCGCGCCGACGCTGGAGTTCGGCGGCGTCGCCCGCGGCAGCACGACGCATCCGACCGAGCTGGCCGGGCTGGTGCCGATGGTGACGGGCACCGGATTGCTGCGGGTCGACGTGACGCCGTGGCCGACGCTGAGCCTGCCCAAGGGGCTCGACTACCTCGACCGCTACCCGTACGGGTGCGCCGAGCAGACGACCAGCACGCTGTTCCCGCTGGTGGCGCTGGGCGACATCGGCAAACAGCTGGACCCGGCCCGGTTCGACCCGCAGCGCATCCGCGACAAGGTGGACGCGGGCGTGGTGCAGTTGATCGGCATGCAGACGGCCGATGGCGGGCTGGCCATGTGGTCGGGCGGGTCGGACGACTGGCCCTGGGCCAGCGTCTACGCGTCCCACTTCCTGACCGTCGCCCGCTCGGCCGGGTACGCGGTGCCCGACGATTTCTACAACCATCTGCTCGCCTACGTCCGGCACCAGTTGGACCAATCGCCTGACGCGACCGATGGCGTCGAGGTGCAGGCGTACGCGGCGTACGTCCTGTCGCTGGCCGGCAAACCCGAGCGGACGGCGATGAGCCGGCTGGCCGAGCTGGTCGCCGCGCCCGACCGGCCGGCGGAGGGGCCAGGCATCGACGGCGCGGGCGGCGACGCGCGACTGTTCCTGTCGTTGGCCGAACTGTTGGCTGGGCGGCGCGACGTGGCCGAGCGGCTGCTTCCCGCGGGGACGCCACTCGTGCGAACCGACCGTCAGCACGATGGCAACCTGGGTTCGCCGACGCGCGATCGGGCGCTGATGATCCTGGCGGTGGAGGAGGTCGACCCGGACCGGGCGAACCTGTCCGACCTGGTGCAGCAGTTGGCCGACACGCCGTGGTGCAGCACGCAGGACGTCGCCTTCTCGGTGCTGGCGATCGGGCAGTACCTGCGGGACGAGTCGGGCAAGCATCCCAGGGGGTATGACTCGGCCCGGCTGTTCATCGGGAGCAACCTGCTGGCCGAGGCGCACGGCGGGTCGCCGCTCAACTGGACCGGCGGGCCGGGGCCGATGCGCGTGGAGCTGAGCGGGGCGGCGGATGCGGTGGCGCACGTCGGTTGGCTACAGAGCGGCGTCCCCCTGTCGCCGCCGGCGGCGGTGTCGCACGGCATGACGATTCGCCGGCGGTATCTGACGGTTGACGGTCGTGAGGTGCGCGGCACGGTTCGCAGCGGCGACCTGGTTCGCGTCGAGCTGAACGTCGACGGGCCGGCCGACTTGCCGAACGTCGTGCTGGAGGACCTGTTGCCCGGCGGCCTGGAGGTCGAGAACGCGCGGTCGGCAACGGCGGCCAAGGACGATGCCAGCAAGGGCGACGACACGCCTGTCTTCGGCGGCGTGACCGACGTGCGCGACGACCGGGTGATCGTGATCGGCCGGATCGGGAGCGCCGGCCACGGCCGGGCGACGTACCTGGCGCGGGCCGTCACCCCCGGCGTCTACGTCGCGCCGCCGGCGCGGGTCGAGGCGATGTACGACCTCAACACGAACGGCCTGTCGGCGTCCGGCAAGCTGATCGTCACGGGCGCGGCGTCAAACCTGGCAAAGGTGGATTAGACGGTCCGTGACCGCCGAACGGCGAGTGCAGACGCCGCGATTGCGGAGCGCGTCAGTGGATTCGGCCGATGTTTCTATAGCGAAGCTACAAAGGCAACCCGGCCCTGCGGCCATCGCTGAACGGGCGGAGGATTCAGCCATGATCCGACAGACAGTCAAGCGCGTCGCCTCCGTTTTCCGCCGTCGGCCGTGGCTGTTGGCGACGCCGGCGCTGCCACCGGTGCTGGCGATCGCCAGCTTTCAGGCGGCGGTCGCGATCTGGCCCTACCCGGCTGCGATCGATCGGCCACCGGCGTCGTCCACGTGGATCGTGGATCGGGCCGGGGCACCGCTGGCGGCCTACGCGAACCGGGACGGGCAGTGGTGCCAGCCGCTGGCGGCCGAATCGATCAGCCCGCACCTGATGGACGCGATCGTGGCCGTCGAGGACGAGCGGTACTACCAGCACGGCGGCGTCGACTGGCACGCCGCGGCGGCGGCGGCGTGGCAGGATGCGACGTCGCTCTCGTTCCGGCGCGGGGCGAGCACGATCGCCATGCAGGTGCAGCGGCTGCGGGAGCCGGCTAACCACCGCTCGCTGTTGGGGAAGTTGGCCCAGGCGGTGCGGGCGTCGCAGATCGAGCGGCGGGCGGACAAGTGCGCCGTGCTGGTGGAGTACCTGAACCGGGCCCCGTTCGGCGGCAACCTGACCGGGGCCGGGGCGGCGAGCTGGCGGTACTTCGGCCGGCCCTGCTCGTCGCTTTCGCTGGGGCAGGCGGCACTCCTGGCGGGGTTGCCGCAGAGCCCGAACCGCCTGCGCCCTGATCGGCACCGGACACTGGCCGCGGCCCGGCGCGATCACGTGCTCGACCGCATGCTGGCCTGCAACATGATCTCCGCCGACCAGCGTCGCGAGGCGGCGGCCGAGCCGATTGACGCTACGTGGCATCCGTTGCCACAGGACGCAACCGACAACGGCCTGCGGCCGACGCTTGACCGGCTGGCGATGGCCCATACTGGGACGGTCGTCACCAGGATTGACCCCGACGTTCAGCGGCGGGTGGCGACGGCCGGCGGTGCAGCGGTCCGCGCGATGGCTGCGTCGCACGTATCGGCCGTGGCGGTGGTCGTGCTCGACACGCAGACGTCGCAGTGCCTGGCGGCATTCAGCCGGTCCACGACCGATGCCAAGGTGGACCTGACGGTCCGGCCGCGGTCGTCGGGGTCGGCGTTGAAGCCGTTCATCTACGCGGCGGCGTTCGACGCCGGGGCGTGCCAGCCGGGCACGGTGCTGGACGATGCGCCGGCGGCGTGGTCCGGGTACGAGCCGGGCGACTACGACCATCGGTTCGATGGACCGGAGCCGGCGGCGATCGCGCTGGCGCGGAGCCGGAACGTGCCGGCGGTGGCGATGCTGTCGCGCGTCGGCTTGGCCCGGGTGGTGGGCGTGATGGCGGGGGCGGGCTTGGAGACGCTGGCGCGGACGCCGGAGCGGTACGGGCTGTCGCTGGCGATCGGCGGGGCGGACGTGACGCCGATGGAGCTGGCGGGGGGTTACGCGACGCTGGCGAGGGGCGGGACGGCGCAGCCGGTGGCGATGCTGTGCGCCGACACGGACGACGGGCCGGCCACGATCGACCGGGCGGTGCCGGACCGTGCGGTGCCCGATCGGGCGGTGCCGGATCGAGCGGTGCCCGACCGCGCGGTGCCGGAGCCGGGCACGCCAGACCGGGCGGTGCCCGAGCCGGGTACGCCGGACCGCGCCGTGCCTGAGCCGGCGACGCCGGACCGGGCGGTACCCGACCCGGCAGTACCTGAGCCGGCGACGGTCGATCGCGCCGTGCCGGACCGCGCCGTTCCGGATCGCGCGGTTCCCGATCGCGCGGTGCCCGACCGGGCCGTGCCGGACCGGGCGGTTCCGGACCGTGCGACGCCGGACCGCGCCGTGCCGGACCGAGCGGTGCCGGATCGGGCGGTGCCCGAACCTGCCGTGATCGATCGGTCATCGCCGGACCGGTTGCGGGTGTCGTTCAACGGCGGCCGGGTGCTTCGGCCGTCGTCGTGCCTGCAAGCGTTGCAATGCTTGGCCGACCCGGAGCGGACGCGGGCCGTGTGGCCGGCGGCGGTGCCGCTGGGCGTGGCGTGGAAGACGGGGACCAGCAGCGGGCACCGCGACGCCTGGTGCGCCGCCGTCACGCCGCGGCGGACGGTGGTCGTGTGGATGGGCAATGCCGATGGCACCGGGTCGGACGCGCTGGTGGGCCAGGACGTGGCGGCACCGCTCGCGCTGCGGGTGATGACAACGATCGACCCCGGCGGGCCGGGGTTCGCGCCGACGCCGGGGCTGCTGGTCGTGCGGTCGCCAGCGGTCGACCGGCCAGCGCCCGAGTTCGCGGTCGTGTCGCCGACGGACCGGCAGGAGATCGTGCGTGACCCGGCCGAGCGGTCCGACCGGCAGCGGGTCGCGCTGCGGGCGCGGTCGGGCGGGGCGGTGTGGTGGTTCGTCGACGGGACGCCGGTCGGCACCGCGCCGGCCGGCGAGCCGGTGTGGTGGGCACCGACGGCGGGGGGCCACGAGGTGCGCGCCGCCGACGCGGCGGGGCACGCGGCGGTCGTCCACGTGCGGGTGCGGACGAGCTGAACGTCGGATTGCCTTTGAGTGGCAACGGGAGCCCCGGATGAACGGGGATGATGCGTCAACGTGAACTCCGCTTCGCGGCGCGGGTCACGTGGTCGCCTGCGCCGTCGCGGCTTGAGCTCATTGCCGCGAGACGCGAAGGCGCAAGCGACTCCGGTGCGGCCTCGTTCGATCGAACGACGTATTACGATCGCAACGCATGATTCTCGTGCTCGAAATCACTCTCACCCCGAGCCCTTTACCGGAGTACCAAGGGAGGGAGCCGGAGTCACCGCCTTCGGCGGTTGACGGGGATCTTGCTGCCGATGGTGCGCACGGGTGCGGGGCGCGGTGGGGCGGCGGTCTCGCCTTCGGCGGGCGCGGCCGCGCCGGGGTTGGCCACGTAGGGGCGGTCCATGCGGCTGACGATGGGCTTGGGGGCCTGCGTCGGCTGGTAGTCGCCGGGCTTGCCCTCGGTCCAGTCGGCGGGGGTGGGGCGGGGCTCCCAGCCGTCGGGGGTGAACTGGGGGACGACCATGTTGATCAGGTTCTCAACCTTGGTCAGCTCGCCGCCCTGCTCCTTGGTGACCAGGGTGAACGCCTTGCCGGTCGCGCCCATGCGGGCGGTCCGGCCGACGCGGTGGACGTAGGCCTCGGGGTCCTCGGGGATGTCGTAGTTGATGATGTGCGTGATGTTGGTCACGTCGATGCCGCGGCTGGCCAGGTCGGTGGCGACGAGCACGTCGAACTTGCCCTTGCGGAAGCCGGACATCACCCGCTCTCGCTTGTTCTGGGCCAGGTTGCCGTGGATCTCGCGGCACTCGATGCCGTCGGAGTGCAGCCGCTTGGCGACCTTCTCGGCGCCGCGCTTGGTGCGGCAGAAGACGATGGCCAGCTCGGGCCTCTGCGTGTCGAGCAGGGCCTTGAGCATGCGGTACTTGTCCCACGGCTGGACGGAGCAGTAGTACTGCTCGACCTTCTCGACGGTGGGGCGCTCGTCGGCGCCGGGGGCGATCAGCTTCTCGACCGGCTCGCGCATGTAGCGGCGGCCGAGGCGGTCGATCTCGTCGCTGATGGTGGCCGAGACGAAGATGGTCTGGTGCCCGCCGGACTGGTGGGCGTCGGCCACCTTGTCCACGTCGGCGCCCAGCGGCTCCGCCGCGGGTTCTTCGGTGGGCGGGGCGACCGGTTCGACGGAGAAACCCGCGGCGGAGCCGCTGGGCTCTGTTGTCCCTGGCGCGGGTTGCTCGTCCTGCACGCGGCGTCGGACGCCGCGGACGCGGCTGAGGATGTTGCGGATGTCGTCGCGGAAGCCGATGTCGAGCATCCGGTCGACCTCGTCGAGCACGACAAAGCGGATGTTGTGGAAGTCAATCAACCGGCGGTCGAGCAGGTCGATCACCCGGCCGGGGGTGCCGACGAGGATCTCGGGATGGCGGTCCAGGTGGTGCACCTGGGCGGCGATGCGCTGCCCGCCGTAGACGGCCGTCACGCGGATGGGCGTGTACTTGGCGAGCTTGCGGATCTCCTCCTCGACCTGCGTGCAGAGCTCGCGCGTGGGGACGAGGATGATCGCCTGCGTGGGGAGGCCCTTGACGGCGCGCTGGAGGACGGGCAGGCCGAAGGCGGCGGTCTTGCCGGTGCCGGTGCGGGCCTGGCCGAGGATGTCGACGCCGGCGAGCGCGCGCGGGATCAGCAGCGTTTGGATTTCCGAGGGCGTGACGAACCCCGCCTCGGCCAGACCTTTGAGCAGGGACGGGCGGATGCCGAGCGCGGCGAACGCCTCGGGCAGCGGCGGGTGGTCGGTCTTATCGCTCACGTGTGGCGGGTGTCCAGTTGGATCGGCGGCGGCGTCAGGAAAACACGGAGCCGGATTGTATGGGTCGGCCGGTGGCCGCTCAAGCAGCGGGCGTCCGTCCGGGACTCGCTGGCAGGGCGATCGCATCTTCGGGCCTCCATGTATTTGACGCATCCTGGTCCCTGTTCAGTCCGCTTCACGCGACCGCCTCGGAACCGAACTGATCAGCGGTCCTGCACTCGGTTGGTAGATGGAGCGGCGAAGATGCGATCGCCCTGGACTCGCTGGGCGTAGCCAGAAATGTTGGCACGACGCAGCGCTACACGACGCGGCCCGGCGCTGTTCCCCCCGCATGCCAACAAAGCCGGCCCCCACTCGCGGGCGGGACGGTTCAGCGTCGGGTCACGGCACGGCGACCGGTTCGCGCGACGCGGTACGGGGGGCCGCGCAGCCGTCGCCGCCCCGGGCGAGTCTCCACAGCAGGAGGGGGCGGAGGACGCAGAGGGTGGCGAGGTAGATGCAGGCGATGCCGAGGGCCATCACCAGGCCGAGCGACTTGAGGCCGAGGTGGTGTCCGAAGAGCCAGAAGAAGCCGAAGCTGATGCTGGTGACGTAGCCGCAGAGCAGCAGTGCGCGGTCGGAGACGTCCCATCGGCGCCAGGGGCGGTGGGGGTCGCGGCAGGCCTCGTTGTAGCGGTGGACCATGAACACGCCGTACTCGTGGCCGGCGCCGATCAGGATCGGCAGGCCGAAGAAGTTGGCGAAGTTCCAGTCGATGTGCAGCAGGCCCATGACGGCGACCAGCATGGGCAGGCCGAGGGCGAGCACGCTGATGGCGAGCAGCGTCTGGCGGATGTCGCGCAGGTCGAGGTAGACGAGCAGGAAGATCAGCGCCAGGGCGTAGCAGGTGGCGTCCTTGAAGGCGGCGTGGGTCTGATCGGTCGAGTGGAACACGTCGCCGGCGACGCCGGTGACGGGGGGGATCTGGCCGCCGTCCTTGTTCAACGTGCTCACGGCCGACTCGACCGAGGTGACGAACTCGGCGAGGTTGGCCTGCGGCCAGCAGTCCTTCTTGGGGAGGATGTAGAGCGCGTACCGCCCGTCGAGGCCGAGCAGGTGGCCGCGGACCGTCTCGGGGAGCGCGTTCACGTCGGGCGGGCTGGGGTAGAAGGGGGCGAGCAGGCCCTTGAGCTCGTTGACGAACGCGATCTGCCAGAGCGTGAGCCGTTGGGCGGCGAGGTCGTCGACCGCGCCGCCGGCCTTGGTGGCGGCGCGGAGGCGGGACTCGAAGAGGCGCAGCGACCCGGCCGCCTTGGCGAACGGGTCGCCGCCGATCGTCGCGAACCGGCCGGCCAGGGCGGCGGCGCGGTCGGCGATGCCGGGCAGGTCGTTGTCGGCCACCGCGGCGGGGTCGACCCAGTGGACGTCGGGCAGGGGGTTGGCCTTGAGCCAGTCGTAGTTGTCGAGCGCGGTGATGACGCTCTCGGTGTGGTCGACGGTGGGCAGCAATTCGACCGCCCGCTTCACCTGGCGGAGGACGGTGACGTCCTTCGACAGCTCGACCTCGAACCAGGTCGGCAGCTTGTGGATCAGCTGGACCGACTCGAGGTTCTGGGCCTGGAGGGTGATGAGGCCGGGGTTGAACGCCGTGCGGCGCATGAAGGGGATGCCGGCGATCAGGAGGACGCCCCAGGCGATCGGGAGGATCAGCCAGCGGTTGAACTTCCGTTGCTGCGGCGCGGCGGCGTCAGTGGGCTCGACGTCAACATGGCTCACGGCACCGTCCCGTTCGGACGGCGTCGCCTGGATCCGCGCCGGGAAGATCGTCAGCAGGGCGGGCAAGACGACGTAGCCGGTGGCCAGGCACAGCAGCAGGCCACCGCCGGCGATCAGGCCGAGCTCGGCGGCGCCGCGGAAGGGGGTGAACACCGAGACCAGGAACGCCCCGGCGGCGCCGAGGCAGGCGGTGTTGATCGGGGCGGCGACGTGCTTGAACACGCCGGCCCAGATCGATTTTGCGTCCCGCCGCGTGTCGGCTGGGCCGTGCCGGACGGCCTCCTGCCGGTAGCGCGTCAGGATCTGGATCAGGTAGTCCATGCCGATGCCGATCAGGGCGATCAGGAAGACCATCGACAGCAGGTTCAGGTCGCCGCGCGGCGCGAGGTTGTAGGCGGCCGTGGAGGCCGTCGCCCAGCCGAACGTCCAGGCGATGCCGATCAGCAGGGCCAGCTCGGCGACGACGGCGAGCCAGACCGAGCGGAGGAACAGGACCAGCCCGAGGAAGACGGCCGACAGCGAGACGATCTCGGCCCGGCGGCTATCGCGGTCGGTCGTCTCCAACTCGTCGGCGTCGAGGGCGGGGCGGCCCGACAGGCCGATGGTGAACTCCCGGTCGAACGGCTTGCCCGCCTCGGCGATGTCGGCGCGGATGCCGGCGATCACCTTCACGAGGCCGTCCTTGCTGGTGAGCTTCTCCCGCTCGAAGAACTTGACCAGCAGCAGGTGCCGGCCGGCATTGTCGGGGTCGGGGATGTAGGCGTACCCCTTCTCGCGCGGCGTGCTGGCCTCAAGGCTGGCGAGGTCGGGCACCTGGTCGCCGACGGTGACCGGTCGGTGCGGGTCATCGATTGCCTTGACCCAGGACCGGGCGAGCAGGTCGAAGAACTGCGCGAGCTGGACGTCGAGCTTGTCGGCCGGCGCGAGGGCGACGCCGGCCACGAACCGCTGGAGCGGTGACGGGCCGAGCGTGCCGTAGCCGAACCCGGGCTTCTCGCCCCAGCGCTGGGCCAGCTCGATCAGCTGCTCGCGGACCTGCTTCGACCGCTTCTGCACCTCGTTGGGATCGTCGGAGAACAGCAGCCCCTGCGGGCCGATCGCGTCGACCGAGACGTGCCCCTCGACGATGTGGACGTTCTCGTGGTCGGCGGCCAGCCGGGCGGCGACGGCGTCGGCGACGGCCATCCAGCGGTCGGCGGTGGGGGGGCGGGCGGCGTCACGCTCCTGGATGATCGCGAAGCCGGCCTGGTTCTCGGGGAACGCCTTGGTGAAGCCGACGTAGTCGCGGAAGAACGGGACGCTGGTGGAGAACAGCTGGTCCTGGTCGGTCGAGACGTCGAGCCGGAACCACGCCAGGGCGGCGGCGACGCCGACGCCGAGCAGCGCCAGCGCCAGCGTTCGGCGGGGATGGCGCACGACGAGGAAGACGAAGGCGATCAGGCGATGGTTGATGCCGGAGGTGCGGCGGGAGCGGGGCATTGGTGAAGGTCCGAATCCGTTCGCAGATCAGAGTTGAGTCAGGCAGGCACCAGAGCGGCGTCGTACTCGCGCGTGGCGGTCTCGTCGATCGTGATCGATCCGAGTTTGAGTCGCAGATCGCCCTCGGCGACGCTGCGGCCAGCGGCAAACATGGCGAACAGCCTGCCGTCGGCTGGGTGGAACAGGTTGTCCGGGTTGTCGAGTTCTAGCGACGCCTGCACCTGCGCGGAGATCGCGTCGCTAAGGTTGGCCAATGCCTGCGTCTTCGTCTCGCCGTCGCCCATCAGGTCGAACTCGAGGCAGTGCGCCACCCAGGCGCCATCATCGCGGTAGAGGACAACTCGAATGGGCATGTGTAGGTTACGCATGGCCTGCCGGTCCCAGGTGATCGTAAGCGAAGGGCGGTGACGACGAAATGGCCGACCGGGCGATGAGCTTCCGCGACCTGCGGCGCTCCGTATCTCATTACGGCGGATGGGAGGACCCGTCCCGAGGCAAGGGGTCTCACACCATGTTCTTCAGGACCGTCGAAGACGGCACGTTCTCCTACCCGGTCCCCACGCATGATCGGACCATCGCCCGGCGATACGTGAAGGGCCTTCGCGAGCGGCTCCGCCTTACAGAGACCGACGGCATTGCCGACGAGGCGTTCTACTCACATTGAGGCCGCGATCCCTCACGCCGTCATCGCCCGCTTGGCCAGCCCGATGACGGTGTTCCACGCCGTGCCGGGCACCTGGGTCGTGTCGCCGAGCGTCTTCTGCATGGCCGACAGGAACCAGTCCATGTCGGCCTGGGTCGACACCATCGGCGGGAGGAACTTGATCACCTCGGTGTGGTAGCCGGCCACCTGGGTCAGGATGCGGTGGTCCTGCAGCAGCGGGATGATGATCATCTGCCCGAACACGCCGAAGTTCATCTTGTGCAGCATGTCCCAGGCCATCTTCAGCTTGAAGCTGTCCTTGGGCCGGGCGAAGTCGATGCCGAACATCAGCCCACGGCCGCGGACGGCGCTGACGAACGGGCAGTCCTTGCCGATCTCGCGCAGCTTGGTCATAGCGTAGTCGCCCAGCTCAGCGGCATGCTGGACCAGCTTGTCCTCCTCGATCACGTACAGGCTGGCCAGGGCGGCCGCCATGGCCAGGTCGTTCTGGCCGAACGTGTTGCTGTGGACGACGCACCGCTCCATGGAGCTGAAGACGGCGTCCATGATCCTGGGCTTGGTGATGACCGCCCCGACCGGCACCATGCCGCCGCTGAGAGCCTTGGCCACGCAGACGATGTCCGGCTCGACGTTGTCCCAGTGCTGGAACGTGAACCACTTGCCGGTCCGACCCAGCCCGCACTGCACCTCGTCGCAGATCAGCAGGCTGCCGTACTTGTTGCACAGCCGCTGCGCCTCGGCCAAGTAGCCGTCGTGCACCACCTCGCAGCTCTTGCCCTGCACCGGCTCGACGATGAAGGCGGCCGCCTTGCGAGTCGACAGCGCCTGCTCCAATGCCGCCAGGTCGTTGAAAGGGATCTCCCGCGTGCCCGGCGTCATCTCGCCGAACCGCTCGCGGAAGAAGTCGGCCCCGTTCACGGCCAGGCTCCCGCCGGTCAGGCCGTGGAACGCGTGGTCGCAGTAGATCACGTCCTGCCGACCGGTGGTGGCGCGGGCGAACTTCAGCGCCGTCTCGACCGCCTCGGTGCCACTGTTGCAGAAGAAGACCCGGCTCAGCCCATCCGTCGTGTGCGACGTCAGCTTCTCCGCCACCAGCCCGCTCAGCAGGCTGCAGTCCATCCTCACCAGGTTGGGCAGGTTCTCATCCAGCAGTTGCTGCATGATCGCCTTCACCTTGGGGTGGTTGCGACCCAGCGCGAACACGCCCCACCCGGTCAGCAGGTCCAGGTACTTGTTGCCGTCGGCGTCCCACAGGTACGCCCCCTCGCCGCGGACGTACTTCTTGTCGAACCCGATCGTCCGCAGCATCTTCACGAACGCGGGGTTGACGTGCTTGTCGTGGAGGTCGAACGCGCGGCCCTGTTGCTGCCGCAGCCAGTTGCCGAAGTCCGTATGTATCCCGCTCGGGGCCACGACCCCGGGGTTCAGCGTCAGTCCGTCCATAATGTCTCCACTATCGGACCATTATACGGCCGACCACCAGAGCGAAAGGGCACCGCATGCCAAATGTTCCCTTCGCCTCGTCACTTTCCCCCGCGCCGACGTTTGGGTTCGCGATGTGGACCGCCGATTGCCGATGGACGGCCAGTCCGGGCATGAAATTCCCGGACGCCAGGTCCGAACCAGGAGAACGACCGTGCAAACCGAAACCGCCAAGTTCGTCCGCGGCACCGACCGGCAGACCGATGAGGTCACCGTTCAGCTCTACACGTCCCACTTCCCGACCCCCAACGATTGGTCCGGCCGGTTCACCCTCCCCAAGGGCCGCCGGGCCGAGGTCGGCAAGGCCAAGCTCGTCCTCGCCGACGGCCGCGGCGGCGACGTGATCCTGTACAAGGTCGACCCCGGCCCCGGCCGGGCGATCGTCGTCGACTTCTGGGGGTTGAGCCCGCTGAAGAAGGTTGGGTAACCAAGGCGGGTTGCGGTAGAATACGGGGCGTCACGTGTTCATCGTATCCGCCACCGTCGCGTTGTTGGTCGCAGGCGTGCTTTTCGTCGCCGGCCTTCGCGGGCAGCGCATCGATGACCACCCGCTGTGCCGGCGGTGCGGGTACGACCTGACAGGGAAATCGGCCGACACGACGCAGTGCGGCGAGTGCGGGTCCGACCTGACGGCCCCGAAGGCCATCCAGCTCGGCCACCGGGTCCGCCGGCGTGGGTTGGTTTGCCTTGGGATCGTGCTGGCCGTTCCTTCGATCGGTACGCTGATCCTGGGTGGGTGGGTTCAGGCACGGCACGTTGATGTGACGCCCTACAAGCCGGTGTGGTGGTTGCGATGGGACCTCAATGGGGTATCGCCGGCGCAGACCATCGCGCTGGCTGAACTGACGGCCCGCGCGCAGACCGGTCGCTTGTCGGCCGCGCAGACGGCGGCCATCGCTGACACTGCGCTGGCCGCCCGGGCAGCACTTGCTCCATCGGCGGCGGGCTGGGGCGCGTTCATCGAGACGGCCCGATCGGCGGGATGCCTTGATCGGCCACGTTGGGCGGCATACCTGCGGCAGGCCGTTCGTGAGTTGACGATCAAGGTTCCCCCGACGCGGCAGGGCGATCCGATCCTATTTTCGGTCGATCTGCCGCGGCCTTTCTGGAACACCGCAACGTTCATGGCTTTCGTCGACTTCGGCCCCCTACAGGTGGACGGGCAAGACGTGGCGACGCCATCAGATCCCCAGTCGCCGCCGATAGGGCATTGGGCACGAATCCAAGTCAGCGGCACGTCGTGGGGCACGTCGTCCAGATCACCCGAAGTCAACGGCTCGCGAACACGCACCTTGGCTTTGGGTCAGCACACGGCGTCGACCGTCTTGCAGGTCGATCTGTACGACAGCGCTGACGCGGCGATCCTTGCCAATGGTGACACCGCGCCGCTTGATCCGCGCAAACGATTGACGACGTTCAGCCTGCCAGTGTCGACGCCGTTCACGATTACCCCCGCCCGGCCGACAGTGCCGCGGGTGGTCGTCCCGGCCCAGCGTGCAGCCGTTGCGGCGGCGATTCGCGACGTGACCGTTGCGCAGCAGGACGATCACCTTGTCGTGGTCCAAGCTCGATTCGACCGGCCTCCGGTGCGGGTCTCTTTCACGGCCGCCGTTCGGTCGCCGGGAATGCCTGATCTGCCAATTCACGGATGGATGACGTGCGGGGCCGGTCGGACCGCAGGTGCCAACGGTGCCACGGTGGCCTCGCTTGGGGCCGCCGGGCAGGTCGACGTCGTCTTTCGTCCAGGGGTCGACGTCACGGATGAAAAGTCGAACCTGACGCCGATCTGGGGCGAGGAGGTAGTGATTCGCGGGGTGCCAGTGACGCACGGGTTCAGGTGATCGCCGGGTCGTTCAAGCTCACTCATCCGTCGCGTGCTTCGCGATCCCCGACGACACGAACCGCGCTAGGAGCTTCGGCCTCGGCAGCAGCAGTTCCACGCCGACCTCCGGCGGTTGATGCTTCATCCGCCGTCTGCCATGGGGGCACAGCGACAGCAGCTTGCACTCGTCGCACTTAGGGTTCTTCGGCCGGCAACGCTCCTTGGCGTGGCGGAACATCAGCACGTGCGCCGGGTAGTGGCTGCCGCGGGGGACGAGCGGGGCGAGCGTCTGCTCGGCCTCGTCGGCCTGGGTTTTCGGGCGGATCAGCTTCAACCGGCGGGCGACACGCAGGATGCCGTTGTCGACCGGCAACACGGGCTGGTTGAAGCCGAACAGCAGCGTGTAGGCGGCCGTCTTGGGGCCGACGCCGTGGAACGATCGCAGGTAGGCGGTGGCGACCTCGGGGGTCTCGTCGGCGAGCCAATCGATCGACAGCTTGCCCCGTCGGCCGGGGTGATCGTGCTTGATCCGCGCGAGCATCACCTGGAGTCGCCGGGCCCGTTGGCGGGCGAGCCCGCAGATGGCGATCTGGCGTTGGACCTGTTCCACCGGGGCGGCGAGCACCTTGGGCCAAGTGGGGAACGCCCGCCGCAACTGCCGGTAGCCGCGCCGGCTGTTCGTCATGTTCGTGTTCTGGCTGAGCATCGCCTCGACCAAGACGTCGAGGCCACTGCCGCGGGGCGACCAGGGCATGGGGCCATACATCCGCCGCAGCGAGCGGAGGATGCGGGCGAACGCGGCCCGACGGGCGGGCGTCGGTCTGGGGGGTTTACGCCGGCGGGCCACGGCGATTCTATTCGCGCAGGGGTGGGGCTATGATCCGACGTCGACCGATGAAACCCGGCGGGGCTGGGTAGTCGACATTTGTTTCGGGAGTATGGTCATGTCGAAAAAGGTCCTCCTCGTCGGTCACTGTGGTCCGGACAGCAGCTACCTCAAGCAGACGGTCCGCAAGGCGAGCCCGGACGTCGAGATCCTCTCGGCCGACGACGGGCGGGAACTGACCAAAACCCTCGAGGCGGGCAACGTCGACCTCGTGCTGTTCAACCGCGAACTCGGCTACGGCTACGACCCCGACACCGGCGTCGAGGCGATCCGCGCCCTTCGCCCGACGTTCCCCGGCGTGAAGATGATGCTCGTCACCAACTACGACGACGTCCAGCGCCAGGCCGAGGCGGCGGGGGCCCTGCCGGGGTTCGGCAAGAAGGAACTGGGGACGCCGCGGGTGCTGGAGTTGCTGCGCGACGCGCTGGCGGGCGTGGGTCGAAATGCAGAAGTCAGAATGCAGAATGCAGAATGAAGGCGGCAGGTCCTTCTTCCATTCCGACTTCTGCATTCATCATTCTGCATTCACACGACATGCCCGACGCTCGCTGGCTTCACTTCGCCCTGCTGGCCGCCGGCTGCGCGGCGTCGATCAACATCTTCGGCAAGCTCGGCATGAAGGGCGTCGACCCGGACGTGGCCACGGCCGTGCGCAGCGTGGTCCAGGCGGCGTTCATGGTCGGGTTCGTCGGCGTGATTGGGTCGTGGTCGAAGATCGACCAGTTCGCCGGGCGACCTATGGCAATCAGCATGGTCGTCCTCTCCGGCGTGGCGGGGGGGCTGTCGTGGATCTTCGCCTTCCGCGCCCTGCGCTTGGCGGATGCGTCGCAGGTCGCTCCGATCGACAAGCTGTCGATGCCGCTGGGCGTGCTGTTGGCCGTACTCCTGCTGCACGAGCGGCCGTCGCTGGTCAACTGGATCGGCATCGTCATGATCGCCGGCGGGGCGTATCTGGCATCGCGGCCGCGGGGGGCATCCGTTTCACCGGTTGTGCCGATCATCACCGATCACGTCGACCGGGCTTCGCCCGGAACCCGGCCCTCCGGGCCATCGCTAAACCGGGAATGAAAAACGGGCCGCGGGATCAACCCGCGGCCCGTTCAACATCACGTCCGATCGCGATCAGTCCTGCTTCAGGAACTCGAACCGCGACCCCTGCGCATTGACGACGTACAGGCGGATGCCCCTCTTCACGTCCTGCTTGGCGATGGCGGCATCCGCGGCACCGGCGTCGGCGACCGCCTTGTTGCCGACCTTGGTAATCACGTCGCCCGCCTGCAGGCCCGCCTTGAACGCCAGCGACCGCGGGTCGACGGCCGTCACGAGCGCGCCCTGTTTCACGTCGGTCAGGTTGAACTTCTGGGCCATCTCATCGGTCACGTCGGTCAGGTGAAGCCCGAGCGAAGCGGCGGCCGACTTGGCGCTGGGAACGGCAGTGGAGCCCGACCCGCCCCGGCCGGGCGACATGGCGAGCATGTTCTCGGGCTGCTCGCCCATCTTGATCGTGACGTCGGTCTCCTTGGCGTCGCGGAAGATCGTCAGCTTCGCGTCGGTGCCGGGGGCGATGACCGCCACCTGGTTCCGCAGCTCCTGCACGTTCTGCACGGGCTTGCCGTTGATGGCGGTGATGATGTCGCCCTCCTGCAGCTTGCCGGTGGCGGGGGTGCCGTCCATCACCTGCTGGACGATGACGCCGTGGTTCTCGGTGTAGCCGAAGCTCCTGGCGATGTCCGGGTCGCGCTGCACGTCGCCGATCGCCACGCCAAGCCACCCGCGGGTGACCTTGCCGTGCTCCTTGAGCATGGTGTAGATCACGCGGGCCTGGCTGGAGGGGATGGCGAAGCCGATGCCCTCGAACCCGCGGCTCTGGGTGGCGATGGCGGTGTTGATGCCGATCACCTCACCCTTGATGTTCACCAGCGGCCCGCCGCTGTTGCCGGGGTTGATCGGCGCGTCGACCTGGATGAAGTTCTCGTACCCGCCGGTGCCGAGGATGCCGGCCTGGCGGTTCAGGGCCGACACGATCCCGTGGGTCATCGAGCCGATGTAGCCGAACGGGCTGCCGAAGGCGAGCACCCAGTCGCCGCGCGAGAGCTGGTCGCTGTCGCCCCACTTCGCGGGGATGACGTGGTCGGCGGTGATCTTGACCACCGCCATGTCGGCCTTGGGGTCGGCGCCGATCGTCTTGCCGCCCTTGATCACCCGGCCGTCGGCCAGGGTGACGGTCAGCTCGGTCGCGCCGCCGGCCACGTGGTTGTTGGTCAGGATGTAGGCGGTCGACCCGTCGGTCTCGATGATCACGCCGCTGCCGGTGCCGACCTCCTGCAGGTCGGGGGCACCGCTGCCGTCGTCGGGGGCCGCGTCACCGCCGTTGTTCTGGTCGTCGTTCTTGTTCCCGCCGCCCCCGTTGCCACTCCCATTGTCGGGCACGTTCATGCCGTGGTCGCGGAAGAACTTGCGGAGGTACTGGTCATCGGGCAGGCCGCGGTGCGTCGCGCCGGCGTTGGGGACCGCCTTGCTCACGACGATCTGCACCACGCTCGGCTCGACCGACTTGCCGACGTTGCGGAACACCGTCGACAGGTCCTGCACGTTCTGCAGCTCCTGCCGGGTCGACTGGACCGCCTCCTGGGCGTGGGCGAACTGGACGTTCTCCACCAGCGACTTCACGCCCTCGAACGACAGCCCGGCCGCCACGGCCAGGGTGAGTGCGGTGGCCGTCTTCTTGAACTGGTTCATGTGTCTGGCTCCTGTGATGCTCGCCAATGCTTCGGTGTTATGACAGATGTCCGTACGCGGACACAGAGGAACACCCGTCAGCGGGCCGATGGTTGCACGGCGGGATGATCTTCGTCGGTCCGGATCGCCTTGGCGACGAGAAATCTCGACCGCTCGTCAGCCGGCATGGGGTAGACGTGATCGGCTGCCGGGTAGATCCCCGAGGCCACCTGCCGGACATAGGCGGCGTAGGCGTCGACCAACGTCGGGCGGACGTCGGCCAGCCTCGGCACGAACCGGGCGACCCGGCCGGGGTTCAGGCCAATGGCGTCGGGCGTGACGACCACGTGCCCGTGGCACGCGGGCCCGGCACCGCAGCCGATCACCGGCACGTCCACCGCCTTGACGACCGCCGCCGACACCTCGGCTGGCACGGCCTCCAGCAGCAGCACGGCTGCCCCGGCGACCTGCATCGCGACGGCCGTCGCCACGATCTCGTCGGCCGACGATGCCGTCCGCCCTTGCGTTCGGTACCCGCCCATCAGGTGGACCGCCTGCGGCCGCAACCCCAGGTGCGCCACGACCGCCGCCCCCGCGTCGGCCAGCCGGCGGACCAGCTTGGCGTGGCCGTCGCTCACCTCCAGCTTCACGCAGTCGCACCCCGACCGCTTGAGCATCCGCACCGCGTTCCGCACCCCCTGCGCCGGCGACGCCGCGTACGACCCGAACGGCATGTCCCCCATCAGCAGCGCCCGCGGTGCCCCGCGCCGCACGGCCGCCGTCAGCTCGATCAGCAGGTCCAGCGACACCGGCACGGTCGAGTCGTACCCCAGCACCACGTTGGCGGCCGAGTCGCCCACCAGCAGCATCGGCACCCCGGCCTCGTCCATCAGCCGGGCGTTCGTGTAGTCGTAGCAGGTGAGCATCGCCACCGGCCGGTGATCCGCGCGCGCGGCCCGCAGGTCGGCCAACGTGAACTTCGCCGGGAGGGGAGAGGGCATGGCACGATTATAACCCGGTTTAGCGGTCGGGTGCGGCAAACACACGCGCACGGCCCGTTCGATGGTCGCGCCACCGGATCCACGCAACAAGTAGACCGCTCGCGATACCCAGCGCGAACGCCAGCGGCGCCAGCCATCTATGTTGGTTCGTCGAGCCGGTGGCCGTGCCATCCCACAGCAAACCTGGAACTTGGCTCGCAACAGCCTGCGCCAGGACGCTGCCCACCCGGTGCGCCCGCTTCGCGTCGTAATCGTGATACTCGATATGGACGGCCGCCCCGGCATACGCTTGCCGCATGGACAGGTGACTCAGGACTGTGGCGGGCGTCAATCCAGTGGGGGGGTGACCCTGTCCGCTCAAGCTAGCCGTGATGAAACCGACGCTCACGATCTGGCTGATCGGCGCCAGCAAGTTGGGCGAGCGCCCTGGTGGATCCCAGGACAGAACGAACTATGACCCCCAGTCCGAGGCAAACCGGTCAAGGGCCTTGGCGACCAGAGAGCCGGCGATCGAGAAGCACGCGATCCAGACGAACGTGTCGGTCCACCAAAACCTCGCCCCAGTTCGGGCATGGCGTCGCCTGGGCGTGGCGTACCCCAGCGGCCGAGGGCCCACTTCGGCACTGAGAGGGCCGGGCTTCAACGGCCGGTTTGCCATCATTGAGAAGGCTGCTGCGCCTGCGCGTCCCCCGCGATCAGCTCCTGCAGTCCCTTGCCGATGTCGTCGGCGCCGGCCTGGCTGATGGCGGGGGCGCCGAGCGTGCCGCGGATATTGACCGTGGAGAAGCCGCTCATCAGGGCGCTGGTCAGATCGTCGAAGTCCCGGAAGAACGAGATTTTGCTGTTCTTGAGGTCGCGGAGCGTGCCCGACACCTGGCCGTCGAGGCGGCTGGCCTTCACGTCGGTCAGGTCGAGCGGCCCCAGGGCGACGATCCCCTTGGCCTCGATGCCGTGGCCGTAGAAGCGCAACCCGTTGATGCGGACCGTCCCCGCCTCCACGGCCAGGTCCAGCCCGCCCTCGCCCGTCGGGTCCAGCGCGTCGCCGCCGTGCTGCAGCAGGTCGTACAGCTTTCTCACCGCGGGGATGTTCTGCAGGTCGCAGGCGGTGATGCTCGTGTGCCCGCCGCCGATCAGCGACGTCAGCCCGCTGCCGTTGCGGGTCACGCGGAACTCGCCGGCCAGCAGGCCCGGCACCGGGCCGTCCGCCTGCTTGGGGATCACGTGGGCCAGCTGGTCGATGCTGATGTCGTTGTAGTCGACGATCGCCGTCTGGCTCGACAGGTTCCGGCCGATGCGTCCCCACAGGTGCAGGATGCCCCCGGCCACGTAGATGTCGGAGTGGTCCAGCACCGCCCGGTCGAGGTTGGCGTAGGCGACGGCGTGCGTCATCAACAGCCGCCTCTTGTCGCCCAGCATCACCGTCGCGTAGTGCCCGTCCCTGGCGGCCACGTTCACGTCGATCCGCACCGGCTCCAGCGACCGCGGGTCGCGGCTCGGGGCGATCGTCACCGTGCCGCTGAAGATCCCGCCCAGGTCCTTCAACACGGGGCTGCCGGTGATCGTCGCCAGCGCCCCGGCGTCCACGTCGCGCCACTCGACGCGCCCGGCCGCCTCCAACGGCTTGCCGACGTCGACCTGCGCCGCCCCCTTGAACGTGCCGTTCAGCAGCCGGCCCGACAGGTCGGTCAGGTCGGCCGACTGCCCCCGCAGCGTGGCCGCCAGCTGCGCGTGCGCCAGCGTCTGCGCCATCGTCGCGCCGCCGACCGTCGGGTGCAGGATCACGTCGACCCCGGCCGACGCCTCGCCCGTCGCCCCCTTCTTGGCCAGGTCGACGTCCAGGTCCACCTTCGCCGACGCCTCGGCCACCGTCGTGCCGCCCAGCGCCTGCGTCAGGGCGTAGGGCCACCTGACCACCTCGACGTTGGCCAGCACGTGCGTCGGCCGGGCCAGCGCGTAGCTGGCCGAGACGTGCGTCACGCCGGTCCCGGACTTGGCGGTGACCGGGGCCAGCGTCACCACGCCGTTGTCGAACGACGCCGCGGCGTCGACCGTGTCCACGCTCAGCCCGGCGGCGTTGATGCCGGTCAGGTGGTACTCGCTGGCCAGCTTGATGTCGCCGATCCCCAGCCCGGTCGCGACCAGCTTCCAGTGGGCCGACGAGAGCAGGCCCTGGCTGATCGGCGGGCTCTGCCCCATGCCGGCCGCCTTCTCCAGCACGTCCAGCGGCAGGTTCGAGGTCGACAGGTTCACCTCGGCCGCCTGGTCGCGGTTGGGGTACTCGACCGTCAGGTTCCACGGCGCCTGGAACAGGGCGAAGTCGCTCGAGTGCAGCGCGACGTGGATCTGCGACGCCTGCGGCAGCGCGTCGGCCGCCTCGGGGCCGTTGCTGGTCTTGGGCGGGTGCAGGGTGCGCACGTCCCCGTCCAGCCGCACGTCCATGTCGCCGATCGGCCTGCCGAAGACGACTAGCTCGCTGGTGGTCAGGTGGCCCGTCGTCGTCAGGTAGGGGTGCCACCGCTTGCCGTGGACCGGCGCGGTGGTCGGCCCCGTCGTTGGCGCGGTGGTCGTGGCGATGGCGGCCATCACGGCCGGCATCGTGCTGGCCGGGCCCGACGTGGGCAGCGTGGCCGGGCCGGTCGTCGGCGCGGTGGTCGGCTGCGTCGCCGCGACGGCGGCGGCGGCCGTGGCGATCGCGTCGTCGATCGTGTCGTAGTCCAGCAGCAGGCCGACCACCTTGAAGTCGCCCGAGAACTGGCCCTGGATCGGCGCGTCCGGCGTCAGCCGGGGCGTCTGCGTCAGCGCCACGTGCAGCGACACCGGCTTGGGCCGGGACACGTCGTACTGCCCGTCGATGTTCACGTTCGCATCCGCGGCCGTCAGGGCAAACTTCCGCAGCGAGTACAGCCCCTGGTCGCCGTCGGCGTCGAGCGCCAGCGTGACGGGGATCGGCGTCCCCTCGTACGTCGCGGTCAGCCCGGCGTTCAGGCTCGTCTTCCACGACAGGGGCCGTTTGACGGAGGCGTCCGGCAACGTCACGTGCGCGCTGCTGGCGAACGACAGCCCGAACGGGCTGCCGCCCGACGGCGCGGTGGTCGGCCCGCCGGTCGTCACGCGGGACGAGGTGACGTTGCTCGCCACGGTGGTCGTCGTCGCGGCACCGGTGGCGGGGGGGAGCGTCAGGCCGAGCAGGTCGATGGTGGTCGGCCGCTGCTGCACCTGGGCCGACAGGCCGCTCAGGTCGTACTTGGCGTTCCCGCTGACCACGTTCAGCCGGGGCACGGCCAGCACCCAGTCGACGCTGGTCCAGCTGGTCCCCTGCCCCGTGACCTTCACGCCCGCGTCCCAGTTGGTCGCCGCCTGACCGGCCGATGCCGTCGTCGCGCCGATGCTGCCGCGGTCGTCCAGCTCGACCCGGATCAACGGCTGCCCCGGGAACGGCTGGCGCACCGACGCCGTCAGCGTCCCGGCCTGGCTGATGTCGGCGGCCAGCGTCAGCCCGGTCCAGTGGGCGGTGAGGTCGACGTTCTGCGTCTTGGGGTCGGCCGACGCGTCGATGCTCGCGGCCCCGCCCAGCACGTTCACCTTCAGCCCGCGTGTGTGCAGGCCGGCCGCGTCGTACGTGATGTTCCCCGTCGCCACGCCCAGCGTCGGCACGGTCGGGTTGCTGGTCTGCACCAGCAGGTTGCTCGGCGTGAGCGTGACCAGCGGCGCGAGCCCCGACCCGGCGACGACGGCCGCGTTGGCACCGGCCGGTGCCGCGGGGGCCGAACCGCCGGTCGTCACGTCGAGCGACCCCGTGACGCCCACGTTCCCCAGGCTCGGCACGCCGAACGCCGACACCTGTTGCAGTTTGAGCTTCCCGCCGACCTTGCCGTCGCTCAGCCCCCCGTCCCAGGTGAGGTTGATGGCCGCCCCGTACGTGCTCGGCACGCCGAACGCCTGCGCCAGCGGGTCCAGGTGGCCCACCGCTGCCGTCACCTCGTGCGTCCAGCTGCCGCCGGGCGCGACGACGCCGGCCACCTTCAGGAACTCCGCGCCCGTTGGACCGGCGGCCAAATCGTACTTCCACACCAGTTGGTCCTGCGGGTTGCCCGACACGTTCAGCGGGTAAATCTTGACCCGGTGCTTGCCGTTGTCGGCCAGGTTGATGGTGCCGTCGATCAGGTGGACGGCCGGCAGCTTCGGCACGCCGCCGCTGGTGGGCGTGGGCTGGGCGTTGTTGCTCCCGCCGAGCCGGCCGAGGATGCCGACCACCTGCAGCAGGTTCCACTGGCCGTTGGCGTCCTGCACCACGTCGACCGTGGGCTTGTCGATCGTCACGTCGTCCAGCGTCACGGCCCGCGCCAGGATGATCCCGAGCAGGTTCGCGTGCTTCACCCGGATGGCCGGGACGTGCAGGAAGTCGGCCTTGTCCAGCGGCAGGCCGACGTCCACGTCGGTCAGCTCGGTGTGCCCGAGCAGGCTCACCTTCAGCCCCTTGGCGTGCAGGCGCAGGCCCAGCTGCTGCTCGACGATCGGCAGCGCGATCTCCCGGGCGTAGTCGGTGTTCTGCAGCGCCCACTGCACGGCCAGCAGCAGCCCCCCGCCGATCAGCAGCAGCACGACCAGCAGCACGAACAGTCGCAGGAACCACCGCCGCTTGCGCGGCGGCGGCGCGGGCGGTGGAGACGACGATTGCGGCGGGGCGGCCTGGGGCGGCGCGGGGGGCGTCGGCGGGGGCGGCGTCGTGATAACCGTTTCGTCGGACATGGGACTGCCGATGCTCGTGAAACTACCTGGCGAACCGCTCCGACCCCTTCACCCGCTCACCCCACCACCCCCTCATCCCACAAGGGTGGGGCGACCCCGCCACTACTTGGCCGGCTGGGTGGCAGGCTTCTTGTTCGCGTCGACCGTGCCGCCTTCGACCGGGGCCGGCTCGGCGGGCGGGATGTTGCCCAGCGTCCGCGGGCCGTACCCGAAGAACCAGTAGTCCTGCCGCCGGGTCCGCCCGACGAACGGCCCGCTGGCGGCGACGACCTCGCCGCTGTCCTGCCAGTAGGCGACGAACGCGACGCTGCTGAACCCGGTCTGCGTCGTCGTCTTCACGATCGACAGCTCCGGCGTCTGGGCGGCGATCCCGCCGGTGAAGATCCCCCCCACGCTGCTGGCCGGCACGCCCAGCAGGAACTCCAGGTGGTTGACGCTGACCCCCTGGCTGCGGACCTCGAGGATGACCTCCGCGTCCTCCACCCGCCGGCACAGCCGCACGCCCCCCAGCAGCAGCTTGGACCGCAGCTCGCCCACCAGGTACGACTGCTGGTCGCTGCGGACGGCCGCCTGCTGGTTGGAGGGCTGGGGGGCGATGCTGGCGCTGAGGTACGTCGCGTCCAGGAACACCTTCCGGTCGCGTAGGGCCGTGACCGACACCTGGTCGACCGCCTTCTTGCTGGCGACGTTCATGAGGTACAGCTCGTCGGCCGTGGCGTCCGGGTCGGTCACGCGGAGCGTGGTACACCCCGGTTGGGCGAACCCGACCGCCGCCGCCAGCAGCGACGCGACGACGGGGGCTGTCCGACGGCCACGCCTAAAGTACGCGAGAGGTGTTCCAGCCAAGGTGAGGTCCCACAGGTCCGAGCCGATCGACGCCGACGCACGAGGGCCGCACTCTAAGCGGAACGGCGGCCTCGAACAATTCCACCTTTTTCCTATCCCTATTCGGCCACGGCCCCCGCGGCGGGGCCGTCCCCCCTCGGCCTCGAAAAATCTGGGATGTGCGTTACGGGCATCACCTGCGTTAACATCCCAACGATCGTTTTCGCGCTTCTCCGAAGGTGGATCCCTTGAATCGCTTGGTTTTCCTGTCCTACGGCTCCGGCCCGCAGCCGGACGAGATCGCGTTCGCCGTCCTCTCGGCCGTCCGGTTCGACGGGGCGGAACCGGCGGCGTACCGCATGGTCGTCGTCACCGATGCGCCCGGTCGGTTCGCCGGCCTGCCGGTCACGCTCGAGGCGGTGTCGGCCGAGCAGATGAACGCCTGGCGCGGGCCGGCCGGCTTCGGCCACCGCGTGAAGATCGAGGCGCTGCGGCACGCCACGCGCGACGGGGCGGGCAAGGCGATCTTCGTCGACTCCGACGTCTACTTCCGCCGGTCGCCCGCCGAGCTGTTCGACCGGATCGGCCCGGGCCGGGCGATCATGCACGTGATGGAGGGGACGGTGGGCCACTTGCACGCGCTGGGCCACTACCGGCACCGGCTGGCCGCGCTGTCGCTGGACCTGGGCCCGACGATGGGCCGGTACGACGTCGGCCCGGACACGCACGACTGGAACGCCGGCGTGGTCGGCATCGACCCGGCCGACGCGCCCCGCCTGGCGGACGTCCTGGCCCTGACCGACGCGATCTACGCCGCCGTGCCGAGCGTGGTCAGCGAGCAGCTCGCGTTCACGCTGGTCCTGAACCGGCACACCCGTCTGTCGCCCGCCATCGACGTCGTCTTCCACTACCACCAGCACTTCATCCGCGACGCCTTCCGCTTAGGGTTGCCGGACCTGCTCCGCAGCACCGCGCACCTGCCGCCCGCCGAGCGGGCCGCGGCCGTCTACGCGCACCGGCCGCTCCCGCCGCTCGTGAAGAAGCTCAAGGCGGCGTTCAAGCGGTCGCTCAAGCCGCTGGGGCTGTTCAAGCACGACCTGGAGACGAGCGTGTGATCCCACTCCCCGTTGAGCGACGGCCGTCCGGGCCGTCGCTCAACGGGGCGGGATTCAACCGGGCGACAGCCGGCCGCCGGTCACTTCGTACAGCGCGCCGGTGACGAAGCTGGCATCCTGGCTGGCGAGGAACACGTACGCGGGCGCCAACTCCTCGGGCTGGCCGGGGCGGGCGAGGGCGACCTCGTGGCCGAAGTTCCTCACCTCGGACTTGGGCATCGTGCCGGGGATGTTGGGCGTCCAGACGGGGCCGGGCACGACGGCGTTCACGCGGATGTTGCGCGGGCCCAGGTTCAGCGCCAGCGACTTCGTGAACGCGTGGATCGCCCCCTTGCTGGCGGCGTAGGGGATCAGGATCGGGAT
Source organism: Tepidisphaeraceae bacterium (assembly GCA_965198865.1). Classification (GTDB taxonomy): domain Bacteria; phylum Planctomycetota; class Phycisphaerae; order Tepidisphaerales; family Tepidisphaeraceae; genus CBDAQA01. The sequence goes on along the minus strand of CBDAQA010000025.1, from coordinate 767,148 downwards.
GCCGACCAGGCCGACGATCGAGCCGGTGTTGACGATGCAGTCGCCGTCCTTCAGGTGCCGCAGCGCCGCCTGGGCCATCCACATGTAGCCGAGGATGTTCGTCTCGAACGCCCGGCGCACGTCGGCCTCGGTCGCGTCCTCGAACTTCTCGTCCGCCTTCTGGAACGCGGCGTTGTTCACCAGCACGTCGAGCGCGCCGAGCTTCGCCACGACGTGGTCGACCGCGTCGAAGCACTCCTGCCGGTTGCGGACGTCGGCCTTGATCGTCAGGCAGGTGCGGCCCGGCGCGCGGTCGGCGATCAGTTGCCGCGTTTCCCGCGCGTCGCCGTCGTTCTCGTTGTAGACGATGGCCACGTCGGCCCCCTCCAGCGCGAACGCGAGCGCAACGGCCCGCCCGATGCCGCTGTCGCCGCCGGTGATGATCGCCCGCTTGCCGGTCAGCTTCCCGGCCGGCTTGTAGGAGCGCAGGTCCGTCGCTGGCGGGGGGTCCATGTCGGACTGCTTCGCCGGGTAGGGGAGCTGCTGGCCGGGGATCTCGCTGGACTTGGGGCGGAAGGGCTCGCTCATGGCGGGCGCGTTCCGCAACGGACGTGCCGACGATAGTGGCATTTCATCGCAGCCGCGTGGCTTCAGCCCGCGGGGACCGTCCCCGCGGGCTAAAACCACGCGGCTGCAATCGCCGTCACAACCCCATCTGGTGCCCGTGCAGGATGACCTTCGCCAGCCACAGCGTGGCGAAGAAGCCGCCGCAGTCGGTGAACGTGGTCGCGAAGATCGTGGCCGACTGGGCGGGGTCGAAGCCCATGCGGCGCATGGCGAAGGGGATCAGCACGCCGGTCGTGCAGGCGTTCACGTGGTTGAACAGCAGGGCGATGGCGATCACGAAGCCGAACAGGACGGCGTGCCCCTTGTAGGCGTCGGCCCCGAACAGGTGGCAGGCGGCGCAGAGCCAAGTGGTGGCGCCGACCGCCGTCCCGGCCAGCACGCCGACGATCGTCTCGCGGTACAGGACGCGCCAGATCAGCCGGGGCGCGTTCTCGCCCAGCGCCATCCCGCGGACGGCCACCGCCAGCGCCTGCGCCCCGGCGTTCCCGCCCATCCCCGAGACGACGCCCATGTACGCCGCCAGCGCCGGCACCACGGCCACCACGTCGTCGAACCAGCTCACCACCCACGCGGCCAGGAAGGCCGTGGCCAGGTTCACCTCCAGCCACCAGATGCGCTTGCGGAAGCTAAACTGCCAGGGGCTGAGCAGCCGCTCCTCGGCGCCGGCGCCGAACATCTTCTGGACGTCCTCGGTCGCCTCCTCGTTCACGACGTCGACCACGTCGTCGACGGTGATCAGGCCGAGCAGCCGGTGGCGATTGTCGACGACCGGCAGCGCGAGGTACCGCAGCCGGCGCATGACGCGGGCCACCTCCTCCTGGTCCATGGTGGCCGGGACCGAGGCGACGCTGGTGCGCATGAACTGGTTCAGCCGCCGGTCGGGCTTGGACAGCAGCAGGTCGCGCATGGTCAGCACGCCGACCAGGTGCCGGCGGCCGTCGACCACGTAGACGTAGAACACCTGGCCCAGCTCCTCCTGAAGCCGGCGGAGCTCCTCGATCGCCTGCTGGGCGGTGAGGTTCTCGACCAGGGCGGTGACCTCGGTGGTCATGATCCCGCCGGCCGTGTCGGGCGGGTACATCTCCAGGTGGCGCACCTCGGCCGCGTCCTCGGCGTCGAGCTCGGCGACGAGCAGGTCGTGCCGGGCCCCGGTCACGTGGGCCAGGATGTCGACGCGGTCGTCGGGGTCGACCTCGGCCAGCACCATCGACGCCTCGGGCACCGGCATGGCGCTGATGACGGCGGCGCCAGCCTCGGGGTTCATGCGGGCGACGATCCGGCCGGCCGTGGAGGGGTCCAGGATCTCCGCCGCCGCGGCGGCGCGCTCGGCCGACAGGTGCTCGAACACCGCCGCCCCGTCGACGGCCGCCAGGTCCTCCACCCGGTCGGCGATCGCCTGCGCCGGCGAGTCGGCGGCGGTGGCGGCCATCGGGCCCGTGTGCGTCGACTCGTACTCCGGCGGGAGGTACGGCTGCGCGTCGGACGGCTCGTGCGGGGCGGGGTCGGACATTGCCGTGCGTGTTACCGACAACGACGGCCCGGCGTCAACGGGCCCGGGCCGACGGCAAGCGTGGGAAAACACTCACCCGCCAGGCGGCCCCCGCACGGCGATGCGTCATCCATCGCGCGTGACTCCGAGATGCCAAACCTCCGATGGTGCGGAGGCGATCGTGCTCGGAGCCGCGCCGGGTCTGGCCACGTCCGCGCGTGCCAACAGTTCCGGCCGCACCCGCGGGGCCGGGAACGCGGGGCGATTCGTGACAACCCCGCGGCCGCCCGGTATGGTCGGGCGACGGTGCTGGCGACTTCCCGAGCGATGCGGCGACGGTGCGTTGGGTGGCTCGGCGCGGCCGTGGTCGCGACGGTGACGACGGCCGCGCGGGCGGCGGATCCAGCCGATTTGGTGGGGTTTCACGCCCTGACGGTTCCGGTGGATGGGCCGCTGCTGATGGCCGCGGGCGCGGCCGAGCCGCCGAGCGTCTACGCGCCGCCGGAGCCCGAGCGTGCGGAGGACCTGGTCAACCGGGGGGGCGTGAACGTCGACCTCCACTTCCGGTACCTGACCGACTACAACTACCGGGGCGTCAGCTTCAACCGGGCCGTCTACACGCCGCCCTCGAACGGGCAGGCGGCCCAGGGGAAGCTGCACGCGTCGAACTTCCAGGCGGACGGGCAGCTGACGTTCGACCTGGGCAAGCTGCCGCACCCGTTCGTGGCGGTGCTGGCCAACATCAACGACTCCGACCCCCTGAGCCGGTTCCAGGAGATCCGCCCGTCGGCGGGCCTCGACTACACGCTGCCGCCGCTCAACGTGCGGGCGGGCGTCAACGCCTACATCTACCCCGAGCGCGAGCGGCTCCCCGGCACGCAGAGCCCCAACACCGGCGAGGCGTTCGTCCAGCTGACGCTGGACGACAGCTACTTCTTCCTGACCGACGACCCGATCCTCACGCCGTACGTCTACGCGGCCTACGACTACCAGCTGAACAACGGCTGGTACCTGGAGACCGGGTTCAAGCACGCGTTCAAGTTCCCCGACCAGGGGTTCTCGATCACGCCCTACTTCGACGTGGCCTACGTCTCCCACTTCCGGCGCGTGTTCGTGGCCCCCAGCGGCCCGCGCACGCCGGACACCGGGTTCCAGCACTACGACGTGGGGCTGAACGGCGAGCTGTCGCTGAACCACGTGCTCGACCTGCCCGCGCGCTACGGCAACTTCTCGATCGAGGGGTACCTGACCTACACCGGCAAGTTCTCGAACGCCCTGGTGGCCAACACCGAGGTGTGGGGCGGGGCGGGGCTGAAGTACCGGTACTGAGCGGAGTCGAAGAAGAGATATCCACGAAGAGACACGAAGTGGAAGAGCAGACTTTGAGCTCTACTTGAGTTCGTGTCTCTTCGTGTCCTTCGTGGACATCTCTTTTCTGGTCGACTTCAGCGGAGCTTCGACACGGCCTCGGCGGCTTTGGCGCGGTCGATGCGGCGGCGGCGGTCGGCTTGGCCGGCGGCGTCGGTGGGATGCTCGGCCTCGGCCTTGGCGGCATCGGCCTGGGCGGCGGCGAGGTCGATCGACTCGGCGGCCGTCGCGATCGTGGTCAGCACGGTCAGCTTGTCGTCCCGCATCTGGGCGACCCCGCCGTCCACGAGGAAGAACTTCCGGCCGCCGCCGGCGAGGTCGACGCGCAGCGGGCCGACGCCGAGCTTGATCAGCAGCGGGGCGCGACCGGTCAGGATGCCGACCTGCCCGTCATGGGCGGGGAGCACGACCTGCTCGGCCGACTCGTCCAACGCCTGCTGCTCCGGGGTGACCACTGTGCATTGAAAGGACATCGTGCTTCCTCGCTCCTGGATGGCGGGCGGCCAGCATAGTGGCGGCCCGGCACGACCGCAACGCGGCCTGTTGCGGGGATTTGGTGTCGGACCGGGCGCGGGCGACCGATAGGGACTGCGACGGTCCGTCGCGATCCTGGCATCGCCGGGTCAGGCGATCGCGCGTGTCGCTTTGCGTAATTTGTTGCCGCGGGCGGCGTCTTTGGACCTGTACAGGTGCCCCCCCGATCCCTAACGTGTCACGTCCGCCGCGAGGGCGAGTGCCACGCGGGGATCGTCGGGCGCCCGGCCCCCGGCCGACCGCTGGCCGTCGAAACACCGCTTGGAGGATTCATGTCCCTGCTGAAGAACCCCGCCGCCCCGACCCGCCGCACGCTCGCCCGGGCCGCCCGCCCGGTGCTGGAGGCGCTGGAGTCGCGGCAGTTGCTGACCGGCACGATCTCGGTCACCAACCCCTACGCCCTGCCCGGCAACACGCAGGTGATGTTCAACACGATGGGGACGCTGAACACCTACTCGCCGGCCAACGTGGTCCACAGCAGCCAGGCGCTGACGATCAAGAACACGAACGCGACCCAGCCGCTGACGCTGTCGTCGATCACCGTGAGCGGCCCGTTCTCGCTGCCGGACGCGGCGGCGAACAACAACTTCGCCGGGACCGTCATCGCCGCCGGCGGGACGTTCTCGTTCACGATCGACTTCACGCAGGCCACCGTCCCGGCCCACACGGTGAACGAGACGAACTACACCGACCACACCGCCAGCGGGGCCGCGATCGGCGGGTCGCTGACCATCAGCAGCAGCGACACGGCGACGCCGACCAAGGTGATCGCGCTCGAGGGGTACTTCCAGCAGATCAGCAACAACAACGAGGAGCCGTCGCTGTCGACCATCGTCAACACGCTGGCCGGCTACCAGACGAACCTGGGGCTGGCGGCGGGGACGCCCGACTTCCCGGCGTCGGGGGCGGCGTCGGGCAGCGAGGTGCTGGCCAGCGACTGGGAGGCGGCCAACCCGGCCGCGCCGGTCGCCGTCCAGCAGCTGTCGGCGTTCCGCACCCAGGGGAACACCGCCACGCTGAGCTGGTACACGGCCGCCACGCAGGCGACCCACCGGCTGTTCGTGGGCACCGCCGCCCAGGGGCAGACGGTGCTGCCGACCTCCAGCGACGGGAGCACGAGCACGCTGCGGTCGAACTTCACCACGACGGCGGCGTTCGGGTTCCGGGTCGACAACGAGTACAGCGACGACGCGATCAACAACGCCGCCGGGAACACCGGCGGCGGGGGGCACCACTTCCGGTTCTTCCCGCTGGTCGACCAGAGCGGCAACGCCGTCCCGAACACCTACATCATGGCCATGGACTACGGCCAGGCCCAGGCGGAGAACTTCGACTTCCAGGACAACGTCTACGTCGTCAGCAACATCCGCCCCGCGACGACCCCCGATACGCCGACCAACCTCGCCGTGACCACCGGCCCGACGCCGACGCTCACCTGGACGGCCAGCAACTACTCGCCGGTCGGGTACCTGGTCTCCTCGTCGTCCACGCTGAACGGCACCTACGCGCAGCTGACGCCGTCGCCCATCTCGGCCACGACCTTCACCGACACCACGGCGACGACGGCGGCGACGGTGTTCTACAGGGTGGTCGCCGTCGACACCGGGACGCTGATCCAGAGCCCCGCGGCGACCGTGACCGCCAACGCCGGGCCGGTCGCCGCGAGCTTCTCGTTCGGCGCGACGCCGGGCGTGGCGCAGGTGTTCAACGCGGCCGCCAACGCGACCGACTCGACCGGCACGATCGAGGCGAACACGGTGCAGATCTCGGCCGGCCCGAACCACGGGGGGACGGCGACGAACAACGGCGACGGGACGATCACCTACACGCCCGCCGCGGGGTACACCGGGGCCGAGACGATCTCGTACACCGTGGCCGACAGCACCGGGGCGCGCAGCGCCGCCGGGACCGCGACGTTCAACGTCGTCGCCGCCGGCACCCCGACCACGACCCCGACGACCACGCCGACCGCGACGCCGACGTTCAACAACCAGGTGGCGTTCACGCTGGTGAACGCGGCGACGACGATCGACCTGCTGTCGACGCAGACGTCGAACCTGTCGTTCGGGACGTCCCCGATCACCATCGTCAGCCAGCCGACCGGCGGCACGCTGACGCCGCCGACCAGCGGCGGGGTGTACACGTACACGCCGTCGCACGACGTCGTGGGCGGCGACAGCTTCACGTACAAGGTGACCAGCGCGGCGGGCGTGGTGTCGGCCGCGATCACGGTCAACATCAACGTCGGCGTGGCGGTCGGGTCGACCGCCACCTACACGGGGGTGACGTTCACCGACGAGGACAAGACGCAGGTGACGGTCGGCCTGAACAGGGGCGTGGCGAACGTCTACTTCGACGGCACCGGCCTCTACACGCCGCCCGCCAAGGGCAAGACGTTGACGGTCAGCGGCGGGTCGAGCAACGGGCTGCACATCCGCATGATCTCCATGTCGGGCACCACGGCCGCCAGCGCGCTGAGCATCAAGGGTGCCGCGAACGGCCCGGTGACGTTCGGCGGGGTGTTCGACTCGGCCCCGCTGGGCAGCCTGACCGCCAAGACGGCGAACCTGGTGACCAACGGTGGCGCGTCGATCCCGGTCCTGGGGAACGCGCTGCCCGCGGGGTACGTCGAGCTGCACGGGGTGCGGTCGATCTCGCTGGGCACGGCGACCAACGCGACGCTGAGCCTGCAGGCCGGGGCGGGCGTTGCCTCGACGGCGGTGGCGTTCGCCGGGGCGGTGTCGGGGACGGTCCTGACCAGCGCGATCCCGATCTCGAGGCTGACGGCCGCCTCGTGGACGGCCGTGTCGGGCAACACGCCGGGCCCGATCACCGCGCCGTCGGTGAACGCGGTGGCGGTGAAGGGCGAGTTCGACGCCGACCTGACGGTGAGCGGGAGCCTGGGCTCGGCCGTGGTCGGACCGGTGAACAACGGCACCTGGACGGTCGGCGGGGCGGCGAAGACGGTCACGATCGCGACGGCCGGGACCAACTTCGGCGGCATCTCCGTGACCGGGGCGCTGACCAACATGACCGTGAAGGCCGGCGGGCTGTCGGCCGACGTGACGGCCGCGTCGATCGGCAACCTGAAGGTCGCCGGCACGCTCTCGGGCAACGTGCTCACGACCGGGAACCTGAACGCGCTGACCGTCGGTGGGCTCAGCAACGCGACGGTGAACGTCGGCAACACGACCACGCTGGCGGCGGCGACGACCGCCACGATCGGCGGGGCGACGCTGAAGACCCTGACGGTGACCGGCGGCGGGACGGCGGCGGTGTTCAACGACTCGCAGGTGATCGCCCACACGATCACGACGGCGACCACCGGCCGGGTGAACGTGACCGGCACCGCCGGCAGCGAGGGGCTGGCCGCCGTCAGCTTCAAGTCGGCCGTCGTGAACGCCAACGGCACGCCCATCAAGCTGAACGCGGCGGCGCTGGCCAGCGACGCGACCCTGGCGGCCTACCTGACGTCGAAGAACTACACGTTCGGCAACTTCGCGATCGACGTCGTGACGGCCGCGGCCACCTGAGGTCGGCGGTCGGCGCAGTCAGGGTCCACGGGTCCGCGAACCGACGTTCGCGGCCCCGTCCTCGTTGATCGGCAGATGAACGGGCGAGGGCCGAGGCGGCCGCCGTGGACCGGGCGCGTGGGGGGCCTGGATCGATTGCGGAAGGCGGCGGGACGGGTTAGGGTTGCCGGCCGATCGGAACCACCGCCGCCATCGAGACCGCGCCTGTGACACCGCCCGAGCTGCCGCCCCAAACCGACGCGTCAAACCCACCGCCCCCTCCGCTGCCGGACGCCGGGCGGCCCGCCCCGTCGCGGCTGGGGTTCGTCGACGACTTCCGCCGGTTCTTCCTCCGCGGGCTCGCGGCGCTGCTGCCCACGCTGCTGACGGTCGGGCTGGTCGTGTGGATCTGGAACTTCCTCTGGAACAACGTCGGCCAGTTCGTGATCGTGGGGCTGCGGTGGGGGCTGTGGTCGATCTACAAGGGGACGGCCTCGCCCTGGGCCCAGAGCGGGTACATCTACCGCAAGCTGAACAACGAGGACTTCGGGACGCGCGTGCTGGGCGTGAGCCTGGCGGTGCTGCTGATCTACGTCGTCGGCGTGTTCGTCGGCAACCTGCTGGGCCGAACGGCGTGGCGGCTGGCGGAGGTCGGCGTGATGAAGATCCCGGTCGTCAGCGCGATCTACCCGGCCGTGAAGCAGATCACCGACTTCCTGCTCAGCGAGCGCACCGAGCAGTTCCAGGGCAGCGCGGTCGTGGCCGTCGAGCCGCACGAGAAGGGGATCTGGTCGATCGGGCTGGTGACCGGGCCGGGGCTGCGGGCGCTGGCGTCGGCGACGGGGCAGGACATGATCACCGTGTTCGTGCCCAGCAGCCCGACGGCGTTCAGCGGGTACGTGCTGGTCGTGCCGCGGGAGTCGGTGATCGAGCTGCCGCTGAAGGTGGAGGAGGCGATGCGGCTGCTGGTCAGCGGCGGGGTCATCACCCCCGAGGCGACGGCGGCCGCGGCGGGGGCGTCGCCCCGGCGGGAGGGTCACGGTTCGGCGCGGCCGGCGCCGTCGAACGTGGCCGACGTGGCCTGAGCGGAAGTGACAGAAAACGGACGGGTTGTGCGCGGGCAAGGCGTCGGGTTTGCACTACACTGGCGGCATCGCCGGCCCCGGCCGCTGTGCCGGGGGATCCGGGCATTGGAAAACCGAAGGAGCTTCCGCCATGATCGTCACCTTTAGTTCGCGTCACATGGCCGTCACGGAGCCGTTGAAGGTTTACGCGACGGAGAAGGCGAACAAGCTGAACAAGTACTTCGACCGGATCAGCGAGATCGAGGTCGTCGTCGAGCACGAGGACCACAACGGCAGCCCGATGCGGGTCGAGATGATCGTCAACGCCGACCACCACAAGTTCGTGGCCCACTGCAGCGAGTCCGACATCTACCAGTGCGTGGACGCCGTCGTGAACAAGCTCGAGCGCCAGCTGACCGACCACAAGGAACGCCACCGCAACCGCAAGCACCCGGAGGCGTGACGGCGAATGCAGAAGTCGGAACGCAGAATGCAGAATGGAAGCGGGGCCGCCGCCCTGGTCTGCATGTTCACTCTGAATTCTGCGTTTATCGTTCTGCACTGACTTCCCAGAGGACCCCCATGAAACTGCGTGAGTTCATCGTCACCGACGCGATCGTGCCCGAGCTGGAGGCGACGGACCGGGACGGCGTGATCCGGGAGTTGGTCGCGGCACTGGCGGCGGCCGGGTCGCTGGCCGAGGATGCGGTGGACGACGTCGTCGCCGCGCTGATCAAGCGGGAGCAGAACGGTTCGACCGGCTTCGGCAAGGGTGTGGCCGTGCCGCACGTGAAGCACGCCAAGGTGAGGAAGATGGCCGGCACGGTCGGCCGCAGCGGGGCGGGGATCGACTTCTCGGCCCTGGACCACCAGCCGGTGTACAGCATCGTCCTGCTGCTGAGCCCCGAGGCCCAGCCCCAGCACCACCTGCAGGCGATGAACATCGTGTTCAGCAACCTGCAGAAGGACATGTTCCGCCGGTTCCTGCGGCAGGCGAACACCCGCGAGGACATCGTGGAACTGCTGGACGAGGCGGACGCGGGCAAGTAGTTCCGAGTTGCGCGCCCCGAGATCTGAGCTCGGAACTCCCAACTCCAAACTCAGAACCTCCCCCACTCATGCCCACCGCCTCCCGCCAGATCGTCGTGTCGAACAAGCTGGGGCTGCACGCGCGGCCGGCCATGCAGGTGGTGGACCTGGCGAACCAGTTCAAGTCGAGCGTCCAGCTGTTCAAGCCGGCGTTCGACGGCGAGGAGGCGGTCGAGGCGGACGGGAAGAGCGTGATGCAGGTGATCATCCTGGCCGCCACCGAGGGCACGCCGTTGCGGATCGACGCCGACGGCGACGACGCCCAGGCCGCGGTCGACCAGATCGCCGGGCTGTTCGAGAGGAAGTTCGGCGAGGACGAGTGAAGAGGGTTCTGCGTTCCGCGTTTTGACTTCCGAGCCGCGTCAAGCTCAGAGCTCCAAACACCGGATGCAGAACTTCGCAACCATGGAGATTAAGAAAGGCATCGGCGTCTCCCCCGGGGTGGTGATCAGCACGGCCGTCGTCCTCGACGCCGAAGACCTGGTCATCCCGCAGCGGCACGTCGTCGACGCATCCCTGGCCCCCCGCGAGGTGGAGCGGCTGGAGGTGGCGCTGCGGGCCAGCGCGTCCGACCTGTCGGCCCTGCGCGAGACGGTCACCGGCAGCCATGGCAAGGAGATCGGCGGGATCTTCGACTTCCACCTGGGGATCCTGAAGGACAAGAGCCTCATCAAGCAGATCCTGGCCGAGATCCGCAACCAGCGGGCGACGGCCGAGTACGCGGTCAGCACGGTCACCCGCCGCTACGCCAACCAGTTCGCCGCCATGGCCGACCGGTACTTCCAGGAGCGGGTCAAGGACATCTACGACATCGAGCGGCGGATCCTCCGCCACCTGATCGGCCAGAAGCACGAGGACCTGGCGCACCTGACCAGCGACGTGGTCGTCATCGCCCACGACCTGCTGCCGTCGCAGACGGCCGCGCTCGACCGCATTCACGTCAAAGGGTTCGCCACCGACGTCGGCGGTCGAACCAGTCACACCGCCATCGTCGCCCGCGCCATGGGCATCCCGGCCGTGGTGGGCCTGGGCAACCTGACCGGCGAGGTGAACGGCGGCGACACCGTGATCATCGACGGCGGCCGGGGGATGGTCATCATCAACCCTGACGCCGAGCAGCTGGCCGAGTACCGGGCCGACGCGATCAAGCTCGGCAAGATCGAGGTCGAGCTGGCCGGCCTGGCCGACCTGCCGGCCGAGACGCTGGAAGGGCACCGGGTCACCGTGCAGGCCAATATCGAGGCGGTCGAGGACGTGCCCGATGCCCTGCGCCGCGGGGCCGAGGGCGTCGGCCTGTACCGGACCGAGTTCCTGTACCTGTCGATCCAGAAGGAGCCGACCGAGGCCGACCACTACGCCGCGTATGCCGAGGCGGTGAAGGCGATCGGCGGTCGGCCCTTCGTCATCCGCACGCTCGACCTGGGGGCTGACAAGTACACCCCCGCCCAGGCGGCCAACCCGGAGCGGAACCCGTTCCTGGGCGACCGCAGCATCCGGATGTGCCTGCACGACATCCCCATGTTCAAGCGGCAGCTGAGGGCGATCCTGCGCGTGAGCGTGCTGGGCGACGTGCGGATCATGTTCCCGATGATCTGCACGCTGATGGAGCTGCGGCAGGCGAAGATGGTGCTGAACGACGTCATGGAGGAACTGGAGGACGAGGGGGTCCCCTTCAACGCCGACATCCCCGTCGGCATGATGATCGAGGTGCCGTCCGCCGCCCTGATGGCCGACCAGTTCGCCCGCGAGGTGAACTTCTTCTCGATCGGCACCAACGACCTGATCCAGTACACGCTGGCGGTGGACCGGACCAACGAGCGGGTGGCCGGGTTGTTCTGCCCGGCCCATCCGGCGGTGCTAAAGTTGGTGCGCGACACGATCCGGTCCGGACAGCGGAACGGGATCGGCGTGTCCGTCTGTGGTGAAATGGCGGGCGACCCGCTGTACACTCTCCTGTTGCTCGGGCTCGGGTTGACGACGTTCAGCATGAACGGCCCCGACATCCCGGAGGTGAAGAAGGTCATCCGACTGACCACGCTGGAGCAGGCCAAGCAGGTCGCCCGGCGGGTGATGAGCTTCGACAGCGAACGACAGGTCATGCACTTTTTGCGCGAGGAGACTCGCAAAATCGATCCCGAGGCGTTCTGACACGCCACCGTAAATTGGGCTGGCTGTTGCTGGTTACTGGTTACTCGTTACTGGTTTCTCGTAGCAGCGTGCGACGCCGGCCCCACTCACTTCTTCCCACCCAATCAACAAGTAACCAGTAACAGATAACGATTTCATGCCCAAAGAAATGCTGATCAACGTCGCCGAGGGCGAGGAGTGCCGCATCGCCCTCCTCAACGACGGCCGACTCGAGGAGCTGTACGTCGAGCGGACGAGCACCGCCAGCCACGTCGGCAACATCTACAAGGGCCGCGTCACCAACGTCGAGGCCTCCATCCAGGCCGCGTTCGTCGACTTCGGCGTCGGGCGCAACGGTTTCCTGCACATCTCCGACCTGCTGCCGACCTACTTCGGCCAGCGGAACGGTGGGGGTGGCATGGACGACGTCGAGGAGTACGTCGGCAAGAAGATGGCCCGCCGCGACCGCCCGCCCATCCAGCGCTGCCTCCGCCGGGGCGACGAGATCGTCGTCCAGGTGATCAAGGAGGGCATCGGCACCAAGGGGCCGACGCTGTCCAGCTACCTGTCGATCAGCGGCAAGATGCTGGTGATGATGCCCGGCGTCGCCGGCCGCGGCGTCTCGAAGAAGATCGAGGACGAGGACGAGCGTCGCCGGCTGAAGCGGATGCTGGTCGACATGCGCCCGCCGGAGGACTGCGGGTTCATCATCCGCACCGAGGCCGTCGACAAGGACGGCGACGAGATCGAGCGCGACCTGAACTACCTGTCCCGCCTGTGGGACCAGATCAAGCGTCGCCGCGACGCGGGCCCCGGCCCGGCCGAACTGTACACCGAGGGCGACCTGGTCACCCGGACGGTTCGCGACGTGTTCAGCTCCGACGTGGATCGGGTGGTCGTCGACCACCCCGACGTGGCCGACCGCGTGCGCGACGTGATCCGCATCTCCAGCCCCAAGGGGCCGGACCGGGTCGAGGTGTACGGCGACCCGGTGCCGCTGTTCAGCCGGTTCGAGATCGAGCACGAGATCGAGCAGATGTACAGCCGGCACGTGCCGCTCCCCAGCGGTGGCAGCCTGGTGATCGACAGCACCGAGGCCGTGGTCACGATCGACGTGAACAGCGGCAAGATGCGCGACCACAACGACGCGGAGATGACCGCGTTCAAGACCGACATGGAGGCGGCCGAGGAGATCCCGCGCCAGCTGAAGCTGCGCGACCTGGGCGGCGTGATCATCTGCGACTTCATTGACCTGCGCTACGAGCGTCACCGGCGCGAGCTGGAGGAGACGCTGTTCGAGAACTTCAAGGACGACCGGGCCAAGACCAAGGTCCTGCGGATGAGCCAGTTCGGCATCATCGAGCTCACCCGCCAGCGGATGCGCCCCAGCCTCAAGCGCGCCATCTACTTCGACTGCCCCCACTGCAAGGGGGCCGGGCTGGTCAAGACGCCCGAGAGCATGGCGCTGGAGCTGATGCGCCGCCTGGCGCTGGCGCTGAACGACGCGAAGGTGGTCCGGGCCGAGCTGAACGTGTGCGCCGACGTGGCGTTCCACATGCTGAACAAGAAGCGGGCCGCCCTGGCCGAGCTCGAGCACCGCACCGGAAAGACGGTGGTCGTGAAGGTCGACCCGACGCTGGGGTTGGACGAGCAGCGGTTCGAGCTGTTCGACGGCCGGGACGGCAGCGTGATCCTCGAGGCGATCGGCATGACCGTGCCCGAGCGCGGCCACACGAGCCAGCTGGGCATCCGCCCGCCCGGCCACACCAGCCAGGGCCGGGGTGGCCGCGGCGGCGACAACGGCGGCCGTCGGCCCGACCGGCCCCGCATGGAGCCGGCGCGGGCGCTGGACACCGAGGACGAGGACGACGGCGAGATCGAGCGCGGCGAGTCGGACGTCGAGGACCGCGAGCAGCGGCGCGGGTTCGGGCGCGACGACGACGACGACCGTCGCCGCACCGCGCCCGGCCGCGAGGCCGACCGCACCGACCTGCCCGCCATCCTCGAGACCGAGGCCGGCGATGAGGCCGCGGACGAGCTGGCCGACGAGGAGGTCGGCAGCGGCCAGGGCGACGATCGCGACGCCGGCTTCGACCATGGTCCCGGGAACGGGCCACAGGTCGGCGGCGAGACCGGAGGCGATGGCGGAGGCGAGGCCGGCGGCGAGGGTGGTGGTCGACGGCGTCGCCGTCGCCGGCGCCGTCGCGGGGGTCGGGGTGGCGAGCAACAGCAGCAGCCCAACGGGCAGTTCAACGGCCCCGCCCACGCGGACGACAATCGGCCGGCGGCGTTGCAACCCGTCGCCGGGGACGATCGGGACCGCGAGGATGAGGACGGCGACGAGGGGGTCGACGACGGCTACGACGCCGTCATCGGCAACTCCGTCGATGAGGTCCGTCCGCACCCGATCGACCTGTTCCCCGACGACTACGTCGAGGGCGAGGCCGACGACGAGGCGGACGAGGTCAACGGCAATGTGGCCGACGATCGCACCTACGTCGGCACGTTCAACGACGTCGAGCCCGCCGACGCCATTGGTCCGGCAACCGAGGGGGGCGACTCGATCGCCGAGGACGAGCTGAACACGAAGTTCGGCGACGGCCCCGCGACCCAGGGCGGCGAGGACGACCGGCCGCGTCGCCGGCGACGCCGGGGCGGTCGCCGGCACCGCCGGAACGGTCCGGGCGAGAACGGCGCGGACGAGGGTCCGCGCTCCGACGAGCCCCGGGCCGAGCCGATCCTCGACAACGACGCCGACGCCGGCGGGGTGGTCGTGCTGACCGACGCCGATGCGATCCCGGTCGGCCGGACGCCGGCCGAGGCGACCGTCGCCGAGGCCGAGGTGGACGGGTCGATCGCCGAGATCGCCGCCGAGGAGGAGCCGGAGCCCGTCGCCGAGGAGCCGGTCGTGGCCCCGAAGAAGAAGCGGCCGACGTCGAACCGCGCCAAGGCGACCCCGCCGCCCAAGGCGAAGGCGAAGGTGGCGAAGAAGGCGGTCAAGGCAACCCCGGCCAAGCGGCCGGTCCGCAAGAAGCCCGCCCCGATCGCCGAAGTGGACGGCGTGGTCAGCACCGGCGTGGCCGACACGCACGTGGTCGAGGCCGACGAGGTCGAGACCGAGTCGACCCGCAGCTACGGCGACCTGGACTCGATCCCCGACGATTACGACTGATCGGTCGAAACCTTGCCCGCCGGGGAACGGTTCCCGGGCGGGATTTCGCTCCAAGCCGGCGTCTGAGGTACGCCGAAGACCCGGGTCTTCGGCGTACCTCAGGCGCCGGCTTGGACCGTTGCTTTCGTTGGACGCGCCCGCCCCGTAAACTGGCACTGACATGTACCGCACGCTCGTCATCATCCGCCACACGTTCCTCGAGTCGCTGGTCCAGCCGATCTACTCGCTCGTGCTGGTGCTGGCGGCCGTCGTCCTGGTCGTGTTCGGCGTGCTGCCTTTCTTCACGCTGGGCGAGGACACGAAGATGTTCCTCGGTGTCGGGCTCGACGTTGTGCTCGTCTCGGTCCTGGTGTCGACCCTGTTCGCCACCAGCCGGACCGTGTTCGACGAGATCGAGGACCGGACCATGCTCACGCTGATGAGCAAGCCGGTGCTGAAGTGGGAGGTGCTGGTCGGCAAGTACCTGGGCATCGTCGCCTCGGCCGCCGTGGCGATCGTCATCCTCGGCGTGCTGTTGGGGGCGTGCCTGTACCTGCGCATCCCCGGTGACCACCAGCTCCGATCGCTGTCGGCCGACGACCGCGAGCTGAAGCAGATCGCCGACCTCCGCTGGATGCACATCTACGGCGGGCTGTTCCCCAGCCTGGTGCTGACCTGGCTGCAGGTGGCGGTGCTGGCGGCGATCGGCGTGGCGCTGTCGACCCGGTTCTCGCTCGTGGTGAACCTGCCGGCCGTCATCCTGTTCTACATCGCCGGCAACCTGGTCCGGTTCCTGTTCCCCATGTCCGCCTCCAGCGGCACCGTGATGGCCAACCGGCCGTTCCTGGCGAAGGCGGCCGTCTACGCCGCATCGGAGGTGCTGCCGTTCCTGGCCGCGTTCGACCTGCGACCCCTGACCGTGTACGCCACCGTGAAGGTGGCCGGGACGGCGTACGCGTCGGATCCGCTGGGCGTGAACCCGTCGACCATCTGGGGCTACGTCGCCATCGCCGCCCTGTACGCGTTGACGTTCAGCGCCTTCGCCCTCAGCGTCGGCATGTGGTCCTTCCAGGGCCGCGAGCTGGGCGGGAACGAGGGGTGAGGCCCAGGAGGGGGGGGGGCGCGCGGCGGTTCGATCAGTCATACTCATCGATCATCTGTCCCTTGCCGGGCTCGGCGGCGCCGGGCGCGTGGGACGGGTGCTGGGCAGCCACGGGCGAGGGCGGGAACGCCTGTTCGTGATGCTCGCGCACCAGCTCGGCGATGGCGAGGCGGTCGCCCTGCAACGCCAGTTCCTCGAGCGTCTCGGCCTTCTCGCGGAGGGCGTCTGCGAGCGCGACCTCGGGCAGCGTCAGGGCGGGCACCGGCGGGGGTGTTGACGCCTGGTACGCCGCAATGGCGACCGGTGCCGGAACGGTGTTCGCGGGCGTGATGCTCTCGGTGGGCATGGTGCTCCTGTCGATGGTACTGGCCTGTCTCCCGCTTTCATCGGCGTGAACGACGATCAGCCGTGACCGCTTCCGGCGTTGCAGTTCTGCGGTCGCGCGGTTGCCCGTACAATGCCGCCACTATGACGGCCACGCCCTCCATTGATGACCAGATCGCGATCCTCGGCCGCCGGTGCGAGCGGATCCTCAGCGACGCCGACCTGCGGCGGAAGCTGGCCGACAGCCGGAGGTCCGGCAAGCCAATGCGGGTCAAGCTGGGGATGGACCCGACGGCCCCCGACGTCACGCTCGGCCACGCGGTGCCGCTGAAGGTGGTCCGGCAGTTCCAGGACTGGGGCCACAAGGCGGTCCTGATCGTCGGCGACTACACCGCCCGCGTGGGCGACCCCAGCGGTCGCAACAAGACCCGACCGGAACTGACCGGCGAGGAGATCGACGCCAACGCCAAGACCTACGTCGCGCAGGTCGGGAAGATCCTGCTCACCGACCCCGAGCACCTGGAGGTCCGCTACAACGGCGAGTGGCTGGCGAAGATGGGGCTGGTCGACATCATCAAGCTGGCCAGCCGCAAGACGGTCGCCCAGGTGATGACGCGCGAGGACTTCGCCAAGCGATACGCGGCCGACGTGCCGATCGCCCTGCATGAGATCCTCTACCCGCTGCTGCAGGGGTGGGACAGCGTGAACGTCGAGGCCGACGTGGAGATGGGCGGCAGCGACCAGCTGTTCAACAACATGGTCGGCCGGGAGTTCCAGCAGGCCGATGGCGGCGAGGGTCAGGTGGTGATCGTGACGCCGCTGCTGGTCGGCACCGACGGCGTGAAGAAGATGAGCAAGTCGCTCGGCAACTACATCGGCCTGACCGACCCGCCCGCCGGCGACGGCGGGATGTTCGGCAAGATCATGCGCGTGCCGGACAACCTGCTCGAGTCGTACTACACCCTGCTGACCGACCTCCCGACCGAGGCGTTCAAACCGCTGATCGCCCAGCGGCCCCGCGACGCCAAGGTGGCGCTTGCCAAGCATCTCATCACCTGGCTGCATTCCGCCCCCGACGCTGAGGCGGCCGAGCGTTCCTTCCAGACCGCCACCCACGGTGGCATCCCCGGCGAGATGCCCGAGCTCTCCCTCGTTGGCACGGGCCCGTTCAAGATCGCGCCACTGCTGGTCAAGGCCGGCTTCGTCGCCAGCAATGGCGAGGGCATGCGCAAGGTGAAGGAGGGGGCCATCAAACTCGGCGGTGAGAAGGTCGGCGACGTTTCGAAGGAGTACACGTTCGATCAGCCCACCGTCCTGCAGATGGGCAACCGAAAGTTCGTCCGACTCGTACCGTAATTGGCACGAATGGTTGCGATCCCCCGCCGCGAGTCGCCACGCCCGGCACGGCGGTTGCTTCGCTCCCGTCAACTCTTACCCGGAGGTTCTGATGGGACAGGAAGACATCGCGGCGGGCCAGGCGAAGCAGGTCAAGGGCAAGGCCAATGACGTCGCCGGAGCCGTCAAGGGCGACACGGCCCAACAGGTGAAGGGCAAAGTCCAAGCCGCCGTGGGGAAGGCCCAGGCGACTGTGGGCAAGGCCACGAGCAAGTAGGTTACTGACCCGGCGAATCCGACTGACTTCTCACCCCGCTCGGTTAGCAAACCCGGCGGGGCGATTTGGTTGGTCAAGATCCTACGATCCGATGGCGATCCGCCTGCGCCGCGACAACAGCAGCGGGGCTATTCCAACGCCGGCCAACGCCAGGGCGGTCGGCTCCGGCGTCGCTGCCGTGTAGGTGTAATCGAGCACCAGATCCGAGTTGTTGTTGGTCTTCCTCACCGCGTAAGTGCTGTCACCATCCATGGCGGTCGACGGCAGGTTCAGCGGTAAAAACGCGCCGGTCGTCGTCGCATGGGCGATCAGGAACGAGTAGGTGGTCCCCGACGTGAGCGACCCCGGCGACAGCAACACCGGCGAGAAGGTCATCTGGGTGAACGAGCCGCTCGGCACGTTCAGCGACGAGACGATCAGCTCATCCGACGACCCTGGCACGGCGATCCCGTGGGCTGAGTCGGCCGTCACCTTGCTGCCGTCGAGCTTCACCGCGTAGATGGGGTTGGCGCTGGTGTCCAGGAAGCCGTTGATCGTCAACGTCCCCACGGTGTCGTTCGCCGTCGGTCCCGACCCCCCGGTGATCGTGCCGCCGGAGGCGACCGAGACCGACCCGCCAATGGTCCCGCCCGTCCCGCCAAGCGTTGCACCGGACGAGACGAGCACGTTGCCCGACCCGGTCGCCGAGGCTCCGTTGGCCAGCAGCGTGCCGCTGGTGACGGTGGTCCCGCCGCTGTAGTCGCTGCTGCCCGACAGGGTCAGTTTCCCCGTGCCGATCTGCTGGACGCTGCCGGCACCGGTGATCCTGTTCGGGACGGTGATGGCGTCGCTGCGGTTGAACGAGAGATGCCCGCCCGACGCGGTGAACGTGATCGGGCCGGTGCCCGTCCCCAGCGTGCCGGTCGTCCCGCCGTTGCCCACCTGGAGCGTGCTGTTGCTGCCGATCGACGTGTTGCCCCCGTAGAGGTTGTTCGCGGCCAAGATCAGCTTGCCCGAGCCGTCGGTCGCGATTCCGCCGGCGCCGGTCAGAGCGTTGGCGAAGGTGACGATTGTCGGCATGCTGAACGTAGCCACCGCGCCGGCTCCGATGCCGCTGCCCGCCCCGATCTTCGCCGACAGGTCGTCGGTTTGCTTGGCCCCCCACTGCAGGGCGGCCATCCCGGTGAAGTTGATGGCCGACGTCTTCGCGAACGAACTGGACGAGTTGAACTGCGTGATGCCTCCGGCGAGGTTCGTCGCGCCCGTGTAGCTGTTGGACGTGCTGCCGAAGACGAAGATCGGGCCCGTCGGGAGCGACGGGTTCGGCGTGACCTGCGGCCCGGCGATCGTCAGGCCGCCGCCGGAGGAGTTGAACGCGCCGCCGAACGAATAGGTCCCCGTGGTGCCGTCTCCCAGCGTGATGGTCCGGTTGCCCGATCCGAGGTTGACGTCGTTGCTGAACGTCATCGACGCCGACGGCGACGCCAGCCCAGTCGAACCGCCCAGCGTGAAGTCACCGCTCATGTAGATGCCGCCCGCGAACTTGGCCGAGAAGTTGCGGGTCGACGTCGCGGCGAGCACGCCGCCGTTGATCGTCAGCTTCTCGTTGTTCGGGGAACTGGAGCTTCCTAAGGCGGTGTCGGCGCGGGCGACCACTGTGCCAGCGTCCAGGGTGAACCCGCCCTTGTACGTGGTGCCCATCAGGGCGAGCACTCCGTCGCCATCCTTGGTGAATCCCATGGTGGTTGACGACAGGAACATCTGCCCGCCAAAATCCAACGTCTTGTTTTTGCTAACATTGATGTCAATGACGCCAGTGGTACTCATCAAGTGGCTGTCGGGTGCCGTGATGGTCAGGTTTTCCGTCGCGATGATGTTCCCCAGCGTGATGCTGCCACCACTCGCCTGACCGTTGGGGGTGGCGAACACGAGTGTGTTGGTGTCGTCGTACGCGCTCGTGAACGGGCCCGCCGCCGATGGGCCGTACGCTTGGGCACCCAGCGAACTTCCGTCGCCTGCGAAGTACTGCAGGTCGCCGCGCGCGACGCTGCCTATCGCCCCAATGCTCGCCGCCATGACGGCCACGATCCCGCGCTGATGTCTGCGAGTCGCCCACTTCGCGAAGCGCCCATCGCAGCTGTTTCGGTGTGAACTCCGATGCACGCTGACCTCCCTAAGTAAGTGCCCATTCCGGGTGCCTTCCAACAGCACCGGCGTCGTGATTTGGTTCAGGGGCGGCCCCCGGGCCGTTTGGCGGACTGACCTGATCTGACGCCCGCCCCCCAACCCACTTTTCGGACGGCAAAATCTATCCTGCGAATTTGGTCCTCGCAAGTTGTCGAAGTTCATCCGCCAAGCAGTTCCCGGTTGAACCTTCCAATGGTCGGCGGGGTGGGGATGCCGCTTGCCGGTCGCTCCGTCGCCGCTACAGTGTGGCCCTTTCGATGGCCGACGAATCCGCACCACCGCCCGTCCCGCCCGCGCCCCTGGTCGCGATCGCCGGTTGGCTCCTCCCCGGGGCCGGCTACCTGCTGATCGGGCAGCGGACGCGCGGCCTCACGATCGGCATCAGCATCCTCACCCTGTTCGTCCTCGGCCTGCTGGTCGGGGGCGTCCGCGTGATGGAGGTGCCCGGCTACGTGACCGAGACCGGCAAGCGCAAGATCGACCCCGCCACCCGCCTCTGGGTGATGCAGGCCACCCCGGTCAACGAGATCCGCGACAAGCCCTGGTCGCTGCCGCAGCTGATGGCCGGCCCGGTCGCCATCGCAGCCGGCGCCTGGAGCGTGATGGCCGCCGAGCCCGACCCGGCCCGGCAGGGCCAGCCCTATGGCTCGCTCACCCACGCTCGATTGAACGAGATCGGCTCGCTCTACCTGTCGGTGGCCGGGCTCCTGAACCTGATGGTCATCATCGACGCCGCCCACCGGTCGGTTCACCTGGCCGAGCGGCGCGCCGCCGGGGGACGGCCGAGTGACCCCGCTGCTCGCGTTCCGCCCGTTCCTCGATCCGCTGCCGGTGTGGGACTACCCCTACCTGCTGGCGCTGCCGCTGTGCGTCGTCATTGCCGTCGTCTGGAAGTCGGTCAAGTGCCGCTCGATGGACGAGGTCCCGCGCGAGGCGGCCACCGTCCTGCTCTGGATCCTCGGCGGCTTCGCCGCCGCTGCGGCCGTGCTGGTCGGGCTGGTCGCCTGGCTCAACCACTGACCCGCAAGACCACAGCGCCGGCCGCGTCGGCCCGAGCGACAGAACATCGCCTCTCGCGGGGTGGACGGCGCCTTTCCGCGACGCGCCGCCTGCGCGAGACGCGACCTTCGGTCGCCACGCGACGACCCGGCCCGGCTCCGTCGCCCTTGCCTAACCACCATATTCTGGTACCGTCGAGGACTCGGCTCGCCTCGGGTGGACCCTGCGCCCGTCGCCGCCGTACTATGTCTAACCCTGGCTGACGACGCGGCGGGTGCCGCTTCGCACGCCGGGGCCAAGGAGTTCACCGTGCAAGCCAAGATCCACCCCCGTTACCAGACCGCCCAGGTCCGATGTGCCTGCGGCAACGAGTTCGTCACCCGTAGCACCGCGACGAAGATCAACGTCGACATCTGCTCGGCCTGCCACCCGTTCTTCACCGGCAAGCAGAAGTTCGTCGACACCGCCGGCCGCGTCGAGCGGTTCAGCAAGAAGTTCGGCGGCACCTACAGCTTCCAGAAGGTCGCCCCCGTGGCCGCCACCGCCGGCGCCAAGAAGTAACTCGCAACAGGTGGCCGGGCACGTCCGGCCCATTCGATTGTCGTGGACACCGCTGCCCCCCAGCGGTGTCCACGCTTTTTTGTGGGATGGCCCCGATGCCGCGGGCGGGTACGAACCGGCAACGGATGCGTCTGGCCCTCCCCATCGCGCTGCTGACCTGCCTCGTCGGCTGTTGCCCTACGCCCAAGCGACCGGCCTACATGGCGACGACCCGGCCGGTGTCGGCCGGCCTGCCGGCACCGGTGGTCGACCCGCTGCTGTCCGCCGCCGTCGTCCCGCCGATCGGCTGGTTGCCCGACCCGCCGAAGGTCTCCGACAACCACCGCCACCAGGTCTGGATCAGCCCGCACAAGTCGACCGCTTACGGTGTGATCCGGTTCAAGCTGCGGTTCCCCGTCGGCCCGAGCCTGGCGCTGTGGGGCGTGATCCGCGAGATGAAGAAGAGCGAGGGCGAGGCCAACCTGGTCGACCGCAAGGACGACGCGGCGCTGCCCGGCATCCGCTTCGTCGCCGAGGGCGGGCGGTACGCCATCCACGGCAATCTCACCACCGACGGCCTCCGCGGCTGGGTCGTCTACGCCGGCACCCTGCGCGCCAAGCCGGTCGACGGCCCGGAGCTGAAGTTGGCCGAGCAGGCCCGCGAGGCGACGCGCGTCGGGATGCCGTGACCCGCGCAGAGCGGGGGGCTAGCGGATGTTGCCTTTGACGTTGAAAGTCGGCCGCGCAATTGCCGAAGATTAGGTTGATCGGCCGGCGTCGCCGGGTATGGTGTGGATCCAACCGCGACCGATTCGCCTCGCAGAATTAAACCGTTCTTCGCCGCTCCAAGGGCTCCGGCCCATCGTATGGGAGAGAGGCCGATGGGTTTTCGAACGACGACCGTTCCGACGGTGGCACGCGCCGCCCTGTGGATCTGCTGCCTGCTGGCCGCCGGGTGCCAGCCCCCAGCGGCGGAGATGAGCGAGCGGCTCAACGCCCACCTGGCGATGATCGACTTCACCGGCCTCGCGCCGCCACGCCCGATCGACCGCGTCGGGGCGTCAGCGTCCATCCCGCGGTCGTGGGACCTGCTCCCGACGCAGGGCGGCGGGCTGTTCACCCACTGCCAGTGGCGCAGCCCGAGCCACACGACGGCCGTCGGCGTCGTCCACATTCACATGCCGCTGCCGATGTCGGCCAGGACGCTCGTCTGGCTGGCCAAGTCGCGCTACAACGACGCCCCCAAGACCGACGCCGATCACAAGGTGCCCGGCGGACCCGGCCGGCTGGTGCGGGAGTGGTCGGACCCCGTCGGCCGGGAGTGGGTGGAGGCCGAGAACGACCGCTACCGCCTGCGCGGCTACGCCGTCACCTGCGGCTTCGACGCCTGGGTCGTCTACAGCGGCTATAAGCTGAAGGGGCTGCCCAACCCGGTCGACATCGAGCTGGCCGGGCGAAGCATGGACAGCGTGGTGCCGGATGCCCTGGCGGCCGGCACGAGATAAGATCTGCCGCTCGCGGCTGCGCGGACCAGCGCCCGCGGTGCGGCGGCGACTGCTGCTGGCGTTGGTCCGCGAAGCCGCAAGCGGAGCCCGAACCGGCCGGTGGGAAAGCTGGTGGCCGAGCCGCAGGACGTCTACAGCCCCCAGCGGCGGGTGGTCTGCGACGAGGTGTTGCACTTCGACCCCTGGCAGGGCGCTGGCCGCCCACCGGCCGACGGGCAACAACATGCGCTCGCGGCGGAAGGCGTGCGTCGGCCCAGCCAATTCCGCCACCGCATGAACGGGCACGCCCACGTCGAGCCAACATCGATCGACGAGCTGCCGGGCCGACCTGCGATGGCTCAGCGATGCCTCTCAGGACTGCGGACGCCCGTCCCGCAGTCCCGGTCGTAGCCATAGTTGGTTCGCGCCGCCGGGCGAGGTGAACCGTTGGTAGCCGTGGCCTTGGGCATAGTTGATGAACGGCGCGTCGACCGTGGCCGGAAGCCGGGCGAACACCGCGTCGGGCGGGTCGCGGTCGAGCAGCGAGGCCAGCTCTGCGGCCCCGACCATGTCGTCGGTCCGGCGGGCCTCGGCCGGCTGGAACCGTGCCGTCAGCAGCACGAACCGCCCCGTCGCGTACTCCGGCACGACGTCGAGCCCGGCCTCGAGCGGGACCGTGCTCTCCATCGTCAGCACCCGGGCGTCCGGCCCGGTCAGGCCGCGGATCCACCGTCCCTCCTCGTGCTGCACGACCGGCGTCCACAGGCGGGGCGACGGCAGGCGGACGACCCACCAGTACCACCTCAACCCCGACCCGCCCACCACGAGCGACGCGACGGCGACGACGCGGGCCACCCGCCGCAGCCGGGCCGGGTCGGACCGCGCGGCGGTCGCCAGGGCGTACAGGATCGCCAGCAGCATGAACGGCACCAGGGCGTAGTTGTACTGCTGCATCATCGGGGTCGGCCCCATCGCGCCGACCCACAGGGCCAGGATCACCAGGCCCGCCAGCACGAACTCCCCCGCGAAGTCGCCGCCGTACGCGCCGGTCCACGGCTTGCGCGGGACCCGGGCTCGACGCGCTCGGGCGGCCCACAGCGGCCCCAGCGTGACCGCGGCGAACGCCAGGAGCAGCGCGAGGTTCCCGGGGTCGGTCAGGAACTTCGACAGGCTGGAACCGACCTTGCCGGGCAGCGTCATCCCGTGCTGGTGGATGCTGCGGTAGTAGGCCGTGCTCAGCGACGGGTAGCCGAGGTTTCCGAAGACGACCCGGCGCGGGGCGACCGAGAGCAGCCACAGCGTCGGCGCGTTCGCCACGGCGGCGGCCGACGCCGCCGCCAGGAGGGCGGCCAGGCGCTGGCGTCGCGAGAGGGGCGACGCGCCGCACCACAACCCGTACCACAACGACGCCGCCAGCGGCACGACGGCCAGGGCGAAGCTGAGGCGGATGCCCAGCGCCATCCCGGCCAGGAAGCCGGCCAGCGCGAGGAGCCCGACCCGCCCCCGTCGGATGCCGCGGACGTGGGCCAGGAACGCCAGCACCATGCACAGGGTGGCCGTGTCGTGGTTCCAGGCGGCCCCGCTGGTGTAGGTGAACAGCCGGCAGGTGGTGAAGACCAGGACGGGGCCGCCGACGAGCGTCCAGCGGAGCCGAGGCGGCAGCCCGGGCATGGCCCGCCAGCCGGCGGCGAACAGGGCGGCCACGGTGGCCGTCCCGCACGCCGCCGAGATCGTGCGCGCCGCCAGCAGCTTCCATGACGTCCACCCGGTCAACGCGGCCACGAGGAACACCAGGTTCGGCATGTGGAAGTAGGGGTAGTCGACGTACGGCAGCCGGCCGTGCGCCGCCAGCATGGCCCCGGGGGCGACGAACTGGTGCTCGTCAGGGTCGGCGGACCGGTTCACGCTGCGCGCGAACTGGACGACGAACAGCACCCCCGCCAACCCTACGAAAGCGACGAGGTGGGTCCACCGCGCACGGGTCCGCGCCGGGGCGACGGTGGGCGGCGACGCCGGCGATGGCGTGACGGTCGGGACCCCGTCCCGCCGTGGCCGGCGGGGCAAGTGGTCGGGCGGCGTCGTGCTCCATCCGGTGCCATCGGCGTGGTCCGTGCCACCCGCCGTCCGCGCCCGCAGCCGCAGGGCGACGCCGGCCCACACGGCGACGGCGGCCCAGGTCACCAGTCCGAGGTCCCGCAGCGACTGGAACCCGGGCGTGGCCGTGACCAGGTGCGACGCCGGGACCAGCGCCAGCAGCCCGACCCACCCGGGGGTAACGTACGGCAGCCCGCCGGGGCCCAGGTAGGTGGCCAGCACGGCCATCAGCAGCGGGGCCAACAGCATGAAGTAGTGCGGGGGGCAGACCGGCGCGAGCGGGAGCATCACGACCGTGAGCAGGCCGAGGAAGATCGCCTCGTTGATGGGGTCCCTCCCACGGCGGGGCGCGGCGAAGCCGGCGGCGGCCAGCGTGGCCACCGTCATCAGCCCGCCCAGCACCCAGTGGCCGACCCGGGCGAAGCGGGGCGGGGTGTAGGGCCGCTCCGTGCCGAACAGCAGGTGGCCCGTGTTCATCAGGCAGGCGACGAACGCGTTCGTGTCGCTGGTCCGCGGGTCGACCCTCTCGTGTTCGACGGCCGGGTCGATCCGCCCGCCGGTCAGCGCCGGGCGGACGTAGCTGTCGACGAAGTGGACGTTGGCGCGGGCGAAGTCGCCGGGCCCCATGGCCAGCAGGGGGACCGCGAACAGCCCCAGGAACAGCCCGGTGGCCGTCCCCGCCAGCATCCGCCAGTCCCGCCGCCACAGCGGGTAGATCAGCAGGAACGCCGGGATCACCTTCACGCAGATCGCCCCGGCCAGCCACAGGCCCGCGCGGAGCGGGCGCCGCTCGACCACGTCGGCGACCATCAGGCAGATCAGCAGGAGCCACAGCGGCCCGACCTGCCCGCGGATCACGCTCCGGCAGATGGCGGGCAGGCAGAGCAGCAGCGGCCAGAAGACCAGCGTCCACCACCGCCACGCCCACCGTCGGGCGGGGTCGTTGCCGGCCGGCGAGCGACCTGTGATCGATTGCCGCCGGGCGATGGCGCCGATCAACGCGCGGGCCAGCCGGTCGGCGGCCAGGAAGAGGAACGCGACGCTGAGCCCGTACCACACGCCGACCGACACTGCGTAGGGGAGGAGCCCGGTCCGCCGCATGGCTGGGGGAGCGTCGGCGAGGGGGGTGAGCAGCACGGCGAGCAGGGGCGGGTCGGTGTAGTGCCAGCCGTTGCGGTCCCGCGCGTCGTAGGGGTCGGACCCGATGCGGATGGCCCAGGCGGCCGAGAAGTAGGTCCCGACGTCGGTGTGCCGGGTGCGGATCAGGGCACCCCGGTCCTCGACGAAGCACCCGTAGATCACCGCGAACGCCAGCAGCGCCAGCAGGGCACGCCTCGGACCCGCGGCCAGCAACCGGAACGGACGCCAAGCCGGCGACGCCACTGGCACGACTAAGCCGCCGACGCCTAGATTGAGATCAATCACCATTGATGTTCAGACCATGGTAAGTAGGTTTGGAAAATGATTAACCTGTGGATTTGGCCATCACGCTATCCGGCAAATTGGAGTACGCAAACTAAATTGTAGCTTTCACGGAATTCGCCGTGTTGAACCGCTGCGTAGGGCTGGAAATCTCGCTTGATACCGATTATTTCAGTTGTCGTGCCCGTCAGCGCGGCTCGACAGTGAGATTGATTCGCGTTCGATTTCCAGCTAAGTCGCGCTGAGCGTTGCGACTGATTCGCTATCTAACATTCTATTTATGGACCAATTTTAGCTCGTTTCGCTGGACGCGGTGGGCAGGTCCATGCTTAACTGGCGGGCCGAGACGTTCGGCCCTTGCCAGACCCGGAACCTGTGTAGCGAGCACTGACATGTCGACGTTCCAATTGGAAGTCCCCGCCGATCCTGACGCAACCCTTCCGGCCGTCGAGACGGACGGCCACGTCCAGGCCGACGCCCAGGCGGCGTTCGTGCTGCAGTCGGTCCAGCCGGCGCTGCTGGGCCTGATGGACGGTTCGGTCTCGACGCTGGCGCCGCTGTTCGCCGCGGCGGGAACGACGGTCGCCACGGGGCAGTCCCGCTACGCGTTCCTGATCGGGCTGGCCGCCAGCGTCGGGGCGGGCGTCAGCATGGGCCTGGCTGAGGCACTGAGCGACGACGGCAAAGTGACCGGCCGGGGCCACCCGGTGCGGCGCGGCGCCATCACCGGCGTCGCCACCACGGTCGGAGGCATGCTCCACACGCTGCCGTTCCTGATCCACAACATCCGCGTCGCCCTCAACACGGCTTACGCTGTCGTCGTGGTCGAACTGTTGGTCATCGCCTACATCCGCTACCGCTACATGGCCACGCCGCTGGCGAAGACGATCGTCCAGGTGATCGTCGGCGGACTGATCGTGCTGGCGATCGGCGTGGGATTGGGACGCATCGGCGCGGCGGGGTGAGATGACCCGTGTAGCGGCAGTCCCCAGGGGATGCCCTTCGACCGTCTGGGAGAGTTGCTTCGGGACCGTGGCTAAGAGGCTGTCCGAGAAGCCGCTTCGGATCGACCGGCACCGAGGAGCCGCACACGGAGGTACTCTGCAGTAGGCGGTCTTTTCGGCAGCCGCTTACTGCGGAGTCCCTCTGTGCGCGGCCCTTTCGTGGCGGCGTTTTGTTTTCGGACGCCTTCCAAACGGGGATGCTGAGGTCACCTGATCACATTGGCATACACCCGCTCCAGCCCGTCCACCATCACCGAAGTATCGAACCGACCAGCCGCAAATTTGCGGCCTGCATCGCCCATCGCGCGCCGCTTCTCGCCATCTGCCAGCAGCGTCGCCAGCGCCTCGCCGAACTGCTGCACGTCGAACGGCGGCAGGGCGTAGCCGGTGGTGCCGTCGATCAGCCCCTCGCGGTTGCCGTCGACGTCGTAGGTGACGGTGGGGCAGCCGCACAGCGCCCCCTGCGGGAGCGCCCGGGCCAGCCCCTCGCGGCGAGACGGGTGGGCGAGGATGTCCATGGCGGCCGTCAGCTCCGGCACCCGCTCGGGCGGCACGAGGCCGGTCAGCACGAACCGGTCCGCCAACCCGAGCTCGGCGATCCGCCGCTCGAACTGAGGGCGGAGCAGGCCATGCCCCACCCATAAGAATCGCACCTGTGGGAAACGCCGGCACAGGTCGGGCGCGAGGTCGAGCAGGTCGTCGTGCCCCTTCAGGTGGAACAGCCGGGCGATCGTGCCGACGACGACGCGCTCGTTGCCCAGCCCCAGCCGCCGGCGCGTCTCGGCCCGCGGGACCGGCGGTGACAGGAACGGCCCGGTCTCCATGCCGCTGTAGACGGTGACGTACTGGTCGGCCCGCCCGACGCCGCCCGCCAGCGACTGGTCGCGCATCGCGTCGGCCACGCAGACGATCCTGTCGGTCACCGGGGCGGTCCAACGCTCCAGCAGGCGGTAGGCGGTGTTGACCGACCGCCGGGTGGAGGCGGTGAACGCCAGCCCGTGGATCGTGTGGACGACCGCGCATCCCCCGGCCCGGTGCGCCGCCCACCGGCCGATGATGCCGGCCTTGCTGCTGTGGGTGTGGACGACGTCAGGCTTCAGGTGGCGCAGCAGCCGCACCAGCGCGCGGTACGTCCGACCGTCCCGGGTCGGGTGGATCGACCGCCGCATGTCGTCGATCACCACCACTCGATAGCCGTGCCCGCGGGCGCGGTCCAGGAGCGACCCCTCCGGCCCGATCGCGGGGCCGGTGACGAGCGTCACGTCGTGGCCGCGGTCGTGCTGTCCCTCGCAGCTGAGCAGCGTGTTCTCCTGCGCGCCGCCGACGATCAGCCGGGTGATGATGTGGACGATCTTCATCGCGCAAAAGGGAAGCCCCGGATGTACATCCGGGGCTCCCCGTGGTCTCGCTCAAATGGGCGGCTGACTCAGCGCTTGGCCTGGTCGTAGTACCCGACGTAGTACAGGAACCGGTTCTGGTTCAGGATCGGGATGTGCAGGTCCTTCGCGTCCTTGCTGACCTCCTGGTACTGGTCCAGTGCCTCTTGCGCCTTCTGCAGCTTGTCCTGGTTCTCCGGCGTCAGGTCGTCCTTGGCGAACTCCGGCAGCACCGGCTCCATGCCGAGCACCAGGAAGTCGGTGTCGGGCGACACCTTGTCGGTCAGCTTCCCGCCCCACTGGGTGACCAGCCGCTTGACGACCTCAGCGTCGGCCGGGTTCGGCCGGCCGGTGTTGGCCAGGTCGAAGTTGCCGAACACGTTGAACTGATACTTCTGGTGCGCGTCGTACACCAGGTTCTCGATCGGGTCGCCCTCGGTCAGGACCGCGCCCGGCTCGGTGTGGACGATCCGGCACTCGCTGCTGTTGTCGCCGACGTGGATAATCTCGATCGACGCCTTGCCCACCGGCAGCTGCTCGTCACCGGTCACGTTCGGCGGGATCGGCGGGACGCCGGAGATCTTGTCGTACACCTCGAACGTCAGCCCGTTCGTGACGCCGGTCCCGTACCCGAGGTTGATGTAGCACACCCCGCTGCCCGGCACGCGGATCAGCTGGCCATCCGCTATGCGGACGGCCGCGTTCACCACCTGCGGACGCCGATTGGCCAGGTGGTCCTCGACCGTCTTCAGGCGGGTCTGGGCGGCGGTCAGCTGACGCTGGGCATCGGCCACCTGGGCCAGGGCGGCCTGCTGCTGGTCGGCGTTGGTCTTCACGGCCGCGGCCGCGTTGTCCTGCATCGTCTTCACGGCGGCGGTGTTGTCCTCCAGCGACTTCTGCACCTGCGCCAGCGACTCGGTGTTCGTCTGCTGCTGCGCCTTGGCCGCCGTGTCCTTCTCAGCGTTGACCTTGGCCAGCGTGTCGCTGAGGGCGGCGACCCTCTGGTCCGAGTCGGCCTTCTGCCCGGTCAGGGTCGCCACCTGCTTCTGGCTGGAGACGGCCGCCGACGTGAGCTGGTCGAGCGCCCCCAGCAGCCCACCGGCCGACAGGTTGACCCGGACCCCCGCGGTCTTCAGGTCGTCCTGGTGTTTCTTCAGCGCCACCGCGACCGAGTCGGCCACGACCCCCGCCGGCTGGTCGCCGGTCGCCCCGCCGATCAGGCCGGCCAGGCCCGACGTCTGCTTCATGGCGACGTCGATCGCCGTCTCGGCCGGGCTGTTCACGATGCCGAAGTGGGGCGGCTGCTCGGTCTTGGCCGCGACCAGCGCCTGCACCTGCGGCTGCTGGATGGTCGCGTCGCTCAGGTAGCCGTTGTACAGCGTCTTCTGCGCCTGCAGGTTGAAGTTCGCCTGCGTCAGCTTTCCGTAGTAATTGAACGCGAAGACGGCCGAGACGACGAAGAGGATGACGAACACGACCAGGGCCGTGACCAGGCCCGCGCGGGAGCCTTGCTGGTTGATCGGGGGCATGCGGGGTGAACCTCCGGGCGGGAATCACCGCGGCACCGTTACAGCGGCACCGGCGGCGTCGCGAACGAATGTATCCGACGGCAATTGCGACGGTCAAGCGAGGGCGGCGGGCGCAACGGGCGCGGAAGCGATCATGGCAGGAGGTCCGCCATCGCAATGGGCGCGTTCGGCGCGGCCAGCGGAGCCAGTGCAGCCGGTGGCGTCAGGACGGTCACCTGGGAGTACCGCCAACCCAAACGCACCGATGCGTCCGCCACCGGGTCGCGATGGATCTCAACCACCCGATCAACCAGGTTGACGATCCAGTAATCCGCGTACCCGGCCCGGGCGTACCGGGGGCCTTTGATCCGCCGGTCCATCAGTGAAGTGGCGTCGCCGATTTCGACTACGAGCAGGGCGGAGCGCGGGTGGCCCGTGCCAACGTAGTCTCGGGGACCACCCGGAACGACGGCCACATCCGGCTCTGGCCCGGACCATCGACCAAGGTGTAGTGGGAGTTGCCCGCGCACCCAAAAGCCGGGACCGAACGCCGATTCGACCGCTCGACGGGTCAGCTCGTAGCTCGCAGCGTGGAGATCCTTATGCGCAGCCATTTTGATGATCTTGCCCCCGACCAGTTCCACGCGGCCGTCGAAATCGAATCCGGCATCAACCAACCGCTGGTACTCGTCGTAGGTCCACCGATAAAGCGAGGGCTGGTGCCGACTTTTCCCGGGTGTAGACGTGCTCGGAGCAGTCGCTGGCATGGTGGCCAGATTGTACGACGGCCCGGCTCGCCGCGTAAACTGTCCGACCTCCTATGCCAACCAAGAGTTTCTACCTCATCGATGGCCACGCCCAGATCTTCCGGGCCTACTTCGCCCCGTTCCGCGACCTGACCAGCCCGACCGGCGAGCCGACGCGGGCGACGTTCGTCTTCACGCAGATGCTGCTGAACCTGGTCGAGTCGCGCAAGCCCGACTACCTGGCGATGGTGATCGACGCCGCGGGCGACGAGGGGGTGTTCCGCAAGCAGATCGACCCCAACTACAAGTCGACCCGCAAGCCGCGGCCCGACGATTTCGGCCCGCAGGAGGCCCGCATCCTGCAGATCTGCCGCGACGCGGGGCTGCCGATCTTCTTCGTCCCCACCTACGAGGCCGACGACGTGCTGGCCACCATGGCCAAGCGGCTCGGCGGGCAGGGTTACGAGACGTTCCTCGTCTCCAAGGACAAGGACCTGCGTCAGGTGCTGGACGACCACACGCGCATGTACGACGTGCAGTCGGGCGACGTGACCGATCCGACCAACATGGAGGCCAAGCTCGGCTACACGCCGGCCGAGGCGATCGACGTGCAGACCCTCATGGGCGACGCGATCGACAACGTGCCCGGCGTGCCGGGCGTGGGCGAGAAGACGGCCGTCAAGCTGGTCAAGAAGTACGGCTCGGCCGCCGCCGTGTTCGACCACCTCGACGAGCTGACGCCCAAGCTGCGCGAGGGATTCGAAGCGTTCCGCGAGAAGATGCCGATCACCCGGCAACTGGTCACGCTGCACACCGACGTGAAGGTCGACTTCAACCCCGACGATTGCAAGTTCGCGGGCTTCAATACCGACGCGCTGCGCAGCCACCTCACGCACCTGGGCTTCACCAGCCTGCTCAAGCGGCTGGATGTCGTGCCGTCGGCCAACGTCGGACCGCGCGTGAGTGCGGGCCTGCTGCCGTCGTTTGCGACCGACCTGTTCGGCAACGCGATGAAGGAGCCGAAGCCGAAGGCAACGGTCGACGACACGGTCCCACCCCCGCCGGATGGGCCGGTGTGCGAGACGGGCGCCGACTGCAAGTACCACCTGGTCGCCACCGAGGAATCGTTCGCCGCGTTCCTGTCGCAGCTGAAGCAGCAGAAGCGGTTCGCGTTCGACACCGAGACCGACGACCTGGGGGCGATGAAGTCGGGGCTGGTCGGCATGAGCTTCAGCTGGGCCAGGGCCGAGGGGTACTACGTGCCCGTGAAGGGGCCGGAGGGGCAACTCCACTTGCCGTTCGACAGGGTGATGGCCGCGATCAAGCCGATCCTCGAAGATGCAGCGATTCAGAAGGTCGGCCACAACATCAAGTACGACCTGCTGGTGATGCGGAACCTGGGCATACACGTGCGCGGGGTGGCGGTCGACTCGATGGTGGCCGCGTTCCTGCTCGACGCCAGCCGCATGCAGTACGGCATGGACCGGCTGGCGATGGACCTGCTGAACTTCAAGAAGATCGCGACCGACGAGCTGATCGGTAAGGGCAAGACGCTGACGACCATGGACAAGGTCGACCTGACCAAGGTGGCGGCGTACGCGGCCGAGGACGCCGACATCACGCTGCGGCTGGCCGACATGTTGGACGGGCGGCTGAACGAGTTCGCCGACCTGCGGAAGCTGAACGACGACCTCGAGACGCCGCTGATCGACGTGCTGGCCGAGATGGAGTTCAACGGCGTGGCCGTCGACTCGGCCGTGCTCAAGGAGCAGTCGGGCGTGCTCGGCACGCGCATCGACGAGCTGCGCGCCAAGATCATGGCCGCGGCGGGTTGCGAGTTTAATCCGGACAGCCCGAAGCAGCTGGCCGAGACGCTGTTCGTGAAGCTCGGCCTGCCCACCGGCAAGAAGACCAAGACCGGCTTCAGCACCGACGTGTTCGTGCTCGAACGGCTGGCCGAGCGGCACCCGGTGCCCAAGCTCATCCTCGACTACCGCACGCTGCAGAAGCTGAAGAACACGTACCTCGACAACCTCACCGAAGAGGTGAACCCCCGCACCGGCCGGATCCACGGCAACTTCAACCAGGCCGGTGCCGGCACCGGCCGGCTGAGCATGTCCGACCCCAACCTGCAGAACATCCCCATCCGCACCGACGAGGGCCGCCGCATCCGCCTCGCCTTCGTGCCCGGCGACCCGGACCGCAACGTGCTGTTGACGGTCGACTACAGCCAGATCGAACTGCGCGTGCTGGCCCACTACACGAAGGAGCCGGCCCTGCTCAAGGCGTTCGCCGCCGACGAGGACATCCACCGCGCCGTCGCCGCCGAGGTGTTCGGCGTGCCGCTGGAGCAGGTGACCCGCGAGCAGCGGGGCTACGCCAAGACGATCAACTTCGGCATCATCTACGGCGTCAGCGCGTTCGGCCTCGCCAACCGCATCGAGGGGCTCAACACCAAGGGGGCCCAGGAGCTGATCGACCTGTACAACGCCCGGTTCCCCGGCATCGAAAAGTTCAGCGCCGACGCCGTCCGCCAGGCCCAGGAGCACGGCTACGTCGAGACGATCAGCGGCCGCCGCCGGCCGATCAACGAGATCAACAGCAGCATCCTCGCCGTCCGCAAGGGTGCCGAGCGCCAGGCCGGCAACACGATCATCCAGGGCTCCGCGGCCGACCTGATCAAGACGGCCATGGTTCGCCTGTTCCGCCGCATGCAAGCGGAGCAGATGCAGTCGAAGCTGCTGTTGCAGGTACACGACGAGTTGGTGTTCGAGACGCCGAAGGACGTGGTGGCCGCCGAGGCCGAGATCATCAAGGCCGAGATGGCGGCGGCGATGACGCTGGACGTGCCGCTGAAGGCCGAGGCGGGGTGGGGCGCGAACTGGGCGGACGCGAAGTGATCGTCAACAGAAGAACCGGTCATCACCATACGGCATCGCCCGAACCGTCCGACGCACGGTCGTTGCGTCTGCGGATCCAGCGTCAACTCCGCCATTCGATGGACCTCCGTCCGATGCCTGACCGAGTATACCATTGGTCACTGATCCGACGCTCCGCGCTCGTGCGAACCGGTCCCTGCCGGTATGGATGGCAACTCTGATGAACCCTCGAACTCGCCTGTACATTCCCATCCTCGTGGCGATGCTCACCGCTCGCTCGCCGCTCGTGAGGAGCGAGGATCGGCCGGCGCCATCGTCAGGCCCCGCGGTCGTCATGATCATCCGCCACGCCGAGAAGCCGGCGGACAAGGACCCGAACCTGTCGCCGCGCGGGTTCGAGCGGGCGGCGGCGCTGGCGACCGCCCTCCCCGCCCACTTCCCGCACCCCGACTTCCTGATCGCGACGAAGCGGTCGGCCCACAGCGATCGGCCGATGGAGACGATCACGCCGTTGGCGAGGGCGTTGCACGAGGAGATCGAGCACTCGGTCAAGGACGACGACGTCGCCGAGCTGGCCCGCTCGATCCTGACCGACCCCAGGTACGCCGGCAAGACGGTGCTGATCGCGTGGCACCACGGGAAGATCCCGGAGTTGGCCCACGCGCTGGGGGCGAAGGACGCGCCGGACGCGTGGGACGAGAAGGCGTTCGACCGCGTCTGGAAGATCAGGTACGAGAAGGGCGTGGCGAAGTGGCAGGACCTGCCGCAGCGCGCATTGCCGGGCGATTCCAACTGACAAAGGGAGTTGCACATCGCAGCCGCGGGGCTTCAGCCCGCGGGCTGAAGCCCCGCGGCTGCGATCAGCGCACCTGTCTCACACCCTCCCAAACATCAGGCGCCGACTGCGGCGAGAAGTCGTCGGTCGCGCCTGGCACACTGTACTCGTACGGCCCGCGGTACACCGTCGGGATGACGTCGAAATTGTGCTCTGCCGGGGGGCTCGTCGCATCGGTCCACTCGAGCGTGGTCGCCCGCCACGGGTTGTTCCCGGCGCGCCTCCCCCAGATCATGCTGCCGAAGAAGTTCACCACCAGCGGCAGCTGGGCGAAGCCCAGCGTGAACGCGCTCATCGTGATGAACACGTTCATCGGCTGCAGGTGCGCGAACGACGTGTAGCCCGTATAGTCGGCCACCCGCCGGGGCATGCCCTGCAGGCCCAGGAAGTGCATCGGGAAGAACACGCAGTTGAACGCCACGTAGCTGGCGATCGTGTGGACGTACCCCAGCGTCGGGCTGGTCATCCGGCCGAACATCTTGGGGTACCAGTAGTAGATCCCCGCGAACAGCCCGAACGTGCTGCCGCCGAACAGCACGTAGTGGATGTGCGCGACGATGAAGTAGGTCATGTGCAGGTGCGCGTCGATCGGCGTGCTGGCCGTGATGATCCCGCTCAGCCCGCCGATGACGAACAGGCTGACGAACGCGCAGGCGTTCAGCATCGGCACGGTCAGGTGCAGCCGGCCGCCCCACAGGGTGCCGAGCCAGTTGAAGGTTTTGATCGCGCTGGGCACGGCGATGAACATCGTGCTGATCGCGAACGCCGCCCCCATGGCGGGGTTCATGCCGCTCTGGAACATGTGGTGGCCCCACACCAGGAACCCCAGGAACGCGATCGCGCCGGTCGCGTACACCATCGGTCGATAGCCGAACAGCGGCTTGCGGCTGAAGGTGGGCAGGATGTCCGACACCATGCCGAACACCGGCAGGATCATGATGTACACCGCCGGGTGGCTGTAGAACCAGAACAGGTGCGGGTCGAGCAGCACGTACCCGCCCCCGGCGTTGCGCTGCACCTGGTTGCTCAGCACCCACCCGGCCGGCTCGAAGAAGCTGGTCAGGCCGTGGTGGTCCAGCAGGTTCATCACCAGCACGCTGGCCAGCACCGGCGTGGAGAACAGGATCAGGACGCTGGTGATGCCCAGGTTCCAAACGGTCATGGGCAGCCGGAACAGCGTGAGGCCGGGGCACCGCAGCTTGAGGATCGTCGTGATGTAGTTGACCGCCCCCAGCGTGCTGGACGTGCCGATGATCAGCAGGGCGACGAACCAGCACGACTGCCCGTCGAACGCGGCCGACTGCACGGCCCGCACGACGATCGCCGCGGCGACGGCGGCCACGACGATCGTGAAGATCGCCGGGCCGAACCGGTTGGCCACCGGCGCGCCGTGCAGCGCGATGAACGCAAACAGCAGGAACAGCGTGGCGAAGTTGACGGCGACCGGCAGCGTGGGCCAGGTCGATCC
The DNA here is from genome assembly GCA_965198865.1 of Tepidisphaeraceae bacterium. Lineage (GTDB taxonomy): Bacteria > Planctomycetota > Phycisphaerae > Tepidisphaerales > Tepidisphaeraceae > CBDAQA01. The sequence goes on along the minus strand of CBDAQA010000025.1, from coordinate 730,649 downwards.
CGAGGCCTGTAGCAGCGACAGCACCCCGCGCGCGGCGGGGGCGTAGCCGGTGCCGTTGTAGGGGATCGAGCTGATCGGCGGGTAGCTGGTCCACCCCGACGACGCCGCCCCGCCCGGCAGGCTGACGCCGGCCAGGAGGATCGCGCCGCCGGCCAGGTACATCCAGAAGCTCAGCCCGTTCAGGAACGGGAACGCCATGTCGCGGCTGCCGATCTTCAGCGGGATGAGGTAGTTCCCGAACGCCCCCACCTGCAGCGGGATCAGCACGAGGAAGATCATCACCGTGGCGTGCAGCGTGAGGATCACGTTGTACGCGTCCGGCGGCATGATGCCCTGGTTCCAGCCGAGCAGTTTGCCGAGGACCGGCACCGGGTGGGCCGGGTCGCTGGGCCAGGCGAGCTGCCAGCGGATCAGCATTGCCAGCAGGCCGCCCAACGCAAAGAACGCCAGCCCGGCGAACAGGTACTGCAGGCCGATCGTCTTGTGGTCGGTGGAGAACAGGTACCGCCGCACCCAATCGGCGGGCTGGTGGTGGCCGTGTGAGTACTCGAGCGAATGTGGCGGGGCGATGGCGGTCATTCGTTCTGGTCGGTTCGACCGAGAGATTTGAGCCGCGACGACGCGAAGAAGCGAAGGTCGGACGAAGAATTCACACTTGCTCGGCTCCGAACCCAACGGAACGGGCAGAAAGAATTTTTGCCACAGATGACCACGGACGCACCCAGATTAATTTCCGGCGTTTTCCCATCTGTGTTCATTCGTGGCACATTCGTCTTCCTCGTCCGCCCGCGGCGACCGAGGGAACTGAACTCGGCCTCTCCCTTTGTCCTACCTTCGTGTCTTCGCGCCTTCGTGGTTCAAATTTCTCCTCACTTCGCGTGCGGCACCGCCGGGAAGCGCCGGTCAAATTCGGCCTGCGACAGCACGATCAGCTCGGCCCGCATCTTCGAGTGGCCGATGCCGCAGAGCTGAGCGCACACCACCTCGAACGGCTGGGGCGTGTGGATCGTGATCGACGCGATCCCGACACCCTTCAGCTTCGGCCCGACGCCGGCGGCTAGCGGGTAGCCGTCACGCTGCAGGGAGGCCAGCTTCCTCCGCGACTTGGGATCAGCATACCGCCAACCGGTCTTGTCCTTCACCGCGCCGACCGAGTGCTCATCGATGTCGGCCACAGCATCCAGTGGTAATTCGTCGACCGACACTGTTCGCCGACTGGCGCGCTCCAGATCTGCGGTGGTCGTCGTCGGCGTGATCACGAACCGGCCGACCATGCCGGGGACGGCGTAGAGCTGGGCGCGGAAGTTCGGCAGGTAGAAGTCGTGGATGACGTCCTTCGACATCACGTCGATCTCAACGGGCCGATCGACGGGGATGTAGATCGGTCGGCCGGGCGTCTTCTCCCAGTCGTCGTCCTGGCCGGCGGGGTCGGCAAAGTCCTTGCCGAGGGGGTTGATCTGGTCGACGTAGTTGTCGACCGCGCGGGCCGCCTTGGCCGGGGGAAGCGAGGCCGGACCGGTCACGCCGGCGAAGGTGGTGGGCGTGCCACCGGGGCCGACGGGCCACCTGGTGTCGGTGGGGCGGGGGTAGACGCCGTACCGGCCGAACCTTCCGTCGGGGCCAGGGTAGACGACGTTCCACATGAACTGCTGGCCGATCACCAGCACCTTGGATCGGGCGGGGTTGTCCAGGTCGGGCGAGCTGCGGTAATCATCCCACACCCGCTTGCTGCCGATCGCCAAGGCGGCCAGGATGACGGTGGGGACCAGGGTCCAGGTGAGCTCGGCGACCTTCTTGCCGTGGGTGAACGTGGCGGGCCGCGGGTCGTTTGGTCGGGCGCGGTATCGATACAGGAACAGTACCAGCGTCGCCTGCACGCCCACCGCCACGGCGACCGTGATCCAGAAGAACCAGGCGAACAGGGCGTCGGTCTCGCGCCCGTGAACGGCGTAGTTCGTCGGCAGCCACCAGTCGCGGCCGATGGCGAGGGTGGGGCAACGCAAGGTCGGGATCATACCCAGCCATCCGAGCAATATCGTGTCAACCTTCGGGGTCCCGACTGTAACATTTCGTCACATTGTGTAACACGCCGGTCGGCGGGAGATCACCTCTTGGCCGCCGGGGCCGGCTTGTCGTCGGTCCTGAAGGCGAAGTCGACCACCGCCTTGCCGTCCTTGACGGTCACCTTCTGCTCCTTGGTGCTGTACCGCTCGTGCCACGCCTGCAGCGTGTAGGCCCCGTCGGGGAGGCCCTTGATGGCGAACGTGCCGTCGTCGCCGGTGACGGCGAAGTAGGGGTGGTCGAACACGGCCACGTAGCCGGTCATCCACGGGTGGACGTCGCACTTGACCTTGAACACCTCGGGGGCCTTGGGCTGGGGGTCGGCCCGCTCGCCGTCGTTGGCGGTGGGCATCGCCATGTTGAACGCCTCGTTCACCGTCGCCTGGCTGTGGACGTTGTGCAGGAACGGGTCGCTGTTCTTGATCACCAGCGGCTGGCCCGCCTCCATGGCCAGCACGTGGGGCGAGAACATGCACCCCTTCTGGTCCAGCGTGGCCGGCTCCCTGGGCGGCGGGGGCTGGTTGGGGACGGCCTTGTCGTCGTCGTCGGTCGACTTCTTCAGCGACACGATGACGTTCTTCAGTTCCCCCTTGTCGCCGACGACGACCGTCTCCTCGGTCACCGGGTCGGGGTGCAGGGCGGCGCACTGCTTCTGGCCGGTCATGTCGATCGTGCCCATGTCGGGCGGGGGGCCGACCAGCATCACCTTCCCCGTGACCTCACCGGTGGCCGGGGCGGCGATCGCCGCGAGCAGGAGCAGGGCTGCGGCACAGAAGCGGCGAGAGCGGATGATCGTCATGCGGATGAACCCTTGCAGAGACAGGCGACGCCCCGACCTTCTATAACCGCCCACAACCCGACGCAAGCGGCGGCAACGGTCTGGCCGATGATCGATGCAGCGAGGCACCCCCATGCGACATCTGACCCGAGTCACCGTTCTGGCCCTGACCGTGCTGTGGGCCGTCGGCTGCGAGCACACGACGACGACCACGCACGACGCGGCCATCTCGGCCAAGCCGGGCGACTTCAACACCGCGCCGACGCCCCCGGTCGCCGCCCGCACGCACTTCGCCGCGGGCCAGGTCGCCGAGAGCCGGGGCGACCTCGACGCCGCCGAGGGTCAATACCGGGCGGCGATCAAGCTGTTGCCGACCGACACCGACTCGCTGTACCGGCTCGGCATGATCCTGACCGCCGAGCGCAAGCCCGACGCCGTCCCCATCTGGCAGCAGTACGTCCACGCGACCGCCGGGACGGCCCCCGCCTACAGCGACCTGGGGTTCGCCCTGGACCTGGCCGGCCGGCCGGGCGAGGCGGTCGAGGCGTTCCGGGCCGGCATCGCCAAGGACCCCAGGTGCGAGCCGTGCCGCGTGAACTACGCCCGCCTGCTGGCCCGCCGCGGCCAGTGGCAGGCGGCGGCGGACCAGCTGTCGGCCGTCCTCACCCCGGCCGAGGTCGAGTTCGATCTCGGCTCGGTGTCCGAGCAGCAGGGCGACACGAAGGCCGCCGCCGCCCGGTACCGCAAGGCGTTGGAGCTCGACCCCAAGCTGAACGACGCCAAGATCCGCCTCGCCGCCGTCGAGTGACCGGGGCGGGTATGCTGTCGCCGTGGACGACGATTGGCCCGACCCCGCCGACCTGTGCCGCGGGCTTTCGTCCGCGCTGGCGACCGACGACCCCGCGGCGACCGACTGGGCCGGCGAACTGCTGGTGGCGGTCGACCGGGCCATCGGCGAGCAGGTCGCGACCATCGTGACCCACGACGCCTTCGCGCCGCTCCACGCCGCCTGGCGCAGCGTGTCGCTCCTGACCCACGCCACTTCCGGCCCCACCACGTCACCGGCGATCGAGGTGCAGGCGTGCGACGCGTCCGCCGCCGACTGGGCCGACGGCGACGCTGGCTGGCTGCATCGCTTGCTGTACGTTGGACCGTTGGACACGCGCGGCGGGCACCCGATCGCACTGTTGGTTGCGGGGTCTCGTGCCGCGGACCTTGCCGATGTCGCCGAGCGGGCCATCTGCCCCGCCTTCGTGCCCGAGGGCTCGGCCACGTCGTTCGTGGTCCCGGTGCACGACCGTGCGATACTCTGCCCCCCGTTGTCGGCCGATCCGGCGTGGGCGGCTTGGTTCGACTGGCCGTCGGTTGCCGGTGGGCCGCTGTTGGGGAGCGCGGCGTACACCGTGGCGGCCGACGCGATCCGATCGGTGCGCACGCACGGGTGGCCGTTCGACGTGGCCGACGAGCAAGCCGGGCGACTTCTGATGGCGGCCCGCATCGCCCAAATCGTGGCCGTTCGTTGCCGCGAACTGGTCGGCCGACCGCCGGCAGAGATCGCGATGGAACTGGCGGACGGCCTCCGGGGCCGGTACGTCGGCCCGCGACTGCCGTTGCGGCGGGTCGACGTGGCCGTGGAGACGACCGGCGGCCGGCTCGCCTGCACGCTCGACCTGTCGCCCCGGCTCGGCGGCGACGATATGGACGACGTGCCGATCACGATCCGCATCGAGCTGGCGGCCGAATGAGCAGGTGCGACCCATGACCCCGTCGACCACCCACAAGCCGGTGCCCGCGCGGGTGATCGTGCAGCTCGACCCGGCGTCGTTCGGCCCCGACGTGCCGGCCGGGACCCGCGTGACGACCGGCCATTCGGCCGTCGAGTTCCGCACCGCCTCGGACGCCGTCGTGCCACGCGTCACGCTGGCCGGCGTCGACCGGATCAGCGGCGGCCTCCGACTGCGGCTGCGAGCCATCGAGCCCGGGACCGATCTCGCGCTGCGGCTGCCGCCGCGCATCGATACCCCGCCGTTTGGCCCGGCGCTCAGGCTGTTCGTCGACGCGGCAACCTACCGGACGCTCACCCGCGCCCCGGTGCGGGCGGTTTGGACCGACGACGGCCCGCCGCACACGTTGGAGGACGCGGTCCGACCGACAGGGTTCGACGTGGCCGACGCCTTGCTGCCGGCCGACCCGCGGGAGCCCGACGCGGTACGACTCCTGACCGAGTGGGCGGTCTGTCCGGAGAAGTTCCAGTTCGTGGACGTCGCCGCGCCCGATTCGCTGCCGCTCAACAGCGTCGGTCTGCGGCTCGACCTGCTGTTCGCCGGCGACCTTGCTGTGCCATGGGTTCGCATCGGTTGCGTGCCTGCCGTCAATCGACGCGTGGTCGAGCTGCCGCCCGTGCCGCTGCGCGGGGGCGATGTTCGGTTGGACGTCGATCCCCTGTCGGAAGTGGGCCCATCGCGCGTGGTGATGGACGTGTTGCGGGCGCGGGCGGTGCGCGGCGGGCGGACGGTGACGACCTACGCCGAGCGGCTCGCGCCGCTACCGCCTTCGCTTGCTGTCCAGGCAGCGCGGGTGGGCGGATACGCGCTGCGGCGAGAGGGCGACGCGACGTGGCTTACCCTGACCGACCGCCGCCCAGCCATGGGGGGGCGCACGCTGCTCGTGAGGGCCGCATGCTGCCGACGGGCGCTGCCGGAGGGGCCCATCGGCTTCGCGACGGGCGTCCAGGCCGTCACCGCCGTCCGTCCGCCGCTATGGCCGACGGGGAACTTCGCCGGCACCGATCTGTGCGAGCTGCTGCCCGCCATCGCGGCATCGTTTGGTGGGCCGGCCATCGGTCGCGTCACCTGTCGCCAAGTCCCGGCTACCGTCGAGCTGCCCGCAGGAACCGCACGCGGCCTTGAACTGCAGATGGCGCTCGGTCCCGGCTCTCTGCCGGCGGACGTCGCCTACCTTCTCGCCCAGGTGATCGACCACGCCGCGGCGTCGGCGAGCCCCGTCGACGCATTCACCCGTGTGGTGGTGGTGACCGATCCCGGGAACGTCATCGCGACGTGTCCGCCGCGTGCCGGGAGGTTCGCAATGGCCGGTTCGTACGCCGTGGCCAATGTTCGTCCGTTCAGCGACGGCCCTGAGGGCCGGGCTTCGACTGACCAAACTTCATCGCCTGCGCGAGTGAACACGCGCTCGGCCGAACAGCGCGTCACCCTGATGGCCGGCTTCGCCGCCGTCACCCGGCCGACGTCGGTCGTCTCGCTGGCCGCGGTCCTGCGGCACCTGCTGGGCGTGCCGGTTCAAGTCGTGCCGTTCGTGCCCGCCCGGGCCGGCGTGCCCGTCGATGCTCAGCTACGATTGGGCACGCCGGGCCGACGTCTTGGCCCCAAGCAGGCCACCTGGGGCGTGCGCGTCGAGATCGGCCCGCTGGACCTTCGCAACTTCCAGCGGTTTTCGCCCGGCACGCGGGCGTCGCGGCGCGTGCGGGCGTTGCTGGACGCCACGGTCGGACCGGCCGCCGTCGTAAGGCCGATCCTGCGGGACGTGCCGGCGTGGCGGCTGGGTGAGGGGCGGCTGGGGCGGACCCTCTGGGTCGGATCCTCCCGCGCGGAATCCGAAGGTAATTGATGGCGACAGCGAACCTGGACATGGACCTCGTCACCGGCCGGCTCGATCCGGCCGCCATGGCGGCGCTGGAGGGGGCCGTCGCCAGCTGCCTCCGGCGGACGAACTACCGCGTCGAGCCTGAGCACTGGCTGCTCGCCCTGCTCCGCGCCGACGGTGGCGACGTGCAGCGCATCTGCAGGCGGTTCGGCGTCGACCCGGATCAACTGGACGAGCAGTTGAATGGTGCGATCGACCGCTTCCGCCGGGGTGACGGCAGCCGACGGCCGGAGTTCAGCCCGCAGACGGTCGAGATGATCGAGGCGGCGTGGCTGGCCGCGTCCATGCGGTTCGGCGACACCGTCATCCGTGGCGGGCACCTGCTGGTCGCCCTCACCGATCGGCCCACGCTGTGGACGCTCTTGGCCGAGCAGTCGCCGGAGCTGGCGAAGGTGAAGCCGGCGACGTTGGCGGCGGAGTTCGCGGACATCGTCGGTGCCGTTGAGGAGCCGGCGGCCGCCGTCGAAATCGAACCGCAACGGGCCACGGCCATCGCGGCGGCGACGACGGCGTTGGACCGATTCACGGTCGACCTGACCGCGCTGGCGGCGGCGGGGAAGATCGACGCCGTGCTGGGGCGGGACCGCGAGATCGACCATTGCGTGCAGACGCTATCGCGGCGGCGGCAGAACAACCCGATCCTGGTGGGCGACGCCGGCGTGGGGAAGACGGCCATCGTCGAAGGGCTGGCCGTGCGGCTGGCCAAGGGGCAGGTGAACAGCCCGCTGTTGAAGTCGGCCGTGTTGCGGTCGCTGGACCTGGGCGCGCTGCAGGCGGGGGCGGGCGTGCGTGGCGAGTTCGAGCAGCGGTTGCGTGCCGTGGTGGACGAGGTGCGGGCATCCCCGGTGCCGGTGATCCTGTTCATCGACGAGGCCCACATGCTGCTCGGCGCCGGCGGGGCCGAGGGCGTGGGCGACGCGGCGAACCTGCTCAAGCCCGTGCTGGCCCGCGGGGAACTGCGGGCGATCGCGGCCACCACCTGGGCCGAGTACAAGCGGTTCTTCGAGCGGGACGCCGCCCTGTCGCGCCGGTTCGAGCTGGTGAAGGTGTCCGAACCGGACGAGCCGACGGCGTGCCTGATGCTGCGGGCGGTGGTGCCGGCGCTGGAGGCGCACCACGGCGTCCGCGTGTTGGACGAGGCGGTGACGGCGGCGGTTGCGCTGTCGAAGCGGTACCTGCCGGGCCGCCAGTTGCCGGACAAGGCGGTGGGGCTGCTCGACACCGCCTGCACGGCCGTCGCGCTCAGCACGTCGGTGGAGCCGCCGGCGCTGCAGGACTGCCGGCGGCGCATCGACGATGCCGACCACGCCCTGCGGCTGCTGGAGCGGGAACGGGCGGCGGGCGTCAGGGTGGACGGGGCTCGGCTGTCGCACCTCGCCGAGGAGCGCGAGCGGACGACGGCGGAGTTGGCCGCCCTGGAGCAGCGGTACGCAAGGGAGCGGTCGCTGGTCATGGATGTACGGCTGTCATGGGAAACCGTCGTCGACGGCTCCGTGGAACAGTGGCAGCGCGACCACGCCCGGGAGCGGTTGGTCGAGGCGAACGAGGTGCTGGCCGAACAACAGGTTGGCGGGGCGCTGGCGCACGCGGTGGTGGACCGGCAGGCGGTGGCCGACGTGGTGGGGCGGTGGACGGGAATCCCGGTCGGGCGGATGACGCAGGACGAGCGGGTGGCGGTGCTGTCGCTGGAGCACCGGCTCAACGCTCGCGTCGTGGGCCAGCGGCACGCGATGGCGACCGTGGCCGAGGCGGTGCGGCGCAGCCGGGCGGGGCTGGGCGATCCGGGCCGGCCGGTGGCGGTGCTGCTGCTGGTGGGCACGAGCGGCGTGGGCAAGACCGAGACGGCCGTCGCGCTGACCGACCTGCTGTACGGCGGGGCGGAGCAGATGACGACGATCAACCTGTCGGAGTTCGGCGAGGACCACAAGGTGTCGCAGCTACTCGGCACGTCGGCGGGGTACGTCGGGTATGGCGACGGCGGCGTGCTGACCGAGGCCGTGCGTCGCCGGCCGCACGGGGTGCTGCTGCTGGACGAGGTGGAGAAGGGATCGCGGGCGGTGCTGGACGTGTTCCTGTCGGTCTTCGACAAGGGGACCGTGCGGGATGCCGAGGGGCGCGACGTCGACTTCAGCAACACGCTGGTCGTGATGACCAGCAACGCGGCCAGCGCGATGGTGGCGAGCCTGTGCGCGGGCGAGCGACCGTCGCCCGATGCGCTGTTGGCGGCGGTGCGGCCAACGTTGTCGGAGTACTTTCGGCCGGAGTTCCTAGGCCGCACGACGCCGGTCATTTACTACCCGCTGGCGAACGAGGACTTGGTCGCGGTGGCGAAACTCCAATTGGCGAAGGTGGCAACTCGGCTGGCGGGGGCGTACGGCGGTGCGGCGTTCGCGTACGACCCGGCCGTGGTCGAGCACGTGGTGGCGCGGTGCGATGACCGGTCGGCGGGGGCGCGGGTGATCGGGCGGGTGATCGAGACGGAACTGCTGTCGGCCATGACCGGCAAGCTGTTGGCGCGGTCGTCGGACGGGCGCGGGGTGTCGCGCGTGGCCGTGGGGGTTGAGGACGGGCGAATCGTGTGTACCGTGGAATGAGTTCTGAGCTGACAGTTCTGGGTTCCGCGTTTGAACTCCGCACTCAGAACCCGCAACTCTCAACTCAGAACGCACCATGCCCATCTACATGAAAGTGCCGGGGATCGACGGCGAGGCGACGGAGGCGAGCCACGCCGCGTGGGTGGAGGTGACGGGGCTGTCCTCCCCCTTGGCGCGTCGGGTGCCGGACGGGGCGTACGGGACCGACGCCGTCAGCCGGGGGACGCTGGCGTTCGGGCCGATCGAGATGACCCGGCGCGTCGACTCGGCCTCGGTGCTGCTGGCGCGGGCGGCGGCGGTGGGGCAGGTGTTCGACGCCGTCCACGTCCACGTCACCGTGCCGATGGGCGGCGGCGAGAAGACGGTGCTGGAGTACGAGCTTGGCAAAGCGGTGCTGGTCGGGCACGGCTTGCACGTGACGGCGCTGGGCGGGGGGCCGCAGGACCTGTCGGAGAACCTGTCGATTCACTTCGGCAAGGTGCGGTGGACGTACAAGCGGTACCGCGAGGGACGAGCGGATGGCGTGGTGACGTCGGCGTTCGACCGGGCGTCGGGAGCTGCAACCTGAACCCTTCGACTTCGGCGAGTACGCCTACGCTCCGGGTTATGTTAGACGACGAACAACTCCACTGGGGCGAGGGCCTCTTCGTTCGCCCGCAGCACCTCCAGGCGATGCAGCGGCAGGCGCTGCGGCGGCACGCGGCCAACCGGCACCTGTTGACGCCGTTCTCCTACGGCCTCGTCACGGCTGAACCGGACGTCGTGGGGTCGCGGGTTCGTTTCGAGGCCCTGCATGCGATCATGCGCGACGGCACCGTCGTCCACCACGGGCGGAACGGCGTCGTCCGTCCGGTCGAGGTGACCGATGTCGGTCGCGTCGTGATCCACCTTGCGGTTCGCAACGGCGCGGCCGGCTACCGGCAACATTCCCACGCGCAGGTGCCGGACGAAAACCCGGACGGTGATCCGGTCACGGTCGTGGGGCGGCAGATCGACGGGCACCTCATCGCTGGCGAGGCCCCGGACCCGAACGAGTGGGAATCTCTTCCCGTGCTGCGGCTGGTGGACGGGCGGGTGGACGAGACGTTCGTCCCGCCGTGCTTTCGGCTGTCGGCGTCGCGGCCGCTGCGGCGGCTGGTGGCGGACCTGTTCCAGCGGGTTCGCGAGGCACGCGACGCCGCGGCGGCGGCCGTGGCGGGCGGGTCGGAGGCGGTGAGCCGGGGCGACGTTTGGCTGGCCGGGCGGCACCGGTCGCTCAGCTACTTCGCGGCCATGATGAGCCATCAGCTGCGGGACGACTCGCTGACGCCGTTCGACGCGTACGGCACGTGCTTGCAACTGCTGGCGACGGTGACGGCCGGGGGGCCGGTCGAGTCGGCGTTCGACCACGACGACCCGTACGCGCCGTTCGCCAAGCTCCACGCCGACCTGGTGGCGGCGACGACCGTATCGGCCGACCCGCCGCGGCAGTATGACCTTCGGTCGCTCGACCCGCCGCTGCCGTCGGACCTGTTGGGCTGTCACCCGGATGTGGACCTGCTGTTGGCGGGCACGCACGCGGCGGTGCTCGCCGTGGCCGCCGATCGACCGGAGGATGCGGAGGCGCTGCAGCAGTTGCTCGCGCTACGGAACCTGCGCGTGGCTGCGCCGGGGGCGTTGGTGGCGTTCCAGGCGGGACTGCTGTTGCCATGGCAGGTGGCCGACGATAGTTTCGCGGACGACCTAACACCGATCCACGCGGGACCGGGGTTGACGCGGTTCGTGCGGTTGACGGTTCAGCCGACCTCGCCCGCGTGGCAGCGCGTGCGAGCCGAGCGGACGCTGGCGGTGCGGTACCCGACGGTGACGCCGGGGCGGAAGGAACTGCGGCTGCGGTTTCGGTTGTATTTGTTGCCGACGTGAGAGCCCCGGCCGCTTGCTGCCGGGGTGGGATTGAAATCGCACTCAAGCAGCGAGCCGCAGGGTCAATTCAGTCGCGCGAACTGGCGAGCACGAAATCGGCGGAGGGGACGGGGGCAAAGTAGGCGGGGCTACGCGTGTTCAAATACTCCGTCAGGCGATCGCCGTCGAGATCGAGGGAACCGGTCTGAATGTAATGGTCGGGCACGGCCGCCGCGGCGGGGGCGGTCGCATCGTTGACGCAACCTGGCGAGCGGATCACCCACAGCCGGTCGGCCACTGGAAACATTCCCGCCGCCAGTGTGGGACCCGGCTCGACCAACAAATGCGTGTCTAGCCAATTGTGAAGGAGCGGGTACCACTGATTCAGCTGCATCCGCCCGGTCTCGTCATCGTCGATGTCGTCCTTCACGATCACGCCGCGGTCGATCAGGATCCGCTTGCGATCGGGTTGAGCATCGCCCGCGTTCCAACCGCATAGGACGATCACGTCGGACTGACCCGCTGTTCGAGCCAACTCGCAGTCGACGGGCACTCGCATGTGGGTGTCGACAACGATACGAAAGAACTTCTGAGGGATCGGGTAGCCGCGCGGAAGCAGGGTTGGGTTGTCGTTCAGAACCGTATTGATTCCAACTAGGACTCCGCCACAGCGGGAGCGAAGCAGTTGTACGAGGCGCGAGGCGGTGGGGTTGCTGATCTGCAAGCGCGTTCCATTAGGCCCAGCAACCTTTCCGTCGGCCGATTCAGCCCATTTCAGCGTAGCGTATGGATAGATGGTGTTGACGTGCTTCAGGAACGGCGCGATCAGCTGCTTGCACTCCGCCTCCAGCACCGGCCCGTCGATCTGGATCCCAGCGTCGCGGAGCATGCGGACGCCGTTGCCGTTCACCTCCGGGTTGGGGTCGAGGCAGCCGATCACGACGCGGGCGATCTTCTCCTTGATCAGCAACGGGGCACACGGCGGCGTCTTCTTGTTCGTGTGGCAGCAGGGCTCGAGCGTGACGTAGGCCGTTGCGCCCACGGGCGACTCCGTGCAACTGGCCAACGCGGTTGGCTCGGCGTGGGGGCCGCCGAAGTGGGTGTGGTAGCCCTCGCCGATGACGCGGCCGTCCTTCACCAGGACGCAGCCGACCATCGGGTTGGGCTCGACCTTGCCGCGGCCGTTCATGGCCAGGCGAATGGCCCGGCGGAGGTACTGCTCGTCTTGCGACATCGTGGATCAATCCGACGCGTCGGCCGGGGCGGCGACGGCGGGGCGGGCGGGCTCGATGGGGGCGACGACGAAGCTGTAAACCAGCATGACGCCGACGCCGACGCACAGGAGCGTGTCGGCCACGTTGAAGATGTAGGGGAAGACGTCGGGCTGCAGGAACCGCAGCACGTGGCGGACGCCGGCCGGCCAGTGCCAGCCGGGGACGGCGTGGATCATGTCGCGGACGGAGCTGAACACGATGCGGTCGTACATGTTGCCCAGCACGCCGGCGAGCAGGACGCCCAGGATCAGCTGGTAGAACCACCGCCGGCCCGACCCGGCGAAGAGGTAGGTGAGGAAGGCGATCGCGGCCGCCGAGACGATCAGGAACGCCCAGCGCTGGCCCGGGGCGATGCCGAAGACGGCACCCGGATTCTGCACGAACTCGAACTGCAGCCAGTGCGGGATGGCGACGACCACCTCTCCGCTGCCCAGGTGCTCGGCGGCGAGGTGCTTCGTGTAGAGGTCGGCCGCGAGGCCGACGCCGCAGGTGACGAAGAACCGGGCTAGGGCGGCGGGCGAGCGGAGCGTATCTGCAAACGGGGAGGGCATGGTCACGATCTTAGCGGACCGGGAGAAGAGTTGAACCACGAAGACGCGAAGGCAGGACGAAGAAAGGTCGTTCGGGATGCGCCTATTCCACGCTTAACCCGTTTTCGTTGAACTCCCAGTTCCTTTCCTTGGTCCTGCCTTCGTGGCTGAAACTCTACCTCGCCGCCGGGGCACCTCAGAACATCCGCACGCCGCGGCCGTTGCGTTCGCGGAGGCGGGCGTACTCGATCGAGTGGCGAGCCCAAGGTTGGACCTCGAGCCGGGGCTTGCCGATGGGCTCGCCGGTGCCCTCGCAGATGCCGTAGGTGCCGGCGGGAATTTTGGCGAGGGCGTGGTTGATCTCGCGGAGCAGGTTGCGGTCCTTCTCGACCAGGCCGAGCGTGAACTCCTGCTCGTAGTTGTCGGTGCCCATGTCGGCCATGTGGACGGGCAGGGTGGACAGGCCGCTGGTGCCGGAGCGGAGGGCCTCGCCCTCCATGGAGTGCATGTCGCCGACGATCTCCCGACGTTTGACGAGCAGAAGGTCGGCGAAGTGCTGGAGGTCGCGGACGCCGAGCCCGGACGGGTTCCGTTTGGGCTTCGCGACCGGGGGCACCGGCGTCGCGATGGGCACGACAACGGGTCGAACGGCCACCGGAGCCGTCACCTTGGCGGCCACCACGGGTTTGACCGCCGGTGTAGACTTGGGCGTCACGAACGGCTTGACGGCCACCATCGGCTTGGGCGACTTCGCCTTGGAGGCGATCACCGGTTTGACCGCTGTCGGCGACTTTGAGGCGCTTTTGGCCGTCGCAGCCTTGACTGCTGGACGCCTAGCAGCCGGGACCGCTCGCCCCTTCGCCGGCGGCTCGGGCTTTCGCGACGCAACTGCTTTTACGGCGGAGCGTTTCAGCACGGGCTTTGTCGGTGGTGACTGCTTGGCCGGTTTCGTCGTTGCCTTGGCCTTCTTGCCGGATGTCGCCGTCTTGCCTACGGTGGACCGGCGTGGCGCGGTGGTCGATTTGCCGGCCCGCTTGGCCGGCTGGGTCTTTTTCGGTGCTGACTTGGCCACGTGGGCTTCGCACTCCTCTCGACGAAATGGGGTCGCGTCGGGACCCGGGCGTACCCGGGACTGCCGGGCGGCGCAAAGAACTCCCTTTCTTACCATGTAAACGGCGAGCCGTCAAGAAGTTGACACCTATCCGCCGGTCTGAAACGGTCCTATAACTGTCCATGGATATCCCTGCCGAAGTCGAGGCCGACCCTGGAACCCTGGAGCTGTTGTTCCTGGGCACCGGGACGAGCGCGGGCGTGCCGATGATCGGCTGCCACTGCGCGGTCTGCACCAGTTCCGACGCCCGCGATCAACGGACGCGCCCGTCGGTCGTCATCTCGCAGGGCGCCTTTCGCGTATTGGTCGACACGACGCCGGAGCTGCGCCTGCAGTGCGTCGCGAACCGTGTGGATGCGATTGACGCCGTCGTCGTCACGCATGGCCATGCCGACCACATCATGGGGCTGGACGACGTGCGGCGGTTCAACGCCTTGAAGGGCGGCCCGCTGGACGTGTGGGCCGAGCCGGCCACCCGGGCCGTGCTCGACACGTCGTTCGGCTACGCGTTCCGAGCCCCCGATCCCGACGCCGCGGTCTTCCGGCCGCACCTGGTGCACCGCGACATCACCGACGCCTCGGCCCCGATCCACATTGGTTCGATGACGTGGCAGCCGATCCGGCTGTTCCACGGGAAGATGCCGATCCTGGGGTTCCGCATCGGTCGGGTCGCCTACTGCACGGACGTGAACCGGATCCCGGACGAGTCGTGGCCGCTGCTGGAAGGGCTGGACCTGCTCGTGCTCGACGCGCTGGGCCCCGACCCGCACTCGACGCACTTCTCGCTGGGCCAGGCAATGGAGGTGGTCGAGCGCGTCAAGCCGAAGCGGGCGCGGTTCACGCACATCGCGCACAAGCTGTCGCACGCCGCCACGAATGCTGCGCTGCCGGCGAATGCTCAGCTGGCGTACGACGGTGAGCGGCTCACCGCCGGGTTGTAGCTTCACGAGGCGTTGTCGGCACAGGCACCTGCTCGGGGAACGCGTCAGGTTCGACTCTCGCAGCCGATCCACTCCACACGCGACTGCGTCGCGGACCGTGACATGCCCGGTTTGCCAGGGTGCCGTGCCGGGGCGAACATCGACCGGATGTCCCGCAGTTATCGCGCCATCGCCGAGTATTACGACGCCGAGTACGCCGATACCCGGCTGCTGCAGGAGGACGTGCCGTTCTTCCTCGACCATCTGCCCAGGCGGGCGAAGGACGTGCTGGAGCTGTGCGTCGGCACCGCCCGGGCGGCCATCCCGATCGCCCAGGCCGGCCATCGGGTGGTGGGCGTCGATTACGACCCGGAGCTGCTCGCCATCGGTCGCCGCAAGCGAGATTCCGTTGGCCTGACCGCCCGTGAGCTCGACCTTCAGCTGGGCGATGCGCTCAAGCTCGACCTCGAGCGGCGGTTTGACTGGGTCTGCATCTTCTTCAACACGCTGCTGGCGTTCCCGACGCTGGCCGAGCAGGACCAACTGTTGGGGACTGTCGTTCGCCGCCACCTAAAGCCGAGGGGGCGGCTGTGGTTCGACATCTTCAACCCCGACCTTCGGTTGATTAGCAACCCTCGGTTGACCGACCTGCAGCCACACGTATTCCACGTGCCGTCGCTTGGTCGCACCGTCGCCAGCACCACGGACATCCGCGTCAGCGTGGTCGAGCAGTCGCAGCAGGTGACGGTCAACTACAACTGGTTCGACGACGCCGGCCGCCGCCACCGCGAGCGGAACCGCTTCACGATCGGCTGGCTCTACCCGCGCGAGCTGGGCCTGCTGCTCGACCGCAACGGCCTGGATCTCGAACACCTCTACGGCAACTACGACGGCAGCAGCGTGACCGACGGTTCCCCCCGCCTGATCGGTTGCTGCCGCCTAAAGTGACGCCCGAAGCCCACGGCGTTGCCGTGGGTCCGCCTCGATAGACAACTCGCGCCCCACCCCCGACACTACCCCCGACCATGGCACTCCGCGTTTACAACACCCTGACGAAGCGCAAGGACCCCTTCGAGCCCGTCGAGCCCGGCAAGGTCGGCATCTACCTCTGCGGGCCGACCGTCTACAAGAGCCCGCACGTCGGGCACATGGTTGGGCCTGTCATCTTCGACGCCGTGAAGCGGTACCTCACGTTCCGCGGGTTTGCCGTGACGTGGGTGACGAACATCACCGACGTGGACGACAAGCTGATCGCAGCCGCTGCTAAGGCCGGGCTGACGATGAAGGCCATGGCCGAGCGGCACACGGCCGAGTACCTGCAGTGCCTGGCGAAGCTCGGCGTCGACGGCATCGACGCCATGCCCAAGGCTTCTGAGCACATGCCCGAGATCATCGCCCTGTGCGAGAAGCTGGTGACCGAGGGCAAGGCCTACGCCGCTGACGGCAACGTCTGGTTTGACGTCAGCCGCGACGACGACTACGGCAAGTTGAGCAACCGTCGCCCCGAGGACCAGGAGGCCGGCAACCGCGACCTGGAGGGCAGCGGCAAGCGGAACGCCACCGACTTCGCCCTGTGGAAGGCGGCCAAGCCCGGCGAGCCGGCGTGGGAGAGCCCCTGGGGTCCCGGCCGGCCGGGCTGGCACATCGAGTGCTCGGCCATGAGCATGAAGATCCTCGGACCCACGTTCGATATCCACGGCGGCGGGATGGACCTGATGTTCCCCCACCACGAGAACGAGCTGGCCCAGTCCGAGCAGGCGACCGGCAAGCCGTTCGTGAAGGTTTGGATGCACAACGGCCTGACCCGCGTCCGCACCAAGGCCGCCAGCGGCGAGTGGAAGACCGACGACATCCACGAGTCCACCGGCAACGCCGCCAGCGTCCGGGCCAACCAGCTGATCGACACGCACGGCAGCGACGTGCTGCGCTACCTGCTGCTCAGCAGCCACTACCGTCGGCCCATCGAGTTCACGGATGAGGCGCTGGCCAACACGAAGAAGGCGGTCGGCGTGTTCCTTCGCCTGTTCGAGCGGGTCGAACGGCTGGCGGGTCAGCCCGTTCAGGCGTCGGACGCGCCCATCTCCGTTCCCGGCCTGTCGACCCCGGTCGGCGATCTCCGGGCGAAGTTCCTGGAGATGATGGACGACGACTTCAACACCGCCGGCGCGACGGCCGCCCTGCACGAGATGGCCGGCGTGATCAACGCGTTCGTCGAGAGCCAGGCCTTGGAGAAGACCAAGGACGCCAACGGCCTGTCGGCCGTCGTGGCCGCCACCGGTACGCTCAAGCAACTGGCCGGCCTGCTCGGCCTGTTCCGCGTCTCTCCGGTCGCCAAGGCCGACGATGGGTTGACCGAGCAGCTCATGCAACTGTTGATCCGCCTGCGGGCCGACGCCCGGGCGTCGAAGAACTTCGCCGTGGCCGACGGCATCCGAAAGGGCTTGAGCGACATCGGGATCACGCTGGAGGACCGGGCTGACGGGACGGGGTGGCGGAAGGTTTAAACGGACGCGTTGCTGCCGTTTGGCGACGGCCCGGAGGGCCGGCATCGCCTGGTGGCCGGCGATAGGCGGAACTACGCTCCCATGCGGATCCTCGGCATTGATCCCGGCCTCCGCCTCACCGGTTACGGCGTGGTCGACTACGCGACGCTCAAACCGGTCCTCATCGACGGCGGCGTCATCCGGCTCGACGACAAGGCGTCCCTCGCCGCCCGGCTCGTCGAACTCGACCACGAGCTCGACGCCATCCTCATCGAGCACAAACCCGAAGTCTGCGCCGTCGAGCAGCTCTACAGCCACTACGCCCACCCGCGGACGGCCATTCTGATGGGCCACGCCCGCGGGGTGATCCTGCTGGCCGCCGCCCGCCGGGGCGTGCGGGTCGAGCAGTTCGCCGCCAACCGCGTCAAGCAGTCGCTCACCGGCCACGGCCACGCGGCCAAGCACCAGATGCAGCGGGCCATCCAGGACCTCTGGAAGCTGCCGGCCCCGCCCGAGCCGCCCGATGTCGCCGATGCGCTGGCCGTCGCCCTCTGCTGCGGCCGGCACCTGGCGATGAACGGAACGCCGGCGCGACGCACGACCCGGCCTGCGCGCGCGGGCGCGCAGGAGAAGGCCACACCATGATCGCAGCACTGACCGGAAAGCTCATCCGCGCCGACGTCGGCCACGTCCAGGTCGAGTGCGGCGCGCTCGTCTACGAGCTGCTCGTCCCCGCCGTCGACGGACCCGACCTGCTCGCCTCCGTCGGCGAGCCCGTCACGTTCCACACCATTTTCTACCTCGGCGGAGACCCCTCCCGCGGCGGCCTGGAGCCCACCCTGATCGGCTTCCTCCGCCCCGACGACAAGCGGTTCTTCGAGCTGTTCACCACCGTGAAAGGCATCGGCCCGAAGAAAGCGCTCAAGGCGCTCGCCGTCAGCGTCGGCGAGATCGCGTCGGCCATCGAGGGGAAGGACACGCGGTTCCTGGTCGGCCTGCCCGAGATCGGCAAGCGGACCGCCGAGCAGATCGTGGCCGAGTTGAGCGGCAAGGCGAAGTCGTTCGCCGCCGCCCACCTGGTCGATGCCAAGGGCCAGAAGTCCACGCTCAGCCGCCGTGACGCCGCGGCCGACGATGCCGTGTCCGCGCTGGTCTCGCTGGGCGAGCGCCGCGGCGATGCCGAGGCACTGCTCGAGCGCGTCCGCCTCGCCCACCCGGAGATGAAGGCAACCGACGCCCTGCTCCGCGAGATGCTGCAGCTACGCAAGGGCCGCAGCTGAAACGCGAGCAGACAGCCGCCGAACGATCCGACCCAATGTTACAAAATGTGACATAATGTTACACCTCGAAGGCTTGGTAAAAACGGTTGTAAATTGTTTTTGGTAAAGGATTAACAGTGATGCCGCACGTGATCGGGGTGTCACATCGAGCGAGCGGGTGCCCAGCGCGGGGTCGCCCCCTTGTGTTTCCCGTTTCCCGCCCAACATCCTAAACTCGCCCCATGGCACGCGAGCGGATCGTCAGCGGCGAGTCGGGCGGCGCCGAGGAGAACTTCTTCAACTACGCGCTCCGCCCGCAGACGTTCGACCAGTACATCGGCCAGCCCAAGCTGATCCGCAAGCTGAAGATCGCCACCGACGCCGCCACCGCCCGCGCCGAGCCCGTCGAACACGTCCTGCTCGACGGCCCGCCCGGCCTGGGCAAGACGACGCTGGCCCACGTGATCGCCAACGAGGTGAAGGCCCACGCCCACGTCACCACCGGCCCCGCGCTCACCAAGCCGGCCGACCTGGTCGGCATCCTCACCAAGCTCTCCAAGGGCGACGTCCTGTTCATCGACGAGATCCACCGCCTCCCGGCCGTGGTCGAGGAGTACCTCTACAGCGCGATGGAGGATTTCAAGGTCGACGTCACGCTCGACGCCGGCATGCACGCCCGCACCATCACGATGCCGCTCCCGCCGTTCACTCTCATCGGCGCGACGACCCGCATCGGCCTCCTGACCGGCCCCATGCGCTCCCGCTTCGGCATCCGCCAGCACATCGAGTTCTACAGTCCCGAGGCGCTGCACGAGATCCTCCGCCTGAACGCGATCCAGCTGAAGCAGACCGCCGAGGACGCCGCCCTGTGGGAGCTGGCCAACCGCAGCCGCGGCACGCCGCGCATCGCCAACCGGCTGCTGCGGCGGGTTCGCGACTTTGCCACCGTCGAGGGCGAGGGCAGGTTCTCCCTCGCCGTCACGCGGGCCGCGTTGGAGTTGGAGGGCATCGACGTCAAAGGGTTGGACGATCAGGACCGCCAGTTCCTGCGCACGCTGATCGACGTCTACGACGGCGGCCCCGCCGGCGTCGAGGCGCTCGCCGCGACGATGGGCGACGAGGTCGACACGCTCGTGGATGTGATCGAGCCCTACCTGTTGCAAACGGGATTCGTCACCCGCACTCGCCAGGGCCGCCGGGCGACCAAGCCGGCGTACGACCACCTGGGGTTGAAGTGGCGGCCGCCATCGGACGCCGATTCAACGAACCTTTTTGATGCCGCAGAGTGAGCGGGTCCGTGCGGAAGCGGCCGACCTAATTTGCCGCCCGCACGGCGGTGGTCGCCACGCGGCACGAAAGTTGGCCGGTTGACGGGAATATCTGCAAGTCGCAGATCGGCGTGGGTTGCCCTGCACCGAACCGCGCGCTGATGCCCAACCGGCCGATCTCGCTTTCAATCGAGTCGATCAAGCTGAGCATCTGGTCGTTCACAGTGGTCTCGAACCGTTCAAAGGTCGCCCTGATGTCCAGCGGCATGGAATTTAGGTCCACGACTCCGGTGACGGCCGTATCCACCCGATCGACCTCGCCGGTCGCCACGCAATGGCCATCGCGGCTTAGAAGTTGAATGCGTTGCGGCATGATCACGTTCCCGTCGTGTCCTCGAAGGCGGCAGCAAGGTCGTCTAGAACGTCGAAGCCAGCGACACCGTTGGGGTGGATGATACGAAGGTGCCGGTTAGGGGCAGCGGAGGACAGAGATGCCGGGTTGGCCTAACGAGCGCTCCGGAGGCTTCAGCCGCACGTTCGCCACGGAGCCGCCTCCGATCCGGTGGATGTCTCGGACGAGGCCCTCAGGGTTCAGATTTAGCACTGCTCAAGGCGATGTGAAAACTGCGGTGGCGTGCGAGGGGTTGGGATCGTCAGTGAAACTCGCTCAGCGGCCGCCCCTTGGCGGCCGTCGCGTGGCGGGGGAAGCGATCGTCCGTCTTCCGCACCTTCCTCATCTGCACGATGACGCGGTGCTCGCTGCCGGGCAGGTCGACCGGGTGGACGATGGCCGGGCTGCCGCCTAGGAGGCGGACGGCCGACGCGGCGTTTGGCACCTCCTCCGCCGCCCGCTGCCCCTTCATCGCCAGGGCCGACCCGCCGACCTTCACCATCGGTAGCAGCCACTCGGCCAGCCAGTCCAGCGTCGCAACCGCCCGCGCCGTCGCGACGTCGTACGCCTCGCGATCCATTTCCCGGCCCACGTCCTCGGCCCGCTCGCCGCGCACGGTGACGTTGCTGAGGCCCAGCTCGGCCGCCGTCCCGCGCAGGAAGTTCGCCTTCTTCTGCGTCGCCTCGATCAGCGTCACCTTCAGGTCCGGCCGAACGATCGCCAGCGGCATCCCCGGCACGCCGGGCCCGCTGCCGACGTCGACCAGTTTCGCGGGACCACTCGGGAGGTGCGGCAGCAGCGTGAGCGCGTCGCCGACGTGCTGCACCTCGGCCGACGGCCGATCGACGATCCGCGTCAGGTTCATCCGCGCGTTGGCGGCGGTCACGAGGTCGAGGTAACGGGAGAGCTGCGCGTCCTGCGATGCCGACAACGTCAGGTTGGCGCGGGCGGCGAGGGTGGACCAGAGTTCGTTCATGGGCGTGGGAAGATCGTTCACCCCGCCAGCACGACCACGTCGCGCGCGTCGAACTCCACCGCCATCTGCTCCGGCGGGGCGAACAGCGGGGGGGTGCTGATGATCTTCAGCTTCTGGTCGTTCACGGTCAGCACGTGCTCGCTGGCCTCGCCGAGGAAGATCGTCTCGGCCGCGCGACCGCTGAACCGGTTGACGGCCGGCGTGCCGCCGGCGCGGGCGACGCGCATCTGCTCGGGGCGGATGCTCAACACCACCCTGTCCGACGCCGGCGTGGTCGGCGTGGCCTCGGCGATCACCGGGCCGGCGGGCGTGTCGATCCGCAGCGTGCCGTTCTCGCGCCCGGTGACGGTGCCGGGCAGGAGGTTCGTCTGGCCGATGAAGCCCGCCACGAACGCCGAGTTGGGCCGGTGGTACAGGTCGGCCGGCGTGCCGACCTGCGCCACCTTGCCGTCCTTCAGCACCGCGATGCGGTCGGCGACGCTCAGCGCCTCCTTCTGGTCGTGCGTGACGTAGATCGTGGTGAACCCGGCCGTCTTGCAGATCCGCCGGATCTCCGTCCGCATCTCCAGTCGCAACGCCGCGTCCAGGTTGCTCAACGGCTCGTCCAGCAGCAGGCACTCGGGGTTGACCGCCAGCGCCCGGGCCAAAGCCACGCGCTGCTGTTGACCGCCCGACAGCTGGTTCGGCTTGCGGTCGGCCCGCGGCGTCATCTGCACCAGCGCCAGCACCTCGTCCACCCGCTGGTCCCGCTCGGCGACCGGCACCTTGCGGACGTCCAGCCCGAAGTTGACGTTCTCGCGCACCGTCATGTGCGGCCACAGCGCGTAGCTCTGGAAGCACATCACCGCGTGCCGCTTGTCGGTCCCCAGGTGGGTCACGTCGCGGTCGTTGAACATCACCCGCCCGCTGGTCGGCCCGTGCAGGCCGGCGATCAGGCGGAGCAGCGTGCTCTTGCCACACCCGCTCGGCCCCAGCAGGAAGAACAGCTCGCCCGCCCCGATGCTCAGGTCGATGTCGTCCAGTGCCTTGGTGGTGCCGAACTGCTTGGTGATGTGGTCGAGGTGGACGGAGGTCATGTCGGGCCGGGATTGTACAGGTCGGCCCGACAGTTGCGAACGCCGCCCGTCCCGCCGCCCGTCCCGCCGCGTGACCCGCCCGCTCAGGTCAGCCGCATCATGCGGTCGTACATCAGGGTCGTGACGCGGAAGCACTCGCAGCTCGCCTCCTCCAGCCCGACCCGGTCGAGGATGGTCAGCTCCCCCCGGTGGTACTGGATCAGGTTCGCCGCCTGGAGGATGCGGGCGGTCAGGTTCACGCTCTGCCGGCGGACGCCGAGCATGTCGCTGAGGAACTCCTGGGTCAGCCCGAAGCTGTCGGCCCCCTTGCGGTGGGACGTCTCCAGCAGCCACCGGCACATCCGCTCCTCGATCGTGTGGTGCTGGATGCACGCCCCGTTCTGCGCCCCGCGCTGGATGAGCACCAGGGCGTAGCGCAACAACAGCTGCGACAGCGACGGGCTCTCCGCCCGGGCCTGCCGGAACGCCGCGACCGACATGCGCAGCATCTCGCCGGGCACCTGCACGTTGATCCGGTACGGGTTGGCCAGCGGGTCGGCCAGCAGGTACAGGCCGTCCATCCCCTCGTTGCCGA
The DNA here is from genome assembly GCA_965198865.1 of Tepidisphaeraceae bacterium. Lineage (GTDB taxonomy): Bacteria > Planctomycetota > Phycisphaerae > Tepidisphaerales > Tepidisphaeraceae > CBDAQA01. The sequence continues at coordinate 707,810 of CBDAQA010000025.1, read as the reverse complement.
TCGTGGACGCCTCCACGGTCGACCCGTCCTCCAGCACGACCATCGACGACAGCACGCCGGACACGGGGAAGTAGACCCATCTCGGCTCGACGTTGGGCTCGGCTACAACCTCTGCGAGCGCCGGCGTCACCTGCTCCAGGTGGCCGACGACGCGGTCGAAGTCGATCCGGGGAAGCCGTTCCAAAATGCGATTGCCCGGTGGTTTGTCAGTCGGCACGGCAGATCCTCGGTCGGTTGCGCCCTCAAATCGCCCCGCGGACCAAGCCTAAGGTTTGTAAGAACATTGCTCAGGAAATTCAGACTTCACCGTCCGGTAGCGGACAGACGACCGAGCCGGTCTTGGCTTATACGGTGTGGACCCCGCTAAGCCGTTGCCGCGCGGCGCGGGACGAACGGAGTAGACGTATGATCACCGAGGACCGCATCCGACCAGACTTCCTAATCCGTGGGGGCGAGGGCGGGATGAACCCGCTGGTCGCCCAGCTGGTGCATCTCCCGTTCCCAGAGATGGCGGGGTCGCTGCGAACGGCGGCGGACCGGATCACGCTGGACTGGGACGCCGCCGTCCGCGAGGCGATGCCGCAGATGCGCTACCTCACCTTCGAGGAGTTGAAGGACTCCACGCCGCAGATCCTGCTCGCCATCGCCGACGCCCTGGCGTAAGAGGACCCGGACATGATCGGCCTCCTGATCGACCGGGCCCCCGCCCAGGGCCTGTCTCGGCTGCGGCTCCACTTCGACCTGGTGGAGGTGATGCAGGAGGACCGGCTGCTGCGGGCCATCACCGTGCAGCACGTCGAGGCGGGGCTGGGCCGGCGGATCGGTGCGCTGGAGGCCGCCGCCCTGCACGCCGCCATCGACATCATGCTCCAGCGGTCGTCCATCGCGCTGGTGGACGAGCAGAAGCTGCAGATCCGGGCGGCGGCCGAGACCGAGCTGAAGTTCCTGTCGTTCCTGGCCCACGAGCTGAACAACAACCTGAACAACATCACGCTGATGCTCGACGTCCACGCCAGCGACCTGCGGCTGCGGGGCGGGTTCGGCGAGGCGCTGCAGTCGCTGGGCTCGGCCCAGCAGTCGATCGCCGACACGGTGGTCGGCATGCGACAGATGCTGGACCACGAGCGGCTGCGGAAGTCCGGCAAGGAGCCGACGCTCGCCACGGTCGACCTGTCCGCCCTGGCGTCGGGCGTGGTGGGGCAGTTCGCCTGGGCCGCCGACGGGAAGGGCGTCGCGCACGCCGTCGACGTCCAGCCCGGCACGCTGGTCAACTCGGACGGCGAGCTGATCTCGCTCGTCCTGCAGAACCTCGTCGGCAACGCCCTGAAGTACAGCGTCAGCGGCACGGTCCGCGTCGGCTCCGACGTCGGGCCCCAACGCCGATCGCTGTGGGTGTCCGACCAGGGACCGGGGATCGCGCCGGAGAAGGTGGGCCAGATCTTCGACGCCTTCCGCCGCGGCGACGTACACGGGCAGTGGGGCGTGGGGCTGGGGCTGGCGATCGCCTCCCAGGGGGCCAACCTGCTCGGGGCGGAGCTGACGGTCGAGTCGACGCTGGGGCGGGGCTCGACGTTCCGGCTCGCCTTCCCGGAGTCGGCCGTGCTCGCGTTTGACGTGTTGGGTTGATCCCGGCCGCCCCCTCCGCATGGGTCAGAACTCACCATGCCGATCTAAATGCTCGTCCGTGCCGTTCAGGAGGTCCTCGACGCCGGAGTGATGCTGGAGCAGCGGCGGACCGAGGCGGGGGACGTGTCCCGACCCCACCGGGAACTGGAGCGGGCGAAGCGGCAGATGGGCGATGCCCTGCTCGACGGCTCGAACGTCCCGTCGGAGCGATCAACACCGCCGCCAGGCTCGAGCTCGACGCGAGGGTCCAGTTGCTCTCGGGGGTGAAAGTCAAACGGAGAGGGGGAGATTCGAATCCGGGATACCGTCGTTTTTGATGGTGCCAGAGCGGTTTTTCAAACGGTTTAGTACAGGCTTTGGTACAGTGTGAAGATCAACCTCGCTGGTGCGTGAACGACTGCAGAATAGCCTGAATCGACGCAGCATCCGTCACCTGCCAGAAAAGCTCGGCATCGTCCCATAGCCGAAGAATCTGTTTACCCGCTTCAGTCACATGTTCAACCTCCGAACAACGTGACAAGTTTATGAAAACAACCGAACTGAGTGCGACCCACGACTTCGTCAACTGGTGGACAGACGTGAGGGTTGCAGGGATGTGATGTCCAGCGTTGATGAGGTATCGCGACCCGTCCGCGTAGGTGAGCCAAGCGGACCGACCCGGCGGCACATCCAACTGGATGAGAACCGCCTTGGCGGGGTTAACATACACGCCCTCATCAGTCGAGATCAGCATCGCGGCGATCATGTTCCTTCCGCACCCGATGGTCAAGGTGACCACCGGTTCGGACGCGCCCCGTCCGCACCTGCCATCCGCTCGCAATGCGTCACCACAACCCAAGCTGACCTGACCGCCTCGTCCGTGGTAGACGACACGGCGGACATGAACTGCTTCCTCGCCACCGCCAGTAGGTTATCCACCAGGGCCTGCTTCTCGGCCTTGGCGTACTCGGACCACCGGCGGTCGATCGCGACAAGCCGTTCCTCAAGGGTGGGCTCACGGGGTCGTGGGGGAGGTGGTGGCGGTGCGTTCTGGACGGCCCGAGGCGTGAGCAGGCGCTCGGCCTGGGCACGGGCAAGCTGTTCGATCTCGACCTGCGACAACCCACTGGCGGCGTTCAGCAACGCGGTGTCCTCCGGTGAACGACGAGAAGATGACCACCGCCCGTGTCCGGTTCAAGGCCTTCTGGCCAGCGGCACCCCGACACCATCCAATCGACCCCGGCCGATGGTGGCCGATCGAAGGGAACAGGATGGCTGTGAAGTTTAGTCTGGGTCAGGTGTTGGGCACGCCGGGGATGCTGGGGGCGACCGGGGGTGAGGACCTCCGGCCGTACCTCGCACGGCACGCGGCCGGCGATTGGGGCGAGGTCAGCAAGGGGGACGCGGAGCTGAACGACCGGGCGGTGGTCGATGGCACCCGCCTGCTGTCGGCGTACACGCTGGCCAACGGGACCAAGGTGTGGGTGCTGACGGAGGCCGACCGGTCGGCGACGACCGTGCTGCTGCCGCAAGAATATTGACGTCTGCGACCCCGCCCTGATACCTTCCAACTCGCCCGCGGTTCCCCTGTCGCAGCCACCCCCTCTGCGATGTCCGCGGGCTTTTTCATGCGCTGACGGAGCCCGGGTCGGGCATCGGCCGTCCTGGTCCGAGGTCCGCGTGTGCGGCTGATGTCCTCCACTGGTACCATCTGTTGATGGAGCCCGCCGCCATCGGCCAAGCCATCGTCGACCTGCTCGACGGATACCTGCGAGACCCTGCCCTGATCACGGCTGCCGAGGACGAGTTCCACGAGCTGGTCCCCCAGGGACTGCAGGACGACATCGACGCCGTCCTCAAGTACGCCACGGCCAAGACGAACAAGAACTACCCGCCGTTGCTCCTGATCCAGCTCTGTTACGCCTACCTCCTTCCGGGGACCGTGGACGTCACTCACCGTCACCCAAATGCTCGTGGCAGTCTGGTGTCTGGTCGCTTGGGTCAGTTTCTCCTCGATCGGCACATCCCCTGTGCCGGGCCGGACTGCATGCAGACGCTCGCCAAGAACGCGACGAACTTGGTCCGCGGCAACATTGCCGGATTCGACAGCGCCCTGACGTGGGCCTCCACAGTGGCCACCAAGGAGCAGGTGCGAGCGGCCGCGAGCTACACCGCTGCACGTATCGCGGCGACCTCCCGCCCGGTCCAGAAGTTGCCGAAGCTGCGCCGTGGCGAGCTGACATTCGCCCGCCTCTCGATGCTCTTCGACGACATGTTCAACACGGCCTCGGAGGGGGCGCACGAGCAGTTCATCATCGCTGCGTTGCTCTACAGCCTCGTGCATGCCTACCAGAGCGGGTACCGGGTCGAGACGAAGCACCTGACCGTGTCCGACGCGAGCTCGAAGGTGGCCGGCGACATCCAGATCATGGTCGGTCCGAAGGCGATCGAGGCCTACGAGGTCACCGCCAACGACTGGGCCGAGAAGATCGGGAAGGCGGGGAAGACCATACGGGACCACGACCTCGCACGCCTGAACATCGTGGCGAACGTCACCCCCGGCCAGCACGCGGACATGCTCAAGACCATTGCGCAGTTGGGCCACGACGTGTCGGTCGTCGAGGTCCGACCCTTCGCCGCAGCGCTATTGGCCGCTCTGGACAAGGGCCAGCGGGAGACAGCCCTGGGGCGGCTGTACGAGTTCCTCGACAGGTACCAGCCGCACGTCAGCAGGGTCAACTCATACGTTGAACTCCTGCGGTCCCACAAGTTGACGGTGGATGCTGAGCAGGCTGAGGGGACGCCGGAGGACTAACGAAGCTGGTCACGTAGGGCGTGTCCGAGGACGCTGGCGAGCAGGGGCGGGACGGCGTTCCCGATCTGGGTGTACTGGGAACTCCGGGAGCCGTGGAACAGCAGCTCCTTGGGGAAGGTCTGGAGCAGCGCCGACTCATCTACTGTGATCCGGCGACCACCCTGGAGCGTCCCCTTGCGTGGAGCGCCCCCTTTGAGGAGGTGGGCGTGGTACTCGGGCACCAGCTCAAGCGTGTCGATGAAGTGCGTCTTGTTCCCGCCGGCCGACGCCAGGATCGTGTGGGATGGTTCGTCCAAGTCGATGGGGCGGCCGCCCCCGTTGAACAGCTGTCCGTCGTACGGGCTTCGCCGGAGGTCCGGGCGCTTGGCGTAGAACACCTTCGAGTCGTTCCGCTCGCCCAGTGGCTCCTCTGCGTCGAGGACGGCCCCCGCGGGCACGAACGGCAACTTGCCGTTTGGTCCGTGGGTCGGGGCCGGGAACACGAAGTAGGCGTCTCGCAGTCCGACCAGGAACCCGCGCCGACGCTTCTGGGGAACACCGTACTCGGCCGCGTTCAGGACCGCCTCGGTGACGTTGTAGCCGAGCTTCGTGAGCCGGGACTTGACGTCCTCGATGTACTTGCGGTGCGTGGTGCCGAACAGGGCGGACACGTTCTCCATCAAGAACGCACGCGGCTGGGCCTCGGCGACGGCTCGAATGAACTCGGGGATCATGTCCCGAGCATCCTGGGCAGCAAGGCCCTTGCCCCCCGAGGAGAACGGCTGGCACGGGGGTCCGCCGGCGATCAAGTCGATGCCGGCGAACCGGCCGAACTTGTGCTCTTCCACCGGTCGGGGCTCGACTGGCACGCTGCCGAACCAGCCCGAGTATGTCGTGCAGGCGTCCTCGTCTAGCTCGACGGCCAGCACCGGGTTGAACCCCGCGGCGTGTAGTCCGATGGTGAGTCCCCCGGCCCCGCTGAAAAGGTCGACCGATTGCAGGGTCTTGGTTGTCGCTTTCCGGGTCCGCTTATACGCTTTGACCGCGGGCACGGCGGGCGGGAATGGCAGGAGCGGGTCGGTGCTGATCTCCTGGTCCAGTCGTGACTTGACGAACCGGGAGAGTTTCTGTCGAGCCGCTGCAACGTTCATTCAACCCTCGTTTCGCACACGCGGGCGTCGCGGCGCGGACAATCCTAACGGGTGCATCGGCGTTGGCGAAGGAACCGCTGCACATGCGCCAACTACCCAAGCCAGTGAGCTGGTCCTCGATCTGGACGTCGCAGGTAGGTTCCTCGCAGAGCCACCGCATGTCCAGAATCCGGTCGAAGGACACCGGCCCAGAAATGCAAGTCCGGCACGTCGCCCACGGGCTCGGGTTCCGGTACCGCCTACATCGCCGGGATCTGCCTGGAACGCCTGATCTTGTCTTCCCGTCCAGGATGAAGATCATCGACGTCCGGGGGTGCTTCTGGCACGCCCACCGGTGCCAGCATGGGCGGCGGCCGGCGGTCCGCAAGTCGTACTGGAACGCGAAGCTGGCCCGCAACGTCAGCAGGGACCGGAAGAACTTCCGGACCCTTCGCCGCTTGGGCTGGGCCGTGCTTGTGATCTGGGAGTGCGAAACCGGCAACCCTGAACAGCTGGCAGATCGGGTCAAGGCATTTCTGACTGGGGAATCAGGTTGATCGACCACCTACCGTACCTCGTCCCCTTCACCCGTGAAGAGTGGGAAGCGTCCGACGTGGGAACCGTCGTGATGAGCGCCCGATTCATGGACTTCCACCAGAAGTGCATCGCCGACATTCACCAGAGCGGGCGAACGCGGAGGTACACCGAGCTGTTCACGATGATCACCCACATCGAGCGATTCCCCGAGTTCGACAGGAAGTCGTACGGGAAGTTTCTCAAGGAGGCCGGCAATCAGCCTCTGACCCGTCAGCGCCTACAGAAGACCATGTCGACGATCCTGGCCGTGTCCGGCCCGAACGAGGTCCTGCCCAACGCTGCTACCGCGTTCGAGTTCCTGCACTTCGCTGGCGAGTTCGGCCGGTTCACCGCCGAGCGGATCGGTGCCGTGGAGCAGCTGAGAGAGTCAGTCGAGGCGGCGGCGGCGCTGTCGGTCATGGCCTTCCTCCTGGCGGTCAACGTCGAACTGGGCATCCTCTCGCCGAACTCGTGGAAGCTGGGGGTCTGAGGCTGAAACTGGACCGAATAGGGAGGCAAAACGATGGCGAGCAAACTAGACGAAAAGCGGATCGGCACCGAGGCGAGAATCTACTGCATCGGATGCCACGGTGTGAGGCCTCACATGGTCAGGGCCGCCTACAGCCACACCGACTACCACGAGGAGGACGACGGGATCTGGTTGCGGAGTGAGTACGACACGTTGGAGTGCAACGGGTGCTACCGGATCACCCTTCGCACCACGACGTACTTCTCTGAGGACTTCGACTCGACCGGCAACGTGAATTTGCTTCCGCCGCGGAGCGAGTTCACCCGCGATCCGAAGCAGTTCGCTAACCTGCCTGAGAGGCTGCGACGGATGTATCTAGAGACGATCGACACGTTTAACAGCGGGATGTACACGCTTTGTGCTGCGGGGCTCAGGGCGCTCGTCGATGGAATGTGCGCCGCGCTGAAGGTGAAGAGCGGCATGGTGCCAAAGCGGAACTCGCAGACGGGCGAGGTGATCAAGGACGCGGCCGGCAACGTGGAACTGCGGAAAGACAAAAACTTGGAAGGCAAAATCGAGGGGTTGGCCGAGCAGGGGCATCTCACAAAACTTCATGCCAAGGCGATGCACCAATTCCGTTTTCTCGGCAACGTCGCTGTTCACGAACTTCAAACTCCAACAGTCGGCAACCTGCAGACGGCCATCAACATTATCGAACACACCCTGACCCAGGTGTTCGACCTGGCAAAGGACGCCCCCAACATCACGCGGAAGAGCCGAAGGCGGCGATGACGCTCCCGACATCTGTCCACTACGCCCCATCCGTGACAGGCGGCAGCCCGTAGCTGCCCGCGTCCGGCACGATGAACTTGATCCAGGGTCCGCGGCCCCACCGGTACCTGAACGTCGCTGTCCGGGGCAGGGAGACCTGCACGGAGCCATCCCCTGCCGACGTGGTGCTCTTGGGCCGGTCGCCGAACGCGAGGGATGCCGCGGGCGTCAGGTCCACGGGTAGGAACTCGAACGCGGCCCCGGCGACGACGGCGAGGTCGGGCCGGCGGGCAGTGGTCGTGCAGGTACACCACGCGACGTTGGGGTTGTCGCTCGGCGGGGGCGACTCCTGGGAGCCGTCCCACTCCAGCTCCCCGGCGGCGATCTCCACGTCCGTGTCGGCCGGGGTCGGCCCCATCTGCTCGTGCAGCACGACCGTGTAGGTGCTGGGGGTGGTGATGCCGGACGGGAAGTCGGCGGCGTACGTCTTCGGGTCCAGCTCCGTCGGGGCCAGGACCAGGGCGCTGTCGGTCAGCCGGACGGTGCGGGGGTCGGCGAAGGCGCTGCCGGTCCAGACCGTGCCGTCGGCGGCGTAGACGCTGGCCCACAGATTCCTGTTGGGGAGGTAGCGGGCGCGAATCTCATCAGCCATGGTCCCCTCACTTCCCGTCGACGGTGCTGGGGAGCTGGTAGGCGTCGGCGTCCGGCGTGCAGAAGTATCGCCACGGCCCGTTGCCCCAGCGGTATCGGAACTCGGCCCCGCGGACCAGCTCCTGCTGAACGGTCCCGTCCGACCCGCTCGTGGCCCGCAGCTCCTCCCCGGACAGGCAGTCGGGGAAGTCGGGCGGGGGCTTCACGAGGTCGAACGAGAACGTCGCCCCGGCCACGACGGAGCCGTCGGGCATCAGGGCCGTGGTCGTGCAGGTACACAGCAGGCTGTTGGTGGTGCTCATCGTCTACTCCCTCCCTCATGTCGTCGGCACGAACTGGGGCTTGCCGAGACGTTCGTTGACGGCGTTGTGGGCGGCGATGGTCCACAGGTACCACCCGCCCCCGAAGTCGGGCGGGTTCGCCGTTACCCAGTCGGTCCAGTGGGCACGGCAGGTGGCGCACGGCACGCGGCTGGAGAAGTCGTCCAGCCACTCCTGGTCGGCCATGATCTTGCCGTGCAGCTCCGGCCAAGTGGCCGCCTGCACCTTGGGCGCGGCCGCTCCCTCCGTTGCAGCCGCCAGGGCCACCGGGGCGGCAATCATCACCCGTGCCTGAGCAACCGATGCGGATGCCGTGGACGCCGACGCGGAAGTCGCCCCGGCGTACTCGGGGCTGAAGTTGACGATCGCGATCTGCTGCGTGGCAGTGTACCCGTACGTCCCGACGACGTCCGACCCGTTCAGCGTGTAGTCGGACTCGGGGTAGTTGACCGGCGGTGCCGGGGGCTCGCTCTTGAGCGGCGGCAACTCGACGTCGTTCGACCCGACCTTCGGTGACACCGTTCGGTCCCCGACGGCCGCACCGGGTGCCCAGGTGCCGATGCTGACCCAGTCGTGCAGGATCGCCGGCGACCCGTCGGCGTCGAACGCCACCGCCACGTCGTACCGCTCGTTGTCGCCCGTCGCGCCGACGGGCACCTCGCCGTTCGGGCCGGTGCTGACCCCGTTGGAGTAGGTCACGGTTTCACCCACCGCCGGGTCACCCTGGGCGACGCAGCAGTACATGATGCCTTCGATCGTGCAGGGGACCGCCAGCATGTTGGCCGCGGTCGTGACGACGCCGTACGCATAGTTATTCGCCGACTGCACGCCGATGAACCCGTCGGTCGTCACGCCCAGGCCACCGGTGTCGGCAGGGTTCCTGTAGACGGTCTCGTACTGGAAGACGCCCGCCAGCGTCGGCGGCTGGACGATCTCGTACGGCTGCGGCGTCTGCACTTGCAGGTCGGCCTCGGTCGCCTGCGTCGCGTCGCTGAACGTCTGGTACGTGGTCGACTCATACGTCGGCTGGTCGGCCGGCGCGAACGGCTGGCCGCCCCGCCCGTCGTACGCTGCGCCTCCGTTCAGGGTCAGGCCGTTCAGCTCCTGCACGTTCGGGTCGGCCCTGCTGCTCCAGGACATGCCCGCGAGCGTTCGGTACATCGCGTTGAGCGTCCAGAAGATCTCGGAGAGCTGTAGCCCGCCGACGACGTCCCCGACCTGGACGGGGCCGTAGCCGGCCTTGAACCCCTCCAGGTTGCACGTCAGGTCGGCCAGGAACTTCTGCGGGTTCGCCGGCACGCCCAGCCTAACGGTGTCCGTCATGCCGGCGGTCGGCACCATCTTCTGGCCGTCCCACTGATACACGCCGCCGTACTGGAGTTCGGCGATGGCGAACTTCCAGTCGGTCCAGTCCTCGGGCGGGTCCAGCCCCTCGATCGGGTCGAAGTACAGCGTCTCGGCGTCGTTGTGGGTGATCGTCGCGTGGTACTCGTTCCCGTCCGGGTCCGTGATCGTCAGCGGGCACCCCCGCCACTTGTTGATCGTGTACGCCGGCTCCCGGATCGCGTAAGTGTCGCCGACCTCAATGGCCAGTCCGTCGGCCGGGGCGAACGTGATGACCACGCCGCCCGTCCCGCTGCTGGTCGTGACGATCGGCGTCTTGAACCCGGTGTTGTCCGCTTTGGCGACCTCCAGGATGAAGTCCTGGAACGCGGGCCGGCCCTGGAACGCGGCCGTCGCCCACCAGCAGCCCCAGCGCTGGTGGTTGTCGGCCGTGTTCTTCGCAGAGTCGGCCAGCGTCGTCGCGGTGCCGCCCGTCGCCGTCCCCGACTCGACGTGCATCGCCCCGTGGAACACGAAGCTGACGGTGTAGCCGTTCTGGGGCTGGCCGACGGGTGCCGTGTTGGCCATCGCGGCCGTGAACTCGCCCAACAGGGCCACGTCCTGCGTGCCGGTCGCCTGGAACCCGGCGGTGCCGATCAGCACGACGGTCCCGGTCCCGCTGCCGTCCGTGTCATCCGTGACGGCCCACGATGCGACGGACGGGGCGATCGGCGGCGACACCTGCACCGTGGCCTGCCCCGGAACGACCGACGTGATGCGGGCCGTCCGGCTGTCGGCGGACGAGGCGTTGCACCAGTCCGTCCACCAGTCGACGCCCTCGGCCGTGATCGACCGGGCCGTGCCGCTGGCGATCCGGCCCGACCTGGAGTCCTTCCACTTGAGCTGGTTCCCCGGCGACAGCGTGCCGCGGTAATAGTGGTCCCAGTACGGGACCATCGCCGTGTTGAAAGGCGACGGCTCGACCGCCGGGTTGATGCCCGGGTCGTCGAAGTTGTCGCCCACCAGCCGGTAGTAGTGGCCGGCCTCGAACGCGGCGGCACCCTGCACGGGCGCGGCGCTCTTCGGCCGGGTCTGCCACGTCCCCCGGCCGTTGCAGTTGTAGTAGTCCAGTGGGTTGCCGTTGGCGTCCTTCGCCAGCTCCACGTCGGGCGGGTCGATGACCGTCACCGAGCCGTCCACCGCCACGTCGACGTCCGGCACGAAGCACGTCCGCTCGACCGGGTAGCGGAACCACTCGGGGTAGTACCGGGTCCAGCCGGCCGAATAGACGACCTGCAACCCCACGTCAGAGCGGGGGTCGCTGCTGACGCCGTGGTCGGTCGTGAAGGTGGCGGCCAGCGCGACGTTGCCGTTGGCGTCCGGCGTGCCCGTGCCCGACTGGTACGGCTCGCTGTCCCGCATGACGGTCCAGTAGATCGGGTGGCCGCTGTACGTGGTCGACGCCGAGAACGACCAGTTGGTGCCGTCGTAGGACAGGCTGCTCGTGCCGCTGTTGATCCCGCAGAACTGGAACAGCAGGGCCGGCGTGAACGTGTACGGCCGGGAGCTGCCGGGGGGGACGAACCCCCCGCAGAGCCCGACGATGTCGATCTGCAGCGACCGGATCGTCGACCAGTAGTCCCTGACCAGGACCGAGCCGGCCCGCCCCGGCTCACAGGTGTTGTCGTAGGCGATGGCCAGGTCGGCGTCCATCGCCAGGTGATCGGTCGACTTGCACGCGGCGCTGCCGTCGGTCGGCTGGGTGCAGGCGTCCCCCTCGTCCCAGAAACCGGAGTTGGTCGGCTGGTTCGAGAGTCCCACCGAGTCGTCCACGTCGTGGCCGTACATCTGCCTGGGCAGCCCGCTGTACCACCGGTACGGCCTCCACCTCGGCCGCCCGGGCACGCCCTTGTTCCCCTTGGGGACGATGCTGTAGGTGCCGGCGGCCGTCCACGGCTGCTCGTCGAAGTACAGCGTTGTCGGCGAGTTGTGCTTGACCGAGACGCGGTGCAGCAGGCCGGCCGTGTCGAAGATCAGGGCGTCGAACTTGTCCACGTCCGACGCCGGGCTGCCGGCATCGAACGAGCTGGTCGAGCCGGTGGCGTCCACCCAGTGGTCGGCGGCCCAGGTCGCCTTGGCATCGGTCAGGTAGGAGTAGGTGGGCGGGTCCTCCGCGTCGTCGTCGCCGAGGGCGATCGTGACCGTCCCGCCGGTGGCGTTGGTCCCCACCCACGACTCCTGCTCGTTGGGCTTGTACGGCAGCCGCTCCGTCGGCGTGGGGTTCGCGTCGGCCCCGGAACGCACGAGGATGAACCGCCGGCCGGCCAAGGCGTCCAGCGACTCGATGATCCCGCCAGTGGCCCAGTTCAGGACCATCGTGCCGTCGACCGTCAGCGTCCCGTCATCCCCTGCGGTGCCCGCCCAGTCCTCGGCCTTCACCGCGCCCCGGACGGTCTGCCAGGGGTCGTCCCGGTCGGGGGTCTCGATGACCAGGTCGTAGCCGGCGGGGATGAAGTTCCGCTCGCAGTCGGGGCAGGTCATGTTGACCCACCTGGGCGAAGAGCAGTTGGGCAGCGGGGTCCAGTCCACGGGGCCGCAGTCAACGACGAGGTCCGTCCCGGTGGCGGCGGGCCGGCTGACGGAGACGACGGTGCCGGCACCCCAGCCCAGCGCCCCCGGCGGCCAGTCGAAGTTCCCGCCCAGCATCGCCTGCTTCTCGCGACGCGCCCGGAACATCTGGGACAGGTAGTCCCAGCCCTGGATGTCGGTGCCTGTCGTCGGCGGCCAGTTGCTCCAGCCCATCACGTCCCCCCGCTGCTGGTCTGGTCGTCCACCATCGGGTGCGCCAGGATGAAGGTGAACCCGGTCTGGTTCTGCGAGACCATCCCGAACATCTGGTACTGGTACTGCGCCTTCGGCAGGGCTCCCCCGACCTCGAACATGAACGCCGGGTACGGCGTGTCGGTCACCTTCACGTCGGTGTCGTCGTCGCCCGCGGCGTCCGGCGCTGGCGACGGGTCGGTCGGGTACGGGTCGGTCGTCTCGCCCACCCACCAGAGCCGCACCACCGTGTCGGCGGCGATGCCGGTGGCCCCGTTCAGCTCCATGGCCGAGCAGCCGGAGTCGAACACGCGGGGGTCGCGGTCCACCCAGTCGCCGTCGTCGCGGTCGATGATCTTCCACGAGTAGTGGCCGGGCTTCGCCGTGCTCTCGCCGACGATCTTGGCGTAGTACAGGCCCGACCCGCCGAAGGCCGACGGCGGGCCGCCGGCCGGGGGCCGGGGCGAGCGCTCCACGGTCCGCGTCGCGGCGACGACGCGGCGGGCGGTGGGCATGTCGAACATGACGCCGGTGGGTGTCTGGCTCATATCACTGGAACCCGAAGGGGGCGAACGACAGCGCCGGGTAGGGGTAGAACGTCCGCGTGGCCGGCGTGTCGGTCACGTTCGGCTTCTTCTTGCCGGTGCCGTCCAGCGGCCAGCCGTTGGCGGTCGCCAGGGCGACGGCGGGGTCGGTCGACAGGGGGATCGGCTGGAGCAACCCCTTGGCGTTCTTCGTGAAGAACCCCCGGTCCTCGACCACGTCCAGCCACGTCTTCCTCAGCGCCAACGTGTAGGCGACGGTGCGGTAGTTGATGCCGTTCGACCGCTGCACCTCGCTGATCTGCGCCCCCTTGAACCGGGCCTGGTACTGCTGAACGTTCACGGCGTCGATCGTGAACGCGGCGCTGTTCATCACTGGCACGGCCGGACTGTTCGCATCCACCTGGTATGCCGCGTACTGGACGGCCAGGGAGGGGCTGGTGTCAGTGGGCAGGACGTTCTTGCGGAACGTGACGATCGCCGTCCCCGAGCCCCGCTGCAGGAAGTCGCCGAACCGCTCCCCGGCCGACGTCGCCACCGCCTTTGCCCCCTGCGGGTCGAAGTCCTTGGCGTAGGGCGCGTTCCCGCCGTCGGCGAAGTCCCAGCTGATCGCCGGGGGCTGGGTCAGGGGGCTGTCCGTCAGGTTCAGTTCGTCCGTGTAGTCGATCTGTGCCTGGAAGGCCTGCCGGGTGTTGCCGTCGATCGCCTTGATGTCGATCCGCTTGGCGTACAGCGCCGCGAGCGTCGGGTGGGGCGAGCCCCGTCGCGGTAGCGTGCCGCCGGCGCTCGCGTTGAAGCACGCGGCAGCCTCGGTGTCCGCGGACCAGCGGATGACCCAGAAGTCGGTCGCGACGGTCACGCCGTTGTCGTCGATGCCAGCGGTGCAGAGGTGGTTCTGCCGCTGCACCTGGGTACAGGTTGGTGATTCTGCCATGCGCCCTTCCTCAGCTCATGCTCACGATCGTGACCTGCTGGGACCGGGTGTTGGCCTCGATCTTCGTCAGCAACCCCGTCCCCTTCTGGGCCTCGTTCAACTGCTTGGTCGCCGCGGCGGTGCTGGCCTCCCGCCGGGTCGCGTCCACGCCGGGGCTGGACGGCTTCGGCTCCGGCCGGGGCGGCGGGACGGTCCCCGCCGTGCCGGCCATGGCCGCGTCCCGGGACGCCTTCCACTGCGTGAACGCATCGGTGTACTGCCCCTGCGGGCCGGTCGGGCGTGACGCGGTGGCGGCCTTCCTCGCCTCGCTGTCCAGCCGGCCGGCGGCGTCGGCGTCGACCACGGCCGACATGCCCGTGCTCTGGCTCCGGACGCGGTAGGTGCCGTCGGGCTGCCGCATGGCGTCGCTCAGCTCGGGCCGGGCGACGGCGGCGTACTGGACCCGTGCGTGGTCCGGTGGCCTGAGCCGGTCGGCCGCCATGTCGCGGGCGAGGTCCGGCCGGGTCTTGAGGTAGTCGGCGATCGACCCCGGATCGCCCGCGTCCGGGGCGTCGTGGTGTGTCACGCCGGCGATCGGTGCCCCGTGTTGGGGGGCCGTGGTCGTGGCCGTGACCGTCTTGGCAGCGGCGTCCCGCTGGGCCTGGGCGGCACGGAGCTGCGCCAAGGCCTGCTGGGCGGCGAGCTGGTCGGCCCGGTGCTGGGCACCGCCGACGCTGTCGCTGGTGCGGGCCTGCTGGGCGGCCGACTGCCACGCCTTCATCGCGTCCCGGACCGTGTCGGCGGCAGCGGCGGTTGACGTCGTCGGTGCCGTGACCACCGGCGGCGGGGATGATGCCGGGGAGCCGGTCGCCATCGCGGGCGGCACCGCCGACGCCATGCCGGGGGCCGTCGGGGCCAGCGACTGCGGGCGGGCACCCAGGACGCTGGGCAGGACGTGGCCGGCGTCATACTGGGCGGCAACGGCCTCGGCCGAGCCGGCCAGCATCGCCTTGGGCCGCTTGATCTCCGGCGTGATCCCCAGCGACAGGTTCGACGGGTCGAGGGTCGGCTTGACCTTGACCGCGTCGGGGGCCTTGATGGTGGGCTTGGCCAGCTCGGCCGGCTTCGCCCCGGCGATGACGCCGCTGATGGCGTCGGTCATACGCTTCGCCGCGGCCGTTGCCTCGGCCTGCTGCTTGGCCACGGCGTCGGCCATCCCGCCGGCCATGTTCTTCGTCAGGTCGTCCTGGGCACCCCGCAGCGCCTGCTCGACCGCCCCCATCTGCCGGTCTGCGATCTGGGGCAGCGCCGAGAAGCTGACGGCGAAGCTGGTGCCCACGTCCTTCCAGATGTCGGACAGGTTCACCTTGCCGCGGATGAGGTCCGGGAGGTTGGCCAGCGTGCTGGCGGCGGCGGTCACCACGCCGGTGAACGTGTCCTTGGCCGATTCGTAGAACGACGCCAGGACGCCGATCGCGTTGGTGGCGAACCAGGTGATGTAGGCCGGGGCGGCGGTGGTGAACGCCCACTGCACCTGCCCGACCAGCTCGGCGAGGTTGGCCGCGACCGTGACGGCGGCGAGCTTGGCCACTTCGCCCAGGTGCGACAGGGAGTAGCCGGCGACGGCGGTCGCCACGGTGAAGGCGTTGGCCAGCCCCTGCGTGTTGATGCTGATCCCGCCGAAGGCGCTGGCCAGGGCAGACGCCGCGGAGCTGGTCAGGCCGGCGACCTTGTCCCACGCCCACTCGACCACGCCGGCCACGGCGGTCCAGACGACGGAGCTGACGTGGGCCACGGCCGTGAACGCACCGGCCACGACGGAGTAGAGCCCCGCCCCGACCGTGGCGACGACGCCGACCATGGACTGCCAGTTCTCGCTGACGTAGGTCGCCGCCTCGGACACCAGGGCGGTCGCCTTGCCGACGAGCCCGAACCGCTCCACCAGGACGCCGGCAGCCGCCCCTAGCGCCAGCGCCCCGGCGACCGGTGACACGAGGGCACCGGCGAGCGTGACCACCGCACCGACGACGAGGCTCGCGGCCGCACCGGCTGCGCCGAGCAGCGTCGGCAGCCCCATGGCGACCAACGCGGACCCGACGCCGCCGAGGGCCGCCCGGATCGTGTCGGCGTGCGAGGCGATGAACGCGGACACCGGACCCCACGCCGAGACGATGCCCGACGCGACGGTCTGGAACACGGGCACGGTGACGGCGTAGAGCCGGGCGAACACGTCGACGGCATCGGCACCGAACTGGTGGATGTACGGCGCGGCCGCGTTTAGGCCACCGACGATGACGGGGCCGACCCGGCCCACCGCCGCCGCCATGCCCGCCAGGGCCGGCCGCAGGTCGAATGCGTTGACCAGCGATTCGGCCACGTCGGCGAGCGTGTCGTCGACCGTGGCGGACAGGTTGTGCAGCAGCCCGCCGATCGTCTGGGCCTGGGCCGCGACGATGCCGCTGAACCGTCCGCCTGGACCGGTCATCGATTCGAAGGCCTGCTCGAGCTGGGCGAAGCCGATCCGGCCCGCCGCCGCCAGCTCTTCGACGCCCGCCGCCGTCGTGTTGAACTGCTTGGCCAGCACCTGCAGGACCGGAACCCCGTCGCGGCCCAGCGCCAGCAGCTCCCGCGAGCCCAGCGAACCCTCGGCCGCCACGCGGGCGAACTGGTCGGCGATCTCCCCGATCGGCGTCCCGGTCCCGGCCGCCACGTCGCCCACCTCGCGGAGCAACGTCGGGATGCCGGACGCGGCGACCCCGACGGCCAGCAACCGCTTGCTGGCGTCCAGGAGTTCCGGGAAGCCGAAGGGGCTGTGGGCGGCGAGGTCGCGGAGCTGGCCCAGCGTCGAGTTGGCGACGGTCGCCGACCCGCTCAGCGCCGTCAGCTGGACCGCGGCCGTCTCGAACTCGGATGCGAGGTTGAACCCCTTGCCCAACGCGAAGACGGACCCGACCGCGGCGGCGGCGAGGCCGGCAGCCCCGGTCAGGCGGGCGAGGGTGCTGATCGCCGTACCGATCCCGCTGGTCAGGCTGCCCAGCATCGACTTGCCGGACGTGGCCGCCATCCGGCCAAGCGAGGCGTCGGTCTGGTCGACGGCCGACCGGAAGTTCCGCAGGCTGGTCACGCCCGACGTCAGCGACCCCGACAAGGGGGACACGTCGCCGGTGAACAGGACGGACAGGGATGAGACGGGGGAGTCGGCCATGGGTTCAGTTCCTCGGGGCCACGGTGGCGTAGACCGCCCGCGCCCGCTCCATGTACTCCTCGGGGGTCAGCGGCTCGCTCGACCACTGGGGCGTGAAGTCGGTCGGGGTCGCCGTCGCCTTCACCCGTCCGCCGCCGGCCAGTGCCGCGTAGGCGATCAGCCCGGCCCGGTAGTCGTCGGCCGGGCCGGCGAAGTTCTCCACGTCCGCGTACTCCAGCCAGTCGTCGACCTGGGCGGTGGTCAGGTCTTCGGCCAGCCGGTCCGGGTGGATGTAGGGCGCGCCCAGCACGGTGCAGAGCCTGAACAGCATCCGCCGCCGCCGGTCGTTCCTCAGTCGCCGGCGGGAGTCGATGACGCCTGCTTCGTCGTGACGGCCGGCTGAGGAAAAGACAGGGCGACGACCTCGCCGACGAGCTTCTGCAGGACGGGGAACGGCAGGTGGTCCAGCTTCTCGCTGTCCTCGACCAGCTGGGTGCCGTCCTCGGCCACGAGCGCCGTCCGCACGAGGTACAGCGACGCCTGCTCCGGGTTCTGCTTCTGCAGCTTCTCGAACTCGATCGACTCGCTGGCCCGCAGCTCGCGGATGGTGGCGGTCAGGCCGTAGTCGGCCAGCTCCACCGTGCGGGTGCGGGGCTTGAAGTTGATGAACACGTCGCGGGTGAACGGCGTCAGCGTCGGGATAGTGTCGGGCATGGTGTCTCCGAAGTGATCAGGTCGTGGGCTTGGTCACGTCATGACTGTTCATCAGCCGGGGCTGCCGGCAGCCCAGACGACCGGCCCCGTCACCTTCAGGCTGATCTCACCTTCCAGCACGCCGTCCTCGGTCTTGCCGGTGACGCCCGAGGTCTTCACGTAGCCCGGGAACGTGCAGGTGGTCCCGTCCTTGAACGTCTCCTGCCACGACCGGGTGATGCCGTCGCCGTTCATCTGGAACAGGGCGATGTGGCCCGACGCGAAGAACTTGACGTTGAAGTCGACCGTGCCCGGCTCGACCATCCCGCCGACGTACTCCTTGCGGTTGTTCGGGCTGTCGTTGTTCGTGACGTTGATGTCGCCGCTCTCCTCCTTGGGGCTGGCGATGTCGTACGTCTGGGCCACCTTGGTGTAGGTGCCCGCCGTGCCGGCGGTGATCGTGGCGTAGCCGATGGTCGACCCGTAGGCCTTGACGGTCGTGGATGCGGTGGTGCTCATGCGGTCTCCAGATAAGAAACTCGGACGTCCAACGTGACCCGCTGCGGGGCCTTCTCCCGGCCGGCCTCGATGGCGGCGGGCTGCTGTTTCATGTCGACGACGCGGACGCATCGGATCGGCACCGGGCCGTCGTCGTCCGCGTAGCCGTTCAGCCGGCGCTTGACGGCGCGGGCCAGCGTCATGGCGGTCATCAGGTCGTCGGCCCAGGCGTCCACCTGGAACCGGGCGACCTCATGCCCCGTGGGGCCGTCGTTCGTGAACCCGCCGTCGTCGACACTGAGTTCCGTCCCCCAACGCTGGTACGTCAGCCTTGGGGTCGGCACCGCCAGGGCGTCGGTGAACGGTCGGACGCGGTCGACGACGATCGACTGCACGCTGGGCGAGCCGGCGTCGGACAGCAGCGCCGCGATCAGGGCACCCTCGACTGTGGTAGGGGTCGGCATCATCCACCCCCGAGCTTGCGTGCTTCGGCCTCGATGCCGTCGGCCATGGCGGCGGCGTACATCGTGCGGGCCGTGGCCTCGGACTGCTCCCACCCCTCCCGCATGAACGGGTTCGGCGGCACGACCGTGCCGTCTGGGGCGACGTGCCCGAACTCGACGAGGTGATCGTAGCGGAACGGCTGCTCACCGTTCGGGCCGGTCACCTTGGAGCTGGCCCCGATGATGCCCTTCGCCTTCGTCTTGCGGTTGGTCACCTTCTTGACCATCGACTTGCGGAGCAGGCCCGACGCGACCGGCACCCGGCCCTTCACGGCGTTCAGGATCGGCGTCGTGGCCTTCGTGACCGCGGCCCGGTTGACCTTGGACGCAACCCGGCCGGGCAGCTGCGTCAGCAGCGCCATCAGCTGGTCGTCGCCCTTGAGTCGTGCGCCGAGTCGTGCCACGTTCAGGCCCTCCGTTCCATGCAGGTGATCGCGAGTTCCAGGTGCCGCTCGTCGAGGTCTGTGACGCTGACGACGTCCAGCCGCCGGCCCTGGAACACCAGGGTCGTCGTGTGGTCGACCAGCGGCGTGAACCGCATCACCACGTCGTGGGTGACCGTCAGCGTGTTCTCCGCGTTGACCACGGCCTCGGTCGCCTTGGTCGGGCTCACCTTGGCCCAGGCGGTGCCAAGCACCTGATCGGCGGGGATCGTCTCCCCCAGCTCGTTCGTGGTCGCCGTGTTCCGCCGCACGATCTGCACGCGGTGGCGTAGCTCCCCGGATCGGATCATCACTCCCCCTCGCGTGGGCGGACGTCGACCCACTGCCACGTCCCGCCGTCGACCCGCATCTGCAGGGAACGGCGGGCGAACCAGCAGACGACGCCGTACGACAGCTCGACGCCGAACAGCTCCAGCAGCCGGCCGGCCCAAACGAAGGCGGACCACGTCCGGGTGTGCTGCACTTCGACACGGGCGGTCAGATGTTCGGTGACCTGGGGCATCACCAAGCCTCCTGTGTGCGGTACTGGGCGAGGATGTTCGAGACGGCCATCGGCACCTCGTCGATGCGGCGGTCCATCGCGGCCTCGCGGTGCTCGTACCAGTGGCCGGCGAGCATCAGGCAGGCGAGCCGCAGGGACCGCGGCATGTCGGCGGCGTTGCAGTAGCCGGCGGTAAACTCGACCTGCACGCACCCGGCGCTGCGGTTCGTCTCCGGCCACCGTTGGCCCAACTTGAGGACGGCCCGGCCCGGCCGGCCGGACGTGTCGACCGCGTACAGGGTCGGGTCGACCATCGCCGTGGTGCCGTCCACGCCGACGTAGCTGATGCCCCCGACCGACCGCAGGGGCGGCCGGGGCAGCGTCAGCGCCGGGCCGTGTGGGAACCCGTCGAGGGTCAACCGGTACGGCGTGGGCGTGATGCACGTCCGCGTCTCGTTCTCCACGTACTCGACCGCCGCCTGGGCGAGCGCGTCGAGCTGGTCCAGCACGCACCGGTCGTCCGTCGGGTCGAGCCGAAGGTGGGCGATCAGGTCGTCGCTGAACAGCAGCGGCGTGGTGATGTCGGTGACGGTCAGCCCCATCGGTCAATCCCCCCTCAGGTGGTCGGCTTCGCCGCGGTCGCGGTCGCGGTCTCGACCACCGGGTTGATCGTGATCGCCACCTCGCTGGCCGCCGCGGGCACGGTCGCCGTCTCGACCACCGGGTCGGCCGTCGTCGCCGTCTCGGTGGCCCTGGCCCCCTTGCGGCCCGTGGCGGTCTTGGGCTGCTTGGCCTCGGCGATGCCGGCGGCGATCAGCCGGCCGGCCTCGGCGTCGTCGACCTCGACCACGTCGCCGGGGTTGCGGGGGTCGGTAGCGGTGGCGAGGCAGTGGATGAACTTGATCAGCATGGGCTGTACTCCGTGGACGGGTGGAAGGATGAAAGAGCCGGCCGACGTTTCCGCCGGCCGGCCCCGAGTGGCGGCCCCACAACCGCCGTTCAATGCACCGATTAGGACGCGGCCAGCTTGAGGTACTTGATGGCGTTCGCGTCGGTCAGGTTCGCGTCGTGCCGGCTGAACACGCGGTAGCCGATCAGGCCGGCCGCGGCGAACAGCTCGGTGGCACGGATGACCGTGACGCCGGTCACGTCACGCACGAAGTAGCGGCCGAAGTCGCCGGCCGCGATCACCTTCGCGTTCGCCCCGTTGGCCAGCGTCGGCATGTCGTTGTCGACGACGTACCGGTAGCTGAGGACCGACGAGGGCGCGCCGGGGGTGCCGGCGTCGAAGATGTACCGGCCGCTGCCGTCCTTGAGCTTGCGGATCGCTGCCAGGGTCGTGTCGTGGAAGGCCAGCCGGAAGTTGGGGCTGTTCCGGTACCCGGCGTCGATGCTGTGGATCAGGTCCAGCAGCTCCTCGTACGCGAAGCCGGCGGCGCTCGCCGTCGTCTTGCCGAGCGTGCCGGCGGTGAGGAACCCGGCCGGCTGGGCCACGCCGGTGCCGACCGTGGTGTAGGTGTTCATCGCCCGCCCGATCCGCTCCCCGGCGATGTTGAAGATGTACGACTCCAGCGGGTACGCCGTGTCCTGGAGCATCTCCAGGCTCACCTTGATCCACTTGCTGTCGAACTTGTACGCCTTGAGCGTGACGCTGCCGAGGCTCGGGTCGACCTCCGTGTCGTCCTGGGTGGCCTCGCCGACGATCTGGCCCGTGTTGCTCGTGTCGTCCGCCTTGGCCACGGTCAGGTCGTTGCCGTCGCTGGTCGGGAGGATCGTGGCCCCGGCCTCGCGGACGCCCGCGTACGACTTGAGCGCCACGACTAGCTGGTCGTACACCGGCCGGTCGCCGACCACGCCCGTGCCGCTGACGGTCAGGGCACGGGTCTCGCCGGTCGGGAGGACGCCCGTCCGCAGGTAGCGGTCGAACTGGGCACGCTGCTCCTTGGTCTGCTGGTCGGCCTTCTGCTCGGGGGTATTGACGTCGTCCCGGCCGGCCCGCTGCTCGGGGGGCTTGTTGCCCAGCTCGGCCTCCAGGGCCTTGGCCCGCTCGTAGCGGTCGATGTCGGCCTTGCGGGCCTCGGCCTGGGTGTTCAGCTCGTCGAACTTGCCCGACTCCTCTGCCGTCAGCTCACGCTTCTCGGTCTCGGCCTTGTTCAGGATGCCCTTCATGTCGGCCAGGGCCTGGCCACGCTGCTCACGAAGTTCTTTGATCTTCTGCCACATGGTGTTGCCTTCGTTGTCGGACTAACTGGACTTCCCCCCGGCCCGCACGGGCGGGGCGATGACGGGCGACACGTCGGTGGTCAGCTACGGCTCCGCTGCCGAACCCATTGCCCTGATGTCGTGTGTTACGACACATCGGGGTGATGATTCGCCATCATGAAATTTCCGCTGCGTGGCGGCGAAGAACCTGGCGGCGCTTGGCCAGTTCCGGCGTCTCGCCCGCGTGCCGGGCCTGGGCGACGACGGCCGGGTCGACGCGCAGCTGGACGGAGGTCGCGGCGTACGCCGGGTTGGCGACGACGCTGACCTCGTGCAGGTTCACGTTGCTCAGCTCCCGGACCTTGGTCCCGCCCTCGGTGGTGAACTTCTGGCCACCGTCACGGACGCGGAACCCGAACGACATGCCCTTGATGTCGCCCCGGCCGACCAGCTC
Organism: Tepidisphaeraceae bacterium; assembly: GCA_965198865.1. Lineage (GTDB taxonomy): Bacteria > Planctomycetota > Phycisphaerae > Tepidisphaerales > Tepidisphaeraceae > CBDAQA01. The sequence continues at coordinate 685,438 of CBDAQA010000025.1, read as the reverse complement.
GCGGATGTCGGCCGCATAGCTGGTGGCGGGCAAGTCGATCTCGACCCGCAGCCCCTGCTCGTCCTCGGCGACCCGCAGCGTCTTGTTCGACGTCCGGCCCAGGAGCATGGCCGGGTCGTGGCCGACCAGCGCCCGGATGTCGGACCCGCCGGTGATCGAGTCCCGGAACGCGCCGGGCAGCAGGCGCTCCTTGAACCCGCCCAGGTCGGCGCTGAGGCTGTTGAACCGGGCGGCGTAGCCGACCAGCCGGTTGGGAGCCTCGCCGGCCGCCGGCTCAAACCGAATCTCCAGCCCGTCGGCGATCGGGTACAGCTCGTCGATGTTCTTCTGGTCCATGGCTCACTCCTTGGTGTTCAGCAGCTCGTCGGTGATCTCGGCGGCCCGGACGTCGGGCCACTCCTCCAGCTCCTCGGGCGTGATGCCGGCCCCGAGCCGGCGGGTTGACTCCTCGACGTGCCTGGTGGCGACCGCGGCCGGGTCCGCATCGACGCCGGCCGCCCGCAGCGGGGAGGCGAGCACCTTGGCGATGTGGTCCCGGTGGCCGCCGTAGAACTCGGTCGACCAGGACCGCAGGCCGTCAGGGTCGTCCTTGTGCTTCTTGAGGGCGCGCCCCAGCGCCTTCGACTCTTTGACCAGAAACCGGCGGGCGACGTCCTCGACCAAGGATCGGGCGACGACCGGGTCGGGCTTCGGCGACGGGGCCGGCGTGGGAGTGGGCAGGGTGCCGACCGGCGTCATGTTCAGCGGCTGCAACAGCACGTCCGAGCCGGGCAGGAACGGCAGCCCCTCCTTGGCCCGGCACTCGGCACGGGTCATGATCCCGTTGGTGATCGCGATCGCGTACGCGGCGTAACGCTCCCCGGTCGCCGCCCGCAACATGGCGTCCATGTTGAAGCGGACCTCCAGCGTCGGCTTCTCCCGCTCCAGCAACAGCTTGCGGTTGCACTCCTGCTCGAACCGGGTCACCAGTGGCTGGACGGCCATCTGGTAGAAGTCCATCGACTGCTGCTCGATGCTGGCGTACGAGGCCTTGTCCAGCACGCCGAGCATGTGCGGCGGGATGCGGTAGATGCGTGCGACCTCCAGCACCTGGTGAATGCGGGCGTCCCGCAGCTGGGCCTTGTCCGGGTCCACGGTCGTCTGCTTGAAGTCGTACCCGTCCGGCAGGACGGCGACCTTCAGCGCCGCGTCCACGCCGGTGTACGACGCCCGCCACGACGACACGAACGTCTTCATGGCGTCGTCGTTCATCGGCGGCGTCTTGAGGATGCCGCCGACGTTCCCACCCTGGCTGAACAGCTTGGCGGCGAACCGCTCCATGGCGATCGAGAGGCCGATGTTCTGCTTGGCCTGCTGGATGGGGCTGATCCCAACGATGCCGTCGAACGAGAACCCGAGGACGTGTAGCACCTGATCCTGCGTCAGCGTGGCGGTCGTGTCGCCCATCCGGGTCAGGTAGTACAGGTCGCCGTTCTCGCGGACGGCCTGCGTGTGATCGGACCGGAGCGGGTAGAGCCCGATCGGCACCCCGAACTCGTCCCGGTCGATGTAGGCGTAGGCGTTGCCGTACAGGCAGAGGTTGGTCAGCAGGGCCTCGCGGAACGTGGCCGCCGTCATGTACTCGTTGGGCTCGGCCCCGAGCAGCGTGGCGACGGGGTGCTGGTAGTCCTTGCCGCCCTCCCCTCGCTGGTGGACGTGGATCGGGAGCTGGGCGACGGCCTCGGCCAGAATCTTCACGCAGGCGAACACGGACGACGCCGCCAGCGCCGTCCGCTCGTTGATGTGCATCCCCGTGTCGTTGTAGCCGTGGCCGATGCCGGTCCCGAGGTAGGACGGCAACCAGCTGGTGGCGGCGCTGCGGGCCTCGGTCTGCGGGCTGCCGAAGAGTCGTGCGAGAATGCCCATCGTGTGCTCCCTCTCCCCACCGTCAGAGGACGATCAGCTGGGGGTGTCGTTCGTAGTAGTTGTTCGTCGGCCCGGCCGCGGCCCCGGCCCCGAACTTCGCGGCGTTGATCGCCATCGTCAGCGCCACGGCCGAATCGATGCGGCGGGTGCTCTTCGCCTTGTCCAGCCAGATGTTTTCCAATCGGTCCGTGTGGACGACGGCGTTGCTCATTTGCCAGTTCAGCACCGGGCTGTCGGGGTGGACGAGCTTCCCGGCCTGGATCAGGGCTTCGGTCGTCTTGCACGCCTGCGACAGGCTCCACCCCTGCCGGACGTAGTTGACGGTGACGCCGGCCGCCTGGAGCTGGGCCGCGATCGACGACGCCGCGTAGGGGTCCATCTGGACCTCCCTCAGGTCGTACAGCTTGGCCTGCTCGATGATGACGGCGGCGATCGCGTCGAAGTCGATGACGTTGCCGGGAGTGAGGATCAGGTGGCCGGCGTCCGCCCACTGCTTGTACGGGGCCTTGTCCCGCTTGCTTCGCTTGAATAGCCCGCTGGCATTCTCCTGGGGGAGGAAGACGAACGGCTTGACCAGCATCCGGTCGCCGTCGGGGAAGGCCATCACGAACGCTGCGGTGTCCTGGGTACTGGCGAGGTCGCACCCGGCAAACGCGGTGGCCCCGGCCGCGGGCTCGACCGGGCCGGCGCAAGCCCGCCACTTCTCGTACTCGATCCACGCCGCGTGGGAGTCGGTCTGCATGTTCAGGGAGAGCTGCTTGAACGTGCCCAGGTACCGCGGCGTGTTCAGGGCCTTCTGCAGATCCCTGGCGTACTCGTCCTCGCTGACGCTCACGCCCATGTTGGGCTGGGCTTTCCGCCACGTCTCGGGCTTGGTGATGTCATCCTCGGCGTCGGCCTGCCACATGCAGGGCAGGAACTCAGCGTCGTCGATCGCCCCTGACCTGACCTTGTCCGCGTAGTCGAACACCTCGGCCCACAGCGCGGCGGGATCGGTGCCGGCCGTCGTCGTGTAGATCGTCAGCGGCGACTGCCGCGACCGCATCGACGTTTCGAGCACGTCGGCCAGCTCGGGGTCGTCGATGACGTGCAGCTCGTCGAGGATGACCATGCTCTCGTTCGTCCCGTGCTTCGTTCCTGCGGCGCTGTTGATAAACCGCATCGACCCGCCGTTGGTCAGGTGGCGGATCGCCCGGGCCATCGTCTCGGACCGGCCGGCCAGCTCCGGCTCGTTGGCGACCATCTTCGACGCGATCGACTGGATGATGCTGGCCTGCTCCGCGGAGCCGGCGGCGACGACGATGGACGGGTCGGCCTCGCCCTCCGCGAACAGGTGGTACAGGGCCAGGGCGGCGGCGACGTGGCTCTTACTCGACTTGCGGGCCGTGGTGATCAGCGCCTTGCGGTAGCGGCGGGTGCCGTCGGACTTCCGACGCCAGCCGTGGATGTTGCCGATGATCGCCACCTGCCAGGGCTGGACGTCGAACGGCAGGCCCAACCACCGGCCCGTCGTCAGGCACAGGCACTCCTGGACGAACGAGCAGGCGTGCAGGGCCAGCTGGGCGTCAAACCGGAACCCGTCGGCGTGCTGCCACGGGTCGTAGCCGGGCAGGCCGGTACGACAGCAGCGCTCGATGGTGGACGCGGTCAGCTTCATGTTAGTTCGCGAGCTTCATCGGGGTGAAGAACCGGGACTTGCCCGCCGGCTCTGCGGCGACGGGGGCGGGGTCCGAGACCTCCATCCGGGAGCGAGCCGACGGGGTCAGGCCCAGCTGCTGCTCGGCCCGGCTCAGCTCGTCGGCCAGCGACCGCGCCACGGAGTGCAGCGCCGACACCTGCATCGCCTTCACCTTGCCGTCGGCGTCCTTGAACGTCGCGATCTCAGCGCCCGCGTTTGCGACGAGCGTCTGGACGATTCGCCGCCACCGGACCCATGTCAGGGCGTACCGGGTCAGCACGTTGCCGTCGGCGGCACCGACGACGCCCATGTCGGTGAGCAGCCGGGCCAGCCGGTTGAACTCGTTGCGGGTGGCCTTGTCGGTCACCCAGTCCGGACACGTCGGACGGCCTCTTGCCTTCGGCTCGGTCTTCGGGGCACGGTCCGCACGGAACGTACCCCGGGCCTGCTTGATGGCAGATGGTGTCGGCTTTGGCCCGCGAAGTCCCACGTCAGCCCCCCTTCGGCTTGACCGCGACCCAGCCGGCGAAGTTCAGCGCCCGCCAGAACGGCTGCACCACCCACCCCTCGGACCTCAGCAGCTGCTCGTTGCCGTCGGCCGTCAGGGGCATGAGGACGCCCCGCAGGCTCTGCCGCTTGCTGTCGATCTGGTCCTGGGTGTAGCCCGCCGCCCGCTTGTGGTCGTAGTAGGCGTCGACCAGCAGGCGGTCGAGGTCCGCGCTGGCCCCCAGCGTCTTCTCCACCCACACCATCGCACCGCCGGGCACGGTCGCCCGGTACACGTCGGCGACGAGCTGCTGGCGGTACTCCGGCGGCACGAACATGCCGGTGAGGACCGCCAGCGTCAGCGACGGGCGTAGGTACTTGGGCAGCCCCTGGGTCAGGTCGTGCTGGCGGACCTGCACGACGCCCTCCGGCAGCCGGTCGAACCGCTCCCGCAGGTGGGCCAGCATCGGCTCGGACTCCTCGACCGCGACGTGCCGGACGGTGGAGCCGAACCGGTCGACGAACGGGGCGAGCCCGGCCCCACGGGACGCCCCGAGGTCGACGACGTCGGTACCCTTCTGGACGAACCGGCTCCCGAGGTCGAGCACCAGCCGCCGCATGGTCGCGTAGTCCGGCACGCTCCGGCTGAGCATGTCGTCGAACACGAGCGTCACACCCGCGTCGAACTTCCACTTGGCCCCGTCCGCCGGGCGGGTCGTGTCGACTACGTGGGGGGTCAGGGTCATACGGTCCTCGCTAGAACGTGGTCGTGGATCGCCTCGGCGATGGCCTTAACGGCCAACGGTGCGTGGATCCTGCCCAGTCGCTCCCACTGCTGCTTGAACGAGCCCGTCAGCTGGAAGTCGTGGGGCACCCCGCTGAGCGCCTTCACTTCGGCGATGGAGAACTTGCGGCGCTCGGTCGGGTGCGTCACGCCCGCCGCCCCGGTCTGGCCCGCCGTGGCCGTGATAGTCGGGCACGGCTTGTCGAGGTCCGGCCGGACCAGCTGGAAATACTTGTCGCTCTGCGTGCCGGGCCGGCCCATGCGGTCCCACTCTCGGCCGATGGCGGTCCCCGTGATGTCCGTCTCACGCTCGACCACCTTGAAGTGGCAGGCGTTGGACATCACCCCGCCCACGGTGATCGTCGGGCAGGGCCGGTCGATCACCTCACCAGTCGACCGGTTCCCGCTCGTGTCGTGGACGACCGACCGAAGGTGCGGGAGGGCGTCCCGGATGCTGTACCGGTACGGCAGCGGCTTCGGGAACACGGGGTCGATGCCTAGGTCGGCCCGCACTCCGATGAAGATCGTCCGCTGCCTCGACTGCGGCACCCCCAGCCAGGAGGCGTCGACCACCTGTGCCCGGACCCGGTACCCGCTGGCCTTGAGAGCGGCGAGGATGTCGAGGAACTGGCCCTTGGCCACCCCACGCACCAGCCCGGCGACGTTCTCCGCGACGAACACCTTGGGCTTGATCCCGCGGACCAGCCGGATGTACTCCGCGAACAAGTCGTCGGTCCGCTGTGCGACGTCGCTGTACTTCTTGACCTTGCCCCAGCCCTTGTGCCGGCTGCCGGCCATGCTGAACGACGCACACGGGGGCGACCCGTCGAACAGGTCCAGCTCCCCGGCCTTCATGCCCATGGCGCTGAGGACGTCATCGCCGCTGACGGTGCGGATATCCCTCGCGTCCACGATCGTGTCGGGGGAGCAGTTGGCCTGGTAGGTGGCCCGCGCCTCGGGCACGAACTCGGACGCCCAGGCGACCTTGAACCCGGCCATGCGGTAGCCCAACGAACTCCCTCCGCATCCGCTGAACGTCGATGCGACTGTAAACCCGTTCCAGGGCAGCGCCCTGATGTCGGCCATGCTTGGGATGCTGAACGGGGGCTTGTTCACGCTGACGCTCCCGCCGGTGCGGACGAGCCGGACCACGCATACGAGCAACGCGGGCACTTGAAGTCGGTGTGGATGTCCTCGCCGACCTCCGGGAACGACTCGGGGGCCTCGTCCTCGGTCGGCGTCTGGTCGCCCAGTAGGTTGGCCAGCTCCTCGACCGTGTAGCCCGCCGCCTCGGCGAGGTCCGCATCCTCGGCCCGCAGCGACGCCAGCACGTTGGCCAGCGCAGCCTCGTCGAACTCGGAGTCGTCGTGGCTCTTGTTGTCCGCGATCGCCAGGGCGGTCCACTCACTCGGGGACAGGTCCAGCCGGACGACGTTGACCTTGTCCCACCCGAGCCGGGTCATGGCTTCCAGCCGGGCGTTGCCGACCCGCACCACGCCGTTGCCGTCCACGAGCAGGGGGAGGGTCTGGCCCCATCGCCGGAGCATCCCCATCAACTTCGTGATCTGCCCCTCGGGGTGACGCCTGACGTTGGCCGGGTCTGGTGAGAGGCTGGCGATTTCGACCTTTTTGACGTTCATTCCGGTACTCCTTGGGCCGCTGTTGCTGGGACTCCGTGGGCTGTTTCCCGCGTCTTCTGCGCTGGGACGGGTCGTCGTACCCCTCCCCCCTAAAACCTGACGGCGATGCGAAAAGGCACCGGGCCGGTCCTGAGCCGCGTGCCCGTTGCAGAAAAAAGCCCCCCTACCCCCTGCCCTGACGCTTTGACGCAGCTGTCCGATGCTTGCTGCCCGGTCAATTCGTCACCCCTGTTATTCGTCGAAAAACAGGCATCCTGTTCCCGATCGGAAAACAGGGGTCGTCGCCTGCGTGGGCTGGCGTGCCACGAGCAGGCTCCGCTCCGGGTCCGGTAGGGGGCCGGTCCACGCGAGCGACCCGCGGTGACAGATCATGATGTCGGGCAGGTTCGGGTGGGGACGTACTGGGGTGGGGATCATGCTGCCTCCTGTGGGACGTGCGCCCATGTGTGGCCGGCGACGATGCAGGACACGTTGGACGGGCTGATGCCGTACTCCGTGGCCAGGGCGTGTTGGGCTACCCCCGCGGCGGCCCGCTCCCGGATCGTGAGGACGTCGTCGGCCGTGAGCTTGGCGCTCAGGTGATGGCTGCCGGTGCCGAAGCATTGGTCGGCGCGGGCCTGCTTGCTCTGGACGTCCGTCGTCAGCCGCCACGCCATGTTCTCGGCACGGTCGTCGTCCAGCACCCGGTTGAGGTGTCGCGCCTGGTACTCGGGGCCGGGCTTCGGGCCGTGGAAGGCCATGCAGACGAGGACGTGGCGATGACGACGGAGCCGACCGCCGGTGTCCTGGGGGATCGACATCATCCGGTAGGGTGAGCCGTCCTGCGTACCGCTGAGGACGATTGGGTTTCCCGAGGTGACGCACACGATCTGGCCCGCCGCGGTCGCGTAGTAGCCGGCGGCGTCGGGGATCGGCTTGGCGGTGGTGAAGTCGATGCTGTGGGTCATGACAGTTCATTCCTTCCCTTGGTCTTGAGGTTGTTCGTCAGCACCTCGTGGGCACGACGGCAGACCGCACGCACGTTGGCCCGGTCGAGCCGAGCGCCGCCATGAACCAATGGCTTGATGTGGTCCACCACGCCGGCAGCTACCTCACACTCGTGGGCGTGGCGTCGATCGTCCATCAGCTCGCACAACGGGTGATCCCGCAGGTAAGCGTCCCGGAACCTGCGCCAGTCTGATCCGTATCCCCTCGACGACGCGGTGCCCCTGCTGTCCGCCTTCGGTGGCGGTGCGAAGCGGGGCCTGAATGTGGGTGGTCGTTGTGGCATCGGTGGCGTTTACGGATTGGTACGTCACCAAGACCGTCGGCTTCGCCATGATGATTCATGGAATTTCAAGATCATCGGCGAGGCGGCGGATCTGGGCGGTGGCCCGGTGCCGGGCGGCGGCGTACTGCCGGATCGTCATCCCCGCGTTGTGGGCCTGCTCGGTGGTGGTCAGGTCACGATCGGCCCCGACGACGGCGGCCACGAGCTTCGCGGTGGTGAGGTGGTCGTCGGGTCGGGCCAGGATGGCGGTGGCCAGCTGCTCCACGGCGGCGTCAGCGCTGCGGTCGGGCCCGGGGAGGTCGGCGTCGAGCGTGGCGGTGCCCACGGTGTTCTTCCGGCGCTGGAGCCGGCGGGCCTGATCGAGGGCGGCGACACGGGCACACTGGTACAGGTAGGTCGACAGCTTGGTCTGCGGCCGGCGGCGGGCGTCGTACCTGGGCAGCGCCCGGTAGATCAGCTGAATGGAGACCTCCTGCACCACGTCGTGTAGGTGCATCGAGTGCAGCCACGACGGGATCGACGACCGGCAGACGCTCCTGATGATCTCCCTGGCCCCGCCGACGGCGGCGGCAGCATCGGCCAGCACCTCGGGCAGCTCCGCATCGTTGGCCGGCCGGAACGGGAACCGGCGGCTGGTGCGGGGCAGGTGGGCGTCGTCGACCGGCAGCGTCTTGGGCATCAGCTGTGCCTCCCGCTGTGGCCGGCGAGGGCGAGGTCGTCCACGAGTTCGCGGAACCGGGCGGTGATCCGGCGGCGTGCCCCCTTCACGGCAGCGGTGGAGTAGCCGGCGAGGCGCGCCTGTGCTTCCAGCTTCAGCTGCGGGTCGGCGTGGGTGATGGTGGCCGCGTGAAGCGCCGTCCCGACGTAGTCCTTCGGCCGGGCGAGGATGTCCGCGACGAGACGGTCGATCGCGATCGCCGTGGACATGTCGCGGTTCGGCGTGTCGAAGTCGACCGGGCGGCGGTGCTGGCGTTGCAGGCGGTGGGTCGGCTTGGTGACCGCCCACCACAGCGACCGCTCCAGGAACGTCCGGGGGCTCGCCGCTGGCCGGCGGTGGGCGTCGTACTTGGGCAGGACGTAGAGCACGAGGTGCATCGCCAGCTCCTGGGCGAGGTCGTCCAGGTACAGCGAGTGCAGCCGGTTCGGCAGGCGGACCTTGGCGACGTGCAGGATCGACGGCCGCAGCGCGACCAGCAGGGCGTCGGCCTCGGCGTTGATCTCCTCCCGCTCCTCATCCGTGGCCGGGCGATAGGGGTACTGCCGGTCACGGCGGGGGAGGTGCCTGTCGGATACGGGTAGCTTCACCGTACGTCGATCGGATCGGTGGGGTGGACTACGTTCACGTTCTTGGCCCCGCCCGGCCATTCTCCCGCGTAGGGGAGGCTGAGCAGGGTGGGAAGTCGTTCCGCCAGGGCATCGCGGCTCTAGCACCCGTTCCCGGCCCGGCGGCAGGCTACCGCCTCGACCTCAGTATCTGCGGTATTCCCTCGGTGGGTTCTCGAAGTGGATGAACGAGGTGCCGGCCTTGGCGGCGGCGTACGCGGCGGCCAGCCGCTCCTTGCTCATCGAACGGATGTTGTCGGTGAGGGCCACGATCCGGGGCTGACTCAGCGACATCTCGTCGAGCTTGAGCGTGTTGCCCGTCGGGCCGGCCATCCACAGCAGCAGGCCGAACCGCTGGGTGAGCGTGACGATGAAGTCGTAGACCTGCTGGGGCGGCCGCTGCTTGAGGATGTTGCGGACCTCGCCGGCCAGCCGGGACCAGGCCGGCAGCTTCAGCGGGTTGCCCTGCTCCGAGTGGTAGCGGCAGACCCGGTACCAGTAGAACCCCATGAACGAGTTGGCCGTCCACCGCTCGATGTTCGCCGCGGTCGGGTTGCCCGTGACCGGGTCGATCGTGCAGTGCTGACGCCAGTTCAGCTTCGACACGGGGAACTTGCTCGGGTCCTCGGCACCGATCGCGTCGGCGTTGTTGAGCAGATACGTCGTCATCGCCTCCAGGCTGGCCGTCGCCTTGACCGTGACCTGGGCGTCACCTACCGGCTTGTCGTCATCGGCCTCATCTGTGCCCTTGGCGTTGAAGCTCCTGCCGCCGGAGCGGCGACCTGGTCGGACGCGGCCTTGCCGCTTGGGCGTCGCCAGCGACAGGTGCTGTGGTTCGACCGCCTCGGCGTGCGCCGCGACGGCCGTGGCCGCTGGCGGCGTCGAGCCGTGTGAGTGGAAGCCGTGCTCATCGACCTCCTCGCCGTCCTCGGCCTGGGCCGCCGACGCGGCCATGTGGACCGTCCCCGGAGCCCGAAGAGTGGGAGAGTGTGCGGACCGAGCCGCGGAAGCGGCCCACGAGGCTGAGCTGTTCGAGCCTCCGGTATGTCCCTCCCCAGAACCCCACTGGCTTTGACCCTTGAGCCCCGCAGGGCCTTCCCCCGCACCCGGTGCAACCGGGGGCGTAGTTGGGGTGTTCACCTTGAGTGGTTGGGTGGAGTGTTTATATGGAGTATTTTGAGTTCCGGCTTCGGAACCGTTGGCAGTTCCGATATCGGAACCGCTGGCAGTTCCCATATCGGAACTCGTCACGGTTCCCATATCGGAACCGTTCATTGTCGCCTGCTTGGCAGTTCCGATATGGGAACCGCGACGGGCAGCTTCACCCTTGAGGCCGAGGGTCATCACGTCCGGCCCGTCGGCCGCGAGAAGCTCTTCCCGCCACGCCAGCAGACCTTGCTTGGCCCGCTGCTCGTAGGCCCCCCAGTCGTTCGGCTGGCCGTCCGCCCTCTCGGCCCGCATGTTGTCGATCGCCTGCTCAGCTTCCAGCAGCGCCCTCGGGGCGAACAGTTCATATACGTTGTGGCGGCGCTCCCGCCAGGACTTGACCAACCGGAGCTGGCGCAGGCGGTCAAGTGCATCATCTACTACCTTCCTGGACAGGCCGGTGGTGAAGCACAGGGAGTCGTACGTGGGCCAGCAGGTAGCCTTGTCACGGAGGTGGCTGGCCAGCTGGCACCAGACCGTCTTGGCGTTCTCCGACAGGGCGCTGCTGGGGATATAGGAAAGCCACTGCGGGCGGGCGATGTAGCACCCGGGTGTGATCATCTCGTCGGTCTTCATGGAACACCTCGGTGCCGGCTGTCACCGGCGAACAAAATGACCCCCTATGAGTGACAGCTCATAGGGGGTCGGAAGCTTGCGTCCGGCAACCGAGGCTATGCCAAGACGCAGTAGATTGTTCGGAGCAACTATACTTCGCTGCCTCGGATATCACAAGCGGCTGTCACCGCGGATTCATAGTCGGGACGAAAGATGACGCCACTCCAATGATCCTCAAAATTCGATAGCTCCCAACCACTACTGTCTACGAGCTGTCCGTGAGCTCGCACAAGAGCGTAGTTGGCAAGTCACATAGCTGGCGCACACTCGTGTCTGCGAGCTTCATAGTTCGTGGTTTAGGCCGGCTCCTCAACCAGCACGACGGCCATGTGAAGGTCCACGCCCTGTAGCTGAACATCCGGCCGGTCCGGGAACTCGAACACCACGGTCGGCTCGCGGATGTCCTCGTAGGCTGTGGTGGTCCAGTGGGCGACGATATAGCGCCGCTGGTGCTCCTCGAAAACGACCGTGCCCGACATCAGCGCCGCGTCGGACACGGAGGTCAGCCCGCCGGCGATCCTGGCCATAAGGTCGCGGACGTCGATGGTCGTGTCGGTGACGACCACCTCCCTGGCGAGGGTCTGGTCGCCGTGGTGGACGACGGGGTGAAGAACGGGTCGGCCCTGGTCGTCACGCTGGACGACGAACGGGGTTTGGTGGGGTAGGCACATGTGGGTGCTCCTCCTGAGCAAGGGGCCTCCCCGGCCCGGCGTGTTGACCGGGGAGGCCGATGTTGTGGACGGGGTCTGTAGCCGTGGGTCAGTTCGCCCCGGCCGGGGCCGGCGGGATGACCACCTTGAAGTCGCCGCCCACGTTCTCCACCGTGCCGCTCTGCGTGGTGATGACAACCTTGGTCGGCTTCGCGGGGAACTGCTCCTGGGGGAAGTTGGCCCAGGTCGCCACCGTGACCTCCTCGCCGGATCGCAGGTCGGTGACGGTCCCGTGCGGGCGGTCGAGCCGCCACAGGTCGCCGCCCCATCGGACGTCCGTATCTGGGGTGAAGCCGCTCAGGCTCAGGCCGTGGCTTCGGAGGTCTTCCAGCATCGCATCGACGGTGTCCCCGTCGATGCCGGGGGCGAACTCGATCCGACGGGCGATGTACTGCCCGTCCTCCAGATCTAGGAAGACGTCGCAACCGGGCCACTCGGACCCGGCTTCGTAATCGAGCGTTAGGGTGTTTGTCGTCTCTGCTGTCGTTGCCATGTTCGTTGCTCCTCTTTTGTGTGGCCTCCCCGGCCCGGCTGGTGACCGGGGAGGCCGATAGTGTGGATCGAGCTGCGTCAGTCGACCCAGCGGACGACCCAGGACGCGGACTCGCTCCGCTCGACGATCAGCCCGCTGGTGGCGTCGAGGTGGGCGACCTGCTCGCGAACCTCATCGTCCGTCACCAGCCCCTGGCGATCCGCGAGGTGGACCAGCAGGGCCGACCCTGACCGTCGCTCGGGGCGGGCGAAGTCGTCGGCGAGACCCTGCGTGGCCCCGAGCCCGCCGAACGCCTCACTCAGCTCGTGCCAGACGATGCCGTTCGCGGCGTACACGTCTGCCGCCGGCCCCTGATTCAGTAGGCTACCGAGGCGGCCGGTGTTCAGATTGTGCCAGTCGTACCCCTTGCCTTGCGGGGCGGTGACCAGACTACGATACGTGGGCTTGCTCTCCATACGATACTCCTGACACTTGCACTGACCTTCCGTAGCTGCCCGCGGGGAACACCCCCGTGATGCGGTTGGATTCGGTCGTTGCTGGTTATGTTGGCCGGGGTCTTACCGGCGTTGCTGTGATGGATGGGGAAGATATCGGAAACGCAGCCGATTGCCAGTGGGCACACTGAAAAATATGTGACGTAAGACCTCTTATGCCAAGTGTTTAGCGGTGCGTACGAACGGCCACCACATCGGATTCATCCGTTGGACGTTGCACCGTGCGCCGGGCCTGCGTTCGCATTTCATCGCATGACGTGGGGAGTGGTCAGCGGTCGACCACTTCGTAGTCGGCCCCAGCTGGCTATATAGCGATCGGTTTGAGTGGGGAGGGTGACGGGCCGGGTCTGGGCGTGATCGTCGCTCTAATGGGCAGGGAGCAGGGCAGGATGGGAAACGAGAACGCCCGGCCGGGGCGGTCCGGGCCGGGCGTCGGTGCTGGTGGTTGAGTTGGGAAGGATCAGCCCAGGTAGCGGGCACGGATCGCGTCGCACGCCGGCCGGACCATCTGCGGGTTCCGCTTCGTGTAGTGGTCACCGATGCCCGACCGGTGTCCCATCAGGACGGCGAACAGCTTGTCCGAGATGCCTGCCGACGCCATCGCCGTCGCGGCTCCGTCGCGTAGGTGTGAGGACGTGACGTGGGCCGGCACCTTCGCCCGCTCGCGTAGGTCACGCCACCGCTTCTCGGCCCCCTTCACGCCCAGCGCCTTGCCGGTGTAGGCGACGAAGATGTGGTCGATCTTGCGGGGCACCTTGGCCAGTGCCTCGATCGTTTCTGGCCAGAGCGTACAGACTCGAACGCACCGACCTTCTTTGGCGCGATGGGTAACGATGCACCCGTCCTTGATCAGGCTCCACTTCAACCGGACGACCTCGCCGCAGTAGTACCCGCCGTTCAACATCAACAACAGCATGGCCCGGTCCTCGGGGCCAGCGGCGTCGAGTAGGTCATGGAAGTGCTCGGGCTCGATCGGGTGCGGGTCCAGAGACACGGTCGTGTCCGAGGGCACGAGCCGCTTGAGGGCGTCGATCACCTTGGCCAAGGCGTCGGGGGCAATCTCGCGCTGACGGGCGAAGGTGAACAGCCGGCGTACCCGGGTGAAGACGTTCTCCTGCATCTTCGGGGACCAACCCCGCTTGTAGACTTCGTCCCGGTACGCGATCGCGACCGCGGGGGTGATCTCGTCGAGCGTCTTGATCGCCGTCGTCTTCTTGAAGTCACCCCACCCGTGCAGCACCCGCCGGCGCTGCTCGGCCGACTTGGCGAAGTGTTCCGACCAGACGGCCTCGATCTCCTTGAACGACGGCAGCACCTCCGGCTTCTTGAGGGTGGTCAGCCAGCCGATCTCCTCGATGCCCAGGCGCTCGGCGCACCACTTCGGCTGGCTGATGATCTGCTCCCTCATCCACGCCCAGATGGCAGGCTCGTCGTACCCACGGGCGACCTCCACAGGCTTGCGAGGGTCGCGGGGGATCGTGATGGTGATCCGGCCCTTCTTGGCCTTCTCGACCAGCGGTCCGATCTGGTGGATGTCGGCCTCGCCGACGGGGAGGTCGACCCAGCTCCCCTTCGGGTTCCGCTTGGCCTGGATGTCGTGGAACCGGGCGATCGCCAGGCGCTCGTCAGGCTCCGTGAACGTGATCTTCTCGGGGCCGCTGATGCGCCACCGGCCGTCGGCCAGGCGGTGCAGGCCGACGACGGGCTCGCCGCCGAACTTCGGGTGGTAGACGGCCGTGGGACGGCCACCCTTTGGAGTGGTGCTTTTCATACCCCCAGAGGGTAAATCCTGGGGGTGGTTTAGTACAGGGTTTAGTACGAAAACCGCGGGATATGATCGGAATCTAACGGAGAGGGGGAGATTCGAACTCCCGTAACCTGTCGGTTAACCGGTTTTCGAAACCGGCGCATTCAGCCGCTCTGCCACCTCTCCAGTGCGGGAGCGGGAAAGTAGCCGATCGTGTTGGCATCGTCAACGTGACGGCTAGGTCGGCTGAAGCGGATTGGTCTGAGCTCACTGGTCACGAAACGAGGCGGTTGAACGACGAATCGCCCGGTGGCTCGTTCAGCAACAGGTGCGGGATGCCGATAGTCGACCCGTGTGTTTGGCGAAACGCCTGATGTCCGGTCGATGTTGGGTCGTCGCGATAATCGGTGGTATAGTCGAACCATCGGCTGGTCCACGCGAGCTCGGTCGTGTCCGGCCCGCGACGGATCTTCGGAGTTTGGAATGCGTGATGCGTTGGCGTCCAAGTGTTTCTTGGTAGTCGCAATCATTTCTGTCGCCCTGGTTTGTGGCGGCTGTCAGCAGAGTTCCGTGGGCGAGGCGGGCACCGCGCGGGCTGCGCCGCTCATGGCCGAACCGGCGGGGTCGGTCGCAACGGCAGGCCCGTCACGAACCTACGCGCCGCCGGTGGTCGGCGATGCCCCGGAACCCGTCAGCCAGTCTGACGTCATCGGCTGGGCCGTGCGGGGCGTGACCGACGACGTCATCGTCGACCGCATCGACCACGCCCGGGCTACCTTCCACTTGTCGGCCAGCGAGGAGATGCGGCTCCGCGATGCCGGCGTCAGCGACCAGGTCGTCATGGCCATGAAGGCGACCGTGTGGAACTGATCGCGCCGCCTGCCCGCAACGTCGAGCTCAAGTGCCGCTGCCCTGACCTTGCCGCCGCCCGCCTCGCGCTGGCGCCGCTCGGGCCGCGCGATGCGGGCACGCAGGAGCAGGTCGACACCTACTTCCCCGTGGCGCACGGCCGGCTGAAGCTCCGCGAGATCGTCGGCGTCCGGTCCGAACTGATCTGGTACGACCGGCCCGATGCGGCGCTCGCGCGCAACAGCGACTATCGGCTCACGCCGGTCTCGCACCCGGCGGAGCTTCGGGCGTCGCTCGCCGCCGCGCTGGGCGTCCGCGGGTCCGTGCGGAAGGTGCGGCAGGTGCTCCTGTGGCACAACGTGCGGATCCACCTCGACGTCGTCGACGGCCTGGGCACCTACGTCGAGTTTGAGGCCGTCATCGCCGCGGGTAAAACCGAGGCGGATGGCCACCTGCGACTGGCCGAGCTGTGCCGGACGCTCGGGCTGGCCACCGCCGACTACGAGCGCGGTTCGTACTCCGACCTGCTCGGCCTCTGACCCTCACCCGATCGGCATCGTCACGCGCACCGTCGTGCCCCGGCCGACGACGCTCTCCACGCCAAGGTCGGCACCGATGCGCGTGGCGCGTTCGCGCATTCCGATCAGGCCGAAGTGGCCTGGCGGCGGCGGGGCGGCGACGTCAAAGCCCCGGCCGTCGTCGACGATCGTCAGGCTGAGCCGGCCTTCCTCGCCGTGCAACGTGACGTCCAGCTGCGTGGCGGCCGCGTGTCGGACGGCGTTGCCGACCGCCTCCTGCGCGATCCGCAGCAGCTGGAACTCGGCGTCCACCGGCAGCCCCAGCGGCACGTCCGACAGGTGCAGTGCGAGGCGGACATCGCCGGCGTCGGTCAGCTGCCGGGCCGCGGCGGCCAGGGCTGTCGGCAGCACGAACGCGTCGGCCGTGGCATCCCGCAACCCCGCGACGGACCGTCGCGCCTCGGCCATGCAGGTGGCGGCGTCGGCGATGATCTCGGATAGCGTCGAGCGGTCGGACGGGTCGGGCAACCGTGACGACAGCGCCTGCATCTGCATCGTGACGCCGCTGAACCCCTGGAGCAGCGTGTCGTGCAGCTCGCGGGCGATGCGCGTCCGCTCCGCCGAGGCCACGCTCAACCGCAGGCGCAGCCGGTCGCGGACCTGTCGGACCCGGGCGCGGTAGGCCGCCCAGATGGCGAGCGCGACCAGTGCGCCGCATGTCGGCCAGAACCACGGCCGCTGGTCCAGCCGCGGTGCGAGCCCCACGTCGACCATCGCCGCCGCGTTCCCCGGCCCGCCGTCTTGGGCGGTGGTCACGCGGAACCGGTACCGGCCGGGCGGCAGGTTCGTGTAGTACGCCTCGCGCCGCGTGCCTGCATCGATCGGGGCCGGGTCGAACCCCTCCAGCTGATACCGAAACCGCGCGAAGGTCGGCACGACCAGCGTCATCGCGGTGTACCGGAACGTCAGGTTCTCGACGCCCGGCGGCAGGTAGCCGACCGCGCTCGGGCGCGTCGATCGACCATCGACCACGACGTCCTCCACGGCGGCCGCGGCGGCGGGGCGCGTGGTCGGCGCGCCGGGGTTGAAGTCGGCCGGGTCGAACACCAGGACGCCGCGGATCGTGGCGAACCACAGCCGACCGTCCCGCGCCCGGCAGACGGCCGGCTGCACGCCGGGCTGGCACTCGACGGTCCGCAGCGCATCCGTCGGGCTGAACGGCGTGCAGCGGACGCGGTTCGCCTTCCCCGCCGCCACGGCCAGCAGGTCGGCACGCTCCACCCAGAACAACCCCTTGCTGCACGCCATCCACAGCCGCCCATCATCGTCGGCGGCGATGCCGTAGACGTCGTCGTCGAACAGCCCGTCGGCCGGCGTAAACGACGTGGCGTGGCCCGCCGCATCCACCAGTACGAGGCCGTCCCCGCGCGTGCCGACCCAGAGCGAGCCCGCGCCGTCGGCGAACAGCGCGTCGGCCGTGTTCAGCGGGAGGATCGGCGTGGTCGACAGGTCGGGCGCGACGCCGACGACGCCGGCGTCGGCGGTCGCCAGGACGATCCGATCGCCCCAATGCCCGACCGCCCGCACTGGCCCATGGTGGGCCAGCTGGATCCGACCCGAGCGCGTGACCGTCGCACCCCGGCTCGTCCCGACCCACAGGGCACCGCAATCGTCGTACAGGCAGCTCACGTCGTCGGATGCAAGGCCGTTGGCAGCCATCGTGGTCGAGGTCACGCGGCCGTCTTGCAGTCGGCACACGCCATGGTCGGTCCCGACCCAAAGGCCGCCCGCGTCGGCAGCGGCGAGCGCGTTGACCCGTTCGCTCGGCAGCCCTTCCGCGCGGGTCAAAGGCGGGGCGAACTTCTCGCCGTCGAACCGGCACAGGCCGGCATCGTGGGTGCCGACCCACACCCCGTTGCCGCCGTCGCCCATCACGGGTCCCGCGTCATTGCTGGCCAGCCCCTCGGTCTGCGTGAAGGGGACCGCCCGTCGGTCCAGCAGCTGGTTCAGACCGTGCTTCGTGCCGACCCACAGCGTTCCCTCGCGGTCCTCGGTCACGGCGAACACGGTGCTCTGCGACAGCCCGTCGGCGGCGCGGAAGCTTTCGAAATGCCCGTCGCGATACCGGCTCACGCCGTTGCGCGTGCCGACCCACAGCGTCCCGTTCGACCCGCTCGCCAGGCTCGTGACGGCATCGGCGGCCAAGCCGTCGGTCACCGTGAACCGGCGGGCGACGCCGCCGGCCCATCGCACCAGCCCGCGATCGGTCCCGATCCAGACGGCACCATCCGGACCAGTGCCCAGGCAGGAGACCGTTCCGCCCGCGTCGAGCGGGACGCCGTTATCAGGTCGAACGGTCGAACCGTCGGCCGACCACACCTTGCCGCCGACGATGGCGACCGTCCTCACGTTGCGAGGTGGGCCGACGGTCGACCAACGACCGTCGGCGTACCGAGCCAATCCGCGGCCCGTGGCGGCCCACACGACGTTCGCCGCGTCCACGGCGACCGCCGCAACCGAGTCAGCGGGCAGGCCGTCGGCGACCGCGAAGGCGGTCGCGCCGTCGGCCGACCATCGTCGGACGCCGGCATCGGTGGCGAGCCAGAGCGCGCCGCTCGCCTCGACAATCCCGTGAACGCGGGCGCCGTTGTCGAGCTCCAGCACGGTCGCGAAGCGCACGCCATCGAAGCGGACGAGGTCGTTCTCCGCCGCCAGCCAGAGGTACCCATCGACCGACTGATGGATCGCGTAGACCGACGCCTGAGGCAATCCCTGCGGGACCTGCCAGATGCGGTGCTGCGCCTGCGACAACGCGCGGCTGGGATTCATCCCGGCGGCGGGGCGGGTGAACAGGAGGGACGCCGCGACGATTGTGAGCCACGCGTTGCGCATTGCGGGAGCATGCCTCAACCCACCGGTGGTTCGACGAGGATCTTCGCGGCGGCGGCGACGCCGAGCGACACGTCGGGGCGGTCGGTCACGCGGACGCGGACCGCGCCGGCAGCGGGGTCGAGGCTGTCGACCGTGACCGTCGCCCCGGGCATCAGCCCGTGCTTGTCGACGAACCGCAGGAAGGCGGCGTCCTGATCCAGCACGCGGGCGACCCGCTGCGGCTGGTTCGCGGGACAGTCGGCCAGGCTGGCGCGGGCCGGCTCGTGCAGCCTGTGACCCCGGCCGGTGGCGGTGGGGATCGGATCGCCGTGCGGGTCGACCGTGGGATGGCCCAGCACGGCGTCGATACGCGCGAGCACGGCGTCGCTGACGGCGTGCTCGAGCCGGTCGGCCTCGACGTGGACCTCGGCCCAGTCGAGCCCCAGCACCTGCACGAGGAACAGCTCCAGCAGCCGGTGGCGGCGGAGCACGTTCAGCGCCAGCTGCTCGCCGCGGGGGGTGAGCTTGACCCCGGCCCGCGGCTCGTACCGGGCCAGGCCGGCGTCGGCGAGCGCCTTGGCCATGCTCGTGGCCGTGCCGGGGACGACGTTCATCGCCGCCGCCAGCCGGCCGGTCGGCACGACGCCGCCGTCGGACGACTGCTGCGTGCGGTGCAGCACCTTCAGGTAGTTCTCGACGGTGCTGGTCGCCATGGGCCGGGTCCTCCGACTGACGCGGGGCAGCATACCACCCTGCCCGACCGATGCACGCCGTTCGGATGATCGCCGATTGCCTTTTGAGTCGTCAAAATGTAAGGTCGGGCGTCACACGATTGGAAGATGATGTCGACCCTGGAACTCGCCGCCGATCCCGCCGTCCCGCTCGAGCCGCCGAAGTCGTTGGAGGGGATGCACGCCAGCGTGGCGCTGCCGGCGGCGAGCGCGGGGTTCTGGCGGCAACTGCGGGCGTTCACCGGCCCGGCGCTGCTGATCGCCGTCGGGTACATGGACCCGGGCAACTGGGGCACCGACCTGGCGGCGGGGGCGCAGTACAAGTACCGGCTGCTGTGGGTCGTCGCCGCGGCGAGCGGGATGGCCGTGTTCATGCAGGTCCTGTCCGCCCGGCTGGGCGTGGTGACCGGGAAGGACCTGGCCCAGGCGATGCGCGACTGGTACCCGCCGTGGATGCGTTGGCCGAACTGGATCGCGGCGGAGGTCGCGATCGGCGCCTGCGACCTGGCCGAGGTGCTGGGGGCGGCCGTCGCGCTCAACCTGCTGTTCCACGTGCCGATCCTGTGGGCCGTGCTGATCACGGCCGCCGACGTGTTCCTGCTGCTGGCGCTGCAGCGGTTCGGCATGCGGGCGATCGAGTCGGTCGTGCTGGTCCTCGTGCTGACGATCGCCGCCTGCTACGGCATCGAGGTGTTCGCCCTGCCGCAGACCCGCCCCAACTTCGGCGAGATGGCCGCGGCCCTGGTCCACCCCCGGCTGAACAACAGCGACATGGTCGTCCTCGCCATCGGCATCGTCGGGGCGACGGTGATGCCCCACAACCTGTACCTGCACTCGGCCCTGGTACAGACGCGCCGACTGGGCACGGACGATGCCTCCATCGCGCGCGGCGTGCGCTTCAACACGATCGACTCGGTCGTCGCCCTGTCGCTGGCGTTCCTGATCAACGCGGCGATCCTGGTGCTGGCCGCCATCGTCTTCTTCGGGCATGACGGGATTACCGTCGGCGGGCGGTACATCGCGTTCAACAACGACACCGACTGGCTGCGCGAGGCCTACCTGACGCTGGCCCCGCTGCTGAACGCGAAGGTGGCGGCGACGCTGTTCGCCGTCGCGCTCCTCGCGGCGGGGCAGAGCAGCACGATCACCGGCACGCTGGCGGGGCAGGTCGTGATGGAGGGGTTCATGCGGTGGCACCTGACGCCGTGGGTGCGCCGGCTCGTGACGCGGATGGTGGCGATCGTGCCGGCGATCCTCGTCATCGGCTGGAAGGGCGACGGGTCGATCACGGGGCTACTAGTGCTGAGCCAGGTGGTGCTCGCGATCCAGCTGCCGCTGGCGATGTTCCCGCTGCTGCACTTGACGAGTCGGTCGAGGTGGATGGGGCGGTGGAAGAGCGGCCCGCTGTTGCTGGCCGCCGGGTGGGGCGGAGCGATCGTCATCACCGTGATGGACGTCTGGGGCCTGCCGGGCACGCTGCGGGCGGCGTGGGACGTCGTCCGGGGCGGGTGAAGGAGTAAGCGGGACAGGCCGGCCGCCGCATGTCACCCTTTCACCCCCTGCGCCATCGCCAAGCGGAGGCCAGCAGCGACCAACTGCGTGCGCTTCAACCCGTGCAACTTGGCGTAGGCGTCCGCCTGCTTCAACAAGTCCCGTTCGACGCTCACCAGTACGCTCTTAGTCCCTCTGCCTATCACCGGCCGGCCCGGCCGCGGCTTGCCCGTGGGCTTCTCGTGGCCCGCCTGTAACCGGGCCTGCCTCGCCTTCCACTCCCGTCGCTCATCCGGCGTCATGGCGCGGGTCTCCGAGAACGGGATCTCACGGCTGTAAGACTGGAAGATGCGCTCCCTGTCGGCGTCCGACAGCGAAAGGAACTCACGCGCGTTGCGGAACGCCTTGGTCCTGATCGGCTTCGCCTTGATGGTGGTGCTCCGAGGCATCTGCGTCTCCGTTAATTCCATAGGCGAACGTCCAGCGGCCTAACGGCCCGGCCCGCTACCGTTTCCGGCGACTGCGCCGGCCGCGAGCCAAAGGCATCGCGTGGATGATGTAGATCGTCTTGCGGGTGTCGTCGTCGTACGTGTAGACCACTTGCACGGGCCGGTTGCTCGTCGCCCGGCCGACCACGATCCACGTCCCCTCCTTGTGCGGCCTGGGGTAAGGGTGGCGGGCGAACCGCACTACATGTTCGGCCTCAGCGATCGACACGCCGTGCTGCGTGGCGTGGTCTTCGTTCCACTCGTTCCAGCGGAAATCCATGCATTAATCTAATTAGTTGAGATGGTCGCAACTGGCGGATAGATGGCGTTCGCTGAGGCCAAAGTGTGTGTGTCAGCCGGTCCATCCGGGCAACGTCGTTGCAGCCGGCCTGATCTCGGCGTTGGTGGACTAGCAAATTATTGGCCGACGCAGTGTGGAACGAGCTGGCCAACAAGTTTTTTCGCCTGGACGCAGGATTGTTTGTCTGCCCCCGGTAACCGGAACAAAGTCGGCTCTCAGGCCTTCTCGGCCGGCTCTATCGTGACGGTCAACCCCTTGGTTTGGAACTGGTCCTGGTACAGCTCGGCCCGCTCCTTGTGCGTGGTCAGCAGGAGGGCGACGCCGGTCTTGTCGGCCTCCTTCGTGCGGATCTCGGCCTCCTGCTTGTTCAGCGGGGTGAGCTCAACGATGGTGCCGATGACGAACCGGACGTCGTTCTTGTCGTCGTTGTGGAGCAGGACCTTCCACGGCGGGAGCATGCCGGGCGGGTTCTTCTTGGGGGCCGGCTTCGTGGCCGTCCCGCCCTTGGCCTTCTTCGGCTTGGCGGTCGCCGTGCCGCCACCCTCGCCGGAGAGCTGTTCGTCAGACGCTTTTTTCTTCTCGGCCATGCGTACTCCTGGCAACGGCGTGCCGGCGGAACCGTCCGCCCCGATCACGCAAGTATACCGACCCGACGCCGGTCGACATAGGGCCGGCTTGAGCATGCAGAGCATCGCATGTGAGCGCCCGGGAGGGCCGGACGAGGGAAATGGCAGGCGCGGTTCCCTCGGGTACAGTCGCCGGCATGAGCGGCACGCGCATCATCGCCGGGGCCATGAGCGGGACCAGCGCGGACGGCGTGGACGTCGCCCTTGTGCGGATCGACGGCTGGGGGCTGGAGATGTCGGCCCGGCTTCTGGGTCACCATCACGCCGAATATGCGCCGGAGTTGCGGGCGGCAATCTTCGCCTGCCGCAACAGTGGTTCGGTGACGCTGGCCGACTTGGCGATGATGGGTCGGGGCGTCTCGCTTGCGTACGCGGGTGCGGTCACGGCCGCCCTCGGGGAAAGTGGTTTGAAGGCGGGCGACATCGCCGCCGTCGCCTCGCACGGGCAGACGCTGTTCCACGCGCCGCCCAGCACGATCCAGTGGTTCGACCCCGCGCTGGTGGCGGGCGAGACGGGCATTGCCGTGGTGAGCGACTTTCGGCGGGCCGACTGCGCCGCCGGCGGGCAGGGCGCGCCGTTGGTGCCGTTCGCCGACCACATCCTGTTCACCGATCCGCTGCGACACCGTGCGCTGCTGAACCTCGGCGGCATCGCCAACGTCACCTACCTGCCGGCGGCGGGGACGCTCGACGGCCTGTTGGCGTTCGACACCGGGCCGGGCAACTGCGTGATCGACTGGCTGGTGCGCTACATGCACCCCGATGGCCCGGGCGTCGACGTGGACGGCGTGCTGGCGGCGCTGGGGAAGCCGGACGAGCCCACGGTACTGCGGATGCTGGCCGGCGGCTTCTTCAAGCGGCCGCCACCGCGCAGCACCGATGGACCGGCCATGGTCGACCTGTTCACCGCGGCCGTCGCCGACTTCGGCTCGCGCGGGAAGCTGCCGAACAACCTGGCGACGGCGTGCCTCGTGACCGCGGCGGCGGTCGGGCGGGCGCTCCGCGAGTTCCTGCCCCACTTCCCCGACGAGGTGATCGTCAGCGGCGGCGGCACCCGCAACGCGACACTGATGGCCTATCTCCGGCGACAGCTGCCGGGCGTGCCGGTGAAGACGTCCGACGAACTGGGCCTGCCCTCCGAGGCGAAAGAAGCGATCGCGTTCGCGCTGCTGGCGGCGGCGACGCTGGACGGCGAGCCGAGCAACGTGCCGGCGGCGACCGGTGCGCGGCGGCGGGTGGTGCTCGGCTCGGTGACGCCGCGGCCGTGATGGTGCGACGCGGGGGAGAGGTCGGGCATGATGATCGAAAAGTGGGCTACGCTGGCGCTCGTCGCACTCGTGGGGATCGCCGCGGCGATCGCGGTGTTTTTGGTGGCTCTACGCTTCGTCGGGAACGTGCTCATCGGCATGCGCGAGGCGGAGCGCGACTATCGGCTGCGTGTCGGCCGCTGCCTGTCGTGTGGCTATCGGCTCCGCGGGAACCATTCCGGCCGGTGCCCCGAATGCGGAAAGGCAATTCGGACAACCGCGGGCGCAGCGGGTCGGCCGACGGAGCAACGGTTGACGGCATCGGAGGGGCTCGACGCCATGCCGATCGCACGCGCCGTGCGGTTGATGAATGCCGAGGACGCCGTTGCCGTGGCCGCCGTCACTCGAGAATGGACGAACGTGGCGAGAGCGATCGAGCTGACCGTCACGGCCTTCGAGCGAGGCGGGCGGCTGATCTACGTCGGCGCCGGGACAAGCGGTCGGCTCGGCGTGCTGGACGCGAGCGAGTGTCCGCCGACGTTCCGGACCGACCCGGAGATGGTCCAGGCGATCATCGCCGGCGGACCCGGGGCCGTGTTCCGCGCAGTCGAGGGGGCCGAGGACGATGCGGCGGCCGGGGGGCTTTCGATCGATGAGCGAAACGTTGAACCGAGCGACGTGGTGCTGGGCATCGCGGCGAGCGGGACGACCCCATTCGTGTGGGGGGCGTTGCAGCGGGCGCGCGAGCGGGGAGCGAAGACGGTGCTGCTGGCGTGCGTCCCAGCGGTGGGCGGCGAGCCGGCGGTCGACGTGCAGATCCGGCCGGTCACAGGCCCCGAGGTGCTGACCGGCTCGACGCGGCTCAAGGCGGGGACGGCCACGAAGCTGGTGCTGAACCAAATCACCACGATCGCGATGGCCCGGCTCGGCAAGACGTACGGGAACCTGATGGTCGACCTGAGCGCGAGCAACGCCAAACTCCGCGACCGGGCGATGCGCATGCTCTGCCAATTGACGGGGCTCGCGCCGGGGCCGGCGGTCGAGTTGCTCGATCGCGCCGGTGGTCGCGTGAAGGTGGCCGTGGTGATGAGCCGGCGCGGCGTGACGGCTTCCGAAGCGGACGACCTGCTGGCCGTGGCGGGCGGGCGGCTGCGCGACGTGATCGGATGGTGAGCCGGCTCGCGTTGGATGGTGCGGGCCGGATGGCGGCACCGCGGCAGACGCCGTATCACCACGGAATGCGAATCCGATCCCTGGCGGCGGTTCTGGGCCTGGCGTGCGCGGGCAGCTCGATGGGCGGTCCGGCGAAACCGTCGGTTGTGGCAGACGATCCGGGAGCGTTCGCCAAAGTGATCGCGCTCGACGCCAAGCTGGAGAAGGTGCGCGGCGGGTTCGGCTTCCTCGAGGGCACCGTCTGGATGCCTGACGGCTACCTCCTGTTCAGCGACGAGGGCGAGGGGCGGAGCCAGATATTCAAGTGGTCCGAGAAGGAGGGCGTGACCGAGTTCCGCCACCCGAGCAACATGACCAACGGCAACGCCGTCGATCGCCAGGGCCGGCTGATCAGCTGCGAGCAGGACATCCGGGCCGTCACGCGCACCGAGGCGGACGGCTCGCGGACGACGCTGGTCGACCGGTGCGACGGGAAGCGGTTCAACTCGCCGAACGACGTGGTGGTGAAGTCGGACGGCACCATCTGGTTCAGCGATCCGGCGTACGGGCTGCCCAAGGGCGAGCAGAAGGAGTACGCGGGGAACCACGTGTTCCGCTTCGATCCGGCAACCAAGCGTGTGACGGCCGTCGTGACCGACATGGCGTGGCCGAACGGGCTCGCGTTCGGCCCGGACGAGAAGACGCTGTACGTCTCGGACACGGGGCGCGACCGGTTCATCCGCGCGTTTGACGTTCGTGCCGACGGGACGCTGGGCGCGGGCCGGGTCGTGTGCCGGACGGACAAAGGGGCTCCGGACGGGTTCCGCATCGACGGCGACGGGCGGATCTGGACGAGCGCGGGGGACGGGGTGCACGTCTTCACGCCGGACGGCAAGCGGATCGGGAAGATCCTCGTGCCCGAGTCGCCGGCCAACCTGTGCTTCGGCGGGGCCGACGGGCGCACGCTGTTCATCGCGGCACGCACGGGCCTGTACCGGATCCGGGTGAACGTAACGGCCGCTCACGAGCGGTAGCGCATGCGGGGCCGGCGGGGGCCGAACACGTTCAGCACGTGCTTGTTGCGGATCAGCAGGTAGCCGGCGGCAGCCCCACCGAGGTGGGCGGCCTGACCGCCGGCGTTGTTCTGGCCGACCGAGCCGTACTGGAACACGGTGTACGCGGCGATCGCCAGCAGCCCCCACGCGAGCATCGGCAGCCGGACGGGCAGGACGCCCCACACCAGCACCTCGGTGTTGGGCGCGACCATGGCCGCCGCCACCAGCACGCCGAAGATGCCCGCCGATGCCCCGACCAGCGGCACGGCCGGGTGCGAGATCAGGATGTGGGCGACCCACAGCACGATGTACATGACCGGCCCGGCCGCGCCGCACAGCAGGTAGAACGCCAGGTACCGACGGCTGCCCAGGTAGCTCTCGATCAGCGGGCCGAACATGTAGAGCGCGACCATGTTGAACAGGATGTGCTCGACGTTGGCGTGCAGGAACTGGAACGTGACCAGCCGCCACACCTGCAGGTGGCCCAGCGCCTCGGTGACGGAGAAGTAGCCGAGCGCCTCGATCGGTTGGAACCGGCCGACGATCTGCCCATAGGCGTTCTCGATCGGGGCCGAGATCAGTGCGTTGAGGATGAAGACGGCAACGTTGATCGCGATCAGCCAGGTGTTGACCGACCAGGCGTTGAGGCTGCCGTTGAAGGCCGGTCGGCCCGACGGGTTGCGGATGTAGTCGCGGTCGTAGATGCCCATGTCGCCGACACTGTAGGACCGGCCCTCAACCCTCACAACCGGCACAGGTTCCAACCGCCGGGCGGGCCAAACCGATCACCGTTTCCCGCCGATGATTGGGGTGTTGCCGCTCGCCGTCGCGGGAGGCTCAGCAGTGCAGCGGTTCGAGCCAAGGAGGCGAGCGTGAAGGGCATCCCGATCGGTCAGGTGTTGGTGGAGCAGGGCGTGCTGACCCAGGGTCAGGTCGACCACATCCTGCGGGTCCAGCGGGCCAGCCACCGCCCGTTCGGCGACCTGGCCGAGCGGCTGTTCGGCATCAACCCCAAGGCGGTCGAGGACGCCTGGGTCGAGCAGTACAGCCACTACGTCGGCACCGTCGACCTGGACGACGTGGCGGTCGACCACGACTGCCTGCGGCTGCTGAGCCGGAGGCAGGCGTGGCAGTTCAACTCGCTGCCGGTCAGCCGGGACACCGAGGGCGTGAACATCGCCACCAACCGGGAGAACCTGGTGCGCGCGGTGAACTTCGCCACGCGGACGATCGACGAGCCGATCTGCTTCCTGCTGGCCGAGCGCGAGCAGCTGCGCGAGTTCCTGCTCAAGCACTACCCGGTGCCCGAGCACATCGCGGAGTTCGCCGGGAAGCTGTGAGTGGGAGTTGTGCGTTCAGAGTTCCGAGTTATGAGTGGGGAGCCAGCCGCGGCGACGAGTTGACCGCACCGGCGCCCGACGACTACCTCAGAACCCATGGCTCAGAACGCAGGACTCACCATTGAGCAGGCGGTGCAGCTCGCCCACGACCTGCACGGGGCGGGGCGGATCGCCGAGGCAAATCAAGTGTGCCGGCAGGTGCTGGCGGCCGATCCCGAGTGCGCGCCGGCCCTGAACCTGATGGGCATCCTGCTGTACGGCACTGGACACGGCGACGCGTCGATCGAGCTGTTCACCCGCGCGGTGACGGCCGGGCCGGGGGCGGCCGAGTACCACGGCAACCTGGCGAACGTCCTGCGGTCGGCCGGCCGGTTCGATGAGGCGGTGGCCGCCTACGGTCGCGCGCTGGAGCTCACGCCCGACCTCGCGGCCATCCACAGCAACCTTGGCAGTTGCCTGGCCGCCAAGGGGGATTTGAACGGGGCGATCGCATCGTTCCGGGCGGCCCTTCGCCTGGACCCGAAGTTGGTCGAGGCCCACTGCAACCTGGCCAACGCGCTGCTTGATGAGGGCCGCGTGGACGACGCCACGGCGGCCTACCGCACCGCCGTCGCCATCGCGCCGGGCCACCCGGATGCGCAGTGGAACCTGGGCACCTGTCTGCTGCTGCAGGGCGAGTTCACGCGGGGCTGGCGGGGGTTCGAGTGGCGGCTGCGCAGCGCCGGCGCGCGGCCGCGGTTCACGCGACCGTTGTGGGACGGGACCGATCTGGCCGGCCGGACGATCCTGCTTCATGCCGAGCAGGGGTTCGGCGACACGATCCAATTCATCCGCTATGCCAAGCTGGTCGCGGCGCGCGGCGGACGGGTCGTGGTCGAGTGCCAGCCGACGCTGATCGGGCTGCTGCGGCAGTTGCCAGAGGTCGCCGAGTGGGTCGCTTGCGGCGAGCCGTTGCCGGCCTTCGACGTTCACTGTCCGCTCCTGAGCCTGCCGGGGCTGTTCCGGACGACGCTGGCGAACCTGCCGCCGATGGACCCGCCGCTAAGTGCGCTCGCGGAGTCGGTCGAACCGTGGCGACGCCGATTCGACGAACGGGCGGCCGGGCCGAAGGTGGGACTGGCCTGGGCCGGCAACCCGGGGCACGCGAACGACCACCGGCGGTCCATCCCGCTCGACCAGCTCGCGCCGCTGCTCGCCGTTCGGCCCGATGCCTGTCTGGTCAGCCTGCAGGTGGGATCGGCAGCGGCAGCTGTGAGGCCGACAATGCTGGACGCCGGCGCGGAGCTTCGAGACCTCGCCGACACGGCCGCCGTGGTCGCGGCGTTGGACCAGGTGATCACCGTCGACACGGCGGTCGCTCACCTCGCTGGCTCGATGGGTAAACCCACGTGGCTCCTGTTGCCGTCCTCGCCCGACTGGCGGTGGCTGCTCGGCCGGACCGACAGCCCGTGGTACCCGTCGATGCGGCTGTTCCGCCAGGAACGGCCGGGCGACTGGGCGGGCGTCATCGGAACCGTCGCGGCGGAACTGCAACGGTCGGCACGCATCGTCGAACCCGGCCCCCCGGACCGTCGCTAAACGGGGAGCTATCCCTGCGGCTCGAACCCCAACGGGTGTGGGTTTTCGCCCTTCCCGCGGTAGTTGATGAAGATCTCGGCACCGGCGCGAATGTCACGATTCGCCCGGAACGCCAGCGTGTCGGGCGGCTCGGGCTCGAACGCGGCGTTCGGGTCGTCGCTGTGGTTGTAGATCGACCCGTACCCCAGCGCCAGCGCGACGTAGTCCCGCTTGGTCTGCCCGGCCCAGTCGAAGACGTACCAGCTGATGCGGGCGCTGGCGGCGCGGATCTTCGGGTCGTCGCTGAACACCTGGTTCTTCGGGATCAGCAGCACCGGCGTCCGCTCGATGATCGTGCCGGCCGGGATGTCGCGCAGCGCGTGAACGCCGCGCCCGCCGCGGCCACGGTCGGTCGATCGGCGGACCTCGATCCAGTCGGACTGTCGGCAGCTCCAGTCGTCCACTAGCCGGCCTTGTCCTCGTCGCGGATCCGCTCGGCCAACTGGGCCTGACCAGCGTCGGACAGCCGGGCGGCGTAGGCCTCGCGGATCTTGTACCAGTTGCTCTGCCGGACGAACTCGGCCCGCCCGCTCATGCTGGGCTTGGCCACCCCCTTCGCCGCGGCGGCGTACAGGTCGAGCACCCGCTCGGGGTGGCCCATCTTCTTCAGCACCGACTCGGCCCCGCTCAACGCCTTCACCGCGAACGGCCCAGCGTTAATGTCCCGCTGGATGACGTCGTTGTAGCACAGGCCGGCTTGGGCCAGCTCGTTCTGCTTCTCCCACAGGCTCGCCTGGCGGAACCGCACCTCGGCGGCCAGATCGGGGCGGCCCTGCACCAGCTTGAGCACGCCGTCCCAGAGCGCGCTCTGATCCTTGGCGTTGGCGACCGACTCCACCATCGGCCCCAGGATGGCCATGGCGAAGTCCGGGTGTCGCTGCCCGCACAGCCGCTGGGCCAGGTCGGCCCACCTGCGCTTCTGCGGCTCGGACAGCTTCCCGTCCCGCGCCAGGTCGGCCACGACGCCCCACGCCCGCGGGTAGGCGGCGAACTGCCGGAGCCCGATCTCGACCAGATCCAACTCGCCATCGGCCGTCGCCGGTCGGGGCGCCGGCGGCTTGAGGGTCGACCTGCCCTGCGCGTCGACTGGCAAGGGCGGAGGGTCGCTCGACGCGGCGGCCAGGTCGCGGGCGGCGTCGGTCAGGGCGGCAACGTTCTGCCGCTGCACCGCGTTGGTGCCGATCAGGTCCCCCAGCAGGCCCACGGTGGAGTCGGCGATCGTGTCACCGGTCTGCGGGTCGATCACGTTGCCGCGGAGGCCCTTGTACTCCTCGTACCGGCCGGAGTTGAAGTCCCACCCGGCCGACCTGCCCGCGCTCTTGAGGTAGCCGACCCAGGCGTGACCGGCGTCGGCGCTGCTGGCCGTGGCGATTGCCGTCGGCACGCCGATCGCCTTGCCGACGCTGGTGGCGAAGTAGGCCTGGTCGATGCAGACGCCGCCGAACCGCAGCAGGTTCGGCAGGTTGAACCCGCCGAGGGCCTCATCGACCTTCTTCTGGGCCTTGCCGCTGAAGTAGTCGAAGTCGTACTTGATCGTGAAGAACAGCGCCCCGACGTCGCGCGTGCCGGCGTACTTGGCCAGGGCCCAGTTCAGCTCGGGCACGCTGGCGGTGGTGTCGACGACGTTGCAGAGCAGCTCCACCGGCACGCCGCGCAGGCCGTAGAACATCTGCGACTCGTGGCCGGCGTAGAAGTCGAACACGTCGAGCGGGTCGAACCCCTTGACCGTGTTCTCGTTGATGTGCCGGGTGAGCGGCTTGTCGCGGACGACGCACAGCGCGACGGCCAACTCGGGCAGACGATCCACCTGCTTCGGCCGCTCGTGGCGCAGCCGGGCGAGCAACGAGTAGGCGCCGTTCACGTCGTCCTTGGGGCCGACGGCGAACGCCATCGTGTGGGCGAGCGCGGGGTGGGCCAGCAGGTAGGCGAGCAGGTCGCCGCGCCTGTCGTCGTCCACCCGCCGCAGTTGGCTGATGAGCCGCCGGGCGAACGCGGCCTCGCGGAAGGCGTCGACGTCCCGGGTCGCGCCGTAGCGGGCGACGATCGCGCACGCCTCGTCGGCCCGCCTCTGGGCGGCCTGGAAGTCGCCCGACGTGGCCGCGGCGAGCGCACCATCTGCCGCGTGGCCGACCGACTTCCCCAGCGGCGAGGCCGCGGGGCACAACATGTCGAAGCCGGACTTCATCGGCGGTTTCGTCGGCGGCGGCGACGTCGCCGCGACGCCCATCACACACAGCCCGGCGGCAGCGATCAAAGCTTTGGCGAGCGGGTTCGGCATGTGCGATCCCCTTGTCACGACGGCGAACGTTCCGGTTGGACGGGGAAAAATCTATCGGCGTCGTGCGGGCCGCACAACCGCGGCGGATGGACAGCGCGGGCCGCCGCGCGAACAATCGATCTGCAGGCCTCCGATGGAGCACGCGATGAAACAGAGACTGATTCGGGTCATGGCGATTGGACTCCTGGCAGTTGGATCGATCGCCGCCGACGTCGCGCGGACCCACGACGGCCGGCTCGCCGTCGACCTCCCGGCGGGCTGGCAGGTTGTCCGATCGGCCAAGGCTGACCCGGTGCAGGCCCGCTCGACCGCCAAGGACGCCTACGTCGAGATCTACGCCGTCGCCAAGGCCGACCATCCGGGCATGACGCTGCGCCAGTGGATGGACGCCTGCCGCGCCACGTCTGAGCGGACGAGCCGACTGACCGACCGGTCGTCCGATGACCCGCGACCCGTCACCATCAGCGCCCGGCCGGGCTTCGTCTGCTCCGTCGTCGGCACCCTCAACGGCCAACGGCGGGTGTACGTCAAGAGCTACGTCGAGACCGACCAGCAGTTCGCCGAGGTGATGTGCTGGACCACGCCGACGCACGCCGATGCCGCCGACGGCGACTTCCACTTCCTCGCGGACCACGTTCGGGATGCCGTCCCGGTCGGCGACTTGCCGGGACCGCCGTGATCCGCCTCGCTCGATATGTTACTAAATGTGACGAAATCTTACACCGCTCTGCCGCGGTAACCTGATATTTAGCGTGTTTTCAGAAAATGAATTACGAAAATACGAGGCCGGTGTTACACCCTGAGAATTGACGCCCGGCACCTGCGGCATGGTCAAGTGCAACGCCGGTCGAGGTGCACGGCCACCAGCGTCACGTCGGCGGGCGTGATGCCGCTGATCCGCATCGCCTGGCCGAGGCTGCGCGGCGTGAACTTCGTCAGCTTCTGCCTCGCCTCGTTCCGCAGGCCGGTCACGGTCGCGTAGTCCATCGTCGGCGGGATCAGCTTCGTCTCCAGCTCGGCGAACCGCTCGACCGCCTTGTCCTGACGGGCGATATACCCTGCGTACTTGGCGCGCACCTCGACGCTGCGGGCGACGGCGCTCGGCACCTCAACCAACTCAGGCATGCGGGCCACCAGATCGGCCCACGTGGCCTGGGGGCGGCGCAGCACGTCGATCGCCAACCCGTCGTCGCCCAGCCGCGTGGCGGCGAGCAGGGCGGTCGTCGTGGCGACCGCGTCGCGACGGGCGGTGAACCCGGCCCAGCGTGCGTCGTCCACCAGCCCCAGCTCCCGGCCCAACGGCGTCAGCCGATCGTCGGCGTTGTCGCTCCGCAGGTGCAGCCGATGCTCGGCCCGGCTGGTGAACATGCGGTACGGCTCGGTCGGGGGCTTGGTCACCAGGTCGTCCACCAGCACGCCGACGTACGCCTGATCGCGCCGAAGCACGAAGTCCGCGACCCCCGTGGCGGCGTAGCGCGCCGCGTTGACGCCGGCCACGATGCCCTGCGCGGCCGCCTCCTCGTAGCCACTGGTGCCGTTGATCTGCCCGGCCAGGAACAGGCCGGCCACGGTCTTCACCTCAAGCGTCGCGCGGATCTGCGTCGGCCAGACCATGTCGTACTCGACGGCGTAGCCAAGGCGCAGAATCTCGGCCCGCTCCAGGCCGGGGATGCCATGAACGATCCGCTCTTGCACGTCGGCCGGCAGGCTGGTGCTGATGCCGTTGCAGTACACCTCGTCGGTGTCCAGCCCCTCGGGCTCGAGGAAGATGTGGTGGCTCTGCTTGTCGGCGAAGCGCACCACCTTGTCCTCGATGCTCGGGCAGTACCGCGGGCCGGTCCCCTCGATCTGCCCGCTGTACATCGGGGCGCGGTGCAGGTTGGCCCGGATCAGCCCGTGAACGTTAGCCGTGGTCGTGGTGAGGTGACACGCCACCTGCGCCAGTGGCGGCGCCCACGACCCGGCGTAGTCGTTCAGGTAGCTGAACGGCGCCGGGGCGACGTCGCCGGGTTGGGCCTCGAGCGCGGCGAAGTCGATCGACTGTCGCCGCAGCCGCGGCGGGGTGCCGGTCTTCAGCCGGCCGAGCTCGAGCCCCAGGCGCGCCAGGCAGCCCGACAGCCCGGTCGCCGCGGCCTCGCCCACCCGGCCGCCGACCGTCTTCGCCTCGCCGGTGTGCATGAGGCCGCGGAGGAACGTGCCGGTCGTGACGATGGCGGCGCGGGTGCGAAGGGTTCCCCCATCGGCCAGTGTGACGCCGACGATGCGGGAACCCGCGGCGGAGCCGCTGGGCTCTGTCATCAGGTCCGTCACCTCCCCAGCGACGACCGTCACCCCCGCGCACCCGGCGATCAGCCGCTGCACCTCGACGGCGTACTTGTACTTGTCCGCCTGCGCCCGCGGCCCCCACACGGCCGGGCCCTTGCTGCGGTTCAGCATGCGGAACTGGATGCCGGTCGCGTCGGCGGCCCGCCCCATCAGCCCGCCGAGCGCGTCGACCTCGCGGACCATCTGCCCCTTGGCCAGCCCGCCGATGGCGGGGTTGCACGACATCTGCCCGATGCGCGCCGGGTCGAGCGTGACCAGCGCGACGGTCGCCCCCAGCCGTGCCGCGGCCCACGCCGCCTCCGCGCCGGCGTGCCCGCCGCCGATCACCACCACGTCGTAGTCGTTGCGCCCGTTCACCACGGGGGACAGGATATCGCGGATGGGCTCATGTGCTCAATCGGTTGATCCACCCGCGTGGAGCCCACGGCGCTGCCATGGAAACCCATCGCGGCGCGGTGGAGTTGGAAAAACGAAGGCAACTAGACAATGGCGACGCAGATGCGTTTGTACGCGGGCGACGATCTCGCGCAGGTCGGCATGTGGTGCCACTCGCGACGATGCTGCGCGATGCTTCTTTTCTGGCGCTCTTGGCCCTCTTGGAGTCTTGCCGCAGAACAGAGGCGGGGTGCTCGAACGCTGACAACAATGCTTTCCAGGGTCCCGATCAAGCCGCCCGGCTGACGGGGGGGCCGTTCATGGCCGTGGCGAACTGCTTGAGCCACCGGGCGAACTGGGCGTGCGAGGCGAGCACCATGTCGACGGCCTCGACGCAGTGGCGGATCGGGTCGGGCGCGAGCGGCTGCGGGCCGCGGAGCGAGGCTTCAGCGTCTGCACCAGCTCGCTCAGCTGCGATCTGTACAGCCGCGCGAAGGTGTCAACGAGATCGGCCTCCCGATCCAGGTCGTGTCGGGCGTCGTCGGCAGCGTTTTGGGGAAGCGACATGGGGGGCCTCAAACGAGGGGATCGGTACGCACCACTCTTATCGGACGTACGCACCGCCGATCTTCACTTTAAGGGGTTCTCCAATCTCCCCGATCGGCCACGATGTCGAGCGCGGAAGCCAAGAACGCTCATCGCGATGGCCGCAGCGGCCGCGAGCAGCATGGTCATGCCCCGCCAGTCTGTCGCGTCTCGTTGAAGCGTGTGAAACCCCTGCCAAGCCAGGGCGAAGGCGATGATGACGAACGACATGGCGAATCGGCCCATCCAACGGTCACGCAGACGAGATGCTGGGTTCGTGCTCGGCAGCGAAGCGGGGTCATTGTTTGGGAGGTAAGCCACGGCATTCCCCTTGCAACCAATCTCACGAAACGGAGCGACATCATGCGGACAGGAACAGGTCAATCGGGTCGGTCAATCGTGGCAACTGTAGCAGCGGCGACGCTGTGGGTCGGCGGGGCGACTGGAATTGCCATGGGAGCGGGAGCGGCCGCCGGCGGGGGTGGCGGTCATGCCGGGGGCGGCGCGACGGCCGGCGGTGGCGGCGGACGGGTTTCCGGGGGCGGCGGGGGCGGGGGCGGTGCAGTGTCGAGCGGTGGCGGGGCCGCCGTCAGCGGTGGGAGGACGTCCGGGTCGACCGGCGGCACGGTGAGTTCGGGTGGCGGCAGCACCGTCAGCTCCGGCGGTTCGACCAACACCGGTGGGACGCGCGCGACGAATGGGTCGACCGTCGTCACGCCGAGCAACGGCGTTTCGACCGGTCAGACGGCCGTGACGGGCGGCACGGTCACGCCCGGGCAACAGACCGGTCACCACGGTGCCTACAACCCGTATGCACCCCATCAGAAGGGTGCCGAGCAGAATAACCGCAACTACGGCGTCGTGTACGGCTACCCGTTCTACCCGTTCTCGTACGGCTGGAACCCCGGCTGGTACGGCAACGGGTACGGGAATGGCTACAACAACTACACCGGCTACAACTTCACCAACGACAGCGGGGCGTACGGGCAAGCCACCGAGAACGTTCAGGCACAGCAGACCTACCCGACCGCACCCGTCGTAACCGGTGCGTCGGCGGTGGCCAACCAAGCGATCATTGCGAATGGGGTCGACAAGTCGCCCGCGCTGATCGCCGCCAACGGCTCGGTGAACCAGGCTCAGTTGGCCTACAACGAGGCGCGTGAGCGGGCGCTGGCGAACCTGCGGCAAAAGTCAGAGTACCAGGAGGCGTTGGCCCGTCGTCACTCCGCTGCCGGCGAGGTCCACACCGCCAAGGTCGACGCCGGCCCGACGCCGCCCACGGCCCCGCCGTCGGATGCGGTCGTTGCCGCTGCCACCGCCAAGCTGCAGGCCGGCGACGAAGTGACGAAGCTGGAGGAACAGGCCGTCGCGACCGACCCTGCAGCGTCGGCAGCGAAGGCCCGTCTCGAGCAGGCGTCGGCCGACCGCGACTCGCTCAAGGCACAGCTGACGGCCCAACTCCAGGGTGCCGGCAAGGGCGGGTGAGGAACCACGCGGTTCGCGTCTTCGTGGTTCAAATCTTGTTATCCCTCCCCGGCCACGGCGCTTGTTGTAGATGTCATCGAAGGTATATCTGGGGCTTCTTCGTTGAGCAGGGCAACGATGAGGCCGGCCATGTCGGACGACCCGGCCTGGACGGTCGGTGACAATCCACAATCGACCAGCGTGCCCGTCGTGACCGGCCCGATGCTCGCGAGTTTCACGCCGTTCAACTGTGGAGCGGCTTCCGTGCCGATCAGGGCGAGGAAGTTCCGCACGGTGCTGCTGCTCGTGAACGTGACCCAGTCGACCTGCCCGGCGCGCAGGGCGGCGGTCAGATCTGGCGGCACAGTGGTGACCGGGCGCGTCTCGTAGATCGGCACGTCGCGCACGGCCGTTGCCCCGCCCGCGGTCAGCCGCTCGCGCAGCAGCGGCCTCGCAATGTCGGCTCGCAACAGCAGGAACCGCTTCCCCGCGATCTCGCCCCGGCTTGCCAGCTCATCCGCCAACGCCTCGGCAACGGCGCGTTCCGGACACAGGTCGACGCGCAGGCTCAGTTGGTAGCGCACCGCATCAGCCGTGGAAGTGCCGATCGCGGCGACCTTCGCCCTGCCGAACGCGCGGGCGTCCAGGTTCAGCTCGAACAGCCGTCGCTTGGCGAAGCGCACGCCGTTCTCGCTGGTGAATATCAGCCAGTCGATCGGCTCGACGAACGTCGATGCGGGCACCGGCGCAGCCGGGACGAGCTCGACGGCGGGCGCCTCGATCACGCGGGCACCGAGCGCCTCGAGCTGGACGGTCAGGTCGCTCGCCTGATCGCGGGCGCGGGTGACGACGACCGTCCTGCCGAACAGCGGCCGCGACTCGAACCAATTCATTGTCGGCCGAAGCGACACGACGCGGCCGACGATCGTCAGCGCCGGCGGCGTCACGCCCGCCTCGGCCACGCGGGCGGCGAGGTCGGTCACCGTGCCGACGATCGTCCGCTGCCGGGGCGTCGTCCCCCACTGGATCGTGGCGGCCGGCGTGGCCGGGTCCATGCCGTGCTCGACCAGCTTCTGGCACGTCCGCGGCAGCGACTTCACGCCCATGTAGAACGCCACGCACGGCAGCCGGGCGATGGCCGACCAGTCCACGTCGGTGCCGGCGCCCAGGTCACGCTGGCGCGCCTCGGGGTCGCGGTAGCTCTCCTCCTTCTCGTGGCCGGTCAGCAGGGTGAAGCTGGAGTTGAGATCCCGGTGCGTGACGGGGATGCCGGCGTACGCGGGGGCGGCGATGGCGGCGGTGATGCCGGGGACCACCTGGAATGGAATGCCGGCAGCCGACAGCGCCTCACACTCCTCGCCGCCACGACCGAAGACGAACGGGTCGCCGCCCTTGAGGCGGACGACGCGCCGGCCCGCCCGGCCCTGCTCGACCAGCACGGCGTTGATCTGATCCTGCGTCATGGAATGGGACGCGGCCCGCTTGCCGACGTAAATCTTCTCGGCCGTCGGGCAGCGATCGAGCAGGCGGGGATTGGCGAGGGCGTCGTACACCACCACGTCGGCCGCGGCCAATAAATCGGCCCCGCGGACCGTGATCAGGCCCGGGTCGCCTGGCCCGGCACCGACCAGGTAGACGGTGCCGACGGGCGGGTCAGGTTGGCGGGCGAAATCGGCGGTCGGCATCTTTATCGGGGGGTCTGGGAAACGGTGGTAAACCGGGGGAAGGTCGCGGCCGATGAACCCACTGTTAGCGGCGGCAACGGCGATTGTAGTGCGGCGGACCCTCGCCGACAGTCCCGCGGCCCGCCGATCCCCCGGTGGTGTTCCGGGGACTTTTCGGGAGCAAAGCCATGGCCGCGATGCATTCGTACCGGATCTTCGATTACGCAGCACCGGCGACGTCCCCCGCCCCGATGCCCGTCCCGGCCAAGCCGCCCTACATGCGGCTGGCGGGCGAGAGCCCCGAGCCGCAGGGTGCCGAGCGCCGCGTGTTCGCCCGCAAGCAGGTGGAGGCCCGCGTGCAGGGCAAGCGCCTGGACCACACGATCGACGCCCGTCGGCAGCCGTTCCTGAACCTGCAGCTGCGCGACGTGAGCGTGGGCGGGGTGGCCGCCATCAGCCAGAGCGCGATCAGCCCCGGCGAGCGGATCGGCGTCTTCTTCCCGCCCGAGGGGACCAAGCGCGGCTGGGACGCCTACGGCCGGGTGATCCGATGCGACCCGAGCCAGGTCGGCAACGGCTACCGCATCGCCGTCGAGTTCGAGGCCATCCCGCTCGCCGCCTGACCGCGACGACCGGGTCGGCCCCGAACACAACTGAGACGAGGGCGACGGGCCACGCGGCAACGCGGGGCCCGTCTGTTTGGGGGAATGCAGAGTGCAGAGTGCAGAGTGAAATGCGGGGGTCCGCTGTCTTCGGCCCATTTTGCGTTCATCATTCTGCACTCCGCACTTCCCTTCACACCGTCACCGGCGCCGGCCGCACCACGATGCGGTTGCCCTTGGCCTCGCGGACGACGAGCTTGGAGCCGGCGACGACGTAGCCGGCCTCGCTGACGACGCCGACCGTGCGGTCGTCGCCGGTGGCGAGGTCGAGGAACGCGGCCGAGCCGCCGGGGCGGAGGTCGGTGACGGCCACGCCGGCGGTGCCGACGCCGGGCCAGGCGTTCTCGGGGCGGACGTCGGCCGAGTGGCGCAGCGGCGGGTCGTTGCCGCTGACCGTCGTGAGGATCAGCCGGTTGAAGTACGGGAGCCGCGGCAGCAGGGGGCGCAGCAACAGGCCGACCAAGACGGACGCCGTGATGCCGCCGGAGATCACGACCGCGCCCTGCCGCATGTTGGCCCAGCCCTGCGGCGTGTGCGGCAGCAGGCTCGGATGGACCGTGTCCTGCCCGACGAACGTCAGCAGCAGCCCGCCGAGCACCATGCCGGCGCCGAGGACGGCCGACACGCCGTGACCCGGGAAGACGAACACCTCAAATGCCAGCAGCGCCAGCCCGCCGAGGATGACCAACACCTCCCACCACTGCGCGTACCCTGTCAGCAGCGGTACGCCGACGAGCACGCCAAGGCTGAGCACGGCCATCGCCTCGGCCAGCCCGTGGCCGGGCGAGCCGAGGAACGTCCAGAGCGAGATCGCCAGCACGAGCATGGCGATCCCGCGCATGAAGGGTTGGCCCAGGAACGCCACGACCGCCTCGCCCGCGCCGGGCCGGAGGTCGGCGACCAGCGCCATCCCGCGCTCACCGGCCAACGCCTCGGCCGAGGCAGCCGTTCCTGTTGCCAGGCGGAGCGCCACGGCTTCATCGGTGTGAACGGTGAGCAACGTGTCCGCCGCGTCGACCGGCACCGGCAGCCCCGGCACGTCGCGCCAGCCCTGGCCGCTGAGCTTGGGGTAGTCGATCTCGTTCACGTACCGCCGCTCGTGCGTCGTCGGGTTCTCGACGGCGTAGACGACGCGCTCGGCGATCACCATCGACTCGAGCAGCAGCCGGTCGTACCCGTTGCGGGCGGCGCTGGCGTCGAAGTCGCTGACGACCGGGCTGTTCGCCTTGGCCCGC
This sequence comes from Tepidisphaeraceae bacterium, assembly GCA_965198865.1. GTDB lineage: Bacteria > Planctomycetota > Phycisphaerae > Tepidisphaerales > Tepidisphaeraceae > CBDAQA01. The sequence goes on along the minus strand of CBDAQA010000025.1, from coordinate 646,213 downwards.
TCGGCGGTCGGAATCGGGTCGATCTTCCCCTCGCCGTCGGCCCGGATCGGCGCGCAGTCGCCGATCACGGCCGACGGTGCCATCACGATCTCGTCGCACGACACGGCGATCATCGCCCCGGCGCTGAACGCCTTGTCGACGTACGCCACCGTGTGCAGGTCCGACTGGCCGCGGATGAACTGCGCGATGTCCAACGCCGACGGGACCATGCCGCCGAACGTGTCGATGTGGACGATCACCGTCCGCGCCCCGGCCCGCCGGGCCTGGGCGAACTGGCGCAGCAGCTGGTCCCGGGTGTAGTCGTTCACCTCGCCCACCAGCGACACGATGGCCGCCGGCGTGGGCTGCGTCGTGGGGGTGGTTGGAGCGGCGATCGCCGCCGTTGCGAGCGAGCCAAGCACGGCGCACGCCAGGATCAGTCGGGTCCACATGGTGCCCCGATTGTATCACGATCGCCGGACGTCGAACGCCCCGAACTCGCCGGTGGCCGGGAGGGTCTGTCGGTCGACGGAATCGATGTTCCGCCGCATCCGCTCGGCCACCGCGGCGGCGAAGCGTTCGAGCTCGCCCGGCTCACCCTCGGCGACCACTTCGACGGTGCCGTCCGGTCGATTTCGGACGAAGCCCGTCACGTCGAACTGCTCGGCAACCCCTGCCGCCGTGGCGCGGAAGCCGACGCCTTGGACGCGGCCGGCGTACAGGACCAGCAGGCGGCCGATGCTCACGCCCTGTTCCTTCCTGGCGTTGATGCGCTCCGCATGGCAGTTGCGAGCAGCCGTCGGATCGCGGGTCCCGACGCATCCGGCTGGTCCCGCCAATCGATGTGCGTGGACACTGAATGGCCGGCCGCGTCATGCGCGTTGACGTCGGCCCCCTGGTCGAGCCGCTGTCGAACGGCCTCGACGTCGCCCGCGGCGACCGCGTCGGCCAGGCCTCGGTTCAACCTGTTGACTTGCGATCGGTTGAGCTCCCGATGCGCCTCGCCCCGTCGAGGGTCTTGCAGGGCCAATGCGGATGTCATGCTGGTGCCCGTGAGTGTTTACGAACAGTCACACTTGCAGTGCCCGCAGGTCGCGCCTCGCTGCCAGCAGGCCGAGGGAACGCTGTGGATGGTGTTTCGCTTCGCCACGGCACAGGTGGGGCCGGTGCCCTCAACGATGAACGGGCATCCGGGGGCCACTGGGCCTCGCCACTTGCAATTCGCCACGCGGTGCTGCGTCCGGCCCCGCCTCGCCTTCGCCATTGTCGCCAGATCGTATCGAGGGTTCCACTCGAAGCGAGATCAATTCCACTGCTCGCGGTACTCCTCGAACGCCACCTTCCGCACGAACTTCTGGTACTCGCCGTCGATCTGGTCGAGGGTCAGCCCCAGGTAGTGCTCGAGCATCGGCCGCACGCCTGCGGGGGTCCACGGCAGGGCGGCGTTGCGGTGGACGCCGGTCGGGTCGAACACGGTGCCGGCGGCGGTGTCGTCGATCAGCTGCCGCAGCGCCGACCGGTACCGCCCGCCGTCGGCCGACCAGAGGAACGTCGCGAACGCCCAGTCCTGGGCGTAGAACGCCTCGATGTGCGTGCCGCTCAGCGCGACGACGTTGCCCGCGTGCAGCTGGGTCAGCTCGGCCAGCGGGTAGACGTAGTCGCCGGTGACGGCCCGCTGCAGGGCATCGGCGCGGGTGCGGTTCGTCGTCAGCCGCCAGCGGGGCAGGTCGCCGTCCCAGCGCAGGTCCTCGAACATGGTGGCGATCCCCTCCTCCAGGAACGGCGGCAGCCTCCCCTTGAAGTGCCGGCTGGCGAACTGGTGCCACCCCTCGTGGGCGGCGACCGACAGCGTGGCCGCCTCGCCGACGCTGTAGGCGACGTACCAGTCGCGCACCGTGTACCCGCCGCGGTTGATCTTCAGGTACCAGTAGGCGTCCGCCCCCGTGTGCCGGCGGGTGAAGTCGACCCACTGGTCGCGGCTGCCGAACACGAAGCACTTCATCGGCGTGCTCGTGAGCGGCACGCCCGGCGCGACGCGGTGGTACTCGCCCAGCGCCCCCTCCATCACCGTCGGCAGCCGCTGCCGCACGGCCGGGTCGGTCACGGTGGTGTACAGGTCGTAGTGGGCGGTGTGGATCAGCGTGCCGGGGTGATCGTTGTACGACCACGGCTCGAACGTGGCGACGGCGGTGGCGTTGGGCCCGTCCAGCGCCGAGGGGGTGAGCGGGCCGGCGGTCGCGCACCCGGACAGGGCCAGCAGCGCCCACGGCAGCCACGCCGACCGGGTTGGGATCGGCCCTCGGCCGCTTGGGAAACGCATCCGGTCCTCGTTACGCTGCGGGCATGGCACGACGAAGCACCACGGCGCCCCTGCGGGTCGACATCATCAGTATTGGCACGCTGAGCCGCAACCGCCTCTGGAACGAGTCGGAGGTCCTGCGCACCCCCCACGCCACGACCACCCTGGTCCGCACCGGCGACCGCACGATCCTGGTCGACCCCGGCCTGCCACCCCAGGCCCTGGCGGCCCGCCTCAACGAGCGCACCGGCCTGCTGCCCGATGCGATCGACACCGTCTTCCTCACCAACGGCCGCTCCGCCCACCGCGGCGGCCTGTCGCTGTTCCCCGACGCCACGGTGCTCATCCACGAGCTGGAGCGCGACGCCGAGCGGGCCCGCCTGTCCGCCCTGATCGACGAGGCCCCCGAGGAGGACCTCGACCGCCAGTACCTGCAGCGCGAGCTGGAGACGATCCAGCAGTGCCGGCCCGCCGACGACGTGCTGGCCGACGGCGTCGACCTGTTCCCCCTGTTCGGCTACACCCGCGGCAACTGCGGGCTGCTCGTCACGACCGCGCTGACCAGCACCCTGATCGCCGGCGACGCCGTGCCCACGCTCGACCACTTCCTGGCCGGGCAGGTGCTGCCCGACAGCTACGACGTCAAGGCCGCCCAGGAGTCGATGGCCGAGGTGTACGAGATCGCCGACCTGATCGTGCCGGGGCACGACAACCTGTTCGTGAACCCGCGCGGGCAGGGGGTGTGAGCAGCGCCGGCACGGTGGGACGATTTGGGACGAAATGGGACGCTTTGCAACCCGTCTCAGTGGCCTCAAATGAGCCATAAACTGTTTGAGATCAATGTATTACCGGTGAGACGGGGCGTGAGATGGCAGAGTGTGCGTCTCACCGGCCTCAACGGCGATTCGGCAGCTTGCCGGCACAGCCAAGGCTACCCGCGAGACCGGGTTCTACCCCGGCCTGCTCGCTTCAGCGAGCAGGCCGGCGGTCGGTACAACGAGCCTTCAGACAGAGCACCGGTGAGTCCGTCTTCCGCCGAGCGCGACACGAGCGGGGGGCTAACGGAAGCAATTATCGTCCCGCCTCGGCCCTCGCCTGCGGGTCGCGCAGCACCAGCAACCCCGCCATGGCCGTCTGCCGGCTTTGATCCACCGGCCCGGCCCAGGTGGCGGACTCGCCGGTGGCGTGGACGTGCTGGGCGAAGTTGAACCGCAGCAGCGACGGGCGGCCGCGGCCGTTGACCAGGGAGCGCCAGGGGATCGCCATCTCGCCGCGCCAGGTGCCGGTGGTGGGGTCGACGGTGGCGGCGTAGCGTAGCGGGGTGCCCTCGAACGGCTGCCAGCCGCCGGTGCCGTCGGCGCGCTGGCGCTCGATCCACACGCCGCCCACCTTGCAGACGACGTGCAGCGTGGAGCCGAGCGCGTCGTCGGCGTAGACGGGCTGGGCCGTCACCTCGCACAGGTCCTCACCCCAGGCCCGGCCGTCGCGGTACTCGACGAAGTTGCGGGTCGCCACGTTGGCCGTCGCGCCGCCCACGCGGAAGGCGACGTAGAGGTCGTCGTCGGTCCAACCGGTGTAGAGCGACGACGGGTGGTCGGCCGACCGGGCCTCGCCGGCGTGGACGCTGGGGCGGCTGCTCATCCGCACCAGGGGCCGGTCCAGCAGGGCGGCGTCGGTCGGGACCCAGTCGTCCAGCATCCCGTCCAGCGTCACCGGCCGGGTCAGCCGATCGCTCGTGGCGACGGGCAGCACCAGCGGGCACTCGATGGTCTGACGATCGGCGGGGTCGACCAGCGACAGCGTGATCGGCGGGCGCGGCTCGGCATCGCCGCTGGCGGTGATGGCGGGGGCGGGCGTCGCCTGTTCCAGGTTGAAGCGGGCCAACGCCGTGAGCGGGCGGACGCCGCAGGCGGGGATGACCGGCACGTAGGTGGTGGGGGGCCGCGGCTCCCAGCCGCCGTTCGTCTGCCACTGGAGCGTGTTGCCGCTCCACGTCGCGGCACGGGCGGCGTCGGGCGCGGCGGCATCGGTGACCGGCTCGGCCGGGTCGTACACGTCGACCTTCACGCGGGCCATGATCCACCGGCCCGGACCGGTCGCCATGGGGTCGGACGTCTGGCCCATCAGGTCGGGGGTGGAGTCGGACCAGGTCCAGTCGACGGCCGTGGCGAAGGCGGTGGGCCGCTGGTGGGCGTTGAACCAGCGGACGGTCGTCAGGTCCAGCTGCGTGAGGCCGGTGCCGCCGTGCGCCTGCGACTGGCGCGAGACGATGCGGTCGATCAGCAGGTCGCGGGTGCTTGAGCAGGCGTGGGGGTCGATGGAGCCGCCCAGGAGCGTCACCTCGGTTGGGGCGACCCCGTCGGCGGTTCTGGCGGTGGCGGCGTCGACCGGCTTGGCGATGAGCCGACTGACCGCCAGGGCCGTCCCGCGGTCGCCGCCGTCGGCGGTCAGCTTCAGCACCTCGTAGTCCTGCTCGGCCTGGCGCAGCCATTTGAGTTGCAGCGTGGGCAGCGGGCCGTCGACCCCGTACCAGCGGCCGGGGTAGAACCAGGGCAGCTCGTCGCCGGGGACCGGCACGTCGGGGCTGGAGGTGGAGGGGAGCGGCCGGCCGCAGGTGAGCAGGGTCGAGTCGCGGAGGAACGCCAGCCACGCCGCCGACCGCACGTCCTCCTCGTCGCCGGTGCCGTGCAGCACGGCGTCGCCGGCCGACACGTCGTTGCCGTTCAGGTAGGTGGACGGCGGCACCACGTTCGCCGGCCACGGCGCCGTCTCGCCCCATCGCACTGAGCCGACGGCGCGCGTCAGCAAGCGTCCGCCACTTGCGGCCGGCACCAGCGAAGCGTTGGACGCATCGGCGAGGGGCAGGCGGTCGGCGCGGACCGGGAGCAGGGCCGTGACGGCCGGGCTGGCGTCGAGCAGCGCCCGCGCCTCGGCCGACAGGATGAGCCGGTCGGCCTCGTTCGGCGCCGCGCCGGTCTCGGAGCGCAGCACGACCGGGTGGTCGGCCGACACCCAGGGACGCCGCTGGAAGTGGGACGCCACCAGCGCCCAGTACTGCGCCCGGGCGGCGAGGTCGAACCGGTCGAGCGCATCGGGCCCGGGCAACGGCCAGAACCCGGTCGGTTGGTGATCGGCGAACGCCGACCCGTCGAACCAGGGTTGGGTCAGGGCATCGAAGTCGGCCCAGTCGATCGCGGGCGGCCGGTCGGCGGGCCACTTCACGATCGGCTGCAATCGCGTGACGTAAAGGTCGGTGCGGTGGTCGTGGGCGAGGCGGAGATAGCCGTCGAGTTCGGCCACGGCGGCAGCGTTGGTCGGGTCGCGGCGGGAGAGGAGCCGCGGGGTGATGCCGGCGAACGACGGCGACGATGCCACGGCCGACCACTCCAAGGGAGCGGCGATCCGCAGGTGGCGCTCGGGCGGGAGCGTGAGGTCGGCGACGCTGAGCGTGAGGCGCACCGACCCGGTGGCTGCAGCGCCGGGCGCGTCGCTGGCTTCACAAACGCCAGCCACGTCACCGACGGCGGCCAAAGGGGCGGTCAGAAGTTCGATCCAGACCAGAATCGGGTCGCGGGACGCCGGGAGGGCGATCGAGCCATCGCGGCCGACCGGGAGCGGGCGCAGGACGCGGGGGACCGGGCGAACCTTGCCCGGCTCGCCGCTCTGGCGGACGTAGGCGGCGGCGCTCAGGTCGACGGGCGTCGAGATCACCTGGTAGGCGTTGGCCGCCGAGACGAGCGGTCCGCGGGCGAATGTGGGGAGGCGAAGGATGGAGCGGGCCGAACCGTTGGACGACTTGACCCGAACGGCGAAGTCGGACCAACCGGCGCGGGGCGTTCTTAGCCGTACCGGTTCGGCGGCCGCCTCGATGCGCGTCGGAACGGAAAGGTCGATGGCCTCGATCGACACCGCCGCCCGCGGACCCGTGGGTGCCGCTGGCCTGGCGTGAGGACATCCTGCCGCAAGAAATGCGCAGCACAGGGCGACCACGTGAGGCCAACGCCCGTTCCGACAGCGCGGTATCGGAGGATTGTTCACTTTGTGTTCAGGCATGCGTAGGCCGTGTGCAGCGGGAAGCCGGTTGCCGCCTCATTAATCGGCGGTGCAGCGGTGGGCGGGGCGGGTCTCACGGGGCCGCGGGGAATTTTTTCGATGCCCAGATACGTCTCGGGGCGGCCGAATATTGGGGAAAATCGCACAATCTCCCCCAAAATGCAACCGTGCTCATCGCCGGTTCGGAAGCCTTTTTTGTGGGCGGCACAACCTTTGTTATGGGGTGAGCGTCGACGTCAATGAACCGACGCGACAGACAACTGAACAGGAGTGAGAGAGCGGTAACAAAACACGGGCCTGCCGATTCGATCGACTGACGCGTCATCGTCAGCCACTGGTCGGCCAGCCACAAGCCTCGTTTCCTCCTCCGCCAGCCCGCACGGACTCTAACCCTCCACCGTGCGGGCTTTTTTACGCGCCGGTGTTTCTCTATCTCGGGGTGTTGAAGGCTGGATTACCACGAAGACACGGAGACACGGAGAAAGCTACCCAGCGGCGATTTCGTTTCTCAGACTTCCCGCAGGGCGGCGAGCACACTGGTCACGATATGGCGGTCGGCGTCCGCGAGAAATCGAAGCGAGAGTTGCAGCACCGCCCAGCCCGCCTGTTGAGCGCCGGTCACGCCGGAAAGTTTGACCCAATCCTTTTCCGTCGCGACGAGGCGCGCCGGCCCGGCGGCCCGGCGGATCGCCGCGACGTCGTCGGCGGTGTAGGCGTGGTGGTCGGCGAACCATCGGTGGCCGCGATAGGTGTCGGCGAACCTCGAGAGTTGCCGGTCCAGCGCGGCGGGGTCGCCGATGCCGGCGACCGCGAAAAAGGGTTGGGCGGACAGGGCGGCCATGGGCGTCTCGGAGTCATCGGCCGGATTCCACAATGAGGTGTGGACGTGCTCCGCCCGGTGGATCGGGGCGGTCGGGTTGTACCGTCGAAGCTCGGCCTCGAGCGTGCCCAGCGCGGCGTCGTCCGCCGCCTCGCAGTGGGTGACGAGGATCGCCGAGGCGCGGCGCAGGCCGCCGGCGGGCTCCCGCATCAGGCCGCGCGGCAGGACGTGCCCGAACCCGAACGGGTTGGTCGCGCTGATCAGCACCAGGTCGAACGCCCGCGCCGCCCGCCGATGTTGGAACGCGTCGTCGAGCAGGAACACGTCGACGGCCGGCGCCGCCCGGAGCACCGCCGCCGCCCCGCCGACGCGCGAGGGGCTGGCATGCACGGGAACGTCGTCGCCCAGGGCACGGCGAAGGACGCGCAGCTCGTCGCTCTCGTCGGCCTTGCCATAGCCGCGCAGCAGCACGGCCGGCCGGCGTCCCGCCTCGGCCAACCGCCGGGCGAGCCAACCGACGACCGGCGTCTTGCCGGTGCCGCCGGTCGTGAGGTTCCCGACGGAGATGGCGGGCCGGCCCAGGTCGCGCGTTCGCTTGAGGCCGACGTCGTACAGTCGGTTGCGGACGCGCATGGCCGTTGCGTAGCCGGGCTCGAGGACGGCCGTGGTGAGGCGGACGAGGCGGGCCGCCCAGGAGGGGTCGTCGCCGCGGATCGCGCGGAGGCCGGCGTCCCTGAGGCGGTCGTTCATGGCCGCCCCACGAGCGGCCGGGTGCCGAGCCAGCGGTCGAGGTCGGACGCGAACAGGCCGACCACCAGCACGGCGATGTAGCTGCCGAGCTCCACCGACACGTACAGCTGCAGGACGGCCGCGCCCACGCCGATGAGCACCGCGAACGCCGATCGCGCCGGCCGGCCGAGCGGGCGGACGCTGGGCGACCCGGCCACGAAGAAGGCGGTGAACAGCAGCGGCGACGCGAGCGCCTCGTAGTTGGCGAACGTGATGCCCGTCGCCCACCCGACGTCCGCGCTCGCGCCGGCCAGCCACTGCCAGCGGTGGGTGCCGCCGGCGGTCGGCAGGTCGATCGGCAGCACGAGCAGCGCGACCCAGGCGGTCGTCACGATCAGCAGCGGCACGCGGAAGTCGATCAGGCCGCGGTACAGCAGGAACAGGCCGCCGATGATGACGGCAACGGCGCTGGTCGCGCCGATCGGACCGGGAGTGGCGCCGAGCACCAGGTCCTCCAGCGACGGCAGCCGGGTGCGCAGCAGGGCGTCGACGGAGGCGACGTCGGGCGGGGACCGGCCGAGCGTGAAGGCGAGCAGCGCGTCGCCGGGCGAGGGGCAGGCGAGGGCGTCGGCGGGCGGCGCGGCGATCGGGTGGTACCGCCAGGCGTCGGGGCTGGCGTAGGGGCTGGCGGGGCCGTCGCGCCGCAGCACGTCGCCGAAGCCGAGCCGGTTGCGCTGCAGCACGGTCTGCGATTTGAACGGGGTCGGGAACATCGCCGCGAGGACGACGTACGTGAACAGCACCATGTGCAGCCGGCCGCCCCCGCCGGGCCCGACGAGCCAGCAGACGATCACCAGGAGGATCGCCGCCGCCGGGAGCAGCGGCCACTCGGCCGACCAGGGCCGGGCGGGCGGGTTCGCCGCGAGGCGGGCGGGGAGCATGAGCGCCAACAGCAGTGCCAGCCGCAGCAGCTGCGCCGGCCGGATCGCGTGGCCCCGGGTGCCGATCCGTCGCCAGATGGCGGTCGCCACCCACGTCGTCATCACGACGATCGACACGACCGCCGCCGCGCGCCAGCCGAAGAACGCGATGCCCGCGCCGAGCGGGAACAGCAGGCCGAACACGAACGTGCTGTGGTAGTTGGCGACCGTGAAGCCCGTGTGCCCGACGATCAGCCCGCGGGCGCTTCGGCCGATCGGAGGATGGGAGGGTGGGGGGGCGATGGGAGGCAAGAGCAGAGGGGCCGAAGGGCAGGGGGCCAAGGGGAGAGAACGCGGCTCGATTACGGTGACGATGATCGCGCGTCCACCGCCTCTGCCCCTCTGCCCCTCTGCTCCGCGCGCAGCCCGCGGATCGCGCCGAGCAACGGCAACCGCGTCGGGCAGACGTACGTGCAGATGCCGCACTCGATGCAGCCGGACAGCCCGTAGCGCTCGGCGGCGGCGAGGTCGGATCGCTGGGCGGCGTCGAGCATGCCGGCCGGGTGGACGCGCGTGGGGCACGCCTCGACGCACCAGCCGCAGCGGACGCACGGGTCGGGGTTGGCCGACAGGGCCGGGGCCGTCACGTGGAAGACGCGCTCGCCGGCGGCCGAGACGCTGGTGCCGGGCCCGATCAACTGGTCGCGCAGGAACTCGCCGGATCGCAGGACCGCCGCCAGCGGGTCGATGTCGGCGAAGCGCAGGACGTCGGCCAGGGGCGTGCCATCGGGGACGGCCAGCAGGTGCGTCCGCTGGGCGAAGTGGTCGCGCACCGCGATGGGCACCGGCCCCGGCGACCCGCGCCCCACGTCGGCGGCGGCCGCGCCGTCGACCAGCATCACGCCGCGGTCGGTCGGCAATCGGCCCGGCGGCAGCCGGCGGTGCAGGAGCGAGTAGATCAGCAGCGACGGGTCGGCCTGCGGGTAGTCGTTCCGCAGCGGCAACAGGCGGATGCGCGACGGCCGCCGCGCCCGCGGGCGAAGCGCCGCCCAGACCGCGGCGGCCTCGGGGTCGATCACCACGAGCAGCTTCGCACCGCCGGCGGCGACGCCCAGCGCCTCCACGCCGGCCAGCAGCTCATCCGCCATGGTCGTGGCCACCGCGGCGTTCAGCGGGACGGCCGGGTCGGTGTCGAGCAGGCAGCAGACGACGGCCGACACCTTGGCGCCGCGCTCGATCGCCCGGAGTTGACCGGCGAGGCTGGGGCTGTTGGTGCGGTCGGCGTCGGGCTGGGTGGGCGGCTCGCCGACGGCGACGCCGGGCACCGGGACGAAGGCCAGCGGGTCGGCGCGGGTCGCCATCGCGGTCATGCCCCTGCCAGCGGGATGTGACTCGCCCGGCACAGGTCCCGCAGCGCGTCGGCCGCCGTCACGAACAGGTCGGGCCCGCTGAAGCCGCTGAACTGCCCGTGCGCCGACAGGTGGGGCTCCAGGCTGAGGAACCCGCGGTAGCCGTCGGCGTAGGCCATCTTCAGGATGACCGCCAGCTTGCCCGCGCCCCGGCCCGGCGGGACGACCGTGCCGTCTGCCAGCGCGTCCTTGATGTGGATGTGCACCGTGTAGGCCGCCAGCTTCATCCAGCAGGCGAACGGCTCGTCACCCGCCTGGACAAAGTTGGCGAAGTCGAACGCCGCCCGCAGGCGCGGCGAGTTGATCGTGCCCAGCAGGCCGGCGCAGGCGTCGCCCTTCTCGCCGAAGATGTCCTTCTCGTTCTCGTGGACCAGCGTCAGGTTCGAGCCGCGGAGGTACTCGACCTTGGCCGCGAATCGCCGCAGCACCTCGTCGCGGTGGTCCAGGACGTTCCCGCCCTCGGGGCCGTAGTAGCTGAAGACGCGGATCAGCGGTGCGCCGAAGTAGTGGGCGGCGTCGACGGCCACCTTGAACCGGTCCAGGTGCGGCTCCCACGGCGCGTCGATCCGCACCTTGCCGATCGGCGACCCGATGCAGGCGACGCCCAACCCCGCGGCCGTCAGCTCCGACCGGACGCGGGCCCGCAGGGCTGCGTCGAAGTCGAGCACGTTGACGCCGGCCACGCCGCGCAGCTCGAGGTGGGTGACGCCGACCTGCTGGCAGACGGCGATCTGCCGGGACAGGTCTGGCGAGATCTCGTCGGCGAACGCCGACAGGCGGAGGGGGGCGTGGTCCATGGGGTTTGCTCGCGGCCGATGGTGGGGCGGTGGGCGCGTGGCGTCAAGTCGGCCGGGACGGCCCGGCTCCGTTTCGGTGGGAACGGGGAGTTCGACACCGCGGGCGGGCACGGTAGCATCGGCCGACACTCGCATGGAACACGCCGCCCGCCGGTTCGCCCGTCGAATCCTCCTGGTCCACGCCCTGTTGCTGGCGGCGGTGCTGGCCGTGGTGGTGATGGCCGGGCTGCAGATCTACCGGACGGCCCAGGCCGAGGTGCTGGCGCAGGCCCGGGGCCGGCAGCAGATGCTGGCGGCGGCGACGGCCCGGGGGGTCGAGAACCACTACGCGTCGATCCTGAACGACATGGACCTGCTGCGCCGGGCCGACTCCGCCACGGCCGCGTCGCAGCCGGCGGCGGGGGCGACGTCGCGGCCGACGGGCAACTCGGCGCTGGAGCGCTTCGCCCGGCTCATCGCCGCCAACCGCGCGTCGAACCCCGGGCAGCTGGGCGGCGTGATCGGCAGCGGCGTGATGTGGCGGCAACTGCAGGGCCGGGCGACGGCGCTGTTCGCCTACGACCGGCTGGCCCCGGCGGCGGGGCGGTTCGTGCTGCCGCCGCTGCTGATCGGCAGCGACGACCCCAACGTGACGCCGGACGCCGTCATCAGGCAGTCGGCCGAATGGCTGGGCGCGCAGCATGCGCCCAGCATCAGCGAGTTCCAGGCGTGGGGGGGCGTCGCCGGGAACCTGGTGTGCGTGCCGCTGCGCGGCGACCCGTTCCGGTTCAACCCCAACGGTCGGGGGCGACCGCTGCGGGTCGAGGCGATCCCCGCCCCCGACGGCACGCGCGTCGAGTCTTTCCGCGTCGACGTGGGCCGATTCGGTGCGGGTCCGGATGCGTCCGAACCCCGGCCGTCGGACGAAGCTGGGCCGTTCGGCCCGCGCGGTGGCCGGGCGCCGGGCGAGTGGCAGCCGTCGACCCGGCCGACCCGGGGCGAGCAGGGCCAGGCGGCCGGTCGGCGGGTCGACAACGCGCCGCACGACTGGGCGCTGGTGGCGCTGGTGCCGATCAGCCGGGTCCAGCAGGACTACCTGCAGCTGCTGGGCGAGGACCAGGCGACCGGGGCGTGGCTGATCGACCAGCGGGGCCAGGCGATGGCGGCGAACCGGTCGGACCTGATGGGCAGCGACATGTCCGCCGTGGCCGACCCCGAGATCCGGGCGCTCGCCACCCGCGCCAGCATCGGCCACTTCGAGGGGTGCGTGGTGATCGACCGGCCGGTCACGGTGGGGGGTGCCCACTTCCCGCCGGCGATGATCGCGGGCGAGCCGGTCGTGATCGGCAACCGGCAGTGGGAGCTGTTCGTGTCGACCACGCTGGACTCGGTCAACGGCAACGTGAACCGCCTGTTCCGCCGGGTCGTGTGGTGGGGCGGTGCGGTTGGCGTGCTGCTGGCGGGGATCCTGGCGTCGACCGCGTGGTGGTTGATCCGCAGCCGGACGCGGGTCGAGCGGCTGCGGCACCAGGTCCTGAACAAGGAGCTGGCCGAGGCGCGGCGGATCCAGCTGGCGTGGCTGCCGAAGTCGACCCCGTCGACCGCCGTGGTCGACGTGGCGGCCGTCAACAGTCCGGCCAGCCACATCAGCGGCGACTTCTACAACTGGTTCGAGCTGCCCGACGGCCGGCTGGCGGTGGCGATCGGCGACGTGACCGGGCACGGCATGTCGGCCGCGTTCCTCATGGCGACCACGCAGCTGCTCGTCCGCACCACGCTGTCGCGCCTGCCCGACCCGGGCGCGTGCCTGGCCGAGGTGAACCGCCACCTGTGCGTGCAGGCGTTCAACGGGCAGTTCGTGACGATGCTCATCGCGGTGCTGGACCCCGTGAACCATCGGCTGCACCTGGCGACGGCGGGCCACCCGGCCCCGTTCCTGGTGACGGATGGCCGGGCGTTCCACCCGCTGCCGATGGAGCCGCAGTTGGTGCTGGGCGTGGAGGTGGACGCGGAGTACCAGACGGAGTCGCACGACCTGCCGGCCGGCGCGGGGCTGCTGCTGTACACCGACGGCGTGATCGAGTGCCCCGCCGGCGAGGAGACCCCGCACGCGGGCCACCGCTTCGGCACGGATCGGTTGCGGATCGCCGTCGCCCACCCGCCCTCCGGCAACGGGTCGGCCCGATCCACGGTTGACCGGGTAGTGGCGGCCGTCGATGCGTTCCGCGGGGCAAGGGAACTGAACGACGACCTGACGATCGTGGCGGTGCAACTGCGGACCGCAGCGATGACGTGACACGCATGAATCGGTGTCTGAGGGCTCTCCGCCATTGTTGCTGGCTACAGGTTACCCCGCCCCACACGTCGTGGTGGTGAACCTGACATTTGTGGCGCTCTTGGCCGCGATTCGAGGCCGTCCCACCACGATCAGCGACTTCGGCGGAGAGCCGGTTTGAGAAGCTCCAGCAGGCGGTGGACGACGCGCGGCGGTGCGCAGAGGGCACCGCGACGAACCGCGACCCAACGTAGAAACGACGGCGGCCCCGCACGATGTGCGGGGCCACTGTCGATCGAGGTCTCCGCCGGATGGCGGGATCAGGTTCGGTCCGGATCAGAAGGTCGCGGTGACGTAGAAGTTGGAGGGCGTGAAGTCGGCCAGCCGGAACTCGCAGTGGCCGTCCCAGAAGGACCAGCAGCGGCCGCGCTTCGCGCTGTTCACGTGGCCCGGCTGCCACCTGGCGGCCGGCCAGTTGTAGGCACCATTGATGAGGTTGGGGTACGTGACCAACCCGAAGTTCGAGTCGTTGCCGGTGCAGAAGCCCGGGCCATCCGTGTCGGCCAGCAGCCAGTTCTGCGAGGTCGGGAGGCGGATCGGGTTCGTCACCTGGTACCAGCCACGGAGGGCGCTCATCCGCTTGGGCTTCAGGGCGTTTGCCACCGAGTCGGCCGGCATGTTCGCTGGCAGATTGCCCGCAGTGTAGTAGTAGCCGAACGAGTACGACGGCCAGTCGTTGGGGCGATTGTTGACCTGGTAGCAGTACCCGGGAATCTTGCCAGCGTAGGGGGACGTCGAGCTGTAGGGGCTCGCCTCCAACCGCATCTTCTCGTTGCTCGGGCAGTAGTAGACCTTGGGGTCCTTCAGATAGATGCCCAGCAAGTCCTTGTTGGAGAGCGTGCGGGCCTGCTCGTAACCGGATGCGTATCCCGTGGGAGCGTTGCTCACCCAGGAGAGGGCCGGGTCAGTGCTGTTGATGATCGCGGGGTCGAAGATGATGCCGTGGACCGGGCCGGGCAGGACCTTGTTGGCCTGCTCGTACATGAAGATCGCAGTGGTGATCTGCCGCAGGTTCGACATGCACTTCACGCGGTTGGCCGACTCCCGGGCCTTGGCCAGCGACGGCAGGATGATGCCGATCAGCAGGGCGATGATGCCGATCACCACCAGCAGCTCGACCAGCGTGAATCCCTGACGACTGCGTGACACGTGCGAGGTCTTCATGGCATTTCCCCGAAAGGTTCGCCGGACGTCGACCCGCCGACAGGCGAGGTCCGACACGCAGCGACTCGAGTGACTTCTGTGTGGCACCCGATTGGTTGAGAGGAGATTACTTGACAGCACACCGGCTCAGTTGCGACAGTCAGCCCTGTAATTGCCAATTTTGGACATGGTCCCGGAGGTTCGCATGTCAACGGTCCGCGGTCCAAAGAGCCTGCTGACGCCCCCAATTGGGTTCGTGTTGGTGCCGGGCTTCGCTTCCATTGCCTTCTCGGCGGCCATCGAGGCGCTGCGCGTCTCGAACCGGTATTTAGCCGAAAAGATCGAGTATTTCGTGGTTTCGGTGGATGGCCGGCCCTGCCCGGACACCGGGGGTATCCCGATCGGCGTACAGGGGGGGATGGAGATGACCGACGACGCCGGGACCGTCGTCATCTGCGCCAACGTCGACGCCGAGAACTTCGCTACCGCGGACATGACAAGCCTGCTGCGCCGCCTGGCGGCCCGGCGGGTCATCCTGGGCAGCATCGACGCCGGGGCACATCTGCTGGGCCGGGCCGGTTTGCTGGACGGATACCGGGCAACGTTGCACTGGGAGGACCAGCCGGCGTTCCACGAGCGGTATCCGAACGTCACGCTCACTGAGAACCTGTACGAGTTCGATCGCGATAGGTTCACCTGTGCCGGCGGAACCGCCGGAATCGATATGATTTTGCACGCGGTCCGCTCTGTCCACGGGGCGGTGATCGCCCAGCGGGTGAGCGAGCACTTCCTCGTGAGCCGGATGCGCGAGGCGAACGAGCCGCAGCGGCCGGACGTGGCCCTGCGGTTCGGGGCGCACCACCCGAAGGTGGTCAAGGCGATCGAGATCATGGAGCAGCGGCTGGAGGAGCCGCTGCAGACCAACCGCGTGGCATCCGCCGTGGGCCTGTCGGCCCGGCAACTGCTGCGGCTGTTCCGCGACCAGATCGGGACCAGCCCGGCCCGCCTCTACCTGCACCTGCGATTGGAGCGGGCCCGCCGGCTCCTGCGGCAGAGCGACCTGTCGATCCTCGACACGGCCGTCGCCTGCGGGTTCGAGTCGGCTTCCCACTTCACCCGGGCCTACAGCAAGCAGTTCGGCCACCCCCCGCGCCGCGAGCGCCACCCGGCAACCCGCCCGAAACTGCTGGTGCTCGACCCGCCGGTGCGGATGCCGGTCCAGCAGCCGTGGTACGAGCTGCCCCACCAGCAGGCGCCGCCGAAGCTGCCGCCGAAGTTGTAGGAGCAGAGGGGCGGAGGTGAAGAGGGGCAGAGGCGCGGCGAGCCCTCGCTTGGCTCCTCCGCCCCTCCGCGCCTCTTCACCTCCGCGCTTCGCAACTGCGGATCGGCCGATAGACTCCCCGCCATGACCCTTCCGGCCGAGCCCACCGCCCCGAACCGTGATCGGCTCTGGTTCGCCCTCGGTGCCGCGGCCCTGGTCGTCGGGATCTTCCTGGCCTACCTGCCGGCCGTTCACGGCGGGCCGGTGTGGGACGACGACTACATGCTGACCGGCAACCCGGTCATGACCGAGGCCCACGGCCTGTGGCGGATCTGGTTCGACCTGTCGGCCGTCCAGGTCTACTACCCGCTCACGCTGTCGGCGATGTGGCTGGAGAGCCGGGCGTTCGGCCTCCACGACCTGACCGGCTACCACGTCGTCAACACGCTGCTCCACGCGACCGACGCCATCCTGCTGTGGCGGCTGCTGCGGCGGCTCGAGGTCGGCGGGGCGTTCGTCGTCGCCGCCGTCTGGGGGCTGCACCCGGTCGGCGTGGAATCGGTCGGCTGGGTGACCGAGCAGAAGAACACGCTGTCGGGGCTGCTGTACCTGTTGGCGATGGGGGCGCTGCTCCGCTTCTACCGCGTGATCGGACCGGCCGACCGGCGCGGGCTGTGGTACCTGGGGGCCCTGGTCCTGTTCGCGCTGGCGCTGGCGGCGAAGACGACGGCCGTCACGCTGCCGGCGGCGGCGCTGCTGATCGTGTGGTGGAAACGCGGCCAAATCCGGGGTGGCGACGTGTGGGCGGCCGTGCCGTTCCTGGGCGTGGCGGCGGTCGCGGGGCAGGTCACGCAGTGGGTCGAGACCCACGTCACCGGCACCTGGCGCGACGAGTGGAGCCTGACCCACCCGCAGCAGGTGCTGGTCGCCGGCCGGGCACTGTGGTTCTACGCGGCGAAGCTGGCGTGGCCGGCCCGGCTGTCGTTCGCCTACCCGCGGTGGACGGTGGACCCGGCGATCGCGTGGCAGTGGCTCTACCCCGCGGCGGCGGCGGGGGCGGTCGCCGGGCTGTGGTTCGCGCGGAAGCGCATCGGTCGCGGCCCGCTGGCCGGCGCGCTGTTCTTCGCCGGGACGTTGGTCCCGGCGCTGGGGTTCTTCCACGTCCTGTACCAGCGGTTCACGTTCGTGTCGGACCACTTCCAGTACCTGGCCGGCGTCGGGCTGATCGCCGTCGTGGTCGGCGGCGCGGCCGATCTGCGGATCGCTCGGCCGCTGAAGATCATCGTTGCGGTGGTCGTCTGCCTGGGGCTCGGGACGTGGACGTCGGTCTCATCCCGCCGGTTCGCCAGTGACGCCGCGGTGTGGAGGGCGGCCATCGAGGTCGACCCCGGCAACCCCAGCGCGAACCTGAACTACGCGGCCGACCTGATCCAGGCGGGCCGGGTGGACGAGGCGACGCCGGCGCTCAAGGTCGTGTCTGACTCGGGCCAGATGATGGGGCGGGTTTGGGACAACCTCGGCGGGATCGCCGAGGTGCGGGCGAAGGCGAACGGGCCGGATCGGCTCCAGCAGTACGCCCGGGCCGAGTTCTGCTACGCCCAGGCGGTGGCGATCGACCCGGACGACCCGCTGGCCCGGTACCACTACGGGACGGTGCTCATGGTGAAGAGCGAGTTCACCGCCGCCGCCGTGCAGTTGGAGCGCGCGGTGCTGCTTCGTCCCGACTGGGCCGGGGCGCGCGACGCGTACGGGGCGTGCCTGCTCAAGCTGAACCGCCCGGCCGAGGCGATGGCCCAGTTCCAGCGGGCGGGCGAGATCGACCCGAGCCTGCCGCTGCTGCGGAAACATTTGGCCGAGGCGGCGGCATCACCCGATCACAGCCCGGCGGCTCCGCCGCGGGTGCCGCCGGACGGGGGGACCCGCGGCGGAGCCGCTGGGCTCTGATGTCAGTTCTGGCTCAGGGGATCCTCCGGATACTTCGACTTCAACTGCTGCCGCAGCGCCGCGCTCTTCCCAGCGTCGTCCTTGGCCAACAGCTTGCTGGCCCGGTCGAGCAACTGCGGCGCGTAGGACGACGTGGGCACGGCATTGGTGAAGGCCTCGGCGACGGCGGCGGCGGCGGCCGTGCGGTGGCGTAGCTCCAGCAACTTCACCCGAAGCAGGACGCTGTAGCCTGTGAGGTAGTCGGTGGGAAAGTCGGTCATCCACCTCGCCCAGGCCGCGTCGCCGGGGTCGGGCTCGCCCTCGGTGATGTAGAACTCGACCGACCGGGCGTCGGCCCCGCTCAGCGCGGCCCGGCGGGCGCCGCCCGTCCTGGTCGGCAGCTCGGCCAGGATCGCGCGCGCCTCGTCGGCGTGACCGGTCAACAGCAGGGCCTGTGCGTACAGGCGGCGGACCTCGGTCGACCCGCGCTTCTGGTGCGGGGCGAGCAACGCAACGGCCCGCGGCGCGTCGCCCAGCCACCACAGCGACAGGTCGGCCGCCCGCGACGCGGCCGTCGGGCGGAAGTCGGCCGACGCCGGCACCCGGTCCCACAGCGCGACCGCCGTCTCGGGATGGTCGGCCGACAGCAGGCTCACCTCGGTTGCCGTCAGGGCTGCCAACGCGGCGGGGGGGTCGGGCTGCGACGGTGCTGCCGCCAACGCCGTGGCGGCGGCGAGCGCGGCTTCGGACCGGTCGGCCGCCAGGTGCAACTGCACCGCTCGGGGCAGGTCGGCGGGCGGGACGTCCGACAGCTGGTACGCGGCGACGATTGGCGAGAGCTGGATCGGCACTTCCGACCGGGCCGTGGGCAGGTGGGCGTAGTCGCGGCCGACCACGGCGCGGTTCACCTGGGCATCGGAGTTCGCCCCCGCGCGGGCGGTGCAGCGGACGGCGTAGAGCCCGTCGCGCAGGTAGACGTGATCGACGACGGACCCCGCCGCCGACTGGCCGTCGCCGAAGTCCCAGGCGTAGGTCACCGGAACCGAGACGTGGGCCTGGCCGGTGAAGCGGTAGTGGAAGACGAACCGCTCGCCCAGGGCGCACTCGGCCACGCGGTCGGCGGCGAAGTCGCCGATGAGGGTCTTGCCCCTCTCCTCCAGCGGGCCGACGGTGAGGTTCGACTGTTGGAAGACCGAGCCGAAGGCGAGCTTCTCGATCACGGCGACCTTCGGCGTGCCGGGCCGCTGCCAGCCGACCGAGAAGTAACCGGTGCCGGCGATGTTGACGTGGTAGAGCAGGAACGCGTGCGGGCCACGGTCGAGGTGGACGGTCGCGTGGTAGCGGATGTCGGCCCCTCCGATGTGGGCCAGCAGGGTCGGCTTGCCGTCGATGAAGAGCGCTCCCTCGTCGTCGACGGCCATGGCCAGGACGTAGTCGCCGTCGAGCGGAGCGGTGAGCGTGCCGGTCAGCTTCGAGATGACCTGCACGCGGTCGTCGAACGGGTTGAAGCCGATGAACGCGTGGTCGACCAGGATTCGGCCGAGGTCGGGGCCGGAGCGCGACCACGACTTTTCGAGCCGGTCGAACGTGTTGGCGGCACCACCGGTCCAGGCCTTCGATTCCATCAGCAGGCCCGACGTGAGCTCGGCCTCGGGCGGGGGCGGCGGGGGGGTGGGGTTGCCGAAGTAGACGCCGTACCGCTTGACGTTCTTGACCAGCGAGAACGCGAGGCGGGCGCGGTCGCCGGGGCCGGGGGTCATGATGCGGAACGGGACCGGCTTGCCATCGTCGGTGGCCACCCGCACGTCGGCCAAGGTCGGCAGGGCGTGGCCGTCGGTGTAGAGTTCGACCTGCGCGAGCTCGTTGCCGGTCGCCTTGTCGGCGTTCCAGGCGACGTCGACCGTCCGCCGGCAGGGCCAGGCGGCGTCGAACCAGCCGGCGCGGGCGGTCGGAACGAGCGACAGCAGGACCAGCAGGACGACGCGAATGGATGGCAACGGCAACACCGCATCAGATACCGCGCCCCGGCCCGACGTGTTGCCCCGCGCGATCCTGTTCGACATGGACGGCACCCTGACCGAGCCGCTGATCGACTTCGAGGCGATCCGCCGGGACATGGGCGTGGGGCCGGGGCCGATCCTGGAACAGATGAGCCGGATGGCGCCGGCCGATCTGGCGGTTGCCGAATCGGTGCTGTTCCGGCACGAGAGCGAGGCGGCGGCGCAATCGACGTTGAACGCCGGTTGCCGGGAACTGCTCGGCTGGCTCGACGCGATCGGCATGCCCGTGGCGCTGGTGACGCGCAACACCCGGCTCAGCGTGACGACGGTGTTGCGGCGGCACCAACTGCACATCGGCGTGTGCGTGACCCGCGAGGATGGCAAGTTCAAGCCCGACCCGGCCCCGCTGTACCTGGCGTGCGAACGGCTCGGCGTCGCGCCGGGAGCGGCGTGGATGGTCGGCGACGGGTACCATGACATCGAGGCCGGCGTGGCGGCGGGCATGGTGACAGTCTGGGTCAGCCATCGACAACCGAAGCCGTTCGCGGCCGATCCGACGGTGACGGTCGAGGCGCTGCCGCAACTTCACGAGCGGCTGCGGTTGCTGCACCAAGGAGGACGGTGATGAGAATCGGACGAGGGATGGCACTGCTCGCGCTGGCGATTGGTGCCGCGGGCGCGGGGCCGTTGACTGATAGATCGACGGATGACGACGTGCTGGACGCCATGCACGACCGCGGCGGCGACCTGAAGTCGTTCACGGCCGACGTGACGCAGGTGCAGGCGAACATGGTCCAGCCGGGCGTTGTCACCTATCGCGGCAGGGCGGCTTACCAAGTGGTGTCCGCCGCCGAGTCGCGCATGCACCTGACGCTGGACACCAAGCAGAAGGAGAAGGGGCCTGTCGTGGCGAGCAAGAAGGAGTACCTGCTCGAGAAGGGCTGGCTGACGGATCGCGACTATCCGTCCACGATTGAGAACCGCCGGCAACTCGTCCGGCCCGGGCAGAGCGTCGACCTGTTCTCGCTTGGCAAGGGGGCGTTCCCGCTGCCGATCGGGCAGGACAGGGCGAAGGTGCGGCAGCTGTTCGACGTGTCCCGGCCCAAGCCCGACCCCGAGTTCCCCGACCCGCCCCACACGATTCACCTCAAGCTGGTGCCCAAGCCCGAGACCGATTTGGCCCGGCAGTTCAAGTCGATCGAGTTCTGGGTCGACACCGAGCGGCGCATGCCGGTGCGGATCGAGACGGTCGACGCGAAGGAATCGATGGACCAGACGACCGACCTGACGAACCTAACGGTGAACCCGCCGGTCGGCGACGCCGACTTCGCGCTGCCGGCGGTCAAGGATTGGAAGGTCGACTACAAGCCGCTGCCGTAGGCGTGGATCAGACGTAGGCGAAATCGCGGCCGCGCGGGTCGGCGACGGACAGGACGACGGCCGACAGCGCCGCCGGTTTCGCAGCGCGCAGCGTCCGGCCCAGCGACCCGAGCGTCGCCCCGGTGGTCGACACGTCGTCCACGACGACCAAGGTTTTGCCGCGGACGACGGTGGCGTCGGTCACGGCGAACGCGCCGCGCAGGTTGTCGGCCCGGCGGTCCATCGCGTGCAGGCCGGTCTGGGTCGGCGTGTCGCGCACCCGGGCGATAGGGGTCACGACGGGGATGCCGCACCGCTTGCCGATCTGCCGGGCGATGACGTCGGCCTGGTTGAAGCCACGCTCCGCCTGCCGCCGCGGGTGCAGCGGCACCGGAACCAGCGCATCCGACTCCGACAGCCACGACTGCAGATCGTGCGCGTCCACCAGCCGGTCGGCCATCGCCTCGGCGAGGTGCCACTGGTTGCGGTACTTGACCTGGTGGATGACCGACCGCAGCGGCTCGCGCAGCACGCCGAGCGACAGCGTCCGCTCGAACGGCGGCAGCCCCCGGCCCTTACACAGGGCGCACGGCGCGTCCGGCATCGGCAGTGGTCGCCCACACCGGCGGCACTCGGGCGACGTCTCCAGGTCCTGCATCATCCGCTCGCACGGCGGGCAGAAGATCCCGTTCCGCTCGTGCGACTTCCGACAGCTGGGGCACTCGCGCGGGAAGCAGAGGTCGGCGAGGGATCGGAGGAACACGGCGCGAACTCTATGACCGGGCCGGCGGACGCCGCAAGCGAAAAGGGCGAGGCTTGCTGGGACGACCCGTGAGTTCCGGGCCTTGCTGCCCGGTGCGATCGGCTTTTACAATCCCCGCCGGCGGAACCGAGCGCGAGGAGAACGGACCACGGCAGACATGTTTGAATCCTACGAGGTGAACGGCCTGTTCGACGAGATGTTCGACGCGGGCGGGGAGCCGCGCCCCCACTACGCCAGCGCCGCCGCCCGGCTGCGGGCGATGGGGCACGAGACGTTCACGCGGCGCGCCAAGATGGCCGACGTCACGTTCCGCAACCAGGGCATCACCTTCAACGTCTACAAGGACGGGGCCGGCGTCGAGAAGATCTTCCCCTTCGACCTCGTGCCCCGCATCATCCCCGCCGACGAGTGGGAGCTGATCGAGAAGGGGCTGGAGCAGCGCATCACCGCGCTCAACCACTTCTGCGCCGACGTCTACCACGGCCAGCGGATCCTCAAGGAGAAGATCATCCCGGCCGAGCTGATCTACGGCGCGAAGATGTTCCGGCGGGAGATGTTCGGCGTACACGTGCCGCGGAACATCTACATCCACATCTGCGGGACCGACCTGATTCGCGACAAGAAGGGCGACTACTACGTGCTGGAGGACAACGGCCGGACGCCCAGCGGCGTCAGCTACGTGCTGGAGAACCGGCAGGTGATGAAGCGGGTGCTGCCCAACCTGTTCAGCGCCTACCGCGTCCGGGCGATCGAGGATTACCCCTACAACCTGCTCAAGTGCCTGAAGCACGTCGCCCCGCACCACGCCGACGACCCGACGATCGCCGTGCTGTCGCCGGGCATGTACAACAGCGCCTACTTCGAGCACAGTTTCCTCGCCCGTCAGATGGGCGTTGAATTGGTCGAGGGACGCGACCTGCTGGTGGAGAACGGCTTCGTCTACATGCGCAGCACCGCCGGCCTGCGGCGGGTGGACGTGATCTACCGCCGGATCGACGACGACTACCTCGACCCGCTCTGCTTCCGCCCCGACAGCTACCTCGGCGTGGCCGGGCTGATGAACGCCTACCGCATGGGCAACGTCGCCCTGGCCAACGCCGTGGGCACCGGCGTGGCCGACGACAAGGCGATCTACCCGTTCGTGCCCGACATGATCCGCTTCTACCTGAAGCAGGAGCCGATCCTGCCGAACGTGCCCACCTACATCTGCGCCCGCCCGGCCGACCTGAAGTACACGCTGGAGCACCTGGACGAACTGGTCGTCAAGAGCACGAACGAGAGCGGCGGGTACGGCATGCTGATGGGCCATCAGGCCACCAGGGCCGAGCGGGACGAGTTCGCCGAGAAGATCAAGGCCGAGCCGCGCGACTTCATTGCGCAACCGGTCGTGCAACTGTCGCAGCACCCTAGCCTGTGCGAGGGGAAGCAATTCGAGGGTCGCCGGGTCGACCTCCGCCCGTACATCCTCTATGGCGAGAAGGTCGTCGTCATGCCCGGCGGGCTGACCCGCGTCGCGCTGCGAAAGGGATCACTGGTCGTCAACAGCAGCCAGGGTGGCGGCAGCAAGGACACGTGGGTGTTGGAGGAGAGCGGCGAGTAATCGTTGCCGGGCGGGGGTGCCTCGGGTCGAATAGGATATCGGCATGCCCATACACGACTGGACGCGCGTGTCGGCCGGGACGTTCCACCACTTCCACCAGACGTGGATCATCGAGATCTCGCGCGCCATGAATGCCGGTCGGTTGCCCGCCGGGTTCTACGCCATGGCTGAGCAGATCGCCGGCGGGCTCGGGCCGGACGTCTTGGCGCTGGAGGGTCCGACGTTGGACGACGGCCCAGGGGAGCCGTGGCCAACCGTTTTCTCGTCCGGCGCGGGGGGCTGGTCTGCCGTGGCCGTCGCCGAGCGACCACCGAAGGTGCAGCACCATGCCAAGGCGGAAGTGGACACCTATGCCCGGAAGGCCAGCACGGTCGCCATTCGCCACTCGTCGGATCACCGCGTCGTGGCGATGATCGAGGTGGTGTCGCCAGGCAACAAGAGCGGCCGGGCCGCGCTGAGCCAGTTCGTCCGCAAGGCGTCGGAGGTGTTGCAGGCCGGCGTCCACCTCATGGTGGTTGACCTGCTGCCGCCGGGCCGGATGGACCCGCAGGGGATCCACTCGGCCATCTGGGACGAGCACGCCGGCGAGCCGTTCTCGGCCCCGCCCGGCAAACCGCTGACGTTGGCCAGTTACATCGGCGGGGAGGCGTTCGAGGCGTACGTCGAGCCGACGGCCATCGGCACCGCTTTGATCGACATGCCGCTGTTTCTTGAGCCCGATGCCTACGTGCCCGTCCCGCTGGAGATGACGTACCAGTCGGCGTGGGAGGCCGTGCCGGCCGTGTGGCGGCGCACGATCGAGGCGGGCCGCTGACGCGTGCCGCACCCGCCACCTGGGCAATGGCCGTGGCGGTGTCGAGCGGGTAGGCTCCCGCGACATGTCCCAACTCGCCGCCCCCCGTTTCTCGTCGATGCTGTTCTCCCGCCCGATGCTGGCGCGGGACGCCGACAGCATCTACTGGATGGCCCGCTACGTGGAGCGCGCCGAGCACGTCGCCCGCGTGCTGTGGGTCAACTCGAACCTGCTGGTCGACGTCGGCGACCTCGCGCCGTCGCTGCAGGACCGGCAGTGGGAGAGCGTGATGACGATCTTCCACCTGACCGACCCCGTGCCCGGCATCGGGGGTGAGGTCGGCGGCCCGATGGGCCCGCGCGTCCGGCAGTACATGACGTTCGACCGGGAGAACCCCAGCTCCATCTACACCTGCCTGACCCGCGCCCGCGAGAACGCCCGGGGCATCCGCGAGGTCGTGTCGGCCGAGGTGTGGGAGAACCTCAACACGCTCTACTGGGCCATCCGCTCTGACGACGCCGCCGCCAACCTCGAGGAGGGCAGCGAGGAGTTCTTCCGCTCCATCACCACCGGCTCGCTGCTGTTCCAGGGACTGATCGACCAGACGATGGCCCACGACCAGCGGTGGCTGTTCGCGCAGCTGGGCAAGTACCTGGAGCGGATCACGGTGACGTGCCGGGTGATCGAGACCAAGTTCGACATCCTCCGCCGGGCCGAGGCGATGCTGGAGTCGCCGCTGCGGAACATCCACTGGATGGCCGTGCTGCGCAGCTGCTGCAGCATCGAGGCCTACCGTCGGATCCACGTCGGCGACATGGACCCGCTGAAGGTCGCCAGCTTCCTGCTGCTGGAGGGGAACTTCCCGCGCAGCGTGCGCTACGCCGTCCACCGCGCCCACGAGTCGCTGGCCCGCCTGCGGTCCGAGGTGAACCCCCGCGCCATCGACGAGGCCGAGCGCATCCTCGGCCGGCTCGACACCCAGCTGGAGTACGCCGAGATGGGCGAGATCCTGTCCGAGGGGCTGCCGTCCTACCTGCAGCGGATCCAGGCCCGGGCCGGCGACGCGGCGCTGGCGGTGCAGAAGGCGTACTTCCTGCACTGACCGAGGACACGGGCATCGTCGAACCGGCATCCGCGACCCAGGTGCCGCCGGCAGATGCCAAGACGGGTCGGCCTTCGGGGATCAACAGCGCTCCCGCGACATCCCGGTTCACCGCGCCGAACGGGCCTTGGCCTGCCGCGGCTTGCGGACCGTGCCGAGCAGCGAGACCAGCAGCGAGACCTGCACGTCGATCAACCGCCGCATGTCTGCTGCGTCAACCGCGGTCTCCTTCAATCCCCGCATGGAGTAGACCAGCGTCCGCGCCAGCGCCTCGGCCGAGACCGGCAGCCGTGCGGCCGAGACGGCGTCGCCGATCAGCTCCACCACGAACGCCTGGAACTCCGCGTGGATCTCCCGAACCGAGGCCCGGCTCAGGTCGAACAGGTCCCTGGCGTCTGGATGGGCGGCCGTGATGTCGAACCCGTGCGCCCCCCACTTCAGGCACACGTGGCGTAACCGGTCCTCCAACGACGGCAGCTGGGGTAACGCCCCGCGCATCTCTGCCAGCGCGTCGGCATTCATTCGCTTGACCACCGCCGCGAACACCTCCTCCTTGCCGGGGAACACGAGGTACAGCAATGGCCGCGACAGCTTCGCCGCACCGGCGATGTCGCCCATGGTCGTGCGGGCGTAGCCGTACCGAAGGAACACCTCGGTCGCCGCGCTGATCACCAGGTCCGCCCGGGCCACCAGCTGGTCGCCAGTTCCCCTCATAGGTCATTTTCCACAAAGAGGATCACTGCAACACCATGGATTGACATTTAGACTTTTTATGTCAAGATGAACGAATCGGGTGCGGACGATGGATCCTTCCGGATCGGTCGAGGGCCCGAGGCATAACTGAGGAACACCTGCATGTTCACGACGACGACGCACGAGGTCACCTGGGAATTATACGGCAAGGCGTGGTCACCGGTAACCGCCGCCGCGCGGCAAGGCATGCTCGCCCGCACGGTCGACCCCGACTGTCAGTATGCAGACCCCACGCAGGCGTGCGCCGGCGTGGCGGCTCTGGCCGAGGCGATGCACCAGTTCCAGCAGTTCATGCCTGGCGCGAGCTTCGCCCTCACCGGGTTCACCGTGCATCACGATCAGGCGATGGTGTCTTGGAACCTGCTCGATGAACGTGGGAAGGTCGTCGGCACCGGCACCAGCTTCGGTCGGTACAACCCCGATGGCCGGCTCGTTCAGATGACCGGCTTCTTCGATGGTCAGGCGTTCCTGGATCAGCCCGATCAAGCCAAGCCGCAGCCTGGCCCCGCGACCGTCTAACATTCCGACGTTTCGTTTGGCATGGTCCGAACGGGCCGGTGTCACAGGCCGCCCTCCCGGAATCCGGCTCTTCAGTGGACCCCGGCGGTTCCTGGCCTCCGATGAGAACGTCGTGCGGAAAGTGACCGACACGGGCGAGCCCGCGGCCGCGGCGTGCATCGGTACGGGCGGATCCTCCGGCTATGATGCCGGTCCCATGCCCCGCCCCCCACGCCGACTTCGCATCACGCACGCCACGCACTACGGCTACGAGCGGCCGGTGGCGCGCAGCATCCAGAAGGTCCACCTCCGGCCGATCACCGACTGGAAGCAGCGGGTGCTGTCCCACACGCTGAGCGTCGACCAGCCGAACGAGGCGGTCGAGTACGAGGACGTGTTCGGCAACTGGTGTACGCGGTTCGAGCTGGCGCAGCCGTACACGGATCTGACCATCCGCGCCACCAGCGATGTCGAGGTGCTGGACGTGAACCCGTTCGCGTTCACGGCGGGGGAGCAGCGGGACGTGCGGTTCCCGATCGTGTGGATGCCGTGGGAGCAGACGATGCTCGCGCCCTACCTGCACCCGTTCGAGCTGCCCGACACGCAGCTGCAGGCGCTGTACGACTACGCGATGGAGTTCGTCACCCGCAACAAGGGCGACCTGGTCGAGACGCTGTTCGCGATCAACCTGGAGCTGTTCCGCAACTTCAAGTACGTGCCCGGCACCACCACGCTCAGCACGACGGCGTTCGAGGTGTTCCAGACCCGGCGGGGCGTCTGCCAGGACTTCGCGAACCTGTTCATCACGCTCGCCCGGCTGCTGGGGCTGCCGGCGCGGTACGTGTGCGGGTACGTCTACACCGGGAACCATGCCGAGGCCAGGGCCCAGTCCGACGCCAGCCACGCCTGGGTGCAGCTGTACCTGCCGCGGATCGGGTGGAAGGGGTTCGACCCGACGAACGGCGTGCTGCCGCACGTCGACCACGTCCGCGTCGGCTACGGCCGGCACTGGCGCGACACCGCGCCGACCAGCGGCACGCTGTTCGGCGCCAACGCCGGCCGCGAGCGGATGAGCGTGGACGTGACCGTCGTCGACGTCACCGAGTGACGTCACAGCTCGCCGGCTCCGTCACAGGCCGCGCAGGTCTCTCCGCCAGCCGTTGCGCGACCGATAACGGCGCCATTTCCACGCTGGGGTTGCTCAGTCGGACGAACGCGATGTCGATGACATCTCCGCCGGGCAGGTCGCGGTCCGTTCGACCGCGTGCCCGCCCCGGCTTCACGGAGGTACGCCATGCGTCGTTGTCTAACTGCGGCCCTGTTGCTGACGATCGCGGTGACCAGCCTCACCGGCTGCGCCGCATACGTCGAGCCGGCACCGGTCGTCTATCGCCCGTACTACTACGACCCCTATTATTGCGGCTCCGGCGTCGTCGTCGTCAACCGCGGCTACTACGGCGGCGGGTACTACGCCAGCTACCACCGCTGGCGCTAATCGATCAACTGGAGCCCCGGATGCACGAGGACGATGTGTGACGATCGTAGGTGGCGTGCGGGTGTGACGAACGCGTTCGATAGTCGCTTGCGCCCTTGCGGTTCGCGGTGGTGCGCGTCAGTCGCGATGGCGCAAGCGACTGCCTGACCCGCATCACGAAACGGCGTTCGCGTTCGCAAATCATTCCCGTACATCCCGGGCTTCTCGCCGCACGCTTAGCTCGTCGCCCGGCGGATCGCCTCTTCCAGCTCGGCGAAGTTGATCGGCTTCACCAGGTGGGCGAAGAAGCCGGCCCCCTCGGACTTCTTGAGGTCCGATTCCATGCCGTAGCCCGTGAGCGCGATGCCCGGCAGCGGCCGGTCGCGCGGCGTGGCCGAGAGCTGGCGCATGAGGTCCAGGCCGGTGCCGTCGGGCAGGTCGACGTCGCTGATCAGCAGGTCGAACCGCTGCCGGCCAGCCGCGTCGAGGGCGGCGGCGACGCAGTCGGCGCCGGTGATGCGGTGGCCCGACCGCTTCAGCAGCCGCGTCATCGCCATCAGCGTGTCCCGGTGGTCCTCGACCAGGAGGATCTCGACGCCGGCCGACGCGGCTCTCGGCCCCGCGGGTGCTCCGGGACAGGCGCCTGCCGTCGTGGGCGGCGCGACGGTGACGAGGTCGACGGTGAAGGTCGTGCCCCGTCCCGCCCCGTCGCTGGCGGCGCCGATCGTCCCGCCGTGCGCCTCGACCAGCCCCTTGGCGATGGCGAGGCCCAGACCAAGTCCGCTGAACTCATCGGTGATCGACCGCGATCCCTGCTCGAACGGGTCGAACAGCCGGGGCAGCACGGCCGGGTCGACGCCGATGCCGTCGTCGGCGACCGAGACGCGCACCCGGCCGTCCCGCGCGTCGGCCGAGCTCACCGTCACCCGGCCGCCGACGGGGGTGAACTTCAGCGCGTTGCGGACCAGGTTGCCGAACACCTGCCGCAGCCGACCGATGTCCCCGTCGAGGTGGTGCCGGGCGGCCGACGCGCACAGCGCGAAGGTGAGCCGCTTGCGATCGGCGTCGGGGCGGGCGTCGGCCACGACCTCGTTGAGCAGGGCGTGCAGGTCCAGGCGACCCTTGGCCAGCGACACCTTGCCGTTCTCGATGCGCGTCACGTCGAGCAGGTCGTCGACCAGCCGGCTCTGCTGGCGGACGTTGCGGTCGATCGTCCGCGCGTCGGCCCGCACCGACTCGGGCAGCGAGCCGTCCTCGGCGATCGCGTTCGCCAGCAGCAGCACCGGCGACAGCGGCGTCCGCAGCTCGTGGCTCAGCGTGGCCAGGAACCGGTCCTTGGCCCGGTTCGCCCCCTCGACCGCGGCCAGCGCCTGCTTCAGCTGCACCTCGCTCATCGCCGCCTCGGCCAGGTCGGCGACGATCGCCACGTCGTTCTCGGACCACTGCCGCGGCTCCGTGTCGATCGCGCAGAACGACCCCAGCACCAGCCCCGCCGGCGTGACCAGCGGGTAGCCCGCGTAGGCGATCACGCCGATGTCGCGCACCGCACCGTTGCCCATCAGCAACGGGTCGATGCGCGCGTCGCTCACGATCAGCGGCAGGCCCGTGCGGACCACGTACTGGCAGAACGAGTGGGTCAGCGGGGTCTGCCGGACCGTCGCCCACGGCTCGGGCAGGCCGATCTGGCTCTTGAAGAACTGCCGGTCGGCGTCGACCAGCGACACCAGCGCGACCGGCACGTTCAGGCTCCGCCGGGCGATGCGGGTGAGCCGGTCGAACGGTTCCTCGGGGCCGGAGTCGAGCACGTGGAGCTCGCGCAGCGCGCGCAGGCGGACGTCGTCGGTCACGGGGTCCGCGGGCTCGGCAGGCATGGGCGGCGCTCTCGAAGGGGGAAAGGCTGAAAGCGGCATCATAGCTCGCCGATCGCCCCGCGACACGCGCCGGGGTGTGGCCGGATTGGCTGGCGCGCGCAAGACCAGCAGAGCCGGGCCGTGTCGGCGGAGCCGGCGTCTCGCGCAGGGCCGATGGCCGGTTGATCACACGCCGGCCGCGCGAGGCGCGGGCTCCGCCCGCACGGGCCGGCACGGCCCTGCTCCGTCGTTTGGCTTCACGTCGTGCCAACATTTCCGGCCCCGCCCCACGGGCCGCGGTTGGTCGTGCCCGCCTTGTCGCCGGTAACGGGGGCCACTAAGCTTCGCGCCTTTCCACCTACGGAGGCGCGCTCATGGGACTGCTGGACGGCAAGACGGGTCTGATCCTCAACATCGCCAACGACCGCTCGATCGCCACGCACATCGCCAACAACTGCGTCAAGCAGGGCGCCACCTGCGGGTTCGGCTTCCTGCCGATGGACAACGCCGAGAAGAGCAAGCGGCGGGTCTCCAAGGCGATGCAGGAGGGCGGCTTCGGCGACGCCTGGCTGCACCCGTGCGACGTGGGCAGCGACGAGTCGATCGCCGGTTTCTTCGACGCCGCCAAGGCGCAGTTCGGCAAGATCGACTTCCTCGTCCACTGCCTGGCGTTCGCCAACAGAGACTACCTGAAAAAGGACGAGGGGAACTTCACGAGCACGCCGCGCGAGGTGTACAAGCAGGCGGTCGACATCAGCGCCTACAGCCTGATCGCCCTGGCCCGCGCCGCCGAGCCGTTGATGACCGACGGCGGGTCGATCATCGCCCTGACCTACCTGGGCGCGACGCAGGTGATCCCCGGCTACAACGTGATGGGCGTGGCCAAGGCCGCCCTGGAGGCGACGGCCCGGTACCTGGCGTTCGACTTGGGCGGGAAGAAGATCCGCGTGAACACGATCAGCGCCGGCCCCCTGCGGACGCTGAGCGCGATGGCCGTCGGCGGCATCGACGAGATGTTCGAGCACACGGCCCGCAAGGCCCCGCTGAAGCGCACGATCGAGGGCGACGAGGTCGGCAAGACGGCCGTCTACCTGCTCAGCGACCTGTCCAGCGGCGTGACCGGGGAGAACATCTTCGTCGACAGCGGGTTCAACATCGTGGGGCTGTGACGGGAAGCAACGCCGACGCCGTTCTGGTTCAACTACTTCCTGCTCGGCCTCCTCACAGGCGCGATGGTCGACTCCGTGGAGTTTGTTCGGACCGTTCAGGCCAACCGGGGTGACATTCCAAGGCGGTGTAAACGCTGGGGAACCTGGCTCGGCGCACTCGTCCGATTTCCCACGAGCGGTGCCCTTGCGGCCGTGTTCTAGTGTCGCATCAGGTGGAGACGCCTTTGGCGGCGGTGACGGTCGGAGACACCGCCCCCATCATCATCGAGCGAATGTTGGGTAAGCCTCCCGTGGGCGGCTGAGGTAAGTAATGACGCCTCCAGCGAGTAGTCGGGCAACCTCGTTCTGGCGCGACTTCCTGAGCGGACTGGCGGGTCCGGGTCCGGCCGGTGACAGCCTCGTGGCTGATGGCCGGGACGCTCTGTCGGATGCCGTCGCTGCCGCAAAGGCCGACGTCCTCCAGCGATGCGAGATGCCGGCGGCCAAGCCGACCTGGTTCGACGGTCA
The DNA here is from genome assembly GCA_965198865.1 of Tepidisphaeraceae bacterium. Lineage (GTDB taxonomy): Bacteria > Planctomycetota > Phycisphaerae > Tepidisphaerales > Tepidisphaeraceae > CBDAQA01. Next base: position 614,698 of record CBDAQA010000025.1, on the reverse strand, counting down.
ACCGCTCGGCAAAGGCAGCCTGTTCGTCATCACGTCGATGTTCGACGGGATCGCGTCGCTCGCTCGGTCGGCCAACGACGATGCGCGCAGCTCGATCAACCTGTTCAAATCGATCGAGCGATTGACGGGCAACCACGCGCGGGAAACCGGCGGCGGCGACGTCCTGTCGTCGACCCTGGTGACCGAAGCCACGACTGACTGAGGTACGCGGTGCACCGGTGGCGTGACCGGCCGCCCTCACCCCCCGTTCGCCGCGGCGTCGGCGAGTCCCGCCAGGTAGGTCATCGCGAACAGCTCCAGCAGGATGACGCCGATCAGGATGCCGGCCGGCCACAGCCACCGGGTGCGCCGGCCGAACCGGCCGAACAGCAGGAACATCCAGCCCATGCTCGACGCGGCCAACGTGAACGCGGCGATCATCCCGGGGATCACCACGAACGGCACGCTGGTCATCGTCATCGGCACGACGCCGGTGCGAACCAGCACCAGCATCAACAGGCCGACGAACGTGCCGATGGCGGCGAGCGTGAACGGCCCCCAGCTGGGCGGGCCGCCCACCACCGGAGCCGGCGTTCCGGTGGTGGCGTAGGGGAGGGACGGCGTCATGTCGACGATCCTACTCGCTCGGGGCCGCAAACGTCACGGCCGCGTCGCCGGCCGGCCGGCGCGGCGGAGGTCCACGTGCCCCGAGTCGACCTGCTGGATCGCGTCGTTCACCCAGTAGTCGATCCGCATCGCGTCCCCATCCACGTGCGCTTGCAGCCCCAGGGCGGCGGCGCACAGGTCGCCGTCGATGACGACGGCCGCCATCTTGGCCGTGAAGTCGCGGACGGGCCCACCGCCGCGATCGATGGCCGCCTCGGCCGTGTACCGCTGGCCGACCTCGGACAGCGGGAAGCCGAGCAGTTCCAGGTCCAGCGTGTCGGTGCCGGAACCCGTGGTCGCCACGACCAGTCGGGCCGGTCCCGCGGCCGCGCCGTCGTGGCTCGTCCACTCGCCCTGCCACGCGCCGACGATCGGCTGCGCCGCGTCCAGCGGCGCCTGGGCCGCCCGCTGAAACGCCGGGTCGAACGAGGGTGGGAGGCACCCGCCGACCATCAGCAGCAGGCCGAGTGCGACCGGGATCCGGTGGTTGGACATCCGCATGGGCGCTCCGCGTCCGTCAGGTGTTCGTCACGATCGCCAGGTCCGCGGCCGTCGTGTCGTCGCGCCCGCTCGCCCCGCCGGGCGTCAGGCCGTGCAGGATCCGGGCGACCAGCGCCGTCCATCCGGTCTGGTGCGACGCCCCGCACCCCCGGCCGGTGTCGGCGTCGAAGTACTCGTGGAACAGCACCAGGTCCCGCCAGTGCGGGTCGCTGGCGTACCGCTCGTCGCCGTCGAAGCAGGGGCGGTGCCCCTTGGCGTCGGGCATGAACAGCTTCACCAGCCGCAGCGACAGTTGCCGCGCCACCTGCTTGAGCGTCAGCAGGTTGCCGCTGCGGGTGGGGAACGCGACCCTCAGGTTCTCACCGTAGAAGTAGTGGTACCGCTCCAGCGCCTCGATGATCAGGAAGTTGATCGGGAACCAGATCGGCCCGCGCCAGTTGCTGTTCCCGCCGAACAGGCTGCTGCTGCTCTCGGCCGGCTCGTAGTCGACCTGCCACTTCTGGTCGCCGGCCTTGAACACGTACGGGTGGTCCTTGTGGAACTTGCTCACCGACCGCAGCCCGTACGGCGACAGGAACTCCTCCTCGTCCAGCATGTAGGCCAGCGCCTTCAACAGCCGGTCCTTGCTCGGCAGCGCCAGCAGCAGCGTCGCGTCCGCCCGGTTCACGTTCACGTGCTCCGGCGTCACGTGCTGGGCCAGGTCGGGGCGGTGGTCGAAGAACCACTGGGTGCGCTTCTTGAACCCCTTGAGCTTGTCGATCACGTCGATGTGCAGGTTCTCCACCGCGATCAGCGGGATCAGCCCCACCAGCGACCGCACCTTCAGCGGGGTGGCCACGTCGTTCTGCCAGATCTGGTCGTAGTAGAACCCGTCCTCCTCGTTCCACAGCCCGGTGCCGCCGAGCGTGTTGGTGGCGTCCACGATGGCGACGAAGTGCTCGAAGAACTTGCTGGCGATGTCCTCGTACGCCGGGTCGTCCTGCGCCAGCTCCATCGCCATGGCCAGCATGGTGCTGCAGTAGAACGCCATCCACGCGGTGCCGTCGGCCTGCTCGAGGAACCCGCCGTTGGGCAGGGGCTGGTTGCGGTCGAACACGCCGATGTTGTCCAGCCCCAGGAACCCGCCGGCGAAGACGTTCTTGCCGCTGGGGTCCTTGCGGTTCACCCACCAGGTGAAGTTCAACAGCAGCTTCTGGAACGAGCGCTTGAGGAACAGCGTGTCGCGGTGGCCGCGCTCGCCGGTCATCTTGTACGTCCGCCAGCAGGCCCAGGCGTGTACGGGCGGGTTGACGTCGCCGAACCCGAACTCGTACGCCGGCAGCTGGCCGTTCGGGTGCATGTACCACTCTCGCAATAGCAGCAGCAGCTGCGACTTGGCCAGCCCCGCGTCCACGTGCGCGAACGTGACCAGGTGGAACGCCAGGTCCCACGCGGCGAACCAGGGGTACTCCCACTTGTCGGGCATGCTCAGCACGTCCCGGGCGAACACGTGCTTCCAGTCTGCGTTGCGGCCCTTCTTCCGACCCTTGGGCGGCTTGGGCTGCTCGGGGTCGCCGCTGAGCCAGTCCTTCACCACGTAGTAGTAGAACTGCTTGCTCCACAGCAGCCCCGCGTAGGCCTGGCGGGCCACGCCCTGCGCCGCGGCGGGCAGGTTGGCGGGGATGTGGTGGCCGAAGAACTGGTCGGCCTCGGCGATCCGCTTGGCGAACGTCTTGGCGAACTCGCCGTTGAAGGGCGTCGCGGCCGTGGCGCTGACCCCCTTCGCGTCGGCCGGCGACAGCCGAAGCCGCAGCACCGTCTCGGCCCCGGCCGGCATGTCCAGCGCGTAGTAGGCCGCCGCCTTGGTGCCGACGTTCGCCGGGTTCACCGCCTCGGTCCGGCCGTTGATCACGTAGCTGTGGAACGCGTCCTTCACGTACGGCGAGTAGTTCTCCCCCTCGAACAGCCGGGCCGAGTTGGTCTCGTTCTCCGTGAAGATCAGCTGCGGCCCGTTCGGCTTGCCGTCCGGACCCTTGCCCATCGGCTCGGCGTCGAGCCGGAACCGCCCCAGCGTCGAGTGCTCGGCCAGCACCGCCTGCGGCCCCGCCTTGCTCAGCTTCGGCTTCCCCTCGCCGTCCTCGCTGGTGATGCCCCAGCTCCAGCTGTTGCGGAACCACACGGTCGGCAGCAGGTGCAGCACCGACCGGTCCGGCCCCCGGTTCGTCGCCGTGATGCGGATCAGGATGTCGTCCGGCCCCGCCTTGGCGTACTCCACCTGCACGTCGAAGTACTTGTCCCCGTCGAACGCGCCCGTGTCCTCCAACTCGTACTCGCGCTGGGCCTTGGTGCGGGCCCTGTTCTCGTCGACCAGCTTGTCGTAAGGGAACGCGACCTGCGGGTACTTGTACAGGCCCCTCATGTACGAGTGGGTCGGCGTGCTGTCGAGGTAGTAGTAGTTCTCCTTGACGTCCTCGCCGTGGTTCCCCTCAGGGTTGGTCAGGCCGAACAGCCGCTCCTTCAGGATCAGGTCGCGGTCGTTCCACAGGGCCAGGGCGAAGCACAGCCGGCACTCCCGGTCGGTGATGCCCATCAGCCCGTCCTCTCCCCAGCGGTAGGCCCGGCTGCGCGACTGGTCGTGGCTGAAGTACTCCCAGCAGTTCCCATCGGCCGAGTAATCCTCGCGGACCGTGCCCCACTGCCGCTCCGACAGGTAGGGCCCCCAACGCTTCCAGTTCTTCGCCCGCGACTCGTCCTCGGCCAGGCGTAACGATTCGGGGTCGGTCAGCGGGGCATGGGGGTTGGCGGCGCTTACGTCGTTCGGCATGGCGGGGCAGTATGGCGAGGATCGCCGCCGGTGTCACCCGGCGCGCGACGCGGAGTATCGTGCGAACCCATGAGACGGTGGCTCACCCGAATCGGCGTGCTGGCGGGCGTGGGCCTGTCCGTTTTGGCGGCAGTGGCGTGGGTCGTCACGGCCGGACTGAACGCGACGGCGCTCCGATCGCTCGGTTCGGCTGGGTTCGCCGTCGTCGCGGTCGACCGAGGGGAGTTTTGCGTCATAGCAGTTGAAATGCCGGCCGATGTGCCACCATTGAGCGCTCACTTTCAGATCGAGAGGTCTGGCGGCCCATCGCTTGCCTAACTGCGGAAGCACCACTTGTGGAGTTTCGGACTTGAGTGGAATGGCAACACGCAGATCGGCAGGCGTGACCTGGCAGCGGTTGCACCACTGTGGCTCCCGCTGGTGGGAGGGCTGACGTTCGCCGCGATGATCCGGCGGGTCGGTCGAAGACGCCGCGCGCCGGGCACGTGCCGTCGGTGCGGGTACGACCTGCGCGCCTCGCCCGACCGGTGCCCTGAGTGCGGGGCAACGCCAACATAAAGCCGCCGATGGTATCGGCGGTCTTGCGACGGGCCGCCGATACCATCGGCGGCTTTATTGGGTGACGTGGGGCCGGGCGGCCCGCGGTCCGGGTGCCGACGATCGCGCCGTTGACCGTCACACGCCGGACCGACGGGCCGCCGGGTCCCACGTCACCTGTTCAGACGCCGCCGTCCGAGGCGGGTTACACGAGCCGCCGGATTTCCGCCGGCGCCGTCCCAGCAGTCCCATTGCGGCGAGCGCCGTCGTGGCGATCGCCGACGGCTCCGGCACCACGCTCGCGCTGGCCGCCATGCGCGGGGCCATCATCAAGGCGGGGTGAGCGATGATCGGGTCGGCGTCGATGCCGCCGGCGGGGGGGACCGTCACGGCGAAGTAGCTGACGTCGGTCGCCGACCCGCCCACGATGTGGTCTGCCAGGTCCAGCGTGAACGACGCATCCGTCACCGCCTGCCAGCCGGCCAGCGGGTCGCCCAGCGTCCACAGTTTGACGTCCGACTCGTCCGCGCCCAGCAGGCCCGCCAGATGGTCGTCGTACCGGATGAGCAGGTCGACCGCCGAGAGTGGGGTGCCGACGGGGTCGACCTCCCACAGCCCGATCGGTGCCCCGTCGGCGGACGGGACGACGGGCGCATCCGACCGGTCCGGTGCCAACAGCGACAGCGCGGTCGGGACCGGCCCGCCGTGGATCGTCATGCGCACGCTGTTGACCGGCGTCAGCACGGCCTCCGACGGGTCGGCACCCCAGGTGAGCACGGTAGCCGTTGTCGCCGGCGGCGGCGCGATCGCGGCAAGCGTCGTTCCCATCACAGCCGAACTTGAACTGGCCGTCGGGCCGACGGCGGCCGACTTCGCCGCGCCCCCGGCGGTCGCCTTCGTCGGGCCCTCGAGCGACAGCGACAGCCGACCGTGGTCGGCGGCGTACCAGCCCGGCGTGGTCGCCGAGCCGGTCGACGCGACGCTGACGGCCGAGAAGCTGGTCAGGTCCAGCGTGCGGTCAACGCCGTCGCCGTCGGCGACGACCTTGCCGCTGACGCTGAGCGTGCCCGTGCGGGAGATCTTGCCGTACCCGCGGACGACGCCGTCGCTCGCGCTCACGCTGCCGCCCACGGCCGGGACCTGCAGGATCTGCGACGACGTCGCCTGCCCGTACGTCCCACCAAGGGTGTAGACCGACGACCCGGCGTCGGCCGGGACGTACAGGTCGTTGGCGGCCGACGCGGTCATGCCGCCCCCGCCGGTCAACATCGTCTCGGGCGTCGCGCTGGCGGTGTCGCCTAGGGAGGCCAGGAGCGCCGGCGGGGTGGCGGCGCGAACGGATGATGCGTCGCCCGACCGGCGGGCCGTCCCGCCGGGGGCGGCCACGTCGCCCGCCACCGCGGGGGCAGCGGGCGCGTTGGCATGCTCTGGCGCAGATGGTGCCGCGGCGGCGGCGACCGCCTCGCCCGCCGCATCCGCCCGGCCGAGCGAGCCGACCGATGCCGTCGCGTCGCCCCCTTTGAGCGCGATGATCCCGACGCCGCCGGCGATGGCGGTGCCTGCCGGAGTGGCTGCGGGCGGGAGCAGGAGCGGCCCGCTCGCCGCGCTGCGCGTGGCAACGGGCGCGGGCAGCAAGTTCGGCTCGGCGGTGGGGGCCTCGGCGCGGATGTGCAGCGGCCGCGTGAGCGGCTCGACGAACGGCTGCACCAGCCGGGTCACGCCGTTCGAGATCATCTGCCGCACCTCACCCATGCTCATCTGCGGCAGCAGGGTGAACGCCTTCACGCCCGCGCCCAGGCTCGTACCGGCGAGCAGGGCGATCGAGACCGACACGCGCACCTTGCCGATCACCAGCACGTGCGACGCCCGGCGGGTCAGGCCGACCACCCGCGCCGCCGCCTCGGCCGTGCCGGCGTGGCTGGCCATCAGTTGGCCCACGGTGGTCAGGTCGGCCGACCCCGACGCTAGGGCTGCCGCGGCGTGGCTGGTGCGGGCGATCACCGCGCCGGTCACGGTCTGCTTGACCAGGTACCCGATCGCCAGCGCCATCGCCCCGGCCGACAGGTGGATGCCCCGCCCGTTCAGCCGGCCGGCCAGCATCTCGCGCCCGCGGAAGATCCGCACGCCCAGCGTGCTGGGCTTGCAGTTCAGCTCCGCCGCCATCTCGTCGCGCGTCATCCCGCCGAAGTAGTGCAGGATCAGCGGCAACCGGTACTTGGCCGGCAGCTTCTGCAGCTCCTCGTGCAGGATCAGCTTCAGCTCCTCCAGGTCGGGCGACGGCAGCGCGTCCTCGTCGATCGCCGTCCGGCGGCGGGACTGCTCGTCCTGGTGCTTCTCCTCGCGCGTCTTTCGCCGCTTCTGGCCGCGCTTCACGTCCAGCGACAGCCGCTTGGCGACCTGTTGCAACCACGGCCCGAGCGCCTTGATCTCGGCCCCGCGCTTGGCCTGGACGGCCAGCGTCAGGAACACCGCCTGCGTGGCGTCCTCGGCGTCGTGCTTGTCCTTGGTGACCCGGAAGCAGGTGTTGAACACCATCCCGGCGTACCGGCGGACGATCTCCTCGAACGGCCGCTGCCGGCCGTAGCGGATGAACTCGGCCAGCAATTGCTGTCCCACGGCCGAGGGGGAGTCGACCGCGCATGGCGACGAGCCACCGCGGGGCACGTCGTGCCCGTCGGTCGTCGTCGCGCTCGGCGATGCCCGCTCTCCCGGTGCGATCAAATACCCTCCGTGCCCAAGGGACGCCGCCGCGCGCCGTCCATTCCGAAGAAGTCCCGATCTTATCGGTCGGACCGCCCCGAAAGTTGCGCGTGGCAAGGACCTCGAAAGCATCGATCGGTGCAACGGAACGGGGCCGCAGACTTGCGTCCGCGGCCCCGAACTTCCCGTTTCGATCGGTTCCAACTGGGTCAGTCGGCCCTGGTCAGCCCGGCCGGCTGGGTCGTGGGCTCGTCGCGCTCGAAGGTGAAGCTGGTGTAGAAGGCGTACGCCTCGGTCAGCGGCAGGTGGAACCGGCCGTGGTCGGTCGTGTAGCCGAACTGCAGGCCGTCGGGCCCCTTCGGCTGGTACATCTGCCCGTGCGGGTTCCAGATCGTCACCACGTCGGTCTTGGCGTCGTAATCGACGATCGCGTAGACGTGGTTCTTGCTGATGTTCGGCGGGACGTGGGCCAGGGCCTGCGCCTCCTTCGACCCCTGCTCGACGCGCGGCGGGTTCACGCCGGCGGTGATCACGCGGTGCTCGGCCATGGCGGCGACGAGCTCCCGCCGGATCACCGGCAGCAGATCGTCGCGCCTGGCCTGCCGACCGGCCGTCGTCGGCGAGAGCGTGACGCGGAAGATCTTGTGCCCGGTCAGGAACCCGATCGACTGCTGGCTGTCGCCGCCGATGATCTCGTCGTTCCCGTCGATGTTGGCGGGCCCGCCGCTCAGCACGCTCTTCGCCCGACCGATCGCCTGCTCCAGCACGGCCACCCATGCGCCGTCGCCAATGCTGGTCGCGCCCAGGGCGCGCTGGCTGTCGGTGAGCGCCGGGATGTGCAGCGGCGCGACGCCGTGCAGGGCGACCGTGGTGCTGCCGTCCGGCCCAACCGTGACCAGCTGCTTCAGCGCCAGTGGACGGTGGACCGACATCGACCCGACCGCCGCCACCAGCCAGCAGTCGCCCAGCGTGGCCGACTGGTGCAGGTTCGACAGGTTTGCCGCGACGACGTCGGGCTGCCAAGCGGCACCCTTGCCGTTGCTGGCCAACGCCTTCCGGCTCACCCGGAAATCGATGTCCCAGTTCAACAGTCCGCGCCCGCGAGCGCCGGCCGGGCCGGTCGTCGGTCCCGCGGTTGGCGTCGGCGCGATGCTGCCGTCGGCCGCCTTGGGGGCGGCATCAGGCGTCAGCCGGGCGATGATCGGCATCGCCTTGGCGTTGTACCCGTCGAAGTAGGCGTGCGTCAGCGGCGGCAGCTCGTGCCCGGCCCTGCCGCGGACGACCATCTTCATCGCCGCCGCCGCCGCCGCGTCATCGCCGGTCACGGCCGGGTCGGCCACGGCACGGTTCACCTCGTCGACCGTGATCGTCCCGTCCCCGTTCACGTCCCACTTGGCCCAGTCGCGGTAGAGCACCGTGACGAACGGCGTGTGCTTCCCGTCCGTCGGCTCGGCCGGAGCGGTCGTCGGCGCACCGCTTGCCCACCGCGTGGCGACCAGGGGAGCAATGGCGGCGGTCAGGATCAACCGACGAAGATCAAACTTCATATTCTCACCCGTTGGCGAACGCGATAGGCAGCGTGCTGCCGTAACCAGATGCTGGCATTACGCCGGCAGTACGGCGTTTGTTGTGACAATCTCAACGGATGTCGTGTTCCAGATCGGGGGCGTCCGAGAAAGTCAAAAGTGGCGTGCCGTATGGCAAAGCCCATCGCGTTGCGGTGGGTCTGCCCAGATTTCGGACCTCCGGCAGCGTCGTGTGCTTCGCCTTCTTCGTCACCGCATCTGTCCCCAGGTGTCGGGCCGATCCCAAAAGGCATCGTCTCGCCCGCGGTAGTAGTCGGACAGCACCGCGTCCATAATGGCCGACGTCCGCGCCGCCGACGCGCCGGTGCTCGGGCAAGTGCCGACGCCGCGCAGCTCGTCCACCAACGTCTGGATGAGCGGCTGATGCACGTGCGGCGGGTTGGGCAGGTCGAACCGCTCCTCGCCATCGCCGGTGATCAGGCGCACCGGGCCGTTGCCGAACGTCGACATCGCCAGCCGCCCGTCGGTGCCGGTGATCTCGATCAGGTCCTCGCGATGCGACGAGGCGAAGTTCCAGCTGGCCGCCCCGAGCGCCCCGCCGGCCGTGCGGAACGTCATCACGACGACGTCCTCCACCGCGTGCGGCGACGCCAGGTTGGCCGCCAGCCCGCGACAGTCGAGCAGGGGTCCCAACAGGTGGTCGAAGAGGTCCAGCGTGTGCGACCCCACGTCCAGGAACAGCCCGGCCCCCGCCTGCTCCGCCACCACCCGCCACGGCAGGTTCGCCGGGTCGTACGACTGGTGCGTCGGCCCTGACTGCCGGTACAGCACGCCCGTCACCCGGCCCAGCCGGCCGGCGTCGATCAGTCCCTTCGCCCTGACGAACCGCGGCAGCGCCCGCCGGTAGTACGCCACGAACAGGGGCACGCCCGCCGCCGCGAACCGCTCCACCATCGCCGCGCACTCGGCATGGTTGCGGGCCATCGGCTTCTCGACGTACGCCGGCTTCCCCGCCGCGCACACCTTCAGCGCGTACTCCAGATGGTTCCCCGGCGGCGTGGCGATGTAGACCGCGTCCACGCCGGGGTCGCCGATCAGCGAGTCGGCGTCGTCGTACCAGCGCGCCACGCCGTGCCGCCGGGCGAAGTCGGCCGCCCGGTCGCCGCTCCGCCGCATGACGGCCACCAGCTCGCTCCCGATCGCCTCTTGAAACCCCGGCCCGCTCTTGATCTCGGTCACGTCGCCGCAGCCGATGATGCCCCAGCGGATCGGCGGACGCGCACTGCTCATGCCGAACATGCTGGGTCGCCACGGATGGCCTGTCAACGCGTGCCGACGATTGGGTCGGCGTCGAGCCGCGCGTGAGACGCAAAGGATGCCCGGCTCGATGAGGGCCAGGCCGGCGATGGCGGGGCGGGTGACGCGGAACCGGCGTACGGAGCCAACGCCAGCGTGATCGGCATCGTCGCGACACGCGCGACCGTTCCCCAGAAACAGAAAAGCGCTCCGACCGAGCGGTCGGAGCCCCTCCTGTTTCATTAGGTCGGGGCGACAGGAAACCGGTTGAGCTCCTCGTCGCGGGGCGTGCCCGCCACTGCGATCGCCCGTGCGGACGACGATCACCAGTCGAGTGGCCGATCCTGATAGTCGATGAAGTGCTGCCCACCCGAGCCCATCCGTCGCTCCACCACGTCGGCCACGCCGCGGACGCTCGGCTCAAGCTCGATCTCCGCGGCGACCGTGCCGCCCAGCGTGCCCATGTCGGTGTTCACCCATCCCGGGTGGACGTTCAGGACCGTGTGGCCGCCGCCCTTCACGTCGGCGTAGAGGCCCCGCGTGAGCATGTTCAACGCCGCCTTGCTCGCCCTGTAAAGTTCAAGCCCGCCCTCGACGTTCCCGGCGACGCTGGCCCGGTGCGAGGACATGAACGCGAGCGTCCCGCGCGGGGCCAGGTGGCCCAGGAGGCGGCGGGCCAGCCGGACGGGGCCGATGGCGTTGGTCATGACGATCTCCGTGACCTGCTCGGGCGTCGCTTCGAGGACCGATTGGTGGAGCGGCCCGTAGATGCCGGCGTTCAGGAAGATCACGTCGAACTGTCGGCCGCCCAACGACGCCACGAGTGGCGCGATCTGCCCGGCGTCGGTCACGTCCACGTGGGCGACGTCCAGCCGACCAGGGTCGGTCCGGCCGACGTCGCGGAGGGCGTCGGTGTTCGCGCCGGCCCGGGCGGTCCCGACGACGCCCCAGCCGCGGCCGAAAAATTGTTCGGCCAGGCCGAGGCCCAGGCCGCGCTCGGCGGCCACGATCAGGATGTTTCGCTCGTTCATGATCTTTCCTCTCCAGCAAGGGCAGCTACAGGGCGGTGAACCCGCCGTCGGCCAACACGACCGCGCCGGTGATGAAGCTGGCCCGCGGCGAGGCGAGGAAGGCGATCACCTCGGCGATCTCGCCCGGCTGGCCGACGCGGCCGATCGGGTGCAGGTGGCCGTAGCCGGCGAGCGTCGCGCGGCTGTCGGCGACGATGCCGTCGAGGATGCCGGTCTCGACCACGCCGGCCGCCACGGCGTTGGCCCGGATGCCGCGGCCGCCGTACTCGACGGCCGTCACCTTGGTCAGCTGCGCGACCGCCCCCTTGGACGCGGCGTAGGCGGCCGTCAACGGCATCCCCACCACGCTGACGACCGAGGCGACGTTCACGACCGACCCGCCGACCCCCAGGTCCAACATGACCCGCACCGCCTCGCGGGTGTGGACGAACGTCCCCCGGGCGTTCACTGCCATGATCCCGTCCCAATCGCCGACGGTCGTGTCCACCAGCGGCTTGTTCATCGTCCGGCCGGCGTTGTTGACCAGCACGTCGAGCCGGCCGAAGTGCTCGCGGGCAAGTCCCGCCGCCCGGCGTGCCGTGGCCTCGTCGGACACGTCGCCGACGAGCGGCACGACCCGGCCGGGCTCGGCCAGGTCGGCGACGGCCGGGCGGATGTCCTCGGCCACCACGCGGACGCCGTGAGCCGTGAGCAGTCCGACCGTCGCGCGGCCGATGTCGCCGGCGGCGCCGGTGACGATCGCCACCCGGCCGTCCAACCCAAGCGTGAGGTCGTGAGTCATTGCCTGCCTCCTGTGCCGGGAAGCGTAAGGCGGCCCGCCGGCCGTGTGTATCCTTCCGAGCCTTCAGGGATTCATGACCGGCGGGTATGTAATCCCCGGGACCCTGACCGGAGGTGCCGCATGCGGGGCAGCGAGTTTTCCGAGCTGAAGGCGTTCGCCGCGGTGGCCGAGTGCCGTAGCTTCGCGCGGGCGGCCGGGCGACTGGGGGTGTCGGCGTCGGCCATGAGCCAGGTGATCCGCCGGTTGGAAACGCGGCTGGGCGCGGCCCTGTTCCAACGGACGACCCGGCGCGTCTCGCTCACCCCCGTCGGCGCGCGGCTGCTCGCCCGGCTGGAGCCCGTGCTTGCCGAGCTGGACGCCTCGGTCGCCGAGGTCGCCGACGCGCGGGCCACGCCGGCCGGCACCGTCCGGGTCGTGACGCCGCGGATCGCGTACGTCGATCACGTCGAGCCCGTCCTCGGCCCCTTCCACGCCCGGTTCCCCGACGTCGTGCTGGACGTGACGATCGACGACGCCGTCACCGACATCGTGGCCGGCGGGTACGACCTCGGCATCCGCCTGGACGAGCTGCTGGAGGACGGGGTGGTCTCGTTCAAGCTCGGCGGGCCCCTGCGGCAGCTGGCCGTCGCCTCGCCGGGCTACCTGGCCCGGCACGGGACGCCGAAGCACCCCAACGACCTGCACCGCCACCGGTGCATCAATTGGCGGCAGTCGGGCACGGCCGTCCCCTACCGGTGGGAGTTCGCCAGGGGCAAGTCGCGGGTGGCGGTCGCCGTCAACGGGCCGCTGATCCTCAACGACCGGGCGTCCGCCCTGTCAGCCGCCCTGCAGGGGATCGGGATCGCGTTCTGGGTCGAACACCGGATCCGCCCGTTCATCGACGCCGGACGGCTGGTGGGCGTCCTACAAGACTGGTCACCCACGTTCCCCGGCTTCTACGGCTACTACAGGCGGCACCGTCACGTCCGGCCGCCCCTCCGCGTGTTCCTCGACGTGCTGCGGGCCGGGACCGCAAGCCAGGGCTGAAGAGGACGCCGTCATCCAAAGCAAAAAGGCCGCCGGCGACGTTAACGCGAAATACGCCGACAAACGCCAGTTGCTTGAAACTGTCCGTTTGAACTTCCGGCTCGACGACGCAACTCACGTCCCGCAAACGAGAAAGCCCTTCGACCTATTGGCCGAAGGGCTTTTTGTCTCATCAAGTCGGGGCGACAGGATTTGAACCTGCGGCCTCTTGGTCCCGAACCAAGCGCTCTACCAAGCTGAGCTACGCCCCGTCATGGTCACCAGTTCGATACTGGGGAGGAAACAGGATACACGTTCAGCTCCCAAAGGCAAGCATGGGTGCTGGAGCCGGTCGAGCAAAATTCGGTGCGCAAGCAACCGGGCTTGACAGGCGTTCGCCTCCGGATAAAGTTCTCGAACCCTTCGCCGGGGCCATAGTGAAATGGGATCACGCGACCATGGCATGGTTGAATTTGGGGTTCAAATCCCCATGGCTCCACTGAACGACGGCCCGCGACTCTGAGAGTCGCGGGCCGTTTTCGTTGGGGCTGGGGTTACTCACCGCTTGCCGAAGCGGACGTCGGCCCAGACGGCGGCGACGAGGACGGCGCCGCGGATCACGTACTTCGCCTCGGGGCCGTAGGCCATCAGGGTCATGCCGTTGATCAGGACGGCGATCACCAGGGCGCCCAGCAGGACGCCGCCGACGGTGCCGCGGCCGCCCTTGAGGCTGGTGCCGCCGATCACGCAGGCGGCGATGGCGTCGAGCTCCATGTTGGCGCCGACCGTGGTCGTGCTGGCGCCGGCGTAGGCGGTCTGCAGGAAGCCGGTGACGGCGGCGAGCAGCCCCATGGCTGCGAAGGCGGCGATGGTGACGGCGGCGACGGGGACGCCGCTGACGATGGCGGCCTCCTCGTTGCCGCCGATCGCGTACAGGTATCGGCCGAAGGGGGTGTGGCGGGTGACGGCGGTGACGACCAGCGCGGCGGCACCCAGGATCAGCACCGGCAGGGGGACGCCCTGGTAGCCGTTGCAGAGGATCACCAGCAGCAGCACGACCTGGGCGGCGACCAGCGTGCGGAGGAACGTCACCTCGCCGTTGACGGTGACGCCGGCCCGCTTCTGGCTGCGGTGGGCCATCAACGCCGCGGCGAACATGCCGACGGCCACGAGCGTGGCGGCGACGTGGCCGGCCAGCGGTGACAGGTGGTAGTTGGTCAGTGCCGAGTAGAGGTTCGGCTCGCCGCCGCGGGTGACGGGGACGGTGGCGTTGTGGATGACGGTCCAGTGCAGGCCGCGGAAGACGAGCATGCCGCCCAGCGTGATGATGAAGGCGGGGACGCGCTGGCGGACGATCATCGAGCCCATGGCCCAGTAGGCGACGACGGCGCCGAGCGTAGCGACGAAAAGGGCGAGCCAGGCGGGCCAGCCGTGGTCGAACACCAGCACCGCCGCGATGCCGCCGACCAGGCCGACCGCGCTGCCGGCGGCCAGGTCGATGTGGCCGGGCAGGATCACCAGCAGCATGCCCAGGGCGAGCACGGCCGTTCCCGACAGTTCGATCGCCAGGTTGGAGACGTTGCGGGCGCCGAGGAACGTGTGGCCCTTGGAGACGATCTCGAAGAACGCGGTGATCACGACCAGCGCGGCCGGCATGATGATCGCCTGCACCGACAGGCCACGCTGTGGCGCAGGCTCGCCCGGGACGGCGACGACCATCGGCTGGCGCTGGGGGTTGGGCCCGCCCAGCGGGTTCTGCGGCGGGAGGCCTGACAGCGGCGAACCCTCTGATGTCACAAGTTCGGTCATTTCGTTGCCCTCGTTCGTCGCGAAGAACCCGCGGCGGAGCCGCCGGGCTCTGATCTGAATCGTCAGACGGCCAGCGCGGCGGCATGCCCCATCGCCGCGGCCAGCAGCTTCTCCTGGGTCGCCTCGCTCCGGGCGAACGTCCCGCCGACGCGCCCCTCGGCCAGCATCACGATGCGGTCGCTCATGCCCATCAGCTCGGGCAGCTCGCTGCTGACCAGCACGACGGCCTTGCCCTGGTCGGTGAGCTTGTTCACCAGTTCGTACACCTCCAGCTTCGCGCCGACGTCGATGCCGCGTGTCGGCTCGTCCAGGAAGATGACGGACGGGTTGGTCAGCAGCGCCTTGCCGATAACCACCTTCTGCTGGTTGCCGCCGGACAGGGTGCCGACCGGCACCTCGAGGCCCCGGGCCTTGACGCGCATGGCGTCGAAGACGGTCCGGCTGCGCTTGGCTTCGGCCGGCTCGTCGATCATGCCGAGCGGGCCGGCGATCGCGTAGCCGTCGGTCACCTCGTCCAGGCTGGAGAGCGACATGTTGAAGCCGATCTGCCGGTCCAGCACCAGGCCGTACCGCTTGCGGTCCTCGCTGACGAGCACGAGTCCCCGCGCGACCGACTGCGGCGGGGTGTTGCCGGGGCCGAGGGGCTTGCCGTTGAGGACGACCCGGCCAGCGGTGCGGCGGCCGTAGGCGCCGAAGACGTGCATCAGCAGCTCGGTCCGTCCCGCGCCCATCAGGCCGCCGATGCCGAGCACCTCGCCGGCGCGGACGTCGAAGCTGACGTCGTGCAGCACGGTCTGCCGGACGCCGTCGACGTCGGCCGTCACGCTGACGTGGTCGACGGACAGCAGCGGCTTGCCGACCGTGCCGGCGCGGCGGGGGAACAGGTCCTCGATCGGCCGGCCGACCATGTGGCGGATCACGTCCTGCTGCGTGGACGATCTGGCGTCGAGCGAGGCGACGCTGGCCCCGTCGCGCAGTACGGTGATGCGGTCGGCGATGGCGAACACCTCGTCCAGCTTGTGGCTGATGTAGACCAGCGCGATGCCCCGGCCGCGCAGGTCACGGATGATGTCGAGCAGCACCGCCACCTCCTGCTCGGTCAGGGCAGCGGTCGGCTCGTCGAGGATCAGCACGCGGCTGTTCTTCGACAGCGCCTTGGCGATCTCGACCAGCTGGCGGTGGCCGATGCCCAGGTCGGCCACGCGCGAGTCGGGCCGGATGCCGAGCCCGAACCGGTCGAGCAACGCGGCGGCCTGGCGGTTCACCTTGACCCAGTCGATGGCGAACCCGCCGAAGCGGCGGGGCTCGGTGCCGAGGAAGATGTTCTCGGCGACCGACATCTCGGGCACCAGGGCCAGCTCCTGGTAGATGACGGAGATGCCGGCGTGCTCGGCGGCGCGGGTGCCGTTGAACGCGACCTCCTGGCCGTCGACCAGGATGCGGCCCTCGTAGGTGCCGGCGGGGTGGATGCCGCCCAGCAGCTTGATGAGCGTCGACTTGCCCGCGCCGTTCTCGCCGCAGAGGGCGTGGACCTCGCCGGGGCGGAGGTCGAACGTGACGCCCTTGAGGGCGGTGACGGAGCCGAACCGCTTGATCAGGTTCTCCGCGGTGAGGATGGGTTGTGTGGTGGACATCCGAGTTGATCCAAGCCGGTTCTGAGGTACGCCGAAGAGCCGGATCTATTGGTGCTCGAATCCGGCTCTTCGGCGTACCTCAGAACCGGCTTGGGTGGGGCGATCACTTTCCGTACACGTCGGAGTGGGTGTGGAAGCCGTCGGCGACGACGGTGGCGTCGATGTTGTCCTTGGTGACCACCATCGACGGGAACAGCACGCTGGGGACGTCGGCCGACCCGTTATTGACGGTGGCCGTGGCGATGATCGGCTTGCCACGGCCCAGGGCGACGGCCATCTCGGCGGCGTGGGTGGCGAGCGTCTTGATCGGCTTGTAGACCGTCATCGCCTGCGTGCCCTGCGCGATCCGCTGGCAGGCGACGACCTCGGCGTCCTGGCCGGTGACGAGCACCTTGCCGGCGAGCCCCTCGCCGAGCAGGGCCTGGACCGCGCCGCCGGCCGTGCCGTCGTTGGTGGCCAGCACGGCGTCGATGTTCCGGCCGGCGTTGGTGATGGCGGCGTTCATGATGCGCGTGGCGTTCTCGGGCTTCCAGTCCTCGGCCCAGTCCTCCTGCACCACTTGGATGTCGCCGTTGTCGATGTGCGGCTTCAGGGCCTCGTCCTGCCCCTGCTTGTAGAGGACGGCGTTGTTGTCGGTCTTGGCCCCGTAGATGCGGACCAGCTTCATCGGCCGGTGGCCGAGCTTGGGCAGCTGGTCGACGATGTACTGCCCCTGCAGGTGGCCGACCGCCAGGTTGTCGAACGACATGTACAGGTCGGGGTTGGCCCCCTTGATCAGCCGGTCGTAGCTGATGACCGGCACGCCGACCTTCTGGGCCGCCTCGACCGCGCCGGCCATGGCCTGGGCGTTGTGGGGGGCGATGACGAGCACGTCGATGCCGCTGCTGAGCAGGCTCTGGACGTTCTGCATCTGCACGGTGTCGTCGCTGTTGGCCGACTGGACGGACACCTCGCTGCCGAGCTCCTTGGCGCGGGCGACGAAGAAGTCGCGGTCGCCCTGCCAGCGGGCCTCCTTGAGCGTGTCCAACGAGAGGCCGATCAGCGGGTGCTCGCGGTGACCGCCCGTGGCCGCCCCGACCCCCTTCGCGCCCGACGTCTTGGCCAGCGTCAGGCCGATCAGCACGCTCAGGACCAGCGACAAGACGGTCAGTAAGTTCCGGATGCTCATGCGGCGTTGTCCTTCGCTCCGAGATGTGCCGGCCCCAGGTGATCGGGACGGTGGGTCACGATTGTACCGATCGGCGACGGGGAATGAATTGCGAACGCGCAATTCGTCATCCCCCTTCACATGGGCCGGTCGAAGTGGGCGCGGCCCGGCGATTTACCTGAACAGCCCAAACCCGGTGATGGTCGATCTACCCCAGTGGGCGAGCCCGACGCTCGTCGGTCCGATAATCGGCGGGAGCAAGTCTCGACAGAAAAACGCGATCCGCGCGCTTAATGCCCTTGCCTCCCGGTCCGATGAACTGTGCGGGTGGTGAAGACGCGAACGGCAAGTGCCCCGCGGACCACCAAGATCGCAAACGGGTTCCACGGAACGGAGCAGAGACCATGCAGAAGATCAAGACCATCGCGGCGAAGTTGGTTCGGGACGAGCAGGGCGGCGAGGTGCTGGAGTACGCCCTCATCGCCGGCCTGATCGTGGTGGCGGCCATCGCCATCATCGGCTCGGTGGGCAGCAAGGTGCTGGCCCGCTGGACGTCGCTGAACACGTCCATGTAATTGGACCCGCATCGCGGACCACGGCGGCGGCGGCGGGACACCTCCCGCTCGCCGTCCGCGGCGTCCCGTCGGACCCGGCGATCGGGTGGCCCCGCGGTGGCACGACGCCATCGCGGGGCACCCTTCAGCCACCGACGTTGATCCCGGCGACGGACCGCCGGGCACCGCGGCCACCCCGGCCGCGACGGACGAACCTTTCCGGTCGATCCCGTCGGACCCACGGATGGGCCGATCACGCCGGAGGTGGAATCGCACGGATGGCGATCGTCCGCAGTGGGTGCCGCACGGCCATGGACGGGCCACGCGGTTGCCGAACGAATGTGGTCACGCGATCCCCACGGCCGCGCCCGTCCCCCCGACGGGCCCGACCGTGTGGATCACGGGGCAGCGCGGGGCGCAGGTCGACATCGGCGGTTCGCCGCTTGGCGATCGGGCGCTCGATCCGTACGCTCGGCGGCCATGGATCAGCCGTTGAAGGTCGCCGTGATCGGCGGGTCGGGATTGGGCCAACTGTTGGGTGACGCCGCCACCAACGGCAAGCGTCACGTCGTCGAGACGCCGTTCGGCCCGCCGAGCGACGCCATCGTCGAGGTCGAGTGGGCCGGCCTTCCGGTGCTGCTGCTGAGCCGTCACGGGCCGGGGCACGTCCTCAACCCGTCGAGGGTGCCGTACCGCGCGAACGTGTTCGCGCTCAAGAGCCTGGGCGCGACGCACGTGATCGCCACGGGTGCGGTGGGGTCGCTGCGCGAGGAGTTCAAGCCGCGCGACCTGGTCATCCCCGACCAGGTGATCGACAAGACCCACGCGCGGTCGGGCACGTTCTACGACGGGGCCGCGGTCCACGTCGGGTTTGACGAGCCGTTCTGCGGCGTGCTGCGGAAGCTGCTGCTCGAATCCGCCCCCACGGACGCCGGTCACAAGGTCCACGACCGCGGCTGCTACGTCGCCATGGAAGGCCCCGCGTTCAGCAGCCGGGCGGAGAGCTTGATGCACCGGCTCTGGGGCGGCGACCTGATCGGCATGACCGCCATGCCCGAGGCAAAGCTGGCCCGCGAGGCGGAGCTGAGCTACGCGCTGGTGTCGCTCGTCACCGACTTCGACAGCTGGAAGTCCAAGCCCGACCCCGAGCCGGGCCAGGCGCCGGCCGACCCGTCGGCGCTGCTGGCCGAGATCATCGGCCACCTCCAGGCGGCGTCGGCGAACGCGATGGACCTGATCCGCCGGGCGATCGGCCGGATGGCCGAGCAGCGCGAGGCCCTGATGGCTGCCCCGTCGCGCGATGCCCTGAGGCTGGCGATCTGGTCGGACAAGTCCGCGATTCCACCGGGCGAGGTGGCGAAGCTGGCAACCCTCTGGGGCCGTCACTTCACGCCGACCGCGTAGGCGATCAACTGGCAGCAACGCCCGCGGAGGGAAGCATCGCCTTCGGCACCTCGACCGCGTACGCTTGAGGCGTCCCGAACAGCGTCGCCGTGAAGATCACCCACTTGTTGTCCGGCGACACGTGCGGGTTCGGCTCGACGGCGTAGTCGTTCTGCTGCAGCGAGCAGAGCTTCGCCACCCGGACGTGGTCGCCGTCGGGCACGAGCATCGACAGGTACTTGTTGGGCCCGGGCGCGGCGGCCTTGGGGCCGCTGCCGTCGCCGACGAGGAATGCGCCGTCGGGCGACCACGCGTAGTGGATCGACCGGCCACCCACGGGCACCGTGTACCGGGTCAGCTTCCCGGTCGCCAGGTCCTTGCCGGTCAGGTATCCCTGGTGCCGGTCGCGGAACTCCTGCTGAAACCAGATCGACTTGCCATCGGGCGCCCAGAACTCGTGGCCCACGATCTCGCGGGGCTCGGTCCGCTTGAACGCCAGCGTCGGCGCGGCGTCGCCCAGGCGCATCGTCCAGATGCGGTCGACCTTCTCCCACGGCCCCTCGTGGCAGAACATCAGCAGGTTCGGGTCGATGGGTGAGAGCTGCACGTGGCCCAGCCAGGCGTCGATCCGATGGATCACCCTCACGACGCCGGTGCGCGCGTCGATCGTGAACAGCACGTTCGGCAGGTGCTTGCCGAACGTTTGAGACGGGTTCGCCGCCGGCCCGACCGGCCCGTCGGGGTCGGTCGACGCGCCGAGCAACTGCGTCTCGTCGGCGTTGATCGAGAACCCCGCGCCGGGGCTCCACCTGGCCGGCAGGTCGGCGATCTTGCGCGGCGCGCCATCGCGCAGGTTGTTGACCCAGGCGGCGTTGTCGGCCTGGTAGTAGACGTTGCCGCTCTTGGGCGCGACCACCTGGTTCTGCGTCAGCCGGTCGGTCACGATCGGGCGGATCGACTGCGTCTGGAAGTCGAAGCTGAACAGGTGCCGCCACTTGTCGGCGTACTGGACGTCCACCCAGCGCCGGGCGGCCGTCCTGCGTGAAGCAGGGGTAGGTGAAGTAGATCACGCCCGACCGCTCGTTGGGCAGCCGGGTCAGGTGCAGCACGTTCAGGTGCGTCTCGGGATCGACGAACGCGTCCGGCACGATGGGCCGGGTCGTTTGGGCGACGGCTGCCAGCGGCAGCACGCCTGCGCCGGCCATCGACGACAGCAGCATCCGCCAGTTCATCGCAGAGCCTCCGCTTGCCCCATCCGATTAGACTACCTGCCGGAGGGTGGAGTCGTGCGACGGCGGCGCGGCGTGCAAAAGGTGGGGCGGCGTCTGCAAGCCGGCCGGGTCAGGGCGGGCCGGCAGCGCGGGTGCGGAGCAGGTAGTACTCGTTGAACGGGCGGTCGTCCGTCACCTCGACCCGCCGGTCGGGGTTCAGCGCGTCGGGCACCGATACCTCGCCGCGCGTGAGCGCCTTGAGATACGTCGGCGCGTCGAGCCTGTCGGTCCACTCGACCAGGTCGGCCCTGGCGGCCGGCGGCATGCGGGCGGCCATCTGCTGGGGATCGCTCGGCAGGACCGGGTCCATCGACCCCAGCAGGTGGACGCCCCACCCCTCGATGCCGGTGTAGCACGCGACGTGCGGGAACGACTCGTGGATCGACCGCAGCACCGCCTGCCCTGTCAGCTGGCCCGACTCGGCGACCGTCTGCCCGCCGGGGTACCACATCTGCACGATGCCGCCGGGGTTGAGGTGTCGCTTGGCCAGCGCGTAGAACTCGGTCGAGAACAGCAGGCTCGACCCCGCGGCCGTGATGGGCGGCGGGGGGTCGACGACGATCACGTCGAACTTCCGTGCGCACCGGCTCAGGTACCGCCGGCCGTCGTCGATCACGATGTGCCCGTTCGGGTCGGCGAGGACCCGCTCGGCATCGGCGTGGAAGAACCCGAAATCCTTCGGGACGCTCGGCACCAGCTCGACGGCCGTCACGTCGATGCCCCAGGTGAGCGCCGAGCGGTACGTCGTGCCCATGCCGAAGCAGAT
The DNA here is from genome assembly GCA_965198865.1 of Tepidisphaeraceae bacterium. GTDB lineage: Bacteria > Planctomycetota > Phycisphaerae > Tepidisphaerales > Tepidisphaeraceae > CBDAQA01. The sequence continues at coordinate 593,309 of CBDAQA010000025.1, read as the reverse complement.
GACCAGCATCGACCGTGGTGGCCCGCGGTGCAGCGACAGCGGCAGGTGGGCGATGAACTTCGTGATCGGGGTCAGGTTCGTCATGCCCACCCCGTTCACCAGCAGCCACTTGTCGTCGCGCCTCGTGCCGAACGCCGTGACCGACGCGATGTAGTCCCGCCGCACCGACGCGTTGGGCGCCCGCTGGACGAGCGACTCCTCGAAGTCGGTGGCGGAGAACGCCGCGTAGGCGAACGTGCCGACGATCGCCAGGCTGCCGAGCGCGCGCCGGAACGTCGTCGTCGTCCGGCAGGTGACGGCCCAGAACGCGATGAACGGCAGTGCGAGCGCGACCAGCGACTGCCGGTTGCCGGCGTGGGGCAGCAGCAGGTAGCACGCCGCTAGCGGGCCCAGGATGCACCCGATCACGTTGGCGGCGTACGCCCCGCCGGCCCGCCGCGGGTTCCCACCCGAGTAGCCGTCGATCAGCCGTGGCGTCAGGTAGCCGAGGATCGCGCACAGGGGGCACAGGCTGCCCAGGATCAGCGTGGCGCTCCCGGGGAGGATCAGCGGGTCCTGAAAGTGCTGGGCGACGAACGCCGGGTCGTTCACGATGGCCGGCAACACCGCCGCGACGGCCAGCCCGAAGAAGATCAGCGCCTGCGAGCGAACCCGGCCCGCCCGAGCATCGCGCCGGTAGATGGCCGACCCCACGAACGTCGCCCCGAGGTAGGTGAAGACGATCAGGGCGAACGAGTAGACCTGCGTCTTCAGCACCGTTGCGAACCCACGCGACCAGACCACCTCCATCGCCATTGACACGAAACCGGTGGTGAACAGCACCGCCAAGTTAAAGCGATCTGACCTTTGCCGCTCCAGCCCCACCGGCGCCGGATCGCCCGCGGCTGCGGCAACGCGACCGGACGATCGCAGGCCCAGGCCGACGCCGACGGCGGCGATGGCGAAGTTGCTGCCGGCGGCGACCCACAGCGTCCGGCGGAAGCCGAGCAGCTCGACGAACACGACCGCCGTCAGCAGCGTGCCGGCCATGGCGCCCAGCACGTTGGCCAGGTAGAGGAAGCTGAAGCTGTCGGCGTTGGCAGCGTCCCGCTCGCGGACGTGGGCCATCATGAACGGGAAGGTGACCCCCATGCAGACGCACCAGGGGAAGATCGAGACGCCCAGCGCGACGGCCGACCACGCCAGGTAGCTGAGCGAGTCGACCTGCCCGGCCGGCAGCAACAGCCGGGCGCTGAGCGAGAACGACGCCGGCACGGCGAACGCCCCGACGCCGATCAGCAGCTCGGCCAGCCCGTAGAACGCGGCCGCCGACAGGCCGGTGCGCGCGGTGATCGGGCCGATCAACCGTCCGCCCGCCCACGATCCGACGGCCAGCCCGAGCATGAACACCGACAGCACGACCGACAGGACCGGCGCGATGATGCCGAACGACGCGAACGCCATCCGGGTCCACACGACCTGGTAGATCAGGCTCGAGAAGCCCGACAGGAAGAACAGGGCGAACAGGGTCAGTCGTGCGCGAGGCGTCATGCGTGTTGGCTCGTGGACCAGGCCCGGTTCGTTTCCACCGTCGGGGCGAGGTCGGCGTCAGTTCCTGATGCCTCGCATCCGGCGGAGCAGGTAGTACTCGTTGTAGGGCTGGTCGTCGGTCACCTCGACGTGGGGGTCGCGGTTGAGGTGGTCCGGCACGATCACCTCCGCGCCGATGACCTCCCGCAGGTAGTCCGCCGCGGTGACCCCGGGACGCCACTCCAGCAGGTCGGCCCGGGCGCTCGCCGGCATCTGGCCGGCCATCCTCGCGACGTCGTGGGCGGGGATCGGCTCCATCGAGCCGAGCAGGTGGATGCCCAGGTAGGTGAGCGAGTTGAAGCACGCCACGTGCGGGAACGACTCGTGCATCGAGCGGACCACCGCCTGCCCGGTGGGCGTGTCGGCACCGCCCGGGAACCACATCTGCACGATCCCGTCCCGGTTCAGGTGATGCTTGGCCAGCGCGTAGAACTCGGTCGAGAACAGCAGGCTGGACCCGGCGGCGGTGATCGGCGGCGGGGGGTCGACGGTGATGACGTCGAACTTCCGCCCGCACCGGCTCAGGTACCGCCGGCCATCGTCGATCACCACGCGCCCGTTCGGGTCGGCCATCACGCGGTCGGCGTCGGGGAAGTACTGCCCGAACTCCTTCGGCACGCTCGGCACCAGCTCGACCACCGTCGTGTCGATGCCCCAGCTCAGCGCCGACCGGTACGTCGTGCCCATCCCGAAGCAGATCACCAGCGCCGACCTCGGCACGCCCCGGTGCAGCGCCAGCGGCACGTGGGCGATGAACTTCGTGATGGGCGTCAGCATGGTCATCCCACAGCCGTTGACCAGCAGCCACTGCCCGGCATCGCGGGTGCCGAACGCGGCGACCGAAGCGATCGAGTCCCGGCGGACGTCGGCGTTGGGCGCGACGCGCAGGATCAGCTCCTCGAAATCCGTCGCGTACACCGCCGCATAGGCGACCGCGCCGGCCAGGGCGACCCCGCCCAGCACCCGCCGGAAGACCGGCAGCGACCGCGCCGCGACCGTCCACAACGCCATCAGCGGCAGGACCAGCATCACCAGCGCGTACCGGATGCCGACGTTGGGCAGCAGCACGTAGCAGGCCAGCAGCGGGCCGAGGATGCACCCGACCACGTTGGCGGCGTAAGCGGTCCCCGCCCGCCGCGGGTGACCGGCCGCGTAGGTGTCGACCAGCCGGGGCGTCAGGTAGCCGAGCATCGCGCACAGCGGGCAGATGCTGCTCAGCAGGCACGTCGCCGGCAGGGCGTGGATCGCGGGGTCCTGGAACTTCGGGGCCATGAAGAACGGGTCGTTCACCACGACCGGGAGCAGGGCCGACAGCGCGAGCCCGAGGAGGATCGTCGCCGTGTTCCAACCGGTGCCGCGGCGGGCGTGCCGGCGGTAGAGGGCCGAGCCGACGAAGGTCGCGCCCAGGTAGGTGAAGACGATCAGGGCGAACGAGTAGACCTGGGTCTTGAGGACCGCCGCGAACCCGCGCGACCAGACGACCTCCATGGCCATCGAGACGAAGCCGGTCGTGAACAGGACGGCCAAGTTGAACCGGTCGGGGCCCTGCCGCGCCGGCGCGGCGGACCCCGTCCGATCGTCGGCCGGCCCGGTGCCGGCCGACCCGCGGCGGACGCCAAGGCCGACGCCGACCACGGCGATGGCGAAGTTGCTGCCGGCGGCCACCCACAGCGTGTGGCGGAAGCCGAGCGTCTCGACGAACACCACGGCCGTCAGCAGCGTGCCGGCCATCGCGCCCAGCACGTTGGCCAGGTACAGGAAGCTGAAGCTGTCCCGGCTCCCGGCCGGGTCGCGCTCGCGGACGTGCGCCATCATGAACGGGAACGTGGTCCCCATGCAGACGCACCACGGGAAAATCGCGATCCCTAACGCGATGGCCGACAGGAACAGGTAGCGGGCCGAGTCGACCTGCCCCGTTGTGAGCAGCAGCCGCTCGCCCAGCCCGAACGACGTCGGCACGGCGAGCGCCCCGACGCCGATCAGCAGCTCGGCGGCCCCGTAGAACAGGGCCGCCGACAGCCCCGTCCGCCGCACCAGCGGGCCGATCCACCGCCCCCCGGCCCACGACCCGACGGCCAGGCCAAGCATGAAGACCGACAGCACCACCGACAGGACGGGCGCGATGATGCCGAACGACGCGAACGCCATCCGGGTCCACACGACCTGGTAGATGAGGCTGGAGAAGCCGGACAGGAAGAACAGGGTGGCCAGCGTCGAGCGGATGCGAAGATTCATGAGTGGGACGGACCGCCAGAAGCCACCGGGCAAATGAGCATCGTCGGTGCGTCGCACGGCCGGCGACCGAGCCGAGGCCCGAAGTGTACCAAGGCGGTGCCCGTCCGACACTGCATGCCGGACGGAGCCGGGCCTTGTCGGCCCGTGGCGACCGCAGGTCGCGTCTCGCGCAGTCCGCGCGGAACTGACACGCCACGTCCCCGGCGCGAGGGGGCGGGCTGCGCCCGTTCGGGCCGGCACGGCCCGGCTCTGTTTTGTTCAGGCCGGCGACGGTGCCGCGGCCCGCTGCTGGTAGCGGACGTTCGTCCAGATCAGCGCGGTGTACATCGCGAGCATGCTCCAGCCAGGCCCGCCGACCCGCCGCCAGAAGCTGTCGGCACCGTTGAACGGCGCGGAGCTGCCCGGCGGGAACGTGATGCCCATCGCCATGAAGGCCATGGCCATCGCGAGCGGCAGTCGCGGGACGCGGCCCCGGGTCCCCAGCAGCAGGGCGGCGCCGGCGATGTTCACGTCCAGCAGCATGTACAGGTGGCGGGAGTTCGTGAACGGGCTGAACGTCAGCATGAGCAGCAGCAGGCCGATCCACTCGACCGAGAACAGGCCGCGGTAGGGGGGGCGGTGCTGGTCGGTCACGTCCCTGGGCCAGCGGACGACCGGGACCCCGTGGTCGGCGTACACCCACCACGCGTACGCGCAGAACAGCCCGCCGACGACCGCCGCCGCCAGCAGTGGAACGTCGTGCGGCAGGGGGTGGTGGATGCGCACGCCAACCGTTTCGGCGATGCGTGCCAGGCCGCTGGTCAGCGAGATGCTGACCGCATCGGTGACCGCCCGGACCCGCGCCGCGTGCTGCACGCCGACGTCCACGCCGAACAGCTTGAGCAGGCCGCCGCCGGCCTGCGCCCAGGCGCGGGCGTCGGCCCGCCAGCCCATCGAGAGCGCCGGCAGGATGGCGAACGCGACCGCCCAGGCCGCGAACCACGCCGTCGCCCGGTATCGCCGCCGCAGCAGCAGGTAGGGGACGAGCACGATCGGCAGGTACTTGACGTTGAACGCGAACCCCAGCGCCAGCCCGGCGAGCCACGGCCGCTTGTCGACCCACCGCATGGCGGCCGTGAACGCGAGCAGCATGAGGACGTTCGTCTCCAGGTGGGTGAACTCGCCCTTGATCTTGTCGGCCGTGCAGAGCGCGCCGAGGAACGCCACGCGGGCGGTCAGCAGCGGGTCGACCCGGTCGAGCAGCCGCTTCACCAGCACCCGGCTCACCAGGAGCAGCGTGAAGATCGACAACACCGACTCGACCGCCAGCGCGACGAACCCGGCCGAGCGGTCGGTCAACATCGCGAGCGGCTGGTACAGGAACGCGATCAGCGGCGGATAGACATAACCGCGGCTGCCGCTGGCGTAGATGTCCTGCCCGTGGAGCATTGCCCGGGCGGCGTTCAGGAAGTCTTGCAGGTTGCCGGTCTGCCGGCCACGGGCAACGCTGCGGTAGCAGACGATGATGGCGACCAGGTGCGGGACGAGCGCGGCGCACCACACGACCCGCCGGTCGTCCCAGGGTCGGAATTGCCACCGGACCGATGGCGCAAGGTCGAGCCGGGGTGCGACCGGACCGCCGAGGTCGGCGGGAATTGTGATGTCAATCAAGAGGTTCCGGGTTGGCCGGTGTCCGACGACCGGAGAGGGAAGCCATCGCCCGCAACGGTTCGGGACGGCAGCAATACCCTAAGGTATTCCGGAAGCGGACATTTTCCAAACGGATGGGGTGGAATTGAAAGCTCGGAGGACTTGCAATCGCTTGTGCTACCGAGCTGAACACTGTAACCTTTTGACAGGTAAGCTGCTAACGCCACCAAGGCAGCGGTCATGACTTGGATGCCGCTCCAGCGCGCCGTTGCGGAAGTGACCCACGGCGTCAGCCAGGCGGCGGCGAGCAGGCCGATGAACGCGCTCGGAAGCCGCCCGATTCGCCGGTGCAGAACGCCGGCCGTCAGGATCGCGGCGGGCACGACCAGCACGGCGTCGTAGGCACCGGCATAGAGGTTGGCGACGGGCGTCCAGGCAAGGGTGGCGGCCCAGAACATTCGCTCGTCGTCCGGGGACCGTGCGCGCCGCAAAGTGGCCAGCGCGGTGCCGACCAGGACCGCCACCGCCGCCGTTGCCGCCGCGGCTGAGCCGCCCAATAGCAGGATGAACGAGTGGACGTCCACGAACTTCCAGATCCGGAAGTCGAGCGCGCCCCGGCCGGCGTAGCCGCTCAGAACGGCAAGATACATGCGACAGGTTCCAAAGCCGAAGGCGAGAACGTCGACGGCAGCCCAGGCGATGGTGCCGGCAAGGCAGCCGAGCACGGTGGACCATCGCCGTGTGATCAGCAGGCCGGGGACGACGATCACCAACAGCGTTGGTTTGTAGCAGCAGCAACTGACCAGCAGACCGGCGATGAATGGTCTTCCGGCACTCGCCAACAGCGCGGCGAGCGCGAGCAGGGCGGTGGCGACGGTCGAGATCTGTCCGCCGTGGATGCACTCGAACGCGAACGGCTCGAACGACGCCGCCAGCCATGCGATGGTCGGCCACCATGCTTTGGGCAGTTGAGCGGCGCGGGCCGCCACAATCACGGCGGCGCCGTAGGCCGCGCACGAGATCACTGTCCACAGCACGTAAGAGACGTCGTACGGCACGACCGCCAATGCGGCGAAGCCCGCCGCCACGTGCGGCGCGTAGGCGTAGGGGAGGAACGCGTCCGCCGGCTCGCCCGGCAGGCGGGCGTGGTACTCGGCCGACTGCAGCGGTAGGTCGTACAGTCGTGCGGCGCCGAAGCGGCGCAGGATGGCGCCGGCGTCGTAGAAGGCGAGGTGGTCGGCCCCCAGTCCGCCGCCGGTGAAGATGCGGTTCTGCTTTGCGGTGGCCAGTGACGTGACGAACAGCGCAGTGCTGAGAAGCACGACCACGACTGACGCAAACCGCGCGCGTCGGCCGAGGCGGTCGCGGGCGGTCGTGGTCGGCATGACGGTCCCTCAACAGGATCGTCGGCCGGCCGCAGGGGTAGCTTAACCGCGCCCGTCGGTCGTCAACTTCCCGCCGCACTGACAGGTGAGGGGCTTGGGAAACGACGGGGACGACTGCGGGGCGGCCGTCACTTGCACGGACAGGGCACACCTGGGGCAGGCAAGCCGGTCGCCGACCGACAAAATTGATGGTACCGGCTCGGACCGGGCGGGGACGCTGGGACCGTCCATCTCGGTCACGTCGGCCTTGCGATCCATCGCCTTGTTGGCCAGCGCGTCGGCCAGCTCGTTCTTGTCGCGCAGGTTGTGGGTGATCTGCGCCGACTCGAACGTGCGGAGCAGGACCTGCGCCTCGTCGTGCAGCAGCTTCATGTCCGGGTTCTTCACCCGGTACTCGCCGCGCATCTGCTTGATGACCAGCTCGCTGTCGCCGCGGATGACGACCTTGCGCGCGCCCAGCTTCCGCGCCTCTTGCATGGCGGTGATCAGCGCCCGGTACTCGGCCACGTTGTTGGTGGCCCGGCCGATGAACCGGCCCAGCGTGACCAGCGGCGTGCCGTCGGCGGCCGCCACGACGACCCCGATCCCCGCCGGCCCCGGGTTCCCGCGGCTGCCGCCGTCGAACTGCAACGTCAGCGTCTCGTCCATGGCGGAGTTCTAACGGATCGACCGCGAAGTTGAAGGGGGCTCAGTGCGACGGGATCGCCACGGCGCCCGGCTTGCCGAAGTTCTCCGGGTGGAAGTCGCTCAGGGGCGACTTTGGCGTGAGCGTGATCTTCTGCTCCACGCGCCGGATCGTGAGCGGCTGGTTCCGGCCGTACGCCTCGACCACCTGCGCCTCGGCCAGGCCGGCGTCGTCGTTCATGCCGACGTCGAGCCCGCCGATCTCGCTGATCTCGTCGCCGGCCTTCAGCCCGTACGCGGCGTCGAACGGTCCCCCGGCCACCACGCTGACGACCTTGAGCCGCTTGAGGTGGCCGTCGACGTTGACGGCGTCGAGCTTGATCGACTCGCCCGCCGGCACGCCGTTGGCGTCGCGGCCGCTCAGCTGGTTCGCCTGCTCCTGCGCCTTCTTGCCCTCGCGCAACGTGGCGCCCGTCTCGCCCCCCTTATCCCCGCCGAAGGAGACGTAGAAGATGATGGCGGCGGCGATCAAGATGCTCAACAGTCCAATGCCGGCTCGCATGCGTGCTCCAGAAAGGGGTGAGAACCGCGCTGTTCAAAGACTTTTCTTGCAACGCCGGGTCTGCCTGGCCTGCTCGCTGAAGCGAGCACGCCGGGCGAGCGGGTGGCGACGGCCATCATACCGGGGCGGGCGAAAGCAGCGCTGCCTCGTCCGCCGGAGTGTAGACGATTCGCCCCCGTGGCATCCGCTCCAGCGAGAACGACTGCAGCAACGCCTCGATCGGCTCACGCTCGCCGACGTCGATCCCGCACCAGCGCGCGAGCAGTTGCCTCACGCGTCCGGCGGGGACGCCGCGGTCGCGGTAGGCGCGGAGCCGACTGTCGCCGTGCCGCTTGGCGAGCCGGCGACCGTCGGGGCCAGCAACCAACGGCAGGTGCGCGTAGGTCGGGATCGGAGAGGCCAGCCCGAGCGCGCGGTAGAGCAGGATCTGTCGCGGCGTTGAGTCGAGCAGGTCGTCGCCGCGGACGACGTGGGTGACGCCGGCGGCCGCGTCGTCCACCACGACGGCCAATTGGTACGCGGCGGTCCCGTCGGCCTTGGCGATCACGAAGTCGCCGAGCTGCGCAGCGACTTCGGCGTAGAACTGTCGCGCGGCGAACAGGTCGTCCCACGCGACCGGTCCAGAGGAGGACCTGAAGCGGATCGCGGGGGATCGGCCCGCGGCATGCGTTGCATCTTCGATCGACGCGAACCGGTCCCGGCACGTGCCGGGGTAAACGGTCGCACCGTCCTCCGCGTGCGGGGCGCTGGCGGCGGCGTCGACCTCCCTTCGGGTGCAGATGCACGGGTAGGCGTCGCCCTGATCCAATAACCGTTGAACGGCTGCGGCGTGCGCGGCGGCGCGGGTCGACTGCAGTAGGGGGCCGTCGTCCCAGTCGATGCCGAGCCACTTCAGGTCTTCCACGACAGCCGCGGCCGACCCCGGTCGGATGCGGGGGCCGTCGAGGTCCTCGATCCGCAGCGCCACCCGCCAGCCGCGTTGGCGGGCGAGCAGCCACGTTGCCAGGAACGTCCGGGCGTTTCCGAGGTGTAGGGTGCCGGTCGGGCTGGGAGCAAGTCGGGTCAGCATTGTTGGAATCGCCGCCATTGAAACAAACTATGTTGTGTGATTTGAGTGAATGCCGTTATAGTTTCCCGGACTGATAGGGGGAAGCATAGCTCAGACTGAGACGGGACGGACCCATGCCGCGCGGACGTAAGGCCACACTGACGATCGCAGACCTCGAGCGGATGCTGGAGGAGCGACGTTCATCGGTCGTCGAACTACAGAAGAAGCGAGACGCGCTACAGGAGAAGGTGGACGAGTTGGACGAGCAGATCGCGGCCGCCGGCGGGTCGGTCCGCGCGACCAAGGCCAGCGCTCCCGCCACGAAGGCCCGGCGGGGCCGGACCGCGGGCGGGCGGGTGCGGAACGAGGCCAGCCTGGGCGACTCGATCGCGGCCGTCATGGCGGGCAAGGGGCCGATGACCGTGGGCGACATCATGGACGGCGTGGTCGCCAGCGGGTACCGCAGCGGCAGCGCCAACTTCCGCGGGATCGTCAACCAGACGCTCATCAAGGACCAGCGGTTCCAATCGTCCAGCCGCGGCAGCTACGTCATGAAGTGATGGTGGGGGCTGCCCCGTCGATATAGCTCACACGCGTGCCGGATCAGGCACCATCGCCGGCGCGCGCATCAGGGTGGGCGTCCGTCGGGCTCTATGGCGATTGCGTTTCATCGCCACGGGCCGGCCGCGCCGCTCTAGTGGGCACCTTCCGGGGCGGCCGATGCGCTGGCGGTCGGGCGGACGAGCAGCGCGATCACCACGCCGGCCAGCGACAGCAGCGCCAGCACCCAGAAGACGTCGATGAAGGACAGCATCGCCGCCTGCCGTTGGACGTTGCTGTAGAGCATGCCGTTCGCGCGGCCGACGGCGTCGACCGAACCCACTCCAGCGTTGATCAAGGCGCGCTGGTAGCCGGCCAGCGCGTCGGCGGCGGCGGGGTTGTAGGGCGTCACGCGGCTGCCGAGCACGCTCTGGTGGTACTGGCCGCGGCGGGCGAGCATGGTCGTGACGAAGGCGATGCCGAAGCTGCCGCCCTGGTTGCGGAACAGGTTGGTGATGCTGCTGGCCTGCGTGTTCTTCGAGCGGGGCAGGTAGCTGTAGGCGATCTGGCTGACGGGCACGAACAGGAACCCGAGGCCGAACCCCTGGTAGACGCGGCCCATCGCGGCGCCGCCGTAGTTGAGCGTCAGGTCGAAGCCGGTCATGTGCCACAGCGCGAGCGCGAGCAGCACCAGGCCGAAGGCGCAGAGCCACTTGGGTTGGACGTAGCGGAGCAGGCGCGTGCTGAGCGGCGCCATGCACATGACGACCAGCGCGCCGGGCGACAGCACCTCGCCGGCGCTGGTGGCGGTGTAGCCGAACAGCTGCTGCATCATTTGCGGCAGCAGCACGGTCGTCCCGAACAGGACGAAGCCGAACGTCATGTAGAGGCCGCAGGCGAGGGCGAAGTTGCGGTTCTTCAGCAGCCGCAGCTCGATGACGGGGTCGTCCACGTAGAGCTCCCAGGCGACGGCCGCGACCAGCGTGACGGCGGCGATCGAGAAGAAGACGACGATGAACCGGGACGAGAACCAGTCGTCCTCCTGCCCCTTGTCGAGCACGACCTCCAGGCAGCCGAAGGCGACGGCCACCAGGGCGATGCCGATCACGTCGATCCTGGCCTTGCCGCCGTCGGCCCGCCCGGCGCGCCTCACCTCGCCGGCACCGGCGGGGACGATGTACCAGGTCAGGATCATCGACACGATGCCGACCGGCAGGTTGATGAAGAAGCACCACCGCCAGGAGTAGTTGTCCGTGATCCACCCGCCCAGCGTCGGCCCGATCGCCGGGGCGGCGACAATGGCCAAACTATAGATGGCGAACGCGGAGGCCCGTTTGGCCGGCGGGAACGTGTCGACGAGGATCGCCTGCTCGCTGGGGGCGAGCCCCCCGCCGGCGATGCCCTGCATGACGCGGAAGGCGATCAGCCACGGCAGCGACGGGGCGAGGCCGCACAGGCCGCTGCTGATCGTGAACAGGGCGACGCAGCCCATGTAGAAACGCTTGCGGCCAAACACGATGCTCAGCCACGCGCTCAGCGGCAGCACGACCGCGTTGGCCACCAGGTAGCTGGTCAGCACCCACGTGGCCTGGTCCTGGTCGGTGCTCAGGCCGCCGGCGATGTGCGGCAGCGCCACGTTGGCGATGCTCGTGTCGAGCAGCTCCATGAACGTGGCCAGCGTCACCGTCACCGCGATCAGCCACGGGTTGGCGACCCGGGGCTTGTAGTCGGGGATCAGCAGGCCGGTGGTGGGGGAGATGGCGGTCATTGAACGAGTTCTGAGTTGGGATCTATGAGTTTGCAGTTCAGGACGGCCGCTCGCCCATCACTCAGAACGCCCAACGCAGAACTCAGCGGACGCGCACGTCTGGCTCCACGCTCATCCCCGGTGCCAATGGGTACGCCGGGTCGAATTTGTCATCGATGCGGATCTTGACCGGGACGCGTTGGACGACCTTGACGTAGTTGCCGGTCGCGTTCTCCGGCGGGAGCAGGCTGAAGGCGGCGCCGGTGCCGGCCTGCAGGCTGTCGACGTGGCCGTGGAACGGGTGGCGCGGGTAGGCGTCGACCTCGATGTCGACCGGCTGGCCCTGCCGCATCTGCTCGACCTGCGTCTCCTTGAAGTTGGCCGTCACGTAGACGTCGGTGGGCACGATGGCCATGACCTGCTGGCCCACCTGGACGTAGTTGCCGGGCTGGACCGACTTGCGCGTGACCCGGCCGTCGACGGCGGCGCGCAGCTCGGTGTACGACAGGTCGAGGTTCGCCTGGTTGAGCTTCGCCTGGGCCGTGTCGACCGTGGCGGCGGCGGTGGTGATCTGGGTTCGGGCCAGGTCGACCTGCGCCCGGGCGGACGCCGCCTTGCGGCGGGCGGCGGTCAGGGCGGCGGTCGTCCCCCGCGCCGACGCCGTCGCGGCGTCCTTCATCTGCTGGCTGATCGCCCGCGCCTCCAGCGTGACGTACCGGTGCAGGTCCTCGGCGGCGTTGGTGGCGTTCGCCTGGGCGACCTCCACCTGCGCCTCGGCCTGGTCGGCATCGGCGGTGGTCACGGTCAGCTGAGCCTTTGACTGCTCCAGCTTGCCCTGAGCCTCGGCCAGGCCGGCCTTGGCGTCCTGCACCTTGACCTCGTAGTCGCGGGGGTCGACCTGCACGAGCAGCTGCCCGCGCTGGACCAGCCGGTTGTCGTCGACCGCCACGGCCAGCACGCGCCCCGCCACCTGCGGGGCGGCGCGGACGACGTCGGCGTCGATGAACGCGTCGTCGGTGCTCTCCAGGTGCGACGCCGCGATCAGCAGCGGCAGCCCGATGCCGAGCGCGGCGGCGACGAGGATGACCAGGAGGACGATGACCAGCGGCCGGCGGCTGCGGGCGGACGCGGGCGCGGTCAACGGACCGGTTGCGCCGGGGACCGGCGGCAGGGACGCGTCGGCGGATACGGGCGCGAGGCGAGACTGTGCTGCGGTGGCGCTCATTGCGGGGTTCCGTTCGTGTCGTTGTCGGCGGCGGGGTCGGACCGGACCTTCCGCAGCAGGCGGGCGAGCTCGCGCTGCTCGTCGGCCGAAAGGTCAGCCATGATCTCGACCTGCCGGCGGTACATGCCTGGGAGGATCTGCTCGAGCAGCTTCCGCCCCTTCTCCTCAAGCCGGACGCGGACCGAGCGCCGGTCGAAGGTACACTGCTTGCGGCTGACGAAGCCGTCCCGCTCCAGGCCGTCCAACAGGCTGGTGACCGTCTGCTTGGTCACGCCCGCCGCCTCGGCCAACTCCGAGGCGGGCAGCGGCTGGTCGGGCGTCCGGTCGAGCACGGCCAGCACCATGAACCGGCCCAAACTGATGCCTTGCGACGTCAATCGCTGCTCCTGCGCGGTCTTGAGCGCGTCCCCGACCTGGCGGATCGTGAGGTACGCCTCGCACGCCAACGGATCCAAATCTGGGTACCGCTGTGCCTTGGCCACCAGAAGTTCGTATCGCGATCGGCTAGGCATTGATTCGGTAACGGATGGTTCGACGGCTGACTATAATTCAAAGTGGTGAAAAATCAACAGATGTTGTGACACGCTGGGTCCGCTAACCGGTACATCACCTGTTAGCCTTGGCGGCGTACGCCTGTGAGGGATAAGCGTTCCGGCAAAACCGGATGAGCAGCGGACGAACATCACGGGCGACCGATGGCGGGGGTGATGAGCCTTTGCCGCAGTTCGTGCGCGCGTTCCGACAGCTGTTCAACCCGCACCCGTCGCACGTGGCGTTGGTGGGGCTCGATGGGACGATCCTGGCGGTCAACGCTGCTTGGGAGCGGTTCGCTCGGGAGAACGGCGTCGCCCCGGGCTACGACTTCGTCGGCACCAACTACCTGTTGGCCTGTGAACTGGGCGTGGGCACCGAGGAGCCGGGCGCGCGCGAGGCGTACGTCGGGTTGCTGGACGTGCTGAGGAACGGCCGGCCGAAGTTCACGCTGACCTACGCCTGCCACTCGCCGGCGCGGCAGCGGTGGTACCGGATGTGGATTGAGCCTCAGACGCCCGCGGTCGGGGCCGTGATCGTCGCGCACCAGTTGGTCGAGTCCCGACCCTGGTCACCGGGCGACCCGCCGGCCGCGTCGCTCGCTGGGGGACCTTCGTCGCCCGACGTGTTCGATGCCGGCTCAGGTCTTCCGCCCGCTCTAGCCGGTTCGGTATGATCGCGCTTCCCAGGGGTGGGCCGGAGAGGCAGAGCATGGCGCGACGAGAGACCCGCCGGAGCTGTTGGCTCAAGCTGGCGACGATGGCGGCGGTGGTATCGGGGGCGTCCCGCGGTGAGGTTGCCCGCGCCGCGACGCCGGCGCAGATCGATCAGGCGATCGCCAAGGGCGTGAAGCTGCTCTACTCGCTGCAGAAGCCGGACGGCAGCTGGGAGGTCGCGCCGAAGCGGGACGAGAAGCAGCCGCGGGCGAGCGAGACCGGCGGGCAGTGGGGGGGCAAGACGGCCCTGATCACCTACGCGCTGATCGCCGCCGGCGAGGACGTCCACTCGCCCAAGCTGTCCAAGGCGATCGACTGGCTGAAGAAGGCCGCGTTGACCGGCGTGTACGCGCTGGGCGTGCGGTGCCAGGTGTGGCTGCTGATGCCCGAGACCGACGAGACCCGCAAGCTCATCAAGGCCGACGCCGACACGCTGGGCAAGGGGTTCAACTCGAGCCCGAAGCAGAGGACCAGCTTCCTGTACGGCTACCTGACGACCAAGCGCGACACGAACCTGATCGACCACAGCGCCAGCCAGTTCGGCGTGCTGGGGATGTGGGCGGCCGAGCAGCTGCGTCCCGAGTCCGTCCCCGACGCCTACTGGACGCAGGTGGACGCCCGGTGGGTCCACGACCAGCAGCCCGACGGCGGCTGGTTCTACGCCGACAAGCCGGGCGCGGGCTTCCATGCCGGCACGCAGGCGTCGATGACGGCTGCGGGTGTGGCGTCGCTGTTCATCACGCAGGACTACGTCGGCCCGGGCCAGGCGGCCAAGTGCGGCGGGAACGTGACCAGCCCGTCCACCGAGGCCATCGACAAGGGGCTGAAGTACATGGCCGACCACCTGGCCGACTGGACCCCCAACATCACCTTCGGTGAGCCGAAGGCGGCGCAGTATGGCTGCTACACGTTGTACGGCGTCGAGCGCATCGGCGTGGCGAGCGGCCTGAAGTACATCGGCACCACCGACTGGTACGCCTACGGGGCCGACTGGTGCGTCAAGAACCAGGGAAAAGCGGGGGGCTGGCGCTCGGCCAACGACTCGGACAACACCGCCTTCGCGCTGCTGTTCCTGGCGCGCGGCCGCGCGCCGGTGCTGATCAACAAGGTGCAGTACACCGACGTCGACGGCCCCAACGCCGGGAAGGACGGCCACTGGAACCAGCGGCCGCGCGACGTGGCGAACCTGGTCCGCTGGGCCGGCCGGCAGACCGAGCGCGACCTGAACTGGCAGATCACCAACCTCAAGGTGCCCGAGGCCGATCTGCACGATGCGCCGTTCCTGTACCTGGCCGGCAACGAGGCGCTGCGGCTGGCGCCGGACGAGAAGGAGAAGCTCAGGCAGTTCTGCGACAAGGGCGGCATGGTCCTGTTCAACGCCGACTGCGGCGTCGCCGCCACGGCGTCGGCCGCCAACCCGTTCGTCGCGTCGGTCGCCGCGTTGGCCCGCGAGCTGTTCCCCGACTACGAGTTCCGCGACCTGCCGACCAACAGCCCGATCTACGGCGAGCAGTTCCCCCCGTCCCGCTGGAAGAAGCCACCGACGATCCGCGCGCTCAGCAACGGCGTCCGCGAGATCATGGTGTTGCTGCCCGACGACCCGGCCAAGGCCTGGCAGTTGCACCAGTCGATCGGCGCCGGCAAGGAGGAGGCGTTCCAGGCGCTGCAGGACATCATCCTGTACGGCACCGACAAGCAGCCGCTGCGCGTGAAGGGCATCCCGTTCCTGGTGAGCGCTGACGAGAAGGTGAAGTCGACGCGCACGGTGAAGGTCGGCAGGGCCAGGTACGCCGGCAACTGGGACCCCGAGCCGGGCGGCTGGCAGCGGTTGGCGGCCGTGATGCACAATCAGTCCGAGACCGACGTGGACGTGAGGACGGTCGAGCTGGGCAAGGACCAGATCCGGGACGCCGGCCTGCAGGTGCTGCACCTGACCGGCACGCTGCCGCTGAAGCTGAGCGGTGCGCAGCAGGCGGAGCTGAAGGTGTTCGTGGCCAGCGGTGGCACGCTGGTGATCGACGCCGCCGGCGGCTCGGCCGCGTTCGCCCAGTCGGTCGAGTCCATGCTGAACACGATGTACCCCAAGGGCCTGGCCGGCCCCCTCCCGGCGACCGACGCCGTGTTCAAGCGGTTCGACCCGAAGCTGTCGGTTCGCTACCGCCCCTACGCCCGCATGGTGCTGGGCCGCCTGAACGCCCCGGAGCTGAAGGCGATCACGCTCGACGGCCGGCCGGCGATCTACTACAGCCGCCAGGACCTCAGCGGCGGCCTCGTCGGCGAGGACATCGACGGCGTCGTGGGCTACGACCCGGCGACGTCGACGGCCATCATGGCGGGGGTGCTGCTGGGGGCGGGGAAGTGAACCACGCCTCGGGCGACAACTTTTGTCGCCATCACGATCGCTCTGATCGCACTCGGGGGTGGCGGTGTGCTCATCGTCGCCGGACAAGCACGCTGCTCGCCGTGCCGATCACGGTAGCAGGTCTGCCACGGCGACGGTGCCGACCACTCGTCCGTCGACCACGACCGGCACGGCGTCGCCGTCCGCGTACCGCTTCAGCACCCGGTAGGCCGGCTCGGCCATGGGACCCGACGGGTTCGTGTAGACTTCGACGAACCGCTGACGCACGGCGACGATCCAGTAGACCGGTACGCCGGCGCGGGAGTAGACGCGCTGTTTGATCCCGCGGTCGTCCGACAGCGTGGAGTCGGCCACCTCCACGACCAAGGCACAGTCAGCCGGGCCCGGGTGGCGATCCAGGTAGTCGAGCGTGTCGCCCCGTATCACGTAAACGTCGGGCTCGGGCTCGCTGTCGGCGGTCGTGATCGGCTCCTGTCGGTCGACGTACCAACCGCTGGGCACGACGCGCTCCAAGGCCTTTCCGGTTCGAAGCGTGGCGGCGCGGTGGGGCGGGTTCTTGGACACCTTGGGCGTCAACCATCCTTCCAGCAGTTCGACCGGGTCGGACTCGGTGAGCGTGCCGTTGCGGATCATCTCGTGGTACTGGCGGACCGTGAGACGAAAGACGGCCACGTCCGGCACGGCGGCGGGGGCCGGCGGGGTCGTGGCTGGCGACAGCATCGTCATGGTGGCCTCCGTCAACATCGCTCAACTGTAGCCCCCTCACCGCTTCGGCCCGTACGTCTGCGACGGGTCGGCGGTCGAGTCGGCGTAGACGGGCAACTTCACCGTGAACGTCGTCCCCTCGCCGGGGGCGCTGCGGACCGAGATCGAGCCGTCGTGCTCCTCGACGATCTTCTTCGCCACGGCCAACCCCAGGCCGGTGCCGCGGTTCCCCTTGGTGCTGTGGAACAGCTCGAACATGTGGGGCATCATGCTCGGCGGCACGCCGCTGCCGTTGTCGACCACCTCCACGTGCAGCTCGTTCAGCGGGTCGGCGTAGTACCGGCAGGTCACGCGGATGAGCCCCTTCCCCTGCTCCACGGCGTCCAGCGCATTGCTCAGCAGGTTCATCAGCACCTGGTGCATGCCGGCGGGGTCGAGCGGCACCGGCGGGACGTCGCGCGACACGTCGGCGATCGCCATCACGCCCTTGGCGTTCGCGCCGGCGGCCACCAGCTCCAGGCACTCCTCGATCAGCTTCCGCGGCTGCACCACCTCGGTCAGCGGCTCGCGCGGGCGGCTGTAGGCCAGCAGGTTCATCGTCAGGCCGTAGATCTTGTCCAGGTTGCGGTCGACGATCCGCCACCCCTTGGTGGCCTGCGTGAGGTTGGCCGCCTTGAACCCCATCTCGACCACGTCCGCGCCGCCCCGGAGGGCCTGCAGGATGTTCTTGATGCTGTGCGACAGCGCCGCCGTCGTCTCGCCCACGGCCGCCAGCCGCTCGGCCTGCAGCCCCTGCTGGTAGAGCTTCGTGTTCTGGATCGCCAGCCCGGCCTGCAGGCCGATCGCGGTGAGCAGGCGCAGCTGGTCCGGCGCGTAGGTGTAGTTCTTCACGCTGCTGTCGACGTAGATCACGCCCAGGATCTGGTCGCCGGTCTTGTCGGTCAGCTTGCGGGCCTTGATCGGCACGCACAGGGCCGAGCGGATGCCCATGCCCTGCACGCTCTTGCCCTTGCTGAACCGCTGGTCGGTCATCGCGTTGCTGCTCAGCACCCCGTCGCCGTGGGTCAGCACGTAGTTCACGATCGTGCGCGAGGCATGGATCTTCGGGGCAGGGGTTAGAGGTTGGGGGTTAGAGGTCGGGGAAGGCGCGGTCGCGGCGGCCGCCGAGTGTGTTCCCCCCGACCTCTGACCCCTAACGCCTAACCCCTCCTCGCGGGTCCGGACCACCTTCGGCACCAGCTCGGCGGTCCGCTCGTCCAGCATCAGGATGATGCCGTGGTCGGCCTTCACGTGCTCGAACACCAGGTCCATCACCACGTCCAGCACGTGGTCCACGTCGAAGCTGCTGCCCAGCGTCGCGCCCAGCTGGTAGAGGATCTTCAGGTTGGCCATCGCCGCAACGGCCGGCTCGGGCACGGCCAGCACCATGGAATCCTCATTGCTGGCCACCGTGTGCATGATGGCCGAGTCCATGCCCAGCTCTTCGCCGGCCAGCGCGACGTCGCCCCCCTTGGCCCGGCTCACGCCGGGCTGAGCGCCGAACACCATCAGCGTGCGCCCGATGCGGATCTGGTCCCCCAGCCGCAGCGGCCGGCGCATCTCCACCCGTTGCCCGTTGATGTAGCTGCCGTTGACGCTGCCCAGGTCCTTCAGGAACCAGTCGCCGTCGTTGGCCAGGTCCGGCAGCAGCTCGGCGTGCCGCCGGCTGACGGTCTGGTCGGTGAGCGGGATCTGCCGGCTGTCACGCCCCAGCACCGCCGGCGCATCGGGCAGCTCGAACCGTCGCCCCTTGTCCGGGCCCTGTAACACGAGGAGTGTCAGCACGGGCGTGCAGCTTACCCGAGAAACGCCCTGACGCAGAACGATCGCCTGGTCCCGTGTTCGAGGTCGGATCGATTGCCCGACGGACCCCGACCCGGTACCACAGCGTGGATGGTTCGCACCGCCATCGCCTGGCTGTTCCTGTTCGCCGTCGTCTTCGCCGCCCCCGCGCGGGCGGAGCCGCGCGTGCTGATCATCAGCATCGACGGCCTGCGCCCCGATGTCGCGCTGCGGGCCGACATGCCCAACCTGCGCCGGCTGATGAACGACGGCGCCTTCACGTTCCTCGCGACCACCACCCCTGCAGCCGTCACGCTGCCGTCGCACACCAGCATGCTCACCGGCGTCACCATCGAGCGGCACGGCATCAGCGGCAACGACGACGAGGCGGCCTCGAACGAGAAGCTGCTCGTCCCCACCATCTTTGACTACGCCAAGGCGGCCGGGGTCAGCACCGGCATGGCGTCGGGCAAGAGCAAGTTCAGCCTGTACGACCCACCGATCGACCACTTCTGGCAGCCCGAGCCCAAGGTCGGCACGAAGGTGAAGGCCGGCAAGACGATCAGCTACTCGGCTGGCAAGGTCGTGCCCGACGAGGAGACGGCCGACCACGCGGTGCAGATCATCACGCAGTTCAAGCCGCGGCTGATGTTCGTCCACTTCGGCCGGAACGACTCGATCGGCCACGGCATCGGCTGGGGCACGCCCGAGCAGGTCGAGGGGCTGGCCAGGACCGACCAGGACCTGGGCCGCGTGTTCGACGCTCTGAAGTTGGCCGGCGTGTTCGACCAGACCGACATCATCCTCAGCGCCGACCACGGCGGCTCCGGCCGGGTACACGGCGCGACGGTCGATGGCTCCTCGCACATCCCCTGGGTCATCGCCGGCCCCGGCATCCGCCGGAACGTCGACCTGACCTACTACCGGGACTGGCCGGTCCGCACCTACGACACGTTCGCCACCGCGTGCAAGATTCTCGGGCTCCAACACCCCGCCGACATCGACGGCCGGCCCGTCGAGCCCGCCTTCGATAGCTTCAAGAAGGCCGAGTTGCTCGGCCCGTCGACCCTGCCCAGCTCCGTCGCCAAGTGATGGGACAGGAAGGTCGACGGCAGCCACCGCAGGGCGTCGAGCGGGGGAGCGCGGCGGAGAGCCGCCGTTGCACGGCCGACGTCACCACGAGTAGGCGTTCGGCGCCTCGCCACCCGGGCCGGGCCAGATCTCGTCCAGGGCCTTCATCGTCTCCGGCGACAGCTTCACGTCGGGGACGGTCAGCACGTTGGTCAGCTGGTCCATGGTGCGGGGGCCGATGATGGGGGCGGTGACGACCGGGTTGTGCAGCAGCCAGGCCAAGGCGACGGTGGCGGGGGGCAGGGCCAGCTCGCGGCAGAGGGCCTCGTACTTCTCCAGCTGCGGCCGCTTCTTCTCGACCTTCTTGGCGAAGTCGTCGCTGCCGCGGCGGCCCTCGGAGGCCTTCTGCAGCGCGCCCCCCAGCAGGCCGCCGCCCAGGGGGCTCCAGGGGATGATGCCCAGGCCGAAGTGGCGGCAGGCGGGGACCACCTCCAGCTCGACCATGCGGTTGTCGAGGTGGTAGACCGACTGCTCGGAGATCAGCCCCACGGTGCGGCGGCGGCCCTTGGCGACCATGTTGTAGGTGGCGATGTCCCAGCCGGCGAAGTTGCTGCTGCCGGCGTAGATCACCTTGCCCTGGCCGATCAGCGTGTCGAACGCCTGCCAGATCTCGTCGACCGGGCAGTCGCGGTGGACGTGGTGCATCTGGTAGACGTCGATGTAGTCGGTCTGCAGGCGCTGCAGCGACGCCTCGCACTGGCGGACGATCTTGCGGGCCGACAGGCCGAAGCTGCGGTTCACATTGGGCCGGCCCTCGGGCTGCATGCCCCCGTACACCTTCGTCGCCAGGACCGTGCGGTCGCGTCGCTCGTCGCCCTGGGCGAACCACCGGCCGACGATCTGCTCGGTGATCCCCTCGCCCTTCTTGCCGCCGTAGACGTCGGCGGTGTCGAAGAAGTTGATCCCCTCGGCCAGGGCACGGTCCATGATGGCGAAGCTGTCCGGCTCGGCCGTCTGCGGGCCGAAGTTCATCGTGCCGAGGCACAGGGCGGACACCTTGAGGCCGCTGCGGCCGAGTTGTTTGATCTGCATCGTCGTTGGACCGGGGCTGAGGGGAAATGGTGAACCCCGGCGACGGGCCGCGGGGCGTTGGTGCGATGACAGTAGACAAGAATCGGCGGCGGTTCCACGGATCGTTGACCAGTGCGGGCCAATGTTGTCGGTCGGCGACGGCTGTTGTACAACCAAGGCCGAGGTTGGCCTCGGAGGTCGGCATGGTCTGCACACGGCAATGGGCGCGATGGGCGGCGGGGCACGTCCCGTTGGCCGGGCTGTTGACCGCCGCGGCCGTCGGCTGCCAGGCGACGGCGACCGACGCGGTCGCCGTGTCGCTGACCCAGACGCCGCCCACCGTGCAGGCGGCGTACAACGAGGACCACCCGGGCACCGTCATTCGTTCCGTCACCCAGGACACCCGCGGCGGACAGCACTATTACACGGTCAAGTTCCAAGACGCCGATGGCAGTCGCCACGACGTCGTCTACAACGGGGCCGGCGACCAGATCGACAAGCACTGACGCGCATGGCAAAGCGGGCTCTCATCGTCCACGGCGGCTGGGACGGGCACCATCCCGCCGCCACCGCCGACCTGTTCCGCAAGTGGTTGACCGCCGACGGCTTTGACGTGGAGGTGGCCGACACGCTCGACGCGTTCGCCGATCGGCCGCTGGGTTCGTTCGACCTGATCGTGCCGCACTGGACGATGGGGCGGATCACGGCGGAGCAGGTCAACCCGGCGTTGAAGGCCGTGCAGGACGGCGTCGGCATCGCCGGCTGCCACGGCGGGATGTGCGACGCGTTCCGCGAGAACACCGAGTGGCAGTTCATGACCGGCGGGCAGTTCGTGGCGCACCCCGGCAACGACGGCACGGAGTACCAGCTGCGCGTGACGCCCGTGAAGCACGAGATCACGGACGGGATGTTCGGCCAGTTCAGGGTGAAGTCGGAGCAGTACTACATGCACGTGGACCCGGCGGTCCGCGTGCTGGCGACCACGTCGTTCCCGGTGGCGGACGGCCCGCACGCGACGAACGGGATCGTCGAGATGCCGGTGGTCTGGACGAAGTATTACGGTCGCGGCAAGGTGTTCTACAACAGCCTCGGTCACGACCCGGCGGTGCTGTCGTCCGAGCCGTGCCAGACGATCATGCGGCGCGGGTTCGCATGGGCGGCGAGAAATTAAGTGCAGAACGATGAGTGCTGAATTCAGAATGAAGACGGAGGAGGCGGCGTGAACCCATTCTGCATCCTGCATTCAGCACTCGGCACTGGTTTTCCATGGTAATCACGATCGACGGGCCGGCAGGGACGGGGAAGTCGACGGTGGCGCTGGCCGTCGCGGCCCGGCTGCGCTTCGATTTCCTCGACACCGGGGCGATGTACCGCGCCGTCGGGCTGGCGGCCCTGCGGCGCGAGGTCGACCTGGACGATGCCCGCGAGGTGGCGTTCGTCGCCAAGCTGGCCAGGGTGACGTTCGACTGGTCGCGCCACCCGCCCGGCGTGCTGCTGAACGGCGAGCCGGTCGGCCACCTGCTGCGGGGCGTCGACGCCACGCGGGCGGCGTCGCACATCGCGGTGGTGCCGGCCGTGCGGGAGATGCTGGTCACCCAGCAGCGCGAGATCGGCCGGGAGCGCGGGAACGTCGTGACCGAGGGGCGCGATCAGGGGACGGTGGTGTTCCCCGACGCCGAGTTGAAGGTCTATCTGGATGCCGCCCCAGCCGAGCGGGCCCGGCGGCGCGTGGCGCAGCTGCGGGCGCGGGGCGAGATCGTCGACCCGGCCGAGATCCTGGCGGGCATCGTCGCGCGTGATCACCGGGACCAGACCCGCAGCACCGGCCCGCTGGCCAAGCCGGCCGACGCGGTGGTGGTCGACACGACCGAGCTGATCGAGCCGCAGGTGACCGACCTGATCGTTGCCCGCGCCGAGCGGTTGCTCCAGACGGCCCAGTAATCTTCCCGGAGTGTCCCGCCCCGTGCCCCAGACCGAAGTCCACGCCTCGCTGTTCTACCGCGCCTGCCAAGTGTTCTGCCGGGTGCTCACGTCGACGATGTTCGACCTGAAGGTGTACGGCCTGGAGCACGTCCCGCCGACGGGCGGCGTGCTGCTGCTGAGCAACCACCAGAGCAACCTGGACCCGGTGCTGGTCGCCGTACGCCTGAGGCGGCCGGTCACCTTCCTGGCCAAGAGCGAGCTGTTCAAACCCTGGGGCTTGCGGTGGCTCATCCGGCAGCTGAACGCCTACCCGATCAAGCAGGGCGCGGGCGACGTGGGGGCCGTGCGCGAGACGATCGCCCGGCTGAAGGCGGGCCACCTGCTGACCGTGTTCCCCGAGGGCACCCGCACGCTCGACGGCGAGCTCCAGCCCCTGCAGAGCGGGTTTGCGCTGGTCGTGCGGCGCGTGGACGTGCCGATCATCCCCGTGGCCATCACCGGCTCGTACCGCGCCTGGCCCAAGGGTCGCCGGCTGTTCCGCCCCACGCCGATCCGCGTGAAGTACGGCCCGCCGATCGAGACCGACGGGCTCACGCCGGGCCAGATCGTTGGCCGGGTGGACCAGGCGATCCGCCGACTGTTCGATGACCTGCGGCGACCGGACGGCGCGGCCGATGCCGGCGCGCCGCCGGCCCCGGCAATCGCGGAGGCGTGAGCGCATGCGACCACTCGACGTGCTGACGGCAACCGCAATCGCGGCGGGCGTCGCCGTCGCGCTGATCTGGGCCGGCGGGCGGAACTGGGTCGCCCGAACCGTGACGGTTCGGCGCGACTACGTCTCCGCCGCCGTCGCGCCACCATTGGCGCTCCACGACTACGGGTCCCGCTCCACCGGGCTCTACGCGCGGGACGGCCGGTTCGGATGGGTGACGCGAGACGACGTAACGGTCGGCCTAGAACCGGACGAGGACGTTGGTGAGGCGACGCCACAGCGCGCCCGGTGGGCGTGGCGGCACTCCCGCGGGCTGGTCGCCGTGGACGACGAGTTCGTCGACGACGACCTGCTGCTGTCCGACGCGGAAGCGATCCTCTGGCGTGTGCCGCGCCTGGCGAGCGTACGGCGGTACAGTGACGGCGGGATGCGGCACGCGGTCACGGTCACTGGTTACCTGATCGACGCCCGCGGCGTGCTCCCGCTGATGGCCGCGGCCACCGTCCCAGGGTTGGCCAACGCGGCGCGGCGGCGTCGCCGGGCCGCGCGGGGGTGCTGCCGCCGGTGTGGGTACGACATCCGCGAGACGCCGAGCCGCTGTCCCGAGTGCGGGACGCTCGCTGCGAGTTCGCCCGGCTGACCCGCGGGAGCGCCGCCAACGCCGGCGGCGGCAACATGACATGAGCGAAGCCCAGCCCCCGACGTTGGCCGACCTGACCGCGATGGTCCTGCGGTTCCGCGACGAGCGCGACTGGGCGCAGTTCCACACGCCCAAGGACGTCGCGCTGTCGCTGGTGCTGGAGGCGACCGAACTGCTGGAGATCACCCAGTGGCGGAACGGGCCAGCCCTCGACGAACACCTGCGCGCCGAGCGCGAGCACGTCGGCCAGGAGCTGGCCGACATCCTGGGCTGGGTGCTGATCTTCGCCCACGATCAGGGCATCGATCTGCCGGCGGCATTCGCGGCGAAGCTGTCGCACAACGCCGAGAAGTACCCGGTCGAAAAGGCCAGGGGTACCGCGACGAAATACAACCAGCTTTGACAAGCGAACATCAAACGCTCAACGTCGAGTAGATGCCTGTTCGACGTTGACGTTCTGTTGCCGCCTCACGCCTCGGTGACGGTCATCTTGTTGATCTTCGCCGGCGACTTCGGCCGGTCGTTGTAGTCCTTGGGGGCGCCGACGATCTTGTCGATCACCTCGAGGCCGCTGGTGGCCTGGCCGTAGGCGGTGTACTGGCCGTCCAGGTGAGGGGCGGTGTCGTGCATCAGGAAGAACTGGCTTCCGGCCGAGTTGGGGCTCTGGCTGCGTGCGGCCGACAGTACGCCGCGGACGTGCTTCTTGCTGTTGAACTCGGCCTTGAGCTGGTACCCGGGCCCGCCGGTGCCGGTGCCGGTGGGGTCGCCGCCCTGGATCATGAAGCCGGGGATGACGCGGTGGAAGATCACGCCGTCGTAGAACCCCTCCCGGGCCAGGAACACGAAGCTGTTCACGTGACCGGGGGCGACGTCGGGCCACAGCTCGACGGTGATGGCACCCTCGGTCGTGTCGATCTCGACGGTGTACTTCTTGGTCTTGTCAATCGTCATCGCCGGCGGGGCGGAATACTGCTTGGCCATTTCGGCCCTCCTCAGGGGGTTAGTGGGAGGTTGCAGGGTTGCGTTTTCGCGCGGCGTGTCAAGCCTTGCTCAAAGCGAACGGAGCCGGTCCAGGACCGTGCCGGCAACGGCCGCGGCGCGGCCGGCGTCGATCAGCCCGGTGCGGTAGGTCAGGCCCAGGTGGAACTGGTCGCCGAGCGTGGTCGTCGTCATCGCCAGCGGGGCCATCGGGCCTGTCGGTGAGACGCGGACGTAGTCGGCGATCAGCGACGGGGCGTACGCGCCGACCCAGGACCGGGACAGGTCGACGTTCGAGATGCCCGCCGCCAGCGGGATGTCCTTGCGGTAGAAGTGGTACAACTCGCCCGGCTTGCAGAACCGGCCGAACAGCAGGGCGACCGACATCCACGACAAGCTCGACTCGGCCACGCCCGTGGCCTTCTGGTGCCGGGTCTGCCCCGCGACCGAACGTACCAGCCGATCGAACCGGGCCATGTCGGCCGGCCGGCAGGCGACGTTGGTGAACCCCAGATACAGGCCGAACGTCCGCGACAGGTCGGCGCGGGACCGCGGCCGCAGGTCGACGACCGATCCCACGGCCACGTCGGTGCGGTTCGGGCGCTGCTGCATCGGCACGTGGGCCACGCACGCCTCGGCCAACGCGGCCAGGAAGACGTCGTTCACCTTCACGTGAAGCCGACCGGCGGCCGACCGCACCTGCGCGATCAGCCCCGGTTCCGCCGGGAAGTGCGAGAAGCGGGTCACCGGGTCGGTCAGGTTGGTGCTGGCGACCTTCTTGACGCGCCGTAGCCGGCAGTGCCGGCGGGCCAGCGACAGCAGCCCGGCGGCGACGTCGATCGCGTCGCGCCCCCCGCACAGCCCGTCGCGGTAGCCGCAGGTCGGCAGCCGCAGCGGCCGTCGGCTCGCCGCGGCGGGGTCGTAGGCGCGCACGAACCACTCGCGCATCACCATGCGGATCGACGCGCTGTCGGCCAGCCAGTGCTGGTAGACGACGCCGACGTAGAACCCGCCCGGCGCGGGCGCGACGAACGGGCGCAAGGGGGGCTCATTCGGATCCTCGAATCGCCGGTTCAGTTCAGCCGAGACGTGGTCGTCCAGGCTGCAGGTCAGAAAGCGGACGGTGTAGTCGGCCGCATGGCCGTTCAGCTCCTCGAAACGGTAGCGGTTTGACGCGATGGAAACGGACCCCAGCCCGGTGGCGATCAGCGTCGACTGCCACGCGGTCTCCAGCGCGTCGCGGTCGGGCGTGCCGAGGATGTGGATCGCCTGCGCCGCATTGTACGGGTGCACGGCGTCCCACCGTCGCATCAGATGCTGGAAGACATTGAGCCGGGCGGAAGCTGGGATCGACGCGGTGGACATGGGCGGGTCATGGGGCCGTGGGGGCGGCCGATTGGCGGTCGTGGTGGGGGTCGGAGGGCCGGGGGATGAACCGGCCGACACCGGCCCGGTAGTCGTCGTATGCCGGCCCGTGGAGGCGCGATAGGTTCCGCTCCTCGCGCCGGGCCTCCCACTGCAACAACAGTAGGTGAACGCCGGCCGCCAACGCCAATGTTGGCGACGGAACCGCCACCACGCTGGCCACCATCATGACGCTGGACAGGGCGTAGATCGGGTGGCGGACGTAGGCGTACGGCCCGGTGACGACCAGCGTCGTCCGCTCGCCGGGGTCGATGCCCATCCGCCAGCTCCTGCCCATCCGTCGCCAGCAGACGCGCGTGGCGAAGTAAGCGGCGACCACGACCGCCACCGCCGCCCACCTCAAGGGGTCGAGCGGATACGCGGGTCGCAAGAGCGCCGGCAAACGACGCGCGAAGGCAACATAGAACGGCACCCCCACCCAGGCCCAGACGACCGGTTGCCACACCCATCGCAGCACGCGTCCCAGCGGTTCGGCGGGGACGAAGTTGGCCGCCCGGCCCGTCCGCCGCCGCATCTTCGCGGCCATCCGCACCACGCGCCACCAGTACGCCCCCACGACCAGACCGACGGCCAGCGCCGGCCCGTTCTGCGGGGTCAAGTTGTGGGGGTGGATCACGGTCTGAGTCGCTCCGCCGCCCGGGTGCCGGCGGTGCGCGGATCATAGCGACATCGCCCGAGCGATGCGCGGTTGCCAACGCCGCATGAATGGTGTTGGGAAAAAGAAGCCGCCCGGAAGGTTGAGCCGCGATTCAAGGGCTTTTCCCCATGCCGATCCGCCTGCTTCGGAGTACCTCCGTGCGCGGCTCTCGCGTTCGTTCAGCGTGCCACTCACGTGCTGGTGTTCAGGTCGTGCCGGTGGTAGCCAAGCCGCTTGAGCGGGCGCTTGATGATCGCCCGGAGCTTCTTGCCCAGCGGCGACTTCGGCCGGCGGAGGTGCAGCGCATCGGCGCGTGCCCCGACCGGCAGGGTGGCCGTCTCGCGCATCCAGTCGGGCAGCCGCTCGCGGAACGGGTTGCGGATGAACCACTCGTGGTAGTGGAAGATCACGTCCCGGCAGGACGACACCTGCGTGTGCCGGTTCAGCACGCAGCTGAACGCCAGCTGCTCGCTGAGCCAGCTGGCGGCGGCGGCGTGGATCGCGTCGGCCAGCTCGCGCGTCTTGTCGACCAGCCCCGCGTCGTCCGGGTGGATGCCCACGACGCCAGCGTTGTGCATGGGCGATTCCTTGGTCAGCTCGTACCGTTCGCCGTCGGCCAACGTGAACGACAGGCCCGGCAACCGTTGCTTCAT
This sequence comes from Tepidisphaeraceae bacterium, assembly GCA_965198865.1. Classification (GTDB taxonomy): domain Bacteria; phylum Planctomycetota; class Phycisphaerae; order Tepidisphaerales; family Tepidisphaeraceae; genus CBDAQA01. The sequence continues at coordinate 565,500 of CBDAQA010000025.1, read as the reverse complement.
GTAGCCGTGAGCGACCAGGTAGCCGAGCTCCCCCTCGCGGAGGTGCATCAGCGACCGCCCCTTGCCGACCCGCCCGAACAGGCGTGCGGGCGAGCAGTGGAAGTAGGTGTCGGCGTCGATCATCACCACTGGGACGGCGAACCGCCGCAGCGCGTGGGCCAGCGCCATGATCTTCCGCCGATGGCCGAAGTTGAGCGGCCCGCCCCACTCGGTCAGGTGCTCGGCCGGCACGTGCTCGATCACGACGGGCAGGCCGGCGTAGGGGGCGGGATCGTCGGTCAGGATGACGATGTCGAACGGGTCCGTCGGCCGGCGCTGCCGCGTGGCCGACAGGACCGAGAAGATCGCCTCGTCCACGTGCGGGCCGGCACCGTACGACAGGTACAGCAGGATGGGGTTTGGCATGGGCGTCTGATTCCGTGGGCGGTCGGGCACCGTGCGAAGCGTGGCCCGCCGGCCACGGCGGGGCGGTCCGAATAACCCGTTCATCGGAAGGACGCCCGCCCGGCGTGAATCGGTTGCCCCGGTCTGCCCCAGCCGCCGTTGCCGGGTTAGAATCGCCCCACCCCTATGAACGACACGCTGACGCTACCGGTCGAGACGCGAGATCCCATCAATGCGGCCATCCTGGCCGTATCGGAGGACAAGGTCCGCGGCTTCCAGCCCGACCCGATGGGGGCGATCGCCAGCCTGAGCGGCGTGGACGTGACCACCGTGAAGGAGCGGATCGCCGCCATGGTTCGGGCGGGGACGATCCGGCGGGTTCGCCAGACGCTGATGGCGACGAACCTGGCCCGCGGGGCGCTCGTGGCCTGGGTGGTACCGGAGGAGCAGCTGTCGACGGCGTTCGACTGGATGTTCAAGCACGACCCGTTCAGCGGGCACGTCGTCATCCGCAGTACCGACGCCGCGATTACCGGGGCGAAGTACCGGCTGTGGACCACGCTCAAGGTGCCGCAGGGCTACTCGCTGGCCAAGCACTGCCAGTTCCTGTGCGACCAGACCGGCGCGACCGAGTTCCGCCTGATGCCGGCCAAGCGACTGTTTGCTTTAGGCGTCGGCCACGTGCGGCGGCGCGGCATGGAGCCGGGGTCGAAGTCTGACGCGCTGGCCGACGTCACCGACACGGAGATCGTCGAGCTGAACGAGCTGGACTGGCGCGTGCTGACGGCCGTCAAGCGCGAGTTCGAGCCGGACGAACTGCTGGCCGACGACCTGTGGGCCGCCCGGGCGGCGGAGGCGGGCGTGCCGCTGGCGCAGTTCCTGGACGTGGCGGCGAGCCTGAACGCGCGCGGCGTGGTGGGGCGGTTCAGCACGTTCCTGGAGCACGTGAAGACGCTCAAGACCGGCGAGCAGGTGACCAAGTACAACGGACTGTTCCACTGGGCCGTGCCGCCCGGGCGCGAGGTCGACGCCGGCCGGCAGGTGGGCCGGTTCCACATCATGACCCACGCCTACTGGCGCGAGGGCGGCCCCGACTTCGGCAACGTGAACGTGATGGGCGTCGCCCACGGCACCGACAAGGCGCTGGTCCTGGCCCACAAGGCCGCGATCGACGCGCACCTGGCGTCGGTCGGCATCCCGGTCAGCTACACCAACGTCTTCTGGGGCGGCCGGAGCGAGATCAAGCCGAGCGAGATCAGCCCGTTGGCGTACGAGGCGTTCTGCGGGGGGTACGGGATCGACCCAGCCAGCATGCGAGATGCTTGACCATGCACTTGGATACCGCACATCCAAACTCGCCCGCCGACCTGCGACGGCTGGTCGCCAACCTCGTGGCTGCTTATCAGCAGTTGGAGCCATATGGCATTGACTCCGTCTCTGACTATGCGGAGTACCTGCTTGAGCAAGCCCTCCTTGGCAAACGCGAACGCCGCGGCACCAAGGGCTTCGACGTGCTGGCACCAATGTATGGACGGATACAGGTGAAGTGCCGGAGGCTTCCGTCTGACGGCCGTCTTGAGCAACGCCTGCTTTGTCGAAACCTGGACGCGGAGGCATTCGACTACGTTGGTGCGATCATCTTTCGGCCGGATTTGTCCGTTAAGTGCGCTCTGTTGATCTCACGGATGGCGGTCTGGTCGTTCGTGGAGAACCACCCGGATACGCACAAGAAGATCGCACACCAGCAGATTGCTGCCCTAAACGGTGCAGTGGACATTACGGAGCGGATTTGCCGTGTGTGACGCGTTCCCAAGTTTCGCGCGAGTGGGCCGACCTTGTTAAGCTTCGGACGCGTGGAACCGAGATCTGCCCCCGCTGACGTAATCGACGACGCCATGGCTGAGATCGGGTGCCGGAAGACACGCGCACAACGGTTGCAGATCGTTGACGCGCTTTATCTGGCGGCACGATCACTGGTCGAGGGAAACGTCCGCGCGACTCACCCGACCTGGGACGACAAGGAAGTGGCCACGGCCGTGGCGGCAAGGATCGCCGGTGACACCCACTGAACGGAGCGATACGGCTGTGAGGGATCCGAAACCGCGACCGAACCAGAAGGTCTACCTGCGCGCGCTGGCGGCAATGACGCCGTCGGAAAAGGCGGCCAAGGTGTTCGAGTTGTCGGATGCGGCCAAGGCCCGATTCCGCGAGGGGCTGCGTCTCCGGTTCCCGCACCTTGCGGAGGCCCAGCTCCACGCGATTTACCTTGAGCGGTTGGCTCGATGTCACAACAAGAACTACTGAACCGCGTTGTCGCCGTTCTGGAGCGGGAATCGATCCCCTACATGGTGACCGGGTCGTTCGTGTCTGGCGTGCAGGGCACGCCCCGCTCGACCCATGACGTCGATCTCGTCGTTCGCATCACCCCGGATAGCGTGCCCGCGCTGACCGCCGCCTTCCCGATGGGCCGCTATTACCTCGACCCGATCTCGGCTCGGGAGGCGATCGCACGCATGGACATGTTCAACCTGGTCGACAACGACTCGGGCGACAAGGTCGATTTTTGGTTGCTCACGGACGAGCCATTCGATCAATCCCGATTCGGCCGGAGGTACAAGGGCTCCATCGGTGGAGTGTCGATGTTCATGTCGCGACCCGAGGACACGATCCTTCAGAAGCTGAAGTGGGCGGACCTGTCGGGCGGCAGCGAGAAACAATTCCAAGATGCGATAAGTGTCTACGAACTGCAACACGCACTTCTGGACCCGCAATACCTGGGTTTCTGGGTCGACGTCCTCGGCATCCGGGATTGGTGGATTCGCCTTCAGGCCGAGGCTGATCCACTGCCGTGACCAACGTGCGTGACCGTGCGCGCCAGCGGCCCTACGCCGCCCACTTCCGCCCCGGCATCACGATCGGCCGGCTCGGCGTCGGCATCCGCTCGCCCGCCTTGAGCGGCCGGCCGAAGTCGGGCAGGCCGGTTTTGGTCCAGCCGAACCGCTGGGCATGCACGCTCCTCGGCCAGCCGTGCCGCTTGCTCTTCTTCGAGTGGAACAGGATCCAGTCCTCCTGCCCGTCGTGGCTGGTCGTGAACGAGCAGTGGCCGATGCCGAACACGTCCGGCGTCGACTGCATGACCGGGCTGCGGTGCTTCGTCCAGCTGGCCGGGTTCATCGGGTCGTCGCTCTCGTCCATGCTCAGCAGGCCGAGCTTGTACGTGGGTTCCCACGACCCGCTGCAGCTGTAGACGCAGAACACCCGGCCGTGCCGGTGCAGGAACGCCGGGCCCTCGTGCAGGCCGCGCTGCTTGCGCGTCTCGCCGACGTGTTCCCACTCGTGGCAGTTGTTGGGGGCCATCCGCACGCGGTTGGAACAGATCGTCGCCGGGTCGCTCATGCGGGCGATGTACAGGTGCTGGATGTCGCGGTGGTCCTCCCAGCCGCTCCAGGCGAAGTAGAGGTTGCCGTTCAACTCCAGCGGCGTGCCGTCGATCGCCCAGCGGTTGTTCGTCTTCCCGTCGATGTCGTCGCCGGTGTAGAGCTGGCACAGGTTCTGGAACTCCCCCTGCGGGTTGTCCGTGACCGACCGCAGCACCCCCATGCGGTGGTTCTCGTTCCGCCCGTTGCTCGCCGCGTAGTAGATAAACCAGCGGCCCTGTATGAAGTGCAGCTCCGGGGCCCAGATCTCGGCCCGGTTCCACCCGCAGCGGGGCGGCGTCCAGACGACGGCGCAGGTGCCGCGCTCCAGCAGCGACGCCGACCGCCACACCTCCAGCCGGCCGCGGGGGCCCGTGCAGCAGGTGAAGTACTCGTCGCCGTGGCGGACGACGTAGGGGTCGGCCCCGTCGTACAGGGGGTTGGCGAACGCGCCGGGCGCGTCGGCGTGGGCCGGGTCGGACGCCGCCGGCCCCCGGAGGCGGTTGTGAGACAGGACCATCGCACCGAACGGCCGTGACATGTCACCCTCTACCAAACGCGAAAAGGCCGGGCACAGCACGACGCCCAGCGATCCACAGGTACGTCCGATATCGGCCGGAGGTCGGGGAAACTTTGGAAAAGCTGAAGTTTTCTCACCCGCCGGTCCGAACCCGCTGCCGGCCCGCGTACACGTTGAGCCGGCGACCGCGCACGAACCCGACCAGCGTCTGCCCGCTCTCATCGGCAAACGACGCCGCCAGGTTAGACGGGGCCGACACCGCCGCAACTATCGCAACGCCAGCCGCCAGGGCCTTCTGCATGATCTCGAACGACGCCCGCCCGCTGAGCATCAGGACGTGGTCCGATAACGGCAGCAGCCCGCGCCGCAGGCAGTGGCCCACCACTTTGTCGACCGCGTTGTGCCGGCCGACATCCTCCCGCAGCACGACCGGCTCGCCCGCCGCCGTGAACAGCGCCGCCGCGTGCAGCCCGCCGGTCCGGTCGAACGTCGCCTGTGTCTGCCGCATCACGTCGGGCAGGCGCAGGATCGTGCCCGCATCCACGACGAGGTCGCCCGCCAGTGCCGGGAAGTTGCCCCGCACGGCCTCGATGTTGGCCTTCCCGCACAGGCCGCAGCTGGACGACGCGAACACGTGCCGGGTTAGCCGGTCGAAGTCGACGTACACGTCCGGGGCCAGCAGCACGTTGATGACGTTGCCGAACTCGTTCCGCTCACACGGGTCGATCCGCAGGATGTCGCTGGGTCTTCGGATGACCCCCTCGGTGAGCAGGAACCCGGCCGCCAGCTCGTCGTCGTGCCCGCCGGTCCGCATGGTGACGCTGATCGCCCGCCCGCGCACGCGGATCTCCAGCGGCTCCTCCTCGACCAGCTCGTCGTCCACCTCGCGCGCGGTGCCGTCGTCGTAGCGGAGGATCGTGCGCGTCGTCACGGAATCCATGTCCCGACTCTACGCGCCCAGAATCGCGGCGAACGGCACCGCGGCCGCCCCGGTCCCCGGGGCGACGCGCCGTGGCTCGATCGCGGTCAGGCACGGCTCGCGGTGATTGGACGATCTCGGCCGGCCCGACCGATCAGAATGTGCAGCAACGCACTACGCCCCTGGCCCGTGGACCACCGCACCATGACCAACGCAGCCCATTCGCACTTCGATGAGGGAATCGTCCAGCACCGGGCGGGCGAGCTCGGTGGCGCGGAGCGTGCGTACCGGGCGGCCCTGCACGACGATCCCACGGAGCCGCGGGCGACGCAGATGCTGGGCGTCCTGGCGTTCCAGACCGGTCGGGCGGAGCTGGCGGTGGAGCTGCTGCGGAGGGCGGCGGAACTGGCGCCGGCGTCGGCCGAGTGCCACGGCAACCTGGGGCTGGTGCTGGCCGCTGGTGGGAACGACGGCGAGGCGATCGCCGCCTACCGCCGGGCGATCGACCTGAAGCCGGACTTCGGCGAGGCCCACGTCAACCTCGGGAATGCCCTTCGTCAGGCCGGCGACCTCGACGCCGCCGCCGACGCCTACCGCCGGGGAACCGACGCGTGCCCCGACCTGTCGGCGGCCCACTACAACCTGGGCCTGTTGCTGGCCGACGCGGGCCGGCTGGACGAGTCGATCGCCGCCCTCCGCCGGGCCTGCCGCCTGCAGCCGACCGGCGGCGGGGAGCACGCCGCCCTAGCCGGTGCTCTGTTCCGCCGGGGCGACCTGGCCGCGGCCGCCACCGCCTTCACGCGGACCGTCGAGTTGGAGCCCGCCTCCGCCGACGCCTGGGGCAACCTGGGCACGACCCTCGATCGCCTCGGCCGCCCCGCCGAAGCGGCCGCCGCCTTCGGGCAGGCCGTCCGGCTCCAGCCCGATGGGGCCACCGGTCAATTCAACCTCGCCGCCGCCCTGCGCCGACAGGGCCGGGTAGGCGATGCCATCGTCGCCGTCCGCCGCGCGATTGCCCTGAGGCCCGATTGGCCGGAGGCGTGGAACAACCTGGGCGTCTGGCTGTACGAGTCGGGCGGCCTGTCCGAGTCGGCCGACGCCCTCGGCCGGGCGATCGCCCTCCGCCCCGATTACGCCGAGGCCCACTGCAATCTTGGGTCCGTGTTCCGCCAGGCCAACCATCCGGCCGAGGCCATCGCCTGTTACCGCAGCGCCATCGCCCACCGTCCCGACTACGCCGAGGCGATGAGCAACCTCGGCTCGGCCCTGGACCGGTCGGGCGAGGTCGACCCGGCGATCGCGATGCTCCGGCAGGCGATCGCGTCGCGGCCGAACCTCAGCGAGGCCCACAACAACCTCGGCAACGCCCTGAAGGCGGCGGGCGACCTCGACGGTGCCTTGGACTGCTGGCGACGCGCTCTCGCCCTGCGACCCGACGATGCGGCGGCGCACAGCAATCTCGTCTACACCATCCTGTACCACGCCGCCGCCGACCCCGCCGACCATCGCGCCGCCGCCGTCGCCTGGGCCGACCGCCACGCGAACCCCCTGACGCGCGCCGCCGTCCGGCCAGCCGTCCGTCGTTCGCCCGACCGCGTCCGGGTCGGCTACGTCGCGCCCGATTTCCGGGACCACTGCCAGTCGTTCTTCACGCTGCCGCTGCTGTCGAACCACGACCGCGAGCGGTTCGAGGTGACCTGCTACTCCGACGTCGCCGCCCCGGACGCGGTCACCGCCAGAATCCGCGGGCACGTGGACGGTTGGCGCCAGACGGTCGGCTTGTCGGACGGTGCGCTCGCCGATCGGATCCGGGCCGACGGCATCGACGTGCTGGTCGACCTCACCGTCCACATGGCCCACAACCGCCTGCCGGCCTTCGCCCGGCGGCCCGCGCCGGTGCAGGTCACCTGGCTCGGCTACCCCGGCACCACCGGCCTCGAGGCGATCGACTACCGCCTGAGCGATCCGCACCTCGACCCGCCCGGCCACGACGCCGCCTACGTCGAGCGGACGATCCGTCTGCCCGACACCTTCTGGTGCTACGACCCGCTCACCGATGGTCCGCAGGTGAACGAACTGCCCGCGCGCCGGAACGGTTTCGTCACGTTCGGCTGCCTGAACAACTTCTGCAAGGTGAGCGACGGAACGCTGCACCTGTGGGCCCGCGCGTTGGTCGGCCTGCCCGGCGCCCGGCTGCTGCTGTTGGCCCCCGAGGGGTCGGCCCGGCGTCGCGTGCTTGAGGCGCTCGGCCGGCATGGCGTCAGCCCCGACCATGTCGAGTTCGTCGGCCGCCAATCGCGCACCGCCTACCTGCGGACGTACCACCGCATCGACATCGGCCTCGACACGTTCCCCTACAACGGCCACACGACCAGCCTGGATGCGCTGTGGATGGGGGTTCCGGTCGTCACGACGGTCGGCACGTCGGCGGTCGGCCGGGCGGGGTGGAGCCAGCTGTGCAACCTCGACCTCCGCGACCTCGCCGCTGCCGACGAGGAGGGGTTCGTCTCCACCGCCAGGGCGTTGGCGCGAGACGTCGCACGACTTGGCGACCTGCGGTCCACGCTCCGCGACCGCCTGCTCGCCAGCCCCCTGTGCGACGGCCGCCGCTTCGCCCGGCACGTCGAGGCCAGCTTCCTGACCATGCTCGCCGCGGCCTGATCACGCTGCAAAAAAACAGAGGCCGCACGCCCGGCTGGGCGGCGGCCTCGGTGCCTTTCGGCGAGTGGGCAGACCCGGGATCGAACCGGGGACACATGGATTTTCAATCCATTGCTCTACCAGCTGAGCTATCTGCCCGCGATCGGGAGGGGAGAGTATAGCCTGCCCTGTGGTCGCGCCAAGAGGACAATCTTGCCCGTGGCGCGCGGCGCTTCTGGCCGTCAGCGGAGCGTCGCGTCGGGGTCGTGGCTCCGGCTGAGGATCGGCTTGCGTCCGGCGGGGGGTTTGCCGTAAGACTGTCGGGAACCAACTCCGCGCCGTTTATGACCCACTGATGACAGCCCTTTCCGCCTCGACGCCCCTCTCGACAGCGGCGGCACGCGCCCCGGCCCCGGACACGCTCCGGCGGCGGTTGCTGGCCAACCCGCGCGTCGTCACCGGGGGCAGCTTCATCCTGGCCATCCTGCTGCTGTGCGTCGTCACGCTGCCGTGGACCGCCACGCCGCCCCGCGCGGGCCAACCGGCCAGCGACCTGTTCTACGACCTGCAGCACAAGATGGGCATCAGCCCGCCGCGCGCGTCGCCGGCGTGGATGCTGATGGGCACGACCAAGCTGGGCCAGAGCCTGCTGGGCCGGGTGCTGCTGGGCGGGTTGATCAGCCTGACCGTCGGGTTGCTGGCGGCGGCGGTGGCGGTGTTTCTGGGCGTCTCCGTCGGGGTGATCGCCGGGTATTACGGCGGTTGGATCGACGCGGTCCTGATGCGCGTGGTCGACGTCCTGTACGGGCTGCCGTACATCCTGATGGTCGTGCTGCTGAAGCTGGCGCTGGAGCGGCCGCTGCGGACCACGATCGACTTCGTGTTGGGCGGTCAGTCGTCCTACTCGTTCTCGGCCGCCAACCTGAGCGTGATGTTCCTGGCGATCGGGCTGGTCAGCTGGCTGACGATGGCCCGGGTGATCCGCGGGCAGGTGCTGAGCCTGCGGCAGATGCCGTTCGTCGACGCCGCCCACGCGCTGGGCGTGCCGGAACGGCGGATCTTCCTGCGGCACCTGCTGCCGAACCTGGTCGGGCCGGTCACGGTGTACGCCACGCTCACCGTGCCCAGCGCGATCCTGCAGGAGAGCACGCTCAGCTTCCTCGGCATCGGCATCCAGCCGCCGCTGCCCACCTGGGGGTCGCTGGCCAGCGAGGGGCTGGCGCAGGGGCTGAACCCGGTCGACCCCAAGCTGTGGCTGCTCGTGTTCCCGTGCCTGTTGCTGGCCGCGACGCTGCTGGCCCTGAACTTCCTCGGCGATGGCTTACGCGACGTGTTCGACCCCAAGCGCCGTGCGGCGAACGTGTGAACACTGGGCCGCCCGTGGTTGGACGCCGGCCTCGCCACCGGCACCTGACGACCAACAACTACCGACCGATCCCATGGAAAACCGCTTGGGTGCCAAGGACCTGATCCTGTTCGTGTTGATCCTGCTGCTGGCGGGGATGGTCGCGCTGGCCATGAAGCAGTACGACCGGCAGTGGGCGGCGCTGCAGGACCTGAACCACAAGCTGGACGAGCAGAGCCGGGACCTGGCGTCGGTCCGCCGGCAGCTGGACCGCGGCGTGTCGGTGGCGAACGCCGGTCCGGTGCCGGTCGAACGGCCGGTCGGCGGCGACCCGTCGGCGCGGGTGCGGGCGGCCACCACCATGCCCGGCTACGCCGCCCACGACTGGTACGTCGCGGCCGGCCCCAACAGCGACAAGCTCACGCCGCTCGTCTCCGGCGACGCGTTCGCCGCCTCGATCCAGGCCCGCGTGCTGGAGCAGCTGGTCATCCGTGACCCGGTCACGACCGAGTACGTCCCGCTGCTGGCCCTGCCCGGGTGGACGGTCGAGGACCACATCGCCGACTACCACAAGTTCGTCGACCCGAAGGTGGCGGCGGGGGCCAAGGAGGACGACGTCTGCAAGGACCCCGCCTGCCCGTGCCCGATCCGCGTGACGTTTCAACTCCGGCCAAACGTGACGTTCTCCGATGGTGTCCCCATGACGGCCGACGACGTCGTCTGGACGTTCAACTGGGCGATGAACCGCGACGTCGAGGCCCCGCGGGCGCGGTCGGCGCTCGAGAAGATCCGCCGGGTCGTCCGCACGGGCGACAACGGGGTCACGTACGAGTTCGCCCAGCCGTTCTTCGACCCGATCGGGCTGGCCGGCGACTCGTACGTCCTGCCCCGGCACTTCTACGAGCCGATCGGGCCGGAGAAGTTCAACAAGTCGACCGGGCTGTTGATGGGCAGCGGGCGTTACAAGTTCGCGACCGACCCCCGGCAGAAGCAGTGGACGCCGGGCAACTCCGTCGAGCTGGTGCGGAACGACCGGTACTGGGGCGAGCCGGCTTCGCTGGACAAGCTGGTCTACAAGATCATCGGGTCGGACCTGCCCCGGCTGACCGCGTTCACCAACGGCGAGCTGGACGTCTTCGGGGCCAACCCCGTTCAGCACAAGAGCCTGCTGGCGAACCCGGATGTGATGGCCCGCGCCCAGCACCTGGAGTACGACACGCCCAGCGCCGGCTACCGGTACATCGCCTGGAACCAGCAGCGCAACGGCAAGCCGACGCGGTTCGCCGACAAGCGCGTCCGCCAGGCGATGACCATGCTCTGCGACCGCAAGCGGATCTGCGACGACGTGCTGCTCGGGCAGGCGTCGGTCGTCACCGGCCCGTTCAACCGGCTGGGCAAGCAGAACGACCCGGCGATCCAGCCCTGGCCGTTCGACGTTGACCGGGCCAGGGCGCTGCTGAAGGAGGCGGGCTACAGCGATGACGGCAGCGGCACGCTCAGGGGGCCGGACGGGCAGCCGTTCGTGATCAAGGTCACCTACCCGCTGGGGTCGACCGTGTACGACCGGGTGATGCTGAGCTTCAAGGACAGCTTCGCCAAGGCGGGCGTCACGTTCGAGCCGGACCGGCTGGACTGGTCGGTCTTCAGCCAGCGATTGAAGGACCGGGACTTCGACGCGATCAGCCTGGGGTGGACGGCCGGGCTGGAGGACGACATCTACCAGATGTTCGACTCGTCGCAGATCGCCGACAAGGCCGACAACTTCATGTCGTACCACAACGACCAGCTCGACGCCGCCATCCGCCAGGCCCGCCAGACGCTCGACCCCGCCGTCCGGCTGCCGCTGTGGCGGAAGTGCCACGCCATCCTGCACGAGGACCAGCCCTACACGTTCCTGTTCGCGTCGAAGACGCTCACGTTCGTCGATAAGCGGTTCGCCAACGTCCAGTTGGTCCCGCTGGGGCTGAACGACGTCGCCGAGTGGTACGTGCCGACGGGGCAGGCGAAGTGGGTCAAGTGAGCGCGGTTCAAGTGGTCCCGGGCCAGCGATGCTGAACTACATCATTCGCCGACTGCTGCTGTTGCCGGTGACGCTGGTGGGCACGACGCTGGTCGTGTTCCTGGTGATGGCCGCCTCGCCGGGCGGGGTGGGCGGGTCGGAGCTGAACGACGAGGGGGCCCTCAAGGGGAAGGAGGCGCGGGCCGCGGCCGAGGAGCGGATCCACCGCTACGGGCTCGACAAGCCGCTGCCCGTGCAGTACTGGCGGTGGGTGAACCAGTTCCTGCCGATCGGCACGGCGTACGGTGCCGACGGGTCGGCCACGTTCCACTGGCTGAAGTGGCCCGACCTCGGCGACAGCATGTCCAAGGGCCGGAAGATCACCGACCTGATCGCCGAGCGGCTGCCGGTGACGCTGCTGCTCAGCCTGATCTCGCTGCCGATCACGCACGGGATCGCCATCGTCACCGGCATCGCCGCCGCCCGCCGTCGCGGCGGGGCGGTCGACGTCGGGTCGGCCTACCTGTTCATGGGCCTCTGGTCGGTCCCCACCATCCTGGCCGGCGTGCTGATGATCGGCTTCCTCGCCAACCGTCAGTACGTCCACCTGTTCCCCACCAGCGGCCTGCACGACCTCCAGGCCGACGCCATGCCGTTCCTGCCCGGCAACGGGTCGCCCGGCTGGCTGCTCGACACGGTGTGGCACCTGATCCTGCCCGTCACGTGCCTCAGCTACACCGGGTTCGCCGTGCTGAGCCGGCTGGTGCGCGGCTCGATGCTGGAGAACTTCGCCGCCGACTTCACACGCACCGCCCGCGCCAAGGGGGCGACCGAGAACGCGATCGTCTACCGCCACGTGTTCCGCAACAGCCTGCTGCCGCTGATCACCAGCAGTGCGGGGCTCATCCCCGGCCTGCTGAGCGGCGCGCTGATCACCGAGCAGATCTTCAGCATCCAGGGCATGGGCTCGCTCATGATCGAGGCCATCGGCGCCAAGGACCGCGACCTGATCCTGGACCAGACGCTGATCGTCGGCGGGATCGGGCTGCTGTGCTACCTGGTGGCCGACATCCTCTACGTCGTCGCCGACCCGCGGGTGAGCTATGAGTGACCGCCGTCGAGCACCCGCCCGATCCGATGGAGCCCTGGATGTACATCCGGGGCTTCGACCGACCCACGGCGACGGACGCCATCGCGGGGGGGGCGAGTGACCGCGCCCGTCGCCACCGACCTGCCGCTGTCGTCGCCCGCTCCGCCGCCCCCGCCGGCCGCGACGTTCGTCGGTCAGATCCTCGGCAAGACGCTCGCCCGCGCCTCGGCCAAGGTCGCGGTGCTGTGGATCGGCCTGCTCGCCGCATTGGCCGTGTTTGCCCCGTTCCTGGCCAACAGCAACCCGTACCTGATCTGCGTCGACCACCACTGGTCCAGCCCGTTGGCCGCGTCGCTGAACTGGGTCGACCTGACCCTCCTGGGGGCGGTCGTGATCGGGGCCGTACTGTGCCGTTCGCGGTCGGTCACGATCGCGGCCAAGCTCGGCATCTTCGTGTTGTGCCTGTTCATCCTGGCCGGCTTTTGCAGGTTCGTCCGCCCGGGCCTGACCAACGTGACGTGGGAGCAGTACCGCGTCGCCGCCGCCGCCGGGCGGATGTCGTTCGTCATCAACGCGCCCGTCCCGTTCTCGCCGAGCGACTACCAGCAGGACCCCGGCGTCACCGGTGCCGACAACCAGCCCCCCGGCCACCGCCACTGGATGGGGACCGAGGGCAACGCCGGCGACGTGCTGAGCCGGCTGCTGCACGCCTGCCGCACCGCCATGTCGCTCGGCCTCTACGCCACCGGCATCGCCATCGTGATCGGGCTGCTCATCGGCGGCGCGATGGGCTACTTCGCCGGCGCGGCCGACCTGGTCGGCATGCGCCTGATCGAGGTGTTCGAGGCCATCCCCACCCTGTTCCTGATGCTCACGCTGGTCGCCCTGTTCCCCAGCGAGTCGTACCGCTTCCCCATGCTGATGGGCGTGATCGGCGTGACCGGCTGGACCGGCTACGCCCGGTACGTCCGGGCCGAGTTCCTCCGCCTGCGCACGGCCGACTACGTCCACGCCGCCGTCGCCGCCGGGCTCTCGACCCGCTCGGTCATCTTCCGCCACATGTTGCCCAACGGCATCACGCCCGTCGTCATCACCGCCAGCTTCGGCGTCGCCGGCGCCGTCACCGCCGAGTCGACCCTCAGCTACCTCGGCCTCGGCACGGTCGACCAGCCCAGCTGGGGCGGCATGCTCGCCCAGTCGCTGGGCCAGGGCGGCCAGTTCCACTGGTGGCTGGCCGTCTTCCCCGGCGTCGCTATCTTCCTGACCGTCCTCGCGTACAACCTCCTCGGCGAGGCCCTGGCCGACGCGCTGGACCCCAAGCGGACGTGACGGGATGCGTGAGGTGCAACGATGCGCAAGGTGAAGTGGGTGTTCTTCGGCTACCTGGGCCTATGCCTGCTGGTCGTGGCCGGCATCGGGGTGTCGTTCGCCATAACCCGGACGCGCGACCCCAACACGAACTACGCGACTTACGGCGGGAACATCAAGACCCTCGACCCGGCGGAGGTCAGCGACGAGGGCGTCGTCGCCCTGGACGGCTACGTCTACGAGTGCCTCTACAACTATGCCTACGGCGAGGACAAGTACCGGCTCGAGCCCGAGCTGGCCGACGGCGCTCCGGTGCTCAGCCCGGACGGCAAGACGATGACGATCCACGTCAAGCCGGGCATCCACTTTTACGACCCCGACCACGTGGTCTGGCCCGACGGCGTCGGGCCGGAACTGACCGCCGCCGATCTGGTGTACTCCTGGAAGCGGGTGTGCAACTTCCACCTGGGCGTGACGGCTGCCTACGCCCAGACGTTCCAGGGGCACATCGTCGGTATCGACGACTGGTTCAACTACACGCAGTCGTGCCCGTCGACCAAAGAGATCGACTGGAGCCGCCCGGTGGAGGGGCTGACGGCCCCCGACCGGTACACGCTGCGGATCGAACTGGCCGACACGTATCCGCAGCTGACGTTCAACCTCGCCCTGATGCAGACGGCCGCCGTCAGCCGCGGTGCCGTCGAGTATTGGGGCGAGCACTTCAAGAACCACCCGGTCGGCACCGGTGCCTACGCGATGGTGAAGAACCTGCCCGACCAACAGATCGTCTACGAGGCCAACCCGCTGTACCGCGGCGGTTCAAACGTGCGCAGCGGCACCAAGCTGTCCGACGCGGAGCGGCTGCCGCACGTAAAGCGGGTGCAGTTGACCTGCCTGCAGGAGTCGCTGCCACCGTGGTACCTGTTCCTTGAGGGACAACTCGACGCCAGCGCGATCCCCAAGGACACGTTCGGGCAGGCGATAAGCAGTGGCACCGCCTCATTGACGCCGGAGATGGAGCGCGAGGGGATCCGGCTTGCCAAGGCGGCCGACCCGTGGGTGTCTTACGTCGTGTTCAACATGGCCGACCCGGTCGTCGGCAAGAACAAGCCGCTCCGGCAGGCGATGTCGATGGCGTTCGACCGGAAGCGGTTCATCGACCTGTACCTGAACGGCCGGGGCATCCCCGCCAACGGTCCGATTCCACCGGGGTTCCCCACCTACGACGCCAACCGCGTCCACCGGTACTCGACGTTCGACCCGGCCGCAGCCCGCCAGAAGTTGGTTGAGGCCGAGCAGATCAACGGAGGGCCGATCCCGCCCCTGCACATTCTGTTCGGAGACACGACGACCGCCACGACGCAGGAGGGCGACTTCTTCGTCACTCAGATGCGGCAGATCGGCCTGAACGTGGTGACCGACTACAAGCCGTACAACGTGTTCCTGTCCATGGTCGACCGCAAGCAGGCCCAGATCTTTCTCACCGGCTGGGTGGCCGATTACCCCGACGAGCAGGACTTCTGGCAGTTGTTCTACGGCAAGAACATCGGCCCCGGCGGGCTCGACTCGGGCAACTACGCCAACCCCGAGTTCGATCGGCTGTACGAGCAGACGTCGGCGATGTCGCCCAGCCCGGCCCGTGACGCGCTCTACCGAAAGATGCAGGACATTATCCTCGAGGACTGCCCCTGGATGTTCCAGTATTACAACGAGACCTACGAGCTTTACCACGACTGGCAGAACAAGCCTTGGCTGAGCGACTACGGGTACGGGATGAAGAAGTACATGACGCTCGACACGGAGGCCCGAACGAAATGGTTGAAAGCACACTGACCAACCGACCCGTCCAAGCGACGGGCCGGAAGGCTGCGTTGCCCTGGATACCAGTCCTGGGAGGATCCCGGCCCTCCGCTGAACGGACCTTTCATTTGGACTCTGATTATGTGGGCCTACGTCGTCCGCCGACTGCTGCTGTTGATTCCGACCGTCTTCGGCATCGTGCTGATCACGTTCGTCCTGTTCTCGCTGATCGCCAACGACCCGGCGCGCCAGTACGCCGGCAAGCACGCGACGCCGGAGGTGCTCGCCTCGATCCGCGCCAAGATGGGCCTGAACAAGCCGCGGTTCGTTCTGAACCGGGTCGAGTACCGCAAGTCCGGAAAGGTCTCCGCCCTGTTTGACACGCAGTTCTTCGACGTGCTGCTGTTCCGCTTTCCCGAGTCGATGCAGTACGAGGAGTCGGTCTGGACGCTGTTCTGGCGGAAGGCGCCGGTGTCGCTGGCGATCCAGTTGCCGGTCTTCATCATCTCGCTGGGGTTGACGTTGGTGCTGTCGCTCATGTCGGCCGCGTTCCGCGACAAGCCGTTCGACGTGATCAACACGTCCGCCGCCATCCTGCTCATGAGCCTGCCCGGCGTGACGATCTACCTCGTCGCCCAATGGTTGTTCGGGGCGAAACTGAGGTGGTTCCCGGTCGCCGGCTGGGACGTGGGGTTCTACGCCCTCCAGTACGCCGCGCTGCCCATCATCGTCAGTGTGGTCGCCTCGCTCGGTGGCGGCGTTCGATTCTACAGGACGATTGCGCTGGAAGAGGTCAACGCCGACTACGTCCGCACCGGTCGCGCCAAGGGCGTCCGCGAGGGCGAACTGCTGCTCACGCACGTCTTGCGGAACATCCTCATCCCGGTCATTACCAGCACGGTGACCACGTTGCCGCTGCTGTTCCTTGGTGCCGTGATCCTCGAGCTAACCTTCCAGATCCCCGGCCTCGGCAACCTGCTCGACGCCGCCGTGCTCGCGAATGACCGGCCTGTCGTCATGTTCCTGGTCTACGTCACGTCCGTCATCTACTGCCTCGCCTTGGTGGCGAACGACGTCGCCTACACGCTGGCCGACCCGCGGGTGGTGCTCCAATGACCATGGCAAACCCGGTCGATTACGCCCTGCCCACCACCGTCGTTGCCCAGCCGGCCCGCGCGCGACCCCGGTCCGCCTGGGGCGAGTTGACCTCGCGTCCGCGGACGGTCTTCTGCCTCGGCATCGTCGGCCTCTACGTGCTCGCCGGGCTGGCTAGCTACCTGCCCGCGATGGAGCGGGCCATCATCAACCCGATCGGCGGCAGCTACGATCCGCCTCGCCTGGCGCTCCACCCGTCCGTCTGGCTCGGCACCGACATCCTCGGTCGCAGCGTCCTTTGGCGCGTGATCTACGGCACCCGGGTGGCCCTCATCATCACGGTCGGCACCAGCATCCTCAGCCTCGGGATCGGCACCACCCTTGGCGTGCTGGCGGGCTATTTCGGCGGGTGGGTCGACGCCCTCATCACCTGGCTGTTCACGACGATCAGCTCGATCCCCTGGATCCTGCTGGTCGTGGCCATCACGTACGCGGTGCAAGGGTACACGTTCCAGAACGGCGAGTCGTTTAAGGACCGGTACGGTGATCTGCCGGCGTTGATCCTCGCCTTGGGCCTCACCGACTGGGTCGGCCTCTGTCGCCTGCTCCGCGGCGACGTGTTCAAGCACCGCGCCGCCGACTACGTCGCCGCCGCACGCGCGGCCGGCGCTGGCACTCCGCGTATCCTCTTCCGCCACATCCTGCCAAACGTGACGCACCTGGTCATCATCACCTTCAGCCTTTCGGCCGTAGGGTACGTTCAGGCCGAGGTCGCCTTGACCTTCATCGGCATCGGCGTCAGCGAGAAGCCCAGTTGGGGCCGCATGATCACCGACTCCAAGCTGGAGATTCTTCGCGGCGTCTGGTGGGAGGCGCTCGCCGCATCGTTCGCCATCTTCGCGGTCAGCTGGGCCCTCAACATCGTCGGCGACGCCCTCCGCGACGCGCTCGACCCCAAACTCCGTGGAAGGACCTAACCCGATGTCGACCCTCAACACCCCTGCCCCCGCCCAGCCCCTGCTCGAGGTCGACGCCCTCAACGTCGCCTTCGACACCCCGCGCGGGCAGCTCCGCCCCGTCCGCGACGTCTCCTACTCGATCTGCCCCGGCCAGACGCTCGCCGTCGTCGGCGAGTCCGGCTGCGGCAAGTCCGTCACCGCCCTCTCCATCCTCCGCCTGATCCCCAGCCCGCCCGGCCGCATGCTGTCCGGCCACATCCGCTTCGCCGGCCGCGACCTGCTCGCCCTGCCCGAGAAGCAGATGCGCTCCGTCCGCGGCGGCGACATCGCCATGATCTTCCAGGAGCCCATGACGTCGCTCAACCCGGTCTACACCGTGGGCGACCAGATCGTCGAGGCCGTCACGCTCCACCAGGGCGTCGGCACCCGCGAGGCCTACGCCGTCGCCGAGCGGGCCATGGCCGACGTCGGCATCGCCGACCCGCACCGCCGGGTCCGCGAGTACCCCCACCAGCTCTCCGGCGGCATGCGGCAACGCATCATGATCGCCATGGCCCTGTCCTGTCAGCCCAAGCTGCTGATCGCCGACGAGCCCACCACCGCCCTCGACGTGACCATCCAGGCCCAGATCCTCGAGCTGCTCCGCCGCCTCCAGGCCGAGCGCGGCATGTCCATCCTGATGATCACCCACGACCTCGGCGTCGTCGCCGAGAACGCCGACACGGTCGCCGTCATGTACGCCAGCCGCGTCGTCGAGTTCGCCAAGGTCGAGGACCTCTTCGACGCCCCCAGCCACCCCTACACGGTCGGCCTGTTCCGCTCGATGCCCAAGCTCGGCGGCGGGGCCCACCGCCTCGAGACGATCGCCGGCAACGTCCCCAACCCCGCCAACTTTCCCTGCGGCTGCAAGTTCCACCCCCGCTGCACCAAGACCCGCGAGCTCGCCGCCGCCGGCGCAGGCGACACCGTCCAGATCACCGTCGCCGGCGAGTCGGCCCGCGTGATGAAGCTCTGCGTCGACGCCGAGCCCGACCTCCGCCAGACCGGCCAGGCCCACTGGGCCGCCTGCCACTACGCCGACAACTACGCGACCGCCACCGCCACCACGCCCCGCTCCGATCACCGCCGCGAGGTCACCGCCGAATCCCTTGCCGCCGCCGCGACGGTCTAACGGATGTTACGAAATGTTACGAAATGTTACACTGCTCCGGCCGTCATCGCGGGGTGCCTTTTCCGTCGATAAATACATATTTGTTAATGAGTTACGCTGATGTTCCGCACCCTGGAGTGGCGGCGCGCGCGTGACACTCGCCCGCCCTTCACGGCCCCACCGGCAGCGCGGTGTGCCACCGCAGTTCCAGGTCGACGTTGATCTCCCCCGAAGCCGCCCCCAGCGCAAATTCCGCCACGCCGACGTCCGGGCAGTCGTAGTTCAACTGGTGCAGGAACCGCACGCAGTCGCGGTACGTCCCCCGGCCCACCGCGTGCAGCGGCAGCGTCGCGTAGCGATCGCCGTTGACCGGCTTCCCGACGCGCACGTCGTCCAGCCGCACCCCGCAGGCCGCCGCCACCGCCGACACCCGCGCCAACAGCTCGTTGATCGCCGACGCCGGCCGCAGCACCAGGGTCGACGCGATGTCGTGGCGGAGCGACTTCAGCTGCTCCGTCTCGTCCCGGATCGTCGCGTCCGACGTGTCCCGCTGCTCGACCGCCGCCGCCAGCCGGTGCCGCGCCGTTGCCGCCGCCGCCGCCCGCCCCAGCAGCGGCCGCAACCCCATCGCGCAGAACAGGACGACCACCGTCCCGCACGCGGCGACGCCCGCCCCGTTCAGCCCGAGCAGTTTCCGGTCGGTCGTGTCGATCCTCACGGCGTCCTCCCGCGGGTGCCGGCCCCGCCCAGCGTGCAGACCATCTGGAACCCCACCGCGTCCCCGCCCATCAGCTGCGTCGGCGTCGTCCGCTGAAGGTCGACGCGCGAGAACAGGCCCGCCGCCTCCAGCCGCAGCGCCAGCTGCGTCGCCGCCGGCTGCGACTTCGCGATGCCCGTCAGCCGCAGCGTCATCGCGCCGGCCTTCGCATCGCCGTCGTCGGCCGACCTCAGCTCGCACCCGCTGAGCACGCCATCATCGCCGAGCCGGCGCGACAGGTCGGCCAGCAGCAGGCTCCAATCGGGTTGGTCGGACACCTCGTGGGCCGCGTCCAGCACCTGCCGCGCGACCGCGACCTGCACCCGCACCCCGCTGGCCGTCGTGCGCGCCGCGGCCGCCTGGTTCGCCGTCACCTCCGCCTCCGCCGCGTCGGCCGTCCCGCTCGGCAGCGCCGCCGACAGACCAACGTAGGTCGCCACGACCGCCACGATCAGCGCCGGCACCGCCGCCACCCAACGCAGGGTCGCCCGCTCGAACGCCCGTCGGCGACGCCGCGCCAGCGGGATCAGGTTTCGGCCGTTCATCAGTAGCCCCCCGCGTCGAACAGCGCGCAGCCCATCGCCAGCAGCGCGTCGACCGGCAGCTCGGGCCCGCCCGGCGCGACCAGCCGCGCCGGGTCGGCCAGCGCCACCGGCACGCCCAGCTGGTCGCTCAGGAACGCCGCCACCCCCGGCACGGCCGCCCCGCCCCCGGCCAGAAGGATCGGCGACAGGTTGCCGTCGGGGTACTGGTGCGCGACGTACCCGAACGCCATCCCCAGCTCGACCGACAGCCGCGCGAACTGCGATTCCAGCGAACGCCGCAGGTCGTGCATCAGGTCGACCGCGTCCGCCCCCACGTCGGCCTCGCCGCCGTCGGTCAGGCCGACCTGCCACAGCAGGTACGGGATGATGTCGTCGTCGCCCATCGCCACGTCGGCGGTGCCGCCCAGCAGGTGCCGCAGCCCCGCGTCGGGGATCCGCCGCTCGTACGCCAGCACGCCCCCGACCACGACCGCCAGCGTCGCCGCCTCCCACCCCAGGTCGGCCACCGCCAGCATGGCCGGCGCCGGCGCGGCCAGCGGCAGGCACGCCCGCGCCAGCGCCGACGTGCCCGCGTCCATCGCCACCGCCGACAGCCCGCCCGACTCGAGGATGTCCAGATACCCGTCCGCCGCCGCCGCCGCGCAGCCCACCGCCAGCGCGTGCGTCCCCGCGCCCCCGCGGGCCGGCGTCGGCACGGGCCAGTGGCTCATCGTCAGCGCCGCCGGTTCCAGCTGGTGCAGCCGCGCGAACTCGTTCGCCGCGATGGCGTCCATCGGCACGTCCGGCCCCGCCGGTGGCAGGTCCAAGAGCGCCGTCGACACCAGCGACGGCGGGGCGGCTACGATCACGTCGCGCCCCAGGAACCCGCGCCGGGCCAGCACCTCCGCGATCCGCCGCGCCTCCTCCTCGTCCAACGCCGAACCCGGCCGCAGCCGCGGCAGCCGCACCGCGGCGTGAACCAGCCGCTGCCCGTCCGCCCCGCACCGCAGCTGGACGGCCTTGACCGTGGACCCGCCCACGTCCAGCCCGATCGGCGTGCGAGGTTGACGGGGCAGCCAATTCAAAGGTTCACTCGTTTCAAACGACCCGGCCTGCTCGCTTCAGCGAGTAGGATCACCGCGCCCCCGTCGCCGCCGTCAGGTCGAACAGCGGCATGAACATGCTGATCGCGATGAACCCGACCAACACGCCCAGCACCACCAGGATCATCGGTTCCAAAATGCTGGTCAGTGATCTCAGGACCACTTCGTTTTCCTCATCGAGGAAGTCGGCGATCGTGTTCAGCAGCTGCCCCAACTGCCCGGTGCGCTCGCCGCTCCGCACCGCCTCCTGCACGTTCGCGGTGATCAGCTCCGCGTCGCCGAACGCCGCCGCCAGCGGCTCGCCGCGGGTCACCATCTCGCCCGCCTTCGCCAGGAGCTGGGTGTACCGGTGGTGCGTCATCGAGTCGCGCGTCAGGTTCAGCGCCTCCAGCAGCGGCACCTTCCCGCCGACCAGGATGCCCAGCAGCCGCGTGAGCCGGGCCGTGGCGAAGTTGCGGGTGATCGGGCCGACGCGCGGCAGCTTCAGCAGCGCCGACTCGATCGCGTGCCGCCCGGCCGGCGACCGCAGCCACAGCCGCCCGCCGACCGCGCCGCCGACCACCACGATCGGGATCGCCCACCAGTACGCCGTGAGGAACCCGCTCAGGACCATCAGCGCCTGCGTGGTCGGCGGCAGCGGCGTGTCGAGCGACTTGAACAGCTCCGTGAACCGCGGCAGCACGAACAGCATCAGCGTCAGCAGCACGCCCATCGCCACCACGACCAGCAGGCACGGGTAGACCATCGCGCCGATGATGGCCGTGCGCGCGTGCAGCTGCTTGCGGACCAGCAGCGCCAGCCGGTCGAGCATCGCGTCCAGGTTCCCGCCCGCCTCGCCCGCGGCGACCAACCCACAGCAGACGGCGTCGAACGACTCGGGGAACGCCGCCAGCGCGACCGACAGCGTCGACCCCTGCTCGATCTTCCCCCGCACCCCGGCCAGCGTTGCCTTCCACGCCGCGTCGGTCGCCTGCCGCTCCAGCGCCGACATCGCCTCGGCCAACGGCGTGCCGGTCAGGATCAGCACGTGCAGCTGCCGCGTGAACATCGCCACGTTCCGCAGCCGCTTCCCGCCCCCGCGCGTCTTGCCCCGCACCGCCTCGGCCGCGGCGTCGGCGGGGACCTCCTTCAGGCCCGTGACGTACAACCCCTGCCGGCGCAGCTGGTCGCCGGCCTCGGTCGTGTCGGCCGCGTCCACGAACTCGTGGACGGCCTGCCCGCTGCTCCTGATCGCTTCGTAGGCGAACTTCACGCGGCCACCCCGATCGTGTTGGTCTTGCCGTGCTCGTCGTCCTCGCTGTGCGTCACGCCCAGCACCTCCTCCAGGCTGCTCTTGTTCGCCAGCGCCAGCTTGATCCCCTCCTGCCGCAGCGGCATCTCGCCGTTGGCCCGCATCACGTCGCGCAGCTCGTGGCTCGACGCCCCCTTGTGGATCAACCGCCGCATGCCCGGCGTAACGGTCATCACCTCGTAGATGCCCATTCGCCCCTTGAAGCCGCTGTCGTGACACTTGGGACACCCGCCCCCCTTGCGGAAGGGCCGTCCGATGTGCTCGGCCATGCCGGCGCCGCGCAGCGTCGACTCCTCCGGGTAGTACTTCGTCGCGCACTCGGGGCAGATCGTCCGCGCCAACCGCTGGGCCACCACGCCGTTGATGGCCGTGCTCACCAGGTACGGCTCGACGCCCATGTCCAGCAGCCGCGCCACCGCCCCCGGCGCGTCGTTCGTGTGCAGCGTGGCCAGCACCAGGTGGCCCGTGAGCGCGGCCTGCACGGCCACGCGGGCCGTCTCGTTGTCGCGGATCTCGCCGATCATGATCACGTCCGGGTCCTGCCGGAGGATGCTGCGCAGCGCCCGCGCGAACCCCATGCCGATCGCCTCGTGGACGTGGATCTGGTTGATGCCGTCCAGCTGGTACTCGACCGGGTCCTCGATCGTCACGATGTTCAGCTCGGGGCTCCGCACCAGCTCCAGCGCCGAGTAGAGCGTGGTCGTCTTGCCGCTGCCGGTCGGGCCGGTCACCAGCACCAGCCCGTGCGGCTGGCGCAGCATCTTCTGGAACGCCGCCAGCGGCTCGGAGCGGAACCCCAGGTCCTCCATGCGCACGCGCAGGTTCGTCTTGTCGAGGATGCGCAGCACCAGCTTCTCGCCCAGCAGCGTCGGCATGGACGACACGCGCAGGTCGATGTCCCTCCCCTCGGCCACGATGCGCACGCGCCCCTCCTGCGGCAGCCGCTTCTCGGCGATGTCCATCTTGCCGATCACCTTCACCCGGCTCACGATCGACGCGTGGATGCCGGCGGGGGGCTTCATCAGGTCGCGCAGCACGCCGTCGATGCGGTACCGCACGCGCGTCCCCTTGCGGTCGGGCTCGACGTGGATGTCGCTCGCCCCGTCGCGCACGGCCGTCATCAGCGCGACGTTCACCAGGTTCACGATGGGGCTGCCCGCCACCATCTTGTCCAGGTCGGTGACCGGCCCCTCGTCCAGCGCCTCGCGGTCGACCACCTCGATGTCCGACTCCGCCAGCGACGACAGGAACGCGTCGATCCCCGTCTCGCCCCCGGCGTACTTCTTCACGAACTCGCGGATGTTCCCCGCCAGCGCCAGCACCGGGCGGATGCGGCAGCCGGTCAGGTGCCGCAGCCGGTCCACCGCCGGCAGCGACTGCGGCTCGGCCATGGCGACCGTCAGCGTCCCGCGCACCTTGAACAGCGGCACCGCCAGCAGCCGCTCGGCCTCGGCCTCGCCCACCAGCTTGATCAGCGGTGGGTCGATCAGCCCGTGCCGCAGGTGGACGCCCGGGAACCCCATGCACCGCCCCAGCACGCCGACCAGCACCGCCGGGTTCACCGCCCCCTGCTCCACCAGCAGCTCGCCCAGCATCCGCCGGGTCGTCTTCTGCTCGGCCAGCGCGTGGCTCAGCTGCTCGTGCGTGATCAGCCCCGCGGCCAGCAGGGCCTCGCCCGTGCGGATGCGCTTGGCGACTGGGGTGGCAACGCTGTTCACAGGAAGCTCCGGACCGCGCCGTTGGCGTCGTCGTACAGGTCGAAGAAGCTGGCCAGCTCGACCAGCTCCAGCACCTGCTGCACGGTCTTGTTCACGCCGCACAGCTTCAGCGACCGCCCGCCGTGACCGACCAGGTCGGTCAGGTCCATCAGCGCCTCCAGCCCCGTCGAGTCGACGAACGGCACCGCCGACAGGTCCAGCACCACCCGGCCCATGCTCTTGATCGTCCCGGCCCGGACCGCCGTGGTGAACGGCGCGACGGCACCCTCCGACAGCGGCCCCTCGGGCTTGAAGACCGTCACCGCGCCGTGCTG
Source organism: Tepidisphaeraceae bacterium (assembly GCA_965198865.1). Taxonomy (GTDB): domain Bacteria; phylum Planctomycetota; class Phycisphaerae; order Tepidisphaerales; family Tepidisphaeraceae; genus CBDAQA01. The sequence continues at coordinate 541,168 of CBDAQA010000025.1, read as the reverse complement.
TTGTTCGTGGAGTGTCATGGCGGAATCATCGACGGTCGTCCAAGCCGGCGTACCTCAGACGCCTGCTTGGATGCTCCATTTCAACCCTCGCTCTTGATCGGCAGCGTCGCCGTGAACGTGCTGCCCTTGTCCAGCTGCGAGTCGATCGTGATGTCGCCGCCGTGCTGGCGGATGATCTCGCGGGCCAGCGGCAACCCCAGGCCGGTGCCGACGATCTCGCCCACGCGCGGGTCGGTGCTGCGGTAGAACCGTTCGAAGATGCGCTCGTGCTCCTCCGGCCGGATGCCGATGCCCGAGTCGCGCACGGCCACGGTCAGCAGGTCGGCCGTCGCCTCCACCGTCACGGTCACCCGCCCGCCGTGCGGCGTGTACTTGATCGCGTTGCCGATCAGGTTGTGGTACGCGATCGCCAGCTTGTCCCGGTCGGCCTTCACGGTCGGCAGCTTCGGCGGCAGTGCCACCTCGAACGTCTGCCCCTTGTCCGTCGCCTGGGCCGAGTAGTCGGACCGCAGCTCCTCGAACAGCTCGGGCAGCCGCACCTCCGCCCGGTGGACGGTCAGGCTTCCGGCCTCGATCTCGGCGATGCTCAGCATCTCGCCGACGATCCGCTCCAGCCGTCGGCTCTCGACGTTGATCACGTTCAGGCAGTTCGCCCGCATCGCGACCGTGTCGGCGTCGGTCGCGCTGCCCGCCTCGATGGCGGTCTCGGTGTACAGGCGGATCGTCGTCAGCGGGTTCCGCAGCTCGTGCGTCACCTGCTCCACGAAGGCGTTGCGCGCCCGCTCGGCGGCGCGCTGGGCGGTCAGGTCATCGATGGTGATCATCACGGCGGACGCGTCGTCCTTGCGGAACGGGCGGATCGTGAACCGCAGCGTGCTGGCGACCCCGCCCGGGCCGGCGGGCCGGGCGACCTCGACGGCGATGCTCGCCCGGCTCGTGCGGTCGGCCAGGGTGCGCAGCGGCTCGAGCACCGCCGGATCGGCGATCAGCTCCGCCGCCGGGCGGCCGAGGCACTCGGCCTTGCCGCGCCCGAGGAACACGGCCGCGGCGCCGTTGGCGAACCGCACCTGCAGCGACTCGTCCACCAACAGCAGCCCCTGGCTAATGACGTCGCAGGCGACCTCCAGCTCGCTGCCGCCCCCGCGTCGTCGCTCGCCCCCGCGCACCCCGGCGGCGGCGCGGGAGGCGACCGACGCCTTGGCCGACCGGTCGACCGCCGCCATCACGTCGTTCCACGCGGCGGCGGCGGCGCCGAGGTGCGGGTCGATCTGCATGGCGTCGGTCGACCGCTCGCCGGCCGCATAGGCGGTCAGCGCGCCGACGATCGCTTCCGGCCCCGCCAGCCGAACGCGCGTCCGGCGGTAGGCCAGCAGCACCGCCGCGAGCGCCGCCGCGCCGGTCAGGCCGATGCCGGTCTGCACCCGCCAGAACAGCTGCGTGCCGCCCGCGGCGTGCCCGCCCAGCTCCAGCATGGCCATCCCACGGCCGGGGACGAGCACGGGGAACCGCGCGGCAGAGCCCACGCTCGCGGCATCGATCGGTCCGGCCGACCAGGTCGCGGGAACCTCACGCAGCGTGGAACCGCAGGGGTCGGCGTCGGCGATGCAGCCGACGTCGGGGCCGAGCGTGACGCGGCAGGGGGCGAGCGAGAAGTTGGCGGCCGACTCGATGATCGCCCGCCGGACGCCGGCGGCATCGCCTGCGCCAAGCAACGCGGCCAACCGGGGGGCGAGCGTGACCCCGACGGCCCGCACCTGCTCGGCCTTGGCGGCGGCGGCGGCGTCGCGGGCGACGGTCGCCGACCACCAGCCGCACGAGCCCATGACGGCCAGCAGCAGCGCCGACGTGCCGAGCGCGACGGTGCCGAGCGTCCGCTCGCCACGGAGGGTGACGACGCGCCAGACCCGGTGGCTCGGCGAGGGGCGTGGCCGCCGGGCGGCCGCCGTCAGTGTGTCGAAACCCAATGCCGTCACGAACGCCTCCCGCGGACCACGCACGTCGATCGACTCAAGCCCGTCATCGGCAGGCGTCAATGGAACTTGAGCCGACTGTGACGGCGACGCGTGTTGGGAGGCGTCCGATAACGCGACGGACGCTGAAGACTTGAACCGTGAGGCGCGAGGATGCGCAGGTAGGACGAAGCAGAAAACCGCGGCATCTAAATGACCGTGCGATCGTGCGACCACCGCGGGCACCGTGGACGCCGATCAGACTACCGCGTAGCGGTCGCCCCTAAGGGGCACTCTGCTGAATGTCGAAGGGTGCCCCTTCGGGGCGACCGCTGCGCGGGGGGATGATCGTTCTTCTTCGTGCTACCTTCGCGTCTTCGTGCCTTCGCGGTTCAAATTCCTCGCGTCTGGCGGGGTGCGATGCGCAATCGCGATAGCGCCGCCGGCCACTGCCACCCGCGGGGCCAGCTGCCCATGAGGGCTTCGAGGCAGAGCAGGAACATCACGATCGCCAGCGGCCACTGCCACTGCGGGTCGGGGGCGGACAGCTGGTCGATCTTGGCCGAGAGCTCGGCGACGCTGGTGGCCACGACCGTCGCGGGGTCGGGCGGGGCGACCGTGGCGGCGGGGCGGCACGACAGGTCGCTCTCGGTGGCGGGCAGTTGCACGTTCGACCAGGCCAGTGGGGCCGCGGTCGGGCCGTCGGTGGGGCGGTGCCAGGCGTAGGGTCCGGGCTCGGTGGCGGCGAAGGCGAACGGCCGAGCTGATCCCGCGACTTGGTACTGCTCGCCCTGAGGGCCGGTCACTTGGATGGCCCTGGCGTTTGGCGGCGTGAGCAGCGGGTCGATCGTGATCGGCTGGCCGAGGTCGACGTTCTGGGCCGCGGAACGATCGGAGGGACGCAGGCCGGTGCGGACCAGCAGCGGCAGGAACGTGGGGTGCGTTCCCAGGTTGGTCGAGGCGGGGTCGGGCGTGGTGGCGAACGTGAAGCACCGGCCGCGACCGACCGGCTTGCGGAACAGCAGCCCCTGCGTGCGGGCATCCGGCGTCGGGTCGACCGGCGCGGCGGCGAGGACTGCGATCGCATCTCGCTCGGCAACCATCGGCACCATCCGGCGGACGATCACCTTGCCCAGCTCGTACTTCTCGTCGGTCAGGCCGACCAACAGCGGGTCGGCCCCGCTGGCGACCACCGCTCGACGGGGGGCATCGCCGGACCGGCGTAGCGGGGCGGAGGGGAGCAGCGTCGATAGGTCGGACCTAACGCCAGCGGGCAGGGCGGGCCAGGCGTCCTCGAGGCCGGGCGTGAGGAACAGGACGACCGTGTGCCCGGCCGTGGCGAAGTCGCGCAGGACGGCGGCCGTGTGCGGGCCGGGCCAGCGGGCCCAGACGGCGACGGCGACGTCGTCGGTCGCGGCGGGTACCGGTGCTGCCGGTGCGACGGTGTGAACGTCGAGCGGCCACTGCGCGAGCGTGCCCTCGTTGGGATCCAGCGCGAGGCGGACGAACCGCTCGCCGGGCGCGCCGCCTTGTTGCTGCAGGAACGCGACCCGCTGGCGCGGCGGGACCTCGACGAGCTGCGTCCGCACGTTGTCCCACGCCATCGCGTCGTCGGCGGTCAGCTCGGCCGTGACGGCGACGAACCGCTCGGCGGGCAGGGCGAAGGGGAACCGCACGGTGCCGCGGCCGGTGGCGTCGAGCGTCGCCATGGCGGGGGGGACGTCGGCCAACGGTCGGCCGTCGGTGGTGGCCGTGCGGAGCCGTACGGCGCGGGCGTCGCCGGGCGGGCCGGTGATCTCGACGGCGGCCTCGGCGGGCAGACCGGCGATGGGGGGCTGGGGCGTGATCGTGATCTTCGTGACGCCGGCCGACCGGGCGCTGTTGGCGTCGGTCGGGTGCAGGTCGATCAGCACCGTGCGGGCGTCCTTCGCCTGGGCGATCGATCGCGGGAACTCGGTCGACTGAAAGTCGGAAACGACCACGAGCCAGCGGGGGCCCGCGGGTTGGCGGTCCAGCAGGGCGACGGCGGCGGCGGCGCGGTCCACCAGCGGCACGTCGGCGGCCTGGGGGCGAAGAGGGGACCAGTCGGCGAGGATGGCCGAGGCGTCGCGCAGTCCCTCGGGACCGGTGGATCGGCTGGTGAAGACGGCCACCTTCGCGCCGGCCAGCGGGCCGCGGAGCAGGTCCTGCACGGCACCGTCGGCCTTGGCGAGCAGGGTGGTGGCGCCGTCCTGCAGCTGCATCGAGTAGCTGGTGTCGACCACGATGGCGGCGACGGCCGAGGTGCCGGCGCGCGAGCCGAGCCAGTTACCGCCCAGCCGACGGACGGGCTGCGCGACGGCCCAAATCAGCAGGGCGATCAATAGGGCGCGGCAGGCGAGCAGCAGCCACTTCTGCAGCTTGCGCCGGGCGGCGGTGCGCTGGACGCTGAGCTTGACGAACCGCAGGGTGCTGAACATCACGACCGGCGACTTCCGGCGGTTCAGCAGGTGCAGCAGGATCGGCACGCCGGCCAGCGGGAGGGCCCACAGGGCGGCGGCGAAGGTGAAGGAGAACGTGGGCATGCGGGGTCAGTCCACTGTATCGGGGGCGGGGCGCGTTTGTTGTGGGGGGCGGTTTCTGCTCGCTGAAGCGAGCGGGCCGGGTGGATGGACTTGGGGTGTCGTGGGTACGCTGGTGTTCAAACCTCTCGAAGGGAGCGACGGCATGGCGGTGGGCGATCGACCGGTGGTGGTGGCGGACGGGAAGCACATGCGGTTCATGCGGGCGGGCACGTGGGAGTACGTGAGCCGGAAGGGCGTGACGGGGATCATCGCGATCGTGCCGATCACGGACGATGGGAAGCTGGTGCTGGTCGAGCAGTACCGGCCGCCGGTGGGGGCAAACGTGGTCGAGCTGCCGGCGGGGCTGGCGGGGGACGGGCGGCACAACCACGAGACGCTGGAGGAGGCGGCCCGGCGCGAACTGTTCGAGGAGACGGGGTACGACGCGGCCACGCTGGAGTACTGCGCGGGCGGGACGGCGTCGGCCGGGATCTGCGACGAGCTGATCTCGGTGTTCAAGGCGACCGGGCTGACGAAGGTGGACCCGAGCGCGGACGAGGCGCCGGACGCGGAGACGGCGGCCGAGTCGGCGGGGATCACGATCCACGAGGTGCCGCTGGCGGACATCAGGGCGTTCCTGGCCGACCGCGAGCGGGCGGGGACGTTCGTCGACCTGAAGATCTACGCGGGGCTGCACTTCGCGGGGGTGTAATGGGCAACAGAGCCCAGCGGCTTCGCCGCGGGTTTCTCCTGCGGTTCGATTCGAATGGCAAGGGGGTCCCAGAGGGTCCCGCGGCGGAGCCGCTGGGCTCTGGCGTGCGGGGTGTGGTAAGCTCGGGGGGCCGAGTCGAATTACGCGAAGGGAAGGAACACGCACATGTCGCAGCCGCCACAGAATCCGTATGGGACCCCGCCACCGGTACCGCCGTATGGGCAACCGCCGATGCCGCCGTACGGGCAGGGCGGGTATCCGCCGCAGCCGTACGGGGTGCCGCAGACGACCAGCGGGGCGGCGATCGCGAGCCTGGTGCTGGGGTTCGTGGGGTTCTGCGTGCCGGTGATCGGCGGGCTGATCGCGATCGTGCTGGGGATCGTCGGCATCGGCAGCACGGGCAAGCCGAACGTGAAGGGGCGCGGGCTGGCCATCGCGGGGCTGGTGCTGGGCGTGCTGACCCTGCTGGGGTGGAGCGGGGCCGGGCTGGCGGGCTTCGGGTTCTACCGGGCGACGGCCCCGGACCGGGCGACGGCCCGGTCGTTCCTGACGCACGTGGGCGCGGGCGACACGGCGGCCGCCGCCACCGACTGCGTGCCGGGCACGGCGCCGGAGGAGATCCAGGCGTTGGTCGACCGCGTGAAGCCGCTGGGCGCGTTGAGCGACACGACGTTCGTCAGCGCGTCGGTGAACTCGACGAACGGCGCGACGACGACGATCGTGGCCGGCAACGCCGTGTTCGGCACGACGCCCAAGAGCGTGCAGATCACGCTGGCGCCGGGGCCGACCGGCAAGCGGCTGGTGCAGCGTTGGGTCGTGCCATGACGACGCGGGATTGCGCTTCGGGCGAAGCCCACCGCGCCGCCGTGGGCTTCGCCCGTGTCAGAACCCGGTCCGCTTGAACTGCTTCTCCAGGTCGCGGAGCGACAGGCGCAGCGTGGTGGGGCGGCCGTGGGGGCAGTTGCTGCTGCGCTCGACCAGCTCACGCCTGGCGAGCAGGGCTTCCACCTCGGCGGGGGTGAGCGGGTCGCCGGCCTTGACGGCGGCCTTGCAGCTCATCAGGTCGAGCACGTCGTGCAGCAGCTCCTCGCCGTGGAGGTCGAGCGACTCGGCCTCGCCGCGCTCCAGCAGCTCGCGGACGAACTCGCCGGGGTCGAGCTTGGACAGGAACGATGGGAACGCCTGGACGGCGACGGAGTCGGGGCCAAACTGCGTGACCTCCATGCCGAGGCGGTCGAGCGTGGGGCGGACCTGGTCCAGCAGCGCGACCTGGCGGGGGCTGGTGTGGACGACGATGGGGATCAGCATGCGCTGGCTCTCGAGCGAGCCGCGGGTGACGCGGGCCAGCAGCTCCTCGTACAGGATCCGCTCGTGCAGGGCGTGCTGGTCGATGATGACCATGCCGTCGTCGCTCTGGGCGACGAGGTAGCTGTTGTGGAGCTGGATGGCGGTGTTGGGGATCAGCGACGCGGGGAGGATCGGGGCGAGCGCGGCCGATGGCTCAGTGGCCGGGGTCGCCTGAGCGGGGGCGCTCGATGGCATCGGCGAGATTAACTGCGGCATTGGCGCGTCGATCTGCGCGTGCAGCATCGGCATTTGCGTCGGCGGCTGGCGGAAGAAGTCGGCCAATCGCTCGCGCAGTTCCTGACGCGGCTGTTGCGGGTCGACCGGACGCGGGACGGCGTTGGGCGTGAGGTCGCTGCCGAGCAGCCGTTCGCGCACGCCGCTGTGGACGACGCCGTGGATGCGGCTGCCGTTGCGGAAGCGGACCTCGATCTTGGTCGGATGCACATTCACGTCCACGTCGGCGGCGGGCACCTCTAACTGCAAGATGGCGGCGGGGTGGCGGCCGGGCTCGGTGAGGCCGCGGAACGCCTCGCGCAGGGCGTGGCTGACGAACTTGTCGCGGATGTGCCGGCCGTTCAGGTACAGGTACTGGTACTTGGCGGTGGGGCGGGCGAGCTCGGGCAGGCCGATGATGCCGCGGAGGCGGACCTCGGCGTCGCGCAGGTCGACGGTGAGGAACCGGCCGCGGAAGTCGTCGGGCCAGGCGGCGAGCAACCGCTCCTCGGGCGACGTCGCGGGCAGGTCGAGCGTCTGGCGGCCGTTGTGGGTCAGGCGAAAGCCGACGTGGGGGTACGGCAGCGACAGGCGAAGGAGCGTGTCGCTGATGTGGCCGTACTCGGTGCCGGCAGCCTTGATGAACTTCCGGCGGGCCGGCACGTTGTAGAACAGGTTCCGCACCTCGACAGTCGTGCCGACGTTGCTGGCGGCGGCCTGGGCGTCGGAGATCGCGCCGCCGCGGTTGAGGATCTCGTAGCCGGCGGGCGACTCGTGGACGCGGGACAGGATGCGGGCGTGCGACACCGAGCCGATGCTGGCCAGCGCCTCGCCGCGGAAGCCCATGGTGGCGATGCGGAACAGGTCCTCGTCGTCGGTCAGCTTACTGGTGGCGTGCGGGGCGAAGGCGAGCGGCAGGTCGTCCGGCTCGATGCCACCGCCGTTGTCGACCACGCGGATCAGGGCTTGGCCACCATCTTCAGAGTCGACTTGGATCTGCGTGGCCCCGGCGTCGATGGCATTCTCGACCAGTTCCTTGACGACGGCGGATGGCCGCTCGATCACCTCGCCGGCGGCGATGCGGTTGACCAGCGACGGCGAGAGGGGTTGGATGCGGGCGGCGGTGACGGGCACGGGGGGAGTATATCGAGCGTCGGCGGAACGCCGACATTGACGGGCGCTTCGCGCGAGGGTCAGCAGGTTCTTGGTGACGGGACGCTGGCGTCTGATACACGTACCGGGTGATGGTGTTCCGTTCGCGGAACCGCTCAGCAGTCGCTGGCGTCCTCGCGAGATCCTCGCCGGGGACCGCGAAGGCGCAAGCGACTCCCATCCCGTTCGCGCCAATGCGACACGGTCGCCCGTGGCCGACGTCGGCTTGGGTAAGATCAGCACTCAAGATGTTTACGCGAACTCGCCAACCGCGCCTCACGCGCCAGCAGCAGCTGTCGGCCAAGCCGGTTCAGCTGGTCGCGGGCATGATCGCGGAGGGGACGGATGGCGGCTGTCGGCTGACGGTGCCGCTGACGCAGAAGCGGTGGGCCGGGTGGCTGCTGCGGGTGCCGGCGGGGGCGACGAAGTCGTTCGAGCTGGACGCGCTGGGGCGGATGGTGTGGGAGAGCTGCGACGGCAAGACGTCGGTGCAGCAGATCGCGCGGCGGCTGGCCAAGCGGTACCGTGTCAGCGATCGCGAGGCGCAGGTGGCGACCGAGACGTTCCTGGCGACGCTGGCGCGGAGGGGGCTGGTGGGGGCGGCGGTGGCCGCAGCAAGTGCAGAACGATGAGTGCAGCGTGCAGAATGGAGGCGACCTGATTGGAGATCCCCGCGGTTTTCATTCTGCACTCCGCACTCTGCACTCATCATTCTGCGATCGTTCCGCTAGGATGCGGCGATGAGTCTGGCCCCGCCGTCCTCGGTCAACCGGCAGATCGTGCTGCCGCTGAGCAAGGCGGTGGAGATCGCGTACAAGAGCATTCGCCTGCGGCTGAGCCGCAGCTTGCTGGTGACGAGCGGGATCGTGCTGGCGCTGGCGTTCCTGACGTCGATCCTGGTGACCGACCGGCTGACCAGCGGGATGCGGCAATGGGCGGTGGACTTCCCGCGGTCGGCGGAGTTCCGGCAACTGTCGGCGGAGCGGGACGCGGTGCAGCGGGACGACCTGCGGCCGGCCGACGCGGGGGTGCGGCGGCTGGCGGCGGACGCGAGGCCGCCGGGCGAGGACGCGCAGAAGTTCGACGCCGAGCGGGCGTTCGGCCGGCCGTTGGGCGAGATCGTCCGCGACCTGGGCGTGCCGCTGCCGGTGGCCGAGACCGACGTGGTGGCGGCGCTGACGCTTCACCCGGATCAGGGGGACGTCGTGCGACAGTGGATCGCGGCGGCGGGGCGGCTGCGGGCGGTGCGCGACCGGCTGGTGGCGCCGCGACGGTTGCAGGAGATGATGGCCAACGCCGGCGTGCCGAGCACGCCGCGGGAGATCGCGGGCAGCCGGATCCAGACGCGGTGGCTGGTGGGGCTGGCGCTGCTGGTGGCGTTCGTCGGGATCCTGAACGCGATGCTGATGAGCGTCACCGAGCGGTTCCGCGAGATCGGCACGATGAAGTGCCTGGGGGCCCTCGACGGGTTCATCATCAAGCTGTTCCTGATCGAGAGCCTGTTCCAGGGCCTCACCGGGACCGTGATCGGCGTGGCCGCCGGCGTGGCGCTGAGCGCGGCCAGCATGACGACCCGGTACGGTGGCTACGCGTGGCGGAACGCGCCGTGGGGCGGGCTGGTGTCCAACCTGGGCGCGTGCCTGGCGATCGGCGTGTTCCTGACCGTCGCCGGTGCCGTGTACCCGGCGTGGCAGGCGGCGCGGATGCAGCCGATCGACGCGATGCGGGTGGAGGCATAGGGGGAGCTGAGGGGAAGAGGGGCAGAGGTGCGGAGGGGCACAGGAGAAGCGGCGTTCGTATCCCCTCTGCCACTGTTCTCCTCTGCCCCTCTGCTGTTCGACGACGGAGACGACGATGCGGAAAAGTATGATCTGGGCGACCCTGATCCTCATGGGCTGCTCCTCCCCCGGGACGCTGGTCGAGCGGCACGAGCCGATGGCGGCGGTCGGCACGCACGACGTGGCGGCGGCGGGCACGTACGGGCTGTTCATCGCGGGCGAGTCGGAGCCGCTGCTGGAGTACCCGCTGCGCGCGGGGGACCGGCTGGGGTTCGAGTCGGCCGCCAAGCCGGTGAACGACCAGCTGCAGATCCAGTGGCTCTACGCCGTGGCCGGCAACGACCGGCGGCGGCTCGACGTGCGGCAGACGTACGAGTGGCGGCGACTGCCGGACGGGAAGTGAGGACGTGAGACGTGAAGACGTGAAACGTGCCGCAACTCCGATCACGTCTTCACGTCTCAGCACTTGGTGACCGATGAGCGATGACGCCACCGTCCCTGGCCCCACGCCCGAGTACGCGGTGCGCACGATCGACGTGAAGCGGGAGTACCGCATGGGGACTGAGACGGTGCGCGCGCTGCGGGGCGTCACGGTGAGCGTGAACCGCGGCGAGTACGTCTCGATCATGGGGCCCAGCGGGTCGGGGAAGAGCACGTTCTTCAACATGATCGGCGGGCTGGACAAGCCGACCGAGGGGAAGGTGTACATCGACGAGGTCGACATCGCGCAGCTGGACAGCTACGAGCTGGCGTGGATGCGGTGCCACAAGATCGGCTACATCTTCCAGACGTTCAACCTGATCCCGGTGATGACGGCGCTGGAGAACGTGTCGCTGCCGATGATCTTCGCGGGCCTGACGACGGTCGACGCCCAGGAGAAGGCGGCCGACATCCTCAAGCGGGTCGAGCTGGGCCACCGCATGACGAACAAGCCGGCCGAGATGAGCGGCGGGCAACAGCAGCGCGTGGCAATAGCCCGGGCCTTCGCCAACGACCCGACGATCATCCTGGCGGATGAGCCGACCGGGAACCTGGACCTGAACACGGGGAAGGTGATCATCGAGCTGCTGCACCAGATGAACAAGGAGCGCGGCGTGACGGTGATCAGCGCGACGCACGACCACAAGATGCTGGCCGTGAGCGACCGCATCATCTGGGTCCGCGACGGCGTGGTCGACAAGATCCAGCGGCGCGAGGACCTGAAGATCGCGGCGGGGTCGATCGAGGGCGTGGAGTAGGAAAGGACGAATTTCGAAACCTCGGATATCGAAACTGAGCGATTCAAGTCGGTCTCGCAATTCGAGGTTTCGACATTCGAATTTTCGGCTCACACCCACTGGTCCCGGATCAGCCGCAGCTGCGCCCAGTCGGCCTCGTTGAAGTGGTCGGGCTTGTCGTTGCCGAACGGCAGGAGGCTGGCGAAGAAGCGCTCGGCGTCGACGGCGACGGCCTCGTGCGGCTCGCCGCGGCAGCAGCGCTCGGCGTAGCTGTCGTCCATCGCGCTGGCCAGGAACAGCGCCTGCTCGCCGCAGTGGGTGCGGACCAGGTTGGCCAGGTCGTTGTAGAAGACCCACACGTGCTCCGCCGGCAGCGGCGGGGGGCGGCAGTGGCGGCGGAGCGCGTGGTCGAAGTAGCGCAGCTTCTTCGGCCAGGGCAGCGCCGGGTCGAGGCCGAGCGTGACGTACTGGGCCACCTTGTGGGCCTCGTGCGAGTGCTGGTCGCCGACCTTGTCGGCGACGTGGACCTGGCGGGCGTACCACGACTCCGGCCGACCGATCGGCGGGATGGGCGGCAGGACGATCCCCCGGGACGACAGCGACATGGGCATGGCGCCTCCAACCGGCTTCCCCGCGCGGTCCGAACTGAGATGCCTCGGGCAGGGCCAGACGTGAAACGGCCCCGGACCGCGTGTGGGGCAATCGTACCCCCGGCCGGCCCTGGGCCGCAAGATCGTTTACACCCGGTCGGCCGAACCTTCGACCAGGGCCGGAGGAGCAGAGGAGCAGGGGGGCAGAGGGGTGTCCGGCCTTGGCGGGGTCGGTCCCTCGCCGGGGTCCATGCCCGCATTTGCACAACACCGTGGGCGGCGGTAACACATCGGGGCGACCTGAAGATCCCCCGTTCACAGGAGCCCGAGATGGCCGAGAAGAGCGTGTCCACCGAGTCGTTCGCCGCCGAGAAGAAGGGCGAGTTCACCGGCAAGAAGTTCCGCGTGGCGATCGTCGGCTGCGGGGGGATCAGCGGGACGCACATGGGCGCGCTGACCACGTTCCCCGACGTTGAGGTGGTGGCGGGCGTCGACATCGACGCCGAGCGGCTCAAGGCGTGGGGCGAGAAGTGGAAGGTCGACAAGCTCTACGCCGACTGGCCCACCATGCTGAGGGAGGTCGGGCCCGACGGGGTTAGCGTCTGCACGCCCAACGGCGTCCACGCCCAGCCGGCCATCGACGCGCTCAAGGCCGGGGCGCACGTCCTGGTCGAGAAGCCCATGGCGCTGGACCCGCACCAGTGCCAGGAGATGATCGACACGGCCAAGAAGGCCGACAGGAAGCTGGTCGTCGGCTTCCAGTACCGCTACCACCCCTACACCGAGTTCATCACGCGGGCCCGGGACGAGGGGCAGTTCGGCAACGTGATGTTCGTCAAGTGCCAGGCGCTGCGGCGGCGGGGCATCCCCAACTGGGGCGTGTTCGGGCGGAAGGAGCTGCAGGGCGGCGGGCCGATGATCGACATCGGCGTCCACGTGATGGAGATGGCCCACTACGCCATGGGCAGCCCCAGGCCGGTCGCCGCCAGCGGCAACACCTGGACCTACCTGGGCGACAAGCCGAGCAACGTGGTCAGCCAGTGGCCCAACTGGGACCACGCCACCTACACGGTGGAGGACCTGGCGATCGGGCAGATCCGGTTCGAGAACGGCGCGATCCTGCAGATCGAGGCGATGTTCGCCGGGCACATCAAGGAGGACGTCTGGACGTTCAACCTGGTGGGCGACAAGGGCGGCGCGAGCTGGGACCCGCCGGCGCTGTACACCGACCGGGCCGGGACGATGATCAACTCCACGCCGGCGTTCACCGGCAGCAGCACCGACTTCCCCTACCTGTTCAAGCAGAAGATGCGGAACTGGGTCGACGGCGCCACCAAGGGCACCCCGCTCCGCGCGCCTGGCGAGGCCGGCCTCGCCGTGCAGAAGATGCTCGACGGCGTCTACCGCTCGGCGAAGGCGGGGCGTGAGGTGACGATCGACTGAGCGACGAGGGGCGGAGGGGCGGAGGAGAGCGGGCCGTTTTGCCTTTTCCCCACTGGCCCGCTTCACCGCCGCCCCTCTGCTCCGCCAAACCTACGCGGCCCGCGCCAACGTCGCCCCCGCCGCCTGACCGGTCGCCGACGCGGTGGCGGCCAGCTGGTAGGTGCCGGCGGCCAGGTCGGCGGTGGTGACGTTCTTCAGCACGTCGCCGCTCACCTCGGGCTCGGCGTCCCACTGGGACGCGCTGACCCAGTCGGCTGCGGTCACCCCGTCGGTGCCGATGTACTCGGCCCCGCCGCCGCCCCACTTGCCGGTGGCCACCGTCGAGGCGGGCCAGACGTTGTGGGCGATCTTGGTGAAGCAGCTCAGGCTCGGCTGGCTCACGTAGACCGCGCACGCCCAGTTGTTCAGCACCTGCAGTTGGGGGGCGACGTACAGGTTGTCGTACAGCGACACGCCGCTGCAGTAGCCGTTGACGCGGAGGAAGTTGCCCGAGGTGCCCGCCTGGGTCACGGTGTTGTTGCGGATCACGATGTTCTCGGCCGTGCGCCCGTCCTCGTCGGTGCCGTTGATGGTCATCGCGACCTCGCCGGGCGTGTTCTCGACGATCACGTTGTTCTGGATCATCGCGTTGTGGGCGCCGGGCTGGACGAAGATGAACGTGTCGGTGAGCTGGTTGTCCTGGACGACGCAGTTGTCGGTGCTGCTCGTGGCCGTCTCGCCGTAGATCCCGGTCGCCCCGCGTGGCCCGACGCGGATGTCGCCGTCGGTCACGTGGTTGCCCGCGATCCACCCGTACTGCCCCTGCTGCATCTCGATGCACCCCTTGCTGATGTCGCTGACGTCGCCGTCGGCGGTCCGGTTCAGGTTGGTCAGCGTGTTGTCCTCGACCGTCACCTGGCTGGCGTCGACCAGCCGGATGCAGTGCTCGCGGGTGGAGTTGGCCACCGTGTTGCCGATGATCGTGCCCCGGCTGCCCTGGGCCCACACCATGTAGCCGCGCAGGCCGTTCACCAGCGGGGCGGCGTTGTCCTCCACCAGGTACCCGCCGGGGTTGCCGGCGGAGTTCACGGCGTCGTCGATGTTCAGGAACGTGCAGTTCCGCACGGTCAGGTTCGACCCGCGCAGGTAGATGCCGGCCACGCCGGTCTTGTTCGCCGCCGCCGACGTCGACACCGCGTTGGGCGAGTCGAACGTGATGTTCTGGATGGTCACGCCGTCGGCGTCGTTGAACGTCTGGAACGCCTGCCCGGCGAACCCGGCGGCGCGCATGATGGTCGGGTCGGCGCCGGTCCCGTACTTGCCGATCAGCACGTTGGCGCTGTTGATGCTGATGCCCGCCTCGAGCGAGAACGTCTCGCCCGCCTTGAGCAGCACCTCGGTGTTCGCCCCGAGCTTGGCGAACGCCGCCGCCGCCGTCTTCAGCGGCGCCGACGTCGACAGGCCGGTGTTGCTGTCGCTGCCGTTGACCGAGTCGACGAAGATCTGCTGCCGGGTGCTGGCGGCGATCGTCACCTGCCCCTTGGCGACCGACGCCTGCCCGTCCTGGTTGGTGACCGTGAGGGTGACCGTGTAGGTGCCGGGCTTGTCGTAGACGTGGCCGGCGTTGTAGCCGGTCATCGTGTCGTGGGTGCCGGAGGCGTCGCCGAAGTCCCAGGCGTACTCGGTCGTCACGCAGTTGCCGGTGCCGACCTTGGAGTTCATGCCGTCGACGTTCAGGACCAGCCCGGTCTGGCGGATGCCGGGCATGATGTCGAGCACGGCGACCGGCTTCCCGTCGGCCGTCACGCCCCCGGGGTTGACCGGCGCCGTCAGCGCCGCCATGTCCAGCGCCGCCGTCCCCCCGGCCACCTCGACGGCCGGCTGGACCACCGCCGTCGTGGCCGGTGACACGACCTGGCTCACGGGTTTGGCCACCGGCGACGTGGCGACGGGCGACGCCGTCGTCGTCTTCGTGGCCACCGGTGTGGCGACGGACGTGGCGACCGGCGTCGCCGTGGGGGTCGCCGCCTTCGTCGTCGTCGTCTGGGTCGTCGTTGGCGTTGCCGATTGCATCGTCGAAGTCGGCGCCGTCGTCGCCTTCGTGGCGGCGGTCGAGGCGGTCGCCTTCGCGGTGGTCGCCTTGGTCGCCGTGGCCCTGGTGCGGCTGTAGAGATAGGTGTTGGCCAGCCCGCCGGTGCGGACCTCGTTGCCGGCCGCGTCGGTCACGCGGTCGCCGACGACCCTGTTCTTGCCCGCCCCGGCGTAGACGGCGTTGTCGCTGCCGTGGGTGTAGATCGCGTCGTCGCCATCGCCGGCGCGGACCGTGGCGTGGCCGTGACCGGTGCGGATCGTGTCGTTGCCGTCGCCGGTCACGATGCTGGTCGGCGTGCCGACGCGCGGGTCGACGTAGACGTAGTCGTTCCCGCTGCCGCCGGTGATGCGGATCTGCTTGACGGTCGTCGCGGGGAACGACTGGAACGTCCCGTTCACGTCGGCCTGTACGATCTGGTTCTTGCCGGACCCGCCGAGGTCGACGCGGAGCTGGTTGCCGGCCGTCGGGTTGCCGGTCAGCGTGAGGACGCCGTTCGAGCTGAGCGTGATCGGCCCACCGGTCGCCGACGGGACCGCCGTCATCAGCCGCCGGTCCTCAAGGGGTTCCAGTGACATGGGGAACTTGGCCCCCTGCCCCCCCTGACCCTGTGGGTCCAGGGCCGACCTCGCCGCCGTCGCAAGCACCTGCCGGGTGTTCTGCTTCATGCAGGACGGATCGGGGCTTTCCGCCCCCACCTTCGCGGAGCATCGCGCCTAACATCACTGAAATTCCAAATTTTACTGGAGCCCAAACGGCGCGCACGGCGTCCAAGGAACAGCTTCACACCGGCCCGTCCGATAAGGCGGGCGTGATCAGCGTTGTTACGGGTTGAGCTCGCCGCGCCCTTGAACAACAGACGTGCCACGCGGCGTCGCCGCTCCCGATCGGCCGGGCAACGCGACCGCCGCCGCTCTTATCGGCCGTCCACTGCGGGCCGGCCATCGCGTCGTCCTCAAAGCGACGCGCCACCGTCCGAAATCCCCCATCCACGCCGTTGGCGTGCCGCCGTAACATCCAACCGTGGGCCGACCGATTCCAACTTGGCCGCGGGGACCGGGGCGACAGCGGGCGCGGTCGCCGCAGACGATCCTGGGGTGTCCGCGGGTGTCGCCGGAGTGGGAACTGTCGACGCTGGCGGTCCTGATGCGGCCGACGGCCGCCCGGCGTGGGAAGGTCGAGCACCGCGGCGGCGGCCAACCGCCGTTTCCGCCCGATGCGGGCTCGCGCATCGGTGAGCTCCTGTCCGCCGTCGGCGATCGCCTCGGCCTGGACCTGACGCCGTGGGACATCCAGATGCCGCCGATGGGCGAGTTCTTTCTCGTCGGCCAGGTGCCCGAGGGATTGGACGATGCAGGCCGGGCGGTGGCCGTGGCGCTGTCGGTCGCCCTGCCGGAGCACTGGTTCGTCCTGGGCCGACTGTTCCTGCAGGGCGGGCGGTTCTACCGTCGTCGGCGAGGGTACCGGCTGGACCTGGTGGCGGCGACCGACGTTCACCTCCCGCGGGAGATGCGGGCGAAGCTGCTCGGGATCTTGTGAGGCCGACCGTATTGTCAGCGACCGCTGTGAAAGGACACCGGATGCCGACGCGACCGATGACCCGCCACGACGTGCCGACGCGCGAGCGGGCGCAGATGATCGAGATCACCGACGTGGTCCGCCGGGCCGTGACGGCCGCCGGCGTGACCGACGGCATGGCGATCGTCTACGTCCCCCACACGACGGCCGCCGTCACGATCAACGAGAACGCCGACCCCGACGTGAAGCACGACCTGCTGGCGAAGCTGGCGGCACTGATCCCGCACCGCGAGAGCTACTACCGGCACGACGAGGGCAACAGCGACAGCCACCTCAAGGTGGCGGCCGTCGGGTCGAGCGTGACCGTGATCGTCGAGAACGGCCGGCTCATGCTGGGCCGGTGGCAGGGGATCCAGTTCTGCGAGTTCGACGGGCCGCGCCAACGCGAGGTGTGGGTAAAGGTCGTGGCTTTTTGAAGATTGTCGCAGCCGTCCCGACGAGTCTGTTTTACCGGCGTTCTTCCCGCGCATCCGCCGTGCTGCCACGGCCGCTTAGAACATTGGCCGAAGGGGTGTAGCTCCTTTTCCTGGCGGTCGGGTTCAGGCGGCCAGCGCGGCTGACTTTGACTCCCAGTAGGCCGGCCACAGCTTGCTGTAGTGCAGGCACCGCAACGCGGCCATGTGCTCGGCCCGGCGGACCCGCCACCGCGGGTTGTTCAGCTTCAGGCGTTTGCCGATCATGTTCTTGCACGTCCCCTCGACCAGCCCCGACCCGATCGGCAGGCCCGCGGCCAGGCGGGTGCGGTACCACAGGCTGTCCTGGTTGGCCGACAGGTAGCCGATCAGGCCGTCCAGGGCCGCCACGCGTGGGTCGCCGCCGCCGTTCGACAGGTCGGCTCGCTCCCGCTCGAGGTGCTCGATGAACCGCGGGCCCTCCAGCCGGATCAGGTCCGCCAGTTGCCGCTCGCCCCAGTCCCGGGCGGCCGGCGTCCCGCGGCCGAACATTTGTTGCCCGGCGGCGTGCACGTGCTCGGCCACGTGGTAGACGTCCACGACCCACTCGACGTTGACCACCGCCAGGAAGCGCTTGGCCGCCTCGTCCCAGATCCACCGCGCCCCGTCCGCCAGCACGCTGAGCCGCGGGCAGCCGGCCAGCCCCAGGTGGTCCAGCATCCGCCGCCACGACGCCCCGACCAGGCCGCTGCTGGCGATCGCCGCCCACGCCACCCGGCACGCCGGCGGCCCCAGGTCCCGCTGGTCCCACTGGGCCGGCGGCACCGGGTCGGCCGCCGCCCGCTTGGCGAACACGCTGACCCGCATCTCGCGCCACCCGTCGACCGTGTTGACGCTGACCCCGTCGGTGTAGAACTCGACCTCACCCTCGGCCGCCGCCATCGGCGCGGCCGACGCCGGGTCGCCCTTCAACCACCGGGCCGCCGCCTCCCCCTCGGCGTCGCAGACCCGCCGGACCACGTCGTCGCTGACCGGCAGCCGGCACAGCTCGCGGACCTTCTCCGCCGCCTCGTCGAACGACCAGCCCGACCCCGCCAGCGTCACCATCCGCCGCGCCGCCACGGTCAGCTTGTGCCCCGCCGGCACCCCGGCCCAGTCGTCCCACGGCACCGCCTTGCACCCGCACGGCCCCCGCGACGCGTAGTACCGCCGCTCCACCCGCACCTCCCCCACGGCCGTCACGATCGACTTGGCCACCCGCCCCCGGTAGCTCATCGTCGCCGGCTCGGCGCACGGGCACGGCCGGCTGCAGGCCCCCCTTTTTGCGCCTCGGCGTGCTCCGAGGCGCTCAGCTCGACCATCTTGCGGACCGATTCGTACCCGTCGGCCACCGCGACCCCCTCCAGGGCCGCCATCCCCTGCCCCGGCGGGGCCGCCGACCCGGCCCGCACCATGGCCCGGTAGGCCAGCACCGACTGCTCCGCGACCAGCCGCTCGTTCCCGCTCAGATCATTCAGGTCCATCGGTCCTCCAATCATTGACCGACGGCCATTATCACGAATCCGCCAAGATCGCGCGCTACACCCGGCCGAAGCTGTAAAGTGGAATTTGCTGGACACGCGTCGCCCTTTGTGTCACAGTCATTCACGGTAAGTCGACGCTGTCCGTTCTCCGGTATCCGGGTTAACCACCCCCTCGCCGCTGAGTCTTCAGTTGATCTCCTACCCTTTGGGCCACAGTGCAGGCCCCTTTCGCCGACCCCGAAAGTAAAAGCGCGGGTTTTGGCCTGAAGAATCTAGGAGATTCACATGGGCAGGAAGCTATACGTTGGTAACCTCAGCTACGACGTTGACTCGTCGTCGCTGCAGGAAATGTTCGCTCAGCACGGCACCGTCGAGAGCGCCGAGATCATCTCGGACCGCGAGACGGGCCGAAGCAAGGGCTTCGGGTTCGTCCAGATGGGCTCCGACGCCGAGGCCGCGTCGGCCATCTCGGCCATGAACGGCCAGGAGTACGGCGGCCGTCCCCTCACCGTCAACGAGGCCAAGCCGCGCGAGGATCGTCCCCGCACCGGTGGTGGCGGCGGTGGCTACGGCGGTGGCGGCGGTGGTCGCTCCAGCGGTGGTGGTGGTGGCGGCTACGGCGGTGGCGGTGGCCGCAGCAGCGGTGGTGGCGGCGGCGGCTACGGTGGTGGCGGCGGCGGCGGCCGCTCCAGCGGTGGCGGTAGCGGCGGCGGTGGCCGTCGCTACTGATCACGGACCCACGGCTCGCCGTGGGGCTTATCACAGCAATCCGGGACGGGGCCGAGGCAACTCGGCCCCGTCCCTTTTTCGTTCGTGAAGAGGTTTGAACCACGAAGACACGAAGGCGCGAAGGTCGGACGAAGAAGACAAACTGCCAGATCGGGGTAACGCTCCGGAAGCGAGTGCTTGCGGTCCCGCAGTCCCCGAAACAGTATTGCCCGAATTGCACTTCTTCTTCGTCCTAGCTTCGCGCCTTCGTGTCTTCGTGTCTTCGTGGTTCAACTCTTCCGCCGCCCCCACGCGACAAGCGCGCCCGGTAGAATCTCATCGCCATGAAGACCAAGCAGGAGATCGTCCGCGACTGGCTGCCGCGGTACACGCACCGGTCGCTCAAGTCGTTCGGGAAGTACATCCTGCTGACGAACTTCACCGATTACGTTGAGGCGTTCGCCGACCGGTTTCAGGTCCGCGTGCTCGGCCGGGGCAGTCCGATGCAGACCGCGACGGCCGAGAACATCACCATCGTCAACTTCGGCATGGGCTCGGCGATGGCGGCGACCATCATGGACCTGCTGACGGCCGTCTCGCCGCGGGCCGTGCTGTTCCTCGGCAAGTGCGGCACGCTGAAGTCGACCATGAAGGTGGGCGACCTGATCCTGCCGATCGCCGCGATCCGCGGCGAGGGGACCGGCGAGCTGTACGTGCCGGCCGAGGTGCCGTCGCTCCCCAGCTTCCGGTTGCAGATGGCCGTCGCCACCACCATCGAGGCCCGCGGGCACGACTACTTCACCGGCGTGGTCTACACCACCAACCGCCGGGTGTGGGAGCACGATGAGCTGTTCAAGCAGTACCTGGCTCGCATCCGCGCCACCGCCATCGACATGGAGACGGCCACCATCTTCACGGTCGGCTTCACCAACGACATCCCCCGCGGCGCACTGCTGCTGGTCAGCGACAGCCCCATGACGCCCGAGGGCGTCAAGACCGCCAAGGGCGACCGGGCGTCCAACGCGAACTTCGTCGACCTGCACCTGCAGCTGGGGATCGACTCGCTGGCGGAACTGCGGGACCAGGGCCACTCGGTGAAGCACCTGCGGTTCTGACGGTCGAGCCCGCACCGAAACTGCGGATGAGGTCGGTGAGACGGCACCGGCTCAGTCTTATGTTCTGTCTCACTCGTATGTGCATTGACAGCAAGCAGTTGGCTCTGAATTGGGCACCTTGAGACGGACCAGAAAGCGTCCCATTTCGTCCCGAATCGTCTCACGGATCGCCGACGTGACCTTTGGAGGTTCCCATGTCCCTTGAGGCGACGATGCGAACGGCGTTTGCCGGCGTGAACGGTTACGACCCGGACGCGATCATGGCGGTCTGGAACCCGGGTGGCACCTACGACAACCCGACGACCGGGCCGGCTGCCACTGGGTACCAGGCCGTCCGCGCGTGCATGGTGCGACTGTGCGACAGCGTCCGCGCCAAGGGTCAACAATTGGTGGTCGATCGCGTCACCGTGGGCGGTCAGCACGTGGTGGCCGAGTGGCACGTCGAACCCGCGAATGGGGCGAAGGGCGTTCACGTCGCCGAGTTCGACGACGCGGGTCGGCTGCGGCACGTGGTCGTCTATCCCCGGGCGTGAGCCATCAGGGGTGGCCGGCCGGCATCGTGGTCGGCGGGGCCATCGTCGAGGGCAGCGTCGTGGCGGGCGTCACCTGCTGGGGTGCCGGGGGGCCGGCCTGGGCGGGCGCCATGTCGAGCGGGGGGGACTGGAAGTCCTCGCTGTGGTCGGCGCAGCCGACCGCGAACAGGCCGACCGACATCAACGCAATGGTGAGCGTCTTCTTCATGGTTGTTTCCTGCGGGCAACCCACTTCTGTTCATCGTGCGTCGGCCGGCTCCACCTTCAGCACTTCCACCTTGGCGTAGTGCGACAGCTCGGCCAGCGTCTTCTTCCCCATGATGGCCGTGATCTGCGCTCGGCCGTCGTTGAACTGCCGTTCCTCGACGCGCGTGTGCGACTCGATGTAGGCCAGCACCCGGCCGTCGGTCAAGTCGGCGGCCAGGTCGACGCGCACCTGCTGGCCCAGCACGTGGTGGTACACCGCCTCGGCCAGCTCGGCCAGGCCGGCCCCGGTGCGGGCGCTGATGGGGATCGAGCCGGCGACCAGCGCGCGCCAGAAGGGGAATGCCGCCTCGCCCTCGGACGTGTCGGTCTTGTTCAGCAGCAGGATCTCGGGCTTGTCCTTGACGCCGATCTCGCCCAACACCTGGTGGACCGACTCGTACTGCTGCTGCACGTGGGGATGGCCGACGTCCAGCACGTGCAGCAGCAGGTCCGCGTGGACGGCCTCCTCCAGCGTTGCACGGAAGCTGGCGACCAGCCCGTGCGGCAGGTCGCGAACGAAGCCGACCGTGTCGCTCAACAGCGGCTCGGTCCCGCGCTCCAGCTTCCAGGCGCGGGTCTTGGTGTCCAGCGTGGCGAACAGCTTGTCGTCGGCATAGGTGCCGGCGCTGGTCAGCGTGTTGAACAGCGTGCTCTTGCCGGCGTTGGTGTAGCCGACGATGCACACCGTGAAGTGCTCCTGCGTGCGATGGGCCACCAGCCGGGTCTTGCGGTCCTGGATCTTGCTGATGTCGGCCTTCAGGTCGGACACGCGCTTGCGGACCAGTCGACGGTCGGTCTCCAGCTGCGTCTCGCCGGGGCCGCGCGTACCGATGCCCATGCCGCCTCCCGCCCCGCTGGCGATGCGCTCCAGGTGGCCCCACATCTTGGCCAGCCGCGGGTAGGTGTACTGCATCTGCGCCAGCTCCACCTGCAGCTTCGCCTCGTACGTCTGGGCGCGGGTGGCGAAGATGTCGAGGATCAGCTCCGAGCGGTCGAGCACCTTGATGCCCTCGCCGTACTTCCGGCCGGCCGCCTCGTTGATGATCTTCTCCAGCGACCCGATCTGCGACGGCGACAGGTCGTTGTCGAAGATGATCACCTCGGCCCCCTCGCTCACCGCGAGCTGGGCGACCTCCTCCGCCTTGCCACTGCCGATGTAGCTGCCCGGGTCCAGCCGGTGCCGGCGCTGGATGATCCGCCCGACCACCTTGGCCCCGGCCGTCTTGGCCAGCGAGCTGAGTTCCCCCAACGGGTCGCGCGGGTCCGCGGTCGAGTCGGGCAGGATCACCCCCACCAGCACGGCCCGTTCCTGCTTCACCGAAAGTTCTGTGCGTCTGACTTCCATGATCGTGGGGGCATTGTAGCGTCGCGCCGCCTCACCGCGCTAATTCGAGCGTCCGCTGGTCGTTCTCAATCACGCCGCGGAGCCAGGCGTCATCGGGCCGGATCGCGAGGCTTCGCCAATCGTCACCCAGCCACGGGCTGCGCCCGGCGGAGTGGATGGCGACCAGCCGACCATCCAAAGTGAACAAAGGCCCGCCGCTGTCGCCGTGATGCGTGGGCAGCGAGCCGAACACCTTCCGGTAGCCAGGGCATGCATCGGTCGGCGTCGCTTGGGTGACCTCGACCAATCGACCGGCAGCCGCCTCGATCTGGAACCGGGCCGTCCCCGCGACGGCCGACAAGTTGGGACCCGCCGCCACCAGCACCGTGCCGACGCCGAGCGCGTCGGTCGGGGACCACGTGAAGGCGGTCGCGAGCGGCCCCGGCACGTTGAGCAGCGCGAAGTCGAAGTCGGCGTCGCCCCGGTACACGACGCGAGCGGGGCGGAGCGTCGCCCGCCCGCCGTCACCGATCATGACCAGCAAGATCGGGTCGGGCCCCACCAGGTGCGCGGCCGTGGCGAGATAGCCCCGGCGGTCGACCGCCACCGCGCAGCCACAGGTCGCGCCCTTGCCCGGCTCCGCGTGCAGGTCGAACCCGGCCTGGCCCGCGCCGGGGTGGACCGCCGCCAGGCCGGGGGCGGTGATCAGCAGCGCCGTCCCGCGGGTGACCGCCGTGGTCAGCGAGCGTTGCCGCTCGCCAGCGGGCAGGGTTTGCCGGATCGACGCCGCCATCTCCGCCGGCGTGGCGTCGTGGTAGCAGCCGGCGCAGATCAGCAGGCCGACAGCCATTGCGATGCGAGGCACCATGCGGCCAGCCTACCGCCCGCCGTCGCCCGAGGACACGCGGCCGACTTGAGCCGGAGGGTCGGCGTCTTACGATGCGGGCATGTCGAAGCCATCGGATCCCGCCGAAGTGCCGTCCATCGCCTATGCCGATGCCTGGGTGGAAACGCTGCGGAACCAACTGCCCGAGACGGTGAAGTCGTGGGACGCGGAGGCGGTGCACAAGAGCCGGGTGGCGACGCGGCGGCTGCGGGCGGCGCTGGACGTGGTGCGGCCAGTCCTGTCCAAGGCGCACCGCAAGCCGTTGGAGAGGACGCTCCGCAAGCTGCGCAGGCAACTCGGGCCGGTGCGCGACATGGACGTGATGCTCGGCCACCTCGATGCGCCCCAGAGCGGCCCCGGCGTCGACTGGCTCCGGCAGCGGTTGACCGAGGCTCGCGACGATCAGCGAAAGCGCACGACCCAGAAGCTGCACCCGACCAGGGTGCTGGCCAAGCTCGGCAACTGGTGGGCGGTGCGGCAGGAGTGGGTCGAGGCGGGCGACGCCGTCGACGGGCTGCTGGCCAACTCGGTCCACCTGCAGCTCGACGCCTTCATCGAACACGCGGACGGCGTCACAACCGGCGACCCGGCGGCCAACGATCCGCACGAGTTGCGGATCGCCGGCAAGGCGCTGCGCTACACGCTGGAGATGGCCGTCGCCAGCGGCCACCCGCTGCCGGGCGGCGTGGCGAAGGCGTTCAAGCGGATGCAGGATGCGCTGGGGGCCTGGCACGACAGGGTCGTCCTGGCCGACCATGCCACGCGGGCGGCGCTGGACGCGGGGCTGGCGTACCACGATCCGGTCGTCCACCTGGCCGTGCTGGACGTGGCCCGCGCCTCGGTCCAGCGATCGGTGCGACACCTGTCGGCGTTCAGCGACCTGTGGCGCAAGCGGGGGGGCGGGCTGGTCGACACCATTCGCGCCACGTTCCCCATCGTGCGCCAGGGAGCTATCGAATCGCCAGCGGATCCCGATCGGTCCGGCTCAGCAGGTAGTCCGGACCCGGCGCCTCCCGCTCCAACCGATCCCGCAGCCGCCTGAGCGCGGGCCGCTCGCTGTTGGTGTGCAGCGTGCAGATCACCGCAAGCCCCGCCGACGCGGCCCGCAGCACGTCGTGGTGCCGCAGCTCGCCGGTGAGGTACAGGTCGGCACCGGCGCTGATCGCGCCGTCCAACAGGTCGCCGCCCGCGCCGGCGCACATCGCGATCGTCCGGACGGGCCGCGACATGTCGCCGGCCACCAGCAGCGACGGGAGCGTTAGCTCTCGCTTGACGCGCTCCACGATCTCGATCGCCGCCACCTCGGCCACCGACCCGACTCGCCCGATTCCCCGCAGGGGCGGCGGGGCGGCCAGGACGGTCAGGTCGTACGCCGGCTCCTCGTACGGGTGGTTCTCGCGAAGGGCCCGCAGCACGGCCTCCACGCGGCGGATGGGCACGACCATCTCCAGCCGCACCTCGTCGGCCGTCTCCATCCGACCGGCGATGCCCACCGTCGGCGCGGCGCCGGCCTGGCCGAAGAACGTCCCCGTGCCGGGCGACCGGAAGCTGCACGCCGTGTAGTTGCCGATGCGCCCCGCCCCCGCGGCGAACAGGGCGTCGCTGATCGGCTCCAGCGCGTCGCCCGGCGCGAACGTGACCAGCTTGTACTCGGTTGCCGTGGCGGCCGAGCCCCGCAACGGCCGGCGATCGTCCCCCAGCCCCACGGCGTCGGCCAGCACGTCGTTCGTCCCGCCGTCGGCCACGTCCAGCGCCGTGTGCGGCGAGTAGATCGCCACGCCCCGGCGGATCGCATCGTGTACCAGCGCCATCGGCCCGTCCCCGGTGATCCGCTTCACCGCGGAGAAGATCGGCGGGTGGTAGGCGATGACGGCATCGCACCGCTCGTCGCGCGCCTCGGCCGCCACGGCGGCGGTATAGTCGATCGTCAACATGGCCCGCGTGACCGGCTGCGCCGGGTCGCCGGTGAGCAGGCCGACGTTGTCCCACGCCTCGGCGAACTGCGGCGGGGCGATGCGGTCCAGAGCGGCGGTGAGGTCGCGCAACAGCATACGCCCGTGTTGTACTGATGCTTTGTTGTGCTGCTAGTTCAAAAGGAATCGCTGAGCCCCTAATCGTCCTTCTACGGTCGGCCGCGAGTTCGGAAGGAGAGGCCGTTCCGTCCACGCGGGGGCTGTCGAATGTCGTTCATTTTCATCTGGATCCTCATCATCGTCTCGGCCGTGGGCGGGCGAGGTGACGGACGTCGTCGCGGAGACGGTCGCCAATCTGGCGGCCATGGGCTTCGAGCCGCCGGTCTGCACGCGGTCAAACTGCGGCCTGCACGACGGCGAGGACCACCTGTGGTTCCGCATCGCGCTGGTCGGCCCGACCGCCGGCGACGGGGCATCGATCGAGTGGCTCCAGTCGCCGGCGCCGCGCGGTCAGGGCACCGTTCGCCTGTCGCCGCTGTCGCTGCGCCTCTTCCGGTACCTCGGGGATGGGGGATACGCGCTGGTCGAGCGGAACATCGCGCGGTGGGCGGAGGGGCCCGCGCACGTGTTCGTCAGGGTGATTGCCGCGGGTGACGTGGCCGACCAGTACGCGGAGCTGGTTCGTTCCGCCGGTGATCGGGCGGCGCGGCCGAGGTGGTTCGACGACACGCCCACGTTGCTGGTGGCCATCGACGGTGACACCGAGCACTCGGTCCGAGCCTGGACGGCCGCCGACTGTCGGATGAACCGATCCGGCACGCGGTACGTCCCGTGGCGGACAACGTTCGCCGCGGTCCACAGTGCCGAGCGGCAGCTGCGCGGGTCGGCGCAGCAACTGCCCCGCGGGTTCGACGTGATGCCGATCGCCGCCGCGTCAGGGCCGGACGCCTAGCGCGGCGAACATCGCCCGCGCCTTCACCAGCGTCTCCTCGTGCTCCGCCGCCGGGTCAGAGTCGGCGACGATGCCGCCGCCGACGGGGACGTACGCGACGCCGTCCTTGATCGTCATCGTGCGGATGGCGACGTTGAACTCGGCCGAGCCGTCGCTGGCGATGTAGCCGATCGCCCCGCAGTAGGGGCCGCGGCGGACGGGCTCCAACTCATCGATGATCTGCATGGCCCGCACCTTCGGAGCGCCGGTGATCGACCCGCCGGGGAACGTGGCGCCGAGCAGGTCGACGAGCGTCACATCGGGGCGCAGCTGACCCTCAACCGTGGCGACGCCGTGCAACACTGTGGGGTGCGACTCGACCGTTCGCCGCTGGGTCACGCGGACCGTGCCTACCTCGCACACGCGGCCCAGGTCGTTCCGCTCCAGGTCGACGATCATGTGCAGCTCGGCCGCGTCCTTCTCGCTGGCGCGCAGCTGCTCGGCCATGCCGGGCGTATTGGGGCGGGTGCCCTTGATCGGTCGGGTCGTCACCCGGCCCGTTGAATCGACGCGCAGGAACAGCTCCGGCGAGTTGCTGACGACCGCGAACCGACCGTAGTCGAGGCACGCGCCGTACAGCGCGGGCGATGCACC
The DNA here is from genome assembly GCA_965198865.1 of Tepidisphaeraceae bacterium. Lineage (GTDB taxonomy): Bacteria > Planctomycetota > Phycisphaerae > Tepidisphaerales > Tepidisphaeraceae > CBDAQA01. Next base: position 514,353 of record CBDAQA010000025.1, on the reverse strand, counting down.
GCGAAGCCGACCGTAGATGGACGCCGCGTCATCGGTCGTGGCGACCGCGAACCGCTGCGAGAGATTGACCTGGAAGATGTCGCCGGCCCGGACGTACTCCATCGCGGTCGCGACGGCCGACTCGTATCCGGCCCGCGTGAAGTTCGACACGGCGACGCTGCTGTCTGCAAGGGGTCCCGGATGTACATCCGGGGCTTCCCCGGCGCCGTGCCGCGTGAAGACGAACAGCGGGACGTCGAGGCCGTCTTGCGGCGGCGCGTCCAGCCGCTCGAACCACCGGCCGAGGTCGTAGCTGAGGTAGCCGATCCATCGACTACCCGGCGTCCGGCGGACGTCGGTCGCCATCCACGCTAGGGCGGACAGTGGATCATCCCACTGGCGGTCGCCCAGCGTCGCCCGGCCCGTACGACCGTCGCACCACAGAACGGCCTGCGCCGGCCCAGCGGGGGGCATCGGCCGCCAGCCGTCGCCGTCGAGGCGGACGTGGATGGAACGCAAATCGAACACGCGCGCCGGAGTGTAGCAGCGACCAAAGAAAGCGGCCCCGGGAGCGTACTCCCGGGGCCGTCTCAAATCTCAACTCACGGACGCGTTCACTTGATGAACAGCATCTCGCGGTAGGTCGGCAGCGGCCAGAGGTCGTCGCTGACGATGGTCTCCAGCGTGTCGGCGGCCTTGCGGACCTCCAGCATGGCCGGAATGACGGCCTCCTTGATGTGCTTGGCGTGGGCGTAGGGATCGCCATCGCCGTGACCGGCGGCCTTCTCCAGCGCCTTCACGCCGCGGGCCAGGTCGTTGGTCGTGCTGACCAGCACCGACAGCGTCTCGGTCCCGGCCTCGCTCGTCGCGCCGGCGGACTTGGCGGCGGCGACGCTGCCGGCCACCTCGGTCTGGTACCGCAGGGCCGCCGGCAGGATCATCGTCTTGGCCATCAGCAGGACCGTCCTGGCCTCGATCGTCACCTGCTTGGTGTAGTTCTCGCAGAGGATGTTGAACCGGCTCTCCAGCTCCTTCTCCGTGAACACCTTGTACTTGGCGAACAGGTCAACCGTGTCCTTCCGCTTGATCACCGGCAGCACGTCGGTCGTGCTCTTCAGGTTCGGCAGGCCACGCTTGGCGGCCTCGGCGTGCCACTCGTCGGAGTAGCCGTTGCCGTTGAACAGGACCTTCTTGCTCTCCTTGACGATCGTCGGCAGCAGCTCCTGGATGGCGGTGTTCAGGTCCTTGCCGGACTTGACGCTGGCCTCGAGGCTGGTCGCGATGAAGTCGAGCGACTCGGCCACGATGGTGTTCAGCACCGTGTTGGGCATCCCGATGTTGGCCGAGCTGCCGACCGCGCGGAACTCGAACTTGTTGCCGGTGAACGCGAACGGGCTGGTCCGGTTGCGGTCGCCCGCCTCCTTGGGGATGCCCGGCAGCACCGATACGCCCGTCACGAACGTCCCGCCCTGCTTGCTGGTCTTGGGCGGCCCCTTCTCCAGCTGGTCGAAGATGTCCTGCAGCTGGTCGCCCAGGAACACGCTGATGATGGCCGGCGGCGCCTCGTTGGCACCGAGGCGGTGGTCGTTGGCGGCCGAGGCGATCGACAGGCGGAGGATCTCGGCGTACTTGGCGACGGCGCGGACGACGGCCACGCAGAACACCAGGAACTGGGCGTTGTCGTGCGGGTTGTCGCCGGGGTTCAGCAGGTTCTCGCCCACGTCGGTCGACATCGACCAGTTGTTGTGCTTGCCGTTCCCGTTGATGCCGGCGAACGGCTTCTCGTGGAACAGGCAGGCCAGCTGGTACTTGTCCGCCGTGCGCCGGATGATCTCCATCGTCAGGTTCTGGTGGTCGGTCGCCAGGTTGCTGTTCTCGAAGATCGGCGCGATCTCGTACTGGCTCGGGGCCACCTCGTTGTGGCGGGTCTTGACCGGGACGCCGAGCTTGAACAGCTCGAACTCCGCGTCGGCCATGCACGCCAGCACGCGGGCCGGGATGGAGCCGAAGTACTGGTCCTCCAGCTCCTGCCCCTTGGGCGGGGTGGTGCCGAACAGGGTGCGGCCGGTCGCGATCAGGTCGGGGCGCAGGTAGTAGAACTGCTTGTCGATCAGGAAGTACTCCTGCTCCGGCCCGACCGTGGTGAACACGTGCCCGGCGGCGGTGTTCCCGAACAGCTTGAGGATGCGCAGGGCCTGCGTGCTCAGCGCCTCCATCGACCGCAGCAGCGGCACCTTGGTGTCCAGCGCCTCGCCGGTCCAGCTGAGGAACGCGGTGGGGATGACCAGCGTGGAGCCGTTGGGGTTCTCGACGATGTAGGCGGGGCTGGTCGGGTCCCACGCGGTGTAGCCGCGGGCCTCGAACGTGGCGCGCAGGCCGCCGCTGGGGAAGCTGCTGGCGTCGGGCTCGCCCTTGACCAGCTCCTTGCCGCTGAACTCGAAGATCGCGGCCCCGCCGCCGATGGTGGGGGCGAGGAAGCTGTCGTGCTTCTCGGCCGTCACGCCGGTCAGCGGCTGGAAGATGTGCGTGAAGTGGGTCGCCCCGTGGTCCATCGCCCAATCCTTCATGGCCGTGGCGACGGCGTCGGCGATGCTGGGGTCGAGCGGCAGCCCCTTGCGGATCGTCTTCTGCAGCGCCTTGAAGATCGGCTTGGGCAGCCGGGCCAGCGCCACCTCCTCGCTGAACACGTTCTCGCCGAACTTCTCCACGATGTGCTTCGTCGTGAAGTCGACGTTGTTCAGCTTGTGCTTGGCGGTGGCGATCGTCTTCAGCGCGTCGTGGCGTGCGGTCAGAGCCATGGGGCGAATCCTCTCGGTTGCGGTCTGCGTCCTCGTCGACGGCCGGCCACGCGTCGTGGGGCCGCGACAGCGGATGGAACCGTAGGGTTAGCGGTAACGTACGCCGGTGTCAATTCGATCCCGCGCAGGTGGCAAAACCTCCACGGCCCCACTTTCGGAGGGTGCCCAGCGACCGTGCAGGACCCGAACGTAACGGCCAGGCCTGCCCATCGGGCGCGCGGCCCACGGGCTCACCGGCGCGCCTGATCGGCGGCCGGCCGGGGTTTCGGCGGGGGATTTCCCGCCTCGGCGAGCCGGCCGAAGATCATCCGGCCCGCCGACGTCTGCCGCGTGTTCGTCACCAGCACCTCCACGTCCTCGTCCACGTAGCCGCGGGCCTGCTCGACCACCACCATCGTCCCGTCCTGCAGGTACCCCACGCCCTGCCCCGGCAGGTCGCCGGCCTTCTGGATCGCCACGCTCAGCCGCTCCCCCACGCGGACCACCGGCTTCAGCGCCGCCGCCAGCGCGTTCAGGTTCACCACGCTCACCCCGCGGAACTGCGCCACCTTGTTCAGGTTGAAGTCGTTGGTCAGCACCCGCGCGTTCAGCCGCTTGGCCAGCTCGATCAGCCGCTGGTCCACGTCGTCGGCCGCGGCCGTCCCCTCGCCGTCGTTCACCGGCGTCGTGTAGAGCGCCACGTCCACCGCGTCGATGTGCTGCAGCTTCTCCAGCATGTCCAGCCCGAACCGGCCCCGCGTGCGGAACAGCTTGTCCGGGCTGTCGGCCACCCGGTGCAGCTCGTCCAGCACGAACTGCGGCACGATCAGCTGGCTCTCGATGATCCCGGTCAGCGCCAGGTCCGTGATCCGCCCGTCGATCAGCACGCTCGTGTCCACCAGGATCGGCCGGGCCCCCTTGATCTGCTTGCTGAACTCGACGTACGGGATCACGAACCGGAAGTCGTCCTTGGTCTGCAGGATGAAGCTGATCGACAGGTAGCAGCAGCTGAACCCGACCAGCAGGTCGATGTACTTGATCGTGTCGTCGTGGACCTGCTTCCACCCGCCGTACCTCGGGCTGGTCAGGTCCGGGGCCTGCAGGTAGTGGTCGGTCAGCATCTGCACGACGAAGCTCAGCGCGTACGAGCACGCCAGCCCCACGATCAGGCCCGCCGTCACGGCCGAGAACACCGCCAGCTTGTGCCGCGGCGAGATGATGTCGGCGCACACCAGCAGCGTGGCCGAGCAGACGGCGATCGCCACCGCCAGCCACGTGAACGGCCCGAACATCTGCGCCGGGTCGTTGATGAAGAACCAACCGACGCCGGCCATCAGCAGGACGAACAACGCTCGGAGGGCGGTGAGGACCATCAGCGGCTCGCGGGGTAGGGGACGTCGGGCGAGCGACCATAACACGGCCCCCGCGCGTGCAGTAGTGTAGCGTGCCCCGCGCGCGGGATCGTCACCGGACGCCCGCTCCCGCGGGCCCGCTGGCCGGGCGGGGCGGCAAGCGCTCCAGCATCGACCTGGCGCCGGCGTCGCCCAGCGACGCCGCCATCCGCAGCAGCACCTCCCCCGACGTGCGGTCCGGCGCGCGACCCTCCGCCCCCCGCAGCAACGCGTCGGCCACCACGGTCAGGAACTCCGGGTGGTGACCGGCCGCCGCCCGCCGCGCGTACAGGACGGCCGCGCCCATGTCCGGCGGCCCGCCCAACCCGTTCGCCCGCATCACCGCCAGGTGGCCCGCGCCGGTCGCGCTGCCCGCCTCGGCGGCCTGCGTGAACCAGTCGGCGGCCACGGGCAGGTTGTGGGCCGCCTGCGTCCCGCGCCAGTAGAGCAGCCCCAGGCGGTCCATCCCCTCGGCCGACCCTGCCGCCGCCGCCCGGCTGTACCACGCGAACGCCTCCCGCTCGTCGATCGCCCCACCCACCCCCTGCTGCCGCAACGCGCCCGCGGCCAACATCGACCCGACGTCCCCCGCGGCCGCCCCCTTGCGATAGGCGACCAACGCCGCCACTCGGTCGCGCGGGACGCCGTCCGAGCCTCGGTCCGACAGGTTGCCCAGGAACGTCCACGCCGCCGGCTCGCCCGCCGCCGCCGCCCGGTTCGCCCAATCGACCGCCAGCCGCATGTCCCTCGGCACGCCGACCTGCAACGCGTACACCTTCGCCAGGTCGAGCATCACCTCGGCCGCCCGCCGCGTGTCGCCCTGCGCCTGGAACGTGCGGATGGACAGCTGGAAGATCTTGATCGCCTGCGGCCCATCGGCCGGCACGCCGTTCCCCGCCGCGTACGCCCGGGCCAGGTTCCGCATCCCGCTGCCATCGCCCGCCAGGGCGGCCCGGCGGAACCAGTCGGCCGCCACCGCCGGGTTGCGGGCGCTGCCCATGCCGTCGACGCCGGGGACGTTGTTGGCCATCCCCATCCCGTTCATGGCCGCGGGGCTGCCGGCGTCGACGGCGCGACCGTACCAGCGGGCCGCCATCGCCGGGTCCCTGGCGACGCCGGTCCCGTTCAGGTAGCACGAGGCGAGGCCCAGCATGCCCGCCAGGTTGCCCTCCGACGCCGCCCGCTGGTACCAGAACGCCTCGGTGTCCGGGTCGTGCTCCAGCCCCTTGAAGCTCTCGTCGTACGTCGCCGCCAGCGCCGCCATGCAGTCGGGGTCGCCGTCGGCCGCGCCGCGGCCGTACAGGTCGCGGGCCGTCGCCGGGTCCCGGTCCGCGTGCCAGCCGACCTCGTACGCGTACCCCAGCCGGCTGAACGCGGCCGTCGCGCCCGCCCCGGCCGACCGGCGATAATCGGCCATCGCCGCCTGAGGGTCGACCTTCACGATCGGCGGCAGCCCCAGCGCGAGCAGGTCCCCCTCGCGCAGTAAGGCCGCCGGGTCGCCCGTCGCCGCCGCCCGCCGCAGCCACGCCACCGCCCCTGCCAGGTCCGGCCCGCCGCCCGTGGTCGGTCGGCTCGTTGGGCTGGCGGGGGTCGAGTGGACCGGCGGGTTCGACAGGCACAGGTCCGACAGCCGCACCATCGCATCGGGGCTGCCCAGGTCGGCCGCCCGCCGGTACCAGTCCGCGGCGATCGCCCCATCCCCGACGAACCCCGTCGTCCCCCCCGCGTATCCGTCGCCCACCGCGAGCAGCGCCTGCGCCGACCCGGCATCGACCGCCCGCTGCATGTACGCCGCCGCCGCCGCCGGCGTCTCCCTCACGCCCCGGCCGAGCCGGTACGCCGTCGACAGGCCGAGCGCCGCCACCGGGTTGCCCGCATCCGACGCGAGCCGGTACAGCCGGACGGCCTCCGCGTCGCTCTGCGACACCCCGGCGCCCGCGGCATACGCGGCCGCCAGGCACGCCGTCCCGTCCATGTCGCCCGCATCCGATGCCCGCCGGAACAGCAGTACGGCCGTGGTCGCGTCCCGGCTCACCCCGGTGCCCGCCGCGTAGGCCAACCCCAGCCGGACCATGCCCGCCGTCGACCCCAGTCGCACGGCCACGTCGAACCGTCGATACGCCTCGGCCTGATCGGCCGACCTGCCGATCCCCTCGCTCGCGCAGAGGCCGGCCAGGACGTCGACGGTCGGGTCGTCCTCCGCCGCCGCCGTCGCCCACTCCGCGCCGTAGGCCGCCCAAAGCTTCGACAGGTAGGCCCGGTCCGGCAGCCCAAGCCGGGCCAACCGGCAGACCTGGTCCACCTCGGCATCGAACCGCGGTTTGCCGACGCCTGGCAGCGGGGGGAACGGGTCCAGCGGCCGCGCGACCGCCGTGGTCGAACCGCTTGCGGGTCGGCCGGTCGATCGGGTCGTCGCCGGTGGACGGGTGGTCGGGCCGGCCGCGGTGGCGAGCAGGAGCGTCAGCCCGCCCGCCCAGTGCCAAGGGCGGTGCCGGGCAGTCGATCGGAAACCGACGGTCCACATGAGGAGGGTCCCGTGCCTGACCGCGGCGAAGGCTACGCCGCGTGACGTGGCGTTGTCACTGCATCGGTCGTTCGGCCGTGCAGCTTGTGCGCGGCCAGATGAGTTGGCATGCCTGCACCAACTCAACAGAGCCGAACGATGTTCGCCCGTGCGGGCGCAGCCCGCGTCTTCGCGCACTGGATGCCCAGAAGTTCCACGCCGTCGTCGCGAGAGGCGACCTGCGGTCGCCACGGGCCGGCACGGCCCGGCTCTGTGGGCTCGGTACCTGCCAACAAATCTGGCCACACCCGTGTACCTACCGCAACAGCGTGGCCGACCGCTCCGGCCCCACGCTGACCATGCGGACCGGCGCGCCGCACAGCGACTCCAGCCGGTCCACGTACGCCTTGGCCGCCCCCGGCAGTTCGGCGTACGACCGGCACCGGCTGATGTCCCCGTCCCACCCCGGCACCGTCTCGTACACCGGCTCGGCCGCGGCCAGCGTCTGCAGGTCGGCCCGGTACGACGGCAACGTCTTCCCGCGGACCGTGTAGGCCGTGCAGATCTGGATCTCCTTCAGCCCGCCCAGCACGTCGAGCAGGGTGACGACCAGGTGGTTCACGCCGCACAGGTCCACGGCGTACCGCACGGCCGCCGCGTCGAACCAGCCGATCCGCCGGGGCCGGCGGGTCGTCGTGCCGTACTCGTTCCCGCGCTCGCGGATGCCGTCGCCGATCGCGTTCAGCTGCTCGGTCGGGAACGGCCCGCCCCCCACGCGGGTGCTGTAGGCCTTGATGATGCCGATGAAGTTCCGCACCGTCTGCGGCGGCACGCCCGCCCCCGTGAACAGCCCCAGCGCCGAGCAGTTGCTGCTCGTCACGTACGGGTAGGTCCCGTGGTCCACGTCCAGCAGCGTCGCGTTGGCCCCCTCGAACACAATCCGCTTGCCGACCCGGTACGCCTCGATGAGCAGGTGGCTGGTGTCGTCCACGAACGGCGCGAGCCGCTGGCCCATGGCGACGTACTGGTCGGCGATCGCGGCCGCGTCCGTCGGCTCGGCCCCGTACAGGGCGGCGAACGCGTTGTTGCGGTCGGCGGCGATCCGCGTGATCCGCTCCCGCAGCTCGCCCGCATCCCCCACCAGGTCGGCCACGCGCACGGCCGTCGTGCGGTGCATCTTGTCCGCGTAGCACGGGCCGATCCCGCGCTTGGTCGTGCCGATCCCACCCACGCCCGCGGCCGTCTCGCGGGCCGCGTCCTCGGCCTTGTGCCAGGGCATCACGACGTGCGTCTTGTAGCTGACCCGCAGGTTGGCCGGCGACACCGACACGCCGCGCCCGCCCATGTCGTCGATCTCGGCGAACAGCTTCTCCGGGTCCATCACGACCCCGTTGCCGATCACGTTCATCACGCCCGGCCGGAAGATCCCCACCGGCAGCAGGTGCGTGCTGTACTTCTGGTCCCCGATCCGAACCGTGTGCCCCGCGTTCGCCCCGCCGCAGTACCGCACCACCAGGTCGGCCGACTCGGCGATGTAGTCGACGATCTTTCCCTTGCCCTCGTCGCCCCATTGCATGCCGACGACCGCCGCGTTTCCGTCCAGTAGTGAGCTCACCCGAGCGAGCGTAGATCGCCACGCCGGGCTGTCAAGACGACCCGCCGATCGACGAAACCCTGCACAGAATGCGTGGGACGAAATGGGACGAAACGGGACGGTTTTCAGTCGGTCCCACCCGGCATTTCACGACGTTAACCTTTGCTAGTAAACAGCTTGCTTCACGACGAGGCGTGGGACGGCGAGTTCCGAGTCCCACGCTCAAAACCCTTCCTCGCCCTACGGCATCTCAGCGCGGCACCGGCCGTACCGTCAAGTCCACCGGATCCTTCTGCCCACCCTCCACCACGACCGGCTGCCACCCCGATAAATAGTCGAAACGGTACGACCCGCCCGGCAACGCCGTCAGCGTCGCCCCAGGCGGGGCGGCATCGTCCACCTCCATCGCATACCGCCCCGACGACAGATTCGTGAACGTGAACCGCCCGTCGGTGTCCGTGCGCGTCTGCACCCGCTCCCGCTCGGCAGGACCCTCACCGTACCGCGGGCTGGCATACACGGTCCGGGACTTCAATGGCAACCCGGTCCTCGCATCCGTCACCCGGCCCGACACCGACAGCCCCTTCGCCACCGTCACCACGATCGGCCGCCCGTCGAACGTCACCGCCGCCGTCGCCCCGCTGTACCCCGCTCCAGACTTGACTGCTACCGTGTACGTCCCGCCCGCATCGGGATTCACGTGCTCGAATCGGACCCTGCCGGCCGAATCGCTCCCCCGGCCGGAACTGCCGAAGCTCATTTCAGGCAAACGGAAGTTCAGATCCACTTCCGCCCCCGCCCGTGGCGCGCCGTCGCCGTCCACGACCCGCACCTCGATTGGCTTCCCCACCACGAACCGCAACGGCACGTTCCGCAGTGGAGTGGTTGCATCCACCACCATCGCATCGCTCACCGCGAACCGCTCGCCCGCCCATGCCACGAGCCGGTACGTCCCGCCCAGCACCACCGGCGACAGCAGGTACCGCCCGCTTCCATCACTGGCGTCGAACGGTTGCAGCGTCGCCTGCCGATCGCCCAGCCATGGGCTCTTGGCCACCGTCAGGCACGACACCGACAACGACTTGCACGGCGACCCGTCCGGCTCGGTCACCACCCCCGACACCGCCCCGGCCGGCACCACCGGCACCGTCACCACCAACGGGTCGGCACCGTCCGGCACGTCAATCCCCAACGCCTGGTCCGCCCAATACCCCGCCAACTTATCCCCCGCGTAGCCGACCTTGATCGGCGTCGTTGCGGCGTACGTAGCCACGCCATTTTCGACGGGGACCTCTGTCGCGTCGTATCCCCGCATCGCCTCCGACCAGTGAAACACGCGCAGCTTCCCGCCCGGCGGGGCGGCCCCCGCCGGCACGTCGAACCGGAACTGGACGGTTCGCCGCTTCGCGATCGCGCCGGCTGCCGGTCCCGTGCCGAGATCGATCGTCACCGCCGTCGGCCCCTGCGGCACGTCCACCCTCACGGGCGGGTGGGCCGGCACGTCGAACGTGATGTTGCCCGGGAACGGGTCCGGAATCTCGAACGTCCCGACCGCGCCGGTGATCGTCACGGGAACTTCGCGGGGCGAGCCGACGTTTCCATAGCTCCCCTCGAGTGCCACCTCCTCGTCGGTCGTCGCCATGATCACGCGCCCGGCCCCGTGCCGGGCCGTCGGCAACCGCGACAGGTCGCCGGTGATGCGCCCCCGGATCACGTGGGGCGGACCCAACCTCCACGTCAACCCGTGCAGCCCGGCCCGTACGTCGGGGAACGCCTCGCTGCCGTGGCCCGCCGCGGAGGCCCACATCTCGTACAGCCCCGCCCGCTGCAGCGTGTCCAGCGTGAACCGGCCGGCCGCATCGGTAGTCGCCAGCAAGGGCGGCTTCTGCCAGCCCGCCGGCGGAAACGCCTCGTCGCTGCGCGTCCCGTCCACGATCCCCTGGCGACCGACCATCTTCACCGTCGCCCCCGCGATCGGTAACCCGGTGACCGCGTCCACGACCGTGCCGGTGGTCGGCTCGGCACGAATTAACTGGACCACCGCAGGCTTGTCCGCCCGCAACGTCAGCGACAGCTGGGTCGCTTCAAAGCCGGGGATCGTCACCGTCACCCGAAGCGGGATCGCCGCCGTCGCGTTCGGCACCGCGTAGTTCCCGGCCGCGTCGGTCTTCCCGGCCCGCTCGGCCACGACGAACGACTGCACGAACGCCGACGTCACGGCCGCGCCGATCACCGGTGCACCCGTCGGGTCGATCACGTGAACGGCCGCCGTGAAGCCGCGGTCTATCACCAGATCGATCGGGGGCAGCGTCCCGTCGGCCGCCGGTTCAAACGGCCCCGCGCCCACGGGCGCGTACCCAGCCGCCATCGCCAGCGCGGTCACGCGGCCCACCTGCTCCTTCTCGCTGAACCCGCCATCCTTGCGAACGCTCGGGCTCTCGCCGATGCTGTTGTTCCCCTGGAGGATCTGAACATTGACCCAGCGCAGATCTGCCGGCAACGGCGACCCGTCGGCCGTGCGGACGGTGCCGTGGACCAGCATCTTCCGCGTGTCGTCCACTGGCGGCGGCTCGGTCGCCCGCTGGATCTGCGCGATTTGCTCCACGCGCTGCGCCGGCGTCAGTAGCTGCCGCACCTGCGCCACCGCCACGTCGGTGCCGACGCGGGCCAGGCAAAGCAGGACGAGCCCGACCGACACCGCCGACAGGGCCGCGTACCACGGTGCCGCCAGCGCAGGTCGGTCGCCGGGCCGCAGCAGCCGGCGCACGCGGTCCAGCAGCGGCCCGCCCGTCACCGCCAACACGGCCGGGCTGTTCAACCGCTCGGCGAACAGCGCCAGCGTTTTTGCCGCCTCGACGCCCCCGGTGCCCATGGCGATCGCCGCCGCCGCGTCGCAGCACGCCTCGCGCTCGGCCCGCACCTGTCGGCTGACCCACCTCACGGCCGGGTTGAAGAACAGCACCGCCTCGACCAGCTGCTGCGCGAAGTGGACCGCGTAGTCCCACCGCCGGACGTGCGCGAGCTCGTGCGCCAGCACCAGCCGCAACGCTGCGGCGACAGCTCCGCCATGATCGCGACCGGCAGCAGCAGCGTCGGCCAGACGAACCCCGCCACGCCTGGCGCGGCCCACCGGTCCGCCAGGACGACGCGCACCGACCGCCGCACGCCCACCCGGCCCGCCACGTCGGCGATCGCCCGGGCCAGCTCCGGATCGGCTGCCGGACGGCCGGCGGCCACCCACGCCTGGGCGCGGGCCGTCCGCGCGGCCGTCCGCGCCAGCAACGTTCCCGCGCCGGTCGCCCACCCCCAGCCGAGGCACGTCGTCCAAGCGAATCGGTGGTGCGCTGCGGTCGTGGCGATCGGCGCCACCGGCCCCGCCTCGACGGTCGGCCCGGCCATCAGCGATGGCGTCGGAATCGGTCTGACGACGGACGGTCGCTTCGTCGGTGGCTCGGATAAGACCGACGCCGTCGCCATCCCCGCGATCAGGATCGTCGCCAGCGCCGCCAGGGACACGCCGTACCGCAGCCGCGCATGCCGAGCCGGCGTGCCGCGCAGCACGGCCCACAGCAGGCCAGCGATCGCCGGCCCCTGCCACAGCGTGTGGCCCAGCGCGGTCACCCAAACGTCCCAGGGAATTGCGGCGTTCATCCGGTTGCCTCCCGCTCAAATCGATCCGCAGAGCCGCAAGCGGCGGCGCTGTCGTTGGGTGATCGCATGGGTTGCGTACCTGCTGAGGAGCCGCGCACGGAGGTACTCCGCAGTAAGCGGGCCCGCGCAGACCCCGCTTACTGCGGAGTACCTCCGTGCGCGGCTCTTTTCTCAGGCTGACCGTCGCTCTCGCCGTGCGCGTCGACCACCCGGCGGATCTCCGCCAGCTCCGCCGCCGACGACCGCTGCAGCAGCGACTGCACGGCCGACGCCGGGTCGCCCTGGAACACGTGGCTGACCAGCCGCCCCAGCAGTCGCCCAAGCACCGGGTCCCGCCCGACGCGGGCGCGGTAGACGTGCGACTGCTTGCCCGCCCGGTGCGACACCAGCCGCTTCCGCTCCATCACCTGCAGCGTCGACAGCACGCTGGTGTACGCCCGGCTCTTGCCGTCGGGCATCCGCTCCAGCACCTGCCGCGCCGTCAGCGGACCCTTGGCCCACAGGACCGACAGCACCTGCAACTCCACGTCCGACGGGTCGGGTTCCACTCGCCTCCACGGTACTATGCCAATAGTAGATACTATAGCGATAGTAGATGTCAAGCCCGGGTCGCGGCGCAACGAAAATCGGCCGTGCCACCCCGGGTGGGGCGGCGCGGCCGACCTGATCTAACGCCGAATTGCTGCTCGCGGTCAGACCGCCCGGCGACGCCGGCGGCCCAGGGTGAGCGGGGCGGCGGCGAGGGCGGCCAGCAGCAGGCTGGTCGGCTCGGGGGCGGCCACGTCGGTCAGGTACAGCTCGAACCCGTTGACGTCCGACCCGGTGGCCAGCGACAGCTGGTCGGTGCCGTTCGCCGGCGACAGGCCGTTGGTCGCCAGCGTCAACGCCTGCGACGTGATCGCCGCGCTGAACGGGTTGACGGCCGTCGGCGACGACGTGTTCGAGTCGGTCGCCAGCAGGATCATCGCCCCGTTGCCCACCGTGAAGCTGCCGTTCACGGTCACCGTGAACTGGCTGCCGGAGGTGTTCGACGCGCCCACGGTCAGGCCCGACATGGCCAGCTTGTCGCTCAGCGGGCCGGCGGTCAGCCCGTCGGTGCTGCTGGCCTGGACCGCGTACCCGCCGCTGGCGTTCCACGCCTCGGCGCCGGTGGTCAGCAGGCTGCCGTCGGCGGCCGCGACCGTGCCCACCGTGATCGTCCCGCCGGCCAGCGTGACCGGTCCGGTCGCGTTGCCGATCGTGCCCACGCCGGCCAGGGTGCCGCCGGTCACCACGACCGGGCCCGTGCCGGTGGCCGACCCCGTCGTGGCCGTCACGAGCAGCTTGCCGGACGCGACCGTCGTCCCGCCCGTGTAGGTGCTGCCGCTGGCCAGGGTCCACGTCCCCGTGCCGGACATGGCCACCGCGACCAGGCCGCCGCCGGTGGGGCTGTCGGCGATCGGCCCGGTGACGGCGCTGGTCGTGCTGGGCCCGCCCAGGCCCAGGGTGTGCGTGTTCCCGCCGGCCACGCCGACCACCGAGGGGATCCTCACGGTGACGCCGCTCGCCGCGTTGAACAGGGTCACCTGCGGGCTGCCGGCGCTGAGCGTCACGGCCCCGAAGGTGATGCCGGCCGTCGTGCTGCCGGCGGTCACGGCCGGGCCGACGCCCACGTTGACCGTCCCGCCGCCGAACGCCGCCGTCCCCAGGGTGTGCGTGATGCCGGGCCCCGGCGTGGCCACGTCCGACAGGATCGTGAAGGCCGCCCCGGTGCCGGACGTCATGCTGTAGAGGGCGTCGCCGCCGTCGGTCGCCACGTCCAGCGTGTTGCCGGTGAACGCGCCGAAGCCGAACGCGGTGCCGGCGGCCAGTGCGGCGGGGTTGGCCAGGACGATCGTGCCCGAGGCGTTGGCCGCGAAGGTCGTCCCGCCCGTGTACGTGTTCTTGCCGCTCAGCGTCCAGGTGCCGGTTCCGGCCTTGGTCAGGGCGACCGTCGCCCCGGTCGACCCGTTGCTGTCGGCGACGATCCCGCTGATCAGGCCGTTGCCCAGCCCTTCCAGGGTGACCTGGCGGGCACCGGTCTGCGAGTTGAGCGCGATGCCGTTGGCGGCGGCGTCCCCGCCGGACAGGGTGAGCAGCCCCGCGTCGGACTGGACGTAGTAGTAGCTGCCGCCCGACTGCAGGCCGATCGTGCCGCTGAGCGTGTTGTTGCCGCTGACGTTCTCGATCGCCAGGGCGGCGGCCGTGGTGTAGTTGCGGGCCGGCAGGGTGATCGCGTTGGCCAGCGTGACGTTGTTGGCCAGCTGCAGCAGCCCCTGCACGCCGTTGCCGGACAGGCCGATCACGATCGTGCCCGTGCCCAGCGCCCCCGACGCCGTGGCCAGGGCGGTCCCGGTGGTCGTCTGGGTCCCGCCGCTGAGGTACTGGCCGATCGTGGTGCCGCCCGTGTAGGTGTTCGAGCTGGCCAGCCCGAGCACGCCGGGCCCGTAGACCGACAGGTTCCCGCCGGTGCTGTCGCTGCTGATCGCCCCGGTGATCGTGGCGGCGTTGGCCGTGGTGAAGATGGTCCGGCCGGTCGTGCCCAGGTCGATGGCGTTGGCGAACGTCAGGGCGGCCGTGGCGGTGTTGGTGTTCAGCACCAGGACCGACGGGTTGAACGACGTAGAGCCCCAGGTGAGCGCGGTGGGCGTCGCCGCGCCGCCGATGGCGACCGTGACCGGGCCCCCCTTGGCGCTGAACCCGCTGACGCCGCCGGTGATCTGCACCGAGCCGGCGGTGGTCCCCAGCGGGCGGGTGATGTTGGCCGACCCCTCGAGGATGCCGCCGGCCAGGGTGAGGACGCCGGTGCCGAGGTTGGTGCCGTCGTTGGCGTCGACGACGCCGGCGACGATGCCGCTGGTGATCGACGAGCCGCCGACGGTGGTGGTCGTCGCGTTGGCGGTCGTCCCGTTCACCCCGGTCAGGGCCAGGACGCCGCCGTTGGAGTTCAGGGTGAGGGCGCCGGCGCCGCTGATCACGTTCGTGACCGTGGCCGTGCCGGTGATGGACGTCGTGGCGCCCGAGGCGATCGACAGCGACGTGCCGGTTGCGCCCAGGGTCTTGGTCGCCGTCAGCGTGCCGGCCGACACGACCGTGCCGCCCGAGTAGGTCGTCGAGCCGGTCAGGGCCAGCGTCCCGGTGCCGGTCTTGTTCAGCGTGCCGGCCGAGCCGCCGTCGGTCAGGTTGCCGCTGGCGGTGTAGGTGAAGGTCGGGTCGACCTGGATCGTGCTGGTGGCCGAGCCGACGGACAGGTTGCGGGCGCTGCTGATGGTGGCGGTCGCCTCGAGCGTGCCGGCGTTGATCGCCGCGGTGCCGCTGACGTCGCCCAGGCTGGTCGCCGAGTTGATCAGCACCGTGCCGGCGATCGTCGTCCCGCCCAGGTACGTGTTCGCGCCGCTCAGCAGGGTCCGGCCGGTGTTGGTGTTGTTGATGTTCAGCGGGCCGGTGCCGCTCACGATGGCGGTGACCGTGAGGTCCGTGGTGGCGGCGTTGGCCCAGGTCTGGGGGGCGGCCAGGGCCAGGCCGGTCATGGACAGCGTCGCGCCGCCGTTGCCGCTCTGCAGGGAGATGCCGCCGGCGCCGATCGTCAGCGTGTTGCTGCCGCTGGTCACGTCGGCGGCGGTCGTGGCGTCGAACGTCAGGCTGTTGATCGAGAAGTCGGACCCGAGCGTGTTGGTCAGGTTCTGGGCGCCCGTGGCGGCGAAGATCACGTTGGTCGTGGCCGCGGGGTTGGCGACGGTGCGGGTCGTGCCCGCCTTGTCGGTCGTGAAGTTGCCGTTGGACCCGTTGAACGCGGTCCAGGTGGTGCCCTGGTCGCCGATCCAGTAGGCGGTGGCCGGGGCGGCGTTGCCGGTGGTGATCAGCTGCACGGCGGTGCTGGTCACGTTCAGCGTGGCGTTCACGCCGAAGGCGACGTTCGGGTCGAGCAGCGTCAGGCCGCCGACCGTGGTGCCCGAGTTGATCGCGAACCCGGCACCGGTGCCGGCGGCGTAGGTGATCAGGGTGACCGTCTCGCCGGCGACGATGCCGCTGGAGGAGACGTAGATGTCGGCCCCGCCGGCGTTGACGGTCAGGCCGCCGGCGCCGGCGGCGATCAGGTCGGACGTCGTGCTGTTGGTGTCGAACGTCAGCAGCGAGAAGTTCCCGCTCGTGCCGCCGAGGGCGAGCCCGGCGGTGCTGAGGGTGTTGACGGCCCCGTTGTTGAGCCGGATCGCCCCGGCCGAGGCGTTGGTCGCCCCGCCGGCGACGGTGACGAGCCCCCCGATGGAGCTCGTGGCGGCCGCCGTGGCCGAGCCGGCGAGCGCCGCGCCCGTGTTCACCTGGACGCCGCCCACGCTGGAGTTGAGCGACCCGGTGACGGCCAACGTGCCGGCGTTGACGATCGTCGCGCCCGCGTAGGTGCTGGAGCCGGACAAGGTGGTGGTCCCGGCACCCTGGAAGGTCATCGCGCCCGACGTGTTGCCCGCGTTCGGCGTCAGCGTGCCGGCCGTCGCGCCGGTCCCGCCGCCGCCGGTGAGGGTCGCGACCAGGCCGGTGGTCGACGTGTAGCTGCCGGGGTTGGTGATGACGATGCCGGTCACGGCGCCGGTGGTGGGGCTGATCGTGGCGTAGCCGGTGGCGACGTCGCCGGCGGTGGCGTTGGTAAGCGTGCCGCCGGAGAAGACGACGCGTGGGGCGGCCGCGTAGCCGGTCCCGCCGGCGCCGAGGGCGACGGAGGCGACGCCGGTGCCGGTCGCGCCCAGGAGGGCGTTGGAGATGCCGATGGCCAGGCCGTTGTTGTCGATCGTGCCGCCGCCGCCGTAGACGTTGACGGCCGCCAGGCCCCCGGTGCCGCCGAGGAACGTGGTGTTCGCGGCCGTGCCGGCCACGAGCGTGCCGCCGTTGAAGTTCAGCACGCCGTTGACGCTGCCGTTCGTGTTCGTGTTGACGGCCGTGCCGAACCCCAGGGTCTGCAGCGTGCCGTTCGCGTTCAGGTTGAGCACGGCGAGGTTGGTCGTGTTGCCCGACTCGTTCAGCTTCACGGGCAGGCTGGGGGTGACGAACCTGGCGGCCGAGGCGCCGCCGCCGATCGTGATCAGGGCCGACTGGGTGCCCGCGCCCCAGTTGGCGGTGAGGCCGTTGATCGTGTTGTTGACCGGCGTGCCGGCGGCGGCGATGGCGATGGTGCCGCCGAGGATGTTGACGACGGTGGCCTCGCCGGCGGCGCCGCGGTTGGGCAGGAAGTAGGAGCCGGTGGCGTTGGGCATGACGACCGACCCGCCGGTCATGTCGAACTGCCCGAACGTGCCGGCCCCGCCCGAGCTGCCGCCGGGGTCGATCTCGCCGGCGACGGTCAGCGTGCCCGAGGCGAGGCTGTAGTAGCCCTGCGCCCCGACGGCCCCGCCGATCTGGATCCCGCCGCTGCTGGCGTTGGTGTTGGTGACGTTGCCCGTCTGGTAGAGGGCCGCGCCGACGCCGCTGGTGGTGCCGACGGTCACGAAGCTGGAGGCGGTGATCCCGCCCGACACGTTGAGCACGCCCGCCCCCACCGTGGTCGCGCCGGTATAGGTGTCGGTGTTGGACAGCGACCACATGTTCGTGCCGAGCTTGGCGAGCGAGAGGGTGCTGCCGCCGGCGTTGGAGATGACGCCGGCGAACAGGCCGCTGCCGGTGGTCGAGCCCTGGAGCGTCAGGGTCTTGGCGACGGCGTTGGCGGAGGTGGTGTTGCCGGTGAACGTGAGCACGCCGGTGCCCGACTGGTCGATGATCCCGCCGTTGGCGAAGCCGGACGAGAGGTTGATGATCTTGTTGGTCGACTCGCCGGCGCCGACGTAGACGAGTTTGCCGACGCCGGCCGAGGAGCCGATCACGATCGTGCCGTTGGTGCCGATCGCGCTGTTGGCCCCGGAGGCGCCGATGGACGACACGACCAGCGTGCCGCCGCCGAGCGTGGCGGAGCCGGTGAAGCTGTTGTTGATGCCGGTGATGGTGACGACGCCCGTGCCGCCGAGCGTGAGGCCGCCCGCGCCGTTGAGCGAGCCGCCCAGCACCAGTCCGCCGGTGCCGCCGTTGAAGGTGCGGGTGGCAGCCATGGCCATGTCGAGGCCGAGCGTCTCGAGCGTGGCACCGTTGTTGGTGACGTTGCCGGCCAGCGTGATCGCGTTGCCGCCGATGTTGTAGGCGACGGCGTCGGCGTTGAACGTGAAGCCGGCATAGCTGAAGCCGGTGTTGTCGTTGGTCAGCTGGTTGATGGACGACGCGTCGAAGAACAGGGCGTCGCCCGTCGAGACGGTGCCGTTGGGCGTCGCGGTGCCTACCGTGGCGTTGGTGGTCCAGTTGGTCCCGCTGAACAGGTTGGACGCGGGACTGGTGGACCAGGCGTCGTTGATGGCCAGGGCCGGGTGGGCGGAGAGGACGGCGGCCGACGCGGCGGCGGCAACGCAGGCGGCCCGCCGTCCCGCCGGCCGCCTGGGCCGACGACCGACCAGCGCCACGTCGATCGCCACGTTCGCCTTGGAAACGTCAGAAGCCATCTCTATCTCCCTTGATCCGGTGCTCGAGCCGCAGGCCTCGGCGAGCGAAGGGTGCTCACCGTCAGGTCCACCCAAGCCACGTCAGCCACCACCAGACCTGCAATATGTAACGTATCTGTCGGAAAATAGAAGGGAAATATTTGTAAGTTACTAATTCGTACACGCCCGTGGTTGCGTCGGCGGGACGCTTCGGTCTTGCGTGTCGTGGCCGGGCGTCAGCGCATACCGTTGGCTCACACTGCTCATCGGAGTTGTGCGACTGGGTGCCGCTCGCTGAAGACCACCCTGACACTACAGCGCAGGTTCATGGTCGGCCGGCGAGAAGGACGGCCACGAATTGCACGAATGCACACGAATCATGGAGACCGAAGACGAGCACAGCCGAGCCAACTGATCGGGCAATCGGCGGCTGAGGCGCGCAGGCCGGCCCGTCCTCATTCGTGTTGATTCGTGGCCGTCCTTCTTGCAGTCCGAACTGGGGGCAGGTCCCGACGAACCTGCGCTGTAGTGCTGAGAATGCCGGAATTTCTCACTCCTTTGCCCCCGAACGGTGTGTGGACTGGTGCTGCGAGTCGACGAGGCTTGGGGCGCACATCTCTGCACGCACACCCGGCACGACTTTGGAGAGCCCCGCGGCTTGGCGTGCCTCCGCCCCCGACTTCGCAGGTCGCTCGGCAGGTTGGAACCGCCGGCGCGCCGGGCCGGCGTGACGGGCGGCGGCGGTTGCGGGTAGCATGCGCAGTCAGGTCGTTTCCCCGGGAGCTCGCCCATGTTGCAGCCGTCTCGCACGCTCGTCCGTCGCACCGTGTCCCTGGCCGCGGCGGCGACGGTGGTGGCGTCGGTCCTCACGGCCTCGGCGCAGCTGCGCATCCGTCGCAACCCGATCATGGGGGGCATCGTCGACCCAACCGCTGACGCGGGCGCCGAGGACGGCAAGGACACGCCGGTGGGCGTCACCGTGCCCGACTCGCCCGGCGCCGTCGAGCGGTTGGACCACGCGGCCGAGAAGGAGCAGCAGAAGCAGTGGAAGACGGCCGCCGACTTCTACCGCGAGGCGGTCACGCAGTTCGCGGGGCGGGTCGTGCCATCGACGTCCGACCGGATCGCCGGGACCTACCGATACACCGGCGTCGCCGCGGCGGTGCAGGAGCGGATCGCCCGGTGGCCGGCCGAGGGGCTGGCGGTCTACCGCAACCTGTACGGGCCGGCGGCGGCGGAACGGCTGGCGGGGGCGGCGCGGGGCGATCTGGCCACGCTGTCGTCGGTGTTCTACGACGACTTCGTGACCGACGCCGGCAAGGGGGCAGGGCTCCGGCTGATCGACGCCTACACCGAGGCCGGCGACTTCCCCGCCGCCGCCGCCATCGGCGATCGGCTGCTCGACCTGCACCCCATGCTGGGCGCCGATCGGCCGACGATCCTGTTCCGCACGGCCGTCGCCAACCACTGGGGCGGGGACGACGTCGCGGCCAACAAGCGGCTGGCGGAACTGAAGCGGACCGACGCCAAGGCGATCGGCTCGGTGGGCGGGAAGGACGTGGTGCTGGCCGACGCGCTGGCGGCGGCGCTGGCGGTCCCGGCACCGACCCCGGCGGTCGACCCGACGGCGGCCGACACCTACCCCAGCTTCGGGGGGCCCGGCGGGCGCGGCGACGTCTCGCCCTCCACGGCCAAGCCGGGCGCGAGCCTGAACACGGTCATGCTCACGCCGCCCGAGTTCGGCGGGGGGAACGCCAAGAGTCAGGCCGAGCAGGACCGCGGCTCGCTGGCCGGGGGCGGGGCGCGCGGGGTCATGCCGGTGGTCGACGCCGGGACGCTGTTCTTCCAGGACGGGCGCACGCTGTACGCCGTGGACGCCGACAGCGGCATGCCCGTGCCGGCGTGGCTCGCGACCTACCCGGCGGGGGGGGCGGGGCAGCCGGGCGGGCGGTACCACATGTCGGTCCCGGGCCGGGCGCGGGGCGAGCAGCTGACCGTGACCGTCACGCCCACCTCGGTCATGGCCGTCATGGGCCAGCGCGACCGGGCGGCCAACGGCAACGCGGGGATGTTCAACGGCGGGTTCGTGCTCGGCGGGAACGGCGGCGAGGGCGGGGGCCCGCCGTCGCCGGTCCGGCTGGTCTGCCTGGACCGGGCCACCGGCCGCGAGCGGTGGAAGGCGACCCCCGCCGACCTGCCCGACGCCGCCGGCGCCGCCCGGACGGCCGAGTACGGCGGGACGCCCCTCGGCATCCCCGCCGCCGTCGCCGGCACGCCCGACGACGCGGTGCTGGTCGTCGCCCGCGGGGGCAAGGACGGGCAGTTCGACAACTGCTACGTCGTCTGCCTGTCGGCCCGGTCGGGCCAGTACCGCTGGTCCACCTACATCGGCAGCGGCACGCGGTCGTTCGACGGCGAGACGATCTTCGGGCAGGACCCGTCGCAGCTGTCGCTGGCCGACGGGCGGGCGTTCGTCATGTCGAACCTGGGGACCGTCGCCGCGCTGGACCCCGCCGACGGTCGCGTGCTGTGGCTGGACGCCTACACGCGCGACAACTCGGAGAACGTGACCGACATCATGCAGCGGCAGCAATCGGGCAACGCCGCGCCCGGCCGGCCGTGGTCCTGCAACCCGGTGGTGGTGCAGGGCGGGCACGTGTTCGCGCTGCCGGCCGACGCGAAGTCGCTGTTCGTGCTCGACGCGGCGACGGGGCAGCAGCTCAGGCGCGTCGACATGAAGCAGTTCGGCAACGCCGACGTGCTGCTGGGCGTGCGGGACGGCTTCGCGGTGCTGACGGCCGACCACGCGATCTTCGGCGTCGACTGGCGGCAGTACGCGCCGGACAACCCGCAGTCGGCCCGCTGGCAGGAGGAGCCGTGGTTCGGCGACGCGAACACGAGCACGTCCATCGCCGCCCGCGGGTTCCTCACGGCCAACGGCATCTACGTGGTCAACGGTGAGAACCTGTCGGAGCTGGACTGGCGGCACCACAAGCTGGTGAGCCAGTACCCGTCGAACGGCACGTTCGACAAGACCGGCGGGCAGGGGCCGGGGAACATCCTGGTCACGAGCCAGAACGTCGTCGTGGCCGGGCAGGACCGGGTCGACGTCTACACCGACCTGGGCGTGGTGCGGGCGAAGTACGAGCGGGAGATGGCCGCCGCCCCGACCGACCCCGAGCCGCGCGTGCGGTACGCGACGGCGCTGTTCGCCGGCGGGCAGACGACCGATGCGCTGGTCCGTATGGATGAGGCGATCGGCCTGGTGGGCGGCGAGGGGTCGATGCGGTCCGGGCCGGGCCGGCTGACGATCTTCAACGTGCTGATGGACTTCGCCAACCGGCTGTCCAGGCCGGTGGCGGCGTCGAAGGACGGCGACCCGAAGACGACCGAACTGGCCGACGGCCTGTTCCGCCGCGCCGCCGCCGCCGCCGACGGGCCCGACCAACAGGTGGCCTACCTGCTGGCCCGCGCGCGCTTCGACCACGAAGTGGCCCACGACTACGCGGCCGAGGTCGACCTGTGCCAGCGCGTGCTGGGCGACGCGGCCCTGCGGCGCGTGGCCGTGACCGATGACCAGAGCGCCGCCGACGCGGCCGCGGCGGCCATCGCGTCGGCGATCGCCGTCGACCGTTCGTACTACGCGCCGGTCGAGACCCGCGCGACGGCGTCGCTGGCCGAGGCGCGCACCAAGGGCGACCCCGAGGCGCTGCTGGCGGTGGCCGAGGTCTACCCCAACAGCCGCGCCGCGGGCGACGCCCGCCGGGCGGCGGCGATCCAGTTCGAGTCGACGGGCAAGCCGGGCCGGGCGATCGAGGTCCGCCGGGACATGTACGGCGCCGTGAGCGACCCGCTGGACAAGGCGGCCGTGCTGGAGCTGATCGCCGCCGACTTCCTCGCGATCGGCCCGGACGGCATCGGCCCGGCCACCGACCGGTTGGCGCGGGCCGGGCAGCTGTCGCCCAACCCGCTGCTGGCGAGCGATCTCAAACTGCCGGATGGCACGCTGCTGCACGGCGGGCAGACGAGCTACGCCGACGCCGTGACGGCCCTGCGCGTCCCGCTGGCGGCGGCCGACGCGGCGAAGCTCCCGGACTTCAAGCTGGCCGTTCGCCCGCCCCGGGCACCGGCCAACTTCAGCCCGTTCCTGCCCGGCGGGCCGGGCATCCCCGACGTGACGACGCTGGTCCACCCGACGCTGGGGTTCGTGCGGAACGACCGGGTGGTGACGTGGTCGCCGGCCGGGCTGGCCGTGTTCGACGCGGGGCTGACGACGCCGCGGTTCCGCGCCGCCGAGGTGGTCGACCCGCCGGTCGGGGCGGCGTGGGTCGGCAGCGGCGACGCAGGCCGGTGGGTTGTCTGGACGCCGACCATGGTGACGGCGGTGACCGAGGCCGGCCGGCCGGCGTGGGGCGGGCCGGTCGTGGCGCGCGACCTGTCGACGGTCCCGGCGATCGCCTCGGGCAGCGGGACGGCGGTGGTCGACGACGCGCCGGGCACGCCCGATGGCGAGGCGCAGTTCGCGCAGCAGGCGATCAACGGGCAGATCGTGAACATCCGCGTGGCCGGCGGGGGGCGACGGGCGTTCATCGTCCGGGGGAACCAGTTCATTCCCGCGCCGCCACCGCCGGTGCTGAGCGGCGGCGAGCAGATCACGGTCGCCCAGCCGGCCGGGCCGACGGCCGACGTGATCGTGGTCGCCACCTCCACCGGTCGGTTGGTCGCGATCGACACGGCCGCGGGCAAGGTGCTGTGGCAGAGCCGACCGTCCGACCGGCCGGCCGACGCGCTGCTGGCGAACGGCCACTTCACGGTGGCGCGGCTGGACGAGCCGGGCGGGGCGACGGTCATCGTCTACGACACGCCGACCGGCCGCGTCATCGGCCGGCGGAAGTTCCCGACCGACGGGCAGCTGGTCAACGTGGCGCTGGGCGAGGAGGGGACGCTGGCGATCACGCTGGCCAACGCGGTCGAGGTGAAGGACCTGTACGACCCGTGGAAGGAGCCGCCGCGGGTGCTGGTGGCCAAGGCGAACGTCGACGCGGCGACGTTCGCCAACATGAACCAGGCCGACCAGCTGCTGGTGCGGGCGGGGCGGGTGGTGACGCTGTACAACAACGGGCAGTACGCGCGGGCGTACGACCTGTCGCGCCCGTCGGCCGACGCGACGAACCCGCTGTCGACGGGGTCGGCGTCGCCGAGCGTGACGATGCGGCTGGTGGGGCCGCAGCTGTTCATCGTGCAGCCGAGCAACGTGAAGCGGTACAACCTGACCGACCCGGCCGACGTGTCGGTGTCGCCGGGGTTCCTGTCGGGCGGGGGCTACCGGGTCCGCGGGATGATGCTGGGATCGGACCACGCGGTCCTGGTCAACGACCCGGTCGACCGCGGGCCGGCGGGGTCGCCGATGGTGCAGTGGCTCGCCGTCTCGCGGGCGATGGTCGCCAGCCGGCACGTGGAGAGCGACCTGCTCGTGTCGAGCCTCGGCAGCCAGTCGGCGGCCGGCATCAGCGACTGGATCGGCACCGAGGGCGGCATCTACTTCCTGACCGGCGACCACCGGCTGCACGCGCGGCGCGGGGCGCGGAGCTCGTGACCGGTCCCGGCCCGCCCGATTCAGCGGGCAGGTGCGTGACAATCCCTCTGGTGTTCACCTGCCCGCTGAAGCGGGCAGGCCGGGACCGCACCCGGCCATAAATGACGGTTCATTTGCGCGGATTCGCAGTTCGGCCCTGTCGCCTCAGCGTTACGGTGCGTGGCATGCCGGGCCCGCTTCGGGCGCGGACGTTCCCCCACCCCGAGCACCGATCATGGCCGCACACTGGCAAGGCGTCTTCCCCGCCATCACCACACAGCTGAAGCAGGACGGGTCGCTCGACCTGCCCGCCACCGCCACGCACGCCGATGCGCTGATCGCGTCGGGCGTGGCCGGGCTGATCCTGCTCGGGTCGCTGGGCGAGAACCAGGCGCTGCTGCCGGAGGAGAAGCGGCAGGTCGTCGAGCACATGGTCAAGCACGTGAAGGGTCGCGTGCCGGTGTTGGGCAGCGTGGCCGAGACGGGCACGGCCACCGCCGCCGGGTTCGCCGCCGACTGCCAGCGGCTGGGCGCCGACGGGCTGATGGTGATGCCGTCGATGCTCTACAAGGGCGACCCGCGCGAGACGATGGCCCACTTCCGCGGCGTGGCGGCGGCGACGGCGCTGCCGATCATGATCTACAACAACCCGCTCAGCTACGCGAACGACGTCACCCCGCAGATGTTCGCCGAGCTGGCCGACGTGAAGAACTTCGTCGCGCTCAAGGAGAGCGCTGGCGACACGCGGCGGATCACCGACCTGCACAACACGATCGGCGGGCGGTACGCGATCTTCACCGGCGTCGACAACCTGATGCTGGAGAGCGCCATCCTCGGCATCGACGGCTGGGTCGCCGGCAGCGGCATCGCCTTCCCGGCCGAGAACCAGTTCATCTGGGACCTCACCCGCCGCGGCGAGTGGGCGCGGGCGCTGGAGATCTACCGCTGGTTCATGCCGCTGCTGCACCTGGACACCAGCACGAAGTTCGTCCAGTACATCAAGCTGGCCGTGCAGGAGTGCGGGCTGGGCAAGGAGTGGGTGCGCGCGCCGCGGCTGGCGCTGGTCGGCGCGGAGCGCGAGCGCGTGCTGGAGATCATCCACGCGGGGATCAAGAACCGGCCTAAGCTCGGATGAAGCAGCACGCCTGGAAGCCGTTGCCGCGGCGAAGCCGGGCGATCTACTCAAGCTGTGTGGCGATGCTCCGAGGCGTCGCAGGCCGCTCCAGCCTATGCGAAATCACCGATCGACAACCGCCGTCGCGCTGCTGTGCCTGGCCGCCGGTCCGTCAACCGGGCCGGCCGGGTCGGTCGATGACCCGCGGGTGGTCACGTCGGCCGACCAGGGCCCCGACATCGACCCGGCCAAGCTGGCCGCGTCGCCGTTCAACGGCGTGTCGGTGTTCCGCACGTTCCGCGGTTTCGTCAGCGGCTGCTACGCCGTGCCGAGCGTCTGGGTCTGCGCGGCTCGCGACGACCCGTCGCTGTACGACAAGAACGTCGGCTACGACTACCCGCCGTTCTACCGGCCGACGTGGGGCGAGGTGTTCGACCACGTCGCCCGGCAGATGAGGTGCAGGTGGTCGTTCGACCCGAGGAACCGGCAGTTCACGTTCGAGCCGAGCGACGCGCCGCCGCCGTTCGCCGTCGAGCTGGCCCCGGGCTGGCGGCGCGAGGACCGCGGCCTGTACGTGTGGCACGCCCCGGCCGACCAGCCGTTCGGGCTCGACGTGTACGACTACGGCCGCTACGCGCTAGACCCCGCGCTGGCGGCGAAGGTCCGCGAGCACTTCGCCCTGCTTGACGTCAGCGGTTGGCCCCGCGCGCCGACGCTGGCGCAGATGTCGACCGTGAAGGTGGCCGGCGCCGACGCGCTCTACCTGCGGGCCGACACGCCGCGCCCCGGCGGCGTGTGGCGGCAGTGGAGCCTGGTCGTCGGTGGGCGCGCCGTGCTGATCGTCAGCGCGATGCCGAAGGACCGCGAGGCCACGCTCGGCCCGGCCGTCGACAAGATGGTCGCATCGCTCGGTCCCGCGCCGACGACCGCCCCGGCCCGGTAACGCAACGGCCGGCCGCCGCCGTGGTACAACCGGGGCGATGTCGCGGACCGTCCTGTTCCTGTGTACCGGCAACTACTACCGCAGCCGGTACGCCGAGGAGCTGTTCAACGACCTCGCCCGGCAGGCGGGCCTGGATTGGACCGCGACGAGCCGTGGGCTTGCCGTCGAGGAGCTGGGCCATTGGAACGTCGGCCCGATCTCGGCGCACGCGCGGGCCGCGATGGCCGCCCGTGGGACGCCGATCCCCGAGCCGGTTCGCGACCCGCTGGCGTGCTGCGAGGCCGACCTCGCCGGCGCGGAACGGGTCGTCGCGCTGAAGGAGGCCGAGCACCGCCCGTGGCTCGACCGCAAGCACCCCGGCTGGTCCGATCGGGTGCGGTTCTGGCACGTTCACGATCTGGACCAGGCCGGGCCGGAGCAGGCGCTGGGCGAGATCGCTGAACTCGTGACCGATCTGGTCCGCGAACTCGGCGGGCCACCCACGATGAAAGCAAACGGACACGAAAGAGGCGCGTTCGGCGCGTAGAAGTTTCTTCCTTCGTGTCCTTCGTGGACACTTGTTCTTTGCCTGGAGAAGCCGTGTCGAACATCACACGCCGCGACGTGTTGAAGTGGTCCGCGGCTGTCGCCGGCACCGCTGCCCTGGCCCGCGCCGGCTTCGCGGCCGACCCGGCGACGCCGGCGCGCAAGGTGCTGTTCTTCACCAAGTCGTCGGGGTTCCAGCACGGCGTCATCAACCGCAACGGGAGGGACGGCCTCGCCTACGCCGAGCAGATCCTGGTCGACCTCGGCAAGCGGCACGGGCTCGACGTCACCTGCTCGAAGGACGGCAGCGTCTTCACCGCCGAGGGGCTGGCCCCGTTCGACCTGATCGTCTTCTACACGACCGGCGACCTGACCAAGGCCGGGACCGACAAGCAGCCGCCGATGCCGGCCGACGGCAAGGCCGCCCTGATCGCTGCCATCGCGGCGGGCAAGGGGTTCGCCGGCATCCACTCGGCGACCGACACGTTCCACAGCCACGGCACCGCGATCGACCCGTACATCGCGATGATCGGCGCGGAGTTCGTCCCGCACGGCAAGCAGCAGACGGCCACGCAACGCGTGGTCGACCCCAGGTTCCCCGGCGGCCCGACGGCCGATTTCGCCCGGCTCGAGGAGTGGTACCCGTTCGTCCACCTCGCCCCGGACCTGCACGTGATCCTCATGCAGGAGACCAAGGGCATGGAGGGCCCCATGTACCAGCGTCCGCCGTACCCCAGCACGTGGGCGCGGCCGCACGGCAAGGGCCGGGTGTTCTACACGTCCATGGGCCACCGCGAGGACGTGTGGAAGGACGAGACGTTCACCTCGCTGCTGATAGGCGGCCTCGGCTGGGCCGCGGGGAACGGCACGACCGACGTGACGCCCAACCTCGGCAAGTGATAACCCCCAGTCCAGCCGCGCGGCTGGCCTGGCGGAGTTGTCACTCAGCGCGCCCGTCCCGCCTCGTGGAGCGCCCGTTCGATCGCCCTCGCCGGGTCGTTTACGACGCGCCCGTGCCCTGGGGCGAGCCTGGACGGCGCCAACCCCGCCAGCGTCGCCGCCGCCGTCGCCGCCGTGCGGCGGTCCCAGGTGGCCAGCGCGGGCCAGGGGAAGACCGGGCGGAAGACGCCCGCAACGGTCAGCCGCCCGACCGTGCAGAACGCGTCGCCGGCGATCAGCGTGCGGTCGCGCTCGTCCAGGAACGCCAGGTGGCCCGGCGTGTGCCCGAACGCAGCCACGGCCCGGAGCGAGCCCACGCGGTCGCCGTCCTCGAGCAATCGCGTTGGAGGCGAGATCGGCCGGCTGAACCGACCGCGCACCCGGCTGGCCGCCTCGTGCGGTCCGGTCGACCGGTCGCCGTTCAGCAGGCGTGACTCACGTCGGCCGCAGTGGAGCTCGGCGTCAGGCAGGAGCCGTCGCAGGGCGTCGACCGACCCGGCGTGGTCGGTGTGGGCGTGCGTCAGCACGATCCGCCGGATCGGCACGCCTGCCGCGGCGGCAAGCAGGCCACCGGCCATGCCGGCAACACCGGTGTCCACCAGCGTCAGCCCGTCGGGCTCGTCGACCAGGTAACAGTTGAACAGCCACCAGGCGGTGACCCGCGTGAGGTGTGGCGACTCGCGGGTGATCTGCACGATGGCATCGTACGCCCTCGACGACGTCGGAGCCCAGCGGCTCCTGATCGTCTCTGCACCGCGGAGCACCCCGCCAAAACAACCCGCGGCGGAGCCGCTGGGCTCTGACGCTCCCCCCTTTCTGCCCGCCAACGCAACCGGTAGAGTCGCGCCCATGGCAGCAGGCTCGGGTCGCGCGGTGTTGTCGACGATGTTGGACCGGCTGTTGGCCGGTCTGATGGCGGGGCCGAACATGAACTGTCGGCCGCACGCGAGCCGGCAGCGGGTGGACCTCACGCAGCTGGCGAAGCTGAACGATGCGTTGCCGGAGTCGGTGCTGCTCGGGCTCCTGGGCGAGGCCGAGTCGGCCAGGGTGGTGGCGAAGGTGAGGCCGCCGCGGAAGGCCGAGCGCCAGGAGGACGTGCCGGAGTCGCCGAGGGAGAAGGCGTTCCGCGAGCAGCAGGCGCTGCTGGCCAAGGTGCGCCTGATCGCCGACGAGGCGCGGACGTACGAGAACGACACCGGCGTCGCCGCGCTGGCCGTGGGGTTCCCGCTGTTGTCGGTGCCGCCGCCGGACGGGGAGGGCAAGCGGATCCTGGCGCCGATCGCGTTCGTGCCGGTGTCGCTGGCGGTGAAGGTGGGCGCCACGCCGGCGGTGGAGCTGGCGTCCCGCGCCGAGGCGGGCGACCGGGTGCGGCCCAACGCGGCGCTGCTGGCGTGGATCGAGCAGCAGACCGGCCACGCGGCGCCGGCCGAGAACGACGACGACGGCGACCCGTGGGGCGAGGTCAGGCAACTCGTCGACCACGTCATCGCGGCGCTGGGCGTGGCCGACCCGTTCATGGTGCCGCCGGTCGACGCTGCGCCGGATCCGGGGTCGCAGCCGCTTCCAGATCCCTCCGTCAGCCCCCGCTTGGCGGGGGTTCCGAGGGACAGGACGGAACCCCCGCGGAGCGGGGGGCCGACGGAACTACGAGGAACGTCACCCCACCGTTCACGTTCACGCTGCAACCGGCACCGCGCGGCGACGACGAATCTGAGGACGGGCCCCGCATCGTGGCGACGGCCGTGCTCGGGTTGTTCCCGGTGCCGAACCAGGGGCTGCTGCGCGACACGCGAGCCATGATGGGCGAGGAGCCGGCCGGCCCGGTGCGGGCCTTCCTCACGGCGGGGATCGACTTCGACGCGCCGCCGGCAACGGACCAACCGGCGCCGGCCACCGTGCCCGAAGCGGTCGCCGCGCCGGCGTGGCTGGCGGCGGCGGCCGACCCGTGCCAGGCGCGGGCGGTGTCGCTGGCGCGCGACAACGGGGCGCTCGTCGTCCACGGCCCGCCGGGGACCGGCAAGAGCCAGACGATCACGAACGTGATCGCCGACCACCTGTACCGCGGCGAGCGGGTGCTGCTGGTGTGCGACAAGCGCACGGCCCTGGACGTGGTGGCCGACCGGCTCGGCAACCTGGGGCTGCGGGCGCTGTGCGGCATCGTCCACGACGCGCGGCGCGACCAGCGCGACCTGTACCGGACCATCAAACAGCGGCTGGACGAGCTGCCGGACGCGAAGACGAAACCGCGGGCCGAGGGGCAACTCAAACGCGTGGACGCGGAACTGGCGGCGGTCCACGACGAGCTGACGGCGTACCACCGGTCGCTGATGTCGGCGACCGGGAGCGAACCCTCGTTCAGCGAGTTGGTCGGGCAGTGGCTCGGGCACGCGGCCGACCCGGGCGTGCGGCTGGACGAGGCCGCGACGGCGGGGATCACGGTCAACAACGTGGCGGCGAACCGGGCGCCGCTGCTGGACCTCTTTGAGCGCGCCCGGGCGGTCGACCTGCCGCACAACCCGTGGGCCAAGTGCGGCGGGGCGGCGCTGGGCGACTACCTGGCCCGACCGATGGCTGCGGTGCGCACGACGATGTCGCGCTGCGTCGCCGCCGCCGAGGCGGCGGACGCGACCAACGACCCGGCCATCCCGCCGTTCAACGATGCCGTGCCGCTGGTCGAACAGGCACGGGCGCGGGCCGACTGGGGCGGCCGACTCGCGACGATCCTGCCGGGCGCACGGTCGGCGGCGCTCGCTGCTTGGGCCGGGCGTGACGCGGCTGCCATCGGGGCCGCGCTGGCCCGGGTGGATGCAGAGGACGGCGGGTTGGAACGGGTTGCAACGCAGCCGTTGGACCCGGCGCTCAAGGCGACCGCCGCGGGTGCGGACGTGGCGGCCGACCTGACCGCAGTGCGGGCGTACCAAGCTGTCCTGCGATCGGGGATGTCGTTGTTCGCGTTCTCGAAGAGGGGGGCTGCGAAGCGGGTACTTCAGCGGTACGGGTTGCCTTTGGACCGGCCGTCCCTGGAACGAGTGGAACGGTTCCTGGACGGAACCAAGGTGCGGACGTGGCTGACGACAGTGTGGTCCGAACTCACGGGTCATACCGGTCCGGCGACGGACGAACAGCTGCTCCAGTTGCGTACGGCGGCAAGCTGGTTTGACTTGCTGCTGGAGCTCGCAACGTCCGGACCGCTCGCCGGGTCCTGGGAGATGGTCACGCGGAGCATTGTGGATGCGTCTGCGACGGATGCGCTGCTCGCGGGGCTAGCCAAGTCGCCGGCGCGGGCGCAGGCGTTGAACCGGCTGGAGGAGGAACTGCTGGCGGCGGGGCTGTTCGGGCCGGCGTGGCTGTCGGAGTTCGCCGGCCAGCAGCGGCGGGGCGAGGGGGCGGCGGAGCCGCTGCGGACGCTGGCCGACCGGGTTCCGACGCTGGAGGGCGTGCTGCGCGTGCGGGACGCGCGGGAAGGGCTTCCGGCAGAGTTGGGGCCGGCGGTCGATGCGCTCGTTCTACAGGGGACCGACGCGGCGACGGCGGTGGGCGCACTGGACCGGGCTGCCGTGGAGCGGGCGATCGGCGACCGGCTGCGGGCCGACCCGAACCTGTACAAGGTGGACGCTCGGCGGGTGGAGTCGCTGTTCGAGCAGTACCGGCAACTGTCGGAGCGACGGCGGGATCTGGTGCGAGATGCGGTCGAGCACCAGTGGGTGAGCCGGCAGAAGAACCGGCTGCTGGCGGCGGCGGGGACGAAGCTGAACGGCGTGGGGGCGGACCTCAAGCGGCGGCTGACGAGCCGGGGGAAGAACGCGAACCGGCTGCGGCAGGTGGTCGCCACGGGTGAGTCCGTCGCCGACGGCGACCCGCTGTTCGACCTGTGCCCGGTGTGGATGGCGAGCCCCGAGACGGTCGCGCAGGTGTTCCCGCGGCGGGCCGTCTTCGACGTCGTCATCTTCGACGAGGCCAGCCAGTGCCGGCTGGAGGAGGCGCTGCCGGTGCTGGTGCGGGGGAAGAGGGCCCTGATCGCCGGCGACCCGCACCAGCTGCCGCCGACGCGGTTCTTCGAGTCGGGGCTCGTGCGCAGCGGCGACGACGAGGATGAGGACGAGACCGAGCAATCGCTGTTCGAGGCGCACCAGGCGACCGTGGAGGACCTGCTGTCGGCGGCGCTGAACCTGTCGGTGCGGCAGTGCTACCTCGACGTCCACTACCGGTCGCGGTCGCCGGACCTGATCGCGTTCAGCAACGAGCACTTCTACGGCCGTCGGCTGGTGCCGATCCCGACGCGGCAGGGGGCGGGCGAGGCGGCCGTCGTGCTCCACCGGGTCGACGGCACGTACGAGAAGCGCCGCAACGTCGCTGAGGCTGATGCGGTGGTGGGCATCGTGCGCGAGTTGCTAGCGCGGCCGGAGCCGCCGTCGATCGGGGTGGCGTGCCTGAACCTGGTGCAGCGCGACCTGATCGTCGAGCGGCTGGACGAGGCGGCGGCCGAGGACGCGAGCTTCGCCAAGCGGCTGACGGCCGCGCGGGCCGGGAGCGGGGCGTCGGACGGGCTGTTCGTCAAAAACCTGGAGAACGTCCAGGGTGACGAGCGGGACGAGATCATCATCAGCACGACGTACGGCCCCCGGCCCGACGGGAAGTTCCATCGCCGGTTCGGCCCGCTGGGGATGCCGGGCGGGGGTCGGCGGCTGAACGTGCTGGTCACGCGGGCGCGGGACCGGGTCCACCTCGTCAGCAGCATCCCGGCCGAGGCGTACCGGTCGCTGCCGCCGGTGCCGGAGGGGCAACAGGCGGGCGGGGCGTGGCTGTTGTTCGCGTACCTGAAGTTCGCGGCGGACGTGGGCGGCCGATCTGAGGCGGCACCGTCGCCGGAGTCGGCCGGCGAGGTTCGGGCGACGCGGTTCCCGTCGGCGTTGGCCGAGCACGTGGCCACGGACCTGGGCTTCACGCACGGCGTCCCGTCGACCGTGTACTGGGGCAACGACGGGTTCTGCGTCGACGTCGCGCCGCACGGGACCGACGTCGGCGTGCTGGTCGACGGCTGCCGGTACGCCGGCGTGGGCGACCCGGTCGACTGGGACGTGTTCCGCACGGGCGTGCTGGCCGGGCAGGGCTGGCGACTGACGCGGGTGTGGTCGCCGCACTTCTATCGGGACCCGGAGGGCGCGGTAAAGGTGCTGGCTGACACGGCGCGGGCGGGCGGTTCCGGCGCGCGCTGAAGATGTCACTGCGTAGCCGTCGCCCCGAAGGGGCACGCCTCGGGTCGGCGGAAGGGTGCCCCTCCGGGGCGACCGCTACGCGGCAGATCACGCGGCGTGGCGGGGGTTCATCTGCGGGCGCGGCAGCCCGCCGCAGCCCATGGTGCGCGCGCGGGAGTCGGCCAGGGTCATCAGCACGTGCTCGACCGACGTGCCGACGAACGGCGGCTCGACCGCGTGGCTGTCGAGGCGGGCGACGACGGCGAGTGCACCGTGAGGCGTGCGCACCGGCTCGACCCGGAAGCAGGTGTGGGCGACCATCCGGCCGCACAGGAACGCCGCGACGATCGATTGGCGGGCCGACACGGGTCCGGTGGGGGTCAGCTCCATCAGGTGGTCGGCGTGGCCGGACCGCGCCAGCTGCCGGCGGATGACCGCCCAGTCGCGGTGGCCGTCGTCGACGACCTCGACGCGGAGGTGGTGCTCGAGCGTGTGCCGTCTCGGTGGTTTCGCGTTCATCGTCTTGCCACGCGCGGGGCGTCCGCGCTGTCCCTTTGAACGAGTTGGTCGTGCGTCCGTCGTCCGTCCCGGCAGACATCGGACCGGCGGATGCGCGAGCTGCCCGCCCGTCCCGATATCGGTGAGCCGTTGACGGCGGACGGCGGTGGGTTGTGCGGGATGGCGCGGATGGTCGCCCCGGGCAGGCGAACGGTGGCCGATAACGGCGGTCACATGTCTACCGCCCGCCCTTGGCGAACGTGGCGTCCTTCTCGAAGACCTCGGCGAACAGGTCGGCCTTCTGGCGGGCGCCCCACAGCTCCAGCTCGGCGTCGCCGCGGTGCTTGATCGTGACGTCGACGGCGTGCTTGCCGAGGTCGCACGTCAGGCCGGTCACGACGCCGCTGTGGCTGCGGTCCAGGCCGTCGGCGACGCGCAGCAGGGCGGAGCCGACCAGCGCCACCTCCTTCGCTCGCTTGGGCAGCGCGTGGTAGTCGGCGTGCTTCCTCTTCGGCAGCGGGCCGCGGTGGTAGCGGGCGATGTTGGCCATCACGGCCACCTCGGTGGGCGTGAACCCCTTCAGCCCGCCGTGCTGGATCAGGTACATGCTGTGCTTGTGGTGGCCCGCCTTGCCGATGTGCCAGCCGACGTCGTGCAGCAGGGCGGCGTACTCGATGATCTGCCGGGCGCGCGGCCCCAGGCCGTGCAGCGGCTTGAGCTGGTCGAACAGCTCCAGCGTCAGCCGGGCGACCTGCTCCGAGTGGGACTGGTGCCACTCGCAGCGCCGGCACAGGTCCAGCACGGCCCGGCGACGCGGGTCGGGCACGTCGCGGCGGATGCTCATCTCCGGCACGTGCCGGCTCAGGTACTCGGCGATCATCCCCTCGCGCAGCGCGCTCTTGCACACCGTGATCCGCTCCAGGTTCAGCCGCTTGAACAGCTCGCTGACCAGCACGGCCCCGGCGATGATCTGGTCCTTGCGCTGGTCGTCCAGCCCCTTCATCAGCGCCCGCTGGGCGGTGGAGCTCTCCAGCAGCTTGCCGAGCAGCTTGGCCAGCGGTTCCCGCTCGATCACGCCGCCGTGGTGGTGACCGTTGCCGCCGTCGTGGTGGTGGCCGCTGCCCGCGACCGTCGCGCACATGGCGGCGAGGTTCTCCAGCGTCCCGCTCGTGCCCAGCGCCTGCGCCGGCCGGTGGGACTGCACCTGCTCGCAGACCGGGGTGAGCTCGCGGTCGTAGTGGGCCTGCAGCGCCTTGAGATCGGCGGGGGCGATCGGGTCGCTCTTGACGTAGGTCGCGGTCATCCGCGCCGCGCCCAGCTTCCGGCTCTCGAGCATCGACGCCCGGCCGCGGTCGCCGACGATGAACTCGGCGCTGCCGCCGCCGATGTCGAGGATGAAGGTGGGGCGGTCCAGCTCGACGGCGTGGCGGACGCCGTAGTAGATCAGCTTCGCCTCGTCGCGGGCGCTGACGACGCGCACGGTCAGCCCCAGCTCGTGCCGGCACCGCTCGAGGAAGTCGCCGCCGTTCACGGCCTCGCGGACGGCGGAGGTGGCGACGGCGAGGACCTTCTCGCACTGGCGTCGGCGGGCCGCCTCCTGGAACCGGCCCAGCGTGGCGACGGCCCGGTCCATCGCCTCGGCCGTCAGCCGCTTGCTGGGGAAGCTGATCCGCCCGAGCCCCACCATCTCCTTCATCCGCCACAGGTGCGTCATGCCGCCGTCGGCGTCGATCTGGGCGATCACCATGTGCAGGCTGTTGGACCCGACGTCGATGGCCGCCACGCGGAACTCGGTCCGCTCGGCGGTAACGGCGGTGCGGGCACGGTGGGTGGGCGGGACGTTGGTCGGCATGCAGCGCAGTTTACCCGGACCGGCGTCCCGCACGACACCCGACAGTGCTGCCGGTCGTCACTGGGTGTGACCGGGAATGTTAGCGAGAACTAAAGCAATTTGACGGAGCCGGGCCGTGCCGGCCCGTGCGGGCGCAGCCCGCGTCTCGCGCGGCCGGCGCGTGATCGACCGGCGCCATCGGCCCTGCGCGAGACGCCGGCTCCGCCGGCACGGGCCGACACGGCCCGGCTCTGTTGGTCTCGTGCGTGCCAACAGATCCGGCCACACCCTTGTCGGTGGGTGTGGCCGGATCTGCTGGCAACAATATCACTGGGGCGACAGAGCCGGGCCGTGTCGGCCCGTATGAGCGCAGCTCGTGTCGCGCGCAGCCAGCGTGGTCGACGCGGGCCATCGGCCTTGCGCGAGACGCCGGCTCCGCCGGCACGGGCCGACACGGCCCGGCTCTGTTTCCAGTTGTGGGTTGCCGACAGCGCTGGGCGCTCTGGTCGTCGGTCACCGCACGGACCGGTACCCGCCGGGGACGCCCTGCTTGGAGAAGACGAACTGCCAGAGCTGGTACTTGCGGGCGCGGAACGCGCCGGCGCACAGCTGCAGGTAGAACTTCCACAGGCGGTAGAAGCGCGGGCCGTAGGCGGCTTCCAGCGAGGGCCAGTTGCGGTCGAAGTTGGCGAACCAGGCCATCAGGGTCGGGTCGTAGTCGGCACCGAAGTTGTGCAGGTCCTCGGTGATGAACAGCCGTTCGACGGCCTTCCCGACCTGCTGCAGCGACGGGACGACGATGCCGGGGAAGATGTGCTTCTGGACCCACAGCACCTCGGTGTCGCCGAGGCTGGGGAAGCTGCGGTGGGTGGCGAAGAAGTGGAGCAGGAGCAGGCCGTCGTCCTTGAGGCAGCGGTGGGCGACCTCCATGAACGTGCGGTGGTTCTTGAGGCCGGCGTGCTCGAAGCAGCCGATGGAGACGACGTGGTCGAACGTGCCGGTCACGTCGCGGTAGTCCTGCAGGCGGATGTCGACCGGCAACCCCTTGCACGACTCGGTCCCGTACGCCACCTGGTCGCGGGAGAGGGTGACGCCGACCACCTCGGCCCCGTGCCGCTCGGCCGCGTACCTGGCGAAGCCGCCCCAGCCGCACCCGATGTCCAGCACCTTCTGCCCGGGGCGCAGGTCGATCTTGCGGCAGATCAGCTCAAGCTTGGCGTCCTGGGCGGCGGCGAGCGTGGTGGCGTCCTTCCAGTAGCCGCAGGTGTACATCATCCGCTCGTCGAGCATCCCCTTGAACAGGTCGTCGCCGAGCTGGTAGTGGGCCTCGACGTTGCGGCGGGCGCGGTCGGTCCGCTGCAGGTTGGTCAGCTTCTGCCGGAGGTAATCGATCACCGCCCCGGCGGTGAGCGGCATCTTGTCGGACAGGCCCGCCCGGAGGCAGCGGTCGGCCAGGACGTCGATCGCGTCGCAGTCCCACCACCCGTCGACGTAGGCGTCGCCCAGGCCGACCATCCCACCGGTGATCACCCGCCGGTAGAATCGCGGGTCGTGGACCTGCAGGTCAAACGGGCGGTCCCCGCCGATCCGGACGTCCGCCGTCGCCAACAGTTTGCCGACGGCCTCGGCCCCGCGCGTGAGCGGTTCCGCGGAAGTCGCCGGGAGCCGTTGGGTGGGGACGGACGACGTCAGCTCTGCGGATGCAAAACCCTGCGACATGGTGATCTCCTGACCGCAGCGCGGCCGGTCCTGCTTGCCCTGGAAAGACGCGCGACATCCGGGAGGCGAACATCGATCTGACTGACTGCGGCAGGATCTTCAATATAGTTGTTGAAGATGTCAATAGTAGGGAATCTATCCATTTGACTCTGCGTAGTCGGTGCTCGTGTACAGCGGCGCGGAGGCGTAGGGGCCGAATTGGATTAGCTATCCGCCGGTCGCTGTTGGCGACCGATCGTGTACCCCTGGCCATCGACGCGCCGGACGGCACCGCGCAGGCTCAAGACAGTCAGTTCTCGAAGGATCGTGGCCACATCCAGCCCTGTCGCGTCGACCAGGGCGTCCACCGTGACCGGGTCATTTCCAACCTCGGCGACGACGCGCTTCTGGACGTCCGACAGACCGATCAAAGCCTGTGTTGCGGCCGCCACCTTGGGCGGGTTCGGTCGAGGTTGGACGAGGGGCTCCGCGTCAACCACCGCCGCCGGCAGGGGGCCGAGGTCGTCGAGGATGTCCTCCAGCTTCGTGACGAGCGTGGCCCCGTCGCGGATCAACATGTGCGGGCCGAAGGAGAGCTTGTTGTCGACCCGGCCGGGGATGGCGAAGACGGGCCGGTTGTGGTCGTCGGCGGCCTGTCGGGCGGTGATGAGCGCGCCGCTGCGCTCGTCGGCCTCCACCACGAGCACGCCGCGCGACATCCCGCTGACGATGCGGTTCCGCTTGGGGAAGTTCTCGGCGACGGGCGGCGTGCCCATGGCGTACTCGCTGATCACCGCGCCGCGGCGGGCCAACTGCTCGAACAGGGGGCCGTTCTCCGGCGGGTAGGCGACGTCGACGCCGCTGCCCAGCACCGCGATCGTGCGACCGGCGGGATGCAGGATCGCGCCGCGGTGGGCGGCGGTATCGGTGCCGCGGGCGCCGCCGGAGAGGATCGTGAACCCCGCCCCGGCCAGCAGCGACGCGAAGCGCTCGGCCTGCTCCCGGCCGTACAGGCTGCACTTGCGGCTGCCGACGATCGCCACCGCGTTCAGGTCGCGCGGCTCCAGCGTCCCGCGCACGTAGAGCACGAGCGGCGGGTCGGGGACCTCGCGCAGCAACGGCGGGAACGCCTCGTCGTCGGGGCAGATGACGTTCGCCCCGATCGTCGCGGCGCGGGCCAGTTCGGGCCCCACCCTGGCGGCGGCGGCGCGGAGCGAGGCGGCGATCTTGGGGGCCTTGGACGCGATCCCCTCGACGGTGCGCAACAGGGCGACGTCGGCCCCACACGCGGCGGCGGGCGACCCCGCGGCGTCGATCAGGCGGCGGGCCAGCACGGGGCCGATCCCATCGGTCAATGACAGGTGCAGCCAACTTCGGACGGACATGAGCGGTTCCCCACGACGGCGGCGGCGGTCACCGCTGTGTAGTCACGGGGCCTGCTGGCGTTGCAACAGCGTGCTGCCCGCCCCGCGGGCCAGGCCGTTGGGGGAGAGGCTGAACCCGAACCCCTCGTCGTTGTTGGCCTGGTCGTAGTGGGCCTCGACCGAGGCGGAGAAGTTGTCGAACTGCCGGGTGATCGACGCGGTGTAGTAGACGTTCTTGCTCTGCGCCAGGTCGACGCTCTCGGTCACGCCCAGCGTGTACTTGCGGTCCAGCTGGTAGCTGGCCTCGAACGTGGCGACGTTGGAGTCGAGGTCGGCGATGTACCGGTTGCCGACGAAGTAGCTCAGCCGGTCGTCCCGCGTCACCGCCACGCCCACGCTGGCCGTGGCCAGCGTCTTCTTGTCCAGGTTCTGCACGACCGAGGTGAGCACGGCCGTCGTGTCGCTGATCCGCCAGGTGGCGTCGGCGTTGGCGGTGTTGCGGGGGATGCTGTACTCGGGCTCGGACTGCAGGAACACGCTGCGGAAGTCGGTCGGGTCGCGGAAGCGCTGCGACGGCTGGTTGGCGAACAGGTTGGCGTACAGGTCGAGCGACAGGAAGTCGACGCTGCGCCAGTGCCCCGGGCCGCCGCGCTTGGTCTGCCACCGCTGGCGCAGGGCGATCTGGGCGGCCTGGATGTCGTTGAGCGCGTCGCGGCTGGGGTCGTAGATGAACAGCCGGTTCTGGTCGACCGTCTGCCCGCTGGCGAACAGGTTGACCTCCGGCGTGATGACGTGGCGGACGCGGTGGATGTCGAACAGGTCGGACTGGACCGCATCGTCGACGCGCCAGAAGTCGGTCGTCAGGCGCACGCCCCCGCCGGCCAGCAGGCGGTTCCGGTCGGACGAGACGGTCGTCCGCACGGGGATGTTCTGCTGCAGCGGCACCTTGCCCACCGGCGTCACGCCCTGGCTGTAGACCGTGTACCGGCCCATCACGTAGGGCACGACGTGCAGCAGGCCCAGGTTGACCGGGTAGTCGATCTCCTGCCGGGTGTCGCCGCGGAACGTGGTGTCGCCGGGGTCACCGGTGTAGGCGAACGCCGGCTGGCCGGGCAGGACGTAGGGGGCGTAGTAGCCCTGCTGTCGGAGGGACTGCTCGCTGCGGACGAACTTCGTGCCGGCGGCGTCGTTGTCGCTGAACAGCGTCACCCGGTCCCCGAGGAAGCTGTCGCCCACCCGCTGGTACCGCAGCTCGGGCAGGCTGCTGACCTCGCGGTTCTCCTCCACGAAGTCGGCGGTCGAGATGGCCCGGTTCGGCTGCCACTCGGCGAGGAAGCTGGCCACCTCCGAGCCCCTCTGGTGCTTCAGGTAGATCGACTCGTCGACCGGCAGCCCGTTCTGGTACTCGTCGAAGAAGAACTCCGGCATGAAGTTCGAGTCGGACAGGTACCCCAGCCGGATCTGCGCCGTCAGGTCGTCGGAGAAGTCCTGCTCGTGCTGGTAGACCGCCCGCCCGCGGAACGACTCGGGCACCGGCTGGTCGCGCAGGGCCGAGCCGAGGATGTCGTTCCCGCGGTCGTCGGGCACGAAGTAGGCGTGCAGGTCGCCGGCGAAGTTGTAGGGCTGCTTCGTGACGTCCGAGACGGTCCCGCCGTTGTACGACGCGTCGATCCCCCCGGCGGGGCCACGGCTGCTGTAGTAGTCCAGGTGGTAGTTCGCGTCGACGTTCTCGGGGGCCGGCTCGCCCAGCGTCTCGAACAGGCCCCAGTCGGTGCGCACGCCGAAGCCGAACTTGTTGGTGTCCTCCACGCCGATCCCGCGGAAGATCGACCCGCGGGCGGTCATGGTCCCGCCCGCGCTGGGGAAGTAGATGAACGGGTACCCGAACGCGTTCAGCGTGACGTCCTGCGCCGAGAACGCCACGCGCTCGCCGACGCGCGGGTCGCCGCTGTCCTCGCCCCGGACGTAGATGGTGTTCGCCCCCAGCCCGAAGGTGGGCGTGGCGAACGCGCTGGTGCTGAGCTCGACGTGGTCGGCCTTGAACTCGCCCTGGCTCAGCTGCCGGACGGTGGCCGCCTTCATGAAGACCGGGATCCCCTTCTTCGAGTCGACCGTGTGAAGGATCACGTCGGTCAGCACGGCCCGGTCGGTGGCGAACTCGTAGTACACCCGTTCGGCCCGCATGCGCAGCTCGTTCTTGCTGGCGCTGGCGGGGGTCATGAAGACCCGCACGTCCCCCTCGAAGTAGCCGGACGTCACATGATCGAACGTGGCGTCCTTCCCGCCGCCGGCGGCGCCGCGCGTGTCCTTCAGGTCGGTGAAGAGGACCATGCTGGCGGCCGAGAACTCCATCAGGTCCTGCTTGGCGTCGCGGTAGCGGAGCGTCACCCCGCCGGAGCAGACGTACGCGATGTCGCCGTCGGCCGTCCGTTGCAGGTCGAACGCCTTGAACGTCGGCTCCAGCACCTTCACCGGCAGCGGCCCGGCGGACGGCGCGGTGGTCGGCGGCATCGGGACGACGTCGGCGGGCAACGTGGTGGCCATCGTCGTCGCCGGCCCCGTGGCGGCGGTGGTGGTCGCCGGTGCCGTGGCGGTCGTCGTGGCCGGCCGCTGCTCGCGGAGCAGTGCGGTGGCGGCCCGGTAGGCCTCCGAATCGTCATCCGCCTTCGCCACGCGCGGGCCCAACAGCCGGATCGGGCCGGAGATGATCGCCGGCACCCAGTAGCGGTCGTAGTTGAACGTGATCCTCCCCTGCGTCACCTGGACGTGCCCGAGCAGCACGATGTCGGCCGGCCGCTTGCCGTCGCCCGCCACCGGTCGAATGAACACGACCGCGTCGTCTGCAAGTAGCGACGCGGTCCCGAGGTCGATCTTGGCCGCCCCGTGAAGCTCGGCCACGCTGAGCGACCCGCGGTTCCAGACGTTGGTCGACGCGGCCGACAGGGTGAGCACGTCGGCCGGGAACGGCGGGTTGCCGACGGCGGCCTGCGTCGTCGCCGGCATGGTGGTGGCGGCCCGCGTGGTGGTCTCGGTCGTCGCAGGCGTGGTCGTGGCGGGGCCAGCGATGGGGGTGGTCGGCCCGGTGGTCGTCGGCCCGGCCGCGACGATCCACGGCCAGACGGCTAGCAGGGCGATCACGGTATCGCGGACGCGCACGGGGCTGGCGGGCTCCTTCCGGCCGAGGGGAGGGCGGCATGGTAAAAGCCGCGCCCGTGACCGTCAACGAAAGCCAGGCGCGGACCCGAATCATCAGAGCCCAGCGGCTCCGCCGCCGGCCCTTCGGGCAGAACTCAACACGCCTCGGTGGAAGAACCCGCGGCAGAGCCGCTGGCCTCTGTTGTGTCGCTCGCCGGTCGGTACAATCCGCCCCCTCATGCCGCGCCGGTTGGAGGACATGTCCGTCGTCATCACCGGCGCCAGCGCCGGCATCGGTCGGGCGCTGGCCGAGCAACTGTCGGCGGCGGGGGCCAAGCTCACCCTGGCCGCGCGGCGGGCCGACCGGCTGGCGGCGCTGAACGGATCGCTCGGCGGCCGGCACCAGATCGTGGTGACCGACGTGGCTAATCGCGCCGACTGCGAAGCGTTGATCGGTGCGGCCGTCGCGTTCCACGGCCGGCTCGACACGGTCGTGTGCAACGCCGGATACGGCTTGGCCAAGGGCGTCGCCGACACGTCCGCCGACGAGATGGCCGCGCTCTTTCAGACGAACGTGTTCGGCACAACCGACACGATTCGGGCGGCGGTGCCGATCATGCTCGGCCAGGACTTGCGGGATGGCTACCGCGGGCAGGTCATGGTGGTCAGCTCGGCCGTCGCCCGGCGCGGGCTGCCGTTCTTCGGGCCGTACGCGGCCACGAAGGCGGCGCAGCTGAGCCTGTGCGAGGCGATGCGGGTCGAACTCAGGCCGTCGCAGATCGCCGTGACCAGCGTGCATCCCGTGGGAACCGAGACCGACTTCTTCAACACGGCCGGCCGGCTGGCGAACACGACGGTCCCGCCGCCGCGGGGCGAGGTGCGGCAGACGCCGGCGGTCGTGGCGCGGGCCATGGTGGCCGGCATCGCGCGTCCCCGACCGGAGGTGTGGCCGTTCTGGCTCGCTCGGTTCGGGACGTCGTTCAGCACGCTGGTGCCCGGGCTGACGGACCGGGCGTTACGCAACTATCGTCGGCCGGCACAGGATCATCAGCCGCAGATGAACGCGGATGAACGCAGATGAAGAGGATCATCCACGGAGGGCGCGAAGGGGTACGAAGGGGCAGAGTGCATCACTTCGTGTCCCTCCGTGCCCTTCGCGGATAATGCTCCTCCGCGTGCGGCAAACTTTGTTGATCGGAACGCAGTCATGACGACGCTTGCCATCACCGGGGCTGGGGGACGCATGGGCAACCGGCTGGTGGCGCTGGCCTACGCCGACCCGGACCTGGAGCTGGTAGCCGCCGTCGCGCGGGGCGGCAGCACGAAGGTGGATCAGGACGCGGGCCAGGTGGCGGGGCTGGGGTACATCGGGCTGACCGTGAGCGACGAGCTGACGGCGACGCCGGCCGTGCTGATCGACTTCACGACGCCGGTCGCGTTCCGACACTGGCTCAAGGCGTGCCGGGA
This sequence comes from Tepidisphaeraceae bacterium, assembly GCA_965198865.1. Classification (GTDB taxonomy): domain Bacteria; phylum Planctomycetota; class Phycisphaerae; order Tepidisphaerales; family Tepidisphaeraceae; genus CBDAQA01. The sequence goes on along the minus strand of CBDAQA010000025.1, from coordinate 471,665 downwards.
CCGGGGCATCGCCATGGTGGTCGGCACGACGGGGTTGCACGCGGACGATCACCTCGCCATCGATGAGGCGGCGACGGACATCGCCGTCGTGCAGTCGCCGAACATGAGCCTGGGCGTCAACCTGCTGTTCCGCGTGGCGGCCGAGGTGGCGAAGGTGCTGGGCGACGACTACGACAAGGAGATCGTCGAGGGGCACCACCGCTTCAAGAAGGACGCCCCCAGCGGCACCGCCATGGGGCTGGCCGACGCGATCCTGGCCGCGGTGGGCAAGACGCGCGACAGCCTGGTCTACGACCGGCACGGCAACGAGGCGCTCCGCAAGCCGGGCGAGATCGGCATGCACGCGCTGCGGATCGGCGACGAGGTGGGCCGGCACACCGCCTACTTCGCCGCGCTGGGCGAGCGGCTGGAGCTGACGCACGTCGCCACGAACCGCGACACGTTTGCCCACGGCGCCCTGCGCGCCGCCAAGTGGGTCGCGGGCAAGCCGGCGGGGCGGTACACGATGGCGGACGTGATGGGAGTTTGAGGAAATGCAGAATGATGAATGCAGAATGCAGAATGGCGAAGGGGATGCTGGGGATTCCTCTTCACTCTGCACTGTGCATTCTTCATTCTGCATGTCCCGCGACAGGATCACCGTCGCCCTGGCGATCCTCGTCTTCGCCGCGCTGTCGGCGTACATGGCGGTGAAGTCGGACGCGTTCCTCGAGGCCGACGCCTGCACGCACTACATGTACGCACGGGCGGCGTGGACGGCGCACTACTACCTGGTGAACGTCTGGGGCCGGCCGATCTGCACGGGGCTGTACGCGATCCCCGCCCACTTCGGCGGTCGCACGGCGTGCCGGATGGTGAGCCTCGCCGTGGCGATCGTCACGGCGCTGATCGCCCGGTCGATCGCGCGGCGGCAGGGGTGGCGCTGGCCGGCGCTGGCGGTCGTGTTCACGTTCGCGCAGCCGTTGGTGTTCCTGCACAGCTTCTCCGAATTGACCGAGCTGCCGTTCGCGCTGCTGATGGCGCTGGCGTTCCTCGCGTACCAGCGGCGGCAGTGGTTCTGGATGGCGCTGGTCGTCGGGCTGACGCCGCTCAGCCGGCCCGAGGGGTTCGGGTTCGTCGCGCTTGCCGGCATCGCTCTGTTGCTGCACGGGCGGGCGCGGTGGTGGACCGTGCTGTCGCTGCCGCTGATCCTGTGGGACCTGACCGGGTGGTGCCTGTACGGCTATCCCGGCAAGTGGTGGCACTGGTTGGCGGCCAACTGGCCCTACGCGGGGGAGAGCCTGTACAGCCGGGGGTACCTGCTGAAGTACGTCGGCATGATGCCGGCGTTCACGGGGCCGCTGGTGTTCCCGGCGACGCTGATCGGCATCGGGCTGTGCTTGGCGATGCCGTGGCGCCGTGCCTGGCGCATCCTCACCACCGATCAGCGCGGACGGTGCGACGTGCTGATCGCCGCGCTGCCGCTGATGATCCTGGTCGGCCACAGCCTGCTGACGTGGCTAGGCAAGATGGGGAGCAACGGCGAGATCCGGTACATGCTGGTCGTCGCGCCGTTCTGGGCCCTGCTGGCGGCCCGCGGTTGGGAGTGGACGTTCGCCCGGCTCGACTGGCGACACCCGCTGGCGTGGGCGGCCGTGGCGGCGGCGCTGCCGCTGGTCACGAACCGGTTCTACACCGTGCTGCCCCAGCGGCCCATGCCCGACTGGGTCGAGGCGGCCCGGATCGCCAAGTGGTACCGCGACACCCAGGCGACGACGTACCCGCGGATCGCGCTGGCCCACCCGGGCCTGGAGTTCGCGCTCGACCTGCCGCGCGACGGTGGGCGGATCGTGGACTGGAAGCGGTCGACGATCGCCACGGTACCGTCCGGCACGCTGCTGGTGTGGGACCGGGTCGACGGCCTGTTCAACGCCGACGCGACCCGGTCGATCCCGCTGGACGAGATCCGCAGGGACGGTTGGGTGCCGATCGACACGCCGTTCACCGGCGGGGCGGGGGAGTGGCATTTCTTCCGAAGCCCGGATGGGGAAAGTCCGAAGTCCGAAATCTCGAATTCCGAAACGAAGAAGATGTCGCAGTGACCACACGCCCTGCGTGTCGACATTCGAGGTTTCGTCACTCGGACTTTCTGAGCATCGCCAGCACTTCCGCGTTCCCCTTCGCCCCCTTGATCGGGCTCTGGACGGTGGCGATCACCTCAAACCCCGCGGCGGCGGCGTCGAGCCAGACGGCATCCAGGATGGCCGGCAGTAACTCGGCCGGCAGGATGCCCTTGCGCAGCACGTCACGCTCGGCCTCGTAGTGCGGCTTCACCAACGAAACGACCGTCCCGCCGGGGGCGAGCGCGCGCCGGGCCGACGGCAGGATGTGCTTCTGCCGCGTCCAGGCGACGTCGATCGTCACCACCGAGGCCGGCTCGAGCAGGACGACGTGCATGGCGTTGGTGCGCTCCATCACGACCACCCGGCGGTCCTTGCGGAGCTTCCAGTCGAGCACGCCGTACCCGGTGTCGACGGCGTACACCTTGGCGGCACCGCGGTGCAGCAGGCAGTCGGTGAACCCGCCGGTGCTGCAGCCGAGGTCGGCGCAGGTGAGCCCGGTGACGTTCAGCGAGAACGCGGCCAGCGCGTGATCCAGTTTCTGCCCGGCGCGGGAGACGAACGAGTGCGCGGGTGAGGAAAAGGCGTCGGGCATGCCGGTGGTGATTTTGACGGCTGGCGCACCGTTCGCAAACGCGTAGCGTGACACCCGCGTGGGTGACCCGTGGTCCCGCTCAGGAGATACGTCATGTTTGGTCTCATTGGATTGGTCTTCGGCCTGGTGTTCGGCACATCCAAGTTCGCGCTGCACAACGCGGTGCGGATCGCCGCGTTCGGCCTTGTCGGCTACCTCGTGTACGAGCTGGTCCTGGGTTATTCGCACGGCAAGGCGGGGCTGCCCGCGCCGGAGGTGCCCGAGGAAGCGCCGGCCGCCGCCACGACCGATCGTGCACCGTTGACCGGCGCGTCGAAGCGGGGTCGGACGGTGCGCGTGAGCGACGCGAGCGGGATCGAGCACGCCACCCGCGTTGGCCGGGGCGTCGTCCGGCGGTAAGGTGGTTCGGTTCCTTACCCTGTCACGGAAAGCAGTCACATGAAAATCGGATTCGTCGGCCTCGGCAAAATGGGTGGCAACATGGCACTTCGGCTGACCATCGGGTCGCCGGACAAGACCGTGCCCGGCGGCCACGAGGTCATCGGTTTTGCCAAGGATCCGAATCCCGATCTGGCTGGTGTCGCTGGCATCGAGGTCGTCGCCGACCTGGGCCAGATGATGGACAAGCTGCCGTCGCCCAAGGTGGTCTGGGTGATGGTCCCGGCCGGCAAGGCGACCGAGGGCGTCATCACCGACCTGGCCGAGAAGATGAAGCCGGGCGACATCGTGATCGACGGCGGCAACAGCTACTACAAGGACAGCGTCCGCCGGGCGCACGGCCTGAGCAGCCGGGGCATCGGCTATCTCGACGTCGGCACCAGCGGCGGCGTTTGGGGTCGCCAGGAAGGCTACTGCATGATGGTCGGCGGCGAGGAATCCGTCGTCGCCACATGCAAGCCGATCCTCGACACGCTGGGCCCGACCGACGGCTGGGCCCGCATGGGCGGGCCGGGGGCGGGCCACTACGTCAAGATGGTCCACAACGGCATCGAGTACGGCATGATGCAAGCCTACGCCGAGGGGTTCGAGGTCCTGTACAAGTCGGACTACAAGCTCGACCTTGAGGAGATCTGCAAGGTGTGGAACCACGGCAGCGTGGTCCGCAGCTGGCTGCTGGAGCTGGCCGAGCGGGCGCTGACGAAGGAGAGCGATCTGAAGTCGGTCGCCCCGTATGTGTCTGACAGCGGTGAAGGCCGGTGGACCCTGCAAGCGGCGATGGACAACGACGTGGCCGTGCCCGTGTTGGCGGCCAGCCTGTTCGCCCGGTTCGCCAGCCGGGATCCGTACAACTTCGCCGCCCGGTTCAATGCCGCACTGCGGAACCAGTTCGGCGGCCACGCGATCAAGAAGGTCGAGTCGGACGCCCGGGCGCTGGGGCACGATGGCAGCGTGCAGCGCTGATCGGGATTCAACCAGGTGCCGATTCCATGCGGCAGGTGGTCAATCGGCTCATCCTGGCACAACTCGCCGGTTCCTACGCCGTCGCGGGTGTGCTTCTTTTGGCTTTAGGACCGGTGGCGGGACGGGCGTGGTTCCTGCTTCTCCTGGCCCCAGTGACGTTGCCGCTCATCATTCCGCAGATCGTGGCGAACCCCAGCAGCTTTCCCCTCGACTCCAGCGCGTTGTCCTCCTGCGTGGCCGCCTACCCTATTTGTGCAACCGCCACGTGGATCGTCCGGTGCCGGGTCGATCGTCGGCGAGGCTGGGTGACGCTCGGCCGGTGTCATCGCTGTGGATACGACCTGCAGGCCACGCCCGACCGTTGCCCGGAATGTGGGGCTGAGCCGTCGTAGGGGCGAATACACCCCGCCCTCCGCGTTCAAAATTCCGCCGTCACTAGTTGATTGCCGTCCGGGGGAGCGGCGGAATGCCGGCCCTAGAATGCCGTGATAAGGGTTTGCGTTCGCATGCACGCCGGGCTATCTCTCCCGCGTCGGACGACTGACCCAAGGAAGGATCTCTCCCATGCCGAACCCGTGCGCGATCGTCATCTTCGGTGCCAGCGGTGACCTGGCCAAGCGGAAGCTGCTGCCGGCCCTGTACGAGCTGGCCCTGCAGAAGCTGCTGGACGACAAGTCGTACATCATCGGTTTCAGCCGGTCGCAGATGACCGACGAGGCGTTCCGCGCCGAGGCCAAGGACGCGATCAGCAAGTACGCCCGCACCAAGCCGTTCGACGAGGGCGTGTGGAAGTCGCTCGAGCCCCGGCTGTTCTACATCGCCGCCGACTACGGCGCGGACGAGGGGCACGCCAAGCTGACGGCGAAGATGGTCGAGCTGGACAAGCAGTTCGGCACCGGCGGCAACCGGATGTACTACATCAGCACGCCGCCGGCCACGTTCGAGCCGATCATCACCGGCGTCGGCAAGCAGCTGGCGATCGGCCGGCGCCAGTCGGACAAGTCCGCCGAGGGCGGGCAGCCGGCCGCGCCGTCGGGCGGGCAGGGGGGGTGGAAGCGGATCATCATCGAGAAGCCGTTCGGCACCGACCTGGCATCGGCCAAGGCGCTGAACGCGCTGCTGCTGAAGAACTTCAAGGAGGACCAGGTCTTCCGCATCGACCACTACCTGGGCAAGGAGACGGTCCAGAACCTGATGGTGCTGCGGTTCGCCAACTCGATCTTCGAGCCGATCTGGAACTACAAGTACATCGACCACGTCCAGATCACGGTGAGCGAGACGCTCGGCGTCGAGAAGCGCGGCGGGTACTACGACAAGAGCGGCGCCCTGCGCGACATGGTCCAGAACCACCTGTTCCAGCTGATGGCCCTGGTCGCCATGGAGCCCCCGGCCGGGCTGGACGCGACCAACATCCGCGATGAAAAGGTGAAGGTGTTCCGCTCCGTCCGGCCGTTCGACGCCGACCACCTCGACGGCCAGGTCGTCCGCGGCCAGTACGGCCCGGGCCCGACCGGCAAGACGACCACGCCCGGCTACACGCACGAGGAGGGCGTCCCCGGTGACAGCCAGACCGAGACGTTCGTCGCGCTGAAGCTGTTCATCGACAACTGGCGGTGGAGCGGCACGCCGTTCTACCTGCGCACCGGCAAGGCGCTGCCCGAGAAGCTGAGCGAGGTCGTCGTCCGCTTCCGGAGCCCACCGTTGACGCTGTTCCAGAAGTCGTGCGAGACGCCGGTCCGCCCCAACGACCTGGTCATTCGCGTCCAGCCCGAAGAGGGGATCACCTGGCGGTTCAACGCCAAGGTGCCCGGCGGGCACATGAACATCCAGCCGGTGGCGATGGACATGGAGTACAAGGACACGTTCAAGGTCGAGGCGCCCGAGGCGTACGAGCGGCTGATCGCCGACGCGATCGCGGGGGACCAGACGCTGTTCATCCGCGGCGACGAGGCCGAGGCGGCGTGGACCGTGGTCGACCCGATCGGCCGGGGCTGGGCCAACGGCAAGGCCGCCAAGCCGCAGGAGTACACGCCCGGCACCTGGGGCGCCGCCAAGGCGACCGAGATGATCGAGGCCGACGGCCGGCAGTGGGCGGCCGATGTCGGCGAGGCCGCGGCGAAGGTCACCGCCTGTGCCACGTAAGGGTCGACCCTCAGCGGATGGTCTGCGGCGCGGCGCGAAGCGCATCGGCCGCCGGCGTGGCGATCACCTGCAACAGGTGGTCGATCCGGCTGGGGCGGTAGGGCGAGACGGGCGACGATTCGGGCAGGGCGAGCCGCTCGCGCAGGAACGGGACGATTCCGTCGCCCCCGGACGCAAGCTTCCACACGGCCGCGTTCGCGGCCACCGGATCATCATCGCGACCGAGGTCGTTCCAGGCGGTGGTCCGCTCGGCGTCGGTCAGTGTCGCGAGCGACCTCACGCACTCAGCGTGGAAGCTCAGGAAGCCGAACATGATCCGCGGGTTGCCCCCGTGCGTCAGGTGCTCCTTGAACTGCAGGTTCAGCTCCGGCTGCTGGTGCGGGAACGTCCAGTCCAGGTGGTAGACGCTGGAGCAGTCCTCGCGCAGCGCCGTGCCGGCCGAGTCCTTGAACGGCCGGTCCTCGCCCAGCGTTTGTTGCTCGGCCGCGCCGGTCCAGCCGGGGTGGAGCACCGCGCCGTCCGGCGTGGGGAAGACGTCCGGGAACGACTGCTCGTTGTTGTTTGAGAAGAACCCGCAGTTGCAGAACGTCGTGGCGAACAGCTGCCGGCCCCGGCCGTCGGCGTCCTGGCACGACCACACGTCGGGGCCCCAGATCGGGCTCGACCCGTTCCACGAGTTCACCAGCGCCAGGTCCATCACGACGTGGACCGCCTCGTGCGGCGGCAGGTCGGGCAGCGCGAAGCGGACGCCCTCGGGGCCGTACCGACCGAGCAGCGGTCGGCGACGGCGGCGCGTCGGCGCGACGGTGCCGGCGGAGAACTCGTCGGGCCGGGTCCCCGTGGTGAGCTTGGCCGTGTAGACCCCAGACACACGGACGGTCTCGGGGGCGGGCGTTACCGCCGTTACGGTCGTCGGGCTGGTCCTCCCGCTCGGCGGCGTGGCGAAGATCAGCCGGACGACCACGACCGCTGCGGCGATGGTCGCGACGGCGATCAACAGCGTCGCTAGTCCGTTTCCCCACCCCGCCTCACGCCGATTTTCCATGCGGTAAAGGTCTAGCCCGATGCGTGGCGTGCCGCAAGGTCGCGGGGCGAGCAGCGACAATGCGCATCGGCAGGATATCCTGCACGAACTCCGCAGGCGGCACGGCCAACCTGCCGATGTAAGCGTGCGGTGGGTCGGCCGGCAGGGCCGCGCCGGCTCCCTTTACCCGCGGCGATCCGTATGTCCCTGATCCTGTTCCAAACCGAGAAGGTGAAACGGCTGCTGGCCGCCCGCAAGTCGGTCGGGGCGGAACTGTTCGTGCTGGGCGGCGTGGCGGCGGTGATCGGCGGGCTGGCGCTGATCGCCGAGCGGGCGCACGCTCCGATGCCGCAGAAGTTCGAGATCAGCCTGTCGCTGTGGGCGGTCCCGCTCTACACCACGTTCACGCTGCTCCGCGGGATCGTGGCGTACGTGCTGTCGCTGTTCTTCACGCTGGTCTACGGCATCATCGCTGCCCACCACCGCCGGGCGGAGCGCATCATGTTGCCGGCGCTGGACGTGTTCCAGTCGTTGCCGGTGCTGACGTTCCTGCCGGGGCTGGTGCTGGTGTTCGTCCACCTGTTCCCGACCCGGCAGATCGGGCTGGAGCTGGCCGCGATCGTCATGATGTTCACGGGGCAGGTCCCGAACATGGCGTTCAGCTTCTTCGCCAGCGTGAGGTCGATCCCGTCGCCGCTGCGCGAGGTGTCGTCCATCCAAGGGCTGTCGGACTGGCAGGTGTTCCGGCTGCTCGAGGTGCCGGCCAGCATGATCGGGCTGGTCTGGAACAGCATGATGTCCATGGCCGGCGGGTGGTTCTTCATCACCACCGTCGAGAGCTTCGACCCCTACCGGCTGCCCGGGATCGGGTCGTTCATGAGCGCTGCCCAGGAGGCCGGCAACGCCCGGGCACAGGTGGCGGCCGTGATCGCCATGGTGCTGATGATCGTCCTGCTGGACCAGCTGGTCTGGCGGCCGGTCGTCGCCTGGAGCGAGCGGTTCAAGATGGAGGACACGGCGGGCGGCGACCAACCGAAGTCTTGGGTGATGGACCTGTTCCGCCGGAGCAAGCTGCTGGTGTGGGCGCACCGCCTCGCCGGTGGCCGGGGGCGGGCGAAGCAGCCGACGCCGATCGCGATCCGCCCGGCCAACCCGCATCGCGAGCGAGCCATCAAGGCGGCGTTCGTCGTCGGCCAGTGGATCGCGGTGGCGACCGTCTGCGCGGTCGTGCTGTGGGGCGCGTGGGCGCTGGTGGGGCTGTTGTGGCGGGTGCCGCTGCGGAACGCATCGCACGATGACTGGGTCCACGTGCTGCTGGCGCTGCTGGCCAGCTTCGGGCGGGTGTCAGCGGCCGTCATCCTGGCCGGCGTCTGGACGCTGCCGGTCGGCATCATGATCGGCCTGAGCCCCAAGTGGGCCCAGCGGCTGCAGCCGGTCGTGCAGGTGGTCGCCAGCTTCCCCGCCCCGATGTTGTTCCCCTGGGTGGTGGCCATCGTCTTCTTCCTGCACGTCCCGTTCACGCTGGGGTGCGTCGCGCTGCTGTTGCTGGGGACCCAGTGGTACGTGCTGTTCAACGTGATCGCCGGCGCGATGGCCATCCCCGGCGAGCTGCGCGAGGCGGCCCGCGTCTACCGGCTCGACCGGTGGACCGTGTGGACCACGCTCTACGTACCGGCCGTGTTCCCGTTCCTGGTGACCGGCCTGATCACCGCCGCCGGCGGGGCGTGGAACGCGACCATCGTGGCCGAGTACTTCCAGATGGGCGACCGCAAGGACTTCGCGTTCGGCCTGGGGTCGACCATCAGCATGGCCTCCAGCCCCGAGCACACCAACGCCCCGATCCTGGCGGCCAGCGCCGTCACGATGGCCGTGTTCGTGGTCGGCATCAACCACGTGCTCTGGAAGCGGCTCTCGCGGCTGGCGACGTCGAAGTACAGCCTGAACGTGTGACCGGACGAGTGCCCCTTCGGGGCGACCGCCACGCGTCGGAGTCGGAGATCACCGTTATGACCGCCCTCGCAACCGACCCCGCGACCCCGACGACCGCCACGCCGATCGCGGAGGTCCGCAACGTCTGGATCACCTTCGGCGGCGAGCGCGGGACGCCGGCGCGCACCGTCCTGCAGGACGTGTCGCTCGGCGTGAAGCCGGGCGAGGTGCTCGCCTTCCTCGGCCCCAGCGGCTGCGGCAAGTCGACGCTGCTCCGCGCCCTGGTCGGCCTGCTGCCGCAGTCCAAGGGCGAGGTGCTCTACCACGGCAAGCCGGCCGTCGGGTTGCACCCGGGCATGTCGCTGGTCTTCCAGAACTTCGCCCTGTTCCCCTGGCTCACCGTCCACGACAACGTGCAGCTCGCCCTGAACGGGCTGGGCCTGTCGGACGCCGACGGGGCCGAGCGCGTGAAGAAGTGCATCGACGTGGTCGGCCTCGACGGGTTCGAGAACGCCTACCCCAAGGAGCTGTCCGGCGGCATGAAGCAGCGCGTCGGCTTCGCCCGCGCCATGGCCCGCGGGCCGGAGCTGCTGTGCATGGACGAGCCGTTCAGCGCGCTCGACGTCTTCACCGCCGAGAGCCTGCGCAGCGAGATCTACCGGTTGTTCAGCAACCCGGCCGGCCGGGTGGGGCACAAGAGCAGCGTCGTCATCATCACCCACCAGATCGAGGAGGCCGTGTTCCTGGCCGACCGGATCGTGGTGCTGGCCGCCAAGCCCGGGCGGATCAAGGAGGTGATCGTCAACGACGTGCCGCACCCGCGCGAGTACCAGAGCGCCCCGTTCCGCCGGCTGGTGCAGCGGATCCACGACGCGATCACGCACGACACGCTCCCGCCGGCCGCCGAGCCGGCCGTGGAGACGCCCGGTGGCCTGCCGACCCCCGAGCCGCTGCCGCCGGTGAACATCGGGCACATCGTCGGCCTGATGGAGATCGTCCGCGACCACGGCAACGCCATGGACGTCTTCGCCGCCGACGCGATCACCGAGTACGACTTCGGCCACACGCTGGCCGTCGTCAAGGCCGGCGAGATGCTCGACTTCTTCGACACGCCCAAGAACAAGGTGATGCTGACCGACGTCGGCCGGCACTACCTGGACGCCGACATCAACGGCCGCAAGACGATGTTCCGCGAGCGGCTGCTCACGCTCGGCACGTTCCGGTTCGTCAACCAGCTGCTGGTCGAGGCCAAGGGCAACCGCCTGAGCAAGGACGTCATCGAGGAGGAGCTCGCCATTCGGCTCACGACCGAGGACGTGGACCGGCTGTTCGAGACGGTCATCGGGTGGGCCCGGTTCGCCGAGCTGTTCGAGTACTCGACGGACACCGAGGTGATGTCGCTGGTCGCCGACGGCGTCGCGGCCGCGGTCGCGCCGGCCTGACCTGCCGCCGCCTGCGGCGAGAAGCACACGCTTACGCCTGCTCGAGCAGCCGCGCCACTTCCTGGCAGTCCTTGTCGCCGCGCCCGCTCAGGTTGACGACGATGATCTGGTCCTTCGACAGCGTCGGCGCCAACTGCGCTGCATAGGCGAACGCGTGAGCCGTCTCCAGCGCCGGCAGGATCCCCTCCGACCGGGCCACGACCTGGAACGCAGCGAGCGCCTCCTCGTCGCTGATGCACTTGTAGCCGACGCGCCCGGCGTCCTTCCAGTAGGCGTGCTCGGGGCCCACTCCAGGATAGTCGAGGCCGGCGCTGGCGCTGTGGACCTCGGCTGTCTGGCCGTCGTCATCCTGCAACACGTACGTGAGGCAGCCGTGCAGCACGCCGGGCTTGCCGTTGCACAGCGTCGCGGCGTGGTGGCCCAGCCCCAGGTGGCTGCCCCGGCCGGCGGCCTCGACCCCGACCAGCTTCACGCCCTGGTCCCTCACGAATGGGGCGAAGATGCCGGCCGCGTTGCTGCCGCCGCCCACGCAGGCGATCACGTAGTCGGGCAGCCTGCCCTCGGCCTCCAGGCACTGGGCGCGCGTCTCGGTGCCGATCATCGACTGGAAGTCGCGCACCATCGTCGGGAACGGGTGCGGCCCCACCACGCTGCCGATGATGTAGTGCGTGTCGGCCACGCTGCCCATCCAGTCGCGCATCGCCTCGTTCGTGGCGTCCTTCAGCGTCTTGCTGCCGCTGGTCACCTCGATCACGCGGGCACCCATGAGCTTCATGCGGAACACGTTCAGGTTCTGCCGGCGGATGTCCTCGGCCCCCATGTAGACGTCGCACGTGAGCCCGAACAGCGCCGCCGCCGTGGCCGTCGCCACGCCGTGCTGGCCCGCGCCGGTCTCGGCGATCACGCGCGGCTTGCCCATCCGCTTGGTCAGCAGCGCCTGCCCGATCGTGTTGTTGATCTTGTGCGCCCCGGTGTGGTTCAGGTCCTCGCGCTTGAGGTAGACCTTCGCCCCGCCCCAGCGCTCGGTCAGCCGCCTGGCGAAGTAGAACCGGCTCGGCCGCCCGACGAACTCGCGGAGGTAGAAGTCGAACTCCCGCTTGAACGCCGGGTCGGCCTTGGCCTTCTCGTACTCGGCCTCCAGCTCGACCAATGCCTCGACCAACGTCTCGGGGACGAACGTCCCGCCGTAGGGGCCGAAGTGACCGGTGGCGTCGGGAGCGGTGGCGATGGCTGACATGGTGGGGATCGTAGGAGCCGAGGAAGTGTGTCGCAATTGTTGAAACGGACGGAGCCGGGCCGGGGACGGCCCGGCTCCGTCGCCCGCGCGGGTCCGATGTTCACGTCGCTTGCTCACGCCGGCGGCGCATCGGGATCGGCCAGCACCGGCGGCGCGTCCGAGCCGGCGAGCCGGCGGTTCGACCAGTGCCCGAGCAGGGCGGCGGCCGTGCCGACGCTGGCGTAGTCGAGCGGGGTCGGCCGGGCCAGCGCGGCGAGCCAGCCGTGCAGTTCGCCGGTCGCGCCACCGTCATTGCCGAAGAACGCGAAGAGGTAGCCGACCAGACCGACGACGGTTGGGGCCGACCAGTACCAGGCCCCCTCGGCGAGCGGCAGGTAGCTGTACGCCGCCCACGCGCCCAGGTACGAGGCGATGACGACCCCGCACATCGCCTGCTTGCCCGCGGGCAACTGCACGAGGATCAGCTCGCACGCCGCCGTGACGCCGACGCCGACGCCCAGCGCGCCGAACTTTTGCCCGGTCGTCGCGTCGGTCACTTCGGTTGGCACCGCGAGCCGCGGGAATCCCTGGGCGGCCGCCTTGGCCATTTGTTCCAGCAACCACCACCCCCCGCCAACGGCCGCACCCAGCAGCGCCAGCTCGACCGCCAGCGCGAGGAACACGCCCCGGCCTGATGCGTACTGGAGCACGGGTGTGATCGGCCCGCACCGGACGGACAGGGCGGCCAGGCCGATCATCGCGCACAGCACCGACGCCTCGACGCCGATCGGCCCGGCCACGATCGCACCGACGACCAAGGATGCCGCGATGGCCAACACCGACATCAGGATCGACAACAGCGGCGAACCGCCGCAGAGAAGGCTGCCGCTGAACCCCGGCTGGACGGGGAGCCCAACCGCGTTGGCGATGCCCTGGCAGCTGAGCAGGCACAGCACGGAACCAAGGACCAGCCGGGTCCACTCGCCGACCGAGAACGACGCGGCGGCGTCGCGGACCCCCGCGTAGCCGGGTTTGAACAAGAGGCCGTACATGGCGATCACCGAATCCTAACTGATTCCAAACTTTCGCCCCGGTGGTATCATCGAAGGGCAGGCGAGACAGCGTAGCTGAACCGCCCGGCGAGGTCGATGGACGACGACGATGGACACCCTGTTCCCCACGATGCCCGACCTCGCCCCGCCCCCCGAGGCGACGGGCGGGCCGTTCGCGGTCGTCGCGCTGGAGCAGGGGATCGACCGGGTGCTGGACTACACGGTCCCGGCCTGGCTCGCGCCGACGTTGCAGATCGGCCAGCGCGTGCGGGTCCCGCTGGGGCGGAAGAACAAGCCGGTCACGGGGTACGTGGTCGGGCTGCGCGACACGTCCGACTATCCCAAGCGGGTGAAGCCGCTGGGGGAGCTGATCGACGAGCGCGTGCTGGTCTCGCCGGCCATGATGGAGCTGGCCCGGTGGATGGGGCGGTACTACGTCGCGCCGCTGGGGATCGTGCTGGAGTCGATCATCCCCTCGGCCGTGAAGAAGCGCATCGGGCTGGGGTACTCGTCCATCGTGCGGTCGGCCCTGTCACGCGACGACCTGCAGGCGCTGTTCGAGAAGACCAAGGCCCCGAAGCGCCGCTCGGTGCTGGCGCGGCTGCTCCAGCTGACCGAGGGGGAACCGATCGAGCTGGTCCGCCTGGCCGGCGAGGCGTCGGTCACCGTGCCGACGATCCGCAAGCTGGCCCGCCTGAGCGTGATCACGATTACCAGGGAGGCGGACCTGGTCGGGCTGGGCGACCAGGTGCTGCCTCCGGCCGACTGCTCGGAGCCGGACCGGGCGCTGAACGAGGAGCAGCAGCGGGTGTTTGACGCGCTCAGGCCGCGGATGGACGCCTGCGGGTTCAGCGTGAACCTGCTGCTGGGCGTGACCGGCAGCGGCAAGACCGAGGTCTACCTGCAGTGCATCCGCCGGGTGGTGGCCGCCGGGCGGCAGGCGATCGTGCTGGTGCCGGAGATCGCGTTGACGCCGCAGACGGTGCGACGGTTCGTCGCCCGCTTCGGTCGCGTGGCGGTGCTGCACAGCGGCCTGACCGCCGGCGAGCGCCACCGCCACTGGCAGCGGATCGCCACGGGCCAGGCCGACGTGGTGGTGGGCGCGCGGTCAGCGGTCTTCGCGCCGCTGCCGAACCTAGGCGTGATCGTCGTCGACGAGGAGCACGAGCCCAGCTACAAGCAGGACACCGCCCCGCGGTACCAGGGCCGCGACGTCGCCATCAAGCGGGCGCAGCTCGAGGGCGTGCCCATCATCCTCGGCAGCGCGACGCCGTCGCTGGAGACGTACCACCGCGTCCTCAGCTCGGTCCCGATGCAGGACTCCCGACTCGCCACGCGCAACTACTTCCTGCTCTCCATGCCCACCCGCGTGCGCGGCCTGCAGATGCCCCACGTCGAGCTGCTCGACATGCGGCAGGAGGGGAAGTTCCGCAAGGGCGTCCACCTGGTGTCGCAGCGGCTGGAACACCTGATCCGCACCACGGTCGACAAGAAGCAGCAGGCCATCCTGCTGCTCAACCGGCGCGGGTACAGCAACTTCGTCCACTGCGCCAGCTGCAACGAGGCGCTGCAGTGCAAGTTCTGCGACGCCACGATGACCTACCACCGCACGGCCGGGGCCAACGTGCAGACCGCCCGGGCCGAGGCCGGCGTCCACACGGGCCAGCTGCAGTGCCACTACTGCCTGGCGTCGAACCCGCTGCCGGCGACCTGCCCCACCTGCGGCAAGAAGCTCAGCCTGTTCGGCCTCGGCACCCAGCGGGTGGAGGAGGAGCTGCACAAGAAGTTCCCCGACGTCACCTTCGCCCGGGTCGACAGCGACACGATGCGGAACACCCGCGACTACGAGGCCCTGCTCGGCCGGTTCGCCCGCGGCGAGGTCCAGGTCATGCTCGGCACGCAGATGATCGCCAAGGGGCTGGACTACCCCAACGTCACGCTGGTCGGCGTGATCAGCGGCGACACGGCGCTGGCGCTGCCCGACTTCCGCGCGGCCGAGCGGACGTTCCAGCTGATCACCCAGGTTGCCGGCCGCGCCGGCCGCGGCGACGCCCCGGGCCGCGTCGTGTTGCAGACGTTCCTGCCGGACGACCCGACGATCCAGTTCGCGATCAAGCAGGACTACGTCGGCTTCGCCAGGCGCGAGCTGGAGCTGCGGCGGGAGATCCCGCTCCCGCCGTTCGCGCGGATGGTGCGGATCGTGCTGCGCGACCAGGTGGCCGAGAAGCTGCACGAGACCAGCGAGACGCTGGCCGCCGCGGTCAACCTCGCCGTGGCCACCGTCGGCGAGGGGGTCACGGTGAAGGGCCCGATGCCCTGCCCGATCAGCCGGATCGCCGGCTACTTCCGCAACCAGATCGTGATGACCAGCCCCAAGGCGAACCAGCTGCAACGGGTGCTGGCCGCCGTGCGGCAGGCGAAGGGGCTCGCCAAGAGCGACCGCATCGCGGTGGACGTGGATCCGACGTCGTTGCTGTAGCATTCGTTTAGCGACGGCCCGCCCCCGGGCCGTCGCTAAACGGGGGCGTACAACACGCGTCCGGCGACTGGGTAGGGTGCATCATGACTTCTGGCAGCGACGACCGCGCGTACTGGGTATCAACGCTGGACCGCATCGTCCGGCCGATCTGGACCGGATTCTCGAAGCGGCAGTTGCTCGCGACCATGCCCATCGAGGTGAAGCCGGGCGACAAGGCATCGCACAAGCCGATGACCTACCTCGAGGCGCTGGGCCGGTCGTTGACCGGCACCGCCCCTTGGCTGGAGCTGGGTCCGGACGACACGCCCGAGGGCAAGCGGCGGGGCGAGTTCATCGCATTGGCTCGGGCGGCGATCGACGCCGGCACCGACCCGGCGTCGCCCGACAAGGTCGACTTCTGGCACACGTCCCAGGCGCTGGTCGACTCGGCGTTCCTGGCCCACGCGCTGCTGCGGTCGCCGACGCAGCTGTGGGGCGCGCTGGAGCCGCGCGTGCAGCAGAACGTGATCGCGGGGCTGAAGGCGTCACGGAAGATCAAGCCGGGGATGTCGAACTGGCTGCTGTTCAGCGGCATGGTCGAGGCGTTCCTGTGCCACGTCGGCGAGCAGTGGAACCCCGAACCGCTGCAGTTCGGCCTGCAGAAGCACATGGAGTGGTACAAGGGCGACGGCCTGTACGGCGACGGGGCCGAGTTCCACTGGGACTACTACAACAGCTTCGTCATCCAGCCGATGCTGATCGACATCATCGAAACCGTCGGCCCGCAGCGGGCGGAGTGGGCGGCGCTGCGGGCGCCGATCCTGACCCGCGCCCGGCGGTACGCGGCCATCCAGGAGAAGCTGATCTCGCCCGAGGGCACGTTCCCCGGCATCGGCCGGTCGCTGGCGTACCGGTTCGGGGCGTTCCAGCTGCTGGGCCAGATGACGCTGCGGCACGACCTGCCGCACGACGTCGCCCCCGGCCAAGTGCGGTGTGGCTTATCCGCCGTGATCAAGCGCATGATCGAGGCGCCCGGCACGTTCGACGAGCACGGCTTCCTCACGATCGGCTTCTGCGGCCACCAACCCAATGTCGCCGAGACCTACATCTCCACCGGCAGCCTGTACCTCTGCACCGCCGGACTGCTGCCGCTCGGGTTGCCCGCCAACGATGAGTTTTGGACGTGCGACGCCACCGACTGGACGCAGAAGCGGATGTGGTCCGGCCAGGAGATCTCGGCCGACCACGCGATCGGCCCGACACCGACGGCGATGGGCAAGCCGGCCACGGCGCCGGCAGGCAAATAGTTCGCGGCATCTCCGTTGGCCCCCCGCTCCGCGGGGGTGTTTCCGCGCCGTCAGTGTCCGAGCAGCGGCTCGACGGTCAGGTGGACGACCCAGTAGGTGACCGCCGCCATGGCGGCGGCGCAGGGGATGGTCAGGACCCAGGCGATCACGATCCGCTGGCCCCAGATCCAGCGGACCGAGCGGACGCCGCGCGTCGTCCCGACGCCGAGGATGCTGCCGGTGATGGCGTGGGTCGTGCTGATCGGGATGCCGCCGAAGGTGGCGACGATGATGGTGGTGGCGGCCGACAGCTCGGCGCAGAACCCGCCGACCGGGGCGAGCTTGGTGATGCCCGACCCCATGGTCTTGACGATGCGCCACCCGCCGAACAGCGTGCCCAGGCCGATGGCGGCGTGGCAGGCAAGGATGATCCAGAGCGCGATCTCGTGCGTGTGGCCGAACGTGGTGAAGTGGCCCTGGCTCCACCCCTTCTTGCCGGCCGCGACCAGCAGCAGGACGATCACGCCCATCGTCTTCTGCGCGTCGTTCCCGCCGTGGCCCAGGCTGAACACGGCGGCGCTGAACAGCTGCAGCCGGCGGAACAGCGTGTCGACCCGGTGGGGCGTCGACCGCCGGAACAGCCAGGCGACGGTGATCATGTTGAGCGCGCCCAGCACGAACCCGATCAGCGGGGAGACGAACAGGAACGTCAGCAGCAGCCCCCACCCCTTCCAGCTGACGATGATGGCGGCGAACCCCGCCTTGGCCACGGCCGCCCCGGCGATCGACCCGGCCAGGGCGTGGGACGAGCTGGTCGGCAGCGCCAGCAGCCAGGTGATGATGTTCCACGCGATCGCCCCGGCCAGCGCGCCGAGCACCACGTAGACGTCGATCCGCGCCTGGTCGATCAGGTTCGCGTTGATCGTGCCCGCCACCTTCGTGCCGAACACGAACGCCGCCACGAAGTTGAAGAACGCCGCCCACATCACCGCCTGCCCCGGCGTCAGCACGCGGGTGCTGACCACGGTCGCGATCGAGTTGGCGGCGTCGTGGAACCCGTTCAGGAAGTCGAACACCAGCGCGGCGAGGATGATGAACAGCACCAGCGCGAACGGGGCGGGGGGGACCGATGTGGTGACGGCAGCGAGAAACATGGGAGGGGGAAGCTCGAAGGCCGAAATCTCGAATGTCAAAACGGGGTCGACGTGGGGCCAGGGTTCCGGTCTTCGCTTCGAAATTCGGGATTTCGAAACTCGACCCTTCCCCCCGTCACCCGTTCTTCAGCACGATCCGCTCCAGCGTGTTGCCGACGTCCTCGCAGCCGTCGATGGCCTCCTCGATGTAGTCGTAGAGCTCCTTCCACTTCATCACCTCCAGCGGGGCGGTCTCGCCGTCGAACAGCTTGCGGATGGCGGCGTGGTTCACGTCGTCGCCCAGGCTCTCCAGCCGGTGGATCTCGATCAGCACCTCCTTCAGCTCCGACAGCTTCCGCGTCTTGCGCAGCCGGTGGACGGCGTCGCACATCGCCTTGGTGCTCCGCACCAGCACGTCGGTCTGCTCGACGAACGCGCTGGGCACGTCGCGGATGTGGAAGATCGGGAACCGCTTGGTCAGCGCGTCGATCGCGTCGATCACGTCGTCGATGCCGTTGACCAGGTCGTGGATGTCCTCGCGGTCGAACGGGGTGATGAACGTCTGGTCCAGCCGCTCCAGCGCCTTGTGCGTCAGGTCGTCGGCGGCGTGCTCGACGTCGCGGATCTGGCGGATGTGCCCGTCGAGCCCCTCGGGGAACTGCTGCGCCAGCCGCTGCAGGTGCTCGGCGGCGGCGGTCGCGTTCCGGGCCACCCCCTCGAAGAGGTCAAAGAACACCGTGTCCTTGGGCATCAGGTTGAACATGCGGCTCCGCTCCGCGACCAGTGGTCGAAATCCCCGTCCGGTCGGGGCGGCGGAATTGTACCGATTGCCCCATGCCCCACAACGCACCCCACACGGGGACCCTTGCGCAAAATGCGGCCATTATTACGTGGCGAGCGGCCAGATCGTAATATGCCGGCTCACGCTCGCCGCTATCTTGGCCGCCATCACCGCGTGACGCCTATGGCCGTTGAACCCACCGCTGCCGCCGACATCGCGGGCCCCGCGACGTCGCCCGACGCCTCGCCCGACGCTCGCGCCCTGCGGCGGCAGCAGGCCGTCACGCTCCTGCTGTTGACGCTCGGCTACGCCGGCTTCTACCTGTGCAGGGCCAACCTGTCCGTGGTGACGCCGCTGATCGTCAGGGAGCTCGGCGGGGCGGGGATCGCCAAGGCCGACGCGCTGGTGAAGATCGGTCACTTCGTCTCGTTGGCCGCGCTGGCGTACGGCGTGGGCAAGTTCGTCGGCGGGATGCTGGGCGACGTGGGCGGGGGACGGCGGAACTTCCTGATCGGCATGGGCGGGTCGGTCGGGTTCACCGTGCTGTTCACCCTGGGCAGCGCCGGCGCCGTGCCGATCTTCACGCTCGCGTGGATGGGCAACCGGCTGGTCCAGTCGCTCGGCTGGCCCGGCATGATGAAGATCGCCGGCCGAAGCTTCCGGTACCAGTCGTTCGGCGTCGTCGCGGCGGTGCTGAGCCTCAGCTTCCTGTTCGGCGACGCCGCGTCCAAGCTGTTCATGGGCGTGCTGCTCGCCCACGGGGTCGCTTGGCGCGGCGTGTTCCTGATCAACGCCGGCATCCTGGCGTCCTGGTTCGTGGTGACGCTGCTGTTCCTGCGCGAGAAGCCGGCCGCGCTCGGCACCCGGGAGTTCCCGCCGTCGCCGGAGAGCCTGTACAGCGATGCCGACGGAACCCCGCCGGGCGTCGGCCCGCTCGGCCTCTTGGGGCCGCTGTTGTCGAGCCCCTCGTTTCTGATCGCCTGCGGGTTGTCGCTCGCCATGACGTTGCTGCGCGAGACGTTCAACACGTGGACGCCGGAGTACTTCGTCGACGTGCTGAAGCTGACGCCCGCGGCCGCGAGCACGAGCAGCATGTGGTTCCCCCTGCTCGGCGGGATGTCGGTGCTGCTGGCCGGGTGGCTCAACGACCGGCTGGGGCGGGGCGGGCGCGCGGTGGTCATCACGCTGGGGCTGAGCCTGAGCGGCGCGGTGATGTACGGCGTCGGCGGGGCCGACGCCGCCCGGCCCATGTGGGGCGTCGCCGTCATCTCGCTCGTCGGCTTCCTCCTGATCGGGCCCTACTCGTACCTGGCCGGGTCGGTGTCGCTCGACTTCGGCGGCAGCCGGGGGGCGGCGACGACCTGCGGCATCATCGACGGCGTCGGCTACTTCGGGAGCTACCTGGCCGGCGAGCCGTTCGCGAAGGGCTTGAAGTACTACGGCTGGGGGCGGGCGTTCCACCTGCTGGCGATCATCACCTGGGTCGCCGCCGGGCTTGGATTCGTGTTCTGGATCACGCAGCGGAAGCCGAAACCCATCGGCACGGAGGGCGCGACATGAGCGACCAAGAGTTCGATCTCGTCATCACCGGGGCCGGCATCATCGGCCTGGCCCACGCCTACCACGCGGCCCGCGCCGGGCTGAGCGTGTGCGTCTACGACCGCAGCCCCCGCGCCTGCGGCGCCTCCGTCCGCAACTTCGGCATGATCTGGCCCGCCGGCCAGCCCGACGGCGACGCGCTCGGCCTCGCCATGGCCAGCCGGGGCCACTGGCAGACGGTCCTGGCCGAGTCGGGCCTGTGGAACGACCCCTGCGGTTCGATGCACCTCGCCTACCACGACGATGAGGCGGCCGTCCTCGGCCAGTATGCCGGCCGGTCCGGTTCAGCGGATCGCGGGGTTGAACGGTTATCGCCGCGGGAGGTGCTCGCCCGCTCACCGTGGGTCAATCCGAAGGGCCTCGTGGCCGGGGTCTTCAGCCCCACCGAGATCTGCGTCGACCCCCGGCAGGTGATCACCGGCCTGCCTGCCTATCTGGCCGAGCAGTGGGGCGTCACGTTCCGGTTCGGCACGGCGGTGACGGGTTACGACGGCGAGTCCCGCGTCGTCCGAACCGGCACAGGTGCCGTGTCGGCCGGCCACCTGCTGGTCTGTCCCGGCGACGACCTGCAGTCGCTCTACGCACCGGAGCTGTCCCAGGCCGGGCTGATGCGGTGCAAGCTGCAGATGATGCGGTCGACGTCGATCAACCAGCGCGTCGGCCCGATGCTGGCGGCCGGCCTGACGCTGCTGCACTACAAGGCGTTCGCCGCCTGCCCCGGCCTCGCGGCCGTGCGCGAGCGGCTGAACCGCGCGCTGCCCGACCACGTCCGCTACGGCATCCACGTGATGACCAGCCAGAACGGCGACGGCGAGATCGTCATCGGCGACTCGCACGAGTACGGCGACGCGATCGGGCCGTTCGACAAGCCGCTGATCGACCGGCTCGTGCTCGACTACCTCAACTCGTTCGTGAACATCCCCAACCTCACGATCGGCCAACGCTGGCACGGCACCTACGCCAAGCACGCGGCCACGCTCAACACCGTCGTCCGGCCCGAGCCCAACGTGACGGTCGTGACCGGACTGGGCGGGGCCGGCATGACGCTGTCGTTCGGCGTGGCCGAGCGGGTGATCGCCGAACTGCTGCCGGTGCTCGGCAGGGAACTGGTCTGACAAGCGACCGACAGAGCCTGGACGTGTTGCCCCGCGGCGACGGGACGTCGCGTCTCGCGCAGGGACGCTTGAACACGATCCATGTCTCGTCCACAAGATGCGAGCTGCGCCCGCTCGTGGCGACACGTCCCGGCATTGTTCAATGCGTCGGATGGCACGCGAGATTGCGGCGCACCGCACCCCCTCCTACACTGTTGCCAGTTCGCTAGGGGTGTCCCGCGCCCATGATGGTGCGGGTCTGAGAACAAACCCTTAGAACCTGAACCGGGTGACGCCGGCGGAGGGAAGCGAACGGCCGACGCGTCCCCGTGTCGGCCCTCGCACGCCCCCGGCCCATCATCCGAATACCTTCGGAGATCCGTGCCATGGCCCAACTCGACACCGCCGCCGTCCCGTTCACGTTGCCCCCGCTGGGCGACAGTCCCGCAACCGAGAAGGGCGGCACGAACCCGGGCTCGTTCGCGAACCAGGGTCGGGTCGGCACGCCGTACACCTACAGCTCGCCCGACACGCCGGGCATGCCGCCGGTGAGCGAGCGGACGGCGTGGGACTTCCTGCCGGAGGGTTGGTCATGCATCAACGGGGCGGGTGCCGGGCAGGCGACGGTCACGTTCCGCCAGGCCGACGGCTCGTCTCGAACGGTCCACTATCCGGAGGCATTCTCGCCCGTCACGCAACTGGAGCACGCCCGCCTGGGCAAGGTGACTGCGCAGATGGCCGCCGTCGCCGCCCGCGAGCCGCACCTGACGGCCGAGCAGATCCGCGACGAGGTGGCGGCCGGTCGCATGATCATCCCGGCGAACATCGTCCACCTCCGGCACAAGCTGGAACCGATGGCGATCGGCCGGGCGTCGCTGACGAAGATCAACGCGAACATGGGCGCGTCGCCGATCTCGTCGGGCACGGACGAGGAGGTCGAAAAGCTGCGGTGGGCCGAGCGGTGGGGGGCCGACACGGTGATGGACCTGTCGACCGGCGGCGACCTTGACGCCTGCCGCGACGCGATCCTCAAGAGCAGCACCGTGCCGATCGGGACCGTGCCGATCTACTCGATGATCATCGGGAAGAAGATCGAGGATTTGACGATCGACGTCGTCCTGGCCGAGCTGGCGAAGCAGGCGAAGCAGGGCGTCGACTACTTCACGATCCACGCCGGCGTGCTGAAGGAGCACCTGCCGTTCGTGCGCCAGCGGCTGATCGGCATCGTCAGCCGGGGCGGCAGCCTGCTGGCCAAGTGGATGCTGACCCACAACCAGCAGAACCTGATGTACACGCACTTCGACGCGATCTGCGACGTGATGCGCGAGTACGACGTGAGCTTCAGCCTCGGCGACGGCCTCCGGCCCGGCGGGTTGGCCGACGCGAGCGACGAGGCGCAGCTGCGCGAGCTGGCCACGCTCGGCGAGCTGACCGAGAAGGCCTGGGCCAGGGGCGTGCAGGTGATGGTCGAGGGGCCCGGCCACGTGCCGTTCGACCAGATCGAGTACAACATGAAACTTCAGCGGCAGCTGTGCCACGGCGCGCCGTTCTACGTGCTGGGGCCATTGGTGACCGACATCTTCCCCGGCTACGACCACATGACCAGCGCGATCGGCGCCACCAGCGCCGGCTTCCACGGCGCGTCCATGCTCTGCTACGTCACGCCCAAGGAGCACCTGGGACTGCCCAAGAAGGACGACGTGAAGCAGGGGTGCGTGGCCTACAAGATTGCCGCCCACGCCGCCGACGTCGCGCTCGGCATCCCCGGCAGCCGCGACCGCGACGACGAGCTGACCAAGGCCCGGGCCGCCCTGAACTGGCAGAAGCACTTCGACCTCAGCTTCGACCCCGACCTGGCCCGCGCCTACCACGACGAGGACCTGGAGGTCGACACCGACTTCTGCGCCATGTGCGGCCACGACTGGTGCTCGGTCCGCATCAGCAAGGAGATCCTCGAGTTTTACAGCGGCAAGGACGAGGCCGCCCAACCGGCGAAGAAGGCGATGCCCAGCCCCGGCGTGAACGGGGCCGGCGCCGACATCCTCAAGCAGCGCGGCGTGCTGACCCAGGACGAGATCATGAAGCTCGCCCACAAGGGCAAGAAGGCCGTCTGCCACAGCGACGTGGTGGCCGAACCGGAGACGGCGAAGCTGGTGCAGCTCAACACGTTGAAGGCGCACGGGGTGACGGTGAACGAGACGGGGCTGTGATTCTGCGGGCGCGGCGATGATCGGCATCCTTGAGTAGACCTTCACGTGCCAGACGTTCGAAGCTTCCGACGGCGATCGGTTAAGATTTGGTCATGATCGCGGTCGCTACCCCCATCGTCGTCCCCCCGCCGCCGACCGGCCGGACCGCCGCGCCGCGGTCGGCCGTACGGTTCGCTCGGCACGATGTGGTCGCCATGGTGCGGGCGGGCATTGTGCCGGGGGACGCCTCGACGGAACCGTTGAACGGTCTGCTCGTGTACGTCGACCGGGGCGCAACAGGCAAGACCACCGACTCGGGAACGTTCCGGTTCACGGTCGGTGACGTCGACGCGATGGTCCGCCTGGGCATCGTGCCGGAAGATGCGTCGATCGAACTGTTGGGCGGTGTTCTGGTCCACGCCGACCGGGCGAAACTCGGGGAGGACCCACTCACCGTGGGCAACGATCACGCGAGGTGCGTCGAGCAGATGTCCGACCTCCGGACGCAGATCAACACGGACGCCCGGCACGTCCGCAGCCAGACGCCGCTGCTCTGCAGCGACGGTTACGCCCCCCAGCCAGACGTTTTCGTCATCCGGGGCCGGCTTCGTGACTACGCCTCTAGGCCCACCGCCGCCGACGCCTTTTGCGTCGTCGAGGTGGCCGACAGCAGCCACGAGCGAGACGTCGGCGAGAAGCTGTTCGGCTGCGCCCGGGCCGGCGTGCCGCAGTACGTGATCGTCAACCTGCGCAACCGCACGGCCGAGGTGTACGTCAACCCCGATCCCGCCGTCGGCACCTACGGGACGCCAACGATCGTTCCGGCCGACGGCGCATTGTCGCTCCGCGTGGGGGCCGACGAGATGCTCGCCGTCCCGTTGGCCGATGTCTTTCCCTGAGCCTCTTCTGGAGTCCGCACGTGCTGCTGCCCGCCCAGGTCGCCCCGTTCCTCGGCCACGACGATGTTTACGTCCGTCGCCTGGCGATCGGGTACTTCGGCTTCTGCGGCGACCCCGCGCCCGTCACCGCCGACGACTTCTGGACGGCCATCGACAGGGTGGCTGACGACGAGCAAGCCGCGGCGATCGCCGGGGGCTTGGCCGGGGTCCCGCAGACCGACGCCTCGATCCAACGGCTGATCGCGGCGCTCGCCGGCGAGCCGTCGGAGGCCATGGACGAGTCGCTTCAGGAGGCGGCCCGCGCGGTCGACTTCCCGCTGCTGGTCAAGCACCGCGAATCGCTGGTCAACTGCTACGGGATGCGGCGGGACGTCGCGGCCCACCTCCAGCGCAGACTGGAACTCGCCGACGTCCCGGCCGATGCCGTATGGGAACAGTCGCTGGCGTTCGCCGTCGCGTCCGAGGACATCGAGTTGGACGAGCTCGACTACGACGAGGCCGACGCCCTCACCGAGGCGGCCGCCCGGCACATCGACGTGCTCGCGCCGCGCATCATGGCGCTGCTCGCCGACGAGGACCTGGTCGACTGGCGCGTGACGTTGGCCGTGGAAGCGGTGGGCCTCGCCCGGCACGCCCCGGCGGTCCCGCTGCTGCTGGGCAAGTTCAGCACGGACGTCGATTTCGTGGACGACGAGGTGGCGCACGCCCTGGCGCGGATCGGCACGGACGAGGTGATCGACCAGGTGCTCGCGTTCCAGAAGGGCAAGCCCCACCAGCAGCGCATGTTGACCAGCGACGTGCTCGGGCGGATGAAGCGGCCGGCCGCCGAGGCGGCGCTGGTCTCGCTCCTGGCCCACGAGCAGCACGGCGACGTCATCGCGCGCGAGCTGCACGGCCTGTGCGACCTGGCGTCGCTCGGCGCCATGAAGGTCGCGAGGAAGTGGATCGCCGTCGAGCCCGAGCTCCCCGAGACGATCGACCTGTGCGAGCGGCTGCTCGCCGCGGCGATCATGAACGGGGTGGCGCTGCCCGAGGAGGCCGATTGGCGCGCGCTGGTCGCCCAGCGCGATGCCCACGATGCCGCCCTCCGCGCCGAACTGGAGTCGGGCGACCTGTCGTCGTTTGCCCGGCGCATGCGCGACCTCGCCGACGATCGTGGGGATGACGAGTGGGACGACGACGGCTTGCCGCCCGCGCCATTGCCCGGCCAGTACGACTCCTACGCCCGCATCGAGCCGATCCGCAACGCCGAGCCGAAGGTCGGCCGCAACGACCCCTGCCCCTGCGGCAGCGGGAAGAAGTTCAAGAAGTGCCACGGCGCGCCGAAGTGAAGCCATGCCCGAAGGTCACACCATCCACCGGCTCGCCGCCCTCCACGACAAGCTTCTGACCGGCCACCGGCTGACCGTCACGTCGCCGCAGGGACGGTTCGCCGACGACGCCAAGCGCGTCACGGGACGCAAGCTGATCGCGATCCAGCCCCACGGCAAGCACCTGTTCTACCGCTTCGACAACGACCTGGCGGTCCACGTCCACCTCGGCATGCACGGGGCGTTCCGCACGCTGGCGATGCCGGGCAAGGGCGAGCCGCTGCCCGAGGCCCGCGGTGCGGTTCGCATGCGCCTCGTCGGCGGGTCGAAGATCGTCGAGCTGAACGGCCCGACGGCGTGCGAGACGATCGACGCGGCCGGCGTCGAGACGATCCGCGCCCGCCTCGGCCCCGACGTGCTCGACCCCGGCGCCGACGCCGAGCGGGTGTGGGACCGCGTTCGCAAGAGCAGGGCACCGATCGGCCTGCTGCTGATGGACCAGTCGGTCGTCAGCGGCATCGGCAACGTCTACCGGGCCGAGGTCCTTTACCGCCAGGGCATCCACCCGCTGACCCCGGGATCGTCGCTCACGCGCGGGCAGTTCGACGTCGTGTGGCGCGACAGCGTGAAGCTGTTGAAGCTCGGCGTCCGCCACGGGCAAATCGTGACGGTCGATGCCGCGGACGTCTCCGTGCCGCTGGCGAAGGTGGGGCGTGAGGACCGGTTCCTGATCTACCGCCGGCCGACGTGCCGGCGGTGCGGGGCGACGGTGATGCAGTTCACGCTGGCCGGCCGGGACTGCTTCCTGTGCCCGAAGGAGCAGAAGCCACCGCGCGGCGTGGACGTGAAAAAGTTCGGCCTCGAACCGGTGGCGGCGAAGAAGCCGCGCGCCCGGGGCCGCAACCACGGCGACGCCTATGGGGACTGAGCGGTCACTCGTCCTGTTGCAGCAATGCGATCAGGTCGGGCGTCGGCATGCCGTGGGTGCGGCCGGTCTCGTAGCCCTGGCGGTCGTAGCGGATCAGCGTCGGGATGGCGCTGACGCCTGCGGCACCGGAGTGGGCCCGGCTCGCGGGGGCAAGGGTTTCGAGGACGTCCCGTCGAAAGCTGGCGTTCGGATCTTGCCGCTTGCGGCCTCGCGGACCGACGCCCGCGGCAGGCCGACGATCTTCCACGGGGATCGGTCTGCGAAGCCGCAAGCGGCGGAGCTGGCGGCGGCGGCGACCACGACTACGCGTTCGCGATCGTCACCGCATGGCCGAGGTGGTCGTCCGCCTGCAACTGCTCGACCAGGAACTGGGCGAGGTCCGCGCGGGTGATCTTGCCCGCGACCTCGGTGCCGGTGAACACGCGTACGTTCCCGGTCGGTGCGGCGTCGGTGAGGACGGCCGGGCGAACGAGGACGTACGCGAGGCCGGAGTCGCGCACCAGTTGCTCCATCGCGGCCTTGTCGCGCGTTGAGCCGCGCAGGAACGTCGGGAGCACGACGTGGCGAAGGAAGAAGCCCGACTGCGCCACGCTGTCGCCGACGCCGATGGCGCTGGTGACGATCAGCCGGCGGACGCTGGCCTGGCGCATGGCGTCGATCAGGGCCGACGCGACGTCCGCCTCCAGGGTGGTGCGACGCCACGGCGTCTTGCCGCCAATCGTGTCGACCACGGCGTCCTGCCCCGCCATCGCGTCGGCTAGTGCGGCACGGTCCGTCGCGTTCCCGGCAACGACGCGCACGCCGTCCGACGGTTGGAAACTGGCGGCGTTCCGCACGAACGCCGTCACTACGTGACCGGCCGCCACGGCATGGGCGACGACCAGGCGACCGGATTTTCCGGCCGCTCCGATGACAATCACATTCATGGGGGCCAGTATCGCAAGCCGCATGCCGATGTCGGATCGTTACGCCGCAAGCTGCGACGGGGCGATGGCGGTTCTGTTGCGGCCGGCGCGCTTGGCCCGGTACAGCGCGTCGTCAGCGCGCTCCGGCATGGACCGATCATCCTCGTCGGTCGCGTCGGCCGCGCCGATGCTGCACGTCACTTGGATCGCCTGTCCCTGCCGGACGAACGGCAGCCGGGCGACCGAGGCGCGGATGCGGTCGGCCAGGATGGCCGCCTGCTCGCCGGTCGTGTTGGGCGCGAGGATCATGAACTCCTCGCCCCCGACGCGGCAGGCGACGTCCTCGTTGCGGCAGTGCTCGGAGATCACGCCGGCCACCTTCTGAAGCACGTAGTCGCCGAACGGGTGGCCGTGCTGGTCGTTGATCGACTTGAAGTGGTCCAGGTCGATCGCGATGCAGGCCAGCGGGTTCCCGTGCCGGCGGCGCAGCGACGTCTCGGCCCGCAGCCGATCGTCGAACATGCGGCGGTTGCCCAGCCCCGTGAGCGGGTCGAGCAGCGCCTTGGTCTGTAGCAGGCGAACCATGTGGCTGGTCCGCAGGCAGGCCCGCACGCGGGCCAGCAGCTCCGACGCGTTCACCGGCTTGGAGATGTAATCGACCGCCCCCAGGTTCAGGCCGCGGACCTTGTCCTCGATGGTCGCGATCGACGTGAGGAATACGACCGGGACGGCCGACGTGGCCGGGTCGGCCTTGAGGTCGCGGCAGGCGTCGAAGCCGCTCGCGCCGGGCATCTCGACGTCGAGCAGGATCATGTCGGGCACCAGCGAAGCCGCCAGCACCTTCCCGTACGCCGCGTCGAACGCCGAGTGGACCTCGACCGGCTCGTCGGCGAGCAGGGCGCGGACCAGCGTGTGGATCGCCTTGGAATCGTCGATGAGCAGGAGCTGTTGCTGCATGGCACCTCTTGGCACGCGCGGCGACGGCGGGACGCCCCCGCAGCCCGCCCGCCATCGTGTCATCGTCATTCGGGCGCGGGTGCTTCACCCGGTGCCGGCGGCCGCACGGGGTTTAGCAATTGTGACGGCGGGCGCTGGTTTTTCGCCTAACTCTGGTCGATAGGCGTTGGGGGCCTGAAATCGGGTCCCCTTGACCGAACGGTGAGGCAGCGCGATGACGTTAGACTTGGACTCCCGCGAGGAACGCCCATCGGTGGAGGGACGGACGGCCGACGACGAGTGCGTCGGGCGCGTCACCCGTCTGGCGGCCCGGCTCCTGGGGGTGCCGACGGCCATCGTGACGCTGGTCGAGTCGGAGAGCCGGCTGCTGCGCGACTGCGACCGGCTGCCCGACTTCTGCACGGACGACCCCGAGCCGCCGTCCGACCAGTGGTTTCACCAGGACGTCGTGGCGGCCGGCCGGACCCTGTCCATCAACGACGTGCGGGGCACAACGCTGGCGGCGGCGGGTGGGGCGACGTCGGTCGCGTTGATCGGCGCGCCGATCAACGCGACGGCGACGGGGCGGACGATCGGGGCGCTGTGCGCCGCGGATGCCCGACCCCGCGCGTGGACGGCCGACGACGAGCGGCTGCTGGCGGACCTGGCGGCGTTCGTCGCCGCCGAGATCGAGGTGCGCCGCGAGGCCGAACTTCGGCGCACGACCGACGTGCGGCTGCTGGCCGACGCCATGCCGCAGATCGTCTGGACCGCCCGGCCCGACGGTCGCCTCGACTACTACAACCAGCGGTGGTTCGACTACACGGGGATGACGTTCGAGCAGACCAAGGATTGGGGCTGGAAGCCGGTCGTCCACCCCGACGACCTGGACGGGTGCATCGCCCGATGGACCCACGCGTTCACGACCGGCAGTACGCACGAGGAGGAGATCCGCATTCGCCGGGCGAGCGACGGGGCCTACCGCTGGCACCTGAGCCGGGCCCTGCCGATGCGGGGCCCCGATGGGAAGGTCGTGCAGTGGGTCGGCACCTCGACCGACATCCACGACCGGAAGGTGCTGGCCGACGAGCTGGAGGCGGCCCACGCCGACCTCGAGGCCCGCGTGGCCGAGCGGACGATCCAGGTGAACGACGAGAAGCGGTTCGTGAACGCGGTGCTGAGCCACATCGCGGACGGGATCGTCGCCTGCGACCCGGCCGGGCGGATCACCTACATGAACGGGGCGGCGCGGGAGATGCAGGGCATCACCGACGCCCACACCGGCCGGCCGGCGACGGACCTGAGCCTATACGAGCACGCGACCGGGCAGCCGCTGCCGTGGGAGCGTCGGCCGCTGGCGATCGCGCTGCGCAACCAGCCGATGGACACGGTCGAGTTCTACGTCCACCGCCCCGGCGGCGAGGTGCGCGACATCGTGGCGTCGGCCCGGCCGATGATCGACTCGGCCGGGGACGTGGCCGGCGCGGTGTCGGTGTGGCACGACGTGACGGAGCTGCGGCGGTCACAGCGGGACCTGGTCAAGGCCAAGGAGGCCGCCGAGGGCGCCAGCCGGAGCAAGGGGGAGTTCCTGGCCAACATGAGCCACGAGATCCGCACGCCGATGACCGCCATCATCGGCTACGCCGGCCTGCTGTCGGACGGCGAGCCGAGCGCGGAGGAGCGGGCCGACTACGTGCAGGTGATCCAGCGGAACGGCGACCACCTGCTGTGCATCGTGAACGACATCCTGGACCTGTCGAAGATCGAGGCGGGCAAGATGCGGGTGGAGCGGATGGCGATGTCGCCCCGGCGCGTGGTGGCCGAGGTCGAGTCGTCCATGCGGGTGCGGGCGGTCGAGCGGCGGATCGCGTTCGCCGTCGAGTGCGCGGGCGACGTGCCCGAGACCATCTGGAGCGACCCGACCCGGTTCCGGCAGGTGCTGCTCAACCTGGTGAGCAACGCGATCAAGTTCACCGCCAGCGGCGGCGTGCGCGTGGTGCTGTCGGCCGGCGCGGCGGCGCGCACGCTGAGCGTGGCGGTGATCGACACGGGCATCGGCATCACGCAGGAGCAGGTCGGCCGGCTGTTCGAGCCGTTCGCCCAGGCCGACACGTCGACCACCCGCCGGTTCGGCGGCACGGGGTTGGGGCTGGCGGTGTCGAAGCGGCTCGTCGAGATGCTGGGCGGATCGCTGACCGTGGAAAGCGTGGCCGGGCGGGGCAGCACGTTCGGGTTCACGATCGCCTGTCCCGAGATGCCGGCGGGGGCGGGGGCGCCGGCGGCGGAGCGGTTGGCGCGCGTCACGTCGGCGATGACGAGACTGGCGGGCCGCGTGCTGCTGGCCGAGGACAGCGTCGACAATCGCAGGCTGGTCCGGCTCTACCTGGAGGAGGCGGGGCTGACGGTGGACGTGGCGGTCGATGGCCGGGCGGCGGTGGACGCCGTCGTGGCGGCCGACGGGCGGGGCGAGCCGTTCGACCTGGTGTTGATGGACATGCAGATGCCCGTGATGGACGGTTACGCCGCCACGCGGCACATCCGCGGGCTCGGGTACGCCGACCTGCCGATCGTCGCCTTCACGGCCCACGCGATGGCCGCCGAGTCCGACCGCTGCGCCGCCGCCGGGTGCGACGACTACGCGACGAAGCCGGTCGACCCGGTGTCGCTGGTCGAGACGATCGCGCGGAACCTGCACCGCGAGCAGCGCCCGCGGCTGACGGTGACGGCGACGGATTCGGGCGACCCTGCTGGCGACGTCCTCCGCAGCGAGCTGCGCGACGTCCGGCCGATCAACGCGATCCTGCCCGAGTACGTCGCGGGGCTGCCGGCGCACGTGGCGGCGATGGCGGCGAGCCTCGCGTCCCGCGACCTGGAGCGGCTGATCTCGCTCGCCCACCAGCTGCGCGGCTCCGCCGGCAGCTACGGCTTCTCAGGCATCACCGAGCTGGCCGCCACGGCCGAGGCGTCGCTGCGCAGCGATGGCGTCGACGGCGGCAGCGCTGCGGTGGACGCGCTGATCCGACTGGTGCGGCGCGTCGAGGGCTACGACCGTTCGAGGGAGTGGAACGCCGAGCCCATGCGACGGGCGGCGTGAAGCGCGGCCAGGACCACGCTCGTCAGACGGCCCCGCGGGCGAGAGCGCGGCGGACCAGGCGGTCGACGAGCGGGCCGAACGCGATGCCGGCATGCGCGGCGGCCTCGGGGAGCAGGCTCTTGGGGGTGAAGCCGGGGAGCGTGTTGATCTCCAGCAGGTAGGGGTTGTGCTGGCGGTCGAGCATGATGTCGATCCGGGCGAGGTCGCGGGCGCCGACGATCGCATTGGCCTGCCGGGCGAGGTCCCTGCACCGCTCGACCACCTCGGGCGGCAGGCCGGTGTCGAACCGGTGCTCGGTGTCGTTGGCGGCGTACTTGGCGTGGTGGTCGAAGAACTCCGCCTGCGGGATGATGCGGATCGGCGCGAGCGGCTCCTCGTCGATCAGGCCGACCGTGAGCTCGGGGCCGTCGATGAACTGCTCGACCAGCACCTGGTCGTGGTTGGCCAGCACGGCGGCGATGGCGGCGGCGGCACCGGCGGGGGGGCTCTCGGGGGCGGCCTTGCAGACGTGGACGTCGAGGCTGGAGCCGCTGTCGATCGCCTTCACGACGCACCCCGCCGGCGGCAGCGGGCCGACCGCCTCGCCCCGGCGGATCACGCGGTAGGGCGGCGTCGGCAGGCCGGCCGCCTCCCAGGCGCGCTTGGTGGCGACCTTGTCCATGCCCAGCCGGCTCGCCTTGCTGCCGCTGCCGACGAACGGGATGCCGCGCGACTCGAGGATCTCCTGCAGTTCGCCGCTCTCGCCGAACGCGCCGTGGAGGACGGGGAAGACCACATCGGTCGGGTGGTCGAGCCCCGACAGGTCCGTGGGCGAGACGTCGGACGGGAGGACGGTGTGCCCCATCGCCCGCAGGCCGTCGATCACGGCCTGCCCGCTCACGAGGCTCACGGCACGCTCGGCGCTGGGGCCGCCGTAGAGGACGGTGACGTTCATCGGAGTCCGTTCTGAGTTGTGATTGGAGCGTTCCGAGCTGAGCCGTTGGCGTTGCTCCGAACGCCGAACTCAAAACTCGGAACTCCCCTCACGACCAAACCTGCACTTCGCTCTCGAGCTCGACGCCGCTGCGGTCGGCGACCTTCTCTCGGATGAGGCGGACCAGTTCCAGCACGTCGTCGGCGCGGCAGCCGGGGTGGGCGACGATGAAGTTGGCATGCTTGTCGCTCACCTCGGCCCCGCCGACGCGCGTCGACTTGAGGCCGGCCTGGTCGATCAGGGCGCCGGCGCTGAGGCCGCGCGGGTTCTTGAACGTGCAGCCGCAGTTCTTCGTGTTCAGCGGCTGGGTGTTCCGCTTGTACATCCAGATCTCCTTCGTCTTCCGCATGATCCGGTCGGGGTCGTCCTCGTCCAGGTGGAGCGTGGCGCCGAGGATGAACGGCGCGGTGATGTTGGTGCTGCGGTAGCCGAAGACCAGGTCGTCCTTGAGGCGTTCGAACGAGTTGCCGGCCGAGTCCATGACGGCGACGGTGCGGACGACCGCGCCGAGGTCGCCGAACTTGCCCCCGGCGTTCATGCGGATGCCGCCGCCGATCGTGCCGGGGATGCCCGCCAAGCACTCCAGCCCGGCCAGCCCGGCACGGACGGTGCGGAGGATCAGCTTCTGCAGGTCGACGCCGGCCCCGACCTCGACCGTGTTGCCGGCGAGGCGGACCTGCCGCCAGTGGTCGGCGTCGAGCCGGATCACCGCGCCGTTGACGCCGGCGTCGCCGACCAGCAGGTTCGCGCCCAGGCCCAGCACGTACATGCGCAGCTCGCTCTCGACGCACCGGCGCGCCACATCGGCCAACTCGGCGGGCGTGCGCGGGCGGATCAGGTAGCGGGCGGGGCCGCCGATGCGGTACCACGTCAGCGGGGCGAGGGGCGCGTGCTCCTGCACGATCTCGGACCGGTCGGCGAAGGGGTTGGCGGCCGCCATGAATGCCATCTTTTCCGCCTCCGTTAGCCCCCCGCTCCGCGGGGGTTTGCAGGAACGCCGTGGTGCATCGATCGTCGGTTGGCCGGCGTGTGGGGACCACCCGCTCAGAGCGGGGGGCTAACGGAGCAGGAGGTCACTCCACCAAGTCGCGGCCGATCTCCCACACGTTGCCGGCACCCATGGTGACGACCAGGTCGCCCGGCCTGGCCTCGGCCCGCAGGTGGCGGACGATGTCGGCGAAGTCGGGCAGGTGCAGCGCCCGTTGGCCGGCCTGCTCGATGCGGGCCACCAACTCGTCGCTGCTGACCAGGTGGCGCTCCGACTCGCTGTCGCGGACGAAGTAGATGTCGGGCACGATCGTCTCGTCGGCCCCGGCGAAGCTGGCGGCGAAGTCCTCGAGCAGGAACCGCGTGCGGCTGTGCTGGTGCGGCTGGAACACGCACAGCAGCCGCTTGGGCTGGTACCGCTCGCGGAGCGCGCCCAGCGTGGCGCGGATCTCGGTGGGGTGGTGGCCGTAGTCGTCGACGACGATCGCGCCGTCGGTCGCACGTCCGACCCGGCCGACCTCGGACATCCGTCGGTCGACGCCGGTGAACGTCCGCAGCGCCTCGGCGGCACGGTCGGGGCTGACGCCGTAGGCGGCGCAGGCGGCGACGGCCATCGTCGCGTTGAACAGGTTGTGCCGGCCGGCCACGCTCAGGACGAGCTCCGCCACGGGCCGGCCACTGTGCGACACCTCGCCGCGGTAGCAGCCGTGGGACAGCCCCATCGGCTTGGTCGACCACGTGTGGTCGCCATCCAGGCCGACCGTCTCGACCGTCACGTCCAGGTCGACCAGGGCGGTGGCGACGTTGATGTCCTCCCCGTTGGCGAGCACGAGCCCGCCCTTGGGGACCAGCTCGGCGAACCGGCGGAACGACGCGATGATCTCCGAGAGATCCGTGTAACAGTCGAGGTGGTCCTCCTCGACGTTCAGCAGCATGGCGACGCGCGGCCGGAGGTGGTGGAAGCTGCGGTCGAACTCGCACGCCTCGGCCACGAAGGCGCTGCCGCTGCCGCTGCGGCTGCCCCCGCCCAGTTGCGGAACCGTCCCGCCGACGACGAAGCTGGGGTCGGCCCCGCACCGGAGCAGGGCGTAGGCGATCATCGCCGTGGTGGTCGACTTGCCGTGCGTCCCCGCCACCGCGATGCCGAACCGCTCGGCCATCACCTCGCCCAGCAGCTGGGCGTACTTCATGCCCGGCAGGTGCTGTTCGAGGGCGGCCGACCACTCGCGGTTGGTGTCGGGCACCGCGGCGGTGCGGACGACCAGGTCGGTCTCGGCCGACAGCAGCTCCCCCGTTTGCCCCCGGCTGATCTTCGCGCCGGCGTTCACCAGCGCGAACGTCTGCGGGTTGGGCCGGGGCTCGGAGCCGGTGACGATCGCGCCGTCGTCCAGCAGCATGCGGGCCAGGCCGCTCATGCCGCACCCGCCGATGCCGACGAAGTGGACCCGCTTGCCGGCGAACCGGCTGGTCGATCGGGATCCGAGCTGCCGTGCGTCCGGGGTCAACGTCATGAAGGGTTCATCGTACAACTGGGCGGTGCGGGTTCAAGAAGAACCCACGCCCGTTAGACGCGGATGAAGACGCGGCGAACGTAGAGGAACCGGGCCACCGCAAACGTGAGCGCCATCGACACCGCCAGCGTGACCATCCACTGGGCCGAGCCGAACAGCTCGTGCTGATATCGACCCCCGCCGACGATTCGATCGGCCACCTGCCCGGTCAGCCCCAGCTCGACCAGCATGAAGACCGTGATCGCGTTGGTGCCGATCCAGACGAACGGCGTGGCCCAGAACCGCAGGCCCCACACGTCGATGACCAGGTAGAACAGCCCGAGGATGATGGCCGCGTAGCCGCCGGTCAGCAGGACGTAGGACGACGTCCAGATCTTCTTGATGACGGGGAACCGTACCGGGGATGGGACGAATCCCCAGGCGTAGCCAAGGCCAGCGAGCGCTGCGCCGCCGGCGAAGAGGATCAGCAGGGTGCGATAAGGTCCGCGGTCACGGCCCTGGAGGGCGATGCCTGCGAGGGCGCCGAGCAAGCCGGTGGCGATCGCCGGCAGGGTGCTGAGCAGCCCTTCGGGGTCGTGGTCGCCGTCCCACTTGTAGCCGCCGAGGTAGTGCTGGTCGACGTAGTTGGCGAGGTTGTGACCTTCGGCATACGACCCGCGACCGACGCCGGGCACGGGCACGAACGCCATCAGCAGCCAGTAGCCCACGAGGATGCCGACGGTCCACAGCACCAGGCCGCGGGGGCGGAAGTAACAGAAGAGCAGGCCCGCCGCGGCGTAGACGATGGCGATCCGTTGGAGCACGCCAAGCCACCGCATGGCGTGATGGCCCGGCTTCTGGCCCGCGAAGGCGAGCAAGGGTTGGTCGAACCCGCCGTAGACCAGCAGGCCGAGGAAGTAGAGCAGCGCGGCGCGACGGGCGATCCGACCGACCACGCGCCCGCGGCTGCCGTTGGCGAGCGCCTTGGTCAGCGAGAAGACCAGCGACACGCCGACGATGAAGACGAACAGCGGGAAGATCGTGTCCTCGAATGCCAGGCCGTCCCACGGCTTGTGCGTCAACTGCTGGGTCGCGAACCCAACGGCGCGAGCCGGGAGCGAGTTGCCCCTGGCCCAGTCCAACCTGGCCAGCCCCGGCACGAGCGAGTCGATGCCGATGATCCAGAACATGTTGAGGCCGCGGAGCGCGTCGAGCGACGTCAACCGGTCGGACGTGGACGAGCCTCGCGCTTCGTGGTCGGGCGTTGGTGGAGGCATCGCCGGAGCCTACCACTGCGCCTCGTCGAACGGGCCGGCCGACTTCACCTTGGGCTTGGGCAGGAGGCCCATGAGGGCCTTGGCGATCGTCGCGTCGCCGGGCCCGCCGAGGCGGACGTTCAGCGGCGAGCCCTTCACCAGCGTCACCTTGCTCGGGTGGGTCTCGACCTTGGTCTGGGCCAGCTCGTCGAACGTCTTGCGGTCGAACGCCTGCGGCGTGAGCAGGTGCATGTAGTTCTGCGGCAGGTGGAACGCCATCGGTGCCCCGCCCTCGTCGG
Source organism: Tepidisphaeraceae bacterium (assembly GCA_965198865.1). Lineage (GTDB taxonomy): Bacteria > Planctomycetota > Phycisphaerae > Tepidisphaerales > Tepidisphaeraceae > CBDAQA01. Next base: position 435,148 of record CBDAQA010000025.1, on the reverse strand, counting down.
TCTCCACGATCGTCGTGCGCACCGGCGTTGCCAAGCCGACGGCGGCGTGATCGGCGGCGGCCCTCATCAGCGCCTCGACGTCCGTGTGCGGCACCACGGGCCGGGCGGCGTCGTGCAGGATGACGTGGGTTGCCTCGGCCGACACGGTCGCGGCGGCGGCGGCGGCCTGGTCGATCCAGCGCGGGCCGCCGCTCACCACCTTCACGCCGCTGAAGTTCAGGTGCGGGCCGTACCGCTCCTTGGCTTTCGCCAACTCGTCCGCCGGGACGGCCAGTTGGATCTGGATCACGTTGTCCCGGTTCAGAAACAGCTCCACGCTGCGGAGCAGCGCCTCGCGGCCGTCCACCTTCACATACGCGCCGCCCGCCTCCTGCGCCAGGCCCGGCGGCGGGGCGGTCAACACGATCACGGCAAACTTCGGTTCGATGGGCATGATGTCAAACTCCGACGGCGATCGGCCTCGCCGCGTCCAGCCCGCTCCGGGCCAAGACGTGCGCGATGTCGACCGACAGTTGCTGCTTGAGCGCGTCGATACCGGTGAACTTCCGCTGGTCGCGGACCCAGTCGAGCAATCGGACGTCGACCGTGCGGCCATACAGGTCGCCCGCGAACCCGACGAGGTGGACCTCGACCTGTAGCTTGTCGTCGCCGAACGTCGGCAGCCGGCCGATGCTGACCGCGGCGGGGTAGCACTTGCCGTTGATGTCGCAGCGGCCGACGTACACCCCCTCGGCGGGGACCAGCTGCTCGCCGCAGTCGAGGTTGGCCGTCGGCACGCCAATCGTGCGGCCACGCTGGAACCCCTTCACCACGGTGCCCCGCAGGGGATAGGGTCGCCCCAGCGCGATGGCCGCATCGCGCGCGCGGCCGTTCATCAGCAGCCATCTGATGAGCGTGCTGCTCACCTGCGGTTGGTACATGTCGAGCAGCGGCACGGTGACCGGCTCGACCGTGTGCACGCGGACGGCGGTGCCGGCGGCCCACTCCCGGAGCTTGTCCATCGTCCCGCCGCGACCCTTGCCGAAGATGAACGTCGGCCCCTCAACGATGTGGGCGGGTCGCGCGTCGTCGCGCAGCAGTTGCCAGAACGCCTCGGCGGTCAGCCCGAGCACATCCGGCGTCGGCGGGATGACGACCAGGTGGTCGACCCCGCAGCCGGCCAGGGCCTCGGTCTTCAACGGCAGCGGCGTGAGCCGGGGCGGCACCTGGTCGGGCCGGAGGACGGCCAGCGGGTGCGGCTCGAACGTGACGACCGCCACGCCCGCCGGGCCGGCAAGCGACCGGGCGACGGCCAGCAGGTGGCAGTGGCCCCGGTGGACGCCGTCGTAGTTGCCGATCGACACGACGGTGCCGGGCGGCAACCGTCGCAGTCCGTCGATCCCGTCGTACTGTTGCATGGCGGTCGGTGCCCCTTCGTCGCGCCGCATGTTAGGCAACGGCCCGCCGCTCGCCAACGGGCGGGGCCGACCGCTACACTGCGCGGCCGACGGTCAGCGTGGACCGTCCGCCAAAGCCTGAGAGGACCCGCATGAACCGCCTCGCCATCGCCACCCGTTTCGCCCCTGCCCTCATCGTGCTGCTCGCCGCCTCGCTGGCCCGGGCCGACATCCGTGCCGACCCGGTCGAGTACCACGACGGGGCGACGCTGCTCAAGGGTTACCTGGCCTACGACGACGCCACGCAGGACGTCCGCCCGGGCGTGCTGGTGTGCCCGGAGTGGTGGGGGTTGACCGACTACCCCAAGCATCGCGCCGAGCAGCTGGCCAAGCTGGGGTACGTCGCGTTCGTGGCCGACATGTACGGCGACGGCCGGGTGACCTCCGACCCGGGCGAGGCCGCCAAGATGCACGCGCCGATCATGGCCGACCGCAAGCTGCTCCGGCAGCGGGCGCAGGCCGCGCTGGACGTGCTGATGGCTCACAAGCTGGTCGACCGGACGCGCGTGGCCGCCATCGGGTACTGCTTCGGCGGGTCGACGGCGCTGGAGCTGGCCCGGGCCGGTGCGCCGCTGGCGGGCGTGGTGTCGTTCCACGGGGACCTCAGCCGCACGCCGACCGAGGGGCCCGACCACATCACCGCCAAGGTGCTCGTCTGCCACGGCGGCGACGACACCCTGGTGACGCCGACCGCGCTCGCCACGTTCGAGCAGGAGATGAAGCAGGCCGGCGCGAACTACCAGATCAACATCTACAGCTCGGCCAAGCACGGCTTCACCAACCCCGCCGCCGACACGTACCACGTGCCGCCCATCTCCTACAACGAGCAGGCCGACCACCGGTCGTTCGCGGCGATGAGGGACTTCCTGGCCGAGGTCTTCGCGCGCTGAGTTTCAAGCGCCCACGCGGACCCGTCCGATAAGCCAGGGGACCGCCACGCGCGGCGGCGCGACGGATCGCGCCGCCGGGCCGATCGGCGGAGTTACCCTGGAGCTGACGAGATGACCAACCGCCTCAAGTCGGGACTGATCGTGCTGGGCCTGTCGATCGCCGCCGTGCCGACGATCGGCGCCGCGCGGACGCACTACACCGGGAAGGTGCCGGCGAGCATCGCGCTCGACCCGGTCCCGACCATCACCCGCCGCCCGCCGATCGCGCCGGCCGCGCGGCTCGTCTCGCGCAGGGCCGCGGCGCACAAGAAGGCGGCGGTGAAGAAGAAGGTCGTCGCCAAGCGCGCCGCCGTGAAGAAGCACCACAAGCTGTCGCACAGGAAGGTCGCGGTCTGACCGCTGGGCGCGCGGGCTTCGACCCCGCGCGCGGGATCGCCGCGCCGGTGTGTTTGCTTTCCACCGGCGCGTTCGATACACCGGACGACATGCCCCGGCTCAAAGCCCCGCAGCGGCGGGAACAGCTGATCGCGGTCGCCACGAAGCAGTTCGCCAAGTACGGGTACGACGCGACGACGACCGACACGATCGCCACCGCCGCGGGCGTGACCGAGCCGATCCTCTACCGGCACTTCGGGTCGAAGCAGGAGCTGTTCATCGCCATCACCCGCTCGGTCAGCGAGCAGACCCTGCGCCACTGGCACGAGCTGACGGCCGACGTCGACGGCCCGGCCGAGCAGCTGCGCGAGATCGCCCGGCAGTTCCCCGCCCACCTCAAGCAGTCGGCCGACACGTACCGGGTGATCCACAACGCCCTGACGACCAGCCGCGACCGCAAGGTGCTGGCGGTGCTGCGCGAGCACTACCGGCAGATGGAGGCGTTCTTCGTCGGCATCGTCCAGGACGGGATCGACAGCGGCGCGTTCCGCCCGGTCGACCCCAAGACGCCGAGCTGGCACCTGATCAACACGGGGCTGGGCTACGCCGTCGTCACGTTGAACCTGTCGCCGCTGCAGACGTTCGACGTCGAGGACGCCGTCAACTACATCCTGCACGCGCTCAAGGCGTGACGCGCCGGGGCTGGCGTATGATGTCACAGCTATGCGACGCCACGCCCCCACCCGCGGCCTGACCCTGCTCGCGGCGATCGCCCTGACCGCCGCCGGCGGGCGCGCCCAGGCCCGCCCCGCGACCGGGCCGTCACCGACGGTCGCCGCCCTGCAGGCGGCGGGGCGGAACGACATCCTCAAGTCGTTCGCGGGCGTTCCCCGGTTGCCGCCCGCACCGTTGGCCGACGTCGCGCAGCTCTGCCGCGATGGCGACCACCTGCGGGTGCTGACCACGCTGGCCCCGGCGGAGGGCCAGTGCCGGATCGACGTGACCGACCTGTCGGGCCTGTTCAGCGTGAACAACAATGTCGTCCACCGCCGCGGCGAGGTGGTGGCGAGCCGGCCGGCCCGGGCGATGCCGGACTTCTTCCTGTTCAACTGGTTCCAGTTCGACCAGCCGGGCCTGGTCGACGTTGGCACGGTCGTGCAGGTGCTGCCGGCCAACGTGCAGCTGTCGCGGACGACCGAGACGGCCGACGGCGGCGGGATGCAGATCCAGCTGACCGAGCAGCGCTACGCCGGCGCCTGGAACGACGACCCCGGCATCCGGCTGACCGTGACCGACCAGGGCGGGGGTGGGCGTGCCGCGGTCCCGGACCAGACGTGGACGGCCGACTCGTTCGCCGGGCTGTGCCGGCTCCATCCCGATGCGGTGTCGCGCTACCTGGAGCCGATCCTGCGCGACCTGCACGCGGATGCGGACGTGCTCGTGCCCGACACGGCGCTGGCGTATGAGGTGTTCGCGCCGGAGGTGAGCGTTGACGCAGCCACCGACGCGAAGGTGCGGGGGCTTGTCGCGCAGCTGGACGCCGACGACTTCCGCGTGCGCGACGATGCGGGCGCGCAGCTCCGTGCGCTCGGGCCCGTCGCGGCGGCGGCGGTGGGGCGGATCAAGGTGGAGGACCTCTCGCCGGAGCAGCGGGCACGGACGGCGTCGGTGCTGCGCTACTTCCGGCCGGTCACGGCCAGCGACGCCGCCCGGCTGCGCGATGACGTCGACTTCCTGTTGAACTGCCTGAACGACGCCGACCCGTTCGTCGTTCGCGTCGCGCTGGATCGGCTGCGGGCGGTCGTGGGCCACGCCGTCGCGTTCGACCCATCGCTCGCCGGCCAGCGACGGCGGGACGCCGTGTGGCAGTTGCGTGGTGACCTCGAGCCACGCGGGACGACGCGGCCGTCCTGACGTTGTCGCTTTGCCTTGCCGCTCGCGGCTTCGCCCCTTGCGCGCGAAGCCGCGAGCGACCGGAGGTAGGGAGGGTTTGGCCGCAAATGTTGCCACGACGCAAAGCAGGACGACGGAGCGCCGTGCCGGCCCGTGGGGTGCAGACCGCGTCTCGCGCGGCCGGCGCGTGATTGACCAAGGCCGTCGACCCTGCGCGAGACGCGACCTTCGGTCGCACGGGCCGACACGGCCCGGCTCTGTTCCCCCCGCATGCCAACAGAGCCGGACGCACCCGGTTGTGACGCGCCGCGATGCTGACCTTGTTGCCCTTCGCCTCGATCGCATAATGCCGCCGTGCCCGCGCAGCCCAACGACGTCGCGCTCCTCGGCTGCGTGCTGCTGAACCTCGCGGCATTCGGCTCGGCCTGGCGCTTCTGCTCGCGGCGCGTCACGACCTCCGCCACCCAGGCGTTGCTCGACGCGGCCCTGCTCGGGTTCACCATCCAGTACGCCGCGGTCGGTCTGGCCGGGGCCGTCGGCCTCCTCCGCTATTCCGTGACCACGGCATTCGCGCTCGTCCTGTCGGCCGCGCTGGCCGTGGCGGCGGGACGCGGGCGTCCGACGAGAGATCAAACTCCACCCCGTGAGCGGGCGATCGTCGTCGCCCTCGGCACGTTCGCCGCCGTCATCGCCGTCGGCTTCGCCACGTTTCAGTTCGACCTGCCGGTGATGGCGAACGACGCGCTCACGTACCACTTCCCGGCCGCGGCGCAGTGGATCCAGCAGGGCCGGATCGCGCCGTTCCCCACGTGGTTCTTCAACCCCGCCAACGGTTACTCACCGCTGGCCGGCTCGACGTTCGTCGCCTGGCTCATGCTCCCGTTTGGATCGGACGTGCTCGCCCGCTACGTGCAGGTGCCGGCCCTGCTGGGCGTCGGGCTCGGCGTCTACCGGCTTGGCCGGGCGCTGTCGGCCGACCGCGCGGTCGCCGCCGCTCTCGCCGTCGCCGCCGTGCTCTGCCGGCCGCTGTTCATGGCCGAGCTGATGGGCAAGGACGACCTGTTCGTCGCGTTCGCGTTCGTCGCCGCACTCGTTGCGATGTCGCCCGCCCGATCGGAAGAGCCGTTTGCCGCCGCCCGGCTGGGGATCGCCGTGGGAATGCTGCTCGCGTTGAAGTACACCGTGCTGCTCGTGGCCCCGATGCTGCTACTTGCCGTCGACGGCTTTCGACGGAGCCGGGCCGTGTCGGCCCGTGGCGGGCGCAGCCCGCGTCTCGCGCAGCCCGCGCCAGATGCCGAGGGGTCGCGCCTCGCGCGAGACGCCGGCCACGGGCCGGCCCGGCCCGGCTCTGCGCCACGTTGGATAAGGGTCGCCGTCGCCGCAACCGTCCTCGCCGGCCCGTGGTACCTGCGGAACTGGCTCGCCACCGGCAACCCGCTCTTCCCGCTCGACGTGACGGTTCTCGGCCTGCACCTGTTCCACGGCCTGTTCACGTCCGCCCGCAGCATCGCGTTCACCTCGCCGATCGCCGACGCCCGCATCGTCCTCGGCGGCAGCTACGGCGTGCCGATCGTCACCGGCCTGCTGGCCCTTGCCGCGTGGGCCACAGCCGCGGCGATGCACGCGAAGCGATGGCTCCGCGACCCGATCCTGCGGGCGTGCGTCGTCGGCCCGCCGGTCGCGCTGGCCCTGTTCTTCTGGCTGTCGCCGTTCCCAGAGGTGCGGTTCATCCTGCCGGCGGCGTTGCTGCTCATCGCGACGGCCGCCGTCGTCACACCGCGCGCCAGGTGGATCGTGGCCGCGCTCCCGATCGCCTCGGTGGCGACGCTCAGCATCGCCGGCGGGTGGGTGTTCTTCGGCCCGCTCGTGCTGGTGGCCGCCTTGATCGCGGTCACCGTCGCTTGGGTCGATGCGCTCGTCCGCATCGGACCGGCCTATCGACGGTGGATCGCCATCGCGGTGCCGCTGTGCGCGATCGTCGGCTACGCCTACGTGCGATGGGACGCGTCGAGCGCTCGGTACGGCCACGACTGGGCCGCCGAAGGCGGCGGGTGGTCGATGTCGTACCGCGACGACCAACCGTTGTGGAACGCCGTCGCCCGCCTCGTCCCGGCCGACGCGACCGTCGCCTACGCGGACCTGTACCTCGTCTACCCGCTCCAAGGCGCGACGCTTGGTCGCCGGGTCGCCTACGCTCCGACCCGCGCGGGCGTCCACACGCCGGCCGATCTGACCTGGATCGGCAACGGCCTGTCGGGCGAGCAGCTGGTGCGGGCGACCGACGCGGCCACCGTCGCCGATCCCGACCCGATCGTGTGGCGCGAGAACCTCCGGCGACTCGGCGCGCAGTACCTCGTTATCGGGCACGTGGTGCCCGGCCATGGCCCGGTCGAACTGGACTGGGCGAGGGGCGATCGCCGCCGATTCAAACTGCTCTACGACGGCCCCGGTGGGCAGCTGTTCGCCGTCGGTCCCGCGAATTGAAATCCGACGCGCGACCACTAGCATCCGCCGGTCGTCGTCCCATCGTTCCCCGTGTGAGACCACCGGCATGCGCGTCCTCTTCGTCAGCGGGTTGACCGGGTTTGTCGCGGGGGGCGTCCAGACCGAGATGGTCCGCCTGATCGGCGGCGCCCGCGACCGCGGCGTCGACGTCGCCTTCGCCGTCGACCAGCTCCCGGTCCGGCTGACCGACGTGCGGCAGTTCCCGATCGACTACCCGCCGTCCGACCGGGTCGGCGAACAGGTGCGCGCGGCCGTCGAGGCGTTCGCCCCCGATTACGTCCACGTCGTGGGCGGGGGGCGGAACATCCTCCGACCGATCGACCAGCTGGGGCTGCGCGTCCCGTGGGTGTTCACGGCCCACAACCTGCCGCCGTACGAGCGGATCAGCTCCTACTTTCCCGGCAGCGACCGGTTGCACTACCTGGTGCGCGACAACCGCGCGTGGTTCACCGTGCAGGCGTGGAAGCGGCTGCTGCACGGCGGCAGCTTCTCGCGCGTGATCGCCCACAGCCAGGGGGTGGCCGACCACCTGGTGGACTACGGCTGCCCGGCCGAGAAGATCGTCACGATCCCGTTCGGCTGCGACCCGCCGGCCGCGCCGGCGTCGTTGGCCGACAGTCCGTTTCCCTCCGATGCGTTCCCCAAGGTGCTGACGGTGGCCGGCTTCGCCTACCACAAGGGCGTCCACGACTACATCGCCGCGGTGGGGCCGCTGCTGTCGCGGTTCCCGAGGCTGGTCTACCGGGTCATCGGCAACTCGCGCAACCCTGAGTACCTGCGGTTCCTGCAGGCGCGGATCCGCGCGCTGGGGCTGAGCCGGCACGTGGCGCTGCTGCAGAACGCCAGCGACGCCGTGAAGCACGCCGGCCTGGCCGCGGCCGACCTGTACGTCCAGCCGTCGCACGAGGAGGGGTTCTGCCTGGCGTTCGCCGAGGCGGTGATGGTCGCGCAGCGACTGGTCGGCTGCCGCACCGGTGAGATCGCGGGGTTGGCCGGCGACGACCCGACGACCCGCGTGGTCGAGCCAAAGGACGTGGCCGGCCTTGCCGCGGCAACCGACGAGCTGATGGGCGTCCCGGTCACCCCGGCCGACGTCTCTGCACGCGGCGCGCGGCTACTTGAACGGTACTCGTGGACGGCCTACCTGGACCGGCACCTGGACCTGTTCGCCACGGGCGCGAAGCCCGCGCGATAGCCTGCTCCCGACCGATTGGGACGTCCACAAACCCCGCGTAGCGGTCGCCCCGCAGGGGCACTCCGGGGCCGCTACAGAGTGCCCCCGCGGGGCGACCGCTACGCGGGAGGCACTTCGTCAGGTTCCGGGCACCTGGGCGTACGCGGCCTTCACCGACTCGCGCATCAGCACGACGAGGGTGAAGATGCCGAGCGTCGTGCCGAGCGGGATCGACAGGCAGCTGATCGAGGCGACGACGATGCTGAAGACGCGCGACCGGCGCTGCATCATGCGCCGGCCCGAGACGATGGTGGCGGCGCCGATCGCCCCGCCGAGCGTCATGCCGCAGGTGCCGGCGCCGATCAGGATCCAGCCGACCGACGCCGGCGGCGGCGGGGGTGCGCCGGGGCCGGACGGTCCCCAGGGGAAGTGGCCGCTGACCATCATCGCGCCCACGCCGATGTAGATCAGCGTGAGGCACGAGAAGCAGAGGATGATGCCGCCCCACACGTAGTGCAGGATGCTCAGCACGCGCAGGTGGTCGGCGTCGCGCGACGTCGGTGCTGTGGCAGCGTAGGGCAGGAAGTTCGGATCTGACATGTTGGCCCTTCTAACCGCGGGAGCCCCGCATCGCCTTGATGCCACCGTACGCGTCAACCACGTTCCGTCGGAACAGCAGCCGCCAGGCGCGGACGGCGGCGAGGGCCCCGAACGGCAGGTACCACACCTCGAGCACCGCGACCGCGAGGCTGACCCACCGGCATCGACGCCGATCGATCAGCCGCGCCGACATCCATGCTGCCGCTGCAAGGGACAGCATGACCGCCGAGAGGATCGCCAGGTCGTTCATGTCGTTCGGCATCGCCAGGCGCACGTGACGTGCGCCGGCCGGCTGCCCGAAGAAGTCGAACGCCGTTTGGACGGTGGCCTCCACCAACCACGGCAGCCCGCCGTTCACCACGGCCATGATGGCCACCGCACGCTGAAGCCAGGCCAGCCCGCGCAGATCGCTGTCGAGCCGGTGGACCTCGGATGATCCGTGGTACGCGAGGGTCGCCATGTGGATCACACCCGCTCCAGCGCCACCAGGTCCTCCAGCGTCTCTCGCCGGCGGATCACCTTGTACGTGTCGCCGTCGACCAGCACCTCCGGCGCGCGCGGCCGGTTGTTGTAGTTGCTGCTCATCGCGAAGCCGTACGCGCCGGCGGTGAAGACGGCCAGCAGGTCGCCGCGCTTGGTGATCGGCAGCGGGCGGTTCTTGGCCAGGTAGTCGCCGCTCTCGCAGATGGGGCCGACGACGTCGACCGTCTCGCCGTTCACGGGGACCGTGGCGCTGTTGCGCTCGGCCGGCACGTTGGCGGCGTCGGGCGTGACGGGCCAGACGTGGTGGTAGCTCTCGTACAGCGTCGGGCGGATCAGGTCGTTCATGCCGGCGTCGACGATGACGAACCGCTTCTCGCCGCCGGTCTTCCGGTAGAGCACGCGCGTCAGCAGGATGCCGGCGTTGCCGGCGATGTACCGGCCGGGCTCCAGGGCGACGCGGTAGGGCTTGTCCTTCAGCAGCGGGATGAGCGCCCTGGCGTGCTCGGTCACCGGGTGGGCCTGGCCGGGCCGCTCGTAGTTCACGGCGAAGCCGCCGCCGGCGTCGAACCACTCGATCTTGTGGCCGCGCTCGGTCAGCCGGTCGATCAGGGCGGTCACCTTGGTCACCGCGTCGACGTACGGTTGGATCTCGTACACCGGTGACCCGATGTGCATGTGGACGCCGGCGATCCGCAGGTGCTTCAGGTTGCGGTACTGCTCGAACACGCGCTCGGCCCGGTCGATGTCGACGCCGAACTTCGTCTCCTTCTTGCCGGTCGTCGTCTTCACGTGCGTCTTGGGGTCGACGTCAGGGTTGACGCGGATGGCCCCGATCGCGTGCATGCCGATGGAGGCGGCGACGCGGTCGATGTTCTCGATCTCCGCCTCCGACTCCAGGTTGAACGCCGCGATGCCGGCCCGGATGCCGTCGGCGATCTCCTGGTCGGTCTTGCCCACGCCGGCGTAGATGATCTTCTTCGGGTCGCCCCCGGCCTGCAGGGCGCGGAACAGCTCCCCGCCGCTGGTCACGTCGAACCCGCACCCGGCGTCGGCCAGCAGCCGGCAGATGTTGATGTTCCCGCAGCTCTTGATGCTGAAGCACACGGTCGCCCCGATCGGCGCGAACGCGTCGGCCACCTGCCGGTAGTGGTGCAGCAGGGTCGCCTTGGAGTAGATGTAGGCCGGCGTCCCCACCTCGCGCGCCAGCTTCTCGGCCGGCAACCCCTCGCAGTACAGCTCACCGTCACGGTAGTTGAAGAAGTCCATGTCGCGGCCGATTATCGGCCCGCCGACCGCGCGTGCAACGGTGGCCCGGCCATAAAGCAGCGGACGTCATCCGCGGTGTGTGGCCGAGCTTGTCGGCGCTCGTTGAACCGACAGAGCCGGGCCGCGTCGGCCCGTGGCGACCGCAGGTCGCGTCTCGCGCGCAGCCGATGGTCTTGATCAACCCGCGGCGCGAGACACGAGCTACGCTCGTACCGGGCCAACACGGCCCGGCTCCGTGGACTTTTCATCTCGGAGACAACGAATACCGCCGCGTCGCGCGTGCGAATCCCATCCGCCGAGATCAACGCAGAACGTGGGTGACGGTTCGGCCGCCGTCCTCACCGCCGGGGAGGTCGAACCGAACGGTGCGTTGGAAGGCCACGTCGGTCCGCACGTTCACCACCTCGGCGGTCGCGCTGGGATTGGCGACGGAGATCGTCGCGCCGGCCTCGCCGCGGGTCAGCATCAGGCAACACGGCTGATCCACCGCGACCTGAAACCCGCCCACCCGAACGGTGCCGGCCTCGTGGAACACCGCCTGCAACTGGCCCTGTCCGGCGTGCCAGACCGCCTGCATCGCCGGCGTGTTCGCCACGATCTGCACGGTCGGCCGCGCCGCAGCGTCGGCCGTTGCCTGCCGGTCCACGTTGGGCAACACGACGTACGCATAGGTGCCGCTGCGAGGATGCGAGCCATGGTCGATCGCTGCGGAGAACACGTTGCGGGTGATCACCGCGTCCGATCCGATCCCGATCTGACCCCACGCGCCGTGCTGCGGGCCGACGCGCAGGTCAACATCTTCGGCGGCGTCGGGCAACACGTAGCCGATGCCGCCGTGCCAGATCCAACGGAGGCCGCGACGGCGCAGGTCGCCGGCCAGGACGGGATTGGCCGATGCGTCGGTGTAAACCGGCCCGTCGAGCAGGCACTGGTTCAGCGTCGTCGCGACCGGATGTTCCGTCGCGCAGGTGACGCCCGCGCCCAGGCAGACCATCTCACGGTCGAAGCAGAACCACGCCTTACTTGCGGTGAGGCCGTCGCGGATCAGGTCCATCGCCATGCAGCCGTTCGATCCATCGGAGACGCCGCCGACGAACGGCGACTTGCCCATCCGTCGGATGGCGTTGGCCGGCAAGGGCGTGCCCTGCTCGACCGTCGCGCCGGGGATGCGGAGCCAGTCCCAGACCGGGAAGATGTCGGCGTACTCCCGGCCGGTGACCATGAGGCACGTCGCGCCGTCGGCGATGTGGTGCGACCTGCGGTTCTCGCCGTTGGTGAGGCCGTCGGTGTTGGCCGTGCGCGTGGAGTAGCCGCGGATCGAGGCGAAGTAATCGGGCCGGCGTTGGACCATGTAGTCCGAGCACCAGAACATCCGGTTGCCGACCGGGGCCGTCGCCGCCCTGGTGGCGACCGCGTCGCGGAGCAGCGCCGCCCGCGGCGCCGGGAACGCGGCCACCCTCGCCAGCATGGGCCAGAGTTGCTTGGCCTCGGTGGCGGTGGGGCGGACGATGCCGCGGCCGCAGGCGCCGAAGTCCCACGCGTCGTGGTAGGTCATCCACAGGTCGCCGTCGACCATGAACGTGTAGAGGCAGGCGACGGCGGTGGGCGTCGGCCCGAACGGCGTGCCGGCGGCGGCCTCCATGAACCGGGCGGCGCACTGCAGCACCACCGTGCCGTACCCCTGGTTGTAGAGCAGCGGCCCGTGCTGGTGGAAGCTGCCGTCGACCTGGGTACCCTCCTCGCCCCGGCCCACGACGCGCATCTCCGCCCACGTGCGGCTGAACGCCTGATCGACCACGGCCGGGTCGTCCTCGACGCACCCGCGCATGACCTGGATCCACGTCTCGTCGAGCAGGTTCGCGCCGGTCTGGCGGTCCCACCTCGCCCGGCGCACAACGGCCACGCCGCGGCGGCGAAGGTCGGGTGAGGCTTGGTCGCCCAGCATCACCAGGATCGTGCCCACCTGCCGCGGGACGCCGATCTCGTTGTGCCACCAGTTGCTGTTGTGGGGATCGGCAGCGAGCCAGAACGACAGCGAGGTGACGATCCGCTCGCGGGTCGCCGGGTTTGCGGCCCCGGCCCGGCAGTAGGCCCGGGTGATCCGCTCGAGCCGGGCCAGGTGCGCCAGGGCGAGCCAGTGGACGCGGTCGGTGTCGGTGTAGACCTGGTCGGCCCACGACCCGTCGGGCCGCATGGTGCGCAGGTCCTCCTCGACCGACTCGGGCAGGACGATGAACCCCGGCGCGGTCGCCGGCTGCGGGCCGACCAGCAGGGCACGCACGTTGGCTCGCACGCGGCCCAGGTCGCCCGGCGCGGCGGCGGCCGTCGCTATCTGAAGAAGCCCGACGGCGATGGTGACGGGGCCGAGAGTCCGAAGCCGTTGTCGCATGTCGACCATTCTGCCCGCGGTCGGCTCGGCATCACATCGCGCCCGAGCCGGGGTCGGCGGCGTCACCAGGGGACGGCCGCCGGCGCACTGGCGGGTCGCGGCGATCAGTCGTCGCTGCGGATCGTCCACATGTAGTTCGAGAAGCCGGTCGTCGTCTGCAGGTAGTACTGGGCCGTCGCGCTGGCGGTCGTGCCGTTCCAGTCCTGGGCGGCGACGCCGTGCAGGGTCTTGGTCGGGTGCAGCTTCTGCACGCTGCCGTCGCACATCAGCCAGTTCCACTGGTTCTGGTGGATCGGCTTGGCGTTGACGTTGATGGCCGAGATCTGCTGCTGCGGGTACGAGATCGCACAGTTGGAGGTGGTCGCCCCGTACGTCGCGCTGTAGCTGACGTTGCCGCTCGTGTTGCCGGCCCCGAAGTACTCCGCCAGGAGGATCACCTCGGACGTCGTGCGGACCTGGTTGAACTTGAGGAACTTGAACCCCGGGTACGCGCCGGGGAAGACGTTGGCCGTGCCGGACACGTCGGTGACCATCCCGGTGCCGAGGATCGGCGGGTAGGCCAGGCCGTCCTGGGCGGTTCGCGGTTGGGCGGCGACCATCGCGTAGCTGCGCCGGTTGTACTGGGCGGTGCTGTAGGTCCGGCGGACGCTGTCCTCCGGGCACTGCAGGTAGGGCGTCTCGCTGTAGTCCACAGCGTTGTACGACGAGTAGTTCCCGGTGAACCGCGCGATGTACGGGCGGATCAGGATGTCCCAGGACGAGTACCCCTTCCCGCTGGACAGGGTCGGGTCGGCGTACACGATGCCGGCCGGGACGATCGCGTTCTTGTTGTTGGTCGCGTACATCAGCATCGCCTGACCGACCGTCCGCATGTTCGCCGCGCACTTGATGGCGTTGGCGGACTGGCGGGCCCGGTTCAGCGCCGGCAGCAGGATGCCGATCAGCAGCGCGATGATGCCGATCACGACCAGCAGTTCCACCAGCGTGAAGCCCCGGGTGGACCGGCGACGGGGAACGACGGGGTTCGACAGCGTGGTCATGTGAGGCTCCTTTGACTGTACGGCGTCGACGTCAGCGTCGATCGTCCGCGCGGAAGTTCGTTCCAACGAATCGGTTTCAGTTTCAGTTGCGGGACAGGCTGCCCACGAACGTCGGCGGGGCGTAGCGGCCCGACTCGCGGGCGACCAGCTCCACGGGCAGCACCACGTCGGGCGGCGCCGCATCGGGGGCGTCGAGCATCGAGAACAGGGCGTCGGCGGCGGCCCGGCCCATGTCGGCCATCGGCAGGCGGACCGTCGTCAGCGGGGGCCAGGCGCACTGGGCGTACAGGCCGTCGTCGTACCCGGTGACGGCCACGTCCCGGCCCGCCAGCAACCCCACCTCGGCCAGCGCCCGCTCGGCGCCGACGGCCAACACGTCCGACACGGCCAGGATCGCCTGCGGCGGGCGGGCCGCCACGGCCAGCGCCGCGCCCACGCTCGTCGCGGCCCCGCCGGACCAGTCCAGCCCGTGCAGCGGTCGACAGTTCAGAATGCGGGGCGCGGGTCGGCGACAGTCGGCGGCAACCTGGGCGAACCCGGCCAGCCGGACCGGGAACACCGACCCCTGCATGCCGCCCAGCACCCACACGTCCTCGACCCCCTGGTCGTACACGTGCTGGGCCACCATCCGGCTGCCGCGCAGGTCGTCGGCACCGACGTGTCCGATCGACAGCCGACCCGGCTGACCCGACCCGTTACCGTTGCCCGCGGCGGGCGGCACCACGCGGTTGACCAACACGATCTTGACGCCGTCGCGGGCGAGTTCGCGGAGCGACTCATCCGACAGTTTGGACGGGTCGCCCCCGACCAGCGCCATGGCCGGCACGCCCTGCACGCCGAGCACGTCGCGGTACAGGTCCAGCGGGTTCTGCCGATCCCGCAGGGCGGTGATCAGCACGCGGAGCCCCAGTTCCGCCGCCCGGGCCTCGAACCCCTCAGCGACCATCATGGCGAACGGGTCCAGCAGGTAGTTGACGCCGAGCATCAGCATCCGCGGCGTGCCGCCGGACAACTGCTGGGCGAAGAAGTTGGGCCGGTACCCCAGCTCGGCCGCGGTGGCGTGGATCCGCTCGCGGGTGGCCGCGCTGAACCGCGCCGCCCGCGGCAGGTTCCGCAGCGTTACGCTGACCGTCGACTTGTCGAAGCCCGTCGCCGTCGCCACATCTTCGAGGGTCACTGGCATATCGATCCGTAGGTAGGCGGCCTGCCGCGGTTCATCGGCCGTTGAACAACCGATTGTCCAAGCTTAGAAATCCGGACGTCGCAAGGCAAGCAAATTTTCTCCGCAGCGAATTTGATTCCTACGAAGGTCAGCCCCCGCTTGACGGTGAGCGTCCAACAAGCGTGGCAGTCACCGAAAACTCTGTATTTTGCAGTGTTTCTCTTCGTTGTCCGATCGAGAGCTGTCGAATATTTGCATGTCGCTAGGGAACAGCTGAACGCCAAAGCGGAAAATGATTGCAATCCGTCGGGCTCCCGGTCAAGATCGTGAACAACCGATTGTTCTGCAAGGTTCGGTCTCTCCTGCCGGTCAATGATGCGATGCCGTCCAGGGCACGCCACCGTCTGGTGGTTCCCGACCGCTGTTGATGTTCCGCGTGCCCCGCGTGGGCCGCCACTCATGTCGTTGGATTGGGAGATTGATGCGACACCCCGTCGATGCTGGCGATCTGTTTGGAAACGTTCGGCGGCACCGACTGGCGACGCGGGGGCGGTCGATCGCCCTCGCCGCAGCCGCCGCCGCGGCACTGCTGGCCTCGCGATCGTCGCGCGCGGCCGTAGAAACGTGGGATCCCGGCCAGTCGGGCGCGTCCGGCGGCGGTGGCAACTGGGACGTGGATACCACCCCCAGCTGGGACCTGGCCGGCGTGACCAAGAGCACCTGGGTCAACGGCAACGCCGCCACGTTCAACGGGTCGGCCGGGACCGTGAACGTCAGCGGCGGGGTGATCGCCTCGGGCGTCACCGTCACCACGGCTGGGTACATCCTCAACGGCAGCAGCGGGAGCTCGCTCACGTTCAACGGGTCGGCACCCGTCCTGAGCTACTCGCCCACCACGGCCGGCGGCACGCTCACCGTCAACGCGGTGCTGGCCGGCACCGCGGGGCTCGGCTTTTTCTCGCCCACCTCTTCCGACTCGATCGTGCTCACCGGGTCCAACACCTATACGGGCACGACCACGATCACGCAGACCACGGTGAACTTCAACAGCCTGGCGAACGCCGGGATCGCCAGCTCGTTCGGTGCTGGGAGCCTGACCGACAACGTCTACCTCGGCGGCAGCCCCACGTCCCAGGGCGGCAGCGCGAGCATCGCCCTTTACACCGGCACCGGGGGCGGGATGACCAACCGGCTCTGGGCGATTGCCGGCAGCTCACCCAGCGACGGGATCACCAACAACAGCAGCAACTCGAGCGGCGGCGCGCTGAGTTTCACCAACACCGGGTCCGCCGTCGTCGGCCTGCTGGGCCCGCGGACGCTCAGCTTCGCCGGCAGCTACAACGCCTCGGCCAACTCCTTCGCCGAGTCGATCAACGATCAGGGCACCGGGGCGAACATCACGTCGGTCAAGGTCAGCGCCGACCGCTGGATCCTGTCCGGGACCGGCAGCAACTACTCCGGCGGGACCACGGTCACGACGGGGGGCGTGTTCGGCATCGGCGGACAGGCCTTCGGCAACACCAGCGGCATCAGCATCGGCGGGTCGGGCACGCTGGGGCTGCTGGGCGACAGCAGCACCGCCTTCAACTCGTCGTCCACCAACACCCCCTACGCCATCATCGTCACCAGCGGCGGCGCCACCATCAGCGCCGACGAAGCCACGTCGGCGGGAGCCGGGATCGTCAAGACGATGTCGATCGGCAACATCACCACCTCGTCGGTCTCGACGAGCATTTCGTACAATTTCACTGCCGCTGACAACACCAGCCTTGCCGTCGGTACGCTGAGCGGCCCAACCCTGGCCGCCGCCGGGGTCGTGACGATCGCCAACGCCATTCCCACCACCGTCGGAAGCCTGACGCTGGGCGGCTACACCAGCGGCAACACGGTCGGCGAGGTGCTGACGATCGGGAACGTCGGCAACACCATCGTCGCCGGCCCGATCACGCCCGCCGCGGGCACGCTGGTGCTGAACAAGACCGGGTCGGCCACGCTCTCGCTGCTAGGCACCGGGACCTATACCGGTGGGACCAACGTGGGGGGCGGGACCATCAGCCTCGGGGTCGGCAGCGCCCTGGGTGGCGGAGCGGTCGTCTTCAACGCCAGCTCGTCGCTCACCGTTTCGGCCAACCTGTCGCTGGCCAACAACATCTCGGTCGCATCCGGCGTCACCGCGTCGTTCAAGAACGGGGTGGTCACCGCCACCGGTGGGTTGGCCTCCGCCCTGTTTCAGATCGCCGGGGTGATCTCCGGTTCGGGCAACGTCAACATGGGGAGCGAGTCCAGCTACGCGGCGGGGCCGGTTGAGCTCGCCAACACGGCCAACACCTTCACGGGCAACTTCTCGACCGGTTTCGGCTTCTTCGAGTTCACCTCGGTCGCCAACGGCGGCCAGCCGAGTTCCTTGGGCGAGGCGATGACCGCCTACACCCTGGGCAACGCGACGTCGGGCATGACGTTCCAGTACGTCGGGACGGGCAGCACGACCACGCGGGCGATCAACTGGACGGGAACCGCGCCGCTGTCGCTGGACTCCAGCGGGACGAGTGGTCCCGTTCAGTTCCTGGCCACGTCCAACCTGCGATCCGGGACCGGCGCGGCCACGTTCATCCTGAGCGGGTCGAACACCGGTGCGAACACGCTGGCCCAGGCCATCAACGATGGCACGTCCAGCACCCTGCCGACAAACGTGGTCAAGAGCGGCGTCGGAACCTGGGCGCTGGGCGGCGCAAATACCTACACCGGCGGTACCACCGTGTCTGGCGGCACGCTGCTGGCGAACGGCGGCGCATCGGGCGCCGGCACGTCGAGCACGGGGAGCGGCAACGTGACCGTCGGCACGGGTGCCGTGCTGGGCGGCGCCGGCGTCGCGGGGAACGTCAGCACCGGGGCCGGCGCGACGACCGGCGGCGTGGTCACCGTCAACGGCACCATCACCGCCGGCGCCAGCAACGCCGCGACCGGCACGCTGACCACCGGCACCCAGGTGTGGAACAGCAGTACCGGCCAGTACCTGGCCAAGGTGATCGACGCCTCGAACACCAGTACCGGCTCGGGCGGCAACGACCGGCTGGTCATGTCGGCGCTGACCGTCACCTCGGGTTTCGCCATCAACGTCAGCAGCAGCACCGTCTCGTCCCTGCCGGCCGACACCGTCCTGGTGTTGGCCAACGACACCGAGGGGGGTGCCAACCCGTTCAACACCAGCGGGGCGGCCCCATCGGGGTTGGTCCTCGAGCTGAACGGCAGCGTGAGCGCGGCCGCCGGCCTGGCGCTGGGCACGCAGGCCGACTCGCTGAACAACGGCGGGTTCGACCTGATCCTCGAGGCCGCCACCGCCGCCACGCCCGAGCCGACCAGCCTGCTGCTGGCGACGATGGCGATCGTCCCCCTCACCGTGGGGCGACGGCGGCGTCGGTGAGCCCGACCACGGCCGACCGTTCGGCGCCAGCCATCGGACGGAGACGTCGTGGATGCGCAGGTGGCTGGCGGTCGTGCGGAAGCCGAACCAGCCGGACGTGTACGGCCGCCGGTCGTCCAGCTCGAACACCCGCTGGCCGTCCCGGTAGTACTGGATCAATCTCCCGCTCGCGACGAGCCGAATGGTCTGCTCGACGTTGGTGGTGAGCAGGTCCCTGGCGTCGCGCAGGTCGTGCTGCGGCAGCATCGGCCGCGTGGTGGAACTCCCGATGTACCGCCGCAAGCGGGTCGTCGTGTTGCCGTTGCCCCCTTACCACTACAGCGCAGGTTCATGGTCGGACGGCGAGAAGGACGGCCACGCATTGCACGAATGCACACGAATGATGGAGAACGAAGACGAGCACAGCCGAGCCAACTGATCGGGCAATCGGCGGCTGAGGCACGCAGGCCGGCCCGTCCTCATTCGTGTTGATTCGTGCCATTCGTGGCCGTTCTTCTTGCAGTCCGAACTGGGGGCGGGTCCCGACGAACCTGCGCTGTAGTGTTACCTGCCGGTGCGCTGGACGGTGAGGAGTTCGGCCGGGTTGCGGGCTTCGCGGGCCCTCCAGAAGCAGTTGAGATCGCTGACACGGTCGTTCACGCCGCTGCCGCTGATGACCGTCGTCCGATGCTCGATCCGGACCGGGCTTTCGAGACGTGGTTTGAACCAGACCGTCGCCCCCGCCGGCACGTCGATGTCCATCCGGCCCTTGCCGATGTCGAGTGTTCCGCCGCGTGCGAGTTCGGTGACCCATCGGTCGGGCCGGCCATCAAAAACGTCCCCGATCAGCACGGGGCCAACGGTGAAAACGAACGTCGGGGAGGGGGCGGTTGCCGGGGCCGTCGCGAGCGCCGCAGCCGCCGACGCCATGGCGATCAGGCCCGACAAGGCGATCTTCAAACGGTTCATCGCGCGTTGGATTCGGTTCGGCACGGCAGCTCGTGCCGCACTGCGTCGTGTAGCGCGCCCCGGATTACCCGCGATCGGCGTCGTCCCTCTTCCCGGCCCGTGGCTGACGTCCGGCGGCGCGGTCGAAGTCGATCTGCCGCACGAGCTGGTCCTGGCGAGCGGCGAGGGAGCCGAGGCACGACGCCGCACTGGCGGGGCGGCCCGACCGGGCCTGTGCCACCACGTCATTCATGACCCACGCGAGCAGTCCCTGCGCCGTCGACGTGTAGGGCGTCACGACCCGACCGGGCAGATCCCCCGACAGGCGCATGTAGAGCTCGGTCACGCGTTGGCCGCCGAAGAAGGGGTCGGGCCGGTGGAACATCGGGTCGGCCCACGCCGCGGGCAGCGGCGGCAGCGTGCCGGTCGCCCGCCACCGCGTGGCGACCGCCGCGGGCGCGAGGTACATCTGCTCGATCAACCGCCATGCCCGGTCCGGGTCTGGGCAGAACCGCGGGATGCCGGCCATCGTGCCGCCCCAGCTGGCCGTCCGCGCATCGCCCGGCGAGAAGCGCGGCAGCGGGACCATCGCCAGCTTGCCCGACAGCGACGGGGCCGACCGCTCCAGCTCGGCCACGGCCCAGTCGGCGAGGACGAGGGCGACCACGTCGCCGTCGGCGAGGTCGGCCGCGGCGCCGCCCGGCGCGGGGTTCACGTCGGCCGCGATCCGGCCCGGTCCCGCCGCGGCTTGGGCGTACCAGAGGAGCGTCGCCACCACGGCCGGGTCGGTCAGGTGCGGCGTGAGCCCCGCGTCGACCAGGTCGACGTGCCGCTGCTGCAGCATCGCCAGCAGCACGTCCGGCGACGTGCGCGACAGGCCGAGCGCAAACCGGTCGTGATGCGATTGTTGATAACGCAGGCACTCGGCCTGCAGGGCGGCCCAGGTGTCCGCCGTTGACCCCTCGGCTCCACCCGGGGTGAGGTCGATCAGGTCCCGACGGTAGACCAGCGTGACCGGGTGCAGGTCCAACGGCACGCCGAAGACGTGTCCGCCGTGCGAGTAGGGGACCAACCGGGCCGGCACGATCTGCTCCGACCATCTCCCGCGGCGGAGGTACCCCCCCAGGGGCAGGAAGCCGACGTCGTCGGCCGACCCGCGGAGGAACTTGCCGACCGAGGCGATCTCCAGTTCGACCACGTCGGGGCGACCTGGACCGTTCGCCGGGCGAAGGTCGCTCATGAACAGCGACGACAGGCGCACGTCCAGCGCGGGGGCGGCGACCCGGTCGACCCGCACGCTGCGACCGGTGGCCCGCGCGAACGCCGCCGCCATGGCCCGATCGGCGATGGCGTCGGCCGACGTGAAGGTCCAAACGGTCAGGTTAGCGGTGGGGCGGGGCGATCGACCGAGGATGGCGACGCCGCTCGCGACGGCGATCAGCAGAATGGCGAAAATCGGTTTGCCGAATGGGAACGCCATGCAAAGTTACTCGGGCCTACACTGCCACCGGCCGCGAGGCGGCCACCTCGCCCAGGGCGTCGGTCGCGAACTTCACGTCCTGCTTGCTGAGGAACGGGCCGAAGCTGAGGCGCGTCGCGCCGCCGCCGGCCAGCGTGCCGATGGCGGCGTGGGCCAGCGGGGCGCAGTGGATGCCGCTGCGGGTCAGGATGCCGAACTGGCTCTCGAGGATGGACGACAGCTCGTGCGGGTCGTACCCGTCGACGCGGACGCTGAACACGCCGAGCCGGTTCCGGACGCCCTGCGGGCCGAAGTAGGTCAGGCCGTCGATGTTGCTGCAGCCGTCGATGAACGTGCGGACCAGGTCCATGTCGTGGGCGGCGAGCTTCTCGACGGTCTGCTCGGCCACCCACTTCAACCCCTCGTTCAGGCCGACCAGGCCGATCGCGTTGTGGCTGCCGGGCTCGTACTTGTCGGGCATGAAGTCGGGCTGGCGATCGTCCTCGCTCACGCTGCCGGTGCCGCCCTCCTTGATCGTCCGCAGCATCCTCTCCAGCCCAGGGCGGACGTAGAGGAACCCCGTGCCCAGCGGCCCGAGCAACGCCTTGTGCCCCGGGGCGGCCAGCAGGTCGATGCCGTCGGCCTGCACGTCGATCGGGATGTGGCCGGCGCTCTGGGCGGCGTCCACCACGAACGGGACCGCATGCTCCCGCGCGATCCGCCCCAACTCGCGGATCGGCTGGACGGTGCCGGTCACGTTGCTGGCGTGCGTGACGGCGATCAGCTTCGTGTCCGGCCGGATCGCGCGTCGGACGTCGTCGGGGTCGACGAGCCCGGTCTTGGGGTCGATCGGCACGCGCGTCTGGTCGATCCGGCCCTGGTCCTGCAGCGCGTTCAGCGGCCGCAGGATCGAGTTGTGGTCGGCGTGCGTGCAGATCGCGTGGCCCCGGCCGGACAGCGGCACCAGCCCCTTGATGGCCAGGTTCAACGCGTCCGAGCAGTTCAGCGTGAAGACGACGTGGTTGGGGTTGGTGCCGTTCACCAGTGAGTTGATGCGCCGGCGGCAGTCGGCGATCAGGGCGCCGGTCTCCATCGCCTCGGCGTAGGCGCCGCGGCCGGCGCTGGCGCCGAGCTCGCGGGCGTACCGCACCATCGCCTCCGTCACCGCGGCCGGCTTGGGGAAGCTCGTCGCGGCATTGTCCATGTACAAACGGCGGGGGTCCATGGTGGCATCTTACGTGTGACGGCGCGGGGGGAAAGTTCGATGACTGAAACCTCGACTTCCGAAACGGGGCGTCGCGTGGCTGCCTGCGTTTCGGAATTTGAGATTCCGGACTTCGATCTTCGTCCGTACCTTGGCCGCATGACGATTTTCGAGAAGATCATCGCCCGGCAGGTCCCCGCCAAGATCGCGTTCGAGGACGAGCGGTACATCAGCTTTCACGACGTGTCGCCGCAGGCCCCGGTCCACGTGCTGGTCGTGGCCAAGCGGGTCATCCCCACGCTGAACGACCTGCAGCCGACCGACGCGGAACTGGTCGGCGGGATGTTCCTGGTCGCCAAGCGGGTGATGGCCGACCTGGGCCAGACCGACTACCGGACCGTGTTCAACTGCGGGCCCGGCGCGCAGCAGACCGTGTTTCACCTGCACCTGCACGTGCTGGCCGGCCGGCCGTTCATGTGGCCGCCGGGGTGACCGCGTTGCCGGAGCGGTCTGCAGTCCGGCGGGCGGCGTCGACGGCCCTCACGCCGCCGCGTGGCGGACCGCGTTCTCGAACACCTTCAACCCCGCGCCGACCGCCGGCCGGGGCGACTGGCTGGTCCAGGCGTAGTGCTGGGTCGGGTCGACGTACCGCTCGGGGTGGGGCATGAGGCCGAACACCAGGCCGGTCGCGTCGCAAACGCCGGCGATGTCGTCGGTGCTGCCGTTCACGTTGCTGCCGGCGGCGTAGACCAGCGCGACGTGGCCGCCGGCGTGCAGGGCCGACCGCACGCCCTCGTCGGCGGGGACGAACCGCCCCTCGCCGTGGGCGATGGGCAGCTCCAGCGGCTCCAGCCCGCGGGTCCAGATGCACTGGTCACCCACGGGTTCCACGTGGACCCAACGGTCAATGAACCGGCCAGACGTGTTGTGCGCCAGCGTGGCCGTCTGCCCGGTGCGCCCGCCGATCGGACCCGGCAGCAGGTCGGTCTTCACCAGCACCTGGAACCCGTTGCAGACGCCGATCACCGGCTTGGCGGCAGCGACGAACGTGTGCAGCTCGTCGCGCAGCCGGCTCATGATCTGGTTGGCCAGGATCCGCCCGGCGGCGATGTCGTCGCCGTAGCTGAACCCGCCGGGGACGGCCAGGATCTGGTGCTCGTGCAGCACCGCCGGCCGCTCGAGCAGCCGGTTCACGTGGACGAACGTCGGCTCCGCCCCGGCCAGCGTGAACGCGTGGGCGGTCTCGCCGTCACAGTTGGTGCCAGCCGTGCGGAGAACGAGGACTTTCGGCTTCATGGGACGGAGAATACGGGAAGACGCGAACACGGGAAACGCGGGGCGTGAAACGTGAAGACGTTTCACGTCCTCACGATCTGGTAAGCTCGATCGACGGTGACGTTCCCCCATTACTTCCACGCCTTCGGCCACGCGATCCACCCGCACCCGGTCATGGAGCTGATCGGCTACACCGGCGGGTTCCAGCTGTACCTGTACCTCCGCCGCCGCTGGCCGGGACCGCGGCTGCCGCTGGAGCGGAACCTATGGGTGATCGTCGGCGCGATCGGCGGGGCGCTGGTCGGCAGCAAGCTGCTGGCGTGGGCCGAGTCGTGGCCCGACTACCTGGCGGCGTGGCGGGCCGGGGACGTCGGCGCGATCCTCGGGGGCAAGACGATCGTCGGCGGCCTGCTCGGCGGGTGGGCCGGGGTCGAGGTCGCGAAACAGATCCTGGGCGTCGGCTTTTCCACCGGCGACGCGATGGTCTTCCCGCTGGCGCTGGGCATGTCCATCGGCCGGATCGGCTGCTTCCTGACCGGGCTGTCCGACCACACCTGCGGGAACCACACGTCGGTCCCCTGGGCCGTCGACTTCGGCGACGGACCGCGGCATCCGGCGCAGCTGTACGACATCGCGTTCCTGATCGTCCTGTCCCTCGCGTTGGCCGTCCTTCATCGGTGGCCGCACGGGAACGGTCGCCTGTGGCGGCTGTTCGTGCCGTCGTACTGCCTGTACCGGTTCGCCGTCGAGTTCATCAAGCCGACCGGCCCGAAGTACCTGGGCGTGAGCGGCATCCAGATCGCCTGCCTGGCCGGCGCCGCCGCCGCCGGGTGGCTGCTGTACGGGCAGAAGTTGATTCGCGCGCCCGTTCTGACGAGGATGCACTAACTTAAGATCGACGCCCGCGCGAGGTCCTCATGTCCGACCGCCCCTACCTGTTCTACGAGCTGACCAACAGCCTGTGCGCCACCTGCCTGCGGAAGGTGGAGGCGAAGGTCGTCATCCAGGACGGCCGGGTCTACCTGCACAAGTGGTGCCCGCAGCACAAGCTTCAGCGCGTGCTGATCTCGACCGATGCCGAGTACTACAAGCTGAGCCGGCAGACGCTGAAGCCGGGGCAGATGCCGCTGCGGTTCCAGACGCCGATCAAGTACGGCTGCCCGTTCGACTGCGGGCTGTGCCCCGACCACGAGCAGCACTCTTGTTTGACGCTGGTCGAGATCACCGACGGGTGCAACCTGACCTGCCCGGTGTGCTACAGCGACAGCTCGCCGAGCCGGATGGGCCAGCACCGCAGCCTGGAGCAGGTGGCGTTCATGCTCGACTGCGTCGTGCGGAACGAGGCCGAGCCCGACGTGGTCCAGATCAGCGGCGGCGAGCCGACGGTGCACCCGCAGTTCTGGGAGATCCTCGACCTAGCGAAATCCCGGCCGATCAAGCACCTGATGGTCAACACCAACGGCGTGCGGATCGCCAACGACCCCGCGTTCGCCGAGCGGCTGGCGACCTACATGCCGGGGTTCGAGGTGTACCTGCAGTTCGACTCGCTCAAGCCCGAGGCGTTGCGGAAGCTGCGGGGCGAGGACCTGACGTCGGTCCGCCAGCGGGCGCTGGACCACCTCAACGCCCACAACGTCAGCACGACGCTGGTCGTCACGCTGCAGAAGGGCGTGAACGACGACGAGATCGGCGCGATCATCGACTTCGCCCTGCGGCAGCGCTGCGTGCGCGGCGTGACGTTCCAGCCCGTGCAGGACGCCGGCCGGCTCGACGACTTCAACCCCGAGACCGACCGCTTGACGCTCGGCGAGGTGCGGCAGCAGATCCTGGCGCAGTCGCCGGTCTTCACGCCGGCCGACGTGATCCCCGTGCCGTGCCACCCGGATTGTTTGGCGATGGCCTACGCGCTCAAGCTGGACGGCTGCGTGACGCCGCTGACGAGCTTGATCGACCCGCAGGTATTGCTCCACGGCGGCGGGAACACGATCGTCTACGAGAAAAGCGATGCGCTGCGGGGCGAGCTGTTCAAGCTGTTCAGCACCGCCGCCTCGCCGGGCAATTCGGCGTCGTCGCTGAAACAGCTGCTGTGCTGCCTGCCGCTGGTGGAGATGCGCGGGGAAATCATCGGATACGACAACGTGTTCCGCGTGCTGATCATGCAGTTCCTGGACGCCCACAACTTCGACGTGCGCAGCGTGAAGAAGACGTGCGTCCACATCGTCCACCCCGACGGGCGGATCATCCCGTTCGACACGTTCAACCTGTTCTACCGCGACGGCCGCGAGGCGATGCTCGCCGGCCTGCGCGGCGAGGCGCCGTCGCTGGCGACGTCGTTGGTCCCGATGACCGTGCCGGTCCGCCGAGGGGAGGGCTGACCCATGCCACGCCCTGACGAGCCCGAGAAGCAGCCGGATGCTCTGCCGCTGGATTACGCGCGCCGCGCCGCCGGCCGAAGCGTTCCACCGCGACCGGGCACCGCTGCCGAGGCCATCCTCGGGTTCTTGACCTACGCAGCCTATCTGAGCTGCGTGGCTGCCGCGTGGGCGGCGGGCGTCCATCAGCGGATCGCGGCCCTGGCGCTGGTCGGTCTGGGCCTGCTGTTCGTGTTGGCGGTCTACCTCCACCTGTTCCGCAACTGGCGGGGCTTCGCGGCCGGCCTCGCGCTCGGGTTCGGCCTGAGTTGCCTGCTCATCGGCGGGGGCATCGGGTACCTGGTCTACACGTGCAAGCCCGTCTGAAGATGCGTAGGGTAGGCCCTGTGCACCAATGCCAGCGCTGCGGTCGTCGGGTGCCAACCGAAAGGCCTGCGCGGGGCGCGCCATCGTGCGTCCCGCCGCGCGTGCCGGTCCGCAACTGACGCTGACACTCTGGACAACGCCCATGCCCGACGAGAACGAACTCAAGCCCGTCGAGCCGGTGCCACTGGACTACGGCCGTCCCAGCGGCACCACCGCGGGGCAGCAGGTCGGCGGGGCGATCTCGCTGCTGACGGGGCTGGCGGTCGGGGCCGCCTTCGTTCTTGTCGCCGGGGCGGCCACCGCAATCGCGGCGGACGGGCACGTGCCGTTCGCGATCATCGGTGTGGGCTGGTTCGCCGTCGCGGTGGCGCTGGGCTACGCGGCGTTCAGGCTGGTCCGCCGGACCCGTGCAGCAGCACCGCTGACCCGCGCGATCGGTCGGTACTTCCTGCTCGGCCTGATCATCGGTGGATTGCTGGCCGCCCTCTGCGACGGGACGTGCTTCGTCGGCACCGATCGAGTTCAACTTTGACGGGTGCCAACCCGGGAGTGGAGAACCATGTCCGGCGGGCGAATCGTCCTGATCGTGCTGTTGATCCTCGTCGGCGTCGCCGTGCTGGCGGCGGGCGTGTGCGCGGTGATCGCGACCCACGACTGACCGGCGTCACGACCACCACCCCAGGTCGACGTCGGCGAAGATGACGTCGTGGGCGTCGGCCTCGGCCAGCTCCGTCGCCCGCACGGCGTCGACGGGCCGGCCGGCGGCGAGATCCATGGCGATCGTGCAGAGCCGGTCGAACCGCGACGCGTGGCCGGCGAACCGGCCGACGCCGTAGTCGGTCGCGGCGGCCGAGTGGATCACGAACGGCCAGTCGCTCGCCTGCAACAGCAGCAGCTCGCGGCCGGCGCGCTTCAGCATCCCGGCCACCTCGCCGTTCGCCCGCCACGGCAGCTCGGCCAGCAGTTGTAGGAACCGCGCCTCGGCCCGGTACTCCGATTCCCACAGCCACCGGGTCGCGTCGTTCAGCCAGACCGTGTGCCCGCCCCCCTCGCCCCAGCTGCCCTCGGGCAGGCGGGCGACCTTGTCCAACGTCGACCGTGCCAGGGCCGTCTCGCTGGTGACGACCGACACCGACCCATCGTGCGCCAGGGTCAGCAGCACGTCGCGCAGGAACGCCAGCCCCTCGAACCACCAGTGGCCGAACAGCTCGGCGTCGAACGGCGCGACGATCGTGCCGACCCGGCCGGTCTGCTTGGCGTGGTCGGTCAGCGTCTCGCGCAGGACCGAGCAGAAGTGCTGCGCCTGCTCGTACGACTTGCCGGGCGTGCGGTCGGGGTCGTACGGGTCCTTCTCCAGCGCGGGCGTGTGGTGGCTGGTGATGCGGTGGTAGCGCAGGCCGTGGTCGCCGTGCTTGCGGTGGAACTCGAGGTAGTCGTCGGCGCCGGGGTAGCCGGTGACGGCCGACCACACCTGCTCGCTGACCCGCGGGTGTCGGGCGAGCGCGAACACGTTGGCCCGGCCGGACGTCGACGCGACGCCGACCGGCTCCAGCGGGCTGCCCCAGCCGCGCCGGGCGTCCCAGTAGATGAGGGCGTCGCTGGTCGGCTCGGTGCCCTCGGCCGTCGTGATGGCCACCGGGTGGGCGTGGGCGACCAGGTGCGTGTCGACGAAGAAATGGTCGACGCCGACCGCCGCCACGGCCGTCTCCAGGCCCGGCCGGTTCATCGGCTGGCGGTAGAGCACCGGCGGCTGCCAGACGGGCTCGGCGGGGCGGTAGGCGCACTCGGGCAGCCACAGCCCCTTGGGTCGCACGCCCAGGTGTCGCTCGCTGATCGCCACGCCGGCGCGCAGCTGCGCGTTCACGGCCGCGTCGTTCGCCAGCAGCGGCAGGTAGGCGTGCGTGGCGGCGCTGGTCAGGATCTCCAGCCGACCGTCGCGCTGGTGCCGCGCGAACGCGCCGGGCAGGTCCCGCCTGTACCGCTCGAACGCCGCCAGCCGGTCGGCGTAGTAGGTGATCCACCGCCGGGCCAGCTTGGCCCGCTGCACGTCGCCCTTGGCGTCGAAGGTCCGCGCATCGTGCCGGGCCAGGTCGCCGCGCTCGTGCAGGTAGGCGACGAACCGCTCCTTGAAGTGGGCGCTGGCCAGCTGCTCCAGCAGCACCGGCGTCAGGCCGACGGTCAGGCCGAACGTCACGCCCTTGCCGGCGAGCTCGTCGAGCAGTTCCAGCAGCGGGACGTACGTCTCGGCCGCCCCCTCAAACAGCCACGATTCGCCGTGCGGCCAGACGCCGTGGTGCAGCACGTACGGCAGGTGGCCGTGAAGGACGAGGCAGAGGCGGCCGAGGGGTTGGGGCATTGCTAACCTCGCACGGCGATGTCACCTCGCCGCCGCCCACTTTTTGTAGACGGGCCGTTCGGCCGTCGCCTTCCCATTGCGTCCTTGGGAGTGATCGGGCGTGAACGGTACCGGCCGTTCAGACCGCGTCTTCAACGGTCGCCGTCGCGGGCGGCGGGTCGGCGATCACGATCTTCATCGGTGTCACATCCACCGGGGCCTGCGCCCGCAGGTCGAGCACCATCTTCCAGATCTGCTCCAGCAGCGGGTCGACGCCCTGCCGGCTGACGCCGCTGATCGCGTGGACGGTCTGGCCCCCCAACTCGTCGCGCAGCTTCAGCAGCGCCTCGTCGTCGATCGCCAGGTCCATCTTGTTGGCGGCGATGATCTCGCGCTTGGTGGCCAGCACGGGGCTGAACGCCTCGAGCTCCTTGCGGATGGTGCGGTAGTTCTCGGCCGGGTCGGAGCCGTCGGGCGGGTAGAGGTCCAGCAGGTGGACGATGCAGTGGGTCCGCTCGATGTGCCGCAGGAACGCGTGTCCCAGGCCGGTGCCGTGCTGGGCGCCCTCGATCAGGCCCGGGATGTCGGCGAACACCATCCGCCGGTCCCCGATCAGGTCGACGATGCCCAGTTGGGGTTCGAGCGTGGTGAACGGGTAGTCGGCCACCTTCGGCCGGGCGGCCGAGACGCAGCGGAGCAGCGTGCTCTTGCCGGCGTTGGGCATGCCGACCAGCCCGACGTCGGCGATCAGCTTCAGCTCCAGCTTGAGCATCCGCTCGCCGCCCTCGGTGCCGGGCTCGGCGTACCGGGGGGCCTGGTTGACCGGCGTGCGGAAGTGGAAGTTGCCGCGCCCGCCCTTGCCGCCGCGGCAGATCGTGACCTGCTTCCTGGGCTTGTCCAGGTCGGCCAGCAGCGTGTGGTGCTCGTGGTCGTAGATCAGCGTGCCCAACGGCACCGGGATGATCAGGTCGACCCCGCCCTTGCCGTACATCTTCTTGCCCTGCCCGGCCTCGCCCTTCTCGGCCCGCCAGTGGTGCTTGCCGGCGAAGTCGAGCAGCGTGTCCTTGCCGGCGTCGGCGACGAAGACCACCGACCCGCCGTTGCCGCCGTCGCCCCCGTCGGGGCCGCCCTTGGGGATGTACTTCTCCCGGCGGAACGAGACGCACCCGTTCCCGCCGTCGCCGGCCTTCACGTGGATGACTGCTTCGTCGACGAACATGGGCGGGGCCGGTTGGGGGTTGCGGGTCAAACGGAGAAACGTGAAGACGTGAAACGTGAGAAGAGGGGCGATTCCCCGTCCACTCACGTTTCACGTCTTCACGTTTCCAGTCAGCTCAAATCGGGCGCGGGCAAAGGCCCGTTCAGGCGGTCGCGGCAACTTCCGGCTCGGCCGGCAGCTCGCGGACGTGGATCTTGCGACCCTGGAACTCGACCTTGCCGTCCTTGAGCGCGAAGATCGTGTAGTCGCCGCCGACGCCAACGTTGAAGCCGGGGTGGAACTGGGTGCCGCGCTGGCGGAGGATGATGCTGCCGGCGGTGACGAACTGCCCGCCGTAGGCCTTCACGCCCCGGTACTGCGGATTGGAGTCGCGGCCGTTGCGGCTGGAGCCGCCGCCCTTTTTATGTGCCATGTCGATACCTGCTGAGAACGTAAACCTGCCGGCTCCCAAACGGTCCGGGCCGGGAAAGTTAGCCGAGCGGAGCCCCGAAGGCAAGGGAACACGGCGACGTTTGTTCGGAACCACCGGTCCCCACCCGGGCGAGGTTGCTTCAGCGACCCGGAGGCGTGGGCGCTCCACAGCACCGGGTCGCTGAAGCGACCTCGGCCGGGTGGTTTACTTCCAAACCGGCCAGTACCCGCTCCCAGCCGCCACCTCATCAATCAGCCGCAGCACCGGCACCGTCACCCGTCGTCGGGCAACCAGGAACTGCGCCCAGCACGCCATCGGCAGCAGCACCGCCGGTCGGCTGTAGGGCCAGACGCGCAGCAGCAGCAGCCCGCACATCAGCCAACTGGCGCCGAACAGGCACCGGCAGAAGGTGCTCATCTTCGCCTCGACGCGCACCCGCGTCAGCCGGCCGCACGCCCCCTCGGCCTCGTGGTACTCGGTGGCCGTCGTCAGCCGGACCTTCACGTACCGCGACCCGTACACCTCGGCGTCCCACGCCCCCCACCCGCTGTCGACCCGCGTCCGCCAGCCGTGCATCGCCATCGCCTGGAGCAGCTGCTCGATCAGGTGGAACCGGTCGTGGACGGTCGACCAGTACCGCAGCGCATCGCGGTCGTGCGGGTCGAACGGCAACGGCCCCGGCCGGGCGGCCACGTCGCCGCCGAGCTCGGGGCCGAGCACCTTGTTCCGCAACCGCACCGAGTAGCGGGCCCACCCGCGCGTGATCGGCTGGCGGAAGTGCAGGTAGGCGATCAGCGGCCGGGTCAGCCACGTCCGCCGGCGCGGCAAGGGCGACTGCGCTGCCGCCACGATCGCCAACCCGACCGGCGTGACGTACATGGCGAGCGCCGCCGCCAGCAGCGGCGGCATCGCCAGCCCCAGCAGCGCCACGAACGCCGCCAGCAGGTGCCACTCGATGCTCATCAGCATCGCGGCGAAGACCGACGCCCGCCGGCGGTAGATCGTCTGGAACAGCCCCGTGCCGAAGATGCCGTGGTAGACGACGTCCCCGCCGATGCGCACGCCGGGGTCGGCGTCGCCGCCGTAGATCCGGCCGCGCCAGTGGCTGCTGCCGAGCACGTTGAACCGGTCGGGGTGCTTGAACTTCAGCAGCGCCTCGGCCTCGCCGTACCCGCGCTGTTGCCGCAGGTAGGCCCGCACCGTGTTCCGCCGGTAGTGCCACACCTGCGCCGCCGGCGCGAACCCGATCGCGTGGCCGGCGTTCTGCAGCCGCCAGATGAAGTCGACGTCGTCGCCGGCCTGGCGGAACTGCCCGTCGAACCCGTTCACCGCCCGCGCGGCCCACGTCCAGAACGCCATGTTGCAGCCGGGCACGTGCTCGGCCGTGCGGTCGTCCAGCATCACGTGCGTCGGCCCGCCGGGGGACAAGCCCACGCAGTCGGCCACCCAGCTGCCCTCATCGGGGATCAGGTTGGGCCCGCCCACGCCGGCGAGGTCGCCGCGTCGCAGCACCACGGCCAAGTGGTACAGCCAGTCCTCGTCGGCCTCGCAGTCGCTGTCGGTGTAGGCGACCACGTCGCCGGTGGCCAGGTCCAGCCCCGTGTTGCGAGCCACGCTCAGCCCGCGGTTGGGCTGGTGGACGTAGCGCACCGTCGGGAACCGGGCAACGATGCCGGCCGTGTCGTCGGTGCTGCCGTCGTCGACGACGATCACCTCGTAATCCGGGTATCGCAACCGTTGCAATGACAGCAGGCACCCCTCAATAGTGCTGCCGCCGTTGAACGAGCAGACCACCACGCTCACCCGCGGCAGCCCCCACTCGGCACCCTCCGTGCGCGGGGCGACGGCGAACCCCGCCGCCACGGTGTCGAACGATGGCCTGCGCGACCGGTCGGCCCGGGTCAGCCCGAACCGCCAGTCGTCGATCCGCAGCCCCTTGGTGAACCAGTCGTCCGTGAAGCTGAAGACGACCGTCCCGGCCAGCCCCTCGTCAAAGACGGCCCGCACGTGCCGGGCCAGCACGTCGGCCTGCCCGTCCTCCGATTGCTCGCGGTACGTGTCGATCCCGTACTCGCCCAGGATCAGCGGCTTGCCGCTGCCGCCCACCACGTTCTGCAGCCGGGCCAGGTAGTTGCGGAACGTCCGCTCCTCGTGCAGGTAGACGTTGAAGCAGTGGAAGTCGACCTCCCGCGGCGACAGGTACTCCGTCGTCGGGTAGTTCGCGAACGTCACCAGGCAATCCGGCGCGACCGCGCGAGCCGTGCGACACAGGTCGTCGATCATCCGCTCGACCGCCCGCCGGCCGATGTAGCGGACCAGCTCGGCCGGGAACTCGTTCACCACGCTGAGCGCGAACAGCGCCGGATGATTCCCGCACGCCTCGGCCGCCGATCGTACCGCATCGTGCGCCGCGGCCGTGATGGCGGCGTCGTGGTCGAAGCTGATGTTCTTCGGCCACGCCACGTCCAGCAGCACCTTGACCCCGTGCGCCTGCGCCAGGTCCAGGAACCAGACCGGCGGCGCGTTGTAGATGCGGACGACGTTCGCGCGCAGGTCGGCCAGCTGCCGGAAGTCGTCGGCCACCTGCTCCGGCGACGGCAGCGGCACGCCGTCGGCCTCCGGTTCGAACGGCCCGTACGTGACGCCGCACACGGTGAACTTGTCGGTCCCCAGCCGGAAGAACTTACCGTCCCGCCGGACCCGCTCGACCAAGGCGGCCACGACGGTGCGGTGGCGACGGCCGGGCTGAGGTTGATCGACAACGGTGGGCACGCGCGAGCTGCGGATCGTAATGCATCACCCCTGTCACCGGCAGGGTTGCTTCAGCAACCCTGAACCGACGATCCGCTACAGGGTCGCTGAAGCGACCCTGCCGCCCGCGCGGAGTCGCCCGTTGACGCCACCGCCCCGCGCCCGACAATCGGCGGTCATGAGCTTATCCGCCGAAGCGGTGATCGAGGTGTTCGGAACGGCCACCGAGGAGAACCAGATCAGCCGGTATCGGGCCATGCAGACCGTCCACCTGCCGCCGGACGCCGAGGTGTGGATGACCGGCGACCTGCACGACCACCGCCGGAACGTCGACAAGCTGCTCCAGGCGGCCGACCTCGGCAACCACCCGGACCGCCACCTGATCCTGCACGAGCTGATCCACGGCGAGCACTACGACGACGCGGGCGCCGAGGACAGCTGGGTCACCCTGCACCGGGCGGCGGAGCTCAAGTGCGACTTCCCCGACCAGGTCCACTTCCTGCTGGCCAACCACGACCTGGCGCAGATCTTCGGCGAGGGGATCAGCAAGAACGGCATCAGCGTGTGCGAGGCGTTCACCGCCGCCCTGAAGCGCGACTTCGGCCAGATCCCCTACCACAAGGTCGGCGTCGCCATCACCGAGTTCCTGCTGTCGCTGCCGCTGGCCGTGCGGACGCCCGGCGGGCTGTTCTTCTGCCACAGCCTGCCGACCGACAGCCAGGTCGCCACGTTCGACTACACCGTCTTCGACCGCCCCCTCACCGGCAACGATTACAAGCGGCGCACCGGCCCGGCGTACCAGCTGATCTGGGGCCGCAGCATGGGGCCCGAGTCGGTCGACGTGTTCCTGCAGAACGTCGGCGCGAACACCGTCGTCACCGGCCACCAGTCACAGGAGATGGGCTTCGCCACCAACGGCGAGCGACACCTGATCATCGCCTCCGAGCACAACCACGGCGTGTTCCTGCCGGTCGAGACGAACGCGACCTACACCGCCGACGAGCTCGTGGAGCGGCTCGTGAAGTTCGTGGCGATCGAGTGACCCAATTGCGGGGATCGTCCGGCCATCACGCCGCGTCGGCGATCATCGCGGCGGCGGCAACGGCGTCGCGGACGAACCGCTCGGCGGCGATCGCCTCCAGCGGCCGGCTGTACAGGAACCCCTGCGTCAGGTCGCACGCCGTGTGGGCCAGGAACGCCGCCTGCTCGGGCAGCTCCACCCCCTCGGCCACCACGGTCATCCCCAGGTCGTGGGCCAGCGTCACGATGGTGCGCATGACGGCGGCGTCGCGCGGGCTGTGGGTCACGTTGCGGACGAAGCTGCGGTCGACCTTGAGCAGGTCGATCGGGAACCGCTGCAGGCACGACAGCGACGAGTAGCCCGCCCCGAAGTCGTCGATCGCCAGCCGCACGCCGGTCTGCCGCTTCAGGTCGCTCAGCGTCCCCTCGGCCACGGTCGAGTCGTGCATCATCGCGCTCTCGGTGATCTCCAGCACGACCGCGTGGGCCGGCGCGCCGGTCTCGCGCAGCACGTCCTGCATCACCCTCAGCAGCCCCGGGTCGACCAGCTGGCGACGGCTGACGTTGATCGTCATGCACAGCTCCGCCAGCGGCCCGCCCATCGCCCGCCAGTCGGCCAGCTGCTGGCAGGCGCGGTGCAGCACCCAGCCCCCGATCTGCAGGATCATCCCGGTGTCCTCGGCCACGGGGATGAACTCGCCGGGGCCCACCAGCCGCCCCCCGTGCCGCCAGCGCAGCAGCGCCTCGAACCCCACCACCCCGGCGGGCGACAGGATGGGCTGGTAGTGCAGCTCCAGCTGCCCGCGCTCGACCGCCCGCCGCAGGTCGGCCTCCATCTCCATGCGGACGACCACCTCGGCGTGCATGGCCTGGTCGAACACGGCGTACCGGTCCTTGCCGCCCGTCTTCGCCTTGTACATCGCCGCGTCGGCGTCGCGCAGCAGGTCCTTGGCCGTGGCGTAGCTGCTCGCCCGCTCGCCGCCGCCCCCGCTGGTGACGATGCCGATGCTCACGGTGGTCAGCAGGTCGTGCCCCTCGTAGTCGACCGGTTGGGCGACGGCCACCCGCACCCGCTCGGCCACGCGGGCCGCGTCCTCGGGGAACCGCAGGTGCTCCAGCAGGATCGTGAACTCGTCGCCCCCCATCCGCGCCACCAGGTCGCCCGGGCGCACGGCCGCGCTCAGCCGGTCGGCGATCGTCGTCAGCAGCCGGTCCCCGGCGGCGTGGCCCAGGCTGTCGTTGATGATCTTGAACCGGTCCAGGTCCAGGAACAGCACCGCGAACGGCTGCTCGCGCCGGCCGGCCATGGCGATGCACCGCTCGACCCGCTCGCCGAAGTGGATGCGGTTGGGCAGGCCAGTCAGCGCGTCGTGCCGGGCGTCGTGCCGCAGCCGCTCGGCGGCCCGGTGGCGGTCGGTCACGTCCTCGTGGCACACGACCATCCGCGCGTGGCCCGCGCCGTCGTCGAACCGGCTGGCCCGCACGACCGACCACCGCGCGCCCGACGCCCCCTCGCCGTCGGTGCCGGCGTGGGTGTACTCCAGCGTGAACCGGTCCTTCCTCCCCTCCAGCACCTCGTGCAGCCCGAACGCCACCGACTCGGCGTCGGCCGATGACTGGTCGTTGTCGCACACGGCGAAGTAGTCGGCGCCCACCGCCACCTCGGCGGCCGGGGCGGCGTCGCGCCACGCCTGGTTGACCGACAGGATCCGCCCGCCCTCGTCCAGCACGGCGATCCGCGCCGACAGCGCGTCGATCGTCGCCCGCGCGAACCGCGCCGTGCTCTCGACGTCCACCACCGCCTTCCGCAGCCGCAGCAGGCTCACCGCCTGCCGGCCCAGCACGCGCAGCGCGTCCGCCTGACCGGCCGTCAGCTGCCGGGGCACCGTGTCGATCACGCACAGCGACCCCATCGCGTGCCCCTCCGGCGTGACCAGCGGGGCACCGGCGTAGAACCGGATGTTCGGCCCCGACGTCACCAGCGGGCTGTCGGCGAACCGCGGGTCGGCCGACGCGTCGGGCACCACCAGCAGGTCCCGCTCCAGGATCGTGTGCGCGCACAACGCCGCGTCGCGCGGCGTCTCGGGCAGGTTGAACCCCACGTTGGCCTTGAACCACTGCCGATCGGCGTCGACCAGGCTCACCAGCGACACCGGCGTCCCAACGATCGCCGCCGCCAGGCGGGCCAGGTCGTCGAACTCCGCCTCCGCGCCGGTGTCGAGCACGTCGAACCCGCGAAGCTCGGCCAGGCGGTCGGCCTCGTCGATCGGCAGCGGCGCTTTCGGCATGGTGGGGCACCCTCTATGCTCTTGACGTCCCCTCACGCGGCCCAAAAACCGCGACCGGTGGACCCTCGGCCGAAAGTTGTATCGGTTTGCGGGCCGCTCCGCTTCACGCTTGGAGCCGCCCAAATTGAAGTCCCCCTTTCTTGATTCGGGAGCAGACGAATGGCTTGGCCGCACACGTTGGAGGTCGCCCTGAAGGAGTGGGCGACGGTGACGGACGCCCTGACGAGCGGCCGGCAGATCGTGCTGCTCCGCAAGGGCGGCATCCTGGAGCAGTCGATCAAGAACCGGTTCAGCATCACGCACAACGAGTTCCTGCTGTTCCCGACCTACCTGCACCAGAGCCGGGCGCAGCTGAAGCCCGAGATTCCGTTCGAGGCGACGGCCGCCGAGCCCGAAACGGTGAAGCTGACCGCCGCCGGGGTCGTGACCGACATCATGAAGGTCGAAAGCCGGTCCCAGATCGACCGGCTGGACGACCAGCACATCTGGGCGTCGGCCCTGATCGACATGCGGTTCAACTACAAGCCGCAGAACCCGCTGTACCTGGTGCTGGTGCGTGCGTACACGTTGCCGGCGGCGACGACCTTGCCGAACACGCCGGCGTACGCCGGGTGCAAGAGCTGGGTGCCGATGGGCCAGGCGATCGACACATCGGCGGCGAGGGCGGTGTTGGACGAGGCGGCGTACGCGGCCAAGCGGGCGACGATTCTCGAACGTCTGGGGTGACCCCTCCTGCAGGCGGCCGGGCTCAACCTCGGATGATCACGCCTAACCAACCTAACTCGATAAAGTTATTCGCTTCAAGTTGACTGGCGAGGGCCGGGATCAGCGGGATGAAATGCGCCGCCAACTGGACGTTGGTGAGGTTTCCCGCGAAGATCAGGAGCAGCTTCGCCGGGCGTCCGTGGAGGATGTGCGAATCGACGAAGTCCGAGTCCTTTGAAACCACCGTGCGTCGATCAGCGTCGGCCCGATCCGCGATCGCGAGGTCGGCCGTCCTGTTGCGATCGGGAAGGTCCAGCGTGTGTATGGCGTCATGTCCGGCCGCCGTAAGCCATCCGGCGAGACGTCGAGGGAGTTGGGCGTCCACCAGGAACTTCACGACGGAACCTGCTCCAGCCGCCGAGTCCGCGTCAACCTCGCCGCGAACGCCAGGGCGGCCCGCAGGTCGTCCCGCTCAAGGTCCTCGTAGTCGGCCAAGATTTCATCGAACGTCATCCCCGAGCTGAGCAGATCGAGCAGCACCTCCACGGGATACCGCAGCCCGCGCACGCACGGCTTCCCGTGACAAATGGTCGGATCGATTGTGATGCGGGCCATCAGCGAGTCCATATCGCCATCATACCGGCCACGGTGCCGTACTGCTCGGCCATTCACCAGCTCTGCCATCACCTGAGATCCCGTTCGATTTCAGCGGCGCGGCGGAAGCCCGCGGGCCGCGGCGTGACCGACGTCGTTCAGCCCACCGCAGGCCCGCGGACTTCCGCCGCGCGGCTGAAACGGAATCGTGGGAGATACGGATCTCAGCAGCGGCGGAAGGCAACTTGTCAGAGCCACGCCACGCCGCCGCATCACGGCCGCGTCGTCGGCACAAACCGCCGTGCCAACTCCTTGAGTTGCAGCGACTCCTCCCCCTCGGCCACCGCCCGCACCTTCGCCAGCGCGGCCGGCGTGCCGATGTGCCCCAGGCCCCACACGGCCCAGTAGCGGTCCTCATACTTGAGCGAGCCGTCCACCTCGGCGACCAACGCCTTCACGATCACGTCGCGGGACTCCGGTGTTGCGGTGTGGTTGCCCAGGCCCCAGATGATCCGCTGGTGCCAGTCCTCGTCCAGCCGCGCGTCGGCCGCCATCTCGGCCAGCCGCTCGGCGACCGGGCGGCTGAGCTCCGGTCGCGTGGACCGCACGTAGTACATCATCGTGTGCTGCAACGACCGGAACCCGGGCACCGGCCCGGCCGCCGGCCAGCGCGACAGCGCGATCACCTTGGCCTCGACGGCCGGCGTCACGGCCAGCCCCCACAGCCGCTCGGCCGTCTCGACCACCACCGTCTGATCCTTGTCGTTGAGCAGCTTCAGCACCGGCTCCCCGATCGGCTCCGGTTGCTGATCGGCCGACAGCAGCCCGACCAGCCCGCCGACCACGCCGCTGCGGACGGTCGGGTCGGGGTCGTCCGCCAGCCGCACGATCGCCGGCCGGGCCGTCGCCGGGTCGGGTCGGACGGCGTACACCGCGCCCAGCGCCGCCACGCGCACCGCCGCCGAGGGTGAGCCCAGCAGCCGCACCACGATCGGGGCCATGCCGGCCCGGTCGTACGGCACCTCGCCCGTGTGCCAGACCGCCGTCAGCGCCGCTGCCTGCTCCACCGGATCGTCACCGGCCAGCATCGCCCGCACCCGCGCGACCGTCGCCCGCCGCAGGTCCGGCTTGGCCCGCTGGAGGATGTCGTGGTCCAACGCCTTGGCGATCGTCTCGGCCGACTCGGCAGCCGGAGCCGTGGTGGCCACGGCCGCCGGTTTCGTTGCGGGCCGGGACGCGGGTCGGACAACGCCCGCCGCGAGGGGCACGTCGTCAAACGTGGCGGTGAGCACCGGCCGCGTCTGCGGGACGAACGCCACCACGTCGGCCAGCGGCAGGTCGGCTGTGCAGCGGATCATCGTCACGTCGCTCGATCCGGTCGTGCTGGTCCTCGCGCACGGCACCAGGCGACCGTCGCGCGTGCGGGCCGAGAACGACCGTTGCACGGATGTCGCCCGGCGACCGCTCTGGACCAGGCTGCAGACCGCGTGGCCATCCCTGTCCTGCCCGTCGGCCGTGTAGATCGTCGTGCCCTCCGGCGTCGACTCCGTCGTGGTGGTGGGGGGATCGGTCGCGATCGCAGGACCGTCGGTCCAGGGTCCGCTCGTGTACCGCAGTTGCACGGTGGCCGTCGCGGGTCGATGTTCGTCGCGCGACAGGCAGATCGATACTGCGGCTCTACAGATGCCTGGACCGGTCGTATTCACGGATGAGCCCGTCGAGTTCGCCGGCGACAGCAAGGACCGCCCCGCGCCGTCGATCACGTCAACTGCCACGGTTGAACGGTCGTCCAATGCCGGGTCGGCGAACCACAGGCACAGCGTGTCGGCACCTTCGCTGTGAACCCGGGGTGCCACCTGGCGTGCTATTTCGGCCAAGTCCGCACTGGTGATGGGCCGACCGTCCGCGCGCCATGACGAGGCCTTTGCGTAGTAGGTGCCGCCCTTGTCGTCCCCGAGCCAAGCCAGAAATTGTAGTTTCGGCGAATCCCCCACAACGGTGATCGACTTCACAGCGGGTTGCGTGCTTGCCGCACCGCTCACCTGTGCCCGAGAGGGCCGCGTCGTCAACCGCACCGCTGCGGTCATTAGCAATGTGACCAGCGCGATCGAACCGGCCATTGCGGCCATCCGCCGGCGCATCGGGCGACGGTTGACCGTCCCGTCGAGCACCGTCCGCACCCGGCCTTTCAACCCTGATCGTCGGGCCATTGGCAGACCGACGGCATGGCCTGATCGCCGACCCGAACTCGCGACGGCGAGCAGCACGTCGGCATAGCAGACGGGGTCTTCGCCGTGCCGCAGGACCGCGTCATCGCATGCCCGTTCGCGTTCCACTCGCATCCGCGCCGCGGCGTGCCACGCCAGCGGGTTGAACCAGTGGACGCAGCAGCAGAGTTGGGCGAGCCACTGCGTCGCGCAGTCGTGCCGGCGGACGTGCGACAGCTCGTGCAGCAGGACCGCCCGCAGCCGCTCGGCCGGCCAGTCGGCGGCGGAGGCTGGCAACAACAGATGAGGACGGAGCGCGCCCCAGGTGAGCGGCGTGGCACCGCCGACGTGCAGCGCGATCCGGCGCGAGATGCTCAGCTCGCGGCGGAGCGCGTCGGCCGAGTCGAACAGCGGCCCCTCAGTGACGACCGGCGTCCGCCGGCCCAGGCGGTGCGCGGCGGCGACGCCGACGACCCAGGTTGCGGCGACGCCGGCGAAGCCGACGGCCCAGACGACCAGGAGGACGGTGGACGCCTCGGGCCCTCGCTCGGGCGCTTCCACGGCGATCGTCGAAGGTGCAATCGCGGGCAACGGCGCAGGCGATTCGACGTGCGACGGAACGGCGATGGAAACGTCACGTTCTTCGACGTCGGAGACCCGGATGTGCATCCGGGGCTTCTGCGCTTGCGCTGCGGAGATCGCGGTGGGGGCGGATGTCGGCAGCACGGCCACGCGCCACGTCGGCAGCGCGACCGACGCGACCGGCAGGAGCGCGGCGATCGTGACGGCGAGCGTCCACACCAGATGTCGGACGGCGGCGCTGCCGCGGCGCAGGGCGTGCGTCGCCACGCCGGCGATGGCGAGAGTCCCGGCGGCCTTCGCGGCAACCGTGACGGCATCGTGCAGGAGCGGCATCATGGTCGGTTCCCCTTCGTGCGGGCGTTGTCGATCAGGGCGGAGAGCTCGGCCAACTCGGTCTGGGACAGGTCGGCGTCGGCGTCGTCCAGCAGGGCGGCGACGGCCTTGGCGGCGGAGTTGTCAAAGAACGTCCGGAGCAGGCCACGCACGGCGGTGCGGGCGGCGGCGGTGCGCGGCCGGGTGGGCGTGAAGACGTATCGGCCGGCCCGCTCGGCGTGGGTCAGGTGGCCCTTGGTCTCCAGGATGCGGAGCAGGGCGCGGACGGCCGAGTAGCCGGGCGGGTCGGGCAGGGCGGCGCGGACGTCGGCGGCCGTGGCGGAGCCGGCGGCGTAGATGGCGTCCATGATCTGCCGCTCGCGACGGCTCAAGGCGGGGGGCGGTCGGTCCATAGTGCTAAATTACTAGCATCGTGGCGGGGACTTCAAGCTAAAAATCTAGCACGTCGTTGACGAGCGTGAGCGGATCGACGTGCCCGTCAAAATGCGATCTGGTGCCGGATGAGCCTGGTGGGACGGCAGGGGGGGCGGTCCCATGAATCGTCCCGCTGGCAAATGGCTTATCGGTATAGATTTCCGGCTGATTTGATGGCGATGGGACGGTGTGAAAACAGTCCCATTTCGTCCCAAATCGTCCCACGAGAGGATTGTGGGTTCGGCGCGGTGCCAACGTCGGGGGGCCAGCAAAGTGAACTCGAAACGGGATGCGGGTATACCGGTGGCCATGCAATACCGGCGACTGGGCGAGGCGGGCGTGAAGCTGTCGGAGATCGGGCTGGGCGGGTGGCTGACGTTCGCCAACGCGGTGGAGGCCGACGCGGCGAAGGGGATCATGCGGGCGGCGTTCGACGCCGGGATCAACTTCTACGACACCGCCGACGTGTACGCCGGCGGGGCGGCGGAGACGGCGTGGGGGGAGCTGCTGAGCGACTACCCGCGGACCTCGTTCGTGCTGGCCAGCAAGTGCTTCTTCCCGATGGGGCCTGGGCCGAACGACAAGGGGCTGAGCCGGAAGCACATCGTCGAGAGCTGCCACGCGAGCCTGCGCCGGCTGCGGACGGATTACCTCGACATCTACCAGTGCCACCGGTTCGACCCGGAGGTGCCGTTGGCGGAGACGGTGGGGGCGATGGACGATCTGGTCCGGCAGGGGAAGGTGCTGTACTGGGGGTTCAGCGAGTGGTCGGCCGAGCACGTGGAGCAGTGCCTGGCGATCTGCGGGGACCGCTTCGAGCGGCCGCGGTCCAGCCAGCCGCGGTACAGCGCCGTGCAGCGCGACGTGGAGAACGAGGTGTTCCCCACCTGTGCCGCGGCGGGGATCGGGCAGGTGGTGTTCTCACCCTTGGCGCAGGGCGTTCTGACGGGCAAGTACAAGCCGGGCCAGCCGCCGCCGGCCGGGAGCCGGGCGAGCGACGATCGGCAGAACACGTTCATCAAGCGGTTCACCGAGGACGAGGCACTGCTGGCCAAGGTGCAGGACCTGATCCCCATCGCCGCCGAGCGCGGCGTGACGATGGGGCAGTTGGCCCTGGCGTGGGTGCTGCGCCGGCCCGAGGTGACCAGCTGCATCATCGGGGCCAGCCGGCCGTCGCAGCTGACCGAGAACGTGGCCGCGAGCGGCGTGAAGCTGACGGAGGCCGAGGTGGCGCGGATCGACGCGGCGCTGGGGTGAAGAGGGGCGGAGGGGACGTTAGCCCCGGCGGCGCATTTTCTCCGCCCCTCGGCACCTCTGCTCTTCGCCGCCCGGTTGCGTCACCGCCCCGCGCGGGGTCCAATAGGTCGATCTTCAGGAGAGGGCCAACCCGTTGGCGGAGCAAGCGACATCAAGACCGGTGGCGGCTGCGCACGCGATCGTGGCCGGCTTCGGCGTGCCAGGGCGGAACTGCGCCGACTGGCTGGCGCGGCAGGGGCACGCGTACGTGGTGATCGAGCAGAACGCTTCGACCGTCGACCGGTGCGGCCGGACGGGCGTGCCGATCATCGCCGGCGACGCGCGCGACGAGGCGACGCTGCGGGAGGCCGGCATCGAGCGTGCCGGCCTGGTGGCCGTCACGATCCCCGATGAGGCGGTCGCGCTCGCCATCGTGACGGCGGCTCGGAAGCTCAACCCGACGGCCCGCATCCTGGCCCGCGTCAACCACGTGTCGATCGCGATGGAGGCGGTGAAGCAGGGGGCCGACGAGGCGGTGGTGGCCGAGGAGCTGGCCGCCCGCGAGTTCGTGCGGCTGCTGGAGGGGGGCCGGAGCTCGTTCCGCGCTCACGATGGGCATTCCGGCATGGCCCGGCACCCGTGCCCGTGACCGGGCTCGATCGACCGACGCCTTACGCCTTCGCAAGCCAGTTCTGAGGTACGCCGAAGAGCCGGATCTTTCACGGGTGAATCCGGCTCTTCGGCGTACCTCAGAACCGGCTTGGGGGTGTTACGCCAGCCCGTACCGGACCAGCGCCGCGTGGACGCCGTGGTCGTTGTTGCTGGGGGCGACCCAGTCGGCGACCTCCTTCACGATCGGCTTGGCGTTGTCCATCGCCACGGCCACGCCGGCCTGCTGGAGCATGCCGACGTCGTTCGGGGCGTCGCCGATGGCCATCACCTGCTCCATGGGGATGCCGTAGTGGTCGGCCACCCAGCGCACGGCGGCACCCTTGCCGACGGCGGGGTGGGCGATCTGCAGCAGGTCGTCATCGGTCTGCAGCACCAGCACCCGGTCGCCGAAGCGGGCCAACAGCAGGGCCTCCAGCCGAGCGATCGTCACCGGGTCGGCGGCCAACATCAGCTTGGTGGTGTCGTTGTGGACGAACGTGTCGAGCGGGGCGACCACGTCGGGCTTGAACATCCGGCCGGTCTCGGTCACGTGTACGTCGTCCACCGCATCGGTGAACCAGCGGTCCAGCACCTCGCAGCTGACGCCCACGTCGTCGAAGTAGTCGCGGGCCACGTCGACGATCTCCGCGACCAGCTCGCCCGGCAGGGGCCGATGGAAGGGGGCCCGTTGTTTCGGCTCGTCCCAGACCAGGGCGCCGTTGTAGTGGACCGACAGGGTGTCGAGTCGCAGCAGCCGGTAGATCTGCCGCACGCTCCGCGGCGGCCGCGCCGAGGCGATCACCACGCGCACGGCGCGCGCCGGCAGGTCGCGCAGGGCGAGCGCGGTGCGGTCGCTCACCTGCTTGGCGTCGTTCAGCAGCGTGCCGTCGAGGTCGATCGCGACCATCCGGATCGGCCGCGGCTCGGGCTGCGGGGGGTGCATGGCACCGATGGTACGGCGGAAGCGCAGAATGATGAATGCTGAGTGCAGAATGAGAAGCTCGGAACCGTCTTCATTCTGCACTCTGCGTTCGTCATTCTGCACTCGTTATGATGCCACCATGCCCGCACGCCCCCGCCCGCCGAAGGACGCCTCGCGCCGGTACCACGACCGGGTGGCCCGGCAGTACGACGCGA
Source organism: Tepidisphaeraceae bacterium (assembly GCA_965198865.1). Lineage (GTDB taxonomy): Bacteria > Planctomycetota > Phycisphaerae > Tepidisphaerales > Tepidisphaeraceae > CBDAQA01. The sequence goes on along the minus strand of CBDAQA010000025.1, from coordinate 391,027 downwards.
TCTACGACGACCCCTACTGGGCGTTCCACGACGAGATGACCTGGCGGGCGGTCAAGCCGCACGTGCCGCGGGAGGCCAACGGCGCCTGCTGCGACCTGGGCTGCGGCACAGGCAAGTGGGGGCTGAGGCTGCTCAAGAGCGGGTTCCCCACGACGTTCGTCGACAACTCGGCCGCCATGGTCGAGCAGATCCGGCCGAAGCTCGACGCGCTCGGGCCCAAGGGGCTCAAGGGGACGCTGACCGTCGCCGACATCGTGGAGATGCCGGCGGTGCCGTCGGACACGTTCTCGCTGGTCGTCGCCATGGGCGACCCGCTCTCGATCTGCTCCGACCCCAAGCGCGCCGCCCGCGAGATCGCTCGGATCACCCGGCCCGGCGGCATCGTGATCGCCACCGCCGACAACAAGCTGGCGGCCCTGGACCACTTCGTCGAGCGCGGGTCGCTGGACGACCTGGAGACGTTCATCGTGACGGGCAAGACGAACTGGCTGACGGCCAACGAGCAGGAGCGGTTCGAGCTGACCACCTTCAGCCCAGCTGGCCTGCGCCGGCTGTTCGACAACAACGGCTTCGACACCGTGGAGATCACCGGCAAAACGGTCATTCCCGTCCGGAACAACCGCAAGCTGCTGGAGGATCCCGCGGCGGTGGAGCGGCTGCTGAAGATGGAGGCCGAGCTGGCGAGGGACCCCGCCTCTGCCGGGCGGTGTGGGCACCTGCAGATCGTCGCGCGGCGCAAGCAATAAAGCCGCGGATGTCATTAACGGCCGGGCACCGGCAACCGATCGCGCAGGGGAAAGAGCGGACCGCGGTCCGCGGCTTTAGTCAGGGTTCTCGCTCGTCTGCACCGCGTATGGGCCGCCTCACCCGTCGAACTCCAGTTCGGCAACGTCACCGTACGAGCCGTCGGGGGCGAGGTAGCGGACGTAGCGGTAGGCGGTCGAGTTGGTCAGGGCGAGCGTCGTCGTGCCGGTCGGGGCGGTGGCGATGGTGGCGAGGGTGACGACGCCGGTGGCGAAGGTGGCACTGTTGCTGACCTGGATCTTGCCGCCGGCCATCCGGCTGCCGTAGCCGGCGCGCGGGGTGAAGATCACCTGCTTGACGACCTTGGCGGTGCCGAGGTCGAGGCCGACCCAATCGCCGTCGGCGGTGGGGCCGTCGAAGTAGGTGGCCGTGCTGCCGTCGAGCGCCTTGGCGATCGTGTTGCCGCTGCCGCCGAACGAACCGGCGGTGCCGATCGCGGTGCCGGTGAACTTGGTGAGCGTCGGCGTCGCGGGTGCCGGGCCGAAGAACTGCACCTCGCTCACGTCGCCGTAGCTGCCGTTGGGGGCAACGTAGCGGACGTAGCGGTAGGTGCCGGCCACGCCGATTGACTGCGTGGTGAGCGCGGTCGAGCTGGGGTTGGCGGTGGCGCCGATCGTGTAGAGCGTGACGTCGCCGGTGGCGAAGGTGGCCGAGTTGCTGGCCTGGAAGACGCCGCCGTTCATGCGGCTGGCGTCGCCGCTGCGGCTGGCGTAGGCGACGCCGGTGATCGTCTTGGCCGACCCGAGGTCGAGGCCGACGTAGTCGCCGTTGGGCGTGGGGCCGTCGAAGTACGTGGTCAGGTTGCCGTCGGTCGCCTTGGCGATCGTCTTGCCGCTGCCGCCGAAGCTGCCGGCCGTGCCGATGGTGGTGCCCGTCAACTTCGTCGCGGTGGGGGTGGGGGTCGGGGTGGTGGTCCCGGCGAAGGCGGCGGTCAGGGTGTAGTTGGTCCCGCCGTTCACGCCGTGGACGCGGACGTAGTAGGTCCCGGCCGCCAGGGTCTTGACGATCGTTTCGTTCGGCGAGTCGAGCACGTCGGACGCGGCGATCACGTCGCCGCTGTCGATCACGCCGTTGTTGTTGAAGTCGTCGACCAGCTGCAGCGCCAGGTCCTCACCGGCCACGCCGGTCGTCTTCAGGGTGGCGGTGTAGGTCGCGGGGAGGACGAACTTGTAGGCGTCGTTCACGTCGCTGGTGGCGCCGAAGTCCTCTTCGACGTAGTCCTGGAACGTCTGCGCCGGCGGGGTCGTGCTGGAGATGGTGGCCATCGACCGCGGGGCGTTGACGTCGCCGGCGTAGTCGGAGACGACGCGGAGGTCGTACGCCTGCTGCAGGGCGCCGTTGCCCACCCGCAGGTAGTAGGTGCCGGCCGGGAGGGTGGCGCTCTGGAGCGTCCCGGTGGCAGCGGTGCCGATCGTATCGGTGGTGTCGAACAGGCCGTTACCGTTCTTGTCCTGCAGCAGTTGCAGGTTCAGGAGCGTGCTGGACCGGGAGTAGGCCGGGTTGACGGTGGCCGTGGCGAGGAACGTGCCCGGGGCGGTCAGGGTGAACTTGTAGAAGTCGGACGAGTCGCCATTGAAGCCGTCCAGGCCGCCGGAGCTGAACGACTCGCCGCTGAGCGAGCCGAGGTTGATCGCCGCGGTCAGGCTGTTGGCAGAGGCGGGGACGCCGTCCAGGTCTGAGTTGAGGTCGAGCGTGTAGCTGGTGTAGGCCCCGTCGGCGACGACGACGACGTAGTAGGTGCCGGCCTTGAGCGTGGAGGAGAGCGAGTCGTTGCCCGTGCCCGAGTCGTTGTTTGACTGGTCCAGGATCTCGCCCGACTCGATGAACCCGTCGCCGTTGGTGTCCTGGGCGAGGCCCAGGTTGGCGTCGAACGTGGGGGGCTTGAGGCCCTGGGCAATGGTGAGGTTGGCGAAGACCGGGGCGGTCTTGTCGAGCGTGAACTTGTACAGGTCGGTCGGGTCGCTGTACGACACCACGTCGGTGACGGCCGCCGACCCGACCATGTCGTTGTCCTCGCGGGTCGAGTTGGTCAGGTCGCCGAGGTCCCGGGCGGTAGCGGTGGTGTCGCCGGCGTAGTCGCTGACGAACCGCACGTTGGTCTGGGCGGCCCCGCTGGACTGGGTCATCTTCAGGTAGTAGGTGCCGGCCGGCTCGGACATGGCGGGGAAATTGAACCCGCTCGAGAACGTGCCGGACCGGGTGGCCAGGACGGCGCCGGTGGAATCGAGCAACTGCACCGTCCCGGTCAGTGTGTCACCGCCGGTCACCCGTGCGGTGATCGTGCCGGGGGCCTCGAGCTGGTACTTGAAGTAGTCGACGTTGTCCCGGTAATCCATGTAGTCGATCTGGCTCAGGTCGCCGAACGCCCAGACCTTGTCGCTGCTCTGCCCCCAGCTGACGCCGGCGTCGCGCGCCGTGGCCATGGTCGCCCCGGCGTAGTCGTTGTAGAGGTACAGGCTGTAGTTGGTCGCGCCGGAGAAGGCGTTGACCCGCACGTAGTAGTACTGGTTGGCCGGCAGGTCGACGTTGATCGTCTCGCTCGCGCTCCCGCCCAGCCGGCTGCTGGCCAGCAGGTTCTGGTTCTGCCCGTAGACGTACAGGTCGGCGTCGGCAGAGAGGCCGTCCAGCGCCGCGTACAGGTGCGACGCCCCGTAGAGCGTGAAGAACTTGTAGTAGTCGTCGGTGTCGGCGGTCGAGCTGACCGAGTCGGTGTTGGAGTAGTTGGTCGTGCCGTAGAACTGGGTGATGTCGCTCGACGTGGTGGCCGTGGCGAACGTGTTGTTCGGCTCGGCGACCGACAACAACTGCCGGGACTCCAGGAACTCGGCAACGTGCGCGGCGCGGCGACCGCGGATGGTTCGGCCTGACATGAATACTCCTCCGGAATCTGCAGCTGGCGCCCTGATTTGACCGGGTACCGTTTTAACTAGCCCGCAGGATAAAGCCATTCGCCACAGACAAGATGCGGCTAAATCCGCAGCGGTTTCCCCATGTCCGGCGGCCGGAAACCGCACAATCGGATCAGTCGACACAATATTTCCAGCCAGCCTGTCTTCACGAGGTCGGAATTTGGAAACGGGATGGGCGAGGTCGCGATGACATCGTTTCGCATCCGTCCCCGTCGCCGGTTACGATCCGGCACCACCGCACCGCGCACGGAGATCGAACCGCGTGACCGACGTCCAAAACCTGCCGTACTCCGCCCCCGCCTACAGCTCAGCCGACGCCGGCACGCCGCTGGTCGAGGTGCGCAACCTCCAGACCTACTTCCCCATCCGCAAGGGCGTCCTGTCGCGCACGGTCGGCCACGTGAAGGCGGTCGACGGCGTCAGCTTCGACGTCCCGGCCGGCCGGACGCTGGGGTTGGTCGGCGAGAGCGGCTGCGGCAAGACGACCGTCGGTCGGACCCTGCTCCGCCTCCAGCCCGCCACCGGGGGGACGGTCCGCTACAAGGGCACCGACTTCTTCGCCCCCACCGGCAGCGCCCTGCGCCGCCTGCGGCAGAAGATGCAGATCGTCTTCCAGGACCCGGTCAGCAGCCTGAACCCGCGCATGACGATCGGCGCCATCATCGGCGAGCCGATCGAGGTGCACGGCATCGCCAAGGGGCAGGAGAAGCGCGACCTCGTCGCCAGCCTGCTCGCCCGCGTCGGCCTCGACCCCAGCTACGCCGTCCGCTACCCGCACGAGTTCAGCGGGGGACAGCGCCAGCGCATCGGCATCGCCCGGGCCCTGTCCCTCTCGCCCGACTTCATCGTCTGCGACGAGCCCGTGTCGGCCCTAGACGTGTCAATCCAAAGCCAGATCCTGAACCTGCTGGACGACCTGCAGCAGGAGCGCGGCATCGCCTACCTGTTCATCGCCCACAACCTGGCCGTCGTCGAGCACTTCAGCGACGAGGTCGCGGTCATGTACCTTGGCCGGATCGTGGAGAAGGCCAGCTCCACCGAGCTGTACGCCAACCCCAAGCACCCCTACACGCAGAGCCTGCTCTCGGCCGTTCCCGAGCCCAACCCGCGGCCGACGAAACGACGCATCGTCCTCGCCGGCGAGGTCCCCAGCCCCAGCAACCCGCCGACCGGCTGCCACTTCCACCCGCGGTGTCCGCTGACCCGCGAGAAGGCGGCCGCGTCGAACGCCAACGACGCGGTTGAGATCACCAGCGGCGGGCAGCCGGTCCGCGTGCTGCGTAGATGCGTACAGCAACGGCAGGAGCTGGAGCAGAAGCAGGGCGAGCCTGGCCACGTCGCCGCGTGCTGGGTAACGGAGTGATCGAAAGAGGCCCCGGCATTACGAGGATTATGCGTGACGGTCGTAAGTGGCGTGCGGGTGTGACGAAAGCGACTGCGTGACCCGCATCGCGAAACCGACTTGGCGTTCACGCACGATCCTCGTACATCGGGGACTCCGTCGGAGGAACACATGCCCGTGTACCTGTTGACGATCCACGCCTACGCCACCTGGTCCAAGGACGATCGCAGCGGATGCGTCCAGCACGATGACGGGCTGAAGCCGCCGAGCGAACGATTCGCGCGGTGGCGACGCGAGCACTCCGGGCACGAGCCGGCGAAGTTCACGGCGGAGCTACAGGCGATCCTGGTCGGGGCCGCCGAGCAGATCGCCACCGAGCGCCAGGTGACGCTGCGCGGCTCGACCGCGATGGCAACGCACGCCCACGAGCTGATCTCTTTTCGGAGCCCGGCGTGTACATGCGGGGCTTCTGAACACTGCTCCGCCAACTGCCCCGCACTGATCCACGCCGAAGCGATCTTCACCCGCATTAAGCAAAAGATGGGTCAGGCCCTGGCGAAGAACGCGGGCACGAGGGGCCGGCCCTGGTTCTCGCGCGGCTGGTGCATCACCCCGGTCCGCGACCGCCAGCATTTCGATCACCATCTGGAGACCTACCTGCTGAAGCACGCCGCGCGCCAGAGCGGGATGGTCAAGATCTACCCTCAATCACGGAGCCCCAGATGTACATCCGGGGCTTCGTCCGGCACGTGAACGACACGGCGATCCGACGCTATCTCGCCGCCCACGTCCGCCGCCGTCGGTTGCTGCTGGTCGTGCGGGCGATCGCATGGGCCATCGCCACCGCGATCGCATGCGTCGTACTCGCCGGTGCCATCGACCGGCTAATTCCATTGCCATCCGCGGTCCGCGTCGTCGCGCTCGTCATCACGGCGGCGGTGCCCGCCGCGACCCTCGTCCATCCGATTCGCAAGCTCTTTCGCTGCGTCGACCCCGTCGCTGAGGCGGCGGCAATCGAGCTTCAACATCCCGCCTTCGCGCACCGGCTCGTCACCGCCGCGTCGGCCGATGGCTCGCCAGACCTGCGCGCGGCCGTCGAGCGCGACGTGCTGGAACTCATCCGATCGACCGGCCCCGCACGCCTCCCGCTCCGGCCCACCGCAATCGCCGCGTCTGGCGCCGTCGTCTCGGTGGTCCTGGTCGCGCTGCTATGGCGGTGGCCGTGGCTCGACCTGCCCGACCTGACGCGCCGGCTCGTCCACCCGACCGCGGGCATCGCCGCCGTCGCGTCGACCCGCCTCACCGTCCACCCCGGATCGGCCGACGTGGTTGAGGAGAAGCCGCTCACGATCTCCGCCACCGCGGTCGGCGCAGCTGGATCGACTGGCGCCACCCTGCACGTCTCCGACGATGGCGGCCAGACCTGGACCGACCGGACGATGATGCCCGCCGGCGGGTCCTACGCGGTCACGCTGACCGACGTCGACCGCGACCTGCGGTACACTGTCTCCGTCGGCGACGCGGTCAGCCCGACGTACGACGTCCGCGTCCGCCGGGTGCCCGGCGTCGTCGCCGTCCGCGTCCGGCTGGACTACCCGGCCGCCCTTCACCGGCCGGCCACGTCGACCAGCGACCTCGCAATCACCGCCCCAGTCGGCACGACCGCCACCGTCGAGATCGTCGCCACGGTGCCGCTCGAGCGGGCAACGCTGTCGGTCGGGAACGGTCACATCGAGATGTCGACCACCGCCGACCCCTGCGCCCGCCGGGCGCAGTTCATGGTCCGCCGCGACGACCGGATCGCCGTTCAACTCGTGTCGACCGACGGCGTGTCCGGCACGGGCGCGCGATCGGCGCGCGTCCGCGTGCAGCGCGATCCAGCGGCTGCCCCGCCCGGTATAGAGCAGCAACAGCGGGCCTACCGCGATGCGCTCAAACGCCAGTGACCGTTGGGGTCACGCTCGCAGCTCGAAGATGAACTCGACCTCGACGCTCGCGTCCAGCGGCAGCACGTTGGTGCCAACCGCCGCCCGCACGTGCTTGCCGGCGTCGCCGAACAGCTCCAGCAGCAGCTCGCTCGCGCCGTTCGCCACGCCGGGCTGTCCCGTAAATGACGTGTCGCTGGCGACGAAGCAGCCGACGCGCACCACGCCGACCACGTCGTCCAGCGAGCCGTGGACGGCCCTCACTGCGCCCAGCGAGTTGATCACGCACTGCCGTGCCGCAGCCTTGGCCGCGTCGGCCGACGTCCGGCTCGGCACCGCGCCGGTCACCATCAGCTTGCCGTCGAGCATCGGCAACGTGCCGGCCACGTACAGCAGGCTGCCGGCGCGCTTCACCGGCACGTACGCCCCGAACGGGCCGGCGACGGGCGGGAGGGTGATGTTCAGTTGCGACAGTTTTTGCAAGAGGTTCATGGGGCCTGGGATGTACATCCGGGGCTCCGATCGCACAAGAGCATGCGATACGGTCAGGCCGTCGACGTTCGCGCGATTGGTGTGGAAGTCGCTTGCGTCATCGCGGCGCTTCGTTTGGACCTCGCTAAGACGCAAGCGACTGCGGATAGCAGCGCGGGTAGGGGGCAGAACTGGGTTGCGTTCGCGTCACAACAGCGTCCGCTCATCCGGCAACGGCTCCGCCAACCCGTCGAGCGCGATGCGGATCGTCTGCCACATCACCCAGCACTCCAGCCCGAACGGCAGGAACCCCAGCAGGCCAGGCAGCGGCATCTCGAAGTAGTGGAACCGGTTGCCCCAGCTGCCCAGGAACGGCAGGCGGTAGGTCCATTTGGTCAGTGCCCAGTAGTTCCAGAACTCCCACAGCAGCCCGCACGCGAGCCCGCCGGCCATGGCGGCAAGCGAGCGGCCGTACCAGCCGTTCCGCCAGTCGCGGAACATGCTCGGCCGGCCCAGCGCGTCGTTGATCGGGTCCAGCAGGAACACGAGGCTCGTCCACAGCGTGAGATTTGTGATCGGGTCGGGGTGGACCAATGGCCAGACGAACATCGCCGCGCCGCCGATCAGGCCGACGACCTCGACCCAGCGTGGCAGGCGCCAATCCCGGCGTCGGGCCCAGTCGAACCACCGCGCGTTCAGCATCGCCTGGCCGCTCAGCAGCATGCCGGGCACGATCGAGCCGAACGCCAGCAGGTAGGGGATGAACTTGTCCGACAGGTTCGGCGGCAGGCCGATGTAGGTCCACGCCCGCATGCCCGGGCCGGCGACGCCGTGGAAGTTGATGACGTCGAACACGCACCAGATCGTGACCGACGCCAGGCAGAGCAACGCGAAGTGGTGCGGCCGCCGCCGGACCGGGCTGCCCGCCGGCCCCCACGCCAGCAGCCCGTCCATCGCCAGCAGGTAGCCCGCCCAGGCGACGGCCGTCATGTTGACGGCCATGCCGCGGGCGGCCCAACCGAGCTGCGTCATGGGTTGGACCGCCAGCACCGCCTCGGCTTGGTACGCGTCGCGCACGGGGCCGCGGTGGCTGAGGCGGACATCGGTGAATAGCAGCGACTCGCTGGCGAGGATGATCACCAGGCCAAGGACGAGCGTGATGGGGACGCGAGGTCGGAACATAAAGCAGCGGATGTCATCCGCGATCCTCCTTCGGTCAGCGGAAGCCGAGCACGATGCCGCAGGCCGTGGCGACCGTGAGGATCGCCACGGCGACGACGGCCACGATTCCGAGCCACAAACCCCGCGGGCTCCGCACCGCGGCGATCGCCATCCGCCACGCCAAGGCTAGGCACGCGACGTCAACGCCGATCCCGGTCGAGACGGCCCAGCCATGCCCTGACGAACCTGTAACAGTGATGAGCATCACCGCCGAACCGCCGAGGAGGAAAGACACGACGGCCGGGAAGCAGCCATACGCCTCCTCAAACTGCTCCGGCCGGACCGGCGTCTTCGCGGTGGACGGCGACTGGTAGCCGATCGGCACCATGGCGGGTGACGGCAGATTCCATGCGCGGCTTACGCGTCGCTCGACAGGTGCAGCGACGCGCCCACGTACGTCCGCCGGTGCTCCTCGGGCGCGATCTCGATCTCCACCTCGCCCAGCGGCTCTGGCTGGTTCACCAAGACCCGCTTCTCGCGGATGAGTTCGAGCAACGCCAGGAACACGCCGACCATCTCGCTGCGGCTGCGGCGGCCGACGATCAGCGAGCGCAGGGTCAGCTTGCCGTCGCGGTTGAGCCGATCCTCGATGTCGGCCGCGTGCAGGTCGATTGGCGTGTCGTCGTACGTCACCTCGTGGTAGCGCGGGCGACGGCTGCCCGTCTCGCGCATCAGCCGGTCGAACGCCGCCAGCAGATCCCACACCTGGATCTCGTCCAGGTCGACCGGCGGCGGCTCGTCGGCCTCGCCGTCCAGCTTGGCCGGGTAGCGGGGGAAGCGCTCCTCGAACTGCCGCCGCTGCTGTTCCAGCGCCGACCCGGCGTCCTTGAATCGCTTGTACTCCAGCAACTGCTGCACGAGCTCGAACCGCGGGTCGGCCAGCTGCTGGACGGCGGTCGGCTCACCCTTGTCATCGGTCGTCGCCGGCGCCGGCAGCAGCGTGGCCGACTTGATCTCCATCAGCGTAGCGGCCACGACCAGGAAGTCGCCGGCGGTGCCGAGGTCGAAGTCTGGGTGGTCGGCCAACCCGCGGAGCAGCGTCACGTGCTGCATGAACGCGTTGGTGATGCGCGCGATGGGGATGTCGTATATGTCGAGCTCGTCCCGCTTGATGAGGTAGAGCAGCAGGTCCAGCGGGCCGTGGAAAACCTCGAGGTCGACGGTGTAGGGGGCGGGATCCAACGGGGTTGATTTTAAGGGGCGGCGTCAGAGAATCCAACCATGTACTTCCTCGTCACCGTTCGGTACCGCGTTCCGATCGAGACGGTCATCGAGCACACCCCGGCCCACCGCGCCTACCTCGGGCAACTGAAGGACCAGGGCAAGCTGATCGCCAGCGGCCCGTTCGAGCCGCGCGTGGGCGGGGCCCTGTTGCTCCGGCTGCCCGACGGCACACCGTGGGACGAGATCGTCGCCCTCCGCGACGGCGACCCGTTCATCCAGCTCGGCGTCGCCCAGTGGGAAATCCAGGCGTGGAACGTCGTCATCGGCAGGGATTCGCTGGACACAATGAAATGAAGGCGAAGATTTTGAACCGCGAAGGCGGGAAGGTAAGACGAAGGTATTCAGACACTATGGCACCAGCACAGATCGATTGAGGTGTTGGATGGCAAGCATCGCTGCCGCGCGGCTTCAGCGCGCGGAATCTCTACTTACCACCAGGTAAAGCGGGTGGCTGCGATGAGTGTCTGTATCATTGCCAGCGTGTCGAAACTCATGTGATTTTACTTCGCCCTACCTTCGCGTCTTCGCGTTCAACTCTTCTCGACATGGACGACATCGCCCCCTTCGCCCGCACCGTGATCGACGCCGAGGCGGCGGCCGTTGCCTCGATGGCGGCGGTCACCGCCACGCCGGCGTTCGCGCGGGCGGTCCACCTGCTGCTCGACTGCCCGGCGTCGGTGCTGGTCAGCGGCATCGGCAAGGCGGGGCACGTGGCCCGCAAGGTGTCGGCCACGCTGGCCAGCACGGGCACGCCGAGCCACTTCCTGTCGGCGGCCGACGCGGCGCACGGAGACCTTGGGTCCGTCAGATCCGGCGACGTGCTGCTGCTCATCAGCGCCAGCGGTGAGAGCGACGAGGTCCTCAAGCTGCTGGACGTGGTCAAGACGCTCGGCCACCCATTGGTGGCCGTCACGGCGACGAATACGAACACCCTCGGCCGTCGGGCCGACGTCACGCTGGCCACGGGGAAGATCGAGGAGGCCTGCCCGCTGGGCCTGGCGCCCACGGCGTCGACCACGGCGATGCTGGCGCTGTGCGATGCCTTGGCCCTGACCGTCATGCACCTGCGGCATTTCACCGCCGAGGACTTCGCCGTCTTCCACCCGGCGGGACAACTGGGCCGGAAGCTGATCCGCGTGCGCGAGGCGATGACGTTCAAGCTGGGCGAGAACCTGCCGGTGGCGTCGGACCGGCTGACGGTGGGCCAGGTGTTGCACTCGGTCAGCACGATCAAGCGGCGGAGCGGCGCGGTCATCCTGGTTGACGACGACGGCCGGGTCAGCGGCATCTTCACCGATGGCGATCTCCGCCGGCTGATCACGGATGACGATGGCCGAGGGCTCAACCGGCCGGTGCGGCAGGCGATGCACGGCGAGCCGAAGCGCGTCTCGGCCGACGCGCTGGCGACCGAGGCGATGGCGATCATGCGGGCCCACCGCATCGACGAGCTGCCCGTGGTCGACGCCGACGACCGTCCGGTCGGGCTGATCGACGTGCAGGACCTGGTCGTGCTCCGCCTGTTCGACGTCGGGCCCGAGACGTAGACTTGTGGAGCCCCGGATGCACGTCCGGGGCTTTTCCGCTCGCCCTCCGCCCGATGTTCTTCATCCCCCCAACCTCGCCCTGGCAGCCCAGGCGGCTGGCCCGCACGGGCGGGTTCGTCCTGGGCGCGATGGCCATCGCGGGCACCGCCTTCCTGGCCGTGCTCCGCTTCCAGCCGGCCGTGGCGCCCGCGGCGTCGGTCGGGCCCGCGGTCCCGTCGCTCACGACCCTCGATCCCGACCCGCCCATGCGCGGCGGCATGGGGCCGGTCGAGCGGCCGGCGATCAACAACATGGTCGACGGCAAGCTGGTCAGCGACTTCGCCGCCGCCGACTTCTCGCCCCGCAGGGAGAGCAAGGACGGCACGGTCGACGTGGTCAAGCCGCGGGCGCGCTTCTACCTGAAGAATGGACAATGCCTGGTCGTGACCGGCGACACCGGTGAGGTCGCGTTTGGCAAGCCCGGCGGGAGCGACAGCGCCGGCATGATGTCGGTCGGCACGAAGATGCCCGACACCGGCAAGCTCCACCACGTCCACATCCAGCTCTTCCCAACGACCCCCCCGGGCCCGCGGCCCACGCTGACGATGGACACCGACAACGTCCGCTTCGACAACGACACGCTCCGGCTCTACACCGAGAAGATCCCCGCGACGGCGACCGAGCCCGAGGTGACCGCCGACCGGGTGCCCGTCGTCGTCCGCGGCGACGACTACAACATGGACGGCACGGGTCTTACCCTGCGCCTCAGCGCGGGTGCCACGTCGCGCGACCGCCAGCTGCACCTGCTGGAGATCTCGCACGGCATCCGGCTGACGATCCTTCACCCCGCCGCGATGGGCCAGCACCACGACGCGCCGCCCACGACCAATCAGAGCCCAGCGGCTCCGCCGCGGGTCCCGCCGTCGGGTCCGGAAAAACCTATGACGCCCGCGAAACCCGCGGAACCCGCGGCGGAGCCGCTGGGCTCTGACGGTCATGCGCCGGTCGCCATTGCTGCGCCGGCGCCGCCGCCGCAGGCGTATCGGGCGGTGTTCAACGATCAGGTGCGCATCGTCGAGGGCGACCCGTCGGCTGCACCGCCGCAGGACCGGACCATCGGCACCGGCGACGTGCTGACGCTCGACTTCTCGCAGAAGCACGGGACGGATGCCAAGCCCGTGCCGACGACGAAGCCGGCCGCTCCCTCCACTACCCCGGCCCCACCCACGACCGCAGCGGTGGTGGTCGCCCCGACTCCAACGACCGTCCCTGTAGCGACGACGGGTCCGACGAAGTTGGGCGAGGAGCCGATCACGGTCTACTGGACCGGGAAGCTGCGGGTGACGCCGATCGAGCTGTTGGCGACGATGATGCCGCTAGAGGCGGGTCAGGCGGCCGTGCGGCTGGCGGGGCGGCCGGCGAGGCTGACGTTCAACGGTGCGGTGGCCGAGGCGGCGGTCGCCACCTACCGATCGGTCGACGACGCCGTCCGCCTCGAGCCGTCGCCGGCGTGGCCGGTCGTGAAGCTGTCGCAGCCGCTCAAGGGGCTGGCGCTCGACGCCCGGTCGGTCGAGTATGACCCGGCCACGTCGGTCGCCACGATCCTCGGGCCGGCGACGCTGCACGTCGCCGAGGCCGGCCGGCACATCACAATGACGGCCACCTGGGCCGACCGCGGGCTGCTGCACGTGATCGACGCAGGGGCGGACCCGTCCGGCGTCGACCACATCGACCTGATCGGCGACGTCCATGCCGACGACCCGAAGTTCTCGTTGTCTAGCCATCGGTTGCTGTTAGATTTGGATTCACCCCCGCCCACGACCCGGCCAGGCGTGAAGTCGGAGGCGCAGCTCCGCCGCCTGACCGCGGTCGGCGATGTCGTGTGTCGGCTGCTGCGGCCGGGCCAGCCGGACGAGGGCATCGAGGGCGACCGGCTCGTCGTCGGCATGACGCCGGGCCCCGATGGCACGCTGTCGCCGCACGACGTGCTGGCCGACGGTCGGCAGGTCCACGCGTTCGACGCCACGCAGGCGCTGTTCGCCGACCACCTGGAGGCGGTGCTGTCGCCGAAGGCGACGGCGGCGACGAAGGCGGTTGCGACGACCTCGCCGGCCGACGGCGGGATGGCGGCCGTGTCGCTGGAGTCGATGGTCGCGACGGGCCACGTCAAGGCGGCGCTGAAGAACGGCGCGACGGCCGTGGCCGACCTGTTGCGGGAGACGACGGCGGCCGACGGGCGGCAGTTCGTCGAGCTGTCGGGCATCGGCGGGGCGCGCGTGACCGACGCCAAGCTGGACGAGCTGGTCGGGCCGGTGCTGCACGTGACCGACCGCGGCGTGGTCGTCGTCGACGGGCCGGGCACGCTGCACACGACTGGCAAGCCGGCGACCCGGCCCGCGGCCGGCACCGGGGGCAAGCCGATCGACGTGTCGTGGACCGACGGGCTGTCGTTCGACTCCACGGCGAACACGGCCGACGTCGTCGGCCACGTGCTGGTGCGGTCGATCGATCCCAACGGCACCGTGAACCGGGCCGCGGGCGACAAGGCGCACATCGACTTCGAGGATGCGCCCAAGCCCAAGCGGCCGACGAGCCGCAAGGCTCAGGACGCAGGCGACAATCTCGGCAGCAAGCAGTTGAAGCGGCTGACGCTGGCCGGGCACATGGTGGCCGAGTCGGAACTGGACGACGGGGGCAAGGTCGAGCGGTTCGGGCGGCTGAAAGGCGACCGGCTGATCTACACCGCATCCGACGGCATCGCGCGGGTGCCAGGGCCGGGCACGCTGTTCGTGGAGAAGCACCGACCGACGACGACCGCCCCCTCGGCGGGGGGGTCGGACGGCAAGGCGGGCACGATGGCGATCGGCTGGCAGGGGGGGCTGGCGTACAACCAGCTATCGGGGCTAATCCACATCGTGGGCGACGTCCGCGTCGGGTTCCTGCAGGACAGCGCGAAGAATACCGACGGCGGTCCCATGCAGATGCGGTCGGACGACCTGTTGATCACCATGGCGAAGACGGCCGGGGGCGACCCAGGCAAGCAGCCGATCTCGCGCCTGGTCGGTACCGGGGGCGTCCACATGAACGCGCGGTCGATGGACATGCACTGCCACCGGATCGACTTCTCGCCCGTCACGGGCCTGATGACAGCCACCGCCAGCGACGCCGAGCCGGGCCGGGCCGTCGGGTCGGCAGCCGGATCGGCGTCGGGCGGGTTCGGGCTGATGGTGTTCAACACGAACGCGAACACGGTGGAGCATGTCGAGGACGTGAACGGGTCGTTCCGACGATGAGGGAACCATGACGCCTGCACGCCGACGACCGATCACGCGGCGCGCGGGCCGCACCATCTGGGCGGTGCTGGGGTTCCTGCTGCTGTTCGCCGGGCTGCTGGTGGTCGTGTCGCGGATGTACCTGATCCCGGCGTTGTCCGCCTACCCGCATGTGTCGCGGTCGGCCCAGCGGGAGATGTCGGCCCACGCGCTGCTGATCCTGGCGCTGGTGCTGGTGATCCTGTTCTGCGGGCTGATCCTGACGTTCGGCTTCGGCCGGTTCTTCTTCCCCCGGCCGACGCAGAAGCGGACCGAGACGCCGTACGTCGACGCCTGGGCCGAGGCGGGGCGGCGGGCGGAGCTGGAGGCGAAGCCGGAGGAGTTCACGCTGGAGGACGGCGACGACGAGGACGAGGAAGGGGAGGAGTGGAAGAAGGGAAAATCCGACTGACAGATGTGCCGTTCAGCGAGAGTGGCGTTCAGTGACAGGGCCGCTTTTGGCGTGGCGCAAAGCTTGGCCTAACGTCACAATGTGGGTACTGAAGACCGCAACGAACAGGAGGCCATGGATGGCCATCGTCGGACCGCCGGAGCGGAGCGTCAAAATACGGTCGCGTTGGGCGCGCACCTTTTGGCCGAGCAGGTCGAGGCGTTGGCGGCCGAGTGCGGGCACCGGTGGCGCGAGCGGGCGCTGGGGCCGGCCGTGACCAGCGTGGCGAACGCCTGGCGCGGGTCGCCTGCAGGGGGAAGGGGCTGAAGACGATGCCGACCTTGAGTCGCGGGTCGAACGACGTGTTGCCGTTGGGTAAGCGCGCGCCGCACATCGCCTGCGATGAGCGCCCCGAACGAGTGG
The DNA here is from genome assembly GCA_965198865.1 of Tepidisphaeraceae bacterium. GTDB lineage: Bacteria > Planctomycetota > Phycisphaerae > Tepidisphaerales > Tepidisphaeraceae > CBDAQA01. Next base: position 375,483 of record CBDAQA010000025.1, on the reverse strand, counting down.
CCTGCCATGGCGACGCGCGCGAGGTCGAGCCGCCCGTGCAGCGGCCACTTCAGGTCCGCGTCCCGGCGGGCCAGCTCGTCCAGCGCCAGCTTCACGTCCTCGCGGGCGACCAACTGCTCCGGACCCATGCCGGCGTGCAGGTTCTTCGACACGTCCATCGGGGCCACGCCGCGCCAGAGCGACTCGTCTGACCCGGCGTGCTGGAGGTAGACCGCGACGTAGCCGTGGTTGGCCCAGTACTGGCCGATCGCGACGATCCCCTCGCGCGACCCGCCGAGGCCGTGGGAGAGGATGACGAGGGCAGGTTGGAGCCGTCGGCGAGGGAGTCGATCTGGACCGGCACCGCGCGGTCGTCGCGGGCGGCTCATGCACTCCTCGCGCAGGACGGCGTGTCCGGCGGCGGCGGCGCACGCAAGAGCAACGAGGGACAGGGTTCCTGACGCGATCCGGTCGATGGGTCAGTGGGCAAGTCTTGGCATGCGAGCTTTGCCTGCCGTGACGTACTCAATCTCCCCCACATCCGGCACCAACCCCGCCGCGGCCCCTTCCTTCAACAGCCGCGTAATAGCGGCGCGGCCGCGGTCGCCGTAGTCGAGCGTCCAGTGGTTCACGTACATGCCGACGAACTGGTCGGCCAAATCGCGGTTGAGGTCGCGGCCGAACTGGAGGGCGTACTCGACCGCCTCGGCCCGGTGGTCCAAGCTATACTGAATGGATTCCCGGAGGATATCGGTGACCTCCTGCATGGCGGGCTGGCCGAGGTCCTTGCGGATGCAGTTCCCGCCGAGCGGCAGCGGCAGGCCGGTGCGGTCCTTCCACCAGACGCCGAGGTCGACGGCCAAGTGCAGACCCATCGTTTTGAACGTCAGCTGGCCCTCATGAATGATGAGCCCGGCGTCGGCATTTCCGTCGCGCACGTAAGCGGGGATCTGGTCGAACTCGACGACGTCGTACCAGAAGGCGGGGGAACCTGCGGCGGAGCCGCTGAGCTCTGTGCCACGCTTGGCGGCCTTACCGAGGGCCAGCTGTAGCGTAAGGAAGGCCGTCGTCAGCTCGCCGGGGATGGCAATCGTCTTGCCGCGGAGGTCGTCCAATGCGAATAACTTGGGGGCGACCACCATCGGGCCGTAGCCGTCGCCCATGCTGCTGCCGCAGCTGGTCAGGGCGTACTTATCGGACACGTATGGGTAGGCATGGACGGAGATGGCGGTGATCTCCAACTGGCCGCTGCGGGCGCGGTGGCTGAGCGTCTGGATGTCCTGCAGCACGTGCTTGAACCGGTACCGACCAGTGGGGAACTTGTCCCGGGCCAGGCCGTAGAACATGAAGGCGTCGTCCGGGTCGGGGGAGTGGCCGAGGTGTAGCAGCATTTCGGTGTCTGGGTTCTTCACGGTGTTCTTCGCAACAAAGGGTCCTGTCGGGCGATATCAAGTGTAGTGGATCTGGACCACGGCCGATCCCCTTTCAGGGGATTTGGCCGGCGACGAGGTACCTCCGATGGACGCCCAAGCCAACCACGTCCTGCTGCAGCCGTACCGCCCGACCGAGGACGACCGTTTCGACGCGGTCAAGGCCGCCCACCTGCTCAACCGCGCCGGCTTCGGGGGGACGGCCAGCGAGATCGGCAAGGTGCTGGAGCTGGGGCCGGCCAAGGCCGTCGACTGGCTGATGGACTTCAAGGACGCACCCGCCCAGGCCCAGGGCAAGGACGTGCCCGACCTGACGAGCATCGACGGGTACAGCGGCGACTACCGGGCGAGCATCAAGGAATTGGCGGCCGGCAAGACCGAGCTGGAGCGCGTGGCGATCCGCATGAAGCTCCAGCGGGCCAACGAGGAGGCGATCCGCGCTACCATCTCCTGGTGGCTCCGGCGGATGACCTACGGCCCGCACCCGCTGCAGGAGAAGCTCACGCTGTTCTGGCATGGCCACTTCACCACCAGTGACAAGGACGAGCGTAGCGCGTCGTTCATGTGGACGCAGAACGAGCTGCTCCGCGCCAACGCCGCCGGCAACTTCCGCACGTTCGTCCGGGCGGTCAGCCGCGACCCGGCGATGCTCGATTACCTTAACAACAACTCCAACCGCAAGCAGCATCCCAACGAGAACTACGCCCGCGAGCTGATGGAGCTGTTCACGCTGGGCATCGGCAACTACACCGAGCAGGACGTGAAGGAGGCCGCGCGCGCCTTCACCGGCTGGGCCCACGACGGCGGCGATTACATCTTCCGAAAGGGCCAGCACGACGACGGCGCCAAGTCGTTCATGGGCGTGACCGGCAACCTGAATGGCGACGACGTGATCGACGTGATCCTGTCCAAGCCCACAGCCGCCCGGTTCATCGCCGGCAAGCTCTACCGCTTCTTCGCCCATGACGACCCCGACGACACGCTCGTCAACGCCCTGGGCAGGCAGTTCCAGCAGAACAAGTACGAGCTGCGGCCGACGCTGCGGACGATCCTGACCAGCAAGGGGTTCTACAGCCCGCTGGCGATCGGCTCGCAGATAAAGAGCCCGGTGCAGCTGATGCTCGGCACCATCCGGCAGGTGGGGCTCGAGATGCCGCCCGACGGCGGGCTGCTCTACTCGCTGAAGGAGATGGGGCAGGTCCCGTTCCAGCCGCCCAACGTGCGCGGCTGGCCGGGCGGGCGGATGTGGATCAACACCAGCACGCTGCTGGCGCGGTACAACACGGCCACCAAGTTGCTGGACGGCCGGCTGCCGCGCACCGAGGGGAACCGGCTGTCGGACGACGTCGACTCCCATGACTCCGTCAAGGTGGTCGACCACTGGCTCGCGTGCCTGATCCAGCGTCCGGTGTCGGACGACAAGAAGCAGGTGCTGGTCGCTGCCATCGGCCGGGGCCGCAACCGCGAGGACGGCGTGAGATCGATGATCCAGCTGATCGTGGCGATGCCGGAGTTTCAACTGTGCTGAAGAGCTTTCGCAGCAGATGCACGCAGATGAAAAGATAGAAGATTAACTTCTCTGATCCGCGTGCATCTGCGTTCATCTGCAGCTGATTTCATCCTTGTGATCCAGAGGTCTGCTATGACCAAGAACATGTCCACCCGCCGCGCGTTCATGCAGAACGGCCTCGCGATCCTGGCCGCGTCGGCGACGGTGCCGGCGTTCCTGGACCAGACGGTGCTCGCGCTGGACGCCGCCAACGACGGCAGCCGGACGCAGAAGGTGACGGGCAAGGACGGGAAGATCCTCGTCGTTGTCCAGTTGGCCGGCGGGAACGACGGGCTGAGCACCGTCGTCCCCTACGCCGACGACGTCTACCAGCGCGCCCGCGGCGTCGCCGCCCACGCGCCCAGCGAGGTGCTGAAGATCAACGACCACCTCGGCCTGCACGGGTCGCTCGCGCCGCTCAAGGCGATGTACGACGACGGCCACCTCGGCATCGTGCAGGGCGTCGGCTACCCCAACCCCAACCGTAGCCACTTCCGCGCGACCGACATCTGGGCCAGCGCCCAGCCCGACCGCGAGGCGGTCACCAGCGGCTGGGTCGGCCGGTACTTCGACAACGCCTGCCCCGGCTGCGACCCGCACGTCGGCATGGCGATCGGCGCCAGCCTGCCGCTGGCCATGCAGGGCGAGCGGACCGTGCCGCTGTCGATCGAGCGGCCCGAGGCATACCGTTACCAGGGCCGCGACCGCCACGCCTACGAAGCGCTGAACCGCGGCTCGTCCACCACGCAGCCGTCCATCCTGTTGCCCAACACGATGGCCGAGACGACCAAGTACCGGAAGCGCGTCGAGGTCACGCCCGGTGCGCAGCTCGACTTCCTCGAGCGCACCGCCATGGACGCCCAGGTCAGCAGCGACGAGATCCTCCGCCTGGCCGGCAACCACAAGCCCCAGGCCACCTACCCCAACGGCGAGTTTGGCCAGGGGCTGCAGACGATCGCCGCGATGATCGCCGGCAACCTGCCGACGCGCGTCTACTACGCCAGCATGGGTGGGTTCGACACGCACGCCCAGCAGAAGCAGCGGCACGACCGACTTATGGACACGCTCGGCCAGGGCCTGGGCGCATTCTGGGCCGACCTGAAGAAGAGCGGCAACCAGGACCGCGTGCTGGTGATGACGTTCAGCGAGTTCGGCCGGCGCGTGTCGGTCAACGCGAGCGGCGGGACCGACCACGGTGCCGCCGCCCCGATGTTCCTCATGGGCCCCAAGATCACGCCCGGCCTGCTCGGCCAGCACCCGTCGCTGACCGACCTGGACAGCGGCGACCTGAAGTACAACACCGACTTCCGCAGCGTTTACGCCACGATCCTGCAGAACTGGCTGGAGACCCCGAGCAAGCCGATCCTGGGCAGCCAGTTCCAGACGCTGCCGATCCTGCGGGCGTGAGCGAGATCGTCAGGCCGGCTCGCTTCAAGCAGGTGACCTGCCCGCTGAAGCGGGCAGGACGGGTCGCCTCTTCCACCCTCTTCAACATCTCGTCCGTCCACCACCCTGTCCCGGCATCAGGGGATTTCTCCATCGATTACCTTACCCGCAAGAGTGGCCCGGCGGTTGGCCGACAGTGATGTTGAGGAGTTCCCATGCAGAGCCTGTTGCAGCTCGACCCGCCGATCCCGATGCGGACGCCGAAGGGGGAGGGGATCGCCACGCTGGTGATCGACTACGGCCCCGACTACGACCTGCTGTGGACGGTCATCGTCACCAAGGGCGAGCACGCCGGCGAGATCTGGACCTACCCCAACCACCAGGTCCGCGGCGTCGAGAACGTCAGCCTCGGCCGCCACGTCACCGGCGACCCGGCCGCGCAGACCGCTGACGGCCCCAAGGGGACGGTACCGATCAATCGGGCCGCTTGAACACAACGAGCCGTTTAGCGACCGCCCGGAGGGCCGGGCTCGCACCCCCACCCTACGGCGTCGTCGGCTGCCACTGTCGCTTGTTGAACGTCGTGCGCGCCACGGTCGGGTCGTATACCAGGGCGGTGTACGTCGACCACTCGGCGTGGCCATCGTAGTAGGCGGCGCACGCGCCGCGGTGGTGGCGGTAGGCGACGATGCTCGTGTGGTCCGGCGGGTAGTGGACCTCGCCCCAGGTGGGCAGGAAGTACCGCAGCGTGGGGTTGGGCGTCCCGCCGATGGTGACCGCGCCGATCGCGTCCGTCCACTGGATCTTCTGCGACGGCGATCGCACCTGCGCGGACCGCCAGGCATTGAAGTAGTCGGGCCCGCCGGCCACGGCGTAGCCGGGCAGCTGCGTCTGGTTCATCCCGTACGACAGGCCGATGCCGTAGCCCAACTTGTCGGTCCCGTCCGTCTGGGCCAGCGGGGCATCGGGGCAGAGGATCTGCCGGTAGAACCGCCCGCTGGTCTTGCCCGGCCCCAACGTCCGGTAGACGAGCGGCACGTTCGCCCAGCTCTGGTACGGCCCGCTCGCCGGGATCGTCGGCGGGGTGTTCGGGTTCCAGCCCGTGCCCGACGGCGACCATCCCCAGTAGGCCGGCAGGTGCCAGCCTCGAAACTCGCCCTGGTAGATCTGGTCCACGATCGACAGTTGCCGCAGCGAAGCCAGGCAGCGCACGGTGCGTGCCGACTTCCGCGACGACGTGATGGCCGGCAGCAGCGTGCCGATCAGCACCGCGACCATGCCGATGACGACGAGCGTCTCGATCAGCGTGAATCCCTGGCGGGCGCGACGTGACATGCGGATCCACCGTGCAGACGTGACCGGCCCCTGCCGCCATTGACGCGGGCGGGGGGCGAGTCTATCTCAACACCGACCGCAAACAAGCGAAAACGGTGGACGAAGCCCCCGGCGTGGTGACAAGGGCGTGCTCGTTTTTCCGGGACGTCCGCTTTCCCCGTATAATCCCGCGGTCCGCTGTTGACACGGATGTTGGCAGCACCCCTCACAGGAGCCAGTCATGGATGGCCACACGAGTCAGGTCCAGGTGCCCGAAGGCGCGTTCGTCGAGGCGATGCGGCAGGAGACGGAGCTGATGCTCGCCGAGGTGATGGCGGCGGTGAACCGGGCGCCGGACGGGGCGTGGATCAACGCCAGCGAGCACGAGGTGCGCGACCGGATGGCGGAGTACCGGAGGCGGACGTTCGAGCGGGCCTTGCAGATGAGGGCCGACGCGGCGGCGTCGGCTTTTCCCCCCGGTGGACCCGGCGGGCGGCGGGCGGCTGAGGTCCAAGGGGTCCGACCCGCGGAGCACGCTGACCAGCAACGGCCGCGTGGTCGTCCGCCGCACGCGGTGGCAGGGCAGGGGGGGCGGGGGCGTGACGCCGGCCGACGCGCTGCTGGACGCGGCGGAGGCGACGGTGAGCCGGGGGGCGCGGGAGCTGTGCTGCCGGCTGAACGCGACGGGCAAGAGCTTCGCCCGGACGGTGGAGCAGCTGAGGCACGCGGCGCAGCTGACGCTGGGCGAGACGCTGCTGCGCGAGGTCGTTGAGGCCGAGGGCAAGCGGGTGCTGGCGGCCCGGGAGTCGGGGGCGGTCGCGCCGCGGTGGAAAGCGAAGGACTGCCTGGTGAAGACGCCGGAGGGGAAGGAGGTCTCCCGGCTCTACGTGGGGATCGACGGCTTCACCGTGCCCACGGTCACCGACGCGGAGAAGCGCAAGCGGCGCGAGGCGGCCGTGGCGGCGCGGGCCCGGCGCCCGGCGGACGGGCCCAAGCTGCCGCCCCTGCCCCGCCGCCGGGCGGGGACCGACCAGCGGTACAAGGAGTTCAAGCTGGTGCAGTTCCACGACGAGGCGGTGGGGCGCCGGCTGGTGTCGGTGACCCGCAGGCCCTGCGCCGAGGCGGGCCGGATCATGCGGCGGGACGCGAGGCAGGTCGGCTTCGCCGGGGCCGACGAGCGGGTGGCCAACGTGGACGGCGGGCCGTGGATCCTCAACCTGCTGATGGGCTGGACGGTCCTGCTGTCGGCGTGGTGCCTGGACTTCTGGCACCTCGGGCAGCACGTGAACCAGGGCGCCCGCGCGACCTTCGGCGAGGGGAGCGAGGCGGGCCAGCGGTGGGCGGCCCAGGCGATGCACCGGGCCCGGCACGACGGGTACGACCCGTTCTGGAACCACCTGGTCCAGTGGCGGGCCGCGCAGCGTGGCGGGAAGCGCAAGGAGGCGGACCAGCTGCTGAGCTACGTCGCGCCGCGCAAGGAGATGATCGCCTACGCCGAGTGCGAGCGCCGCGGCTGGCGGATCAGCAGCTCGACGACCGAGAGCGAGTGCGGCGCCGCGCCGCACCGGGTGAAGGGCCCGGGCAAGCGGTGGGATCCGGACCACGCCGAAGCGGTGATCGCGTTGGAGACGCTGCACCAGAGCCGCCTGTGGGACGAGTACTGGACAACGTGTGCGGCGCGAATGAATTAGGATCGCCCGGAAAAACGAGCACGCCCGGTGACAACGCCACGTGATCCTCCAGACGGTGGGTGCTCAGGTGTTGGGTGTAGCTCCTTTTCTTGGCGGTCGGGTTCAGGCGGCCAGCGCGGCTGACTTTGACTCCCAGTAGGCCGGCCACAGCTTGCTGTAGTGCAGGCACCGCAACGCGGCCATGTGCTCGGCCCGGCGGACCCGCCACCGCGGGTTGTTCAGCTTCAGCCGTTTGCCGATCATGTTCTTGCACGTCCCCTCGACCAGCCCCGACCCGATCGGCAGGCCCGCGGCCAGGCGGGTGCGGTACCACAGGCTGTCCCGGTTGGCCGACAGGTAGCCGATCAGGCCGTCCAGGGCCGCCACGCGTGGGTCGCCGCCGCCGTTCGACAGGTCGGCTCGCTCCCGCTCGAGGTGCTCGATGAACCGCGGGCCCTCCAGCCGGATCAGGTCCGCCAGTTGCCGCTCGCCCCAGTCCCGGGCGGCCGGCGTCCCGCGGCCGAACATTTGTTGCCCGGCGGCGTGCACGTGCTCGGCCACGTGGTAGACGTCCACGACCCACTCGACGTTGACCACCGCCAGGAAGCGCTTGGCCGCCTCGTCCCAGATCCACCGCGCCCCGTCCGCCAGCACGCTGAGCCGCGGGCAGCCGGCCAGCCCCAGGTGGTCCAGCATCCGCCGCCACGACGCCCCGACCAGGCCGCTGCTGGCGATCGCCGCCCACGCCACCCGGCACGCCGGCGGCCCCAGGTCCCGCTGGTCCCACTGGGCCGGCGGCACCGGGTCGGCCGCCGCCCGCTTGGCGAACACGCTGACCCGCATCTCGCGCCACCCGTCGACCGTGTTGACGCTGACCCCGTCGGTGTAGAACTCGACCTCACCCTCGGCCGCCGCCATCGGCGCGGCCGACGCCGGGTCGCCCTTCAACCACCGGGCCGCCGCCTCCCCCTCGGCGTCGCAGACCCGCCGGACCACGTCGTCGCTGACCGGCAGCCGGCACAGCTCGCGGACCTTCTCCGCCGCCTCGTCGAACGACCAGCCCGACCCCGCCAGCGTCACCATCCGCCGCGCCGCCACGGTCAGCTTGTGCCCCGCCGGCACCCCGGCCCAGTCGTCCCACGGCACCGCCTTGCACCCGCACGGCCCCCGCGACGCGTAGTACCGCCGCTCCACCCGCACCTCCCCCACGGCCGTCACGATCGACTTGGCCACCCGCCCCCGGTAGCTCATCGTCGCCGGCTCGGCGCACGGGCACGGCCGGCTGCAGGCCCCCCTTTTTGCGCCTCGGCGTGCTCCGAGGCGCTCAGCTCGACCATCTTGCGGAGGCGGCGGGCACCGTCGGTCGGCTGCCTTCACCGCACTTAAGCCAAGCCAGATTGCCAGGCCCGGGCGGGCCCGTGGTGAATCGGCACCAGGAGGACCATGTCCATCGCAACGATCGAAGCGCCCACCAGCAACAAGACCGCCACAGCCCCCAGCACGCGAACGCGGCCGGCCGCCCGGCCGGAGCAGGGTCGAGCCATCACGGTCGCGCAGTTCGGGCTGGGCCCGATCGGCATCGAGGCGCTGCGGTTGGCCGCGTCCAAGCCGTGGGCGCGGGTCGTGGGGGGCGTCGACATCGACCCGGCTAAGGTCGGCAGGGACCTCGGCGAGCTGACCGGCGACCCGGCCCTGGCCGGCAGCCGGGTGTTCGCCAGCTTCGAGGCGCTGCTGGCCGAGGTGCGGCCGGACGTCGTGCTCCACACGGCTGGGTCCAAGGCGGTCGCGTCGATGCAGCAGATCGCCCCGATGGCCCGGGCCGGGATCAGCGTCGTCTCGTCGTGCGAGGAGCTGCTGTTCCCGTACCACCGCGCCCCGGCCGAGGCCCGCGAGTTCAACGCGCTGTGCGAGCGGCACGACGCCCGTGTGGTGGGCACCGGCGTGAACCCCGGCTTCGTGATGGACGTGTTGCCCGTGTGCCTGACCGGCGTGAGCCGGTCGGTGCGTGAGATCCACGTCGAGCGGGTGGTCGACGCCTCCACCCGCCGGATGCCGCTTCAGCGGAAGATCGGGTCGGGCCTGGAGCCCGACACGTTCCGCGAGCTGTTCCGCGCCGGCAAGGCTGGGCACGCAGGGTTCCAGGAGTCGGTCGCGCTGGTCGCCCACAGCGTGGGCTGGAAAATCGATCGGATCGTCGAGACGTGCGAGCCGGTGATCGCCGACCACGACATCACCACGGCCTACTTCCAGGTCCGCCGGGGGCTGACCTGCGGGCTGCACCAGCAGGCCGAGGCGATCCTGGCCGACCGGAGCAAGGTGCTGAAGATGGACCTGAAAATGTACCTCGACGCGGCCGACCCGCACGACGCGATCCGCATCGAGGGCGACCCGCCGATCCACGCCCGCCTGCCCGGCGGCGTCGCTGGCGACTCGGCCACCGTCGCCGCCCTGATCAACGCGATCCCGCGCCTGCTGAAGTCCCCGGCCGGCCTGCGGCTGATGACCGAGCTGCCGGTCCCGAGCATCGCCAACCCCCGGTGACGATCGGGACGCCGGCGTACCACACTGTCGACCGGCGTGGGTGACGGTTTAACCACCGATGGCGGGCACGAAAAAACCCGCCACAACGTGGCGGGTTTTTTCGATGGAGGCGGGGGGAATCGAACCCCCGTCCCGAAACAGCCCGAATGGCGGCCTCTACATGCTTAGCCCAGCGTTTTGTCTTTTCCGCGGCGACGATCACGGGCAACCTGCGCTGCGGAGCAACCCGTTGTTTTCTCGCCACCGCACCACGGGCGGGGTGCGGCAATCAGCCTCCGTTTTGCGGTCGACATGATGGAGGCATCACGCCGTACCGAGGTTGCCTATTTTCTTAGGCAGCCATAACCGGGGCGGCGGTGAAGCCGACTCGGCCTGCGACAGCGACATGGTCGTTGTTGGCAGTTGTTGTTTACCCACATGTTTAACGAGGCCAAGCGGGCGTCCTCGGCATGCCACCACCACCGCAGTTGCCCGGTCGAAACCGATCGCCCCCGGTGATGCAACAGACAGTATAGGATCGGCTGGCCGGCGGGGCAACTGTGAGCGAACCGCGGTATCCTGCAGCCGGCCACTTCGGCCGACACAAAGCATGGTCTGCGGGCCGGCGCGTCCCATCCAGCCGCGTGGCGGAAGCCCGCGGACGGTGGCGTGTCGAACGTCGTCGGGTGCGCCGAAGATCCGCGGGCTTCCGCCACGGCTGGGACGATGTTCCCGACGGCGAGCGCGAAGTGGATAAGGGGAAACCGTGCCGATCGCGATCATCGCCGCGTTCATCGTTGGCGTAGCGGTGACCACCGTCGGCCTGCGCGACCGGCGGATCGACGCCCACCCGCTGTGCCGGCGGTGCGGGTTCGACCTGACCGGGCGGGCACCGGACTCGACGCGTTGCCCGGAGTGCGGCGGGGACCTGGGCCGGCGACGGGCGATCGTCGTCGGGCACCGACGGCGACGGCGAGGGATGTTGTTGGCCGGGGCGGCACTGGTCGCGACGTCGTCCCTCTTGGGTGGCTCGGCGAGCCTGCAGTGGGCGCGACAGTACAACTGGCTGCGGTTGGTACCGGTGTTCTACCTGGTGGGCGAGGCGTCGTCGGTGGACCCGGCGCGCCGGACGCCGGCCCTGTTGGAATTGACGTTCCGGTTGTCGGACAGGCGGATCTCGGGGCGCTCGCTAAACGGCGTAATGCATACGGGCCTGGGCCTTCAAGGCGACCCGCTCAGGGCGTGGGACCCGTCCTGAGGTGACCTGATCGAGCAGGCCTGGAAGCGGGGGCAGGTGAGCGAGGCCCAGTGGCACCGGTACGCGGCGCAGGCGTGGGGGGGTTATGCTCAACCTTCAGCTCTCGACGCACGCCTCGCCAGCGGGGCCGCTGACGATCACCGTGCACAACGGTGGCAGGAGCGCGGGCCCGCGGTCGGTGCTGATCGTCAGCGCCAAAGACCCAGATTTGGCTTGGGAAGGGGTGGACGGCGTACCGTGGCGGTTGCGGTGGTTCAACGGTTTGCGATTCAACGCCAGCAGCGGGGCGGGGGTCGCCACAACCGACTGGCAGTGGCAGCTGTGGCCTGATCCGCGGTCGTCGGATTTTGTTCTCGGGCCGCACCGGGTGCGGGTCACGGTCAAGGTCGGCGTCGGGCCGGCGGCGAGCGACGATCTGTCGCCGGTCGTTTCGGACCGGCTCGTCGTGCCGGGGACGGTCAACGTCTTGCCGAGCGACGAGTGAGGTGGTCCGAGCACGCCGGCCGGCTCTTGCCGTGACGTCGACTGGTTCATTAGCCCGGCTCCGCCGGGTCGACCCGGGCGAAGCTCAGGGCTAACGGAGTTCTCAGTGATGTTCGCTGTCTCAGGCACGCTGTGCGGCGTCGGGGTCGCATTGATCGTCGTCGGCCTGCGCGGCCGGCGGACGGATGACCATCCGCTATGCCGGCGGTGCCGGTTCGACCTGACCGGGCGGCCACCCGACGCCGTCCGGCGGTGCCCCGAGTGCGGGGCCGACCTGAATCAACGGCGGGCCGTCGTCATGGGTCATCGACGGCGGCGATTCGGGTTGCTGACGGCGGGGCTCGGACTGGTCGCCACGACCTTGGCTTGGAGCGGCGTCTGGGCGTTCGGCCGATATCGCCACGTCGATTGGCTCAGGCACGCGCCGCTCGCCTACCTGACATACATGGCGTCCTCGCCCAACCCGGATCGGCGGGCAGCGCCGCTGGTGGAACTCCAGCGTCGCGAGGTCGATGCGTTGGGGGGCGGCGGAGACCTCGCCCCGGCCGACCTGGAGCGCGTGCTGGACGACGGCCTGTCGTATCAGGCCGACACGGCCAAGCCATTGGACCCGGCGTGGGGCACTCTCATCGAAACAGCCTGGCAATATGGCAAGCTGTCCGCCGACCGCTGGCATCGTTACCTCGACCACGCGTGGCCAGGCACGGTTGGCATCGCCGTCCGCCGGCAGGTTCGGCAGGGCGACCCAGCCCCGTTCGCCTTCGTGTTCCGGCCGGGCCGGGTCGCCAGCGTCAGCACCGTGTATGTCCACGTTGAGCGTGCCGTCCTACGGCTGGATGGCGGCGGCCCGTACGACGCCTCGCCGATCGGTGCCAAGTGGTGCTGTGCTACCACCCCGGCGGTCGAGGACGCCGACGCCCCCATCCCGGCCGATTGCCTGGCCGGCCTGACACCCGGTCCGCATCGGGTCACGGTGACGCTCGATCTATCGGTGAAGACGCACACCGAGTCTGGCGTCAGCTACACCGATGCCAAGCCGGTGCTCCGAATGCGGGCCGAGGCGACGGCGTCGTTCCAGCTACTGCCGGCCACGGAGCCATCGGTGGCTGTATTGCCAAACACCGCCGCGGCGGAGGGCGTCCGGCGGTCGCTCCGGTGCGTGGTCGAGCATTTTCCCGATCGCACGGTCGACGTGTACATCGAGGTCACGCAACCGCCGGTACACCTGGGGTACGACGTTTACCTTCGGTGCCGCGGGCGGGACACCCGCGTCGACCAGCGTGTTTTCTGCCGGGCAGGCGGCTTCAATTACTGGCGGTCCGATTCGTTCGATCCTAACCTGATCGCTGGCGGGCCGGTGACGGTCGTCCTCCGCCCGAACCCTTCGGCGGCCAGGCGTCAGGTGGACGTCTTCGACGTCTGGGCCGATGAGTTGGTCTTCCCGGACGTGCCGAGCGTAACAGCCAAAGTGTCCGGACCCGACGCTCAGGCCTTTGAAAGTCGAGGGCGGCATCCCCAATGACGTTGGCGCGTAGAGGACCACGGCGGGCGCGATGAACCGTGCGGCACGCCTTGGCCTCGGCCGCCGGCCGCGTACCATCGCCCACCATGGCCACCACTGCTACTCCCGAGTCGACCAAAGTCATCTACACCATGTCCGGCGTCACCAAGGCGCACGAGAAGAAGGTCGTCCTCAAGGACATCTACCTGTCCTACTTCTACGGGGCCAAGATCGGCGTCCTGGGTTTGAACGGGTCGGGGAAGTCGTCGCTGCTGAAGATTTTGGCCGGGGCGGACAAGCAGTACGACGGGCAGATCAGCCTGGCGCCGGGGTACACGGTTGGGTACCTGGAGCAGGAGCCGCAGCTCACGGCCGGGAAGACGGTCAAGCAGTGCGTGGAGGAGGGGGTCAAGAAGACGCTGGACCTGTTGGCCGAGTACGAGCGGATCAACGAGAAGTTCGCCGAGCCGATGAGCGAGGATGAGATGACGGCCCTGCTGGAGAAGCAGGGGAGCGTGCAGGAGAAGCTGGACGTCGCCAACGCGTGGGATCTGGATGCGCAGCTGGAGATGGCGATGGACGCGCTGCGGTGTCCGCCGGCCGATGCGGTGGTCGATAACCTCTCGGGTGGTGAGCGGCGGCGGGTGGCGCTGGTCCGGCTGCTGCTGACCAAGCCGGACGTGCTGATTCTGGACGAGCCGACGAACCACCTGGACGCCGAGACGGTGGAGTGGTTGGAGCAACACCTGAAGCGGTACGAGGGGACGGTCATTGCGGTGACGCACGACCGGTACTTTCTGGACAACGTGGCCGGTTGGATCCTGGAGCTGGACCGCGGGCAGGGGATCCCGTTCAAGGGGAATTACACCAGCTGGCTGGAGCAAAAGAAGGGCCGGATGGAGATCGAGGAGAAGCAGGCTTCGGCCCGGCAGAAGGCGCTTGCGCGCGAACTGGAATGGGTGCGGCAGGGGGCCAAGGCGCGGGTCGCGAAATCCAAGGCCCGGCTGGCCAAGTACGAGGAGATGGTCGCCCAGGACCAGCGGGAGACGGAGAAGAACGTCGAGATCTTCATCCCGCCGGGCCCGCGGTTGGGCGGGAAGGTGATCGACGCCAGAGGTTTAACCAAGGCGTTCGGCGACAAGCTGCTGCTGAGCAACGTCGACTTCAGCCTGCCGCCCAACGCGATCGTCGGCATCATCGGGCCCAACGGCGCGGGCAAGACGACCCTGTTCCGCATGATCACCGGCCACGAGGCGCCCGACGGCGGCGAGATCAAGGTTGGCGAGAGCGTGAAGCTCGCCTACGTCGAGCAGAGCCGCGACTCCCTGCTGCCGGACGACACGGTGTGGCAGGCGATCAGCGACGGGGCGGAGTTCATCAAGCTGGGGAACGTGAACGTCAACAGCCGCAGCTACTGCACGCGGTTCACGTTCATCGGCTCCGACCAGCAGCGGAAGGTGGGCACGCTGTCGGGTGGGGAGCGCAACCGCGTGCACCTGGCCCGCATGATGAAGATGGGGGCGAACGTGCTGCTGCTGGACGAGCCGACCAACGACTTCGACGTGAACGCCATCCGCGCGCTCGAGGAGGCGCTGGAGAACTTCGCCGGCTGCGCGATCGTCATCAGCCACGACCGCTGGTTCCTGGACCGCCTGGCCACGCACATCCTGGCGTTCGAGGGCGACAGCCAGGTCGTGTTCCACGACGGCAACTACAGCAGCTACGAGGCCGACAAGAAGAAGCGGCTGGGCATCGCGGCGGACCAGCCGCACCGGATCAAGTATCGGAAGCTGACGAAGTGACGGGCGGTGTCCCCGCGTCCGCTGAAGGCTGAGGGTAGGAACTCCAACAGCGTGCGGTGGTGATGATCGGGACCGTTGGTTCCCGTTCGGACGGCGGGTATAAGGCCGAGGACGATGCCGTCACTCCGCCGCACGATTGAACGCCTGGCGCGGGGCCGCACGTTCTGGCGACGGCTGCCGGTGCCGTTCGGTGCCGCCCGGATGTTGGTCACGCCCGACGCGGCCCTGTCGTACCTGCGGCCGGGGGCGGCGTGGTGCGACCCGGAACTGCTGGCCGTGGTGGACCGGCACGTCCGGCCCGGCGATGTCGTATGGGACGTCGGGGCGAACGTCGGCGTGTTCGCCGCCGCCGCGGCCGTGCGGGCCGGCAGCGGGGGGCAGGTCGTCTGCGTCGAGCCGGACCTGACGCTGTCCGCGCTGATCCGCCGGACCGCCGCCGCCCTCCCGGCCGCCGCCGCCCCGACCGACGTGCTGGTCGCGGCCATCGCCGACGAGGCGAGGGTGGCCACGTTCCTGATCGCCGAGCGGGGCCGGGCGTCCAACGCGCTGGCCGAGCACGCCGACCGCACGCAGGCCGGGGGCGTTCGCGAGCGGCAGTTGGTCCCGGTGCTGACGCTGGACCACCTGCTGGCGGCAACCGGGCGACCGCCGGGCATGGTCAAGGTGGACGTCGAGGGTGCCGAGGCGGCCGTGCTGCGCGGCGGCCGGACCGTCCTGCACGATGCTCGGCCGACGCTGTACGTCGAGGTCGGTGCCGAACACGTCGACGCCTGCACGTCGCTGTTGGCCGACGCGCGCTACGTCCTGTTCGCCCCGACCGGTGATGGGCCCCGGGTCGACCGGTGCGTGTGGAACACGCTGGCGATCCCCGCCGAGCGGGCGCCGTGATCCATTCCCCGTCAGGTTCGCGCCGTCGCGTGAAGCGTCGGTTGTCCACTATTATCACCGCCCGTGCCGCCCGCCACCAAACCCCCCGCCAAGCGTCCCGAGGACCGCATCGCCATCCGGGCCCTGCGCGGGATCGACACGCTGTTCGCCCGGGTCTACCACGACCTGAGGATCGTCAGCCCGTCGCGCCTGCCGCGGCGGGGGGCGGGCATCTTGGTCTGCAACCACGTCTCCAGCCTCGACCCGCTGCTGCTGCAGTCGGCCAGCCCGCAACGGCTGATCATCTGGATGATGGCCAAGGAGTACATGGACATGCCCGGCCTCGGCGGGATCTTCCGCACGCTGGGCGTGATCCCCGTCGACCGGGGCGGGCGCGACACGTCCAGCCTCCGCGCCGCCCTGCGGGCGCTCAACGACGGCCGCATCCTTGGCGTGTTCCCCGAGGGAAAGATCGCCACCGCCGACGACCTACTGCCGTTCCACACCGGGGCGGCCCTGATGGCAATCAAGGCGAAGGTGCCGATCTACCCGGCCTACCAGGACGGCACGCAGCGGGGCCAGGGCATGCACGCCGCCTGCCTGGTCCGGCAGAAGGCGGCGGTCGCGTTCGGTCCGCCGGTCGAGTTCGACCGCAGCAGCACGTCGAAGGAGAACCTCGACGCCGCCACCGCCGCCATCCGCGACAGCGTCGCCGCCCTCAAGCCGACCGTCCGGGCCACCGGACGCCGCGGTGGGGCGGGCGGCAAGAATTTCTACAGCCCGACGGCGAACGGTTCCGATGTGTAGGCTGTCGCCGGTGAACGGAAATGATTGACAGCGGTTTGCAGAGAGCGGTAGCATAGATTAGGTAAGATTTGCCGATTATCCGGCTCAACGAGTTCTCCCCTCCGGAAGACACCGTGCGGAAACGCCGGTGTCTTCTTTTTTGCGGTTGCGGGCGTACAGTCGCCCCATGCGTTACACGCTGCTATTTGTCGCCACGATCTGCTGGGGGCTGTGGTTCGGCGGGACGATCGCCACGTTCGTGTTCGGGCTCTACTTCTTCCACCACCTGCCGCACGACACGTTCGCCGCCGCCGCCCCCGCCATGTTCGCGGGGTTCCGCGTCTACGAAATGGCCGTCGGCGGCGTCGCGATGCTGTCGTCCGGGCTCGCTTTCGTCACCTACCCGTCGCGGTGGACGCTCGGCCTGCTCGTCGGCTTCATCGGGGCGTTCGGCATGGCCATCATCTTCGGGCTCGGCATCATGCCCATCATGCAGGGCCTCCGCGCCCAGGGCATGGCCGGCTCCGACGTCTACATGACCTGGCACGGCCGATCGATGGCCACCATGTCCGTGCAAGCGGTGATCCTGCTCGCCACCGGGGCGCTGGTCCCGGCGACGATGAACGGCAAGCCACGGCGGGGGGGCGTGCCGCTGGGCGAGGCGGTCGCCGCCGGTGTGTAGGAGCAGAGAGGCAGAGGAACCGCGCACTCGCTTCTTCACCTCCGCCCCTCTGTTCCGCCGGCAAAAACCGCCTCGTACAACCGCAACAACTCCCCCGGCGGAAACGTCTCCGGCCGGAGCGACAGGTCGAACCCCGCTAGCGTTGCCACGCGATCCGCCGGCACTCCGGCCACGTCCAACGCCTTTCGCAGCGTTTTCCGCCGAGCCGAGAACACGCCGGCGATGAACCGCCCGACGGCGGCCGACCGATCCCCCAACCGATCCCGCCGCACCATCCGCACCAGTGCCGAGTCAATCTTCGGCGCCGGCCAGAACGCCTGCGGCGGAAGCGTCCGCAGCACCTCCACGTCGGCCAACAATTTGGCCATCACGCTCAGCGGACCGTACCCCTCGCCCCCCGCGCACTTGAGCCGGTCAGCCACCTCCTTCTGCACTGTGAACGCCAGCGTCTCCACGCCGGCCCGCAGCAGCTCGATCACCAGCGGGCTGGCGATGTTGTACGGCAGGTTGGCGACCAATCGCGTCGACCCCGGCGCGATCGCTGCCAGCAACTCCGCATTCAACTCGTGCTTCCCCGCCAGGGCGTCCCCCTCGATCAGCGTGAAGCGATCGTTCCCCGCGAACCGCTCGCGCAGCAGCCCCGCCAGATCGCGGTCGATCTCCACCGCCACCACCCGGCCCGCCGGCGACGCCAGCAGTTCGTCCGTCAGCGTGCCCGTTCCCGGCCCGACCTCGACCACCGTGTCGCCCGGCCCGATCTGCCCAGCCGCGGCGACGGCCCGCACGAGGTTCCCGTCGATCATGAAGTTCTGCCCGAACCGGTGCCGCGGCGACCTGTCGGCCGACGTCAACATCTGCTGGATCTGCGTCTTGGTCTGGGCCATGGTCGCCGGATTTGAACCGCGAAGGTGCGAAGACGCGAAGGCCGGACGAAGGGCGGCTATGAATGGCACGAACGTACACAAATCAGACCAGGCCAAATTCGGCCGGAAAGAGAGATCCACGAAGGACACGAAGGACACGAAGAAGAGCAGACTGGCCCGTCCTCTTTGCCTTCGTGTACCTTTGTGCCCTTCGCGGATAAATCCTCTGCCCGAACGGTAAGTGGCGCGGGTACGCCCATGAGTGGTGTCCATTCGTGCCACTAGTGGCCGCCCCGATTTCGCGTCGGCGGCCATTGGTCGTTAAACTCACGCCCCGATATGAAATCGTACGACGTGATCCGCGAGGCCGTGGACGAACCGGGGGTCAAGGCGGTGGCGGCGGCGCTGAAGGTGTCGCCGGCGCTGGTCTACAAGTGGTGCGAGCCGCCGGCCGAGTCGACCGACCCAGACCAGTCGGGCGCGAAGAACCCGCTGGACCGGGTGCGCGAGATGTACCAGCTGACCCGCGATATCCGGCTGGTCCGATGGATCTGCAACCAGGCCGACGGCTTCTTCGTCGCCAATCCCGCCGTCCCCGCCGGCCGCCGCCTCGATGGGGCGGCGTCGGTACCGCCGGGCGTCTTCTCGTCCACCCAGACCATGGTCCGCGAGTTCAGCGAGCTGCTCGACGCCGTCACCGGCTCGATGGCCGACGACGCCGTTATCGACGCCGACGAGGCCGACCTGATCCGCACCAAGTGGGAGGACCTCAAGGCCTGCGTCGAGACCTTCGTCGTCGACTGCGAGCGCGGCACTTACCACCCGCGAACCACTCAGACGAAACGCTGACCGCCGAGCGGTGTAAGAGAAGAGGTCGGCCACGAACTGCACGAATGAATCACAAATCGGATTGACAACGCGGCATAGGTGTTGATTTTCCAGGTAAGGGTTATCCAGGAACGACAAGAAGGGACACGAAGCCGGGCGAGAGCCGTCGAGAGTTCTCTCTTCTTCGTGTCCTTCGTTCATAACCCTTTTTTGGTTCGTGTTCATTCGTGCCATTCGTGGACTCTTTCGCCTCTCAAGGACCGCCCAGACTTCCCTCATGCCAATCCCCGCCAACCCGCTCAACGTTTGCCTGATCGGCCAGAAGTTCATGGGCCGGGCCCACTCCAACGCGTGGCTGTCGGCCCCGCGGTTCTTCACCGACCTGCCAGTCCGGCCGGTCATGCACACGATCGTGGCCCGCAACGGCGCGGAGCTGGCCGAGTTCGCCGACCGCTGGGGCTGGGACCACCACTCGACCGACTGGCGGGCCGCCGTGGCCGACCCCGACGTGCATCTGGTTGACGTCACCACGCCGAACAACAAGCACCGCGAGTTCGTGCTGGCCGCCCTTGAGGCTGGCAAGCACGTCGCTTGCGAGAAGCCCCTCTCCGCCACCCTGGCCGATGCCCGGGCCATGCGTGACGCCGCCGCCAAGTCGAGGTCGAAGACGTTCGTCTGGTACAGCTACCGCCGCGTGCCGGCCGTCGCGCTGGCGCAGCAACTGGTCCGGGCGGGCAAGATCGGCCGGGTGTACCACGTGCGGGCCACCTACCTGCAGGACTGGGCCGGCCCCGAGGTGCCGCTGGTCTGGCGGTTCGACGGCGACCAGGCTGGCAGCGGGGCGCACGGCGACCTCGGCACCCATATCATCGACATGGCCCGGTTCGTCACCGGCGAGGAGATCACCGAGGTGATCGGCGCCGCCCAGGACACGTTCATTCAACAGCGGGCGTTGGTCACAGATGAGGATCGCGGCGGCGCCTCCGACGACGCCGGCCGGCTCGGCCTGGCCCCCTTGGGCGCCACCGGCGCCGTCACCGTCGACGACCACACGACCTTCATGGCCCGCCTCACCGGCGGGGGCCTCGCCACGTTCGAAGCCACCCGCTTCGCCACCGGGTACCACAACCGCAACGGCATCGAGGTTCACGGCCAGCACGGCGCCCTGCGCTTCAGCTTCGAGGAAATGGTCTACCTCGACTTCTACGACCGCACTGCCGACCCCAGGACCGCCGGCTGGACCCGCATCCCCGCCAGCCGGCCCGGCCATCACCCCTACGCCGACGCCTGGTGGCCTGCCGCCCATCATCAGGGGTACGAGCACACGTTCGTCAACATGGCCGCCGATGTCTGCCGCGTCGTCGGCGGCGTGCCCGCGGAGGTGCCGCTGCCCGACTTCGCGGACGCCTACCGCACGCAGGAGGTGCTCGAGGCCGCCACGATCAGCGCAGCCCAGCGCCGGCCCGTCCCGATCGCCGAACTGCGGTGACCCACAGGGCAGGGCGTGTATTCTCCACATAGCCGCGCATGAAGGTTCCCTGCAAGAGTGGGTCTGACCTTCCCCACGAACGATGGCCGTTCTGAAAGAGACCGTAACGGCTGTCCGATGGAGCGTGCACCCGCGAGGCGGAAGTTCACCCGTGGGTACAAGGTGTCGGCGGTCAAGACAGTCAACGAGCAGGAATACTCGGTGGCCGAGGCGGCCAGCGACCTGGGGTTGGAGGCCAACTCTCTCCACGGGCGGGTAGCGAAGATATTGGTCGAGCCAGGAGTGGCACCGCCCGGCGAGGGGGCCATTTGCGGCGGAGGTGCGGCAGCTGCGGAAGCCCACACCCGAACCGCGTCCGTGACTCCTCCGCGTCTCGGTGTCGCCGTGGTTCAGCGTCTTTCGCGGAGTACGGTCACGCCGCCAGGCGCGGGCCAGTCGGTTCGGCGGTCTTGTGCTTCCGCTTGGGTTTGGGTGGGACTGCGGCGGCGGCAGCGGCCGTCGCCGCGGCGATCTGCTGCTGGCGGACCGTCCGTTCGCCGGCGAACACCGACAGCACCGCCCAACCCGCGATCACCATGGCCGTCAGCATGAACCAGTCCATTAGCCGTCTCCGTCCGGACATTATCGGCAGCCGCCCCGTCTGGGCTTTTCATCGGCCGGCCACCCGCCGAAGGTAAAGCGCGTTTTCCCACTGTTTCGCCTAACCGCCCGTCAACCATGGCCGCAGGGTCGTTACGGCCAGTGCAGGACGAAGTTCGCGCCCCACCCTGCGCGCGTTCGTCCGCGAGTTGCCGCGCGCGTAATCGGTGATAGGTTTCGGGTGTCACCCAACACCCTTAGGAGCCGACGACGATGTTCGCCGACCTGATCAACAACCTGACGACCCTGGCCGCCCAGTCGCCCGTTTCCATGGCCGGTGGCAGCATGGTGGCAGCCTGCGGGGCGATCTACCTGCTGACCCGCATGCCCGAGTTCCTGATCATGACCAGCACCGCCGCCGTGTACGCGGTCATCGCGATGGTGCCGATGCACGCTTAGTTTGGTGCCGCACCTTCCTCCATCCGTTAGCTCCCCGCTCTGCCGGGTGTTTTCTTCATCAAAGAACCCCCGCGGAGCGGGGGACTGACGAATGGGTCACCCCACCTGCGCCAACCCCACGTCGTCCCCGATGTGCTCGCGCAGGGCGACCCGCAGGTGCTCGTGCTCCGGCAGGCGCAAGTACGGATCTCGGGCGAGTAAAGCTGCTGCGTCATCCTTGGCGTGCTGCAGCAGCGTCATCTCCTGCGACAGGTCGGCCAGCTTGAACGCCGGCAGGCCGTGCTGGCGGGTGCCGAAGAACTCGCCGGGACCGCGCAGCTGCAGGTCCAGCTCGGCGATGTCAAAGCCGTCCGTCGTCTCGCACATCGCCTTGAGCCTGCTCTCGGCCGGCTCGCTGACGGCGTCGCTCATCAGCAGGCAGTGGCTCTCGTGCTCGCCCCGGCCAACGCGTCCACGCAGTTGGTGCAACTGGGAGAGGCCGAACCGCTCGGCGTCGCCGATCACCATCACCGTCGCGTTCGGCACGTCGACGCCCACCTCGATCACCGTGGTCGCGACCAGCACGTCAATCTTGCGCACGCGGAAGCCGTCCATCACGCCCTGTTTCTCCTCGGTCGACATCTGCCCATGTAAGGCCGCCATCCGCAGCCCCGCCAGCGGGCCGCGGCTCAGCCGCGCGAACTCGCTGCGCACGCTCTTGGCGTTTTCGGCCGTGCCGTCGTCGTCGATCTTCGGCAGCACGACGTACGCCTGCCGGCCCAGCGCGACCTGGCTGCGGACGAACTCGTACGCCTTCCCCGCCTGGTTCGAGCGCACCCGCCAGGTCTGGATCGGCTGTCGGCCGGGCGGGAGGAAGTCGATGCTGCTCACCTCGAAGTCGGCGAAGTACGACAGCGCCAGCGTCCGCGGGATCGGCGTGGCCGTCATCACCAGGTAGTGCGGCGCGAACGCCTTCCCCTTCAACACCGCCCGCTGCTGCACGCCCAGTTTGTGCTGCTCGTCCACGACGACCAGTCCCAGGTTCGCGAACTTCACGCCCTCCTGCAGCAGCGCCTGCGTGCCGACCGCCAGGTGGACCCGGCCGTCGGCCAGTGCGGTCATGATCGTGCCGCGCGTCGCCCGGCGGGTCCTGCCGGTGTACAGCTCCACCTTCACGCCGCTGTCCTTCATCAGGTTGGTCAGCGTGAGGTAGTGCTGCTCGGCCAGCACCTCCGTCGGGGCCAAAAGCACCGCCTGCATCTTGTTCGCAACGGCCATCAGCATGGCGTAGACGGCCACCACCGTCTTGCCGCTGCCAACGTCGCCCTGCAGCAGGCGGTTCATGGGGACGCCGCTCTGCAGGTCGCGGACGATCTGCCAGATCGCCTGCGTCTGCGCCTCGGTCAGCTCGAACGGGAACCGCTTGCGAATGCGAGCGTCGAGTGCCTTGTCCAGCCGCAGCACGGCCGCCGTCAGCCGGCCCTGGCGCAGCTTCTTGCCGATGCCGAGGCCCAGTTGCAGCACCATCAGCTCGTCGTACACCAGCCGTCGGCGGGCCTCCTTTGCGTGGTCCCAATCGCCCGGTTGGTGGATGAACTGGTACGCCTCGCGCCGGCCCATCAGCCCGTGCTGCTTCAGCAGGTCGTCGGCGAACCACTCGTGTACGTGCGGCAGCAGGGCGGGCAGGTGCGACTCGATGAGGCCGGCGATCGTCTCGCTGCTGAGCTTCTGCGACGCCGGGTAGACCGGCCGCAGCACCGCCGGCGTGCCGGGGTCCAGCCCCGCGTCGCCAGCCTCGCCCTCCTCCACCTTCGACCACTTGCTCTGCGCCATCTGCGGCAGGTTGCGGAACAGCTTGACCATCCCCTGCACGATCAGTTGGTCGCCGGGGTGGATCTGCTGGCGGAGGAACGCGCTGTTGAACCAGGCCAGGGCGAGCTTGCCGGTGCCGTCGTCGAGCGTCGCCTCGAACCGGGCCGGCCGACCGGCGATGTAGTCGACGGCCACCACCTCGCCGCGCGCCGACTGGATCTGCCCCGGCACCAGCTCGCCGATCGGCCGCTCGCCGGCCTCCATCTGGTAGTCGCGCGGGAAGTAGGCCAGCAGGTCGCCGACGGTCCGGACTTCAAGCCGGTTGAACTCCGTCACCCGCGCGGGGCCGATGCCGTTGAGCTCACCGACGGGTTGGTCGAGCGGGTTGGTGGGCGTGGGGCGGGTGGTCATGCAGCGGAGAGGGGGTGGTGGGGTGAGCGGGTGATGGGGTGAAATGATACCAGATGCCCGTCCCGCTCACCCCTCACCTTGTCGCCGCCCCTTCCTCCGCCCACCCTTCAACGCCGAGCAGCTTGACGAACCGGCAGGGGCAGATGTCGGTCGACACGAGCCGGTCGCCGCGGCGGCGGACTTCGACCAGCATCTGCTTGTGGATCGGCCCGGCGGGCAGGACGGCGATGCCGCCGTCGGCGAGTTGATTCAGCAAGAGCCGCTCCGGGATCGCCGGGGCGCCGGCGGTGATCAGCACGCGGTCGAACGGGGCGGCCTCGGGCCAGCCAAGCGTGCCGTCGCCGTGGCGGAAGTGGACGTGGCGGAGCCCCATGCCCATCAGCCGATCCCAGGCGGCGTCGAGCAGCGGCTTCACGCGCTCGACCGTGTACACCTCGCCGGCCAGCTTCGCCAGGATGGCGGTCTGGTAGCCGCTGCCGGTGCCGATCTCCAGCACGCGCTCGGGGCCGTGCAAGGCGAGGCGGTGCGTCATCAGCGCGACGATGTAGGGCTGGCTGATCGTCTGCCCGTGACCGATGTCGGCGGGGCGATCGGCGTAGGCCTCGTCGCGCAAGCTGTCCCGGAAGAACCGGTCCCGTGGGACGGCCCGCAGCGCGTCCAGCACCCGGGCGTCGCGGATGCCGCGCTCGACCACCTGCTGCTGGATCATCGTCTCCTGCCGCTCCCGCGGCGTGGCTTCGGTCAGGTCGTTCATAACGAGCCGACTATATCCTGAACGAACGCCTGCGCACGACGAATCGACCGCTGTGATCTGACGAAGCCGCGTGCTACGGTTCGCCCGTGCCGATCGTCACGCTGACCACCGACTTCGGGACGGCCGACCACTACGTGGCCGCGATGAAAGGCGCGATCCTGCGCGAGTGCCCCGGTGCCACGCTGGTCGACGTGACGCACGCCGTGCCGCGGCAGGACATCGCCGCCGGCTCGTTCATGCTGGAGCGGGCGATCAGCGCGTTCCCCGAAGAGACCGTCCACCTGGCCGTGGTGGACCCCGGCGTAGGGACCGACCGTCGGTTGATCATCGTGCAGATCGCACACGCGACGGTGATCTGCCCCGACAACGGCCTGATCACCTGGGCCTGGCGCCGGCACGGGCGGCCGAAGCCGAAGGCGTTCGAGATCACCTGGCGGCCACCGCTGTTCAGCCATACGTTCCACGGCCGCGACGTGATGGCCCCCGTGGCAGGGCGATGGGCGAGCGGCCAACGCAGGAAGGGGCCGCCGGTCGTGCCGGTGCTGCTGGACATGGACCTGTTACCCACCCACCACGCCGGCGTCGTCCTCCATATCGACGTGTACGGCAACGCGACGACGAACATTTCTGCAATGGAGCGATCGCCCGCCGGGAACTGGCACGCCGGCGGCCGCAATGTTGGACCGCTGCGGCGGACGTACGCCGACGTGCCGGTGGGGCAACCGCTGGCGCTGGTTGGCAGCAGTTGGCTGGTGGAGATCGCCGTGCGGGATGGATCGGCGGCGGACGTGCTGGGACTGCGCGTTGGGGACACCGTCAAACTTCGTTAACGTGCCCGGCGTGTCACGCTCAACCGATCAGCTCCGCGCCCTCGACAAGCAGCACCTCTGGCACCCGTTCACGCACCACAAGCTGTGGGACGCCGACGACCCGCTGGTGATCGTGGCGGCCGAGGGGATGCACCTGATCGACAGCGACGGCAATCGCTACCTGGACGGCGTGAGCAGCCTGTGGTGCAACGTCCACGGCCACCGCGTACCGGAGATCGACGCCGCCGTCCGAGCCCAACTCGACCAGGTCGCCCACACCACGATGCTCGGCCTGGCCAGCGAGCCAGCGATCGTGTTGGCGGATCGGCTGATGAAGCTGGTGCCATCGAACCTGAAGAAGGTGTTCTACAGCGACAGCGGCGCGACGGCGACGGAGGTGGCGTTCAAGCTGGCGGCGCAGTACTGGCACAACCTGGGCCGGGGCGAGAAGTGCGAGTTCGTCGGCTTCGCCGAGGCGTACCACGGCGACACGCTCGGCGCGATGAGCGTCGGCCGGACGACCGAGTTCCACCGGCCCTACTTCCCGATGCTGTTCAAGGCCCACTTCGCGCCAACGCCGTTCGTCTATCGCAGCGACACGCCGGACGACCCGGCCACGGTGAAGGGACGCTGCCTCGCCGAGTTAGAGGGAATCCTGCGCGAGCACGGCCACCGCATCGCGGCGGTTTGTATCGAGCCGATCGTCCAGGGGGCGGCCGGGATGATCGTCCACCCCGAGGGGTTCCTGCGCGGCGTGCGCGAGCTGTGCAATCAGCATGATGTTCTCCTAATTGCCGACGAGGTGGCCGTCGGTTTTGGCCGGACGGGCCGGATGTTCGCGTGCGAACACGAGGATGTTCAGCCCGATCTGATGTGCGTCGCCAAGGGCATCACCGGCGGCTACCTGCCGCTGGCGGCGACGTTCGCCACGCAGCGGCTCTACGACGCGTTCTTGGGCGAACCCTGGGGGGGCCGGACGTTCTTCCACGGCCACACCTACACCGGCAACCCGCTGGCCTGCGCGGCGGCGCTGGCGTCGCTGGACCTGTTCGAGCGGAACGACCTGCTGGCCGATGTGCGGCGGAAGGCGGCGCTGCTGGCCGAAATGTTGGAGCCGCTGAAGGGCTTGCCGCACGTCGGCGACGTGCGGCAGAAGGGGCTGATGGTCGGCATCGAACTGGTGGCCGACAGCGCGAGTCGAACGCCGTTCGACCCGCGGCAGCGGGTCGGGGCGGCGGTGTGCCAGCGGCTGCGGGGGCACGGCATCATCATCAGGCCGCTCGTCGACGTGCTAGTGCTGATGCCACCGCTGGCGATGCCGATCGAGCGGATGGCCGCTATAGTGGGTGCAGTCAAGACCGAGCTACATCAACCCTGAGCGAGCCCGATCATGACTCAAACTGCCGACTCATCGGTTACCACTGAAATGCTGTCGCTCACGTTGCCGTGCAAGGTGGCCGCCGACATTGTCAACTGCTCGCCACACCTGGCGGAGCGGCTGCATTTTTCGCTTCAGCGGAACTGGCATGGGCCGCTCGACCTGGCCGAACAATCTGAGTTGGAAGCGTTGGTCGACAGCGCACAGGTAAAACATCTGATTGCGATGGCGATGGAGCCTCGGGGTACCCGGTCAGCTGGGCTAACATCCCGGTTTAGCTCCGCGAGATCATCCTGGCGCGGGACGGCGGGCGGTGTCAGTGTTGCCGGATGATGCAGTTCGGGCAGGGTTCTCCATTTCACATCGACCACATCTGGCCGAAGAGTCGTGGCGGACCAACGCGGGAAGACAGCCTTGCCCTTGCTTGCCCACACTGTAGTGGTCACAAGTCTGCAAAGATCTCGGGAACCGATCCAGCGACCGGTCAATCGGTGGCCTTGTTCCACCCGTTGCGGCAACGTTGGTCAGGTCACTTCGACCTCCACCGAGAGGGCCGATCCGTCGGCCGGGACGTGACCGGACGCGCGACAGTCGAGGCGCTCGCGATGAACAACACGTACCCGCTGGATGCGAGGCTCTTTCCAATTGTGACGGGGCGACTGTCGCCAACAGCTTACTGAACGCACCTGTCATGGCCGACCTCACGCCCATCCTGCCGAGCGCGCTCGCACGCCGCCCCGGCCTGTTCGTGACCGGCACCGACACCGGCGTTGGCAAGACGGTGGTCGCGGCGGCGATCGCCTACCACTTCCGCCGGCGCGGGGCGCGGGTCGGCGTTTGCAAGGTGGCGGCCACTGGTTGCGAGCGGCGGCGCGAGGGGCTGGTGTCGGAGGACGCGGAGTACCTGGCCCACTGGGCCGATGCGCGGCAACCGCTGGACGTGATCTGCCCGCAGCGGTTCGTCGAGCCGCTCGCGCCCGCGATCGCAGCGGAGCGGGCGGGGGTGACGCTCGACTGGGGGGCCATCCGATCCTCGCTCGATGCAATTGCGTCAGATAGCGACGTCATTGTTGTTGAAGGCGTCGGGGGCGTGCTGGTGCCGATGGACGAGGGGCACACGGTGCTGGACCTGATGGCGGCGCTGCGGCTGCCGGCGGTCGTCGTGGCGCGGGCGGGGCTGGGCACGATCAACCACACGCTGTTGACCGTTGGGGCGCTGCGCGCGGCCGGCGTGGCGGTCGCGGGGGTGGTGATCAACCGGTACCCGGCCGACGCCGACGCGGCCACCGAGACCAACCCGGACGCGATCCAACGGTGGGGGCGCGTGCCCGTGCTGTGCGTCTGCCCGGACGAGCCGTTCACCTTGCCCCAACTGCCGGCGGGCGTGGCTGGGGCGGTCGATGCGGTCGATTGGGCGGCGCTGGCGGGCTTGTAGTGCGCGGGGCGTTGGCGTAGGTTGTCGGCAACCCCGTGGGCGTTGGGAAGTCGGTGTAAATCCGACGCGGACGCGCCGCTGTAAGGGACTGCGTATCCGATCGGCCAGCAAGCCACTGTCGACGCGAGTCGATGGGAAGGCGGCCGAGCGGGGTCCCAAGCCAGAAGACCGGCCTGCGGGTGATGTGCCGGGCGCGATGGGCGCCCGGCCGCAACTGGCTGCGTCCCCGCGATCCGGGACGGCCGGGAGATTCTCTCCGCCCGCGGCCCGGCCGCGCGTGTCGCAGCCGTCTCTCGACCGTTGACCCCTCGTGGGAACGCCTGAACGTGCCGCGCGCGAGGCGGCACGGGGAGATCCGTTCCATGCGTCGCCTGTCCCTCTCTGCGGCCGCCCTGGCGGCCCTTATCGTCGGCACCGAAGCCGCTTCCGCCAGCCCGGTCAACTCGGTCGTGTTCAACGACGGCAACGTGCTCGACGTCGTGCAGACGGTCGGCACCGGTGCCAACACCGCCTACGAGGTGATCGACTTTCCGTCCGGGCTGGACATCGCTTACGCCTACAAGTTCGACGGCAGCCCGAACGGGTACACGATGTTGAACGACATCGATCAGGCTGATCCGAACTTAGCCGTCGACGCCCCCTACTCGACATCCTTTGGCGAGCACTTTGTGAACCAGTTCACGTACGGCTCCACGACCGGGTACGCGGACGGCAAGCACTTCTGGGACCTGTCGACCGGGACCTATTCTCCGGCGTTGGTTTCCGCGGCCGACCCACAGGGTACGGTGTTCGCCGAGTCGGGCGTCGGGATCGACGACGTGACCGTCACCAATGGACTGTTCGTCGGCTGGACCGATGACGGGTCGTATGACCCGGTGACGTTCGACTTCGTCCCCGCCAGCCTACCCACGCTGCCCGAGACGGCCGCCGTGCCGGAGCCGGCATCCGTGGCGCTGCTCGCGGCAGGTGTCGCGGGCCTGTGCGTCCGGCACCGGCACCCGCGGGGTCGCTGAACAAGCGATGCTCGAAGCTGCTGCCCCACGCGGGCAAGGCACGCTTCACCCGATGGCGGTATCTCACGTCCGCGGCGGCGTTGTGTAATTCGCGCCGATCGCTGCTACCATGCGCGGCTGGAGCGTCGACACCCACGGCGGTGGCGGCCTCGGTCCGCTGCCCAGGTGAAGTGTGGTCTATCAACGGCTCGATCGGCTCCGCGAAAATATTCGGTCCGTCTACCTGGGGTCGGCCAAGTCGGTCGACCTGCTGCTCATTGGCCTGCTGGCACGCGGGCACGTGCTGATCGAGGACGTGCCCGGCGTCGGCAAGACCGTGCTGGCGCGCAGCCTGGCCAAGAGCATCGATTGCCGGTTCGCCCGCATCCAGCTCACGCCCGACCTGATGCCCAGCGACGTGCTGGGCGTCTCCGTCTACGACAGCAACTCCAAGGCGTTCGAGTTCAAGCCGGGCCCGATCTTCAACCACATCGTCCTGGCCGACGAAATCAACCGCACTACGCCCCGCACCCAGAGCGCGCTGCTGGAGGCGATGGCCGAGGAGCAGGTGAGCGTCGAGAACGAGACGCGCCGCCTGGAGCGGCCGTTCATGTTGGTTGCCACGCAGAACCCGTTCGAGTTCGAGGGCACCTACTACCTGCCCGAGAACCAGCTGGACCGGTTCATCGTGAAGATCGGCCTGGGTTACCCCGACCGGGCGGCCGAGGCGAAGATCATGACGACCCGGCCCGGGCGCGACGCGCTGGAGCACCTGCAGCCGGTGATGACGGCCGCCGAGGTGGTCGAGATGCAGGACCGCGTGCCCGACGTGCGGATGGAGCCGGCCGTGGTCGACTACATCCTGGACCTGGTCGACGCGACGCGCCACCACGAGGACCTACACCTGGGCGTCTCGCCCCGCGGGACGCTGGCGCTGACCGGTGCCAGCCAAGCGGCGGCCGTACTGGCCGGCCGGGAGTACGTAACGCCCGACGATGTGAAGAAGCTGTTCCAAGCCGTCTGCGCCCACCGCGTGCTGAGCAAGACGTACCTGCACAACGGCGACGCCAACGCGACGGGCCGGGTGCTGGAGGCGATCCTGAACAAGGTGCCGACGCCGAGATGAGTTTTGAGTGGTGAGTTTCGAGTTGAAGAGCGGTGCGCGGGGTGTTCCGCTCAGAACGCAGAACGCGGAACTCAGAGCTTTTTCTGCGCCGCCATGTCCATCCTCCGCTTCTTCTCATCGCCGAGCCCGCGGGTGCGGGCCGAGTTCACGCCGGTGCGGCGGCGACCGGCATTCGACCTGTCGCTGGTCGGGCTGGTCTACGCGCTGCTGATGATGTTCATGGGGCTGGCGGCGGTGAACACGCAGGCGAGCCTGCTGTTCGGCGTGTTCGGGCTGATGATCGGCGTGCTGCTGGTGAGCGTCTCGATCAGCCGGGTGACGCTCAAGCGCGTCCAGGTCGTCCGCGAGATGCCCGAGGCGGGGACGGTCGGCGTGCCGCTGACGATCACGTACCACTTCGAGAACCAGAAGGTGTTCTGGCCGACGATCAGCCTGACGCTGGCCGAGCTGGACGGGACCGAGGGATTCACCAAACAGCCGCAGGCCTACCTGCTGCACGCGTCGGCGGGGGCTGAGGTGGCGGTGCCGGTGGTGCTGATGCCCAAGCGGCGAGGGGTGTACACGCTGCGGCGGACGCAGGTGAGCACGAGCTTCCCCTTCGGATTCATCAAGCGAGCCGTCGAGCGGTCGCCGAGGGAGGTGGCGATCACCCCCGCGTCGCCGGCGACGGCCGAGCCGGCGGCGGAGGGGGGGCGACCGCGACGCCGGCGCTGGTGGCGCGACGTGGCCGGCAACGCCGCCGACACGCTGGTCATCTACCCGCCCATCGGCCGGGTCGACCAGCGCGTGCTCGCCCAGTGCCAGCCAGCCGAGACGACCGGGTCGACCATGCGACCGCGGCGGGGCGGGGCGGACGAACTGTACGGCCTGAAGGAGTTCCAGTACGGCGAGAGCCCCCGGTTGATCCACTGGCGCCGCAGCGCCCGCACCGGCGTGCTGGTCAGCCGGGAGATGACCCAGGCCAGCCCGCCCCGGCTGCTGCTGCTGGTCGACACGAAACGGCTGGACGACACCCGCGCGTCGTACGCCCTGGTGGAGGAGGCGATCGCCATGGCGGCGTCGCTGGCGAACGCGGCGCTGGAGCAGGGGCTGAGCGTCGGCGCGTTCGCCTGGGCCGGGCCTGCCGTGGACGCGGCGGGGGCGGTCGACGGCGGGGCGGCCGACGGGGGCCTGGGCGGCGCCGGGCACGACGGCTGGCACGGCGTCCCCCCGACCCGCGGGAAGCGCCAGCGGCGCGACCTGATGACGCTGCTCGCCCGCCTCCCCAGCAACGCCGACCGCGGCGCGGCCGAGCTGGTCGACCGCAGCCAGGAGGTGCTGGAGACCGGCACGACGGCCGTCCTGTTCACCTCCGGCGGGACCAACGTGCCGATGACCGACCGGCTGCACGGCAAGCTGGTGACGATCGTCGCCGCGTCGCCTCAGGCGCGCGGGTGGTTCGGCTTCCCGGCCGACGTCCACTTCGACCGAAGCCTGCCCGGCGACCAGGAGGCACGCGTGCGGGGGTGAGGCTATGATCCGCGTCGCCAAGCCGGGTCCTCGGCGTACCTCAGACGCCGGCTTGGACGCGTTCAGAGATTGTCGTTAATCCGACCGGCGGGCTCGCCCATGTACGACATCCGTCAGTTCAAGCCGGCCCTGTACATCGTGGTGCTGATCGGGCTGACCGGGTACGCGATGGCGGCCGAGTCGCCGGGGCTGTGGGTCTTCTCGGTCTCGCTGATCCTGACCAACGTCTGGATGATCCGGCAGGGGGCGTTCAAGCCGATCCCGCGGCTGGTGGCGAACGGGGTGACGCTGCTGGCGTTCCTGTACGCGTTCCTGCAGGTCCACAGCCGCGGGGTGGACAGCCCGATCCTGGCGATCGGGCAGTTCCTGGTGCTGCTGCAGGTCGTGAAGGTGTGGGAGCAGCGCGCCAACCGCGACTACGCGCAGCTGCTGATCCTGAGCCTGCTGCTGATGGTCGCCGCCGCCATCAGCACGGCCAGCCTGGCGTTCGGGCTGGTCTTCGTGGGGTACCTGCTGACCAGCCTGTACTGCTGCCTGCTGTTCCACCTGAAGGTCGAGACGGACGATGCGCGGGCGGCGCAGCTGCCGACGGCCGCGCCGGTGCCGGACGGTCGGCCGGCGCACGAGGGGGACCGGGGGCTGGCGGCGTCGATGCGGCGGCTGACCGGGCTGATCGCCGCCTACGCGTTCGTGGCGGCGGTGGCGGTGTTCCTGTTCTTCCCGCGCGGGGCCGGTGCCGGGCTGTTCGGGCAGTACGTCTGGAAGCCGAAGAAGACGCTGACCGGGTTCAGCGAGCAGGTCAGCTTCCAGCAGGTGGCGAAGATCACGCAGAACAACGACCAGGTGGGGACGGTCCGCATCACGCAGGACGGGCGGCCGCTGCAGTTCGCCGGGTCGCTGATGCTGCGGGGGTACACCGACGACTACTACAGCGGCGACGCGAACGACGACGGGCGGGGCAAGTTCCAGTGGTCGCACGCCTCGGACGGCAACCCGTGGGCGATGATGGCCGACCGGGACAACGGCAGCACGTTCCGCCCGCCGGGGAGCACCGAGGGGTCGGACGACGCGTCGGCACCGGGGATCCAGCACCAGGAGGTCGAGCTGAGCCCGACCGGCACCAAGGTGATGTTCGCGCTGCCGGGCGTGGTGCGGGTGAAGGTGGACGACTCGAGCCGGAAGCAGGTCCGGCTGGAGTACGGCGACGCTGACGAGACGATCCGCGTGTCGGACGAGCTCACCTCGCCGATCCGGTACACGGCCGACTCGACCGGCGACCTGGGGAACCAGCCGCCGCCGCCGGCGACCCGGTCGTCGGTGATCGACCCGGCCATCGCGGCGTTCGCGCTGCGGCCGGACGTGACCGGCGACCTGGCGCGACAGCGGAAGGCCGCCTACGCGGCCCTGCCCGCGGACCGGCGGGCGGCGTACGTGAGCCCGCTGGACGAGCAGATCGCTGGCCGGATCGAGGCCTACCTGCGGAAGAACTTCACCTACACGCTCGACCTGACCACGACCGACATGGCCGGGCGGGACCCGATGGCGGCGTTCCTGACCGACTTCAAGAAGGGCCACTGCGAGTACTTCGCCGGCGCGATGACGCTGCTCTGCCAGAGCCTGGGCATGCAGGCCCGGCTGGTCGTGGGGTTCAAGGTGGACGACTTCAACGGCTACGGCCACTACTACACGATCCGCCAGAGCCACGCCCACGCCTGGGTCGAGGTGCGCACCGCGCGCGGGTGGCAGACCTACGACCCGACCAGCGGCCGGGAGTCCGGGCCGGATCAGGCATCGGTGTGGCAGCGGACCAAGAGCCTGTTCGACTTCATGGAGTACACCTGGCAGCGGGCGGTCATCTCGTACAGCTCCGACAGCCGCGACAACCTGATCCAGAACGTCGACGCCCGGCTGACCAACTCGACCATCCGCAGCGCGGGATTCATGTACCGCCTCCGCGACCGTCTGGGCCAGTTCAGCGACTGGGCGGCGACCCACGTGATCGGCCCGATGGTCGTCCTGCTGGCGGCGGTGCTGATCGGCGGGGCGACGTGGTACTCGGTGCGCCGGTACCGGCTGCGCCGCCGCGCCGCCCGCATCGGCCTGATCGACCTGCCTGCCGACGCCCAGGCCCGCCTGGTGCGCCAACTGGCGTTCTACGACGGCCTGGTCCGCCTGCTCGACCGACACAAGATCGCCCGCCCGCCGCACCTGACGCCGCTGGAGTTCAGCCGCTCGCTGTCGTTCCTGCCGGCCAACGCCTACGACACGATCGCCCGGCTGACGTTGGTCTTCTACCGCATCCGCTTCGGCGGCGCCGACCTCGACGACGGCCGGCAACGACGGCTGCTCGGCATGGTCGAGCGGCTGGAGGGGATGATGCCGGAACCGGCGAGTGCGCAGCGCCCGGTGTCGCACATTCAACGCTGAGACAGCGACAGGGTTGCCTGAGCAACCCCAATTTTCCGTGCCCACAGGGTTGCTGAAGCGACCCTGCTGGTGGCCGACGTTCGCCCTACACTCGCACCATGCGCTCCATCATCCTCTCCGTCGGCGACGAACTGGTCCTCGGGCAAACGGTCGACACGAACTCGGCGTGGATGAGCCAGCAGCTGGCGGCGGCGGGGTGCGAGATCGTGGGGCACCAGACGGTCGCCGACGACCAGCCGGCCATCGAGGCGGCGATCCTCGACTCCTGCCGGCGCTGCGACTTCCTCATCGTCTCCGGCGGGATCGGGCCGACGCCGGATGATCTGACGCGGCAGGCGTTGGCGGCGGCGCTGGGGGTCGAGCTGGACCTGAACGAGGCGTGGCTGGAGCGGATCCGCGAGATGTTCCGCGTGCGGCTTGGCCGGGTCATGCCGGAGATGAACGCGATCCAGGCGCGGCTGCCGCGCGGGGCGACGATGATCGACAACCCCAACGGCACCGCCTGCGGGATCGACGCGGTGTACCAGTCGCACGACCTCAAGTCGGTCTGCCGGGTGTTCGTGATGCCCGGCGTGCCGAAGGAGATGAAGGCGATGTTCGCCGCCAGCGTGCTGCCGGTGATCGCCGCCGCCGGCGACGGGGCGGCGATCCGGTCGGCCACGCTCCACACGTTCGGCATGGGCGAGAGCGCGGTGGCCGAACGGCTGGGCGAGCTGATGAGGCGCGGCCGGAACCCGTCGGTCGGCACGACGATCGCCAACGGCATCGTCTCGCTGCGGGTGAACAGCCGGTTCGGGTCGGTGGCCGAGGCGCAGGCCAAGCTGGACGAGACGGTCGCCGCCTGTCACGCCGTCCTGGGTGACCTGATCTACGGTCGCGATGGCCAGTCGTTGCAGTCGGTCGTGCTGGGGCTGATGAAGACCGACCGTAACGCCACGGTTGCCACGGCCGAGAGCTGCACCGGCGGGCTGCTGGCGAAGATGTTGACCGATGAGCCGGGGTCGTCCGCCCACTTCACGCAGGGGTGGGTCACCTACTCGAACCTGAGCAAGTACGAACGGCTGGGCGTGCCGGAGGACGTCATCAACGTGTACGGGGCGGTCAGCGAGCCGGTGGTGGAGCGGATGGCCAACGCCGCCCGCCGGCTTTCCAAGGCCGACTTCGCGCTTTCGGTCAGCGGCATCGCCGGCCCCGACGGCGGGTCGGCCACCAAGCCGGTCGGCACCGTCTGCATCTGCCTGGCCCACCGCGACCCGGCCGACAAGCTCAAGTCGCTCTACCAGACCCGCACGTTCCAGTTCCCCGGCGACCGCGACATGGTCCGCGATCGCTCGGCCAAGATGGCCCTGACCCTGCTGCGGTTCCACCTCTTGGGGAGGCCGTTGCCATTCTGAATGGCGGGCAGAACCTCTCACCAGGGTGTGAGACACTTTGGGACAAAATGGGACGGTTTGAAACCCGTCTCAGCCTCTCTAAATTTCCTTAACCGTGTACCCCAACTCGAGTTGACTGTGGGACTGATTGTGAGACTGCCTGAGTCGCGTCCCACCGAGCTCATCCGCATTTTTGCAAGCCGTCGCGTGTTGCGTAGAATTTCGTTGCGTCCGGAACTGCGACCTGCGTGAGGGTCCGACCATTGATGCCGGGGCGGGTGCCAGGGCGTTAGATTGGCGGGCTGACTCGTCATTTCAAGACCGGTTCAGAGTGCTCTGCCAGTTCGGCAGCCATCTTCGCGACCCTTCTCAATTTGGCAGCCAAACACCACGGGATTGGTAGGCCACGCGTCGGCAGCCTTTCCGTAAACCGATGAACCGCATTCACTTGCGGTCCCTGTTCGGATTCCTTGGGTGGCCCGTTCCCGGCACGCCCGTTGTTCTGGACCGAACTCCGGAGCGGTCTCCGGAGAGCACGGCACATGACGCACACGGAACCCGCCACTCGCCTGACGGTCCTGCTCGCCGACGAGCAGGAGGTGTGGGCGAAGACCGTCAGCCAGCTGCTCGCCCCGCAGGGCGTGCAGACGGTGGCGGCACACACGGGTCGGGAGGCGTTGCGGCTGATCGAGAGCGGCACCATCGACGTGGCCATCCTCGACCAGACCATGCCCCAGCTGGGCGGGATGCAGGTGGTCAAGCGGATGCGCGACCTGCCCAGCCCGCCCCCGGCCATCCTGCTGGCCGACCACCTGTCCAACGCGCTGCTGCACGAGGCGCTGGGCATGCGGGTGTTCAGCGTGCTCGGCAAGCCGGTCGACTTCAACCTGCTGCTCGACTCGCTCGCGCGGGTCATGCGCCGGTTCCACGACGGCCGGTGGCCGAAGGATTCCTAATCGGTGAGTTGCCGGTCGCTGGTTGCTCGTTACCAGTGCCGGCGAACCTGTTCTTCCATCAGCAACGGACCAACGAGCAACGAAAGAGCAACGGAGAAACGAACATGGCCAAGCTACGTCCCCTGGGCGACAAGATCCTCATCAAGCGCGTCGAGGCCGAGACCAAGACCAAGAGCGGCATCGTCCTGCCCGACAGCGCCAAGGAGAAGCCCAAGCGAGGCAAGATCCTCGCCATCGGTACCGGCAAGCGGCTCGACAACGGCACCGTCGCGGAGTTCACCGTCAAGGTGGGCGACGAGGTCCTGTTCACCAGCTACGCCGGCACCGAGATCAAGCTCGACGGCGAAGAGGTCATGATCATGTCCGAGGACGACGTGCTCGCGGTCGTCGCCTGACGGCGACGAGTTGCCGGTTGCTCGTTGCGGGTTGCTGGTAAATGCAATCGGCGGCGGGCGATCGGCATCCACCCCCACCCACTTCGAACCAACAACCAGCAACTAACAACCAGGAACACACATGGCTGCCAAGCGTATCGCATTCGACCAGGAGGCCCGCGAGGCCATCGCCCGCGGCGTCAAGAAGCTCGCCCGGGCCGTCAAGGTCACCCTCGGTCCCTCGGGCCGCAACGTGGTCCTCGAGAAGTCCTTCGGCTCGCCCACCGTCACCAAGGACGGCGTCACCGTCGCCAAGGAGATCGAGCTCGAGGACAGCTACGAGAACATGGGCGCCCAGATGGTGAAGGAGGTCGCCTCCAAGACCAGCACCGTCGCCGGCGACGGCACCACCACCGCCACGGTCTACGCCGAGGCGATCTTCAGCGAGGGGCTGCGGAACGTCGCCAGCGGAGCCAACGCCACCCAGATCCAGCGCGGCATCCAGATGGCCGTCGACGCCATCATCGGCGAGCTGAAGAACATGTCGAAGAAGATCGACAGCTCCGCCCAGGTCGCCCAGGTGGGTACTTCAAGTGCCAACCAGGACGAGCAGATCGGCAAGATGATCGCCGACGCCATGGACAAGGTCGGCAAGGACGGCGTCATCACCGTCGAGGAGGGCAAGTCCCTGGAGACCGCCGTCGAGCTCGTCGAGGGCATGCAGTTCGACAAGGGCTACCTCAGCCCCCACTTCGTCACCGACACCGCCACGCAGGAGGTGGTGTTCGACGACGCCTACATCCTGATCCACGAGAAGAAGATCAGCAGCGCCCGCGACCTGGTCCCCGTGCTGAACAAGGCGCTGGACGCCGGCAAGCCGGTCGTCATCATCGCCGAGGACGTCGACGGCGAGGCCCTGGCCACGCTGGTCGTGAACAAGCTGCGCGGGTCGCTGAAGGTCGCCGCCGTCAAGGCGCCCGGCTTCGGTGATCGCCGCAAGGCCATGCTCGAGGACATCGCCATCGTCACCGGTGGCACCGCCATCTTCGAGGAGCTTGGCGTCAAGCTGGAGAACGTCGAGCTCGCCCAGCTTGGCCGGGCCAAGAAGATCCGGATCGACAAGGACAACACCACGATCATCGAAGGCGCCGGCGAGGAGTCGGCCATCAAGGGCCGCATCACCGCCCTGAAGAACGAGATCGACAACACCACCAGCGACTACGACAAGGAGAAGCTCCAGGAGCGCCTCGCCAAGCTGGCCGGCGGCGTCGCCCAGATCAACGTCGGGGCCGCCACTGAGGTCGCCATGAAGGAGAAGAAGGCCCGCGTCGAGGACGCCCTTCACGCCTGCCGCGCCGCTGTCGAAGAGGGTATCCTCCCCGGGGGTGGCGTCGCCGTCATCCGCGCTGCCGCGAAGACGTTGGATGCGGTCAAGACCGCCGCCAAGAACGACGACCAGATCCTCGGCATCGAGATCATCCGCCGGGCGATCGAGGCCCCGATCAAGCAGATCGTCACCAACGCCGGCGGCGACGGCGGCGTGGTCTGCCAGAAGGTCAAGGAGTCGAAGGAGACCAACTTCGGCTACAACGCCCTGACCCACCAGTACGGCGACATGCTCGCCATGGGCGTCATCGTCCCCACCAAGGTGGAGCGCACGGCGTTGCAGAACGCCGCCAGCATCAGCAGCCTGCTGCTGACGACGGACGCGATCATCAGCGAGATCAAGGAAGACAAGCCCGAGCCCGCCGGCGCCCCCGGCGGCGGCGGCATGGGTGGGATGGGCGGCATGGGTGGGATGTACTAAATCCTGCTCTGCGGCCAGTTTTGTTACACTCCGGGCTCGGCGGTCGAAAGACCGCCGAGCCTGTTCTGCTTTTGGGGAGCCATGGACAAACCAGCCGTTTACATCGAGACGACGATCGCCGGGCACCTGACGTCACGCTTGCCAAAGGACGTCATTGTTGCCGGGCAGATGCTGGCCACCCGCCACTGGTGGACGAACGATCGACCCTCGTTCGATTGTTTTACGTCTGGCGTGGTGCTGGACGAGGCGGGGCGGGGAGATCCGATCGCCGCGGCTGAACGGCTCCGAGTGTTGGCCGTCCTACCGCTGGTCGATCCCCCGATCGCAGCCGTCGACGAGTTGGCGAGCTTGCTGCTCGCCCGAGCCGCGTTGCCGATGAAGGCCCGGTACGACGCCGTTCACGTTGCCATCGCAGCCACGACCGGCATGGCATACTGGCTAACGTGGAACTGCCGCCACTTGGCAAACGCGACGCTGCGTGCAAAGATCGAGCAGGCTTGCCGGGACAGCGGGTTCGAGCCGCCGGTCATCTGCACGCTGCACGCCGGTGGAACTCCGGGAGCTTCAGCCATGACCGACGATGACCCCATCGTGGAAGAGATTCGCCAGATACGCGAGCAGATGCTCGCCGAGTTCGGCGGGGACATGTCGGCCTATCTGGCCGACATGCAGCGACGCACGGAGGAACTGGCAATGGTGGGCCGCGTCGTCATCACGCGTGGCCCGCGACCGGCCCGACCGCCGCAATTGACGACGCGGAAGGTTGGTTGAGATGACTGCGAACGGGGCGGGCGATACGGAACGTTCCAAGCGCGTGCAGCGGCATCAGCAGCCTGCGGCTCACATCGACGGACGCGATCATCAGCGAGATCAAGGCAGACAAGCCCGAGCCCGGCGGCGGCATGGGTGGAAGAAGCGGCATGGACGGGATGTATCGTCCACGGCCCGCTGAGGTTCGTCCACGCACTATCCGCCCTCCGCGGGTCGAACCTTCGGTTGGTGAGGCCGTCGGTGTCGCCATGATCCTACTGCAGCGCCGCCACCCCGTCCCGTTCGTCTCGGTGTGGCCCTGCCGTTCACAATCGCGACCGGCTACCCGCCGCGGCGGAAGCCGCGTCGGCAGCGATGGAGCCGCTTGACGTCGCCCTGTCCTGACGCGCGGTCAGGTCTTGAAGTACAGGTACGCGCTCTCCGGCCCGGTGTCGGCACCGACGCGGAGCCGCAGGTTCCACACGAACGCGTCACCGGCCGCCAGGTTGCCGGCGGGGACGCTGAAGCTGGTCGCCGTGGGCGCGATTTGGAACGAGAGGAACTTGCCCTTCGTGATGTCGAACAGGTTCAGCTGGTAGGAGTCAAACGTGACGCCGGTCACCGCCTTCCACGTGAACGTCGGGCTGACGGTAGTGACGGTTGACCCGGGTGATGCCGTCGTGCCGGGCCCCAGCACGACCGGTGCCGGCAGGGCGGTGACCAACGGGGCCTGAAAGTAGAGGTAGGTGCTCGGCGGGCCCGTCACGGTGCCGTTCACGAGCCGGAGGTTCCAGACGTACCTGTCGCCCGCCCGCAGCGGCGCGGGAAGGGCAAACGACGTGGCGGTCTTGGCGATCTGGTAGCTGACGAACTTGCCGGCGGTGAGGTCCTCCAGGTTCAGCTGGTAGCCCGTGAACGAAACGTTCGTGACCGTGTGCCAGGTGAAGGTCGGCGAGTACGTGGCCAGCACCGGTCCCGGCGACGCCGTGCTGCCGGGCGCGACCACGACCGGGGCCGTGAGCGATGGAGCCGGGGGGGCCTGGAAGTACAGGTACGCGCTCGGCGGGCCGGACTGGGTGCCGTTCACGAGGCGCAGGTTCCAGACGTATTTGTCGCCGGCCGTCAGCGGTGTGGCCAGGGCGAACGACGTGGCGGTCTTGGCGACCTGATAGCTGACGAACTTGCTGGCCGTCAGGTCCTCCAGGTTGAGCTGGTAACCCGTGAAGGCGACGCCGGTGACGGCGTGCCACGTGAACGTCGGCGTCGCCGTCGTCAATATTGGCCCCGGCGCGGTGGTGCTGCCGGGCGAGACGACCACGGGGGCCGGAAGCACCGGAGCGGGCGGCGCTTGGAAGTACAGGTAGGTCCCGGGGAGGCCGGTCGTGGTCCCGTTCACCAGCCGCAGGTTCCAGACGTAATGATCGCCGGCCGTCAACGCCGTGGGCAGCGTGAAGCTGGTGGCGGTCTTGGCGATCTGGTAGCTGACGAATTTCGCCGACGTCGAGTCGTACAGGTTCAGCTGGTAGGCCGTGAACGTCGCACCGGTCGTGGCCTTCCACGTGAACGTCGGGGACGACGTCGTGAGCACCGGGCCCGGCGACACCGCGCTGCCGGGCCCGACCACGACCGGGGCGGGCAGGGCGACGGCGGCCGTCGTGGCGGCCACGATCAAGGTGGGCTGGGCGGCGAGCACGACGGACGGGCTCGCCGAGAGGAACTGCCGTAATTCCAACCGTTCGAACCGGACGTCCGATCGGGTTGGCCCAGACTGCCGACGCCGACCCGCCGGGACGACTCGCGTGCGCATGCTCATGTTGGTGACCTGATCTGGTGGACGCCCCTCGTTCGCCGTCGAGGGATGGTGCGCGTTGTCCACCACGCGGGCGAACTAGGGAGTTTTCCCCGACAGACGGGCGTCACGGGTCCCGTCACCGCCCGAAGAAGCTGCCGACCAGGTCCTGTGCCAGCTTGCGTGCGGCCGGGCTCTCCATCACCGCTTGCGGGTTGCCCAGGACCTGCTTCATCGGGAGCGTGCCGCTGTTCTGGATCGGCACGCGCACGTCGCCGAACGGGCTGCGCGTGCCGAACGACAGCCCGCCGTCCAGCGTGTAGGGCACGTTCCCGCCGCTGCTGACGACCGCCTGCTCGGCGGCGAGCAGGTTCTGGTACGTCAGCGTCACCGGCAGCGTCACGCTCCTGGTCCCGCCGGCGGGGATCGACCCGGTCGGCGTCGCCTTGCCCTCGGCCACGTTCGCGCCGCCTAGGCCGATCTTGTAATCGGCCGTCGTCAGCGGCAGCTCGAAGCCGTTGGGGTTGGTCACGTCGACGCCGAAGTTCATCGTGAACCCGGTCGACGTGACGTCCTGCACGGCCATCCCGGTGACGGCCGCCGTCGGCCGCTGCACGTTCAGCGCCGAGCAACCGACGGCGAACAGGGCGACACTGGCGAGGCTGATCGATTTGAGCACGGTGAAACCTTGGTGAGGAACGTGGCGACGGTCGTGGGCCAGCATAGCGCGACGCGCCGGCAAGTTCCGACTCCACGCGGCGAAAGCAGCCGCAGCTTCAACTTTTTCGGGCGTCATCAGTATGCTGTATAATAACGTCATAACTGAACAATTGGATTGTTGCCATGATGCGATTGATCATTCCCGCGTTCCTTTGCCTGTGCGTGACCGCCGCGACTAGCCGGGCGACGTACGTCTACTTCACGGTTGCCGCTGCGCCGAGGGAGGGTGTCGACCGGCTCGTCTACCACACCACCGTGCTGAACGCGCAGGCGGCCAAGGGGTACTACTGGGCCGACCAGGCGAACTTCGTCCACGGCGGGCACGCGATCTACATCGGCCTGCAACCGCGCGAGCGGGCGGGCGACTACCGGGCGGTCTTCAGCGTGTTCGGCAAGGGGCCGCGCGGGATCAGCGACCACACGTCCAACGGCGCCGACGGCGGGGCCGGGGCGTCCGGCTCGATCGCCTACCCGTGGGTCAACGGTCACCGCTACGCGCTGGAGATGAAGGTGATCAAGTCCGACAAGACCCACGACGACGAGGAGGCGTGGCAGGGCTCGGTGACCGACGAGGCGACGCACCGGACGGCGGTCATCGCCGAGTACGCGGTGCCCAAGGATTGGGGCCACCTGTCGGCGAGGTCGGTCTTCTTCAGCGAGTACTTCCCGTACAACGCCGCCAAGTACCACGGCGACCACCCGGCCCCGCGGCCCGAGCAGCCGTACGCCAAGGTGCGCGTCGAGGCGCCCGCGGCCGGCGCCGATGGCAAGCCGCTCACCGCCACCATCTCCGGCCTGAAGCCGAACGCCACGAACGACAGCATCGTGAAGGACTCCGACACGACGGCGACCATCGAGACCGGCCTCAGTGCCAAGGCGATGGCCGGGCCGGATGCGAAGGTGTCGCCGGTCATGGCCCCGTCGCAGCACGGGTGAAGCCGGCGACGCTGGGGCGGTGCAGAAGGCGCGGCAGATCTGTTGGTCCGAACATACAGAGCCGGATTGTGCCCTTCGACTGCGCACAGCGTTCCGTGGCGGGAGCAGCCCGCGTCCTCGCGCGGTGGACGTGGGCGGTGGACGTGGACAAGACGTTCCGCGTGGGTTGCGCCAGACGCGACCTTCGGTCGCCACGGGCCGGCACGGCCCGGCTCCGTTTGGCGCGTGCGACCGAGGGCGACCCGGACCGTCTACGCCTCGCACAGTTCCAACGGCAACCCGTCGGGATCGGCGAAGAACGTGTACGGCTTGCCGGTCAGGCCGTCGACGCGCACCGGCTCGACGGCGATCCCGGCACCCGTGAGCGACGCCACGGCGGCGGCCACGTCGGTCACGCGGAACGCCAGGTGGCGCAGGCCGCGCGCCTCGGGGTAGTTCGGCCGGTGCGGCGGGTTGGGGAAGGAGAACAGCTCGATCTGGCTGCCATCGGGCAGCGCCAGGTCGAGCTTGTAAGGGTCGCGCTCCTGCCGGTGCGTCTCGGCCACGACGGTCAGGCCGAGCACGTCGACGTAGAACCGTTTCGACCGGGCGAAGTCGGCGCAGATGATCGCCGCGTGGTGGATGGCCGCGAGCTTGAGCATGGCCGCGATCATCCCGGTTTCGCTGGTGGGGGGAAGAGCAGGTCGACCGCTGGCCTCGACATCTGCGCGTCGGAGTGGCCGGCCCTCGGCACCGTCTTCAACCGCCACGCGACCGGCACGTGCAACCGGGTCGCGACGGTCTGCAGGTCCATCCAGAAGAACTGCCCCCGCGCGAACCGGTACGGCCCCTCGGCCATCGCCGGCGGCGAGCGGTTCAGATCCGCGTCGTCCGGGTTCGTGTCGCGCTCGCCGAGCATCACGACCACGTCCCGCCGGAGAATCTTCGCCAGCACGTCGTCGGTGGTCGGCGTGCGGCCCAGCCCCGCGGGGAACGGCTTGTCCTGGTCGGGCAACGTGTACCAGCCTGGGTTGGCCGCGACCGCCCGGCTGTACCGCGCGGCCGGCATCAGCAGCACGAACCGCTCGACCACCTGCCCGCCGGCCGAGTGGCCGTACAGCAGGTACGTGGGCGATCCGTTCCCGGCCCGCCGCTTCACCTCGTCGAACAGGTGCTCCACGGTGGCGAAGACCCAGCGCGACGGGTCGATCGGCTGGCCCGACCGATCCAAGGTGTTGCCGTCGGTGTACGTGGTGCCGGGGTAGGACGTGCGGTCAAACTCGGGCACGACCAGCAGCGCGTGCTTCGCCTTGGCGTGGTCGACCCAGTTGTCGCGGTACGTCTGGCCGTTGCGGAGCGTGCCGTGCATGACGAACAGGATCGGCGTCGTC
Organism: Tepidisphaeraceae bacterium; assembly: GCA_965198865.1. GTDB lineage: Bacteria > Planctomycetota > Phycisphaerae > Tepidisphaerales > Tepidisphaeraceae > CBDAQA01. Next base: position 331,331 of record CBDAQA010000025.1, on the reverse strand, counting down.
GGCGACGGGTCGTCTGGACACCAGGTCCACACCGTGATCGGCTTGGTCAGGTCGCCGAGCGGGTCGGTGAACACGAAGCTGCCGGGACCGCGTGGCAGCGTAAGCCGCGTGGCCGGCGGCGCGGCCGAGATCGTCAGCGCGGAGGTGAGCAACGCCGCAGCCACCGACCGTTGAAGGCGACCATTCATGGTGGCAAGGTGTACTCGCGCCGGCCTGTCGGACATCGAAAAGAGCCGCGCACATCGGGTACGGAGAACATCGAGCAGCGTACGCTCCTCACTTCGGCGGCCGGAACGCAGCCGATCGAGCAGGTATGCCCCCTAACCATGACTGGAACACGAGGCAATAGACGCCGCTGCGAAGGCAATGGCCTCCCACGGGCACGCTTTGTCGCGAGTCCAACGCCGCCGTAACGACTGTACCGAACCCTACTCAAATGCAGTCGGATCACCGGAAGGGACGGAAAGGCGCGGAGAAATGAACTGGGGAACTAGGATTCGAACGCAGATTGAATCTTGCAAATCGCACGGGTAATCCGGTAGGTTTTGCCTCACTGATATCGCCACTGGTATCAGGCAGTCAATACCACCGGAGACGCCATGGCCAGCCTCATTCGCCGCACCTACAAAGCCACCCTGCCCGACGGCACCACTGAGAAGCGGACCTGTGAGCACTGGACGATCCAGTACCGGGACGCGGCGGGGCGGATCAAGCGGGTCAAGGGGTTCAAGGACAAGGCGGCCACCCGGCAGCTGGCGGCCAAGCTCGAGCTGGCACACGCCCGCGACGAGGTCGGGCTGGTGAACCCGTTCAAGGCCAGCATCGTCCGGCCGATCGACGAGCACGTCACCGAGTACCTCGCCGACCTGCGGGCCAGCGGGTGCAACGCGATGTACGTGTACAACGCCGAGAAGCGGCTGGACATCGTCTTCGAGGGGGCCGGCTGGAAGTCGCTGCGGGACGTCGAGATCAACTCGTTCGTTGCTTGGCGGAACCGGGCGAAGGCCCAGCCCCGGCGCAGCACGCTGACGCTGGTCGGCAAGAAGACCAAGACCGCGTCGGCGACGACGTTGAACCAGTACCTCGACACCGTCCGTGCCTTCGCGAATTGGTGCGCGAAGATGAACCGGATGCCCGGCGTGCCGATCAGCGGTGGCCGGGTCATCGCCACGGCGCTCGCCGGCGTCGGCAAGGTCGACGGGCCGAAGGTCCGGGTCCGGCGGGCCCTGACCGACGACGAGGTCGGCCGGATGCTGGCGGCGGCCGACGAGTCGCGGAAGCTGCCCTACCGGGTAGCCATGTCGATCGGGCTGCGGCGGGGCGAGCTCGAGGCGTTGCAGTGGGGCGACCTGAAGTTGATCGCAACGGCCCCGCGTGCCAACCTGCGGGCCGAGGCGACGAAGGCGGGGCGTGCGGACCGGGTCGCCCTCCCGCAGTCGCTGGCGACCGACCTGCGGGCCCTGCGGCCGGTCGACGCGACCGACGCCGACCCGGTGTTCCCGCGCGTCCCGACGCTCTACTGGTGGAAAAAAGACCTAGCCGCCGCCGGGATCCCCTACCAGGACGACCAGGGGAGACAGGTCGATTTCCACGGCGGCACCCGCAAGACGCTCTGCACCCGGATGCACCGGGCCGGCGTCCCGCTTGCGATCGCCATGAAGACGATGCGGCACACCGACGCCCGGCTGACCATGGTCGACTACGCCGACGACGAGCAGTTGCAGGGCGAGGCGGCCACGGCCGTGCTGCCCGAACTGGTCGGCAAGCCTCCGTCGGTGGCCAAGGCGGGGTGACCGCTTTGCGTCCCTGATTCAGCGCAACCCTTTGCCCCGCCAGCGTTCGACTCCGACCGCTCGCGGGGCTTTATCGGGGCGATTTGACTGCACACGTCTGCACGCCGATGATGATGGTGTGGGAAACCTGCTAAAGAACCTCGTCGGCGGGGCCGGATCGATCTTCGACATTCAGCCCTCGCAGCGCGTTCAGGGGCCACCCCTGCGGCTTCGAAGCGTTCAAGAGGCCCTTGCCGGGGACTGGCTGAAGGTCGGCGCGCACCTGCGATCGGCTATGAAGCAGAATCACGTGCCGACGACCACAAAGACGCCCCACGATGCCCCAGCCCGGTAAACGAAAGCAACGCGTGGCTGGACTGGCCCGTCAGCAACAGCCATCACCCGAGGCCAATGCCCAACGGCGGCAACTGCAGGAGCAGGCCGCCGAGATCCAGTCGCTCAGGCAGCAGGTGGCCAGGCAGGGCGGCGGGTGGGTCGCGGGCCACGTCGTAACCGAGTTCTCGGGTCCACTCCCGTCGCCTGAAATGCTTGGCCAGTACAACAGCGTTCAGCCTGGCATGGCTGATCGCGTTGTGAAGCTCGCGGAAGACGAGGCGGCCCACCGCAGGCTCCTGGAGACCAAGGTCGTCGAGACCCAGAGCACCGACTTGTACCGGAAGCGCACCGAGACAAGGTGCGGGCAGTTCCTCGCGTTCGGCGTCGTGTTGGTCGGTGTCGGCGGGTGTTGCCTCGCGACCGTGCAAGGCTACCCGAAGGTCGGCGCGATCATCTTCACTCTGCTGGACGGCCCGATCGTTGCGGCGTTCCTCTACGGCCGATGGGACGAGCGGAAGAAGCCCAAGCCTCAATTCGGTCCGCCCGACCCCCAGCGGGACCTGACCAAGCCGGACCCGCCATCGCTCGAAAGCATGGCCAGGCCCGACGAACGCGGTGCCCTGCCGCCACCGGCGACCCCCGCCGAATGAACCGAGCTACACCGACCCCGTCGAGAGGCGGTTTTTCCCCGTGCGCGGTCAGAGCGATTAGACGTATTCCAGGCCATCCTCATTGAGTTGGATCCCGCCGAGAGTGACAATCCCAACCCTTTCCCGCCCACCATTCGAGCCGCTAAACGAAACGCTGGACCACTTCTTCTTCGCCGCTTCCATAGTTGCTCCAGTTCGTTTGAAACACTCGCCGACGCCGGCCGGTACGACGTCACGCTTCGCCGGGGTCGGACGTCACACCTTGGACGCCCCCGGATTCCCCAGGACTCACCTGCAGGGCCGGCCGCGGGGGTAACACCCACGGAATGTTACCCCCAGCTCCGGGGTAACCTTACCCCCGGCGAAGTGGGCGGGGGGGTGGGTGGTTACATCACGCCGGAGTAACCCCCGCGCGGGTGGTTATGTAACCCCCGGAGCGTTACCTAACGCTCCTGACGGCGTTAATTAACACCCCGATTAACGCCGGATTAACACCACCATGATCGCGGACCCCTTCAAAGGGCCTCCGAAGCCCCAGCGGATTCTCGGTGGCACGACCATAGATGCGCACACTTTGGGGCTGGGGTTCGGAGTCACGCCACCCGGATCACTGATGCGCGGTCGCGCTGGCCACAGGCGGGCTCCCAATAGACGCCGTTTTCCGTAGCCCATGTCCTACACTCCTGATACCGCGGATGTTTCTCGCCCAGCACCCACTTCTTCGCCAGCCCGTTCTCTCGGCCGGCGGGCAGGTAACTTTCGTCGAGACAGTCGACCAGCTGTGATCGCCACAGGATCGTTCTGGCCGCGATCATCTTGTTCAGATTACCGCACTTAAGATCGGGATCGATCTGCATAAGATGCCGCAATCCAGCCTTAAAACCGTCACGCGACAGGGTCCACTGGCGTTTCGGGTAGGGGGCCTTGATGAAGGCCGTCCATGTGATGAGGTACAGCACTGCTGCCAGCGAGACCTCGTCGATGACGTAGGGGTACTTGTCCGTCCGGCTGTCGGGCGCGCAGTGCGTTCGCACCGTCGCCAGCATCGCCGGCTTCATCTCCGCCCAACTGTTCTTCCGCGCTCGCGGCCGAAACGTCTTCACCACGTACTCGGCCCGCCGCCAGCGGGCGGGGTGGGCGGCGTCGACGTCGGGATGGACGGCCTCGTAGTGTTCCATCAACTCGGCGGCGGTGGCCGGTCGCCCCGATCGGCGGTCGAAGTCGTGCGCCGCTGCGCACATGCGACGGAAAGCCTTCGAATGCTGAGGGGCATCGACTGATACACAGTCTTCTTGCCCCCCCCGGGCCTCTGGGCTGCTCTTCGCACGCCTGACGTGTCCAGATCCTGGTGATGACGCCATCGGGCCGTCGCGATGCAGCAAAATCGGGCGTGTGAGTCGAGGGCGACGGGCAGCGGGCGTCATCGGCTTCAATTCGGCCGTGACGGGCTGGGCGTCGATCAGGTCGGCCAACTCGGCGGTCGTCACGCGGGGCGAGTCGATGATGCGGTATAGGTCCGGCAGGCCACGGCGGAGAATCGGGAACGCGGCCAGCTGGGCGTAGGTCCCGACGTGCGTCCCCTCGACGGGCGTGATGCCGCCCTGGACCTCGACGGTCGACCGAAACCCGCGGTCCCTGAACGAGGCGAGGATCGTGCGTTCGAGTTGCCGCAGCGACGCGTTCACGTCGGCGGCCGCCTGTCCGGCGATGTCGAGCATCAGGTACACCGCGTGGCCCCGGCCGCTGCTTCGCTCGGAGTACAGGCCGGTGAACAGGACGTCGGAGACGTGCGTGGCGGCGTCGACGTCGTCCCGGTCGGCGTCCAGTTCGATGTCGTGTGCGTCGATGTCAACGCGGACGAGGGCGACCGCCGACTCGCGGCCGGTCGTGTAGAACATCCGGCAGTTCTTCTCGCCGCGGCGGGCGTACCGGTAGTTCCGCTCCACCTCGTCGGCGTCGAGCAGTCGCGCCTTGTCGCGTCCGGCAAGGTGCGACTGAACCTTGGCTTTGACGTTGACTGGTCGCGGGCCCTTGTCAGGTTTGTCGAGTCCCCAAAACACGGGGTCGACCATCGGCAAGAAGTAGTCGGCCGCGTAGATCGGAAAGGGGTCGGGGACCTCGGCCACCCGGTTGATCTTCGACCGTTCCGCAACCGGGGCGCGGAGGGGCTGTTCCGGCTGGACGTTCGTACGTGGCATGTGGCATTCCGTCGAAGTGGTGGATGCGCGTCGGCGAGCCCAGCCGCCGGTCGCGGCGCGGTGACGTGGTGTTGGGCTCGGGACGAAACATCTTGGTTGCTAATGATATCAACGGGCGATAAGATAAGCCCGTCGAACCTGAGTGGCATCGGGCGACAAAGTGGATGGGCGGCGGCTTCTCTGTGGTGGGGAAGCCGCTTCCTTTTGGTGGGTCGCTCATCGTCGGTCCCTCAGTCAGAACGTCGCACCGCATCTGCTGCGCACGTGCTAAGCATCTGCTACGCATCCGCGTGACGTTGTCATGACAATGTCACGGCATTGTCACGCGGCGGATCACGCGGCCTCAGGGTCTAGGCCGTACTCTCGGAGGGACTTACTGACGAACTTCCGTAGCCCCTCGACCTCCCGTGCGTCGGCGGCCTCCTGCCGGCGCTCGTGGTCGAACATCTTCTGATCGATCACCCCGTTAATCGCCCGGCGGAGTTCCTTGGCCAAGTCGTCGGGCGGCAGCGCCTCCAGTTCGTACGCGTGTTTGCCGTGCTTGGCGACGAACGCCTTCCACTGCGAAGATGTGGTCTTCGCCTCCATGGACGGCGGCAGGCGGTACTTGTCCACCTGTTCCTTTCCGAGCGACACCTTCACGGGCGTGATCCGATCGCCCGGAATGTCGAAGTCGTCTCTCAGCGACCGCACGAAGCTCTCGGCGATTGACTCACCGTCGGGGTCGAAGTCGGTGAGCATCAGCAGGACGAGCCGATCGCGACCGCGGGCCTCGAAGCGGTCAGCCAGGGCGCGCCGGGGTTGGATGGAGGAGTACCCGCGGGCGATCGTGACGGGGATGCGGTACTCCGACGCCACGCCCCAGACGATCGATCGCACAGTCAACTTCTCGGCGATGATCTCGACGTGGCACGGCTGCGACTGCATGAGGTCGCGCCAGTACCCCCGGAATAGTCCATCGGCCTTCGTCCTGACGAACGATCCGAACTCGGCAAACGACGCGACCTGATCGAACGTCCTCGTCGGATCGGCGATCACGTTCCAACCGATCTCCCCTGCCAGCCGGGCCCGCGTCAGCAGGTCGGTCAGGTCGTTGTAGGACTGACGATCGTTCTTGTAGTGACTCTTCGGCTTTGACGCGTGCCTAAGCGGGCTCAGGTTCAACAGCTGGTAGTGGATCTGACGGTCGCTCAGCGGCAGGTACTTCTTCAGGTTCTCGATGACCTTCAACACCGCGTTCAGCATCGGTCGCTTGGCGTCGCTGATCGGGTGTCGCGCGAGCTGACGCCCCATCTTGATCACCGGCGCGGCGGAAAACTCCAGCATGCTGGAGTTTCGTTCTCGCCACTCCGTCAGGTGGGCGTAGGCGTTGTCCTCGCTCTCACTTACGACCTCCTCGCGGATCTGCTCGGCCAACGTTTTGACGCGCTGTTTGTTGAACGAGGTCAGTACCCGAAGGAACTCTTCGGGGTCCTTGGCGCGGCTGACGTTCATCCGACGGGCGGGCACACTCTGATGATGGGCCAGCTTGGCTCCCGCGTAGCGCCGGTGGCCGCTCAGGATGTAGTTGTCGGCCGAGACGGGATCACCCGCGGGGCGTTCGGGACCACCGTGGCCACCCACTCGACCGGCACGCCGGCGGTGATCGTCTCGCGCGAGGACCTGACGCCGCTGACGTCGCCGTTGCTGGCCGGCCACCAGGGCGGGACGCTGTGGATCAAGACCCAGCCGACCGACGGCCAGTCCGTGGTCGACCTGTCGCTGGTGACGCCCGAGCCGCTGCTGGTGCCGGTCAACCTGCTGGCCACGATCACCGTCACAGCGCCCGCCGGCGGAACCGCGTACATTGGCCTGCCCCTGACGATCACCTGGCTCGCGTCGCAGCTGACGGGCACGGTCGACCTGAGCTACAGCACCGATGGCGGCACGACCTGGACCTCGATCGCCACGGGTGCGGCCGACTCGGGCACCTACGCGTGGTCCACCACCGGGCTCTCGGCCGCGGCGACCGTGCTGGTCCGGGTCGCCTCCACCACCACGCCGACGGTCTACGGGACGTCCTATACGTTCGCCCTCGCGGCCCCGACCGCGCCGGGCGCACCGACCGGCTTGACCGAAGCGCCGGCCGACTCGGCGGCGATCCTCACGTGGACGGCACCGGTGGGTGGCGTCGCGCCGCAGCTGTACCGCATCAAGCAGGCGACGACGTCGGGCGGCCCGTACACGACCGTCGCGACGATCTACGCCCCGCCCGGCGAGACGCTTGCCACCTCCGCCGCCATCGGCGGCCTGACCAACACGGCCTACTACTTCGTGGTGACGGCCGTGGCGAACGGCGCGGAGTCGAGCGCGAGCAACGAGGCCAACGCGGTCCCGTTGGCTCCGACGCCGACCCTCGCGCCACCGGCCCCGACGGCGGTCAGCGCCACCGCCGGCAACGGGCAGGTGGTGATCGAGTGGTCAGCCACCAGCCTGGCCACCACCTACGACGTGCGGCGGTCGCTGGTGACGGGCGGCGCTTACACGACGGTCGCCTCCGGCCTCACGGTGCTGACGTACACCGACACCGGCCTCGACAACGCCGTTGAGTACTTCTACGTCGTCGACGCCGAAAACTCGGTCGGCACGTCGCTCGACAGTGCGGAGGTCTCGGCGATCCCGACGGCGGGGATCAGCGGCAGCTTCGCCTCGTGGGCGTGGATCAACCAGGGTCCGGCGGCCGGTTCCGTGGACAGCGGCAAGCTGACCATCTACTGCCGCGGGTCGGGCGACATCGCCAACGAGCTTCGCGGCCTGGTGTTCGACGCCTCCGCGGGCACCTACGTCCTCGACCTGACGTGCCGCGGCTACGCCGAGTCCTACATCGTGACAGGCGCGGTCGCCGACAACACCGCCGTCCCGGCCGGCCGGGTCGCCGGGCCCAGCTGGACCGGGCTCGACGTCGCTCAGTTCGCCGACCCCACCACCTTCGTCAACCAGACCAGCTACGGGGCCAATCAGGACGACGTGCTGGTCCAGGTGGTGGTCGCGTCCGGGTCCACAACCTACGCGTTCAGCAAGGACGCGGGGTCGACCTGGATCAGCGCCGGCTCCGACTCGTTCGCCATCGCTCGCTTGGGCGTCGGCCTCAACAGCGTCAACCCCGGCTCGATGGTGCTGTCGGCCGTGACGCTCAACTCGCTGACCTACACGCCGTAGACGCCAGTCCCATCCCGACGCAGCACGCCGCCCCGCCCACCACTCACCCGGTCGGCGGGGCGGTTTCGTCTGATGGTGACGCGGTGGCATGAGACGAGATGCTCGATGAGACGGTTCCTACCACGTCGCGCAGGAGGTTCGCGAAGCCTTCGAGGCGGCGATTAAGCTCAATTGCGAAAAGGTCAGGGGTGAGTCTCGCGTACTTCCAAAAATAGACCGTTTCGAGATAAAGCTTTTTGGCGGTGCCGGTTTGAGATGTGCTCGGACCGACGCTGACCCGGCCGAATGTCGCGGCAAAATTGAGCGACAGCAGCGACATTGTCAGCTTCAACTGGACATCGATCGGTTCATTCTGCGGGAAGGGCAGCCAAGCGAGGAGCCGGCAAACTTCGTGGTCGGCACGGATCAGCGCGTAGTGTTTGCCGAGCGGTCGCCCCTTTACCACCGCAACATATCGAACGCCCGCGGGGAAGGAGTTGCTGCGGGACCGAACCCGCACAACCTGCAGTCCGGCCATGCGGAGTGGATCCTCTATCGCGTAGGCGATCTCTTCGTCCATGAGTCACCTGCCTTGCTGCCAGGCGTTCAACAGAATGAGCCGGTCGCAAAGCTGATCGTCGTCGACGAAGTCGGTTGGGGATTCATCGGGCCCAGGTTCAAGGCTCCTGATCGCGACGGTCATGGTCTCCGAAATCTTGATCTTCGGAGCGGTTGCAATCAGCAGCGCCTCCATCATTTCTGACACCTCGATCTTGAGCTCTAGCTCCTCTTCACGATCGACCGCCTTCAGCCAGCACCAGACGCCACCTCCAACGGCGAAGGCCAACGCGGGCAATCCGAAGAACATCTCTATGACCAGTAGGATTGGAACCGTCGGGCGGGAGGCCAGTTCGTGGGAGAGGTAGGCCGACGCGACCAGCGTGACCACGCCGGCCGCGCCGAGCGTCACCATGCAGTGCCGTGTGATCAACAACCTGAGGCTCCCGATGGAGTCCCGGTAATTGGCCGGGCCAAACCGAATCGGGGCAGCGACGGACGAGAGCGGCAAGTTGAGGGGCATGGTCACGATTGATCGCTCCGCTTAAGACGACAACGAGATCTTAGAGGCCTTCAACCAACAACGCGACCCAGTGTCCAACTCCGAGATAGATCGGAAACATTGCGTACGCGGTCAAGATCGGTGCGGTGAGGCCCTCATTACAGCACACGGCAGACCCACAGGAAGCGGCAATCGCCGCCAGCAGGACGCCCGCTGCGCACGCGCCCCTCTCGAAGTCGAACATGTGGTTGAACCCATCTCCGGTCGCGTGCGTCCGTCCGGTGAACAATAGCTTGTTGTCGACTGCCAGCCTGAATGAGCAGCTGATCAGAAGGCTGAAGCAGGTCCACACGGCCACGTCCGCGAACTCCGGTCCCGATAGAACTTCGAGCGGATGACCAGTGTGGGCACCTCGCGTGGCAAGCTTCAACACGAGGACGGTCGCAGACGCAAACCATGGTGATAAATGCCTGACCAGCGTGATCGATTCTGACAAAGGCTCTGCCCTCCCGTTTAGCGCAGCATTTTGCTGGCACGTCGTCGTGTCGTCAAGGTCGCCGCCGGACGACCACGAGCGGGCCAGCCTAGCGAGGTGCGCGTTACTATTCTGTCGATGTCCCTTGGTGTCGATGATGCCGCCGGCTCACTGGTATCAGCGTGATACCAGTGGAAGTCGCGGTGCCGTCCTGGAAGGGCTCATTTCAAGGGTGCCGGTGGGGTTGAAACCGAACAGCAGCCGGATTCACTGGTATCGCCACTGGTACCAACCAAATTCTTTTCGGTGCCCGTGGGTGCCCGTCGGTGCGTTCATCCGGTGCTATCACCACCAACGAAAAACCCCGGCTGCAACCGGGGTTATGCTCGTCGGTGCCCGTCGGTTCCTGTCCGTGCGGGCGATGTCAAAAAGCTGGGGAACTAGGATTCGAACCTAGACAAGCACATCCAGAGTGTGCTGTGCTACCGTTACACCATTCCCCAATGGGCGGGACATACTATCGCAGACGCTCGGGCGTTCGTCAACTGGGCTGGCGGGGCGAGGGATGTGCCTCGGAAGGAGTCGCGGGTGCATTGGGCGTCGCCGACGTGGTCGCTGAGCCTCCTGGCGTGGGCGGGAGCGGTGCTGTACCTGCTCGTCCGGGTGCGCCGGCCGGTCGACATTCCGAACGTGTGGCTTTGGCGAACGACCGCGGTGGCGAGCCAGCAGGGGGGAGCGCGGCGGGTGCCGCTGGCGGGAGTGGTGCTGGCGCTGGTCGGGGCGATGGGCGCCATCTTGGCCGCGGCTCAGCCCTTCCTGGGTGGCGGCGGAGCCGGCGTTGCCCGCGTCGTGTTGGATCGGGGAGTGACGTCGGGCGGGGGGCGGCCCTTCCGAGGGATGGTGGATCGGGCGAAGGCGTTGGTCGGCGGCGCGCCGGTGCAGCTCGTCCGCGTCCCTGCCATGGGCGGTTCCGGCGCCGCGTGGGGTGACGTGGCGGCGCGGACGCCGCCGGTGGCGGGTGACACGGGCGCGGCGATCAACACGACCGTCGCGTCGCTCTTGGGCGAGCCGGGCGAGGCGGCCATCGTCGTCCTGACCGATCGAGTACTTGCAGTCTCGGACCCGCGGGTCGCCTTGATCCGGCCAAGCGAAGCTCTCGGCGGGGTCGGCATCGTCGCGATGGCGGCGCGGGAACGTCCGGTTCCCCAGGTCATGCTGCGTTTGGTGAACCGGTCCGCATCGACGACCGCGGCGGTGCGGGTGTCGACTGGGGCCGCGACGTTCGAGCGGGCGGTGAAGCTGCCCGCGACTGGTGGCTCGGTCGACGTGTTCGTTGATGTGCGTTCGTTCGGCACGGCGGTGACGGCCGCGGTGGACGACGGCGTCGCGGACGGCCGGGCGTCATTGGTACAGCAGGGGAGCAGCATTGAGATCGAAGCGGCAGCGGGCGTGCCGACCGCGGTTGGGCGGATGGCGGAGGTGTTTAATTCCGGTGTCCAAGACGGCCCGCGATCGCGGGCCGTGGTGTCCGATCGGCCGCTGCCGGTCAACCAAGCGGGCGTCTGGGTGGCGAACGGGGGTGCCGCGATCGAGGCTGAATCCATAACTGCCAGGGTCACGTCGCACCCGGTCACGGATGGCGTGGTCGACTGGATCGGTGAGGGGGGGACGCCACCGCCGGGGTTTGTGCCGCTGGTGTTGCGCGGCGCGCGGGCGCTGGCGGCGGTTCGGGAGGGTCCGCCGCGGCAGGTGTGGGTGGACGTCGACGTGGCGAAGACGTCGGCGTCCGTCGATTGGGTGGTGCTCCTGGCCAACGCCTTTCGATGGGTGGGCGGGGACGACCGGCATTACACGTCGGAGCCGCCGAGACGGCTGGACGACGGGTGGCAGCGCGTGGATGGCGGGCCCGCGCCGGCCGGGGTCGAACCGGGCCTCTGGCCGGGGGTGTACAGGTCGGGCGACGGTCAGACGATCGCCATCAACGCGGCTCACGGTCCCACGGCGACGTTCAAGGCGACGGAGGCGACGACGGCGCCGCTGGGTGTGGTGACGCCGGAGGGGCGACCGTTCGGCGACGTGTTCGCCATCGGGGCCATCGCGTGTTTGGGCGTTGGGGCCGCGGTTTGGCCGGGGCGGCGTGGGCGGGGAAAGTTGACTTGAGAAACGGGCGGATTTACTGTCACTCGACGGGCGACGCCCGCCGTCCGGGTCCGCGCGTCGGGGGCAAGGGCGGCCGTCCCAGTTGGAAATAGTCATGGCCGAGTCTACCAAGCCGCTGACCGTCACCCCGGTGAAGGACGTGTCGGTCGTCGAGTTCACCAACAACCGCATCCTGGACGAGTCGGTGCTGGAGGACATCCGCGCGACGCTCGTCCAGCTGGTCGAGGCGGCGGCGCACCCGAAGCTGCTGTTGGACTTCGCGCAGGTCGACCACATGAGCTCGGCCGCGCTGGGGTTGCTGATCAACATCCACAAGTCGATCCGCGAGAAGAACGGGCAGCTGCGGCTGTGCGGGATCCAGCCGCAGATCTTCGAGGTGTTCGTCACCACGAAGCTGAACAAGGTGTTCCGGATTTCGAACGGTCGCCAGGAAGCGATGGACAGCTTCACGTGATCTGGCCGACGACAGGATGACCGGTGGCGGCGCGAGTGGTGCGGCGCGAGTGGTCGGGCGCGACGAAGGTGGTCCAGCATGGGGTTGCCCAGCTCCAGCAGCGGTGGCGGCGGGTCGGTGCCGATCGGCACGCCCCTGTCCGGCGGTGACGGCGGGGGGCCGGTCCGGCTGACGATGGCGACCGACATGGCCGCCGTCCGGGGCATCCAGGACCGCATCATGGCCGAGGTGGTCCGGCAGGGGTTTGACGGGCAGAGCCAGTTCGCGATCAAGCTGGCGCTGGAGGAGGGGTTGGTCAACGCGATCCGCCACGGCAACAAGTTCGACGTGCGGAAGCGCGTGTTCGTCGAGTACCTGGTGACGCCGGGCGAGTTGGACGTGAGCATCGAGGACGAGGGCGTGGGCTTTGACCGGGGCGGGGTGCCGGACCCGACGCTGGAGGAGAACATCGAGAAGTGCAGCGGTCGGGGGATCCTGCTGATCGAGTCGTACATGACCAGCGTCGGCTGGAGCCGGGGCGGCCGGCGGATGCGGATGGTCAAGCGGAACGAGCCGGCCGCGTAGCGGGGCGGCGTCACTTGGCCGCATAGAGGGGCCGCCGTCGCGAGCCGTTGTCATGTTCTTCCTGCCGATCCGAACCGACAGTCCGCTGCGGTCGACGCCCTACGCGAACTGGGGGTTGATCGCTGCCAACCTGGCGATGTTCGCCGCCACGCTGGTCGAGCCGGGCCTGACCGGTCGGCTGGAGCTGTCGCCCCGGTTCCCCGCCCTCTACCAGTTCATCACCTACCAGTTCCTGCACGCGGGCCTGCTGCACGTCGGCGTGAACATGCTGTTCCTGTTTATCTTCGGGAACAACGTCAACGACAAAATGGGGAACCTCGGCTACCTGGCCTTCTACCTGGCGGGGGGCGTGGTGGCGGGGTCGGCCTACGCGATGACCGAGCACGGGCCGGCGGGGCTGGTCGGGGCGAGCGGGTCGATCGCCGCCGTGACCGGGGCCTACCTGATCCTGTTCCCGCGGTCGCACGTCAGCATCTTCTACTGGTTCATCTTCATCGGCCGGTTCGAGCTGCAGGCGCTGTGGTTCATCGGGCTGTTCTTCGCCCAGGACGTGCTGCTGAGCAACGGCGGGGACGACGTGGCCCACATGGCCCACATCGGCGGGACGATCTTCGGCACGACGGTCTGCCTGGCGCTGCTCGTGCCGCAGTTGCTGCCGCGCGACCAGTTCGACGTCTGGGCCCTGATCCAGCGGTGGAACAAGCGCCGGCAGTACCGCGACCTGGTGGCCAAGGGGTACAACCCGTTCGACTACACGCAGACGCCGGGCGGTCGAGGTCGGCCGACGCCGGTGGACGGCCGGGTCGTCGAGCTGCGGGAGCAGATCACCGCCGCGCTCGGCCGGCACGAGGTGGCAACGGCCGCCGACCTGTACGTGCAGCTGAAGGTGATCGACGCGAACCAGGTTCTGAGCCGACAGGCACAGCAGGACGTGGCGACGCACCTCCACCACGCCGAGCGGTATCCCCAGGCGGCCGAGGCGTACGAGGCGCTGCTGCGGACCTACCCCAAGTTCGACCGCGTCGACCAGATCGAGCTGATGTTGGGCGTGCTGTACGCCCGGTACCTGCAGCAGTACGACAAGGCGAAGACCCACCTGAACGCCGTCGCCGGCCGGGTCCATGGTGGGCGGGAACTGGAGATGGCCCGCGAGGAACTGGCGGCCATCGAGGCGATCCAAGCGGCCACGCCGCAGCCCTGATGGGCCGAACGTTGCCGACCGCCGGTTACAAACCGCAGGTGCAAATCACCTACCCGAGACCGGGCGGGTTCGGATATGATGTCGCGTTCGTGCCGGGAGTTGCCGGACCATGAATGGCTTCGCGCCCGCCCACCTTTCCGATCTGAACGGCACCCGGTGCCCCGGGTGCGACCTCGACCTGTGCGCCCTGCCGGCCACCGCCACGTTCTGCCCGGGTTGCCGACGACGGCTGCGGCCGGAGCGGACGCTGTGGGTCACGTTGCCAACGATCCTCTGCCGACTCTGGCGCGGCCGGGGCGATCCCCCGGTCGACCGCAGCGGCCCGCGGGCGCCGGTGGTGGTGGGCTACGGCAAGGCGCTGTGGCGGCTCGGGTGGCGCTACGAGCACGGCCGGGGCATGTCGCGCAACGTGCCGGAGGCGATGCGGTGCTACCGCAAGTCGGCCGGGCTCGGCAACGTGGAGGCGGCGGCGCGCATCGACGCGGTTCCCATCGCCGTGGTGCCGGTCGAATTGGACGGGCCGATCCCGTTGCCCTAGTGGGACGTGCGCTGCGTTGATCTCGCCTGTGCCGCCGGATTCCCGAGCGTGCGGTCGGTCTTGTCTGGCCCGGTCGTCTCTGTACAATCCCGGCCCCCGAATGCCGGCGCGTGCCGCCGGCCGGTCCACGACCCAAAGGAACCTCAATGCCCGCCACCGGAAAAGTCACGCAGGTCATCGGCAGCACGTTCGACGCCGACTTCCCGGAAGACCAGCTGCCGTCGATCTACAACGCGATCAAGATCGAGACGCGCACCGAGAGCAACACCGGCAAGGACATCGCCATGAGCCTGGTCGGCGAGGTGCAGCAGCACCTGGGCGGCGGGAAGGTGCGGGCGGTGGCGCTGGGCAGCACCGACGGCCTGCGGCGCGGCGTCGACGTGGTCGACACCGGCGGGCCGGTCACGGTGCCGGTGGGCAAGGAGACGCTGGGCCGGGTGTTCAACCTGCTCGGCGAGCCGATCGACAACCGCGGGCCGGTCACCACCGAGCAGCGCCGCCCGATCCACCACGAGCCGCCGGCGTTCGACGACCTGACGCCCAAGGCCGAGGTGTTCGAGACCGGCATCAAGGTGATCGACCTGCTGACCCCGTTCATCCGCGGCGGCAAGGCCGGGCTGTTCGGCGGGGCCGGGCTGGGCAAGACGGTCGTCATCCAGGAGCTGATCGCCCGCATCGCCCAGCAGCACGGCGGGTACTCAGTGTTCGCAGGCGTTGGTGAGCGGACCCGCGAGGGGACCGACCTGTGGATGGAGATGCAGGAGGCCGAGATCGGCAAGACCGGCAAGCACGTCATCGACCAGACCGTGATGGTCTTCGGCCAGATGAACGAGCCGCCGGGCGCCCGGATGCGCGTCGCCCTGTCGGCCCTGACCATGGCCGAGTACTTCCGCGACGAGTCGGGTGCCGACACGCTGCTGTTCATCGACAACATCTTCCGCTTCACCCAGGCCGGTTCCGAGGTGTCGGCCCTGCTCGGTCGTATGCCCAGCGCCGTCGGCTACCAGCCCACGCTGGCGACGGAGATGGGCGAGTTGCAGGAGCGGATCACCAGCACGAAGAAGGGTGCCATCACGTCGGTGCAGGCCGTGTACGTGCCCGCCGACGACCCGACCGACCCCGCCCCGGCCAACGCGTTCCAGCACCTGGACGCGTTCATCTACCTGGACCGCGGCATCGCCTCCAAGGGCATCTACCCGGCCGTCGACCCGCTGCAGAGCCAGAGCCGAGCCCTGTCGGCCGACATCGTCGGCGACCGCCACGCCGCCGTCGCCCGCAAGGTGCAGACGATGCTGCAGCGCTACCGCGACCTGCAGGACATCATCGCCATCCTGGGCGTCGACGAGTTGAGCGAGGAGGACAAGCTGACCGTCAGCCGGGCCCGAAAGATCGAGCGGTTCTTCAGCCAGCCGTTCTTCGTGGCCGAGCAGTTCACCGGCTTCCCCGGCATCTACACGAAGCTGGAGGACACGCTGAAGAGCTTCGAGGAGATTGTCGACGGCAAGGTCGACGACCTCCCCGAGAGCGCGTTCCTGTACGTCGGCGGCATCGAGGACGTGCGGGCGAAGGCGAAGAAGATGGCGGGGTGATCGCGTCGGCCTCCGAACACCATGGCGATCCGCATCCATCCCCACGCTCGGCAGCGACTGTCCGAGCGTGGCGCACGGCCGCCGAAGCCGAGGCCACGGTGCGCGGCGGAACCTCAAAGCCGGCAAAATTCGGTCGAACCGAGTTCGTCCGGCGGTGCGCGTACAATCGGACCTGGCAAGTCAAGACGTACGCGACGAAGCAGGTTCAAGCTTTCACCGCGGCTGAGGGCGTGGGAGATTGGTTGATCGTGAAGTACTTCTGACGCGCGAGACACATGAAGCTGTCGTACGACCCTACGGCGAACATCGCTTACATTCGCCTCCGGGCGAAGCGGGCCAAAGTCCGGACGGTGCAGGTGAGCGACGAGTTGAACGTCGATCTCGCCGCCGACGGCACGATCTATGGGATCGAACTGCTGAACGCGAACGAACAGCTCTCGGCCGACCATCGGTCAGCCGTCGTCGTCGAGAACGAGCAATCCGGCACCTCAGGCGAAGTACCATTAGTATTCTGATCTGTTCCGGCGTCAACACAACCGGAACGACTCGAGGCAGTGGTGCAAGCACTGCCGACACCGCGAATGCAGCCGTCGCAACGTCAGTCCCGTTGATTGCCGTCTTCGGGCGGCGGGTGCCGTTACAAGATTTGATATTCTGGGGTTTTGTCTGTCCTGCCACCCCGCCTTCCGCCTCAGCGGGCACCTCGGCGGCCGTCGCCCGGCAGTCTCGCCGACTGCCTGATCGCCGCCGTGGCCATTTGCGCCGGGGCGGCATTAGCGATGGAGAACCGGCAAGTCTTCGCTCCGTTCGTCGCTGCTGGCCTGCGGATCGTGCCATGACGTCACGGCCGATTCAAAACGGACAGTGTTGGTCGCCTGTCCGAGGGCGCAGCGTCCGACGGGACGAGCTGTCCAACCGCATCGGGCAGCCCATCCGCCGCCCCACCGGCATCTGAACGGTGATCATTCGATGGCGCGCATCCGCTCCGCCAGCGCCACTGCGTTTGTCGGCGAGAACACCTTCTCCTCCACGTCGAAGTAGGCGAAGACATCACGTCCCGTGCGCTTCGGCGGCCCTTTGGGCGAGAGGTGCTTCACCCCCTTCGGCTCACCACCCTCGCGCCATGCCCGGAGCTTGGTCGCCCACTGGTCGAGCGCCGCGTCCGTGTAGCCCGACTTGTAGATCTCCGCGACGCCGTGCAGGCGGGCGTAGACGAAGTCGGCGGTGACGTCCTCGATCTCCGGCCACTTGCCGCCGGAGTCGGCGACGACGGCGGCGACCCGGTGTTTGCGGAGCATCTGTACGAACTCGGGCGTCGCGAACGAGTCGTGTCGAACCTCGATGGCGTGGCGGAGCGGGCGGTCGGCATCGGATCGCGCGTCGTTGCTCAGGTTGTCGGCCATGTCCGCTGCGGCGGCGGCGTCGTGCGGGAGCTGGGCGAGGAACGCCTCCAACAACGCCGGGTCGAACTGCAGGCTCGGCGGCAGTTGCCAGAGGATGGGCCCGAGCTTCTGGTTCAGGCGCAGGATGCCGGTGCCGAAGAATCGGGCGAGTGGTTCCCCGGCGTCCTTCAGCCGCCGAACGTGGGTGATGAACTTGGGGCCCTTGAGTGCGAAAACGAAGTCGTCGGGCGTTTGATGGAACCAGCTGACAAAACGAGGCCGGCCTCTGCGGGCCGTAGAACGTGCCGTTGACCTCAATGCTGTTCAACCGCGTGGCGGTGTAGGCCAGCTCGTCCTTCTGACGGACGGTCTTCGGGTAGAACGTGCCGCGCCACGGCTTGAAGACCCAGCCGGCCATTCCGATGCGAATAGTGCGCGGCATTGGCGGGGCGTACTGCTGCCCCGTAGCCGTGTCAGCGCCCCGCGAGACGCGCGTGGGACGCCGACGTACCATCGCGGTCCCATGACCCGCACCGACCTGCAGAACCGACTGCCCACCGTGATCGACGCGTTGGTGGCCAGCGTCGTCCACGAGCCGCGGATGCGGCACCTGAACCGCGTCCACCTGCCCGGCCGCGACGAGATCGTCGTCTGCATCGGGCTGCTGCGGCAGCTGCTGTTCCCCGGCTACTTCGGCAAGCCGGGGCTCACGTCGAACAACGTCACCTACCGCGTGGGTGAGCTGGTGACCGACCTAGCCGACCGGCTGTACGAGCAGGTGCGCCACTGCCTGCGGTACCGCCGGGGCCTGTCGGAAGACGCGGCCGGCGGCGAGTGCCTCGACTGCGACGACCGGGCGGCCGAGGTGATCTCGACCTTCCTAGACCGCATCCCGGCCGTGCGCGAGATCCTCAGCGACGACGTGCAGGCCGCGTTCGACTCCGACCCCGCCGCCCAGAGCACGGACGAGACCGTCTTCAGCTATCCCGGCCTGTACGCGATCAGCGTGCAGCGGCTGGCCCACGAGTTTTACAAACTCGACGTGCCGCTGCTGCCGCGGATCATGACCGAGCACGCCCACAACGAGACCGGCATCGACATTCATCCCGGCGCCCGCCTCGGGAACCGGCTGTTCATCGATCACGGCACCGGCGTCGTGATCGGCGAGACCTGCGTGATCGGCAAGAACGTCAAGATCTACCAGGGCGTCACGCTGGGCGCGCTCGCGCCCGACTTCGGCCAAGCCCTCCGCGGCACGACGCGCCATCCCACGATTGAGGATGACGTCACCATCTACGCCGGGGCGACCATCCTCGGCGGCGAGACGGTGATCGGACGCGGCAGCGTGATCGGCGGGAACGTGTTCATCACCCGCAGCGTGCCCGCGCAGAACCGCGTCAGCATCGAGCCGCCCAAGCTGAAGTACCGGGAGCGCCGCCTGCCAGCCGACAACAACGGCCGCGCGATGGTGGCGACGGATGAATTTCTCGACTTCCAGATCTGAACGTGTAGCGTGAACGCAACGCCGGACGTTGCGTCGGGACAACGTCCGGCACGCCCGACAGGCCCGTCGGTGCGGGCGCAATGTGGCATACCGTTTACACGGCTAAATGCGTGAGATACATAAGCACAATTTTGGCGGCATCGTTATTAGTCGGTTGCGAGGCCCAGAAGGCGACCTCCACGGCCTCCTTCACGACGGAGGTCCCGCCCGCCCGGACGGCCTCCGCCCTGATGTTCGATCCCCCGATCGCCCTGAACGAGCAGGCCCCCGACCTGTCACGCGACCTCCGCGGTCAGGCCGCCCTGATCGGCTTCGAGGAGGCAGCGACCAGCACCTACGACGTGTACACCTACAACCGCCAGGGGAGCGGCAACACCGGCTACTACGACCAGGAGGCCGTCAGCGAGCGCGTCGGCACCACCCACCGGTGAAAAGCCATGCGTGAGTGGCGGGGTGACGGGGTGACGGGGTGACGGCTATACGCCTTCGCACCCTATCACCCTCCCACCCCTCACCGTCTCACCGCTCACCTTCTCATCCCACGCTGCTGCCGCATCGCCTGAACTTTTTGCCATTCATTTGATCGGCCGGGCTCGGTACCCTAGATTAAGTCGCACACCCGCCGACGCTTAGCCGCGTGGCGGGGGACGGAACCGAAGGGACGGCAATGGCCACGATTACGAAGAAGGAGCTGATCGACCGGATCGCGGACGCGACCGGCCATCGGCGCGTTCAGGTGAAGAAGGTCGTCCAGCAGTTCCTGGACGAGATCGTGGCAGAGCTTGGCAAGGGCAATCGGCTCGAGTTCCGCGACTTCGGCGTGTTCGAGAGCAAACTCCGCAAGGCCCGCCGGGCCCAGAACCCCAAAACCCTGCAGCCCGTAGCCGTGCCCGAAAAGCGGACGGTCAAGTTCAAGGTCGGCCGGCTGATGAAGCAACAGCTGGCCGAGCTGACCGGTTCCACCATTGACGACGAGGCCACCGACGTCGACGAGGAGACCGGCGCCGATGAGGCCGAGGACAACGAGAAGGAAGAGTCGGCGAAGTGACGCCCGATCAAAGCCGGGACGTTCCGCCCCGGTCCAGCTCGCCAGCGTGGCGGTCCGCAGTGTCCGACGCGCTGCTCGGCCGGCTGAACGACCGCACCCTGCGGTCGCGACGGTCCGTCGTTCCGATCGACGCGACCCACATCGAGATCGCCGGCCGGCGGCTGGTGAACTTCGCGTCGAACAACTACCTGGGGCTCACGCACCATCCCCGCGTGCTGGCCGCCTTCACGAATGCCGCCGCCCGCGCCGGCGTGGGCAGTGGGGCGGCACCGCTCGTCACCGGCCAGACGGTCGACCATGCCGCCGCCGAATCGGCCATTGCCCAGTGGAAGGGGACCGAGGCCGCCGTCCTGCTCGGCAGCGGCTTCGCCGCCAACAGCGCCGCGATCACGACGCTGGCGGCGATCGGGCGATCGCGCGGCTGCGTCCGGTTCCTGATCGACAAGCTGTGCCACGCCTCGCTGGTGGACGCCGCCCGCGCCGCGGAGTCGGCCGGCTGCTCGTTCCGCGTCTTTCCCCACAACGGCCTCGATAAGCTCCGCCGCCTGCTCGCCGACGGCGACCCCGCCGAATTGCAGGTCGTCGTAACCGAGTCCATCTTCAGCATGGATGGCGACGCCGCCGACCTCGCCGGCCTGGCCCAGCTGCGCGAGGCGTTCGGCTTCCTGCTGCTGCTGGACGAGGCCCACGCCGCCGGCGTCTACGGTCCTGGCGGCGCCGGCCTCGCGGCTGAGCTGGGCCTGTCCGGTTCGGTCGACCTGTCGATCGTCACCCTGTCCAAAGCCGCGGGCATTGTCGGCGGGGCCGTGTGCGGCTCCGCCGACTGGGTCGACGCCGTCGTGAACTTCGGCCGCCCCTACGTCTTCTCCACCGCTCTCCCGCCCGCCGTCGCCGCCGCCGCCACGGCGGCGATCCAAGTGATGTCCGACGAGCCGCACCGTCAGGCCCGGGTGCGCGAACTAGCGCGACGGGTGCGAACGCAACTGACGGCCGCCGGAATCCGTCTCCCGCCCGGCGACTCCCCGGTCATTCCCATCGTGCTCGGCGACGAGTCCGCCGCCCTCTCCGCCGCCGACCACCTGCGCGACGCGGGCATGCTGGTCGCCGCCATCCGCCCGCCGACGGTCGCAAGGGGGACCAGCCGGCTGCGCGTCACGCTGAGCAGCGAGCACGCGGACGGCGAGGTGGAGGCCCTGATCTTGGCGCTCATCGAGATTAACGCCGGGATGGCGACCGCTTCCAACGCTTCGATTGTGGGGGCAACTGCGGTAGTCGCACGCCTTCAGGTGTGAGTGAGCATCCGCATAGTGGGGTCGAGTAGTCCGCCAGACGAGGTGTGTGAATCCCAAGCTCTCCGTAGCCGCGAGGGTGTGGCATGTCTGGCATCCCCTCGGGTGTCGGGAATGGGACGATGTCCGTAGAGCCGCATTGAACGCACCGCGGCGGCGACTGTCGTTGCGTTCGCCAAGCCCGTCGTCGGCCCAGGTCGGCTGACCGGGCGTAGCGGCTGAAGATTCGATAGTCGCTGGCCAACTTCGAGACTTTCGCAAGCGGATCCAAGACGTCCAGCGGATCGCTGTGTACACGTCGCGGCCGACGGGCGGAAACTGAACATCGCATGTTGACCCTCGGGGAACGTCGTGACGGTCCAGATTGCCATGCAAGCACCCGTCCATCAATCGTCCGGCGTGTCGAGCAACTCCTGCAACCGCACCGCCAGCTCCGGCGGAAATCGCGCGGGCCACGTTGAGTCGATCAGTCCCATGTGGATCAGGTCCAGCAAGTGCACCTGGTCCTTCCGTCGAAACGCGGTGAGTTTGATCTGTACCAACGACTGTAAAGCCAACGCTGTGAAAGTGCCCATCCACTCAGATGGCACTACATCCGGGTTGGCCATCGGCTCGGTAGGCCGGACCTTCTCATTCGCAAAGACCATGTGGACGCCGCCGCTTGCCTTCCCAGCCGGGCCGTCCAGAAAGACGTCGGGTCCGGCCGCGTGCCGGTAGACAAATCCGTTCGCCTCCAACGCGACCGTCGCGGCCGGCAGGTCCTCGCGGCGGATCAGGATGTCGACATCGTTCGTGTTTCGGACCGACTCTTCATCGATCGTCGCGACCCAGGCACCCACAGCGTTTCCACCAGCCACCGCGTGTGGAACGCCCGCCGCCTCAAGCGCTGCCGTTGCCCGATGAAGCCTTTTTCGTACGTTCTCCACGGCGTTCACCATCCGATCGATAATTGTCGTGTCGAAGACGCGCGTCATGGTCGTGCCTTTAGGGAAGCCGAGTACCATCTTACCGTCGCCCGCAGCCCCTCGCGGAACTCCACGATCGGCTCGTACCCCAGCAGCCGTTTCGCCGCGCCCAGGTCTGCCAGCGAGTGCTTCACGTCCCCCGTCCGTTCCGGCTTGTACTCGGGCGTGAGATCCGGCCGGCCGAGCAGGTCGGCCATGTCGACCGCGAGCTCGGTCACGGTCACCCGCTGGCCGCAGGCAACGTTGATGACGGCGCCGTTCAGCGGTCCCTTCGCCGTGGCGGCCAGCAGGTTCGCCCGCACGACGTTGTCGACGTAGGTGAAGTCGCGCGACTGCTGCCCGTCGCCGAAGATGACCGGCCGACGCCCGTTCACAATCGCCTTAGCGAACGCGGCGATCACGGCGGCGTAGGCGTTGTCGGGGCTTTGGCGGGGGCCGAAGATGTTGAAGTACCGCAGGCAGGCGGTGTCGACGCCGTAGCTGTGGGCGTAGGCGGCCATCATCGCCTCGGCCGCCACCTTGTTCGCCGCATAGGGGCTCAGCGGGGCGGCGGGCATCGTCTCGACCTTCGGCAGCGTCGGGGTGTCCCCGTACGCGCTGCTGCTGGCGGCGAACATCACCCGCTTCACGCCAGCCGCCCGGGCCGCCTCCAGCACGTTCAGCGTGCCGGTCACGTTCACGTCGTGGTAGAGGCGCGGCTGTTCCACGCTCCGCGGGACGCTGCCCAGCGCCGCCTGGTGAAACACGAACCGACACCCGGCCGTCACGTCGGCCAACACCGCCTGGTCCAGGATCGACCCGCGAACGAACCGCACGCCCGCCGGCAGGGCGGCGGGGTCGCCGCCGGCCACCAAGTCGTCCAAGACGGTCGCGACCGCGCCGAGCCCGTGCAGGGCCGTCGTCAGGTGCGAACCGATGAACCCGGCCCCGCCGGTGACGAGCACTCGGCAGCCGCGGAGCTCGGGGAACGTCGGGGATTGGGGGTCGGCCATGGCCGCATCTTCCAGCCCCGCCGATCAGACGCAAGGCCGGCGCGAACCGCCAGATTTTCGTGGAAAGGGGGGAAATTTTGGTCGTGGGCCCCCAGGTACGCTCCGATGAAGTGCGGCTCGGACAAGCGGCAGTGACCCCGCTCGGGTTGGGTCGATGCTCGCACCCCCTTCCGGAGCCGATCCGTGACCCAGCCATCCCCATTCGATGCCGCGTTCGAAGCCGTGACCGACGCCCTCATGGTCACGGACGCCGACCTGGCCAGCCCCGGCCCGCTGATCGTGTTCGTCAACGCGGCGTTCGAGCGGCTCACCGGCTACTCCGCCGCCCAGCTGGTCGGCCTCAGCCCGCGGGTCCTGCAGGGTCCGCTGACCGGCCGCGCCCCGCTGGTCAAACTGCGCGCCGACTGTGCGGCCGGACGGCCGTTCCACGGCCGCGTCACCAACTACCGGGCCGATGGAACGCCGTTCGAGATGGAGTGGCACATCGTCCCCGTCCGTAACCCGAACGGTCGGGTCACCCACTTCCTCTCGATCCACCGCGACATGACGGGGCGGGCGGGATTCGACCAGACGGCCGAGCTGTACATCGAACGGCTCGTCGCCCAGATCACCCAGCAGCAGGCCTGCCAGCTGGAGATGGCCCAAACCAACCAGCGGCTGTCGCAGATGGCGACCACGGACGGGCTGACCGGTCTGGCCAACCACCGGCAGTTCCACGAGTCGCTCGGCCAGGCGGTGCAGGCGCACGCCACCGTGTCGCTGCTGATGATCGACGTCGACCACTTCAAGGCGTTCAACGACGACTTCGGTCACCCGGCCGGCGACCGGGTGCTCCAGGTGGTGGCCGAGATGCTGCGCGGCTGCCTCCGGTCGGGCGACACGGTGGCGCGGTACGGGGGTGAGGAGTTCGGGCTGATCCTGCCAGGGCTGGACGACGACCATGCCCTGAGCGTGGCCGAGCGGGTGCGAGCCGCCGTCGAACGGGCGGCCGTGCCGGGGAGGCCGGTGACGATCAGCATCGGCGTCGCCACGGCCGAGGCAGCGGTCATCGCCGCCGGTGCCGACGAGGCTGCCGAGTGGCTGGTCGACCAGGCCGACACCGCCCTGTACGCGGCCAAGGCACAGGGCCGGAACCGCGTCCGGCACCAGCGGCACCTGTCCATGCCAAAGGGGCAGCGGCCGACCACCGCCGCCCCGATCGCCTCTGGATGTGACACGGGCCACGCGACCTGCGCCGGGTCGCCGGCCGGGTGCCTGAAGTGTGAGGCGGTGCCGGCCGGCCCCGCGACTGCCGCCGGTGGAACCAGCGGGGCGCTGATCCTCGGCCCCCAGGACGCCGACGCCGATGCCACGCTCGCCGCGGTGCTCAAGGGGATCGACCTGCCGGTGTCCCGCCTGGGGCCGGTGTACGTCGTCCAGAACGTCGGCCGTCGGCTGGGCGAGCTGGCGACGCTGTTCAAGGAGCAACTGAACCCGTACACGCGGGCCTGCGTGCGGTCGGCCTTCGCGCCCGGCGGGGCGACGTCGGCCGAGCAGGCGATTGCCGCGCTGCTCTTCTCCGAGCCGTTGTCCAGGCTGGTCGAGCACGCCGAGCACGAGTGGGTCCGCACGGCCCTGGCCGACCACTGGCTGTTCAGCGTGTTCCACCCGATCCTCGACGTCCGCACGGGCGGCGTGTTCGCGCAGGAGTGCCTGCTGCGGGCCCGGGACCCGTCCGATGGCCGCATCATCGGGGCCGGGCCGATCATCCAGGCGTGCGAGTCGCTGAACCTGACCCACCAGCTCGACCAGCGGGCCCGGCTCACCGCCATCCGCGGGTCGGCCCAGCACGTCCCGGGGTCGTGCAAGGTGTTCATCAACTTCCTTCCCAACACGATCTACGACCCCGAGATCTGCCTGCGGACAACCATGGAGGCCGCGGGCGAGGCGAACCTGTCGATGGACCGGCTCGTGTTCGAGGTGGTCGAGACCGAGGACATCCCCGACATGGCCGGCCTGCGGAAGATCCTGGACTACTACCGCTCCCGCGGCGTCGGCACCGCGGTGGACGACATGGGGGCCGGCTACACCAGCATCGCCTACGTCGAGGCGCTCCGCCCGGAGTACGTGAAGCTGGACCGCGACTTGGTCGTCGAGGCCGAGGCGTCGACCGAGTCGCGCCGCAAGCTGGACGAGGTGGTGCGCGCCTCGCAGTCGTTCGGGGCCAAGGTGATCGCCGAGGGGATGGAAACCGTCGCCCAGGCCGCCATGTGCGTCGACGCAGGCGTCGACTACATGCAGGGGTTCCTGTTTGCCAAGCCGGCCGTCCCGCCGCAGGCGGTGCGGGTGGCGGTGCCGTCGGCGCGCCGCGCTGCGGCGTGAGAGGGCGGCACCCGCTCCGCAGACTCATCGTCGGGTCGCCCAACTTCCGTGCCCGTCGGGTAAGCTTGCTCTTACCTATGAACCGGTTCGCACTCCTCGGCGGCATCGTCGTGGTCTCAGCAGCCGTGGTCGTACGCACGTCGGTGCGTGCCCAACGGTCACCGTCGGCGTCTGCCGCGACGACGGCTGGTCTGCGCGCCGGGGACGAAATCGTCGACCGCCCGGGAATGTCCGCCGCCGACGACGCCGCCGCCGTGCCCACGGTCGTCGCCAAGGCGCGGATGCTCGCGACCATTGGCAGCGGCAACGACATCGAGGTTCGGCGGGGTGGCCACCTCGACTACCTCATGCCGGATCGACCTCCAGGGTTGATCCCATGACGACGCGCACAACGCGTCGCCGCGACAGGATCGCCCTTCGTTCAGGCAGGGACCATCTCACGCTCGCGTCGCACCGGCCGGTCATCCACATCGCGCACGATCTCGTGGTACAGCGTGTCCCGCTCCACCGGTTCCCGCCCGGCCTCGCGGACCAGCCGCTGGATGTCATTCACGTGGAACGTCTGGTGGACGGTCCCCTTCTGACCCTCGCGCTTGGTGATGTCGTACCAGACGACGGTGCCGTCGAGGTCGTCGACGCCCCAGTCGAGCGACAGCTGGCTCAGGCCGATGCCCTGCATGATCCAGAACGCCTTGATGTGCGCGATGTTGTGCAGCATCAACCGGCTGATCGCCAGCGTCCGCAGGTCGGTCAGGCCGGTCGGGCCGGGCAGGTGGCCGAGCTCGCTCTGCTCGGGGATGAAGCTGAGCGGGATGACGCAGTTGAAGTGCGCCGGGGAAGAGTTCAGAGCGGCGGGTTCTGGGCTTTGAGGGAACTCGGTACTCGAAAATCCCAACGCGGAACCTTCGCGCCCCAGAGATTCCGCCTGCAACTCCCGCAGCTTGATCAGGTGTCCCACGCGCTCGGCCGGCGTCTCGACGTGGCCGTACAGCATCGTGGCGTTCGTGTAGATGCCGAGCCGGTGGGCGGTGCGGTGGACGTCGAACCAGCGATCCTCGCGCACCTTGCCCTTGAAGACGGCGTCGTGGACGCGGTCGTCGAAGATCTCGGCCCCGCCGCCGGGCAGGCTGCCGAGGCCGGCCTCCTTCAGCGCGACCAGCGTCTGCTCCACCGTCTGGTGGCTGATCCGGGCCAGGTGGATGATCTCAATTGCCGTGAACGCCTTCAGGTGCAGGTCCGGCCGCTCCGCCCGAATGCCGCGGAGCATGTCGAGGTAGTAGTCGAACTTCAGCCACGGGTGCAGGCCGCCGACGATGTGGACCTCGGTCGCGCCGGCGTCGGCGGCCTTCATGGCCGTCTCAATCACCTGCGCCACCGGCATCTCGTACGCCCCGTCCTCGCCGCGCTTGCGGTAGAAGCTGCAAAATTTGCAGCTGAGCGCGCAGACGTTGGTGTAGTTGATGTGCCGGTTGCGGTTGTAGTAGGTGCGGTCGCCGTGCAGCCGCTCGCGAGCGTGGTTGGCCAGCCGTCCCAGCCCGTGTACGTCGCGCGTGGCGTAGAGCGCCAGCCCGTCGGCCGCTGACAGGGGCTCGCCCGCGACCACCTTGTCGGCGATCGGCATCAGTGCCGCGTCGGAAACCACCGGCGAAGCCTGCTCACGGTTGTACCTGTCCATACCAGAAGGATACGGCCCGCCGCGCAACCGATCTATCGCGGGGGTCACAGGTTCGAACGGTTTTGAAAGTTCCGTCGCTCGCGAATAAAGAAGCCCCCGGATGTACATCGGGGCTTCATTCGAATGGCGACGTCCGCCTCAGTTTCCGACGCTCGCCGTCGCGCCCTTGGCGAGCAGCGATGGCGGCGTCACAGCGGCACTGATGCCGTTATTCACCTTGGCCATGTCAACCGGCCCGGCGTCGGTCGGCGTCACGTACCGCAGGCTCAGGGCGGCGTCCTGCGTGATCATCCCGCGCACGCCGACGAACTGGTTCAGCAACCCCGCATACTTCGGGTCGTTGCTGCGGACGTAGATCACCGTCCGGCCGGTGTTGGGGTCGGTCAGACGGTACAGCGTGGTGCCCGACTGCTGCAGGCTGCTGATGCGCAACGTGCCGACGGCCGCGAACGTGGTGACCTCCTGCTCCTTCACCCGCTCGGTCAGCTCCTGCTGCTCGGCGGTCAGCGCCTTCTGCTTGGCGGCCGCCTCGGTGGCGACGCGGTTGGCCTCGATGAACTGACCGCGCGCCTCGATCCGCAGCGCCAGGGCCGACTGCCGGCTGGCGGCGGTCTGCCGCAGCGAAGACGGCAGCGACGCGTCCTTCGCCAGCGTCTTGTACCGCCACTTCAGGCCGTCCAGCGGCTGCTTGTCGAGCGGCATCGCGCTCAGCCGGGCGAACTCGGTCTCGGCCCGATCGAACTGCTCACGGGCGGTCAGCGTGGGCCGGGTGGTTGGGATGGCGCGAGCGACGACGGTCGGCTGGGTGGTCGCGGGGGCGGCCATCTTCGCCGAGGCGACGGCGGCGTCATCGGCGGCCGGCTTGGTCGTCGGGGTCGCCACAGCCACGGCCGGCGCGGGGGCCGGTGCCGGGGTGACCGGCTCGGGTGCCGGAGCCACCGGGGCGGGCGCAACGGGCGGCGTCACCTGGGCCACCGGCGCGGGGGCCGGGGCGGGCGGTACGGCCACCACCTTGGCCGGCGCGATGGGGTCGGTCGCGAGGGGCTCGTGGTCCTTCGCCTGCGCCGCCAGCGGCACCGAGACGGGGCCGGCGTTCGGCACGGCCGACACGAGCGCCTTCTTCACGTACAGGTACGCGCCGCTCGGCGGGGCGATCTTGTAGTACTTGACGTCGTCCTGCGTGCCGACCAGCTGGACCGCGTCGCCGGCGTCCAGCTTCATCAGCATCGTGTTCATCTTGCCGTTCAGCGTGCTGCCGGCCCGCACGATCAGGTCGGACCGCGTCACCTTCCCGGCCGTGCTGTTGCCGGGCGCCAGCTCGACGTACGACCGGGCGACGTAGCAGAACGACCCGTCCGGCGGGACGATCTTCAGGTAGTCGTTGTCCAGCCCGCGCACGCCGACGACCGTGACCCGGTCGCCCTTGTTCAGCTTCGACGTGGCATAGAACCCCTCGGTCGGCCCGGAGCGGACGTAGACGTCGTCGCCGTTGATGGCCCCGACGTACGGCTGGAAGTCGCCCGCGGCGGCGGGCGATGCCGGGTCGGCCCGGACAACATTGGGGGCGATGGCGACGGCCGCCGCGACGGCGGCCAGCGTGAGAATGCGAACGGTGTAACGACGCAGGACCATCGCGCACCTCCTTGTGCTTGGGGGGAGACTGGATGTTGGGTGCCGACCCGAGGCCGACAACGAGCGTTAGCTTAAATACCGCAAAAGTCGCGAAAGGCAAGCAAAAGCTGCGCGTCCGACAGCGATCGGGCCGGCGCCGTCCCACACTCCGGGCAGCGGTCGGGCGTGGCGCGGAGGTCGTACCCGCACTTCCGGCAGCAGTTGGTCCGATGGCTCCGCCGCCGCCCGCGTTCGGCCAGCGCGGCAAGGACCAGCGGCGGCAGCAGCACGGCCGCGACCGTCAGCCGCGCCGGCAGGTAGATCGCGTAAGACCGCCGGGCCGGCACCGGGGGATCGGTCGGCAGTTCCTTCGAACGCGTGTGCCGATCGATGTACAGACCGAGTCCGCCCGCCCGCCAGTAGACGTCCGGTGGCAATGTGCGGACAAGGCCCGAGCTGAATGGCCGGCCCGGAATCGATTGGATCTCCTGCCACGTCGGCTCGTCCCACTGGTCGAACGGCGACCGCGGTTGGCGGAGGAATGACGCCCCGCCCGGAAGTGGCGGGCGGTCGTCGTCCACCGCCCATAGACGAACGGCTGCCCCGTCGACGTCGACCCGCAACGCCCAGGGCCCCGCGCGGACGTCGGCACCGATCCGGATGAACAGGCTCCAGGCGAGTACGGCCGCGACCGTGATCGACAGGGCGATCATCGCGAACGCAATCGGCCGGCGAAGGATCATGGGTGCGATCAGCCAACCCCTTTAGCGACAACGCTCCGGGTCGATAAACGGGTTCAGATCGCCAACCGCGATGCCTTCACCGCCCGGAACGCCTTCTCGGCCGCGGCGAGGGTCTGGTCGATCGCGTCGCTGGTGTGGGCGGTGCCGACGAACATCGCCTCGTACATGGCGGGGGCCAGGTAGACGCCGGCGTCGAGCATGGCGTGGAAGAACGTGGCGTAGGCGGCGGTGTTGCCGGCGGTGGCGGTGGCGAAGTCGACCACCCGGTCGCCCTCGTTGCGGACGAAGAACAGGCCGACCATCGACCCGACGCGGTTGACCGCCACCGGCACCCTGGCGGTGGCGGCGGCGGCGACCAGGCCGCCGGCCAGGGCGGCGCTGCGGCGGTCGAGCGTCTCGTACGTGCCGGGCTCCTTGAGCAACTCCAGCGTGGCCAGCCCGGCGCTCATGGCGAGCGGGTTTCCGCTGAGTGTGCCGGCCTGATAGACGGGCCCGGCGGGGCTGATCATTTCCATCAGCCGTTTGGAGCCGCCGTACGCGCCCACGGGCAGGCCGCCGCCGATCACCTTGCCGAGGCAGGTGAGGTCGGGCTTGACGTCGTACAGCACCTGTGCCCCGCCCCAGGCGACGCGGAAGCCGGTCATCACCTCGTCGAACAGCAGGAGTGAGCCGTGGCGATCGCACAGCTCGCGCAGCCCCTGCAGATAGCCGGCGGCGGGGGGGACGACGCCCATGTTGCCGGCGACCGGCTCCACGGCGAAGGCCGCGATCTGGCCGGCATACTGGTCGAACAGGGCGGCGGCAGCGGCGAGGTCGTTGTAGGGGGCGAGCAGCGTGGCGGCCGCGACCGACTTGGGAATGCCCGGCGTGCTGGGCGTGCCAAGCGACAGCGCGCCGCTGCCCGCCTCGACCAGCAGGCCGTCGACATGGCCGTGATACCCGCCGATGCACTTGACGATCTTCTCGCGGCCGGTGGCGGCGCGGGCGAGGCGGATCGCGCTCATGGCCGCCTCGGTGCCGCTGTTGACGAAGCGGATCATCTCGATCGACGGGATCGCCGAGATGATGGCGGTCGCCAGCGACGTCTCGAGTTCGGTCGGCGCGCCGAAGCTGGTCCCCCGGCCGATCGCCTTGGACAGGGCGGCGACGACCTGCTCGTGGGCGTGGCCGCAGATGAGCGGGCCATAGCTGGCGACGTAGTCGATGTAGGTGTTGCCGTCGACGTCCTTGATCCGGCAGCCCTCGCCCTCCTTGATGAAGATGGGCGTGCCACCGACGGCCTTGAACGCCCGGACCGGCGAGTTCACGCCGCCGGGCAACACCGCTGACGAGCGGTTGAACGCGGCCTCGGAGTTGGCGGTCGAGCGGGCGACGACGTCGAGCATAGGGTCGAATCGTAGGGAGGCCGTTCCAACGTCGCAACCCGACGAGGCCGTGGCGGAGCGGTAAAAGATCGGGCTCGCGTACCCAACCCTTTCAGCGGCGGAAGGACACGAGGGACACGACGAAGGAAGGGAGCTCCGCCGGCCCCGTTCTGCTTCGTGGCCCTTCGTGGATCATCTTTTCTGAGTGACAACACGAGCCGGTAGCTGAGCCGAACTGCGACGGCGTGACGCCGCGAAGATGAATGCGACGCCGGCCTGGCGTCAGCCGCCGTGGATCAGGCGGTCGAGCACGTCGGGATCCTCGATGAGCTTCATCACTTCGGAGCGGACGGCCTCGCCGGCCGACTGGGCGCGCTGCTGGGCGGCCTGCTTAGCCGTGGGCGTGGCGGTCGCGTCGCGGGACCGGCTGGAGTAGTCGGCGAACGCGGTGATGTAGGCGCTGACGGCCGCCACGACCGGCTGGGCGGCGGGGTCGCCGATCTGCGCGAGCTGCTTCAGCGTCTTGCGGGCGGCCGCCTCGGTGGCGGGATCGACGGCGGTCGGGGGGCCAGGGTGCAACCGGGACGGCATCGGCAACGGCGCGCCGACGTTCACGGCCTGGGTGACCGTCGTCTGCAGCGTCAGGTGCGACGGCCCGTGACCGGCCGCCAACCGCCGGAGGACCGCCGCTCCAAGATGGTTCGGCGCGAGCGACAGGATCTTGGCCAGCGTCGCCTGCGGTCCCGCCGCGGACAGAGCGGTGGGGGAACCCTTCTGAAACTGGTCGCGCAGCCCGTCGAACAGGGCCATCGCCTCAATGAGCTTCTTGTCGGGGTCGGCCCGCAGCAGGGCGATGGCGTCGTCCAGGGTCCGGCAGGTGAACACCTGCGTCTCCCACACCGCCCATGGGCCTCGCAGCAGCACGGCGTCGTCCATCTGGTCGGCGTTGACGGCCGGGATGGCGACGCGCGTGCAGTGGTCCAGGGCGGCCCCATGTACCTTGGCGGCCACCTCGCCGACGGGGCGGATCTTCGAGTCGACCGTGATGTCGCCCGTGACGGCCGCGGCCGGATCGATGTCGAACTGCCCCAGGTACGACAGCAGCAGCAGGGTGAACGCAGTCCCGGCCGACCCGCCGTCCTTGTTGCTGTACTTGTCGTCGAAGCTGATGTCGACCCCGCCGGCCCCCGGGTCGGGGCGAAGGATGCGGACCAATCGCACCGCTTCGGCCAGCGACAGTTGCATCTCGCGCCCGACCGTGCCGACCAACTGCACCCGCCGGGCCGTGTCGGACGACGGCGCGGCGATGATCTCCGTCGCCCGGCCGTGCATCCGGCCGTCCACCGCCTGGCTGACGACGAGCCCGTGGATTTCCTTCACCGGGTGGGCGACCGGTGCGGTCGTCGGTGAGCCCCAGGGCGGGATGGCCGGCACATCGGTCGGGACGGGCCGGTCTACCTGCGCCGGCGGCGTCACATTGCCGCGCACGGGTGGCTGGCGCGGCGTGATGGCCGGGGCGGGCGTCGCGCTGGCCAGGGCTGTCCAGTCGACTGTGAAGCCCTGCTGGGCCAGCGTGGCGATCTCCCTGTCGTCGTCGGTCGAACCGCCGGGCGTCGCCATCGACGCGGCGGCGTACAGGTAGGCCGCCAGCGCACGGTCGGGCTTGGCGTCCGACCCCTTGGCTTGCTGGGCGACCGCGTGCAGGTCGGCCAGGGCGCGGGTGGTCAGCGGGGAGAAGGTGTTGCCCCGGCCCTTCGGCAGCGGCCGCCCCTCGGCCACCATGCGGGCGAAGAACGCCACGTGCGCGTTGCCCGGGTCCACCTGCTCGGCCAAGGCGAGCGACCGTTTGGCCGACTCGGGCACGCCCGCCTCCGCGCCGGTCATCTCCTGCCGGGCCAGGTTCGCCAGCGCGTTGGCCGCCCGGCGGCGGAGGGCGGTGCTGAGCGTAATCGGCCCGCCGAACACGTCAGGGCCGGCGGTGGGATCCGCCGCACCGGCGCTGGGAAGGCCGCTGAGCGTCGCCACCAGTGCGAGAAACGCCAACCGCCGTCGACCACCACGGTCCCGCATCAAGTCCGCTCCAATCACCAGTGCGCAACGCAGCGCGAGCGGTGGGCAGTTTACTTTCGTGACGGCCGCCGGGCTTGCGAGCTTTCCCTACCCGACAGCGTGAGATGGCTCGTCCGCACGGCTGCCACAAAGTTATCGGCTTTTCCAGTTGCACACGAAGTCTTAGCGCATATCTTCACGGGGTACCCTACTTGCAGTTCGGCTGTTTGCTCTCGACCCCTGGAGGTCCGCCATCGACGCTGTCGTTTTCGACTTGAACAACTACCCCGAGGTGGCGAAGAAGATCGCCGTCTCGCTCGGCACCGGGCTGTTGGTAGGCCTGGAACGGGAGTGGGCGCAGAAAGAGGTCGGGGTCCGCACGTTCGCCATCACGGCGCTCACCGGCACGCTGGCCTGGATGCTGGGGCCGCAGTTCGTCATCGCGGCAATGGTCGGCGTGCTGCTGCTGGTGGGGCTGCTCAACAGCCAGTCGATGCTGAAGGACCGGTCGCTGGAGCTGACCACCTCCGCCGCGCTGATGGTGATGATCCTGCTGGGAGCGCTGGTCGGGGCCGACCACTACTTCACCGCCGCCGCCGCCGCGATCCTGATCACCATGCTGTTGGCGTGGAAGGTGGAGCTGGCGAAGTTCGTCGACGCGCTGACGCCGGACGAGATCCGCGGGGCCGTGCTACTGGGTTTGCTCAGCTTCGTGATCTACCCGTTGCTGCCCGACCGGTACGTGGACCCGTACGACCTGATCAACCCGCGCCAGGCGTGGGTGACGGTCGTGGTGATCGCCGGCATCGGCTTCGCCAACTACGTGCTGCTGCGGCTCTACAGCACCAAGGGGCTGTACTACGCGGCGTTGCTGGGCGGCCTGGTGAACAGCACGGCGGCCGTGGCGGAGCTGAGCGGCAACATCCGCGAGCAGGAGGACTCGGTGCTGGGCGGCGGGGTGGCGGTGCTGCTGCTGACCAACGTGGCGATGTTCCTGCGGAACGTGGTGATCCTGGGCATCTTCGCCCCGACGGCCGTGCCGACGGCGATGCTGCCGCTGGCGGCGATGGCCGTGCTGGCCGGCGGGTTCACCTACGCCAGCCGCGACCGCAGCGGCACGCCGGTCGGGCCGATGAAGCTGTCGTCGCCGGTGTCGCTGAAGCGGGTGATGAAGTTCGCGTTCCTGTTCGTCGTGCTGGCCGCGGCCGGCACGCTGGCACAGCGGCAGTTCGGCCAGTACGGCTTCCTGGTCGTCGCCGTCGCCGGTGGACTGATCAGCAGCGCCAGCACGACGGCCACCGCCGCCAGCCTGGTCGCCGCCCATGTCGCTGCCGTGCACCTGGCTGGCCTCCATCCCGGCATCGTGCCGCTGGTCGACCCGAAGTACGTCGGCATCACGCCCGAGATCGGCGGCGTCGCGACCGTGCTCACCAGCATCGCCAGCGCCGGCGTGAACATCCCGCTGGTGTACCA
This sequence comes from Tepidisphaeraceae bacterium, assembly GCA_965198865.1. GTDB lineage: Bacteria > Planctomycetota > Phycisphaerae > Tepidisphaerales > Tepidisphaeraceae > CBDAQA01. The sequence continues at coordinate 296,701 of CBDAQA010000025.1, read as the reverse complement.
GCAGACGCAGCGGCCGCTGCTGGCGCGGCGGCTGGCGTTCACCACCGGCGCGATCGCGGCGGCGGGGCTGGTCGTGCTGATGATCGGGGTGCTGGTGCGGCGGTAGCGGCTCGGGAATGCGGAACGCAGAATGAGGCATGCACAACACAGAGCCACCACAGGCGCGAGCACTTCACTCACCATTCTGACTTCTGCATTCGTCTCACATGCGCCCGGTCCAACAGCGTCGCCACCGGTGGCGCATCGGTCGACGTCACCCGCAGGTCGAGCAATTGCCGCGGCGACGTGTTGTGCGGCGTGACCTTCACCGGGCCGCCGAACAGTTGCTCGGCCGCCACTGCCACGTGCGGGCCGAAGTCGGCGATCGTCTCGGGCGTGTTCGGCGTCAGCAGGCGGTCGTTGAACCGGACCGACACCTCGTCCGTGCGGAACCGCAGTTGACCGGCCAGGGCGGGGTCCTTCTCCAGGAGGTCGGCCGCCTTCAGCGCGTGGGCGAAGACGCCGTGCAGCACGGCGTTGACGTCCGTCGCCCCGGCGATCGGCAGCTTGCGGACGTACATCAGCCCCAGCAGACCGTCGGTGCGGTCCATGTGGATGTTCGCCTCGCTGGTGACCAGCAGCGTGCCGGGCCCGTCGGGCACGTGGGCGTAGTCGGCCACGTCGATCAGCAGGTGGTCGGGGAACGATTGCTCCTGGATCCACCGGTGAAACACGGGCACGAACTCGGCCGGGCTGAACGTGTCATCGGCGACGAGGAGCTTTACGATGATCTTGAACGGGTCGGGCATGGAAAGCAGATCATGTGGGGCGGGCGGTGCCCGCCGCAACGGGGGGATGGCGGGCAGTGCCGGCCCTACGTCAAGCCGTTTGGGGCACGGCGTTGCGCAGCCGCATCTTCATCTCGCACTTGTGTGCCGCGTCAATGAACAGGTTGGCCTCTTCAACCAGCTTGTGCGCCGTGTCGGCTGTGTATCGCGTGTCGGGGCCTTCGTGACGCTGGAATAGGTACCGGCTGAACTGGTCGGCCGCGTAGGTGTCCCAGAACAGCTTGGTGTCGACCAGCCGGGTGCGGAACTCGTTCACGATCGCATCCGGTGCATCCGGCACGTCGAGGTACTCGATCTGCACCAACGTCTTGGCGGCGGTCAGCATCGACAGGTACGCGCGATCGTCGGCGGCCTGATACTGCCCGTCATCGAGCAGCAGCTGCGCCTCGAACGCCTCGCTCTCGGCCTGGGTGAAGCCGAACTGCGACAGCGACACCACCTCGCCGGCGCACTCGCCGACGCCGAGGTCGCCGATCGTGAACTCGCGGGGGTCGCCCCAGTCGGTGTAGAAGCTGGCGTCGTCCACGTGGGCCGGCACCGGCACGAACGGCTCAAGCATCGTCTTCAGGTTCTTTTTGCCGATCCGGCCGCACCAGGCCTGGAACGTGTCGTCGGTTCCGGCCCGCTCGGCCACGTAGCGGTCGGTCAGGGCGGTCACCAGTTCGGGAATGCGCTTGCTCGGCACGGCACCCATCGCCAGGGCATAGCTGCCGCCGTTCTCGCGCCACTTGCCGCCAAGCATTACCTGGAAGTGAGGGACGGTGTAGTTGCCGACGTTGCGACTGTTGCCGTAGAAGCCAATGTCGGCGACGTGGTGCTGGCCGCAGCTGTTGAAGCAGCCGGAGACCTTGATGCGCAGGCCGCGCACGGCCACGTCGAGCGTGGCCGACTTCGCGGCCAGCCGCTCGCGCAGCTCGCCGGCCAAGCCGCGGCTGCTGGCGATGCCCAGCTTGCAGGTGTCGGTGCCGGGGCAGGCCGTCACGTCGACGATGCTTCCGGCGCCGGGCTGGGCCAGCTTGAGCGCCTTCAGTTCGTTGTACAGGTCGATCACCTTGCCCTGTGGCACCCATCGCAGCACCAGGTTTTGCTCCACCGTGAGCCGGGCATTGCCGCCGGCGTAGCGCTCGGCGAGGTCGGCCAGGGCGCGGGTCTGGTCGGCCGACAGGTCGCCCAGCGGGCAGGTCACCGTCACCACGCAGTGGCCGGACTGCCGCTGCTCGTACACGTTCGTGGCGGCCCAGGCGTCGTACCCCTGGGGCTTCTTGTTGACGGTCAGCGCGACGCCCTGCCAGGCCGGCTTGGTCTCGGTGAACTTCGGTATCTCGTCGAAGTGCTGCTTCGCCGCCGGGTCCTCCGGCTGCGCGCGGTACTCCTCCATCACGATCTCTTTGAACTTCTCGATCCCCAGCTTCTGCACCAGGAACTTCAGCCGGGCCTTGTTGCGGGCCTTCTTCTCGCCCAGCCGCGCGAACACCCGGCAGATCGCCCGGCTCATCGGCAGAAGCTCCTCCTCGGGCACGAATGCTTCGAACAGCTTCGCCTGGTGCGGCACCGCGCCCAACCCACCGGCGACGTAGAGGGCGAACCCGCGCTTGCCGTCGACCACCTTGGCGATGCCGCCCAGGTCGTGGATCGACACCAGCGCGCACGCCTCGTGCTCGCAGCCGCTGAACGCAATTTTGAACTTTCGGCCGAAGTCCTGCGTATCGCGGTGGCCCAGCAGGTACATCGCCACGGCCTTGGCGTAGGGCGTCACGTCGAACGCCTCGGTCTTGCACACGCCTGCCAGCGGGCAGGCGGTCACGTTGCGCACGCTGTTCCCGCAGGCCTCGCGGGTGGTGATGCCCACGGCCGCCAATCGGCGGAACATGTCGGGCGCATCGTCCACCTGGATGAAGTGGAGCTGGATGTCCTGCCGGGTGGTGATGTGGCAGATCGAGTCGCTGTACTCCTCGGCCAGGTCGGCCAGGGTGCGCAGCTGCTCGGGGTTCAGCCCGCCGTAGGGGATCTTGATCCGCTCCATGCCCGGCGCGTCGTAGAACGTGTCAGGGCCCTTGGTGAGCGGGGCGTAAGGCAGCTTCTGCGCTTTGATGCCGTCGTGTCGCTGGCCGTTGTCGTAGCGCTGCCCGTAAGCGCCGCGCCGCAGGCGGGTCTCGGCGAACACCTTCTCGTCGATCTTGCCCTGCTTGCGGAGCGTCACCTGTGCGTCGAAGAAGTCGACCTCCTGCGCCAGGTTCGCCGGGATCCGACCGGCCAGCTTTTCCTTCCACGACGTTGCGACCGATGCCATGCGACCCTCAAGCAGATCCGGCGAAACCGCGACTCTCCCACTCACCTATAGGAAAATAGGATTAAACGGTCAAGCGCCCCGGGTAGTGTAGGCCAATGTCAGAGCCCAGCGGTTTCGCCGGAGGTTCAAGAACCCGGCGGAGCCGCTGGGCTCCGGTACCTGCCTGCCGGTGATCGCGGGGGCTCACTCCCCGTCTTCGTCGCTCGAGTCGTCCTCGGCCACGGCGGCGACGGCCTTCTTCCGCGGCGGGGGGCGACGCTTGGCACCCTGGGCGCGGATCACCGAGTGCCAGAACTCGGCCGGGGTCAGCTCGACGCCCGCGTGCTTGTTGAACTCCTTCAACGCCGTCTCCAGCTCGTCGCTGTAGGGCAGCAGCTTCCCGCCCTTGGAGTGGCGGACGACCATCTGCTTGAGGACCTTCAGCTGGTCCTCGCTCAGCTTCGAGTCGTACTGCTCGCCGGCCGAGTTGCTGCTGCTGCGGATGTACTTCAGCATCGCGCCGAACAGCTGCTCTCGCTCGGCGTTCTTGAACGTGCGGTCCTGGAACCCCTGCCAGATCACCTCGTAGGCGTCGGTGTAGGGCAGCTCGTCCCGGGCGATGCCAGACGAGTTGTACAGCTCCTGCAGGTGTTCGGTGTCGATCGAATTCAGTTTCAGCGGCGGCAGCATGTCGGCTCCTTGGATGCCCGGACGCGACCGGGTGAACGGCCAAGTGTAGGGGATTTCGCCGCCGTCTGCCAACCCGGCGAGCCACCAACTCGGCATGCCGACCCGCCTGGCAGTCCGTTGCGCCACCCGGATTCCTCCGCAAGGCGAGCCCTCGCCCGGCACGCATCCCGTTTCCCGGCCTACGCTCCCATCGATGACCACCGATGTCCCGCCCACCTTGCAGAACCGCTCCGCCCCGTTTCGCATGATCGCCATCGACATGGACGGCACCCTGCTGGACCCGCACAGCGAGGTGACGCCGCGCACGCGCGCGGCCGTGCGGTCGCTGGTGGCGGCGGGGTGGGTCGTCTGCTTCGCCACAGGTCGCACTTGGCCCGAGAGCCAATCGGTGCTGGACGACATCGGCCACTACGACGCGGCCGTGTTCGTCGGCGGGGCGATGGTGGTCGACACGGCCAACCGAAAGGTGCTGCACCGCACGATCATGCGGCCCGAGCTGGCCGCCGACGTGTGCGCGTTTCTCGAGTCCCGCGGTCACGCTGCCCTCGCCCTGCAGGACCGGATCAGCTCCGACGTGGACTACCTGGTCAGCGGCACGATCCCGCAGAACGCCGAGACGCAGATGTGGATGCGCGTCGCCGGCGCGACGACCCGGGCCATCCCGCACCTGGGCCGGTACCTGCACGATGACACGCTGCGGGTCAGCACGCTGGCCCTGCCGCCGGTCACGGCCGCGTTGCTTGCCGACCTGAACGCGACGTTCGGCCCGCGGATCCAGTCGCACACGGTTGGCGTCCACGCCTACGCCGTCGACGCGCTGGAGGCGTTTGATCCCACGGTCGACAAGTGGCAGGGCGTGCTGAAGGTCGCCGCCGCCCGCGGCGTCGACCCGGCCCAGGTGATCGCCGTCGGCGACAACATGAACGACCTGTCCATGATCCGCGGTGCCGGCCTCGGCGTGGCGATGGGCAACGCGAAGGAGGGGGTGAAGGCGGCCGCGGCGAGGGTGATCGGGTCGAACGACGCGGACGGCATCGCGATTTTCCTGGAGGAGTTGGTGGCCCGCGAGCGGTGATGCACGTGCAGCCAACGGAGCCGGTCGTCTTCGGACCGATGCGGGCGCAGCCCGCGCCTCTTTGGGAGGCGATCTCGCCGCCTCGTCGAGACCCGCTTTTGTAGCCGCATGGCGGAAGTCCGCGGATTGTCGGCGGTCCGAGTGGTATGGCGCGAGACGCGACCTGCGGTCGCCGCGGACCGACACGGTCCGGCTGCGCTTTGGTTGACTTCGTCCGCTCGTCCTCCGACAACCGCGTCGATGCACGACCGCACGACGCCGATCGCCGAGTTCCTGTCGGCCACTGCCGCGAGACAGCCGACGCCGGGCGGTGGGAGTGTGGCAGCGTTGACCGGTGCGCTGGCGGCGGCGATCGGGGAGATGGTGCTGGCGTACAGCGTGGGGCGGAGGGACGCCGTCGCGGTCGAGCCGCAGTTGAGGCACGTCGCCGGTGAGTTGGCCAGAGCCCGCGAAGTGCTGTTGCAGCTGATGGTGGACGACCAGTCGGCGTACGCGGAGCTGACGGCGGTGCGGAAGCTGCCGGCCGGCTCGGCCGAGCGAGCGGAGCGGCTGCCGGCGACCGTGCTGGCGTGCGTGCGCTGCCCGCAGGCGATCGCGGCGACGGCCGTCGCCATCCTGGGGCTGTGCGAGCAAGTCGTCGACCACGTGAACCCGTGGCTGCTAAGCGACCTGGCCGTGTGCGCGGATCTGGCGACGGCGACGGCCCGGGCGGCGGGGTACAACGTCCGCGTGAACCTGCCGAGCGTGGCCGATCTCGAGGGGCGGCAGGCGTTGGCGGCGGAGACGGATCAGCTTTGGTCGCGCGCGCTGGAGCGGGTGAAGCGCGTGTCTCCCCGGATCTGGGTCCGGGACGCAGCGGTGCGGTCGCGGTAAACGGCCGTCCTTCCCTTGCTGCGGCACGTTCAGCTGAAGGGCATCTGACGGAAGCCGAAAAAGCTGGTGTACATCGGCGGCGGGTTCCGCGAGAACAAGTGCATGACGCTGCTCGGTCTCGACTGTGGCTCCTCATCGGTGAAGGCCGCCGTGCTGAAGGGCGGCCGGCCGGTGGGGAAGCTGGTCCACGGGTTTTACAAGACCTCGTTTGATGGCATTCGCGCCGAGGTCGACGGGAACGCGGTGCTCCGGGGGCTGCGGCAGGCGATCGGGCAGCTGGGACCGGCGGCGCGGAAGGTCGACCACATCGCGATGGACGCGATGTCGCCGTCGTGGGTGGCGATGGACGCCAAGGGGCACCCGCTGACGCCGATCATCACCCATCAGGACCGGCGCAGCGTCGCGGTGGCCCACGAGCTGGAACGGCGGGTGGGCAAGGCGCGGCACCTGAAGCTGGCGGGGAATCGACCGGTGCCGGGCGGGATCAGCTCGACCATCTGGGCGTGGTTCGCCGAGCATCAGCCGGAGGTGCTGAAGAAGGCCGACCTGGTGGGCCACCTGACGACGTTCCTGCTGCGGACGCTGACCGGGGCGCGTGTGACGGACCCGAGCAACGCCAGCTTCATGGGCGTGTACGAGACGGTCACCCTGAAGGGGTGGAGCGACGAGCTGTGCGAGGCGGTGGGGGCCGAACGTCGGCTGTTGCCGGACGTGATGGAGGGGAACCGCGTGGCGGGCAAGGTGACGGCCGCCGCCGCCCGGCGGTTCGGGCTGACGGCGGGGACGCCGGTGCTCGTGGGCGTGGTCGACACCAGCGCGACGCTGCTGCTCCGCGGGGCGGAGGTGGGCGAGGTGCTGAACGTGTGCGGGTCGACCGACGTGCTGGCGGTCTGCACGGACAAGCCCCGGCCAGACGGCGACCTGCTGACCCGGGCCGTGGGCGTGGGCCGGCGGTGGGTCCACGTGAGCACGCTGGCGGCGGCGGGGTCGGCCCTGCAGTGGGTCCGGCGCGAGCTGTTCGCGGGCATGGAGGAGAAGCCGTTCTACCGGCTGTGCCAGAATCTGGCCAAGCAGCATGCCGAGTCACCGGTGAAGTTCGACCCCTACCTGGCGGGATCGCGGACGGGGTTGGAGCAGCGGACGGCGTCGTTCACGGGGCTGTCGCTGGCGACGACGCGGGACGACATGTTGGCCGCCGCGGTGGAGGCGCTGGCCGTCGCCAGCGCCGCCCGGCTGCCGCTGCTGGCGGATCGGGGGACGCCGCTCAAGCACGATGTGCTGCTCAGCGGGGGGCTTGCCAGCAACCTGTCGGCGGTGCTGCACCGGGATTGGCCGAGGCAGTTCGCGTTCACGGCCGTGTCGGAGGCGACGCTCCGGGGGCTGGCGAACCTGGTGCCGACGGGATGACCGGGACGTTTTCCGCTTGCATTCCGCCGGTCTGTTGGAGACGTTTAGGGGATGGATGCGCCGGAGCATGACGACCCGTTCGCGCCGCCGGATGAGCCGTGCGAGTGCTTCTGCCTGCACTGCCAGCGCGTCGTGATGAGCAGCGACATCTGGTACCAGCGCGTCGTCGGTGCCCCCGACGGCCCGACGGGCTTCTGGATGTGCCCCACGCCCAACTGCAGCGGCGCGGGGTTCACGTTCGATTTGCACCCCACTGACCCGAATCATCCGGCCAACTCCGACTGGGAGTGCGACGACGAGGACGAGCCGGAGTTCGACCCGGTTTACGAGGAGGCCGAGTACGACCCGGCCGAGCCGGGGTACCCGTCGGACGACGGGCCGGACGATCCCGATGCATTGGACGGCGAGGAGTGGAAGCTGGGCTTGCAGCCCGGCGAGCGACCCCCCGAGCCCCCGGAGGTGGCAGCCGCCCGCGAGGCGTACGAGGCGGAGCAGCGGCAGTACGACGAGCCCGACCGCCGGCCGCGGACGATCGACGGCTCGCACTGGCGCAGCCGCCGGCACGAACCGCCGGGGGCGGACGCGATCACCGAGGATGACATCCCGTTTTGAGCTGCGATCCGGTCAGTTCCGCAACGGCTTCAATCCCAGTTGCAGGCGATAGGCGCGGATTGGCAGTTCAACGGCGGATACGCCGCGGTTAAACGTGGCGGTGCGGTCCATCTCGGCGCCGGGGATCCACAGGTCGCCGTTTTCGCCGATCCACATCGCGTCGGCCCCGTGCAACCGCTCGTCGGTCAGCACGCCGCGACGAATCGGTCAACCTGCGCTTCAGTGTTAGGATGCCGTCCATGATCCTGGCCGGCATAGACGAGGCGGGCTACGGCCCGGTGCTGGGGCCGCTGGTGGTGGGGTGCTGCGCGTTCGAGGTGGACGGCGTCGCGCCGGACGATCCGGACCTGCCGTGCCTCTGGAAGCGGCTGGGAAAGCGGGTGTCGAAGTCGCGGTCAAAGGCCGGCCGGACGCTGCACGTCAATGACAGCAAGGCGGTCTACTCGCCGAGCGTGGGATTGCGCGAGCTGGAGCGATCGGTGCTTGCGATGACCGCCGCGATGGGCGGGTGGCCGCACGATCTGGACGCGGTGGTCGCCCGGGTCGCCGCCGACGCGGTGGCCGACCTCGCCGACCATCCGTGGTATGCCCCGCTCGCGGACGAGCGGTTCCCGCTGGAGTTGGAGGCGGACGCCGTGCGCGTGGCGGCGAACGGCCTGCGGGCGGAGATGGCGCGCGTCGGTGCGCGCTGCGTTCACCTGGGAGCGCGGGTGCTGCCGGAGCGGCGGTACAACCGGATGGTCGCGGCAACGCGCAACAAGGCCAGCGTGCTGTTCTCCACATCGGCGATGCACCTGGACCACCTGCTGCGCACGCACGGCGGCGAGGGGTTGGTCATCGTCTGCGATCGCCAGGGTGGCCGGGAGCACTACGGCCCGCTGCTGCGGCTGATGTTCGAGGAGTGGTCGCTGGTCGTCGCAGCCGAGGGCGACGGCGGGGCCGAGTACCACCTGCGCCGCGGCGCGGCGACGGTCCGCATCTTCTTCCGCGAGAGGGCCGAGTCGGGCTGCCTGCCGGTCGCGATGGCGTCGATGGTCGCCAAGTACCTGCGCGAGTCGCTGATGCGACGGCTCAGCGGGTACTGGCAGGCGCGGGTGCCTGGGCTGGCCGCCACGGCGGGGTACTACACGGATGGGATGCGGTTCCTGACCGACATCGCCGAGGCGCGGGCGGCCATGGGCGTGGTGGACGACGACATCATCCGATCGCGGTGATGGACGACCGTGGACGCTCCGGATGGGCATCCGGGGCTGCAGCGTGACCGTTCACGTTCGCCTGCGCGATTGCCGCGTTCCGTTGCAGCACCGGCAGCTTCACGCGGCGCATCACCGATCGGCGCGTGTGGCGGTGGTAGTCGTCGGTCGACCAGTTCAGCACGTCGTCCAGCGGCAGCGTGCCGGACGGGTGTCGCGGGGCGAAGGCTGGATCGTCGGTGATTGCCGCCCGACGGTTGAACGGGCAGACGTCCTGGCACACGTCGCAGCCGTACAGCCAGTCGCCCATTTGACGTTGTAGGTCGGGGGCGATGGCGCCGCGGTGTTCGATCGTGAGGTAGGAGATGCAGCGTGTGGCGTCGAGCTGGTAGGCGTCGGTGATGGCGGTCGTGGGGCAGGCGTCGATGCAGCGGGTGCAGCTGCCGCAGCGGTCGATGGCGGGGTCATCGACGGGCAGGTCCAACGTGGTCAGCACCTCGCCCAGCAGCAGGAACGAGCCGTGGCGCGGGTGGATCACGCAGGTGTTCTTGCCGACCCAGCCGAGGCCGGCGCGGGCGGCCAGTTCCTTCTCCATCACGGGCACGGTGTCCACGCCGCAACGCGTCTGGCAGCCGGGAACCTGCCCCCGCAGCCAGTCGGCGAGGTCGTACAGCCGGGGCTTGATGCGGTCGTGGTAATCGTCGCCCAGCGCGTACCGCGCGATGCGGCCCTGCGGCCCCTCGGGCGGCGCGTCCAATGGCGTGCAGTAGTCCACCGCCACGCAGATCGCCGTGCGCACGCCGGGGAAGTAGACGGCGGGGTCCGCCCGCTCGGCAAAGCGGTCGGCCAGGTAGGCCATCTCCCCGTGCCGGCCGGCGTCGAGCCACCGGCGGAGGTAATCGCCGTGCCGCGACGGGCCGGCCGGTGCGATGCCGACCAGGTCGAACCCCAGCTCGACCGCTTTGGCCTTGATGGCGGCGACGAGGGCCGCGCGCTCCCCCACCGAGACCACTGGGCTAACGGAGATGGCCGACGGCCGCGTAGCGCGATTGTGTTCAGCGATCACGTTCCGCTCCAAGGCGGGCCCGCAGCCGGTCGCGCTCGGCGTCGAGGTCGAGCAACACCACCGAAGCCGTGAGGGCGTTCGTGCCCATCGTGTTCACCTTGCGGACGAACTCGTTCACCCGGGTAACCAGCGCGGGGAGCTCGGCCTCGTTGGTCAGGCGGTCGATCTTCGCGGTGAGCACGTCGATCTGCTTGCGGTGGACGACCTCGTCGGGCGTGACGTCGGCCTGCTTCATGATCCGCAGGGCCCACCACATCAGGCGGGCCTTCTCATCGGCGGGCGGCTGCTCCAGGTCCAGCGGCTTGCCCATGCCGGCCAGGTTGTCGAACTTCCCCTCGGCCATCGCCTCCTCGATCCGCCGGTCGGCCATCCGACGCAGGCCGCCCTCAATGTCGACGTTGTGCAGCGCCATGGGTGGATTCTACACCGAATGGGTTTACCACGGAGGCACGGAGACACGGAGAAGAGATGGCCATGGTCTGCGGCTGGTTCTTCTCCGTGTCTCCGTGGCGTATCGCTTCAGACCTCGATCAACCGCCAGCGTCCGAAGCGGAACCGCCCGTAGATCAGCGTGCCGCGGACGACCTGGTCGATGCACAGGACGACCCAGATGGCGGCCAGGCCCCGGTGCATCCACAGGCCGACGATGGGGACGCCGATGAAGCGGATCGTGAGGATGCTGGCCAAGCTCAGGAACATGACGGCCCGGGTGTCGCCGGCGCCGCGGAGGGCGCCGCCGAAGATGATCTGGGCGGCGAAGACGGCCTGGATCGTGCCGGTGATGGCTAGGCAGACGGCCGTCAGGTGGATGATCCGCTCGTCGGCGGGGGCGATCCACTGAGCGGGGTATCGGCCGAGCGCGATGAAGAGCAGGCCGCAGAGCCCCATGACGCCGCCCCCGCCGAGGTACGCGTAGCGGGCGGCGCGGGCCGCCCGGGCGGGATCGCGCCGGCCGAGCTCCGTGCCGACCATCGTGGCGGCGGCCGTGGCGAAGGCCATGCCGCTCAGGTAGCTGACGGCCTCGATCCGCAGCACGCTTACGTGGGCGGACGCCATCACGTTGGTGCGGTCGGCCCGGTTGATGACGGCGATCACGCCGAAGTTGGCCAGCCACTGGAGCATCCCCTCGACAGCCGCGGGCAGGCCGATGCGGAACAGCCGGCGAATCGTGTCGGCGTGCGGGCGCAGCCGGTGCAGGTGCAGCCGTGCCCCGCCACCGGTCCCGCGGGTCAGCACGGCCAGTTGGATCAACCCGCCGCAGACGTAGGCGATGATCGTGCCGACCGCGATCCCGTTGAACCCCATCACCGGCAGGCCGAACCAGCCGCGGCACAGCGCGAAGCTGCAGACCATGTTGATGATGTCGACGATCACCATGACCACGGCCGGCGTGACCGAGTCGCCACCGCCGCGCTGGCAGCTGCCGGCGATGAACATCACCATGGTGAACGGCAGGGTCAGGCTGAGCAGGCGCAGGTACGACAGGGCCAGCGCTGGCGCGTCGCCCTGCAACTGCGTGAGCGTCACCACCGGCCGGGCAAGCGCGAACAACCCGACGCCGAGCACGAGCCCCAACAGCACCGCGGCCGTGACCGACTGCCCGACGACGCGGTTGGCCAGCCGGCGGTGCCGCGCCCCGCGCGCCCGGCTGATGATCGCCGTGCTGCCGGTGCCGATCGACCCGACGAGCAGCCCGATGAACCAGAGGAAGTAGGTGACGGTCCCGACCGCCGCCCCCGCGTCGGCCGCGCGGGTCGGCAGGTGGTTTGCCAGGTAGGTGTCGTTGAGCCCGACCAGCATGTGGAGCGACTGCTCGATCCACACCGGACCGGCGAGCAACAGCAGCTCGCGCCAGAGTTTTCGCGTGTCAGATGGCGGGAGGTATTCGAGCGGGATCGGCGGCGGGGCGAGCGTCGTCATGGGTCGGGATGGTAGGCCGGAAAACAAAGAAGCCCCGGACGTTGATCCGGGGCTCGCTCGTTCGCGGCTGGTGAACGTAAATCAGTCGGTCGTCTTCGCCTGCGCCACGATCAGCGTCTTCGCCTGATCGGCTGGCAGGTTCATCGCCCCGCGGACCTCGCCGGCGGCGGTGCGGACCTCGACGTTGGGGGCCGTCGCCACCACGTTCTGCAAGGCGGCGATGTCGTCGGCGGACAGCCTGTTCCCGAAGTTGCGGGCGTTGGTCGCCAGGCCCTTGTACAGGGCGACCTTCAGCTCGTCGGGCGTCTTGTCCTCGCCGGCCTTGGTGAGCAGGGCCTTCTGGATCTCGTCGCTGTTGATCACGCCGAGCACGGTCGCGTCGCTCTTGACGATCTCGGGCCGGACGTCCTCCAGGGCCGACAGCAGCAGCGGCTGGGCGATCGACACGTCGAACACCGGGCTGTGGTTGATCGCGATCTGGCTGAGCAGGTCGGCGGCGCGGGTGGCGTACTTGCTGGCCTGGTCCTCGCTGAGCGGCAGCAGGCCGCCGCGCTTGCGGGCGTCGTCGATCGCCACCTTCAGGGCGGGGATGTCGGTCGTCTTCGCCTGCGTGGTGGCCAGCGTCGTGTCGGTCACGGCCTGGACCGTGTAGGGGGCTGGCCTTGGTCTGGGTGACGATCACCTTCACCGCCCGCTGCAGGCGGGGCGTCTGGGCGGCCAGGACCTGCAGCTGCTGGATCGCGGTCGGGCCGACCTCCTCGGGGATGAGGATGGCGTCAATCGCCGGCCGCTTGGCCGCCTCGGCCACGGCCTCGCCGGGGCTGATCCCGCCGACCACGTTGTACCCGGCACCCTTCAACCCGTCGCTCAGGGCCGCGAGCTGTTCTCGGGTCGGGGCCATGACCAGGACGTTCGCGGCACCGGTTTGGCTGAGGGCCTCGGCCAGCAGCGGGACGATGCGCTCCTGCCCGGAGAACGGCTGCCGCGGCAGGGCGGCGGCGACGGCGAACGCCGCCTCGTACCGCACCAGCCGGTCGGGGAACTGCAGCGCGTCCATCAGCGGCCGATCGCCCTCGGAGCCACCCGAGGCCGAGCCCGTGCTGAACAGGTTCGATTGGCCACCGATGTCCCTGCAACGCCATGACCGCCCGGATGGCGACGGCGGCGTTGCGGTCGTGGTTGGCCCGGGCCAGCACGCTGTTCAGGTACCGGGTGCCCGAGAGCGCGCCGTAGTAGTGGGCGCTGGGGGCATCGGCGGGCAGGGTCGGGTCCTTCTGCCCGGCGGGCAGGTCGGCCTCGTCCTGAAAGTTCGACGCCAGCCACAGGCTCAGGGCGGCGTCGTTGCTGGTCGACAGCTTCAGCGCGTACTCGCAGGCCCGCTTGGCCATCACGTCGTGGAAGATCGGCTGGGGGACCTCCTTGAAGGTCAGCCCCTTGTTGTCGGTCCAGTAGAAGATCCGCCCGACCGGCAGGTGCTTGTCGACGCGGACGGCGGCGTTGTCGTAGTAGAACTTCTCGCCCAGGTCGTAGAACTGGTCGGTCGCGCTCAGCGAGTCGGGGTCGATCACCCGCAGGTTCCGCATCGCGTCGCGGACGGCGTTCTTCACGTCCGACGGGGTGGACGGGTCGCGGGCCAGCTTGGTCAGGTAGGGGACGGCCGCGTCGTAGCCCAGGTCGCCCAGGACGGTGACGACCGTCATCAGCGTCCCCTCCTCCTTCATCTCCGTCGCGGCCAGCAGCGGGTTGACGGCCGACAGGCCCAGGTCGCGCAGCCCCCGGCGGATGGCCGGGTGCAGGGCCGACCTGGCCGGGTCGCGCAGGTCGTCGATCATGATCGGCACGGCCAGCTCGCCGCTGTCGCGCAGCCGGTCGATCGCCAGGTCGTACCCGCGGTCGTTCGTCGCCAGCAGGTCGATGTTTTGCCCGATGTACTTCGGGTCGGCCCGGCGGGCCTCGTGGCCCTTGCCGAGGACGTTGATCAGCTGCGTGCTCACGTCCCGCATCGGGTCGACGCCCTGCCAGCGGAGCAGCGACGCGTCGAGGTTGTCGTGGTGCAGGACCGACGTCGCCTCGAACATCGACAGCAGCAGGTTCGGGTCGGGGTTCTGGCCCAGGATGCGCTGCCCCTCGGCGGCGGCGATGTCGTAGCGGGCGACCTTGGCGTAGTGCCAGAACGACTCGACGCTGTCCTTCAGCGGCTCGTTCTCCGGCAGGTTGACCGGGTTGGGCGCGGCGGCCGCCGCCGGGGCGGTCGTCGGCGCGTCGCCGGCGGCGGGGGTAGCGCCGGCGGCAGGCGTGGCCGGTGCCGCGGGAGGCGTGGCGGGGGCGTCGCCCGCGGCGGGGGTGGCCGGGGTTGCGGGGGCCGGCGGGGGCGTGGGAGCGTCCTGCCCGAAGGCCCCCGGCACGAGCACCGCCGGCACCGCCAGGGCGGCGGCCAGGGCAAGCGTGCGGATCGACCGGAACGACGCGGGCGGGCAGGGCAGTCGCAGCATGGGGCGGACCTCCAGGGCGGGACGAACACCGGGCCCCAACGCGCGCGGCATCGGTCCCAGCGCCGCGGAAGATAAAAGTCGGCCCAAACAGTGTCAAGGAACGGTGCGCCGCCGGGACAGGCCGCTTCACCGCTGAGGAGCCGAGGTGCGCAGGGGAAGAGGCGCGGAGGTGAGAGGCCCCGGTCTGCCCGCGCTCCTCTGCTGCCTCTTCACCTCCGCCCCCCTTCTTTTGTCGTTAGGACGCCGCGTGTGGTTGTGCCGCAGGTCGGCCGATCTAAGATGCACGACCCGTCCCCCCGACGAGGAGGAGACGGGTCCAACCGCGGTGCCCGCTGGGAGACAGTTCATGGCCAAGGCGAAGAAGACCACCCCGACCCCCGACGCGACCGCCCCGGCGGCGGCACCGAAGAAGAAGACCGCCGCCAAGGCGAAGCCCGCCGGCGCGTCGTCGTCCCCGATGGTCGACACGACCCTCGCCGCCCAGTCGGCCGCCCGCGGCCTCGTCGCCGGGCTCGGGCCGACCGGCGCCTACTCGGCCGGCAAGGAGTCGGCGTCGTTCAAGCACCTCAAGGACAGCCTCGCCCATCCCGCCAGCGCCGGCCTCGATAGCCTGCTCGACAAGACGGCCCTCCCCAACAGCCGCAAGTCGAACGTCCCCTTCACCGGCCCCAAGACCGGCGGCGGCAGCGGTCGCAACCAGACGTTCGGCGCCGACGTCAACCGCACCGGCGTCCCCCGCCGCACCAGCGGCGGTTGAGCCGTCGGACCCGTTGGCGTCGCACGGTGCGATGTTACACAATGTGACGAAATGTTACACCCTGCAGCCGTGACGCACCGTAACATAAGCCTGTGTTAGGAAATGCTTTGCGTTTTTCAAACGCGTCGCATGGCCGAAGCGGGTGTAACGCGACCACGGTTTCGCTAAATTGCCATGTGGGAGTCCTGGTCACGAGGCGAAACTAAGGATCGCATCAAGGTCAGACTGCTCCCGTCGTGTCTCGTCGCGTCCTTCCTGGATAGACTCCCGATGCGATCGACGCAGGAAAGCCCTGGTAGACGCGATTGAAGAGGAGACGCTTCTTGATCCGTGTCAACCCGTGCCATTCGTGACCGCTTCTTGACCGGCGGGTCCGTCACACGCGACGCACCTCGCGCGGGTGCAGGAACACGAGCACCGCCCCGGTCACCGGCTGGCCCGCGATTCGGCCGATGGCCGTGCGGTACAGGCTGAGTTGCCCCGCGTACTCGTCGGCGCGGGTCTTGATCGCGTCGCCGGTCACGCGGTCGGTCTTGTAGTCGACGATCAGCCAGCCGTCGCCGTCGGGCACCATGAGGTCGACCCGGCCGCGGATCATCGACCGGTCCATCGGGTCGGCCGCGTCCGCCTCGTGCGGGTTCGGGAAGTGGACCGGCAACTCGCGCTGCAGCCGGTCGGCGTTGTCGCGCAGTTGACGGCCGATCTCGGTCGACATCATCCACGCGATCGCCTCCACATCCACGGCCGCCGCCAGCGCCGGCGTCAGCCGCTTCGAGTCGGTCAGTGCCCGGATCTGTCTCTCGATGTCCGCGGTGGTGTCCGCCGCCTTGAAGTCCAGATGTTCCAGCACCGCATGCGTGGCCGTCCCCCGGTCGGTCGCGTGGATCGAGGGGTCGTCGGCCAGGAACTTCGGCAGCGCTAGGGCAGGTGCCGATGAGCCGCCCGACGCCACCGCCGAGGTCTCGTGCGACCCCAGGTCCGTGACCGCACGAGCGGCCCGCCGGTGCACGAGGTCGGCGAACGCGTACGCCTGCCGGATCCGCTCGATGATCGCCGTCGCCTCCGGCGAATGCGGTGGCGGCGGATCGAGCGGTTCCAGCCGCGCGCGTGCCGACTGCTCCGGCGACGGCGCCGGCGCGACCGACTGCTCGCCCGCCCAGGCGGCGACGTCGGCGGGGGCGTGGGACGTCACCGCCAGTACTCCCTCGCCCAGGTTCGCCGCCACCGGGCCGAGCCAGTCCAGCGGCGTCCGCGCGCCCAGCACCGCCTCGGCCGGCAGCGCACCCTGATGGTCGGCCCACGCCTGCTGCCACCGCCCCAGCGCCTTCTCGTCGCAGGTGCCGATCAGCACCAGGTGTTCCTTGGCACGGGTGAGCGCGACGTACAGCACGCGCAGTTCCTCGGCCAGCGTCTGCTGCCGCAGCGACTGCTGCACCACCATCCACGCCAGCGACGGGTACCGCACCTGCCGCGCCTCGTCCACCACGCGCAGCCCCAGCCCCAGGTCGCGGTCGAGCAGGATCGACCCGTTCAGGTCGCCCACGTTGATCGCCTTGCCCAGGTCGGGCACGAAGACGATGGGGAACTCCAGCCCCTTGGAGTGGTGGATCGACATCACCCGCACGACGTCGTCGGCCTCGCTGGCCACGGCCGCCTGGCCCAGGTCGGACTGGTCGCGCAGCTTCTCCAGGAACGTGAGGAACCGCCCCAGCCCCTGCCGGCGGAACTCGCCGAACTGGCGGGCGCGGTCGTGCAGCTCGATCAGGTTCGCCTTCCGCTGCTCGCCGCGCGGCAGCCCGCCGCAGAACGCGAGGTAGCCGGTGTCGCCATAGATGCTCCAGATCAGCTCCGCCACCGGCCGCTCGCGACCGATTCGCCGCCACTCGGTCAGCTGGTCCAGGATCACCCTCAGCTGCGCGGACAGATCGTCGTTCTGCTCGTCGGCGTACCGGCGCACGGCCGTGTGGAACTCGACCGCCGGGTACGCCAGCCGCATGCGGGCCAGCGCGTCCTCCGGCTTGGGCAGGTTGGCCAGCGGGCTGCGCAGCACGGCCGCCAGCGGGATGTCCTGCCGGCCGTTGTCCAGCACGTGCAGCAGCGACAGGACGTCGTTCACCTCCGTCGCCTCGAAGTAGCCCGACTTGCTCTCGGTGTGGACCGGCACCCCCATCGTGCGCAGCTGCTGGGCGAACGTCTCGCCCTTGAACAGCGTGGACCGCAGGAGGACCACGCAGTCGCCGAACCGCGCCGGTCGGGTGGTACCGTCGCGGTCGGTCACGGTGGCGCGACCGACGATCTCGCGCAGCCGGTGGCCGACCAGCACCGCCTCCCGCTGCGCCCGGTCCAACTCGACGGTCTCCGCTTCGTCCGCAGCCTCGTCCTCCGACGCGATTGCCTTGGGCATCAGGTGCAGCTCGATCGGCGCCCCGGCAAACGACGCCGTCCCGGCAGGGGGGAACGTCGCGCCGGGCACCAGCTCGTGCGAGGCGTCGTAGTCGATGTCGGCCGCCTCCACCGTCATCAGCTTGCGGAAGATCCCGTTCACCGCCTCCAGCAGCGGCGCACGGCTGCGGAAGTTCCGCTGCAAATCGATCACCCGGCCCCGGTCGGCATCTTCGGCGTATAGGGCGCGGCGGGCGATGAACTGCTGCGGGTCCGCCAGGCGGAACCGGTAGATGCTCTGCTTCACGTCCCCCACGCAGAACAGGTTCGACCCACCGGCCCGGCCCAGGCACTCGGTGCTCAGCCGCGTGACGATCGCGTCCTGCACCGCGTTGATGTCCTGGAACTCGTCCACCATCACGTGGCGGAACTGCGCGTGGTAGGCCCGCGCCACCGCCGAGGGGCCGTCGCCGTCGGACAGCACGCGGAGCGTCAGCCGCTCCAGGTCGTTGAAGTCGAGGGCCCCTGCAGCGTCCTTGGCGAGGTCGTAGGCCGTCACGAACGCGTCGATCAGCGACAGCAGCGTGGCCGCGTGCGGCAGCGTCGTGGCCATGCCCTCGCGCCACTGCTCGGCCGTGAACTCCAGCCGGTTCCGCCACGCGCCCCCCTTGATCGCGTTGTTGACGGCGTCGACGCGCTGCTTGGCGACCTCCTTGTTCGCCACCGTGCTGGCGACGGCCTTCAGCCGGGGGATCTGGATGTCCCGCGCCACCTCGGCCAGCGCGTCGAGCCCGTGCGCATCGAGCACTGACAGCAGGTGCTTGGTCGTCGCGTACATGTCCCGCAGGTGCCCGACGTACCCCTCGAACCCGCCCAGGCTCTTGACGAACCGGCCGGCCGACTCGCAGTCGCGCTGCACGCCGACCAGCTCGCGCCGCAGGTCGGCCAGGTACCGCTCCCCCAGCTCCGTCTCGGCCAGCGGTCGCTCCACCACCTCGGCCAAGCGACCCAGGGCCGCCGCCGCCCAGCCGGCAGGGTCGACCACGCTGCACAGTGACTCGTGGCCGGCGACCACCTCGTCCACCAGCCGTTCGTCCTTGCCGTCGCCGTACTGGTCGATCAGCGCGCGGAACGCTTTCCCGGCGTCGTCGGCGGCGTCGTACCGCTCGGCGAACAGCTCGACCGCCACCTCCCGCTTCAGCAGCTTGGCCTCGTCGCCGTCGAGGATGCGGAAGTTGGGGTCGAGCCCCAGCAGGTTGAAGTGCTGCCGCAGCAGCCGGGCGCAGAACGCGTGCAGCGTGGAGATGCTGGCCCGATCCAGCATCGCCAACTGCCGGGCGACGTGCTCGTTCGCCGGCTCGGCCGCGTGGCGGTCGGCCAGGGCCTTGCCGATCCTCCCCTTCATCTCGGCCGCCGCCGCCTCGGTGAAGGTCACGACCAGTAGTTCGTGGACGGCGCACGGGTCGTCGCGCTTGCCGACCAGATGGGCGCACCGCTCGGCCAGGACCGACGTCTTCCCCGACCCCGCCGCCGCCGAGACCAGCAGCCCGCCGCCGGCGTGGGCGATGGCGGCCGACTGGTCGGCGGTCCACATCCGCTCAGTTGGCGCCTGCGACATGCCCCGCTCCGTGATGAGATCACTCCCCGCTTTTGTCGGCCCCAAGCCGGTGTCTGAGGTACTCCGAAGACCCTGATCACGCGGCATTCGATCCGGGTCTTCGGAGTCCCTCAGACACCGGCTTGGCCGGGAGGTCAATCCGGACCCAATTCCCAACGAGACCTTTCATCCGCTGGTTACCCAAGCCTATCCCTCATTAAGTTCGCCGAACAGTGATTTGACCGGTCGAGGCCCGGCGATTGCATACAACGTTCCCGTTCCAGCTGCAAAGGAATTGGACATGGCAGAACAACAAATGCGGCCGGCCTCGCCCGAGCAGGCCCCGGATCCGTCGTTCAACTACGAGCGGAGCCATCCGGAGCGCGAGTCGGCGGGCGGGTCGCTGGACAACAAGTCGATTGCCACGGCGACACCGGCACCGTCGTCCGATAAGATCGCCGGCTCGGTGGGGAACGCCCAGGACCCCGAACGCTCGCTGACGTCGCAGGATGCCGCTCCGCCGCAACCGGCCGCCCGCGGGTTGGCGGTTGCCGTGCAGCCGGATCACTCCATGGCCGACGAGGAACCGCTGGGCTGGGACCAGGCCCCGCAGGGCAGCGAGAACGGCGACGCGAAGCGCCACCCGCGCACCGGCGGGCTCGGCGGCACGCCGAACGCGGGAACAGACGCGCGGAAGAGCTGACGCAGTCGACCCTTCGATGGAGCCCCGGATGCACATCCGGCGCTTTTCCCGCGCGCTCAAGTGCCCGGCTCTTGCAGCTTGATCACGCTGCCGCCGAACTGGTCGACGATGAGCTTCACGAGCGGCTCGGTTTGATAGAGCTGGTTTCGGATCTCGTCCGTCAGGCGAATCGTGTTGCTCGGCTCAACCGACGGGGGTGTCGGCGCGGCGACCAGCTTTGTGGCGGGCACCGGGACCGGCGGCCGGGACGGGATCGCCTGCGCGGGGGCGGCCAACGACGCCTCGGCGCGCGATGTTGGCGGCGGAGCACCGTCGGGTGCGATCTCGAAGTGAACGCCGACCGCCGTGTTTAGGACCTGGCTGAACGCGGCCTTCACCAGCTCCTTTTTGTTTCCCTTCTCCAGCAGCTTCAACGTCATCTCGTTGTGGCTGGGCAGCTGGACGATCGCCCGCCCGTCCTCCACACCAACGAAGCGGCCGTTCTGGAGCAGGCCGGTCAAGGATGGGCCCTGCTCGGCGACGATCCGCAGCAGTTGCTGCCACTGCCCCGCCAGGTCGGCCGAGGTGACCGGCTCCACGTTGGACGGCTCCGCGGCCGCCCTCTGCCGGGCCATCAGCGTAGCCAGCGATTCCTGCGGGCCCTCCCACACCTTGCCGGGCGCCGGCAGGTCGTCGTCATCGTCGTCCAGGCTTGGCGGGGCCGACACGACTGGCACTGAGGATGGCGTATATGCGGGTGTCTCGGGTGAGGGCGGCGGTGGAGCGGCGGGGGGTTGGGCGAAGGTTGACCGTACCACTTCCACTGCCGAACGTTCGCCGCCAGCCGCGATCTCCCTCGATGTTGGACGTCCGCCCGTCGCTATCGGCCCATCACCCTTTTTTTTTTGAGCGACGGCCGCCCCTCCCTGCCCCCCGGTCGCCTGCGCCAGCAGGTCGCCGAGGCTGCTGAACTGGTCGGCCAGCGTCATGCGGACCAGCGTCGCATCGAGCAACGCTCGGCCCGCCTGCGACTGCCGCACGTGCCGGCGGAGCTCTTCGAGGATCACGATGTCCTGCGACAGGGCGGCCGCGTCGAACAGCGCCGCCTGGGCCGACAGGTCGGCCATCGACAGCCCCGGCACCTCGACCAGGTCCGACTCGGCCCCGCAGGCGCGGATCAGCATCAGGTTCCGCAGGTGGTCGATCAGGGCCGCCACCAGCGTGTCGATCGACATGCCGTTGGAGATGATCGCGTCGGACTGGCCCAGCGCCGATCGCGTAACGCCGCCGCCGATGGCCGCCACGAGGTCGAAGATCAGCTGGGCCTTGGGCAGGCCGAGCAACTGCTCGAGCAGGTCGACCGTGAGCCGGGTCTCGCCGACGCTCAGCAATCGGTCGAGCAGCGACAGGCTGTCCCGCATCGACCCGGCGCCGGCCTTGGCGACCAGCAGCAGGGCGTCGTCGTCGGCGTCGATCTTCTCGGTGACGCAGATCGCCTTGAGGTGGGCGGCCACCTCGCGGCTGGGGATGTTGCGGAAGTCGTACCGCTGGCACCGGCTCAGGATGGTCGCCAGCACCTTTTCCGGCTCGGTCGTGGCGAGGATGAACTTCACGTGGCCCGGTGGTTCTTCCAGGGTCTTCAGGAGCGCGTTGAACGCGCTCTTGGAGAGCATGTGGACCTCGTCGATGATGAACACCTTGAACCGCGACCGGGCCGGCGTGTTGTAGGCCGAGGCGATGATCACGTCGCGGATGTTGTCGACGCCGGTGTTGCTGGCGGCGTCGATCTCGATCACGTCGATGTCCTCGCCCCGGGCGATCGCCTTGCACGAGTCGCATACGCCGCACGGAGCCGTGACCGGCTCGGCGGCACTTTGGCAGTTCAGGCACTTGGCCAGGATGCGGGCGGTCGACGTCTTGCCGGTCCCGCGGGTGCCGCAGAACAGGAACGCGTGGGCCAGCCGGCCGGAGCTGATCGCGCGCTTCAGCGTCTGCGCGACGTGGTCCTGGCCGACCACTTCGTCGAACGTGTTGGACCGGTAACGGCGGGCGAGGACGGTGTAGGCCATGGGCAGGCGGAGTATATCGCCGGTCGATCGCGAAACCGCCAGACGTCCGCCCCCCCCCCGTCCAGCGGCCGCCCGGAGGGTCGGGGGCCGTCGCTGAACGCGATCTCGCGTCGCTGCTGTCGACTCCTTTTCCCCAGTCCGGGGCACCGCCGTGGCGACCCGTCCCACACCAGAATCGGCGGGGCTGGACATCGACCCGCGCGTCAGGGGCCGCCAGCGCGGAAATTTCGTGCCGCCGGATGGCATTGGCGAGCTTCGCGTGTAACGTACGGCGTCGTACCCGCGCGGATATAACGGTGCCCGACGCCGTGCTGCGTGCCGGATCGCCCGTTGCCGGGGGACACTTCAAATCTGGGCCTGGTCGGGGAAGAGGAGCTTGCGCGCATGCGTCAGGTCAAACGCGGTTTCACGTTGGTCGAGTTGCTCGTGGTGATCGGCATCATCGCGGTGCTGATCGGGATCCTGCTGCCGGCGCTGTCGAAGGCGCGCGAGTCGGCCAACACGGTCAAGTGCGGGGCGAACCTGCACCAGATCGGGCAGGGGATGGCCATCTACATCGCCATGAACAAGGCCACGTTCCCGCCGGGGCTGTACTACGTGGGCCTGCAGATCACCGACGTGACCAAGGGCGCCAGCGGTGGGCAGCTGCCGATCACGCCGGTCAACGGCTACGTCAACTGGTCCAGCTTCCTGCTCTCCCCCGCGATCCACGAGCCCGCCCCCGGCGATCCCCCCGACCCGCGGCTGCTGAGCACCGACGCCTGGAAGGCATACGTGTGCCCGACGGCCGGGGGCATCGCGTCGTCGAACACCTACGCGGCCAACGCCGAGGGACGCCCGAACGAGGCCGGGGCGAGCGTGATCGACCTGCAGGCGCCGCGCCTGTCGTACACGCTGAACGAGAGCCTGACCACGCGGGCCATCCTGTCGGTGGGCTTCCGCAGCGGCAACACGCGGTACTACCACTCGGTCCGGGCGACGGCCGTGCGGCACCCGGCCACGACGATCCTGGCCACCGAGATGTGGGGGGTCTCCGCGTTCATGATCCGGAGCCCCCTGGCCACGGCGGGCGGCGCCACGGTGGTCAGCAACGCCCGGCTGTCGGTCAGCGGGATCAGCAAGTCGCTGTGCAGCCCAGCAATCGCGGCCGCCGACAACCCCTACGCGCTGGCGGTCCCCGGCACGTTCGGCTGGGCCACGGTCGCCAACCTGCAGCCCGATCCGGTCGCGCACTACACGGCCCTGTTGCCGGCGTTGCCGGCGCCGGACACCACGCTGGATTACATCGGCCGCAACCACGGGGCCCGCCGGTACGGCACCGTCGCCGGCTCGACCGTGGGCGGCTGGGACCTGCGGCGGTCGAACTTCCTCTACGTCGACGGCCACGTCGAGTGCAAGCACGTGGTGGAGACCCTCAGCGGGCCGAACCAGTGGGGCGACACGTTCCTGTCGCTGCCGGCGCAGTGAGGGGTGGCACGTGCAGAACGCGCGGTGCAGAGTGCAGGACGGCTCGCCCGAGGCGGCACATTCATTCTGCACTTCGCGTTCTGCACTCCTATCCGCCCGTTGACCAGTTCGGTCGGCCGGGTATACGCTCCACTCCTACCAAAGAAGGAGTCCACCCATGCCCGTGACTTTAGCCCCGCTGCCGTTCGCTGCCGATGCCCTCGAGCCGCACTTCGACAAGCAGACGCAGGAGATCCACCACGACAAGCACCACGCCGCCTACGCCACGAATCTGAACGCGGCGTTGGCCAAGCACCCGGAACTGGAGAGCAAGCCGCTGCACGTGATCCTGGAGAACAATCTGGCCAGCGTGCCGGAGGACATCAAGACGGCCGTCCGCAACAACGGCGGGGGGTTCCACAATCACAACCTGTGGTGGGAGATCCTGAACCCCGCCGGCAAACCGGGCACGGCTCCGGTGGGCAAGCTAGGCGAGGCGATCACCGCCACGTTCGGCAGCTTCGACGCGTTCAAGGAGAAGTTCACCACGGCTGCCACCACCCGCTTCGGCAGCGGCTGGGCGTGGCTGGTGAAGAAGGGCGACAAGCTGGAGGTGATTTCCACCGCCAACCAGGACTCGCCCATCATGGAGGGGGCGTTCCCCGTGATCGGGCTGGACGTGTGGGAGCACGCCTACTACCTGAAGTACCAGAGCCGCCGGCCGGAGCACATCAAGGCGTTCTTCGAGGTGGTGAACTGGAAGGTTGCCGACGACCGGTTTAACCGGGCGAAGTGACCCATCTGCTTAACTGAAATGCTGGCGACGCCGGCGTCTGAGGCACGCTGAAGACCCGGGTCTTCGGCGTACCTCAGAAGCCGGCGTCACCGTTTTGCTGCCCTCATGACTTCAGCTCGTCCTCGCGCACGACCACCTGCTCGGCAGCGAGCAAGCACCGGGTCTGGAAGTGTTGCCCAGCCGGTCGGAACTCGACCTCGAAGGCGACGTATGGGGCGCACCAGGTGCTCCGCACGATGCCGAGCTCGCCTTTGTTCAGGGACAGTTCGGGGATGTCCTGGGTGAGTTGGACCCAGTCGTCAATGTGGGGCGTCCGCATGGGGAACCTCCGCTGGTTGTCAGCCGACGGCCGCCGCCGTGGGCCGGGTGGGGGGAAGGGGCGGGACGCGGTATGAGCGGGGGGCGAAGTGAAAACGGCCTGGATCGCTGCCCGATCAGACGCGCCATGCACAACTGTACAATTCGTTCTGAAGACCGCAATCAAATTATCGGTCGTGTCAAGTCGTCGCGGTACACTGCAGCCGCATGACACCGGTCACCTGCCCGCGCTGTTTCGCCGCCAACCCGTCGGGCGCCGAGTTCTGCCCGCGGTGCGGCCTGCCCACAGGCCTCGCCACCGCCACCGCGCCGATGGACCTGATCGTTGAGGGGAGGTCCTACCGCGTGCTCGACCGGGTCGCGGTCGGGTCCCGGTCGGCGATCTACCGCTGTCTGTTCGGCGGGAACCGCTCGCCGGCTGAGTGCATTTTCAAGATTGGTCGCGATCCGTTGTCCAACCCCGCCCTGGCCCGCGAGGCCGAGGCGCTGCGGCACCTGCACCGCGAGGATCCCGGCGAGGACTTCACGCCGTTCCTGCCGGCCGTGGCCGAGTCGTTCGGGTACGTCGGCGACCGGCGCGAACCGCCGCGCCACGCGAACGTCCTGCGGTACCACCCGGAGATCCGCTCTCCCGCTGACGACCTGTACACGCTGGCCGAGGTTCGCGCCGCCCACCGTGCCGGGCTCGACGCCCGTGACATGGCGTGGATCTGGCGTCGCGTGCTGACCGTGCTCGGCTTCGCGCACGCCAAGGGCGTCGCGCACGGGGCGGTGCTGCCGGCGCACATCCTGATCGAGCCCGCCGACCATAAGCTGGTGCTGGTCGACTGGTGCGCCGCGACCGTCCCCGGCCGACCGATGACGCCAATCCCCCCGGCCGTCCCCGGCGAGTACCGGATGTGGGTCGAGACCGACCGCCACGCCACGCCCGCCGCCGACCTGCGCCTGGCCGCCCGGTGCATGATGGAACTGGTCGGCGGCATGCCGCCGGCGATCGCCCGCCACCTGTCCCGCGCCGGCCACGGCCCGACCGCCAACGCCTGGCAACTGCGGGCCGAGTTTGACGAGCTGATCGAGACGCTTTGGGGCCCGCGGCAGTTCCGGTCACTGGCGATGCCACCGCGACCGGGGCGTCCCCGCGCTTAGCGACGGTCCGCAGAGCCGTTGCATTACGGCACCTGTGCCTGCCCGTGCCCCCGAATGGCAACGCGCCACAACGCGCCATAATGCGCCAGTCTACCGCCGCGGCGCACCGCCCCGCCGCCTCGCTGTAAGGCTCGATTTTACAGGGATTTGTTTGATCGACGGGCACGCGCCTATGTGGCGCACCGAGCGGACAGACAACTTGTGAAATGTTGTCCTAGACTGGATTGATTAGCAAACTGTTGAAAACAAGCGATACCGGCGGATCCGGTCTGAGGTGATCGGCCGGCCGGCCGCCATTACAGTAACATGCCTCGGATGCGAGTTCGGACCCGGGGTGTCTGCATCACGCTGCCCTTTTGCTTCTGGATGGCCGGTTGCGTGAGCCTAGCCGCCCGCCATGTACGGACCTCCTGGTTGGCCACGCAGGTCCGGCCGACCGTGTACCCAGGGTTGGCGGAAGGACCCCGGTCCTTCTTGAAAGACGGCACCGCGTTGTCGTGGGTCGTCTTCGTGCTCGACGTGCCGCTGAGCCTCACGCTCGACACGCTGCTGCTGCCGTACGACCTCGCCAGCGGGGAACACCACGACCGCGTGCAGGCATCGATCCGCGACGGAGGGGTGCCACCCGGGTCAGTGGGACCGACAAGCCGCGGTTGACGACACCGCCCGAGACGTATAGTGTCTTTTCAACACCAAGTCGCCCTTGTGGGGCGGCTGCAACGGACGGAGGTGCATCATGGGCAGCGGACGGTGGACGCCGGACACGTACTACGACCGGGCGGCGGCGCGGGTGGCGGCGGGGAAGGACACGTTCGCCTACAGCCGGGCGGCGATCGAGTCGGGCCGGCTGAGGCCGCACCAGACGCTCGACCCCAAGGGGCTGGGATTGCGCGAGAGCCGGGACAATGCCGAGCATCCCGATTCCAACGCGGTGATCATCAGCCTGGACGTGACGGGAAGCATGGGGAAGGTGTGCCGGGGCATCCACGCGAACCTGCCGCAGCTGCACGAGCTGCTGCTGGGGCACGGGTACCTGGCCGACCCGCAGGTGTGCTTCGCGGCCGTGGGGGATGCGACGTGCGACGCGGTGCCGTTCCAGATCGGGCAGTTCGAGTCCGACAACCGGATGGACGAGAACCTGGAGAACATGGTGCTCGAGGGGGGCGGCGGGGGGCAGAAGACCGAGAGCTACGAGCTGATGCTCTACGCCGCCGCCCGCCACACGGCCACCGACTGCTGGGAGAAGCGTCGCCGCAAGGGCTACCTGTTCATCATCGGCGACGAGATGGCGTACCCCTACGCCCATGCCGGGCTCGTGGGGCAGGTGTTCGGCGAGACGTTGCAGGCCGACGTGCCGCTGAAGCAGCTCGCGGCCGAGGCGATGGAGCGGTGGCACGTCTACTTCGTCATCCCCGGCGGCGCCGCCTACGGCCGGGACCCGACGATCGTGCAGTTCTGGTCCGACCTGCTCGGGGCCGACCACGTGATCGCGCTGCAGAGCCCCGACCAGACCAGCGAGTGCATCGCGCTGACGATCGGCGCCAACGAGGGGACGGTCGACCGGCCGACGGCCGTCGTGCAGATGAAGAACCGCGGCGTGGTTGGGTCTGCGATCGACGCCATCAGCGGCGCGCTGTTCGGCGACAAGAAGGACCCGCCGCCGACGCGGCACCTGTGACCCGTGCTCGCTCTCCCGGTACGCCGGGAGAGGGCTGGGGTGAGGGTGATTCGCGCGTCGAACCACGTGGTGCTCGCCAGGACCCTCACCAAACCATCTCCCGGCGTACCGGGAGAGGGGACCGGAGCGAGAATGCCCGCGCCGCTCGCCATCCTCGTGGTCGACCTCGCGTTCGGCGACGCGGGGAAGGGGACGGTCGTCGACCACCTGGTCCGCCGGCACGAGGCGCGCGCGGTCGTGCGGTTCAACGGCGGGCCGCAGGCGGCGCACAACGTCGTCACCGATGACGGCCGGCACCACACGTTCAGCCAGTTCGGCAGCGGGACGTTCGTGCCCGGCGTCCGCACGCTGCTGAGCCGGCACGTGCTGGTCGAGCCGTACGCGATGCTGAACGAGGCGGCCGCCCTGGCCGAGCGGGGCGTGGGGGACGCGCTCGAGCGGGTCACGATCGACCCCCGCTGCGTCGTCATCACGCCCGCCCACCGCGCCGCCAACCGGCTGCGCGAGCGGGCCCGCGGGGCCGACGCGCACGGCACCTGCGGGATCGGGTTCGGGTCGGCCGTCGGCGACTCGATCTACCGGCCCGACCTGACCATCACCGCCGGCGACCTCGCCGATGGCGGGATGGTGCGGCGGCGGCTGATCGCCAGCGTCCGCCAAAAGCTCGCACGGCTGGCGCGGGTGCTGGCGACGGCCGACGGGCTCGACGCCGACGCGCTGCGCCGGCCCGACTGGATCGCGCACGCGGTCGACCTGTACGCCGCGTTCGCCAAACGGGTGAAGATTGTCGACGTCACGGGGGCGATGGCAGCGACGAACGGTCCGGTCGTGTTCGAGGGGGCGCAGGGCGTGCTGCTGGACGAGCAGCACGGGTTCCACCCGCACACGACGTGGAGCACGACCACCTTCACCAATGCCGACCGGGTGCTGGACGAGGCGGGCATCC
The DNA here is from genome assembly GCA_965198865.1 of Tepidisphaeraceae bacterium. Taxonomy (GTDB): domain Bacteria; phylum Planctomycetota; class Phycisphaerae; order Tepidisphaerales; family Tepidisphaeraceae; genus CBDAQA01. Next base: position 268,460 of record CBDAQA010000025.1, on the reverse strand, counting down.
CCGCGAACCGGCGGTACCGGATGGGCGTGCTGCGGTCGTACTTCACCCGTCACGGGTCGGGGCCGTTCGTGACGGAGGACGAGGGGATGCGCGAGGCGCTGCCCGAGCCGCACAACGACGATCGCGGGGCGCAGGGGCGGTTCCGGGCCGGGGCGTTCGATTCGGTCGCGGCGCGGTACGCCATCCGGGTGGCCGGGCCCGTGGACGAACTGGCCATCACGCACATGGACCGGTTGCCGGTCCTGCCGGCGCACATCTGCACGGCGTACGAGCCGGCCGTCACGCTGTCCCACCACGCGACGCACGGCCTCAAGAGCTGTCGGCCGGTGTTCGAGGCGATCCCGACCGACGAACCAGCCGCGTTTGCCAATCAGATTGGAAATCTACTGGGCGTGCCGGTCGGTTTACTGTCGTTCGGCCCCGCCGCGGCGGACAAGCGGCATCACTCGCAACGCGACCCATCAGAACGCCCCGCGTAGCGGTTGCCCCGCAGGGGCACTGTTGGAGCCACGAAGAGTGCCCCCTGCGGGGCGACCGCACCGCGGGGCTTGCCCCATCATCGCTTGAAGAACGTCTTGCCCTTGCTGTTGAACTTGCTCAGCCGGTTGTTGACGTAGAGGCCTTCCAGCAGGAACTCGCCGACGCTGGCGAGGACGGCGACGTCGCCGCCGTCGAGCTGCATCTCCTTGGCCAGCGTGGCGGCCGACTGGGGCAGGGCCTTGATCAGCTTCATGTTGGCCACGAACTCGTCGGCCGACAGGTCGTCGCCGGCGGGGAAGGTGAGGTTGCCCTTGAACTGCTCGCTGATGCTCTCGTAATCGTCGGGGTCGGCGTACTTCAGGAACGTGGCCTTGACCGCCTCGCCGATCAGGCTCTTGACCAGCTTGTCCTCGGCGCCGTCCTCCTCGGCCAGGGTCATCTCGATCTTGCCGCGGCAGCTGGCGACCAGGTTGCCCATGTCGCACATGCGGGGGACGACGCGCCGCTCGCCGGTGAGGATGCCGCGCCGCTCGGCGTTGCTGACGACGGTCTCCAGGTTGGCGATGCTGGTGCGGACCGACACGCCGGACGCCTGCGACACGTGCGGGCTGCTGCGGGCCTGGCGGACGACCTGCTCGACGACCTCGGCCATGAAGTCGGGCACGTCGACGCGGACGCCGCTGCTGCTGGCGTCGTCGTCGTCGGCCCGGTTCGTCCAGGCGTTCTGCTGGGCGATCGTCACGCCCTCGGCCACCGTCTCGGGGTAGTGGGTGCGGATGACCGAGCCGATGCGGTCCTTCAGCGGGGTGACGATCCGGCCGCGGTTGGTGTAGTCCTCGGGGTTGGCGCTGAAGACCAGGCAGGTGTCGAGGTTCAGGCGGATGGGATAGCCCCGGATCTGCACGTCGCGCTCCTCGAGCACGTTGAACAGGCCAACCTGGATGCGGGGGGCGAGGTCGGGCAGCTCGTTGATGGCGAAGATGCCGCGGTTGCTGCGGGGGATCATGCCGTAGTGCATGGTCGTCTCGTCCGACAGGTACCGGCCCTCGGCGTGCTTCACCAGGTCAATCTCGCCGATCAGGTCGGCGATCGTCACGTCCGGCGTCGCCAGCTTTTCCTGGTAGCGGTTGGAGCGGTGGACCCACTCGATCTTGGCGTCGTCGCCCTGCTCGGCGACGATCCGCTTGCCGGTTTGGGTGATGGGCTCGACCGGGTCGTCGTTGATCTCGACGCCGGCCAGGACGGGAATCCACTCGTCCAGCAGGGTCGGCAGCAGGCGGAGGATGCGCGTCTTGGCCTGGCCGCGGAGTCCCAGGAACAGCAAGTCGTGCTTGGAGAGGATGCCGTTGATGATCTGCGGCAGCACCGTCTCGCGGTAGCCGAGGATGCCGGGGAACAGCTCCTCGTCCGCCCGCAGCTTGCGGATCAGGTTCTTGCGGAGCTCGTCCTTGACGCTGGCGAAGCGGTACCCGGTCGCCTTGAGCTGTCCGAGGGTGGCCGGGCTGGGGTGGTTGGGGTGCGGCATACCGTGTGAACTCCGTGGAACCAGGGCTCGGCCCGATCGGCCGACGGGGTATGTTAGCGCCCGCCCCTGTCTGTCGTGGCGATTTTTCCGGCCGGCTTCCGTACACTCGTTCCATGCCCGACCCGCTCCGGTATTACGCACAGTTTCAGTCGGCCCGGGGCGGGTGGACGTCGCTGCCGCCGTGGGCGCGCAACGTGGTGGCGCTGTTCGCCGTCCCGGGACTGGTTTTGGTGGTCTTGTCAATCCTGGCGCTAGGCGTTAGTATCCTAGCCCTTTTACTCCTGACGGTTCCGGTGTACCGGCTCCTCCAGGCGTTGACCGGAACCCGGACGCCGACGGCCGCCGTCGACCCGGTGATCAGCCCGATCTTCTCGACCCTGTTCGGCGGTGCGCCGGGCGAAGCCCGCGTGGGCCGCAAGCAGGTGGACGTGCGGGTGGTGGACGACGGACCCGTGACCGACCGACCGACGACCGACTGACAGACGCGAGACGCAGACATGGCCAAGAAGGAAATCACCGACCAGTTCAAGCTCCAGGCCCCCGCCGGCACGGCCACCCCGGCCCCGCCGATCGGCCCGGCCCTCGGCCAGCACGGCGTGAACCCGGGGCAGTTCATCCAGCGGTTCAACGCCGCCAGCGCCCACCTCAAGGGGAAGGTGATCGGCTGTGTCGTGACGGTCTACAAGGACCGCACCTTCGACATCGAGCTCAAGGCCCCGCCGGCCAGCGCGATCCTGAAGGACTTCGTCAAGGCCGAGAAGGGCAGCGGCGAGCCGAACAAGACCAAGATCGGCAAGGTCACCCAGGCCGACCTGGAGAAGATGGCGGTCGAGAAGATGAAGGAGCTGAACGCGTTCGACATCAAGTCGGCCGCGAAGATCCTCGCCGGGACGGCTAAATCGATGGGGATCACCGTCGAGGGGTGAGGTTGATGAGCCCGGCACGCATCAAGACGTTCTTGGATCAGTTGCCCTTTCAGCCGTTCACCATCATCAAGGGTGACGGCGGCGAGGTGGACGTGATCGCGCGGGATCTGGCCCTGCTTTACCCGGGCGGGCGCTCGTTGCACGTCGTGAGTCCCAAGTACGCCGGCGCCAAGACGGAAGACGAATTTGAGGATCACTTCATTGACGTGTTCCTCATCACTGACGTGGTGAAGCCGGTCCGAAAGCGGGCGACCGCCAAGCGACGCTGAATAAACTGAAGGGCGCACCACGGCCCCAAACTGTGGGAGCTTCGGCCGGGAGCTTTTCCCGCCGGCCAAGGAGCGAACGGCCAATGGCTGTCATCGTCAAACGATCGAAGCGGTACACGGAAGCCGCGAAGAAGCAGATCAGCGAGTTGCTGGCCGTCGAGCCGGCGATCGACCTGCTCAAGACCTTCAACGCCACCAAGTTCGACCAGTCGGTCGAGCTGATCTTCTCGCTCGGCATCGACGCCAAGCAGGCGGACCAGATGATCCGCGGTTCGCTGTCCCTGCCGCACGGCGTGGGCAAGACCAAGCGCGTCATCGCCTTCTGCCCGGAGCACCTGGTCACCAGCGCCCTGAACAACGGCGCGGTCAAGGCCGGCGGGCAGGAGCTGGTGGCCGAGATCGAGAAGAGCGGGTTCACCGACTTCGACGTCGCCGTGTCCACCCCGGACATGATGCGGTTCGTCGGCCGGCTGGGCAAGGTGCTGGGCCCCAAGGGTCTGATGCCCTCGCCCAAGGCGGGCACGGTGACGCCGGAGATCGGGCAGGCCGTCCGCGAGTACTCGGCCGGCAAGATCGAGTTCCGCAACGACTCGGGCGGGAACATCCACAGCGTGGTGGGCAAGGTCAGCTTCGACAAGACGAAGCTGGCCGAGAACGTCACCGCCATGGTTGCCCACATCCGCCGGCTGAAGCCGCAGACGAGCAAGGGCGCGTTCTTCAAGAAGGTCGTGCTCAAGGGCACGATGACCCCCGCGGTGTACCTGAACGTCCAGTGAGGTTTGTTACTGGTTACTTGTTACTGGTTCCTTGCGGGCCTTCACGGTCGCACGGCATCAGTAACAAGTAACAGGTAACCAGTAACAAGGAACCACGATCATGAGCAAGACAGTCAAAGGCCTCGTTCAGCGGGACATCGCCGACCGCCTGAAGGACATCGACGGCGTGGCCGTCATCAACCCGCGCGGCATCAGCGCGCTCAAGACCAACGGCATCCGCCGCCGCCTTCGCGAGAAGGGGCTGCGGATGACCGTGGTCAAGAACACCCTGGCCCGCCGGGCCGCCGGCGACGGCAAGCTGAAGGGGTTCGACAAGCTGCTGGATGGCCCGTCGGCCATCATCTACGGCAAGTCGACCGCCATCGCCATCCTCGCCCGCACCCTGCTGGAGGAGAAGAAGAACGACGAGAGCATCGAGCTGCGCGGCGTATTCTTCGACGGCGAGGTGTACATCGGCGACGACGGCGTGAAGACCGCCAGCAAGCTGCCGACCCGCGAGGAGGCGATCGGTCAGCTGGTCGGCCTCATCCTGTCGCCGGCGAGCAACCTGGCCGGTGCCCTCATGGGCCCGGCGGGGACGATGGCCGGGATCCTCAAGGCCGTCGAGGCCAAGGCCAAGGAGAAGGGCGACGCGGCACCCGCCGCCGAGCCCGCGCCGGCCGCAAGTGCAGAGTGATGAATGCAGAGCGCGGAATGAGGAACAGATTCGGCCCCTCGGCCATTCTGCACTCATTGCCCTGCGTTCTGCACTGATTGATACGTCCGACAGACCGACTGCCCCGCAAGGGTTAAACGGCCTCGATGTGAGGCTGGCTATCGGGACGGGACACCTGTGTTCGACACGTCAGGGCCACGACACGGCCCGGAGATGAAGTCATGGCAGAGATCACCGCAGACATCAAGGAACTGGCCGAGAAGATCGTCGGCCTCACGCTGAAGCAGGCCGTCGACTTGGCCGCTTACCTGAAGGAAGAGTACAAGATCGAGCCCGCCGCCGGTGGTGGTGGCGGCGGTGGCGGTGGCGGCGCTGCTGGCCCGGCCGCCCCGGTCGAGAAGGAAGAGGAGAAGACCACCTTCGACGTCGTCCTCAAGGCCGCCGGCGACAAGAAGATCCAGGTCATCAAGGAGGTCCGCACGGCCACCGGTCTGGGCCTCAAGGAGGCCAAGGACCTGGTCGAGGGCGCCCCCAAGACCGTCAAGGAGGGCCTGGAGAAGGCCGACGCCGAGAAGCTGAAGAAGGCCCTGGAGGATCAGGGCGCGACCGTCGAGCTGAAGTGATCCTTCTGCTTCCGAACGCAGCACGAACTGGCGACGCCGACCGAAAGGTCGGCGTCGCCGTTTTCACTTCCGTTAGCGCCCGGCTCTGCCGGGTTTTCGTCGTCCAACCCCGGCAGAGCCGGGGGCTAACGGAAGAAGGATGGCGGCACGCGCGCCTATCCTGCCGCATGACCCCATCCAAAGGCTACGCCGTCCCCGATTCCAAGGCCCGCCTCGGGCCGTTCGCCTTCGACCGGCGCGACGTCGGGCCGAAGGAAGTGAAGATCGACATCCAGTTCTGCGGCATCTGCCACAGCGATATCCACCAGGTCCGCGGCGAGTGGGGCAACTCGATCTACCCGATGGTCCCGGGGCACGAGATCGTGGGGAAGGTCGCGTCGGTCGGGAAGGACGTCACCAAGTTTAAGGTCGGCGACCTGGCCGGCGTGGGTTGCATGGTCGACAGCTGTCGCACCTGTCCCAACTGTCGCGAGGGGCTGGAGCAGTACTGCGACAACCATGTCGCCTGGACCTACAACGGCACGTTCAAGGACGGCGCGCCGACCTACGGCGGGTACGCGGACAACATCGTCGTCGACGAGGCGTTCGGGCTGAAGGTGTCGCCGAAGCTCAACCTGGCGGCCGTCGCGCCGCTGCTGTGCGCCGGCATCACCACATACTCGCCGATGCGGCACTGGGGCGTGACCAAGGGGCAGCGGATCGGGGTCGTCGGGCTGGGCGGGCTCGGTCACATGGCGCTGAAGTTCGGCCACGCCTTCGGCGCGCACGTCACGCAGTTCACGACCAGCCCCGGCAAGGAAGCCGACGCCAAGCGGCTCGGCGCCGACGAGGTGGTGCTGACCAAGGACCCGGAGAACCTGAAGAAGCTGGGGAACAGCTTCGACTTCATCATCGACACGGTATCGGCCAACCACGACATCAACGCCTTCCTGGGACTGCTGAAGCGGGACACGTCGATGGTGCTGGTCGGGCTGCCGGAGAAGCCAATGGCCATTGGGGCGTTCGGCCTGCTGGGCAAGCGTCGGCGCCTGGCCGGGTCGGCCATCGGCGGGATCGCCGAGACGCAGGAGATGCTCGACTTCTGCGCGGAGCACAACATCGTCAGCGACATCGAGCGGGTCGACATCCAGAACGTGAACGAGGCGTACGAGCGCGTGCTGAAGAGCGACGTGAAGTACCGCTTCGTGATCGACATGGCGTCGCTGGCGCGCGGGTGAGCAGGGACGCCAACCGCACGGCTGCCACGGGGCCCCAGATGCGCGCCTGGGGCTTCTCTCGTCTGGCGATCACTCGTGCGACATGAGTACGGCGCACGACAGCTGCTTGGTGGGGGGCAGGCCCCCCATCACGACGGGCAGTGGGGTCACGCCGACCGTCGACCAGGTGCAGGCGATGGTGACGGTCACGTAGGTGCCGGCCGACGCGCCGGCGACGGTCGTCGGCGAGGTGGTGAGCGTGTACTGCGACGACTGGAACCCCGCGGCCAACATCGACGCGGCCACGGCCGATGTGACGGTGGCGTTGGTCGAGCCCGTCGCGATCGCGCTCCGGGCCCCGACGTACGCCGCGGCCGAGATCGCGTGCTTCACGTAGAACGCCCAGCCGTACTCGATCGCGCCGAACGTCAGCATCACCAGCAGCGGCAGCACGAGGATGGCCTCGATCAGCGCGCCGCCGTTGCGGTGCGGGCGTCGCGGGCGAGCTGTCGGTTGCGGTGACATGGTCAAGCTCCACGGACGCACGGTTTCACTTGGCCAGCAGGACGTTCCCGTTGACGGGGTTGATCGCGACCGAGTCGACGAAGGTGGCGCTGTCCGTCGCGGCCGTCGTGGCGGCGAACGTGACCGCGTGGTTCCCGGTGGCCAGCGTGAAGTTCGGCGTCGAGTGGCTGGCGAAGGTGGTGGCGGTCGGCTGCATCACCTCGATCGCCACGCCGTCGATGCTGATCGAGACCGGCTCGATCCCGTACGAGTTCCGCCGGGCGGCGAGGAACGTCATCGCGTACGTCCCGGTCACCGCGGGGAACGTCTGCGTGATGACGCCGAGCGCGTTGCCCGGCGTCCCCTGGAGCGCGATGCACTGGTTCCCGGCGGGCTGCGCGGCGCCCCACGCGCTGCCGTAGGTGACGAGGCAGGCGGTTCCGGTCAGGGTCCAGCCGGGCATCGCCTGGTCGTAGACGTACCCGCCGGCCGAGAGGACGGGCAACTCGAAGCCGGCGTTGACGACGGGGACGTTCTCGGCGTGACAGGCGATGCCGACCGAGCGCACGTCGCAGGTGAACTTGCCAATCGCCGAGGCGAACAGCAGCGGCACGGCCGTCCCGTCGGCGGCGGTGCGGTGGGCGGTCACCTGGACAGCGTTGGCCTGGGCGATCGGCGTGGCGGCGAACGTCTGGGCGACGGGGTTCCAGTACCCGACGACGACGTCGGTCGAGCCGTTGATGCCCACCGGGGCGCCGTCGACCGAGTTCGATGCCGCGACGGAGACGGCCGCGTACTGGACCGACGCGGACCCCGACGGCAGGTTGTACATCCCCGCCCGGGCGGCGGCGTCGGCCACCGCCTGCAGTTGGCACTTCACCGTTTCGACCCGACCGAAGTCGACCGCCAGCGAGCAGAGCCCGATCAGCACCGTCCACGTGGCGAGGAGGTAGAAGACCGCCACGCCGTGGGGCGGTCGACCTCGGCGTCGGCAGCCGATTCTGCGCGGGGTCAGGACGTCTGCCGTCGCCATGTCAACCGAATCGGTCGGAGCCGGCACAACCTTTACTGTTGTCGCGATCGTCACCGTCGGCAGGACCGGGCGGTCCGGGACGCGCTCAGGGTCCGCAAATGAGGCGGTGGCGAGCGACGACCGCGTCGGCGAACGATGGAACGTCAGCTTCAAGTGGACCGCTCGCCGCCAACGCCTGCGTCACCAAAGGTCGGTCGAAGACGATTGCGGATGGACCTGGCCGCCCGGTCGCTGCGCAATCGGTCCGCGGCAACGGGAGGCGAGCAAGGGATAGGTCGTCGTTCACGCAGTTGATGGGTTCACCGGTCCCGTTGCCGAGCTGCGACCGGATGAGGTGGGCGGCGCTCGACCCGAAGGTGAGGCGCATTGCCCAGGCGGTAAGGAAGCCCGCCAGGCCGAGCCCGCGATGCCGACGACGCCGTCGAGCGGGGCGGTGATATCTGGGCCGCCTCATGTTTTCGACATCGGCGGCAGGCGGTGCGACCTTTACCGCCCCTGCGGTCGTCGCAGTCGATGCGACCGTCAGTCACGGTTATCGGGTCTGGCGTTCGATCCATCGCATGGCGTCGGTGGCGAGTCGGTCGAGCGCCCGCACGCTCAGTTCCAGGTGGTCCTCGCGCGTGTCCTCGATCTTGTTGTGGCTGATGCCGTGAAGGCTCTGGACGAACAGCATGACGGTGGGCACGCCGGCCCGGCAGACCTCGGCGGCGTCGTGCAGGGGGCCGCTGGGCAACCGGTGACTGATGCCGCAGACGTCGGCGATCGCGCGGTCGGCCAGGTCGATGAGCTCGGGGTGGAACGGGAAGGGTTGGATGGCCCAGAGCTTGTTCCAGGCGACGTCGATCTTCTCGTCGGCGGCGACCGTTCGGCTTACCGACTGGGCCTCGGCGTGCATGGCGGCGAGGTCGGCGGCGTCGAGGTGGCGTTGGTCGAGCGTCATCGTCGCCTGACCGACCACCGCCGTCACGATGCCGGGCCGGGTCTTGACGCTGCCGACCGTGCCGACGCCGCCGTGCTTCACGGCGATGTCGCGGACCGCCAGGTGCAGCTTCGAGACGCCGCCCAGCGCGTCCCGGCGGTGGTCCATCGGCGTCGAACCGCTGTGGGCGGCCTGACCAGTGAAGGTGATCTCGTGCCGCTCGACGCCGAACGTGCCAAGGACGACGCCCATCGGCTTGTCGAGGCCGAGCAGCACCGGGCCCTGCTCGATGTGCAGTTCCAGGTAGGCCGCAGCGTTGGCGAGCTCCGACTTGGCTTCGGTCGCCCGGTCGACGTCGATGCCGTGCTCGCGCACCACATCGGCCAGCCGGAGGCCGTCACGGTCGGTCAGGTTGCGGACGTCGTCGGCCACCAGCGATCCCGACGCGGCGGAGGAGCCGAACAGGCTCCGGCCGAATCGGGCACCCTCCTCGTCGCACCAGTCGACCAGTCGAACCGTCACCGGCGGTGTCCCCTGGGCGGCGATCCGACGGAGCACCTCCAGGCCGGCGATCACGTTCAGGCAGCCGTCGAGCCAGCCACCGTTGGGAACCGAGTCGATGTGCCCGCCGATCAACAGCGCGCGGTCCGACTTGCCGCGCAGGCTCGCCCAGAGGTTGCCACCGGGGTCTTGGTGTACCTCTACGGGCAGCTCCGACAACTTCGCTTTGAGCCACCGGCGGGCCTCCACCCAAACGGGCGTGAAGGCGACGCGCTGGGCACCGTCGGCGTTGCCGGTCAGGGCTCGCAGTTCCTTCAGGTCGTCAATGGCGCGTCGGGGCGAGAGCGTCGAATCGGGCCTGGACATCGGTGGAAGCCTCCTGCCGGCGGAGGCGGCGGGTCGCGCGGCCCGTCCGGCGGCACCACCTTATGATGTGTGTTCGTCCCCGTCACGCGCCCGGTGGCAACTGCATCTGGGCACGTGCCTTGACAGCGATGGTCAGGCCGGATAAGGTTCGCCGGTCAACGTTGACCCACTTACGCGCATAGCTTCGTGACGCACGCCAGATCGCCGGCCAAAAAGTGCCTGGGCGATGTGGTGTGTTGCTTTTGCGCTTGACGGACGTCGTCAGTGTCCTAAGGTTCAATGTTCCCATAGCCGCAATACGACCGCGCACGGGCCGGGAGGACAATTGAGCCCCGGCCGGTGGACACGCCGCTGAACTTTGCGTTTGAGCGGCTAATTTTGTCACCCGATCCGGGACCACGCGACGGGCCAGGACCATGGGGACGCGGCGGGACAGCTAGATCAGTATCGGCCGGCGGGGTGCCCCGACCGCAGCCCCGTTTCGGCCGATAACGACGCCCGCGACCGACGATCGCACGCAATGCTCCGCGGGCCGACTGCCCGCACACCGGAAGGATTTCCTCGATGCGAGTCCAAGTGAACGAGATCCGCGACTACAGCAAGCGCGGCGACGCCCTGCCCATCCCCAACCTCATCGACGTCCAGATCGAGTCGTATCAGAAGTTCCTGCAGAAGGAGATCCCGATCCCCGACCGCAAGGATGCCGGCCTCGAAGCCCTCCTGCGCGAGGTGTTCCCGATCGAGAGCTACGACGGCAACCTTCGGCTGGAGTACATCAGCTACGACCTGTCCGAGCCCCGCTACACGACCGACGAGTGCCGGGCGCTGCGTCTCACCTACGGCATGCCGTTCCGCATCCAGGTGCGGTTCGTCCGCAAGGACAAGGACGAGGTGATGGAGGACTCCATCTACCTCGGCGAGATCCCGATCATGATCGGGGGCGGCGAGTTCATCATCAACGGGGCCGAGCGCGTCATCGTCAACCAGCTGCACCGCAGCCCCGGCGTCGACTTCCTGGTCGAGGTGCAGGAGGGCGACCGCCCGCTGCACGGCTGCCGCGTCATCCCCGAGCGCGGGAGCTGGATCGAGTGCTCGGTCACCAAGAAGGACGCGCTGGCCGTTCGCATCGACCAGTCCTCGAAGATCCCGGCGACCACGTTCATCCGCGCCCTGGACAAGAAGTACGGCACGAACGAGGCGATCATCCGCGAGTTCTACACGGTCGAGTCGGTCAAGATCGGCCAGCTGACCAACCAGTACTACGCCGCCGCCGCCATCATCGACACCGAGAGCGGCGAGGAGCTGGTCAAGGCCGGCGCACAGATCGGCGAGGCGATCGGCAAGATCCAGGCGAGCGACCTGAAGGCCGTCGACTGCGTGACGAAGGTGCTGGACCCGCTGATCCTCAACACGCTGGCCGACGACACGTCGACCAGCCATGAGGACGCGCTGATGCGGATCTACGCCCGGCTCCGCCCCGGCAACCCGCCGCAGCTGGAGAAGGCGACCACGCTGTTCCACGAGAAGTTCTACGACGAGAATCGGTACCGCCTGGGCCGGGTCGGCCGGTTCCGCATCAACCGCAAGTTCGACCAGGACGTCCCCGAGACGGTGATGACGCTGCGGGCCGAGGACCTGATCAACAGCCTGAAGTACATGTTCAAGCTGCGGTCGGGCGAGGGGTACATCGACGACATCGACCACCTGGGCAACCGTCGCCTGCGGACGATCGACGAGCTGGCCGCGGAGGAGATGCGGAAGGGGTTCCTGAAGCTCAAGCGGACGGTACAGGAGCGGATGTCGCTCAAGGACCCCAACGAGCTGGGGCGGATCGCCGAGCTGGTGAACAGCAAGTCGATCTCGTCCAGCATTGACTTCTTCTTCGGCCGGGGCGAGCTGTCGCAGGTGGTCGACCAGACGAACCCGCTGAGCCAGCTGACGCACGAGCGCCGCCTGTCGGCCCTGGGCCCCGGCGGGTTGAACCGCAAGCGGGCCGGGTTCGAGGTGCGCGACGTGCACATCAGCCACTACGGCCGGATCTGCCCGATCGAGACGCCGGAAGGCACGAACATCGGCTTGATCGCCTCGCTGGCGATCTACAGCGACATCGACGACTACGGCTTCCTGATCACGCCGTACCGCGTGGTCGGCGCCGACGGGAAGGTCAACGGCCAGCACAAGTACCTGCGGGCCGACGAGGAGATGAAGGCCGTCCTCGCCCCGCCGGACGTGGTGGAGAAGGACAAGCACACGCTGAAGAAGGGGCTAGTGCTGGCCCGCGTGCAGGGCGACCTGGCGTCGGTCCCGTCGAAGGAGGTCCAGTACGTGGACATCAGCCCGCGCCAGACGGTCTCCGTCTCGGCGGCGCTGATCCCGTTCCTGGAGCACGACGACGCGAACCGGGCGTTGATGGGTTCCAACATGCAGCGGCAGGCGGTGCCGCTGCTGCGGATCGACCCGCCGATCATCGCCACAGGGCTGGAGAAGCCGGTCGCGCAGAACAGCGGCATGGTCGTCCGGGCGGAGCGGGCCGGCGTGGTCACCTACGTCGACGCGACGCGCATCCTGATCGACAACGCCGACGAGTACGTCCTGCGCAAGTTCGTCGGGCTCAACGAGCGGACGTGCCAGAACCAGAAGCCGATCGTCAAGAAGGGCGAGAAGGTCAAGGCCAACCAGATCATCGCCGACGGTGCCGCCGTCCTGCACGGCGAGCTGGCGCTGGGCCGGAACGTGCTCGTCGCGTTCATGACCTTCGACGGCTACAACTTTGAGGACGCGATCGTCATCAACCAGAAGCTCGTGAAGGAGGACACGTTTACCTCGATCCACATCGAGGAGTACGACGTGGAGATCCGCGAGACCAAGCTGGGCCGTGAGGAGTTCACCCGCGACATCCCCAACGTCAGCGAGCGGGCCCTGGCCAACCTGGACGAGACCGGCGTGGTCCGCGTCGGCACCCGGGTCGGCCCCGGCGACATCCTGGTCGGCAAGATCAGCCCCAAGAGCAAGAGCGAGCTGACGCCGGAGGAGAAGCTGCTGCACGCGATCTTCGGCCGCGCCGGTGAGGACGTGAAGAACGACTCGCTGGAGATGCCGGCCGGCGAGGAGGGCGTGGTCATCCACAACCAGCGATTCAGCCGTCGGATGCACATGACCGACGAGCAGAAGAAGGGGTTGAAGAAGGACATCGAGCAGTACGAGAAGGACCAGAACCTCCGGGCGATTGACATCTTCAAGCAGATGGTCGCCGAGATGAACACGGTCACGGGCTCGCCGATGATCGACCCCGGCACCCGTCAGAAGGTCGGCCAGAGCGAGATCGCCGAGGTGATCCTCGAGCAGATCGACGGCTTCAGCGTCGACTGGGCCAAGGGCACGAAGGAGGCGCGCGAGGCCGCCGCCGACACCTACGGCCGGTTCTGGCCCCGCGTTCAGGCGGTGATGAAGGAGAAGGTCCGCAAGATGGAGCACATGAAGCGGGGCGACGAGCTGCCCAGCGGCGTGCTCGAGATGGTCAAGGTGTACGTGGCCACCAAGCGGGCCCTGTCCGTCGGCGACAAGATGGCCGGGCGGCACGGGAACAAGGGCGTCATCGCCCGCATCGTGCCCGAGGAAGACATGCCGTTCATGGAGGACGGCACGCCGGTCGAGATCATGCTGAACCCGCTGGGCGTGCCCAGCCGCATGAACGTGGGACAGATCCTGGAGACCCACCTGGGTTGGGCGGCCGCCGTGCTGGGGTTCCAGGCGGTGACGCCGGTGTTCGACGGGGCGACCGAGGACGAGATCCACGCCGCCATCGACGAGGCAAACAAGACGGTGAAGGATCGCCGCAAGGAACGCAAGGCCAAGCACCAGGTGCTGCCGCACCGCCAGCTCGACGTCGAGATGGGCTACGGCGGCAAGGCCCAGCTGTACGACGGTCGCACCGGCGAGGCGTTCGAGCAGCGGACCACGGTCGGCTACATCTACATGATGAAGCTGCACCACCTGGTCGACGACAAGATCCACGCCCGGGCGACCGGCCCGTACTCGCTGATCACGCAGCAACCCCTCGGCGGCAAGGCCCGCACCGGCGGCCAGCGGTTCGGCGAGATGGAGGTGTGGGGCCTGGAGGCGTACGGCGCGAGCTACGTCCTGCAGGAACTGCTGACCGTGAAGTCGGACGACGTCGAGGGCCGGACGAAGATCTACGAGTCGATGGTCAAGGGTACGAACACGCTCGAGGCCGGCACGCCGGTCAGCTTCGACGTGCTGTGCAACGAGATCCGCGGGCTGGGGTTGAACATCCAGCTGGAGAAGAAGAAGGGGCTCGGGATGGAAGCCGAGGACGACGACCTGATGTGAGCGGACTGCGGGGCGAGGGGACGGAAGTCGTCCGACTTGCCCTCGGAGGTGGTGGTGAAGCGGGATGCAAAGCTCTCGCGTCGGGAGCGGTTCCTGATCAGGGATGCGAAACGCGCGGAACTTAAACGCATCCGGCGGCTCGTGGAGAGCCGGGTTGCGTCCTCATCAGTCTGCCGGCACGTGCTTGGTCGTGTCGCCCACGCAGATCGAAAGGCACGACGGTCGGTGGTATGTCGTCGTTGAGCCAGACCCGAAAGGCGCGACGTGTGACAAGTACGAGCGTGCTCTGATGAAGACGGAAGACGACCTGTTGGCGCTCGATCGCTTGAGCGTGATGCTGACGTCGATGCTGCCAATGGGTGATGAGCTTGAGTACGAGATGCCCGTCATTTGGGCTGTGATCGACGCAGCGAGGCGGTGATAGCCGATTGGTGGCACCATGAGATTGGCGGGCTTGCTGCTGATTCTCGTGGGAATTGCCGTGATGGCGATGGGCTTAGCTGATCTCGCCCATGTCGGCCAGAACCTGCCGATGGCCGGTGCCGGCATCGCCAGTCTCGTGTCGGGAATCGCGATCGTCATCTTCGCGAGCCGGACGAAAGAGTTTCGCGGGTTCGACGAGAAAATTGAGCCGGGCCAAGTGCCCGGGCTAACAAAAGAGGAAGTTGACCATGGCTGAAAGCGTTTACGACCGGATTAACGACTACGGTTCCGTCCGGATCCAGCTGGCCAGCCCGAACGACATCCGTTCGTGGAGCTTTGGCGAGGTCAAGAAGCCGGAGACGATCAACTACCGCACCTACCGGGCCGAGAAGGACGGCCTGTTCTGCGAGCGGATCTTCGGCCCCGAGCGGGACTGGGAGTGCTCCTGCGGCAAGTACAAGGGCACGAAGTACAAGGGCATCATCTGCGACCGGTGCGGCGTGAAGGTCACGCACAGCCGCGTCCGCCGCAAGCGGATGGGGCACATCAACCTGGCCGCCCCGATCGTCCACATCTGGTTCTTCAAGGCCCTCCCCAGCCGCCTGGGCGCGCTGCTGGACATGAAGACCAGCGACATCGAGAAGATCGTCTACTTCCAGGACTACGTCGTCACCGGCCCGGGCAAGACGCCGCTGAAGAAGAAGCAGCTGCTGACCGAGGACGAGTACCGCGGCGCGTACGAGAAGTACGGCGAGGAGTTCGAGGCCGAGATGGGCGCGGACGCCATCAAGAAGCTCCTGAACATGCTCGACCTGAATTACGAGCAGGCCAAGGTCCGCCAGGACATCGAGAAGACCAACAGCAAGCAGAAGATCAAGGACCTGACCAAGCGCCTGAAGATGATCGAGGCGATCCGCAACTCGGAGAACAAGGCCGAGTGGATGGTCATGGACGTGATCCCGGTGATCCCGCCCGACCTGCGCCCGCTGGTCCTGCTGGAGAGCGGCAACTTCGCCACCAGCGACCTCAACGACCTATATCGCCGCATCATCAACCGCAACAACCGGCTCAAGAAGCTGGTCGACCTCAACGCCCCGGAGGTCATCATCCGCAACGAGAAGCGGATGCTGCAGCAGGCCGTCGACGCGCTGTTCGACAACGGCCGCTGCCGCCGGCCGGTGCTGGGCAGCAGCAACCGCCCGCTGAAGTCCTTGACCGACATGATCAAGGGCAAGCAGGGCCGGTTCCGCGAGAACCTGCTCGGCAAGCGGGTGGACTACAGTGCCCGCTCGGTCATCGTCGTCGGCCCCGAGCTGAAGCTGCACCAGTGCGGGCTGCCCAAGAAGATCGCGCTGGAGCTGTACCAGCCGTTCATCATCCGCCGGCTCAAGGATCACGGCCTGGCCGACACGATCAAGTCGGCCAAGAAGATGCTCGAGCGCCGCGACCCCGAGGTGTGGGACATCCTCGAGGAGTGCATCTACCAGCACCCGGTCATGCTGAACCGGGCCCCCACGCTTCACCGCATGGGCATCCAGGCGTTCGAGCCGGTGCTGGTCGAGGGCAACGCGATCAAGATCCACCCGCTGGTGTGCAAGGGCTTCAACGCCGACTTCGACGGCGACCAGATGGCCGTCCACCTGCCGCTGAGCATCGAGGCACAGACCGAGGCCCACGTGCTGATGTTGGCCCCCAACAACATCTTCTCGCCCGCCAACGGCAGCCCGATCATCTCGCCGTCGCAGGACATCGTGCTCGGCACGTACTACATCACCGTCGACCGCGAGGGCGACAAGGGGGAGTTCAGCATGTTCAAGAACGTGCCGGACGCCATGTACGCCTACGACATGGGCCGGATCAAGATGCACAGCCGCATCTTCGTCCGCGTCGCCCGCACCCACGTGGTCGCCACGGAGAAGAGCGGCATCACGACGATCAACTCCGAGGCGTGGAAGGCCGCCCAGGTCGCCCGCAAGCGACGCGACCCCAACCACGTCGACCAGCCCATGCCCGCCGAGTACACCGGCAACGTCATCCTGACCACGGTCGGCCGGTGCATCTTCAACGACGTGTTGCCGAAGGAGATGCCGTTCTACAACTGCGCCCTGACCAGCGCCGGCCAGAGCCGCGTGATCGCCGACTGCTACGCCCAGCTGGGCCGCCCGGCCACGATCGACCTCCTGGACGCCATGAAGCAGCTGGGGTTCAAGCGGTCCACGCTGGCCGCCCTCAGCTTCGGCATCACCGACATCCGCAGCCCCGACTCCAAGCAGACGATCCTGGACGCCGGTCAGAAGAAGGCCGACGGCATCGAGAAGGCCTACCGCCAGGGGGCCATCACCGACCAGGAGCGGTACAACCAGCTAATCGAGCTGTGGGGCCATGCCCGCAAGCAGGTGACCGACGACCTGATGGAGACCCTGGCCAACGACTACCGCGACGCCACCGGCCGCCCGGTTGCCCCCAAGACGGCCGGGACGCTGAAGTACCTGAACCCCATCAACATGATGGCCACGAGCAAGGCCCGTGGTTCGGTCGACCAGATGCGGCAGCTGGGCGGCATGCGCGGCCTGATGGCCAAGCCCTCGGGCGAGATCATCGAGACGCCCATCAAGGCCAACTTCCGCGAGGGGCTGTCGGTGCTGGAGTACTTCAGCTCGACGCACGGCGCCCGCAAGGGCCTGGCCGACACCGCCCTGAAGACGGCCGACTCGGGCTACCTGACCCGCAAGCTGGCCGACGTCGCCCAGAACGTCATCATCAACGAGATCGACTGCGGCACCGTCAACGGCGTGACCAAGACCACCGTCTACAAGGGCGAGACGGTCGAGGTCGAGCTGAAGGAGATGATCGTCGGTCGCACGGCCCGGGACGCGATCCGCAACCCGATCACCGACGAGACGATCATCGACGAGAACGAGGTCATCACCAACGACGTCGCCGACCGCATCATGGGTCTGAAGCTGGAGAGCATCCGCGTCCGCTCGCCGCTCACCTGCGAGTCCGGCCGGGGCATCTGCGCCCGCTGCTACGGCGTCGACATGTCGACCAACGCCCAGGTGGAGGAAGGGCTCGCCGTCGGCATCATCGCCGCCCAGTCCATCGGCGAGCCCGGCACGCAGCTCACCATGCGCACGTTCCACACCGGTGGCGTCGCCTCGAGCAACCTGACCGACAACGACATCAAGACGATCGTCGGCGGCATCGTCAGCCACCGCGACATCAATGCCGTGCCGGTGAAGACGCCCGAGGGCGCGACCCAGCTGATCGCGCTGAAGCGCAACGGCGAGATCGTCGTCCTCGACGCCAAGGGTCGCGAGATCGAGAAGTACAAGGTGCCCTACGGCGCCACGATCACCGCCGCCGACGGCGAGAAGGTCAAGGCCCGCCAGCAGCTGGTCATGTGGGACCCGCACATCACGCCCATCCTGGCCGAGAAGGGCGGGACCGTCCGGTACGAGGACATCGAGGAGGGCGAGACCGCCCGCCTGGAGGAGGAGCGCAAGGGTCCCGGCAGCAGTGCCGAGGGCGCGAAGCTGGTCGTCATCGAGCACAAGGGCGAGCGGCACCCCCGCATCACCATCGAGGGCGACGACGGCAAGATCCTCGACTTCCACTACCTGCCCGCCAAGGCCCGCATCGAGGTCGCCGACGGCGAGCGGATCGAGGCCGGCCACCAGCTGGCCCGCCAGCCCAAGGAGTCGTCGGGCACGATGGACATCACCGGCGGCCTGCCGCGGGTGACCGAGATCTTCGAGGCCCGCAAGCCCAAGGAGCCGGCCGTCCTCGCCGAGATCTCCGGTGCCGTCGAGATCCGCTCCGAGAAGCGCCGCGGCAAGATGACCATCATCGTCCGCAGCGAGACCGGCATGGAGCGCGAGCACCACGTCCCCCAGGACAAGGAGCTCCAGGTCCACGCCGGCGACTTCGTCGACGCAGGCGACCCGCTGATCCGCGGCCCCATCATCCCGCACGACATCCTGCGGATTAAGGGTGAGGAGGCGCTCTACCAGTACCTGCTGACCGAGGTGCAGAACGTCTACCGCTCCCAGGGCGTGAAGATCAACGACAAGCACATCGAGATCATCCTCAACCAGATGCTCCGCAAGGTGAAGATCGAGGACCCGGGCGACACCAAGTTCCTGCCGGGCGAGGTGGTTGACAAGTACCGCTTCCGCCAGGGCAACGACACGGTCACGACCAGCGTCCGCGTCTCCGACGTCGGCGGCACCGAGTACAAGGAGGGCGACATCGTCCTCAAGGCCGAGTTCAAGGACGCCAACGAGGGCGCCGAGGCCGCCGGCAAGGACCCCGCCAAGGGAAAGAAGACCAAGCCCGCCCGCGGCAAGACCCTGCTGCTCGGCATCACCAAGGCGTCGCTCCAGTCCGAGTCGTTCATCTCGGCCGCCAGCTTCCAGGAGACCACCAAGGTGCTGACCGAGGCCGCCCTGGCCGGCGCGATCGACACCCTGGTCGGCCTGAAGGAGAACGTCATCCTGGGCCACCTGATCCCCGCGGGCACGGCGTTCAACCCGCACCTGAACCTGAAGATCAAGCACCTCGCCAGCCCCGCCGCCCTCTCGCCCACGGAAGCTGCCGAGGCCGCCCCGCGGATCCCCCGCGAGGAGCTGGCGCTCCCCGCCGGTGTCTGATCACCTTCAGGCGGAACCCCTAACCAACACGGCCGGCCGCGTCGCCAGACGCGGCCGGCTCCGTTAGTTGTGGGCGGGTCGACGGCCCATGGGTTGGCCGGTATTCCGAGGTGTGGCAATCCTTGAGGACGCCGGCGAAGACGTCCGAGCGCGAGTCCCCTGTTGCCGCGCACCCTGGTTCGTCACAGCGCGGCGAAGACCGATGCCGCGACGCCTCGCGGGCGTTCACGCCAGGGTGCGCAACAGCTCCGCGACGGTCTTGGACAAGACCGGGTGAACGGTGTCCGCCGCGATCTCCGCCAGGGGTTCCAGCACGAACCGCCGCCCGTGCATCAGCGGGTGCGGCACGGTCAACTCGGGTGACGCGATCACTTGGGCACCGTACAGCAGCAGGTCGAGGTCCAGCGTCCGTGGCCCCCAACGCTCCCGTCGCACGCGGCCCAGTTCCGCCTCGATGGTGAGCAGCCGCCGGAGGAGTTCGATCGCCGACAGCGACGTCCGCACCACGACGGCAGCGTTCAGGTAGGGCGGTGAGCCCGCCGGCCCGCCAACGGCAGCCGTCTCGTGGAGGGAGGACGCCGCCACCACGCGAACGCCCTGCACCTGCCCGACGCGTTCCACGCCCGCGGCGATGTTGCCCGCGCGGTCGCCGAGGTTCGACCCCAGCCCTAGGCACGCGGTGATCGTCTCGGGTTCAAACGGCATGACGATCAACAGAGCCCGGCGGCTCTGCCGCGGGGTCCCCGCGCGAGTCCCATTCCGCCCGCTGAGCGCCGGCGTGCCCCTTACCTCGCCGCGTGCCCGAACTGCATCCTGAACGCCTCCAGCGTCGCCACGCCGGCCGGCAGCTTCGCCTCTTCCGGTAGCATGACCGGAAACCCGTCGCGCACGGGGAACGCAATCCCGCCCACCTCGGCGATCAGCCAGTCGCCCTCCTGTCGGAGCGGGCTCAGCGTGATCGGGCACCGCAGGATGGCCAGCAGGTCCGGCGGGACGACGTTGCTCGTGGGGGTCTCGGTCATCGCAAATCGATCTCCAGTGCCGCCCGCTGGGGCGCGTTTCTCAGACCATACAACGTGTCGGCCAGCAGCAACAGGGCCACGCCGCTCGGCCCCCCAGGTTGGTGCGCCGACACCGCGTGCAGCAGCGCGTCCGCCAACGGCTCCGCCCCCGGGACCCGCACGAACGCCGGCAGCCCCCAAGGCTGCCCCGTCGCGTGGTCCGGCTCCGTCTCGTTCAGGTGGAACATCGTCGCCCGCTCCACCGCCGCCCAGACCGATGCGTCGCCGCTCCACAGCGCGTGGTCGGCCGTCGCGTGCAGGATCACCAATTCGTGATACCAGTGCGTCTCGGGATTGTCCGACGGCGTCGCGACGAGCAACGCCCCGTTTGGCCGTTGCTCGGCGGCCAGCCGTGCGAACATCTGGCCCGACCCACCCTCACCGCCGATCGACTTTGCCAGGGCAGACCAGGCCGCCGTTGCCGCCGCCGCGCCGGCGGCTGCCGTCAGCGGCACGTCGACATCGACCGCGAGCGACGCCAACCAGGATTCGCCCACGTCCATGCCGGCGAGGAGGTGCGCGTACACCAGCAGCGGCCGATACGCCGGCCGCCGATGTCCGGCGGCGTCCACCACGTCCGCCGCGGCGGCTGGCAGCGGTGTGCCGGTCCGTCCGGCCAAGACGTCGGCCAGTACCGTCCCGCGCTCCACCTGCACGCGCCCGGCCGACTCGCGCGTCGGCACGAACCCGGGCGGATTGACACAGAGCCGTCCGATCAGACTTTGGTAGCGTTCGGTCGCATTAGCCTGCATATCGCCGCATCGTAGCTGGCTCAGAACGTGACGTACGACGACAGCAACGCATAGTCGGTCACCAGGTCCTCCCACCGCAACGCCACGTCGGCCGACGCCGCGTCGGCGACGACGGTGCCTCTCGCCCGCGCGTGCAGCGACAGCAGCTCGTGGGCCGACATGCGCCCGCCGCGGATCAGGGCGCGCAGCACCTCGCCGGTCGCGCCGGCCGCCGTCTCCAGGGTGGGCAGCACGCCGTTCGACTCGACGTCCGCCCAGATGTATTCGCGCGCCTGCAGGTCGACCACGCACACCGCCACGCCGGTCCCCTCGTTCGCCAGCGGCATGCAGTTGGAGATCGTCTTCGGCACGAAGATCTCGTTCGCGATCGCGTCCTCCCGCTCCATTAGGCCGAAGACGCACTGCGCGACCGTGTGCATCGGCCGGGCGTTGTAGTTGAACGCCTGCACCACCGCGTACCGGACGCCGTGCGCCAGGCAACGGTCGATGTCGAGGTCGACGTACTCGGCGCACGCGCCCTGGCGGTGGCGAATGTCGCCCGAGTGGCAGCAGTTGAGAACGTCCACCTTCAGGTTCGTGAAGCTGATGTGGGCGACCGCGTTGAGCGCGTCGTCGTACAGGCCCGCGCTCAGGTCCAGGTCCTGGTTCCCGTGCTCGTCGAACCAGTGGATGAACGGCCGGACGACCTTGGCGTCGGCGCGGAACGGCACGCGCGTCCCGCGGACGTAGGTGCGCACGGCCGTGTTCATGCCGCGCATCGCGAACGGGACCGGCACCTGCCTCAGCCGGTCGTCGATCCACACCTTGCCCAGCGGCGGCAGGGCGGCGGCGCGCCGCAGCATCATCCGCACGATGCGGTCGCCCACCTGCCGGACGAGATCGCCATCCATGGGCGGCAGCGCCGGCAGGGTCTTCATGCGCGCCCGCGCACCCTTCAGCATCACCGTCCGCGGCGCTTCGGACGACAGGCGTAACGCGAAGTGGCCGTGCATCTCGACCAGCACCTTCCCGTTGATGCCGACGCCCACGCGCTCGAGCGCGTCCAGGATGAACGGCGGCTCGAACGATCGCAGCATCCAGTCCAGCCGGCGCGCGAACAGCCCCGGCCGCGTGGCCAGCAGCTCCACGCCCGCGCGCCAGCTGGCGGCGAACGCCAGGTCGACGCGGGCGTTGAACGTGCGGACCCGCCGCCCCTTCCGCTGATTGCGGAGCGCGTCGAACGCGGCCGCCGCCTTTGGGAAGCGGACGGCGAGCTCGCCGACGTGCAGCACCTCGCCCAGCCGCAGCCAGCGTCCCAGGTGCGCCTGCATGTCGGCCGGGTCGGGCGACGTGCGCTCCAGCAGTCCCAGGATCAGCCGTCGCTGCGGCCGCGAGAACTTGGCGAACTTGAACCTCTCGCGCTCGGCGAGGCGCGCGGCGCGGAAGTGCTCGATGAACCAGTCCGGCAGGTGCGGACGGTCGGGCGAGCCGTTCGGCTTGGGTACCGCCGGCAGCGACACGTCGCCGCCGGACATGTGCACGGCCACGCGCAGCACGTCGGTCGGCGATCGGACCTGCACGTCCAGCCCCCTGGCGGCGAGGATGCACAGCGTCTCGCGGAACGGGATCGCTTCCGGCACGGCCAGCGCGCCCGGGTAGGCATCGACCGCCCAGGCGACGAACTGCTTGTCCGCCGCCGTGAGTGCCGCGTTCAGGCTGACCAGTTGCGTGAAGGTCCGCTTGAGGTCCTCGTCGGTCCCGAGCCGGATCGGCCGGAACGCGACGTTCTCGAACCAGTATCCCCGGTCGACCAGCGCCTGCGGCGGCTCCCACGCGCCGCCCGACCAGTAGTGAACGATCGCGTTGACGAACAGCGCCATGTCGCTCGTCTCCATCACTTCCGCCGGGAAGTTCCGGTAGAAGGCCGGGTACGCGCGGTCGGCACCCATGCGCTTGCGCAGGTGCGGCAGCACCTCGGCGTGGAAGGCCGTGAGCCAGTCCAGCGGCGCGCGCGACGCTGCTGCGTAAGCCGCGGCGTCCAACGCGCAGCCCAGCTGCATCAGCTCGGCCTGCAGCGACGCCGCGAGGTCGGCGTTGTCCTCCGCACCCGGCGGCACGAGGGCCAGCCCCTTCTCGATGGCGACGATGTTCCGCATGGGGGATGTAGACGAAAAAGGCCTGGAAATCGGGGCCGGTGGTATCGACACGGTGTTAGCCGCGAGAAGTAACCGACCCCATAGCCAGGCCAAGGTTGAGTGTACGTCCCGACGGCCGGCCAACAAGCCGGCCCGTCGGAGGCGCGTCAGTGCGATTGGGATCTCCGCGTCACCCGAACGGCCCGATCGGCCGGACGGTCATGTTGCCGTTGGGGTGCCGATCGACGGCCGCGTCGGCCAGATCGGCTGCGGGGACGCCGAGCGCGTCGGCCACGGCGCGACGCACCTGGCGGTCGGTGGAGATCCGCGAGAAGTCGACCTCCACCCACGGCAGGTCCACACGGTGGACGCCGAACCGCACCCGGATGGTGCCGAGATTGTCAATGGTCGTTGCCATGGAACTGCCTCCCTTCCTTCAGGTGACCGGTGGGGCTTGAACCCACAACCTCCGGGGCCACGTCCCGGCGCTCCGCCATTTGAGCTACGGCCACACGAGACCACGGTGGGAGTCGAACCCACCTAGAGCGGGCGTTGCAAACCCGTGCCTAACCGCTCGGCCACGTGATCCCGCACATGCGTAGGGACGGACTCGAACCGTCGAGGCCCCGAAGGACGCCAGGGTTACAGCCTGGTGCGATCGCCGCTCTGCCACCTACGCCTCGTGCGAACCTATCTGTCACAGTCAGCGTGGAAGGACTCGAACCTTCAACCCCGCGCGCCCGAGGCGCGTGCGCTGCCGAGTTGCGCCACACGCTGATCATCACACCCACGGGTGGATTCGAACCACCAATCGAGCGGTTAACAGCCGCTTGCCTTACCGTTAGGCCACATGGGTCGCTCTGCCAGTTCAGGGGGGGCGGATTTGAACCACCACCGTCCGGTCCAGAGCCGGGCGTCCTACAGAGTTAGACGACCCCTGACTGGGTGAACGGCTGGACTCGAACCAGCAACCTGAGGCTTATGAGGCCCCCGCTCTGCCGTTGAGCTACGCACCCGATTCCCAACCTCTCCAAAAGGAGCCGAGGGCCGGCGTCGAACCGGCGACCTGCCGCTTACGAGGCGGCCGCTCTGCCAACCTGAGCTACCCCGGCCATGCAGCGAGTGGGGGTCGAACCCACGACATCCGGTTTGGAAGACCGGCACTCTGGCCAACTGAGCTACCGCTGCGAACCGTCCAAGCGTCGAGCGGGAATCGAACCCGCAGCCTCCGCCATGGCAAGGCGGCGTTCTGTTCCGTTGAACTACCGACGCACATCCAACTGTGGGCTCCTGGAGTCGAACCAAGTCCTGCGGAGTTTCAGGCCGCCGCTCTCCCGTTGAGCTACGCCCACCTCACGCCGCCAGGGGGAGTTGAACCCCCGACCATCCGGTCGACAACCGGCCGCTCTCCCGCTGAGCTATGGCGACACGATCAAACGCAGCGCAGGGTGAAGGATTCGAACCTTCGAGGGCCGAGGCCCTGCCGCGTTAGCAATGCGGTGCGTTGAACCACTACGCCAACCCTCCGGCTCCCAACTCAAGACTCACCGCTCAAGGCTCGCTTCCACGGAGGGTGAGGGACTCGAACCCCCAAGGCCCGGAGGCCACGCTCGTTTTCAAGACGAGTGCCTTGCCAATTAGGCTAACCCTCCGACCGCTTCCCCTTTCGCATTCGATGGACGCCGGAGGGAATCGAACCCTCATCTCCCAGGTGCAAGCTGGGCGTCTTCCCGTTGGACGACGGGCCCGTCAAAGAGTTGTTAGTTCAGTTGGGAGTTGGCAATTGGAGGCGCATCCGCTCGCAACTCCGAACTCGCACCGCACAACTTTAATCGGATGCTTCAGGCAGGATTCGAACCTGCACTGAACCGGTTCTGAGCCGGTTGCCTCTGCCGTTGGGCTACTGAAGCGAAACTATCACTGCCAACTGCCGTCGCCGTGCCGCATGCACCGGGCGGGACTTGAACCCGCACCCGTCCGCTTAAAAGGCGGCGGCTCTGCCGTTGAGCTACCGGTGCGACTTCATCGCCGCGCCGGTTTCTTCTGCGTTGCCATCTCCCACCTCGTTCCCCAGGGAGTGCCCGGCCGATTCCGGGCACTCCAGACACCCGCCTACTCCAACACCTTCGTCACGACGCCGGAGCCGACGGTGCGCCCGCCCTCGCGGACGGCGAACCGCAGCCCCTCGTCCATCGCCACCGCGCTGCCCAGCGCGACGTGCACGGTCACGCTGTCGCCCGGCATGACCATGCCGGCCTCGCCCAGCGAGATCCGCCCGGACACGTCGGTCGTGCGGAAGAAGAACTGCGGCTGGTACCCGTCCACGAACGGCGTGTGACGGCCACCCTCGTCCTTGCTCAGCACGTACACCTCGGCGGCGAACCGCCGGTGCGGCTGCACCGACCGCGGGGCCGCCAGGATCTGGCCCCGCTCGACCTCGCCCGCCGCCACCCCGCGGAGCAGCAGCCCCGCGTTGTCGCCGGCCAGGCCGACCTCGGCCGGCTTGTGGAACTGCTCGATGTCCGTCACCACGGTCGTCCGCGACGCATCGAACCCGATGATCTCCACCGTCTCGCCACGCCGAACCTGGCCACGCTCGATCCGGCCCGTCACCACCGTACCGCGACCGGCGACGGAATAGACGTTCTCGACCGGCATCAGGAACGGCTGGTCCAGCTGCCGCACCGGCTCGGGGATGGCCGCGTCGAGCGCGTCCATCAGCTGGTCGATGCAGCCGTTGGCCATATCGTTCCCCGGCTCGTCCAGCGCCGGCCGGGCCGACCCGAACACGAACGGCACGTCGCCGCCGTTGAACCCGTACTTCGTCAGCAGGTCACGCGTCTCCAGCTCGATCAGCTCGACCAGTTCCGGGTCGTCGACCAGGTCGACCTTGTTCACGAACACGACCAGCGCCGGCACGCCCACCTGGCGGGCCAGCAACACGTGCTCCCGCGTCTGCGGCATCGGCCCGTCGGCGGCGGAGACCACGAGCACGGCGCCGTCCATCTGGGCGGCCCCGGTGATCATGTTCTTCACGTAGTCGGCGTGGCCGGGGCAGTCGACGTGG
Source organism: Tepidisphaeraceae bacterium (assembly GCA_965198865.1). Classification (GTDB taxonomy): domain Bacteria; phylum Planctomycetota; class Phycisphaerae; order Tepidisphaerales; family Tepidisphaeraceae; genus CBDAQA01. Next base: position 242,268 of record CBDAQA010000025.1, on the reverse strand, counting down.
GCGTAGTGCCGCTGCGGCGACTCGTACTCCACGTGGGACGCGATGACGGTCACCGTCTTGGTCGCGTCCCGCTCGATGCCGCCCTTGGCGATCGCCCTGTAGTCGACGGCGGCGACGGTCGGGTACCGGTGCGCGCTGCGGGCGCTCATGGCGGCCGTCAGCGTCGTCTTCCCGTGGTCGACGTGACCGATCGTGCCCACGTTCACGTGGGGCTTGCCGCGGATGAAAGTCTCCTTGCCCATGACGCACGCTCCCTTCGCATGGCGCTACGACTCGAACGTAGCCCGGCGGCGGAGGCCACCGGTTACCGACCCCCTGCGGGGTTCCATCGCCGTCGAGATCTCTAATGCACCCGGCAGGACTCGAACCTGCACGATGCCGGTTAAGAACCGGCGGCTCTGCCAATTGAGCTACAAGTGCCCCGCGCCGCGGCCAGGGCCACCCCTGCCCCGACCACGGCGTCTCTATCAAAAACAACCAGACTTAGCCGCGCATACGCTGGGGAGGGATCGAACCTCCAGCCTCCGGTTTCGTAGACCGGCGCTCCGTCCGATTGAGCTACCAGCGTGTCACAGTGTCTCAGTACGCCGTGGAGATCTCGAAACTCCGGCCTCCCGGTTATCGGCCGGGTGCTCTGCCTCTGAGCTAACGGCGCGTCCTCGCTGAAGGCGCGAGATCCGTGCACCCTAATGGGAAAACCCATTCAGATGATATCTCCTCATTGTCGGTATGGCCGGCGGACGGCCGCTCACGGCCTAACTATGATCTAAGATCCATTGCCAATCCCAATCTGTATTTGAGCCTGCAACGATACACCTATGCGTAGCGTCCCAACGCAACCCGTCGCGATGCAAGGCGCACACGATGGACCAACGCGAATCACCGAGCGGTCGCCCCATTGAAGGGCAACAGATCGGCGTCACGAATCCCGGTTGTGAAGAAAACGGCTTCTTCGACCGGGAAGAACTCCCGGCCGGCAAGGCAGGGAGATCAGCGACGCAGCGATGCGCCCATGTGACGCGGAAGCCCGGCTTTGCGGGAGTCGCTGGCGTCAAACTGAATGGTGCTATAATTCGTCTGCACGGTATTCTCCTGCCGACCCAAACTGTCGGTCGAAGAAACATAGCACCTGTATACCATGGAATGCAAGTGCAAAATCAAAAATGTAATGACGGCGGTGACTATGGCGGCGTGGGCGTGGTGTCGGGCAGCTTTCCCAGTAGGCGACCTAACAGCTTTTGGGCGTACATCGTGTTAGGCGCTCGCGGACGACCGATTCGGCGACCGGGCCGGACAGGCCCAGATCGTTCGCAGTGGTCTGCACGGTCCCGGCGTTGGGGTGGAGGATCGTGTAGGCGAGCAGCTGCTTCAACTCGGCCTCGTCAAAGTCGCCGCGGAGCCGGTCGAACGCTGCACGGCCAATCGGACCCTCGAGCGGGTCCTGCGTGAAGTCGGCGATCGCGGCGGCCGACAGGATCGCGCGGACGCGTGAGGCGTCGTCCCCGGCGTGGGCGGGCGGCCAGACGTCGAGCTTCTGGCGGAAGTCGCTCATGCGGTCCCGCTCGTCGGGCACCGCCAGGTCGATCGCCGACGGCGCAACTGGCGTGATGGTCCCGTCGTCCGGCGGCAGGCCGGTCACCGGGACCGCGTTGATCTCCGCCTCGGTCAACTGCTCCCAGGGCTGGCCGGCGACGCGATGACCGACGGGCGACTGCTGCGCGCGGCCAACGGCCATCGCCGCCAGCCCGACCGCGACCCACGCCAGCAGGGCGGGGATCGCCCAGAGCCGCCGGCTGAACGGGACCGACTGGTTCGCGTCCCACCGGAACAGCTTCGCGCCCGCGAGGCACCCGGCCCCGCCGATCACCAGCAGGGCGGCGATCGCGAAGGCCTGGCCGCGCAGTCCGTCGCCGCTGATGCAGGGCTGAAGCGCTTCCACCGCATAGCGCCCGGGCAGGAACCCGGCGACCGTTCGCGCCCAGGTGGGTAGCGTCGACAGCGGCACGCCGACGCCGCCGATGATGATGACGGGCAGGAAGATCGCCTGCCCGAGAGCCTGGACGGCCGGGACGGTGTCGGCCATTGCCGCGATCACGAGTCCAAGGCCTTCGAGCGCGAATGCCACGACGACGAAGGCCGCCGCCAGTTGCCATGGGTGGGTCGGCATGGGCGTGCGGAAGGCCAGCCAGGCGATGGCGATCTGCAGCAGGGCTGAGGTGGCGACGATCAGGAAGCGGGCGACCATCGTGCTGACGACGAGGCCGGCGGTGGGGGCGGGGAGCAACCGGTAGCGACGCCAGACGCCGCGCTCGCGGTCCGACACGAGGCCGGTCGGCATGCCGAAGCAGGCGCCGCCGAGCGTGCCGATCGTGAGCAGCTGGCCCATCTCACGCGTGAGGCGCGGCGTCTCGCGGAACAGGGCGGCTAAGGCGAACAGGAACAGGATCGGGATCAGGTAGCCGTAGATCAGCGCGAGCCGGTTGCGGGCGTTGAGGCGCAACGTGAGGAGCGAGTGCTGCAGAAGTCCGTAAACCATGGCGGGTCAGGCTGCGGTGACGCGGATGAACGCCTCCTCGAGCGACGGCCGGCGGACGGAGACGTCGAGCAGCTCGACCCGCTCGGCCAACGCGAGGGCACCGATCGCGGCGACGCACCGCGTGACGTCAGCGGTCGACAGTGTGTAGCCGAGCTCATCGTCCGTCGCGATGGCGGTCGTCACGCCGTCCGCCGTCGCCAATGTCGGCAGGGGTCGATCGGTTCGAACGACCACCGCTGGCGACGCGGCGGCGGCGGCAACCAGTTCGGCGGGGCTGCCGGCGGCGACCACTCGGCCGCCGTCGAGGATCACGACGTGGTCGCACAGCCGCTCGGCCTCGGCGATGTCGTGCGTGCTGAGCAGCACCGTCCGGCCGTCGGAACGGAGGCCGGCGATCAGCTCGTGCAGCTGTCGGCGGGCATGGGGGTCGAGGCCGGCCGTCGGTTCGTCCAGCACCAGCACCGGTGGGTCGTTCACGAACGCCAGGGCCAGGGCGAGCCGCTGGCGCTGTCCGGTCGACAGGGTGTCGAACCGGGAGTTGGCCTTGGCGGCCAGGCCGAAGCGCGCGAGCAGGTCGTCGGGTCCGATGGCGTCGCGGTAGAAGCTGGCGAAGAACCGCAGGGCCTGGCGCGGGGTGATCTGGTCCTGGAGCGCGGTGGCCTGGAGCTGCGCGCCGACCCGCCGCTTCGCGGCGGCGCGGTCGGCCAGGGCGTCGAGGCCGTCGATCGTGACGGTGCCGGCGTCGGGGGCGCGGAGGCCGAGCAGGCACTCGAGCGTGGTCGTCTTGCCGGCCCCGTTGCGGCCGAGCAGGCCGGTGATCTGGCCCGGGGCCGCGTCGAGGTCGACGCCGCGGACGGCGGGGTTCGGCCCGTAGTGCTTCACCAGTCCGCGGACGGTCACGCCGGCTGCCATGGGTGCCGAGCGTAACGTCAAGGGCGGGGCGAGCAAGACGGCGATGGACCGCGCTACGGCATAGGAGGCAGGGGCAACTGCCAGAGGGCTTGGTCGGGCACGAGCGGGGTCAGGCCCGCGGGTCCGAAGGCCTTGGGGACCAGCTCTGGCGTGTGGGACTGGCAGAGCCACGTGGCTCGGGGGCAGAGCAGGCGCAGCTCGGCCCGGGCGTTCTCCGAGGTCCAGAAGACGTTGCCGGGCTTGACCCACTCGCAGTACCGGCCGGCGTAGGGCAGCTCCATGTCGGTGCAGTACTCGGAGTAGAGCAGCACGCCGGGCCCGACGACGTCGCGCAGGTGGCGGATGATGCGGACGTCGTTCGTGCCGCCACCGCCGATGCTGTCGAGGTAGAACATGTCGAACCCCATCGCCACCGCGTGGCGGAAGCGATCGGCGAGGACGCGCATCTGCTCTGGGTCGTTGGCGGACAGGCGATAGACGGTGGGTGGGGAACCCGGTTGGCGGGTGACGCCGTCGCCGGCGCGGGCGCACAGGCCGACGCGCAGCCCGCGGTCGTGGAACCCCTTGACCAGCGCCGGGAGGTTGGCGGCGACGGCGGGGGGCATCACGTCGAAGTCGGGCGGGTACATCGGCAGGTAGAACCCCCCGGGCGACCAGAAGATGCAGCCGGCGAGCCCGGCCCGGTGCTCGGTGTCGGCGAAGCGCTGCACGTACGTCGCGGTCCCCATGGCCGTGTCGAACCGGCACCAGGGGCCGTGAAAGCCCAGCGGGTTGTTGCGGGTGATGTGCTGTGCATCGATCTCGCTGAACATGGCGATGGGGCGGTCGTCGGGCGTGTACATCGGCAGCGGGAATCGGCGGTCGTAGAGCGCCTTGTAGGGGGCAAGCAGGTGGGGGATCGACCGGTCGGTCGAGACGCGCGTGGACCAGCCGAGGTCGACCGAGCCGCCGAGGGGGACGGCGCGGTCGGTGAAGAGGTCGAGCTGGCAGTCGGCGGGGATGACGCCGTCGCGGCCGCCGTACTCGGCGGTGATCAGCAGCGGGCGGTCGAACTCCGACGCGCTGAACGTCGAGCAGGCGAACCGGTCGTCCCCGGCCCACCAGCAGCCGACCGGGCTGGCGACGCTGGGGTGGAACAGGTTCAGGCCCTGGGCCTGCAGGTAGGTCCAGTGCCAGCAGTTCATCTCGCCGGTCGGGGGGACGGCCGGGTTGAAGTGGAACGTCGGCCCGTTGAACGCGATCGCCTTGAGCGGGTGGGCACCGTCAGTGTTGACGACGTGTGCCGTGACGTTCAGGTCCTTGCCGTCCCACGCCAGCGTGTAATCGGCGGTGGCCGAGGCGCGGCGCTCGCGGACGGTAAAGCGGCCGGGCCCGTCCTGAACGGCAGTGGTGGAGACGGCGGCGCCGACGGCGATCGCGGTCGGATCGGTGGAAGGCACGTAGACGTCGGGACGGAGGCGCCAGCCGCCGCTGGCGACGGTCCGGTCGTCCAGGCGGAGCGTGATCTCGCCGGCGGGGGAGACCGTCATGCTGAGCGGATCCGCGGTCGCGACCGAGCCGACGAAGAGTAACAGGAGAACGCCGAGCAGGTGGGCAGATCGTCGGCATCGCATGGCGGTCTCCATCGGCCGTGGGTTATAGATCCGGTGGGGCTGGCGTCTTGAGCCAGATGGCCAAGCCTTTCCCGGCCGGGTGTGGCCCGCTTTGTTGGTATGCCTTGAACGAACAGAGCCGGGCCGTGCCGGCCCGAGGCGGGGCGGTACGCCGCGCCGCGTCTCGCGCGGTCGAATCGGGATGCGCACTCGTTCGTCCCTGCGCGAGATGCGAGGTCGGGTACGACCCCGCCACGGGCCGGCGCGGCCCGGCTCTGTCCTTGGTGCTTCGCGGGACCGAGCGGGTCAGTCGATCTCCAGATCGGTCTGTATGTCCTCGTCCAACGGCTTCACCTCGGCGACCGGTTTGGGGCCGCCCTCGGCCAGGCCGTACTGCTCGATCAGGTTGGCGGGAACCTCTCCGGTGTTTTTGCACTTGGGGTAGCCGGTGCAGGCGAGGAAGTGGCCGCGGCGGCCCTTGCGGATCACCATGGGCTTGCCGCAATCGTCGCAGTCGATGTCGGTGGCGATCTTGCTCGGTGCCGGCGTCGCGCCCACGGCGGCGGGGTTGTCGCCGATGATCTTCGACACCAGCTCGGCCGCCTTGGCCGACTCCTCGGTCAGCAGCGGGACCAGCGCCTCGGCCTGGGCCAGGTCGGCGCCGGTCAACTTGCCGATCGTCTTGGTCGCCTTGCAGGTCGGGTAGGTCGAGCAGCCCAGCCACGGGCCCCGCTTGGCCCCGCTGCGAAGGACCATGTTGTTGCCGCACTTCTCGCACTTGATCGTGGTGGGGATCTTCACCTTGGGCGGCTCGGGGTTGCCGTCCTTGTCGAGGTTGATGATCGTCTTGCAACTGGGCTCGCCCTTGGCGTTCTTGATGGAGTAACCGGTGCAGCTGAGGAACTCGCCGAAGCGGCCCTTGCGGCGCATCATCTCCCGGCCGCAGGTGGGGCACTTGTGCGGGCTCACCTCGCGGAGGGTCGGCTTGCCTTGCTTGTCGACCGGCTGGGTGCCGTCACACTCGGGGTAACCGGTGCAGCTCAGGAAGAAGCCGTTCTTGCTGATGCGGTAGACCATCGGCTTGCCGCACTTCTGGCAGACGTACGGGCTGGCGGCCCCGCCGGCGTGCTCGATCTTCTCCAGCGCGCCGCCGACGATGGCGTGGAACGGGCCGTAGAAGTCGCGCAACAGCTGCACCCAGTCGGCGTCGTGCTCCTCGACGTCGTCCAGCTTCAGCTCCATCCCGGCGGTGAACTTCACGTTGAACAGGTCGGGGAACGCCTGCACCAGCTTGTCGGTCACGATGGAGCCGAGCTGGGTGGCGTGGAACCGGCGGTCGATCTGCTCGACGTACTCGCGGTCCTGGATCGTCTGCATGATGCTGGCGTAGGTGCTGGGCCGGCCGATGCCCTGCTTCTCCAGCTCCTTGATCAGCGTCGCCTCGGTGTACCGCGGCGGGGACTGCGTGAAGTGTTGCGTGGGGGCGAGGTCGATCGGGGCGATGGCCTTGCCCTGGGCGAGGTCGGGGAGCAGCTGGTCCTCGCTGCTGACGCCGGCGACCCGCATGAAGCCGTCGAACACCAGCTTGCGACCGCTGGCGCGGAACGTGGCGTCGCCGCCCTCGGTGGTGGCGACGATCGTGGCCGTCGTCTGGTCGAACTCGGCCGGAGGCATCTGGCAGGCGACGAAGCGGTTCCAGATCAGGCCGTACAGCCGGGCCTCGTCGGGGCCCATTTTGGCGGCGGCGTCCTTGGGCGTCAGGCCGACATCGGTGGGTCGGATCGCCTCGTGGGCCTCCTGGGCACTTTTGTTGCTGCTGCTGTAGAAGTTCGGCTTGGCCGGCAGGTACTTGGGGCCGAACGCGGTGTCGATAAAGCCGCGCACCATGGTCAGGGCGTCGCCCGACAGGTTGGTGCTGTCGGTCCGCATGTAGGTGATGTGGCCCTGCTCGTACAGGGTCTGGGCGACCTTCATCGTCCGCTGCGCGCCGAACCCCAGCCGGCTGCTGGCCGCCTGCTGCACCGTGCTGGTGATGAACGGCGCCTGGGGCTTGCTGGTCGTCCGCTTCCTGTCGATCGACCGGACCGTGAACGGCGGCACCGTGCCCAGCCGGCCGGCGAGGATCGTCTGGTTCTTGGCCGGCCCCTTGGCGTCGGGGTCGGTGATCGTCTGGTCCTTATCGATGATCAGCCCGAGCAGCTCCGCCGCCCGGCGGGCGTCCTCCTTATTGTCGGGCTCGAACTTCTTCCCGCCGATCTCGACCAGCTCGGCCGAGAAGGCGTCGTGGTCGCTCAGCCACTTGTCGCGGTCGGCCTTGCTCGGCTCACCGTTGACGATCAGGTGCCGCCACTTGCCTGCCAGGTCGGATGCGGCGTCCACGGCGGCGGTGAAGATGCCGCCGATCGACCAGTACTCGGCCGGAATGAAGGCGTCGATCTCCCGCTCGCGCTCCACCACCAGCCGTACCGCCACCGACTGCACCCGGCCGGCGCTCAGCCCCTTGGCCACCTTCCGCCACAGCAGCGGGCTCACCTCGTAGCCGACGATCCGGTCCAGGATTCGGCGGGCCTGCTGGGCGTTCACCCGGTTGATGTCGATCTTGTGCGGCGTGGCGAACGCCTTCTGGATCTCGCTCTTGGTGATGGCATTAAAGATGACGCGCCGCACCCGGCTGTCCGGCAATCCCAGCGCTTCCTTCAGGTGCCAGGCGATCGCCTCGCCCTCGCGGTCCAAGTCGGTCGCCAGGTAGACGTTCTCGCTGTCCTTGGCCAGCTTCTTCAGCTCGGCCACCACCTTGTCCTTGCCGCGCTCCTCGATGATGACGTAGTCGGGGGTGAACGTCTCCAGGTTGACGCCGATCCCCTTCTTGGGCAGGTCGCGGACGTGCCCCATGCTGGCCCGGACGACGTAGGCGTCGCCCAGGTACTTGTTGATCGTCTTCGCCTTGGCCGGCGACTCGACGATCACCAACGTCTTGCCGAACTTCTTAGCGGTCGTTTTTGCCATTTGGCCCCAGCCCGATCTTCTGTTTCGCAACCTGCCGCACCCGCGTAAACGGTCGTCGTGGGGCGGCGGGAACTTGAGCGGTCGATCCCAGCAAAGTCAAGGCGACCGCCCGAACAGTTACCCACCGAGGCTATACGCCGCTTCCCGATTCTGGGTTCAAAACGCCAACCTTTTCATTACGGCAAGACCTGTGCGGGAAATCGGTTAACGACAACCGGCGGCGGGCGATCAACCGCGGCAAATGGCGGTGGGACCCCGCAGCGAGGCGTCACCGGTTAGGGGGGCGGTGAAGATCGCACGGAAGGGGGCACGTCCGATCACGACGCTCACGGTCGCCACTCCGTCGCGGGGTCACCGGCCAGCTCCCGGTCGATGTAGTAGGCGGCCGAGATCAGCGCGAGGTGGGTCAGCACCTGCGGGAAGTTCCCGAGGAACTGGCCCGACTTGCCGGCCTCCTCGGCGTACAGCGTGAGGTGGTTGGCGTGGGACAGTGCCCGCTCGAACGCCTGCCGGGCCTCCCACAGGCGACCGGCGCGCGCCAGGCACTCGGCGTACCAGAACGAGCAGGCCAGGAACCCGCCCTCCTGGCCGTCCAGGCCGTCGTCGTCCAGGTAGCGGTAGACCAGCCCGTCGTCGACCAGCGTGGAGCCGATCGCGTCCAGCGTCGACAGCCACCGCGGGTCGGTCGCCGAGCAGAACCGCACGAGCGGCAACATCAGCAGCGACGCGTCCAGCGTCGTCCCCCCCTTGACGGCCACGAAGTGGTTCAGCTCCGCGTTCCAGAAGTGGGCGTGGACGTCGGCGTAGATCTTCGTGCGGACGCGCTCCCACTCCACGGTCGGGGCCGGCAGCGACCGCTTGTTGGCCAGCCGGACGGCCCGGTCGACCGCGACCCACGACATCACCCGCGAGTGCAGGAAGTGCTGGGGCTTGCCGCGCTTCTCCCAGATGCCCGCGTCGGGGTCGTCCCAGTGCTTGCAGACGTACCCGACGGCGTTGACCACGTGTCCCCACCGGTCGTGGCTGATCCCCCGGGCGTACTTGTTGACCAGGTAGCCGGTGTCGAGCAGCTCGCCGTAGATGTCGAGCTGCAACTGCGTGTGGGCGGCGTTGCCGATGCGGACGGGCGTGGCCCCGCCGTAGCCGGCCAGGTGGTCAAGGGTCTGCTCGGGCAGGTCGGCCCGGCCGTCGAGGCCGTACATGATCTGGATGCGACCGCTGCCGTCAGCCGCCTCGACCCGGTCGTTGACCCACTCCATGAACGCCACGGCCTCGTCCTGGTACCCGAGCCGGAGGAACGCGTAGACGGTGAACGACGCGTCGCGGATCCAGGTGGCCCGGTAGTCCCAGTTGCGCCCGGCCCCGCTGGCCTCGGGCAGGCCGAACGTGGCCGCCGCCAGGATCGAGTGGTACTCGGCGCTGGTGAGCAGCTTCATCACCAGGGCGGACCGGTTGACCGCCTCGCGCCACCGGCCCTTGTAGCTGGACTTGCCGGTCCACGCGCGCCAGTAGTCGACGGTCGTTCGGAACCACTGCTCGGCCGTGCGACGGTCCGGCGTTGGGCCGTCGCCGCCGTCGAGGACGAAGTCGACCGACTCGCCGGCCGACAGGGTCAGGTGGGCGACGGCGTCGGTCCCCTCGGCGATGATCGGCACGCCGCAGGCCGACAATCGAAGGGTCGGCCCACCATCGCCGCGGGGGAACCGAACGCCGCCATCGCACCGGATGGCCGTCACGGCCAGGCGGGCGTAGTCGAAGCGGGGGCGGCAGCGGACGCGGATGTTCACGCGGCCCCGGGTGACGCGCACCTGCCGGACCAGCCGCGGGCCCGGCAGCCCGTCGACCTTCGGCATCAGGTCGGTCACCTCGACGCTACCTGCCTCGGCCTGCCAGCGGGTGACGAGCACGTTCGTGTCGGGCAGGTACCGCTGCAGGTGGCGCGGGTCGTCCAGCTCCGGCTCGATCGTGAAGTCGCCGCCCTTCTCGGGGTCGAGCAGGGCGGCGAAGACCGACGGCCCGTCGAACCGGGGCCAGCACATGAAGTCGACGGTGCCGTCCTTGGCCACCAGCGCGCAGGTGACGAGGTCGCCGACGATGCCGTGGTCCTCGATCGGGCGCGGGACGGAGTCGGGTCGCGGGACGTCGGGGGTCTTCGTGGCCATGGCCGGAAATCGTACGACCTGCGCAGCGATCGGCGAACGCGCAACCTTGGCGGGGCAGGGGAAGGGGCGCGAGACGTCCGCATCGCGTTCGACCTGCGCACGCGAACGCGTCGCCGGCCGTGTCGGGTGGGAGTCGCTCCCGCCATCGCAAGGGATGCCAACCGCTGCAGACGGCGAAGGCGCAAGCGACTGCCACAGGCGTTCGGCGGGTCGGCACCGTTCCAGTTCTGCGAGGCTGCAAGAGGTCTGCGGTGAGGTTCACGGTTGCGTCGGGAACGGGGCCGGCGGGTCGGACGACAGCGGCGTCTCCCCCCGGAGCCGCCGTGCGACGTCGGCCAGGATCCGCCGGTCGAGGAACGAGGCGTGGTGCGTCGGGTGCGGCCACGGGGGCGACGACACCCACCACGCGGTGGTGCCGTGCACCGACGCGTTCGCCTGCCCAACCTGGTCGTCCCTCAGTCGGACGTACGAGTAGACGGCGTACGCGTCATCCCAAGTGGACGGGGCGTCGGCGATGCGGCGAATCAGCCACGAATCGGAGCGCATCCCGCCCTGGAGGGGATGCAAGTTGAACGGGATCGCGTCGGCCAGCGAGGCCCCGCGGAGCGGGCTGCTGAGGGTGAACAGCCGCGCGATGCGCAGGCGACGGCTCGGGCGATCGCCGGGCCCCGGCGGCAGGGCGGCGTAGCGGGCGGCGAGGCCGCCCATCGAGATGCCGATCACGTCGACCTCGGTCGTGCGGGCCGGGTCGTCGGTCGGGAAGGCGGCGTCGGCCGCGTCGATGATGTGCCGGCGGCACTCGGCCCAGCTCTGATCGAACCCCAGCGTGGCGGCGGCGATCCGCTCGTCGCCGGTGTACTCGTGGAACCGGCGGACCAGCATCCGGCTGCCCAGGCCGGGGTCGGCGAACCCGCCGACGATCAACAGGGGCCGACGCAATCGCTTTGGGTGGGCGGCGGCGTCCATCAGCACCGCATCGGCGTGCGCCATCGTGATCGGGAGCGACGGGTTGATCGGCCGATCGGGGGCGACGGGGATGCTGCAGCCGGCCAGGAGGATCGCGATGGTCGGTGGCCACGGTCTCACGAGCGTTCCGGCAACGGGGCGGGCGGGTCGTGGGCGAGCGGGGGCTCGCCGCGGAGGCGGCAGGCGATGTCGGCCAGGATGCGGGCGTCGGTGAACGCGGCGTCGTGCGGCAGCTCGCCGGCCGGCGTGTCGACCCACCACGGCGTCGTGCCGGCCAGGGCCGCGTTGGCGGCGCCGACCGTGCCGTCGCGCAGTCGCACGTACGAGTAGACCGGGTAGAGCTCGGACCACCGCTGCGGCGAGTTGCCCAGCGTGGCGTACAGGGGCGATCCGCTGCGAAGTTCGGGCAGCAGCGGGTGCAGGTCGAACGGGACGGAATCGGCCAGCAGAGCGCCGCGCAGCGGGCTGCTAATGGTGAACAGCCGGCCGATGCGAAGCCGACGCGGCGACGGCAGGGCGGCGTACCGCGCCGCGAGGCCGCCCATGGAGATGCCGACCACGTCGACCGCCGTCGTCTGAGTACCGTCCGTCGTTGGAAATGCGGCGTCGGCGGCGGCAACGATGTCGCGGCGGCACTCGTCCATCGAGCTGTCGAACCCGAGCGAGACGGCCGCCACGCGGTCGTCGCCGGTCCACTTGCGAACGCGATCCCGCAGCCGCGGCGCGGCCCAGCCGGGATCCATGAATCCGCCGACCACCAGCACCGGCCGGCGCAGCGGCTTCGGATGGCGCGCGTCGTAGGCCAGAATCGACCGCGCGCGGGCAATCGAGACGCGGAAGGACGGGTTGACCGGCCGGGCATTAGCGCAGCCGGCGAGGGCCAGCGCAAGGGTGGCGAGGATCTTCGCGTGACTCGCCATGGCGAACATCCCGCGGCGGAGCTGCTGGGCTCTGTTGAATTCCACACTTGGACTCAAAACTCGAACGCCGTCCCCGCCAGCCGCCTGTCGATCTCGCCGAGCACGCGATGTTCCTCGGCCTCGGTGCTGGCCAGGAACGTGACGCTGAACCGCACGTAGGCACCGGCGTCGTCCCAGGGGACGGTGCTGATCAGCTTCTCGGTGATCATCCACTGGCTGAAGTGCTCGGCCTTCTCGAACGTGGTCCGCTGGCCGGTGGCGTTGAGGCCGGATTTGGGGATGCGGACGTAGAGGAAGAACGAGCCGCGGGGCTTCTTAGCGGTGAAGCCGTGCTTGTTGAGGACCGTGGTCAGGCCGTCCATACGGCGGCCGTACTTCGCGGCGATCTGCTGCGTCTGCTCCGGGTGGTCGAGGGCGTAGCTGCACGCCTCTTGCACGGCGAGGAACTGGCCGGAGTCGGTGTTGTCCTTCACGTCGGCGTAGGACTTGACGACCAGCTCGTTGCCGGCGACGAACCCCAGCCGCCAGCCGGTCATGTTGAACCCCTTGCTCATGCTGTGCAGCTCGACGCCGACGTCCAGCGCGCCGGGCGTCGCGAGGAAGCTGAGGGGCTTGCCGTCAAACACCAATGCGGCGTAGGCGGCGTCGTGGATGACGACGATGTTGTTCGCCTTGGCGAACGCCACCACGTCCTCGAAGAACTTGGGCGTGGCGCTCGCACCGGTCGGGTTGTTCGGGTAGTTGATGACGAGGGTCTTGGCCCGCTTCAGCGTGTCGGCGGGGATGGAGGCGAGGTCGGGCAGGAATCCGTTCTTCTCCAGCAGCGGCAGGTTGTGGACCACGCCGCCCACGTACTTGGCGTGCGTGCCGAAGACGGGGTAGCCGGGCGTGGTCATCAGGGCGACGTCGCCGGGGTTGATGAAGCAGTTGGGCAAGATGCTGAGCGCCGCCTTCGAGCCGATCGAGTGGACGATCTGCGCAATCGGCTTCTCGATGTGGACGGAGCACACGTTCTTGAGCCAGCGGGCGGCGGCCAGCTGGTAGGTCGACGCGCCGTTGTCGGCGTAGCCACGGTTGGCGGGGTTCTTGGCGGCGGCGTAGAGCGCGTCGACGCACACGGGGTAGGCCATCGCGTCCGGCTCGCCCACGCCCATGTCGATCAGCTCGGCCCCGGGGTTGGCGTCGAGCGCGGCCCGCTTGGCCCGCTTGATCTTCTCGAACTTGTAGATCTCGGTGCCTTTGCCGTAACCGGCTCCGCCGATGCGGTCGGCGAACAACTGTTGGATGTAGGGGTCGGCCATAGGCCGCGATTGTAGGGGCGACGGCGGGGGCGGCAAGACGAGGCGGCCCGGCGGCGAGACGCTGCTCATCAAGTCGGCAGCCATCCAAAACCTCCGAGACATCTGGACGTACATCGCGACCCACGACCCGACCGCCCCCGATCGCGTCAGCGACCGCATCGATGCAATGATTCCGCGAACTCAGTGCTCGGCCGGCATCGGTCACCAGCAGCCGGACGGGGGAAGCCCCGACCACGGGTTCATTGCAGTCTACTCTCGCGTCATTGGTTCCAACTACCACGACTCCGAAGTGACCATCATCCGCATGGTTCACGGCAAGCGCGGCTTCCGGCCCGTCTTCGGCGAACCATGAGCTCTTCCTGCTACTGCGTCGGCGTGATCGAGCACTCGTGCTCCACGTCGTCCGGCCCCTTGTAGAAGTGCGTCCGCAGCACGAAAGACGCGTTGGGCCGGCAGACGAGGTCGGGCAGGGGGGCGCCCTTCGACTTCTCGAAGAACAGCTGAGCCTCCGTGTACGGCTGCCCGTCGAGGCCGCAGAAGTAGATGCTGGCCGGCTTGACCGTCTCGTAGGTCACCGCGCCGACGCGGTACTTCAGCGAGACGCTGTACCCGACCATGTCGTTGCGGAACTGCTGGACGTTCCGCGTGATGTGCGGGTGGGATGGCTGCAGGTCGGCCAGGAAGTCGCCGAGCGTGCTCTGCCGCTCGAGCAGCAGCGCCTCCGGCGTCGCGCGGAGCTGCAGCACCCACGCCTCGAACGCCCGCTGCAACGCGGCGGTGTCGGGGAATCGCGCCGCGAAGATTTGCTGCCCATCGCCGTCCGGCTCGGCGTGCAGGCCGGCCAGCGCGTCGAGGAAGTGGTCGCGGTCGCGCTGGTCCGGCCCGAACTGCAGGAAGTAGGCGATCGCCCACGCCTCGCCGTAGTAGGTCGCGCCGGCGTTGGCGTTGCCGTGCAGCGTCTTGGCCCACCGCTCGGGCGTCACGCGGAAGAACTGGTCGAACGGCACCAGCTTGTGGCCCCGCACGTCCGAGTGCAGCTGCCGGAGCCGCCGCGGCGGCACCTGGCCCATGAGGAACTTCTTCCCGGTCCAGATCCCCTCCTCGAACAGCTGGGCCATCCCCTCGTTCAGCCAGGTGGGGATGTTCCGGCTGATGGCGAAGTAGGCGAACCCGTGGAACGCCTCGTGCTGCAGCGTCCGCCGCAGGCCGTCCCGGCCGTTGTCGTCCAGGTACGACACCAGCATCGGGTGCTCGCCCGGCCTGAAGAACCCGCCGGTGTTCGTGGCGACGTTGTTGGTGAACGCCATGTACGTCTTGCGCTTCTCGAACAGGACGACCTTCAGCGGCGTCTCGTCGACGGGGCGGAACGGGCGCATCGCGAGGCAGTACTGGTCGTACATCACGTCCATGCGTCGCGACAGCTCGGCCACCAACGCCTCGTCGTTGACGCCCGTGTGGATCGTGTAGTGCGCCCCCTTCACGACGTGGAACCACGCCGGCAGCTTCGGGTCGTCCCGCGTCGTCGCCGCCCGGGCGGGCGGCGCGAGCGCTGTCGCCAGCGCGATGACCGGGGATAGCGTTGCGCAGGAACAGAACGTGATGCGGTGCCAGAACATCGCCGGTGAGTTTAACCGATTGCGGCAAAATCAGCCCGCAGGTTCGATCGAGCTTTCGTGCTTGGGGCGTGCTCGTTTTTCCGGGACGTCCGATTTCTCCGTATAATCCCGCGGTCCGCTGTTGACACGGATGTTGGCAGCACCCCTCACAGGAGCCAGTCATGGATGGCCACACGAGTCAGGTCCAGGTGCCCGAAGGCGCGTTCGTCGAGGCGATGCGGCAGGAGACGGAGCTGATGCTCGCCGAGGTGATGGCGGCGGTGAACCGGGCGCCGGACGGGGCGTGGATCAACGCCAGCGAGCACGAGGTGCGCGACCGGATGGCGGAGTACCGGAGGCGGACGTTCGAGCGGGCCTTGCAGATGAGGGCCGACGCGGCGGCGTCGGCTTTTCCCCCCGGTGGACCCGGCGGGCGGCGGGCGGCTGAGGTCCAAGGGGTCCGACCCGCGGAGCACGCTGACCAGCAACGGCCGCGTGGTCGTCCGCCGCACGCGGTGGCAGGGCAGGGGGGGCGGGGGCGTGACGCCGGCCGACGCGCTGCTGGACGCGGCGGAGGCGACGGTGAGCCGGGGGGCGCGGGAGCTGTGCTGCCGGCTGAACGCGACGGGCAAGAGCTTCGCCCGGACGGTGGAGCAGCTGAGGCACGCGGCGCAGCTGACGCTGGGCGAGACGCTGCTGCGCGAGGTCGTTGAGGCCGAGGGCAAGCGGGTGCTGGCGGCCCGGGAGTCGGGGGCGGTCGCGCCGCGGTGGAAAGCGAAGGACTGCCTGGTGAAGACGCCGGAGGGGAAGGAGGTCTCCCGGCTCTACGTGGGGATCGACGGCTTCACCGTGCCCACGGTCACCGACGCGGAGAAGCGCAAGCGGCGCGAGGCGGCCGTGGCGGCGCGGGCCCGGCGCCCGGCGGACGGGCCCAAGCTGCCGCCCCTGCCCCGCCGCCGGGCGGGGACCGACCAGCGGTACAAGGAGTTCAAGCTGGTGCAGTTCCACGACGAGGCGGTGGGGCGCCGGCTGGTGTCGGTGACCCGCAGGCCCTGCGCCGAGGCGGGCCGGATCATGCGGCGGGACGCGAGGCAGGTCGGCTTCGCCGGGGCCGACGAGCGGGTGGCCAACGTGGACGGCGGGCCGTGGATCCTCAACCTGCTGATGGGCTGGACGGTCCTGCTGTCGGCGTGGTGCCTGGACTTCTGGCACCTCGGGCAGCACGTGAACCAGGGCGCCCGCGCGACCTTCGGCGAGGGGAGCGAGGCGGGCCAGCGGTGGGCGGCCCAGGCGATGCACCGGGCCCGGCACGACGGGTACGACCCGTTCTGGAACCACCTGGTCCAGTGGCGGGCCGCGCAGCGTGGCGGGAAGCGCAAGGAGGCGGACCAGCTGCTGAGCTACGTCGCGCCGCGCAAGGAGATGATCGCCTACGCCGAGTGCGAGCGCCGCGGCTGGCGGATCAGCAGCTCGACGACCGAGAGCGAGTGCGGCGCCGCGCCGCACCGGGTGAAGGGCCCGGGCAAGCGGTGGGATCCGGACCACGCCGAAGCGGTGATCGCGTTGGAGACGCTGCACCAGAGCCGCCTGTGGGACGAGTACTGGACAACGTGTGCGGCGCGAATGAATTAGGATCGCCCGGAAAAACGAGCACGCCCTCGTGCTTGAGCCCGCGTGTACCGGCGCGATGGGTGAACGCCGACTACCGCGCCTTCGACGCGAATGGGTAGACCGGCAATCGGGGCCTTGGGGTCGGGCTTGAACGCCGAGAGCAGCCGGCAGTACTGCTCGAACATGAGGTCCATCCGCCGGGCCAGGTCGGCCACGAGCGGGGCGTCGGAGATGAGCGATGGGTCTAGCCGGCTTCGTTGGCACACATGGCGCCGGCTGCGCTCTGGGCCCAGTGCGACCGGGAGGTCGCGTCTGGCACAGGGCCGATGGCCTCGGTCGACCACGGCGGCTGCGCGAGACACGAGCTTCGCTCGTCCGGGGCCGATACGGCCCGGCTCTGTCAGGGCTTTGATCTTGCAGCGAACAGATCCGGCCAAGCCCTTACCGGTCGGCCGGCTCGATCGCGTACTCGTGCTCGGTGTGATCGGCCCCCCTGTAGAACCGCGTTTGCACGGTGAACGCGTCGTTCGGCTTGCAGATGATGTCGGGCAGCGGCGCGCCGGGATTCGGCTTGAAATAGAGCTGCCGGTCGGTGAACGGCTGGCCGTCGGGACCGCAGAAGTAGACGTCGGGCGGCTTCACGGTCGCGTAGCGGAACCCGCCGCGGGAGTAGGTCAGGCCGATGCCGTAGCGCACGACGTCGCCGTGGAACTGCGCCATGTCGCCGATGATGCGCGGGTCCTTCGGTGCCATGCCGACCAGGAAGTCGCCCAGCGTCTCCTGCCGCTCCAGCAGCGTCGCCTCCGACGTCGCCCGCGCCGTGCGCGCCCAACGCTCGAACGCGCGCTGGAAGCCGACGGGGTCGGAGAACGAATCGGCGAACAACGCCATCGGGTCGGCGTCGGGGTCGGCCTGCAGCTTGGCCAGGAACTCGACGAACAGCTGCCGGTACTTCGCGTCGGGCCCGTAACGCAGGAAGTGGGCCATCGCCCACGCCTGCGTGTAGTAGGTCGTCCCGGCCGCAACGTTGGCGTGCAGGTTCTCCGCCCAGGCGTGCGGCGACATCGCCAGGAACGTGTCGAACGGCACCAGCCGGTTCGCCCGCAGGTCCGCCTGCACCTGCCGCAGCCGCCGCGGCGGGGCCTGCCCCAGGAGGAAGGTCTCGCCCGTCCAGATCCCCTCCTCGAAGATTTGGGCCATCCCCTCGTTCAGCCAGATCGGCAGCCGTCGGCTGATGACGAAGTACGCGAACTGGTGGAACGCCTCGTGCTGCAGCGCCCGCCGGAGCCCGTCCCGGCCGTTCTGGTCGAGGAACGACGTCAGGTAGGGATGCCGGCCGCCGGCGAACAGCCCGCCCGAGTTCGTGCCCGCCACGCCGGTGAACGCCGTGTAGTTCCGTCGCGTGTCGAACAGGTAGACCGGCAACGGTGCCAGGTCGGCCGGGGGTTTGAAGTCGCGCAGGGCGGTGGTGTACTGGTCGAACATCACGTCCATCCGCCGGCCCAGGTCGTCGACCAGCTCGGGGTCGGGGATGTCGGTGTGGATCCCGTAGTGCGTTTGGTGGACGAGTCGCATCCCCGGCGGCTCCTGGCCGTGGGTCACGGCGACGATCGCAAGCAAGAGGAAAGACGGCCACGAATGGCACGAGTGAACACGAAGAGGAATAAGCCAGAGCTGCCTCTGTTGCAGGCGATCGGCTCGAACCCACACGTCTGTTCTATGATTCGTGTTCATTCGTGCCATTCGTGGCCCGTTTTTGAATGTCGGCAGATCTCAACGCCCGCGAAAGCCCGATCGTGTTTCCAATCCAAGGATCGGCCCGTATCATCCCCGCCCTTTGCAAACGGACGCCATGGTCGACCCAACACCGAGCGAGTACGAGCAGGAACGACGCGACAAGCGGGAGAAGCTCCGCGCGCTGGGCATCGACCCCTACGGCCAGCGCGAGCCCGACGTGCGATCTTTGGCGTCCGTCAAGGCGATGTACACCGCCGACATGGGCCACGACGGCGGCCCGACCGTCAAGGTGGCTGGGCGGGTCATGTTCTGCAAGCGGTTCGGCAAGCTGTCGTTCATGACCCTGCGCGACGAGACCGGCGACCTGCAGATCGCCGCCGATAAGAAGCGGCTCAGCGAGCGCGACTTCGCCGCCCAGGACCTGGTCGACCTCGGCGACCAGATCGTCGTCGAGGGCTCGCTCGGCGTCACCAAGACCGGCGAGGTGACGGTGTGGGCCAAGTCGCTGTCGTTCGCCGCCAAGAGCGTCCTGCCACCGCCAGCGAAGTACCAGGGGCTGGAGGACGTGGAGATCCGCTACCGCCAGCGGTACGTCGACCTGTGGGCCAACCCCGAGGTGATGCGGACGCTGCGCCTGCGCTCGGCCGTCGTGGCCGAGGTGCGGGCCTACCTGACCAACCTCGGCTACGTCGAGGTCGAGACCCCCATGATGCAGGCCCAGGCCGGCGGCGCGGCCGCCCGGCCGTTCACCACGCATCACAACGCGCTCGACATCCCGCTGCACCTGCGCATCGCCCCCGAACTCTACCTCAAACGGCTGCTCGTCGGCGGGTTCACCAAGGTGTTCGAGCTGAACCGCAACTTCCGCAACGAGGGCATCAGTCCCCGCCACAACCCTGAGTTCACCATGCTCGAAGCCTACGAGGCCTTCGGCTCGTGGGAGACCATGGCCGACCTCGTCGAAGGCATGATCTGCCACATCGCGGAGAAGCTGTTCGGCGGGCTGAAGATCGAGCACAAGAACGAAGCGGGCGAGGTGACGAAGACCATCAACCTGCAACGCCCGTGGCGGCGGGTGAGCATGGCGACGCTGGTGGAGGAGCGAACTGGGTGGAAGTTCGACAAGCGACCCATTTTCGAGAGTGCCAACGAACTGTTCCAAGAGTTGAACAAGCTAGCCACTTTTGGAGCGATGAAGTACACGCAAGAGCGGATCGATTTTCGTGGCTCCGACATTCCTCTTCAGCCATGCCGCGGCATGGCCGCGCGGTTGCTGAAGCTCTCCCCGGCTGAGCAACTCCAAGAGATTTACGAAAAACTTATCGAACCGACGCTGATCGACCCAACGTTCGTCACTCACGTCCCCTCGGTGATCATCCCGCTGGCGAAGAAGAACGCCGTCGACCCGTTCTTCGCCGACGTGTACGAGTTGGCGATCAACGGCCAGGAGATCAGCCCCGGCTACACGGAGTTGAACGACCCCGACGTGCAGGCCGCCAACTTCGCCACGCAGGTCGGCGACGACGCGGAGAAGCAGAAGACCGACGATGACTTCCTGACCGCCCTGAAGTACGGCATGCCGCCGGCGGGGGGGCTGGGATTGGGCATTGATCGGCTGGTCATGATGCTGACGGGCGCGTCCAGCATCCGCGACGTGATCCTATTCCCGCTCATGCGTCCGCAGGGGTGAAGAGCAGAGTGTCAACCACAGATGCACACTGATGGACACAGATATCATCCGCCTGATCTGTGTCCATCCGCGTGCATCTGTGGTTAACTCTTCTTCCCCCCACCGACATGTATAAGCTGCACTTAATCCGCAAGTACCTCCTGAAGCGCCGCATTGCTTGGGTGGCTCTGATCGCGGTCATGCTCTGCACGACGATGGTGCTGGTCGTGTTCAGCGTGATGAACGGCTGGCTGCAGACGTTCGAGGGATCGTTCCACGGCATGACCAGCGACGTGGTCGTCGTGGCCAAGAACCCGCTGGTGGGCTTCCCGTACTACGGCGAGATCATCGCCAAGGCGAAGCGGGAGGTGCCCGGCGTGGCGGCGGCGGTGCCGGTCATCAACACGTACGGGCTGATCAACATCGGCAGCCAGTACGTGAACATGGTGCAGCTGCTCGGCTACCCGCCGAACATCGGCGACGTGAACGAGTGGCCCAACACGCTCTACCGGCAGGCGGACGACGTGAAGGCGGGGAAACCGGTCAACTTCGGCCTGTTGCCCAACGTGAAGTACGAGGATTTGGTACCCCGCAAGGCCCGCGATGGGGCACGCCACCGCGAGGGCATCATCGTCACCGGCCCCGTCGTGGGCATCGAGCACGGCGAGCCCGCCCGGGCGGCCGAGCGACGCGAGACCATGGTCGAGCTGCCGGTGTCGATCACCGTGCTGCCGATCGTCCCGGGCGAGGGGAACGACATGCGGTCGTCGATGAGCGTCCCCTGCTGGATCGTCGACGACGCCAAGAGCCGGGTCTACCAGCTGGACAACCAGAACGTCTACATGTCGTTCGACGCGCTGCAGAAGGACCTGCAGATGGACGCCCGCGGCGACGACCCGGCCCGGTGCAGCGAGATCCTGATCCGGGCCAAGCCGGGCTACTCGCTGACCGACGTCCGCGACGGCGTCCGCCGCGTGGCCGACGCGGTGACATCGCTCCACAACGACTACGCCTACTACGGCTACTCGGTCGAGACGTGGGAGGAGCAGCAGGTCGACTTCATCAACGCCGTCCGGAACGAGGTCGTGCTCACCACCGTCCTGTTCGGCATCATCTCGCTGGTGGCCGTGCTGCTGATCTTCTGCATCTTCTACATGATCGTGGTGGAGAAGACGAAGGACATCGGCGTGATCAAGTCGGTCGGCGCGACCGGCGGCGGCATCCTGACGCTGTTCCTCGGTTACGGCCTGGCGATCGGCGTCGTCGGCAGCGGGCTGGGCGTGACGCTGGCATTCTTCTTCGTGCGCTACATCAACGAGCTGCACGCCTGGCTGGGGCAGGTGACGGGGCTGCAGGTGTGGTCGCCGAAGACGTACCAGTTCGACCGCATCCCGAGCAGGATGGAGCTGACGACCGTCGTCTGGACGGTGAGCGTCGCCCTGGTGGCGGCCGTGCTGGGCGCCCTGCTCCCGGCGGTGCGGGCGGCGGGGATGAACCCGGTCGACTCGCTGCGGTACGAGTGAGCCCACCACCACGCCGGCGTCTGAGGCACGCCGAAGGCCCGGGCCTTCGGCGTGCCTCAGACGCCGGCGTGGACCCCACGTCACACGCGATCGTTTGAGCGTTGGTCCGAGAGAACCCGAATGACGACTGCCACCGCAGATGCCCCCACGACGCCGCTGCTTTCCGCCGCCGGCATTCGCCGGACGTTCCGCATGGGCGAGGCCGAGCTGTCGGTGCTGCGGTCGGTCGACTTCGACCTGCAGGCCGGCGAGTTCGTCGCCATCGAGGGGCGCAGCGGGTCGGGCAAGTCGACGCTGCTGCACGTGCTGGCGGCGCTGGACTCGATCGACGCGGGGACGCTGCGGTTCGACGGCGACGACTACACCCGTCGGACGCCGCCGCCGCCGGGGCGGTGGCGCGTGCGGCTGCTCGGCGGGCGCGGCGAGTCGGCGGGGCCGTGGTGGGTGCGGGTGGGCATCTACGCCGTCGTCCTGATCGTCGGGCTGGTCGCGCTCGGGCTGGGGTGGACGGCCGTCATGCACTTCGTGAACGGCTTGCTGAACGCGCCGTGGGCCGCGCCGACCGCGGCGCAGGTGCGGTCGGCGCAGGCGGGCGTGGTGTTGCTGGCCGTGGTCGCGGTGCTGCTGGCGCTGCGGTGGGTGGCCGACATCTGCTCGTTCGGCATCCGGCTGCTCGGCGAGCGGCCGGCCGCTGCGCTGCGGAACAAGAAGTTCGGGTTCGTCTTCCAGTCCTACCACCTGCTGCCCGAGCTGAACGTGGTCGAGAACGTGATGCTCGCGCCGGAGATCGAGTTCTCGTCGCTCGCCTTCCGCCACCACGCCGCCGACGTGCGCGGCCGGGCGATCGACCTGCTGACCCAGCTCGGCATGGGCCACCGGCTCTACCACCGCACGTCGCAGCTGAGCGGCGGCGAGCGCCAACGCGTGGCGATCGCCCGCGCGCTGATGAACCGCCCGGCCGTCCTGTTCGCCGACGAGCCGACCGGCAACCTCGACACCGAGACCGGCCGGCAGATCATGGACCTGCTCGAGGCGCTCCACCGCGATCAGGGGCAGACGATCGTCATGGTGACGCATGACCGGTCGCTGGCGCGAGAGGCCGACCGGGTGCTGGTGCTGAAGGATGGAAAGCTGGAACCCGCAGTGTGAAAACAAAAGAAGCCCCGGATTCAAACCCGGGGCTCCGATCGATGTCGAGCGTGCGGCGCCGATCACTGCACGTTGATCCGCCGCGGCTTGGTCTCCTCGCGCTTGGCGAGGGTGACGGTCAGGACGCCGTCCTCCAGCTTGGCGTTGACCGACTGGTCGCCGACGGTCTGCGGGAGCTTGAAGCGGCGCTCGAAGCGGGCGGCGCGGCGCTCGTTCAGCAGCCACTCGCCGGCGGGCTTCTCGGCCGCCGCCCTGCGCTCGGCGACGATGGTCAGCGTGTGGTCCTCCAGGGTGATCTCGACCTCGTCCTTCTTGAAGCCGGGCAGGTCGGCCTCGACGGTCAGGTGGTCGGCGTCCTCCCGGACGTCAACGGCGTACGGGGCGAAGTACTCGGACACGCGGTTGGTCGTGGGCGGGTTGAACAGTTGGGAAAGCATCGCGTCGAACTCCTTCTGGACGGTGTGGAACGGGTAGCTGGCGTTGCGGTTTGCGACGGTGGGCAGAGCCATGGTTGAATCTCCTTCTTTCGCTGCTTACGTTGCCGGAACCGGGCCACTGCGGCCCGCGTTGACGACGCCACCGACAGATCAAACCCGGTGCCAGCAACGGCCCGCGATGTGAGCGGTTGCAAACCGTCGAACGGCCTCAACTTGCGGACTTTCCGCTGATTTTCGCCCCGAACGGCCCACTGCCCCTTTGACAGTCTTTGCCACCATGGCAGGCGAACCCCCCGCAACCCTCGTCGTTCTCGGCCCCACGGCGTCGGGCAAGTCGGCGCTGGCCGAGGCGGTGGCGGCGGCGGTGGGGGGCGAGATCGTCAGCGTCGACTCGATGCAGGTCTACCGCGGCATGGACATCGGCACCGCCAAGCCGACGGCGGCCGAGCGGGCTCGGGTGCGGTACCACGGGGTCGACCTGGTCGAGCCGACCGACGAGTTCACTGTTGCCCGTTTCGTGGACCTGGCAGATGCGACGATCGCCGACGCGGCCCGGCGGAGCGTCCCGCTCGTGGCGACGGGCGGGACGCCGCTCTACTACAAGGCGCTGTTCGAGGGGTTGTTCGACGGGCCGCCGGCAGACGCGAGCGTGCGGGATCGGCTACGCGCCGAGCGGGGCGAACTGCTGCACCGGCGCTTGGCGGAGGTCGACCCCGCGGCCGCCGGTCGCATCCATGTCAACGACCAGAAGCGGCTCGTGCGGGCGCTGGAGGTGTTCGAGCTGACCGGCCGGCCGATCAGCTCGTTCCAGACCGACTGGGCCGACCCGCAGGAGCGGCACCCGACCGCGCGGTTCGGGCTGTCGTGGGACAAGGACGTGATCAACCGGCGGATCAATGCGCGTGTGAAGGCGATGCTGGCCGGCGGCTGGTTGGACGAGGTGCGCGATCTACTCGACCGGCACGGCGAACTGTCTCCCACCGCTGGCGAGGCGACCGGCTACCGCGAGCTCGTCCAGCACGTCCAAGGCAAGCGGTCGCTCGAGGACGCAACTGAGGCGATCAAGACCGGCACCCGGCAACTGGCCCGGCGGCAGATGAAGTGGTTCCGGCGGTTCCCCAATGTCACTTGGATTCCCGGCGACCGACCGCTGGATCAGAACGTGGCCGAAGTGCTCAAACGGTGGCCCGTGTCGGACGTTAGGCCCGTTTGACAGGTTTCAGCCCGACGGTGACAATCCAACGGTTGATTGGTCCGCGCCTGACGTTCACCCCGCAGTTGGAGAAACCACACATGGCCCGTCCGTCTTCCCGCACACCGCGTTGGCTGTTGGGCCTGGCCGTTCCGGCGGCCGTCACGCTGGCCGGCGGGTGCGACACCGACGCGGGCCGGGCGGACAAGGCGGTCGAGGCGAGCCTGCGCAAGGCGGACGAGGTCGGATCGGGTTCCCCGGCCGACCGCACCAAGGCGCTGGACGCTGCGGCCCACGAGTCAAGCGCGTCGCTGCCGTTGCAGATCCGCACGTTCGCCCAGCTGGCCGCCGCCGAGATGCAGATGGCCGACGCCCAGACGCAGGCGGCGGCGACGAACTCGGCCGACATCGACCGGATGGCGCGCGAGATCGGCGGGCTGACCCACTCGATCGCCGCCGACAACCAGTTGGTCGTGTCGCTCGGCAAGTACCAGCCGCAGCCCGCCCTCGACGCGCTGGCCCAGCAGAAGGGTGCCGTCGCCGGGTCGGACGACAAGCCCGACTGGGTGAGGACCGACGCGGGGACCCTGGCCTCCACGGCGGCGACGGACAAGGCGGCGTCGGCCCTGCAGGGGCAGATCGCGCAGCTGGAGCAGCAGGTCAAGTCCGAGACCGACCAGCGGAACGACCTGATGACGAAGTCGGACCAGCTGACCCAGCAGTCGACCCGCGAGCAGCACCAGCAGTCGGTCGACCTGTTCACCCAGGGCGCCGACGCCCGCAAGCAGGCGGCCGACCTGGCGGTGAAGATCGACCAGGACAACAGCCAGCTGGTCCGCGCCAGGGCCGACCTGGCCGTCCAGGCGGCCCAGCAGGACGCGCTGAAGGCGGCCGCGAAGGGCATCGACGACCGCGCGACGGCGATCAACCAGAGCTGGGAATCGATCGGCGAACAGATCAAGGCGATCAAGGCCCACAGCACGGCGCAACTAGGCGAGGCGACGGAGCCGGCGTTGAACGCGAAGGTGCCGCCGACCATCAACGGCGAGGCGGCGGCCCTGGCCAAGCTGGTCAAGACGAACCGCGGCATCCGCGACGAGGCGGAGACGCACTACGGCGCCGCCATCGGCTTCTACAAGGACGCCTACGACCGGGCGACGCAGCTGAAGATGAAGCTGGCGGCGTCGATCCAATCGCCGGAGCGAACCGAGCGGGCGGACCGCGAGGCATGGGCCGTCGAGAAGTCGGCCACCGACCCGGCGCACTTCCAGTACCTGCAGTCGACCGCCCTGCTGGAGCGGGCCTCGTTCCACGCCCGCTGGGCCGCCGAGGCGAAGGCGGTCGCCGCCGTCGAGGCGAGCGTGAAGCCCGTGCTCACCGAGGCCGGGCTGGCCGTGCCGGGGAGCCTGGAAGACGTGAACGGCGACGCGGCGAAGCTGGTGACGGACCAGCAGAAGCTGGCCGACGCGGGCTTCAAGGACGCGACGGACAACTTGTCGAACGTGACCAGCGGCGACGCGCCGGCGGAGCTGAAGCACGGGGCGGACGTCGCCACCATGCTCGGGCAGTACGGCTGGTCGCTGCTGGCTGCCGCATCGGGTGATGGCGCCGGCGCGACGACGCACATGCAGGCGGCGTCGACCGCGCAGGCGAACGCCATCCAGAGCGGCCCGCTGCCGCCGATGTTGCCGGCTGAGCTCGCCCCGGCACCCGTCGCGCCGACGCCTGGAGCCGCCCCGGCTCCCGGCACCACGCCTTGATCGGGTTGGCAAATGAGCCAAGACGAGTCGGGGCCGAGGCGGAAACGCCGCGGCCCCGCTTGCGTTGTTGACACACCCGTAGCGGCCCGGCTTCCCTCCGCTGTGGCCGGCCGATAGCCTTCCGGCGTCCACCCACGCGGAAGGGCTCAGCATGCCGAAGGTTCGCAAGGCGGTCATCACGGCGGCGGGGCGCGGCACCCGGCAGTACCCGGCCAGCACGGCCGTGCAGAAGGAGATGTTCCCCCTCGTCGACCGCGACGGCCTGACCAAGCCCGTCATCCAGATCATCGGTGAGGAGGCGATCGACAGCGGCATCGAGGAGATCTGCATCGTCACCCAGCCGGGCGAGGAGCAGCAGTACCGCGACTACTTCAGGCGGATGGACAACGACACCGTCCGGGCCTTCCGCGGCAAGGACTGGGCCATCCTGGCCAGCGAGAAGCTCCAGGCGTTCGGCGAACGGCTCCACTTCGCCGAGCAGGCCACGCCCGACGGTTTTGGCCACGCCGTCTTCCAGGCCAAGGCGTTCGTCGGCAGCGACCCGTTCCTGCTGCTGCTGGGCGACCACGTCTACGTGAGCGACACCAAGGACCGCTGCGCCCGGCAGTTGCTGAACGTCTACGAGCAGCAGCCGCTGGACAGCGTGACGGCCGTCCAACCCACGGTGGAGCGGCTGCTGCACCTGTTCGGCGTGATCGCCGGCGAGCCGGTCGACACCGCCCGCGGCGTCTACCGGGCCGAGCGGATCGTCGAGAAGCCGACCATCGAGTATGCCCGCCAGCACATGGTCACGCCCGGCTTGCCGGCCGGGAACTACCTGGCCCACTTCGGCATGTGGGTGTTCAGCCCGCGGATCTTCGACAGCATCGAGCACCTGATCCGCCACGACCTCCGCGACAAGGGCGAGATCCAGCTGACGGCCGCCCAGGAGCACCTCCGCCAGAACAGCGACACCTACTGGACCGTCGTCACCGAGGGCCAGCGCTACGACACCGGCATCCCCTACGGGCTGATGGAGACGCAGCTGGCCCTGGCCCTGAACGGCATCCACCGCGCCGACATCTGCGAGGCGATCGCCCGGATCTTGGCCACGCAGGTGAAGACGTGAACCAGAATCCCGCCGCAGTCGAAGGAACCTGACCGGCTTCAGAAGCCGATTGGCGGTTCGGTCGTCCGCCGCTTGCGGCCTCGCGAATCGACGCTCGTGGCGGGGCGATGACCTCCCGCCAACCTTGACCCGCGAAGCCGTAAGTGGCTGGGCTTGGAGGCTACGCTTCGCGCGAATCGCCGAAATGGGGGTTCCGCTTGGATTGCACGAGCAATACCGCAGTTGATCGGCGCGGCGATCACCGACGAACCGTGCGGCTCGGTCGAACGCCCGTCCATCAGAAGGGCGTCCCGCCGGTCGCCTCGATGCGCTGGCCGTTCACCCAACCGTTGTCCTCCGACAACAGGCTGGCGATGACCGGCCCGATGTCGTCGGCCAGGCCGATGCGGCCGGCCAGCCCGTGCTGGCCGATCGCCTTCCGCTGCTCGTCGGTCCGGCCGCCACCGAAGTCGGTGTCGAGCGCGCCGGGCGCGACGCAGTTCGCGCGGATCCGCCGGCTCGCGAACTCGGCCGCCACGTACCGCGTCATCACTTCGACGGCGCCCTTCGCCGCCGCGTACACCGCCACGCCGGCCGGGTTCGTGAGCCGGGTCAGCGCCGACGAGACGAACACGACGTGCCCGCCGTCGGCCATCAGCGGGATCAGCTTCTGCGTGAGGAAGAACACGCCCTTGAAATGCACGTTCACCAGCTCGTCGAACTGCCGCTCCGACACGTCCTTGATCGGGGTCCGCTGCGCGATGCCCGCGTTGTTCACGAGGTGGTCGAACGAGGGTCGTTGCCACCGCTCGTCAAGCGCCCGGGACAGGGCCGCCGCGAACGCGTCGAACGCCTCGACCCTGGCGACGTCCAGCTTGAGCGCGACGGCGGTCCCGCCGGCCCTCTCGATCTCCGACACGACGGCCGCGGCCTCGTCCGCGTGGGTGTTGTAGGTGAGGACGACCCCCACGCCCCGCTTGGCGAGGTTGAGCGCGGTGCTCCTGCCCACGCCGCGAGTGCCACCGGTGATCAATGCGATTATCATGCTGTTTCCTTTCGTTTGACGATCGCTCCCCTCGGAGGAGCTTGCCCGTGCTAGAACGCGCTGGTCGACGATCACGCGCGCGTCTCGGCGACGGCGCGGTCCCGGTCTTCGGCTTCCAACGTCGGGCCAGTGATGACGTAGGCCCGAGGTTTCGTCTCGTGTTTGGCCAGCCTTTCATTGACGTCAGGCAATGGCCCGCCAGAGCGCGTCGAACCCCGATTTGCAATGCTCGTCGCCGTGGCCGGGATCGGCGGCCACGAACTCGATCGTCGCCCCGGCTAGAGCGGTCATGATCCCCACGACAAAGCCCATCGGGGCGTCTCGCATGGGTCCGTTGGCTCGGCTTTGCTCCACCAATGCCCGAACGCTCGCCATCGTCTCGTGCCCCGCCGTTCGCGTCGCCGGCGTGATGTCATCGGACACGCCAAGTTGAGCCAACGCCCGCCATTGGTCTGGGTGAGAGGCGGCCCATCGCACCCAGTTGCAGAACAGGTGGCACATCTGATTCCGACACCCCGCATCGGTCGGCAGGTGCTTCAGGGTGGCCAGCGCCATATCCGTCTTGAGTGCCAGGTACAGCTGGTTGAAAAGGTCGGCCTTCGTCGGGAAGTAGGTGAATAGGGAACCGTTTGCCACGCCCGCCTCCTTGGCGATCAATGCCGTCGGAGCGCCAAGCCCCTGAGCGACGACCACCCGCGTCGCCGCCGCCATGATCGCGTTCCGCTTGTCCTCGCTTCTCGGTCTGGCCATCAACGCCGTCCTACTGTCGCCATACAATAGCGATGATCGTCTAGTCAGTCAATCATTCTGTCTTGGCAATTTGGCCGTCGATCGACCGTCGCGTGCCGTGCATGGTGTCTCACCGCTCGGGATTTCCGGAGTGCTCGGAGGTCCGGCACGTCCGTTGTGAGGCCGTACGCTGTGCGGCGGCCGTCGCCGCACGACTTCACGGAAAACAGACGGAGACCGCCATGGGCCTGCTTGGACACCCGCACTTTGACGACCTGAACGACCTGTTCGTGCAGCAGATCGAGGACCTGTATGACGCCGAGAACCGACTGATGGAGGCGCTGCCCAAGATGCGCGACGCCGCCCACTCGCCCGAGCTCAAGGACGCGTTCGCCCAGCATCTGGACGAGACGCGCCGCCACGCCCAGCGGTTGAACGACGTCTTCCGCTCGCTGGGTCGGGACCCCAAGCGCGAGACGTGTGCCGCCATGAAGGGGTTGATCAAGGAGGGCCAGGACATGATCGCCGCCACCGGCGACCCGGCCGTGAAGGACGCCGCCCTGATCGCCGCCGCCCAGCGGGTCGAGCACTACGAGATGGCCGGCTACGGCACGGTGCGCACGCTGGCGTCACGCCTCGGCCTGGGGGAGGTGGTCAACACGTTGCAGATGACGCTGAACGAGGAGGCCGCCACCGACAAGACGCTGACGCGGATCGCCGAGACGTACGTCAACGCCGCCGCGCCGGTGTCTGCGACGACGGCCCGCACGTCATCCGTCTGAGCGGTGATGATTGCGGATCGAATGAAGCCCTGGATGTCCGTCCGGGGCTTCTTCCGTTCACGAGGGCCGTTCTGCCCACCGCACCTTCGCGCTGCGCGACCGCGGGTTCTCCTTGATCTCCGCCGCCGTGGCACCGATCGGATCCGGTGACGAGTCGATGTACACGCCCGACCGCGTCAACTCCCGGAAGCTCTGCTTGACCCGGCGATCCTCACCGCTGTGGAACGAGATGATCACGATCCGGCCGCCGGGCTTGAGCAGCGTCGGCGTGACGGACAGGAGCCGTTCCAGATTCTCCGCCTCCCGGTTCACCATCATCCGCAATGCTTGGAACGTCCGCGCCGCCGGGTGCAGCTTCGCGCCGGCCGCCCGTTGCAAGGTGAAGTCGCGGGCCTCGCACACGATGGCCGTCAGTTGACCGGTGGTGCGGATCGGCTCGACCGTCCGGGCCTTCACGACCAGCCGGGCGATGGCGGGGGCGTCGGTCTCGTCGCCGAAGTCGAGCAGGGCGTCGCGCAGGTCGGCCTCGGTGATGCGGGCCAGCAGGTCGGCCGCCGAGCCGCGACGGTCCGGGTCCATCCGCATGTCCAGCGGGCCATCGTGGCGGTAGCTGAACCCGCGCCCGGGGTCGTCGATCTGCGGCGACGCGACGCCGAGGTCGGCCAGGATGCCGTCGACCGCGGCCACGCCGGCCGACGCCAGGATCGCCGGCAGGGCGGCGAAGTTCGAGTGGTGCAGTTCGAACCGCCCGCCCCGAACACTTGCCAGCTTGTCGCGCGCCCGTTCCAGGTTGGCCGGGTCGAAGTCGAGCCCGATGAGCCGGCCGCCGGGGGTGACGCGTGCCAACAGCAGCGACGAGTGTCCGCCGAGCCCCACCGTGCAGTCGACCATGGTTTGGCCCGGTCGCGGGTGGAGCGCGTCCAGCACCTCGGCCGGCATGACCGACGTGTGGCGGACCTCGAACGACCGGGGTGCCTTCATCCGCGCGATTGTAACCGCAGCGGGCTCGGGTGGACCGATCGACCGCCACCGGTATAATCCGCGCCTCGCCGGGTCCCGCGTCGCCGGGCCCGTGCAACCGACCCGTCCGCCCGTGCAGGAGGCACCGTCACATGGCTGAAACTGGCAACCCGGAATACACGACCGTTCTCGGCCCCGACGCGACCTTCAAGGGTGAGCTGACGTTCGAGAAGAGCATGCGCCTGCACGGCAAGCTGAACGGCTCGATCACCACGCCCGGCAAGCTCCACGTCGCCAAGGAGGCGCAGATGGAGGCGAACGTCGATGCCGGCGCGATCATCCTCGAGGGCGAGGTGCAGGGGAACCTGACCGCCACCGACCGCATCGAGATGAAGCCGACCACGCGGTACGAGGGTGACCTGACGACCAGCAAGCTGGTCGTCGAGGAGGGCGCCCAGTTCCGCGGTCACGTGTCGGTCGGCCCCGACGCCGTCAAGGGCAAGCCGCCGGTCGCCCGGCCCGGCCAGGTCGGGTCGAGCATGCCGCCGGCCCAGGTGCAGGGCCAGCCGGCCAAGTGACGGGGTCCGCCCCAGGGAACCACTGCCGATGGCCGAGGGATTGACCCCACCGCCGCCCAGCGACAAGCAGACGATCGTCTGCCTGTACTGCGGCCGTCCCCAGGAGATCGGCCGGCGAGCGCTTACGGTCACCTGCAGGTTCTGCAACAAGTCGCTGAAGGTCGAGGACCTGCAGTTCAAGAAGTACGAGGCCCGCCGGGCGATCGAGACGCTGGGCGTGGTGACGGTGGAGAAGAAGGGGATCGTCAACGCCGACCGCATCCTCTGCGGCGGCCTGATCGTCCGCGGCAAGCTCCGCGGCGACGTCACCAGCCGCGGCCCCGTGCTCGTCGGTCCCGAGGCCGAGATCAAGGGCGACGTCACCGCGCCAACCTTGGCCGTCGGCGCCGGAGCCGTGCTGGACGGCGATTACGCCATCGGCACGCGGCCGACCACGCCGGTTCCCGACGAGGCGACGCGACCGACATAAGTCAGAGCTCAGCGGCTCCGCCGCGGGTAAGCCAGCAGTGCGATTTGTCGCCACGTAGGAACCCGCGGCGGAGCCGCCGGGCTCTGCCGGCGTGGCCTACAATCGTCCCGTGCCAATGCCGACCCCCGGAGCGGTGACCATGACCGGCGAGCCCGCGCGAATGATCGACGCCTGGCTCCGGCCGTTCCGGCTGATCGAGTCGTTGCACGACCACGCCGTCCACGTCCTCACGGCGATGCCCGACCCGGTGCGGGCCGAGCTCTCGTCCGATCCGCCCGTCACGTTCTGGGATTACGACCCTACGCCCGGCGTGATGCTGCACGTCCCCGTCGGCCCGCCCGGCCGGGTCCGGCCGGCGCGGACGGTCGTCCTCAAGCGGACGTTGGGCACCCGTCCTGCCCCGTTCGTCCGCTGGCTGATCGCCCACGAGCTGGCCCACGCCTACCTCCGAAACGGCGGCCGCTGGCCCGGCGATGATCCCGAGGTCGCCGCCGACGCCCTCGCCGGCGAGTGGGGCTTCCCACGCCCCGCGTTCCCGCGGTGGTAAGGGCATCTTCGGTGGTGAAGCCGCACGTTATCAGTCGCGCGGGCTGTACAGAGCCGGGCCGTGTCGGCCCGTGGCGGGCGCAGCCCGCGTCCTCGCGCGGTGGGCATGGCCCGCAAGTTCCGCGCGGATTGCGCGAGGCGCGACCTGCGGTCGCCACGGGCCGACATGGCCCGGCTCCGTTGCTTGCGCCCGGTCCGACGTCGGCGCGAGTGGTGCCGCCCGGCCGGATCGTTTATCGTGCGCCGTCCCATGACCGTGCCTGACGACACCGCCGTTCCGCCGCCCGCCGTGGACCCTTCGGATCAGTTGGAGCTGAAGCTCCCCGACGAGTCGGGCGCCCCCCGGGACATCGCGCTCTGGGCCGGCGTGCTGGTGCTGCTGTCGCTGGTCGTGTTCTGGCCGGCCATCGGCGGGTCGTTCCAGTTCCTGGACGACCGGGCCGTGCAGAAGAACGTGCTGCTGGCCAAGCCGGGGGGGCTGTCCGGCGTGTGGACCGGTCGATGGGACACCGCGGCCCGGTACGGCAAGTACTTCCCCGTGTACGAGCCCGTCGCTTTCACGGCCAACTGGCTGGCCTACCGGCTGGGCGGGCACGACGACCAGATGATGCCCACGCCGACGGCCTACCACGTCGTGGCGCTCGTCTGCCACGTCGGCGCGGCCGTCCTGGCGTGGCTCGTGCTGCGCGAGCTGCTCGTGCCGGGCGCATGGCTGGTGGCGGCCGTCTTCGCGATGCACCCCGTCAACGCCGAGGCGGTCTCCTGGATCGCCGACGGCGGCGTCGCCGTCGGCGGGCTGTTGTTCTGGGGGTCCGCCTACTCGTACTTCTGGTACATGCGGTTCCGCGACCGGGATGCCGCCGACCTGGCGTCGGGTGGCCCCGGTGGCGATCCCGCGCAGACCTGGGGCGTGTACGGCGCGGCCGCGCTGCTGGCGATCCTGGCGGCGCTGGCGTGGCCGCCGGCGGGCGTGGTGCCGGGCGTGCTGATGCTGGCCCTGTGGTGGCGGCGTCGGCTGACCTCGCGCGACGGCCTGCTGCTGACGCCCGTGATGTTCGTCACCGCCATCCTCTGGCTGGCCAACCTCACCCTCCCCCGGCACTCGCTGGACGGCGGCGTCGTGCCCGTCGCCGACGTGGGGCTGGTCCGCATGGTCGCCCTCGTCGGCGAGTCGATCGGCTTCGCCGTGATGAAGGTGCTTGTGCCGGTGCCGCTGTCGATCCTGTATCGGAGCTCCTTGATCGGCGGATTGGCAACGCTGGTGCTCGCCATCGCCGCCGTGGCCGGGGCGGCGTGGCTCGCCGTGCGGCGCGACGTCCGCTGGCCCATCGTCACGCTGGGCAGCCTCATCCTGGGCGTCGTGCCGGCGCTCAACTGGTTCGACGTGGCCCGGTACTCCGAGCAGGTCGACTCGGTGGCCTACCTGGCCGTGGTCCCGCTGGCGACGGTGGTGCTCACCGCTTTGGCCGCGGTGATCCGGAAGCACCGGACCGGCGAGTCGCAGACGCAGGTGATCGTGATCGCCTCGGGCGCGCTGCTGGTGTTGCTCGGGTCCACGGCGTGGACGCGCGCCCACGTCTTCGAGACGCCGGTGTCGCTCTGGCAGGACACGGCGGCGAAGCTCCCCCGGTCGGCATTCGCCTCGGCGTCGCTGGCCGAGCAGTACCGGCTCCGGTCGGCGCTGGACGCCTCCTATCAGGATGTGGACCAGGCGACCGCGGACCTGAAGTCCGCGCAGGAGGAGGCGGCCCGGGCGGCCGGGCTGGCGGCGGCGAACCGGCAGTCGATGATTGCCGCCGGTGCCCAGCGCACCTGGGCCCTGGCGCTGGTGGCGACCGGCGACGCGAAGGGTGCCCTGCCCCACTTCGCCATCTCGACGGCGATCAACGCCGACGATGCCGCCACGCTGGTCCAGTACGGGCAGGCCCTGCTGTCGCTCGGCGAGACGCCGGCCGCCATCGCGCGGCTGGACAGCGCGCTGGCGGCCGACCCGCGGTCGGCGGCGGCGCACCGGGTCCTGGGGCAGGCGTACCACAAGGCCGGCAACGAGGAGCGGTGCCTGGTCGAGGAGCAGAAGGCGACCACCGCCGACCCGTCCGACATGGTCGCCCAGCAGCTGCTGGCCGAGGCGCTGACCCGCGCCGGGCGGCTGCGGGAGGCGTTGGAGCGGTACGCGTACATGTTCACCGCCAGCAAGGAGTGCCAGACCCGCGCCGACCTCTGGGCCGCCATCGGCAAGATCAAGGACCGGCAGGGGGCGTACGACCAATCGGTCGCCTACTTCGCCCAGGCGCAGCAGCTGGACAGCACGTTGCCCGACATCGACCACCTCGTGGCCGACGCCAAGGCGAAGCTCAAGCGGGCGGCCGTGACGCGCCCGGCGATGACGCGGCCCGCCTCGGCGCCAACCACGGCTCCAGACGCGCAGAGTTCCCCGTTCCCCTGAGCGAGTCCCGCGCGATACGTTTCGCCGCAGCACGGCGTGGGGCAACCGCTGCAGGGTGGCCGGCCTCAGGGTTCCGGCACCGGGTGTCGAACGGGTCCGGGAGCGAACGCACACTAGGGCGATGGTCGCGTGGCGGGCCGCACGCGCCACGCGGACCGTCTATCGATGTCTGATGCGACCGAATACGTTCGTCGGCTCGCCTCGCTGGTCGCAGCCGACCGGGTGGCCGCCGTCCACGCGTACGACGTGCTGGACACCCCGCCCGAGCCCGACTTCGACGACGTGGCCCGGCTGGCCGCCCAGGTGTGCGGGGCGGCGGGGGCGCTGGTCACGCTGGTCGACGACAAGCGGCAGTTCTTCAAGGCCGCCATTGGCCTTCAGGAGCCGGCCGCGGGTGATCCCCGCGAAACGCCCCTCAGCCAAGGTTTCTGCCCCACCGTGGCGGCCAACGGCGAGCCGCTGGTCGTGCCCGACCTGACCGTGGACCCGCGGTTCCGTGACGATCCCGCCGTCACCGGCCCGAACCAGTTGCGGCTGTACGCCGGCGTCCCGCTGGTCACCCCCACCGGGCACGTGGTCGGCGCCCTGTGCGTGACCGACCGCGTCCCGGGCGAGCCCACGACCATCCAGATGCAGGCGTTGGGCGTGCTGGCCCGGCAGGTGGTCACCATGCTCGAGCTGCGTCGCCACGTCGCCGTGCGGCAGGCGATGGCCGTGGCGACCGAGGGGCGGTTCCGGGCGGCGTTCGACCAGGCGAGCATCGGCATGGTCGAGCTGGACCTGGCCGGCCGGATCGTCCGCGCGAACGGGGCCTACGCCAGACTGGTCGGCCGGCCAGAGGCGTCGATGGTCGGTCGCACCACGCGGGAGTTCACCACCGCCGACGATCAAGCCCGCGACGCCGAGTCGCTGGCCGGGCTGGCGGCGGGGCGGGCGGACAACTTCGCCTACGAGAAGCGGTACGTCCGGCCGGACGGGTCGGTCGCCTGGGCGCGGGTGAACGCCGCCGCCGTCCGCGGCAACGGCGGGGAGGTCGTCGGGCTGATCGCCTCGGCCGAGGACGTGACCGACCGTCGCCGGGCCGAGGAGCAGTGGCGCGCCAGCGAGGAGCGCTTCGCCCAGGCCGTGTCGTCGGCCGGCCTGGGCACGTTCCGCTGGTCGCTCCCGGCCGGGCCCGACACGGTCTACGACTGGAACGACACGCTCAAGGGGTTCTTCTGGCTCCCGCCCGACGCGGTGGTCGGCCCGTCGGTGCGGGAGCGGCTGGTCCACCCCGACGATCGCGCGCGCGTGGCCGCCGCCGTCGGTCGCGCGATCGCCGACGGCGTGCGGTACGACGAGGAGTACCGCATCGTCGGCCCGGCCGGTCAGGTGCGGTGGGTGCGGGCCATCGGGCAGGCGAGCGGCGGCACCCCGCCGACGCGGTTCGGCGGGATCGTGCTGGACGTGACCGAGTCGCGCCAGGCGGCCGACGCGCTCCGCGACAGTGAGGCCCGCTTCCGCCATCTGGCTGACGCGATGCCGCAGATCGTCTTCTCGGCCGAGGCGGACGGCCACGTCGACTACTTCAACCGCCGGTGGTACGAGTACACCGGCCTGCCCGTGGGGAGCGTCGGGGTCGAGAGCTGGCAGCGGATCCACACGCCCGACGGCCTCCGCCGGGTCGCCGAGGCGTGGCCGGCGGCGCTGGCGGCGGGGTCGCCGTACGAGATCGAGTACCAGCTCCGCCGTCACGACGGGCAGCTCCGCTGGCACCTGGGCCGGGCGCTCCCGGTGCGCGACGGCGACGGCCGGGTCGTCCGCTGGTTCGGCACCAACACCGACGTCCACGACTTCCGCATGCTGTCCGAGCAGAACGCCACGCTGCTGGCCAGCGAGCGGTCGGCCCGCGCCGAGGCCGAGCGGCAGGGGCGGATGAAGGACGAGTTCCTGGCCACGCTCAGCCACGAGCTGCGGACGCCGCTCAACGCGATCCTCGGCTGGTCGCAGATCCTGACCGGCGACCTGGCCAACGGGGCGACGCCCGACCGGGCCGACCTGGTCGACGGGCTGACGACGATCGAGCGGAACGCCCGCAGCCAGCGGCAGATCATCGAGGACCTGCTCGACATGAGCCGGGTGATCGCCGGGACGCTGCGCATGGACGTGCAGCGGGTCGACATCGTCGCCGTGCTGCGCGCGGCGATGGAGACCGTCGCCCCGGCCGCCGCCGCCCGGGACGTCCGCGTCCAGCCGGTGCTCGACCCCGCCGTCGGGGCCGTCAGCGGCGACCCGAACCGCCTGCAGCAGGTGTTCTGGAACCTGCTCAGCAACGCCGTCAAGTTCACCCCCAAGGGCGGCCGGGTGCAGGTGCTGCTGGAGCGGGTCCACAGCCACATCGAGGTGAGCGTCAGCGACACCGGCGAGGGCATCG
Organism: Tepidisphaeraceae bacterium; assembly: GCA_965198865.1. Lineage (GTDB taxonomy): Bacteria > Planctomycetota > Phycisphaerae > Tepidisphaerales > Tepidisphaeraceae > CBDAQA01. Next base: position 205,145 of record CBDAQA010000025.1, on the reverse strand, counting down.
CCCCCGACTTCCTGCCCTTCGTCTTCGACCGCTTCCGCCAGGCCGACTCCACCACCACCCGACGCCACGGCGGCCTCGGGCTGGGCCTGGCCATCGTCAAGCAGCTGGTCGACCTGCACGGCGGCACGGTGCGCGTGCGCTCCGGTGGCGTCGGCCAGGGCGCGACGTTCACGGTGGAGCTGCCGCTGACCATCGTCCACGCGCCGGCCGAGCCCGAGCCGGACCCGCCGCGCGCGCCGGCCACGACCGACACCGCCCGCGACGCCTGCCGCCGGCTGGACGGCGTCAGCGTCCTGGTCGTGGACGACGAGCCCGACGCCCGGTCGCTGGTGAAGCGGGTCCTGACCGACTGCGGCGCCGAGGTGCGGACCGCCGCCTCGGCCGCCGACGCGTTCGAGCAGTTCGTCGCCCGCCCGCCGGCCGTGCTGGTCAGCGACATCGGCATGCCCCACGAGGACGGCCACGCCCTGATCCGCCGCGTGCGCAGCCTGGCCGTCGGTCGCGACGTGCCCGCCGTTGCGCTGACCGCCTACGCCCGCCCCGCCGATCGCGTGAAAGCGCTGGAGGCCGGCTACCAGATGCACGCGGTGAAGCCCGTCGAGCCGGCGGAGCTGGTGGTGATCGTCGCCAGCCTGGCCGGGCGAGCGGGGCGGTAACGGAATGACAAACGGATCCAGCGATGCCCGGTGAACAACCCGTCAACCGTGTCCGCCCCATCTGGTTCCCCGCCAAGCGGTACGGGTGGGGCTGGGGCGCGCCCGTCGCGTGGCAGGGGTGGGTCGTGCTCGGCGTCTGGATCACCGCAGTCATGATCGGCGCGCTCGCGTTGGCCGGCCGGCACTGGGTCGGCTACGGCGCGTTCATGGTCACGATGGCCGCCGTGCTGATCGGCATCTGCTGCGCCCGCGGCGAACGGCCGCGGTGGCGGTGGGGGGATTGATCCGACGCTTGTCCGGCCCAGCGGCTCCGCCGCGGGTTCGTCTGCGAGCGGACACATCGTCCGCATGTCGGCGCGCCCAAGAGAACCCGCGGCGGAGCCGCTGGGCTCCGTCCGGGCGCGCTTGCGACCGCGACCGTCCAACCCTAACATGCCACCACCATCGGCCGGCCGCCCGCGGAAGGAAACCAGCGGCGAGCCGGCCCCGTCCATCCTCTATCAGTTTGGGCCCACGCCCGCCGTCGAACGGACCGGTTCCCGGCGGAAAAGGAGTGCGCGTGCCGGGCGAGACCGATCTGCACAAGACGCTGAAGAAGGAAGGCTGCCGCTGGCTCTACCGGATGGGGTACCGGTGCATCGCGGCGGAGGTCCGGCTCAAGCCGCTCGGCATCATCGACGCGGTGGGAACGGGCATCTTTCGGCCGTACCACAACTACCTGTTCCAGCCGCGAGACCTGCCGCAGACCTGCTTCATCGAGTGCAAGGCCAGCCGCGGTGACTTCCTGCGCGACTGCAGCCCCGACGGTCAGCTCGACCTGTGCCTGATGGAGCGCCGGCGGAACCTCAAGATGAAGGGCCGAACGCGCCGCCGGCCGCTGCGGCAGGCGGTCGGGCTTGGCAAGTTCGAGGCGTGCCTCACCCAACCGATGGCCAACCTGCACTACGTGCTGGCCCCGGCCGGCCTGCTGCAGAAGAGGGATCTGCCGCCGCGCTGGGGCCTGCTGACGTTGGGCGAGGGGGGCATCAGCGTGGTCGTGCGGTCCGACTGGCAGGAGTGCGCCCGCACCGAGTGGGTCGAGTCGGCCATCGCCCGCACCCTGACCGGCGACATCTACCGGGCCGACACGCGGGCCATTGGATCGGTCAACCGCGAGATCTTCGCCCAGCAGCAGAACCTGGCGACCCGCATCCGCGGCCTGAAGCCGCAGATCGTGCTCGCCCCGTTGCCGGGCGAGCCCGAACGGGTGGAACCCGAAGTCGAAGTGGAACTGCCACCCCTGCCCGAGCCCGTGCAGCTGGCCGCCAGTCCGTTCGCGGGTGACACGGTGGGTCGCGCCGTCCGCCGCAAGCGCGAGCGGGCGACCGCGCCGGGCCGGATGTACTGAGCCGTCGCGGTCGCGTTGTCCGGCCCCGAATTTTGGCCAATATCGGATGGACATCCCCGAATGGGCCGGTAAAGTCACGATTGGTAAGTTAGACGATCGAGCCCGAAGGGGTGGGTCCTTACGCCCCGCCCTGATGTTGCCTCCTCGCCCTCCTACCGTTTGGGTCGAACCGTCGGCCCCTTTCGCAAGGTACCCGGAAAGTAAAACAAGGGTCGCTAGGGCCCAACACAGAGGAGTAACCTCATGGGCAGCAAGTTGTATGTCGGTAACCTGAGCTACGGCACGACCAGCTCGGATCTCGAGCAGTTGTTCGGCCAGCACGGGGCGGTGCAGAGCGCCGAGGTGATCAGCGACCGGGAGACCGGGCGGAGCAAGGGCTTCGGGTTCGTCCAGATGGGCTCCGACGATGAGGCCCAGGCCGCCATCGCGGCCCTCAACGGCCAGCAGCACGATGGCCGCCCCCTCACGGTCAACGAGGCCAAGCCCCGCGAGGACCGCCCCCGTGGCGGTGGTGGTGGTGGCGGCTACGGTGGCGGCGGCGGGGGTCGCGGCGGCTACGGCGGTGGCGGCGGCGGTCGCTCCGGCGGCGGCGGTGGTGGTGGCTACGGCGGTGGCGGCGGCGGCGGTGGGCGCGGCGGCTACGGTGGCGGCGGCGGTGGCCGCGGCAACCGCTACTGATCACCCGATCTCTATCTAACCTGATCCACGGGAGGCTTTCTTCGGAGAGCCTCCCGTGTTTGTTCGTAGGCGGCAAACACGACCGTCCGCCCGGCCTGCTCGCCTTGGCGAGCAGGAGCTATTCTCGATCCGCTTCTCGCACCGCGTCAGCGAACGCGTCCATCTTTCCCGGCGACTTGAACCCGCGAACCCGCTCGATCCCGGTGCTGACGTCCACCGCGAAGGGCCTGAGTTGCCGCACGACCTCGCCGACCGACTCGACCGTTAGTCCCCCCGCGGCGATCAAGGGCGGCAGTCCCTCGAACAGCCCCGACTCGCGTGCCGCACGAAGAGCCGTCCAGTCGTTGGCGATGCCGGTGCCGCCCGGCTCCGTGCCGTGCGCCGTCTCCAGGAGCAGTCCCGCCAACGGCACGCCGCGCCAGCGGGCCAGCGCCGACGACAGCCCGGCCCGGTCGGCCCTGACCGCCTTGATGACCCGCAACCCCGGCAGCGACGCGACCACCTCCGGCGACTCGTCGCCGTGCAACTGCACCGTGCGAAGGCCCAGCCGCCCTGCGACGTCGATCACCTCGGACGCCGGGGCGTTCACGAACAACCCGACCGGCGTCACGAACGGCGGCAGGGCGGCCACGATCTCCCGGGCAGGGTCGATCGACACGGCGCGGTCTGAGCGTGGGTAGAAGATCAGACCGATGGCATCCGCGCCCGCCTCTGCGGCGGCGACGGCGTCGGCGGGGCGGGTGACGCCGCAGAACTTGATTCGGGTGCGTCGCATGCCAGCCCGATGGTAAGCACGACGACGATCAGAGCCCAGCGGCTTCGCCGCGGGTTCCATTTGCGATGCCAGCCGGCGCGTCGGCGGGACCCGCGGCGGAGCCGCCGGGCTCCGAGGGGGGGACAACGTGCTGCCGGATGAACCCCACCGACGCCGACGCCGCCATCGCCGCCCAGAAGATCCAGAAGCCCGGCGAGCGCGGGCTCTCGAAGTGGGCCTCGACGTGGCCCAACTCCAGCGCGTAGTCGGCCAGCAGCTTCAACGCGACGACCAGCACCATCAGGTGGGCGGCCAGCTCGAACCGCGGGAAGCGTGAGATCAGCTTGGAGAACCCGGCCGCCGCGAAGCGCATCAGGATGACGCCGATCGTCCCGCCGATCACCACGACCCACAGCTTCGGGTGGATGTGGGCCGACGGGGCAGGCCCGACCAGGGCGATGCCGGCCAGCACCGAGTCAACCGCGAACGCGGCGTCGGTCAGCTCGATCGAGCCCACGGTCAGCCAGAACGACCGCGCCTCGGCCGCCGCCGCGTTCTCGTGCGGCTGATGCACCGGCGGGCAGGCCTTGGCGTGCCGGCGGAACAGGTGTCGCCCGGCCACGTAGAGCAGGTACCCGCCGCCCAGCAGCTTGACGACGCCGAACCGCAGCAGCCACGCCGCCGCCGCCACGGCCGCCAGGCGCAGCGCGACCGACCCGACCAGGCCGTACGTCAGCGCCCGGTTCCGCAGCCGCTCCGGCACGCGCCGCGCCAGCAGCCCCAGGACGACCGCGTTGTCGATCGACAGCAGCCCCTCGAGCCCCGCCAGCACGGAGACTTCGAGGAGGTCGTCAAGGGCGAACGTCTGTCCGAGCATGCGGGTCGATCCGATGGAGGCGCGGCGTCAGCAATCATCCTATCGGCCAAGGCGGCAGGACGGACAAACCTGACGCCACAGAATCGTGCCGAGCCGGCCCGGCCCCCCCAACACCGCCGATGTTTTGTGGGACGAAACGGGACGAAATGGGACGGTTGGCCACCCGTCCCACGCACGCCATTGTGCGTGCAAGTCGTTGTCTGATGTGCAGTTCAGCGTGGGACGGCCCGTGGGACTGACCCCAGCGGCGTCCCACCGACCTCATCCACGATATCATCGCAAGCACGAAGTGCCGGTCGTGGCCGCTACCGCGCGCCCCGCACCGCCGACGTCATCCCGGCACGGCGGTCATCGCGAACGCCCGTGCCTTGTCCAGTGCCTCGCCGATCTTCGTCGGGTCCTTACCGCCGGCCTGGGCCATATTGGGCCGGCCGCCGCCGCCGCCGCCGGCGACCTTGGCCGTCTCGCGGATCCAGTCGCCGGCCTTGAGGCCCTGGGCGATCAGGTCATCGCTGACGGCCGCGACGAACGTCACCTTGCCGTCGGTCGCCGCGGCCAGCATCACGGCGTAGCTCGGCGACTTCGCCCGGATCGAGTCGAACGCCGAGCGGAGGCCATCGTCGGTCGCCCCGGCGATCTCGCCGATGACCAGCTTGCCACCGCCGAGGGACGGGGCCCCCGCCAACAGCGCCGCCGCCGCGGCGACGGCGTCGGTGCCGCCGCCCTTCTTCGCCGCCTTCTCGGCCAGCTTCTGCCGAGCCTGCAGGTCGAGCACAGCGGCCTGGGCGCGGCGCTTCGCCCGCAAAGGCAACAGCCCGCTGGTGACGGCGGTGTTCAACGCGGCGATGAACGGTTGCAGCTGATCGTCGGTGACCAACTTGGCCTTGACGACGGTCTCGTCCACTTCGACCGCGGCAGACATGGCGGCTGAAGCGGCCACGCCGGTGACGGCGACGAGTCGGCGGATGCCCTTGCTGACCGACTCCTCGGCCGTGATGGCGAAGCCCGCGGCCTCGCCGCTGTGGGTCAGGTGGGTGCCGCCGCAGAACTCGACGGAGTATTGCCGCCACTTGCCGTTGGTCGGGTCGGCCAGCAGGTCGGCCACGGGCACGCCGACGGAGACGACGCGCACCTTCGGCGGGTACTTCTCGCCGAACACGGCCCGCAGGCCGTTGATCTTCAGCGCGAGCTCTTTGGCCGCCTCCTCGGCGTAGACGGGCATCTTCTTCTCGATGCTATGTCCCACCAGCGTCTCGACCCGTTCCAGTTCTTCGTCGGTGAGCGACTTGCCATGCGAGAAGTCGAACCGCAGCTTGTCCGGGTCGACCAGCGACCCCTTCTGCTGGACGCCGTCGCCCAACACCTCGCGCAGGGCCCAGTTGGCCAGGTGCGTGGTGGTGTGGTTCTTCTCGGTGCCGCCACGGGGCTCGCCCACGGTGGCGGTGACGGTCTCGCCGACCTTGATCGCGCCGCTGCGGAGCCGGCCGACGTGCAGCACGTATCCGCCAACCGCCTTAGTGGCTTCCACGTCGAACACGCTGCGTGTGGCGTCGCCGAGCTTGCCGATGTCCAGGCTCGTCGGGGCCGTCAGCGTGCCGACGTCGCCCACCTGCCCGCCCATCTCGGCGTAGAAGTTCGTCCGGTCGAGGATGATCGCCAACGGCTCGTCCTCCGTCGCCGACGCCGGCGACAGGCCGAGGTCGTCGCCGTTCCAGATGGCCAGCACCTGCGCCGCGATCGGCTCGCGGCCGTATTTGGCCGAGTCGACCGTCAGCTTCACGCCGGCCCCAGTGAGCTGCGCCAGCGCCGCCGGCGGCAGCTCGGTCAGCTTTTTGGCTCCCGCGTCGGCTCTTCCTCCAGCACGGGATATCTCCTGATGCTTCTTCATCAAGAGCTCATACTTTTCGATGTCAACCTTGAGACCCTGCTCTTTAGCGAGAGCCTCCGTCAAATCAATGGGGAAGCCAGAAGTCGTTTGCAGATCAAACGCGGCGCTTCCCGTTATAGTCCCGAGTGATCGCCCAGCGCTTCTCAACTCTCCGATCATTCGCGAGACGGTCACCTTCTCGCCGTCCTCAGATTTTGCGTTGAAGCGGACGAACGTCTCGTCAGCATGTATGAGCTGTGTTAACTCACTCCCACTCCGGACAATTGTTGAGTTCCGTACACGGCTGAACGAAGCAAAGCCCTTGAGCGAAATGAACTCAAACGCGATCGCTTCGGTCATCGCGTCGGCGAAGATCAAGAGCCCGCGTTCGATTGTTCGCCCGAAGCTCAACTCTTCGTCGCGAATTAGCTCTGATACGATTTCAGGTCGAGTGCGAAGCTCTGGGAATGCTCCCCCCATGGCACTAGCGATCGTTGCAACAAGGTCATACAAAAAGGGCTGTTGCAGACCTAGATGCAGGCGGCCAAACAGAGCTGCACGTCGCAGAATACGACGAAGGACGGAGCCGCGCCCTTCGTTGCTGAATGTCGCGCCGTCGGTTAACGCAAAGCTCAGGCAACGAGCGTGATCCGCGATGATTCGGTATGCGATGTCGTGCCGCAGCTGTTCGTCGGCCGCCTCGGCGGCGGGGTCGACGCTGTTGGTCGGCGGGAACTTCCCGCCGTACGTTTTGCCACTGAGTGCTGTGATCTTGTCGAAGATCGGCGTCCACAGGTCGGTGCCGAAGTTGTCGTCCTTGCCCTGGATGACCTGGCAGATGCGCTCCAGGCCCATGCCGGTGTCGACGTGTTGGGCGGGCAGCTCGGTCAGCTTGCCGTTGGCGTCGCGGTTGTACTGGATGAAGACCAGGTTCCAGATCTCCATCACGCGCGGGTCGTCGCCGTTGACCTGCGGGCCGCCGGTCTTGTCGGGGGTGCGGTCGATGTAGATCTCGGTGCAAGGGCCGCAGGGGCCGGTGTCGCCCATCTCCCAGAAGTTGTCCTTGCCGAAGTAGTGGATGTGGTCGTCGCTCAGGCCGGCGATCCGCTTCCACAGGTCGGCCGCCTCGGTGTCGCGGGGGACGCCGGGGGAGCCCTCGAAGCAGGTGACGTGCAGGCGGGTGGGGTCGAGCTTCCACACCTGGGTGAGGAGTTCCCAGGCCATCTCGATCGCGCCGGCCTTGAAGTAGTCGCCGAACGACCAGTTGCCGAGCATCTCGAAGAACGTGTGGTGCCGGCGGCTGCGGCCGACGTCGTCGAGGTCGTTGTGCTTCCCGCCAGCGCGGATGCACTTCTGCGTGTTGGCCGCCCGCTTGTACTCGCGGACCTCCTGCCCCAAGAAGATCGGCTTGTACTGGTTCATCCCCGCGTTGGTGAACAGCAGGGTGGGGTCGTCGTGCGGGACGACCGGCGAGCTGGGCACGAACGTGTGGCCGTGCCGCTGGACGAAGAAGTCGATGAACTGCTGACGGATCTGCTGTGAGGTCATAACCACCGGCTCGAAAAGGGTCCGGCGATTATTTCGGGTCCGGAGGTGGCATTCAAGGACGGGGGCGGACCGTGCCGGTCCGGGCGGAGCTCGCCTCTCGCGCATGGAGGATGGATCTGACAGCCCGCGTCCACCGCGCGAGACGCGACCTTCGGTCGCACGGACCGACGCGGTCCGGCTCTGTTGGGCCGTTGCGATTCACAGCGGCCGGTTCAGCGCCCGCCCGGCGGCGCGGACGAGATACCTCAGCAGGTTCTTCCCGTTGCGGTAGCTCTGCTCGTCCAGCCCGCGGACGCCGGCGACGTAGGGCTCGCGGCGGAAGCGGCTCACCACGCCGGCGGGGTCGGCGGCGTCCCACTCGGCCACCTTCGGGCGCAGGTACCGCTCGGGGGCCATGTAGATCTGGTCCTCGCGGAACTGGTGGTACAACCCCTGGAGATACCTGCGGTACCCGCCGGGCGTGTAGGACAGCAGGCGGAGGTCGGTCCAGGGGATGGGCTTGTCGCGCGCGTCGCAGTACAGGTCGTAGGTGGCCGGGGCGGTGCGGATCATCGTCTTGAGGTTGACCACGCGGTACCGGCCGGTCGCCTTCCAGAGGTGGTCGTCGGGGGCGCACTCGGCCAGGAAGCGCGAGTGGTCCATGGCGTAGTCGAGCAGCTTGAACTCGCCGTACCCCCGGCCGTACCCCGCCGGGTGGTCGAGCCCGTTGAAGCTGACGAACTCAACCCGGTCGCCGGCCCCCGCCCGGGCGGCGACGGCCCGCAGGGGCGTCAGGTCGTACTCGGAGTTCTCGATGAAGACGATCCGGTCCACCACCGTCGGCGAGATCCGGCAGTAGAACGACAGCGCCAGGCAGTAGTCGGCCAACCGCTGCTGGGGGTCGACACGCTTCAGCTGAGGCACCCCGCTCGGGGGGCTCACGGTGGCAGTCAGCAGCAGTACGTTTGCCATCTTCGCCGTCCAACATACGGATGACCGTCCGGCGCGGTCAATGAGTGTCGCCTGCACCGCTCGTGCGAATCCCTGGCGGAGCGCGTCGGGCACGTATCCCTATCAGAGCCCGGCGGACCCGCGGCGGAGCCGCTGGGCTCTGACGGAGCGCTAACGATCCCATCGCCGATGTTCACTCGCGAACGGAGGCCGTCGCGCCGACCGATGGCTCGGCGGTGCCGAGGGCGCACTGGTCGAGCGGCACGTCGTTGATCGCGTCCTGCAGGTCGACGATGGTCGCCACCGGTCGGCCGGCGACGGTGCGGAGGATCGTGCCGTCGCGGACGCCGGCGCGGGCGAAGGGGCTGGCGGCGTCGACGTGGGCGACCTTCAGGCCGGGGCCGGGCTCATCGGGCGGGAGGGGGATCACCAGCATGCCGCCCCAGCGCAGGCGCTGGTTGAGGTGCGTGACCGACGGGATCGGCATCACCCGGCGGCGGAGCGTGACCGTGGTGGCGAGGGGCCGGCCGTCGCGCAGCAGCGAGATGGGCAGGGGGCGCTCCGGCGGGGTGGCGCCGACCCGGCGGACGAAGTCGCCGCTGTCGGTCACGGGCTCGTTGCCGATCGCGAGCAGGATGTCACCGGCGCGGAGGACGCTGGCGGCGGGGGAGTCGCGGCGGACCTCGTCCACGCAGACGCCGGCCGCGTCGGCCAGGCCGGTGGTCTGGCGCTGGCGGTCGGTGGGGTCGCTGACGAGGACGCCGAGGTAGCCGTAGGGGAGCTCGTCGCCGCGCTCGAGGTGGGCGACGGTGGCGCGGAGGTGGTCGTCGATCGGCAGGGCGAAGCCGATGCCGTTGAGCGTGCCGGTGGCGGTGTGCTGGGGCAGGACGACGGCGGTGTTGATGCCGATCACGTCGCCCCGCAGGTCGAACAGGGGACCGCCGCTGTTGCCGGGGTTGATCTGGGCGGTGGTCTGGAGGAGGTCGCAGTAGAGGCGGTTCTCCTTCTCGGTCAGCTTGGGGAGCGAGCGGTGGACGGCGCTGATGACGCCGACGCTGACGCACATGCCCCCCTCCCCGCTGAGGCCGAACGGGTTGCCGACGGCGAGCGACCACTGGCCACGGCTGGCCCTGGCGCCGTCGCCGAGGTGGACGACCGGCAGGTGGTGGCCGGGGATCTTCAGGACCGCCAGGTCGCTGCGGGGGTCGGACCCGACGACGATGGCGGGGTAGACCCGGCGGTCGTCCATCGTGACCCACAGCTGCTCGGCGTCGTCGATGACGTGGTCGTTGGTCAGGACGTAGCCGTCGGCGGTCAGGACGAACCCGGTGCCGACCACGCGGGTGGTGCGGCTGAGGAACGCCTGGAGCTTGTCGGTGTTCAGCTCGGCCGTGCGGCAGCTGGCGGGGGCGCTGTCGGCCTCCGAACTGGCAGAGATGGCGACGACGGCGGGGGCGACGCGCTGGGCGACGGCCTTGAACTGCGCCTCGAGGGCGGCGGCGTCGGGGGCGACGGGCTCGTCGGCGCGAGCCGTCGACACGATCAACAGCAGCAGGACGACCATCCAACGAGCCGCGGATGTACATCCGGGGCTCCGGCGGAGGCGTGCGTGCGTCTCAGAACAAATGCGGACCAGACGACAAAGCGCCATTCCCAGACCCCGGCCGTTGGCGAGCCGCCCGGCCTGTCCTTGGCGTGGGCGGGTCGACGGTGGTTGACCGGCGGGGTTGAACCGTCCAATGCAAGAGCGACCCGCAACAGCGGCTAGCCCGGCGGTCGGATGGCGTTTCTCTCCCTGCCGTGGGACGGGTACAACGGCGCGAGCCGCTCGCCCGGGCCGCGGCGCGCCACCGGGCGGTGGCACAACGCGGGTCCCTTGCGAACGGCTCGCGGGGGTTGGCGATGGCTCCGGGTGGCGTTACGCGGTCGCCATCTCGACGTCCACCTCATCCTCCTCAGGTTCGAGGGGGAGGTCGGCCGCCGCTTTGGCATCCACCAGGCCCTTGCTCTCCAGCACGGCCTGCCGGATTTCTTCGGCTAGGTCCTTGTTGTCCTGAAGGAACTGCTTGGCGTTCTCACGACCCTGACCGAGGCGCGTGGCCTTATAATTGTACCACGCCCCACTCTTCTCGACGATGTTTGCCGTCACCGCGAGGTCGACCAGGTCGCCCTCGTAGCTGATGCCCCGGTCGAACATGATGTCGAACTCGGCGTCGCGGAAGGGGGGGGCCATCTTGTTCTTGACCACGCGGGCGCGGGTGTGGGCGCCGATGCTGGTCTCGGCCTCCTTGATGGTGCTGATCCGGCGGACGTCGATGCGGACGCTGGCGTAGAACTTGAGCGCCCGGCCACCGGGGGTGGTCTCGGGGTTGCCGAACATCACGCCGATCTTCTCGCGGATCTGGTTGATGAAGATGACCGTACACTTGGACTTGTTGATGGCGCCGGTCAGCTTGCGGAGGGCCTGGCTCATGAGCCGGGCCTGCAGGCCGACGTGGGCGTCGCCCATCTCGCCCTCGATCTCGGCCCGGGGGATGAGGGCGGCGACGGAGTCGATGACGATCACGTCGACGGCGTTGGAGCGGACGAGCATCTCGCAGATCTCCAGCGCCTGCTCGCCGGTGTCGGGCTGGGAGACCATCAGCTCGTCCAGCTTGACCCCGAGCCGCTTGGCCCAGCTGGGGTCGAGGGCGTGCTCGGCGTCGATGAACGCGGCGACGCCGCCGGTCTTCTGACAGTTGGCGATGATGTGCAGCGTGAGCGTGGTCTTGCCGGACGACTCCGGCCCGAAGATCTCCAGCACGCGCCCCTTGGGCACGCCGACCCCGCCCAGGGCGATGTCGAGCGACAGGGATCCGGTGGGGATGCCGTCGATGTTGGTGCGGGCGGCCCCGTCGAGCTTCATGACGGCTCCCTTGCCGAACTGCTTCTCGATCTGCTGGACGGCCCGCGCCAGCGCCGAGTCGCGGGCGGGGTCCCGGCCGCTGGCGTTGGGCTTGGAGGCCTCGCGGGCCACGTTGCCCTCGAAGGAGTTCTTCTTCTCCGCCTTGTCGTAGCGTCCCATGGGACACCACCTTCCCGCCGGGTATGTGGGTCAGCCGGCGTATGCGGCGGCCGGGCCCGTGGGACGGGCGGCCGCCATGGTTGGTGACTGGGGCACGGGTCGTGCCGAACGATCGCCGGGCGACTTCTCACCCGGGGGAGGGGTCCTCTCCCGCACACCCGCAACTGAACATGACGGCAGTCACCAGGCCGTCTTGGTTCAGTGTTTGTTTGGGGTGAATATAGACACGGAATCGGCGGGCTGCAACGACGAACTTCACAAAATTTCGCGGCTTCAGATCGGAATCAAAACGAGGCCTTTAGAACGGGAGATCATCAGGGTTGCTGAAGCAACCCTGCCGCCGGTGGCGGGGTCAGAACGGGTCGGCCTGCGTCGACAGGTTCTCGAACCGCGTCGCCTTGTTGAGGAACGTCAGCTTCACCGTGCCGGTGGGCCCGTTGCGCTGCTTGGCGATGATGATCTCGGCGATGTTGTCGGGCTGGAAGTCGGGCTCGCTCATGCGGTAGTAGTCCTCGCGGTGCAGCAGGGCGATCACGTCGGCGTCCTGCTCGATCGAGCCCGACTCGCGGAGGTCGCTCATGCGGGGCTTGTGGCCGTCGCGGTTCTCGCTGCCGCGGTTCAGCTGGGACAGCGCGATCACCGGCACGTTCAGCTCGCGGGCGACGGCCTTGATCCCGCGGCTGATCTCGCTGATCTGCTGCTGCCGGCTCTCCACGCCGGGGTTGTCCATCAGCTGCATGTAGTCGATCATGATGCACTTGATGTCGTGCTGCAGCTTCAGCCGGCGCGACTTGGCCCGCAGCTCCATCGGCGTCAACCCCGGCGAGTCGTCCACCCAGATCGGCGCCTTGGCCAGCTCGCCGACCACGTTCGCCAGGTGGGCGTACTCGTGGGCCTGCAGCATCCCCTTGCGCAGCTTGTGGGCGTCGATCGCGCCCCGGCTGCAGAGCATGCGCTGGGCCAGCTGCTGCTTGCTCATCTCCAGGCTGAACACGGCCGTGGGCTGGCGGCTGTCGGCGGAGATGTGCTCGATCAGGTTCATCGCGAAGGCGGTGTTGTGCGTGACGATGTAGTCGTCGGTCACGTACAGGTGCGACGGGTGCGTGACGGCGATGCACTGGGTCGCCGTGACGCGGGACGGCGCGATGGACGCAATGTTCAGCCGCCGCTGTCGCTTTCGGCCTGCTGCGAGTCGGCTTTGCTTGCTGGGCACGAGAGAAAGGCACGCGGGATCGGGGTGTTGAAGATTGCAGACGAACGAGGGTTGGCCGCTCTTTCGCTCGCCCTTGTACGTGTAGGCGCTCGCCTTGGAGTGATAGGTTCCGGTGCCGCCAATGGACCGCATGAGTTCAACGACGTCGGCGGCGAGCCGTTCGCTCACGGTTGCGAATCGGATGCTGCCCCACGTCTCGACCCATCCATCGGTATCGAGCAGCCCAGCCAGCAGACGGATCCGACCGTCACGGGATGCCCGCTTGTAAGCCGCGGGCACGAATTTCGTCTCGGCAACGCAGTTCCAAACGCGCAGCGCTTGCAAGGCAGATTTCAGCGGGTTGGGCGATACGCCCTGAACTCCAACGCGGTTGGCTCCGGCCAGCTGCCGTATGCGGTAGTCGTACGCCCCCGCGTGAATCAGGCACATCTCGGGGCCGGCTGCAGTGGTGGCCCGCTCCAGCACGTCGGCACAGCCGGTCGAGAATCGGACGGCTGATCCACACAGGCTGCCGTCACCGAGCAGGGCACCCAGCAACCAAGGATCTACCGGAAGGGTTGCGTCATCACCAAACTCGCCGTTGAACATCTCGATCGAGAGGCGGTTCTTGTAGCGCTGGCGGCCCAACATCTCGATCAACTTTTCGGTCGAGAGAACTCGAGGGGCCCCCCACGCGCGGAAGTGGACCCGCCACAGGTGCTCGGCGCAAGCCTCGGCGCTCCGACCGTCGGCAAACGTGATCCGATACACCTGCCGTTCGCCCTGAGGGTGGATACCCACCACCTGCGACGCGGCACCATCCACGCTGGCCAACTCGTCGCCCACGCACAGGTGGCCCATCAACTTCCAGCCAGCCGTGGTCAGCACCTTGGCGTCAAGCGGCTGGGCCTTCCCCATGCTCGGCCGCGCAGCGACGATGATCATCTCGCCGTTCTGCAGGCCGTTCATCATGTCGTCCAGCTCGTAGAAGCCGGTCTCCAGGCCGCGCTGGCCGCGGGACTCGATGGTCTCGAACACCTCCATCATCACGTCGCTCATGGCCGACATGGAGCCGCTGACCTTCTTGCTGGCGATCTCGAAGATCCGCTTCTCGGCCTTGTCCAGCACCAGCTCGGCCGACTCGTGCGGGGCGTAGCTCTCGCGCAGGATGTCGTTGCTGGCGGCGATCAGCTGGCGCAGCAGCGCCTTCTCGCGGATGATCTTGGCGTAGTGCTCGCCGTGGGCGGCGCTGGGCACGGTGTTGAGGATCTGGCCGATGTAGGCCTGCCCGCCGATCTCCTCCAGCAGCTGCCGCTTGTTCAGCTCGTCGCAGACGATGACGGCGTCGATCGGGCGGTTCTGCTCGTACAGCTTGACCAGCACGTCGTAGACGACCTGGTGGTCGGCCTGGAAGAACGACTCGCGGTCGATGATCTGAACGGCCTGCCCGACGATGTCCTTCTCCAGCATCATCGACGCCAGCAGGCACATCTCCGCCTCCAGCGAGTGGGGCGGCAGCCGGGCGAACTGCTGCATCGTGTCGACCAGATTATCCATCGTCCACCTCGCGAAAACGTCTCGGCCCGATCCGAACATCAGGCTAACCGAGGATCGGCCGTTGGCAAGGGAAACCTTCAGCGGATGACCGGTAATCGTGTCGGTTGGAGGGTAAACGAAAGAACCTGTCCGACCGAACCGGATGGCTCGGCGGGACAGGTTCTTCACAGGTCGTACACCGCGACGAAGAATGGAGCCCGGCGACCCCGTCGCCGGAACGACCCGCGGCGGAGCCGCTGGGCTCGGAAACTCGTCAGGCGACGGTGATCAGGCGTTCTCTTCGTCCGTCGCCTCGGCGGCGGGGGATTGGCCTTGGCGTAGGCGTCGATGGCGGCCTTGCTCTCGGCGTCGGGGCTGACCCACACCTTGACGCTGGTCGTCAGGTCGTCGGCGAACTTGATCTCCACCATGTAGGTGTCGATCCGGTCCAGCTTGCCGGGCAGGTTCACGTCCTCGGGCTCGATGTTGAACCTCTGGGCCTGCAGGGCCTTGGCCACGTCGGTGGCGCTCACCGAGCCGAACAGGCCGCCCTGCTCGTTGGCGCGGCGCTCGAGCGTGACCTCGACGCCCTCGAGCTGCTTGATGAGGGCGGCCTGCTGCTCGCGCCTCTCGCGCTCCAGCCGCTCGACCTCCTTGCGGCGCTCCTCGACCTTCTTCACGTTGTCCGGCGTCGGGTGGACGGCCAGATCCTTAGGCAGCAGGAAGTTCCGCCCGTACCCCGGGCGACACCTCGACCAGGTCGCCGACCCGGCCGACGTTCTTCACGGATTCCTTCAACAGCAGTTTCATCGTGGCCATGTGGAGCTCGTTCGTTGTTCGTTGTTACTGGTGACTGGTTACTTGTTGCACGGGGGGGTCAGGCGGCGGCCACTAGTAACCAGCAACTAGTAACCAGTGACTCGCGCCTAGAAGGGGATGTCGTCGTCGCTGACCTGGGCGTCCTCGGAGAACGGCGGGTCCTGCGGCGGCTGGGGTGCCGGTCGCGCCGCGGCCGGCCGGGCGGGGCCGCGGTTGGCGGGGGGGAGCCGACCGGGGGCGGGGCGACTGGTCGTACTCGCCGCCGCCGCCGCCACCGCCGTATCCCCCGCCGCCACCGCCGTACCCGCCGGCGGCGTCGCCGCCGCCGCCGGCCCGGCCGCCTGCCGCATCGTCGCGGCCGCCGAGCAGCTGGAAGTTCTCAACGACGACGGTCAGCTTCGATCGCTTCCCGCCGCCGTTCTTGTCCTCCCAGGTGTCCAGCTTCAGCCGGCCCTCGATGAAGATCTGCTTCCCCTTGGTGCAGTACTGGTTGATGATCTCGGCCTGCCGGCCGAAGGCGGTCACGTCGACGAACGTGACCTCCTCCCGGTCCTCGCCGGACTGCAGCTTGAACTTGCGGTTCATGGCGAGCCCGAACTCGCACACCTGCGTTTGGCTCGGCAGGAACTTGAGCTGCGGGTCGCGGGTCAGGTTGCCCAGCAGGGTGACGCGGTTGAAGCTCGCCATGCGGATCTCCAGTGGGGAATCACGAATCACAGATCTGGGATGTCAGATCTCAATCCTTCGCGTCCGCGCCGGCCGGGACGGACTCGTCGCGGCGCGGGCCGCGGGGGCCGCGCGGGCCACGGTCGCCGCCGCGATCGCCACCGCCGCCGAACCCGCCGCCCTCGGGGCGGTCCCAGGGGTTGCGCTCGGGCGGGGGGGCGATCGGCTGGGGCTCGACGGCGGCCATCTCGGCCTCGGTCAGGTGCTCGGCCCGGGTGACCAGGATCCGCATCACGTCCTCGCTCAGCAGCACGTCGCGCTCGAGCGGCTTGATGGCCGTGGTCAGCGCCTTGAAGAAGGCGATCACGTACGTGCCGCGCTTCTGCTTGCCGATCTCGAAGGCGAGCTTGCGCTCGTCCCACTTCTTGATCACGAGGATCTGCCCGTTGTGCTTCTCGATCATCCCCTTCACGAGCGCGACGGCCTTCTCGCCGTCGGCGCCGCTGGGGCCGAGCAGGAACATCGCCTCGTAGGTGTTGGTCTTCGTCTCAGTCGCCATAGTCGTCCATCCTAGCTTGGTTTTGGCCGGATCTTACCGGTCGCTAGCGTTCGGGTCCCACCGGGACCAATTTCGCATTCCGAAATCTCGAATTCCGAAACCGATGCGATCGGGCAGTCCGCCGTTTCGACATTCGAGATTTCGGTCTTCGAATTTCACTTTACATCTCGTTCGCATTGAACTGGCTCATCGCCAGCACAATGCCCTTGTCCACCCAGGTCACGATCGCGCCGGCCGCCCGGCCCAGGGCCGGGGCGAGCCGTTCGCGTTGCTCGGCGGTGAACTTGCCGAGCACGTAATCTTTCCCGGCAATCCGCGGCGGCGTCGGGTCGATGCCCATCCGCAGCCGCGGGTACTGGTCGGTGCCCAGCACCCGTTGAATGTCCTTCAGGCCGTTGTGGCCACCGCTGCTGCCACCGGCCCGCAACCGGATGCTGCCGCAGGGCAGCGCCAGGTCGTCCAGCACGACGACGATGTCGGCCGGCGACAGCTTGTGGAACGCCATCGCACCCTGCACCGCCTGGCCGCTGACGTTCATGAACGTCATGGGCTTCAGCAGCAGCATCCGCTCGTCACCGCCGGCCAGCAGCTGCACCGACCCGTCCATCGCCAGCCCGTCGAACTTCGACTTGGCGAACCGGTCGAACGCCCCGGGGGAGCTCACCCACCCGAGCCGCTCGGCCAGCGCGTCGATCGCCTCGAACCCGACGTTGTGCCGGGTGCCGACGTACGCGCTGCCGGGGTTGCCTAGGCCGACGACGAGCTTCATGGGAAGAGAGTCCGACGACCGAAACCTCGAATTGAAAAACCAGAACGGACACACCACGGAGGCACGGAGAAATCGCTGATTTTCGACCTCTTCTCCGTGTCTCCGTGCCTCCGTGGTAAATCTGCCTTGGGTTTTTCCAAAGCGTTCAATTGCGGAACGAACGCCTGAGCGACCACGGTGCGTTTCGATATTCGAGAGTTCGAAACTCGAAACTCGCTTCCCAGCGTCCTCACTCCGCCGCCGGCGCCTCCTCGGCCACCTTGCCGATCACCTCCGGCTCGGCGGTCTCGCCCTCGGCGGCCTCCTCCTCCTCGATCTCCTTCACGGTCGCCAGGATCAGGTCCTCATCCTGCAGCGCCTTCACGCCCGGCGGCAGGGTGATGTCCTTCAGGTGCAGGACGCTGTCCAGGCCCATGTCCGACACGTTGTGGACGATCTCGCTGGGGATGTCGGTGACGACGCACTCGATCTCCAGCTCGGCCACGACCTGCGTCAGCACGCCGCCGTCCTTCTCGCCCTTGGGGTCGCCCTTGAGCTCCAGCGGCACGGTGACCTCGACGCGCTCGGTCAGGTCGACGCGGGCGAAGTCGACGTGGATCACCTCCATGCCCAGGTGGTCGTACTGCACGTCCTTGACCAGCACGTTCTCGCTCTGCCCGCCCACGGTCAGGGCGAACAGGTGGGTGCCGTGGTCCAGGTGCTTGACGACCTCCTTCTTGGGGAGCGTGATCGGCACGACGGCCTGCTTGTGGCCGTAGATGACGCCGGGCAGCTTCCCCTTGTCGCGGAGCCGCTTGTTGGCGCGGCTCCCCAGTTCGGGGCGGGGCTCGGCGGTGACGGTGGCGGATTGGGAGGCCATAGTGGTTTCGGGGTTAGGTGTTGCTGGTTTGATGTTACTGATTACTGCTTACTGGTTGCTTGGGTCTTACGGCGGTCACCAGCAACAAGTAACCGGTAACACGCAACAAGCAACACTCTTTCACGTGATCGGCGGGGGCCGGTCGTCGTAGTCGGCCAGCTTGAACAGGGCCGACACCGACGCGTTGTGGTGGATGCGCGAGATCGCCTCGCCGATCAGCACGTCGGTCGACAGCACGACCAGCCGGTCCTTGATCGCGTCGGTCCGGCCGTCGGGCCAAATGGTGTCGGTCACGGCCATCTTGGTGAACGGGCAGTCGGCCAGCCGGTCCATCGCCGGCGGGGCGAACACCGCGTGCGTGGCGGCCAGGTAGATGTCGGCCGCCCCGTGGTCCCTCAACAGCTGCACGGCCGTCGTGATCGTCCCGGCGGTGGTGATCATGTCGTCCACCATCAGCACGTTCTTCCCGGCCACGTCGCCGATGATCCGCTTGGCCTTGGTGTCCTTGCCGCTGGTCCGCTGCTTGTCGATGATGCACAGGTCGCCGCCCAGCTTGTCGGCGTACTTCTGGGCGCGCTTCACGTTGCCCACGTCCGGGCTGACGAACACCTTGTTCCGCAGCTTCAGGCTCTTGAACCACGCGCCCAGCACCGGCTCGCCCGACAGGTGGTCGACCGGGATATCGAAGAACCCCTGCACCTGGGCCGCGTGCAGGTCGACGCTCACCACCCGGTCCGCCCCGGCCCGCTCCAGCAGGTTCGCGACCAGCTTGGCCGTGATCGGCGTCCGGCCCTCGTCCTTGCGGTCCTGCCGGGCGTAACCGAAATATGGGATCACCGCCGTCACCCGGCCGGCGCTGGCGCGCCGCAGCGTGTCGATCCAGATGAACAGCTCCATCAGGTGGGCATTCACCGGGTGGCTGGTGCTCTGGATGACGTAGCAGTCGCGGCCGCGGACGTCCTCTTCCACGCGGACGATCAGCTCGCCGTCGTTGAACAGCTCCACCTTCGCCCGGCCCAGGTCCATCTCCAGGTACTTCGCGACCTTGGCGGCCAATTCGGGGCTGGCCCGGCCGGCGAAGAGCTTCACCTTGTTCGCGTCGGCCTTCATGTCAGTTCCGCCCCCCGGTGGAGAGCGTGGCCGACTCGGCCGTCCCGTTGCCCGCGACGGTCGTCCCGTCCGGCACGATCACCCCGCGCGGCACCGCCGCGAACGGGCCCACCACGCAGTCGTGACCGACGCTGGCGTCCCGGCCGACGAAGCTGAACGGGTAAACCACCGTGTCCCGCCCGATCGTCGCCCCGTCCTCCACGTACACGCCGGTGCTGCTGACGATCGTCACCCCGTCGGTCCGCAGCCGGCGGTGGATGCGGTCCTGCATGATCGCGTCGACGTCGGCCTGCTGCATGCGGTCGTTGACCGCCATCGCGTCCTCGGCCGTCACCGCCTGCACCGCCAGCACCCGCCGCCCGGCCCGCCGCAGCACGGCGTACAGGTCGGTCAGGTAGTACTCGCCCTTCTTGTTCTGGTTCGTGATCCGGCCCAGCGCGAACGTGAGCGCCTCGGCCCTCACGCAGTAGTAGCTGGGGAAGACCTCGCGGATCTCCCGCTGGGCCGGCGTGGCGTCGGCCTGCTCCACGATCTCGATGAACTCACCGGCGTCGTCGCGCACGATCCGGCCGTACCCGGTCGGGTCGTCCAGCATCGCCGTCGCCATGCTCGCGTCGGACTCGTCGTCCTGGTGGGCCTGCAGCAGCGTCTGCAGCACCTCGCCGCGGATCAACGGCCCGTCGCCGGCCAGGATGAACACCTCGCCGTCGTGCCCGGCCAACTCCGCCTCGCACATGCGGGCGGCGTGACCGGTGCCCAGCTGCTCCGTCTGCTCGACCCAGATGATGCGCCGGTCGTCCTTGAACCGCTCGGTGATCTCGTCCCTGCCGTGCCCGACGACGACCACGACCCGCTCGCACCCCGCCTCGTAGCAGGCCCGCAGCACGTACTCCAGCATCGGTCGACCACAGATCTCGTGCAGCGGCTTGGGCCGCGCGGACTTCATCCGCGTGCTCTTGCCGGCGGCGAGGATGATGGCGGTGGGGGGCATGGTGGGGAGTGCAGAGTGATGAATTAGCAAGTCAGAATGTGGGAAGCATGGCGAACGTCAGAGACCAGCCCTGCATTCTGCACTCATCATTCTGCATTTATTCTCAGTGCGGCTGCGGCGCCGGCTGGTTCGCGTACGCCTTGCGGATCTCGTTCTGCATACCGGTGTCGCCGATCTTGTTCACCAGCAACTCGGCGGTGGTGCGATCGCCCTTGCCGTTGAAGATGTCGGCACAGGTGTGGGCGGTGCCGTCCCGCAGGTTGCTGTTGGAGACCTGGGCGACGGCGTTCAGGCAGATCTGCGACTGCCCGGCATTGGCCGCGTCCTTGGCGACCTTCTGCAGCGCGTCGTCCTTCTGGCCGCTGTCGCTGATCTGCTCGGCGTTGCTCAGCCGATCGCTCAGCTGGCTCGTCGTCTGCGGCGAGCTCGCGCAGCCGGCCAGGACCAGTGCAAAGCCCAACCCGATTCGCTTGACGTCAAACATGATGCCCTTTCGACCGCCGGTGACGGCGACGCAGCTACCCGACCTGGATTCGAACCAGGACAAAGAGAGCCAAAATCTCTTGTGCTACCGTTACACTATCGGGTAGTCGACCGGCAACGGGCGTTCGACCCGAGGCCGGCTGGATAGTTGTGCGAAGGGCGACGCCGATCCCGTCCGACGGCGAGGCTGCCGTGGCCGAGCGTTCATCAGGTGTGCGACCGTTCGCGGTACGTGGATCAGGACACCCCAGGGCATTCCCAATCGCCTCCCCAAGGCCCGAGTCGGTTCAAACCGCGATTCCGACCCGGCTCGTCTACCCATCCGGCCACACACCGGACCTCTCGACGAACGCCCGTCCATGCGGGAGCAAGGGGTGACATCCTATGGGTCACAGGGGAACTGTCAAGCACTTTCGGCGGCTTGCCGCACTCTGGTCGCCTTGTGGGAATAGCATGGCGGGGGACGTCCGCCACAACGCTCAGGTGATAAGCACCGGTCGCTTGGCGCGACCGAAGACATCTCACCACAGCCGACGGATGTCATACGCGTCGAACTGCCGGTCGCTGCCGACGATCGGGATGCCCTCGCCCAGCGCTTGAGCGATCAGCATTCGGTCGAAAGGGTCCTTGTGGTGGAACGGCATGTCAATCAACCTCGCCGTGTGGCGCGGCTCGATCGGAAGGATCTTGAATCGCACCGTCGCGTCTCGCCACATCGCCTGGAAGTCACCGTCGATCTCGTACTTCCCAACGCTGATCTTCATCGCCATTTCCCAGTGGCTGATCGGGCTGATCAGGCATTCGCTGGCAGGGTCGGCCAGCAGTGCAGCGGCGGTCGGCGTGAGCCGGGGTTCCTCCGACATCACCCAAAAGATGATTTGAGAGTCGAGCAACAACCTCACGGCAGGTACTCGCTGAAGTGCTCAAGTATCACGTCGTCGCCATCGTCCAGAATGCGAAGCTTGCCCTTCCAAGAGCCCGACGGGGGTGGCAACTGCACAGGGATGGACGCCGGCTCGCTGTCGAGGATTAGGATGCGCACCGCTTGACCGATGACCAGGGCCGCCGGTTCGTCCAGCACGACGGACGTGCCATCGAAGTGACCTTTGACGGATGACATGCACGTCATTCTACCCGCTGACCCAGGGGCCATCCACGAACTGCCGCGGCAAGTGCAGCCATGGAACAGCTGTGACGGGCCGATAGTCGTATGATGCTGACCGTGAGAGCCCTCGCCCCCGAGATCGTCCGCCGCTGCGCCGCCGGGGAGCGGGTCGGGCTGTGCACGGTCGTCGCGACCAAGGGCAGCACGCCGCAGAAGCGGGGGGCGGCCATGCTGGTGCTCGCCAACGGCCAGACGCTCGGCACCCTGGGCGGCGGGTGCGTGGAGGCGGAGGTGCGCCGCCGCGTGATGGAACTGCTGCTCGACCCCGCCGCCGTCCCCCGCGCGTTCCGGTTCACGCTGGACCAGGACTACGGCTGGGACGACGGCCTGGTCTGCGGGGGCGTGATGGACATCGCCGTCCAGCCGATCAGCCCCGCCGACGCTGCCCGGAGCCACTGGGGCGTGGAGAACGGCCTGCACTGGTGCCTGGACGTGGCCATGGGCGAGGACCAGTGCCGGATCCGCTGCGGGCATGGGGCCGAGAACTTCAGCCGGCTGCGGCGGATCGCGCTGAACAAGCTCAAGAGGTGGCAGATCAAGAAGGCGGATGGGAAAGTGATGACCGCCGGCATCCGGATCAAGCAGCAGGCCTGCGGCTGGAGTCGCAAGTTCCTACTTGAAGCGCTCTTGGCCTAAATGCGATTGCCCTAGCCTGATCCGTTCCCCTCGTAGACCGGTGTCTGGTCTCACTCAGGGTGGCGGGAACAGCGAGAACTGTTCCTCAGCGTGCCGGATGCGAAGCCGGCGCTCACCGTTGAGCTGTAGTGCCGCCACCGTCGCCCGCCCGGATGGTGTGCGACCCACCAGTTGGTAGCCACGCCACCCGAAGTGATCGGTCCAAACATCTAACCGGGGGTGAAACAAAGCCACT
The DNA here is from genome assembly GCA_965198865.1 of Tepidisphaeraceae bacterium. GTDB lineage: Bacteria > Planctomycetota > Phycisphaerae > Tepidisphaerales > Tepidisphaeraceae > CBDAQA01. The sequence goes on along the minus strand of CBDAQA010000025.1, from coordinate 182,364 downwards.
TGTTGCCCGTTCTCCGGGTCCGTGGCCAGCGTGCGGCTCGACTTGTGAAGGTTGCAGGATGGGCAGCACCATGCCAGGTTATCCAGCGTCGATGCGCCGCCATGCGACACCGGCGTCACGTGTTCGAGGTGAAACGTCGCGCCTTGAAGCGACTGGTGCATGCAGCAGTATTCACACCGGTCCGCTGCCCGGTCCCGAACCGACGTGATCAACCACGCCTCGCTCACAGCGGTGAACGCCCCAGAATGGCCAGCGCCTGGGCACGGACGAGCGAAAGCGTCTCGCTCAGCTCAGCCAATGATTCCAGCTCGTCCCGCTCGTCGTCGGTCAATTGACCGTCATTGTTCCTGTCCATCAGGCGGCCGAGCCGTCGGTCGGAAACCGCCGGGAGCCGCAGGGCGGCCACGGCCTCGAGCATGTGTAACGGTGCAGGTACGACGGAGGTCATCCGAACTCCTTGCGAGGTTGGCAATCATACCGTACCCGAGTCGAGGACTTCGAAAAACCGAAGACAGATCCACCACGGAGACACGGAGTCACTGAAAAATCACGGAGAACGGCCAAAATGAGCATTGCTCTGTGCTCCCTCCGTGCCTCTGTGTTTGCGTGGTTGATCTTGTCCGGGTTTTGCAAAGCTCTCAATCCCGTTTCCGAACCGTTGCGCCGGACGCGTGTGGCGTCACAAGAGGTATAGTGACAATTTGATGAGACTCCTCGCCCCCGAGATCGTCCGCCGCTGCGCCGCCGGGGAGCGGGTCGGGCTGTGCACGGTCGTCGCGACCAAGGGCAGCACGCCGCAGAAGCGGGGGGCGGCCATGCTGGTCCTCGCCAACGGCCAGACGCTCGGCACCCTGGGCGGCGGGTGCGTGGAGGCGGAGGTGCGCCGCCGGGTGATGGAACTGCTGCTCGACCCCGCCGCCGTCCCCCGCGCGTTCCGGTTCACGCTGGACCAGGACTACGGCTGGGACGACGGCCTGGTCTGCGGGGGCGTGATGGACATCGCCGTCCAGCCGATCAGCCCCGCCGACGCCCACCCCTTCGCCGACCTGGCCGACCGTCTGGCGCAGGCCCGACCCGCCGAGCACGCGATCACCTACGAGCTCGACGGCCGTCAGCAGACCTACCGCCAGAACCTCGGCCCACCGCCGGTGCTGCTGATCGTCGGCGCCGGTCACGTCGGCCAGGCGCTGGCGCGCCTGGCCGTCGACCTCGACTTCCGCGTCGACGTGCTGGACGACCGGTCCGACCACCTGTCGCCCGAGCGGTTCCCCACCGTCCGCGCCCGCCTGGTCGGCGACATCGACGCCGAGCTGGCCCGCTACCCGTTGGACGCCGGCACGTTCGTCGCCGTCATCACCCGCGGCCACCGCCACGACGCCTCCGCCCTGTCCGCCGTCATCCGCCGGCCGCACCGCTACGTCGGCCTGATCGGCTCCAAGCGGAAGATCAAGGCCATCTTCGAGGAGATCCACCGCGCCGGCGTCTCGCCCGAAGCCCTGGCCCGCGTCCACGGTCCCATCGGCCTCGACATCGCCGCCGAGACCGTGCCCGAGATCGCCCTCAGCATCGCCGCCGAGCTGGTGGCCGTCCGACGCGGCCGCGAGGATGCGGCCGCGCCGCCGATGAAGATGCCCGCCGACGAGGTCGGCCGGTGGCTGGCACGTCCACCACGGTAAAGCCGCCGATGGCATCGGCGGGGCTTCCACATGCACTCCAAAGACCCCCCTCGCAACCGTCTCGCCAAGGTCCTGCCCGAGGTCTGGCGGAAGCAGCTGATCGCCGCCGGCGTCCCCAAGCGGAAGTACACCGCCGTCCTGCGCCTCACCCTCGCCGACGGCCGAACGGTCGACGACGCCATCATCGAGCAGGGCTGGATCATCGCCGTCGGCCGCGCCGGCATGGCCGGCACGTTCGAGCAGCGCATCGACTTCGACCCCCGGCACATCACGGCGGTGGAGCTGGTGCAGTTCGTGTAGCGGCTACAGCAAAGAGAAGACGCTGTTTCTGACTTGAGGCGGGCGCCGACGGATTGGTAACCTTCATCCATGCCGACGCTGCAAGTCAACCTCCCCGATCGCGCCGCCGCCGCCGCCGATGCCCGCGCCACCGACGGCGGGTCCGTGTCCGTCGACGAGTACCTGGCGAGCCTGATCGAGGCCGACGTAGCGGTGCCCGTGTCGGCGGCGCTCGAGAGGGAACTGGTAGCCGGACTTGCTGGTGATGCGGTTTCGCTCTCCAAGGCCGATTCCGACGAGAAGCAGCAAGCCTTGCTGAAACGGCACGGTCGGACGGGGCAGCCGTGATCCCGGTCGTCGTCTCGCAAAGCGCGGTCGTCGACGTCGACGAAATCGCCGACGGCATCGCGGTCTACAGTCCCGACGCGGCTGCCAGCAATCTAACGCTGCCGCGCCAACGGTCGCCCCGTCATCGCAGCTCCGTAGCACCGCGTCATCCCTGCTGTTCGCCAAACAGCAGCGCCAGCATCCGCTCCGGCCGGTCCAGGAACTGCCGCGTCACCCGGTAGTGCTCCGTCTCCTTGTACTCGACGCGCGAGATCCCGCCCGGCGCGAACTGGTAGATCCACGCGTCCGGGTACGCCAGCACGATCGGCGAGTGCGTCGCGATGATCAGCTGGCTCGCCCCGTCGCCCACCAGGTCGTGCATGGCCGTCAGGAACGCCATCTGCCGCATCGGCGACAGCGCCGCCTCCGGCTCGTCCAGCAGGTACAGCCCGTTCTCGCGCAGCCGGTTCGTGAACAGCGCCAGGAACGCCTCCCCGTGCGACACCTCGTGCAGCGGCCGCGGGCCGTACGACAGCCCGATCGGCCGCGACTCCGACGGCACCGCGTCCAGCCGCTCGATCTCCGTCGCCACGTTGTAGAACGACTCGGCCCGCAGGAAGAACGTGTCGGCCGGCCGCCGGCGCCAGTCCCGGCCCAGCCGGATCGCGTCGTACAGGTCCGAGTGCGTCGCCCGCGTCTCAAACGAGAAGTTCTTCCCGCCCCCCTCGGCGTTCATGTCCAGCGCGACCGCCATCGCCTCCAGCAGCGTGCTCTTGCCCGACCCGTTCTCCCCGACGAAGAACGTCACCGCCGGGTGCAACTGCAGCTCCCCCAGCGCCCGCAGCCCCGCCACCGCCGGCAGGTGGTACGGGTAGACGTCGAACGACGGCACCCGCTCCGGCATCAGCGACACCGACGTGATGAACGGCCGGGCGGCGGGGTCACGCATGGTGCGCACATGTTACCACGGCGCTCGCGGTCGCCGGCGCGGAATGGCGGCTCGACACGCCGCCGAGCGGATGCCTTGCCGCGAGCGGCCCCTGAAACGAAAAAGCCCCGCCCGACGCTGGTCGGGCGGGGCTGTTCATCGTCCGGGATCGCCCTCACCCGATCAGCGCGTCCACCTCGTCGTACAGCGGCGTCGCCGCCGTCGCGAACGGGCTGGCCGGGGTCGCGGCCGTCGCGGCCGCCGAGCGGATCGACGCCGAGTTCGCCGTGAAGCCGAACAGCGCGCCGGTCTTCCGCTGCGCCGTCGCGATCGCGTACGTGTACCCGGCCGACGTGGGGATCGTCCGGTGGAACCCGCTGGGGTTCGTCACGTTCACCGTGTACGTGCCCGGCGACAGGCCGGTGAACGAGAACGCGCCCGCGCTGTTGGTCGTCGTCTGGATGTCGCCCGCCTGGAACACGCCCGTCCCGTAGAAGTCCAGGAACACGACCGCGCCCGCCAGCCCCGCCTCGCCCGAGTCCTGCGCCCCGTTGTGGTTCGTGTCGTTGAACACCGTGCCCGACAGCGTCGCCCGGGTCAGCCCGAAGTTCACCGTCGCCGTGCCCGACTCGGTCACCGTCACCGCCACCGGCAGGCTGGTCGGCGTCGACCGGGCCCACCCGGCCGGGATTTCCTCGCCCACGTAGTACCGGCCCGGCACGAACCCGTAGATCGAGTAGTGGCCCGACGAGTCGGCCGTGAACCGGCTGTCGATCCCCGGGTCGAACACGCCGTTCGCGTTGTTGTCCACGAACATCGTGAACCCGGCCAGCCCCGGCTCGCCGGCGGTCTGCGTGCCGCTGAAGTCCAGGTCGTAGAAGATGTTCCCCGCGATCGTGCCCAGCTGGCTCGCCCCGAAGTTCAGGTTCGACACCGACCCGTTCGTGTCGACCGTCACCGTGTAGGTGCTGGTGGCCGGCGTCGTCCGGTACCAGCCCGGCGGGGCGATCTGGATCACCTTGTACGTGCCGGGCGACAGCCCCGTGATGCTCCACGCGCCGCCCGCCCCGCTGATCACGATCGGGTCGACGCCCGCCGTGTAGACGCCGTCGTGGTTGGCGTCGATGTAGACGCTGAACCCGCCCACGCCCACCTCGCCGCCGTCCTTCACGCCGTTCAGGTTCGGGTCGTCGAACGTGACGCCCGAGACCGTGCCGTGGAACCCGATCGCCGCCGCCGGCACCGCGAACGTCGTCTGGATCGACGCCCCGACCGAGGTCGTCTGCGCCCCGCCGATGGTGGCCACGGTCGAGATGCGGTACGAGTTGCCGACCGCCGTGTTGGCGGCGGTGTCCAGGTACGACGTCGTGGTCACCAGGCTGGTGTTGACCTGCGAGAAGGTGCCGTTGCTGTTCTGCTTCAGGACGTTGTACCCCGTCACGCCGCTGGTCAGCGACGGCGCCCACTGCAGGGCCACGCCGCCCGCCGTGTTGGTCGCCGACAGGTCGGTCGGCGCGGCCGCCGCCACGCCGCCGCCGGAGGCGGGGCGGATGTTGCTGATCACGTAGACGTCGTCCTGGAAGTCGGAGTTCACCTGCGTGTAGTCGACGGCCATGATGTAGGTGTTGGGGATCAGGTTCCCGACCGCGTCGCGCGCGGCCCAGAACCGCACGTCGTGCCCGCCGCCGGTGGTGGTGCCGGTGTTCAGCGCGTCCTCGCTGTACTCGGTCCCGCCCGTGCCGGTCACCTTGAACCCGAACACGCCGCTGGCCGAGAAGTAGCCCGGCGACGCGAAGCTGCTGTCGGCCTTGGGGAACAGCGTCTGCCCGCTGTCGGTGTCCTGGCTGACGACCGTCGTGCCCGACGTCGACCCCGCGCCCGACGTGTACTGCAGCAGGCTCGGGTCCCCCTCGGTGTGGAACGCCGCCAGCTGCGTCGCGTAGATCTGCCGGCTCGGGTCCGCCGCCGCCCAGTCGCCCGACACCGTCTCCTCGCCGTAGTACGTCGGCGTCGACGCCCCCTCGGTCAGCTCCGCCACCGGTGACGTGCTGACGAACGTCCCGTACCCGGCCAGCAGGTTCACGATCGTCTGCAGGCTCGGCTCGTTCACGTTCTCCGACCGCAGCTGCACGTACCCGGTCAGCGGGATCACCTTCGACGGCGTGACCGCGTCGTTGCTGCCGACCGTCAGCGTCCCCGACGCGAACCCGCCCCCGCTGCTGTCGGTCGGGTTGTCCGTCTCGTTGTACGTCGACGACGGGATCGACGCCGACGACAGCCGCAGCGTCACCGTCGCCGACGCCCCCGCCCCCAGCGTGAACGGCAGCGTCGGCGCGCCCGAGATCGAGAAGTTCGTCGTGTTGCTCAGCGCCAGCGACGTCACGGTCAGCGCCGACCCCCCGGCGTTGGTGAACGTCAGCGTGTTGCTGTTGTCCACCGTGTCGCCGATCGACGAGTTCACCGTCTGGATCGCGCTGAACATCACGTTGCCCGTGCCCGGCACCGTGTGCGGGGTCGTCACCGTCAGCGACGGCGCGGTCGGCGCGCCCGGCGCCGCCGTCACGTTGCTGATGATCGCCACGATGTTCGTGAAGTCGTACCCGTCCGGCGACTGGTACTCGGTCGAGGTCATGATGTACTGGTTCGGCACCCGCGACCCGTCCGCGTTCAGCATCGGGAAGAAGCGGAACTTCCGGCTGTTGGTCGTGTCGAACGTGTTCAGCACGTCCTCGCTGTAGCCGACGCGGTTCACGCCGTTGTCCTTGATGTTCGACACGAAGTACATGCCGAACGTCGACGCGCCGGGGTCGAACGTCGTCGTCCCCTGCGGGTGGACCGTGACGCTCTGGTAGTCGGCCGCCTGGGTGTGGAACAGCTCGGTCTTCTGTGTCGGCTGACCCGCGGCGTAGTACCCCAGCGTGTAGGGCTCGGTCGCCGCCGCCGTGTACGACGCCAGCACGTTGATCGTCACCGGTCCCGGCCCGGCCTTCATCAGCCGCTGCAGGTTGATCTCCTGGCTGCTCGCGCCCGGCGGGTTGGGGTAGACGGTGGCCGACTCGTCCTCGCCCACGTCGGTCGCGATGCCGTACGCCCGCAGGATCCGCGTCAGCGACGGCTGCCCGGTCCCGCTGGTCCCCGCCGCCCCGATGCCGCTCAGCCCGATCGCCAGGTTTCCGTTGACCAGGTCGTTCGTGGCGATGTTGAGGCCCGCCACCTGTCGGCCGACGATGCTGGGCGTGTACCGCAGCTGCAGCCCGAAGCTCGCGCCCGGCGCCAGCGTGGCCGGCGCCGACGAGCCGTTCACCACCGTGAACTGCGCCGCCGACCCGCCCGCCACCGTGAACGCCGACGGCCCCAGCGTCAGCGTGTCGCTCCCCACGTCGGTCAGCGTCAGCGTCTCGGTGGGGCTCGGCGAGCCGTTGACGGCCGTGAAGACCATCAGCCCGCTGCTGACCCCGATCGACGCCGCCAGCAGCTGCCGCGACTCCAGCTTCTCGACGGACCCCCGCGCGGATGAGCGGGCACGGGCAGTGGTGGCGGACACGGTGTTACGGTTGCGACGCGTCATCGGTTGATAATCTCCTCGGCTCCCAGGGCGGCGGGGCGACGTCCGGCACACGCGAACGTCCGACATCGACCGCCAGCCCGCCGGTTCGCCCGGCATCGGTTTACCCTATCGGGAAACGCTCCCAGCCATCCTCAAGCAATGATTCCGGGACCCTCACCGACAGGTTATCGGACGTGGCCAAGCATGTGTTGCGCCGCGTCTTCACGAAGCCAAAACGGCAGCCGCCACGATTGCACGCCATGGGCTCGCATGCCGCGCATGTACTTGACCAGAAGAAGTATCCACGAAGGGCACGAAGGGACACGAAGGAGAAAGTTGGCTGCCCGGCTTTTCTTACCACTACAGCGCAGGTTCATGGTCGGCCGGCGAGAAGGACGGCCACGAATTGCACGAATGCACACGAATCATGGAGAACGAAGACGAGCACAGCCGAGCCAACTGATCGGGCAATCGGCGGCTGAGGCGCGCAGGCCGGCCCGTCCTCATTCGTGTTGATTCGTGCCATTCGTGGCCGTTCTTCTTGCAGTCCGAACTGGGGGCGGGCCCCGACGAACCTGCGCTGTAGTGCTACTGAGGCGTTCGAGAAACCAGGACAGACTCACCACGGAAGCACGGAGACACGGAGAAATCGCCGTTATTCGACCTCTTCTCCGTGTCTCCGTGCCTCCGTGGTAAATCTGCCTCGGGTTTTTCGAAGCATTCTACTTCGTGTCCCTTCGTGTCCTTCGTGGATAATCCTCCGCTGAACGGCTCGGACGACGGGGGTCGATCCCCGGCTGTCCAACCCATTCGTGTCATTCGTGGCTCACCTTGCGGCCATCGACCAAAGACTGACAATGCCCACGGGAAGCCCGCTCAGGAGGACCATCCCCGCCCATGGAACCCCCGATCGACCCGTCGCTCCGGCAGCGGGTGAAAGACATCCTTCGCCGCGACCTCAAGCTCGGCCCCGACCTGGCCATGCCCGACGACATGCCGCTGTTCCACGGCCCGATCGACATCGACTCGCTCGACCTGCTGCTGGTCGTCGCCAGCCTCGAACGCGAGCTGGCCGTCAAGATCCCCAGCGAGGCCGTCGGCGAGGCGATGTTCCGCTCCGTCGACACCCTCGCCCGCTACGTCCACGACCACCGCGGCGACGCCGCTTCCACAGCCGCTGCAGCCGCGCCACCATCAGATCCATTGGCCCGCCTGCCCCACGCCGACCCGTTCCGGTTCGTCACCCGCGCCGTGAACATCGTCGCCGACGACCACGCCCGCGCGATCTGGACCCTCACCGGCCAGGAGCCCTTCTTCGCCGGCCACTTCCCCGGCCGCCCGATCGTCCCCGGCGTCCTGATCGCCGAGGCCCTCGCCCAGGCCGCCGGCCTCGTCTCCAATTCCCCTGACGGCACCGCCAAGCTCGCCCACGTCGACGTCCGCTTCGACCACCCCGTCATCCCGCCCGCCGACCTGCAGCTGGACGTGAAGCTGGTCCGCAAGGTGATCAACCTGCGCCAGTTCGACGTCTCCGCCTCCGTCGGCGACCGCGTCGTCGCCCGAGGCTCGCTGGCCCTGCAACTGGGGAGCGCAACGTGAATCGCGAAACTCGCTTCGCGGTCGCTTCCGCCTTCGCGACCCGCCGCACTGCCCGGTCGATCCTGCTGCCCCTGCTCCTCGCCGCCGCCCCCGCAACCCATCCCGCCGACCCGCAGCTTTGGACCGAGATGCAGCAGGTCGACGCCGCCGCCGCCCGCGCCGCGGCCGTCCGCGCCGACTTCCGCCAGGAGCGGTTCACCCCGCTCCTGAAGCGCCCGCTGGTCAGCACCGGCACCGTCGTCGCCCGAGGCCCCGTCTCCCTCTGGACCACCGCCGCCCCGCGCCCCTCGGCCATGCGGGTCACCGCCGACCAGATCCGCCTCTACTACCCCGACCAGGCCGTGGTCGAGTCTTACCCCGTGCAGGGCCAGCTCGGCGCGCTCGCCGCCAGCCCGCTCCCCCGGCTCGACGTGCTCGCCAAGTTCTTCACCTTCGACCGCCTGCCCAACGCCGACGCCGGCGCGTTGGCCCTGAGGCTGACGCCCTCCACCGAGGGCCTCCGCCAGCACGTCCGCGAGGTGCGCGTGACGCTCGACCGCGCGACCGGCGCGATCCGCCGCACCGAGACGATCGACGCCGACGGCGACCGCACCCTCCTCACCTTCGCCCACGCCGACCTGCACGCCACCGTGACCGACGCCGACCTCGAGCTGCACGTCCCCGCCGGCACGCGCGAGGTCGAACCCCTCGCCGGGGTCACGCCGCCCAGATAGCGCCACCGACCGGCGCGCCCGCTTCAGCGGGGCACGGGCGCGCCCGATCCGCTCCCCTCACCACCCCGCGATGACAGCCTTCTGCCTCGCTCTCCTCTTCCGCCTGACCGACGCCGCCCCCGGTCTCGTGCGCGTCGCCCGCCCGCTGTTCATCCGCCTCGCGTGGCTCGCCAGCCCCCCGGTCCGCCGCGCCACCGCCGCCAACGGGGCCCGCCTCGCCCCGACGGTCGCCCCGAGGACCTTCGGCCTCGCCGTGCTCGGCCACTTCTACGACTTCGTCGCCGACGTCGGCCGTGGCACCGCCGATGGCGAGGCCGCCGCCCCGCCCGAGGACGTCGCCGCCTACCGCGCCGCCCGCGCCGCCGGCCGCGGGGCCGTCCTGATCACCGCCCACATGGGATCGTTCGAAGTCGGCCTCGCCGCCCTCGCCGCCGAGGAGAAGCGCGTCCACGTCGTGTTCAAGCGCGACGCCGTCCCCGCCTTCGACCGCCTCCGCCGCCGCCTGCGCAACCAGATCGGCGTCGTCGAGGCACCCGTCGACGACGGCTCGCTCGCCGGCTGGATGCGCCTGCGCGAGGCGCTGCTCCGCGACGAGGTCGTCGTCATCCAGGGCGATCGCCTGCTCCCCGGCCAAAAAGGTCTCGACGCCGAGGTCCTCGGCGGCCACCTCGCGCTCCCCACAGGCCCGTTCAAGCTCGCGATGTCGGCCGGCGCCCCGGTCGTGCCGCTGTTCTCGATCCGCCAGCCCGACGGCCGCGTGACAATCCGCATCCGCCCGGCCATCAACGTGACCGACGTCCCAACTTCCCTAGCCCAATACGCCGCCGAGTTGGCCGCCCAGCTGGAAGCCCACCCCACGCAGTGGCTAGTGTTGCACCCAGCGTTCCGCGAGGGCGCGAGTGCAGAACGATGAATGCGCCGCTTGCGGCTTCGCGGATCAGCGCCCGTGGCAGGCCAACGACACGGCACGGGCACCGATTCTCGACACCGCAAGCGGCGGAGAGGCGAATGCGACACGACTCGAGCGGGCTGCAACTATTTGTAGCCTTATCTGCCGCGTAGCGGTCGCCCCGTAGGGGCACTCCTCCGCCGATCCAAAGAGTGCCCCTTCGGGGCGACCGCTACGCGGAGATGCAACCCGCTGTGGCCGGCATATGGATGAAAAGCGGCGTGACTGCCGCGACTGATGCGTCTCACTTCCATTCTGCACTTGTCACTCTGCACTGATCCTCCCCATGCCCGTCGACCCGATCGTCATCACCGCCCTGGCCGCCGTCACGCCGCTCGGCCTCACCGCCGCCGAGACCTGGGCCGCCCTCCTCGCCGGCCGTGATGCCCTCGGGCCCATGGGCGCGCTCGAGCAGCCGTCGCCCGACCACAAGGGCGGCTACCAGGCCCCCGACCTCCCGGCCGACTTCGCCCCGCACCTCACCCGCGAGGCTCGCTATCTCCGCCGGGCGACCCTCGACGCCCTCCGCGGCTTCGGCGACGCGCTCCCGTATCCGCCGCACCGCGTCGGCATCGTGCTCGGCACCACGCTCCACGGCATGCGCTCCGGCGGCGCGTTCCTCCGCTCCGGCGACCCCGCTCACCTCCAACGCTTCCTCGCCGCCAGCACGCTGCGCGACGTCATCGCTGGCCTGCCGATCGGCGGCGATGCCGTCACCACCTGCTCGGCCTGCTCGTCCAGCCTCGGCAGCGTCGCGCTGGCCGTGACCCTGCTGGAGACGCGCGAGCTCGACCTCGTGATCGCCGGCGGCTACGACGCGGTCAGCGAGTACGCCTACGCAGGTTTCAACGCGCTCCGCCTGGTGACCGACGGGCCGCCCAGGCCGTTCGCACGCGATCGCCGGGGCATGAAGCTTGGCGAGGGGTACGCCCTCGTCGTGATGGAGCGGGCGGGCCGCCCCGGCGCGACGCCGATCGCCACGGTGGCCGGCTACGGCGAGTCGGCCGACGCCCACCACCTGACCCAGCCGCATCCCGCCGGCCGCGGGGCGGCGATGGCGATCAACGCGGCGCTCGCCCGCGCCGGCGTCGCCCCGTCCGACGTCGACCTGATCGCCGCCCACGCCACCGCCACCCCCGACAACGACGCCGGCGAGGCCGCCGCCCTGGCCGCCGTCTTCGGCAACGACCTGCCGCGCGTGCCGGTGGTCGCCCTCAAGAGCCACGTCGGCCACACGCTCGGCGCCGCCGGCGCCGTCGAGCTGATCCTGTCCGCCCTGGCCCTGCGTGCCGGCACCGTCCCGCCCACCGCACACACCGCCAAATCGGACGTCGACTTCCCCGGCCTGTCCCTCGCCACCGGCGACCCGCGCCGCGCCACGATCCGCCGCACGCTCAACACCTCGCTCGGCTTCGGCGGCGCCAACACCGCCGTCGTATTGAGCGAAGCCCACGGCGCCGCCGCGGGTCCGCCCCCCACGCGCCAAGATGTCCTCATCACCGGCGTCGCCGTCCTGCTCTCGCCCGGCGAGCAAGACCTGCTCCCGCTGCTGAACGCCCGCCGCGTGCGCCGGCTCAGCCCGTACGTCAAGCTCACGCTCGCCGCCACCGCCCTGGCCCTGCGCGATGCCGGCTTCACCGACGGCCAACCGGTCCCGTCCGACACGGCCGTGCTGCTCGGCACCGCGCATGGCGGGACCGCCTACGCCGTCGAGTACTACCGCGGCGTGGTCGACGGCGGCTACGCGGCCGCCAACCCCATGCTGTTCGCCGAGGGCGTCCCCAACGCCGCCGCCGCGCACGTCAGCCTCGCCCACGGCCTGACCGGCGCGTGCCAGACGATCATCGGCTCCAACACGTCCGGCCTCGACGCCCTGCGCCTGGCCGCCCTTCGCATCGCCAATGGCGACTGGGACCGGGCCGTCGTCGGCGCCGCTGAAGAACAGTCCGACATCGTCGATGCCGCCTACCGCCACGCCGGACACCCGGTCACCACCGCCGCCGGGTCGGTCGCGCTGATCCTGGAGAGCCGCCGTTCCGTCGAGGCTCGTGGCGGCCGCGTCCGCGGCGCGGTCGCTGCCACCGCATCCGCGAGGGGCGCATCGGCAATCCGGGCCGTGCTGGCCCGGCTGGGCCGCACCGTGCCGGTCGTCAACGGCTCGGCGCACGGTCCCACCCGGTTCGCCGTCGACCCGCTCGCCGCCGTCGTGGTTGCCTTGTCCGCGCAGTCGCCCACGTCCGTCGTCGCCACCGGTCACGAGGGCACCGCGGCCGGCGTCACCGTCGGCCCGGCGTGACGAGGGTGGACACCGCCCGCCCGGCCGGTTCCAACATGCCGCATGCCGTGGCCCGCCGTCCCCGCCTCCCGTCGCGACCTGCTCGTCGTGGCGATCGGCTGCGCGGCGTTGCTCGCCCCGTTCCTCGCCCGGCCGCTGAACATCGACGACCCCTGCTACGTCTGGGCCGCCCGGCACATCGCCGCCCACCCGCTCGACCCGTACGGCTTCACCGGCAACTGGCTCGGCACGACCCAGCCGTTCGTCCAGTTCATGCAGAACCCGCCCGGCGTCTGCTACTACATGGCCGCCGCCGGCCTGCTGCTCGGCTGGTCCGACGTCGCCCTGCACGCGGCGCTGTTGCCGGTCGGCGTGCTGGCGGCCGTCGGCACCTACCTGCTCGCCGCACGCTTCTGCCGAAGCCCCCTCGCCGCCACGTCGCTGATGGTCGTCACCCCGGCGTTCCTCGTCTCGGCCACCACGCTGATGTGCGACGTGCCGATGGCGTGCCTGTGGGTCTGGTCGGTCCTGCTCTGGGTCCGCGGCTCGGCCGCCGATCGGACGCCGCACGCCATCTCGCTGTTCGCCGGGTCGTCCGTGTTGGCCGCCGCCGCCGTGCTGACCAAGTACCCGGGGATCGACCTGGTCCCGCTGCTCGCCGCCCACGCGTTCCTGTGTCCGGCGCGGCGCGGGTCGGCCCGCATTACGCAGGCCGTCGTGCTGTTGTTCCCGATCGCCGGCCTGCTGGCGTGGGACCACTTCACGTCGCACCGGTACGGGATCGGGATGGTGCGCGACGCGGCCGCCTACGCGCGGACGGCGAAGGCGTCCGACATGTTGCCGCCGATCCCGCGGGCGCTGAACACCCTGTGCTTCGTCGGCGGCGGCGGCCTGTCGATCGCGGCCGTCGCCGTCACCGCGTCCCTGTTCCCCGGCAACGGTCGCAGCGCGACCGTGCGCGTGGCGTTCCTGCTCGCAGCCATCGCAGCGCTCGGCCTGGCCGCGATGGCCGTCTGTCGCACGCCCACCGGCTGGACGGCTCACGCCTACATCTACTATGCGCAGTACGGCTTGCTGGCGGTCGCCGGCGTGGCGGTGCTGGTGGCCTGCTGTCGCGGGCTTGGCCACGTCGATCGCCGCCCGCAGTTGTTCCTGCTCACGTGGATCGCCGGCGTGTTCGTCTTCGCCGCGGTGCTGAACTGGACCGTGAACGTCCGATCGGTCCTGCCGCTCATGCCGGCCGCGTGCATCCTGGCCGTGCGTGCCGTCGAGGGAAGACGACCGCGCCCGATCCGCGTGGCCGCCGGGGTCGCCGCCGGGTTGGCGATAGCGATCGCGATCGCCGAGTACCGCGTCGCCGTCGCCAACCGTGACGTCGCCCGCCGCACCGCCGGCCCGGCCGTCTGGTTCACCGGCCACTGGGGCTTCCAGTACTACATGCAGCTGGGCGGTGCCCGGCCGGTCGACGCCGCCCATCCGCAGTTGCCCAAGGGCGACATCGTCGTCCTTCCGCTCGACAACGACGGCCTCGCCCGCGTCCCGGCCGGGGCCACCGTGATCGACCGCATCGACGTCGGCCCCGGCTACTGGCTGACCACGATGAACAACCCCATGGGCGGCGGCTTCTACGCCTCCTATGGCGACCGCCTCCCCTTCGTGTTCGGCCCCATCCCGCCGGAGTCGTTCCTGATCGCCCGCGTCGTCCGGTGATGCCGAAGAGCGGTTGTGGTCGGGACACCGGCCGGTAAACTTCGCGCCGTGGTACCGCCCTACGTCGCGCCCGCCGAACTTGCCCCGGCCCCCGACGTCCCGCCATGGGCCACGCGACCACAGGGGCTGCGCCGCTCGGCGTGGCGCCTGCCGAACGCCGTCGACCTGTCCGCCGACGAGTTGACCGCCGCCGTGTCGAGTGCCTTCGGCGGGTTTCTCCGGACCGGCGACCACCCGGTCCGATTCTGGAACTTCCTGCCCGGCATCAACGACCCCCTGGGCGATGACCAGACGCGCTACATGGCGTTCAACGCCGGCCGCATCGCGGCGTTCGAGCGGTACCCGCAGGCGCTCTTCGCCACCGCGTCGGGCGTCGGTCACGCCGGCCGCGATTTGTGGGTCCACGGCCTGTTCGCCGACGAGCCGGGCGTCCCGGTCAACAACCCCCGGCAGGTCCCGCCGCACCGCTACTCGTCGCGCTACGGGCCTCGCCCGCCATCGTTCGCGCGCGCCACCCGCGCCGGCGATCGGCTCCTCGTCGGCGGCACCGCCAGCATCCGCGGCGAGGATTCCGTCCACCTCGGCGACCTGCACGGCCAGGTCGCCGAGACGCTGACGAACCTGGCGGCGGTCATCACTGCGGCCGGCGCGTCGTTTGCGCTGGTCGACGTCCGCGTGTACCATCGTCCCGAGGTCAACCCGGCCGACGTGCAACCGCTGCTGCCATCGGCGTGGCGGGTGGAGTGGGTCGCGGCCGAGCTGTGCCGGCCGGAACTGCTGGTGGAGATCGAGGGGCTCGCGGAGAGGACCACGTGAAGACCGACTTCGACGCGATCGTGATCGGCGGCGGCCCCGGTGGGGCGACGGCGGCCCGGCAACTGGCGCGGGCTGGCAGGTCCGTCGTGCTGCTGGAGAAGGCCGCGTTCCCGCGGTTCCACATCGGCGAGTCGGTGCTGCCGTACAACCTGCCGCTGATCCGCCGGCTGGGGCTGGAGGACCGGCTCGGGCGGCTGCCGCACGTGACCAAGCTGGGGGCCGAGTTCGCGATGGCGACCGACGTCGACGGCGGCGTGCGGTTCTCGTTCGAGCAGGGGCTGCTGCCGGGGTCGCCGACGTTCAACATCGAGCGTGCCCCGTTCGACGAGATGCTGCTCGACGCCGCCGCCGAGGCGGGCGTCGACGTGCGGCAGCAGACGCCGATCCAGCGGATCGATCGCCTGGCCGACGGCGAAGTCCGCGTCACGGCCGGCGGTGTACACCTCACCGGTCGCGTGCTGATCGATGCCAGCGGCCAGTCGGCCGTCGTCGGCCGGCACCTGCGGACGCGGCGGACCCTCCCCGACGGCAAGGTCGCCCACTTCGCCCACTTCGACGGGGTCGAACGGCTGCCTGGGCCGGCCACCGGTCACCCGACCATCGTCTGGTGCGACGAGGGGTGGTTCTGGATCATCGGGCTGACCGAGACGCGGACCAGCGTCGGCTTCGTCACGTTCCCCGACACCGCGAAGCAGGCTGGCGTGCCGGCCGACCAACTGTTGCGGTGGGCGATCGACCGCTGCCCGCTGGTCCGCCACCGCATGCGCGACGCGACGGGGCCCGACGACAACCACGTGGCCGCCGACTTCAGCTACACCTGCGCCCCGTACGCGGGGCCCGGGTACTTCCTGGTCGGCGATGCGGCCTGCTTCCTCGACCCGATCTTCTCGACCGGGCTGACGCTGGCGATGGCGTCGGCTGAGGCGTGCGCGGCCGACGTGGCGGCGGTGCTCGACGGGCGGATGTCGACCCGCGTCGCGCGCCGGCGGCATCGCAATTTCGTCGTCGGGTCGACCACGCCGTTCTGGCGGCTGATCCGCGACAGCTACGACCATGCCTTCCGCGAGCTGGGGCTGAACGGCACCGGCCCGCTGCAGATCCACAAGGCGGTCATCGCCACCCTCGGCGGGAACGTGTTCCCCAAGCCGGCGTGGGCCATCCGCTGGCGGCTGTGGCTGTTCCACCTGAACGTGCGGGTGCAGCGGCACGTCACGCTGTGCCCCCGCCGGCCGCGGTGGTCGCTGTTGTCGGCGGAGCCGGTGGTGCGGGCGGGGCGCGAACTGGCGAGCGTGTGACGGAAAAACCCCCGCAGAGCGGGGGGCTAACGGACAGGTTGATGCGCCTCCTCGACCGCCTTGCCCACCACGCCGCCACGCGGCCGACGGTCGTCGCCTGCCGCGACGCGGCGGGCGGTGCATCGCTGACGTGGGCGGAACTGCATCGCCGGGTGATCGACGCGCCGAGCGTGGGGCCGATCGTCACGATCTCGATGGCGAACACGCTCGATTTCCCGGTCGCGTTCCTGGCCGCGCTGGCGGCGGGGCACAGCGTGCTTCCCGTCGCGCCGCGGGAATCAGCGGCTGCGGTGCGGTCGGTTGACGTCGGGGGGTCGAACCTGCTGTTGCTCAGTTCCGGCTCGACCGGGACGGCGAAGGTGGTGGTCCGGTCGGCGGCGTCGGTCGACGCGGTGTGCGAGCAGATGGTGACGGCCATCGGCATCACGGCGGGCGACCACGTGTTGGCCACGGTGCCGCTGTGCCACTCGTATGGGCTGGAGCACGGCTTGCTGGCGCCGGTGTGGGCGGGGGCGACGACCACGCTGTGCCGGGGGCTGGACGTGCCGACCGTTCGGCGGGAACTGATGGAATCGCGCATCACGGTGCTGCCGGCGGTGCCGTCGGCGTTCGAGGCGCTGGCGCGGCTGGACGTGGCGGTCCCCCACGTGCGGGCCTACTCGGCCGGCGGGCCGCTGCCGCCGTCGGTGGCGGCGGCGTGCCGGGATCGGCTGGGGCTGACGATCGGGCAGGTGTACGGGGCGACGGAGATCGGGTCGGTCACGTACGGTGAGGACACCGACGGGTCGGTGGGCCGGCCGATGCCGGGGGTCACGATCCGTATTGACGAGGATGGGCAGGTGATGGTCGCGGCACCCTCGCTGTTCGACGGCTACCTGGGCGAGGCAAACCCGACGACGGCCGATGGGTTTTATCCGACCGGCGATCTGGGGCACGTCGACGAGCAGGGGCGGCTGCACGTGACGGGCCGGGTGCGACTGTTGATCGACGTTGGCGGGCGGAAGGTGAACCCGCTGGAGGTGGAGCGGGTGCTGATGGACCACCCGGCCGTGGCCGGGTGCGTGGTGGTGCCGGTGCAGCAGACGGCGACGGTGGCCCGGTTGAAGGCGCTGGTGGAGCCGCGGGGGGTGGTCGATTTAGAGGAGCTGCGGGCGTTCGCGCGCGGGCGGCTGGCGGCGCACAAGGTGCCGCGGTCGTTCGAGGTGCGGGACGCGCTGCCGCGGTCGGCGGCGGGGAAGGTGCTGCGGATGCAGGTGGGGGCGTGAGGACGCGCGTTGTCGCCCGGCCTGCTCGGTTTACCGAGCGGGGCACCTGCCCGCTGAAGCGGGCAGGCCGGGTCATGCTTGTGATGTTTGTGCTCGCGGGGTGTCACCACGAACCCCCGCCGGAACGGCTTGGATCGGTCGCGCTGATCGACAGCGACGCGGAGGTGCGCGAGCTCGTGCGGCGGCAGTCGCTGATCCGCACGGTTTCGGGGTCGGGGGTGTTGAACCTCACCGGTGCCGACGAGCAGGGCGTGGTGCTGGACCTGGCGGTGGCGCTGGCGCCGCCGGACCGGGCGCGGGTGCGGGCTTGGAAGTTCGGGCAGGCGGTGTTCGACCTGACCGTGAACCCGACCGGGGCGTGGATGAAGGCGAGCGACACGGACGGACGCGCGGCGGCGGCGGGGGCGACGGCGGCGCAGGTCACGCGCGGGCTGTCGCTGCTCACCGGCGGGTTCTTCAACGACCCGGACACGGTGGGGCAGGACGTGGGCGGCGAACTGGTGCTGCGACGCGTTCGGGCCGGTGAGCCGACGGTGGTGTGCCACGTGGAGCGGGCGACCCTGGTGCCGCGGCGGTTCGAGCTGTTGGATGATGCGGGGGCGGTGCGGTTCACGCTCACGATGGAGTCGTACCAGCCGGCGGCGGGCGGGGCGCTGTGGCCGAGGCGGGTGGTGGCGGACAGCGGAGCGAAGGGGAAGGCCGTGGTGACGCTGGATGACGCGGACGTGAACGGGGAGTTGCCGGGCGGGGCGTTCGACCCGCCGGCGCGGGCGGAGCGGCTGAAGTGACGGCGGGCGAGCGGCTGGGGGATCTGACGGGACGTCGGCCCCGCGCGGTGGTGGTCGGCGCGGTTGCGTTTGCGATCATCGCCGTGCTGTGCGCGTTACGGCTGCACGCGGACGCCGGGGTGGCGAACCTGTTCCCGCGGAACGACCCGGCGACCGTGGCGCTGGGAAGGTGGCTGGAGCGGTTCCCTTCGGGCGGGGACGTGCTGGTGCTGGCGACGTTGCCGGAGGATCCGATCTCGCGTCACGGGTTGGAAACCCGCGCCACGGGGGGTCGGCCGGACGCGGGGCCGCTGCTGGCGCTTGGGGAGCGACTGTCGCATGCGTTGGCGGGGTCGCCGGACGTGGACGCGGTGGTGTACCGGGTGGAGGCGGACGCCCAGCGGTTCGTGGAGCGGGTCGTCGCGCCGGCGGGGGTGTACTACCTGAGCGATGCGGGGTACGCCGAGGCGAAGCATCGGCTGACGCGGGCGGGGATGGTGGCGCAGCTGCGGCAGGACGAGGCGATGCTGGCGGCCCCGGGGCCGGCGGCGGGGGCGCTCGCGGCGGCGCTGCTGCGGGACCCGCTGGACCTGCACGAGTTCCTGGTGGCGGCCATGGGGGCGCGGCGGCCGGCGGGCGGCGGTGGGGGGGCGGTGCTGTCGCCGGATGGGCGGAGCTTGCTGGTGCGCGTGATCGGGCGGACGACGCTGGGCGACGTGACGGCGAACCGGCGGATCGTGGACGCGGTCACAGCGGCGGTCGGCAAATCGAACATCTCAAACTTGAACTGTGAGATCTCGGGCGGGCCGGCGGTCGCGGCGTTCGACGCGGGGGCGATCCGGCGGGACTGCATCGTCAGCATCGTGTCGTCGGTCGCGCTGCTGCAGGTGCTGTTCGTGCTGGCGTACCGGCGGCCGGCGCGGTCGTTCGTGCTGGCGTTCGTGCCGGTGGGGGTGGGCATCCTGTGGGGGTTCGGGATGCGCGGCCTGATCGGCGGTGCGCTGGCGCCGACGGCGGCGGTGGCGGCGGCGGTGCTGACGGGGATGGGGATCGACTACCCGGTGCTGTACCTGCCGCACTACGCGGCGGCGCGAGCCGAAGGATTGTCAGCGGCGGCGGCGGTGGCGCGGACGACGGGGTCGTTGCTGTCGCCGCTGGTGGCGGCGTGCGCGACGAGCCTGTTCGGGTTCGCGGCGGTGGGCGCGTCGAGCGTGCCGGCGCTGCGAGACTTCGCGGTGGTGGGGGCGCTGGGATTGGCGGGGACGCTGGCGGCGGCGGTGACGGTGCTGCCGGCGATGCTGGTGTGGATCGACCGCCAAGGCGCAAGCGACGGCGAACGGCAGTTGGCGGGGCGAGACGTGTTCGGGTCGCCGCGGTTCAATCTGGCACCGCTACTCGACTTTGGCGTGGCGCGCCGCCGCGGGCTGGTGCGGTCGTGGGTCTTCATCCTTGTCGGCGCGGTCGTCGTGATCGGCGTGATGCCGGGGCCGTTGCTGCCGTTCGCGTCGGACCTGACGGCGCTGCACCCGAAGCCGAACCCGCCGCTGGCGGCGGCGGCGGCCATCTCGCGGCGGATGGGCGTCGACCCGGGGTCGATGTCGGTCTACCTGCGGGCGTCTTCGCCGGACGAACTGGTGCGGCTGGCGTACGACGTGGACCGACGGCTGGCGACGCCGGCCGTGCGGGGGGCGGGGGTGGTGGGGACGATCGGGCTGCCGTCGTTGTTGCCAGACCCTGCTGTGATCGCGGGGCGCAGGTTCACGGCGATGGAGGTCGATCGCGTGATCGCCGACTTCCGGGCGGCGGTGGGGGAGACGTCGTTAGACCCGGCGGCGTTTGGGGGGTACGAGACGTTCCTGCGGCACACGCTGTCGGGGCCGGCGGTGCCGTCGGTGTCGGACCTGGTGGCGTACCCGCGGCTGGCCGAGTCGATGTTGAGCCGGGACGCGATGGCGGGGCGGAGCGCGGAGCCCGAGGCGGTGACGCTGTTGTTGGTGGATCGTCCGTTGGAGATGCGAGTCGACCGGGAACGGGCGGTACACGCGGTGCGCGCCGCGTTGCGCGATTTGCCGGGGGCGACGCTGACGGGCCTGGGCGTGGCGGGGCTGGCGGCGGAGTCGACGGTGGCGCGGGACCTGCCGCGGCTGGTGGGGGTGGTCGTGCTGCTGAACGGGCTGTTCCTGCTGGCGCATTTCAGATCGTGGCGATTGGCGGGGTTGGCGTTGCTGCCGGCGCTGGTCAGCCTGACGCTGCGGCTGGCGGTGGCACGGGTGAGCCATCTGGAGTGGAACCTCATCAACCTGGTGGCGCTGCCGCTGCTGATCGGGATCGACGTGGATTACGGGATCTACCTGGTGAGTTTGGCGCGGGGGCCTCGGGCGCGGGAGCGGGTGGCGACGAGCGGGCACTCGGTGGCGGTGTCGGCGGCGGGGAACGTGCTGGGGTTCGCGTCGCTGCTGACGACGGCGGTGCCGGCCGTGCGGTCGCTGGGGTGGGCGGTGGCGGTGGGGGTGGGACTGTGCTGGGTGGGGACGATGTTCCTGTTGGTGCCGGTATTGGTGGGGGGCAAGCGAGTGGAGACGACGTGATGGGGTGTCGACGGAACCCGGCTCTTCGGCGTACCGCAGAACCGGCTTGGATTGCGTTAGCAGTGCTCGTCCTGTGTTCGACGGCGCGCGGGGCCGACGACTGCGCCCCGCGGTGGACGTTCGAGACGCTGGGGACGGGGGTGTTCGACGTGTCGAACCGGCACACGCAGATGGGCGGGGCGACCGTGGGATTTGGGTACCGGCTGGTGGGCGACTTTTCCGTAACGGTGGACGCGAGCGGGTACGGGTTCAGCGAGGGACGGGTCGACGGCGTGGCGACGGGCATCACCGTGGGGCTGCGGCAGCACCTGCTGGACGCGGGGCGCTTCGGGTTCGACGTGGACGTGTCGGGGGGAATCATCGGGGCGAACCGGGAGGTCCCGTACAACGGGACGCACTTCAACGAGACGATCGAGGTGGGGCCGGCGGTGACCTACCGGTTGAACAGCGAACTGTACCTGGTGGGGGGCGTGCGGTACTTCCACCTGTCGAACGCCGACCGGCAGGATGAGCCGGGGCGGAACCCGAGCCTGAACGCGATCCAAGGGGTCTTCGGGCTGGAGTGGCGGTTTTGACGGGCGTTACACCACCGGCGGGCGATACGACACCCCATCACAGGCCTAACTGTTTCACAGGTTTGGACTTACAGTCGATTAGCGTCCGAATCTTATGCCCCGAAGCAGTGTAACATTTAGGAGCATTGTGTAACACGGGGTGCGTCCATGGCGGCGGTCAGTTGGCGGGCGAGGGCCACGAAGGCCGAGCGGAGTTCGGTCAGGGCCGCGGCGGGGTCGGTGACGTGGATCGGCTCGCCGAAGATGACGCCGAAGCGGGTGGCGCGAAGGGGCAGCCAGGCGGTGAAGCGGGAGTAGGCGGCGGTGTTGAGGATGACGACGGGGAGGATGGGGCAGCCGCCGGAGTGGGCGAGGTGGACGACGCCGGGCTTGAAGGGACCGCCCGCGGTGGCAGAGGCGTCGGGCTTGCGGATGCCGGCCTCGGGGAACATCGCGACGACGCGGCCGGCGCGGAGCCGGTCGAGCAGCTGGCGGGCGGCGGCGGGGTCGCTGCGGCGGCGGTCGAGGAACGTGCAGTTCATCATGCGGAAGAAGGGGCCGACGAGCGGCTTGTCGCGGAACTCGACGATGCTGAGGAAGTCGAGCGGGCGCGGGGCGACGGCCATCAGGGCGGGGACGTCGTAGGGGCTGTGGTGGTTGGCGGCCACGATGTACCCGCCGGGGCGGGCGGCGCGGTCGCGGTGCAGGATCACGGGGCGGGAGGTGACCCAGTAGATCGGGTAGCCGAGCGAGCGGATCAGGCGGTAGGAGAGGTCGCTCATGGTCGGTGGGAGCGGAAGTCGGTGAGCTCGGCGGGGTCGAGTTTGTACTGGGCGACCAGCTGTTGGAAGAGGCGTTGGAAGGCGGTCTCCAGTTCGGCGGTGACGGCTTCGCGGGCGTGCTTGGGTCGTTGACCGCTGGGGGGACGGATCGGCTCACCGAAGGCGACCCACAGCCGGCCCCGGCGGAAGGGGAGCCAGGGGCCGACCTGGTTGAGCGCGTGGGTGCCGAGGATGACGCACGGGATGATCGGGCGACCGGTGCGGACGGCGATGAGGCCGACGCCCCGCTGGGCCCGGCCCCCGCGGCAGACGGAGGCGGGGCCGGTGGTGACGCCCCCCTCGGGGCAGATGCCGACGACGCGGCCTGCGTTGACGCGCTGGATCGCGGTGCGGATCGCGTTGGCCGAGACGCCCTGGCGTCGGACGGGGATGGTTCCCAGGCGGGTCAGGAACCAGGTGAAGACGGGGTTGGCGTAGAACTCGATGCGGGTCATCCAGTCGATCGGCCGGCGGACGATCATGCCGAGGATGAACGGCTCGAGGTGGCTGAGGTGCGTGCAGGCGAGCTGGTAGCCGCCGGGGGTTTTCAGGGCTTCACGGTTCAGGATCTGGATGCTGAGGGTGTTGAGCTGGACCCACTTCCCGGCGAGCCGGCAGGCGCGGTAGACGAGGCGGGAGAACGGCGAGCGGTACCGGTGCGGGCCGGGCGGGGTGCGGGGGAGATTGGGGGGGATCAAGGTCAAGAGCTTCGCAGCGGCGGGGCTTCAACCCGCGGGCTAAAGCCACGCGGCTGCGATCGCCTTATGTCAGTTGTCATCATCGTTCGAGCGATCGGGCAACGCGCGGAGCAGCAGGTCGACGGCGACGAACGCGGCGCCGGCCAGCAGGGCGCCGAGGAACAGGGCGCCGATGACCCACTCGCAGATCAGCGGGCGCAGCGTCTGGCCGAGCTGGCCGCCGGCCAGGTGGAAGGTGGATCGGTCGGGCCAGGCGCCGTGCAGGAGCAGGTGACCGACGGCCAGCTCGGCGGCGATCAGGGCGACGCCGATCGGGGGGCCGGACAGGTTGCTGCCGGTGATGACCGACATCGGGTGGAGTCGGAACTTGCGGGCGGCGAAGAGGCTGAGCACCGTCTGCCCGCCGTAGAGCGGCAGGGCGCCGATGAACACACCGGTGGCGAAGCCGGCGGCGAAGCGGGTGCGGCCGGCGTCGCACTCGCGGGCCTGCCGCCAGGCGATGACGGGGTTGATCCAGCGGAGGAAGCGCCGGGGGAGCGAGCGGCCGCGGGCGGGGGCGGCCCCGTCGGGCGAGCGGCGGGCGATCGGGCGGTGGAACGGGAACGGGTTGCAGGCGGTGGCGATCAGCCGGGCATGCATGGCGACGGCGCGGAGGCTGTCGGCGGCGGGGCGGAAGTGGCTGACGCGCTGGCCGGCCGGGAAGTACCGGCACGTGACGGGCACCTGCACGATCGGCAGGCCGGCCCAGGTGGCGCGGGTGATGATCTCGGTCTCGAAGCCGAACCGCTCGGCGGCGCAGCGGGCGAGGTTGGCGAACGGCAGCGGGTAGACGCGCAGCCCGCACTGGCTGTCGTTCACGGTTTGGCCTGTCTCGATCCAGACGAGGCGGTTCGACGCCCACCGACCGAGCCGGCTGCGCCGTGGGTAGTCGGCCGCCCGGGCGTTGCGGGCGCCGAGCACCAGGGCGCTGGGGCGGACGCGGGCGCGGTCCAGGAGGGCGGGGATGTCGGCGGGGGACAACTGGGCGTCGGTGTCGATCGTGACGGCGTGCGTGTGCCGGGCGGCGGCGTGGGCGAACGCCGCTCGCAGGGCGGCGGCCTTGCCGCGGTTGCGCGGGTGGGTCAGGACGATGCGATGGGCGGGGTCGACGGCGGCCCAGGCGGAGAGGATCGTGGCCGTCGCGTCGGTCGAGCCGTCGTTCACCACGAGGATGGGCAGGTCGAGCTCGGACAGGCCGGCAAGGACCGCGGGCAGCGTGGCGGCGTTGTTGAAGGTCGGGGCGACGACGACCGGTCGGAACGGCCGGGACGCAACGGTGCGGGGGGCAGCGACGTGGGCGGGCGGTGGGGGTTGGCGTTCGGTCAGCAGTGTGGTCACCCGCGGCGTTCCTCGTCGGACCGGCGATTGTACTGCGGCGGCCCGGTTTGGCCATGCGCCGGGGTGCGTCAGGGCCCGAACACGATTGGCCGGACGACCGGGCAGCGCAGGGCGGCCAGGGCGTCGGTCAACTGCTGGTACTGCCGGCCGTCGCGGTAGAGGCCGACGATCGCGCCACCGCTGCCGGCGAACTTGGCGCTGGCGCCGGTGGCGCGGGCCGCCTCGACCATGCGCAGGTTCTCCGGGGCTATCGGCATGATCGTGCGGCGAAGGTCGAAATTGGCATCCATGACCCGGCCCAGCCCGTCCCAGTCGCCGGCCGACAGGGCGGCTCGGCCGCGGTCGGTGAGTTCGCGGAACTGCTGCATGGCCGAGACGACGGCGGGGCCGCCGCGGGCGAACAGCTCGCGCAGGTTGCGGTGGGGAACGTCGCTGTTCTCGGCCCGCTCGGGGTCGTAGGCGATGTAGAGCGGGGGCATGGCTGCGGGTCGCATGGGGACGTACTCGCCGTACCCGCGGGCGTCGATCAGGGACTTGTCGAACTCCATGTAGACGATGCCCTCGTAGGTCTGCACGACGCGGTCCTGCAGGCCGGCGGTGATGCGGAGCTCCTCCTGCTCGACGCTCAGGGCCAGCGCGCGCTGGCGCTGCAGCGGGACGTCGTACTCGTAGAACTTCATCAGGGCGCGCAGCGTGGCGACGATGATGCCGCTGCTGCCGCTGAGGCCGACCAGGCGGGGGATGTCGCTGTCGAACGCAAGGGTGAAGTTGCGATGGTGCAGCTCCCGGCCCTGGCTGCGGGCGTAGTCGTGGAACCGGCGGACGGTCGCCTTCATGAGGCGCAGGCCGCCGTAGTAACCGTGGAGGCGGACGTCGCGGAGGAGGGCGTCGACGCTGTCGAACTTCACGAGGTCGCCGTGGGTGGGCAGGACCTCGAAGTGGGGGCTCTCCCAGAGGCGGACGGTCGCGCGGAAGTTGCGGACGATGCAGCTGAGCGTCTTGCCGTAGTAGCCGTCCGACGGGTTGCCGACGAGGCCGGCGCGGGCGTGGGCGGTGATGGGCGCGGAGCAACGGTCAAACCCCGGCTGTCGTCACCGAGCGCTCCGCCGATGCCCCCCTCGCGCCGCTCACGGTAGCCGCGAGCGACGGGCGGCGGATGCGATACCCTCGTTTGCACGCCAAATTAACCGGGGGCCCGTTCGGGAACGACCGTGCGGCCGAACTTGGCGACCAGTCGACCGTTGGAACGCCTCCAACGGTCAACGGCCGTCTGAGACGCCGAAGCAGCGGAAGTCCGCGGTTCGTAGAACTGGCAGAGCGTGCCGACGCTCTAGGATGCCCGCCCGGACGGGTCGTCCAGACGTGTCAACCTGCAAAATCGTCAGAAACCACCCCGCGAATTGTACATCGCGGGCGGCGGCGGATATCGTGTAGCCCCCCGTCCGATGGACGGTCCCCCCCTGGTATATCGGAATCGCTTATGCCCACCGCCAACGTGACCGCCAAGCGCTGCGTGAACTGCAATAAGGATGTCACCGGCCAGAAGCGGATGAAGGACTCATCCGGCGCTTACTGGTGCCCCAAGTGCGGCGAGGCCGACCGGATGAAGAAGGGCCAGTCCGGCGACCCCTGCGGCAACTGCGGCGAGCGCTACCCCGCGGCCAAGCTCACCAAGTACGGCGCGGCCCGGCTTTGCACCGCTTGCTACAAGGCGGCCACCAAGGGCGGCGGCAGCGGCGGCGGGGGCGAGATGGACAAGGGCCGGCTCGTCAAGATGCTGGTCGTCATGGGCCTCCTCGCTGCCGGTGCCGTGTGGCGATTGATGACGCTGCACAGCCACTGATGCAACGGAGATCAGTCGCGTTGCCACGCGACGTGACCGTCCATCGTGACCCGCCGCACCCGACCCTCGAGCCGGTCGGTCGCCCGCCGCACGTCGGCCTCCAACGTCGCCAGCATGGCGACGTCCTCCACCCCGCCACGGTCCAGCCGTTCCAGCGCGGCCACCGTCGCGGGGCTGACCTCGTCCATGCCCAGCAGGTTGCGGGCGATCACCTCGTCGGCGCTGCCGGCCGTCTCACCGAATGGCTCCGCCTCGACGAACGAGGCGGGACGACCCACGGCCAGGGTGCCCACCCGGTCAGACACCCCCAGGATCTCCGCCGCCGCCCACGTCGTCCGGCACAGCGCCTCCGACGGGCTGGCGAACCGCGACCGCCCGGCGTGGACCCGCAGGAACACCGCCATCTCCGCCAGCAGCGACGTCGTCGGCGACGCCCCGACATCCGTGCAGATGGCGTACGGCACCGCCCAGCGGATCACGTCGTCCAGTTCCATGATCCCCGATCCGAGCAGGGCGTTGCTCGTCGGGCAGTGGGCCACGACCGACGCGCTGGCCGCAATGGCGTCCCACTCGTCCGGACGCATGTGGATGCAGTGGGCCAGGATCGGCCGGCGGCCCAGCAGGCCGTCGCGCCGGTAGACGTCGGTGTAGCTCGCCGCTTCGGGGTAGAGCTGCCGGACGA
Organism: Tepidisphaeraceae bacterium; assembly: GCA_965198865.1. Classification (GTDB taxonomy): domain Bacteria; phylum Planctomycetota; class Phycisphaerae; order Tepidisphaerales; family Tepidisphaeraceae; genus CBDAQA01. The sequence continues at coordinate 155,655 of CBDAQA010000025.1, read as the reverse complement.
ACGCGATCTCGGCCGGCTGCTCGTTCAGGTGCGTCTGCATCCGCAGCCCGTGACGCTCGGCCATCGCGACCGCTCGCCGCCGCAGCGGCGAGTCGACGGCCACCGCAAACCGATCGGTCAGGATGAAGCGGCGGCCGAAGTCGCCAGCCAATCGATCGACGTCCCGCTCGAGATTGGCCTCGTCCGTCCGCAGATAGGCGGGGCAGTTCTGGTTCATCAGCACCAGGCCGACGTGCCACAGGTCATTGAGTGCGGCCAGCGCCGTCACCGTCGCGCCGGCGTGAACGGACATGTAGGCGGCACCGCCGACAACCCCCTGGCTCAGCGTGTCGTACCGAAAGCGCTCGACCACGGCCGACGCGTCCGCCGGATCCGCGCACTTGGCTTCGGTCGGGAAGACGTTGCGGTTCAGCCCCTCCAGCAGTCGGCCCCCCTCGCAGTGGCCGACGCCATCACAGAAATGCCCGCGGATCGGCCACTGCGGGATGTGGATGTGGCAGTCCAACATCGGCGGCAGGATGATCCCGCGCGACGGCTCGGCCGGGCGGCCGTCGTAGTCGCCGACGAATGTGATGCCGCCGTCGTCCCAGCACAGCAGCCCGTCGGCGTGCAGGTCGACGGTGCCGCCGGGGACCGGGTTGAGGAGGGGGCCTCGCAGGGCGTTCGTCATGCGAACGTCTCCCGGGTCGCACGGGCGTCCCGCCGGTGCTTCCCACGCTCAAACGGCATGGGCGCGACGCTCATGCGACGCTCTCCTCGGCCGACGAGACCCATCACGCTTCCCTCGCCGGCTTGATCAGACGACCAATCGGACGACCGACCAATTTGCCGTCGTGGAACATCGTCTGCCCGCGCAGGATGGTCCGTCGCACCCGCCCGCGGAACCGCATGCCGACGTATGGGCTCAGCTTGTGCCGGTCCAACAGATCGTCGACCCGCAACTCGGTCGTCGCGCCCAGATCGACCAACGACAGATCGGCATCGTACGTCGGCTCGACGCGCCCCTTGCCGACCAGCTCGAACCGATCTGCCGGACCACCCGCCGTCAGCCTCGCCACGACGTTCAACGGCAAGTGCGGCTCGTGCGTCAGCAGCACCGCCCGCGTCGACTGCACCCCGGCGATCCCGCCCCAGACGGCGAAGAAGTCGGCCGACGTCTTCATCGACGCCGGCGCCGGCGAGTGGTCCGACGAGACGAGCGTCACCCGCCCGGCCGACACCTCGTCCCACAGTCTCGCGACCTCCGCCGCCGACCGCAGCGGCGGGGCGCACTTGGCCGGCGCGCCCATCCGTTCCACGTCGGCGTCGTTCAGCGCGAGGTAGTGCGCGCACGTCTCGCCGGTCACCGCGCCACCGCCCGCGGTGACGGCCGCCATGCCGGCGGCGCTGCTCACGTGGACGACGTGCAGCTGGCAGCCCGCCTCGGCCGCGAACAGCACGGCCCGGCGGATCGCGTCGACCTCGGCGAGGATCGGCCGCGTGTCGAGGTAGTCGCGGACGCCGGTCTTGCCCGCCGCACGCGCCTCCGCCGTCAGCCGGCCGGTCAACTCTTCGCTCTCCGCGTGGACGGCCACTGGCAATCCCAGTCGCGCCGCCTCCCTCATGCCCCGCACCAGCGTCAGGTCATCGGCGCGGCCGAAGTCGTCGATGCCGCTGTTGGACATGAACGCCTTGAACCCGATCGCCCCGCGCGCCGCCAGCTCGGCCATGCGGTCCAGGTTGCCCGGCACCAGCCCACCCCAGAGCGCGAAGTCGGCGAAGCTGGCCCCGCTCATCGCGGCCACCTTCTCGTCGAACCGCGCCCCGTCGATGACCGGCGGCGTGGAGTTCAGCGGCATGTCGAAGAAGCACGTCCCCCCGCCCGCCGCCAGCGCCGCCGACCCCGTCGCCACGCCTTCCCAGTCGGCCCGGCCGGGGTCGTTGAAGTGGACGTGGACATCGATCGCGCCGGCGAACACGTGCAGCCCGGCCGCGTCGATCTCCTCGCGACCACTACCGGCCAATCCAGCGGCCACCTCAACGATGTGCCCGTTCTCGACGGCAATGTCGGCCGGCCGGACGCCGTCCGGCGACACGACGGTCCCGTTTCTGATCAGCAGGTCGTACATCGGAATAAAGCCGCGGATGGCATCCGCGGTCCTCGGGTCCCGCGGCGGAGCCGCCGGGCTCTGTTGTCAACTGCCCCGGTACGTCGAGTAGCTCCACGGCGATACCAACAGCGGCACATGGTAACCCGCCGTCGCGTCCTCGATCCGGAACAGCACCGGCACCACGTCCAGGAACCGCCCCCCGTCCTCATTCGCCTGGTCCAGAAAGTAGTCGCCGACGTGGAACAGCAACCGATATCGCCCGGCCACCATGGCCTCGGCCGTCAGCAGCATCGCCCGGCCGTCGGCATTGGTAACGACGTCGGCCACTGGCGCCTTCGTGCCGTCTCCGTCGAGCCGGTGCAGTTCGACGCGGACCCCCGCCGCCGGTTTCCCGGTGACCGTGTCGAGCACGTGGGTGGAGAGTTTGCCGGCCATGATCGATCGAATCCCAGTTGCCACCGTTTAGCGGTCGCCCCGAAGGGGCACTCCCCGATCGCTCGGAAGAGTGCCCCTTCGGGGCGACCGCTACGCGGGATCGCGCTCCACGACGGCCGCGATGTCGCCGAACGGCTCGTCGGTCCACACGAAGATGTCGTTGTCGTTCGTCAGCCCGAACGGCTTGAGGTTGAACGGGATCCGGTGCTTGTTCGGCAGCCGCAGCGACACCCGCCGAACCTCGGGTGCCGCGGCTAGCGCCGCGTGCCCCATCTCGTGCATCGTGTGCTGCACGCCCAGGCTATCGTGCGTGGCGAACGCCGTCAGCAGCGCTGCGCGGAGCCGGTCGTGGGAGGCGACGAAGTCGACGGTGCCGCCCGCGTAGTCCCAGGTGGCCGTCACGCTCGTGGCCATGATGCGGTCGCCGGCGTCGGGCAGCGTGCGGTAGCGGTCGGTGTGGAAATCCTTCCACGCGGACTGCGCCGTCTTCAGCACCAGCAGGTCGGTCACGCCGCCGGTGATCGTCGTCGGCTTCCCGGTCTCGGCAACAGAGCGGACCGTGTGCAGTTCACGACCCCCGTTGACGAACGCGTGGTCGTGTGGCTTGCCGTCGGTGGCGATCCGCGCCCACGACGCCTGCCGCAGGTCCACGGCCGCCGATGTCACGTGGTCGTACGTCGCCGGGAAGTGCTCGGCCAACATCGTGGCGAAACCCTCGGGGCTGTCGAACGTCCGCTCCTTGGCCAGCACGTAGACGGTGTTCTTGATCGAGTCGGTGGCGATCACCCGGCGGTTGTCACCGGCCGTGTAGGCGGGGGCGAAGTCGCCGGTCAGCTGGACGTCGACGCTGAACTCGAACAGCTCGTGGCGGCTGCCGTGGCGGACCACCTTGGTCAGGCGGACGTCGCTTTTTCCGTAGGAATTACTGGTCAGCACTCAGTCCTCCGAGACGGCGTCGAACAGCCGCAGCCGGGCGATCTTCGCGATCTCCGCCAACGCGGCGGCGATCTCCTGCGCCTGCGTGTTCCGCAGCCGCACCGGGAACGCGGCCAGGATCGCGTCCTTCTTGTTCTCCCGCGCGCAGATGACGAACGGGAAGCCGAACCGCAGACGATAGGCGTCGTTGTACCGGTCGAACGCCGCCGCATCTTCAGGCGACAGTGCCGTCAGCCCCGCCGCCGACTGCTCGCTTCCCGACTCGGCCGTCAACCGCCCCTCCTTCGCCAGCCGGCCGACAAGGTCGGGGTGGGCGCCGATCAGCTCCAGCTTCTCGGTGTCCGTCGCGGCGTACATCTCCTTGCACAGCGCCTGGTGCAACGCGTCCCGATTCCTGAACGGCCGGGCCGGCCAGGCGCGCTGCGCGATCCACGCCGAGTGTTCGAACAGAGGTCCGCACACCAGCATGAAGCTGTTCCGGTCGGCGTGGTTGAGCTGCGACAGCGGCGTCATTCCCGCACCAGCCGATCCAGCACGTCAGCGGCCCTGGCGACGTCCTCGATCCGGCTGAACTCGGCCGGGTTGTGGCTGATGCCATCCCTGCTGGCGACGAACAACATCGCCGTCGGCAACAGCGGGGCTAGGATCGCCGCATCGTGCAGCGCGCCGCTGGTCGTCGTGTGGCCCACCATCCTTGTCAGTCGCCCGCACAGGTCAGCGTCCAGGTGGACCGGCGGCTGCTCCTCGGTCGTCATGAAGTTCAACGCCATCCCGACCTTGAACACGGCCTGCTCAAGCTGTTCGTTGCAGTCGACCAACACGGCGGCGTCGGGGCTCCGCACGTCCACCGTGAACCGCACCGTGCCGGGGATGACGTTCACCGCGTTCGGCTGGCAGTCGATCCGGCCGACCGTGGCGACCGTCGGCGGGCCGTGCCGGCGGGCCATCTCGTCGGCGACGACGATCACCCTTGCCGCCGCGACCAGGGCGTCCGACCGGTACCCCATCGGCGTGCTGCCGGCGTGGTTCGCCTGGCCCATGATCTTTGCCTTGTACTGCCGCCGCCCGGCGATCGCGGTCACCACGGCCAGCGGCACGTCTTCGGCCCACATGGCCGGACCCTGCTCGGCGTGGACCTCGATCAGGCCGCGGTATCGGCCCGGTTCGAACCGCTCCGCCGATAGGTCATCGCGCCGGACCCCGTGCGCCGCGCCGGCCTCGAAGTAGTTCTCGCCGTCGCGGTTGAGAAACTGGTGGAAGTACCCGTCGTCACCGCGGCCGGCAAACGGTCCGTCACGGCCGACCGCAAGCCGGCTGCCGATCATGCCGATGCCGAACGTCGTGCCCTCCTCCTCGGCCCAGATCACCAGTTCCAGCGGGACGGGGCCGTGGCGGAGCACCTCGAGCGGGACGACGACGCCCATCACGCCGTCGTACTTGCCGCCGGTGGGGACGCTGTCGATGTGGGAGCCGCTCATCCATACCCGCTCGTCCCACCCGATCGATTGCGGACGGATGTGGGCGTTCCCCGCCGCGTCGATGCGGTGCTTGCAGCCGACGGCGGCGGCTTGGCCAATCACGTAGTCGCGGGCCAGCCGCCAGGGGTCGGAGAACGTCGGCCGGCTGTGGCCGACCGTGGCGGGCGACTCGCTGAACGCCGCGATGGCGTCGATGTCGGCGGCGATTCTCGTGGGGTCGATAGGCATGGCAGAGGGGCCACGAATGGCACGAATGAACACGAATCGAAATTCGGAAGAGTGATCCACGAAGGGACACGAAGGGACACGAAGAGGAAAGACCCCAACTAGCTTGCTCTTCTTCGTGTGCCTTCGTGTCCTTCGTGGATGATTCTCTGATTCGTGTTCATTCGTGCCATTCGTGGCCAGGTTTTATCTCCCGAAGTCCCGCCGCCAGTCGGTGCCGGTCTTTTCCATGTCGCTCTCGCGGGCGGTCCGCCGCAGCCGGTGCAGCTGCGGGGTGCCCAGCGCCCACTCCTGCATCCAGTCGCGGGCGAAGATGCCGGCCTCGGTCTCGGCGAAGATCTTCCTGACCTCGTCCTCGTTGATCACGCGCGGCCCGCGCGTCCGCACGGCGAACTCGCAGGTTCGGCTGCACCGGTTCGTGAGATATTCCTCGATGCCGCTCTCGTCCATCACGTCGATGACCGAGCGCAGGCTGCGGATGGCCTTGGCGTAGGCGAAGCTGGGGGAGTAGCCGCCGGCGACCATGGTGTTGAAGCAGGCGCGCATGAGGGCGACGGCACCGCCGTAGAGGATCTGCTCCTCGAAGTTGTCGCCCTCGGTCTCGTGCTGGAAGGTCATCTCGACCACGCCGGCCCGGGTGGAGCCGACCGCCTTGCTGATGGCCAGCACGATTGCCATCGCATCGCCGGTCGCGTCGTGGTCGACGCTCACGCAGCCGTAGACGCCCTCGCCCTTGAGGTACTTGCTGCGGACGAACGCGCCCGGCGCGTTGGGCACGTACAGCACGCAATTCACGTCCTCGGGCAGGCTGATCTGCCCGTACAGCACGCTGAACCCGTGGCAGAAGCAGACCGTCTGCCCGGACCGCAGGTTCGGCAGGATGTCAGCCTTGAAGATGCTCGGTTGCACCGGGTCGGCCAGCTCGATCAGCAGCACGTCCGCCTTCCTGGTCGCGTCGGCGATCGAGACGCACTCGAACCCGTCGGCCGTGGCTTGGGCGGGGCTCCTCGATTCGGCGGCGGGGCGGGCGCCGATGATCACCTTGCACCCGCTGTCCCTGGCGTTGGCCGCCTGGGCCTTGCCCTGGATGCCGTAGCCGATCACGGCCAGCGTCTTGCCGTTCAGGACCGACAGGTCGACGTCGGCGTCTCGGTAGATCTTTTCCATAGCGTGTTGGTTCTTCGTTTCGAGTTGTAGAGTTCTGAGGTGTCGCATTGCTCACAGCTCACAACCCCCAACTCACAACTGAATTTCGCGGTTCACGTTCTTGTAGTAGATGTACTTCGCCGGCACCGGCCCCGTGGCATAGAAGCTCTGCGGGCAGAACGGCCCCATCCAGATGAAGTCGCCGGCCTCGACCTCCAGCCAGTCGCCGTCCAGGTAGTACAGGCCCTTGCCCTGAAGGATCAGTGCCCCATGCTCCATCACGTGCGTCTCGACGTACGGCAGGCCGAACCCGGGGTCGAAGGCGAAGATGTTCATCGCCAGGTCGAACGGCAGCTCGTCGGGAATCAGCGTCTGCAGCCGGGCCTGATCCATGTTCTCCCAGGCCGGTGCGGGCACGTCCGATGTGTGGCGGACGACCGACGCGAACACGGGAACGCCCTCGGCCTGCTCGTACGTCTTCCGCAGCACCAGAACCTTTGCGGGCGTGGTCGCCCTCAGCGCGAAGCCGACCGCCGGGGGGACGAGCGCGAAGCCACCCCCAACGAGCGGCGTCGGTGCCGCCCCCGCCAGCTCCAACTCCGCATCCCCCTCCATCAAATAAAGGAACGTCTCGACTCGGCCGTCGGGCCGGTGCGTCGTGCCGCCGCCGACCTGCAGGTCGATCAGGTACTGCACGAATGACGCCCCGATCGCCGGAGAGGCAAGGACCCGGATGTCGGCCCCGTGCCACGCCGGTAGGCGGCTGGTCGGATACCCCTCCAGCGGGAACAGTGCGTACCGCTGGCGCACGCGGGCGCGACTGTGGACGAGCTGGTGGGGCGGTCTCATCGAAGATCAGCAGGTTGGCCGGACAACGCCTTATAGCGAGTGGGTAACGGCGACACAACAGCGGTCAGGGCTCGTCAAGTGACCGCCGCGCGAACAACGGCGGCAGCCGTCGCGGCGAGTAATCGTCGTGGTGGTCACGCCGGGACGGTGGGCCGTCCACCGGGTACAATCCGGCGTCACGGCGGCGCGGTCGATGACGCCGGGCGGTTCTCTGCGGAGCGAGGCGATGGCCGGGCACAGTCACTGGGCGAAGATCAAGCGAGCCAAGGGTGCGACCGACAAGAAGCGGGCGACGGTCTGGAGCAAGATCAGCCGGAAGATCATCATCGCCGCAAAGAACGGCGGCGACCCGCGCGACAACCTGGCCCTGCGATATGTCATTGAGGAGGCCAAGGCCTGCAACATGACCCGCGACACGATCCAGAACGCCATCAAGAAGGGCACCGGCGAACTGGGCGGGGAGAACTATTCCGCGAAGACCTACGAGGGGTACGGCCCGTCGGGCGTGGCCATCATGATCGAGGCGCTGACCAACAACCCGTCGCGCACCGCCCCCGACCTGCGGGCCATCTTCGAACGGAACAGCGGGAACCTGGCCACCACCGGGTCGGTCGCGTTCCAGTTCAACAAGCGCGGCATCATCACGATCAAGGCCGAGGCGGTGAACGAGGACAAGCTGATGGAGCTGGCGCTCGACGCCGGGGCCGAGGACGTGACGAGCGAGGGGGGCGAGGTGTTCGAGGTGCTGACGTCGCCGACGGCGTTCCAGAAGGTGCGGGACGCCATCGCGGCGGCCGAGGTGCCGATCGAGGGAGCCGACATCGCGCACGTGCCGACGACGACGGTGGCGGTCGACGCCGAGACGGCGGCGACGGTGCTGCGGCTGATCGACGCGCTGGAGGACAACGACGACGTGCAGACGGTCGCCCACAACGCCGAGCTGCCCGAGGCGGCGGGGGTTTGATGGGGGAGCCGCCAGCCCAACGCATCGCGCGCGACCCATTCCGACCGGGAGGCAACCAGAGTCTGCCATGTACAGGAGGCATCGCCCGTGGACATCGGTGATGACCTGGACGGATTACGACACGATCCGGAGCGTGCTACGCCGGCCCAACGTCCGCCGCATGACCTGCCAATGCGGTGAGCCACTTCCCGCGACAACGACGATGGGGGGTCTGTCATCGACAACGCCGAGCCACCGGAGGCGGCGGGGGTGTGACGAAGAGGGTGGTCGATACGCCTGCTTGAGCGCTGCCGCGCCCCGATGAAGCGGGCACGTCGGCCAATCGGTTAATCGCCGGTGTTCGGCGGCACGAACCGGGTCCACAGTCGCGTGAAGTGCAGCGGGTACTCGACGCGGACCCGGTAGATGTCGAAGTCGTGGGGGTTCCAGCCGCGGTGGCCGCAGACGTACTCCACCATGTCGGTGTAGTCGGGCACCTCGTGGGTGCGGGCGCCGTCGATGCCGCCATCGAGCCGGGTCAGCCGCTCCGCGAACGGCAGGGGGGCCGGGTTGCCGCCGCTCAGCGGCGCGGGGTACATCCAGTTGACGGCGAAGTCGAGCGCCAGGCTCGGGAACGTCGGCCGGTGGATCAGCTTGTCCAGGATCAGCACGCCGGTCGGCGAGATGTTGTCCAGCGACGTGGCGAACCCCTGGCGAGTCCCACCGTAGAGCGCGGTCATCGGCACGTCGGTCACGTACCGGCCGAACGTCAGGTCGACCGCCCCCTTCTGGCCGACGCTGTCGCTGACGATCCGCGTGCAGACGGTGCCGGTGGCATCGACGTCGGTGCGGAACCGCGGCAGCGGTCGGCTGGAGAACTGCGGCAGGATCGCCGCCCCATACTGGTTGGCGGCACCGGGGTCAAACGCGAACTTGGCGATCGTGTCCCGGGCCTCCTCAATGTTGGCATCGGTCGACACCAGCTTGGTCGTGTCGACGCTGAGGTCGGCCGACGGCCGCAGGCGGCGGACGCCGAGCTTCACGCGCAGGAACGCCCCGTCGAACAGGTCCGGCGTCGAGCCCGGGTGGACGAACGACACCCCGAGGTACGTGTCGAGCTGGATCCCCGCGTAGTGGCTGGCCGTCAGGAACGCCGACTTCCGCAGCCGCACCGCCGCCTTCTGCATGTCCTCGCTGTTGGGCCCGTTCGGCCCCGCCGACCCGGCCGCCATCGACTCGAACGTCGAGCGGTCCCCGGCGTGAATCGACACCTGCTCCTGGAACGCCCCGTACGCCATCTCGATCTTGCGGACCACGGCCCGATCGACGCCGGCCGCCTTGCCGGCGGCGGTCAGGAACCGCCGCATGGGCCCTGGGGTGGGGACGAAGGGGGCCAGCGCCAGCGGGTCGCCGGGCCCGGCCAGCTTCATGACCTGCCAGCACAGCTTGACGTCGATGCCGAACACCTTCTGCAGGTCGCGGGTGGTGCGGACGCGCACGGGCAGGGACTTGATCAGGTCCGCGACGGCCGCCCGCAGCTGGCGCATCACGGCCCCGCTCTCGACCGAGAACGCAGTCCCGTCAACCCCGTTCGCGACGCCCAACCCCATGGGGGACCCGTCGACCGCCCCGGTGGCGGGCGGGTCGACCTCGACGCGAACTGGCGAGAAGGTGGCCAAATCTACCATAGTGTACTGGACTTTCAGCCGAACACGCAACGCGGCACGACCAGACTTGCCCGAGACGCCGGCGGCCGGCACTCGCTTGGCGAGCGGGGCGACACTGCCCGCTCATTCGACGCACGCGAGCTGAACCCGTCACCCCGAACTTCTCACGAGGACACGCTCGACTCCCTCAACCGTGTCGGGCGTTCATCGCCCACACCGAACCGCCGGTCCATACCGACGCGGCATTGCCTAAACGGGTCGCCGACCGCGAGCGGCGCCGTCGACCCAACACCAGTGGGGCCGTGGCGAGGGCGGCCAGGAGCAGGCTCGTCGGCTCGGGGGCCGCCACCAGAATGAGGTCGTACCCGCCGTTGCTGGTCGTGTCCAACTGCGTGGCCACGGCAAAGCTGCCGGTCGCCGACTGCAGGCCGGTGACGCTCGGGGTGCCGAGGGCGGACAGGTTGAACGCCGTCGAGGAACTGTTGAACGGGTTGGACGACCCGGCATCGGTGTCCACGGCCAACACGACGTAGCCCCCGGTGGCCAGCGTCGGCGTGCCGGGGCTGGTCACGGTGATCGCGAACGGCGACGAGCTGTTGGCCGCCAGGGTCAGCCCCGACATCACGAGCAGGTCGCTGGCGGTGCCGTCGGCCGACACCTTGGTCAGCAGTCCGCCCCCGCCCTCCCACGTTTGGGTGCCGCCGGAGCGGAACGTGCCGATCGCCGTGTTCGACGCCCCGGCCGTGATCGTGCCGAACACGTCGATCGTCCCGGGAACCGAGGCGGACCCGCCCAGGGTGGCACCCGCCCTGACGATCACCGCGGGCGACCCGATCGTGTTGTTCACCCGCAGCCCGCCGGCGGAGACGGTGATCCCCCCGCTCAGGTTGGCGTCGTTGCCGGTCAGGGTGAGCGTGCCGCCGTTGATCTTGTTCAGCGCCGAGGTGCCGGAGACCACGCCCGACAGGGTGACGTTGTTGCCGGCGGTGTCGATCGTGGCGGTGGCCGTGCCCAGGTAGGTGTTCTCGAGGTTGATCGCGTGGGTCAGCGTCGTGCTCGTGGAGACCTGGAACGTGCTGCTGGTGCCCAGAACCACCGGCCCGGCTCCGAGGTTGCTGTCGGACCCGACGCTGAGGGTGCCGAAGTAGACGTAGGTCGAGCCGGCGTAGGTGTTGGCACTGATGAGGGCGGTGACGCCGGTGGAGGCGGTCGTGCCGCCGGCGGCGGCCGGGCCTGGGTCGACGGTGAGCGACCCGGGGCCGGAGAGGACGCCCGACAGGGTGAGCACCTGGCCGGCCGTCGCGGTGCTGGCCCCGCCGCCGGCGGCCCCGAGAGTGATGTTGCGGCCGATCGTGATGGCGGAGGAGGTGTTGGTGGAGGTCAGGTAGCCCCCGCCAAGGGTGATCGGCTGGCCGGCGGCCCCCAGTTCGCCGTCGGTGCTGAACTCGGCGTTGACGTTGTTGAGCGTCAGTCCGCCGGTGAAGCCGTTGCCATTCGTCGGATTATTGAAGGCGACGATCGGCAAGAGGACCGTCGGCCCGCTGACCGCCGGGGCGCTGAAGACGACGCCATTCGACCCGGTGATCGTGCTGGGATCGCTGACCAGGAAGGACGGCGTCGTGGCGACCGTCGTTGGGCTAAGGTGGAAGTAGCCGGTTGCCGTGCCGAATGCGAGCGTCGGCCCGGACAGGTTGAAGGTACCTCCGGCGACGACAGCACCCGAGTAGTCGGTCAGCGTCCCGCTTCCAGTTAGGCTCTCGGCAGACCTGGTCCCGATGGCGTTCACCGTGAGGCTGCTGCTAGGCAGCGTGTTCATGGCGTTGGTGCCGCCCAGGTTCACGTTCAGGTTCGCGGCGGCCGACGGGATCACTGAAGAAGCAGTGGACTGATAGACAAACGTGGCGTTGTTGAGCAGGACCAATTGAATTCCGGCACTGGAATTATATGTCACGAACGCGAGGGGGTTCGTGTTCGCGGTCGAGGCGGTTCCGGCCGCGAACGGGATGACGGGCAGGGCCTGATTGGTGTTGCCCGCCATGTCGGTGACGGCGGTCAGCCCAGCGGTGCCGAAGATGGCCTCGCCCACGCCCCTGTTGGCGGAGCCCGAGCCGAGCCATTGGCCCTGGAAGAACAGCGTGCCGTTGTTTGCCTGGGTGAAGGTGCCGAACGTCAACACGTCGTTGACGGCGGTACCACTGGTCTGGGTGGACCCGATCGAGAACGTGTTGGATCCGCTGGCACTGACGGTGCCGAAGGTCTCGGTGAACGCCACACTGGTCGTCAGCAACGTGAGCGAGAGCCGCCCGCCGTTGAGGGCAACCGTGGCCGAGTCGGGAACGCGCGTGTTGGCCGTACTGCCCGTGAAGTTCAGCGTCCCGTTATTGCCCACCGTGACGGCCGAGGTGTTGCCAAGGTTGCCGGTGCCCGAAACGCTCACGGTGGAGAAGTAGAACGACGACCCGGTCGGCGACGCGCTCAGGTTCGCCGCGATCGGCGTGCTGTCGATGGTGACCGGCCCGGAGAAGGTGTTGTTGTTGTTCAGCGTGACCGACGTGGTCGCTATATTGGTGTAAGTCGGGTTGAGCCCGTTGACCAAATGGATCCCGCCGCTCCCGGTGGCACTGTTGCTGATCACACCGCTGAACGCAACGGCACCGTTGGTCTGAAACAGGTCGGCACCGAGCGTGACGGCGTTGGCGACCGTGCCGGTCGCCCGTAGGGTGCCACCGTTGATGGTCAAGGCCCCCATCGTGGGTAGGACGGATCCGACGAGGCTCAGGCTACCGGAGTTGAGCGTCACGCCACTCGAGAAGTTGTTGCCGGACCCCTGAAGGCTGACTTGCCCCAGCCCCGTCAGGTTGAGGGCCAGCCCGCCGGTCCCGCTGATTGCGGTGCTACTCGCTCCGCCACCGATCTGGAGGATGCCGTTCCCGCTGCCACCGATCGTCAGCGTGGTGTCGAGGATCGTCCCGTTCGTGCCGTCGTCCAGGTTGGCGTTTCCGGACCCGTTGATGTTGAAGGTCGCCCCGGACGTCCCGTTGAACTCCAACGGTCCGGTCGACCCGGTGCCGTTCACGTCGACCGTGCCGGTGCCGAAGTTGTTGACCGTCACGGCGTTGAGCAGGAACGGGGTCCCGCTGCTCCCGTTGGTCACCGCGTTGTAGCCGGTCGAGCCAACGTTGTTGAACACCAGCTGCGTGCTCGGGTCGCTGACGGGTGCCACGCCGCCGACCCATGATGAGCCGTTGCTGAAGTACCCGGTGCCGGTGAATGGCCCGGCGTACGTGTAGACCGCCGCGCCGGCCGGGCAGTCGTGGCCAACACCCGTGCCGGCCGCCGCGGCGGCCGAGCCGAGCAGGGCCGCCACGCGCCCACGAAAGTGCCGCCGGCGGCGGCTCAGGGTTGTCGTCCCGCGCATCGCGTCTCCTTTTCGGCACGGGTCGGCTGTGGGCCATCGGCCCGCCTGACCCGCGCCATCGATCAATTGCTGGCCACATCGACGGGGCTGGCCGTGGGAACCCACGGCCCGAGACATGTTCTCCCACCATGCACGCACCCGACCGCGCAACAACTACCAGCACCCTACCCCTCTGTCAACAAAACAATCATTGATGTCGAAAGCCGTTTCAGAAACCGACACGCTCGATAGACCTGATCCGTCGCGCTAAGTGGCAGATGGGCCTAAACCGTCATTTAGTGCCTATATAGATAGCATCCGCTCCGCGAAGCAGATAAAGCAGGATGCCGAATCGTGGTTTCAGAAACAGATTTTGTCAGCAGGGGTGAACAATGTTTGATTTCGGTTGACGCGGCACTTCCGGCCCGCTAGTTTTGAATCGTCCAGCCCCAAAACCCGCTTCACTCAGAATCGACTCGGTAGAGGAAGAACCTGTGATGTTGTACGCCCGCCGCCGTCTTCGTTGCGCCCCCCAGCTGTCTCTTGCCGCCGCCGCCGGCCTCGGCTCGTGCATGATCGGATCGCGCTCTGCGCATGGGCAGCAGAACCCGTACGACCAGACGGTGTTCCTCAACGCTAGCGACAGCAGTTCCCAGTCCAGCTTCGCGAATGGGACGAATTTTCAGGCTAGCTCGGGGAACTACGCGCAGCTGAACCCGGCGACGAACAACTATTCGAACCCGGCGGTCCTGCCCGCCGGTAGCCCCCCGATGGCCGGCTACGCCTACGTCGACACCGGCAGCGCGGCCGGCACGGGCGTCCTCCGCACGCCCACCGCCGCCGGGGCCAACTACACGTTCGGCGGCGACTCGCTGTCCATCCTGTCATTCAACGGACAGGCGAATCTGTACAACACCTCGGCCGGCACCAACGCCCAGGACACCTCGGCCGCCCTGGAATTGTACGGCCCGAGTGGTCAGGCTTACACAGTCAACAATTTGATCCTGGGCAACGGGGGCGCGGTCATCAACGAGACGGGCAGGCCTGCGACGCTCAACGGGCAGATCACCTTGCTGGCGGCGGCCAACCAGTCCGTGGACGGTGTACCGATCACCGTCAGCGGCGGGATCATCGACAACAACGTCAGCAACGGCACGTTCGTCATCAACTCGACCCTGGTCGGGTCAGGCCAATTGCGGCTGATCTCCACCCACTACATATCCAATTCGAGCATTACGCTGAACGGGTCGAGCGGGAGCTTCACCGGCGGGGTGGTCGCCGACAACTCGGCCGGCACCTCGGCCGCGGGCACGCCGCTGTTCATCAACATCAACACGCCCACCGCCTTGGGCACCGGGACGTTCACGATCCAGTCGATCAACCCAACGAACGGCACGCAGACGTCTAAGGCTCTGACGATCGACAACACGACCGGCGCGACCGAGACGCTGACGACCAACAACGCCCAGCAGTGGAACGGCAACTTCACCTTCGGCGGCACCAACTCGCTGTACATGGGCTCCGGCACGGTCACGCTCGGGGCCAATGACAGGGTGTTCGTGCCCACCAACGTCTTGGCCGTGGGCGGCGTCGCCAACCCATCCGGATCGTCATTTACGTTGACGGTGGACGCCCTCTCCGGTCCAAGCAATCCGAACGGTGTGGTGATCGGCGGAGCTCTGGAGGTGCCCACGCTGGGATCGATCACCAGCGGCTTGTCCGTCGCGCCCGGCGGCACCCTGGCGTTCCCGGCGACAACGAACACGCCACAGCAACTCGCCGGCTACGCCTCCACGCTGGTGAGTCAGGGGGAGCTGGCCAGCAATGTGTACCAGTCGGCGAACATCGGCATCGACACGACCGGCGTCACGGGGGGCACCTACAACCTGTCGACGGGCCTGCCGACCGGCAATTACGGGTTGAATAAGGTCGGGGCTGGCACGCTCGTGTTGACGACGGCCAGCCTCTACTCCGGCGGGACGTCCATCACCGGCGGCACGCTCCAGTTCGCAACGAACAACCCCCTGCCCAACACCGGTTTCCTCGACCTGGGCACCAGCAGCACCACCGCCGGCACCCTGGACCTGAACGGTGCCATTGCCTCGCTCCCTCAGCCCGAGAGCAGCACCGGGGCCGTGATCACCAACTCGAATACGTCCACCCCAGCGACCGTCACATTTAGATCCTTCAACTACGGTTCGCATCCGGTAGCTAACTTCTACGGATCCATCACCGGCAATTTGTCGGTCGTGTACAGCTTCACGGCACCCACCGCATCGACGAATTCGAGTATCTACTATCCGGACCAGAGCACCAGCACGTATACGGGGACGACGAACCTGCAGAGCGGCGTCATCTCCGTGTTCAAGCTGGCCGCCCTGCCGACCAGCACTCAGGGGATTTTCTTCGCCGGCGGCATCCTCAACCCCAGCGCCAGCAACCTGGACTTCTCACCCGGGTTCAGCCAGGCGCCAGGCCAACAGTACGCGGTGGCGTGGCAGAACCCTGGGATCGTTACACCTTTCGCCAGCAGCTTGAACAGCAGCGGAGGATCGCTGACCATCGGCAGTACCAACATATACTTGGACAACAGCGGCACGCTGGTGTTGTCGGCCGCGAACAACTACTCGGGCCCGACGACCGTGACCAGCAGCATGCTGCAGGTCGCTAACCCGAAGGGGTTGGCCGGCACATCGGGCGTAACTGTCGCTACGACCGGTTCCAACCCGAACATATCTGCCTACAACAGTATTATAGCCGGGACGCTGTCGATCAACGACAGCAGCGGCACGGTCGGCCTCAGCGGTGGCGTCATCGGCGGCGCACCGATCACCTTGTCGTTGAACGGCCTGGGTAGCGCGTCCACCGCCTTCCTGAAGAACGCGTATTACGGCTTCGCGTTCTACGGCGGCCTACAGGGGGCGGCCGGCGTGAACGCCGTCTGGGCCGGCAACGTCGCGCTGTCGGCCGCGGGGGCCGGCATCAGCGGTGGGTTCAACAACGCGTCCAGCGGTGGCACGCTCGCCGTGACCGGGGTCATCAGCGGGTCCGGCCCGCTCACGCTCGGCCTCAACGCCAACACCACGACGGTCCTGGCCGGGGCCAACACCTACACCGGCGAAACCCAGATCAACTGCTCGACCGGATCGGCGACAACGGTCCAGTTGGGTGCGAACAACGCCATCCCGGCCGTCAGCGGCCTCAACTTCGAATCCAACTTCGCGCCCATCGCCTACTCGATCGGCGAGGGGACCGCCTTTACCCTGGGGACCGAAAGATTCGACCTGAACCGGTACAGCACCAGCGTCGCCTACCTGTCCAACCTGAACAGTGCCCGTACCACCGACGATAATTACCCGATCAACAATAACAACTTCGTCACCCAGGCGACGCCTGCGGCGATCACCAATTCTGTCGCGAACACGACCGCAACGCTGACGATCGCCGGCGACCCCAACGGCCTGTTCGTCGCCAGCCCGTCCTCCTACACGGCGTACCCCACCTTCACCGGTGCCATCGTGGAGACGGCCACGTCGGGCAAGGTTGCCGTCGTCGTGAACGAGGCGGGGTACACGCAGGCCCTCTCGGGCGCGAGCAACTACTCCGGCGGGACGAGCGTTGTCGGCGGAACCCTGCTGGCGCAAGGGGTTAGGACGCTGTCCGGCACGACGTTGCTCACGTCATCCACCGGTTTGGGCGCGGTGACGGTCAGCGGCGGGGGGGTGCTGGCGGGAACCGGCGGCACCGGCCCGGTCGTCGTGGCCGCGGGCGGCACGATCACGGCGGGGGCTGGCACCACCGGCACGCCGGGGACGCTGAGCACGTCGGAACAAACCTGGAACGCCAGCGGGGCGTACTTGGTCAAGGCCACCAGCGCCTCGACCGGTGACCTGCTGGTCATGACCGGACTGACCGTCGGGGCCAACTCCAGCTCGCCGTTCTCGGTCATCGCCCAGGGTAGCGGCGTGTCGGTCGGCGGGAACAACGGTGCCCTGTTGATTGCCACGGACACCAACATCACGAACCCGTCGGGCACCAACCCGTTCGCCGCCGCGCTGGCGGCCAAGACGCTGGTGCTGGACGTGAACGACTCGACCGTGGCCACCGCCAACGGGATGCCGCTCACGTTGCTGGCGGGTTCGGATGCAAGCGGCGATTACGAGCTGTACCTCACCGCCGCCCCGGAGCCGGCGAGCGCGCTGCTGTTGGCCGCCGCCACCGCGCCGTTCGCGCTGGGCCGCGGTCGCCGTCGGCCCATCCGGGCCTGAACGGCCCCGGCCTGCCCGGTCGCCGACGCGCCGGGCAGAATTCAATCGACCGCCCTTCACGCAGGTGCGATATGACCGAGTTTCGCTTTCACCGCCGTCGCCGATCCGGGTATCCAACGCGGGGGTTCACGCTGGTTGAACTGCTCGTCGTGATTGGCATTATCGCGCTGCTGATCGCGATCCTACTGCCGGCGCTGGCGGGGGCGCGGCGCGTGGCACTGCGCACCAGCTGCGCGGCCAGGCTCAACCAGATCATGCTGGCCGCCCAACTGTGCCGGCAAGACCACCACGACTACTACCCGCTGGTCGGCACCGTCCCGTCCCGCAAGCCGGAGTTGCTGAGCGATGTCTACTGCCAGAAGTACTCGTACCTGAGCATCCAGCCGACCAAACAAAGCGTATCCGCCGGCACGTACGTTCCGCGTGAGCTGGCGCCGCTGAGCGCGTCGCTGGCGTTCTACATGGGCTTCAAGCGGCAGATCCTCGCCATCAACAACGAGGGGGCGGTGAGCAACATGTACGACCCGACCGGGTTCATGCGCAACTTCCTCTGCCCCGCGCAGGCCAACAGCTTCTCCGAGATCACGCCGTTCGCTCCCCCGTTGGACTCGGCCGTGCTGGTGCCGCAGGACAACACGGCGACCTGGCTCGAGCCACAGAGCTACGTCTACAACGAGGCGCTGCTCGGTTGGAATGACACGTATTACCGCCTGCGCGGCCGTGCGTCCTACGCGCGCAAGCCGTCGCTGACGATGTTCGCCTGCGACGGGTTCCGCGGGGGTAGCGGCGTCGAGTGGCAGGGCCTGAGCACGTTTACGCTCTACAACCTTTACGCGCCGTCCAAGCCGAGCCAGCCCGCCACGATCCCCATCACCGTCGCCGACGCATTCAACGGGACGGCCAACCGTGCCAATGATCCGCATTGCTTCGACAAGCTGCGGCACGTTGGGAAGATCAACATCGCCTTTTGCGACGGCCACGTCGAGACGCGGACCCTCAACTCCGGCGACCTGAGCAAGGTTTACCTGGTCGCGCCATGAGCACCGCCGCATCGGACGATTGGGGTGACGATCGTCAGTGTCCGCCCGCGCCGTGGCGGCCGGAGTTCGCCGCGGGCTTCACGCTGGTCGAACTGCTGGTCGTGATCGGCATCCTCGCCCTGCTCCTGGCGATCCTGCTGCCGACGCTGAGCCGGGCCCGGCGGTCGGCGCAGGCGGTCGGGTGCGCGTCGAACCTCCGCCAGATCGCGGCGGCGGCCCTGAGCTACGCGACCGCCAACCACGGCGTGCTACAGCTGCAGCCGATCGCCGTCCCCGCGGCGGCGGGTGGCGCGATCCGATACCCGCAGTACTACCTGAACAACTCCGGCCCGGCGGTGATCGACTTCGACCTCCGCGGCGGGCTGCTGTCGCCCTACCTGAACACCAAGACCTTCGGCGACCTGGCCATCTGGGAGTGCCCCACCGCTGCCGCTGCCGAGATGGTCCGCCAGCCCCTGGGCAACGCGGCCGTCGAGTCGCGGTACCCGGTCGGCAGCTACGAGTACGGCATGCTGACCAACGTCTGTTACGGGTTCAACCCCTACCTGCAGCCCCCGGTTACGGGGGTGGTCAGCGCGACGCCCAACGCGTTTCAGAACCGGCTGGGCAAGATGCAGGTCCCGGTCGAGACGTTGCTGTGTGCCGACAGCGGCTACGCCGACCCGTACCGAAGGACCATGACCCGCGCCGCGAGCGAGTCGACGCCGTATGGCAAGGGGGTGAACTACCCGTACCTGCACGGTCGGCACGGCAGCGGGCAGGCGGCCGTGGCGTGGTTGGACGGGCACGTGTCGATGGAGCCGGTGAACGTCACGGTCCGCATGTACGCCATGCCGGCCGACACGTCAATCTACAAGGTGAACCACGTGGGGTACCTGACGCGTGGTGCCCGCTATCCCACAGCCGACTCGGCCTCTTGCTACTACTATGAGCCGACGAAGGGCGTGCCGTAACTTCGCGTGATGCGCTGGCGTGGCGGGCCGAAGGCGAGCTGTCGGCGCTGGCCGGTCATGCCGGCCGGATCAACTTGCGCGGCCTGCGAGCCCGGTCATGCGTCCAGGACCTAGTTCTGGAGCTTCGTGCGGGGTCGGTTCAAATCGGGGCGCGTGAGTCTCCTCCACAGCGGGGAAACGCGACGACTGGCCCATGGTCAGTGGCGGACGAAGATCAGCAGGACGTTGACCAGCACCGACACGCCGGCGGCGATGAGGACGCCGATGCCGATGGGATTTGCCAGGAACTCGGCAAAGGGGGAGCGGGCCTGTTGGCCGATGTCGACGGTGACGCCGGTCTCCTCGATCTGGGCCATGGCGGCGGGATCGAAGCCGTGGCGGGCGTGGATCGGGGAGTGGCCGGCGCGGACGGCCCGCAGGTCCTCCAGCAGGTCCTCGGTGGTGGCGTAGCGGTCGTCGCGGTTCTTGGCCATCGCCAGCTCGATCACCTCGCCGATGCCGCTGCTGAGGCTCGTGTTGATGTGGTCCGGCGGCACCAGCGGCTGCTTCAGGTGCTTGTGCATCACGGCGGTGGGCGTGTCGCCCTCGAACGGGGGCTTGCCGGTGATGAGGTGGTACATGGTGGCGCCGAGGCTGTAGATGTCGGCGCGGAAGTCGATGTCGACGTCGCCGCGGATCTGCTCGGGGCTGATGTAGTAGGGCGTGCCGTACGCCTTCCCGGCCTCGCTCTCGGCGGCCACCTTGTCGTCGGTGGCGCGGGCGAGGCCCAGGTCGGTCAGCTTGGCGACGCCCTGCGGGGTGAGCAGGATGTTCTTCGGCTTCACGTCGCGGTGGATCAGGCCCCGTCGGTGGGCGTGGGCGAGCGCGTCGGCCATCTGGATGCAGATGTCGAGCGCCTCCTCCTCGGCGAAGTGCCGTCCCTGACCGACGGGCGGGGGCTGCATGATGTCGTACAGCGTCGGGCCCTCGACGTACTCCATCGTGAAGTAGTGGAGGCCATCAGGGGTGCTCCCGACGTCGATCGCCTGGACGATGTTGTTGTGGGCGAGGCGGGCGGCGGCGCGGCCCTCCTTGTAGAACCGGTCCACGAACTCGGTGCTGTCGCTCATCTTCCGCGGCAGGATCTTGACGGCGACGATCCGGTCGAGCGAGATCTGCTTGGCCTTGTAAACCGTGGCCATCGCCCCCTTGCCGAGCTTGCCGAGCACCGTGTAGCCGGGCAGCTGGCTGCTGCGGCGCTCCTCCATCTGGCCGCGGATGCGCTTGGCCTGGTTGACGGTGATGAAGCTGTTGTCGATCAGCAGGTCGGCCAGGCTGCGCTGGTTGGGGTCGGACGACTGCTTCTGCTGTTCCCGGCAGAAGTCGACCTCGGTGCGCGTGGCCAGGCCCAGGTCAACGACCACCTTGCCGACCTCGGTGTCGAGGTTCGCGGTCAGCCCGACGATGCTCTCTGACGATCTGGCCATAAGCAGGTCCCGAAGCGGCACGGCCCCAGCGGCGATGTGGCGTACGTTGACCGTGCAAGGGTAAGAGTTCACGGCGGGGGGGTCAACCCGATCTAACCACCACATCATACGCCAAGTTTGGCGGCGGGGACGGGCTCTAATACGACGCCCGCCCATTCGTCCGGCGTTGCCGAGGTTGCCAAAGGTGCGGCAGGCACGTGGTCTGACTGAGTTGACTGGCTCGCGTCGTCCGGCTAAAAAGGTCGGCCCGGTTGGTAGCCGTAGCTCAGTTGGTAGAGCGCCAGGTTGTGGTCCTGGACGTCGCGGGTTCGAGTCCCGTCGGTTACCCGTACTGCCCAGTGCAGAAGTCACAATGCAGAGTGCAGAATGAGGAGGGGCGGGTGCCCCGCTTCATTCTGCACTCTGCATTTTGCGTTCTGCACTTCTCCCTCATGCTCACCAAACGCATCATTCCGTGCCTGGATGTCGACCGCGGCCGCGTCGTGAAGGGGGTGAAGTTCTTCGACCACGTGGACGCCGGCGACCCGGTCGAGCAGGCCAAGCGGTACCAGGATCAGGGCGCTGACGAACTGGTGTTCTACGACATCACCGCCAGCTTCGAGGGCCGGCAGATCATGGCCGACCTGGTGGCCCGGGTGATGGACCACGTCTTCATGCCGCTGACCGTGGGCGGCGGCATCCGCACGCTCGACGACGCCACCCGGCTGATCCAGGCGGGGGCTGAAAAGGTCAGCCTGAACTCGGCGGCCGTGAGGAACCCGCAGCTGATCGCCGACATCTCGGCCAAGTTCGGCCGGTGCGCGACGGTGCTGGGCCTCGACGCCAACCGGGTGAAGGGGAACGACGGCATCGAGAGGTGGGAGGTGTTTGTCAACGGCGGTCGCACGCCGACCGGAATCTTGGTGATGGATTGGGTGCGACAGGCCGAGCGACTCGGGGCCGGCGAGATCGTCCTGAACGTGATGAACGCCGACGGCACGACGGCCGGTTACGACCTGGAGATGACGGCCGCCGTCAGCGATGCGGTGCGGGTCCCGGTCGTCGCCAGCGGTGGGGCGGGCTCCCCCCAGCACGTGCTCGACGTTCTGACTGCCGGCCACGCCGATGCCGCCCTGGCCGCCAGCATCTTCCACTTCGACGCCTACACGGTGGGGCAGGTGAAGACGTTCCTCCATGGCCACGGGGTGCCGGTAAGGTTGGTTTGAGGGGCAGGGCGGCCGACGCGGAGCGTTTTGTGAGAGTCGTGACCCGCAGGCGATCACACACCACATTCACCTTCGCCGCGAGGTCTTCGAGGCGTAGGTTTGCTCAAAAATCGTTCGCGCGAAGGCAAGATTGTCACGGTCCGAGCGGCCGCGCCGCCTCGAACCAAGGCCGTGGCCCGTCGGCTCAAGCTTGCTGCCCAGATGGTCTCTGGGTGTGCGGGAGGTCGCCCACTACCCACGCCGCCCTTGCGGTGAACTTGTGGTGGCGATATCCGTTCCGCCATGACACAGGAACCGACTCCCGCGACTCCAGCCACCGCTGGGGCATCACCGCCGTCGCCGCCCTGGATGAGGCGCGTCCCGCTCATCACCGGAGCGCTGGCGGGGCTGGCCGGGTACCTGACGGTCCACGGGGCCGACCTGAGCAACAACGCGATCTACCAGAGCAACCAGGCGGTGCTGATGCAGACGCAGGCGTCGGACAAGTGGGCCGAGTTCCAGGCCGACGCGACCAAGGCCGACGACGCCGAGGACCTGCGGTTGACGCTCGACCCGGCCGCTCGTGGGGCCAAGGAACTGGCGGCCCGCGTGCTGGAGTTCCGGTCGCGCCAGGCCGGGCTGCGCAGGTCGGCCGAGGACCTTGAGCACCAGCGGGAGGCGCTCAAGGGCAACAGCCTGAAGCGGCTGGCCGAGAAGACCTGGGCCGACTTCGCCGGCGTCGCCGCCCAGCTGGCGATCGCCCTGGCGTCGGTCGCCGCCCTCACCCGTCGGGCCGAGGCGTTCACCGCCGCCGTCGTCGTCGGGCTTTTGGCCGTCGGCATGACGGGCTACTCGCTGCTGCTCCACTTCATCGTCAAGTGACGGCGTTCGCCCGTCCCCGCACCGGGGACCGCACGGGTAGGATCGCCGGCCATGCGGATCGACGCCCACGTCCACGTCTGCGCGTTCACCCCTGAGCACGGTCTCACGTCCGATCGCCTGCTGAACACGTTGCCGTTCCGGTTCATGCGCTGGCGGCTGGGGATCGCCGGGCACGACGCGTCGGCCGAGCGACAGTTGGAACAGCGGTTGGTCGGCGCACTGGACGCCACGCCCGAACTGGACGCCGCCGTCGTGCTGGCGTTCGATGGCGTGCGGCACGACGATGGCTCCCTTGATGCCGAGCGGACACACTTCTACGTCACCAACGATTACGTGATCGACCTGTGCCGCCGGCATCCGAAGATGCGGTTCGGCGCGTCGGTCCACCCGTTCCGAACGGACGCGGTGGCCGAGGTCGAACGGTGCGTGGCGGCCGGCGCGGTGCTGCTGAAGTGGCTGCCGATTGTGCAGGGGTTCAGCCCGGCCGACCCGCGGTGCATCCCGCTCTACGAGGCGCTGGCCCACCACAAGCTGCCGCTGCTGAGCCACACCGGCGGCGAGCGCTCGCTAATCCGCGTGAACGACGCCTGGGCCGACCCGCGGCTGCTGGAGCCGGCCCTCCAGCGCGGCGTCACCGTCATCGCCGCACACTGCGGCACGCGGTCCACCTTCACCGAGCCCGACTATTTTGACGCTTGGGCCGAGATGGCTCGTCGGCACGAGAACCTGTACGGCGACACGGCCGCCCTGTGCCTGCCGGCCCGGTGGCACGCGCTGCGGCGGTTGCTGGACGACCCGTTCCTGCTGGGCCGCGTCGTCCACGGCAGCGACTGGCCGATCCCGCCGATCCCACCGCCCACGGGCTGGGGTCTGCTGGGCGAGCGCAACTGGCTGCGACGGGACGCACTGGTGAAGCGGCGGCTCGGCTTCGACTCCGCCTACTTCGACCGGGCCGCGGCCGTACTGCGGTCCGGTGGCGGCCCACGCGGCTGATCACCTCCGACTTCGAGAACGACTTCGTCCATGCTGGCCGACGCGTTCCCCACCGGCTACCACGCGACGGAGCTGGCCCGCGCGGCGCTCGGCGACCGTCTCGTCATCTATGGGGCTGGGGCGGTCGGGCTGTCGGCCGTCATGTCGGCGTTCGTCCGCGGGGCCGGCGTGGCCTACGCGATCGACCTCGTGCCCGAGCGGCTCCAGAAAGCCGACGAGCGGAGCGACGGGCCGGCACTGCCCACCGTGGCGAGGAGGTGATGGGCGGCGTCACCTGCGGCATCGACGCGATCGGCTTCCAGGCCCGCGACCATCAGGACCGGGCGAAGGGGAACCCCCGGCAGGTGATCGCCGACCTGGCCAAGCTGGTGAACCCCGGCGGCATCATCGGCGTCTTCCCGGAGGCGGTGGACGGATGGGTACATCAAGGTCGTGCTGTGCCCGGCGTGATCGCGTCAGATGATCGCTGGTCGCATCAGGGCTTCCGCTTGCCGGCCGGCCGACGCGCGACGGCAGACGCCTTGGGGTTGATCGATGCAGCGAACGCCCTGTGCTCGGGCGTTGCCAGTCCTCGCTTGACGAGCGCACGCACCCGGCGCATGTCGCCCCGGAAAAAGGCGGCCGGATCGAGCCACAGCCCGGGAAAGACCCGCGACCGCAGAATGCCGTCCGCGTCAGGCTCCCGGCGCACCAAGCGCCGGCCCACGCGGTCGAACCATGCCGCGTCCTCGCCCCGAACGATGAACGCCAGGTACTCGAGCACGCCGTGCCGCTCGTAGTCGTGGAGCTTGGCGTGCAGGTCGTAGGACTCCGTCGCAGAGGCAACCTCAACCACGAGCTCGGGAGCACCCGTCAGGTACCCGTCCACCTCGCGCGTCTGACCGCCGATGATCCGCAGTAGGGCATCGGGCTGCGGTTCGCTGTCGTCTCCGAGGATCGTGGTCACGTCGGAAAGCCCTTCGAGCCCTGGCGTCGCATCCTCGTATGTGCCCAGCCACTTTGCGGCGTTCCAAAACGGACGGCCGTGTTGTAGGCGAACGGGCGACGGCACGTGAACAACTCCTCCGATCAGTTCGGCCCTGAACCCCGGCGGCATCGCCTCGTACCGGGCGTGGAACGTCTTCTGATCCAGGCGATCACCCGCCTCCAACGGTGGAAGGGCGGGCGGGCCCGCCTTGATCAGCCGTGGAATCGTGGGGGCCGAGATCACCGACATCGCAAGCCTCCTCGCCTCACGCCTTTCCAGGCCCCAGGCTGACCACCGTCATCGGGTCGAACGGGAACTCGGTCATCAGCTCGCGCAGCGAGTCGACCGTCACGGCCTGCAGGGTGGCCATGTCCGTCTCCAGCGACCGGTACCGCCGGTTGTAGATCCACTGGCTACCGATCGACCGCATCCGGCCGATCGGCACCTCGCCGCTCAGCACCAGGCTCGTGGCGATCTTGTTCTTCGCCCGGTCCACCTCATCGGACATGATGTCGGTCTTGGCCCGCTCGAGTTCTTTGAGGGCGATGTCCATCGCCTTCTCGGTCCGGTCGGGCTCGGTGGTCAGCGACACGTAGAAGCTGCCGCAGCCGTCGTGCGGGTAGAAGCCGAAGTCGGCGTCCTCGGCGATCGCGTTGTCCACCAGCGCCCAGTAGAACCGGCTGCCGTCGGCGTCGCCGATCACGTCGCTCAGCACTCGGGCGGCGAACCGCCGCTCGTCCTGGGCGCTGGGGCCGGGCGTCATGCCCATCGTGTACTGGCGGTTCAGCTTCGCGTCGGCCATGTCGATTCGCTGGGCCTTGTAGAGCGGCTCCGGCTGCTTGCGCGGCGCGTCGACGGTCTCCCAGTCGCCGCAGTACCTTTCGGCTAGGCGAACCACCTCGTCGAAGTCCATCTTCCCCGTGACCGACAGCACCATGTTCCCCGGCCCGTACCGCTGCCGGAAGTAGTCGGCCATCTGGTCGCGCTCCAGCCGCTGGATCGACTCGGCCGACCCGAGCACGCTGAGCGAGAGCGGGTGGTTCGCGAAGTGCGCCTCCATCAGCCGCTCGTACAGCCGGTGGCCGGGGTCGTCGAGGTACATGGCGATCTCCTCCAGGATCACCTTCTTCTCCGTGGTGAAGTCCTCCACGCGGATGGCCGGCCGCAGCAGGTGGCTCAGGTGTTCGACGGTGCGCTCGGTGAACTCGGGGATCACGTTCGCGTAATAGGCCGTCATCTCCTGGGACGTGAACGCGTTGTACCGGGCGCCCAGCTCGTCGAAGATGCGGTTCACGTCCTCCCAGCCGTACTTGCTGGACCCCTTGAACAGCATGTGCTCCAGGAAGTGGCTGACGCCGTTGATGGCCGTCTCCTCGTCGCGCGAGCCGGTCTTGACGAAGATCCCCGCGGCAAAGCTGTGGCTGTCCGGGTTCTCCTCGGCCACGATGTCCAGCCCGTTGGCCAGTTGGTGATGCTTGAACGTGAGCGGCATGCGTGATGTCTCCTGCGCGGGTGCGAAACGAATCTCGCTCATCGTAGCCCGCCCTGGCCCCGCCATAAAGCCGCGGATGTCATCCGCGGTCCGGGTTAGAATGTCTTCATGCCGATCGTGGTTAAACCAATCCGCGTGACGCCGCTATCGGCCGCTGTGGTCGCGACGATAGCTGCACTGTCAAGTTACGTTGGCTTTCGCCAACTTCGCGGTCACTACGCCAACATGCGAAGCCACACGCCCGTTATGGATCGTCTTCACCAGATTGGCCTCGGCATCCTCCTCTACTGCACCGAACACAAAGGCCTATATCCCAGGTCATCGGCGGACCTCGCAAGTTCGGAGGGATTGGCCGCCGACATCGCCGTCTGTCCGCCCGATCCCCTCGGTCGCATCTACGAAACTCATCGGAGCTACACCTATCTTGGGCGAGGAATGACTACGTCAACCGCTGATGCCACGACGGTGGTCGCCTATAGCCCACCGGATTCTGGTGGCCTCGGCGGGCCCTACTTGCTGTTCGGCGATGGGCACCTTGACTGGATCCCCGCCGCCGACCTGCCCGCCGTCCTCGCCCGTGGCGGACCGGCCACCAGCCCAGCGACGCCAACGGCCCGCTGAAATCTCCCGGCCCGGCGGTTACAATGTCGTCATGACGCTGCTCGCCGAACCGCCAATCGGTACGACGGCCCCCGCCCTCCGGACACCCAAGCGGTGGACGAAGCAGGAATACAACGCCGCGGCCGAGACCGTCCTTGGCGGTCAGCACGTCTACTTTTACCGAGGGGAGCTGATCCAGATGCCGGCCATGGGCACGCTGCACATCCGCGGGATCAGCCGCCTGACGCCCTGGTTGGTCTACACGTTCGACCCGGCCTACGTCATCCGCAGCCAAGGCCCGTTCGAGTTGCCGGACGAGTCGATGCCCCAGCCCGAGTTTGTCATTTGCACAACTGAGCAGAATGCAAGACTTCAACATCCCAATGCGGCCGTGCTGATCATCGAGGTTGCCGATCGCTCCGTCGAACTCGACCAAGAGATGGCGTTCGGGATCGGGTGGAGCGGCGTCCAGCGTGGCGAGCGCGCCTTTGAGCCGACCCGCCATAGCTGTGTCGGCGGGACCGGCGGCGAGAACGAAGTCGGCGACGGCAGCCGTGGCCATCGCGCGGTTGCCGAACGCCAAGCAGGCGTCGGCCCGCGCCGCCAGGGCCGCCGATCGCGCTGCCGACACGGCCTGCGTGCCCGCGGCCGGCAGCTGGCCGACCGATAGCGTCTCGCCCGCCACCGTGGCGTCCTGGGCGTACCAGCCGACGTCCTGCAGCGATGTGACATACGCCGCGTCACCGCGGCTTGGTCGACCTGCCCAGGTCGATCGCCGACGCGGGGATCTTCGCCGAGATGAGGCCGGCCACGATCCCGTACGCCTGTGGCGCGGTGGCCGACCGGATCGCGATCGCCGCCGCCCCGACGCGGAGCGACTCGATTGACCCCTCAGGCGCCAGCGGCGGGTCGGCCGGGAAGTCCTCCGCCGCCGTCGTCACCGCCCACAGCGCCCGGTCGTACGCTTTCGCCTTTGCGGCCGACCCGTACAGGTTCCGCAGCACCTCCTTCGCCCGTGCCTCTAGGCCGGGGGCGCGGGGGTCGGGCTCGATCAGGTCGGCCGCTCCGACCAGCTCGCCGACGGCCACCTCGTCCTTGCCGCCCTTGAGCGCGGCGTCGGCCCCGTCGGTGGCCGCCTTGACCAGCAGGTCCTTCGCAGCCGCCCGGTCGCCGGCCGCGCCGCTGGCGAGGACGGGCTTGAGCGCTGCGACGACGCCGGGGAAATCCTTCTCGCCCATCGCCACCTTGGCGTCGGTCACTGGATCGGCGGCCCACACCGTGGCCGACGACAGGATCACGGCCGCCAGCACGCACGCGTTTCTACCCGACATGTTCGCTCCCCGGCGTCTCATAGCTACCACTCCGGCGAGGGTAGCCGACGACTATATCGCCAGAATCGCGCGCCGGTGGACCGGACGGTTCGCCCGTCGAATGATGGCCCGTGATTGATGCCACCCTCGCCGTGGAGACGCCCGACCTGATCGACACCGCCGTCGACGCGGGCCACCCGTACGACCGGCGGCTGCTGGCCGTGTGCGTGGCGGGGTTCTGCGTGTTCCTCAGCGTCTACGCCACGCAGTCGCTGCTGCCGCTGCTGCGGGCCACGTACCACACGACCGAGTCGAAGGCCGCCATGACGATCACGGCCGTCACGGCCGCCGTCGCGATCACCGCGCCGTGGATCGGGCTGCTCAGCGAGCGCGCCGGCCGGAAGAACGTGATCGTCGGGGCGATCCTGCTGCTGACCGTCCCCCTGTTCGGCGCCGCCACCGCACACACGCTGCGCGGGCTGGTCCTGTGGCGATTCGCCCAAGGGCTGGTGATGCCGGGCATCATCGCCGTGACGATGGCGTACGTGTCGGCCGAGTGGCCGCCGCACCACGTTGGGACCGCGATGTCGGCCTACATCACGGGAAACGTGCTGGGCGGGGTCACGGGCCGCAGCATGGCCGGGTTCGTCGGCGAGCACTGGGGGTGGCCGCGCGTGTTCGTCGTCCTCGGCTCGATCAACTTGGCCGGCGGCCTGCTGATCCTGTTCCTGCTGCCGTCGGCCCGCCGCGCCGCGGTGCCGCCGTTGCGCGACGCGATAGAGGCGATGGCCCGGCACTTCCTGAACGGCCGGCTGCTGTCGTCGTTCTTCGTCGGGGCATCGCTGCTGTTCGCGCTGGTTGCCACGCTGAACTACATCGCCTATCACTTGGCGGACGCGCCCTACAGCCTCACCCCCACCCAGATTGGCCTGCTGTTCCTGGTGTATCTGGTCGGGCTGGTGGTGACGCCGATCGGCGGCCGGTTCATCGACCGTTCCGGGCAGCGGTACGCGCTGGTCGCCGCGATCACGCTGTCGATGTGCGGCCTGACGCTGGCGCTGGTCCCGTCGGTCACGGTGGCCGTCATCGGGCTGGCGATGTGCTGCTCGGGCATCTTCGTCGGCCAGGCCGCGACGGCGAGCCAGATGGGCCTGTTCGCCGGCCCGGCCAAGGGATCGGCGTCGGGCCTGTACGCCACGTTCTACTACCTCGGAGGGGCGGCCGGGTCGTTCGTGCCCGGGCGGTTCATCTGGTCGAATGCCCATTCCACCTGGGATCACTGGCCGGCCACGGTCGCGCTGATCCTGGCGGTGTTCCTCGCCGCCGCGATCGTCGCGGCGGTCGTTTGGCCGAGGCGTGCCGAACCGTAACGTCGCGGACCACATCCACCCCTACACGATTCGGTCGGCACGATGACGATCCCGATCCCGATGAACACGCCGTCCCAGCACTTCGACCTCGTGATCCTCGGCGGCGGCAGCGCCGCCTACTCGGCGGCGGCCGTGGCGGCGCGTGCTAGCCGGACGGTCGCGATCGTCGAGCAACGGGCGGCCGGCGGCACCTGCCCGAATCACGGGTGCGTTCCCAGCAAGATGTTCATCGAGGCAGCCGAGGCGTACCAGAATGCCCGCTTCCCGCGGTTCGACGTCATTCCCACGCGGGCAGACCTGGCCGTTGGCTTCCCTGCGTTGGTCGCCCAGAAGGACGCGCAGGTGCTCCACCACCGGGAACATTACGACCAGCCGAAGCAGGCGTCCGTACACTTGTTCCGCGGGCATGGCCGCTTGGTCGATGCGCACACGATCGACATCGATGGCGCTGCGTCGGTCGTCGGCGACGCCGTGCTGATCGCCACCGGATCCCGGCCCGTCGTGCCGCCGATCCATGGGCTCGACGACGTGCCGTTTCTGACGAGCGACCTGCTCGCGGCGGGCGAGGCGGGAGAACTGCGGGCGTTGCCAGCGTCCCTGCTGATCGTCGGCGGTGGGTACATCGCGCTGGAGCTGGGCCAAATGTTCCACCGCTTCGGCAGCCGGGTGACCCTGCTGGTCCGCGGCGCTCAACTGCTGAACGACGGGTACGAGCCAGACGTGCGGACGTGCATCGGGCAGTGTCTCATCAAGGACGGCGTCAACGTTTCCTTCCAGGCCGAGGTCCGGTCGGTTCGGCGCGACGGTGAGGGCGTGGCGGCCGATGTGATGGTGGACGGGCGGCCGACGACGCTGCGGGCGGCGAAGCTGGTGCTGGCCGCCGGGCGTCGACCCAACAGCGACAACATCGGGTTGGAAGCGATCGGCGTCCGCCTCAACGAGCGCGGCGAGATCGTCGTGGACGGAGAGATGCGGACGACGGTGCCGCACGTCTACGCCGCCGGGGACGCGGTCGGCGGCCCGCAGGCGACGCCGGTGTCGAACGTGCAGGGCCAAGCGGCGGCCCACAACGCGCTGGGCCTCGGGCCGGCGAAACCATTTGACGGCAGGGTGGTGCCGCGGACGATCTTCGTCGATCCGCAGGTGTCGACCGTCGGGATTACCGAAGCAGAGGCGCGGGCGGCAGGACACGACGTCTGGGCCGGTCAGCTTCGGATGGAAGAGGTCCCACGTGCCGGGCTGATGAGGCAACCGCTGGGGTTATGCAAGATGGTCGCCGACCGCGTGACCGGCCAGGTGCTCGGCGTGTCGTTGGTCGGCCCCCAGGTGGGCGAGGTGATCCACGAGGCGGCCATGGGTCTGCGGCTCAACGCGGCCGTAGACGACTTCGCTGACCTCATCCACGTCTTCCCGGCCGTGGCCGAGGCGCTGAAGATTGTGGCCGTCAAGATGC
Organism: Tepidisphaeraceae bacterium; assembly: GCA_965198865.1. Lineage (GTDB taxonomy): Bacteria > Planctomycetota > Phycisphaerae > Tepidisphaerales > Tepidisphaeraceae > CBDAQA01. Next base: position 124,511 of record CBDAQA010000025.1, on the reverse strand, counting down.
GGAGGGAGCGGTGACCCCGGGGCGGTCAGTGGCCGCCGGCGGTGCCGGGGCCCGTGGTGGTTCGGTCCAGTGGGGTGTTCGCGCCACCGACGTTGGCGCCGCTGTAGGAACCGGTGTTCGAGAACGTGCCTTGGCCGCTCGCGTTGAACGACGGTGCGGTGCCCGAAGTCGGACCATCTGTCCCGGCCGTGCCCGGCGTGCCGACCGGGTAGTTGCTGTTGTTTCCGCCGTACGTCCCGACACCCTCCTTGCGCAGGTCGGCTGATCGCATCGGCGTCTCATGAGCCGGGTAATAGTCGACGGCGTCACATCCGCCGATCGCCGACAAGCCGGCAGCCAAGAGGAACGATTGGATCAGGTACTTCACGGGCTACTCCAAGGGGCTGTGAATTAAAACCGCGAGCCATCTCACCGCATTGCGGGACGGGTCGTGGGAGTCGGCGTGATGCTGGTGTTGGACGACATGGGTGCCGCATCACGCTGGCCGGCATCGACCCCGCCGCCCACGGTGACGGTGGCCGGTGCGTTCACGCTGGAGGCACCATTGGGTGACGACATCAGAGTCGGCGCGGGTGGTGCCGGCATGCGGTCGGGGCGAGCATATTCGTTCGAGATTGACCCACCTACCAGGGCGGGCTGCGTCGATGGGGCCATCTTGGCCGGCTGGGTGGCCGGGCCCGGGTCCGCTGCGAGGACGACCGCAGCGTCCAAGGCGATCGCGCACGTCGCCGCAGCGGCGACGGCGGCAACCGCCCTAACTAGGCTCTTTTTGCTTTGCATCGAACACTCCTGTTGGCATCGTAGGTGCAAGCTGAGTGCCAAGGCGAGCACGAACTGGCGCGGCATCGCTCCCGCCGTTACACTAGTCGCATCACCCATCCTGTCGGAGCCGTATGACACTTACCGAACCACCCCCGCCTGAGAAGAGAAACGGCTTGCTCCTCGTGATCGGGGCGTTCAAGCTGCTGAAGGCGATGATCCTCCTTGCCGCCGCCTACGGCCTGCATCACCTCCGACTGTCGCCGGACGTCGACGAGACGCTGACCACATGGGTGAAAGTGGTCCACTTCGACCCCGGCAGCTTCTACATGCACCGCCTGATCTCGGGGGCGACCGGCATCCCGCCGGAGAAGCTGCACCACGCCGGCATCGGGCTGTTCGTCTACGGTGCGCTGTTCGGCCTGGAGGGCATCGGGCTGCTGTTGCGGAAGCGGTGGGCCGAGTACGTCGTCATCGTCACGACGTCGCTCCTGCTGCCGTTGGAGGTCATCGAACTGCTCCACCCGCACCGCCGGGCGATCAAGGCGGCGATCTTCGTGGCGAACCTGGCCATCTTGGCCTACCTGATCTGGAACCTGTACCGCACCCGGGATCAGCACGAGGGGACCGCCGGTCAGCCGTTGCCGGACGCACCGGGTCCGGGGGCTAACGCTGAATCAGCTGCGTGAACTCGGCGACGAAGCTGCGCAGGGCGTCGAGCTGTTCCGCCGTCGCCGATACGGTGACGTCGATCGGCACGGCCCTGCCGCGCGTGTACCCCGAACGCTGCACCTGGATCCGCCATCGGCCATCCCTTGCAGGGGTGATCGTGGTCCGGCGGACCTGGTACCACGGCAGGGTCGCGGAGCGGACCCACGGTTCGGCCGTCCACCACCGACGCCGCAGGCCCGCGGCGTTGCGGATGAGGATTAGCAACCGCAACGGCACTGGCGGCGGCGGCGTCTCGACGTCCAGCCCGCACCCGGCCTGCGAGAGGCGAAGCCTCGCCTGCCCCGGTCGCTCCACGAGTAGCCGGTTGATCGCCGCCGCCACGAGGCCCACCAGCGTCAGACCCCAGACGGCCGACGCGAAGATCTCGAGCTTGTCCCGTGATCCGAGGGTGAACCAGAAGACCGGTGCGGCCGTCAGCACCTCGCCCCACAGGCCCCACACGTGCCACCGGCGGCTGCCGAAGAGGACCACCTCGTGCCGGTCGTACCCGGCGCCGCACTCCGGCCAGCGGCCCTGAGATGGCAGGCCCGCGATGATCTGCCCGCACGCCGGGCACGCCGTCACCTCGGCCAGGGGGTTGCGGATCGAGTCGGACATGGGGGTCGCCATGGTCGCGGATCGTAGCCCGCGCGGGTACAACGGGCCCGTCCGCAACGCCCTCAGGAGCGACCCCCATGAGCCAGCCGGTCACGGTCGAGAACGACGCGGTTCGCCTGCAGGTGTGGCCGACGTACGGCGGCAAGGTGTCGTCGATGGTCGACAAGGCCGACGGCTTCGAACTGCTGTTCGACTACCCGGCCGAGCTGCCCACCCGGCCGCGGTACGATGAGCCGTTCGACGACAGCTGGTTCGCCGGGTGGGACGAGTGCTTCCCGGCCGTCGGTGCCGGCCGGTACCCGGGCCGGCCGTACGACGGCATCGGCATCCCCGACCACGGCGAGCTCTGGGGCCTGCCGACCACGTCCGTCCCGACCAGGGGCGGCATCACGACGGTCTGGCATGGCCTCCGGTTCGGCTACCGGTTGACGCGGAAGCTCTACCTCGACGACTCGACGGTCCTGGCCGAGTACACGCTGATCAACCTGGCCCCGTTCGAGTTCCGGTTCCTCTGGTCGCAGCACGCGCTGATGTCGATGGTCGCCCCGGCTCACCTCGACGGTCCGGCCGGGCGGTGGCGGTACAGCCATGACGGGATGGGGGTGGACCATCAAGTGGAGTTCGACTGGCCGGCCGTCGAGCCGGACGTACTGCTGACCGACCTCTCCGCCTTCCCGGCCGGCCGAGCGTGGAAGTCGTTCTCGCTCGACCCGATCGGTTCGCCGCTGGTCGTCCGTTACCCGGGCCGCGGCCGATCGCTGGCGATCGAGTATGAATCGGACGATGACCTCCCCGCGTACTGGGGCGTCTGGGTCAACACCGGTGGCTGGGGCAACACCCGCAACTTTATGGTGGGGCCGACCACCGGCCGGTTCGACCAGCTGGACCGCGCGGTGGCCGACGGGACGGCCGGCCGACTGGCCGCGGGCGGGCGGCGGGACTGGTCGATGAAGTGGACGCTGGGAACGTGATCATCCAGCAAATCAAACCTCATGGCCGCTCGTCCGGCTTCCGCGGTTTGCGGCCCGCCTGGATGGGGAAGCTCTGCAGGTAGGCGATCCACATCATGCTCAGGCCGAAGCTGTACGCCCCCTGGATGACCAGGTCCATGTAGTGCTGGGTGGGGGGAATATGGTACCGCTCCGCGCTGACGCCCTGGTAGGTGATGGCGGGCACCTCGTCGGTCTTGCCAAGGTGGGTGGCCTTGACCTCGATCCGCTGGTAGGTGCCGATCTCCTTACCGTTGGCATCAAGCTTTCGGTTCACCTTGGCGTCGAGGACGGCGATCTCGTTGTCCGACAGGTCGAACAGCGCCCCCATGACATACTTGCCGGGGTCGTAGACGATGTCGCCGATCCCGCCGCCCCAGTACTCGCTAAAGATGGGGAACGACAGCCGCCAGTTGTTGAGGACGGCCGGCTTGCCGAGCCGGAGCGCGGGGGGGCGGTAGCCGTAGTGGCGGCACCATTCGGCCACCGCCCGGCTGTTCAGGTTCGACCCGTACGCAAAATACCACATGCCTGGCCCGTTCCCCTCGACATCCGGATCACGGAGGCCGCCGCCGCGCCCACACGGCACGGGCCGCGACGGCCAAGGGGGCATTCTGGCGAAACGGATCGAAAAGGCAAAGGAGGCCGTCGAATCCTCCCTTCGGTTGGTAGGCGCGGAACATCCCGATACCAAGGCAACCGCTCCCGGGAGGGTTACGGGCCGGTTTCACCGGGGTATTGCATGCGTCCACGCCGAGTCTTCGCTTTCGAATGCACGCCCCCGCCCCCCGACGTCGACGGTCTGCCTCACCCCGGCTCAAGGACCCTCGACCGGCCAGCGGTGACTGAAGGGCGGGTCGACAAATTGTCGGCGGAGAACCCGGCCGCCCTGCGACAAGGCGACGCAGACGATGGACTGGCTGTCGTGCGATGGCCCACCACTCGAGCCTTCGTTGCTGCCCCATCACCTGATGCCGCTGGTGCGGAAGCGAGCAGCACAGGGGAATCGATGATCACGGGCCGGTCGATCGGCTGGTCGACCACTTGTCGAACCACGAGCCCGACGTCCGCAACAGCGAGACGCACGACGTCCAGCCATTGCCCGGCACCGACCTGCCCACACTGGAGGCGGCCGCCCCGTGCCGGCTCCCGCCGCCGTCACGCCGGCAGGTCGTTCAGGTGGTCGATCAGCATCCGCAGCCGGCCGTGGTCGCGCTTGTTGAAGTTGAACACGAGCCGCGGGAGGCGGGCCAGAGACGGCTCGTCGCGCTCGGCCGGCAGGGCGGCGGCGACGCGGAAGCCGCCGACCTTGTTGATGTCGTTGAACTCGGCGTTGATCGCCTCCAACTGCTTGACGCTGGGCGCCCGCTGCAGTCGGAAGATGGCGTCGCCCTTGTTGTAGCGCAGGCTGTGGTAGTTGCTGTAGAAGTGCCGGCATTCGCGGACGGCCTCGTCGACGTTGTCCGTGATCTTGTACAGGGCCAGGTCGTCCTTGCCGATCAAGCCGCGGCGCAGCAGTTGCCGCTCGACGTAGTCCTGCCACATGGCCCAGTAGTCGCCGCCCTTCTTGTCGACGAACACGATGGGGGTGGGCACGCTCTTGCCGGTCTGCACCAGCGTGAGCACCTCGAACCCCTCGTCCATCGTGCCGAACCCGCCGGGGTAGATGACGACCGCGTGGCTGGAGCGGACGAACATCAGCTTGCGGGTGAAGAAGTAGTTGAAGTTGATGAGTTTGGGGTCGGCCTCGATGTGTGGGTTGGTCTTCTGCTCGAACGGCAGCCGGATGGCCAGCCCGAACGACGGCTCGTGCCCCGCGCCCGCGTGCCCGGCCGCCATGATGCCGCCGCCGGCACCGGTGATCACCATCCACCCCGCGGCCGCCATCGCCTTGCCGAACGCCGCCGCCGAGGCGTAGTCCTCGTGACTCTCGGGGGTCCGGGCGCTCCCGAAGATGCTCACCTTGTGGATGTCGCGGTAGGGGGCGAACACCTTCAGCGCGTACCGCAGCTCCTTCAGGCTCTTGTTCAACAGCTTGATGTCGCCGCGGTTGGTCTGGTCCCGCAGCAGCTTCAGGGCGTTGGCGACGATCTCGCCAACCATGTCGCCGTCGGGGACCTGGGCCAGCTGCTCGATCAGGGTGTTGGCCGTGTGGTGGACGGCGTCCAGGTCGCTGCGGGACAACTGCGTCGGCGGCTGGGCCGACTCCTGGCTCTGCTCGATGTTCTCTTCGGGGCTGTCGATGGCCTTCATCTGGCGGGCTCGCTTCGCGGGGCAAGATTCGGTCGCGCGTCGGTTCACGGTCGCCGATGGGCGCGACCCATCACTATGGCAACGTGCGGGGACGAGTTCAATGGGACGCGAAAATTTTCCGCCGCCCCGAAGAGGACGGATTAGCCGCAGATGAACACAGTTGCACGCAGATGAGGAAAACCGGGGCCGCGCTCAGTGCTCAGCCCTGCGCTCTTCATCTGCGTGCGTCTGCGGCTCCCATTTCTTCCCGCCAAACGTGGTGGTTCGACGGCGGTTTGACAGTGGCTCGAACGGCCCCGATTCTGCCAGCATGGACACCGTGCGAATGGGCGTGATTGGCCTGGGCAACATGGGCTCGGCCCACGCGAAGTACCTGGCCGCGAGGAGCGTGAGCGGGGCGACCCTGGGGGCCGTCTGTGACACTGATGCCACGCGCCGCGAGAAGGTCGGTGCCGACGTCCCGCAGTTTGCAACCGTCGCCGACCTGCTCGGCAGCGGCACGGTTGACGCCGTCCTCGTGGCCGTGCCGCACTACGACCACGAGCCGATCACGCGGGCGGCGTTCGAGGCGGGGCTGCACGTCCTGTGCGAGAAGCCGGTCGCCGTGTCCGTCAGCGCCGCTCGCGCGGTGAACCGAGCCGCGGCGAAGGTGCCGCACCTGAAGTTCGGCGTCATGTTCAACCAGCGCACGAACCCGATGTACCAGAAGCTCCGCGAGCTGATCGGCGACGGCGAGCTGGGCGAGGTGACGCGGATCACCTGGCTGATCACCGACTGGTTCCGCACCTGGACGTACTACGCCAGCGGCGGCTGGCGCGCGACCTGGGCCGGCGAGGGGGGCGGCGTGCTGATCAACCAATGCCCCCACAACCTGGACCTGATCCAGTGGATCCCCGACCTGATGCCCAGCCGCATCACGGCTGTCGCGTCGCTGGGCAAGACGCACCCGATCGAGGTGGAGGATGAGGTGAGCGCGATCCTGGAGTACCCCACCGGCGCGATTGGGCACTTCGTGACCACGACCGGCGAGGCACCCGGCACGAACCGGCTGGAGATCGTCGGCGACCGCGGCAGGATCGTGGCCGAGGGGGGCAAGCTGCGGTTCCGCCGGGCTCGGCAGTCGGTGCGCGCCGTGCGCGAGACGTCGCCGCTCAGCTTCGCCTCGGTCGAGGTGTGGGACTGCGAGATCCCCTACGGTTCCAAGGTGGCCAACGAGCACCAGGCGATGACGCAGAACTTCGTCAACGCGATCACCAAGGGCACGCCGATGCTCGGCCCCGGCGTCGAGGGTGTCCGCGGCCTGGAGATCGGCAACGCGATGCTGCTGGCCGGCGTCACGCGGACGCCGGTCGAGCTGCCGATCGACGGCGAGCGGTACGACGCGTTCCTGAACGACCTGGGCGAGGTGCACGCCGGGCGGAAGACGCTGGCGACGACGGGGACGGGACCGGTGGATCTGGCGGGATCGCAGGTGAAGGCGTGATCGGGTCGCCCTGGGCTGGAGATACGGCATGAACAACGGCATCAAAACACGGACGTTGACCCGCGTGAATGACGGGCTCGCCCTGGTCCTGGACGACGCGACGTTGGCACGGCTCGGCATCAACGCCGACACGCTGATCCGCGTCACCGAGGCGGGCGGGACGCTGGTCCTCACGCCGATGAATCGGCAGGGCCGCGAGGCGATGTTCGCCTCGGCGCTAAAGGCCATGAGCGCCCGGTACGAGAAGACGCTGCGGCGACTGGCGGAGTGACCGATGAAGCCGATTTTCCTGACGCTCGACGAGGTGCGGCGGATCCACCAGTCGGAGATCGAGACGCACGGCGGCGGACGGGGCGTGCTGAACGCGGGACTGTTGGAGTCGGCCGTGGCTCAGCCGGCCGCCGCGTTCGGCGGCCAACGTGCCCACGCCGACCTGGCGGAGATGGCCGCCGCCTACCTGTTCCACCTGGCGAAGAACCACTGCTTCGTGGACGGCAACAAGCGCGTCGCCGCGCTGTCGGCGGTCGTCTTCCTGGCAATGAACGGCGTCGACTTTGACGCCCCGCCCAACGACTACTTCTACCTGACCTACGGCGTCGCGTCCGGCACCAATGACAAGGCCGGCGTCGCCGACTTCTTCCGCCGGCACTGGCCGGCCGTGACGTAAGGCGATCACCGCCGCGGCCACAGCGGTCGCACGGCGAGCATCCCACGGCGTGTCGTGATCGTACGCCGAAGTCTCTGCGTTGGCGGCGACCGTAAACAGGCCGACGATGATCGGCAGCGCGATCAGGTACGTGATGTACAGCGGGCGCCGCTGGCGGGGCGTCGGCCAGACACTGCCGACGAACGCGCTGGGCCAGAGTGTTGCGTACGTCGCCGCGACGACCAGCATCGACGATGATCAGGCCGGCCAGGATCAGCTGCAGCCCAGCCGTGAGGGCGACCGGGGTATCGACGGTTGGCGATGGAGGTTGATCAACGCGTGACCGGGCGCATCGAGCACGTGCGGGTAATCGACGGGTGCGCCGGGCATGCACGGTGATCATCCTCGCTCGTGGTCGCCCCGGATGGCAGCGGTGGGTTCATCAAATGTGACCTTCGTTCCGCTTCCGGGTTCCGAATGCGACTGCACTGGAACGGGCTCATCGGCCCATGGGCGAAGGACCAGCCGAACCGCGAGCAGGACCAGAACGGGGTTGCAGATCAGGAAGAGGATCGGCACCTGCACGTACAGGTCGGCGTCCAAGTAGAACCGACGGTCGTTGACGGGCGGCGCCAAGGGGTTGTCGCTGACGAAGAGCCGGCACCGGTCCAAAACGACCATCGCCACCGCGGTGATGGCCAGGTTGCCAAGGCAGAGCCCCAGGTACCTGCGAAGGCCCATCCCCTGTTGACCCCGCAGTCGAAACGACGCTGAGAGGGCCATCACGGCCGCCACAGCATTGGAGACGATCGCGCATCTTGGGAACCAGTACCACGCCAGTCGTGCCACCCAAGGGCCGTCAGAGAACGTGTCTCGCCCCAAGGTGGTGACGATGTGGACCAGCAACAACAGGGCAATCAGCACTTGCGCGGCACCGAGCAGCCGTGCGGACCAATCGACGCGGGAGTAGCGGCGTTCACGCCGCGGCGTCGCGTAGGTCAGCATCGGCGGCGGCTCGGACATGCGGCGCTCGCGCTCAAGGGGTGGGTGCCGGCTAAGCCGGCGGGAACAGGTCGGCCACGGCCACGACGAACCCTGGTAGCACATCGCCGCCGGTCAGCGTGTCGCCGTTGCGGAGTTCGGTCATGGGGCCACCGAGCGGGTGGACGCGGACCATCCGCAGGTCGGGCACCACCACCCAGACCAGGGGCACGCAGGCCGAACGGTAGTCGTCGAGCTTCAGTTCGAGTTCGACCGCCACGTCGTTGGGCGACAGCACTTCGACGGCCAAGTCGGGTGGGAACGTCAGATGGCCCGGCGGCCACGGCCGCGGAACGCGGGCGGCGACGACGAGCGACACGTCGGGCCGCCGCGTCTGATCCGGATTGTCGGGGAAGCAGAGGAACGTCTGCTCCGGTAGCACCTCGCCCGCGCCGGTCGCCAGCAGGTGGGCCGTCAGGTGGTAGGTGATGCGACCGGCGATCCAGTTGGACGCCGAGGCCATCCGCTTCTCCACCAGCCGGCCATGAACCAACTCGAACAGCCCGTCGTCCTCCATCGACAGCAGGTCTTGAGGCGCAAACGTCGGAGGAGCAGGTGGCGGCAGCGCAGCTGCAATTGCGGTCATGGACAGACCTCCCAGTGCAGTCCGATCTTACCACGCCGTGCCGATGGGCTTCAGCACGATTCCGGCGACTGCGGGGCAGACCTCGTGGTGACGCTGATCAACTCGGCATCGGCGGGCTCGGTCATCTCAAACCGGTGGAATTGCCTGACGTCATCGTGTGCGCCGCCACCTGCTGTTCCGCGTGTAAGCTGCTCCGGATTATCGGGGCCGCTCTCACTGCCCCGGGCCCGTCGGCCCGCCGACCGAAAAGAGGTCGGAGACGGCGACGGCTAGCCCCGGCAGCACGTCACCGCCGGTCAGGGTGTCGCCGGAGTGGAACTCAGCCATCGGTTTGCCGGGCGCGTGTTGCTGGACCAACTGTACGTGCGGCCAGACGACCCACACCAGTGGCACCCCTGCCGATCGGTGATCGGCCAGCTTGTCCTGCAACTCGTAGGCGTTGTCCGTCGGCGACACGACCTCGACCGCCAGGTCCGGCCGGAACGGCAAGTGGCCCGGCGGCCGGGGGACCGGCATTCGGTCAGTTGTGACGAACGACACGTCCGGCCGACGGACCTGTCCGGGGCGGCGCGGAGATGCCAGGTAGCTCTGCTCGGGCATGACGTGCCCGGCCTTGGCGTTCCGGTTTTACAGCCACAGCTGGCCGGTGATCTCCCCGACCACGATCGTCGCATCGGCCCCCAAGCGCTTCTCCACCAGTTGTCCGTCGACCAGCTCGAACAGCCCCTGGTCCTCCATCGCCAGCACGTCGTCCGGCGTGTAGCGGCGCGGAGCGACGGTCGGCGGCGCGGCGGCGATCGCGGTCATGGGTTGATCCTCCGTCTGACCCTGGCATCCAGAGGTCCACGATGCGGACCTGGGTCACGTCATCGCGTGCGCCGCCACCTGCTGTTCCGCGTGGTAGCTGCTGCGGACCATTGGTCCGCTCTCGACGTGGCGCAGGCCGGCCGCCTCGCCCTTGACCTTCCACGCGGCGAACTCGTCGGGGTGGACCCACCGCTCCACGGCCAGGTGGTTCGGCGTCGGCTGCAGGTACTGGCCGAGCGTGAGGATGTCGGTGCCGATCGACACCAGGTCGGTGATCGTCGCCTCGATCTCGTGTTCCTCCTCGCCCAGGCCGAGCATCATGCCGGTCTTGGTGGTCAGGCCGAACTCCTTGGCGATCTTCAGCAGCTCCAGGCTGCGGCGGTACTTGGCCTGGGGGCGGACCTGCTTGTACAGGCGGGGGACCGACTCGATGTTGTGGTTCAGAATGTTGGGCCGCTCGTCCAGGACGACCTGTAGGGCGTCCCAATTGCCGGCGAAGTCGGGGATCAGCACCTCGACGCTGGTGCCGGGCGACTGGCGTCGCACCTCACGGATCGTGTGGGCCCACACGGCCGCGCCGCCGTCGGGCAGCTCGTCGCGGTTCACGCTGGTCAGCACGGCGTGGCCGAGCTTCATCTGGGCGACGGCGTAGCCCACGCGCATCGGCTCGTCGAGATCCAGCGTCGGGGGGCGACCGGTGGCGATGTGGCAGAAGCCGCAGCTGCGGGTGCAGACGTCGCCGAGGATCATCAGCGTGGCCGTGCCGGCGCTCCAGCACTCGCCCATGTTGGGACACTTGGCGCTCTGGCAGACCGTGTGCAGCTTCTGCTCGTTCACCAGACGCAGCAGCGACGAGTACCCGTCGCCGGCCGGCATCTTCATCTTCAGCCACGACGGTTTCCGCCCGGCCGTGGGCGATGTGGCGGGGGCTGACGGCAACACCATGTGGGCGAGGGAGACGGGCATAGGGTGCCACAGTTTAGGGCGTCGCCCGGCCCGATCCAAGCTCGGCGCGGCTTCAGGCGGCCCGCGAGCCTTGGTCGGCGTCCGATGGGCCGAGGATTTGCCTGACGTCGAACACGACCGGACTGACCGTCGCGGAAAGCGTGTCGGCGGGCGTCGTCACGGGCGTCGGATCGAACATGCGCACGGACGGCAGGCCGCGAAGGGAGTGGTCGTAGATGCCGCGGATCTTGTGGGTGTTGCCGGCCCGCAGGTGCGTCGGCTTGCCGAGCAGGGCGGCCAGGATGCCGACGTGCAGCCGCTCGGTGTAGACGACGGATGCGCCGGCCACGGCGTCGCAGAACTCGGCGAAGCTCGCCCGCGCGGGGTCGGAGATGTCGGCCACGAGGATCGGCAGGTGATCGCCGATGGAGCCGGTGGACCGCAGGTGCGCGATCGCCTGCTGCACGAACGGCAGCCGCGACGGGTCGCCGGCCGAGGGGCGGCGGCGGACGGCGATTCGGCCGAGCCGACGCGCGCCGTCGCGCAGCGGGGACAGCGGCTGGAGCAGGTCCCGGATCCACCGCGGCAGCCGACGTCGACGCGGAACCGGCGCGATGGCCGCGCGCTCCGCGTCGTGCCGGGGCACGATCAGCACGTGGCCCGCCCGCCCCGCGCTCCGGCCCAACGCCGCCAGCCACGGCGACCCCGCCAGCGCCAGGGCCGAGTCGTGGTCGAGCCCGATGCCGGTCGCGCAGGGGAAGCGGAGCCCGCGGAGGATGTTGCGACTGAGCGGCTCGCGGCAGAACAGGTAGAGCGGCGCACGGCGTCGGGCGAACAGGGCCGGAAAGTCGGTCGTGTCCAACCAGAAGGATGACGGCAGCACAAGCAGCGGGACGTTCGGGTGACGGTTGCTGAGCCGGCGGCACTGGTCGAAGCCGTGCGGCCAGAGGTCGCTCATCGCGTACCCACCGTTGATCACGATCAGGTCCGCCCCGCCGGGCCGGTCGACGGCGGTCAACCCGTGGCGGGCCAGAAGGGCACGGCTGCCCATCTCGATCAGCCGGTCGCCGTTGTTGCCCGAGACCGGGGCGAAGAAGAACCGCCGGCCGCGCAGGCCGGCGAGGAACGAATCGAGTGGGGGGAGGCCGGCCGCAGGGGTGGGCCCGATCCGCTGCTGCGCGCGGTCGCCGTGGCCGGTCCACCGTTTGGAGGGCGGTGGCGCGGCGCGTCTCACCGTGCGGGGCATGGCGTCGGACCAACGAACGTTCACGCGTGCCCTTCGGGGTAAAACAGCGGAGCGGGTCGCGCCGATTCCAAGCTAGGCGGCACAGCGGCTGCCGACAGGGACGTCGCCACGGCGTGCGGCGATCATCATGGCCAGGCGGCCCCGCTCGACCCAACCGATGCCGCAGGCCATCAGGGCGGCCCCGCCAACCGTCAGCGGCAGCCACACGGCCGGCCATCGGGTGACGGCGGCGCGCAGGGTGAAGGCCGTCGCCGCCGAGAGGATCATCGGTCGGACCAGGATGCCGATCCACGGAATCGGCCGGATTGCCGACGACCTGAGCGTCGCCGCCCAGCAGAACACGACCGTCTCGGCCAGCAGAGTGGTCACCACAGCCGCCGGCGCCCCGTAGCGGGGAACCAGGATGACGTTCAGGACCACATTGACGGCCGCGGCGACGCAGCTGATCTTCAACTGCACCCGCTGCAACCCCCAAGCGGAGAACGGCATCAGCAGGCCGACGTTGAGGAAGATCAGCGGCAGGTTGAGCGACAGCCACTCGTAGAGCCGACCCTCGTCGGCGTAGCCGGGACCGTACATCGCGGCCAGCAGGTGCCGGCCGGCGGCCCAGGTGAGGCTGCCGGCGGCGAGGCCGATGTAGGCGTGGAGCCGGAAGAAGTCCTCGCCCACGGTGCTGCCCGGCTCCTTATCGGCCCGGGCCAGCGAGGGGAGGAACGCGGGGAACGTCGCCTGATAGATGAAGGTCGGCAGCAGCATGAGCCGGTAGGCCGTGCTGTACAGGCCGACGGCGCGGTCGCCGGCGAACGCGCCGAGGATGATGGCGTCGGTGTTGTAGTAGAGCAGCACCGCCGCCTGCGACAGGCCGATCGGCATCGCCTCGCGCAGCAGGGCCATCGACCCGGCCAGGCGGAACCGCACGTCGCGCCAGCGGATCAGGTCGTGCCGGGCGCAGTACCAGGCGGTGTAACCGATCAGCGCGATCCGGAACGGGTACGGGATCAGCACGAACAGAGTGAGGTCGGCCGGCCGGTGCAGCAGCAGTACGAACGCCGGCAATTGCAACAGCTGCAGCGCGACGTTCAACCCCGCCACGGCCGGCATCCGCTCGCGGGCCTGCGCCAGCCACGTGAAGTCGAGCGGGGCCAACAAGAGCGCGATCCCCTGCAGCAGCAGCAGCGTCCGCACGGCCGGCTCGCGCGGCACCGTCATCGCGATGGCGACCGTGGCTAGGAACGCCACGCCGCCCAGCGCCGTCTGCAGCCCCAGCAGCCACGACCCGTACCGCGCGGCCTGCCCCGGATCGCGTGCCACCTCTCGCTTGGCCACCGTCTCCAGCCCCGGGTTGACCGACAGCAGGAAGTACCCCAGCACCGCGGCGTTCCAGCTGTACTGCCCGATTGCAGCCGCCCCCAGCGTGCGGCGGGTGTAGATCATGCCGAAGAAGAAGATCAGCCGCTCGGTGACGGCGATCATCCCCAACGAGCAGACCATCGACGCGATCCGACCTGAACGGCGCGACGCGGCCCGGTCGATCGGCATGTCGAGAACGAGCTGGGCCATGGTGGTCGGTGAGCGCGGCGATCGCGCGACCCCTATCACCCGTTCTCGGCGATCTGCCGACCCGACCGTAGGAGAAATCTCGGTCCGCCTACCGCGGCTGCACGCGCCAGCGGAACCAGTGGACGCCGCCCTTCATCGGTTCGTGGCGGAGCAGCTTCAGCGTGCCGACCGAGCCCCCGGCCGGCCTGCCCGGGGCGTCGAAGAGGCCGGTGATGGTGGGGCCGCCGCCGTCGACGACGGGGACGATCACCTGGCTGATCTCGTCGACCAGGCCGGCCCGGAGCATCGCGCCGTTGAACGTGCCGCCGCCCTGTAGGACGAGCTTCTTCAGGCCGAAGCTCTTGTGCAGCTTGCGCAGGGCGCGGGGCAGGTCGACCCTGGCCTTGCCGCAGAGCAGGTACGAGACGCCAGCCGACCGCAGGTGGGCGAGGTAGTCGGCGGGGGCGGCAGCGCTGGTGAGGATCACGGTGTGATCGCCGTCGACATCGGGCTTGTCGAAGCGCAATTCGCCGCGGGCATCAGTGCCGATCGCGAGCGGCTTCGCCTTGGGATTTGCGATGAAGTCGTCGGCGGACACGGCCTCGGTCGGCGTCGGCAGCCGCGTCTTGAATCCGGCGGCGAACTCCTTCATCGTCGTGGTGCCGACGATCCAATGGCCGACGCCGAGCGAGGATGCCGTCGACTCGAACAGTCCTGCGCTGCTGGCCCCGCCGGGCAGCTTGCCCCAGCGGCTCGACAGCACCTTGCCGTCGATCGTCGTACACATGTGACAGATGATGTAGGGACGGTCCATGACGGTCCGTATACACCAACGCCGGGATCTGAGGGTACGGCCGAAGACCCGGGTCTTCGGCCGTACCCTCAGACCCCGGCGTGGATCATCTTCTGAGCAGCACGTCGACCACACCCAGCGTTCCCAGCGCCAGGCCGATGATCCCGTTCAGCGTGAAGAACGCCAGGTTGATCCGCGATAGGTCGGTCGGTTTGACGACGGCGTGCTCCACGGTCATCAGGACGACGGTCAGCCCGACGCCAATCGCGAAGAACGGGCCCAGTTCCGGCGTGGTCCGCCAGAGGCCGACCAAAATCAGCACGCAGCCAACGTGAGTCGCGCGGGCGACCCACAGGGCGGGGCCAATGCCGATCTGGGCGGGGACGGAGAACAGGCCGTTCGCGGTGTCGAAGGCGTAGTCCTGGCAGGCGTACAGGATGTCGAACCCGGCCAGCCACAGCACGACGGCCCCGGCCATCCACAGCGGCGGGGGGCTGATCGAGCCGCGGATGGCGAGCCAGGCGCACAGCGGGGCGAGGGCGAGCGCGACGCCGAGGTAGGCGTGGCACAGCCAGGTGAACCGCTTGGTCAGCGAGTAGCCGATGAGGAACGCCAGCACGGGGACCGACAGCGCGGCCGGCCACGCGTTGCCGTATGCGGGCCAGAAGGCGGTGGCGGCACCGATGAAGAGGGCGGCGGAGACGGCGAGCGTGGCCCACGCGAACGCCGGCGAGACGCGGCCGCTGGGCACGGCCCGGCGGGCCGTGCGCGGGTTCGCCCCATCGTACCGGGCGTCCAACAACCGGTTAGCGACCATCGCCACCGTGCGGGCCGTCACCATGCAGATGAGCACGAGCACCAGCTGGCCGAGGCGCAACCCGCCCGACCGATGGGCGGCCAGCACGGTCGCTAGCACGGCCCACGGCAAGGCGAAGACGCTGTGGTGCAGCTTGATGTCGTCCGCCAGCGCCCGCAGGGAGGCCAGGGGCGAGCGGCGGGGCGGTAGGGAAAGGATGGGTGTCGTCACCAAGACTCGCGATCAGGGGAATGTTAACTTCAAACTTTGACCGTCTAACGCTGAACCTTGGGCGTTGAACGTTCGCCCGTGTCCGGTATCGTAAGCCGACGGTAAAGTTCCGTCGCGGTCGGCAGAAACGAATGACCTCCTCCGCAGACCCACTCAACCCCAGCAACGCGACCGGCACCGGGGCGGGGTCGGGCGGCGGCGGCACGGGCCGGCAACAGTCGGGGGCGGCGGCGGGGAACGGTGGCCGGGACGTCTTCACCACCGAAGAGCTGGCGATCGTCCTGTCCCACTTCGACATCGGCCCGGTGGAGTCGATCGTTGAGTTCCCCCGCGGCAGCCGAAAGGCGCCCAAGCTGTTGATCACCGCCGAGGCGGGGAAGTTCCTGCTCAAGCGCCGCGCCCGGGGGCGCGACGACCCGTTCAAGGTGGCGTTCTGCCACCAACTCCAGCTGTTCCTGGCATCGAAGCAGTTCCCGCTGCCGCACCTGATCGGCACCCGGCGCGACAACAACTCCATGCTGCAGTGGCGGCACGGCGTGTACGAGCTTTTCGAGTTCATCCCCGGCCAGGGCTACCCGCAGACGATGGAGTCGACCGGCGACAGCGGCCGGGTGCTGTCGCTGTACCACAAGCTGCTCGAGGCGTTCCAGAGCCAGTACCAGCCGCCCAGCGGGAGCTACCACCGCGCACCGTCGGTGGAGGCGGGGCTGAAGTCGATCGCCAGCGGCCGCGCCGCGGGTGGGCTCGGTGGCGGGCCAGAGGTCGCACCGCTGTTGCAGTTCCTGCTCGACAGCTACCGCCACGCGGCCGCCACGGTGGACGGGTTGGGGATCGAGACCTGGCCCCGGCAGATCGTGCACGCCGACTGGCACCCGGGGAACATGCTGTTCCGTGACAACCGCGTGGTGGCCGTCATCGACTACGACTCGGCCCGCCTGTTGCCGCGGATCATCGACACCGCCAACGGCTGCCTGCAGTTCAGCATCCTCGGCGGCGACGAGGACGTGACCAAGTGGCCCGACCACCTGGACGAGCCGCGGTTCAAGCGGTTCATCCGCGGGTACGACGACGTGATGCTCGTCAGCCAGGGGGAGCTGTCGGTCATCCCCTGGCTGATGATCGAGGCGCTGATCGCCGAGGCGGTGTTCCCGATCGCCGCGACGGGGACGTTCGTCCGCATCGACGGGCTGCAGTTCCTGCAGATGGTGCAGCGCAAGGTGTACTGGGTGCAGCGGAACGCCGAGCGGCTGATCGCGATGTGCGAGGCGTAGGACGCGGCGCACCCCAATCGTGGTGCGCGCGCGTCAGCGTGCCCCGGCGGATTTGCAACGGCGAGTCGCATGCGTCGACCGCTTGCCATCCCGGCCGTCCTCCTGCTGCTCACCGGCGGCGCCGCCACCACTGCCCCCACCACTTCGCCGGTGCCGGACGCGCCGATCGCGCGTTGGTTCGACGACCTGGCCGACCCCGACCCCGCCGTGCGGGATCGGGCCCGCGAGCAGCTGATGGGCTTGTCGATCGACGCGCTGCCGAAGCTGCTGGACGTGGTTCGCGCCGCCGACCGGCTGCCCGCTCGCGACGTCGCGCTCCACGAGATCGTCGATCAGGCGTTCCTCGCCGCCGACCCATATGCGGTCCGCGACGGTGAGGATTCGGCCGACCCCACCACCGGTGCCCACTACATCATGGGCCAGAGCTGGCCATTCGGGATGCGGGATGCCGGCAACGGCCTCGGCGTGCCGGTCGTCAACCGCTGGCCCGGCTTCCCGGCCGCTCGGTTCCTGCGCGACGGCGACCTGATTACGGGCATTTACGACGACCCCGCCGCCGCGGCCGATCGTTCGCCGGACGTGCTGACGCAGACGACGGATGACCTGGTCACCGCCATGCGGCAGTGCCCCACTCGGCCCCGGCTGGCCATGGCGGTGCTCCGCGACGGCCGACCAATCCGGGTGACGGCCACGATGGTCCCCGAGCCGGCCCAGACCGTGAACCGCCGCTCCGCCGCCGTCGCCGGCTTCCTCACCGAACGGCAGCGCCGCGCCGACGACTACTGGCGGGCCCGCTTCGCGCCCGTCGTGGACCCGCCCGATGCAGTGCCGCCCACCGATTCCGGCGATGGCCTCGACCGGTGACGATGGATACCATCCGCCGACATGTGGCCCTGGCCCGCCCGACTGTCGACCCTCACGCTGTTGCTCGTGGTCGGGGCCACGACCGCTCCGACCACCTTCCCCGCGACGGCCCCCACGACTGAAGCGGTCGCCCTTGATCCCGCGATTCGGCGAGTGTTCGTCCGGCTGGCCGACACCGACCCGGTCGTGCGGGACGCGGCGCGCGAAAGCCTGATGGGCCTGCCGTCCGATGCGCTGCCCAAGCTGTTGGCGATCGTCCGTGACGCCGACCCGCTGCTGCCCGCGCAGGCGGCCGTTTTGCAGGAGGTCGTGAGCCACGTCTACCTCACCGGCGAGCGGTACGCGCCGATGACCGACGTGGACGACCCGAACCGCCAGCAGCTCCGCCACGTGATCGGCCTGCGCGGGCCGGACCTGTCGTTCGGCGGCGGGCTCGGCGTGCCGCTGGGCATCCCGGTGGTCGACCGCTGGCCCGGCTTCCCCGCCCGCCGGGTGCTCCGCGACGGCGACTTAATCCTCGGCATCTACATCGAGAAGCAGCAGCCGCTCGAGCAGCTGCCCAACCGTCCCACCCACATGATCAGCATCCTGCAGGAGGCGATCCGCGACCACCCCGACGTGCTTGACATCGACCTGTCGATCCTCCGCGACGGCCGGGTGATCCGCGTGTCGATGACGCTGGTGCCCCAGGCCGCCGACACGCTGCGGGCGGCTATCCAGCCCGGCGACACGTTCCTCGACGGGCGGCAGCAGCGGGCCACGAAGTACTGGGACGACAATTTCGCCGCACTGGTTGACCCCGTCCTCGACCCGCCGGCCGAGGTGGTGGGGCCGCCACCGTCGTGAATCGGGACCGGGGCCATCGACCTGTCGTGGCGCAACCGACCGGGTGTGCGATTCGATAACGGGTGTGTCGCCAGGGTTTCCGAGGCTGGGAGGTCGCCGATGTTGGACGCGGTCCAGACGCCAGCCGAGCCGGGCGGTGCCGTCGGCACGTCCGACGACCCGTTCGCCGCCTCCGTGGTTGAGGGACCCTTCGGCTACAAGCCCGACCGCAACCGTCCGATCGAGCCCCACTTCGACGGGTTCGGCCGGCTGACGCCGGAGCAGGCCCGCCAGGTGCTCGACGTCCGCGATGGCCGGCGGGGCCAGTGCGTGATCGAGTTGGCGACGGAAACCGTCTTGGTCGAGCACGCTGGCCAGGGGTACTGCGACCCGGCGACAGGACGGCAGTGGGGGTACCGCGTCCGCAGGCTTGTCCGCGAGCCGGGGCCGAGCGAAGAAATGCCGGCGATAGCGCATTCCCCGATGCTGCATTCCCCAGCGGTCGCCGATGTGGAAACACCCGTGGTGGCGGTTGAGGTGCCAGCCGCTCAGGGGCCCGTCGATCCTGCACCTCAGCCCGAGCTGAAGTGGGCCGTAAAACCCGAGGCGGCACCCTCAACAGCCGCGGAGGATCACGCCGACGATGCGCAGGTACCCGACGAGGAGTGGGCCGCGCCTGCCCGGTCGGTGCGAGCCATCGTGCTCGCCGACCCGGCCGAGCGGACGGCGTTGGTGCGCGTGCTCGTGATCTGGTTCGTCGTCGTCCTGCTCCTGGCCGAGTGCGCGACGCTGATCGCGGGCGGCCGGTGACCGCGCGATCATCCCGATCGCGTTGATTTCCGACGCGCGTCCATCCGGGATGGGCACCGATGAGGGCGCGGCCGCCCGAACGTGGTATAGTGAATGTGGAAGGGATGTGCCGAGCGTGACGACCACAGCCGCCGCTAGTGCCGCGCCGACTGCGAACGCCGCCGTCAAGGCGGAGAAGCCTGCCGCCGCCCCCTCACCGACGCCGTTGCCGCCGTCGTTCCCCGGCCGCGGGCAGTTGCCCGCCGACCTGCTGGCCATCCCCGCCTGGGCAGGGCAGGACCTGGCCCCCGTGAAGATTTGCGTGCTCTGCCGGAAGGTGCCCGACCCCGCTCAGGGCTACCTGCCGCAGCGGCGGGACACGCTCGACGCCAAGGTGTACCTCGGCTGCCTGACCGACGCATTGGGCGTCCTCGAACTGCTCGAGATCTGGGTCCAATCGCTGGACGGCCTCGCCGAGGCGGCCAAGTCGCGCATCCTGACCTTCGACGCGGTCGACAACGCCGTGGTCGACCGTCGCTGGAGGCAGCTGTACGACGTGGCCATCGCCGACTGGCCGGCCACGCTCGTGGGGTGCGGGTACGAGACGACCAACCCGCCGCCGACGTTTCTCGATGTCGAGCGGGGCGTGCCAGTACATCCGGATGGCTGGGTCCTCTGCCGTGACGAGGACCAGTTGCGCGCCGCCGGATTGCCCGCTTACGCCGGGACGCTGCACCGGTATCTGGTGTCAAGTGCGGACGGACAGACCCGGTTCGTCCCGCTGTCGGCCGACGACCCGCGGACGGATGCGACGGTCGAGTACGACGCCGTCGTCCCGCCGTCGGCCAAGCTCGTCCCGTTCAACCCTGGCGCGGGGCTGATGCTGGTCAAGCCGGCCGGCGACCTGCGCCTCGGCGAGCTGACCGATCTCCTCGGCGGGAAGAAGTACGACGGCTCCGCCCACGGCCGCAGCCGGTTCCGCTTCGCCCCGCACCGCGCGCTCGCCGGCCCGGCCGGCGGGTTCCTGTTCGCCGAGGGCAGCCCCTCCCGGCTGGTCGAGTCGTACCTGCTCAAGCTGCAGCTGTGGATCGCCATGGTCGAGGAGGTGGCCCGCTTCACCGCCGCCGCCGGGCGACCGTTGCTCAACCTGCGGCCCGCCAGCTTCACCACCCGCCTGGCCGACACCGCCGCCGGGCTGCCGGCGCTCTGGACCACCGCCGTCGCCCTGACCGACGCGGGAGACGCGGTCCCCATCGAGCTGCCGCAGGGCGACAGCAGGCACTACTTCTGCCTGCCGGGCCGCAGCGTGACCACCAGCATGTACCAGCCGGCGTCGGTCGCCCGCGGCACGGTGCCGGGCTTCGGCCAGCTCTACCTCAGCGGGGCGACCGACACGCCGGCCGGCAAGGTGTTCGACGGCATCCTCACGGTGTCCGACCCGATCCGCCCCACCGCCCGCGACGTGCTCCGCCTGCGCGTCCCCGTGCTGGGCCGGCGGGCCGACCTCTACGTGAAGGTCCAGCCCGACCAGAACCCCAGCCCCAGCCAGCTGAAGATCCGCTCGGTCCCCGATGATCGGCTCAAGCCCGTGTTCGCGGGGATCGAGGCGTTGATCGGCGTGCCGCTGCACGATGTGTCGTTCGAGCATTACCCGCTGTTCGGCTCCGCCGCCGACCTCTACTCGCTGGGCGTGTTGGGCGTCGACCTGCTCCTGACCCCGCCGGACGGCAACCATGCCGAGCGGTTCCGCGATGTCCTGATGTTGGCGGGCCGAGTTCGAGAGGCACGCGCAGCCGCGACCCCGCCGGTCGCCCTGGTCGACCGCGTCACAGCCGTCGTCGCCGCCCACCCCGATGCCGTCAAGGGGCTCGGCCCGCAATTGCTCGCCGTGACGCCGATCGACCCCCAGCAGGCGCTGCGGGCCGTGACGCCCGACCTGTGGTGGACGACGGTCTCGCTGCTGCTTCGCATGCTCCCGGGCCACGGCCCCGACAGCCTGCTGGCCGACTTCGGCGACACAGTCCCGCCGCCGGGGCAGAACGGTCCCACGCTGTCCGGCGCGTACGAGATGTTGCTGCCCGAGATGCGTCGCCTGGCCACCCGCGCCCGCAGCCTGCTCTTCGGCGAGTGGGGCGGCAACCGCCTGATCGGCGGCATCCTTGAAGAGTTTGCGACGGTCGCGCGGGTGAGGGTTTCGTTGTTCCTGGTTACTCGTTACTTGGAACCAGCGGACACGCCGGCCCTCCCGCACGTAACAAGCAACAAGTGACCGCCCATGGACGTCCTCGAAGCCAAAAATCGCCTCCGCACCGCCTCGGCCGCCACCGAGCTGTTACCCGCCGCAGAGCGGGATGCCCGGCTGCGCCAGGAGGTGCGGGCGATCCTGCAGAAGACGCCCAAGGCCGACCAGCCGGCGATGCTGGACCGGCTGTCGGCGGCGTTCCCGATCTGGCCGCCCGACGTCCCCCCGCCCAAGCCGCCGACCGACGAGGAGATGATCGAGCACCTCCGCGTCCGCACCCACGCCAGCGACGAGGACCGCCGCCGGATCGAGGCGATGATGCGCGCCGCCGGCATCGGTCCCGGCCTGGACGCCGACGACGAGCGGACGATCCGCGACAAGGTCGCCGTCGACCCCGCCGCCACGCCCGAGCTGGGGCGCGTGGTCGAGGCGTTCCTGCTGCTGCTCTCGTCCATGGGCGACGCCGACCAGACCGTGCGAAAGTACCTGCAGGAGCACGGCCTGGGCATGATGATGGTCGGCGTCCCCCGGCTGCGCGAGTCGGTCGTGAAGCTGCTCACCATGCCCGACGCCGACCCCGCCCGCCACGCCCGCCGGGCCGACCTGGAGAACTCGGCCGGCCAGCTGGTGCGGGCCATCGCCCTGCTGTGCCACTGGCCCGACAACTTCGCCGAGGACGCCGCCGTCAAGCTGGCCCCCGCCCGCATCGAGGCGACGGTCCCGCCGGCGGGGCGGTTCAGCAAGGGGATCAACTTCGAGGGGTGCTGGCAGGAGTACCGCACCCGCGTCGGCGGCCGCGCCGACGAGTCCAACGTAAAGGCCGAACTGCTCGGCTGGATGGCCAAGGTCATGCGCGACACGATTTGATGGAAGTCAGCCCGCTCGCGCAGTGGGGAAGAGCCGAATTGTTTTGCTCTGCGGCCGAAATGGCGGTAGAAGCCGGGCGGGAACTCCGCAGCGCCAACCGAATTTGCATGGCCCGGCCCGCTCTGCGGGCAGGGGAGTTCTTGTTGTGAAGGGATGGACCCCAATGGCCCTGCTCCGCCGTACCCCGCCGCCGCGATCGCCCGCCCCGCCGGGCGACTGGATGGACGCCCTCCAGGCCGCCATGCGCGTCGACCCGGCCCTCCGGCCCAAGCGCGACCGGCCGCCCATCGAGTTCCCGGTCAACGACGACCGCCCGCGCGTCCCGTCCGAGGTGCCGCGCCGCTTCCGCCAGCCGGACCCGATCAGCCCCGGCTCAGGTTCCGACGCGCCTGCCCCCGACGCGCCTGCCCCCGAAGCGCCGGCCGCCGACGCGACCGAGCCACCCGCTGCGCGCGTTGCAGCCGAGAAGCCGTGGCTCGTGCCCATCGTGTCGCCCGCCGCCATTCCACCGGTGGGCACCGCCGGTCCCGCCCCGGTGGCGGGCCTGCCGCCGGCGGCCGTCGAGCAGCTGTTCCAGTGGGTCTGCCGCCTGAGCCGGGTCCGCCGGGCCGACTACGCCGACGGCACGTTCGACGCCAACACGCTCCGGGGGTTCGCCGAACTGCTCCTGACCACCATCACCGCCGCCGGCCCGGTGGGCCTGCGGCTCCGCGGGCCGCTCGCCTCGTTCGTGGACGTCGTCATGATGCGCGGCGGCCTCCCCATACAAGGGTCGTGGCGACCCCTCGGCCCCGTCCCGCCCGAACGGGCGTATGGCCTGGCCGTCGCCGAGTCGGCCGCCGACCCCACGGGCCTGCACGATGGGTCCTGGGTCGTCCACCACGCCGCCCTATCGCTCGTGGCCGACCTGCTCCCCGTCACCCCCGACTTCCCCGGCGGCCCGGCCGTGCTCGACGCGCTCGACGTCCGCCTCCACGGCATCGCCGCCCCTGCCGCCGAGGATCGCATCTGCCCCGCGGCGTACGACGGCGTGTTCGACCACGCCATCGTTCGCCCGGTGGGCCGCCCGATCCGCGCGCTGGCCGCCGCCGCCGTCGGGCTGCTCCTGCTCGCCCTGGCCGGGGCGGTCATGCTCAACCTGAAGTACGTCGACCAGATCCGCGGGTCGGTCGACACGGTCGACAAGACGCTGCGCGCGGCGAAGTAGCCCGTCCGGCGACCCTACCGCTACAGAGGTGACGCCCGTGCCCGAGTCCCGGTTCCGATCCGACCGCGCCACGATGCTGATCGCCGCCGCTGCCCTGGCCGTCGCGGCCGGGGTGCTGATGGTGGCCGCCCGTCACACCGAGGCTGTCGCCGCCGTGCGGTCGGTCGCGGTGGTGCTCGGCGTCGTCGCCGTCGCCCTGTGCGTTTGGGCGCTGCTGGGCCGTCGCGCCGAGGCGGCCCGGCGTGCCGCACTCGACAAGGCGGTCGACGACGAGATGGGCCGCAAGTGGCAGCCGGGGTTCGCCCGCACGGTGGGGGCCTACGACAAGCCGTGGTACTTGCTCTGCGGCGAGCCGGGCGTCGGCAAGACCGCCGCGCTCCGCGCCGGCCGACTGCCGATGGCGCTCGGCCCCGACGGTCAGCCCGTCACCGACGCCGAGCAGGGCAGGCAGGGGACGTACCTATTCGACTGGTGGTTCTTCGAGGACGCGGTCGTGCTCGACTCGGCCGGCGACCTGATCGCCAACACCGACGACCGGTGGACGTCGTTCCTGGGCCGCATCCGCGCCGCCCGCCCGCACCGCCCGGTCAACGGCATGCTGCT
The DNA here is from genome assembly GCA_965198865.1 of Tepidisphaeraceae bacterium. GTDB lineage: Bacteria > Planctomycetota > Phycisphaerae > Tepidisphaerales > Tepidisphaeraceae > CBDAQA01. Next base: position 100,400 of record CBDAQA010000025.1, on the reverse strand, counting down.
GGCCGTCTCCGCCGCCGACCTCATTGCCGGCGACGAGGCACCCCTCCGCGAGAAGGCCGCCCTGCTGGCCAGGCAGGTGCGCGTCGCGCGCGAGCAGCTGAAGGTCCGCTTCCCGCTCTACCTGCTCGTGACCAAGGCCGACCTGATTCCCGGCTTCGCCGACTTCTTCCCGACGGGGTCCGACCTGAAGTCCAGCTTCCAGATCCTCGGCTGGAGCGACGACCGGGACCCACGCCGGGAGGACGTGCCGATCAACCCCGCCGACGTGAAGCGGGGTCTCGATGGACTGATCGCCGACCTCCGCCGCCGCCGCACCACCGTCGAGTCGCACACGACCAGCGGCCGACCGGATGCCCACCGCCGACTGGAACATCTGGACGAGATGTTCGCCTTTCCCGCCGCCGCCGCGGGCGCGCTGGAGAACCTGGGGCCGTTCGTCACCGCGTTGCTGGAGCAGGTGAACACGCCCGACGCCGGCGACGAGGGGGTCTCGCCGCCGTTCTTCCGCGGCGTCTACCTGACCAGCGCCCTGCGCACCGGCGAGGCGCTCGACGCCGAGCTGTCCAAGGCGTTCGGCACCGACCTGCGACCCACCGCCCGCCGCGCCGCCAGCGACCGGGCCTTCTTCATCCGCGACCTGCTGCTGGAGAAGATCGTCCCCGAGGCGGGCATGGTCGCTCCGCTGTCGGCCGTCCCCGCCGCCGCCGGCCGCCGGGCCCGGCTGATCGCCGCCGCCGCCGGCCTCGCCGCCGCCGCCGTGATCGGCGGGTCGCTGGTCGGCTACCGCACGACCGTCGCCCGCGCCCGCGCCGACCGCGACTTCTGGGACCAGCTGGCCGCCGTCCCCGCCGACAAGCTGCCGGCCCAACTCGCCCTGTTCGACCCGGCCGGCAACTACCGCGGCTCGACCGTGCTGGCGACGTACGAGCGGTCGGCGCAGCTCGCCTCGATCGACACGGCAAGCCCGCTGTTGCCCGCGTCAGCGCGCATCAACCGCGACCGCATCGCCGCCCACGCCGACCTGTTCCGCCAGTTCGGCTTTGCGCCGGCGCTGGTCCCCGGGCCGTACGCGGTCACGAAGGTCCCGCCGGAGCAGGCGACGGCCGCGGTGATGGCCGTGCTGACCGACACCCGCGGCGGCACGCCGGCATCGGTTGCGGCGTTGCGCGCAGACGCCGCCGCGCTCGTGCCGTTGCGGGCCGATAGGGCGGATCGGAACCGGCTGCTGTCGCTGATCGGCACCGCCGTGCCGGCCGTCACGCCGTCGGGCGAGCCGGCCACCGTGGTGAGCCTGTCGGCGGACCAACGCAGGCGGATCGCCGACGCCGCTCTGACGTGGGTCCAGGCCGAACTGGCCGAGCGGCGACGCGCGACGTCGGCCGTGGTTGACCGGGCGGCGTTCGCGGCCGCCGACACGCTCTCGCTGGCCGGCGCGCTGGACGACTTCGAGCAGGGCGTGCGCGCCGTGAACGCCCCGGAAGACCTGGTCGAACCGCTGCGGGTGTTCGACCGCGCGATCGCCGCCCACCCGGCGGCGGGGGACACGCTGGCGGCCGACCACAAGGCGCTCGCCGCGGCCGTCGCCCCGCCGCCGGAGCTGAAGGTGATCGGGGGGGCGATCTCCAAGCTGAGCGACGGGGACGACGCGGTCCGCCGACGGTTGGCCGCCATGGTGCTGGAGTACGGCGACTTCGTGGCGACCCAGTCGTTGGCGATGCACTCCGGGTCACGGTCGGTCCATTCGACGGACCCGACGGTGGCGACGGTCCGCGAGCAGCAGCGGCTGGTCGACGACCGCCGGACCCCGCTCATCATGGCCCGGGTCAACTGGTTCCACACCGCCGCCGCCCAGGCCCGCGACGCCGTCGCCACGGCCACCACCCGGCCGGCGAGCGCCGGTCCGCCGGCCCTGATGCTGCCGCCTCTGTTGAGGCAACTGGCCGACGACGACGCGGCACGGCGCCAGTCGTTCGAGCCGCTGTCGGCCGTCGACACGGTGGCCGACCGCGACGCCGACCGGCAGTGCGCCGATCACCTGGCGGACGTGTCCGACCGTGCCGCCCGCGACGCCGTGTGGACGCACGTGCGCCCGGCGACCACCGACGCCCTCTGGCCCGTCGACGCGCCGCCGGCCGTCACGCTGTCGGCGTGGATCTCGGACCAGTCGGCCGTGGAGGCATCGCTGCACGACCAACCGCCGAGCAAGGCGGCCGTCGCCAGGGGCTGGGTCGAAGCCTCGCACGCGCAGCTGGAGTCGATCGCGGACCGGCAGCTCGTCGCTTGGCGGGTCGCCGCCGCCAATGAGGGGATCGTCAAGCTGCCCGTGCAGACCTGGGCCGACGTGGCGACCGTGGCCTACGCCAGGCCGGCGATGCGGCCGGCGATCGACCGGTCGGGCCTCGCCGTGCTGCGGCAGCAGTCGCTGTTCCCCGCCGTCAAGCAGGCGGCCGATGGTTGGGCGGCCGAGCTGGACGCGCCGCCCGTCGCGGTCGGGCCGGCGAAGGCCGTCCGCTCGTTCCTGTCCGACTATGGCTTCGGCCGGGACACGGTGGACGCGGTTCGCGCCCGGCTGGCCGGCGACCCCGAGGCGCTGGACCGGCTGGCGAAGCTGTCGGCGTCGCCGCTGGACCCGTACTGGCACCAGACGCTGGACCGGTCGGTGGCGATGCTGGCCGACGCCGCCCGCCGGCAGACGGTGGCCGCGCTCCGCGACCTGCACGATGCCGTCGCCAACCGCTACCCGCTGGTCGCCGATGGCAACGGGTTCTGGGACGGCGTCGTCGACGATCGCCTCCGTGCAGGGCTGGCGTTGGCAGACGTGCCCAGCGGCCCGATGGCTCGCGAGATCCAGGGTGCCGACGCGGTGACGCCGGCGTGGCAGGCGTACCTGGCGCGGCTGCGGGAGGTGGTCGCCTTTGCACAGCACCCACCGGTCAGTTGGACGCTCACGTTCCACGCGACCGACGAGGCGACCGAGAACTGGGCCGCCGTCGCAGCGGGGGCGGCCACCGGGGGGGAGCCGGAGAACTGGCACCGGTTCGTGCAGCACCGCGTCGTGCCGGTGTCATGGCCGATGATCGCCGGCGGCACCGCGGTGCGGGTGTCGCGCGATCCCTCGGGGAAGGACCCGCTGCCGGTGCTGGGCGACCTCGCCCGGCCTTGGGCGGCGTACCGCATGGCCGTGGGACCGGGGCGGGTGGCCGACGACGTGAACCACGTGCGGGCCGTGTTGGACCGTCACGGCGATCCCGTGCTGCCCGCGGTGCCCGTGGATGTGCCGGCCGTGCCGTGACGGGTGAAGCGCGGTCGGCGGGTCTGTCCGGCCGGACATCGCTGTCAAGAAGGACTGCCCACGGCACTCAACCTCCGCGGGACAAAACGGGACGAAATGGGACACTTTTGAAACCGTCCCAGTTTCGCGACTGCAGCTAGCCTTTTCGAGTAAACGAGTTATCGAATTTTCGAAGTGCTCGCTGTAACAGGTTGTCTCATCTCGAACCGGTCATCCGGTCGCGGTCTTAAAGCGCGGTTCGTCGGTGCCCCCGGAAGCGGGGCGATGGAACAACCGGCCTCAAGTCTCAAATCCGTTCGGATTCGGTTATTCTCGAAGGACGCGAAGGGACACGAAGCGGAGCTTTGCGCCCGGGCATCCTCCTTCGTGTGCCTTCGTGAATATTCTCCTCAGGAAGCGAACAAATCCAGCAAATGGGCCACAATCATTGCCCGAGCCATGTCAGAAGCGGCCCCCATCGTGACGACCCACCTGCCCGCGCGGCGGTGGCTGGCGCGCGCGTGGTCGGCGACGCGGCAGCGGGTGGCGGGGCCGCCGAGGCTGGCGATGTACGCGTTCGGCAAGCACCCGGCGTTTGCCGACTTCATCGACGTCGGCCGGCTGCCGCCGGTGCCGGAACCGTTCCGGCACTTTCATGATGTGCTGCGTTCGGCCGTCGAACGCGATGGCGGTCCGGGGGGACCGGTGCTGATCGCGTGGCAAGACCGCGGCGCGTCGGCCGTTCTGTGGGTGCAACCGAGCCATGATCGTGCCGAGGCGGCGACGGGCCGGTTCCGCAGGTGCCCGCTGTTGCTGGGGATGACGGCCCACGTGCCGTTGGCGGAGTTGTTGCCGTTCGCGGCGGGGCGGCTGGCCGCGTTGGCCGGCGAGGTCGCGATGGCGGATGCGGAAGGCGTGTTCTCGCGGATCCGAGCGGCGGCGGCGGAGTGGGCCATTGCCGTCCCGGCTGCGGGGGAGACCACCGGGCGTTCGCCGTTCGACCTGGCCGAAGTCCCCGATGGCGACGCGGTCGTCGTCGCCGGCGAGGGGGATCGATTTGCCGAGGGGATGTCGATGTCGTCGGCGACGCCGGCGATGCTGGCATCGTGGACGACGCGGGCGACGGGGGACCGCCGATGACATCGGCGGCTTTATTCCGAGTGGAGCGGGAGGCTCGCCATGGCGCGTGACGAGGGGCTGGAGGAAACCATCAACGGCGACCTGGACGGCGTGCCGGGCGTCACGCAGAAGTCCATGTTCGGCGGGCGGGCGTGGATGCTGAACGGCCACCTGCTGTGCGCCGCCCGCGTCGACGCGATGCTCGTGCGGCTCGGCAAGGGCCGGGAGAGCTGGGCGCTGGCGATCCCCGGCATCATCCCTACTGTGATGGGCGGCCGGCCGATGCGCGGCTGGGTGTGGGCGGGGCCCGCGGTGTACGGCGACGACGCACTGCGGCGGAAGCTGGTGGCGGCGGCGATTGAGAATGTAGGGCGTGAGTCACCGCGCCGCGATCGCGAACCGGCGTGGTGAACCACGCCCTACTTTGAGCGTCACCGCTGCTGCCTTCGGATCGTCATGTCGAAATTCTTGACCATGCTCTTGTACATCCCCCACACCACGGCGGTGTAGATGCCGACGGCGGCGACGGTGGCGATGGCGATGGTGAGGCGGTTGCCGCTGGTGTCGGGGTCGCGGAAGGCGTTGTCGGCGAAGTCGTAGGGGTTGATCAACATGGTCAGCAGCGTGAAGGGGCTGAAGCTGCCGATGAACAGGGAGATGCCGCCGTTGTCGCGCATGTCGAGCAGCTTGGCGCCGCAGAAGCCGAGCAGGCCGCAGACGCCGACGACGATGCCGAGGCTGCTCATCACGGCCAGCACCGTCGTCCGCAGGCGCAGGGACATCTGCATGCCGAGGATGGCGGCGAAGGCGGTGACGATGACCAGCATGGCGGGCATGAGCAGGACCGTCTCGGGGAAGGCGATCCAGCGGGGGTTGTCCTCGGTGCCGCCGCCGCCGGGGCCGAAGCGGAACAGGTCGTACAGGACGAAGATCAGCACGCTGGCGGCGGGGACGGCCAGCAGCGGCAGCACGAAGTAGACCAGCCCGCGCAGCTTGCCCCAGATGTAGTACCGGCTGGTGATGGGGGTCGTCAGCAGCAGGTCGAGCGTGCCGTCCTCCTTCTCGCGGGTGACGGCCGACGCGGCGGCGTTGGTGACGATCAGCAGCACCACCGCGAACTCCAGCACGGTGGCCCCGAGCAGGTAGTTGCGGACGGTCCGCTCGTCGAGCCGGCGCGGGATCGGCATGAGCACGATCGACGCCAGCGTGTTGTCGACGTTGGGGTCGACCTCCACCTGGTAGTAGTGGTTCAGGTCGGCGACCGTGCCGGGGTGGCCGGGGTCCTTGGCGGCCTGCTTGAGCGTGATGGGCGTGGTGGGCAGGACGGCGAAGTGCTTGGCCTCGGTCGCGGTGTAGACCGTGAGCGACCCGGTGGCGGCGCTGTAGCTGCCGGACATCGTGTACTGGGCGGGCACCTCGGTGGTCGAGAAGCGGAACGCCAGGAACAGCGCGCCGATCAGCCCGCCGCCGATGAACGCGTAGCGCAGGAACCCGGCCTTGGCGGCCGAGGCCTTGGTCTTGGCCTCGCGCCAGGCGATGGGGTTGGCCCACACCGTGCGTGGCTTGCGGGTGCGGTCGGCCTTGGCCAGGTGGAGCTTGGCCAGCAGCCAGGTCTTCACGGGCAGGTTGGTCTGGGCGACCCAGCGCAGCAGCACGATGCTGGGCAGGACCAGCACCATGCTGAGCGTGAACATGGCCGTGACGTAGAACGAGGCGGGGCTCGACAGGTACCAGCCGGTGGGCCAGGCCTGCAGGTTGGCGGGGAGGGCGTTGAAGTCGGGCGGGGCGTAGGTCTTGTCGGCGAAGATGGTGCGCAGGGCGAGGAACGGGTGCAGGCCGGTCAGCCAGCTCGTGGTCGCCAGGACGGGGACCTGCACGGCGTTGTTGGCGGGGTCTGGCTCGGTGCCGATGACCGGGTGGAAGTAGGCCATGCGGTCCAGCAGGGCGACGCCGCCCAGGTAGACCACGATGAACATGTAGAAGCTGAAGATGGTCCGCCGGGTGCCGACCTTGAACGTGGCGATCGCCATGGCCGTCGCGCCGGTGACCAGGGCGGTGGTGGCGGCGATCAGGAACGAGGTGATGATGTTCTTGATCAGCACCCCGCCGAAGATCTGGGTGATGCTGAAGATGGGGATGCCGCTGACCAGCAGGATGACCACGAAGAACAGGCGCGACAGCAGCGACCCCAGCACGATCTGCCCGTTGGAGAGCGGCGTGCAGAGGAGGATGTCGTAGGTCTGGCTGTCCTTCTCCTGCGTGATGGCCCCGGCGGTGAAGACCGGCGCGAGCAGGGCGACCAGGCCGAGCTGGAGGTAGGAGAGGTTTTGGAAGACGCCGGTGGAGGTCTTGGCGAGCGAGGCGAGGTCGGTGGTCTGCGTGTCGGCGTTGTAGAGCGAGAACAGGACGAGCACGATCAGCAGGCCGAGGTAGGCGCAGCGGATGATGAGGTCGCGGCGGCGCTTGCCGCCGGTCTCGACGACCCGCAGCAGGATCGGGTTGCCGGGGAGCAGACGCCACAGATAGTCGGTGATGCCGAGCATTCGTTAAACCATCGAAGTCGGGTGAACCACGGAGACACGGAGACACGGAGAGGAAAGAAATCATGGAACCACAGATGCACACAGATGCACACGGATCAAAAGAAAAAGAAATGATCTGTGTGATTTGGTGTGCATCTGTGGTTCCACTCGCTTCTCTTTCTGCTTCTTCTCCGTGTCTCCGTGCCTCCGTGGTGGAAATTCTTCTTACTGCACGAGGCCCTTGGTCAGCCGCATGAACGCCGTTTCCAGGTTCACTTCCTCTTCCTTCAGCATCGTCAACCTGAATCCCGACGCGACCAGTCGGGCGGGCACGAAGCTGTAGTCGTTCACGCCGTCCTTCAGCGACACCTCGACGAACGTCTCGTTGGGATTGGCCGACTCGACCTGGGACTCCTGGGCGAGCAGGGCGGCGGCGCCGGCCATGTTCTCGGCGACCGAGACGTGCAGCATCGTGCCGCCGCGGGCCTTCTTCACGATGTCGGTCCAGGGGCCGCTGTAGATCAACTCGCCGCGCTCGATGATGCCGACCGTGCTACACAGGTCCTGCAGCTCCGGCAGGATGTGGGAGCTGATCAGGATCGTCTTGCCCATCCGGCGCAGCTCCTTGAGCAGCTCGCGCATCTCGATGCGGGCGCGGGGGTCGAGGTTGCCGGCCGGCTCGTCCAGCAGCAGCAGCTTGGGGTCGTGGACCAGCACGCGGGCGATGCTCAGCCGCTGCTTCATGCCGCGGGACAGGCCGTCGACGGGGGCGTCGCGCTTGTAGGCGAGGTCGGTCAGCTCCAGCACGTCGTTGACGATCTTCGTGCGGGCGCTGCCGTTGATGTTGTAGGCGGCGGCGAAGAACTCCATGTACTCCTGCACCACCATGTCCTCGTACGCCCCGAAGTAGTCGGGCACGTAGCCGATCAGCGGGCGGATCTGGCGGCTCTGGTACCCGACGACGTAGTCGCACACGCGGGCCTCGCCCCAGGTGGGCTGGAGCAGGGTGGCCAGGATCTTGATGGTGGTCGTCTTGCCCGCCCCGTTGGGCCCGATGAAGCCGAAGCAGTCCCCCTCCTGGATCTCCAGGTTCAGGTTCGACAGCGCCACCAGCGTGCCGTACCGCTTGGTCAGGTTGACGGTCTTGATCACAGCAGCCATGGGCTCGCTCCGCTCGCAGGTCGCGCAGAAGTCAGAATGCAGAAGTCAGTAAGAAGGCGGCCGCGTCGGCGTCACGCCGTCTTCAATCTGCATTCCGCATTCATCACTCTGCTCTGGTTTACTTCTCCACCGGTTGCGTCGTCGGCTTGTCCGCGGTCCCGCGGTCGATCGGCAGGACGAACTGGTACAGGGTCATGCCGTCGCCGCCCATGCGGTTGCCGTCGACCTCCAGCGGGATCGGCAGCGGCCCCTTGGCCGTGGCCAGCACCAGCAGTTGGCCGGCCGTGATGCCCGGCCCGCCGTTCAGCATCCGGCCGCCGCGGGCGATGAAGTCGGTGCGATCGTCGGTCAGGTCGCTGCTGGTCGTGTCCTTCCGGACGTTCGGCATCGGCGGCAGGCGGTCCAGCACGCTGAGCATGGGGAATGCCGTGCCGAGGCCGACGTCGTGCTCCACGTCCTCGCCGCCCCCCATGCCGCTGCGGCGGAGGCCACCGTACCACAGGTTCTCCCAGCCGTGCATCGAGCCGTCGGTCCGCGAGCTGACCGGGGCGAGCTCGTCGCTCATCACCCTGTTGTCGGTCATGGCCAGCAACCCCTGCGAGTGGCCGACCATCATGGACTGCGGCCGGTTGCCCGGCGACCCCTTTGGGTTCAGGTCGCGCTGCACGTCCAGCGGGGTCCCCCTGGCCCAGCTCGGCACGTAGACGACCCAGTCCCGGTCGCCCGTCAGGTGGAACGCCAGGTAGACCTCGGTCAGGTCCTGGCCGGTGTCGTTGGTGAGCGTCCCCTTCAACGGGAGCCGGCCGTTGTCCAGGTCGAGCGCCACCCCGCCGCCGCCGATCTTCGCCGGCAGCTCGCCCACCCAGCGGGCCTGGAACTTCTTCAGGCTGCTGCGGTAGGGGACGGTGAGCGTGGGTGCGTCGGTGGCCGACATCTCGCGCACCGGCACGTCGTAGTCCAAGGGGGCGGGGAACTCGCTCACGTCGCCCAGCTGCTGCGGGTGCTCGGCCAGGGCCGACAGGTAGCTCAGCTGCCCGGCCGTCGTGTCGGCCAGCGCGATCGTCTGGTCACCGTCGCGCGGGATGTACAGTCCGAACCGGCTGAACACGATCGCCGGCTGACCGGCCGCCACGCGGACGACCGACAGGTGCTTCACCACAGGCGGGCCGCGCAGCACCAGCTTCACCACGCCCACCGTCACGCCCGTCGCCACCAGGGCGGCGATGGCGAAGAAGAACCAGCTCAGCGCCTGCCGCTTCTTCGCCACCAGGTAGCCGTACGTGCCCGGCCCGGCGACCAGCCAGTAGACGATGAAGAACCCGATCGCCAGCGCGATCAGCCCCGCCGCCTTGCCGGTCAGCGCCAGCGTGCTCCCGCCCACCAGCGCGTAGCCCAGGTCGATCCCGCCGTTGGGCTTGTACCGGTCAACGCGGACCGACGCGGCCGGGTCGTCCCGCGACCGATCACCGGTCATCGGCGGGGGGGTGTAGGCATCGCTCCGCCAGCCGAACACGTGGGCCCACACGTAGGGCCAGCCGTTGATGTTGGCCGGCTGCGCGTCGACCGTCAGCGGCTGGGCGACCCACGTCACCTGTCCCAGGCCGACCGCCTTCCGCGCCAGGTAGGGCGTGGCGTCGGCGTAGCTGCCGTCCTGCTTCCAGTCGATCCAATCGTCCACCACCGCCCCGGCCCGCGCCGTCGCCCGGGTCATCTGGAAGGGCGACCGATCGTGCGTCCATTCGTTGACCGCCGACGCGCCGGGCGCGTCGAGGCTCTGCGTCTGTTCCTGCCCCTGGTAGGTGATCCGCACCTGCGCCGGCGTCGTGTCCGGAGCGACCGCCATCGATTTGAGCGGCTCGAAGTTCGACTTCGTCGAGACGCCGCTCACGTCGACCGGCATCAGGTCGCCGAACCCCGCGGTCTGCTGCCACGCCGAGGTCGGCTGGGTGATGACCAGCTGCCCGCCGAAGCGGACGAAGTCCCGCAGGGCCGACAGCCCGTGCGCCCCGCCGGCGTCGAGGTCGGCGGGGTCGCCGTCGAGCCACAGCACCGCGTCCACCGGGTCGTACCCCAGCGGGTTCTCGGGCAGGTCGCGCACGCGCAGGTTCACGATCTCCACGTCCTGCGTCAGCCCGATCGTCTTGGCCGGGAACCCACCCGACATGGCCAGGCTCTGCATGGGCGCCTGCTGCGAGCCGTTCGCGCTGACGGCCAGGATCAGCTTGCGCCCCCGCGGCGGCTTGGTGTCGCTCCCGCCCACGGCGTGCGGGTCGACGTTGCTCAGCGTCGACGTGACCGGCAGCGGCACCGGGTGCTTGCCGTCGGCGTCGCACAGGAAGACGGTCAGGTCCTTCTGCAGGTCGCGCAGCGACTCCGGCAGGCCGTGGTTGATCGGCTGGGGCAGGAAGTACATCCAGAACGGCTGCTGCTTCAGCGCGTCGGACGAGGCCGGGTTCAGCACGATCGGCCGGACGTAGACGGCCCGGTCGCCGTCGAGGTCGTGCTGGACGACCCGGATCTGGTAGTTGCCGGCGTCGGTCATGGCCGGGTCGGGCCGGATGCGGACGACCATCGGCACCCAGCAGTCGGGCCGGTACGACCCGTTGAAGCCGACGCTCTGCACCTCCCCGCTCGCCTGCGCGAACGCGGCCGGTGCGGCCCCGAGGAGAAGAGAGAGGAGGAACAGCCCCGCCGCAATGGTCCACCGCATCGGGGCCGGATCGTACCGCCTGTCGCGCGCCTCTGGCAAATCGCAACCCTTGGCGGGAGGAGCCGAGGGGCCCGAGGAGCAGAGGGGCAGAGGAGAAAAGACGACCGCCGCCTCTGCCCTCTGCGCCTCTTCTCCTCTGCTCCCGCCTCGCCCTCTGCTACATTCTCGCCATGGCCCTCGCGATCCTGATCACGCTCCAATCCGACGTCCCCGCCGCCCCGGTGCCGCCGAAGAACGCGACGGGGAAGTCGCTGGCGAAGGAGGCGGACAAGCTCGACTTCCTCGCCCGCACGGCCGGGGTGACGCAGCCGTCGTCGATGCTGTCCGAACCGCAGGCCGCCCTGATCGCCCAGCTGCTGGCGGACGGGTTCGACCCCGCGAAGATGCGGCTGCCGCCCGAGCGGTTCTTCCCCGCCGCCGACGGGCTGAGGGTGCTGGCCGCGTTGATCGACCACATCGCCGCCAAGCCGAACGACGTGAAGCAGCCGGTCGCCCTGCTGCGTGAGCTGCGCGCCTGCGAGGCCACCCTCCGCGCCGCCGACGCCGCGGGCGTCGGGTTCCACTTCACCAAGGCCGACGTCTGAACCCGTTTAGCGATGGCCAGGAGGGCCGGGCTTCGAGCGCCCATTGACGTTCGCAAGCCCGGCCCTCCCGGGCCGTCGCTAAACGGGGCCCACCTCCCATCGGAGCAACCATGCGACCCGCCATCCCATGCCTCGCCCTGTCGGTCGCCGCGTGCCTGATCGCATCGTGTGCCGGCCCGACCCGTACCGCATCCCCCGTGGTCGGCGGCTTCGACGTCCGCCAGTTCGGCGCGCGCGGCGACGGCGTCGCGCTCGACACCAAGGCCGTGAACGACGCCATCGCCGCCGCCGGTGCCGCCGGGGGCGGCACCGTCGTCTTCCCGGCCGGCACGTACGCCTGCCACTCGGTCCACCTGCAGAGCCACGTCACGCTGTACCTGGACCCGGGCGCCACGCTCGCCGCCGCGCCACCGTCGGCCGCCGAGTCGTACGACCCGCCCGAGCCGAATCCCTTCGACCCCTATGAAGACTTCGGCCACAGCCACTTCCACAACAGCCTGATCTGGGGCGAGAACCTGACCGACGTCGCCATCGTCGGCCCCGGCATGATTGACGGCACCCGCGGCCTCACCCGCGGCTCCGAGGCCGACGCCGACCCCGCCCAGGTCGGCGGCGGCGTCGCGGGCGTCGACACGCCCAGGTACGTCCACTACGTCAGCGCCGTCGTCGCCGCCGCCCCCACGACTCCGCCGGACGACACACGGTCGCTCTACCCCCGGCCCCGCGACACGCTGCCCGCCGGCGTCGGCAACAAGGCGGTCTCGCTCAAGCTTTGCACCAACGTCACCCTCCGCGACCTCACCATCAAGGCCGGCGGCCACTTCGCGCTGCTCGCCACCGGCGTCGACACGCTCACGCTCGACAACCTCAAGGTCGACACGAACCGCGACGGGTTCGACATCGACTCCTGCCGGTCCGTCCGCGTCAGCAACTGCACCGTCAACTCCCCCTGGGACGACGGCCTCTGCCTCAAGGCCGACTTCGCCCTCGGCTACGCCCGGCCCTGCGAGGACGTGACGATCACCAACTGCCAGGTCTCCGGCTTCGCCTGCCCCACGCTGCTCGACGGACGACGCCTGCCTGTGAATGCCGACTACGACCACGGCGGCGGCGGCACCGGCCGGATCAAGTTCGGCACCGAGTCCAACGGCGGCTTCCGCAACATCACCGTCAGCAACTGCGTCTTCAACAGCTGCCGCGGCCTCGCCCTCGAAACCGTCGACGGCGGCCCCCTGGAGGACATCGCCATCGACAACATCACCATGCGCCACCCGGTGAACTCGCCGATCTTCCTGCGACTGGGATCTCGCCTGCGCGGCCCGCCCGAGTCCACCATCGTCGGCACCCTCGCCCGCGTCAGCATCAGCAACGTGGTCGTGTACGACGCCGACCCGCGCTACGCCTCGATCATCGCCGGCATCCCCGGCCACGAGGTGACCGACGTGAAGCTCTCCAACATCCAGGTCTTCGCCCGCGGCGGCGGCGCCGCCGTCACCCGCGACTGGGCCACCACCCGCCCCGACGAGAACGAGTCCCGCTACCCCGAGCCCGCCATGTTCGGCCCCACCGGCGCCTACGGCTTCTACGTCCGCCACGCCTCGGGCATCGCGTTCAACAACGTCGCCCTGCACGTGGCCGACGAGGACCTCCGCCCCGCGTTCGTGCTGGACGACGTGAGCAACGTGAAGTTCACGGACGTGGATGCCGAGCAGACGCAAGGCATTTCCCCGTTGGCCGGCCACGACGCCCGCAACGTCACGCTCCGCGACTTCCCCGGGGCAAAGGTGCCGGTCGACGAGCCGCAGTGAAGAGTTGGCGCGCGGGTGACCGCCACGCCGCGGCAACCGACTACCCGTCGATCGACCGCAATGGCCGGAGCAGCTTGACGAGCGCCGGCGTCACGTTGATCTGCCGCTTGGATGCGACGTGTGCCAACGCCTGCTCTACTCCCACGGCTTTCACACGCATCAGGTAAGCCGCGACAACTGCCGCCGACCGGCTCCGACCGGCGTTACACTGCACCAGAACCGGACGTTGAGAACCGGCCAGCCGCACCAGCTCGTCCACGGCAAGCCCTCCCATTCCGCATCCGTTTAGCCGCGACCCGAAGGGGATCGCGTTTGACGCCGCGATGCGCTCCCCTTCGAATCGCGGCTAAACGGGACCTACCCGCCCATCCGCTCCAACTCCGCGATCACCGGCCGGTGCGGCGACCCCACGTCCGGCCCCACCCAGCACCGCCGGCACCGCCAGCCCGGCCCGGTCAGCACGTGGTCGATGCGCGTCGTCGTCCACCGCACCCGATACGTCCACCCGAACCCGAACCCCCCGGTCGAGAACGCGTCGGCCAGCCCCGCGAACCCGTCGCGGAACGGCCCGGCGTCGCACGGCAGGTTCATGTCGCCCACGCACACGACGGCCGGCCCCGCGGCGCGGGCCGCATCGCCCACCTGGCGGGCCTGGTCCTCCCGCGTGACCGCGTTCTCCCGCACCGCCGCCCCGGCCCCGCCCTGGCGCTTCAGTGCCGTCCGGATCACCCCGTGCGGCGACGCGAGGTGCGCCACGATCAACGGCACCGGCCCGCCCGGCGTCAGCACCTCGTACCGCGTCGCCGCCCCCTCCGCCCACCCCGTCCCTGCGATCACGTCCGCCACCTTCCGCACCGGCCATCGGCTCTCGACGTGCAGCTCGAAGTCCGTCGCCCCGTGCCACCCCTGGACCGCCGTCGCCGACCGATCCGGCCACCCGTTCCACTCCTCGAACGCCACCACGTCCGGCTGCGCCGTCCGGATCAGCCCCGCCATGCGCGCCTGCCGGAACGCCAGCGCGTGGACGTTGCAGGTCATCACCCGCAATGGCAACCGTCCAACGGTCGCCGGCAACACCCGCCGCCACGGCACGCACAGGTCCATGACCGGCCCGACCACGACGACTGCCGCCACCGCCAGCGTCCCCAGCGACCGCCGCCGCCAGAACACCGCACTCGGCACCAACACCCCCAGCGGCACCGCCAACACCCACCTCGGCCCCAGCGCCAGCAACGTCCCCGGCCACCACCCCGCCCCGGCGAACCGCAGTGCCGCCCAGGCCAGCACCGCACCGAGCAGATACCCACGGCACGCGGCCTTCACCAACCGCGAAGCCAAGCGGCGCACCCGCCCCGTCGTATGCGGCGGAGCGGTACCGGTCGTGGGATCGGAGAGCGACATCTGCGACGCGAGGATAACCCAGAAGACGGCCCGCGCGTCGGATTCCCAGTCGCGGCTGATAGCGCGATCTGCGCCGGGCGCCGTCGCATCGTGTAACACGCGTGCCGTCTGGAGGAAGGTCACGCGGCCGGGAGTTCGACCGTGACGCGCGTGCCTTGGTCGGGGACGCTGTCGACGGTGAGGGTGCCGCCGTGGGCGCGGACGATGCCCTGGCAGATGGAGAGGCCGAGTCCGGAGCCGCCGGTGTCGCGGGAGCGGGCGGCATCGGCCCGGTAGAACCGCTCGAACAGGTGGGGCAGGTCGGCGGCGGGGATGCCGACGCCGGTGTCGACGACGGTCATCGTGGCGTGTCCGTCGACGGTGGTGACGGTGAGGCGCACCTGGCCGGGCGAGCGGTTGTACCGGATCGCGTTGCTCAGCAGGTTGGTGGCGACCTGGGCAAGGCGGGGGCCGTCGGCGGGGATGAACGACGAGTGGAGATCGACCTGCACCGTGACCTGTCGCTCCTCGGCCAACGGGGCAAGGCCAACGGCGGCGTCGCGGGCGATGGCGGCGAGGTCGACGGGAACGCGGGTCAGCTCCAGCCGGCCGGCGTCGGTGGCGGCGAGCAGCAGCAGCGAGTCGACCAGCTCGGCCATCCGGCCGGCGGCGCGGGTGCACGCCTCCAGCGACTTGCGGTACTCGTCGGCGGACCGGGGGCGGCGCAGGGCGAGGTCGGTCTGGGCGCGGATGACCGCCAGCGGCGTGCGGAGCTCGTGCGAGGCGTCGGCGGTGAAGCGGGCCTGGCGGTCGTAGGCGGCGCGGAGCCGGTCGAACGAGTCGTTCAGGGTGCGGGCGAGCGGGGCGAGCTCGCTGCCCGGCGGGGGGACGGGGAGCCGGCCGTCAACGCTGGTGGCGATCGCGCGGGCGGCCGCGCCCATCGCGCGGATGGGCGCGGTGGCCCAGGTGGCGAGCACCCACCCGCCGGCCAGGGCGATGGCGAGGACGACGCCGCCGGCGCCGAGCAGGATCCACCGCAGGTTGGCCAGCTCGCGCCGGTCCCAGGCGACGGACCGTCCGACAAGAACGGACCCGCCCGAGGCGATGGCGACGATCGCCTCGCGGCCGGCGGGCGTGGTGCGGAACGTCGCCCGTTCCGGTCGGGCCTCGACGCCGGGGCCCGGCGAAATCGTTGGGAGGGCAAGGCCGATGGGGACGATGGCGGAGCGGGCGAGGATGGTGCCGTCGGCGGCGGCGATGGCGAAGTAGGGCTGGGCGTCGGCGGGCAGGCCGGGGCGGGCGAGGAAGTCGGGCGGGACCTTGGTGGCCCAGTCGGGCGGGACGCCGTGGGGGAAGCGCGGCCAGGGGATCGGCGCGGTGGCCGGCGAGGGCCGGGTCGTGGGGGGCGTGAGCAGGCGACCGACGAGGGCGCGGGCGGCCGACTCCAGCTCGCTGTCGACCACCCACATCCGGCCGTGGGCAGCGCCGAAGTAGAGGGCGCTGCCGAACAGCGCCAGGGCGGCGATCAGGATCGCGGCCTGCCAGAGGAGAAAGGTGTAGCGGATGGAGCGGAACATGAGTTGGGGGGGAGGCGGAACTGCAGAACTGAGAATGCAGAGCTCAGAATCAAGGGTGCCGCGGGAGACCTGTCAGTCCTGTTCTGCACTCTGCGTTCTGCATGCCTCACTCTGCGTTTTCCCGAACGTCGCCGACCAGGTACCCGTGGCCGCGGCGGGTGGTGATGAACTCCTTGCCGAGCTTGCGGCGGACGTTGAAGACGTGGACCTCGAGCAGGTTGGACAGGCTGTCGTCGGTCTCGTCGAACACGTGCTCGTACAGCGCCGGCCGGGTGACGGTGGTGCCGGCGTGGAGGGCGAGGTACTCGACGACGGCGTACTCGCGGTTCGTGAGCGCGACCGGCTGGCCGGCCCGGGTGACGGCCCGGCCGGTGAGGTCGACGCGGACGTCGCCGAGGTCGACGAACGACCGGGCGACGCCGACCGACCGGCGGACGAGGGCGCGGAGGCGGGCGATCAGCTCGTCGAGGTCGAACG
This sequence comes from Tepidisphaeraceae bacterium, assembly GCA_965198865.1. GTDB lineage: Bacteria > Planctomycetota > Phycisphaerae > Tepidisphaerales > Tepidisphaeraceae > CBDAQA01. Next base: position 83,791 of record CBDAQA010000025.1, on the reverse strand, counting down.
GCTTGGCCAGGTAATCGTCGGCGCCGCCGTCGAGGCCGCGGACGCGGTCGGCGACGGCGCCGCGGGCGGTGAGGATCAGCACGGGCGTGCGGCAGCCGGCGGCGCGGAGCCGGCCGAGCACGGCCCAGCCGTCGAGCTTGGGGAGCATCAGGTCGAGCACGACGGCGTCGTACGGGACGGCGCCGGCCCGGGCGAGGCCGTCGACGCCGTCGGTCGACTCGTCGACGGCGTACCCCTCCTCGCGCAGCGCTTGGGCCACGGCGGCCAACAGGTCGGGCTCGTCCTCGACGACCAGGAATCGCATGGTGTTCACGCTGGACGTTTGCGGGGTGTAGCTCCTTTTCCTGGCGGTCGGGTTCAGGCGGCCAGCGCGGCTGACTTTGACTCCCAGTAGGCCGGCCACAGCTTGCTGTAGTGCAGGCACCGCAACGCGGCCATGTGCTCGGCCCGGCGGACCCGCCACCGCGGGTTGTTCAGCTTCAGCCGTTTGCCGATCATGTTCTTGCACGTCCCCTCGACCAGCCCCGACCCGATCGGCAGGCCCGCGGCCAGGCGGGTGCGGTACCACAGGCTGTCCCGGTTGGCCGACAGGTAGCCGATCAGGCCGTCCAGGGCCGCCACGCGTGGGTCGCCGCCGCCGTTCGACAGGTCGGCTCGCTCCCGCTCGAGGTGCTCGATGAACCGCGGGCCCTCCAGCCGGATCAGGTCCGCCAGTTGCCGCTCGCCCCAGTCCCGGGCGGCCGGCGTCCCGCGGCCGAACATTTGTTGCCCGGCGGCGTGCACGTGCTCGGCCACGTGGTAGACGTCCACGACCCACTCGACGTTGACCACCGCCAGGAAGCGCTTGGCCGCCTCGTCCCAGATCCACCGCGCCCCGTCCGCCAGCACGCTGAGCCGCGGGCAGCCGGCCAGCCCCAGGTGGTCCAGCATCCGCCGCCACGACGCCCCGACCAGGCCGCTGCTGGCGATCGCCGCCCACGCCACCCGGCACGCCGGCGGCCCCAGGTCCCGCTGGTCCCACTGGGCCGGCGGCACCGGGTCGGCCGCCGCCCGCTTGGCGAACACGCTGACCCGCATCTCGCGCCACCCGTCGACCGTGTTGACGCTGACCCCGTCGGTGTAGAACTCGACCTCACCCTCGGCCGCCGCCATCGGCGCGGCCGACGCCGGGTCGCCCTTCAACCACCGGGCCGCCGCCTCCCCCTCGGCGTCGCAGACCCGCCGGACCACGTCGTCGCTGACCGGCAGCCGGCACAGCTCGCGGACCTTCTCCGCCGCCTCGTCGAACGACCAGCCCGACCCCGCCAGCGTCACCATCCGCCGCGCCGCCACGGTCAGCTTGTGCCCCGCCGGCACCCCGGCCCAGTCGTCCCACGGCACCGCCTTGCACCCGCACGGCCCCCGCGACGCGTAGTACCGCCGCTCCACCCGCACCTCCCCCACGGCCGTCACGATCGACTTGGCCACCCGCCCCCGGTAGCTCATCGTCGCCGGCTCGGCGCACGGGCACGGCCGGCTGCAGGCCCCCCTTTTTGCGCCTCGGCGTGCTCCGAGGCGCTCAGCTCGACCATCTTGCGGACCGATTCGTACCCGTCGGCCACCGCGACCCCCTCCAGGGCCGCCATCCCCTGCCCCGGCGGGGCCGCCGACCCGGCCCGCACCATGGCCCGGTAGGCCAGCACCGACTGCTCCGCCACCAGCCGCTCGTTCCCGCTCAGATCATTCAGGTCCATCGGTCCTCCAATCATTGACCGACGGCCATTATCACGAATCCGCCAAGATCGCGCGCTACACCCCGTTTGCGGGTGGGTCTGCAATCCGCCGGGCGACGGTATCGGCCGCCGCCTTAAGATCCGATGAACCGGCGCGCGGGACAACCCCTTCACCGCAGCTTAAGGTGCGGCGGGATAACGTGCCGGCATGAGCTCGGCGGTGACGGCGGACACGCGTATGACGGCGACGACAGATCGAGCGGCAACGGCGGTCCCGGTCCGGCCGGCGGGCACTGGCAAGCGGCGCGCCTGGTACGGCGCGGGCGGGGTCGGGATCGTCCTGCTGTTGGTGGTGGGCTGGTCGATCCACCGGCACAGCGCGGCGACGATGGCGACGGGGAACGATGGGGGGCTGGTCGAGGTGAAGCTCGGCACGGTGGAGAAGACGGTCGATTCGGCCGGGACGGTCGTGTCGAACCTGGACGTCGACATCAAGTGCCGGGCGAGCGGCGAGATCGTGAAGCTGCCGTTCGAGCGGAGCCAGCGGATCCACAAGGGCGAGCTGCTGTGCCAGCTGGACCCGACCGACGAGCAGCTGGCGGTGGACTCGGCCCAGGCCGACGTGGACCTGTCGACGGCGAAGGTGGAGCAGTCGAAGCAGACGTACGAGACGGCCAAGCTGAACCTGCAGACCACGCGGGACCGGGAGGAGGCGGCGCTGGCGTCGGCCAAGGTGAAGGCGGCGAACCTGGCGTCGAAGGCGGCGCGTCAGCAGCAGCTGATCGACCAGCAGCTGGGCAGCAAGGAGGAGTACGAGACGGCCCAGACCGATGCGGCCGCCGCCCAGGCCGACGAGCGGTCGGCCGAGGTGGCGATCGACGAGCTGAGGCAGCAGGCGCTGCAGCTGGCGACCAAGGAGACCGACGTCCGCGTGGCCGAGATCCAGCTGCGGAAGGACCAGACGTCGCTGGTGACGGCCAAGCGGCAGCTGGCGTACACGACGGTGGACTCGCCGGTGGACGGCGTGGTGGCGACGGTGAGCGTGCCGCTGGGGTTCCAGGTGCAGTCGGGGACGGGCGGGTTCAGCGGCGGGACGACGATCATGACCGTGTCGGACCTCAGCAAGGTGTTCGTGCTGGCCACCGTCGACCAGAGCGACGTGAGCGGCGTCAAGGTCGACCAGCAGGCCCGGGTCAAGTTCGACAGTTTCCCCGACCGGGTCTTCGCCGGGCAGGTCGTCCGCAAGTCGCCGGTCGGCGTCACGACCAGCAACGTGACCACGTTCGAGGTGAAGGTCGAGGTGCTGGACGAGCACAAGGACCTGCTGGCGCCGCAGATGACCGGCACGGTGACCATCGTGGAGGACCACCGCGACGGCGCGCTGCACGTGCCGACGGCGGCGGTGACGCGCGAGGCGGGGAAGGCGTACGTGACCATGAAGGGCGGCGCGAGGCGCGACGTGGCGGTGGGCCTGGCGGGCTCGGATGAGGTGGAGATCACCAGCGGGCTGTCGGCGGGCGAGTCGGTGGTCCTGGGGACCGATGAGCTGCCGACCAAGTGGAAGAGCAACAGCCAGGGCGGCCCGCCGCCGCGATGAGCGGCGATCGCGGGGGCGGGTGGCACCTGGGCGAGGGAGATCGCGTGATCGTTGCGGAAGATCTGAGGCGGTCGTACGAGCTGGGCGGGCAGACGGTCCACGCGCTGGACGGGGTGAGCCTGCACGTGGCGTCCGGCGAGATGGTGGCGATCCGCGGCCCGAGCGGGAGCGGCAAGAGCACGCTGATGAACATCCTGGGCTGCCTGGACCGGCCCGACGCGGGCAGCTACGTGCTGGGGGGCGAGGACGTGTCGACCCTGGGCGACGACGCGCTGGCCGACGTGCGGAACCGGCGGATCGGGTTCGTGTTCCAGACGTTCAACCTGCTGCCGCGGATGAGCGCGCTGGAGAACGTGGAGCTGCCGATCCAGTACGCCGGGGGACACCGGGCGAAGGAGCGGGCGGTGGAGGCGCTGCGGCTGGTGGGGCTGGCCAACCGGATGGACCACGAGCCGAACCAGCTGAGCGGCGGGCAGCGGCAACGCGTCGCGATCGCGCGGGCGCTGGTGAACGACCCGTCGATCATCCTGGCGGATGAGCCGACGGGGGCGCTGGATACGCGGACGGGGGAGGACGTGCTGGCCTTGCTGAAGGAACTGAACGCGCAGGGCCGGACGATCCTGATCGTGACGCACGACCTGGCGGTGGCCCGGCACTGCCCGCGGGAGATCTACCTGCGGGACGGGCGGATCGTGCCGCCGCCGGAGGCGGCGGCGGCGGCCGTTGAGTAAAAGGGGCGTCATGGCAAAAAAGACGAAGGCGATTGCGAAGCGAACGGCGCTCGATGAGTACGCGGCGGTGCTGGCGGACGTGGTCGACCTGCTCGAGCAGTCGCGGCGGACGGCGGCGCGGGCGGTGAACGCCGTGATGACGACGACGTACTGGCACGTTGGACGGCGGATCGTGGAGGCGGAACAGGCAGGCGAGAAAAGGGCGGATTATGGTGACATTCTGGTCGTTCAACTCGCGGATGATCTGACGGCGAGATTTGGCCGGGGGTTCTCGAAGAGCAACGTCTACCTTATGCGGAGCCTGTATCTGGAGTGGCGGGACATTTTCCAGAACTCGTCTGGAAAATCTGGCCCAGGCATGCCGCTGTTCCAGCTGCCTTGGTCCCACTACGTCAAGCTGCTCGGCGTGAAGAAGCCCGACGCCCGAAAGTTCTACGAAGAGGAGGCCCTGCGCGGTGGGTGGACGCTCAAACAGTTGAACCGCCAGATCGGCACGCAGTTCTACGAGCGCACGCTGAAGTCCACGGACAAGATGAGGATGCTGACCGATGGCGTCCGGCCCAAGCCGGAGGACGCCGAGACGGCGGACGAGTTGGTCCGCGACCCCTACTTGCTGGAGTTCCTCGGCCTCAAGGACGAGTACTCGGAAGCGGAACTGGAAGAGGCACTGATCCGCCACCTGGAATCGTTTCTTCTCGAATTGGGCAACGACTTCACGTTCGTCGGCCGGCAACGGCGGCTGCGGGTGGGCGATGGCTGGCACCGGGTCGACCTGCTCATGTTTCACCGGCGGCTGCGCTGCCTCGTGATCATCGACCTCAAGACCGGCGACCTGACGGCCGGCGATGCCGGGCAGATTCACCTGTACTGCTCCTACGCGGCCGAGCACTGGGTGCAGCCGGGCGAGAACCCGCCGGTCGGGTTGATCCTTTGCTCCGGCGTCAGCCAGGCGATCGTGCGGTACGCGCTGGACACGCTGCCGAACCGGGTGATGGCGGCCGAGTACAGGGACGCGCTGCCCGACCAGGCGCTGTTGGCGGCCGAGATGGAGAAGACCCGCCGGTTGCTGACCGGCCGGCGGAAGGGCGGCGGCTGAGCCATGCTGTTCTGGACCATCGTCCGCGTCGCGCTCAAGAGCCTGCGGGCGAACAAGCTCCGGTCGCTGCTGGCGATGCTGGGGATCATCATCGGGGTGTGGTCGGTCATCAGCGCGCTGGCGCTGGCGGCGGGCGTGAAGCAGTCGATCACCAAGACGATGTCGTCGCTGGGGACCAACCTGCTGACCATCACGCCGGGGCTGAACAAGGCCGGGGCGGTGAAGAACACGAACCAGCAGACGCTGAAGGTGGCGGACGCGCTGGCGCTGGTCGGCCTGCCGGACGTGGGGCGGGTGACGCCGGTCGTGCGGGGGAACGGGCAGGCGCGGTACTTCAACAAGAACGCGTCGACCAGCCTGTCGGGCGTGGCGCCGACCTACTTCGCGATCCACGACTTCAAGGTGGAGCGGGGGCGGCCGATGAACGACGCCGACTGCGACGCCGGGGCGCGGGTGGCCGTGGTGGGGCCGACCACGGCGAAGAACCTGTTCGGCGACGACTTCACCTGGGGCGTGGGGCAGGACATCGGCGTGAACGGGGTGTCGTACCGCGTGATCGGCATCCTGGCCAGCAAGGGGGACCAGGGCTGGTTCAACCCCGACGACCAGATCCTGATCCCGTACACGACGGCCATGACGCAGGTGGTGGGGCAGACGTTCCTGAACGAGGTCGACGTGAGCGCGGCCGACGAGTCGAAGCTGACGCAGGTGCAGACCAAGGCGACGCTGCTGCTGCGGCGGCGGCACCGGTTGGGGCCCGACGCCGACAACGACTTCAACATCCGCAACCAGACCGAGATCCTGCAGAGCGCCGACCAGATCCAGTTCTTCCTGTCGGCCCTGCTGGGCGGGATCGCGGCGATCTCGCTGCTGGTGGGCGGGATCGGCGTGATGAACGTGATGCTGGTGACCGTGGCCGAGCGGACGCGCGAGATCGGCATCCGCAAGGCGATCGGGGCGCGGCGGCGGGACATCCTGAGCCAGTTCCTGATCGAGTCGGTCGTGATGAGCGGCGTCGGCGGGACGGTCGGCGTCATCCTGGGGTTCGCGACGGCGCTGGCGGTGGTCGTGCTGGACCACTTCACCGGGTGGACGCTGTCGCTGCTGATCACGCCGCTGAGCGTGCTGGCGGCCATCGTCTTCTCGGCCGGCGTGGGCATCTTCTTCGGCTACTACCCGGCGCGGCGGGCGGCGCGGCTCGACCCGATCGAGGCGCTCCGGTACGAGTGAATCCGTTCCGGGTTGAGCGGTCTGAGTCCTGAGCGAGGCGCGCGCATGTTGCAGCGGTCGTGTTTGCTATCTTCGGTCGGTGCGCTGCTGCTGCTGCTGGCCTGCGGTGGGTGCGCGTTCGAGGGGGACGTGGGGCGGTACCGCGCGGTGCTGGACGGGCCGAAACCGCCGGCGGTGGGGTGGTACGATGCGCACGGCCCGCTGTCGCTGAAGCGGGCGCTGGTGCTGGCCAACGCCGACGACGAGGCGGTCGGCATCAGCGGCGAGAACTACGTGCAGGCGCTGGCGACGAAGATGAAGGACGCCGGCACGTTCCTGCCGACGCTCAGCCTCGCGCCGACCTACAGCCTGAGCAAGGGCGGGACGAGCGGGTTCAGCTTCGGCAGCCTGGGCGGGACGACGGGCACCACGACCGGCGGCACGACGACCGGCGGGACCACGTCGACCGGCGGGCAGACGATCCAGATCACCGGCGGCAGCAACGGCGTCAGCCACTCGTTCTCGGTGCCGATCGGCGCCTCGGCGAGCGGGTCGCTGTCGAACGTGTCGGCGTACGTCGCCGCGGGCGAGTCGGCCGACCAGCTGGCGCAGACGCTGCTCGACGAGCGGGAGACGATCCTGCTGCAGGTGGTCCAGAGCTACTACGCGGCGCTCAAGGCCGAGCAGCAGGCGCGGGTGTACGAGAGCAGCCTGCGGTTCAAGGGCGAGAAGGTGCGCGACCAGCAGGCGCGGCTGAAGCTGGGCGCCGTGCGGCCGCTGGACGTGGCGCAGAGCGAGTCGGACCTGGCGGCGGTGCGCGTGTCGCTCACGCAGGCGCGGACCGACGTCGCCAACGGCCGCAGCGCGCTGGCGCGGCTGATGGGCGTCACCGAGGTGGCCGGGCCGCTGACCGACGCCTACGACCCGCCGGCCGACATGGGCTCGGTCGCGCGGTGGCAGGCGGACGCGCACCTGCGTCGGCAGGACCTGATCGCGGCCGAGCACGCGGTCGACGCGGCCCGCTTCAAGATCGAGGGGGCGATCCGCGAGTACTTCCCGACCGTGTCGGTCAACTTCAACTACTTCCTCTACAACGACCCGCACAGCAGCCAGACCTGGACAAACGCCGTGTCGGGCAGCATCCCGATCTTCTCGGCCCTGTCGATCGAGGCTGACGTGCGGGCGGCGTGGAGCCAGTTCCGGGCGGCGGGGCTGACGCGGGAGCAGGCGCGGCGCGTCGTGACCGACGACGTGAACGAGCAGTACCGGAACACGGTCAACGCGCGCGAGCAGGTGGCCGAGCTGAAGGTGGAGGTGGCGGCGTCGAGGAAGGCCGTCGACCTGGCCGAGCGGGCGTACCAGCTGGGGTCGGAGAGCAACCTGGACCGGTTGACGCAGCAGGACAACCTGCTGACGGCGCAGCTGAACCTGGTGAACGAGCAGTACAGCGAGAAGAGCAGCTACCTGGCGCTGCTGCGGGCGAGCGGCGGGTTGTCGGGGGCGCTGCGGTAGGCACCGATCAGAGCCCGGCGGCCCCGCCGCGGGTCCCGCCGCTGGCCGATGGACCCGCGGCGGAGCCGCTGGGCGCCGTTGGGCGCCATCACCTGATCAGCCGCATCCCGGCGAAGTTCGGGACGAACGACGGCAGCCAGTCGGTCGCCTTGTAGCCGGCGGGCCAGTAGACGTAGAAGGCGCGGCCGAGCATGAACCGGCCGGGGACGCGGCCGGGGAGGACGTCGAGGCCCTCGCCGGGCAGGTTCGGGCCGGTCTGCCAGCAGCGGGCGTCCCAGCTCAGCTGGGAGTTGTCGCCCATCGTGAAGTACTCGTCGGGGCCGAGCTGCTGCGTCTGATTGGGGAAGTCGGCCGGGGTGGCCCAGCTGACGGGGCCGAACTGCGGCGGGTTGCGGTTGTAGTAGTAGACGTCCCGCCACAGGCTCAGGTGCGACACGCGGCTCTGCTGGGCGTCGACCGAGATGGAGATCGTGGGCAGCGGGGGGAGCAGGCGAGCGTCGTACTCGTGCAGCAGGGCCGGCAGGTCGGGCGCGTACTGCGCCGGCGTCGTCTGCGCGACGATGCCGTCATCCACCCGCAGCGTCGCCTGGTAGTCGGCGTTGGACAGCTCGATGCGCACGGGTCGACTGCCGGTCGGCAGCGGCGTCGGATTCCCGATCTGGGACCGCTGCCCACCCACGTCGTGGTAGAGCGTGGCGGTCGTCGGCGTGAGCTCGGCGGTGAACGTGTGACCCCGCTTGGTCAGGGCGATCCGGAAGGGGCCGTCGCCGGCGGTTCGCTGGAAGGTCAGGCGGACGTCGAGGTCGCTGACCGGGTAGTCCTCCGGATTGACCCAACCCGTCGCTGGGCTCCGTTCCGCGATGCCCGGCTTCACCAGGGCGTGACCTTCGGCGTCGTGCTGGCCGCTCCCTGTGAACGTGTTTTGGTTGGCGACGAGGTAGTCGGTCAGTCCCTGCGCCGATGGGTTGGCCAACGCGTTGTAGGTCAGCTTCGATCCACCGTTGAGGGTGTCAAAGGTGAAGATGCGACCGTGTGCCTCGTCTTGGCGAGTGGCGGCCATGCCGTGGTCCACGTGCCAGGGCTGCACCCACGGGTACGCGCCGCGCGCCTGCGCATCGACATCGCCGCTCACGTCGCGAATCCCCTGGGGGTGGTAGTCATTGTCGTAGACCAAGCGCCACATGGCCGACTGGGCGACAGGCGTCTTGGTCTGGACGACGAAGTGCCTCGGGTCAGGGTCACCAGGGGCGCGGACGTAAAGGTCGCCGTCCAGGACCATGATCGCCTCGCCGGGTAAGCCGGTCAGTCGCTTGATGTAGTTCTGATTCGGCTTCTCGGGTGCCTTGAAGACGACGACGTCCCAGCGTCTGGGGTGGCTGATCTGGTAGAGGTACTTGAGGACCAGTATGCGGTCGCCGTAGGCGATGGCGGGGTTTGCGGTCTGGTCGTGCGGCATCTGGAAGCCGCAGTTGGGACAGTAGATCTTCGTGCTGATCGGCCCGGCGTTGTTGGGGACGCTGATGTCGTCGTCGTCGCCGGAGGTGAGCGACGAGTAGTTCAGGTCGAAGGCGTACCCGCAGTCGGGGCAGTGGTAGCGGGTGTGGGCCCCCATGAGCGTGGTGGCCATGGAGCCGGTGGGGATGACGAACGCCTCGACCACGAACGCGCGGAAGACGAACGCCAGGATGAACGCGACGAGGATCGACTCGATCGTCTCCTTGACGCCGCCGCCGGTTGTGGCCTTGGGCGCGGGCGGATCAACGGGGGCCGGCTGGGGATCGATCGGCAGATCTGACATGCGCCGGGAATCGTACGGGAACCGCGCCGCGACGAAAAGAAGGGTCGATCAGCGAGCGGGCCTATCGCCCGGTGCCGTAGATCAACTCGCCGCCGACCGGGGCGACGGGCGTCGCGTCGGCGACGACCACCTGTTGCTCCAACTGCCGGCGGATGTCGCTCAGCTGCGCCACCGAGACGTCGGATTGACACCCAGATCCCACCAGGCAGTAGACGGCCCCGTGCTTGACGAAGCCGACGATCGGGTGGCTGTTCGACTCGGCCTGGAACTGCTGGCCATCGGCGGCGGCGGGGCAGGCCGATCGGGGCAGGCTGAAGAGGGACAGGGCGTCGCCGTCGCTACGGCGGAAGACGAGGTGGGCCGTCTTCACGTTGCCCACGGCGCACACGCTGGCCCCGGCAAACTTCCAGGCCGGGTCGGACGGGCGAGAGACCAGCACCGGCCGGTCCAGCCGCGACCGCAGGTTGGCGGCGATCGCGTAGCCGTTGGAGCGCGGGACCGGCAGGTGTTGGTGGTCCGACTGGCCCCGGCTGCAGTGGTCGTGCGTCCGGACGAGGTCCGTCTCCATCGACGCCGGCAGCACCGAGGCCGAGGCGACGGCGGGCTTGGGTCCGGGACGGCCGATCCAGAACAGCCCCCCGCCGACCACCAACGCGATGGCCGCTGCAGCGGACAGGGTTGACGGGATGAACCAAAACCGTCGGGACCGCGCTCGCTCGGACGCGATCAGGTCGGCCACGCGTTGCCGGAGCTTTTCCGGGCATCCCTCGTTGGCCCAGCACCTGCACACCGCTGCGGCCAGGCGATCGTCTTGGTCGTTCATCGTGTCCACCTGGAAGGGAAACCGTCAGGCTTGTCCGGCTATTCCCGGGCCGTCGTTGGCACGAGGCGATTGGCCTCGGCGTAGGGCCGCAGCTGCTCGGCCAGCTTGTGCTTCGCCCGGTGCAGCCGGCTCATGACGGTGCCGATGGGGATGTCCAGCGTGGCGGCGATCTCCTTGTAGGCCAGCCCCTCGACGGCCCATAACAACATGACGGCCTTGGACTCGGTGGGCAGGTCGTCCAGGGCGTGGACCAGTTGCTCGTCCATGGCCTCGAAGCTGGTGGAGGGGATGGGCAGGGCGGAGCCATCGGAACCGTCGCCGTGCGCCTCTAACGCTTCGGACTCCGTCGCGACCGGCTGCCGCTTCTCCCGGCCGGCCCGGTTCAGGTGCAGGTTGTACATCACCCGCAGCAGCCACGGCTTGATGCCGAACCCCTGCATCTGGAACGCGTCGCGGTTGCGCAGCGCGCGGGCGATCGTCTCCTGCACGAGGTCGTCCGCCTGGTCCGGCCGACGGGTGAGCCGACGGGCCATCCGGTACAGGGCGTCCACCTCGCCCAGCATCAGGCTCTCGAACTGGGAGACGGGTAACGGCATGGCGCATCGGGCGAATCGTTGACCAGTACCATACCCGCGGCAGTACCACGGCCCAACCGGTGCCCAGTTGCAGATCGGCCCGTTGCCGCCGCGTCACGGTCCGATAACATGCCGGGCCTGATGACCTTTCACATCCCACCGGACACGCGCGGGCTCATCTTCGACTGCGACGGCACGATCGCCGACACCATGCCGCTGCACTACAAGGCGTGGGTGACGGCCCTGGGGCGGCACAACGTCGACTTCCCCGAGGCCGTGTTCTACGAGCTGGCAGGCGTCCCGACCGACAAGATCATCGAGATCCTGAACGACCGGCACGGCCACGCGATGCCCGTGCAGGAGACGGCCGTCCTGAAGGACCAGCTTTTCGAGGCGGACATCTCCCGGGTCCTGCCGATAAAACCCGTTGTGGATATCGCGATGGCCTACCACGGGAAGCTGCCGCTGGCGGTGGCGAGCGGCGGGTTCCGGTCGATCGTCGTGAGGACGCTGGAATCGATCGACCTGCTCAAGCTGTTCGACGCGGTCGTGGCGGCGGAGGACGTCGTCCACGGCAAGCCGGCGCCGGACATATTTCTGGAAGCCGCCCGGCGGCTGGGCGTCGAGCCGACCAAGTGCGTAGGCTTCGAAGACGGCGAGCTGGGGCTGGTCGCGCTGCGGGCGGCGGGCATGGTCGCCATCGATGTTCGGCCGGCGTATCAGGTGGTTCGGTAGGGCGTGTAGCGCAACGTTGCGCGCGTTGCGTATCTGGGATCGTCGTCGGGCATCGATGGCCGTCTGCGGGAACCTCCGCCATGAACTGGATTCGCACGGCTTACAACTGGTGCATGGGGGGGGAGGTGCAGTACCACAACCTGTGGCACTGCATGAACCACGACACGTTCTGGATCGTGCTGACCGTCACGCTCGACATCGCCGTGGCCGTCGGCTACGCGCTGATCGCCTACCACTGGCACACCAACGAGCGGTCGCTCCCCGCGTCCCCCGCCCGGCGGGCGCTGGTCACCATGCGGAACATCTTCACGTTCTGCGGCGTCTGCGGGTACCTGTTCATCCCCGTCAAACTGTTCTGGCCGGCGTGGCGGTTGTACGACCTGTTCATGGTCGGGCTGGTCTTCAACACCTGGCGGTACGCCCTGAACGTGAAGGGGCTGAAGGTGCTGTACGCGGCCGTCGGTCGGTCCGACCAACTGGAGAGCGAGTTGTCGGCCGCCCGCGCCGAGTCGCGCCGGAAGGGGGCGTTCCTCAACGCGATCAGCCACGACCTCCGCACGCCGCTGAACGGCCTCATGCTGCACGCCCACCTGGCCGAGATCCACGTCGACGAGGCCGAGCCCCGTCACACGGACGTCGCCCAGGCGCTGGGCGAGATCAAGGCGGCCGCCCGACTGACCGCCGACCTGCTGGACGGATTGCTGGAGTACGCCCGCCTGGACGGGGCCGAGGATCAGGTGGTGACGTCGGACTTCCCGTTGGCCGATGTAGTGGGTGACGTCCTGTCCAGTTTTCAGCACGCGGCGCTGGACAAGGGGATCGAGGTGTCGGTGGCGGCCCTGCCCACCTGCACGGTGCGGGCCGACCGTTTGAAGTTGGAGCGCGTCCTGAATAATTTGGTGGGGAACGGTGTGAAGTACACGCGGGCGGGTACCGTACGCGTGACGGCCGAGGTGGCCGGTGCGGACCTGGAGGTCCACGTGACCGACACGGGGGTGGGCATTGCGGCCGAGCACGTCGGTCGGCTGTTCGACGAGTTCTACCAGGTCGAAAATCATGAGCGGGACCGGCAGAAGGGATTCGGACTGGGGCTGGCGATCGGAAGGCGACTTGCGAGGCAACTGGGCGGAGATCTGGCCGTCGCCAGCGCGGTCGGTCGGGGCAGCCGGTTTACGGTCCTGCTCCCCGGCGTCGTCGTCGCTGCCAACGCAGGGGCCGGTGTGGCAGCGGACAGGCGGCAACCCGGCGGGCCCGTCGGGATCGCCGGCGAACGCGTCGTCGACCCAGCGCAAGGGGCAGGGCACGGCCGGCCGGCGAGTGCTGTTGGTGGAGGATGACCTGGTCAGCGCCTCGGCCCTCATGGCCATCCTGACCCGGCGCGGGTTCGAGGTGCTGCACGCCTCCACGGTGGCCGCCGGTCTGGCCATGCTGGACGAGAAGCCGGACACCGTGATCCTCGACCTGATGCTGCCCGACGGCGACGGGGCAGCGGTGCTGAAGCACATCCGCGCCGCCGGCCTGCCGACGCGCGTGGTGGTCACCACGGCCGTCCACGACGCCGCCCGCCTCGCCGACGTTCGCGCGCTCGGCCCCGACCTCGTGATGCAGAAGCCAATCGACCTGGCGGGCCTGCTCCAGGTGCTGCAGCCGCTGAACTGATCGGCAGCCCTTGCGACCGACCGTCAAGCCGGGGCCAGGGCGAATCCCACCACGGCTGGGAATGAAAACGGCCCGCGAGTCAGAGACTCGCGGGCCGCTTCGCATGCGGATGACAGGAGTTGAACCTGCACACCTTGTGGGTACTAGAACCTGAATCTAGCGCGTCTGCCAATTCCGCCACATCCGCGTTGGGAGGGGAGATATTAGTCGACCCGGGCAGGGTGTCAAGACCTCCGTTGCACCCGCAGGTTAAGGTTCTATGATCGGCACGCATGGCGGGTAAAGGTGGCAAGCACAAGGAGCAAGCGGCGCGGATCGAGAACCGCCGGGCGCTCCACGAGTACGCCGTCACCCACAAGATCGAGTGCGGCATGGTGCTGGTCGGCAGCGAGGTGAAGAGCCTGCGGGCCGGGCACGCGCAGCTGCACGAGGCGTACGCGAAAATCGAGGGGGACCGACTGGTGCTGCGAAACTGCCACATCGATCCCTACGCCAAGGCGGCCCTGGTCTACAACCATGAGCCGCGGCGGGACCGGTTTCTGCTGGTCCACCGCCGCGAGTTCAAGAAGATCGCCGGCGAGGTCGGCATCAAGGGCACCACGCTCGTCCCGCTCGCGATCTACTTCGTCAACGGGCGGGCCAAGCTGGAGCTGGGGGTCGCCACCGGCAAACAGCAGTACGACAAGCGGGCCACCATCCGGAAGAAGGAGCAGGACCGCGACCTCCGGCGTCAGACGATGTCGCACCGGCGATAGCCGGCCGTTCGCGGCAACCCCCACTCTTGGCTTCATCCCGCTTCCACCGATGGCCCCTCGACGACCCCGCATCATTGCCCATCGCGGGCTTCACACCGACTTCCCCGAGAACTCCCTGGAGTCCATGCGGGCGGCTTGGGACGCCGGCTTCGAATGGGCCGAGTGCGACGTCCACGAGTCGGCCACCGGGCCCCTGTTCGTGCTGCACGACGACACGCTCCAGCGGACGACCGACGCCGCCGGCCTGGTCGCCGAGCGGATCGACGCCGAGCTGGACGGGCTACATCTCAGGGACGCCGCCGGCGTCGTGACGCCGTACGTGCTGCCACGGCTGTCCGACGTCCTGCGAGCCATGCCGCCCCGCGGCCGGCTCATGATCGAGGTGAAGGCCGTCCGCGACCACACCGAGTTGATCCGCGACATCGGCACGCGCAACGTGTGGGTCCAGTCGTTCGACGCCGGCGACCTCGCCCGCACGGCCGAGCTCAGCTCCGGCGTGCCGCTGGCCTACCTGGTCGAGACGCCGGCGGAGCTGGAGGCGGCGTTCGAGCTGCCCTACGCGTCGGTCCACCTGGACCACGTGATGCTCGACGATGCCCTGCACCGCCGCCTCACCGCGGCCGGCAAGGCGATCGGCGTGTGGACCGTCAACGTCGAGGCCGAGCTGCGCCGGGTCCTGCACCTCGGCGTCGAGCTGATCATCACCGACGAGCCAGCGCTGGCCCGACGGGTCGTCGACGAGCTGTGCGGGCCGGCGTGACGGGCGCCGCCCTCACCCGACGGTCGCGACGCACCGGTCGATCCGGGCCAGGGTCCGATCTCGCCCGAGGTACTCCAGGCTGTCGAACAGCGGCGGGCTGACCATCCCGCCGCTCACGCCGACGCGGATCGGCTGGGCCACCTTGCCCAGGCCAAGGCCGGTCGTCTCGCAGTAGGCCTTGACCGTGGCCTCCAGCGCCGGCGGCGTCCACTCGGCCGTCGCCGCCAGCAGCGGCCGGATGGCTTTCAAGGCCGATAGCCCCTGGCCGTCATTCTTCTTCAGGACCTTCTCCACGGCTTCGGGCGCGTAGGCCAGCTCGCCGTCCGCCACGAAGAAGAACCGCGACTTCTCGTCCACCTCGCGCAGCGTGTGGAAGCCGGCGTTCATGTGCAGCAGCTTGGCCAGGTCGGCGTCCGACGCTCCGTTCAACGGCGACTCGGGGTTGACCGTCAGGTAGTCGCGGAGCCCCACCACCAGCAGCGAGGGACTGGCCTTGGCGAAGAAGTCGGTGCTGAACGACTTGAGCTTCTCGCGGTTGAACTTGGGGTTGGAGCTGTTGATCCGGTCCAGGCTGAACGCCTCGACCATCTCGGGCATCGTCATGTGCTCGCGGTCGCCGCCGGGGCTCCAGCCCTGCAGGGCGAGGAAGTTGTTCAACACCTCCGGCACGTAGCCGTTGCGGCGGAAGTCGTGGATCATGATCTCCGGCAGGTCGCCCTCGGTCAGCCCGACGATGGCCATCACCTTCGGCTGCTCGGTCAGCTCCAGCTGCGACTTGTCGTTCGCCAGCCACGCCGTCATCCGGTCCAGCTCCACCCCCGACCGCTCGGCCACCTCGTCCGGCGTCCGCTTGGTCGACCGCATCCACTCCTGCACCCGCTTGCGGATCTTCAGGTCGCGGTCGCGCTTCGACAGCTTCTCGCCCGTCTCGGGGTTCAGCATCACCGAGAGGTGCGCGTAGGTGGGCCGGGGGTATCCCAGCGCCTCCTGCAGGCCGATGTGGTTCACCGTGTTCAGCAGGTGCTCCAGCCCGCGCAGGACGTGCGTGACGCCCATCTCGGCGTCGTCGACCACCACGCCGAAGTGGTACGTCGGCATGCCGTCGCCCTTGCGGATGACGAAGTCCTGCACCTCGCGCTCGGTCTGCACGACATCCTTGCCCAGCGTCAGGTCGTGGAACCGGTACTCCTTCACCGGCATGACGAACCGCACCACCGGCGTACGCCCCTCGTCTTTGAACTTGGCCAGTTGGTCCGGCGTGTAGGTCTGCCGGCGATACAGGAACGGCCGCTTGGCCTTTTCGGCAATCAGCCGCATCGCGTTCAGCTCGGCCACCGTCTCCCACGCCTCGTACGCCTTGCCGTCGGAGATGAGCCCGTCGATCAGCCTGTTGTAGATCGCGACCCGCTTCGACTGGTAGACCAGCTCGGCGTTGTCCCAGTTCAACCCCAGCCACTCCAGGTCGGAGAGCAGTTGCCGGGTGGCGTCATCGGTGCTGCGGGCGAGGTCGGTGTCCTCGATGCGGAGCAGGAACCGCCCGCCGGTGTTGCGGGCCAGCAGCCAGTTGAACAGGGCCGTGCGAGCCCCGCCGACGTGAAGGTAGCCGGTGGGGGAGGGGGCGAAGCGGGTGACGACGGTGGACATAGTCCGGGTCGGCGTATCCGGTCGGGGGTCCCAATGCAAGTGTCGCGGGTTCACGTGTTGTATACTCGGGGCATGAGCACAACCACCCCACTCGTGCTGATCGACCCGGAGATCATGGGCGGAAAGCCCTGTTTCTCGGGGACGCGAGTCCCCGTTCAGATGCTTTTCGACTGGCTAGCCCGCGGGCACACCATTGATTACTTCGTAGATCAGATTCGGTCGGTGAAGATCGAACAGGCCCGGGCTGTGCTCGATCGGGCGGCCGAGCTCGTGCGGGCCGACGCGTCGATTGTGGTCGAGCCGGCCATCGCATGAAGGTCTTGCTCGACGAACACGTGCCACACGCGCTCCGACCGTTGCTGATCGGGCACGACGCGTTCACCGTGGGCTACCTCGGGTGGTCGGGCACGCGCAACGGAGCCCTACTTCGACGCGCTGCCGCCGGCGGGTTCGACGTGCTGCTCACGCTGGACGCCAGCATCGAGTACCAGCAGAACTTGGCCACGCTTCCCTTGGCCGTGCTGGTCGTGGCCGCGCCTCCCGGCGACATGGCAGCGTTACGGCCGGTTGTCCCGGCCATCCTCGACGGTCTGCGTCGGGTCGCGCCGCGCACGGTGGTGCACGTCCCCTAACCCTCACGCCGCCGCCCGCGCCCGCCGCATCCTCGCCGCGGCGGACAACGTGCCGAGCATCACGTAGCCCACGGTTGCCAACGCGATCACGTACTGGTGGGCCACGATGATCAGCAGCAGCAGCACCATCATGGCGATCAGCCGGCCGATGGACCGCCTCCCCTTCAGGTAGCGGTTCACCAGGTGCGGGTAGCGGATCTGGCTGACCATCAGCAGCCCGCACCCCAGCGTGAGCAGCGGCAGCACGACCAGGCAGGCGGTCGACAGGAAGCCGACGGTGTGCGCCAGCCACGCCCACACGTCGGGCTTGAGGTCGATCGCCTTCTCGGCCAGGTCCTGCTGCATCAGCACCCACGCGGCGACCATGATGCCGGCCCCGGGGCTGGGGAGGCCCAGGAAGCTGAAGTGGTGCTGCTCGCCGTGCTCGTTGCTCACGTTGAACCGCGCCAGGCGCACGGCGGCGCAGCACATGTAGAGCGCGCCGATCGCCCAGATCAGTTGGTCCACCTGTAACGGCACCTGGCGCAGCGCGCCGGCGAAGCCGTCGCGGCAGAGCAGGATGCACAGCAGGCCCGGCGCGACGCCGAAGCTGATCACGTCGGCCAGGCTGTCGAGCTGCCCGCCGAAGTCGGTCGTGTGCCGGGTGAACCGCGCCAGTCGGCCGTCGAGCACGTCGCAGAGTCCGGCGCCGAAGATCAAGTACGCGGCGATGGCGAAGCGGTGCGCGGCTAGGAACGACGTCGAGACGGCCGGCAGGGCGGCGACGTAGGCGGCGGCGAAGCCGCACACGGCGTTGCCGAGCGTCGCCATGCTCGGCAGGAAGTAGACCGACCGGATGTAGGCCCGGCGCCCGTGTCGCCGCATGCGCAGGCGGCGGCGCTCGCGCCGGTGCTCCCGGTCGTCGTTGCCCGGCGCTCGGTCACTCATGCCGGCGTCACCCGCCCGACCAGCGGCTCCGGTTCGTCGCCGGTCGTCTTGGTCGCCGCCGTCGTGTGGATGCCGCGCCGCAGCACCGCCAGCACGTCCGACGCCCCCCGGACGGTTTGTCCGACCTTCACCCGCACCTCCGGCTCCAGCCAGCCAGCCAGGGTGAGCTCGGTCCGGCTGCCGAACTTGATCATGCCGAACCGCTCGCCGCGCCGCAGGGTCTCGTCCACCTTGGCCGTGCAGACGATCCGCCGGGCGATCAGCCCGACGATCTGCTTCACGACCGCCATCTTTCGGCCCGTCTCCGGCTCGCCGAGCACGATCGTGTTCGACTCGTTCTCGTCCGACGCCTCGTTGTGCCGCATCGCGTTGATGAACTTGCCCTTCTTGTACCTCACCTCCAGCACCGTCCCGTCGCAGGGGCTGCGGTTCACGTGGACATTGAAGACCGACAGGAAGATGCCGATGCGCACGGCCGGCCCGGCGATGTCGGGGTCGTTCTCGATTTGGGTGATGTCCGACACTACGCCGTCGGCCGGGCTGACCACCGCGTGCTGCTCCGTCGGGATCGGCCGGTGCGGGTCGCGGAAGAAGGCGAACAGGAAGATCAGGGCGGGCAGGACGATCAGCGCGAGCAGCGGCGTCACGAAACCAAGACCGACGCCGAGCAGCGCCAGCACGACGCTGCCGATCAGAAGTTCGCGCCAACCGTGGCGGGTCAGGGGCACCATGGGCGAACCGTAGACCCGTGCAGATGGCGTGTCAACGCGTGCCGGCGCGACCGAGTGCGAAGCAGAAAGCCTGGGGAAACACCCAGGCCGACCCCAGCCGATTCACGCAGTAGCAGGCCGAGTTCAGGTAATCGACTTTCGGCTTCTGCCGATCACTGCGTGGTAGATCACCAAGACGATAATTGCGCCGACCGTGGCGACCAGAATGCTCCAGATCAGGCCACCGCCGCCGATCCCCAGCAGGCTGAATATCTCGCCACCGACGACTGCCCCAATGATGCCGAGCACCAGGTCCCCGATGAGGCCCTCGCCGCTCTTGTTCACCATTTGGCTGGCCAGGAAACCGGCAACGACGCCGATGACAAGGAACGAGATGAGCCCTTCAACATGCACCATTTGACACCTGCAACGTGAGACTGGCCATCGCAGCGTGAACACTCACGCTTCGATGAATGCCAACCCCCCGCCGAGTGCAAATGTGGGACCGGGGATAACATTCCGTCAACGGCCAAGCCGGGCGCGGTAGTTGAACCGGTCGTTGGGGGCGGCGTCGCCGTTCAGCGTGAAGTCGCTGGCGTCGCCGGTTTGCTGGACGTTGTCGGCCCACTTGAAGTCGACCTTGCACGCGTCGGCCGGCAAGCCGAGGGCGGATCGGGGGATGGCCACCTGCAACTCGCCGCCCGAGGTCGAATAGCGAGCGTCGATCATGTCCGCCCACCCGTAGCCATGACCGGTGGCACGCTGGAGCTTGGTCAGGCCCGTGCCAATCGACCGGTTCACCACGAAGTCGTACCCGAGCCAGTTCGGGTTCCGATCCGGGGCGATGCTGAGGTAGAGCAGCATCCAGTTCGGGTCGGTGTGGGGCGTGAGCGGGTCGGCCGTGCGGACGTAGAAGTAGACGTGGTCGGCGTCGTACGCCACCTTGGCCGCCACGATGTCGTTCCGGCCGGTCTGGTTGACGTAATGGGTGTCGCCCCAGCCCGGCGCGTCACGGTGGACCGGGTCCCCGACGTCGTCCCGGTACTCGGGCCCGACCGTGGCCCAGGGGCCGAAGCCGCCGTCGATATCGATCGTCCGCCGGGTGGCGGGGTCGATCGGCCGCACGCCCTTGTAGTGTCGGGCGTTGGCGACGAACTGGTAGTAGTAGTCGTCCTGCAGCTCCCCCTTGGCCGGCTCGATGTCGCGGCTGAACTCGGCGCTGTAGGCGTCGACGAAGTAGCTGTCGCCGGCCGACAGGGTGCCCCCGGCGAACGGCGCGGTCGCCGGCGCGATGAACCGCTGCGCCATCCACTCGTTCCACCCGGCCACGAACACGACGCTGGGGTCGACGGCCAGCGCCCGGTCCCACTGCTCGGCGAAGTAGACGCCCCGCGCCGGGGGGACCGACCCCAGTCGCGGCTCGCCACCGGCGCGGAAGCTGTAGTTCCGCCCGATGCTCGTCGTCGCGTGCTGGGCGACGCCGACGGCGATCGCCTCCGGCACGGTCGGCCCCGCGTGCCAGCCGAAGTTCTGCGGCCAGTTGTCCAGCCACGGCCAGCAGTCCCGGCCCCGGTCGGCGCCGACGCCGAACCAGTCCTGGCTCGTCCAGGCCCACGACTCGCGCAGCGTGAAGAACTGCCGGAGCGCGTCGCCCACGTGGTGCTTCTCGTCCTGGTGGACCAGCAGCAGGGGCTTGCCCTGCCACTGGAACCACAGGTCCGGGTGCAGCCGCGGGGCGTAGAAGTCGTCGTAGATCTTCTGCCAGTTCCCGCCCGACAGACACGCGATCCGCGGGTAGACCTCCCCCCGGGCCCGGCGGTCCTCCAGCTCCCGGCAGATCGCCTCGCGGGCGGCGGGGTAGGTGTTCTTCGGCCCGTTGGTCGTGTCGAACACCAGCAGGTCCACGCCGGCGTCGACCAGCATCTGGACGTGCTTGCGGACCACCGACCGGTCCATCAGCGTGTAGTAGCCGAACCACGGCTCGCCCCACCAGTGCATCCGCTTCTCCGGCCCGAACCTGGGGTGGAGCGGATCGTCGGCCAGGATCCGGCTGACGTCGTACAGCGGCCGGCCCGGGGCGTCGCTCCACAGGAAGTAGAAGATGGCCAGCGTGTGATCGCGCCGCGGCGGGCCGGCCTGGGCGGCCGTGGGCAGCACCCGGCCCTGCCGGTCGACGCCCACCCAGGTGTCGGGGTACGTGTCCCAAGATGGCGGTGCCGCCCCGGCGCACGCCGCTGCCAACGCCAGGCAACCGACCGACCGTCGCCACATCGCCACCTCCTGATCCACCCGGAACGCGACCGCCGACCGGCCCGACCTGCTGCGCCCCCGCGCGAACGGGTTGAGGCGGTGCCCGCAACGGCTGATGGGGTACCGTATCGGCCGCCCGCGCACAACTTTCCGCGCCGCCGATTGCCAATCGTCCCCGCGCGATGTAACCCATGCCTTCCCCCGCCCCCCGGGGCCGCAATGCCACCCACCGCCACCACCACCGAGTCGACCCAACGCCCTGCGACCCTCAGCCCGCGCGTGTCGGTCGTCGTCCCGGCCTGGAACGAGGCCGGCAACCTGCCGCTGCTCGTGCCGCGGGTGGCCGGCGCGCTGCAGGGCCGTCCGTTCGAGATCGTGATCGTCGACGACGGCAGCCGGGACGGCACGGTCGACGTCTGCCGCGAACTCGCCGAGCGATTCCCCGTGCGGCTGCTGGTCCGCGACAAGCCCGACCACGGCCTGAGCGGCGCCGTGCTCCACGGCATCGCCGCCAGCGACGGCGACACGATCGTCGTCATGGACGCCGACCTCCAGCACCCGCCCGAGCGCGTGCCGGCGTTGCTCGCCGCCGTCGAGGCCGGCCCCGCCGACTTCGCCCTCGGCTCCCGGCACGTCGCCGGCGGCAGCACCGACGCTCAGTGGACCCTGTTCCGCCGGATCAACTCTGGCGTCGCCACGTTCCTCGCCCGCCCGTTCGCCGGTGACGTGCGGGACCCGATGAGCGGGTTCTTCGCCCTCCGCCGCGACACCTACGACCGGGCCGAGCGGCTGACGCCGCTCGGCTACAAGATCGCGCTGGAGCTGATGTGCAAGTGCCGCGTACGGCACGTGCGGGAGGTGCCAATCCACTTCGGCCTCCGCACGCACGGCGAGTCGAAGCTGTCGCTGGCCCAGCAGTTCCGCTACCTGGAGCACCTGAGCCGGCTCTACGACTTCACGTTCCCCCGCGCCTCGCCGATCGTGAAGTTCGCGATCGCCACCGCCGCCGGGTTCGTCGTCGGCCTCGCCACCTACCTGCTCAACGGGATGGCCGGCGGTCGACTCGTCCCGGCGACGGGGTGGGGGTACCTCGCCTCGATCGGCGTGACGGCCGTGTTCCACGCCCGGTACGTCCGCACCCAGCGGCCGTTCCTGGTCACCCCGCGGCCGTGGCTCGACTTCATCGTCATCGCCGTGGCCGAACTGCTGGCGGCCGTCACGGCCGCGGCGTGGATGGCGTACCACCGGGTCGCATTTGTCGGGCCAATCCAGTGGTTCACGGTCGCGTTCGGTGCCGGGCTGGTCGTGCGGTACGCGCTGCGAAAGGAACTGCTGCAGGACGTCCGCGGCCTCCGTCGCGACGCGCGCACGTCCGAACTGGTCGAGCCCGCCAAGCTCCGCACGCGCGCCACCGATCCGGTGGGCGATGGGTGAATGGTTGGCCCGATGGGGGACGAGCAGAGCGCACGGTGCCGCCGTGGGTCTGGCAGAGGTCCGGCAGGCCCATCGCAGCGCGGTGGGCTTCGCCGGGGAGAGGGCAGGTGCAACCCGCGCGCTAGAGCGTCGTCACCTCGTAGTCTCCCGTCGTCGCCACGACACCGCCCGACTTCGCGGTCCACACGTACGGCTTCTTGCCCATCTCGACGTCGGTGTAGGCCGCCAGCGACTGCGTGGCGAAGCCGAACGGCGTGCCGGCGTTGCTCGTCTGCACGCCGGCCACGCGCACGGTGCCCAGGGCGGCGGCGGCCACGTCGGTCGCCGTGACCGTGCCGACCGTCGCCTTGCCGCGGAGGCCGGTCACGGTGAACGTGTCCAGGCGTGCAGCGGCGTCGAAGTCCGTCGCGGCCGTCGGCAGGGCGGTCACCGTGTCGGCGACGCCGACGAACACCGTGCTGTT
This sequence comes from Tepidisphaeraceae bacterium, assembly GCA_965198865.1. Lineage (GTDB taxonomy): Bacteria > Planctomycetota > Phycisphaerae > Tepidisphaerales > Tepidisphaeraceae > CBDAQA01. The sequence continues at coordinate 60,769 of CBDAQA010000025.1, read as the reverse complement.
GGCGATGGCGGCCGCGGTGATCGCGTTCACGTTGCCGGCCGACCGGATCGTGCTGCCGCTGATCGTCCCGCCCACGCGCAGCTGCGACAGGTCGAACCCCTTTGCAGCGGCGGCCGTGAGCGACACCGTCGCGGCCGACAGGTTCCCGCCGACGCGCGCCGTGCCGAGCGACGCGGCCGTCAACGATCCGGCCAGGTCGCCGGTGACGGCCACCGACGCGACCGCACCGCCGATGGCCGCCGACCAGGTGGACGCCGTCGACTTGGCGGAGATCGTCCCGGCGCGGCCGGCCACCGTCCAGGCGCCGCCGGTCACGGTTCCCAGCTTGGTCGACCCCAGCGCGACGCCGGCGCCCGAGAGGTTCAGGTCGCCGCCGAAGGTGCCGGGAACGCTCAGCGACGCCACCGACGGGGCGGTGATCCCGCCGTACTCCGCGGCCGACCAGCTCTTGGCCGTCACCGCCCCCAGCGGGGCGTCGGAGCTGACGGCCAGGTTGCTCACGGTGCCCAGCGACAGCGTCGCGCGGGCGGCGGTGCCGGACAGGTTCATCACGGCCGGCCCGGTCACCTCGCCGAGGGTGATCCGGCCGACCGCGCCGGTCACGGTCAGGCCGGCCGTCAGGTTGACGGTCGGCGCGACCAGCGCCCGCAACGGCCCGTTGACGTAGATCGAACCGACCGACGTGTCGCCCGCGCCGGCCGACGTGATGCTCATCGTGGTCGCCGCCGTCGAACCGTACAGCCGGATCTGCACCGGGTCGCCGCCGAGGGCGCCACGGTCGACCGTGAGGGCTCCCGGGCCGGCCAGGCGCACGACCACAAGCTTGGCGCGGCCGTCCGTGTACCCCTTGCGCGCCCCGTCGTTGCCGCCAACGGACGTGGTCGGCAGCGCCGCCAGGGTGGCGGTGGCCGACCCGGTCGTGATCCGCGTGTGGAGCGAGGGGTGGAGCAACTCGAGCAGGAAGGTGTCCCCGGCGTCGCCGTAGTTGTTGGTGACCGGCACGGCCACGTCGCGGGCCGTGACGCCCGCGGGGAACGCCAGCGTGCCCGTGGTGGCCGTGTAGTCGGTGCCGGCGTGGGCGGTGCCGTCCACCGTGGCGTAGTCGACCGTGACCGGGATGGTCAGCGCGGCCGACAGCGTGACCTTGAAGATGGCCGTCGCCGGCGTGAACGCGTTGACCGAGGGGACGTCGTAGGCGGTGATCGAGTAGGTCCCCAGGATGTCCGGCTTGGGCTGCTGGTACTCGAGCGCGCCGGCGTCGAACCCGCCGCCGTAGGGGCGGGGGTTGCCGGCGTAGTCGGTCGTGACGGCGACCGGCGTTTGCGTCGGGGCGTCGCCCGCCAGGTCCAGGGCGAGGCTGGTGGCGGTGAGCGAGTAGTCGCCGGCGGAGGCGTCGTTGAACGCCGGGTCGCCGACCAGGCTGTGCGCGTCCTGGCCGCTCGACTGCCACGTGGCCAGCGTGATGGGCTCGGCGTTCAGCACGCCCAGCTGGAACGCGGTGGTGGGCAGGAACACGTTGTAGTCCGAGACGGCCGCCGTCGTCCCCTGGGCCGGCCCCAGGATCACGGCCGAGGGGACGGCGAAGATGTTGCCCTGGATCAGCGTGTTGGTCGTGCCGGTCGACACCTCGATGGCCGACCCCATGGTGCCGGTCCAGGCGAACGTGTTGAGGCGGACGACGTTGTCGGTCCCGTTGTCGATGATGGACGCGGGGTGGCCCGACTGGTAGTTGGGATCGACGCCGGTGACCAGGCAGTTCTGCACCACGTCGCCGGTGCCGTCGAGGCTGATGACCGCGTCGATGCCGGACATGTTGAGGCCGTCGATCACGGAGTGGTCCGCGCCCAGGTCGACGCCGCAGCCGACCATCTGCCCGCCCTTGACGGTCACGACCTCGGCCGGGCCGGTGGCGGCGACGCTGATCCCGCCGCCGTACCCGTCGGTCGACACCATGTCGTTCATCGACAGGCTGGCGATCGCGTCGGTGCCCGTGCCGTGCGACACCATGATCGGGTAGTACCCGTCCCGGTCGGTGAACGTGCAGTCGGTGAACGATGCCGTGGCGCGCGTGATGAACGACGCGGTCGAGTCGACGAAGAAGGCGATGGCCGACGCGCCGCCGAACCCGGCGTCGGGCGCCATGTGCGACGCCGTCAACCCCCGCCCGACGAAGCCGGTCGTGTCGATCACGCCGAAGCTGTGCTTGCCGTTCAGCGTGGCGTCGCAGTCGGTCACCGAGACGTCGGCGCCCCCCTCGATGCGGAAGCCGTACCCGGCGTTGTCGTCGGCCGTCTCCGACACGTCGAGGTCGCTGAACGCCAGGAAGCTGCGCGCGTCGCTGTTGACCGCGTCCTCGCGCGTGGCGGCCTCCAGCGTGTGGCCCGCCAGCGTGCCGCCCAGGTTGACGTACAGGGTCGTGCCCGTCGCGTCGTAGTAGAACGTCCCGGCCGTCGCCTCCACGTAGGCCAGCTGCGATGCCGCGTCGCTCGGCTGGCCGGCGGCGGTCAGCGCGTCGAGCGCCTCGTGCAGCGACGCGGCGTCGGAGTAGAGCCAGTGGACGGCCGTCGGGGCGGCGATCGAGTAGGCGGTGCCGGTCACCAGCGTGAACGCGGCGGGGTCGAGCACGTCGCTGCCGAGGAACAGCGGGCGCGCGGCGGTGGGATCGCCGTACGCGCCGTAGGAGATCGGGCTGCTGGACGACCCGTCGGACGACGCCGTCAGCGACGCCCGCCACTGCCCGCCGCGCTGGAACAGGATCGTGTCGCCCGGCACGAACGACGTCGCGTCCACCTTGGTCACCGTCTGCCACGGCGCGTCCACGCTGGTCCCGGCGTTCAGGTCGTTGCCGGTGTTGCTGACGTAGTACGTCGTCCCGCTCAGCAGCCGGCGGCGTTCCAGCGCCTCGGCGAACACGGGGGAACGGGTCGGGCGGCGGACGTTCATGCGCGGGGGTCCTTCAAGCCTCAAAATAACCAGCGCGATGGCGTTCGTACGTCCCGCCCGGTCATCGGGGTTGGCAATTTATCAGATCGGTCGTCCACAGCGATCGACCGGGGCCGAGTTGACCACCGACGCCGACCGCTCCTACAACGCCGGCAGGAGAACGCAGTTCATGGACTATCGCACGCTCGGCCGTTCTGGCCTCAAGGTTCCCGTCCTCAGCCTCGGCACCGGTACGTTCGGCGGCAAGGGCGACTTCTTCAAACACTGGGGCAGCAGCGACGTGGCCGAGGCCACGCGCCTCGTCGACATCTGCCTGGAGGCCGGGCTGAACATGTTCGACTCGGCCGACGTCTACAGCAGCGGGGCGGCGGAGGAAGTGCTGGGCCAGTCGATCAAGGGGCGCCGCGATCAGATCCTCATCTCCACCAAGGGCACGTTCCGCAGCGGCAAGGGTCCCAACGACGTCGGCTCGTCGCGCCAGCACCTGACCGACGCCGTCCACGGCAGCCTGAAGCGGCTTGGCACCGATTACATCGACCTGTACCAGCTCCACGGCTTCGACGCCGTCACGCCGATGGAGGAGGTGCTCGGCACGCTCGACGGCTTCGTCAAGGCCGGCAAGATCCGCTACATTGGCTGCTCGAACTTCAGCGGCTGGCACCTGATGAAGGCGCTGTCGACCAGCGAGCGGTACGGCCTGAGCCGGTACGTCGCCCACCAGGCCTACTACTCGCTGGTCGGCCGGGAGTACGAGTGGGAGCTGATGCCGCTCGGCATCGACCAGGGCGTCTCGGCCGTCGTCTGGAGCCCGCTGGGCTGGGGCCGGCTGACCGGCAAGATCCGCCGCGGTCACCCGCTGCCCGAGGGCAGCCGGCTGCAGTCCAAGACCGTGCAGGACGCCGGCCCGCAGGTGAACGACGATTACCTGTACCGCGTGGTCGACGCCCTCGATGCCGTTGCCAAGGAGACCGGCAAGTCGGTGCCGCAGGTCGCGCTGAACTGGCTCCTGCAACGGCCGACGGTGGCGAACATCATCATTGGTGCCCGCAACGAGGAGCAGCTGAAGCAGAACCTCGCCGCGGTGGGCTGGAACCTGACGCCCGCCCAGGTGGCCACGCTCGACGCGGCCAGCGCGGTGCCGCTGACCTACCCCTACTGGCACCAGGCGGGCTTCGCCGAGCGGAACCCGTTCCCGACCAGCGTCGCCCAGCCGATGAAGTGACGCGCGGCTGGACGAATCTCCCGTCTGTCGCCGGGCGAACGTGCCCGAGGTTGATGTGGCGAGCCCGGCGGCCTCCTTCGCCATGAAGGGGCCGTGATCTTCCCGTCTCCCAACTCCGGGCGCGTTCGCTTGGGGCTCCATTCGATTTGGGCGTGGATCAGTGTCGGTCCGCCGACGGGTCCTCCTCGTGCGATGCCGCGGGGGGCACCACGTCGCGGAGGCGGAGCCACACGAACCCGCCGATGCCCAATGCGGCGGCGAACAGGGTGCCGATGCCGATCAGGGCCGGGCGGACCCACCGCTCGTCGCTCGAGTAGTGCGGCTGGGTCACATCGCTGGGCGCGCTGTCGCCGGCGTCCTGGCCGCGGGCCAGCGTGGCCATCCACGTGGTCGCCAGCACGATCGCGATCAGCGCGGGGCGGGCCAATGCTCAGGCCCCCACTTTCAGCTGCGGGATCTGCGATGCCACCTCGGCGACCGTCAGTTGGCTCACGGCGAAGTCGGCGCCGGACAGCGCCGCGATCGGGTAGCTCGTCGCCACGCCCAGCGCCCGGAACCCGACGGCCTGCACGTTGTGGATCACCGTCGGGGCGTCCTCGATCACCAGGCAGTCGGCCGGCGTCAGCGGGACGCCGGCGTGGGCGGCCAGGCGTTGCACCGTGAGCAGGTAGCACGTCGGGTCGGGCTTGCTCACGGTCACGTCCTCGGCGGCGACGATGATCGGGAAGAACGACCGCAGGCCGATGCCGTCGAGCATCCGCTCGATCTCCGACCGAAGGGCACCCGAGCAGATCGCCATCGGGTACCCCGCCGCGGCCATGCAGCGGACGAACGTGTCGACGCCCGCCAGGGCGGTGAAGTCGCCGCCGTCGATCATCGCCTGCACGGCCGCCGCCTTGGCCGTCTCCAGCCGTCGGGCCGTGGCCGCGTCGAGCGCCCTCCCGTGCAACCTAAACGTGTGGGCGAACGCCCCGCGGTCGTCGAACCCGATCAGCTGGGCGTAGTACTCGTCCTCGGCCAGCGCGATGCCCTCGCCGGCCAGCACCTCCTGGAACCCGCGGAAGTGCAACGGCTCGCTGTTCACGATCACGCCGTCGAAGTCGAACAGCAGGGCCTTCGGCCAGGAGCTCATCGCGGCGAAGGTAGTCGGCGGGGTGGGGGATGGCAACGGGCCCCGAGGTGCGGGGTGCAGAACTCAGAATGAAGCCGTTCCCCGCCACGCGTTGCTTCCATTCTGCGTTCTGCACTCATCACTCTGCACTCACTTCTGTACCATGGCCGGAGATGAAGAAGTTCGACCCCAAGTTGGACGCGCCCATCGACGTGCTGGTGCTCGGCGAGCACCCGTCGGCCTACCTGACGGCGGCCCTGCTGCGCGCCGACCCCGCCGGGCGGGCGTCGAAGGCGAGCAAGGCGAAGCCGAAGCTGCGCGTCGTCCACGCGACGCTGCCGGCCGACCAACCGGTCGACCGGCTGGTCCTCATCAACCCTGCTCTGTTCGACCTGCACCCGCTGCTGGCGGGCGTGGGCAAGGGGGTGTTCACGACGGCGGTCCAGGGCGTGCGATTCTTGGCCGACGACGCGGGGACCGCCAGCGAGCACCGGGCACCGGCCGACATGGTGTGCGTCGCCCGGTACCGCGACCTGCGGGACGCCATGGCCGCCGTCGCGTCGGTCGAGGGCGTGGAATTCATCACGGCCGGCGCCGGCGACCCGCCGATCACGATCCACCGGGCCGACGAGACGGGGCTGGACGCGACGATCGGCAAGCACGCGCTCCGGGCGACCGCCCTGGTGCTGGGCGGCAGCCTGCCGGCGGAGTGCAACTCGACGCTCGGGCTCCCCGGCGGTTGGCCGGCCGACATCGTCCACCGGTTCACCAGCATCCGGTGCAAGTCGACCAAGCTCGTGTCGATGCCCGGCCGGCCGCTGATGCCGATGTCGCTCGATCTCGGGGGCACCCTCTGCTGGGCCTGGCTCATCCCGGGCGACGGCGAGTTCCAACTGACCGTGGAGAATCCCATTTCGAAAAGCGCCGGCCGGTCCGGCCCGGCCATGCTGGCCGAGTGGGTCGCGGTGCTGCAGCGGCACGGGGTGCTGGGATCCAAGTTCACGATCGACCCTGCCGCCGTCACCTCGGTGGACCTCCCCTTGGCCGGGGCGCTCGACCATGAGGGGGTCGCCAACCGCACCTTACTAGTGGGGCCGACCGGCGGGTTCTACTCCGCGTGCGGGGAGGACGTCTATCCCGCCTGCTGGTCGGCCCTGTTCGCCGCCGACGTGCTCCGCAAGGCGTTGAAGCAGGAACACTTGCAGGATGCCCTGGCCGACTATCGACAGGTTTGGCGGACCACGCTGGGCGACTACCTCCGCGGCCCGCAGCAGAACCTCCGCCTCCTGTTGCCGCTGGTCTACCGCAACCCGGTGATGACCGCCCGGCTGGCCGAGGCGATCCTGCTCAGCAAAAGCGTCGTTCGGTAACCCTTGCCCGACCGACCGATAACGCGGTTATCGCCCGCCCCGATCGGAAAATTCTGAAGTTGAGCCGAATGTTGACCGATAACAACCGTGGATGACGGGTCTTATAACTTCGCGGAATTTCGCGTTCGGGCTCAAGTTCTCGAGCGGGGCGGGACGATATAAAGCGTGTCGTCGGTGATGGTGCCTGCGCAGTGCGGCGCAGACGCGGCCACCGGTGAGACGAGTTGGCCCCCCAAGCGGAGTTCGCGTATGTCCAGCATCAATGGTCTCGGCGGCGTTTCCCAGGTCCAGCAGGCGTCGGCCGTGGCCAAGACCGCCGCCACCCACGAGACATCGGCTGCCGCCAAGCCGAGCCTGAGCGACCGGCTCGAATTATCCGGCATGTCCGGCCTGCTCGCGTCCCTCAAGGCCGGCGGCGACTTCCGCGCCGACAAGGTCGCCAGCATCAAGGCCCAGATCGAGTCCGGCGCCTACGAGACCGGCGACAAGCTCGACATCGCCAGCGACCGGATGCTGAGCGACATCCTGAAGTGACCCGCCGGTAGACAAGCCGGCGTCACTGCGTTCACTCGTCCCGCTTTGTGGCGATCGTCGCGTCGATCAGCTTCGGCTGGACGATCTCGTGCAGCTGGCCGATCGCCTGCCGCAGCCCGCTGGCCAGCTGCACCTCGCGCGAGCAGGCCAGCCGGCCGCGGGTCTTCTCCAGGTCGCGGGTCGAGGTCCACAGCCCGACGATCAGCTGGATCCCCGGCACCTTTCCGTGGAGCCGCTTGCACAGGTACCGGGCGTGGGCGACGGCCGCGGGAGGCAGCGACGAGATGATCACCGCGTCGGGCATCCCCGCCTCGACCCCCTCCACCATCTCGCTGGCCAGCTCGTCGGGGCTGACCACCTTCACGCAGTAGCCGCGCACCTCCAACAGCTGGGCGAGCATGCGCGACGCCATCGCATCCGTCTCGTCGTGGGCCGGCAGGCAGACGACGTTCAGCAGGCACCCGTCCGGCAGGTGGACGCGCGTGCCCGCCGGCACCCTGGCCAGCGGCCCCGGCGTCCCCTCCGGCTCCTTGGCCTCCTCCTTCAACTGGTCGCCGAGCTCATCGATCACGTCGGCCAGGGCGTGGTGGATCGACGCCCGCCGCTCGGCGGTCAGCCCGCCGTGGTGGCTGTCCAGCTCGGCCTGCATCAGCGCCGGCAGCAGCACCGTGTCGTACAGCTCCTCCACCGGCATCGTCCTGGCGTACTCGTGGATCAGGTCGGACGCCTCCTCCTGATCCTGGGCCAGCAGCCGTTGGTACACCCGGTCGGGCGGGCTCAGGGCCGGCTCGTCGCTCAGCAGCACGCTGAGGAACTCCAACGCCGGGACGTACTTGCCCATGACGACCAGGCACACCGTGAGCGGCGTCGACAGCAGCAGCCCCACCGGTCCCCACAGCCACGTCCAGAACGCCGCCGCCACCAGCACGGCCAACGTGCCGATGCCGGTGCTGGAGCCGAACAACATCGGCTCGATCGCGTTGGCCGTCACCAGCTCGGTCACCAGGTAGACCCCCAGCGTGGCGAACGTCCACTTGAACGACGTGAACACCGCCAGCGACAACAGCGCCGGCGTGACGGCCGAGATCCAGATGCCCACGTACGGGATGAACCGCAGCAGCGTCGCCAGCAGCCCCCACAGCGCCGGGCTGGGGAACGGCGTGCCCGACAGCTTGCCCAGCAGCCAGAGCAGGAACCACACGATCAGCCCGACCGTCCCGTTCACGATCGACTGCAGCAGCAGGTACTTGCTGACCCGCGTGGCCGCGTCGTCCAGCGCCTGCGTGGTGGTGGTCAACTGCTGTCGGCCCACGAGGCGGATCATGCGGTCGCGCAGGTCCTCGCGCTGGAGCAGCATGAAGATGGTGAACACGACGACGATGAACGCCGTGCCCGCCGGCCCCAGCACCTCGCCGGCGACCGACCGGGCGACGGCCAGCGGCGACGTGCCGCCCTGCTGGTTCACCACCTCGACCCGCTGCACGTTGCCCGGCCCCTGCGGCTGACGGCCCAGCGCATCGCCCGCGACGGCCCCCAGCGCGCTGGCCGACGACGATGGCCCGGCGGCGGCGGGGGCCGTCGCCGGCTGGCTGGTCGGCGCGAGCAGGTGCTTCGCCTGGTCGGTCGTGTGGTGGACCCAGGCGAGCATCCCGCCCTGCTCGTTCATGCCGGCGATCTTCTTCTGCACCTGCTCGGCGTACTGCGGCAGCCGGCCGGTCAGGTCGGCCAACTGGTTGTAGACGATGAACCCGATGCCGCCCGCCGCCGAGAACGCCAGCAGCACGCTGACGATCACCGCCGCCGGCCGCGGGAACTTGGCCCGCTCCAGCAGCCGGACCAGCGGTGCCAGCAGGAAGCTGAACAGGATCGCCAGCGCGATGGGGATCAGCACCTCCTGCGCGAAGTAGAGCGCCGCCACGGTGACGCACACCGTGGCCAGCATCAGGAATCGGGACGCCTGTTTCGGGTCGACCGCGCGGGGGAGTGCCATGTGAGCCGGAGCGTAACGCAAAAGATGGATCGCCGTGGATGCGGGAAATCACCAGTCGCGGCACCAATGCGTCGGCACTGCGATTGCTCGGGTACAAACGACGCATGGCAAACGACCAGAAACAGCGGATCGGATTCATCGGCTTGGGCGCGATGGGCAGCCGGATGGCGACGCGGATCAAGGAGGCCGGCCACCCGTTGGTCGTCTTCAACCGCTCGCCCAGCCCCACCGAACAGTTTCGCGCGGCCGGCGTGACCGTGGCCGCAACGCCCGCCGCGTTGGCCGGGCAGGCCGACGTGATCGTGACCATGCTCTTTGATGACGATGCGGTGAGCTCGGTCCTGCTCGGCGAGCACGGCGTCCTGTCGGCCGCCAAGCCGGGGAGCACCGTGATCGACGTCAGCACGGTCTCGCCGGCCACGTCGCGGTCGCTGCACCAGGCGGCGAAGCAGAGGGGAATCGCCTGCCTCGACGCTCCCGTCTCCGGCAGCACGCCGCAGGCGGAGCAAGGGCAGCTCGTCTTCCTCGTTGGCGGCGAGGCCGACACGTTCGAGAAACACAAGCCGCTGCTGCTGACGATGGGCAAGGCGGCCGAGCGATTCGGCGGTCCCGGCGCCGGCTCGACGGCGAAGCTGGCGATCAACGCCATGCTCGCGATTGGCGTGCAGGCGCTGGCCGAGGGGCTGGCGCTGGCCGAGCGCGGCGGACTCGATCGCAAGCAGTTCCTCGACGTGGTCGGCCAGACCGCCGCCGTCTCGCCGGGGCAGAAGGCGAAGTTCGCCAACGCCGAGAAGGACGAGTACCCCGCCGCTTTCGCCCTGCGCACCGTGGCCAAAGATCTGGGCTTGATCCTGACGTTGGCGGAGCAGTTGAAGCTGTACATGCCCGCGACGGCCGCCACGCGCGCCGCGGCCGACCGGGCCGTGGACGCACATGGCACAGAGGACTTCTCTGTCCTGATCCGCACGGCGCGTGAGGGCGAGTGAGAAGACGCATTTAGCCGCAGATGCACGCGGATACACGCAGATGAGACAGACGCAAGCCGCTCTTATCTGCGTGCATCCGCGTTCATCTGCGGCTAATCCCTCTTCGCATTTCAGAGGACAAATGCCATGGCCGACGTGACCGCTGACCGGCGACAATTCCTCACGACGGCTGGGAAGACGATCCTGACCGCCGGCCTCGCCGCCGCCGCGCTCGGCGCCGAACCGTTGGCCCCGCCCGACATGCAGCCGCCGGACCTGAGACTGCCGACGCCGCCGCGGAAGCGGGTGGGCTACGCGATCGTCGGCCTGGGTGACCTGGCGCTGGCGGAGATCCTCCCCGCGTTTCCGCTATGCGAATGGTCCGCCCCCGTCGCGCTGGTCAGCGGTCACCGCGACAAGGCCGAGAAGGTTGCCGCCCATTACGGCATCGATCCGAAAGCGATCTACGACTACCACAATTTCGAGTCGATCCGCGACGACCCCGCCATCGACGCGGTCTACATCGTGCTGCCCAACAGCATGCACCGCGAGTTCACCGAGCGGGCGTTCGCCGCCGGCAAGCACGTGCTGTGCGAGAAGCCGATGGCCCCGACCTCGGCCGACTGCCAGGCGATGATCGACGCCGGCAGGAAGGCCGGGAAGAAGCTGATGATCGCCTACCGGCTGCACTACGAGCCGTACAACAAGCTGGCGATCGCCATCGCCCGCCGGAAGGAGCTCGGCGATCTCCGCGTCTTCACCAGCGAGAACCTGCAGACGACGACCGCCCCCAACATCCGCCTCAGCAAGAGCACCGCCGGCGGCCCGCTCGGCGACGTCGGCATCTACTCCCTGAACGCCGCCCGCTACATGCTCGGCGAGGAGCCGACCGAGGTCTTCGGCACCGCCATCCAGGACCCCGGCGACGACCGCTTCCGCGAGGTGCCCAGCCGCGTGCTGTTCACCCTGAAGTTCCCCTCCGGTGCCCTCGCCCAATGCGCCTGCGGCTTCGACTCCGTCCGCAGCAGCTGGTTCAAGCTCACCGGCACCAAGGGCTCGCTCCGCCTCGATCCCGCGTTCCCCTACTTCGGCCAGCGCCTGTTCGTCGAGAAGGAAGTGACCGACCCCGCCACGAAGGACGCCGGCGTCACCGCCCCCCGCGGCGAGCAGCAGATCGCGGTCGAAGCACAGGACCACTTCCAGGGTGAGATGGACCACTTCAGCCAGTGCATCCTGAACAACACCGAGCCGGCCACGACGGGCGAGGAGGGGTTGGCCGACCAGCGCGTGCTCGATGCGATCAGCAAATCGATCGAGACTGGCCGGTGGGTCAAGTTGACATGATTGACCCCGTTTAGCGACGGCCCGAAGGGCCGGGCTTCTTCGCGCGCGTCCGCCGGAAAATTCGGCCCTCCAGGCCGTCGCTAAACGGGTCGTCAATCTCCCTTGAGCGCTTCCTGGTACCGCCGGATCACCGCCGCGCGGCTGATCAGCCCGATCACATGATCCGCCCGCTGCGGCACGCACACCGGCAGGTGGCTGACGTCGTGCTGGCTGAACGCGTCGAACACCGCCGCCAGGTCGTCCGTCGTTCGCACGGGTGCCACGTCTGACCGCATCACGTCGCGGGCCACCAGCACCGGGATCGCGTCGCGGTCCATCAGCACGGGGCCCAATTGCGGCGACAGGATCATCCCCTCGTACCGTCCCTCGGCGTCCGACACGACGAACTCGTACGCGTTCGTCAGCGCCCCCACGTCCAGCAGGTGCTGGATCGGGTCGGCGTCGCCCACCATGGAGACGGGGTCCAGCGGCACCTGCTCCACCGTGATCCGCCGCAGCAGCACGTGGTCCCCGGCCGTGCCCATCCGGACGCCGCGCATGCGCAGGCTCTGCGTGTAGATCGAGTCGGGCTGCACCACCCGCGCCACGGCCACGGCGATGATGCACCCCAGCATCGCTGGCAGCATCACCTGGTAGTCGCGGGTCAGTTCGAAGCAGATCAGGATGCTCGCCATCGGCGCGTGGACGACCGCCGCCAGCACCGCCCCCATGCCGACCAGCGCGTAGATCTGCGGCTGCAGGCTGGGGAACCACCCGGTCCGCTCCGCCAGGTGGCCGACCACGCCGCCCACGGTCGCCCCGATGAACAGGGCCGGCGCGATCACGCCCCCGCTGCCGCCGCTGCCCAGCGTCACGCTGGTGCCGAGCATCTTCAGGAAGCACAGCAGCACCAGCAGCAGCGTCACCGGGCCGGTCATGCCGCGGTAGAAGTCGACGTTCAGCAGCTGCTGGATCACGCCGTACCCGTCGCCGAAGAAGCCGGGCATCGGGTAGACCGAGTAGGCGAACGGCTTGTGCTGGTACAGCAGCAGGTACAGGACGCCCATCACCCCCAGCAGCCCGCCCCCGACGGCCGGGCGGATCGCCTTGGGGATGCCCGTCCGGACGAACGTGTGCTCGGCCCAGTTCATCAGCCGGATGAACACCGCCCCCAGCAGCCCGCACGTCACGCCCAGCAGGGCGAAGTTGCCCACCTGCGCCCAGTTGAGCGCCGCCGCCCTGGCCGCCCCCATGCCCGGCATCAGGAAGATCGCCCGGTACTGGTCGGCGTGGCCCGACGCCTGGAAGATCGCCTGCGTCGTCACCTGCGCAATCACGCTGGCCAGCACGACCGGCGTGAAGCTGCGGATGCTGAAGTCCTGCAGGATCACCTCCAGCGTGAACAGCACCCCGCCGAACGGCGCGTTGAAGATCGCGCTGATGCCCGCCGCCGTCCCGCACCCGGTCAGGATCGGCATGTGGCTCCGCGCCACGCGGAACGTCTGCCCCACGCCGCTCGCGATCGCCGCCCCGATCTGCACGATCGGTCCCTCGGCCCCGGTGCTGCCGCCGCTGCCCAGCGTGAGCGCGCTGGTCAGCGTCTTCTCCAGCGCGGTCGTGGGCCGTTGGAACCCGCTGGTGCGGATGACCGACTCCATCACGTCGACCACGCCGTGCCCCTCGCGGGCGCGGAACACGTACTTGCTCACCATCCCCACCGCCAGCCCGCCGGCGGCCGGCAGCAGCACCAGCAGCCACATGCCGTGGCCGTACAGGAACGTTTCCTCGCCGTTCTGCTTGTAGAGCGCGTCGCGGATCAGGTTGGTCAGCTCGTGGAACCCGACGGCCGCCGCGCCGGTGATGGTGCCGATGACGACGGCCATCATCAGCAGGAACGCGTCGTCGCCGAACCCCAGCCGCCCCAGCGTCCGCTGGATCAGCACCCGCAGTCGACCCCCAGGGGCGGACATGGCGTTTGCGCTGGGCTGGATGCGAGGGATGCGAAGTAACATCGGACGGCCGAGCATAGCGGTCGCCGTCGCTCGCCGAAACATCGCCGCAGGCACAAACGGGCGGCAGCGCCGGGCCGTGTCGGCGTGGGGTGCCGTAATGCAACGTCCCGCGGCCTTCGAATGCGAATGACGAGGCTTTGGTCAGCGTCTGATTTGGGGGGCGCGATGGCCAAGGCGTTGCCCGTGGCGAGCGGCCGGGAGGCCCGGCGCGCATTCGAGAGATCGAGGTGGACATTTGCCTGCCAAAGGGGAGTCACAGGATCCTCACCAAGCCCGGCGAGACGACAAACCTGTCCGTGCCTGATCACCGAGAGTTGGACCAAGGGCCGATGCGCAAACAGATCCGCGGTGCGGGCGTCACGCTCGACGACTTCGTCGACGCCGCTGGTTGTTCTGCGGTTCAAGCCCCGCGCCGTCGCCACGCGACGAGTCCGGCCAACACGCTCGCCGCGCCGGCCGTCGCCAACTCCGGCGTCAACGGCGTGCGACGATGGGGGCCGGGGAAGGTCAGCGGCCCGACCGTCGTCGGCTCGACCACCGCCCCGCCCGTGCGCTCGGCCAGCGCCGCCAGGGTGGCCCGATCGGTTCCCACCGCGTCGAACTCCGGCGCGTATCGGCCGGGCACCGCGTACCGACCGATGACCCGGCCGACCGCGCGGACGGTTGCCAGGGTCGGCTGACGAGGCGCCGGCACCGTTGCCTCGTAAAGGCCGGGTCCGACCTGTTCGGCAGCGACGGTCGGCCGCCCGTCGTCCAGCTCCAACGTGATCGACAGGCCGTTCAGGTAGCGCTGGCCATCGACGGCATCGACCGACACGCGCACGTCGGCGGCCGCGTCCCAGGTGACGGCGAACCGCGGGTCGTGCGGCTCGGCCGCGACGGTTGCGCCCAGCTCGGCCAACAGCTGCGGCGTTGCCTGGAACGCGACCGCAACCACGCGACCCGTGCCGACCGGCCACCGGGCGGCCAGCGGCGCGTCCGGTCCACGGGCCAGCACCTCAGCCGACGGCTTCGACCACGTCCGGTTCCAGCCCGACACGATCGACGGCCCAACCACGCCGGCCCACCGCGCCGGCGTCGGTTGATCGACGTACCGCCGCGGCGCGGCCTGCCGTGCCAACCGCTCGGCCGCCGCGACCCACCCGGACGGATCGATCTGCTGCACCATCGACCCGCCTGTCGCGACGGCCATCGACCGCAATGCTGCCAGTGCCGATCCGCTCCCGATCGCCAGCACGTGCAGTCTGACGTGGCGGGCCCGAAGCGACGCGGTCAGCCCAGCGACGTCCGGCAGTTCGGCATCCGCGTCGGTCAGCAGGAACAGGTGCGTGGGCACGGCCGCCTCGGCGCTGGCCGCGACGCGCTGCAACGCCGCGGCCAGGTTCGTCGGCCCCGTCGGGCCGAGCCCCGATGGCGGGCGCGTTTGAACGGTGTTGGCCGGCCCGTCGTCGGTCCACCACGTCACGTCGGCCGCGAACGACCCGAGCCGGACCGTGTCGGCCGCCGGGAGTGCTGGCACCACGCGGGCCACGGCGTCGCACTCGATCTGCCACGGCGTCGGGTCCGGTCCGACCCCCATCGACCCACTGCCGTCAACCAACACGACCCACCGCTCGGCCGGCCGCGGCGGATCGCTGGCCAGCGGCGAGAGCGCGTCGAGCGGCGTCGACCCGTATCCCCCGGCGGCCAACGCGCCCGGCCCGCCGCCGATCACCAGCCCGCCGCCGAGGTCGCGCACGAACCGCGTCAGCTGCCGCAGCTGCTCAGTCGACATCGCATCGGCCGGCACGTCGTCCAGCGCGATCGCGCCCGCCGCCAGGTACGCCGCCGGATCGGTCGGCAGCGCGACGGCCCGCCACCCCGGCGGAGCCGGCGAACGCCCGACCCACCACCGCTCGGCGATCGGCGGCGGCGGGGCGTGGATCGTCAACCGATCGTTCTCCGGCCAACGGTCGCCCGGCGACACCGCCGCCGTCACCTCCGCCGCCGTCGGCCGGGCCAGCACGACGCCGCCCCCGCTCGCGTCGGCTGTCGCCGGTTCCGCGCCTGTCCAGTGCAACGCGCGCTGGCCCGGTGCCGCAACGGTCGCCGACACCGTCTCCGCCGACCACTGCAGCCGTTGGATGGCCGCGTCGCCGGGGTGCTCCAGTGACGGGTCGACGACCGCGAACGTCGGCGGGGCGACGCTCGGCAAGGCGAACCGACCATCGCTGAAGAGCAGGACCGCGTCGGCCGACGGCGGCGCGAACGTCGTGCGGTCGCAGTCGACGTCGGGCAACGTGGTACCCGCCGGCAGGGCCTGGGGCGTGCCGCCGGCGAACGCGTAGCTCGTGTGTGGCGTGGGGCCGAGCAACTGCGCGATGCGGCGGTCGAGCGCGGCCCGGTCGCGGTAGGCCGCCCCGCGGGTGCTCGGGGACAGGTCGACCATCACGGCCACCGACCGCGCCCGCGACTGGTCCCACACGGGCGTCCCGGCCGACACGGCCCAGCACGACCCGCCAACCGCGATCGAAAGGGCGGCGGCCCAGGCGAGCCGGACCCGGCGGCACGCGGCGATCACGATCGCCACGCCCCACGCGACGCCGGCCACCACCATCGAGCGAGGGGTCAGGAACAGGACGGCGGCGAGCACCATGCGGCGGGCGAGCGTACACCGCGGCGTCGGGGGTTGCCCGTTCTCTTATCGGCCGAGACGAATGGTCCCGCTGCACAACGCCGGGCGCGCGCCGCATCGGTTCGGTTGCGCTCAGGAACGTGCGCCCGCGCCGAAAAGGCGTTTGACGGGTGTTTGGCCCCGAGTAGGATTATTTGCACCCCGACGGGCGCGTCCGCCCCAGATCCTCCCAGGAGCAACCCAGATGATGAACCACAGCCGCCCCGTGCGGACCCCAGCCGTGCGGCTCGCCTGCGCCGTCGCCAGCGCCGCCCTGCTGGCCGTCGCCGTCCCCGCCGCCCGCGGGCAGGCCCTGCAGCAGGTGCCGTCCGACGCCCTGATCGTGATGAAGGTCGCCCACTTGGCCGACACGAACACCAAGGTGGCGGGCCTGCTGCAGCAGCTGGGCGTGACCGACCTGGCGCCGGAGGCGAAGGACCCGCTGGCGGCGTTCGAGGACAAGACCGGCATCCCGCCCGCCGCCCTCGACGCCAAGCGCGACGCGGCCGTGTTCATGCCCAACGTCGACGGCGCCGAGGGCGAGCAGCCCCCGATCGTCCTGCTGCTGCCGGTGTCGGACTACAAGGCGTTCATCGGCGCGATCGCCGACGCCAAGACCGAGGGCGAGGTGACGACCGGCCACTTCAAGGGGTCGACCGAGGACGCGTCGGTCGCCCACTGGGGCGACTACGCCGCCGTCACGCCGAGGAAGGAGCTGCTGGCCGGCAAGCACGACGGCCTGAAGGCGACCGGCGTCGCCGCCCGCGAGCTGGAGCAGAAGGACATTTGCTTCTACGTCAACTTCCCCGTGCTCAAGGCCAAGCTGCTGCCCGAGCTGGCCAAGGGCCGGATCAAGGTCCAGGCCGATGCCGACGAGAAGATGGCCGACGCGGACGGCCCCAAGAAGCAGCTCGGCCACGCCGTGGTCGACCAGGCGTTCAACGCCGTCGAGCGGTTCCTGCAGGACGCGCAGGGCACCACGATCGGCGTGACGATCGGCAAGGCGGGCATCTCGAGCAACATGATCGTCGCCTTCGAGCAGGGGTCGTACCTGGGCAACCTGCTGGGCGGCATGAAGACGACCGACGGCCCGCTGATGGCCGGCCTGCCAGACGAGAAGTACCTGTTCTTCGGCGGCAGCGTCCAGGACCCCAAGCGGATCACCCAGCTGATCGACGACCTGGGCGGGCCGATCATCGCCAAGCTGGACGCGCTGGGCGAGCAGGGGACGAAGATCAGGGCGCTGGTCGAGCTGTACAAGGCCGGCCTGGCCGGCAGCGACGGCGGGGCGATGGGGCTGGTCGTGCCGACCGCCGCCCTGCAGCAGGGCAGCCTGATCCGCTACCTGGCCGTGATGCGGGCCGACGCGAAGAAGCTGTTGGATGCCCAGGAGCAGGGCGCCGAGCTGCAGCAGTCGATCATGGCCGGCCTTGGCGTCCCCGCGGGGAACATGATGAAGACGACCATCACCAAGGGGGTCAAGACGGTCGACGGCGTGTCGTTCGACTCGATCAAGTCGGACGTCGACCCCGCCGCCAACAACGGCGCCGCCGCCCAGGCGCAGCAGATGATGAGCTTCGTCTACGGCCCCGACGGCGCGACCATCCTGCTGGGCGTGGCCAACGACCACACGCTGGTGGGGGCGATCGGCGCCGACGACGCGCTGCTGGGCAGCACGGTCGAGGCGGCCAAGGCGAACAAGGACGTGCTGACCGCCCAGGTGAAGGCCGTCGACGCCGAGCTGCCCAAGGCCCGCGCCGCCGCCGCCTACCTTGACCTGGCGCAGTTCGTCACCACGGGCCTGAGCTACGCCCGCGCGATGGGCGTGAACATGCCCGTGCAGCTGCCGGCCAACCTCCCGCCGGTCGGCATGAGCGTCGGCGCCGAGCCCGACGCCGCCGCGCTGCGGATGGACGGCTTCCTGCCGACGTCGCTCATGCAGAGCCTCGTCCAGGCCGGCTTCCAGATGTACCTGCAAATGCCCCACGGCGGCGGCGGGAACGGGATGTGACCGGCCTCTTGAATCGAGTCGATCGACGGGAGCCCCGGATGTACATCCGGGGCTCCTTTGTTTAAACGTATTGTCGAGTACAGGCTCGTTTGGCGACGCGACCGTGATCTTCCCATGCCCGGCGAGTTCGACTTCATCTCCTGGCTCCGCGCGCGGCCCACCACGTCCCCGCTGGTCCGCCTCGGCATCGGCGACGACCTGGCCGTGCTGAGGCTGCCGCCGGACGACCTGCTGCTGGTCGGCGTCGACCAGGTGCTCGACGGCGTCCACTTCGACTCGGCCGCCCACTCGCCGCGCGCGATCGGCCGGAAAGCGATGAACCGCAACCTGAGCGACTGCGCCGCCATGGCCTGCCTGCCGGCGGCGGCCGTGGCCACGCTGGCGCTGCCGCACGGCGTGGGCGTCGAGTATGCCCGCGAGCTGTACCTCGGCATGAGCGAGGCGGGCGAGCCGTTCCATTGCCCCGTCGTCGGCGGCGACACCGGCAGTTGGCCGGGGAAGCTGGTGGTGACGGTGACGATCCTCGGCCGGTCGGCCGGGGTCGAACTGCTCACGCGATCGGGCGCCAAGCCGGGCGATGGCATCTACGTCAGCGGCCCGCTCGGCGGCAGCATTCTCGGCCGGCACATGACGTTCCAACCGCAGGTGCTACTCGGCCGGCTGCTCGCCCAGACCCGGCAGGTGTCGGCGATGATCGACCTCAGCGATGGCCTCTCCCGTGACCTGGCCCACCTGTGCCGTGACGGTGGGCTCGGCGCGATGTTAGAGGCGGCCGCCATCCCCGTGCATCAGGACGCCATCGACATGCGGCGAGACGGCCACCCGCCGATCGAACACGCGCTCCACGATGGCGAGGACTACGAACTGCTGTTCACCGCCCCCGTGCCGCCGACGGGCGGGGACCTTCTCGGCTCGTTCACGTTCGATGCCTGCCACCGCATCGGCACGATCACCGCCGGGCCGGGGATCTGGCTACGCGCGCGTGACGGCACGAGCGAGCCGTTGGAGCCCAAGTCGTGGGAGCACACGTTTTGACCCACGAGACCGACACCGTCGCGGCCACCGAGGCCGTCGCCGCCGATCTGGCCGCGTCGCTCCGACCCGGCGACGTGATCGCCCTGGAGGGCGACCTCGGCGCCGGCAAGACGCAGTTCGTCCGCGGCCTGCTCCGCGGCCTCGGCGGCGACCCGCGGCTCGTCTCCAGCCCCACCTACGTCCTGCTCAACGTCTATCCCGGCGGCCGGCTGACGCTGTACCACCTCGACGCCTACCGCACCGCGG
The DNA here is from genome assembly GCA_965198865.1 of Tepidisphaeraceae bacterium. Taxonomy (GTDB): domain Bacteria; phylum Planctomycetota; class Phycisphaerae; order Tepidisphaerales; family Tepidisphaeraceae; genus CBDAQA01. The sequence continues at coordinate 41,354 of CBDAQA010000025.1, read as the reverse complement.
GGGCCGACAACCTGGCCGGCATCGGGTTCGACGAGTTGCTCGACGCCGGCGGCGTCGTCGCCGTCGAGTGGCCCGGCCGAGTCGGTGAACTCCTGCCGGCCCGGCGGTACACCGTGTCGCTGACGGCCATCGGCGATGGGCAGCGGACGATCGAGATCGTTGCGCCGGCGTCTTGAAAGCATGCGACCGAACAGAGCCGGGCCGTGCCGGCCCGAGCGACCGAAGGTCGTGTCTCGCGCGGTGAACGTAGATGACGAGGCCGGGTCGACCGCGCAGGCGTGACCCCCTCGGTCGGCCCACGCTCCCGGCGGAGGGCTCCACCCTGCCCGTTCCAACCCGCGGTCGTTTTTGTAGCTGCCAAGGGTTGGGGCGTCCCCTTACGATGCAACGCGCCGGCAGCCGTCCGGCGTTCACATTCGGAGATGTCACAGATGACCCGACCCCACCCGCTCGTTCGTCTCGCCGGCCCGTTGGCGTTCGCCGCCGCCCTCGTCCTGTGGCTGTCGCCGCCCGCCGCCCGTGCGCAGGTGCATGACAACGCCCACCTGTTCGGTGCCCAGGCCGTCACCGACGCCGACGCCGCCATCGCGCAGATGCAGCAGAAGCACAACAAGGGGCTGGTCGTCGAGACGTTCGCGTCGGTCCCGGTCGAGCAGCAGGATGCGGCCCAGAAGTCCAAGCCCGCCTTCTTCAAGCACTGGAGCACCGAGCGCGCCAACGCGACCAGGGCCAATGGCGTCTACGTGATGATCTGCATGGACCCGCGCTACGTCGAGGTCCGCACCGGCCCGGAAACGCTGAAGCGGGGCGACTTCGTCAAGGCCGACGCCGACCGGCTGTCGGGCGGGCTCAAGACCGACCTGGGCGCGAACCGGAACGATCAGGCGCTGTCGGGGGCGGTCGACACGGTCGAGCGGGCCTACACGGCGAACATCGGCGCCGGCGCGCCAGCGGCGCCGTCGGCAGCCGGGGGCGGCGTTCCCACGCCTTCACCGACCAACTACCCCGCCGTGCCAACCGGCAGCGCAAGTCGTAGCGGCGGCTTCAGCCTCGGCGGGTTGATCTGCGTCGGCGTGGGGCTGCTGATCCTCTTCGCCATCGTGAAGTCGGCGCTGGGCCGCCGCAACAACTCCGGTGGCGGCTTCGGCGGCGGCGGCGGCGGCGGGTTCAGCGGTGGCACCGGCGGCTTCGGTGGCGGGGCGGGCAACTACCCGACCGGCGGCCCAAATTACGGTCCGGGGTACGGCGGGCCCGCACCGCGGACCGGCGGCGGGTTCGGCACGGGGTTCCTCGGTGGCCTGCTCGGCGGGGCCGTCGGCGGCTACGCGGCGGACAAGTTCGAGCACCGCGGCGACTCCTCGTCCAACCCCGGGATCGGCGGCGGCGACAGCGGCGGCAGCTTCGGCGGCGGCGGCAACCCCGGCTTCGACTCCGGCCCCTCCGACGCCGGGCAATTCTCTGATTCCGGCGGCGGTGACTCCGGCGGCGACTTCGGAGGTGGCGGCAGCGCCGACAGCGGCGGGGGCGGCGGCGACAGCGGGGGCGGCGGCGGTGACTCCGGCGGCAGTTTCTAACCTTGGCCGTCGGGACTATCCTTGGTTGACGTGACACACGCTCCGTACAGGTTGACCCGCTTCCTCCTCGTGCTGTGGTTCACGGCCGTGGCGGGGCTCTATCCCTGCCGGACGGCGACAGGGCAGCCCGCGGCCACGGCCCGCGCCTGCTGCCCGCCCGTTGCGCACCGGCCAACTCATCCCGCGTCGCCCGGATGCGTCCACTGCGGCACGGCCGTGGCAGGCGTCCTCGCCGAAGTCCACCCCTTCGTCGCGGCACCCGACTTCGCCGCGCCGGTCGCCGACCGGCCGCTCACGCTGAACCGCTCTTCGGGTGATGCCGTTTCCGCCGTTCACCCCGTGGCGGACGAGTCACCGCCCCCACCTTCCTACGCCCTAAGCACCTGCTCCCGGCTGTTGTAGTGCCCCGGTCCGCATTGTTGCCCCGCCCCTCCGGCGCGGGCCGTTGCACGTCCCCACGGATGATCGATCGGCGGCACCCGGCGTGGTGTCGACAGCCATGAAACAGTGGATCGTATTGGCAGCTGCGCTCGTCGGCTGCGGTGCGCCGCCGCGACCGGCGCGAACGGTGACGGAATTCGTCGCTGAGCGGGCCGGGTACGCGGTGCCCGACCAACCCGGCCCGCCCGCAGAAGTGGCGGCGACCGTCAACGGCGCGCTCGACGCACCACTGACGGCCGAGTCGGCGGTGCGGGTCGCGCTGCTGAACAGCCCGGTTTTGGCGGCGCAGCTGGAGGGGGTCGGCGTGGCGACGGCCGACTTCGTGACGGCGGCCCAGGTCCGCAACCCGGAGTTCTACATCGCGTTCCGCCCGCCGGACCGGCGGCCGCCGAGCGCGACGGACATCGAGGCGACGATGTCCGAGGACGTGCTGGACATCCTGCTGCTACCGCTGCGAAAGCGGATCGCGCAGCGGGCGCTCGACCAGTCGGCCGTGGTGGCGGCCGACGCCGCGCTGGGGCTGGCGCGGGACGTGCGGGTGGCCGTCTACACGCTGCAGGCCCAACAGCAAACGGTGGCTTTGCAGCAGCAACTGGCGCAGGCGGCGGCGGCCACGGCCGACTTCGCGCGGCGGCTGCACGATGCGGGCAACATCGACGAACTGGAGTTCGCCACCGAGCGGGCCGAGAACGCGCAAGCGCAGGTGGACCTGCTGCGGGCCAAGGCGGAGCTGGCAGGCGACCGCGAGGCGGTGAACCGGTTGCTGGGTCTGACCGGCGCGGCGGCGACGCGGTGGTCGGTGGCAGAACCACCGAGCCTGTCCCCGGGAGACGGTGCGGCCGACGTGGCATCCGCCGAACGGCGCCGGTTGGACGTCATCGCCTCCGACGCGGCGGTCGCCCTGGCCGACCAGGCGGTGTCGCTCACCAGGGCGGGGATCCTCACGCAGGTGAACCTCGGCGTCGACCTGGAGCGGACCACCGACAAGCAGACGGTGGTCGGCCCGTCGATCGGGCTGGACGTGCCGATCTTCAACCAGCACCAGGGGCAGATCGCCCGGGCCGAGGCCGAGGCGCGGCTGGCGCGGCAGCGGGCGGCGGCGGCGCGGGTGAACGTGGAGGCCGACGTGCGGTCGGCCGAGGCGCGCGTGGCGGCGGCGCGGGCGGCGGTCGAGCTGGCGACCGGGACGCTGGTGCCACAGCGGGAGGCGGTGACGAGGGCGACGCAGCAGCAGTACAACGGGATGATCCTGGGGCTGTTCCAACTGCTGGCGGCGAGGCGCGGCGAACTGGCGGCGCGGCAGTCGGCCGTGGCGGCGACGATGCAGTACTGGGTCGCCAAGGCCGACCTGGACCGGGCCATCGGGCGGTGACATGCGATTGTCCACGAAGGACACCAAGGGACACGAAGAAGAGGGGAATGATTTTGCTTCGTGTTCATTCGTGGCCTTCGTGGACAACTCTTCTACAAGTTCAAGAGGTGATTCGATGTTCACGCGACGCGAGATGATGGGTGCAGCGGCGCTGGCCGGGACGACGCTGTTGGTGGAGAAGGCGGCGGGCGGGTTGGCGGATGGCGTGCCGCAGACGGCCGATGCGCGGGCGGCGGGGGGACTGATGGCGGCGGAGGCGGGGCGGACGGCGCTGAACGTGAGGCCGATGCCGCCGGGGGAGCCGGGGCGAGACTACACGCCGGTGTACACGTTGAATGGCGTGACGCTGCCGTATCGCTTGGTGGACGGCGTGAAGGTGTTCCACCTGGTGGCCGAGCCGGTCGAGCACGAGTTCATGCCCGGGTTGACGTGTAACTGTTGGGGATACAACGGGCGGACGGTGGGGCCGACGATCGAGGCGGTGGAGGGGGACCGGGTGCGGGTCTACGTGACCAACCGCCTGCCCGAGCCGACGACGGTCCACTGGCACGGGATCCGCGTGCCGGCCGGGATGGACGGGGTGGCGGGGCTCACGCAGGCGGCGATCGGGCCGGGGCAGACGTACCGGTACGAGTTCACGCTGCCGGCGCCGGGCACGTTCATGTACCACCCGCACTTCGACGACATGACGCAGCAGGCGATGGGCATGATGGGGATGTTCGTCGTCCACCCGCGCGACGGTGCGGGCAGCCGGGTCGATCGCGACTACTGCATCATGTTGAGCGAGTGGCGGGTCGACCCCGGCACGAGCCGGCCGGTGACGACGGAGATGACCGACTTCAACGTGCTGACCATGAACAGCAAGGTGTTCCCCGCCACCGAGCCGATCGTGGCTGCCCTGGGCGAGCGGGTGCGGATTCGCTTCGGCAATTTGGGGGCGATGGACCACCACCCGATCCACCTGCACGGGTTCCAGGCCGTGCTGACCGAGACGGACGGCGGGCTGGTGCCCGAGGCGGCGCGGTACCCGATCAACACGGTGTTCGTGCCGGTCGGGTCGACCCGCGCGGTGGAGTTCATCGCCGACAACCCGGGCGACTGGGCCATGCACTGCCACATGACGCACCACACGATGAACCAGATGGGTCACGCGGTGCAGAACATGGTGGGCATCGACACGGCCGGGCTGACGCGCGAGGTGCGCGCGGTGGTGCCAGGCTACATGGCGATGGGCCAGGGCGGCATGGGCGGGATGGCGGACATGCGGATGGCGGTGCCGCCGAACAGCGTGCCGATGGCAGGCGGGACGGGGCCGTTCGGCACGATCGACATGGGCGGGATGTTCACGCTGGTGAAGGTGCGGGAGCGCGTCGACGGGTACGGCGACGTGCCGGCGTACCAGCACCCGCCGGGGACGCTGGCGGTGGAGGCGACGGCGGGGGAGCTGGCGCGGGATGGGATTGGGGTGGCGGCGAGCGAACCTGCCCGCTGAAGGGGGCAGGCCGGGTCATGGGGGGGGGAATGTACAGGTGGGGTGGGTGGGCGCTAAAGTGATCTGTAGCCATGTTGGAAATCGCCGCTGAACTTGCCGTTCCCGTGACCGAGGTGGACCACGCCGTGGGGCCGGCGACGGCGCGGGTGACGCTGGTCGAGTATGGGGACTACGAGTGCCCGAGCTGCCTGAACGCGCAGCCGGTGGTGAGGCAGCTGATCGCGCACTTCGGCGATCGGCTGCGGGTCGTGTTCCGGCACTACCCGCAGAGCGGCGTTCATCCGCGGGCGAGCGCCGCCGCCGAGGCGGCCGAGGCGGCGGGGGGGCAGGGGCGGTTCTGGGACATGCATGAGGCGCTGTACAAGAACCACCAACAGCTGGCGGATGTGGACCTGACCCACCTGGCGCTGCGGATCGGGCTGGACGTGTACAAGTTCCAGCAGGCGACGTCGACCGGGCTGTACGCGCCGCGCGTGCGGGGTGATCACGATGGGGGCACCGCGAGCGGGGTCACGGGGACGCCGGCGTTCTTCATCAACGGGCGACGGTACAGGGGGCGGGTCGACGTGAAGTCGCTGGCTGAGGCGATCGACGCCGGGGTGTGAGGATCCGTCGGCGTACCTCAGACGCCGGCTTGGACGGGGCGGTGGCTCACACCCGGATGGACCGCAGCTTGTGGGCGCAGGTGACGGCCAGCGACCCGTCGCCGACGGCGAAGCCGACGCGCTTGGTGCTGCCGGAGCGCACGTCGCCGGCGGCCATGACGCGGGGGAGCGTCGTCTCCAGGGGGCAGGGGGCGCGGTCGGCCAGCGGCCACTTGCCGGAGCGTTCGACCTCGGGGCCGGTCAGGATGAAGCCGGCGGCGTCGCGCTGGACGGCGTCGGGCAGCCAGCTGGTGTGGGGGTCGGAGCCGATGAACACGAACACGGCGGCGCAGGGGATCTTCGCGCGGTCGCCGCCGGCGCGGGGGACGACGTCGACCGAGGTGATCCGGCGGTCGCCGAACACCTCGGCCACGCAGGTGCCGGTGTGGATGGTGATGTTCGGCGTGTGCTCCAGGCGGTCGGTCAGGTACTCGCTCATGGTGGCCGAGAGGCCCTTGCCGCGGACGACGACGTGGACCGTTTTGGCGCAGTGCTCGGCCAGGTACATCGCGGCCTGCCCGGCCGAGTTGCCGCCGCCGACGACGATCACGTCGGACCCCTGGTGCTCGGCCACCTCGACGCTGGTGCAGGCGTAGTAGACGCCGGCCCGCTCGAAGCGGGCGGCGCCGGGAACGTCGAGCTTGCGCCACCGCACGCCGGTCGCGGCGAGGATGGTGTGGGCCTTGAGGGCCGCGCCGCAGTTCAGGTGCAGCAGGTGCGGGTCGTTCTCGGTCGCGCCGACCTCCAGCGATTGGACGACCATCGGCACCGACATGTGCGATCCGAACTTGTACATCTGCAGCACGGCGCGGGTGGCGAGGTCGGTGCCGCTGAGTCCCGAGGGGAAGCCGATGAAGTTCTCGATCCGGCTGGACCCGGCCGCCTGCCCGCCGGGGCCGAGCTTGTCGAGCACGCACACCTTGAGCCCCTCGCTGGCGGCGTAGACGGCGGCGCTCATGCCGGCCGGACCGCAGCCGACGACGGCGAGGTCGAACGTCTCGGTCGGGCACCCCTGCCAGATGCCGACGCACTCGGCCACCTGGTGGAGGTTCGGCCGCTGCAGCACCCGGCCGGGGCCGCAGTCGAGCACGGGCGTCTTGGTGCCGCAGTTCATGGCGGCGAGCCGGTCGCTGCCCTCGGCGGTGGTGGTGTCGGTCCAGACGGCGGGGATGAAGTTGCGGTAGAGGAACTCGCGCACCTCGGTCGTCTCCCGGCACCCGGCGGGGCCGAGCACGCGGGCGCCGGCGACGCCGGCCTCGGTCAGCTTCTGCCGGCGGACCTGGAACGCCACCAGCACCTTCTCGCTGAGGCGGGGGACGGTGTTCAGCAGGTGTCGGAGGCGGGCCCCTGGCACCCGGAGCACCTCGGTGTCGCCCTCGGCGACGGCGGTGACGATCACGGGCCGGCGGGTGAGCAGGTCGATGTCGCCCAGGAACCCGCGGGGGCCGTGCGTGGTGATGTACGAGTTGCCGTTGGTCGGGTTGAGCACGGCCAGCCCGCCGGTGATCACGACGAAGAAGTCGGCGTCGGCCTCGCCGGCCTTGAGCACGGTCACGCCGTCGGCGAACTGCTCGACCGTCCCCTCGGCCCGGAGCAGCTCCATCTCGGTGTCGTCCAGGAGCGGGAACAGGCGTTCGTCGGGCGCGCCAGAGTAGGGAGCCGACCGGGCGTTTGACGGGCGATTCAAGGTGGCGGTTGACATGGCAGTGGTCCTCGAGAGTCGTCGGTCGATACAATACCAACAGGATCAGCGGAACCGCATGGACACGACCCCAACGCACATGGCCACCTGCACCGGCGACCACGCCCACGACCATAGCCACGCCCCCACCTCAACGGCAAAAATGGGGTGGGCGGTGGGCCTGACGCTGGCGTTCGTCGCCATCGAGGCGACGGCCGGGTGGCTGTCGCACAGCCTGGCATTGATCGGCGACGCCGGCCACAACCTGGCCGACGCCGCCGCGCTGGGCTTCAGCTGGTACGCGCTGTGGATCGCCCGCAAGCCCAGCCATGCCGGGATGACGTTCGGCTACCACCGAGTGGGCATCCTGGCGGCGCTGGTGAACGCGGTGTCGCTGGTGCTGATAGCCGTCGGCATCGGGTACGGGGCGATCGAGCGGTTCCGCCATCCCGAGGCCGCGCACGGCTGGGCCATGGTAGGCGTCGCATCGGTGGCCGTCGTGCTGAACTTCACCATCGGGTCGTGGCTGCACGCGGGGAGCCACCACGATTTGAACGTGCGGAGTGCCCGGCTGCACATGTTGGGGGATGCCGTGTCGGCCATCGGCGTGGTGGTGGCGGGGCTGATCGTCGCCCTCACCGGCGCGAGCGTGGCCGACCCGATCGTTTCGCTGTTGATCGCCGGGTTGATCCTCGTCAGCAGTTGGGGCGTGCTGAAGGAGAGCGTGGCGATCCTGCTGGAGGCGGCGCCGTCGGGCACCGACATGGCGGCCGTCGAGCGGGACCTGTCGGCCGTGCCCGGCGTGTCGTCCGTGCACGACCTGCACGTGTGGACCGTCGGCCCCGGCGTGGTGGCGGCGTGCGTCCACGTGCGGTGCGCGCAGCCGTCGGTCGACGCCGACCGGCAGGTGCTGCGGGCGGTCGCGGATGGCCTGCGGCGGCACGGGATCAACCACACGACGGTGCAGGTGGACGCCTACTGCTGTGGCGGGGGCGCGGGGCTGTACTGCCGGATGGAGCCGGCGGTGTCGCACATCGGGCATGGGCATTAGCGCGTCCACCCGAGGTGATGTGCCGCTTGCGGCTTCGCGGGTCGAGGGGCGCGGTGCGGCGGCAGCTGCCACGGGCGCTGGTGCGGGAAGCCGCAAGGTGTGGAACGTCCGAAGGGCGTCGCTGGCGGTGGTCGCACGTTCATCGGGAGGTCCCGCGGCGGGGCCGCTGGGCTCCGATTCTTCACCTTTACGCCCGGGGGTGGTTCCGCCACAATCCGCGGCGGCCGAGCGAGACGATCCCCCACCCGACAAATCAGCCCCCGGTGCGAGTTATGAGCGAGTACGTCGCCCCGTCCGTCCGCACGTTCCAGGTGTACCCCGACGTTCCGGCGGCGCTGCAGCCGTTGCTGGAGCTGTCGCGGAACTTCTGGTGGGTGTGGCAGCCGGAGGCGGTGGAGCTGTTCCGGCGGCTGGACCGGCAACTGTGGGAGGAGGTGGCCCACAACCCGGTGAAGCTGCTGGGGCAGGTGCCGCAGCGGCGGCTGGCCGAGGCCGGCAAGGACGAGGGGTACCTGGCGTCGGTCCGGCGGGTGTACGCGGCGTTCAGGGCCGACCTGCAGAACGCCGGGTGGTACGGTTCGGCCCACGCCGATCAGCTGGCGCCGACCGATGGGCCGCCGCTGCACATCGCCTATTTCTCCGCCGAGTTCGGGCTGCACGAGTCGCTGCCGATCTACTCGGGCGGGCTGGGCGTCCTGGCCGGGGATCACCTCAAGAGCGCGTCCGATCTGGGCGTGCCGCTGACGGCGGTGGGGCTGCTGTACCGCAATGGGTACTTCATCCAGTCGCTGTCGCGCGACGGTCGGCAGCTGGAGACGTACCCGGAGCTGGACTTCTACAACCTGGCGGTGGACGCGGTGAAGGCTACCGACGGGTCGCCGCTGCGGGTGCGGGTCGACCTGCCGGAGGGGCCGGTCGCGTGCGGCGTATGGCGCGTGGGCGTGGGGCGGGTGGCGCTGTACCTGTTGGACACGAACCTGCCGGAGAACACGCCGGCCGCGCGCGACATCACCAGTCGGCTGTACGGCGGCGGGACCGAGATGCGCATCCGGCAGGAGATCGTGCTGGGCATCGGCGGGACGCGGGCGCTGGCGGCGATCGGCGTGCCGGCCACGGTGTTCCACATGAACGAGGGGCACAGCGCGTTCTCGGCGCTGGAGCGGACCCGCGTGCTGCTGGAACGGCTGCCGCAGCGGACGTTCGACGAGGTGCGCCAGGCGGTGATGGCGACGTCGGTGTTCACCACGCACACGCCGGTGCCGGCGGGGATCGACACGTTCTCGCCGGAGATGATGGCGCAGTACTTCAAGGGGTACTACCCGCAGCTGAAGCTGGACGAGGAGGGGTTCCTGGCGCTGGGGCGCGAGGACGTGCACAACCGCAACCAGGGGTTCAGCATGGCGGTGCTGGCGATCCGGCTGGCGGACGGGGTGAACGGCGTGTCAAAGCTGCACGGCGACGTGAGCCGAAAGATGTGGCACAACCTGTGGCCCAACGTCCCGCCCGACGACGTGCCGATCAGCAGCGTGACCAACGGCATCCACGTGCGCACGTGGCTGTCGGCGGAACTGGCGACGGTGTACGACCGGTACCTGGGCACGCCGTGGAAGGACCGGCCGGCCGAGCCGGCGTCGTGGGAGAAGGTGGCGACCATCCCCGACGAGGAGCTGTGGAAGGCGCACGAGAAGTGCCGCGAGCGGCTGGTGACGTACGCCCGCGGCGCGCTGCGGGCGCAGCTGATCCACCGCGGCGCGGGGTACGACGAGGTGGCCGTCGCCGATGAGGTGCTGGACCCCGACGCGCTGACGATCGGCTTCGCCCGGCGGTTCGCCACGTACAAGCGCGGGGCGCTGCTGCTCAGCGACCCGGCCCGCCTGCTGCGACTGTTGGAGGACGCGAGGCGGCCGGTGCAGTTCCTGTTCGCCGGCAAGGCCCACCCGGCCGACAACGGCGGGAAGGACCTGATCCAGGCGATCGTCAACTTCGCCCGCGAGAACCCGCACGTGACGCGGAAGGTCGTGTTCCTGGAGAACTACGACATGGCCGTCGCCCGGCGGTTCGTGCAGGGCGTGGACGTCTGGCTGAACACGCCGAGGCGCGGCATGGAGGCCAGCGGCACCAGCGGCATGAAGGCCGCCGCCAACGGCATCCCCAACTGCTCGATCATGGACGGGTGGTGGGTCGAGGGGTACGCGCCGGACGTGGGCTGGGCGATCGGCCGGGGCGAGGGCTACGCCGATCACGAGCAGCAGGACAAGGCCGAGTCGGCGGCGCTGTACGACCTGCTGGAGCACCAGATCGTGCCGCAGTTCTACCAGCGCGGCAGCGACGGGCTGCCGCGGGATTGGATCGCGCGGATGAAGGCGTGCGTCCGCAAGCTCGCACCGGCGTTCCACACGAACCGCATGGTGCGCGAGTACGCCGACCGATTTTACGTCCCCGCGGCCGTGCGCGGGCGGCACCTGTCAAGCGACAACCTGGCGGCGGCCGTCGCGCTGGCGCACGCCAAGGACGCGCTGCGGCACCAGTGGGGGAAGGTGCGCGTGCTGGACGTGCGGGCGGCGGGGACGGGACACTACAAGATCGGCCAGGCGGTCGAGATCGAGGCGACGGTGGACCTGCCCGGCGTTCGAACCGATGAGGTGACGGTCCAGCTGTGCTGCGGCCTGACGTCGGCCGCCGGCGGGATCGAGGACCCACAGGTGCTCACCATGGAGCCCGTCCGCGAGGCCGGTCCCGACCGGCACGTGTACGTCGGCAAGATCACCTGCCGATCGAGCGGCCGGCAGGGATACGCGGTGCGGGTGCTGCCGGGCAACCGCGACCTGGCGACGCCGTTCGAGCCCGGGCTGATCGTGTGGAATTGACCGACGACCCATGGCGGCCGCACCCCGATGATCCTCACCGTCTTCCCGTTGCTGTTCATGTTCGCGATCGGCTGGTACGTCGTGGCCAGCGTGATCACGTTCGGCGTCTACGCCTGGGACAAGTACCGCGCGACCAACGACGCCTGGCGCGTCCGCGAGCAGACCCTGCACCAGCTGGAGATGTTCGGCGGCTGGCCCGGCGCGCTGATCGCACAGCGGGTGCTGCGCCACAAGCGTCGCAAGGCCGCATACATGGCCCGCTTCTGGCGGATCGTCGCCACGCACATCGCGGTGTGGTTCGTGATCGTGGTGCTCAGGTACGGGTGATCGGGCGGGACCGGAGGCGTTTGGAAACATGATGACGTTCCGCCAACTGCTCGAGGGCCGGCCGGTGCCGATGGCCACCACCTGGCTGGTCGGCGACTTGGGCGTGGCACTGGGTCGGCAGGAACTGTTCACCCGGCAGTCGCCGCAACGGCTTCAGGTTCTCCGGGAGCATGCCCTGATCGAGAGCGCGGTGTCGAGCAACCGCATCGAGGGCGTCGAGGTCGACCAAAGCCGGATCACCACGCTGGTGTTTGGCACGCCTTCCCTCCGCGATCGGAACGAGGAGGAGGTGAGCGGGTACCGATCGGCATTGGACTGGGTGCATCGGGAGCGCCGGGCGTTGCCCGTCACCATGGAAACGGTGGTCGAACTGCATCGGTTGGCGCGGGGCGACATCTGGGACGCGGGCAAGCTCAAGGAGAAAGCTGAACCGATTATCGAGCGATATCCGGATGGCCGTACCCGAGTGAGATTCATGCCGGTCGCCGCCGGGGATCAGACCCTCGATGCGATGGCCGAGTTGATCCGTCGCTGGACGCTGTCACAGAAGGATCGATCCATCGGGGGGCTGGTAGCGATGGCGGCGTTCGCGCTGGACTTCCTCTGCATTCATCCGTTCCGCGATGGAAACGGCCGGGCGTCACGCCTGCTTATGCTGTTGCTGTCGTACCACGCGGGTGCCGAGGTGGGACGCTACATCAGCTTGGAGCGGCTGGTCGAGCAGAACAAGGGCCGCTACTACGAAACCTTGGAGCAAAGCTCGAACGGCTGGCACGACGGCAGGCACGACCCGTGGCCCTTCATCAACTACGTGCTGTGGGTGCTGAAGCACGCATATGACGAGTTTGAGCGTCGGGTGGGCGACACTGGCGATGAACCTGGGGCAAAGGAGGCGTTGGTGCGCGACGTGATCGCACGCTCGGCCGGCCCATTTCGTCTGGCCGACATCGAGAACGCCTGCCCCGGTGTGGGGCGCGACTGGATTCGTGCCATCTTGCGAGGCATGAAACGCTCAGGCGACCTCCGCTCCTTCGGTCACGGCGCCGGTGCCAAGTGGGAACGAACCGTAGATAATAAGGGTAGTAGTACCCCCGAATAAGGGTAGTCATAGGGGTATTGGCGTGGCGCGGCGTCGCATTTTCAGCGGGGCCGTCACTGCTGCTGCTGCACCTGCTGCACCTCGACCTGATGCTCGGCCATCTCCCGGTGCAGGGCCGAACCGGTCGGGTAGGTGGGGATGCCGATCGACTGCACCCGCTCTGCGGCCAGTTCTGCGGGCATGGATGACAGCGACTCGCTCTGCACGGTGACGTCGATCTTCTCCTTCACCGTGCCCGACGACTGCCACCGACCCTTGTTCGGCGGGACGTCGCGGTAGTCCCGGCCGACGGCGACCTTGACGAAGTGGGGGCCGACGGCGCAATTGTTGGTCGGGTCGAACCCGACCCACCCGGCCGAGGGGAACAGCAGCTCGCACCAGGCATGGGTCTGCGTGAAGCCGCGGAACCGCTCGGCCTCGGGGTGGATCAACCCGCTCACGTACCGGGCCGGGATGCCGAGGGCGCGGGCCATGCCGATCATCAGGTGCGTGAAGTCCTGGCAGACGCCGGTGCCGCTCTCCAGCGCGTCGGTGATCGGGCTGGCGGCGGTCGTGGTCCCCTTGCGGTACTCGAACCGGTCGGCGATCAGGTGCAGCATCCGCAGCGCCAGCTCGCCCAGCGAGGCGCCGGGCGTGGGGTGCAGCACGTCGATCAGCTGCCGCAGCTTCGGGTCGTCGACGATCGGCCCGCCGAAGTGGACGTAGTCGTACAGCGTGTAGTCGTCGCTCTGGGGGAGAGGCCAGGTGTCGCGGAACCGCTCGACCTGCGGCCGGGGCCGGTCGGTCTCGACCACGCTGGTGGCCACGATGCGGATCTGGTTGTGGAACGGCCCGACCGTGAACGTGTGGACCGTGTTGTCCAGCCAGTCGAAGTAGCTGGTCACCTGCGCCGCCGGCCCGATGGCCAGGTCGAAGCTAAGCCGGTGCTGGTCCGCCTCCTGCCGGGGCGCCATCCGCAGCTCCATGACCGACTCGCTGATCAGGTCGGAGTACGTCAGGTCCGTCGTGTGGGTGAGTTTCAACAGCATGGGCGTGGTCGCATGGTAACGACTCCGGCCGTTACGTGCTCGACATCGGCGCGTTGATCTCCTCCAGCGACTTCCCCTCCGCCGCCACGCCGGCGACCGCCTCGGCCACCGCCGCGGCCAGCATCAGCACGGCGGCGAAGATGAAGCCGTACAGCAGGTGGGCCCGCGAGCCGCTGTCGATCAGCCGGCCGAACAGGCTCGGGGCCGCCACGCCGCCCACCAGGGTGCCCAGGGCGTAGAAGATGCTGATCGCCACGCCGCGCATCTCCAGCGGGAAGATCTCGCTCACGGTCAGGTAGGCGCTGCTGGCGGCGCAGCTGGCCATGAAGAAGATGGCCGTCCACGCCGCCGTCTGCGTGGCGGCCGTCAACAGCCCGCGCTCGAACAGGATGCCCGCCCCGACCAGCAGCAGCCCCGACCCGGCGTACGTCGCGATGATCATCGGCTTGCGGCCGACGACGTCGAACAGCCGGCCCAGCACGATTGGCCCGAGGATGTTCCCCGCCGCGAACGGCAGCAGGTACCAGCTGACGTGCCCCGGTGCGACGCCGTAGAACTTGGTCAGGATCAGCGGGATCGTGAAGAACCCCAGCGCGTTGTAGAAGAACGCCTGCGCCACCATCAGCGCCATGCCCAGCAGCGACCGCCTTCGGTGCTCGACCAGCATCACCCGCGCGATGTCCCGCCACGGCGTGTGGTCGCGCGGGTGGATCTCGGTGATCTTGTGCTCCACCTTCGGGGCCCCCGCGTTCTGCGTCGCCTTCGCCTCGACCTCGGCCACCACCCTCTTGGCCTCGTCCTCCTGCCCGTGGATGATCAGCCACCGCGGGCTCTCCGGCACGGCGTTCCGCAGGAACAGGATCAGCGTGCCCAGCACCGCGCCGATGCCGTACGCGAAACGCCAGCCGTGCGCCATCGAGAAGTGCGCCGGGTTGAGCAGGATGATGGTCGCCCCCGACCCCATGGCCGCCCCGACCCAAAACGTGGAGTTGATGAGCAGGTCGACGTGGCCGCGCACGCGGGCGGGGATCAGCTCGTCGACGGCCGAGTTGATGGCCGCGTACTCCCCGCCGATGCCGGCGCCGGTCAGGCAGCGGAAGACGAAGTAGCTCCACGGCGACCAGCTGAACGCCGACGCCCCCGTCGCCGCCACGTAGAGGATCAGCGTCGCGAAGAACAGCTTCCGCCGGCCGAACCGATCGGTAGCGTAACCGAAGGCGAGCGCGCCGATCACCGCTCCGACCAGGTAGGCCGTGCTGGAGTAGCCGATCTGCGTGTTGGTCAGCCCCAGCGCCGCCTTTTCCTGCAGCGCCGGCCCGACCGACCCGGCCAGCGTCACCTCCAGCCCGTCCAGCACCCAGGTGATGCCCAGCGCGAACACGATGTACAGGTGCCACCGGCTCCACGGCAGCGCGTCGAGCCGGGCGGGGATGTCGGTGTGGATCGGCGCCGAGGGCGTGCTCGGCGAGCGGTGGTCCAGCGTCGTCATGCCGCCGCGGACCGTACTGCTAACCGTCCTCGCTCGACAACCAGGGAATTGCGGAATTGCATCGCTTCCCGGGAACAGCAGAAATTAAGTGAGGCGGCTGTCGTAATTGAACGGGTCAACCGGCCACTTGTGAAGGCCCGCGAAGTCGGGATGGCCGGGGTTGAAAAGGTAGTTCCACTCGCCGGTTGTGATCGCGCTCGGAGCGACCAGCGCCACCGTGTCTGCCGAGGCGATCCACTGATCGCCCAACTGCTGCAATGCTGCTGGTGGCGGATTGCCGTCCCAACCGGCGGGAAGGTCGTCCAACGCCACACGCTGCGCCTGCCAATCCTCGAAGGCGATGGCACCGGCCACGTACCCTGACAGCCCACGAGGTATCCTGAGGTGGACCAACTGCTCCAGCGCGGCGAGCGATAGGCTTTGGCTCGCGTACACCATCGCCACGCCTGGCGAATTCCACCGGCCACCAACCAATTGCGCCCCATCCCCCGACCAAATCGTCCCGGCATGAGCCTGTTTTGAGATGCGGTACCCGACGACGATCACGACACTATCCCATGCTCAATCCGGCCGACGAGATCCTTGACTTGTTGCAAGCCCTCGTCTGTGGCGGCCAGGTCGAGCGGCCGTCGGTGCCCCAAAACCGGCAGGGGCGTCTCCAGCCAATCCTGGGCGTCGCTCCGGTCGCCATCGAAGAGCGACAGCGCACAGTCTAACGCGGCTCGTACGCGCTCCTCCTCCGAGCCCCCGATGGACGGCAAGAATGTCGTGCTGCCACGGTTGGCAAGCTTCACCGCGTCCAGCCCGAATCCCGGTCGAATGTGCCATTGCGGGAAACCGGAGGTCCAGACGAAGGCGTGAGCCGGCACGGCTAAAGTCGGCGATAGACTTTCGTCGCGCGGAGCGCTCGCGGCAAGTCCCGCCAACGTGGCACTCTCGGCCAGATCGCTTGCCAACGCTGCCGGTACGGCACCGGCCTGCAGCTTCCGGCCATGCTCCTCCGACTGCACGGGATCCCGTGTGATGGTGGCCGGCACTAACGCGGTGGATGTCAACATCGAACGCCTCCGTGTTTAGCACATACTCTAGCCAGCGCCACCGTTGAACGCGAACCTCTGAAGGTCGGTAGTACACACGTCAGCCTTACCTCAACGCCAAACCTCGCTGGGCGGCCGCGGCAACACTCATGTTCCAGATACGCAGTTCATCCTCCCCAAAGGTGACATGGTTGGCGATCGCCGCACGTCACTCCGCCGCGCTGGCCACGGTCGCCGTCGCGTCGCTCGCCGCCGTCGGCGTCCGCCACGTCCTCCGGGCCAGTTCGACCACCGCCGCGGACGACCTGACCAACGTGGCGATGGTCTACCTGCTGGCCGTCGTGTTCGTCGCCGCCCGGCTGGGGTTGGGGCCGGCGGTGGTGGCGTCGGCGCTGGGCGTGGCGGCGTTCGACTTCCTGTTCGTCCCGCCGTTCTACACCTTCGCCGTGCGCGACACGCAGTACCTGGCCACGTTCGCCGTCATCCTGGTCGTCGGCGGGCTGACCAGCGCGCTGACCAACCAGGTGCGCCGGCAGGCCGAGCTGGCCCGCGGGCGCGAGCGACGCACGGCTGCGCTGCTGGACCTGAGCCGCAACCTGGCCGGTGCCCGCGACGCCATGGCCATCGCGCGGATGACGGCGGACCAGGTGACGGACGTGCCGGCGGCCGTGCTGCTGCCGGGCGAGGGGGGCCGGCTCGCGGTGGCGACGGGGGAGCCGTTCCCGCTGGACGCCGTCGAGCGGCGGGCGGCCGAGTGGGCGTTCGCGCACGGCCGCTCGGCCGGGGCCGGCGCCGTCACGACGCTGCTGGAACCCGAGGTCATCCCCACGGCGGTCGGCCTGTACCTGCCGATGGTCAACGGTCGTGGCACGGTGGGCGTCCTGGCCGTTCGGCCGACCGACCACGAGCAGGTGTTGCTGCTCGAGGGGTTCGCCGCGCAGGCCGCGGCGGCGCTGGAGCGCGCGGCGCTGGCCGACGAGGCGCGGGCGGCGTGGGAGCGCGTCGAGGCCGAGTTCCTGCGGAACACGCTGCTGTCCAGCGTCAGCCACGACCTCCGCACCCCG
This sequence comes from Tepidisphaeraceae bacterium, assembly GCA_965198865.1. Classification (GTDB taxonomy): domain Bacteria; phylum Planctomycetota; class Phycisphaerae; order Tepidisphaerales; family Tepidisphaeraceae; genus CBDAQA01. The sequence continues at coordinate 24,188 of CBDAQA010000025.1, read as the reverse complement.
CTGGCCGCCATCGCCGGGGCGGCCGAGGCGCTGCTGCAGGAGGGGTCGCTCGACCCGGCCGTGCGCCGCGACCTCACCGAGACGGTGCTCGACGAGTCCCGCCGAATGGAACGGCTGATCGGCAACCTGCTGGACGTGACCCGCCTGGAGAGCGGCGGCCTCCAGCTGCGCCGCGAGTGGCAGCCGATCGGCGAGGTGGTCGGGGCGGCGCTGCACCGGCTGCGCCACCGGCTGGGCACGCGCCCGGTGGCGGTCGACGTCCCGGCCAACCTCCCGATGGTCCGCTTGGATGCCGTCTCGTTCGAGCAGGTGCTGGCAAACCTGCTCGACAACGCCGCCGAGTACGGACCGGCGGATGGACCCGTGGAGATCTCCGCCCGAACGGTGGACGGCGCGATGGCCCTGACCGTCGCCGACCGCGGGCCGGGGGTCCCGCCAGGAACCGAGGAGCAGGTGTTCCGCAAGTTCTTCCGCGCCCATCCCACCGCTCAGGGCGGCCGGCGCGGCATCGGCCTGGGGCTGGCGATCTGCCGCGGGATCGTCGAGGCGCACGGCGGTCTGATTTCGGTCTCCAATCGAGACGGCGGCGGGGCGGCGTTCCGCATCGAAATCCCGCTGGAGGCGGGAGCCCCGGATGTACATCCGGGGCCTCTTCCCGAATGATGGCCCCCGCGACCATGGCAGACGCGACCACGCCCACCATCCTGGTGATCGACGACGAGCCGGGGATCCGCAAGTTCCTCCGCGTCGCCCTGTCGGCCAACGGCTACGCGGTGGTCGAGGCCGAGACGGGCAAGCTCGGCATGATCGCCGCCGTCAGCCGCACGCCCGACCTGATCGTGCTCGACCTCGGCCTGCCCGACACCGACGGCGTCGACCTGACCAAGCAGCTGCGCGAGTGGTCGACGATCCCCATCATCGTCGTCTCGGCGCGCGGCAAGGAGCAGGACAAGGTGGTCGCGCTCGATGCCGGCGCGGACGACTACCTGACCAAGCCGTTCGCCGTCGGCGAACTGCTGGCGCGGGTCCGCGTGGCCCTGCGCCACGCCGCCCGGTCCAGGGTCGACGCCGGTGAGCCGACGTTCACGGTCGGCGAACTGCAGGTCGACCAGCTCCATCGCCAGGTGACCGTGGCCGGCGTCGCGGTCCACCTGACGCCCAACGAGTACAAGCTGCTCACGGTGCTCGTCCGCCACGCCGGCATGGTGCTGACGCACCAGCAGTTGCTGAAGGAGGTGTGGGGCACCGGCTCGTCGCAGGAGCACCACTACCTGCGCGTCTACATGAACCAGCTGCGGCAGAAGCTGGAGAAGGACCCCTCGCGGCCGAAGTACCTGCTGACTGAGGTCGGCGTGGGGTACCGGTTGGCGAGCGAGGTGGGGTGATCGCCGCCTGATTGCCGACGGGCCTTTTCGGGCCCTCCGCATTCAGGTCCCCGGGGGAGGTGGAACGGACAGGTTGCGACAGATCGACCGCGCCAGGTGCTATTTGATCTCGGTGTGGCGGGGAACGGCCTCGTCTCGACCCGGCTGTCGATTGACCCAGATGGAGTGGCTCCCGCCTTCGCGCCGGGGTCTGCAGCCGTGCGCCAGGAGGTGGCCGAGCAACGCGCGGCGTTTCACGCGACCACCACCTCAGCGGTCTCCGCCGCCAGGTCGGAATGCTTCCTCGCGATGTGCCTCCATCAACAGCGCGATCGCGTCCCGCAGGTCCGCCAAGCATTGGTCGTTGGTGTCACCCTGTGCGTTCGCCCCCGGGACCTCTGGGCAAGTCGCCCAGTACCCCCCCTCGTCCGGTTCGCCCCGGTGAACGATCGCCGCGAAATGTGGCATGGCGACATCGTTTCACGGCTGCGTGCCGCAAACCCAAATATCGATGGTCAGGTTTGGGTCACCACGGCCCCGATTACGTTGCGGCGTGGTCAACCACGACCTAATCACTGCTGGGCGTCTTCCGGCTCAGCAGTTGGCGGTGGCCGATCAAGCGAGAGAAACGAGGTCGCCGCTACGTGCACCCTCGTTCGGCAGTCGCTCGCCCACTTTGAATGCGTTGAGCCAAACATCGGCGATCGGCATCAGCACCCGCAATGCCCGCTCGACACCGGCCAAGAAGGCATTGGCGAGAAGGGCAAAGTCCTCGGTCTTGGGATCGGGGACGCTCAGGGCCTTCAGGGCCTCCTTGGCCCGCAGATCGTCGACGGAATTGAGGGAGATCACCACGGCGTTCCGGAGGTCGTGGGCCGCCATGTAGATCTGGAAGTCGAGCGGGATGTTGTCCTGTGGTCGCAGCGTTGCAGCCGCATCGGCATGATTCACGGCCCGCGCTTGAAGGGGCAGAATTGTCGAGTGGAGCGCCCGCAGCACGAGTGTGGCAGCAGCGATTCGCTCTTGGTCAGCGCGGGACGGTGCCGGGAACGTGTCACCTTCCGCCTGCTCGCGGTGGAGGAAGCGACCGTAGTTCGCCGGGCCGCCCAACGCGGCCCAAAGGTCCCGGAAGAACCCGCTGCGATGGTTTCGGTTGCTCTCCATGCGGCGAACTCCGATCACTTGTTCTGTGGAGCTCGGCGGCCCTGGCGAAGATTATATCCGCGGTCGCCCCAGCAATCATGGCTCCCAGCGGACTGTCGACCTGATGACACGCGTACAATGCCCAGGAAACTCCCCCTCCGACCAAGTCTCGAAGTAGAGCGGCAATCCAGAATTCAGCCTGGTGTACAACACGGGGACGTCACCGTGTTTGGCAATCGACGCGCGGTAGTACTCGAACACCTGCACTGCGACGCCGCCGAAGGAACCCATCAGAAAAAATTCGACGCCGTCGGTCATTCGACTGGCCCGCGATCAGAACATGGTTGCGTCGGTCACCGTTGCCGCGATGTCACGTACACGATCCCCACTTCGGTTCCTTCTTGCAACTGGGACTGGCGATCGATGCCAGCGCCCGTTGTTGAGGCGGCGATGTCACGCAACTGAACGGGTGCCCTGATACCGTCTTGATGCCCCCACCCCCGACCCTGACGTTCGCCTGAGACTGCACCCTATATCAATGGGGCTATGCCTCCCACGCTCTCCGATTTCGCCGCCGTGCAGATGCCGTCGTCCAACCGGGACCGGGCCGTCACGGTGGTCGTCGTCTCGTCCGTCGCCCTGGCGTTCATCAGCTTCTGGCGGGCGGCGGCCATCGTGCTGTGCGACCTGGCGTCCACCGCCTACTACATCGGCGGCATCTCCGAGCAGGCGATCGGCAAGGCCGCGCCGTGGTTCATCCTCGGCGTCATGCTGTTCAGCTACGCCGTGCGATCGGTGTACGTGGAGAGCTGCACGCTCTTCACCCGCGGCGGGGTGTACAAGGTGGTCAAGGGGGCGATCGGCGGCGGGTTCGCCAAGCTGTCGGTGTCGGCCCTGATGTTCGACTACATCCTGACCGGGCCGATCAGCGCCGTCGCGGCGGGGCAGTACCTCCTCGGGCTCCTGGGCGACATGCTCAAGCTCGCGCACGGGTCGGCGGGCATGCTCGACGCGACCGCCCACCCGGGGTTCGTCAACGGGCTCACCGTGCTGATCGCGATCGGCATCACGCTCTACTTCTGGCGGCTGAACATCATCGGCGTCCACGAGTCCAGCGACAAGGCCCTCCGCATCATGCAGCTGACCACCGTGATGGGCATCCTCATCATGGGCTGGAGCTTCCTCACGCTGTTCATGCGGCACACGGCCATCCACCTGCCCAGCTGGCACCCGATCTTCACGCAGTCCAGCCAGGACCCGACCAAGCAGTCGTCGGCGGGTTGGCTGGAACACCTGCCGCGATTGGTCGGGGCGCTCGGCATCCTGGTCGCGTTCGGGCACAGCCTGCTCGCCATGAGCGGCGAGGAATCGCTGGCCCAGGTCAACCGCGAGATCGAGGCGCCCAAGCTGAAGAACCTGCTGCGGGCCGGGTTCGTGATCTTCCTGTACTCGATGCTGCTCACCAGCCTGGTCAGCTTCCTGGCCGTGCTGATCATCCCCGATGGCAAGCGCGTCATGACGCAGGTGGTGAACAACGGCACCGCCACCACCGACGAGCTGCGCGGCAAGAGCTGGCAGGAGGTCGATTTCCTCCGCCCGGCCGACGGTGCCCACGCCGGCGCGTGGGGCTACGTCATGGACCGCGGCACCGACGTCCACGGCACCGAGACGCTCGCCAACACCGGCCGGCTGCTCGTCGTCGCCCCCGGCCAGCACGTCGAGCGCGACAACGGCGGCTACCGCGACAACCTGATCAACGGCCTGGTCCAGTACCTGGTCGGCCCGGGCTGGCTGAAGATCATCATGGAGTGCTTCGTGGTCGTCGTCGGCTTCCTGATCCTGGCCGGGGCGGTCAACACCAGCATGATCGGCAGCAACGGCGTCCTGAACCGCCTGGCCGAGGACGGCGTCCTCACGCCCTGGTTCCAGCACCCCCAGCCCCGCTTCGGCACCACGCACCGGCTCATCAACCTGATCGGCGTGCTGCAGCTGGTCGTGATCATCGCCAGCCTGGGCGACGTGAACACGCTGGGCGAGGCCTACGCGTTCGGCGTGATCTGGTCGTTCGTGTTCATGACGATGAGCATGGCCGTGCTGCGGTTCAAGGACCGATCGCCCCGCGCCTACCGGGTGCCGTTCAACCTCGCGGTGAAGGTGCAGAGCGGCACGCTCGACGTGCCGATCGGCATCATCGCCGTGTTCCTGGTCCTGGCCACCACGGCGATCATCAACCTGATGACCAAGAAGACGGCCACCATCTGGGGCGTCGGCTTCACGGCCGCGTTCCTGCTGGTGTTCGTCGTGGTCGAGCGCATCAGCCACAAGCGCCGCGGCGGGGCGCACCACGAGCACGTGGAGCAGTTCAACGAGCGCACCAGCGAGACCGTCTCGGCCCAGGCGCTGGGCCTGACCCACGCCAACCCGGTGCTGGTGGCCGTCCGCAACCCCGGCAGCCTGAAGATGCTCGACAAGGTGCTGCGCGAGACCGACACGTTCGCGCAGGACGTGGTGGTCGTCACGTGCAAGGTGCTCCCGGCGATGACGCTGGGCGTCACGCCCGAGGAGCGCACGATCCAGGACATCGACCGCACCGTGCTGACCCGCGTCGTCGCCGTCGCCGAGGAGGCGGGCAAGCGGGTCCGCCCGCTGGTGCTGCCGACGAACAACCCGCTCTACGCGATCGCCACCGCCGCCCGCGACCTGCGCGCCGGGTCCGTCGTCCTGGGCGAGTCGGAGAAGGTGGGCGGCGAGGAGCTGGCCGAGCAGTTCGCCCTCGCCTGGGGCATGGCCATGGGCGACGCCGCCGGCGACCGCCCGCTGACGCTCCGCGTGATCGGCGACGCCCGAGAGCAGCGGTACGACCTGTGATGCCCCGACCTTGCAGCGCCGCGCGCGGCGGGACCGATCGCGGTGACCCCGCCCCCGGGCGGCTGGTTGGATGGGCCCGATCGGACGGTCAGCCGAACAAGATCTCCCAGCCCCGGTGCTCTGGCCGCAGACGGGAACCGCCTCGTCGCTGCCGTCGGATCGGGTGATCTGCAGGTCAACCGACATGCGGTTCACACTCTCACGACCGCTCATCCGCCAAATCTCAAGCGGCCGATGACGAGGCGTTGGTGCGGATGAGCTTGGTGAGACGACTCAGAGGGCGTCCAGCGACGCATTTCGCTACAAACAGTTGACATCTAGAACGTTGTGTCAAATGGGACGGCAATGGGACACGCACATACCGTCCCATTTCGTCCCAAATCGTCCCACGCGGCCGTCGGTCACGGCCGGTGTTCGCCCGGCATCATGTCGGTGATCGGCTTGGGGATGCGGCCGGCGGGGAAGGTGACCACCAAGCGGTGCTCGTCCGTGGCGAAGTCGATGCGACCGGCGGGGTCGAGCCACACGCGGGGCACGGCATCGCCATTCGGGATGTCGGTCGTGAACGTTGCCTCGAGCTTGAACGGCTCGGCGTCGCCGGGCGTCGCACGGATGCGGAGCAGCCGGCCGGGGGCGTTGTAGAGGAACAGCAGGTCATCGTCGGTGCGCATGAGCGTCGGGGCGATCGTGCCGACGGCGACGGGGGGCAGGGGCCAGCGGACGGCGTGGCCGGCGGGGTCGACCGCCTCCAGCGCGGTCCGGCCGTCGAAGTAGGTGGTGCCGTCGGCTGCCTTGAGCAGCAGTGCGGGTCCGCTGGCGGGACGCGTGGTGGGCGGGCGGTCGGTGTGCATCACGTCGGTGGCGGCGAGGGCGGTCCAGCCCTCGGCGCCGAGCGCGAAGCGGCCGCTGTTCCCGTCGACGGCGGGGGCCTGCACGCCGGGGCCGTTGGCGTTGGCCGGGACGGCCCCGCGCGGGGTGCCGTGGCGGACGACGGGGTTGTCGTGGTCGTCCCAGCCGACCGCACCGTCGATGCCGGCGTCAATCACCCAGGCCGGCAGCCGCGGGTTCGGATCGGCAATGGTGGGATCGATCAGCAACGTGTCGCCGGTCGCGGGGTCGCGGAAGACCCAACGGTGCCGGGCGGCCAGGGCGACGAACTCGGAGAACCGCTGCTCGGCCGGGGTGAGCAGCGGGACCAGCGCGTTGCCGAAGAACCGGCGCGGGCCGGCACCGTCGACCACGAGCCACTCGTCGGCGGCGTTGCGCAGGGTGCAGGCGTCGAACCGCTGGTCGGCGACCAACGGTCCCGGCAACGGCCGGTCGACCCGGCCGTCGGGGTGCATGGCGAGCCAGGCGGGGGTGACGGTCTGCGGGTCGTTCTCGCGGTCGGTCGGGATCTGCACGCCGGCGGGGGCGAAGAGCAGCGTCGTGCCGTCGGGCTGCCGGCGGGCCACGGTGAGGCGGTCGTCGGTGACGGACATGCCGCCCAGCGCGGGGGTGAGCTTGCCGCGGAGCAGTTGGCGGATGCGAATCTGACCCTCGGGCGGCTGGTCGTTGGCGATGCGGTCGAGCACGGGCCAGAGCGACGCGCCGTAGCGGGACAGCTCGGCGAAGGCGGCCTGCCGCTTGTCCGGGTCGGGGTCGGAGAGCTGCGCGACGAGCACCTCGACGTGCGGGGCATCGATGGTGGCGGGCTCGAGCTGCGCGATGGACAGCGTGACGCCGTCGGCCGGGCCGGCGGGGGAAGGGTCGGCGGCCGGCGCGGTCGTGGGGGCCGTCGCCGGCGCGGTGGTGGGGACCACGTCGACCGTCTCGACCGGGCCGGCACCGGGCGCCGGGGCTGCACCCGCGGCGATGCGGAGGACGCTGCCGTCGAGCAGCACCGCCAGCTGCATCGGCTTGGCCGGCCAGTCGGCGGCGGGGAGGTCGGCCCAGGCGTTGTCGACGAAGCGCGAGACGCCGGCGCTGCCCGGTCGGCCGTTCTCCCACGGGGCCCAGGCGAGGATGCCGCGGCTGTCGAGCACCGCCACCGGCGACGTCGTCGTGGCGGAACAGCCGGGCAGCGCGTGGAAGTGCTCGAGCGGCGCGGGGGCGACGTCGAACACGGATACGCCGACGTCGGTCGGCACCACGAACTTGCCCAGCGCCGGCACCGAGTAGGCGGCCGACCAGCGGTAGGGGCGATGGGCGGCCAGGTGCTGGCGGTCGTGGGCAGTGATGAAGTCGTAGCCGTCGGTCGCCCGGACGACGACGACGGCGGCCCAACTGCCGGCCTCGTCCTGCGACCAGTGGACGAAGACGGGCCGGTCGCGGATCACGTACTCGGGCGAGTCGGGCAGCTTGGCGAGCAGCTGGTCGGTGGGCTGGCCATCGGCGCGCGTGACCCACAGGTTGCCCGCCGGGTCGACGTACACGGGATCGTGCAGGACGACATGGGCGGCGTCGACCAGCTCCACCGGCACGCCGAGCGGCTGGGTCGCCGCAACGGCGGCGTTCGCCCGGCGGACGGCGTCCATGTACGAAGCGAACGTCGCCGGCCTGTGCTTGACTCGGGCCGGCTTGGTGGTCGCCGGCTGCGTGACGGGCACCGGCCGCGTGGTCGGCACGACCGGGTCCGGGTGACGGCGGGGCACGAGGAACGCGACGCTCGCTGCGACGGCGGCGACGGCGGCGGCGATCAGGATTGCGCTGCGTTTGCCCATAGCAACCCCGTGTGTCCGACCGGGCGGGCACCCTGCGCCCCGTCGCAACACGGGGTCAACGTCGAGCGCCGATCACGGCATCTTCGCGGTCTGCGCCAGGGTGAGCAGCCCCTGCTGGCCGGCGGGGGTGAGCGACTCGCCGTGGTAGCAGGCGACGAACACGCGGTCGCCCACCTTGAACACGATCAGGTCGGCCGCGCCGGCGTCGCCGTCGTCGGCCTCGTGGCCGGTCCCGACCAAGCGCTTGGCGGGCGAGCCGGCGATGGTCAGGGTGGTCGTCCGATCGGGGATGAAGTCCTTGAACTCGCTGACGATCTGCGCGGCGACGCGGGCGGCGCCGTCGTCGACGGACTGCACGCCGGGCATGAGCCAGACCTGGACCTCGTACTGCGGGGCGGCGAAGCGGAGCGAGCCGTCCGCCGCGGCGGACTTCACGTCTGCCGGGACCGTCAGCTGCAGAACGTTGGTCCCGCCCGCCTGCATCACGCGGGCTTTGGTGTCCGTCGCGGACGCTGCCGCGGCCGGCTTGGTGCCCGAACACGAGCACCCGCTGAGCAGGCAGGCCACGATCACCGAGGACAGACCACGAATGAAGTTGCTCATAAGCCGACACCTACCGTTGATATTCAGGGCCTGCGCGCGCCTGCCGGCAGCGTAACACGGCTCGCGTTCGGGGTCACTCCGCCGGATGGACCGGTCGTGATCATCCCGGGCGAGCGTCCCGGCCGGCGCGCCGGCGGGGGACTCCCTTTGGTTGACAGGCGTGCGCCGCGTCCGATACCGTTCCCGGTCCCCGGCGGGCCGCCGACAGGCGGTTTTCGGCCGGCAGTCAGGACGTTCCGGAGGCGTGGCGTTGGACGGCATCGCAACCAGCAGCAAACCCGCGGTCAGCCGCGCCAAGGCGTACCTGAAGGTTCGCCACGTCGCCGTGCGGAAGGCGATGAGGGAGCTGAAGCTCGACGGGCTGCTGCTCACCCACCAGCCCGACCTGGCCTACCTGACCAACTTCACGGGGTCCGACTCGGTCGGGATGGTCACCGAGAAGGACGTGTTCCTCGCCACCGACTTCCGCTACCAGGAGCAGTCGGCCATCGAGGCGGGGTGGCTCAAGGTGCGGCTGCGCGACGCGAAGATGAGCGACTGCCTGGCCAACACCATGGTCGAGGCGAAGGTCAAGCGCGTCGGCTTCGAGGCGAACTTCACGACGGTGGGCCAGACCGACGCGCTGCTGACGGCCCTGAAGGCCGACAGGCGGGCCGCGGGCATCGAGCTGGTGCCGCTGGACAACGTGATGGTCAACCTTCGCAAGGTGAAGGACGACCACGAGATCGACCTGGTCCGCAAGAGCGTGGCGATCGCCGAGGAGGCATTCGACGTGCTGCGCGACGCGATCAAGGTCGGCGAGAAGGAGAACTACCTCGCCGGCCTGCTGGAGTTCGAGCTGCGCAGCCGGGGGGCGAGCGGGGCGAGCTTCAAGACGATCGTGGCGACCGGCGCGAACAGCTCGTTGCCGCACTACCGCCCGCAGGAGGTCGCGGTGCTGCGGGACCAGCCGCTGCTGATCGACTGGGGCGCGGTGCACAAGGGGTACTGCTCGGACCTGACGCGCACGCTGCTGGTCGGGCGGGTGAGCCCGCGGATCCGCAAGATCTACCAGGTCGTACACGACGCCCAGCTGGCGGCGATCGCGTTCCTCCGGCCGGGGGTGACGACCCAGCAGGCCGACCGGGTGGCGCGCGACGTGATCGAGCAGGCCGGCTTCGGCAAGGAGTTCGGCCACGGGCTGGGGCACGGCATCGGGCGCGAGATCCACGAGCTGCCGTCGCTCCGCAAGAACGGCGGCGAGGAGGAGCTTCGCCCCGGCATGATCGTCACCGTCGAGCCGGGCATCTACCTGCCCGGCGAGGGGGGCGTCCGGATCGAGGACGACGTGCTGATCACCCACAGCGGCTGCGAGGTGCTGTCGTCGCTGGACAAGTCCATCGAGGGGTGCCACCTGGATTAGCAATAGGCACCGCAGCAGAGGAGAACGGGGGCCGAGGAGCAGGGGGACCAAGCGACGCAGGCGATGCGCTTCGGCAGGGTTCTTCTCGCCGCTTCTCCTTGGCCCCTCTTCCCCTCTGCGATGCACGGACGGGTGCCCCATCAAGTTTCCGATCAGAGGTCAGATTGAGCAAGAAACGCACGACACCGCCGCCGACCAAGACCGCCGCGACGCAGATCATCTCGTCCAGCCCGATGGACGTGGGCATGCTGGAGCAGATGGTCAAGCTGATGGCCGCGAACGACCTGAACACGGTCGACGTCCGCGACGGCGACCGGCGGGTGATCCTCAAGCGCGGCGCGGCGTACGTCGCCGGGCCCGCCCCGCTCGCCCAGCAGTCGCCTGCGGCCCAGGCCGGGGGGAGCCCGCCGGCGGCTGCACCGACCGCCCCGGCGGCCAACCCCGACGCGGGCCTGGTCCCGATCAAGAGCCCGATGGTCGGCACGTTTTACGCCGCCGCCAGCCCCGACGCGAAGGCGTTCGTGTCGGTCGGCTCGACGGTGGACGAGGAGACCGACGTCTGCGTGGTCGAGGCGATGAAGGTGTTCAACAACATCAAGGCCGAGATGCGCGGGACGATCGCCAAGGTGGTCGTGACCAACGGCCAAACCGTGGAGTTCGGGCAGGACCTGTTCCTGGTGAAGCCATGACTGCCGCTGGCGACGCCGAGCGCCGGTCGCTGTCGTTCGCCGCCGAGGCCGAGGCCGCCGCCGACGTGCAACGGCTCGGCCAGGGGTACCGCCGCGTTGGCGGTTGGACGCTCCCGCAGACGTGCAACCACCTGGCCGGGGCGATCGAGCGGTCGCTGGCCAGCCACGACCCGTCGGACCCGGCACCGGTGATCGATCCCAACGCGCGGGCCTACCTGGACACGGTGCTGGCGTCGGGCCAGATCCCGCCGGTCGCCATCCCGCCGGACGACTGCGATTACCGCGAGATCGACCGGCTCCCGGCGGCGCTCGACAAACTGGCGCGGTGCAACGAGACCGACGTGCTGTTCGGCCGGTTCGGCATGATCCCGTTCGCGCACGCCCGGCGGTTCACCCAGGTCCACGTGGCGCACCACCTGAGCCACCTCGCACCGACGTGATCGGGTCGCGGGCCGTCGGTTGCTCGTTGCTGGTGACAGGCCAAGCGAATCAAGACGGACGACCGGCGACTGACGACGGCAACCCACAACGAACGACCCCCAACATGTTCTCCAAGATCCTCATAGCCAACCGCGGCGAGATCGCGCTCCGCATCATCCGGGCCTGCCGGGAGCTGGGCGTGCAGACGGCCGTCGTCTTCTCCACGGCCGACGCCGACGCCGCCTACCTCAAACTGGCCGACGAGGCGATCTGCATCGGCGACGGCCCACCGAACCAGTCGTACCTGAAGGTCGACCGGATCATGGCCGCGGCCGAGATCGCCGACGTCGAGGCGATCCACCCCGGGTACGGGTTCCTGTCCGAGAAGGCGCACTTCGCCGAGGTGTGCCGCGACTGCAAGATCGAGTTCATCGGCCCGCCCGTCGCCGCCATGCTGGCACTGGGCGACAAGGTCGAGTGCAAGCGGATCGCCAAGAAGGCGAAGGTGCCCACCGTGCCCGGCAGCGACGGCGCGGTCGAGGACGAGAAGGAGGCGCTGCGCATCGCGGCCGAGATCGGCTACCCCGTCATCATCAAGGCGGCGGCAGGGGGCGGTGGGCGGGGGATGCGCGTGGCGCACAACGACGTGTCGCTGCGGGCGGGGCTGAAGCAGGCGATGGCCGAGGCCGAGAACGCGTTCAAGGACAGCACGGTCTACATCGAGAAGTACGTCGAGTTCGGCCGGCACGTCGAGGTGCAGGTGATCGCCGACATGCACGGCAACGCCGTCCACCTGTGGGAGCGCGACTGCTCCATGCAGCGCCGCCACCAGAAGCTGGTCGAGGAGTCGCCCTCGCCGGTGCTGGACCAGTCCACCCGCGAGAAGCTGTGCGAGGCGGCCGTCCGCCTGATCAAGGCGGCCGGCTACTACAACGCCGGCACGGTCGAGTTCCTGGTCGACAAGAAGCTGAACTTCTACATCCTCGAGGTGAACGCCCGCATCCAGGTGGAGCACCCGGTGACCGAGGCGGTGACCGGCATCGACCTGATCAAGGAGCAGATCCGCGTCGCCGCCGGGGAGGTGCTGGGGTTCCGGCAGAAGGACGTCGTGCAGCAGGGCCACGCCATCGAGTGCCGGATCAACGCCGAGGACCCCGCCCGCAACTTCGCCCCGTCGCCGGGGTTGATCGCCGAGTGGCGCGCCCCCGGCGGCCCCGGCGTGCGGCTCGACACCCACGCCTACGCCGGCTACCGCATCCCGCCGAACTACGACAGCATGATCGGCAAGCTGATCGTCCACCGGAAGACCCGCGCCGAGGCGATCGCCGCCATGAAGCGCGCCCTGTGGGAGTTCCACATCTCGCCGGTCAAGACGACGATCCCGCTGCACCTGCAGATCATGGACAACGAGTTCTTCCGCAGCGGCGACGTCGACACGGGCTTCGTGGAACGGGTGATGCTGCAGAAGTGAGGGGCGGGTCCTCGCGCCACGGCATCAGTGGGGGCATCACGCACAAGTCGCGTCGTTAGGCCATGGGGAGACCAGTGCGCTTGTACCGGCTTGCTCGCTTGCAAGGGATCTTCGGCTCACTGATAACGGCGGTATGGCGAAGGTTCGCCGCGGCCCAGATCTAGTCCAGCCATTTAACCGCATCGCCTCCATCGTCGGCGCGACGGCCTTCGGCCTGTTCGGCCTCGCCTTCGCCGCGGCCGGGGTGGCGTTGGCCGTCCAGGGGTTCCACCGCGACGGCTGGGGCGCCATCGCGTTTTCCAGCGTCTTCGTCCTCATCGGGTTGGGTCTCGCCGCCGCTGCGATCGCCGCCGTGCCGATGCAGCGGCGGGCGGCGGCCCGCGAGGCGGCGCACCCTGATCAACCGTGGCTGTGGTCGGGCGACTGGGGGACGACCGCGCTGGTCGACCGCGCCGGCGCCCGCGTCGCTTGGCTGTGGGCGTTGGCGATCCCGATCAACGTGTTCCTGCTGGCCGCGATGCGCGGCTTGTTCCTCGGCAAGATGTCCGCCGACCCGAAGCGGTGGGTGCTGCTGCTGTTCGTCGTCGGCGGTCTCGCCCTGCTGTGGTACGCCGTCGCGGTCACCCGGCGGTTCCTCCGCCATGGGCGCAGCGTGTTCCAACTGGACCCGTTCCCCGGCCAGATCGGCGGCCGACTGGCGGGCACGCTGCACGTCGCCGGCCGCCTGGGCGACGCCGGCCCGATCCGGCTTCGCCTCACCTGCCACCGCATCACGTCCAGCGGCGAGGACACGACCCGCACCCTGGTGTGGGAAGACGAGCGCGAGGCCCAGCCCGCCCGGTCGTCCGGCTCGGGCAGTGCCGTGCCGATCGAGTTCGCCGTTCCCGCCGACCAAGCGGCATCGCGGAAGCGGTGGGACTCAAGCGGCGGGATCGAATGGCGGCTGGTGGCGTCAGCCGTCAAGGCCGGGCCGGCCGGGTACCGCAGCCAGTTCGACGTGCCGGTGTTCGAGGTGGCTCTTCCCCAGCCGGTCATCCCGAAGCCGACCTCGCCTCGCGAGGACGAGCCGCTCGCGCATCCCGGCATCACGCTGACCCGCCTGTCCGGCGGTGGCTGCTCAATCCACTTCGCCGCCGGTCGCGACTGGCGATCGGGCCTGTTCGTCACCGCGCTCGCCGCCGTCTTCGTCGCCGGCGGCCTGTACATGCCGCGGACCGGCGTGCCGATCTGGCCGCGACTGATCGTCTGGCTCTTCGCGGCCCTGCTCGCCATGGGAACGCTCCGCTCGTGGTTCGCGTCGGCGACCGTCGTCGCGCGATCGTCCGGCCTGTCGGTGGATCGCGGCCTGCTGTTGCTCCGGCGTCGCCGGCAGGTTCCGGCCGGATCGATCACCGACGTGGTCCTCACGCTGTCCGGACAGGCCGGCCGTTCGACCTTCTACCAGCTTGATGCCGTCACCCCGGCTGGCCGCGTCCGATTGGTCGGCACGGTCCGCGACAAGCGGGTGGCCGAGTGGGTATCGTCGGAACTGTTGGTCGCCCTCGGAAAAGGACGACCAGGGTGAATCGGCCCCTCGCCAGGGGAACGCCATGCCCGCCTTCCGCCTCGACCTCGTTGCCGATCGCGCTGACACGCACCTCGTCGGCTCGATCGACCTGCCGCCGAAGGCGTTGGTCGACCGTTTTGGCTCGCCAGCCAGGTGTGACGAGTACAAGGTCTCGGGCGAGTACCGCTTCGCCGACGACGCCGGCCGGGTCTATACCCTGTACGACTACAAGGTGACCACGCTCTACGGCGACCCCGCCCTCGGCTACCCACCGATGCCCACGCCGGCCGAGTTCTGGGCCAGCGATCGGCCGACGACGCTCAACATCGGTGGCCACGACGGCTGCGACGTCCCAGCCTTCAAGGTGTGGCTGCGGTATGAGGTGTGAACACCGATGGCATCGCTGTCCAGTTGACGCATCCCGCTCGACCCAGCACGCTCCGCGTGATGCCCGTGATCATCCCGCCGCCGTACCCCGAGCCTGGCCTGCCGACGGACGGTCAACTGTCGCTGGTGCTCGTCTCCTTCGAGACGCCCGCGGCGTCGATGTGGCACCTGGCCACCTACCGCTTCGAGATCTGCCGGGCGACCGGCGGTCAACGGCTCGGGCACCTCAACCTCCGCGTCGAGCAGGGCGAGCAACTGACGCGGTACGTCGGCCAGGTCGGCTACGGCGTCGACCTGCTGCACCGCGGGCATCACGTTGCCGAACGCGCCTGTCGACTGGTGCTGCCGTTGGCCGTGGCGTGCGGGATGGACCCGCTGTGGATCACCTGCGGCCCCGACAACCCAGCCAGCCGTCGGACGCTGGAGCGGCTCGGCGCGGAGCTGGTCGAGGTGGTCGACGTCCCCGACGACTACCCGATGCCACCCGACGCGGTCCGACAGAAGTGCCGCTACCGCCTGCGGGTCGCGCCGACCGCGTGACCGCCTACGCGTGCGGCCGGCGACGTCGGGCCGGCGGTGTCCAACCCCAGACGACCGGCCGCAGGAACCGCCGGAAGCAGTGCCGGCACCACCAGGGCCACAGCAGCAACGGCAGGGCCGCCCATTCGTACCACCTAGGCCGCGACCGCCGGAGACGGACGTTTGAGCAGGCCGGGCAGTCCATGCTGGAATATGAACCGCGTTTCGCGCCGCGGCAAACCCACAATAGATCCGGGTCGTCGGTCGCACCCTTGGACGCCGGCCTGCCCGCGCCTCGCCCGGATTGACGCCGGGCGCGGCCGGTCTTAGAACCGCCGGGATGCCACTCCCCGCCCCGGTCGTCGCGCTGGTCGGGTCCGACTCGTTCCTGCAGCTGCAGTTCATCGCCGACCTCCTGAAGCAGTCGGGCGGCGATGCGCAGCGCGTCGACTTCGATGGGGAGCGGTCGGACCTGGCCTCGGTGCTGGACGAGGTGCGGTGCTTCTCCATGTTCGGCGGCCGCAAGGTGGTCGTCGTCAACCCCGGCGACCCGTTCGTCACCAAGTACCGCGAGTCGCTGGAGGACTACGTCTCGGCCCCGAGCGACGGGGCGACGCTGGTCCTGCGGATGGCGTCGCTGCCGGCGAACCAGCGGCTGTACAAGGCGATCGCCAAGACCGGGCGGATCGAGAAGTGCGAGCCACCCAAGGATCTGGCCGGGTGGATCGTGGCGCGGGGGAAGGGGGCGCACGGGCTGGCCGTGCAGCCGGAGGCGGCGCGCGTGCTGGCCGACCACGTCGGGGACGATCTGGCCAAGCTGGACAACGAGCTGGCGAAGCTGGCGCTGAGCGTGGAGGGAAGCGTCGTCAAGCCTCAGGACGTGGCCAGCGGCGTGGCGTTCCAGCGCGAGCAGCAGATGTCGGAGATGGTGAACGCCCTGGCGGCCGGGCGGACGGCGGACGCCGTCCGGCGGTGGCGCCGGCTGCTGACGATGGACAGCTCGACCGAGTTCCGGGCCGTCACCTGGCTCGGCATCTGGCTGACCAACGTGCGCCAGGCGCTGGCCATGCGGCGGGCGGGCGAGTCGCCGGGCAGCATCGTGCAGGCGTTGCGGATCTGGCCGCGCGAGATGCAGGGGCCGTTCATGGAGACCGCGACGGCGCTCGGCGACGGCGGCAGCGCCCGGGCGATCGACCTGCTGGCCGAGGTCGACCGCCACAGCAAGAGCGGCGTCGGCGACGCCGCGGCGAACGTCGAGCGGTTTCTCATTGCGGTAGGGCGGGGGCGGCGCGCGTGACGGCTCAGCGCCTCCAGCGCTCCCACCCGCCCGACGCAACCCGGAGACGACACTGAAACGCTACATGCAGTCTGACCCTGACATTTCCATTGCGGTACGACACTCGCCTCTGCTCTTCCCTTGCCGCGCGCCGGCCGGTCACTTACGCTCGACGGCATCATGCTGGACAAAGGGTTCGCGAAGTGGTGGCTGGGGCGGGTGGTGCCGTTCCGCGACGTGCCGCCGGAGAAGCTGTCGGCCGAGAAGGAGGCGATGGAGCGCCAGCAGGAGTACAACGAGAACTACAAGATCTTCCTGAAGTCGGCCGTCATGCCGGCGGTCGACGGGCTCGTCCAGCTGATGGCCAAGAACCGAGTGGTGCATCGCGTGAGCACCTGGGGCAACCAGCTGAGCATCCGCGTCCACATGGCCTGGCGGTGGGGCGAACTGGTCATCACGCAGAGCCACGAGGACGCCGTCACGTTCGAGCACCACATCATCACCGAGGGCGAGAAGCGCGGCGACGACAGCGCCGAGGACCACAACCACCAGTACGACCTGCGCGACCCGCTCCCGCCCGGCGTGGCCGAGCAGGAGATGCAGTTCTTCCTGTCGCGCCTGGCCCAGGACCTGGTCGAGCCCGAGAACGAGCCGGAGATCCCGCCCGGCGAGACCGCGCCGGAGTAGGACCGTTGGAGGTCGGCCCCCCGGTTTGGCGACCGTGCGGAGGGCCGGGCTGCGTATGCCGACCGGCGCGAAGCCCGGCCCGCCGGGCCGTCGCTAACGGGAACTGTCAACGTCGACGTCATCTGGATCCGCTACTCCCACGGAAGGGACCCCCCTGTGAACACGTCTCGCCTGAAGGCCGCTGGAATCGCTGCGCTGTTGGGTGCTGCTGCCCTGACACCGAGCCGCGCCCGTGCCGAGGGCAACCCGTTCGACGCGCTGGTCCGGATCGTTGCCCCCGCGCCAGCGCCCGTGGCGGACGATCAGCCCACGCCGCCCCCGGCGGACCTGGTCGGCGTCCACCCGATCCTGGCCGACAACATCATCACCGGGCCGACCGGCAAGGAGGCGGCCACCAAGCCGGTCGACCAGCCCGACAACGGGGCCCAGCGGACGCTGTCCGAGCTCGTCGGCCACTTCGCGCCGTACCAGCAGACCTACTTCATCGCCGGCCCGGAGGACCCGCTGGTCAAGTTCCAGCTCAGCTTCAAGTACCGGCTGTTCAACCCGCAGTCGCCCATCGGCAAGATCCCGTTCATCGGCAACCTCGACTTCGCCTACACGCAGCTCTCCCTGTGGTCGCTCAGCAAGCCCAGCGCGCCGTTCTTCGACACGAACTACCAGCCCGAATTCTTCTACAACGACGACGACGTGAAGTGGACCCACATCCCCGGCGTGGCGCAGCTGGGGCTGATGGGCGGGTTCGGCCACGACTCCAACGGCCGCGACGGCACCGCCAGCCGGCAGCTGAACCTGCTGTTCATCCAGCCGACGTTCAACTTCGGCGACCCCGAGAACTTCCACTTCTACGTCTCGCCCAAGGCCTACGTCTACATCGGCGACCTCTCGCAGAACCCCGACATTGCCGAGTTCCGCGGCTACGTCGACGCCCGGTTCGTCGCCGGCTGGAAGCATGGCCTGGAGGCGTCGGTCATCGGCCGGATCGGCTCCCACGCCAACCGCGGGTCGGTCCTGCTCGACCTCACCTACCCGCTGCGCGACCTGCTGTTCAACAACGTCGACGTCTACGTCGACGCCCAATACTTCAACGGCTACGGCGAGAGCCTGATCGAGTACAACACCCGCCAGAGCGAGTTCCGCATCGGGTTCGCGCTGGTGCGGTGAGGCTTCGGTGGTCCCGATCGCCGTGTCGCCCGACCGTGATCCGTTTGGCGATCGCTCGATGCGAATGCCGCCGACAACGGGGATGCCGTGTTTGCTCTTGCCGTCTGCCTTTCGTTCACCGGGACGGCACTCGCCGTTCAGGCGTGGGCCATGGGACTGTCCGCCCGGTGGGTCGGGTCGCCGAGGGGCAGGGTTCGCACTGGCGCGGCGACGGTGGCAATCCTATTCGCCGTCGGCATCGTGCTCGCCATCGCGGCGTGGGGCGCGTCGATGCTCCTGGTGCCGCAACCGCCGGCCCTGCCACAGCCGACGGCGACCATGGTGCCCATCACGTCGCTCCCCGACTTTGACGCTGCCGCGGCCGCACGCGCGCAGATGGCCGTGTCTGGAGCAATGGCGATCGTTCAACTTGTCGCGTGCCACGTCATCGTCCGTTGGCGGTTCCGGCTGTCGGCGGGTAGGGCGTCCGCGCCGTTCGGAGCGTACCTCGGCGTCTCCATCGTGGCGTACGGCCTCACGCTGCTCGCCGTCCGCCGCTATCTCGTCGAGGGCTTCATCCTGCCGATGCCGTCGATGGGACCAACCCTGGCCTCGCGGCGACCGGGTGGCCGTGAACAAGACGGCCCGTCCGCGCCGCTGGGACATCGTCGCCTACCGCGACGCGTCCGCACGCGGACAGCCCGTCTACTGCGGGCGAATCGTTGCGCTGCCCGGCGAGACGATGACGTTCGACGGTCGCGGCGGCCTGTTGATCGATGGCAAGCCGGTCACCGCCCCGCCCCCCGTGCTCGGGCGGTACTTCGCGGCCTCGTCGGGTCCCGCCCGGCACCTGGCGCGGTATGCCGATGGCGAGGCCATCCACCTGTCCGACCAGCAGGTGTTCTTCATCGGCGACAACGTTGACATGTCCTACGACTCGCGGTTCACGGGGCCGGCCGACATTTCGTTGATCCTCGGCGTAGTCGACGCGGTCTACTGGCCAGCGACCCACATGCGAGTATTGGGTTGGTAACGACCTTGAGGCCGCCCCACCCGCGCGGTAGGGTCGTTTCGCACCGTCAAACCCGAAGGAAACCCGCCGCTGTGCCGACCGCCACCCTCGACACGCCGATCCGTCCGACCATCGATCCCGCCGCCCTGGACGACGCCATTGACCGCGCCGCCGACGCCCTGGTCGGCAAGCAGAACAAGGGCGGCTGGTGGGTCGGCGAGCTGCAGGGCGACAGCATCCTGGAGTCGGAGTACATCCAGCTCAAGTGGATCCTGGGCCAGGAGTCGGACCCCGACCTGGTGAAGATCACCAACTACCTGCGCGGCCTCCAGAACGCCGACGGCGGGTGGAGCCTGTACCCCGGCGGGCCGGCGGACGTCAGCGGGACCGTGAAGGGGTACTTCTCGCTGAAGCTGATGGGCGACCCGCCGGAGGCGCCGCACATGGTGCGGGCGCGCGAGCTGATCCACCGGCTCGGCGGGGCCGAGGGGTGCAACACGTTCAGCCGGTTCTACCTCGCGTGCCTGGGGCAGGTCAGCTTCGACAGCTGCCCGAGCATCCCGCCGGAGGTGGTGTTCCTGCCCAAGTGGGCCTACTTCAACCTGTACAACGTGTCGGCCTGGACGCGGACGATGATCCTGCCGCTGGGGATCGTGACCACCCTCCGACCGGTGCGGCAGGTGCCGGAGCACTTGGGCATCCGCGAGCTGTACCTCGACCACGCGATGGCCAACACGCTTGGCGTGCCCAAGCCGGGGTTTCCGCGGACGTGGCGGGATGCGTTCCTGCACCTGGACCGGGCCCTCAAGTTCTACGAGCGGCACCCCAACAAGGGGCTGCGCAAGCGGGCCATGGAGGCGGCCGAGGGTTGGCTGCTGGAGCGGATGGCCACCAGCGAGGGGCTGGGCGCGATCTTCCCGCCGATGGTCTACATGCTGATCGTCCTCAAGACGCTCGGCTACGCCGACGATCACCCGGTGGTGCTGAAGGCCCACAAGGACCTGACCGACTTCTACATCCGCGAGGGCGACACGATCCGGCTGCAGCCGTGCGTGTCGCCGGTGTGGGACACGGGCATCGCCCTGCACGCGCTGGCCGAGGCGGGGCTGACCGACGCCGACGACGCCGCCCGGCGCGGGACGCAGTGGCTGCTGGACAAGGAGTGCCGCGTCGCCGGCGACTGGCAGGTCAACGTCGGCAAGCACGTCGAGCCCAGCGGATGGTTCTTCGAGTTCGAGAACCCGTACTACCCCGACACCGACGACACGGCGATGACGCTCACCTCGCTGCACCGGCTCGGCGGTCCCAAGGCCGACGCCGCCATCGGCCGGGGCGTGCCGTGGTTGCTCGCGTTCCAGAACGCCGACGGCGGTTGGGCGGCGTTCGACAAGACGACCCACCGCGAGGTGCTGGAGCACATCCCCTTCGCCGACCACAACGCCATGCAGGACCCCTCCTGCCCCGACATCGCCGGGCGGGTGCTGGAGTCGCTGGGCTACAACGGCATGCGGGTCGGCCAGATGCCGGTCGACCGGGCGATCGCCTTCATCCGCAAGGGGCAGGACGCGAGCGGCGCGTGGTGGGGCCGGTGGGGCGTGAACTACGTCTACGGCAGCTGGCAGGTGCTGGCCGGCCTGCGCAGCGTCGGGCAGGACATGTCGGCCGGCTGGGTGCGCCAGGCCGCCGACTGGCTCAAGTCGGTCCAGAAGCCCGACGGCTCCTTCGGCGAGACGATCGCCAGCTACGACGACCCCTCCCTCAAGGGCACCGGCGACAGCACCGCCTCCCAAACCGCCTGGGGCACGATGGGCATGCTGTCCGTGCTCGGCCCCACCGACCCCGCCGTCCAGCGCGGCGTCGCCTGGCTGATCGCCCGCCAGGCCCGCGACGGCGCGTGGGACGAGCCGCAGTTCACTGGCACCGGGTTCCCCAAGGTCTTCTACCTGAAGTACCACCTCTACCGGCACTACTTCCCGCTGATGGCGCTCGGGCGATTCCGGCGCTCCCTCGAGGCCGACGGCGGCCGTTGATCCAGCCGCGCTTTATGGACACGTCGCTCGCGCGCGGCCAGAATGCCCGTACCGATGGGGGGACACTCGATCCGGAGCAACATGAGCGCGTGCGTGGAGTCGCTGGAAGGTCGGATGCTGTTCGCCAACGTCGTCGGCGCGCCCAGCGCCGTGCAGTTCCCGTACGACGCGCTCGTCATCGACCTCAAGCGGCTCAACACCGGCGTGGCCGACGCGGCGAAGGCGCTGGCCGTGGACAAGCGGGCGTTGTCGGCCGACGTGAGGGCGCTCGGCAAGGGCGCCGCGAACACGCAGCTGCTCCGCCAGGCCGAGGCGGCGGGCGCGCGGTCGGTCAACGCCCTCGCCGCGGCGACGGCCCGCTACGCCGCCGCCGCCAAGCCGCTGTACAACCGGGTGGCGATCGCCGCGACGCTGTTCATCGACCTCCCCTCGCCCGCCACCTCCAAGCGGCTGGCCGCCGCCCAGGCGGCGCTCGACGTGGTCCAGGGCAAGCAGTACACGACGTTGCTCAGCACCGCGACGCGCGGCCCCGCCCCCTACACCGCCGCCCTGGCTGCGCTGGCCACCGCCAACCCGTCCGCCAACCAGCTCGCCACCGATGTTCAGTCGGCGACCAACGCCCAGAGCACGCTCTCCACGACGGAGAACGCGCTGGTGACCAAGGTCCGGACCGACGCCACGTCGCTGATCAATGCGGGGTGACCCGCGTGGGCCCGAACGCTGTCG
The DNA here is from genome assembly GCA_965198865.1 of Tepidisphaeraceae bacterium. Classification (GTDB taxonomy): domain Bacteria; phylum Planctomycetota; class Phycisphaerae; order Tepidisphaerales; family Tepidisphaeraceae; genus CBDAQA01. The sequence goes on along the minus strand of CBDAQA010000025.1, from coordinate 2,200 downwards.
CGTCGCCAGGGGGTGGCCGAGCCACCGGCTCGAGCTTGATGCCCCAATGGTCCTGCAGCCACTCAGACCCACCCTCAATCCCGGTGGCTGTCCGGGCCAGGGGCCCCGGTCGAAAAGCAGCTGTGCGCCCAGTGATACGCGTCGATTTCCGACCAGACCTCTAACCGGATCGGCCGACGGTACTGCGCCAGCTCGAACTGGCCGATCTGCTTGACGGTGGCCGTCTCGACCTATCGATTACTACTTCTACACGGGTCCGACGTCAGAGCACGTTATCGCTTCGGCCGCTGTTCGCCGCCCTTGAGCTTGTTGGGGCCGGCGTGCTTCCCGACGCGGGTGCGGCTGCCGGGGCGATAGGCCTTCTTCGACTTCATCGTTTTGCCGGCGGCGATCGCGCGCTTCTGCCGCTTCAGGGCCGTGCCGCTCTTGCCGCGCTTGCCGGGACGGGGGTCGGCGTCGGACGAGGGCGTGAGGGCCGCGCCGGTCGAGGCGTGGCCGGTGTCGATCGTCGGGGCCTTAGTGCCGCGGGGGGCGCCCGTCGGGTTCCCCTCCTTGCCGCGGACGACCAGCCGGATCGGCACCTCGGCGTAGGGCAGCAGCTCGCGCATGCGGTTGATCATGTACCGCTGGTAGATCTCGTCGATGAACTCGGGCCGGTTGACGAACAGCACGATCGTGGGCGGGTGGACCTCGGGTTGGGTGACGTAGTAGACCCGCGCCATCCGGCCGGTGGGCGTGGGGACCTTGCGCTCCTCGAGGATCTGCCGGACGGCCGCGTTCAGCCGGCCGGTGCCCACGTGCTCGCCCGCCTGGTTGAACAGGTGGCCGGCCATGTCGACCACCGCCTGGATGCCCCGGCTGTCCTTGGCGGTGATGAACGCGATCGGGGCGTAGTCGATGTGCTTGAGCTCCTCGTCCAGGTAGACGCGGTACTCCTCCATCAGGGCGGTGTCGTCCATGCCGCCCGGCTTCTTGCTGGTCTCGCGCTGCTCCCGGGCCTTCTCGCGGGCCAGGTCCCACTTGTTGACCACGATCAGCACGGGCTTGAACTGGCTGGCGATGTACTGGGCCAGCTTCTTGTCCGGCTCGGACACGCGCTCGGTGCCGTCGATGAGCATCAGGACCACGTCGGCCCGGCGGATCGACCGCTCGGCCCGGTGGAAGCTGTAGAACTCGATGTCGTTGGTCATCATGTGCCGCTTCTTGCGGACGCCGGCCGTGTCGATGACGACCAGCGACTTCCCCTCCTTCTCGAAGCGGACGTCGACGCTGTCGCGCGTGGTGCCCGGGACCTCCGAGACGATCACCCGCTCGGGGTCGCCCTCGTACAGCCCGGCGATGCTGTTGACCAGCGTGCTCTTGCCCGCGTTCCGCTTGCCCACGATCGCCACGTGCATGGTGGGCGGGGGCATCTCGGTCGGGGCGTTCTCCAGGTCGACGTTCTCGCGGAGGGCGTCGCGGATCAGGTCAATGTTCCGCCCGGTGATCGCCGACACGCCGATCGGCGTCCCCAGGCCCAGCCGGGCGAAGTCGCCCAGGATCACGTCGGCGTTGGGGGCGTCGGCCTTGTTGGCCACCAGCACCGTCTTGATGCCCTGCTCGCGCAGCAGCGTGGCGATCGTGCCGTCGGCGCTGGTCAGCCCATCGTGGCAATCAACGATGAACAGCACCAGGTCGGCCCGGGCCATGGCCAGCTCGATCTGGTGGTTGATGTGCTCGGTGAGCTGGTCGGCGTCGATGTGGCCGTACCCGCCGGTGTCGACCAGCTCGATGAATCGGCCGTCGATCTCCAGCGGGATCGACACCCGGTCGCGGGTCACGCCGGGCATGTCCTGGACGATGCTGATCCGCTTGCCGACGAGGGCATTCAGAAGGGAACTTTTGCCGACGTTCGGTCGGCCAACAATTGCTACGGTCGGCAGGGGCATATCGGGCATCTTAACCGATTTGGAGTCCCAACGGCTGAACCTGACGCGGCAAACCTTCGCCGGCTAAGGAATCAAGCCGCCGCCCTGTGAATAAAAGAACGATGTTGCAGTGGGTTGCGACCGTTTTCTATATTCGCCATGTCAGCCGATCGTCCCGCGTCCCACTTCGTGCCGACCCGGCACCTCCGACGCGCCGTGCATGTCCGACATTCAGAGGAGACCGCGCCATGTGTACCGCCAACGAGATCTTGGCTCGCAAGGGGTTCAGCGTC
>CBDAQA010000024.1:0-37711 GCA_965198865.1 Tepidisphaeraceae bacterium | reverse complement strand
GACAGGCGGATCTGCTTCTCTAGGTCGCCCCGGGGGTCGGAACCGACCGGGGCGCCGTGGGCACCAATGGCGTTGGCCGCCGACACCTGCTCCGAGACGTACCGGCCAAACCCGTGCGTCGCCCGGTCCAACTGCTCGGTCGATTCCACCTGCAGCACGAACCCGAAGGGTTGGCCGACGCCGACGCGGGTCGGGCCGTCGACGCGGGTCGTCAGCTTGACCTCGCTCAGCAGGTCGTCGTAGGTCCGCAGGACCGCCCGCACCGGCTGGCTGAGCGGGCCGTAGCCGATGATGGCCGCGACGGCCCGGAGCGTCCGCTGCTTGCTCTCGGCCGGCAGCTTCGCCAAGCCCTGGTCGGCGTCGGCGGCGAGCAGGTCGAGGTGCCGCCGGGCGGCGTCGCCGGGCAGGGCGTGCAGGGCCGCGTTCAGCCGGGCCAGCTCGGCGTAGTCGGTCACCTCCTCGCCGTTCACGTGCGCCAGGCTGGTCCCGCCCAGGGCCATCGCCAGCCATTGCCCGTAGACGTCGTCCGTCTCCGAGCCGCTGCGGATCGACGTGACCGTGCGGGCGTAGGCGTCGGCCGCCCGGTGGACGGCGTCGAACGCCGCGGCGCGGGCCGCGGCGTAGGCGTCCAGGCCGGCCTCCTGCTCGCGGGTGTAGGTCGCCTGCTCGTACCGGACCCCGGCCAGCGTAGCGTAGACGCGGTAGTCGCCGGACCGGGCGGCCTCCCGCTGGAGCAGGTCGACCAGGGTAGCGTACCCGTCGCGGACGGCGGCGGCTGCCGCCTGGGGGTCGCGGCCGGTGGCGAACGCGTTCTGCACGTTCGCGTCCCGCCACGTGCTGCTGAGGTTCTCCCGCATCAGCGTGGCGAACGCCAGCATCGTCTCGGGGTCGAGCTGGTCGACGGGCCCGAGGACCGCCTCGACGTCGGCCGTGCGGTACACCTCCGACTGGCCGTTGACGGCGGCGAACACCTTGACCAGCAGTGCCGGCGAGATCCGGTGCCCGTACGCCTTGGCGATCCCGTCCACCAGCGACACCAGGGTGTCGACCCGCCGCTGTTGCGACCGCTGCGTGAGCGGGATGCCGACCGGCACCGGGGCCGTCTGCCGGGACCCGACGCGGACATGGCCGGAGCTGTGCCGTTCGGCCCAGATCGCCACGGCGTCGAAGCCGATCTGGTCCTCCGAGTCGGGCAGCGACTTGGCCACCTCGCCGATGAGCCGGAGCCCGGCGTCGGTCTGGTCGGCGGCCATGGCCAGCGGGACGGCCGTCGAGCGGACGCGGAGCCGGGTCTCGGGCCGCAGCTCGGCCAGCCACGGGCCGTCGGGCATCGCCTGCAGCAGCAGGCCGAAGTCGATCGGCTCGGTCGTCGTGGCCGGGTTCGGCGGGTCGGCCGGCGGGCCGGATCTGCCGGCCGGTTTTGCGGAGAACAGCTTCGTGTTGGCGAACGCCGCCTCGTTCACCCAGTCGTCGGCCAACAGCTCCAGAGCGGCCTGACGCGGCGTGCCCGCCGTGACGCTGGCCGGATCGGACTTCAGAAGCAGCCCGACGAGCTGCCGCTGCAAGTCAATCGCCGCCACCCGCGCCGACAGATTGCCGGCGGCCGGCGGGACCGGCTTGGCCAGCTGTGACAGGACGAGGTAGAAGTCGGCCGGGCTCCGCCGGTCAAGGTCGGCAAGCCAATCGACCAATGCCTGGGTGTCGCTGAGCGACGAGCACAGGTTGACCAGGCCGTTCACCAGCTGGCCGGCAACGGCCGACGGCGGATTGGTGTTGAGCAGGCCCAGCGCGATCGGCAAGGCCTTGCGTCGGAGCCGGACCGCTTGGTCTGGATGGCCCATTTCGTCGGCCTCGGCCGCGGCGGCGACCGCGTCCTCGAACACCAAGAGCGAGACGGCCGGGTCCTTCACCTCGATGGCCTCGGCCGGCGACGGCAGGTAGGAGGCCGCCAGCCCCGGCCGGCCGGCGTACATCAGCAGCGCCGCGGCCCGGCCCCTGCCGTCGGGCGTGGGGCCGCCGAAGTGCGGCGTCCCGGCCGTCAACGTCGACTGCACGTCGGCGGTCAGGCCGGTCGCGTTGATGGATCGCCCCAGCAGTTGACCGACGAGGCGGACGTCGGCGTCGGACACGGGCTGGTCGGCCGGGAGCGCATCGGCCAGGGCCAACACGTCGCGGGGCACCAGGCCGGTCGAGGGATCGGCCGCCATCTGGGCCGACAGGCCGTCGAGGACCCGCCGGTACACCTGGGCGGCGTCGGCCGGCGGCAGGTCGGCCAGCCGCGCCTTGAGCACGTCCCAATGGCCGACGGCGACTGCGAACGTCAGCGCCGCGGCCGAGTGGTCGTCGGCTGGCGGTCGCATGACCAATGCCGAGCCGGGCCGATAGGCGTAGCGGGCAGCAAGCAGCGGCTGGACGTCGGGCGTCGCGTCCTGGCCGGCGGCGACGCCGCCGCCCAGGACAGCGGTACCGACGACGGCAGCGAGCAGGCGGCCGGCGGAGGGCGACCGGCGGGCGGATCGGGAGTGGGTGTTCATAGGAAACTTCCGTTCGCGGCGGGGCCGCCTCACGACCCCTTGCGGGCGTGGCCCTCCAGGGCGTCCATCGCGTCCAAGTTCGGCCGCTTCGGCGGGGGCTTGGGCGCGACGTCGGACTCGTCGTCGTTCTGGGTGCGGGCCAACGACTTCATCGGGGGCGGCAGGTCGGGGGGCGGCGGCAGGTCTCGCAGTTCGCTCAGGTCCATTCGGATCAGGCGAACCGACCGCTCCAAGTTCTCCACGTCGGCGGAGTCGTGCGTGGCCTCGGCCACGTAAGCCAACTGCTGGCGGGCCCGCTCCGCCCGGACGGTCCACGTGGCGGCCGGGGCGTTGGCCAGCCGCAGCGTCCAGGCGTTGTAGTACTCGAGCTTGGCCAACGCCCGCCGGGCGTCGCAGCGGGTCGCCAGCGGGATTGCCGGGTCGGCCTCAGACTGCTGGACTCGGGTGGTGAGCAGGTTCGCGGCATCGGCCGGGTGTCCGTCGCGGTCCATGGCCAGATCGGACGCAAACGCCAGTTGGGCACGGGCGGCGCGGTGGGCCGCGTCGTCGGGGAGCGACCGGACCGCTCGGTTGTACGCTTCGGCGGCAACGCCCCATTGTCCGCGGGCGGCGGCCCGGCCGGCGTCGGCCATCGCCGAGGCTGCCAGGTCGTGCGCCCGGAACGACGACGCGCACCAGCGATCGACGCCCAGCAGGACGAGCAGCACCGCGGCCCAGCCGATCAGGGTCCACCGCTTCATGCGGCCACCCTGGCCGGCGACGTGCGGCGGTGCGATCCCCCGGCGGCAACCGCGACGCGGCCGAACCGCGCCAGGGCCAGCGGGAGCAGGACCAAGAGCCCCGCCCCGACGGCCACGCAGGTCACGGCGGCGACGCGGAGCGACTCGGGCCGCTGGGCCAGGTCGCCCAGCCGGCCGGTCGCGTCGGCCAGGACCGCGTCGGGGATCAGGTTGCGGTCGGCGTTGAAGTACGTCCCGCCGACCCGACCGGCCATCCGGGCGAAGTTGGCCGGCTCCTGCCGGCTGATGTGGCTGTCGATGAACGTCCCTTTGTCGGTGTCGCCGACGCCGATCAGGACGATGCGGTCCACGGCCGCGGGCGCGGGCGGCACGTCAACGTCGGGCGTGGAATCGCCATCGGACAGGACGACCAGCGTCGTGCTGTTCGGCCGCCAGTTCTTCAGCAGCTCGAACGCCCCGCGGATGCCCTTGCCCAGGTCGGTCTCGCCGGATCGGAAGGCTCGGTTCAGGGACGACTGGGTCAAGGCGTGGCGGATCAGGTTCGGGTCGGTCGTGTCGACCACCACGGGCACCGACCGGGTCCAGAAGGCGACGACGCTGACGCGGGTCCGGTCGAAGGCGAGGCGGTCCAGCAGGTTGAGCACCACGTCGGCCGCCCGTGCCCCGCGGGGCTGCCGGCCGCCGTTGGCGTCGGGCAGGTTCATGCTGGGCGAGACGTCAACCAGGAAGACGACCCGCTTGAGGGTGGCCGGGTCGATGCGGCCTGGGTCGTCGGCCGCCTTGTCGAACGTCTGGCCGGGCAGGATCAGGAGCGTCATCGTGCCCCAGGCGAGGGTGGCGACGGCGAGCACCCGCAGGGGCGACGCGGCGAACGCGGCCCAGCCCGGCCGGTGGGCCCGGCCGAAGACCAGCGACCGCACCCGGGCCACCCGGCGGGCGTGGATCCGCTCGGCCGTCGCGACGAGGGCGGCCAGGGCGGCGGTGATGATCCAGACGGTGGTCACGGGTCAGGGAATCCGGTTGGGTCACCAGGGCGTGTAACGCAGCTTGAAGCCGCACAGCGTCTGTAGGCCCACGGCGGCCAGCACGGCGACGGCGACGGGCAAGGGCCAGTCGATCGAGATGCGGTCGACCGGCTTGAGCGTGGCCGGGGCCATCGCGTCGATCCGCCGGAAGGCGTCGGCCAAAGCGGTCGGGCTTTCGGGGCGGAAGATCGCGCCGCCGGTCCGGCGGGCCAGGGTGGCGATGTCCTCGGTCGACTCGTTGTCGCCAACGAAGATGCTGAACAGGGTGATGTGCGCCCGCCGCAGGTCGGCCGCGAGGGTGGCCGTCGCCCGGGTGCCCAGGTCGTCGCTCTGGCCGTCAGTGATGAGGATGATCATCCGGTCGCCCGACTGGGCCGCGAGCCGGCCCATCGTCTTGCGGACGGCGTAGCCGATGTAGGTCATGCTCATGGCCCGGGGGATGACGGCCGGGTTGACGAACGGGGCGGCGTAGCGGATGGCCGTCGCGTCCTTGGTCGGCGGCATCCAGTCGATCACATCTGAGCCAAACACGGAGAAGGCAAAGGCGTCTCCCTTGCGGGCCTGGACGAACCCGTCGACGGCCGCCATCGCCCCGTCGAACCGGGTGCCCGCCCCGTACCGGGACATCATCGAACCGGACACGTCGACCAGGATCTGGACGGTCCGCAGTTGCCGCTCGGTCGCCCCGACGAACTGCCGCTGCGGTCGGGCCAGCAGCAGGATGCCGCCGGCGGCGGCGGCGAGCGGCAGCCAAGCGGCGGCGTCGACCCAGCGGCCGAGGCGATGGCCCGTGGCCACGGGTGCGTGGTCAAAGGGCAACACGACCGCCGTGCCGGGGTGCCGCCGTTGCCACAGCCCGACCAACAGCGGGCCGGCCAGTAGGAGCAAGAGCCAGGGGTGGGCAAAGTGCATCAGGGTGTGGCCCCCGCGTACGGGCCGAAGACGGCGGCCACGTCGGCCGGGACCGCCCGGTCCGGCGGCGCGTGGAGCCACTGGTCGATCGCGGCGAACGCCGGCCCGGCACGGGCGTCGGCCCGGACCGCGCACATGGCCCGGTCGACGGGGCCGGACAAGCCCAGCCGGCCCCGCCAGTGGGCAAGCAGGAACAGCTCCAGGTCGAGCTGTTCCCGCGGCGTGATCGCCCGGGACGCGGCGGCGGCGATCAGGTCGGAGAAGCGGTCGGCCGACACGGGCTCCGGCACAACTTCGGCGACCGGCCGAACCGAAGCACCCTTGCGGCGTGGCCACACGATGGCGACCAAGCCAGCGAACCAGACGGTGGCCACGATCCAGCGGAGCACCGCGTACCCGCCGTAGTGAGGCAGGGCCGCGGCCGGCACCACCTTCAACACGCCGCGGTCGCCGGTGGCGAGTTGGCTGAAGCCGATGACCAGGACGGGGGCCCCGTCGGTCAGGGGCGTTTCGTCGGCGTGGCGCAGGTAGTCCCGCAGGTCGTACGTGCCGGCCGCGAGCAGCTGGTAGTGCAAGGCGTACTTCCCGGCGGCCGGCGTGACTTGGACGTCGTCGACCCGGAGGCGGACGGGCGAGTGGGCCACGGCGGAACGGGCGTGAACGCCGGCCGGCAGGAACGCGGCGACGGTCCCTTCTAGGCCGACCGGCGTTGCGGCCGCCCGGGCGACGGCCGGCAGTGACGCGGCGAGGATGCAGACCAGCACGCGGCCCCTCATCGGTTGCCCCTGGACCCGCGGCGGGTCTTGAGGAACTGGCGGAGGGCGGGCACGAAGTCGGTGCCGGTGTCCAACGTGATCAGGTCGATTCCGGCCCGGCGGAGGTCGGCGGCCGGGCCGGCGGCGTCGAGCCAGCGGTGACGGCCGGTGGTGACGAAGCGGGTGCCCGTCTCGGCCTCGGCGGCGCGGAAGATGCCGCCGCCGGTGCCGCCCCGCTCGGCCGGGTCCTGCAGGCGGAGGACGACCACGTCGTGCCGCTGCGCCGCCCGGCGGGCGGCGGCGGGGGCGGCCGGCTCGTGCAAATCGCTGAGGACGACGACGACGCTCCGCTCGGTGGCCGAGGCGCTGACGTCACCGAGGGCGGCCGAGACGGCCGTCCGGTGGCCGCCGCCGCTGCCGAGGTTGCGGAGGCGGTGCATCCACTGGAAGACCTGCGACCGCGACAGGCTGGGGCGGAACCGCAGGTGGTGGTCGGAGCCGGCGGCGGCGTCGCCGCACCCGAACAGGGCGGCCGGGTGGAGGCCGTCCAGGGCGTGCAGGGCCAGCGCCCCGGCGAGCAACACCGCCCAGTCGTACTTGCTGCGGCGGGTGGACGCGGCCCACATCGACCGGCTCGTGTCCAGCAGCAGGTAGACGGGCAGCCGCTTGTGGGCCTCGTACTCCTTGACGAACGGCTGGCCGGTGCGGGCGGTGACCCGCCAGTCCATCTGCCGGGTGGGGTCGCCGGCGACGTACGGCCGGCTCTGGGCGTAGTCGACGCCGGACCCGACGAACGGCGAGGCGTCGACCCCGTACCCGAGCGCGTCGGCCAGCCGGCGGACCGCCAGCGTGAACTGCCGCTCGTCAAGTTGGTCGTCCGCGTGGGTCATCGGTGGGTCGAGCCGAGTTGGCGTCAGATGGCGGCGAGTACGTCCTGCAGTACGGCGGGCAGGGTGTGCCCGTCGGCGGCGGCGGCGTAGGTCAGCCGCATGCGGTGCAGCAGCACGTCCTCGGCCAGGGCGAACAGGTCATCGGGCACCACGTAGTCCCGCCCGTGCAGGTAGGCACGGGCGCGGGACGCCTGGGTCAGGCTGATGCCGGCCCGTGGGCTGGCCCCGAACTCCACCCGGGGGTCGCCGCGGGTGGCCCGTACCACCTTCACGGCGTGGGAGATAAACACCTCGCTAACGTGGACGGCCTGCACGGCCTCCATCGCCTCCCGCAGGTCGTCCAAGGTGGCCGCCGGAGAGTCGCCGATGTCGTCAAACAGCGTCTTGGGCATTGCCGCTCCACCGCTCCGCCGCAGGCCCAGGGCGAGGGTGTTGCGGAGCACCTGCTCCTCCACGTCGGCCGACGGGTAGGACAGCCGGTGGCAGAGCATGAACCGGTCCAGCTGGGCCTCGGGCAGCTCGAACGTGCCGGCCTGCTCGACCGGGTTCTGCGTGGCGATGACCGAGAACGGCATCGGCAGCGAGTGGGACATGCCACCGATCGTGACCCGCCGCTCCTGCATCGCCTCTAGCAGCGCCCCCTGCACCTTGGGCGCGGCCCGATTGATCTCATCGGCTAATAGGAGGTTGGTGAAGATTGGCCCCTGGTGGGTCCGGTAGGCCCCGGCTTTGACGTCGAGGATCTCGCTCCCCAACACGTCGGCCGGGAGTAAGTCGATCGTGAACTGGACCCGGGCGAACTGCAGGTCGACCGCCTTCGCCACCGAGTTGACCAGCAACGTCTTGGCCAGGCCTGGCATGCCCTCCAACAGCAGGTGCCCACCGGTGAGTAGGGTAATTAGCACCCGCTCGACGACGACGTCCTGGCCGACGATCGTGCGGCCGACCTGTTCGCGGACGGCCTCCGCGAAAGGCCGCACACCCTGTTGGTTGTGTACGAGCGGCGGTGTCAGGAGTTGGGCCATCGCGGATTGCCTTCGACTGGTATACTAAGAGTCAGGGTGAGGAGAGAATGGAGGACCGTGTGCTGGCGTAGGCTGCGGGATACGCTGCTAATCAATCCGATCTGATACGAACGGCAGATCGGCCCCCAAATCACCAAAGGGCCGGCTTTGCGAAATACTGGGCATAGGCAGCATTATAAGTGAGATACTCATTCAGGTTATTATCCCCTAATAGCTGCTTCTGCGGAACAAAGTACCAGATTGCTGCCGCGCTACCGAGGTCGTTTCCCGACCGGGCGAGGTAGCCTAACTGGTGCGCGTTGTACCACGCCGGCAACTGCGTTAGATATCCGTTGGAACCCGCATAATTAACGCTGCCGGGAACCTTAACAGCAGGCTCGAGCGTCGCGTGGCCGTCGAGCCAAACAACCCCACCAAGTCCCCCGTGGCGACCGTGGAAAGTCGGACGCTTAAGCACCATGTCAGTATTGATCCAAAAGGGGTCCATCAGAGGACCGTTCGAACTGGGGATGAACCCATGTATATCCGTGTCGGCCGTGTCCGCCATCAGCGCGATCTCCGACGGATTTTTCAACGTTGACGCCTGAATTTTGACTTTTTGCCCGGCTACCGACACCATCCAAGCGTTGAACACGTAGTTTGGGAGCCCATTACCTGACAGGGGCACGTCCATGTAATCAGCAACGCAAGGGCAGTTTAGATACCTCGGATTTTTGACGGTTGCCGGGAACAGGGGCAAAGAACCAATGTCGGTACCTAGTATCCCGTGACACATCGCTTGATAATTGGCCTCCGCATTGGCGTAGGTCCTTAAATTCGAGAGACATGTGGCTCTTTTCGCCGACGTTCGAGCCTTGAAAAGTGCGGGCAGCAGCAGGCCAATAAGAACAGAAATGATGCCAATTACGACGAGGAGCTCGACCAACGTGAACCCGCGGATCGGGCCACGCCAGACCGAACCGTCTTTCGTTGAAACAACGCCGTTCGGCGGCCTGTCATTGCCCGAATCTCTGACCATGGGCAAGCCACGGGGACACGCCGAAATGCGGACCGACGACCGGCGTTGAACACGCCGGTTAGCTTGTTGAACTAAGACTGGAGCCAATGCCGCTGCATGGGAGATCAGCTCAGGGTTCGCGGACATCATTTGCTCTCCGATTGCAACTTGGGCCCTAGAGGAAAAAACCGGAGGTACGCCGCCGACAACTGCGGTCTTTCGATCCTTCGCCGGGTTTTTTTCCCTCGTGCACTTAGCGACACGTCGGAACGGGCGATCCAGCCGAGACGTGGGGCGGCCAACCGGCTGTACGAGTGAGGCTCACTGGCGGCGACGGCGACGGGCGACCAGAGCACCGCCGCCCAGGGACAGCAGCGCGAGGGATGTCGGCTCCGGAGCGGCGACCACGTATCCGGACCCGGTCACCTCGTAAATCGTGCCCGGGTCGGTGCTGCTGTTGAGCGTTCCGAAGGTCGAGCCGTAAAGGTTGCCCGCCGAGTCTACGGCCAGCGGGCTGTTGTAGGTGCCGTCGATCCGCAGGCCGCTCGAGAGCGAGGCCAGGACCGTCACGGCGTTGCTGTAGCCCGAGGCGGAGTTGGCGAGTTCGAACACGGTGCCCTTGCTGTTGGCACCGCCTGCGCCGGTGGTGCCGAAGAGGTTGCCGGCCGCGTCGATGATCAGGCCGCCCAGGGGCGTGTACCCGGTGCCGGTCGTGCCGGTCGTGAAAGTGGCCAGCGTGGTGATGCTGGACGCGCCCGCGGCCAGCTCGAAGAGGGTCCCGTTGCCGCTGCCCGTGCCGCTGCCGGCGGTCGTTTCCCCGAACAGGTTGCCGTTCGCATCGGCCACCAGCTTACCGGTGGGGAAGGCGTTTGCCGACGTGAGCGAGACGATCGTGGTCGTTGCCGTGCCGGTCGTTGGGATCGAGTAAATCGTGCCGTACCCGTACTGGCCACTGGTGGTGGTGGGTGCGGTCACCCCGTACAGGGTGCTGCCGAGAAGGGTGAGGCCAGACGTCGGGTGGTTGGTCGTGTTGGACAAGCTGACCGGCGTCGTCGAGTAGCCCGTGCCGGTGGTGGTCGACGTGGCGAGCGAGAACACGTTCCCGGTCGTGGATTGGGAGCCGACGCTGCCCCCGCTCGTGGTCGTCCCGTACAGGTTGCCGGCCGCGTCCATCGTCAGGGCGCCCGCGGGCGTCGTCCCGTTGTTCGTGCTACCGATCGTCCGGGTGGCGAACGTGGCGAGCGTCGTGAACGTCGCGTGATCCGACCCCAGCTTGAAGATCGTCCCCGCAGTGCCGTTGTTGTTACCGGTCCCGTTCGTGGCCCCGTATAGGTTGCCCGCAGCGTCCGCGATCAGCCCGGAGTTGGGCTGCTCCCCGTCGTTGCCGTTGGTGAAGCTGTAGAGCGCGGACGTGGTCTTGGTCGAGCTGTTGTACTCGAAGATCGTCCCGGCAGTGTCCGTCGTAGCGGTGGCACTCGTCCCGTCACCCGGGTGCGATCCGCCATTTCGGGTCGTCCCGAACACGTCCCCGGCCGAGTCGACGTAGAGCTGGCCGGCGGCGTTGTATCCGGTTGCGGTGCTATCGGTTGCGGTGTTAAAGCTCGGGAGGGTTGTCAGCGTCGCCGCATGAACGACGCCGCTCAGCCCCACCGTGGCAATGCCGACCGTGACATATCGCTTGACGATCATCTCTTACTCCTAGATCGGACGTGTGCAAACGCAGGGAACCCCGTGCCACGACCGAGTCGCGGATCTTTGGGGGCTGGAGTGACGGAGTCGCAACGTTAAGCGGCTCGTCGTCTCCGGCTTTCCACTGGTTTGTAAGGCATACAGTCTGTGAGTCGGTCGGTTGGTGGGCGGAGTATGCGTGGGTAGCCGCCGAAGATCAACCAGTAAATTAAAATCGGCCGGGGCGGACTGCTGACTGGGCACGAGGGCCGTTCCCATGCCCGCATCGGGGGACGCGTCAGATGGTGAGGCCGGCGTCGCACAACGCCGGTGGATCCGAGGGCCGTACGATCGCCCGCCATGACGTCGTGGTGGGCGGATGGACAGATCCGCTCCGCCGTGCGGCCGGCCTGTGCTGCCCGCGTCAGGACGGTGCGTCGCCAACGGGCAAAACGTCGACCGGCCGCCGGCGGAATTCGTCCCGATACGGAAAAGGGGCCGGGCCGTTCGTCGGCCCGGCCCTGCGGTGAACAACACAACGATCGACCGACCGCGTTGGCGGACCCCGACACGGTCAGGCTTGGCGGCGGCGGCGGCGCGAGAACAAGGTGACGCCGCCCATGGCGATCACGCCGAGCGAACCGGGCTCAGGCACCTGTACCAGAAACGCCCGCGTGTACGACCCGGTCGTCGAGCTCGTGCCGTTCGGGTTGTACGTGCCAATGCCCGTCACCCAGTCCGTGCTGCTGATGGACGTGGCCAGCGTGAGGGTCCAATCCGCCGCGTCGGCCCCGGTCAGCAGGGAGTTGATGTCCGTGGCCGTGCCGTCGGGGTTCCAGACGACGGCCCGGTCGCCGAGCAACGTGCCGGTGCTGGTGTAGGCCGACTCGACGCCGACGCTCAGGCCGAGGTCGTTGATGTCCAAGTCGTTGGCGTCGGTGATGGAGCCGGTCGCGTTGGGTCCCGAGGTGCCGTCGTTGGTGCCGAGATTGCCGAGCTCGACGGCGGTGGGGGTGGCCGTGGTGGTATCCCAGAGGACCGCGCGGTTGCCCAGGCTAGTGCCACCGGCGGTGTACTTGGTGGACTGGCCGACGGCCAGGCCGGCGATGTTGATCGCGTTCGACTTGCCACTGGTGAATCCGGTCGTGGACGTGCCGAGGTTGCCCAGCTCGGTCGCGGCGGCGGTGGTGGTGTTCCACGCGACGGCCCGGGTGCCGACGGACGACCCGCTGGCGTACTTGTTGGCCTGGCCGACGGCCGTGCCGCCGGCGTTGACGCCGTAGGCGTTCGAGGTCGTCGTGCCCGTCGTGCTCAGGCCGAGATTGCCCAGTTCGGTCACGCCCGTCTGGCCGGCGGCCCAGGACGTGGCGCGGGCGCCGAGGCTGGAAACCGTGGTGCCGCCGGTGGGCACGCCGTACTTCGTTGCGTAACCCACTGCGAGGCCGTTCACGTTCAGGTTGTAGACCTGACTCTGCGTGCTGCCGGCCGTGCTGGTGCCGAGATTGCCGAGCTGAGTCGCGGCGGCGGTGCTGGAGTCCCAGCGGACGGCGCGGAAGCCCAGGTCGGTGCTGCCGGTGGCCCCGCCATACACCTCGGAGTAGCCGCCGATGACGCCGTTGGCGTTGATGATGTTGGCCCGGCTGGACAGCGCCCCGGTACTGGACGCGCCCAGGTTGCCTAGCAAGGCCGCCTTGGTCGTCCCAGAGGCCCAATAGGAGGCTTGGTTGGACGCCACGCCGACAACCGCGCCGCCGAAGTTGATCGCGTAGGGGGTCACGCCGACCGTGGAAACGCCATCGGTGTTGTTCAGGACCGTATTGCCCGCCGTGGTGATGACGATCGCACTGACACCCAGGAAGTTGTTGCCGGAATACTGGACGGCCCCCTCCGTGCCGGCGGCGTTGCCGGCCGAGTGGCCGGGGAGGGTCGGCTCGCTTGGGGATTGGAAGCCGGTCCCCGCCGTCGGGTCGTACGTGGCACCGCCGTAGATGACGGCCGCGTGGGCCGTCGTCCCGGATGCCGCCCATGCCGACACGGCCGCACACACGATCGAGGTCCAGTTCCTACGGTTCATCATCTCTCCCTGAGGTACCACCGCGAAGACGGCCGCCTCACCGGGGCAACACGCTTCAGATCCGAACGAACGGGGCGAGTACAGAAATGTTCTGGCCCATTGCAAGAAAGTCGCCTTCTGCGATGGACGCCCGCTTGTAACACATACAAAACGGCAGTCAAAGGAAATGTGATCAGAACCTGCACGATTTCTATGCAGAAGCCGTACTTTTGGGTGCGAATTTGCGGAGATTCTTCCGTTGGCGCGGGGTTCGTGCCCCCGCGACTGCTACCGCACTCGTTGCAAGGCACCTGACGCTCTGCCCCTCGTTCGTCATATGGGCGGCGTCGCGAGGCAGCAGAACACGTTGCTATCCATCAGCGGGAAGTCCAGGCGAATGCGATACAGGTCCATGTCGTCGAGCCGCCATCCCAAGGCGTCGCAGGCGTACCGCACTAACGCGGGATACCGGGGCGACTCAGGGAAGCGCACTGCCTCCGTAGCCGGGCCCAGGTAATGCACCGCCTCCGGAAACGGCAGCCGGACCCCCTCGGCCTGCACCGTCGAGACGTCACGCTGCAACAGCTTCGCGTAAACGCCGGCTTGGCTCGTCAGGGCCGGCCACGTCGGGCGGTGGACGAGCGTGTCGATGACCTGCACCCGCGTCGGCCGGGCGATCTCGACCAGCCCCTGGATAGCCGTCCGGCCGTCCGGCAGGCGATCGAGCTGGACGTCGCGGTAGACGCGGCCGGTCGTGATGTCGACCTCTCGCCCGACGCCGATGTCGCGGTGCCGCAGGACCGTCGAGACGTCGCCCGACTCGCCCGTGTAGGTCGCCAGCGGCAGGACCGGCCAGGAGCAGAACTCGGGCAGGACGGGGGCCCCGCGGACCGCTGCCGCCGCCGGGTCCAGGGGCTCACCGGGCGACTGGAATCCGTCGCCGGTCAAGGCGGCCTCGCCCTGGTCGAGCTTCCACCGCTCCACGAGCAGGTCGGTGCCGGCCCGCAGGCGACGGAGCCCCAGCATCTGTCGAACGCCGACGAAGTCGATCGTGCCCGGCCGTTCGCCCGGGTGGAGCAACAGGGCGAACGCCAGCGTGTCGCACGCCACGCCGAAGAAGTGTGCGTCGGCCTTAAAGGCGGCCTTGCGGTAGTGGATGCCGAGCAGGGTCGCTTCGGGCGGGTTGCCGAAGGACATGACCGCCGTTTCGAAGTGTTCCCGGTCGCCGGTCGTGGCCAACACGAGCTGGTCGAAGGCGGCGTAAGCCGCCCCGGCCTCGGCTAGGACGTCCTCGGCCGCCCCATGCTTGTTCGCCGCCGCCAGCAGCTTCCTGAACGACACTGCCGCCGGGACGTATGTCACGGTCGAGAGCGTGCCGGCCGCCCCGAGAAGCTTGTAGATCTGCCAGCTAACGTTCAGGTCGACCTTGAGGGCGTGCTGGAGCGTCCGGCTGTTCTGCAACGGCCCAACGGTCGGGTAAACGGTCCGCTCGATCGCAAGGCGGAGCCGCGCCAAGACTTGCGTCGCCTCGGCTCGGAACGGATCGGCGGCGACGTCGGGCTCCCCTGCCGGAGTCGGCGGCCTCACGTCCGAAGGGGACCTTCGCCCTCGACGGTCCGACTCGGCCATCTCTAACGCGGACGGACCGACCGCATCCCTCTGCGCTTCCAGGTTTGAAATCATCAGAATCTACTCCGAACGGAGTTGGGCCAGCGCCAACCACGGCGGCAGGCCGGAACGGCCGCGGATGGTATACCATTGAACGATGTTTTCATATTGGTTACTGTATGCCTTACACATGTTGGGCGAACGCGTCGATGCCCTCGACGTCCCCTGCTGGTTCCTGACGCCGCCGGTATCGGATCGATCGGCGTAGGTCCGGGCGGCGTCCGGTGGCCGACTTTGGACTGGCGAGGGGGCGACGCCACCAGGCCGGCGACACGCCCCTGCTCGAAGGCAAAGAGAAAGCCAGTCGTGCATCAGTGTCCGCTGTCCGACAGAACCCAAGATCGCGGGCCAAGTGCGCCCTAACTGCGGCCCGTTCAGGAGGAGCCACCGCCCAGAGGATTTCCGTGCGTGGAGAGAACCCGATGTCGCCGCCATACGCCCGTTCCGTACTGGATCTGATTGGCAACACGCCGGTGCTGGAGCTGAACCGTGTCCGCCACCTGTGGGGGCTCGAGGGCCGGCTGTTGGCCAAGCTGGAGCACCTGAACCCCGGCGGGAGCAAGAAGGACCGGGTCGCCCTGGGGATGATCCGGGCCGCGCGGGCCGACGGCCGACTGGCCGACGGGCAACCCGTGGTCGAGGTGACCAGCGGCAACACCGGGACCGGGCTGGCCATCGTCTGCGGGGCAATGGGCCACCCGTTCTGGGCCGTTATGAGCGAGGGGAACACCCGCGAACGGGCACAGATGATGCGGGCCCTGGGTGCCGAGGTGGTGCTCGTCCCCCAGCTCCCGGACAGCACGCCGGGGCAGGTGAACGGGCGGGACATGGCGGCCGTGAAGCGGCGGGCGGCCGAGCTAGTCGCCGCCACCGGGGCGTTCTTCGTCGACCAGTTTGAGAACCCGGCCAACGGCCGCGGCGACGAGGTGCTGGATCTGGCCACCAGTAAGAACCTGTTCAAGGAGACGGTGGCCGTGATCAAGGGGATGGTGTCCTAACCAAGCTGCCTGACCGTCCGACGTCCGTGGGACAAAATGGGACGAAACGGGACACTTCCGAGTCTGGCCCACGCAAGGCACTCGGTAAACATTTTTGCGAAACCGACTTAGCGAACGCCGAATTTGTTGTTGAAACAACTTGTCCCACCTCGCGGGTGGCTGGCAGCAGTTGCGCGCTGGGTCACGGTGATGTCCACGAGTGGATGCCGCCTCACCGGCGGCCGCCTCACGCGGGCGTTGTCCTCTGGCAGGTGAGGGGTTCGGCGGCACGGCTGACAACGGTTACGATCGGCGGCTCGTCCGGACCGGTCGAACCGACCGGCGGGCGCGACCGAAATCGTCCCGGTCACCGGGCGGGCCGGCCTACCTGACAGGCCAGGGAGCGTTCAGATGTTCAACCCGATGGAAATGATGCGCAAGGCGAAGGAGATGCAGGAGGGGATGCAGCGCATGCAGGAGGAGCTCAGCCGCCAGACCGTGACGGCCGACGCCGGCGGCGGCATGGTGTCGGCCGTCGTCAACGGGCGCATGGAGGTCGTGAAGGTCCGCATCGACCGGTCGAAGCTCGACCTGTCGGCCGACGTGGAAATGCTGGAGGACGTCATCACCGCCGCCATCGCCGCCGCTCAGTCCAAGGCGGCGGCGATGATGCAGGACCGCATGCGGCAGATGGCCGCCGACGCCGGCCTGCCGGCGGGGATGCTGCCGGGGATGTGACCGCGGTCGAGGCAGAGGCCACGAATGAGCACGAATGGCCATTTGAGGCGTCTGAAAAACCAGAACAGACTCACCACGGAGGCACGGAGACACGGAGAAATCGCTGTTTTTCGACCTCTTCTCTATTTCTTCGTGCCTCCGTGGTAAACCTGCCTTGGGTTTGTCAAAGCGTTCATCTGATTCGTGTTCATTCGTGCCATTCGTGGCCTCTCCCGTTTCACAGCCACTCAAAGAGAGATATGCACGAAGGACACAAAGGGACACGAAGAAGAAATGCCCGGGTGTTTCCTCCTTCGTGTGCCTTCGTGTCCTTCGTGGATGATCCTCTTCGGAGACGCGTGAGCGAGGTGATCCCATGAACCGACGGGAATTCCTGATCGCCGCGGCCGCGACGGCGTTCGCCGGGGGCGCCACGCCGGCGACGCGCCCCGCGCGCCGCCGCGGGTTCAACCTGCTGGAGCTGTTCGACCCCTACCACCCCCGGCCGTTCGCGGAGGGGGACTTCGCGATGATGGCCGAGTGGGGGTTCGACTTCGTCCGGCTGCCGATGTCGTACTGGTGCTGGTCGTCGGCCAGCGACCCGATGTCGGTGCGCGAGGAGCCGCTGAGGCAGGTCGACCGGGCCGTCGAGCTGGGCCGGCAGTATGGCATCCACGTCAACCTGAACCTGCACCGCATCCCCGGCTACTGCGTGAACCCGCCCAGGGAGCCGACCGTACTTTGGACCGATCCGGCCGCCCTGGACGCGGCGGCGTTCCAGTGGGCGATGCTGGCCAAGCGGTTCAAGGGTTTGCCAGGCGCCGCTGTGAGCTTCGACCTGATCAACGAGCCGGCCGACCTGCCGGTGGAGCGGTACGCGGCCGTCGTGCGGCGGCTGGCGGATGCCATTCGCGCCGAGGACGGCGACCGCCCCATCGTGGCCGACGGGCTGAGGTGGGGCACGACGCCCGTGCCGGAGCTGGCGCCGCTGGGCATCTCGCAGAGCACGCGCGGCTACACGCCGATGCGCGTGTCGCACCACCGGGCGTCGTGGATCCACGGCAGCGATGCCTGGCCCGAGCCGACCTGGCCGCTGACGATCAAGCCCGGCGACGTGTGGGACAAGGCCCGGCTGCGGCGGGAGGCGATCGAGCCGTGGCAGCGGCTGGCGAAGCTGGGCGTAGGCGTTCACGTGGGCGAGTGGGGCGCGTTCAACCGCACGCCGTATGCCGTGGTGCTGGCGTGGATGCGGGACCAGCTCGAACTGTGGCAGGAGGCCGGCTGGGGCTGGTCGCTGTGGAACCTGTACGGCGGGTTCGGCCTCCTCGACAGCAAGCGCGCCGGCGCGAGGTACGAGTCGTTCCGCGGGCACCAGCTGGACCGGGCGATGCTGGAGCTGCTGCGGGCGCACTGAGCGCGCCCACAGGGCCCAGCGGCTCCGCCGCGGGACCCTCTTCGGTTACTCATCCGATCACGGCGGGGTCCCGCGGCGAAGCCGCTGGGCTCTGTTAGGCGACAACGCGTATAACACCCCGCATGCCCGATGTCCCTCCCCCGCCGCCGCCCTACGCTGTCCCTTCGCCCGAATCGGTGTCGACGGCGGACGTGCCGCGGCAGTTGGCGGCGGCGGAGGCGGCGTGGCGGCCGCTGCGGCGCGCCGTCCGCTACGCGACGGCCGACGCCTGGACGCTCGCCGTCTGCGCCGCCCTGTCGGTCCCCTGCATGATCGGCGGGGCGGCCGGCATCGTGCTCGCCGTCGCGCTGGCCGGGATCGCGTACGTCGAGTTCAAATCGGTGCGCCAGCTCAAACGACTCGATCCGACCGCCCTGCGACGGCTGGCCATCAACCAGCTGGCGCTCGCCGCGGCGGCCGTCCTCTACGCACTGTGGAATCTCTACCTCACGGCCACCGATCGCGGCCTGCTCGTTTGGATCAAATCTCAACAACTCGGCGCAGATGTCGATCGCGAGACGATGGCTCAAGTGGTTGAGACGCTGCGAACCATTCTCTACGTGCTATATGGAAGCCTCGCGGTGATCGGCGGCTTCGTGCCCGCGATGACGGCATGGTTCTACACTTCAAAACAGGGCCGATTACAGGCATATGTGGCGGAAACGCCGCCGTGGATCATCCAGATGCAACGCGATCGCGGGCAGTTGTAATCGTGTCTCAACTACATGTTCACCCGCCATCAAGTGATACCGGTTCTCATGCGATTTTCCGGCCTTCATGGGATATGGTGCCCCTGTCGATACCACTCTTCAAGGAGACACCCATGATTGCTGTTCACGAAGGTCAATGCGGCCTGTGTACCCACTTCGGCGAGGACCACTCGGCCGACCCGAAGCTCACCCAGATCCGCACCAGCGGCAAGGCCCCCGAGACGTTGGTCGAGGAGTGCGAGCACCCCAAGCTCGCCGCCCTGCACCTGAAGGTCACCGCCGTCAGCGGCTGCGACGGGTTCACCCCCGCCAACTGAAGCTGGTTGAAAACAACCGAATGAGTGAAGCCCCGGATGTCCATCCGGGGCTTCTTTCGTTTGGCGACCCGTCCGAAGCGGCTTCCCCAGCAAGCCGGCGTGTGAGGTACGCCGAAGACCCGGATCGGTCGGCTAGCAATCCGGGTCTTCGGCGTACCTCAGACACCGGCTTGGCAAGCGCAAATCGAAGGGGACCCCCGGGCCGGTTCACGCCCACTTCGCCAGCGTCGCGGCGATCACCGGTTTCGGCTGCACGCCAACCAACTGTTGGACGAGTTTGCCCCCCTTGAACACCAGCAGGGCCGGGATGCTCTCGATGCGGTACGTGGCGGCCGTGTGCTGGTTGGCGTCGACGTCGAGCTTGGCCACCTTGTACCGCCCGGCCGACTCGGCCGCGAGCTGGTCGATCGTCGGCGCGATCATCCGGCACGGCCCGCACCAGGCGGCCCAGCAGTCGACCAGCACCGGCACGTCCCCGCCGTGCAACACCTCGGCGGCGAACGTCGCGTCGTTCACCTCGACCGGGTGCCCGGCGACCAACGTGAGCGGCAGCGGCGTGCCGCACCGGCCGCACTTGGGCGTCTCCTGCGACGCGCGATCGGGGTCCACTCGGTTCTTGGCCCCGCACTTGGGGCAGGCGACGACGGCTGCGGGCATGTCGGGTCACTCCTGGGGTTGAATCCCTGCACGATAGCACCGAAACCGCGCCCGGGTGCGCCTCCGTTAGCCCCCCGCTCCGCCGGAATTTCCGGCGGTGCCAGCGGCCGACGGTTGCTTGTTCAACTCCCCGGCGGCAGCTGCAGCTCGGCGGCGAACAACTGCGGCGGCGACCCCGAGGCACCGGCCCGCGTCCACAGCAGGTGGTGCCCGTCGGCCGACAGGTTGGGCAGCAGGTCGGGCCCCGGCGTGAGGGTGAGTCGCGTCTTGCGCAGGCCGTTGGCGTCCATCACGTACAGCTCGGCGTTCGCGTCGCCGTGGCGGGTGGTGGCGTAGAGCAGGTGATCGTCGCCCAGCCAACACGGGCCGCTGGAGGACGCGCCGGCCTCGTTGGTCAGCAGCTTCGGCTTCGCCAGGCCGGCGACGATGCCGTTCACGTCGAGCTGAACCTCGGCGGTGAAGATCTGCGACGCTGGCCGGCCGGCGGCGTCGCCGCGGTAGGCGAGGTGGCGACCGTCGGGCGAGAACGCCGGGCCGCGCGCGTACCCCACCGGCGGCCCGAGCCGGACGAAGTGCGACCCGTCGGGCCGAACCGCGTACACCCCGACCGTGCCGCCGGCGGGCGAGGCGGCGAGGCAGATCGTCTGGCCGTCGGGCGACCAGTCGCACTCGTCGGTGGAGAGCTCGGCGGGCGTGAACGGGTGCTGCGCCAGGTCGACGCCGCGGGCGGCGTCGGTCATGGCGACGAACTGCTCCCAGCCATCGACGCGGAACAACCGCATGGGAGCCGGCGCATCGGGCGTGGACGGGCCGGCCGAGGCGGAGAAGGCGAGCGTGAACCCATCGGGCGAGAAGCACGCCCCGCCCACGCGGACGCCGACGCGCGTGACGCGCACCGGCCGGTCCAGGCCGACGACGTGCCGGTCGGCGGTGCCGCGGTCGCCCGACCAGTGGACCCGGCCGAGGAACAACCCGTAGCCGGCGGCAACGCTGCCCGTGGGAATTCCGCGGAAGACGAGCCACCGCCCATCCGGCGAGAACCGGCCCTGCCCCGCGCGGGCGAACCCGTCGACGCCGGCCGGGCCGGTCAGCTGGGTGACGTCGGACAGCACGTCCGCCTCGGCCGCGATGGGGTCGGGGTTGTACTCGTGGACGCAGCCGGTCCCGGCGGCGAGGGCGGCGAGCGCGAAGGCGAGGCGGCCGATCCGTGGCACCCGTGCAGTCATGGCGGCGGATGATACCAGCAGAGCCGGGCCGTGTCGGCCCGATCGAGCGAAGCTCGTGTCTCGCGCAGCACACGCGGTCCACCAAGGCCGTCGGCCCCGCGCGAGACGCGACCTATCGGTCGCCTCGGCCCGGCACGGCCCGGCTCTGTTTCCCTCAGCGTGTTTCGTGCAAACACAACCAGATCGGCTTATCCTTGCGACGGACCGAACCCAACCACGAAGGAGCAACCCGATGAAGGCAGCGAAGGTACCCGTGTGGCTGACCGCGGTCGCGGCCGGCCTGCTGGCGGCGAGCGGCGGGTGCGCGAGCGCCCCGGCGAACCCGACCGAGCGGTCGAACCTGACCGACGACGGACAGTCCCAGATGAAGTCGCTCGAGCGCGACTTCCCCGACGTGAAGAAGACCATCGAGACGTCGTACGGCCACGCCATCTTCCCCAGCATCGCCAAGGGCGGGCTGGTGTTCGAGGCGGCGTCGGGGCTGGGCGTGGTGTACGAGCAGGGGAACTACGTCGGGTTCAGCCACCTGACGCTGGTCAACTTCGGCGTCGTCGCCGGGGGCGAGGACTACACCGAGCTGCTGGTGTTCCAGGACAAGGGGGCGATGGACGCGTTCGAGGCCAACAAGCTGTCGTTCAACGCCAACGCCGAGGCCGTCGCCCTCAAGGCCGGCGCCCGCGCCTACCCGAAGTTCGTGGACGGCGTCGCCATCTTCATCAAGTCCAACAGCGGCTTCGCCATCGACGCCTCGATCGGCGGCCAGCAGTTCACCTTCACCCGCGACGTCGCCGGCGCGACCACCAGGCCCGCCGCGATGGCGCCGATGACGCCGGTCGTCCCCGCGACGCCGGCCAACCCGCTGTCGCCATCGACGATGCCGTGACGAAGCGCGGCGGGCATCGGGTATGCTCGCCCGCATGGCCAAGCGACCTGCCAAGCGAGACGAATCGACGGGCGGCGACCCCGCCGTGCCGGCGGCGATCCGGCCGAAGTACGACCCGATCTGGACGCTGGTCGAGCGGTTCTGCCGCGAGCGGTTGAACGACGAGTACCGGGTCACCTGCCAACGCCTGCTGGCGACGCTGGCGCGCAAGCGGCCGTCCCCGCTGGCCAGCGGCACGCCGGCCGGCTGGGCGTCGGGCGTGGTGCGGGCGATCGGGTACGTCAATTTCCTGGACGACAAGACGCAGGTGCCGCACCTGAAGTTCCCCGTGATCGACGAGTCGTTCGGCGTGTCCCAGGCGACCGGGCAGGCCAGGAGCAAGGCGATCCGCGACCTGCTGAAGATGGTGCCGTTCGACCCCGGCTGGACGCTCCCCAGCCGGATGGACGACAACCCGGTGGCCTACTTGGTCACCGCGAACGGCATCATGATGGACGCCCGCCACGCGCCGGCCGACGTGCAGCGGCAAGCCGTGGAGCGCGGCCTCATCCCCCCGTTGCCGGCTAAGTACGACAAGACGGGACTGTCCACACCGGCACCGACGACCAGCGGGGGTCCGCGCCTGTACACCCTGGAGGCGTTCATCGTCGCCGGCCCGATCGACGAGAAATTCAGCGAGAAGAACCCCGAGATCAGCCGGGTGATCCAGATCCGCGGTGACCAGACGCTGGCCGACCTGCACGCGGCGCTGTTCGACGCGTTCGACCGGTTCGACGAGCACATGTACGAGTTCCAGGTCGGCAAGGGGCCGCAGCACCCGTCCAACAAGCGGTACGTGCTGCCGACGGCACGCGCGCTCGGCGACGACAGGCCCAGCGCCGCCACGGTCGACGGGACCACGCTCGATTCGCTCGGCCTGAAGGTGGACCAAGCGTTCGGCTACTGGTTCGACTTCGGCGACGACTGGTGGCACCAGGTCAACGTGACCGCGATCGACGACGTGATCCCACCGGGGAAATATCCGAAGCTGACCGGCCGCGTGGGCCGAAGCCCGCCGCAGTACCCGGACGCGGAGTGACGACGACCGTCGCGTGGCCCGTTCCCCCGGCCGTCGCCCGTGACCCCGCGGACCCGCACCCTTACGATTTGCCGATGCGTTTCCTCACACCGGTCGGGTCGATGGCGCTGTGCGCTTGCTTGGCCCTCACGACGAGCGCCGCCGAACCGTCGATGTCCGACCGGGTTCCGGGGCAGCGGTTCGACGACGCCGTGTCCAAGGTGGACGCGAAGCTGATCCGCGCGGCGGGGATGTCGGTGGGCACGAAGGGGTCGCCGCTGGACCTGGTGATGGTGCCGGGGTCGCCCATCCTGGTCGTGAAGACCGACGACGGGCTGACCACGATCGACACCGCCACGATGCGGAAGTCCGGCACGTTCTCGGTGAAGAAGGTGACCGGCTCGATGCACGGGCTGGCCGTCACCGCCGCCAAGGGTGGCGTGGCCAGCGCGTGGTTCACCGACACGGGCAAGCTGCTGGTGGAGGCGATCGTCGCCGCCGACGGCACGATGACGCCGGGCCGGACGATCACGCTGGCGGGGAAGCAGAACTGGGGCGTGGCGCTGTCGGGCGACGGCAGGCTGGCGTACGTGTGCCAGTCGGAGCGCGGGTCGCTGGCGGTGGTCGACCTGGCGACGGCGACCGTGCGGGCCGAGGTGGTGGTGGGCGTCGCGCCGTACGGCGTGGCGCTGTCGCCGGACGGGATGACGGCCTGGGTGACCGACTACGGCGGCCGCCACCCCGCCGCCGGCCACGCGACGGCCGACTCGGCCGGGGCGGCCGTGTCGGTCGACAGCCGCGGCATCCCCGACAGCGGCACCGTCTCGCGCGTCGACCTGCGGACCGCCAAGGTCGTGAAGCAGGTCGACGTCGGCCTGCACCCGACGCAGATCGTCCGCGACGGGGCCGGCCGGCGGTACTACGTCGCCAACGCCAACGCCGACACGGTGAGCGTCATCGACGGCGGCGACGGGCATGTGGTGGAGACGATCGGCGTCCGGCCGAACCCGGCGCTGTCGTTCGGCAGCATTCCCGACGCGCTGTCGCTGTCGCCCGACGAGCGGACGCTCTACGTGGCCGACGGCGGGAACAACGCCGTGGCGGTGGTCGCGCTGGCGGCGACCGGGGCGAGCAAGGTGCGCGGGTTCGTCCCCGCCGGCTGGTTCCCCGGGTGCGTGCTGTGCACGGCCGACCACCTGTTCACCGGGAACATCAAGAGCGAGTCGGTCTCCGTCGTCGCCCCGCCGACCGACGCGGACCTGCCCGGGCTGACCGAGCAGGTGCTGGCCGACGAGCAGGTGCCGCAGGTCCTGGCGGCGCAGGCGAGGGCGGCGTCGCCCGTGCCCGCCGTCCCGGTGCCGGCCCGGTGGGGCAGCCCCAGCGTGTTCAAGCACGTCGTGTTCGTCCTGAAGGAGAACAAGACCTACGACCAGGTGTTCGGCGACATCGGCAAGGGGAACTCCGACCCCAAGCTCTGCAAGTTCGGCCGGGACGTGACGCCGAACCAGCACGCGCTGGCCAACCAGTTCGTGCTGTTGGACAACTACTACTGCAACGGCGTGAACTCGTCGGAGGGCCACCAGTGGGCCACGCAGGGGATCATCACCGACTACTTCGAGAAGGGGTCGCGCACCTACGACTTCGGCACCGACGCCCTGTGCTACGCCTACAACGACTTCATCTGGGACAGCTGCCTCACGCACGGGCTTTCGATCCGCAACTACGGCGAGTTCGACTTCCCGGAGAACACCACCAGGCCCAGCGACTGGTTCACCGCCTACAAGCTGCGCGACCAGCCGGGGAAGGTGACGTTCAAGCAGTCGCTGCAGCTGGAGACGCTGAGGCGCTACACCTGTGCGGAGTTTCCCGGCTGGAACCTGGCGCTGTCGGACGCGATGCGGGTGAAGGTGTTCCTGAAGGAGCTGGCCGGGTACGAGCGGTCGGGCGACCTTCCCAACTTCGTGCTGCTGTACCTGCCGCAGGACCACACGTCGGGCACGAAGCCGAGCGTGCCGACGCCGCGCGCCATGGTGGCCGACAACGACCTGGCGACGGGCCAGGCGGTCGACGCGATCAGCCACAGCCGGTTCTGGAGGGACACGTGCGTCATCATCAACGAGGACGACCCGCAGTCCGGCTACGACCACGTCGACGGCCACCGCTCAATCTGCATGGTGGTGAGCCCGTACACGAAGCGGAACGCGGTCGTCAGCCGGTTCTACAACCAGACGTCGGTGATGCACACGATGACGCGGATGCTGGGCCTGCCGCCGCTGAACCAGGAGACGGCCGTGTCGCCGACGATGGAGGAGTGCTTCGTCGCCACGCCCGACCTCAAGCCGTTCACCGCCGTGCCGAACCAGATCGCGCTGGACGAGCGGAACAAGCCGAAGGAGGCGATGGCGCCGGACGAGCGGAGGCTGGCGGACGCCGTGGACGCGATGGACTTCGACCGCCCCGACCGGGCCGACGAGGACAAGCTCAACCGCCTGATCTGGCTCGCCAGCGGCGACCCCGCCCCCTACCCCGCGGCGTTCGCCGGCCCGCACGGCAAGGGGCTGGCGGCCCTGCACCTGAAGCTCGACCCGTCGGTCAAGCGGAAGGACGACGACGACTGACGGCCGACCGTGAAGCCGGCGTCGACCACGCCAGCCCGAGCAGCACCGCGACGTCGAGCCGGATCACCTCCACCTGCAGCGGGAAGTCGACCAGGGCGTGCAGCAGGACGCTGGCCATGGCGATGACGAGGGCGGCGGAGGCGCGCCCATCGGGCCCGCGGACGGCGGTCCACAGCCCGCCGGCGAACAGGGCGACCCACAGGGCGGTGCCGGGCCAGCCCCACTCGATCAGGGCCTGCAGGTAGTCGTCGTGGACGTGGTTCCACATGCTGATCCGCTCGCCCGGGTGGTACGCCCGGACGATGAAGCGGCCGTACAGGGCGGGGTCCATCTGGGGCGAGTGGGGGAAGAGCAGCTTGAACGTGCCGGGGCCGTCGCCGCGCCAGCCGGCCGATTGGGCCATGTGCCAACTGACGCGCCAGAGGGTCGGCCGGGAGCTGTCGAACCGAATCGCACTGGCGATCTTCGACCAGCGGTGCGCCGCCTGGCGCGACCCAACGGCGGCGGCGGCGAGGCCGATGAAGATCAATCCGATCAGGACGGGTCGTGGGAGCGCGGGAGCCGGGCGATCGTGCCGGCGCGTGCGCCACCAGACGATCGCGCACCCGATGCCCTCCACCACGGCGATGGCCTGGGCGGCCTTGGAAGCGTTGACGGCAATGCCGATCGCGAGGGCGGCGGTCGCCGTGGCGGCGAGGACGTCGGTGCCGCTGGCGAGCAGGGCCAGGGGCAGGGCGAGGTTGAGGAACGCGCCGGCGTTGGCGTGGTAGTTGAACGGGCCGAACGGGGCGGCACCCTCCTTGTCGGACATGAACCGGGCGTAGGGGTTGGCCAGCCCGAAGTGGCCGGCCGCGCCGACGAGGGCGATGGCGGCCGCGGTGACGACCAGCATTCGTGACGCACGGCGTCGCCCGCGCGCGTCGCGGCCGAGGTCGGCCGCGATGAGGCCGGCGAGCAGCATCGCCGTGATGAACCGCATCTCCAGACGAATGGTCGTGGCGATGTCGGCGGCGGGTGTTCGTGACTGGGCGGCAACGGCACCGACATGCGACAGCGACGCCCAGCCGAGCAGCAGCAGGCCGATCGACAGGCACAGCGGCAGGAGCGGCACACGGGATCGGCTTGGCAGTTCGGCGGCTAGGCCGACCACCCACAGGACGGTGGCGAGCGCGACGCCAACCATCAGTGCCTGCCCCGCCCAGGGGGGCTGGCAGGCGAGCGCCCACGGCGCTAACGCCACCACGATCAGCAGTACAGCGCCCGCAAATTTGATCCACCCGCTTCGCACGCCGCGGCACGATAACAGCGCGTCAGACTGCGCAAAACTCGGCGCTGTTTGGGACACTGGGCCATTCGTACGCACTCGGACCCAGCACGCTGCAAACATAGGCAACGGCAGCCGGCGATCGTCCACGGGCGCGGCATCGGCCCCCCAAATTTAGCCCGAACCTAAGCACAAATTGGCCGGTACGCTCTTTCACGGAGTTCGGCGTTAAGATTTTACATGAAGAGAACTTGTAACCACAAAGCCGAATTTCCTCGGGCTGAAACGATCGAAACTCCTTGGCGCGGACGGCTCTAGAAGTACAATCCTTGCTGTCGAGATGGCGGGTGTCGGGGGACGAGCCGTTGCGGGTCCCGATCGCTGGAGACTTCGCCCGGCTGCGGGCCACAAGGGCGAGGATGGTCGAGCGCCAGAATCGTTTGCCGCCGCCCTCCGCGGCGACCCAAGTCCGTGTCGAACCGCGTGGGTGCGGCCTCGACGTCGTCGGTTCCGAGTCGTACTGAGACGTGACCGCATGCACGCGGTGCATCCACGCTGCCGGTCGGTCCACGCTGTGGATCAACTCGGGGGGGCTGAATTCTAACGTGGGGTCGCCGCACACGTTAAGGTGCAGGTGGCCGAGCAGAAATCGGCGTGCGCCGACGGGGACGGAGTCCGCCCGGAGGTCGGTTGGCGACCGTCCTGAGCGTCGGTCGACGTTCGCAGCTCGGCCCGCCGGGCCGTCGTTCAACGGTGGGGTCGGCCTCGGCGACGAAGCGCGGTTAGAATGGTAGTCTGGTGAACCGAATGATGGACTTCAGCGGCAGGCTTCTCGGTCCCGACGCGTCCCAGCCGGAGATTCCGCCGACGTCGCAGTTGGCCCCTGCGGGCGGGTTTGGCGCGCACACGGTTGCCGTGCCGGGCGGGGGGATGGCAGCGTCGCATCTGGGCGGGCCCGACCTGAACCTCCAGCCGTTGGCCCCGCGGGCGGGGCTGCCCCAGGTGCTGCTGCGCGGGTGGTGGCTGCTGGCGGTCGGCATGGCGGCCGGGGTGGGGACGGCCTACGCCTACTGCAAGCGCACCACGCCGCTCTACACCGACACCGCCCGCGTCTTCCTGGCCGACACCGGCCCGCACGTGACCGAGGTGGGCGAGAACGTCGCCAACAACGGGTACCTCCAGGCCCAGGCGGAGGCGATCCGCTCGATCCCCGTGATGGAGCGTGCCGCGGCCGCCATCGACGCCGGGGCGATGCGGTCGTTCAAGGGTTCGAAGGACCTGCCGGCCTCGCTGCAGGGGTCGATCGAGGTCGACCCCGACCCGCGGGCCGACTCGATGCTCGTGCTGTCGACCACCACGCCCTACCCGGACGACGGCGCCAAGGTGTTGAACGGCGTCATCAAGGCCTACGCCGAGACGGCCGCCACCGCGCGCGGCGACGCGATCAGCGACGTCGTCACCGTGCTCGAAAAGCGGGCCGAGGCGGCGAAGCTGGACGAGGACGACGCCCGGGACAAGGTGAAGGCGTTCCGGCAGGCCAACCCGTCGTTCAGCGCGACCGGCGACGGGACGGCGGAGCTGAACACGCAGATCACCCGGCTGAACGACCAGCTCCGCGACCTGCAGGCCGACATCTCCAAGTGCGAGGTGGCGATCCGCCAGGGCGAGTCGGCGCTGGCGACGTCCGAGGGGACGCTGGACTACGCCAAGCTGTTGCGGGCCGAGACGGTCTCGGGCGGCCGGGAGTACGCGATGGTCCGCGGCGAGCAGGACGCGGCCCAGCGCCGGCTCGACCAGCTGCTGGCCCGCAACGACCTGATGCCCGGCAACCAGGCGCTGCAGTCGGCCCGGAACGACCTGGCGGGCGTGACCGCACGGCTGCTGCCGGCCGCGACGACGATGGTCCAGGGGTACCTGCAGGACGTCCGCAGCGCGCTGGCCGTGGACGTGAAGCAACAGGACGTGCTGACCCGGTCAATCGCCGAAACCACGGCCAAGTACAACGACGTGAGCGGGAAGGCGACCGACTTCGCGAACCTGCAGGGCCAGCTGCAGGCGAGGCAGGCGCAGCGGGCCGAGCTGGACCGCAAGGTGCGCGACCTGCAGATCACGGGGCAGACCAAGGGGATGACGGTCCACGTGGTCGAGCCGGCCCGCCCGTCGGCGGTGAAGGTGTGGCCGATCTGGTCCCGGTCGCTGGCCGCCGGCGGGTTCGCCGGGGCGGTGCTGGGGATCACCGGGGCGATCCTGCTGGCGGGCGTCGACAGCCGGCTGCGGACGTCGGACGAGGCGGTCGAGGAGCTGGCCATGCCGATGCTGGGCGTGATCCCGCACATCCGCGGCGCGGGCCGGGGGTCGAAGGTGTCCGGCGCCGAACGGGCCCGGGCGGTCCACCTGCAGCCGGCGACGGCGGTGGCCGAGGCGTACCGGACGATCCGCACGGCGCTCTACTTCGGCGTGGCGGCGGGCAACCCCCGCCGGCCCAACGGGGGGCCCCGGCGGATCCTGGTCACCTCCCCCCTGCCCGGCGACGGCAAGAGCACGTTCGCCAGCAACCTCGCCATCGCCATGGCCCAGAGCGGCCGGCGCGTCGTGCTGGTCGACGCCGACCTGCGCAAGCCAACGCAGCTGGTCAACCACGACATGCGGACGCCGTCGGGCACGCTGGCCGACGTGTTCGCCGGGCGGATCCACCTGTCGAAGCTGGTGCGGGCGACGTCGATCGACCGGCTGCACCTGCTGGCGTGCGGGCCGGCGGCGGGGCCGGCCGAGCTGCTGACGTCGCCGCTGTTCGGGAAGATGCTCGACTCGCTGAACCGCGCGTGCGACGTGGTCGTGATCGACTCCCCGCCGGTCCTGCCGGTGGCCGACGCCCGCATCCTGGCGGTCGGGTGCGACGCGACCATCCTGGTGCTGCGGGCCGGCAAGTCGACCCGGCGGACGGCCCGGCAGGCGCGCGACAGCCTGCTGGGCGTCGGGGCGAGCCTGGTCGGCACGGTGATGAACGACGTCGCCCGGGCGGCCAAGGCGTTCGGGTACGCCCACCCCTACGGGACCGTCACCGAGCGGCTGCCGGCCGTGCCGGTGTCGACGTACGACGACCCGGACGACGGCCTGCAACGGCCCGCCGACCGGCCCGCGCCGGCGACCAGGAACGGCTCGCCCGACGTCCCCCACGCCAACGGCCAGGTGCCGGAGCCGGCGGGCCACTAGGCGGTCGTCAAACGATTCGTTCAGGCCCTCCGGCGCGACGTTTGGCCGGGCGGGGCGGCGGTTCACTCGGGAGGTTTCGTGTCGGTTGCAGTTGACGGGTCGACGGAGTTCGTCCGGCGCGGGACGCCGCAGTTCACCATCCGCGCCAGCGGGCGGTGGAAGGCGCTGAACCTGGCCGAGACCTGGCGGTTCCGCGACCTGATGATGTCGCTGGCCACCCGCGACCTGAAGCTGCGCTACAAGCAGACGGCGATGGGCGTCGCGTGGGTCGTGCTGCAGCCGCTGCTGACGGCCGGGATCTTCAGCATCGTGTTCGGCGTGATCTTCAACGTCGACACGGGCGACATCCCCAACTTCGTGTTCAACTTCTGCGGGCTGCTCGCGTTCAACCTGTTCACCAACACGATCATCCGCAGCAGCACCTGCCTGCTGGGGAACGTCCAGCTGATCACCAAGGTGTTCTTCCCCCGCCTGGTGCTGCCGTTCAGCACGGTGCCGGCCGTCATGCTCGACTTCGCCGTGGCGGCGGGCCTGATGGCGCTGCTGATGGCCGCGTTCCACACGCGGATCCACCCCAGCCTGGGCTCGATCGCGACGCTGCCTCTGTGGATCGCGCTGGTGCTGCTGATGGCGCTGGGCATCGGCCTGTGCGCCGCTGCCCTGACCGTGCAGTACCGGGACATCCAGTACATCGTGCCGTTCGTCCTGCAGATGCTGAACTACGCCAGCCCGATCGCGTACCCGCTGAAGTACGTGAAGCCGTGGCTGCTGCCGTACTACATGCTCAACCCGGTCACCATCCTGATCAACGGCTTCGACTGGTGCCTGCTGGGCACGCCAGCCCCGTCGGCGCTGAGCGTGGCCTACGCCACCGTCATCGCGGCGGCCGTGTTCGTCGCCGGGGCGTTCAGCTTCAAGCGGATGGAGAAGCAGTTCGCGGACGTGATCTGACCCGAACCCTCCAAGCCGGTTCTGAGGGACCCCGAAGAGCCGGATCTTGTCGACGCGCGAACCGGCTTGGGTGACGCGTCTCCAACCATGACCGTGATCGACTCGCCATCCCCGCTGACCCGCGCCGACCCGGCGGTCGCCGTCGCGCCCGGGCCGCGGCGGGCGGGGTACTACGGCATGCTCGACGCGTGGCGCGGCGTCGCGTGCCTGTGGGTCGTCTGCCACCACACGATCGGCTTCATGGAACGCCGCGACCTAGCCATCGCCGGCAAGCCGGCCTACGCGGCGGCGCTCAACGGGGCGCTGGGCGTCTGGATGTTCTTCGTCATCAGCGGCTACTGCATCGCCAACACCGCGGCGCACAGCCTGACCCACCGCCGCGGCGGCTGGGTCTTTAGCCGGGTGCGCCGCATCTTCCCGCCGCTGTGGGGATCGGTGCTGGTGGCGGCGGCCAGCTCGCTGTTCGCCGCCTACATGGTCCACCGGGGCATCCTGCCCAAGAGCAACCTGGCCAACATCGACCTGCCGCACCAGACGGCCACCTTCTTCGCCACGAACCTGACGCTGACGCAGGAGCTGGTCTACCGCGCCGCCCATCGCCCGCCGCAGTACCTGTCGGGCGTCTACTGGACGCTGTGCTACGAGGTCGGCTTCTACGCCGTGGTGGCCCTGTTCCTGTGGGTCAGCCGGCGTCACGGCGACGCGCGGCGCATGCTGAACGGCCTGCACCTCGTCACCGCCGCCGCGCTGGCGGCACTGCTGATCGCGCCGAAGTCGGTCCCGTATCCCTTCGACCTGTGGCCCCACTTCGGCCTGGGCGTGCTGCTGTTCGACGTGGTCGCCAACGGCTGGCGGCGGACGACCGCCATCGCCGCCAGCGTCATCCTGGCCGGCGTGGTGGGCTACGCCGTGCAGCACCCGACCCGGCTGCGCGTCGAGGATCACCTCGATTACCTGAACCGCGGCGGCGGCGTGTCGCTGGCGGTGGCGGCGACCTTCGCGGTGGTCCTGCTGGGACTGCACCCGTTCGACGCCCGGCTCTCCCGCACGCCGGGGGCCAAGGCATTGGGGTGGGTCGGCCTGTTCTCGTACAGCCTGTACCTGACGCACACGACGTTCATCGGGTACGTGTTCAAGGCGTGCCAACTGGGCCGGCTGTTGCCCGGCTACCTGCCCGCGTACCTGGTGGTGACCGTGGGGGTCTGCGTCGGGTTCGCGTGGGTGTTCTTCTGGATCTGCGAGCGGCCGTTCCTCCGCACCTCGACCCGGCCGCTGGTGGCCGCCGAGGTGCCCGGGGTGGGCGGCGCGCAGGCGAGGCAATCGGTATGAGTGCTCAGCGTGACCTGGCCGTCTCCGTCCGCGGCGTCGAGAAGTCGTACTCGATCGCCCACAACAGCGAGCGCCACGTGACGCTCGCCGAGGCGATGCTGTCCCGCGTCCGCCACCCGTTCCGCAAGCCCGAGCGCGAGACGTTCTGGGCCCTGCGCGACGTGTCGTTCGAGGTCGGCAAGGGGGAGGTGGTCGGCATCATCGGCCGCAACGGCGCGGGCAAGAGCACGCTGCTGAAGATCCTCAGCCGGATCACCGAGCCGACCAGCGGCGTGATCGAGCTGTTCGGGCGCGTCGGGTCGCTGCTGGAGGTGGGCACCGGCTTCCACCCGGAGCTGACCGGGCGCGAGAACATCTACCTGAACGGCGCGATCCTGGGCATGACCAAGGCCGAGATCACTAAGCAGTTCGACGCGATCGTCGACTTCGCCGGCGTCGAGAAGTTCCTCGACACGCCGGTCAAGCGGTACAGCAGCGGCATGTACGTCCGGCTGGCGTTCGCCGTGGCGGCCCACCTCGAATCGGAAATATTGGTCGTCGACGAGGTGCTGGCCGTCGGGGACGGGGCGTTCCAGAAGCGGTGCCTGGGCAAGATCCGCAACGTCGCCACGAGCGGGCGGACGGTGTTCTTCGTCAGCCACAGCATGGAGTCGATCACGGGGCTGTGCGACCGGGCGCTCTACCTGGAGGGGGGCCGGGCGAAGTACTACGGGCCGGTGGCGGGGGCGGTCGAGCGGTACGTGCAGGCGGCCAACGACGTGCCGGAGGTGTCGTCGCGCCGGCGCGGCAGCGGCGAGATGCGGTACGTCTGGGCCGAGGCCGAGAAGCCCTACTACGCCTGCGACGAGGTGAAGCGGTTCCGGTTCCGGATCAAGCGCTACCAGCCGTTCGAGGGGCTGGTCGACATCATCGCCCACCTGTACGACGAGTCGGGCATCTGCCTGGCGCAGCTGGACAGCCGGCTGCTGGGCCTGGAGGTGACCGCCGCCGACACGCTGGACGGGCAGTTCGAGTTCTGCAACCCCTGGCTGCGCCCGGGCAACTACCGGGTCGACCTGTACGTGTGCGGCGCGACGGCGTTGGACGAGCTGGTCGGCGCCTGCTGGATCCGCGTCGGCCCCGCCCTGCCCTACCCCGGCCCGCCCAACGCCCACGCGATGGAGGTCGGGCTGGTCTTCTCCGACTTCAACATCAAGATGGGCGAGAAGATGGGCGAGCCGGCCGACCGGAAGGAACCGCTGGTGCTGGCGAAGTAAATGCTGAATGAACGCTTCGAAAAACCAAGGCAGGTTTACCACGGAGGCACGGAGACACAGAAGAGGTCGAAAAACAGCGATTTCTCTGTGTCTCCGTGTCTTCGCAGTGAGTCTGTTCTGGTTTTGCAAACGCCTCGAATGCAGATTGCAGAATGAAAGGCATGGGCGATCTCTGCATTCCATTCTGACTTCTGCACTCTGAATTCTGCACTCGCTCCGAGGGAACCCCGCCATGACGATGCAGCTCGAAGCCGAACCGGTCGTCGCCGCCCCACCGCCGCCGCCCGCGCCCGCGCCGACCAAGGCGCCGCGGTTGGGCGGGGTCGACGGGCTGCGCGGGCTGGCGGCGCTGATCGTGCTCGTGTTTCACATGTTCGGCCAGTCCGGCGGCCCGGAGCTGCGGCTGCTGCACCGGGTGAACGTGCTCCGCCCGCTGCACGATGGGTGGGCGGCGGTCAACCTGTTCCTGGTCCTGAGCGGGTTCTGCCTCTACTGGCCGTTCGCCACCCGGCCGGGCAAGGCCGAGCGACCGCTGCAACTGGGGGAGTACGCCCGCCGCCGGTCGGTGCGCATCCTGCCGACGTTCTACGCCTCGCTGGCGTTCGTCGTGCTGCTGAAGCTGGCCATCCCGGGCCTGAGCGGCGACCCGCAGTTCATGCCCGGCAACTGGCACAACCTGATCTCGCACCTGGTGCTGCTGAACTCGTGGTTCCCCCGCGACATCACCGGCTGGAACAGCGTCACCTGGAGCCTGAGCCTGGAGTGGACCTGGTACGCCACGTTCCCGCTCGCCCTGCTGCTGTTCCGCAAGGTGGGCGCGACGCCGGGGTTCCTGGTGCTGGCCGCCGCGTGCGTGGCCTACCGCGTCGGGCTTCGGCTGGCGCTGGGGCGGATCGGGAACTACCACCCGGGCGACGTGAACTACGGGTTCGTCTGGCGGACGTTCGTCGTCGGCCGGCTGTTCGAGTTCGGCGTCGGCATGTACGTCGCCGCCTGGGTCGCCGGGGGCCGAGCGGTGCCGGCGTGGTTCACGCGGTTCGGCCTGCTGCTCGTCCTGGGCCTGCTGGTCGCCGGTCACCTGACCACCCCCGTCGACGGGTTCGTCCCGGTGCGCGACGGGCTGTACGGGCTGGCGTCGGCCGCCCTGCTGTTGCTGGTCGTCGCGCCCGGCGAGAACCTCGCCCGCCGCGTCATGAGCCTGCCGGCCGCCGTGTGGCTGGGGCAGTTCTCGTACACGCTCTACCTGTTCCACCTGGGGCTGCTGGCGGTGGCGAGCATGGGCTTCCACCGGATGGGGTTCAAGGACGGCTCGCTGACGCTGTTCGCCCTGATGCTGGCCACCGGGCCGCTGGTGATCGTGGCGTCGTGGGCGCTGTACCTCGTGGTGGAGCGGCCGTTCGCCGTCAGCAAGCCGAAGCGGCAG
Source organism: Tepidisphaeraceae bacterium (assembly GCA_965198865.1). Taxonomy (GTDB): domain Bacteria; phylum Planctomycetota; class Phycisphaerae; order Tepidisphaerales; family Tepidisphaeraceae; genus CBDAQA01. The sequence continues at coordinate 3,393 of CBDAQA010000024.1, read as the reverse complement.
CCGGTCACGCCGCCCGATGCGCTGATCTCGCCGGTAGTGTGAGCCCCTCCGTTAGCCCCCCCCCGCCCCGCGGGGTTCTTCCTCATGCCCAGAGTCAGCGTCATCATCCCGACCTTCAACCCCGGCGGGTACCTGCGCGAGGCGATCCAGTCGGTCCACGACCAGACGTTCACCGACTGGGAACTGGTCGTCGTGGACGACGCGTCGCCGAACGACGTGTCGTGGATCGAAACCGAGTTCCCGCGCGCCAGGCTGATCCGCCAGCCCAAGGGGGGCGTGTCGATCGGGCGCAACAACGGCATCCTCAACACGACCGGCGAGCTGATCGCGTTCCTCGACCACGACGACCTTTGGCTGCCGGAGAAGCTGGCCCACCAGGTCGCCGCCATGGACGCCAATCCCACGGCCGCCGTCTGCTACAACGACCTGGCGATCATCAACGAGCACGGCGTCCGCACCGGCGACGGTCCGCCGGCCGAGGCGTCCACCGCGCCGCGCGTGGAGCTCGACGGGTCCGCCCCATCGGTCGACGGGCTTTCCAACACGCACAGGTCCGTGAAATTTTTCTCGACTCGGTTCATCGTGCCGGCCACGGTGATGATCCGCCGGTCGGCGCTGGTGACGTCGGGGCTGCTCGACCCGTTCATCCCCTTCTCGGGCGATTACGACCTGCTGATCAAGCTCGGCAGCCGACACCCGATCGTGCGGGTACCGTTGGTCGACACGCTGTACCGGAAGCACTCGAACAACTTCTCGGACCAGTACGACGTCGGCCGGGGCGAGACGGCGGCGCTGATCGCAAGGTACGAGGCGTTCGCCCGCAGCCAGGGGGACTTGCCGTTGGCCCGCGACGCGCGGCGGCTGTTCGGCCGGCCGCGCAAGGTGTTCGCCGCCCAGGCGTACGACTGCGCCCGGCGCGAGCTGGCCAAGCGGGACCTCCCCGCGTTCGGGCGACACCTGGCCAAGGCGTTCTGGTTCAGCCCGACCTTTGTGATCGGTTCGTTGGCACACTGGGCCACGGCGCGAGGGGGGAGCGAGGGGCCGGTGGCACCGGCCGAGGAGCAGGCACCTACATGATGATGGCGAAACTGCGGCGGGCGGCGAACCTGTTCCAGCCGGTCGGGGCCGAGCGATTCAAGAAGTGGGCGGTCGAGTTCGAGCGGCTGGGCATGGACCGGGCGACCGCCCGGCAGGCGGCCATGTCGCCGGCCAAGGTCGCCGCCGCCGGCACGCGCGAGCTGACCCTGCTCCCCGATGGGATCCTCAAGGACCTGGGCACCGTGATCGACATCGGCGCGAACCACGGCGAGTGGGCCGAGTGCCTGCTGACCGTCTGCCCGCCGAAGAGGCTGCTGGCGGTCGAGCCGAACCCGACGCTGCACGCGAACCTCAAGGCCCGCTTCGCCGGCCAGCCGGTGTTCCACCTGATCCCCGCCGCGCTGGCGAGGGAGCCGGGCGAGCTGGACTTCCACATCACCGACGACTCGGCCAGCGCCTCGCTGCTGAAGCCGCGCGAGCAGATGAACCAGTACTACGGCCACGGCTTCAGCGACCAGAAGACCATCCGCGTGCCGGTGACCACGCTCGACGCGCTGACCGCCGACGTGCCGGCCGTGTCGCTGATCAAGATGGACGTGCAGGGGTACGAGATGCAGGTGCTGGAGGGGGCGACCCAGACGCTGAAGAAGACCAGGGCCGTGATGATGGAGGTGACGTTCTACTCCCACTACGAGGGCGACGCGTCGTTCGACACGCTGCACAAATTCATGGCGAAGAACGGCTTCGCCCTGTGGAACCTGTCGATGCCCTTCAAGGTGGGCGGCGTGGCCATGTGGAGCGACGCGGTCTACCACAAGGTGAACGACGACGTGCTGACCCGCACGATGGTCTGACCACGGGTTATTCACGAAGGACACGAAGGGACACGAAGGAGAATCGAAGATGGCCACGAATGGCACGAATGAACACGAATGAGAGAATACGTTGCGACATCGATCGCGACGGCACTGCGCCGAAAACCAACCTCTTTCTGCATTTGATTCGTGTCCATTCGTGCCATTCGTGGCCGCGTTTTTGTGCGCCTTTCTTCGTGTCCCTTCGTGTCCTTCGTGGATAACTCTTCTGATCTGCATGCACATCGCCTTCGTCAACCTGCCGATCGAGTACTACTCGCCCGTGTCCGGCGGCGCGATCTCGACGATCATCGCCGAGACCGGACGCGAGCTGATCCGGGCCGGGCACACGGTGACCGTGCTGACGCCGACCAACGGCGACGCGCTGCACGACGTCGGCCGGGTGGTGCCGGTGGTCAGCAAGCGGCGGGACGACCTGAGCTTCGCCGCCCGCCGACTGTCCAGCCTGCGGCAGAAGGTCGGCAAGTGGGACTGGCCCTACTTCGACTACTTCCTGAAGTCGGTCACCCGCGAGGTGGCCAAGGTGAAGCCGGACGTAGTCGTGCTGTTCAACGACCTCTACTCGGCCCCGTTCGTGCGACGGGCCGTGCCAAGCGCGAAGATCGCGGTGTGGCTGCAGAACGAGTGGCGGGCGCACCCGGTGCGGCTGGCGCAGGCGGTCGCGGCCACCGACGTGATCCTGACCTGTAGCCGGTACATCGCCGATTGGACCGGCAAGACGCACAACATCCCCGCGAGCAAGTTCGCCGTGGTGCCGAGCGGCGTGGACCTGGACACGTTCAAGCCGCGGGATGGGTTCGATCGGCCGGCCGGTCCGCTGAAGGTGCTGTTCATCGGCCGGATCGACCGCAACAAGGGCCCCGACGCGGCGGTGGACGCGGTGCGGTCGTTGCAGGCCGAGGGGCTGGACGTCCGCATGACCGTGGCCGGGGGCGTCTGGTTCTACGGCAACGCCGACCCGATGTCGGACCCGTTCTTCCGCGAGCTCGACGTCAAGATGAAGTCGGCCAACGTGGACTACCTGGGCCACGTCCATCGCGACAGGGTGCCGGCGCTGGTGCGGAGCCACGACGTGGTCTGCGTGCTGTCGCGGTCGAACGAGCCGTTCGGCCTGGTGGCCCCCGAGGCGATGGCCAGCGGCTGTGCCGTGATCGCCTCCAACCGCGGCGGCCTCCCCGAGGCGTGCGACGGGGCCGCCGAGCTGGTCGACCCGGACGACGGCGCGGCCGTGACGGCGATCCTGCGGCGGATGGCGACGGACGCCGAATTCCTGGCCACATGCAAGCACCGCAGCGTGGCCCGCGCGGCGCGCGGGTCGTGGTCGGGCACGGCCGAGCGGTTGGTTCAGGCTGTACAGAGCCCAGCGGCTCCGCCGCGGGTTCCGAATCCGGCGCGCGAGGAACCCGCGGCGGAGCCGCTGGGCTCTGTTGGATCGATTGTCTGAGGAGCCGGATGTCGACGATCGCGATGGTGTCGCTGT
>CBDAQA010000023.1:0-68773 GCA_965198865.1 Tepidisphaeraceae bacterium | reverse complement strand
TTGATGAAGTCGACGGTCTTGTTCAGCTGGACGTGCCCGGCCAGGGGCTTCTCGAAGCGGCGATAGAACTCGCCGGTGCCGCCGTAGAGGGGGAACTTGAACTGGTTGTTGGGTCCCCAGCCGAAGTCGTCGCCGCCGAGCATGACGTTCTTGAGGGCGCGGTTGATGTCGAGGACGGCGACGCGCTCGCCGATCCACTCCTTGTTCATCATCTCCAGCGGGTGCGCCCACACCTTGAAGTTGTAGGGCGTCATGAAGTGCTTGGAGATGCCGTCGCCGAAGACGGCGTCGACGAACTCCTTGAAGTTGGTGGCCTTCTTGTGGTCGCGCTTGGTCTGGGCCTCGATCAGGCCGGCCATGCACTCGTAGGCCTCCTGCTTGGGGAGGTAGCGGATGTTGTTCTGGAACGGGTACGGCACCCAGTTCTCGAACATGCGGACCCAGCACTCGCGGTTGTTGAGCTGGAAGTCCTTGCCCATCAGCTTGTCGAAGCACTCGTCGTAGTACTTGTAGTGGCTGAACATCACGTGGCCGCCGATGTCCCACGTGAACCCGGCCTCGTCCTTGAAGCTGGCCGAGAGGCCGCCGATGTAGGGGGCACGGTCGTAGAGCGTGAAGTTCTCGTGGCCGAGTTCCTTCAGGCGGTAGGCGGCCCCCAGACCCGTGGGGCCTGCACCGATGATCACAACCTTCGTCTTCGGGTCCATCTTCATCTGAGAACTCCTTTAGCAATCGTTGGAACGGCCAGCTGCGGACTGTTCGCCTGCAGACTTTTCAGCCACAGATGAACGCAGAGGCACGCAGATCAGACGAAGCCGGTCCGAATGCATGAGCGTGCATCTGCGTTCATCTGTAGCTCATTCTTCTTCGTTCACGCGTGAATCTTCGCTCACGAACCCTGCGTCGCCAAATACTCGTAAGTCTTTCCACTGCCGAGGTCCGGTAACGGTTCGATCTTGCGGTTGCTGGGCCGATCGGACTTCTTGATCGCGTCGCGGATCAACCCCTGCATGGTGGCCACCGTGCTTTCCCAGCTGCTCTGCTGGGCCTTCTCCAGGCACTTCTGGATGCGGGCCTTGTCGTGGTTCTGCATGGCGCGCTGGGCGGCGTCGACGAACTCCTCGGCACCCTTCACGATGTCGAACATGCCGGTGTACTGCGTCACCACATCCTTGACGGCCGTGCTGACGATCGGCTTGCCGGTCGCCATGTACTCCAGGGCCTTGGTCGGGTTGATGAACTGCGTCGCGCTGTTGAGCGCGAAGCACATCATGTTGACATCAAAGGCTCGGCAATAGTTAGGAAGCACTGAATAATCGCGACCGCCGAGCCAGTATAGGTTCGGGAAGTGGGGCAGCAGGTTGGGGTCGACCTTCACGACCGGGCCGACCATCGCAAACGACCACTCGGGCCGCATGCGGGCCATCTCGCCGACCATGTTGTAGTCGACGCGCTCGTCGACCACGCCGAACCAGCCCAGGATCGGGCGGTTCATGAAGTCGATGTCGGGCGGGATGGCCGTGCTGGGGTCGGCGGCCATGTTGAAGTGGTTGAACTCCACCCCGCAGCCGAAGAAGTGGACGTTGGGGTGCTGCTCCTTCTTCTTCAGGTAGAGCTCGTACCCGCCGGTGAAGACGACGTCGCTGTGGTCCATCAGCCGCCGCTCGTTGGCGATCAGGCTGGGCGGGGCCCCGGTGAACTGGGACAGCTCGTCCATCGAGTCGTAGACGATCCCGCGGTTCTCGAAGTGGCCGAGCGACCAGCTGGCGTCCATGGGGCTGTAGTACCAGAGCAGGGGCTTGTCGAACTCGCCGGCGGTGCCGCCGTCATTCATGGTGTCGATCGCCTCGTGGGCGAACTTGCGGAGCAGCTCGGGCAGGTCGGGGTTCTTCTCCCACGACGGCTCCAGGTGCGGGCAGGCCACGGTGACGTTGGGCATCACGCGGTGGAACTGCAGCTCCGGCTTCTCGCCGGCCGGGCGGTCGAAGAACGGCTCCTCGACGAACAGGATGCTGTGCGACTTGGCGAACCGGCTCAGGAACTGCTGCGGCCGCTGCCACACGAAGCCCCAGCGCAGGTGGCTGAACACGACGATGCCGTAGCGGTCGGTCGACTTCTGCGAGTCCACGCTGAGCCGGGCCGGCGTGATGACGGACGGCTTGGCCTTGGGGGCGGTGGTCGCGGTGGTCGCCGACGCGACGCCGCTGGCCTGGGCGCCGGGGGTGGCCCCTTCCAGCTCTTCCCACGACTCGCTGGTCGACAGCGGCGACTGGCTGTCGTCCATCACGGCCGGCTGGGCCACGAACGTGAGCGCACCGACGCGGCTCTCGCCGCTCTCCATGGCCAGCTTGAATTGCTTCACCAGCGGCGTCGTGCTGCGCTTGAGCGTCCCGTCCTTCTCGCGGTGCAGGCCGAACAGGCCCACCTCGTGGATCTTGCCGATCCGGTGGGTCATCGCGCCGTCCCAGTCGAGCTGGTCCAGCAGCGGCCACCAGATCAGCCCCAGCATCGGCACGCCCTCCTCGCGGAGCTTGCGGATGTCCTCGATGGTCTGGTCCAGCCAGATCTCGCGGTTGATCGGCTTCCCGTCGATGCTGGTCTCGGTCAGCATCAGCGGGATGCCGTACCGGTTCCAGTAGGCGTTGGCGACGCCGTACAGGCCGAGCGGATTATCCGCACGACGCTGTTTGACAACGCCGACCTTCGTCTCGAGCTGCCAGTCGCTGTGCGGGTAGTAGTCCAGGCCGAAGATGTCGGGCTTCTGCGGGTTGGTGCGGAACCACTGCAGGTCCAGCTCGGACATGCCGTACTGGTTCAGCCAGGTGTAGAGCGGGTGGTCTCGGTCGACCCGGCCGGTGAGCAGGTCCATGACGACGAACCGGCGCAGGTTCCGCCGCTTCACCTCGGCCGCCAGGCCCGGCTCGCGGGTCTTGTAGGTTTCACTCGCGTCGCACAACAGCACGGTCGCATCGGGCGCGGTCGAGCGGATCGCCCGGATGCCGCGACTGACGGCCTGCACGATGCGCGTCAGCACCGGCATGTACCCGCGCCACTTCCGCTGGTAGGGCGGCCAGAACCCCAGGTCCCCGCTGAACAGGGCCGACACCAGCGGCTCGTTGTACGGGCACCAGGTCTTCACCTGGCCCGCGTACCGGCCGACCATCGCGGTCGTGAAACGTTCCAATGCCTCGGGAAACTCGGGGTCGCCCACCGCCTGCTTGAGGTAGGTGGGCGTGCCGAAGTGCATCACGTCCATCAGCAGGTTGATGCCCAGCTTGTCGAACTCGGCCATCCGCTCGTCGGCGTAGTCCCAGTTGAACGCGCCGGGCGTCGGCTCGATCGTGTGCCAGGGGAAGGCGTATCGCATCGTGGTGATGCCCGCCTCCTCGCGCGCCCGCCGCAGGTCTTCCTTCCAGAACCGGTCGTGCTGGGTCCACTGGAACTGGTCGACCTTCATGTGGGGCAGGAACGAGCACTCCATGCCCGCGCCCCACACGAACTGCTGCACCGGCAGCGCCGCCACGGCCGGGTCGACCGTGGAGGCGGTGTCGGGCTCGAGCTCGGCGACGCCAGAGTTGGAGGATGCAGAGGGAGTGCTGGGCGAAAACATGCGCGTACTCACAACCTTCCTCGAGCCGTGCGGCTCGAACGGTGACGAACGACGAGGGACCACCAAACTGCCCGATGCCTGCCAGGCCAGAACGGCCCGCGGAGATCAGAATCTACGATACAGACCCGGCATCGGCCACCGGGTTAAATCGCGAGAGGGACGGTGCACCCCACCCCTCACAACGGCCGTGCCATCCATCTCCACTGCTGCGAGGCGACGGGCGGCACACCGCCTAGCGGGTGCCGAACTGCTTCATCCGGCTGTCGATGTACCGCGCCCAGACCCGGCCATCAGGGCCGGACTCGGCGGCGTACTTTGGGATGGCGTCCGACGAGGCCTTGGTCGAACCCGATGCCGCTTGTAGAGCCACGGTGGCGGGCCTGCTGGCCGCGTCCGGGGACCCTCCGCTTGCGCGACGTTGTCGCTTCATACAGGCCTCGCATTCACGTAGGAGTCGCAGACCACCCCTCACAACCTGTGCGACCGACCCGACTGCAAATAATATACCTCATGCCGACCGCGGCTGCCACAATTATGGGCCGGCGTAGGCAAGTCTGTCAATCAGGGCGATTTGCGGGCATCGTCATGCGATATTATCTGCCGGCGCGTCGTTCAGCCCGCTTTCCAGCCCGACGACACGGTGTCCCAGCGGGTGACAGCGTGACATCCGAATCGCCGGTCTGGACGACCATTCGCTGCGCAATCCTCGCGGCAATCGGAACGGGCACCGCGAGTGCCAATAAATCTCGCACGCTGTTGCCGTCGCTCGATCTGCACCGCGCAAAAAAGAAGCCGGATCGGCAGCGCCGACCCGGCCGGGGAATTTGGAGATCGATCGCCTCACTTGCCCGGCCCGTCGTTTGTCGTCGGTCGCTCGGCTTGGACCTCGCTGGTGGTCATGGTCGACACCTGCACCTCGACCCGCCGATTGTCGGCCTGGATGTTCGGCGTGTACTGCCCGGCCACCACCGGCTCGTACGTCGAGCAGCCGACCACCCGCAGCACGTCCGGCGACACGCCCTTGGTCGTCAGCCGATCGGCCACCGCCTGCGCCCGGCGGATCGACAGGTCCAACTTCTGCTGCGCCGTCCCGCTGTCGCCGAAGTCGTCCAGCGCCGTGTGACCCTGCACCAGGATCAGGTTCCGCCGCCCGCGCACCTCCTCGGCCACCTGGTCGATCTGGGCCAGCAGTTCGTCCGACAGGTTCGCCGAGGCCTTGTCGAACTTGATCACGCCCCCGGTGACCGACGTCTTGGCCGCCCGGATCGACTTCACCTCCTGGTCGATGCCGGTCTGCCCCTGCGCCTTCACGCTGCTCTTGCCCTGGTCCCGCTCGCCCGCCGGCGTCATCAGCTGCCGGCGGGCCAGCTGCTTGCTGACCGGGTCGCTGCTCGTCGGGTCGCCGACCGCGCCGAACTGCTCGCGGATGGCGGCCACCGTGTCGATCCAGTGCTGGTCCGCCGACGCCGCCGACGCCGCCCCCGTCGCGTTCGGCCCCTGCGTCGACGGCGGCGTCGGGTTCGGCTTCAGCACCCACAGGATCACGAAGAACCCCATCATCAGCATGACCAGGTCCGCGAACGTGAAGATCCACTCGGGGCACTCCTCGCACTCGGTCTTCTTGCACTTGCACGCGGCGGCTTTGGCCTTGGCCATGGGGTCTCCATCATCGAGGTGGACATTGATCTGCCGCGTGGCGGGTCGCCCCGAAGGGGCACTCGTCGACGGTCGAAGCGTGCCCCTCGGGGCGACCGCTACGCGGGGTGACTACGCCGCCTGGCGACCGACGGGCGGCGGCGCGATGCGACCCGCCACGCCGGGCCGCGCCAGCGGCATCCGGGCGGTCCACACCGGCTGCCGCTCGGTCATCGGCTGCCGCTGGGGCTTGGGCTTGGCCAGCGGGTTCGCCAGGTGGCGCAGGTCGAACAGGTCCGACCGCACGCCGCGGTTGGTGACCATCACGTTCAGGTTGACCGCCCCACGTTGCCAGGCGCCCAGGCGCAGGCGGTTCAGCATCTGGTCGTCGTCGCTGTCGTGCAGGCCGTCGAGCACCTTCAGCTCGACCACCAGCGGCACGCCGGTCACGCGCAGGTCGACGTGGTAGCCCACCGTGACCCCGCCGCCGCGGTACTCGACGGGCACGCGCTCCTCGGCCGTACAGCGCAGCCCCCGCACGGCCAGCGCCGGCAGCAGCGCCTGCTCGAACCGGGCCGCCAGCTCGCGCCCCTTCAGCGCCCGCCGCACGTCGTGGGCCGAGGCGACGATCTGCTCGATCAGGTAGGTGGGGTCCATGGGAACCAGTTGTGAGTGGGGAGTTGTGCGTTCCGCAGGACGCCGATCACGCCGCCTTCGCCATGTGCGCCTGCTGCCCGACGCTCAGGAAGCTCAGCAGCTGCATCTCGACGATGCGCGGGTTGTTGCCCGCCTGGATGCTCAGCACGCCCTGGAGGATGACCTCCTTGCTGAACGCCTCCTCGGCGCTGCGGGCCTTGAGCTTCTCGGCGATCGGGCCGGCCAGCAGGTTCTGCAGCAGGCAGCCGTACAGCGTCCCGGTCAGCGCCGCCGCCAGCGACTTGCCGATCGCCGCCGCGTCACCGCCCAGGTTCAGGAACATCGCCACCTGCGCGATCAGCGTCGCCATCAGCCCGAACCCCGGGCCGAACTTGGCCAGCGTGCCGAACAGCTCCTTGCCGTGCTTGTGCCGCTCGATCATGGCGTCGATCTCGATCCGCATGATCCGCTCGATCATCTCCGGGTCGGTCCCGTCGATCGTCAGCTGCAGCCCGCGCCGCAGGAACGGGTCGGGGTTCTCCTTGGCCACCTTCTCCAGCGCCAGCACGCCATCGCGCCGCGCGGTTTCCGCGTACTTCACCATGTCGTGAATGACGTGCTGGACGTGGACGTCCTTGCCCAGCATCCACTTCTTCAGGTAGTTGAGCGTCCCGGTGACGCTGTGCAGCGGCATCGACAGCAGGGCCGCCCCGATGGCCCCGCCGAACACCAGGAACACCTCCGGCGGCTTGAAGTAGGCCTCCATGTGCCCCTCGCTCATGTGCCACATGGAGAACAGCACGGCCCCCCAGGCCAACAGCACGCCGAATAGCGTCGCAAGGTCCATCGGTTACGTTCCCGGATCAAACGCCTGAGCGGCAACCCACTTGGCCGGCAGCCCAGTGTCCCGCGATAGCCCACATTTCGGCGATTGCGGTGGCGCAGGATCAACTTTATCGGAACCGCCCCCTTGGAACCCTCGCTCCCCACGCTGTGCCTCGTGCGAGACCTGCTGTTCGCCAGCAAGATCACCGTCGCGGCGACCCATGCCGGTGTTGTGGTGGCGATCGTCCGCGACCCCGCGAAGCTGGTCGATCGCGATGGCTCACAGTTGTTTGTCGACCTGAATCAGGAGGGTGCGATGGACACCGCCATCGCCTGGCGCGAGCGCACCGGCAAGCCGGTGGTCGGCTTCGTGTCCCACGTCGACACCGCCACGATCGCGGCGGCGCGGGACGGTGGCATCGATCGCGTGTTGGCCCGCAGCGCGTTCGTGACGCAGCTCGCCGACCTGCTACGGAACACAAACGCCCCCATTTAGCCCTGGGTGAACACACCCAGGGTTGACGTGGCGAACCAAATCCCGTCGTTCGCGAATCGAACGGCCCAAGACGTTCCACGCCAACCCCGGGCGTGTTCGCCGGGGGCTAATTGGGGTTGCCAGCCATCGACGTCGCCCCGCACTCCGGACACCGCCCCGGCGACGCGCGGAGGTCGTACCCGCACCGGCGGCAATGGCCTGGCATCGTTTGCCGCCGGCGGAAGAGCCCCACGATCGGCAGCACGCCGAATCCGCCGACCAGCAACCAGAACGGAAGGGCGACCGCGGTTTGCCCGTCCACGCTCGGCGGTGGATCGCGGAGCCGCGTCACGGTCGGCCAAACTCCGATGCCAAGATCGGCCGCATCCTCGACGGTGTACGTCCAGTCCACGCCAAGCTTCAACAGCGTCGGGACAAGCGGTCCCCCGACGAAAGGCGTGATCGCGGCGTGGATATGATTGACCACGACGGCCCGGGGTGACGTCCGGACGATCCAATCGCTCTCCGATACCTGGGAGATCTCCGTCCGCCGCACGCCATCGCCACGAAACTGGGCGCGAAGCCACAACCCCGCCGACGCGAAGCACAGCGCCAGCGATCCCAGTGATATCCAGCGGAGAACTCGCCTTCCCACTCTCGACATGTGTCCTCCTCGTAACGCCGCCCGCCGCGCCTTGCAACGCCTCGCCACCTGTATATACTGCCCGACCCTTCGCTCCCGAAGGGGTTTGGAGACTGCGCAATGGCCGTGAAGATCAGATTTAAGCGGATGGGTCGTATCCACGCCCCGTTCTACCGGATGGCTGCCGTCGATTCCCGCACGCCGCGGGACGGGCGGGTCATCGAGGAGCTGGGGACGTACGATCCCCAGAACAAGGACGCCACCAAGGTGTTCAACGCCAAGCTGGACCGGTGCAAGTACTGGCTGGACGTCGGCGCGACCCCGTCGGAGACCGTCTCGACCATGCTCAAGCGGGCCGGCGTGGAGCACAAGATGCTCCGCCTGCCCGTGTCGCGCAAGCCCAAGGCCGCGCCGGTGGTGGCTGAGGCCAAGGCTTAATCAGGTTCGACAACGGTTCGGGGTTCGGTCGATCGGCAAACACCGACGACCGGACCCCGAACCGCGTTTGGCCACCCGTGTAGCGCCGATGCCGCTGAGGATTGACATCCTCACCCTGTTCCCCGAGATGTTCGAGCCCATCCTGGGCACGAGCATCCCGAAGCGGGCGGCGGCCAAGGGGCTGGTCGAGTACCGCCTGACGCAGATCCGGGACTTCGCGACCGACGTCCACAAATCGGTCGACGACAAGCCGTTCGGCGGCGGTCCCGGCATGGTCATGATGTGCCCGACGGTCTACGATGCCGTCGAGCACGCCGAAGGCCAGGACGAACGACCCGAGAGCGGGGGTCGGGCGATCCGCGTGCTGCTGTCCCCGCAGGGGAGCCTGTTCGATCAGGCGATGGCCCAGGAGTTCGCGGGCGCGGATCGGTTACTGTTGATCGCCGGACATTATGAAGGGCTTGACGAGCGGATCTCGGTCGGGCTAAACACGCGGGAGGTCAGCATCGGGGACTTTGTCCTCAGCGGTGGCGAGCTGGCGGCGATGGTGATCATCGACGCCGTGGTCCGCCTGCTGCCGGGTGCCCTGGGCGCGAAAACCGGCGCGGCGGACGAGTCCTTCGCGCACGGCCTACTAGAATACCCCCAGTACACCCGCCCGCGGGAGTTCCGCGGGATGGGGGTGCCGGACGTTTTGCTGTCGGGCAATCACGCGGCGATTGCCCAGTGGAGGTTGGACCAGCGGAAGCAGCGGACCCGGGAACGCCGACCTGATTTGTGGCGCGCCTACCAGGACCGCAACGCCCCCGAGAGCCATCTGAACGACCGTCCCATGAACACCCCCGAATGAGTCATCCTCCCCCATACCAGCCGCGGTAGCCGAGACGTTGTTCTCCGGCGACGGCGTGCCAACCGGAGAACCAAGCCATGATTAACAAGTACATCACGCTCGTCGAACAGCCACACCTCAAGACCGACGCCCCCCAGTTCCTCGTCGGCGACACCGTCGACGTCGCCACCCGCATCGTCGAGGGCGAGAAGGAGCGCATCCAGACGTTCAGCGGCACGGTCATCATGAAGAAGGGTCGCGGCATCAACGAGACCTTCACCGTCCGCCGGATTGTGAACAACGAAGGTGTGGAACGCATTTTCCCCCTCCACAGCCCCTTCATCAGCAAGGTGACCGTCAAGCGCAGCGGCGAGACCCGCCGGGCCAAGCTGTTCTACCTCCGCGACCGCGTCGGCAAGGCGACCCGCCTGGTCGAGATCCGCAAGGTGAAGAAGGAAGCCCCCGCCCCGGTCGAGAAGGCCGAGAGCCGCGAGTTGGTCGGCGCCGGCACCTGAGTCCCAGCCCTCAAGGGCGATCAAGAACGGCCCGGACGGCGATCGTCCGGGCCGTCTTCGTTCTCGGATGCCGGGCCCGAACCGCAATCTTCGAACCTTGGGGTGGCGCAGGACAGCCCCATGTGCGCCCTCAATCAAGGACGTCCAAGCGATCGCCGATCTGTTGGGGTGACCCCGACGCCCGATACCGTACGCGACGCGCCTTCGCCCAACCGTCAGGGGAAGGCACTGATGTCCTTCTCCGGTGCCCTGATCTGGCCCGGGGTCGGTCACTTCCTCGCCGGCTCGTACTTCCTGGGATTGTTCTGGTTCACGGTGGCGCTGGGGCTGAGCCTGTGGTGCGTCCAGCTGGTTGTGCAGCCGCAACGGATCGCCGAACTTGCCGCCGTCTTCGTCGCTGCAGTGGTGGTCGGGCTCGTCCAGCTGATCGACGCCGTTCGGTGTGCCGGCGCGACCAAGAAGCCGATGCTTCACGACCCGTCGCTGAGGCTGTTCGCCGCCGCGGCGCTGCTCGCATCGGCCCTGGTCTGGCAACACAGGGTGCTGTCGTACCTGCAGGACCACGTCTACGAGCTCTGCTACACGCCCACGCCCAGCATGGCTCCCGCCCTTCAGGCGGGCGACCGATATCTGACGCTGAAGGACGTGCCAATCAACCGCTGGGACATCGTGGGCTTCACGGCCCCGCCCGGGTTGTTCCCGCCCGACATGGCGTATCTGGTCAAGCGGGTGGTGGGCCTGCCGGGTGACAAGGTGGAGGTCACCGACACCGGCGTCAAGATCAACGACAGGCTCGTCGACCTCCCGCCGGGGGCCGGGCCGTACCGCGCGGTCGACCGTTGGCAACAACCGCTGGCGGCCCCCTCGCCCCAACTGGCGGCCAACGGCTGCTGGGGCCGCCCGATCTGGCTGCGGGCGGGCGAGTATTTCCTGCTCGGCGACAACACCATGGAGTCGACCGACGCACGGTTCTGGCCCTCGATCAACGGTCACACTCAGGGTGCCATGCCCCGCGACCGCATCACCTGCAAGGTGGTCGCCATCTGCTGGCCGCCCGAGCGGTGCAGATTCTTCGAATAGCCCCACCCGTCAGTGCCCCCGCCACGCGGACGACGACGCGACGTGCAGATGCCCTTCGCGCTAAGATGCCCCCATGGACATCAACGTCATCGTTCTGAACGTCGGCAACACCCGCCTGGCCGTGGGGGCCTTCGTCGCCGGGCAACTGGAACTTGCGACCCGCGTGCCGATCGACGCCCGGTCCGAGTGGGAGGGGATCATCGCCGACGCCTGGAAGCGCGTGGCCGACGCCGACTCGCCCGCCGTCGTCGGTGCCTGCGTGAACGGCCCGTTACTGGAAGCCGTCGAGCACGTCTCCAACCGCACCACCGGCCACGCCGTCCAATGGGTCGGCCGGGTGATCGACCTGCCCAGCGCCGTCCACACCACCGAGCCGAACAAGACCGGCGTCGACCGGGTGCTGAACGTCGCCGCCGCCTACGAGCAGATCGGCCACGCCTGCGTCGTCGCCGATGCCGGCACCGCGTTGACCGTCGACTGCTGTGACGACACCGGCGCGTTCCTCGGCGGCGCGATCGCCCCCGGCGCCCACATGATGCTCACCGCCCTGCACGAGCGGACCGCCGGCCTGCCGCTGGTCGAGCTGGACGCCCCCCCGGCCGAGGGCATCGGCCGCGACACCCGCAGCGCCATCCTCGCCGGCGTCGTCACCGGCACCCGCGGCATGGTCAAGGAGCTGGTCGAGGCCTACGCCACCACCCTCGGCCGCTGGCCCGAGCTGATCGTCACCGGCGGCGACGCCGAGAAGCTCTTCGCCGGCTGGGAGCTGGTCCACGCCGTCTCGCCGGAGCTGACGCTCTACGGCATCGCCCTGGCCTACGCGAACCACCACATCAAGCACGGGACGTGAATCACGGTTTGTTCAGTCCCCCAACAAGCGTACATTCCCGGACGCCATCGAATGTTCAATGGGTGACCCTATGACACAGACAGTCACCGAGTTCTTCCGGGCGAAAAAGGAACGGTCGGACGCGGAGGTCAAAGCCGCCAATTGGTCGGCCCGCAAGGTTGGGTGGCTCAATGCCATCTCGGCCCTGTACGCCGACATTCAAAACTGGTTGAACGGGCCGATCCGACTGGGCTACTTGCGAGTTCATGCCGAACCCCGGACCATCACCGAGGTCCACTTGGGAAAGTACGAGGTCGAGGATCTCATCCTGACGGTCGGCGATGAACACGTCACGTTTTCCCCCAAGGGCGCGGTCGTCGCCGGGGTTGCCGGACGCGTGGACGTCATCGGCGAGGCCGGTGAGGGCACGCTCGTCGTTCAGCCCGACGGCCAGTGGGACCTGGTTCGATCCAAGTATCCCGAGCTGAGGGTCGTGCCGCTAACGGCCGAGACGCTCAACGACCTGATCCAGAGCATCATGCGTCGGTGATCTGTCGATGAGCATCACCCGCAGGCGGCAACCCGTCTCCATCACCGACGTCCGGGAGTGGTACGAGGGCATGGTGGAGAGCATCATCGCCCACCGGGCGGAAACTCTTGCTGCACTGCGGCGCGGCATGATCGGTGCCGACTCCCGATTCTACGCAATGACCGACAGGGAGATCGACGCGTGGTTCGAGGCCCAGCGATCCGAGCTCGACAACATCGCTAGTCTCAACCTGCTAGCCAGTGCCGAGGCCACGCTGCAAGACGACTACGACGCCCGCATCGCGGCTCAACGGAAGGACCCGTTGACCCAAGCGTATGGCGGGCTCCGCCGACGCCTGCGACTGGCGCACTGGTTTGCGAAGAAGCCGCGACCGGACGTGAACCAACACCTCCTGGAAACGATCCGTGCCGCGGGCATCGTGGACAAGCATGCCTTGAAGGCCGGTTTCCCCGATGAGGCTGGAGACGTGAACTCGCTGGTCGCCAAAGATCTGAGCGACATCGCAGCGGACGATCTTGACGAATCCTATCCTGCAGGTCCGCCGCACCTTGAGATCCGGAGTGACGCTGACCTTGAGCGGTTGCTCCTGAGCCGCATTGACGATCCGCGACCCTCAATCGAGGCGACGCCCGCCTTCTGGGCGGACCTTCGGCGCGAGATGGAGCGGCGGGCGGACGAGCGGAAATTGCTGTAAGGCCCCGCCTCGATCTGGGTTCGTTCGCCCCAGCAGATCTTTTGGGAGACGTTCGCGGTGCTCGAACGGCGATCGCTCGACCTCGCCCGTCGGTTCGCCACGTCGGTGGTTGACACGCTTGACTGGCTGTCGGAGAACGCCGAGGCGGGCAGTCCGAAGCTCTTGAACGACACGCGTCTCAGCGACATTCGGCCGTGGCAAGTTCGGGCGTTCGATCGCGACCTGATCCTCTGTCGAGTTCATGACGACAAACGCGATCACCCGTGGTGCCCGTGACCTCGAATCCGTGCTATTGGTGCGAGTGTGAACGTTCAACCCGGCGATTTCTGTGAGCATGCCGGTCGCGTCTCGCTCCTCACGCCACCCGCATCTTCCGCCATCGCGGTCGTGCGCCTGTCAGGCCCCGCCGTACCAGCATTCCTCGCCCGCCGCTTCTCACGTCCGGCGGCCGTCGGTCTTGCCGTCCACGGCCAACTGCGTGACGAGGGGGGCCACACGCTCGATGACCCCGTCGTCGTCCTCTGCGACGAACACACCGCCGACCTCAGCCTCCACGGCGGGACGTGGGTCCTGCGATCGGTGCTGAACCTGGCCGCGCGGGACGGCTTCACCATTGTGGCGGCCGAGCCCGACGGGGCGACCGAGCTGTGGCGGGAGGTGATGGCGGCCCTGCCGCACGCGGCGACGGCGGCGGCGGTGCGGATGCTGCTGGCGCAGCCGGCGGCTTGGGACGGGCTGCTGGCCCGCAACGATCCGGCCGAGGTGCGGGCCGTGCTGGCCGATCACAGCGGGCGGTGGTTAACCGCGCCGCCGACGGTCGCGATCGTGGGCCCGGCCAACGTGGGGAAGTCGACGCTGGCGAACCGGCTGTTCGGGCAGGACCGGTCGATCACGGCCGACCTGCCGGGCACGACGCGCGACTGGGTCGGGCACCTGGCCGACCTGGGCGGGTTGGCGGTCCACCTGGTCGACACGCCGGGCGTGCGGGCCACCGGGGATGCCATCGAGGCGGCCGCCATCGTCGGCGGGCGGGCGCAGGCGGCGGCGGCCGACCTTGCCGTCGTAGTGCTGGACCGGTCGCTGTCGCTGGGCGACGACGAGCGGGCCCTGCTCGCCGCCCACCCGAACGCGATCCGCGTGGCGAACAAGGCGGACGTCCCTGCCGCCTGGGAGCTGGCCGATGCGCTACCCACCGCCGCGACCGTCGGCACCGGCGTGCCGGCCGTCGCCGCAGCGATACGTGAACGCTTTCGTTGTGGACACGTCGACCCCGATCGTCCGCGCTGGTGGACCGCACGCCAAGTGGAACGCCTCGAACGGATAATCAGCCGAGGGGTTGAGCAATAAAGCAATATAAGGACGTGGGACTGCGACCCTTCCACGGGCTGATCGTCCCATTCCGCAAGATGCTATATCGCAGGCGTTTAGCATCGTTTTTGGCGATTTGGGACGGATCTGTAAGCGTCCCATTTCGTCCCGTTTCGTCCCACGGTCGCGATCAGACGGCCAACGCCGTGGCGACCGCCTCGCCGCTCCGGGCCGGGTCGATCATCGTGGCCAGGAAGGCCCGCCGGTACGCCTCGAAGCTGATGGCGGCCATCGCGGGGACGACGAACGCGCCCAGCAGCGGGATCACCTGGCAGATCGCCAGCACCAGGAACAGCAGCCGGACGCCCCAGCGCAGCAGGAACCGCCGGCCCGGCGGCAGGTACTCGGCGAACGGCAGCACGATCACCGACCGGTAGTAGACCGTCCCGGCCAGCAGGCCGACCACCGGGATCAGGCCGAGCAGGAACGTGACCGTGAACACCCTCGGCAGCCGCCAGCCAACGTGGGCGACGTAGGCGTTGGCGAACGACGCCGTGGTGCGGGACGTGTCGCCACAGGTGGCGCACGGCACGCGCGGTCGGCCGGCCGGCAGGTGGGCGGCGCACACCGGGCACCGGCGACGCTCGGCCAGGTTGAACGGCTGGGCCGCCGGGTTCGGCGCGGGGTACGACTTCGACAACCCGAGGAACCCCACAGCGACCGGCGCATCGACCGGCCGACGGCAGGTCTGGCAGGCGAGGGCGCACGGGTAGACCAGCGTGCCGCACTGCGGGCACGGCAGCCGGGCGGCCCGCTCGGCCCGGGCCAGCTGGCGCCTCACCACCATCACCACGGCCACGGCCGCGCCGGTCAGCACCAGCATCGCGATCGGGAACAGGACCAGCAGCACCGGCCCCAGCGTGGCCCACGCGTCCTCGGCCCAGCTGAGCAGGTGGTCGAGGTGCGTCCCCTCCAGGTGGTCGAAGATGGCGGCCGCCACGGGCTGTCGCGCCTTGGCCACGCGCCACGTCGCCAGCGCGACGCCGACCGGCAGCAGCCCGTCGACCACGCCCGCCTGGTGGACCGTCTGCGTGACGAACTGCGCGTCCATCCCGTTCATCACGCCTGCCATGGTGAGCAGGGCGAGCGCCGGCTTGAGGTACAGGTCGAGCTCGTGGAACAGCCGGCGGACCTCCGGCTGCTTCTGGCCGAACGTCTCCAGCGCCGCCAGCACGCCCAGCACGATCAGGCAGGCGTCGCTGGTGAACCAGGTCGGCCGGCGCGACATGTGGTTCAGGATCCCCAGGTGCTGGACCCAGTCGACGTGCGGCCCGAACCGCAGCAGCAGGGCGGTCAGGAACGCCGGCAGGAACACCCGCGATGCGAACGGCCCGATCGCGCCGGCGCCGAAGAGCAGGGGGGCGAGGTTCATCGGTGGCAAGCATAGCTGGGGCACGGGCGGAGGAGCAGCGGGGAAGAGGTGCAGGGCGGCCGGGGAGAAGTGCCGCCATGACCTCTTCCCCTCCGCCCCTCTGCTCCGCACCTAGCGGTCCCCCCGCAAATCGGGCATGATCCGCCGCCACTGTCATGCGCCGTTCCCTGATCCCCATTTTGCTGTTGGTCACGCTGGTGACGCCGTTCGCGCTGCGGCTGGCGCTGAGCGTCAAGACCGCCGGCGCGGCGGCGGCAGGGGCGGCCCCGCTGCGCATCATCACCAGCCACGCGCCGGGCATCCGCCAAGCCTACGCCGACGCCTTCCGCGCCTGGCACAAGCAGAAGTACGGGACCGACGTCGCCGTCGACTACACGGCCTACGGCACCAGCGACCTGGTCCGCGCGCTGCAGGATGCCAACACCCTGTTCGATGCCACGCACACCCTCGGGTACGATCTGGCCTGGGGCGGTGGGGACTTCGTGTTCGACCACGACCTGAAGGGGAACAAGGGCGGCAGCCTGCTCCAGGGCGTGACGCTCCCGCCGGCCGTCTTGGCCGCCGCGTTCCCAAACCCAAAGCTGAACGGCCTGCCGTTGTACGACCTCAAGGGCGGCAATGACGGTCCGCAGTGGTTCGGCACGGCCCTGAGCAGCTTCGGCATCACCTACAACCGGGACGTGCTGCGCTACCTTGGCGTGCCCGACCCCACCACCTGGGCCGACCTCCGCGACCCGCGCTACGTGAACTGGCTGATCGCTGCCGACCCAAGCCGGAGCAAGTCGGCCCTGCAGGCGTACATGGCGATCGTCGAACGGGCCATGCTGGACGCCAAGCTGGCCGGGTCGACCGAGGACGCCGGGTGGTCGGCCGGGATGGGTCTCGTCCGGCAGATCTCGGCCAACTGCCGCAGCTTTACCGACGGCAGTGGAACCGTCCCGGCGATCATCGCCAGCGGCGACGCCGCCGCGGGGATGACGATCGACTACTACGGCCGCAGCGAGGTGGAAGCCGTCGGCGGAAACCCGCCGCGACTGGGGTACGTCCAGCCCCCCGCGGCGACCGTGGTCAACCCCGACCCGATCGCGATGCTCAAGGGCGCGCCCAATGCCGCGGTGGCCGAGCACTTCATCGAGTTCACGCTGACCCGCGACGCGCAACGGCTGTGGAACCTGAAGCCCGGCACGCCCGGCGGCCCCGCCGAGCAGGGTCTGCGGCGGCTGCCGGTGATGCCCAGCGTCTACGGCGACCCCGACTTCGCCGACCACGACAACCCCTTCAAGGAGAGCGGCGGCTTCAACAAGGACCCCGGTCGCGAGAAGACCTTTGGCATCCTGGGCCAACTGCTCGAGGCCAGCTGCATGGACCCGCTGGACGAACTCCGGGCGACCCGCCGGGCGATCCTCGCCTCGCCCCGCGCGGCCGAGCTGGACGCGAAGCTCGGGCGGTTCCCGTTCGACCAGAATGAGGCGTTGGTCCGCGCCGACCATTGGAACGCGGCGACGCCGATCGAACAACTGAAGCTGATGCGGGACTGGACCGCCGAGTTCCAGGCCGAGTACCGACAGCTGCGCGAAGAGGCGGGGAAGTGAGCGCGCGGGGATTGACCGGGATGGCCGCTACAGCGGTCACCGGTGGCGGCTGAAGCCGCCACCCCGGGTGGAATGGTTCTGGCTCGAACACGCATGACGACGCTCGACCCGATGCTGGTCTCCACCGCCCCGCCCCCGCACCGCCCACCGCTGGCGTCGCGGGTCCACGGGCTGCTGTCGCACGCGGGGTCGGTCGCGCTGCTGCTGCTCATCGTCGCCGTCTTCGCCACGTGCCTCGGCTGGCCGATCTTCCAGACGGTCCGCGTCGGGTTCCTCGGCGTCGAGTCGAAGGACCACCCGCAGCGGTTCACCCTCGACTACGTGCTGGCCATCTTCGCCGACCCGCTGCTGCGCGAGGGGCTGATGCACAGCGTGATGATCGCCGTCGGCGTGACGACGATCTGCGCCGCCGTCAGCGTCCCGCTGGCCCTGCTGTCGCGCCGGTTCGACTTCTGGGGCAAGGGGATCGTCAGCGGGCTGCTGCTGGTCCCGCTGATCCTGCCCCCGTTCGTCGGCGCGATCGGCATGCGGCAGATCCTCGGCCGGTTCGGCGTGCTGACCAGCCTGGCGCAGCACGTCGGCGTCATCGGCCACGACACGCCGGTCAACTGGTTCGGGTCGGCCCAACTGCTGGGCGTGATCCTGCTCGAGTCGCTGAGCCTGTACCCGATCCTGTACCTGAACGTGTCGGCCGCCCTGGCCAACCTCGACCCCGCGATGGAGCAGGCCGCCGCCAACCTGGGCGCGAGCCGGTGGACGATCTTCCGCAAGGTGACGTTGCCCCTGCTTCGCCCGGGCCTGTTCGCCGGCGGGACGATCGTGCTGATCTGGAGCTTCACCGAGCTCGGCACGCCGCTGATGTTCGACTATTACCGGGTCACGCCGGTGCAGATCTTCGCCCAGATCGGCCAGGTCAACGGCAACGCGATCCCGTACGCGCTGACCGTGGTGATGCTGGTCAGCAGCGCGCTGCTGTACGTGGTCGGGAAGTTCGTGCTCGGCCGCAGCCAGGACGCCGCCGTGAGCAAGGCCACCACGGCCGCCGACACGGTGAAGCTCGGCCCGATCGGCAGCATCCCCGTGCTGATCCCGTTCGTGATCGTCGGCGGGCTGGCCCTGCTGCCGCACATCGGCGTGGTGCTGATCAGCGTGAGCAAGACCGGCGCGTGGTACCAGTCCACCCTCCCCAAGGTGTTCACGGGCAGCCACTACCTGAACGCGCTGACCAACGACGCCACGCTGCCGTCGGTCAGGCGGAGCATCGAGTACGCGGCCATCAGCACCTCCATCGACCTGGTGCTGGGGCTCGCCATCGCGTTCCTGGTGGTGCGGTCGCGGCTGCCCAAGGTGGTCCGTCAGGCGGTCGATAGCCTCGCCATGCTCCCGCTGGCCGTGCCGGGGTTGGTGATGGCGTTCGGCTACCTGGCGATCAGCGCCCGCATGCAGATCCGCCTGAAGGACTGGCCCCGCCTCGAGCACCTGTTCGACGTGAAGGAGAACCCGACGCTGCTGCTGGTGACCGCCTACGCGATGCGGCGGATGCCGTACGTCGTCCGCTCCGCCGTGGCCGGGCTGGAGCAGACGCCGGTCGACCTGGAACTGGCCGCCCGCAACCTCGGCGCGAGCGGCGGGCTCACGCTGCGGAAGATCGTGTTGCCCCTAATCTCCGCCAACCTCATCGCCGGCGGCCTGCTGGCGTTCGCCTTCGCCATGCTCGAGGTCAGCGACTCGCTCATCCTCGTCCAGAAGCAGGACTACTGGCCCATCACGGTCGGCATCTACAACCTGTTCCAACGGCTAGGCGACGGTCCGTACATCGCCAGCGCGCTCGGCGTTTGGGCCATGGTGCTGCTGACGCTGACGATCCTGTCGGCCAACACGCTGCTGGGCCGGCGGATGGGGGCGGTTTTCAAGGTTTGAAGGGCGCCGGGGTTCGCCGATTGCTTATGCCATCGGCATGACACGCCTCTCCCACGTCCTTTCGTTCGCCGCCATCCTGTTCGTGCCGATCCTCGCCGCGGGCTGCGCCGTCGAGCCGGGACCGCCCGACGCCGTGGCCGTCGCCCCCGGCTACTACTACGACGAGGAGTACGTCGACGTCGGCGGCGTCCACCACCCGCGCGACTACTGGTACCACGACGGCCACGACTGGGCCCATCGCGATGTCACCCCGCACGGCGTCGAGGCTCGCGACCGTGCCAGCCTCGGCTACGTCCACGGCGTCGCCGCCCACAGCGGCGGCGGCGGTGGGGAAGCATCACATGGTGGTGGCGGCGGAGGTGGAGGCGGCCACGGCGGCCGGTAGCCGATCTGGGTTCAAGCCGCTCGCAGGATCTGCTCCGGCCGGGCGGCCGCGATCAGCGAGGGGCACAGCAGCAGCGTCGCCAAGTGCTTGACGGCCCGGTCGTCGTCGGCCAGCCGTTCGTTCAGCGACTCCAGCTGCCGCACCTGCGCCCGCGTCAGCCCGGCCTCCTTCATCAGTTCTCGGACCAGCTTTGTCGGGTTGTTCACCACCCCCGGCGTTCCCCGCTTGGCCCCGGCCGGCACCGATGACGACGTCCCGGCCGACCCCCAACCGCCGTTGATCACTTCGTCCCGTTCCTGCCGCTTGGTCACCACGAAGCCGACGATCACGAACCCGACCACCACCGCCACGCACCCGGCGATGGTCTTCCCGCCGATCGACGGGTCGCCGTTCACGCTCTGCTGGATGCTCTGGAACACCTGCTGCTGCGTCGGCTCCCCCCGCGCCGGCACCGCCGCCATCATCCCGATCAGACCAATCCAGCTCGCCAGTGTCGCTCGCCGCATGTGTCGCTCCAGTTGGTTTCGCCGCTTGCGGCTTTGCAGATCCGGGACCACGGCGGTTCCACCGCCGGCCCCTCGTCCCACTCTTTCGCCTAACCGTGTCGCCCGCTCACCCCGCCCGCCGCGCCTGCTCCTGCTGTTGGTTTCGGATCAGTTCCGACACCGCCCGCAGCACGCCCATCGCGTACTGCCGCACCGTGCCGTCCGGGTCGCCCTTGGCCATCTGCCCAACCCGGCCGACCAGGTTCCACAGCCCGGTCTCCTTCACCGCCCACAGCGCGG
Organism: Tepidisphaeraceae bacterium; assembly: GCA_965198865.1. Taxonomy (GTDB): domain Bacteria; phylum Planctomycetota; class Phycisphaerae; order Tepidisphaerales; family Tepidisphaeraceae; genus CBDAQA01. The sequence goes on along the minus strand of CBDAQA010000023.1, from coordinate 48,592 downwards.
AGATCCGATGCTCGACGCGCGGGTCGGCCAGCATGTGCGCCAGCGCATCGGCCACGTCGTCCATCCGCAACCGGTGCAGCGCCCGGATCGCGTTCGCCCGCTCCCGGTTGCTGCCCGACCGGGCCCGCGCCACCAGCGTCGGCACGAAGCCCGGCGTCCCCACCTTTCCCGGACCCTGGCGACCCTCCAGCACCTCGACCGCGTTGGCCCGCACCCGGGCGTCGGGGTCGTTCAGCAGCCGTTCGACCAAGGCGTCCAGCGACACCGTCGGCACCTCGCCCAGCAGCGCGACCGCCTTCGACCGCACCCGCGGGCTCGGGTCGCCGCACAGCCGCACCAGCGCCGGTGCCACCTGCTTCGCGACGCCCAGCTCGGCCGCCATCCGCAGCGCCTTCAGGCGGTCGTTCACCGGTGCCGCCCCCGGCCCACCGCCCGCCGCCAGCCGGCGGTTCAGCCGGGCCGGCAGGTCGGGCATCATCTTCAGCAGCGCCCGCCCGGCCGTCCGCCGCTGCGTCGCGTCCATGTTGTCGAAGTTGGCCCAGAACTGGTCGAACCCGGCCTGACCGACGGCCCGCCCGATCACCCGCCGGACCGACGGGGCCGCACCGCCCATGCGGGCCATCAGCAGGCTGCGGTAGTCGGCGGGGCGACGGCGGGTGATCTCCCGCGCCGCCAGCCGCGACAGCCGCTCGTCCGGGTCGTCCAGGAACGCCGTCACCAACATGACCGATGCCCCGCGCGGCCGGCCCGCCGCCACGCGGAACAGCTCCGCCCGGGCGGCGACGTTGTCCGGCTCGGCGACCAGCAGCTGCCGGCGCACGGCGATCAGCCGCTCGTCCTGCACCGTGTCGGCCGACCCCGACGCGGCGATCCACCGGCCCACCTTGGCCGCGTCGTCCCCGTGCCGGGCCGACACGTCGCGCGTCAGCTCCGCGTCGCTCCACCACGTGCCCCGGCTCACGCCGGCCATGCATGTGGCTAAGGCTTGGTCCTTGAGCCAGTGCGTCCGCCGCAGCACCGCGTCCAACGCCGGGGCGTCGGCGATCCGCGCCAGCCCGTTGGCGAAGGTCGTCCGCTGTCCGCCGTGCGCCGCGGCCAGCAGGAACGCGTCCACCCCGTCGGCCGAGGGCGTCTGGCCGACCCGCTTGGCCAGCGCCGCCTGCCCGCTGTGCCGCGGGCCCCGCAGCAGCGCCATCACCTTGCTCGCCGTCGAGTCCATCAGCAGCACGGCCGCCCGCACCACGTCGCCGGTCAACCGCTCCGTTCCCGGCCGGTCCCGACCCACCTCCAGCGCCCGGCAGACCGCCTGCTCGATCTCGACGCGGTCCCGGCACACCTGCTCGAAGGTCGCGACGCCGGCGGCATCCGTGCCGTCGGCGTCGCTCCGCTGCAGGGTCCGCACGCCCACCGACACCCACTCGGCCAGCGTGACCAGCGCGTTCGCCGCCGCCGTCGCCACGCTCAGGTCTGCGTGCCGCAGGTTGTCCGCCACCACGTGCGCCAGCTGCCCCTCACGGGCGTCCACCACCAGCCGGATGGCCGACAGACGCCCGTCGATCTCCCCGCTTCGGGCCACCTCGCGCACGGCCGTCAGCAGCACGTCCATGTGCTCCAACACCCGCGGCCGAAGCTCCGCCGGCAGGTCCGCGTACCGCTCGACGACGCCGTTCAGGGCGGCGCTCGTCCGGCGCTGGAACAGCCCGTCCAGCGCCCGCGCCACCTCCGGCGGCGACCCGACCTTGAGCGCCTCGAGGAGCGCATCGTCCGCCGCCCCGTTCGTCGATTGCACCAACGCCGCGATCACTTGGTCGAGGGTCACGGAATTGTTATCGGACGACGGCCGAGAAGACTTGAACCGCACCAATACGGGTGCCGATGTCATCGGCGGGATGGCCGGTAGACGTTGGCAGGCGATGGGATGGAACGGTAACATCAGCGGCATGAGCGTCGACGACTGGATCACAGTCACGCCGGACGTGCGCAGTGGCAAGCCGTGCATCCGCGGGACGCGGATCACGGTGTACGACGTGCTGGAGTACTTGGCCGGCGGCATGTCCGAGGCGGAACTGCTCCGCGACTTCCCCGTCTTGCGGCCGGAACACGTCCGGGCCGTCTTCGCCTTCGCTGCCAACCGGGAGCGACGGCTCGCCACGTCGCCGGCGGCGTGATATTGCTGTTCGACGAGAATCTCAGCCCGTCTCTCGTTGGCCGGGTTGCCGACCTGTTCCCAGGCAGCGCGCACACCGGTCAACTTCTAGGCGACGGCGCGACCGACACGATCGTGTGGGAGCTGGCCAGGCGTGACGGCTACACGATCGTTTCGAAAGACAACAATTTCCGGCAACGCGCTTTTGTCAGCGGTCCGCCGCCGAAAGTCATCTGGCTTTCGGTCGGCAACGCCGGGACGGCGGCCGTGGCGGCGATATTGCGATCGCGGTATCACGACCTCCTGAGTTTCGACGGCGATCCGACGACCGGTCTGCTTGTCGTCAACGTGTAATGCGACCCGAGCCGGCCGCCTTGCCATCCCCACCCGTCAGGGCTAGCGTCGGGGCCCCGTAGAGGAGCGTCCGACCATGATCCCGCTTGCCGACCGCATGTCCCTGGTGTCCGAGTCGATCACGTTGGCCGTCACGGCCAAGGCGAACGCGCTGAAGAAGGCCGGCGTCGACGTGGTCGGCTTCGGCGCCGGCGAGCCGGACTTCGACACGCCGGCGTTCATCAAGGAGGCCGCCAAGGCGGCCCTCGACAAGGGGATCACCAAGTACACCCCCACGCCGTGCTTCCCCGAACTGAAGCAGGCCATCGCCGACAAGTTCGCCAGGGAGAACGGCCTGCCCTACAAGCCCGAGAACATCACCGTCGGCGCCGGCGGCAAGCACTGCCTGTACATGGCGTTCATGGCCGTGCTCAACCCCGGCGACGAGGTGCTGATCCCCGCCCCGTACTGGGTCAGCTACCCCGAGCAGGCCAAGCTGGCCGGCGGCGTACCGGTCATCGTCCACGGTGCCGAGGCCAACGGGTTCAAGCTCACCCCCGCCCAGCTCGACGCCGCCATCACCCCCAAGACCAAGGTGTTGGTGCTCAACAGCCCCAGCAACCCCGCCGGCCACGCCTACACCCCGGCCGAACTGAAGGGCCTCGCCGACGTCGTCGCCAAGCACCCGCACGTCGTCGTCTTCAGCGACGAGATCTACGAGAAGCTGATCTTCGACGGCCTGCAGTTCGTCAGCTTCGCCACGCTACACCCGGCCCTGATCGACCAGACGCTGACGTTCAACTGCCACAGCAAGAGCTTCGCGATGACCGGCTGGCGCGTGGGCTACGTCGGCGGCCCCAAGCCCGTCATCGACGCCATGAACAAGCTCCAGAGCCAGATGAACAGCGCCATCACCAGCTTCGTTCAGCCCGCGGCCACCGTCGCCCTGACCGACCCCCGCGGCGCCGAGACGGTCGAGCAGATGCGCCAGGAGTTCGAGAAGCGCGGCCGACACATGCACCAGCGTCTCGCCGCCCTGCCCGGCGTCACCTGCGTCAAGCCCCAGGGCGCGTTCTACTGCTTCCCCAACGTCAGCCGCTACTACGGCAAGACGATCGGCGGCGTCGAGATCACCGGCGCCGTCCCCTTCGCCGCGGCGTTGCTGGAGCAGAACCACGTCGCCGTCGTCCCCGGCACCGACAGCGGCTTCGACACCCACGTCCGCCTCAGCTTCGCCACCAGCATGGCGACCATCGACAAGGGCATCGACCGCATCGCCCTGTTCCTGGCCAAGGCGACGTGAGCCGACGGCATCGCACGCAACGACGGAGCCCCGGGTGTACACCCACTGACATTTACACAACCCGCGTGTCGCGTTTGGGCGGCGGCGGGTCGGGCTTTTGCGGGATCAGCTCCAGCAGTGGTGCTGCGGCGGCCCGCACCTCCTCCAGCGACATCGTCTCCAGCAGGATGAGCGTCGGCACCAGCACCATCAGGCCGGCCAGCAGCATCGGCTCGGTGTAGCCGCGCCCGTTCCGCTTGCGGTCGACCTGGCGGCCGCTGAGGCGGGCCAACAGCTCGCGCAGCGGCCCGGCCTCGGGCCGGTCGTCGCGCGCGCGCCAGCTGCCAGGCGACGACGGCGGCCATGGCGGTCACCAGCAGGCGGCGGGCGAACGGCGCGGCCGACGCCTGCCGCCAGTCCTCGACCTGGTGGCCGGCCCCCTTGAGCAGCTTGTGGTAGCTCTCGATCCGCCAGCGCCAGTAGTACCAGCTCGCGACGGTGTCGGCCGTCACCCTGGCGTCGGTGACGTCGGTCAGCAGCAGCCAGCGGGCCAGCACCTTGCCGCGCTGGTCGCGGACCTCGGCGACGATCAGCCGCAGCGGCAACGCCGGGCCGTGGACGACCGGCCGCTTGCGGCCGCGCTGGGACGTGGCGGCGTCCGCCGCGCGCTTGGGGTAGGCCGGGCGGGTCAGCAGGACCGGTGCTTCGGCCACGAACTGCGTCGCCGCCTTGCCGTGGTACAGGACCTCGCGCGACCGCCCCATCCGCCCGTGCAGCAGGTCGGCCACCTCGCCCAGCTTGCGCTCGACCCCATCGTGCAGCACCTGGCGGGCGTCGTTCGCCCGGATCAGGTACTGGTGGCCTGCCGCCCACTCCCGGTAGTGCGCGACGGAGTCGGCCTGCGGCGGCGGCGTTCGCCGCCGTCCGCTTGCCCGGCACGACCGACAGGACCAGCCGGTGTTCCGGGTCCAACGCCACGTGGTCCCACCGGTCGCCCCGCTCATCGTCGGCCGGGCTGGCGAGGCCGCGGTTCGTCGCCTCCTTCTTCTGGACGAACGACCACTTCTCGTCGAGCGGCAGCTCCTCGGTCGCCGGGGGAAAACGCCACGAGCTCGCCGTGCAAGCCCGCCGCGTGCCGCCCGGCCAGCCGGGCATACCGGATGACCGTGTCCTCCTTGGTCCCGACCAGCCGGCCCGTCCGCCGCATGCCGCACCCCTCCCGCACGTGGGCCAGGATCGAGGTGACCTTCGCCGCCGGCAGGTGGGACCCGAAGAAGACCGTCCCCCGGCGCTCGCTGAACCGCGACTTGCACGCCCGGCACCGGAGCAGGCGGTACTGGCCGTCCCTGCCGATCCGGGCGGTCACCGTCAGGTTGCCCCCGCCTCGCTTGCCGTGCTCGGCGCAGGACGGCGTCTGGCACCCTCATCCGTGGTGGGGTCATCCATGACCGCGGCCTCCAACTGTCGCCGGCGACGACCCCGCCAGCCCATCGGCGGAGGCTCCGATTGCCGCCAGCAACCCCTCCATCATCGCCCAGGTCAAGACTGGCGTACAGCCGCCCCGGGGCGTTACCGATTATCGCCGTTGCCATCAATTTGCGGTCGCTCGATACTTGCTCTATCACGTCTGCAAGCGAGGCCGGTGGCGATCAAAGGCTCGCGGGCGACGAACAATTTAAGGGGTTCCCATGGGCAAGATGTGGATGAACCTGTCCAACGGCTGCTGGGTCGACGTCTGGGACCAGCCGCAGCAGACCGGGAAGCACGTGAGGCTGGTCGGCCCGGTCGACCTGCCGTACCTTCGCCTGGCCGGCGCCGGGTGGGAGCCGCTCGTCCAGAGCCTGGTCGTCGGCCCCAACGCCTACGTCCAGTGCTACGAGGACCTGAACTTCGACGACAGCGTCTTCTGGCTGCTGCCCAACCAGCGGGTGGACAACGTGGCCGACCTGCGGTGCAACGACGAGATCGACTCGATGCGCCTGTACGACCGCCCCCCGTTCGCCCACGAGCCCGGCTACGCCGCCTACATGCTCTGGGCCGCCAGCCACGCCACCCGCGTGGCCACCGGCGCGGTGTGAGCGTGGCCGACATCCGCCTCCGTTCAACGACGGCTTGGCAGCGCAGACTGCTGCGCGATGCCGGCCCTCGGGGCCGTCGCTGAACGGAGGCTTTCGCCCCACCCGACCCACACTACAATCGCCCGCGTGACCCGCGACCCCACCGACGACCCGTCCGACCCCCGCCCGGCAAACATGCCCCCGGCGAACGTCGACCTGACGCGCATCGAGCGGGCCGTCCGCGAGATCCTGCTGGCCGTCGGCGAGGACCCCGATCGCGAGGGGCTGCTCAGGACGCCCAACCGCGTCGCCCGCGCCTACGCCGAGCTGATGGCCGGCCTGCACGATGATCCCCGTCGCCACCTCAAGACCGTGTTCCACGAGCGGTACGACGAGATCGTGCTGCTCCGCGACATCGAGTTCCACAGCCTCTGCGAGCACCACCTGCTCCCGTTCACCGGCCGGGCCCACGTCGCCTACCTGCCCGACGGCAAGGTGGTCGGCCTGTCCAAGCTGGCCCGCCTTGTTGAGGGATTCGCCCGCCGCCCCCAGGTGCAGGAGCGGCTCACCACGCAGATCGCCGACGCCCTCATGCAGGAGCTCGCCCCCCGCGGCGCCGCCTGCGTGCTCGAGGCCACCCACACCTGCATGACGATCCGCGGCGCCGCCAAGCCCGGCAGCACGATGGTCACCAGCGCCCTCCGCGGCACGTTCAAGAGCAACGCCTCGACGCGCGCGGAGGTGCTGTCCCTGATGTACGGCGGCCGGCCCGGGAAGGGGTGAGTTGCGGGGGAGCAGAGGAGAAGAGGGGCTGAGGAGCAGAGGGGCCAAGGCGACATGCCGCAACGACGCAAACCGCCGGTGCCGCGCCCGCCCGTCAAACCGTCGTCGCCGTTGGCGTCTGCCCCCCTCGGTTCCTCTTCCACTCGGCTCCTCTGCTCTGCAATCCTCCTCACCGCCGGCCTCGCCCTCGCCGCCACCTGGTACGGCCAGTTCACCCTCGGCCTGATTTCCCTCGGCCCCTGGGGCCCCACAGCCCTGCTGGGGTTCGTCGCCATCGTCTTCCTTGGGCTGGCGCTCCGCCCCGTCGCCCCGGCGGTCTCGGCATTCGGGCGCACCATCGAAACCCATGCCCGGCTCGCGACCGGCCTGGTCGTCCTCGCCACGTTCGCCTACCTGTTCGCCACCGCCCTCGGCCAAGGCCGGCCCCTTCACCCCTACGTCCACGACGAATTCAGCTACCTGATCCAGGCCCACCAGTTCGCCCGGCTCCACGGCTGGATGCCCGCCCACCCGCTCGCCCCGTTCTTCGACAGCTTCCAACTTCTCGACGCCCCCGTCTACGCCTCCGCCTACTTCCCCGGCACGGCCCTCCTTCACGTCCCCGGCATCTGGCTCGGCCTGCCGCCGTGGATCACGTCGCTGCTCGTCGCCGCGATCGTCGCCGGCCTGCTGTTCCGCGTCGTTGTCGAGTTGCTGAACGGGCCCGCCGCGCTCGCCGCCGTGCTGCTGCTCTGGACCGACGGCCGGTACCGCACGCTGTCGATCATGACGCTGGCCCAGATGCCGCTGCTAATGTGGGGCCTCGCCGCCACCGTCGCCTGGCTCAAGTCGCGCTCCGCCGACATCGCCGATCGCCGTGGGATGTCGGTTGGACTGCCGCCAACGGCGCCGGGAAGCCAGGGATCGCCGGGCGGAGGATCGTCTTGGCTGCCTTGGTCGCTGACGACAGCAAAGGTCGCCGCCGCTACAGACGAGACCAGCGGGTCGCCAAAGGGACGACCGTCCCACCGTCACCGTTGGTCCCTCGCCATCGGTGCCTGCCTCGGCATGGCCGCCCTCACCCGCCCCGTCGACGCGCTGTGCTTCGCCCTCCCCATCGCCCTCGACGTGCTGTTGCTGATCGCAAAGCCCAACTCGCCCGGCAGTCGCTCGCGCCTTCGCAATCGCCTCGTCCCCCTCGCCCTGTTGCTCGCCCCCGTCGTCCCGTGCCTTCTCTTCCAGATCTCCCTCAACCGCGGCATCACCGGTCACTGGCTGGAAACCCCGTTCCGCCTCTACGCCGACCGCGACTACCCCGGCACCTCCTACGGGTTTCACCCCTTCGACCCCGCCGCCCGCCCGCGGTCGCCGCTGCCGCAGAAGCAGGCCCTATACGATGAGTACCGCCCGGTCCTCGCCGACCACACGCTGCCCAAGGCCATCGACAACCTGTTCCGCGCCCACGCCACCGGTCTGTCGCCCGCGCGCATCGAGCTGACCCTGGTCCGCCTGCCGACCCTGCCGCTGCCGATGCTGCTCCCGCTGGTCCCAGTCGCGCTGGTCGGCCTCACCCGCCGCCGGGCCGTCGTGCTGGCGGCGGTGCCGCTGTTCCTGCTGCTGTACGTCGGCTACGTCTTCTTCTTTCCCCACTACACGCTTGCCGTCGCCGGGGCGATCGTGCTGGCCGTCGTCGTCGGGGCCGAGCAACTCCCGTTGCTGCTGCCGGCCGTCGTCCGCCCCCGCGCCACGGCCGCCGTCCCGGTCATCCTGATCGGCCTCGCCATCGCCGGCCTGCCGCAGTTCGACGCCCCGTCGAGCGACAACCTGTTCGCCGCCCCGCTGATCGCCGATGTCGACCGCCAACTCGCCTCGCTCGGCCACCGCCCGGCCATCGTGCTGTTCACCTACGACCCGAAGCGGAACACGAACGAGGAGCCCGTCTTCAACGCCGACGTCGCCTGGCCCGACGACGCCCCCATCCTCCGCGCTCACGACCTCGGCCCCGCCCGCAACCGCGACCTCTTCGCCTACTACGCCGCCCGCCAACCCGCCCGCTTCGTCTACCGCTACGACGAGCGGACCCAAACCCTCAGGCCCCTCGGCACAGCCGCCCAGCTCATCGCACGTCCAGAGCGGTAAGTGACCTTGAACGGAAGCTCGTGACGGATACGAGCAGGCTCTCATTCTCGCGGGGCGGCGATGGCACGCTGTCGGCCAACTTCAACCAGGCCGGCACAGCGACCCTATCAGCCTCGAACACCAACACCGGCACCACCACCGTCGCCGGCGGCGTCGCCGCCATGTCGAGGTATTCGGTGGGGTCGTCCTCGCCGCCGGTCGCAATATGAGGTGACTTGCATCCGGCCGGCGAGCGTTTCTGGTTGTCAGGTGTGGTAGTCGGCGTTGATCGTCACGTACTCCTTCGACAGGTCGCACGTCCACACGGTGGCGTCGGACTTGCCGAGGCCGCAGGAAAGTTCGGCGACCACCTCGGGGGCCTTCAGGCTTTCGCTGGCCCGCTCGGCGTCGAAGGGGACGGGTTGGCCGGCGCGGAAGACCGTCGTGCCCTGGAGCTTGAGCGTGGAGCGGTCGGGGTCGAACGGCACGCCGGCGAAGCCGGCGGCGCTGACGATGCGGCCCCAGTTGGGGTCGTTGCCGTTCATGGCGCACTTCACCAGCGGGCTGTTGGCGATCGTGCGGGCGATCGTCTGGGCAATGGCGACGGTGGCGCAGCCCTTGACGACGATCTTGACCACCTTGGTCGCCCCCTCGCCGTCGGCGGCGATCTGGTAGGCGAGCGACTGGCACACCTCGTCCAACGCGGCGGCGAACCGGTCAACGGCGGCGGGGGTGTTCAGCTTCACGCCGCCGGTGGCGCTGGCCAGCAGGGCGGCGGTGTCGTTCGTGCTGGCGTGGTCGTCCACCGTGACGGCGTTGAACGACCCATCGGACGATCGAGCCAGCAGCTTGCGCAGGATCGACGCCGGGGCGGCGACGTCGGTCGTCAGGTAGGCCAGCATCGTGGCGTGTTTGGGGGCGTTGACGGACATGCGCGGTCCGATCATGCCGCTGCCCTTGCACACGCCGGCCAGTGTGAAGCGGTCGCGGCCGACCTTCACCGTCACCGCGGCCGACTTGCGTTTGAAGTCCGTCGTGAGGATGGCGTCCATGAACGCGCCGGCGTGCTCGGCCGAGTTGCCCAACGCCTCGGCGGCGGCGGCGATGCCGGCGGTCACTTTCCCCATGGGCAGCGGGTGGCCGATGATGCCGGTCGAACTCGGCAGGATCTGGCTGGCATCGCAGCCGAGGTGTTCGGCGGCCAGTTGGCACATCTTCATCGCATCGCGATCGCCCTGCCGGCCGGTGCAGGCGTTGGCGTTGCCGGAGTTCATGACGACCGCCCGCAGCTTGCCGGTGGCGATGTGCGCGCGGCCGACGACCACCGGGGCAGCGACGACGCGGTTGGTGGTGAAGACGGCGGCGGCGGCGGCGAGGCCGTCGGCGACGAGCAGGCCGACGTCGGGCTTGCCGCTGGCCTTGATCTGGGCGGCCACGCCGGCGGCGCGGAACCCGCGGGGTGACAACAGGTGCAGGTCGCTCATGGGCGACACACTAGCACCGCCGCGTCACTTCGTGGAGCCCCGTGATTCGTTCGGGGCGATGCGAAGCCGGCCACGAATGGCAGGAATCGCCACGAATGAAGACGCATGCAACCGCACCGTTATCTGTCCGTCTGGCACCGATATTCCGGATCAGGGAGTTATCTACGAAGGACATGAAGGGACACGAAGCAGAGCCGGGTTGTTCGCCATTCCGCTTCGTGTGACTTCGTGTCGTTCGTAGATCACCCTCAGTGGAACGAGTTGGGCACGAGCAAATTAGTTCGCTGCAAACGGAATGCACGCTGTGCGTTGACAGTCTAGTTGGATGGTATCTGCCACAGGTGGAGCGGGCGGGTGGGAGATGTCTTCCCGACCATCTGCTCCGCTACAGGCTTCCTCCGCCAGGCCGCACGCGTCTCCCTCCGACCGTGCGGCCTTCTCATGCGCGGGCGACGGGCATGTCGGCGGTCAACGACGAGTCGGGCAGGGTCGACAGGGCGGGGATCTCGGTGTTGCCGCCGACGGGGGCGGTCGCCTCGGTCCATGTGGCGGCCCGCTCGTTGACGTCGAACGCGCCGGCCCGGTCGAGCAGGTCGGCGGCGTAGTCGCCCTTGGCCTCGTCGTCGGCCACCACGGTGACCAGCGTGCCGCCGCGGCGGACGCCCTCGGCGAAGTGGTCGGCATCCATCGTGGGGACGCCGGCGTTCACGAGCGCGCCGCTCAGGCCCCCGGCGACGGCACCGATGCCGGCCCCGCCCAGGATCGTGGCGAGCATCGGGCCCATGCCCAGGATCGGGCCGATGCCGGGGATGAACAGGCCGGCCGCCCCCGCGAGGACGCCGAGCCCGCCGCCGATCACCATGCCGGTGCCCGCGCCGGTGACGGCCCCGCCGGCGGGGCCGATCTCGTTGAACGTCTCGTCGGCGGACGTGAGCACGTCGGCGTCGGGGTCGGCGTCGATCGCCGAGACGGTGGCGGCCGAGTCGGCGGCACCGGCGCTGGCCATGCCCCAGTCGGGGGTGACGCCCGTGCGGGCAGCGGCTGCGTCGGGGTCCATGTGGTCAGCCATGGCGGCGGCGGACGCGCTGCGGGCCGCGTGGGTGTGGATCACGCTGATCTGGTCGCGGTCGTACCCGGCGTCGACCAAGCGGAGGACGGCCGACTGGGCGTGGGTGAAGGTGTCAAAGATTCCGACGACGGTGGTGGCCATGGTGTTCTCCGTTGGGTTACCGGACTCTTAGAACGCAACTGCCGTGCCGGGGTCAGGGACGAACGTGGCGGTAGAGCCACCATCCGGTGATCGCCAGCGAGGCCAGGGCCATGAGTGCCGACAGGATCAGTCGGGGCGTGGTTTTGAAGCCGAACCGGGGTCGGCTATAAACGCGGGCCCGGTGGTGCCGTGGTGGGGCCATTGCTGCCGCCGACGCCGCAACGGGGGTGCCAGAGGGTTTTCGCATGGCGGGTCCAATCCTGATCGTGAGCGGTACGAACCGGCCGGGGTCAAACTCGCTGAAGGTGGCCCTTGCGGTGGGGCGGCACTACGCGGCGGCGGGAGCGTCGGCCGAGGTGTACGGCTTGGCCGAACTGCCGGGCAGTGCGTTCGCGCCCGAGGCGTTCGCCGTGAAGCCGCCGGAACTGGTGGCCGTCCAACAGCGGGTCGTGTCGGCGGCGGGGCTGCACCTGATCGTGCCGGAGTACAACGGGTCGTTCCCCGGCGTGTTGAAGCACTTCATCGACCTGTTGAAGTTCCCCGAGAGCTTCCAGGACAAGCCGGTCGCGTTCGTCGGCGTCGCCAACGGCGGGTTCGGCGGCGTGCGCGGGGTCGAGCAGCTGCAGATGGTGTTCGCCTACCGCAACGCCCACCTGTTCCCGGATCGCGTGTTCATCCCGGGCGCGGGCAAGAAGCTGGACGAGGCGGGGCGAATCACCGACGCCGACATCGACGCCCGGCTGGCGAAGCAGGCGGCGGGGTTCGCTCGGTACGCGGGGCTGCTGGGGACGAGCTGATCTCGAAGAGGCCACGGGGGCACAACAACGCCGGCATCGACCCCGGGATGTCGCGCAACGTCCTGATCGAGGGCTGCCGGTTCGACCAGCGGGAGCACGCCCTTGCGATCACGTCGGGCACCCACCGCGACGGCTGGCGGCTGAACGTGCCGACCGAGAATGTCGTGGTCATCAACTGCGGACGCCGCCGGCCACGAGCGGGTCGTTCGGCGTGCTCGGCATCGAGACAGACGTACGCGTGGCGGACGCTGGTGCCCAACGCGTGAGGAGCGCCTGATGCGGATCAGCGGCATCCACGCGTGCGGCCGGACGGTCGGCGAGACCGGCACGCCGCTCCGCATCCTCGGCGACCCTCGCGAGCCGTCCTTGAAGCCGACGTCCGCATCGGCACGTTCGTCGAGCGGCCGGACAGGGACAACAAGAACAATTGAGGGGTCGGGGTGCCGTTCCCAAGGAAGCCGGGGTACCTCAGACGCCGGCTTCACCGGATCAACGTCGAGATGTTTGCACACGGCGGCGGCGGGCCAACCGCGCCACCGCCAGGGGCGCGAAGTTGGCGACCACGGCGAACCACGTGGGAATCCACACCTCCCGTTGCGACGGCGTGGGCGGCCAGAAGCCGTTGCCCTTGACGACGCCGAAGCCGAGGGCGTGCCAAGAGCGGTCGGCGTCGGCGAGCTTTTCGGACGTGGTGGTCGGCTCGGGCGGGGTGGGCTCGACCGTGGTCAGCAGGGCGAGCCGGCCGTGCGCCAGGAGCGGGCGCTGGCGGACGGAGGGCTCGTACTCGGCCCGGCGCCAGTAGGCAACGTCGAGGTGGCGGGGGGTCAGCTGGACGTAGCCGATGTGGTCCTGCGTGCGGACCCAGACCAGGCGGACGTTGGACCGGCCGAGCCATGCGGCGACGAGGAGGGCGACTCCGAGGATGGCTGGTCCCCAGGTGGCTCCCCACACGGCGACCCGGACGGTCCTGCGAACCCACATGAGCAGAGGTGTACCGGTTGGGCGAAAAAACGCTAGTCGGGCGTGCGGATTATGCCGATGGAACGGGGCGGAGGGGCGGCCGGGCCGGATGGGGCCGCCTTGCATTCGGGAATTGGCGGAATACATTGTCGCGCCAACCTGGGGGGTCCGGCGGGACAGCGGAAGTGGCCGCGGCCCGACCGGGTGTGTGACTCGGTCGCCAATGGCCGATAGTCGAGTGAGGCTGGCGCGCGGGTCGGAGGACCGACCCGGGCCGGTGGCCATCGAAAGGAGCAGCGTTTTGCGTCTAGCCCGAGCTGAACATCGTACGGCACCGGTCCCCGCGACCGCGGCGGCAACTCGGGTGCGGGGGCTGCGGGCGGGGGGGCTTCGGACGATCGCGTCGGCGGCCGCGCTGGCGGCCGTGGCGATGGCCGCGGGCGGGTGCGCCGGGGGCGGGTTCCTCGACCCGCGCAAGAGCTTCCTGGACCCGACCGAGATGTTCCCCAACGTCTCGTCGTCGCTGCAGAAGCCGATCCTGACCAGCCTGTCGGCCCTGGACCCGTCGATCGACGACCCGGAGGACCGGTTCTACGGCGCGCAGGAGATCGACACGAAGCTGGACAACCTGGTCCTGAGCCGGGACTACAAGATCGGCAAGGGCGACATCATCAGCGTGTCGATCTCGAACCTGGTCGAGCAGAACCTGGAGACGGTCCGGCAGAACACGGTGAGCGAGAGCGGGAACATCAACCTGCCGCTGATCGGGTCGCCGGTGAAGGCCGAGGGGCTGACCGAGGCCGAGCTGCAGCACGCGGTGTCGGACGCCTACCGCAACGCGAACATCCTGAGCAACGCGCAGGTGTCGGTGCAGGTGCTGGAGGCGCGGGCCCGGTCGTTCAACATCCTGGGCGCGGTGAACACGCCGAGCCAGTACATCATACTCAAGAGCGACTTCCGCGTGCTGGACGCGCTGGTGCTGGCGCACGACACGCTGCCGTCGGTGGACGAGCTGTACGTGATCCGGCAGGTGAAGGAGGACCCCAACGGGGCGTCGGACAGCGCGCCGGCGGCCCCGGCGGGGGGGGCAGTCGACCGTGCCCGCGCCGACGCCCGGCGGGGACCCGCTGGCCGTGCCGCACAGCGACGCCGGACTGCCGGCCGTCCGGGTGATGAACCTGATGCAGACGGCCGACCCGCTGGCGACACCGGCGACGGCCCCGGCGACCTCGCCCGCCACGCCGACCCCGATGCCGCCGGCCGCGCCCGTCCCCGCCGCGCCCGCCCCGGCGGCGGCGATGCCGGCGCCGGCGGCCCCGTTCCAGTTTGCCGCCCCGGTCGCCCCGACGGCGACGCGGACGATCCGGGTGCCGCTGACCGCCCTGCGGTCGGGCGCGCTGGAGTACAACATCGTGATCCGCCCCGGGGACCTGATCATGGTCCCGCAGCCGGTGATCGGCGAGTACTACATGGGCGGCCACGTGGTCCGCACGGGCGTCTACAGCCTGTCGGCCCGCAAGATCACCATCAAGCAGGCCGTCATCTCGGCCGGCATGTTCGACGGGCTGGCCATGCCGGGCCGGACCGAGATCTACCGCCGGATCGGGGCCGCCCGCCGAGGCCCTGGTGCACGTGGACGTCGACGCGATCTTCTCCGGCGACCAGCCCGACATCTACCTGAAGCCCAACGACGTGATCCAGGTCGGCACCAATATCCTGGCCCCGTTCCTCGCGGCGATCCGGCAGGGGTTCCGCATCACGTACGGGTTCGGCTTCCTGTACGACCGAAACTACGCCCCGCAGCAGGCGGTCAACTGATCCGCGGCACCGCGGTCGGTTTCGGCGTATGCTGAGCCGGGCGAGGGCGAACCCCTTGGTCGGCCGGGCCGTACGACATCTGCGGCCCGAACATGCCAAGCCCGCCGGGCCGACCTCAGGGTCGGCCCGGCGGGCTTGCGGTTTTCCCGGCCGGCGCGTGCAACCCGCCGCCCCCTGGCGGATGAGACGCACGGCGGCCCGTGTTCTCGGACGGAGCGACCCCTGAGCGGCATGAGCGCACCAACCGGACTGGCCTACGCCGACCCAGAGACGCTCGACGCGCCAGTCCCCGGCGAGCGGCATCTGCTCGGGCTTGCCGTGGACGTCTGGGCCCAGGGCGCGGTGGTGGCGGGCCTGTTCGTCGCCACGTTCTGGCACAACCTGGTCCGGCTGTGGCTGAAGACGGCCCCGTTCATCGGCGAGGCGAACTGGGGGCACAGCTGCTTCGTGCCACTCGTCGGGCTGTACTACCTGTTCGTGAACCGCGAGGCGCTGCTGGCGGCGGACGGCGGGCCGTTCGTGTGGGGCCGGTTCGCACGGCCGACCCGGCTGGCCACCAGCGTGGCCCTGCTGGCGATTGGCTGCGGGGTCGCCCTCTGGTGCGGGCACCACAGCGACGCGTCGGGCGGGGCGATCAACGTGGCGCGGGTGAAGGCGCTGCTCTTCCCCGCGGCGTGCGCGGTCGCGCTGCTCGGCGGGCTGGTGCTGCTGCTCGACTGGAGCATCGCCATGACCCTGGCCGGCCTGGGCCTGTTCGTCTACGGCATCTGGCCCGGGCAGAACGACTACCTCAAGGACCTGGGCATGGTCGTCACGCTGTACGGCATCGTGTTGATGCTGTGCGGCCCCGGCGTCATGCGGACCGCGTGGTTCCCCATCGCGTTCCTGGTCTGCGCGATCCCCTGGCCGGGGCTGGTCTACAGCTGGGTCGCCGAACCGCTGAGCCGGGGGGCGGCGTGGGTGGCGGTCGAGGTGCTGCAGCTGACCGGCGTCCAGTCGATGACCAGCGGCACGAAGATCGTCATCTACGGGGGCAACGGCGCCCCGCAGCGCGTGCTCAACGTGGCCGAGGCGTGCGCGGGCATGCGGTCGCTGATGACGTTCATCAGCGTGGCGGCGGCGCTGGCGTTCCTGTCGGCGCGGCCGATGTGGGAGCGGGGCGTGATGGTCGCGTCCGCCGTGCCGATCGCCATCGGCTGCAACGTGATGCGGATCAGCGGGCAGGGGCTGCTGGACCACTACGTGAGCACGAACTGGTCCGAGAGCTTCGCCCACCAGATGGTCGGGCTGATGATGCTGGTGCCGGCGTTCCTGATGATCCTGGCGGTCGGGTGGGCGCTGGACCACCTGTTCGTCGAGGAGGCCGACGACCCGGCCGAGCTGCCCGCCAAGCCGCCGACCGTCATCCGCAAGAGGACGTCCGACCGACCCCCGGAGGGCCGATGACAGTTCACACGACGGCCGGCCGGCGGCGGCGCTGGCTCCAACCCGGGTTCCTGTTGGCGGTGGTGATCCTGGCCGCGAGCGCGGTCGGGCTGAACGTGGCCGCCAGCGCGCTGCAGCTGCACTTCAAGAAGCTGCCGGTCTACCCGGCGCAGGACCTGTCGACGATCCCCAAGCAACTGGGGCCGTGGGTGCAGGTGTCGATCGACGAGCCGCTGGACCGCGAGCTGCAGGAGACGCTGGGCACCGACCGGTACGTGTTCCGCGACTACGTCGACACGCGCCGCGTGACGCCCGAGGAGCTGGCGCAGTTCGACGGCAAGGACTCGATCGAGCGGAAGGGCATCGCCGGCCAGCTGCAGCGGGCCAAGCCCGACGCCGTGCTGAACTGCGCGGTCACCTACTACACCGGCATGGTCGACACCGTGGCGCACATCCCCGAGCGCTGCTACGTGGCCGACGGCTACCAGCCCGACACGCACGAGGTCGAGTCGTGGGACCTGGGGCCGGCGTTCGCGGGGAACGACGCCTCGCACAAGCTGGACCTGTCGTTCATCAACTTCGTCGACACCACCGAGGCCGCCCGCGTGACCAAGCGGGTGGCGTACACGTTCTTCGTTGACGGCAAGTGGGAGTCGGACTCGATCGGCGTGCGCGAGCGGCTGCAGGACCTGCGGGCGACGCACGGCTTCTACTCGAAGATCGAGCTGATGACCGTCGTCCCCGACCGCGACCAGTGCGCCCGCGTGATGGCCGACTTCCTCGCCTCGGCCGTGCCCCAGCTCGCCAAATGTTACCCCGATTGGAACACGGTTGAGGGCATCGGCGTCAACCCTGCGGGCCGGTAGCCCAGCCGCCACCCATCCTGGCCGACTCCCGACCCTCACCGCAGCCCGACCATGGCACGACGCAAGTTCAACAAGAAGAGCCTGATCCCCATCGGCAGCGTCGCCCTGGTCCTGGCCGTCGGCGGGGGCGTGCTGTGGCGGCTGAAGGCGAAGGACCCCACCAGGTACATCAACGCCGGCGAGATGTACCTGCGGCAGGGCGACCTGCCCGACGCGCTGTCGGCGTACGTGTTCGTGTCGACCCTCCGCCCGACCGACCCGCAGGTCCACCTGAAGATCGCCCGCATCCACGACCAGATGCGCGACCAGGACTTCTCGGGCCACGTCAACGCGGCCATCGACGAGTACACGCGCGCCGAGGAGATCCAGCCGGACCTGAAGGAGGCGTGGCAGGGGCTGCTCGACGCGAACCTCGCCGCGGCGCTGGCCGTGACGCAGAACGCGGCGAAGATGCAGGAGAACCTGTACCGCCTGCCCGAGCGGATCGGCATTGCCCGCGACGCCGCCCACCACCTGCTGGCGCTGGACCCCACCGACTACCGGGCCCGGGCGGCGATCCCGACGCTGACGATTAACCTGTGGCTGCAGAACCTGTCGGTCCCGCTGACGGCCGAGGAGCGCCGGCTGCCGGTCGACCAGCAGCCGACCGAGGCGCAGCAGATCGACCGCGCGATCGCCGAGCTGACGGCCGTGATGGCCGAGCACCCCGAGAACGCCGACCTGCCCTACTGGATCGCCCAGGCCCGGATCCAGCAGGGGGTGCTGCTGCTGAAGCAGGCGAACGCCGCCGACCCCACCGCGGCGCCGACCGACCCCAACGCCGCGACCCCCCGCGGCCGGCGGACCGGTGCCGTTCGGCCCCGACCGCTCGCCGGAGGTGCGGGCGGCGTTCGGGGCGGCGGCGGCGGCGTTCGACGACCCGATCGCCAAGCTGCCCAGGAACGCCGCGCTGCGGTACCGCAAGTTCGAGGTGCTGACCAAGCTGCTGCAGGTGGACCGCGACCCCGAGGCCGACCTGCAGTACCAGGAGCGGCAGCGCGCCGCCCTCGACGCCGCCCAGTCGTTGGTCAGCCCCGGCGACGGACCGATCTACGTGTCGTACAAGGGCAGGTGGGCCGACTACCTGGCCGCCGTGAACGACGCGGGCGGGGCCGAGGCGGTGTACAAGCAGTTGCTGGCGCGCCCGACGACGGCGCTCGCCGCGGGCCGGGCGCCGAACACGCAGCGGACGGTCGAGGACGTGCAGACGCGCCTGCAGTACGCCAGGCTGCTGTCGCGCGACCCGGCCCGCTGGGCCGACGCGTTGGCCATCCTGGACGCGGTGCCGACGGCCGTCCCGACGGGCCTGCCGTCGGGCCTGCAGCAGCAGGTGGCCCGCCTGCTGGCCGTGGGGCGGCTGACGCGGGCGTCGATCCTGATGGACCAGCTGGAGGCGACCGCCAACCCGGCCGTGCGCGAGGAGAAGCGCAAGGGCGCCCAGGCCGAGATCGACGCCGTGCGGGGCAACGCGCGGTTCGCCGGCGAGCCCGAGGTGCTCAAGGTGCAGGGGAGGCTGCAGCTGGTGAGCGGGCAGTTCCGCGATGCGATCCAGACGCTCTCGGCCGCCGCCGACCGGCTGGCCGGGAACGGGGGCGAGCCCGACTACGAGCTGCTCTCCTGGCAGGCCGCCGCCCTGTCCAGCGGGGGCCAGCCGGTGCAGGCGATCAAGCTGCTGGAGCAGGTCGTCCGCAACCCGCCGGGCGCAAACCTGCTGCAGCCCCACCTGATGCTGTGCCAGCTCTGCCTGCAGCAGCAGAACTACGACGAAGGGCGCCGGCAGGTCGCCTGGCTGACCGAGCGGTACCCGGACGACGTGCGGACGATCCACGAGCAGATCGACCTGGCCCTGCACGACGGCGACGCCAGGGCCGTCGCCGACCTGTACGGCCGGCTGCCGGAGCGGAACGCGGCAGAGCAGGTGGACAAGGCGGCCTGGGCGGTGCGCACCCGCAACCCGACCGACGCCGAGCGGCTGAACGAGCTGGTCTATGCCGCCCACCCCGGCGACCCCCTCACGGCGATCCGGCTGGCCGAGCTGTACGGCACCGACAACAAGCGCGGCCGAGCGAACGAGGTGCTGCAGCAGGCGATGGACCAGAACCCCCAGAGCCGGGGGCGGCTGCAGATCGAGAAGGACAAGATCAACGGGGCGACGGAGGCGGCGCTGCGCCGGGAGGCGGCCGATCAGATCGACGCGTTCGCCGACCCCATGGCGCGCGCCGTCGCCCGGGCCAAGCTGGCCGGCTCGGAGAACCAGCTGGCCGCGCAGACGACCGAGCTGGAGAAGGCCCACGCGATCGAGCCCGACAACAGGCAGGTCCTGCGCGACCTCTTCCTGTGCTACGTGTCGGGGCACGCGTACGACAAGGCCGACGCGCTGCTCCCCCGGCTGGTGGAGCTGGACGTCGACCAGGCGCACGGCCTGCTGTTCAAGTTCCGGCTGGCGATGGCCCGGGGCGACGTCGCGGGGGCCGTCACGATCGGGCAGCAGCTGACGCGCGACCTGCCGCTGTTCGCCAACAGCTGGTCGTCGCTGGGCGAGGCGATGCAGGCGTCGGGCCGGCTCGAGATCGCCTGCCAGGACTACGCGGCGGCGCTGGACCGGCAGGGGAACGCGCCGGAGGTCGTGACCCGGCTGGTCGACTGCCAGATCAGGCTGGGCCGGCTGGACGACGCGCGGCGCACGCTGGCCGACGCCCGCCGGAAGTTCCCGGACGCCGCGGTCTACCGGAAGCAGCTGGTCCAGGTGGAGGTGGCGTACGGCGACCCGGAGTCGGTGCTGCCGGTCGTGGACGAGGGGGTCAAGACCCAGCCGGACGTGGCGGACAACTGGCAGCTGGCCGTGCAGGCCTACGCCGCCGCCGCGCAGCGTCGGACCGCCAGCGGCGACGCCGCCGTCGCCGCCGGGTACGTCGACCACGCCCGCCAGGCGCTCACCGATGCCCTGAGGAAGTGGCCCGACAACGCCGGTTTTGCCGCCGAGCTGGGCGACCTGGAGTCCCGCGAGGGGACCGACGCCGGGATCGCCGCCGCCGCCGCGACGTTCAGGGCGTTGGCCGCGACGCCGAAGTGGCAGGACCAGGCGCTGCCGGACGTGCTGCTGGGCCGGATGTACCTGCAGGCGAAGCGGCCGGAGCTGGCCGAGGCGCCGCTGCGGCACGCGGTCGAGCTCAACCCGCAGGCGGTCGACGCGCGCACCGCCCTGGCCGACTCGCTGTTCGGGCGTCACCTGTCCGACGCCGCGCTGGAGGTGCTCAGGCCCGCGCGGGACCAGCCGGCGGTGCGGGCGAAGTACGTCGACCTGCTGCTGGCGCTGGGCCGGGGACCCGAGGCCGAGGCGGACCTGCTGGCCGACCTGAAGGCGCACCCCGACGACCCGATCCCCGCCAACCTGCTGGCCCACGTCTACGCCGCCCAGGGCAAGTTCGACGCGGCCGAGGACGTGGCGACGCAGACGTTGAAGGCGAACCCCGGCAACGTGGGGGCGCTGTACGTCCGCGGGGCGGCCGAGGCGGGCCGGGTCCCGCCGGACCTGGACGCGGCGCTGCGGGACCTGACGGCGTACCGCTCGGCGTCGCCCAACAGCGTGCAGGGGCGCATGTCCCTGGCGCGCGTGATGCTGATCCGCAGGGACGTCGAGGCGGCGGTCCGCGAGCTGGAGGCCGCCGTCGAGCTGGCGCCCGAGGCGAAGGAGCCCCGGCTGCTGCTGGCCAAGGCCTACCTGGCGACCGTGCCGGTCCGGTCCCTGGACGCCGAGCGCGTGATCGGCCAGGCGCTGGCGCTGACCGCGCTGGCCCACGACCCCGAGGTGCAGCGGGTCGCCGCCGCCGTCTACCTCAGGGCGGGCTCGGAGGACAAGGCGGTCAACAGCATCCGCGACGCGATGGCCCACACGGCCGACCAACGGTCGCTGCTGGACGAGTACCTGAACATCCTGCTGGCCACGAAGCACTACGTGACGCTGCTGGACGAGTCGGCCCGGTTCACCAGCGACCCCAAGGCGGGCTGGACCCTGTTCGACTACCGCGGCCGGGCGCGGGCGGCTAGCGGCGACGTGAGCGGGGCGGCCACCGAGTTCGCCACCGCGCTGGACCGGGCCGGCACCGCTCCCGACCTCAGCCCGTCGCTGGCCGTCGCGTCCCACGTCACCGCCGCGCTGGGGCTCGACCGGGCGGTCGAGATGATCCAGCCCCGGTCCGAGAACAGCACGGGCTGGAAGGTTGTGCTCGCCACCTGCTTTGACCAGGGCGGGGACAAGGGGAAGGCGCTGGCGGCCGTCGAGGCGGCACTGCCGTCGATCGCGACGCTGCCGCCGGTCGACCAGCTCTACCTGAACCGAACAGCCGGCCAAATCTACATGGTGGCCACGCCGCCCCAGCCCGACCGGGCCGTGGCGATGTTCCAGGAAGTGCTGAAGGAGTCCCCCAACGATCTGGACGCCTTGAATGACCTCGCCTGCATGTTGGCCGAGCAGGTCCATCCGCCGCAGCTGGCGGAGGCGCTCAAGTACACCCAGCAAGCGAACGAGGTGCTCCGAAAAACCGGGCAGGTGAATCTGTTCTTATCGGACACGTACGGCTGGGTCCTCATCCTGAACGGCCGGTTGGACGAAGGTATTGACGTGCTGCACCAAATTGTCGGCCAAGCGCTGTTCCCCGATGTCCACTACCACTTGGCCATGGGGTACTTGCGGAAGGGCTCCGGCCCCGACGCCCGGCGTGAACTGGACGCGGCGCTCGACCTGTACCGGACGGCCGACGGTGCCCATCAGGTGCTGGACCCGACGCTGCCCGGCAAGATCGCGGCCGCCCAGAAGTTGGCGAGCGACCTCGCTGCGGGAAAACCTCAGGCGCAGGCGAGTCAATAATCCGAATGCTCGCACGATCGAATCCGGTTATCGGAATTCAAAATTGGCTGATCCCCTGAACGAAATGGTATACTCAAGGGTATATTTGCGTGGACGGCTGCGACTCGCCCGGGGGGCGATGGGTGTCATGAGCGCCCCGAGGGCAGTGCCCTGTGGTTTTTGGGTTAGCGTTTCATCGGGCCGACCGTGACGACGGCGGCCGGGGGCGTGGGACGAGTGGAGTTCGAGCTGCGGCCGGTCAGACCGTACGTGCTGACCGGGGCGGTTGGAGTGTCGGGAGAGAACGCATGACAACGTTGCCGCAAACCACGCCGATCCGCTTGCCGAGGATGAGCGGGTCGTCGTCCCAGCTTGCGGTCCCCGGCGGGGGGCCCTCGGTCGCGATTCCGGCCGGCGTGCAGATGACGCCGGGCGACGTCTGGCGCGTCATCCGCAGCAACATGTGGCTGATCGTCGTCCTGCTGGTCCTGTCGGGCGTCAGCGGCTACTTCATCAACGACTACCTCGCCAAGCACTACTCCGCCTACTCCACGACGGCCCTGATCAAGATCCGCCCGCTGGCGCCGATCGACCCGCTGCACGGCTCGGTGGGCATGGGGTCGGCCGAGATCGAGCTGGCGCAGCAGACGCAGACGCAGATGATCAAGAGCGACAGCTTGATCGACGACGTCCTGAAGGAGCCCGACAACCCGATCCGCCAGACCTCGTGGTGGCGCGTGACCTGCGGCGGGGACCCGCAGAAGGCCCACCTGCTGATGGCCGAGCACCTGTCGGTCGAGCCGTCGCTGGGCTCGGAGCTGATCCGGGTCGGCATGACCACGCCGAACAAGGCCGACGTGGCCGTGCTGGTGACCAGCATCTGCGAGCGGGCCATCGAGAACCAGAAGACCGAGAACCGCAACAAGGACGATGCCGACCGCAAACGCATCGCCGACATGAAGGAGCGGAACGGGATCCAGCTGAACAACTGCGCCCGCGACGTGCGCGAGCAGGCCGACCGGCTGGCGCGGGACGGCGGGGACACGCGCGACCGGACCAACCCCAAGGAGATCCAGCTGAGCCGGGAGGTCGAGCGGAACATCGACCTGTCCAACCGCAAGACGATCGCCGAGAACGAGTACAACGCGTTCAAGATGCAGGTCGAGCGGGGCGACCGGCCGGGGCAGGTGCAGGCGCTGCTGGACCAGGACCGCGACGTGATCACGTACAAGTCCACGCTCGAGGAGATGGACACGCGGATCGCGCTGGACGACCACGGGTCGGCCAACCCGACGCTGCTCCGGCTGCTGGAAGAGCGGGAAATTTTCCGCCGGAAGCTCAACAACGTCGAGGAGTCGAAGGCGGCCGAGCTGACGCAGAACACGCTGTTCCAGCTGGACAACCAGCGGACGACCTACGCGCAGCTGCTGGACAAGTCGAACGAGCAGGTGGCGGCGCTGAAGCTGTCGATCGCCGACCTGAGCCGGCTGTACGCGAACTACATGAGCCGGCGCGACGAGCTGGACGCGTTCCGCAAGCTGGACGACGAGTACCGGGTCGCCCTGTCGCAGATGGAGAACAAGGCCCAGGCGTCGGACGCCGGGTCGCTGGCGTGGGCCGCCCGGCCGCTGGAGCCGACGGTGCCCAGTTTCCCGAAGCTGACCAACACGATGGCCGGGGCGATCCTGGTCGGGCTGGGGCTGAGCCTGAGCATCGCGTTCCTGCGCGAGCTGACCGACACGACGGTCCGCAGCCCGCGCGACATCGTCCGCGTCGGGCAGATGACGATGCTGGGCATGGTGCCGCACGAGGCGGACGACCCGCAGAGCAGCGGTGCCCGGCTGCCGCTGGTGATCTTCGAGGCCCCGCAGTCGATCATGGCTGAGCACCTGCGGCAGGTCCGCACCCGGCTGCAGCACGCCGCGTCGCTGGACACGACCCGCAGCATCCTGGTCACCAGCCCCAGCCCCGGCGACGGCAAGAGCACGATCGCCGTCAACCTCGCGGCGGGCCTGGCGTTGAACGGCCGGCGCATCCTGCTGATCGACGCCAACTTCCGCCGGCCGGAGCTGCACCGCATCTTCGGCATCGGGAACGAGGTCGGCTTCAGCGACGTGCTGAACGACGTGAACGCGTTCGCCTCGGCGGTGCGCGAGACGTCGGTCCCGAACCTGTCGGTCATGCCCAGCGGGGCCCGGCCGACCAACAGCACCGAACTGCTGGAGAGCCAGCTCCTACTGGACGCCATCGAGCGTGCGTTGGAGGAGTACGACCACGTGATCTTCGACTCCGGCCCGATGCTCTTCGTGTCGGAGTCGGTTGCTCTCGCCCCCCGCGTGGATGGCGTGATCACCGTCGTCCGCGCCCGCAGCAGCAGCCGCGGCGTGCTGACCCGGATGCGCGAGGGTCTGCGGCAGGTGAAGGCCGAGCACCTCGGCGTCGTCCTCAACGGCGTCCGCACCCAGGCCGGCGGTTACTACGGCCGCAGCATCAAGACCTATTACGAATATCAGAACCAGAGCTGATCGAGCCGGCATGCACATAATCGCCCAGGGCTTCGGACACGCCCGTCCGCGGCTCTGGGCGATTGCAGTTTGTGGACTGCGGGAGCTCAACCTGGCGCGTGACGCCCGTTACACGACTCTCGGTCCTCACACTTAGCTAAGCCATTGCAGGCAAACAACTAAAGGATGGACGAGCGTCGGCATTTGAGTGTAACATTTCGTCACATTGTGTAACATCGAGCGGCACCGTTGGGCGATGCTTGGGATGCGGTTCAGAGGTCCAGCCGGTACCGGCACTTCTTCTTCTCGCCGCGGCGGTAGAGCGGATGGTTCGACGGGACGTCGACCGTGTCGACGTAGGTCGCCCCGAGCCGTTGGCAGGTGCGGTGGCTGGGTTGATTGTCGGGGTTGCAGGTGATCCACAGGGACGACAGGCCGTGCCGGCGGGCGAGGGGCAGGAGCAGGCGGGTGGCCCGCTCGGCGAGGTGGTGGCCGCGGGCGGCGGGGTAGACGTTGTAGCCGACGTGGCCGATGTACCGCCGGAGGTTCGGCGTGTCGCCGATGCGCAGGCCGATGCCGCCCGCCATGCGGATGGGGAGGTCCGACCGCTCGCCCAGGCGCATCCAGAAGTGGTAGGCCGGCGGGGGTTCGCGGTTGGGGTGGCCCGGGTGGTGCCCGAACGGGGTGTTGTCGAGGAAGTGGTTCAACCCTTGCCGGGTGACGCGGGCCATGTCGGGCGCCTCGGCCAGCGTGGTCGGGTGCCGGCAGGCCGACAACAGGTCGTCCACGTACCGCCGGTTCGGCTCGACCAGTTCCAACGTGCCGTCGACCAGCGGCCCCGGCTCGAGGAACTGGAACGCCGGCCGGAACAGGGACCACAGGGGCATGCGGGGCGATTATACCGGCGGGGGAAGGATGATGGGGTGATGGGGTGGAGGGGCGATCGGCCGGTCCGTCCCACTCACCTCACCACCCTCCAATCAGTGCGTGTAGGCCGTCTCCGGGGGGTCGCCAGTCGGGGGGACGAGTTGGGCGATGGAGTCTTGCAACCGGCGTTCGGCTTGGCGGATGTCGTACGAGGCCACGCCGGTCGTGCGATGGGCCCGCAGGCGGTCGACGCCACCGGGCTTGCTCAGGGCGTCGTGGAGCTTGGCGTCGATCAGGTTCTCAATGGCCTTGCGGAGGGTTTCGGCTTGGACGGCGGTCATGGGTACACGCTCCCTGCTCACGCCGCGGCGGGCGTGTGGGGCCATCCCCGATGGCGGCAGCGGTACCTCGACCGGAACACACAGACCCGGCGAGCGCTACCACGGGGGATGGCGGACAAAAAGGTAGGAGTCAACCGCCGAGGAGGGTGGGCGCGTCGATCCCTTTCATGTGCCGGCGGGGTTAGCTGACGGGCGGGGAGTTGAAAGTCTCCCTCGGGCGGCCTGCGGCACGCGCGATTAGCCCCGGTCGCACGCCCGGAATCTCCGAGCATCACGACGAGCGGAACGTCCCCTGGCCGGAACATGCCCGGCCAGGGGGACGCACCCGCTTGGGTTCCCCGCGCCGGGCGATACACATGCCCGGCTTAGGCGGTACGGTCGGGCACAAACATAAACTAGAAGAACCCCGTGTCAACAAAAATGCCGTACCGCGATAGGGTATGGTCTGCGCTTGTTTCCCGCTGGTTTGACGCCCCCCGAGGCCGATCCTACATTGCCGCCCATGTGCTGTTGGGCCTTCGCCACCTCGGCCGGACGGGCCGCCCTGCTCAGCGGTGCCGTGATGGCGGTCAGCCTCCTTTGCGGGTGCGAGTCCGACCGGAAGGCACCCCCGCCCGCTGCTACCGAACTGTTCGTCCCGCGAGAGATGCGGATCCACCCCATCTTCACCCAGGTGGCCGACCTCGACGGCGTTGGCAAGCCGGACGGCGTCGAGGCCCAACTGGAGTTCGACGACCAGTTCGGCGACCCGACCAAGGCTTCGGGCCAAGTGCTGTTCGAACTGTTCGACTACCGCAAGCAGCCCCCGTTCACCGGGAAGCGCGTGGCCGGCCCTTGGGTCGCGTCGCTGGCGACCCCGGCCGAGCAGCGGGACAAGTGGAACAAGACGCTGCGGACCTACCGGTTCCCCCTTGCGTTCCCGGCCATCGTCCCCACCCAGGATTACGTGCTGACCGCCACGTTCGAGCGGACCGGCGGCGGGCGTTTCCCCATCAACAAGCTGGTGTTGATCGGCCACAAGGCTGACAAGGGGACGGGGGACGGCAAGGGTCTGCTGGGCTTTTGAGCAGAACGGCCAGCGGCCTGCGAATCGGGAGTGACGCGCGGTGCCATCCCAAGCCCCAGACGCACCGGACTACGCCCCCTACGGGTCGCTGTCGTCGCGGCTCGGCGAGCTGGATCCGGTCCCCACCCTGCGGGGCCGGCTGTCGGCCGAACTGTCGGCGGCGTTCAACCCGGCCCGGCCGATCCGCATCAGCCGCGCCCCCGGCCGGCTCGACGTGATGGGCGGCATCGCCGACTACACCGGTTCGTCCGTCGCCGAGGCCACGCTCGACCGGGCGGCCGCCGTGGCCCTGCAGGCCCGGGACGATCGGCAGGTGCAGGTCTTCTCGTTCAACCTGCTCGACGACCACAAGCCGTTCACGTTCAACGTGTCGTTGGACGCGTTGGCCGGCCCGTTGCCCGCGTTGAAGGCCGGCTTCGCCGCCCCGGGCCGGCAGTGGGCCGCCTACCTGGCGGGATGCCTGACGGTCCTGCACCGCGCCGCCCTGATCGACCTGGCCGACCCGCACCTGCAGGGCGTGAACCTGGCATTGCTGGGCACCGTCCCCCCGGGGGCGGGGCTCAGCTCGTCGGCCGCGATCGAGGTGGCCACCATGGTCAACCTGTTGGCCCATCTCGGCCTGACCGACCACGTCGACCCGATGGCCCTGTCGGCCCTGTGCCAGCGGGTCGGGAACGAGGTCGCCGGTGCCCCCCGCGGCATCATGGACCAGGTGAGCTGCTGCTACGGCGAGGCAGGGTCGCTGCTGCGGCTGGTCTGCCAGCCGCACGCGATCCTGCCGCCGCTGCAGTTGCCGGCGGGCGTGAAGGTGGTCGGCGTCAACAGCTGCGTGAAGCACAGCACCGGCGGCGGCCAGTACGGCCGGACCCGCTGCGCAGCGTTCATGGGTCACGCGATCATCCTCGACCGGATCAAGCAGATGGGGCAGGTCCACGGCCGGGAACTGGTCGCCGACCCCATGCATGGCTACCTCGCCAACCTCGACCCCGAAGACTACAAGAACCTGTTCCGCCCCCACGTGCCCGAGGGGATCACCGGCCGGTCGTTCCTCGACCGGTACGGCCCTACCATCGATTCAGCCACCACGGTCGAACCGGACGTGACGTACGAGATCCAGCACGCGACCGACCACCACGTGCTGGAGGCCCGCCGCGTGCGGCGGTTCGTTCAGTTCCTGGAGCGGGCGGCCACGCTGAGCGGAGCGCAGCGCAAGCTGGCGTTGGACCAGGCGGGCCACCTGATGTACGCCTCGCACCTGTCCTACTCGAACGACGCGATGCTCGGTGCCGACGAGTGCGACCTGCTGGTGAAGCTGGCGCGCGAGCGGGAACACGCCGGCCTGTACGGCGCCAAAATCACCGGCGGCGGCAGCGGGGGGACGGTGGCCATCCTGTGCGACGATCGGTCGCCGGCCGACGCGGCGATCGCGGAGATCATGAGCGTGTACCAGAATCGCACCGGGCACGTTCCGGAAGCGATCACCGGGACCAGCCCGGGGGCGTGGCACACGGGGACTATCGTTGTTTGAGTTGTCCCCATGGAGCGACGGCACGGAGGGCCGGGTTTCAAGCGCCCACCGGCGTGCCAACCCTGGCCCTGCGGGCAGTCGCTAAACGGGGCGGAATGGAGTCCGAATGCAGATTCAAGACCCCCAGCAGATCGTCGACCGCCTCCGCCAATTCCAGCGGAAGGTGCGGGAGACGATCATGAAGTCGCGCACGAACGGCGACTTCGCCGCCGTCAGTCGGTCGGCGATGGCCGACACGATCTACGGCGTCGACACGGCCGTCGACCCGCTGCTCGAGGCGTTCTGCGAGGAGTGGGGCAACGAGACGCCGCTGGTGCTGGTCGCCGAGGGACTGGAGGACGAGCATGGCCGGGAGGGGCCGGTGGTGTTCCCTCGCGGACTCCGGGCCGACCGGGCGTTGATCCGCGTGATCGTCGACCCGATCGATGGCACCCGCGGCCTGATGTACGACAAGCGGTCCGCCTGGGCGCTGGCGGGCGTCGCGCCGAACAAGGGGCCCGGCACCCGGCTGCGCGACATCGAGATCGCCGTCATGACCGAGCTGCCCACGAGCAAGATGGGCCACGGCGACGTGCTGTGGGCCATCAAGGGGCAGGGCACCCGGGCCGTGCGCGAGCGGCTGGAGGAGAAGAAGTCGCTGGTCGAGCCGCAGGTGTTCCTGGACGACCTCACCCACCGCCCGGTCGGCCGGGTGCTGACCAAGATGGGCAAGGTGGCCGACGAGCACGTGATCGACGCCCTGAACCACCAGAACCGCGAGGGCGGGCGGATCGGCGACATCCTGGTCGGCCGGGGGCACGTGACCGAGCAGGACGTGCAGATCGCGCTGGCGTTCCAGGCCGGCGAGGAGCCGGACATGGCCCCGGCGATCATGTCGATCATCACCGGCGAACCCCTGCGCGTCCGCCCCAGCCAGGCGACCGATATCCACCACGGCTTCGCCAGCGTCGCCAACTTTTTCCCCGGCACCAAGGAGCTCTCCAGCCGGCTGATGGAGCACCTGGCCAAGAACCTGATCGGACCCGCCGACGTGACCAAGGCCACCGTCTTCGACGACCAGTACATCAGCACCGGCGGCCAGTTCTACGAGCTGGTCGTCGGCCATGACCGCTTCACGGCCGACCTTCGCCCCGCGTTCTACAAGCTGCAGGGCCAGCCCGAGGGGCTCTGCTGCCACCCCTACGACTGCGCCACGCTGCTGATCGCCGAGGAGGCCGGCGCGATCATCACCGACGCCGCGGGCGAACCGCTGGACGGCCCGCTCGACACGACGACCGGCTTGAACTGGGTCGGCTACGCCAACCCCGCCCTGCGGCGAAAGATCGAGCCGCTGGTTCAGGGCTTCCTGCAACACCCTCAGCGGTGACCCGGTTCAGGGAATTGACCCTTCCCTATTGGCTCGCCGGGGGCGCATAATGCACGCTAACGCTATGGGAACGATCCTTGTCGTCGACGATCACGCGGAGACCCGCCGGCCACTGGTCCGCCTCCTTCAGTTGGAGGGGTACCAGGTGCAGGGCGCTGGCAACGCGTTCGAGGCGATCGGTCTGTTCAACCAGGCGATCCCCGACCTAATCTTGCTTGACGTAATGATCCCGCCGATGGATGGGCTGACGTTTCTCATGCGGCTCCGCGAGGACGTCCGCGGCCGCGACGTGCCGGTCATCGTCGTCAGCGGCCTGTCCGACGCCCAGACCATCGCGCGCGCCCGCGAGCTCGGCGTCCGCGAGCACTTGGTCAAGACGCAGTTCACGCCCCAGCAGTTGTTGGAGGCGGTCAAGCTGCACATCCGCCGTGACGATGCCGCCGCGCAGACGGCCTGAAACGAAGGAGCCCCGAACCTTCGTCCGGGGCTCCTTGCGATCCGATCGTAGCAGACTTCAGTCTGAGCCCAACAGCTTCACCAGCTTGTTGTAGATGCCCAGCAGCATGAACGGGGCGGGCCACTGCCCCACAAACAGGGCGTCCTTGTCGCGGCCGGTCGCCTTCAGCGCGAGCGATCCGAGGATCGACACGCCGGCCAACCACAGGAACAGGTCGGACGGCAGCTTGGCCGTCTGGGCCTCAATGGCGCGGGCGACGGACCCTTCACGATGCTCCGGCGGGGTGATGGTACGCATGGCGGGCCTCCTTCAAAGGTCCAGGTGATCTGCTAACCTCACCGGCCGAGCTGAACGCCAGCCCGTCGCGGCACAGGTTGTCACGCCCAGGCCGAGCAAAGCCGATGCCCATAACTTTCAAACTCTTCCGATGCGGATCTGGATCGTCACTCCTTCCTTCAACCAGGCCGCCTACCTGCGGCAGACGCTCGACTCCGTGCTGACCCAATCCGGCCCGTTCGACCTGCGGCACATGGTCATCGACGGTGGCAGCACCGACGGCACCGTCGGCCTGCTCCGCTCAACCGCTGATCCCCGCCTTCGCTGGACCACCGGCCCCGATGCCGGCCAGTCCGACGCCGTCAACAAGGGATTGGCCCAGGTCGATATGGCCGGGTCGACCGACGATGTGGTTGGCTGGCTGAACAGCGACGACATCTACCTGCCCGGTGCCCTCGCCGCCGTTGCCAAGACGTTCGCCGACCCCGCCGTCTGCTGGGCCGTGGGCCGCTATCGCATCGTTGACGAGGCCGGCCATCCCATTCGTAATACGATCGTCCGCTATAAGGCGCGGTCCCTCCGCCGCTATGCCTACCGCCGGCTCCTCCGCGAGAACTTCATCGCCCAGCCCGCCGTCTTCTGGCGGGCGTCCTTCGGCCGATCCGTCGGAGCGATTGACACGACGCTGCACTACACGATGGACTACGACCTCTGGCTCCGCATGGGCCGCGCCGCTGACCCGGTCATGATCGACCGCGAACTGGCCGCCTTCCGCGTCCACGCCACCAGTAAGACAGGCCGGATCACCCGCGCCCAGTTCGATGAGGGCTATGCCGTCGCCCGTCGCTACTCCGCAGGCGACCCCGTCAGCCGACTGATCCACCGATTCAACGTCGAGAAGATCGTTTGGACTTACCGCCTGCTCCAAGCGTTTCGCAGATGACCGCCAGCTTTAACGATCTTGCCTGCGGCGGTAGCTCAATTTACGAAGGATACACACGGTGACTATTTGCTGCTACATGGAAGCGACTCTCACCGATCGAGCGTATCTGGGCCTTCGCCGCGCGCTGGCAAGCGGGGAGCTCCGCGCCGGCCAACGGATCGTTAACCGAACCGTAGCAAAGGAATCGAACGTCAGTCAGACGCCCCTGCGGGAGGCGATCAACCGGCTGGCCAGCGAGGGGATCGTCGAGTACGTCCCGGGAGCCGGGACCTATGTGTCGACCATCAGCCCGGCCGAGAGCTGAACTTCGCCCACTTCCGCCGGGTGCGGGTGTGGCAGGAGATCGCCGTGGCCCTGCTGAAGAAATTCGTCGAGCGGTACTACAAGTACAGCCAAGGCGACTGGGAGAAGGACAAGCTGCGGCCGGTTCTCCTGACCGTGGAGAACGACAACTTCGACTTCGGCGACCCGCCACAGATGCGGGTCCTGTACAGCGCCTTCACCGAGCCTTGACCGGAAGAAGTCGCAACCGCCGCAACGGTCGATGGGGTGCTGGTCCGCACGCTCTCTGGTGACCAAAACGAGATCGACTGCCGCGTAGCCGTGGACCTCTCCTCGTAAATGGAGGCAAGTTCTTGGAGACCAGCAACATTTAGTCGGACGACTTCATCAATCTCGTCGGCAATGTCCTTCGTCTTGGCGAGAAGTTCGTCGGTCCATTGCGACCGACCCGATTTCACTATCGCCCCCCAAGTGCGGAGGTACATCGAAGCTCGACGTTGGGCCTCACTCTGGATGTGGCCGAGCCAAAACCGTGCATCGGAACCGTTCGCGAGCTTACCGATGGCATAGCGGTAGCCCTTGGGGCGATGACGCCCGACATCGGACAGAATGCCAAGGTCGAGGTCAGCGAGTTGGCGTCGGAGCCGGTTCAGTGCCTTGCCGTGCATCCGCGGCGGTATACCGGCACTTTCGAGAGCAACGTGAGAATCCGGATACCTTGCCGGATACTGTGGGCAAAAATCGGCGGCCTCGATCGGTGCCTAAACTCTTTCTAGGAAACTGATTGCACTCGGAGGGGCTCGAACCCCCAACCCTCGGTTCCGAAGACCGATGCTCTATCCAATTGAGCTACGAGTGCCAGTCAGTCCAAACAATACCATAGCCGAGGCGGGCGATGCCAGCGTCACGTTGGCGGGGCGGCGTCGGTCGGGTCGCTGGCAGGGGGCGTGACGGGGGCCGGGGAGGCGGCGTTGCGCCTAGGGGTCGTCACGGGGTCAGCGGGGTCGGGCTCGTCGGCATCGTCCTCGTCGGACGGGTCGACGTACACCTCGTTCAAGTCCGTGGCGTCCACGTCCTCGCGGAGCAGGTAGTAGATGATCGTGTTGGCCGAGAAGTAGAAGCAGACCGCGAACGCGCCCAGGATCGCGACCGTCAGGTGGACCCACAGCCAGATGAACGCGGCGCCCACCTCCTGCGGGAACGTGAGGGCCAGCGCGTCGACGCCGTAGCTGAGGCGGCCGGTGGTGGCGGGGTCGGGCCAGAGGGCGGAGAGGAGCGGCGCGGTGGAGTCGGCGCGGGCGAGGATGCCGAGGTCGACGAACGTGTGGGTCAGGCGGAGCACGAGGTAGATGAACAGGCGTACGAACAGGTAGCAGGCCGACCCGTAGACGATCGACACGGCCGTGTAAAACGCCAGCCGCCAGGGTCGGGCGTAGAGGTAGCTGAAGCTGCGGCTGATCGCGTCGAAGCTGTCGGACCCCTCGACGGCGATGGTCGGGTACATCAGGTTGAACCCGCCGACCAGCCCGACCAGCACGACCGCCATCACCAGGCCGGCCAGCAGCGCCAGCACGAAGCCGACGCCCAGGATCACGACGCCGATGGTCGGTCCGAACCAGGGGACGACGGTGAGCACCAGCGACACGAGCGAGGTCGTCAGCCCGACGCCGGCCAGGATGCCGAGCGGGATCAGCGGGGCGCACAGGAAGCTGAGGAACTTCCCGCCGGAGAAGACCAGGGCCGAGCGGATGCTGAGCTTCTCATCGCGGGCGACGTGGACGGCGGCGATGCGGCTGATCGCGCCGCCGAACACCGACCACAGGATCAGCACGCCGCTGCCGAAGAGGGCGAAGTAGACCGGGTGCTGCGTCAGCAGCCAGACGGGGCCGACGGCAAAGAAGCGGACGACCGACGGGATGATGGCGGGCGCTGCCGCGCCGGGGAGCGACAACATCGCGGTCGTGACCGCGATCGTGGCGGGGGGCTCGACCGATGCCGCGGCGAGCGGGTTCACCGGGGACAGGGCACCCGTCATGGGGCCACCGGCCAAGGCGCTGCCCGCCGGCGCGGGCGGCAGGGCCTCGGCGAGGTCGGCGGCGACGGGCGAGGACCGGTCGTTGCCGAACCAGTTCCACTCGCGCACCCCCTGCACGGCATTGCTGAGCTGGCGGGACTCGTAGTCGAAGAAGACGTCGTAGAGGCCGGCGTTCTTCACCTGCGAGGCGGCGCGGTACTCGACCGAGGCGGCGTCGAAGGCGCTGCGGATCGTGGCGCGCTGGCCCTCGTCGGCGGCGCGGCGGGCGGCGACGGGGTCGGCGGCGGCCTCGCTGGCCTTCAGGGCCGAGCCGTGCTGGTCGTTCGCCGTGGTGACCGCCTGATCGCGGCGGGAGCGGATGTGCTGCTTCAGGTCGCTCAGCCGGTCGCCACTCTTGGCTGCGGCGGCGGCGGCGGCGGGGTCGGTGACGATCTGGTCGGCGAGCAGCGCGTGCGCGTAGGCCGATTCGACCTGCGCGCGGGCCGCCCGGCGGACGTGGGCGAAGGACGGGCCCGACGCCGCGTGCGCGGAGAACGCCTCGTACAAGTCCACCTCACCCGCGACGGCCCGGTCCTGCACCGGCCAGACCAGGTCCAGCCCACGGCCGCCGACGTACGACAGCAGCAGGGCGGCCAGGGCGAGCACGATCTTGGAGGGGTGGACGGCGACGCGGAACGCGCGGAACAGGTGGGTGAACGGCAGCGCGTCGCGCCAGTGGACCCCGCGGATCGACAGCGGTTCATCCGCCATGTGAAGAGAGCTCCTTCCCGGTCCGCCCGGCCGCGGACACGTGCCGGAACCGATGACGGGCCGGCATTATAGGGGTGGGCGGTGCAACGGCAACGGCGGGAGATCCAGGTTGGAATCGCGTCGGTCGCGGGCGCGTCGCGCGACGGGCGCTGCGCGAACCGACCGCTCTGCTCGCCGTTGCGGTGCGCGGGAGGCCGCGTGCCGGGCGGACCCATCCCGCAGGACTCACATTGCAGCCGCGTGGCGGGAGCCCGCGGACCGTCACAGCTCAGTGGCGTTGGGTTCGCCGAAGATCCGCGGGCTTCCGCCAGCGACTGCCATGGCGAGCTTCTGCATCGCCAAGCGCTTTGTGAACGGAACCGAGGGGCTACATCTGGTTCACGACTGCGAACGATCGCCGCCGTCGTCGTCATCGTCCGGCGTGATCTGCACGGGGATCTGGTAGGCGCCGTCGAGCCAGCGGCCGAGGTCGACCAGCTTGCAGCGGGGGGTGCAGAACGGGTAGTCGCCGCGGGGGCCGTCGGGTGGGGGGTCGGGGACAGGGCGCTTGCAGATCGGGCACAGCATGGCGGGTCCGGGTCAGGAGTCGGACTTGGCGGCCGGCGTCGGGGCGGGCGTGGGCGTGGGGGACGGCGTTGGCGTCGCCGTCGCGGCGGGCTTGGACTCGGTCGACTTGGCCGGCTCGCCGGTGGCGGGCTTGTCGGACTTGGCATCACCCTTGGCGTCGGGGCTGGCGTCGGACTTCGCCTCGGCCTTGCCGCCGTTGTCGGCCTTGGACTGGTCGGCGTAGGCCTTGTCGCGGTAATCGGTGATGTAGAACCCGCTGCCCTTGAAGATCAGACCGCCACCCATGCTGATCAGCTTGCGGACCGACTCCTGGCCGCAGTTGGGGCAGACCTTGATCGGGTCGGCCTTGATCGACTGGAACTTCTCGAACGCGTGCCCGCAGGCGTCGCACTTGTACTCGTAGGTCGGCATGTCATCGAATGCAGAACTCAGAGTGCAGAACGCGGAATGGGGGCGGGGCAACGGCTGCCGATCTCCATTCTGCACTCTGCATTCCGCACTCTGCACTTCCTTTAGGACACCTTGCTCACCGCCACCTTCGCCGGGCGTAGCGTGCGGCCCTGCAGGGCGTAGCCCTTCTCGAACAGCTGGGTGACGGCCGGCTCGGGGTAGGCGTCGCTGGGCTGCTGCATGACGGCCTCGTGCAGCGTGGGGTCGAACGGGTCGCCGGGCTTGGGGGCGATCTGCTCGACGCGCTGCTGCCTCAGCACGTTCATCATCTGGTCGTGCGTGATCTGCAGCCCCTTGAGCAGCGTGGCCGCGTCGATCTTGGCCGGGTCCTGGGCGAGGGCCCGCTCGAAGCTGTCGATCGGTGGGAGCAGGCTCTTGAGCAGCGACGAGTTCGCGTACTGGGCCCGCTGGTCGAACTCGGTCTCGAGGCGGCGCTGGGTGTTCTTGAACTCGGCCGTGGCGCGGGCGAGCCGCTCGTAGAGCTGGTCGCGCTCGGCGCGGAGCTGGATCAACTCGTTGGGGTCGACCGTGGTGCCCTCGGCGGGGCCGGGCTCGGGGGACTCGTCGGACGGCTGGGCGTCGGGATCGTCGATGGGGATGCGGGTCATGGGTATCTGTGGGTTTGTGAGTCGTAGGTCGGGGCGGACGGGCGGCTGGCGATTCTACTACTTCCAACCGACAACCCACCACCAGCAACCTACTCCCCGGTCAACACGTCCTTGAGCTTGTCGAGGAACCCCTTGCGCTGGGGCATGGCGGCGTGGACGTCGGCGCCGTCGTGGCCCTCCTCGGTCTGGGCGAACTCGCGGAGCAGCGTCCGTTGCCGGTCGGTCAGCTTGCGCGGGATCTCGACCAGGATCTGCACGAGCTCGTCGCCGACGCGGTTGCTGCGGGCGTCGGGCAGCCCCTTGCCGCGGAGCTTGAACACCTCGCCGTGCTGGCTGCCGGCGGGGACGTCCAACGGTTCGGGACCCCGCAGCGTCGGCACGTCGACGTGGGCGCCGAGGGCCGCCTGGGTGAAGCTGATCGGCACCTGGCAGACGAGGTCGTTGTTATGCCGGGTGAAGATCGGGTGGGGTTTGACGGCGATGTAGCAGTGCAGGTCGCCCGCCTTGCCGCCGGCCTCGCCCGCCTCGCCCTCGCCGACGACGCGGACGGCCTGTCCCTCGTGGACGCCGGGCGGGATCTTGATGGTGACGGTCCGCTTCTTCATCTGCCGGCCGTTGCCGCCGCAGCTGGGGCAGTGCTCGCGGACGACGGTCCCCCGACCCCGGCAGTTGGGGCAGGTGGTGACCATGCGGAACATCCCGCCGAACCCCTGCTGGGCGATCCGTCCCTGCCCGCCGCACTGCACGCAGACGACCGGCTGTGTGCCCGGCTTGGCTCCGGAACCCTTGCACTGCTCGCACAGGTCCTGCCGCTCGTACTCCAGCGTCTTCTCGGCCCCGCTGGCGATCTCGTTCAGGGTGAGCTCGACCTGGATCTCGAGGTCGAACCCGCGCCCGCCGGCCCCGCGGGTCGCCCCGGCCCGGCCGCCGCGGCCGCTGTTGCCGGCACCGAAGATGTCCTCGAACATCGAGAAGATGTCCTGAGGCTCCATGTGCTGGTAGTCGTGGTTCGCCGACACGCCGGCGTGGCCGTACTGGTCGTAACGCTGTCGCTTGGTCTCGTCGGACAGCACCTCGTACGCCTCGGAGCACTCCTTGAACTTGACCTCGGCCTCGGCCTTGCCCGGCCCCTCGTTGCGGTCGGGGTGGTACTTCATCGCCAGCCGGCGATAGGACCGCTTGATCTCGTCCCCGCTGGCGGTGCGCGTGACGCTCAGGACCTCGTAGTAGTCGCGTTTGACGGTGGGCACTTATATTCCTGTCCGGACCACGTCCGCTCCAGACCCTCTCCACGAACTCGTCGACCGTCAGTCCGGCCGAGCGGATCAAGCTTTCGCAGCGTTCCTTTGGCGACCTCACGGTGGTCGGGCACCGAGAGCGTCGCGGCCTCGCCGTCCTCGACCATGATCAAGTGGCTGCCCGACTGGCGAACCACCGCCCAACCGATTTACTGGAAAACTCCGCCGCGGCGAGTGCCGAGCGGAGTTCTGCCCCATCACGGTGTCTTCGGGAACGGGTCAGACCACCGACCCCGCGACCTCGTTGGTCGGCTTGCCGTCCTTCTCCTTCAACTCGGTCAACAGCACGTCCGTCGTCAGGGCGAGCCCGCTGACCGAGGCGGCGTTCTGAAGGGCGGTCTTGGCGACCTTGGTCGGGTCGATGATGCCCATCTTGAACAGGTCGCCGTACTCGCCGGTGGCGGCGTTATAGCCGTAGCCGACCGAGTCGTTCGACAGGATCTGGGCGACGACGACCTCGCCGTCCTCGCCGGCGTTGTCGGCGATCTGCCGGCAGGGGGCCTGCAGCGCCTCGGACAGGATGTCGAAGCCAATCTTCTCGTCGCCCTTGGCGGTGGCCTTGGCGGCCAGGACCGCCTTGATCGCCCGAAGCAGGGCGACGCCACCGCCGGGCACGATGCCCTCGACGGCCGACGCCTTCACGGCGTGCAGGGCGTCGTCGATCAGGTCCTTCCGCTCCTTCATCTCGGTCTCGGTGTTGGCGCCGGCCTTGACGACGGCGACCCCGCCCGTGAGCTTCGCCAGCCGCTCCTGCAGCTTCTCCTTGTCGTAGTCGCTGGTGGTCTTCTCGATCTGCTGGCGGATCTGGTCGGCGCGACCCTTGATCTGCTCCTTCGTGCCGGCGCCCTCGACGATCAGGGTGTTGTCCTTGCCGACCACGATCCGCTTGGCCGTGCCCAGCTGCTCGAGCTCGACGCTCTCCAGCTTCAGGCCCAGGTCCTCGCTGATGAACTGCCCGCCGGTGACGACGGCCAGGTCGCCCATCATCGCCTTGCGGCGATCGCCGAAGCCCGGTGCCTTGACGGCGCACACGTTCAGCGACCCGCGCAGCTTGTTGATCACTAACGCGGCGAGCGCCTCGGCGTCCACGTCCTCGGCGATGATCAGCAGCGGCTTGCCGCCGGTGACGATCTTGTTCAGCAGCGGCAGCAGGTCGGTCAGGTTGCTGACCTTCTTCTCGTACAGCAGGACGTACGCGTTCTCCAGCACGGCCTCGAGCGAGGTCGGGTTGGTCATGAAGTAGGGCGACAGGTAGCCCTTGTCGAACTGCATGCCCTCGGTGTACTCCAGGGTCGACTCGGTGCCCTTGCCCTCGTCGACGGTGATCACGCCCTCCTTGCCGACCTTCTCCATGGCGTCAGCCATCAGCTCGCCGATGTGGACGTCGCCGTTCGCGCTGATCGTCGCGACACGCTTGTAGTCCTCGCGGCCGCTGACGGGCTTGCTGATCTTCGTGATCGCCTCGCAGGCCACCTCCGTGGCCTTGATGATCCCGCGCTGGATCAGCACCGGGTTCACGCCGCTGCGGACGTACTTCAGCCCCTCGCTCAGGATCGCCTCGGCCAGCACGGTCGCGGTGGTCGTCCCGTCGCCGGCGACGTCGCCGGTCTTGCTGGCCACGGCCGAAATGAGCTTGGCGCCCATGTTCTCGAACGGCTGGGGCAGCTCGATCTCCTTGGCGACGGAGACGCCGTCCTTGGTGATCCGCGGCGACCCGAACGACTTCTGCATCACCACGTTCCGCCCGCGCGGCCCCAGCGTGGCTTTCACGGCCCGCGCCAGCTGCGACATCCCGTTGAGCAGCTCGGCCCGGGCGTCGGTCTCGTACATCATCTGTTTGGCAGCCATGTTTTGTGGCACGGGCTGCTAGCCCGTGTTCCTATTCTGAGATTGTTGTGACCGGGTCAGAAACACGGGCTGGTAGCCCGTGCCACTTTGGTCACTCAAGCACGCCGAGGACGTCGCTCTCGCGGAGGATGACGAGCTTCTCGCCGTCGACCTCGACCTCGTTGCCGCTGTACTTGCCGTAGTAGATCACGTCGCCGGTCTTGACGGCGACCGCGTGGCGCTTGCCGTCGTCGTCCAGCTTGCCGGGTCCGACGCTGATCACCTTGCCCTGGGTGGGCTTGGTCTTGGCCGAGTCGGGCAGCAGGATCCCGCTGGCCGTCTTCTCCTCGGCGTCCGACTGCTTGACGATCACGCGATCCGATAGGGGCTTCAGGGTCATTTTAGTCGTTTCCTTCTCTGCGTCGCGCGGGCGTTCACGCCCGTGCAATTTGTTGATTTACTTCGCCGGCCCGGCCGGCAGCGTGTACAGCAGCCAGCCCGTGTAACACATCCCGGCCACCGCGATGGCTAGCAGGACCAGGATCACCCCGGCCCGCGTCGCCGTCCGCGTCGCGTCCGGCCGCCGGCTCAGGTCCGGCAGTGGCGTTAGGTCGGGCATGGGTCGGTCGTGCTTGGCCACGTCAATCGACTTTCCGCCGGCTCGCCTTCCGCCCGGCGAACCACTTCTTGACAGACGCCGCCGACTCTTGGCTTTTGCGGCCGGCCAGAAACCCGTCAAGGCTCAGGTCTTCGTCCAACGCTGGCCAGTGGACGCCCTCGCCACCGCCGATCAGTCGCCACTCGTTCCGCTCGGCCGGCGACCCATGGTAAAGGCGCGGGTACCACACGAGCGGCATCGATAGACGCCGACCATCTGACAGCGCGACCGTCAGCCGCTCGTCATCGCAAGCGATGAAAGTGACCAGTACAGCAGTAGTCGCCTCAACGGCCGAGCTCACGTTGCCACCTTTCGAGCCACTCTGCTTGATGGGCAGCGATGATGCGGGCGATCATCGCTAGCTCACGCTGCCGGAGCCCATTGTTCCGGGCCAGACGAACGGGGTCCAGCCAGTACTTCGCCGATCGATCGTCCCGCTCGACATGAACATGCGGCGGTTCAAGGCGGTCGGCCGAGTACCAGAAAAACCGGAACGGCCCGTCAATGAGGAGCGTGGGCATGGCCGTCCGATCACATCATGTCATCCATCCCGCCGCCGTGGTCATGGTCGTGCCCACCGCCGCCACCGCCCTTCTTCGGGGCCTCGACGACGATGCAGTCCGTCGTCAACAGCAGGATGGCGACCTCGGCCGCGTTCTGCAGGGCGGTCCGCTCGACCTTGGTCGGCGTCAGGATGCCGGCCTTGAACATGTCAACGTACTCGCCGGTCAGGGCGTTGAACCCTTGGTTGTCGGTCGACTCCATCACCCGGCGGACGACGACCGCGCCGCTCTCGCCGGCGTTCTCGGCGATCTGCCGCAGCGGGGCCGTGCAGGCCTGGCGGACGATCTTCACGCCCAGCGCCGCGTCACCGGTCAGGCCGAGCGACCCGCCGTTCAGGGCCGACAGGGCACGGATCAGCGCCACGCCGCCCCCGGCGACGACGCCCTCGGCCACGGCCGCCCGGGTCGCGTGCAGCGCATCCTCAATGCGGCTCTTCTTTTCTTTCAGCTCTGCCTCGGTGGCCGCCCCGACGTTGATCTGGGCGACGCCCCCGGCCAGCTTCGCCAGCCGCTCCTGCAGCTTCTCGCGGTCGTAGTCGCTGGTGGTCGTCTCGATCTCGTTGCGGATCTGAGCGATCCGGCCCTGGATGGCCTCCGTCTCGCCGGCCCCCTCGATGATCGTCGTGTTGTCGCTGTCGATCCGGACGCTCTTGGCCGTGCCCAGCTGCACCAGCTCGACGGCGTCGAGCTCCACGCCCAGGTCCTTCATGATCGCCTCGCCACCGGTCAGGACGGCGATGTCCTGCAGCATCGCCTTCCGGCGGTCGCCGTACCCGGGCGCCTTCACGGCCGCCACGTTCAGGATGCCGCGCAGCTTGTTCACCACCAGCGTGGCCAGGGCCTCGCCATCAATGTCCTCGGCGATGATCAGCAGCGGCTTCTTCGCCTTCTGCAGCTTCTCCAGCAGCGGGATCAGCTTGGTGGCCGAGCTGATCTTGTCCTCGTACACCAGCACCAGCGGCTTGTCGAGCTGGACCTCCATCGAGTCGGTGTTGGTGACGAAGTTCTGGCTCAGGTAGCCGCGGTCGAACTGCATCCCCTCGACGACGTCGATGGTGGTCTCGAGCGACTTGCCCTCCTCGACGGTGATGACGCCGTCCTTGCCGACCTTCTCCATCGCGTCGGCCATGATGTCGCCGATCACGTGGTCGTTATTGGCGCTGATGGCGGCGACGTCGGCCACGTCCTTCTTGCCGCTGATCTCCTTCGACTGGCTCTTGAGGTTCTCGCTGACCGCCGTCACCGCCGCCCGGATTCCGCGGGCCAGCGCCATCGCGTCGGCACCGCTGGTCAGGTAGCGGTAGCCGTCCTTGAAGATGGCCTCGGCCAGTACCGTGGCCGTCGTCGTGCCGTCGCCGGCCACGTCGCTCGTCTTGCTCGCGGCTTCCTTCACCAGCTTCGCGCCGATGTTCTCGAACTTGTCCTTGAGCTCGACCTCCTCGGCGACGGTCACACCGTCCTTGGTGATCGTCGGGCTGCCCCACCCCTTGTCAATGACGGCGTTGCGACCACGCGGCCCCAGAGTGACCTTGACCGCGCGGGCCAGCTTCGTGACCCCCTCCAGCAGCGACTTACGGGCCTCGGCGTCGAACGTGATCAGCTTGGCGGCCATCTGTGTTGTCTCCTCGCGAACGTTTGTTCGGACTCTGTTTTCGATGTCGACGATCCGACCGTCGCCCGTTCGATCCGCCGGGCACCGGTACTGCCGTCCCCTAGTCAAACGGGATACCGAACCGACGTGGAACTTCCGCGCGATGTAAGGCGTGACTTGGTTGACAATTACGCTCCGAGGCTGGAAATCGACGACGCGACGGCATCTGCCACGCTGGCAGCCGGTGTTTCCGGCAGTCTGCGGTCGTTGCCACATTGGCAGGTGCAGAGGGCCACCGCACCAGACGCCACCCGGAACAACCGTCCAAGCTTATCCCGCAAAAGCTCAGGCACGTTGCGACCTGGCGTTCTCGCCCCATCGAAAACAACCCGGGCAGCAAGCTGCCTGGGCTCTCTGGGATTGCACGCCTGTTAGGCTCGAGAGGGTCTACAACGACGCCGCGAGCGTCCGGGCCTCGGCGGTCGCTTTATCCCGCGCCTCGGCGGCCGATGCCTCCGTCCGCGTCGGCTCGACCAGCACGTGGCGGACGTCGGCAACGCCGATCCAGTTCAGCCAGCCGGTCAGGTACGGGGCCTCCCGGTCCATCGCGGCGAACGGCGACCCGGCCGCGTAGCTCGCGCCGCGTGCCGACACGACCACCGCCGCCCGCGCCG
Source organism: Tepidisphaeraceae bacterium (assembly GCA_965198865.1). Lineage (GTDB taxonomy): Bacteria > Planctomycetota > Phycisphaerae > Tepidisphaerales > Tepidisphaeraceae > CBDAQA01. The sequence goes on along the minus strand of CBDAQA010000023.1, from coordinate 5,798 downwards.
GGACCAACCCGAAGGGCCCCTTGACCGGGTCGTGCCCGAACGTCAGCCCCGGCTGGGTGACGACGTCGATCAGGTGCTTCAGCTTGTACGGGACGCCGAAGTTCCACATCGGGACCGACAGCAGCAGTAGGTCGGCCGACTTGAGCCGCTCGGCCGAGCGGCCGATGGCGGTCCACGCCTCGGCCTCGGCCGGGGTGTGCGCGGTGGCGGTCGCCATGGCGTACTTGGCCGTGATGGCCGCCCCGTCGAACTCCGGCAGCTGCTCGGCCGGCGCCCACAGGTCCCACGTGTCGACCGCGCCCGTCGGGTGGGCCAACCGGTACGCGTCGATGAAGGCGCGGGCGACCGCGATCGAGTGCGACCGCTCCTTCCGGGGTGACGACTCGATGTAGAGCAGCTTGGCCATGACGCGGTCTCCTTCGGTTGAACCCCATCCCCATCTCGTTGCACTCGCAACTATATCCGATTTGGTTGCGGGGTCAACGAGTTGTTGTGAGAGCAGGGCCGTGCCGTGTCGGCCCGTGGCGACCGCAGGTCGCGTCGCACGCAGACGACGTGGAACTTGCAGGCCGCGCCCGCCGCGCGAAATGCGTGCTGCGCCGGCACGGCCCGGTTCTGTCCCTCGCGGTAGGGGTCGTCCTGGCGGGGTGGCCCGGTAAGATCGGACGCGCGATGCCGGCTCGACCCAAAGACGAACCCGACCCGACGGTCCGCGAGGCGTGGCGCATGGTCATGGTTCTGACCGCCCGCATGTCGGCGCACCTGGAGCAGGCGGCGGCGGCGGCCGGAACAGTCCCGCCGACGTGGTTCGACGTGCTGGCCACGCTGGCGTCGGCGCCGGGGCGGCGCATGCGGCTGCGGGACCTGGCCGACGTCGTGCTGCTGACCCGGCCCGGGCTGACGCGGGTCGTGGACCGGCTCGAGGCCGACGGGCTGGTCCGGCGCGAGGCGTGCCCCGCCGACGGGCGCGGGTCGGACGCCGTCCTGACCGACGCCGGCCTCGCCGCCGTGCGGCAGGCCCGGCCCGTCAACATCCGGGTGCTGCGCGAGCGGTTCGTCGCCCACCTGCCCCCGGCCGTCGCCGCCTCAGTGGTCGAGGCCCTCCGCCCGGTCCTGCTCGCCAACGACTGGCTCCCCGAGGCCCGCCCTGTGACGATCACCGTCCGCCGGCGCGGCGACCAAGGAACCGGCCCGAGATAACGTCGCGATCTTGGCCCGTGAAGCCGGCGTCTGAGGTACGCGGAAGACCCGGATCGATCAGCACGTGCGAAGCGCTATTGCGCGGTGCCTGCCGCGCGTAGCGGCCGCCCTGTGGGCGCACTTCTCGTCGGATGATCAACGGGCTGCGGGCGGCAGGTTCGCCGGCACCCACGCCTCAAGGAAAACGTTGGTGCCACCGTCTACGGGTCGCGAAATCCAGGTTTGGCCGGTCGTCGTGTCGAGCAGAAACCGAGCCCCGGCCTGTCCGAACTCCCGGTATCGGCCGACCTGGTCGTTGCCGGCGGCAGGGACGACCGCCGCGGGTGGAGCTGCCACCTGGCGGGTGCCAAGGTCGGCGCGCAGTATGGCGACCGAGCCGCACGCGGCAACGCCAATGGCCAGGCCCAGCGGGAAACTCAACGCCGACTTCAAGAGACCTCCGAAGTGGAGAGTGTTTCCGATCAGAGGGCCAGGCCGAGCTACGCGACCTGGGCCGTCAGCCCACGCGCCCCCGACTCGGTGGCGCGCACCATGACGGACCCCACGACGGCGACGCCGATCATGACGGTCCCCAGCGTCCAGCAAGCGGCGCCATACAGGTCCGGAATGGAGCCGACGTTCATCGAGCCGTTGGGCATGATGTGCGGCAGCGTGACCGCCAACATCAGGCCGTCCCACGCGTGCGACAGGGCGGGGATCGCGACGACGAGAACGCCACACAGGATCAGGGTGATGGCCACCGATGATTTCACGACGCGACCTCCCGATTTGCCTACCGGATGACGTGCGGACGCCGGGGACGCGCCGGCCGAGGAGCAAACCTATCCGCATGCGGCAATGGCGACAACCGCGGCCGTCGTCCGCATACCTAAAGTGAGGTCGCCGTGTCACGGGCTGGCGTGGCGTTGGACGCTATAGCGTTCGAAACGGATCGCGTCGGGTGATATCTTCGTGTTCCATGCACACCGTTGCCGATCGCTTCGCCGGTTGCCTTCTTGGATTGGCCTTAGGCGACGCGGTCGCGGCGCCGTTCGAGGGGCTGGACGCCTACGCCATTCACCGCGAGTTCGGCGGGGCGGCGGGGATCGTCCGCGACCCGCCGCAGGCGGAGCTGTGCTACACCGACGACACCGAGATGACGATCGGCGTGGCCGAGTGCCTGGCCCGGCATGGGCGGATCGACGCCGACCGGTTGGCCGAGATCTTCGCGGCAAACTTCGACCGCTCGCGCGGCTACGGGCCCGGGACGGCGACGATCCTGGTCGGCATGCGGGAGGGGCACCGATGGCAGGACCTGGTGACCAGCGTCTACCCCAACGGCTCGTTCGGCAACGGCGCGGCAATGCGGGTGGCCCCGGTCGGACTGGCGTTCCACGACGATCTTGAGCGGGTGGTCGTCGAGGCGGCGGCGAGCGCATCGGTCACCCATGGCCATCCGCTGGGCGTGGACGGGGCGGTGGTGATGGCGTCGGCCGTGGCGCTGCTGGTGACGGACGAGCCGTTCGACCATGCCGCCTACTGCACGCGCTTGGCGGGCATTGCTCAAACCGAGGAGTTCCGGTGGCAACTGAGGACGGCCGCCAGACTCGGGCCCGTCGATACGATCCCCTTCGGCAGCGGCATTGAGGCGCACCGGTCGGTCGTCAGCGCGATCTGCTGCTTCAGCCTCAATCCGGACAGGTACGATCGCGTGGTGGCCCGTGCATTGGCAATGGGCGGCGATGTCGACACGGTGGCCGCGATGGCGGGGGCGCTGGCTGGGACACACCTAGGGATCGCCGGGATGCCGCCGCACCTGTTGGGCAAGTTGGAGGATGGGATGCGCGGGCGGAGGCAGATCACCGCGTTGGCCGCGTCCATCGCAGAGGGTCTCCCGCCATCGGCCAGGTAGACGGCAAGCCAACCGGCGAGCTGTGCGGGCGTTTCGCAATATCATCCGGTGGCATCAGTTACAGATCCTTCACAGTCGATCCTAGTTGGATTGGAGACAGGTGATGTTTTTGTTTGAGCTGAGTCGGGAGGCGTCGCGCCTCGGCAAACCCGTGGCATCGCGCGCGACGGGCAGGGGCTCTTACCGCTTGGCGTTTTTCCCTCAAACCCCGCGCCGCCGTGACTTGCATGAAATGGGCGACAGGGATACGATGACCCGTCCCGGCTAGCCAAGGGCCGCCCGCGTCGATGGGTGACTGAGGTTTCCTCGGTCCCTCGCATCCGCCGCGGGTTTTCGTTTTTACAACTTCGTGGTCCCCATAAGCCTCACGGTGGGGCCGGCGACTTGGCCGGCGCGTCCCGCTCGGGCTGGCGACCCGCCAAATTTGGCGAGGGTCGCGTGAATTGGAGCAGTCATGGCAGAGCAGTCGTCCACGCCGCAGCCGGCCACGCCGTCACATCCGAAGACCCAGGCCGAGCTGGTCACCCAGTTGGTCGAGGCCGGCGTTCACTTCGGGCACCGCGTCTCGCGCTGGAACCCGAAGATGGAGCCCTACATCAAGGGCAAGCGGAACATGATCCACATCCTGGACGTGAAGGAGACCCTCAAGGGCCTCTTCCGCGCCAAGAAGCTGTTGCAGAACACGGTGGCCGGCGGGAAGGACATCCTGTTCGTCGGCACCAAGCGGCAGGCCCGCTTCGCCGTCGAGGAGGAGGCCAAGCGGTGCGGCATGCACTACGTGTGCGAGCGCTGGCTGGGCGGCACTCTGACCAACTTCCGCACGATCCGCGCCCGGCTCAACCGGCTGGACGAGCTGGAGAAGCTGTTCACCACCGGGGCCATCGAGGGGTACTCGAAGAAGATGAAGGCGACTCTCGGCCGCGAGATGACCAAGATCAAGGCCAACCTCGAAGGCATCCGCAAGATGGAGAAGATGCCTGGGCTGATGGTCGTGATCGACACCCGTCGCGAGCACATCGCCGTCAAGGAGGCCCGCAAACTGGGCGTGCCGACGATCGCGCTGATCGACACCGACAGCGACCCCGACCTGATCGACCTGCCGATCCCGGGCAACGACGACGCGATGAAGGCGATCGAGATCATCATGCACGAGATGGCCGACAGCATCATTGAGGGCAAGACCGGCCGGAGCGAGAACAAGGCCGGCCCGGGCCCCGGCCCCGACGGTGAGGGCCGCCGCCGCAGCAGCCGCGCCAGCTTCAAGGCCGACGAGGGCAGGCCGGCCGAGCTGCCCGGCACCAGCGCCGCCGTGACCGGCATCGCCCCCGAGGCGACCCCGCCCAGCCACGAGGTGCTGCTCCCGTCCGAGGTCGCCGACGAGACCCGGGCCGCCGAGCCGATCACCGCCTGAGAACGAGTTTTGAGTTTAGGGTCCTTCGTTGTGAGTTGAGAGTTCGAGCATCGGGTGGCGGCCTTCACGGGTCCGCAGCTCATGACTCTCAACTCACAACTGTTTACGGAGCGAAACATGCCGGAGATCACGGCCAAATTGGTGAACGAGCTGCGCGCCAAGACCGGGCAGCCGATGATGGAGTGCAAGAAGATCCTGACCCAGACCGGCGGCGACCTCGAGGCCGCCATCGGCGAGTTCCGCAAGAAGGGGATCAAGTCGTCCCTGGCCGAGCGGAGCGCCACCGAGGGTCGCGTCGGCGGCGTCGCCGCCACCGACGGCTCGGCCGCCGCGCTGGTCGAGCTGAACTGCAACACCGACTTTACCGCCAAGAGCGAGCCGTTCCTGAAGCTCGCCGTGAAGGCGGCCCAGCAGTACCTGCACCACCCCGATGCCGACATCGCCCAGGCCGCCGCCGTCAGCGCGGATGCCGCTGAGGTGAGCCAGCAGACCGGCGAGAACATTGTCGTCGGGAAGTCGGCCTACCTGAAGGCCCCCGAGGGGGGCGTCGCCGCGTTGTACCTGTACGGCATCACCGGCAAGATCGGCGTCGTGATGGCGTTTACCGGAAAGCCGAGCGACGACCTGGTGAAGCAGGTCGGCGGCCATATCGCCTTCGCCCGCCCGGCCGGCCTGACGCGCGACGCCGTCCCCGCCGACCTGGTCGCCAAGGAGCGCGAGCTCGCCGTCGAGGCGGCCAAGGCCACCGGCAAGCCGCAGCAGATCGCCGAGAAGATCGCCGAGGGCAAGCTGAACGCCTTCTTCGGCGAAAAGGTCCTGCTCGACCAGGAGTTCTTCAACGCCGGCGTCTTCAAGGGCACCGTCGCCAACTACCTGAAGCAGAACGGCGTCGAGCTGAAGCAGTACGTCCGCATCGAGGTCGGCCAGCCCTGACCTCGACGGCGTGAGTTGAAACCCGATGGGCCCCGGATGCGCATCCGGGGCTTCTTCAATTCACGGGGGCGCCTGCGGCGGGAACGTCGCGTCATCGTTCCCGCCGCGCAGGTAGGCGCTCCATCGCTGTTTCAGTTTGGAGTCGGCCGCCACGAACGCCTTCCAAGCCGCGTAGTGCGACCGCAGGAAGAACGCGCGATCGTCGAACTCCTCGGCCGCCCGCGTCAGCTCCGCCACACGACCGTTGGCACCGTCCAGTTGCTTCTGCAGCTCGACCAGCTTCGCCGTCAGCTTCTCGTTGTCGGCCGCCAACTGGTTCTTCCGGTCCTGCGCCTGTTTGAGCTCCGCCAGCGCGTCGCCGTA
>CBDAQA010000022.1:0-501940 GCA_965198865.1 Tepidisphaeraceae bacterium | reverse complement strand
CGATCGTGATGGTTGGTCAGGAGCCGGTCCGGCCGTACCACCGGTCGCCGCTGAGCAAGGGCTACCTGGCCCGACGGCAGGCGCGGGCCGAGCTGTTCTCGCTGGGCGACGACTGGTACGGGCAGCACGGCGTGCAGCTGCGCACGGGCCGACGGGTCGCGCACCTGGACACGTCGCGGCACGCGGTGACGCTGGATGATGGGCAAGAGATCGGCTACGACCGGCTGCTGCTGGCGACCGGGGCGGCGGCGGCGAAGCTGGACGTGCCGGGGGCCAGCCTGCCGAGCCTGTACACGGTCCGGTCATTGGCGGATGTGGATCGGCTCGGGCACGCGATCGACATCGCCAAGGGGACGGCCGGGCACAACCGGGTCGCCGTGATTGGCGGGGGCGTGCTGGGCGTGGAACTGGCGGGGACGTTCGTCGAGCTGGGGATGGCGGTGGCGCTGGTGGCCGGGAGCGGGCACCCGTGGCGACCGTTCGCGGGGGAGCCGGCGGGGAACCACGTCGCGCGGCACCTGGCGAAGCACGGCGTCGACGTGCGGGCCGGCCGACGGGTGGTGGCCGTCGAGGGGGATGGTCGGGTGCAGCGGGTGCGGCTGGACGACGGGACGACGATCGCCTGCGACCTGGCCGTGGCGGCGGTCGGTGCTGTCGTGCCGCGCGACCTGCTGCGGAACACGCCGGTGCGGGCCGAGACGGCGGTGCTGGTGGACGACGGCTGCCGCACGAGCGAGCCGCACGTCTACGCGGCCGGGGACTGCTGCGCGCTGTTCGACCCGCGGTTCGGCAAGCACCGCGTCGTCGATCACCACGACCACGCGATCGTCACCGGCACGATCGCCGGGACGAACATGGCCGGCGGCACGGCGGCGTACCACGTGGTGACCCGGTGGACGACCGAGGTGCTGGGGCTGACGGCCGTCATCTTCGGCGACGCCCGGCGCGTGGAACGGCGGATCGTCCGCGGGTCGACGGCCGACGACACCGAGGGGTTCGTCGAGATCGGCATCGCCGGCGACGGGCGGGTGGCGCAGGCGCTGGCCGTGGGAAGCGGCAACGGGGCCGGCGACGTCGAGGGGCTGCGACGGCTGGTGTCGAACCGGGTCCTCGTGGACGGGAACGAGGAGCAGCTGAAGGACCCGGGCGTGCCGCTGGCGAGGTCCTGATGCGCGATCAGAGCCCTCCGCCGCGGGTGCCTCCGGTCACGGGTGTCCGCCATGATGAAGGTCCCGCGGCGGAGCGGCTGGGATCTGTTGAGCCCCTACGGTGGGTCAGGCCCGTTCGAGCTTGAGCAGCATGTACTGGCGGTCCCTGGCGAACTGCACGGGGTCGATCAGGGCGATGTTGTCGGCGATGACGCCCTCGATCTGGCCGAGCAGGCCGGCCAGCAGGTGGTGCAGGCCGGGCTGCTTGCGGCGGAGGCGGAGGACGCCGAAGTCGAACCCGCTGATGCCGAACCGGGTGGCCAGCATGTGGATGAAGCCGAGCGTCGGCAGGACGTGGGGCGTCACGTCACGCTGGTAGGTGATGCGCCAGCCGGCCTCGGTGATCCGCTCGTTGAACAGCTTCCAGTTGTGGCACGTCTTGTCGTCGGACGGCTTGGTGAGGAAGTAGTCGCACGCCACCCACGTCCCGCCGGGGCGCAGCACGGTGGCCAGCAGCGGCAGGGCCAGGTCGAGCTTGAGGTACTGCAGCGACTCGGCGGTGACGACGGAGCCGTACTTGCCGGCGTGGTCGGCGGGGTCGAGCTTCTCGAACTTCGTGCGGATGACGGGGACGCCGGGCACGTACTTGTTGATGTAGGCGACCTGCACCTTGTCGGGGGTGAGGGCGACGGGCTCGAGGCCCTTGGCGAGCATCATGCGCGATAGGCCGCCCATGCCGCATCCGATGTCGAGGACGGGACCGCCGGGGGTTTCACCGATCAGCTCGAGCAGCAGTTCGGCGTAGCGGGTCTGGGCGCGGGCGACATCCTCGAGGCTGATGGATTCGGGCAGGCGGGCGGGGTCCTCGAAGTAGCCGTAGTGAAGGAAGTCGCTGGGCAGCAGCCGGGCGTAGAGGGCCAGGCGGGTGTCGTCGAACGCGCGGCGGTTGGCCTTGCGGGCGCGGTGCAGACCGATGGCGCGCCACAGGTGGCCGGGGTGGAATGTGCGACCCAACACGCTGGTCGCGAGTTTCCGACCGTCGATCTTGCGTGGGGTGGCGTGGCTGGTGGACGACCGGTCCAGCACGGGACTTGGAACTGTCGGGGCCATTTCGGCCGAGAGGGATGCGGCCGTCATGGGATGCTCCGGGTAAAGCAGGGAGGAAATGCGATTCCCCAATGTACCCAAAGATCAGGAATTTCGGAATCCGATATTTTCCGATTGCAGCAGACATTGAAGTTCAACCGAGCGGATCAGCACTGACCTGCGTCAAATGCCACTGGTGCTTTTACCGAGGTGGGGGCGGCCCTACGATCTGCCCGAGCCGCTGCCTTCTTCTGCGAGCGTCAGCCCATGCGAACAGCCCGATTCCTCCTTCCGTTGCTGGTGCTGGGCGCCGCCCCGGCGACGACGCGGCCGACGAAGGTGTTCAACAGCGCCGAGCACGGGTTCAAGCTGCAGGTGCCGGCCGACTGGATCGTGCCCGAGCGGCCGGACGAGGGACAGGTCTTTACGGTCTGGATGCCGCTGCACCGGCCGACGACGGGACCAACCACTTCGCCGGTTGACAGGCTACAGGTGGGCGGCGTGGGGCTGCGGATCGAGCAGGGGCCACCGGGGATGTCGGACGGGCAGATCGTCCACGACCTGAGCGGCACCATGGCCGACCAGCTGTTCCACGAGGCGGACAAGGGGATCAGGCACGTCACGATCCGCCCGGCCGTCGTGGGGACGATGCCGGCCCGGCAGATCGGGTTCGTCGTCGACCACCCCGGCGGGCCCGTCGCGGTGCTCTACATCGTCGGCGTCCACAAGGGGACCGAGTACGTCTTCAACACCGCCGCCCCGGCCGACCAGTTCGACGAGCTGCTGCCGGACGTGAAGGCGATGCTTGCCAGCTTCGACCTGCGAGATTGAGTGCGGAGTTGTGAGCTGGGCGTTTTGAGTTGAAGAAGGGGCGTCGCGCGGTTGCCACCTGAACGGCCGGCCCGTAAGTTTGGCTGGCGACGGACCCAGAACTCGGAACTCCCAACTCAGAACTCGCATGATCGACACGATCACGTCCTACGTCCCGCCCTGGTTCATGATCGGCCTGGTCGCGTTCGGCACCATCCTGGGGTCGGTCGCGTACCTGATCCTGCTGGAGCGAAAGGTGGCCAGCTGGGTGCAGGACCGGGTGGGGCCCAACCGCACGGGTCTGGGGTTCGGGCTGGTGCCCTGGGCCAAGGACAAGCACATGTTCGGCCTCGGCCAGCCGATGGCGGACGGGCTGAAGTTCTTCTTCAAGGAGGACTACAAGCCGCGCGGCGTGGACTCGATCCTGTACACGATCGCGCCGGGCATCATGATGATCGTGATGGTCGTCAGCGCCGCCGCGTTGCCGTGGGGCGGCGTGCGGCAGACGACCCGGACCTACGACACCTACGGCCGGGCCGACCCCGCCAACTACGCCAAGCTGCGGGCGGCCGGGGACATCCCCGGCAACGCCACGATCGTCGGCGATGCCACCGTGGCGTCGAACGGCATCGCCACGGTCACCTACCAGTACCCCTTCCAGGCGGCCGACCTGAACATCGGCGTGCTGTTCATCCTGGCGACCTTGTCGCTGGCCGTGTACGGCATCGTGGTCGGCGGGTGGGCGAGCAACAACAAGTACAGCTTCCTGGGTGCCATCCGGGCCACGGCCAGCATGATCTCCTACGAGATCCCGCTGGGGCTTTCGGTCCTGTGCATCGTGCTGATGTACGGCTCGCTCAGCCTGAACGACATCGTCGAGCAGCAGGCCCACTACTGGCTGAAGGTCATCCCCGCCTGGAACGTGTTTGCCCAGCCGGGGGCGTTCGTGCTGTTCCTGATCTGCATCCACGCCGAGGCCAACCGCGCCCCCTTCGACCTGGCCGAGTCCGAGCAGGAGCTGGTCGGCGGGTACCACACCGAGTACAGCTCGATGCGGTTCGCCCTGTTCTTCCTGAGCGAGTACGCCGGGATGATCACGACCAGCGCCGTGTGCGTGGCGCTGTTCTTCGGCGGGTGGCACCTGCCGTGGTTCGAGCGGATCCCCGGCTGGCTGGGCCATGTCCTGGGCGGCACGACCGACCCGCGCTACCCGGCCGTCACCACCTACTGGCTGGGCAACATGGTGCGGTTCGGCGTCTTCTTCACGAAGACGGTCGGCATCATCTTCGTGTTCATGTGGGTCCGCTGGAGCCTGCCGCGCTTCCGGTTCGACCAGCTAATGATGATCGCCTGGCGCGGGCTGATCCCGATGTCGCTGGCCCTGCTGGTGGCGACGGCGGTCGTGGGCTACCTGGTGCCGACCGACGGGTTCCTCAGCGGCTACGCCGCCTTGACGCTGTTGGGCACCAACATCGCGCTGGGTGCCGGGGCCCTGCTGGTGAGCCGGGTGATCCCCGCCCCGCCGCCGACGAACCAGCGGCTTGCCGTCGCCGGCAGCCGGTATGCGGTGACGCCGCTGCCGGGGGTTTAAACCTTCGGTCGAATGGAGCCCCGGTTGACGAGGATGATGCGTGAACGCCAGCTTCGTTTCGCGATGCGGGTGGCCCAGTGGCTTGCGCCATCGCAACTGACGCTCGCTACCGCCAACCACGAAGGCGCGAGCGACTACCAGACGTTTTCATCACACCCGCACGCCACTTACGACCGTCACGAATATTCCTGGTACATGCGGCGCTTCTTCGTGCGCCGATCAGTTCTCGCCCTCGTCGTCCGCTTCGGACACCTCGACGGCCGCTCCCGACGTCTCGGCCGGCGCTGACAGCTTCCGCAGCGCCTTCACCTCGCGCGGCGTCAGCGGCCGGAACTGGCCGGGCTTGAGGCCATCCAACGTCAGCGGCCCCATCTGCACCCGCATCAGGTCGCGGACCTTGTGGCCGACCTTGGCCAGCATGCGCCGGACCTGCCGATTGCGGCCCTCACGCAGGGTGATCTCAAGGATGCTCTTCTCGCGTCCCCGGCGGATGATGCGCAGCTGCGTCCGGCCGGTCTTGAACCCCTTGCCGGTCGGGTCGGCCAGCCAGATGCCGCCCTGCAGTTCCTCCAGCGCCGACGGCTCGACCATGCCGTCGACGGTGGCGCGGTAGGTCTTGGAGACGCCGAACCGCGGGTGGGTCAGGCTGTTCGTGAGGTCGCCGTCGTTGGTCAGCAACAGCAGCCCGCGGCTCTCGGCGTCAAGCCGGCCGACGGGGTAGACCCGCCCGCCGATGTTCGGCGGCAGCAGGTCGATCGCCCGCACCTGCGCCCCCTGCGCCACGTTCGTGCTGTAGACGCCCCGCGGCTTGTTCAGCAGGAAGTAGACGCGGTCGACCGCCCGGCCGGTGGTGCGGTTCACCTTGAACTTGACCGGGTCGTCGTCGACCACGACCTTGTCCTTGCTCGGGTCGATCAGGATCGGCAGCTGCTTCTGCACCTTCCCGTTCACCGTGACCCGGCCCTGGCGGATCATCTCCTCCACCGACCGCCGCGAGGCCACACCGGCGTTGGCCAACAATTTCTGGATGCGCTCTTTCACGGGGGAAGTATACCGTGGCACGGGCAATTCCGTGGCACGGGCATCGTGCCCGTGGCCGTGTACGCACGGCGATCGGCGGTACCCCGCCGATACAGCAAGAGCGAAGCGATCTTCAAACCGTGACGGCCGAAGATCGCTTCGCTCTTGCTCATTCGACGGGGTACCGCCGATGTGCGGGAGTTCCCGCGCCATGGGCAGGTTGCCCATGCTACGGCTCAGGCGGCCGTGCGCAGCTCGGCCTCGGCGGCGAACCAGTGGTCCTGCTCGGAACCACCGATCCCGGCGGCGTACAGCTCGAACGCCTTGCGGGCGATCATGTCATCGGTGACGGCGACCTTGGCGGCCGGGGCGGTCAGCTTCGGCAGGGCCGAGTAGCGGACGGGCGTGCTGGCGACGACGGCCTTCTTCGTGCCCTTGGCGGTCGCGGGCTTCTTCACGGCAGCGGTCTTCTTGGTCGGCATGGCTTCTCTCCTGGAATGGGGCGATCGGCCGGCCAGGAAACCCATCCATGGGTCGGTCGCCGTCGCGTGGACAGGAGTCGTATCGGACGCGTCGGTTGCCGAGGTCCAATAAAAGTGGAATCAGACGAAGCGCGACAAAAGAGCGACGGCCGGCGAGACGCCGACCGTCGCTCTAAATGTCTTTCGACCTTCGACGGACTTACCACGCAAAGTGGGCGAACGCCTTGTTGGCGTCGGCCATGCGGTGGGTCTGGTCGCGGGTCTGCATGGCCTTGCCCTCCTTGCGGAAGGCGGCCATCAACTCGTCGGCGAGCCGGGCGTGCATCGGCCGGCCCCCGCCGTCGCGGCAGGCGTTGATCAGCCAGCGGAACGCCAGCGACTGCTGGCGACGCTTGTTGACCTGCATCGGGACCTGGTAGTTCGCCCCGCCCACCCGCTTGCTGCGGACCTCCACGAACGGCTTGACGTTGTTGATCGCCGTCTCGAACAGCTCCAGCGGCGGGACGTCCTTCACCTTCTTGGTGACCTCGTCCATTGCGGTGTAGAAGATCTTCTGCGCGACGGTCTTCTTGCCGTCCCACATCAGCGAGTTGATGAACTTGCTCACCAGCTTGCTGTTGTACCGGGCGTCCGGCTTGAGCATCTCTTCGGACGACGTGAATTTCTTGTAGGCCATGGTGGTGGTTCGCTGCTGGTTATTGGTTACTGGTTACTCGTGGACCGGACGCTCGAGTGGCGGCAAGCAGCCGACCCGGTAACGAGCAACCAGTGACAAGTAACGCGGCTCACTTGCCCTTCTTCGCGCCGTACTTGCTGCGGCTCCGCTTGCGGCCGTCGACGCCGAGGGCGTCGAGGGTGCCGCGGACGATGTGGTACCGCACGCCCGGCAGGTCGCGGACGCGGCCGCCGCGGACCAGCACGATGCTGTGCTCCTGGAGGTTGTGCTCCTCACCGGGGATGTAGGCGGTCACTTCCTTGCCGTTGCTCAGTCGGACGCGGGCGATCTTCCGCAGGGCCGAGTTCGGCTTCTTCGGGGTCATCGTCTTGACCTGCAGGCAGACGCCGCGCTTCTGCGGGCTGGCCTCGAGGTCCTTGACCTTGTTGATGCGCGGCAGAGCCTTCCGCGGCTTCTTGATCAGCTGGTTGATCGTCGGCATGCGTTTCCCAAACGGCCCCGCGTCCCCCGGACCACGCCTCAGCCCCGTCACACGACGAGGCGATGCGTCACCGGCCGCCCAGAGTGGGCGGGGGACACGAAGGGGGAAAACTGTACTGCGGCCGCCCGGCCGTGACAAGGGGACGAACCAATTTCTGCGGCCGGGCCGGGCGGACTGCAACTTGGTGACACCCGGGCGCGTACAGCGGTCTAGAACCACCGCACCGGGACGACCCAACCCGCCGTCCCCCTTTCCGGAGTCTCCGCAATGCAGATCAATGGCCGATCGACCCCGCGCGCTCGTTGGAGCGCCCTGATCACCGCCTCGCTCCTCGCCGCCACGACGGCGCTGAGCCCGTCGGTGTTCGCCGCCCCGACGACGGCCCCGAGCGCCGCGGCCTTGGCCGCGGCCCCGACCACCCAGCCCGGCGTCCGCGACGACGCCGCCCTGACCGCCGACCTGAAGCGGGTCATGGGGGAGCTGAACCAGGCGTTCGCCGGCGGCGCGTTCACCGATCCGGCCAAGCGGGCGGCGGCCGCCCCGACCGCCATCCCGCTGATCAAGCAGCAATCGGCCCTCTACAGCGAGTTCGCCGCCGCCCACCACAACGAGGCGGCCATGGCCTCCGTCCAACAGCAGCTGAGCGCCCAGCTGTACCTGCTGGGCGACAAGGAGACGGTCGACCGCGTCGATGCCGCCGCCGGGTCGGCGACGGCGGCCGACAGCATCGCCGCTCGCTCGGTGCAGCTGCAGTCCCGCTGGATCGCGGCCGGCCGGAACGCTGACGCCCAGAAGCCGGTCGCCGACGACCTTGAGAAGCTCGACCTCGCCCACCCCGACAGCGATCCCCTGACCGTCCTCACCTACTCCTTTGCCAACTCCGCCAAGTCCGACGAGCTCAAGTCGCACCTCCAGGGCGTGCTGAGCGACACGATGACCAGCCCCGCGGCGACCCGCCTCGTGATGATGATGAAGGCCAAGGCGGATTCCGACGCGAAGCTGAAGGGCCTGATCGGCAAGCCCATGACCATCGCCGCGTCGACCGTCGACGGCCAGTCGTTCTCCTCCGACGCCTACAAGGGCAAGGTCGTCCTGGTCGACTTCTGGGCCACCTGGTGCGTGCCGTGCAAGGCCGGGCTGCCCGAGGTGAAGGAGATCTACGGCAAGTACCACGACAAGGGGCTGGAGATCATCGGCGTGTCCAACGACTTCTCGGCCGACGCGCTGAAGAAGTTCACGCCCGAGAACGGCATGCCCTGGGTCCAGCTGTTCGACCCCGACGCCGCCGGCGCGCACCGGTGGAACCCCGTCACGTTCGGGTACGGCATCCGCGGCATCCCGACCATGTTCCTGATCGACAAGAAGGGCGTCCTGCGGTCGGTCACGGCCCGGGAAGAGATGCAGACGCTGATCCCCGCCCTCCTGGCCGAGTGAACGCGGCCTCCCTAGAGATTCGACAGCCACGTGCGGGCCGACTACCCCAAACGGCCGCCCTTCCGGTAGAACCATGCGAAGCGCGGCCATTGGGGGGATCGTCCGTTGTCGCTCGCCTCAGTTGAGAATTGAACCATGCGTACGAAACTCGCCACCCGCGTCGCCTTTTGTGTCGCTTCCCTTGCTGGCACGACCGTCTTGGTCGTCCGCGGCGAGGGACCGACGACGGCCCCGACCACCCAGCCCTTAACGGCGGCCAAAGACAAGGACGCGGTCATGGCCAGCCTCAAGGCGGACCTGGCCGCCTTCCGCGCCGCGTTCCCCAGCCCGCGCCTGTTGACCGACGGCGCCGCCCGCGCCAAGGCCGCGCCAAGCGTCCTGCCGGCGATGGCGAAGGTGTACGCTGACTTCGGCGACCTGGGCCAGGTCGAGCCCGCGGCGAAGGACCAGGCGGATGGCGCTCGGTCCCAGTTCACGTCCATGATGGCCGCCTTCGGCGACCCCGCCGCCCAGGCGCGGCTGGCGGCCGCGGCCGACAGCAGGGACCCGGCCGTCGCCCTCGAGGGCAAGGGGCAGCAACTGCTCGTCCAGTGGTGGACCACGTCCGAGGACGCCGTCGCCCAGGCCAAGGTCGCCGATCAGGTGGAGGCGCTGGCCAAGGCCCACGTCGACAGCGTGCCGCTGACCGAGCAGATGATGAACATGAGCCAGATGGGCTCCGCCAGCCCGGCGTTGACCAGGCGGCTGCAGTCGCTGGTCAGCGACACGATGAAGAACCCCGCGGTCGACGAGGCCAAGGCCCAGATCGCCGCCGCGGAGAAGGTCGCCGCCTTCACCGACAAGCCGGTGACGATCGCCGGGAAGACGGTTGACGGCAAGGCCTTCACCACCGCCGACTGGAAGGGCAAGGTGGTCCTGGTCGACTTCTGGGCCACCTGGTGCGGCCCCTGCGTCGCCGAGCTCCCGCGGGTCGAGCAGATCTACGCCGACAACCACGCCAAGGGGTTGGAGATCGTCGGCGTGTCCAACGACCAGACGGCCGACGCGCTGACGCAGTTCGTGGCCAAGAACGGCAAGATGCCTTGGCCGCAGCTGTTCGATGCCAACGCCCCAGCGGGCGGGTTCAACCCGATCACCAGCGGGTTCGGCATCGTCGGCATCCCGACCATGTTCCTGATCGACAAGAAGGGCGTCTGCCGCACCGTTGACGCCCGCGACAACATGGAGACGATGATCCCCAAGCTGCTCGCGGAGTGACGATGCTGCGATCCCCGCGGAACCCCTTGCACGCCTTCTGGGCGCCTCTCCTCCTGATCGGTGCCCGCGCGTCGTTGGCCGACTCTGCCGCGCGATCGCCCGACGCGATCGTGCGGGAGATGAACGTCGCACAGCGCGAGCTGAAGGCGGCGATCGGCGATGCCCACAACATGGCCGACCCGGCCAATCGGCCGGCCATCGCAGCGAAGGCCATGCCACCGCTGCGACGGATGCTCGCTGACGAGCGCGAGCTCGCCGCCGCCGCCGGCCGGCCGGTGCCGACCTTCTTCGAGGTGCAACTGCGGGCCATCGGCGTGGCACTGGGGGACGACCCGTCGATCGACGCCCTGACCACGCTCGCCACCGACCCGTTGCTGTCGCTCCGCGGCCAGGGCGGTCAACTACTGGCCCGGTGGCTCCTATGCCCCGGGAACGCGATGGCCCAGGGAAAGGTCATCGACGACCTGGCCATTCTGGATCGCGCAAATCCCAACAGCGACGACCTGGCCCGCTTCACGGCGATGATGAGAGGTTCGGCCGCCACGCCCGCTCTGCGCTCCCGTCTCGACGACCTGCTCGGCCCCATGAACAGCCCCGCCGCCAACGGAGTGCGGCAGCGCGCCCCGACCACGAGGCCGTGACATCCCGTTTCGTCGGCATCGGGAACTTTCCAGCCACTTTTCCCCCGGGCCCAGCCGATCCGTACAATGCGACGGTCTGGAGGACGACGTGATGCGACCGCGAGCCGCCTGGGTGCCGGTGACCGTGTGTGGGTTGGCTGCCGCCGTGATGGCGACGGCCTGGTCTTCCATGGCCGGCCGCCCCGCCGCCGCCGACCCGGCCGCGCCGTCGCCATCCCCCGCCGCCGCCGCCGTCGATAGCCTCGCGATGCCCACCGGCATCAACCTCCGCCGCACGGTCACCGTCCAGGTCGTCCAGCAGACCAAGGACGCGGTCGTCAACATCTCGGCCAAGAAGCTGGTCACCCGCATGAACGGGTTCTGGCAGTTCGACGCCCAGGTCGTGCAGGTGCCGGCCAACTCGCTCGGCAGCGGGTTCATCGTCCACCGCGACGGCTACGTGGTGACCAACAACCACGTGATCGACCAGGCCCGCCAGATCAGCGTCGAGCTGGCCGACGGCCGCACCCTGGCCGCCGACGTGGTCGGCGCCGACCCCGACGCCGACCTGGCCGTGCTGCACATCCACTCCCCCACCCCCCTGCCGACGCTGGCGATGGGCGAGAGCGGCGACCTGATGATCGGCGAGCCGGTCATCGCCGTCGGCAACCCGCTGGGCCTCAGCCACAGCGTCAGCACCGGGATCGTCTCGGCCCTGCACCGCGACATCAACCCCAATAGCGAGGGCCCGCCCGCCCAGCAGCAACCGCCCGTCCACGGCGAGGGCGCCGCCCTCCGCGACCTGATCCAGACCGACGCCGCCATCAACCCCGGCAACAGCGGCGGGCCGCTGCTCAACGCCTACGGGGCCGTCATCGGCATCAACACCGCCATCCGCTCCGACGCTCAGAACATCGGTTTCGCCATCCCCATCGACCGCCTGCGCGACCTGATCCCCGAGCTGATGAACCCGTCGCAGGTGTCCAAGGTCGACGTCCCCCTGCGCCTGGCCGAGCGTCGCAGCGTGATCGAGCCGGCCACCGTCGTCACCCGCCTCGTGACCACCGGCGAGCACTCGGTCGACGTCGCCGCCCTCGATGGCCACCGCCCCACCGACATCGTCGACGCCTACGCCCAACTGCTGGGATTGCGGCCTGGCCAACCGTTCAACGTCACCTGGGCCGACGGCCAAACGCAGCGGCTGACCACCAAGGCCACCCCCCTGCCCGACGCCGTCGTCCAGGCCCGCCAGCGGTTTGGCCTGTCGATCGAGCCGGTCACGCCCATGCTCGCCGACAAGTACCACCTGGCCCAGGAGGACGGCCTGTTCGTGACCGGCGTCGACCGCGACACCCCCGCCGCCAAGGCCCTGCTCCAGCCCGGCGGACATCCTCGTCCAGTTCGGCCGCGTCCGCCTCAGCACCCTCGACGACTTCGGCGCCCTCGCCGTCCGCCTCCCCCAGTCCGGCCAGGCCCGCGTCTGGGTCATCCGCGGGACGCAACTGGGGTACGTGATGCTGAAGTTTTGAACCGCCGAACGCGATCGGCCGCCGCATGACGGCGGGGCGATCGGGCCCGCTTGCTCGGATGGTTCTGGCAGCTCATGCGAGTCCTGATCGCCCCCGACAAGTTCAAGGGCACGCTCACCGCTGCCGAGGCCGCCGCGGCCCTGGCCGAGGGCGTCCATGACGCCGCTCCCTCCGCACACGTTGACCTCTGCCCCTTGGCCGACGGCGGTGACGGGACCGCTGACGTGCTGCTCGCCGCGCTCGGCGGTCAGCGCATCCCCTGCCGCGTGGTCGGCCCCCTGCCCGAACGGTCAGTCAACGCCTCGTACGTCCGCCTGCCCGACGGGTCGGCCGTTGTCGAGATGGCCGCCGCCAGCGGCCTCGCCCTGCTGCGCCCGGACGACCGCGACCCGCTCCGCACCACCACCTTCGGCACCGGTCAACTGATCGCCGCCGCCGTGGCGGCCGGCGCCCGCCGCGTCCTCGTCGCCCTAGGTGGCAGCGGCACCGTCGACGGCGGCATCGGCTGCGCGCAGGCCTGCCGATTCACCATTCTCACCGTCGACGGCGAGCCCACCAGCCCCACCGACCCCCTCTGCGGCCGCGACCTCGAGCGGGTGCTGATGGTCAAGCACGGCCGCGGCGAGGTC
The DNA here is from genome assembly GCA_965198865.1 of Tepidisphaeraceae bacterium. GTDB lineage: Bacteria > Planctomycetota > Phycisphaerae > Tepidisphaerales > Tepidisphaeraceae > CBDAQA01. The sequence continues at coordinate 489,177 of CBDAQA010000022.1, read as the reverse complement.
ACCAACGGCGTCGAGATCATCGGCCTCTGCGACGTGATCAACCCCCTGATTGGACCCACCGGTGCCGCCCGCACCTTCGGCCCGCAGAAGGGCGCATCGGCGGACACAATCGACTGGCTCGAGAACCAACTGCAGCGCCTCGCGCAGCACCACCCCGAGGACGCACAACACCCTGGAGGCGGCGCCGCCGGCGGCCTCGGCTTCGCCATCGCCGCCTACTTCGGCGGGACGCTCCGCAGCGGTTTCGACGCGATCGCCGAAGCGGTATCGCTTGCCGATCGGGTGCGCCAAGCCGACCTGTGCCTCACCGGTGAGGGCCAGCTCGACGCCACCACCGCCGGCGGCAAGGTCGTCGCCGGCGTCGGGCGGCTGTGCGCTGCCGCCAGCGTGCGCTGCATCGCCATCGCGGGGTCGATCGCCAAGGGGACGCCGTTGCCTGCGAGGATCACCCGCGCGGTTTCACTCGTGGACACGACCACCACGAGCGAACAAGCAAAAGCGGATGCCCGCCGCTTGTTGCGACGGGCGTGCGCGCAGGTCGCTCGAGATTGGACCGCGTAAGGACAAAAGCCGGGCTACGTTCCTGGAAGCCCGCCCTTCCCTAGAAGTCCGCCTTCACTTCCCCGGCGTCTTCAGGTTCCACGCCTCGCGCATCAGCTCGATCAGCCGCGGGTTGGCCCCGCGCTGGGCGGCGGTGTCCAGGTCCTTCGCCGTCACTGTCGTGTCGTCCGCCCCGGCGTTGTGGTGGATGTAGGCCAGCAGCAGGAACGGCCGGGCGGTCTGCTCCGTCGCGCCGGTCTCGGTCAGGTCCTTCTCCACGAACTTCAGCCGGTCGGCACCCAGGAACCCCTTGAGGTCGTACTGGGCGGCCAACAGCGCCGGCTCGTTCAGGATCGCCCGCGTCAGGTCGGTCTCGGCCTTGCCGTAATAGCTCGCGCCCAGTTCGGCGAACCCGCGGCCCAGCGGCACGAACGGGTTGGTCGGGGCCACCTCAGCCGCGTTGTCGTACGTGTCGACCGACTGCGAGAACTGGCCCGACCGCATCTGCCCCTCGGCATCGCGCAGCAGCTTCGACAGGCCCGGCGCCTTGATGCCGGTGGCCAAGCTGGTGATGACGAACGGCGAGTCCGGGTTCCCCACCGGCTCGGCGGCGGCGGGGTCGCGCACCACCGACGGCAGGTCCGCCTTCGCGTCCGCCTGCGGGTGGTCGGTCGTCGTGATGCCGCCCTTGCCGGTCGGCCCCGCTGGCGTTGCGCCACCGCTGGGGCCACCGACCGACCCGCCGTTGTTGCTGCCGCCGTTCCCGGCCGGCGCGGGCCTGTCGGCGTCGCTGCCACCGCCGGCGGCCGCCTTGATCTTGGCATCCTTCGCGGCCCGCAGCGCCAGCAGGACGCGGTTGTTCTGGTTCGCCTGCTGCTCGACCGTGGGGTGCGGCGTGCTGGCCGAGAACCGGCGCTCAAGCTCCTTGATCTGCTTGCTCTGCTGGTTGGCCGGGATCAGCAGGTTGTTCTGCTGCGTACTGTAGGGCGTGTTGATCGACGACGGCACCCGCGCCGCCGCCACCGACGTGCCCGTCAGCTGCGTCCCCGTCACCGCGTTCGGATCGCCCGCCTGCCCCGGCTGGCCACCCTGTCCAGGCTGCCCCTGACCCGCTTGGCCCGGCTGGCTCAGGGTCGCCGACACGCCGGGGTTCATCGTCTTGTTCAGGTCCGCCGTGTCGGACGCCGCGTCGGTCTCCTTGGCGTCGGGCGTCGAGGCCGAGCGCAGCTCCTGCTGCATCTGGCTGATCTTCGACGCGTCCATCCGCGACCCCGGCCGGCCGATGCCGTTGTTCCGCTGGTCGAACATGTTCGTCGACGGCTGCGCGTCGGTCTGGTCGCCCGCCTGCATCTGCCGCACGCCGTACAGCGACGACTGCGAGTAGATCGCCTGGTCGCCGACGTTGTTCACCGGGCCCGGCCCGTTCAGCGAGCCCGGCGTCGGCAGGTTGAACCCGTTCTGGTCCAGCGGCGCGTTGTTCAGGTTCTGCAGCCGCACGTCGCCCGGGTCGGGCGTCAGCGCGCTCTTGGTCGGCGCCGCGATCAGCCCCACGCCGTTCGCCGTCGGCACGTAGTTGTTCGACTGCCCCACGTAGCTCTGCTGGTTGTAGTAGGGCGTGTAGACCGACTGCCCGTTCGACGGGGCGGCATAGTTGACCGGGGCCGAGATCCGCGTGAACGCGTCGACCGACCCGTTCTGCACCCCGCCCTGGAAGACGTTGTTGTCGAACTCGCCGTTGGTTGCCCCGTGGAAGTATCCTAGCCCCGTCACGTTGCCGGTGACGATCTGACCGTTCGACGCCGATCGGTAGCTGGCGTCGCTGCCCGAGTTGTACCCGCCGCTGCCGAGCCGGTTGTTCACGTCGTTCGCATGACCATCGGCACCAACGCGGAACTGCGCCCGCGCCGGTGATGCCGCCGCCAACAGCGCCACCGCCACGCCGGTGGCCGCAACGGCCAGCCGCTGGGTCGACGAGCGGTTCAGGGGAGGAGCGTTCAGGGTTTTCATGCGAGCACCTTCACTGTGAGTTTTACGGGGCTGATGCGCCCACACCTCTGTATCGCAAAGATCATACCGACGATTTGACGCCGCGGGCAGCCAAATGTTCCCGGTCGATCTTATCGGACCGTCTCCGGCGGGTGGATGGTGGGCACGGCCGGGGCCCGGTCGACGTCCACCGTGACCGCCGCCGCCAGCCGCCGCAGCAGGTCGCGGTCGCCCCGCGCGTCGCCATCGCCGGGCGGGCACGCCAGCAGCACGGTCACGGCTACAGGCCCCGGCGTGGCCGGCCCCGCGGGCACCACGCCCACCGCGATGTACGTCGGGTGGTACATCGCCTCCTGACCCAGCACGAGCCGCGCCGGCTCGGCGAACACCGCCCAGCACCCCTCCACCCCGGCTACCGGCATCGGCCCGCCGTCGCCCCCCGGCAACGCGACCCGGTGCGCCTCGTTGCCCATGCGCTGCAGGTAGACCTGCGCCGACACCCGCGCCAGCAGCGGGTCGAACCGCACGACCAGCTCCCGCCCGAAGTCGCCGCCCTCGGGGTCGGCCGTCCCCCCCACGCCCCCCGCCGGCTCCGCCGCCCGGAACTCCTGCGGCGCGTCGGGGTCGCCCGGGTGCTCGCCCGGATCGCGCTCCACCTGCCACCCCTTGGGCAGCCGCACGCCCACCACCACGCCGCCCGGCAGGTCGACCGTCCGCACGGCCGACAGCTCGACCGACCCCACCAGCCGCCGGTGCCGCACCACCAGCTGCGCGACGGCCAGCGTCGCGCCCAGCACGACCCACAGGATCACCTGCACCACGATCCGCCGCCACCGCGGGTATTGCCAGCTCCGTGCCATCGCCCGACATCTTACCGCCGCGCCCGCCCTGCGCCATCCCGCGCCACAATGCGCCACTGTCCTTTAACATATTGAAATCCTACTTTCGTTTTGTTAAAGTCCAAAGATGTTCCCTCGTCCGCCTGAGGACCGATGGATCGACGCGTTGTCGGACGAGGACGCCGCATTCCTCCGGCGGTTCCTCCTGGCGTCGGGCTCCCTGAAGGACGTCGCCGCCGCCTACGGCGTCAGCTACCCCACGATCCGCGTCCGCCTCGACCGGTTGATCGAGAAGGTGAAGCTGCTCGACCGCCACCGCGAGGCCGACCACTTCGGCCGGACCGTCCTCACGCTCTACGCCGACGGCAAACTGGATGCATCTGCGATGAAAGCACTGATGACCGCGCATGAGCGCGACTTGGTCGCCAAGGCTGACACGCCGGCAACGATGGACAGACCCAAGGCCCCATTTAGCCCCGGGTGAACACACCGGGGTTTGCGTGGCGAACGCGGGTCGCGACTCGCAAGTCGTGAATCGCGTGGGGAACCAGCCGCGAATTTCCGCACAAACCCGGGTGTGTTCACCCAGGGCTAAATGCGCCGGTCGGCAGACGGACCGTTTCGAGAAAGGGGACGCGCTATGCGTCGTTACCGTTGGGTCGTCGGAACCGTGGCGTTCGCGTTTGCGTGGCCGGCCGTTGCCGCGGCGGAGACCCGCGTCTTCCGGTCGTTCAACGCCGTCGACATCGGGGCTGCGGCCACGGCCGCCGCCGAGCCGGGATGGGACATCTCGGCCACGCCGCTCTACGGCGGATCGGACCACTCGGCCGTCATGGTGTACACCATGCCTCATCTACACGATGCCCATGCGCCGGCCACCACCGGCCCGGCCGACGTGGACGCCGATGACCCGGCCGTCGCCAAAGTCGTCCTGCTATTCGACGTCCCGCCGCCGGCTGGGCTGGCGTCGGGTGACGCGGTGATCGGGCGGATGGGCGTCAGTCGGTACAACCAGAACACCGACCATTGGCCCCCCGACACCTACGGTGACCATCCCGTGCGAGCGGAACTGCTCTCGGTCACGCCCGGCGGTGGCGCCAAGGTTTTGGTACGCGCGGCGATCGCCCTGACCCGGCCGCAAACCGTTCGGTTGCCCATCACGTTCGACGCGGCCCATCCGCCGGGCCGATTCCAGTTGCGCCTCCTGCTCCCGGACGTGGGCCGGCTGGCGAACGATGGTTTGCGGACGACGGTCGAGGAACTCCGCATCGCCCACGGAGACGGGACGCTGCCCCCGACGACTCAGCCGACCCACCAACCCTCGCCCGCATGGCCGCCCGTCGGCGCGGTCCCGCGCCTGATCCGCACGTTCGCCGGCAACGACTTCGACCCGCACATCCCCACCCCGAGCGACGGAGAAACGGCGTACGATCCCGTCGTATCTTCGCTCGATGGCTCGCCGCTGAAGCTCCAAGTCTGGGCGATGGAACCGCCGGCCGCGGGGTCGCGGTCGATCCCGCTGTTGTCCGTCGATGACCCCGGCGTGACCGCCTCGCGGTACGCCGCAACGGGCACCGTCATTTACAACGGGTTGAACCTGGTTCCGTCCGATGGGGATGGCATCAACGGCTTCGCTTACCTGGAACTGGTCAGCGACTTCGAGACTGGCGCTCCGTTGGTGACCCGCGGCCTCGCCGACTCGGGATTGATGCGGGCCATCGTCGGCCGGTCCGGCGAGCGACCCTTCGCCTTGTCGGTTGACGCTGGCGACCGCCGCCCCACGCGGGTCCGGCTCAACCTGGTCGTGGCCGGCACCGGCTATGTCGCGCTCTCCAACCTGCAACTGGTCCAGTACGACCCGCCGCGACCCGCCACCCAACCGGCGGCGGCAGCCGTCCCTACCCCGCCACCCTGGTGGACGCGCGACCGCATCACCGACACCGCCGCCGGATCGTTCGGCCTCGTGGGACTACTCGCGTTCGCCGAGCCGCTGATGCGGCGGGGCCGCGGCCGGCCCTTGGTGCTGTCAGCCGTGGTCGCTGTCGGCGTGCTCGGCCAGGTCTACTTCGGCTGGGCGATGGCCGTCCTCGGCCGCGGCGAGCCGCCGCGGGCATGGGCGCCGCTGCTGCTGTGCGCGATCGCCGGATGGTGCGTCCCGGCGTCGATCCCCATCGTGAACCGCCGCTACCGCGACGCCGAGCTGCGGCGGATGCGGGCGCTGGACGCGGTGGCGGCGTGACGACCAACCATCAGAGCCCAGCGGCTCCGCCGCGGGTTCCTCATCGTGGCACGGACTTCCAGTCCGTGGTCATGTACGCATGACGGTCGGTGGTACTCCATCGACACAGCAAGAGCGGAGCGTCACGGCGTCCGAACGGTGAGACGCTCCGCTCTTGCTGTGCCGGCTCGCGCCGGCCGGCGTGAGTACACGCCCACGGACTGGAAGTCCGTGCCACGCCGGAAGAACCTGCGGCGGAGCCGCTGGGCTCTGACGGGGTGATTCACACGCTCGGCAGGTCGGCCTGGACGAAGCGCTTGCCGTGGAAGTCGAGCAGGCGGGTCGGGTGGCGGGCGACCGAGACGCCGGGGGCGCCCCGCAGTTGGCCAGTGGTGAGGTCGAAGGCCCAGAGGTGGGCGGGGCAGACACAGCAGCCGCGGTCGACGTGGCCGCCGCTGAGCGCGACGCCGGCGTGGGGGCAGGCGTTGTCGAGGGCGGCGACGGCGTCGCCGTCGCGGAAGACGGCCAGGCGGTAGCCGTCGACGTCGACGGGCCTGCCGAGGCCGTCGGTCAGCTCGGACAGCTCGCAGAGGGTGACCCAGGCCATGACGGTTTGGGTGCCCAAGCCGGCGTCATCGGCACAGCTCAGACGCCGGCTTGGACGAGAGATCAGGGCATCGTTGTCGGCATGGACGCCGGCATCGCCGCGGGCATGGTTGCTGGCCCGGTCGTCGGCATCGTTGCGGGCATCGTCGCGGGCATCTTTGCAGGCGTCGGCATCGTGGCCGGCGCGGGCGGCGGGACCGGGTCGGTGGCGGCGACGGGCTTGGCGAACCGCTCCTGCAGGCCGGCGTCGACCTGGTGCAGGGCGGTGCCGATGGCGGCGAAGGCGTCGGTCGCGTCGCCGTCGTGCAGCGGGCCCTGGCTGACGCGGGCGGCGACGGCCTTGGCGTTGGCGGCGTCGATCAGCGGCGGGAGGGCCGCGTCGTCGTACAGCACCCGCATGCCGATCTCGCCCAGGCCGGCGACGGCGGCGTGGAGGGCCTGGTTCTCGGCGGCCTCCATCCGGCCGCGGGGGACGTCGGTGATGGCGACCGTCCGCGCGGCGGCGTCGAGGATCGCCAGGTCGTTGGTGAACTCGGGCGACGGCCTCATCCCGTACGCCAGCCGCAGCGCGTCCTTCAGGTCGGCCAGCGTGGCGGCGGCGGCGGCGCGGTGGTCGGGCTCGGTGTGCCCGGGCAGGCCGGCCAGGTCGGCGTCGTACTTGCCCAGGGCCGTACCGAACGCGGCGGTGTCGGCGGCCCGCTGCTGGGCAGCGCTCATCTCCGGAGCCGGGGGTGGCGGTGGAACCGGCTTGGGCTTGGCCTGACATCCCGCCAGCGCCACGGCGGTCCCCAGCACGGCCGACACGGTCCACACGCACGACGAACGGTTCATTCGGGATCTCCCAGCCTGATGTTGCGGCACTTGTATCCCATGCGACGCGGCAGACCGCAACTGGCGACGGTCGGCGGCGACAGCGCGCGGTGGCCGCACCTCGGGGGCCGGTCGGAGGAAAGAGCCGCGCGCCGAAGCGTCCTCGTGGCGAGCCGTCTTCCGACCGCGGCACCGCTGGACGTCGGGTTCGGCGTTGACACCAAATTTGCCTCGCCGCTAGACTTCGGACCGTCCCGCCCGGTTCGCCGTGTCAACTCGCGAGGTCGCCCGTGGAACAGCCCCGTCCCCCGTCCGATGGCTCCTATACGGCGGTGTTCGCCGCCGCCCTGTTCGCCGCGTTCGTGGTGCTGGGGGTGGGCATCTACCTTGCGATGACGGGCAACCACACGCTGGTGCTGCTGTCGGACGGGATCATCGCCACGATGGTCGTGGTGGTGGCGTGGGTGCTGTCGCTGAGCATGAACAGGTGGCGCGTCGCCGCCGAGGCCGAGCGGTCCGGGTACGTCAAGGCGCTCGACGGCCGGCTGCACCAGATGGCCGACCTGCTGAGCACCCTCAGCCAGCAGCAGCTGCTCAGCGACCGCGCCAAGGCCGTCGCCTACCGCAGCAAGGACCGCCAGGCGCTGCGGGACGCGATCCGCGAGGAGATGAACGCCAAGGACTGGGACGCCGCCCTGGTGCTGGCCAACGACATGGAGCGCGAGTTCGGCTACGTGCAGGAGGCGGCCGTCCTGCGGGCCGACATCAACAACAACCGCACCGAGGTGGTGCAGCGGCTGGTGACCGAGGGGATCAACGGGGTAGAGCAGCACGTGCAGGCCGAGCAGTGGACGCAGGCCATGCGCGAGGCCGAGCGCGTCATGCAGCTCTACCCCAACGAGCCGCGCGTGCAGCAGTTGCCCGCCGCCATCGAGCAGCGCCGGCAGGGCCTCAAGCGGCAGCTGCGCGAGAGCATGGAGTCGGCCGCCGGCCGGCACGACTTCGACGCCGCGCTGGAGATCCTCCGCCGCCTCGACCCCTACCTCACCCCCGCCGAGGCCAGCAGCATGCAGGAGACGGTCCGCGGCCTGTTCAAGGACCGGATCAACAGCATCCGCGACCAGATCGTCAAGGCCGTCCACGAGGGCAACGGCGCCGAGGTGGCCCGCCTCGGCGAGATCGTCCGCACCGAGTACCCCAACAGCCGGCTGGCGATCGAGGTGCCCGACCTGATCGAGGCGATGCAGCGCCGCGCCGCCGCGCCGCAGGCGGTGTGACGGGTCCGGCGGAACCTGTCGACGGCCCCCTACTCCCTCGCGCGACTGCCTGAGGAAACGTGAACACGGTGGCCCAAGCCGGGGTCTGAGGTACGCCGAAGACCCGGATCGCTCGCGGTCCGATCCGGGTCTTCGGCGTACCTCAGACGCCGGCTTCGTGGGCGCGGGCCGTAAGTCGAGCGGTATGTCCAGCGAGCTTCCCCAGCCGTTCACCGTGGCCCCGTCGGATGCGGGGCAAACGCTGGCGGCGGCGCTGCGCGCCCGCGGAACCCCCATGAGCTGGTCGCAGGTGCGGCAGCTGATCGAGGCCCGGCGCGTGAAGGTGAACGGCACGCTGTGCGTGGACGACGCGCGCCGACTGTCGGCCGGCGAGACGGTCACCATCCTCACCGCGGCCCTGAAGCCGCCGCCGGAGGCGGGGGCGCTGGTCGTGCGGTACCTGGACGATCACCTGGTCGTCGTCGAGAAGCCGGCCGGCGTGCTGAGCGTGCGGAACCCCGAGGAGGCCGGGTGGGACGAGCGGCGGAAGGGCCGCGAGCCCACGCTGGACGAGCTGCTGCAGAAGCGGCTGCCGAGGCCACGCTCGAAACAGGTGGCCGTCGACTGGCGGGTCCGGCCGGTGCATCGGCTCGACCGGGACACCAGCGGCCTGATGCTGTACGCCCTGTCGGCCGTGGCCGAGGCGAAGCTGATCGGGCTGTTCTCGCGCCACGAGATCGAGCGGTCGTACCGGGCCGTCGTCCACGGCAACCTCAGGGTGCCCACGACCTACGAGAGCCACCTGACCCGCAACCGCGGCGACGGCATGCGCGGCACGTCCCAGCTGGGCCAGGACGACCCCGACGCCCAGCGGGCCGTCACGCACGTGCGGCCGGTCGAGCACGTCCGCAGCGACTACACGGTGGTCGACTGCACGCTGGAGACCGGCCGGACGCATCAGATCCGCATCCACCTGTCCGAGGCGGGCCACCCCCTCTGCGGCGACCCCAAGTATCGCGGCGGCACGCCGAAGTGGCGCGAGCCGCGCCGGCTGCTGATCGAGGACCACAGCGGCGCCCCGCGTCAGGTGCTGCACTCGCAGCGCGTGGAGTTCGTCCACCCGATCACCGGCAAGTCGCTGGCGTACGACGCCGCCTGGCCGGCCGACCTGGCGAAGTGGTGGGCAGAGCTGCGCGCTAAGCGGTGAACGCGGCCGTGGGCGGTGGCATCTCACACCGGCTGCCCGCCGTTGTGATGTTAGCGATCGCTATACCCCATTTTGGCCAGATGCGGTTATGCCGATCGAGACGTTGCCGCCCCGCCGCACGTCCACTACGGTACGCTGTGGCCGGGCAACGGCTCAACCTGATAGGGTGCGCTGCAGGTGGTATAATAGGTAGTCATGCAGCGGGAGGCGAACGTCATTGACTTCGAGATGACGGCAGCAGACGCCGGCGGGGTGTCAGCACGTTCGGCCCTGCTCACCTGCTTGCCAGGCGCGTTCGCGTTCATCACGTACGTGGCACATCAATGGCAGGACGTGCCGCGGGCAATCGGATATCTTTTTTGGCCACTCCTGCTCATCGGCGTGATCCTCGGGTTCGTTTGCGTTACGCGATATCGCAGGATCTACCGGACACGTCGCCGACCATGGTTCGTGTCGCTTAGCAGTTCAGCGCATGTGCTCGTGCCGTTGGTGGGCGTGCCATTTCTGCTACTGCTTATCGTCGGCGCATTAACGGGAAACCTGCGGTAGGCATGGCCACCCGGCCTGCTGCATAACCAGCCAATGCTGTGGACGGCCTCGCGTCGCGTCGAAAGTATGTCCTTGGTGTAATGCTCTTCAGCGCGTCGCGTTGGCCGCCACAGAATGTCATCCGTCATATGGCCATGCGGTACTGGCGAACTTGGTATTTCAGGGTTGCGTACGCGGTGCTGCTGCTTCCGTCGCTGTTCGTCTTCGCTGTTCCAGGGGCGATCTTCATCGACGAGGGCACTGGCGCGGTGAAGGCAATCGGCATCCTTGCGAGTCAGACTCTGCTGGCCTTCGCCATGCCGTGGCTCGGCGCTCGGGCCGCCGCTTGGGACAACGCGGCTCGGAAGGCCCGCAACGAGCAGCGTCGGGCCGAGTTTCCCGTCATCCTGAGCGGGCCGGCAGTCCGGGAGGCCGTATAACTAGCCGGTGCTGTGGACGGGCCCGCGTGGCGTCGTTAGCGTATTCTTATTCCACGTTCCCCGGCGCGTCGCGTTGCCCGCCAAAGAACGTCATTCGTACCCGCTTACCGTGCCAACAATCGTAGAACTACTTCTGCAAACAGCGAAAGCCGACACCGACCTCCTCATGGCGAACGATGCGAAGGGAGACGTGCTGGCAAATCCGCGCATGGTCGATTTCTTACTTCTCGCGCCAACGGTGGAAAAAGCGCAGCTCGTGGCCGATTTTATAAACGACAATCGCTACGGCAATGCGACCGCAGTCACGGACGAGCATGGCAGCGGCGTGACAGTGTCAGTCGAAATGCCAATCACGCAACATATCCTCTGCTCCGTGTCAGGGCTAATGGCATGTATCAGCAAGATCTTTGGTCTGGATTACGACGGGTGGGGCAGCGTGCTTAAACTCGGCACATAACCAGCTGATCCTGTGAACGGACCCGCGTCGCGAGGATGCCGCACGTCGAGTCGGTGAGCGGTGCGGGGCACACGGGGCTAGCGTTCGCGGACGCTGCCACGCGAATCGTGGCCGTCGACCCGGCGCCGAACATGTTGGCGCAGTTCGGCGGCGATCCGCGGGCGTTTGGCCGCGGCTCCCGCGGCTTGGCTGTCCGCCCTCGACGTCACGCGGGAGGCGGACGGTGAGTTCCGCCTGCCCATCCGGACGCTGCTCATCATCGGGGGCAAAGCGGCCGGGTAATAACCGACCGCTGCCGTGGACCGTGGGGACGGGAAAGGGGATAAGCATGCTGTGTCTCGAGGCTCCGCTTCGGGCGGGGAAGAATTTGGAACCACAGATGCACACGGATGCACACCGATCGGGATTGGCCGGCCTCTGATCGGTGTGCATCCGTGTGCATCTGTGGTTCCACTCTCTTGCGTCGCAGGAGTGAAGCCTTGAGACAGAGCAGGATAAGTACATTTAATTTGCGCGAGACGGAACACGCGGGGTCACACCACCGTCGTTTGACGGGACCGACTCGGCCACAGCTATTTACGATCGCAATGAGCCCCGGGGGGGCCGACAACCGTCCCATTTCGTCTCAAAGCGTCCCACGGGAGGTCGAGCGGGGGGGCGGGTGCCGCCTCACGCGGCGACGCGGCGGCACAGGGTCTGGAGGGCGCGCACCTCGACGTCGGCGGAGGCGAGGCCGTTCATGCCCTCCTCCATCGCGCGCAGGGCGGCGTCGGCGGCGGCGCTGACGGCGGGGTAGCCGTAGCCACGCCCGGCACCGCGGAGCATCTGGCAGAGCTGGCGGACCGTGGCGGAGGGGCGGGCGTCGGCGAGGCCGGACTGCTCGGTGCGGTCGGCGGCGTCGAGCAGGCGTTCCAGGTCGGCGGCGGCGGCGTGGGCGCGGTCGGCGAAGCCGTGGAGCAACGGGGCCATGCCGTCCTGCCCGGCCAGCTGGCTGTACAGGGCGGGCGGCTCCATCGTCGTCGTGCTCGACTCGTGCATGGGATCCTCGGTGGGCTCGCGCGACAGGGCGGCGGCCAGGGCGTCCAGCAGTTGGCCGGCGGCGTAGGGCTTCTCGACGAACTGCGTCTCGGCCGTCCCGCCCGCGCCGGCGCTGCGGGCCCGGTCCAGGCGGTCGGCCTCGGCGTCGCTGATCACGACGAACGGGCCGGCGTACCCGGACGCCCGCAGCTCGGCCATCACCCGCTCGCCGCGCGGCTGGCGCGGGCCCAGGTCGAGGTCGACGCAGACGACGTCGTAGCTGCCGCTGGCCACGGCGGTGACGGCGGTGGCGGCGTCGTCGACGGTCGTCACGCTCAGCCGCGTCTTGCGGACCGTGTGCAGGAACAGCGCCTGGTCCAGCTCCTGGTCCTCCAGGTACAGCACGCGCCCGGCCAGCCCGGTGCGCCCGCCGGCGAGCACGGCCGGGTCGGGCTTGACCTCTGTCATCGGCGAATCGGCCGCGGGGGCGTCAACCACCGGTCCGGATTCGGCCCCCTCGGGGTCGGCGGGGTCGACGAAGTTGGCGGGGATGACCGGCGTGACGAACCCGACGCCGACCCCGTGCCAGAGCCCGCCGACGTGCCGGCACCAGGCGACGTAGCCGTGTGCGACCGACTCGCCGCCGGCGTGCTTGCGGAGGGCGACGCTGACGGCGGTGCCGTTGTGGAGGAAGCCGGGGTAGAGGAACGATAGCCCACCGGTGGACAGGTCGTGCGCGTAGACGGCGGCGGTCCGGCAGCCGCCGCCGGGGTGGGTGATGCGGACGGCGACGGTGGCCCGGTCGAACGGGACGCGCGTGGGCCGGGTGCGCGGCTTGCCGATGCCGGCCGCGGCGCGGGCGGTGGCGGGCGCGGGGTGGTACCGGGCCCAGAGGGCGCGGCGTTGGTCTTGCGTCAGCGGTCGGTTGGACATGCGCGTGCGCCCCGGACGGTTCGATCCCCCTGCTGGGTCATCGGACGGTCGGCGTCGCGGCTTGATGGGTCGGACGGGCCTGGGTGACACGTCCCAAAACAAACGGCGTGGGACGCTGGAAGCGTCCCACGCCGAAGATGGTGCGCATGGCACCCGGGCGGGGCCCGGGGCAATGGAAGGAGCTTTAGGCCATCGACGCGGCCTTCTTCGACCCCTTCTTGCGGGCGTTCTCGGTCAGGGCCTCCTTGCGGAGGCGGATGTTCTGCGGGGTGACCTCGACCAGCTCGTCCTCCTCGATGTACTCCAGGGCCTGCTCGAGGGTCATCTTGCGGGCGGGCTTGAGGATGATGTTCTCGTCGGAGCTGGTCGTCCGCATGTTGGTCAGCTGCTTGGCCTTGGTGGGGTTGACGACGATGTCGTCGGGGCGGCAGTTCTCGGCGACGATCATGCCCTCGTACACCTCGGCGTTGGGGTCGACGAACATCACGCCCCGGTCCTGCAGCGTGTTCATGGCGAAGCTGTTGGCCTTGCCGGTGATGTTCGAGATCATCACGCCGTTGCCGCGGCCGGGGATGTCACCGCGGACGGGGGCGTACTCGTGGAAGTTGTGGTGCATGATGGCCGTGCCCTGCGTGGCGGTCAGCATGCGGGTGCGGAGGCCGATCAGCCCGCGGGCGGGGATGGTGAACTCCAGGTGGACGAGGCCCTCGCGGTTGGTCTGGTTGACCAGCTCGCCACGACGGTTGCCGATCAGGCCCATCACCGACCCCTGCGACGATTCGGGCACGTCGACCACGAGGTACTCGATCGGCTCCTCCAGCGTGCCGTCCTCGCCCTTGCGGGTGATGACGTTGGGCTTGGAGATCGACAGCTCGTACCCCTCGCGGCGCATGTTCTCGATCAGGATGCCCAGGTGGAGCAGGCCGCGGCCGGACACCTTGAACGCGTCGCGGTTCTCGGTCTCGGTCACCTTCAGGGCGACGTTGGACTCCAGCTCCTTCATGAGCCGTTCGCGGAGGTTTCGGCTGGTGACGTACTTGCCCTCCTTGCCGACGAACGGGCTGGTGTTGACGCTGAACATCATGGTCAGCGTGGGGGGCTCGATCGCCTGGAAGTCGAGCGGGATCGGGTTGGCCGGGTCGCAGATGCTGTCGCTGATGTCGACCGACTCCAGGCCGATCAGGTTGACGATGTCGCCGGCGACGGCCTCGTCCACGTTCACCCGGCCCAGGCCGTCGTAGGCCTGAACCTGCACGACCTTCGACTTGACCTGCGTGCCGTCGCGCTTGGCGACGATGACCTGCTGGCCGGTCTTGACGCGGCCGTTGTAGATCCGCCCCACGCCGATCCGGCCGACGTAGTCGCTGTACTGGATGGAGACGATCTGCATCTGCAGCGGCTTGTCGACGTCGCCGTGCGGGGCGGGGACGTGCTTCAGCAGGGCCTCGAACACCGGGATGATGTCGGTGCCCGGCTTCTCCATCGACCACGACGCCGTGCCGGCCCGGCCGCTGGCGTACAGCACGGGGAAGTCGAGCGTCTCGTCGTCGGCGCCGAGCTCGACGAACAGGTCGAAGACCATGTCCAGCACCTCGTTGGCGCGGGCGTCGGGACGGTCGATCTTGTTGATGACGACGATCGGGCGCAGCTCGTGCTGGAACGCCTTCTTGAGCACGAACCGCGTCTGGGGCATCGGCCCCTCGGCGGCGTCGACCAGCAGGAAGACGCCGTCTGCCATGCTCAGCACGCGCTCGACCTCACCGCCGAAGTCGGCGTGGCCGGGGGTGTCGATCAGGTTGATCTTGGTCACCTTGCCGTCGGCCGGGTCGGTGTAGTTGATGGCGACGTTCTTGGCCAGGATGGTGATGCCGCGCTCGCGCTCCAGCGGGTTGCTGTCGAGCAGGGTGTCCTGCTGCACCTGGCTGTCGCGGAAGTTGTGGCTCTGGCGGAGCAGGGCGTCGACCAGCGTCGTCTTGCCGTGGTCGACGTGGGCGATGATGGCTACGTTCCGGATGTCGTTGCGCACTTGGTTCATGAGTCTAAGGGTTGTGGGTCCGTCCCGACGCGAATACCGTTACCGCAGACCGGTCCACGTTTTGGACGGCCTCGGCCCGCGCCGACCGGATGGGATAAGCTGCCGATCGACGACCGACCCGAGCGTGTCCGGCCATACAGGATAGTGGCAGGCCCCGTTTTGTACAGCATCGCTGCGTGCATGGGCCGGCCCCATAGTGTACGCCGGCAGAGCGCGGATGTGGTAAGGCAGTCGAGATTTCGCGCAGCGCAAACGTTCCCGGGGTCGTAACGGGCCGATCGTCGGTCGCGGGACCGCCGAGCTCCCTTGCATTGCCCCACCCCCACCGATACAACCGCCGGCCTGCCGAACGCCGGCTTATCGGACCCACGGACGGGCATCGCACTTGAAGTTCAACCTGATCGACAAAATCGAGCAGCTCACCGACGACCGCATCGTGGCCGTCAAGCAGGTCAGCCTGGCCGAGGAGTACCTGGCGGATCACTTCCCCACGTTCCCGGTGCTGCCGGGCGTGATGATGCTGGAGGCGCTCACGCAGGCAGCCGCCTGGCTGATGCACCACCGGACCGGGTTCGGCAAGTCGATGGCGGTGCTCAAGGAAGCGAAGAACGTCAAGTACGGCCAGTTCGTGGCCCCCGGGGAAGTGCTGCGGGTGACCGTCGACTTCGCCAAGGCGACCGACGCCGGGGCGACGTTCAAGGCGACCGGTACCGTCGGGGCCGACACGGCGTTGCAGGCCCGGGTGGAGCTGGCCTACTTCAACCTCGGCGACCGGCAGCCGGAGCTGGCCGAGCTCGACCCGCAGTTGGTGGCGCACCACCGGCTGCGGTGGTCGGTGTTGACCGCCGCGGGGGCCCCGCCGACGGCCGTGGCTGTCTGACACGAAACACGCAAGGAAGAGGAAACGGTATGGCGATGTCGCACGACGAGATCTACAAGAAGGTTCAGGACGTTCTGGTGGACGCGCTCGGCGTCGACGAGGAGGACGTGACCCCCACGGCTAGCCTCCGCGCCGACCTCGGCGCCGAGAGCATCGACTTTCTCGACATCACCTTCCGCCTGGAGAAGGCGTTCACCACCGACCCCGCCACCCCGTTCAAGATCGGCCGCGGCGAGCTGTTCCCCGAGGAGCTGGACCCCACGATGGTCCAGGACAACAAGCTGACCGACGTCGGCCTGACCGAGGTCAAGCGCCGCCTGCCCCACGCCGACCTGACCGAGCTGGAGAACAGCCGCGACGTCGCGCTGATCCCCGACCTGTTCGCCGTGCAGGACATCGTCGATTACCTGGAGCGCAAGGGCGTCTGACCGATCGGCGAGAAGCATCCATGGACGGGATTCGGGACAAGGTCGTCGCCATCACCGGGGCGGGCAGCGGGATCGGCGCGGCCATCGCCGTCCTGCTGGCCGGCCGCGGGGCCAAGGTGGTGCTGGGCGGCCGCCGCCCCGACCGGCTGGCGGCCGTCGCCGACCGCATCACGGCCGCCGGGGGCACGGCCGCCCACCGCGTCACCGACGTCACCCGCCGGGCCGACCTGATCGCCCTGGTCGCCCTGGCCGTCGACCGGTTCGGCCGGCTCGACGTGATCGTCAACAACGCCGGCGTCGCCCACCTATCCCGCCTGGACGAGGCCCGCGTGGACGACTGGGACGCCATGATCGACACGAACCTCAAGGGCACCCTGTACGGGTTGGCCGCCGCCCTGCCGGTGTTCAAGCGGCAGGGGTCGGGGCACGTGGTCAACGTAATCTCCACGTCGGGGTTGAAGGTCGTCCCGCTCCAGGGCGTGTACGCGGCGACCAAGAACGCCGTGCGGACCGTCACCGAGGCCCTCCGCCAGGAGGCCGGCCCGACCGTGCGGGTGACGGGCGTCTCGCCGGGGTTCGTCCACACCGAGTTCATGGAGGCGATGGCCGACTCGCCAATCAGGGCGGCCGGGCTGAAGCGGCGGGACGAGATGGCCATCCCGCCCGAGGCGATCGCCCGGGCCGTCGCCTTCGCCATCGAGCAGCCGCCCGACGTGGACGTCGGCGACATCGTCGTCCGCCCCACGGCACAGGACTGAGCCCCCCAATGCGTTGGATCTGGATCGACAAGTTCACCGAGTTCACCCCGCGGACCAGTGCCACGGCCGTGAAGAACGTCACGCTGGCCGAGGAGCACCTGCACGACCTCTACCCGGCGTTCCCGATCGTGCCGCACAGCCTGATCGTCGAGGGCATGGCCCAGACGGCCGGCATCCTCGTCGGCGAGGCGCGGAACTTCGCAGAGAAGGTGATCCTGGCCAAGATCGGCCGGGCCACCTTCCACCGCCTGGTCCGCCCCGGCGACACGATCCTGTTCAAGGCCCGCATCGAACAGCTGAACGAGACCGGCGCCAGCATCGCCGGCACGGTCGAGACCAGCACCGGCGACACGGTGGCCGACATCGAGCTGATGTTCAGCCACGTCGACAAGAACATGAGCGGGCTGCGCTTCCCCGAGCACAACTTCGTGTTCACCGAGCAGTTCACCAGCCTGCTGAAGACCTACCGCATCGCGGCAAGCGTGCCGGTGTAGTCCATTCTTTGGTCCCCCGCTCTGCGGGGGTTTTAACGACCCGGGAAGCGCAGAACCCCCGCCGAGCGGGGGGCCAACGGACCTTTGCCTGCGGCCGAACCCACCCTCCCCCCGCCGCCGTACTGTTCGCATCAGCGAACATTATCGGACTTTCGCTGGCCCCCTGGCCGGCGGAACGCCGATGCCTACGCTTGTGACCATGGCAGCAGCACCCCGCGCAACCCGTCGAGTCGTCATCACCGGCATCGGCGTGGTCTCGCCGATCGGCATCGGTTCCAAGCCGTTCTGGGACGCGCTCTGCGCCGGGACGGTGGGCGTGAGCAAGATCGACCGCTTCGACGCTGGCGGGTTCGCCAGCCAGATCGCGGGGCAGGTGCCGCCGTTCAAGGTGGGGCAGTACATTCCAAAGGACTACCGCAAGCGGATCAACGTGATGGCCCGCGACATCGAGCTGGCCGTCGTGGCCGCCGACGACGCGTTCAAGGACGCCGGGCTCAAGTCCAAGGCCTACACCGACAAGCCCGAGTTCGACGGCACCCGCTTCGGCTGCAACATCGGCGCGGGGCTCATCAGCGTCGACCTGAACGAGCTGGCCAGCGCGATGGCCACCAGCGCCGACGGCGACAAGCTCGACCTGGCCAAGTGGGGCAGCGCCGGCATGCAGCAGCTCACGCCGCTCTGGCTGCTGAAGTACCTGCCGAACATGCTGGCGTGCCACGTGACGATCATCCACGAATTGAAGGGGCCGAGTAACACGATCACCTGCGGCGACGCCAGCAGCCACCTGGCGATCGGCGAGGCGTTCCGCACCATCCAGCGCGGCGACGCCGACCTCGCCATCTGCGGCGGGGCCGAGACCAAGGTCCAACCGATGGGCCTGATGCGGCAGTGCCTGCTGAATCGCGTCGCGGTCGATCACAACGACTCACCCGGCGAAGCCGTCCGCCCCTTCGACGCCGACGCCAGCGGCACCGCCGTGGGCGAGGGGGGCGGCCTGTTCATCCTCGAAGAGTATGAGCACGCCACGGCCCGCGGCGCGAAGATCTACGCCGAGCTGGTCGGCTTCGGCGCGAGCCAGGACACCTACCGCGTGACCGACCCCGACCCGACCGGCGCGAGCTACGCCCGGGCGATCCAGAAGGCCTTGGCCGACGCCAATTTGCCACCCGCTGCTGTGGACCTGCTGGTGCCGTGCGGCATCGGCGTCCCCGCGCACGATCGGGCGGAGCTGAACGGGTTGACCACGGTGTTCG
Organism: Tepidisphaeraceae bacterium; assembly: GCA_965198865.1. GTDB lineage: Bacteria > Planctomycetota > Phycisphaerae > Tepidisphaerales > Tepidisphaeraceae > CBDAQA01. Next base: position 470,492 of record CBDAQA010000022.1, on the reverse strand, counting down.
GCGGCGGGCTGTCGCGCGTGCCGATCTCGACGCCGAAGGCGCAGACGGGCAACGTCGCCGCCGGCAGCGGCGTCGATGCCGCCGCGGCGGTGCTGGCCGTCCGGCACGACAAGATCCCCCCCGCCGTCAACACCCGCAAGCCGGCCGGCGGCGTGGCCCTCAACGTCAGCGGCGAGGTGCGCGATGCCGCGATCAACGTGTCGGTCAGCAGCGTCTACAGCCTCGGCGGGCAGAACGCAGCGCTGGTGTTCAAGAAGATCTGAAGAAGGTTCCACGAAGGACACGAACGGACGCGAAGCAGAGCGGAACCCATTCCCGTCTTGAATCACTTCGTGTCCCTTCGTGGATGATCTCTCCTCGACTTCAGAAATTCACCGGAGCGCGAGCATGTTGCGGCAGCTGGTCGAGGCGTGGCAGGACATCCCCCAATGGCTCCGCGTGCTGATCGGCGTCCAGGTCGTGGCGGCCGGGTGCGTGATGCGCGTCACGTTGCACCGCGCCGGGCTCGCGTCGGATGGGCCGGCGGGGTTCACGATCGGCTTCGGGGCGGCCGTGGTCACCCTCGCGTTGCGCCGGCCGGCGAGCGATGATGAGGCCGCGAGCCGGGACGGCGAGTAGCCGCCGAGCCCGAGCGATTTCGAACCACACCGGCGGCTCCGAGTTTGGGGGCCATCGAACGGATTGCTGTCATGAGTCACCGCGTCGTCATCACGGGCATGGGTTGGATCACGCCGATGGGGCAGGACGTGGAGTCCGTCTGGAAGCGCCTGCTGGCGGGCGAGTCGGGCATCAGCCGGACCACGCTGTTCGCGGCCGACACGTTCCCCACCCGCATCTCGGCCGAGGTGAAGGGGTTCGACTTCTCCGTCGCCCCCGGCGTCGACCAGGCGATCCACGCGGGGGCCGGGCGGAACACGCAATTCGCGCTGGCGGCGTGCGCCCAGGCGTGGAAGATGGCCGGGCTGAACTCGGCGAACATCGACCCCGATCGCTGCGGCATCTACCTGGCCGGCGGTGAGGGGGAGCTCGACTTCGCCGCGTTCACCGCCGCCGCCATCACCGCCTGGGACCCGGCCACCGGCAAGGTCGACACGGTGAAGTGGGCCGCCGTCGCTGGCGAGCGGATGAACGGCGTGCGCGAGCTGGAGCAGGAGCCGAACATGCCGCTCTCGCACCTGGCGCTGCTGACCGGTGCCCGCGGTCCCGCGCTCAACTGCCTGACCGCCTGCGCCGCCAGTACGCAGGCGATCGGCGAGGCGACGGCCATCCTGCGCCGCGGCGACGCCGACGTGATGATCGGCGGCGGCACGCACAGCATGATCCACCCGTTCGGCGTGACCGGCTTCAACCGGCTGACCGCCCTGTGCGAGGACGCGAACCTGAGGGCCGCCATCGGCAGCGACGAACCGCGGCTGGCCAGCCGGCCGTTCGACCAGAACCGCAACGGGTTCGTCCTGGGCGAGGGGTCGGGCATCGTGATCCTCGAGACCCTGGAGCACGCCCAGGCCCGCGGCGCGACGATCCTGGCCGAGGTGGCCGGCTACGGCTCGACCGCCGATGCCTACCGCATCACCGATCAGGCCCCGGACGGATCGGGCGCGATCGGCGCGATGAAGGCGGCGTTGGCCGACGCGAAGATGAGCCCCGCCGACGTCGGGTACATCAACGCCCACGGCACCGGCACGAAGGAGAACGACGGCAACGAGACCAACGCCATCCGCCAGGTGTTCGGCCCCAAGGGGACGGCCTGCCCGGTCAGCAGCATCAAGAGCATGATGGGCCACCTGATCGCCGCCGCCGGCGCGGTGGAGCTGATCACCTGCGTGCTGGCCCTGCGCGACGGCATGCTCCCGCCGACGATGAACCTGACCGTGTCCGACCCCGAGTGCGACCTGGACTACATCCCCAACGGTGCCCGGGCCGCGAAGGTCGACGCGGTGCTGAGCAACAGCTTCGGCTTCGGCGGGCAGAACGACTCGATCATCGTCCGCCGGTTCCACGCGGCGTGACCGGGGCCGTGCTCGGGTTCGGGGCCGGGCGATCGACCGGGGCGGGGTCGGGGCCGAAGACGGCGTCGTCGAACAGGTTCAGCCGGTGCTGCCGCAGGTAGTCGAGGCGGGCGGCCAGCTCGGGCTTGGGGTAGATGAGGAACTGCGAGAGCCGATCGGCGGCGGTCTGGTCGCGGGTGAGCAGGTAGGCCTCGCGCCACCGCAGGCAGCCGTCGTGGGCCCAGTCGACCTCGGCGAGGTCGGCCGGGCGCAGGGCGAGCGTGCCGGCGACGAGCAGGACGCCGCAGCCGACGGCCAGCCGTCGGGCGCGGCGGTCGGCGGCGGTCGCCAGGCAAAGCAGCAGCGCCAGGCTGACCGGGATGCACAGGGTCACGTACCGCGACGACACGCCGGTCCGCCAACCGACCGACGTCCGGCCCAGCGCGGCGTGGGCGGCGTACATGATGCCGAACGCGGCCAGGCTGAAGAGGGCGACGCTCGTCGGGTTGGTGGTCGCGCCGGCGCGGGCGACGCGGCGGCCGTGCGCGAGACAAACGGCGACGAGCAGCAGCGCCAGGATCGTCCCCACCCCGATCGCGTCCGGTCCAACGCCGGGCCAGCCGACGAGGTTGGCGAACATGACGGCGACGAAGTACAGGTACTCGACCGGGTGCGGGACGAGGAAGCGGACGCCGCTGGCGGCCTGGTCGAAGCGGTAGCCGATCGCGAAGGCGATCCACGCGGCGGTCGTCGCGGTCAGGGCGGCCAGGATCATCCGCTGCCGACGTCGATCGCCCCTCGCCCCGCGAAGCTCGGCCAGCAGCAACGCCGGCGTCAGCAGGCCGATGAAGAGCGCGAAGCCCGTGAAGATCGCGCAGGCCGTGAGGCCGGCGACCCCCGCGAGCCGGACGGCGGGCCGGGGTGCGAACCAGGCGAGCCCGTAGGCGGTGAGGAGCAGGACGGGCAGCGCGCCGTGGGCGGGGTTGGCCGAGGCGACGAACATCTGGTACTGGCGGACGTTCAGGTAGATCGGCGGGACCGCGACCAGGGCCCAGCCGCGCGCGCCGCAGCGCCACGCCAGCAGCACGCCGAGCGGGGCGGCGGCGATCAGCGTCCAGCTGACGGCCAGCGCGTCGTCTCGGCTGTCCCAGCGCGACCGCGCGGCCATCGCCCGCATCAGCAGCCCGCCGAGCCCCTGCCGGTGCGGGCCGTGCTGCTGGTCGAAGCTCGCCCACCACCCGTTGCCGTCGAACATCGGGTCGTACAGCTCCCAGGTGTCCCAGAACATCACGTCGACGGCGTGGCGGACCGTGAACGCGTGCTGCCGGGCGGCCAGCAGGACGTAGACGACGGCCGCGGCGAGCAGCGCGACGGGGAAGCGGACGACGACGGGCGTCGGGGACGGTCCTGGCATGGCGGCGGGACGCGGGTGGGACCGGCAATCACTTGGGCGGCGTCAGCTTCAGCAACAAGCAGCCGTGGCGGCCGATCGGGTAGGTGATGGCGTCCACCGGCTCGGCAAACAGGTCCTGCTGTCGCCACAGGTTGCGGACCTGCTGCCTACCGCCCAGGTGCAGGTCGGACCACTTGACGGTGGTGGTCACCGGCGTCTCGCCGCGGTTGAACAGGCCGACGGCCACGCCGCCGTCGGACAGCGGCTTGACCCACGCCTCCACCGGGTCGGGCGACTGCCACACCCGGCTGGCCTGCTTGCCGAGGGGGTCCTGGTTGACGGCGATCACCTCGTCGTTGCTCAGCAGGCCGAACGTGAACGGGTCGAGCTGGGTCATGTCGCAGCCGATCAGCAGGGGTGCCGCGAGCAGGCTCCACAGGCTGATGTGCGTGTACTGCTCGTTGGGCGTCAGCCGCGTGGGGTGGAGCTTTGGTCCCCAGCCGACCTTGCCGACGACGAGCATGTCGGGGTCGTTCCAGTGGCCCGGGCCGGCGTAGGGGGCGTGGTCGGACTGCTTGAACCCGATGCCGGCCATGCTGCCCCAGCTGTCGTTGATGTCGCCGGTCGTGCGCCAGCAGTTCCCGCCGAACCGGTCGCCCCACTGCCAGACGTCGCCCATGCCGTACTGGCAGAAGCTGTAGAGGATGTCCCGGTCCTGCTTGGCCAGCGCGTCCCGCAGCACGGCGTAGGGGTGCTGCTCGATCTCCAACTGCGACGGCGCGTTCGGACCCTTCCTGATCTTCGCCGCGACGCCGCCGTAGCTGCACCAGTCGTACTTGACGTAGTCGAAACCCCAGGCGGCCCACTGCTTCGCGTCGTCCAGCTCGTGCTCGTAGCTGGCGGTGTACCCGCCGCACGTCGACGGGCCGGGGCTGGTGTACAGGCCGGCCCGCATCCCTTTGGCGTGGATGTAGTCGGCCATGGCCCTCATGTCGGGGAACTTGCCGTTGGTCAGGATGTGACCATCGGGCGCGCGGCGCTGCTCGGCCGGACGGTTGGACCGAACCTCCCAGCAGTCGTCCACGTTGATGTAGGTCCACCCGTGGTCGATCAGCCCGGAGCTGACCATCGCGTCGGCGGCCGACTGCACCTTCTCCTGGCTGACGTTCTGGGCGAAGCAGTTCCAACTGTTCCAGCCCATCGGCGGGGTGAGGGCGATGCGGTCGCCGACGACGAAGCTCAGCTCCCTGTCGGCCTTGCCCTTGGCGTTGGTCGCGTGCAGGTGGACGGCGTAGGTGCCGGCCTTCTCGACCGCGCCCACCATTCGACCGGAGTTCCCGTCGAACGACACGCCCGGCGGCAAACCATCGGCGTCGAAGTGGACCGGCTTCTCGCCGGTCGCCACGACGGTGTACAGCACCGGGTGCCCCGGCCGGACGCCGAACACGGCGGCCGAGTTGATCCGCGGTGTGGCCGCGGGCGGCGGCGTCAGGATCTCCGCCGGCTCGGCCGGAGGCTCGCCGGCGACGGGCTTGGTCCCGGTGTAGGTGATCGTCGCGTCGCCCCAGTCGGCGTGACAGTTGGTGATCGCGGCGTCGGTCGGGGTGACGACGAGCACGATCTGCTTCACGCCGGACAGGTCCACGTCGACCGGCCTGGGCGCGTCGCCGACGTGCATGGCATCGGTGTGGAACAGCGTCTTGCCATCGCCGACGACGGCGAAGCTGACGCCGTACTTCTTGGGCTCGGTATGGGCGCGGACCTCGTCATCCACGCCGACCTGCGCCGTGAACCGCTGGGCCGACCCGGCCAGGTCGATCCACTGGGAGAAGGCCGCGTGCGTGCCCAGCCCGTGGGCGAACGGCTTGCCACCGATCGCCAGCGGGTTGCCGTCGACGCTCTTGTCGGCCACCGGCTTGGCGTAGTCCTGGTGGGCCTTGGTCAGGTCGACCTCGGCGACGCCGATCGTGTCGGCGAACGCCGGCACGGCGGTCAGGGCGGCGAGCAGGATGGCGGGTCCGAACCGGCGGGCGGCGTGGGTCATGGCGGAAACGATATGGCGGGCGGCAGGTCGTCACAAGCCGGGACGGCGGCGGGTGACGAACAGCGCCGACAGCGGGTAGACGGAGCCGGCGGCGGCGGTCAGGAGCGACCAGAGCAGCTCGTTGGCCGGCACCCGACCGCCCGCGTTGGCGGACAGGAGCAACAGGTAGGCGGCGGTGAAGATGCCGACGCCGATCAGGCAGTGGGTTGCCCACTTGCGGAGGCGTCGAGCGGCGGTGGGCCCGCGGCGCAGCAACAGGATGGCGACGACGAACAGGCTGATGGCAATCGCGACGTCGTAGCAGCAGGCGGCCGCGAGCAGGAGGGCGGCGAGCCTCACGATCGCCGTCAGGCGAAGGCCGATCCTGATCGCCCAGATCAGAATGCCGAGAAACCAGAGGTTGTATCCCAACGCGACCAGCGCGACCACGAGCCCGGCGAGCGCGAGGACGATCGACGCGCGCGTTTGAAGGGGCGTTGCAGGTGGACCGCCGCTGTAGCCGAGCAGGGGGACGGCCGGCACGGGGTCGTCGGGCATCGGGGCGATCATAACCGTGCGGCGGGCGATGTGGGTCGTCGCGAGATCCACGCCGCGGGTCGCGAAGGCGCAAGCGACTTCCGTCCTGTCTATGCGAATGTGGCGCAATCGCCCACAAAGCAAAAGAGCCCGACGGGGTTGCCGTCGGGCTCCTCAGGGTATCACCTCAGAGGCGCTCAGTGCCCGTTGTTGCCGTGGCCGGCCAGGACCGGGGTGCCGTCGTCGACCTCGCTGGGCATCTCGTGCGAGCGGGCGATCATCTCGTCCATCTCGGCGTGGTGCGTCCGCGTCGAGCGGAAGAACGACGTGCGGTCCAGCACCTTCTCCTGGAAGTCCTCCAGGTACAGGTAAATCGCCGGCGTCACGTACAGCGTGATGAACTGGGACACGATCAGCCCGCCGACGATCACCAACCCCAGCGGCCGGCGGCTGGAGCCGTCGGCGCCGAAGCCGAGCGCGATCGGCACGGCGCCCATGACGGCGGCCAGGGTGGTCATGATGATCGGGCGGAAGCGGTCCATGCTGGCGTCGTGGATCGCGCGCTCGGCCGTCTCGCCCTGGGCGATCCGCTGCAGCGCGAAGTCGACGATCATGATGCCGTTCTTCTTCACGATGCCCATCAGCATGAACATCCCGATGTAGGCGTACAGCGACGCCTCGGCCCCGAACAGCACCAGCGTGGCCAGCCCGCCCACCAGCGCGACGGGCAGGGCCGACAGCACCGTGATCGGGTGCAGGTAGCTCTCGTACAGGATGCCCAGGATCACGTACATCACGAACACGGCCACGACCAGCAGCACCTTCAGGTCGGAGACCGTCTGCGTGAAGGTCAGCGCCTCACCCTGGAAGGTCGCCTTCATCGTGGGCGGGGTGATCTTGTCGGAGGTGTCCTGGATGAACTTGGTCACCTCGCCCAGCGGCACGCCGGGCTTGGGCGTGAAGCCGAAGGTCACGCTGGTGAACTGGTTGATGTGGTTGACCGCGATCGGCCCGATCGACTCGTGCCACTTGGCGACGGCGTTGAACGGGATCGTCCGCAGGCCGTCGGCCGACTTGATGTACAGCGAGTTCAGGTCGACCCCAGCGGTGCGGTACTGGTCGTCCAACTCGAGAATGACCTGGTACTGGTTCGTCGGCCGCTTGATCAGGTAGGTGTAGTTCTGGCTGGCCGCGTGGTTCAGCAGCGTCTCGATTCCGGTCGTGTTGACGCCGTAGGTGGCGGCCTGGTCGCGGAGCGGCTCGATCTGCAGGTTCGGCGTCTGCAGGTACATGTCGGGGATGATGCCCCCCTGCTCGGCGAACAGCGTGCCGACCTTCTGGGCGAACGCGCCCATCAGCTTCCCGCCGGTGGCGTAGACCTCCTGCGGGTCGACGCCGGAGATGCTGAACGAGACCGACCCGGTGTTGCGGGCGGTGGCCCCGGTGCTGATCTGCAGCACCGGCTGGGGCTGCAGGCCCGGCAGCACGCCGACCGTCGACATGAAGATCCGCTTGGCCAGGTCGCCCTGAATGGTGTCGATCGAGGCGAACTTGCCGTCGATGGGGCTGGGGTGCGTCTTGCGCTCCTCCGGCGGGACGAGGAACGCGATGGCGAACCCCATGTTGCTGTTGAGCATGCCCGTCAGCCCGGTGGCCGTGATGGTCAGGTTCACGTCCGGGTTGGCCTGCATGGCCCGCTCGACCTGGGCCTGGTAGGCCCGCATCTGCTGCGGGCTGCTGCCCTGCTGCGCGATGAACACGCCGAGCAGGAAGCTGCTGTCCCCCTTGGGCAGGAACGACTTGGGGACGATGGAGAACAGGTACCCGGTGCCGGCCAGGCAGATGATCCAGGTGACGGCGCTGATCCACCGGTGGTGCAGGAAGAACCAGAGCGACCGGCCGTACGCGCCGACCACCCGGTGCTCGATGCCGCCGACCACGCGCTCCAGGAACGTCTTCCTCTGGTCGTGCCCGCGGGCGGCCAGCATGCGGGCGCACATCAGCGGGGTCAGCGTCAGCGACACGATGCCGCTGGCGAAGATGCTGATCACGATCGTCAGGCTGAACTCGCGGAAGATCCGGCCCATGAGGCCGGACAGGAACACCAGCGGGATGAACACCGCCGCCAGCGAGATCGTCATGCTCAGGATGGTGAAGCTGATCTCCTGCGCCCCGCGCAGGGCGGCGAGCAGCGGGGGCTCGCCGAACTTCTCCATCCGGCGGACGGCGTTCTCCAGGAACACGATGGCGTCGTCCACCAGGAACCCGATCGCCAGCGTCAGCGCCATCAGCGACAGGTTGTCCAGGCTGTAGCCCAGGATGTTCATGCAGACGAACGTCAGCAGCAGCGACAGCGGCAGCGCGACGGCCGGGATGATCGTGTCGGCCGCCCGGCCCAGGAACACGAAGATGACCAGCACGACCAGGATGAACGCGATGACCAGCGTCTCCTGCACGTCCTGGATGCTGTCGCGGATCGAGGCGGCCCGGTCGTAGATCAGCCGCAGGTCGACGCTGGGCGGCAGGGTCTTCTTGATCTTGGGCAGCTCGTCGCGGATCTCCTGCGACACCTCGACGGCGTTGGCGCCGGCGGCGCGGAAGATCGGCACGACCACGATGGCCGACGGCGCGCCGGCCTTCTCGATCGTCTTGCCCGGGTGCTCGGGGTCGGGCACCTGGTAGTGGCGGAACCAGAAGCTGGGGTACTGCCGCTCGTCCTGCACGCCGTCGATCGCCCGGGCGACGTCCCGCATGTGGACGGGGCTGCCCTTGAACTGCCCGACGATCATGTCGTTGTACTCGTCGGCCGCCTTCTTCTGGTCGGTCCCGAGCTGCCCCTGCGGCTGCAGCAGCAGCGTGCGGGTGGTGCCGTCGAACTGCCCGGCACCCTGGTAGGCGGTGTTGGCGCGGATCGCCTTGTCCAGGTCGTCGATCGTCAGCCCGCGCACGGCCAGCTTGCCGGGGTCGGCCTTGATGCGGACGGCCGAGGGGGTGCCGAACTCCTGCACCTGGCTGACGCCCTTGAGGATGCTGATCCGCTGCCCGACCTGGGTCGACCCGAAGTCGTACAGCTCGGCCTCGGTGAGCGTGTTGCTCATCACGGCCAGGTAGGCCTGGGGCTGGTCGTTGGGGTTGGTCTTGGTGAAGGTCGGGGGGCTGGGCAGGTCCTGCGGCAGCTGCCCGGTCGAGCGGGTGATGGCCGCCTGCACGTCGGTGGCGGCGGCGTCGATGCTCTTGTCGAGGCTGAACTGCAGCGTGAAGCTGGTGTTCCCCTGCCCGCTGTTGCTGGTGACCAGCTCCAGGCCGGGGATCTGCAGGAACTGCCGCTCCAGCGGCGTGGCCACGTTGTTGGCCATCGTCTCCGGGGTCGCCCCGGGGTAGGCCACCTGCACCTGGATGACCGGGTAGTCGACCGCCGGCAGGTCGCTGAACGGCATCTGGTGGTACGCCAGCGCGCCCGCCGCGATGGCGAACACCGTCAGCAGCAGCGTCATGACCGGACGACGAATGAAGGGCTCGGACAGGTTCAAAGTGAGCCCCCTTCCTGCTTGTGGTCAGAGTGAACGGCCGAGGCCTGCGGGCCCGCCTTGGGCTGACCTTCGCTGTTGGGCGACTTCAGCGTCCCCGGCTCGACCTTGGGCGGCGCGCCGGCCGGCGGTCCCAGCGAGGGCGGCGGGCCGGACGGGATCACCATGATCGGCGCGTCCGGCTGCAACAGCGTGAAGCCGGACGCCACCACCTGGTCCCCAGCCGCGAGCCCCTGCTCGATCACCACCCGGTCACCGTGGGTCTGCCCCACCGTCACCGGCTGCATGGCCGCGATGAACTTGGTCGGGCTCTTGTCGTTCGGCACCACCTTGTAGACGAACAGCCCCTGCTGGCTGATCTGCTTGGCCGTGGCCGGGATCAGCACCGATGGCTTGTTGGTCAGCACCAGCCGGACGTTCACGAACTGCCCCGGCCAGAAGTGGTGGTCGGCGTTGGGCAACGCGGCCCGCAGGCGCACGGTGCCGCTGGCGTCCTGCACGGCGTTGTCGAGGAACACCAGCTTTCCCTCGCGCGGCTTGAACGGCGCGGGCTGGGTGGCCGGCGCGCCCGCCGTCGGGTCCACCCCCGGCGTGGCCGGCGGCGCGGCGGCGAGGGCGACGTCGGCGGGCGTCATGACCGTCACGGCCAGCGTCCCCTTGGCCATGAACGTCTGCACCCGCTGCAGCTCGGCCTCGGTGACGGTGAAGTCGGCGTAGATCGGGTCGACCTTGTTGATGACGACCAGGTTGGTCCCGGTCATCTGCCCGCTGCCGTTGACCACGTTGCCCGCGTCCACCAGTCGCTCGCCGGCCAGGCCGTCGGTGGGCGAGGTGATGCTGGCGTACTCCACGTTGAGCTTCGCCTGGTCGATCAGCGCCTTGTCGACCAGGATCGCCCCGGCCGCCGTGTCGCGGGCGGCGATGTCGGTGTGCAGCTGCTGCTCGCTGATCGCCTTGGTCTGCAGCGCCGCCTCGTCCTGGCTGACGTTCCACTCGGCGCTGGCCTTGGTCGCCTCGTCCTTCCGCAGCTGGCCCTGCGCCTGCTCGAGGGCGTACTGGAACGGCCGCGGGTCGATCTCGAACAGCACCTGCCCCTTCTTCAGGTCGGCCCCGTCCTCGAACCGGCGGGTGAGGATCTTGCCCGAGACCTGGGGTTGCACGGTGACCGTCTCGACGGCCGACGTCTTGCCGATCTCGTCGATGTAGACCGGCACCTCCTGCGACACGGCCGCCGTCGCCGTCACCGGCACCCCCGGCATCCCGCCGGCCGCCGGCGCGCCCGCCCCGTTACGATTGCACCCGGCGACCGCGGTCAGAACCGCGGCCGCTGAGATCACGCGAAATTGTTGCGAAATGTTAACCATGTGTTTGTCGTTTAGCCCTTGACCGTCAAACATAGGACTATCGGGCGCTCGCTTCAAGTTGGACCTGCGGAAACCCGCATTCTTCACCGGAAATCAAGCGATTTTATCGCGTCGGTGTGCCCGGTTTTCGGTGCCGGCGCGCAGGCGGGCGATGTTGGTGCGGTGCTTCCAGACGACCAGCACCGCCACCAGCACCGAGAACGCCGTGAACGGCCACTGCGGGCCGAACGGCCGCCAGCCGCGCGTCAGGCCGATCGTCAGGTAACTCACCGGGAACATCAGCGCACCGGCCATCGAGCCGACGCTGATGTACCGGGTCAACAGGAACAGCACGGCGAACACGGTCACCATCGCCAGGCACGGCAGCGTCAGGTACGGGTAGACGCCGAGCAGCGCCCCCGCCGTCGTGGCGACGCCCTTCCCGCCCTTGAGGCGGAGGAACAGGCTGAACATGTGCCCGACGATCGCCGCCAGCCCGACGCCCATCCACAGCCCGTAGACCGCCGACGTCGGCGGCTCGTGGGCCAAGCGGACCAGCCCCGTCGCAGCCAACGTCGGCAGCAACCCCTTGGCGGCGTCGAGCAGAAAGACGATCCAGAAGAACTTTCGCCCGAGCAGCCGCCCGACGTTCGACGCCCCGATGTTCTTGCTGCCGGCCGTGCGGACGTCGACGCCGTTCGCCTTGCCGACCAGCAGCCCGAACGGCACCGACCCGGCCACGTATGCCGCGGGGATGAGCAGGCCGAGGTCGAGGAGCAGGGCGGAGCCGGTCATGGGGGGCGAGGTTGTAACCGATCGGGCGGGGGGAGGCGATACGCCACCGAGAGTCCATCGCCCGCTCCATGCACCTGGCGATGAACCGGCGAACCCTGATTTGGCGGCTCACCTTTCCCCTGGCCCGCTGCGGTGGTGTGCTCGCACGGTCCCGGACGACCCGATTGCCGCCAAGAGCGCCAAGAGGCCGAGAATCGGCAAGACGGACACAGGGGTAACGAGACCGATCGTGCGGATTGGCGACGGCGATCGCACAGCCGCCTCGGTTCGTGATCCCCCGGATTCGAAACCCTGTTCTGCCCGGCCTGCCCGCTTCAGCGAGCAGGAACGCCGCGTGTCGAAAAACCGGCTCGCTGAAGCGAGCAGGCCGGGCGGTCGTTCGTTCGGGTCTTCAGACCGAGCAGGACGACCGAGGTATCCCCTGCGCAGTTAGGGGTGACGGAAGCCTGGGCCGGCGGTGTCAGGCGATCGGCCACGTCGGTCGTCCCACTGGCGGACGATATGGGGCGCGTCGCCTAGGCCGTCGAGTACGGATGAGGTCGGTGAGACAGCAAAATCTGAGTCTCACGCCTCATTCGATCGCAAACCCATTTTAATTCGTAATTTAAGAATGACAGAGTGGCATGCGACGAGGTGTAAAACCGTCTCATTTCGTCCCACTTTGTCTCACGCCAACCGCGTCATTTCCCTCTGAACTTTAGCCCTCCAATGATCACGCCCGGCGTTCGGGCTGCCGATCGTGTCTGGAACAATTGGAAAGTCGCGGATTGGTTCGGCGTCATACGGTTGCGGGGCGTAACACTCCGTGGAGGGTGGCGGTGTCCGGTCCTGGTGTGTGGCCCGGCCGGGGCGTCGCTTAGAGGGATCGCTCATGGTGCGTCACCGCAAGCTGAGTCGCCGGGCCGCGTCGGTCGCCGTGGTTGAGGCGATCGAGTCGCGCACGCTGCTGTCGGCCACGATGTCGCCGGGGGCGGTCTACGTGCGGCCGGCGATCACCTCGGCGGCGACGTCGGTGTCGACCGAGGTGACCGGCCTCACGCCGGCCCAGGTGCGCACGGCGTACGGGTTCGACGCCGCCACCTTCAGCAGCGGCAGCGTCGCCGCCGACGGCGCCGGGCAGACGATCGCCATCATCGACGCGTTCAACGACCCCAACATCCGCGCCGACCTGGGCGTGTTCGACGCGCAGTTCGGCATCGCCGCCCCGCCCGAGCTCGACATCGTGAACCAGGCCGGCGGGACCAACCTGCCCACGACCGACGCCGACTGGTCCGGCGAGATCGCCCTCGACGTCGAGTGGGCCCACGCGGTCGCGCCCGGCGCCAACGTCCTGCTGGTCGAGGCCAGCAGCGACGACACGACCGACCTGATGACGGCCGTCAACTACGCCCGGGCGGCGGCCGGCGTGTCGGTCGTCTCCATGAGCTGGGGCGGCAGCGAGTTCGTCAGCAGCTACCAGGGCGGCGAGTCGACCATGCAGACGAACTACGACGACGACTTCACCACCCCCAGCGGCCACCGGGGCGTCACCTTCGTCGCCGCCGCCGGCGACAGCGGGGAGCAGTCCGGCGTCCAGTGGCCCGCCAGCTCCCCCAACGTGCTGTCGGTCGGCGGGACCACGCTAACCGTGGATGACGACGGCACCTACGTCTCCGAGACCGGCTGGTCCGGCACCAGCAGCGGCTACAGCCAGGTCGAGCCCGAGCCCGGCTACCAGGAGGCCGTCCAGGCGACCGGCTCGCGCAGCGTGGCCGACGTCGCCTACGCCGCCGACCCCGACAGCGGCTTCGCCGTCTACGACTCCGTCGCCGACGACGGCGCCAGCGGCTGGCAGCAGGTCGGCGGCACCAGTGCCGGCTCGCCGCAGTGGGCCGCCCTGATCGCCATCGCCAACCAGGGCCGGTCCATCGCCGGGCTGACCAGCCTCGACGGCGTCACCCAGACCCTGCCCGACCTGTACGACCTCTACTCGACGCCGGGCACCACCGGCTACGACACCTACACGACCTACTTCAACGACGTCACCAGCGGTGGCTCGGGCGGGTTCGGGGGCTTCGGCGGGGGACATCACGGGCCGTCGGGCTCCAGCGGCAACAGCGCCGCCGAGGGGTACGACCTCGTCACCGGCCTGGGCACGCCCGAGGCGGCGGCCATCATCGACAACCTCGCCACCTCGGCCGCCGTCACCGGGGGGTCGGGCACCTCCGCCGGCACCGGCGGGTCGAGCGGCGGCGGGACCACCACCTCGACCACGACCCTGTCGCCCGTCGCCGTCTCGATCGTCACCGTCCCGGCCTCCGACGTGGTCGGCGGCACGGCGGCCACGCTCAAGGTCAAGCTCGCCAACACCGGCCCGATCACGTTCAGCGGGCCGATCACCATCACCCTGTACGCCTCGACCGACGCCACCGTCACCAGCGGCGACCCGGTGGTGACCACCCTGCCGATCAAGAGCCTGAAGCTGAAGGCCGGTGCCGCCCACACCGCCACGTTGAAGTTCGACTACCCCGTCGGCCTGGACACCGGCACGTACGACTTGGTCGCCGTTGCCGACGCGACCGCGACCACCACGCAGGCGACCACCGCCGCGTCGGCGGCCGTCACGATCACCGCCCCCTACGTCGACCTGTCCGTCGACTTCGCCAACACGGCGGCCGTCACCGTCACCGCGGGCAAGAAGGGCAAGGCGCGGATCGTCATCGACAACCTCGGCAACGTGACGGCCAAGGGAACGGTGACGGTCACGCTGACGGCCGTCAGCTCGGTCGACGGCTCGAGCGTCGACGTCGCGCTGCCGGTCACCCGGACGGTGAAGCTCGCCGCCGGCAAGTCGACCGCGCTCTCGCCGCCGTTCACCGCGCCGGCGGACCAGTCGGCAGGCTCCTACTCTCTGGTCGCCACGATCGCGCCCGCCGCGGGCCTCGGCGACGCCAACGCCGCCAACAACACGGCGACGACCACGACCGACTGAACCGCGCGTCCAAGCCCCGGCGGCTCCGCCGCGGGTTCTTCCGCCGGGCCGCACAACCCCCCGGCGTCCCCCGAAGAACCCGCGGCCGACCGGCCGGCGTCAGCCGATCCGGACGACCACCTTCCCGAAGTGCGACCCCGACGCCATGTGGCGGTAGGCATCCTGCGCCTGCTCGAAGTCGAACGTGCGGTCGATCACCGGCCGGATGCCGTTGGTCACGATCGCCCGGTTCATCTCCAGGAACATCCGCCGCGACCCCACGTAGATGCCCCGCAGCGTGGCCTGGCGCGGGATCAGCACCAGCGGGTTGATCTCGCCGCCGCCGCCGCTCAGCAGGCCGATCACGTGGACCGTGCCGCTCCGCCGCACGCTCTTCAGCGACCGCGGCAGCGTGCCCGCCCCGCCCACCTCCACGACGTGCTCGGCGCCCCGCCCGTCGGTCAGCCGTTGCACCTCCGTCTCCCAGTCCGGCGTCGCCCGGTAGTTGATCGTGTCGGTCGCGCCGTGCTTCTTGGCCATCGCCAGCTTCTCGTCCGACGACGAGGTGCTGATGACCCGCGCCCCCGCCGCGTGGGCGAACTGGATCGCGAAGACGCTCACGCCCCCGGTACCCAACGTGAGCACCGTCTCGCCCGGCCGGACCGGCCGCGGGCCGCACATCAGCGCGTTCCACGCCGTCACCGCCGCGCACGGCAGCGTGGCCGCCTCCTCGAAGCTGAACCCGTGCGGGATCGGCACCAGCCCGTCGGCGTCGAACGCGCGGTACTCGGCCAGCACGCCGTCCAGGTCGCCGCCGAGCGCCGATTTGGTCGCCTCGTCGGTCAGGTCGCCGTCGAGCCACCGTTGGTGGAAGATGCCCGCGACGCGGTCGCCGACCTTCACCCGCGTCACGCCAGCCCCCACCTCGACCACCTCGCCCGCCCCGTCGCTCAGCGGCACCAGGTCCGGCCGGGGCGTGCCGCCGTACTGGTTTCGCACGATCATCAGGTCGCGGTAGTTCAGCGATGCCGCCCGCATGCGGACCAGCGCTTGGCCCACGCCCACCGTCGCTTGCTCGGCGTTGCCGAGCGTCAGGTTCTCGATCTTCCCTGCCGTCGGCAGCCGGTACACACGCATGTCAGGCATTGGCTTACGTCTCATTTCCACCGCCCACTATGGGCTGCGCGACGATGGTAGCCGTGATTTCGGCTCGGCAACTTCTGCCGTTGTGAGCGGAGCGGCCACAGCGATATACACGTCTCCAGTTGTGCCGTCCGGCACGTTTCGCCCCGCAGTGGGCACGAAAGGATCCGTCCATGTTTGGCCTCACCCCCGCCCGCCGTCCCGCGGCCCGTACGTCCCGCCCCCCGGTTGTCCGCTCGGCCCCCGCCGCCTTCGAGCCGCTCGAGTCGCGACAGCTGATGAGTGCCTCCGTCGCCCCGGCCGACGCGGTCGGGCTCACCGTCCTCTACACGAAGTCGACGCTGCCAACGGCGATCCTCACCGGCACCAAGGTCAGCGGAGCCGTCACGCTACAGCTGACCAACAGCGCGATCGCGAACGACACCGGCGTGAACACGTTCACCATCTACGCCTCGACTGACGCCGTCGTCGACGCCGGCGACCGCATCCTGGGCACGCCGGTCTCGAAGAAGCTGAACCTCAAGGCCGGGAAGATGACGAAGATCACCGTCCCCGTGAAGGGCGTCGCCGCCCCGATCGCCGGGACGTACGACATCCTCGTCTCGGCCACCGACGCGTCCGGCGTCGTCTCGACCGTCGAGGCCCCGTCGCTGACCGTCGCCCCCTCGTTCGTCAGCCTGTCGGGCGTCATCGGTGCCGCCACGCCCACCGCGCTCACGGCTGGCAAGACGATCTCGTTCAAGGTGACGCTCACCAACGCCGGCAATACCGACGGCACCGGCAATCTGACCGCCGCCATCGGCCTGTCGACCGACGGGGCGACCGTCCCGATCTCGCTCACGTCCGTGAGCAAGGGCGTCAAGATCAAGAAGAACGGCGGGGCCGTCTCGCTGACGTACAAGGTGAAGATCCCCGCCGGCACGGCCACGGGCACCTATTTCCCGGCAGTGCTGTTCACGCAGGGCACGCAGCAGCAGTTCCGCGTCTTCAGCGCGTCGACGGTCACGATCGGCGTCGCCTAAACCGATCGGCACGGAGGCCATTGCGAGCGGGGCCGGCGGTCAATGCCGCCAGCCCCGCCGTCATTTCGCGATACGGACGCTCAGGGCTTTACGACGCCGTTCGCGTGCTGCACGCCGCGCGGCGTCAGGTCGACCGGCGGGAACGCCTCGTACGTCCGCACGCCCGGCTTGATCGTCAACGCCTCGGGGTTCGGCGTGCTCACCGTCACCACGCACTCCCGCAGCCGCCCCGCCGCCGCGGCCCGCACCTGATCGAGCGTCACGCCGGTGACGCCGGGCGCGAACTGCTGGTGGTAGTCGAACCCGAGGCCGAACAGCTCGTCCAGCGCCGCCGTGCTCACCTGGCTGGCCAACGTCTCGTTGTCGAGCGCATCGGCCGTGGTGATGAGCAGCTTCGACCGGTCGAACCACTCCGGCTGCACGTCGGCGGGCCTGCCCTGCAACCGGGCGATGTTCAGCAGGCAGGCGTCGACCACCTCGTTCACCTTGTCCGGCCCGCACCCGGCGAACACGATGAAGTCCCCCGCCGTCTTCGGCCCGCCGATGCCCGGCACGTTCTGGGCCGACACGTCGTACACCAGCCCCTTGCCGCGCAGCGTCTCGAACAGGTAGCCGGTTGGATACCCCCACCCGCCGGCCATCGTCTGGCCGACGTCGAGCGCGTAGTTGCCGGGATCGCCGATCTTGCTGTTCGACTTGAACCCGATCACCACGCCGGCGAGCGCCGACTCGGTCTTCTGCACCTTCACGTCGGTCACGCTCACCGACGGCTTGGCCATCGACGTCTCGACGGACGGGCCGGTCGCGAGAGGCTGTAGGTCGCTGGGTCGTAGGTCACTGGGCGCGATGACCGTGTACTGATTCGGTCGCTGCGTCGTCCCGAACAACTTGCGAGCGACCTCCTCAACGTGGTCGCAGTCGACGTCGCCGTAGATCGCGAGAACCCGGGAGCGGCTCAACACGCGCTCCGCGTACCACTTCCGCAGCTGCTCCGGCGTCAGCTTGTCGACGACCGCCGTCGTGCCGATCGGCAAAAACTGGTACGGGTTGCCCGTCGGCCCGAAGAACGACTTCTTGAAGAACCGAATAGCCTGGGCGTCCCAGTTGGCGTCCTCACCGGCGATGTCGGCGTCGATCCGCTGCTTCATCGCCGCCACCTCGTCGTCGGCGAACTTCGGGTGCTTCACCACGTCCGCGTACAGCCCCATCAGCGAGTCGAAGTCGCCCGACAGTCCCGACGCCGTCCAGAACCAGCTGTTGTTGCCGCACCCCGCGTCGATCGACGCGCCGGCCGCGTCCAGCTGCTCGGCGATCTGCTCGGCCGACCGGGTCGTCGTGCCGCGGGTCAGCATCTCCATGGTCAGGTTGCCGATGCCGTTGTCGTTCGCGGCCTCGGCCGTCACGCCGCCCAGGCTGTACATGCCGATCTGCACCAGCGGGCTGGTCGCCACGCGCTTCACCAGCAGCGTGACGCCGTTGCCCAGGTCGACCTTGCGAACGGCCGACGCCAGCATCGCCGGCGCGGTCGTCGGTTGGCTGGTCGGTGCCGCGCCGCGGAGCACCTCCTCCGCCTTGGGCAGCCCTTTCGCCCCCACGTACTCGGCCGGCAGCATGCAGGTCGTGATCAGGTGGCTTTTGCTGAAGTACTTGCGGGCCACCGCCTGGATCTGCTCGGCCGTCACGTGGTCGATGCGGTCCACGTACCGGTCGCTGAAGTGGACGTCGGACGTGCTCATGTAGTCGTCGGCCAGCAGGGTCGAGATGTCCTCGACCGTCTGCTTCCCGCGGACGTGCGCCACCCGCATCTGCGTCTTCGCCCGCTTCAGCCGGTCGGCGTCGACCGGGTGGGTCTTCATCGATTCGATCACCTTCAGCGTCTCGTCCGTCGCCGCGCCCACCTTGTCGGGGTCCAGTTGCAGGTCGACCGTGAACGTCCCCGCCGCGTAGGCGGGCGTGTCGTCGGACACCGAGACGCTGCTGGCCAGCTGCTTCTCGTCCCGCAGCAGTTCGACCAGCGTCGCGCTGTCGCCGCCGCCCAGCACGGTGGCCAACAGGTCCAGCGCGTACATGTCGTTGCTGTTGACCGAGACGCCCTCGAACCCCAGTTCCAGCCGGGCCTGGCCCAGCTTGGGGAAGGTCGCCACCAGCGACCGCGGCGATTGCACCGGCGGCTCGGCCGGCACGTCGTGCGTGAACACCCGGCTCGGCACGAAGTCGGCCAGGTTCCGCGCCACGCTCTTCAATGCCGCCTCGGGGTCCACGTCCCCCACCACCGCGAACACCAGGTTGTGCGGCTCGTACGCCAGCTTGTAGTAGTTGAACACGTCATCCCGGCTCAGCCCCTGGATGACCTCCTGGTACCCGATCACCGGCACCCGGGCCGGGTGGACGTGGTACCGGTTCATGGCCGACATGTAGTAGAACTGCCGGTCGGGCTCCCCCTTGCCCATCTCCAGTTCCCGCTGCACCACCTCGTACTCCCGGCGGTACTCCGGCACGGTGATCTTCGCCCCGGTCAGCCACCCCGTCACCAGGTCGATCGCCTGATCGGTGTGCGCCGGCGTCGTGTTGACGAAGAAGGCCGTGCGATCCTCGGTCGTGTAGGCGTTGGAGTTGTTGCCGATCAGCTGCAGCAGGTTCCGGTTCTCGGCCTCGGTCCGCCGCTCGCAACTGCCACCCGCGACCAAGTGTTCCAGCAGGTGGCTCAGCCCCCCGCCTAGCCACTTCCCCTCGTACACGCCACCGGTGCCGATCAGTCCGCGTACGGCGACCGCCGGCGACGGCACCCGCTTCACGATCACCGTCACGCCGTTGCGCAGCACGCTGACGATCTCGCCCGGCTCGTTCACCAGCCGGTACTGCTCGACGCCGTAACCGGCCATGGCGGCCTTGGGCTGCATCAGTTCGCCGGCGTCGGAAGGCGTTGTGGTCGGCGGCTCGGCGCGCGTGGCCACGGAGGCGCAAAGGGCGGCCAATACGGCAACGGCAATCGTCCGCTTCATGTCATTCCTCAACGGAAAGAGCTCAGCCACAGATGAACACAGATGCACACGGAGGAGAGGATTCGGTCCCTCTTCCATCTGTGTGCATCTGCGTTCATCTGTGGCTAAAACTCTTCTTCGACCGCCGCTCAAAGCGGCGGCGTGTCGTCCTGCTCGATCTCGTTCAGGTAGGTCAGGGCCCGTTCCAGCTCGCTCTTGAGGTGCCGGACCCGCAGCAGGCTCTTCACCCGCGTCTGCAGCTCCAGCTTGTTGACCGGCTTGCTCACGAAGTCGTCCGTCCCGCACTCGGTGGCCCGCTCGATGTCGCCCAGCTCGTGCAGGGCGGTCACCATCAGGATCTGGATGTCCTTGGTGGCCGGGTCGGCCTTGAGCTTCTGGCACACCTGGAACCCGCTCATCCGCGGCATCATCACGTCCAGCAGGATCAGGTCCGGGTGGTGCTCGGCCACCTTGGCCAGGGCGTCGACGCCGTCGACGGCCGTCACCAGCGTGACCGGCAGCGACTCGAGGAACGCCACCAGCAGCTCCACGTTCTGCGGGTTGTCGTCCACGATGAGGACGGTGCTGGGCGAGACGAACGTGTCCGCCTCGGCGGCTTCAGCGGTCGGCGGAACGGCGGGCGAGGTCGGCACCTGACTCATGGCCGGCGACTCTAAATCGACCGCTGGGCGGTGTCCATTGCGTGAGTTCCGAGTTGTGAGTGGGGAGTTCTGAGCGGGGACCTCTCCGCCGGTCAGGTCGAGACTTCTTCACTCAGAACTCCAACGCGGAGCTCACCTGGTCGTCCACGCCGGCGGTGGCTCGATCGCGTCGGCGGGCCGGCCGCCCGCATCGCGGCGGCCGCTGCCGGCCAGGCGGCTGATGACCATGATCGACATGTCGGCGTCGCACGTCATCTGGCAGCTCAGCCGCATGCCCTCGCTGCCGATCAGCCCGCGAGCCACCAGCAGGTCCTTCTCCGCCTGCGCCATCGCCGTCGGCTCGCCGCTGACGAACTGCACCCGGCAGCTCGTGCACGCCGCCTTCCCACCGCAGTTGTGCAGCTGGTCGCTGCCCCCCTCGTCGGTGATCGCGTTGATCAGCCGCTTGCCGGCCGGGACCTCTACCGTCGTGTTGTCGATCGTGAGCTTGGGCATATGCCCGGCATGATAGACGCCGGACGGCTCTACGCGAACACCGCCGTGCCGAATCGCTCGATCGCGTGGAACGTGTCCGTGATCCCCGCCGACCATGACGACAGCCGCGGCGCCCCGCCGTCGTGATCGATCCGGCACAGGTTCAACCGCCACCGCGTCCCCGCCGCCGGCGGCACGTTCGCCAGCCCCTGCAAGAGCGCGAACGGCACGAAGAACTCGGCCGACCACCCCGTCACCGCCGC
The DNA here is from genome assembly GCA_965198865.1 of Tepidisphaeraceae bacterium. Taxonomy (GTDB): domain Bacteria; phylum Planctomycetota; class Phycisphaerae; order Tepidisphaerales; family Tepidisphaeraceae; genus CBDAQA01. Next base: position 449,391 of record CBDAQA010000022.1, on the reverse strand, counting down.
CCCCGGCTCTCTCACCCCGCCGCGCACGGCCGTCGCCCGCCGCACGCGGCGCTCGCCGGCGTAGTGCCACGGGCTCCACCCCATGAACGTCCCGCCATGGTTCGACACCAGCAGCGGCAGCTCGACGCCCAGCGGCGAGACCTCGTACTCGAAGTAGGCCCGCTGCGACTCCTCCGGCCAGAAGAACGCCTCGACCACGTCCTCGAGCCACAGGTCGTCGCCGTCGCGCAGGTCGGTGCAGGTCAACCGCCGGTCCTCACAGTCGAACAGGCCGTAGATCCCCGTGGCCGAGTGGAGCAGCTTCGCCCGCGTGGCGTGGCCCTCGCCCTCGCCGACCAGCGGCACGTCGAGCCACGCCGCCGCCTCCCACGCCGCCGCCGTGCCGGTGCCGTCCAGTTCAAAATCGTCCGTCCGCCGTACCTTCGTCGTCATATCCGCACAGCCTACCGCCGGCCGCGGCCGAGCATTACAGTGGTGCCATGCCGACGGTGGAGTATCAACTCGAGCCGCCCCCGTCACCCTCCAACGCCGACGGCCGGAAGGTCGTCCTTCCAATGCTCCTCGGCCTGTCCCTGATCCCGTTGCTCGTGATCAACCTCGACCCCTCGGCCCCCATCGGGCAAGGGCTAGGAGCCGCCTCGCCCATGGCGCAACAGGCGAGGCGCGTGAGGGACCTGACCCTTCCCATTGCACAACTGGCCGACGGCCGCAACGTCGAGCTGCACTTCGATCGCGCCCCGCAGCTTCCCCCCGCGGCCGATAACATCGCCGACGCCCTGTACTACGGCTTGAACTACACGATGTACCCGGCCCGCGCCTACATCGGCGACGGCCGACGGATCGTCAACGGTGGCGCGCAGCTGACGCGGGCCGACCAGGTGCCCACCGATGCCCGCCTGCGCGAGCTGGGCGTCGTCGCCGTCGTCCGCTTCCCGCTCGACGCGCAGGGGCTGCACCGTCCCACCGCCATCCCCGTCCGCTAACGGCGGCGCGCCTCACCATGACGACCCCGAACGGCACCGCCGACCTGATCTTCACCGCCGCCTACCTGCTCGTGATCCTCATCGCCGGCTACACGGCCGTCTCAGTCGCCGTTCGCACGTCGACCCGGCACTGGGCCGAGCTGGCGGGCCTGTCGTTCGCCGCGGGTGCCGGACTGGCAAGCCTGTGGCTATTTGTCGCGTCGCTCGCCGGCTTCCACCCGACGCGCGGCGTGCTGGCGACCGGGGCCGCCGCCGTCGCCGCGTCGGCCGGCCTCGTCATCTGGCGGCGCGGACAGCTGCTGGCGCCCACGGTCCCGACCCGACGCGCGCCCGATGCCACCAGCGTCGTCGGCGGGCTCGCCGCGATCGCCCTGATCGTCGCCGTCGGCAACGTCTGGGCCGAGACGACCGCCCCGGGCCTGGCCGACATCGACGAGTACGCCACGTGGATGCTGAAGGCCAAGGTGCTGTCGGCGTCCCCGCTCCGCCCCATCCCCCAAGTCCTGATTGATCCGGGATACAGCTACAGCCATCAGGACTACCCGCTGCTGTTGCCGCTGCTGACGTCCGGCACATACGCCGCCGTGGGCCGGGTGGACGAGCTGGCCGCGAAGCGCGTGTTGCTGCCGATGTACCTGTCGCTGGTCGGCATCCTCTACGGGGCGGCCCGGCGCGAGAACCGCCGGGCCGTCGCGATCGCCGTCACCGCCTTGGCCGCCGCCGCGCCGGTCGTGGTGGCCAAGGCGGGACTGCTCGTCGGCGAGCTGCCCGTGACGCTGTACCTGGCGGCGACCGTGTCGATGGTGGCCCGATGGGCACAGCGAAAGGCGCGGGCCGACCTGCTTCTGGCCGGCGGGTTCGCCGCCGCGGCCGCCTTCTCCAAGAACGAGGGGCTCGCGGTCCTGCCCATGTTCGCCGTCGCAACGCTGGCCTGCACGATCTCACGGAAGTCCAACCGCAAACGCCAGGCGACGGACTGGCTGCTGGCCGCGGTGCTGGCGCTTGCCCTGTTGTCGCCGTGGCTGGTCTATCGCCACTGGCTGCCGCGCACGCACGAGGACTACGGCGGCAGGTTCATGAGCGCCACCGTCGTCGCGCACGGGTTGGACCGATTGCCGCACACCCTGTGGAGCGTGCTCGGTTCGATGATCGATCTGTCCGCCGCGGGCTTGATCTGGATCGTCCTCGCGGTCGTCGCCGGTATCGGTTACCGCGGGTTCCGCACCGGGCCGGCCCGGCTGATCTGGGTCGTCCTGCTCGCGCAGCTCGGCCTGTACGTCGGCGCGTTCCTCGTCACGCCCTGGGACCTGGACACGCTGCTGAACATGGTCACCCCGAAGCTGCTGGCCCAGGCCAGCCCCTCGGCGGCGGTGCTGATCGCGCTCCACCTGCCGGCGGCCGGCTCCGCCCAGCCCGACGCCGTTGCCGATGCCCAATGAGGTCAAGTCGCCCCGCCCGGTGGCCGACGTTGGACGGTGGCGGCGGTCGTTCGCCGCCGCCGTGTCCCCGTCGGAGCCCGCCATGTCCGCCCGCGTCATCCGAGCGATCCTGGTCGATGCCAACGCCCTGGTGGCCGAGCAGCTGCGGCGCGACCTGTGGGGCCACCCGGTCCTGCTGGTGGCCGGGGTCGTTTCGTCGCCCGACCAAGTTACGGCGACCGTGGTGGAGCATCGCGCCGACGTGATCCTGCTCGACGCCCGTCACGCCGCCGACGTCGCCAAGCTGGCCCCACACCTGCCGCTGGTCGCGCTGGTCCCGGCCGACGACGAGGGGGGCGAGGAGGGGATGGCCGCCCTGGCCGCGGGTGCCGTGGCCGTGTGGTCGCGCAACGGGAACGTGGACGACCTCGGCTGGCGCGCCGTCGCCGCCGCCACGGCGCGCGTCGAGCGGCAACGCCTGATCCAACCCGCCTGGCCGGCCGTCGAGTCCGCCGAGGGGGTCCTGTTCGCCATCGGTGGTGGGACCGGGTCGATGCCCGCCCTGGCCGCCGTGCTGGCCGGCCTGCCCGCCGACGCGGCGGGCGTCGTCGTCACGCCGCTGCCCGAGTCCGTCGTCCCCGCCTGGGCCGACCACATGAGCCGAGACTGCGCCGTCCAGCTCTCGGTCGCCGGCGACGGCGACCGGATCGCGCCGGGCTGGATGCTGGTCGCGCCGGGCGACCACCACTTGCTGGTGCGTCCATCCCCGGACGGCGGTTGGACCGTCAACGTGAAGGACGGCCCGGCCGTCCACCACCACCGGCCGAGCCTGGACGTGCTGTTCCGGTCGGTCGCCGCCGCCGCCGGACCGCGGGCCGCCGCCGCCTGCCTGGGCGGCGTCGGCCCCGACGGCGTGGCCGGCCTGCTGGCGATCCGTCACGCCGGGGGTCGCACGGTGGTGGAGTCGACCGAGACGGCCGTGTGCGCCGACCGCACCAGCCGGGCGTTCGCCGCCGGCGCCGCCGAGGCGTCCGCGTCGGCCGACCGCGTGGCGGCATTGCTGGTCCACCTGTCAACCGAGATGCCGACCCACCGCGTGGCGTGAAGCGTCCTTTAGGAACAGGGTCGCACAACGTCCCCAAGAATCCGGCTTCTGAGGTGCTGCGAAGACCCGGATCGCGCGCCGTCTGATCCGGGTCTTCGCAGCACCTCAGACGCCGGCTTCACCGGATCAAAGCACGAAGTTAATCCACCGGCGACCGCTACGCGGGGGAGCCTCAACGCCGCCGCACTGGAACGGGGTTGCTGAAGAAGCCCTGCCGTTGCCCGATTCGACACGACCGCCGTTCGCCCACCCATCACTTCGTTGCGTCGAGCGCGTCGGCCTTGGCCACCAAGCGGCCGCACTCGGCGACCGGGTCGGGCGGCGGCTTCGGCGTCGCCACGCCGGGCGTGTCGATCCAATTCTGCTCCCAAGCCTTCACGTCGAACGGCTTACCGGTGCGCATCGCGTCGAACGTGCCGGCCCAGCGGCCGCGGTAGTAGCCGCCCACCATGCCGGACCAGACCTTGCTCGCGTACTCGGTCAGGTTGGGGCCGCCCCAGACGGTGATCTGCCGCTTGGCGTCGGCCTCGTAGAAGTTCCGCTCGGCACCGGTGTCGCCCCAGGCGCGGGCGAAGTCGACCCAACGGTCGAGCCGGTGGATTGGGTGGGCCGCCAACAGCGTGTCGAGGTTATCCATCAGCTCCAGCGCGGCGGCCGCATCGCGATCCCGCGTTGCCGCATCGGTGCTGCCGATGGCGCCCTTCACCAGTCCGTCGATCCGCGAGCCCAGGTACTGGGCGGTGAAGTCGATCGCGTCGGCACGGTAGAGCGTATTGCCGCCCAGCGCCTGCCCGCACTTCAGGAACAGGGCGAGCCCTTGCCGGTAAGCGGCGGAGTCATCGGGCAGGCCGGTCCACTTGATGGGCCTGGTCGACGGGCGACGCTCGAACCCGGGCCGGGCACCGTGGTTGTCGTGGCTGTAGGCCGACTTGCGGAACAGTTGCCACGCCTGCCGCATGTCGTCGGGGCAACCGCCGTAGCGGGCGGCGCAGTAGTCGGGCAGCCAGGCGTTCAGGTCGATCGGGTCGCGGGTCCACATGGCGTCGGTCGCCAGCTCGTACATCACCTCGTTGGTCTCGATGCCCTCGGGCGAGATCCCGGCCCCGGTGAGGTTGCCGTGCTTGGCGTTGGCCAGCGTGGACGCGGCCATCTTGGCGAAGAAGTCGAGCCCGCCGGCGACGGTCGTCTTGCCGCCGAAGTTGTGGATCACGCTGTAGATCCACTGCTTGCCGAAGAACGCCTGCTGCCGCGGCCAGGTGGGGCTGAAGTCGCACGCCAGGTCGATCAGGACCATGCGGTCGTTGGGGACCTTGCTGAGCAGGGCTGCGGTCGACTCGGGGTCCCAGAACTTGGCATCGTACAGGAACAGCCAGCCCTGCATGACCCACGTGGCGTCGGGGTCGCCGGCCAGCAGCGAGCGGTAGACGGCGTCGCCGTAGTTGGCCAGCTTCGCCAGCCGACCAGGCCGGTCGGCAGGGACGGGCACCTTCAGCTCGTTGAACGAGTCGGCCAAAAAGTACTGGTTCTTCCCGTACTGCCGCTCCCACTCGGTGATGAACGCCTTGCCGATCACCGGGTAGAGCGGCGACGTGGGGTCGAGCAGGAACGTCGTGTAGGGCGGCTTGAACCCGGCCCAGGAGGCGAGCGGCGTGAGGGTCGCATCGGGCCGGACGCGGTGCAGCGCCGGCGGCACGAACCCCGCGAACGCCGGGGCGATCGGCTTCATGCCCAGCTCGCGCATCCGGCCGATGATCCGCTTCTGCAACGCCACCTGCTTGTCGATGAACCCCTGGGGCAGCGGCCCGCCCCAACCGTTGACGTTGCCCATGCGGTGCCACGGCAGGTAGGCCGGGCCGGTGAAATAGGTGTCGAGTTCGGCGTGGGTGATGCCCATGTCGAGCCACACCTTCTGCCAGATCGCCTCGGTGCCCACCTCGGCCAGCGGCATGTTGATGCCGTGCAGCGCCATCCAGTCGAGCTCGTGCTCCCACTGGGGCCAGCCCCAGTACGCGGTGGAGTAGCCGAACGTGCAGACGTTGTACTCCTGCCGCAGCAGGAACGGCGACGCGACGTGCGTGGCCTGGAAATCGGGCAGCGTGGCGGGCAGGTCCAGGTGCGATCCCTCCCAGCCGTCCATGCAGTGGCAGGCCTGGCGAAGATAGGCGTATGCCCCGCGCGTGAGGGCGACGGTCGAGTTGCCGCGGATGGTGACGGAACCGTTGGCGGCCGAGACGTCGAACGTGTCGCCGGGCGCGTCGGTCGGTTGCACCTCGAGGTGAAAGTCAGCAGCGTGCGGTCCGATCAGCCGTTGCAGCACGCCCTGGGCGGCCGCGACAGCCGGCGCGTCGGCGGCAACGGACGCCGTGGGCCGGGCGGCCAACGTGGCCAGGAATGAAACGCCAATGCCCGCCAGCCACCGTCGTTCAGATCGTCGCATGATCGTAACGTACTAAAGCAACCCGATCAGGTTAATGTCGGCGTTGGTCAGAACGGGGCGATCGAACCCGCCCGACGCGACGGCGATCATCCCCCGGCCGACGCGCTCCGTCGTCGTCACGGTCCCCGGCGCGACGCGCGCGAGCAGGGCGAACAGCGGCCACGTGACGCTGTAGAGCGCCCGGTACCAAGCCGTCCGCGAGCGGATGCCGTGCAGCGGTTGGACCGCGCCGAGCCGGAAGATGTACACGGCCTTGAACGGCAACCGCAGCAGCGCGTTCTCCGTTCGACCGCGGACGCGGGCCCACATCGATCGGCCGCGCTCGGTGCCGTCGGCCCCCGCGCCGGACACGTAGACGAACGTCATGCCCGGGTTCCGGGCGAGGAGCACGTTCGCGACGGACAGCGTGAGGTCGTAGGTGAGCCGCGTGTACGCCGGCTCGGCCTTGCCGGCCGACGTGACGCCGACGCAGAAGGAGCCGGCGTCGAAGCCGACGAGCGGGTCAGCGACGGTGTCGATCGTCGCGAGGTCGGGCAGCACGATCTCGCGGAGCGTGGCGTGCGGCTTCCCGGTGGACCGGCGGACGACCGTGGTGACGTCGGTCACCCGGTCGTCGAGCAGGCACTCGCGGGGCACGCCTTGCCCGACCATGCCGGTGGCACCGAACAACAGGATTCGCATGGGGCCAAGCTACGTCGCGGGACCATCGTGCGGAAGATCCCGCGGCGGGGCCGCTGGGCTCCGAGGCGGATCTTCCTACAATCGCGGTCTATGCTCCCGTACCTCACCCCTGACTTCCCCGGCATCGGCGGCGTCATCAAGCAGCGCCCCGAGGACTTCTTCGTGCAGGAGGTGCCGCTGTACGACGCCAGCGGCGAGGGGGAGCACGTCTACGCCGAGGTGCAGAAGGTCGGGCTGACCACGTTCGAGGCGATCCACCGGCTGTCGAACCACCTGAACGTGTCGAGCCGGGAGATCGGCTACGCCGGCATGAAGGACGCCCACGCGATCACCCGGCAGGTGTTCAGCCTGTTCGGCACGACGCCCGAGGCCGTGATGGCGGCGGAGATCCCGGGGCTGAGCGTGGGCTGGGCCGTCCGGCACGGGAACAAGCTGCGGCTGGGCCACCTGGCGGGCAACCGCTTCGCCATCAAGATCCGCGAGGTGGAGGCGACCGACGTGGTGAAGATCCAGCCCGTGCTGGACACGATCCAGCGGCGCGGCATGCCGAACTTCTTCGGCGAGCAACGATTCGGTCGCAGAAATAATAACGACATGCTGGGCGCGGCCATGATCCGCGGCGACAACGAGGCGGTGCTTCACTACCTGCTGGGCGCGCCCGACCCGGAGATGGACGACGGCCGAACGCTGGAGGCCCGGCGGGCGTTCGACCGCCGCGACAACACGGAGGCGATGCGCCTGTGGCCGCGCAGCGGCGGCATGGAGCGCCGCGTGCTCGCCCGGCTGATGAAGACCCACCGCCCCTCGGCCGCCATCCACGCGATCGACGAGAAGGTGCGGCGCATCTGGATCGCTGCCGTCCAGTCCCGCCTGTTCAACGACGTGCTCGCCCAGCGCATCAAGACGATCGACACGCTGCTCGACGGCGACCTGGCCTACAAGCACGAGAACGGCGCCTGTTTCCCGGTCGAGTCGGCCGCGGTGGAGCAGGCCCGGTGCGAAACGTTCGAGATCAGCCCGACCGGCCCGCTGGTGGGCTACCGGATGACGATGCCCGGCGGCGCGGAGATGGCGATCGAGCAGGCCGCCATGGCCGCCGTCGACCTGACGCCCGAGGCGTTCAAGCAGAGCGGCAAGCTGCGCGTGAAGGGCGCCCGCCGCCCGCTGCGCGTCCGCCCGACCAACGTGGAACTGGCCGGCGGCGTCGACGAGTTCGGCCCGCACGTGACGGTCGCCTTCACCCTGCCAGCGGGAGCGTTCGCCACGGTGCTGATGCGGGAGCTGATGAAGACGGACGCGGAGGACGAGGCTGAGGAAGCGGAAGCGACCCCTGAGCCGGAAGAGTCGGCGGCGGAGTGACCCGTCACGCCCGGGCGGCCCCTCAAGCGAGTTGGTCACAACTGGCAACAGATCTTGTTTGGCGACGGTCGATCCGGTGACCGGGTTCGACAAAATACGCTTGTCGGAGGTTCGACGTGTACATCGGCCGAAAGCTCCCGCCACAGGCGTCCGGAGTACGCGAAAAGATCGTGGGCGTCATCGAGTTCTTTCGCGGCGACGTCGCGCACTCGTTCCGCGTCGATCCGCAACGGCACCAGAGATCTCCCGCTCAGATCGAGTCCAGGATCCGCTGGACCATAGCGGTGTCCGACGATCGGCTCAGCTTCACAAAGGCGAACGGCGGGAGATTTCGGACCGAAACAGTCTCTGCCGCCACCCAGTGCGTCACTCCACCCGGGTCAGCGCTGCGGTGACCTCGCCCAGTAGTTCCACGGGAACGATGATGTTTGAGCCCGCCGGCGCCGTGCCGTTCACCGTCAGCCGGCGGTTCGTAATCGCGTCAACCATGGGATTCGCTCCGATCGACGGGTTATATCCGCCCCTCAGTGCCCGTGGCTCGGCTGCCCCAGGTACTTCTGCAGTTCCGCCAGCTTCTCCGCCAGCTGCTCTGGCGAGCCGGTCTCCAAGTTCAAACGCAGCAGCGGCTCGGTGTTGCTCTTGCGGACGTTGAACCACCAGTCGCCCAGGTCCACCGTGATGCCGTCCAGGTAGTCGACCTTCCCCTTACGGTACGCGTCGGCCAGCTCGCGGATCTTTCCGTCCTTGTCCTCCACCTCGTAGTTCAGCTCACCGCTCTGGCTGTACTTGTAGAGCGGCTTCATCACCTCGCTCAACGGCTTCTGCTGGGCGCTGAGGACCGACAACAGCCGGGCGAACGCGATGGCGGCCGAGTCGGCGTAGTAGAAGTCCTTGAAGTAGATGTGCCCGGACAACTCCCCGCCGAACACGGCACCGGTGTCGGCCATCGTCTTCTTGATGAACGCGTGACCCACCCGGTCGCGCTTCGGCAGGCCGCCCGCCGCCGTGATCTCGTCGGGTACCACGTGGCTGCTGCGCAGGTCGTACACGACCGTCGCGCCCTTGTTGGCCGGCTTACCCAGGAAGTCCTTGGCCAGCAGGGCCGTGATCAGGTCCGAGCCGAGGTACTTGCGGTTCTCGTCCAGGAACATGCAGCGGTCGGCGTCGCCGTCGAAGCAGGCGCCCAGGTCGCACTTGTCCTTGGACATCAGTTCCTTGAGCATGTCCAGGTTGCTCTCGACCAGCGGGTTGGGCTCGTGCGTGAAGCTGCCGGTGATGTCGAACAGCAGCGGCACGATCTTCAGGTTCGGCACGTCGCCGAACACGGCCGGCACCATCTTGCCCGCCATGCCGTTGCTCGCGTCGATCGCCACCTTCAACGGCCGCTTCAGCTGCAGGAAGCTCAGCACCAGCTTCTTGTACGCCGGCCAGAGATCGGCCGTCTCCAGCTTCCCCTCGACGCCGGTCTTGCCCGGGCGAAGCGTCTGGGCGATCCGCTTGATGTCGTCCAGCCCCGTGGCCGACCCGATCGGCTTGGCCTTGGGCCCGCTGATCTTGAAGCCGTTATAATTGATGGGATTGTGCGACGCGGTGACCTGGATCCCGCCCACGCAATCCAGCTCGTTGATGGCGAAGTAGATGAAGGACGTGTCGATCATGCCCACGTCAACCACGTCCATGCCGACGCTGCGGATCCCCTCGATCAGCGCCCCCGCCAGCGAGGGGCTGTGCGGCCGCATGTCGCGGCCCACCGCCATCGTGTTCTCGTTCCGCACCTTCTGGTCGGCCGGCAGCCGCTCCCGGCTGCGCTTGAGGAACTGGGCCGTCGCGTGGCCCACCTTCCACGCGTCCTCCTCGTTCAACGGGCTCGGATAGGTGGCGCGGACGTCGTAGGCTTTGAAAATCTTGTCGATCATGGGCGGGCAATCCTGTGGGTTGAGGTCAACGCAAACTTATCGGCAGGCGAGGGGGGGGGCAATCAGTCGCCACGCGATGGGCGGGGTTCCACGGCGGCTTTGACCGCCCTCCGCGCCGGCTCTACCGTCGTCCGGGTGCCCGTCCCTCCCCCGACGACCCCCATCGCCGGCCCGTCGAACGGGTCCAACGCGCGCCTCAGCCTGGCCATTTTCGCGATCACCGCGCTGGTCTTCGCGCCGTCGCTGGCGAACGGCTTCGTCGCCTGGGACGACCTGAAGTTCATCGTCGCTAACCCCCGGCTCAACCCGCCATCCTGGGCCGGCACCGCGTGGTACTGGCACCACGTCGCATGGAATCTGTACCAGCCGATCACCATGACCCTCTGGGCGGCGTGCGCCTGGGCCGGCTGGGTCACCACGCCCGACGCGACGGCCGGCCACATGAACCCCGCCGTCTTCCACCTGGCGTCGGTCGCCCTCCACGCCGGCACGGCCGTCGCCGCATTCGCCCTGGTCCGGCGGGCGGTAAGCAACCGGTGGGCGGCGGCCGCGGGCACACTGGTGTTCGCCCTGCACCCGATCCAGGTCGAAGCGGTCGCCTTCGCTGGCGTGGTCAACAACCCGCTGTTCGGCTGCCTCGGGCTGACCGCGGTCTGCCTGTACCTACGGTGGACCGACCCGGCCGGGCCACGGTCGAAGTGCGCCGGGGTTGCGTCGGCCGTCCTGCTGCTGATGGCGATGGTCGCGAAGCCAACGGCCGTCGCGCTGGTGCCGGTCGCGTGGTTCCTCGACGGCCTTGTCCATCATCGCCCAACCCTTCAACGACTCCGATCGATCCTGCCGTGGGCCGCCTTGGCCGTGCCGTGCATGGCGTGGACGCGGTGGGCGCAGCGCGGCGCCGATGCCGCCAGGTCGCCGGCGTGGCAACGGCCGCTGGTGGGCGCCGACGCCGTGACGTTTTACCTTCGCCAGTTCGCTTGGCCCGCCAACTTGGGGATCGACTACGGACGCACGCCCGCCGCCGTGCTGCACGGTTGGTCAGTCCATTTGGCGGTGGCCGCATTTGTCGCCCTGGCGTGCATCGTGGCGGCCGTGCTGCTCCGCCGCCGCGCCCCTGCGGCGGCGGCGGGATTGGCGATCTACCTGGCCGCGCTCCTGCCCAACGCCGGGCTGGTGCCGTTCGACTTTCAACTGATCTCGACGACCGCCGACCGTTACGCCTACCTGCCGATGCTGGGCCTCGGCCTGGCCGTGGCGGCCGCCGTTGCTCACGTTGCGCGCCGTTCGCGGTGGACCGCGGCCATCGTCGTGCTGCCCCTGCTGGCGTACGTCGTCCAAACCGAGAGCCAGATCGCCACCTGGCACGACGGCGCGGCGCTCTACCGCCACGCGCTGGCCGTCAATCCTTACAGTTGGCTCGCGCGGACGAACCTGGCCTACGTCGTGGCCGACACCGACCCCGCCGCCGCCGCGGTGCTGTGCCGGCAGTCGCTCGCGATCCGCCCCGACCAGGATGTGACGTGGAACACGCTGGGGTCGGTGCTGATGCAGATCGGCGACCGCCAGGGCGGCGCGCGGGCGTTCACCGAGGCCCACCGATTGTCGCCGAACGATCCGGTGTACGGCGTCAGCGCGGCCCGCGCCGCGCGTGCCGCGCAATCGCCCTGAGCGTGTCACACCAGCGGTTCCACCGCCCGTCGGCTGGCGTCGTCCAAGTCGTCCAGCGATTCCATCTCGTACACGGTCCCGTCCACGTCCTTGATGCGGAACCGCCCGTCGTTGAGGAACCGGATGTCCTCCCGCTCCTGCACGCGGAACGACGCCGGCCCGCGGTCGGTCTGCACGTCCCACTGCTGGTAGCCGAACCGCACGTCGACCGACTCCACCCGGCTGATCCGCGGCACGAACGTCGTCCCCGCCAGCGCCGCGTCGATCACGCCGCGTGTGGCCGCCGGCACCGTCGCCAGATCCTCCAACAGCAGGATCTCCTTCCCGTCCGGCCCGCGCAGGCTGACGTACCGATCGACGTGCGTCAGCGGAAACGCCCGGCGGACGCGGACGTCGGTCACGTCCTCGTGGCCGAAGCGGGCGAGCACCAGTTGCCCCTTGTCGTTGCGGGTGAGGGTAAACGGTTCCATGCGTGCATCGTAGCCTGGCGCGCATGGGACACGACCGGCTGAAGCCGGTGGCGCGGCCCTCATCAACTGTGCACCATGCGCAAATCTGCAAGGATGGGGTAGATGACTACCATGCAAGCGGTGCCAGCGACGTCGGCGGCCACGGTGAGCGGCGTCAAGGTGGCCGCCGCCAGTCGGAATCGGAACCGCGCATCGTCCGAGCGTGGCCGTTCAGCGGGGATCAGTGCGATCCCGTCACTGGCCGGTGTCAACTCGTGGGGCACGGCCAGCAGATTGCCGTCGAAGTCGGGCCGGCCGACGCCTTCATCGCCACGTTGATCGTCATCGACCCGACCCTTGGCGATCGCCGACCCGAGCACGGCCGCCCGCTGGGCTGGCGTGACAAACCGCCAGACATCGGCAACCATTGCCGGGCGTGTGGTCGCGGCGAACGGCGGCACGGGTTGGCCGTTCAACCCCAGCGGAATCATCACGCGGTCAAGTCCACCCCACGAGCCGTACCTTGCGACCAACCGCCCCCCGGGCCGGTCGACCGTCATGCCGCAGTACGCCAGCGTGCGCGCATTCGCCCCGTCCCACATGTCGCCCGTGAACGTGCATCCCGTTGCCACCAGGGACAGCATCAGGGCGAGCAACACCGCCGCCGCATTCCGGGCGACCGGCATGCCGAACAATAGCGAGTGCTTACTTATCACGTCGATTGGATGTTTAGCAACGGCCCGGAGGGCCGGGCGACGGCGGCCGCTTGGCGCTTGGTGGGAGCGCCAAGCGTACCGCCGCGGCGATGACGTCGCCGCCCAGGTTCCTGGCAACACCCGGCCGTCACGACCGGACTCGCGGTGGGCGGCCAGCAGACACTGTGTTGACGCCACCATTTCCCACGGTCGACGTGTCGATCCACCACCGGAGACGGAAAAGGGCCGGGCGTCCCACCGATCGGGGAACCCGGCCCTCGGGGCCGTCGCTAAGCGTGCTGTCAATCGTGATCAGAACAGTTCGGCCAGCGCCTTCTGCGCCGCCGTGACGCCCTTGCCGATCTCGACGGGATGGCCGAGCGACTTCAGCACGTGCTCAACGGCGGCGACGACGGCCAGCGCGTCGTAGGCGTCGCTGTAGCCCATGTGGTTCACGCGGAACAGCGTGCCCTCCATCGTGCCCTGGCCGCCGGCGACGTGGATGTTGTGCTTGCTCTTCAGGCCGTTGCGGAAACCCTTGTCGGTGATCCCGGCGGGGTACTTGATCGCGCTCACGCTGTCGGCGGGGGACTGGCTGAAGACCTCCAGGCCCAGGGCGACCATGCCGTCGCGGAACGCCTGGGCGCAGGCGTGCGTCCGCTTCCACACGGTCTCCAGCGTCTCGTCGCGGATCATCCTCAGGCTGACCGCCTGGGCCCCGATCAGCGTGTTGGCGGGCGTGAACGGCGTGTCGCCGTCCTCGATGCTCTTCTTGTACTTCGCCAGGTCGAAGTAGAAGTTCACGTGCTTGCCGGCCGACGCCTTGCGCCAGGCGCGGTCGCTGAGCGCGACGTAGCCCAGGCCGGGCGGGAGCATGAGCGACTTCTGGCTGCCCGTGATGGCGACGTCGACGCCCCACTCGTCCATCTTGAACGGCAGCGCGCCGATGCTGGTGATGCCGTCCACGATCAGCAGCGTGTCGTCGCCGCCCACCTCGCGCACCACCTTCGCCACCGCGGCCAGGTCGGCGACGGTCGCCGTGCTGGTCTCGCTGTGGACGAGGACCACCGCGTCGACGTGGCCCTTCTTGAGCTCGGCCTCCATCTGGGCAGGGGTGACGTGCTGGCCGTAGGGCAGCTTGATCTCGGTCAGGGGGCAACTGTAGGTCTTGGCGTAGCTGGCCCAGCGTTCGGCGAACTTGCCGTTGGTGACGTTCAACACCTTCATGCCAGGCGCGACCGTGCTGGTGAAGCCGGCCTCGAACGCGGCCGTGCCGCTGCCGGTGATCGTGTAGACGGTGTTCTTCGTCTGGTAGACGTACTGCAGCAGCGCCTGCAGCTCGTTGAACATCGCGCGGAACTCGGCCGTGCGGTGGTGCTGCACGGGCTTGGCCAGCTCCAGCAGCGTCGCCTCGGGCACGCTGGTCGGGCCGGGGGTGAACAAGCGGTATTTCATCAGCATGGCGGGGTCCTCGAATTAGGAATTTGATCCACGAAGGACACGAAGGGACACGAAGAAGAAATGCGGACGACCGTGTTTTGCCGCTCGTGTTGCCTTGATTTCCCTTCGTGTCCTTCGTGGATGATCTGATTTAGGCGGCGGCCCACTGGTCCTTGATGAACGCGAGGACTATGGGGGCCGTGGTCTGGAAGTCGGGGATCGGCGAGCTCTCGACGCTGAGCGTGCGGTCGTAGCCGGCCTGCTTCAGGATGCGGAACAGCGGGCGGTAGTCGGCCCGGCCGCTCAGGCCCGGGGCGACCCGGCCGTTCAGGTCGGCCAGGTGGACGTGCCGGATGACGCCCGCGGCCCGGTGTACGTTCTCCAGCTCCTCGTTCTCCATCCACAGCTGGTACGTGTCGACCAGCACTTGGCAGTTCGGGTGATCGACCGTCCTCGCGTGGCGGGCGGCCTCGGCGACCGAGTTGACGATGTTGCACTCGTGCCGGTTCAGCGGCTCGATCACGATCGTGATCCCGTGCGCCGCGGCCAGCTCGGCACCCATCCGCGCGAACGCGGCCACCTGCTGGGCGGCGGTCGTCATGCTGAAGCCCGGCGGGACCATGCGGGCCGCGCCGCTGCCGAACACCAACGTCTGGATCCCGACCCGTCCGGCCCGGCGGGTCACGGTGTCCATGTACGATTTCAGCCGGTCGAGGTCGGCTTCGGGACCGGTCACCTTAAGGCTGGCCGGCAGCAGCACGTTGGCCGCCAGCACCGGCAACGCGGCCGGCGCCGGCGCGGCCCACTGGTCGTCGGGGACCAACCCCTGCAGCAGCCCCTGGACGTTGTCCTCGACGTAGTCCCAGCCGGCCGCCCTGAGGGCGGCCGCGTTGGTCGAGGGGGTGCAGATGCCGAACAACATGGGGCCGTTCCTTCCCCGCACGGTCCGACCGGCGGGGGCGGAATGATAGAGCGGCCAGGGGCGGGATGCCAGAACCGCCCGACAGAGCCGGACCGTGTCGGTCCGTGCGACCGCGGGTCGCGTCTCGCGCACGGAACGTTGCTCGTCAACCCCACGTTGCCCGCGTGAGACGCGGGCTGCGCCCGCGCGGGCCGACTCGGCCCGGCTCCGTCCGGGTGGGTCGCCGGTGTCGGCGCAGCCCCAGCGCGGCCATCGCGACGGCGAGGCTCGCCAGGCTGCCCGGCTCGGGGGCGGCGTCGATGTCGATCGACCCGCCGAGGTAGTCGACCAGGAAGTCGGCCTGCGGCGTGCCGAGGCCGGTCACGGGGTCGAAGCCGGTCGTGGCCGACTCGCCGTCGCCGTTGGTGCCGCTGGTCACGTCGTGGAACGCGTCGTTGTAATAGGGCGACCTGTAGAGCGCGTAGAGCATGTCCAACGTCTGCTCCGAGGCGAGCGGGGCGAGGCCGTTGGTCGCCCGCTTCTCGTCGGCCAGGGCGATCAACGCGGCCCACTGCGGGGCGCCGGCGCTGGTGCCCCAGGAGTAGCTGAGCACGCCCTTGATGTAGGTCTGGAAGACCGAGTCGCCCCCGCCGGCGTATGCGACGTCGGGCGTGACCTTCCCGCCGTAGATGCCGACGAGCTTCTGGTAGTCGGGCTCCGCCTCGTACGTGCTGACGCCCCCGCCGGAGTGGTTCCAGGCGACCTCGGACCCGTAGCTGTTCGCCGTCGCCCCCATCGTCAGCGACGTCCCGCCGACGGCGAGCACGTTGGGGCTCGTGGCGACGTACGAGACCGCCGAGCTGTCGCCGCTGGAGGCGACGAACGTGACGCCGGCGTGGCCGGCGGGGGTGGTGTAATCCTTGTCGTAGTTCTTCTCGGTGGAGTACTCGGCCTGCCCGTAGCTGAGCGACACGACCGACACGCCGGGCACGGTGGCGGCATACGCGGCGGCGGCGGCGAGGCCGCCGGCGGTCTCGACCACCAGGATGTTCGCCCCCGGCGCGATCGCGTGGGCCCACTCGACGTCCAGCGCCGTCTCGGCCCCCGTGCTGGCGTTCACCGATGGCACCGCCCCGCCGCCGGTCCCCACCTGCGACAGGTTCGCGCCCAGCGTCATGGCCGGCAGGCTGTACCGGGCGTCGAACAGGTTCAGGTCGTTCTGCAGGTAGGGGTCGTGGTACGTCTCGACGATGGCGATCGTCTGCCCGGCCCCGGTGATGCCGGAGTTGAGCACCTTGTCGAACCCGTACGCCCCGCGCACCTGCGACACGCCGAGCACGGTGGCGCGCGTCATCGTGGGGACCAACGACCCGGCGGCCATCGCGGCGAGGGGAGCGAGGGCGGCGAGTCGGGCGGAACGTCGACGGCGGGGCTCAATCATCACGCTTTCCTTTCCACATCGGGGGGCGCGGGAGTCACGGGCGGATCGCTCAGGCGTCCGGGACACAACGCCGACGACGCCGCGTTCCGATCAGGCCGGCGGCGGCCGGGGCGAGCGCGAGCAGGCTGGTCGGCTCGGGGGCGGGGACGGTGGCGAGGTAACCGACCAGTTCGTCGGCGATCGGCGAGCCCAAACCGGTGAGCGCGTCGTAGCCCGTGGTGGCCGAGTCGCCGCTGGAGTTGGTCCCGCCGACCACGTCGTGGAACACCGACCCGTACAGGCCGTTGGTGTAGGTGGCGTAGAGGGCGTCGAGCGTCTGGAGGGTCGACAGCGCTGCCAGGCCGTTGGCGGCGCGGGCCTGGTCTGCGTCGGCGATCAGGCCGGCCCACATCGGCGTGGCGATGCTGCTGCCGTAGTGGTAGCCGTAGTCGTCGGCGTCGGCGGCGTCGCAGAAGACCGGCAGGCTCGACAGGTTGCCCCCGGCGATCGACACGTCGGGGCCGACGCGGTAGTTGCCGAACCGGGTCGTGCCGATCGCCCCCACCTGGTACGCGGGCATGGCCCGGTCGACGTCGGGCCCGCCGCCCCCACCGCTGCCGCTGGAGCTGTTGCTGGTGGCGCCCCACCCGGTCTCGCTCCGGTAGGTCCCGCTGTCGGAGGTCGTCAGGTTGGTCCCCCCCACGGCGACGGCGTAGCTGGACGAGGCGGGGTAGTCGAGCGTCCCCGAGTCGCCGGCCGCCGCCAGGATGGTCGTCTTGGACAGCGACGCGAAACCGCTGTCCATCGACGCCTTGTCCGACACGGTGTAGCTCGAGCTGGTCGTGTGCGAGCCGTAGCTGATCGAGAAGACGCTCGCCCCCAGCGAGTTGGCCGCGTACTTGGCGGTCGACACGTACGATGTGCCGCCGACGACCACCTTGATCGTCGCGCCGGGCGCGATGAGGTGGGCGTACTCCACGTCCAGCGCGAGCTCCGGGCTGGCGCTGGCGGCCGCGGTCGAGTCGCTGTTCTGGCCGGTCAGGTTCGCGCCAGACGTGTTCCACACCGAGACGGTCGTCGACGTGCCGCCCATGTACTTGTCGCTGAAGTAGTCGACGTCCGACTGCAGCGTGCTGTAGTAGCTGTCGGTGTAGATGGCGATCGTCTGCCCGGCCCCGGTGTGCGTCGCCTGCAGGGCGCCGATCTTGTACGCGGCCAGGATCTCGGCCGGCGTGTTGGTGTTCGTGTAGCTCGAGTCGGCCCCCGATGCCGACCGGGCGACGACCGACGCGGCGAGGACGGCCGCTCCCCAAAGGGCTGATCGGCAAACGTGGGCGAGTCCGTTGGGCATGGCGGTTGAAGACGGCGACGACTGACGATCCACGTGCCGGTCCAAACGACCCGGCCGCGGCCGCCCACCGTGGGGGGAGAGACGTTTTGCGCGAACCGCTCGCGGAATACAACTCTATTTTGGGGCGGGCGATAGGTAAGTTTGCACGCCGTCCACATTTGGGTTTGGCGCGTCTGTTTCGGGCAAAATTGTTCGGCGTCGCCAGCGGACGGCGCTCAACGCCGCGGCACGATGCGATGGACGACATCCATCACGTTGGCGTACCCGTGTGGCGTGAGGTCGCCGGCCTGGCCCGCCACCAACATGTCGAACGACAAGGCGATGGTGCAGTCGACCGCCGCCTCTTGCACGCACTCCAGCACGAAGTGGATCGGGAAGATCGCCATCGACCGGTCGGGCGACACGACCGCCGTGGCCACCGTGTCCGTGCGCTGGTTGAACACCACCTGCACCCACGACCAGCCCAGGGCCGCCACGATCGCTTCGCCCCAAAGACTGCCCATCAGGTACGGCACGTCCTGCGGATCCATCGCGTCGGCCGGTGGACGGTCGCCCCGCTGCCAGCGCTCAACAAAATCGTCCACGGCGGCAACGCGCTCCGCGGAGGATGCGAGCGGTACGCCTGAGCGCGCAAGGACCGCCATCGCGTCCCGCGCGCACCCGGCCACGTTGGCGAGGATTGTCTCGGTGACGGGGGTTTCGCTGCAGTCCATGAGCCGATGCTAGACCCCAAACTTGATGTTGTGCGCGTGAAGATCCGACAGGTAAGCGTTGGCCCGGGCGATCAGCTCGTCAGAGCGGTCGCGGACCAGGTCCTCGATCGTGTGGCCGCGATCCTCGGTCACTTCCCGTCCAGGCACCCGCGCGACGCTGACCGCCCGGCCCGCTCAATACGGACGGGGCACGACGCCGCGCCTGTCGCCCCGTGCGGACGTCGATGTTGCCATGTGCAAAGGTGCGACTGGGTGATCGACGATCTCCCGCCGGTTGTCCGGTATTCGAGTCAGCGATGGTGAACGACCTTCTATCGACCGCCGTCGAGGCCCATGGCGGCCTCCGACGTTGGAACGAGTTCACCAGGCTGCGCGCCGAGGTGTCCATCGCCGGGGCGATCTGGGCGTTCAAGAAACAGCCCGGCCTGCTGGTGGATAAGACCTTCGAGATCCGGACCCACGACGAGCACCTGACGATCACGCCCTTTGGGAGCGCGGGCGGCCGCAGCGTGTTCGTGCCCGGCCGCCTTCAGATCGAGAGCACCGCAGGCGACGTCGTCGAGGCGCACGTCGATCCGGAGGCGCCGTTCGCGCTCCAAACGTTCGACGACCCCTGGGCACCCTGGCAGGCGGCGTTCTTCGCCAGCGAAGCGCTGTGGACGTATCTCACGTTGCCGTTCCTGTACACCTATCCCGGTTTCCAGCCGGAGGAGATCGAGCCGTGGCACGAGGATGGGGAGGAGTGGCGACGGCTGAAGGTGACCTTCCCCGAGCACATCGTCAGCCACACGCGGACGCAGGTCACCCACTTCGGCCCCGACGGCCTGATGCGCCGGCACGACTACACGGTCGACATCCTCGGCGGAAACACGGGCGCGAACTACACGACGGAGTACCGTGACTTCCAAGGCATCGTGATGCCGACCCGCCGCCGGATCTACGCGTACGACGCGGCCGGGCGAAAGGTGCCCGAGCCGTTGCTCGTCACGCTCGACTTTGGCGAGATCACCTTCCGATAGGACGGCGAGGTTGAGTGGACTTGGCGCAATTCACGACGACAGCGGCCGTGCCTTGCAGCGCATGTTGCAGCCGCGTGGCGGTGGCCCACGGACCTTAGCGTCTCCACCGCCGTTCCACCCGCCGACGCTCCGCGGGCTCCCGCCGCCCGGCTGGCACGTGGTTCGCCACGTCCCCGCAGCGAACAGACGTGGTGAACGGGATGTCGCTCGAAGGGCGTGATCTTCTTCCGTCAGCCTCGAGCTCTGCCCCAGTTGTCCGAACATTGACGAGGCGGGACGCCGCAGACATCTGTTCACATTGAGACTGTATTCAACCCCAGCAGGGCCGGGGGCTGACGGAAGGAACGATCGCCTTCACGCGTAATCCTGTGAATCACGCCCCACGTCACTTCGCGGAGGGCACCGCCGTCAGGCGCACGAGGCGCGAGGCGAACGCGCCAATGCTGTTGTTTTGCAGGTCGACCGCCAGGTGTCGGAAACGGAGCGCCATCGTGTGGGCGTCCTCGGGTCGCCCGCGGTCCAGCAATCGGTGGACACAAGCGGCAGTCACCCATGGACCGGCATCCTTCAGCACGTGGCGCTGGGCCTCCGGCTGCCGCGTGGGGACGGCGATCGGCCACTCGTCCGGCGCGTAGTCGGCCAGCTCGGAGGAGATGACCCAGACCTGCAGGTCGATGGCCAGCCTCTTGAGCTTGCCCGCGCGGGCACGGTAGTCGGTGACGGCCGACCTCACCCACGGGTCGTCCGGGTAGAGCCACGCCAGCGCGTCGTAGAAGTCGGGTCCATATTGGTTCGTCGGGGCTTGCCGCTCGTACTGGTCGTACAGGACCCAGTTGAGCCGGCCGCCAGGCTGAAGGTTCACCAGGCTCCAGCACGGACCCTGGAACTGGCCATGCTCGACCGAACGATCGACCTGCGTGGCCAGGACCAACAGCGGTGGCGTCACCTGGAGGCCGCGGCGCGGTAGCAGCAGCGCAGGGTTGACCGCGACGCCCCGGGTGACGCTGAGGTATGCGTCGAGCACGGCGTCGAACCCGTCCTGGCCGAACAGGTCGCCGAACTCGTGCCTTATGCGCGCCAGGGCGGCACCGTCGCGCGTGGTGGCGGCGGCGACGGCGGCCCACCGCGCGGCCTCGACGCCCACCTGGTCGTGCGGCATCACCCCCGACGCCATGAAGAGCTTCACCGCGTCGGCGAACCGGCCGGCATTGCACAGGATCGACTCGCGCAGCGCCATGCCCGAACCGTCGTCCGCCGGACCCGCGGCCTCGAACGCGGCGGCAGCGATGTTCGGCCGGCCGAGCTGTTCCATGGCGAACCCGATGCCCGTCCACTGCCAGTGCCAATCGCCAACCGCGTCCAAAAAGCGGCAGCTGATGCCGTCGGCGAAGAGGCTGGCCGAGAGGTCGGCGTCGTTCGGTCCGGCCGGGTTGTTCGAGAGGACGTGCGCCAGGGCATCGGTCAGGTTCCGACCGTTCGGCAACCGGGACGCCGTCGCCAGCGCCCGCCGGCACAGGTCGGGGTCGAACCGCTGGGCCTGGAGGTCGGCGTTTAGGCGGCCCTGCAACACGAGGGGCGCATCCGGACCTGCCAACCGCTCGGCGTGGTCGAGCCACGCCGGGTACTCCGCGGCGAGCGCCGCGTCGCGGCAGTGGCCGGGGTCGAACGTCGCCAGCGCCGAAGGCGTCAGCCGGTCGTGCAGGGACCGGCCCACCTCGCGGGCGCGGTCGGGGTCATCGTCGATCTCCCACGCGCGCTGGTTGGCCCACCAGTACCGCACCTCTGCGAAGGCGGGGTCGTCCTGGAGGATCTGGGCGTAAAGGCCGAACGTCGACTCGGCGCGGGACGGCTGGAACGCCGCGAGTCCGAGGCGGACGATCGACTCGGGATGTCGGCAGCGGGGCTCGTGCAGGAGCGCGGCCAGCTCAACCGACGGAGCCGGACCGAAGTGGGCCAGGGCAGCGACGGCCATGTCGCCCAGCAGCGTGAAGTAGGGGCGAGGCTCGACGTATTGCCGCTGGAACTCCAGACCGCCCGCACGGTCGAATATCTCCAGCGTGCCCGTGCAGCCCGCCTTGGTTCGGGTGAGCTGGCCCCCCACGGCGTGCGTGGCCGACCAGTCGTCGATCGCCGAGGCGATGATCTCGCTCTGGTACCCGTGGACCAGCTTGGCCATCAGCGGGCGAGCGCGGTCGAAGACGAAATAGGCGTGGCGCGAGCTGTAGTTCCCCGGGCCCCAGTCGAGCGCATCGGACAGCAGGAACGCCAGCGCGTTCGCCTCGGCCGGGTCGCCCACGCCATCCGGATCCGCGTAGCGGAACGGCAGCGCCAGCGGGTTGAAGCCCGCCGACTCCACCGGCGCGTGGTGGAACGCGGGGAACATCCGCCCGACCGAGTCGGCAGTCAGGTGTACGCGGGGCAACGGCGGCAACGCGGGTACCACCGGCGGGTGGAGCACCACCAGAGGCGGCACCGGCCGCCGACGAACCGGCGACACGCCCACATCGGTGGCGGCACGGCGGTTCTGCTGTCGAGCATCCAACGACCGTTTGCGGATCCCGACCACCACCGCCGCGGCGATCAGCGCGACCGCCATAATCCCCGTCAGCCCCTGTCTCACTGCCCCTCCGCCGTTGTGAACACGCGACGTCGACCAGGCGGCAGACACCGTTGGCGTCGCGCAGCGATCATGCCAGACGGCTCCGCTCCCTGCGAGCGTCGGCCATCCGAGCTTGACGAACGGACGGGGCGATTCCTCGGCCGCGCTGCCGAGCGTAGGAGCGCACAGCGTGGTCCATCACGCCTTTCCCCCAATCGCGGCGTGGTGGAACAGGATTGCGCTTCAAGGACTGTGGTGACTTCCGTTAGCCCCGGGCCCTCCCCGGGTTGTCTGACAATCCACGAGGCGGGACGGCGCGGACGTCAGTTTCCATTTTGATTGTACCAAACCCCGGCAGAGCCGGGGGCTAACGCAAGGGGATCGCCCTCACGCGCAATCCTCTGGAACCACACCCTCACTCACTGATACCCGGCCCTCCGGGCCGTCGCTAAACGGGGCCAACTCCCGCACGCCTTATCACAAACTTTCCAACCGTTGCTGTTTGTCCAGCTCCAGTAGCGCCGCGATCAGCGGCTCCATGTTCCCCTGCGTAATCTGGTCCAGGTTGAAGTTCTTCTCCCCGCCGCCTTCGCCGCCGAGGCGGTGGTCGGTGCAGCGGTTCTGGGGGAAGTTGTAGGTGCGGATCCGCTGGCTGCGGTCGCCGGAGCCCATCATGGACTTTCGGGCGCTGGTCACGGCGGCGTGCTGTTTGGCACGCTCTGCCTCGTACATGGTCGCCCGGAGCAGGGCCCAGGCGCGCTCCTTGTTTTGGGCCTGGCTTTTGTGCTCGGTCATCTTGAACCGCAGGCCGGTGGGCTTGTGGTGGAGCAGCCAGCCGGTCTCGACCTTGTTGACGTTCTGCCCGCCAGGGCCGCCGCCGCGGCAGCCGTTCTCCTCGACGTCCTTGAGGTTGATCTCGATCTTCACGTCGGGCATCTCCGGCAGGACCGCCACGGTGGCGGCGCTGGTGTGGATGCGCCCCTGGGTCTCGGTCTCGGGCACGCGCTGCACGCGGTGGCCGCCCCCCTCGAAGCGGAGGTGGCGGTAAGCGCCGTGACCCTTGATGTTGATGATGACCTCCTTGAACCCGCCGCGGTCGCTGGGGCTGAAGTCGCTGACGTCGAACCGCCAGCCCTGCGTCTCGCAGTAGCGGCGGTACATCTCGTACAGATCGCGGACGAACAGGGCCGCCTCGTCGCCGCCAGTGCCGGCCCGCAGTTCCAGGAAGAACGAGTTCACCGCGTTGTCCTCGGCGGCGAGGAACGCGTCCTTCAGCGACTCCCAAATCGCCGCCGCCGCCGCCTCGGCCTCCGGGAGCTCCGCCGCCGCCAGCTCGGCCACGTCGGCATCGGCCCGGTTGCCGGCCATCTCGCGCAGCTGGGCGACGTTCTGGCTGGCATCGCGATAATCGCGGTACTGATGGACAACCCCTTCGAGCTGCCCCGCCTCCTTGCTCGCGGCCACCAGCCGCTGCGGGTTGCCCAGCGTGGCCAGGTCGTTCAGCGAGCCCTGCAGCTCGTCGTAGCGGGCGACGGTCTCGTCCAACTTGCGCAGCAACGGATCGGCAGACATGGAGGGCTCTCAAACGGAAGGGGAGGCGAAGACAACGGAGGTGGGCGGCGGGCAGCTAACGGGGGGCGGTCACGTGATCATTCTACACGGCCGGGCGGCCTAATGCTTGCCTAGCGTGCGGGCCCAGGTCAGGTACTCGATCACCAGCCAGAAGGCCCAGGCGAGGATCAGGGGACACGCCACCCACAGCAGCCCCGGCGACCACGACCATAGGAACGGCGTCACGCCGATTAGCGGCAGGCCGGCGATGGCTAGCACCCACTTGAAACGCTTGTCCATAGTGCAAACCTAGAACGGCACGGCCACACCGCCCCTGGGCACATCGACGGCGCATGGTCGATGGCATGATGGCGCATTTTGGCCTCCGCCGCGTTGGAACGGAAGATCGCTACGCGCTTGCTGTGTCGAGGGAGTACCGCCGACCGCCGTGCGCACACGGCCACGGGCTGGAAGCCCGTGCCACGAGGAGATGCCATGTGGAAACGGTTCTCCCCCGCGGATGCGTCGGGCGATCGCAACGGCGGTCGACGTCGCGGCGGCGCGCGGGTGCAACGAGGTGGCGGCCGAGCACCTGCTGTTGGCCGCATGCTAAGACGCCGAGTCCGCGGCGATGTTGCTGCTGGAACGGGTAGGCCTGCGGCGGCGACCGTGCTTGCTCGGCTGGATGAGGCGGCACCGAAGGGGCGAACCACCATCAGAAGGCGACGCGGCTGTCGGCCGCGGCGCTGCACGTGCTCGATGTGGCGGCCGGCGAGGCGGAGCGGCATCAACATGCCCACGTGGGGACCGAGCACGTGGTGCTGGCGTTGGCGGCGTCGAACCACAACGGTGCGGCGGCGTTGCTGGGCAAGATGGGCCTCACGCGGGAGAAGACCGAGGCGGCGCTGGCGCAGTGGCACGCCGAGGGCATGCCGCGGCGGAGGACGACGGGGCACGTGCCGGGCGTGGTTCGGTGGTTCGGCCGGTTGCCGACCGTGGTGAGGCGGGCCATCCGG
Organism: Tepidisphaeraceae bacterium; assembly: GCA_965198865.1. Classification (GTDB taxonomy): domain Bacteria; phylum Planctomycetota; class Phycisphaerae; order Tepidisphaerales; family Tepidisphaeraceae; genus CBDAQA01. Next base: position 424,670 of record CBDAQA010000022.1, on the reverse strand, counting down.
GCACCGGCCGTCGGGTGGAAGGTGATTGTCGGCCGAAGCATGGGCCACCCGCGGTTCGTGACCGACCCATATCCGATGTACCGGTGGCTGCGCGATCGTCATCCGATTCGGAGGGATCCGCTGGTGCTCCCACTAGAAGAGGCGTTCGCTCAAGCCGTCGCCGCCTGTTCGACGGCGGCGGGCTCCTCGGCGGCCTCGGCGACCGGCGCGACGGTCACCTCGTGCTTGACGTTCATCTCCTCCATGCGGAACCTGATGATCCGCTCGAGGTTGTCGGCGCTCTTGCCCTTGTACTGGCCCATCTCGCGACCGTCGACGGAGACCGTGAACAGGAGCGGCCGTTGGTCGGCGTCAACGGCGTTCTTGACCGACTCGCCGTGGGCGGCGGTGAGCAGCAGCTCCAGCGCGGTCTTGGGGCGCGCCAGCGGGGCCGGCTCGGAGGCGGCCTCGGCGATGGCGGCGGGCTGGGAGGTCTTGCTCGGCCGGGACTTCGCCGTCGAGGCGGACGACGACCGCATCGCCGGCTTCTTGTTGTTGACGGCCGCCTCGATCGGCAGGTCGTCGGGGATGTACAGGATCCGGCGACAGCTGGGGCAGAAGACCAGATCGTCGCGCGTGTGCAGCTTGTTGTAGACGTCGGTGACCAGGTCCATCATGCAGCCGGAGCAGGCGTACTCCTCCTTCCGGCGGTCGGGCTTGATCAGGGCGGCCAGCGCCTCGCCCTCGTGGTGGTCGGCGAGCTTGTCGAACTGCGTCCGGGCCTTGGGCGGGAGGGCCGCGGACAGTTCCTCGCGCGGTCCCTGCAGCGAGGCGATCTCGGCCTGCAACGTGGTGACGTTGTCGCCCATCGACGCCTTGATCTCGGCCAGCTTGGCGCGCTCGCTCTCCACCGCGGCGGTGAGGGCGGCGACCTCGGCGGTGGTCGTCTCGGTCTGCTCAAGCACCTGCATGGCCTCGGCGTCGACCTTGGCGCGGTCGACCTTGCGGGTGTTGATCTCGATCAGGAGCGCCTGGTACTCCTTGGTGTTCTTGGCCGACTGCTGCTGGGTGCGGAGCCGCTCGATGTGGGTGTCGCGGGACTTCATGTCCAGGTCGAGGCTGTTGCCGCGGACCTGGAGCTCGCGGAGCTTGTTCTGCGTGAGCTTGAGCTTCTCGGCCAGGTCGTGGCAGCGACGCTCCTGCAGTCGGACGTTCTTCGTGGCGGCGTCGAGCCGCTGCTGGGCGTCGCGCAACGCCTGATCGGCACGGAACAGCTTGACCAAGGCGACATTCGTCGGACCCATCGTTCTGACCTCCAAGGACCACAACCCGACAGACGAGCCGGACAATTATGCCGATCCGACCCCGGTTGTGAAGGGGCCGCACCGCGATGGTGCGACGGAGCGGACGAGCCAAGACCGACAAACAAAAAAAGCCCGGACTCTTTCGAGCCCGGGCCTTTACTTAATCAAGTGTCTAGCCGGAAAGCCGTCCCCGCAGGTCGCCCTGGGGGTCCTCCCCCTTGCGGGGTGAACGAGGCTGTGCTGACAAGTAACCAACAGTTCGCACTGCTGGCTTTCTAATTAATCCATTAGAAAGGAGGTGATCCAGCCGCAGGTTCCCCTACGGCTACCTTGTTACGACTTAGTCCCAGTCACCGAACCTGGCGTAGTAACTTCTGTGACGAAGCTGCTTCGGCCATTTCCGGCTCCCATGACTTGACGGGCGGTGTGTACAAGGCTCAGGAACACATTCACCGCGGCGTAGCTGATCCGCGATTACTAGCGATTCCAACTTCACGGAGGCGAGTTGCAGCCTCCGATCTGAACTGGGGCGTTATTTCTGCGATTTCCATGGGCTCGCGCCTTAGGTTCGCTCTGTCAACGCCATTGTAGCACGTGTGTGGCCCTGGGCATAAAGGCCATGAGGACTTGACGTCATCTCCACCTTCCTCCGGTTTGACACCGGCAGTCCCCTTAGAGTCCCCGGCGTGACCCGCTGGTAACTAAGGGTAAAGGTTTCGCTCGTTAAGGGACTTAACCCGACATCTCACGACACGAGCTGACGACAGCCATGCAGCACCTGTACCAGTTCCGCCCCGAAGGGTGTACCCGGCTTTCACCGGGGTAATCCTGGCATGTCAAGCCCAGGTAAGGTTCTGCGCGTTGCTTCGAATTAAACCACATGCTCCACCGCTTGTGTGAGCCCCCGTCAATTCCTTTGAGTTTTAGCCTTGCGACCGTACTTCCCAGGCGGTCGACTTAGCACTTTTGCTTCGACCGCGACGGCGTCAGAGCCGCCGCGATCTAGTCGACATCGTTTACAGCCAGGACTACCGGGGTATCTAATCCCGTTTGCTCCCCTGGCTTTCGTGTCTCAGCGTCAGCGAGGTCCCAGCTACCTGTTTTCACCATTGGCGTTCCAAGTGATATCTACGCATTTCACCGCTCCACCACTTGTTCCGGTAGCCCCTAACCTGCTCAAGACGCCCAGTATACCCAGCAGTTCCACGGTTGAGCCGTGGGATTTCACAAGGTACTTAGGCATCCGCCTACACACGCTTTAAGCCCAGTGATTCCGCCTAACGCTCGGCACCTCTGTCTTACCGCGGCTGCTGGCACAGAGTTAGCCGTGCCTTCCTCTGGGGATGATCAGAACTTTCTATCCCCTGACAGTGGTTTACACCCCGAGGGGCTTCGTCCCACACGCGGCGTCGCTCCGTCACACTTTCGTGCATTGCGGAAGATTCGTTACTGCAGCCCCCCGTAGGAGTCTGGGCAGTGTCTCAGTCCCAATGTGGCCGGCCAACCTCTCAGTCCGGCTACGCGTCATCGCCTTGGTGGGCCGTTACCCCACCAACCAGCTGATACGAAATCGCCTGCTCCCGGACCGGCGGACCTTTGGGGAAACAACCATGCGGCTGCTTCACGTCATCTGGTATTACCCAACCTTTCGGCTGGCTATCACAGAGTCCAGGGCACATTAGCGATTCATTACTCACCCGTTCGCCACTGATGTATTGCTACATCCGTACGACTTGCATGTCTTAACCACGCCGCCAGCGTTCAGGCTGAGCCAGGATCAAACTCTTCAATTGTATTTCTTGGTGCCCCTCGCCTCCTGACGCGCACCGCCACGATTGCCCGCGGGGTGCGACTGACACTTTCAGGAGGGGCGTTGTCCGCGAAACGAGTTTGTCCAGACCGATCGGGTCAAGACCGACCCAACCGGCTGTTACTGCCCCGTCGACGGCTAAGGCGACGGGGTCAGTCGGGCCATGCGTCCGGCGGGGTTACCCGCCAGCCATCTGCCCGACGCAAGGCTCAAACATCTCTTTCTGGCTTACTCAAATTCCATGATCTAAGGATCACTTACTTGCGTGCGCCACAAGGATGCTTGAGATCTGAGTTGCACCGGCCGGCCGCCCGAGGGCGACCGGCCGGAGACTTGGATTGCCGTGGCCAACCGGGTACACCCGATTACCACAACTCACACCCTCGCGGCTTTCCGACTATTCACTTGTCAAAGAGCTTTACTCCCTGCTCCGCAACCACTTGCGTGGCCACCTCACAGGTTCGTTCCCTTTCGGGGAGGGCAGATACTACTGTCCTCTGGGCCCGTGTCAACCGCGCGGTCTGAGTTTTTCAACCCAGCGTCGCGGCTCACCGTCCGGCCCGGCGACACCGGACGACAGGGCTCCCTCGGCTCGAAACCGGCGAAACATCGCCAAGCCTCGACCGGATCGTCCCGCCGCTGGTTTCCCCGACCTGGACCGGCGGGCGACGCCCGCTTCCGCGTTCGTCGCACCGGCGTCCCCCGCTGCTGCTCGCATCAGGGGAGGGCAGATAGTACAGCCTGTTCCGCCACTGTCAAGACACCCTGTCGAGGCCGTCTCAATCGTCCGTCAGATGTCCCCGAGTGGGCTTGGACTCTGGAGTCGGTCGCCGTCCATCATTGCAATGAATCGTTCAAAGGCGGCGACTGTCCGCTTCGCTTAGTCTGAATCCGCCACGACCCGCTGTGCCGTCGTCGGCGTCCGACCGAACTGGTATGATCCCGACGGGCACACATGGGCACATTCCTCCACATCCGGCAGGGCCAGACGGTTCGGACGGTCCCGTTTGCCAAGGGCGAACTGCGGCTCGGGCGAGGCTCGGACAACGACGTTGTGCTGGCCGACGACTTGGCGAGCCGCAACCATGCCGTCGTCTTGCAGCGGCCCGACGGTTTCTGGGTGAAGGATCTGGGCAGTCGAAACGGCACCCGGCTTCACGGCGAACTGCTCACGATGCCGGTTCGGTTGAAGACGGGCATGCCGTTCCAGATCGGTCGGCATTTGATCTCGGTCGTTGCCGATGTGGTGGCCGAATCTCCCGGTGCGCCTCCCGAGGACGTGCTGAGCGACGATGATCTGGTCGAGGTGGAGGACGAGCTCGACCCAGGCGAGCCCCTGGGGCTGGACGCCCTCATCTCGGTGGTCGGCGATGACGAGGACCACATCCCGATGGCGCTCGATGAGCCGGTCGAGCCGGCTCCCAAATCGGTGTTCGACGTCAGCGACGACGACGCCTCGGCCGAGGAGCAACTGGCGCGGCTCGCCTCCAACCTGCCGAGCCAGACGTTCGAGGTGGACGCGATCGAACTGACCGATGCCGCGGGACAGCAGGTCCACAGCGGTGGCAAGAATGGCCCGAAGCGGAAGGCGAGGAAGGGGGACGCGGTTGAACTGCTTCGGTCGCTGCTGCTGGTGTGCTACCGGGGCCGGGCGACCGACCTCCATGTGGAGCCGCGGCAGGACGGCCACTACATCCGTCTCCGGATCGACGGGCTCATGGTCGACGTCGCCCGCATGCCGGCCGTCACCGGGGCAAAGGTGTCGACCGTCGTCAAGGTGCTCTGCCAGATCGACATCGCCCAGCGGAAGTCGATCCAGGAGGGGTCGTTCGCCGCCCGGGTGCCCGACGGGAGCGGGAAGTCTCGGCGGATCGACTACCGCGTCAGCTTCGCCCCGGCGGTCCTGGGGCAGAAGCTCGTCATCCGAATCCTCGATGCCTCGGCAGCGCCCAGCAAGTTGAACGACCTGAACATGCCGATGGCGATGGCCGAGAAGGTCGCCCTGACCCTGAGGCGCGACTCGGGCATGATCCTCGTCGCCGGCCCCACCGGGTCGGGCAAGACGACCACGCTCTACTCGCTGCTGCGCAGCATCGACCTGGCCCGCCTCAACGTCGTCACGATCGAGGACCCCGTCGAGGTCCACCTGGAGGGGGCCACGCAGATCCCCGTCGACGACCAGCACGACCGGTCGTTCATCCAGCTGCTGCGATCGGTGTTGCGGCAGGACCCGGACGTGATCCTCGTCGGCGAGATCCGCGATGCCGAGACGGCCCGCGTCGCCATGCAGGCGGCCATCACCGGGCACATGGTCTTCTCCACCGTCCACACGCAGGACACCGTCGGGACCATCTTCCGGCTCCGCGACCTCGGCGTGGAGCCGTACATGCTCGGGCAGGGCCTACAGCTGGTGATCGCACAGCGCCTGACGCGCCAGCTCTGCCCGCACTGCAAGCGCGCGGTCGAGCCCACGCAACGGCAACGGCAGGTCCTGACCGACACGCTCGGCCCGACCGCGGGCGCCGTCCGGCAGCTGTGCAAACCGGTCGGGTGCCCGCGCTGCCTGAACACCGGCCATGCCGGCCGGCGCGCGTTCTTCGAGCTGCTCAGCAACAGCGAGGAGCTGAGCCAGGCCGTGTTCGGCAACCCGACCAAAGCCACCCTCATCAGCACGCTCGGCCCGAACTTCCAAACGCTGCGGCACGGCGCGTACCAGCTGGTCGTGGACGGCGTGGTCGCCTTCGAGGAGATCGAGCACGAGCAAGCCTCCGCGGGCTGACCCGCATCGGACCGAGCTTCGGGCACGCCTAGGGACTTGACCCGTCCCGACGATTTTGCACACTTGCACATCTACGAAGCACGTTGGTGTCCGCCGCGGGTTGTTCAGCGGGAAGGCGGCGGATGTTCGGGCCCTCTACGGGGCCGTTGTTGCCCGGCTCGGGCCACGTCTGGTGATTTCCGCGAGAGGGGTTTGTTGCCATGCCGATCACGGCGATTTGCCAGTCTTGCCAGAAGCGGTTCCAAGCGCCCGACGCCTTCGCGGGCAAACGGGTCAAGTGCCGACATTGCGGGCAGGTGTTTCAGGTGCCCGCCGTGACACCGGCAGCGGCGGCCCCGGCCAGCATCCCCCTGGATGGGGGGCCCGCCGCCGACCTAGCGGCGCTCGAGTCGGCCGCAGGTCTGGAGTCCATGAGTTCCTTCACGGGCGCGGTCCCTCGGCCGACCCGCAACGGCAGCCTGAACGGCGGCACCGCCGCCGGCCGCTCGGCCGTGGGCCGCTCAGCCGTCGGTCGCCCCGCCGTCGCCGCTGCTCCGGCACCACCCGTTGTTCAAGCCCGACAATCGCTGGACGATGATGACGATCCCGACCACGCCGACGACGGCCAGAAGAGGCTGCCTGGCGGTCGACGCCCCAACTTCCCGGTCCTGTCCTACCCCGGCGCGGCGATGGTCGACCAGGTCCTCCCGCTGGGCCTGCTGATCGGCGGCCTGGGCTGGCTCGCCCTGCTCGTCTCCGGCGACGACGAGGCGGCCGGCATGCCGGTCATCAAGCTGTTCCGCTTCCTGATCCCCGTCCTGCTCTACTGGGTCGTCGTCTTCCCCTTCGTCTACGGGATGCTGACCAAGGCCGCGTACGAGCTGAACTACAACCTGCCCCCCACCCCGAAAATGCGGGCCTTCGGCTCGTACCTCCCGGCGTTCGTGTTCGGGCTCGCCCTCTGGATCATGGGTCAGGGATCGCTGCCGGGCATGGTGGTCGGGCTCGTCATGGGGCTTGTCGTGTCGTCGGCCCTGCTGTTCCTGCTCTTCCGCCTGCGCGAGTCCGAGGTCGCCACCACCGTCAGCTACGCCGCCGGCGGGTTCGCCATCGGAGCCGTGCTGACCATCCTGCTGTTGCTCGGCCTGAACGCGGTGACCGCCCAGGCCGTCATCAAGGGCAAGGGCGAGAAGACCGTCCCGATCAGCCCCATCGCGACCGGCCTTTCATGGTCGGCCAAGCCGGCCGCCGACGCCCCGCCCGAGACGAGGCCCCTGGTCGCCCGACGGCCCGACGCGGCTCCGAAGGTCGCCCCCCCGGTCGAGACCCCGCCCGTGGCGACGCTGCCCCCGGCCCTGTCCGACGTCCACCCGCTCACTTTCCCGGCCCGCCGCGGGCACCGTCCTGCTGCAACCGTTGTCCGACACCTCGACCCTCGGCATCGTCCGCCCCACCGGAGAGGGCGCGTCGGTCGCCGTCGCCTGGGACACCGAGGCCGACAAGCAGGTCGGCACCGACGTGCCCCTTCCGGCCGGGCAGAGCGCCGCCTGCGTCATCAGCGATGGCGGCACCTACCTCGCCCACATCGTCACCTGGCCCCGCCGCTCCATCCACTTCGAGGCGTTCGCCACCGGTCGCACGGCGGCCAAGATCGACCTCGACCCGCAACTGGTCGACCCCGTGCTGTTCGGCTTCGTCGGGGCCGACCGGCTCCTCGTCCGCGGCAACATCGCCGGGGCGCCCGTCTCCGACCTCGGGGCGGCGCTGGGCGTGAAGGCCGGGCCGACGCCCGTCGTCCTGATCGTCAACCTGACCGATCCCAAGCAGAACAGGACCGTGTCGCTGCCGACCGTCACCGCGACCGGCTTCCCGCTGGCCGTCTGCGCCGCCACCCAGCGGCTGGCCGTCGCCACCCAGCGCGACGGCGTCCCCATCGTCGCGCAGATCGACCTCACCACCGGCCAGTCGGTCGGCACGACCATCAACCTCGACATCGACCACAACGTCCCCGTCAGCCCCACCGGCTTCACCTACACGGCGGACGGCAGGCGGATCGGCATCCTCTTCGAGCACGAGGGCAACGCCGCCCTGCTCTCCTACGACGCCAACACCGGCAGCGACCCCAACGAGCAGGACTTCCCCGCCCCCGCCGGCATCGTCCCCAAGGCCGCCCGCACCGCGTTCAAGGGCAACGCCCTCGCGTCGTTCGACGCCGACGCCTGGGTGGCCTACGGCGATCGGCTGATCGACGCCCACACCAGCGAGGTGATCGCCCCGTTGTCGGTCGCCGGCGTGGTCGACCAACGCGTGATGCAGAACGGCCGGATCGAGCTGCTCACGTCGCCCCCCGGCAGCCCGCCCCTCGTCCAGGTCGTCACCGTCGACACGGCGAAGTACCGCCAACTCGTCCACGGTTCCCCAACCACCAAACCCTGATCGGACCATCCCCCGCTTAGCGACGGCCCAGAGGGCCGGGCTTCGCGCACCGACTGATGTCTCCAATTTCCGGCCTGCACGCCGTCGCCAACCGCGAAACCGATTTCAGCCGTGATGCTTGCACGCGATGGACCCGTTCGCCGTTGCGGCTTACAGTGACGCGGAGCGGGGGAAACTCATGAGCTGTTCGCTGCCTGACGGCGATGCGAGCGCGCTGCCCCTGCCCCCGTTGTGGAATACGCCAAAGCCAAATGTCCGCGGTGCCGTCGGTCGCAGTGGTTGACCGTTGCCGATGCGGGCAAGGTCGTCGTCTGCTCCGCCTGCGGGCAGCGGTTCATGCTCGCGGTGCCACCCGGCACCCCCACCACCAGCTCCCCCCCGTCCTCGAATGAACCGGTTGAGCAGCCGGCCGTCGACAAGCCGCTGTCGCCCGAGCTGGTGCGGGCGTTCTACATCGGCGGCGGCGTGCTGGGCGTCATCGCGCTGATCTCGATCGCGATCTCGCTCGCCCGCCCCCGGGCGCCGGCCCCCATCGTGGTCGTGCTCCCGCCCCCGCCGCCGGTCGCCACGCTGCCCGTCGCGCCCGCCCCCGTGCTGGTCGCGCCGCCCCCGCCGCCCGTGCTGCGGCCCCGGCCCGCCACGGCTCCCGCGATCCGCTCACTCGAGTCGACCGCCACCACAGCCCCGGTCGAGGTTCGCCCCCGCCGCATCGTCGCCGTGCGCCCGCCGCCTTCGGCCATCATGGACAACGCCGAGCTCGACGACCGCATCGGCCGGGCGATCGACGCCGGCTGCGACTACCTGATCGGCAAGTTCAAGGACGGCATCCTGCCCGACGCGACCGCCGGCACCGGCGAGGCGGCCGGCCGGGATGCCCTGACCGTCTACGCCCTGCTCCAGGCCTCCAAGGCCTCCAACCGCACCGACCTCTCCGCCGACACGCCCCTGACCAACCGGATGCTGACCGCGCTGGCCGCGATGCCGATGTCGTCCGACAAGATGACCTACGACCGCTCGCTGCGGGTGCAGGCGCTGTCGGTCTACAACCGGGCCGCCGACCGCAAGACGCTGAGCGCCGATGCCACCTGGCTCGCCAAGGTCGGCCGGGCCGGCGGGTACAATTACGACCCGCCGACCCACACCGGCACCCTCGCCGCCATCAACGCCGCCTACCTGACCGACGAGGCGAACGGCTCGTGGGACAACTCCAACTCCCAGTACGGCGCGCTCGGCGTCTGGGCCGCCGAGGACGCCGGCGTCACAGCGTCTGCCCAGTACTGGGGGGCGGTCCGCAAGCACTGGCTCCAGTCCCAGCGCCCCAACGGCCAGTGGGGGTATCAGGGCCCCACCAGCGAGGGCCGCCTGTCGATGACCGTCGCCGGCCTCACCATGATGTTCGTCGCCGAGGACCACCTCGGCGTCGGCTCCGCCGTCGAGGAGGCCGGCCACCCGGCCTACAGCGCCGCCGTCGCGCGCGGCCTCGCCTGGCTCGGCACCGACGATAACGCCGTCTCCCTCGCCGCCGACTACATGCCCACCTACACGCTGTACGGCCTGGAGCGCGCCGGCCTCGCCAGCGGCATCAAGACCTTCGGCAAGCACGACTGGTACCGCGAGCTCGCCGCCAAGCAGGTCCTTGCCCAGACCGACGACGGCTCCTGGGCCAGGAACGTGGTCGACACCGCCTTCTCGCTCCTGTTCCTCTCCCGAGGCCGCCACCCGATCCTGTTCGACAAGCTCCAGTACGACGGCGCCTGGGCCAACCGCCCGCGCGACGTTGCCAACCTCACCCAGTACGCCTCGAAGGAACTCGAGCGGCCGTTCAACTGGCAGGTCGTCCCCCTCTCGGCCGGCTGGACGAACTGGATGGACGCCCCGGTCCTGTTCATGCCCAGCCACGTCCCGCCGCCCCTGACCGACGCCGACGTCGACCAGCTCCGCCTCTACGCCGAGAACGGCGGCCTGCTCTTCACCGCCGCCGACCTCGCGTCACCCACGTTCAACAAGTACGTGGCGGAGCTGGCCGGCAAGCTGTTCCCCCGCTACCCGCTCCGCGACCTGCCGCCCGACCACCCGATCTACCGGTCGCTGTTCCCGCTCGCGACCAAGTCCGGCACGCCCCCGCCGCGGCTGCAGGGCGTGAGCAACGGCTCGCGCCTGCTGCTGGTCCACTCGCCGCTCGACGTCGGCCGGGCGTGGCAGCTGCACGGCTCGGCGGGCCGGCCGGGGCCGTTCCAGCTGGGCCTCAACGTCTTCATCTACGCGGCCGGCAAGTCCGAGTTTCGCAACCGCCTGCGGACGTCCTACATCCCCGAGCCGACCGTGAAGCCCCTCGCCACGACCGCCATCGCCCGCGTGAGGTACGACGGCGACTGGGACCCCGAGCCCGCCGCCGCCGGCCGGTTCGCCCGCGCGTTCCTGAACGACACCTCCATCGCCGTCACCGTGGCCGACATGGACGTCGCCAACCTCGACGCCCGCTCGACCCCCGTCGCCCTGCTCACCGGCACTGGCGACGTCCGCATGACGCCGCCCCAGCTGCAGGTCCTGCACAAGTTCGTCACCGACGGCGGCATCCTCGTCACCGACGCCTGCGGCGGATCGCCCGACGCCCGCAAGGCCCTCCTCGAGCGCATCCTGCCCAACGCCTTCCCCGAGAGGGCCGCCACCGACCTGCCCGGCGACCACCCGATCGTCGCCGGCACCTTCCCCGGCATGACCCCCTTCGACGCCAAGCTCCGCCGCTTCGCCAGCGAGGCGTCCTACGGCCGCTCCGGCAAGGTGCAAGCGATCCTGGTCGGCGACGGCATCGTCCTCTTCTCCCCCCTCGACGTCACCACCGGCCTGCTCGGCACCAACACCTGGGGCGTCGACGGCTACCGCCCCGACACCGCCTACGCCCTGGTCCGCAACGCCCTGCTCTACGCCCTCGAACGCGCCCCGCTGTTTGGCCGATCGTGAAGGCACCCCGGCCGATGCCCATGTTACGAAATGTTACCAAATGTTACACATGGCGGGGCCGAGCCTTGCTGGCATAAATCGTTTTTATATAAGGATTTATGCGTATCCGCCCGCCCCGCCGTGCGGAGCGATGGCGCACGGTCACCGTCCGCTCAGGTCGAGCACGGCGTCACGGACTTCGCCGCGCTCGTTCGCCTGCCAGTACTGCCCCGTCGCCACGTCCAGCAGGGTCAGCCACCCGCCACGCTCGACGTTCGTGTCGATGCAGACCGCGTGTCCCACCGAACGCGGCACCCCGTCCCGCTGGCACGTGTGCCCGCACACCACCACCTTCCCGCTGTCGCTCGGCCCCTCCGGTGGGAACGTCTGCGATTGCAATACGGCCGGCGGAAGCCGTTCCACCGCGATCCCCGGCACCACCCCGCCGTGGACGAACAGGTGCGTGGCCGTCTCGACCGAGTCGACGAAGGCCTGGGCGAGAAAGCGCCAGTGTTCCGCCGGCACCCCCGCCAGCGATCCCCCGTACGACGCCAGCGTCGCGTCGCCGCCCAGCCGCAACCACAGTTCGGGCCCGTCCCACCGGGCGTCCAGCATCATCTGGTCGTGGTTCCCCCGCACCGGGATCAGGTGGCATCGTGCGCCCAGCTCGATCAGCTGCCCGATCACCCCCGCCGAGTCTGGCCCCCGGTCCACGTAGTCCCCGACCGGGATGACAAGGTCATCGGCCTGTGGCTCGACCACCGCCAACAGCGCCGCCAATGCCGCCGCGCAGCCATGCACGTCGCCAAGAGCCAGGGTGCGCGATCGCATACCAGTGTGACCCCGGCCCGCGCGCTCCAGCGCGCGGGTCCCCTGCTCCTATTTCAAGTTCTCCGGGTTCAACCCCATCAGTTCCGGCACCACGAACCGCCCGTCCTTGCGCACCAGCTCTCCGTCGAAGTGCATCTCGCCGCCGCCCACCTCCGGGTCCTGTCGCATGACCAGGTCCCAGTGGATGCCGCTCTGGTTCGTGTTCCCCGCCTCGTCGTAGCACGCGCCGGGCGTGAAGTGGATGGAGCCGGCGATCTTCTCGTCGAACAGGATGTCCTTCATCGGCCGGGTGCAGTACGGGTTCACGCCGATCGCGAACTCGCCGATGTGGCGGGCGCCGGGGTCGGTGTCGAGCACGCCGTTCAGGTGCTCGGTGTTGCTGCTGGTCGCCTCGACGATCTTGCCGCCCTCGAACGTGAACCGCACGTCGTTGTGCGTGGTGCCGCGGTACAGGCTGGGGCAGTTGTACTGGATCGTGCCGTTGACGCTGTCGCGCACCGGCGCGGTGAACACCTCGCCGTCGGGGATGTTCACCCGGCCGTCGCAGGGGATCGCCCTGATCCCCTTGATGCTGAACGTCAGGTCGGTCCCGCGCGGGCCGAGCAGCCGCACCTGGTCGGTCCGCTCCATCCGCTCCTTCAGCGGCACCATCGCCCGGGCCATCCGCGCGTAGTCCAGCGTGCAGACGTTGAAGAAGAACTCCTCGAACGCGTCGGTGCTCATCTCGGCCATCTGCGCCATCGACGGCGTCGGCCACCGCAGCACCACCCAGCGGGTCCGCTTCACCCGCACCTCCGAGTGGACCCCCTTCCACACGTGCCGCTCGTACACCTTCTGCTTCTCGGCCGGGACGTCGCTCAACTCTGACACGTTGTGGCTGCCGCGCGCCCCGATGTAGCAGGCGACGTTCTCCATCTGCAGCCGCTCCACGTCGGCGGTCAGCTTCCAGCTGTCGTCCGAGCCGTGCAGCATCAGCGCCCGGTTCACGGCGTTCGACTTCAGCATGACCAGCGCCGCCCCGCCCGCCGCCGCCGCCGCCTCGGCCACCGCGGCGCAGAACGCGTGCGGCACGTCGATCGCCTCCAGCAGCACTCGCTCGCCGGGCCTGAGCGCGCACGAGTAGTTGATCAGCAGGTCGGCCAGCTTGCGGATGCGCGGGTCGGTCATGCGGCCGAGCATCCCGCCGACGGTGGATCACGTCAATCGCCCCGCCCCGGTTTGGCGACGGCCCGGCTCACGTCAACCCCGCCCACGTCCCGTCCCCATCCGCTGCGTGGAACGCGTCCCGAATCGCCTTCACCGCCCCCGCCGGCAGCGGCCCCTTCTCCGCCACCGCGAGGTTCGCCTTCGCGTTGTCCGGGTTCTGCGTGCCGATCAGCGCCGTGTGGACGCCGGGGATGCTCAGCGTGAACCGCAGGGCCAGCTCCAGCCAGTCGGTCAGCCCGACGTCGGCGGGGGTTAGTTTCATCTGCGACAGTCGCTCGGTGTAGGCCTTGGCGTAGGTCTTGTAGATGCCCTGCTGCTCGCTGAGGTCGCGCCAGCAGGCGTTGGCGATCGGCCGCTTGGCCAGCACGCCCAGGTTGCGGGCGCGGGCGATCGGCAGCACCTTGTCGATGTTCGCCTGGTCGACCATGCTGACCGACGTCTCGACCACCGCGATGTCGTCCAGCCCGGCGGCGTGGACGGCCGCCTCGTTGTCGCCGCTGTAGCCCAGGAACCGGATCTTCCCCGCGTCCCGCGCCCGCACCAGCGGCTCGACCACGCCGCCGTCGGTCAGCGTCTTCAGGTCGCAGCTGTGCAGCAGCATCACGTCCAGGTGATCCGTCTCCAGGTTCCTCAGCGACCGGTCGACCGTCTTGGCGATCAGCGCCGGCGTCCACATCTTCTCCGGCAGGTCGGGCAGCTTCCCGCCGCACTTGCTGACCAGGGTGAACTCCGACCGCCGGTGGCCGATCGCCTTGGCGATCAGCTGCTCGCTGCCGGGGTAGCTCGCGCCGGTGTCGATCAGGTTCACGCCGCGGTCCAGCAGCAGGTTCAGCATGGCCGACGCCCGCTCCTGCTCGGCGTTCAGGTAGCCGATCGGCGCGCTGCCGAACCCGAGCGGGGAGACGGCGTATCCGGTGTTGCCGAACGGTTGGTTGGTCATGCCCGCATCCTAGCACTACAGCGCAGGTTCATGGTCGGCCGGCGAGAAGGACGGCCACGAATTGCACGAATGCACACGAATCATGGAGACCGAAGACGAGCACAGCCGAGCCAACTGATCGGGCAATCGGCGGCTGAGGCGCGTAGGCCGGCCGGTCCTCATTCGTGTTGATTCGTGCCATTCGTGGCCGTCCTTCTTGCAGTCCGAACTGGGGGCGGGTCCCGACGAACCTGCGCTGTAGTGCTAGAGCGGGCCACGAAAGTGCAGAACGCGGAATGCGGACTGCGGAATGGGATACGGTCGGGTCGACGTGTGCCGATGTTCAACTGGACCTCCACCGCTTTGGTCGATCGAAAGTGATCCACGAAGGACGCGAAGTCACACGAATGGAACTCGGCCGCATCTTTTTCTGCTTCGTGCCCCTTCGTGTCCCTCGTGGATGATTCCTCTGGGCACGACGGGGTGGGTTTGCACCGCATGTTGAAGTCCCACGCCCACACGTTCCGCTCGCGATCGCGGTTGGCCGTCGGGCTGTCGTGGGTGGCGGGGTACACGAACGCGATCACGCTGATCGCCGCCGGGCAGACGGTCAGCCACCAGACGGGGAACGTCACGCACCTGGGCGAGGCGCTGGGCCACGCACTGGTCGGCGGCCACGGGGGGGCCGCAGAGGCGACCTACTTCACGGCGCTGATCGTCGCCTTCGGCCTCGGCGCGTTCGCCAGCGGGCTGATCACCGGGGCCGGCCGACGGTCGCGGTTCGCGCTGCCGTTGACGGTGGAGGCGATCCTGCTGGCCGTCGTCGCCCTGCTGCTGCGCGACGGGGGCGATCCGCACGGCGTCGCACCGTTGATCGCCGCGCTGGCCATGGGGCTGCAGAACGCGACCATCACGCGCATCAGCGGGGCCGTGGTGCGGACGACGCACCTGACCGGCGTGGTGACCGACCTGGGGCTGGAACTGTCGGGCCTCGTCGCCGGACTGTCCGACGCCGTACGTGCCGGCCGCGGCCGGCGGGCGTGGCGAGACGCCGCCCGCCGGGCCGGCGCGCAGCGGGCGCTCCTGCTGGCGAGCATCTTCACCTCGTTCCTGATCGGGGCCGGCGGGGGCACGCTGCTGTTCGGGGTGGCGCACGCGGTCGCCCTGCTGCTGCCGGTCCTGTTCCTGACGGCCCTGGTCGTCCGCGAGCAGTTGGCCGACGTCGCGGAGGTTCGGCCGGCAGACGTCCCTGCCGAGTGGACGGCCGTGGTGCCGGCATCGGTCGGTCTGTTCCATCTGGTTCACCGCACGACGGGTCGCCGCCACCACCCGCCCGACTTCACCGCCTGGGCCGAGCGGCTGGACCCGCGCTGGAGGGCCGCCGTGTTGACCCTGGACCCCGCCACCCGGCTGCACGCCGACGCCGCCATCAACCTGCTGTCGGCCGCCGCCCTGCTGCGGGCGACGGGACGGACGCTGGTCGTCGCGGGGCTCGACCGGTCGCAGTTACGGCTTCTTCGTCACTGCGACCCGCACCACCGTCTCAAGTGGCAGAACTTCCCGCCCGATCTTGAGTTTGCCGTGGCCCGCGCGATCAGCGTGGTGGAGGCTGGCCCGGCGGCGGCGGACGCGAATCCAACGGTCGGGTGAGGTGCCCCTGTGAGCATGACGATGGCAGGCGAGGCGGCGGCGGCGGAACGACTGATGGTCTGGCGGGACGTGAACGACCTGGCCGGGCAGATCCACATCCTGAGCGAGGCGTTCCCGCCGGAGGATCACGACTGGCTCACCGAGCCCCTGCGCCACGCCGCCCGGTCGACGGCCGACCGGATCGCGCACGGTTGGCACGCCCGCCGTGACCCCGAGGCGATGGTCGACCACCTGACCGCCGCCGAGGCCGACCTGCACGAGGTCCAGACCTGGACCCTGCTGGCCATGCGGCACCACCACTGGTCGCCCGACGTGGCCGACGAGATCGACCACCGGTGCGAGGCGATCCACGACGCCCTGTCGGACATGGTCCACTACGCCGCCCGCTGGTGCGGGCCGGCGGTCGAACCCTTACGCATGGCGGCATGATGATGATGCGTTAGGCCCGGGTTCCTCCGTTCGCCGAGTGAATCCCGGCGGAGCCGCGGGCCAATCGAAGTTGGCCGGACGCTCGGCCCCAATCGTGCTAAGCTCCGCCGGTCCGTCCGTCCGATAAGGACCGGCGAGACCGTCATGGCGCGAGCGCGACCCCCCAAACCAACCCCGGCACGCAAGGTGCCCGCCCCGCCGACGAAGGCGCGACCCGCCCGGCGGGTCTTCGGTCGCCTATTGCTTCACACCGTGACCCTCGGTGCCCTGGGCTACGGGCTCTGGTACGCCACGATCACCAGCCGGCAATATATGGAGCAGCAGTTCGCGGCCGTGTCGTCGGTGCCGCTGACGATCGAGCTGGTCGACAAGCCGGCGTGGATGAGCGATTACCTAGCCCGGCAGATCGCGGCAACCGTGCCGCGGCGGTCGGCGTCGCCCTTCGACCACAACCTGTTGGTGGACGCGGTTGATCGGCTGAAGGCGAACCCCTGGGTGCGCGAGGTGCGGCAGGTCCGCCGGGCGTACGGTGAGGGACCGGGCGACACCCTCGTGGTCGATTGCGACTACCGGGCACCCATCGCGCTGGTGAAGTGGGGCCAGTACTACTGGCTGGTCGACAACGACGGGTTCAAGTTGCCGGACCAGTTCACGGCTGCGGAGCTGCCGCAGGTGACGGGCGGCCGCGCGGGGCACACCGAGCTGCGCGTGGTGACCGGCGTCCGGCAGCCGCCCCCGGCGAACGGGCAACGGTGGTCGGGCGGGGACCTGTCGGCCGCCCTGGACATGGCGAAGCTGATCCACGGCAAGGATTACCTGGACGGCGTGACCGGCGTGGACGTGGCGAACTTCGGCGGGCGGCTGAGCCGGAGCGAGGCCCAGGTCGTGCTCAACACGCGGGACAAAATGCAGGTGCTGTGGGGCCGACCGCCGCTGTCGGACGACTTCTACGTCGAGGTGCCGGTGGCCAAGAAGCTGGCGATGCTGCGGGCGGTCGCCCAGCAGTACGGCCGGCTGGACGCGGGTAAAGCGTGGCTGGACGTGCGGTTCGACACGGGCTTGCTGCCGGCCGACCCCGAGCCGGCGGCGGACAAGACGGCGACCGCCCGCTGAGGGCCTGCGACAGGAGTTGGCGTGCGCCCGTCGCGAACCTCAGCCGTTGTCCTTTGGTCGGCCGTCCAGTGCGCCGCCCTCGTGCTCGCCGCCGCCGGCGTTCATCTCTGGCCGCACCATCCGGACCCGCCCGAGTCCATCGCGCTGGCCGAACTTGTCACAATCCAGGTGTTCGCGTCCGCCCTGTTGTTCCCAGTGCTGTTCGCGGATGGTGCCAACTGGGTGGTGAGCGTGGCCCTGTTGATCCCTATGGAACAGCTGGCCGGGCTTCTCTCCGCCGCGCCGGAAGCGGTCATGTGGATGGAAAGTGGGTACGTTGCCCTATGGGTGGTGGGACTGGCGGGCTGGGCACGGTTGGCCCGGAGTGACCTGACGCGTGCCTGCCTGACGGCCGCCGCAACCCTCCTCAGCTTGGGGGGGTGTCTTCTGTGGTACGTCGCCGCCGAGGCGGCCGCCCAAGCGGGTCGATCGACACCAGACCCATCGGACTACGGAACGCTCATGGCGAGCGTCATGCTTTCCGCCACCTGCCGCCCCCCCCACCTTGTGGCATGGACTGTCGCCGGATCACCCTTGCTCACCTCTTTGGCCGCCGCAGCATGGATTCGGACGCGTCCAACCCCGAGACATCCCCCACATTTTCCCACTCCTCTCGCAAACGGTTAAAAATCACGGTGTTTCTCACCCGTCGGAAACGAAGTTCGTGCTACCCATAAACTGGGCGAGGACACGCGACAGTTCGCCCACAAGTTATCAACAACAGCAGCGGACGGGACCATTACACCCGATCGTTGAAATGGC
Source organism: Tepidisphaeraceae bacterium (assembly GCA_965198865.1). Lineage (GTDB taxonomy): Bacteria > Planctomycetota > Phycisphaerae > Tepidisphaerales > Tepidisphaeraceae > CBDAQA01. The sequence continues at coordinate 406,494 of CBDAQA010000022.1, read as the reverse complement.
CATTTTTGAGGTACGGAGTAAGTTTTGGACCGCTTCACTCCGACATTCGCGATGCAGGAAGCACCCGAAAAAGAATTCGGTTGCAATGGCCCCAGAAGGTGGTAAAAAATCCCTGTCAGTGGTGAGAAGTGGGACACAAACCAATTGCGAACCACTGTCCTATACGGCGAATACGAGCTCGCGATTGATGAGAAGAATCGACTGCTGGTGCCGGCCGAGGTACGGCGAGCATTGGACGTCGAACGCGATGGAGAGGCCTTTTTCCTCACCATCGGCGAGAACGGTCAGCCGTGGCTGTACCCAGAACGCCGGTACGAAGCGTTCGTGAGCCAGATGGAATCCGAGATGACGCCAGACGAGGATCGGCTGGCGTTCGACCAAATCTATTTTGCCATGGCAAGCAAGGTAGACTGGGATAAACAGGGAAGAATATTGGTGCCCGAGAAGTACCGGGTGCGAACGAAGTTGAGCCGTGACGTGGTGATGCTCGGCATGCGGGACCACTTGGAATTGTGGAACCGGACCGACTGGGCCGAGCGGATGCAGAAGCTCGAGTTACAGCGACCCGAGATCGCCGGTCGACAGCGGAAGCTGCGGCAGGGACACCTGATGCCGGTGCAACCCGTGATGATGGCTCCGGTCCCGGCAAGCGTGGCTCCGACAATGGTGACGCCAGTGGCGGCAGTAAGTTCGGCGGTGAGTCCAACAACTTAAACGCGTGGCGCACCGGCGAACACCGCCGCGTGCCACACCTATCCGAAACATTCGTAGGCTGATAGCCCGTTCGGGATCGGCTGGCGAGATGCGTCCGGGGGCCTATCAGGGATGTGGCCCCCACACCTGGAACCGGGATGCCCGGCTGGGTCAGATCGTCTGATGGCGAGACACCTCCAGGGAAGGTCGGGTCTCCAAGGTAATAATTCGATTCGGTGGTCTTGGACCACGATCCGTCCACGTGTGGACCGGAACAAGGAGGTTCCGCGCCCATTCGACGTCAACCGCCCGGCACCGGATGCCGCAAGGGGAGGTTGACGAGCGACGCCCGCCGGTAGCTTTTGCTGCCGGCGGGTGGTTGCCGCGTTCGCCGGAGGCGAGCAAGGCAACGGATGGTGACCAAGACCGGGTGTGGACGAGCGGCACATGGGTTGTGCTGCCGCCCTGCCACACGGCTCCTCCGGGCCTCCCGACTGTCCCCGTATCGGCGATGGATCGCCGACGGGATCAGCCGGGCGGCCCGGGGGCGGCGCGAATCGACGGCGGCTTCGGCCGGACCGATCGGGTGCGGTGGAACCGCACCCGATCGGTCCGACCCGGTCCGCCGATGTTCTTCCGCGTCTGTTTGCTTCCGTTCGGTCAGAGATCAGGTGCCCGCGGGCTCGGATGCCCGCGAGCCTCGGATGTCATACGGTACCGTGGAGTCGTCTCAGGGACGGGACCCCTCGACTGCAATCGAAGGGGGCAGGGAGCCCGGCTCTGCCGTATCGTTTTTCCCAGGTGTTCTTCGTCGCCCGAACGTCGAGTGTTTCGCCCTCGGGCGTGGCACGCAACGCCGGGACGCCACGCAGCGTCCCGGACGACCGGAGGCGAAGGTCCGGATGACGTCCCACCGCCTCCGCTGCGGCGGGAACGCCACGTCATCCCGAACAACACTCACCGCACCGCACGTCAGTACAGACAACAACGCCACGCACTTGTCAGCATTCCGACCGCGCTCGAAAATACCGAGCTGCAACTCGGCCGAAACGCGAACATAGGGCTAACACGAGGAGTATCTGATTGCGTATCATCCTTTGCAAGTGAAAACTAATCTGCGGCCACAAAAAAACTTCGATTTGTCCGTAATTCCTGAGGGAAACCTCCAAATTCCAGCGATCGTTCGACCCAAATTAACGCGAAATCCGCTACCGTCCCGGTAGCCATGCCAGTTCCCGCACCGTCGCCGTCCGGACACGATCCGGTTCTGCTCGCCCAAGTGTTAGAGCTGTTGCTGCCGCCGCCGCCCCGGGGGACGCGCGTGGTGGTCGACTGCACGCTGGGCCGGGGCGGTCACGCCCGCGCGATTGCCGACCGAATGGCACCGGCCGACATGCTGATCGGCCTCGACGCCGACCCGCGCAACCTCGCCTTCGCCCAGACCCGCCTTGAGGGGGTCCCCTGCCGCTGTCGGCTGTTCCACGCGAACTTCGCCGAGTTGCCCGACGCCCTCGCCGCCGCCGACCTCCCCGCTACCGCGTCCGTCCACGCGATCCTGGCCGACCTGGGCATCAGCACGAACCAGTTGTTCGACCCCGACTACGGCCTGAGCTTCGCCGCCCCGATGCCGCTCGACATGCGGATCGACCCCCGCACCCGCCGGACCGCCGCCGACTGGGTCAACCAGACCGGCGAGGAGGAGCTGGCCAACGTCCTATATTCGCTGGCCGACGAGCGGTACTCGCGGCGGATCGCCAGAAAGATTGTCGACGCGCGACGCGCCGCGCCGATCAACACTACGGACCGGCTCGCCGACCTGGTCCGGGCCGCGATCCCGAAGCGGTACGGCCCGCCGGAGCGGATCGACCCCGCCACCCGGTCGTTCATGGCCCTCCGCATGGCCGTCAACGACGAGGTGCCGAACCTGACCGCCCTGCTGAACCACGGCCCCAAGGCGTTGGCAGGCGGGGGTCGGATCGGGGTGATCAGCTTCCACTCGGTGGAGGACCGGATGGTGAAGCAGGCGTTCCGGGCGGCCGGCGAGACCGGGGCACTGCGGGTTCTCACGAACCGGCCGATCGTCCCCTCCGATGCCGAGCAGGACGCCAACCCGCGGTCGCGGTCGGCCAAGATGCGGGTGGCGGAGCGGGCCTGAAGTGGTCGAACTAAAGACGGTGGCAACTGGGCACGAAGTGAACCGTGTGGGACACGGCCGCGGATGATCCGCGCCCGCGTCGGTCCCCACGGCTCGCCGGCGACGGCAACGGGACAGGTGTGTGCATGGCGCGAGAAAACAAGATTGGCCTGCTGGTCGGGCTGGCGTTCATCATCGCGGTGGGCATCCTCTGCTCCGACTACCTGAGCGTGGCCAACGAGCCGCCGCAGAAGTCGCTGCAGGTGGCGGGGTCGGCCGTCCGCTCCAGCATGGGTGAGGCCCGCTCGACCGAGGACGGCCAGTCGCCCCCCGCCCTGGTGCGCGTGCCCAACACCATCACCCCGACCGGGCTGGTGGCGACGGCGGGCGAGCTGGCCAGCCGCGCCCGCCAGGCGGCGGCCGCGGTCGTCCCGCCGATCATCACCGGGATCAACGACAGCCCGCTGACGTCGCTGGCCGCCGTGTCGTCGAACCGCGCGCCGGTGCCCCCGGCCCAGAACCCGGACCTGACCGCGGCCGCCAAGGCCGCCGGCGAGTCGGTGGTCGACCCGACCGAGCACGCCGCCGTCCCCCCCACGCCGCGCGCCGACGCGCGGACGGTGGAGGCCGAGTCGGGCGACTCGCTGGGCACGCTGGCCGAGCGGGCGTATGGGTCCAGCACCCGGGCGACCCGCGCGGCGCTGGTGGCGGCCAACCCGTCGTTGAAGGCGAACCCGAACCTCATCGTCGCCGGCCGGTCGTACCTGGTGACGTCCTCCACCGACGCCGATGCGGCCCCGGCCAGCCCGAGCGTCGGGACCGTGGCGACCTACACGGTGCGCCAGGGCGACACGCTGTGGTCGATCGCGGCGAAGCAGGTCGGCACCAGCCGGGCCGTGCCCGCCATCCTGGACCTCAACCCCGACATCCAGCGCGGCTCGCCCCTGCGGCTGAACATGCGGCTGCGACTGCCGAAGCGGAAGGCCACCGCGGACTGATCTCAATCCAGTCCGTTTAGCGGTCGCCCCGAAGGAGCACTCCTTCGACCATCCAAAGAGTGCCCCTTCGGGGCGACCGCTACGCGGTGCTGCGACGACTTTTCGCCGACACGGTCACTCCCATGCTCAAGCTGCTCCTGTGTCTGGGCGCGATCTCGGTCGTCGCCGTCTGCCTGGTCCACCTGCGGCAGCAGCGGCTGGACCTCAACCACGAGTCGAGCCAGCTGCACGCCGCCATCGAGGTCGCCCAGGCCAAGCTGTGGGACCAGCAGATCCGCCTCGCGGCCGTCACCAACCCCCCGGCGATCGGCCGATCGGTCGGAGCCCACCACCTCGTGCTCGTCCCCGTCAAATCCACCGGGGCCCCCGCCACCGAGTGGGTCGACGCGCGGGAGTGAACCCGCCGCCGAACGTGGGACACGCCCTCCCAAACCCCATTTGTGTCCCACGACGGAAATACTTACCCGAAAACGGTTTGCATTAAAAACAGGCGGCACGGGACACTTGAAATGTGTCCCAAATCGTCCCATTTTGTCCCACGGTTCTGGCAGGTCTACGCGAGCTCGGCGGGATCGTTGGTTTCCGGGATCAGCTGTTCGGGGGCGACCTGCGTGACCGCTTGGAACTACGGCGAAGTCGAGCCGAATAGCGCCGGTTGCGTAGCCGGTCGCAGGTCTGCCTTGGTTTCGGACGGCAGGTGCTGGCGGAGGTGGAGCAGGAACAGCCGGTCGGTCACCTCGGCCCCGAAGAGCGACGCCAGCCAGCCGACGTCCTCGCGGACGAACAGCATCTTGGGCGTCCGCCGCTCGATGCGAATGCCGATCTGGGCACCCTTGTCGTCGACGAACGCCAGGTCCACCTGCGTGCCGCACTCGCTGACGACGGCCGACTCCTTGCGCCGCAGGCCCAGGTCGCGGGCGGCCATGCGGGCGGCCTCGGCGGTGGACCAGAACTCGGCCAGCTCGGCCGAGTGGAGCTTGCCGAACGAGTAGGTGTCCCGCCCCGCCGTCACGGTCGAGTTCCCCAGGCTGGAGAGGGACGACAGCGACGACAGCGGCAGCGCGACGCACCCGCCGGAGCCGAACAGGAACGCGACGGCGAGCAATGAGGGGAGGCGGGCACGGGTCATGATCGGTGTTCTAGCCGACGACCGGCCTGCCGTGGAACGGGCAACGTCAGACCGCGGCGAGGGACCGGTGCAGTCCCTGAGCGCGGAGCTGGGCGAGGGCGTAGACGGCCGCCTCGCGATCGCAGTTGCCGACGACCGCCCCGTGCCGGTCGTCGCCGCCGGGCGAGCCGGCCGCCGGACGCCAGGTGGCCCGGTGACAGTTGAACATCAGGTTCTGCGAGACGGTCAACTCCAGCCCCGCCTCGGCGAACGCGCGGGCCACGGCCGCAAGGGTCGGGAACCGCAGCCCCGTGGGCAGCCGGTCCAGGTCGGCCGGGGCGACGGGCTCGTCCCCGTCCGGCAGCCACCCCGTCGTGTAGAGCCGATCGACCGCGATTGCCAGCGACACGTTGCCTCCTTCGGTTGCCCGCCGACGTTGGCGGGGAGGGAAGCATACGATTCCGAAACGGCCGGGCAAGTCGGGCTGATGGACGTTGGCGGAATCACGGCGGTGGGGCCAGGCCCTACCGAGGTGGCACCCGCGGCGGCACGGGCCCGCGGAACGGGTTCCTCAACGGTCGACCGTCGAGCCGCTGGTAGCGGGCCCCGTCGGTGAAGGTCGACCGCCGGCGGTCGACGTCGGGGAAGCCGACCGTCGCGCGGGCCAGGTCGATCCGCAGCGCCGCCGCCAGCGGCCGGAGCCGCTGTTCCGCGTGGACGGCCGAGGCGAACCCGCCCTCGTGCCGCGTCTCCGCCCGGCCCAGCAGCCCTGCCAAGCCCGAGGCACTCGTGCCCGGCGGGCAATATCGGACCAGCATCTCCGGCCGGCCGGTGAACCAGGTCGTCGGGTCGACGGGCGCCGCCTCGGCCGCGGGGGGCGGGTCGGAGTTGTACTCGTCCAGCAGGTCGCCGGCGTCGAACAGGTAGTAGACGAACAGCACCTCATCAGCGACGACGAACGCCAGCACCGCCGTCGCCAGGACCGCCGACAGCTCGCCCGCCAGCCGGCCGATCTCGTAGGCGTCCTGCCGCTCGCTGACCTCGTCGTACAGCGTGACCCAGCCGTCGACGGCCGGGGCGACGTAGGCCCGCCCCCGCACGAGTCCCCGCAGCGCCGCCGCGACGCCGGCGGCGTCGGTCGAGCGGACGTGGTAGTTGACGTACGAGGCCGGCATTTGTGGGCTAAACCATAAGTTTGACAACCCCATTTATCGACGGCACGGATGGCCAGGCTTCGACCATCGACGGGCGCTCGACACCCGGCCCTCCGAGCCACGCTAGACGGTCACTCCACCGCCGCCTCGGCCATGGCGGATCGCTCGCGGAGGCGTGGCAGCAGGTTCCGCAGGCTGCCGGCCTGGGGGGACGCAGGGAACCGCGTCAACAGTTCCTCGCACAGGTCGGCCGCCTCGGCGAACCGGCCGGAGCGGGCGAGGTCCTTGATCCGCTCCTCGTTCTCGTGCCGCTCCTCGATCTCGGCGTTCTTCTGGATCGTCCGCACCTGCTGGCGGATCCGGTCGGAGCGAACGTTGTCGGGAAAGCGCGTCAGGAACCGCTGCGTGCCGTCGAGCGCCATCCGCCACTGCCGGGCGTCGACGGCGGTCTTGATCTCGTTGAACAGGGCGGCGGCCGTCCGCTCGACGTACGCCTCGCGATCGGCGGCGATCTGAACCGACAGGCCGGCAGCGTCGACGTGGCTGGGGTAGGTCTCCCGGAACCCGGCGATGACGGCGGCGGCCTCGTCGTACCGGCTCAGGGCGAGCAGGTCCTCGACCTGCCGGACCCGCTGGGCCCACTCGGCGTCGCGGGCGGCCCCGCGGACGTCGTCCAGCTCGTTCCGCCGGGCCAGCACGTTGGGGTCGCCGGGGTGCAGGCTCTCCAGCAACGTCAGCAGGGCGTCGGCCTGCTCCCACTCGTTGCGGGCGATCAGGGAGGCCGCCTCGTCCACGCGCTCCAGCTTCCGCCGCTCCTTGGACATGTTCCCGCGGGCCTGCCGCTGTGCGTCGTCCAGTAGTGCCAGTTCCTTCAGCTCTTCGAGGAGTTGGACGATCCGCCCGAGGTGGGACTCTGCCGGGACGACCGCTGCCGGTTCGGACACGGGTTCGAAGTCCGCTTCCACCACCTCTTCGGTGAGCGGTTCAACGACCGGCGCGGGCAGGGGCTGGGCGTGGGGGTCGTAGAACACCCCGGGCACGGCATGGACGACCGTCGACGAATGGGAGGTAACCGTGGTGCCTGACGGCTCCGGGAGCAGCGACGATCGCAGATCGGCGATGGCGTCGGCCAGTTGACCGATCGCCGGGGCGACGGCGTCGCCGCCCGCGTCGCCCGCCGGTCGGGCCACCCCGCGGGCGATCCCCTCGAGGGCCGCCACCAGGGCCACCCCGAGCATCAGGGTGACGGCTGCGGGGGCGAACAGCGGCTCGGCCGGCCCGGCCATGTCGGCCCGCCGCATCGCCGCAAGAGCCCCCATCACCTGGAGCCCGGTGGCGGCCAGGGCCAGCACCAGCACGAGGACCGCCGCCGCCCGCAGGATCGCCGTGGACGGGGGGCCGGATGAGGTGGGTGTTTGGGACATACCTTCGGGTTCGGTCTACCGCCGGACCGCAACCGCGTCCAGCCTTGCAGGACTATCCACCATGAAGCCCCTGAGGACAAACCCGCCGGCGGTCGGGCCGGCCGCCGAGTCACTCGCTAACGATCTTCAGCGCGTCGATCGCCACCGGCCCCTGCTGGCTGGTAAACACGAGCCGGCCCGCCCGAACATCGGACTGATCTTGCGACACGCCACCGATGTCGTGATCGGCTGTGTCGTAGACCGTCCGCTTGCCGTCCCGCTCGACCACGAGCCGTTTGGGCCGGCTGAAGTAGGCGTACTTCACGTCGTTCTGTCCGCCCGACGACGCCGGCTGCCCCCAGTCGGCCGGGGCGTCGAGACCCTTGATCGGCTTCATCGGGGCCATGGGCTTCATGGGTTGCATCGGCTTCATCGGTTCCATCGTGTTCCTTTGAGGGTGAGCAGAGCCCAGCGGCTTCGCCGCGAGGTGTGACAGTTCTGAAAACAGCGCCGCCACGCGGCCTTGGAGGGCGTGGTCGCCCATCCGGCCGAGCATGACCATCCCGTTCATCCACTGGCCATACCCGCCGAGCTCGGGATGGTTGAACTGCGCCATCCCGCTCCCCCGGAGGAGCGCGTCCAGCGCAGCAAAGGCAGCGTCGTCGGAAAACTCGTGCCGGGCGGCGATGTCGTGAAGCGTGTCGGTCACGCCGTGAGGGTACGACGAACCGAGCGCAGTGGGGACGGTGATTCTGCCCCTGGCACGTCAAGCGAGGTTTGCGAGCGATGTCGCACGGACAAAGTCACCAACCCACGGTATCCGCGACTGTGGGCGGCGGACTCGAGCAAGACCTTCTCCTCGGGCGTCAGGCGGATGTTCACTTGCTCGGTACGTTTGCGTTCCGACGCGGCCGCGGGCGGAATGGCCCGCCGGACACCGCTGCCCGGTTCAATTTGAGATAGCTTACGCTATACATGGGAGGGGGCAAGTTAGCCCAGCTTCGCCTTCAACCGCTCCGCGATCACCTTCGCGTCGAACCCCTTGTCGACCTTCTTCACCATGCCGACCAGTGCCCCGATGGCCGCCTGCTTGCCGGCCTTGTACTCCTGCAGCGGCTTGGGGTTCGTCGCGATGAGGGCGTCGATCGCCGCGTCGATCACGCCGGTGTCCGACACCTGCAGCAGCCCCAGCGCCCCCGCCGCCGCCTCGGCGGATTCGTCGTGGTCGACCAGCCGCTCGAACAGTGGCAGCGCGTTGCTCGCGCCCATCTTCCCGCCGTCGATCAGCTTCGCCACCTCGCCGACGCGCTCGGGCTTGATACCCAGCTGCGGCACCGGCTTGGCCGCCTTGTTCGCCAGCGTGCCCAGCACGTTGATGACCAGGTTGCCGACGCGCTTCGCATCCCCGCCCGCGGCCACGGCGGCCTCGTAGAAGTCGCCGGTCAACCGGTCGCCGGCCAGGGTCGACGCGTCGGCGGCGGACATGCCGATCGCCTCGACGTACCGCTTCCGCCGGGCGGCCGGTAGCTCGCCCACTTGGCTCTTGAGCTCCGTCAGCCAGGCATCGTCCACGTTCACGGGCACCAGGTCGGGGTCGGGGAAGTAGCGGTAGTCGGTCTCGCCCTCCTTGAACCGTTGGAACGACGTCGACTCGGTCGCCTCGTCCCACCCGTAGGTCGACTTCCGCCCCAGCGTGCCCGTCTCCACCCACTCGCGGATCTGCCGCTGGACCTCGTACTCGGTCGCCCGCTGGAGCACGCTGAAACTGTTCAGGTTCTTGATCTCGGTGATGGCCGTCTTCACCACCGTGCCCTCGCCGGTGGTGATGTGGACGTTGATGTTCGGCTCGAAGCGCATGTGCCCCATCTGCATCTGCCCGTGACTGACGCCCAGGAACTGCACCAACTTCTGCAGCTCCTGCCCGAACGCCGCCACCTCCTCGCCCGTCGACAGGTCGGGCTCCGAGACGATCTCCAGCAACGGCGTCCCTGCTCGGTTCAGGTCGACGATCGACCCGTCGATGGGGTACCCGCCCGGCGCATCGTGCAGCAGCTTGCCGGCGTCCTCCTCCAGGTGGGCCCGCCGAATCCGCACCGTCCGCGTCGTGCCATCCTTCAACAGCAGCTCGAACGCTCCCTCCGCGCACAGCGGCAGGTCGTACTGGCTGATCTGGTAGTTCTTCGGCAGGTCCGGGTAGTAGTAGCTCTTGCGGTCCCACTTGGTGTGCTTGGCGATCCGGCACCCCAGTGCCAGCCCCACCTTGATCGCGTACTCCACCGCCCGCTTGTTGATCACCGGCAGCACGCCCGGCAACCCCAACACCACCGGGTCGACTTGGGAGTTCGGCTCCCCCCCGAACCCGTTCGCGGCCCCGGTGAACATCTTGCTGGCCGTGGCCAGCTGGACGTGGACCTCCATCCCCACCAGCACCTTGTACGACTTCACGCTGCGCTCAGCTGCCACGGAACCACTCTCCTTTGCGGTGAGGCGGCGAGTATAGCCCCCCGGTGCCCGCCGTCGAAACGGTGGCGGACCAAGCCCGGTCCGGACGACAATCACCGCCCATGAGGCCGATCTACTTCATCCTGTTCATCAGCGTCTTCTACGCCGTGGGCATCGGCCTGCTGATCTACGGCCTGATCGCCGCCCGCCGCTCCGCCGTCGCCGCCGGTTGGCCCACCGCGCCCGGCACCGTCGTCCGCTGCTCGCTGGACGCGAAGTCCGACGGCGACGGCAACGACACCTACCAGGTGAAGGTCGAGTACGACTCCGCCATCGGTGCCAAGCCCTACTCCGGCTCCCGCGTCGCCTTCGGCTACGGCTCCAGCACCGGCTGGGACGCCCACAACCAGATCTTCCAGGCCCTGCGCACCGCCAGGTCGATCCGCGTCCGCTACGACCCCGCCGACCCGTCACGCTCCACCCTCTCCTACGGCCTGCACCGCTCCCTCCAGTTCGTGCTCACCTTCGCCGTCACCTGGCTGATGTTCGTGATCGGCTTCACCGTCATCTGGTGGGTCGCCCAGCAGCCAGACAACGTCCTCGTGCGAAACATGCTGCTGAAAGGACGACCCCCTTCGTCCGACCGTCGCGTCTCCACGCCTTCACGGTTAAAATCCCGGCCCCCAACCCGAGGTTCGCATGCTCCGCAAGTCCGCAATCGTCTCGCTGGCCGTCGCCCTAGCGTTCGCCACCCCCGCCGTCGCCGCCGACTACGCCGGCACCTACCACGGTGACATCAAGGGCCAACCCTCGTCGGTCGAACTGACCAGCGGGGGCGGCTCCTACACCGGCACGATCCATCTGGGCACCACGCCGCTTCCCTGTCGCGCCACCGAGCAGGGCGACCACCTCGCCGGCACGTTCACCAGCGGCGGGGCATGGTTCGACTTCACCGCCACCCTGTCGGCCGACACGCTCACCCTGTCCACCGCCGGCGCGACCTACACCCTGACCCGCCCGCCGGCAAACCCGCTCGACGCGACCGGCGTCCCGCCGCCCCCCGCCGCCGACGCGCAGGTGGACGGCCTGCAGCTCGCCTCGACCGACACCGGCCGCGCTGTCATCATCCACCAGCCGACCGCCACCACGGCCGCCGCGGCCCTCGACGCCACGCTGCCGCTGCTGCCCCGCGCCATCGGCGGGCCGGTCTCGGTCACCGGGCGGTTCGGCGACACCAAGCAGCCCGACCGCGGCGGCGCGTCGTTCACCGCCACGGTCAACGGCCGTCGGCTGCACGGCGTCGCCTTCGCCGGCAAGTCGAATCCCAATGGCGAGGACGTCGCCGTCGCCTACTGCGCCGCCGACGCCCCCGCCGCCGAGTGGGCCACCCTCACCGCCGCCCTGCCCCACCCCGCCCAGTTGCGGGACTTCGACTTCCCCGATGGCAGCGGCAGCATCGGCGTCCCCCCGGGGTGGACCTGCCGCAGCAGCTCGGCCGCCGACGCGGTCGTGGTCGACGGGCCGGACGGCCAGCGGGTCACCATCGGTCAGACCATCGCCCTCAACGGCCCGCAGTCGCCCCTGGTGCAGTCCAAGCGCGGGGCCGAGGAGCAGAAGCGGCAGACCGACCTGTCCCGCCAACGGCTGGACATGCAGATGCGGGCCATGGGCCTGCAACCGGCGCCGATGCCGCCCATGCCGGCCATGCCCCCGCAGCCGCCCGACGCCGCCATGGGTATCTTCTACGGCCAGTTCGACGACCCGTTGGCCATGCTCCGCCGGGTCTACCCGCAGCTGAGCGAGGGGTCAGAGGCCAACCACGGCCCGCCCGAGCACATCGACCAGATCCTGGCCGTCACGCCGGCGCAGCCAATGGTGCAGGGCGGGCGGGCCGACCTGGTGTCCATGCTGTGGACCGCCGGCACCGGCGCGACGGCCGAACACTTCCGGTTCCAGGGCCGGCTGGAGTCGTCCCCGACCGGCTACGACACCGCCCTGCTGTTCTGCTCGGGCCTGCGGGCCCACCCCGACCGGTTCGACCGGGACCTGCCGACGCTGTGGGCCGTCATCCAATCGTTCAAGCCGAACAACGAGAGGATCGCCCAGATCGGCCAGCAGAACAACCAGCAGATCCTCGCGCTGGGCAAGCAGTTGCGGGACAACCAGCAGGCGATGTTCGACCGCGGGCAGGCCCTCCACAACCAGCAGGCCGAGTCGTTCGACCGATTCGAGAGCACCATCAACGCCCAGAGCACGGCTAGCCACCGCGCCGCCTCAGACGCCGCCGAGATGTACTCCGGCTACCAGGACATCGTGAACACCCGCACCGGCGAGCGCACCAGCGTCGACTACTACAACAGCGACGGCATCGTCGGCGCCCTCAACGACCACGCCCACGACCCCACCGAGTGGACCGCCGTCCACCGCCGCGACGAGCAGTACCCGCTGAACCGCTGAACCTGTTACAAAATGTGACGAAATGTTACACTCGAAAACCCTGCGCACGCCGCACTTAAAACCTGAACTAGAAAACAGCTAAGTATAACATAGGCCCGCGATCGCCCGCTGGAGTGTAACGCAGCCCGACCAAGCCTCGGGGACGTGCATCCCGGGCTTCATCAAGTGGACGAAATCCCCCGCGCGATCTGAGCCCGTCGACTCACGGCCGGGTCAATTGGTCGGCGCCAAGATGACGCTCGGCGAGCGGTTGGTCGGCGTCACGACGTTGCGGTCCAGCAGGAACGCCGCCCGCCGCTGCACGACCAGCGTCGGCTGCCCGCTGTCCACGTTCCGGTACCCCTGCAGCAGCACGTAGCAGGTGAAGGTGTCCGAGTGCGTCGTCAGCAGGTTGCTGACGCGATTGAGCAGCAGGAACCGCTCCTCGAAGTCGAACCGGACGCCGTCGGTCGCCGTCGTGTTCGGCGAGAAGTCGCCGCCGTTCGCCGTCGCCGACATGGTCTTCCCCGGCTCGTTCGCCGCGGCGCCCTGGATCATCTGGTCGTTCACGTACTTGAAGAACGGCACCTTGTACAGGTCGAACGGCGATTTGAACGGCCCGTTCGCGTTGCGGTAGTCGACGATCGCCTGCGCCAGGTTGGCGTTGTCGTCGATGTTGTCGGCCGCGGTGTTGGTCGGCGCCACAGGCGTGGTGCCGGTGACGTACGTGTACTTGTCCTGCCCCGCGGGGAAGAACGGGATTGCCGCCAACACGGGGAACGGCGCCGTGTTGAGGTTGACCAGCCCCTCGATGCCGACCGTGTCCTCACTGGACCCGGGCGTCACGGCGTTGGCGACCGACGACCTGCGGTTGGCAACCGCGACGGGCAGGGTGCCGGTGTAATCGTAGGGGTCGACGTTCGGCATGTAGTCGTCGTGCGGCGCCTGCACGGTGACGAAGTCGAACAGCCTGCGCGCCCAGTGGTAGCGCCAAAGGGCGTCGGTGTTGGACGCGATCACGTTGGTGTTGGTGCTGTCCGGCACCGGGCTGGCCCCCAGGAAATCGGCCCCGGTCGCCGAGGCGACCGCGGGGTCACCGACCGGGCAGAACCGACCGATCTGCTCGCGGAACGGGGCCGCGACCGTCGGGATCGTGGCGGTGCCCACCACGGCGGCCGCGGTCTGCTCGGCGAGGGTCTGCTGGACGTTTGCGTCCTGCGCGTCGACGAAGGCGCAGTCCATGGGCAGGCTGTTGAACTCGATCACTCGCGTCGTGGCAGCGTTGGCGGCCGTGAGCGGGGGCACCGTACCAGTCGTGAGGACGCGGTAACCGCAGGTGAACGGAACCTGAAGCAGGTCGCCGTTGCGGGCGAACCCGCCGAAGGGGAACTGGTTCCCCGTCGCCCCGTGCGCCTGGTTGAAGCCGGCCGAGTCGGTGTTCGCCACCTGCATGGCGAAGGTCTGATAGGTGGCTGAGGGCGGGGTGGGGGCGGGCGTCCCGGCGGTGAAGATCCCCTTGACCGTCCCCAGGCTTTGCTGGCCGGAGATTGCCATGATCGTGGTGACGTCCTTCCACCCGTCGTGCCGCAGGGGGGTCGCGGTGCTGACCGAATACTTGCCGGGGTAGACGAAGTTCCACCGGAAGCCGGCCGGGTCGTCCGCGCGGCGGTAGGTGTAGACGTTGGCTGGCGTGGCCAGGGTCAGGGTCGACGCGTCGATCTGGTCCACCGGCACCATCTCGGCCAGGTTGGGGGCGGCGGCGGTCCCCTCGTCGTAGGTGTTGTTGGGATCGGCCGCGTTGGCCGCCGGCGTGCCCGAGGCCGACCGCGGGCGCAGCAGCACGTACTCGCTGTCACCCACGTCCGTCGCGAGCGAGTTGATGAACGTCACGTTGGCGGCCGGGATGGCGGTGAGGCCCGGCGGCAGCGCCGCGCCGCTTGACAGGATCATGAAGCCCGGCGCGCCGGTCATGGCGTTGGCGGCGGGGACCGTCACGTTCCCCAGCAGAGTCCGGTCGGCCGGGACGCTGAGCGGGGCGACGTTCATCGTCTTGTAGGCGGTGGCGTCGGTCCGCTTCATCAGGCCGATCTGCCAGCCCGTGAGCTTCATCGCGACCGGGTAGGGGTTGACCAACTCGATGGCGAGGTACGAACTGCCGGCGGTGGCGCTCGCCTGCGCGTACACCTCGGAGATGTACGGCTGCTTGGTCGCGCCGAACAGCATGACGTCGAACGCGTGATTGTCCGCCGCGGTCGTGTCAGGGTCGGCCGGGTCCTTGGGAATCGTGATCTGACGGCTGATGACGTTGTCCAGGCCGTTGAGCGCCGGGGACACGGTGGAACCGACGGTCGACGCGGTGGTACCCGAAGCTTGGCGCAGGCTGATCGTGTTCAGCGCCGCAGCGGCCGATCGCAGGACCATGACCTGGCCCGGCGTCATGTACTGCACGCCGGTCGCCGTGGCCGGCGTGACGGTGCCGGGGTCGCGGATCGGGTTGCGGAACATCCGGGCCAGCAGGGTCGTGCTGGTCAGGGGAATCTCGTTATTGCTGGCTTGATTGACGTGCGTCGCCACGTCGCCCGCCGCCAGCGGGAACCCGAACGCCGGCTGCGCCATGCCGGCCGACTGCGAGAACGTGCCCGAAGCCAGCGTGCCTGTCGGATAGGGGTGGTCCCACATCACGTTCCAGTACGACGCCCACAGCTGCCCGAACGTAGACGCGTTGGCCGACGCCTTCACCGGGGCGTTGTTCCAAGGGACATACTCCCAGTTCTTGTTGGCGGCTACCGTGACGGGCACGGTCGTGCCTCCGGTGACGGGCGTCACCGGCGTGGGCGCGATGATGGCCGATGGGTCGACCCCGGTGGTGCCGTCATAGACGCAGACGTAACTCCGGCCGTTCTTGACCGATGTCGGGTTGGCGGGATCGTTGTAGGTGACCCAGTCGCCGAAGTAGTAGATCGTGGCCGCGTTCTTCGCCGGATCGTAGGTTCCGCGGTTCACATAGTGGCCGCTGACGGCGTTCGAGACGGCATTGTTGCCGACCAGGACCGGCCGCAGGGGCAGCGAGGTCGAGTTGTACGTCACCGTGGTCGGGGTCGTGCCGGTGGTCGCGAAGTTGAAGTTGGCGTTAAACCAGTTTACGACCGACGTGGCGTCGGACCCCCAGGCCGTCGTCCGGCTCTTGGTCAGCTCGTTGGCGAGTGCCGTCTCCGCGGTGGTCGCGACGAGCGCGCCGCCGGAGTTCAGGCAGAACCGGTTGGCCAGTGCGGCCGTCAGGGACTGGCCGAACCACTGGTAGTAGGTCGAGCCCAACCGCTTTCCCGGATTCAGCGGGCGACGGACGAGTTGGCTCTCGAAGCCGTCACCCTCCGTGAGGAACGTGAAGTCCGACGCAGCGGTCGTCGACGTGTCCGGGTATGCCGTGACGCTCGCGTTGGCGAAGTTCGCGGTCGCCGTGCTGTTGAAACGAAACTTGTTGAGGATGTTCGACTCATCGGTCGTCGGGGACGTCGTGTTGCTCGCGGCCCACAGCAACTGTCGCAACCCGACGTTCGACCGGAACATGCCCAGATAAGCAGTGGTGTTGGCGGTCGACGGCGCGGGTGCCGTGGCGCTGGTACTCGAATTTGTATAGTCGACCTCGGACCGCCAAGCCGTGGAGGCGTTGACGGCCGAGTTGCCGTCGATCACGCGGACGGCGGCGTAGTAGGTGACGCCGTCGATCTGCCCGACCGGCAGCTTGACGAACCCGGCGTCGGGCACGCCGTCGCCGTCGGCATCGGCGGCGGGCACCTGGAAGTCGGTGATCGACAGCGTGACCGTGGTCCGGTCGAGGCCCGGCGCGGGCGACAGCAATTTCTTCGTCGGCCCGTAGGCAACCATGTAGCCGTTGATGATGCTGTTGTAGACGGCGATGGCGGGGACGCTCTGGCCGTTCACCGGCGTCGTCACCGGGATGAACCGGAAGGCCTGCTTCGGCTCAACCGGGGTCCAGTCCGTCGACGAGGTGACGGCCGGCGACGAGGGATCGGACGTCACAATGCCTGAACCCTTGGGCGTGTAGTAGACCGGCGCTTGCGCGCCGAGCACAGTGACGATGTCACCCTTGCGGTAGCTGGCCGTGCTGCTGTAGGCCCAGATCAGCGGCATGCGGCTGTTATCCACGCCGTCGATCTCGCACAGCGGCGAGCCCGGCGCGGCACCGGGGGTCGGGAGGAGGCTGATCGACTGCCAGAGAACCGTCGGGGTGGGCGGCGCGACGTAGAGCGGGTCGCCCGTGGGCGGCGTCGTCGGGATGCGCGAGCCGAGGTACAGGTCGCTCGCCGGCGCATCGTAGCTGGTGGCGTAGCGGGCCAGCGCGTTGGCGGCGAACCGGTAGGCGTTGGGGCCAGAGGCGTAGCTTGGCGCGGTGAACAGCTTGCCGGCCACCTGCGACGCCAGAACGTTTTCCACGCCGCTCAGCAGCAGGTCGCCCTGGGTGTTCACCTGGTCCTGGATCGAGGCGATCCGTTCGGTGCGGCTGGTGGCGAGGAACGCCGTCCCGATGATCAGCAGCAGCACGAGCAGCGCCACGACCAGGATCAGGATCGACCCCCGACGGCGGCGGACGGCCGTCCGGGCGCTGGCGTACAGGCGGGCGAGCGGGTTGGCGGCGGTGAGCGTCATGGCTCGAACTCCTGGCAATCAATCAATGTCGAGGTACGGCGGTCGCTGGCGTCGGCGATCAGGGCAGCGTGTAGACGAACTGGAACGTCTGCCCGTCGCTGAGCCGACCGCTGGGGTCGTCGAGGACCATGGTGATGCGGATCATCTTCGGCCGCGGGATGCCGGCCGCGTCGGAGTCGGGACCCCAGGCGACGAGGTAGTCCGGACCCTTGGCGGCAGACGCGGCCGGCGTGCCGCCGTTGCCATAGTCGACCGGGGCTGCGGCGGTGGGAAGGGTCCGCTCGATCCACGCCGGCTTGAGGGCGGGCGTGGCGGCCAGCAAGGCGTTGAGGGTGGCCACCGCCGTCGAGCTGCTGGCGACGACGTCGCGGAGCGGGACGACCTGGGTGAGGTTGTTCACCAGCGTCCCCGTCACCGAGCCGGCGGTCATCAGGGGCGGCGACGTCGAGGGCGTGTAGGCCGCGCCGGTGTTGCCGGGGATCATCCGTTGCGACCCGCCGACGGTGACCGGGGCACCCGTGGGGTTGCGGGGGAAGCCGTACCAGCGCACCGAGCGGGCACCGGTGACCGGGTCGCGCACGTAGTCGATCCCGTCGGCCTTGCCGTTGTTGGTGGTCACCAGGTCCTTGACCGCGCTGTAGGTGGCGGAGGTCGGGTCGTTGTCCTGCTGCACGAAGTCGCCGGCATACTCGACGATGAACTGCGTGCATGCCTTGAGGAAGTAGGGCGAGGCGCACGAGACGAGCGAGGTGCGGCTCGAGGCCGCGGCCGCGGCCGGGGCGGTCCACGCGGCGGCGGTCGTGATGAACGGGTTGCACTCGAAGATCAACCCGGTCGACTGCCCGTAGTAACCGACGAAGAAGTAGTTGGACCAGAAGGGGTCGGGCGTCGTTGTCAGCTGCTTGGTCAGCTTGGTCGAGAAGGCGGCGATCGACGTTTGCGCCATGTCGCAGCGGCTGTCCTGCGATTGCCAGGTCGCGGTCTCGTGCGTGCCAGTGACCTGACAGGAGTCGGACAGGGGCGAGTAGATGCTGCTGGTCGTCGGGATGTACATCGTGGCGGCGGAGGTGGTCGGCACGAACAGCGTGGCGACCCTGCCGAGCACCCAGTCCGTGGCGAAGTAGTTGTTGGGGTTGGTCGACTGGGTGAGGGCCGTCGCGAGCGGGCCCCGGCCGGGATACGCATAGTTCGAGGCGCTGGGGCTCACCGCGTTGTAGGTGCTGTCGGGCAGCCGGAGGTGGCCGTACCAGACGCGGGCCTCGCTGCTGGCAACGTTGGGCTCGACGAACTGGGTGTTTCCGGTCTGGGCCTGGAAGTAGGAGCGGGCGGGGAACGTGAGGATGTCGAGTCGGTGGCTGCGGAAGTTGGCGGTCGTCGTGTCGACCGTCGTGTCGTCGGGTGTGGTCACCGTGTAGGTGCTCGCCTTGCCATCCTTGTCCGCGGCCAGGTCGGCGCGGTTGCGGAAGGCGAACATCTGCGACGAGTGGATGATGAAGAACGGGCCGTCGCTGGCCGCGCCGCCGAGGTCGGCGCCGAGCGTCGCCTGCGCGGCCCGGCCATCGCGGGTCGCGGCGACGAACGCCTGGCCCGCGCCGACGGCCTGCAGGGTCGACTGGAACACGGTGTTCACGCCGAGGATCAGGATCACGACCATGGCGATCGAGATCATCAGCTCGATCAGCGTGAAGCCGGGTCGGCAGACGTTGTGCGGGGTGAGGGCCATGGGGTGGGTCCTGTGCGGGGGTCGGCGGGGGGTCGTCACTGGACCGGGGCGTAGGTGGTGTAGAACGACACGTCCTGCACGGCGTCGGTGTAGGCGTTCGGCGTGCCGGTGGCGCTGTAGTTGTTGCGGTGGTCCTGGAGCCCCTTGCCGACGAGCCAGACGTCGGCCGTCAACTGCGTGATCGCCGCGTTGGTGGGGTTGAACTCGCCGCCGAACGCCAGTTCCCAGGTGTTGCCCGTGTTGTCCAAGTCGAGCCGCTGGGCGCCGACCTTGAACACCTTGCCGTTGTAGCTGCCGGTCAGGGTGCCGGTGAGCCCGTCGTTGCCAACCAGGACGTAACAGCCGGTGCCGACGGCCTGGGCGCCGCCAAGCGTGTAGCGTGGCGGGTTGGGGACGTTCCAGCTTGCCGCGGTGGTGCCGGTGGTATCGTCGGTGAAGATGATGGTGCTGGGCGTGCCGGGCTTCATGATGGCCCTGACCAACTTGGGCGTCAGCGTCGCCGAGAGGTAGGAGACGCCACTGGCGGTAGTGGTGAGGTAAGCCGTCGCGTCGGCGCTCGCGCTGTAGACCGGCTGGTTCCGCACGGTGACGTTGAAAAAGTAGAACTGGGCGACGGTGCTGTTGGCCGACCAGCTGTAGAGCGGGACGACGGCGAACCGCGGGTCGGCCGACGAGATCAGGCTGCCGGCGGCGGCGTAGAAGCTGCCGTGCGGGTAGGCCGTGGTGGCGGTGTTGGCCACCGTGGAGTCGAACGGGAGGACATACGTCGGGTTGGGCGTGCCGGTGGTCGCCTGGGTTGGGGAGAGCGCGTACCCGGTGAACAGCGTCGAGTTGTACGCGCCGACCTGCTGCAGGACCGACGCCGACAGGCGCGCGAAGGCGCTGGCGCTGGCCGCCTCGCCGGTCACTTGGTTCTGCGAGATGGCGACCGGGAAAATCGCGGCGACCATGATGAAGCCGATGCCGAGGATCACTACGGCGAACATCACCTCGACGAACGAGAAGCCACGGCGAGGCCGGGAAGGGTTGTTCGGTTGAACGCGGTCCATCATTCGCTCCTCAGCAGCGTGCCGTTGTACCGGTTGATCAGCAGCGGCGTACCGTTGGCGTCTAGCCAGGCGTCCTCGGAGGCCTTGGTGCCGGCCGTCGTGCTTGTGCCGTACGGGGACACGCCCGGCACGGCCGACGACGTGTCGATCACGTAATCGCCCCGCGGCCCCTGGGCGGCGAACGCCTCGGCGTCAACGGTGACCATGCCGACGCTGGAGTAGAGCGTGCAGGGGAACGAGTTGGCGGGTGAGGCGAGGGTCGTCCCGGTCAGGTTGCTCGCGCCCGAAAGGCGCGTGCCCTGGGCCTGACAGATGTCGTAGGCCCTAGTCTTGAACCCGCTGGTGGTGCCGACCAGACCGAACTGCGACATCCAGAACGGCTGGGTCACGAGCCGGCCGTTGGCGTCGAAGATCATCATGCCGACGTGCAGGTACCGATCCTGGCTGTTCACGACGGCACCAATCGACCCGGCATCGCTGAGCGCCATGGTGCCGACGCCGACCGGCAACCGCTCGACGTCGGTGTTGGGGATCTGGTCAACGAGGAACGTGAAACCGGGGGAGTTCACGACGGACGTCGTGTTCGAGTTGATCCCGATCAGCGACCACCGGCCGGTGTCGCTGGTGGGGTTCGCGTTGGGCGACGTGGAGGCCGCGGGGGGCACGGTGGTGGTGCAGACGTAGTAGTTGACGACGGCCGGCGGACCGGCGGACGTGACATACGTGACGTAGGTGCCCGGCGCATACTGGACGGTGCCGCTCCACGGCGTGAACTGCACCTGTTGCACCTCGGCCATCAGCGACCGGCCGGTGGCGTCCTGGAAGAAGGCGACGCCGGTCGGCGTCTGCAGGCCGATCGCGTCGGTCCGGGCGCGGGCGAGGAACGACGCGATCTGGTTCGACGCCCCCTCCTGGCTGCGGCTGCCGTTGATCACGCGGAACACGGGCAGCGCCAGGCCGATCAGCAGCACGACGATCGCCACGGCGATCATCAACTCGACCAGCGTGAACCCGCGCCGGCGGGACCCTGCGGAGACGCGGCGAGAATGGGGCGGGACGGGTCGCATCATGGTGGCTTCCACTGACTCCGGGGAGGGGCGAGTTAGCCGGCGCGTCACTCGAACGCGTACAGGTTGTCGTCGCCCTTGCTGAAGTCGCCGTCGGGCCCGGCGGAGGCGAAGAACGGCCGGCCGTCGGGCGAGGCAACGCCGTTCGTGGCGGTCGCGGCGGTGCCGGACCCGGTGAACATCTGGCCGGTCGTGGCGGTGGTCGGGTTCCCCAGCGTGCCGCCGGGCACGAAGATGATCGGGTTGCCCCAGCCATCGAGCAGGACCGGGACGGCATTCTCGGCGGTGCCGGTGGCGGGGGTCGGCGGGTAGGCCGGCAGCCAGTGTGCCCGGTCGACGGACGGCGACAGCGAACTGGCGGCGGGCAGGGCCTGGACGCACTCGTAGTAGACCTGGTTCCCGCTGGCATCGTTCACGTAGACCCGGCCGTAACTGGCGGATGTCAGAGGCTGGTAGGTCGCCGTCGTTGACCACGATGCCGGGACGTAAGGCGTTGGGAACACCGCGTTATACGAGGCCGGAAAGGACATCTTGGCAGTGTCAGCCATCTTGTTGAGGGCGGACGTGCCGGACGCGAGCTTCCGCAGGTTCGACATCAGGTCGCGCGTGTACCAGACGGCGGCGCCGTAGCGGTTGCCGACGGAGGCGTCGTTGGCGGGGCCGGGACCCGAGTTCAACTCGATGGCCACGTTCTGCGGGCAGGGCATGACGACGGGCGAGAACCGCAGCAGGGCCTGCGCGTTGTACTCGGCGTACAGCGACCGCAGCTGCTGGAACTGGCCCTGCGTCTGCTGCCGCTTGGCCGAGGTGGCCAGCACCTTGATGCCGATGATCAGCAGCGTGCTCAGGATGCCAATGATGACGATGACGACCAGGATCTCGAGCAGCGTGAAGGCCCGGCGGGTCGGGGGGGACATGGGGATCGGACGGTTCACGCAGCGCTCCTTGGGGCCCGGCCGGACGTCGGCCATCTGACTGGGAACTATTCGCGGTGTCCACTTCGTCGGGAGCGGAGGGGCCGAGGGGCAGAGGGGCAGAAGGGATCAGGAGAAAGTATCGCTGCCGCCCTCTTTCACCTCGGCACCTCTGCCCCCTTGCCCCTCTGCTCCTCTGCCTTGGCGCCCGGCTCCGCCACCGGCTCGGCGTAATCGTAGCTGTACAGGTTGTCCGCCCGGGAGAGGAACTGGCGGTCCGGGCCGGCGCTGACGAAGAAGAAGTCGTCGCCGGGGGCCATGCCGATCAGGGGGTTCTGGCCGGGCATCAGGACGATCGGGGTGCCCCAAGGGTCGCAGATCAGGTCCGCGGCGGGCGAGGCGGCCGGGGGCCAGCCGAGGGCGCGGCGGACGTCGTCGCCGTTCTGCCGGGCGGCGGCCTGGAGCGCCAGCTCCGCCCCCTTGACCGCAGCCTCGGTGGACGGGGCCAGACGGGCGGGGTCGACCAGCGGGGTGACCTCGGGCAGCCGGCCGGCGTGGTCGGCCTGGTAGCGGATGATCGCGGCGGTCAGCTGGCGCAGCTGCTCGCGCGTCCGGCGTTCCAGCGACGCCTGCCGAAGGCGGTTGGCCCAGTTGACGGCCAAGCCGAGCACGATCATCAGCACGCCGATGGTCAGGAACAGCTCGACCAGCGTGTAGCCAGGGCGACGCGGCGGGGTCATTTGCGGAGGTCGGTGGGGATGTCGAAGTTGCAGACGGCGTCGCACTTGTATGCCGGGCCACTCGGAACGGCGGTTGCCCCAGCTGCCGTGGCGGGCTGAAGACCGTAGAACCCCGTGGGGCCGGCGGTCCAAAGGAGGTAAGGCTGCACGGTGGCGGCCGTCTCGCCCATGCCGATCACCCCGTCGTTGTTCCGGTCGCCGAGGATGTACTGGAGCTCGATGTCCGGCAGGAGGACCATGTATGGGTATGGCGGCGGCGCGGTCTCGCCATAGACGTTGTTGTCGAACCCGTTGTACAGCGGCCGGACGGTGGGAGGGGTGCCGCTGCCGAGCGGCTTGCCCTTTGCCGCAGTACTAACAAATGCTCCCGTGCTGCCGGTGATCTGCGGGTTTCCTGGGGCCGCGGGGTAGTAGAGGATCGTGTGACCGTTGCCGTCCAGCAGCGTCGCGTCGGTGAAGCCGACGGTGTCCCACGCCGGCGGCTGGCCAGGGGCCTGGGCGGCGGAGTTGCCGAGCTTGAACTTGTCTGACTGAACGTACGGCCCGTAGACCGTCCCCGCCGCCCCGGGCCGCTTGCGGAAGCCGAACCCGTCGGCCCCGTCGGGCGCTTGCTCGGCCCCACTGGCCTTGAAGCCGAACGAGGCTCCGCCCGTAAGCGCCGCCGGTCCCGGCCCCAGCAGGGCGCGGCACAGCAGTCGGGCACCCCGGTCCTGTTGGATATTTAGCGGGTCTGCCGACTGGCCGGGGGGCGTGGCGCTCGCGTCGGCGGCGTTGGAGTCGTCGAACCGAGGGTAGTCGCCGCAATCGGCCTTGTACGCCTCCAAGGCGAGGGCGATCGACTGCAGGTCGGCCCGCGTGCGGGTGACGATGGCCGACTTATACGACTTCATAAGCATCGGCAGCGCGATGCCGGCCAGCACGACAATGATGCCGACCACGACCAGGATCTCGATCAGCGTGAAGCCGGCGCGAGGGCGGCGGAAGGACGTTCGACCGGTGGTCATATACGGGCTCCTGACGGGCTCGCGGGCACGCCGATCACTGCGGGACGACGGCCCCGCCGGGGTAGACGATGTCATCCGCGGTGCCATAGACCCCGTCGGGGCCGGCGCTAATCAGGATGTACGCGTCTTTCTGCCGGGGGTGGGCCGAGCCGTTCGTCGTGTTCCCGCCCCCCGGCTGCAGCGCCGGCGTGTTCGTGTCCTTCAGGTAGGCGAAGGCGTTGGCACCCGTCTGTCCTGACGCCTCGTTGGGGCCGGCGACGGAGTAGTTGCCGCCCACGGTGTCGGCGGTCGGATTGGAGACCGACGCGCTCGGCATGATGTCCTGCAGGCCGTGGTGATCCTGACCGGTCTTGTTCAAGGTGCCGATCAGGCTGCCCGTGTATCCCAGCACCTGGGCCAGATCGTACTGATAGGTGACCGGTACCGGGCCGGCCCCCGCCTCGGTGTTGCCCGCCCGGGTCACCACGCCGCTCGTGCCGACGTTGGCCCGCAGGTAAAGGATTGGCAGCGGCCGGGAGTACTTATCGAGGAACTCGGGAATCATGCTGTCGAATCCGAAATGTCCGCCGTCGTCACCGAAACAGCCGGACCCGTACATTGACGTCCAACCGGGGCGGGTGTCGGGAAGCATGACGTTTGGGCTCAGGTCTCCCGTTTTCACCTGGATATAGGCGTTGGACCGCTTGGGGATCGTCCCCAGGTTCATCGCGCCCTTGGGTGCAGCAACGATGTTGTCAGGGTAGATGTCGTTCGGGTTGAAGGCGAAATACGACGTCGGCGGCGTAGTGGAAGTGTCGGTATAAGTTTGGAGGCCACCAAGCAGCCCGAGTACCAAGTTTTCGGCACCCGTAATGTGACCCTGTTGGTAAGTGTCAAGTGCTGTGTATGTGGTTGCGCCCGTAGCCTGATTGGTGGTGCCTAAGTATGACAGCCGGTTCCCGGTCGTGCTGCCGGCCAGCCGGGGCGTGGCGTAATACGCCCCGCCCAGCACGTCGTTCGGCAGCGGCCCCGGGTACGCCCGGAAGTCGGCGTAGTAGGCCTGGATGCCGGCGGCGATGGTGGACAGCTGCGCGTTGGTCTGCGCCCCGCGGACCGCGCGGTACACCTTGGGGATCATCGTCACGGTCAGCGCGACCAGGATGCCGATGATGAACACGACGATCATCAGCTCGATCAGCGTGAACCCGCCGGCGGGGCGGCGGGGTCGGCTGGGGCGGCCGTCGGGGCGAGCGGGCATAGGGCTTCCTCGGGGGGAACGGGCGGGCGGTTCGAACGGTGGCGGTGCCGCCGGCGGAACGGCGGTCGCCGTCACTTCTTCTGCGGGCCGGACACGGCCGAGATCAGCGCGATCATCGGGCTGAACAGCGCGATCACGATGAAGCCCACGATCAACCCCAGCACGACGACCATGATCGGCTCCAGGATGCTGATCAGCGAGCCGACCAGCACGTCCACGTCGCTGTCGTAGTTGTCGGCGATCTTCATCAGCATCTTGTCCAGGTCGCCGGTCTCCTCGCCGACGTCGACCATGTTCACCACCAGGGCATCGCAGACCTTGGTGGCCCGCAGCGGGTCGGCCATCGACTCGCCCTCGCGGATCGCGTCGTGGACCTTGACCAGGGCCCGGCTGTAGACCTCGTTGCCGCAGGTCTCCTTGGTGATGTTCAGGGCGTCCAGGATCGGCACGCCGGCGCTGATCAGGGTGCCCAGGGTTCGGGTGAAGCGGGCGATGGAGGTCTTGGCGATGATGCCGCCCAGGATGGGGATCTTGAGCTTGACCAGGTCGACGGCGTACTTGCCGCCCTCGCTCATGCGGAGCAGCTTGATCAGCATCATCACGATGATCGGGCTGAACAGCACGTACGCCCAGCCGTTGGTCGGGGGCGTGAACCAGAGGCTGATCGCGATCAGCACCTGCGTGATGGCGGGCAGCTCGACCTTGAAGTCCTTGAAGATCTGGATGAACTTCGGGATGACGAAGATCATGATCAGCGACACGATCGCCACGGCGATCGAGATGACCACGGCCGGGTAGATCATCGCGCCGATGACCTTCTTCTTCAGCTTGGCGGCCTTCTCCATGAAGTCGGCGAGCCGGCTCAGGATGATGTCGAGCACGCCGCCCAGCTCCCCGGCATTGATCATGTTGACGTACAGCTTGTCGAACGCCTTGGGGTACTTGCTCATCGAGTCCGACAGCGTGCCGCCGCCCTCGACCTCATCGGCGACGCCCCCGACGATGGCCTTCATCAGGCCCGGCTTCTGCTGGGTCTCCAGGATCTGCAGGCTGCGCAGGATCGGCAACCCGGCGTCCTGCAGCGTCGATAGCTGCCGCGTGAAGGCGACCAGCTGCTT
The DNA here is from genome assembly GCA_965198865.1 of Tepidisphaeraceae bacterium. Lineage (GTDB taxonomy): Bacteria > Planctomycetota > Phycisphaerae > Tepidisphaerales > Tepidisphaeraceae > CBDAQA01. Next base: position 380,606 of record CBDAQA010000022.1, on the reverse strand, counting down.
CTGCGGCACGCCGCCGATGCTGATCGGCATCTTCCGCTTCGGCGTGAACGCCTCGGCGACCGGGGCGGCACCCTTCTTGGCCTTCTTCGCGGCCTGCTCCTTCACCTTGGTCGGGAACTGCTTCTGGGCGCGGATCTTCTGGATCGCCTCCTCGTTGCTGGCGGCCTCGATCGTGCCCTTGACCTCCTGGCCGGAGGTGCTCATGGCGGTGTAGGCGAAGGTGGGCATGGAAAGGATTCTCCGCGGGGGGTGACAACGCTGGCGACGAACGGCGACCACTCACACTGTACGCGATGTCCAGTAGCGGCCGTCGCGACCGACCGGGCAACGCGAATCATAGCCGGGCGCGAAGGGGCGGGACAACCGGGAACGACAATGGGCCAAGGGACGGAACCGGGCCGTGTCGGCCCGTGACGAGCGCAGCTCGTGTCTCGCGCAGCCGGCGTGGTCGACCAATGCCATCGGCTCCGCACGAGACGCGACCTATCCGTCGCACGGGCATGCGTGCCATCACGCGGCCGGCATTTGTCACCCGCCCGGCCTCCGAGTATGGTGCGCTACTCTCGGGCGTCGCCTGCTGCAAGGACGTGCGGCCGTCGACCGCGACGTCCCGAGACCCCCCACGACCGTTCCGGCCCCCAACTGCAATGGCCCGCTCGCCAGCGGCGTCCCTCTAATCACACCGGCGTTCGTAGAGGCCGGTTACTGATGCGCTCCCGAAAACCCTATCCCACTCCCCGTCGCGCCCCCCCGCCGCCCGTCGAGCCGCTGGAGGTGCGCCGGCTGCTGTCGACCACCTACTACGTCAGCCCGACCGGCCTCGACACCAACCCCGGCACGGCCGCCCTGCCGCTGCAGACGCTGGCGGCGGTCGACGCGCTCACCCTCGCCGCGGGCGATCAGGTGCTGCTGGAGGGCGGGGCGACCTTCGCCGGCACGATCAGCCTCACCGCGGCCGACGCCGGCACGGCCAGCGCGCCGATCACGATCAGCTCCTTCGGCACCGGCCGGGCCACCATCAGCGCCGGGGGCGGCGACGGCATCGACGTGCGCGACACGGCCGGGGTGAACATCTCGAACCTGGTGCTGGTCGGCACGTCGGCGGCGGCGGTCGCGCTGGCGGGGTCGGGCATCCAGCTCACCAACGACCTGGCCGGCGACGTGAAGCTGGACCACGTCTACATCGACGACGTCGACGTCAGCGGGTTCGGGTTCGTCGGCATCGGCATCGACGGCACGACCGACGGCGCGGGCGGGGGCAGCGGGTTCAAGGACGTGCAGGTCACCAACTCGGCCGTCCACGGCAACACCGACGCCGGCATCTTCAGCTACGCCGGCGACTACACCGCCAACCCCGCCGCCTACGGGCTGGCGCACGAGGCGATCTACGTCGACAACGTGCGGGCGTACGACAACACCGGTCGGTCGGGCCAGACCGACGCGGGGAACGGCATCAAGCTGGGCAACGTCGACGGGGCGACGATCGAGCACAGCGTGGCGTACGGCAACGGGACGCTGAACAGCAGCACGATCGGCGGGCCGTGCGGGATCTGGGCGTACAACTGCAACGCGGTGGTGATCCAGTACAACGAGGCGTACGACAACGCCGCCGCCTACACCGACGGGGGCGGGTACGACCTGGACGGCGGGACGACCAACAGCATCATCCAGTACAACTACAGCCACGACAACGCCGGCGCCGGCATCCTTCTGGCCCAGTTCCCCAAGGCGACGGCGTGGTCGGGCAACCTGGTCCGGTACAACATCAGCCAGAACGACGGCCGGGACAATCGCTACGGCGGGATCAACTTCTACACCGGCCCCAACGCCGAGCCGCTGGCCGACTCGCAGGTGTACGGCAACACCGTCTACCTGTCGGCCGCGGCCGGGACCAGCCCGATCGGCTTCTACGTCCTGGCCGACACCGATTCGGTGGCCGTCTACAACAACATCTTCGCGGTCGACCCCGGCCTGCGACCGATGCTCGTCACCGGCGACGGGGCCGGCCTGACGCTGGCCGGGAACGACTACTGGGCCGGGCCCGACGCCGACCTCGACCTCAACTGGAACGGCGCCGCCTACGCCACGCTCGACGCCTTCCGCGCGGCGACCGGTGAGGAGGAACTCGGCGGCGTGGCGACCGGCCTGGGCGTCGACCCGGGCCTGGTCGCCATGGGCGACGGCGGCACCCTCACCGGCGGACAGACCCGCTTGGCCAGCCTGCCCGAGTACCAGTTGACCGCGACGTCGCCCCTGGTGGACGCCGGCGTCTCGCTGACGGCGCTGGGGATCAACCCCGGCAAGACCGACTTCTACGGCACGGCCGTCCCGCAGGGGACGGCGTTCGACATCGGCGCCGCCGAGCGGATCGTCGGGGCGACCGGCACGTCGGTCGCCGTCTCGCCCGCGGCCGTCATCGCCACCGGCACCGCCGTCACGCTCACCGCCACCGTCGTGGCCGGCGCCGACTCCAAGGCCGCCCCGACCGGCACGGTCACGTTCACGCTGCCCGATGGCACGTCGCTCGGGTCGGCCGCGCTGGCGGGCGACGGCACCGCGGCCGCCACCACCGCCGCGCTGCCGACCGGCGTGGTGGTCGTCACCGCCACCTACTCCGGCGACGCGACCCACGGCAGCTCGACCGGCACCGTCTCGATCACGTCCAACGCGCCGGGCCTGGCGTCGGCCGTCATCCGCACGACCGTCCCGGCGTCGGTCGTGGCCGGGACGGCCGTGCCCGGCGGGAAGGTGTTCCTGTCGGTCACCAACCAGTCGGGCACCGCCTACTCGGGCCAGACGACCGTCGAGCTGTTCGCGACGGCCAACGGATCGCTGGACGACTCCTCCGTGTCGGTCACGTCCGCGGCGCGCAGCGTGACGCTCCGCGCCGGGCACGTGTCGAACCTCACCGTGCCCCTGACCGCCCTGCCCCCGGCCCTGACGCCCGGCGACTACGTCTGGGTCGCCCGGATCACCACCAAGGCGGGCGTCGCGTCGATCAGCGCCGCCGGCCCGTCGTTCACGGTCGTCGCCGCCGCGGTCGACCTGTCGGTGGCCGTGCAGTCGGACAAGCTCCCCGCGACCGCCACCGCCGGCCGCCGCCTGGGCCGGGCCGTCACGCTGGCGATCAGCAACGCCGGCAACGCCGCGACGTCGGTCCCGCTGACGGTGACGCTCTACCTGTCGGCCGACGGTTCGCTGACCGGCGCCCCGTCGGTGGGCCAGGTGACGAGCAAGGCGATCGTCCGGCCCGGCCGCAAGGCCACGCGGGTCCCGGTCACCATCCGGACAATTATGACGTCCATCCCAGCGGGCCCATACACGGTGATCGCCGTCGTCACCGACGCCGCCGGCAACACGGCCAAGGTCAGCTTGGTGAACGTGTTGACCGTCGTCGGGTGAGCGTGCCGGCGTAGCGGTCGCCCCGCAGGGGCACTCTTCGAACCTCAACGAGTGCCCCTGCGGGGCGACCGCTACGCGAACGAACCTGAATTCCACTTCATGTCGGCCGCTTCTCGACGCCGCGGGCAACCTTCAGGGCGTGGCTACCAATCACAACCCGAACTCCCGCAGACCCAGAAGCCGCGCCGCCATCCAGCCGCTGGAGTCGCGGCAGCTGATGTCGACCGCCGTCCCGTCGGTGTCGATCCTCGCCGCCAGCTCGACCGTGACCGGCTACACGCCTGCGCAGATCACGGCCGGGTACGGGCTGGCGGGGCTGAAGTTCGGGACGGCGTCGGCCAACGGGGCGGGGCGACGAACACGCTGCCCACGCTGTACGGTCTGTACGGGCACAAGTCGCTCTACGACGCCGATTTCAACGATGTCACCAGCGGGTCGACGTCGTCCTCGATCTCGGCCGGCACGGGGTACGACCAGATGAGCGGCATCGGCACGCCGAAGGGGGCGACGCTGGTCGCGGCCCTGGTGAAGTCGACGGCTTCGACCACGCTGAAGCAGACGACGATCACGGTGACCGTCCCCGTCGGTCCGCCGCCGGCCCGTTTCCATGGCGGGTACGAGCTGTCGCTGGAGGTGGTCGACCCCCTGCTGGCGGCGTTCGCCGCGGCGACCGGGCCAGCGGTGGCGATGGCCACTGCGCCGGCAGCGTCGCGAACGGACGGGATCGACGTGCGGACGGCCACGACGGCTGGCGCGGCCGTGGAGTGGGGGGGGGACCTTCGATCGCGCCGGTGCGCGAGGCCGCCGCGGCGGCGGTGGCGACGGACGGACAGGTCGTCAGCGTGAACGACGGCTGTTTGAACGTCGCGCCGGCGACTGCGAGCACGGTGGCGCCGGTCGCGGTGGAGGCGATTCGGTCGGTGCCGCTGCCGCCGGAGTTCGTCGCCGCGAGGCTTCCGGTTCCCGCCGTGCCGGAAGCGCCGGTCGCCGGAATGGGGCGCGGCGCGAACGTCGCGGGCATTGGGGCCATCGCCGTGGGGGCCGCGGTGGCCGTTTGTGTGGCGACGGAGCCGGCGCGCGATCGGCGTCGCGAGGCGGAGGAGCCGCTGATGTTCCGGCAGCTGATCGCGCCGGGATTGTTGCGTGGATAGCGGCCGCCGGCGCAACGGCTTGGGTCGACCCCACCCGTTCCTGGCACAAATTGTGCCGCCCTGAAGATTTGGTGGGCTTCCCACCTTTTCCCCCGGCACGTCTTTGACTATGCTACCTCGCGGAACGAGGGTATCCCGCCCGGGCCACCGCCCGCGGCCATTGCCCGCCCTTGGGGTGGGTTCACCTTTCGGATGACCTTTGCGACCGAGAAGAGGCCGAGCCCGGCCGCCGGTCGCGTCCGTTCCGCGTAGTTCACACAAGGTCAGAGCATGAGCGAGCGCCGGCGGTTCCGCGACCGGTCCCAACGACCGTCAGGTGGCGGTCAGGCATCGGGACAGACACGCCCCAACCACGGTGGGGGCAACGGGGGAGGCAACGGTGGGGGCAACGGCCCCCAGCGCGGCGGGCAACAGGGCCAGCAGCGCCGCTACGGCGGCGGGGGCGGGCAACACCGGGGGAACGGGTTTAACGGGCAGGCCGGCGGTCGCCAAGAACCTGCCGCCCCACCCATCGCCGCGGGCGCCTCGGTCGAGGGGCTGCTGTCGATCCGCGACGAGAACTCGGACGGCGTCCTCCGCGACCCCGCCTACCCCCTGCGCCCCGCGCCGGGGAACGTCGTCGTCCCCCGCAACGTCATCCGCGAGATGAACCTGCGGCCGGGGCTGCTAGTGCGCGGCATCCCCCAGGGCCGATCGCTGACCAAGCTCGACCTGGTCGAGAACGGACCGCCCGAGGAGTGGCGCGCCAAGATTCCGCTTTACGAGCTGACCGCCCTGGACCCGGCCCCGGTGCTGAAGCTGGAGCACGACCCGGCCGAGATGACCACCCGCGTGATGGACATCCTCGCGCCCGTCGGATTCGGCCAGCGCGGGCTGATCGTCGCGCCGCCCCGGACCGGCAAGACCATCCTCCTGCAGAACCTGGCCAAGGGGATCCACCACAATTACCCCAACGTCGAGCTGGTCCTGCTGCTGGTCGACGAGCGGCCCGAGGAGGTGACCGACATGCGCCGGAACGTGCCCGGCACGCTGTACGCCAGCAGCAACGACAACACGATCGACAAGCACCTGGACCTGGCCCAGCTCGTGATCGAGCGGTGCAAGCGGCAGGTGGAGATGGGCAAGGACGTGGTGGTGCTGATGGACAGCCTGACCCGCGTGGGTAGGGCCTTCAACGTCGGCGGCCCCAGCGGCGGCCGGACGATGTCGGGCGGGTTGGACAACCGCGCCCTGGAGATCCCCAAGAAGCTGTTCGGCGCCGCCCGCAAGGTGGAGGGGCCCGGGGGCACGCACGGCGGGAGCCTGACGATCCTGGCCACGTGCCTGATCGACACCGGCAGCCGGATGGACCAGGTGATCTTCGAGGAGTTCAAGGGCACCGGCAACATGGAGCTGACGCTGGACCGCAACCTGTCCAACAGCCGGATCTACCCCGCGATCGACATCGCCTCCAGCGGCACCCGCAAGGAGGAGAAGCTGCTGGACCCCAAGCAGCTGCTGGCCGCCCGCAACATCCGCCGGCACCTGATGAACATGCCGCCGAGCGGGGCCATGAAGTCGATGCTGGAGGCCCTGGGGAAGCACAAGACCAACCAGGCGATGTTCGACACGATGCGGGTGTGACGCGTCGCGGTTGGCGCGCGAAGGATGATCGGACGCGGCGTTGCCGCTCAGCCGTCCCCGGAGGGTGGCCGATGGAGAAGCGGATGACCGTCGCCGCCGATGCCATCGCCGCCCCGCCGCCGCCCGCGACCGACGCGTTGCCGTCGCGCCGACAGTTCCTGGGTCGCGCAGCGTTCTGGGCATCGGTGCCGGTGATGGCCGGGGCGTACGCGACGCAGGTCGAGCCGTTCTGGCCGCGGGTGTACGAGCGTCCGATGCCGATCCGCAACCTGCCGGGGCCGTTCGAGGGGTACCGCGTCGCCCACCTGACCGACCTGCACACGGGGTACGCGAACTTCGACTACCTCCGCGGCGTGGTGCGACGGATCGCCGACCTGAAGCCGGACCTGGTGCTGGTGACGGGTGACCTGATCCACCACCGCCGGGCTGCCGCCGCGCCGGCGGCGGCGATGCTGCGCGAGGCGTACGTGTCGGCCGGCATCCCGACGGTCGTCAGCTTCGGCAACCACGAGTTCGGCTACGCCCGCCGGCCGAACGAGCCGGCGGACGACACGCTCCACCTCCACGCCCAAGAGGTGCTGACGGACCACGGGTGCATCGTGCTGCGGAACCGGTCCCACACGATTGAGCGAAACGGTGCCCGACTGTGGCTGGTGGGGCTGGACGACCTGTGGTTCGGCCAGTTCGACCCGGCGCTGGGGTTCCTGAACGTGCCGCGGGACGAGCCACGCATCGCGCTGTCGCACAACCCGGACACCGTGCCGTTCCTGGCCCCCTTCGCGCCCGACCTGATCCTGTCTGGCCACACCCACGGCGGGCAGATCCGCCTGCCGTTCTACGGCCCGCCGCGGCTGAACATCCGCAACACGCAGCACGACTGGGGCGTGTTCGACCTGGACCACGGTGGCAAGCTGTACGTCAGCAGCGGCGTGGGCTACATCCAGCGCGTGCGGTTCCGGTGCCGGCCGGAGGCGCCGGTGTTCCGGCTCACGGGATAAGGTTGAGCGCTCGCCACGCGCCGCGGGCAAGGACCTGGCGGTCGGCGTTCAGGTTGAGGCGAACGACGGTCGCGCGACCCACGGGCGCGATGCCGAGGATTCGGTTGTCCGCGCCCACCTCGAAATGATCAGCCCACTCGCCCTGCCGTGGGTTGAACACCGGAACCAGCTGACCGGTATCGGGGTCGGTCGCCAGGATCGCGTGGGACTTGAACACGTTGCACGCCCGACAGGCCAAGGCGAGGTTGTCGGCCTCATCCCCGCCGCCATGTGCCCGCGGACGCAGGTGTTCGACCTCAAAGGGAAAGCCATTCACGACCTCTGGAGCGCGGCAATACTCGCACCGTTGATTGGCGCGTTCCGCCACGGCCGGGTAGAGCGGGTTCAAGCGCGGACCCGTCGCAGCGCCGCCTCCACGCGCAGGCCAGATGCCTCCGTCTCAGCGAGCGCCAAGTCTTCAAGTTCGACCAGGTCGGCGGCCGGCATCGGAACGCCGCTGTCCAGAGCGGCGCGGTGTCGGACCACCAACTCCTGCAACCGGCGCCCCTGTTCGGCGGAAAAGAACTCGTCGAAGCGAGGCTCGAGGAAAACCACGAGCGACCCGTTGGCTTCCAAGTCGATCTCAGCGGCGAGCGCGTCTAGCGCTGCCCCGGGCGTCTGACCGGTCGATTGGCGGTCGCGAGAGAACGCTCGGAAGACGAGCTTCGGACCGGCGGCCTTCTCGGCGGCAATGGTGACCGTCGTCATAGGTACTCTCATTATACCGGCGGCTCTCGACCTCTGCTCGCCCGTGGCAACTCACCCACCGCTCATCAGCCCCGCCTCGATCTGCGCGATCTGCTTCGCGATCTCCGCGTCGTCCCGGATGTCCTCGTCCACCGCGCGCACCGCGTGCAGCACCGTCGTGTGGTCCCGGCCGCCGAAGTACCCGCCGACCTCCTCCAGGCTGTAGCGGGTGTGTCGGCGAGCCAGATACATGCACACCTGCCGGGGGAAAGCGATCGACTTGTGCCGCCGCTTGCCCTGCAGGTCGGCCACGCGGACGCTGTAGTACTTGGTGACGGCGTCGAGGATGTTCTGGACGGTGACCCGCCGCTGCTCTGGCGCGACGACGTCGCCCAACGCGGCCTTGGCCAGGTCCAGGTCGATCTTCCCCTCGTTCAGCAGGCTCAGCCCCTGCACCTTGGTGATGGCCCCCTCCAACTCGCGCGTGTTGTTCTCCACCTTGGCGGCGATGTAGCAGACCACGTCGTCGGCCAGGGTCAGGCCGCGCATGCGGGCCTTCTTCTGCAGGATGGCCACCCGCGTCTCGTAGCACGGCTTGTCGACGCGCGCGACCAATCCCCAGTTGAACCGGCTGACCAGCCGCTCCTCCAGCTCGGGGATCTCGCTCGGGGGGCAGTCAGCCGAAAGGATGATCTGCTTCTGCCCCTGGTACAGCGTGTTGAAGGTGTGGAAGAACTCCTCCTGCGTGCGGTCCCGGCCACGCAGGAAGTGGATGTCGTCGATCACCAGCACGTCGGCGTGACGGTAGCGGTTGCGGAAGTCGTTCATGTCGCCGTTCTCGACCGACGCGATGAACTGGTTCACGAACGTGTCGCACGACAGGTAGGCGATGCGCGCGTCCGGCTGGTGCTCCAGCAGCCGCTGGCAGATCGCCTGCAGCAGGTGCGTCTTGCCCAGCCCGACCCCGCCGTGGATGAACAGCGGGTTGTACGCCTTGCCCGGCTGTTCCGACACGGCCAGGCTGGCCGCGTGGGGCAACCGGTTGCTGGGGCCGGTGACGAACTGCTCGAACACGTAGTCGGGATTGAGCGGCAGCGGCGCGTCCCCTTCGGCGAACACGCCGCCGCGCGGCAGCTTGTCGCAGTGGAAGCTGACCGCCACCAATCGCCCGGTCGCTGCCTGTGCGGCGGCCGTGAACGGCTGCTGGCACTGCCCCTGGCAGAAGTTCAGCTGCGCCGCCGTCGCCACGGTCACCTGGATCACGCCGTTGGTCAGCTGCCGCGGCACCATCTGGTCGAACCAGACGCGGTGCAGCGTGGGGTGCTGCGCGCGGATGGCGCGGAGGATGGCCTGCCACGCCGCGGGGTCCATGGGCGGGGCCTCGGTGGGTCGACGGGCGACGATGGCGTCCCTGCTCGGCCTGGGGTCGCCCCCGGCCGGTCGAGTCTGCATCATGCTCATTGGACTGCTGCTTCCAGATCTGGCCGCCCTGAGCGCACGGCATCCCCGTCCCCCGCACGGCCCATCCGTGGCCGCGGTGCGACGCGCTTCCTGCTTGACGCTCAGCCCATCCGTGAACGACGGAACCTACATCGAACCGGCCGCGATGACAAAGCCAAATTTCTGCGCCGACACCGACGCTTTTGGCGCTCGCGAGGCGGGTCCCACAGGCAGCGGGACCCGGCGTCGCAGCACCACAGGTAGCGGTCTACATCGGCCTGCGGTGCGGCGCTGCGTGAAGCGGCGCGACTCCATCTGACAACTTCCTGAGCCCGCCCCACCACGCGGTCCAGTTCGCGGTCAGGAAAGCCGGCGCGAGACGCCGCGGCACGGGCCGCGGCGTCACTCTTTACGCCCCTTCGGGATCGCCAGGCCCACCTCGGTCATCACCCTCTTCAGGTCGTCCCAAACCGCCTTGCGGGTGGCCTCGGTGTAGGTGCGCAGCACGTATGAGGGGTGGAACGTCGGCATCAGCTTCACGCCGCGCCACTGGTACCAGGTGCCGCGGATCTTGCCCATGGCCAGCTTGTTGTCGCCGAGCATGTACTTGGCCGCGGTGAGGCCGAGGGTGACGATCACTTTGGGTCGCACCGCTTCCAGCTGCTGCACGAGGTAGGGCATGCAGGCCGCCGCCTCGTCCGGGGCCGGCACGCGGTTGCCGGGGGGGCGACACTTGCAGACGTTACCGATGTACACCTGCTCTCGCCGCAGCCCCATGCCGGCGATCATCTTGTCCAGCAGTTGCCCCGCCCGACCCACGAACGGCCGGCCCGACAGGTCCTCCTGCTCGCCGGGTCCCTCGCCGACGAAGAAGATCGCCGCCTCGGGGTCGCCCTCGCCGAAGACGGTGTGCGTCCGCGTCTCGCTCAGGCGGCACTTGGGGCACCCCTTCACCTCATTGTCGTCCAGCAGTTGCAGCGTGACCCGCCGCTGCTCGACGGGCAGTGACGCGCCGCCGAGCGTGACGGTCGGCTCCGCCGCCGCCGGGACGAACAAGGGCTTCGGCTCAACGGTCGGTGCCCGCTGCTTCGGCGGCAGGGCAGGCGGCACGGTGGGCAGCGGCGTCGCCGCGGGCGGCGGGTCGTCGGCCGTCGTCATCGCCGGCAGGTCGAGCGACGGCGCGTCGACAAACCTCAGGCCCATCGCCGCCTCGCTCCGCAGCGACATCATCACACGGCTTCGGGATCTGGCGTCCATACGGGCGGCATCGTAGCCGTGAACGTGGCGCAAGTTTCACTTGACTGTCAGCCAGAGTTGATAGAATGCCGGCACAAGCCACAACGGCTCGCAATGGCGGGTGTCCTCACCGACACACCGTAGCGAGTCGAGGTGGCTTTTTTCGTTTGTCGAGACAACCCCAGAACCCCGCAGGAGGTGCCGCGATGGCCCACGAGAACTTCGAATCGGTGAATAAGACCCCATGAAGGCCAAGAGCGCCGGGGCGTCGACCAAGCAGGACTTCCTGGCCCACGGGCAAGTGAAGCACATCGACGTGACGAGGAACCCCGGCATCGTGGCCGTGGTTGAAGGGATGAAGTCGATGGCATTCACCGCCCGCGACCTGGCGCGCGCCGCCGACATCACCGACAAGATGCTCGCCGACACCGAGTGCGGCGTCATCCTCACGCTGGCCGGGTCGCTCATCTCGGCCGGCCTGAAGAAGGTGTTCGTCGACATGGTCCGCAACAACATGGTCGACGCCATCGTCAGCACTGGCGCCAACATCGTCGACCAAGACTTCTTCGAGTCGCTCGGCTTCAAGCACTACGTGGCCGAGGACAAGCTCAAGAGCGGCCTGTTCGACGGCGAGCTGCGCGAGCACGCGCTAGACCGCATCTACGACACGCTGATCGACGAGGAGGAGCTGCGCATCTGCGACGACACCACGCAGCAGGTGTTCGACGGCATGGAGCCCGGCGCCCACAGCAGCCGGGAGTTCGTCCGCGCCCTCGGCGAGCACCTGGACAAGACCGGCGGCCCCAAGTGCGCCGACAGCCTGATCTACGAGTGCTACAAGCGCGACGTCCCGATCTTCTGCCCCGCGTTCAGCGACTGCTCGGCCGGCTTCGGCCTGGTCGCCCACGCCGTCGCCCGGGGCGAGTCGCCCAAGGTCACCTGGGACGGGGGCAAGGACTTCTACGAGCTCACCCAACTGAAGATCAAAAACCCCGAGACGGGCCTGTTCATGATCGGCGGGGGCGTGCCGAAGAACTTCACGCAGGACATCGTGGTGTGCGCCGAGGTGCTGGGCCACGACGCCCCCATGCACAAGTACGCCGTCCAGGTGACGGTGGCCGACGTCCGCGACGGCGCCCTCAGCAGCTCCACCCTCAAGGAGGCCAGCAGCTGGGGCAAGGTCGACACGATGTACGAGCAGATGGTCTTCAGCGAGGCCACGCTGGCCGTCCCGCTGATCGTTGGCTACGCCTACCACAAGGGCAGTTGGAAGCAGCGCGAGGGCAAGCGCTGGGCCCAAATGCTGGAGACGGCCACCGTCGGGGCCTGAACTGCAAGAACAGGCGGATCTGACGGAGCCCCGGACGGACATCCGGGGCTTCCTCGCTGGGTGGACTCGACACCGTGCGAGTGGTGGTCCTCATCGTTGATAAGGAACAAGGCCGGAACAACTTCTCCGAGAAGCCGGATAGAAATCAGGAAGTTGATCCGGAGCGACCCCAAGTCGAAACTGGGATAGCGGCGCGGGGCCGTGTACATACTCGTCGCGGGCCGGCAGAATGCCAGCCCGATGCCGCGCGTGCTCGTCATCACCATCGACCCGGCCGAGGCGGCGTTCCGCCTTCGCCTCGGCATCCTCGCGCCGCTGCTAGCGGGCGACGGGTACGCGTTCGACTACCGCACGCGGCCTCGGAATCCCGCCGACCGCAGGCGGCTGATCGAGTCGGCGTGGACGTACGACGCGGTCATCGTGCAGCGGAAGCTGCTCGACCCGAGCCACGCCCGGCTGCTGCGGCGGGTGGCGAAGCGCATCGTCTTCGAGCTGGACGACGCCGTAATGACGCAGCGGCGCAACGTGTCGGCGTGGTCGCGGTGGCTGAAGCAGCGGCGGTTCCAGGCGACGGCGGCCGTGGCGGATCACGTGGTGGCGGGGAACGAATTCCTGGCCGGGCACTTCCGCGGGTTGGGCCGGCCGGTGACGGTGCTGCCGACGGTGGTGGATCCGGACCACTACACGGTGAAGGAGCACGCGGCGACCGACCGGCCGACGCTGGTGTGGATCGGGTCGGGGTCGACGCTGCCGTACCTGCGGCAATGGATGCCGCAGCTGGAGGCGGCGGCCCGACGGGTGCCGGGGCTGCGGCTGATCACGATCGCGAACGAGACGGTGGGCAGCGAGGTGCTGGACGTGGAGCACGTGCCGTGGACCGAGGCGGGCGAGGCGGCAGCACTGGCGCGGGGCGACATCGGCATCGCGCCGACGCCCGACGATCGGTGGACGGCGGGCAAGAGCGGGTTCAAGATCGTGCAGTACATGGCGGCTGGCCTGCCGACCATCGCGTCGCCGGTGGGGGCGAACGCGGCGATCATCCGGGACGGCGTGACCGGGGTCCTACCGGCGACGGCGGAGGACTGGCCGGACGCGATCGAGCGGCTGGCTAGCGACGCAGGGTTGCGGGCGGCGATGGGGGCGGCAGCGAGACAAGACGTGATGGCCGGTTACACTTTGGAGCGGGCCCGCGCGGTGTGGCGGGACGTGCTGGCGGGCGACAACCTGTAAGGATGGCGGGTCGGCGGCGTCCGTAGGTCCGGTCGGTCGCTCAGGACGACGGGCCGGCGGACGGTCGCGGGTAGGAATCAGGACATGCTCAGGACAGCCGACGCCGCCGGGGTGTTGTCGTACGCGCGCCCCGTCCCCCGAATCGACCTCCGCGCCGGCTCCCGGCCTGCAGCCGACCGGCTGCTCGCGCTGGCCGACCGTTACCGATGGCTGCTGTGGGGGCTGACGCTGGCGTTCTACCTGGCGGCGTTCAACGGGCAGTGGCGCGTCCAGCCCGATGCGGCGCTCTACCTGTCGATCGGGCGGAACCTGGCCGAGGGGCACGGCTACACCTACCTCGGGCACGTGAACCGGCTGGCGCTGCCGGGCTGGCCGCTGATGATCGCGGCCACGTTCAAGGTGTTCGGCCCGGGCACGCTGGTGCCGGTCCACGTGCTGTTGTTGCTGATCACGCTGGGCACGCTGGCGGCGACGTACCGGCTGTTCCTGCTCCACTCGGGCCGGCCGACGGCGGTGATCGTCACGTTCGGGACGGCGCTGACCAAGGCGTTCTTCGTCTACGCGCTGGAACTGTGGACCGACCTGCCGTTCGCGATGGCGGCGATGGCGACGCTCGCCGGGTACGAGGGGACGCTGGCCCGCCCGCCCGCGGGCCGGCCCTCGCGCGGGGGTCGCTGGTACGACTGGTCGCTGCTGATCGGCGGGCTGGCGCTGGCGGTGGCGATCCGGCCGACCGGGTGGCTGCTGCTGGTGGCGGTGGCGATCGCCATCGCGACCGACGCCGTGCGCGGCCGCGTGCGGATGCGGACGCTGCTGCCGGTGGCGGCCGGGCTGGCGGTGGTGGCGGTCGCATGCGTGTTCGGCCTGCGGCAGGCGTACGGCGAGGCGCTGAGCGGCACCTACGTGCAGTACTTCGTGAACCGGCTGACCGGCGTGGCCAACCCGCTCGACCGACCGATGACGCAGAAGCTGTACGGGCTGTTCGCCTGGGCCGCATCCGACGTGCTGTTCCAGGTGCGGTTCGGGTTCGTCGCCAACGCCGTGCTGAGCGGGCTGGTGCTGGGGCTGGGGTTCGGGCTGTACCGGGTGCGGGCGCTGTGGGGGCTGTGGTTCACGCTGCTGTTGGCCACGGTGCTGCTGATGGTGCAGGAGACGTTGGACCGGTACTTCCTGCCGGTGCTGCCGCTGCTGGTGTACGGGTGGTGGTCCGCGCTGGCGTGGGTCGACCGCCAGCCGGCGCGCGGCCGGGCGTGGCGGTGGGCGATCGACGGGGCGTTCCTGCTGGTGCTGGGCTTCGGGTCGATCGCGAACGTGTCGAAGGTGGGCGGGCTGATCGGCCAGCAGCGGTCACGGCCGTTCCTGGCGGGCTACAACCAGGGCTGGTACGAGCCGGTGCCGGCGCTGTCGGCGGCGATCGGCCGGCGGGTGGGGCCGGGCGGGCTGGTGCTGATCAAGCCGCCCTACGGCCGGGTGGCGGCGTTCCTGAGCCGGCGCGACGTGGTGAACGCCGCCGAGGTGACGCCGGCCGATCTGCGCGGCCGAGCAGTGTTCGTGGTGGAGCCGTCGGACGTGAAGACTCGGCTGTTGTTGAAGGGCGCGGGATTGACCGTTGGGCCGGCGCTGTACACGGTGCCGCCGCCGCCGGTGGCGGCGGTGAAGGCGGAAGCGCTGTCGCTGCACGGGACGGTGCCGGTACGGTGACCTCCCCCCCGCTTTGCGGGGGTTTGATTGGCACCACGCTGATCGCCCTGAGGAGAACCCCCGCCCCGCGGGTGGCTAACGGAGATGGACGTCGGCCATCGATGCGGCAACAATCGCCGCATGACCGCAGTTCCCGCCGCCGATCCGCTGCACGACTTGCACGAGCAGGCCGAGGCCGAGTTCCAGTCGTATGCGGCGTGGCAGATCGTCAGCACGTTCGGCGAGCCGCAGGCGGAGTACGCGGCCCTACGCAAGGGCGCCGGGCTGATCGACCTGCCGCAGCGGGGGTTCCTGGAGCTGACCGGCCGGGACCGGCTGCCGTTCCTGAACAACCTCATCTCGAACCAGACGTACGACAAGAACACCAAGGTTGGGCTGACGGCCGGCCAGGGCGTGTACGCGTTCCTGTTGCAGGCGAAGAACGGAAAGATCATCGCCGACATGACCGTGCTGGAACTAGGCGACCGCACGCTGATCGAGCTGGACGGCCGGCTGGCCGAGGGCGTGGCGGCGGCGCTGGAGCGGTACAGGTTCGCCGAGCAGGTGGCGATCGCCAACCGCACCGGCCAGCTGCACGAGATCGCCCTGCACGGACCCCGGGCGACCGTCGCGTTGCACGAGCTGCCGGCGCTGGAGCCGACTGGATGTGCGACGATCGAATTGTTCGGCACGTCGGCGGTGGTGTGGCGGGACGATCCGACTGGCAGCGCCGGCTATCACCTGATCGTGCCGGCCGAGTCGGCGCGGCTGGTGTGGATGAACTGCATCGGACGCCACGTCCGGCCGGTGGGCTGGGCGGCGTTCAACGCGGCGCGGGTCGAGGCGGGCCGGCCGCTGTTGGGCATCGACTTCGACGAGACCGCCCTGCCAGCCGAGACGGGGCCGGCGCTGGACCGGGCGGTCAGCTTCACCAAGGGGTGCTACCCGGGGCAGGAGATCGTGGCCCGCATGCACGCGCGGGGCGCCGTGTCGAGGCGGATCGTCGGCGTGAAGATGTCGGACGATTCGCTGCCCATGGCCGGGGCCCCGCTGACCGATGATGGGGGGGACACCGTGGGCGGCGTCACCAGCAGCACGGTGTCGCCGCTGCTGTCGAACGTGGCCGTCGCGCTGGCGACGGTGAGGAAGGCATCGGCCGGCGCCGGCACGGTGCTGAACGTGCCGGCCGAGGGGGCGATCCGCCGGGCGGTCGTCGTGGACCTGCCGTTCGTCGCACCGCCAAAGGAAACCGCATGATCGACTCGCCCTACCTCGTGGAACCGGGGAAGAAGTTCAACCTGGACCGGTACGAGACGACCGACACCGGCAAGTTCAAGGGCAAGGCCGACGCCGCCGAGGTGACGGCCCGCAACCTGGACCACCTGGGGAAGATGCAGGCGCTGCTCTACGCCGAGGCCAAGCGGTCGGTGCTGATCGTCATCCAGGCGATGGACACCGGCGGGAAGGACGGGGCGATCGCGCACGTGTTCGGCGGCGTCAACCCGCAGGGGTGCAACGTCACCAGCTTCAAGGCGCCGAGCCACCTCGAGGCATCGCACGACTACCTGTGGCGCGTCCACTACCACTGCCCGGCGCGGGGCATGATCGGCATCTTCAACCGCAGCCACTACGAGGACGTGCTGGTCGTTCGCGTCCACGACCTGGTGCCCAAGGGCATCTGGTCGAAGCGGTTCGAGCAGATCAACGCGTTCGAGCAGATGCTGGCCGACAACGGCACGACGATCATCAAGTTCTTCCTGCACATCTCCAAGGACGAGCAGCGCCGCCGGCTGCAGAGCCGGCTGGACGACCCGAAGAAGCACTGGAAGTTCGACCCCAACGACCTGGCCGAGCGGGCCCACTGGGACGACTACCAGGCCGCCTACGAGGACGTGCTGCGGAAGTGTTCCACGCCGCACGCGCCGTGGTACATCGTCCCGTCGGACCACAAGTGGTTCCGCAACTGGGTGCTGAGCGACACGATCGCCCGGACGATGAAGCGAATGGACCTGAGCTACCCCCCGCCGCCGCCGGAGCTGGACAAGATCAAGATCGACGGGTGACACCCGCGACAGAGCCCAGCGGCTCCGCCGCGGGTCCTTCCGCCGTGGCACGGACTTCCAGTCCGTGGTCACGTGCGCGTGACGGTCGGCGGTACCCCGCGAAACGGCAGGAGCGGAGCGTCGCTATCCGATCCGTGAGACGCTTCGCTCTTGCTGTACCGGCCTGCGCCGGATGGCGCGGGTTCACGCCCACGGCATGAAAGGCCTTGCCCCCGGTGGAAGACCGGCGGCGGAGCCGCTGGGCTCTTTCGGGATGGGTCGTTCACCGGAAGTAGCACGAGGCCCCAGGTTGAACCACGCCGCGCGATTCGGCAGTTTGCAGTCGACGTGGCCGTCGCAATAGAGCGACGTCCACGCCGATGCGCCGACCTGCGCGGAGGCGGTTCCGCGGGACCAGCGCGTCACCGTCGGCGTCGGGCCGAACGTTGGGATCGACCAGTGCCGGCCGTGCGTGAACCGGTAGGCATCGGGACCGGCGTAGCCGTCGCCGTCCCGGTATACGACCACGTCGGCCCTCAGCGGCCGTCGATCAGTCGACGACTGCTGACGGGCACGCGCACCAGAACCGGCTCGGCGGTTCAGGGACGCTCTCCGTGGCGACCGCCAGTTGCGGCAAAAACCCTCGACTGTTGACATCGCGGGCTGGGATATCAGGATGATGGCGTGGCCCCGACACCGGGGCTCCGATCCAGCTCCGTGGGGGACGAGGGAACACCGTGAAGCACCAGCCGAACGCGCCGCGTCGCCGTCGCATCGCCACCGCCGTCATTGCCGCCATGCAGCCGCTGGAGCGTCGGCGGCTGATGAGCGTGAGCGCGACCACCATCATCGGCTCGGGGACCGACGGGGCGGTCAGCACGTACGAGGTGCTGTCCGCCGGGGCGCTCAGCGGCACCTACACGTCGACCCTGGTCGGGTCGGCCACGTTCAACGGGCACAGCGCGACCGAGCGCGACACCGACACCACGTCGTCGACCTACTCCAGCGTGGACAAGGGCTACTCCGGGCTCGACAGCGGCGGCAACGCGGTCGACTACGGCGACCACAGCGTCACCACCAACGTGACGACGGGCGTGGTCTCCAGCGACAACACGACGATCGAGAACCCGCCCGAACAGGAGTTCCCCGCCACCATGGTCGGCGGGCAGACCTACACGTCGACCACGACCGAGACGACCACCGACAACACCGCCACCCCCGCCACCACCTCGACCGAGACCGTCGTGAGCACGGTGTCGCTGGTCAGCGAGAGCCCGGTCAGCGTCACCACGCCGTACAAGGACTTCACCGACGCCTACCAGTTCACGACCGGCGGGTCCGACACCGACTCGTCGGGCGTGACCACGCCGGACGACGCGGTCAGCGTCTGGTTCGTGCCCGGCATCGGCGTGGTGAAGATCGAGGACGCGTCGTCGTCGTCGGACGTCACGGAGGAGTTGACCAACTACAGCGCCAGCGGCAGCACCACGCCGACGCCAACCCCGACACCCACGCCGACTCCGACACCCACGCCCACTCCGACTCCGACACCCACACCGACGCCGACGCCAACTCCGACCCCCACGGCCACGTCGGCGTACACCCCGACGGTGGCCAGCAGCACGCTGCCGACGTCGACCATCAGCACGACGAAGCTGAAGGGGGCGGCCAAGGTGACGGTGACGAACAGCACGGCGGCGGCGGCCGCGACGGGCAAGGTGACGGTGTCGCTGTACGCCAGCCCGACCGTCGTGAGCAACGACGTCGTGGCCGGCACCGCGAGCCCGTCGGCGATCACCGGGGCGACGCTGATCGGCACGCTGTCGACCAAGCTGTCGCTGAAGGCGGGCGCGTTCAAGACGCTGTCGGTGAAGGCCAAGGCGATCACGCTGGCGGCCAACACCTACACGATCCTGGCGCAGACGACCGACGCGAGCGGCACGACGACCACCTCCGCCACCGGCCCGGCGCTGGTCGTCGCGGCACCGGTGGTGACGCTGACGGGCACGGTCGGCGCGCCGACGCCGTCGGCCGAGCCGGCGGGCAAGACGTTCACGCTGGCGGTGACGATCACCAACAGCGGCAACGTCGACTCGACCGGGGCCGGCACGTTCGCCGTGGGGCTGACGACCGACGGCACGACGGTCTCGTTCCCGCTGCAGACGATCAAGAGCGGCCCGAAGATCAAGGCCGGCGGGAAGGCCGTGGCGGTGAAGCTGAAGGTGAAGGTCCCGGCCGGCACCCCCACCGGCTCGGCCGACCTGCTGGTGACCTTCACGCAGGGCACCAACAGCTTCACGGCCGTGTCACCGACGGCGATCACCATCGGCTGATCGCCGAGTTGTACACGCCCTTCCAATTCTGCAGATTGGTGCCCTGGCAACCGCTGATCCAATTTGGCAAGAAGGCGTCCGGAGTTTTTGGTTTTCCTCTAACTGCGAATGAGAACCTATGGGCAGTCGTTCCGCCCAAACAAGTTGCCTTGGGAGTGCGGGCCGCGATGAGCGGGTTCGGCGTCCCTTGCGGCTCGGCCTACTGCATGGGTCTCGTTTATGAAGTCGATGACCTCCGTCGTTCGGTGGGCAGTCGTGCTGTGTCTCGGGTTGTCGCTCGGCGCAGGGACCTCGACAGACCTGGGGTCCAAGGTGGTGGCGTTCTGCAACGGGCACCTGCACGAGCAGGTGGGCAACGGCCAGTGCGCTGTGCTGGCGTCGTCGGCGCTGAAGGACGCAGGGGCGCGCGGGCGCGGCAAGGACTCGCCGGGCAAGAGCGACTACACCTGGGGCGACCTGGCGGTGCTGATGGAGGCGCCGGATGAGAAAGGCGACGCGCCGAAGGTGTCCGGCGGGTCGTTGACCGACATCCGGCCGGGCGACATCGTCCAACTGCGCGACGTGAAGCTGACGCACCACAACGCGCATGGGACGTCGTACCAGGTCATGGACCACCACACGGCCGTCGTGACGGGTACCGAGGACGGCGGCAGGACCGTCCACGTCCTGCAGCAGAACGTCAGCGGCAAGCTGATCGTGATGCCGGGCACGTTTAAGGTCAGCGACCTGTCCAGCGGGTGGATGCGCTTCTACCACCCGGTGCTGAAGGCGGAGGCGTCGGGCTCGAAGGGCAAGTCGAAGGAGTGATTGAGCGACGGGGTCGCACGCCTGCGATGACCGTCGCGCTTCTCGGTATGCTGCGGGAATGGCAGCTACGACGATCGCGGGGCAGCGTCGCACGCTGCATTTCAACACGCTGGACGACGCCCTTACCGACGTCGATCGGCTCGCCGCCGCCAACGGGAGCGGCGGGCTGGGCCGGTGCGGGAACTGGACGTTCGGACAGTCGCTGAACCACTTGGCGACCTGGGTCGACTACTGCTACGACGGGGTGCCGATGACGGTGCCGCTACCCGTGAAGCTTGTCATGCGGCCGATGAAGCGGTGGTTCCTGCACAAGCCCATGCGGGCCGGCAGTCGCATCCCGCGGATTCCGGGCGGGACGCTGGCGACGGATCTGGTGCCCGACGCGTCGGGGGTCGACCACGTCCGGCGGTCGTTCGCGCGGCTCCGCGACGAACCGCCGGTTCGGCCGCACCTGATCTTTGGGGCCATGACGCACGCCGAGTGGATCGCGATGCACCTGCGGCACGCCGAGCTGCACCTGTCGTTCTTTCAACTGAGGTCCCCAACCGTCCATTAGCCCCCGCTCGGCGGGGCTGCCCGGGGGGCTTATCAAACCGGTCACGCGAACAGGCGCAACTGGGCGTCGGGCCGGGCGAGTTCTGCGTCGATGCCGCGCTGGCGGAGGTGGTCGGGGAAGTCGCGGAAGCCGTGGTGGGTGTAGACCTTCCTCGGTCGCACCCGGTCGATCAGCTCGAGCAGCTCGTCGAAGTCGGCGTGGTCGGACAGCGGCAGCGCGTGGTCGACGCCGTAGCTGTAGATCGCGCCCTTGCGCAGGGCCCAGCCGCTCATCATGATGCGGCAGGGGTTGTCGAACTTGGTGACGAAGCCGGTGCGGGCGACCTGGGGCGGGGCAACGAGGACGCCGCGGTCGGCCAGGTCGAGGGCGCGCTTGCCATGAAAATCGGCCGCGACGTACGCCCGGGATTTGCCTAGGGGAACGCCCTGCCGCTCGTAGAGCGCGTTAAGCGATTGAATAGCCCCGTGGCAGGTGACGGGCAGGCCGGCGTCGGTCAGGATGCGTACGATCTCCTGCGCCTTGCCGAGGCTGTAGCCCATGACGATCGGCTGCCGACCGGCGCGCAACGCGGCCGAAGAAATCTCGATAACCTGATCGGCGGTTTGCCGCCACGGCGGGAACCGGTAGTGCGGGTTGCCGTAGGTGCTTTCCATCACGAGCACGTCGGCCGGGACGGGCTCGGCGGCGGGCACGGTGAGCGACGGGCGCAGCTTGAAGTCGCCCGTGTAGAGCAGCGTCCCCTCCGGTCGGCGGACGTGCAGCATGGCGCTGCCCAGCACATGGCCCGCCTGGTGCGGGGTGAGCAGCGTGTCGCCGTCGAGCGACCAGGCCCGGCCGAACCGGAGGCGGGTGATGCCCTCGGACCGCAACCGGTACTCGGCCAGGACCGCCGTGTCGGGCGTGGCCAGGGACGTCTCGTGGCGGCCCAAATGGTCGCCGTGGGCGTGCGAAATGAAGCAGAGCGGGCGCGGGTCGCGGCTGTCCAGAAAGAGGCCGGTCCCGCGGATTTTTAGATCGTCGGCCCACTCCAGCATTTACAATGTTACGCCGCGCAAACGCCCGATAACGCGCGATTGACGGTTCGCGCGGAACGGGTTAGAAGGCACGCAAATCCTGACAAATGGGTGCCTCCGGACCAGATCCCTCGGCCGATGGTCGAGCGGCGGATGGCGAGGGGGACTTGTAGAGAATTTTTGCTGAATTTAGGGCGATCGCCTAAAGGGCCGCTGCAGAACGGCTCATGGCGTCGTCATCGGGAACCGATATCCTGTTTACGGGTGCCGACGGGGCGGGCGTACGAGTGAGGGCCGTCATGGACGCAACGAATCTGATCGAGCCGCCGCGGCGCGCCGGGCGGACGGGTCTGAGCTACAAGTTTCAACGGCTGCGCGAGCGGCTGCGGGGCGCGATCTCCAGCGGTGAGCTGGCCGGCAAGTTGCCCGGCGAGCGCGCGCTGGCTAAACAGTTCAACGTGAACGCGAAGACGCTGAGCAAGGCGCTGACCGACCTCGCCGCCGAGGGGCTGCTCGACCGCAGCATCGGCCGGGGGACCTACGTGAAGGGCTCCGCCCCGGCGGTCGCCAACGACAAGCGCTGGCTGGTCGTGTGCGACCCTGACCAGGTGGGCTGGGAAACCGTTCAGCTGATCCGCGCCGCCCACCCGGCGCTGGAGGTGGTGACGGACGTGTCGTCGCTGCGCCCGAGCTTCCTGAACGGCTTCAGCGCCGTCATCGACCTGGCCGCCAACACGCCCGAGGCGTTCGTCCGCGACCTGGTCGTGCGGAACCTGCCCGTGGTGGTGGTCGGCAAGGAGCCCAAGACCTACTCGACGCACGCGGTGCTGTTCGACGGGGCGCTGGCGGTCAGCCAGGTGGGTCGCGACCTGCTGCTGTCGGGCCACCGTCGCCTGGCGGCGGTCGAGCCGAAGGGGACGATGGTCGTCGCCAGCACGCTCCGCGCCTCGGCCGCCCGCTACGCCTCGGATGCCACGGTCGACGCCTGCTTCCCGCAGGACGTGCCCGCGATGATCGCCAACGGCACGACGGCCTTCGTGTGCCAGTCGGTCGACTGGGCGCAACAGGTCGCCGAGCAGCTGGCCCGCCTGGGTCGCAAGGTCCCCGCCGACGTGTCGCTCGTGGCGATCGGCAGCACGTCCGACGTGCAACCCTTCAGCGGGTACTTCCTGCACCGGTCGGAGAAGGTGAACGCCATCGTCGGCCTGCTGAACGACACGCAGGCCTACCGGCCGACCACCCTGTGGATGGCCGGCCGGCTGGTCGACCGCGGCACGACCGGCCCGGTCCACGCACCCCCGACGCACCAGCACGTGCCCGCACGGGGGCCGGCGGCCGTGGCGGTCTGATGGCGGATGAGCGGGTGAGGCGGCCGGACGATCACCGTCTGTTCACCCTGCCATCCCTACACCGCCGCACCCCCTGTGACGCTCGCGGTACCAAAATGTCGCCCGCGCTTTACGATGGGGCGATGTCAACTCCCGCCCTGTTCGCGCCGTGGCGCATGGACTACATCCGCTCGCTGGGCGGGCAGCGCAAGGACGACAACGCCTGCTTCCTCTGTGAGGCGGCCGCGGCGGACGACGAGCGCGTCCGCCGCGACCGCCTCGTCCTGTGGCGGACCGAGCACGCCGTCGTCCTGCTGAACCGCTACCCCTACGCCAACGGTCACCTGCTGGTCGCCCCGCGCCGCCACGTCGCCGACCTGGAGGACCTCGCCCCCGCCGAGCTGGCCGACATCGGCGCGCAGACGGTCGAGGTGGTGAAGCTGCTGAAGTCGGCGGTGAGCGCGCAGGGCTTCAACGTCGGCCTGAACCTCGGCCGTGTCGCCGGCGCCGGCGTGCCGGGCCACCTGCACCAGCACGTGGTGCCACGCTGGGGCGGCGACGTCAACTTCATGCACGTCATCGGCGAGGTCGGCGTCGTCCCGCAATCGACCGGGCGGCTGTGGGCGGAGTTGATCGGGGTGCGGGCGAATGTGGCAGGGTGAGGGGGTGGGAGGGTGAGGGGGCACGCGCTTTACCCTCTCTCCCTGCCACCCCCTCACCCCCTGACCCACCCATGCACCACTTCCTCCCCTACTTCATCCCCCTGTTCGTCGCCATGGACCCGATCGGGCTGCCGCCGGTGTTCCTGTCGCTGACGAACGGCATGGACGGGCGTCGCCGCCGGGCGGTCACGTTCGAGGCGGTGTCGACGGCGCTGGTCGTGTCGCTGGCGTTCATGTTCCTGGGCAAGGCGGTGTTCCGGTACCTGAACATCACGTCGGCCGACTTCAGCATCGCCGGGGGGATCCTGCTGCTGGTGTTCGCGGTGTACGACCTGCTGATCCACGGCAAGCCGGCCGTCGACGAGACGGCGTCGCCCGGCGTGTTCCCGCTGGCCATGCCGCTGATCGCCGGGCCGGCCACGCTGGCGACCACGCTGGTGCTGGCCGACCGGGGCTACGCGCTGACGGCGCTGAGCCTGGCCGCCAACCTGTCGATCGTGCTGGTCTCGCTGCTGTCGGCCGTGTGGATCGTCCGCGTGGTGGGCCGGGCCGCGCTGGAGGCGTTCAGCAAGGTGGTCGTGCTGTTGTTGGCCGCCATCGCCGTGAACCTGATCCGCACCGGTGTGGCGGCGGCGTGGGCGGAGATGGCGACGCGCTGAGTCGGAGCCCTGCGCCTCCGCCGCGGGTTCTTCGTCAACCAACGCTGAGCGATGCGAACCGCACAGGTGATCCCGTGGGAAGTCCCGCGGCGGAGCCGCTGGGCTCCGTTGGTTTCTCGACCGCGCACCACTTGCAGTCGCACCGGCCGTCGGCCTTGGCCGCCGCCTCGTACCGCGGGCTGATCGGGCAGTGCTCGCCGGGGGCCTTCGCCTTGTCGCGGGTGGGACAGCCGCAGCCGTCGAGGGTGGGGTCGCGGTTGACCAGCTGCAGGAACGGCGTGCCACAGTAGCTGACGTTGCCGCGGATCACGCGCAGGGGGCAGCGCTCGCACGTCTCGGCGCGGGCGACCCAGTCGACGGCGGTCGACAGCGCCCCGGTCCGCCGAAGACGGGCGGCGGCACCCTTGACCATGGCGATCGAGATCGACCGGAAACTGCTGGCGGCAGAGCAGGTGGAGCAGGCCATCACGGGTGGATATCGGACGTTGGCGGCCGGCGGCATGACTCGTCTCCCGCAGAGCCGGGCCGTGTCGGCCCGAGCGACCGAAGGTCGCATCTCGCGCAGGGCCGACGGGCTGGTTCGTCCACGTCGGTCGCGCGAGACACGAGCCGCGCTCGTCGGGGCCGACACGGCCCGGCCCTGTCGGGATGGATACCCGTTTTTGCCCCGCCAAGGGTTGACGGTCGCCACGGGACGGATAGCGTATGCGGTCCTTAATCCGGCCCCCCAACGTGAGTACCGCCGTCGTGAACAGCGTCGCCCCCGCGCCCCCGCGCGTCACCAAAAATGACGTGGCCGCCCCACCGCTTCCCGCCGCGCCCAGCGCGGCGGCCGGGAGCGTCAGCAACCAGCAGCTGCTCGCGTGGATGTTCCTGTTCCTGCGCCCGGTCAAGCCGCTGGTCGGGCTGGCGGTGCTGTGGCTGGTGGCCGTCGTGACGGTCGACCTGTGGAGCACCCGGGTGGTGTCCTTCATCATCAACTTCATCCGGCACCTGACCACCAACCCGAACGGGCCGGTGCCGGCGGCGTTCTGGACGTGGGTCTTCAGCCCCGCCGCCGCCCAGCTGCGGGTGCTGGCCTGGATCCTGACCCTGCTCGTCGCGCTGATGGCCGTCTTCCGCTACCTGCGGGAGGTCGCCAACTCGAAGATGAGCATGACGATGGTCTTCTACATCCGCGAGGCGATCTACGACAAGCTGCAGCGCGTGGGGTTCTCGTTCCACGACACGCTGAGCACGGGCCAGCTGATCAACCGGGCGCTGACCGACCTGCAGAACGTCCGGCAGTTCGTGCAGACGGCGGTGTTGACCACGCTGGAGATCGCGCTCTACGTCGGCGGGTACATCTGGATGATCGCCCACGACATCGGCCCGTGGCTGGCGCTGGCGTCGCTGGTGCCGCTGCCGATCTGGACGTGGTACATCCTGCTGTTCGGCAAGCGGGTCCAGCCGGCCAGCAAGGCCGTGATGGAGGCGGGCGACAAGACGATGTCGATCCTGACCGAGAACATCGCCGGCGTGCACGTGATCAAGGCGTTCGCCACCGAGCCCCAGGAGATCGCCAAGTACGGGGCCTCCTGCGACACGTTCTTCGAGCGGACGGTCCACCGCATCCGGCTGTTCGCCGCCTTCACGCCGGTCATCCGCGCGATCGGCGGGGGGAGCCACCTGAGCCTGTTCCTGCTCGGGGGCATCGCGGTGCTGAGCGGCAAGATGGACGCCGGCGGGTTCATGATCCTGTCGACGGCGATGGGGACGATCCTCGGCAAGCTGCAGCAGGTGGGGACGATCAACGAGCAGTACCAGAACGCGATCGTCTCGGCCCGCCGGCTGCACGAGGTGCTGACCGCCCCCCCGGCCGTGCCCGAGCGGCCCGACGCCGCCCCGCTGCCGGCGGGTCCCGGTGCCGTCCGGTTCGAGCACGTGACGTTCGGGTACGAGCCGACCAAGCCGGTGCTGCACGACGTCAGCCTCAGCGTGGCCGGCGGCAGCGTGGTCGCCATCGTCGGGCCGACCGGGTCGGGCAAGAGCACCCTGTGCAACCTGCTCAGCCGGTTCTACGACCCGCAGCATGGCGCCATCTTCGTCGACGGGACCGACATCCGCGACGTGCGCCTGTCGGCCCTGCGCACGCAGGTGGGCTTCGTCTTCCAGGAGACCTACCTGTTCAGCGACACGGTCGAGGCCAACATTGCCTACGGCCGGCCGCACATCAGCGGCGGTGAGGTCGAGGCCGCCGCACGCCTGGCGCAGGCGCACGAGTTCATCGACGCCCTGCCGCTCAAATATCAATCGATGCTGGGCGAGCGCGGCTCCAGCCTGAGCGGCGGCCAGAAGCAACGGCTGGCGATCGCCCGGGCGATCCTGACCAACCCGCGCATCCTGGTGCTGGACGACGCGACGGCCGCCATCGACGCCGAGACGGAGGACCTGATCCGCCGGGGGATGAAGTTCGTGATGCACGGCCGGACCACGTTCGTGATCGCCCACCGCGTGAGCACGGTGAAGCGGGCCGACCTGGTGCTGGTGGTGGAGCACGGCCGGATCGCGCAGCAGGGCACGCACGAGCAGCTGATGCGTGAGGACGGCCACTACCGTGACGTCGCCGCCGCCCAACTGGCCGTCGACGACGACAGCGCGATCGGGGCCGACCCGCCGTCGCACATGGACCGCATCCGCGACGACAAGGCGGTCACCGCCGTCTGACCCGGAGCCCCGGAGGTCCATCCGGGGCTCCCCTTTGCCGAGCCGAGCATGATCGCCGCCGTCTCCGATTTCGTCCGCCGCAAGTTCACGCCGGTCACCACGGTCAACCCGGCCACCACCGGGTCCGAGGACGAGGCCCGCTACGGCAAGATCGACCTGAAGCTGCTCCGCCGCATGTTCGGCGCGCTTCGGCCGTTCCGGAACCTGTACGTCCTCGGCATGGTGCTGGGCTTGATCCACATCGGCCTGGAGATGGCCGGGCCGAAGTTCATGCAGGGGTTGATCAACTTCACGCTGGGGTGGACGAAAGACCACCCCGCACCCGACCGGCAGCTGTGGACCGGCACGCTGCACGTCCTCTACATCATGGGCGGCTGGGCGGCGGTGCTCACGGGGTCGATCATCTTCCAGCGGTACACCATCCTCGTGATGGCCACCGCGGGCGAGCGGGTCCAGTTCAGCATCCGCCGGCGGCTGTTCAGCCACCTGCAGGGGCTGAGCATGAGCTACTTCGACAAGACCAAGCTGGGCCGGATCATCAGCCGCTGCACCAGCGACGTGGACAACATGCGCGAGGTGAACGTCTGGGGGCTGTTCAAGATCGTCGCCAACGCGATGCAGATCGTGATCGCCACGATCATGATCGCCACCACCGACTGGCACCTGTTCCTGTCGATCGCCTGGCTCGGCCCGGCCGTGGTGGTGGCCAACCGCATCTACATCCGCCGCAGCGCCCCGCAGTTCCAGGCCGTGCGCGAGGGGTGGACGCGCGTCAGCACCAACCTGGCCGAGAACATCACCGGCACCCGCGTGGTCACCGCCTACGACCGCCAGTCGCCCAACCTGGGCGCGTTCAACCGGCTGCAGGAGGACAACACCGCCAACAACGTCGTCGCCGCCCGCCTGAACGGCATCTACCTGCCGTCGCTCGACGTGATCAAGTTCCTCGGCCGGCTCACGATCTTCTGCTACGGCGCGTACCTCATCCTCACCCACCGCATCGGCGGCGGGGTCGGCGCGGTGATCGCCATCAGCATGTACTGGGACTGGTTCATGAACCCCATCATCGATTTGGGGAACTTCTACAACCAGCTGATGCAGGCGCTGGCCGGCGCCGAGCGTGTCTACAACCTGCTCGACACGCCTGCCGACGTGACCGACCTGCCCGATGCCCAGCCGCTCCCGCGCATCGTCGGGCGGGTGAAGTTCGACCACGTCACGTTCGGCTACAACGCTGACCGCCCGGTCCTGCACGACATCTGCTTCGAGGCCGAGCCCGGCCAGATGATCGCCCTGGTCGGCGCGACCGGCAGCGGCAAGAGCAGCATCGTCAGCCTGATCGCCCGGTTCTACCAACCCCAGTCGGGCCGGGTGCTGGTCGACGGCCTCGACGTCCGCCACGTGACCGGCGAGAGCCTGCACCGCCAGACCGGGCTGGTGCTGCAGACCAACTACCTGTTCGCCGGCAGCGTGATGGAGAACATCCGCTACGCCCGCCCGCAGGCGACCGAGGCCGACGTGATCGCCGCCGCCCGGAACATCGGCAGCCATGACGCGATCGTTACGCTGCAGGACGGCTACCGGACCGAGGTGGGCGAGCGCGGCGCGAACCTGTCGCTGGGGCAGCGCCAGCTGGTCTGCTTCACCCGCGCCTTCCTGGCCGACCCGCGCATCTTCATGCTCGACGAGGCCACGAGTGCCATCGACACCACGACGGAACTGCTCGTGCAGCGGTCGCTGGAAAAACTGCTCGCCGGCCGGACGACGTTCGTCGTGGCACATCGCCTCAGCACGATCATGGCGGCCGACGTGATCCTGGTGATCGAGGCCGGGCGGATCATCGAGCGTGGCACGCATAGGGAACTCGTCGCCGCCGGCGGCAAGTACGCCCACCTGTACGAGCAGTTCTCGCAGCACGCCGACTGAGCGGGGCCGAAGGCATCGGAACCATAGATGCACACCGATTCAACAGATCGATGCAGCTGATCCCAGTGGTATATGTGTGCATCGGTGTGCATCTGTGGTTCAACCTCTTTCTCTGAGTCCGTGGCGAATCCGCCTTCGACCTCCATGTCCCTCCTCCCCGCTGCCGATCGCTGCCAGGTTTGGATCGACTTCGACGGCACGATCACCGGTGCCGATGTCCTGGACGAACTGATCCGCCGTCACGCCGCCGACGATTCGTGGCTCACCGTCGAGGCCGAGTGGCAGCAGGGCCTGATCGGCTCGCGCGAGTGCCTGTCCCGCCAGTTGGCCGTCGTGCAGGCGACCGACGCAGAGCTCGATCGGCTGCTCGCCGACGTCCCCCTCGACCCCGGCGTCGGCAAGCTGTTCGCGCTGCTCCGACGGGCCAACGTCCCCGTCACCGTCGTCAGCGACGGCATCGACCGGTTCATCGCAAACCTGATGGGTCGCGCAGGCCTGTCGCACGTGCCGGTGAGGTCGAACGCCGTCGCCCGCCACGGCACCGGCATGGACCTGCGTTGCCCCCACGGCTCCGCCGACTGCACGTCCGCCGCCGCCCACTGCAAATGTCACTCGATCGTCGCACTGACCACCAAGGGCCGCGACTGCGACGTCTACATCGGCGACGGCCGCAGCGACCTGTGCCCCGCCCGGCAGGCCAGCGTCGTCTTCGCCAAGGGCGTGCTGGCGGCGAACCTCCGGCGCGAGGGGATCGCGTACGTGCCGTTCGAGACGTTGAACGACGTGGCCGACCTGCTCGACAATGCGTGGCGTGACAGAGCCGGGCCGTGTCGGCCCGTGGCGAGCGACGCTCCCGACTCGCGCGATCGGCATGGCTCGCCCTGACAATGCCGTCCGCGCGAGATGCGGGCTCCGCCCGCTCGGGCCGACACGGCCCGGCTCTGTTGCCACCATGGAAAAGCTCACCACACTTGAACCCGCCATGCGCTCCCTGCTCAGCGACGCCCTGCGCATCCCCAGCGTCAGCGGCGCCGAGGGGCCGTTCACGCGCTTCATCGCCGACCATCTGCGTGACGCCGGGCTCCGGGTCGATCTGTGGCAATCGACCGCAGCCGATCTGGCCAGCCACGCCGTCGCCCGCCACCTGCCGCTGGTCGATCGGCCCACGCTCGTGGCCACGCTGCCGGGCACCGGCGGGGGTCGCAGCCTGCTGTTCAACGCCCACGCCGACACGGTGGCCGCGCCGGCCCCGGAGCGGTGGACGCACCCGCCGTTCGCCGGCGTCGACTCGCTCGGCCGGTTCTACGGCCGCGGCGCGTGCGACGTGAAGGGGCCGTTGGTCAGCGCGATCTGGGCGCTGCTGGCGATGCGCGATCACCGGCCGGCCGGGGACGTGTCGATCGAGCTGGTCCCCGGCGAGGAGGACTGCGTCACCCTCGGCACGCTCACCAGCGTTGTCCGCGGCCACACCGCCGACGGTTGCGTCGTGCTCGAGCCGACCGAGTGCCAACCGCGCAACGCCTCCCGACCCGGGTTGCGGTTCGAGATCGTCTGCACCGGCGTGGCCGTCCACGGCACCGTCAAGTGGCTCGGCCGAGATGCGATCAAGTTGGCCACGGCCGTGTTCCAGGCCCTGCGGCAGTTGGAGGCTGACTGGAACGATCGTGCCGCCGATCCGTTGTTCTCGCCCTACCCATTCGCCCGGCCGATCACCGTCGACAGCCTCCGCGGCGGCCAGTGGCAGGGCATGCTGTGCGACCACTGCGTGGTCGCCGGCTACCTCGAACTGCTCCCGGCAGACGACGTGCCGGACTGGCAATCCCGGTTCCGATCCGCCCTGTCAAACCATCTCACCAGTGCCGGCTCGCCCACATCCGATGTCGCCGTCACGTTCCCCGAAACCTACCCCGGCCACCATACGCCGTCCGATATATCCCTATGCCAAATGGCGGGTGACGCTGTTGAAGCGGCCTCGGCCGAACGCGACAATGCGGCACCCTCGTGGTCCGGCTGGTCGGCGTTCAACTCCGGTTGCGAGGCGGGCCTGCGGGCGAACCTGCTCGGCACGCCGACGCTGGTGTGGGGACCGGGCAGCCTGGCCCAGGCGCACGCGGTGGACGAGTTCGTCTCGTTCGCCGAGGTGCGGGCCGTGGCGGCGCAGTTCGTCCATTTCGCCCGGTCGTGGGCGGGCTGAACGACCGGCCGCCACCGCGGTATTGAAACCGACCCTCGCCACGCAGGCTGGGCCAGCCGGTGTCTGTCGGGTCACGCATAGGAAATCGGTCGATGTCGAACCTCTCGCAGTCCCGCCCCGCCCTCGGGCTTCACCCCGCCGCGTCCACCGAGGACAGCCAACGCTGGTTCGACCGGGCCAAGGCCGTGCTGGCCGGGGGCGTCAGCAGCTCGGCCAGGTCGACGACGACCGGCCCCCTCGACCACCCGCTCTACATCACCCACGGCCGCGGCAGCCGCATCTGGGACGCCGACGGCAATCAGTTCATCGACTACCTGCTCGGCTACGGCTCGTCCATTCTCGGCCACACCGACCCCGAACTCACCGAGTCGTTGGCCCGGCAGCTCGACCTGGGCACCCTGTTCGGGACCTGCAACACCGTCGAGGTGGAGCTGGCCGAGCAGATCGTCCGCATGGTCCCCTGTGCCGAACTGGTCCGGTTCGCCAACAGCGGGTCCGAGGCGATTCAGGGTGCCGTCCGCGCCGCCCGCGGGTTCACGGGGCGGACGAAGATCCTCAAGTTCGAGGGTCACTACCACGGCTGGGTCGACACTCTGGCGATCAGCAACCGCCCCAGCGCCGAGCAGGCCGGCCCGGCCCATGCGCCGTTCAGCCACCCCCACTCGCTGGGCATGTCGCCCGCCGCCGTGAGCGACGTGGTCATCTGCCCCTGGAACAACCCCGCCGCCCTGAGGGCTATCCTGGCCGAGCACGACTTCGCCGCCGTCATCGCCGAGCCGATCGTCGCCAACAACGCCTGCATCATGCCGGCCGACGGGTTCCTGCAAACGCTCCGAGACGAATGCACCGCCCGCGGCGTCCTCCTGATCTACGACGAGATCGTCACCGGCTTCCGCATCGCCCCCGGCGGCGCGCAGGAGATGTTCGGCGTCCTGCCCGACCTGGCCGTCTACAGCAAGGCGATCGGCGGTGGCCTGCCGATCGCCGCCTTTGCCGGCCGGCGCGAGATCCTCGACCTCGTCGCCGCCAACGTCGTCAAGCACGGCGGCACGTACAACGCCAACCCCCTGTGCGCCACCGCTGCCCTGCACACGCTGCGGACGCTCGCCCAGCCCGCCGTGCAGGACCGCATCCGCCACGGCGGCGAGGCCGTCATGGAGGCCATCCGCCGCTCGGCCCACGACGGCGACGTGCCGGTGCTCGTCCAGGGTGCCGGCTCGATGTTCCAGGTGATCTTCACCGACGCCAAACGGCTGCGCGACTACCGTGACCTGTCCAGCGCCGACACCGCCCGCTACGCCGCGTTCCGGCACGCGCTGCTGCAGCAGGGCATCCACTGCAACAGCTCCGGCCTCGCCTGCTGGTTCGTCTCCGCCGCCCACACGCCCGACGACACGACGATCGCCGTGACGGCGGTGGAACGGGCGATGCGAACGCTGGCGTGATGGGGTTCTGAGTTTCGAGTTGTGAGTTCCGAGCTTGGAACCGCGGCCTCGCCATTCCGTTTTGACTCGCAACTCAGAGCTCCTCACTCAGAACTCATGTTTGACCGCCTCTCCGACGCCGTCATCCGCCGCGCCCCGATCTCGGCGATGAGCGCCTTCTACCGCCGCACGCCCCCGGCCGTCGCCCGCGCCGCCAGCCTGCACCGCTTCCGACAGGTCGTGCGGTACGCTGCGAAGCACTCACCGTTCTACAGGAAGGCGTTCCACGACCGCGGCATCCACGCTGCCGACGTCCACACCCCCGCCGACCTCGGCGACTTCTTCACCACGCCCGACCAGCTGGTGGCCGACCCCGAGTCGTTCCTGTGCCGCCCGCCGAACATCGTGTTCGAGTCCAGCGGCACCAGCGGGACGAACAAGCGCGTGTTCTACAGCCGCAGCGAGATGCACCAGATCGGCAAGAGCTTCGCCGCCGGCTTCGGCATGATGGGCGTCACGCCGGCCGACCGCGTGGCCAACGGGTTCGACTTCAACATCTGGTCGCCCGGCCACATGTGCCACGCCGGGCTCATGGCGGCGGGGAACTTCTGCCAGGCGTTCGGCAAGGTCGACCCCGGCGAGGTTTACCGCCGGCTGAAGCAGGGGCGCTTCAGCGTCGTCCTCGGCGAGCCGACCTGGCTGATCCGCCTCACCCAGCTGGCCGAGGCCGACGGCGGCGGTCACCTGCGATTCCTCATCGGCGGGGCCGAGGAGATGCCCGCCGACGCGATCCCCTGGATGCAGAAGGTCTGGAACGGGGCGATCGTGAAGATGTGCTACTCCACCGTCGAGATGGGCGCGACGATCGCTTTCCAGCCGTGCGACAACCACGACGGCTACCACCTGGACACGTTCGACTTCCTGCCCGAGACGGTCGACGTTGGCGACGATGGCTACGGCGAGCTGGTCTTCACCACGCTGTACCGCCAAACGATGCCGCTGATCCGCTACCGCACCCGCGACTCCGTCCGCCTGGACCCCAACCCCTGCCGCTGCGGCCTACCCGCCGTCCGCATGAGCAAGGTCCGCGGCCGGCTCGACGAGCTGGTCGTCGCCAGCGGCGGCAACCTCTACCCCAAGATGTTCGAGGACATCCTCCGCCCCGTGCCCGGCCTGACGCTGGAGTGGCAGGTCGTCTTCCTGCTCGAGGGCATCCGCGAGGTGGTCGAGATCCACGTCGAGACCGACCGCACCGACACCGCCGAGGTCGAGGCCGAGATCCACCGCTCGGCCACGGCGCAGTTCCCCGACCTGATGCGCAACCTGGCGCTGGGCATCTTCGACTTGCGGGTCGTTGCCCAGAAGCCGAACACGGTGCGCACCGCCCGGAAGCTGAAGCGGCTGGTCGACCGGCGGCATTTCTGACTCCCCTCCGTTAGCCCCCGGCTCCGCCGGGGTTGACCCCGGCGGAGCCGGGGGCTAATGGAGTTCGCCCGCATGACGTCGCCACCCTCACTCAACGCCACGCCCCGCCATCGCACCCCGCTGAAAGTATGGCTCGGCCTGTTCGTTGCCGTCGCCCTCGACGCACCGGTCCAGCTGATCTGGAAGGCGCTGATGATCAAGTACGGCGACCCCGCCCGCGCCCCGGTCCAGCTGTTCACCCACGACGCCGCCGGCGTCTACCACCAGGCGCGCTGGTTCCTCCGCGAGGTCCGCACCTACGGGCTGTTCATCCTGTTCCTCTGCCAGTTCCTCGACTGGATCTACGTCCTCGGCAACGCCGACCTCAGCTTCGCCCAGCCCTTCACCGCCCTCAGCTACGTCGTCGTCAGCGGCTGCGCCGTCCTCTTCTTCCACGAGCACCTCACCCCCCTCCGCGTGCTCGGCATCGCCTTCATCCTGGCCGGCGTCGTCCTCGTCGGATCGTCCGACGCCAAGGCCGGGAGGGAGCCATGACCGCCAACGACCGCCTCCTCGGCGTGGCCGTGATCGTCGTCAGCACGCTGGCCGAGTCGGTCGGCCAGCTGGCGTTCAAGCGGTCGACCGACACCGGCGCCGGCGGCGCGATCACCAGGGCGTTCGCCAACTGGCCGTGGCTCATGCTCGGCTTCGTCGGCTTCGCCCTCGACGGCCTGCTCTGGTCGGCCGCGCTCAAGCTGCTCGACGTGACGACCGCCCACCCGATCGGCAGCCTGGTCTTCGTCGTCACCGCCCTGCTCAGCCGCGTGGTGCTGCGCGAGCGCATCCCCCCGCGCCGCTGGCTCGGCATCACCTGCATCCTCACCGGCAGCGTCTTCGTCGCCCTCGGATAAGCATGACCCGGCCTGCCCGCTTCGGCGGGCAGGGTCCCAATGCCGATCACCATCCGCTGGACAACCACGGTCGACGCCATCCCCCCCGCCCTGTGGCTCGCCTGCTTCCCCCCACCGCTCGAGGGCCGGTGGTGGTACGCCACCATGGAGTCCTCGGGCCTGGAAGACCAGTTCACCTTCGCCTATGCGATTCTCGAAGATGCAGGCAGTTCGATCGGCATCGCCCCCACGTTCCTGATGGACGTGCCGCTCGACGTGATCGCCCCCGACCGGCTGGCGTCGCTGGTCCGCCTCATCGGCCGGTACGTGCGGTTCCTCCGCTACCAGCGAACGCTGTTCGTCGGCTCCCCCTGCGCCGACGAGGGCACCGTCGGCCTGATCCCCGGCGTCGCACTGGCTGACGTCATCGCCCCCCTACAGGATGCGCTGGACCGCCGGGCAGCCCAGCTTCGCGCGTCAATGATCGTCTACAAGGACTTCGCGGCGCACGACGTCGCAGCCCTGTCGGGCGAGCGTCGCCTGTTCCGCGTCAGCAGCTTCCCCGGCACCCGCCTGTCCCTCGCCAACGGCTACGCCGGCTACCTGGCCGGCCTGAAGTCCGACCGTCGCCACAACCTCAAGAAGAAGCTCCGCCGCGGCGGCGAGGCCGTGCCGACGGTCGCCACGGTGGTTCAGCACCCCAACGCCGCCACGCTCGCCGAGGTGTGGCCGCTGTTCTGGCAGACGTACCTCAAGGGCCGGACGAAGTTTGAACGGCTCACGCCGGCCTTCTTCGCCCGCATCGCCGCCGAGCCGACGTCGCACTTCGTGCTGCTGCGCCACGCCGGGAAACTGGTCGCGTTCATGCTCTGCTTCGACTGCCGCCCGCGGATGGTGAACAAGTTCATCGGCCTGGACTACGCCGTCGCCGCCGAGGGCAACCTCTACTTCCAACTCTGGGCGGCCGCCGCGCAGTGGGCCGCCGACGCCGGCTTCGCCGAGGTTCAATCGGGCCAGACCGGCTACCGCTTCAAGCTCGACGTCGGCCACGAGCTGGTCCCACTGACCAACTTCGCCCGCCACCGCAATCCGCTGGTCCACCGGATCTTCGCCTGGCAGGGCAACGGCATCACCTGGAAGACGATCGACCCCGACCTGAACGTCTACCTGATGGCGCACCCGCATATGGCTCCCCTAGAACGAAGATTTTGAACCACGAAGACGCGAAGGCGCGAAGGTAGGACGAAGCGAAAAGCAGTCTTCTTCGCGCTACCTCCACGCCTTCGCGTCTTCGTGGTTCAAATTTCTCTTTTGTTGAGCGGACCAGCGCGCTCTGGACGTGGCCCCCCGCTCTGGCTACCCTACCCGACTCGAAATTTCCGGGCTCTGGCCCGGGGTCGAACTGGAAAGGAGTGACCGCATGGCTAAGCCCCGCCGCCGCCGAAAGATCGGCAGTAAAAAGCGCAAGGCCCGCCGCGACCGCCGCAAGCGGTAAGCAGGCCGCGACTGTCCGTCCGCCGCGCTTGGCGTGGAGGCTCATCGGTCGCCTTTGGGCATCAAGCGGGAACCGCCTCTGGCGGTTCCCGCTTTAGTTTTGGTACCATTGGTCCCATGCCCACCCCGGTTGGCTTCTGCTCCAGCCCCCGGTTCGTCGAGCACGACACCGGCCCCCGCCATCCCGAGCGGCCCGACCGCATCCGTGCCGTCCACAAGGCCGTCCGCGACGCTGGGCTGGTCGCATCCCCGACGCCTTTCCCCGATTTCGATCTCGACCTGGCGCTGAGGCCGCTCGGCCTGCCGCCGCTGGTCGAGTTCGACCCGGTCCCGGCCACCGAGTCGCAACTGCTGGCCGTCCACACCCCGGGCCACCTCGCCCGGGTGCGCCACGCGTGCTCGCTCGGCGGCGTCCTCGATCAGGGCGACACGCCGACCGAGCGGCGCAGCTACGACACCGCCCTGCTGTCGGCCGGGGCTGCCGTGACCGCGTGTGATGCCGTCATGACCGGACGCGTACGGCGCGCCTTCGCCGCCGGTCGCCCGCCGGGCCACCATGCCGAGCCAGACCGGGCGATGGGGTTCTGCCTGTTCTCGAACATCGCCGTCGCCGCCCGCCACCTGCAGGCCGCCCATGGCGTCGGCAGGGTGGCGATCGTCGACTTCGACGTCCACCACGGCAACGGCACCCAGGCGGCGTTCTACGACGACCCGTCCGTCCTGTTCATCAGCCTCCACCAGCACCCCCGCACCTGCTACCCCGGCACCGGCTACGCCCACGAGACCGGCATCCGCGATGGCGTCGGTTACACCCTGAACCTGCCCTTTCAACCCGGCGTTGGCGACGATGCGTACCTCACCGCGATCGACGGCCCCATCACCGCCAGCCTGACCCAGTTCCGCCCCGACGTGCTGCTGATCTCGGCCGGGTTCGACGCCCACCACGACGACCCGCTGGCCAACGTCCACCTGAGCGAGCAGGGCTTCGAACGGGTGACGGCGAAGTTGGTGGCCGTCGCCGACGCCCTGTGCGGCGGCCGCGTCATCAGCGTGCTCGAGGGCGGCTACAACCTGCGGGCCCTGGGGCGAAGCGTCGTGCGGCACCTGGTGGCGATGCAGGCCTGAATCATCCGACGAAGCCGGCATCTAATTACGCCGAAGACCCCGATCGGACGGCGAGCGATCCGGGTCTTGGGCTTACCTCCGATGCCGGCCTCGATGAGCCCAGCTCTGTTTGGTCAGACCGCTCGCGATCCCTACACTCCCGCCCCATGCGAATCGTCGACGCCCACTTGGACCTTTCCGCCAACGCGCTTGGCGGCCGCGACGTGCTGCGGCCCGCGGCCGAGCAGCGGCAGGATGGGCGGACGATTCCCACCGTCGGCCTGCCTGACCTCCGCCAGGGCGGCGTGGACCTGATCTGCGCGACGGTCTTCTGCGCCCCCGCGACCGACGGTCGCGACGGCTACACGACTGCCGACGAGGCGAACGCCGAGGGGCTCCGGCACCTGGACTGGTACCGCACGCAGACCGACGCCGGGCACTTCCGCCTCGTCCGAACGCGGGCCGACGTTGATGTGAACAGCGACGCCCAGGCGGCCATCCTGCTGCTGGAGGGGGCCGACCCGCTGCGGAACCGCGACGACGTCGCTTACTGGCATGCGGCCGGCATGCGGATCGTCGGCCTCGCCTGGCGCGGCACCCGCCACGCCGGCGGCACCGGCTGCCCCGGTCCGCTGACGGTCGAGGGGCTTGCGCTGGTCAAGCACCTGGACCGGCTCGGCATCCTCCACGATGCGTCGCACCTGGCCGAGGAATCGTTCTGGCAGCTGCTCGACGCCAGCGCCGGCCCGGTGATGGCGTCCCACTCGAACTGCCGGTCGATCGTGCCGACCGATCGGCAACTGTCGGACGACATGGCACGGGCCATCTTCGCCCGCGACGGCGTGGTCGGCGTGAACTTCTACGACAAGTTCCTCCTGCCCCCGGCCGCGTACGGCCACCGCCGCGCCGCCCTGGCCGACGTGGTGACGCACGTCCGACACCTGTGCGACCTGGCCTGCGACGCGGATCACGTCGGCATCGGCACCGACATGGATGGCGGCCTCGGACGCGATGAGATCCCGACCGAGATCACGACCAGCGGCGACCTGCCCCGCTTGGCCGAGGCCCTCTCCGCTGATGGGTTCGGCGACGGTGCCATCGCCGGCATCATGGGCGAGAACTGGCTGCGGTACTTCCGAGAACATCTGCCGGCTTAAAAGCCTGACCGCGTTGCTTCCGCAACTACAAAATACTGCACCACAATATTAAATGCGCCGTTTTGCCCAGCTTAAGGATTGCAAAGGAGATGTCTGCTGTTTCCGAAATGAAATGGATTGCCGGCACGAAAGCAAAGAAGGCAAGATGAACGTCGTTCGAGCGGAGCGTTCGACCCTGTAGCGTTTCGTCATTCCATTTCGCTCTTTAGCGTGATAACAGCAGCCGCCGATGGATATCCGATCCGCCACCGTTGATGACGTTCCCGCCGTGCTGCCGATGGTGGCCCAGATCGCCGCGCTTCACCAAGCGTGGGACCCGGCCAAGTTTGGGTACCAGCCGGAGCCGCAGTTGATGTATCGCGACTGGCTGAAGGGCCGGACGCGGGACGCGCGGAGCGTGTTCCTGGTGGCCGAGCGGGAGGGCCGGGTGGTCGGGTTCCTGGTGGCGACGACGGAGCAGGAGATCCCGGTCTACCGCCTGACCGAGTTCGGGTTCATCCACGACATCTGGGTCGACCCCGCCTACCGCAACGAGGGGGCCGCCCGGCAACTGGTGATGCTGGCGATCGAGCGGTTCCGCGCGATCGGCGTCGCCCAGGTGCGGGCCGACACCGCCGCCGCCAACGACCCCGCCCGCGGCCTGCTCGCCAAGTGCGGCATGCGGCCGAGCACCACGGAGATGCTGGTGGAGCTGTAACCCTGCCCATGCCGCCTCGCCCGGCCCGGCATCGCCGACCGCCCCACGGCCCCCTTGCCGACCATTGGACGTGTCGATGATGATCGCGCGCGGTGGGTGACGGTGCCTTCAGCCTCGCACCGGCGTGCTTCGGGGTGGTGCTGCTGTTCGCCGTGTTCGCCGCGCTCGTCGCGATGTCCATCGCGTTGGATGCCCGCCGGCGTCGCCCGCCCCCGGCGGGCCGGTGCCAGCGGTGCGGCTACGAGCTCACCGGCAACGCGAGCGGCGTCTGTCCAGAGTACGGGTCGCCGCTGTGACGTCTGTGAAGATGATCGCGAACCATGGGGTCCGAGCTCATCGAGATTCTCGCGGGCCTGGCTGACCTCGCGGCGGGCGTCGCCGACGCCCGCCGCGACCCGTCGCCCATCGACGGCCCGCTGGTCGCCGTCGTCGTCGGCATCCTCGCCACTGGCGGCGGCGTCGCCGCGATCTGGCTCGAACAGGGTTCGCGGACGATCGGTGCCCTGTTACTCGGGGTTGGGTTGGCGGCGACGGCCACCGGGCTATGGCTGAACCGACGGCCGTGATCCAAAGCTGCTTACCCGCATGGGCCGGCCACTTCGT
This sequence comes from Tepidisphaeraceae bacterium, assembly GCA_965198865.1. Classification (GTDB taxonomy): domain Bacteria; phylum Planctomycetota; class Phycisphaerae; order Tepidisphaerales; family Tepidisphaeraceae; genus CBDAQA01. Next base: position 340,791 of record CBDAQA010000022.1, on the reverse strand, counting down.
TACGATGCGGTCCCCATGCTCATCACCCTTGGAACGACGCCGGCCGTGCAGAAGTCGATGACGTTCGACCGGCTCGCGCTCGACGGAGTCAACCGCACGGCCGACGTGTCGCGGTACGCCTCGGGAAAGTCGATCAACGCGGCCCGGGTGCTGACGGCGCTGAACGAGACCGCGCTCACCATCGGCCTGGCCGGCGGCGATGCGGGGCGGTTCATGCTGGCCGACCTCGACCGCATCGGCGTGGGGCACGAGTTCGTCCAGGTGGACGCCGAGACGCGGACGTGCATCACGCTGATCGACCGGTTGAACGGCACGGCGACCGAACTTGTGGAGGAATCGAAACCGGTCGCCGAGTGGGTTTACGCGACGGTCGTGGACAGGCTGGCGGCGCACGTGGCCGACGCGCAGGGCGTCCTGCTGGCCGGCAGCCTGCCGGTCGGCGGGCCGGCGGGGTTCTACTTCGATGCGGTGACGGCCGCGAAGCGCGCCGGGACGTTCGTCGTGCTCGACGCCAGCGGCGAGCCGCTGCGGCGGGCGCTGTCGGCCAGGCCCGACGTCGTCAAACCCAACCGCCACGAGCTGGCGGCGACCACGGGCGTGGCGGTCGAATCGGACGCGGCGCTGTGCGATGCGATCCGCAAGCTGATCGAGCAGGGCCCGGCCTGGGCCGTCGTGACGGCGGGCGGCGGGGCCACGGTCGTCTCGGATGGCCGCGACTTCTGGACGGTGTCGACGCCGGCGGTGAAGGTCGTCAGCCCGATCGGGTCCGGTGACAGCTTCGCCGCGGGCCTGCTGGCCGGCGTGGCCCGTGGCCAAGAGGTGCCCGAGGCGTGCCGGCTGGCCGTCGCGTGCGGGGCGGCGAACGCGATGACCGCCAAGGCGGGCCACGTCCGCCGGGTCGACCTGCACGAGATCCTGCCGCGGGTGGCGCTGACAAGATGGACGCCGGAGTAGAGGCCGGTTGACGCGGTGAAGCCGGCGTCTGAGGTACGCCGAAGACCCGGATCGTTCGCCGTCCGATCCGGGTCTTCGGCGTACCTCAGACGCCGGCTTGGACAGTGGAAATCGGCCGTGTTCCCCGTCGATTCGGAACGGGGTCCGTGCTAACATGCGCGTTGGCGACGGCGAGCGTGCGCCGGGGCGAACCGTTCGAGAAGCGATGCGTGATTACGTCTCCACTTGCATCAACGGCAGACCGGTGCAGCTGCGCGGCGCGGCCGTGTTCACCTCGCTTTCGGACCTGCTCCGCCGCGAGTATGGGCTGACCGGCACGAAGGTGGTCTGCGCCGAGGGGGACTGCGGGTCGTGTACCGTGCTGCTGGGCCGGCCGGAGGGGGACCGCGTCGTCTATGGAGCGGTCTGCTCGTGCATCCTGTACGGCGGACAGCTGGACGGGTGCCACGTCGTGTCGGTTGAGGGGCTGAAGTACGACGGCAAGCCGAACCCGGTGCAGGAGGCGATGGTCGCCTGCCAGGGAACGCAGTGCGGCTTCTGCACGCCGGGGTTCATCGCGACGATGTGCGGGGCGCTGGAGTCGGACCGGGACCTGGGGCCGCAGCGACTGCGGCGCGAGCTGACGGGCAACCTGTGCCGGTGTACCGGCTACGAGCCGATCCTGGCCGCGGGGGCGGCGATCGATCGCGATCGGCTGCGGGCGATGAACGACCTGTACCCGGCGGTGTTGCCAGGGCTGAAGGAGGCGGCATCGAGCGCCGTCGAGCTGCGCCACGGTGACTGGACGTTCTGCAAGCCGACGACAATCGCAGACGCGATCACTTTCCGCGCGACGCACCCGGACTGCCTGGTCGTCGCCGGGGGGACCGACCTGGGCGTGCAGCTGAACAAGGGGCACCGGCCGTTCGGCAACGTGCTGAGCCTGAGCGGCATCGCGGAGCTGGCCGCGTTGACGGTGGCTGACGGCGTCATCACCGCCGGCGCGACGGTGACGCTGTCGCGGCTGGAAAGGCTGGTCGAACAGCACCTCCCCGGCGTGGCGGAGATGCTGGCCTGCTTCGGCGGCGCGACGATCCGCAACGTCGGCACGGTGGGCGGGAACATCGGCACCGGCAGCCCGATCGGCGACACGCTGCCGGCATGGCTGGTGCTGAATGCCGAGATTGAACTGGCGGGGCCGAGCGGCCTGAGGCGGGTCAACCTGAACGACTTCTACGTCGGCTACCGCAAGACGACCGCCGCGACCGACGAGCTGATCACACGCCTGTTCATCCCCCTGCCGCCGGCCGGCGACGTGTTCAAGCTGTACAAGATCTCGAAGCGGAAGGACCTGGACATCAGCACGTTCTCCGCGGCGATCCTGATGCGCGTGGCCGACGGTTCGATCGCGGACGTGCGCATCGCCTACGGCGGCGTCGCGGCGACGGTCGTGCGGCTGCCGAAGACCGAGGCGGCGCTCCTCGGCAAGTCCCCCACCGAGGCAACGTTCGACGCCGCCGCCGACGTGGCCGCCGCCGAAGTGAAGCCGATCAGCGACGTCCGCGGCTCGGCCGATTATCGCCGGCGGCTGGCGGGAAATATCCTCCGCCGCTTCTACCACGAACACTTCGTGCTGGCCGCGGTGGCCACGAATGGCAATGGCTTTCACGGCAACGGTCGTCATTGAATGGGCGAAGAGAAGGGAACCACGGATGCACACAGATGCACACGGATCGGAACATGAAGGATGAGTTGTCCACGAAGGACAGGAAGACAAACGAAGCGGGATCGTTGCCTCCCACGCTTTGTGCCTCTTCGTGCCCTTCGAGGATCATCGTCCCGGTCGGATGCAGGGGCGGATCTGCGGCAGACTGATCTGTGTGCATCCCGTGTGCGTCTGTGGTTCCACCTTCCTTGAATTGCCGAGGTGACATCATGCCCGCCATTGGCCAAAGCATTCCGCACGACTCGGCCGCCGGGCACGTGAGCGGCGCGTCGATCTTCCTGGACGACGTCCGGCCCATCCACGGCGAGCTGCTGGTCGACTTCGTCGGTTCGCCGGTGGCACACGGGCGGATCCGCGTGGTCGACACCTCGGCGGCGGCCGCCGTGCCCGGCGTGGCGCTGGTGATGACGCACGAGGACCTGCCGGGGCACAAGCGGTTCGGGCCGATCATCAAGGACGAGAAGCTGCTGGTGGACGACGAGGCGGTGTTCATCGGCGAGCCAGTCGTTCTCATCGCCGCCGACTCGCGGCAGGCGCTGGCGGCGGCGAAGCGGCTGGTGAAGCTGGAGGTCGACCCGCTGCCGGCGCTGTTCACGATCGACGACGCGATCGCGGCCGGCAGCTTCATCGGCCCGGAGCGGACCATCGCCCGAGGCGATGTCGACGCGGCGTTCGCCGACGCCGAACACACGCTGTCGGGCACGTACCACATCGGCGGGCAGGAGCACTTCTACCTGGAGTCGCAGGTGGCGATCGCCCATCCCGGCGAGGATGGGCAGATGACCGTCCACAGCTCCACCCAGCACACGACGGAGGTGCAGCAGATCGTGGCCGAGGCGCTGGGCGTGCGGTTCCACAAGGTGATCTGCATCTGCAAGCGCATGGGCGGCGGGTTCGGCGGGAAGGAGACGCAGGCCGCCATGCCGGCGGCGTACGCGGCGCTGGTGGCGGCCAAGACCGGTCGGCCGGCGCGGTTCGCCTACTCCAAGGACGACGACATGCGGTACACGGGGAAGCGCCACCCGTTCCAGAGCCGCTGGCGCGTGGGGTTCGACTCGGCCGGGCGCATCGGCGGGCTCAGCGTGGAGTTGTTCAGCAACGGCGGGTGCAGCTGCGATCTTTCGCCCAGCATCCTCGAGCGGGCGATGCTCCACTCGGACAACGCCTACTGGCTGCCGAACGTGCGGATCACCGGGCGGATCTGCCTGACGCACCTGCCGAGCAACACGGCGTTCCGCGGCTTCGGCGGGCCGCAGGGCGTGGCGAGCACCGAGAACGTGATGGAGGCGATCGCCCAGCACCTGGGGATGGACGCGCTCGACGTCCGCCGGGTCAACACGTACGGCAAGACCGACCGCAACGTGACGCCCTACGGGCAGCGCGTCATCAACAACGTGCTGCCCGACCTGATCGACCAGCTGCGCAGCAGCAGCGATTACGACCACCGGCAACGGGAGATTGCCAAGTTCAACCGCGCGAGCCGGACGCACCTGCGCGGGCTGGCGCTGTGCCCGGTGAAGTTCGGCATCTCGTTCACGAAGAAGACGCTGAACCAGGCCAACGCGCTGGTGAACGTCTACACCGACGGCACCGTGCAGGTGTCCACCGGCGCGACCGAGATGGGCCAGGGCGTGAACACCCGCATCCGCCAGATCGTGGCCGACGAGCTGGGCGTGACCTACGACCGCGTGATCGTGATGGCGACCAGCACCGAGAAGAACGCCAACACCAGCCCGACCGCCGCCAGCACCGGCACCGACCTGAACGGCGCCGCGGCGGCGGACGCCTGCGTGAAGATCCGCAACCGGCTGGCCGACTTCGGCGCGCCACTGCTGGCCGACCCCACGAGCGGGTTGGACAAGTCGCCGTCGCACATCCGGTTCGAGGAGAACTGGGCGTTCGACGTCCGCGAGCCGAGCCGGCGGATGAGGTTTCGCGAGCTGGTCTGCCACGCCTACGCCGAGCGGATCAACTTCAGCGAGCGCGGCTTCTACATCACGCCCGGCGTCGACTTCAACCGCGAGACCGGCAAGGGCCACCCGTTCCTGTACTACACCAACGCCGCCGCCTGCAGCGAGGTGCTGGTCGACCGGTTCACCGGCGAGCTGCGCGTGGTGCGGGCCGACGTGCTGGTCGACGGTGGCCGGTGCATCAACCCCAGCCTCGACCGCGGGCAGGTGACCGGCGGGTACATCCAGGGCATGGGCTGGGTGCTGACCGAGGAGCTGAAGTACAGCGACCGCGGCGCGCTGCTGAGCTACTCGCCGACGACGTACAAGATCCCCAACGTCAGCGACACGCCGGATGTGTTCAACGTCGACTGGTTCGAGAACGCCCACCACGAGGTGAGCCTGAAGGGGAGCAAGGCGCTGGGCGAGCCGCCGCTGCTGCTGGGGTTGAGCGCGTGGTGCGCCGTGCGCCACGCAGTGGCGGCGGCGAACAAGGAGGGCGCGGATCACCTCACGTTGCCCGCCACCGGCGAGACGGTGCTGATGTGCCTGGAGCGCGGCGTCGCCCGGCCGGCGGAAGCCGGTCCAGTGCTCTCGCCGATGTGACGCGCGGTACACTGTCGCCATGCGAATCGCGCGGTTGAAGTGGACCGTCGCCGTCGTGCTGGCGGTGGGGGTCTTCTCGGGCTTGGTCTCGCTCTGGCACGACGGGACGAAGTCGTACGACCTGGGCGTTGGCATCGGCCGGCGGCTTGCGTCGGTCCGCGCCACCCCGCGGCACCTGGTGGTCGGCATCCTGACGCTCGGAGTCGCGGCGGTGGACGACAGGGTCGCTCCGGTCTGGCGATGGCGGTCGGTCGCGGTCTACAGCACGCCCGAGGACCGGGCGGACGTGGCGTCCGAGTTGAGCTTTGAGATCGTGAGCAACGCAGGCTCGTGGCGCGTTGCCGACTTCGGCTACGTCAACGGCAGCCAACCGGCATATGTCGTCTCGCGGCACGCGGTGATCCTGCCGACCTGGTTCGCATGCGCGGCGGGGCTGACGCCAATCGCGTTGTTGTGGAGCGCGCGGCGTCGGCAGGGGGAGCGCAGGGCTCACGGGCAGTGCCTGGTGTGCGGCTACGACCTGCGCGCGACGCCGGGGCGGTGCCCTGAGTGTGGGACGGAACCAAAGGCGGCGACGATTCCGTCCGGGATGGCGGCTTCAGCCGCCACCGGTGGCCGCTGAAACGGCCACCCCCGCCGCTCCCCGCTTCGTCCCTTCGCTGTTCAAATCCCGTTGCGTTAGACTCCCCGGGTATGACCTACGAACTCGGCCTGCTCGGGGCCGGCAACATGGCCGAGGCGATCGTCCGCGGGGTGCTGCGGTGCGACCGCATCACTAATAAGCAGACCATCGTGTCCAACCCGTCTCAGGGCCGGCGGACGTTCTTCGAGACCGAGTTGGGCGTCGCCGCCACGGGCGACAACAACACCGTCGCCCGGGCTGTGAAGACGCTGGTGCTGTGCGTCAAGCCGCAGAAGGCGGCGGCGGTGCTGGCGGAGATCGCCGGCTCGCTGGACGCGGGCACGCTGATCGTCTCGGTCATGGCTGGCATCAGCGCTGGGTTCATCCAGTCAGCGCTGGGCGGGAAGCGGCGGGTGGTGCGGGCGATGCCGAACACGCCGATGCTGGTGGGCGAGGGGATGGTCGCCGTCGCGCGCGGGTCGTTCGCCACGGCCGCCGACATCCAGGAGGCGACGCACCTGTTCTCATCGGCGGCCGACGTGATGGAGGTGACCGAGGACCAGATCGACGCCGTCACCGCCGTCAGCGGGTCGGGCCCCGCCTACTTCTTCTACCTGGTCGAGGCGATGACCGCCGCCGGCGTGGAGCTGGGGCTGACCGAGGACCAGGCCCTGCGTCTGGCGACGCGCACCGCCTGCGGGGCCGGTCACATGCTGGTGGCCGGCGCCGAAACGCCCGCCGAGTTGCGGCGGCGCGTCACCAGCCCCAACGGCACCACCCACGCCGCCATCCAGCACATGGCCGCCGTCGGTTTCCCCAAGATCGTCGCCGACGCGATGGCCGCGGCCGAAAAACGCAGCAAAGAGCTTGGGAAGTAGCGGCGATCCGCCGATGGGAATGTGCGGGCGAGACGTTCGCCCCGCCCAACGTCCCGGAGCTTACCCCATGTCCAAGTCCAATAACCCGGCCGGCTCGTCGCTGTCGCAGAACCTCGGCCTGCTGCTGGCCCGCGTGCCGCTCGGCCTCTACCTGCTGTTCGTCGGTTACGCCCACTTCACCGGTGGCCTGGCCCGCTTCGCCGACGCCCACGCGCAGGCGATGCCGCACGTCCTCCCGCCGGCCGTCGCCGGGGGCATGCTGCGATCGGTGCCGGTGCTGGAGCTGGCCGCCGGGGCGTTCCTCGTGCTGGGCATCTTCAGCCGGACCGGCGGACTGCTGGCCTCGCTCGCCCTGCTGACGCTGATCGTGGCGTCGGCGCAGAACCTCGGCCGCCAGGGCGACATGCCGTTCAGCCCCCTGCTGATCCTGGCCGGCTTCGCCGTCTACCTGTGCTTGGCGGGGTCGGGCGGGTTCAGCCTCGACCGGTTGGTTTGGGGCAAAGGCAAGCGGGCTTGAGCCGATGTCGCAAGCTGCGGGCGGAGCCCCGGATGCACATCCGGGGCTTCTTCGTTTTCGCGGCGATGCTGGTCGTCGTCGGCTGCTCCGCCACGGTGACGCCGCCGGTCGCGCCGCTGCACCCCGTCACCGTCTACCTCTGCGACTACGGCTACCACAGCAGTCTGCTGCTGCCGGTCGGCACCGACGGCACGTTCGTCGAGTACCTGTACGGCGACTGGGCCTGGGCGGCCACGAATCACACCGGCGTCGGCCCCGCCATCCGCGCGGGGCTTTTCTCGAGCGGTGCCACGCTCGCCCGGCGCTACGTCTACGAACCGGTGCCAAACCGGGTGCCTCAGCCGATGACGCCGCCCGTCACGCAGGTGCCGCTGGTGGTCGACCGCAAGCGGTGCCAACGGCTGGAAGCATTCCTCGACGCCCGGTGGCGGGCGCACGCCGACACGGCCGTGTATGCGGGTCAGTTCGGCGGCTACTACCTGTACGTCCGGGACGGCGAGCCGTACGGCTGGATTCACAACTGCAACACCGAGACGGCCAACTGGCTGGAGCAGCTGGGATGCGGCGTGAGCGGGTGGCCGTTGCTGTCGCACTTCACCACCCCCCTGATCGGAACGGCGGAGCCGTGAAGTCGAAGGGTCCGGCCGGCAAAAGGTTGAACGGTGGCGGCGCGCCCCTTATGCAGCTGCCATTCTTCCTGTGCCGGCCAGACCCTTCGCCTGCGCGGCTGCGCCATGCGCTCAGGATTGGCGGACGGTGGGCCGGACCTGGATCTGCCCGAACTGCTGTTCGTAACGGCTGATCAGCTGGTTGATCGACTGCGACAGCCGCTTGGTGCTGGCGTAGCTCATGATGACGCGGTCGGTCACCTTGAACAGCAGCCGCGGCTGGGCGCCCTGCTGCGGGTTGGGGTCGGGCATGTTGAAGCCGAGGTCGATGACGACCTCCTCGGCCGTCGTGTAGATGCGGTAGGCATTGGCGAACACGCTCTTCAGGTCCTTCTCGTCGACCACGAGCTGGACGGACTGCTGCTGTTGCGGCTGGTCGCCGGAGATGATTTCGTCGGACATTGCGGTTCCTCGCTTCGGTTGCTGCTGCCGCCACCGGCCCCGGCGGCGAGGCGGACATTGTGCCGACTTCCCGTGCCGTGTCCACCGCCAACGGGGTATGATGCGGGCGAACGGAGGACGCGCATGCGACGATCGGGTCTGGTGTTGTCGGCGGCCGTGGCGGTGGTGTCCGGCATGATCGGGTGCGAGGTGCGCGAGGAGCCGCCCCACCCTCGGCGCCGCGTGGTCTACTACGAGCCGGCCCCCCCGCCGCCGCCCCCGCCCGGCCCGGTCGTCGTGTACGAGCCCGCCCCGCCGCCGCTGGTCGAGGTGGTCCCCGTTGCGCCGGGGCCCGACTACTTCTGGGTCGGCGGACGCTACTACCGCGAGCACGACCACTGGGTCTGGCACCGCGGCTACTACGACCGGCACTACCGTTGACGCGCGGCCAGTCGGGCAACGGTGGGGATAATGGTCCCGCCACCCGCCCTACCGCCCGGACCGCGCGACCGGCCCATCCACGCGTCGCCAGAATGCCTGCCCGGCCTGCGTGTCGGCATCGGCCAGCAGCCACAGTTCCCGGGCCAGCGACGCGACGTCGATCAGGCCGTCCGACGGCTTCGCGGACCAGGCGGCGTAGTCGGCGTCGACCGCCGCCCGCGCCCGTCGCCGCACGTGCGTCGCCAGCGCCGCGTCCGACGTCATCCGCGCCACGGCCAGGTCGGCCTCGACCAGCAGGTGCGACCACTTCACGCTGTCGCCGTACCCGCCGGTCTTGGGCCGGACGAACGCATCGGCCGCCCGCGCCTCGCGCTCGGCCTCGGTGCGGTCGGCCATCGTGCCCGTCTGTCGCCAGAGCATCAGTTGGGCGCGGATCATCAGCGCGGTGTTGTAGGTCAGCGGGCCCCGGTTGACCTTGCCCGTCTCAACGTTGATCGCGTCGCCGTACCGGCCGTCGTCGTTCTGCAGGTGGGCTCGAGTCCAGTCGACGATCTTGCGGGCGGCGGTGCGGTACTTGTCGGCATCGGCCGGCGGCAGCGCCCGCGCCAGCGACAGGCACGCCACGGCCGCCGGCCCGTTGGCGCAGGTGTTCTTCCCGCCCCCCTTGTGCTTCTCGTGCCACCAGATGCCGCCGCCGAGTTGCTCGTCCCAGCCGGTGAGCACGAAGTCGGTCGTCCGCCGGGCCTGGTCCAGGAAGCGCCGATCGTTCGTGATGGCGGCCGCCTCGACGAACGTCATGACCATCCACTCGTTGTCGTCGTAATACTTGTCGTCCCCGCTCCCGCCGGTCGGCACCGGCTCGTACCCCCCGCCGGGCAGGTTGCGGTCCCAGTACCGGTCGAGCGACTGGAAGTAGGTCGACAGCAGCGGGCGGTACGTGGCCGGGTCGTACCGGGCCGCCCCGTCCAGCGCCGACATGGCGATGCCCGCCGCCCACATCTCGGCCGGGTCATCCTTGCCTACCTTCGACCGGTACCGGTGCCGGCGGTCGTCCCAAAACCGCTGCTGCACCGACGCCATCACCGCCCGTGCCCGCGGCAGGTCGGTCGCCGGTGACGACGGCAGGTCGGCGCGACAAGGCACCGACGCCGCGACCACCAGGGTCGTCAGGACCAACATGATGAGGGAACGGAGGGCGGACCGGTTCGGCTTCAACATCAGGTTACGCTCCATCGCCGTGCACGCGCGCCTCTGCCGTCGCCAGCAGTTCCGCCGCCCCAGGGTGTTCCGACTTGCGGGCGGCCCGGGCGCTCGCCACCGCCTGGGCGAGGTCGGGCGGGATCCGGTTCATCTGGGCCGCCGCCCGCAGGTAGTGGGCCTCGCCAAAGTTGGGGTTGCGGGCCAGGGCCGCGTCGAACCAGTGGATCGCGTCATCGGTCTTGCCAGCCACCCCGTACGCCCGGCCGAGCGTGGTCATGCACTGCTCGCTGGCGTTGAGCGCGTCGACGAAGTCGGCCGCGGCGTTGACGGCTTGCTCCGGCTCGCCGAGCGACAGGTGCAGGCCCATCAACTCGTTCAGCGTCACGCTGTTGGCCGGGCTGGCCCGCAGGCTGTTGTACAGGGAGATCGCCCGCTGCGCCTGCCGGCCGTCGGCCCGCTCCACCGCCCGGCCCAGCTCGCGCACCGATGCCGCGAACGTCGCCCCGCACCCCTTGCACTGCGTGATCGCTCGCCCCGCACCCATCGGGAACAGCGGCAGGAAGAACAGCGTGAACCACGGCCGGACCCGCTTGCCCGCCAGCGTCCCCACCCGGCCGCAACGCGGACACTTCGCCCCGCGCGAGCCGCCCCCCGCGGGGTCGGCCGACACCACGTTCCGCGATCCGAACAAGATGAAGAACCCGCGGCGGGCGCGGCGCGTCGGTCGGTGGCGGCTCACGCCGGCACATTAACCCCCCCGGTCGCCGGCTTGCAATCGGCCCGAGCGCCGCCGTATATTCCCCACCCCCGCCGACCGCGGCGGCCGACAACCCGGGCGTGTACCTAAGTGGCCAAAAGGGGCGGACTGTAAATCCGCTGGCTCTGCCTTCACAGGTTCGAATCCTGTCGCGCCCATCCGCACCGGAACCCCGCACAAATGCGGGGTTGTTCCCTGCCAACGTCCGGTACCACACCCTTCTTCACCCCTCACCACCAGCCCACCCGAAACTGGTGCGTTAAGAGCCATTGTCTGCCGTCGGTACGCCCACCGTTCAAATATGCCGTCCCGGCACGCGTTTCACAGTCCGACAGTCGACAAGCGGCGGGACATCATGTCTGGGCCCTTCGAGCTTCAAGTCGGCGACAATGCAGAGAGCGTCACCGCGAAGCGGCAATTCACAACGGCCCGGTGACTCGGACGACCTTCGACGGGTACGGCGCGTCGAGACGCTGACGAGCGCCGGCGCCGGTCGATCAACGGCAACGTTGTCGATACGAGCAACAGTATCGGTGGCCGCAGCAGACCACGCGAATCGACGGCGGCTGGCGCGTAAATGCCTCTTCGGTCGATGGCCACACGGACCAGTCCGACCAACCATCGCACGATCGCCCACTGTCTGACGTCGCAAACGCCGACGGCCCGCGTCCCAGGCGGGCGCGGGCCGTTCTTGTTGCTGACGCTCGCCGATAGGGTCAGTCCGGCGTGACGGTCGTGACCATCGGTCGGGGCGTGACGACGACGCCGTCCGGGTCGACCGTGTTGCCGACTGACGGGTCGTGCGACTCGCCGGCCGTGTGGCCCACGCCGCCACCGACGGCCGCGCCGGCGATGCCGCCGATCACGGCGCCGACCGGGCCGCCGATCGCGCCAATCACGGCTCCCGTCGCCGCGCCGCTGGCCGAGCCAATCGCGGTCGCGCCGGGATGGCTGCCGGGGGCACCGGTGATGGGGTCAGGGTTCGTACGGGCTGCGGGGGTGGTCTTGTCGTTGATCATGGCAGACTCCTTCTGAACGGGGGGGAACTCGTTTCCGATGCGTTCAACAGCGTTGCAACGCCAGTGCCAAAGACGCCCGCACAACCGTCATCCTTTTCCCCGCCGGCTCAGACGGTCGACTGCTGCGTGACCGCCCGCTCGCGGTTGGCCAAGCTGCGTAGGCGGTTGACCGCCGCCACGTACGCCAGCGCGCTCGCCTCGAGCACGTCGGTGCTCAGGCCGCGGCCGCGCAGGGTGGTGCCGTTGTGGTCCAGCTCGACCGTCGCCTCGCCCTGGGCGTCGCGGCCCTTGGTGACCGACTGCACGCGGTAGTCGACCAGGTCGGCCTTGATGCCTGTCAGCCGCTGGATGGCGGCGTAGATCGCGTCGACCGGGCCGTGGCCGATGCTCGCGTCCTGCAGGATCTCGCCGGTGCTGTCGCGCAGGGTCACCGTGGCAGTGGGGATCGTGTTCAGCCCGGCCGTCACCTGCACGCCGGCCAGCGTCCACAGCGACGCGCCGATCTCCAGCTGGTCGTCGATCAGCGCTTCCAGGTCCTCGTCGAACACCTCCTTCTTCTTGTCCGCCAGCGCCTTGAACTTCGTGAACGCCGACTCGATCTGCGCATCGGTCAGCGGGTAGCCCAGCTGCGTCACCCGGTCGCGGAAGGCGGCCCGGCCGCTGTGCTTGCCCAGGACCAGGCTGTTGGTCGGGATGCCGACGTGGGTCGGGTCCATGATCTCGTACGTCTCGCGGTTCTTGAGCACGCCGTCCTGGTGGATGCCGCTCTCGTGGGCGAACGCGTTCTGGCCGACGATCGCCTTGTTCCGCTGGACGGTCAGTCCGGTCAGCGTGCTGACCATCCGGCTGGTGGGGTAGATCTTGGTCGCGTCGATGCGGGTGTCGATCTTGAAGAAGTCCCGCCGGGTGCGCAGGGCCATCACGATCTCCTCCAGCGCAGCGTTGCCCGCCCGCTCGCCGATGCCGTTGATCGTGCATTCGACCTGCCGCGCCCCGCCCTGGATCGCCGCCAGTGAGTTCGCCACCGCCATGCCCAGGTCGTCATGGCAGTGCGACGACAGCACGATCCCGCGCTCGCGCAGGATCGGCAGTTTCCGCAACAGGTGCGAGAAGATCTCCCCGTACGGCCCCGGCGTGGCGTAGCCAACCGTGTCCGGTAGGTTGATCGTCGTCGCCCCCGCCTCCACGGCCGCCTGCGTCACCTCCTTCAGGAACTCCATCTCGGTCCGGCTCGCGTCCTCGGGGCTGAACTCGACGTCGTCGCACATCGACTTGGCCAGCCGGACCGACTCCACCGCCAGCTTGACGATGTCCTCCTTCCCCTTGCGCAGCTTGTGCTCGCGGTGGATCTTGCTGGTGGCCAGGAACAGGTGGATGCGGGGATGCTTCGCGTGGCGCACCGCCTCGCCGGCGCGCTCGATGTCCTTGGGCGTGCAGCGGGCCAGCCCGCACACGGTGCTCCGCGTGATCTCGGCCGCGATGGCCCGCACCGACTCGAAGTCGCCCACGCTGCTGATGGGGAACCCGGCCTCGATGATGTCGACGCCCATCGCCTCCAGCATCCGCGCCACCTCGAGCTTCTCCGCCAGCGTCAGCGTCCCGCCGGGGGCCTGCTCCCCGTCGCGCAGGGTGGTGTCGAAAATGCGAATGGCGTCGGCGGTACCGTTACCCGTGCTGGCGTCCATGACCGGTCTCCCAAAAACGAAAAAACCCCACGATCGCGTGATCGTAGGGTCGGCAACTTCAGTGAAAAACAGCGTGCCCTGCGATCAGTCCGTGGTTGTTCCCAGACCCAGAAGGGCCAGGGCGACGGGCAGCGATAGCAGGACGGTCGGCTGCATGTGAGGGCACAGTAAATCGAGATGGCGGGGGGAAGTCAATCACCAGGTGCGCTTTTCGGGCGCGCATGTGCTCTTTCTGGCTTTCCGCCAAACCCGCTGATCATGGTGTCGATCGCGCGGAGGCCAAGAGCGCCAAGAAGATCGGAGATTTTGCCGGTTGGGTTTCCCCGCGAGTGATGCGGATACGCGCTCGTCCCACGGGCTACCGCCGCGATGAACGGCGATCCTGGAGCTTCCTCCCTCTCCCTCCTTTCTTCTTGGCGCTCCTTGCCTGCTTGGCGTCGTGGCGCAGCCCGGAGCCGCGGCAGGCGTTCTGGGCACCACCACTGATGGTGTACCTCCCTCCACGACCAGCGACTTCGGCGGAGGGCCCTGTTCTCGAAGCCCTGACCAGGGCGAAAGACGATTGGCCGCGGATGAACGCGGATGCGCGCAGATTGGAATCAAGGCAAGTCTGATCTGCGTGCATCCGCGTTCATCTGCGGCTACCTCTTCTGTTCGGTGCTGTCGCAAGCCTTGAAACAGAGCAGCGCGCACGCACTTGGGAGCGAGGCCGACTTCGGTTCCCGGCTTGGGACCAACGAAAACGGGACGTTACTTCGAGCTGGCTCCCTGGCCAACGTTGGTGGTTCGATGGGTCGCCCTCGGCCCGACCGGCCATCGCAACTGGACCTCGCTCAGCGGCACGCCCTTGATCCCGGCCGCCAGGCGCGTGGCCGGTCGCTCGACGTAGCGGAACATCAGCCACGACGTGACGGCTGTCAGCCCCAGCGCCAGCAGTTCCCAACCGACGGCCGGCAGCACGGCGTCGCCGCTTCGCCGTCGGCCGTAGTCGAGGATCGCCACCGCGAAGACGCCGTGGACCAGGTAGATGGAGTAGGACGCCCGCCCCACCACCTGCACCGGCCGCCATCGTAGCGCCGTGCCCAGTCGGCCGAGCCGGCCGACCGCGTAGATCAGCAGCGCCGTCGCCAACGCCGTCACCACGGCCCAGTCAAATTGGAAACGGAGCGTCGCCGCCGCAGCGGCGGCGTAGGTCCAGAACCACGCGCCCCTGGATCGGCCCGAAGAGGATAACGCCCAGCGGACCAGGACGCCGAGGTAGAAGCCGTACCACTGGTTCACGAACAGGCCGGGCACCGCGCTCACCCAACCGGCGGGCACGGCCAGCGTCGCCAGCGACGCCGGCCACGTGATCGCCAGGGCCACGCTCGCAACCGTGAACCGGCTCCGCGCAGCGAGCCACTGCGCCGCGGCCAGCGCCAGGATCAGCACGATGTAGAACTGCACCTCGAAGCAGAGCGTCCACGACACGTCGAGGATGCGGTGCGAGCGGGTCAGTTCCTGCAGGTAGAAGACGTTGCGGAGCAGCTGCCGCGCCGTGGGCAACGCCGAGCCGGTGACGCGCAGGGCGCGGGGGGCACCGACGGCAATCGACAGCGCCATTGCCGCCCAGTAGGGCGGGTCGAGCCGGATCGACCGTCGCACCGCGAAGTTCGCCATGAACGACGGGTTCAGCCGGGCCGACCGAACGCTGTGCGCGATCACGAACCCGCTGATCACGAAGAAGACGTCCACGCCCAGGTGCGACCGCGCCAGCACCCACTCGAGCGGTGCCGGCACCCAACGGGCGAGCGGGCCGTGAAGGACGGATACGGCGTAGAAGTGGTAGACGACGACCGACAGGCAGGCGAACGCCCTCAGCCCGTCGATGAACACCATCCGTGGCTGAGCCGGAGCCCGTTCGACATGGTCCTCTCCGTCAGATGCCTGTCCGAGGTGTCCCCCCGCCATGGTGGCAGGCTACACGGCTGCGCGACGCGCGACCAGCGCGCCGCGCTTGCGTGCGCCATCCCATTCCACGTCGATCGGATCGTCGAGTGGCCGATACTGCCCGCACTTGGTTGAGACCGGCATTGACGGTGGACGGTCATCTTCGGCATGCAACAGCGAGCTCTGCAGTCGCCATGCATTTTGAAGCGCAACTAATTATCAATACGCATTTTACGGGCAGCTACAGACGGTGCGTTAGGACGAATAGTGTCTCATTTCGTCCCATTCCGTCCCACGTCGGAAGGGGGGCCGATCACAGGTCTTGATCCGGTCCAACTCATCGATGGCGTGGTCGAGCGGCCAGGGCGTCGCGCTTGTGGCCGTGGAAGTCGCTGGCGGCGCTGTCGTGCTCTGCGCGGGCGTCGTGGGCATGGCGGAGCCGCGGGTTGGCCGGCCCGCGGTCGCGGTCGTGCGGAAAGGCCGCGGCGGACGGGTCGGCCGTCTCTAGGAGGCCCCACGCGCCGGCCCACCAGTCGGACTTGAGGTTGATGTCGGCGCCGTGCGAGAGAAGGACGTCGATCACCGCTGGGTGAGGCCGAGGTTCGTGGACCGGGCGAGGGCTGTCCCGTCCTGAAATAGGTTGTCACCCGTGCGACGGCAAGACGGGAGCGTGTGACATGCGGAACCGGGTCGAGCTGCGGTACAGCGGGGCGTTCAAGCGGCAGGTGGTGGAGGAGGTGGAGTCGGGCCGGTTCGACAGCGTGTCGGCGGCGAGCGCGCACTACGGGATCAAGGGCAAGACGACGGTGGTGCGTTGGGTGCGTCAGATGGGCAAGGGTCACTTGTTGGCCAAGGTGGTGCGCGTGGAGCAGGCGGGCGAGGCGGACCGGGTGTTGGCGTTGCGGCGGGAGGTGGAGCGGCTGCAGCGTGCGTTGGGGCAGACGCAGGCGGAGCGGCTGCTGGAGGCGGAGTTCCTGACGCTGGCGTGCGGGCAGTTGGGGGAGGAGGTGGAGGCGTTCAAAAAAAAGTCCGGTGGGAGGCCGTGCACGCCGCGGCCGGCGGCGGCGCCGTGAGCGTGGGCGTGCTGTGCCGTTGCGCCGGGATGACGCGGCAGAACTACTACAAGGGCCGGTCGGCCCGGGAGGCATCGTGGGTGGACGAGACGCTGGCGGTGGAGCTGATCCGGGCCGAGCGTTGCCGGCACCGGCGGATGGGGGGCCGGAAGCTGCTGTACCTGCTGCGGGGCGAGCTGACGACGGCGGGCGTGTCGATCGGCCGGGACCGGTTCTTCGCGCTGCTGGCCCGGCACGACCTGCTGGTGGAACGCAAGCGGAACGGGGCGCGGACGACCCAGAGCTGGCACGGGTTCGGGGTGTTCCCGAACCTGGCGAAGGACCTGTCGGTGACCGAGCCGCACCAGCTCTGGGTGAGCGACATCACGTACGTGCGGACGCTGGAGGGGTTCGCGTACCTGGCGTTGGTGACCGACGCGTTCAGCCGGGCGGTGGTGGGGTACGACAGCAGCGGCAGCCTGGAGATGGAGGGGGCGTTGCGGGCGCTGTCGATGGCGCGGCGGCAGCTGCCGGCGGGTGGCCGGCCGGTGCACCACTCGGACCGGGGCAGCCAGTATTGCTGCGGCCCGTACGTGGCGCGGCTGCGGGGTTGGTCGATGGGGATCAGCATGACCGAGGAGAACCACTGCTACGAGAACGCGATGGCCGAGCGGGTGAACGGGATCCTGAAGCAGGAGTACGGGCTGGGCGACACGTTCGCGCGGCGGGCGGACGTGGCGGCGGCGGTGGCGGAGGGGGTGAGCCTGTACAACCACGACCGGCCGCACGAGGCGTTGGGGTATCGGTTCCCGATGGCGGTGCATCTGGGGCGGGCGTCGGTCCCGCGTGGCCATCCGGGGCTAGCCCCGGATGGCCACGCGGGACAGGAGGGAAACTGCAAGCGAACGGAACTGGGCAAGATTAGGTGACAACTTCTAATCAGGACTTGACAGGCGGCGGGGTCTGCCTCAGCCATGACGGCGACCGTACCGCGGGACGGAGCCGATCGACACGCGATCCGGGTCTTCGGGCGTACCCTCAGACGCCGGCTTCACGGGCTATCATCCAGCGCATGCGCATCCTGATCACGGCGGGGCCGACGCGGGAGCCGATCGACCCGGTGCGGTACATCGGCAACCGCAGTTCGGGGCAGATGGGGCGGTCGTTGGCGGAAGCGGCGACGCGGGCGGGGCATGCCGTCACTCTGGTGCTGGGGCCGGTGTCGGTGGAGATGCCGGCGGGGTTGCGGCGGGTGGACGTGGAGACGAGCCGGGAGATGCGGGACGCGGTGCTGGCCGAGTGGCCGGGGCACGACCTGCTGCTTATGGCGGCGGCGGTGGCGGACTACCGGCCGAAGGTGGTGCGGCAGGAGAAGATGGAGCGGGGCGGGACGCTCACAATCGAGCTGGAGGCGACCCAGGACATCCTGGCGGCCGCGGGGGCGGTCAAGCGGGCGGACCAGCGGACGGTGGGGTTCAGCCTGGTCAGCATGTCGAACTTGGCCCGGTCGGTGGAAAAACTGCGGCGGAAGCACCTGGACCTGATCGTGTCGAACCCGCTGGGGACGATGGGGGACGGCGGGGTTGAGGCGGTGCTGCTGTGGCCGGACGGGCGGGCGGAACAGTTGCCCTATCGGACCAAGGGTGCGTTCGCCGATCTGTTAATCGGACGGGCGGCCGGGCTGTTCGCGTGAGCGGCACGGGGTGCGCCATCGTCCGCGTGGGACGCTGCTCATGACCGACGTGATCGACGTTCGAATCAAGCGGCTGGCCGCAGACGTGCCGCTGCCGGGCCGGATGACGGCGACGGCGGCGGGGTTCGACCTGGCGGCGGCGGTGACCGACCCGGTCGTGCTGCAGCCGGGCGACATCCGCGTGATCCCGTGCGGGTTCGCGATGGCGCTGCCGGATGGGTACGAGGGGCAGGTGCGGCCGCGGAGCGGGCTGTCGAGCAAGCACGGCGTGACGATGATCAACGCGCCGGGCACGATCGACAGCGATTACCGCGGCGAGGTGTGCGTGCCGCTGGTCAACCACGGCCGGCAGCCATACACGATCGAGCGCGGCATGCGGATCGCGCAGCTGATCGTCAGCCCGGTGCCGCCGGTGCGGATCGTCGAGGTGGCCGAACTGGACGAGACGGCCCGCGGCACCGGCGGGTTCGGGCACACGGGGCATTAGTTCCTTGTTATTCGTTGCTGGTTCCTTGTGAGCTGGCGACCACGATTAACGAGTAGCAGACAACCAGTAACAAACGATGGAACGTCTTCACCTTTGGCGTCGTTGGATCCCGGCCGCGGTGGCGATCGGCGGGTGGCTGTTCCTGCTGCTGTCGGTCGCCAGCTTCCACGCGACCGACTGGCCCTCGCATGCCGTGTATCCGTATCCGCCGACTGCCAACCTATGCGGCTCGGCGGGGTCGGTGGTGGCGTACGGGCTGTTCCTGCTCGTGGGACAGGGGGCGTTCCCGATCCTGCTGTTCAGCGGCGTGTGCGTGGTCCTGTTCGTCGCCCAGAACCGGGTGAGCGACCCGTGGATGCGCACGGTCGGGCTGGTGCTGCTAGCGGTGGCGTTCGCGGCGACGGTCCACGGCTTAGCGCCGGGCAGCGAGAACGGACTGCCCGAGGGGCAGGGCGGCATCCTGGGCATCGGGGCGGCGACCTTCCTGCAGTCGCACTTCAGCACGGCGGGGACGCGGCTCGTGCTGGGCACGGCCATCCTGGTGGGCCTGATGCTGGCGGCCGACGACCTGGTGGTGAAGGGGCCGGCCTACCTGATGGCGGCGTTCACGCACGTGCGCGAGAACCGGCCGGCGATGGCGGTCAACGTGCCGAACCTGAACGGACTGACCCGGATGGCGCGAGATGCCGCGAGCAAGGTGCAGCAGTCGGCCCCGATCCAACGGCTGGTGAAGCCGGACGAGGACCCGGAGGACCTGAAGGCACCGGTGCGCCTGTCGCTGTGGCCCCGACGGAACCGGGATCAGGTCGACCTGACGTACGACAACGACGAGCCGGCCGCCGCGGCGGCGGAGCCGGCGCACGTGGGCGAGGCCGACCCGGCCCCAGCCGAGGCGGCCGTCATCCCCCCGCCGCCGCCCCCGCCGGCGATGGTGTTCAACGCCAACGCGAAGCCGCCGGCACCGGTGGTGAAGGTGACGGCGACGCCGGCCACCTCGACGTTGAGCCCGATGACGATCGTGAAGGAGATCGCCGGGTTCAACGACCCGGTGGGCGAGGTGCCCGAGGCGTCGATCGACGACGTTTCGCCGGAGCCGACGGTGGTGGCGGACGAGGACGTGGCGGCTCAACGGGCGGCGATCGTGGTGAAGCTGCCGAGCTCCCTGAAGCCGCGGCAGACCGCCCCGCCGATGCCGAAGGAGCTGGGCGAGTACACGCTGCCGTCCTGGGACATGCTGGCCGAGCCCGAGCACGGCTACGCCGAGAGCCAGGAGGCGTTCGTCCGCGAGAAGGCGGCCGTGCTGGAGCAGGCGCTGCGCGAGTTCAACGTCGACGCGCACGTGGTCGAGATCGACACCGGGCCGGTGATCACGATGTACGAGCTGTCGCTCGCGCCGGGCCTGAAGGTGAGCACGATCACGTCGCTGACGAACGACATCATGCGGTCGCTGAAGGCGGAGTCGATCCGGATCGTCGCGCCGGTGCCGGGGAAGAACACGGTGGGGATCGAGGTGCCCAACGCGCAGAAGGAGAAGGTCCGCTTCAAGGAGCTGCTGCAGCTGGCCCCCGAGGCGATGAACAAGATGACCATGCCGCTGTTCCTGGGCAAGGACGCGAGCGGCGAGCCGCTGATCACCGACCTGGTGGCGATGCCGCACTGCCTGATCGCCGGCACGACCGGCAGCGGCAAGTCGGTGTGCATCAACACGATCATCATGAGCGTGATGTACCTGCAGCGGCCGGACCGCGTGAAGTTCATCCTGATCGACCCGAAGGTGGTGGAGATGGCCCCGTTCAAGGACATCCCGCACCTGATGTGCCCCGTCATCAACGACACGGGGCGCGCGTGCAGCGTGCTGGAGTGGGCCTGCGAGAAGATGGACGAGCGCTACGAGTTCCTGGCCGAGGCGGGCGTGCGGAACATCAAGGACTACAACAGGCTCACGCAGGAGGAGCTGAACGAGCGGTTCCAGCCTTCGACCCCCGAGGAGGAGGCGAAGATCCCGAAGAACATGTTCTACATCGTCATCATCATTGACGAGCTGGCCGACCTGATGATGACCTCGGGGAAGGAGGTCGAGTCGTTCATCGTGCGGCTCGCCCAGAAGTCCCGAGCCGTGGGCATCCACCTGATCCTGGCGACGCAGCGGCCGGCGGCGACGGTGGTGACGGGGCTGATCAAGTCGAACATGCCGACGCGGATCAGCTTCCGCGTGCAGAGCCGGATGGACAGCCGGATCGTCATGGACCAGAACGGGGCCGAGCTGCTGCTGGGCCAGGGCGACATGCTGTTCATGCCGCCGGGCGCGAGCAAACCCGTGCGATCGCAGGGCACGTTCATCGACGACAAGGAAATCCGCGACAGCGTGCGGCTGGTGAAGGGGCTGGCCGAGGCCCAGTACGAGCCGGAGCTGGTGCAGATCAAGGGGTCCGTGTCGATGGACGGCGAGATGGAGAAGGACGAGCTGTTCGACGACGCCGTCCGCGTGGTGCTGGAGACCAAGCGCGGGAGCGTCAGCCTGCTGCAGCGGCGGCTGACGATCGGCTACGCCCGCGCCAGCCGGCTGATCGAGATGATGGCCCAGACCGGCATCGTCGGCGACTACAAGGGGTCCCAGGCCCGCGAGGCGATGCTGACCCTGGAGGAGTGGGACGCGATGAAGGCCCAGCAGCAGGTGGATGCGGAGAGCGGGATGACGGTGTGAGTGATCGCTTGTGACCCTGCACTGACCGGAGCCGCGCGTGCGAACGCGGGGCCCTTTCCCCTGGTCCTGCGCGTACAATGTTGCCGTGCAAGACGCTCTCGAACGGATCGCGGCGCGGGCTCAGGTCCATGATCGTACCGGAGACTGGCCGGCGGATGATCTTCGCGACCTGGCGGCGGCCGACGCGATGCGGTGGGCTATTCCAGTAACCTTCGGCGGGAACGAGTTGCCGCCGCTCGATCTGCACCTGAATTACGAGCGCATCGCGCAGGCGTCGGTCGCAACGGCCCTGGTGCTGACCCAGCGAGATGCTGCCGTCGGGTTGATCGACGCGGGAGTTGAAGCCGGGACCCGACAGTGGTGGCTCCATGGGTCGGCTGACAACGGCCAGTGGGTGACGGTGGGCATCGCCCAGCTCACCACCAGCCGCCAAGGCAGTCGGCCAGCCGTCATGGCCGTGGCCGATGGTGGCGGCTACCGTTTGGAGGGAATGGTTCCGTGGTGTACCGGTGCCGATCGGGCAGACGGCATCGTGACCGGGGCAGCACTGGCCGACGGTCGACAGGTCCTGGTGTTGGTGGACCGAAACCTGCCAGGCGTTCAGGTGGATCCGCCCCTGCCGCTGGTGGCCCTGGCGGCCAGCCGCACGGCGGCGGTCCACCTCAACCAAGTGTGGGTCTCTGCTGACAGCGTGCTGCGACCGCCGTCGGCGAATGCGCTGGCCGGCCGGCGGAACGGGCTGACGCTGGGGCAGACGTTCATCGCCACCGGGCTGTGTCAAGCGGCGCTGGACCTGATCGGCCAGCACACGTCAGACGCGGCACGGTCGGCCCAGGTTCGGTTCACGGAGCAGTTGGAGGCCGTGCGGGCCGAGGTACACGCACTGTGCCAACCGGGCCGCGAGGCCGACGCGGCCGCCGCCAACGCCCGGCTGCGCGGGATCTGCAACGACCTGGCGCTGCGCATCACCCACGCGGCCGTAGCGATGTACAAGGGGACCGCCCTGTTGGTCGACCACCCGGCGCAGCGGCTCGCTCGCGAGGCGATGTTCCTGCTCGTGTGGTCGTGTCCGAACCCGGTGATCGACTGCACGGTCGATTTGCTGGCGCAACACCCGGACGGCGTCCGGAGCTAACGGACGATCACTTCTTCGTCGCCAGCGCATCCGCCAACGGCGTGAACGCGTCGCGGACCTGCTTCTGCTCGGCGTCGGTCAGCTTGAACGTGAGGGCCTTGGCGTTCTGCGTCGCCTGCTCGGCGTTGCGGGCGCCGACCAGGGCGGCGGTGATGCCGGGCTCGTTGATCGTCCAGTTGATGGTCAGCTGGGCGTACGTTGCGCCGTGGGCGTCGGCGATCGGCCTCACGCTCTCCAACGCGGCAAGGACCTTCTTGCGGTTGTCGACCGTGAAGTAGGCGTGCTTGGCCCGGTGGTCACCGGGGGCGAACTCGCGGTCGGGGCCGACCTTGCCGGTGAGCAGGCCGCGCTCCATGGGGCTGTAGCAGATGATGCCGATGTGGTTCTCGCGGGCGAAGGGCAGGACGGTCTTCTCGATGCCCCGCCGGAGGATGCTGTAGGGCGGCTGGTCGCTGGCGATCGAAGCCACCTTCAGCCCCCGATCGAGCCATTCGACGTCATAGTTGCTCGTGCCGACCGCCCGGATCTTTCCCTGCTGTCGAAGCTTGTCGAGCGCGCCGATCGTCTCCTCGGGAGCGGTTGCCACGTCAGGCCAGTGGATCTGGTACAGGTCGATCACGTCGACGCCCAGGCGCTTGAGCGACTGTTCGCATTCGTAGGCGATGCTGTCGGCCTTGCCGTTCTTGCGGACGGTGACGTCCTTGCCATCGTTGTCCTTCTGCGGCCAGGGCTCGGACCCCTCGGTGCCGGTCCAGCGCATGCCGCACTTGGTGGCGATCACCACCTTGTCGCGCCTCCCCTTGATCGCCTTACCGACGATCTCCTCGCTCGCACCCATGCCGTAGATGGCGGCGGTGTCGATCGTGTTGACGCCGTGGTCGATGCTGGCGTGGATGGCGGCGATCGAGTCGAACTCCTCATTCCCGCCCCACATCCACCCGCCGATGGCCCAGGCCCCGAAGATGACGGGCGAGACGTGAACGGTGGACGTGCCGAGTTGTCTGCTGTTCATGCGACATCAGTAGGGGCGCGGTCGGGGCGTTGTCCAGCCGGCCGGGGAACACTAGATTCGGCTGGCATGCGAGACCCCCGCCTGACGAAGTTGGCCGACGTGTTGGTGAACTACAGCGTGGCGGTGAAGCCGGGCCAATTGGTGCGGATCAGCGGGGCACCGCTGGCGACGCCATTGGTGGTTGAGCTGTACCGCGCGGTGCTGGCTGCGGGCGGGCACCCGCTGGTGCGGATGTCGCCGGAGGAGCTGGGCGAGATCTTCATCAAGCAGGCCAGCGACGAGCAGCTGAAGTACGTGAGCGAGGTGACGGCGTTCGAGTACGAGAAGATCGACGCGAGCATCGGCATCTGGGCCGAGGAGAACACGCGGTCGATGACCAATGCCGACCCGAAGCGGATGGGGATCTCGGCCGCGGCGCGGCGGCCGCTGGGGCAGGCGTTCATGAAGCGGGCGGCCGAAGGGACGCTGAAGTGGACCGGCACCCAGTTCCCCACGCAGGGCGCGGCGCAGGACGGCGAGATGAGCCTGAGCGAGTACGAGGACTTCGTCTTCGGCGCCGGCCTGCTCGACGACCCCGACCCGGTCGCCAGCTGGAAGCGCGTGAGCGGGCGGCAGCAGCGGCTGGTCGACTTCCTCAACGGCAAGTCCGACTACCGCGTGACCGCCGCCAACGGCACCGACGTGCGGATGAGCGTGGCCGGCCACACCTGGATCAACTGCGACGGCCACGAGAACTTCCCCGACGGCGAGGTGTTCACCGGCCCCGTGCTGGACAGCGTGAACGGCGTGATCCGCTTCAGCTTCCCGGCCGTGCATCACGGCCGAGAGGTGCAGGACGTCCGGCTGCAATTCAAAGACGGCAAGGTGGTCGAAGCGTCGGCGAGCAAGGGCGAGGACTTCCTGATCGCCATGCTCGACACCGACACGGGCAGCCGGCTGGTGGGCGAGTGCGCGATCGGCACGAACTTCGGCATCCAGCAGTACACGCGGAACACGCTGTTCGACGAGAAGATCGGCGGCACCGTCCACTTCGCCCTGGGGGCCGGCTACCCCGAGACCGGCAACGACAACGAGAGCGGCCTGCACTGGGACATGGTGGTCGACCTGCGTCAGGGCGGGCGGGTGGAGATCGACGGTGAAGCGGTGCTGGTCGACGGGCGGTTCACGAGGGCGGGGTTTCCGAATCCGACATAGGCGAGCGTCCCCGACTTGCCGCTACTCACGAACGGACTCGGACTTCGCCAACAGCTGCGCCGCCCATGCGGCGTCGGTCCGCGATAGCGGCGGCACCGGCGGGCGCGTGTAGTCGAGGTCGTCATACGCCCCGTTGCGGTACGCCTTGGCGAGCAGCGATTGTAGGTCAATCGTGACGTCCTTGTCGACCGGTCGCAGAGGCACGTCGATCGTGGGCAACGGTTCCCGCAGCGGCATGGCGTAGACCTCGTACTGCTGACGAGGCACGCCGTAGGCCCGGGTCACGCAGGCCTGGAACGTCGTCCGGTGAGACCGCGGGATGGGCCAGACCGACAGTTGCCGCGTCCCCGTCCGCGTGAGATCGATCTCGACCAGGTTGACACCGGCCGATCGGACCTCGTGCCGCTTGAGCGCATACGCCTGTCGCGCCTCTTTGCCGAGCTTGTTTGTCGGCGACAGGAGTTCGATCACCGTGATCAGTCGGTCGCCGGTGGACCGGTCAATGATCTCAATGGACGTCTCGGTCTGCTCCTCGTCAGGAATGGGGATGATCAGCTTTGGAACCCCGGGTGGCTCGGCCACCGCGACGGCGCCCGACTGGAACGAAATCCTGTCCTTATCGCTGCGAACCGACTCGAACACTCGGGCAACCGGGTTGATCGCGTGGATGACGGTGTCACTCGCCTCAACGACGAGCCGCTCTTCCACCCGGGCCCGGAGTTTGCCGCCGCCGAGTTGCTCTTGCAGGTGGTCGGCGATGTAGATGACCAACCTGGCGTGCACGTCGCGCCAGTGCAGTTCCAGATACGGGTCCATCCCCGGGAACGGGCTCTTCATGTTTGAGATTGTACCGCCTGGAACGGCGGCCGCGGATACCATGCGCGGCTTTATGAAGGCGTTCACCAGCCCGCGCTACTTCGTCCCGCTGCCGCCGGGGCACGTGTTCCCAATGCGAAAATTTCTGGACTCGGCTGCGACGCTGTTGGGCGACGGCACGCTGTCGTCTGTCATCGATCCGGGGTTGATCGCGGACGCGGACCTTCTGCGCGTGCACACGCCCGGGTACGTGGAGTCGATCCGCACGGGAGCGTTCAACGAGGTGACGGCCCGGCGGCTGGGATTGCCGCCATCACTGGAGTTGAGCCTGCGAAGCCACTGCGCAGTGGCCGGCACGCTGGCGGCGGCGCGGGCGGCGATGGCGGAGGGGATTGCGTGTAATTTGGCCGGCGGGACGCACCACGCGTTCGCCGATCGGGGCGAGGGGTTCTGCGTGTTCAACGACGTGGCGGTGGCGATCCGGGCGTTACAGGCGGAGGAGCCGTTGCTGCACGCGATGGTGGTCGACCTGGACGCGCACCAGGGCAACGGCTCGCACGCGATCCTGCGGGGTGATCCGCACGTCTACACGTATTCGCTGCACGTGGGGCGGAACTACCCCAGCGTGAAGGAGCCGGGCAACCAGGACGTGGAGTTGCCGCGGTGGGTGAGCGGGGCCGAGTACCTGGACCGGCTGCGCGCGACGCTGCCAGCTGCCGTCGAGCGGTTCGAGCCGGACGTGGTGTTCTACATCGCGGGGGTCGACGTCCACGCCGACGACCGGTTCGGGCAGATGATGCTCAGCACGGCCAACATGCACGAACGCGACGAGTCGACCATCGCCCTCTGCCGCGGGTGGTCGATCCCGACCGTGGTGCTGTACGGCGGCGGGTACAACAGGGTGGAGCGGATGACGACAGACCTGCACTGCCAGACGGTGCGGGTGGCGAAGCGGCGGTATGACTCGGATCGGGCTGTAGAAATGTAGGACGGGCAATGCCCGCCCCACGATTCGTCAAATTCGCCCGCCCGTCACTTCCCGCAGTAATCGATCAGGCGGGCGACCTCACTCTGCAGGTCCTTCCGCTGAACGACGAAGTCGAGAAAGCCGTGCTCCTCGAGGAACTCGCTGCGTTGGAAGCCATCTGGAAGGGTGACCTTCATGGTGCCCTGGATCGTGCGGGGGCCGGCGAAGGCGACCAGGGCCTTGGGCTCGGCGATGATGAAGTCGCCGAGCATGGCGAAGCTGGCCGTCACGCCGCCGGTGGTGGGGTCGGTCAGCAGGGAGATGAACAGCCCGCCGGCGTCGTCGTAGCGGGCCAGGGCGGCGCTGGTCTTGGCCATCTGCATCAGCGATAGGGCCGACTCCTGCATGCGGGCCCCGCCGCTGCAGCTGACGATTAGCAGCGGCAGCGTCTCGTCCGTCGCCGCCTCGATGGTCCGCGTGATCTTCTCGCCCACAACGCTGCCCATGGACCCCATCATGAAACGCGGGTTCATGACGGCCATCATGATCGGCCGACCCTTGATGAACGATCGGCCGCAGACGACGGCGTCGCGCTCGCCGGTGTCGGCCTGCACCTCGGCTAGCCGGTCCTTGTAGGGCACCTTGTCGACGAACCCCAGCGGGTCGGCCGGGGACAGGTCGGCAAACCGCTCCTCGAACGTGTTCACGTCCGACAGCTGCGCGATCCGCACCCGCGCCGACACCCGGTCGTGAAACTGGCAGTTCGGGCAGACGCTGAGGTTCTCGCGGAACGCCTTGCGGAACAGCATCTCCCCGCACGACTTGCACCGCATCCACAGCCCCTCGGGGATGCCCTGCTTCTCGGGTTTCTCGGCCATGATCGGTGGGGTCTGAACCTGCGACATAAGCGCTCCATCGTGTCCGACGGAAGGATGCGAAGCAAGGCGATCGGCGGCTGGTGGTTGCTGACTGGTCCGTGACGCGCCTCACGCACCAACCATATCCTCCATCGCCCCTGGCGAGCGGTATGAATAGTATCGCCGCATGTCGATCGCGATCGTGGATTACGGGATGGCCAACCTCCGCTCGGTGCAAAAGGCCCTGACGGCCGTAGGGCAGACGGCCGACATCGTCTCGACCCCCGAGGCCATCCGGTCCGCCGACCACGTCATTCTGCCCGGCGTCGGCGCGTTCGGCGACGCCGTCGCCACCCTTCGCGCGCAACACCTTGATGGCGCGATCGTCGAGCACGTCCACGCCGGCAAGCCGCTGCTGGGCATCTGCCTGGGATTACAGATGCTGTTCGACGTCGGCTACGAGGACGGCGAACACCGCGGCCTTGGCATCCTCAAGGGCAAGTGCGTCCGGTTCGACCTCGACTCGACCATGGGGTTGAAGGTGCCGCACATGGGCTGGAACCAGTTGCAGCGCCGCGGCGACCAACCGCTGTTCGCCGGGATCGCCGACGACGCCGGCGTCTACTTCGTCCACGGGTACCACGTCGTGCCGGATGACGAGTCGGTCATCGCCACGATGACCGACTACGGCCGCCCGTTCGTCAGCAGCGTCCGCCGGGGCAACTTGATGGCCACGCAGTTCCACCCGGAGAAGAGCCAGGCGGTGGGGCTGAAGATCCTCGAGAACTTTGCGCGGATGTGATGCAATCGTCCGCTGCGTAGTGGTCGCCCCGGAGGGGCACGCTTCAACGCACCAGGAGTGCCCCTCCGGGGCGATCGTCACGCATGGACATTTTGCCGGTCGCAAGCTTAGCGCAACGTTGACGCTTTTTAAGGCCGCGACTACGGTGCGTCCCCATCTGTGAGTGCCGTCGTCATCATCCCGGCCCGATACGGGTCGACCCGTTTTCCCGCGAAAATGGTCGCCGCCGACACGGGCCGGCCGTTGGTGCAGCACGTCGTCGATCGGGTCCGGCTGTGCAAGCGCGTGCGTGACGTGATCGTGGCGACCGACGACGACCGGATCGCCGTCGCCCTTCGTCCGTTCGAGACGCGGGTCGTCATGACCAGCCCCGCGCACCAGAGCGGCACCGATCGCGTGGCCGAGGTGGCCGGAACGTTAAATGATGACGTCGTCGTCAACGTGCAGGGCGACGAGCCCGAGGTCGAGCCGGGCGTGATCGACGTCCTGATCGAGCGGCTGGAGACGACAGCCGACGACGTGGCCACCGCCGCCACGCCGTTCGCGGCCGGGGCCGACCCGGCCGACCCGAACCTGGTGAAGGTCGTGCTGGGCGTGGACGGACGGGCGATCTACTTCTCGCGGTCGCCGGTGCCGTTTCGGCGGGACGCGGATTTTTCATCGAACGCCGGATACAATCTGCATCTTGGGATTTACGCGTACCGCCGCGATTTCCTGCTGACGTTCGCCCGCTGGTCGCCGACCCCGCTTGAACTGACGGAAAAGCTTGAGCAACTGCGTGCACTGGAGCACGGCCGGTCGATTTACGTCCAGATGGTGACCTCGGCCACCCACGGCATCGACACGCCGGGGCAGTACGCGGCGTTTGTGGAACGACATCGAAGGAGTTCTGAGTTGTGAGTTCTCCGTTCTGAGCCGGCGGGGTCGTTCCCCTTCTTCGCTCAGAACTCCGAACTTGCCACTCACAACTAACCACCCATGACCAACGAAGAGCTGCTGGCCAAGATCGGGCAGTCGACGGCGGACGAGACCGAGTTCTTCTCGCCGATCCCGACCAACTACCGCCGGGGGCACCACAAGTACGTGATCGTGGTCGGCACCGTCATGTCCGGGCTGGGCAAGGGCATCTTCTCCTCCAGCCTGGCCAAGCTGCTCCAGGACAAGGGGCTCCAGGTCGCGCCGATCAAGATGGAGGGGTACTGCAACATCGACAGCGGCACCCTCAACCCCTACCGCCACGGCGAGGTCTTCGTGCTGGACGACGGCATGGAGACCGACATGGACCTGGGCACCTACGAGCGCCTGCTCGACCAGGACCTGTCGGCTGCCAACTTCACCACCAATGGGCAGATCATGTCGTCCGTGCTCAAGAAGGAGCGTGACGGCAGCTACCTGGGGCGCGACGTCCAGTACATCCCCCACGTGACCGGCGAGGTGAAGCTCAAGCTGCGCGAGCTGGCCGCCAAGAGCGAGGCCGACGTCGTCTTCGTCGAGGTCGGCGGCACCGTGGGCGACCTGGAGAACACCGTCTACCTGGAGGCGTGCCGACAGCTGGCGTACGAGGAGGGCGAGAACTCCGTCGCGTTCGTCGCCCTCACCTACGTGCTGGAGCCGGGGGCGCTGGGGGAACAGAAATCGAAAGCTGCCCAGCTGGGCATCAAGCGGTTGATGGAGGTCGGCATCATGCCGCACATCATCGCCTGCCGGGCCAACAACCCGGTCAAGGACAAGGTCCGCGAGAAGATCAGCATGTACACCAACGTGCCCATGAAGCGCGTGGTGACCATGCACGACGTTGAGTCGATCTACACGATCCCCGAGGTGCTGCGCGAGGCCGGCATCGACCGCGAGGTGATGACCCTGCTCGACCTCCACGGCCGGGTCGACCAGCGACGCGAGGACGAGGCCCGCTCGAAGTGGCGCTGGTTCGTCGACCGCATCGGCAAGTCGGACCGGTCCGTCACCCTCGCCGTCACCGGCAAGTACACCGCGCTCCGCGACGCCTACGCCTCGATCATCAAGGCCGGCGAGCACTGCGGCGTCCACCTGGGCGTCAACGTCAACTTCCGTTGGCTGGACACGACCGCCATCGACCCCGCCAACGTCACCCGCCGGCTGGACGACGTCGACGGCATCATCGTCCCCGGCGGGTTCGGCTTCCGCGGCACCGAGGGCAAGGTCGAGTGCATCCGCTACGCCCGGGAAAACAAGGTGCCCTACCTCGGGCTGTGCCTCGGGTTCCAGATGGCCGTCGTCGAGTACGCCCGCAACGTCTGCGGCCTGCGCGACGCCCACTCCACCGAGTTCGACAAGCACCACCAGAACGCCGTCATCGACATCCTCCCCGAGCAGAAGATCATCGAGGGCCTCGGCGGCAACATGCGGCTCGGCGGCAAGGAGGTCGTGCTGAAACCCGGCACGATGGCCGCCGAACTGTTCGGCAACGCCCCCCAGGTCCACCTGCGGTTCCGCCACCGGTACGAGGTCGACCCCAAGTACATCGAACTGCTGGAGCGCAACGGCATGATCTTCAGCGGCAAGCACCCGCAGCAGCCGATCATGCAGATCCTGGAGCTGCCGACCGACGTCCACCCGTTCTTCATCGGCACCCAGGCGCACCCCGAGCTGACCAGCCGCCCGCTGCGCCCGCAGCCGCTGTTCATGGGGCTCGTCAAGGCTGCCATGGCCTACGCCGAGGCGGGCCGGCGCGTGACGCAGACGGTGTGACGTGCCCTGTTCGCCCCCCGCTCCGCAGGGGTTTCCGTTTGTGATGCAGGAACACCGGCGAAGCCGGGGGCTGACGGATAGCAGATGCGCCTCGCCCTTGCCGCCCTCGCGTCGCCGGATGTGGACCTCACCGGCCTGATCGCGCTGGCGACCGAGCATCAACTCGCGGTTGAGCTTCACGCCAGCCGGGACGCCGGGTCGGCCGTCGCAACGAACCTGATGTTCACCGATGCCGCCAAGGTCCGGTCGATCCTGAGCCGTGCCTGCGTCGCGCTGGCTTCGGTGTGGGCGACGGTCCCGGCCACGACGCCCGCCATCGTGGCCGACGAGTTGGCCCGGATCATCGCCGCCGCCGCGGCGGCCGGTTGTGCGACCGTCCGCCTGATCGAGTCCCGCCCCACCCCGCCGGCCGTCCTCCACGCCGCCGGCCGGGTCGCGGAGTTCGCCAACATGCGGTTGACACTCGACACCCCGCCGCTCCGCAACGGCGTGTTCGACCTCTGGCGGCGGCTCGACGCGGTCGATCACCCCTCGGTCGGCGGCTGCCTCGACACCCACAACGTCGCCGCCGGCGGCGACGGCCCGTCGCTGGCGATCCCCACGCTCGCCCGCCGCATCGTCCACGTCCGTCTCCGCCACCCCGCCACCGATGCGGACACCGTCCACCGCTTGGCCGGCATCGGCTACGCCGGCTGGCTGTCGGTCGACCAGATCGATTCGCTGGCCACCGTCCGTGGATGGCTTCCGAAGCCGAACAAGTGACGCGCTCGCAAAATGGGCCGGACAGACGCTTGCCCCATCGCGATCTGCGGTTTCGCCCCGCGAACTTGCAATCGACCTTCTATCCGCTGGGACGGCTTTGCTCTGCTCTTCTTCGTGTCCCTTCGTGGACATCTCCTCTTCCCGATGATCACAAAAACGCCCGCCCCTAGTGGGGGCGGGCGTCAGTCTGACTGTTATTTGAAGTCGGCCCTCAGTGGACCGCCACCTCCGCCGCGCGCTTCACGCGGGTCGCCTTGAGGCCCTTGGGGCCGTCCTCGGCGTCGTACTCGACGGCCTCGCCGTCCTGCAGGGTACGAAACCCTTGGCTCTCGATCACCGAGTGGTGAACGAACACGTCGCGGGCGTCGGTCTCGGCAGAGATGAAGCCGAAGCCCTTCTGGTCATTGAACCACTTGACCTTACCGGTGGCCATGGGCCACTCCTTTCCAGACGTGTCGGACGGCTCCTACCGCGCTCCGCCCGATCAGATATGCGGCACCTGGCGTCCCGTCGGGCCCTCGCCGGCGAGATGGCGTCCCCGTGCCGGGGGAACGGATTTGAACCCGCTACGATAACAACCCCGGCCTCGGATACAAAATTTTTGATGAGCCGCGTCGCTCGGCAATCGAGACGTTATCCACAACCATTCCGCGGGTTTAACATCGGGCCCTGCCATGGGTTGCCACGCGATCGCCACCGGACCTCGCAACGGTCCGCACGACCAGCTCTTGCCGAACCGTGGTAAGCGATTGCTATTCATTCAGTTGCGTTCAGTGCGATCGCCGTTGCATCGGTCCCATCGACCGGCGTAATATCGACGTTCGCCAGGGAATTGGTCCCTTTGCCAAGGTTTTTCGGCAGGGCGCAGACCCACACGTTATCCACATCGCCGTCGCCTCGCGTCCGGCGGGCTGATCGGTACACTGGCCCGATTTCCGCCCCCATTCGCATGAATCTTCTCGAAACGACGAAGCTGGTGAAGACGTACGGCTCTCGCCGGGTCGTGGACGAGGTCAGCTTCGTCCTCGGCCAGCGCGAGATCGTCGGCATGCTCGGCCGCAACGGCGCCGGCAAGACGACCACCTTCCGCATGATTCTCGGCATGGTCCGTCCCGACTCCGGTGCCGTCTCCTTCGACGCCGAGGACATCACCCATCTGCCGATGTACAAGCGGGCCAAGAAGGGGATCGGCTACCTGCCGCAGGACCGCAGCGACTTCCGCCGGCTCACCGTCTGGCAGAACCTGCAGGCCATCCTCGAGACCCTGCCCCTCTCGCGAGCCGAGCGCCACGACCGCGCCAACGAGCTGCTCGACCACTACGGCCTGACCAAGGTCAAGCTGCAGCGTGCCGAAACCCTCAGCGGCGGCGAGCGCCGCCGCCTGGAGATCGCCCGCAGCCTGGTCACCAACCCCAAGCTGATCCTGCTCGACGAGCCCTTCGCCGCCGTCGACCCGCGCACCAAGGAGGACCTCTCCCGCGAGGTCAAGCGCCTCCGCGACGAGTTCGACAAGACGGTCCTCATCACCGACCACGATGTGGCCTTCACCCTTCGCGTGGTCGAGCGAGCCCTGATCATCTCAGATGGGAAAGTGATCGCCGAGGGCACCCCGCGCGAGATCATTAACAACCCGCTGGTGCGCACCGAGTACCTCGGCAACACGTTCCGGGGCGATGAGTTTGATTGAGCGATTGCTGGCTGCCAGTTGGTTGGAAGCTTCAGCGCAAAATGACAACTACCAACTAACGACCAGCAACTCACTCCTCTGGCTTCTTCCGCGTACACAGGTCCACCACGACGGGGCACGCCAGCACCAGCACCGCGTCGGCATCGTCCAGGTGAGGTCCCCGCCGACCGACCACAGCTTCTCCCGCATCACGCATCGCATGGGCGAATAGCACCCGCTTGCCCGTTCCCCGTAAAGCCCCCCCCGCCCAAGCGGTGCCCACCCCCCAGCTTCACCACCCCGAACTTCGGCTTTCCTGTCGCGCACCCCGATCGCAGATTGACGTCCAGCGTGCCCAACCATTACCCTAACTTTTTCCGAACAAGGGATGGTCGCAGTGCGTATAGTCACTAGTCATCGCGGGCTGCTTCAGACGCTGTCGGAGGGCGCAACGGCGATGCACAGTCGGCGGTCGTTCACCACCGGTCTAGCCCTGCTGGACGATCTGTCACCCAACGGCACGTTCACCCGCGGGGCCGTCCACGAGGCGTTGTCCGACCCCGCCCACGGTCTGCCCCCCCGATCGTTCGCGCTGCTGCTGGCCCGCTCGGCGCTGCTGTCCGATCCCGATGACGAGGGCGGCATCGTCGTCTGGTCCGACCCCGCCGGCGACCTGTATCCCCCCGCCGTCGCCGCCGGGGGGGTGCCGCTGGACCGGTTGATGCTGCTCCGCCCGCCGACGCCGCGCGACGAGGTGTGGGCCGTCGCCGAGTGTTTGCGGTGCCCCGCCGTCGTCGCCGTCGTGGCGGCCATCCCCAGGCTCGCGCGCGTCGAGGCTCGCCGGCTCCAATTGGCCGCCGAGCGCGGGGGTGGCATCGGCGTCCTGATGCGCCCTTGGGGTCGCGCCGACGTCTACGCCGCCGCCACGCGCTGGCTCGTCACCCCCGCCCCTGGCGACGCCGCGGTGCAACGGTGGCAAATCCAACTGATCCATGGCCACGGCGGCTGGGTCGGGCAACGCGTCACCCTGGAGGCCGACCGTGAGACGAACGCTGTGCGTGCGGTTGAACAACTGGCCCATCGACCGGCTGCGACGCCGTTCCGGCTGCGCGCCGTTGGCTAACCCACGCCTGTCGCCCGGCCTGCCCGCTTCAGCGGGCAGGGAAAGCCAAACCAATATCCCATTCTCCTGCCCGCTGAAGCGGGCAGGCCGGGCCGAGGCCCTCGTGCTCATCACCTCCGTCAACCGCCGCCGGGTGGTCGTCGCCGCCTGCGACCTCGCCCGGTCGCGCGCCGTCCGCCCCGGCCTCACGCTGGCCGAGGCGCAGGCGCTGTGCCCGGGCCTGACCCACGCCGACCACGAGCCCGACCGCGACGCCCGCGGCCTGGCCGCACTCGGCCGGTACCTCATGCGCTTCACCCCCGCCGTCGCCATCGCCGCTTCGAACGGCCTGTTCCTCGACGTGACCGGCTGCGACCGGCTGTTCGGCGGGTTCGACGCGCTGCTCCAACTGGCGACCGACGCCGTCGCCCGCCTGGGGCTATCGGCCCACCTCGCGATCGCCCCCACGCCCGGGGCCGCCTGGGCGCTGGCGCACACCGGCCGGGTCGTCACCGAACCCGAGGTGGACGGCGCGCTCGCCCCCCTGTCCCCCCTCGCCCTGCGGATGGACCCCGACGTGGCCGACCGGCTACGAATGGTCGGCATCGATACGATCGCGCAACTCATGGCGTTACCCCGCGACCTGCTGCCGGCCCGGTTCGAGGCGGACCTGCTCACCCGGCTCGACCAGGCGACCGGCCGGACGGCCGAGCCGCTGGCGCTGCTCGACCCGCCCGCCCCGGTGGCCGCGGCCATGGCGTTCGACGGGCCGGTCCCCGCGCTGGAGGCGATTTGGGCGGTGCTGCACGAGCTGCTGGCGCGGGTGGTGCTCGACCTGAACCGTCGCGGGGGCGGGGCGACGCGGCTCCGGGCGACGTTCTGGTGCGAGGGGGAGCCGCCGGTCGTGCGGGACGTGCCGCTGTCGCGCCCGTCGCGCGACACTTCGTCCCTGTTCAACCTGCTTCGGTGCGCGACCGAGGACGCCCGCGCCCGGGACGGGTTCACGGCCGTCGAGGTGTCGGCGCCGGCGTGGGAGCGGTATGCTGAGGCGCAGTCCCGCCTGATCGGTCGCGACCGGCACGACGCCGACGCCGAGGTCGCCCGGCTGACCGAACGGCTGCGCGTGCGATGGTCGCACCAGGTCGTGCAGCGCGTGCGTCCGGTCGAGTCCCACCTGCCCGAGCGGGCGTGGACCATGCTACCGCTTAGCGACGGCCCGGAGGGCCGGGCTCTGGTGCGCCCATCGGCGCAATTAGCCCGGCCCTCCGGGCCGTCGCTAAACGGGGTTGGCATTTCGCCCCCACTGCGGCTGCTGGCAACGCCGACCGAGGTGGTCGTGACGCTCCGCCCCAGCGACGACGACCTCGGCCGACCGGCCCTGTTCGTGGTCGACGGCATCCGGCACGAGCTGGCCCATGCCGTCGGGCCGCGGCGGATCGCCGGCGTCTGGTGGACCGGCCACGACAAGACCCGCGACTACTACGACGTCGTCACCCCCGACGGCCGACGGTTCTGGGTCTTCCGCGCCCTGCCATCGCGCCGGTGGTTCCTCCACGGCACCTTCGCGTGATGGCGTCGCCCTCAGAATCGTCGTCCTCAAGAAGCGAGCGCCGGATAACCACGAAGGAGCAAAGACGCGGAGAGAACCCAGCAAGCGGGCGGTTGCCGTCGTTTTCACCGCTCCTCTCCGTGGCTCCGTGGTAGACCTCTTTTCGGTTCCACTACTCCTTCGATTTTGGCCCCACGCGCCGGACGGACCCCTTGCCGAAGCGGGCGTTGATGCGGTCGACTGTCGCGTCGATCTTGCCCTGCCGCTCCGCGGCGGGGTCGGCGAACAGGTCCAGCTGCTCCGTCGGCTCGGCCAGGTCGGCGGCGGCGACGCCGATCAACCGCACCGGGCGGAACTCGGCAGTGGCCCAAACGTCGAACAGCGATCGGGCCACCTCCCACAGCGGGGCCGTCGTGTCGACCGGGCGCGGCAGCGTCGACCGGCGCGTGACTGTCCGGAACTCGCCGCTGCGGATCTTGACCGTCACCGTGCGCGCCAGCACGCCCCCCCGACGGAGGCGGGCCGAGACGTCCTCCGTCTGCTCCAGCAGCACCGACCGCAGAACGTCGGCATCCTGCACGTCGGCGCCGAACGTCCGCTCGTGGCCGATGCTCTTCGCCTGCCGATCGGTGTGCACCGGGCGATCGTCCAGGCCGAAGGCGAGCCGCCGGTACCGCTCGGCCTCGTGCGTGCCGAACCGCGCGGCCAGGGCAGCGGGATCGGTCCGGCGCAGGTCGGCGAACGTGCGGATGTTCATCGCCCGCAGCCTGGTCGCCGTCGCCGGACCGACGCCCCAAATCCGCTCGATCGGCAACGGCAGCAGGATGGCATCCAGCGTGGCCGGCGCGATGACGGTCAGGCCGTCGGGCTTCTCCAGATCGCTCGCGAGCTTGGCCAGGAACTTGTTCGGCGCGACGCCGACGCTGGCCGTCAGGCCGGTCTCGTCCCGGATCTGAGACTTCAGGTCCCGGCCGATCGCCACCAGATCGGTGCCCAACAACCGCTCGGTGCCAGTGAGGTCGAGGAACGCCTCGTCCACGCTGAGCGGCTCGATCACGGGGCTGAACCGGTCGAACACGTCGAACACGGCCCGGCTCAACTGGCGGTAGCGGTCGAACCGCACCGGTCGGACGATCGCGTGTGGGCAGAGGCGAAGGGCGACCGCCATCGGCTGGGCGCTGTGGCAGCCGAACACGCGCGCTGGGTAGCTGGCGGCCGACACGACGCCACGCGGCCCATCGTGCCCCACCAGCACCGGCTTCCCACTAAGCGACGGGTCGTCCAGCATCTCCACCGACGCGTAGAACGCGTCCATGTCGACGTGCAGGATGGACCGCACCGGCGTTACCACGCTGCAAATTCTACCCAAACGTTTACCGTCAAGTTGGTCCTCAGCGTGGAAACGAACAGTCGGTAAGAAATTTGCCCATGTTCCGTGCAACCGACCCGGCCCGTAAACATGAACACCACCGAATCGGGCAAGGCAACACGTCGAGGTCGAACGGGAGACAGACGCCATGGGTGAAAGCTTTGACAAGATCGTGGCCGGGGTCGGCAAGTTCCAGCGCGAGGTGTTCCCGCAGAAGGCTGAACTGTTCCGCAAGCTGGGCAACCAGCAGCATCCCAAGGTGCTGTTCCTGACCTGCTCGGACTCGCGCATCAACCCGAACCTGATCACGTCGGCCGAGCCGGGCGAGCTGTTCATCTGCCGGAACATCGGCAACGTGGTACCGCCGCACGGCACGACCGACGGGTCGGTCGCCACGGTGATGGAGTACGCGATCGACGTGCTCCGGATCGAGGAGATCGTCATTTGCGGCCACAGCGGGTGCGGGGCGATCAAGAGCCTGATGGACCCGGACGACGACCACCTGGTGCCGCGGGTGACCGAGTGGCTGCGCTTCGCCGCGTCGGCCCGGCGGCTGGCGGACGTGACCCAGGACGGGTCGAAGAACTGGAACACGCCGGAGTATCTGGAGGCGGTGACGAAGCTGAACGTCATCACGCAGTTGGCGAACCTGCGGACCTACCCCGCCGTGGCGGCGCACCTGCACGCGGGGACGCTGCGCGTCCACGGGTGGTACTACGAGATCCCCACCGGGAAGATCGAGACGCACGACGGCGCGCCTGGCGGCGACTTCGTGCCGTTGATCCCGGCATGATGCCGCTTGCGGCTTCGCGGACGCAGCGACGTGGACTGCCATCCATTGGCGCATCCACGCAACTGGATCCGCGAAGCCGCAAGCGGCAGGCGCATGTTAAACCCCGCAACTTTAGTCCTGAGCCCCCCGCATGGTCGTCAACGGCTACCCCCACGTCCCCCGCATCCTGAAGCAGATCGGCGGCCCTCTGGCAGCGGTGCTCGGGCTGTCGATCGCGGTTCTGCTGGTGGACCGGTACAACCCGATCCGCAAGGTGACGGTGCCGGACGTGTCGCTGACCGTGTTCGGCGTCGTGCTCAGCATCCTGCTGGGCTTCCGCACCAACACCGCCTACGCCCGGTGGTGGGAGGCGCGGCAGCTGTGGGGCGCACTCGTCAACGCGTCGCGGACGATGTCCCGGCAGGCGCTTTCGTACGTGACCGACCCTGAGAACGGGCGACGGTTGGTTCGGCTGCAGGTCGCGTTCGTCCACGCCTGCCGGTGCAGCCTGCGCCGCCAGGAACCGTGGGCCGATGTCGACCGGTTCGTCGACCCGGCCATCGCGGCGAAGCTGCGATCCGAGAAGAACGTCCCCGCCGCCCTCATGCTGGCGATGGGCACCGAGATCGCCTCGGCCGCCGCCGCAGGCGTCATCACCGAGCAACGGTTGCAGCAGTTGGACGACACGGTCACCAACCTGTCAAACATCATCGGCGGCATGGAGCGGATCAAGAACACGCCGCTCCCCCGGCAGTACGACGTCTACCCGGAGCTGTTCATCTACCTGTACTGCCTGCTGCTGCCGGTCGTCCTCGTCGACGAGCTGAAGGGGATGACGCCGCTGGTCACGATGCTCGTGGCCGGCACGTTCCTGGTGATCAACCAGATCGGGAAGAACCTGGAGAACCCGTTCGAGAACCGGCCGTACGACGTGTCGATGATCGCCCTGTGCCGGACGATCGAGATCAACCTCTGCCAGGCGATGGGCGAGACCGACCTGCCCGAACCCATCCAGCCGGAGCGGGGCGTTCTGTGGTAGGGCGGTGGGGAGGACAGCCACGCGTGGCACGAATGAACACGAATGCGGAGGGTCATCCACGAAGGCACACGAAGCCATACAGGTGCGAAATGAAGCGTCGGATTCTGCTCTGTCTCAAGGCTCGCACATGTTGGCGATCCCAACGTGACATGGGCTCCGGCCCGCGCGTGCGATGCCGGCACATCAGCGACTTCTGCTGCTATGACCACCCCGCACGGGCCGGAGGCCCGTGTCACGATCGAGCTTGGAGACAAAGCAGTCGAATTCGCCTTTCTGCCCTTCGTGTCTCTTCGTGTCCTTCGTGGATCCTCTCGTTTGATTCGTGCCATTCGTGGCCGGTCTCCACCGCGTGCCGCCGACGAATCTTCTCGGCCCCCTTCCGTTCGGCGGCTAACGTGCTATACTCCTCTCGTCAACTGCCCGCCGCGATCCTTCTGACACCCTGCCTCCCCGGCACGGTCTGATCGTTCTCTGCCACAGTTGCAGCGCATATCTGGTCTGACCGACCCGCAGTGGTCGGGGCC
Organism: Tepidisphaeraceae bacterium; assembly: GCA_965198865.1. Lineage (GTDB taxonomy): Bacteria > Planctomycetota > Phycisphaerae > Tepidisphaerales > Tepidisphaeraceae > CBDAQA01. The sequence continues at coordinate 301,251 of CBDAQA010000022.1, read as the reverse complement.
GGCGGTGCGCACCACCACCGCGGCCGCAACCGTCCGCAGGAAGTCCTAGCCCATGCTGTTTACCGACCTAAATTTGGCCGAGCCGATCGTCCGCGCCGTTACCGGTGAGGGGTACACCACGGCCACGCCCGTGCAGGCCGCCGCCATCCCCCCCGCCGTCGCCGGCCGCGACGTGCTCGCCTCGGCCCAGACCGGCACCGGCAAAACCGCAGCCTTCGCCCTGCCGATCCTGCACCGGCTGGCCCAGGGCACGGCCACGAAGAAGGCCCGCTGCCTGGTCCTGTGCCCCACGCGTGAGCTGGCGGGCCAGATCCGCGACGCGTTCCGCGCCTACGGCAAGCACCTCGACATCCGCATGACGCTGATCTTCGGCGGCGTGAATCAGAACCCCCAGGTCAACGACCTCCGCCGGGGCGTCGACGTGATCGTCGCTACGCCCGGCCGGCTGATGGACCTGATGGAGCAGGGGCACGTCGACCTGAGCGGCATCGAGACGTTCGTGCTGGACGAGGCCGACCGCATGCTCGACATGGGCTTCCTGCCCGACATCAAGCGGATCGGGACCAAGGTCCCGGCTAACCGCCAGACACTGTTGTTCTCGGCCACACTTCCGACCGAGATCCGCCGACTGGCGTCGGCCATGATGCGCGACCCCGCCATCGTCGACATCGCCCCGGTCAAGCAGACCGACGCCCTGATCGAGCAGTGCGTCTACATGGTCGACAAGGCGGCCAAGCCGGCCCTGCTGGCCCGGCTCGTCAACGAGCTGAGCATGTTCCGCACGATCGCCTTCACCCGCACCAAGCACGGGGCCGACCGGCTGACGCAGCACCTGAACCGCGCCGGCATCCGGGCCGAGGCGATCCACGGCAACAAGAGCCAGAACGCCCGCACGCGCGCCCTGGCGAACTTCAAGAACGGCAAGATCGCCGTCATGGTTGCCACCGACGTTGCCGCCCGCGGGATCGACGTGGACGACGTGACGCACGTGATCAACTACGACCTGACGCACGAGCCCGAGACCTACATGCACCGCATCGGCCGGACCGGCCGGGCGGGCGCGACGGGCGTCGCCATCTCGTTCTGCAATCGCGAGGAGGTGTCGTTCCTCAAGGCGATCGAGCGACTGATGCGCAAGCCGGTCCCGGTGAAGGAGACCCTGTGGGGCGCCGCCACCGAGCCGAGCTTGGCCGACGGTGAGGACCGCGAGGATCGACCGATGCGCAACGGTGGCGGTTTCCGCCAGGGCGGCGGTCAGAACAACAACCACCGTCCCCAGGGCTACGCCAACAACGGCCCGCGCAACGGCCCGGCGTCGGCCCGACCGCGAACCAGCCACCCGGTCGCCGGCGGCGGTCACGGCAAGCCCGCCAATCGACCCGCTGGCCAGGGCAGCCGCCCCGCCGCTCGGCCGGGCGGTGGCGCTCGCCCGCAGCACGTCGGCAGCGCCGTCGGGCGTCGCCCGGGCGGTCGCTGATCGCGATCGGCCACTGACAAGATGAACGGAGCCCGGCGGTGTGAACCGCCGGGCTCTTTTGCTATTCCGTTGGGGGTGGTACTGGAACAACCCGCAGAGCGGGGGGCTGACGGATGAAGGTTAATCCAGCGCTTCGGGCTCGATCCCGATGTTCGTCTCGCCGGCGGCCTTCTTCTCGTTGTACTTGCGGACCCAGGTCTCGAAGCTCTTGCCGGCGGCGGTGTCGCGGCCGGTGAAGGCGAGGGCGGCGACGTCACTGAACTTGACCGTGACCTTCTCGTCGCGGTCCTTTGGAAAAAACCGGGCCACGCTGTCGGCCAGCGTCGAGCCGGGCCGGCGGTCAAAGCAGTAGCCCTCCAGTTTGCCGCCGTCCTTCAGCGTGACGGTGATGTCGCCGCGGTAGTCGAACGCCTTCTCCAACGCCGATCGGATCTCGTCGTCGCTGGCAAGTTGCGGGATCCAGCCTTCGAGGTTCTCGTGGACCGTGCCGGTCGCGACATCGGCGTCATCGGGGTTGTACGGAACGGCCTTGGTTTCCTGCGGCATGGAATACGGTCTCCAATGGACAAGCTACATTCTACCCGGTGAACTATGTCGAGTCGTCGGCGAAGGGACGGCGACCGGAAGTGCCGAGCCGTCAGATGTGCGGAAGGTCAGGCCCCCGTCGTCATCCAGGCGACCGACCAATTGGGCAGGGTGACCATCCAGCGTGTACGAGACGGTGAACTGCGACGGGTCGGCCGAATCGGGCTGGGCCGGCGCGACGTCGAACGAGTGTCCCCACGGGATCCTCGCCAGACCCAGGCGGACACCAGGAAAACCGGGGATCGTCCCGTCAACCTTCAGACCCCTGACCGGGCCGACGCTGATCTCGCGAAGCACGGGGTGCATCAGGGTCCCTGGGTCGAACAGGCGGACGTAGAGGCTGAGGTAGGCGAGATCCGGCCCACACATCGGCGAGAGGTGGAGCGAAACGGCTCGCTGCAGGCCCGCAGAGGTGTCGCGCTCGTGCAGGAAGAGCAACACCGGCGGGCCAGGCTCCCTTGCCAACGGCGGAATCAAGAAGGCTTGGGCCTGGCGCCAAACGGCGTCGTTCGGCGCTTTTGCAATCAAGGCGTTGAGCCAGGAGTCGGGCGAGTCGGTTGGAGTCATCGCAACGGCAGGCTGAGTTGCCGCCACGGCGGACGTCAGGACGCGGTGCCGAAGTTCGGCCAGCGACAGCCAGCCGCGAAACTGCGGCCACCGACGCCAACCATATCCGGCAACCAGCAGGAGGATGGCAACAACCACCGCCCAGCGAACGCGCCGCCGGTAAACCGATGGGGCGTTGGCGTACTCCAACGGTTGTCGCGGCTCCGCCATCCACGCTTCCCCTTGAATCAGACGCCGACCGTCTCGCGCCTGCCCGCGCTGATCGTCAGCGGCACCACTGCCCCGCCGTGCGCCACTGGCTCGTCCAGCGCCTTCTCGGCCGCGGGGTCGACGTAGCGGTTGAACAGGATCGCCTTCACCATAGAGGCCATGCCTTTAATGCTGCCGAAGGCGTGGTCAACGCTGGTGGCCTCGTACCCGCTGTGGACCATGCAGTTGGCGCACTTGGGGTTGCCGCTCTCGGTGCCGTAGCTCTTCCAGCTGGTCGTCTCGATCAGCTCCTGGAACGTGTCGGCATACCCATCCTGCAGCAGGTAGCACGGCTTCTGCCAGCCGAACACGTTGTAGGTGGGCATGCCCCAGGGGGTGCAGGTGTAGTTCCGCTTGCCCATCAGGTACTCGAGGAACAGCGGGCTCTGGTTGAAGACCCAGCTCTTCTTGCGGTTGGCGAGGATCTTGTTGAACAGCTCGCGGGTGCGGCGCTTGCCGAGGAAGTGCTTCTGGTCGGGTGCCTTGTCGTAGCTATAGCCAGGCGAGAGCATCATACCCTCGACACCCAGGGCCATCATCTCGTCGAAGAACGCCCGGACCGACTTGGGGTCGGTGCCGTCGAACAGGGTGGTGTTGGTAGTCACGCGGAAGCCGCGCTTGACCGCTTCTTTGATGCCGCGGACGGCCACGTCGTAGGTCCCCTCCTTGCACACGGCGAAGTCGTGGTGGTCCTTCTGCCCGTCCATGTGCACGCTGAACGTGAGGTACTTGCTGGGCTTGAAGAGATCGATCTTCTCCTCCAGCAGCAGCGCGTTCGTACACAGGTAGATGTACTTCTTGCGGGCGACCAGCCCCTCGACGATCTCCTTGATGTTCGGGTGCAGCAGCGGCTCGCCACCGGGGATGGAGACCATCGGGGCCCCGCACTCGTCGACCGCCTTGAAGCAGTCCTCGGGCGACAGGTTCTTCTTCAGGACGTGGGCCGGGTACTGGATCTTCCCGCAGCCGGCGCAGGCCAGGTTGCAGCGAAACAGCGGCTCCAGCATGAGCACGAGCGGGTAGTGCTTGTTGCCGCGGATCTTCTGGCCGAGCACGTAACTGGCCACGGTCCACATCTGAGAGATCGGGACGCCCATATTTTGTGTTCCTTCTGACTCGGCAGCATAGCGGCCACATGACGCACCGCCAAACGCCGACCACAGCAGTATATTCGACCCGGCATGCCCGAAGTTCTTATTTTAACGGCCGTCACAGTGGAAGCCCGGGCGCTGAGACGGGTGGGGCTGAATACCACCACAATCGGCATTGGGGCGAGGCGGCTCACAGCGGTTGTCGTCCCACCGGGTACGACACGCGTTCTGATGGCGGGCGTCGGGGGCGCGGTCGACCCTTCGTTGGCCGTGGGCGACGTCGTCACGGACGGCCCGTCGTTCGCCGGGGTCAAGTGTGGCTCGATCCACACGGTGGAACGCGTCGTGTCGACCGTGGCTGAGAAGGCAGCGATCTTCACCGCGACCGCGGCGGCCGTGGTCGACATGGAGCAGGCAGTCGTCAAGCGGTGGGCGGAGCCGCGCGGGTTGTCGGTTATCGGGGTGCGGGCCATCAGTGATGATGCCGGCGACGTGCTCGACCCGGCCGTCGTCCGGTTCGTGACCGACACCGGTCGCCCCCGCCCCGGCGTGATCGCCGCCGCCCTGCTCCGCCGGCCGGGCCTGGTCGGCCACCTGCGCCGGTTGAACCGGGACACGGCGCTAGCCCTGTCCCGCCTGGCGCCGGCCGTCCGGGCGATGATCGACCACCTGGAGCGGGACCACGCGAATTAAGCAAGTTGCGTTGCCGCGGCGGCGACGGGTAAAAGCCCGTCCACCCGCGCAGCGCGGGCGATTGGCTTCGAACCCTTTGGAGGCGCGACGATGACGGCACTGCAACTGCTCGCCCAGGCCAACAACTCCGGCGGTGCCGGCGGCGGCATCCTCGCCGGCGGGTGCGGGTTGATCGGCCTGGGGATCGGACTGGCCATCTTTGCGTTCACCATCTGGATGCTGGTTGACGTCCTCAGCAGCTCCAAGACGACCAATGAGAAGCTGCTCTGGGCGCTGGTGATCATCTTCACCGGCGGGCTGGGGGCGATCCTGTACTTCGTGATTGCCCGCGGCAAGTCGAGCGTGTGACCAGCCGGCAGCGGTTGACGTCAGCGGCCGACTGGCGGACAGTCGTCCCCGTGCGAATTACTCCCCAGCAGACCGAGCATTACCTCAAGCACGGCTACGTGATCGTCCCCGGCTTCCTGACCCCGGACGAGCTGTCGCCGGCGCAGGACAACTTCCTGCGCTACTACCCCACCGCCGACGAGTTGGCCGCCGCCCCCGAGCGCTACGGGGCCATCCAAGACGACCCCGAGCACCTGCAGACCGAGTTCCCGTTCGTCGGCCACGCGCTCAACGACATCTCCACCCATCCGGAGATCGTTGCATTCGTCGAGCACGTGCTAGGCACGACCGACATTCGGTTGAGCCAGGCCGCCATCTGGGCGAAGTACGCCGAGACGGCCGGCGACTTCGAGCAGGGCATGCACCTGGACTACCAGGGCAACACCCTGGTCGTCCCCCGCGACGATGACGACTATCGCCAGGTAAACGCGATCCTGTACTACTCAGACGTGTCCAACGAGCTCGGCCCCACCTGGGTGGTCAGCCAGGACCACACCCGCGAGATGCCGCTCTGGCCGACGCACCGCACGCGCAAGCGCTGCCCCGAGCTGTACCGCCACGAGAAGCCGGTCCTGACCAACCCCGGCGACCTGCTGCTGTTCGGCATGCGCACCTGGCACCGCGCCGGCGGCATCAGCGCCGACGAAGGGGCGCGGTTCAGCCACCACCTGGTGTACCGGTCCGCCGCCCATGGCTTCCAGGGCTACCATCACTGGCCGCGCCTGGGCGAGAACGAGGACCTGCAGGCGTTCATCGCCCGCGCCATGCCCCGGCAGCGCGAGCTACTGGGGTTCCCGAAGCCCGGCGATCCCTACTGGACCGACGAGACGCGGGCGGCCGTGCAGCTGCGGTACCCGACGATGGATATGCGGCCGTACGATGCGAGGCTTTAAACTCATGAACTCCCGTCCACGCCGGCGTCCGAGGCACGCCCAAGGCCCGGGTCTTCGGCGTACCTCAGACGCTGGCGTGGACGGGGCGAAGTCTCATCATGATGGTTTGCGCGACGGATAGAAGGTTGCCATCGACCAACAGGAGAGACCGCTTTCACCACCCCGCTACAGATCGTCACCTTCCTCAAAAGCCACGGCTTGGCCGAGCTAGAACGCCGATACGCCGTGCGCGCGGTTCGGCACCCCAAGTACCGGAGCCTGGTCCTGCTGAAGTACAGCCAGATCGACAGCCCGATGGCGGAGCCGATCGTGCAGGAGTGCCGGGGGATCATCCTGGACGAGGCGGACGATTGGCGGCCGGTTTCGTTCCCGTACACGAAGTTCTTCAACTACGCCGAGCCGAACGCCGCCCCGATCACCTGGGCGACGGCCCAGGTGTACGAGAAGCTCGACGGCTCGCTGATCACGATGTACCGCTACGCCGACCAGTGGCACGTCGCCTCGCGCAACGTGCCGGACGCGGGCGGCCACGCCCACGGCGAGGACCGCACGTTCGCGGACCTGTTCTGGCAAACGTTTCACGGTCTGGGCTATTCCCTGCCGCCTGACGACGCCGACCGGTGCTTCATGCTGGAGCTGCTGACGCCGCAGAACCGCATCGTGGTGCAGCACGCGACCAGCCGGATCGTGCTGCACGGCGTCCGGCGAATGTCGGACCTGACCGAGCTGCCGCCCTCGTCGGCGATCGACCTGGGATGGGAGATCGTGCGGACTCACCCGCTCGCGACGCTGGACGAGATCCTTTCGGCTGCGGCCGACATCGACCCCTTTGCGGCCGAGGGGTACGTGGTCTGCGACGCCGCGTTCCACCGGGTGAAGGTGAAGGCTCCCGCCTACGTGGCGATGGCCCACCTGAAGGACTCGCTGTCGCCGCGGCGAATGCTGGCCGTGATCCGCGCTGGCGAGTCGGACGAGTTCCTCAGCTACTTCCCCGAGCTCCGGCCGATGTACGCCGTCATCAAGGCCAAGGTCGAGCGATTGTGCGACGAAACGGACGCCGCCTACGCCAAGCTGGAGGCCGTGACCGATCCCCGCTCGTTTGCCGCCGAGGCGTTGACGACGCGGTGGTCAAGCGCCCTATTCGCCCGCCGGTCCGGCAAGTGCGACTCGGCCCGATCGTTCGCCGCCACCTGCACCCGGCAGGCGATCGAGCGGGTCCTGGGCGAGACGTTCGACACGCTGGGATCCGAATAAAGCCGCGGATATCATCCGCGGTCCACCGCCCGCACCGTGTCCCACCACAGTTCCAGCATCAGGAGCGCGTACAGCCGTTGCCCGTGGTCGACGCGCTTCGACTGGTGTTCGTCGACCAGCCGTTGGACGACGGCCATGTCGAAGTGGCTCCGCCCGAACGCGTGAGCGGAGAACAACGTGTCCCGCAGCATCGCCCGCAGCGGCCCGCGGAACCAGTCGCCGACCGGCACGGCGAAGCCCATCTTCCGCCGCTTGAACACCCACGCAGGCAGGTCGTCGGCGAACGCCTCCCGCAGCATCCGCTTGGGCCCGCCCTTGAGCAGCTGGTCCGTCGTCAGCCCGGCGGCGAACGTGACCACGTCGGGGTCCATGAACGGGCTGCGGACCTCCAGGCCGTGGAGCATGGAGCAGCGGTCAACTTTCGCCAGCAGGTCGCCGGGCAGGTAGGTGGCGCGGTCGACCGCCAACGCTGCTTGCACGACGTCCCGGCCGGCCGACAGTCGGGCGAACCGCTCGGCGATCAACGACCGGTGCTCGCAACCGGGCCACAGCGCGGCCAGGGTGGCGTCGTCGAACAGACGCATGAGCCCGTCGTACCGGTCGGCGTCGGACCGCCCGAGCGATGCGAGCAGCCGGCCGGCGCGGGCGATCCACGACTTGGGGTGACCACGGGCGAGTCTCCGGCCCGCAGCCGTCACCGCATCGGTCGCCAGCGGCCGCAGCCGCCGCCCCCACAACATCGCACGGTAGCGGTCGTACCCGCCGAAGAGCTCGTCGCCGCCATCCCCGCTCAAGGCGACCGTCACGTACCGGCGGGTCTCGCGGGCCAGGTAGTGCGTTGGCAGGGCAGAGCTGTCGGCGAACGGCTCGCCGAACACCGCTGCCAGCTTCGGCAGGTCGATTACCGCGTCGGGCGTGACGTGGAACGTCTGGTGTTCCGTACCCAGGTGCTTGGCGACGGCTGCAGCGTGCCCGCTCTCGTCGTACCGCGGGTCATCGAAGGCGACGCTGAATGTCCGCACCGGGCCAGCCCGGCGGGCGCAGGCGGCGATGACGCTGGAGTCGACGCCGCCGGACAGGAACACGCCCAGCGGGACGTCGGACACTAACTGCCGCTCGACGGCCTGGCGGACCAACTCGCGGGTCGCCGTGACCGGGGCGGCCGAATCCGCCGATCGCGACGGGTGGCTCGTCTTCGAATGAGAGTAGAAGCGGCAGCCGACGTCCGTTGCCCGACCCGACTCGGGGCTCCACCGGTACGACATCGACAGCCGACCGTGTTGCCGGCACGGCCTCACGGCCGAACCGCGGCCGACCGTGTACCCGTATCGCAGCACGTCTGCGACCGCCCCCTCGTTCAAGCTGCCGACGACCGTCCAACCCGTCGCCTGCAGCGGCCCGAGTTCGCTGGCGAAGGCAATCGCGGCGAACCCGTACCCGCCGGAGTCGGCAGTCGCGTAGTACAGCGGCTTCTGCCCCATACGATCCCGCGCGAGGAACAGCGTCCGCTCGACCTCGTCCCACACCGCGAACGCGAACATGCCGTTGAGCTTCTCGACGCACCGCTCGCCCCACTCGGCGTAGGCGGCCAGCAGCACCTCGGTGTCGCCGGTGGTGCGCCACTCGTACGCCGGACGGAGTACCGTCAGCTCGGCCCGCAGCTCGCGGAAGTTGTAGATTTCGCCGTTAAACACGAGCCAACGTCGGCCGTCGGTGAACGGTTGCATGGACCGTTCATCGGGGTCGAGGATCGCCAGCCGGCGGAAGGCGAGGGCGACCTGGGGCGTGTCGGGCGTGATCGGCTCGAGCTCGCGCGTGAGCCTCAGCCCCTCGCCGTCGGGGCCGCGGTGGGCGACGGCGGCGCTCATGCGGCGGAGCGTCTCCGGCGACACGCGGTACCGCTCGTCCCACACGACCACGCCGGCGAAGCCACACATGCGATGCTCCCGATTCAACGCCGGTGCCGTCGGCGACCGATGACACGTGACCGGCGGAGTCTAACAGGGTCGCCGACGAACGGTCGGCAGCGCTACGAGCGACGTGAAAAACAACTTCGCAACCACGGAATTTCATTGACCGCAAATCGCGCGCCCCTTAGATTCTTGCCTTGCTCCATCACGGGGCTGGAAGGAGGTGAGGCACACATGGCAATGAAGAAGGCTGCTGCGAAGAAGACGACCGCGAAGAAGACGACGGCGAAGAAGGCTACCAAGAAGAAGTAACTCTTCCTCTTGTGTCGCCGGTGGCGTGAGCTGATCGCGCCGACCGCCGAGTCCCGCCGGGCACGTGGCATTTCGGGAGTCTCGCAGCTCCCACAATGTATCGCCCGGTGCAAGTGGTCCGGCGAACCAACGTTCGCCCCTACCGTTTTGGCCCCGGCTCCAACTTGGGCCCCGAAACACGAAGCCCCCTTCCCTGCCACGGCGGAAGGGGGCTTTTTCGTTGGTTTCTGACGGGTTGATAATGGTGGGTTGTCGGTTGACTGGTAATCCCGCGCCGCGCCGTTGACGGGGTGAGCCTGGCGACCGACAACGGAACCTCACGCGTTCGACCACCCGCAACCTGCGACCGACGACCGACCCATGAGAACCATCGCCGTAATGAACCAGAAGGGCGGCGTCGGGAAGACGACGACCACCGTCAACCTCGGGGCCGCCCTGGCCGAGCGCGGCCGGCGGGTGCTGCTGATCGACCTCGACCCGCAGGCCCACCTCACCATCAACTACGGCGTCGACCCTGAGCCCGAGAAGCCGAGCCTGTACGACGTGCTGATCGACGAGCGCGCCACCGACGACCCGGCCCCGATGACCGAGGCGATCCAAGCGGTCGGTGAGCGCATCTGGCTCCTGCCCAGCAGCATCGACCTGGCCGCGGCCGAGGTGGAGCTGGTGACGGTGCTGGGCCGGGAGATGCTCCTGCGGCGGCGGCTGGAGGCGGTGGCGGCGCAGACGCCGGGCACGGACCCGTACGACTTCGTGATGATCGACTGCCCCCCGTCGCTGGGGTTGCTGACGATCAACGCGTTGGCGGCGGCCGGCGAGGTGCTAATCCCCATGCAGCCCCACTTCCTGCCGCTGCAGGGCGTGGCCAAGCTGCTGGAGACGGTGCAGCTGGTGAACAAGCGGATGAACCCGAAGCTGCGGGTGAGCGGCATCGCGCTGACGATGTTCGACAGCCAGACGAAGCTGAGCACGGAGGTGGTGGGCGAGCTGAACGCGTTCATCGCCGCCGCGGCCGGCAAGGGGCTGCCCTGGTCGTCGGCCCGCATCTTCAAGACGCGGATCCGCCGGAACATCAAGCTGGCCGAGAGCCCCAGCTTCGGGCAGACGATCCTGAAGTACGACACGGGGAGCAACGGGGCCGCCGACTACCGTTCCCTGGCGGCGGAGCTGATGGAGGCGGGGTGAGCGGCGTTCAGTCGGCGGTGAACAGGTCGTCCCAACGGTCGACGCGAAGCAGCCGGCGGCCCATCTGGCGGAGCTCATCAATGTCGGTCACGCCGCGGATCCGCTCCACCACGAACTCGTCGGGCGGGCCGAACTTGTCGGTGCCCTGCTCGATCAGCTGCGCGTGCCGGCCCTCGGCGAGGCCCTCGGCGAGGCCCTCGGCGAGGCCTGCCATGCGACCCTTCTCGACGGTCTGCTTGTAGGTCCACGAGTTCTCTTCGATCAGCTTGTTGAGCGACGTGGGCATAATCAGCTCCTTCTGCAACTCGCCGAAACGCACCCCTAGCAGGCACCGGGTGTATTCTAAATAGCCTTGCGCGAGTGCGCGCCGCTGTAAGTGCTGCCGTCACAATGAAAACGCGAGGCGTCCTTCCTACGGTGCGTTTGTGAAGAACCACCAAAGAAGGAGCCTCGCGTGCCGAAGATCGTCAGCCGGGTCAAGTCGAAGGTCAAGCATCAACTCCGCAAGCTGCGCCGCCGGACGCCCGACAAGGGGCTGGCCATGCGGTGCCAGATCGTCCTGCTGTGGGCGGAGCAAGAGCCCCGTGGGGTGATCGCCCGCGGCGTCGGGTGCTCGGCGTCGTGGGTCGACCGGGTCACCGGCCGGTTCCGCGACCACGGGGTGGCGGGCCTGCACGACCGGCGGGAGGACAACGGGCAGGTGAAGCTGGACGACGCGTTCCTCGCGGACCTGTACGGGGTGGTGGACACCCAGCCGACCGACCACGGGTTCGCGCGGCCGACGTGGACGCAGGAGTTGCTCGTGGAGGTGATGGCCGAGCGAGCCGGCACGCGGGTGCACCCGGGGACGATGAGCCGGGCGTTGCAGAGGATCGGCGCGCGGCTGGGCCGGCCCAAGCCGACGGTTGGCTGCCCGTGGCCCCAGGGTGCGAAGAACCGGCGGTTGGCGGCGATCCGCCGGGCGTTGGCCGGGATCGGGCCGGGCGAGGTGGCGTTCTACCTGGACGAGGTCGACGTCCACCTGAACCCCAAGATCGGCCCCGACTGGGTGAACCGCGGCACGCAGAAGACGGTCCCGACGCCCGGCACCAACAAGAAGCGGTACGTGTGCGGGGCGCTGGACGTGGCCACCGGCCGGACGACGTGCGTGGCCGGCGACAGCAAGAACAGCCAGCTGTTCATCGAGACGCTGGCGCGGCTGCTGCGGACCCACCCGAAGGCGACGGCGATCCACGTCGTGCTGGACAACTTCAGGATCCACTCGAGCCAACAGGTGCAGGCGTGGATGGCCGAGCGCGGCGAGCGGATCCGACTGCACTTCTTGCCGCCGTACTGCCCGGACCACAACAGGATCGAACGGCTGTGGCGCGACCTGCATGCCGACGTGACGCGGAACCACCGACACGCGACGATCGAGTCGCTGATGGCTGCCGTGTGGCAGTGGATCGAGAACCGGAACCACGCCGCAGCCAACGCACAGCGACGGCAGGCAGCATGAGAATCGGGTTTGCACTAATCGCGCAAGGCTATTTAGCACGTCGGCCACCTGACCGATTGGCAACTCGGTCTTCAGGCGCTTGCCGATGGGCTGAACGACCGACCGAGCGCGCGACTCCGACACCGTGAGCGGTGCCAGCGGCAGCGTGCCGAGCGGCCCCTTCAGCAGCAGATCGGTCGTCAATTCCCACAGGTTGATGCGGCGATAGCCGAACTCCAGCCACGACTCCGCGTCGAATTGTTCCTAGAATCGGCCGGTCACACCAACGCCCGCCTCGGGCTTGAACAGGATGGCCACGCTGCGGACGGGCCTCTCGTGCTGGATGCGAGCCAGGACGTTGTACTGCAACATCCGCCAGTCGAGCGTCGGATCGCGGTTCGACTGGAACTCGAAGTGCGCGATGTACGGCGTGGCGACGCCATCGACGCGGAGCAGCTTGTCGGCCGTCCGCGACACCGTTGCCAGGTCGCTGTCCACGATCGACATCTGCCCATCGGCCGACGGCACCGGCCAGCCGATCAGCGTGAGCCAGTCCCGCGGGTAGCGGTGGAACAGCTCCTTGGTGCTGGCGTCGAAGGGCTTGGGCACGGGTTCCCTCCCAGACGAACGAAGCGGAGCCGGGCAATTCGCCCGGCTCCGCACGTCGTACTAGCACGGCTTGCGAGCTGTTGCCCGCAGTCGCTTTTACTTCAGCTGCTGCCAGTACTCGCCCGGCATGTCGACCGCCAGCTGCAGGGCACCATTGGCACCCGCGTACACCGGCTCATCGACGACGTTCACCTTGACCGAGCCCAGGTCGGCCAGACCGGCCTCGACGCGGAGGTTCAGGCCGCGCATCGTGCCGCCACCACCGGCGAGCAGGATGTTGTTGCGAAGGCGGTCCTGGAACTCCGGGTTGAACCCGCTGATCAGCGTCCGGCACGCCTCGCAGATCGGGTCGACCAGGATCTCGCAGGCCTGCTTCATCACGTCCGTGATGTCGTGCGGCGTCGGGCGGCCCTTGACGGGGATCATCACCTCGATCTTCGTCGTGCTGTCGTTGCAGTACCCGTACTGCTCCTTGAACGCCTTGCACATGTTCTGCGTGAGCTGGCACTCGGGGAACTTGGCCTTGATCAGCTCGAACAGCTTGGTGTCGACCGCGTCGCCGGCGATCGTGAAGCTGATCTCGTCCTCGGGGCCGGGGACGGTGCCGTGCATCCGGCACAGGTCGGTCGTGCCGGCACCGATATCGATCACGAGGATGTCGCTCATCCGCTCCATGCCGTAGGCGACGGTGAACGGCTCCGAGACGATCATAACGCTGTCGAAGATGTCCTTGGTGATCTCGATGATGGCGGTCTTGTTCTTGGCCGTCGCCAGCGCGGGGACGCCGACCACGCCGTAGATCAGCTGGTCGCGACCGGGGTCGGCCAGGTCGACTAGGTGGCGGATCAAATCCTGGGCGGCGGTCAGGTTCTTCTTGCCCGTGTCCTCGGTCCCGCCGTCGGCACCCTCGTAGGTGCCCTTGATGACGCCCTTCTCGAGCGGGCGGAACAGCTCGACGGCGAGGCGGTTGTCGAGGGCGGCCTTGCCGAACAGCATGTCGGTCTTCAACATCTTGCGCGAGACGGCGTCCTTGGGGTAACCGACGTAGCTCTCGACGGTCTTGCGGGTGCCCGAGAGGGACACGATCGAGCTGCGGCTGGTGCCCAAGTCGATGCCGAGCAGCATGACGTCGTCGGTCATCCCGTCGTCCATGTCGTTCTTGCTCAGGATGGGCTTGCCGGCCTGGGGCTTGATCTTCGATTCGCTCATGGTCAGGAACTCCAGTGGGTCACCGCTGGGGTGACGGGGGTTGTTTTGCCTCGGCGGGTCCACCGCTGGCGGGCCGCTGTCGCGGCGGGGTTGTGTGGGGGATGACGGCGGGGGTCACACCCTGCCGCGAGGTCAGCGGGAACGTCCGCCGTTTATTCCAGTTCGACCAAAACCGAAGCGGCCTTGACCTGAGGGACAGGTTCCATGCCGTCGGTAGTCGCGCGGATGTTACCGGATGCGACAGCTTTGTCGACCCAACGTCCCGCGCGGATTGTGCGGAATGTAACGGTCGGGAGGCACGGCGTCTATCCTGGTGCCCATTCGACCACAGCACCGTGCCACACGCGACCCCACAGTGAATCGTCTGTTTAGGGAGCGACGAAAACGTGGCGACGGGTCGGATGCCCCGACACGTGGAACGCCTCTGCTATTCGCCCGCTGGTGAGGCAGCAGCGGCAGGCGCGGACGATTCCTGCATGCCTCGGATGAGGGACAGGTTGCTCTTGAAGATCTCGAGCAGGACGCCGTTCTGCTCCTCCGACCTTCCTCCGGCCCGCGCCGCGGAGCGTCGCCGGCCCCCGCCTCCGCCGCCACCGCCACCACCGAACCCCCCGTTGCGGGCAGCGGCTGTGATGGCGGCAAGCGCCGACTCGGCCTGCTTGACCATCTGGGCCATGCGGGCCAGCTGCGACTCGAACGCCGCATGGCTGGCACCGTTACCATTTCCATTGCCGTTCCCGTTCCCATTGCTGGGGAGGTACGGGGCGACGCGGGCGGCCGGCGGGGGAGGGGGCGGCGGAGGCGGCGCGACGAACCCGCGCTCGGACCCCGCGTTGAACCGCACGCCGGCGACGCTGTCGGCGTTCCGCTCGCTGGCCAGGTTGCGGTTGTCGTTGAACATCGCCTGGATGGCGGAGTTCACGCGCTCGCGCGTCTGCCCGGCACCCTCATCGTGCAGGTGCGAAAGGGCCAGGGCGGCGTCGACCACTTGCGCGACCCGCCGACGGATCTTGTCTCGATCGATGACCCAAACCTTCTTGCCGTGGTAGCGCTCGTTCAGCGCGTCGAAATCGACTTGGCTGCTGCTGGAGTCGAACGCGCTCTCAAGGGCGTCGGCGAACCGCGGGGCCGAGGGCAGTTCCTCGTTCAGGTTGAGGGGCTTGGGGTCGGGCAGCAGGGATTCGGTGATGACGCCGTTCTGGGACAGCGCGTTGTACGCCTCGTCCGGCGTCGCCGCCTCGACGTGCCCCTCCACGGGGCGGGCGGAGTCTCGGACCATTCCGCGGAACAGGTAACGCACGATAGTTTCCCGCTGCTAAAGGTCGCCCCGTCCCGGCCGCCACAACGAAGGCCCCGTCAGGTGGTACGACGAACTCACTCCGGCGGATCGAGCGCGAGCCGGAACGGTGGGGATTTCTACCGGCTCGGCGGCCGGCCGACCGGCCTGGGCCGGCCCCTTCGGTCAACATCAACCGCGGGGGAAGCGCGGCGGCTCAGGTGTAGCGATCCGTTGTCGCGGGCTCAAATCTAAGTGGGGCTTGCGACGGAAGTTTAGGGTTATCGGATCAAGCGTCCGGGGCTCGCCCGTCACCCTCGGCGGGAAATCGGACCGAAGCGACCCGCCCGCCTCTGGGGCTTGCGTTTGCGCGCTCCGACCGGCTCACACGTTGGACGGGAATCGGGTGCGAATCTGCCTGACCGAGGTGGCGAACGCTCGCCGGCACATCAACCGCTTGGTTCGTCGGGACAGTGGTTTGGCGGTCGCCGGCCTGCCCGAGCAACCAGACCTCGACTGGGTCGCCCATCTGCGCCTGACGCAGCTCGGCGAGGAACGGCACCCAGGGGTCGACGTCACCCAAATCAAAACCGACCATCGCGCGTCTCCAGCGGACCCGTCGGGCACCGTTCACTCGATGCCGACAAGACAGACTACCCGCGCCAGGTCGCCGAGGGCGACCTAAAGTGTTCGGCTCGTTAGAAAATATATGCCCAGCCTGTAGGGATTCGGCGGCGGGTGCCGCTGTTGCGGGCGGAACGCGGGGTTGAGGAAACACTGTCCGGCCGGCAAGGCCGAATTAGGCGGCCGGCTGGGCGTGCCGCTCGTGCTCCTCCTCGAGGACGTGCATCGACAGCTCGTGCCCCGGATCGTCGTGCGATACCTCGGATGCACTGGCAACCGGCGCGTCGTCGAAGGACGTCGACCCCTGGGCATCGATCGGCGCCCCCCCGCCCGGCGGCGACGGCGGCTCGTCCGTACTCGTCTCGCCGACCGGTGATGGGGCGACCGATCCGTTTGTGGCCGCCACCTCGGCTGCGGGGGTGACCGTTTCGGCCAGCTTCTGAAGGCTTCTGCGGAGGTCCAGGTTGTTCTGGAAGATGTCCTTCAGCGTGCTGTTCTGGGCGTCGCTGATGTTGCGCGACGACGGCCGCTTGCCGCCCCTGCCGCCGCCCTCGCGACCGCCGCCACCACCGGTCTGGTAGATGACCTGGGCCGGGCGGTCCAGGAACTTCTGCATCTGCCCGATCAGGATCGACAGCTTGTCGACCAGCTGGAGCATGGCACCATCGCTCACGCCGGGCACCGGCGCGGCCGCCGCGGCAGGCGGGGGCTCAACGGGGGCCGGGAGCGGGACGGCCTGCTCGGCGAGGGGGAGGGGGGAGCGCGTCGGTGCGGGAAGCGACCGCCGCTTCAGCCTGCCAGTCTCGGTGGACTCAAGGAGGGCCCGCTCGAACTCTGGCGTGCCGGCGACGAGGACGGCGTTGCGGGGCTGCTTGGGCTCTGCACGAACGGAGTAGACGCCAATGATTCCCTGGTCGGCAAGGCGGTCGATCGCTTCCGTCGACGTTTCAGCTTCGACGTACCCGTCGACCTGCTGCCCCGTCGCTCGGACTTTCCCGTGAAACGAATATCTCACGCCTGGTCTCTCCGTAAGGAAGTCGGTGCGTCCGAGGCGACCCGCATCGGACAGCTCAACGTCTGGGACGGCGAGCCGACCACACGAATGTCAACCACACCGGCACGGCCGACGCGGCCCTACGGCCGCGGCGTCAACCCGCTTCCTCATCGCCCAACTACGCGGCCATCTGTACCTGATTCGCCCGCTTTGTGCCAGCGGGAAAACGGCTTCGCCGCCCGTCACAATCTGTAAGGCCGACCCATTTCACCAGTTGCGATGATCGTTACCGTACCGCGGGACAGCCGGGGTCGGATGGGCACACCAGGATGATAAATCGCGGTCGGCTTGCGTGGGGACAAGATAGCTATCGGCCTCCGACGCCGGCGCGACATCGCGCCCGGCCACTCCTCGGGCATCAGCGTCTGGCCACCCCGACGGGTTCGACGTCGCGCCGACACCACGCCGCAGCGCAGTGTAGATGTTATCGCCCAATCGCCCGCAGTAACAGGTGGCGGAGAACTCGGCGTGTCCGTCGGCGTAGAGGACGTTCTGCCCCGACCGGTGATGGTTCGCCGAGTTGGCAATTGAGAGGTCCAAGGGGCCAGCGTCGGATGCCGGCACGGCAGCGGTCGCGCCGGGGTTCCGGTCGGCAATCAGGGCGAACTCCGGCGGCCGTGTGTCGTTCAGCCGGTAGCCGGGCGCCGTGCTGAAGGGTGAGGCGTACGAGTAGCTCAAGCATTCCGGCGACCGGAAGTTTCCCCGTCGCTGTCGCGACACGCCATGGCCGGCCACGCCGGTCAAGGGGTCGGCCGCGTCATCGGTGCTGGGGCAGACAAAATCGCGCGGCGTGGCGAGGTCGAGCCGGACGAGCAACCAAAGCGACGCCGTCACGTCGTTCGGTCGGACGGCGGACGTCGGGGCGAAGGGGTTCGAATCGTCCGGACCGGTGAAGCAGTCGTAGCCGGTCTGCCCCACTCCAGCGCGGGTGGCGGGATAGCAATGCCCGTTGGCGGCGGCGTAGTCGCGCAGGCCCGCGGACAGTCGCATGAGGTTGTCGTAGCACCGGGCCCGCCGGTCCGACTCCCGGGTCCGCTCGACGTACGGCAGGAAGATGCTGGCCATCACCCCGACGATCCCGAGCAGCACCATCAGTTCGATGAGGGTGAACGCGCGACGCTGTCCGACAGAGCCGGGCCGTGCCGTCCCGTAACGGGCGAAGCTTGTGTCTAGCGCCGGCGGCGTGGACGAACAGAACCAGAGTCCCTGCGCGAGACGCGACCTGCGGCGGCCACGGGCAGACACGGCCTGGCTCTGTTGGTCACTACCGTGATTGGGGTCCTCACCGCGGCGTGCCGAGCGAGACCAGTTGCTGCTGTTCACGGCCTGCCTGTTCCTTCCGCCGCAACTGCCCACAGGCGGCGTCGATGTCGCGTCCCCGGCTCCGGCGGACGTGGGCGTTCACCCCACCGCGCCGCAGGATCTCCTGGAACGTCACCACCGCCGCCGCCGTCGGGCGGCCGAACGGCAGGGTGTCCACCTCGTTGTATCGGATCAGGTTGACGTTGGCCCTTAGCGTCCGGCAGACGCGGACCAACTCTTTCGCGTGCTCGGGCCGGTCGTTCACCTCTGACAGCAGGATGTACTCCAGGGTGATCTCTCGGCCGGTCTGATCGAAGTAGTACCGCCCGGCGTCGAGGATGTCGTCCAGGGCGAAGTGCTCGGCCCATGGGATCAGCTGCTTCCGCAACGGCTCGTTGGGCGCGTGCAGGCTGATGGCGAGGTTGAGCGGCAGTTCCTCCTCGGCCAACTGCCGCATCTTCGCCGGCACGCCGACGGTCGACACGGTGATCCGCCGGGCCCCGATGTTCAGGCAGCCCGGGTCGTGCAGGACGTGGATCGCCTGCATCAGGTTGGCGTAGTTCGCCAACGGCTCGCCCATGCCCATGAACACGATCTGGTTGACGCGGCCCCCGTCGGTCATCGCCCTGTTGAGCGCGATCACCTGCTCGACGATCTGGGCGGCAGTCAGGCTGCGCTTCACGCCGTCCATGCCGCTCGCGCAGAACTTGCAGCCGACCGGGCAACCGACCTGCGAGCTGACGCACGCCGTCCGGCGATCGCCATCCGGGATCATCACCGTTTCGGCTTCCGATCCATCGGGCCAGCCGAGCAGCAGCTTCAGGGTTCCATCGTCGCTGAGTTGCTGCCGGACGATCGACGCGTTGCCAAACGAGAACCGCTGGGCGACCGTCGCCCGATCGCGAGCCGACAGGTTCGTCATGCGTGCGGGATCTGTCACATCCTTGACGTGAACCCAGTCGCGCAGCTGCTTCCCCCGGAACTTCGGCCAGCCCAACGCCTGCGCGGCGGCATCCATCTCGGACGCCGTGAGTCCGAAGAAGGGTGTCGCCCCGTTTGGATGGTCGTGATGTTCGTCCGGGACGGGCATATGCTTCGGTACGAGCGGGAACCACGGGTGGCTCAAATTTCCTCTCCCCAGCGGCTTGGCAACCGGGTAGAGTGGGGCCCGACAGATTGTCGTGAGCGGTGTTCGTCCGGTGGGTTCGGACGAGGATAGTTGATTCGTCCGGAGGCTTCAATGAAGGCCCTGCGACCCAGTGCAAAGCCGGCCTCCGTCGTGGCGGATGACGCCGCCGAGGAGTTGATGCCCATTCGTACCGAGAAGACCGACCCCGAAGTCGCTGTCTTCCCTCGCACCGGTGGGTATGGTGAGCCCTTGCAGGGTCGGACCGACGAGGCATTGATCGCCGCCTATCGCGGCGGCGATCGCAACGGCTTCGCCGAGCTTGTCGGCCGGTACGAGCGGGAACTGTTCCACTTTCTCGTCCGATTTCTGGGTGATCGTGCCGCCGCCGAGGACGTGTTCCAGGAGACGTTCCTCCAGATCCATCAGAGCGCGGAGAACTTCGACACCCAGCGCCGCTTCCGCCCATGGCTGTTCACGATCGCCGCCAACAAGGCCCGCGACCTGATCCGCTCCAATGCCCGTCGGCCAGCGAATCCGCTCCAGGCCAGCATCAACAACGGCGACGACGACAGCGGCGAGTTCATCGACCTGATGAAGAGCAACGAGGCGATGCCCGATGCGCCCCTTCAGCAGCAGGAGCTGCAGTTCAAGGTGCAGAGCACCGTCACGAACATGCCGGACCATCTCAGGGAAATCCTGCTGCTGTCCTATTTCCACCAGTTCCCCTACAAGCAAATCAGCGATATCCTGGACATCCCGCTGGGCACGGTGAAGAGCCGCTTGCACACTGCGGTCGCCCATTTCGCCGATCGGTGGCGGTCGGCGAACCCTGGGCAGTTCTTGTCGTAATTAGTTGAACTGTCCGGTGACCCCGGCGATCGACCCACGTTCAGGGGAACGCGGGCGACTCAAGCGGGGTCGGGGCCGGACGAGAGATGAACGGGTGACACGCATGAACCGAAAGTCCCTCACCGTTGACGACCGCCGGGCCGTCGATCTGATCCTGGATCGCGCCGCTGCACACCGCAGTGCGTCCGAGACGCCGGCAGACGCGAGCGTTGCCCAGCCCAACCTGTCGGCGGTCAAGCGCCTGCTGTCAATGTTGGACACCCTGCCCGCCATCGACCCGCCCGAGGGGCTCGCGGCCCGCACCTTGGTGCGGGTCAGCGAGATGGGCAACGTCCGGATCGTCCAGCCCGCCCTTGCCGCCCTGCCGACCCTGCAGCACTGAGCCGCCGTCCGATAACGGCCGCCGATCCACGGGCCGCAAGTCGCCGCCCGCCCGCCCGATAGGTGTCTATCGAATCGCGCTCGCGCCGGCCTGATGGGTGATCGGGCCCTGGTGGTGCGCGATCTCGCCAGCGTTTGACGCCCGCCTCACCTCAACGCATATTCCCTCTGGCCATCCGGCTTCATCCGGGCGGTCGGGAGACCCGGTATGACGCGCGGCAAGGTGGTTGTCTGTGGCGGCGGCGGCTTCATCGGCGGGCACCTGGTTGCCGACCTGCTGCGTCAGGGGCACGCCGACGTCCGCGCCGTGGACATCAAGCCGTTCGACCAGTGGTACCAGCGGTCGCCCGACGCCGAGAACTCACAACTCGATCTGAGCAGCCACGCTGCCTGCCACGCTGCCCTGGCAGGGGCCGACGTGGTCTACAATCTCGCCGCCGACATGGGCGGCATGGGGTTCATCGAGAACAATAAGGCGCTGTGCATGCTAACGGTGCTGATCAACACGCACCTGTGCCAGTCCGCCCGAGAGCACCGGGTTCGGCGGTACTTCTTCGCCAGCAGCGCCTGCGTCTACAACGCCGACAAGCAGCGTGACCCCCGCGTGACCGCCCTGAAGGAGTCCGACGCCTACCCAGCCATGCCCGAGGACGGCTACGGCTGGGAGAAGCTGTTCAGCGAGCGGATGTGCCGCCACTTCCGCGAGGACTTCGGCCTGCAGACGCGCGTGGCCCGCTACCACAACGTCTACGGCCCGTTCGGCACTTACGATGGCGGTCGCGAGAAGGCCCCGCCGCCGTCTGCCCGCAAGGTAATCGCCGCGAAACTATCGGGCAGGCACGAGATCGAGATCTGGGGCGACGGCCACCAGACCCGCAGCTTCCAGTACATCAGCGACTGCCTCAGGGGCACGCAGATGCTCACCCACAGCGACGTGGTCGAGCCGATCAACATCGGCAGCTCCGAACTGGTCTCCATCAACCAGCTGGTCGACATCGTCGAGGCGATCGCCGGCGTGAAGCTCAAGCGCTCCTACAACCTGTCGGCACCCAAGGGCGTGAACGGCCGCAACAGCGACAACTCGCTCATCAAGCAACGGTTCGGCTGGGAGCCCGACACCCGCCTGCGCGACGGCATGGAGCACACCTACCGCTGGATCTACGACCAGATGGCCAGCCGTCGCCCGTGAGACAAAGTGGGACGAAATGGGACGCTTTTGAGCCGTGTCCCTCCGCCCCGGACCTGTCCCACGGTAGAACCCTTGCATTTTTGCTATTCCGATGTCGTACTTTGTGCTGTAAGCCTGGTTGAACCGTTGGGCTTTCAATCACGGGTCGCGCGACGCCGCCGCTGAAATCTGAGCCCGCAGCGCATCTGAGCAAAACACCAGTACACCGGGTTCCCCGTCGACGTTGCCCAGCGTGCCGGCTGGCGCTCCCCAAGCAGCGGGCGGCGAGCCGTCGGTTGACGGTCGCCACATCACCACGCCACCCGTCCGCGGGAAGTTGGCCGTCACGTCCTGCTCGCCGAACACGGGTGATGGCCGGATGACGCGCACGTCGTACCGCGGGGCCGCCTCGCCAACGTCGTCAGCCAGGATGTACCACCGCCGCTCGTTCCCCCGCTCTTGCACCAGGTTCTCGTCCGACAACGCCCCGCGGGATGCGATCAGCAGAGAACCCGAACCGCGCGAGGCCCGACGCGAACTTCCGCCGCCCCGCGTCGGCCGCCGTCACCTCACCCCAGGCGCGATCGCCCGCCGCCTCGGTCGGCAGCACCACCTTCAACGGGTAGATGTGCGTGTAGACCGTCGTCCCGGGCGGCACGTGCGCGTCGACCCAGTCGGCCTCTGCGATCGCCGGCCGACCCGCCGTCGCCCGCAGCGCCTTCCCGCGCGGGCCAGCGGGAGTGCCACGCACAGGGCCACCGCCGCCCACCGCGCCCGCGGCCACGCGCCCGATCGCCCCGCCACCGTCGCCGACCCCAGCACCAGCGCCACCAGCGCCGGCCCCTTGTGGTGGAGCCCAAACCCGGTCGACTTGAAGACCGTCAGCACGAGCAAACCCACGATTCCGACGAGCACCGCATCGCGCGCTCGCCCCCCCGGCTCCCGATGACGCAGCCGCAGCCCGGCACCCACCACGAAAAGGCACAGGACCGGTCCGAACCCTTCGCCGTACGCGAACGCCTTCAGCGTCGACGCGACCGACGTCGCGCCGGCGACGGGGTTCATCAATTGGATCGTGGCGATCGCCCGCAGGTTGCCCGGCAGCCCGGTCAGCAGCCATGGTGCCACGCCGTACGCAACGACCAGCGGGGCCGTCGCCAGCAGCAGCATGCCGCCCCACCGCCGCCGCCCGCGGGTCGGCCATCGGCTCCACTCCCACCAGAGCAGCGGGAGCAGCAGCACCATCTCGACGCGCGAGCCAACGGACAGCCCCATCAGCCCGGCCACGATCCAAATCCGCCGCCGACCCGGAACGATCGCTCCCAAACGCACCGGCTTGCCCGCGGCCCACACGGCCAGCACGCCGAACGACCACGCCATGCTGTAAGGGCGACACTGGTCGGCAAAGTCGACGAACAGCGGGCACGCCGCGAGCAGCCCGCTGAGCAGCACGGCCCCGCTCGTGCCGCCCACCCGCCACCCGTAAGCGAACCCCGCACCGACCGCCAGCAGCGACAGCCCCACGCTGACGGCCACGATGAACTGCCGCATGCCGCTCAGGTCGTGGTACAGGTCGAACAACGCCCGGTCCATCACGAGGAACGCCCGCACGCCGACCGGCGCCGCCCGCTCGGCCGCGGTGGGATGCGCGGCATCGTACAACACGTGCCCCTGCGCCCAGGCCCACCCCAGCCAGATCAACGGCCCCGCTGGCGCCGGCTTATAGCCCGGTGACAGCCCCTCGACGAGGCACAGGCTGGACGACAGGTACCCCACCTCATCCACGTCGCGTACGTCGTACCGCCGCGGCCAGTCCCACGCCCGCAGCCCCGCCGCGACCAGCATCACCGCGGCCGCCAGTGCCACGGCCAGGCCGGACGGTCGTCGGCGGATGGAGCGGGTCATCGCGGGCGAATGGTCGTTGGGTGCGATCGGGTGTCAAGCGACTCGCGCCCTCCCCGAACCGATAAGGAGCGCCGCACGAAGGTACTCCGCAGCAAGCGGTTCTCTGGCCGCGAAGAACCGCTTACTGCGGAGTACCTTCGTGCGCGGCTCCTTGCTGGACACGATCGACGAAGTTGTAAGATCGCCGCCATGTCCCGCGACCCGCGCCGAACCCTCCTCGTCGTCAGCCAGACCTTCGTGCCCGACCCGGCCAGCGTGGGGCAGCACGTGGCAGACGTCGCGTTCGGCCTCGCCCGCCGGGGACATGCGGTTCGGGTTTACGCCTCCGCTCGGGGGTACGAGGATGCGGGTCGCGTCTATCCCCGCCGCGAGACGCTGCACGGCGTCGACGTCCCGCCGGCTGCCGCTGGCGTCGTTCGGCAAGGGGTCGATCCTCCGCCGCGTGTTGGGCACGGCCGCGTTCCACGCGCAGGGCGTTCGTCGCCGCCCTGTTCACGCCGCGACTGGCCGGGATCTTCTTCAGCACTTCGCCGCCGCTGATCGGCCTGCCGTTGTGCCTCGTCGGTCTCGTCCGACGGGTGCCGGTCGCCTACTGGGCGATGGACCTAAACCCCGACCAGCTGATCGCGCTCGGCAAGCTGCACAGCGACGACCCGCGGGCGCGACTGCTCGAGGCGATCAACCGGTTCATCCTCCGCCGGTCGGCGTTGATCATCGCGCTCGACCGCTTCATGGCCGACCGCCTCGCCGGCTCGGGGCGTGCCGGCATCGAAGATGCTCGTCATGCCCCCCTGGCCGCACGAGGACCACATCCAACCGTCGGCCGACGCCGGCCCCAACCCGTTCCGCGTGCGCCACGGCCTCGACGGCAAGTTCGTCGTCATGTACAGCGGCAACCACAGCCCGAGCAACCCGCTGACCACCCTGCTCGCCGCGGCCATACGCCTGAAGGACGACGACGCGCTCCGCTTTCTGTTCGTCGGCGGCGGCCACGGCAAGCGCGAGGTCGAGGCGGCCATCCGCAACCAACGCCTGACCAACGTCGTCAGCCTGCCCTACCAACCGCTGGCCGACCTGCGCCACTCCCTGTCGGCCGCCGACGCCCACGTCGTGTCGCTGGGCGACAACATGGTGGGCATCATCCACCCCTGCAAGATCTACGGCGCGCTCAGCGTCGGCCGACCGGTCGTGTACCTCGGCCCCCGCCCGTCCCACATCGGCGACCTGCTCGAAACCCACGACCTCGGCGTCCACGTCGCCCACGGCGACGTGGACGGCGCGCTCACCGCCATCGCCAGCCTGCGTGCCCTCTCCTGGCAGCAACGCCAAACGATGGCCGTCACCGCCCGCCGAGTGCTGGACGAATCGCTCGGCCAACAGCAGTTGAGCGACCGCCTCTGCGCCGCCGTGGAGCGGACGTTCCACCTACAGCCGGTATGATGCCGCCATGCGAACCGCCCTGCTCGCCGCGACGTTGCTCTGCCTGGCCGGCTGCTGGAAGGAGATCCACGAGGCGTCCGTCACTCCCCCGCGTGGCGGTCGCCCCGAAGAGGCGCTCTTCGCCGCAAGATCAGACTGCCCTTCCGGGGTTACCGTTCCGCCGCAGGCATCGGCAACCCCTGCCGGCCCGCGCGACGTCACGGGCATCAGGTAGTCGCCGGCCGCCGCCCCGCCTTCCGCAGCAGGTCGTCGGCCCACGCGGCGGCGTCGCCGGTCAGCGGCGGGTCGGCGTCGGCGACGTAGTCGAGCCTGTCGTCGTACGCGCCGTTTTCGTATGCCCGGCTGAGCAGTTCCTGCAGGTCGAGCACGGCATCGGCATCCTTGCGCCGCAGCGGGATCCGCACCTTCGGCACGACCTGGTTGATCGCTATCGCATAGACCTCGCATACGTCTTCCAGCCATCCGCGGGTCACGCACACGTTGTATGGTTCGCGGTGTTTGCGTGGGACTGAGCCACGCGGTACCTGCAGCGCCCACGTGCCCGCCCGCACCAAATCAACCTCGACCAGGCTGACCTTGGCTTCGCGCAGTTCCGCCTGCTTCTTGCGGTACTGCCGCAGGCCGGCGCCGGGCCGCTTGTTCGTGGGAGACAGGAACTCGATAACGGTGACGAGCCGATTGCCATCGGTTGGATCGGTGATCGTCACAAACCCCTGGTTCTGCGGTTCGCTCTTCGTGTAACGAATCACTAAGGGCTCGGCCTCCGCGACAACCGCTCCGGCCGCGGTCGGCGGCCCGCCCCTCGACTGTTCGATCCGCAAGTCCGGAACGATGTATCGCACCTCGTCCAGTTCGTCATCCTCCACCAGCAATTGCTCGTCCAACGTCGCGACCAGCTTGGGACGCACCTGCGGCTGAAGCGCGTCGCAGGCATAGGTACAGAGACGATGGTGAACGTCCCGCCAGTACCGTTCGAGATACGGGTCCATGCCGGGGAAAGGGCTGCGCATACGGCACTCCTTGGATTACCCGAGTATAACACCCCAGCAAACGCCGGCCGCGCCGCGCGGTATCACGCTTCGACGGACATGCATTACTGGTCGATCGACACCGCACGCCAAACCGGATGGGACCTCTGGGTCGGCCTGTGCCTGGCCGCGTCGCTGGTCCTGCTGGCGTACGTCGTGCTCGGCCGGGCGTGGGCGACGGCCCGCGGCCGTGTGACGCTCGTGCTGGCCAGCATCGGCGCAGGTGGGACGGCCGCCGTCGTCGCCCTGCCGCCGCTGCACGATGGGCGCGTCGGGTGCATCTGGACCTTCGTCCTCCTCTCGCTGCTGTCGGCGGCGTTCTACCTGAACCTCCGCGAGCAGCTGTCGCTGACCAAGACCGGCGTGCTGCTGGCGATGCGCGTCCTCGCGCTGGCGGTGCTGGTGCCGATGCTGTTCGAACCGGTGGTGCGGTACGTGTCGCGGCCCCGGCCGGAACGGCCGCTGCTGTTCGTGATCGACACGTCCGGCTCGATGAGCGTCCCCGACGCCGCCAACGGGCCGACGCGCATACAGTCGGTCTGGCAGGCGCTGCGGCCGCAGCTGCCGACCATCGCCGAGCACTTCGTCCCCAGCTACTTCACGTTCGACAGCGCGTTTCGGTCACTCGACAAGCCCGAGCAGTTGGCCCGCACCGAGGCCGACGGCAAGTCGACCGACATCGTGCGCGGCGTATCCGAGGCGCTGACCCGCGCCACCCGCGACGATGCGGCCGTAGTGCTGATCAGCGACGGGATCGACAACACCTCCCCCGACGCCGCCGACGCCATCCGCGGGTCCGCCCACCCGGTCCACACGGTCCGCGTCGGGTCGGAGCAGGCCACGCCGGCGTCGGTGGTGAACGTCGCCGTCGATGACGTCTCAGCGCCCGATGACTTCGCCGTGAACCACGAGTCGCAGATCGGCGCCACCGTTCGCTCCACGGGTCTGGCCGGCCGGGTGGTCGAGGTGAAGCTGGCCGAGACCGACGCGGCAGGCAAGCCGACCGGGTCCGTCACGTCGCAACGGTTGGTGCTGCAACCGACGCCCGACGGGCAGACCGTGAAGCTGCCGTTCAAGCCGACGACGGCCGGGCTGCACACCGTGTCCGTGTGGATCGACCCGATCCCCGGCGAGCGGATGACGGCCGACAACCGGCAGACGTTCCAGGGGCTGGCCGTCGACCCGCGGATCAAGGTGCTCTACATCGAGGGCTCGGTCCGGCTGGAGTACAAGTGGACGCGGCAGGCGTTCCTGTCGGACGCGAACATCGAGCTGGCCACCTACCTGCGGAAGACCGCGACCAGCGTCGAGGCCGGCGGCACCGTCGACGGCAAACCGTTCAAGGGGTTGCCCACCACGCCCGACGGTTGGGCCAAGTTCGACGTCGTGATCGTCGGCGACATCGACGCCAGCCACTTCTCGGCCCCCCAGCTGCGGCAGATCGAGCAGCGCACGGGTGCCGGCGGCGGCCTCCTGATGCTCGG
Source organism: Tepidisphaeraceae bacterium (assembly GCA_965198865.1). GTDB lineage: Bacteria > Planctomycetota > Phycisphaerae > Tepidisphaerales > Tepidisphaeraceae > CBDAQA01. Next base: position 273,713 of record CBDAQA010000022.1, on the reverse strand, counting down.
TGGGCAGGGCAGCTTCGCCCCCGGCGGATACGGCGGCACGCCGGTCGAGCAGGCGTTGCCCGTGTTCGTCGGATCGGCCGACGACGCCCAGGACAAGGAGCGGTTCGTCCCTCGCCTGACCGCCAACGGCGTGGGCAGCGCCATCCTCGACGGCCTCGGCGACTGGTTCGGACTGGGTGATCGGCCCGGCGCGAAGGAGCTGCCGCCGATCAACGGCAACGTCGTCGTCGGCCGGCCCAAGAGCGGGGCCGAGGTGCTGATGGTCCACCAGGACCGCCCCGGCCCCGACGGCCAGCCGCAGGTCGTGCTGGCCACGCAACGGTATGGTCAGGGCCGCTCGGCCGCGCTCACGGTCGACACGACGTACCTGTGGTTCCTCCCGCTGCGCGGCATGGGCCAGGACAGCCCGTACAACAAGCTGTGGGGCCAGATGGTCCGCTGGCTGGCCGGGCAGGACGTGAAGGACCGCGGCCGCGGGGCTGGCGTGACCGCCCTGCTCAACAAGTCCACCTACCAGCTCGGCGAGAGCGTGAAGGTCCGAGCCCAGGTGCGCGACGACCGCGGCGACGCCACCCAGTACGCCCAGGCCAGCGTCACCGTCACCCGCGCGGGCGAGCCGAGGGCCGACACGTACGCGCTCGCGCCGGTCGACGGCCAGCAGGGCATGTACACGTTGGTCCTGCCCGACCCCGCCAAGGGCGACTACACCGCCGAGGTGGTCGCCACCAAGGACGGCAAGGAGCTCGGCCGACAGTCGCTGAAGTTCGACGTGCTGCCGCCGGCGGATGAGATGACCCGCGTCGCCGCCAACCCGCAGCTGCTGGCCGCCATCGCCGACCAGACGCACGGCTTCCACTACGACCTGGGTCAATTCCCACAGCTGATCGAGCAGTTGATCCGGTCCGATCCGACGACCGGCACGCTGCAGCAGCGGGCGGTGCCGCTGGACGACTTCGTGGGCACGGTCGCGGCGTTGTTTCGTTCGGCCCCGCTGTGGCCGGGCCGGTACGACCTGCCGGTGCAGGGGTTGCTGATGGTCGGGCTGCTGGTCGGCGAGTGGTTCCTGCGCCGGCAGTGGCAGCTGCCGTAGGCAGCGGCCGACAGAGCCGGGCCGTGCCGGCGCGAACGGGCGCAGCTCGTGTCTCGCGCCGGGAGCGTAAATCTCTAGACCGCGCCGACCGCGCAAGACACGGCGTCGAGTACGACGCCGTTGGGCCGGCACGGCCCGGCTCTGTTGGCCGGGTCACGCCTCCGCCGCCCGCAGTGCCGTCCTCAGCGATGCATCACCTCGCCGCTCGATTATCGCCCTGACGCGCTCCAATAGCTTCGGATCGCCCAGGTGGATCCGAACCGCTTCCACGGCCGCGACGGCGATCGACGGGTGGGCGTGGCCGATCACGTCGTCCGCGAGGAAGTCGATCGCCGCCGCCAGGCGGGTGAGCGCGATCGGCAGCAGGTACGGCCTCTTCCGGTCGCCGATCAGCTGTCCCTCGAACCGCGCCCGCAGCCACTCGAACGCTGCCAGGTGGCGGCTCGCGCCCAGGGCCAGCAGCGCTGCCTGCGCCAGGTCGGGGTCGGCCGACTCGGCGAACCGCCCGGTGACAAATGCCACACCCCTGGCCGGCGTCAGCTTCATCAACGCCGCGAATCCCTCGGCCATCACGTCGACGTTGTCGTCGCCCGTCAGCAGCTTCAGCCGCAGCAGCGGCGCGGCCCGGTCGTCGCCGGTGTACGCGACCGCCTGCGCCGCCATCGCCCGCGCGGTCGGCTCGGGGTCGACCAGCAGGTCGGCCAGCAGATCCATCATGTCGCGGTGGTTCATCCGCACCAGGCCGAGTGCGCAGGTCCCGCGCAGCTCGGCGGCCGTGTCGACCGAGCCGCCCCACACGGGCTCGGGCTGCCGATGGTGAATGCCGCCGAGGAACGTCCCCTCGGCGTTCGCCTCCAGCTCGTACAGGGCGTCGGCGATCGCGGCCTTGGCCGCGCAGCCGGGGTCGGTCTTGGCCGGGTCGACCATGAACCGCTCGAACGCGAACACCAGCGACGGGACGAAGCTCTCCAGGCGCGCCTGCTTCACCACCTTCGCCGCCCGCGCGACGATCTGGTTCGACCTGGCGGCGATGAACTTGGTCAGCACCGCTGCCGCGTCCTTCGCGTGCGGGTCGGCCTCGACGGCCCGCAGTTGCTCGATCGCGCGGGCCAGTGGATCGACTTTGGCCATGTCGCGTCCTCCTGCGGCAAGTTTAGCCGCGACCCGCAGGGGGGCCCGTGCGTCAAACGCGCTCCCCTGCGGGTCGCGGCTAAACGGCGTTGACCTTGCGCACCGGGGCCACCACCGTTCTACGACAGCAGCCGCGCCAGCAGCAGGTAGGTGTCCACACCGCAAGGAACAGCTGCGGCAGCAGGGCCGACGCGAGCGTGCCGCCCATGCGGGACCGTCCCACGATCCCACCGGCCGTGGGACGATTTGGGACGAAATGGGACGGTTTTCGATCCGTCCCAAACGGCCGATTTTGCTCTCAAGTTGAGAAATGAAAACGCTTTACGAAGTCCCACGGACACGGGACGGCACGCCCCGCGTCCCACCGGGCTCATCCACGTTTTCCAGGCGTTTCCGATCACATAGGGCGGTGCGTCACCAGGGCATCGGCGCGAATGACGGGACCGATGATAGCCCACACGGCGTCGTGATCGGCGACGGTAGCGAGACGGACGGCCATGGCGACAGTTGGAGCATCGTTGGGCGATTCGTCAACGGCAACGAGGTAAAGCCCCGGTATCGTAGCCGCGGGGCTTCAGCCCGCGGGTCGCCAACGCGTTGGACGACGTTCATCGCACGAGGACCGCGGGCTGAAGCCGCGCGGCTGCGATGGAGTTGCTGGTTACACGATCGGTGCCATCCCGCACTCGGGACAGCGGCCGGGCGTGGCGCGGAGGTCGTAGCCGCACGTTGGACAGCTGCCGGATCGGGCCCGGCGTGCCCGGCGACGCACGGCAGCCCAGACGGCGTATGGCGGCACAGAGCCGACCACAACGAGCGACCAAAGCGGGAGATACAGCTCGTCGATTTCGAGGAACGACCCGCCGCCGGCGTTGTGAGCCCGGCGGACGCCAAACCCACGCCACTGCCGTTGGGCAAACGTTCCAAACCAACGCCACTCGGCGAAGTGCGCGTCCTCATCCGCGTGGTCGGCGACGAGGCTGGTTGGCTGCGACGTACCGAAGGCGAGACCTCTGGCAATGCTGGAAGGTAGGACCGGCCCCTGACAGCACAGGGTGAGTTGAATCGATCCGCGAGTTGCAACGACTGTGGCGGCGCACCCGGGTTTCTCCCATCCGAGTGTAATGGCTGACCTGTAGCTGTAAGCCCACAGTATTTCCACCAGAATCGGGAGCGCCGTGCAGGCAGCCATGAAGCCCGGCCAGATGCCCCGGCTGACGGTGCGGATCATCAAACGATCCGCTCCGCCCGCATCCACTCCACGAACCGCTTCAGCCCCTCGGCCACCGGCACCTTCGGCTCGTAGCCCAGCATCTGCCGCGCCTTGGTCACGTCGGCGTACGTGATGAGCGGCTCGCTCGGCGGGACCGGTGTGTTCTCGATGATCGCCTTCTTCTCGAGCAGCCGCTCGAGGATGCTGACGAAGGCCAGGTTGGCGACGGGCGAGGCGCAGCCGAGGTTGAGGATCTCGTTGGGCAGCCGCTTGTCGATCGCGAGGATCAGGCCGTCCACGATGTCGTCGACGTAGGTCCAGTCGCGCTTCATGTTGCCGCCGTTGTAGAGCGTGAGCGGCTCGCCGCGGAGAATCTTCAGCGTCCACTGCCAGGGCATCATGTCGGGCCGGCCGTGGGGGCCGTAGACGTTGAAGAAGCGCACCACCGTCGTCGGCAACCCGTACAGGTGGGCGTAGCTGTGGGCGAACAGCTCCATGGCCCGCTTGCTGGCGGGGTACGGGGCCAGCGGGTGGTCGGCGGCGGCGGTCTCGACGAACGGGACCGGCGTGTCGGCGCCGTACACGCTGCCCGTGCTGGCCAGGATGCACGTCGGCTGGTTGCCGGCCAAGCGGGCGGCGTCGATCACGTTGACGCTGCCCTGCACGTTCACGTCGGCATACAGCAGCGGGAACTCGACCGAGTACCGCACGGCCGCCATGCCGGCCAGGTGGGCGACGGCGTCGGGCTTCTCCCGTTGGAACAGGTCCCGTAATCCACCGGCGTCGCGGAGGTCGCCCTCGACCAGTTTGAACCTCGGCGCGAGCGGCAGCAGGTCGACCAGGTGGCGGTCCTTGTGCTCGCGGCCGTAGTAGTCGTTGAAGTTGTCGAACCCCACGACCGTGTCGCCGCGGGCGACCAGGGCCTTGCTGAGGCGACTGCCGACGAACCCGGCGGCGCCGGTGACGAACACGCGCATGGTACTGGCCTTCTCCCCCGCCCGAGGGTGCCCCCGGCGACCGGGGTCGCCCGATGCGGCCGGGCCGACACTATACCACGGGAAAAACACGACGTTGGGGCGGCGGCGAATAGTTGTAACTCGGCGAATCGTCCACGATACTCACCGGAACGTACGTCGGGTGGCGGACCCCCGTCGGCGTGCCGCGGACCCTTCGGTCGCCGCGGTTTGACCTGAGGCGAGGCGCGGCCCTGCAGGGCCCGCCGACGAGGAGAACCCCCCACGTGACGATCTCGAAGCTCATCAACAACAACGCAATCCGGACCCTGGCCCTGGCGGCGGCGGCCGTCAGCTTCTCGTGCAGCAAGAGCGACTCGGGCACGACGGCCACGTCGTCGGGCGGGGGCGCCACGCCGGCGGCGACAGCCACCACCGTCACGATCCACAAGGCCGCCGACCCCGCCCACCTCAAGCTGGCGTTCGTGACCAACAACGTCAGCGACTTCTGGAAGATCGCCTCGGCCGGCGTCCACAAGTACGAGGGCGAGGCGCACGTCAAGGTCGACATCAAGATGCCCAACACGGGCAAGACCGACGAGCAGAACCGGATCGTCGAGACGCTGACCAGCCAGGGGTACGACGGCGTCGCCGTCAGCGTGGTCACGCCCAAGGACCAGGTCGACATGATGAACCGCCTGGCCGAGAAGACCAACGCCATCACGTTCGACAGCGACTGCCCCAAGAGCAACCGGATCCTGTACATCGGCACGAACAACTTCGAGGCGGGCAAGGTGCTGGGCGCGCAGATCGTCAAGCTGCTGCCCAACGGTGGGAAGATGGCGGTGTTCGTCGGCTCGCTGGCGGCCGACAACGCCGCCCAGCGGCTGGGCGGGATCCAGGCGGCCATCGCGGGGCACAACATCGACATCGTCGCCAAGAAGGAGGACGCCACCGACCACGCCAAGGCCCGCAGCAACGTGGAGGACGTGCTCAACGCGTACGGCGACCTGAACCTGGTCACCGGCCTGTGGAGCTACAACGGCCCGGCCATCAGCGACGCGCTGGAGGCCAGCGGCAAGAAGGGCAAGGTGCTGGCGGCGGTGTTCGACGAGGAGCAGGGGACGCTGGACGGCATCAAGCACGGCACGATCCAGTGCACCTGCGTGCAGAAGCCGTTCCAGTTCGGCTACCTGGCCAGCAAGTGGATGCACGACCTGGCCGTCGACGGCGACGCGGTGAAGCTGCCGCCCGGCGGGCAGATCGACACCGGCGTCGACATCATCGACTCGGCGTCGGTCGGCGACTACGAGAAGAAGCTGAACGCGATGAAGGCCGGCGGGTGAGTTGCTCCCGGTCCAGGCCGGCGCCTGAGGTACGCCCAAGACCCGGGTCGGGCGGCGAGCGATCCGGGTCCTCGGCGCACCTCAGACGCCGGCTTCCAGGGTTTCAAGTGGGCCCTACGGAAATCCCATGTCAGAAGCACAACCACACCGCACCGACCCGATCCGGCTGGAGCTCCGCGGCATCGTCAAGCGGTTCCCCGGCGTCCTGGCGCTGGCGGGCGCGAACCTGACCGCCCGCGGCGGCGAGGTCGTCTCGCTGATGGGCGAGAACGGCGCGGGCAAGAGCACGCTGATGAAGATCCTCGGCGGCGTCTACCAGCCGGACGAGGGGACGATCGAGATCGACGGCGAGCCGGTCGCGTTCCGCACCGTGTCCGACTCCAAGGGTCGCGGCGTCGCCCTGATCCACCAGGAGCTGATGCTGTGCGGGAACATGGACATCGCCGGCAACATCTTCCTCGGCAACGAGCCCCGCTCGCTGGGCGGCGTGGGGCCGGTCAATGCCGGGGCGATGCGGCGTGAGGCGCAGCGGTTGATCGACCGGGTGGGGCTGAAGATGTCGGCGTCGACGGCGGTGTCGACGCTGACGGCCGGGCAGATGCAGATGGTCGAGATCGCCAAGGCGCTCTCGGCCGACGCCCGCGTGATCATCATGGACGAGCCGACCAGCAGCCTCACGGCCGGCGAGTCGGAGCACCTGTTCAAGATCATCGGCCAGCTGAAGGCGGACGGCATCGCCATCATCTACATCTCGCACCGCATGGAAGAGGTGCTGAACCTGTCGGACCGCATCACGGTCATGCGCGACGGCAAGTACATCGGCGACCTGACGCGGGCCGAGGCGACGCACGACAAGATCGTGTCGATGATGGTCGGCCGGGCCCTGACCCAGCGGTACCCCGAGCGGCCGGTCGCGGCGTACGGCGCCGGCCTGCCGCCGGTGCTGAAGGTCCAGGACCTGGTCGTGCCCGGCGCAGCGGCGGGCGTCAGCTTCGAGGCCCGCCGGGGGGAGATCCTCGGGTTCGCCGGGCTGGTCGGCGCCGGGCGGACGGAGCTGATGCAGGTGATCTTCGGCGTCGACGGGGCCCGGGGCGGGCGAATGGTGCTCGACGGCGAGCCCTACTTCCCGCGGACGCCCCGGCACGCCATCACCAGCGGCGTCTACCTCGCCCCGGAGGACCGCAAGCGGCACGGGCTGGTGCTGGCCATGTCGATCGCCAACAACGCCTCCCTGCCCGACGTCCAGAACTACAGCCCGATGGGCTGGCTCAACCGCGCGACCGAGCGGACCGTGGCCGAGAAGGAGGTCGCCCGCATGCGGATCAAGGCGTCGTCCGTCGAGGTGAAGGCGGTCAACCTCTCGGGCGGGAACCAGCAGAAGGTGGTGCTGGGCAAGTGGCTGGCCATGCGGCCCAAGGTGCTGATCCTGGACGAGCCGACCCGCGGGATCGACGTCGGCGCCAAGGCCGAGATCTACAAGACCATGGTCGAGCTGGCCAACACCGGCATCACGATCCTGATGGTCAGCTCCGACATGGAGGAGGTGCTCGGCATGAGCGACCGGCTGGTCGTCATGCACGAGCGGCAGATCAGGGGCGTGCTGGAGCGACCGGAGTTCAGCCCCGACCGCATCGGCCGGATGATGACCGGGCACAACGCGGCCGCCGCCCCCGAGACGGCGGTCGCCGCCGACGCCCTGGCCGACGGGTCCGACGCCCATCACGCCCGCCGGGACCTGGCCGAGAACCACTAACCTCTGACCCCTGACCCCCTAACTACTGACCGCTAACCTCTGGACTGACATGGCGCACCTACGACGCGAGCTGGGCATGTTCGTGGTCCTGGCACTGATGTGCACGGGCATCTACCTGTCCAACCACGACTTCAAGGGAGCCGACAACATCGGCAACCTGTTCCGCAACACCGCAATGCTCGGCACGTTCGCCGTCGGCATGGCGTTCGTCATCATCACCGGCGGGATCGACCTGTCGGTCGGGTCGCTGATCGGGCTGACCGGCGTGCTGATCGCGAAGTTCGGGTCGAGCGACGAGGGGTGCTACCACTGGCCGATCGGGCTGGCCATCCTCGCGGCCGTCGCCATCGTGCTGGTGATGGGGTTGATCCAGGGGCTGATCATCACCCAGCTGAACCTGCAGCCGTTCATCGTCACGCTGGCGGGGCTGCTGATCTTCCGCGGGCTGGCCCAGACGATCTGCGACGGCGGGAACCTGAGCCTGAGCGACACCGCCCTCAAGCCGATGGCCAACGGCGGGTTCTTCATGGTCCACGGGTCGGCGCTGATCAGCTGGCCGCTGCTGATCTTCGTCGCGTCGCTGCTGGTGTTCGGCTACGTGCTGCACCTGACCGTGTTCGGCCGGTACGTCTACGCGATCGGCGGCAACCGCGACGCGGCCCGGTACTCGGGCATCAACGTCAAGCTGATGGAGACGATGACGTACGTCATCTCGGCCGGCATGGCCGCCATCGCCGGGATCTGCTACGCCAGCTACGTGGGCGGGATGACGCAGGACGTGGGCCGCAGCTATGAGCTGTACGCGATCGCCGCCTGCGTGCTGGGCGGGTGCAGCCTGCGCGGCGGCGAGGGGACCATCGTGGGCGTGCTGATCGGGTCGGCGATCTACCAGGTGATGTACAACGGCATCAACATGTTCAAGCTCGGCACCTGGCGGCTGAACACGAACTGGACCGAGTGGATCATCGGCCTGGTCATCCTGCTGGCCGTCGCCGGCGACCAGGTGGCCCACATCGTCCAGGCCGCCCGCCGCACCCGCAAGCCGAAGCAGCCCCAGCCCGCCGGCGGCTTCCCGGTCGCGCCGCCGACGCCGGCGTGATTCCAGGCCCGTCGTGGCGAAGATACTCCGCGTTGAGTGACGGCCCGAATCTGTTCGGAGGAGTTATCCACGAAGGGATATGAAGCGGAACCTTGCTACGCGATATCTTCCTTCGTTTGCCTTCGTGTCCTTCGTGGATAACTTATTCTCCGACCGACCGAAACAGAATTGAACGCTTTGAAAAACCCAAGGCAGATTTACCACGGAGGCACGGAGACACAGAGGAGATGTCGAAAAACAGCGGTTGCTCCGTGCCTCCGTGGTGAGTCTGTTTTCTCAAACGCCTCACTCGGTACATGAGCCCGAATTCTTGTCAGTCGGGACGCTTGCGCTTCGCCTTCGCCGGCTTCGCCCTCTCGACCGGCGCGGCCAGCTCGATGCCGAACACGTCGGCCAGCTGGTCGTGCGACAGCGTCGCCCGGCCGGTGCCGTCGGCGGCCGGCTCGGTGGTGGCGGCGTCGATCAGCTCGACGCTGTCGACGCCGCGCAGCTTGAACAGCAGCTCCGGCTCGTCGTCCAGCCGGATGCCGACGCCGTAGAGGGCGGCGGCGACGTGCTTGCACAGGTGCGCGAAGTCGGGGCAGGTGCAGCCCAGGCGGATCTCGCGGGGGCCGGGGAACAGTCCGGCCTTGGCGTCGGTCACGACCGACATGACCGAGGACGACAGCTTGCCCTGCAGCAGCTCGACGACGGAGCCGATCTGCCCGCCGCACCGCTTCTTGATGTCGGCCCACTGGTTGGCGGGGAGCCGCTCGATCCGGCAGTCGACGTCGTAGGTCTCGGTGCCGACCACCTTGGCCGTGATGCGCCCGGGCAGGACCTGCAGGTCGATGATGGCCCCGTTGCGGACGTAGCTCTTGCCCTTGGGCAGCCGGCTGGCGAAGTCGCTGAACGACTCCATGTGGTCGCACCACCCCTTGCCCCAGAAGGTGCGGGCCAGCTTGGTGCCTTGGGCGGAGACGCCGTGAAGCTTCACGCCGCGCCGCTCGTAGCCGTCGGCGACCTTCTGCGCCTTGGCCCGCCGCTCGCCGACGGTTTGGTAGGGTTGGTAGTCGTACCAGCTCATGGGGCGGATTATACGCAGGTCCATCCGACCGGTGGTGTGGAGCGTCCGGCGTGACCGCTTCAGCGGGGCACGGCACCGTGCCCCGCTGAAGCGGGCACGCCGGTCACACGATGTCTTGGCACCGATTGTTGGCTATGGAATGATGCCGGACACTCCCGGTCATCTCGACCGACCTGCTCTGCGACCGCTGTGGTTACAACCTGCGCGCCCACCCGTCGGACGGGGCGTGCCCCGAATGCGGGACGTCGGTGGAAACCTCGCGGCGACTGGCCGGCGTCCCGCGCCGGCCGGCGTGGGACGCGAGCGACCGGCGCTGGCGGCGGCGAATGCTGGCCGGCGTCTGACAGCTTCGCCTCGGTGGGCGAGGGGTCGTGCCGCATTTGGCGGGCGAAGTGGAGCAGGCGCGGCGGGACGACGATCGGCATGAAGACGTATTTGTCCCAACACCAAGCCAGTTAGCAACTGGTTGGCGGATGCATCCGCCGAAGACCCTCACCCCAGCCCTCTCCCGGGGTACCGCGGGAGAGGGGGCCGGAGGGAGTTCACGCCGACTCCAGCGCCTTGGTCACGTCCAGCGCGACCATCTTCAGCAGGTCGGCGTCGTTCAGCTCCGTCAGGACGGTGTCGCCCTCGGTGTCGGCCATCAGGTCGCGGGCGAGGCCGACCTTGTCGGCGATCAGCGACTCGATCTTCTCCTCGACCGTGCCGCGGCAGACGAACTTGTGGACGAGCACGTTCTTCTTCTGGCCGATGCGGAACGCGCGGTCGGTCGCCTGGTTCTCGACGGCCGGGTTCCACCAGCGGTCGAAGTGGATCACGTGGGACGCGGCCGTCAGGTTCAGGCCGGTGCCGCCGGCCTTCAGCGACAGGACGAAGAACGGCGGGCCGTCGTCCTTCTGGAACGTGTCGACCAGGCTGCGCCGGTCGCCGACGGCGGTGCCGCCGTGCAGGGTCAACCCCGGGCGCTTGAAGATCGTGGCCAGGTAGTCGTGCAGCGGGTCGACCATCGCCCGGAACTGCGTGAAGACCAGCGGCTTCTCCTGCCGGTCGGCCAGCTCGGCGGCGATCTCGCCCAGTCGGGCGAACTTGCCAGAGTCGGCGGGGTCGAACTTGCCGTCGCCCAACAACTGCGACGGGTGGTTGCACACCTGTTTGAGCCGCAGCAGCGAGGCCAGCACCAACCCGCGCCGGCCGATGCCCTCGGCCTTGGTCACCGCGTCGGCCAGTTCGGCGACGACCTTCTCGTACAGCAGCACCTGCTGCTTGGTCAGGCCGCAGAAGGCGTTCACCTCCGACTTGTCGGGCAGGTCGGCGATCACCTTCTTGTCGGTCTTCACCCGTCGGAGCACGTACGGTCGGACCAGCGACCGCAGGGCGGCGTACTTGTTGGTCTTGGCCTGGCCGCCCTCCTCGTCGTCGACGGCGGTCTTCTTCACGAAGCTGGCGAACGCGCGGGCCGAGCCGAGCAGGCCGGGGTTCAGGAAGTCGAACAGGCTCCACAGGTCGGACGGGCGGTTCTCGACCGGCGTGCCGGTGAGCGCGATGCGCGACGACGCCTTCAGCTCCTTCACGGCCTGCGACTGCCGCGTGCCGGCGTTCTTGATCGCCTGCGCCTCGTCGAGGATCGCCAGCCGCCACTTCCGCTCGCGCAGCTCCGGCGTGCGGGCCAGGACACCGTAGGTGGTGAGGATCAGGTCGGGCTCGGGCGCGTCGGCCGGGGCGGGCTTCTCCGACGGGTGGATCACGCGGACCAACAGGTCGGGCGCGAACCGCTCGGCCTCGGAGCGCCAGTTGCCGATCAGGCTGGCGGGCAGCACGATCAGGCTTGTCTTGGGGTCGCCGCCCCGCTTCTTCTCGTGCAGCAGCAGCGACAGCACCTGGATGGTCTTGCCGAGCCCCATGTCGTCGGCCAGGCACGCGCCGAGGCCCAGCCGGGTGGCGAAGCGGAGCCACGAGACGCCGGCCCGTTGGTAGGGGCGCAGGTCGCCCAGCAGGCCGGGCGGCGGGGAGTCCTCGTCGCCGGGGTCGCGGAGCTCGGTGAGCGTCCGCTGCAGGGCAGGGCCGGCAGCGATGCCGGTCCACTGCGGGGCAATCGCGACGGCCGACGCCGCGGCGTCGCCGGCGAGCGGGGCACCGCTCAGCAGGCGCATGCCCTCGAAGAACGACAGCCCCTCCTCCTCCGACTGCCGCTGCACCTGTCCCCACTGCGCCAGGGCCGCGTCCAGCTTCTCGCGGTCGACCTCCACCCACTTGTCGCGCAGCAGGACCAGCCCGTCGGTCGCCGTCTGCAGGGCGTGCAGCTCGTCGACGGTGAGCGTGTCGCCGTCCAACGTGACGCCGACGCGGAAGTCGAGCAGCGCGTCGACGCCGACGCGCGACTTCTGGTCCTTGGCGTTCACCTGCACGCTGACGACGGGCCGGGGGGGCTTCTCGGCCTTCCACCAGTTCGGCACGTGCACGATCAGGCCGGCCGCCTCCAGGTCCTTCAGGTCGCGCAGCAGCGGGTAGGCCTGCTTCGGCGTCCACAGGGGGGCCTCGTAGATCTCGTTTGAGTTGAACAGCCGGCGCACCCACTCCAGCGTCTGCGCCGCCCGGTTCACCGGCTCCAGCAGCGACAGCAGCGCCTGGCGGTTACCGGCGAACTCGGTCTTGGCGTCGATCAACCGCTGCTGGATCGGCTTGCCGTTCGCCGCCAGCTTCCCCGCGTAGGTGGCCAGGAACGCGAACGGCCGCTCGGCGTCTCGCTTGTTCTCGGCCAGGTGGAACGTGACCCGGCCCACCAGCCGCCAGGCCGGGTTCTTGGTCTTGAGGAACGCCTCGGCCCCGCCGGTGGTGTTGCGGATCTCCAGCCGGACCAGCGCGTCGAGCCCGGTCCACCAGTCGGCCAGCACCTCGGGGGTGACGAAGTCGGACCCGCGGATGGCCGGGACCGTGGCGGCGGTGGCGGTGCGGGTCTCGACGTCGGGCGGGGGGACGCGGGGCGGGTCGTTCGCCTCGTTCACGCCGGGCGTCTGGCACAGCTGGGTCAGGTAGGCCCGGCCCCACTCGCGGGCGAACGCCAGGCCCGGCGCGAGCTTGGCGGTGAGGTCGGCCGTGGCCAGGTGCAGCAGACCTTGGGCCGGGCCTGCGGCGAACGCGGCGGACGTCCGGCGCTCGGCCGAGGAGACGTCCCCAACGGCCTCCACCAGGGGTCGGCCGTGCGGTGAGATAACCAACTCGATCGGCATGTGAGGGCGGATGATAGGCCCGCCGGGGCCTGGGCCGCTGGCCGGCGGGGCGGGCGCCGTTCAGTTGCCGGTGATCGCGCCGTTCCCGCCACCGCTGGGGTTGGCCGGCGAGCTGCCGTTCTCCTGCGACGGGCGGATGTCGGCACCGGTGTGACCGCCGTTGCCGTTGTAGTTCAGGTCGCCCTCGCGCAGGTTCTCCAGGATCTCGGTCGCGCGGTCCACGTACCGGGCCCGCAGCGTCGACCCGGCCGGCGGGACGTACCCGAACGGCGTCGGGGCGTAGGTGGCGGCCTGGCTGGCGTCCATCGGGACGGCGCTGGGCTGCAGGTTGCAGTGCAGGCTCTTGTCCAACATCATCCCGTCGGGACCGATCAGGTCGACGTCGACCCGCCCGTCGAGCACCCCGGCCGCGCCCGGCTGGCGGTGGACGGTGCCGGACACGCGGAGGACGCCGTCGTCCACCTCGGCGACCGGCGGGCCGACCACGACCTGCGCCGTGTTCTGCGACTTCAACAGGTAGGTCTGCTCGATCTTCTGCTTGTGCGGGTCGTCGTTGTGGTGGCACCCGACGGCCCCCGCGGTCAGGGCGATGGTGGCCAACGGGATGGCCAACGGGCGAAGTCGAGCGACGGCGTGGGTTCCGCGACGGGTCAGCACTGTTGAGGTCTCCTTCGGGGGCTCGGGCCACCTTCACGGGCGGCCAACGGGCGAACGCCAGCTATCATCGGCGATCGGGGGGCGATTTACCACAACCGCGGCGAAACTCAACGGTCGCCGCCGGGTGTGGCCCGCTTTGCTGGCACGCACGGGGAGGGACAGTGCCCGGCCGTGCCGGCCCGTGCGACCGAGGGTCGCGTCAAGCACATGGCCGATGGACTTGGTCGATCACGCGCCGGCTGCGCGAGGCGCGGGCTGCGCCCGCACGGGCCGACATGGCCAGGCTCTGTCGAATCGGATTTAACCGACATCGGCGGCCCTCGGTCGGCGGGCTCGACAATCGGTCGCTCAGGGCGGGGATTTTGCTCGACATCCACCCCTGCCACCGTCACAATCGGCCCGTCGTTCGGGTTGACCCGAACGGCCGTACCTGACACCGCGACCGCCTCCCCGTGAACCTCAGCATCACCCTCGAACAACCCGGTAAGAAGCTCGCCCTGTTCGGCTCGGCCGACCGACACCTGCGGATGCTCCGCGAGGCGTTCGGCGTGTCGGTCGTCAACCGCGACGACGAGCTGCGGCTGAGCGGCGACCCCGAGCCCGTCGCCAAGGCCGCCAAGGTGCTCGACCAGATGCAGAAGCGCCTGCGCCGGCAGGACTGGCTGAGCATTGAGGACGTCAGCAAGGCGATCGGTGCCGCGGCCGAGGCCGACCGCGAGCGGAAGGCCGACGAGATCGAGGTGTTCGCCAAGGGTCACGCCATCCGGGCCAAGACGGCGGGCCAGGCGAAGTACATCGAGGCGGTGTTCGAGAACGACCTGACGATCTGCACCGGTCCGGCCGGCACCGGCAAGACCTACCTGGCCGTGGCGGCCGCGGCGGCGATGCTCAAGCGCGGGCAGGCCAAGCGGCTGATCCTGGCCCGCCCCGCCGTCGAGGCGGGCGAGCGGCTCGGCTTCCTGCCCGGCGATCTGGCCGCGAAGGTCAATCCCTACCTGCGGCCCCTGTTCGACGCCCTGAACGACATGATGGACTTCGAGCAGGTCAAGCGGTTCATGGTCAACGACGTGATCGAGGTGGTCCCCCTGGCGTTCATGCGCGGCCGGACGCTGTCCGACAGCGTGATCATCCTGGACGAGGCCCAGAACACGACCGTGTCGCAGATGCTGATGTTCCTGACCCGGCTGGGGCACGACAGCAAGATGATCGTGACCGGCGACGCCAGCCAGGTCGACCTGCCCGACGGCACGCCGAGCGGGCTGGCCGACGCGGTACACAAGCTGAAGGGGATCAAGAACATCGCCGTGGTGCAGCTGGATCAGGCCGACATCGTCCGCCACCGGCTGGTGCAGAACATCGTCAACGCCTACGAGCGGGCCGGCACCGATCCCCGCGGCCGTCACGACGCCCGCTCGAATTGAACACGGCGGTCCGTTTTCCAGTAGTGTTCCGTACCGCGTCGCTCGTTCCCCACCCTCAATCTGACGGACCCCCGTGGCCGACAAGATGTTCGGAAGCAGCACCCCACCGCAGAAGTCGGGCGCCCGCCGGGCCCTGATCCGCGAGAGCCGCCCGGACACGTCCGCCGCCTGGTGGGACCGCCAACGCTGCAACGGGGTGTTCCCGTCGGTCGGCTTGGCCGCCCTGTTCTGGATCGCGGCGACGGCCATCCTGATGCTGCGGGAAGACGTGGTTCCCTACCGGCCGGGGCAATCGGTGCAGTGGGACGTGTTCGCCCGGGTCGACTTCGCCTATGCCGACGAGGCGGTGCTCGAATTGGCCCGCCAGCAGGCCCGGACCGAGACGCCGCGGGTCTACCGCAGCACGGCCCCCGCCGACCGGCCCGAGGATGGGCGGCCCCCGCCCGACGTGTGGCAGCCGCTGCAGGATAAGCTGCGATCGCTGCCCGATGCCGTCGCAGGGTTGACCTTCGACCAGCTGCCGCCCGACCTGCGGCAGGTGATGAACAATGGGGCGCTGACGGCGATCCAGCAGTCGTCCGGGCGGGTGAACCACCGGTCGTGGGACGCCTGGGTCGACCAGTACGTGGCCGAGATCCGGCGGTCCAGCCCGGTGTTGCTGCCGGCCGACCAACGCTCGGCGGACCTGCGGCGGACGATCACGCTCCTGGCCGACCCCCGCGCCGCCGCCGACGCCGCCAAGGCCGACGGAACCGGCACGGCGGCGGCGGTGGACCGCACAATCGACGTCGCCAGCACGGTCCCCGTCCCGCCCGACGGCGAGTTCCGGTCGCGGCTGTCGGCGGCGGCGAGCAGCGCATTCCGCATCACCGTCGCCCCGACCGCGGTCGCGCTCACGATCAACAACCTGTCGCCGTCCTACACGCTGGATGTCGACCAGACGGCCCGGGCCAAGAACCGGGCGTCGGAGAGCGTCCGGCCGGAGGACTGCGTCGTCCGCTACGCCCGGAGCGAGCCGATCGTCCACGCGGGTGAGATCCGGCCGCGCGACTGGCAGGTGCTGCAGGCGGAGAACCGCGCGTTCCTGGCCACGGTGCGCGGCGCGGCGTGGCGGCAGCGGGCGGGGGTGGCGCTGGCCACGCTGCTGCTGACGATCACGCTGTCGGCGTACGTGGCCCACTTCCAGCCGCGCGTGGTGCGCAACCACGCCCGCGGGACCGCCATCGCCGCCCTGCTGCTGTCGATGCTGCTGCTGGCCCAACTGGCCGGGCTGGGGACGGGGCCGATCTACTGGCTCTCGATCGCGCCGACGCTGCTGGTGGGGATGATCCTGAGCATTGCCTACGAGCAGCGGTTCGCCGTCGGCGTGGCAACGGTGCACGCGATGCTCGTGACGATCGGGCTCGACCAGCGGGTCGGGTTCCTGCTCATCATCCTGATCGGCGTGGTGGCCAGCTGCTTCCTGCTTAGCGACATTCGCAGCCGCAGCCGGCTGATCGAGGTGGGCGGGCTGGCGGCGCTGGCCATGATGGCGACGACCGCCGCCTGGGGCATGGTGACGCTGGACCCGGTGAACTACCTGATCAACAACTGCCTGTACGCCGGGGCGGCGGGGCTGTCGGTCGGGTTCGTCGTGCTGGGCATCCTGCCGTTCGTGGAGAAGTCGTTCAAGATCACGACCGGCATGACCCTGCTGGAGCTGGCCGACGCGAGCAACCCGCTGCTGCGGCGGCTGTCGACCGAGGCGCCGGGCACCTACAGCCACAGCTGGCAGGTGGCGACGCTGTCCGAGACGGCGGCCGAGGCGATCGGGGCGAACGGGCTGCTGTGCCGCGTGGCCGCCTACTACCACGACGTCGGGAAGATGCACAAGGCCGACTACTTCATCGAGAACCAGCAGCCGGGCCAGCAGAACCGCCACATCAACCTGACGCCCAGCGTCTCATTCCTGATCATCAAGGGCCACGTCGCCGACGGGGCCGAGCTGGCCCGCGAGTACAACCTGCCGGCCAGCATCCAGCCGTTCATCGCCCAGCATCATGGCACCACGCTGGTCGAGTACTTCTACCAGCAGGCCCGCACCCTGCAGGAGCGCCGCGGCGACGACCCCGACGACGTGAGCGAGACCGAGTTCCGCTACCCCGGCCCCAAGCCGCAGTCGCGCGAGGTGGCGATCCTGATGCTCGCCGACGCCGCCGAGAGCGCCACCCGCGCCATGGCCGAGCCGACCCCCGGCCGGATCGAGGCGCTGGTCCACGACCTGGCGATGAAGCGGCTGATCGACGGCCAGTTCGACGACTGCGGCCTCACCTTCCGCGACCTGGACCGCGTCGAGCGGTCGCTGGTCAAGACCCTGCTCAGCCTGTACCACGGCCGAATCGCGTACCCCTCGACGGCGGCGCTGACCAAGGCGCCGGGGCCGATGCCGAAGCTGGCGTGAGTGGTTAAGAGCCACTTGATCGGCTAGGATCGACACGTTCCAAAACGGGAGGTCTGCAATGTTACGGCGACGTCGCCCACAACGCGTGGACCCAATGGAAGCCTTTCTCAAGGCACTGGTCTTAACTCGTAGTACGGTCGATGGCTCATCCAGCGCGGCTCAACAACTCGACCAGATGATCGAGCTCACCACTGACTTGATCAAGGAAGCCGAGACCGACGAGCACGCCTGGGACGTTGTTGAGGCGGCCATCGAGCGGTCGTATCAATCGGTCAGTCATGACTGAGCACCCACTGCCCGATTCCGACCCCAAATCTGCAAGTCTTGATGATGGGCACGCGCGGGAGCGGCGGGTCGGGAAGGGCACCGCGTTGGTTCGCAAGGTGACCGCGTTCTCGCAGGGCGAGCGACCGGTGGCGACGTCACTCTTCCAAGCCTACTTCACCTTTATGGGCCCAGGTCGCGCCCGGGGGCACCTGTCGGACGAAGCGCTCAAAGCGGTTGCCGCGCACGAGAGCAAGTTGGTGGACCACGCTCATGCCAAGCAAATGGCACTGATTGCCGTCGCCCGGATGAGCATCTTGGCTGCAATCATCGGCGTTGTCATCATCGTTGCACTGGTCCGCGACCACGTTGACCTGGTCAAAACGGTCTTCGAAGGCGTCGGTCTGATCGTCAGCCATGGCGTGATCGGCACCGGCGGCTATTTCATCGGCAAGACCCAGCGACGGTCCGGCCGCAAATGAGCCGCCGCCTTCTATCTCTCACCCTCACCGCCGCCACCGGCCGCGAGCACGTCGGCTATCTCCGCAGGCACGTCAGGGCCGCCCACGCCCTACTCGCCCCGCCGCTGGCCGAGCTGTCGCTCGCCCTCGTCGGCGACAGGCGGATGGCCGGCCTCCACGTGCGGTTCATGGACATCCCCGGCCCGACCGACGTGCTGACGTTCCCGCTGGACAAGGACACCAAGGGCCGCGTGACAGCCGGCGAGGTGGTGGTGTGCGTGCCCGAGGCCAAGCGCCGGATGGGCGAGCACGGCGTGACGCTCCGGCAGGAGCTGCTGCTCTACGCCGTACACGGGTTGTTGCACCTGTGCGGGTTCGACGATAGAACCGATCGGGAGTACCGGCGCATGCACCGCAAGGAGGACGAGATCCTCGCCAAACTGGGGGTCGGGCCCGTGTTCGACCGGTCCAAGACGCGCAACGGTTCGGAGGCTCGCGGTTGGTGACGTTCTACCTGGCCGCGGGCGTCCTGGTCGCCGCGGCGGCGGGGGCGATCTTCTTCGCCACGCTCAGCTACGCCCTGCGCGACTTCTCCCGGGCCCGGCTGGCCGAACGGCTCGACCGCTATGGCCGGGGGACAATCGCCCTCGACTGGGTGTCCGCCAACGCCCGCGACCTGATCTTCGTCACGGCCGTGGCGCGGATGACGGCCAACATCACCATGTATGTCTGCGTGCTCCGCCTGACCGCGTTCACGGGCGAGGCGCTGTCGGTCCAGTACGCGATGTCGATCCTGGCCGCGGCGGTCATCACGCTGTTCGCGTCGGTCGCCATCCCCCACGCCGCCGCCCGTTACGCCGGGGAGACGTACATCGCGCTATTCATGCCGGTGCTGCAGGTGATGCGGATCGGCCTGCTGCCGATCACGAAGGTCAGCCACGCCGTCGACGCGCTGTTCCGCCGGGCGTCGGGGGGGATGGAGTCGGACCTGCAGGTGCTGAACGAGGAGATCGGCGAGGAGATCCTGTCCGTCGTCGACCAGGGCCAGAAGGAGGGCGTCGTCGACCCGCTGGAGCGGGCGATGATCGAGTCGGTCATCCACTTCCGCGAGACGACCGCCGGCCAGATCATGACCGCCCGGCCCGAGATGGTGACCATCGAGCTGCCCGCCACGCTGCTGGACGTCCGGCGGATCGTGGAGCAGTCGGGCCACAGCCGGGTGCCGGTGTACGAGAAGTCGCTCGACGGCGGGATCGTCGGCGTGCTGTACGCGCGCGACCTGCTGCCGTACGTCGGGCAGCCCGTTGACGCCGCCCCGTTCGACCTGCGCAGCACCGTGCGCCCTGCCTACTTCGTCCCGGAGACGACCGCCCTCAAGGACCTGCTGCAGGAGTTCCGCATCCGCAAGGTCCACCTGGCGATCATCCTCGACGAGTACGGCGGGACGGCCGGGCTGGTGTCGATCGAGGACATCCTGGAGGAGCTGGTCGGCGACATCCGCGACGAGCACGAGCCGGCCGAGCCGGCCCAGATCCAACGGCTGGACGACCACACCTGGGAGGCCGACGCCCGCGCCTACGTGGACGACGTGAACGCCGTCGTCGGGCTCCACTTGCCCGACGACGCTGGCTTCGACACGGTTGGCGGGTTCGTCACGACGAGCCTCGGCCGCATCCCCGCGGCCGGCACCGCGTTCGAGCAGGGCGGCGTGCGGTACCTGGTGCTCGCCGCGGAGCCGCAGCGGGTTACCCGGGTGCGGATCGAACTGCCGAACGTAACCGCCGACGCACCCCTCCCGGTGCCCGCCACGGCGTGAGCTCCGGCCCATCTCTCCCTTCCCTCGCCCGAAGCGACGGACTGCGAAGGCGGATTAGACCTGTCGACCCATCGACCCTGCCCAATTCCACTGGACATTCGGTACCATCCGGCACGGATTCTGCACTACTGGTCAACGTCCGGCCGATGTTCTGAAGGACCCTTCGGAGACCGACATGTTGTTGACCAGCCCGCTCTGCTGCGCCCCTGCCGCCTATCGCCTGCTCGGGCGGCAATTGTCCGCGGTCGCATCGTCGGACGGGCTGCTGTCGGGCGCGCTGGCGATCGCCATGCACCAGATGGGCGACGTGAACGCCAACGCCGTCCGCGCCGACCTGCAGGGGTTGGCCGACCGCGTCCGCAGCCGGGTGCGCGGCGGGCAGACGCAGGCCCTGCTCGCCCACCTCCACGAGGTGCTGTTCGTCGAGGAGGGGTTTAAGGGCGAGTCCGAAGACTACTTCAACCCCGCCAGCAGCTACCTCCCGGCCGTCCTGCAGGCGCGCCGTGGCCTGCCGATCACGCTAACGCTGGTCTACAAGCTCGTGGCCGACCGACTCGGCCTGAAGTGTTGGGGCATCGGCATGCCGGGCCACTTCCTCGTTGGGGTGAACGATGCCCCGCCCGGGCAAGAGGGGCAGAAGCTGCTGATCGACTGCTTCAACGGCGGCCGCGTGCTCAGCGTGGACGACGCCCGCACACAGGTGGCCAGCCAGTTCAGCGGCGAGGTCGACTGGTCCGACGAAATGCTCCGCCCCGTCAGCCATCGCCACTGGCTCACGCGGATGCTGCAGAACCTGCTGAACCTGTTCGGGGCCGAGGACAAGTTCAGCGACGTGGCCGCCATGCTGGAAATGGAGATGCTCCTCTGGCCCGACCAGCAGCAGCTCCAGCGCGACCTGGCCCTGGTCCTGGCCCGCTGCGGGCATTCCCGCCCCGCCGGCGTCTGGCTCGACCGGTACCTCAAGAGCAACCCCGACGACCCGCAGACGCACGAGCTGCAGCAGCTGCGCGACGTCCTGCGGTAGTTGGCACCCCAGCGGTTCGCAGTGGCAATCCCAGGTCGGCATAGCTAAACTCCGCAGGTCCGGAGTACATTTGTCTATGACGACCGCTACCCCGCCTTATGCCTCCAAGACGCAGCCCGAATGGCGCGGTCGCGTGTTGGAGACGCTGAACCTCATCCGCCCGGCCATCCAGGCCGACGGTGGCGACGTCGAGCTGGTCGACGTGCTGGAGGACGGCACCGTTCACATCCGCTTCCACGGCGCGTGCAACGGCTGCCCGAGCAGCACCATGACGCTGCACGATGGGCTGCAACGGAACCTGCGCGAGCGCGTACCACAGGTGACCCGGGTCCTGCCCGTCCCCTGACCGCGCCCGCCCCATGAGCACCGCCGACGCCGAGCTGCCGCCGTCCAACGCCCTCGCCCTTCCGATCGTCATCAACATTCCGTCGAGCCGGCCGACCACGGAAACGGTTGGCTCTGTTGCCGCAGTCCTGTTGCAGATCTCCCACCGCGCGGGGACCGTCGCGTTGCTCGCCGTGCTCGGCACGGGATACCTCGCATTCTCGGGCCACGAGTTTTACGCGGCCCTCGCCTGCGCATCCGGGTGCGCGATTGCCGGGTTGTGCTGCGCCATCCTGACCTTGTCGTTCGCCCGCCGCGGCGGTCGGCAGTGGCGGGAGGCCGTCGGGGTCGGAGCGTTCAACGCGACGATCGCGGTGCTGGGTCTGATCCTGATGCTGGTGGCCCGGGCAGGCGTGATTCAGGATTCGATTCGTGAGGGCGGGGCATCGCTTCGGTCGAGCGTCCAGGACTTCTTCACCGCCCCGCCAACGTTGCCGCCGCAGCCGTGATGTTCCCCGCCACGCCCGAGATCGACGCCGTCACCGCGGATCATTGGATGGCCGAGGCGCTCGCCGAGGCGACCCTGGCCGGCGAGGCCGGCGAGGTGCCGATCGGCTGCGTCGTCGTCCACGTCCCCACCGGCCAGATCGTCGGTCGTGGACAGAACCGGCGTGAGCGGGATGCCGATCCCACCGCGCACGCCGAGATCGTCGCCCTGCGGAGCGCCGGCATGACGCTCGGCAGCTGGCGGCTGATCGACTGTGCCCTGGTCGTCACGCTCGAGCCCTGCCCGATGTGCGCCGGCGCGATCGTGAACGCCCGGCTGCCGCACGTGATCTACGGCTGCGCCGACGCCAAGGCCGGGGCCGTCGACACGCTGATGCGACTCTGCTCAGATCCGCGACTGAACCACCGGGCGACGTCCGTCCTTGCCGGCGTGCGCGCCGGGGCGTGCGCCGGCCAACTGACCGACTTCTTCCGCCGCCAACGAGCCGCCGGTAAGAAGTGACGGTCGTCCTGACAAACCCTACCAGAGGTGCCGATGTCCTTCGTTTCGCCGAGGCGTACCGCGACCCTGGCCTTGCTGGCGATCGCCGCGTTGTCGCTCGCCGCCGACACGGCCGACCCGCCCTACGACTGGAAGCCGCTCGACAAGATCATCGGGTCGGCCGGCGTGCTGAAGGACGACGTGTGTACGTTCACGATCCCACGGAACGACCTCGACGTCGCCGTCGACGGCATGGCCGTCCCGGCCGCCGCGGGCATCGCGTCGGAGTTCCGGTTCTTTCGCTGCTCGTGCGGGAAGACGCGCGTCGTCGGGCAGTTCTGCTGCGCCGACTACGAGGTGAACGACGTGCTCGACGCGATCCGCCCCGCGGCGATGATCCAGGTGGCGTCGGTCAGCCCGATGTTCCTGACCGACAAGCCGCGGGTGATGGTCGTTCGCTTCCAGGGCGAGGGGGAAGCGACCGCACTGGCGAAGCTGCTCAAGGCGGGGTTGGACTGGACCGGCGACGCCCGGCTCACGGCACAGGCGACGCCGCCGGCCACCACTCAGCCGACGAAGTAACCGGCGGCCGCGCGACGGCGGGCCATCGTGCGACGGACCGACAGCCCCGCCAAGACGGTGAGCCCCGCCAGCCCGCCCCAGAACGCCCGGGGCGCCGGGATCGAGCTGACGGTCTGCTGGGCGGTGAGGTCGCCGTACGACAGCGAGAAGATGTTCGCCTGCCACTCGCCCCCGGCGTAGCCGAGGTCCTGGAGCGGGACGTCGAACGAGACGGTGGTGCCCGTGAGCGAGAACGGCACGGCCCCGACGACCGGGCCCCACCCGCCGCTGTTGGCCCCGCCATCCCCCACGGGCGAGCGGACGCGGACGGCGTCGGCGACGTGGATCTCGTCGCCGCGGACGACGGCCGTCAGGTCCGTCGGCAACGCGGTGGCGGGGTCGATCGCCCCGTCGAACTCCACCTGGAACGAGTTCGCCGGACGGCCGATGCTGTCGAGCGTGGCGAAGTCGGGGGTCTGGTTGAAGGTCAGGGCAAAGTGGGCGACGTCGTCCTTCGTACTGAGGGTCAGGTCTTGCGACACGAGGGCGAAGTCGGCACGGGCCTCCGGGGCGACCGTGACGAACAGCGCCAACGCCACGACCGGGCCGGCCAGAATGCGGGCGAGCATAGATGTTCCTTGATCGTTGACCGTCGAAGCCGGGCCGCAGCCTCCGGGAGCGAATTACCCGGTCTTGTCCGTGCAACGAGTGGACGCACCTTACTCTATCGACGTGGAATGTCGAGCGGCGTTAGGACCCACGTCAAATGTTATTGGACCCCTAGTCCCGCGTAGGGCGAGCGTTTGGGGAAACCGCGCGGCCGCTACCACCGCCGACCTGGCGCTACGATCAGCAGAGGGCGCCCAAATCCTCAAAGGGCGGCGGAGACCTCGTCCACGCTCAATTCGCCGATCGGTTGCCGCCGCAGGTGGCGAACAGCTGGACCCAACGGCCGCCATCGGGCCGGGTCAGTCGGGCCAAACAAGGTCAGCGTCGGCACGCCCAGGATCCCCGCCAGATGCCCCGGCCCGCTGTCGTTCCCGACGAACTGGCCGGCCGACGCGATCTCGCTCAGCAGGTCCAACAGCGTGGCCGGCTCGCGCAGCGGAGCGGTGGCCGCCAACCGTTTAAGGTCGGCCGCGGGCCAGCGGTCGCGCTCGACCTCACCGACGATGAAGCGAACCGGCCGTCCCCCGGCGATGAGCCGATGGGCCAGCTCGACGTACCGCTCGACCGACCAGCACTTCTCCGGTGCCCCCGCCCCCGGGTGGATGACGACGTCCGACCCCGCCGTCCGGCCGTAGCCGATGCCGCGGTCGGCCACCGATCGCAGGATCTGCCGGGTCGCCTCGTACTCTGGCTTGCGAGCCGCCAGTTGCTCCACCAACTGCTCGGTCGCGTGCCCCGGCCCGTCGCTCAGCCCCCCCAGCACGACCAAGTTCGCCGCCGGGTTCAGCCGGGTCACGTTCGCCGTCCAGGTCGGCGGCATTAGCCCGAAGGCGTAGATCGCGTGCGCCCCCGCCAACATCTTCCCGGCGCGCTCCGGCAGGTCGCCTGCCTCGGCGTACAGCCCGTGCCACCCCGCCTCCACGTCGGTCGACTCCAGCCGCAGCACCCGCTCGGCCAGCAGCCCTTTCTCCTTGTGCGTGACGTAGACGATCCGGCTCTGCGCGTAGATCCGCGCCAGTGCGACCGCGAACGGCCAGGTCAGCACGAAGTCGCCCAGCGCGGCCGAGTGGAAGATGAGCACGTTCCGCCGGAGCATGGAGTGGCCGCCATGATACCGGCAAGTGCGCCCCAGCCCAGCCTCACGATGCCGACACGATCCACCCGCCCTCCGACGGCCCCGCTGCTGGGTCCACCCTCACTGCTGAGGCGTACGCCAATCCCAGGAGTCTAAGCAACGTGGGACGAAATGGGACGAAATGAGACAGTTTTGAGCCCGTCTCACGGCCTTTGAATCGGAATTAAACCGTCTCCGAATAACGGTTTGCGCGGTGAGACTTAATCGGGACTGGCTGACAGGCGTCTCACCGGGCTCATCCGCGACGGTTCTGAAAACTCCCCGGCTTATACGGCGACGGATGACAATCGGCGGCGGGCAACGCGACGCGGCATGGACGCGACGGGGGCCGGTCCACAGCAACGGCTGGTCATGCAACCTCCGGATTGCCGAGAGTTTTACCGCGGGAACGCCGCACTGTTGCTGGCGACGTATGCAGCTAGCTTTTTCCAGATTGTATCGTTGCCGCAGAGTTGTTCGGTGTAGGGCGCGAAGGGGCTGTCCGACCGATGCCCACCATCCTCTAGAAACTGATCCAAAAACTTGTCGCGGCGGCGCTGGTGTTTGTGCGGCTCGGTGAACGGGAACAATAGCACGGCCGCGGCGAGGGCATCCGCCTCGGCCGCGGAGCCAATGGCCCGGTATGCGTCGACGAAGGTCGAATACGGCGGTTGATCGGGCCAGTCGGACTCGAAGAAGTATTGCAGGCCGCCGTTGTCGATGATGCCCTGGGCAGCATGGACCAGCAGAACGGTGCGAACGGCCGGCGGCAGTTTCGCCGGATCGCCGACCCGGGCTGCCTCAGCCATGGCGTAGTCTGCGGCTCGGTCGAGTTGTGATTCCCGCTCCGCCACGGTTGCATAACGGATGACGTTCTGTAGCGGGCGACGCGACGCGCGTGGCCAACCCCGAACTTCCTGAGACTACCAGACGTCAGGCGGGGCCGTCCACAGCAGAGAACCCATGCAAGCCGAGTGCTCCTCGCGGAACCTGGGTGCAAACGTGGTCACAGTTTGTGTGCCACAATCATAGTTGAGCGGTCGAGGGGTCACTCGCCGCCAAGGCACCGTTTCGCCCGGGAGGAGCACTCGCCATGCACGCGTTCCCGTACAGCCGCATTGTCGCGATCGACCTGGGGAAGTTCAACTCCGTCCTGTGCGTGTTCGACCCGGCCAACGCGGCGCACGCGTTCGCGTCGTTCGCCTCGGACCGGCAGAGTCGGCTGGAGGCACGGCCGGCGGTGTGTCGGCGGGACGGCGGATCGGCGTGGCCGGGAGCGTGACACGACGACGACGACGTGGGAAGAGGAAGACGGACCAGGAGACGGCAGAGATGCGGGGCGGGGGGCACCCCATCCGGCCCCAAGCGGTGCCCCCCGCCCCGCGTCCCCACCCCCCTCCGGCTTCCCCTCGTATGCCTCTGCCGCCTTGGCGTGAAAGGCGGACGACGGACGCGGTGCGCGCCGAACACTCCGTCGAAAGCAGAAATAGATGAGCGGTCCCGAGAATTTACACTTGCACCCAAGAAGGCTTCATAGTCGGCTGGTTATGCGGCTGGCCGGGATGCCGCGGGCTCGCGCTTCCTGTAGTCGCGCGCCGCCTCGTCGGCGAGGCGTTGCAAGACGCCATGACCAAACCGCCGCTCGATCTCCTCGGTCATGACGCGGTCGTACTCGTCGAACTGATGCTCGGATTGCCCTGTGACGACACAGCCGTCTAGCGAAAAACGGACCCCCAACCGGTCTCGCGCGAGTTTGGCGCAATCGAGGAACCAGGGTGCCGGCATGCCGGCCATGTGAACCACGAGGCGGCCCTGGCTGATGTCGTGCCGCGCGAGGTCCGCACCGGACGGTGCACACCCGACTGCCAGAATGCATGTACCGGCCAGCAGAAGAATGGTCGTGAGAAGCCGCATAACGGATGACGTTCTGTGGCGGGCAACGCGACGCGCCGGAAGAACGTGGAATAAGAATAAGCTAACGACGCGACGCGGGCCCGTCCACAGCAACGGCTGGTTAGCCGGCAGCTCGCCGACTGGCCGCAGCCATCGTTACGCCAAAATCAAGACTATTGCTAGCAACAGAGCGTAGAGAACGAGGTACGAAGCGCTCATCAACCCGCCAATCAGTCGCAGGCGGTTCGCGGACGCCTTTATCCACAGCCCGTACAAGGCGCATGAGAGCCCGATCGCTGCGGCAATCGCTCCCATAAACAACGGGGAACCGAGAATACTCCAGGCGTCCGTGTCACCGCCACCGTGCCAACTGAGTCGCGACATGACCGTGAGCGCCCAAATCGCCTCGGCGGAGACCAACAGGCCGAAGCAAAACGAGGCCAACGCCGATCCTGTCGCCGCAGACCGTCGGCCGGCTGCGTAGTCAATGGTCGGTGCGGGTTGTGGATACGGTGGCGGCATCTTTCAAAGGCCGACGATGCTGCTGCCGGCTGACCACTGATTCTATTGCGCACGGCGCAGGATATCGGGTTAGACAATGACACGTCGCCGTCGCTCGACTAGCCGGGCTAGTCGAGCGACGGCAGTCGTGAGAATAGCAACCCCGGAAGCCGATCGGGCGGCAAACTGGGCTAGGGTGGACGCGAACCGGTGGGGAATCATAGCTGCCCGAGCAGGTTCAGGACGCCGACTCGATCCACCCGCCGCCGACGACCACGTCGCCGTCGTACAGGGCGACCGCCTGGCCCGGCGTCACCGCCGACTGCGGCTGGTCGAACCGCACGCGCAGCTCGCCGTCGTCGAGCCATGCCGTCGCCGGCTGGGGGTCGGCGTTGTACCGGATCTTGGCCACGCACCGCAGGCCGGTGCCGTCGGTCAGCGACGGTCGATCGGCCAACACGTTGACCTGCAACGCGCGCAGCTCGTCCCGCAGCAGCGCCGCCTTGTCGCCCACGGTGACGCGGTTGGCGGCCGGGTCGATGTCGACCACGTAGACCGGGTAGCCCAGCGCGACGCCAACGCCCTTCCGCTGGCCGATGGTGAACTGCTGGTGACCGTCATGGGTGCCGACGACGTCACCGCCGGCCGTCACCAGGTCGCCGCCGCGGAACGCGGTCGGCGTTCGCCGGCGGACCAGGCCGGCGTAGTCCTGGTCGGGGACGAAGCAGATCTCCTGGCTGTCGGGCTTGTTGAACACCGGCAGCCGCAGCTGCTCGGCGATCGCCCGCACGGCCGGCTTCTCCAGCTCGCCGATCGGCAGCAGCGTGTGCTCCACCGCGGTGGGCGTCATGCCGAACAGCACGTAGCTCTGGTCCTTCTTGGCATCGACGCCGCGCATCAGGGCCTTGCGACCGGTGACGGGGTCGATCCCCATCCGCGCGTAGTGCCCGCTGGCGATGAAGTCGGCGCCCACCGCCTCGGCGTACCTCGCCAGCCGGCCGAACTTCAGCCAGTCGTTGCACCGCACGCAGGGGTTGGGCGTCCGGCCGCGGTTGTACTCCGACACGAAGTAGTCGATCACCCGGCCGAACTCGGCCTGGAAGTTCAGCACGTACAGCGGGATCCCCAGCAGACCCGCGACGCGGTGCGCGTCGGCGGCGTCCAGCACCGAGCAGCAGCCCTGCTTGTGCTTCACGCCGGGGGTCGTGGAACAGGATTCGGGCTCCTCCACGCCGTCGGGCGACCCGAGGCGCATGAAGCAGCCGAGCACGTCGTACCCCTGCCGCTGCAGCAGGGCCGCCGCGACGGAGCTGTCCACGCCGCCGCTCATCGCGACCACGACCTTCTTGCCCTTGACCCGGTTCGGCGACATGCCGGGATTCTAGCCGATGGCGGGGGTTCGTCGTCAGGGTTGCTGAAGCAACCCTGCCGCGACACCGCCGCGGGATTGTCGAATCCTTTGGTATTCCTCAGATGGGGCGGTATGGTCGCTCGCCATGAGGCGTCGTACCCGTCCATCCGCGCCTGGGGCCACCGTCGACGCGCTCGAGCCGCGGCGGTTCCTGTCGCACACCTACTACGTCAGCGCGACCGGCAACGACCTCGCCGCTGGAACGAGTTCGACGACCGCGTGGAAGACGCTGGCCAAGGTGAACACGATCGCGCTGGCCGCCGGCGACGCGGTGCTGTTCCAGGGCGGGGCGAAGTTCAGCGGCACGCTGAAGCTGGGCGCGGGCGACGTCGGCACCACGGCCGCCCCGATCGCGATCTCGTCCTACGGCACCGGCCGGGCCGAGATCTACGGCGGGGCGGCCGACGGCATCGACGTCACCGACACCTCCGGCATCGCCCTCTCCAACCTCAACGTCGAGGGCAGCAGCCCCACCAACGACGCCTCGACCGGCATCAGCCTGTTCAACGACCGCACCAGCGGCGGCCGGCTGGCCAACGGCATCACGATCACGCAGGTGGACGTGGGCGGGTTCGGCCTGCGCGGGATCGGCATCGGGGCGGCCACCACCACCAACGGGTTCGACCACGTCTCGGTCACCTACGCCACCCTGCACGACGACGACGAGGCGGGCCTGTTCAGCTACGCCGGCGCCTACACCGCCAACCCCGCCCCCTACGGCCTGGCCCACGCCGACCTCTACGTGGCCTTCGTCTCGGCCTACGACAACGGGGGCAACGCGATCCACCTCGCCAGCGGCAACGGCATCGAGCTGGGCAACGTCTCGGTGGCCACCGTGGAGCACTGCGTCGCCTACGGCAACGGCAAGAACAACAACAATTACAACAGCGGCCCCTGCGGCATCTGGACCTACAACAGCGACCGCGTGACCATCCAGTACGACGAGAGCTACGCCAACACCGCCGGCCACGCCGACGGCGACGGGTTCGACCTCGACGGCGGGACGACCGACGCCGTGCTGCAGTTTAACTACAGCCACGACAACGCGGGCGCCGGCATCCTGCTGTGCCAGTTCGCCAAGGCGACCACCTGGAGCGGCAACACGGTCCGGTACAACGTCAGCCAGAACGACGGGGGGAAGCTGAACTACGCCGCCATCGTGCTGTACGCGCCCAACGGCACCAGCGCCCTGACCGGCCTGGAGCTGTACGGCAACACGATCTTCAACGCCAAGACCGGCGCCAACGCCCCCAAGGGCATCCAGATCTTCGCGGCCACCACCAACGTCCACATCCGCAACAACATCCTCGACGTCGCGTCCGGCGGGACGCCGATCCTGGTCAACACCGCCGGGACGGGGCTGCTGTTCCAGGGGAACGACTACTGGGCCGGCTCGACCACCACGGCCGGCCTGTCGTGGCTCGGCACCACTTATTCCACCCTGGCCAACTGGCGCAACGCAACCGGCCAGGAAAAGGTCGGCACGGTCGCCACGGGCCTGACCGTCAACCCCCAACTGGCGAGCCCCGGCGGTGGCGGGACGATCGGCTACGAGGGGACGCTGTCGAAGCTCAGCGCCTACCGGCTGGCAATTGCTTCGCCCCTGATCAACGCGGGCGTGAACCTCAAAACGCTCGGCTTGACGCCCCCCGCCACCGACTTCTTCGGCCAGCCCACGCTTGAGGGCTCGGCGTACGACATCGGCGCCGACGAGGTCGACGTCGTACCCCCGACCGCCGTCGCCAAGCTGCCGGCCGTCACCGCCGGGGCGACCACTTACGCGTTCACCGTCACCTACACCGACAACGTCGCCATGTCGGCCGCGTCGATGACCAACGGCGACCTGAAGGTCGCCGGCCCCAACGGCTACAGCCAGGCGGTGAAGCTCGTCTCCTACACCGGCTCCGGCACCACGCTCACGGCCACCTACTCGATCACCGCCCCCGGCGGCACGTGGGAGAAGACCGACGCCGGCACCTACACGGTCTCGGTCGTCGCCGGCCAGGTGACCGACGCCACCGGCAACCCGGCCGTCGCCAAGGCGATCGGGACGTTCACCGTGGCGTGAGGACCACGATCGCAGCCGCGCGGCCCCGCGGGCTGAAGCCCCGCGGCTGCGATGCCACTCGCATCACGCAAGGCATCGCGTGACGAGGGGTTGTCTGGAGAGGCCAGAGCATCCCCCCAGTCCGGGTAGCCCGTTTCTTCCACTTTTCGCCTGGGATGCCCCCAACTGCTGGCCAGATCGGGTCGGACTGGCCGATACTATGCTCCGCCGGGCCGATGTTATCGGTCCCCCCGACCTCCGACCGGACGTGACCATGCCCGATGCGATCCCGACCCCGCGGCACCACTGCACGCTGGTGCTGCCGACCTACAACGCCTCGGCGTTCATCGAGGAGACCGTCACCCGGCTGTTCCGCTTCCTGTCGGCCCACCAGGACTGGTGCTGCCTGTTCGTCTGCGACGGCTGCAGCGACGACACCGTCGCCAAGCTGCGGGCGATGACCGACGACTACGCCCCGCAGATGCGGGTCGAGGCGTACGACCGCAACCGCGGCAAGGGGTACGCCCTGCGCCGCGGGCTCGCCCTGGCCGACACGCCGTTCAAGGTCTACACCGACTGCGACCTGGCGTACGACCCCGAGGAGTCGGTCAAGATCCTGCACCTGCTCGAGGCCGGCGCCGACCTGGCCGTGGTGAACCGGGCGAACCCCGACAGCCAGTTCCTGATCAGCCCGCGCGACTTCCCGAACATCTACCGTCGCCACCTGATGAGCCGGAGCTTCAACTGGTGGCTGCGGCAGATGCTGCCCATCGCGATCGGCGACACGCAGGCCGGCCTCAAGGGGATCACCGCCGCCGCCTGGGAGCGGATCGGCCCGGCCATGACGACCGACGGCTTCTTCTTCGACGTCGAGTTCCTCGCCCGCGCGGGAGCCGCCCGGATGCGGATCGACGAGGTGCCGGTCTTCTTCAAGTACGTCGACCCGACCACCGTGCGGATGGTGAACCACGGCTGGAGCATGATCAAGGACACGCTGAAGCTGCGCCGGGCGATGCGCGGGGCGGGGCGACCGGTGGTGACGACGAGGGCGATTTCCGTCGCAACGCTCTGAGCGCATGCGTACTCGCCGAAGTCGAGGAGTCCAGCCGGCAGAGGGCGACGCGCGACCAGCGCGGAGACGCTGGCAGTCGCTTGCGTCTTCGTGGCGGTGCGCCAGAAGTTCGACTGCCACGCCCCTCGCGCGATCCACCCCTCGCCCCATGCCGGCTGGGCCCTTCGACTTCGGCGGGTACGCCTGCGCTCGGGGCCGGCCTACAATCGCCCACCCATGAAGTACTACTACGGCGAGTTCGACGGCGAGGAGTTCCCGGAACACGACAGCCTGTTCGGGTTCGACCAGCTCATGGACTTCATCATGCAGTACGGCGACCAGGCCATGAAGGCGCTGGAGCAGATGATGAAGAACCCCAAGAACGACGAGCAGTCCGAGCTGCTCGAGCAGCTGCTCAAGGACGGGATGCTGGACAAGGACGGCAAGGGGAAGCTGCGGCTGACGCCGCGCAGCGTGGGCAAGATGCAGCGGCGGGCGCTGATGGAGGTGTTCGCCAACCTCCGCAACGGCGCCCGCGACGGCCACGAGAAGATCACCGCCGGGGCGAACGGCGAGCGCATGGACGGCACCAAGCCGTACCAGTTCGGCGACCCCGTCTCCGAACTGGACCTGCACCAGACCCTGCACAATGCCCTGGCCCGCCACGGCGTGCCGAACAAGGGCACAGAGCCCGGCGGCTCCGCCGCGGGTTCTTCGACCACGCACCCCTTGGGCCTGGCCAAGATCAAGTTCGACGAGAAGGACTTCGAGCTGCACCTGCACGAGGGGACGACCAGTTGCAGCACGGTGGTGCTGCTGGACATGAGCGGGTCGATGATGCGGTACGACCGGTTCCTGTCGGCCAAGAAGGTCGCGCTGGCCATGCAGGCGCTGGTGCGGCAGCGCTTCCCGCAGGACTCGATCGACTTCGTCGGCTTCTACAGCGGCGCGACGCAGATCCCCGAGGCGATGATCCCGCTCACCATGCCCAAGCCGGTGACGATCTACGATTACCAGGTTCGGCTGAAGGTGCCGATCAACCAGATCGACAAGGCCCCGCAGCACTTCACCAACCTGCACATGGGGTTGCAGCTGGCCCGCCGGATCCTGCGGAAGCGGCCCAGCGAGAACAAGCAGCTGTTCATCGTGACCGACGGCCAGCCCACCGCCCACGTCGAGGGCGACTTCGTCCACCTGCTGTACCCGCCCGACCCCAAGAGCACGGTTGCAACGCTGAAGGAGGCGGTCCTCGCGGCGAAGGAGGGGTGCCGGATCAGCACGTTCGCGCTGATCGAGGACTACTACGGCATGGACTGGGTCGGCTTCGTCGACCAGCTGACCAAGCTGACCAAGGGCGTGGCGTTCTACACCAGCAGCGGCGAGCTCTCCAACTGCATCATGGAGAGCTACCTGAGCGGGCGGAAGAAGAAGTCGCACGTGGCGTGAACACCGCGCACGGAGCCCAGCGGCTCCGCTGCGAGACCCCTCACGCGATGCGTGGCGTCCCCGGCGTGGCCGAGCGCGGGTGCAGCCCGACGATCGCGCACTTGCAGCAGTTGCAGTAGAACGTCGCGTCGCTGTGGGCAAGCACGCCCTCGTACTCCTCGTAGCTGACGCACGCGTCCAGCGCCAGCCGACGCCGGAGCCGCGTGACGTCGAAGAGGGCGTCGACCTCGAACCACGTGCCCCACTCGGGATCGTGCGGGCACGGCCGACCCGATCCGACCGATACCCCTGCCGCGAGGAGCTCCCGCTCCAGGATCTCAAGGTGTTCGCACGTGCGCGGCGACGCCGTGCGGCCCACTGCCATCGTTCCGAACGCAACCATATGTACTCCCCGATACAAGACTTGAAGCGTCAGGCGACCGACGTCACGCCGCACGGTCCCACTGCGTGAAACCGATCCCTCGACGTATGTCGAATTCCCTATGTTAAGGTTTACCCGGATGGAGTGCTGAAACCAACCACCCTAATTGAGGGATACCCTCGGTAGGCGGCTAACGTTTTCAGCAATTCCCGGCAAGAATGCGGTTCTAGCCAGCCTTGCCGACCGGTCCGCTGGACGTCGGGGAGACGTTCACCTGGAACGAGAGCTGTTCCAACTGGACGGCGAGGTCGACGGCGTTCAACGCGACGTCGGCCGGCACCTGGATGGACGCCGGCGCGAAGTTGAGCAGCCCGCGCACGCCCGCGGAGACGAGCGCGTTGGCGACCTCCTGGGCAGCCTCGGGGGGGACGGCCATCATGCCGAGCTGGATGTTGAGCCGGCGGACGGTGTCGGTCAGGTCGGACAGCGGTTGGACGTCGAAGTCGCCCAGCCGGGTGCCCGCCTTGCCCGGGTCGTTGTCGAACACGGCCGTCAGGCAGAACCCCTTGGCGTCGAACCCGCGGTACGACATCAGCGCCCGGCCCAGGTTGCCGGCGCCGACCAGCAGCACGTTCCAGGTGCGGTCGGTGCCGAGGATGTGCTTCACCTGCCCGATCAGGTCCTCGACGCGGTAGCCGATGCCGGGGTGGCCGAACTGGCCGAAGTAGGCCAGGTCCTTGCGGACCTGGGCGTCGGTCAGGTTCAGGCTCTCGCCGAGCTGCTTGGACGAGACGGTCCGGCGGCCGGCCTTCTTGAACGACTCCAGCTGCCGCAGGTAAAGGCTGAGCCGACGGACCGCGGGGTTGGGGAAGGACTCGCTGCGGGTCGGATCCATGTGGGCGCGATTATTTCAGGGGGTTGCGGGGCGTCAAGGATCGCGCTCAGCCGTGCGCATCGGTCGCCAGCTCGCGGTCCTCGACGGTGACGCGCGCCGCGTCGGCGAACGCCTGCGGCACGACGGCGACGTTCTCCACGCCCGGCGCCTCCAGCGTGTCGGTCAGCGGGTTCAGGTTGCCGGCCAGGGCGGCGGCCAGCGGGCGCGTGTTGGGGATCTTCTCGAAGATGATCTTGAACGTGGCCGTCAGCGGCACGGCCAGGAACGCCCCGCCCACGCCCCAGATCATGGTGAAGAACAGCAGCGACAGCAGGATCACCACCGGGTGCAGGTCCAGCGACTGGCCGGTCAGCTTGGGCTGGACGACGCTGCCGATCAGCACCTGGATGCCGGCCGGGACGGCCAGGGCGAGCACCTGCACCGGGATCGACAGGCTGGGGTCGAGGAACACGACCGGGATCGGCAGCAGCGTGGCGATGACGCCGCCGAAGTTGGGGATGAACGTCAGCACGCCCGCCAGCAGCCCGAAGACGGCGGCGAACTGCACGTTCAGGATGCCCAGCGACGCCCCGACCAGCACGCCGGTCAGCGCCGAGATCAGCACGGTGACCGAGATGTACTGCTGCACGCGGGCCTCGATCTCGACCACGAGCCCGCCCCGCCGCGCGCCGACCACCGCTCCGTCCCACCCCGGCGGCGACCCGCCCGTCGGCGCGACCGGGAACCCCTGCCGCACGCCGTCGGTCACCTGCTCGTCCCACCGCCGGCCGTACAGCAGGAACGCCATCAGCAGCAGCACGGTCGCCGTGTGCGACGACAGCCCCGCCACCTGCCCGATGCCGTTGCCGATGTAGGGGACGATGTACGAGACGAACGTCTGCCCGCCGGCCGTGCCCTCGCCCTGGGGGTGAAGGCCGAGGGCGACGCCCACCCGCGAGGTCTGGAACTTCGTGTACAGCTCGTCGAGCCGGGTCTTGTAGACGGTGAACTGGCTGTCGCCCCCCGCGTGCGCGCTGCTGATGGACGAGGCGACGGCGAACCCGACGCCGGTCAGCAGCGCCGCCGCCAGCGTGACCGCCACGGTCACCGCCAGCCACCGCGGCAGCCGC
Source organism: Tepidisphaeraceae bacterium (assembly GCA_965198865.1). GTDB lineage: Bacteria > Planctomycetota > Phycisphaerae > Tepidisphaerales > Tepidisphaeraceae > CBDAQA01. The sequence goes on along the minus strand of CBDAQA010000022.1, from coordinate 238,382 downwards.
CCGCGCCGCATGAGCAACAGGATCAGCGGCGCCAGGCACTGGCTGAGGAACAGCGCGAGCACGAACGGCACCAGCACCGGCTGGAGCAGCGCCATGGCGACGCCGACCGCGATCAGCGTGAGCGTCAGCAGGCAGACGGTCTGCACCCGCCGGTCGGACGGCCGCGGGGTAAGGTTCATGCGAGGCTCCAGTGGACGACGGCCCGACCCCGCCCAGCATAACCCCTTCGCCCCATCCAGCCAGTCGAGCTCGGTTGGGCGCTTCCATGCTGGCAGGGCGATCACGGGCCGTTCAACGACAGCGGTTGCCGACCCTGCTGCCGCACCACCGGCTTCGTGCCGCGAAAGATGCGGTGATGCCCGGTCAACTGCCAGCCCCGCAACGTGGGAGCACCCAGCAACAGGATGCCGCTGACCACGACCAGTTCGGCCGCGAGCGCCAGCGCCGGCGTGCCGCCGGCCGCCTGCACCCAACCCGGGACCAGCAACGTCGCCGCGATGGCGACGGCGGGGGTCAGCAGCACCCGGTCGTAGCCGGGAATCAGCAGACGCCCGGTGAACAACCGCCCGCGCAGGTTGATCGGCGGGTGGAACCGGCCGCAGTAGACCGCGAGCCGCACGAGCACGAGCAAGCCCCCGACGAACGTCATGAACGCGTGCCAGTCGGGACCGTTCTGCCAGCCGGGCAACCAGAACGCCGCGTGGACGAGCGACCACGCCCACCACCCCGCCAGCAGCGGCAAGGCGATGCACCAGCCCAACGGCACCGGCTCGGAAACCGACACTGGTCCCACCATGTTGGTCGGCCAGGCGATCGTGCCGATCGGCCAACGCCGCGGGCCGATCGCGGGGTCGGCGGGCTCCCACGGGAAGTTCGAGAGCGCCGCGCGGACGGCCAATGAGTCGGCGGCCGCCAACGCCACGAGCGCCGCGACCATCGCACCATCCCACCGCCACGCCAGCAGCAGAACCGGCGCGACGAACGCCACGACGGCCGCCGCATCGGCCCGGCCCGACTTGGCGGCCGACAGCGCCGCGCCGATCGCCCGCGCCACCACGTACGGCACGACCGGCACGAACCACGGCAGCCCCACGTCGTAACGCGCCAGCAGCGCCAACGGCACCAGGGCGACGACGTCCTCCCATGCCCAGACCAACGGCCCCAGCGGCAGCCGTTGCCCCGGCCGCCACGGCGTCGTCCCGAGCCACCGCGCGTAGCTGGGCTGCGACCGCGGGTTGCCCGCGATCATCCGCGCCAGCCCGCCGGCCAGCGGCACGCCGATCAGCATCATCACGTGCGACGGCCAACAGGCGTTCCGCAGCGCCGCCCAATCGCGGTAGCCGGTGTCCCACCCGACCCAAACGGTGACCAGCGCGTAGAAGAAGAGCCCCGCCCCGACCATCGTGAGCGGCACCCGCGCCAGCGGCCGGCGAAACGGCGAGCGGTTCACGCGTCCTCCCCGGCCAGGTAGCGTTCGACCTTCTCCAGCGTGCGGGTGTCGACCTGCCGCTGGTACGCCTCCTCGAGCGACGCCCCGCCCGCGTCGGCGCGGAACTGGGCGACCGTCGTCAGCGCCCTGAGCTCACCGCCGGCGATGATCCCCACGCGGTCGGCCAGCTCCTCGACCAGCTCGGGCACCGGCGTGGCCATGACGACCGTGCGGTCGCGCCGGTCGCGGTGGTGCAGCAGGATCCGCTTGAGCGCCAGCAGCGCCGACGGGTCCATCCCGCCCGCGAACGGCTCGTCCAGCAGCAGCACCGGCGCCTCGGTCGCCAGCACGGCGCAGATGGCCACCTTCTTCTTCTGGCCCGTGGAGTAGGCGGTGATCGGCACGTCGCCCTGGCGGGTCAGGTCGAACACGTCGAGCAGCCGTTCCACGTGCGGGAGCAGCCGGTCGTCGGGCACGCCGTAGACCCGGGCGTTGGCCAGGATCCACTGCCGGCCGGTCCGCATGACCGGTGCCCACGGCTCGGCCGGCAGGTAGGCGACCAGCTGCCGGGCGGCCAGCTCGTCGGCCTCGTCGCCGCGCCGCCGGTGCCCGCCCACCGTCACGTGCCCCGCCACCGGCCACAGCACGCCGGCCATCACGCCCACCAGCGTGCTCTTGCCCATGCCGTTCGGCCCCATCAGCGCCAGCAGTTCGCCCGGCGCCACGGACAGCGACACGTCGCGCAGCACCGGCCGGACGCCGTAGTGGTGCGTGACGCGGACGACGTCGATCATCGGTTCAACCATGCGCGGCGAACGGTACCCGGTCGACAGGGTTCAAGGGGATTACAAACGGGCGCAACGTTTGGAGGGCGGCGGCACTCCTGCCAGCCAACACGGACGCATCTTCGCCAGCCGCGACCCACGAGAACCCGGACGTGCGGTGGCAACGAACACGGCGTATAATGTGGTACCGCGTATGAGGGTGACGCTGATTCAGCTTGCCGGTTTCGTCGCCAAGTGGAGACGGGCCGGCCTGACCGACGAGGACCTCCAGGCGCTGGAGGCGACCCTGGAAGCTCGCCCGACCGCCGGCCCCGTGATGGCCGGCACCGGCGGCGTCCGCAAGCTGCGGTTCGCCCCGCCGTCGCGGAACACGGGTAAGAGCGGCGCGATGCGCGTGGCGTTCGCGTTCTTCCCTGTGGCCAACACCGTCTACCTGCTGTCGCTGCTGGCCAAGAATGAACAGGAGAACTTCACCGCCGAGCAAAAGGCAGCGATGCGGGCAGCGGTGGAGATCCTGACCGAGCTTCACCGCAAGGGATGACCGACACCCGCAGGCGACTCCACCGCTCCGCGGGTGCAGACCAACCGAGAGGAACGACCATGTCCCCCAAGAAGCCATCCAACATCGGCCGGCGTGGACGCCGCGGCATGGCCACCGCCGCCGTCGCCATGGAGCCGTCCGCGGCTGACGACATCATCAGTGGGCTGCGGGAGGTGATCGCCCTGAAGCGGGCCGGGGTCGACCCGGCCACCCGGCACCCGTCGCGGACCTACAGCATCCCCGAGCCAACCGCGTGGACACCGGCTCGCGTCCGCGACCTGCGCGGCCGGCTCCGGATCGCCCAGGCGGCGTTCGCCCGGCTGCTGGGCGTGTCGACGATCTTGGCCCAGAGCTGGGAGCAGGGGAAACGGACGCCGGCACCGATGGCGGCCCGACTGCTCGACACCATCGACCGCGATCCGACCGCATGGCTGGCGGCGATCGGGGCGGAACTGCCCGGCGTCGCCCGACCGCCCGACGTCATTCGCAACGGGGGAGACATCACAGCACGGCGAGCAAACGGTTCCGCGTCGGCCCTCCGTCAACTCGTGACATCGGGCGTGGCGGGGACAAAAAGACGATGAGGGTCGGCGGCATCGGTGGCAACCGATCGCGAGCGGTCCATCACTTCTTTTTCTTCCCCGCCCGCTTGGCCCCCTTCGCCTTGGGCGCGCGTCTGACGTCCACGTGCTTCAGCAGCCAGTCGACCGCGCCCGGCGTGTCCCGCCAGCCGGGCAGGAGGTCGCCGGCGAACGTCAGGGCCTCGGTCTCCTCGCCGTGGGAGTACATCTCGGGGATGTGCTTCGGCACCGTGCGGTGGCCGGTCAGGAACGTCACCAGGTGCGGGTTGCACTCCAACGCCAGCCGCAGCTTCTCGACGGCGTCCGGCGAGTCGCCACCCTTCCGGAACGCCAGCAGCGCCTCGGTGTAGGTGTGGACGGCGGACGCCTCGTCGGGGTACTTCGCCATCAGCGCCGTCGCGTCTGCGTCGCGCCCCTGCTCCATCAGCACGGCCGCCAGGACGTCCCGCATGCCCTGGTTGTCGTTGGGGTTCAACTCGAGCATCCGCTGCCAGGTGCGGATGGCCTCGTCCAGCTGGCCCGACGTGCGGTACGCCTGCGCCAGCCCGGCCAGCGCCCGCATGTAGGGCCGGGTCTCGAGGAGGCCCCAGAACTCGCCCATGTGGGTCTTGAAGTACCTCGCCCCCAGCGCCCGCTCGCCGGCGGCGAGGCCCTGCTTGTAGAACTCGATGCCCTCCGCCGGCGAGGGGGCGAGGTCGCCGAGCCGGACGTAGGCGTCGACCGCGTCGGGGTCGGCCGCGACCGCCCGCCGCGCCAGGTCGGCCGCGCGGACGCCGCCCGCGCTCAGCGACGCCTCGATCAGCCGTTCCGCCTCGGTCGCCGGCGGGTCGGCGAGGCCCCCGAACGGGCTCATCGGGCTCATCGCCGACAGCGACGGCATCGCCTGCGTCGACACGTCGAACGCGAACTCGGCCGGGCCATCGGCGGCCGGCACCGTGGCCGTCCACTTCCCGGCGATCACACCGGCCTCGTCGACCGCGGTCACGGCGCGCAGCAGCCCCTCCATCACGGCCAGCTCGGCGACGGTCGGCCGGATCCACACGCCCCGGTTGAACGTGACCGGGAACGGGTAGACCACCTTCCGCCCTCGCTTGCCGGTGGGCCAGTCGTGCTGCTTCCAGAGCGCCACGTCGCCCGGCGGGATCATCTCGTCGGTGTCGAACGTGACGCTGACCATCGCGTGCTTGGCCGCGTACTCGCCGGGGTCGCCCTCGGACATCTGCCGGAACGCCGCGACGCTCGGGAAGAACGCCAGCCCGAACTGCTCGCCCCCGCCGCCCATCACGTTGAAGAAGCGGAACGGTTTGGCGACCTTCGGCTTGACGACCCGTACCAGGTCGGTCGGGCCGAACAGCTTCCACGGCGCGGCCGCGTGGAACCCCGCCGCCGCCGCCGCGAACCGGCCCAGCCGGTCGGGCGTGATCGCCGGGTCGTCGGCCAGCGCGTCCGGCGGCGCCACGTCACCGCCCAGCCCCATCGAGCCCATCAGCTCCGCCGCCATCGCGTCGACCGCCTGCAATCGCGGGAGCACCGCGACCGTGATCCCCAGCGGCGACACGAGGTCGGTCAGCGCGGCGGCGAACGCGGCGTCGCTCACCTCCAGACGGCCCGGCCGGTAGCCCCCCTGCCCGCCGGCGTTCGCGAAGTCGAGGAACGACTGCACGACCACGTCCGGCGTGACCCGCGAGCCGCCCGGCATCGACGGGCGGACCATGCCGGTGGTCGTGTCGACCCACAGGAACAGGGCCGGCGTGTAGTCGGACCCGTCGTCGCCGCGGACCTTGGCCGGCAGCGTGACGGCGCCGCCCTGCCAGGTCACGGTGGGTCGCGCCGGCAGGGCGCGGAGCTGTTCCGCCTGGATGTTCATCGCCATGTCGGCCGATTTTAACGCGGGACGGGCGCGCCGTGTACGATCGGGCCCCGTGTTCGCCAAGGTTCGCCGATTGACCAACCCGTCCGACCCCGCGATGGCGACGGTCGAGCAGATCTACGTCGACGCCCTGCCGGCCAACGAGCGGAAGCCGGTCGCGTGGCTGCGGTCGCTGCCGTGTGGGCATGCGTCATCCGCGTTGTTGGTCGCCGAGCGGGACCGCGCCGTGCTCGGCTTCGCCGTCCTGTTCGTTCCGACGACGGGAATCGACGCCGCGTTGCTGGAGTACCTCGCCGTCGCCGAGGCGGCCCGCGGCGGCGGCGTGGGCGGCCAGCTGTTTGCCCACGCCGTCGCGCTCGCCGGTCGAGCGGTGCTGATTGAAATCGAGACCGGCGATGCGGACGCCGACCGCCGGCGAGCGTTCTACCGACGGCTCGGGTGCCGGGAACTGCTGGGGTTGCGATACTTGTTGCCCCTGCCCGGCGCCCCACCGATGGGGCTGATGGTGGCCGGGGCGGACGTCGTGACGCAGGCCGATTTGGCGCGGTGGCTGGCGATCATCTATGCCGAGGTGTACGGGCAGCCGCCGGACGATCCGCGGATCGCCGTGATGACGGCGGACGCGGTGCTCTTGGCCGGCACCTGAATGGCGCAAGCGACGCCGACTTCCCTGCGGCGACCGACGCGACGGATCATCCGCAATTCGCCAGCCCCTACTTCGCCGCCGGCTCGCCGGCGCACTCCACCGCGATCACCGTCGCCAGCGGGTCGGCGGCGGTTTTCGACACGTCGATCGTCGCCCCATCGGGCCCGCTGGTGACGGGCAACGGCTTCATCGGATCGGACAGGGTGTGGGCCGCGATCGCGGGCGTCGCCAGCGGGACGGTCAGCTTGCCATCGGTGGGCCAGTCGAACACGGTCAGGTACAGCGTGTGCCCCTTCCGCGTCGCCCGGCCCCACGCCAGCTGCTCCGCAAAGGGGCTGGCCGACGTGCCGTAGAGGGCGGCGCCGTTCACCGTCAACCAGTTGCCGATCGACGAGAGCCGTTGCAGTTCGGGCTGGGGGATGTCGCCGTCGGCCGTGGGGCCGACGTTCAGCAGGTAGTTCCCGCCCTTGCTGGCGATGTCCATCAGGTTGTGGACCAGCAGGCCGGCCGACTTGAACTTCTTGTCGCGGGCGTTGAAGCCCCACGACCCGTTGATGGTCATGCAGGTTTCCCAGTCGTGACCGAGGCCGTTGGCGGGGATCTTCTGCTCCGGCGTGCCGTAGTCGCCGCCGGCCCCGCCGGTGCGGTCGTCGACGATCAGCTTCGGGTCCAGCTCGTACAGGTAGGCCAGCAGGTCCTTGCCATCGTCCTTGGTCCACCCCTTGACCCAGTCGCCGTCGAACCAGATCACGCCGGGGTGGTAGCGGGTGATCAGGTCCTTCAGCTGCGCCTTCATGTAGGCGACGTACGCCGACTTGTGCTCGGGCGTGGCCAGGTTGGTGGGGTTCCAGGTGGGATGCGTCGTGGGCTCGGGCTTGGCCGGGTCCTGGTCGGGGCTGTGCCAGTCCATGATGGAGTAGTAGGCGCAGAACTTCACGCCGTGCCTCGCGCACGCCTCGGCCAACGGCTTGAGCGGATCGGTGTGCCAGGGCGTGGCGTCGACGACGTTGTACTTCGTCGTCTCGGTCTGGAACATGCAGAAGCCGTCGTGGTGCTTGGCGGTGATGACCAGGTACTTCTGCCCGGCGGCGGCAGCGGCGGCCGCGATCGCGTCGGCATCAAACTTCGCGGGATTGAACTGCTCGGCGTACTTCTCATACTCCGCCCGCGGCACCTTGGCGTTGGTCATGTACCACTCCCCCTTGGCCGGCACGGCGTAGATGCCCCAGTGGATGAACATGCCGAAGCTAGCATCGCGCCACCACGCCATGCGGGCGTCCCGCTGGGCGGGCGTCTCGCCGACGGGGCCGGTCGAGTACTTCTCGTCCCGGGCGAAGGCGGTGGTCGACAAGCCGATGGCAACAGCGGCGGCAATTAGACGGTGGAGTGGGAGGCGCAGGATCATGAGAGCAAGCTTTCGTTGAGCGACGGCCGAACGGCCAATTTATAACGATCTACCCCCGTGATGGCGAAACGTTTTCACAAAGCCGCGGAGGGTATCCGCGGTCCCCCGCCGATGACATCGGCGGCTTTATGATGGAACAGCGCCGCACTCCGGGCAGCGTTCCGGCGTGGCTCGCAGGTCGTAATTGCACGCGGGACAGTACCCGGATCGGGGCGCCTGGTGGCGCCACCGCCGTAAAGAAACTGCAGAAACGACCGCGCACACCGCGCCGATCACGGCCGTGGTCGGCGGCCTCAGGCCCCACGCGCCGATGTTGATGGTCGGATCGAAGAGCGCGGCATGTGGCGCGACGATCGGTGTCAACTCAATCCACCACGTTGTGAGACGACCGTCGAAGAAGAGCAGGCCGCAGCCCTCCGTACCCGTGATCCGCTGCTTTGGTTGGTTACCGCCAGGGTCGACCCAGGCCTCGACCGTCCGCCGATGGAAGGTGAACGGGGCGAACGACGCGCCGCCGATCGATCGCCGTTCCTGCAACCACGCCCACCCCAAAAGGACGGCCATCGCTGCCGCCCCGAAGCCGATCACCGACGCGATCAGACGTCGCCGACGGTTGGTGGATGCCGCCGTCTCGGTTACGCTTGGGGCTACCATGAGCATCCTCGTCAACAGCGAAACGAAGGTCATCTGTCAGGGCATCACCGGCAGCGCCGGCGCGTTCCACACGCAGCAGTGCTTGGCGTACGGGACCAAGATGGTCGGCGGGGTCACGCCCGGCAAGGGCGGGACCAAGGACGCCAACGGCCTGCCGGTGTTCAACACCGTGGCCGAGGCCGTCAACGCCACCGGGGCCAACGCCACCATGATCTTCGTCCCCCCGCCCGGCGCGGCCGACGGCATCATGGAGGCCGCCGAGGCCGGCATCGGCGTCATCTGCGCCATCACCGAGGGCATCCCGGTGCTGGACATGGTGAAGGTCAAGGCGTTCCTGAACGAGAAGCCACACGTCAAGCTGATCGGCCCCAACTGCCCCGGCGTGATCACGCCCGGCGAGTGCAAGATCGGCATCATGCCCGGCTACATCCACACGCCGGCGAAGCAGGCCAAGACCGGGAAGGCGATCGGCATCATCAGCCGCAGCGGCACGCTGACGTACGAGGCCGTGTGGCAGACCAGCAGCCGCGGCATCGGCCAGACGACCTGCATCGGCATCGGCGGCGACCCGATCAAGGGGCTGAACTACATCGAGCTTCTGCAGATGTTCAGCCACGACCCCGAGACGGCCGGCATCGTCCTGATCGGCGAGATCGGCGGCAGCGACGAGAGCGAGGCGGCCGACTTCATCAAGGCCAACATCAAGAAGCCGGTCGCCGCGTTCATCGCCGGCATCAGCGCCCCGCCCGGCCGCCGGATGGGCCACGCCGGCGCGATCATCAGCGGCGGCGAGGACACGGCCGACAGCAAGATCGCCAACCTCAAGGCCGCCGGCGTCAGCGTGGCCATGAGCCCCGCCGACATCGGGGCCGCCATGGCCCGGGCCCTGGGGCTGAGCGACGCCGTGGCGGCGTGAATTGGAGGAACCGCTACGCCGACCTCTACCGCCGCCATCGAACACAACGTCCCGGAGGTTGGGATGGACATCGCCGACATGGGGTGCCGGACGGATGTCCCACCGCGCCGGTGCCGACGGTCGATGCGCTGCCGCCGAGTTGACCGCTGCCCTTGACACTCGGGGCGCGGCGTTCACTTCCGGTTCATCAACTCTTCGATCTCTCCCGCCTCGACCGGGATGTGCCGCATTAGGTCCACCGGCCCATCCTCGGTGACGAGGATGTCGTTCTCCAGCCGCACGGCGAGCTTCTCGTCGGGGATGTAGATGCCCGGCTCCACCGTCAGCACCCAGCCGGGGGCGAACGGCTCGGTCGTGTGGCCGACGTCGTGCACGTCCAGCCCCAGCGGGTGGCCGAGGCCGTGCATGAAATACTTCCGGCTGGCGGGTTCGTCGTCGGTCTGCTTCTTGAGGTCGGCCGGCTTCAGCAACCCCAGCGACAGCAGCTCGTCGTTCATCATCAGCTGCGACTCCCGCTGCCAGTCGCGGTGCAGCTTGCCGACGACGGCCCCCTTGATCGACGCGCGCAACACCCGCAGCACCGCGTTGTACACCTGCCGCTGCCGGCGCGAGAAGCGGCCGCTGACGGGGATCGTGCGGGTCAGGTCGGCGTTGTAGTTGGCGTAGCTCGCCCCCACGTCCAGCAGCAGCAGGTCGCCCTTGCGGCAAGGCTGGTCGTTCGAGATGTAGTGCAGCGCGCAGGCGTTCGCCCCCGACGCGACGATCGGCGTGTAGGCGAACCGCGCCCGGCTGCGGATGAACTCGTGCGCGAACTCGGCCTCCACCTCGTGCTCGCCCACGCCGGGCTGGACGAACTTCGCAACCCGTTGGAACCCGCGGTCGGTGATGTCGATCGCCCGCCGAAGCAGCGCCAGCTCCGGCTCGGTCTTGACGACGCGCAGCGCGTGCATCTCCCGGGCCAGCCGGTGGTACGCGTGCAGCGGGTACCGGGCCAGCGTGTCGGCCACGAAGCGCGCCTCGCGCGTCTGCACCTCCACCACGGCCCGCTTGTGCTCGTTCGTGTTCAGGTAGGCGTGCCGCGCCTCGCACATCAGGTTGTGGAACGTGCCGCGAAAGTCGGACAGCCACTTCACCGTCTTCACGCCCGAGATCGCCGTCGCCTCGGCCTTGGACAGCTTGTGCCCCTCCCACGTCTTCAGCAGCTCGTTGGGCTCGCGGACGAACAGCACCTCGCGCAGGTTCGGGTCGGCCGCGTGCGGGGCCAGCAGCAGGATGCTCTCCTCCTGCTCGATCCCGGCCAGGTAGAACAGGTCCGACCCCGGCACGATCGGCAGCGACCCGTCGGCGTTGGTGGGCAACACGTCATTGGCGTTCACGACCGCCAGCGCGTCGGGCACCAGGCGCTCCGCCAGGCGACGCCGGTTGTCGACGAACAGGGCGGGGTCGATCGGGTCGTGGCGCATGGTCGGGTCGCTCCGGGTTCCCCTGGCGGGTGGCGATGGTAAGCGGCGCGGGTCGCGCCGCAAGGCGTGACAGTGCCGCCGGGGGAGGGTCGTGCTATACCTGTGCTGCGATGAGCGAGTACCAGTACTACGAGTTCCTGGCCGTCGACCGCCCGTTGACGGCGGCGCAGCAGGCGGCCGTCCGCAACGTGTCGAGCCGGGCCGAGATCACCGCGACGTCGTTCGTCAACGAGTACCAGTGGGGCAACTTCAAAGGCGACGCCCACGACTTCCTCAAGCGGTTCTACGACGCCCACCTCTACCTGGCCAACTGGGGCACCCGGCGGTTCGCCTTTCGGCTGCCCAAGCACTTGGTCGACCGCGTTGCCGTCGAGGCCTACGCCCACGACAGCAGCCTAGACGTGAAGCCCGCCGGCGATTGGTTGCTGGTCGACATCGCTCCCGGTTCCGACGGTGACAACGATTACGACGATTACGACGGCGAGAGCAGACACGGCTGGATGGCTTCGCTGGTCGGTTGTCGGGCCGAGGTGCTGAGCGGCGACCTGCGACCACTGTTCATCGGTTGGCTGGCCGGCGTGCAGCTGGACGGGCCGCTAGGCGGCGGTGGCGACGACGACGGTTCCGACTGGACCGGTGCGAGCGACGAGGAACCGGTCCCTCCGGTGCCGCCGGGAATGGCGCAGCTGACGGCCGCGCAGCAGGCGATGGCCGACTTCTTCGGGGTCGGCGACGAGCTGTTGGAGGTCGCCGCGGCCGGCAGCCCGCCGCCGACGCCGCCGACCGATCTCGCGGCGGCCCTCGCCAAAGTGTCAACGAGGCAACGAGACCAATGGCTGCTCGAACTGGTCAATGGTGACGATCCACTGGCCATTGCCCGCATCCGGCAGCAAGTGCTGGCAAACACGAATGTGGCCCGACCGGCCGATTCGGGTCGAACGGTGCGGGCGCTTCGCGCGGCGTGGGGCGAGTTGGACGGCCGCCGACGACGGGAGAAGGCCACCGCCGCCGCAGCGGCGAAGCGCAAGCGGGACGCCGCGGCGGCCGTCGAGCGCGAGCGCCACCTGGCCGACCTGGCCGGACGGATCGCCGGGGCGTGGAAGGACGTCGACCTGATGATCGCCCAGCGGAACAGCAAGTCGTACGAGCAGGCCGCCCTGCTGCTGGCCGACCTCAAGACCGTTGCCCAGCGTCCCGGCGGCAACCCGGTCGACTTCCACACCCAATTGAAGAACCGGTTGGCCAGCAACACCCGCCGGCCGAACTTCATCTCCGCCGTGCGGAAGGCGGGGCTGATGTCGTACAAACGATGAGGGGTGCGCCGCTCTCCCGTAGCGGCTACACGGAACGCCCCGCCCCGATTCAGAAGCTCATCGCCCCCTTGAACGCCGCGAAGCGGTGGTCGATCGCCTCCCGACTGGTCGACTGCAGCCCGCCCAGCGAGAAGTCGCTGATCGTGTAGGTGGCCACGACGGTGCCGAACGCCAAGGCGCGCTTGATCGTCGGGGCGCTGAAGCTGCCCTGCGTGGACAGGTAGCCCATCATGCCCCCGGCGAAGCTGTCGCCGGCACCGGTGGGGTCTACCACCTTCTCCGTCGGGTAGGCGGGCAGCGTGAACACCTCGTCGCCGGTGAACAGCAGGCTGCCATGCTCGCCCTTCTTGATGACGACGAACTTGGGGCCCATCCGCATCACGTCGCGGCCGGCGTCGATCAGGTTCTTCTTCTCGGTCAACAGGCGGGCCTCGCCGTCGTTCAGGACCAGGCCGTGGATCTGCTTCAGCAGCTTCGCCAGCTCGACGCGCTCGGTGGTGATCCACAGGTTCATCGTGTCGGCCACCACCAGCTTCGGCGAGGCGATCGAGGCCAGCATCTGCTGTTGCAGGGCCGGGTGGGTGTTGGCCAGGAAGACGTACTTGCTGTCGACGAACCGCGGCGGGATCGCCGGGGCGCGCTCGGCCAGCACGTTCAGGTCCACCTCCACCGTGACGGCCTCGTTCATGTCCTTCACGAACGACCCGTGCCAGCGGAACGTCTTGCTCCCCTTGCGCACCTCCAGGCCCGACGTGTCGACGTCTCGCCCCTTGAAGATGTCGAACGCGTCTTTGGGCGCGTCCTCGCCGACGACGCCGACCAGCCGGACCGGCGTGAAGAACGACGCGGCGTAGCTGAAGTAGATCGCCGACCCGCCGAGCACGTCGTCGCGCTTGCCGAAAGGGGTCTCGACGGTGTCGATGCCAATGGAGCCTGTTACGAGAAGTGACATGGTTGTTTCAACTCAGGATTGAGGGGGAGTAACGCCTGTTGACGGACCGACCGGGAAACCGACCCGTGCCTGCCGCACGATGTGGCGGCTCTGCTTCAGATAGTCGGGAATCGTGGCCAATGGCACGAGCGGCCCGCCGGGGCCGAGAATGCCACGGGTGAGATTGTGCCGGCGCATCCGCTTCAGCGCGACGGTCGCCACGTCGGCGGGCAGTTGGCAGTTCAACGTGTGCTGGACGAGCCAGAATCCATAGCCGGTGTAGACCGTGTAGGTGAACGCGACGATCGGCTGCGTGCTCGGCGAACCCACCGAACGTATCGCCTGCTCGACGATGCGATCTGGAATGCGATGAGCGGAAACCTGTGAACGGCGGAAGAGCCAGACGACGAGGGCGCCGAAGGCGACCAGCACCGCAACCATTACGGCGATGATCGCAACGCCGATCACATGGTCGGATGTCGACGATCCAGGCCCGAACAGAGCCTCTGCCAAAAAGCCGGGCGGAACGTTGGGCATGGTGGTCGAAGCCGGGAGCCGAATCGCGAGTTGTAAGGATCGGTCAGGGACGCCCCGGCAACTGGCGGACTTTCACGCGCGACGCCGTGACCGTGTAAAGCCGACCGCGCACCAGCGTCTTGTAGCGCTCGAACAGCCGGTCGATCGCGTCGTCCTGCTCGACCTCACCGCCGTCCAGCTGCAGGTAGACGATCGACCGCTGGAACCAGAAGTCGAGCAGGTACGGGGCAGCCGAGAACGACGCGTCCGTCGTGAGGATATCCAGCTGTTCCGATTGGGCGGCCGTCAACACGTCGTGCGCGTCGGCCGCCGGCGGCAGGCCCACCGCGAGCATGTCCTGGGCCTCGTGCCCGTGCCGCCGCAGGGCCTCCCCGACGGCACCGGTCATCGTTCCGTGCAACAGCCAACGCATGGGGGCGAGGATAGCGGCAGGCGAGGCCGTGGCAAGGACGGGACGGGGGTCACGGGTTGAGCGCCACCACGGACCAGCCATCGGTCGACCCCATCCACCGCTCCCGCAGGTGCGGCGTCGGGTTCAGGTCCAGCCGCTCCACTCGCGTCGGCGTCAGGACGAGCGTCTCGAACGTCGCCGGCACCGTCGCATCCGCCGGCACGGCTGGCAGGAAGACATCGCCCTCGTGCCGCGCCCCGCCCGGCGCGGGCCACAGGAACAGGGCGCGAGCGCGGTCGCCCAGTTGCTCCCACTGCTCCCGTCGACGCGGATCGTCCGCGCCCAGGATGGCGACCGTCCCCGCAAGCCGGTACTGCCGCTTCGCCTTCGCCAGCCAGAACAGCAGCGTGGCCGACGGGTTGGCGCGCAGCTGCCGGTTCTTCTCGCTGCGGCCATCGCTGGTGAACGTCATCGCCCCACCGTCGCTCATCCCGCGGACGACGACGCTGCGCGCCTCGGCCAACGTGTTGTCCACCGTCGCCAGCGTCGCCACCTTCGGCGCCCGCCCCAGCTCGGCGTCCAAATCGCTCCGCAACGCGTCCAGCCATTCGATCATGCCGCGATCGTAGGCGGCGTAGGATGTGCGGCATGTCCGACGCAGACGCCCCGCCCTACCTGCAGCCCTACCTGTCAGCCGCCCGGCGCTACGGGGCGGGGTTCGGATCGCTGCTGTGGGCCAGCCCGCGCACGCAGGCGCTGCGGTTCGACGCGCTGATCCGCGCCGTAGATGGCCCCGCCATCCGCGGGCGACGGCTGCTCGACGTCGGCTGCGGCCGGGCCGACCTGCTCGACCACCTGCGGCGGCGGGACGTGGTGCCCTGCGAGTACATCGGCATCGAGGCGGTTGAGGAGCTGGCCGCCGCCGCCGAGCGGAAGGGGTACCTGACCGCCACCATCGTCCGCGGCGACTTCGTCCGCCAACCGCTGCTGATACGCGCCGCCGCCGCCGACGTCGTGCTGATCTCCGGCTCGCTGAACACGATGGACGCGGCGTCGTTCTACCGCGCGATCGCCGCCGCGTTCGACGCCGCCGGCGACACGCTGGCGTTCAACTTCCTGTGCTCGCCCGAGCTCTCCGCCGCCGCCCACCTCACCTGGCACCGCCCCGCCGACGTGCACGCCTTCGCGGCGTCGCTGTCGACGGACGTCGACCTGTGGGAGGATTACCTGAACGGCGACGCGACGGTCGTGATGCGAAAGCGTTGAGTTGCGGTGCGTCCGTTAAAGGCGTGCGGCGGTAGCCCGCCGCGCGTGGCGTGGGGAAGGGGGCTTGGTTTGGCGAACGGTCCGCGGGCTCCCGCCGTGCGGCTGGAACGACACGGTTCGGCAGCATTGATGTCTGGCGGGTACCGCCCTGCCGCACCCATTGAAGCCGGCAGCGCGCCGAACGTTGGCTCGGAACCGCCGAGGCCGACCCGCGCGACCCGGCCGCCGGACAGGCTGCCGTGCAGGTAGGAGTGTCGCGTGAACAGGGTGAACTCCAGATCAGGACGATTGAAGCTCGGCCAGCTTCGCGTACAGCGCCGCCGCCGTGCGGGTGCCGCCGTGGAGGGCGCTGAGGTTGAACTTCTCGTTGGGGCTGTGGACGCGGTCGTCGGGCAGGCCGAAGCCGACCAGCAGCGTGTCCAGGTTCAGCGCCCGCTTGAGGAGCCCGACCACGGGGATGCTACCCCCCTCGCGCATGAACGTGGACGGCTTGCCGAAGCCGATCGTGAGCGCCTCGGCCGCCAACCGTGTGGGCCGGCTGTCGATGGGCACCAGCACGGGAGCGGATGCGCCAAACCACTGGACGCTGTGTTTGACGTTGGCCGGGAGGCGGTCGCGGAGGACCTGTTCGAAGGCCTGTTGTATCTGGGCGGGGTCCTGGTTGGGCACGAGCCGCATGGAGATCTTGGCCGACGCGACGGAGCCGATGACGGTCTTCGCGCCGACGCCCTGGTACCCGGCGGTGAGGCCGTTCACGTCGCAGGTCGGGCGGGCCCACTTGCGCTCCAGCGACGAGTAGCCCGCCTCGCCGCTGCCGGCGGGGATGCCGACGCTGGCGGCGAAGTCGGCCTCGTCGAACGGCAGCTCGCGCCAGGTGGCCCGCTCGGCGTCGGTGAGGCGGACGACGTCGGCGTAGAAGCCCGGCAGGTTCACGCGGCCATCGGGGTGGTGCAGGGTGGCGACGAACGCGCACAGCACGTTGGCGGGATTGGGCACCGCCCCGCCGTACAGGCCGGAGTGCAGGTCGTGGTCGGGACCGGTGATCGTGACTTCGGCGTAGCACAGGCCGCGCAGGCCATAGGTGATGGCGGGCAGGCCATCGGCGAACTGGTTGGTGTCGCTGACGACGGCGACGTCGGCCCTGAGCTCGTCGGCGTGCTCCTTGACGAACGCCTCGAGGTGCTCGCTGCCGATCTCCTCCTCGCCCTCGATGAGCAGCGTGACGTTGACCGGCAGCCCGCCGTGCGCCTGCCACGCCGTCAGCGCCTCGACGTGGGCCCACACCTGGCCCTTGTCGTCGACGGCCCCGCGGGCGTACACGGCGTCCGCGCCGGTCTCGGTCGTCCGCACGGTCGGCTCGAAGGGCGGGGACTGCCACAGGTCCAGCGGCTCGGGAGGTTGGACGTCGTAGTGGCCGTAGACCAGCACGGTGGGCCGGCCAGGCTGGTGGTCGTTCTTTGCCAGCACGATCGGGTGGCCCGGCGTCGCCTCGACGCGCACGGCGAACGCCGCCTCGCGGAGTTGGTCGGCGAGCCAGGCGGCGCACTTCAGCATGTCGCCCTTGTGGGCCGGCTGGGTGGAGACGCTGGGGATGGAGAGGAACTCTCTGAGCTGCGCGAGCGACGCGTCGCGGCGCTGGTCGATGGTGGCGAGGACTTGGGCGAGCATGGCCGGAGTCTACCGGTGGCCTGCGGGGGTGGCGAGATCAGCCGGTCTGTAACAGAGCGGGAAGCCGGTGTCTGAGGTGCTCCGAACACCCGGATCAACCGGCGAGCAACCCGGGTCCTCGGAGTACCTCAGACGCCGGCTTGCCTGGAAGTCTTGATCCAACCTGCGGGGCGAGCAGCATGGCGACGAGCGACGTGACCACGACCAGCCCGATGGCCCAGCGGAGGGAGAAGCCCTGCGACACGAAGCCGATCAGCGGCGGGCCGATGAGGAAGCCGAAGTAGCCGGTCGTGGAGACCACGGCGACGGCGACCGAGGCGGCGACCCCCGGCGTCCGGCCGGCGGCGCCGAACAACGTGGGGACCAGCGACGACAGGCCCGCGCCGACCAGCGCGAAGCCGGCAATCGCGGTGGCCGCTTGCGGGAGCAGGATCGCCAGCAGTGTGCCGCTGCCGGCCAGGATGCCGCCGAGGCGGACGATGCGGACGGGGCCGATGGCCAGCGTGACGCGGTCGGCGACGAGCCGGCCGAGCGTCATGGTGGTGGAGTAGGCAGCGAAGCCGAGCGCGGCCCGGGCGGCGGTGGTGTGTGACACCTGCTTGAGGAACACGGCGCTCCAGTCAGCCATCGCGCCCTCGCCGAACATCGAGCAGAAGGCGATCGCGCCCAGCGTGACCAACCGCGACAGGTGCCGACTGCCGCGCGGGGCGTCGGCGGCGGCATGATCGGCGTCGGCGATCAGCACGGTCGGGAGATACAGGCTCGCGACGACGACGACCGGCACGGCCACGACGGCGAAGTGGAGCAGGGGCGGCAGGTGATGGCCGGCGGCGACGCTACCGAGGATGCCGCCGGCGATGCCGCCGAGGCTGAACGTCGCGTGGAACGACGCCATGATCGGCCGGCCGTACAGGCGGTCGACCGCCACCGCCTGGGCGTTGATCGCCACGTTGACGGCACCGAAACCGATCCCGAACAGGAACAGGCTGACCGACAGGGCGACGATCCCGTGCGAGAGCGCGGGGAGCAGCAGCGACGCGCCGAACCCGGCGACCGCGATCGCGCTCGTCAGCCGGCTGCCCAGTCGCACCACGACGCGGCCGGTCACGGGCATGGCGATCAACGCGCCGAGGCTGATCATCAGCAGCGTGACGCCGAGCATGTCGTTGCGCAGGCCCAGCCGTTCCTGGATCGTCGGGATGCGCGTGACCCACGTGGCGAAGACGAGGCCGTCGAGAAAGAAGCCGACCGCCGTGCCGAGACGGGCTTGGCGGACGGAGCGGGCGAGTCCCGTCAAATCGTGTGGCATCGCGCCCAAATGTACGTTTGTTTGGCACCTCATCAATGGCTGGCGGGCGTTCGCGGCAGGAGCTTAGGTTGGGCCGGCACCGTCGCACAGGTGAGCGATGGCCTGGGCCGCCGCGGGGTCGGGCAGGAGGGTGCGGAAGAAGGCGGCCGTCTCGTCGGGGGTGCCAGCGAGGTACTTGGCAGTGGCGGTGAGCACGTCGTCGCCGGCGGCGTTCACCATCGAGGAGGCCGTCTCCAGCAGTCGGCCCTTGGAGCGGGTGACGGTAGCGATGACGGTCAGCACGTCACCGGGCGCGGTGGGCCTGCGAAAGCGAACGGACAGCTCGCCGGCAACGCAGGCACGCCGGCTGGCCCAGATGGCGGCCCAGACCATGGCCTCGTCGACGACGGTCGACAGGATGCCGCCGTGGATCAACCCGTCGAAGCCGATGTGGTGGCTGGCCGGGATGAACCGAGTTTGGATCGCTGCGGACGCGGTGTCGACCTGCGAGGCCAGTTGAAGGCCGTGCGGGTTCGAGGGGCCGCAGACGATGCAGCCGGCGGTGCGGGGGAGGGCAATCAGGGGCATCGCGTGCTCAGGCCGACAGCTGCTCGACCGGGTCGGCGACGACCATCACCTCGTCGGCCTGGCGGGTCATCCGCCACAGCGTGTAGAGCGAGCTGAAGCCGACGTACAGGTACCCGCCGGCGAAGAGGGCCAGGAACGGCGTGCTGCCGATGCCGAACCACCAGATCACGCTGACGACCAGGCAGATGAACATGTAGACGCCGAACGCGATCTCGATGATCGGCAGGGCCAGCCGCTTGAGCGTCCAGACCTGGCTGGGCTGCCACGACTTCTTCTCCTGCCCGGTGACGCCGTACTTGGGGGTGCGGACGAACTCGCTGGGCTTGCGCTTGATCGCGCCCCAGATGGCCTCGAAGACGGCCTTGGAGTTGTTCAGGCTGATGCCGACGCCGATCGCCATCAGGAACGGCAGGTAGCGGGCGGAGCGCCAGCCGGCGCGCTTGCCGAACAGCTCGCGCTGGGCGAAGAAGAAGAACGAGCTGGCCGAGCAGGTGGCGAGCACGAACAGGCTGGCGGTGAACAACCGCTGGCTAACGACCGAGTGCTTCAGCGGCGCGTAGCGGTCGTAGAAGCTGGGCCACATGAGGAGCGTCAGCAGCACCGTGAGCGGATAGCAGACCGTGCAGGTGAGGTGGAAGAACGCCTCGGTCTTGACCGACAGGGGCAGCGTCTTGGACTTCAGGATCCGCGGCAGCAGCTTGATGCAGGTCTGGGCGCTGCCCTTGGTCCAGCGGTGGGCCTGCTGCTTGTAGCCGATCATCTCCGGCGGAAGCTCGGCCGGGGCGGCGTACTGGGGCAGGTAGACGAACTGCCAGCCCTTGAGCTGGGCGCGGTAGCTGAGGTCCAGGTCCTCGGTCAGCGTGTCGTGCTGCCAGCCGCCGGCGTCGTCGATCGTGGTGCGACGCCACACGCCGGCCGTGCCGTTGAAGTGCATGAACCGGCCGCTGCGGTTGCGGGCGGTGTGCTCGATGACGAAGTGGCCGTCGAGGAAGATCGCCTGGCTCTTGGTCAGCAGGCTGGCGTTGCGGTTGAGGTGGTCCCAGCGGATCTGGACCATGCCGATCTTGGGGTCGGTGAAGTAGTCGACCACGTTGTAGAAGATGTCGATCGGCGGGATGAAGTCGGCGTCGAAGATGGCGACGTACTCGCCGCTGGCCTGCTTCAAACCTTCAGCGAGCGCACCGGCCTTGTAGCCGGCGCGGTTGGTGCGGTGCAGGTAGGTGACGGGGTGGCCGAGGGCGCGCATCTCCTCGCAGGCACGGCGGGCGATCTCGCCCGAGTGGTCGGTGCTGTCGTCCAGCACCTGGATCTCGAGCTTCTCGCGGGGGTAATCGATCTTGCAGGCCGCCTTGATGATCCGCTCGGCGACCAGGTCCTCGTTGTACATGGGCAGCTGGACGGTCACCCGCGGCAGGTGCTCGAACCGGCCGGCGGGGACGTAGCCGTCGTGCTTGTGCTTGAGGTACAGGTAGACCAGCACGTAACGGTGGAAGCCGTAGATCGCGATGATGAACAGGACGCACAGGTACGCGGCGGTGACCGCGTGCTGGATGAACGGCTGCATCATGGGCGAAGCGTCTCGTTGGGGGCGTTCGGCCGCGGTGGACTCAGGACGCCCTGCCGTTTGCGATCGAACCGTTAACCGGCCGCGGTGCCGTCCGGGGAGGCCAGACGACGTGCCCACCCTCTGCTCATGCGCCCGCGCCGGCGGCGGATGATAAGGGTACGGTCCATGAGCGTCAAACTAAGGCAGCGGCGGTCGACGGCCGAGGCTGCCCAGACATTGGGCACGTCACCCGCAGTACCGCGATGGCGTGCGCTGCGTTGTTCGCCAAACGCAAGTGGGCAGGGCCGACCGCTGTCGCGGTCGGCCCTGCCCGGATGAAGCCTTGCGATGAGACCGGCTTACGCCGTCGCGCCACCCTCGACCGCAGCCGGGGCCTCGGTCGTCTTCTCGCCCTTGGCAGCCTTGAGGGCGCGGGTGGCGAACTGGAACTTCCGCTCGTTCCGCTTCCGGCGCAGCCCCGCCGACTTGCGGGCACTCGCCGTCGGGGCGACGGTCTCGTCGGCCAGCGACAGGACGACGATGTCGCCCCCGTCGCCGATGCGGAAGTCGCTGGTCTTGATGACCCGCGTGTACCCGCCGGCCCGGCCGATGAACTTGGGGCCGATCTCGGCGAACAGCTTCTGCACGACCGTCTGGCCGGTGAACTCCTGGTTCGCGTCGGTCAAGCGCCGATCGTTGAGGATCTGCGTCGCACGACGGCGGTGCAGGACGCTGTCCTCCCGGCCAAGCGTGATCAGCTTCTCGGCCATCGCCCGGACCTCTTTGGCCTTGGGCAGGGTCGTGCGGATCTTGCCGTGCTCGAACAGGCTCTGCACCATGTTCCGCCGCATGGCAATCCGGTGCTCGGTGTCGCGGCTGAGCTGGCGGCCGCGCATCATGTGACTGCTCATATCAATCTCCAGGTTGCGTTTTGAGTTCCGAGTTCCGAGTCGAAAGCCAAAGCGACACGGGCTGCCCAGGGCTCAAAACTCACAACTCATTACCTGCGCGAATTCAGGCGTTGGCCTCTGCCTCTTCGCCGTCGGTCAGCTGGTCCACGTCGTCCTCGTCGCCGAGGTCATCGTCGTCGTCGTCCGGCATGGTGACGGCGGCCGTGGGAACGGCGGCGTCGAGGTCCATGCCCAGGCTCAGGCCCATGTCGGCCAGCTTGCGCTTGACCTCGCGGAGGCTGGTCTTGCCAAAGCTGCGGACCTTCAGCAGGTCGCCGTCGGTCTTCTTCACCAGCTCGCGGACGTTGGCGATCTTCGCCGACTCCAGGCAGTTGTTGGCCCGGACCGACAGGTCCAGCTCCTGCACGCTCATGTTCAGCTTCTGCTGGAGCTCCGGGTCGATCATGGCCCGGTTGGCGTCCTGCAGGGCGTTGACGGCGTCCTCGTTGGCGACGTCGCTGCCCAGCTCAAAGTACTGCACGAACGGGCTCAGGTGCTTGCGGAGGATCTTGCTGGCCTCGACCAGCGCCATCTCGGGCGTCAGCGTGCCGTTCGTCCAGATCTCGAGGATCAGCCGGTCGTAGTCGGTCTTCTGGCCGACGCGGGCATCCTCGGTGGCGTAGCGGACGCGGGTCACCGGCGAGTAGATGCTGTCGACGGCGATGACGCCGATCTCCTGCTCCTCGCTGTCGGCGATGTTCTCCGACGCCGTCACGTAGCCGCGGCCCTTGCTGACGGTCAGGACCATCTCGAACGGGACGTCCTCGGTCAGCGTGGCCAGGACCAGGTCCTTGTTCACGATGGTGACCGACGTGTCGCTCTCGATCATGCCGGCCGTGATCGGCCCGGCCTTATCGGTCGAGATCTTCAGCTCTTTCACCTCGTCGGCGTCGAGCTTAACGATCAACCCCTTGACGTTGAGGATGATGTCGGTGACGTCCTCGGTCACGCCGGTCAGGCTGGAGAACTCGTGCTCCGCGCCCTTGAGGCGGATGTGGGTGACGGCCGCGCCCTCGAGGCTGGACAGCAGGATCCGCCGGAGGCTGTTGCCCACGGTGGTGCCGAAGCCGCGCTCGAACGGCTCAACGTGGAAGCGGCCATAGGTTTCGGTCGACAGCTGCTCGTCGCGGACGACCCGCGACGGCAGTTCAAGCCCGCGCCATCGAATACGCATGTGTTGTTCTCCTGGTCCGCCGGGCCGAATCGCGGGAAGTTCCCGCCCCGAGCGTTCGGGGCCATCTGTACTCCCGCCTCGTCGGTCGACGGGCGTGTTTGCCTTTTGATTGTAGGACGGCCAACCGTGTTTATTCGGTGATGGCCTCGTCCAGTAGCCCCCCGCTTCGCGGGCAT
Organism: Tepidisphaeraceae bacterium; assembly: GCA_965198865.1. Taxonomy (GTDB): domain Bacteria; phylum Planctomycetota; class Phycisphaerae; order Tepidisphaerales; family Tepidisphaeraceae; genus CBDAQA01. The sequence continues at coordinate 216,264 of CBDAQA010000022.1, read as the reverse complement.
TCCCAACGGCAGAACCCCCGCAGAGCGGGGGGCTACCGGAAGGAACTACACGCGCCGCTTCTTCGGCGGGCGGCAGCCGTTGTGCGGCAGCGGGGTCACGTCCTCGATGCCGATCACCTTCAGGCCCGAGTTCTGGAGGTTCAGGATCGCCTGCTCGCGGCCGGCGCCGGGCCCCTTCACCTTGACCTCGATCTCGATCATGCCGTGCTTGCGCGCCTCGCTGCCAGCCTTCTCGGCGGCGCGACCGGCGGCGAACGGCGTGCTCTTGCGCGCCCCGCGGAACCCGACGGTCCCGGCCGACGCCCACGAGATCGTCTCGCCGTTGGTGTCGGTGATCGTCACCATCGTGTTGTTGAACGTCGAGCGGATGTGCGCGATGCCGCGCGTCACGCCCTTGCGGAGCTTCTTCTTCGGTGCCGGCTTGGCGGTGGATTTTTGGTCAGCCATGGTGGTCTCTTCCTAGTCGCGGATCGTCCGGCACAACGGCCGTCCCCGCTTGTTCGAATGCGGAATGATGAGTGCAAAGGGCAGAATGAAGACAGGTCGCAGATGCCGACCGATCCGGTCTTCATTCTGCATTCCACACTCATCATTCTGCATTTACGTCACTTGCCGAGCTCCTTGACGCCCTTCTTGCCGGCGACGGTCTTGCGCGGACCCTTGCGGGTGCGGGCGTTGGACCGGGTGCGCTGGCCGCGGACGGGGAGGCTGCGGCGGTGGCGGTTGCCACGGTAGCTCTGGATCTCCCGGAGGCGACCGATGTTCTGCTGGATCTGGCGACGCAGGGCACCCTCGACGAGGTGGCCTCGGTCGATGATGCCGATGATCGTGGCCAGCTCGGCCTCGGTCAGCTCCCGGGCGCGGCGCTGGAACTCGATGCCAGCCTCCTTGAGGATGATCTTGCTGTTGACCGGGCCTACACCGTAGATGTAGCAGAGGCTGACCCAGATCGGCTTGTCGTTCGGGATGTCTACGCCGGCGATACGTGGCATGGTGTTTTCCTACCGTGTCACGGGCTAGAAGCCCGTGGGTTTTAGCTTTGCAAAGGGAAGACACGGGCGGGTCGCCCGTGCCACGTTAGCCCTGTTTCTGCTTGTGCTTCGTGTTGACGCAGATCACCCGCACGATCCCCTTGCGGCGGACGATCTTGCAGTTCTCACAGATTCGCTTGACGCTGCTTCGCACTTTCATGACGGCACTCGCGGATGTAATGGCCAGGCCGGCAACCGACCGGCGAATCGTCGGGTATAACACAAGGGGTGGAATTACTCAAGCCGTCTGCGCCCGCCCTGCCGCGATTGCGGCTCCGGCCGGCATGCGACCGTCGCTGAGGATGTCGGCCCCGTTCTCGTTGATGGCGATCGTGTGCTCGAAGTGGGCGGCGGGCAGCCGGTCCTTCGACACCACGGTCCAGCCGTCGTCGAGCAGGTCGACGTCACGCCGGCCCATGGTGACCATGGGCTCGACGGCGATCGTCATCCCCGGCCGCAGGCGGAAGTCGCCGCGGAGGTGTTCCTGGGTGACGAAGTTGGGGACCTTCGGGTCCTCGTGCATCGTGCGGCCCACGCCGTGCCCGACGAACTCGCGGACGACGCTGAAGCCGTTCCGCTCGACGTGGTACTGCATCAGCCGGGCGACGTCGGTCCACTTCTTGTTCGGCTTCATGTGCTTGACGGCGAGCTCCAGCGTCTCGCGCGTCACGTCCAGCAGCTTCTGCAGCTTGGGGCTGACCGTCCCGATGGGGACGGTGATGGCGGTGTCGCAGCAGTAGCCGTCGACCTTCAGCGCCATGTCCAGCGTGACGATGTCGCCCTCGCGCAGCACCCGCCGGCCGGGGATGCCGTGGACGACCTCCTCGTTGACGCTGATGCAGGTGTGGCCGGGGAACCCCTCCCCCTCGCGGTAGGTGGGGTAGTTCCGGCTCATGCCGCGGCCGCCGACCAGCGACAGCTCGTGGGCGGCCAGCTCGTCCAGCTCGCCCGTCGTGACGCCCGGCACGGACGCACGCTTCATCTTCTGAAGGATGTCGTGCCCGACCCGCCCGGCGTGCCGCATCAACTCGATCTCGCGGCGGGTCTTGAGGATCGTGGGCATTGCGGGAGTTCTGAGTTGGGAGACCTGAGCTCGGCGAGGGGGGAGGCTGCCCACGAGCCGCAGTTCGCCTGCAACTCAAAACTCAAACTCCCAGCTCAAAACTCGCCCTCACTATTGGCGGCCCTTGATCCGTTTTCCACCGGGGCCCATGAACCCGCTGTAGTTTCGCATGAGCAGGTTGGCCTCGACGCGCTGGACCATGTCCAGGGCGACGCTCACGACGATCAGCAGGCCGGTGCCGCCGAGGAACGAGGTGATGCTCGGGTCGATCTGCAGCCAGGCGGTGATGACGGTGGGGATGACGGCGACGATGCAAAGGAACGCGGCACCAACGTAGGTGATCCGCATCATCACCGCTTCGAGGTAGTCGGCCGTCCGCTTGCCGGGTCGCAGCCCCTGGATGAAGCTGCCGTAGTCGCGCAGCTGGGTGGCCATCTCCTTCGGCTGGAACTGGACGGTGGTCCAGAAGTAGGCGAAGAAGTAGATCATCACCAGTTCGGTCAGCACGTAGATGTACGACCCGCGCTGGAACTCCTGGTTCAGGAACGAGATCAGGCGGTTCTTGCCCTGGAAGACGGTGGTGTCGGCCCAGCCGAAGGCGGTGCCGGGGAACAGCATCAGCGACTGCGCGAAGATGATCGGCATCACGCCCCCGTGGTTCACGCGCAGGGGCAGGAACTGCTTGCCCCCGCCGTAGACGCGCCGGCCACGGGTGAACTTGGCCTGCTGGACGGGGATCCGCCGCTGGGCCTGGGTGATCAGGATCGACCCCATGATGATGAAGACGAACAGCACCAGCAGCGTGAAGATCTTGCCCAGCGTGATCGCGCCGGGCGGGGCGTGACCGCTGAGATCGGTGGACGAGATCAGCTGGTGGATCGCCGCCGGCATGCGCGACACGATGCCGGCCAGGATGATCAGGCTGACGCCGTTGCCCAGGCCGTACTCGTCGATCTGCTCGCCCAGCCACATCAGGAAGATGCAGCCGGCCGTCAGCAGCGTGATCCCGCCGGCCCAGAACGCCGTCGCGTGCTCGTGGCCGAACTTCAGCACGACGAACTCGCTCTTCTGCATGTACCCCAGCCAGATGATGGCCTGGAGGATGCACAGCGGGACGGTGGCGTACCGCGTCCACTCCTGGATCTTCTTCCGGCCGGTTTCGCCCTCCTTCTGCAGCTTCTCCAGCGACGGCACCACCGTGCCCAGCAGCTGGAAGATGATCGAGGCCGAGATGTAGGGCATCACGCCCAGGCCGAACACCGTGCTCTGCCCCAGCGTGCCGCCGGAGAACAGCGACACGTAGCTGGCGATCCGGCCGGCGGCGCTGGTGTCGGTCTGGTGCAGCTTCTGCATCTTGTTCAGCTTCGACTGGTCCACGCCCGGCAACGGGACCCAGAAGCCGATGCGGTAGATGGCCAGCAGGAACAGGGTGAACAGCACCTTGTTGCGCAGCTCGGGCACCTTGAAGATCTGCACCGACGCGCGGACGATCGAACTGACACCCTCGAGCGCGCCGAACACCGAACGCAGCCCGAGACGGCCTTGACTACCATTCATCGAAGTCTCTCGCCGAGTTTGGAACTGCGGGCGGGTCGTTCGACCCGCCCGCGGCGATCAATCACTTGCTCTCGGCCGCGGCGGTTTCCGCCTCGGCGGGTGGCAACTTGCCCACCCGCGGGCCGTCCCGTTTGACGAACTTCTTCTTCACCTTCGGGAACTCGAACGCCTCGCCCTTGAGGTTCTGGGCCGTCCCGCCCACCGCGGTGATCTTCTCGTGTGCCGACTTGCTGTACTTGCCGGCCACGATGGTCAGCTTCTTCGAGAAGTCGCCCTCGCCGAGGATCTTCACCGGCAGCTTCTGGTCCGGGATGTACCCGGCCGCCTCGAGGGCAATGCCGTCTACCGTCGAGCCCTCGTCAAACTTGGCCAGGTCGGCCAGGTTGACGATGTAGAAGCGGCGCTCGAAGTTCTCGTTGCTGAACCCACGCTTGGGCAGCCGGCGGAAGATCTGCGTCTGGCCACCCTCGTAGCCCGGCTTGATGTACTTGCCGTTGCGGGCCTTGGAGCCCTTGTTGCCGCGGCCCGATGTCTTGCCGTGACCCGACGACTCGCCCCGACCCTTGCGCTTCCGCAGCTTGTTGCGCGGGGCACCGGTCGTGATCTCGTGAACCATGCTCATGGGGAATCCCTTCACGCTAGCGCCGCACCGCCAGGGGTGCGACTCGCGTCCGTTTCGGTGTAGCTTAGGCCGTCACCAGCTCGCCGGCCGACTTCTCCAGCATCACGCCGCGGATCCGCTCGACCTGGTCGCGGTTCTGCAGCTGCTTCAGGGCGGCCAGCGTGGCCTTGACCAGGTTCTTCGGGCTCGTGGAGCCGTACGCCTTGGTCAGGATGTCGGTGATGCCGGCCAGCTCCAGGCAGGGGCGGACCGACTTGCCGGCGGTGACGCCGGTGCCCGGGCGGGCCGGTGCCAGAACGACGCTGCTGGCGCCGCTGGTACCCTTGACCTGGTGCGGGATCGTCGTGCCCTTCAGGTTCACCTTGAACATCGCCTTACGGGCGTCCTTGGTGGCCTTCTCAACGGCGGGCGGGACCTCGTTGGCCTTGCCGTATCCGATGCCGATGTTCCCCTTGCGGTCGCCGGCGACGACGAGCGCGCCGAAGCTGAACGTCCGGCCGCCCTTGACGACCTTCGAGCAGCGATAGATCCGGACGACGGCCGATTCGATGCCACCCTCTTCCGGCTCGCGCTCGCGGTTGTTGCGGCGCGGGCCACCCCGGTTGCCGCCCTGCGGCCCGCCGCGGCCACCGCCGCGGTTGCCACCGCCGCCGCCACCGCCGAACCCACCACCACCGCCGCCCCCGCCCCCACCGGCGCCGCCGGTCGAGTGGGTCGGCGCGATGCCGGCCGGGGCCTCGGTGGCCGGGGCCTGGACGGCCGGCTCGCTGGTGGCTGGGGTCTGCTCGCTGCTCTGGATAGTCTCTTCAGCCATTGCTGTTCGTCCGTGGTCAGTTGTCAGGGGTCAGTTGTGGGTTGCCCGCGGGTCGCGTCATCAACTGACGACTGACAACGAACAACTGACGGTCATCAGAACTGCAGCCCGCCCTCGCGGGCGGCGTCGGCGAGGGCCTTGATCCGGCCGTGGTACTTGCGACCGCCGCGGTCGAACTGCACCTTGGTCACGCCGGCCGACTTCGCCTTCTCGGCGATCGCCAGGCCGACCTTCTTGGCCGCGGCGATGTTCCCGCCGTTGGCCAGTTCGCCCCGGACCTCGCCGACCGTCGAGGCGACGGCCGCCAACGTCTTGCCAGCCATGTCGTCGATGACCTGGGCGTAGATGTGCTTGTCGCTGCGGAACACGCTCAGCCGGGGACGCTCGGCCGTGCCGAACAGTCCGTTCCGGACGCTGAACTTCCGCCGCTGCAAGCGGACCGCTTTGGCTTTCTCTTTGTTCATCTTCGTTCAACCTTTGGCGGCGTCGGCTCGGGCGTGCTGCCCTGGGTTCGAGGCCGCAGTTGATGTCTAACCCTGTCGTTACTTCGCCCCGGCACCGGCGAACGCCTTGCCCGGCTTGATCTTGACGGCCTCGCCCTCGTACCGGATGCCCTTGCCCTTGTACGGCTCGGGCTTGCGGACGCGGCGGATGTCGCTGGCGAACTGGCCGACCTTCTGCTTGTCCGACCCGCTGAGGTGGATCTTGTTGACCCCCTCCAGCTTCATGTCGACGCCAATCGGAACCTCCAGCGTGACGGGGTTAGCGAACCCAACCGACAGGACGAGGTTCTTGCCCTTCGCCTCGGCCTTGTACCCGACGCCCTGGATCTCCAGCGTCTTCTTGTACCCGGCGGTGACGCCCTCGATCATGTTCGCGAGCAGGGCGCGGGCCGTCCCGTGCTGGGCGCGGCTGGCCTTGCTGTCGTCCTGACGGACGACGACCAGCTCCTTCTTGCCCGCGTCCAGCGAGACCGACACCAAGGGGTGAAGCGTGCGCTCCAGCTTGCCCTTGGGGCCCTCGACGCTGACCGTGTGATCCTTGACCGTGACCTTCGCGGCTCCGGTCGGGACTGGCTTCTTTCCAATTCGGCTCATGGCTCTGCTCGTTCTGAGTGGTGAGTTCGGAGTTCTGAGGTGGACGCTGTCAGTTCAACTCGGAACTCACAACTCTCCACTCACAACTCGGTTAGCTGACCGTGCACAGCAGCTCGCCGCCCACGTTCGCCTCGCGGGCCCGGCGGTCGCTCATGACGCCCTTGCTGGTGCTGACGACGCAGATGCCCATGCCGTTCAGCACGTTGGGCAGCTCGTCAACGCTGCGGTAGACGCGGCAGCCGGGCTTGCTGAAGCGGTCGATGGTGTGGATCACCTTCTCGCCGGTCAGCGTGTACTTCAGCTTGACGCGCAGCTGGCCCTGCTGGTCGTCGTCGATCGTGTCGAACTGCTCGATGTACCCCTCGTCCTTGAGGACCTGGGCGATGCCCGAGCAGATCTTGCTCTTGGGGATCATGACGAGCCGCCGGCCGACGCGGTTGGCGTTCCGGATGCGGGTCAGCATGTCGGCGATGGGGTCTTGGTTGTTCATGCGCGTGACACGGGCTACCAGCCCGTGATTCTGTGTTCGGGAAACACGGGCTGGTAGCCCGTGCTACTGGACTTACCAGCTCGCCTTCTTCATGCCCGGGATCTTCGCGCCCAGGGCCAGCTCGCGGAGCATGATGCGGGAGATCTTGAACTTCCGCAGGCACCCGTGAGCGCGGCCGGTCAGCTCGCACCGCAGGTGCGAACGGGTCGGGCTCGAGTCCCGCGGCAGCCGCGCCAGCGCGGCGTAGTTCTTCTCCGCCTTCAGCTGCCGCCGACGCTCGGCGTACTTCTCGACGATCGCCTCGCGACGGTGTTGTTTTGCGACCCAGGCTTTGGTGGCCATCTTGTAATCCAGTTGGGAGTTGAGAGTCGGGAGTCGGGAGTCAACTCGGGACTCCCGACTCAAGACTCCCGGCTCTTCCTCAGCGACCCTCGAGCTGCGACTTCTCGCGGAACGGGAACCCGAACCCGCGGAGCAGCTCACGACCGTGGTCCGGCGAGGCCGCCGTCGTCACCATCGTGATGTTCATGCCCTGCTGGAACGTGACCGACGCCCCGTCCACCTCGGGGAACACCGTCTGCTCGGTGAACCCGAAGTTGTAGTTCCCGCTCTTGTCGAACCCGTTGGGGTCCAGCCCGCGGAAGTCCTTCACCCGCGGGAACGCCAGCGAGATCATCCGGTCCAGGAACTCGTACATCCGGCCGCCCCGCAGCGTCACCTTCAGCCCGGTCTCCTGGCCCTCGCGAACCTTGAAGTTCGCGACGCTCTTCTTGGCCTTGCACCGCACCGGCTTCTGACCGGCGATGGTGGCGAGCTCCTTCTCGGCCTGCTCGAACTTGGCCTTGGCATCGGCGCCCCCGCTGGTGGCGATCTTGCCCAGGCCCATGGAGATCACGATCTTCTCCAACCGCGGCGTGGCCATCGTGTTGGCGAAGCCGAACTTCTCCTTCAACTGCGGGACCACGGTCTCGCGGTAGTGACCAATCAGCCGGGCCGGCGGGGCCGGCTCCGACGCGGTCGTCTCTTCCGCGACGTTCTCCACGTCGACCTTGGCCTTCTTCGCCGCCTTGCGGGCGGCGATCTCTGCCTCGCTGGGCTTGTGGCCCTTGTTCTTCTTGTCTTCTGCCATGACTGCCTCAGTTGGAGTTCTGAGTGTTGAGTTCAGAGTTTCGAGTTCGGCGGATCCGTTCTAGTCTTCCGACTCAGAACTCACCACTCACAACGCCACTAGCGCCCGACGACGCCCAGGTCCGCCCCGCCGCGGACGGCAACGCGGTGCTTCTTGCCGTCGATCTCCGAGAACTTCACCCGCGTCGGCTTCCCCGACGCCGGGTCGATCGGCATCACGTTGCTGATGTGGATCGGGGCGTCCTTCTGGATGCGTCCGCCCTTCTGGTTCTGCTGGCTCGGCCGCACGTGCTTCCACACGCGGTTCACGCCCTCGACGATCACCTTGTCGCCCTTGACCTCGTCGGCCAGGATGCGCAGTACGCGACCGGTCGACCCCTTGTTCGCGCCCGCGATCACCATCACGGTATCGCCTGTCTTGATTCGTTGTGCCATGGCTGGTTCCTGGTTATTTGTTACTTGTTACGTTTGGGGCTCAGGCGACTTACGCCGGCACACACCAGTAACAAGTAACCAGTAACAAATAACGCTCTTAGACGACCTCGCTCGCGAGCGAGACGATCTTCATGAAGTTCTTCTCGCGGAGCTCGCGGGCGACGGCCCCGAAGATGCGGGTGCCGCGCGGGTTGTTGTCCTTGTCGATCACGACGGCGGCGTTGTTGTCGAACCGGACGTAGCTGCCGTCGGGCCGCATGGTCGGCTGCTTCGTGCGGACGATCACGCAGCGGATGATCTCGCCGTCCTTGATCTCGCCCGCCGGCAGCGCCTTCTTCACCACGCCGATGATGATGTCGCCGACGTGCGCCACCTTCCGCTTGAACTTGCCCTTGCTGCTGGAGCCGCGGAGCACCTTGATGCACATCGCTTCCTTGGCGCCGGTGTTGTCGCAGATGTCGACGTAGGTCTGTTGCTGAATCATTTCCGTGGCACGGGCTACCAGCCCGTGGTCCTGTTTCTGAGTGTCCGAATCACGGCTGGTAGCCCGTGCCACGAAAATCAGCGAGCCTCGGGAGCCTTCCCGGTCATCACTTCCTCGGCCGACACCTGGACGGCCCGCTCGTTGCCACGCTGGACGATCCGCAGCAGGCGGTGATGCTTGGTCTTGCTCAGGGGCCGGCACTCGGCGATCTCCACCGTGTCGCCCTCCTTCGCGTCGTTCTTCTCGTCGTGGGCGTGGAGAACGCTGCGCCGCTTGAGGTACTTGCCGTACTTCGCGTGCTTCGTCTGGTAGTTGACGACGACCTTGATCGTCTTGTCGCCCTTATCGGAGGCGACGACGCCCTGGATCGTCCGCAGTTCGGCTCGGTCCGCTGCGGGCTTGGTCTCGGTGGTGGTCTGCGTGTCAGCCATGGTCGTTCGTCAGGTCAGGGGTCGGTCGGTCGTCGCGATCTTCGTTGCGCTCTCGTCACTTCGCCGGGGCGGCGGTCTTGGCCGCGGCGAGCTGCCGCTGGCGGATCACCGTCTTGATCCGGGCGATGTCGCGCCGGGCCTTGCCCAGCTGCGTCGGGTCTTCCAGCTTCTCCGTCACGGCCTGCGTCCGCAGGTCGAACAGCTGCTTCCGCTTCTCGGCCACTTCACGCAGCAGGTCGGCGTCGGCCTTGTCTTTGATGTCTTTGGTCTTCATGGCGGTTCTCCCCGCGGCACTTTAGGCGACGGCTTGGCGGCGGTGTACGAATCGACAGGCCGTCGGCATCTTGAACGCGACGCGGGCCAGGGCCTTCTTGGCCGTCACCTCGTCGACGCCGCTGATCTCGAACAGCATGGTGCCGGGCTTCACGACGGCGCACCAGAATTCCGGCTCGCCCTTGCCGCTGCCCATGCGTACTTCCAACGGCTTGGCCGAGACCGGCTTGTGCGGGAAGATGCGGATGAACACGCGGCCCTCGCGGCGCAGGTAGTGCCCCGCGGCGACGCGCCCAGCCTCGATCTGCTTGGCGGTGACCCAGACGTGTTCCAGCGCCTGCAGGCCGTACTCGCCGAACGCCACGGTGTTACCGCGGCTGGCGTTGCCGCGGTTCTTGCCGCGCTGGGTCTTGCGGAACTTCACCCGCTTGGGCATCAGTGGCATAAGTCACCAGACAGTTCTGAGTTCAGAGTTCTGCGTTCCGAGTTCTGGGGGGCTCTTGGTCGTTCTGGCCTTCGCTCAGAACTCAAAGCGTACAACCCAGAACTCACATCAGCGGCGGCCACGACGCATCGGGCCACCCGGGCGGACGTCGGTCTCGAGCACTTCCTCACCGAACATCCCGCGGTAGATCCAGCACTTCACGCCGATCGTCCCATACGTCGTGAACGCGATGGCGTAGCCATAATCGACGTTCGCCTGGAGCGTGGTCAGCGGGACCGAACCCGTCGTGGCCTTCTCCTGGCGGGCGATTTCCGAACCGCCCAGCCGGCCGCTCACGCACAGCTTGATGCCCTTGGCACCGGCCTGCATGGTCGACTCCATCCGCATCTTCAGCACGCGGCGGAAGCTGGCCCGCTTCTTCAGCTGCTCGGCCACGGCCTCGGCCACCAGCTGGCCGTTCAGGTCGGGGTTCTTGATCTCGATCACCTTGATCGGGGCGACCTTCCGCTTGATCATGTCCTCAAGTTGCTCCCGCAGCTTGTCGACCTCGGCACCCTTGGGCCCGATCACCAGCCCCGGGCGGGCGGTCTTGACGGTGATCGTGACCTCCTCTCGGGTCCGCTCGATCAGGATGTCGCTGACGGCCGCGAACGGGGGACGCCGGTTCAGCTTGCTGTCGATCAGCTTGCGGACGCGGAAGTCCTCGACCAGGAAGTCGCCGAAGGCACGCTTGGGGGCGTACCACTTGCTCTTCCAGTCTTCAGTGATGCCGGTCCGAAAACCGAGCGGATTTACTTTTTGACCCATGATCGTTCTTCCGTGTTCAGGCCCGCTCGTCGATCGCGACCACCAGGTGGCTGGTCCGCTTGTTGATCGGGTACGCCTTGCCGCGATCCTTCGGTTGGAACCGCTTGATCACCGGGCCCGCGTCGACCCGGGCCGTGGCCACGTAGAAGACGTTGCGGGCCGGGGCGACCGACTGCTCGCTGGCGTTGGCGACGGCCGTGCGGATGACCTTCTCGATCATCCCGCTCGCGCGCTGCTTGCTGAACCGCAGCAGGTTGATGGCGTCGTCGACGTCCCGCCCGCGGATCAGGTCCATGATCAGCCGCGCCTTGCGCGGGCTGATCCGGACGAACCGATGTTTGGATTCGAATGGCATGGCTACCTCTACCGTCTACGTGCGTCCCAGGTCGCGTGATCCGACCGCTCAGGTCGCCATCTTCTTGCCGCTGTGGCCGCGGAAAATGCGGGTCGGGGAGAACTCGCCGAGCTTGTGCCCAACCATGTCCTCCTGCACGAACACCCGCAGGAACTTGTTCCCGTTGTGGACCTCGAACGTGTGCCCCACAAACTCGGGGATGATCGTGCAGGCCCGGGCCCACGTGCGGATCGGCTGCTTCGCCCGGTTCTCGTTCATCCGGGACACCTTCAGGAACAACTTCTCGTTGACGAAGGGGCCCTTCTTTGCGCTTCGGCTCATGGTCTTACCTGTCGCTTGTTACTGGTTACTTGTTACTGGTTACCCGTCACGCTCCGGTCGACAAGTAACCAGCAACCAGTAACAAATCGTTACTTGCTCACCGTCTGCGGCCGCTGTTGGAACTTGCCGAACTTGCGGCGACGCAGGATCAGCTTCTCGCTGTTCTTCCGCGGCCGGCGGGTGATGCCACCCTTGGCCGGAACGCCCGTCTTGCTGACCGGGTGGCGACCGCCGTTGCTGCGCCCCTCACCGCCGCCCAGGGGGTGGTCGATCGGGTTCATGGCCTTGGCCCGCGTGTGCGGGCGGATGCCCATGTGCCGCATGCGCCCGGCCTTGCCGATGCTGACGTTGCCGTGGTCGAGGTTGCCCAGCTGACCGATGGTCGCCCGGCACTTGCTCTTGATCCGTCGCATCTCGCCGCTCGGCAGGATGATGACGGCCCACTCACCCTCCTTGGCCGACAGGCGAGCGACTCCACCAGCGGACCGGACGAGCTTACCGCCCTGGCCGGGGTTCATCTCGATGTTGTGAACCTCAAGGCCACCGGGGATGTTGGCCAGCGGGACGCAGTTGCCAACCTCGGGCGGCGAGTCGGGACCGCTGACGACCGTCGTACCCACCTTCAAGCCGTTGGGGGCGAGGATGTACGACTTGGTCCCGTCCTCGTACTGAACGAGGGCGATGAAGCACGACCGGTTGGGGTCGTACTCGATCGACATGACGGTGGCCGGCTGGCCGTCCTTGGTGTTCCGCTTGAAGTCGATGATGCGGTACAGCCGCTTGTTGCCCCCGCCGTGGTGCTTGGCGGTGATCACGCCGTGGTGGTTGCGACCGCTGGCGCGACGCTTGCCCTTGGTCAGCGACTTCTCGGGCTTGAACTTGGTCAGCACCGCCTTGTAGTCGATGACGGACCCGGCACGGCGGCCGGCGGAGGTCGGGTTGTAGAACTTGATGGGCATCAGCGTGGCGTGGGCTACTAGCCCATGTCTCCAAATTCAGGTTCCGCAAACACGGGCTGGTAGCCCGTGCCACGTCGGCTCAAAACAGCTCGATCCGCGAGTCCGGGGCCAGGGCCACGATGGCGCGCTTCCAGTCGCTGCCGGTGGTCAGCTTGTACTTGGTCCGCCGGGGCTTGCCCTTGCGGGTCATCGTGCGGACGTCGGCGACCTTCACGTTGTACAGCTGCTCGACGGCCAACTTGATCTGGTGCTTGTTCGCCGCCAGGTTGACCTCGAACGCGTACGTGTTCCGGGTCGCCTGCTGGTGGTTGCTCTTCTCCGTGACCAGCGGCTTGATGATGACGTTCGTGTGTTCCATGGCTCTTCCGTTTCAGTGGCTCGTCCGTTACCGCAGGCACCCTCACGCCAGCAGCTGCTCCAGGCCGGCCTTGGTCATCAGCAGGGTGCGGTTCCGCAGGATCTCCCAGGCGTTCAACTGGTCGACGGTGGTCGTCGTCGTCCGATCGATGTTGCGAGCCGACCGAACCAAAAGCTCGTCCGGGCCAGCCAGGGCCAGCAGGCAGCTGCGGTCGATGCCCAGCGCCTTGAACATGGCGGCGACGAACTTCGTCTTGGGCTGCTCGAGCGCGATGTCGCTGACCACGCGGAGGTCGTTGCTCTGGATCTTGCTCAGGATCGCACTCTTGGTGGCGAGCTGGCGGGCCTTCTTCGGCAGGGCCTGGCGCCACTCCTTCGGCCGCTTCTGCTTCGCGTGCCCGCCGCCCTTCTTGATCGGGTTGCGGATGCCGCCGGTCCGGGCGTTGCCGGTCCCCTTCTGGCGGAACATCTTGCGGGTCGAACCGGCCACCTCGCCACGGGCGAGCGTCTGGACGGTGCCCTGCCGCTGGTTGGCGTGGTAGTAGACGATCGCCTGCTTCAGCAGGGCCTGACGGATCTCACCGCCGAGCTTGGCCTCGTCGACCTGGAACTTCTCCACTTCCTCGCCGGCCTGGTTGAACACGGGAATTTCGATCATGGCTTTGCTCCGTCCTGCTTCTTCCGGTTCACCCTCAGGCCGACTTCTTCGCCCTGGCCGTGACGCTCTTCCGAACGTAGAGGAGCCCGCCGTTCGGTCCCGGCAGGGCTCCCTTGATCAGCAACAGGTTGTTCTCGGCGTCGACCTTGACCAGCGGGTGGTTCCGGGTGGTGACCTGGTCCATACCCATGTGGCCGGCCATGCGGACGCCCTTCTTGGGCTTGCCGCTCTGGCCGCGCCACGTGGCGCGCGACGCCAGCGAGCCGGGCGACCGGTGCTTGCGCTCGGTGCCGTGCGAGGCGGGCTGACCGCCGAAGTGGTGGCGCTTCATGACGCCGGCCGTCCCCTTGCCCTTGCTGGTCCCGATCACGTCGACGTACTCGATGCCGTCGAAGATGCCCACGGTCACGATGTCCCCAGCCTTCTTGTCGGTGGCGACCTTGAACTTCACCTCGTGGAAGTGGCGCTTCGGCCCAACGCCCGACTTGGCCGTGTGCCCGATCTCGGCCTGCGTGCTGTGCTTCGGCTTGCAGTCGCCGAACCCGAGCTGGACGGCATGGTAGCCATCGGTCTCGGGGGTCTTGACCTGCGTGATCGCACAGGGACCGGCCAGGACGATGGTCACGGGGACGATGGCACCCTTCGCGTCGTAGACGCGGGTCGTGCCGATCTTCTTGCCTAGCAGTGCGGGAGTCATGGGTCGGCTCTCTGTCCGGTACTTTTCAATTCCAACGCAGACGACAAAAGTCCCGGCCGTGACACGATCCCCTTTCGGGGCACGGGTTCTTGGATGAACCCTCGGTCAGGCGGGAGATAGTGCTGCCCCTCCCGAGATAGAAAGGGGCAGCGGGTCCACTGCGGTACTTACGCCTTGATCTTAACGAAAACGCCGGCCGGCACAACCAGGCGATTCAGGGCTTCAACGGTGCGGGCGGTCGGCTCGAAGATGTCGATGACGCGCTTGTGCGTCCGCATCTCGAACTGCTCGCGGCTCTTCTTATCGATGTGCGGGCTGCGCAACACCGTGTACCGCTCGACGCGGGTCGGAACCGGGATGGGGCCGCACACGCGGGCATTGGTCCGCTTGGCGTGCTCGACGATCTCCTTGGCCGAGGAGTCCAGGGCCCGGTGGTCGTAGGCTTCCATCCGAATTCGAATCCGATCGCCAGTCATTGTAATCCTGTTCCGCTGCCGTCAACCAGCCGGTTCCGTCCCGAACCGGGCGACGAAACCGCCAGCTGCCCGGTTGGGGCGAGCGGGGAAATGTAGCCTTCTGCCGGATTCTGTCAACTCATCTGCCATCGAATTTCCGGCCAAGACACCGATAATGGACGGCCAGGGCATCTTGAGGATTGAGATCGCCAGGCCCATAGGGTAGTTCTATTCCCCCATGCGGGGCGTTCACGGTCGGTTGCGGTTCATTCCGGATGCGGTTGTTCTGTTGGTAGTCGGCAGCGTTTTCCCGCATGTGGCGATCGGGGCGACTGCGAACGCGGGGCCCCTGCTTCAAGCGGTCCTCGCCAAGCATGCCGTTGTCCCAGCGGTCTACGGTGGCGTCGTCGACCATGGTCGTCTGATTGCCCTGGGCGCAGCCGGACTGCGGAAGGCCGGGGCAACCGTCCGCGCGGCCCCCACCGATACGGTCTACCTCACCGACGACACCAAGCCCATGACGGCCCTGCTCATCGGGCAGCTGATTGCTGCACGCCAACTGGCGGTGACCGACACCGTTGGCGGCCTCTTTCCCGAGCTCCGCAACACCTTCAATGCCACCGCCGCTAAGACGACGGTGGCCGACCTGCTCCAGGATCGCGCCGGGCTGCCCAAGGATGTCGATTGGAACGCCCTCGATCAGACGCGGTTGCCCCTCCCCCAACAGCGGCGGCAGGTCGTCCGGCAGGCGCTGGCGGTCGAGCCCGCCTCATCCTCGACCAAGGCGATGGTCTTCTCCAACGTCGGTTACGTCATCCTGGGTGCCATCGTTGAGCGGAGGACCGGCACCCCCTGGGAGGAGGCCATCACCACCCGCGTGTTCCGACCGCTGGGGATGACGTCCGCCGGCTTTGGGATCCCGGGTGCCCCATGGAGCACGGCCCAGCCGTGGGGACACCACGTGACCGCCGGGCAGCCCACGCCGACGCAGGAGGGCGAGGCACCGGTGATCGGACCCGCGGGCCGGGTCCACTGCACGATCGCCGACTGGTCCCGCTTCGCCGCCGTCTTCTGCCGACAGCCCGGCGACCATGTCCCTCCCTTGCTGGACGCACAGACCATCGGCGAGATCACCGCCCCACCGCCCGGTGGCACCTACGCCGGCGGCTGGTTCACGCAGGACGCCCCCTGGGCCGGCGGCACCCAGATGGACCTGATGGGTTACAACGAGAACTGGTACGCCAGCGTCCGCGTCGCCCCCGGCCGCGGCATTGCCGTGTTGACCGTCGCCAACTGTGGTGGCGACGAGGCGAAGGCCGCGTGCCTGGACGCGAGCGATGCCCTGATCCGCCAATACGTCCCCGCCGTCACGGCCACGCCCGGCCTCCCACCTCGCTGAGCGACCCACCATTCGACCGGCGGGTTGGACGTGGTGTCACCCCGATTGTAAAAATGCTTCCCGCTTAAGGCGGCGGCCAAGGGCCTCAAGCGAAAGCGTCTCTATTCGCTTGGCCAGCAGGAGACTTTTGATGCATCGATCCACCCGCCTCATCGCGTTCGCCGCCGCCCTCAGCACCGCCGCCCTGGCGGCGCGGGCCGAGGTGAAGGTCGTGACCGACCACAACGCCGGCGACAAGGCCACCGCCGAGTTCAAGTTCACCGAGGCACCGTCACCGTCCAAGGCCAACGCGTCGACCGTCAAGGTCACGGTGGTCGACGGCGAGAAGGACGAGGCGTGCGGTCGCGACGCGTCGGACCTCACCTCGGCCAAGCTGCCGGCCGGCGAGGACGAGCCTGACAACAACTTCTTCTTCAACGCCGGCACCGACGGCGGCCGACTGGCCGTCGACCTCGGCACCGCCCTGCCGGTCCAGCAGGTCAACACCTACTCCTGGCACGCCAACACCCGCGCCCCCCAGGTCTACAAGCTCTACGCCGCCGACGGCACCGCCAAGGACTTCAACGCCACCCCCAAGAAGGGCACCGACCCGACCACCTGCGGCTGGAAGCTGGTCACGTCCGTCGACACCCGCCCCACGGCCGGCGAGCCCGGCGGCCAGTACGCCGTCAGCGTCCGCGACACCGACGGTGCCCTAGGTACCTACCGCTACCTGCTGCTCGACGTCGCCAAGACCGAGACCGACGACGACTTCGGCAACACGTTCTTCAGCAAGATCGACGTGGTCACGCCGACGCCGGCCAAGTGAGACCGCCATTCAACCGATTCGGCCCTCGGGTGCCTCGGGGGCCGGTCTCATTCACCGCTTAAAAGGCGGTCCACGCATTGTGGTACACACGCCGCGACAGCGGCCGCCACAAGGGCGATCAGGATCGCGATCGCCCGCCCTGCTCACCCGCCCGACCTGGCGACAGGAGCGAGGAGTCGCTCCGGCGGGGATCGCCGCAGTTGCACCTCGATTGCCTCTATTGCTTCGCGTCTCGCAGACCAACGCGGTACGCCAACGGGTCACGACTCCTCACTGAACTCTACATCCGCCACTTCATCGGCAAGATCGTAAACCCGTTCGACGTAGGCAGCGTCCTCATCGGACATCGAAATGGATTGGCGATACTCGAGCGCCTCGGCGTCAGCGACGAATTCGACTACACCGTGTTCGGCCTCGACGATCCTTCGAATGTCGTCCAGCGTAACGTGGAAGAATTCCTTACGCGGATTCGCACGGTTGACACGACGTTTATGCAGGGCGCGATGGAGCACGTTTTCCAAGCCAGGGACATTGTTCGTTCGGATCATCATGTGAACGTCGAACGGGAACGGCACAGAGGCGCTGCCCAACTCGTTAATTCGTTCTTCCGGCTTTAGACGTCGCGTCATACCAACCTTGTATATATCCGCTCCGAAAGTGCCGATATTGGAAATGACGTATACATGCCCAGATTTTGTCTGTTGCGCCATCGACATCGCCCGCTTAGACTTCTCTTCGGCCTCCGCAAGTCGCTGTTTCAGGAGGTCCACTTCAGCGGTGTGTTGGCCCTGTGCTTTTGCCATCGCAATATCCAACGCAGCCTGCACCGCCAGTCGCTCTCGTTCGATCTGCTTCACCTCCCGATCGATCTCCCGCTTGAGTTTTTCCTCCTCGCGGATCTGCGCCTTTATCCTCGCCTGTTCCTCGCGTTCGAATGAAGCACGGACCGCGCGTTCGAATTCCACTCTTAGATCTGCGAGCAAAGCGGACTCGTCCTGCAGAGGGATCATGTACCCGATGTCTCGACATCGGGTGATCGCATCGATCAGACGCTGCTTGCAAGCGGTGAAGTTGCTCGGCCCAACTGCGGAAACGACCGCCTTCACAGTGTCTGCCAGGTATCGTCGAGCGAGTGCGTCTCCCCGGGCCGAAATCTCCGCTGCTTGCCGCTCCCGCGTCTGCCCATCTATTTCCAATTTGCGGGACATTACATCGATGTTCCGCAAGTCGCGTTTGAGAAGCTGATTCTCCGCTTCGATCTCGCGAAACGTGACAACCCGACGATCGAAATCATCTTTCCTTTGGCGGAGGGCAGAAGCCTCTCGGGCCAGTTCGGCAAGCCGGTCAGCCGCCCGCTTGGACGCTTCTCCGGCGGCCGCTGTTTGTTCGGCAGCTGATCGTTCGCGGTCCTTCCACCGCACAACCATGGCCATCAGAAGTAGCCATGTGATGAGCGCTCCGATCGGGAAGCCGATAGCAAAACCAATCAGATATGTCATTGACCGGCCCTCTACAACTCGTAGTCAGATGGCTATTTCCATAATGACAAAGTGCTTCAATGCGTTGCAAGCATCGCAGCGGCTCGGTTCGAGATACAAACGCTTCGGGCCGTTTGTCAGCTTTCCACAGCCCGGACACTTCGCTCGCACGACTTCTCCGAGCCGCGTAATGAGCCGGAAAACGTGCGACCGCCCACGCGTGGTTCGAAGAACCAAGCGCATGGTTGACCACGCGTCTAGAGTCGCATGCCAATCGTCTTTGTCGCCGCCGAACAGCGCAACGAATTCTTCGAAGCCGACTTCTCCCTGCTGGTCAAGGTACGACCACAATCTATGGTTTTCGTGCAGCCTCGCATTTGCACTGGTTAAGGACGCCGTATAACCCGGAACCTCACGCTCGACGCGTTTGCATTCGTTCAAGAAGCACGCAACGGCAACGAGAGCCTTATAATCTAGTAGCAGAGGTGCACAGCGAAGTATGACGTCTATGGCGTCAACCGTCGTTATAGTCCTGCCCCCAAAGCGACGATCGAACAGCAGGAGTCCATCTACGTGCGGCCATGCTTTCCGAGCAATACGGATGGCCTCGCGATGCTTTCCCACGCGTTCGGCCGCTGATGCCTCAGTTGCCATTCGCATGTAATGCGAATGGTGTTCCTGCATCTCCTCCTTCTTCATTGCCGTACCCCATTCCTCGGGATTCCGCCCGGGATTGAAGACGTTCGCGCCAGCTCCCGGATCACTTCTTCAGCATGTTCCGCAGCACCGTGTGCAGGATCCCGCCGTTGCGGTAGTACTCGATCTCCACCGGCGTATCGATCCGGCACGTCGTCACGAACTGCGTCACCTTCCCCGCCTCGCCCACGGCCGTCACCACCACGTCCTGGCCCGGCTTCAGGTCCTGGTCGATCGCGAAGCTGAACGTCTCCGCCCCCGTCAACCCCAGCGTCCCGCGCGTCTCGCCCCGCTTGTACACCAGCGGCAGCACGCCCATGCCCACCAGGTTGCTGCGGTGGATCCGCTCGAAGCTCTCGGCGATCGCCGCCTTCACGCCCAGCAGGTACACGCCCTTGGCGGCCCAGTCTCGGCTGGAGCCCATGCCGTAGTCCTTGCCCGCCAGCACCACCAGCGGCACCCCGTCCGCCTTGTACTTCACGCTGGCGTCGTAGATCGCCATCGTCTCGCCGGTCGGCAGGTACTTCGTCACGCCGCCCTCGGTGCCGGGGGCCAGCAGGTTCTTCAGGCGGATGTTGGCGAAGGTGCCTCGGGTCATCACCCGGTCGTTGCCGCGCCGGCTGCCGTAGCTGTTGAAGTCCAGCACCGGCACGCCGTGCTCGGCCAGGAACCGCCCGGCCGGGCTGCTCTTCTTGATGTCGCCGGCCGGGCTGATGTGGTCCGTCGTCACGCTGTCGCCCACCATCACCAGCACCCGCGCGGCGTTGATCGGCGCGATCGCCACGGGGGCCGTGGTCAGATCCGTGAAGAACGGCGGCTCCTGGATGTACGTGCTGTTCTCGTCCCAGTCGAACAGCTCGCCACCCTTCACCGCGATCGCGTTCCACTGCGCGTTGCCGTTGGCGACGTTCCCGTACTCCTTTAGGAACTGCTCCGGCCCGACGCACTTGGCGATCGTGTCGGCCACCTCCTTCTGCGTCGGCCACAGGTCGCGCAGGTAGACCGG
Organism: Tepidisphaeraceae bacterium; assembly: GCA_965198865.1. GTDB lineage: Bacteria > Planctomycetota > Phycisphaerae > Tepidisphaerales > Tepidisphaeraceae > CBDAQA01. The sequence goes on along the minus strand of CBDAQA010000022.1, from coordinate 196,398 downwards.
CTCGCCCTTGGGGTCGTTGGCGATGGGCTCGTCCATGATGTTGACGTCCATCGTCCCCGCCAGCGCGAACGCCACCACCAACGGCGGGCTCGCCAAATAGTTCGCCTTCACGTGCGGGTTGATCCGCCCCTCAAAATTCCGGTTGCCCGACAGCACCGAGCAGGCCACCAGGTCGCCGGCCTCCACCGCCGTGCTGATCGCCTCGGGCAGCGGGCCGCTGTTGCCGATGCACGTCATGCACCCGTACCCGGTCGTCTGGAACCCCAGCTTGTCCAGGTAGACGTTCAGCCCCGACTTTTCGAAGTACTCCGTCACCACGCGACTGCCCGGCGACAGCGACGTCTTCACCGTCGGCGGCACCTTCAGCCCCCGCTCCACCGCCTTCTTCGCCACCAGCCCCGCCGCCACCATCACGCCGGGGTTGCTGGTGTTCGTGCAGCTGGTGATGGCCGCGATCACCACGTCGCCGTGCGTCATCTCCACGTCGCCACCCTTGAGGTGCGCCACCGCCGTCGACGGCGTGTCCTTCAGGTGCTCCGCCGTCGCCGCCTCGATCCCGTCCCGATGCGGGGCCGTCCCCGCCTTTGCCTGCACCGGCGCCTCGGCGCTCCACCGGTCCAGCCGCGGCGTCGCGCTCTCGCCCACGTTCTTCTTGAACGTGTCCACCAGCGCGCTGCGGAAGCTCTGCTTCACCCCGCGCAACTCGATCCGATCCTGCGGCCGCCGCGGTCCCGCCACGCTCGGCGTCACCGTCCCCAGGTCCAGCTGCAGCACCTCCGTGAACTCCGGCTCCACGTGCTCCTGCCGCCACAGCCCCTGCTCCTTGCAGTACCGCTCCACCAGGTCGATCTGCTGGTGGTCTCGCCCGGTCAGCTTCATGTAGTCCAACGTCTGCAAATCGACCGGGAAGAAGCCGATCGTTGCCCCGTACTCCGGCGCCATGTTCGCAATCGTCGCCCGGTCGGCCACGGTCATGTTCGCCAGCCCCGGCCCGTAGAACTCCACGAACTTTTCGACCACCCCGTGGCTGCGCAGAATCTGTGTCACGGTCAGCACCAGGTCCGTCGCCGTCGCCCCCTCAGGCAGGTGCCCCGTCAGCTTGAACCCCACCACCTGCGGCGTGACCATGTAGATCGGCTGCCCCAGCATGCACGCCTCGGCCTCGATCCCGCCCACGCCCCAGCCCACCACGCCCAGCCCGTTGATCATCGTCGTGTGGCTGTCCGTCCCGACGAGACTGTCCGGCCGGGCCACCCCATCCCGCACCATCACCACCTTGGCCAGGTACTCCAGATTCACCTGGTGGACGATGCCCGTCCCCGGCGGCACCACGCCGAAGTTGGCGAACGCCTTCTGCCCCCACTTCAGGAACTCGTACCGCTCCCGGTTCCGCTCGAACTCCCGATCCGTGTTGAGCAAGAGAGCCGCCGCCGACCCGTACTCGTCCACCTGCACGCTGTGGTCGATCACCAGGTCGACCGGCACCAGCGGGTTGATCTTCTGCGGGTCGCCCCCCGCCCGCTTCATCGCGCTGCGCATCGCCGCCAGGTCCACCACGCACGGCACGCCCGTGAAATCCTGCAGGATCACCCGCGCCGGTGAGAACGGCAGTTCCACCGCGTTAACGTGCTTCGCGTTCCAGTTGGCCACCCCGGTCACGTCGATCTCGTTCACGACGAAGTGGTCCAGGTTCCGCAGCGTGCTCTCCAGCAGCACCTTGATCGAGAACGGCAGCTTGTCCAGGTGGCCGATCCCCAGCTCGGTCAGCCGGTTCAGCCGGAAGATGCCGACGTCGCCGGCGAGAGACTTGAGGGTGGACGCGCTGCCGAAGGGGTTGGTGTTGGCCATGGTATGACCGCGATCTTATGCGCCGGCCGGGGCGACTCAAGGTTCACCGCCGGCCCGCGCCGCTAGGGTCGTGGCCGTCCCCGTCGGCATCCGGCCGCCTGCGCCCGGCGGGCGTCCGACAGACCGAGCCCTGAAAGCGACGCACGGACCGGGCGACCCTTCAGCGATCTGCCAACACCTGTAGCACGTCGCGCCCGGCCTCGACCGGATCGGCGTCGCAGGCCCGGCACAGGGCGACCCATTCGAGCAGGTCCACCCGCCGCTGGGCCGACTCGATCCGGCTCACGATGCTCAGCGGCCGGCGCAGCCGGGCCGCCAATTGCCGCTGGCTGAGGTGGGCGGCCGTCCGCATCGCGAGCACGGCCTCGGCGACGGTCTGCTGGCGGGGCGTGTACAGCGACTTCCGCATGCCTCGTGAGTGGCTGGCTCACGGACTTGACCGGAAAATGCGGTCGATGTAGTTTAAATCTCCCAGCTCGGCTGGAGCGGCGACGACCCAAGCTCGACGTACCCGAACACCTTGTGAGGAGCGGTGCGGATCGGCAATGGGCCGCGTAGGACGTCGACGGGTCTAAACCGACGTGGGTCACCGAAGTAGAGGCTCTTTTTGTCGCTGCCCAGCCAACAGTAGCCTCTGGATGATCTAAGTCCGTCGCCGGTTCTGTTCTTTGTGGGGCGGCAACGACTTCTGGTTCGCAATGGCTCCCCGAAGGGAATTTTTCATGATCGGTATCATCATCGCGCTATTCGGCACTTTCCTGTTCGTTGCTGGGTGGTTGTTGGGGCAGCGGCTAAGGCGATACGAATTCGAAAACAGGTCGGACGGCGGTGTGGTGGGCTTCAAGACCTTTGGGGCTTCACAGCGTCACAAAATATTGTTAGGTCTTGCCAATCTAATGAAGGGCATTGGGGTGCTCATCGTAGGCGGTTGTGCGTGTTTCTATTTTTTGCCGAAGCTATTGGGGCCAAAGCCGCATTAAATCGGTCTCAGTGGGTCAAAAGTTGCTCTATTTCAAGGCTCACACGAGAAGGGAAACGTAGCCCTACACGGACAGGTACCCGCCACATGGGGGCGAAATTGAGTCCGATCAGCTTCGGTTTTCATGCGTCGGTAGAGCCTAAGCTTCGCCTCACCAAGGTCCTTAACAGTCTCCTTACCACCTTTTCAAATTTTTGCGCTTCGAGGGCGGTTCTACCATGTCGGTACGCAGCAAACTAATTCGGTCGTGGGGCGTTCCGATGGTCGCCGAGCTTGAGGCTCGGCGGCTCTTCAGTGCCACACTCACAACGCTCGCCACTTTCTCTACTTCGGTCGGGTCCGATCCTGAGGGCGTCACGGCGGACGCCGCCGGCAACCTCTACGGGGCGGCGTACGGAGGGGGGCAGAACAGCGAAGGCATCGTATTTGAAGTCGCTGCAGGCTCGGACGCCGTGACGACCCTCGGAACTTTCGACGGCACTAACGGGGATCAGCCAAACGGTCCTGTCCTCGTCGATAGCGCCGGAAATGTCTTTGGCACGACTGCCCATGATAATGAGCAGCTAGGCTCTACGGTCTTTGAAGTGGCGGCGGAGTCGCACGACATCACGACGCTGGCCACCTTGGACGCAGTCACGAACGGCACCACCACTGCCGGCGTGATCGCTGACGCGGCCGGCAATTTGTATGGTGCCTCGAGCTCAACCGTCTTTAAGGTCGCGGCGGGCACCGACATGCTTACTACGGTGGCCCCACTTAACACTGCGACGGTCGGCAACCCGTCAGGAGACTTGGTCGCTGACGCCGCCGGGAACCTCTATGGAGTTTCCTATGGGTCCAACAACCCGAGCATTCTAGGAACGGTGTTCGAGGTTGCGGCGGGTACGAATGTCGCGACTGTGTTGGCGACGTTCTACTCGGGCAACGGGGAGGCACCCAAAGGCGGCCTAGCCATTGACGCAAACGGCGACCTCTTTGGAACCACTGCGGCTTATCCTACCGACACGAACGATGAGGGCACCGTCTTCGAAGTCGCTGCGGGCACTCAGGCGGTCACGACGCTGGCGACGTTCGACGGCACGAACGGCTCCATGCCCAACAGCGACTTGGCGATTGACGCTGATGGCAATCTTTATGGAACGACGGCAGAAGGTGGGACGAGCGACGAAGGGACGGCCTTCGAGGTCGCCACAGGAACTCATGCCCTGACCACGCTCGTGTCGTTTGCTGGGGCCAATGCCGGACCGAACGCGGGTGTGATCGTCGGTTCCAGCGGCAACCTATACGGTACAACGGGGGGGGTGGGTAGCTCCAACGGCGGGACCGTCTACGAGATCTCCGGGCTGGGGACCTCGACGCCCACCCCGACTCCCACGCCAACGCCGACCCCAACCCCGACACCAACCAACACGTCGGCACTGGTGGCGACCGTGGCCAAGAACACGGTGGCGACCGGCATCGTCTCCGGCACGAAGCTCAAGGGTGCGGTCACCATCTCGGTCGACAACACCGGCGCGGCGGCCATCAAGTCGTCCACGGTGGACCTGTACGCCGTGACGGCCGGGGAGGCGGCGACGTCGGGCACGCTGATTGGATCGGCCAAGCACGGGTCGATCGCCGGCGGCAAGTCGGTCAACGCGGCCGTGGCCGTCAAGCCTTTGGTGCTGCCGGCGGGCAGCTACACGCTAATCCCAGTCGTGACCGACGTGACCGGCGGCGTGTCGACCGCGACCACCGGGCCGACGGTCACCGTGGCCGCGGCCAACGTCGCCCTGTCGGCGACCGTCGCCAGCGTCGCGCCGGTGACGGTGAAGCCGGGCAAGTCGGTGACGATCACCCTGTCGCTGGCCAATACCGGCAACGTCAACTCGAACGGCTCGGCGATGGCGGCCGTCACGCTGACGGCCGTCGGGACGGGGGCCGTCGTGACGCTTCCGGCGGTTGCGACGAAGGCGACGGTGAAGCCCGGCGGGAAGCCGGTGCTCGTCCACCTGAAGGTGAAGGTGCCGCTCGACACGGCGGCCGCATCGTACGACCCGTCGGTGGTGTTCACCCAGCCGCTCGGCTCGGCCACGGCGGTCGGCACGACGCCGTTCACCGTTAGCTGAGGCCGGGCGCGGGATGGCCGGCGCTGTCGGAGCCATCGCATCGCCATTGGCATCCCATAGCCCATGTCGCTCCCGGAGCGCGCCGTAGAGCGGACAGCATTCCGCCGGGCGAGGCGCTGCCCGGCCAGACCGCCGCCTCAGTCCACCGCACGAGGATCGCGCTGCAGCTCCCGGGCTGCCCAACAGCGGCCGACCAGTGCTCGTTGGCTGCGCGAAGTGGTCGACCTACAACAGCGGATTGAGCTTCTGCGGTTTCACCCCACTCGCTTCATCGCGCTGCGCATCGCCGCCAGGTCCACCACGCACGGCACGCCCGTGAAGTCCTGCAGAATGACCCGCGCCGGCGAGAACGGCAGCTCCACCGCGTTGACATGCTTGGCGTTCCAGCTGGCCACGCCGGTCACGTCGCTCTCGTTCACGACGAAGTGGTCCAGGTTCCGCAGCGTGCTCTCCAGCAGCACCTTGATCGAGAACGGCAGCTTGTCCAGGTGCCCGATCCCCAGCTCGGTCAGCCGGTTCAGCCGGAAGATGCCGACGTCGCCGGCGAGGGACTTGAGGGTCGCAGCGGAACCGAACGGGTTGGTGGTGTTGGCCATGGTGTGAACGCGATCTTATGCGCCGGCCAGAACGACTCAAGATGGGCCGATCCCCGCATGCCCCCAAACTCGCCTCCGACCGAGGAGAATGGAGCCCCCGTTTAGAGCCGGCGTACCCCGGCTCCGCACAGCACACCTCCCTCTGCCACCGCTCGTGATTCCCCGGGTGATCGCCGACCCCCAACACCACAAGGCAGTCCGGTTCCTCCCACTCCCGCACTTGGTTTCCATGGCAGGTGAGCAACGCGAGGCCCCCGGCCACCCCTAACCCGCGGACGGTCCGCCCCGCCGCGCCCTTCAGTTGTCGCCGGGCCACCAGGCGCGTGCCGCGATCGTCCAGCGCACGACGCCCGCCCGACAGGTTCGCGACGGCCGCAACTCGCCGTCCCCGCCCGGCTTGGCCGCCGGCCGCCCCTGCCGCCCCGCAGTTCGTCTGCCGCCCCGCCCCCGTTCGCGGCCGCCACCCATTGCCGACCGCCCCGTCGGCAGTTAGCCTCCACGGCGTCGCCCCCCTCACGGGGGCGTGGATTGAAACCCGCCCATGCGTGGCTCAACTGGGATGACGGCCTGTCGCCCCCCTCACGGGGGCGTGGATTGAAACCTTGTACCGGCCTCCGAATTGGACCTATTATAACGTCGCCCCCCTCACGGGGGCGTGGATTGAAACTGGCTGATCGTGGTTTTGGCAAAACCCCGATACACGTCGCCCCCCTCACGGGGGCGTGGATTGAAACAATGACGCCTCCCCGCCCCGACCAGATTCCCCCCGTCGCCCCCCTCACGGGGGCGTGGATTGAAACGTTACGACTGTTGTATGACGGAGAACCTTGAGCCGGTCGCCCCCCTCACGGGGGCGTGGATTGAAACCGAGATCGTGCGCATGGACTGCGTCTCCCTTGATGGTCGCCCCCCTCACGGGGGCGTGGATTGAAACAGACGATTAACAGCGTTAACGTCGGCTATTATTACGTCGCCCCCCTCACGGGGGCGTGGATTGAAACGCAATACTGCCCCGTTAATGGAATGTACACACATAGTCGCCCCCCTCACGGGGGCGTGGATTGAAACACCAAGCTGTTCAGCTCGGCGGGGACGATGTACCGTCGCCCCCCTCACGGGGGCGTGGATTGAAACACCGTAGTCGCGCGGGCCGGGTCGCTCCTCGTTGGGGTCGCCCCCCTCACGGGGGCGTGGATTGAAACGCGTACGCGGCGACCCGTGGCCTCCCGCTGCATCGTCGCCCCCCTCACGGGGGCGTGGATTGAAACGCCAAGATGCAGAAGACGCTATCCGACGCCGCCGGCGTCGCCCCCCTCACGGGGGCGTGGATTGAAACGATCTGCAGGTCGACCTGCGTCTGCGATCCAAACGTCGCCCCCCTCACGGGGGCGTGGATTGAAACAACGACCCCGAGGCCGATCCCTACACGACCTACTCGTCGCCCCCCTCACGGGGGCGTGGATTGAAACTGCCCGACCTCACCACTGGTTGCCGTCGTCGGCGAGTCGCCCCCCTCACGGGGGCGTGGATTGAAACACGTTCACCGGCGACGCCGTCCGCGGCCTGCCCCGTCGCCCCCCTCACGGGGGCGTGGATTGAAACTCGTACTGCATGGCCGCGAGGCGGGAGCCGCTGAAGTCGCCCCCCTCACGGGGGCGTGGATTGAAACTTGATCTTCGTCGTCATCCCCGCGACCGGGGCGTAGTCGCCCCCCTCACGGGGGCGTGGATTGAAACATTGCACCGCGGCCGGCTGCTGAAAAACGGAGCGTCGCCCCCCTCACGGGGGCGTGGATTGAAACTCCTTCAACACGGCGGGTGGTACCCAGCACCTGGTCGCCCCCCTCACGGGGGCGTGGATTGAAACTTCTCGTCGGGGGCCTTGTCGTCGGCCGCGTTGAGGTCGCCCCCCTCACGGGGGCGTGGATTGAAACTGTACGCCAGCCAGACGGCCGACACGAATGGCGAGTCGCCCCCCTCACGGGGGCGTGGATTGAAACAGTTTTTCCCAGCCCGGATCGGTCTACTGGTCGGGTCGCCCCCCTCACGGGGGCGTGGATTGAAACACAAGGCTCGCCAGCTTGAGGACGCGGCTGAGGCTGTCGCCCCCCTCACGGGGGCGTGGATTGAAACTCTGGGTCGACTATTACCCCGGACCCGGCGTGAGGTCGCCCCCCTCACGGGGGCGTGGATTGAAACCGTCGGACAGTACGAAGGTTTTTTTGATGTAAGTCGTCGCCCCCCTCACGGGGGCGTGGATTGAAACACGAACACGTAGCACGGGAACAGCGGGACCAGACGGGTCGCCCCCCTCACGGGGGCGTGGATTGAAACTGCTGCCACAACGCTCGCTGCCACGGCAGCCAGGGTCGCCCCCCTCACGGGGGCGTGGATTGAAACTCGTAGAACCAGCGGGCCCCGACGTCCCCGAACGGTCGCCCCCCTCACGGGGGCGTGGATTGAAACATGACGCGGGCCGCGCGGGCGATGCTCCGGGACAGTCGCCCCCCTCACGGGGGCGTGGATTGAAACATGGACCGCGCGCCAGACCTCCACCTGTTCAGCCCGGTCGCCCCCCTCACGGGGGCGTGGATTGAAACAGCGACTTCGCGGCGGCCCAGGGTTGGCCCGCCGGTCGCCCCCCTCACGGGGGCGTGGATTGAAACCAGAGTGACGATCCCTCTCCGCCGCGACGCCGCGGTCGCCCCCCTCACGGGGGCGTGGATTGAAACTGCCGCAACAGGGCCTCACGCTCCTGGCGTTCGAGGTCGCCCCCCTCACGGGGGCGTGGATTGAAACCTGACGCCGCTGCTGCTGCCCGTGTCGCCCATCCAGTCGCCCCCCTCACGGGGGCGTGGATTGAAACGACCGTTCCGTTTGTCGCTGTCGTTCCAACGCCCGTCGCCCCCCTCACGGGGGCGTGGATTGAAACGACTGGAGGACGTTTCTCGGGCCGCCGTCCTCGCCGTCGCCCCCCTCACGGGGGCGTGGATTGAAACTTCGCCCTCATCCGACAGCAGCCACGCAATCGCCGTCGCCCCCCTCACGGGGGCGTGGATTGAAACAACATCCACGTCGCCGCGTCCGGGCGATTCCACGTCGCCCCCCTCACGGGGGCGTGGATTGAAACCATTGCGTCCAGGGCAGCCGTGAACGGCACGGCGTCGCCCCCCTCACGGGGGCGTGGATTGAAACCCACAGGCAGTCGTCGGTCAACACATTGATGAGTGGTCGCCCCCCTCACGGGGGCGTGGATTGAAACCTTCGTCTCGCCAAGCTCGACGCTCAGGCAGAGGGTCGCCCCCCTCACGGGGGCGTGGATTGAAACAGCGACGATCACTGCCGCGTGATCTCGCGCATCGAGGTCGCCCCCCTCACGGGGGCGTGGATTGAAACCACGTCAGGGCGACGGTGGTGTTGCCGGCGGTCGGTCGCCCCCCTCACGGGGGCGTGGATTGAAACGTGTCGGTCGTCAAGCTGATCGACAAGGAGCTCAAGTCGCCCCCCTCACGGGGGCGTGGATTGAAACAGGTCCTCGGAACCACCGCGATAGATCGCGAGCCGTCGCCCCCCTCACGGGGGCGTGGATTGAAACAACGTCACCTTGGACGACAACGTTTCGAGCGGGCGTCGCCCCCCTCACGGGGGCGTGGATTGAAACGACCACAACCTGTTTCGCGAGACCACCATGGCCAGGTCGCCCCCCTCACGGGGGCGTGGATTGAAACAAGCTCGTCATCCGGATCGCGGGGCAACTCCGGAAGTCGCCCCCCTCACGGGGGCGTGGATTGAAACTTCAGCGTCCGGGGTTCCGTGCAGAACGGCTTCAGCGTCGCCCCCCTCACGGGGGCGTGGATTGAAACGTCATGGACCAGGCTCACAAGCTGATCCAGTCGGGTCGCCCCCCTCACGGGGGCGTGGATTGAAACGCATCGCCGGCCCCGCCAGCTCGTCGGCCATGTCGTGTCGCCCCCCTCACGGGGGCGTGGATTGAAACGATTAGTGCGTTCTTGTTCGTGACGTACCTCTCCGTCGCCCCCCTCACGGGGGCGTGGATTGAAACGACCCCGACGGGCTCCACTTAACCAACCACGATCGTCGCCCCCCTCACGGGGGCGTGGATTGAAACATGTGTGACCGCACGTGCGTTGTGACGACCCGGCGTCGCCCCCCTCACGGGGGCGTGGATTGAAACATGGCCAAAGACCTGTACGTCATCGTGTCCCTCCTCGTCGCCCCCCTCACGGGGGCGTGGATTGAAACCAACGCCCGCTGTCTGGCCGTTGAGGATCGCCCGGTCGCCCCCCTCACGGGGGCGTGGATTGAAACTCGATGAGCAGGATGATTTTTCGGGTGGCATGACGTCGCCCCCCTCACGGGGGCGTGGATTGAAACAATGGTTTCGTGGTCGTTGTGCATATGTCCACTGGGTCGCCCCCCTCACGGGGGCGTGGATTGAAACGCTTAACCTGATCGCCGAGTCTGGCCCCAGCATCGTCGCCCCCCTCACGGGGGCGTGGATTGAAACGTACTTGAACTCCAGCGCCACGACCACGCCCTGCAGTCGCCCCCCTCACGGGGGCGTGGATTGAAACGTCTTCCTCGTCACCAAGTAGTTCTTCGCCCTCATGTCGCCCCCCTCACGGGGGCGTGGATTGAAACGCCTCGTCGTAGATGGCCACGGCCACGCACCCCGACGTCGCCCCCCTCACGGGGGCGTGGATTGAAACAGGTTGGGCCGCGCTGCGGCGGCCGTGATCAGGGGGTCGCCCCCCTCACGGGGGCGTGGATTGAAACGTGGACAGCGACGGGTCGTACCGCAACCCGGCCTCGTCGCCCCCCTCACGGGGGCGTGGATTGAAACTGCATCTTGGCGAACGCGCCGGACATGCCCTCCGCAGTCGCCCCCCTCACGGGGGCGTGGATTGAAACCGCTCCGCGTCGAAGTTGAGGAACCCATCGTAGATCGTCGCCCCCCTCACGGGGGCGTGGATTGAAACACCAGTTACTGGTCCGACTCGGACGAGCTGACCACGTCGCCCCCCTCACGGGGGCGTGGATTGAAACGGCGTCACCTCGACCCGGTAGTCGACGTCGGCGAAGTCGCCCCCCTCACGGGGGCGTGGATTGAAACGTCAGCGGCGGCTTCTGTGCCGCCCCGTGGATGGTCGCCCCCCTCACGGGGGCGTGGATTGAAACTGGTCCGGGCTGCTTTGGAGTGTCCCAGTCATCAGGTCGCCCCCCTCACGAGGGCGTGGATTGAAACAGCTTGGCCTCGCCCTCTGCTTTGAGCAGCGTCATGTCGCCCCCCTCACGGGGGCGTGGATTGAAACGCGGTCGAGGTGGACGAGCGTGGCGAGGTGTGGGGGTCGCCCCCCTCACGGGGGCGTGGATTGAAACCGTTCCATGATGCGATCATGATAACGCATATTGACGTCGCCCCCCTCACGGGGGCGTGGATTGAAACGCGAACCAACGATAGTCCGCAGAATCAAACTCGAGTCGCCCCCCTCACGGGGGCGTGGATTGAAACGCGCCTGCACCGGCCGGGAGGATGTACGCGATCGCGTCGCCCCCCTCACGGGGGCGTGGATTGAAACGACCAAGGCGGCTCGAACTCGTCATGCTCGAACGGTCGCCCCCCTCACGGGGGCGTGGATTGAAACTGCTGCGTCATGATCCACCGTCCCTTCGTGTGTCGTCGCCCCCCTCACGGGGGCGTGGATTGAAACTCAATGTCCGCCCACTGCGCAGCGCCCCTGAACCGTCGCCCCCCTCACGGGGGCGTGGATTGAAACTGATCGGATCACCGTCGACCAGTGCATCGTGCAGGTCGCCCCCCTCACGGGGGCGTGGATTGAAACAACTACTGGGATCACCCGTAAACCAACGCGGTCACGTCGCCCCCCTCACGGGGGCGTGGATTGAAACTCTCCAAGGTCCGAGCCCCGCACCCGATCGGAGGTCGCCCCCCTCACGGGGGCGTGGATTGAAACCCCTTCCCGCCGGGCTTCTTCGGCGGGGCCTCGAGGTCGCCCCCCTCACGGGGGCGTGGATTGAAACCACTGCTTAGCCTCAGGCCTTTGCAAGCGCGTCCCGTCGCCCCCCTCAACCGCGTCGCCCCCCTCACGGGGGCGTGGATTGAAACATCCTCCACAGCTGCAGCATCGAATCGGGCGTGTGTCGCCCCCCTCACGGGGGCGTGGATTGAAACACACATTGGACCGGATGCCCGTCGAATCCAATCGTCGCCCCCCTCACGGGGGCGTGGATTGAAACATCGCCCAGCGACACGTCGCCGACCGGCGTGAACGTGTCGCCCCCCTCACGGGGGCGTGGATTGAAACTTCGGTGGCAGGCCCGTGGCGTGCCGGATGTACGCGTCGCCCCCCTCACGGGGGCGTGGATTGAAACACGGCGAGCATCTCGGGGGGAATCTGGTCGGGGCGGGTCGCCCCCCTCACGGGGGCGTGGATTGAAACGTGATGGAGCTGCGGTCGATCGGGTGCGAGGTGCAGTCGCCCCCCTCACGGGGGCGTGGATTGAAACCAAACCGACTCGCATACGTGCCAGGACGCCGGGTGTCGCCCCCCTCACGGGGGCGTGGATTGAAACAAGCTCCGCCTCGCCGCGACCCTGCAGGACCAGGGTCGCCCCCCTCACGGGGGCGTGGATTGAAACATGCTGCCGGGCCAGGCGTTGCAGATGCAGTTCGGGTCGCCCCCCTCACGGGGGCGTGGATTGAAACGGCGGGCATTGCGAACACGGCCGTCGCTGATCCGCGTCGTCGCCCCCCTCACGGGGGCGTGGATTGAAACCCAACGGGGATGACGGCGTCGGATGGCCGCGCGGGTCGCCCCCCTCACGGGGGCGTGGATTGAAACCCATCCACGCTTCGACCCGACGCCCGCAACGCCTCGTCGCCCCCCTCACGGGGGCGTGGATTGAAACATCACGACCGGCTCGGGGTCCGGTTCCGGGTCTGGTCGCCCCCCTCACGGGGGCGTGGATTGAAACTCGTTTCCGCTGGTGAGCCCGGCGGCGACGCGGACGTCGCCCCCCTCACGGGGGCGTGGATTGAAACGGCCCGACGCTGAACGGCGTGTTGACCGACGCCGGGTCGCCCCCCTCACGGGGGCGTGGATTGAAACACCGCCTCCTCCATCGAGCCGTCGTCCTTCCAGGCGGTCGCCCCCCTCACGGGGGCGTGGATTGAAACCCTCCGCCCCCCGGAGGTCGTTGCGGGCCTGCTCGACGTCGCCCCCCTCACGGGGGCGTGGATTGAAACGCCCCGGAAGGCAAACCAGCAGTTTCGCGTGACCGCGTCGTCCGCCGCGCGGGGAAGCGCGAATACAAGGTGCATTCCTGTGTTGCACGGTCGCCCCTCTCGCCGAGGCGGGCGCCTTCGGGGCGACCGTTACACGATCCACGACATCGCTGTTATGCCAGGGATAGCTGCACGAACTTCACGTCGTCGGTTGACAGGGTTCGCCCCATCGCCGCCAGGTTGCAGCGGGCCTGGCGCTCGTTGCGGAAGCCGGGGATGACGCAGGCGACGCGGGGGAAGGACAGGACGTAGTTCAAGGCCGTCGCGGCGAGGTCCTCGGTTGTGTTGCCGAAGCGGGCCTTGAGCTTGGCGAGCCTGGGCTTGAGCTGCTCGATGGCCTCGGCGCCGAACGACTCGCTGTCCTTGCGGTGGTCGCCGGGCTCGAACTGCGGGGGGTTCTTGGGGTCGTACTTGTCGAGCAGGCGGGCCTGGGCGAGGGGGCTGAAGGCGACGAACGACAGGCCGTGCTTCTCCATCAGCCGGTCGACCGGCGATCCGGGACGGATGAACTGGTCGTCGAGGGCGTGGGCCCAGCTCTGCAGGACGGCCGGCCTGACGATCGGGACGGCCCGCTCGAAGTCGGCGGCGCTGTAGGCCGACTGGCCCTTCACGCGGACCTTCCCCTCGGTGACCAGCCGGTCGAGCATGTCGGCCGCGCCGGGCAGGTACCTCGCGTCCTCGCCGAAGTCGCCGTGGTGGAGGTAGTAGACGTCGACGTAGTCGCGCTTGAGGTTGATGAGCGACTGCTCCAGCTGATGGCGGATGTGGGCCGGCTCGTAGGCGTGGCCGGCGGTGCCGGGGAAGTGGCCGACCTTGGTGGCGATCACCATGTCGGTCGACTTCACGCCGAGCTGGTCGAACACGCGGGCGAGCATCCGCTCGGCCCGGCCGTTGCCGTAGACGTCGGCGTTGTCGAAGTGGTTGACGCCGGCGTCGACGGCCGCCTTGATGCCGGCGGTGATGTCGGACTCGTCGACGTTGGCCCAACCGTTGGGGGAGCCGTTGACCCAGTTCAGGCCGCCCATGGTCCAGCAGCCGAAGCTGATCTCGGAGACGGAGACGTCGGACGTGCCGAGCTTGCGGTAGTTCATGGGGGGAGTGTAACGGCATCGTGAGGACGTGAAACGTGAAGGCGTGAGACGTTCGGCTCCAGTCACGTCGTCACGCTTCGCGCCTCACCAGTCATCGCCGAACGTGTCGTCCGCCTTCTGCAGGAAGGTGAACAGGCAGATGTGCTGGACGCCGTCGACCATGCCGCGCAGGTTGAAGAGCTTGAAGTACCACGCGAGGTCGCGGTCGGTGGGGCCGTCCTCCGGCGGGGCCGACTTCCGGCCCACGATCTCGGCGGCGGGCACGTTCATGATCTCGGCCAGGTAGGCGATGCTGATCTCGTCGACCGTCGTGGTCGACATCGCCGTCGCGCCGACCCGGCGGATGGCGTCGCGGTGCAGCCGGTCGGCCATCTTCACGTCGATCGCCTCGAGCGCCGTCAGGTACGCCTGGGCGGCCGGGTCCTGCTTCCACTGGTTCGCCTGTCGCTCGTCCTCGCGCAGCGCCTCCAGCCCGACGTCAAAGTGGGCCTGGAGGCGGTCGTAAAACGACTCCACCTGATCGCCGGACAGCCACCGGATGATCATCACCTCGCCCGGGCGGCGGTGGACGTGGTAGTCGTTGGTTGACAGGCCGTGCGACCCGGCGGCGCGGAGCACCGTCGCCGCCTCGGCGGCCTGATCGCCCGTGAGGAACGGCCCGCCCGACGCGATGGCGTTCCCGAGCTTGCCGATCGTCCGCTGCACCGCGCGGGCCGCCTCGGCGTCCAGGCCCGGAACGAGCTGCGCGTCGAACTTTCGCGGCCCCTCGAATACGGCCACGAGCTCGGCCGTCATGCGGAGCCGGTCCGACTCCTCCTTCGCCCGCTCGGCCGGGTTCCGCGCGTTCTCCGATGGGACTTCGTCGGGTTCCTCGTACATGGGCTGGATACTCGCCTCCGTGCGCGGGACGTCAAGCCAACTCAGCCGCCCAGCCGCGCGACGCCGGTCACCTGTCCCATCAGGAAGGTGACGGTCAAGTCCTGCCCCGCAGCCAGCGGCTCGGGGGCGGCGTGTTGGGGGACGCGGAGGACGAGTTGGGAGCTGTCGTCGATGCGCACGCCGTGCAGCTCGTAGTAGACGTCGCCGTGGATCGTGAACGGGCGGACGTCGCTGACGCGCACGTCCCAACTGCCGACCATGGGGAAGGACATACGGCAGAGCCTACCGACCGCGGGCTCACCCGGCGAACCACTCGACCCCGCCCGGTAACGGCCCGGCAGCGAATTCGATGTGGACGACGCGGCGCCGCGCCGGCACCGTGGCGGCCGACGACGCGTGCAGGAGCAGCGGTCGCATCAGCACCGCGCCGCCGCGGCCGATGACGGCGGCCACCTCGGCGACCCGGCCTCGCCAACGACCGATGCCCGCCGCGTCGAGCACGCCGACGGCGTGCGATCCCGGCAGCACGCGCAGCGGGCCGTGATCGGCGAAGCAGTCGTCCAGGTGCAGCCGGATCGTCAACATCGACGCCAGCACGTCGACCGGCGGCTGCACGTGCGGCACGCCCGCCTTGACCGACCAGGGGCCGTACCCCGGCGCGTCGACCCGCTGGCGAACGGCGATGGACAGGTCCTGGTGCCAGGGCACCTTCCAGTTGGCCGTCGGCGTCTTGTCGAACAGGATGCCGCGCACCGGCCGCGCGGCGGGGCCGAGCGTGGGCTCAATCCATTGAAGGATCGATGGCGATGCGGCGATAGTCGCCACGGCGGGGACGGCCAGCAGGTTGCGAATGTTGGCGGCGTCACCGACGTCTGCCACGGCGTCGGCGAGCGCGTCGGCCTCGCTCGCGGTCAGCACGTTGGGAACGACCGCGTAGCCGTGAACGGTGACGGGGTCCGTGACGTGTCGCATTCGTTTCGGGCCGCGAGCGGCGGCGTGGTCAGGCAGCGTCCATCACCTCGACCTGGCTGTACTCGTCGAGGTTGAGCGTGATCAGCTCGCCGTCGACCTTGCGGAGCGTGAGCCGGTCGAGCCAGA
The DNA here is from genome assembly GCA_965198865.1 of Tepidisphaeraceae bacterium. Taxonomy (GTDB): domain Bacteria; phylum Planctomycetota; class Phycisphaerae; order Tepidisphaerales; family Tepidisphaeraceae; genus CBDAQA01. The sequence goes on along the minus strand of CBDAQA010000022.1, from coordinate 180,473 downwards.
GCTTGTCGTTCTTGCTGTGGGCGTACCAGCTGCCCGTCTGCTTCTGGCTGAAGTCGACTACGGTCCCGCGGACGTCGGTCGTCCACGTGTGGTCCCGGGCGGCGATCTGCTGCGTCACCCGCACCACGGCGCCCGGCGTCAAACGGCTCGCGATCATCGAATCCATCGGTGTCCTTCGGGAATGCGTTGTTGGTTATTTGTCACTGGTCACTAGTCGGAGCTAATTCGGCATCACTGTCCCACCGACGAAGAGTAACCAGTCACCAACAACCAGTAGCAATTCTCTACCGCGGGCTCTGGTTCTGGTAGGGCGTGATGTCACGCGCGCTGACGGCCGCCTGGTGGAGGGCGGGGTCGAGGGAGGCGTCGGCGGCGGCGTTGCGGAGGTACACCTTGGCGGCGACGTTGTCGGCATGCGTGGCGGCGTTCAACTGCAGCCGGCCGAGCCGGCGGATGGCCTCGACCCGCCACATCTCGTCGGCGGCCCCGTCGTCGGCGAGGCGGAAGAAGTCGCCGGCGTAGCGGCCGATGCGGGCGTCGTCCTGCACGCTGAGGATCTTCCACGGCGCGACCACGGCCGCCTCGTTCTCGTCCAGCCGGGCCTTGTCGAACGCCTCGTGGGCGGCGGCGGTGGCGGTGTCGCCGGACTTCTCGGCCACCGACCGCAGCGTGGCCGAGCCGATCCCCATGAGCGAGATGCCGGCCTCCAGCTCGCCGTAGGTCATCCGCTCGCGGTACAGATTCAGGCCCAGCGCGAGGATGGCGGTGCCCAGCCGCTTCGCGGTAGCGTAGTCCTTATCATACGCCGCCAGCGACGCCACGTACGCGGCGGTGTTGCCGAGGGTTTGGAGGTCGTCCAGCTCTTTGATTCCCGATGGCGGGGTGGCATCCGGCGTGGGTGCGCCAAAGTTGATGATTGCTTCGGGGTGCGACCGGAACAGGTCCATCGTTGGGCAGGTGGCGGCAGCGGCGAGGTCGTCGAACCCCTTGAGCTGCTTGACGGCGGCCGGGCGGTAGTCCTTCGTGTTGGTGAGCGCCTCGTAGGCCGAGGCGTGGTCGCGGTAGTCGGCGATCGCCTCGCGGTACAGGTCACCGGCGTCGCCGAGCGGCTTGGGCGGTGGGAGGACGGACTTGGCGGCCTCGGCCAGCGCGAACGGCTTGACGGCCGCCACCAGCTCGCCCGTGGGCGGCGTCGGCTGTCCCAGCGTGTAGAACGCGTAGGCGACCAGCAAGGCCCCCGCGAAGATCACGGCCGATATGCCCCAGCCGAACCGGTTGCCGAACATGCGCGACGTCCTCCGTTCGGGCGGCACTGTAGCGGCGGGCGGTGCGGGGGAGAAGAGGGGCGGAGGGATCGGCTCCTCTGCTCCTCTTCACCTCTGCTCCTCTGCACTGCCGCTCACCTCTACCATCCGGCACTCCGGCAGGGCGTCGAGGAACAGGCGGCCGTAGCGCTTGGTCTTCACGCGGCTGTCGAGGATCACGACGATCCCCTTGTCGGTGCGGCTGCGGATCAGCCGGCCGAACCCCTGCTTCAGCTTGATGATCGCCTCGGGCACGCTGTACTGCATGAACGGGTTGCCGCCGCCGGCGGTGATCGCCTCGAGCCGGGCCTCGACGACCGGCTCGTCCGGCACGGCGAACGGCAGCTTGACGATGATCACGTTCCGCAGCGCCTCGCCCTGCACGTCGATCCCCTGCCAGAACGCCCCGGTGCCGAACAGCACCGCGTCGGGCGTGTTGCGGAACTGCTCCAGCAGCACCTTCCGCGTGGTCTGCTGACCCTGCACCAGCAGCGGCAGGCCGAGGGCGTCGATTCGCGATTTGAGCCGGTTGGCCGCGTCGATCAGCATCGAGTAGCTGGTGAACAGCACGAACGCCCCGCCGTGGGTGAGCCGCAGGTAGTGCTCGATGCGGTCGCAGGCGGCGGGCAGGAAGCGCAGCGCGTCGGACGGCTCGGGCAGGCCGGTCTCGAGGTAGACGGTCGCCTGGTTGGCGTAGTCGAAGGGGGAGCCGAGGACGAGCGTCTCGGCGGCGGGGACGCCGAGGCGGGAGCGGATGTAGGCGAAAGCGGCGTCGGGCTCGGAGGCGCTCGGCGTGACACGGGCCTCCGGCTCGTGCGAGCGACTGTCGGCCACCGGCGCGTTCAGAAGCGCCGCAACCCTAGACTCGTCCCGAAACCGCCACTGCCAATCCGGCCATCCCGCCTGGTCCGGATTGTCCCACGCGTACTCAACTGCGTGTGTCAGATCATCCCCGTCCCGTATGAGGTGGTCGTAGTACTCGGGCTGCCAGAAGTCTCCCGACCGATTGAGCAGCTTGTTTGCTTCGCGTGCGGTGAACGATCTCCACGACCTCATCAGTTCCGGCAACTCGACCCCCTCGGCCATCTGGACGACGACGTGGACGTGATTGGGCATCACGCACCACGCCAGTAGCTCGTAACGGTTTCCGTCAAAGTGCTCCAGCGAATTGGCGACGATCTCGGCCACGCGGTCGTCCTGCAACCAACATCGACCCGCCCCACTGTCCAGGTAGGCTTCCACTTTCGAGGAGTGGAGCCGATCCAACTCCTTGGCATCCTCCGCCGTCAGCGCACGGCCGCGCTGCTTGGCTCGGGCGACGATTTCCTGGCGCTCTTCGATCCAGCCTTGAAGGATTGACTGCGGCAGCGAATCGGCCAGCCTGAACGTGACGGCGTACACGGTGCCGCTGCGCGTCCAGTGGGGCAGATAGGCGCCATCGCGGATTCGAACGTCCTCCGACGACGCCGTACTCCGCACGGGCCGGAGGCCCGTGTCACGATTGCGATCACCGGCCGCCGTGACACGGGCCGCCGGCCCGTGGGGGTGGGCAGCCTTGCCCGCACACAGCGTCGCGCTGGTCATCACCACGCTGCGCGTCCCCTCGAACAGGTACTTCCGCAGCCCGTCGCCCACGTTCACCGGGGCGGCGTGCAGCGACACGCGCTTCGGCGTCCGGCCGGTCACGTCCATCCAGTAGACCGCCTCGGGGATCGTCTGCGACACGATCGCCGCGACCGACTCGGCCAAGATCCCGACCTTCGTCGCGGCGTTCGTGAGCTCGGCCACGGCCGCCTCATCGGTGGTCGTCGTCAGCATCGCCCTCAGGTGCAGCGACAGGTCCCGCAGCCGGGGCGAGAGGTCGTTCGACACCACGTCGGGCTGGCGGATGCGCCCGGCGCCGCGGCCGGCGCGCTCGTGCCAGTCGACGCACTGGGCGAAGAAGTCGTTGCACAGGTCGTGCAGCGCGATCACGTCGCGCACCGCGTCGTCACCGGCGGAGCCGTGCGCGGTCAGCATCCCCTTGCCGCGCTTCAGGTCGAACAGCGCCCGCAGCTGGTAGCGCACGCCGGCCTCGGTCACCTTCACGCCGAAGTGCTGGGCGGCCACGTCCTCGACCGTGTGGGCCTCGTCCAGCACGAGCAGGTCGTACTTGGGCAGGTAGTTCACGCCGGCCATGCGGAGCGCCAGGTCGCTGAACAGCAGCGCGTGGTTCACCACCAAGATGTTCGCGCTGCTCATCCGCCGGCGGGCCGCCTGCCAGAAGCAGCCCTTGTAGAACGGGCACTTCTTGCCCAGGCAGTTGCCGGCCTCGGCGCACACCTTGTCCCACACGCTGGGGTCAGGCACCCCGGGCAACTCCGACAGCGACCCGACACCCCCCGCCTCCAGCGACCGCTGCGCCCAGTCCTCGATCATCATCAGCGACCGCGCCTGCGGCTCGGTCTCGAACAGGTAACCCGCACGCCCCCCCGCCTGCTCCAGCCGGCGCTGGCACAGGTAGTTGTTCCGCCCCTTGACAAGGACCGCGGTGAACTCGTCCGGGTACACCGCCGCCAGCAGCGGGATGTCCTTCTCGATCAGCTGTTCCTGCAGCGAGATCGTGTGCGTGCTGATGACGACCCGCTTCTTGTTCCGCACCGCGTAGTCGATGGCCGGCAGCAGGTAGGCGAACGACTTGCCGACGCCGGTGCCGGCTTCGACGAGCAGGTGGTGCCCCTTCGTGAACGCGTCGCTCACCGCCTCGGCCATCTGCAGCTGCTGCGGCCGATGCTCGTACCGCTCGCCCAACCGGCGGGCGATCGACCCGTCGGGGCCGAGGATGTCGTGCAGCGTGGCGGGCATGGCGTCGCCACCATCGTACCCCAACGGGGGCCGAACGTCCCGGTGACGTTCAAGTCAACAGAGCCGGGCCGTGCCGGCCCGAACGGGCGCAGCCCGTGTCTCGCGCAGGGGACGCGATATCACAATCTCACGTCAACCGGCCGAGACGCGAGCCCCGCTCGCCTGGGGCCGACACGGGCCCGGCTCTGTCGTGTCAGACACTGACGTACGATACCGCATGCCCGTCACGCACCCACCGCCCAAGCCCTGTCAGGTCTGCGGCCGGCCGATCACCTGGCGGAAGAAGTGGCAGCGCGACTGGGACAACGTGAAGTTCTGCGGCGACGCCTGCCGCCGGCGGAAGTCATCCGACATCGACGCAAAGCTGGAAGCGGCGATTCTCGGCCTGCTCGCCCGTCGGAAGGCGGGCGACACAATCTGCCCTTCGGAGGCCGCCCGATTGATCGGCGGCGATCACTGGCGTCCGCTGATGGAGCCGGCCCGCTGTGCCGCCCGGCGGCTGGCGGGACGCGGGGCGGTGCAGGTCACCCAGGGCGGGCGGGTCGTCGACCCGTCCAACTTCCGCGGGCCGATTCGCCTGCGCATCGCACGCTAACGTGTTACACATTGTTACAATGTGTTGCACGCACACCCGTTTTATCATTTTAATGCTATAACGCTCTCGATGGTTCCAACGTGTCGAGCCGTAGCCCCCCGTTGTTGGACGACGGCCGCTTGAGCCCTTCGCCCGAGATCGGCAGCCGATGCCGGGTCGGCCAGCCACCGCGCGATCGTCGACGCGAGTCCCGCCCCGTCCGCCACCTCGACCATCGCGTCGGCCGACCGGAACGCCCGCACCGCGTCGGCGAAGTTGTGCGTCCACTTTCCGACCACCACCGGCTTGGCCAGCGCCGCCGGCTCGATCATGTCGCTGCCGCGCTGGCGGTGCCCGAGGTCGACCAGCGATCGGCCGACGAACACGACCGTTGCTAGGCTGTAGAACGCCCGCAGCTCGCCCATCGTGTCGCCGAGGATGACGGGCCGGTCGCCGGTCGAGCGGCCGGTCGAACGCCGAAGCAGGGGGAAGCGTCCGGCGATCAGCGACGCCACGGCGTCGAACCGCTGCGGGTGCCGCGGGACGATCGCCAAGCGGAGGTCTGGGTTCCGCGCTATGAGTTCCGAGTAGGCATCAAGGACGATCGCCTCCTCGCCCGGTCCCGTCGAGCCGCAGACCCAAACGGGGTCGGAGCCGTCGAGCCCGACGGCAGCTGCAAGGGCCGCATCGCCCGGCGCTCGGTCGGCCACCAGGGCGGTGTCGAACTTCATCGTGCCGGTGACGGTCACCCGATCGCGCGGGGCGCCGAGTTGCCGGAACTGCTCGGCGTAGCCGACGTCCTGCACGCAGACCGCCGACAGTCGCCGCATCATGGCCGCGGTGATGCGCCCGGCCCGCTTGTAGTTCCGGTACGACCCCGGCGTCACCCGCCCGTTCACCAGCACCACCGGAATCCGCCGCCGCTCGCACCGCAGCAGGAAGTTGGGCCACAGCTCCCCCTCCATCAGCACGACGACCGACGGGCGAACGGCGTCCAGCAGGTGGTTTGCCGCCACGCTGAAGTCGAGCGGAAAGCGGACCAGCTGCACGCCGCTCTCGACCGGGTAGAGCTGCCGCCCGCGGGCGTACCCCGCCTCGGTCGTGGTCGACACGACGGCCGACACGTCGGGCCGGGCGGCGTGCAACTGCCTCACCAGCTCGACCGTCGCGTTCACCTCGCCAAGGCTCACCGCGTGGATCAGCACCGCCGGCCCGTCCCCCACGCGTGGCCGGACGTGGCCCATCCGCTGGCCCAGGGCGTTCAGGACCTTCTCGCGCGACCTCCGCCGGGTCAGCCAGACCGGCGCGGACGCTGCGAGGCCGAGCCCGTATGCGATGTCGTATCCGTTGATCATCGGGTGGGGAAACTAGGGCCCGACCTGCCCACCGCAAAGGGGCGAGCATCGGGCCCGTTTTGCCCCTGGTTCAATCGGTGAGGGCGGGCACGAGCAGCACGTTGCGGATCCCGCGGTGCTTCAGGCCGCGCTCGATCTGCGACATCAGGCCCGCGTGATCTGAGGCGCGAACCCCCGGCTGCCCGGGCGTCACGACCACGTACAACCAGTCGTCGTCCAGCGACGGGCCGGTCACCTGGAGATGCACGCCGTCCTTTGCAGCGGCGCTGGCCAACTGCTCTGCAACGTCGGCGACGATCCCCGGGACTTCCTGCTGCGTCGGCATCGGAAACCTCAGTGGTCAGAACGACTCGAAGACCGTCCTCATAATGGAGAGGGCCTCTCGCAGCACTGCTTCGGCTCGCGGTCGAATGGGACGCCTCGGACGTGCACATCCAGACCGGGCTGCCGCCGATGCTGCGGCTGGGCGGGGTGTTGAAGCAGGCGGACGCGGTGCCGATCACGGACGACGAGCTGCACCAGTTCCTGCGGACGATTGCGCCGCCGCGCGTGCTGGCCGACCTGCGCGGCATCGGCACCGCCACGGCTGCCGCCCCCAAACCGGCGGCGGCCGCACCGCCGCGGTCGCCGGCGCCGGACCCGTCGGATGACTCCAGCGAAGCGCTGGGGCTGAACGACGAGGAGTGACCGCGGCACGACGTCATTGTCAATCAGGGTTGCTGACCCACTGATCGCGACACTTTGGGTTCACTTCCCCGGCGTCGCCCGCAGATTCTCGCTGCTGATGTCGCCGTCGGCGCCGCTGCCGCCGGTGCGGCCATCTGCTCCAAGACAGATGATCGCGTAGGGCTGGGTCACGCCGGGGCGGAGGTACTCGTAGGGGTGGTCCCACGGGTCGATCGGCATCCGCGGGATCAGCGGCTCGGGGATCTTGTCCGACCGCTCGGCCAGCACGGCCAGCCCCTCGTCGTTGGTCGGGTACCGCCCGGTGGCGATGTAAAAGTGCTCGACCGCCTGCTGCAGGCTCGAGATCTCCGCCTTGGCCGCGTCCTGCTTGCCCTTGACCAGGATGTGGTGGACGCTGACCGACACGATGCCCGCCAGGATCGCCATCAGCGCCAGCACGGCGGTGAACTCGATCAGCGAGAACCCACGGCGCGTCGGCCGGAGCCCCGGATGTACATCCGGGGCCTCGCGGTCCATCAGAGCGCTGTCGAGAAACGCGATCATCGGATCCGGCCGTTGAACCCGTTGGGGAAGAACCCGCCGGCCCCGCTCTGGGCGATCACGTCGAAGCCGTTGAGGTAGACGATGTTCAGCACCGCGGCGAAGCTGCGGGGGTAGGTCATGCCGTTGGCGTTGGCGGGAACGATGTTGGGGACCGGGCCGGCGTAGGAGACCCCCTCGTCGGTCGGGGAGATGCTGTCGGCCGACTGGGACAGCGTCAGCCGGGCGGCGGCGATCTTGTTGGCGGCGTCGAGGAACACCGAGTTGGCGGTCTGGGCGATGCCGGCCCGGTACAGCGTGGTGCGGACGGCGGCGGCATGGTACCCCTCGACGGCAAGGATGCCGGCCGCCTTCTGCAGGTAGGTGCTGTCGACGATGTACGCCGCCGCCCCCTGGTAGGCCGTCACGCCCACGTCCTCGAACAGGAACGCGCCGAGCAGGAACGGGACGTCGCCCGAGAACGGGTTGAACACGCCGGTCGAGTCCAGCACGTCCGCCGGCAGGTTCGCCGACGTGCCCACGGCGGTGAACCCGGCGGTGAAGTCGATCGACGGGCGCGTCACGGCGAACTTCTCGCCCAGCGTCCGCCGCAGGAACCGGACGTGCGCCAGCTCGTCGGCGGCGATCTCCTGGGCGAACTGCTGGACGACCGCATCCGTGAACGGCACCTGGCTGCCGCCGGTCACGAACCCCTGCGTCCCGACGAACCCGCTGATGTCCTCGGTCCCCAGCACCAGGTTGTTGGCGGCCCGCTGGTAGAACTCGGCCTCCAGGTACTCCAGGTTCAGGGCGAAGTTCAGGATGTCGGTGTCCTTCACCTTGATCTTGCCGCCCTTGGGCCCGTACTTCTGCGACAGCGTCGCCGCCTGGGCCGATCCGCGCCGTGCCGAGCCGGTCAACCCCGACCCGACGGCGATCCCCGCCGCCGCCGCCGCCCGCGACAGCAGCCGTCGCCGGCTCGTCCGCCGCTCGGCGATCGCCGGCAACACCTCGTTCAACATTCCGTCGGATCCGTCTGACATGTGCGTTCGTCTCCCGCGCGACACATGGTCGGGCGATGGGTCGTCTTTATCGTGCCCCGCGCTTACCGGATGCGGCCGTTGAACCCGCTGGGCGTGAACCCGCCCGGCCTCGGGGTGGCCCCGCCGCCCTGGTAGAACAGGCAGAGGATCGCCGAGAACCCGCGGGCGAAGGCGATCGAGTCCGAGTCGACGGGGACGATGTTCGCGTGGCTGTTGACGTCGACCAGCCCGGCGTCGGTCGGGTTGGGCGACCCGCCGTTGATCGCGATGCGGTTCCGCAGGTCGGCGATCGCGCCGGCCTGCGTCAGCAGCCCCAGGTCATCCTGCTCCTGCGACAGCGAGAACAGCAGCGACCGCGTCTCGCCGGCGTGGTACGCCTCGGTCCCCAGGATGCCCGCCGCCGCCGCCACGTTGGCCGGGTTCGACAGGTACGGGGCCGCCCCGACGTAGGCGGTCGGGCCGATGTCGTTGATCGCGAACGACGCCAGCAGGAAGTTCCGCTGGCTGGCGAACGGGTCGAAGATGTCGGTCGCCGAGACGACGCCGGCCAGCTGCATGAAGGCCGTGAACGCCCCCGCGAGGTCGATCGCCGGCCGGGCCGGGGCCCGCTTGCCCAGCGCCTTGCGCAGGAACGCCACGTGCTCCGACTCGTCCTCGGCGATCTCCTGGGCGAACTGCTTGACCGTGGGATCGTCGAACGTGACGGCCGTGTTGGTCCCGGTGACGACGGTCGACGTGCCGCTGGTGTACGTGTTGACCAGCCCCGGCGCGACGGCCCGGTAGGGGTCCGCCCCGTAGCCAAGCCCGCCGGTGATCTGCGCGTCGGGCAGGCCGTCGCCGTTGACGGCCCGCAGGTAGAACTCGGCCTCGAAGTACTCGGTGTTCAGCGCGAACGTGAGGATGTCCAGGTCGCCGATGACGAACCGCTTCTCGGTGCCGCTCGGCCCGAACGCCAGCCGCTTGTTCTGCGAGGCGTCGGCCACGGCGTCGCCCAGCAGCCCCGTCCCCAGGGCCGCCGCCCCCACCAGCCCGGCCCGGGCCAGCAGCCCCCTGCGTGTCAGGGGGTTCGTCATCGTCACGTCCGGCATCGTCCGTTCTCCTTGGCCAACCATCGAGGAACGCGCCCGCCGGCGAACCGTCGCGGACTGAACCGTCAGCAACCATACATCGGACCAACCCCGCCACGCCAATGGACGGCCCGAAAAACCACTGCTGACCACGGATGCGATCGAGCCCGAGCCGGTGTCTGAGATACGCCGAAGACCCAGGGCTTCGGCGTACCTCAGACGCCGGCTTCGATGATCTGATTCGTGTCCATTCGCGACGGCCGTTAAAATGCGTCGGCCGCCTCCAGCATCGGCAGCAGCGTCGCCAGGGCGATCGAGCCGACCAGGGCCACCAGCAGCAGGATCAGCGCCGGCTCGAGCACGGCCGTCAGCCGGGACGTGAGCGTCCGCACCTGGCGGTCGTAGTCGGCGGCGAGCCGGTCGAGCATGTCCTCCAGCCGGCCCGACTGCTGGCCGACGGCGAACATCTGCACGACCATCGGCGGGAACGCCCCGCTGTCGCGCACGGCGGCGGCCACGTCGGACCCGCTGGTGACGGCCACCGCCAGCCGGCCCAGCGCATCCCGCAGCACGCCGTTGCTGGTCGTGCGGGCGGCGATCTCCACGGCTCGGACGAAGACGATGCCGCTCCGCAGCAGTACCGCCAGCACCATCGCCAGCCGGGCGATCGCCTGCTTGCGGGCCGCGTCGCCCAGCAGCGGCACGCGCAGCATGAAACGCTCCCACGCCGCCCGGCCGCGCGGCGTGCCGATCGCGTACGCCCCGCCGGCCGTGACCCCGATGACGACCAACAGCCCCGCCCACCAGTACTGCACCAGCGCGTCGCTAAGCGCCTTGACGACACGCGTGATCGGCGGGATCGGCTGGCCCGACTCGACCAGGGGGGCGAGCAGCTTGGGCACGACGAACGTCATCAGCAGCACGCTGACGCCGACGGCGACGACGAACACGATGGCCGGATAGATCAGGGCCGTGCCGACGCGGTTGCGGACGGCCGACCGCGCCTCCTTGAACTCCGCCAGCCGGTCGAGCACCACGTCCAGGTTGCCCGCCGCCTCGCCCACGTCGGCCAGGGCGACGTCAAGGTCGTCGAACGCCCCCGGCTGCTCGGCCAGCGCCGTCGCCAGGCTGGCCCCCGACGCGACGCGGTCCTGCAACTGGAGCAGAACAGCCCGGAACGGTCCCGCCGCCTGCTCGCCCAGCGTGCCGATCCCGTCGGCCAGGGGGACGCCCACGGCTAGAAGTGTTGCCAGATCCCGGGTGAAGCCGACCGCCCGCGCACCGTTGCGCCGTCGCCCCCACCGCGCCCGCCACGGGGCGGTGGCGGTGCCGCGCTGGGCCTTGGGGACGACCGACCGGACGGTGAGCCCGCGTTCCTGCAGTTGCTCGCGCGCCTGCCGCGGCGTGTCGGCGACCAGGGTGCCGGACACCGCCTGGGCCGTCGCGGTCGTGGCTCGGTAGGTGAAGACGGCCATGGGCTTCAGGTTGCAAACAGAGCCGGGCCGTGCCGGCCCGAGCGGGCGCAGCCCGCGTCTCGCGCGACCGACGCCGGTCGCCAATGGCATCGCCGTCGCGCGACACGCCAGCTTTGCTGGCTCGGGCCGACACGGCCCGGCCCTGTTGGCAACGAGGGACGCCCTACCATCCCGCCATGCTACCCGACCCGAAACCAATCGACTCAGGCGTCCGCATCGGCCACGTCCACCTGAAGGTGGCCGACCTCGACCGCGCACTGTCGTTCTACCAGGGCGTGCTGGGCTTCGAGCTGGTGCAGCGGTTCGGCCGACAGGCGGCGTTCCTGTCGGCGGGCGGCTACCACATCGGGTTGAACACCTGGGAGAGCCTCGGCGGCTCGCCGCCGCCGCCGGGGTCCACGGGGCTGTACCACACGGCGATCCTGTACCCGACGCGGGCGAAGCTGGGCGACGCGCTGCGCCGGCTGATCGACTCCGGCATTCAGCTCGATGGCGCAAGCGACCACGGCGTGAGCGAGGCGCTCTACCTGCGGGACCCCGACGAGAACGGCGTCGAGCTGTACTGGGACCGCCCGACCGACCAGTGGCCGCGGTTGCCGGACGGCGGGCTGGCGATCGTCACCCGGCCGTTGGACCTGCGCGACCTGTTGGCCGCGGCGGGATGACGTCGCCGGCTTGACGGTGCGAAACGCCACTTCTACGTTGACGCCGGCTGCCGGCCGGCTGGGCTACGAAGGAGAAAGCTGATGGTTTCAGGGAACGTACGGGCGGTCGTGGGGCTGGGGCTGTGGTTTGCGCTGCTGGCCAGCGGGTGCGGCAAGAAGAACGACGGCGCGGCGGGCGACCTGTCGGTGGGGTTCAGCCAGCTCGGGGCCGAGAGCAACTGGCGGACGGCCAACACGCTGTCGATCCAGCAGGCGGCCACGGACGCCGGCGTCGACCTGCACTTCTCCGACAGCCAGGGCATCCAGCAGAGGCAGCTCGACGCGCTCGACGCGTTCCTGCAGCAGCGGCTCGACGTCGTCGCGCTGGCGCCGAAGGAGGAGTTGGGCTGGGACGGCATCCTCGCCAAGCTGAAGGCGGCACACATCCCCGTGATCGTGTCGGACCGCGACGTGAAGGTGAAGGACCCGACCCTGCAGCCGATCTTCATCGGATCGGACCTGAAGGAGGAGGGGCGGCGCGCGGGCGAGTGGCTGGCGAAGAAGACGAACGGCACCTGCAACATCGTGCAGCTGGAGGGGAACGTCGGCGGGTCGGCCACGGTGGACCGGACGAACGGGTTTGCGGCGGCGATCGCGGGGTACCCGGGCATGAAGATCGTGGTCAGCCGGAACGCCGACTTCAAGCGGGACAAGGGCAAGTCGGTGATGGAGGCGATCCTGAAGTCGCCCGAGGGGAAGGGCGTGCAGGCGGTCTACGCCGAGAACGACGACATGGCCCTGGGCGCGATCCAGGCGTTGGAGGAGGCGGGACGGAAGCCGGGCACCGAGGTGATCCTGGTGACGATCGACGCCATCCGCGAGGGGCTGCAGGCGATCATCGACGGCAAGCTGAACTGCGCGATCGAGTGCAACCCCCTGCTCGGCCCGGCCATCATGGACACGGCCAGGAAGCTCAAGGCCGGCGAGACGGTCCCGCCGCGGATCATCTCGCACGAAGCGTTGTTCGACGACCCGGCCCAGGTGAAGGCGGTCATCGCGTCGCGGAAGTATTGAAGTGAGGCCTGAGTTTGAGTTGGGAGTCCTGAGCGGACGCCGGAACGTGCCCCCGCAAAACTCGTAACTCAGAACTCCCAACTCAGAGCTCACCCCCATGCTTACCGCCTGGATCGCCCAACCGAAGCCCGTGATCGGCATGCTGCACCTGGCGGCGTTGCCGGGCTCGCCGCGGTTCGGCGGGGACGTGGCGGCCGTCCGCGAGGCGGCGCTGCGCGATGCCGACACGCTGGCCGACGCGGGCGTCCACGGGCTGATGATGGAGAACTTCGGCGACGTGCCGTTCCATCCCGGCCGCGTGCCGGTGGGCGTGGCGGCGCACATGACCGCCATCGCGTTCGAGGTGCGACGGCGGTTCCCGCAGCTGCCGCTGGGCATCAACGTGCTGCGGAACGACGGCCGCACAGCGCTGGCCGTTGCCCACGCCGTCGGGGCCAGCTTCATCCGGGTGAACGTCCTGTGCGGGGCGCGGCTGGCCGACCAGGGCATCCTGCAGGGGATCGCCCACGACCTGCTGCGCGACCGGGCGGAGCTGAACGCGAACGGCATCCGGATCTTCGCCGACGTCGACGTGAAGCACTCGGCGGCGCTGGCCGAGCGGTCGCTGGCCGACGAGGTGGAGGACACGATCGACCGCGGGCTGGCCGACGCGCTGGTGGTCAGCGGGGCAGGGACGGGGAAGCCCACCGACCTGGGAAAGGTGCGGGCGGTGAAGGCGGCGGCGGTCGCCGTGGGGAGCGGCACGACGCCGATCTTCCTCGGCAGCGGCGTGACGGCCGATTCGATCGGGCAGTTCCTGCCCGTGGCCGACGGGTTCATCGTCGGCACCGCGTTCAAGGCCGGCGGGGTCGCGACGAACCCGGTGGACGCGGGGCGCGTCCGCGAGCTAATGCGGCGGGTGGTGTGACGTCCGGCCGCGCGAGCAAGAGGGGCCACAAATCACACGAATAGAATCCGTCGGCGTCAGATGCATTCGGCGATGCCGTCTCATTGGCCGCGATCGATCCCGATAAAGAGGATTATGCACGAAGGGCACGAAGGGACACGAAGAAGAAAGACTGGCACCTTTCAGCTGCCTCATCTTCATGCCCCTTTGTGTCCTTCGTGGATACCTCTGTTCTGTAAACTCGACCGAAGACTGCGTTTCTGGTCCGGAAACGCGGGTCGGCCCGGGCGGCCCGCCGAGCGGCAGTCGCATGGGAGCGGCGGAACGGGCCGCGCCACATTTACATCCCCTCAGGGTGCGGCTACCGCCGCATGTCAACTCTGCTGAACGAGCTTCACACCGCAGACGCAGGTTGCGGGTTGTCGCATCGGGCGGTGCTGGGCGGGCCTATTGGCGCGTCCGATTCGCGTGCACTGGTGCCATTCGTGGCTGTCCCTCTGAATCCACGTCGCCGCGTTTGCGAAGCCGCGAGCGGCAAGACAGGATTGACCGCATGAAGCGGTCGAACTTCCTCTGGTCTGGCATCGCCCTGTCCCTCTCCATCGCGTCGACGTCCCGCGCCGCCGAGCCGGGCACGGTGGGCCCGGACGTCCCGGCGTTCACGGTGCGGCCGGGGTACAAGGTGACGGTCGCCAGCGACAAGCTGCCCGCGGCGCGGTTCGTCGAGTTCGGGCCGGACGCGAACACGCTGTTCGTGTCCCAGCCCGACCGCGGTCGGATCCAGTGCCTGCGCGACCCCGACGCCGACGGGAAGTACAAGACGGTCACGACGTTCGTCACCAACATGCCGACCGTCCACGGCCTGATGTGGTTCGACGGCTACCTCTGGTTCACCCAGAGCGGGTCGGTGCACCGGGCCAAGCTGGGCGCCGACGGCAAGGCGACCGACGAGGAGACGATCGACACCGGCCCGATGCCCGAGGGGGGCGGGCACTGGTACCGGTCGATCCTGGTCGACAGGGACGGCTTCTACACCTCGATCGGCGACAGCGGCAACATCACCGACCACACCGGCGACGATCGCGAGAAGATCTGGCACTTCAACCTCGACGGCACGGGGAAGAAGCTGTTCTGCAGCGGCATCCGCAACACCGAGAAGCTGCGCTACCGCCCCGGCACGACCGAGTTGTGGGGCTGCGACCACGGCTCCGACAACTGGGGCGGCAAGAACTTCGGCCCCGCCGCCACGGACCTGAACCCGCCCGACGAGTTCAACCACTACGTGCAGGACGGCTTCTACGGCCACCCGTTCGTGACCGGCAACCGCGTCCCCCGCCAGGAGTTCGCCAACCGGCCCGACATCGCGGAACTGGTTGAGAAGACCATCCCCCCCGCCTGGTGCAACGGCGCCCACTGGGCCAACAACGGGTGGAACTTCACGTCCAGCGACAAGCTGACCGGCCAGGCGGGCGACGCGGTGGTCTGCTTCCACGGCAGCTGGAACAGCCGGGTGAAGGTGGGCTACTGCGTGCAGCGGATCGAGTTCGACCCGGTCAGCGGCAAGCCGTGCGGCACGATGCCGCTGGTGTCGCTGCTGGCCCCCGACGGCACCACCGTGCTGGGCCGGCCGGTCGACTGCATCCAAGCGCCGGATGGATCGCTGCTGTTCAGCGACGACGTCGGCCGGCGGGTGTACCGGCTGACGAAGGTCGGCCGGTGAACCACGCCGATTGGCGTCTCCCCTTTTCGCCGGACACCGCGTACAACCTGAGGACCGTTCCACCTGGATCTCCGGCCGGGGAGCTCGCTTCAGCGGCCACTGGTGGCGGCTGAAGCCGCCACCCCGGCGTGGGTGAGGGTGCGACGTCTAGCAGGAGCCCCGCGTGCCGCAGATCCGTCCGTTCGCCGCCGTGCAGTTCGGGAAGCAGTTCGGGACCGATTGGTCCGACCTGATCGCCCCGCCGTTCGACGTGCTGGACGACCGGACCAAGCCACTGCTGCAGGCGAAGAGCCCACACAACATCGTGACGGTCGACCTGCCCTACCTGCCGCCCAAGGCGGTCGGGCCGGACGCGGTCTACGCCGCCGCGGATGCGACGCTCAAGGGCTGGATGAAGACCGGCGTCCTGGCCCGGCCCAACCGGCAGGCGATCTACCCGTACCAGCAGAGCTACCAGCACAACGGCCGGACGTACCACCGCAAGGGGTTCTTCGCCGTGGTGAAGATCAGCCCGTTCGGCCAGGGTCACGTGGTGCCGCACGAGCAGACCTATCGCGAGGCGATCGAGGACCGGCTCAAGCTGATGCGGGCCACGCAGTGCCAGCTGTCGCCCATCTTCGGCCTCTACAGCGACACCCGGCACGAGGTGGCCAAGAAGCTGTACGAGAACCTCGGCCGGCCCGAGCGCACCGCGACGCTGGACGGCGTGCGAAACGATTTGTGGTCGGTCACCGACGCCGACGTCGAGCGGCAGGTCATGGACCTCGTCGGCCGCAAGCCGATCTACATCGCCGACGGCCACCACCGGTACACGACCGCCCTGACCTACCTCGGCGAGCTCGAGGCCAAGAACGGCGGCCCGCTGCCGCCGACCCACCCGGCGAACTACTGCATGTTCTGCCTGGTCGGCATGCAGGACGAGGGGCTGCTGATCCTGCCGACGCACCGGCTGATCGGCAACGTCGAGTCGTTCGACATGACCGCGTTCACCGCCGCCGTCGCCGACACGTTCGACGTCGTCCACCTCGACGTCGCCCCCTCGGCCCTGCCGCACTGGGTCGACGTGACGCTGCCGATGCTACCCGCCCACACGTTCGGCCTGTACGACGGCCGCACCGGCCGGCTGTACCAGCTGACGTGCAAGAACCCCGACGTGCTGGCGGCCGTCGAGCCCGACCACAGCGACGCCTGGCGCCGGCTCGACGTGGCCATCCTGCAGCGCTACCTGCTCGACCAGATCATCGGGCCGAGGTTCGCCAACGGGAAGACGGTCGCGCGGACCTACAGCTCGGACGCGTCGGAGATCGTGGCTCGCACGGATGGTCGCGTCGCTCAGATTGCGCTCTTGCTGAAGGCAACGCCGCTGGGGGCGCTGGAGCAACTGGCGGCGCACGATGAGGTGATGCCGGCGAAGAGCACGTACTTCTATCCGAAGCTGGCGACGGGGATGTGTATGAACGTGCTGACACCCTGAGCGGAGGCGTAGTCGCTGGAGCCGAAGGGTTTAGCCGGACGACGGCGAACTTGGCCGATCGGCTTGGCGGTCGCTTGCGCCATCGCGGGAAGGGCGAAAGCCTCTACTACTACATCACCCCCGCGAACGGCGCGTCGAATCCTGCCGGCTAGATCCTTCAACTGCACGGCGGTTCGGGTGCAGCTTTACGAAAAAGAGGGTGTCCGTCAGCGTGTTCTTCTTGGCGGAGAGCGACGTCAGAATTGGGGTACGCGTTGCCAAGCGCTGCTGAGTCGGCACCCAAAGTGGCCTCCGGCCCTCCGGTCGGCCGCTTTTGTCATTCGGGTCGCCGCCCGTAGAATCGCCGGCTGTGGAACCCATCACGATTTCCGAACTCGCCGCCCGCATTGGCGCCGAAGTGGTCGGCGACGGCTCGGCCGTCGTCAGCGGCGTCAACACGCTCGAGGACGCCCAGCCCGGACAGGTCAGCTTCCTCGCCAACGAGAAGTACGCCCCGCAGCTCGACACCACCCGCGCGACCGCCGTCATCGTCGGTCCCAAGGCCAAGGCGACCGACCGGCTGACCCTCCTGCGGTCGAAGGACGCCTACCTCGCCTACCAGAAGGCGCTCGTGGCCATCCACGGGTTCCGCAAGCACCCGTTCGCGGGCGTCCACGCCAGGGCCTTCGTCGACCCGACCGCGGCGATCGGCGAGGGCTCGGTGGTCTACCCCGGCGCGTACGTCGGGCCGAACACGGCGATCGGCAGGGACTGCGTCCTCTACCCCAACGCCGTCGTGTACGACCGGTGCGTGCTGGGCGACCGCGTGGTGCTCCACGCCGGCGCCGTCATCGGGGCCGACGGGTTCGGCTACGCCACCAGCGGCGGGGTCCACCACAAGATCCCCCACATCGGGAACGTCGTCCTCGGCGACGACGTCGAGGTGGGCGCCAACGCCACCGTCGACCGCGCCGCCCTCGGCTCCACCACCGTCGGGGCCGGCACCAAGATCGACAACCTCGCCACGCTTGGCCACAACGTGAAGGCGGGCGTCGGCTGCCTCGTCGTCGCCCAGGCCGGCGTGGCCGGGTCGACCACGCTGGGCAACTACGTCGTCCTCGGCGGGCAGGCGGGGCTGGCCGGGCACATCACGCTGGGCGACCAGGTGATGGTCGGCGCCCAGTGCGGCGTGATCGGCGACGTCGAGGCGAAGCAGATCGTCCACGGCTCGCCCCACATGCCGTACAAGGAGGCCAAGCGGGCCTACACGCTGCTCCGCAACCTGCCGCAGATCGTCGACCGCCTGAAGGGGCTCGAAAAGCTGGCCGAGAAGCTGAAGCACCTGAGCGGCGAGGAAGAGAGTTGACCACGGATGCACACCGATGGGCACAGATCGGGAGAGGTCTGCCGACGCCGTTCATCTTGATCTGTGTGCATCCGTGTGCATCTGTGGTTCCAAGGATCTGAAGCTGTCATGCCCATCGCGACCATCACCAATCTCGAGACCCACTTCGGCAAGCGCGTCATCTTCCAGAACCTCGAGTTCATGATCGACCGCGGCGAGCGGGTCGGCCTGATCGGGCCGAACGGGGCGGGCAAGTCGACCCTGTTCAAGGTGCTGATGGGCGAGCTCAAGCCCGACGTCGGCACCGTCTCGATCGCCCGCAGCGTCAAGGTCGGCCACCTCGTCCAGGACCCGACGTTCGACGCCGCCAACACCGTCATGGACGAGGCCGAGCTGGCCTACGCCAAGCTGCACGACCTGGCGCACCAGATGCGACAGCTCGAGCACGACATGGCCGAGCACGCGGGTGACGACCTCGACAAAACGCTGGAGAAGTACACGCAGGTGCAGGGCGAGTTCGACCTGGCCGGCGGGTACGCCTGGCAGCACAAGCTGGAGGCGACGCTGCTCGGCGTCGGCCTGGTCCGCGAGATGTGGGAGCAGAACGTCGCCACCCTCAGCGGTGGGCAGCGGTCGCGCCTGGCGCTGGCCAAGCTGCTGATCGCCGAGCCGGACGTGCTGCTGCTCGACGAGCCGACCAATCACCTGGACCTGGCCGCCATCGAGTGGCTCGAAAAATACCTGCTGGAGTTCACCGGGGCCGTGCTGCTGATCAGCCACGACCGCTACCTGCTGGACCGGCTCGCCACCCGCATCGTCTGGCTCACCCAGCACCGCCTGAAGAGCTTCCCCGGCAACTACTCCGACTTCCTGGTGCAGCGCGAGCTGGCCGAGAAGACCCAGGCCCGCGCCCGCGAGGAGCAGCAGGCCGACATCGAGAAGCAGAAGGAGTACATCCGCCGGTTCGGCGCCGGCCAGCGCGCCACCCAGGCCAAGGGCCGCAAGCGCCGGCTGGACAGCCTGCTGGCCAGCGACCAGGTGATCGGCGCCGTCGCCACCACCAGCAAGATCAAGCTGACCATCGACACGGACCAGCGCTCCGGCGATCAGGTGCTGCAGGTCCGCGAGCTCTCCAAGCGCTTCGGCGACCGCAAGCTCTGGGACAACGTCGGCTTCTTCATCAAGCGTGGCGAACGCATCGGCATCATCGGCGCCAACGGCACCGGCAAGACAACGCTGATGGAGGTCTTGCTCGGCCGTGCCGACGCGGATGAGGGTCACATCAAGTGGGGCGCGAACCTGACGCTGGGCTACTACGACCAGAAGCTGGACCAGTTCGACCCGGAGGAGACGGTGTTCGACGAGGTCGCCGCCGACCGCGAGGGGGTCACCGAGAAGGACGTTCGCGACGTGCTGGCGATGATGCTGTTCAAGCAGGACGACGCCGACAAGCAGATCAAGCTGCTCAGCGGCGGCGAGCGCGCCCGCGTCCGCCTGGCGCAGCTGCTGCTGGACAAGCCCAACGTCTTCCTGCTCGACGAGCCGACCAACCATCTCGACGTCGACAGCTGCACCGCGCTGGAGACCACGCTCCAGCAGTTCCCGGGCACCGTGATGTGCGTCAGCCACGACCGCTACTTCCTGGACAAGGTCGCCACCCGGCTGCTGGTGATCGAGAACGCCGGCATCACCGACTTCGAGGGCGGCTACACCGCCTGGCAGCAGAAGGTACAGCAGCAGAAGGCCGACGCCGCCCGCCCCGCCGCCAAGCAGCAGCCGAAGAAGGAGCAGCTCAAGCCCCAGCCCCAACAGCAGAAGGCGGTTAAGAAGGACAACCCCTACTCCCGCCCCTTCGGCCGGCTGACGGTGAAGGAGTTGGAGCGCGAGATCGCCGACGCCGAGAACGCCGTCACCCGCGCCCAGACGAAGCTGGCCGACCCGGCCGCGGTGCGCGACGCCCAGAAGGGCAAGCAAGCCAAGGCCGACGCCGAGACGGCCGCGGCGAAGCTGAAGGCGCTGGAGGCGGAGTACTACGCGCGGGAGAACTGAACCCCGCGCCACATGGTGAACCCGACCGAACATCCTCTGTTCGCCGAGTTTCTGCGAGCCATCGAGCGTCGCCCGACGAACACGTTCATCTGCTTGCGATCGACGCCGAACAGCACCTGCAGCACGCGGGTGGTCGACCCGCTTGCCCAAGTCGCCGGTGAGCGACGCCTTCGCCACCACTACTGCTCGACCAGCACGAACGACAGCGGCGTCGGCAGCTTCGGGCTCCCCCGCATGTAGGGCACCACCCGCGCGTCGCTGCTGAACCGCCAGGCGTCGTTCTCGTCGATGTTCGGAACACAGCTCTACACCGCGCGGGACAGAGAATCCGCCGTCACGGTGAAGCTCGGCAACGCTCACCGACGCGGGGGTACCCGCGTCGCGAGCTTCGCCAAGGCCGCACCGTTTCGGCAGAACTTGCCCCGAACGGGAGAGGCGTTAGACTGATCATCTTGCGGTCGATCCATCGCGCGGGCGTAGCTCAATGGCAGAGCGCTAGCCTTCCAAGCTAGCTGTTGTGGGTTCGACTCCCATCGCCCGCTCATTCGGCTTCCGGGCTAAACGCATACGCTGCACACCCCCGCAGGTGGGACGGCCCAAATCGCTCGCCTGCGGGCGGCACGTCCGGTTGACCCGCGTGTTGCGCCTCCAGCTTCTTGAGTCGCTCGCGTGGGGCTCAGCCATACTGTCCGCGGTGCCGCTGAAATTACTCTGCCTACTGCTGATCCAGGGCCACACGCTGTCAATCGCTTGGCGCGGGTCGCCGGCTGTGTGGGTCCCTTACTGGAACGTCCTGCCCCGGCCGATCGACGTGTTTGACGGCGGCCCAACCACCGGCAAGTTCAACTGACCGGCCTCTACTACGTCCGCACCAACAACGACCGGGGTCTGTTGGAACCTGTGGGTGGAGCCGTGGGTGGGAACGGCGGCGTCCGCTGTGCTGCCCATTCCGTCACGGCGGAGTGGCTGGCGGGTCGCCTCCGCGCGGCAAGCTGTCGGCTGGCTTGCCAATGCTCGCGGTGCGGCTACGACCTGTGGGCCCCGCCCAATCGATGCCCGAAATGTGGGACTTTGCGCGGGTGAGCTCGGCGTCCGGATGCTGTTTGCGGGCCGCTGGGCCGCGTCGTCGACGGCTGGTTACATCGGAGCAGGATCATCATGGCCAACCGAAGTGGGACGTGGACGGCCTTGGCGATACTGGTGTGCGCGACCACCGCTCGCGCCGTCAAGGTCAAGTGGCAGTCGACCCAACCGCTGCTCGATGTGGCCAACGGAGACCTCAGCCTCTACGGGGTTGCCGGGCCGGTCCTGCGTGGCCGGACCGTCTACGCGATCGGGCTGGCGGCCGAGGCCGACGGCAGCCAGCCGCGGCGCGAGCTGCTGCGCCTGGACCTGGACGCCCCGCCGGGGGCGAAGCCGCTCATCCTCTGCCGCGGGCCTGGCTCGCCGGGCGTGAGGCGAGGCTGGATCGATGCGAATGATCTCGACGAGCGCCACCACGAGGCCGCCATCGACGCGCAGGCGGGCATCCTGTGTGCCGACGTGGACGACGATGACGGTGCCTACTGGTGTACGTCCGAGGGCCGGGTCGACCGCTATCCCCTGAGCGGCGGCCCCGCCCGAGTGTTCACCCCGCCCGAGCAGCCGTCCCCGCACTTCCAGGCGTCGGTCGAGCTCCGCGGCCATCTGTACGCGGCCGTCGGGGCACAGGCGAAGGAGGGCGGGCTGATCGACATCGACCTGATCGGTGCGGCACCCACCCGCACGCTGGCTCTGTCGGGCCGGGGCGGGCAGGCGTCGCCGTTCGACGGGGGGCCCGCCTTCGTCGTCTGCGGCATGGTGGCGGACCGCGCGCGAAAACGGGTCGTATTCTACGTCGAGTCGCCGCTCTGGCCGGCGGGGCAAGCCGGGAACAGCGGGCTGTGGGAGTACAGTCCCACCACCGGTCAGTTTCGCCGGCTGGCCGCGGACCCGCCGTCGCTGGTCCACGCGGCGCCCGCCCCGCGGCCGGCGCCTGAGAACGGCCAGTTCCCGCAGAGCGCATGGTGGTTCCCGGCCAGCGTTGGGGCCGTGGTGGACCATCGCCTGGTCGTCCTGACCCACGCGTCGCGGCTGACCTACGACCTGGCGACCGACACGGCCACGACGCTGCCCCAGCGGTACGTCGGTCGGTCTTGGCTGCAGCCGCCGTTCGTCCCGCGTGGCGACTGGATGTACGGCACGTTCGGACGGTTCAAACCGGGCCACGAGCGGGCGACGCAATTCTTCGAGTACCTGCCGCGGGAGGACGGCGGGACCGAGGAGATGCGAATCCGGTACGTGCTGCCGGTCGACGACCAGCAGGTTGTGGGCGGCAACCCGCTGGGCCTGTGGCTGTTCACGTTGCCGAAGCGATGACCCGATGCAGATTGGCGGACTTCCAGTGGCGACGGCGTCGGCGGGCATGCTGGTCTTCGCCGTGTTGGCTTGGACGTTGCCGCCGATGGACCTGCTCCGGCATGACGAACGCTCGGGGGCGGTATACGTCGGCACCGTGTTTGGGCAACTGGTCGTGGACGTCCACGCGCGGGAACGGCGCTTGGGCGAACGGTTCGGACCCGACCATGGGTGGACCTGGGGCGGCGCTCGACTGGTGCGGCGCCGGAGCCTGGAGCGGGACGACACGGTAATCGCGTGCCGGGTGCCGCTGTTGATCGTGGCGGCCGCGGCGACGCCGCTGCCGGCGGTTTGGTTGGGACTTCGCTGGCGCGCTGCCGAAGGAAGCGGGTCAGCGGAGCGTGAGGGAGAACGTCGCGCCCTGGCCGAGCGTCGACTCGGCGAGCAGGTCGGCACCCAACAGTTCGGCGGCCTGGCGGGCGATGGAGAGGCCGAGGCCGACGCCGGGCTGGCCGTGGGTCTCGCCGCGGGTGAAGGGGTTGAACAGGGTGGCCAGCCGGTCGGGGGCGATGCCGGGGCCGTGGTCGACGACGGCGATCGTGATCGGTCCACCCTCGGGGGCGGCCGTGGCGGTCAGGCGGACGGTCGTGCCGGCCGCGGTGTACTTGACCGCGTTGCCGACCAGGTTCTGGACGATCAGCACGAGCAGGTCGCGGTCGGTGACGACCGACGTGCCGGCGGGGATGTCGAACTGCAGGTCGACCCCCTTGTCCTTGCACAGGTAGGCGATCGAGGCCGTCACGTCCTTCAGCACGTACCGCAGGTCGAGCGTGGCCAGGCGGGGCTGGACCTTGCCCGCGCGGAACCGCTCGGCGTGCAGGAAGCGGTCCATGGTGCCGACCGTGTCCATGATCGAGCGGCGCATGGAGTCGAGGTCCTCCATCGACTCGTGGAACCGGGGCTCGCCGGCCAGCTCGCGCTTGAGCACCTCGACCATCAGCAGCACGCCGTTCAGGCCCCCGCGGAGGTCGTGGCTGAGGAACGCGAGGTACTTGCTCTGCGACTCGGCCAGGGCGCGGAGCTGGTCGTGCTGGTGGGCGGTGAACTGCGTGACGCTGTGCCGCATGGCGGCGTCGAGCCCCATGTTGGTGGCGGCCGACTCTTCGGGGGAGAGGTCGCGGCCGAGGTGGGCGGTGACCTCGTCGAGCAGCAGCGGGCGGAGCAGGCCGTATTCGATCATCAGCTCGCTGACGTCGTAGCTCTGGTGGAAGCGGAGCTTGCCGTGGCCGTCGCTGGCGCGCAGGAGCAGGTCGAAGTGGCTGCCGTCCTCTGAGTCCAACGTGCGGGCGAGCTCGGTCAGCACCTCGGGCATCTCGTCGCGGAGGCCGGCCATGGTGAGGCGGTCGGCGGCGGGGAGCTTGTCGCGGACCGACTGCTCCCACCGTGCCATGATCGTGTCGACGCGGGCGAGGATGGCGGCGGCCACGGGCCGGTAGGAGGCGTACTTGAGAAGGTCGAGCGTGGCGTCCCTAAGCATGCCGGTTCTCCGGGGGATCGGGGCGTGCGGGGCGTGCGGGGCGGACCCCGGCCGGTGGGACCGACCGCGCGGGGACTTCTCCCCGGCCCGGCGGACCGTTCCGGCGGTGTTCCTCTCAGCTGACGCGAAAAGCCGAACGTCCTGACTTGACTGAGCTACGACCGTCGGACGCCAAAGGTTCGCGGCAGCCGCAAGCCCGGCGATGTACGGTCGATGGCAGGGATTGTCGCAGGCGGCAGAAAAAGATCAAGCCACCCCACCGGCGGTGGCTTGACGAGAACGGTCGCAGCCTGTGACCGAGAATCAGGGCCGGATCACCGATTGGTGCGTCAAAGGAGCTTGGGGCGATCGGTGCCAAGATTGGCAACCGTGAAATCAGGGGCGTCGCCGGGGCCGAATCTGATTGCCACCTCGCCGCTGCGGGGTTAAGGTGCCGTGCGAACGGGCACATCGACACACGGGAGATGAACGTGACTCCTCACGCGGAAGACGAACTGCCGGTCCCCGGTGTCAGCCGGCGGAGCTTCCTGAAGGTCGGCGCAGCGGCGTTGGCAGCCGACGGTTTGCTCGGTGCCGCACTTCCCGATGCACGCGCCCAGGCCCCCGCTGAGACGGGGGCGGGTAAGGTGATCGCCGGGGCGGTGCCGGTCACTCTGAGCTTAAACGGGCATGATCGGACGTTGACGGTGGAGCCGCGGACCACGCTGCTCAGTGCGATCCGCGACCGGCTCGACCCGCCGCTGACCGGCCCGAAGTTGGTCTGCAACGTCGGCACCTGCGGGGCCTGCACCGTGTTGCTGGATGGCCAGCCGGTCTACGGCTGCTCGGTGCTGGCGATCGACGTGGTCGGCCGGCGGGTGACGACCGTCGAGGGGCTCGGCACGCCCGACGACCTCAGCCCCGTGCAGAAGGCGTTCTGCGAGAAGGACGCCATGATGTGCGGCTTCTGCACCAGCGGGTTCGTCACCACCGTCACCGCGCTCGTCCGCGACCATCCGAACCCCACCCGGCAGCAGGTGCAGGAGGGCTGCAAGGGCAACTTCTGCCGCTGCGGCACCTACCCCCACGTGTTCGACGCGGCATTGGCTGCCGCCGGCGTGAAGACGTGAAAGGTGAAGACGTGAGCGAGATATTGACGTTTCACGTCTTCACGTTTTCACTCAGATCGCCTGACCCGAGACACCCATGCCGAAGAAGCTGATCAAAGTTCCCAAGGTCGTGAACGGCGTCCCGACCGAGGTCGAGATCGAGGTGGACGACAACGGCGATAACCCCACGTGGGGGCCGAACGACGGACACCGCCTGCTGAACTCGCGGCTGCCCCGCGCGGACGGGCCGGCCAAGACGACCGGCACCGCGATCTACACCTACGACGTGAAGCTCCCCGGCATGGCCCATGGCCGGTTCGTCACCTCGCCCCATGCCCATGCGAACGTCACCGGCATCGACACGACAGCGGCGGAAAAACTGCCCGGCGTGCTGGCCGTGCTGCCGATCGCGATGGGCCGGACCGTCCGGTACGCGGGCGAGGCCGTCGCGGCCGTGGCGGCGGAGACGGTCGAGGCGGCCGAGGACGCCGCTCGGGCGGTCGTCGTCAGCTACGACGTGTTGCCGAACGTGGTGACCGCCGATGACGCGATGAGACCAGGTTCGCCGAAGGTGTTCCCCGAGGGCGGCCGCGCCGGGAAGTCGCAGGGCAACGCCGCCGCCGTGGATGCGGTCCTCGCCACCGCCGCGGCCGTCGTGGAGGCCGAGTACCGCACGCCGATCCTGCACCACTGCTGCCTGGAGAGCCACGGCGTCACCGTCGACTTCCGCGGCGGCGACAGGGCGACCGTCTACTGCTCCACCCAGGGCACGTTCAGCATCCCCGGCGACTCGGCCAAGGCACTGGAACTGGACGAGAGCAACGTGACGGGCATCGTCCAGTACATGGGCGGCGGGTTCGGCAGCAAGTTCAGCATCGGCGCGCCCGGCGTGTGGGGCTGCAAGCTGAGCAAGAAGCTCGGCCGGCCGGTCAAGATGATGCTCACCCGGACCGACGAGTTCCTGATGGCCGGCAACGGGCCCGGTTCGATCCAGCGGTTCAAGGCCGGCGTCGACAAGGAGGGCAACCTGATCGCCTGCCACGCCGAGCAGTTCGGCCTGAGCGGCATCGGCGGCGGGAACATCGGCGCCCAGCCCTACCAGTACGGCCGGCCGCGCGACGACCAGGGCCACAGGGTTCCCGGCAAGGACGACGCCCGCGCGTTCCAGACGTTCGCCACCGTCCACACGAACGAGGACAGCAGCGTCGCCATGCGGGCCCCGGGGTTCCCGCAGGCGTCGTTCGCCATCGAGTCGCTGATGGACGAGCTGGCGGAGAAGATCGGCATGGACCCGGTCGAGTTCCGCAAGCGAAACGCCAACGCGCCGGTCGCGCACGGCCGGCAGCTGGACAAGGGGGCAGAGGTGATCGGCTGGCACCGGCGCAATCCGAAGGCCGGATCGGACGCCGGACCGGTGAAGCGTGGGTTCGGCTGCGGAATCGGGGCGTGGAACGGGGGAGGTCGTGCGCAGTGTGAGGTGACAGTCACGGTAGGCAGGGACGGTGCCGTGACCGCCATGTGCGGCACGCAGGACCTGGGCACCGGCACGCGCACCTACGTCAAGGCGATCGTGGCCGAGGAGCTGGGCCTGGGCATGGCCGACGTGTCGGAGAAGATCGGCAGCACGAAGCTGGGCAACGCTAACGCCAGCGGTGGGTCGACCACGGCCGCGTCGCTCGCCCCGGCCGTGAAGGACGCCGCCGTCAACGCCCGCGTCGAGATGGCCAAGCGCGTCGCCCCGCTGCTGGGCGTGGACGACCACGCGAAGGTGTCGTTCGGCGAGGGCAACGTGATCGGCGGCGGCAAGACCCTCACCTGGAAGCAGGCCTGCGCCGCCCTGCCGGCGGCAGGGCTCAGCGTCCGCGGCGAGTGGAAGCTCGGCCTCAGCGGCAACGGGGCGCATGGCGCCAGCTTCGCCGAGGTGGAGGTCGACACCGGGACGGGCCACGTGAAGGTCGTCCGCATGTGCCACGTTCAGGACGGTGGCCTGATCCTGAACCGGCTGGCCACCGAGAGCCAGATCAACGGCGGCATGATCCAGTCGATCGGCATGGCCCTGTACGAGGGCCGGGCCATGGACCCCGGCCTGGGCGTGATGCTCAACCCCGGCTTCGGCGACTACAAGCTGTGCGGCGCGCTCGAGATCGGCGAGCTGATCCCGGTGATCGACGACGGCGACCCGCGCCAACAGGTGATCGGCATCGCCGAGCCGGCCAACATCCCCGGCGTCGGCGCGGTCGCCAACGCCGTCTACAACGCCTGCGGCGTCCGCGTGCGCGAGCTGCCCATCACGCCGGACAAGATCCTCATGGGGCTCTTGGCGAAGGCGTGAAGCGGGACCGCGCAAGTGCAGGGTGATGAGTGCGGGGTGCAGAACGGAAGAGCGTCATCGGTGAATGCTCACTCTAAACTCACCATTCTGCACTCCCTTTGAAGGTGCTCAGATGAAGTCATTCGAGTGGGCCAACGCCGCCAGCGTGGACGACGCGGTCAAGCTGCTGATCCCTGCGGTCGAGCAGGAGACGGTCGACGTCGATGAACATCCACGCCCGATCGGCGGCGGACAGGACCTGCACACCACCCTCAAGGCCTACATCACCCGTCCGATGCGGGTGGTGAACCTGAAGACCATCACCGGCCTGAACGGCATCGCCCCCGCGCCCGACGGGGGCGTCCGCATCGGCGCGCTGGTCACGCTCACGCAGCTGATCGGCGACTCCACCGTCGCCAAGAACTACCCGGGGCTGGTCGAGGCCGCGCACAGCGTGGCCACCCCGCAGATCCGCAACCTGGGCACCGTCGGTGGCAACCTGGGCCAGCGGCCCCGGTGCTGGTACTTCCGCCTGGACGGCGTCAACTGCCTGAAGAAGGGCGGGACCGAGTGCTACGCCAAGCCCGGCGAGAACAAGTACCACGCCATCTTCGACACCGACGGGCCGTGCGTGATCGTCCACCCGTCGGACCTGGCGCCGATGCTGACCGCGCTGGGCGCGACCGTGAGCGTCACCGGGCCCGCCGGGCCGCGGACGATCCCAATCGCCAAGCTGTTCCACCTGCCCGCCGACGGCTCGGTCCGCACCGAAACGGTGCTCGGCGGCGGCGAGGTCATCACTGAGGTGGTCCTGCCCCCGCCCGCCGGTCGCTCGACGTACCACAAGTTCAAGGAGCGCGAGAGCCTCGACTTCGCCATGTCGTCCGTCGCCGCCGTCGTCTCGCCCGGCAAGGTCAGCCTGGTCCTCGGCGGCGTCGCCCCGATCCCGTGGCGGTGCGAGAAGGCCGAGGCGTTCCTGGCCGGCAAGCCGCTGGACGAACCGACCATCGCCGAGGCGGCCCGGCTGTCGACCGATGGGGCCAAGCCACTGGCCAAGAACGGGTACAAGGTCCCGCTGACCCAGACGCTGGTGCGGCGGGCGCTGGCGAAATTGGCCGCCGTTTAGACGGCCCGGAAACGCGCGGCTGGAACAGAGGTCATCTGTATGTCCACCATCCCCACTCCCTTCTGCGGCGAGCTGCGGAGCAAGAAATATTTCATGCTCGACGTGATCCCATCCGAGCCGGAGCACTACTACGATCCCAGCGGTCACTGCTGGTGCTTCGACACGCAGCAGCCCGTAGGCCCCGATGGCCTGTTCGTCGCCCCCGAGCGGTGTACCCCCGGCCGAAGCTGTTACCGATCCGGCCTGCCCGACGTGGCGTAAAACTGGTGGAGCAACCCATGAATGTCAAATTCGCCCTGCTGTCGCTCGCCTGCCTGTCCGCCGCCCGCTCGCCCGCGCCGACGCCCGTCGTCACCACGGCGATCACCGGCGACTACGTCGAGGCCCGCACGGCCAGCGTCTTCGCCGGCGCGTGCCACTACAACGCCGAGCGCGTCACGACCGGCCGCGACGCCGTCCTCGCGTGGCACGTCGCATCGGGCCAGTGGAAGGGGACCGACCTCGCCGGCGTCTCGGCCGTCGCCGCCGTCTCGTGCGACGACAATCTCGCTGAAGTGGCCGCCGTGCGACGGTCAGAACTGACCGTCGACGGAACGCCGGCGCAGATGGCCGCGTTTGCGGATCTGTTGCGGTCGAAGGAGTCGGCCCAGTTGGGCCCGGTGATGGCCGTCCGACGGTTGCCCGTCTCGTTCCAGAAGGACGGGAAGGCCTACCACGTCAAGACCGCCGGGGCGGAACTGAGCGTTCAGCCGATGCCGAATGACGCCTGCTGTAGCCAGCCTAGCAACGTCTGGTACGCCCCGCTGGTCCCGCTGTCCCACCGCAAGGTCGGCTACGCCGAGCGCGCCGCCTACACCGCCGGCGTGATCGGCGACAGGTGGGAACAGTCCGGCGAGAACGACGCATTTTACGGCGCGTTCAAGATGTGACCGCGCCGTAGCTCACGGCGCTGCCGCGCGTTCCCACGCCCCGCTCACTCACCTCAGCATCGGCCCGCCTGGGATCGGCGACGCCACCTGCGACGGGTCGAGTTGGTCGGCGGGCAGCTGCTGCTGCTGGGCCGTCTCGATCAGCTGCACCAGCGCCTTGATCTCGCGGACGCTCTCGGGGCTGCCCCACATCAGCACCCAGTCGACGTGCCAGTTGCACCGCTCGAACGTGCATCCCTCCAGGTGGTAGACCGTCTCGCGGAGCACCAGCGTGCAGGCGATAAAGCTGCACCGGACGAACGCCTGCCCGCTGATGTAGACCGTCTGGTTCAGGAACGTCTCGTTCTCGTGCTTCGTCAACAGCATGGCCACGGGCTCCTAGCAGGGTTTGTCGGGGCTTAGGGACGGCGATGGTGGCACGGCCACCGGCGACTGTCAAACCGGGCCGGCACCATTGCGCAGTTCTTCCCATCTCGCCACGCCGGACAGCCGAACTCACGGTCGGCGTTTACCGATCGACCGCAAGGTAGGGCGAATCCCCGTCGCTCGCCGTCCGCCGCCGTGCTATGCTCCGTGCCCAGCAATACCCCGAAGGAGTCCCCGTGATTTTCAAGCTGCTCAAGTATCTCGTCATCCTGATCGTCGTCGTCGTGATCGGGGCCGTCGTGGCCGCCTACTTGGGCATCAACTACGCCGTCAAGAAAGTGGTCCAGAGCGAGGGCACCGCCCAGCTAAACGTGCCCACCACGTTGGACAGCGCCTCGCTCGGCCTGTTCAGCGGCAGCATCGGCCTCAAGGGGTTCGACGTCGCCAACCCGGCCGGCTTCACCGCCGCCCCGCACATCCTCGAGGTGAGCAGCCTATCCGTGGCGACCACCGGCATCACCCACCTGATGGACAAGCCGCTCCACGTCACCAACATCACCCTGAACGGCACGCACCTGGTGATCGAGCAGAAGGCGATGACCGTGAACGTGAAGGCGCTGATGGACGGCCTGCCCTCGGCCGGCAAGCCCAGCCCGACGCCGAGCACTGACAAGTCCACCACCACCCCGACCAAACTGATCATCGACAAGCTGACCATCGCCGGCTCGACCGTCGACGTGATCCCCGACGCCGGGGGGCTCGCCGGCGGTGCCGTCTCCAGCGCCCTGGGCGGGCTCGGGGACCTCGGCAAGCAGGCGTCGGCCGTCGCCGAGAAGAAGGCCGGCGGCACCCTCAAGCCGATGACCGTCACCCTGCCCGACATCAACCTGGCGAACCTCGGCAACGCCGACGGCAAGGGACAGGGCGTCGAGGTCAAGGACATCGTCGCCGCCGTCCTGCAGGCCGTCGCCTCCGACGCCGCCAAGAAGGCCAACCTGCCGATCCCCTCTGGGCTGCTCGAGGGCGACTTCAAGGATAAGGTCGGCGAGCAGGTTCAGGACCAGATCAAGAAGCTCCCCGGCGGCGCCGGCGACCTGCTGAACGGCGTGCTGGGCGGGAAGAAGAACTGACCGCGAGACAGGGTGGGCCGTGAAACTGGAATTCACCTACACCGCTGACGATTACCTGGCTCTGATCGAGATGCGTGCGCGGCCGCGCTGGATCGCCAGGCAAAGGCCTCGCGAGGTGCTTTTCATCCGGGTGGTCAACTTCCTGACGCCGCTCGCCGCGATCGGAACGCTGGCCGTCTATGTGCATGACCACCCGCCCCTGACGGCTCGCGTGGTCGCGACCATGGTAGTGACAGGCGTCTTCGTGGGCACATTCGTCCTCGCAATCGTGGTGACCGAGGGCCGCCGCCACAAGCTTCGAAAGATAGAAAAATGGTTTTTACCAATGAGTGCGACCTTGGACGACCAAGGCGTCCACCACGGCCGAGATGGTCGCGAGTCGCAGTTTGAAAGGTGGGACTCACTTGACCGCATTGTTGAGGAGGGCGACCGCTTCTTCCTGCATCGCAGCGGCACTCCTCGCGACTGGCTAATCCTGCCGGGCCGCGGCCTCTCGGAGGCCAAGGACATTGACGACCTTCGAGACCTGCTCCGCCTTCAAGTTCAACCGCCGACAGGCGGATTTCCCATGGTGCCCGCCTAAAATCGCACCGATGCTCCCCGTCGTCCTCCACCACGGCCTGTTCGGCACTGGCGACATCGCGCTGGGGCCAGTCACGCTGCGGTACTTCCGCGGCATCGACCGGGCGATCGCCGACCGAGGTCACCCGCTCATCATTCCTTGGGTCCACCCCTGCAGTTCCGTCGTCAGCCGGGCCCGCCAGTTGAAGGAGAGCGTCCTCCGGCAACTGTCGACGCTCGGCCGGCCGGGCCAGAAGGTGCTGTTGTTCGCCCATAGCATGGGCGGGCTGGACGCCCGCTACGCCGTGTCGAAGCTCGGCTTGGCCGAGCACGTCGCCGCGGTCGTCACGGTCACCACGCCCCACCGCGGCAGCCCATTCGCCGACTGGGCCCTGCGCAACCTGGTGAACCGGCTCGGCATCGGCCGGATGTTGAACCTGCTCCGGCTCGACATCGGAGCAGTCCCTGATTTAACCACCGCTCGCTGTGCCGCGTTCAACGCCGAGGTGCCCAACGCCCCCGGCGTCGCCTACTTCTCGGTCAGCGCCGCCCGCCCGTGGACGAAGGTCGCCCCGTTCGCGCTGCACAGCCACGCCGTCATCCGCGCCGCCGAGGGCGACAACGACGGCCTGGTCTCCGTGCGCAGCTCCACCTGGGGCACGCACCTGGGCGTCTGGCCCGCCGATCACTGGCACACGATCAACCGCCGCTGGATGCCTGACCTGTCGCCCGACCCCACCGGCAGCATCATCCCCTACTGGCTCCGCCTGCTGGACCGCGTCACCGCCGACCTCGCGTCCCCCTCACGACCATGTTCAACTTCGCCTTCATCGGCTGCGGCCTGATGGCCCACTGGGACGTCCAGGAACTTCTGCGCTCCGGCCACGTCCGCGCCGACGCCGCCGTCGACCCGCTGCGCTCGCACGCCGACGCCCAGACCTATCCCACGCTGGAAGCGTTGCTCGCCGCCCCGCCAGCACAGCTGGACGGCGTCGTCATCGTCACCCCGCACACGGTCCACGCCCCGCTCGCCCTCGCCAGATGCAAGCGCACCATCCGGGCCGCCGACGGCTGGATCAGCCAGGACTGGCTCGCCATGACCCGCAACACCTGGCGGCAGGTCCCCGCCCGCTCCGGCGGTTTCGCCTACAACTACGGCGTGCTCCTCTCAGCCCCCATGGCCGCCGTCGACGCCTTCGCCAAGGCCGGCACCATCTTCAAGGTCGAATCGGTACCCGACGCGTTGTGATCGGCCGCCCGCCGGTCAAGGACCGTGAGACGAAACGGGACGAAATGGGACGGTTCGCGACCAGACCGGTTACTGGAGACAACGTAAAGTTATTCCAGAAAATGACTTACATGATTTCCAATGTACTTGTTGACTCAACTAATCCCACAGTTCAAGTGCTGGCTCGCTTCATGCTCATTTCCCACGGCCATCTGACGCTTGGATCGAAGGAAGCGCGTTGCCCGTCTTGGAAAACACGCGTGACCGCCCCGCGTGGTCTGACGTTCAAAGTCGGCATTGGACTTTGAACGTTCGCCCGGCCCGTACACTGTCCCCATGCCCGCTCGCCGCTACGCCGTCGTCGCCTCTGCCCTGTCCGCCGATCCCCGCCAGGCCGTCACCGCCGCCCGCCAGATCGGGTTCGACGGCTTGCTGTTCGACGCCTTCGGCCCCGCGCTGACCATCGCCGACCTGTCCGGCACCGGCCGCCGCGAGTTCCGCCACGTCCTCTCCGCCCAGGACCGCCAGCTGGTGGGCCTCCGCGTCGACGTCGGCATCAAGGGGTTCGGCCCCGGCGCCGACGTCGACCGGCTCCTGTCGCAGTTCGACAAGGTGCTCGACGCCGCCGCCGACCTTGGCGCCCCGCTGGTCGTCGCCGAGATCGGCCCCCTGCCCGAACCGCCGGGCGACGTCGCGCCCAAGCCTACGATCACCCCCGCGCAGGCCGGCCTAATCCTGCTGCCGTCGTTCGCCCCGCCCGCCGAGCCGGTCGCCCCCCCGCCGCCGTTGGACGCCGCGTTCGCAGCAGCCGTCGACAACGGGCTCGCCGAGCTTGGCGCCCGCGCCGACCGGCGCAGCGTGATCGTCGCCCTGCGCAGCGAGCTCTCCTCCCTGGCCGCCCTGGAGCGGACGCTAACCTCGGTCCGCTGCCCCTGGTTCGGCGTCGACCTCGACCCCGCCGGCGTGTTGCGCGACGCGTGGGACGCCGACGAGACCTTCAGCCGGCTCGGCCCGCATTTGCGCCACGTCCGCGCCCACGACGCCGTCAAAGGGGCCGACCGCCGCACCAAGCCCGCCGTCATCGGTCGCGGCGACACCGCGTGGGACCACCTGCTCGCCAACCTCGACGGCACCGACTACCACGGCTGGCTCACGCTCGACCCCACCGACCTGCCCGACCGCACCGCCGCCGCCACGAGCGGCCTCAAGTACCTGCGCCTGCACGATGCGCAGTGACTACAGCAACGGAGCCGCTGGGCTCTGTTCAACGACGCGTCCACCGCGGCAACCGTTGTGCCCACTCGCTGATCGACGGTCGGCCCCGCACGAGCATCCGATCGCCCGGCGCGTGCGTCCGCCCCGCCATCGCCAGCGCGTCCAGACGATCTGTCAACTGCTGCCGTAAGCCATCGGTCGTTCGAGACGTCCCCGCCGATAGGTCGACCAACAGTTCCGGCCGTTGATCGGTCCAGAACTCGTATTGCAGTGCGACGACCACCACGGTCGCCGTCGGCGCCATCGTGAGGATGCGTTCCACGCCCCCCTCGAACCGCAGCGGCCGTTCGTCGGCCGGCCGGGCGCCGCCCTGCGGGAAGATCAGCACGGCGTTGGGCCGTCGCAGCAGTTCGGCCGCGTAGCGCACGGCCCGCAGGCCGTCGCGCGGGCTGGCCCGGTCGACGCTGAACGCACCGACCCGCCGGAAGAACGGGTGCTTCCGCACCTGCTCCAACTCCGCCATCGCGTACGCCGGCTGCGGCCGTTCCGCGCGGATCAGGTGATGGATGACGATCGGGTCCCAAAAGCCGACGTGGTTCGCGACGTACAGCGTCGGCCGGCCGCGGTCGAACGGGACCTCGCCATACATGTGGACACCGTGGAAGTGCCGACGCAGCGCGCGGCCGCAGTACCAGTCGAACCACCGTTGGACGAACCGGTTTGGGATGGCGGGTAACACGCGGCCGGCTATGGTACGGTGACGCCCGGGATGTACATCCGCCCCAATTGAGGCCCGCATGACCCCGTCAAAACCGGTTCACCTGGAGACGACCGCCGAGGAGGTCGCCAGCAGCATCACCCACGCGGTCGGCGGGCTGCTGGCGGTGGCGGCGCTGACGCTGATGGTCGTCCTCGCCGTCGGCGGGGGCGACGCCCGCCGCGTCGTGTCGGTCAGCGTCTACGGCGCGACGCTCGTCTTCATGTACGTCGCCAGCACCGCCTACCACCTGGTGCGGCCGGCCCGCGCCAAGCGGGTGTTGCGGATCCTCGACCACTCCAGCATCTACCTGCTGATCGCCGGCACCTACACGCCGGTCGCGCTGTGCGCCATGCGCGGCGAGTGGGGCTGGAGCCTGTTCGGCATCACCTGGGGGCTGGCCGTGGTCGGCGTCGTCATCAAGTCGTTCTACGTCGATCGCTACGAGCTGCTGAGCACCTTGCTCTACGTCGCAATGGGGTGGATCGCGCTGATCGCCGTGAAGCCGCTGTGGATCGCCCTGCCCGCCGGCGGCCTCGGCTGGCTGATCGGCGGCGGGCTGGCCTACACGGCCGGCGTCGCCTTCTTCGTCTGGGACCACCTGCCGTTCAACCACGCCATCTGGCACCTGTTCGTCCTCGCCGGCTCGGCGTGCCACTTCCTCGCCGTGCTGCTGTACGTGGTGCCGGTGGGCAGGGCGTAAATGCAGAATGATGAGTGCGGAGTGCGGAGTGAAGATCTGAGCGTCGCACACCCATTCTGCGCTCATCACGCTGCACTCGCTTCCATGACCATCGTCGTCCTCACGATTGGCTCGTCCGGCGATGTGCACCCGTTCATCGGGCTCGCACTGGCCCTGCACCGGCGCGGGCACAAGGTCGTCTTCATCACCAATCCGTACTTCGGCGGGTCGGCCGTCCGCGCGGGGCTCGACGTCGTTCCGTTGGGGACGGCCGACGAGTTCGGCGATGCGCTGAGCAACCCCGACGTCTGGCACAAGCACCGCGGGCACAAGGCCGTGTTCAGCCTCGTGCTCGGCGGCCTCCGACGGACGTACGAGGCGGTCGTCGCCGCCGTGAACGAAGCCATCGGGCCAACCGTGGTCGTCGCCTCCAGCTTGGGCTGGGGCGCCCGCATCGCCCAGGACCAGCTCGGGTTCCCGATGGTGACCGTCCATCTCGCCCCGTCGCTGTTTCGCAGTTCGATCGCCCCGCCGGTCCTTCCAGGCCTGTTCATGCCTCGGTGGCTGCCGCTGCGCGTGAAGCGGTCGATCTGGGCCGGCGGCGACAAGTACGTTTTGGACCGGATGCTCGCCCCGGCCATCAACGCCCTGCGTGCCGAGGTCGGCCTCGGCCCGGCCAGCAGCATCCTGGGCACCTGGTGGAACTCGCCCGACCGCGTGATCGGCCTGTTCCCCGACTGGTTCGGCCCCCCGCAGGCCGACTGGCCCGGACAGGCCCGCGTCACCGGCTTCCCCCGCTACGACGAGGCCGACACGGCGGCCGTCGACCCCGACCTCGACGCCTTCCTCAATGCCGGCCCGCCGCCGATCGTCTTCACCCCCGGCACGGCCATGCACCACGGCCACCGGTTCTTCGCCGCCAGCGTCGCCGCCTGCGCCACGCTGAATTGCCGCGGCCTGCTGTTGACGAAGCACGCCGACCACGTTCCCACAAACCTGCCGCCAACGGTGCGGCACGTCCCTTACGCCCCGTTCAGCCGACTGCTGCCGCGGTGCGCCGCCGTCGTCCACCACGGCGGCATCGGCACCACCGCCCAGTCGCTGGCCGCCGGCATCCCGCAGGTGATCACGCCGTTCGCCCACGACCAGTTCGACAACGCCGCCCGTGTCCGATGCCTGGGCGTCGGCACGTCGGTGCCCGCCAAGCGCTACACCGCCCGGTCGGCCACGAAGGCGTTGGCAAGCGTGCTGGGCGACGCGGCGATGGCCGCCGCGTGCGGGGTTGTCGCTGCGAGACTAGCGACCGACGATTCGATCGACCGGACGTGCGTGATGATCGAGGCGTTGGCACCCGTAAAGCCGCCGATGTCATCGGCGGTCGACCGCGGATGACATCCGCGGCTTTACTGCAGGGGTGCCACGTCGCTCGCGGGCACAGGCAATCCCATGTCGCCCAGCACCAGTTCGCTGACGATCTTGCCCGACAGCGCGACCAGCGGCAGGCCGCCGCCGGGGTGGGTGGCGCCGCCGGCGAAGTACAGGCCCCTCACATCGCGGTCGCGGTTCGGCGGGCGCAGGAAGGCGCTGCGGCGGCTATTGCTACCGATGCCATAGATGCTGCCGGCGTTGGCGTTGTACTCGCTCGCCAGATCGGCCGGCGTGAACGACCGCTCGACGACGATGCGCCTCGACAAGTCGGTCAACCCCCATTTCCGCTCTAGCGTGTGGACGAGTTGATCGCGGTAGCGTGGGCCGGCGGAGGCCCAGTCGGTGTGGCCGTCGAGGGCGGGGGCGCTGGCGAGGACGAACAGGTTCTCGCAGCCGTCGGGGGCCTGGGTGGGGTCGGTCCGCGTGGTGGCCGCGACGTAGATGCACGGGTCGGCGGGCGTCGTGTGCGTCTCGAACATGGCGGTCAGGTCGGACGTGTAGTCGGCCGGCATGAACTTCGTGTGGTGGGCGAGTTGCGGGTAGGTGCCGTCGACGCCGAGGAGCAGGACCATGCCGCTGCCGCCGGGCTCGAGCTTGTCCAGCTTGGCGTCGGCGTGGCGCTTTCGATCCGCGGGCCGGACCATGTGGCGGTAGGTGTGGACGACGTCGCTGTTGGCGATCACGGCGTCGGCGCGCAACTCGGTGCCGTCGGCGAGCTCAACCCCACAAGCGGTGGCGTTCTCTACGATCACGCGGTTGACGGGGGCGTTGACGCGGACGTCGACGCCGAGCTTGCGGGCGAGAGATCCGAGCGCCTCGGCGATGCGGTACATGCCGCCGCGGGGGTACCAGCCGCCGAAGTGCTGCTCGGCGTGCGGGATGACGGCCAGCGTGGCCGGCGCGCGGAACGGGCTGGCCCCGCTGTAGGTGGCGTACTGGTAGAGCAGCTCGCGCAGCCGCTGGTTCTTCACGTGGCGATCCACCCGTCGGCTAAAGCGGGCGAACATGCCGATGCGGAAGGGGACGGTCAGCATCGCCAGGCCGCGGCGCGGGTCGAACTTGCCGTCGCCGGCCAGCAGTTGCTCGGGCGAGTGGTACAGGAACAGGTCGGCCGTGCGCTCCCAGATGTCGCGGCCAACGGCGTAGAACGCGCGCCAGCCTTCGACGTCGTCCGGTGCGAACCGGGCCACCTCGGCGAGCGTGGCCTCTGCGCTATCGCGCAGCTCGAACGTCGCGCCGTCGGGCCAGATGAACCGCGCGATGGGATCGAGGCGGACGAGGTCGAGGTGGTCCGCCAACCGCTCGCCGGCGCCGGCGAACAGCTGCTCGAACACGAAGGGCAGCGTGAGCAGGCTGGGGCCGGTGTCGAAGCGGAACGGCCGGTCGGCCGGCCGGCGGGGGTGCGGCACCTCCCACAGGTTGAGCTTTCCGCCGACGCGGCTGTTCTTCTCCAGCAGCGTGACGAGCACGCCGGCCGACGCGAGGCGGACGGCGGCGGCGAGGCCGCCGACGCCGCCACCGATGATGATCACGTGCTTCATTGGCGTGAGGTACCGAAGGTCGCGCGGATGGAGAGGCCGTTCGCGGTGTCGACGGCCACGTCGCGCAAGCGGACGGCGCCGAGACTGAATCGCAGCAGCGGCAACCGCTGCCCCTCCAGTTTTTTCAGCTGTGACCGCAGCATGCCTGCCGCGAAGCCGGCGGCCATGCCGGAGCCCTCCACCTTCAGGTTCGTGGCGGTGGCGGTCATCGTGTCGTCGATCGACAACCGGCCGGTCACGCGGACGACGAACTTCACGATCTTGCGGGCCGTCAGGTCCAGCGCGACGTCGAGGTCCCGCGGGGTGGTGGCGGTGAACTGCGATCGCACCGATTGGATGTCGACGCCGTGCGGTTTTGCGCCAGCCTGGGCGACCTGCAGGAGGGCGGCGTCAAGCTCGGCCTGAGCGATGCGGGCGGACAGATGACCTTCCGT
The DNA here is from genome assembly GCA_965198865.1 of Tepidisphaeraceae bacterium. GTDB lineage: Bacteria > Planctomycetota > Phycisphaerae > Tepidisphaerales > Tepidisphaeraceae > CBDAQA01. Next base: position 141,725 of record CBDAQA010000022.1, on the reverse strand, counting down.
TGCATTTGCGAGCATCACGATCGGCGTGCCTGCACTATTTCGGCCGATGGTGAAGGCGGCGTCGGTAGCGGCAAAGTGGAACGTGGCGGGGACGCCACGGACAGTGATGGGTTTGGCGACCACGCGGAGCGCGGCGACGGACGGGCCGGGCTCAGTCGGGCCGACCGGCGTGACGTCGGGCGGCGCGGCGGCATCGACCCGGGTGCCGGTTAGGTCGATGTCGATCGCGCCAAATGTGGGGAGTTCGCCTTCCAACTGAATGACCGGCGAGCCCGTGACCCATCGACGGAGGGCGGCGGTCAAGGCTGCGACCCACTCGGCCGCGGTGACGGGGATATCTTTCGAGACGAGGGGAAACATGCGGGCATCGTAGCGGACCCATCGCCGTGTTGCGGCAATGCGATTTTCGACATCGTGCCCGCCGGTGCGCACGTTTGGGCAGCGGCAGTGGGCGTCAGGATGTACAGTGTGCGACGGCCGGTAACGGGAGGCACGATGATCACCGTCGAACCACCATCGCTGATGACTGCCGAGCAGTTCCTGATGCTCCCCGACACCGGGACGGAGCGTGAGCTGGTTCGTGGCCTCATCGAGGAGCGGGAAGTGACGCTGCGAGGACGTCGGCACACGCGCGTCGGAACGAAGGTCGCCCGTCTATTGGACACCTGGTTGTCCCAGCAACCGGAACCCAGGGGCGAAGTGCTAACCGGCGAGGCCGCGTTCCGCTTGGCGAGCGGACCGGACACGCTGGTCGGCATCGACGTGGCCTACATGTCGGCGGCCATGGCGACCGCGAATCCGGATGATGCGTTCATCATTGACGGGCCACCGGTGCTTGCCGTCGAAATCCTGTCGCCATCCGACACGCAGGCGAGCATCACGGGCAAGATCCAGACCTACCTCGACGCCGGAGTCCAACTGATCTGGGTGTGTGAGCCCGTCTTCCGCACCGTGATCGTGTACCGTCCGGGCGCGGAGCCGGCCATGTTCAATGTGGCACAGCAACTTGACGGCGGATCAGATCTGCCCGGGTTCCGGGCAGATGTGGCCGAGGTGTACTCCATCCGAAAGGCGTGACCTGCATCACCTCGGCGCTGCCGCGTCTCCGATGGCGGCGAGCAGGTGCTGGGTGGCGTAGACGTACGCCTGGTCGACGTCGGTCGGCCAGCGGGTCTGGTTGGCCGTGATGGCGTTCAGGTGCTGCAGCAGGCTGGCGTGGAGCGACTCGGCCGTGACCGTGTCGGGCAGGTCGAAGCGCCAGTCGGGCTTGTTGGTCCCCTCGTTCGCGAGCTTGACCGCGGTCGCGCTGCGCCGGCCGGGGCTCTTGAGGACCACGCTGGCGTTCGTCTTGCGGACGGCCGTCGGCGCGGTCGATGGGCCGCCGGCGGTCGGCTCCAGACCGGTGACGTGGACGGCGGGCTCGGACATCACCACGGGGATCTTGTCGGCCAACTTGAAGCTTGAGCCGAACCGCGCCTGCCAGGCGCTGCGGAAGCCCTCGGCGGCCTTGTCGACGTCGGGCCAGTCGCCCGGCGCGTTGATGCGGTTGCGGTCGGCCCGGCTCAGCAGCCCGATCAGGTCGGGACCGTGACCCAACACGATATCGTCCGTCGCCCGGCCGAGCAGGTCCTGCACCGCCTTCATGTCGGGGGTGGTGGGCGTGAGGGGGGCGTTGTCGGTCGCCTTGCCCGTCCCCTGGGCCATCACAGTGCCGGGGGGATTCGACTCCGGGCTGGGCCGCAGGGGCTCGGGGTCGCCGAAGGCGACCGAAACACCGGCGGCTAGGGCGGCGCTCCCGGCAAGGGCGAGGGCGGCGAACGACCGGAACGAACGGGCCTGGGAACGCATGCTGAGCCTCCGACGAGACCCCGGGAGATCGGCCAACCGCCGGTCAGATCCACTGGGGTCGATGCTCAGAGTCTACGCCGTTAGGCCGCGAATCGACCATGTCTGTTTTCGGTTGAAGGCCGAAATGTGGGGGCAACGGATAGGGCCGCACATTCACTTTGCGCTGCTGACCTGCACCAGCATTTCGCCGGTCGGGCGGGCGTAGCTGGTGGCGTAGGCGGCGGTCACGCCGGCCTGGCGGGCGGCGGCGGTGCGGATGAGCGGCAGGTTCGTGTACCGGCCGGGGCAGTCGGTCGGCTTGGTGCTGCCGTGACCCAGAATGTGGTCGGGGGCGATGTGGTAGGTCGCCATGAGGTAGCCGGTCAGCTTCTCGACGGCCGCCAACTGCTTGGCGGTCGGCGGGTGGTCCATCATGTTGCCGACCAGGCAGATGCCGATGCCGTACTCGTTGAAGCGGTTGTCCAGCGTCTTGGCGTGGGCCCCAATGATCTGCTCGCGCCAGCGGAAGGTGGGCTCGACGGTGCCGTCGGCGGTGTCGGTGCCGTTGCCGATGACGAAGTCGTAGCCGACGCCGTCCCACCCCTTGGCCTTGTGCATCTTGTCGATCGCGGCCAGGCCGCCCACCTCGGTGTCGCTGTGGTGGATGACGATCCACCGCCAGGGCCGGACGGTGTTCGGCGGGATCCACGACTTGGGGATGTTGGACGCCACGACCGGCGGCCGAACCGCCTTCGGCGGCGACGGCGGCAGCGTGTGGAACGTGGGCTGCGGCGCAGGCGGCGCGTACGGTTGCGGGGCCGCGGCCAGCCGCGGCCCGTCAAAGCTGGGGGCGACGTACCGGGACTGCGACACCGGCTGTTGGCAGCCGACCAAGGCCGCGAGCGAGAGCAGTCCGAGAGCGATGACGGAAAGGTGCCGCTGTGCCATCCATGGCCTCTGTGAGTTCGGCTCGCGTGAACCGGCAACGCAGGACGCGTCGGCCGGGGGCAGCGGTAGCTGCCGCTTCGTGCCGCCACAGATTTATCGGAACAACGGGCCGTTTTCCAGTATGGGGGCGTGAAAAGACAGGCGAGTTTTCACAGGGCATCGACCTGCTTGCCCCAGCCGCGCCCCCAAATGGAACTCAAACGACGACGGGGGACCGGTCGCGGATCGGCGTTGCGGACGCGTGGGACCCCGCCGGTGCCGCCGCGTCGGCGTCGGCCGCCAGGACGGCCACGGCGCAGTACTTCAGGCTCGGCTGCTTGCTGATCGCATCGTGGGCGTCGCTGGTCGCCTCGTTCGGGCTGGCGGCATCGCCCCAGAGCTCGTTCCAGTGGATCGGCAGGAACACGACGCCGGGTGAGACCGACAGGTCGATGCGGGCGATGCTGACGGCGGTGCCGCGGCGGCTGCGGATCTTGACCCGCTGGCCGCCGCGCAGCTTCAGGGCGGCGGCATCGTGAGGGTGGATGGACAGGAACGGCTCGGGGTTGCCCCTGTTCAGCGCGTCGACCAGCCCCGTCTTGGTGCGCGTGTGCCACTGGTTGGGCACCCGGCCGGTCGTCAGCAGCATGGGGAACTCGGGCGACGGCGTCTCCTCAGGGTCGACCGGCGCGCGGGCGAAGAACCGGGCCTTGCCACTGGGCGTGGGGAAGACGTGGTCGGTGTACCGCCAGGCCTGGCTGGCACCACCGGCGGGGTAGGGCCAGAGTTGCGGACCATCGCGGGCGAGCAGGTCGTGCGACAGGCCGGACTGGTCGTCGGGCCGGCCGGCGGTGGTCGTGACGAACTCGTCGAAGATCTCGGCGGCCGAGGTGAACCACATGCCGCGGGTGAACCCCATCTCGGCGGCAACGTGGCGGGGCCACCACCAGTCGGGCTGGGCGTCGCCGGGCGGCTTCGCGGCGGGCTGCATCAGCGTCACCCGCCGCTCGCTGTTGCAGAACGTGCCCGCCTGCTCCAGGTTCACCGCGGCCGGCAACAGCACGTGTGCGAACTTGGCCGTCTCGGTCGGGTGATACGCATCCTGCACGATCACCAGGTCGGCCCGCTCCAGCGCCCGGCGGACCTTCGGCAGGTTCGGCATCGACGCGGCGGGATTGGTGCCGACGATCCAGATCGCGCGGACGTCCCCGGCGTCCAGCGCATCGAACATGCGGACCGCGTCGTACCCGGCGTGGGGGTACAGCGTCCCCTCGGGCAGGTCCCACAGCTGCTCCATCTGCCGGCGATGGTCAGGATCGGCGATCCGCCGCTGCCCCGGCAGCAGGTGGGCCATGTAGCCCACGCTGCGCCCGCCCATCGCGTTGGGCTGCCCGGTCAGGCTGAACGGCCCGCACCCGGGCTTGCCGATCTGCCCCAGCGCCAGGTGCAGGTTGATCAGCGCGTTGGCGCAGAACGTCCCGGCGATCGTCTGGCTGACGCCCATGGTCCAGAACGTCAGCAGCCGGCGGGCGTCGCCGATCAGGTGGGCCGCGTTCACCAGGTCGGTGACGGAGATGCCGCACTCGTCGGCCACCCGGCTCGGCGGGAAGTCGGCCGACAGTGCCTGCACGGCTTCCCACCCCTCGGTGTGGGCGGCGATGAACCCGGCATCGGTCTTCTTCCACACGTCCAGCAGGTACATCAGCCCGTTCAGCACGATCAGATCGGTGCCCGGCCGGATCGCCAGATGAACGTCGGCCGCCTTGGCGGTTGCCGTGCGACGCGGATCGATGACGACCATCCGGCTCGTCGGCCGCTCCATCTGCCGCTCGACCCGGCCGAACGTGACCGGGTGGGCGTCGGCCGCGTTGGAGCCGACGAACAGGAACGTGTCGGCGTGCTCGATGTCGCTGTAGTTCGTCGGCGGCCCGTCGCTGCCGAGGCTCAGCGTCATGCCGGCCGCGGCGCTGCTCATGCAGAGCCGGCTGTTGCTGTCGACGTGGTTCGTGCGCAGCGCCCCCTTGCCGAACTTGTTGAACACGTACTGCGACTCGGTCGTCATCTGGCCCGACAGGTAGAACGCGATCCCCTGCGGCCCGTGCGACTGCAGGATCCGGTCGAGCCGCTCGGCAATGTGCCGGACGGCCTCCCCGCTGGGGACGGCGCGGAAGTCGTCGGCCTGACGGTCCCGCACCATGGCCGACCGCAGCCGCGTCTTCACGTCTACCGTTTGGGCGACGGTCGCCCCCTTCGGGCACAGCTTGCCGAGGTTGGCGGGATGGTCGGGGTCGGCGCGGACCGACAGCAACCGCTCGCCATCGGTCGTGGCGATCAACCCACAGCCGACGCCGCAGTAGGGGCAGAGGGTTTTGACGTCAGTCGACATGGCCGAAAGCTCGAATTTCGGATTCTCGAAAATCGAACCGCAAACGCTGCCCCCGTTTCGAAATTCGAGATCTCGAAAGTCGGACTTCTGCACTCAGTACACGTCCCGCTGGTAGCGCCCGTCCTTCGCCATCTGGTTGACGTACACCTCACCGTCGACGCCGCCGTGTTCAGTGCAAACCTTCTTGAGCGCCGCGTCGACGTCCTTCGCCATCCGCTTGGCATCGCCGCACACGTAGAAGAACGCCCCCTCGCTGAGCCACTTCCACAGTTCGGCCCCGTGTTCCACCATGCGGTCCTGCACGTACACCTTGGCCGCCTGGTCGCGGCTGAAGGCGGTGTCCATGCGGGTCAGCACGCCCTCCAGCTGCATCTCGGCCAGCTCGTCGCGGTAGAGGAAGTCCTGCTCGGCCCGCTGGTCGCCGAAGAACAGCCAGTTCTTCCCCGGGTGCTTGTCGACCCGCCGCTCGTGCAGGAACGCCCGGAACGGCGCGATGCCCGTGCCCGGACCCACCATGACCATCGGGGCCGACTTGTCCTTCGGCAGGCCGAACTTCGGCGAGGGATGCACGAACACCCGCACGTGCTGGCCCGGCCGGATGTGATCGGACATGAACGTGCTGGCCACGCCGTCGACCTGCCGCCCCTTCATGTTCGTCCAACGCACCAAGCCGACCGTCAGGTGGACCTGGTTCGGGTGTGCCAACAGCGAACTGCTGATCGAGTAGAGCCGCGGCTGCAGCGGCGCCAGCGCCGCCGCAAACGGCTCGGGCGTCGGGCGGGCCGAGGGGTAGTCGTGCAGGATGTCGAGCACGTGGCGGTGGTCGTCGTCGCTCAACCCCTCGATGGCGAACTTCTCCAGCGCCTGCTTCTCGGTCGGGTCCGTCGCGACCGACGCCAGCAGCGCGAACAGGTCGTCGGACGGTTTGGTGATCGTCCGCTCGTGCAGCAGCGCCTGCCGCAGGCTCACCCAGTTGTCATCCCGCCCCAGCACGTCCTCGGCACCGCTGGCGTGCAGCGCCTCGAGGATGTGCTGGACGACCGCCGGCGAGTTCTCCGGGAACAGCCCCAGCGCGTCGCCCACCTTGTACGTGAGCCCGCTGTTCCGCAGGTCGAAGACGACGTGGCGCGTGTCCTTGGCCGACCCGTTCCGGTTCAGCGGGGCGCATTGCACCAGCCGGGCGGGGAACGGGTTGTCGCGCGTGTACGTCCCCCCGCCGTGGTCGCCGGCCGGCTTCTTCGCCGCCGCCTTGGGGGCGCCGCCGTTCACGGTCACCGTGGTGATCAGCTCCTTGAGCTTCTTGTTGGTCTCCTTCCCGCCGGGCGTGCACTTGGTCAGGTCCTTCTCGGCCCCGCCGGCGATGGCGGCCGAGTAGGTCTCGCACAGGTACCCGCACGCCCCGCAGTCTAGCTGGGCCATCGCCGCCATCATCTGCCGGGCCGGCGGCTTCCCCTCGGCCAGCTTCATCCGCTCGTCCATCGGCAGCGCCGGGTCGTGCCAGGGGAATTCCTCCTGCCCCTCGGCCGGATTCGTCTCGGCCTGCGGCGGCGCACCGACCCCCACCGATCCATCGCCGGCCCCCGCCGGGACGTTGACCAACCCGGAGAAGAACCCGCTCAGCCACGCCCGCTGCTCAGGGCTGAACGGCGCCACATCGGGCATCAGGAAAGGCGACGCGACAGACATCGGTAGATCCTCAAATCAGGATTTATCCACGAAGGACACGGAGAGACACGAAGTGAAGATTGGGAAACGCTTTTCTTCCTCTCTTCTTCGTGTCCCTTCGCGTCCTTCGCGGATGAACTCTTCTCTTCAAGCCGCCACCGCCTGCGCGGTGAACATCTGTTTCAGCTGCTCGACCGAATGTCGAACGACGAACTCGTGGAACGATTCGGCCGGCCCGGCCCGGTGCTGCTGGTAGCCGCGCAGGACCCGTTCGAGGACGGCCGGCAGATCCGTATGGACCACATCCCGGTACAGCTCCCGGCCGATCTCGGCGTCGACGCCGTACCCGCCGCCGACGAACACGTGGTACCCCTCCACCTCGCTCTCGCCGACCGACACCTTCGCGCCGATCATGCCGAGGTCGCCGATGAAGTGCTGGGCGCAGCTGTTGTGGCACCCGGTCAGGTGGATGTTGATCGGCGAGTCGAGCGTGACCTGCCCGTCGAGGAACGTGGCGACCGCCATCGCGTCCTGCTTCGTGTGGGCCGCGGCGTACTTGCACCCGGCGGCACCCGTACACGCGATCAGACCGGCGCGCACGCTGGTGGCCGAAAAGTCGAGCCCCAACGCGTGGATGGCCCCCTTCACGGCCGGGATGTCGTCACCCTTGATGTCGCTGATCAGCAGGTTCTGCCAGACGGTCAGCCGGATCGTGCCGCTGCCGAACCCGTCGGCGATCCGTGCCAGCCCCCGCATCTGCTCGGCCGACATCCGCCCCACCGGCAGCACCACGCCGCAGTAGAACAGCCCCTCCTGCCGCTGCCGATGGAACCCGATGTGGCCCTGCTTGTTGATCGTCGGCCGCGGCTCGCACTGGTCGAGCGCGAACCGCCGCAGCGAGACGCCCTTGGCCAGGTGCTTCTCGATCTCGGTCAGGAACGCGTCGAAACCCATGCCGTCCAGCACGTACTTGAGCCGGGCCTTCCGGCGGTCGGTGCGGTCGCCCAGCTCGGCGAAGGCGCGGACGATTGCCGCGGCCACCGGCACGCACTCGGCCTCGGTACACATGACGCCGGTGTCTCGGGCGAAGTCCTTGTGACCGGTGATCCCGCCGAGCGACAGCCGGAAGTAGACGCCGGGGTCGACCCCCTTGCCCTGGCCCACGCGGACGGCCGTGAAGCCGATGTCGTTCGTCTCCTCCAGCGTGGCGATGCGCCCGCCCCCGTCGAAGGCGATGTTGAACTTCCGCGGCAGGCCGTACATCTCGCGGTGGTTCAGGATGTAGTGGTGCATCCGCTTGGCCAGCGGCCGCGTGTCGATCAGCTCATCGGGGTCGATGCCCGCCGTGGCGCTGGCCGTCACGTTGCGGATGTTGTCCGCCCCGCTGCCGCGGATGATCAGCCCCAGGTCGGCCAGCCCCAGCAGCAGGTCGACCGCCTTGCCCGGCGGGATCTCGCGGTACTGCAGGTTCGCCCGCGTGGTCGCATCGGTGTACCCGCCCGCGCACTGCTCGGCCAGGTCGGCCAACCCGCGGAACTGGTGCGTGTTCAGCGTCCCGCCGGGGATGCGCAGCCGGCACATGAACGCGTTCTGCGCCGGGGCCACGTAGAACAAGCCCTGAAACTTCATCATGAAGACGTCGGTCCCCTTGGGAAACCGAGCGTCGCGGGCGTGGTCCAGCACCAGGTCCCAGGTGTCGAGCCCGCTGACGAACTTCCGCTTGGCCTGCTCCTCGGCCGACAGCTTCTTCCCCGCCGCGATGAACCGATCCTGCGCGGCGATCTGGATGCCGTCCGGTCCACTCGGGACCGACGCCGTCGCCGTCGCGCCCAGCGTGGCCGCCCATGTCGGACCGGCCCGCATCGACCGCGCCAGCTCTGCCCCGGCGGCGAAGCCGTGGTCGAACAGTTCCTTGGGAATTGAGGCTGTGCTCATGGGTTCTCGATCCGGCGGCGGTTGCCGCCCGTCCTACAAATTCAGTACCGGCGAAACGGGAGAAACTTGCCGTTCAGCGTCACCTTCACCCGGTCGCCCTTGGGGTCGGCCACCCGCTCGACGTTCATGCTGAAGTCGATCGCGCTCATGATCCCGTCGCCGAACTCCTCGGCGATCAACGCCTTCACCGTCGTCCCGTACACCTGGATCAACTCGTGGAACCGGTAGATCAGCGGGTCGGTCGGCACGCCCGGCTCCAGCGATCCCTTGGTCGGCACCTCCTGCAGCAGCGCGACCGCCTCCGGTTCCAACCCGAGCAACCTGCCCGCCGCCTCGGCCTCGGCCGCCGTCATCTGCATCTGCCCCAGTAACGCCGCCGTGGTCCACTCCTTCGACTGCCCCACGGTCTCAGCCAGTTGCTTCCACGTCACGCCAGCCTGCCGCTTGGCCGCGATCACCGCCTGGGTCACGTCTGCTCGGTTCATCGCAGTGCCCTCCGTTTCAGGCGACCGCCGGCTCGAGGCCGACGGCGTGCGCCGGCGGTTGCAGCGGCGCATCCGCCACCTCGTCGGCGGTCGAGAATCGGACCAACAGGGCCAGGAACGAGCAGGCCGTCACGGCGACGCCCAGCACCAGGAACTGGTGTCCCCAGTCGGCCCCGGCGAACAGGAACCCCGCCGCCACCGCCCCGGCGTTGCCGCCGGCGCCGACGATCCCTGACACCGACCCGACCGCATCCTTGTTCACGAACGGCACCACCGCGTACACCGCCCCGCACCCCATGCACACGAACAGCCCGAACACCGCCAGCGCCCCCAGCGTCGGCACCAGGGCGTCCATCCGCGAGAAGACGATCAGGCTCACCCCCTCGGCCAGCAGGATGGCGAACAGCCACTTGGTCCGGCCGTTCAGCCCCCCCGAGCGGTTGACCGCGTCGCTGCCGAACCCGCCCAGAGCGCGGGCGAACAGGTTCATCCCGCCGAAGCTGAACGCCGCCCACCCCGCCGCCTTGATCGACATGCCGAACTTGTCGCTCAGGTAGGTGTGCAGGAACTGGTCGACGGTCAGCTCGATGCCGAAGCACGACCCGTACAGCACGAACAGCAGCCACACCCGCGGGTCGTTGGCGGCGGCGAACAGCGACACCGACTTGCGGGCCGGCCCGCGGCCCTCGCGCCGCAGGGCCAGCACGTTCCCCTGCGGCGTGTCCTGGGTCAGCAGGAAGTAGGCGACGCCCGTCAGCAGGCAGATGACGCCCGCCCCCAACATGGCCAGCCGCCAGCTGTCGGCCTTGCTGATCCCGTGCGCGACCAGTGCGGCGAAGACGGCCGGCATCACCTGCTGCGTGACCCCGCCGCCCAGGTTGCCCCACCCGCCCGTCATGGCGTTGGCCGTTCCGACGATCCGCGGGGCGAACATGGACGACGTGTGGTACTGCGTGATGACGAACGACGCCCCGATCACGCCGATCAGCAGCCGCAGCAGCATGAACGTCGGGTAGGTGTGGGCCAGCCCGACGCACATGACCGGGATCGACCCGAACACGAGCAACGCCGAGTAGCTCAGCCGCGGCCCGACGCGGTCGCACAGCCAGCCGAAGAACAGCCGGGCGAAGAACGTGATCGACACCGCCGCCACGCCCAGGTGGCTGATCTGCGCCTTGGTCAGCTTGAACTCGCCCTTGATCTGCGCCGCCATCAGCGGGGCGATCCCGAACCAGGCGAAGAAGCAGAGGAAGAACGCGAACCAGCTCATGTGGAACGCCCGCATCTGCGGCGAGCGGAAGTCCAGCAGGTTGATCCGCGTCGCCTTCCCCGAGGGCGGGGCCGGCATCGGCGTGGCGTGTTCATCAGGCATGGCCAAGCTCCAGGTTTCGTGAGCGTCACGTGAGCGTCAACCGTCCGGCTCATCCCGCCGCGGCGAGCGGCCGACCCATCGTGAACGTCCCGGTCCTCAACCGCATCGGCGGCGCGTCCTCGTCGGGGCACGCCACGCCGAGCGACGCCGCCGCCGACCGGTACCCGCCAATCGATACGCACGCCCCCGCCAGCGCCGACACGTCGGCGAACGGTTCCAGGTGACCCCAGCGGGCCATCTGGGATGCGAACCAGGCGTGGTGCGTCACGCTCGGGAACGCCGACCGCGGGTCGAACGGCCGGCCACGGGCCTCCGTCGGGCCCACCGCCCGGGCGGCACCGGGACCGACGAACGTCCGCAGCAGCGTCAGGCTCCGATGCACCGCGGCGGCGGGAACGTTCAGGTAGCACGGCCGGGCGAGCAGTTCGGCCACGGTCGAAAGGTTCGCGTCGTCGTTGCAGAACTGCATGCCCCGCAGCACCGCCCGGCAGAGGCGGGGCAGTAGGTCGGGGTTCTCGCCGGCCCAACGGCGGGTCACGACCAGCATCTTGTCGGGATGGGCCGGCACGATGTCGGCCGTCAGCGCCACCAGCCGCCCGTGCCCCGCCGTCTCGGCCAGCGTGTTGTAGGGTTCGCCGCAGCAGTAGCCGTCGAGGTACCCCTTGGCCAGCTGCCGGTCGACCTGCGGCGGCGGCAGCACGCAGAGCCGGACGTCCCGGTCCGGGTCGATCCCGCCGGCCGCCAGCCACGCCCGCAAAAGGTAGTGATGGGCCGAGCAGCCGAACACGTGGGCCAGCACCGGCGCCGGCCCGCCGCCGCGTCGCACCCGCTCGGCCAGCCCGGCGACCGTCGCCACGCCCGCGTCGGTCAACCGCCGCCCGAACGTGATCGCGTCCGCCCCGGTCCCCAGCGCCATCACGGCGACCAGCGGCTCGGCATACCCCTCGCGCCCGAGCGTGCTCGCCATCGGCATGCCGACCAGCGCGTGGGCGGCCTGCAGGTGGCCGAACGTCAGCTTGTCCCGGACGTTGCCCCACCCGATCTGTCGCTCCAGCGAGACGCGCAGCCCCTCGTCGTCGAAGAACCCGCGCTCGGCCGACACGACCAGCGGGGCCGCGTCCGTCAGCGGCACGAAGCCGACCCGCAGCGACGCCGGGGCCAACCCCCCGCTCATCGTGATCGTCCGGCCCCTCGACTTCATGCCCGGCAAAACTAACGATCCGACTTCAATGAAACCAATTCATTCTTGAGATATGGCACATGAGCAGCGATCATGTGAAGTGCATGGAAGATGTGCAGGGACTACGCGTTTTCCTGTCGGTTGCTGAGAACCTCAGCTTCACACGGGCGGCCGAGGCGTTGCTGCTGACCCAGTCGGCGGTCAGCCACCAGATCGCCCGGCTGGAGCGGGAGGTGGGAGCGCCGCTGCTGCTGCGGAGCGGCCGAGCGGTGTCGGTGACACCAGTGGGACGGGAACTCATGGTCCACGCCCGACGCGTGCTGACCGCGCTGGCCGACGCCACCGCCGCCGTGCGGCAGGCGGCCCGGCCGGGGGTGGGGCGCCTGCGGGTCGGCGCGTCGGCCGTCGCCTGCCAGCACCTGGTCCCCGAGGCGCTGCGCGAGTTCCGCGAGTGCTTCCCCGACTACTCCCTGTCGATCCTGCCCGCCGACAGCCCGGCCGTCGTCGAGAACGTGGTCGAGGGGAAGATCGACCTCGGCATCGTCGTCCGCGCCGACCGGGGCGGGCCGAGGCTGAACTACCACGAGCTGTTCACCGATGACCTGGGGCTGCTCGTGAGCCCGCTGCACCCGTGGGCCCGCGCCGGCCGGGTCGACCGGCTCCAGCTGGCCGAGCAACGGCTGATCCTGTTCAGCCGGCACAGCGCCACGTTCCGCATCGTCGAGCGGTACCTCGCCCGCCTGAACGCCCCGCCCCGCGACTTCATCGAGCTGGGGTCGATGGAGGCGATCAAGGAGCTGGTGAAGATGGGCCTGGGCGTGAGCGTGGCCGCCCAGTGGGTGGCCCGGCCGGAGCTGGCGGCGCGGTCGCTGGTGTGGCTCCCCCTGCCCGGCGGCCGGCTGACCCGCGCCTGGTGCGTCGCGGCCCCGCCCGGCCGGGAGCTGACCGTCGCCGAGCAGACCTTCGTCGGCCTGTGCCAAGACGTCGCCGTCGGCCTCGCCCAGCGGGTGCCGCCGCGGTCGAGGCGGTCGTCGCCCCGCGAATGAACGGCTCACGTGCGAGAAGGCCGAAGAGAATCATCCACGAAGGGACACGAAGGACACGAAGGGACACGAAGCAAATCCAGGCTGCCGTTTCTGCTTCGTGTCCCCTCGTGTCCTTCGTGGATAACTCCCTTTGACGACCTCGAAGTGCGGTGATGAGACGAACGCAAAAGGCCTCCGATGCGATCGCATCGGAGGCCTTCGCGTTTACGGGTCGGTCCGCCCCGGTCAGGTGCCGGTGCCGGTCAGCTTGCTGCTGAGCTGCGGGAACTGCTTCTGCTCCTGCTCGCGTTGGATCAGGATCGTCGGCTTGACCAGGATCAGCAGGATCTGCTCGTCCTGGGCGTTCGCCCGGTTGGTGAACAGCCGCTTGATGAACGGGATCTTGCTCAGGACCGGCACGCCCTGCTCGCGGGTCGTCTCGCCGGCCAGGGTCTGGCCGCCGAGCAGCAGCGTCGCCCCGTCCGGCACGCTGACCGACGTGCGGACCTGCGTCACGTCGATCGTCGGCAGCTGGATCGTGCCCGAGATGACCTGCGCGTTGTTGTTCGCGATGCCGCCCACGGTGGTGACGGTCGGCTGGACGACGGCCGAGATCGTGAACGACGCCAGCGCCCGCAGCCGGGCCAGCTGCGGCTGCAGGTCGAGGAACACGTACTTGCGGTCGGGCGACACGGTCGCCTGCACGCTGAGCACGACGCCCGTGGCGACCGTGGTCGACACCGTCGGGTCGAACAGGGCGGCACCCGGGGCGACGACCGGCGTCACGTCGCTGACGTACGCCTGCTGCGTCTCGACGATCAGCACCGACCGCTGGCCGCTGAACAGCGTCAGCCGGGGGGCGGTCAGCGTGGTCGAGTGGACGTTCGCCTCGACGGCGCGGATCAGGAACGAGACGGTCAGGTTGTCCAGGTACGAGCCGCGGATGACGATCGGGTTCGGGTAGTCGGCCGGGTTGGCAGGGATCGACCCGGGGACCGACGCGTTGCCGACCGAGCTGGCCCAGTCCAGGTTGCGCGAGCCCGTCGCCGCGTTGGCCACCACGTTGCCGTTGGCGTCGGTGAACGTCGAGTTGTCGGTCACCTGGTTCTGGGTGATCGTGATCGGGCTGAACCGGCTGCTGTTGTACCCCGACCGCGGGTTGGACGGGTCGGTCAGCGGGTTGAACGTCAGGTCGGCGTCGACGCCGATGTCCTCCAGGAAGTTCCGCTGCACGGTCAGGAACCGCGTCTCGATGCTCACCTGCAACGCCTGGCTGGCCCGCAGGTCGTCGAGGATGCTGACGATCTTGTGCTGGTTCTCCGGCGTCTGGGTGATCAGCAGGATGGCCCGCAGCGGGCTGGAGCTGACCGTCCCGACGTCGCCGCCGGCGTCCTTCCAGCTGTTGGCGTCGACGTTCTGCTGGATGTACTGCTTGATCTCGTCGATCCGCTGCTCGCGGTTGTTCTGCTGGTTCTGCTGGTCCTGGTTGTTCGTGCCACCCGAGAACAGGTTCTGGTTGCCACCCCCCCCGCCGCCGCCGCCGCCACCGCCCCCGCCGCCACCGGCGCTCTGGCCGGAGTTGGCGCTCTGCAGGTCGAGCTGCGGGGCGTTGTTGTAGTCCGGCGGGACGAACAGCAGGTCGTTGATGTCGTACCGGCGGGTCACCGTGTTCTTGTTCAGCTCCTTGCGGGTGCTGATCGTGATCACGCCCTCGTCGACCGTGTAGCCCAAGCGGTGGTCGTCGTCGTCGCCGTTGACGCTCTTAAAGATCAGCTCCAGCGCCTTGCTGAACTTGATGTCCCGCAGGCGGGCGGTCACCGGGGCGTCGCGGGCGATGCTGGCGGCCTCCAGGGCCTTCCAGTCGACGTAGATGTTCGCCCCGGTCACGTCGCGCAGGAAGTCGATGACGTCGGACAGGGCGTTGGCGTTGAACCGCACCTCGGGCAGGTGCCGGTCCAGCTGCGCCTGCAGGGCCGTGTCCTGGTCGCCCTCGCCACGGTCGGCCTGGACCTCCTTGTCGCGCTGCTCGCTCAGCGACGGCCAGTCGTCGGAGTAGTGGACGATGTCGTTGTAGGGGATCAGCCGCTCGTCCGACGCGTTCAGCTGCTTCTCGAACTCCCGGTCGAACTTCTCGCGGTACTCCCGCTGCTCCTGCGCCGTCGCCTTGTCCAGCACCAGCTGCCGCGAGCCCAGGGCGTACTGGTTCGTCGGGTCGACCCGGCCGATCTGGTCGATCGCCGCCAGCGCCTGCCGGTACTGCCCCTGCTCCTGGTACTGACGGGCGCTCTGGATCAGGCTCTCGACCGTCCGCTGCTTGTCCAGGTCGTACTGGCGCTGCCGCTCGATCTCGGTCTTCTGCGTCTTCTCCGTCTCGGTCTGGATGTCCCGGCTGGTCTTGTCGGCCTCGGCCGTCTTCAGGGCGACGTCCGCGTTGCTGATCCGCGTGTCGAACTCGTTCAGCTGCGGCGTCGTGAACAGCGTCGGGTCCTGATTGCGGGCGACCCGGGCGTCATCAATGTTGTGCTGGGCGTCGGTGAACTTGGCCGCCGAGATGTTCTCGTTTGCCTTCTCCAGGTCCGAGTTGAACTGGTACCGGATCGCCTGGATGCGGACCTCGACCGAGTCGCGGCTGCGGTCCAGCGTCGCCTTCTGACCCAGGCCCAACTCCGCCGCCGTCTCGTCGCGACCGCTGGCGGCCTGCTGGTTGTCGGGGTCGAGCCGGGCCGCCTCGGAGTAGTCGGCCAGCGCGTCGTGCTTCTCGTTGGCCGCGTACTCGCCCCGGGCCTTGGCGACCAGCTTCGTGGCCTGGTACTGCTGCAGCTGAACCTTGATCTTCTGGTAGTTCGCCGCGCCCTCCAGCGCTCGCTGGGCCGTCGACTGCTCGTCGGGAACGACCGGTGCCGGCGGCGGGGCCACCACCACGGGCGCCGGCGCGGCAGGAGCTGGCGTCACCGGCGGCGGAGTGACCGGGGTTGGTGTGACCAAGGCCGGCATCGCAGGCGCCGTCGCGGCCGGCTGCGTCTCGGGGGCCGGCGTCACCGGGGCCGTGGTGACCGGCGGGACCGGCGTCGCGTCGGCCGCGGGAGCCGTCGTCGGCGCCGTGGCGGCCGGGGCGTCCTGCGTCTCGGTCGACATCGCCAGCGCGTTGGTTGGGGCGACCAGCGCGGCGCCGTTCGCATCGGACAACAGCCGCAGGGCACCCTCACCCGCCTGCCGCTTGGTGTCGGCGTCGGCGAACAGGTTCGACCCGGCCGACCGGTAGTGCGTCGCCGCCTGAGCGGCCTGACCGGCAGCGGCCGCCTCCTGGGCGACCAGCAACTCGGCCCGCGCCCTCTGCTGTTGGCGCGAGGCCGTGCGCGCCTTGCCCAGCGTCGCCTCAAGGCGGGCCGAGTCGGCGTCGCTCAGGCCGCCGGTCGGCACCGCCGTCAGCACCGTGACCGCCTGCTCGTACTCGCCGGCGCGGAGGTGGTCGATCGCCCGGGCGAAGGGGGCAGCGACCGCCGGATCGGCCGTGGCCGACAGGGCGGGGACCGCGACCGTCCCGTCGGCGGCGACGCCGAACAACTTCCGGAGGGCAGCGTCCGAACCGTTCGCCACGTCCCCTGCACCCGCCAGCGGCGCGGTCGATCCGGCCCCCTTGCCGCCGACCGGCCCCGCCGCGCGGGCCGACTTGGCGAACGCCGTCAGGCTGGCGACGGGCAGGGCGAGCTGCACCGCCATGCCCAGGGCCAGCGCCCGTCGCCCGGCCACCTGCCAGCGTCGGTCGGCGTCGGCCCGGGCCGACGTCGGACCGGTAAGAACCTCGGGGGTCGCGATCGTCGTCGGGGGCTGCTTACGGTTGAAGAACACGAACGTTCCTCCGGGGGTGAGACTGCGAACGGGTGGGCGTCGCGGGCACGGTCACGTCTTGTCGCCGGTCCGACCGGCCGCGGGGCGGGAACCCCTCGGGCCGACCTACACTCGGGTCCAGTTTCGGGATGCTACCGGCAGGACCCTCGACGGCGGGAACTTGTACCGCCCCTCGCGCCACAAAGCCAACGGCCGTTGAACCCTGCCACGGACCGCCGCCCCACCGCCCTGATGGCGTCCCTGGGGGCGGTCGTACCGGCCGGGGCGGCGGAGTCTAAACGACCGATATTCCCCACGCAAATAATTTTGCGCACCGCGGTTCGCGCGCCACGCGGGTGATGCGCGGGACCCCGCCATCGGCACGACCGCCACGGCAGGGCGTCGCGTAACGCCGACCCGGTCGCCGGCGCACTGAAGTTGCCCGGCGCCGGGGGCGGTGCGCCACAACGCGCCAGAATGCGCCACTTTGCATCCGGCGGATCACCCGTCGCAACCGCAACGTTAACAAGCAGTTACCTCATCTTTTCGTGGCGCACGGTTCCGCCTGTGGCGCGGGCCCGGGCCACGCCGGCGACGGCGGGGGCCAAATGCCGACAACGCCGCCCCGCGCCGCCCGCGGGAGAAGTACGATAATTATCGTCGATTAATACGACGGAAATCGTATGTTCGTCGGCCATGTCGACTTCCTCCAAGGTTCCCCGTCCGACGCGGGGCGAGCTGGCCGTGCTGGCCGCCCTCTGGCGGCTCGGCCCCAGCACGGTCCGCCAGGTGCTGGCCGAGCTCGACCCCGACACCGGGTACACGACGGCCCTGAAGGTCATGCAGCTGATGACCGAGAAGGGGCTGCTCCGCCGCGACACCCGCGGCCGCAGCCACGTCTACCGCCCCGCCGCCGCCGAGTCGCAAACCCTCCGCCAGCTGGCCGGCGACCTGCTCGACCGCGCGTTCGCCGGGTCGGCCCGCAAGCTGCTGGTCGCCGCCCTCTCGGCCCGCAGGTCGTCGCCCCAGGAGCTGGACGAGATGCGGCAGCTGATCGACGCCGCCCGGAAAGCCCAACAGGAGAATCCGTGAATATCCACGCGCTGCTGTTGACGGATGCCCCGCTCGTCCAGCGGGTCGGCCGGACGCTGGCCCCCGGCCGGCGAGGCGGACGATGCCCCGCTCACCGGTCGCCGGCGACCCCCATCTGCTCGCCGACCGAACGCGGATCGTGGACTTGAAGGAGCGAAACGAAATCACCCTGCGCAGTCGCCAGCGGGCGCTGCACGCCACCGCGCCGGCGACGCGGCCGGTGAGACCGTGAGGGACGACCGCGTCGCATCGCAGCCGCATGGCTTTAGCCCGCGGGCTGAAGCCGCGCGGCTGCGATCGATCTACTTCTGCACCGTCACCTCGCTCGCCTTCTTGGCGACGATCTCGGGGATCTCCTTGTACAGCTTCACCTTGCCGGTCACGGTGACCGTCTTGTCGACGAACTGCTCCTTCGCCGCGGCCTCGTCCCCGGTGAACGGCACCATCACGGTGAAGCGGTCCTTGGCGGGGTAGTCCTTGCCGACGTTCAGCACCACGTTCTTCTTGGCCATGTGGATCCCCTTGACCGGGCCGGTCACGGTGACCGTCTCGTCCACGTGCTTGGCCGCCTCCGACCAGTCGATGGCGGCGCCCGACGGGGCAGATGCGGGCGACGTCGCCGGGTCGGCGGCGGCGGCCGATAGGAGCATCAGGGCGGCGAGGGAAGCGGTGCGGAAATCCAACTTCATCGAGACTCCTTATTTGTGGTCGCGTGCAGCATACTTGCCCAAGGGCCAGCGTGTCACATGGCCCGATCGCAGACCAGGGACCAGTGTCACGAACACCTTTCACCGGTGATGCGACAACGAGAGGTCCGACGCTTTGGAAATCTGTCTTCGAAACGGCATGGCTTGCGGGGACGGTCGCAGGGATACTCGCCACTAGCTTCAGCTTTGTATGCCCACTTTTTGTTGCCATTGATCGCCAGAGGGCATATCGACGGATAGATTTGGCCCTAACATCTGGCACCCTCCAATTGTCTTTACACCTTGATCCGTCCTCGGCTTCTACAGATCGCCATGCCCGATGGTATTTGGTCGGTGCCGGATTCGAGTCGCGGGCTCAAGTTCCGCTCGAGTGGGCGTCGGCCCAACCGGATTTCGCCCGATTTCTTCGGCTTACATTCGGTCGCAGTTCGACGTCTGCGTTTAAGTATTTTGTACCTTGGTATTCCGGTGTGGTTCTGGACGCCCCCCTGGATCGTGGCGAGCCTGATGATCATGTGGCGAGCCCGGCGGCGGGACGACCGTCGCCACGCGGGTTTGTGCCTTGCCTGCGGCTACGAACTCCGAGCCACGCCCGGCCGCTGTCCAGAGTGCGGGTTGGTCGCGGACCGATGAGGGAGTCGGGTGATGGCGCGAAGCCCCGGCGGAGCGGGGGATTAACTGAGGCAGTTCACTTCTGCCGCCACACCGGGTCGTGGGCGGCCTCGGCGGCGTCCTGGAACCATCTCGTCGTCACCGTTTTACCCCGAGTATAGAACAGGACCCTCCCGGCCCTGGACGTGGAGGTCGCCGAAGAAGCTGGCGTTCCAGCCGGTGAAGGGGAACCAGGCCATGGGGGCGGGGACGCCGACGTTGATGCCGATCATGCCGGCGTTGAAGTGCTGCTTGAACTGGCGGGCCGCGTATCCCGATTGCGTGAAGATGCTGGCCCCGTTGCCGTAGGGGGACTGTTTCCCCACGGCCAGCGCGGCGTCGAGCGTATCGCAGCGAACGACCGACAGCACGGGGCCGAAGATCTCGTCGGTGGCGACGCGCATGGTGGGCACCACGCGGTCGATCACGCTGGGCCGGAGGAAGAACCCGCCCGTCGGGGCGTCCTTGCGACCGTCGAGGGCGAGGTCGGCCCCTTCAGCCTTGCCGATGTCGAGGTAGCCGGCCACGCGGTCCCGGTGCTCGGCGCTGATCAGCGGGCCCATGTCGACCGCGCTCCCCGCATCGGTCGGGCCGACGGTCATCTCGGCCGACTTCTTCACCAGCCGGCGCACCAGTTCGTCGCCGACGGAGCCGACGCCCAGCGCGACCGACCCGGCCATGCACCGCTCGCCGGCGCAGCCGAACGCGCTGGCCTGCAGGGCGGCGACGGCCTGGTCGAGGTCGGCATCGGGCATGACAATGAGGTGGTTCTTCGCCCCGCCGGCCGCCTGGACGCGCTTGCCGTGGCGGGTGCCGGTCTCGTAGACGTACCGGGCGATGGGCGTGGAGCCGACGAACGAGATGGCGGCCACCAGCGGGTGGGTGAGCAGCGCGTCGACCGATTCCTTGTCGCCATGGACGACGCTGAACACCCCGGCCGGGCAGCCGGCCTCCACCAGCAGCTCGGCCAGCTTGTTCGCGCTGAGCGGGACCTTCTCGCTGGGCTTGAGGACGAACGTGTTCCCGCACACCAGGGCGACGGGGAACATCCACATCGGCACCATGGCCGGGAAGTTGAACGGCGTGATGCCCACGCACACGCCGACCGGGTGGCGGACGGTCTCGCCGTCCACGCCGCGCGCCAGCTGGGGCAGGATCTCGCCCATCAGCATCGACGGCGCGCCGCAGGCGAACTCGACCACCTCGATGCCGCGCTGGACGCTGGCGCGGGCCTCGACCATGGTCTTGCCGTGCTCGCGGGTGACCAGGGAAGCGATCTGCTCGAAGTCGCGCATCAGCAGTTCGCGGTAGCGGAACATGAGCCGGGCGCGCTCGACGACCGGCGTCTCGGCCCAGCCCGGACCGGCAGCGGCGGCGGCCTCGACGGCGCTGGCCGTCTCGGCCGCCGTGGAGAGCGGAACGGCGGCGATCGGCTTGCCGGTCGACGGGTTGAAGACGGTCCCGCGTCGGGCCGAGGTGCTCGCCACCCACCGGCCACCGACCAGGTTGAACAACGTCGGAACATCCGCGGCGGTGCGCGGCGGGGTTGCGGCAACTGCACTGGACATGGCGAACTCTCCTGCGGGCGGACCGTACAAGTGAACGGACACCATAGGCGCAAGTCCGCGCTTTTTGCCATCCGATTTGCGCTTTCTCACGGTTTACGGGCGGTCAGGTCCTGCTAGGTTGACCCGCTTCCGCAGGTCCGAAGACTTCGTGACCACGGCCTGCGCCACACCCAGATCCGCGTTCGGCGGCCGCCGCATCCCGCTTCAAAGGCACACGCCCATGGAACTTGCCGGACCGGTGGACCAGGGGCAGCAGCGTCGTCGTCGCCGGGGGCGGGTCGGTCGTCGGGCGGCCGTGGCCTGGGTGGCCGGGTGCTGCGCGGCGGCGATGGTCGGCCCGTCGTCGGCCTGGGGTGCCGACTACCACCCGATCGGCGCGCCGCAGCTGAGCAGCCGGCCGGGGGCGGCGTACACGATCTTCCTCGACTTCTCCGGCTTCAACTTCACCGGCACCTGGGGCAGCGGTGGGTCGACGCCCGGCAGCATGCTCGCCTACGACAAGGCCGCCAACGGCTTCTCCACCGCCGACCAGGCCACCATGGCCCAGATCTGGGCCGCCGTGTCGCAGAAGTACGCGGCGTTCAACGTCAACGTGACCACCATCGACCCGGCCGTCACCGCCGGCAAGGCGTCGACCGACGCCACGCGCCAGGCCTACTACGACTCGCAGGCCAAGATGATGCACACGCTCATCACGGCCGCGGCGTTCATGTCCGGCAGCGGGGGCGTGTCGTACGTGGGCGTGACCCAGAGCGCCGAGTCGACCACCGCCAACTCCGGCGCGAGCTACGGGTACCACACCAACTTCGTCAACACCGACGGCGTCGGGCTGGGTGCCCAGGACGTCGGCGAGGCGGCCGGGCACGAGAACGGCCACGGGCTGGGGCTGAACCACCAGTCGGACTTCAACGGCTCGACGCTCGTCAATCCCTACAGCGCCGGTACCGGCACCGGGGCGGGATCGGTCGCCCCGATGATGGGCGTCAGCTACAACAGCCAGCGCGGCCTGTTCCGCAACGGCCTGAACTCGTCGGACGTGAACCAGAACGACGTGGCCGTCATCGCGTCGCAGACCGGCATGACCCTGGTCGACGACGGCGTGGGCCACACGCTGGCCAACGCGGCGTTCCTGCCAGCCACCGTGTCGGGCATCGTCAACTTCGCCGCCGCCAAGGGGACCATCCTGCCGGTCAAGTCGGCGTCTGGGTACACCCCGATCGGCGTGGCGAACTACACGACCGACCTGTTCGCCTTCAACGCCAGCGGCGGGACGGTCAGCCTGGTCCTGCACGACGGCGCCGACCGCGTCCTGCCCGGCGTGACCGACCACTCGCCGGTGCTGGCCAGCTCGTTCAACGTCCTCAACGCCTCCGGCGGCATCGTCGCCACGGCGACCGAGAGCTTCACCACGCAGACCGAGACGTTCAGCCAGACGCTGGCGGCCGGGAAGTATTACATTCAGGTGTCCAGCGCCGGCGGGGAGACCGGCGTCTACAACAGCGCCAGCGGCAGCCAGACCAGCACCTACTACGACCTGGGCGACTACTACCTGACCGGCACCGGCATCGGGGGCCGGCAGGTGGGGAACTTCTACTGGGCCGGTGGGGCCACGACGAACCAGTGGTCGCTGTTGAGCGGCGGGACGACCAACTGGCGGACCGACCACGCGAACGGCGTCGACACGGCCGCGGTGCCGGGGGCGACCGACAACGTGTTCCTCGGCGTCGACAGCGGCGCGGCGAACCTGTCGATGATGTCGCTGGGCACGAGCCGGACGATCAACAGCCTGACCTTCACGGGCACCGGCACGTCGGCGGCGTCGACGTCGGTGGTGATCGCCGCCGACGGCAGCACGCTGTCGCTGGCCCCCTACAACGGTCACCTCGACCAGTCGGCGTCCAGCACGGGCGGGGGCGGCGTGGGGGCCGGCATCGGGCTGACCGTGCAGGCGGGGGCGGCCGCCGACTCGATCCTGGCCAACGTCGCCCTGCCGATCGGCCAGACCTGGAACATCGCCAACGCCGTCGCCAACCCGCTGACCGTGAGCGGCGTCGTCTCCGGCGCCGCCGGGGCCGGGCTCAACGTGACCGGGGGCGGGAAGCTCGTGCTGACCGGCACGAACACGTTCTCGGGCGGGACGACGATCAGCGGCACGGCCGTGTCGTTCGCGGCCGGGTCGCTGGGGACCGGGCAGGTGACGCTCAACAGCGCGGGCATCCTGCAGTTCGCCACCGGCAACACGACCGACCTGACCGCCAGCGGCCGGGTCGTCGCCATCGCCTCCGGCGGCGGGACGATCGACACCAACGGCAACTCCCCCACGCTGGCCGGCGGCGTCGCCGACGGCTTCGCCGGCACGATGACCAAGACCGGCGGGGGCACGCTCACCCTGGGCGGGACCAGCAACCCAACCGGCCTGTTCGCCCGCGGCGGCGGCATCGTCCTGCTGTCCGGTGCCAGCTACTCCACCGTCAACCCGACGGCCAGCACGGCCGACAACTACGCGTCGGTCGGACTGTCCAGCGGCGACAGCGCGACGCTCGGCATCAACGGCGGGGCCACGCTGACCATCGCCGGTGACCTGAACATCGCCGACCAGACCGACACCGCCGGCACGCTGAACATCCTCACGTCCGGCACGGTCAACACGCGCAACCTGTACGTCGGCAAGTCCGGCACGGCCAACGGGCAGGTTCTGCAGTTCGGCGGTGCCCTATCCGAAGCCGACAACGGCACGACGCCCGTCGACTGGAAGATCGGCGGGGCAGGGTCGTCGTCGGACAGCGCGGCCGTCGGCGTCTACAACCTGTCCGGCGGGACGGTCAACACCGGCGCGGCCAACCTGTCGGTCGGCGCGTACGGCACCGGAAAGTTCATCGAGACCGCCGGGGCCGTCACGGTCGGCGGGACCCTGGCGATCGGCCGGTACATCGGCGGCGTCGGCAGCTACGACCTGAGCGCCGGCACCGGCACGCTGACCGCCAACACCGCCGCCCGCCTGATCGTCGGCCAACAGGGAACCGGCACGCTCGCCGTCGGTGGGTCATCGGTCGTCAACGCGAACGAGCTGGCGGTCGGCTACTCCAGCGGGTCGGCCACCACGGGGTCGGTCGTGCAGACCGGCGGGACCGTCAACGCGGCGACCGGCGTCACCTTCGGCGGGGCCGGCAGCGGTGCGGTCGTCATCTCGGCCACCTACACGCTGGGCGGCGGCACGCTGTCCACGCCGTCGATCAGCCAGGGCACCGGCTCGACCAAGACGACCGGCACGTTCCACTTCGCCGGCGGCACGCTGGCCGCCACCGCCGCCACCACCACGTTCTTACAGGGGTTGACCAAGGCCGACGTCACCACCGGCGGCGCGCGGATCAACACCGGCGGATTCGGCATCACCGTCGCCCAGCCGCTGCTGCACGACACGACGCTCGGCACCACCGCCGACGGTGGCCTGACCAAGATGGGGCTGGGGACGCTCGCATTGTCCGGTGCCGAAACCTACACCGGTGCCACGCTCGTCTCGGCCGGCACGTTGGCCGTCAACGGCTCTCTCGTCGCCGCCAGCGCCGTCGCCGTCCCCGTGGGGTCAACGTTGGCTGGCACCGGTACGGCCAACGGCACCGTCGCGGTCTCCGGCACGATCAGCGCCGGCGCGGGGGCAACCCCGGCCGACACGATCGGCGTCCTGCACACCGGCGTCGAGTCGTGGTTCAGCGGCGGGCTGTACGCCGTGAAGCTCGACCCGACGAAGGCCGTGACCGACACGACCGGCAAGGGCAAGTCGGCCGCGGCCGGCGTCGCCGCCGACGAGCTGGTCATGACCGGCCTGTCCCTGCCGAACAACGCCTTTACCGTCAGCCCCGTCCTGTTCGGCACCGGGGCGTTCTCCACCGGCAAGTACTCGTTCGTCATCGCTGACGACACCGCCAGCACCACGGCGTTCAACGCCCTGCTCTCGTCCATCAGCGTCGGCCCCACGCCGGCCAACACCGCCGCCACGCTGGGCACGATGACCGACGGCACCGGCGAGGACCTGCTGCTCAACCTCAGCGTGACCGCCGCCCCGGAGCCCGCCGGCCTCGTGCTGCTGGGCCTCGGCGCGCTGCCCATGCTGCTGGGCCGACGACGACTGCGATCCCGGTGACGCGTGGCGCTCGTGCCGCCCCGCTGCACCATTCGACGCCCGCGCCGCGGCAACGCCTGGCACACCACCGGATCCGCGACGCCCTGGGCGGCGAGACGGCACGCCGCGTCAGCTGAGCGTGTCCAACGGGTGATGCGGGACCAGATGACACGGTGGGCGCTGCGCGGAGCTACCGATGTTTGAAGATTGTGCGTCAGCGGAACGACCGCTGCGCGGCGTGACCTTGGAAGTCGCTTGCGTCCTCGCGACATGCACTCAATACCGCGAGCCGCGAGGACGCCAGCGACTGCCGCGCGTATCCGTCTGATCGTGCAGTGACCAGCAAACGGCACGCGCGATCCTCGTACGTGCGGGCCCGCTTGCGAAGGGACTGGCGCGGGCGCGACCTACCGCGTCGACGCAGCGCTCGCTTCACCCCGGATGAACCGGGCCATGAGCTGGTCGCGGCCGGTCACGTCGAAGTGGGCGTACAGGCGCTTCATGTGGTCCCGGATGGTCCAGACGCTCAGGCCCAGGTCGCGGGCGATCCGCTTGGGCGTGTGGCCGGCGAGCAGCCCCTCGAGCAGTTGCTGGAGCCGGGGCGACAGCCCCGCGGGCGGGAGGTCCAGCGGCAGGTGGCCGCGCTCGATCAGGCCGCGGATCTCGGTCAGGGCGAAGCGGTGCAGGGAGAAGTCCAGGGGCGTGAACATCGGGTCGTCCCGGGCCCGGTGCAGCGAGAACGCCGCCCCCCGGTGGCCGCCGGGGCCGACGCGGGCCAGCGCCACGGTGCCGTCGCCGATGCGGATCTCCTCGCTCAGCTCCGTGGCCAGGTGGTACCGCTTGGCCGCGGCCAGGTCGGGGACGACGCGGTGTCGGCCCCACACCTGCACGGCGTCGTCCGAGCGGAGCGAGTGGTCGCCGAACGGATCGTCGGTGGGCTTGATGCGGACGCCGAAGTCCGCGACGTAGCGCTGCCACGCCGGGTCGAGCCGGCCGACCATGACGGCCACGACCGGCCTGGGCGTGCGGTCGACCCGCCAGTCGTCGACGGCGGCCAGCCAGCCCAGCGTCGTGCGGAACATGTCGTTCAGCCCGTCGATCAGCAGCTGCCGCTGCGCCGGCAGGTCGCCCTTGAGCGACGCGACGTCGGCCAGGTGGCGCATGATGGCCATGCGCTCGGCGTCGTTGGGCAGACCGCGGTGCGACATGGGTTCCCCTTTGGCCTGGTGCGGATCTTACCGCGCCGGCGATGGCGACGCGCAGGGTCGCGACGATCAACGGAGCCGGGCCGGGCCCGTCGACCTCGCTCGGCGTCCCGTGGCCGGCGTGGCCGGCGTGGCCGGCGTCACGCGCGACGGACGTCCCCTGGCACACCAACGTGGGTCGCGCCAGACGCGGGCTTCGCCCGCACGGGCCGGCACGGCCCGGCTCCGCGTGGTGTCCACGTCACCCGTAGAACTGCACCTCGGCCACGTCGCCGTAGCTGCCGCTGGGGGAGAGGTAGCGGACGTACCGGCCGGTGACGGGGGCGGACAGCGTGACCGTCGTCAGCGAGCCGGTCGCCGGTGCCGTGGTGATCGAGTAGACGGTGGTCACGCCGGTGGTGAAGTTGGCGGAGGTGCTGACCTGGAACACGCCGCTGACCATCCGGCTGGCGTAGCCGGCGCGGGGGGCGAAGCTGATCTGCTGGATCGACTTGTCCGCGCTGAGGTCGAGGCCGACCCAGTTGCCGTTGGCGGCGGGGCCGTCGAAGTAGGTGGACAGGCTGCCATCGGTCGCCTTGGCGATGGTGCTGCCGGAGCCGTAGTACGACCCGGCGGTGCCGATGGTGGTGCCGGTGAGCTGAGCGAGGGCGACGTTCGTCGCGGCAGTGCCGGCCAGGGCGAAGCCGGCCTTGACGTAGGCGATGACGGCGGCGGCGGTGTTGGTGCTGGTCCAACTGAGGTCGGACTGGGCGGCGGCGGCGGCGACGAACGCGTCGGCGGTGGCCGGCCTCCCGAGCGTGGCGGCGTAGGTCGCGGCGGTGCGGTTGGGGGCGACGTAGGACAGGGCCTTGAAGGTGGCGGTCGGCTCGACCTTCGCCTTCCAGGCCGCCGTCGAGGTGTTGGTCGTCCCCATGTAGAACCACTGCGATGCGGCCCAAACCGAGGAGTACGTGTTGCCCGACCACGCCTCGGCCGAGGCCGAGTAGGCGTTGGCGTGGAGGACGCCGAACGTGGCGACGTCCTGCACCTGGTTGCCGGTGACCTTGAGACCGTTGAGCGACGCGAGCCCGGTGCCGCCGTCGGTGAAGGCGCTCAGGCTCAGGCCCGCGTTCCAGCCGTGGATCACGTTGTCGGCGACGGTGACGTTGTTCAGGCCGACGGTGGCGGCGGCGTTGGTGGTGGCGTAGGCGTAGGCGAGGCCGATGGCGGCCATGACGTGCTGAGTGTCGCCGGCGAAGACGTTGCCGGAGACGGTGACGGTCGCGCCCCTGGCGGTGTTGTCGATCTCGACCCCCTCGCCGTACGCCAACGTGCCGACCGAGTGGTCGCCGAGGAAGACGTTGTTCTCGATGTTCCCCTTGACGCCCCCCACGGTGCTGGCGGCGCCGTTCGCGCCGCCGTACGACACGCCGATCGCGTTGTTGAGGAACAGGTTGTTGTCGATCACGCCGCCGCCGCGGGCCATGATGCCGGCGAAGGCGGCGTTGGAGATGACGCTGTTGGTCACGGTCAGGCCGGTCACGGTGGAGTAGGCGTAGACGTCGTGGTCGAAGACGGTCTGCACGGCCCCGGCGACGGAGGCGTTCCAGCCGTTGTGGTCGAACACGTCCTGGTCCAGCGTGAGGCCGGTCAGGTTCTCGGCGTAGAGCCCCTCGGAGTGGGTGGACGTGCAGTAACTGCTGGAGATGTTGCTCCGGCGGATGGTGACGTTGCTGACCAGGCCGTTGAACCCCTGGATGTCGACGCCGTCGCCGAAGTAGGTGAACGAGGCGTCCTCGACGGTGATGCCCGTGCCGGGCCCGAGGATCTGCAGCCCCATCGGGAAGGCGGCGGCGGCCGCCGCCGTGACGGTGCCCAGCGCGGGGTCGCGAGCGTTGGCGATGAAGTTGATTCCCTGGAGGACCAGGTAGCTGAGCCCGGCCCTGGCGTTGGCGATCAACCCGCTGCCCGAGCCGGTGTCGATCACGGGGCGGTTGCCGGTGCCGTAGGTGCCGATCACCATCGGGCTGGTGGCGCTGGCGCCGGACTTGGCCCAACCGGGGAACGAGGTGGTCCAGGTGTCGCCGC
This sequence comes from Tepidisphaeraceae bacterium, assembly GCA_965198865.1. GTDB lineage: Bacteria > Planctomycetota > Phycisphaerae > Tepidisphaerales > Tepidisphaeraceae > CBDAQA01. Next base: position 113,685 of record CBDAQA010000022.1, on the reverse strand, counting down.
GTTCGAGCAGGAGCTCGTCATCGGTGCCGGCGCGGAGCAGGGCGTAGCCGGCGGCGAGCGTGGCGACGGGGGCCGAGGTGGTCAGGCCGGAGTTCTTGTCGCTGCCGTGGGCGCTGCTGACGTAGACCTTGTGGGCGGTGGACGAGGGGGTGACGACGGTCCACCCGGCGGCGTTGAGGGCGACCGAGAACAGCCGGCGGTCCTCGAGCGATTCGGGCACCACCGGCCGGTGCCCAGCCCCGGGGCGCGCGTGGGACCTCGAACGACAGGGGACCGATCGCGGCTGCCTGGGTTGACCCATGCCTCTGCCTTTGCCGGGGTGAATCGGGTGGACACGGAGGCTGGTGCCGGCCCACGGGGGCCGGCGCTCCGCACCGAAAAACTGCTCGCTGGGAACCGACGGCCGAGAGCCGGCCTGGTCACTTCGCGCTGCAAGCGTGCTGAACCGAAGCTAGCGATCGACCCGGTCACCTCAAGCGCGAAACCGGAGCGAACGCAAACATTTTCTTGTGGCCTCGCTCAAGGCAGCGAGAACGCGGGATGCGCTCACGAAATCTTAACCCGGCCCGCAGATTTGACTGGACAGACCGGGGGCGGCTGCTAAGTTCGCCGGGTCCCCGCGCCGTTGGTTTGGGCAGCCGTCGCGTCACATCGAGCTGGGCTGGTCCGGCCTGAAGCGCCCGATTTTGGCGTCGCCTGACCGCCCCGATCCCGGGCACCCGCGCGCCGTGAATGTTCATCTCACAGGAAGCCACCGCTCCAATGCCCCCTGCCACCCCCGCCCCCATGTCCGAGGCCGTCCGCAAGCACAAGGAATTCCTGTGGCCGGCGGCCACGATGTACTACCAGGAGCCGATCGCGCTGGAGCGGGGCGAGGGGGATTACGTCTACGACGACACGGGCAAGCGGTACCTGGACGCGTTCGGCGGGGTGCTGACGGTGAGCGTGGGGCACGCGAACCCCAAGGTGGTCGAGGCGATCGTGGCGCAGGTCAAGAAGATCAGCCACACGTCGACGCTGTACGCCAGCAAGCCGTCGGGCGACCTGGCGGAGAAGCTGGCGTCGATCGCGCCCAAGGGGTTGACGAAGACGTTCTTCACCAGCAGCGGGACCGAGGCGAACGAGACGGCCATGAACGCCGCCCGGCACGCCACGGGTCGCATGGAACTGGTCGTGCTGCGGCACAGCTACAGCGGGCGGAGCGCGCAGACGCTGACCGCGTGCGGCCAGTACGGGTGGAAGAAACTGCCGCCGATGGTAGCGGGCATCCACCACGCGCACGCGCCGTACTGCTACCGGTGCCCGTTCGGGGCGAGCGGTCCACACAACTGTTCGCTGGAGTGCGCGGAGGACATCGAGGAACTGATCCAGACCAGCACGACGGGCGAGATCGCCGCGTTCATGGCCGAGACGATCATCGGCAGCGGCGGGTTCATCGTGCCGCCGCCGGGCTACTTCGAGCGGGCGGCGGCGATCGCCCGCAAGTACGGCGGGCTGTTCATCAGCGACGAGGTGCAGACCGCATGGGGCCGCACCGGTGGGAAGTGGTTCGGCATCCAGCACTGGGACGTGACGCCGGACCTGATGGTGTCGGCCAAGGGGATGGGCAACGGCACGCCGGTGGCCATGACGATGGCGACCACCGACGTGGCGGCGAAGTACCCCGGCATCACGTTCGCCACGTTCGGCGGCAACCCGGTGTCGATGGCCGCGGCGAGCAGCACGATCCGGGTGATCGAGGAGCAGAACCTGCTGGAGAACTGCAAGGTCACCGGCGCGTACCTGGGCGAGCGGTTCAAGGCCCTCAAGGAGAAGCACCCGATCATCGGCGACGCCCGCGGCATGGGCATGATGCAGGCGATCGAGCTGGTGAAGGACCGCAAGACGAAGGAGCCGAACGGCGCGGCGGTGCTGACGGTGTTCGAGGAGTGCAAGAAGCGCGGCGTCCTCATCGGCCGAGGCGGCGTGTGGGGGAACGTGATCCGCACGGGGCTGATGCTGAACGCGGGCCGGACGCAGGTGGACGAGCTGGTCGAGGCCATCGACGCGGGGCTGACGCTGGCGGGCACGGGCGGGGCGTCGGTCGTGGGGGCGAAATCTGCCTGAAGAGGAGGGGCCACGAATGGCACGAATGAACACGAATCAGATGGAACTGCTTTGCAGGGAGGAAGTGTATTCCATCGTCGGGGCGGCGATGGAGGTGCACAACAAGCTGGGCGCGGGGTTCGCCGAGAAGGTGTACCAGCAGGCCATGGAAATCGAATTGAAACTCCGTGGGGTCCCCTTCGCTCGGCAGCAGCCCCTACGCATCTTCTACAAGGGCGTGGAACTCGACTGCACCTTCAAGGCTGATCTCGTCTGCTACGGCAACGTGATCGTCGAGCTGAAAGCGTTCAGTGACCTGTGCGGGACTGAACAAGCCCAAATCATCAATTATCTCAAGGCAACCGGCCTGCGGGTGGGAGTCCTGATCAATTTCGGCGATGCCAACCGGTTGGACTGGCACCGTCTCGTCTACTGATTTTCTCTCATTCGTGTTCATTCTTGCCATTCGTGGCCACCTCTTCGCATGACGACGCTCATCAAAAACGGTCGCATCATCACCGCCGCCGACGATTACGTGGCGGACATCTTCATCGATGGCGAGTCCGTCAGGACGATCGGCGCCGCCCTGCCGATGTCGGCGGACAAGGTGATCGACGCGGCCGGCAAGCTGGTCATTCCCGGGGCGATCGACCCGCACGTCCACATGGAGCTGCCGTTCGGCGGGACCGTCTCCAGCGACAGCTTCGAGACCGGCACCCGGGCGGCGGCGTGGGGCGGGACGACCACCATCATCGACTTCGCCATCCAGTACCACGGCAAGACGTTCCAACAGACCATCGACGACTGGCACGCCAAGGCGTCCGGCAAGTGCGCGGTCGACTATGGATATCACCTGGCCGTGACCGAGTACGAGCCGCGGCACAAGGCGGAGTTCGCGCGCATCGTGGATCAGGGCGTGACCACGTTCAAGGTGTTCCTCGCCTACCCCGGCGTGTTCATGATCGACGACCAGACGCTGTTCCGCGTGATGAGCAGCGCCGGCGAGTCCGGCGGGATGACGCTGGTGCACGCGGAGAACGGGGTCGCCATCACCGAGATGGTCAACGACCTGATGGCCGCGGGAAAGGTCGAGCCGAAGTACCACGGGCTGTCCCGGCCGCCGGTCATGCAGGCCGACGGCGTCGCCCGGGCCTGCAGGGTGGCCGAGGTGGCCAAGGCCCCGGTGTTCATCGTGCACGTCTCGTGCGAGGCGGCCATGATCGAACTGCAGCGCGCCCGCGACGCCGGCAACGCGGCGTTCGGCGAGACCTGCACGCAGTACCTGTTCCTGGACGAGACGGCCTACGACAAGCCGAACTTCGAGGGCGCGAAGTACGTCTTCACCCCGCCGCTGGTTGACAAGGCGAACATCGAGCCGCTGTGGAAGGGGCTGAAGCTCGGCTACCTGCAGGAGGTGAGCACCGACCACTGCCCGTTCTTCTTCAAGGGGCAGAAAGAGCTGGGCCGCGGCGACTTCACCAAGATCCCCAACGGCGGGCCCGGCGTGGAGGACCGCCTCACCATGGTCTACCACGGCGGCGTGGTCGAGCGCGGGTTCTCGCTCAACAAGTGGGTCGACCTGTGCAGCACCGCCAGCGCGAAGCTGTTCGGCATGTTCCCCAAGAAGGGCACGATCGCCGTCGGGTCTGACGCTGACATCGTGATGTTCGATCCCAACAAGGAACAGGTGCGGTCGGCGGCCACGCACCACTCGAACTGCGATTACAATTTGTTCGAGGGAACAAAGGTCAAGGGCATGGTCGAGACGGTCCTGAGCCGGGGCAAGACGATTATCGAGAACAATCAGTACACCGGCCATGCCGGCGACGGGCAGTTCCTCAAGCGCGGCGCGTGCGGCGTCGTTTGAACCAAGACTGGGACGGCCACGAATAAGCACGAATCAGAAAAACATAGAAGGGCTTTCCACGAAGGACACGAAGAGACACGAAGGGGAGAGAGGTCAATCGCTGTTTTCCTTCGTGTCTCTTCGTGTCCTTCGTGGATAACCTTTCCGTTTTGTCTTCTCTGATTCGTGTTCATTCGTGCCATTCGTGGCCACCGCTTCTATGACTGATGTTGCAACCCCATCCCCGACCGTGACCGCCCTGGAGGGCTTGCCGGAGGACGTGTCGCGCTCGTCGCTGTGGAACCAGGACCTGTCGCCGACCACCGCGGCCCAGCGGACGTGGTCGGTGTGGTCGATCGCGGCGCTGTGGGTCAGCATGTCGGCCTGCATCCCGACCTACTCGCTGGCCAGCGGTCTGATCTCGGGCGGCATGAACTGGTGGGAGGCGGTGCTCACCATCTTCGCCGGCAACCTGGTCGTGCTGCTGCCGATGGTGCTGAACGGGTCCGCGGGGACCAAGTATGGCATCCCGTTCCCGGTCTACTGCCGGGCCAGCTTTGGCACGATCGGGGCGAACATCCCCGCCCTGCTGCGAGCGCTGGTGGCGTGCGGGTGGTTCGGCATCCAGACGTGGATCGGCGGGACCGCCCTGCTCGCCGTCGCGGCCGCGTTCGTGCCGTCGCTGGTCGACCCGGCGCTGCACCAGAAGATGATGGGCGTGACCGGGCCGCAGTTCGTAGCGTTCCTGATCTTCTGGGCCGTAAACATGGGCGTGATCCTGGCGGGCATCGATTCGATCCGCGTGCTGCTGAACATCAAGGCCCCGCTGCTGCTCGGGCTCGGCTTGCTGCTGCTGGGATGGGCGGCGTGGCGGGCGCACGGGTTCGGGCCGATGCTGAACCAACCGTCGGCATTCGTGGCCGGGGGCGCGAAGGCCGGGCAGTTCTGGTCGTACTTCTTTCCGTCGCTCACCGGCGTGGTCGGGTTCTGGGCGACGCTGTCGCTGAACATCCCCGACTTCACGCGGTACGCCAAGAGCCAGCGCGATCAGGCCGTCGGGCAGGCGATCGGGCTGCCGGTGACGATGGCGCTCTACAGCTTCATCGGCGTGGCCGTCACGTCGGCGACCGTCGTCATCTTCGGCCACGCCATCTGGGACCCGGTCGAGCTGCTGTCGACGTTCCACAGCAAGGCGACGGTCGTGATCGCGATGGGGTCGGTCGTGCTGGCCACGCTGGCCACCAACATCGCGGCCAACGTGGTCAGCCCGGCCAACGACTTCGCCCACCTCGCGCCGCGGCACATCGGCTTTCGCACGGGCGGGCTGATCACCGGCGTGATCGGCATCGCGATCATGCCGTGGTACCTGTACAACGACCCCAACGGCTACATCTTCACCTGGCTGATCGGGTCGAGCAGCCTGCTGGGGGCCGTGGGCGGCGTGCTGATCGCCGACTACTGGGTGCTCCGCCGCGGCCGGCTGAACGTGGCCGCCCTGTTCGACCCCCGCGGCCGGTACGCCTACGCCGGCGGGTTCAACCCGGCGGCCGCCATCGCGCTGGCGCTCGCCATCGCGCCGTGCCTCCCCGGCTTCATTCGACAGGTCACCGGCAACGCGGGCTCGAACCTGTTCGACCACCTGTACACCTACGCCTGGTTCGTCTCGTTCGGCGTCGGGTTCGTCGCCTACCTGATCCTGATGTTCATCCGCGGCGGCGCGGGCGAGACGATGCCCGACCGCGGGTTCGCCGTCGTGCCCGCGCCGGCCCACTGAGAAGTCCCGAGACCGAATCACCACGGAGGCACGGAGGCGCGGAGAAGTCAAAAGATTGAGGGTCCTCTCCACGTCTCCGTGCCTCCGCGGTGGCTCCGCCTTCGTTCCACAACCCGAGTTCACCATGCCCACGCTTGCCAACACCGTCGACGGGATCGCGCTGCCCAACCCCTTCGTGATCGGCTCGGGCCCGCCCGGCACGAACGCCAACGTGATCGGCAAGGCGTTCGACGAGGGGTGGGGCGCGGTCATCATCAAGACGATCAGCCTCGACTCGTCCAAGGTGGTCAACGTGGCGCCCCGGTACGCCCGGCTGCGCACGGAGAAGAGCAAGGAGGTGATCGGCTGGCAGAACATCGAGTTGATCTCCGACAGGCCGTTTCGGACCTGGCTGGACGAGCTGAACATGCTCAAGGACAAGTACCCCGACGGGCGCGTCATCGCGTCCATCATGGAGGAGTACAGCAGGGACGCGTGGGTCGAGATCGTCGAGCGGGTGCAGGCGACGGGCGTGGCGGGGTTCGAGCTGAACTTCTCCTGCCCGCACGGCCTGCCCGAGCGCAAGATGGGTGCCGCGATGGGTCAGGACAACGCCGTCATGGGCGAGGTGTGCCGGTGGGTGATGGGGGCGGCGAAGATCCCGGTCTGGGCCAAGCTCACGCCGAACGTCACCAGCATTGCCGCTGGGGCCGAGGCGGCACTGTCCAACGGCGTGCAGGGCGTCGCCGCCATCAACACCATTCTCAGCGTGATGGGCGTCGACCTGGAGACGCTCCGCCCCGAGCCCACCGTCGAGGGGTACACCGTCCCCGGCGGGTACAGCTGCACGGCCGTCAAGCCGATCGCCCTGCGCATGGTGAAGGAGTGCGCCGAGACGATCCGCGACAAGTTCCCGGGCCGGAGCCTCAGCGCCATCGGCGGCATCGAGACCGGGGCCGACGCCGCCCAGTTCATCCTGCTCGGCGGCGACACGGTGCAGGTCTGCACCGGCGTCATGAAGTACGGCTACGACTGCGTCAAGAAGATGTGCGACGACCTGCTCGCCTTCATGGCCAAGCACCAGTTCGAGACGATCCCTGACTTCAAGGGGCACAGCCTGCAGTACTTCACCACCCACGCCGACCTGGTGCGGCGGCAAGCCGAGGCCAAGGCGGCCGCCAAGGCGAAGGTGGCCGAGGCGAAGGCGCTGGTCGTCAAGGACGGCCAGTGGGAGGGCAACGACTTCGTCCGCCAAACCGAGTCGCTGGCGCGGTGAACGGAAGAGTCTGAACCACAAACGCGCGAAAACACGAAGGTAGGGCGAAGAGAATCAGCTGAGTTGAATTGATCAACGGGAGCCCCAGGATGTAGATCCGGGGCTTCTTTTTTGTCCTTCGTCCGACCTTCGCGTCTTTGTGGTTGAACTCTTCTGTCCCAGTACCGCCACCCCGCCCGATAACGTGGCCCGTCGCCACGCTCGTACCCGGCAGAATCTGCGCTCCCGTCGTAAAGCCTGCACCCGGCCAGTCGATATATCTGGCAGCAACGGAGTGCGACCGGGCCCACGGATGCGGGCCTTGCGACGTGTGAGGAAGAGCGGGGGTGGCCGACCGGCCGGAAACCGGGACGGCCGCAGGCAGGGAGAAGCGCACCTATGAGCACCGCCGACAAGACCAAGGAGTACAAGGACGTCCTCACCACCGGCGAGGTGGCCAAGATCTGCAACGTGGCCCCGCGAACCGTGAGCAAGTGGTTCGACACCGGCGCCCTGACCGGCTACCGCATCCCCGGCTCCAAGGACCGGCGGATCCCGCTGAACCAGCTGATCCGGTTCATGAAGCATCACGGCATGCCCCTGAACGGCCTGATGACCGGCTGCACCCGCGTGCTGATCGTCGACGGCGAGCAGGACGTGGTCGAGGTGCTCGAGAAGATCCTGGAGGACGAGGCCAAGTACGAGGTGGAGGTGGCCCGCAGCGGGTTCGCCGCGGGGGCGACGGCCGAGAAGTTCCGGCCGCACGTGATCCTGCTCGACCTGCACCTGCCCGACGTCGACGCCAAGGCCGTCGCCAAGCACGTCAAGGGCAACCCCGAGCTGCAGCTGACCAAGGTGATCGCCGTCAGCGGGAAGCTGACCGACGACGAGGCGAAGGGGTTGACCGCGTCGGGGTTCGACGGGTTCCTGCGCAAGCCGTTCCACGTGCGACAGGTGATCGAGTCGATCGAGGACGCCGTGGCCGTGGTGTACTGACCCGGGTGGCTGCGACCGAACCGGACGCCGATCGCGACGTACACCTCATGTCGCGGACGGGCGTGCCGATGAACACCGGCGGGCCCGCTGCACGCCGGACAAGAAACATTGCGTTCCTCGGAGCGCGAGGGGCCGACTCCCGGAGGGGACGGCCCTTTTTCGTTGCGCCGCACGGTTGGCCGGTCGATCAGCGGGACGCTCCGGCGTCGCCCCCGTCGCCGCGACCGTCGATGCGGAAGTTCCCGCCGCCCGGGAACGGCCCCCCGCCCCCGCCGCCACCGCTCATGATCTGCTCAAGACGACGGCTGATCAGGTCGTTCCGGTTGGCGTCGTCGGTGGCGAGCGCCTTCTCCTGCTGGTCGACCATCCGCTTGAGCCGGGCCAACCGCAGCTCGCGCTCCTTGAACACCAGTTCCGTGGACTTGGTGAGCTGCGCCCGGACCTCTGCGGCAAGCGCGTCGCGCGCGGTGGCCGGGGATTGACCCTGGGCCTGGCGGACCTTCATGCGGAGCGCGAAGACGCGGTCCTCGACCTCGACCCGCTCGACGATCACCTTGTACAGTTCCGGGTCGTCCGGGCGAAGCCGCTGGTAGGTGGCATAGGCGGTGGCAACGGTGGCCTCGACGGCCCGCCGCCGCTCCTCGGGCATGTTCGACACCCACCGCCAGTACTGCGGCGCGTGGTCCGACATGAACTGGTTCGACTCGGTCGGGTCGATGTCGCCCACCCCCTGGCCGAACCACCGCCTGGCCCCGAACCCGCCCGGCCCGCGCCGCCCGCGTTGGCCGTCCCGATCGGGCCTGTCGCCACCGTCGGCCGGCGGGTCAACCGACGCGGGCTGGGTCGTGGCCGGCTGGGTCGTCGCGCCCTCGTCGGCGAGCGCAGGTCGACCGGTGCCGGCCCAGGCGCCGATGGCGATGGCCGACGACATCGCGACCGCCACCGTCCGCGGGTACCGGCCGAATCGCACGTTGTGTCCCATGTGTCGCATCGCCTTACCTCGCGGCCGTCGTCGAGCGCCTCGACCGGCTTAGTTCGTCGCGTTGCCGAACAGGGCGGACACGTCGGACGGGTCGCCGTCGTGGCGCAGGGCGCCCGCCTCGTACTCGGCGTCGGCCAGGCCGGGAGTCGAACCGATCTCGCCGCCGAACGCGTCGCCGACGAAAGACCGCGATGCGCCGAACCCCCCGCCCAATCCACCGCCGGGCCCGCCCCACTGACCGCGACCATCGTAGGACCCGCCCAGGTCGGCGCGCTCGTTCCGCGCGGCGTGTCGCTCCCAGCCCCACCAGCCGACCGCAACCAGCAGGACGGCGGCGACAGACCCGATCGGGTAGGCCCACCGCGGGAACGCGGGCTGACGCTCGGGCACCGGGGCCGGTCGGTTGCGGGCCAGCCGGTCGACCTGGTACTGGCGTAAGAGCCGTCCCACCCTGCGGATCGCCACGGCCTCGGCCGACGCCGTCAGGCCGGCCGGTGGGACGACCCGATCGGCCAAGCCCATCGCCGCCCCGGCGAACTCGCCGTCGGCCCGCACCGACGCGAGCGTCGACCGCAGGCCGGCGTCCACGCCCAGCGACTGCTCCACGTCTGCCCGGTCCTCGGCCGACAGCTCGTCGGCGAGGTACATCATCAGCAGCGCGTCGTTGTCCAGCTCGTGTATCAGGCTGCCCATGTGACGCCCCTTCAGGCCTGTCCGTTCGCCCGTCCGTTCGACCGTCCATCTGCCCGCGCCCCCGACGGCCGGACGGCGGGCGTGGGCTCTTCCATCAGTTGCCGCAGCTTCTGGTTCGCCTTGAACATCCGGCCCAGGGCCGTGTTCAGCGGGCAACCCAGCATCTGGGCGATCTCGACGAACTTCAGGTTGCTGTAGTACCGCAACGTCAACACCTGCCGCTGCGCCTCGGGCAGCTGCGCGATCGCCGCCAGCAGCTTGACCTGCTGCTCCGTGCTTTCCAGCCGCTCGTCGGCCGCCGGGGCGACGTCGTCGGTCACCAACCGCAACCCGTCGTTCGCCGCCCGTTCCCGACCCCGGCTCCGCCAGTGATCGTTGGTCTTGTTCGTGGCGATTCGGAACAGCCACGCCTTGAACCCGCTGCCGCTGGTCGCGCCCGGATCGAACCGGCCGATGTGTTCCAGGACGCTCAGCCACGTCTGCTGGTGCAACTCCTCGGCGAGATGGTCGCTGCCGGTCAACCGGTGCAGGTAACGGACCAACGGCACATAGAACCGCCGGGCCAACGCCTCGCCGGCGGCGGCGTCGCCGGCCTGCAATCGCAGGGCCAGCGCCTCGTCAGTCGGTCCCGTCGATGCCTCCGGCGTCTCGGCCGAAGGTACCGTATGGGCGATCGGCTTCGGATCGGATACTGCCGTTCGCGACATAACTCCGTTCCGGCCGCCACACCCTCAACGCCTGACCCGGCGGAATATTACCGCCCGGTTCACACCGATCATAGCGGGCCCGGCCGGCCCGCTATCGCCCGGCATCCAACCATCCCACGGCCGCGTCCAGCGACCCGGCCAACCCCTTGTAGGCCAAGGCGGCCGGGGACATGGACAGGAGCGCCGCGCGCAGCAGGTCCCGTCGCTCGGGGTGTTCACGAATGGCGTCGCCCGTCCAGTGCGACACCCGGATCGTGAACACCGACGCGCCGACCGCCGGCAGGCCCCAGGTCGTCTGGCGCTCCACCCGCATGAACAGTTGCGATTCCCCCGCCACGAATCGCCGCCCGTGCCAATGATCGGACGGGATCCCGGTCGGAGGGACCGGGTGGTGGTTCAGCCGATCGTCCGTGCCGAAGCCCCAGGCGAAGCGGACGAACGGCCCCCGGTCGACCAGCGTCCGGACGAACGCGGCGGCCGAGCGGCTGATCGGTTCGATGCCCGGCACGGGGTCGTGGATGGCCGTGAACGGCCGGCCGATCTTGTCCGCCAGTGCCCAGTGGCCCGGGCAACAGACGTGCCCCGCCGCCAGCCAGTCGCGCCCGCCCTCGAGCCGGGTGAGGCAGACGTCCTCTTGGACCTGCAGGGCCAGCGCGTTGAAAGCCGGCCACGGGTCGGTCAGATCGATCGCGTCACCGGTGAGCTCGCAGCGCAGGCCCCCCGCCGCCGAACGGGCGAACCACTGCGGGTACTCGTCGACGAGCCGACCGGCGAGCCAGTCGACGAGGGCGACCAGCGCCGGCCGGTCGAGGTCGGCCCGGGCGACATACTTCCCCGGCCGCTCGGCCAAGCACGCGAGCTTGTTGGCCCGGTAACGCGGCCACTCTCGGTCGATCTGGAACACCCGCCGGTCCGCAGGCCCGTTGCCGAAATCGGTCCCGAGCGGCTTGAGCCCGGCCGTCACCTCGTAGACGCCACGCGAGATCGGGAAGTAGACCGGCGGGGTCGCGAACGGGTGGGCCGACGTGGCGTCCGGGGGCGGCATTCGGCCATCATACGCCCGCGTCCGGCGCGGTCGTGATCGCGACGGACAGCACCTGCGCCTTGGCGGCGGTGGCGGTGCCCGGGTACCGGGCCGCGATCTGATCGCAGAACTTGGCCACCTGCGCCCGCTGCCGGGACGCCGCCCGCGGCACGGCCGAGTAGAGCTGCACGTACTGCTGGCGGGCGGCCAACTCGTCGGTCACGGCCTTGTTCGACCGGAGCGTCTTGATCGGGTCGGCCACGGCCTTGGCCAGATCGTCGCCGGCGAAGACCGCGGCCACCTTGGCGTACAGGTCGAACGCCGCCACCGGGTCGGTCGCCGCCAGGCCGTCTGCCTTGGACTTCCACTCTTCGCCCTCGGCGTGGACGGCCTGGTACAGCTTCTCCGCCGACCCGGCCAACGACTTCGGCGACGACTTTCGAGCCGTCCTCAGCGCCTTCATCGCCGGCACGTACTGGTTCCACTCCAGCGCGTCGACGATGCCGTTCAGCTTCGCGTCGTACCCCTGGCCCCTGTACTTCCACTGCACGTCGGCCAGCGCCTTGTCGATCGCCGCCTCGGTCGGCTCGTAGCCGACCACCTTCCCGTCCGGCCCGATCAGCCGCCACTGCCGGACGTTTTGCAACGAGATCGTCTGCCCGTACAGCGTCTCCATCACGTTCAGGTTGTCGGCGAACACCGGCATCGCCAGCCGGGTCTCCTGCACGTACTGCTTCACCCCCGCCAGCGTGTTGTGCGGACCGATCGCCAGGAACCGGACCGGCTTGTCCTTGTACTCGGCGGTCAGCTTGTTCCACTGCGGCACCATGCCCTTGCAGGTGGGGCACTCGCTCTCGAAGAAGAAGACGACCAGCAGCTTGCCGCGGTAGTCGGCCAAGTCGTAGTGCCCGCCGTCGCTGAACACGCCCGGCGGGAAGTCGGGCGCCACCTCGCCGAAGTTGCCGCCGGTCCTGCCGGACCCCGCTGACTCGGCCGCCTTCTTCTTGGCGGCCAGCGCCAGCGCTGGGAGGACGAACGCGAGACCAAGGAACGCGAGGAAGCTGGGACGTTTCATTTGCCGTTACCTCGACTGATAGAAACCTGTTGGACGCCGACCAGCCTACCCGGCGCGACGTCACGGCGTCCTATGGAAGCGGTCATTCAGAGCTCGTGCGCGTCCGGCGACGCCCGCACGTCCTGCCACAGCTCGCAAAACTTGTCGCGGGTGTAGGGGTTCAGCTGATCGGCAAATGACTCCGCCAGACTGAGGATGCGAATGAGTTCCTGCACGTCACCAAGGTCTTTGAGTCGGCCGGGCGCGGTCATCCCGCTCGCCAGCTTGAGGTCGACCAGCGTTGGCAGGTTCAAGTACCGAACGCCGTCGATGACAGTCGCCACGTCGGCTGGATCTGGGAACGCCACCGGCTTGGGCTTGCCGTCGCCGGGATATTGGCCCGTCACGCGAAACTCGATCCGGACCTTCGTGTCGCCGTCGCGGAGCTGCTTGCCGCCCTTGAACGGCGGCGTGTAGCCCAGGCCGTCGAGTGCCGTGTGGAGATCACGCAACCCGTCGGGGGTCACCAGCAGATCGACATCCTCGGTGAAACGGCGGAACCCGTGCGCGAACAGCGCCATGGTGCCCACAACCACGTACGGGATCCCGAGGTCCCCCAGCCGGCGCGTGATCCGCCGGAGCGACTGGAAGACGGCGCTCTCGCCCTCGAAGTGCATGCTCCCCTCCAGAATCGCGCCGCTCAAATTAGACGACAGCCGCGCCTCGTAGGTGTCGGTTGTCATGGCAGCATTGTAGCAACCCGGCGTGCGAAAGGGCCTCGGATGCACATCCGGGGCTCCGGCTCGCATTGCATCGCGGCGGCCGCCCTACAGCCGGCTCACCAGCAATTCCCTCTGGAAGATGATCTCCTTCGGCAGGTCACCGGCCAGCTTGAGGAACAGTTCCTCCTGCCCCACTAGTTCCGCCCGGACCTCGTCCACGTTGATCGCCTGCACGGCCTCAAAGTCGACGCCCTCCAGCCCGTCCAGGTCGATGTCGCCCGTGTGGGGCATCCAGCCCAGCAGGGTTTCCCGGGCGTAGGCCCGGCCGTGGGCGCGGTCGATGATCCACTTCAGGACCCGCATGTTCTGCCCGAACCCGGGCCAGAGGAACTTGCCGTCCTCGCCCTTGCGGAACCAGTTGACGTGGAAGATGCGCGGGCAGTCGCTCATCTTCTTCCGCATGCGGAACCAGTGGACCAGGTAGTCGCGGACGTTGTAGCCCAGGAACGGCAGCATGGCCATCGGGTCCCGCCGCACCACGCCGACCGCGCCGGTGGCGGCGGCAGTCGTCTCGCTGCCGAGCGTCGCGCCCAGGTAGACGCCGTGGATCCAGTTGAACGCCTGGTACACCAGCGGGACGTTCTTGCTGCGGCGACCGCCAAACACGATCGCCGACACCGGCACGCCCTCGGGCGCATCGGCCATCGGGTCCAGCGCCGGGTTGTTGTGCATCGGCGACGTGAACCGGCTGTTCGGGTGGGCCGCCTTCCGGTCGCACCCCTTCGTCCACGGCTTGCCCTGCCAGTCGATGCACTCGGCCGGCTCGTCGTCGGTCTTGCCCTCCCACCACACGTCCCCATCCGGCAGCAGCGCGACGTTGGTGAAGATCGTGTCCTTTGCCATCGCCGCCATGGCGTTGGGGTTCGAGTGCTCGTTCGTGCCCGGCACCACGCCGAAGTAGCCCGCCTCGGGGTTGATCGCCCGCAGCTTGCCGTCGTCGCCCACCCACATCCAGACGATGTCGTCGCCCACGGTGGTCACGCGCCATCCCTGGTCGTGGAACTGCTTGGGCGGGATCAGCATGGCGAAGTTGGTCTTGCCGCACGCGCTGGGGAACGCCGCCGCCACGTACGACTTCTCGCCCGGGTGCTTCCCGTTCGGTGGTGACTGCACGCCCATCAGCAGCATGTGCTCGGCCATCCATCCCTGCTGCTGCCCCTGGTAGCTTGCCAGCCGCAGCGCCAGGCACTTCTTGCCCAGCAGCGCGTTCCCGCCGTACCCGCTGCCGAAGCTCCAGATCGTGTTGTCCTGCGGCCAGTGGCACACGTACCGACGCTCGGGGTTCACGTCGCCCAGGCTGTGCACGCAGCGCGTGAACTCGCCGTCGTTCTTGGCCAGCTGTCCCCACGCGACCGACCCCATGCGGGTCATGATGCCCATGTTGATGGCGACGTAGATCGAGTCGGTCACCTCGATCCCCACCCGGGCCAGCGGGCTGCCGACCGGCCCCATGACGAACGGGCAGACGTACATCGTGCGGCCGTTCATCGCCCCGTCGAACAGCCCGCGCAGCTTCGTGTAGGCCGCCCGCGGTTCCATCCAGTTGTTGGTCGGCCCGGCCATGTCCTCGCTGGGCGTGCAGATGAACGTCAGGTGCTCGGTGCGGGCGACATCGTTGGGGTTGCTGCGGTGCAGGTAGCAACCGGGCCGCTTCTGCTCGTCCAGCTTGATCAGCACGCCAGCCTTCAACGCTTCGCCCAACAACCGTTGCCGCTCGCCGGCCGACCCGTCCAGCCATTCGATCCGGTCCGGCTTGCACACCGCCGCGACCTTGTCCACCCACTTCCGCACCCGCGCCGGCGGAGCCACAACGGGCGACGACGAAACCGCAGGGCTGGTCAAAACGCTCGTTCCCATTTCAGCTCTCCAATCGATGTCTTGCGAGCCGTCAAAGGTACCCCCCCTGCCCCGGCCAACGCCAGCCCGCGCGACAGCCAGTTATTTGCCGAAATCGGACGCACCCCCGTCACGCCCTCTACGCAAGACCGCAAAGGCACTCATGTTTCGATTCTGTTTTCGCTCGTCTGAGAGAGAGTTACCACGATGGACGCGAGGGCACACGAAGGAAGAATTGGCGGGACAATGTTTCTGCTTCGTGTCCCTTCGGTCCTTGGTGGATATCTCTTTCGAACAGATTCGGGAGCCGACGTCCGATGCGATTCGCGCGGCTGGACCTCCATTCCGCCCTCGGCCCAATTCCTGATTCGTGACCGTCTTCACCTTCGCCCGGAGATGGGACCGACGCCACACTTCTTGCGTCCCGTGCCCGGCCTTGCCGAGGCCCGCTCCCGTTGGCATCATGCGCCGGCCGGCGTCGGCGGAACCTTTCTCACCCCACGACGTCCAATCCCCATGTCGAGCGTCGGCCGGACACAAGACCCCATCCTGAGCGGCGTCGACGCGCTGGACGAGCCGGCCGCACCGCCGCCGGACCCCGTGGCGGCCCGCGCCGCCGGGCTGCTGCGCCGGGCCGCCGAGGGCGACCGGACGGCGTTTGGGCAGCTCGTCGTGATGTACCAGGACCGGATGTTCAACGCCGTCCTGCGCATGGTCGGCGACCGCGACGACGCCGCCGAGCTGACGCAGGAGGCGTTCGCCCGCGCCCTGGCCAGCCTCGACGGGTTCCGCGGCGACGCCCACCCGTACACGTGGTTCTTCCGCATCGCGCTGAACCTGGCCATCAGCCGGCTGCGGCAGGACAAGCGTCGCCGGGTCTTCTCGCTCGACCAGCCGAGCAACGGCCGGTCGAACCGGCCCGCCGACCAGGCCAGTGCGCTGGTCGAGCGGATGCGCGGCGGGTCGCCCGACCCCGCCGCCGCCGTCGAGGGCCGCGAGCGGGCCGAGCAGGTGCTGGCCGCCCTGGGCCGGGTCGACGCCGAACACCGGGCCGTGCTGGTCATGCGGGACGTGGAAGGGATGGACTACCAGCAGATGGCCGACGTGCTGGATCTGCCGCTGGGCACGCTGAAGAGCCGGCTGTTCCGCGCCCGCATCGCGCTGCGCGACCAGTTGAAGACGTACATGGGGGGGAAGTAGAGGAAAGGCCGAAGACCGAGACCTCGAATTTCAGGACAAGGGCACGACACACGACCTCCCCGTTTCGAAATTCGAGATTTCAAGCATCGAACTTTTTTCCCCGATCCGACAATGCCTTCTTCCCCGTCCCAACCCGATCCGAAGGAGGCCGTCGAGGCCCAGCTGTGTGCCTACCTGGAGGGCGACCTGTCGCCGGACGAGCGGACGGCCATCGAGCAGCACCTGTCCGGGAACCCGCCCCACCGCCAGCTACTGGCCGATCTGGCCCTGACCCGCCAGTGGCTCCGCGACCTGCCTCGGGAGCCGGCCCCGGCCGACGTGGGCGAGGCGTTCCAGCAGCAGGTCGAGCGGTCCCTGTTGTTGGGCGACGAGTACGAGCCGAAGGCGAGGAAGAACGGCGGACGGCTGCCGCAGGTCGCGCTGATGGCTGCCCTGATCCTCGTCACGGCCGGGCTGGGCGTCGGGCTCATGCTCATGCTGTCCGGCCCCAACCGGCCGACGCCGAAGTTTGCCGCCAACGTGCCCGCATCGCGACCGGCCGACACGGCGTCTGACAGTCCCGTCGCCGCGCGGGATGCGGCCGCCACGCCCCCGTCGGCCCCGGTTGCAGCCGCGCGTTCGCCGGAGCCCAGCATCACGGAAGCGGCCACCCCGCCACAGGCCGCCGGTGGTGCCGGCGGTGGTGGATTTCGTGGGCGCTTGCTGAACACCGCCGCACCCGATGCCGTCGCTGCGGTGACGCCGTCGCCGACGATCCACATGCGGGTCGTCACCGCCGATCCGGTCGCCGTCGACGGCGTGCTCGTCAACAACGGGCTGACGCTGGTGGGGACCACCGGCGCGCCCCTCGCCTCACGCCGCGGCATGCCGGGGACGCAGTACGTCACGGAGCAGCAGTTCGCGACGCAGGAGGCGCAGCACCAGAGCCAAATGGCCGAGGCCCAGTCGAACAGCGGGGGTGCCAGCCCGTCGCTGATGACCGGCCCCCGCCGGTACATCGCCCGCGGCCTGACGGCTGATCAAACACGTCGGTTGAGGGCCGACCTCACGGCCGCCGCCGGCCCGGGGCGGGTCACCGTTGTCGGTGGCACACCATCAACCGCGCCCGACACCGCGACTCCGATCGCGCCCGGCGAGCTGATCACGGTCGTCATCCCCCAGCTGACCGGCCCCGGCGTCGGCCAGACGAACACGGTGCGCGTCGCGCCCGATGGCACGATCGCCCTGCCGATGCTGGACGCCGTCCCCGCCGCCGGCGCGACGAAGGACGCCCTCGCCCACCGCGTCGCCGACCGCTACCGGCAGGCCAACCTGATCGCGAACCCCAGCGTGACGGTCGTCACCACGGTCACGCCAACCACGCAGGCGACGGGCGCCCTACAGGCGGTCACGGTCGAGGTGGAATCGCTGCCCGCCGAGAAGAAGTGATCTTGTTTCGCCGGCGCGTGACCTACCAGAAAAAGAAGCCCCGGATGTACATCCGGGGCTCCGAGGGACCAAACCAGCCACTGACGCTCAGCCGACGCGGACCAGTTCTCCCGCCGGCTCGGCCGCGCCGACCTCGGCGCGAACGCGCTCCTGGTACGCGCGATGCAGATCAGCCGTCACCCGACCGCAGCGGCCGGCACCGATGTAGATGTCGTTCCACCGCGACACCCACGCGATCTCGCGCGTCGTGCTCGTGACGAACAGCTCGTCGGCCCGCGGCGCCTCGTCCTCGCGGATCGCGCGCTCGTCCACCTCCATGCCCAGCTCGACGGCCAGCTCCAGCACGATCGAGCGGGTGATGCCCGGCAACACCTTGGTGCCGACCGGGTGCGTGACCAGCTTGTTCCCCTCGACGGCGAAGATGTTCGTCGACGACCCCTCGGTGACGAACCCGGCGTCGACGAACGCCGCCTCGTCGAACCCCGCCGCCACGGCGGCGTTCTTGGCCAGCACGTTCGGCAAGAGCGCGGTCGACTTGATCCAACACCGCTTCCACCGGTCGTCCGGCACGGCCAGCAACTGCACGCCGGGCCCCGTCCCTGGGGTCCGGACGGGGATCGTCGGCTGCAGGTAGAACAGCAGCGTCGGCTCGACCACCTCGGGGAACACGTGGTTGCGCGGGGCGGTCCCGCGCGACAGCTGCATGTAGAGCTGGCCGTCGCTCACGTCCGACTGGCGCAGCAGCCTGTGGACCTCGTCGGCCAACAGGTTGGGCGTCAGGGGCGGGGTGATCTGGATGTCGATCGCGCTGTTCCACAGCCGGCGCAGGTGGCGCTCGAGGGCGAACGGCTGGCCGTCGTACAGGCGGACGACCTCGTACACCCCGTCGGCGAACTGGAACCCGCGGTCCTCGACGCCGATGCGCGCGTCGGCCAGCGGCATGATCTCGCCGTTCAGCCAAACAACTTGTTGTGTCATCGGGGGCAACAGCTTTCTGCGCGGCGATCACGCATTTTGAAACGTGTCGCGCGGGTGGTTGTCTCTCACAAGTCTACACTGGGAACCGACCGATGCTCAACACGATTCCCCCACCCTCGGAGAAAACCGTACCAAACCCGGTCGCCTGGGACGACCAACTGCTGGCCGATCCGCACGCGGTCGCCGACAAGCGGCGGCGCGTGCGGCAGATGTTTGCCGCCATCGCGCCCAGCTACGACCTGAACAACCGGCTGCACAGCCTGGGCGTCGACCAGCTGTGGCGAAGGAAGGCGGTGAAGCTGTCGCGGTTGGAGCCGACCGACCGCGTGGTGGACGTGGCGTGCGGGACCGGCGACTTGATCGAGGCGTTCCGCCAGGCTGGCGACGTGGACGACGGCGGCAGCGCCCGCTACGTCGGCATCGACTTCACCCACGAGATGCTGCCGATCGCACGGCGGAAGGAGTCCATCCACGGGCTGGCCAGCACGATTTACTTCGTCAACGGCGATGCCCAGTCCCTCCCCCTGCCCGATGCCTGCTGCGACGTCGTCTCCATCGCCTTCGGCATCCGCAACGTGCAGGACCCCGCCGCGGCGTTCCGCGAGTTCCGCCGGGTGCTCCGCCCCGGCGGGCGCGTGATCGTGCTGGAGTTCTCGCTGCCGACCAACCCGATCCTGCGCGGCCTGTACAACGGCTACTTCCGCCACGTCCTGCCGCGGACGGCCACGCTGGTCAGCGGGGACAGGACCGGGGCCTACAAGTACCTGCCGGAAAGCGTGAACACGTTCATCGGCCGACAGCGGATGGTCGACATGCTGTCCGCCGCCGGATTCTCGCAGGTGGAGCAGTTCCCGATGACCTTCGGCGTCTGCGTCTGCTACCGCGGCGTCGTGCCGCGGTGACTGCTGAGGTCGACCGAGCCGGTTCTGAGCTTCGCCGAAGAGCCGGATCCTGCCGAGGTCCGGAACCGGCCCGTCGGCGCACCTCAGGACCGGCTTGGGGCAACCGTCGATAGCCATGCACGCGCAGCCGCTTCATCCCGACCTGATGGAGCTCCTGCCGTGGATCATCTACGGCCTGCCGATGCTCCTGGCGCTCGCGGCCTCGATCTGGGGCGCGGCGATGATCCACGTCTACCGCCGGGACGGACGCCGACAAAGGGAGCACCTGTGCCTGAAGTGCGGCTACGACCTGCGCCAGACGACCACCGTCTGCCCCGAGTGCGGCGAGCCGGTCCGCGGGCACAAGCCGGACAAGCCAAAGGGGTAGGTTCAGCCGGGGTTGGTCGTGCTTGAACCGCGCAACGGGTGACGCCCTGTCAACCCCGGGCCGCGTGCGAGATCGCCGTCGGCCGTGACCCATTCGCACCCGCTCCCAGTGCGGCAAGATTTGCATCCGGAACGAGCGGGCCCGACGCGGCCGCCGCGTCGGCATGCAGGTCCGTACGGTCGACGATCCCGTCGCCGCCGAACGTCGGCACCATGACCGGTCGGCCAGCCTGCGAGCAGGGGCATCGACGAGATCCGCAGATCACGAACGAATGCGTCCTCGACGAACTGGACGAGGGACCGACCCGTACGCGGGGCCGACGTCGCGGCCTCCCGTGCCAGGCGGTCATCAGTGTCAACCAGCGCGACGACGGCCGCCCATCCAAGTTTCACCAACGGTGAACGGGCACGCGGTCGTACCATACCGCCATGCCCCTCCCCCCGCCCACCGACATCGTCACCGCCATCACCGGCGCCAGCGGGGCGCGGTACGCGCAGCGGTTCGTTGAGGGGCTCGTCAGCAGCGGCGTCCGTTGCCATCTCGTCGTCAGCCCGCTGGGACGGCGACTGCTGCACGATGAGCTGGGCATGGAGGGGATCGACCTGCCCACGCTGGCCGGCGGTGGCGATGCGTCGCTCGTCACGCTGCACAACTACAACGACGTCGGCGCGGTGCTGGCCAGCGGGAGCTTCCTGCACGATGGCATGGTGATCGTCCCGTGCAGCAGCAACACGCTGGCCGAGGTGGCGCATGGGATGGGCGGCAACCTCATCGCGCGGGCGGCGGCCGTCACGCTGAAGGAGCGGCGGGGGCTGGTGGTGTGCCACCGCGAGATGCCGCTGTCGCCGATCGACGTGAACAACTACAAGGTGCTGACCGACGCCGGCGCGATCCTCGCGCCCGGCAACCCCGGCTTCTACCTGAACCCGACCACCGTGGACGAGGTGGTCGACTTCGTCGCCGGCAAGCTGCTCGACCTGGTCGGCGTGCGCCACACGTTCGACACGCGGTGGGACCCGAAGCGCGTTCGCCCGGCGGCGGTTCGCCGCGATATCGTGTGACCCGACAGGGCCCAGCGGCCCCGCCGCGGGACCCTCGCCATCGGCAACCGAGGCGCGGCCATGCTCATCCTCTCTCGCCATGCCAACGACTCGATCCGGATCGGCCGGGACCGTCTCGTCACGGTGCAATCGGTCCGCCGCGACACAGTTCAACTCGTCTTCTCCGAACGGGTCCGCGGGCCGATCCGTCGGATCGTGCGCGATTGGATCACCCTGCAGCGCGATGGTGAGCACGCGTTTGGGGCGGACGTGACCGTGACGGCCGTCGACATCCGCGGCGAGAAGGTGCGCCTCGGATTCACCGTCCCGGCCAACCTGATGGTTCATCGCCGGGAGGTCTACGACGAGATTTGCCCGGGCGACGAATGGCCGGACGATCGGCCCGACGACGACCGCCGATGACATCGGCGGCTTTATTGCGAGCGCGTCCCGTGCTACACCGGTCGCCCATGACGCACGTGTCGCTGCGGGTGGACGACTCGGTTCGCATCGGGCAGGGGATCACGGTGACGCCGACCGACGTGGACCCCGACGGCGTGCGGGTGCGGGCGCGCGGCCGGACGGCCGGCGGCGCGAACGACGGCGAGCCCTTCGACGCCTACCACGAGTTGGTCGTCGGCCAGAGCCTGCACCTGGGCCCGCACGTGGTGGTGACGCTGGTGGCCGTGCGGGGCGACGCCGCCCGGCTCGGTGTCTTCGCCCCGCCGCACATGCCGGTCACCGCCTGATCACATCCGCGGGTCGCGGTCGTCCCCGCCCGCCTCGGCGTCGCGGATCGCGTTCAGCAGGTCGACGAAGTCGGCCTCGTCCAGCTCGAACCACTCCGGCACCGCCGCCGGGCTCATGCCCCGCGCGTCGGCCAGCGCGGCGATCACCTTCCGCTTCAGGTCCGGGTCGAGGATGTGGCGGATGCGAATCATGCCGACGAATTGTCCGTGAACGACATGAAGGTACACGACGGGGGAAAGAGCGGAGATGACGATTACTTCGTGTGCCTTCGTGTCCATCGTGGATGATCTCTTCACTCCGCCTCGGCCCAAACGCGTGGGCGTTCGCCGGGTTCGTCGAAGAACTCGAGGTGGATCACGTTGGGGTTGCAGCAGACCGGGCAGTCCTCGACGTACTCCTGATCGGACCCGCCGGTCGGGTCGAGCGGGATGACGATCTGCTCGCCGCAGTGGGGGCAGACATAGGCCCCCTCGTCGGTCGGACGGCGGCGCTTCCGTTTCTTCTTCACCACCGCCGTTGTACCGAGCGGGCCTAGAGTCGGCCATGGCAAGCCTCCCCACCCGTTCCCTCGGCCGATCCGGCCTGACCGTGTCCGCCCTGGGCCTCGGCTGCATGGGCATGAGCGACTTCTACGACCCCAAGCTGCAGGATGACGCCGAGAGCGTTCGCGTCATTCACCGTTACCTCGACGCCGGCGGCACGTTCCTCGACACGGCCGACATGTACGGCGTCGGGCGGAACGAATCGCTCGTCGGCCGGGCATTGGCCGGCGGGCGGCGGGATAAGGCCGTGCTGGCGACGAAGTTCGCCATCGTCCGCGGTCCCGAGGGGCAGATGCTCGGCGTGCGCGGCGACCCCGCGTACGTCCGCCAGGCGTGCGACGCCTCGCTTGCGCGGCTCGGCGTGGACCACATCGACCTGTACTACCAGCATCGGGTCGACCCGAAGGTGCCGATCGAGGAGACGGTCGGCGCCATGGCCGGGCTGGTGAAGGCCGGCAAGGTGAAGCACCTGGGCTTGAGCGAGGCCGCCCCGGCGACGATCCGCCGGGCGGCGGCGGTCCACCCGATCGCGGCGCTGCAGACCGAGTACTCGCTGTGGAGCCGCGACGTGGAGGCGGAGGTGCTGCCGACGTGTCGCGCGCTCGGCATCGGGTTCGTCGCCTACAGCCCGCTGGGCCGAGGGTTCTTGACCGGGCAATTCCGGTCGCCGGATGACTTCGCACCGGACGACTACCGGCGGAACTCGCCGCGGTTCCAGGGGGAGAACTTCACGAAGAACCTGGCCCTGGTGGACGAGGTGCGGAAGCTCGCCGAGGCGAAGGGCTGCACGGCATCCCAGCTGGCGCTGGCGTGGGTGCTCAGCCGTGGCGACGACGTCGTGCCGATCCCCGGGACCAAGCGGGCGAAGTACCTGGACGAGAACCTGGGTGCGGCGACAGTGACGTTGTCGGCGGCGGAATTGGCGGCGATCGAAGCCGTCTTTCCGACCGGCGGGGTCGCTGGGGAGCGCTACCCAGCGCAGGGAATGGCGGCCGTGCATCGGTGAGGCGACGCCGATGGAACCCGTTTAGCGACGGCCCGTAGGGCCGGGTTTCCGAGCGGCGATTCGCCCTCGGAAATTCGGCCAGCCGGGCCGTCGCTAAACGGTCACTCCGCCGACTCGTCCCACTCCGCGTCGTCCGATGCCGCGGCCACCGGTTCTCGCCCGTCGCTCGGGTGGATCCCCACCCGTCGGACGCGCGGGCCGATGCGGCACAGCACCTCGTACGGGATCGTGTCGGACCACTCGGCCAACCTGTAGACGCTGCACGGCGAGACCGGGTCGCTGTCGAGCAGGACGACCTCGTCTCCGATGGCGGCGGAGGGCACCTGCGACAGGTCGATCGTCGTCAGGTCCATGCTCACCCGGCCAACCACCCGGGCCACGCAGCCATGGACGAGGGTGACGGCTCGGTTGCCGTAGGCGCGGTGGTAGCCGTCGGCGTAGCCGACCGGGATCAGGCCGACGCGCGTGGGCTGCTCGGCCATCCACGTCTGGCCGTAGCCGACCGTGCCGCCGGCGGCGACGTCGCGGATGCCGATCAACGGCGCGGTCCAGCGCAGGGCCGGCTTCAGCGGGCGGTCGATGCTCGGCTTGCCCGTGGGATCGATGCCGAACAGGGCGAGGCCGGGGCGGACCATGTCCAGGTGGGACGGCTTGGTGAAGAACGTCGCCCCGCTGGCGGCGGCGTGGCGGAGGAGCCGGCCGTTCGCCCGCTCGGCGGGGCCGTCGGTCTTGTCGAGGAACGTGGCCAGCTGCTCGATCGTGAGGGGGTTCTCGGCGTCCTCGCCGTTGGCGAAGTGGGTGAACAGGCCGGCCAGCCGCAGCGACGTCGAGCGGCGCTCGATGCGGTCGAGCAGGCCGTCCAGGTCGTCCACGCCCACGCCGCCCCGGCTCATGCCGGTGTCGACCAGCACGTGCAGGTGGGCCCGCTTCCCCGCGGCGGTGGCGATGCGGGCGATGTCGTCGACGGCGGTGGCGGTGGCGACGGTCAACCACCAGCCGGCCCGCACCGCTTCCTCCACCCGGGCACGTTGCCGGCCGACGAAGCAGTTCTCGACGGGGCGGAGGATCAGGATCGGCAGCTCGACGTCGGGCAGCGCGGCCGCCTCGTCGAGGTCGGCGACGGCGAACGCGTCGACCGAGGGCATGCCGAAATCGTTCGTGCTGAAGTTGGCCAGCGCGTCGGCGACGAGGGTGGCGTCGTGGCCGTAGGCGTTGGCCTTGATGGTGGCGCAGATCTTCACGCCGCGCCCGACGGCCCGGCGGATCACGGCGGCGTTGTGGAGCAGGGCCGACCGGCTGACCGTCGCCGTCGGCTCGCCCAGTGCGTCTCTCGCGTCCATGCTGATCGCTCCCGCCGTCCGTCCCTGAGCCGGCCCGCCCGATTATATCGGCAGGCCACCGGATCGATAGTTGGCGCAAATCCCGCGTCGCCCCACGCCCAGCGGCTGAGGGTCGCCGCGTGATCCGCCGTCGATCGGCGGTCCCCAGCGTGGGACGAAACGGGACGAAATGGGACGGTTTCCATGCCCGTCCCACTCGCCATTTTTCTCGATAAAACCTTTTCCAAAAAACACTTACGATGTGGGACAGGAGTGGGACGGTCAAGGGCGAGTCCCACCGCGTGCAGGCGGAGCGGGCCGCCGCACAAGCCGACGTTGGCCGACCTCAAACCGCAGCCTCGGTGGTCGACCTCGGGTCGGGCGACCGCACGAACATGACCCAGCCGCCGTAGGCGGCCAGCAGCGCGTACAGCGTGCCGGTGCCGTACCACAGGGCCGGGCCGTTCATCGCCTGGCCCTGGGCGATGCCGTTGTTCTGAGCCGCCGGACCGGTTGTCGCGACGGTCATCGATTGGACGATCCGGTCGAAGTAGCCCTTCACGTCGCCCGTCGCGGCGAAGGTGATGGTGGAGGCGGCCAGCAGCAGGTACGTAGCGATGCCGATCGCCGCGCCCAACGCCGAGCGACGCATCGAGCCGATGGCGGCGATCACCAGCAGCGCCCCGGTGACGACCAGGGCGATCACCGCGGGCCAGCCGTCGAGCACGTATGCGAACGCCACCCACGTGCCGCCGGCGGCGACCAGCGCCATCACGATGCCGCTGTGGGCGCAGGCCAAAACCCAGGCGAGCCGCGGCAGGGGAACGCGGTCGGTCCAGCGCGGCACGGGGTCGGAGGCGGCCAGCGCCGCCGCGACGGACGGCTGCCGGTAGAAGGCGACCATGAACGCCGGCAGGACGATCATCATGCCAACGTCCACCGCGACGGCGACGGCGGCGCTGAAAACCAGAAGCGCCTTGGGCGGGAACGGCCCCGCGGCGGCCATGGCGGCGGGCGGGGGCTGCACCAGCACCTTGGCCAGGTTGGCGGTCAGGTGGATGAGCGAGGTCGCCCCGTAGAAGACCACCAGTGACCCGCCGGCGACGATGATCGGCCCGACCCACCGTCGGCCGCGGCAGGAGGCGGTGCCGAGCCAGATCAGCCCGCCGCCCATCGCGCCGGAGGTGAGGGCGCCGGCCACCAGCGTGGCGACCAGCCGCGGGGTCACATGGCCGGACGGACCGCTGAACGCCTTCATGACCGGGACCGCGATCGCCGCGATCAGGCTGGACAGCGCCAGCAGCGAACCCACGACGATCATCAGGACGCCCCAGACGGTCAGGCCCGTCTTGTGCGGGGGGCGGTAGGCGGACGGGTGGGCGTAATAGTTGATTCCCGACATGGGCGGCATGGTACCGTGTGCCGGACAGCGGCGATCGTCGACGACGACGATTCGGCGTTTGCCGATCGCCGTCGGACCGTAAATAATGGCGGGGTCCGGGTTCCATCTCCCCCGGCGCAGCGATGTGACCGTTTCGTTCCGAGGACACCGACATGACGACCGACACTGCCGAGCTTGCACCCCCCGCGACGACGAACGGCATGGCGGACCACGGCGAGGGGTCGCCCGAGCCGGTTGAGGTCCGCTCGAGCGAGCGGCGGCTGAAGCTGACCGACTTCCTCAAGACCAGCGTGAAGATCAACGGGTCGGACGTCCACCTGCAGACGCACAGCGTCCCGATGATCCGCGTGAACGGCGAGGCGAAGTACCTCGATGCGCCGAAGCTGACCGAGGACCAGATGGGCGAGTACGTCGCCCAGATCATCGACTCGCAGGTCGACCCCAAGGCGAAGCAGGAGATCCTGGACAAGAAGGGATCGGTCGACGTCGCCTACAGCATGGGCGCGGGGCAGCCGCGGTTCCGCACGAACATCTTCCACTCCAAGGAGGAGTACGCGCTGGTCATGCGGCGGATCGTGACGAAGATCCCGAACTTCGCCGACCTGAAGCTGCCGCCGCAGATCGAGGACATGGCCAACTACCGCCGCGGCATCGTGGTGGTGTCGGGCACGACCGGGTCGGGCAAGAGCACGACGTTGGCGGCGGTGATCGGCAAGATCAACCAGACGCGGAGCGAGCGGATCATCACGGTCGAGGACCCGATCGAGTTCGAGCACCAGAACGGCAAGAGCCTGGTGAGCCAGGTCGAGGTGGGGACCGACAGCGAGAGCTACGACTACGCCCTGCGGGCCATGATGCGTCAGGACCCGGACGTGATCCTGATCGGCGAGATCCGCGACAGCTACTCGCTGACCACCGCGCTGCGGGCGGCCGACACGGGCCACCTGGTGTTCACGACGGTCCACGCGACGAACGCCCCGATGACGATCGGGCGATTGTCGTCGCTGTTCATCAGCGAGCAGCGCGAGCTGCAGCAGGAACAGCTGGCGATGAACCTGAACGCCGTGGTGTGCCAGCGGCTGGCCAAGACGCGCGACGGCAAGGGGCGGGTGCCGGTGGACGAGATCATGATCGCGACGCCGCTGGTGCGGAAGTACATCATGGAGGGCGAGTTCGACAAGCTGAAGGGGTGCGTCGGCAACCGCGAGTCGGGCAGCCAGAGCTTCGACCAGTACCTGACGGAGCTGTTCCACAAGCAGATCATCGACGTCGAGGAGGCCCAGCGGCTGGCGAGCAACGTCGACGCGTTGAAGTTGGCCCTGCGCGGCATCAGCAACAGCGACACGAAGCTGCGGTGATCTGAAGGTCCGGACATGCTCCTGCTGATCGTCGTGCTATCGGTCGTCGCCGGCGTCATCGTGCCCAGCCGGCTGTTCCGGCGGTGGTGGCGGAGGACAAACGCGTCGCACGCGGCCGTCGACTGCCGATGCGGTTACCCCCTCGCGGGCCTGGCCGTCCCGCGCTGTCCGGAGTGCGGACGGGTGGTGGGTTTCGATGCCACGCCGGAGCAACTTGGGTTGTCGCTCGAACAGCTGCAGCGGGTCGAGGAGGCCCGGGTGAAGCGTTCCCGCGTGCAGTGATTCGGGAACACGGCGTCAGAGCTACGCCAAAGGCGCGCGTTACCGACAGCGCCGACATCAACCGAGAGTCGATTTGTTCCTACGACTCGGGCGTGATCCTCCCGCGGGGGCCCGGCGGGTTGGCACCGCCGCGGGGGATCGGGTGGGGCGCCTGGCCGACCCCGCCGGTGCCGGTCGAACCGCTGCCACCGGAGGTGGAACCGCTGCCGCCGGCGGTGCCGGTCGGGGCGGTGCCAGACGGCGTGGTCCCGGACGTCGGCTTCTGGGGCGGGTAGAAGCCGCCGCCGTTGTTGGTGGGGAAGACACCGTTGTAGTTGCCGTTGGTGCCGGGCGGGTAGTAGACGGCCCCGTTCAGGCCGATGCCGCCGCCGAGGGCGCCGTTGCCGAAGCCGGTTCCATCGGTGGGGTACTGCGTGCTGACGGAGGGGGACGAGTAGTTCGAGGTGAGCACGTCGTGGGCTCGGCCGGCGACGCGGGTGGCGTCGTTGAGGATCGCGCCCCAGTCCTTGTCGGCCGTCCCGTGGGCGAGCGGGGCGAACACGGCGGCGGCGTCGCTGATCTTGCCGCAGGTGTCGATCATCGCCCGCAGTTCGTTCACGTCGCTGTTGCTCAACCCGTTCTGCGAGGTGATGGTCTGCGGCACCGGCTGGCCGTTGACGAGCACCGTGCCACCGCTGCCGGTCACGGTCTGCGTCGCCGAACTGTAGATGTCGCCGGTCCGGGTCCACATCCCCTTGAGGGCGTTGGCCATCAGGTTGCGGGCGTGGTCGAGCAGCGTCGCGGCGGCGGCGGCGGTGCGGGCGTCGGTGCCGCTGGCGATCTCGTCCAGCTCGGCCAGCGACTGCACCTGCTTCACGACGGGCAGGATCTGGGGCAGGCTCGGCGAGCCGGCCGCCTGCTTCAACTGCGGGCTGAGGACGGACAGCTGATCGTCGAGCAACGCCGCAAAGCCGGCCTTGCGGCCCTCGGGGTCGATCAGGTCGATCGGGCCGTTGTTGGCCGCCCCCGGACCAGCGACGTGCGGGACGTAGGTGGTCCCCTTCGCCTGGCGGAACAGCTCGGCGGTCCAGGTGGCCAGCGCCTTCTCGTGCGGGTCGCGCGTCTCCCGGAGGGCGTCGTGGTAGGTCGTCCGCGCGGCGGCCATCGCGCGGGAGCCGACCTGGGCGTCGCCCTTCAACATCGTGACCTGAAACCGGCTGAAGCCGGACGCGGCATCGCCGCGCAGGGCCAACAGTTTGCTGGCGGCGCGGATGGCGGCGGCGTACTGCTTCTGCGCCAGGTCGTTTTGAATCTCGGCCACAGCGGGAGGCGTCGGTGCGACGGGCGGTACCGCGGCGACAGCCGGCACCGGTGCGCTCGCCACCGGCGGTGTGGCGACCGGGTCCGTAACTTGAGCGAGGGCGACGGGCACCCACGCCACGGCCGATAACGCGGCCGCCCAGACGATCCCGTTCCGTGCCGAGTGGTGCTGTGACATGACGACGCGCCTTTCGAGCCCACACCCCTGAACCCACCCCTGGTCCGGCCCGACTGACCGGAACAGGTGGCAGATCCGACGGGGTAGTCTACCCGTCGCGGCCAACCGTTATCAAATCGTCTCGCCCGCGGGGTGGGGTGACAATATTGTCCGCGCGGGCCACCGCAGTTCGCCCCGCGGGCCGGGGTTGGTATAATCCGAACGTTCCCATCGACCCGACTGGCCTTTAGCTGGCGACAGCTCCCGGATCGCGGTCGAACGACCTCACGTGTTGCGGCACCTTCGTGCCGGCGTCTCCTGCAGGACTCCCCGGGTCAACCCGGGCCTCCCGCGTGCCACGCCGGTCGGGCCAACCGGACAGACACGGTCGAGCGATCAGACGTTGGTCGGATTCCCCTCCGGCCTCGGCGTCCGCACCGCCCGACCCGCTGTTCCTTCGGCCTACCGTGCCCACCGAGGAGCAGAGACATCATGGCGACCGACCCCCGCTTCCTGTGTGAATCCGGCCGGGAGATCTTCTCCGGCAACGAACTCCTCATCAAAGGTGCCCTGGAGACCGACGGCGGCGTCCACCTGCTGACCGGCTACCCCGGCTCGCCCGTGGCGGGCTTCTTCGACCTGATGGGCGACCTGAGCGGCCTGCTGCAGTCGAAGGGCATCCGCGCGTTCCAGGCGAACAATGAAGCACTGGGTGCCGCGGCCCTCAACGGCAGCCAGATGGCGGCGTGCCGGGGGATCGTGGCGTTCAAGAGCGTCGGCACGCACGTGGCCTCGGACGCCTTGGCGATCGGCAACCTGGCCGGGGCGCACCCCGAGGGGGGGGCGATCGTGGTCAGCGGCGAGGACCCGTGGTGCGACAGCACGCAGGTGCCGGCCGACAGCCGGTTCCTGTTCGAGCACCTCCGCATGCCGGTCGTGGAGCCGGGCACGGCCCAGCAGCTGAAGGACTGGATCAACCTCAGCTTCAAGCTGAGCCAGTCGGCCGGGCTGTTCATCGGCTACATCGCGACCGTCGCCCACGCCGACGGCGGCGGGACGGTCGAGTGCCGGCCGAACCAGTGGCCGACCATCAGCACCAAGGAGCGCGTCGCGCTCGACACGGCGTCGATCCCGGTGAACCGCACCGTGCTGCTGCCGCCGCGCACGTGGCACCGCGAGCTGCAGATCGAGGACCGGTTCGCCACGACGCTGAAGAAGGCCCGCGAGTTGGGCGTCAACAAGATCATCCCGGCAAACGACGCCGGCGCGGCACCGATCGGCTTCATCACGGTCGGCATGGCCGCCCCGTACCTGAACCACGTCCTGAACGACATCGGCCTGCTGGGCCACTTCCCCATCCTGCAGATGGGCATGACCTACCCGGCCGACGTGGAGCTGGTGGCCGAGTTCGCCGGTCACTGCAAGCAGATGATCGTGATCGAGGAGCGGCGGAGCTTCCTGGAGAAGAACATCCGGGACGGGCTGTTCAAGGCGCTGCCGCACGACCAGGCCGTCGACCTCGGCAGCCGGCTGTACGGCAAGACGTTCCCGGTGACCCACGGGAAGAAGATCGACGGCATCCCCGCCACGCGCGGGCTGAACCCGTCGGTGCTGGCGCAGCTGCTGATCCCGCTGATCAAGGCGACCGAGGAGATCCCGGCGGAGCTGCGCAACGGCCGGCTGAGCGCCGAGATCTCGCGGCTGAAGGAGCTGAGCCGGCCAAAGCTCGACGTGTTCAACCAGAAGGTCGTCGCCCGCACGCCCACCTTCTGCCCGGGCTGCCCGCACCGGGACAGTTCGGCCATGCTGCTGGAGCTGCGGTCGAACCTGGCCGACCCGAAGTACATGAAGCGCCACCACGGCATCGGCCCGGTCGACCTGCTGGCGCACGGCGACACCGGCTGCTACACGATGCTGATGTTCGCCCCCACCGAACAGCTCATGCACAACTACAGCGGCATGGGGCTGGGGGGCGGGACCGGCAGCGGCATCGACCCGTTCATCACGAACAAGCAGATCGTGTTCATGGGCGACGGCACGTTCTTCCACTCGGGCCAGATCGCGATCAGCAACAGCATCAAGGCCGGGCAGGACATCACCTACATCATCCTGGAGAACAAGACCACGGCCATGACCGGCCATCAGGAGCACGCCGGCACCGAGGTCGACGCCACCGGGAACCGCAGCTACATCCAGGACATCGCCGAGATCGTCCGCGGGATGGCGGGGACCAGCCCGCTGACCGTGTCGAAGCTGTCGCCGGCCGATCGCACGGCGTACCGCTCGGTCCTGGAGAAGACGATCCTCAGCGACGGCGTGAAGGTGGTGATCGCCGACAAGGAGTGCGGCATCACCTACCACCGCAAGGAGGGCAAGAAGGAGCGGGCCACGATCAAGGCCAAGGGGTACCTGCCGAAGAAGACGCACATGAACGTCACGCCGGAGGTGTGCGAGAACTGCCTGGAGTGCACCAAGCAGACCGCCTGCCCCGGGCTGACGCCGCTGGAGACCGACTACGGCCGGAAGGTCGACACCGACCTGACCCTGTGCGTGAACGACGGGGCGTGCGTGCGGGTGACCGTGAGCAACGACTACGGCAACCAGGTGAAGCCGTGCCCCAGCTTCGAGCAGGTGACGGTCCTCCGCAAGAAGCGCCGCCGGTACACGCTGCCCAACATGGAGCTGCACAAGCTGCCCGAGCCGGAACGGGTCCACCACCTGGACCACCCCGGCGACCAGTGGCGCGTCCACATGGCGGGCGTGGGCGGGATGGGCATCGGCGTGGTCGGGTCGATCCTGATCCGGGCCGGGCACAAGCAGGGGTACCGCGTCCTGTTCCAGGACAAGAAGGGGCTCGCGATCCGCAACGGCGGCGTGTACGGGCAGCTGACGTTCGTGGCCGACGACGAGGCCGGCGCCACGCCGACCTACGCCACCACCGGCGCGATCCCGTACGGCAAGGCCGACCTGCTGCTGGGCGTCGACATCCTCGAGGCGGCCCGCGCGATCGACCCGCGCGAGCAGTTCCGCGTGGCCCACAGGGACCGCACGGCCGCCGTGCTCAACACGCACAAGCAGGCGACCGTGATGACCCTGCTCGGCAAGAGCGACGTCGACACCGACAGCCTGCGCGAGCAGATCTTCGACGGCTGCCGGCAGGACCTGAGCTTCGCGCGCAACCTCAGCGAGATCTGCGAGCAGCGGCTGGGCAGCAAGCAGTTCGTCAACATCATGATGCTCGGCGTCGCGTTCCAGCTGGGGCTGATCCCGGTGTCGGCCTGGAACATGGCCTGGGCGATCAAGGACAGCATCCGCCGCGACCACCGCAAGAACCTCAAGGCGTTCAACATCGGCCGGAAGCTGTCGCTCGAGCCGCGCCTGCTGCCGCCGAAGCCGGCCCCGGAGACGTGGCTGCACCTGGTGACCAACAAGAGCAAGATCCTCCGCAAGACCCGCCTATTTGGCCGGGCCCATGCCGATCGGTTCGAGAAGCTGGTGCAGGGCGCGATGAAGCAGCTGCCCGCCCTGCCCGAGCGGAGCAAGTACGACCTGACGCTGCGGATCTACGACCTGACCCAGTACGCCGACGTCCGCTACGCCAAGCAGTACGTCGAGGCCGTCCGCGCCATCTATCGCCGCGACTCGGCCGAGAAGGGTTACCTGGCGACCCAGGCGGCCATCTGGAACCTGGCCAAGGTGATGCTGATCAAGGACGAGCCGTACGTCGCCTACCTGCTGACCCGGTACGAGAAGAAGCAGCGCGACCTGACCAAGTACGGCGTCGACGTCGCCAACGGCGACCGCCTGGTCTACCGGCACCACACCAGCCCGGAGTTCAACATTGGCCAGTTCCGGCTGCGGCTCAAGATCACCACGACCGACTGGCAGCTGCACCTCGTGCGCCACATGAAGTGGTGGCGGAGCCTGCCGGGCTGGCACGCCCGCGAGGTCGCCTTCCGCGACTGGTACCTGTCGCTGCTGGACCGCGTCAGCCTGAACGACGCCAACTACGCGGCGGCGGTCGAGGTGCTGAAATGCACCGAGGACGTCACGGGCTACCGCGAGGTCCGCTACCCGAAGATGGACGCGGCCAAGGCGCGGGCCGAGGCGGCGCTGACGCCGGTCCCGAAGATGGAGCTCGACGTCCGCCGCGGCGTGCTGGAGTCGATGGGGCGGGCGACGACCAGCGTTTGAACCCCAAGCACGCTTGGCGGCATCCCGCGGCCCGGGGTGGTCGGCGACGGCCTGGCCCGTGGGGTGGTTCCGCGCGTTCAAAACGGGATCGGCCGTAGAGGACGCGACCTTGTGGCGACCGGCCGGGTATGATCCCGGCATGTCGGTACTCGCCGATCGCCGGACAGACCTCTGGTCGCTCATCCGCCAAACGCCGACGGTCGACCCGTCGGACCTCTTGGCTGCCGTCGAGGTTGAGTGCCGCCGGGAGCCACACGACTTCCGGACCAGGCTGCTGATCCGCGACAGCCTCCGCGCCGTGGCCGCGTATTGGGGCGACACCGTCCTCGGCTCACGGCTGTCGCCGCTGGCGGGCGCGTTGCGGGCGCAATTCGAGTCGGCCAACCTCGGCGAGGATCGTGGGTTCCCCACGCTGATGAGGCGGATCATGGACCGAACGACGCCCGAAGCCCTGCTGCGCTTCCTCCGCGATCTCGGCCGCCTCGCCCGCCAACCGTGCCGGATGGACGTCGGTGGATCGGCCGCCTTACTCCTGCGCGAGCTCATCGCCCGCCACACCGACGACATCGACGCCGTCGATGAGTTGCCGGCCCTCCTGCGGACGCAGTACGCCCGGCTTGACGAGCTGGTCGGCCTACACCAATTGCGGCTGGCGCACTTCCAGTCTCATTACCTGCCCGAAGGGTGGGCAAGGCGAGTCGACTCGTTCGGCACGTTCGGCGAGCTGTCGGTCTACCTGGTCAGCCCCATCGACATCTTCGTCGGCAAGCTGTTCAGCCACCGCGAAAAGGACCGGGGTGATCTGCTCACGCTGAAATCGCAACTGAGCTGGCCCGCCGTGGTAGACCGGCTCACGTGTTCGACCCGTCCGCTCCGGGCCGAGGCCCGGTCGCTGGAGGCGGCCACGCACAACTGGTACGTGCTGACCGGCGAGGAGCAACTGCCGCCCGCCGCTGAGTGACCCACCCATGCCGCTGTTCTCCATCATCGTCATCCACTACCAGGG
This sequence comes from Tepidisphaeraceae bacterium, assembly GCA_965198865.1. GTDB lineage: Bacteria > Planctomycetota > Phycisphaerae > Tepidisphaerales > Tepidisphaeraceae > CBDAQA01. The sequence continues at coordinate 79,442 of CBDAQA010000022.1, read as the reverse complement.
CACGATCCCGCACGACATCTTCTGCCGCGGGATCCAGTCGCTGCGGGCGCAGACGTTCAAGGATTTCGAGATCCTCGCCTATCACGACGGCCCGCTGCAGAACCAGGACCTGCCCTTCCCGGTGCCGGTGCGTTGCACGCCGGCCCGGCACAACGACTGGGGCCATAGCCTGCGCGATCGTGGGATTCGCGAGGCGATCGGCGACTACATCGTCCACTTCAACGCGGACAACATCCTCTACCCCCACGCGCTGGCCACGCTGGCGGCGGAGATCGCCCGGCCGCCCCGGCTGAAGATGCCGGATGGCCGGATCGTCGACAGCAACGACATCCTGATCTTCCCGGTTGCCATGGTCGGGTTGCAGCGGGTCAACGGGGCCGTCGTGCAGTTCAAGGGCAGCCCGCCGTTCTTCACGATCCTCACGGGAAATCCGCCGCAGTTGCAGAACATCGACTGCATGCAGTTGGTCATGCGGCGGCAGCTGTGGCTGAACGAGGGCGGCTGGGCCGACAAGCGCGAGATGAGCGACGGCTACCAGTACGAGCGGTTCGCCAAGAAGTACGGCTACCGCGAGTGCGGGCCGGTCCTCGGGGAGCATCACTGAACTGGCGGGGGGGTTTAGTACTCCTTCCACTCGACCAGTTCGCCGTCGATGTTGAGTTCGAACGTGTCGACCCAAGTGCCGTCCACCGGGAAGTAGATTCTGGCGCGGATCCGATCGAGTCGATTTTCGGCTTGGGCCAGCTCGTCGGACGCCTCCCGGCTCAGCCGCCCGCCGTCGGCGTGCATCAGGAGCGACCACAGGCCGAACGCGGTCGAGAACGGCACGAACGCCGGTTCAGGCCGAAATCGACCAAACCCCCAGGAGGTGTCCCACCCCGTCACCGTCAGCGTCCCAACCGGGTCGCCGTTCAGGTAGAGATGTCCGATGGCACCGGGTCGGAGCCGGCCGTTGACCAAGGGGTGCGGAGGAACCAAACCGTCGTGTTCGATCGATGGCGAAACAAAAGCCACTGGACTGCCTCCGTTCGACCCTGCCCAAACGTCCCTCCACCGTTAAACGTTAGGCATCGAACGATATTCCGTCGAACGGGCATCAGCCGGCCATCCGGGGGTCTGAGACGTCAATCTGCGCGTCCGGCTGGCAGCAGAGGTCGATGACCACCGCGCTGGCGAGCAGCAGCACCTCGTCCTCGCCCCGACCGACCTCGACGCCGTAGGTCCCGGCCGTCCCGACGATCTTTCGGCTGACCCGCCCGACCGTCCGCCCCTCGCGCGTGAACGTGTACTCCCGGCCGCCCAGATCCCCCTCGGCGTGCAGGTCGTCGGGGCCAGGCCCCTCGGCCATGAACCGACATTGCACCGGCGACCACCCGTCGCGGCGGACGACGGCCTGCAGATCGTCCCCGTGGTAAATCTCAAAGGCCGCCCCGCCCGTCCCGGGAAGCTGCCGCCGGGTGACGAACGCCAGTTCGTCCCCCCGCTGATCGCGGAACGATAGCCGACGACCAGGGTGCGACGACCCGTTCCCAGCCCGTCCCGCGGGCAGGGTCGAGATGGGCGGCGACAGCTCGCCGTCGAGGCGGAACGCCGGCCGACCCCGCTCGTCGACGATGCGGACCTCATCGTCCGCGGCCACGAACCACCGCAGCGGCACCTGGTACTTCATCGGATTCCTCGGTACGTCCACAGGATGGCCGGCCCCCCTCGGCCGCGTGCGCCACCCCTAGTTAAACTCGCCGATCGACGGGAAGTTACACCCATCGGCCGCCCCAAGACACCCGTTGTAGCAGCCGAGCCCGGATTTGTTGAACGGAACCCTAATTGCCGACATCCGCCGCGGCCGCGCTACCCGACTTCTGGACTGTGCGCAGGCTGTCAGACCCAACGTGGGATTCGACCAATTATAGCCGACCGGCGGAAGCCCGCGGATGTCGGCGGATCAACCGCGTACCTCACCGCCGGTCCGCGAGCTCCCGCCGCAGCTGGGACCCACCGCGCCGCCCAGGCGAATTATCACCGCCCCGTCCGCCGGTGGCTCTCGATACAATTCCCGCATGCCCGCCGATGGTGCCACCGAGCAGATGGAGTGCATGGAGGTGTGGGGCGGCAGCGAGCCGATCGCCCGCCGGGTGCGGATGCGTGGCATGGACGCGTGGGTCTACAGCAAGCCCTACGAGCAGGCCGAGGGGGGCGGCGACGTCTACTACGCCTCCAGTTGCGCGACCGGGCGGATCAGCCGACTGCTGCTGGCGGATGTGGCCGGGCACGGCAAGGCGGTCGCGGAGGTCGCCGTCACGCTCCGCGGCCTCATGCGCCGGTTCGTGAACTTCATCGACCAGGCCGAATTTGTCCGCTCGATGAACCGTACGTTCGTCACCTGCTCTCCCGACGGCTGCTTCGCGACGGCCCTGGTCTCCACGTTCTTCGCCCCGACACGCCGGCTTACCGTCTGCAACGCCGGCCACCCGCAGCCGCTCTGGTACCGGGCACACGACAAACGGTGGGGCCTGCTTCGGCAGGCACCTACGACGGCCACCCCGGCCGGTCCGAACAACATGCCGCTCGGCATCCTCGACATGGTCGACTACGAGCAGTCCGACGTGGAGATGGGCGTCGGCGACCTGATGGTGTTCTACACCGATGCGCTCATTGAGGGGCACGACGCCGACGGCAAGATGCTGGGCGAATCGGGCCTGCTGAGCGTGATCCAACAGATGGGCCCGACCGACCCGGCCGGGTTCATCGACGCCCTGCTCGCGCGGGTCGCGGCGATGTGCCCCGCCAACCTCACCACGGACGACGTGACCGTCCTGCTGCTTCGACCGACCGGGCGGGCATCCGCCGCCCCACTGCCGGCGCAGATCCGGGCGCTGGGCCGAATGGTGTGGGAGTCGTTCACCCGGCCGCGCTCGATGCCGCTCCCGGACTTCAGGCTGGCCAACATCGGCGGGGCCGTTCTTCCCTGGCTTGGCCAGCGGTGGCGCGCCAAGCCCACCGGCGAGTGATCGGCTACTTCCGCTGGACCAGCTTCAACGCCTCATCCCGGGCGACCGCCGTCACGAATAGCTTCTCCAAGCTGCACGTGCGAAACGTCTGGATCAGCCAGTCGGACATGCCGCACAACACCAGCTTGCCCCCCGCCGCCTTCACGCGCTGCCGGGCGTTGACCATCAGTCCCAGCATGCTGCTGCCCATGTACTGGACGGCCGTCAGGTCCATCACGCACCGGCCGTTGCCCACCGAATCGAGCTCGGTCAACAGCGCGGTGTTCAACTGGTCGAACGCGTCCGAGTCCAGCGCCTGCGGTAGGTGCAGCTCGACCACCCGGACCATGCCAGCCATGGACGTGCGGACCATCCGCGCCACGACGGCCGGGTCGGCCGTCCTGCGTCGGTCATTGGCGGGGTCTTGCGCGGACATCGGGCAGCTCCGATCAACGGACGTTCAACGTGTCGGCCTCGAACGTGATCCCCAGCGGAACGATCTCGACCGCCTTGCGGTGACCCTGCTTCTGGACCGTTCCCCCAACCCACGCATCATACCCGGCTGCCGTCGCCAGTCCGACGCAGCGCTCGGCGTCCCCCGCCGCCACGTACGCTGCGAACCCCGCACCCATGTTGAACGTGGCGTACATCTCGCGCTCGTCGACCGGGCCGGACCGCGCGATGAAGTCGAAGACGGCCGGCGGCTTGGGCGGGAGCTTGGTCATTCGGTAGACGAACGGCGCGGCCAGCCGCATCAGCTTCCGCCAGCCGTGCCCGGTGATGTGGGCCGCGTAGCGCAGCGGCAGACCCGCGTCCTGACAGGCTGCGACAAAGCTCACGTAGATGACCGACGGGTCGAGCAGCGCCTGGCCGTAGCTGCGGCCATCGCCGATCACCCTTTCATACCCGTCGGCCAACTGATCGGCGATCCGCCGGCAGAGCGTGAGGCCGTTCGTCTGCACGCCGCTGCTGGCCAACAGGATGATCACATCGCCATCCTGAACGTTGCCCACGATGCGGTTCGACTTGGGCGCCACCTGCCCCACCGCCGACCCGGCCAGGATGATGGTGGACGGGTCGACCATCCCCTTCAGCGTCGGCGTCTCCCCGCCCCCCCAAACGGCCCCCGCAGAGCGGCACCCATCGGCGAACCCGCGAGCCAGGTCCGCCGCGGCCGTGCCCTTGGCGAACCATGCCGAGTCCCCCACCGCCGCATGCATGGCGACCGACACCGGCAACGCGCCGACCGTGATCAGGTCGTTGACGATGGTCGCCACCGTGTCGATGCCGACGTGGTCGTAGTAGCTGCGACCGGTCAGCTTGAGCATCGCGTCGGCGATGAGGTTCTTCGTGCCGAGCCCCTCCTCGACGTGGGCGAGGTAGCCCTGGGCCGTCTCCATGAGGTAGGCGCTCTCGCCCCGGATGCCGGCGGGCTCGGTGAAGCCGAACCGTTGCAGCCCGCCGACGGTGGTCGCCGCCGCCTTTTGACAGGCGCGTTTGAAGGCGTCGAGTTGGTCGTAGTCGACGCCGCTGGACTCGTAGCTCAATCCGCTCATTCACGTCCGCCGCAGGATCCGCCGGGCTAGCCGCTTCGGCGGGTAGCGTCTGCGGTCGGTCCGAGTAGTTTGCCACACCCGCCCGGCAGTTTCTAACATCCACTCATGATTCGTCTCGCCTTCAGCACCAACGCCTTCAAGAAGAACACGCTGACCGAGGCCGTCGACGCGATCGCCGACGCCGGTTACGCCGGTGTTGAGCTGATGGCCGACGTGCCGCACGCCCACCCGGCACGGTTCGACGCGACCCAGCGGGAGGCGCTCAAGCGGCAGCTGGCCGACCGAGGCAAGGTCGTCAGCAACGTGAACGCCTTCACGCACTTTGCCGACGGCGACACCTACCGGCCGACGTGGATCGACCATGACCCCGTGCGCCGACAGGTGCGGATCGACCACACGCTCGCGTCGATCGACCTCGCGGCCGAGTTCGGGGCGAAGACGGTCAGCATTCAACCCGGCGGGCCATTGATCGGAACTGGGCTCAACTGCCGTGAAGCATCGGACCGGTTCGCAGGCGGACTTCGGCAGGTCGTCTCCCGCGCCAAGGACGTGGGCGTGGTGATCGCCGTGGAGCCGGAGCCGGGCCTGTTGATCGAAACCGCCGCCGAGTACGCCTCGTTCAAGTCGGACTACTTCGGCAGCGAGCCGACGATCGCAATGAACTGCGACATCGGTCACCTGTTCTGCGTCGGCGACGACCCGGTCAAGGTGATCCAGAGCCAGGCAGGACAGATCGCGCACGTCCATCTGGAGGACATCGGGGCGAACCGCGTACATCAACACCTGTTGCCGGGCAAGGGCGTGATCGACTTCGCGGCAGTGTTCGCCGCGCTCGGGTCCATTAGCTATCGAGGGTGGGCGACGGTGGAGCTTTATCCGTTCGAAGTGACGGCGACCGAGGTCGCACGCTTAGCATTCGATCACCTGAAGCCACTGCTTCAGCGATGACGAAAGCGTCCGCACCCAAGACTGAGCCTATGCACCAACGCAGAGAGGCCCCCGTCTCGTGGTGGAGACGGGGGCCTCGGTTGCAAACGCTGGCAGTGACCTACTTTCCCGCTGACGCAGTATCATCGGCCCCGCAGGCTTAACGACCGTGTTCGGAATGGGAACGGGTGTGACCCTACGGGTATAGCCACCAACGAAGGCGTCGCCGACCGGTTAGGGTCGGCAACGCCACGTGTCCTGTGACATTGACTGGCGAGGTTCAGGGCAAACAAGCCCAATCGATCAGGCCTCGAGTCTGGGACCCGAGACCTCAAGCTTCACACGCCCCGGTCAGGGGGCGTCAAATCATGGGACATTGTCCGCCACTCCGCGACCGCCGAGCACAACTTTCTGTGCGACGATGATCGATAAAAGTGGTCAAACGTTCGACCGTTAGTACCGGTAACCTGAAGGCCTCTCGGCCCGTACAGCTCCGGCCTATCAACCGGGTGGTCTACCCGGGGTCTCTCGGGGGCAAGCCCCCATGGATTCCTCATCTTGGCATAGGCTTCACGCTTAGATGCTTTCAGCGTTTATCCGTTCCCGACATAGCTACCCAGCGGTGCCGCTAGCGCGACAACTGGTACACCAGGGGTCAGTCCATCCAAATCCTCTCGTACTATGGATGAGGTGCCGTCAAGAATCCTACGCCCACAGCAGATAGGGACCGACCTGGCTCACGCCGGTCTGAACCCAGCTCGCGTACCGCTTTAATTGGCGAACAGCCAAACCCTTGGGACCGCCTTCAGCCCCAGGATGCGATGGGCCGACATCGAGGTGCCAAACCGCCTCGCCGCTATGGACGCTCGGAGGCGATCAGCCTGTTATCCCCAGCGTACCTTTTATCCGTTGAGCTATGGCCCTTCCACACGGGACCACAGGATCACTAAGACCGACTTTCGTCTCTGCTCGTGCTGTTGCACTCGCAGTCAAGCAGGCTTCTACCTTTGCGCTCGACGAACGATTGCCAACCGTTCTGAGCCTGCCTTTGCACTCCTCCGTTACTCTTTTGGAGGAGACCGCCCCAGTCAAACTAACCGCCTAGCACGGTTCCCCGCCCGGATTCACGGGATCGGGGTGAGATGACGAACGTAAACAGGGTGGTATTTCACCGTTGGCTCCACCCCGGCCGGAACCGGGGCATCAACGCCTCCCACCTATCCTACGCAGTCCTCGCCCGGCATCAGTACCAGGTTATAGTAAAGGTGCATGGGGTCTTTCCGTCTTGCTGCGGGTAGACGGTATCTTCACCGCCACTTCAATTTCACCGAGTCTGCGGTTGAGACAGCGCCCAAGTCGTTACGCCGTTCATGCACGTCGGAACTTACCCGACAAGGAACTTCGCTACCTTAGGACCGTCATAGTTACGGCCGCCGTTTACGGGGGCTTCGGTCGCCAGCTTCGGATCGAAATCCTGACCGGCTTCCTTAACCTTCCCGCACCGAGCAGGCGTCACTCTGTATACATCCACTTGCGTGTTCGCACAGAGCTGTGTTTTTGATAAACAGTCGCCCGGGCCACTTGCTGTGCCCTCTCAATAAATTGAGGAGGGACCCCTTATCCCGAAGTTACGGGGTTATTTTGCCTAGTTCCTTAACCGCAGTTCTCTCGAGCGCCTTAGGATATTCTCCTCGTCTACCTGTGTCAGTTTTAGTACGGACAACGGCGTCGTCACCGCGAAGCTTTTCTCGGCCCCTCCTCCGCAGACTTCGGCAACAAAACGGCCTCGATCTTGCGAAACCCCCACGTCTAGCCGGGGGCCCTGCCTTGGAAGGACACACTTCACGGTTCAACCTTCACCGCCGGTGCAGGAATATTAACCTGCTGTGCATCGACTACGCCCTTCGGCCTCGCCTTAGCTCCCGACTAACCCTGGGCGGATTTACCTTCCCCAGGAACCCTTAGACTTTCGGCGTGCAGGATTTTCACCTGCATTATCGTTACTCATACCGGCATTCTCACTTGCATGCGCTCCACCACTCCTCACGGTATGGCTTCGACGCGGCATGCAACGCTCTTCTACCGCTTGCTCACGCAAACACGCTGCTTCGGTATCTAGCTTATTCCCGATCATTTACGGCGCTACTCTGCTCGACCAGTAAGCTATTACGCACTTTTTAAATGGTGGCTGCTTCTAAGCCAACATCCTGGCTGTCACCGCAGAATAACTTCCTACCGAACTAAACTAGATTTTGGGACCTTAGCAGGCGCTCAGGGTTGTTTCCCTTTTGACCGCGAAGATTATCCCTCGCGGACTCACTCCTCGGATAGTCTCGATGGTATTCGGAGTTTGGTAGGGACACGTAGGCGGGTAGCCCCGTGTTCCCTTTCAGTAGCTCTACCCCCATCGAGTAGTTGCCGAAGGCTGCCCCTAAAGGCATTTCGAAGAGAACCAGATATCTCCCCGTTTGATTAGACTTTCACTCCTCCCCACAACTCATGCCAGATCTTTTCAACGATCACGGCTTCGGCCCTTCCGACCCTTTTACGGGTCGTGCAGCCTGGTCATGGGTAGATCACGGGGTTTCGGGCCGTAAGCCTGCAACTTATCGCCATCTTAAGACTCGCTTTCGCTACGGCTCCGCGTCTTGAACGCTTAGCCTTGCTGCAGACATACACTCGCCGGTCCATTATGCAAAAGGTACGCCGTCACACGTTCCGCGGGGTTTAACGCCCGCGACATAGTGCTCCGACCGCTTGTAAGTACATGGTTTCAGGTGCTTTTAACTCAGCTCGTCGCTGTGCTTTTCATCGTTCAATCGCCCTACTTGTTCACTATCGGTCATCGAGTAGTATTTAGCCTTGGCCGGTGGGCCGGCCAGCTTCGCGCGGAGTTCCACGAGCTCCGCGCTACTCTGGGAATCACCTCAACGGGGACCATGAACCTTTCGCCTACGGGCCTTTCACCCTCTGTGGGACAGCATTCCTGAAGACTTCGGCTAGGCCTGGTTTTGTAACCCCTCGGTGCCCCTCAACCCCGGGACGAATCCCGGTTTGGGCTATGCTCGCTTTCGATCGCCTCTACTTACGAGATCAATGTCTTTTTCTTTTCCTCCAGGTACTTAGATGTTTCAGTTCCCTGGGTTCGCTTCTCGTGGCCTATACATTCAGCCACGGATGACTGGGAGTAACCCCAGCCCGGTTTCCCGATTCAGAAATCTCCGGATCAACACTCGTTTGCCAGTTCCCCGGAGCATATCGCAGGCTACCACGTCTTTCTTCGCCTCTCGATGCCAAGACATCCACCATGTACCCTTAGTAGCTTGACCACATTTATCGATCACCGTCACGACTGACTTCATCCTCGGCCCAAACGCGATCTGGACAGTTTCTCGCGGGAAGGCTCCGGAACCACTGAGGAACTAACTCGTGGCTCAGTCACGGCCGGGCAGGCCGTAACAGTTGCCCCCCAAAAGAGGGGGCGCGATCCATAACGGATCATCATTCGCCAAAAAGGTGCTCGGCGACGAACGTCCGACGGAAATCGAACGTGGGGATCACGCTCTGGCACGATGTGTTCTGAAGGGACACACCGCCCGCCTGGCGTACAGGCTTGGGACGTCGTCGCGGAGTTTTAGGTTTCTTGATTAAACCTTGAACCTCGTCATTCAATTGTCAAAGAGCACTACCGAACGAGCCCGAAGGCAAGATCAGTAAGCCACGGGTAGCCCGTGACTGATAAGGCATCGTCCGCTTTCGCGGGCGATGCCCTTCAATGATGAATAGCCGGAAAGCCGTCCCCGCAGGTCGCCCTGGGGGTCCTCCCCCTTGCGGGGTGAACGAGGCTGTGCTGACAAGTAACCATCAGGTCGCCCTGATGGCTTTCTAATTAATCCATTAGAAAGGAGGTGATCCAGCCGCAGGTTCCCCTACGGCTACCTTGTTACGACTTAGTCCCAGTCACCGAACCTGGCGTAGTAACTTCTGTGACGAAGCTGCTTCGGCCATTTCCGGCTCCCATGACTTGACGGGCGGTGTGTACAAGGCTCAGGAACACATTCACCGCGGCGTAGCTGATCCGCGATTACTAGCGATTCCAACTTCACGGAGGCGAGTTGCAGCCTCCGATCTGAACTGGGGCGTTATTTCTGCGATTTCCATGGGCTCGCGCCTTAGGTTCGCTCTGTCAACGCCATTGTAGCACGTGTGTGGCCCTGGGCATAAAGGCCATGAGGACTTGACGTCATCTCCACCTTCCTCCGGTTTGACACCGGCAGTCCCCTTAGAGTCCCCGGCGTGACCCGCTGGTAACTAAGGGTAAAGGTTTCGCTCGTTAAGGGACTTAACCCGACATCTCACGACACGAGCTGACGACAGCCATGCAGCACCTGTACCAGTTCCGCCCCGAAGGGTGTACCCGGCTTTCACCGGGGTAATCCTGGCATGTCAAGCCCAGGTAAGGTTCTGCGCGTTGCTTCGAATTAAACCACATGCTCCACCGCTTGTGTGAGCCCCCGTCAATTCCTTTGAGTTTTAGCCTTGCGACCGTACTTCCCAGGCGGTCGACTTAGCACTTTTGCTTCGACCGCGACGGCGTCAGAGCCGCCGCGATCTAGTCGACATCGTTTACAGCCAGGACTACCGGGGTATCTAATCCCGTTTGCTCCCCTGGCTTTCGTGTCTCAGCGTCAGCGAGGTCCCAGCTACCTGTTTTCACCATTGGCGTTCCAAGTGATATCTACGCATTTCACCGCTCCACCACTTGTTCCGGTAGCCCCTAACCTGCTCAAGACGCCCAGTATACCCAGCAGTTCCACGGTTGAGCCGTGGGATTTCACAAGGTACTTAGGCATCCGCCTACACACGCTTTAAGCCCAGTGATTCCGCCTAACGCTCGGCACCTCTGTCTTACCGCGGCTGCTGGCACAGAGTTAGCCGTGCCTTCCTCTGGGGATGATCAGAACTTTCTATCCCCTGACAGTGGTTTACACCCCGAGGGGCTTCGTCCCACACGCGGCGTCGCTCCGTCACACTTTCGTGCATTGCGGAAGATTCGTTACTGCAGCCCCCCGTAGGAGTCTGGGCAGTGTCTCAGTCCCAATGTGGCCGGCCAACCTCTCAGTCCGGCTACGCGTCATCGCCTTGGTGGGCCGTTACCCCACCAACCAGCTGATACGAAATCGCCTGCTCCCGGACCGGCGGACCTTTGGGGAAACAACCATGCGGCTGCTTCACGTCATCTGGTATTACCCAACCTTTCGGCTGGCTATCACAGAGTCCAGGGCACATTAGCGATTCATTACTCACCCGTTCGCCACTGATGTATTGCTACATCCGTACGACTTGCATGTCTTAACCACGCCGCCAGCGTTCAGGCTGAGCCAGGATCAAACTCTTCAATTGTATTTCTTGGTGCCCCTCGCCTCCTGACGCGCACCGCCACGATTGCCCGCGGGGTGCGACTGACACTTTCAGGAGGGGCGTTGTCCGCGAAACGAGTTTGTCCAGACCGATCGGGTCAAGACCGACCCAACCGGCTGTTACTGCCCCGTCGACGGCTAAGGCGACGGGGTCAGTCGGGCCATGCGTCCGGCGGGGTTACCCGCCAGCCATCTGCCCGACGCAAGGCTCAAACATCTCTTTCTGGCTTACTCAAATTCCATGATCTAAGGATCACTTACTTGCGTGCGCCACAAGGATGCTTGAGATCTGAGTTGCACCCGCCGGCCGCCCGAGGGCGACCGGCCGGAGACTTGGATTGCCGTGGCCAACCGGGTACACCCGATTACCACAACTCACACCCTCGCGGCTTTCCGACTATTCACTTGTCAAAGAGCTTTACTCCCTGCTCCGCAACCACTTGCGTGGCCACCTCACAGGTTCGTTCCCTTTCGGGGAGGGCAGATACTACTGTCCTCTGGGCCCGTGTCAACCGCGTGGCCTGAGTTTTTCAACCCAGCGTCGCGGCTCACCGTCCGGCCCGGCGACACCGGGCGACAGGACTCCCTCGGCTCGAGCCCGGCGACGCATCGCCAAGCCTCGACCGGATCGTCCAGCCGCTGGTTTCCCCGACCCGGACCGGCGGGCGACGCCCGCTTCCGCGTTCGTCGCACCGGCGTCCCCCGCTGCTGCTCGCATCAGGGGAGGGCAGATAGTACAGCCTGTTCCGCCACTGTCAAGACACCCTGTCGAGGCCGTCTCAATCGTCCGTCAGATGTCCCCGAGTGGGCTCGAACCACTAACCTTCGGCTTCGGAGGCCGACGCTCTATCCAATTGCGCTACGGAGACGGTCGCCGTCCTGCGTTGCGACGGGCCGAGAAGCATATCGCTTGCGCGTGCGGCTGTCCAGATCAAAGGCGGTTGCCTTCGCTTTGACTCGGCCGTGGCCCCCCGATAGCATCCGCCCCCTTTCGATTTTCCCGACCCGATTTCCTGGAGAACCCGCAATGCTTGCAGCGCTGAAGATGATGTACGAGAAGGACGCCCCGCTCGACCCGCTCAAGGGGAAGACGGTCGCCATCATTGGCTTCGGGTCCCAAGGCCACGCGCACGGGCTGAACCTGCGCGACAGCGGCGTGAAGGTGATCGTCGCCAACCGCCGGGACAGCGCCAACGGCAAGCTGGCCATCGAGCACGGGTTCGACCCCATGCCCGTCGCTGACGCGGTCGAGCAGGCCGACCTGATCATCATCACCCTGCCGGACGAGGTTCAGCCTGAGGTATGGGAGAAGGACATCTCCCCGAACCTGAAGCCGGGCACGGCGATCGGCGTGACGCACGGGTTCAACGTTCACTTCAAGACGATCGTCCCCCCCAAGGAGAACGACGTGCTGCTGGTCGCCCCCAAAGGGCCCGGCCACCTGGTCCGCACCGAGTACGAGCGCGGCGGCGGCGTGCCGTGCCTGCTGGCGATCCACCAGAACGCCACCGGCAACGCCGAGAAGATCGGGCTCGCCTGGGCGCGCGGCATCGGCGGGGCGCGCAGCGGCATCATCGAGACCACCTTCAAGGACGAGTGCGAGACCGACCTGTTCGGCGAGCAGGCCGTCCTGTGCGGTGGGCTGTCGGCGCTGATCAAGGCGGGGTTCGAGACGCTAACCGAGGCGGGCTACCCGCCTGAGATGGCCTACTTCGAGTGCATGCACGAGGTGAAGCTGATCGTCGACCTGATGTACGTCGGCGGGCTGGACTACATGCGGTACAGCATCAGCAACACCGCCGAGTGGGGCGACCTGATCACCGGTCCGCGCATCATCACCGACGCCACCAAGGCCGAGATGAAGCGGGTGCTGACCGAGATCCAGGATGGCACGTTCGCCAAGAACTTCCGCGCCGAGTACGCCGGCGGCATGAAGACCTTCAAGCGGCTGTACGCCGCCGACAACAACCACCCCCTGGAAGTCACCGGCCGCAAGCTCCGCGGCATGATGCCCTGGCTCAAGGCCAAGACCCCGCCCAAGGCGTCCTGACGCCCACCCCCCGCCAATACACCCGCCCGGCCCGCCCGTGGCCCCGCCACGGGCGTCGTCGTTGGTCGAGACGACCGATTCTGCCATGCGCGACAATGCGCCTGAACGCGCCGCCGACACGGCCGCACGACACATCTCTCAACCCATCGACACCAAGCGTTTTGAACCCCATCTTGAGCGTGCGCCACCCGATGGTCCGGGCCTATCCAGATACTGCTTGCAGTGTGGGCACGTCACACCCTTGCGGCTTTGATTCCAGTTTATCAGATTTATTGACTCCCGACCTGCTCTGTCTCAAGGCTCCGCTTGGGTCCGGGGAAGAAGGTGGAACCACAGATGCACACTGATTCACACCGATCAGAATGGCAGAGATCCGATCGGTGTGAATCAGTGTGCATCTGTGGTTCCACTCTCTTCTTCCGCTGGAAAGCAGCCTTGAGACAGAGCACTCCCGCCCCCTTTTGATTCCACCGGTTCAACGACGAACCGTGTGAATCCCCGTGGAGGGTCACCACGGATTGGAGGAAGACCTGGACCGCGACCGGCTGCCCGCCCGGCGGCTCAGGCCACGGCCTCACTCGCTGACGGATCGAGGTCCGGCCGTCTACCGATCACCAGGAGGGCCACCAAGCTGACGGCGGCGGCCGCCGTCAGCCAGACGGCGGGCATGGCGACGTTGCCGGTCCGGCGGATCAGCACCTCGCACGCGGCCGGCGTGAACCCGCCGACGCACGTCGCCAGGCTGTAGGCGACCGAGAACCCCGACGTCCGCACCTCGGCCGGCACGGACTCGGTCAGGAACACGACCATCGCCCCGTTGTACGACCCGTACAGGAACGAGAGCCACAGCAGGGCCGCCAGCAGCCGGGGCACCGACGGGCCGGCCGCCAGCCAGGCCAGGGCCGGGTAGGCCGTGGCCATCACCAGCCCCGCCGCCGCAGCCATGACCGGCCGGCGGCCGACCCGATCGGACAGGGCCCCGGCCAGCGGCAGCCAGATCAGGTTCGACAGCCCGACGCAGAACGTCACGCCCAGGGCCGCCCGGTCCGACAGGCCCAGCCGCACCTTCCCGTACGACGGGGTGTAGGCCGTGATCAGGTAGAACGACACGGTCGTCATCACCGCGACCCCCGCGCCGGCCATCGCGAACCGCCAGTGCCGGGCGAGGCCGCGCAGGACCGCCGCGGGGGTGGCGTGACGCGGCCCGTCGCCGGGCGCGTCGCCGAGCGACCGCCGGAGGACGAACAGGACCGGCAGGATGGCGCACCCGGCCAGCAGCGGGACCCGCCACCCCCACCGGTCCATCTGCGCCGGCGTCAGCACGGCCGCCAGCCCCAGGCCGGACGCGGCGGCGGCCATGACGGCCACCTGCTGCGACGCCGACTGGAGCGAGACGAACAGCCCCTTGTGCCGCGGCGGGGCGATCAGGGCCAGGTAGACCGACGTGGACCCGAGCTCGACGCCGGCGGAGAACCCCTGGACGAGCCGGGCCAGGAGCACCAGCACGGGGGCGGCCAGCCCCACGGCCGCGTAGGTGGGCATCAGGGCCAGCACCAGCGTCCCGGCGGCCATGAGCGAGAGGGTCAGCATCAGCCCCCGGCGGACGCCGACCCGGTCGATCCAGGCCCCGAGCAGGACGGCCCCCAGCGGCCGCATCAGGAACGCCGCCCCGAACGTGGCCAGGGCCAGCAGCAGCGACGCGGCCGGCCCGCCGCGGGCGGGGAAGAAGGCCCGGCCGATGGCGGCGGCGTAGTAGCCGAACACCATGAAGTCGTACATCTCGAAGAAGTTGCCGCAGGCCGCCCGCAGGGCGTTGGCGACGGGCCCGCCCCGGCGGGCCGGCGTGCCGGTTCCCGCGGCCGGAAGTTCGAGAGCAGAAGCGTCCATGGGCGGCCACCGTTAGTCGTGCGAACACGTTGACGCCGACGCCCGGCACTGCTCCCGCGTCGCCGGCCGAATCGGATCGGGCCCGTTATCGCCGGGGCCGCCCGCGGCCGTACCGGTCGTGGAGCGTAGAGCGTGGCGGCGACGGCGGCCACGTCGGCCAAGCCAGTTATTGGCCTGCCGTCCGGTCCCCGTTGCGTGTACACCCGCGTGTCACCACGCGGCGGCGCGACGGCCGGCGGTTGCCGGCCCGCTTCCGCGGCGGCAGCGCCCGCCCCCGGGGCTTCTCGTGCGGCACCGCCAAGTTCACCGCGAACTGGACTGCATGCGGTACAGCATCAGCAACACCGCCGAGTGGGGCGACCTGGTCACCGGCCCCCGCATCGTCACCGACCAGACCAAGGCCGAGATGAGGCGGGTCCTGACCGAGCTCCAGGACGGCACGTTCGCCAAGAACTTCCGCGCAGAGTACGCCGGCGGCATGAGGACGTTCAAGCGGCTGTACGAGGCCGACAACAACCACCCGCTGGAGGTGACCGGCCGCAAGCTGCGGAAGCTGATGCCGTGGCTGAAGGCGAAGGAGCCGCCGAAGGCATCGTGAGATCCGCTTCCGACTATTGACGCCTCCCGACCGCCCGCGGCTGCCGCCGCAGGCGGTCACGTTTGGCGCGACCCGCCCCGCCGTCGCCGGCCGCGGCGATCGCTCCGTCCCGTGCGCGATCTCAGAGCGCCTGCAATTGTTGCTGCGCCTGCCGATTGTTCGGATCCACTTGGATCGCCTTCTCGTAGCTCAGGCGCGCCTCCTTGGTGCGGCCGAGCTGTTTGAGATCCGATCCCCGTTGGAAGTAAAAGTTCGACGCGCCCTGAACCAGCAGTTCTCGGGTGATGGGGACATCCGGCGGGAAGGCCGACGCCCACTCGGCGTCAGGGCGATTCAACAGCCGCGAATCGATCAAAGCGGCGACGCGCGCCTCGCGTTGGTGCTGTTCTACCGCATCGGGCATGATCTCCACGCCGTTGAGTACCGTGCCATCGAACATGCGCAGCACGTCCAAGAACTGGCTGCGACCGACCACCGTGGCGGGATCCAGGCGGAGCCTCTGCAGTCCCATGAAGAACGCTGCGACCATGTCGTACTTCGCCAACTGATTGGCCGCCTTCAGGTCGTTCGGGGCGTAGGGCTTGGCGAACAGCGAGACGAGATGTACCTCAGCGGTGGCGGGCCCCGTCACGCCGGCCCAGGCGAGGGTCCGAGCGGCGTGCAGCTCGGCGCAGCCCGGATCGATGAGCAGGCCGCGTTGGATGATCCGGTCGGCCAGTTGCTTGTCGTAGTAGACCGCCTCGATCCTCGCCCACAGGTAGTAGACGCGAGGATCGTTGGGATCGAGCTTCATCGCCAAATCCTGGATCTGCGACACCTGCGGCGCCTCCTGCTGCAGGGCGACCTGTTCCATACGACTTGCCGCCGCCAGTTCCTCGGCCGTTGGGTAGCGCACCGTCGTGGTGGTCGTGCGTTCCACCGTGCCGGGCCCGACCTGTCGGTCGGACGTACGGTAGCTGACCTTGGGCTTGCGGAGGCGTTCCGCGCCGACCAGCTTGCCCACGCCGTCCAGGCGCGTGCTCTCGGCGTAGCACATCAGGGCCAGTGGATCGGCGGGATCGATCGAGGGTGTATCGCTGTCGCCGATCGCGGCCTGTCCGCCGGTGATCAACCACTTGGCGCGCGTGACCTGCCGTTCGAAGTCGAAGTCCTGCTTCCCCAGTGCCCGGATGGCTACGGCCAGCTTCACAGTGGCGGCGTAATACTTCGATGGCGTGGGGGCCACGCCGCCCAAGCGGGGGGTCCACTTGCCGGTTCTCAGGTCGACCTCGATCCCGGTTTGGTTCGGGTTGTCGAGGCCGTTCCCGTTCAGCTCGAACTGGTTGATCAGCCAGAGGCTCGACTCACCGTTCCTTGCCTGGTGTACGTGGGGCGGCGGTGGGTCGGCGTTGGTCCCGCCCGGGATGCGGGCCAGCACCGCCCTGCGCTCCTTCTCGAGCTCCTTCACGTAGCGACCGAACAGGGCGGTCTGCGCACCGATGTTCGCCGGGTCCCTGCGGGCGGACGCCTCGAGTGCGGCCACGCCTCCCGCGGCATCGGCTTGGCGCACCTGCTCCATGCGGGCCGCGTAGTTCAACATCTGATCGATCGCCGCGCCGATCTCCACATCGGTTCGGTTGTCGCGCACCATCAATCTCAGGCCCATGTCCATGCTTTCGATCTTCTGCCCAACCAGCAGAGGATCAAACGTTCCGATCCGCTCTGCGGGCGCGTCCGCGGGAACGTCGCCTCCCTTGGGGAACTCGAACGGTCCGATGGGCGAGGGTGGCGTCAGCTTCTGATGCAGGTAGACCTGCACGCCAACCGCAGGCTCACGCCTGGAGAGGGCCTCTCCCGTTTTGGCATCCACATAGATGAACGCGCCATACCCCTGATCCATCAACACGTCGTGGTCCCGTTCGGCAAGCATCCTCCAAACGGCACGACCGACGGGGGCGGCCTTCTCATCGTCTTTGATGGGCACCGGGAACGCGTTAAGGAATGTGCGGATCGGGCAAGAAGTGGCCTCACCGTCGCCATTGACGGCGGTAGGTCTCTCGATCCCCGTCGTAAGCAACTGAAGATAGACCTGATCGTTTTGAATAGTCGGGGCCAGCTCCCACAATCGTGCGGTGGCGTCATCAACATCGATGGCGTTGTCGGGCAAAGCGACAGGCGGATTGGCGTCCAACGGATAGTCAGACGTCTTCACGACGTCATTTTCGATCCGCACCTCCATCGCTCTCGGGCCCGGGGCGAAGAAGAGGAACCGGTTCCCGGGGCCGCGAAATCGCGAACGGCTATAGACGCCCCAAAGGTCGACGCGAAACAGCCGTGCGCTTGCGTTCCACGCGAGGGCAGCGGTGGTGGCTTTCGCCCGAAGGTTGCCCAAATCTACCGCTGGTGGGACGGCCGGTGAGGCGCCATCCTGAGCGGAAGCGATCGGCAACACGTCGACAGCTCTAGACAGGAGACCGGCCACAAGCAGAGCAGCGAAGGGCAGCCTGACGTGCGGGGAAACCATAGAATCTCCTTCCGGCCGCTGGTGAAGCGATTGCTGTCTTCCGATCCATTTTCAGTTGCCGACCTAGGCCACCGACAGCAGGGCGGGTACGAACTAATCGGGCGGGCGGCGGGTCTGCTTCCGCAAGCATGATAACTCCCCCGACGTCCCTGGCCATCCCTCGCATTGGGAGGTGGTAGGATTATCTTGCGGTGCCCGTGGTGCGCCGCACGCCTTTGACAGTCATGGCCGAGTTAGCCCGTCACGCCACCCGCGTGGCGAACACCGAGAACAGGCATGGACCTCTCGTCGCTGCTCAGCCGGTTCTTGGAATCCTCTCACGGCCAGGCCGCGGCTTCGGCGCTGGCGGCGCAGGGCTACGGCAACGATGAGGTGACCCAGATCCTCAACGATTCCGTCTCGGCCGGGGCGGCCCACCTCTCGGAGGCCCACCAGGCCCCCGGGCACCAGACGGGCCTGAGCTTCTTCGCGGCGTTCGCGTCTAGCATCGTCAAGGGCGACGGCATCCGCGGCTCGCTCGAGGACGGCGCGGTCGGCGTGATCGAGGGCCGGATCGTCGCGCTGCTCACCGCCCACATGGGCATCGGCTCCGCAGCCGCCACCGCGGCTGCCGCGGCTGCCGCGGCAACGGCCCCCTACGTGTTGGCGTTCCTCAAGCAGCACCTGCACCTCTGACGCGGATTCGCGATTACAACGCCGCGGCCGTCTCGCCAGCGACGAAGATAGACGGCCTGAGCCGCCGCCCGGGGGATTCAGAATCGGCCCCCGTTCCATAGTGGCTGACCGCTCGCCGGACGCTCATTCGGGGTCGAGATTTGCTTTCAAGAATCTGACCGCCTCGGCCCACCCCTGCTGGGCGGCTTTCAGGTTGGCACCGTTCCGGCCGGCTTGCTGGCGCATGAAGCCGTGGCCGGCACCGTCGAAGATGTGGGGGTCGTACGACTTCTTCAGCTCGGCCATGGACTCCACCGTGGGGTCGACCGTTGTCGTGACGCGGGCATCGTCACCGCCGTACAGACCAAGGACGGGGCAGGCAATCTTCTCCATCGCCGCCTTGGCCGGCGGCGTACCGTAGCAGACGACGGCGACCTTCAGCTTGGGCTCATGGGTCGCATACGCGAAGCTCGCCCCGCCGCCCCAGCAGAAGCCGATCATGGCGAACTTCCCGTTCGCCGACGGCAGCGGCACCGCGTGGTCCCGCACCGCATCCAGCCGCTTCGCCTGCTCGGCGGCCGTCAGCTTCCGCATCGTCGCCCGCGGCAAACGTACCAACCACGATTTCCGCCGTTCACGGACGGCGACCGTCCCAAGTACCCTACAGTTTCGAGACGGACGCTATCGCCAAAGCAAGTCACATTATGATCAAATTCACCATCCTTCTCCGTCGCAAGCCGGGGATGAGCCATGACGAGTTCGTTAGCTACCACCGGGAGCACCACGCACCGCTGTTCAGTTCACTCCCCGAGGTCAAACGGCACGTCCGGCACTACGTCCAATGTCACGCGACGGGCGAACAACTCCCGGGACTTCCCGACAACAAGATCGACGGGACGACGGAACTCTGGTTCGACGACCTGGCGGGCTTGGCGGGCGTGTTCCAATCGCCCAATTACATGGAGAGCATCCGCCCGGACGAGGAGAAGTTCCTCGACCTTCACGCCTGTGAGTTCATCTTGGGAGCCGAGCACGAGGTGATCCCGCTGGCCTGAGACCAGTGGTCCCCATCCTCCAATAGCGATGATCTTCACACACGAGGCACCGATTGACGCGTTTGAAAAACCAGAACAGAAGCACCACGGAGGCACAGAGACACGGAGAAATCGCTGTTTTTCGACCTCTTCTCTGAATTCAGGGCGGTCGTCGTGCTCTCTCGGCTTGGCCACGGGATTTCTGAACAGGCTCGCCGAAGCGGCGGAAGATCGGTAGACTCCAACCATGGCAAACGCAGCTCTTCCAACCGATCGGGGGCACCCTGTGCTTCTTCCCTTATCACTGTACCGGGTGCAGGTGATGTCCTTGTCGAGTTTTACCTCTGGCTGCTGTCGCTGTGATGTCATAGCTTTCATTGTGTTCCTGTTCCCATTCATATTTCCAACTGCAATACTTGCATCAGATATAAAAGATTATGATCAAAAAGATTACCCCAAGAATGATCTAACAGACTTTTTGATCAATGGCGCAGTGGATTATTTGGATGCGAAGAAAGATTCTGCCGGCATAGCGAAGATAGATGCTGTTTTTAAACCTTATGATAACAAAGGGAATTCCGAAGGTGCCGATAAGTTTAAACAATACTTAACGTTAGGTCGCATGCTTGATGCGAAACCAAAAGTTAATAGAGAGAAAAAGATAAATTCGCAGGTCGAAGTTGCAATGAACATGGTGTTTGAAGACGAAAAGATCGACGTTCCATTGCATGTATTTGTAAGTCTTGCCGAGAGGTTTGAAAAAAACCGTGCTGCCGCAGCTACCCGTCCTTCGACAGTGAAGCGGACTTCTCGCTCAATGTCCGCACCTACACGCTGAACGCCTACGCCGGATGCCGCTGCGGTGAGAGTGCCGCCCCGCGAGCTGACCAACGCCGCGACGGCCGCCAGCTCTGGGCACCCCTGCCAGCTGGTGCTGACACGGCCGTGGGTGACGGAAAGAGGGTCTCCGTGCCTCTGTGGTAAATCTGCCTTGGGTTTTTCAAAGCGTTCGATTCCGCTTTCCATGGATGCGATCCATCTCGACCAGTGGCTGTTCAACCTCTCCGAAGCGGACTACAAGCGTGTGCCCGTGGTCAACGAGCCACAGGCACCAACGGCGGCCCCCGGTTCGAAGGCATGGTGAACGTGGAGTCGATGGCCGGTGCCATGCTCGTCCAGCACCACCGGACCGAAGTGCTGACGGCCGACCACGTGCGGCTGATCTCCGAGGCGAGCCAACGCTACCTGATGCACGTCGTCCCGTTTCACCTGAAGGGATTGAGGCGGAGCCGTGGTGACCCCGTTTGGACACCTCACCTTTAGGTGGGCACCCCCAGTTTACGGCGGGTTCTTCTCTCCTCTGGAAGAGGCTGTACAGTGTCTGCACCATGCCAAAGGTCGTTCGATTCTACACGTTTGGTGGCCCAGAACAGTTGCGGCTGGAAGATGCCGGCTCCCAAGGGCCGGGCGAGGGGGAGGTCCAATTACAGGTGTTGGCCGCCGGTTTGAACCGCGCCGAACTCCTCTACCTGCGCGGCCAGTTCGGCGAGGCGGTCTTCCCCTCTCGCATCGGGCATGAGGCCGCCGGGCGAGTTACAGGCGTCGGCGCAGGCGTCGATGCCAGCCTCGTTGGCAAGCAAGTGGCTACGCTCGGCGGCTTCTCACAGAGCCGCCATGGCGTCCTGGGCGAGGAGGCCGTCGTGCCGGTCGCCGCCGTGGCCGAGTACCCAGGCAATCTCTCGCCGGTCCAAGGCGCATCGATCTGGACGCAGTACCTGACCGCCTGGGGTGCCCTGGTCCACCACGCCCGTGTCACGTCGGGCGACTTCGTCATCGTCCCGGCCGCGTCCAGCAGCGTGGGTCTGGCCGCGGTCCAGATCGTCAAGGACGCCGGGGCGACCGCCATCGCGGCCACGCGCACGTCGGAGAAGCGGCCGGAACTGCTCGCCCTCGGCGCGGACCACGTCATCGCCACCAGCGAAGAGGACCTGCCCGCGCGGGTGCGCGAGATCACCGGCGGCCGGGGTGCCCGCGTCGTGTTCGACCCGGTCGGCGGGCCGTACGTCGAGAAGCTGGCCGAGGCCGCCGCGCCAGGGGGCACCGTCTTTCTCTACGGCGCGCTCTCGGGACGGCCGACCGCGTTCCCGCTCATGACGTGCATGGTCAAAGGGCTCAGCCTGCGCGGCTACTCGATGCGGGAGGTCCGGAACCCGCAGGAGGTCCTGGATGCCGGGCTGAACTTCGTCCGCGAGCGGCTGCGAGACGGGAGGTTTGTGCCGCAAATCGCCAGGACGTTCCCGCTGGCGCAGATGGCGGACGGTTACCGTTTCCTGGAATCCAACGCTCAGGTTGGCAAGGTGGTGGTCACCGTTTAAGTGAGCAGGGCGTGGTCCACCACGCGGGGAGACCAAAGCCAAAAAAGGGCGAAGCACCCCCAGGGGGCCTAAACGGGGAGGGAGCTGTTCTGTCTCAAGGCTCCGCTTGGGCTGGGGAAGAAGGTGGAACCACAGATGCACACTGATTCACACCGATCAGAAATGGCAGAGATCCGATCGGTGTGAATCAGTGTGCATCTGTGGTTCCACTCTCTTCTTCCGCTGGAAAGCAGCTTGAGACAGAGCAGGAGGGAGCCTAAAACGGGAGAAGGGAGAAGTACATTTAGACCCTCTTCCGATGGCAGCAGCAGGTGACGCCAAGCATGAAATCGCCACACGGTTTGGCCGCGGCACTGTTGGTCGCCCTGATGCCCGTTGCCGCACCCGGGGCCACATACCAATCCGACATCGTTGTCTTCGGAGCGACCTCCGGCGGGGTCGTCGCCGGCTTGCAAGGCGGCCCGGCTTGGCAAGGCGGTCCAGCTGGTCGAACCCAGCAAGCACGTCGGCGGGATGACCAGCGGCGGCCTGGGCTGGATCGATTTGGCTGGAAGGAATCGATCGGAGGGATGTCGCGGCAGTTCTTCGGGCAGGTCGCCCAGGCCTACAAGGGGCTCAGCGCGAAGGAGTGCGCCCAGGGTCCCGGGTGGACCGTGGAGCCGCATGTCGCCGAGCGGATCTACCTGGACGTGCTCGCCCACGACAACGTGCCGACCCGTCTCGACGAACGGCTGGCCGGCGCGCGGATGGACGGTCGGCGCATCACGGAGATCACCACCCAGCCGGGCGACGTCTTCCGCGCCCGCATGTTCATTGACGCCACCAATGAGGCCGACCTGATGGCGCTCGGCCGAAACGTTGACGTCTAGTCGGTCAACTACGGCGGGCTGGCCGCGGCTGGAGCGTGACGGTCAAATCCTACACGCGAAGTGACGACCCGGGGCCGACCCACGGGACGATGCGTCAGTGCCCCCCCTCGCCCTGCTCGCCCGGCTTCATCCGCTTGAGGAACATCGCGATGAAGACGCCGGCGAATGCCAGGAGCGACAGCACCTTGAAGATGTCGAGGAACGACAGCATCTCGGCCTCGGCGGCGATGCTGCCGGAGATGCTGCCGATCGACCGGTGCATCGGGCCATGCACCTGTTGGTAGAACACCGGGTTCACGTTGGTGACCCCCTCGACCAGGCGCGTCTGGTGGGCCTGGCTGCGCCGGGCCACCATCGTCTGCACGATCGACACGCCGACGCTGCCGCCGTAGTTCCGCATCAGGTTGATCAGCGCGCTGGCGTCGTTGCTGGCGCCGGGCGGGAGCCCGCTGTAGGCGATCGTGTTGATCGGCACGAACAGGAACGCCAGCCCGCCCGCCTGGATCACGCGGCAGAAGACCAGCTCGCGGAAGCTGGCGTCCAGGTCCAAGTTCGTCCAGTACCACATCGCGCAGCCGGTCGTGAGAAACCCGAACATGATCAGGTACTTCGGCTGCACCCGGCTGACCAGGAAGCCGGCGATCGGCATCATCAGCAGCACGAAGAACCCGCCCGGCGACAGGGTGAGCCCGGCGTTGGTCGCGTCGTAGCCGAACAGGTCCTGCGTCAGCTGCGGGATCAGCTGCGTCGTGGCGAACAGCACGATCCCCACGAAGAACATGACGATGTTGGACACGAAGAAGCTGGTGTTCCGCATCAGCGGCAGCGCCACGATCGGGTCCTTCACCGTCAGTTCGTGGACCAGCCCGATCAGCAGCGCCACGCCGGCGATGACGGCGAACGTGGTGATCATCGGCGAGCCGAACCAGTCGTCGATCTGCCCGCGGTCCAGCACCACCTGCAGGCAGCCCAGGCCCGTGGCGATCAGCCCGAAGCCGAGGTAGTCGATCCGCTTGCCCTTCTTGTCCGTGCCCGACTTCTCCTCCTCGGGGACGAAGTGGTACGTGAGGAACAGGCTGAGCAGGCCCACCGGGATGTTGAGGAAGAAGATCCACCGCCAGCTGAAGTGGTCGGTGATGTACCCGCCCAGCGCCGGCCCGACGGCCGGGGCGACGACGACCGCCACGCCGTACAGCGCGAACGCCGCCCCGCGCTTGTTGGGCGGGAACGTGTCGGTCAGGATCGCCTGCTCGCTGGGCGCCAGCCCCCCGCCGCCGATGCCCTGGGCGACCCGCGAGAACAGCAGGATCATCAGGTTCGGGGCGATCCCGCAGAAGAACGAGCTGATCGTGAACAGCCCGACGCACACCATGTAGAACCGCTTGCGCCCGACGCGGTTCGACAGCCACCCGCTGGCCGGCAGGATGACGGCGTTGCTGACCAGGTACGTCGTCAGCGTCCAGGTCGACTCGTCGTAGCTGTTCCCCAGGTCGCCGGCGATGTAGCGCAGCGCGACGTTCACGATGCTGGTGTCCAGCACCTCCATGAACGTCGCCATCGACACGATGCAGGCGACCACCCACGGGTTGACCTTGGGAACGCTGTGCGGCATCAGTCCTACAACTCGGGGGAAAGCGTCACGCCGCGCAAATCACAACTCACAACTCATCGCTCACACCTCACCGGTCACACCTCACGGCTCGGGCGTCAACGGCTGGTCGTGCGTCGGCCCGGCGGGCCGCTGCGCGACCGTCTCGTCCACGGTCGGCGAGCGGCGGTCGCCCAGGTCCACCTCGGGGATGACCGACAGGCCCGGCGACAGCAGGTGCCGGGGCTGCTCGTCGAACACGATCTTCACCGGGATCCGCTGGACGACCTTCACGTAGTTCCCGGTCGCGTTCTCGGCCGGCAGCAGGCTGAACACGGCGCCGGTCCCGTTCTGGATGCTGTCCACGTGCCCGCGCAGCTTCTGGTCGGGGAACGCGTCGACCGAGATCGACACCGACTGCCCCACCCGCATGTGCGCCAGCTGCGACTCCTTGAAGTTCGCCGTCACCCAGATGTCCGGCACGCTGGCCGGCACCACGTCGACGATCTCCTGCCCCACCGCCACGTAGTTCCCCACCTCCACCTCGCGCCGCGTCACCCGCCCCGCGTGCCCCGCCACCACCTTGCAGTAGCTGATGTCCAGGTCGGCCTGCTCCACCTGGCTCTTGGCCGCGTTCACGCTGGCGATGGCGGCGTTCACCGTCGTCTGCGCCGCCCTCACCTGCGCGTGGGCCGAGTCGGCCCGCTTCTGCTGCGCGATCACCGTCGCCGCCGTCGCCCGCTGGTTCGCCGTCGCCGAGTCCAGCTGCTGCTGGCTCCGGGCCTCCTTCGACACCCGCTGGAACCGCTCGAAGTCCTGCTGCGCGTTGCGCGCGTTCGCCTGCGCCACCGTCACGTCGGCGTCCGACTGCGCCGCCATCGCCTCGGCCACCGTCAGCTGCGCCTCGGCCTGCGCCTGCTGCGCCTCGGCCTGCTTCTCCGCCGCGTCCTGCTGGTCCTTCCTCACCTGGAACGGCTGCGGGTCGATCTCCACCAGCACCGTGTTCGCCTCGACGAACTCGTTGTCGTCCACCTTCAGCGACAGCACCTTCCCCGCCACCCGCGGCGCCACCCTAACGATCCGCCCGTCGATGAACGCGTCGTCGGTCGACTGGAAGTGGTACGACTCGTACCCCAGGTACGCCCCGCCCAGCGCTGCCAGCAGCAGCACCGAGCACAGGACGATCATCAGGACCGGCCGCTTCCAGAACGGCCGCTCGTCCTTGGGCTCCCCGCCCTTCTCGTCCTTCTTGTCGCCCCCCTTGGCGTCACCCTTGGGCTTCTCGTCGGGCTTGTCGTCGCCCTGGCCCTTCCTCTGCTCGTCGTCCTTCTTCTCGGCGTGCTCCCCACGCCCGAACGCCTCGGGCCGGTCGGGCCCGTGCGCAGGCGGTGTGCCCCGCCCCTTGGGATCAGGCTTGGACCCGTTGCCGTCTGGTGGTGGCATGGAAAGATTCCCGTCAAACAGGACGCGCCCGACGCCCGCGAGGCCAATGCCAGACTAACGGTCGAGCTCGGACGGGCGGATGATAGACAGGAACGCCTGCCGATGACCACGTACGGAATCTGGCCATCTGCATCCCGCGCCCACGGCACGACGAGCAGCGATCTCCGGGAAGCGGCGCCGTCGCCCGCCAGGACCAGGGTCATGCGGGCGTGATCGTGCCGTTCAGGTCCCACAGGTCTTCCCACGTCTGGCCCGGCTTCCACAGGAACACCTGCCCCTTGATGAGCCGGCAGTTCCCGTCGATCGCCGCCAGGTCGGCCATGTCCTGCGCGGTGAGCGGGTCCGTCGCCGCCCGCACGGCCGCCCGCAGGTTGGCCAGGTAGTTCCGCCGGGTGACCGAGAACGGGATCGGCACCTGTCCCCGCTGGACGGCCCACTGCACGCACACCGCCGCGGGGTGGACGCCGATCCGCTGCGCGATCCGCACCACCACCGGATCCTCGACGTCGACCGAGTCGTCCGGCGTCCGGTCGCGCTCCGGCCGGCCCGGCGAGCCGATCGGCGAGTAGCCGATCGGCACCATCCCGTGCGACCGTACGTAATCGAACAGCGCCGGCTGCTGGAAGTGCGGGTGCAGCTCCATCTCGTTCGCCGCCGGTCTGATCCGGGCGTCGCTGAGCAGCAGGTCCAGCTTGGGGATCGTCATGTTCGACGTGCCGATGTGCCGGACCAGCCCGCGCTCCACCAGGCGCTCCATCTGCCCCCACGTCTCCATGTAGGCCGAGTGGACGTACGGCTTCGCGTCGGGGCTGCGCGCCGACGCGTCGCAGTGCGGCGGGTGGAAGTTGGGGAACGGCCAGTGGACCAGGTACAGGTCCAGGTGGTCCAGCCGCAGGTCGCGCAGCGACCGCTCGCACGAGCCGGCCACGTCGCGATGCCGGTCGTTCCACACCTTGCTCGTCACCCACAGTTCCTCGCGGCGCATCCCGCCGCCGAGCAGCCTGGCCAAGCTCTGACCGATCAGGCTCTCGTTGCCGTAGACCGACGCGCAGTCGAAGTGCCGATAGCCGATCGCCGCCGCGTCCAGCACCGCCGCCGCCACCTGCTCGCCGGTTACTTGATCCGACCCGAACGTGCCGAGCCCGATCGCCGGCATCGTCGCGCCGGTGTACAGGGTACGGGCGGGGACCGTCGAGGGGTCGATTGGGATCACCGTTGACCGCTCCATCAGGCTCTCGTTCCGTCGAGCGAAATCGCCGACACACGCGCCGTTCGCGGTTGCCACATCCGCCTGATCTGCATAGTAGTCGCCTGCGCCTTCGTGTCCCGCGGCCTGATGTCTCGCTGATGCGATCGGTCCACCGGCGGGCTGGCGAGATGCACCCGAACCGGAGCCCGGCGGCCCCGCACTATTGGAAGGCCCAAGTTGAACCCGCACCTGACCGCCTGGTTGACCGGCAGCATCTTCGCCGCCACCTACGCCGGACTGGCGATCGGCCGGATCCCCGGCCTGCGGGCGGACCGCGCCGCCATCGCTTTCGTCGGCGCGGCGATGATGCTCTGCACCGGCATGCTCACGCTGGCCGACGCGGCGGGACCGGCGTCGCTCGACTACCAGACGCTGTTCCTGCTGCTGGGCATGATGGTCGTCGTCGGCTTCCTCCGCCTCAGCGGCGCGTTCGCCCGCGTCACCCACCTGGCCCTGGACCGCGTGACGTCGCCGCGCGGCCTGCTCGCGGCGGTCGTCCTGCTGGGCGGGCTGCTGTCGGCATTCTTGGTGAACGACGTCGTCTGCCTCGCCCTCACCCCGCTCGTGCTGCACCTGACCAGGCGGATGCGCTACGACCCCGTCCCGCACCTGATCGGCCTGGCGACGGCGGCCAACGTCGGGTCGGTCGGCACGGTCACCGGCAACCCGCAGAACATGATCATCGCCGGGGCGTCGCACCTGTCGTACGGCCGGTTTGCCGCCCACCTGATGCCCGTGGCGCTGCTGGGGCTCGCGATCGACTTCGCCGTCGTCGCCGTGGTCTACCGCGCCGCCCTCCGCGCCCCCGCTGCTGAACGAGGCGGTGTGGCCGATCCGCCCCGGTCCAGACCGATCCACCGCTGGCTGCAGGCCAAGAGCGCGACGGTCGCCCTGGTCGCCGTGGTGCTGTTCTTCACCGGCCTGCCGATCGCCGTCGTCGCCACCGGTGCCGCGGCCGTGCTGCTGCTGGGCCGAATCAAGCCCAGGCGGGCCTACGACGAGGTCGACTGGTCGCTGCTGCTGATGTTCGTGGGGCTGTTCATCGTGGTCCACGCGTTCCAGGTCCACCTGGTCGACCACTGGCACGTCGAGCGGTGGCACTGGCTGCTGGCCCGCCCGGTCGACCTGCTGGGCGTCGCGTCCGCCGCCCTGTCGAATCTGGTGAGCAACGTCCCGGCCGTGCTGCTGTTCGAGCCCGTCATCCGCGCCATGCCCGCCGGCTTGCAGGAGACGGGCTGGCTGGCGCTGGCCATGAGCAGCACGTTCGCCGGCAACCTGACGGTGCTCGGCTCGGTCGCCAACCTGATCGTGGTCGAGCGCGCCAGGCACGAGGGCGTGTCCGTCTCGTTCTGGGAGTACTGCAAGGCGGGCGTGCCGGTCACGCTGCTCACGCTCGGCGTGGGGATCGCTTGGCTGAGCTGGGTCCACTACTGATCGCCGTTACATGTCGATCGTCATCACCAGCGGCGATCCCGCCCGCCGGGCGCAGGCGCCCACATGCATTCAGTCCTCGTATGCCGCAAAGTCGCCGCCGCGGTCCCACCCCGCCCCGGCCCAGTGGCGCACCGCCCCAGTGTCGCCTTCGCCACCAGCTCCAGTTGCCGGTCGATCTCGATCGCGTCGATCGCCTGCCCCGGCGGCATGACGACCGCCGCACCGATGGACCCCGCCGGCGTCTGCCCCCGCGCCGGCGTCCGCTCGACGGGGCCGTCGCTCGCGTCCCAGCAGCCCGTCCAACCCTGGTCCCTCTGGAACTGCTTGACGAAGTCCCGGTCGGCGTGCTCGCCGATCCCGGCCGTCACGCGCAGGTCGTCGACCGGCCCGTCCGCCGTGAACGTGCTGTCGAACCGGTTCAGGTTCTGCCCCGCGTCCAGCGTGACGCGCCACGGAACGGCAAACCCCGCTCAAGCGGCGACGGTGGCGGAAGTCTTGATGATCGAGGTGGGCTCCTCCGGTCAGGTCGACGGCGCAACGCCGGCACGCCGGCCTCCCGCTCAACCGCCCGACGGGGCGGTCGCGGGAACCTGCGGTGGGGGCACCCGTGCTCCCTTCGCCTGCGCAGCGTTCAGCACCTCGTCGCGCTGCCGGCCGATCTCGTCGTCATGCAGTTGCTGTTGCCGCCCGCGGTTGGCGTGCAGCGCATACGCGCCCACGCCCAACGCCGCGCCCAACAGCAAGACGCCCACCACAACGGTCCCCAACGTCCACTTGCCGGTCGAACGCGATTCCATTGGTAATCCCTAACCTTGGCTGGCGACCCCCACCTGCAATCAGCAAAGGCCGGACCCCCAACATTCGTCGGATACCCAATGTCATGGCATCCGCCGATGTCCATCGTTAGATGTTTCGGATTCGGCTTGTGGGCTGGGGTTGAGGGGAAGGCCGGAGTGGGATTCGAACCCACGAATAACGGATTTGCAATCCGTCCCCTTAGTCCACTTGGGTATCCGGCCGGGGGCGAGCAACCATACAGGTCGGCCGGCCGGCGATCAAGCGACGGCCGATGCTCGGCCGGCCGACGACGGGCCGACGACCAAACGGGCGGAACCGCTTCACGGAGAAGCCGGCGTCTGAGATTTTCCGAAGACGCGGATTGAACGGCGAAGCAACCAGGCCATCGAAGTGCCCCGTTCACGTGCCGGATCATGGGTGTCAAGTTCGCTCGAACGTGATGGCAGTCGCTTGGGTCGTCGGGGGCGGCGCGATCGGGAGCAGGAAGCAACAGGGGCATCGTGACGGTCGACGCGATCGATTCCGGAAGCGAAGGGGACACGGGCGGGGCCGGCGCGCAGCCGGCGCAAAGGAGCGCCGCAGCGATCCAGATCAGGCGGAATGCTGGGCGGGCGATTGCGTGATGCACGTCCACGGCGGGACCGCTCGCGACGAAGCAACTCCCGCAGCGCCTATCGATCGGCATGACCGGCGACCTAAGGCGTCGCGCCCACAAGCGGACGGCGGCGCGGCTTGACCGACGGGGGCGGTGCTTTACGATCGCTCGCGTCATGGCGGAAACGACGACGACGGCAGCGCGGGGCAACGGCAGGATCGGCCGGGCGCTGGCGGCCGCCAAGGCGGCCGGGCGACCGGCGCTGATGCCGTTCATCCCGGCGGGCTACCCCGACCTGGCGTCGACCGCCGCCTGCATCCCGGCGCTTCAGAAGGCGGGGGCGACGCTGATCGAGGTGGGCTTCCCCTTCTCGGACCCCATCGCCGACGGGCCGACGATCCAGGCGGCGTTCACGGAAGCGCTGGCGAGGAAGCTAAGGGTGGCCGACGTGTTCGCCGCGGTTCGCACGGCGCGGGCGAACGCTGACCTGCCGTTGGTTGCGATGGTCAGCTACAGCATCGTCTACCGTTACGGGGTCGAGCGTTTTTTCGCCGACGCGGCCGCCGCGGGGTTCGATGGGATCATCCTGCCGGACCTGCCACCGCCGGAGGCGGAGGCGGTGTGCGCGCAGGCGTGGAGGGCCGGGCTGGACACCTGCTTGCTCGTCGCCCCATCGACGCCGGCGAAGCGGCGTGCGGTCATCGCGCGGCTCAGCACGGGGTTCGTGTACTACCTGTCGGTGGCCGGCGTGACCGGGGCGCGGGACGCACTGCCAGCCGATCTGGCGCGGAACGTATCGGACCTGAAAGGGCTGACCGACCGGCCGGTGTGCGTGGGGTTCGGGCTCCACACGCCGCAGCAGGTGTCAGCATTGGCGACGATGGCGGACGGGGCGATTGTGGGGTCGGCGTTCGTGAAGCGGATGACCGCCGCCGCCCCCGCCGGGCCGGCCGCCGTGGCGGCGGCGGCGGCGGGGTATTGCCGGGAATTGCTGGACGGGTGACCAGGCCGTTTCCCGCCCAACC
Organism: Tepidisphaeraceae bacterium; assembly: GCA_965198865.1. Lineage (GTDB taxonomy): Bacteria > Planctomycetota > Phycisphaerae > Tepidisphaerales > Tepidisphaeraceae > CBDAQA01. Next base: position 48,450 of record CBDAQA010000022.1, on the reverse strand, counting down.
TTCGGCGTCGTACCGTGTCTGACCTATGCAGCCGGGCGCGAGCGAACCGACACCGGCCGACACGACCGCGGAGACATCGCCACCCGTGACGTTGCCCGCGACCCCCACTGACGGCCCAACCGATGGGCAGTTGGTAGTGCGGGCGGCGGCGGGCGACCGGGCGGCATTTGACGACCTGATCCGGCGGTACCAGCGCCAGGCGGTGGCCGTGTCGTACCGGTTGCTGGGCAACACGCCCGATGCGCTAGAGGTGACGCAGGACGCGTTTCTGCGGGCCTACCGCGGCGTGGGGACGCTGCAGAAGCCCGAGGCGTTCGGCGGCTGGCTGCTGCGGATCGTGTCGAACCTGTCGCTGAACTACCGGCGGAACCGCAAGCATCGGTCGACGTTACCGCTGGACGACCTGCTGGGCGGCGAGGGGAACGACGGCGTGGGCGGTGATCGGTCGCCGGGCGGGGGTGACCCGGTGAACCGGCTGGTGGGGCGGGAGTTGGGCGGCCGGTTGCAGGCGGCGCTGGCGAAGCTGCCGGAGAAGCAGCGGCTGGCGCTGGTGCTGTTCACGGTCGAGGAACTGCCGCAGAAGGATGTGGCCGAGCAGCTCAAGTGCAGCGTGGAGGCCGTTAAGTGGCACGTGTTCCAGGGCCGAAGAAAACTCAGAGAGATGTTGAAGGACGACCTGCAAGACTGACGCCCGGCCCCGGCCGGGTGTATGATTGCGGGAGCCAGCCATGATTGCCGAAGACCTGGAATTCTCGATCAGCCAGTACGTCGACGGGTCCCTGCCCGCCGACGAGCGGGCCGCCGTGGAGGCGGCGCTCGCCGCCGATCCCGCCGCGCGGGCGGCGCTGGCCGAGCATCGGCAGTTGAACGCGCTGCTGGCCACCCCCCCTGCTGGGCTGAACTGGGGCCGAGTGGCGAGCCACCTGTCGAGCTTCGCGGCGGACGAGCACGACCATGTCGCCGTGGCCGGTCGGATCGGCTGGCGATCGCCGATGCGGATCGGCTCGATCGCGGCGGTGGCGGTGGTCGCGGTGACGGTGGGCCTGCTGGTCCATCGCGGTCGGCCCGGCACGGTGGTGGTGACGCCGGTCCACGCCGAGGCGGAGTCGGTGGTCGTCGTCTCCGGCCCGACCGAGGAACCCCCGGCCGGGCCGGCCGAGGCCGACGTGAAGATCGGCCCGTCGCCGGCGCTGGCGGCCAGGGGCGAGTCGTGGCGCTACGCCGAGGGCGTCGTCGGCCGACCGTCCACCGCGGTGATCGCCGCGGCCGACAAGCTGCCGGGCCACGGCGACCGGTACCGCTGAGCGCGTCCGGCGATCCGCGCGCTTGAACCTTCGGAGCCCCGCATGTAGATGCGGGGCTTCTTCGCAACGGTCCCTGGCCCCGGTTGACCTGCCATGAGAAGCCCACCCCTCGCGCTGGCGATCGTCGCGTGCCTGTCCGTCGCCGCCCGCGCCTCGGTCACGTCGGAGCTGGTCGCCAGGGCGCTCGACTCACAGCAGAATCTGGACGTGAACGGCGTGCTGCCCGACGCCATGCAGCAGATCGCGACGACGACCGGCGTCCGGCTGGAGGCCGACGCGGCCGTGTGGGACCTGCTGCCCTGGGGAGAGCAGACCAACATCACCGCCAAGCTGCGCAACCACACGCTGCGCGACGACCTGTCGGCCATCACGCGGACGCTGGGGCTGACGTTCGCCCAGACCGACGAGGCCGTCGTCCTGCGCCCGCTGCCGCCGCTGCGGCGGCTGGGGCGACGGGCCACCGTCGGCGAGCTGGGCGTGCTGGACACGCTGTCGGCCAGGCCGATCAACCTGCCGACCGACCGGCCCACCGTGCGCGAGGTGCTGGCCGCGGTCGACGCGCGGCTGAGGGAGGCGAGGTCGCCCTTCGCCGTGGATGACCGTGCCAGCGACGGCGTGCTGGGCCAGCGGATCGGCGTCCCGCGGAACGCGACCGTGATGGACGCGCTGGAGGCGATCGCCGCCCAAACGCCGGTCACCTGGTACCCGTGGGGGCAGAGCGTCGTCGTCCTGCCGAAGGAGCAGCAGGTGCGCGGCCAGCTGAGCCACACGATCACCGTCCGCTACACCGGCGTCGACGTGGCCCAGGTGCTGCTGGAGCTGAGCCAGCGGGCCGGCGTGCCGTTCGACGTCGAGCCCGGCGCCTACCAACGCGTGCCGGCCGCCTACCGGCAGGTGTCGCTGATCCTGGACGACGCGTCCGTGCAGCAGGCCCTGGAGACGATCGGCGGCTACACGGGCCTGGGCTTCGACGTGACCGACACCGGCGTCCACGTCTACAACCAGTTCACGCCCGAGCCGGCCACCACCCGGCCCGCGACCAAGTGACCCGCGCGGCAAGGTTGCTTCAGCAACCCTGATCAGCCCCCCGTCCAGTAATTTCACGCCGCCCCGCCGCCCGCGCCGATGTCACCCTGCATCGGGGCACGGACGCCCCACTCGCCCTCGCGGAGCGCGGCCATGTCGCCCAGCCCCAAGGTCTGCACGCTCGACCACCTGCTCGCCCGCCGCCGCTCGGCCGGCCTGGCGGGGCGCACGGTCGTCCACTGCCACGGCTGCTTCGACATCGTCCACCCGGGCCACATCAGCTACCTGCAGTTCGCCCGGTCGCTGGGGGACGAGCTGGTCGTCACCGTCAGCGCCGACCCGCACGTGGCCGGCAAGGGCGCCGGTCGCCCGCTGATCCCCGACGACCTGCGCGCCGCCAGCCTGGCCGCGCTCGAGTGCGTCGACCACGTCTACGTGAACCCCCACCCGACGGCCGTGGAGGTGCTCGACGCGCTGCGCCCCGACGTCTACGTGAAGGGCCGGGAGTACGAGACGAACACCGACCCGCGCTTCCTGGCCGAGCGCGACACCGTCGTCGGCCACGGCGGGCGCGTCGTCTTCTCCAGCGGCGACGTCGTCTTCTCGTCCACCGCCCTGATCGCCGGGCTGGACGAGGGCGCCGTCGCCGACGACCGCGTCCGCCGGTACCGCCAGCAGTACGGCCTGACCCCGCTCGCCCTGTCGAACCTGCTCCACCGCTGCCGCGGCAAGCGGGTCGTGGTCGTCGGCGACTACATCCTCGACCGGTACCACTTCTGCGACGCCGTCGGCGTCGCCAGCGAGGGGCCGATGATGACCCTTCGGCCGCTGCAGCGCGCCGACTACGACGGCGCCGCCGCCGTCGTCGCCCTGCACCTGGCCGGCCTGGGCGCCGACGCCACGCTGGTCACCAGCCTGGCCGACGACGATGCCTCGGCCGACGTGGTCGAGCGCCTGCACGGCGCCGGCGTCACCGTGCGGTGCGTGCGGCAGCGGAAGCAGCTGGTCACCAAGAGCCGGTACCTGGTCGACGGCCAGAAGCTGATGAAGGTGGACGACGGCGCCGCCGCCCCGCTGGACAGCCGCGCCGCCGCCCACGTCGCCGACCTGATCGAGGCCGCCGCCGCCGGGGCCGACGCCGTCGTCTTCGCCGACTTTGGGTACGGGCTCCTGACCGGCCCGCTGCTGGACCGCGTGCTGCCGGCCGTGCGCGATGCGGTGCCGGTCCTCACCGCCGACGTCAGCGGCCGGCAGGCCAGCCTGCTCCGCTTCGCCGGCGTCGATCTGCTCTGCCCCACCGAGCGCGAGATGCGCGAGGCGACCGGCGACTTCGCCAGCGGCCTGAACGCCGTCGCGTCGCAGCTGCTGACCAAGACGTCGGCCAAGGGTGCGCTCGTGACGCTAGGCAAGCAGGGGCTGTGCGCGTTTGACCAGCACCGCCCCGCCGATGGCCCCGACGACTCGTGGGACCGACGCCTGCGAGCGGCCTACCTGCCTTCGCTGGCCACGCGGGCCGTCGACCCGCTCGGCTGCGGCGACGCCCTGCTCGCCGTCGCCACCTGCGCGTTGGCCGCCGGCGGCACCGTGCAGGCCGCCGCCTACCTGGGCTCGCTGGCGGCAGCGTTCGAGGTGCGACAGGTGGGCAACTCTCCGGTCACAGGCCGGCAACTGCTCGCCCAACTCGCGTCGACCCCATCGGAAGCGCGGGAACTCCACCCCACACGTCTCGCCTCCTGAGGACCCGCCTTGGCCCACGCCTCCGACCAGACCGAATGGACCCCGCTGGCCGCGCGCCACCACGCCAACGGGGCGACCCGAGACCTATGCCAGGCCGTGAACGCGACCTTTGACGTCGACATGGCCAGCGCCGTCTGGCCCCAGTACGACGACGTCGCGTTCGGCGACCCCGCCGAGCTGCGATCCCGCGTCGAGCGGTTCCTGACCCATCCCCAGGGCCGGCGCGATGTGGCGATGGCGACGCGTGGGCCCGTGATCGAGCACGCCAGCCACCGGCGGATCTCCACTGGGTTGTTGGACCTGATCGGCGACCGCATGCGCCCCGCCCGCCGCGCCGCGGCATGATTGGAACCGTTCCCGAGCGAGAAGGTGCCTCGATGGCGCACGGCATCATGTTCCACCACTTCCACGACGACCGCCACCCGCGCGGGCAGGGGGCGATGTCGGCAGAGGAACTGGACGAGATGATCTGGCACCTCGGGCCCGAGCGGATCCTCCCCGCGCGCCAGTGGCAGGCCCGGGCCGAGTCCGGCACGCTGGCGCCGAACGACCTGTGCCTCACGCTCGACGACAACCTCCAGTGCCAGTTCGACGTCGCCCTGCCCGTCCTGCGCCATCACGGCCTGACGGCGTTCTGGTTCGTCTACACCTCGGTCCTGGACGGCCAGCCCGAGCGTGTCGAGCTGTACCGGCTGTTCCGCACGTTGCACTACCCCACCGTCGAGACGTTCCACGACGTGTTCCTGGACGCGGTGCTGCGCGGTCCCAACCGCGAGCGGGCGCTGGAACAACTGGACGGGTTCACGCCGGCCCGCTACCTCCGCGAGTTCCCGTTCTACACCGACGGCGACCGCACGTTCCGCTTCCTGCGGGACGAGGTGCTCGGCCCGGCCCGGTACTTCGAGGTGATGGACGGCTTGATGGCCGGCGTCGACGCGGCGGCCCTGGCCCGCGGGCTGTGGATGGGCGCGGCGGAGCTGCGCCAGCTGCACGCCGAGGGGCACGTCGTCGGGCTCCACTCCCACACGCACCCCACCCGCGTCGGCGAGCTGTCCGCCGCGGGCCAGATGGTCGAGTACGCGGCGAACCACGGCACGCTCACCGGCCTGCTGGGCGAGCCGCCCACGGCCATGTCGCACCCGTGCAACTCCTACTCGCCCGACACCGCCGCCGTACTTGAGGCGCTCGGCGTGCGGCTCGGCTTCCGCTCAAACATGGCCAGGCAACCGAACCATGGCCGGTTCGAACACCCTCGCGAGGACCACGCCAATCTGCTCAAGCGGATGGCGGGGCCGGGCAGAACTGTGATGTCCGCAAACGCGGCGATCCGATAATTCCGATGAGACCCGGCCTGCCCGATTCAACGGGCGGGGGAACACGCTCGGCCCCTTCACGCACCCATGGCGTTGCCTGCACCGATCTGGACCCCGCTCGCCGCCCTGGGCTCGCGCCTGGCCGACAACCTCGCCGCGCTCGCCACGCGGGACCCCGAGCTGTCGGCTCGAATGGCGCGCGTGGCGCCGCAAACCTACTTCGTCCGGCCGACGCCTGCGGGCCTGGCGCTCGGCGTGGGCCGGCCGGACGTGCGCGAGCTGCCCCTGCTCATCCCCGCCGCCACCGCGCTGAACACGGCCCAATCCCTTTGCCCCTCGGGTCACTGCGAGGCCCCGCTGCTCGTTGCCGGCGAAGACCAAGGATGGCTGTGGGACCGGCTCTACCGCATGCCCTGCCGGTCAGACATCTCCGGCTGGAGGCCGCCGCTCTACTTCGTCCTGCCCGACCTGGAGCGCCTCTGGGTGCTGCTCCACCTGCACGACTGGCGCACCCTGCTGGCAGACGCCCGCGTGCGCCTGTTCGCCGGACCCGACGCCGTCGCCCGGCTCGGCGAATCGATGGTCGCCGACCTGGCCTGCCCGCTGCCGCACCGCTGGGCGATCGCCGACCCGACCCTGTTCCCCACCGGCACCGACTTCGACGCGCTGCGGGCTCGCGCCGTCGAGCGCCGCGAGGCCGGTTTCCAACGGAACCGCGACATCGCCGCGGCCTACGCGCCAACGCTGCCCGGGCCCGGCAGTCGGCTGCGCGTGCTCGGCCTGACGTCGCGGTACACGACGTTCCTCCAGCACAGCATGCGCGACTGGCTGGCCGCGTTCGACCGGCTGGGCCACCAGACGCGGCTCGTGATCGACGCGGCCGACCACGAGGTGTGCGGCGAGCAGTACCGCGCCCGCGCCTGTGCCGAGTTCCAGCCCGACCTGATCGTCGTGATCGACCACGGCCGCCGAACCGTCGGCGGGCTGCCGCCCGACGTGCCGGTCGTCATGTGGGTGCAGGACCACATGGACCACATCTACAGCGCCGAGTCGGGCGCGGCCCAGGGGCCGCGCGACTTCTGCCTGGGGTTCGGCCGGCTCCAACTGTCGAAGCGCTACGGCTACCCGGCCGACCGGTTCGTGCCGGCCTGCGTCGGCGTGAACGACGAGCGCTTCGCGCCCACGCCCATCTCCCCCGCCGAGCGTGACGCCTTCGCCTGCGACGTCTCCTACGTCAGCCACGCCAGCGCCCTCGCCGACGTGCTGCTGACCGAGCGGGTCCAGCAATTGGAGTCGGCCGACGGTGCCCGGCTCTACCGGGACATGTTCGATCGCACGGTCGCCCACTACGAGTCGGGCGGGCCGGCCCTGCTGGAGCCGGGCGTGCGGACGATGCTCCGCGCCGCCATGGACGCCACCGGCGTCCGCTGCCAGGGGCCGGCCGAGACGACCGCGACCCGGTTCTTCCAAACGTCCATCGGCAACGCGCTGTTCCGGCACCAAACGCTGCGATGGGTGTCCGACCTCGGCGTCGACCTGCGGGTCTACGGCCGGGGCTGGGAGCAACACCCGACCCTGGCCCGCCACGCCCGCGGCACGGCCGACAACGCGGGGCAACTGTCGGCGATCTATCGGGCCAGCCGGATCAACCTGCAGGCGATCGTCACCGGCGCGGTTCACCAACGCCTGCTCGACGGGCTTGCGGCGGGCGGGTTCTTCCTGATCCGGCGGACGCCCGTGGACGCGCTGGGCCGGCACTACCTGACGCTGTGGGACTGGTGCCAGCGGCACGGCATCGCCGACGAGGCCGACTTCCGCCGCCGCGCCGACGACGCCGTTCGCCGGGCGTGTCGGGCGGTTGACCAGATCCTCGGCTACGACGCGGCGACGTCGGACCTGCCGCTGTTCGACATCCTGCAGACGTGCGCCGACGCCGACTTCATGAACACCGCGACGGCCGTCTGGCCCGAGTACGACCGCGTCGCGTTCGGCGACGCCGCCGAGCTGCGATCGCGCATGGCGACGTTCCTGACCGATGATCCCGCCCGGCACGCAGTGGCGATGGCGATGCGCGAGCCCGTGATCGAGCGCGCCAGCTACCGGCGCATCACCGGGCGACTGCTCGACCTGATCCATGCCCGACTGATCGCCCCGGAGAGAACCCCGCTGTTGGAGGCCGCGTGAACCAGCCCATCGCCCCGCCCATCCACTACCGCGACGCCCCGCTGTACGGCTGGCCGTTCTACGCCGCCCGCCGCGCGCTGCGCGGCGCGGGCCGCGCCCTGCTCGCCGCCGCCGACGGGCTCTCGACGCGGGAGAAGTACACGGTCGCGAGCCACTTCCGCCGACCACTGCTGCCCGCGAACGCCGACCTGCGCGACCGCCACCGGGGGCGGCGCTGCTTCGTCATCGGCAACGGCCCGTCGCTCGCCCGTCAGGACCTGACACCCCTGGCCGGCGAGGTGACGATCGCCATGAACGGCTTCGTGCGACACCCGCTGCTGGAGGTGATCCGGCCGACGTACTACCTGTTCGCCGACGGGACGTTCTTCGACGGGTCTGGGCCATCGCTGCGGTTGCTGGACGACGTCCGCCAGAAGGTGCGCCACTCGGAGTTCATCGTCCCCTACGCCGCCGCCCGTGACGTGCGCAACCACGGCTGGCTCGATGAGGCCCGAACCCGGTACGTCGCGTTCGCCGGCAACCTGCGCAGCGCGCGCCTGCGGCACGTCGACCTGACGCGGCCCGTACCCAACGTGATGAACTGCATGCAGCTCAGCGTGATGCTGGCGCTGTACGCCGGGTGTTCGGAGATCTACCTGCTGGGCGCGGATCACGACTTCCTCGCCCACCAGGGGACGCACCAGCACTTCTACGCCGGTCCGACGCTGGCCGGCCACGCGGTGGCGAACGACGACTACGGCCGCTTCCGCTACCTGGAGATGATCCGCATCGTGAACGACGTGTGGCTGGGCTACGGCGCGCTCCGCCGGCATGCCGACCGCCGCAGCGTGCAGATCATCAACGCGACCGACGGCGGGTTCCTCGACGTGTTCCCGCGGCGGCGGTTTGAGGACGTGTTGCCCGCCGTGCTGAGCCGGCGCGCCGCCTGACCATGGCCCTCAGCAGGATGGCGTCTAGACCTGCCACTCCAGCAGGACCCGACACGCATGTCGAACCGCGTTCTTGATGCCCTCACGTTCGGCTACACCGGCAGGCGTCGCCACCCGACACATCAGGTCCACCGGCGCGCCGCCGTTGCCCCCGACGTCCGATTGCTGGGCTCCGGCTCCACGATCCACGACGGTGCGCGAGTGCGCGCCTCGACCGCAGGCGAACACCTCCGCGTGCTCGGCTCCGCCCGCATCGACCGCAGCACGCTGGGCTCGTACGTGAGCATCAACTACCGCTGCTACGTCGGCGACGCGACGATCGGCTCGTACACGTACGTCGGCGACGACTGCCAGATCAGCCACGCCGACGTCGGCCGGTACTGCTCGATCGCCCCGCAGTTGCTCGTCGGACTCGGCCAGCACCCCACCGGCTGGATCTCCACCAGCCCCGTCTTCTTCTCCCCCGCCAAGCAGTGCGGCACCACGTTCTCCGACGTGTCCCACTTCCAGGAGCGGGCCCGCGTGCGCATCGGAAACGACGTGTGGATCGGCGCTCGCGTCTACATCCGCGACGGCGTCAACATCGGCGACGGCGCGATCATCGGTGCCGGCGCGGTGGTGACGAAGGACGTGCCACCCTACGCGATCGCCGCCGGCGTGCCGGCGAGGGTGCGGCGGGCACGCTTCGCGGCGGACGAGGTCGACCGCCTGCTCGCGTCGCGCTGGTGGGACTGGCCGCCCGAGCGGGTCGCCCGGCTCGCGCCCCTGTTCCGCCAGCCGAGCGTCGCCGACTTCCTCGTCGCCGCCGCCATCGAGGGCTGATCGTGAGGGGCAGTCCTCGGTCCGGGCGGTTGACGCGACCGAGCGACTTCGACGCGTCCGGGTCGAGGAGGGCCCGCGCTGTCCACCGCGGCACGCCAGGCCCGCCGCGACCCGAATTATTATCGGGCATCGAGCGATCGCCCGATGTTTGATCCACGGCGGTCGCGCGGCCGCACGACCCGCGATCCGCCGTGGAGTTCGGACGCACGAAGGAGCGTGACGGCATGATCGTCGCCATTGACACCACCACCGCCCCGCCGGGCGACGTCGCCGCGGGGACGCTCGACCTCGTCGCCCTGCTCGCCCAGCCGCGGTCGCCGGCCACGGGGCTCGTGCTGCTCGGCCGCGAGGAACATCGGCGGTCGCTGCGGCACGCGACGCACGGGCTGGCCACCGTGCTGACGCTGGAGTCGCCCGAGACCGGGCTGCGGCAAACGTCCGACTACCGCCGGCGCAAGCTGGCCCTGCTGGAGGCGCACCGCGTCGCGCTGCTGCACGTGGCCGGCGGCGGGCCGCTCGACGTGCTGGCCGTCGCCCTGCCGGTGGTGCTCAGCGTCGACGGTCTCGCCCACCGCACGTCCCCGGGCCGCTTCACGGCGCCCGAGCGGTGGCAGCGCGAGACGTGGTGGACCGCGTCGGCGTTCCGGGCCGACACCCTGGTCGTTCCCGACGATGCCGTGCGGGACGACCTGCAGAAGCAGCTCGGCGTCGACCCGGGCAAGGTGTTCGTCGCCCGCGCCGACCGGCTGCTGGCCGGCCTTGCCGCGGCCTACGACCGGGCGTCGTCCCGCGCCACCCCGACCCGAAAGGCGGCCTGAGCCCCGTGCCCCCCGAGCTGTCGATCGTCATCCCCACCTGTAACCGCGCCACGCTGTTGGAGGCGTGCCTGCGCACCGTCCGGCAGACCGTCCGCACGGCGCACGAGGTGATCATCGTCGACGGCGCCAGCTACGACGACACGCCCGCCGTGCTGGCCGAGGCGGCGGACCACTTCGGCGACCGATTGACCGTCATCACCGAGCGCGATCGCGGCGGGTTCGTCCGGGCCTGCAACCTGGGGCTGCGGGCGGCGCGCGGGACGTTCCTCTCCTGGTTGAACGACGACGCCCGACCCCTGCCCGGGGCGTACGACCGAGCCGTGGCCCAGGCGGCCGCGGCACCCACGGGCGTCGGGCTGGTCGCGATGTACCACCGGTTCAAAGCGGCGCGCAACGTGGCGTACCGATCGACCGTCGACGGCCGGGACTTCGCCATCTGCCACGTCCGCGGGACGCTGTACGCCAACTTCGCCGTGGGCCGGCGGAATGTGTTCGAGCGGCTGAACTTTCTGGACGGGCGGTTCTACTTCTACGGCGCCGACCCCGACCTGTCGCTAAAGGCGTGGCACGCCGGCCTGCGCGTGGTGCCGGCCGAGGCCGGCGTGGCGATCGACCACGACGAGGTGCCCGACGACCGGCGTGCCGCGGATGCCCCCGTCGGCCGGGAGGACAACGCCAAGCTGTTCGCCAAGTGGGACCTGCCGCCGGCCAACCCGGCCCGCAACGACTTCGACCCGGCGCGGCCGTGTACGCTGCGGGGGCTTCGCTCCGCAGGTTTGGCCGCGTGAAACGTGAAGACGCGAAGACGCGAGAGGAGGCCCCGCTCACGTCTTCACGTTCCACGTCTTCACGTCTTCAGAATCACCCCATGGATCACCCAACGCTCGCCCCCCTCGTCACGTTCCTCATCTCGACGCACAACCGGCGCGAGGTGCTGCTGGGGACGCTGGCCGAGCTGTCGATGATCGGGCAGCGGACCGACGTGGTGACCGAGACGATCGTGGTCGACAACGCCAGCACCGACGGCACGGCCGACGCGGTCGCGGCCACCGTGCCGGACGTGCGCGTGGTCCGGCTCGAACGCAACCTCGGCGCGTGCGCCAAGAACGCCGGGCTGCCGTTCGCCGGCGGCGAGTTCGTCGTGTTCCTCGACGACGACTCCTACCCGACGGCCGACACGGTCTGGCAGCTGATCGAGCACTTCGACGCCGACGACCGGCTCGGGGCGGCCGCGTTCACGGTCACGCTGCCGGACGGGTCGCGGGAGTGCAGCGCCTACCCCAACGTGGCGATCGGCTGCGGCACGGCGTTCCGCCGGGCGGCGCTGGAGCAGGTGGGCGGGCTGCCGACCGACTTCTTCATGCAGGCCGAGGAGTACGACGTGTCGCTGCGGCTGCTGGCCGCGGGCTGGGACGTGCGACGGTTCGACGACCTGCACGTGCGACACCTGAAGACCCCCGCCGCCCGGCAGCCGACGCGCACCAGCCGGCTTGACGCGCGGAACAACCTGATGCTGGCCACGCGCTACCTGCCGCGGAAGTGGGTCGTGCCGTTCGCCGTGGATTGGGCAAGACGGTACTGGTGGATCGCCGGGTCGAAGGGCCCCGGCCACCGACGGGCCACGGCGATCGGCCTCGCCCAGGGCCTGGGCCGATCCCTCCGCCCCGGCCACCGCCACCCGATCGGCCTGGCGGCGTTCGAGCGGTTCAGCCGCGGCGTCGACATCCACCGTCGGCTGGAGCGGGCCGTCCGATCGCGCCGGGCGCGCACGGTCGTCCTGGTCGACGTCGGCAAGAACATCCTCGCCTACCACCGCGCCGCCCAGGCCTGCGGCCTGCGCGTGGCGGCGATCGCCGACGACCGCCTGGCCGCCGACGGCCGCACCTACCGCGGCATCCCCGTGGTGCCCGACGCGGTGGCCGTGCGGATGGCGTTCGACGCGGCCGTCATCGCGAACCTGTCGCCGGTCCACGCCGAGCTGCGGGCGAGACGATGGCGGGAGATCCAGCACCGGCCGGTGATCGACCTGTTCGAGACGGCGGCTGTCGCCCCACTGCGGATGGCAGCGTGACCGCCATCATGTAGGGAGTGGCACTACGGAGCCCGCCATGGCGACCGCGTGAACCGCGACAACCCACGAGTTGAATGGACGCCCGGACGTACAGTCGGAGCTTGGTTGTTTGGTACAATCGACCTCGTGCGAATGGACGCCGTCCAACTTCGAGATGAGGCGTTGCTGATGCTCGAGGGGCGCGGAGCAATTCTTGACGTGGCGCGGGCGGTGACCCGCGTGCTGATCGACGGTGACGTCGAGGGCGCTGTCATCGGGGGCGTTGCCGTGACGCTGCATGGCCACGTCCGGGCCACGAGCGATGTCGATGTCTTCGTGCCTGAACCGCTCGCGACGTTCGCTGAGCAGTTGCGGTTCGCCGGCTTCCATTTCGACGCGGACCGGCGGGAGTTCGCCCTGGCCGGTGTGCCGGTGCACCTCGTGACCTCTGCACAGGCGCAGCCCACTCCGACGCACTGGACCACGATCGACGACGTGCGAACCGTGTCGTTGGCCGACCTGATCAACCTGAAGCTGCGAAGCGGGACGCGGAACCTGCTCCGCGCGCAAGACCTGGCCGACGTGATCAACCTGATCCGCCACCACGAGCTTGACGACCGATTCGCGGCGCGGATCGCGAAGCCGCTTCGGGACGAGTTCCGCCGCCTTTCGCGCGCCGTCCGGTCCGACCGGGATCGTCCTCCACCAGGAGATCCGTTCAGTCATTCAGGTTGAGGGGTAATCGCCGGCGCGTTGGTCGGCCAATCGTTTGAACGGCGGTTGCGGCAACGCGGTGGTTGAGCACACCCGTTCGATCACTTGGGTGTCGCCGTTGGGGCGACTGCCCGTGCGGTCGACTCCGTCGGCCCCGCGATTTTCACCGCCGGCAGCTCGATCGGCGACCGCGCTCGCAGCTTGTCGTACGTCGCCTGCGCCTGGCCCGTCTTGTACTGGCACAGGCCCCAGCCGACGGCGGACACGATCATCCCCAGCATCGGCATCCCGGCGTGCGTCCGTCGCAACAGGACCGCCCAGACCCAGCCCAGCGCCGCCATCGTGAGGCCGACCAGCGCCAACGGCCCGCCGAACCGCGCGACCGGCGGCAGGAACGCGACGCCGCAGGCGAGAACGCCGACGAGGAAGCCGAGCGTGCCCAGGAAGCTGCTGTCCTTCGACAGCCGGCGCGACCGCGGCATCACCACCTGCGTCGTGTGGTGGTGATGGTGGTGGACCTCCTGCGGCGGCGCGTGAACGGCGGCCGGCGGTGGCGTGTTCACCACGTAGATGACGTTGTGCGTCGCCCCCCCGGCGCCCCCCGCCGCCGTCGTCGACTGGGGCGTGGCGGCGGCGGGTGGGGGTGGCACCTGGCCCATCGGCGGCACCATCACGATTGTGGGCCGGGCCGGTGGGTCCGGCGGGATGCCCGTGCCCTGCACGCGCTGGGCGTACACCGTGATCGCCTTGTCGCGTCGGGTCAGGAAGCCCATCGCCAGCCTTTCGCCGGGGTCATCGCCCACACTGTACCAGACGGCCGGTCCGGTTCACGCCGTCGTCGGCCGCAGGTAGCTCAGGTGGTGAGCCGCGTGCAGCAGTTGAAGGCCGACGAAGTCGCCCTTCGAGATCGACCCGAACGGCGGGCAGTGGACCGGGCCCTCCGGCAGGGCTCGCACCTGGCCGACGATGGCGCGGAGCGACGCCACGGCCGCGCCGACGTCGGTGCCCGGGGCCGGCTGGAACTTCGCCGGCGCGGGGAACGTGACCATCGTCGGGTACCAGCTGCGCCGCACCATGCTGCGGAGGCAGAACCGGGCGACGGCCGCCGCGGGCGCCGGCATGTCGCGTTGCCCGGCCACGAATGGGGCCGACATCATCTTCGCGATGTGGTCGAGCATCATGCCGAGCTCCCATCGCCCCGCCTTCTCGTAGCCGCCGCGCAGGCGGTCGGCGTCGGCCAGCAGGGCATCAAGGGTGTCGAACTTCAACGCGGGTCGGGCGGGTGTGCTCACGCCGCCAGTCTACGCCAGTCTCTGGGCCACGGCGACGGAAGCGGCCGATGCGGGCTCGGCACGCGAACAACTCACCACGCGATCCCCATGACGATCGAGGCGATCGACAGGCCCAGGCACAGCACGCCCAACGCGCCCATCGCGGCGATCGCCGTCCAGAAGTGAATCGGGCACCCCTCGCGCGGGAAGTAGCCGCTGTCGACCACCTCGAAGTACCGGTACGTGGTGATGACCACGGCCCCGCTGCGCAGACTCACGGCGATCCACGCACCCATCCACAGCATCATCGGCACGGTGACGTAAAGCATCGCGGCACGCTACCGACGCCCCGCCCCCGCGGCCGTTATAGGAGCCGCCGCTTTTCTAATCGTGCGGCCGCCTGCGCTCGGTAAGCTAGCGGGCGTCGTTTTCAGGAAAGAGGCACGGTTATGGATTGGCTTTCGTATCAGATGGTCGACCTGCTCGCCGACGGCGGCGGGTTCGTGGTTCAGGGGTGGATGATCGGGCTGGGCGTGCTCGGCCTGCTCCTCATGACGGCCGCCTACTTCAGCGGGTTCGTCTACATTCCAAACAACCGCGTCGGCGTGGTGGAGAAGCTGTGGAGCCGCCGCGGCTCGGTCCCCGCCGGCGGCATCCTCGCGCTGCGGGGCGAGGCGGGCTACCAGGTCCGGCTGCTGCGCGGCGGCTGGCACCCGTGGCTGTGGCGCGTGCAGTACAAGATCCACAAGATCCCCCTGGTCACGATCCCGCAGGGCAAGATCGGCTACGTCTACGCCCGGGACGGCGAGTCGCTGTCGCCCAGCCAGACGCTGGGCCGGAACATCGAGTGCAACAACTTCCAGGATGCCGCCCTGTTCCTGGCCGGCGTGAACGGCACCCGCGGCCAGCGCGGCCGGCAACGCGCGATCCTGCGCGAGGGCGTGTACGCCATCAATCTGGCGATTTTCGTCGTCATCACCGAGGACACCGTCTACCAGCAGGAAGTGCAGGGCAAGCGAGAAATCGAACGCCTGGGCGACTGGCAGAAGGAGCTGGCCGAGGTGGACGGCTTCGACCCCGTCGTCGTCGGCGGCGTCGTCGAGGCGGTCGACCCGCTCAACCCCACCAAGGCCATCCTGGTCGACTCGATCGCCATCGTCACCGTCCAGGACGGCCCCAGCCTCACGCCCGGCGAGATCATCGCCCCCAGCGTCGGCAACGACCCCGACGACGGCAACTTCCACAACAACTTCCAGGACCCCGACGCCTTCCTCCGCGCCGGCGGTCGCCGCGGCCGGCAGTACGTGCCGCTGACCGACGGCACGTACTTCATCAACCGCTGGTTCGCCAACGTCGAGATGATGCCCAAGACGATCGTGCCGATCGGCTACGTCGGCGTGGTCGTCAGCTACTTCGGCCCGATCGGCGCCGACGTGAGCGGCGACAGCTTCCGCCACGGCGAGCGCGTCGCCCGGGGCGAGCGCGGCGTGTGGGAGAAGCCCTTCGGCCCTGGCAAGTACCCG
Organism: Tepidisphaeraceae bacterium; assembly: GCA_965198865.1. Lineage (GTDB taxonomy): Bacteria > Planctomycetota > Phycisphaerae > Tepidisphaerales > Tepidisphaeraceae > CBDAQA01. Next base: position 32,759 of record CBDAQA010000022.1, on the reverse strand, counting down.
TTCAACACCTACGCCGGGCAGATCGTCTTCGTCCCCACCACCAACTTCGTCCTGCACTGGATCAGCGGCAAGACCGAGGGGCACCGCTACGACGAAAACCTCAACAGCGTCGAACTGGTCACGAAGGACGCGTACGAGAGCCGGCTGCCGCTGAGCGTGGTCGTGCACATCGACTACCAGCGGGCCTCGGCCGTCATCCAGCGGTTCGGCGACGTGAAGAAGCTGATCACGCAGACGCTGGACCCCATGCTCTCGTCGTTCTTCCGCGACGTGGCCCACCGCAAGACGATGCTCGAGCTGCTGCACGACCGCGACCAGATCCAGGGCGAGGCCCGCACCGAGCTGCAACGCCGATTCGCCGAGTTCGACATCCAGTGCGTCGACGTGCTGATCGGCAAGCCAGACACGGCAGAAGCTGGCGGGAAGATCGAGCAGCTGATGGAGCAGCTGCGCACGCGGCAGCTGAGCATCGAGCAGATCGAAACCTTCAGCCGGCAGCAGGCGGCCGCCGAGAAGCAGCGCGCCCTGAAGGAGGCCGAGGCGATCGCCGCCAAGCAGCCGGAGCTGACCGCGTCCCACGTGGCGATCCAGATCGCCGAGAACGCCGCCAACGCCGAGCTGGCCAAGGCCCGTCGCCAGGCCGAGCAGGTGATCGTGAAGGCCGACGCCGCACTGGAGGAGAGCCGCCGTCACGCTGAGCAGACGATCGTGACCGCCCGTGCCGAGGCCGAGCAGCGCCAGCTGGCCGGCCGTGGCGAGGCGAGCCGCACCATGCAGGTCGGCCTGAGCGAGGCGGCGGTCCAGATGCGCAAGATCGCCAGCTTTGGCGACCCGCGCCTCTTCGCCCTGTCGCTGGTGGCCGAGCACCTGAGCAAGTCGGTCCAGCCGTTGGTCCCCGAGCGCGTCTTCACCACCGGCGGCGGCAACTCCACCAGCGGCGAGACGAGCGGCCTGCTGAACACCCTGCTCAGCATGCTGGTCGCCGAGAAGTCCGGCTTCAAGCTGGCGAGCGCCGACAACGACGGCGAGATGGCCGACCTCAAGGCCATGGTCGACGCCGCCAGCCGGGAGATGGTCGAGTCGGTGCAGAAGCAGGTGGCGACCACGCCCACGGTCGACGCCACCCCCGCCAAGAACGGCAAGGGCCGGATGAGCTGATGCGATCCGCCAGCCACCGGGCGAACACCGGCCAGGAGCCCCGCACCCAGTGCGGGGCTCCTGCCGTTTCTCCCCCCCGCCGCTCACAAATCCTCGACGGCTCGGCGCGCCGCATGTGACACTTTGTTACGAAATGTTACACCCCTCAACCCGTCACGTCCGCTTGAACGGTCTTCTCAAGCTCAAGCTGCAACTATTCTTGCGCACGTGACGACGAATGTTACACGGCTGACCCGCCGAACCGGACTCATCCGTGGTCCACCGCGTCCCCATTCGGCTGCCGCATTTCAAGACGTGGATCGTCGGGTCGGCGAGATTGTCGAGGCCGACCATCCGCGCATCCAGCGTCGCGGAGGCCGGCCGGCGTTTCTTGGCCAGAGGCAAAAGGTACGCATCGGTCCACTGCTTGTGCCCCCGCAGCACGCCTGCGGGCAACTCAGTGAAAAGCGTAAGTCGCCGCTGCCCAGGCTCAAACGCCGCCCACTGCCGGCTGGCGTAGAGACCGCTTTCCGATGACCCGCGTCGGCCGACTGCGGAACTCGATCGGCTTGATCTGCCGACCGCAGGATGTAGGGCGCGGTTCACCACGCCTGTGCCCCATTGCGGCGTGGTGAACCACGATCTACATGACCCTGATTCCCCGACCCCTTTTGATGTCCCTTGCAGGCATCACGAGCTGGGGAAGGTGGGGCTGGCCGGCAGTTTGGCGCTTTCGGGCACGCTCGACCTGTTCCACCGCAGGTCCCACAGCGCCTTCAGCCGGACGTTGGTGGCGCTGCCGTCCTTAAAGGCGACGTTGACGCTGCCGCGGTGGCGGTTCAGGCAGGCGCGTTGGATGTCGTTGGTGCTCCCGGTGATGAAGCTGCTCGGCGCCGGTATGACGGCCGTGGCCGCAGCGGTCAGCGGGGTGTACAGCGTCGAGCCGACCACGTCGCACCAAACGCAGTCGAACACGACCGGCACGTTGTCGTTGGGCGAGTCGGACAGCCGAGTCCAGAAGTAGCGGGTCACCGTGGCCGGCAGGTTGAACGGGTTGGCCGGGTCGCCCGTGCCGGCGACGAGGTAGCTCCAGTAGGGGTTGCCGGAGGTCGCCGAGAGGTTCATGCCGTAGCTGCCGGCGAAGCCCACGGTGTTGGTGCCATTCGCCAGTTGGTGGTAGGGAGCGTTGGCCGTGCCCATGTAGTTGGCTGAGACGTAGTTGCCGGCCGCGAGCGGTGCCTCCGGGCAGAAATTGTACATCGCGGCCGCCTGCCCGGTGCTGTTGCCAGCGATGTACGGGGCCAAGGCGTCCAGCCACGGGATGCCGGAGGAGTTGGCGAGGTCGGTGGCGGTGGGCCTGACCCCCGCGGGCGAGACGTAGTTCGGGTTCCCGTTGGGGTACGGGTCGTAGACCATGTAGTTCTTGTTGTTGGCCGCGTACACGTTCACCGCGAGGATCAGTTGGTGCAGGTTGCTCAGGCACGTTGCGGCGTTGGCCGACCGCCGGGCGGCGTTCAGGGCAGGCAGGAGGATGCCGATCAACAGGGCGATTATCCCGATCACCACCAGCAGCTCCACGAGCGTGAACCCGCGCCGTCGGCGACAGCCAAAGTGGTGAGTTCGGCGCACCATAAACACGTCCCTGAGGTTTGCGTACGACGAGGGAGGACAGGCCGGCGATCACCCCGCCTCGGCGGGCTTGGCGAACATACCCGTCCGACAAGATCGTTTCAACATAAACGTGCAAGGCCTGGTTGAACACAATACTGGGCGTGGAGAACGGCATCATGACACCGGGTGCCCATGGACCGTTCGCGTCCCGCGGCCCGCCCACGGGTGGGCGGCGGGCAAGACGCTGGGGGCGGTTCACCGCGATGACGCGGCACGGGAGCGTGCGGTCATGGCAACAAATGGCCCGGGTCGTCGCAGGGTGGGGCTGGCCGGGGCAGGGCGATCGCATCTTCCTGGGACCGCCCCGCTCGCCCGCCCATGGCCCGCTCCATCGCGGCCGTGAACACCTCCGGCACCCGCACCGGCCGGAGCGTCTTGAGGTTGATGAACACGCCGGTTTGCACGCCCGTCGCCGCGACGGCGTCGCCGACGAGGATCTCGATGCCGACGGCCCAGCGCAGCCGGCCGGCCTCGGTCACCCACAGGTGGCCGACCGGCTTGTCGTGCATGCGGATCGGCCGCTTGTACTCGACGAAGGTGGACGTCACCACCGGCCCGAACCCGGCCGCCATCTGCTGCTCCAGCGGCAGGTACGCGTCCAGCAGCCGGTACCGCAGGTCGTCGAACCAGCGGACGTACACGATGTTATTGACCACCCCCTGGAAGTCGACGTCGTACCCGTTCACGCGGATCGACATCTCGATCGGGCACGCTCGCGCGGAAGTCGGTTCAGCCATCGGGCGGGTCCCTCGGTGAATCGCACAAGGGTAGCCGACCCAGGCAGGGCTCACCACGTCGCGGGCCCGCGGCCGACTGCTCGGACCTTCGTCGACCTGCTCGCCCAGGCGGGACGGCCGATCGGCACCGGACGCGACTCGCTCCGTCTCGGTGCGCCGCAGAGCGAAGATCAGCAGAGTTAGCCGCAGATGAACGACCGCGAAGGTCGAGACGGAGCGAGACCGCCGCGCATGCAAACCACGAGCAGCAAACCCCCGTGAAGCGGGTCCCCCGCGCCTTTCGCCGACCCGGCCCGTCCGTATGATGCCGGCCACCACCGCGAGCCGGAACCAAGCCATGATCCGCACCAAAATTGTCGCCACGATGGGCCCGGCCTGTGCCGACGTCGAGACGCTGCTCAAGCTGTTCCAGGCGGGGGCGACGGTCTGCCGCCTCAACTTCAGCCACGGCAACCTCGAGAACCACCTGCAGACGCTCCGCGTCGTGCGCGAGGCGGCCAGCCGGTTCGACCACCCGGTCGCCGTCCTGGGCGACCTGGGCGGGCCCAAGATCCGGCTGGGGCAGGTGGCCGACGTCGGCGGCACCGGTGGCATGCCCGTGGCCGTGGGCGACCGCATCGTCCTGCAGCGCGAGCCGATGGTCGCCCAGGGGGGCCGGGTCAGCAGCATCTACGCCGCCATGGTCGACGAGGTGCAGGTCGGCCACCGCGTGCTGGTGGAGGACGGGCTGCTGCGGTTCCTGTGCGTGGAGAAGCGGCCCGACGAGCTGGTGCTGGACTGCACGGCCGGCGGGGTGCTCAAGAGCAGCAAGGGGATCAACCTGCCCGACACGTCGGTCAACGTCCCCAGCATCACCGAGAAGGACTGGGCCTGCGTCGACTGGGCGGTCGAGCAGCGGCTGGACTACCTGGCGCTGAGCTTCGTGCGCACCGCCGCCGACCTGGACGAGCTGCGGACCTACCTGGCCGACAAGGTGGCCGACATCCACCTGATCGCCAAGATCGAGAAGCGCGAGGCGGTCGACCACATCGACGCGATCATCGCCGCCACCGACGGCCTGATGGTCGCCCGCGGCGACCTGGGCGTCGAGATGGACATGGCCCAGGTGCCGATCATCCAGAAGGACCTGGTCCGCCGGTGCCAGACCGCCGGCAAGCCGGTGATCGTCGCCACGCAGATGCTGCAGAGCATGATCGAGGCCAGCACGCCCACCCGGGCGGAGGTGAGCGACGTGGCCAACGCGATCTACGACGGGGCGGATGCCGTGATGCTGAGCGGCGAGACCAGCGTCGGCCAGTTCCCCGTGGCGACGGTCCACACGATGGCCCACATCGCCGAGGTGAACGAGCCCTACGCCGACGCGACCGCCGCCGAGGCGGGTCGGCCGATGCCGGTGGTCAAGAGCACGCTGCAGGCCGGGGCGCTGGCGCGCGGCGCGATGCGGATCGTGCAGGACGTGGACGCCAAGGTGGTCGTCATCTGGACCCAGACCGGCAACACCGCCCGCGTGTTCAGCAAGCACCGGTTCCCCGTGCCGATCATCGCCATGAGCCCCGACCACCGCTCGCTCCGGCGGATGGCGCTGCACTTCGGCGTGGTGCCGGTCGAGATGTCGCCCACGGCGGACCTGGTCACGCTGATCGCCAAGGTCGACGCCTACGTGCAGGAGCACGAGCTGGCCGCCCTCAACGACCGCATCGTCATCGTCGCCGGCTGGTCCCCCGGCTCGCCCGGCACGATGAACGGCATGGTGGTCCACACGATCGGCCAGACCTGGGTCCCCGTCCCCTCGGCCTCCATGCTGCGGCAGATGGTGCGGTCCGAGCGCGAGTGAGCCGGTGGTGAGCCAAAGAGCAGCAGATTGAACCGCGAAGTCGCGGAGGCGCGAGGACGGACGCGAAGCGATGGCGAGCAACGAAACGGCGTCAGGATCGGCTGCTCTGCTCGACGCTCAGTCGGGCATGGGACCCTCTGCCTTCGCGTCCGTCCTCGCGCCTTCGCGCCTTCGCGGTCTCATTCTTTGCGTGCTCCCCGCTGCGGTCGCCGGGTGCGAGGCGTTGCCGCCCACGCACTCGGCCGACGTCCGCGCCACGGTCACGCCGGCCGACGCCAAGCTGGCCACGCCCGACTACTGGTGGAACCAGCCCCCGGTCGCCCGCGTGCCCGGGCACGACTTCGCCCAGCTGTGGGACGCCTGCGAGGCCGAGGCGCACGCCCGGTTCATGCGGGTCGACCGCGAGGAGTACCGCCTGGGCCTGCTGACCACCTTCCCCATGGTGACCAAGCAGGTCTTCGAGCCCTGGCGGACCGACGCGGTGACGCTCAACGACGTGACCGAGGCCACGCTGGCCACCATCCGGCGGACCGTGCGGTTCGAGATCGCCAAGCGGGCCGACGGCACGTTCGAGGCGGTCCCCAAGGTGCTGGTCGAGCGGTTCACGTCGGCGGAGCGCCGGCTGACCGCGATCAACCAGTACCACCAGGCGTTCAGCGGCCCCCGCGCCTTCGCCGACAGCCCCGACCTCAGCGGCGACGTCACGATCGAGAACGCCGCCGCCGACTACTGGTACGCCCTCCACCGCGACCCGGTGCTCGAGCGGGACCTGGCCGACGCGATCACCCAACGCGTGGCGATCACACCGGCTCTGACCGGGGTGGCCGCCGGTGGCGGCTAGTGGTCGATCAGCGATGCAATGGGTACAGATTCGTCAGAGCCCAGCGGCTCCGCCGCGGGATCCGCCGGACGGGGACGACCCGCGGCGGAGCCGCTGAGCTGTGACGGGGTATCCAAATCATGCCTGACGGACCGCTAGGCGGTGTTGCATCTCGGCGTAGCGGTCGCGGCGCAGCGGCACGCTTCGGATCGTGCCAGAGTGCCCCTACGGGGCGACCGCTACGCGGCAGAGGATGCTGGGGACAGCGCTCGGCGTCGGCGTCGCCTCCACGCGCTCGGCCGGCTTCGTCGCGGCGGGGTTGGCATCCTTCCGGGTCGTGAAGATCAGCAGGTACGGCACGGCCGGGTGGCCGTCGGCATCCTTGAAGTTGCCGAAGTTCTCGCTGTTCAACCACGTCGCGTACGTCCTGCCCGGCCTCAGCTTCACCGGCAGCACGCACGTCCGCTTGTCCGCCAGGTAGTGGGGCTTGCCGGTCGTCTCCGGGAACGTGTCGGTCCCCCACGTCGACCACGACCAGGAGCCGTCTGCCATGCCCTTGCTGTAGGTGACGCGGATCTCGGTCACGCCCGGATCGACGCCGTCGGTCCCGCCCTCGGGCACGGTGCGCACGACCACCGGCGGGGCGGCCGACAGGCTGACCGCGTCGTCCGCACGGGCCATCGCGGCCAAGGTGACCATCACCAACACGCACGCGTAGCAACGGGGCATATGTTCTCCGGTTGAGGGTCCGAGGGTCAGTGTCCGACCCCCTCAAAATACCACAACCCGCTGTTGCCATCAGGCGACGTCAAGCGTGAGCGGCCGCCACAGCCGCGACAGCGGGGGCGGCCGCCGCGTCGTAGCGAACCCGGGCCTCGAGGATGGCGGAGTGGTGGCGGTCGGCCCAGTCGGCCAGCGCCGACATCGGTTCCAGGAACGACGCGCCCAGCGCCGACAGCCGGTACTCCACGCTGGGCGGCTTGGTCGGGAAGACGTGGCGGGTGGCGAGCCCGTCGCGCTCCAGGTCGCGCAGCGACTGGGCCAGCAGGCGCTTGGAGATGTCCGGGATGAGCCGCTGCAGCCCGCTGAACCGCAGGGGTCCGCCGGCCAGCGAGATCAGCACCAGCACGGTCCACGTGTCGCCGATCCGATCCAGCACGTCGCGCGTGGGGCAACCGTCCCGGTCCAAGGTGCCGTCCCCCAACGTCCGCGGGAACCGGGAGGCCATGGATGCTCGACCCGTCACGTTGGGGCGGTTCCCGTTCGGTAACCTGGACATAAACAAGTGCCTCCTTCTCACCGGCCGGGACGCTTCCTACCGTGGGCTCGTCGCCGAATTCGATTCACATTTCAGAAGGAGTGTACGCCATGTCAAGCTCATCCCCCCGCCTGCTCGTGACCGCCGCCACCGGACAGCTGGGCCGGCTCGTGGTGGCCCAGTTGCTGCAGGCCGTCCCGGCCGAGCGGATCGCGGTCGCCGTCCGCGACCCGGCCAAGGCGGCCGATTGGGCCAGGGCCGGCGTGCAGGTACACCGCGCGAACTACGATGACGCCGCCGCCGTCGACCGGGCCATGACCGGGATCGACCGCGTGCTGTTGATCTCGTCGAGCGAGATGGGCAGGCGGACGGCCCAGCACGGCAACGTGATCGACGCCGCCCGCCGGGCCGGCGTGAAGCTGCTGGCCTACACCAGCGTGTTGCGGGCCGACACGTCCAAGCTGCCCGTGGTCGACGAGCACCTGGCCACCGAGGGGGCCATCCGCGCGTCGGGCGTGCCGTTCGCGCTGCTGCGGAACGGCTGGTACACCGAGAACTACACGGCCGGCGTCCCCGCGGCCGTGGCGCACGGGGCCGTGCTGGGCAGCAGCGGCGCCGGCCGCATCTCCGCCGCCGCCCGGGCCGACTACGCCGCCGCCGCCGTCGCCGTGCTCACGACCGACGGTCACGCCGGCCACACCTACGAGCTGGCCGGCGACACGGCGTTCACGATGGCCGAGTTCGCCGCCGAGGTCGCCCGCCGCTCGGGCAGGCCGGTGGTGTACAAGGATCTGCCCGAGCCCGCGTTCGGGGAGGTGCTGGCCCACGCCGGCCTGCCCGGCCCGCTCGCCGCCCTGATCGCCAGTTGCAGTGCCGTCGCCGCCGGTGGCGAACTGTTCGACGATGGTCACCATCTCAGCCACCTGATCGGGCGACCGACGACGCCGTGGGCGGACACGATCGCGGCGGCGGTGAGGGGCTGACCGGATCTGCGGGGGAGCGGCGGACGATGGCGTCCAGCTTGGTCGGGCCGGCGACGTTGGCCGCGAGCCGGCGTCGCTTGGCATACAGTGGTCATGCCTGACCCCGCCTCGTCCGCCTCTGCGTTGAACTACGTTCGCACCGGGCCTCGCCACGCCGGCACGGTCGTGCTGATCCATCCGGTCGGGCTGGACCTGACGTATTGGGACGCGCAGATCGACGCTTTGCGCACGACGCACGACGTCGTCGCCTTCGACCTGCGCGGCCACGGCCGCTCGCCGGGAACCGCGGCGGACGTGAGTTTTGAGCGGTTCTCCGCCGACCTCGTCGGCCTGCTCGACCAACTCGGCGTCGACGCCGCCCACGTGGTCGGCGTGTCGGTGGGCGGCATGATCGCCCAGACGTTGGCGTTGTCGCACCCGCGCCGGGTGCGGTCGCTGTCGCTGCTCGCGACCGCCGCCACGTTCCCCGAGGCCGGGCGCGCCACGGTGCGCTCCCGCGCCGGGACGATCCGCGACGGCGGGATGCGCGCCGTGGTGACCCCCTTCCTGGAGCGGTGGTTCACGCCCGAGACGATCGCGCGACGCCCGCACCTGATGGACCGCATCACCAAGACGTACCTGGCCGACGACCCGGCCGTGCAGGCCCGCATGTGGGAGATGATCGCCGACCTGCAGACGTTGGACCGCCTCGGCGAGGTCCGCTGCCCCACGCTGGTCGTCGTCGGCGACCGCGACCCCAGCACGCCCCCGCCCTGCTCCGCCGCCATCGCGGCAGCGATTCCCCAGGCGCGCCACGTCGTGGTGCCCAACGCCTCGCACCTGATCCATCTCGAATGCCCCGACGTGACCAACGCTCTGGTCCTGGAGTTTCTCTCTTCGCAGTGATCGCGTGGCGGTTCCCCGCTGCGGCATTGCGCCGCCGTCCACACGCGCGATCGTCGCGGGTGGGACGGGCCCCCTGGCGTCAGACCGTGACCAGTGGTCGCGGCGGCCGGTCGAGCATGCCGTGCCTGAACGCCAACGCGTGGAACAGCCGCACCGCCTCCAACTGTCGCGGGCCGACGTCGTACTTCAGGTAGTCGGTCATGTACTGCCGGGCCAGCCCGGCCGGCCACCCGCGCGGGACGGCGAACCGCTGCACGATGGCGTCGACGTCGGCCAACCCCGCCACCTTCGCGGCCGCCAGCCGCTCGGGCAGGTCGCCGAGGTCGACGCCGTCGCGGGCGACCCAGGCGGCGAAGAGGAACGGCAGCCCGGTCAGCCGCTTCCACGCGTCGCCCAGGTCGAGCTGGTAAGGGAAGCCGGCCGGCTCCTCGCAGACAACCTTGTCGCCGATCAGCAGCCGCGCCTCGGCGTCGGCAGCGCCGTTGGCGTGCGGGTCGTCGTGGTGCAGGTCGACGAACCGCGGCGTCACGCCGTACGCCTCGGCGAAGATCACGCGCGCCAGCGCCACGGAGGAATGGCTGTGCGTATCGCATGCCAGCGTCCGCACCTGCCCGGCCGGCACCCGGCTGAAGATGCGGACGGTAAGCGTGGTCCCGTCGGACCCGATGCCGCCGCTGGTCAGGATGCGGACGGCGTCGAGCCGCTGGTAGTCGATGATCGGCAGCAGCGCCACGTCGAACCGGCCGTTGCGCAGGCCGTCGATCAGCTTGGCCGGCACGTCCAGCGACAGCTCGATGTCGTCGGCCTCGTCCAGCCCGTAAATGAGCGGCTTGGCGTTGAGGTAGCTGACGCTGCCGAGCCGGGTCGCGTGCCGCGCTCGCGCCAGCGGGACGGTCAGGGTGGCGGTGGACATGCGGTAAGCGTACGGCGGTTCGTATCCCCCGTGCAGTTTCGAGTATTCTGAAACTTTTTCAGCACTGCAGCTCAGGTTCAGTCAGTGGACCATGTTTGGCGGCGTCACGACCGCGTCGAGGTCCGGTGACGCCGGGGCCCGGCGTCCGACGCTGGAAGGGCGTTCGTTCGCGAAGCCGCAAGCGGCGACCCTGGCGCGAGGATCGCGGCGCACGCGATTCGAGCGCGAAGCGGTCGCCACGAACCCGCGCTGTAGTATTAGCGACGGCCCGGAGGTCCGGCTGTTCACCCATTCAACGCGGCCCCCCGCACCGTTGCCAAACGGCGAACCTACTTCGCCAACGTCGTCGCGCTCACGGCGCTCGACACGACCGACCGCCCGACGGCGTTGATGGCGACCAGGCGGTAGTAGTACTTCTTGTTGGCAGTCAGCCCCGTGTTGGCATAGGTGAGCACGTTCGGCCCGACCGTAGCGACCGCCGCGTACGTGGTGCCGTCGGTCGAGCGTTGCACCTCGTAATTGATGACCGTCGCGTCGACCGCCTTCCACGTCACGGTTAGCGCCGACCTGGACACGACCGCCACGGCCACGCCGGTCGGGGCGGCGGGGACGATCGGGGCCGCGGTGGACAACAGCCGGGCGTTGGCCCAGTCGGCGTGGTCGTAGTCGATCACGCCGGCGATGCCGTTCGTGGCGATCAGCTGCAGCGTCTTCACGCCGGCCACGCTAACGTTGATGCTGACGGTGGGGCTGGCGCTGGTCAGCACGCCGCTGTCAAACAGGGTGACGCCGTCGCCGACCACCTGGAAGTCGACCGAGCCGCTTTCCTTCACCTCGTCGTCGATGCCCACGTCGGACAGAAAGCTGGCGAACTGCCCGCCCAGCGCGTAGGTGATTGTGGACGCGGCGTGCGTGCCGATGCCCTTGGCGTAGACCACGCCGTGCAGCGTGATGGGGTTCGTGTTGATGCTGAGGTTCTTCTGGGCGGCGCCGTAACCGGTGGTGGCGCTGGTCCACGCCAGGCTGCTGAGGGAGGTGGTGACCGGCGCGGCGGCAAACGTCGTCGCCGACGCGACGTTGCTCGCGGCCGAGCTGCCCGTCGCGTTGTACGCCAGCACCCGATAGTAGTTCTTCGCGCCGACGACGGCGGTCTTGTCGGCGTAGCTGGTGGCCGTCGTCGTCGCCAGCTTGGCGAACGTGACGCCGTCGGTGCTGCGGTCGACCTCGAACCCGGCCTGGTTGACCGAGTTGCTGGCCCACGTGAGGTCCACCTCCGTGGCCGACACTGCGGCGGCGACCAGGCTGCTGGGTGCCGCGGGGGGCACGGCGGCGGCGAGCAGGCGTGCGTTGGCCCAGTCGGCATGGTCGAAGTCGATGCTGCCGGCGACACCGTTGGTCGCCACCAGCTGCAGCGTCTTCGCGCCGGCGACGCTGACGTTCACGTGTCCAACCGGTGCCGACCCGGTCAGGTTCCCGCTGTCGTAGAGCGTGACCCCGTCGGCGACGACCTTGAAGTCGACCAGCCCCTGCCCGGTCGTCTCGTCGTCGATGCCGACGTCGGCCAGGAACGTCGTGTAGGCCCCGGCCAGGTCGTACGTGATGGTCGACGCGGCGTGCGTGCCCAACCCCTTGGCGTAGGTCGTGCCGCGGAGCTTGATCGGGTTGCCGTTGATGCTCGCGTCCTTGCGCACGGTCCCGTACCCGGTCGTCGCGCTGGTGTAGGTGAGGTCGCTGACGTACGTCTGCACCGCGCCCGCGGCCAGCGTCGTCGCCGTGGCGATGTTGCTCGCCGGCGACTTGCCCACGGCGTTCGTGGCCAGCACGCGATACGAATACCTCGTCCCGCCGGTCAGGCCCGTGTCGCCATAGCTTGAGGCCCCCGCGGCCAGCGTGGCGATCGACGCGAACGTGATCCCGTCCAGCGACCGGTCCACCTCGCACCCGGTCTGGTTGGTCGCCGTGTTGGTCCAGCTCAGACTCACCGCGTTGCTGCCGGTGGCGACGGCCGTCAATCCCGTTGCCGCAGTGGGCGCGGTGGGCGTGGTCACCGTGGCCGCCGTCAGCACGGCCCCGGCCCAGTCGGCGTGGTCGTAGTCGATGTTGCCGGCGATGCCGTTCGTCGCCACCAGCTGCAGCGTCTTCACGCCGGCCACGCCCACGCTGACGCGGGCGACCGGGCTCGTCGCCGACAGCTTACCGCTGTCGTACAGCGTCTTCCCGTCGCCGATCACGGTGAAGTCGACCGACCCGGTCCCGCCCTTGGCGATCACGTCATCGTCCACGCCGACGTCGCTGGCGAACGTGGTGTAGCCGCCGTTCAGCGCGTAGCTGATCGCCGAGGCGGCGTGCGTGCCAATGCCCTTGGCGTAGACGGTGCCGCGCAGCGTGATCGGGGTGCCGTTGATGTCCGAGTCGTAGTGGATCGTGCCGTAACCGGTGGTTGCTGTGGTCGGCGTGAGGTTGCTGACGTAGGTCTGCGCGGGCGTGGGGGTCGGCGTGGGCGCGGCGGACGGGGCCCACACGTCGGTGATCGGCGTCGCCGTGGCCGACGCGCCGGCGTAGCCGGTGCCGTACATGTCCTCGATCGTGCGCAGGATGCTGTAGTGGTTCACGTACTCGCCGTACGTCCCGGTCACCACGTTCTGGCCGTAGAAGATCGTCGGGACCTGGTTGATCGTGTCGGTGTCGTCGTCCTCGTCGCAGGTCAGCACCAGCAGGCTGTTGTTCGCCTTGGCCCAGGTGGCGTAGGCGCCCAGGTTCGTCTGGATCCACGCGTCCCCCTCGGCGATCGTGCCATCGTGCATGTCGTCGTCGAGGTCGGGGATCACGACCGACACCGTCGGCAGCGTCGCGAAGTTCGTCGGGAACGCCGAGTCGGGCTGGTTCACGCTCGCCGGCACGTCGGTGAAGTCGGACCACGGGTTGTGCTTGCGGGCGTAGTCCTGGTAGACGAGCACGGTCGACCCGGCCGCCGGCAGCTGCTCGCTGTAGCCGGTGAACGTCCGCCCCGCCGCCGCCAACTCGGAATAGAGGTCGGGTCCGGCGAACGACAGCGGGCCGTCGTCGTCGGCCACGCCGTGCGTGTCACCGCTGAACAGGGCGATGTAGTTCGGTTGGCTCGGGTGGGTGACCGCGTGGCTGTTGGTGAACAGCGCCCCGCCAGCGGCGAGCGAGTTGATGTACGCCGCGCTCGGGTTGCCGATCAGGTCGGCGAAGCTCTTGTTCTCGATCATGACGACGACAACGTGCGCCGGCGTCGGTACGGCCGACAGCAGTTGGCGACGCTCAAGACCCTCGACCACCGATTGCTTGCCCGCCATGTTCCGCCTCGCCCAAGATTGATGTGACCCCGCAACCGCCGCTCGCGGATCACGTTATCGAGCGTGGATCCTGCGCCAACCGTTACCCTCTGAGAAATGACCTACGTTTCGGTTGTACGATCTCATCAGGCGCGCCATTCCGCACAACCGGCAAGACCAACCCAAACTGAGCCGCCGCGTGAGTTTTCGGATTGCGACTGCCAACGCCTCCCCAGTCATTCGTAATGCCGGCGAGCCTGCCGAGTGCGAACGCTGGAGCGGTATGCAGCTGCTTGCAGCGGCTTGTGCCGCATGGCGGTCGCCCCGAGGCGGCACTGTCGGGCCGATGGAAGATCACACCTTCGGTGCGACCGCCACGCGGAGATGCAGATCGCGGAAGCACTGATCGGCGACCGTGTTCGCCAAAGCTGGTGATGGGCCATCGACGGCGCGGTCTTGCTGGATGTACCGCGACTGCACACGCCGTATACCCAGTCCTTGGGCATCCCGCAGACGGCGCGGTTCTTGGTGGTGACGCTGACCGCGCGCCGGCTGTTCTGCAACGTGCTGTGGCTGTACCTTCGGGCGGCGGCGCGACGCGCCGGTTGAGCAGCGCCGATGTATCAGAGTTCGTCATCGGTCGCTTCCGTCTTGGCGATTTCGGTGCCGGGATCGCGAAGGCGCATGCGAGTGCCGGCCGTTTCAGCCACCCGGGAACCGATGCGAATTACCCTACTTCCCCTGACGTTGATGGCGCTGCTGTGCGGTTGCCACAAGCAGGACTCGTCGGCCCCCACCGCCGCGCCGGTGGTGCTGTACACCAGCGTGGACGAACCCTATGTGCGGCCGCTGGTCGAGCGGTTCCAGCAGCGCACGGGGATCGAGGTGCAACTGGTGACCGACGCCGAGGCGAGCAAGTCGGTCGGGCTGGCCGAGCGGATCGTGGCCGAGCGGGACCACCCGCGGGCCGACGTGTGGTGGGACAACGAGGTGTTCCACACGATCCGCCTGGCCGGGGCGGGCGCGCTGGCGCCGTACGAGTCGCGGGCGGCGGCCGGCGTGCCGGCGAAGTACCGGGACGACCGCAACCGCTGGGCCGGGTCGGTGCTGCGCGTGCGGGTGATCGTGTCCTCGCCGAAGCTGCCGCCGGCCGATCGGCCGCGCGACATGACCGACCTGACCCGCCCGCCGCTCAAGGGGAAGATCGCCTTCGCCCGCCCCACCGGCGGCACGACCGGCGGCCACGTGGCGGCGCTGTCGGTGCTGTGGGGCAACGACGCGGCCGACGGCTTCTTCCGCGCGATGCACGCCAACGGCGTGACGCTGGTCGGCGGCAACGGCCCCGCCGCCGAGTCGGTCGCCCGCGGCGACCTGCTGGCCGCCGTGTGCGACAACGACGACGCCGCGTCGGCCGGATCCGAGGTCGGGCCGGTCAACGTCGATCTGCCCGATCAGGATGGGGTCGGCACGCTGGCGATGCCGTGCGCGGTGGCCGTGGTCGCCGGGTGCCCGAACGGCGCGGGGGCGCGGCAGCTGGTCGACTTCCTGTTGTCGCCGGAGGTGGACAAGGCGCTGATCGACGCGAGGTTCGCCTGGTGCTCGACCCGCGACGCCGCCGGGCACGGGAGGTTCATGGACGTCGATTACGCCAAGGTGGCCGAGGCGATGCCGGGGGCCGTGCAGCGGGCGACGTCGCTGATGGAGGGGCGGTGAAACCCGTTTAGCGACGGCCCGGAGGGTCGGCTACGACCTTTGCCGGCCCTCCGGGCCGTCGCTAAACGGGTTCTCACGCCGCTCGGAGCGCGACGCGCGGCGCGACGTCCCACCCCGCCGGGCGGTACTCGGGGACGCATTCCATCAGCGCCTCGACGGCCAGGCGCGGCGCGAGGTAAATCACTTCGGACAGGCGGTCGATGTCGGCCGCCACGCGGGCGGGGTCGGCGGGCGGCAGCTGCCAGACGTGGATCTTCTCGTGCGGGGTCGGCACGATCGCCTCGTCGTCGCAGCTCAGCTCCTCGTACAGCTTCTCGCCGGGGCGGACGCCGGTGATCTTGATGTCAATGTCGCGGCCCTCGACCAGCCCGCTGCGGGCGATCAGCTCGCGGGCCAGGTCCATGATCCGGACCGGCTCGCCCATGTCGAGCACGAAGATCTCGCCCCCCTGCCCGATCGCGCCGGCCTGCATGACCAGCTGCGTCGCCTCGGGAATCGTCATGAAGTAACGGCGCATGTCCGGGTGCGTGACCGTCACCGGCCCGCCGGCGGCGATCTGGCGCTGGAAGATCGGGACGACGCTGCCGCTGCTGCCCAGCACGTTGCCGAAGCGGACGGCGGTGAACCGCGTGCCGGGCGTCGCCATGATCTCGTTGCCGCGCACGACGATCCGTCCGTCGTTCGCGCCGTTCAGCGACTGCACGTACAGCTCGGCCATCCGCTTGGTCGCGCCCATCACGCTGGTCGGGTTGACGGCCTTGTCGCTGCTGACCATCACGAACGCCTGCACGGCGGCGGCGGCGCTGGCGTCGGCCAGGCACTTGGTGCCCAGCACGTTGTTCCGCACGGCCTCGCCGGGGTTGGCCTCCATCATCGGGACGTGCTTGTGGGCGGCGCAGTGGAACACCACCTGCGGCCGCTCGGCGGCGAACACCTTCGCCAGCCGCTCGCCGTCCGAAATGTCGGCCACCGTCGGCCGCAGGTCCGCCCCCACCCACCGCTGGCGAAGCTCGCGGTCGATCTCGAAAACCGCCCCCTCGGCCCGCTCCAGCAGCACGAGTCGGTCGGGGCAGAACTTCATGATCTGCCGGCAGATCTCCGACCCGATGCTGCCGCCCGCCCCGGTGACCATCACCCGCTTGCCCGCCAGAAATCGCTGCATCTCCGGCGTGTCGAGGTCGATCATCGGCCGGCCCAGCAACTCGTGCAGCGACACGGTCGGGGGCGATGCGTGCGCGGTCGCCGGGACCGACAACGGCGTCGCGGCGGGTCGGCGGAGCAAGTGGCGGGCGAGGCGCATCATCGGGTTGTGCTCATATCGGCCGACGGATCGGCCGCGGATGAGCGGTGCCCCAAGAGGCGGGGATGTGGGTTAGTCTCAGCTCCGTTGGAGCCGCCGACGACACGTCACGTCCGGCCGGCCACACCCACATCAGGCGCACGTGGAAACACCGCAGTGATCGGGCGTCTCGCAACGCGCCCGCCGACTTTCCAATCGTCCGATAAACCGACAGAACGTAATCGGGGAGATTGGAATCAAGCGACCGGCATGTCGAAGCGTGCCGGTCGCAGCCCGAGCAGTGAATGTGTAACTCAAACCGGCCCCGGCCATCAGTGAGCCTGCAAGGGCAAGCCGGGGCCGTCATCGCGTGATGCGGGCCGTTCGTCGCCGGAGTTCTTTGAGGTTGTGCTTGGCGTCCGAATCGCCGGCCTTGGCGGCCGCCAAACTCCCCGATGTGGCGGCCCGCCGATACCGAGCGACCGCCTGCCGTTCATCTTGGTCGATGCCCAGCCGTGCTCCAGATACGTGCCGACCGTGAGCGTCGCTCGACGCATCTACCATCGGCGGCACCCGGCTTTACTCAGCCACCTCAATGGACCGCGGCATGTAGCTCGGCCCGTCGCACTTGGGGCCGTTGGGGGTCCACACGAGCGGGTCGATGCACATCCGGCGGGCCGTGCGGCCCTTGTCCCAGGCGTGGTAGACGAAGTAGCTGGTCTTGCCGTCGGGGCCGAGGACGACGCTGTTGTGGCCGGGGCCGACGACGAAGTCGGGCTTGCCGGTGAGGACGGTGGGGCCGTGGACGGCGAAGTCGTCGCGCCAGGGGCCCAGCGGCGTGTCGGCGGTGGCGAAGCCCAGGCCGTAGTTCTCGGTGTGCCAGGCGCCGCCGCTGTAGAGGCAGAAGTACGTGCCGCCGTGGTGCAGGACGAACGGGCCCTCGACGCAGTTCCAAGCCTTCCAGACGCGGCCCTTGTAGTCGCGGTTGTGCTCGTAGACCTGCCAGTCGGCGCTGGCGCGGATGACCACGCGGGCCGGGCCGGTGGGCATCATGTCGACGCCGATCGGCGCGACGGCCAGACCGGTGCCGGCCGGCTCGTCCTCGACGTAGTCGGTGGCGAAGAACAGGTACCACTGGTTATCGGACGGGTCGCGGAACGGGTGGGCATCAATGCTGAACCCGTTGCCCGGGAACAGCTCGCGGCCGACGTCGACGAACGGCCCGGCCGGCGCGGCGGCGACGGCCAACCGCAGCCGATGCGCGGCGTCGGAACCCTGCGGGGCGGCGGAGTAGTACAGGTAGAACTTGCCGTCCCGCTCGGCCACCTCGGGGGCCCAGAAGTTCCCGCCGACCAGCCCCGCCGGCGGTGTCACGGCTGCGCCGGCGGCGGTCCAGTTCACCAGGTCGGGCGAGCTCAGGATGGGGAACTCGCGCCCGTCGACGCCGGGGCCCGTGCCGTAGGCCCAGTAGTGGCCGTCGGCCGAGTGGCGGAGGACGAACGGGTCGGCGAAGTAGCCCGGCCAGACGGGGTTGGTGTAGGTCTTGGTGGTCATGTCGGGTGGGCGAGGGTGCGGGAACGGGCCGGCCGCGTCCGTGTGGCCGGTGTGCGGGGCAGTGTAGATCGCCCGGTTCGGCCGGCCAAGGGAGGAACCGCCCGCCGAGGTGGCCCGGTCTAGGTGGGCGATGCCGACCCGATCCAGTTTTGCCGTGTACGATGCTCTCAGCGGGCCCGGCCACCGGTTGACGGGTGGTGCCGCGGCCCGTTTGATACCGGGTTCGGCCGCGTGCGTTCGCCGGGGCCGGTCGTTCCATCCGAGAACCGAAGCGAGCCGACGTTGCAGAAGCGAACCGTGGACCGAACCGCCAGTTACTACGCCCAGCCGGTCCAGGCGCCGATGGACGAGGACGACGTCCCGCGCGCCGCGGCGTTGCTGGCGGCGATCACCGACGGCGTGCCGGTCGGCACCGTCGAGCGGCCGTTCGCCCGGGCCGGACGGGTCCTCTGGCGCGCGGCGGTGCTGGTGCTGCTGGTCGCCCTGACCTACCTGCCGACCCTGTTCGCCCCGGGCCTGCTTGACGGCGAGCTCGACGCCTACCGCCACCAGCCGGCCCCCGACCTGGTATGGGCCGACTGGTACCAGCTGCCCGCGTCGCTGGTCGGCCCGACGCCGGTCGGTGCCCCGCCGCTGCTGCGGGTGCTGGTCCACCTGGAGTCGAAGCTGGGGAACGGCGCGGTGACGCACCGCGCCTGCGGGATGATCCTGCAATCGGCGGTGGCCGTGGTCCTGTGGCTGGTGCTGCGACGGCTGAGCCGGCCGGGCGGGTGGCTGGCGGCGGCGCTGTTCGCGATCTACCCCGGCTCGTCGGCGGCCGTCGAGTGGATGGGCAGCCGCGGCCGGCCGTGGGGGGCGCTGCTGGCGCTGGTCGGCTGCTGGCTGCTGCTGCGGGCGGTCGGCGTGCCGGAGGCGGTCAGCATCGACCCGGCCGAGGTCGACCCCGACGAGCTCCCCGGCGGGTGGCGGCGGTGGGTTGGCTACGCCGTCGCGCCGCTGATCGCCCTGCTCGGGATGATCGCCCTGCTGGCGGCCGCCCTGTGCCAACCAGCGGTGGCGGGGGTGGGGCTGATCGTGGTGGTGCTGGTCAAGTGGCGTCGCGGGCTGCGCGTGTGGGACGTCGCCTGGATCACGCCGGTCGTGGTGCTGGTGGCGGCGGCGACGGTGTCGGCCGTTCGACAGCCCCCGCCGGCCGGGTGGGACCCGGTGGTGGCGGGCCTGCCGGCGCTCCCGCGGGCGCTGTGGTGGACCGGGCGGGCGGTGCAGCGCGTCGCGTGGCCGCTGTCTTGGGCCGACCTGGCGGCGGCGGGCGAGCGACCGCAGGTGCTGTTCACGTGCGGCGTGGGGATCGGGTTCCTCCTCGTGATCGTCGCGCTGGTCGTGGTGCGGCGGTGGATCGGCAAGGGACCGGCGGTGGCGGGCCTGTGCGCGGCGCTGCTGCTGCCGACGCTGGTGGTGCCGCCGGCGCTGCGCCCGCTGCCAGGGCTGACGGCCGCCCGGCAGGCGGCGGCGGCGAGCACCTACCTGATCGCCATCCCGGCCCTGGCGCTGCTGGCCGACCTGGCCGTCGCCGCCGCGCAACGGGTGGCGGCCGACCTGACCCGCCGGCTGACCGAGGTGGCGATGGCGGCGGCGGCGATCCTGCTGCTGGGGTGCGTGGCGGCGGTGCGGGGCAACGCGTTCGACGACACCGAGACGGTCCTCAAGACGGCCGTCCGCGTGAACGGCCGGTCGTGGGCCGACCGCAGCCGGCTATCCCAGTGGTACCTGGCGCAGCACCGGCCCGACCCCGCATTGGAGGTGATGGCGGGGCTGACGTTCGAGAACTGCCCCGACGCGACCACGGCCGTCGCCCAGGGCGACCTGCTGGTGGCCGACGGCAACCTGACCGGGGCGATGGACTGGTACCGGCGCGCGGGCGAGCTGGCCCCCGACGACCCCGAGCCGATCGGGCGGGAGTCGCATACGCTGGTGTCGATGGACCGGGTGGGCGACGGGGTCGACAACTACGAGAAGGCGATCCAGCGGCACCCGGGGTCGGCGGCGCTGCGGTACGCGTTCGGGCTGCTGCTGCGGGGGCTGAACAACCTGCCGCTGGCCGAGGACCAGTTCCGCCGGGCCATCGTGCTCGACCCGGAGGTGGCCGACCAGCACGTCGCGCTGGCGGCAACGCTGGCCGACGAGAACCGGCCCGACGAGGCGGCCCGCGAGCTGCAGGAGGCCGTGCGGCTGGACCCGGAGAACTTCGACGCGTTCCACGACGCCGGCCTGATCCTGCTGCAGCTGGGCGCCGCGGACCGGGCCGCCCGCATGCTGGTCGAGGCGGTGCGCCTGCGTCCCGAGTCGGCGGTCGCCCGCAGCGACCTGGCGGTCGCGCTGATCAAGCTGCGCAAGTTCAAGTCGGCCAAGTTCGAGTTGACCGAGGCGCTGAAGCTCCAGCCGAACTTCGTGGCGGCCCAGACCAACCTGAACGTGCTGAACCACCTGATGGTGACCGAGCAACGGCGGGCGAACGTCGAGGGGAAGTGAGCGCGGCCGGCGACGCCGGCTATACGGTGGTCGCCGCGGCGGTGGCGTCCAGGAACGCCACGGCGTCGCGCAGCACGGCCCGCGGCCCGGCGTGGGTGAGGCGAGTCAGCGCGGCGGCGAACGGCAGGAACGCGAACTGGCGATGTTCGCGGCTGATCCGCACTGCCGACGCCGTCGGGTCGTGGGCCAGCACGTAGTGGACGGTCTTGTTCACCAGGCGTCCCCGGTTCGGGCCACCGCGGCCGCGGAAGTGGTAGGTGATCTGGCGGGTGAAACCCGGCACGATGTCGACGCCGGTGAGGCCCGTCTCCTCGCTCAGCTCCCGGATGGCCGCCTGCAGCAGCGTCTCGCCGGGCTCCAGCTTTCCCTTGGGGAACTCCCACGGGCCGTGCGCGCTGAGCAGGAGCAGGAACACGCGCCCGGCGGGCGCGTGGCGGTAGACCAACACGCCCGCGCTCACCTCGGTCACACCCGCCATGTCGGCTGCGATCGCAACGGGTGTGCCGGACCGCGCTCGCCTCACCGCTGGAGGGTTGGCCACAGTGCCGCGGTACACAGGCGGTGCCCGATGCGGTCCTGGATCGGCACGCCGCGCACCTGGCGGAACCCGGCCAGCACCTCCTTCTGCACGAGGACGTTCTCGAACAGCTCCAGGTCCTTCTCCAGGACGGTGGTCGACTCGTTGAACACGAGCAGCAGCAGGGCCGCCTCGCGGATGAGCGGGTCGCCCTCCATCTTGCGGAGGTCGGCCACGACCGACTGCCGCCACTGCGCCCCGTACCCGCCGTGCCGGTCGCCCCCCTCGCGGAACTGGTAGGCGACCTTCACCTCCAGCCACAGCGCGTCCTTGGGGTCGCACCCGCCGGGCGGGTCGAACAGCGAGGGCGGGGCCGAGTCGAGCCGCAGCGGCGAGCCGGGCGGCGTCAGGACCAGGTCGCACCGGGGCCGGTGGGTCAGCTTCCGCCCGGTCGTCGAGGGGTAGTGCACCTCCCGCGCCACCGCGTATGGCCCCGACAGCCGCTGGGCCAGCGTGGCCTGCAGTTGCTTCTCGTCGCGCGTGTCCAGCCCGTAGACCGCCTGCTCCAACCGCAGGTCCGCCTCGGCCGCGGCGAGCGCGGCACCGATGTCGTCGGCGACGGTGCTGAGGTGCCAGAGCATGACGAGCGGATGGGGGTGCGAACGGTGCCGGCCGACGGCTACGGTCACGGCAGCTCGTTCACGGTCCAGTACTTGTTCAGCGTCGCCATGATCTCGATGAACGCCAGCAGCGTGACCGGCTTGATGATGTAGCCGGCCACGTTCAGGTCGTACGCCTCGACGCGGTCGCGGTCCTCGGCGCTGGTGGTGAGGACGACGACGGTGGTGCCGCGGAGGGCCGGGTCGGCGCGGAGCTCGCGGAGGAACTCGATGCCGCTCATGCGCGGCATGTTCAGGTCGAGCAGGACCATCCGCCGGTCGGACGGCACCGTGCCGTCGCGCAGCCGTTCCAGCCCCTCGACGCCGTCGTGGGCCACGAACAGCGGGTTCTGGATGTTGTTCTTGCGGAACGCCCTCTGGACGTTCATCACGTCCAGCTCGTCGTCGTCCACCAGCAGGATGTTGAGCTTCCGCTCCGGGAGGGTCGACCCGGTGGCGGTGGGCAGCGCGGTTGTCATGTGGTGACCTTCTGAAGGGGGGACGCGGCGGGGTCGACGCGCGGCCAGGTGAAGCGGAACGTGGCGCCATGGCCGGGGGACGATTCGACGCGGACCGTGCCCCCTTTGGCCGTGACGACCTTGCGGACCAGGGCCAGGCCGATGCCGGTCCCCTCGACCTTGTCGCGGCGGCTGAGCGTCTGAAAGACGCCGAAGATGCGCTCGTGGTAGCGGGCGTCGATGCCGGGACCGTCGTCGGCGACGGCGAACTCGAAGCCGATGTCGGCCGGCACGCAGGTCACGCGAATGGTCCCCGCCGGCGCCCCGTGTTTGACGGCGTTGCCGACCAGGTTGACCAGCACCTGCCCCAGCCGCAGCTTGTCGGCGTTGAAGGCGGGCATGCTCGGTCCGACCAACACGTGGACGCCGTCAGGCACGCCGACCCAGTCGATCACCTCGCCCAGCAGCTGGCCCACGTCGACCCACTCGACGTCGACGGCGGTCCGGCCGATCCGGCTGTACTGCAGCAGGCCGTCGATCAGCCGCTCCATCCGCTGGACGCGGCTGCGGAGCAGCTCGAACTGCGCCCGCGCCTCGCCGGTCACCCGGTCGGGGCCCAGGTCCTCCTCGATCCAGTTGGACAGGTTGCTGATGCCGCGGAGCGGGGCCTTGAGGTCGTGGCTGGTGACGTAGGCGTACTGGTCCAGCTCCTCGTTGCTCTCCCGCAGCCGGCCGGCGACGGCGGCGAGCTCGGTGGCGCGATCCTGCAGCGCGTGTTCGAGCCGGTGCCGGGCGGTGATGTCGGAGGTGACGCCGCGCAGCCCGGCGCAGCGGCCGTTGGGGTCGCCGGGCACGGTCGACAGCCGCGTCTCCACCCAGATGACTGACCCGTCCTTCGCCACCCAGCGGAACTCCATCGGGGCGGCGTTGGCGGCGGCGGTCGACCCGGCGGCGCACGCCTGCTCCAGCCACTGCCGGACGCGCTCGCGATCCTCGGGGTGGACGACCGACCACCAGAAGTCGGGCGACTCGGTCCACCGCCGGGCGTCGTGGCCGACCAGGCTCTCGACGTAGTGGCTGATGAAGACGATCCGGGGCGAGCCGGCAACGTCGACGACCGCCTCCCAGACGACGCCGGGGACGGCGGCGATCAGGTCGGCCAGACGACGCTGGTTCGCCCGGTCCGTGTCGGCCAACTGGTCCCGCTCCCGCACGAGCCCGTGGCGCTCGGTGGCGAACGCCCGGCTGTCGGCGTCGGCGCGGGCGATGGCGCGGTCCCGCTCGGCCTGCACGCGGGCGGCGGTGATCGCCTGGACCCGTTGGCGGACCACGCCCACCGTCAGGGCGACCGCCGGCGCCGTCACGCACAGCACCGCCAGGCGGGCCACCCGGTCGTACGGCGGCCGCCACAGCGGCCCGGCCTCGGAGAGGTCGATGGCGGCAAACACGATCGTAATGCCGGCCGCGTAGTATCCGGCCGTCGCGCCGCCCACCACGCCGGCCAGGATCACGGCGGGGAGCAGGAACAACCCGGGCGCCCGGTCGTGCGTCAGCTGCTGAAAGGCGAGGTCGACGCCGATGGCCACGGCCATCAGGATCGCAAGGCGGACCGGCTTAGACGGCCCAGCCATTCCATCGCTTCCCAGCGCTGCATCCGTCACGCTGCCGCTCCTGGCCTGGTCCGCAGGCCCAACCCAACCCGGCGTCACGTCAGGACGCCCCAATAGCATCGCCCATGCAATCGGCACACCGTCACCCTCGGCGGCGTCCGCCTATCCAGGCAGAAGCGGCGCATCGTGTTACCAGGCAACGCCTTGCAGTTAGATATCGCGCGATCGGATGGGCGCGGCGAGCGGTGCCGGCCGCGTCAGGTTTCCCTTGGTCGGCACCCTTGGGGCTTGTCCAGGCGCATGCGTTCCGCGGCAGGATGGTTCTGATATGGTACGCGCCGTCAGCGGGTACCGGTGGACCGAGAGAGGATGCCGTGAGTCGAGCGACCGTCGTATATCTGGCCATGATCGCCGTCCTCATCGCGGGGCTCTGGGGCGTGCTGGCGATCGGCGCGACCCTGTCGGCCCCCGAGAGCCTGGACGGGCGGTGGGTCGCGATCGACCCCGCCAGCGTTAGCACATGGCATGGGCTGACAGTCGAACAGTCGGGCCGGTACTTCGAGTTGGCGTTCGACAACAACGTCAAGTGCCCCAGCATCGGCGTGACCATGGTCGGCCACCCGACCGACGGGGCGCTGTCGCTGACCCGCGGTCCCTGGCAGGTCACGATCGACGCGCCGCGGGGAACCGACCCCGTCCGCACTTTCCACGTCGACGGCCCGACGCCCGGCACCTTCACCGGGCACCGCGAGGCCACCACCCGCCCGGCCGCCAGGTAGGTCGGCACCCCTCACGCTTGATCCGACGCTGTTCCCGCAGGACGTAACCATGACACCGATCGAGATCTTCCTCGGCAACGGTCACGATCTGATCCTGCTGCTGCTCGTGCAGGTGGGCCTGGTGCTGACGCTGAGCCGGGTGATCGGGCTGCTGTTCGCGAAGTTCAACCAGCCGCAGGTCGTGGGCGAGATGCTGGCCGGGATCATGCTGGGGCCCAGCCTGCTCGGCTGGCTGTTCCCCGTGGCGTCGGCGGCGATCTTCCCCAAGTCCAGCGTCGTCTACCTGAACACGCTGAGCCAGGTGGGCGTGATCTGCTTCCTGTTCCTGGTCGGGCTGGAGCTGGACCCCAAGCTGATCAAGAACCGCGGCCACGCCGCCGTCGTCATCAGCCACGTCAGCATCGTCGCGCCGTTCCTGCTCGGCTGCACGCTCGCCCTGCTGCTGTACACGCAGCTGTTCAACCACGCGCAGGCGATGCAGTTCCGGTCGGTCGCCTTATTTCTAGGGGCGGCGATGTCCATCACCGCCTTCCCGGTGCTGGCCCGCATCCTGACCGAGCGCAACCTGCACAAGACCAAGGTGGGCGCCGTCGCCATCACCTGCGCGGCCGTCGACGACGTGACCGCCTGGTGCATGCTGGCCGTCGTCATCGGCATCGCCAAGGCGTCGGCCCAGGAGAACGGGCTGACGGCCGGGCTCTACACGGCGCTGTGGGCCACGGTCTACGTGGGGGTGATGTTCTTCGTCGTCCGCCCGTTCCTGCGGCAGCTGCAACAGCTGTACGACCGGAGGCAGCGGCTCAGCCAGACGATGGTCGGGTTCATCTTCGTGATGGTGCTCACCTCGGCCTACATCACCGAGCGGATCGGCATCCACGCGCTGTTCGGCGCGTTCCTGCTCGGGGCGGTCATGCCCAAGGGGACCGCGTTCGTCCGCACGCTCACCGAGAAGCTGGAGGACTTCACCGTCGTCTTCCTGCTGCCCATCTTCTTCGCCTACAGCGGCCTGCAGACCCGCATCGGCGTCCTGAACACGCCGGCCATGTGGGGGTTCTGCGCGCTGATCATCGTCGTGGCCTGCGCGGGCAAGTTCGGCGGCAGCGCGCTGGCCGCCCGGGCCGTGGGATTGCCGTGGCGCGAGGCGGGGGCGATCGGCATCCTGATGAACACCCGCGGGCTGATGGAGCTGGTGATCCTCAACGTCGGGCGCGAGCTGGGCGTGATCACCGAGGCGGTGTTCGCCATGATGGTGCTGATGGCGCTGGTGACGACCGCGCTGACCACGCCGATCCTGGCCTGGGTCTACCCCCGCAAGCTGATGGAGGCCGAGCAGACGGTCGACATCACGGCCGGGTACAAGGTTCTCATTCCCGTCGCCATGCCGGCCAGCGGCCCGCGCCTGGTGCGCCTGGCCGACGCCCTGGCCGGCGACGACGAGGAGCGGCAGGTGCTCGCCCTGTACCTGCGCCGCCCGATCGACCAGGACCGGTTCCGGATGGCGGCGATCTCCGACGAGTCGGCCGACCGCGTGCCCGCCCTGCAGCCGCTGCTGACCGAGGCGGCCCGGCACGGCACGCCCGTCACGAGCATCTCCTACGTCAGCCGCGACGTCGCCAGCGACATCAGCCGCACCGCCCGCCTGCGCAGCGCCGACCTGATCCTGATGGGGTTCCACAACCCGGTCTACACGGCCAGCATCCTCGGCGGGACCGTCCACCGCGTGCTGACCGGCAGCGACACCGACGTGGCGATCTACGTCGACCGGCGGGCGTTCAGCCGCGGTGCGGCCGACGACGGCACCGACGCCGCCCCGCCCCGGACGATCCTGGTCCCCTACCTGGGCAGCAAGCACGACCGCCTGGCGATGGAGCTGGCCGGCCGGATGGCGCGCCGGGCCAAGGTGGCGGTGACGGTGCTGCACGTCGTCCAGCCCGGCCGGCCCGGCGACACCCGCGCCGGCGAGGCGAAGACCGCCACCGACCGCGTCTTCAACGATCCCGGCCACGCCATGCCGGTCTCCATGCGGGTCGTCGAGTCCGACTCCCCCGTCGACGTCGTCATCGAGCAGGCCAAGTCGTTCGACCTCGTCGTCATCGGCGTGGCCGAGGAGTGGGGCCTGGAGTCGCACCTGCTCGGCTTCCGCGCCGAGCGGGTGGCGCGCGAGGTGACCAGCTCCCTGCTGATCGTCCGCAAGCACGGCGCGTTCGCCGCGGCGCGCGGGATGCCGGACGCATCGTCCGATGCTCTTGCCGCTCAGCAATCCAATGCAAACGTGTCCGTCACGACGTCACCGGTCGCGACAGGGTAACCGCTCACAACCGGTCGCATATTTGACCATTTCCGCCAGCGCGCAGCCGTCGCTAAAATAATTTGTGATGGTCCTGTTCGACTTCAGTCGCCACCCGGTCCCCGTTTTTCGTCCCAAAAATTGGGTGCGCTTCGCCTGAAATGCCGCCTTTCCGCGCATAGCCCACAGCATTGCCCATCGCCAATGCATTTTCCTTTCTCGGCCTTGGCACGACGTGAAACTTTTGTCGTGAACGGACCGGACTCGATGTGTAACTTTTGCTGTTGATGTGGGCTGCCACCGTAGCCCGCCACGGAAGATCAAGTCGTCCGTCCTGACGCAACCTCCAGTTTTGGTGTTGGAGGGGGCGTCGCCTTTCAAGGCAGGTTGCCACAGATAATGGGGATCTCAAGCATGTACATCACCCACGTTGAGGTGGGCCGGGCCAGCCGGCGCACGGGTTTCACGCTTGTCGAGCTGTTGGTCGTGATCGGCATCATTGCCGTCCTGATCGGCATCCTGCTGCCGTCGTTGGCCAAGGCGAGACGGTCGGCCCAACAGGTCGCCTGCGGGAGCAACCTCAGGCAGTTCTTCAACGCCATCATGATGTACCACCAGGACTGGAAGACCCTGCCGGGTCCGATGGTCCGCGCCACCCTGTCCCCGGACAAGGCGTACAACATGTGGCTGGCGCACGGCAACGCCGCGCTCAACAGCTACTGGATCCCCCACAGCACGGCCAGCTACGACGGGCTCGTCAGCTATCTGGCCGGGCACCACCAGAAGCCGGGCGATGCGGTCTCCAAGGTGTTCGAGTGCCCGGCCAACGCCGACCTGTTCGAGGTCGGCGGCTGCACGCCGGCCGCCGCCTACGCTGGGTACAACCTCGGCTTCAGCTACATCTTCAACAACCAGTCGGACACGAACGTCCCCTACTTCTTCGGGTACACCTACAACGGCGCCTACACGGGGGCCGCGACGGACCTGATCCCGAAGAGGCTGGCCCAGGTCCGCGCCGCCGGCCTGAACCTGGAAAAGAGGGGCTACTACATGCGGAGCTTTGCCGAGATCTGGATGATGTCCGACGTCGACAGCTTCAACTTCAACTACACCGTGAGCCCGACGTTCGGCATTGACAAGACGCTCGCCAACGTGCCCGGTGGCCTTTACAACATGAAGTACCAGCCGGTCCACGGCCGAGGGTCGGCTGCGGGGGGTCGAAACTACCTGTTCTTCGACGGCCACGTGCAGTACGTCCCGTTCGGCAAGCTGAACACCACCGACAACTCGTCGTTCCCCTACAACGCCTGGAACCTGCCGGCCGACGTCAGCTGACCGGCGGGCCGCCACGAACGGATGTCTCAACCAGTGTCCACCATGCAAACTGAAACCGGTCGCACCAGCCGACGTGCCGCGTTCACCCTCGTTGAACTGCTGGTCGTCATCGGCATCATCGCCGTGCTGATCGGGATCCTGTTGCCGGCCCTGAGCCGGGCCCGCGACACGGCCCGCCGGACGACCTGCCTGGCCAACCAGCGGCAGATCCTGACGGCCATCCTGATGTACGTGAATGACAGCAAGGGCGTCCTGCCCGGTCCGGTGGCCCCGGTCGTGTGCGACCCCCGCGTGGTCAACATCCAGCCCGGCCAGACCAAGTCCCTGATGGACACCTGGAACGGCGGCACCTACTACTCGACCCGGCAGATGAGCAGCGTGAGCCTGCTCCAACGCTATCTTGGCGGGTCCGGCTCCTGGGGCGTCTGGCAGTGCCCGGCCGCCACGGCCATGTACGCCACGCCCAACATCGCCACCAGCACCTACTTCGGCGGCAAGCAGATCGGGTTCGGCTACCTGCTGAACGACACCGACCAGGCCGGCAGCACCTACCCGACGTTCCTGTTCGGCTCCTACACGGCCAGCGACACCGCCACCGAGCAGTCGCCCAAGCGGGTGACCTCGATCAAGTACGTCGCCCAGTGGGACCCCACCCTCAACCTGAAGGGCGTCTACGCACAGGGCTCGCAGAAAGTGTGGCTGCTGAGCGACATCGATGGCCGCAACGGCAGCACCACCACGTCGGGGGCCTTCGCCCTGGTGGCGGGGGCGTCGGGCGACACGACGGTGCAGATCAACGCTCGGCTCTGGCAGCCGGTGCACAGCCTCAGCCGCGCGATGCCCAGCGACGCCAGCCCGACGTCCGGCGGCCTCGCCCGCAACTACGGCTTCCTCGACGGTCACGCCGAGTTCCTCGTCATCGGCAACTGGCCCGGCGCATCGAACACCAAGGCCTTCAAGTAGACCGCGGGTGCCGCGCGCCGCGCACCCCGGGGCCATCGCGCCGACCCGTGACGCGGCGAGTCGAGCGGCCCGCTCGCGACCGTCCGCTCGGCGAGAACCCAAAGGTTTCCTCCACCACGCCAGGCCGACCTGGAGCTCTCTCGATGCAGCCTGCCCGCCCCAAGGGTCGTCCGACCGGCTACACGCAGTCCGTCAACGACGCGGGCCACCACTTCGGCATGTCTTACCGGCTGAACCAGCAGGTCGACACCGACATGCCGTTCCACTTCGGGTACTGGGGCACCCCGGCGACGTACATCACCCCGCCGGTCCAGCGCACCGGCAGCCCGCGCGGTTGGACCGCAACCGACTACACCTCGCCGAAGCCGCTCGCCCAGGTCCACCACGCCGACGGCGGCTCGGGGGTCGTGGCGCGGAGGCAGATCGATGGCGGCCTCAGCACCATCTGGTCGATGAGCGACATCGACCCCTGGAGCTTCAGCGCGAAATCCTCGTCCGTCTTCGGCATCACTGACGGCAGCATGACGACCACCCAGACCCGGCAAATCGCCCCGGCCCACACCAGCGGTGGGACCCCCGGCCGGAACTACCTCTACTTCGACGGCCACGCCACCTACACGAAGGGGTGGTCGCCCTCGGCAGCCAACACCGATCCTTACGACGGGTTCAACACGAGCGTCGACTGATCGGACCAGCTCCGCCCCGAGCGGAAGTGCGCGCGACCGGGCGGGTCCCGGCAGCCCCGGTTCCGTTGTCGCAAGGGATCTCTTTGCAATCGACAGTCGCATGACGCACATCAACCGCCGCCGGACCTGGTCAGCGACCCTTTTGGCGGCGCTGGCGGTCCTCCCGTCCCCGGCCCGCGCCGATGAGGCCGTCCGCGCCGCGCACGAGACCGTGATCGCCGGGCATCCGTTGGCCACCCAGGTCGGCCTTGACGTCCTGCACGCCGGCGGCACCGCCGCCGACGCGCTGGTGGCCGTGTCGCTCGCGCTGAACGTCACCGAGCCGGGCAACTCCGGCCTCGGCGGGAAGATGGTGCTGCTCTACTACGACGCCAAGACCCGGACCGTCTCCGGCGTCACCGCGATGGCCGCCGCCCCGCTGGCGATGGACGACGCGAGATTGGCCAGCCTGCCGGCCACCGGTCGCACCAAGGGCTGGACCGCCGTCTGCACGCCCGGACTCGCCGCGGGCCTCGGCGTGGCCCACCAGCGTTGGGGCACGCTCCCCTGGCGCGACCTCGCCGAGCGCGCCGCGAAGCTGGCCGACGACGGCTTCACGCTCAGCCCCGCCGCCGCCGGGTTGCTGCTCGACTACCACCCCGGCACCAGCGACGCCGCCGACGCCATCTACGCGCCCGACCACGTCCACCCCCTGGCCGCCGGCGCGACGCTGAAGAACCCCGACCTCGGCCGCACGCTCCACCTGCTGGCCGCCGGCGGGCCCGAGTCGTTCTACCACGGCGAGATCGCCGACAAGCTCGTCGCCGGCGACAACGCCGGCGGCGGCTGCATGACCCTCGCCGACCTCGCCCGGTACAAGGCCCGCACCGTCGACCCGCTCAAGATCGACTTCGAGGGCTACGCCGTCTACAGCAGCGCCCCGCCGCTCAACGGCGGCACCACGTTGCTCACCAGCCTCGCATGCCTGGCCGGCCACGATTGGCACGGCGTCGAGCCCCGCAGCCCCGCGTTCGTTGATGCCCTGGCGCGCGTGCTCGAACAGGTCTACCCCCAGGTCGGCCCCGCCGCCGGCGACGTGCTCGACTCGCCGCAGCGCGTCGCCAAGGTGATGTCCCGCGCCAACGTCGCCCGCCTCACCGCGGCCGCCAGGACCGCCGATCCCGCCCACCCCTACCCGCTCAAGAAGGCCAGGGCCTCCACCACGCAGGCGGCGATCTCCCGCGAGCCGTCGCTGGCCATGGAGTTCGGCAGCACCACGCACCTGATCATCGTCGACCGGATGGGCAACATCGCCTGCTGCACGCAGTCGCTCGGCCTGCACTTCGGCGCCTGCGTCGTGGCCCCCGGCACCGGGTTCCTGCTGAACGCCGACGTCGACAACTTCAGCCCGCCCGGCGCCACCGGCGTCGACGCGATCGCCCCCGGCAAGTGGCCCGGCAGCACGATGTCGCCCACCATCTTCCTCAAGGATGGCAAGCCCGTCCTGGCCATCGGCTCCCCGGCGGCCGCCCGCATCCCCACGGCCGTGTTGCAGGTGTCGCTCGACATCCTCGACTTCGGCCGCCCCCTCGCCGACGCCATCCGCACGCCGCGCTTCCACCTGCACGGCCTGACCAAGGGCAAGCCCAACGTGCTGGAGCTGGAGACGACGGTCCCCGCGAACTACGACGCTGCTTTGGCCAAACTGGGCTGGGACGTGCAGCGGATCCCGCCGGAGAAGGCCACCTACTGGGGCAGCGTCAACGCCGTCCAGTTCGGGCCAGGGGGTCTGACCGCCGTCGCCGACCAACGGCGCACGAGCGACGCGGGCGGGGATTGAACAGGACGATTAGCCGCAGTTGGACGCAGATGAAGACCAGATCAATACGGTGGGCATCACCTTCTGAGCGGACTTGATTTGACAGGGAATGCTGTTGGCTGGGGTCCGCACGTTGTATTGACTCTCATCTGCGTGCATCCGCGTTCATCTGCGGCTAAATTCTGGGTCTTCATGCCACGTCACGCACCCAAAGCCGTAGCGATCCTGGCTCTCCTTCTCACCGCCACTGCCCACGCCAACGTCGCCACCGCCCCGCGCGCCATGGTCGCCAGCTACGACCCCACGGCCACCGACGCTGGCGTCAACACGCTCCGCGCCGGCGGCAACGCCGTCGACGCCGCCGTCGCGGCGGCCCTCACGCTCGGCGTCGTCAACGGCCACCACAGCGGCATCGGCGGCGGCTGCTTCATGATCCTCCGCACGCCCGACGGCAAGCTCTACGCCCTCGACGGCCGCGAGCAGGCCCCGGCCAAAGCGACGGCCGACATGTTCATCCGCGATGGCAAGGGTGACACGAAGCTCAGCCAGAACGGCCCGCTGGCCAGCGGCTGCCCCGGCTCGCTGGCGGTCTACGCCTACGCCGTTGAGCACTTCGGCCACAAGAGGCTGGCCGACCTGCTCCGCCCCGCCGCCGACCTGGCCGAGGCCGGCATCCGCGTCGACCGCGCCGCCGCCGCCCGCTATCACACGTCGGCCAAGGTCTTCGCCCGCTTCCCCGGCACCGCCGCCGTGCTGCTGCATCCCGACGGTTCGCCGCTGGTCGAGGGGGACATCCTCAAGCAGCCCGACCTCGCCCGGACGTACCGCGCCATCGCCGACCAGGGTCCCGACTATTACTACAAGGGCCCGTTCGCCAAGGCGGTCGGCAACTGGATGGCCGCCAACGGCGGCGTGCTCACGACCGACGACTTCGCCCGCTACCGGATGAAGCTGCGCGACCCCGTCGTCACGCCCTATCGCGGCTACACGATCGTCGGCTTCCCCCGCCCAGCAGCGGCGGCGTCCACGTGGCCCAGATCCTGAACGTGATGCAG
>CBDAQA010000021.1:0-65979 GCA_965198865.1 Tepidisphaeraceae bacterium | reverse complement strand
TAACACAGAGAGCTTGGCGGTGAGCTCAGTTCTGATGCACGACCTGATCTTCATCTCGCTCGAGACGTGGGACGACATCTGGCGTCGCAACCAGTTCGTCTGCGCCGAGCTGGCCCGGCGGCACCCGGAGCGGACGATCCTGTTCGTGACCCCGCCACGCGACCTGACCAACGCGATCCGCAAGCGAGAGTTCGGCCGGCTGAAGCCAGCCGTGCCGTGGTCGCCGCCGGGGCTGCCGAACGTGGTCGTGTTCACCCCGACCAAGTGGCTGCCGAACTCGTTGACGATCGGCCGGTGCTTCAACGCGTTGACGCTGCACCGGCAGGTGTCGACCGAGGCCCGGCGGCGGAAGCTCGACGGGCCGATCCTGTGGATCAACGATCACACCGCGGGCTTCTTGGTCGGTCACCTGGACGAGGCGATGACGGTGTACGACATCACCGACGACTGGATCAGCTTCGACCAGCCCGAGGGCCTGCGGGGGCGGACCCGGTGGCAGGACGCCGCCCTGTGCCGGAAAGCGGACGCGACCATCGTCTGTTCCGAACGGCTCCGAGAGATGAAGCAGAGCCTGTCCCGCAAAGGCCATTTGCACCTGATCGCCAACGGCGTTGACGCCGCCCACTACGCCGACGTGCTGGACCGCGACGCCGGCCCGCTGCCGGCGGCGACGGCGAACTGGCAACGGCCGGTGCTGGGGTACGTGGGCACGGTGCATCCGGACCGGGTGGACGTCGACCTGATCGCCGCTGTAGCCGAGCGACTGAAGGGGCGCGGGTCGATCGCGTTGGTCGGTCCGAACCACCTGCTGCCGGCCGACCAACGCCGTCTGGCAGACCTGGGGAACGTCCACGTGCATGGCCCGGTTGCCTACGCCGATGTGCCGGGGTACCTGCGGGCGTTCGACGTCTGCATCGTGCCGCACCGGGTGACACCGTTCACCGAGAGCCTGAACCCGATCAAGCTGTGGGAGTACCTGGCGGCCGGTAAGCCGATCGTGTCGACGCCGGTCGCCGGGTTCCGCGACTACCCGCAGTACGTGTCCCTGGCCGACGACGCCGGGTCGTTCACCGCGGCGGCGTTGGCCGCGATGAACGAGAGCCGGTCGGTGGCCGAGGCCCGGCGGGCCGAGGCGGGCCGGCACTCGTGGGGGGCCCGGGTCGACGCGATCGAGGCGGTGTTCGCGGCCGGCCGTGCTAACGTGACGTCGGCGGCGCCGGCCGCCCGGTTTGACGATCTGCCGTTGACGACCTGAACTCGAGGGGACCTGACATGCACAGCCTGGAACGCACAACCGGAGACCGGCCGACCGCATGGGTGGCCCCCCCGCGCCCGGTGCCCGCCGAGCCGACCGGCTCGGCGACGCCGGCCGTGACCGTGTCGGTCCTGCTCGTCAGCTACAACACGCGGGAGATGACCCTCACCTGCCTGACCGCCCTGTACAAGGGGCTGTCGGCCGACGGGGTGTCGGCCGAGGTGATCCTGGTCGACAACGCGTCGTCCGACGGCACCGCCGCGGCCGTGAAGGAGGGTTTCCCGACCGTCCGGCTGATCGAGAGCCCCGTGAACCTGGGGTTCGCCGGCGGGAACAACCGGGCGATGCTCGAGGCGACCGGGCGGTACCTGCTGCTGCTGAACACCGACGCCTTCGTCGAGCCCGGGGCCGTGGGGGCGATGGTCGCCTACCTGGACAACGAGCCCAAGACGGCCGCCGTCGGGCCCCGGTTGAACAACGCCGATGGGTCGCTGCAGCAGTCGTGCTACCGGTTCCCGTCGCCGGCCCACGCCTGGGCGCAGAACCTGTGGCTGGCCGGGCTGTTCGGGGCGGACCACCCGCTGGGCGACTTCAGCAGGTGG
The DNA here is from genome assembly GCA_965198865.1 of Tepidisphaeraceae bacterium. GTDB lineage: Bacteria > Planctomycetota > Phycisphaerae > Tepidisphaerales > Tepidisphaeraceae > CBDAQA01. The sequence continues at coordinate 64,122 of CBDAQA010000021.1, read as the reverse complement.
CCGCACGACACGGCCCGGAGCGTCGACTGGGTGATCGGGGCGTGCATCCTGGTCCGGCGGTCGGTGTACGACCGGGTGGGCGGGTTCGACGAGCGGTTCTTCATGTACGCCGAGGAGACCGACTGGCAACGGCGGATGCGGTCGGCCGGCTGGGACGTCGGCTTCACGCCCGCCGCCCGGGTGACGCACCTGGGCGGCGGCAGCGGCAAGGCGAACAAGCCGGCCGTCGACCGCTACTTCTGGGAAAGCCTGGACCGCTACCTGCGGAAACACCACGGCTTCCGCGGCCTGCTGGCCGTGCGGGCGGCCATGGTCGTCGGCGGGCTGGCCCGGCTGCCGGCGTGGGCGGTCCTGTCCCTGGTGCCGGGTCGCCGGGAGGCGGCCCGGCAAAAGTTCCGGCACCAGTCCAAGCTGGTCCTGAGACAACTGACGCATTGGCGGCGTCTTTGAGGACGATCGCGTGCGGCCCGGGCCGGGCGAGCGACGGGGGCAGGCATGAGGGGGACGGAGTGACGCGTGACCGCTGAGCGGCTGGGCCCCACGACGACCGCGCTGGGCATCACGCTGCTGGTGGCGTGCGCCGCGGCGGCCCTGACCTGGGTCGGCATCCACAGCATGGTCGCCGTCGCCGGCGTCGCCTACGCGCTGGCGTTCATGGCCCTCTCCTACCGCTGGCCGATTGCCGGGCTCACGCTGATCTTCGTCCTGATCCCGTTCCAGAACGACCTGTCGGGCGGCGGGGCCGTCAAGTTCTCGATCGCCGAGATCAACCTGTTCCTGTTCACGCCGGTCTACCTCTGGCGGGGCTGGCGTCGCCGGCGGCAGCTGGTGCCGCTGGGACCGCTGGCCATCCCGACGCTGTTGTGGTTCGGCGCGTCGATCTGCTCGTGCCTGTTCCACTTCCGCGGCGGGGTGGCCATCGTGTCGATCGTGCAGATGGTCAACTACCTGATCATCTCGATCGTCGTCTTCGGGTTCGCCGTCGACGACCGCCGGCAACTGCGGACGTGCCTCTACTGGATGGTGGGGGTCGGGGCGTTCCTCGGGGCGTCGGCGATGACGCACGCGCCGGGCTCGTACGTGCTGGGCATGCAGAAGAACGGCATCGGCGGGTCGCTGGGGGCGGCCGTGGTGATCTGCATCGAGCTGTGGCTGTCCGAGCCCCCGGGCCGCCGCCGCAACCTGCTGTTGGCCGCCCTGGCGGTGATCATCGGGGGCACGGTGTTCACGCTGTCGCGCGGCGCGTGGATGGGGGCGATCATCGGGACCGGGGTCGTGCTGATGGCCCGCGGGCAGGTCGTGCGGTTCCTGAAGCTGTCGGTGGCGATCGTGCCGCTGGCGGCCATCTGCTGGGCGCTGCTGCCGGCCGACAAGCGGGACTACGCGACCAGCTTCGACACCGGCCACGAGAACATCCGCCTGCGGTACGTCTCGGTCACCTACGCCCAGAACCTGTTCCGCCAGGACCCCGTGTTCGGCATGGGGGTGGGGCTTCGGAAGCAGTACGACGCGACCAACCTGCTCCTGCTGACCATGGCCGAGACGGGCGTGATCGGGGTGGTCACCTTCACGCTGTACCACGGCGTTTTCTTCCGCAGCGTCTGGCAGGCGAGGCGGTCGGTGCCCCAATCGGACCCGCGGTTCACGTTTCTGGTCCTGGGGGCGGCACTAGTACTTGCAAAGCTGATGCACGGGATGGTCGACCATTACTGGGGCCGCGGCGCGCTGGGCATCGCGTGGTCGGCGGCCGGGATGGCCTGGGGCGTGGTGATCGCGGCCCGGGCGGCGCCGGCGGCCGGGTTCCCGGTGGTGTTCCCGGCCGCGAGGCGGTCCGTGCCGCAGCCGACCGGCGCAACTGCGGTCGCCGTGGCCCGATAATGTGGTGGAGGGCATGCGGGGGCGGCGGAGAGACGACCGGAAGCGAGACTGAATCGGCATGCGAATCGCACTGAACTTTCCCGGCTGCTTCCGCAAGGGCGGCGTCGAGCGCGTGATGCTCGAGTGCGCCAACCACCTGGCCGACCAGGGCCACGACGTCCACGTCTTCGCCAGCGAGTGGGAGCCGGGGACGCTGCGGCCCAGCGTCACGCAGCACACCGTTGACCTGCGGCGGTGGCCCTGGCTGTCGAAGTTGTTCGGGTTCGGCCTGAGCGTGCGGCAGCAGCTGCGGCAGCTGAGCCCCCCGGCCGACATCGTGGCCGGGTTCGGCGCGCTCTGCCCGGCGGGCGGGGTGCTGTGGGTCTGCAGCGTCCAGCGGGCCTGGCTCCACACCAGCCAGCGGCAGCGCGACCTCATCGGGCGCTGGAAGCAGCGGGTCAACCCGTTCCACCCCATCATCCTGCTGATGGAGCGGCACCACTATCGGGGCCGGCGGTACCAGAAGCTGATCGCCCTCACCGACGAGGTGAAGCGCGAGCTGATCCGGTTCTACGGCGTCCCCCCGGGCGACATCGTGGTGATCCCGAACGGGTTCGCCCCCGCGGAGTTCAACGTGGCCCGGGCGGCCGAGCACCGGGAGCCGATGCGGAAGAAGTTCGGCTATTGCCCCGGCGACCGCGTGGTGATCTTCGTCGCCAACGAGCTGGAGCGCAAGGGGTTCGGCCCGCTGATCCGGGCGGTGGCGCGGCTGGACGACCCGTCGGTCAAGCTGCTGGCCGTCGGCCGGCTGAACCCGGCCGCTTACGCTGCCGAGGTCGATCGGTTAGGCTTGGCCGGCCGGGTGACCTACGCCGGCAGCACGTCCGACGTGGCGACGCACTACGCCGCCGCCGACGTGTTCGCCATGCCGACGCAACACGAGGCGTGGGGCCTGGTGATCACCGAGGCGATGGCCTGCGGGCTGCCGGTGGTGACCAGCCGGCTGGCCGGCGCGAGCGTGACGGTCCGCGAGGGGGTTGGGGGCGAGCTGATTGACAACCCGACGGACGTGGCCGAGATCGCCGACAAGCTGCGACGGGTGCTGCAGGGCAATCACGGCTCACCGTCGGCCATCGCCGACTCGGTGGCGGGTTACGCCTGGTCGCCGGTCCTGGAACATTTCGAGGCGCTGTTGACGCAGTGCGCAGCGTCGCGGTGCCGCAGCCGCGAGCTGACGGGGGCAACGCTGGCCAACGGTTGAGGGAGTGCGGAGCGGCAGCCTGAGCTCAAATCGAACGCTAGACGCTGGGCCGACACCGCCGACGGCGCGTTCCCCGGTCGGTCTCCAGCCTGCGGGAAATGACGCCGCACCTTGAGTGACCATCGCGGTCCGGGGTCGAGTCAGACGGCTAATCGGACTGGGCGGTTTGGGCCGTCCACATTTGGCGATTTTCTTAGTCGATTGGTGCCATCGCCATGGCAACGGTGCCGGGCGATCGGTCAACTGGTGTTGACGGGGACGTTACAGGAGTTTGCAGTTGTCGCAGGTCGCTACCACAGTCTCGAACCTCGTGCCGGTGCCGGCCATCGCCGCCGTCAGCCGGGGCGGGTCGATGCGCGTCGTGCTGATCACCGATGCCGACGTGCTCGCCGGGACCGAGCAGCACATGCTCGAACTGGGCGGCGGACTGTCGCGGCGCGGCATGACCGTGGCCGTCGCCTGCCCGCCGGGCTCCCCGCTTGCCGAGCGGGCGGCGGCTGCGGGGTTGGGCGTGCATCCGATTGCCCGCCGGCGGTTCGCCACGCTCGGGGCCGCCCTCGCCCTGCGACGCCTGCTGGTCGATGGGTCGGCCGACGTGCTCCACGCCCACAACGGCCGCGCCCTGTTCGCCGCCGCGGTCGCCGTCGCCCTGGCCGGCCGGGGCCGGTGCGTTGCCACGCAGCATTTCCTCAGCCCCTCACACGCCCGGCGGCGCGGCGTGCGGGCGATCGCCTCGGCCTGCATCCACCGGTTCATGGCCGGTCGAACCCACCGGATCATCGCGATCTCCAGCTCGGCACGCGACGCGATGATGGCTCGCAAGGCGCCCGGGTCATGCAAGGTGGTCGTGGTGCCGAACGGGATCGCGCCGCCGCCCGCGGCTGCCGCCACGTCGGGGGATGCGGTGCGCGCTGAACTGGGCCTTCGGCCGGACCAGCGGGTCATCCTGTGCGCTGCCCGCCTGGAGCCGGAAAAGGGCATCCCAACCCTAATCGCTGCCATGGCCGACGTTCACGCGTCGTATCCAGACGCGGTCTGCCTGCTGGCCGGCGAGGGGACGCTGGCGTCCGAACTTCAACGGCAGATCACTTCTGCCGGCCTTGCAGACGCCGTCCGGCTGATCGGGTTCAGGACGGACGTTCCCAGCCTGATGGTGGCCGCCGACCTGTTCGTGCTGCCCGCCCCGGCCGAGCCGTTCGGGCTGGTCCTGCTGGAGGCGATGGCGGCGGCCCGACCGGTCGTCGCCGTGGCGGTCGGGGGACCCGTGGAAATCGTCGTGGACGGGCAGACCGGGCTGCTCGTGCCACCGGGCGATCCGCCGGCGATGTCGGCGGCGATCCAGCAATTTTTGGGTGACGATGCCCTGCGCCATCGGGCGGGTGACGCGGGACAATCGCGTTGGGGAGAACGGTTTACGGTCGAGCGGATGTCCGCCTCGGTCGCCGCAGCGTACGCGGCAGACGACTAATATTTTAGTATCCTGTTGCGATTATAGGGACGATTTCCTATAGGTGTTGTCCATCATCCGGGGAGGATGAGAACCATGCGAATACTGTTGATCTCGCATACGTGCCAGTCGCGGCTCGAGGGCCAGCCCCGGGCCCACCACCTGTCGCGACAGCCCGACGTCGACCTGCACGTGCTCGCGCCCGACCGGTGGTGGGAGTACACCTACTGGCGGAACGCCCAGCAGCCGATCGACGCGAACTTCGGGTTCACCGTCGGCAAGATCCGCCTCCCCTGGGCGGGGCCGGCCCAGTGGTACATGCACCACTACGTCGGCCTGGCCAAGCTGCTGCGCGAGTTCAAGCCCGACATCATCGATTTGTGGGAGGAGCCGTGGGGCGCGGTCAGCGTCCAGACCTGCCGGCTCCGCAACAAGCTGCTGCCAAACACGAAGATCGTGATGGAGACCGAGCAGAACGTCCACAAGCGGCTGCCGCCCCCGTTCGAGCAGATGCGGTCGTACACGCTGGCCAACGCCGACTTCGCCGTCGGTCGCAGCCCCGAGGCGATCGACATCCTCCGCAGCAAGGGCTACGCCGGCCCGGCCGAGTTCGTCCCCAACGCTGCCGACACCGGCATGTTCAAGCCCATGGACCGGGCCGCCTGTCGCACCAAGCTCCAGTTGGACAACAAGCCCGATGCGTTCTGGATCGGCTATGTGGGACGGTTCGTCGAGCAGAAGGGGCTGGCCGACCTGGTCGCCGCCCTCGCGCTGTGCCCGCCGAACTTTCAGCTGCTGTTCGTCGGCGAGGGGCCGTTCGAACCGATGCTGCGCGAGCAGATCGCCGCCCTAAACCTCGACCCGGCCCGCGTGAAGTTCGTGCCCACGGTGCCCATGCAGACCGTGCCCACGGTGATGAACGCCGTCGACGTGCTCGCCCTGCCGTCACGGACGACCCAGACCTGGAAGGAGCAGTTCGGCCGGGTGATCATCGAGGCCCACGCCTGTCGCACGCCCGTGGTCGGGTCCGACTCCGGGGCCATCCCGTCCGTCATCGGGGATGGGGGACTGACCTTCGCCGAGGGGAGCGCGGCCGAGCTGGCCACCGCCCTGCGGGCACTGGCGTCCGACCCGGAGCTTCGCAGGAGCCTGGGGCTGATCGGGCAACGACAGGTGCATCGCACGTTCAACTGGGATTGCGTGGCCGAACAGATGTACGGCATCTACAGCCGCCTCCTGCAACCGACAACTGCCGTGGCGCTGGCCTGAACCGACGTCGCCCGGCGCGGACGCGAGTCCCCGGGCGGATCAGGCAGCGCTGGTGGCCAGATCCGTATTTTCGCCGCCGCACGACATCGCAGATGGCGTGAACGGTCGGGCCGCGTTCAAGCGTGCCGTCAGCTGCTGACGACCAGCCAACGACGTGTGCCCGACCGGCCGGCGGCCCCTCGCTCTTGCCGGCCCGAACCAACCGGCCCGCGCTCAGCTGCGTTCGTCGTCGCACGGGGCCCCGCCCGTGCCCGACCCTCATTGAAGGTGGTCATGATGTTGAACTACAAGAACTACGGCCGGCTCTGGCGCGTGTACGGCACGTCGGTGCTCAAGTATGGCTCGCCCAAGAAGTTCCTCAACGCCGCCCGCACCGAGCTGGCCTATCGCCGCCGCCAGGTGGACGTGAAGACCTACCCGTACATGATGTTTCTGGAGCCGCTCTACTACTGCAACCTCGACTGCCCCCTCTGCCCGCGCCAGAACTTCCCCAACGCCCGCAAGGGCCGGCAGGCCGGCCGGCTGTCGATGGAGACCTACGACCGCGTCCTGGACGAGATTGGCGACTACCTGTTCCAGCTACAGATCTTCGGCAACGGCGAGCCGTTACTTGACTACGCCCGCACCCACGAGATCGTCGAGAAGGCCCACCAGAAGCGGATCTTCACGCTGGTCAACACCAACGCCACCCTGCTGACCGAGGCCGTCGCCGAGCAGATGGTCGGGTCGGGCCTCGACTACGCCATCTGCGCCATCGACGGCGTCACCCAAGGCACGTACGAGAAGTACCGCGTGGGCGGGAAGGTCGAGGAGGCCCTCAACGGCCTGCGCCGGCTCGTCAAGGAGCGCGACCGCCAGAACAACAAGTCGCTCCAGATCGAGTGGCAGTTCCTCGTCCACCGCTACACCGTCGGCGAGATGGCCACGGCCAAGTCCATGGCCGCCGACATGGGCGTCTACCTCCGCTTCGCCCCCATGGGCGGCATGGAGAACAACCCCGCGGCCCGCAAGTACTGGCTCCCCGAGCGGGCCGAGGCGTCCGTCGCCGGCCTCGACGACGGCTACTTCGCCGGCGTCCCGGGCCGCGACTTCGCCTGCTACTGGCTGTGGCGCAGCTGCTTCCTCAACAGCAACGGCACCATGGGCCGGTGCCCGGGCTACGCGAACATCGCCGAGCTGGGCAGCGTCAACGACGACTCCCTGCTCAACGTCTACAACCAGGGCTCCCAGGCCGCCCGCCGCCTGTTCCGCCCCGAGCCCTACCCCGCCGAGCTCGGCGACGGCCCGATGCCCTGCAACACCTGCGTCTTCTACAACCGACACCACGGTGCCGACGGCGGCAAGTCGCTCCCCGGCACCGACTCCGAGTTCGGCGCCCCCAGCCAGATGTCCGCCGACGCCATCCGCGCCAACGCCGGCCTCGTCCCGCTCGGCCTCCCGAGGCGCTCCCGCGAGATGCAGGAGTCCGGCAGCTCGCACGGCTGATCCCGCCACCCCGCCGAACCGCCGCGACCCTCACTGGCGGTTCGGCTCCCCCACCCCTCAACTCGGGCCGGCTCGGCCTCGTCCCGCAAGGGACTCGGCGAAGCCGCGCGCCGGCGCGACACCCACCAGCCCCGGCAGGCCGGTCCCACCACCACGGATGCGTGTCGATCAAACCGTCGCGGCCAGTTCCGCCGGCGCCGTCGCATCGCTCGGCAACCCGATGGCCGGCTCGCGCCGCTTCAGCGATTGCGCAAGCCGCATGCTTGGCCGCTCGACGGCGACGTGCAGCAGGTGGGCGACGGCAACGCTCGCCGCCACGCCCACCGGTAGCAGCAGGATCGACCACCCCTCGCCCAGGTGCAGCACCCTCGCGCCGCCCCGCGTCACGATGCCCAGCACCGTGACGTGTACGAGGTACAGGCTGTATGAGATCGCCCCAAAGTACTGGATCGGCCGGCTGATCAGCACTGTCGCCAACCCACCAGCCCGGCCCACCGAGTAGAGCGCGATCACCGTCGCAAGTCCCACGCACACCGGGACGGGGAACTGCCACAGCGTCGGCGGCCTGATGAACGTGGCAACCCACCGGTCCAGCGGCCGCACGGTGACGAACGGCGCGATGTGCCGCACAGCAAACGATGATGCGACCCCCGCCGCCAACAATGCAGGCAACATCCACCCGCCGACCTGCCGCCGGTAGACCCAGTAGCACAACACTCCGCTGGCGAAGTAGCACCAGTACGGCAACAGCGTCGCCGCCGGCTTCACCGGCGACGCGACGCACATCGACAGGGCAGCGGTCGCCATCAGCATCGCCCGCGCCAACCGCGACGGCCGGCCACAGGTGCCCCGGCCGCGCAGCCGGGCCACCGCCATCAGCCCGATGAACGCCAGGTAGAACTGCACCTCGATGCACAGCGTCCACGCCACGTCCACCACGGCCGGCAACCGCAGCAGCCCCTGCAGGTAGAACAGGTTCGCCGCGATCGTCCCCACCCCCGCCGCGCTCGCCCCCTTCACCGCCACGCCCGCCCCCGACGCGATCCGTCCACACAGCAGCGCCGCGCCCACCACAACCCAGTACGGCGGGTCGAGCCGAAGCTGCCGTCGGACGATGAACCGCGCCACCTCCCGCGGCCCGTAGCTGCTCCCGCGCAGCGAGTGGGCGATCACGAACCCGCTGATCACGAAGAAGATGTCCACCCCCGCGTTCAGGTTGAACAGCACGCCCCACGCCAGGCCTGGCAGGCTCCCCTGCAGCGTCGGCGCGCAGACCGTCCGGCACGCCGCGTGGTGGACCAGCACCGCCAGCGCGGCGATCCCCCGCAGCCCGTCCACGAAGTGAAATCGCTCCCTGGCTTCCATGCCGCCGTTCCTATGGGACCCGCTCCGTTGCCAAACCAGATCACATTCTGCAAGGGACCGCCGCCGAGGCAACGCCGCGTGTAGCAGTTGTCCCCGCCCCTGCAGGGTATCGCAAAGTTATCGGTCGCACGTCGCCCGCCGCTCGCCCGGCCTGCCTCGCAGTCCGGGCGATTGCGTTTCATTTCTATCGACCATTCGACCGTCCCAGATAGGTTACTCACTATAGTTCCACAATCGAGCCGGCAATATGGCGAAGAACTGTGAGTTGTACGCAATATAGAATTGCGAACCCATCCTTTTCTGGCCACGCGCCGGAATATCCGGCAAATCTTATGATTGCCCCCACCCATACGACCGACACACCATTGACGTCTGCATCCGCCGGCAAAGCCGCGGTGACAAACGTGGAGTAGAGTTGGAACCGAGTGAACCCGTTTCACGCTTCGGGCTAAATACGCTTGATTTTCGACCGATGACCGAGGCCGGGAAAGCTCGCCTTCAGGTCGCCGTGACAAGCTGTACAAAGCGCCTGGTTCATCAGTCCGTCGGCGACATTGTTGGGAACGGAACCATTCGGCTCGCGCGGCCCGGTCGATCGGAAGGATAGTCTGGCCACGCCCAAACTATGGATCCGGAGCGGTGGTCCAGGCTCAAGGACCACCGGTGTTGGAAGGGAACGCGAGAGGCATATGCAGGAGACCGACGCGATCACGCCGAGCCCCTACCGCCCGTCCCGCCACCTGGCGTCGACCGCCGCGCGCCGCCACGACGACGCCCGTGGCGGCACCAGCCTGTTGGAGGTCTGCTGGGGCCGGCGGTGGACGATCGCGCTGAGCGTGCTCCTGTGCCTGGCCGGGGCCGTGCTCTACATCCTCAACGCCCCGCGCGTCTACACGCCGTCGGCGTCGCTGTACGTCGACGCGAACGGCCTGCACCTGCTCGGCAAGGACAAGGAGCAGTCCGCCGCCGACGCCGAGAGCTTCCTGTTCCGCCAGTGCGAGCTGATCAAGTCCGAGCGCGTCGTCCGCCAGGTGGTCGAGACGCGCCCGGCCGTCATGCGCCTGCTCTACCCCCGCTCGCCCGACCCCGTGGCCGACGTGCGGAACGACCTGTCGGTCACGGTCGGCAAGAAGGACGACGTCATCACCGTCGCCCTGAACTGCACGCGCCCCGCCGAGGGCGCCGCCCTGATCAACGCCATCGTCGACGCCTACCAGCGCTCCGAGAAGGACCAGGCCCACACCACCGCCTCCGACGCCGTCGCCATCCTGCGCTCCGAGAAGGCCAAGCAGGAGCAGGCGCTGGACGACAAGCAGCGCGAGATCGTCGCCTGCAAGCAGGCGAACGGCGAGATGTTCTTCTCCAACGAGCACGGCACGAACATCCTGATCCAGAACCTGGCCATGATCTCCGACCAGGTGACCCGCGCCCGCCTGGAGGCGATCGAGCAGCGGGCCCTGTACCTCGACTCCAACGGCACCGCCACCGACCGCGCCTGGCGGCAGGCCGAGGAGAAGGCCAAGGACAAGGAGAACCTGTACGAGCAGGAGAAGGTCAAGGCCCTGAGGATCAACGCCGCCCTGGCCGAGTACGAGAAGCTCAAGTCCGACGCCGACCGCGTGACCAAGCAGTGCGACCTGCTCGACGCCCGCATCCGCGAGCTGGACGTCACCCAGCAGGGCGGCCCCGACATCCGCGTGCTCGAGGCGGCCAAGGACGAGCCCAGGCCCACCTCGCCCAAGAAGGCCGTCGCCCTGATCGCCGCCCTCGCCGCCGGGCTGATGCTCGGCTGCGGACTCGCGGTCCTCCGCGATGGCCTGGACCAGCAGCTTCGCACCTCCACCATTGCCGCCCGGCTGCTGGGCGCCCCCGTGCTGGCCGAGCTGCCCGATGCCGCCCGGCTCGGCCCGACCGACCGGTTCAGCCTCGCCCGCATCACCCAGCTCTCGCCCGAGAGCGACCTGGCCGGCGCGTTCGAGTCGCTGGCGGCCGAGATCTGCTACGGCCGGTCGTTCCGCAACGGCTGCTCGCTGCTCGTCACCAGCCCCCACCGCGGCGACGGCAAGACCACCGTGGCCGCCAACCTCGCCATCGCCGCCGCCCAGGCCGGCCGCCGCACGCTGCTGATCGACGCCGACCTGCGGAAGCCGATCCTCCACAAGGTGTTCGACCTGCCCGGCCGCCTCGGCATCGCCGACATGGTCGTCGACGGGGTCACGCTAGAGGAGGCGGTGCGCCCCACCTCCGTCCGCGGGCTGAGCCTGCTGGCGGCCGGCACGCTGTCCGGGAGCCCCGCCGAGGTGGTCGGCAGCCCCGAGTTCGCCCGGCTGGTCCGCGAGATGGAGTCGGAGTTCGACCTGATCGTCCTCGACGCCCCGCCGCTGCTGGGCACCGGCGACGCCCGCGTGCTGGCCGCCCACGCCGACGCCGCCCTGGTCGTGCTGCGCGCCCAGCGCTCCAGCCGCCAGGCCGCCAAGCAGGCGTGCGACCGCGTGGTCGGCGTCGGCTGCACGCTGCTGGGCTTCGCCTACAACGGCGTCGACACCGCCGGCACCTACGGCGGCGCGCCCCCGGCCGGCCGCGACGAGCGGATCTCGATCCGCGGCGGCGAGGTCCGCCCCGACGACCGCCAGGGCTCCGCCCCGGTCACGTCGCCCCGCGCCGCGCTCGACCTGATCCCGACCAACGGCATGCGACCCGCGAACATCGAGTTGGCGACCCGCGCCCCGGAGCCGATCTGAGCGACGCCGCGGCGAACCGAACTTTGCCTTGACGTTCTTGTGTGGCCCCCGCCGGTCGTTGGACCGGTCAACGGGCGAGTGGCTTTGGACATGGAGGTTGGTCGGCACCGCCCGGTGGTCCTGGGACCGCGGGGCGAAGCGGTGCGACCCGGACGGAGATCCCGCGCGTGCCGCGGGGTCGGCTCGGGCCCTTGGAGAAGGCCCGGGCCGGTGAACTCCGTCGGGCAGGCTTAAGGGAGACCGCATGCGAGAGCAGTTGGACGACATCATCAACCCGTGGGCCACGGCCCGCACGGCGGCGGCCCAAGCCGCGACGGCCCGCCCGTCGACGCCCTGGCCCGACGCCACCACCGTCCTCGGCACGACCTCCGTCGCCGGCGCGCCCTTCGACCTGCCCTTCCCCCGCACCGCCGACCGCACGCTCGGCCTCCGCCGCCCCCGACCGGCGCGCGGCACCCTCGACGGCACCGCCCTCGCCAACCTTCGGCTGGCCGCCCCGCGGGTCCGGCTCGTCGCGTTGCCGCTGTTCGTCGGCGACATCGTCGCCGTGCTCCTCGCCGGCCTGATCGCCGCGATCGTCACCGTCCCCTTCGTCCACCTGCCCGCCCACGACGTGGCCGTCGTCATGCTCGCCCTGTGCCTCCCGATCACCGCCGGCTACCTGCTGACCGGCCTGTACCCCGGCGTCGCCCTCAGCCCCGCCGTCGAGTTCCGCCAGCTCAGCCGCGTCGCCGCCATCTCGCTGATGGGCACCGCCGTCCTCGCCTGCCTCGGGCAGCTGGCGATGGGCTGCGTCCTGCTGCTGGCCGTTGCCGGGCCGCTGCAGTTCCTGTTCGCGCCGCTCTCCCGCGCGCTGGTCCGCGCCACCTGTGGCCGACGGTCCTGGTGGGGCTACCCGACGATCGTCTTCGGGTCCGGCCCCGCCGCCGCCACGGTGGTCGACAACCTGCTCCGCCACCCGCAGTACGGCCTCCGCCCGGTGCTGGTCCTGGACCGGCCCGAGCAGATCGGCACGCGCGGGGTCGTCGCCGCCGAGGCCGACGAGAGCGAGGCCAACACCGCCCGCGCCTCCGTCGCTCGGCTGGGCGTCCCGCTCGTGGGCCGGCCCCGCCTCGCGTCGGCGCTGGCCAAGCGGTTCGCCATCCGCCACGCGATCGTCGTCCTGCCCGACCTGACCCGGCGCGACGCCACGCGCATCCTCGAGCGCTACACCCGCGGCATCCCGCACGTCACCGTCACCTCGGCCATCAGCCCGTTCGCGCCGGGCCTGCCCCTGCTGTGGCGCGACACGCGCGACCTGGCCGGCGTCGCCGGGACGGAGGTTCGCAACCGCCTGCTGGTCGCCCTGCCCCGGCTGATCAAGCGGTGCATGGACGTCACCCTCACGCTGGTCGGCGGCGCGTGCCTGCTGCCGGTGCTGGCCGTCGTGGCGGCGCTGATCAAGGCGACCAGCACCGGCCCGGTCTTCTTCGGCCACACCCGCATCGGCTTCCGCGGGCAGCGGTTCACCGCCTGGAAGTTCCGGTCGATGATCCAGAACGGCGGCGACCTCCTCCGCGCCCACCTGGAGGCCGACCCCGCCGCCCGCGCCGAGTGGGCCCGCGACCACAAGCTCAAGGACGACCCCCGCGTGACCCGCATCGGTGCACTGCTCCGCAAGACCAGCCTGGACGAGCTGCCCCAGCTCTGGAACGTCCTCCGCGGCGACATGAGCCTGGTCGGCCCGCGCCCCATCGTCGACGCCGAGGTCGAGAAGTACGGCAAGTACTACGCGATCTACAAGTCGGTCCGCCCCGGCATCACCGGCCTGTGGCAGGTGTCCGGCCGCAACGACACGACCTACGGCGAGCGCCTCCGCTACGACGAGTTCTACGTCCGGAACTGGTCCCCGTGGCTCGACATGCACCTGCTCGCCCGCACCGTCTCGGCCCTGTGCTTCCGGAGAGGGGCCTACTGATGCCCCGCCCCCAAGCCGGCGTCTGAGGTGCCCCGAAGACCCGGATCCGATGGCAGAAGGTCGCCCCCCGATGACCGCACTCGCCTCCCCATCCTCGCCCGCACCGATGCCGACGGCGCCTCGCCGCTTCCCCCTGCGCCTCAACGCCACCTTCATCCGCGAGACCGGCTGGCTCGCCGGCGGGTTCGCCTCCAAGCTGGTCATCAACCTCGGCACGCTCTACTTCCTCACGCACAACCTCGGCGTCACCGGCTCGGGCACGTTCTTCGCCCTCATCAGCCTGCTCGCCTGCCTGGTGCCGTTCGTCCAGCTGGGCAACTACGACCTGACCGTCCGCGACATCGCCCGCCAGGTCGACCCGCAGCTCGTCGCCGGCCGCGCGATGCGCAGCAGTGCCGCCGCGTTTCTCTGCGTCCTGCCCGTGCTGGCGCTGCTGAAGCCGTTCCTGGCTCACGATGTCGGTTGGGCCGCGTTCCTGATGGTCACCGTCGGCGAACTGCTGGTGATGCGCGTCATCAGCAACGTGCAGGCCGTCGCCACCGGCTTCCGCCAGCACTACGTGACGGCCGTCAGCGACTTCGTGCTTGGCGCGTCGCGCCTCGCCGCCATCTACCTGGCGTGGCGATGGGGGGCCGGCGTGAACTTGGTCCTCATGCTCTACGCCTTCACCGCGTTGCCAGCGGCCGCTGTGACCTACGGCTGGCTGGTCCGCCGCATCGGTCGGCCCCACCTGACCGGCGGCGCGATCTTCAGCGAGATGGCCGACCACCTCCGCATGGTGGTCGCCTGGTTCGCCGAGATGGCCGCCCGCGAGGGGGACAAGCCGCTGCTCAAGTGGGTCGCCGGCGACCGCCAGACCGGCATCTACGGCACCGCCACCAAGCTGTTCTCGGTCATGCTCGTGCCGATCGACGTGCTGACCCAGGTGCTCCGCCCCCGCCTCGGCCGGGCGTTCATCGAGGGCGAGGAACCGTTCCGCCGCCTCTACCGCCTGATGGCCGTCGGCCTGTTCGGCTGCGGCGTGGCCACCGGTGCAGGCCTGGTCGCCGTCGCGATGCTGCTGCCCCGGTTCGCCCCCAGGCTGACCGGCGGCGAGTTCGCCGAGGTCCGCCTCGCCATGATTTACCTGAGCTTCGTCCCGCCGATCTACGGCCTGCAGCGGGCGAACATCATCGCCGCCATCAGCCGGGGCGCCACGTCTGCCTACGCGCGGGGCACGGCCGTCAGCGCGATCGTCGGCGTGTCGACGCTGCTGCTGTTCGGCCACGCCCACGGCTGGCGCGCCGCCTGCGTCGCCTCGCAGGTCTACCTGGGCACGTCGTGCCTGGTGACCTGGCTGCTCACCCGTGCCGCGAACGGCCGGCCCGCGGCGGGCGCCGACGAGGTCGACGCCGCCCTGCCCGAGCTGGAAGCCGCCGCCGCGAGCTGATGCCGAAGTCGTTCTGCCCGTGAAGTGGAGAGGACCGTCCCCCGATGCCCGACCGAACGCTCAACGTCGCCGTCCTCCTCAGCTGCGACACGTTCGAGTCGTTCTTCGGCGACGTGCTGGGGCTGGACCGCGACCGCTACCTGGCCGACTACCGCAACGACTGGTCCTGGTACTACGCCCGGGGCATGGTCGACAACGGCCTTCGGCCCACCCTGTACCTGCCCTCCACCCGCTACGCCGGCCTGCACGGGACCGACGACGGCATCGCCGTCCGCTTCCTGCCCTGCGCCGGCTGGTACCGCCCGATCGCGGCGGCCCGCCGCGCCTTCCGCGCCACGCGATGGTCCCTCTACGCGCAGGAGCGCGTCAACGCCCGCGCGTTCTACCCTGCGCTCCGGCGGGCGCTGGCCGACGACCGGATCGACGTGCTCTACCAGCAGGAGTACTGGAACGGCCGGTTCGACTTCCTCGCGGGCCGCGTCGGCGTGCCGCTGGTCGCCATGGACCACGGCGGGGTCCAGCAGGGCGTGGTGACGGTCGCCAAGCGGCGGGCGTTCGCCCGCGCCGCCGCCGTCCTGTGCCAGACCCGCGACGAGTGCCGGCAGGTCGAGCGGTACGGCATCCGCCCCGCCCTCCAGCCCAACGGCTGCGACACCGCCTTCTTCCGCCCCCCGGCCGAGCCGGTCGAGCCCTCCAGGACGATCCTCACCGTCGCCCGGCTGACCGACAAGCAGAAGCGGACGTCCGACCTGATCCGCGCCGTCGCCCGGCTCGACGACGCCTGGACGCTGGACATCGTCGGCACCGGCCCCGACCGGGCGGCGCTGCAGGCGCTCGCCGCCGGGCTGGGCGTGGCCCATCGCGTCCGGTTCCTCGGGTTCCGCAGCCGCGACGACGTCCGCGACCTCTGCCGCCGGTGCGGCGTCTACGCCATGCCCTCGGCCAATGAGGCGATCTGCCTCGCGCTGCTCGAGGCGATGGCGTGCGGCGCCGCCGTCGTGGCCACGCGGATCCGCTCGTTCCAGACCATCGTCGGGGACGACGTCAGCGGCCTGCTCGTCCCCGTCGGCGACGTCACCGCGCTGGCCACCGCCATCGAGCAGGCGTGGCTCCGCCGCGCCGAGCTCGGCCGCGCCGCCGCCGACCGGATTGCCGGCCACTTCGACAAGCGCCACCTGTACGAACTTCTGGCGCGCCGCCTCAGGGCGGCCGTCGGGATCACCGATGATGCCGAGGTGGCGTGCGGCGCGTGAGCCGGCCGCCGTTCCGACCCGATAACATGCCACGCTTCTCGCTCATCCTCTGCACGGTCGGCCGCCACGACGAGATCGGCGCGTTCCTCGACTCGCTCCTGCGGCAGGGGCTGCACGCCCACTGCGAGCTGCTGCTGGTCGACCAGAACCGCGACGACCGGCTCGCCGGCCTCGTCGCCGCCTACTCGGGCCGCCTCGCGATCCGACACCTGCGGACCGAGACGCGCGGCCTGTCCCGCGCCCGCAACGTCGGCCTCCGCCACGCCACCGGCGAGCTGGTCGGCTTCCCCGACGACGACTGCCAGTACGTCCCGGGGTACCTCGACCGCGTCGACCAGGCGTTCCGCGACCACCCCGCCGTCGACGCCATCACCGGTCACCCCACCGTCGAACGCGAGCCCGCACCCGTCGCCGACTGGCAGGCCGACGCGCAGGTGCTCGACCGCGTCACCGTGATGAACCGCTGCCAGGAGTTCACCATCTTCGTGCGCGCCAGCTCGCTGGGCGGGCTGCGGTTCAACGATCGGCTGGGCGTCGGCGCCGGCACGCCGTGGGGCGCCGACGAGGGGCCCGACTTCCTCGTCCGCCTGGTCGACGCCGGCAACCGGCTCGTCTACCACCCGCACCTGCTCGTCTACCACCCCGACAAGATCAGCCGCGTCACCCGCGCCACCCTCGCCCGCGCCGCCAGCTACGCCCGCGGCCGCGGCGCCTTCTTCCGCCTGAACCGCTACCCGATCGGCGTGATCGCCAACGGACTGTTCCGCGCGTTCGCCGGTGCCGCCGTGCGGCTCGTCCAACTGCGGCCCATGCGCTCGGCCTACTACCTGGCGATCGCCACCGGCATCCTCCGCGGCCTGTTCATGTCCCGTGCCGAGCTGCTCGAGCTGGCCGGCCCACAGCAGCCGCTGCCAAAAGGTGCCGTCCCCGCCACCGGAGGGGTCCATGCCAACGGATGAGCTTCCCCAGCCGATGCCGCTGCCGCCGCTGCCCGCCCGGCCGCTCGTGTCGGTGCTGATCGCCAACTACAACTACGCCGCCTACCTGCCGCTGGCGCTGGACGCGCTGCTCGCCCAGACCTACGACCGCTTCGAGGCCGTCATCTGCGACGACGGCTCGACCGACGGCTCGGTCGCGCTCGTGCAGACCTACGTCGCCCGCGACCCCCGCTTCCGCCTCGTGCAGAAGCCCAACGGCGGCCAGACGTCGGCCGTCAACGAGTGCTTCCGTCACCTGACCGGCGACGTCGTCTGCCTGCTCGATGCCGACGACGTGTTCACCGCCGACAAGATCGCCCAAGTCGTGGCCGCCTTCGCCGCCGACCCCACCGCCGGCATGTGCAACCATGCCGCCCGCGTGATCGACGGGCTGGGGCACACGATCGTTGACCGGCTGAACCCCAACCTGGATGCCGGCTGGCTCGCGCCGACGGCGACCGACCGCGGCGGCTGCGTGGCCGTGCCGGTGACCTCGTGCATGTCGTTCCGCCGCGAGGTGCTGGCCGCACTGATGCCGCTGCCGCCGGAGCAGCGACGCGACTGCGACGGCTACCTCGGCATGGCGGCGCAGTTCCTCACCCCCTTCGTCACGATCGACGATGCGCTCTCCGACTACCGCGTTCACGGCAGCAACATGGGCGGCCTGACCGAGCCGACGCCGCAGCGGCTTCACTACGAGTTGACCCTGATCGCGGGGCGCACCGCCACGTTGCGGCAGTTCCTCGCCGCCCGCTTCGGCCAAGCTTATGCGGATCGGGTCCGCGTGACCGATAACCCGCAGTTCGTGCAGGCCGCGCTGAAGATGCACGCGGTTGATCCCGGCAACGCCGCCGTCCGCGACCTCGACGTCGCCGCCCTCATCGCCCGCCACCCCAACCCCAAGTGGCAGCTGATGTGGAGGGCGATCTTCGCCACGCCCCGCCCGGTGCGCCGCCGCATCGTCCCCACGCTGCACCGCAGCTACCGGCTCAAGGCGATCGTGCAGAAGCTGTTCGCCAAGCCACCCCAACAGCGGCTGGTGCAGCCCCCGGCCCCGCCGTTCGGCGCGGGGGCGGTGGCTCAATGACCATTGCCGTCCTGGGCCTCTGGGCGCTGCTCCTCTGCGCGATCGCCGTGCGCCGGCCCGATTGGCTGCTGCCGGCGGCGGTGCTGTGCGCGCCGTTCGAGGGGGCCGCCCTGGTCAACGCCAGCGGCGTCGGCGTGTCGCCCTACTTCTTCACGTTGATCCTGATCGCCGGCCGCTGCGTCGTGGTGCGCACCGAACGGTCCACCCTGCTCGGCCACGCGCCGCGCACGCGGCTGGCGATGGGGTGGATGGCCGCCACCACTGTCGTCGCCGTGGCCGGCGCGGTCGTGCTGCCGCGCGTGTTCGCCGGGGCGGGCGTGATGTCGCCCCGCCTCGACGCCGACGCCGCCGCCCCGCTGTCGTTCTCGACCAGCAACGTCGCCCAGGCCGCCTACCTGCTGCTGAACCTCGGCCTGCTCTGGTACGCCGCCCAAACCGGTGATGACGACCGAACCGTCCATAGCATGGTCGTCGCCATGCGGAGCGCCGGCGCGATCGTGTTGGGGCTGGCGGTGTACCAGTTCGCCGCGTCGTACACGGGCCTGCCCTACCCGGAGGACGTGCTCTACTCCAACACCGCCTACGTGATGATGCACGGCACGTCCATCATGGACCTGCCCCGGCTGTGCTCGACGTTCACCGAGCCGGCCGGCATGGCCGTGTTCCTGGTCGGCTACCTGATGTTCCTCGCCGCCGAGCCGCCGTCGCGCCGGCGCGGCGCGATCGCGATCCGCATGAGCCTGATCGGGACCACGATCGGCGTCCTCGCGCTGTCAACCTCCAGCACGGCCTACGTCGGCCTGGCCGGCGCGGCGGCGTGGGCGACGGCGCGGTTCCTCGCCGTGCCGCTGATCACCGGTGCCCGCCGCAACCCCCGCGCCGCCGCCGCCGTGGTGTTGATGACCATCGTCGCCGTCGCCGCCGTCGCCTCCAGCGAGACGCTCCGCGAGCTGCTGCGGAAGATGGTGTTCGAGAAGGACGAGTCGTCGTCGTACGACGAGCGCGCCGGGGCCGATGCGTTCGCCACCGGGCTGTTCAAGTCGACGTGGGGGCTCGGCGTCGGCCTCGGCAGCAACCGCGCGTCGAGCTTCGGCCCGTCGCTGCTCAGCACCGTCGGCCTGTTCGGCGTGGCCGGGCTGGGGGGCGCGCTGATCCACCTGCTGCGCTCGCCCGACCGCCGCGCCACGGGCCCGGCGGCCCAATGGCACGCCCCGTTCGCCGCGGGCCTGCTCGGCGTCGTCGGCACGAAGATGGTCTCGTCGCCCGACCTGGTCACGCCGTCCATGTGGTCGCTGATGGCCGCCCTGCTCTGCGTCCACGGGGCCGCGGCGACCGCGCCGTCCGACGACGCGTGCGCAGACGAGACCGTCGAACCAGAACCCCACCGGCGGGCGACGCTGGGCATGACGAAGGCGGCCTGGTGAACATGAGCGCGACGCCCCTCACGGTGAACGGCCGGTACGCCGGCAAGCGGCTGACCGGCGTGCAGCGGTACGCCATGGAGATCGTCCGCCGTCTCGGCGCGCGCTGCCGCGTCGTGCAGACCGACGCCAGGGACGGCATCCGGGGCCACCGATGGGAACAGGCCACGCTGCCCCGCGCCTGCCGCGGCTCGCTGCTCTGGTCGCCCTGCAACACCGGGCCGCTGCTCGTGCGGCAACAGGTCGTCACGATCCACGACGCCACCTACGCCGACGCGTCCGAATGCTTCAGTCGGCCGTTCGCCGCCTGGTACCAGTTCCTCATCCCGCGCCTGGCCCGCCGCGTCCGACGAGTGATGACCGTATCCGAATTCTCGCGCAATCGACTCGCCGACCTGACCGGCGTCGACCCGGCCAACATCGACGTGATCTACAACGGCGTCGACGGCCGCTTCGCGCCGCCTGCGCTCGAGGCCGTGGCCGCCGTGCGAAGGGAACACGACCTGCCCGGCCCGTACGTGCTGACGCTAGGCTCGATTGAGCCGCGAAAGAACTTGGCCACGCTGCTCAAGGCTTGGCCGCTTGTCGCCGAACGCCGGCCCAACCTGACGTTGGCCATCGCCGGCGGCGGCAACGCGATATACGCCGACGCCGCCGTCGACCCCCGGTCGCTGCCGCGCGTGAAGCTGCTCGGCTACGTCGACGATGCCAACCTGCCCGCCCTGTACGGCGGGTGCGAGACGTTCGTCTTCCCCTCCACCTACGAGGGCTTCGGCCTCCCCCCGCTGGAGGCGATGGCGTGTGGCGCGCCGGTCGTCTGCTCGAACGCCACCGCGTTGCCCGAGGTGGTCGGCGACGCCGCCGTGTTGATCGAGCCGCGCGACGCCGGTGCCATGGCCGAGGCGATCGTGAGCCTAACCGATGACGTCGCCCTGCGTGCCGATCTGTTCGGGCGTGGCCGGGCGCGGGCGGCGCGGTTCAGCTGGGACGCATCGGCCGAGCAGGTGTGGCAGGTCTTGAGCCGTGTGGCGGGGACGAACTGATTCGTGGCCGTCCAAGCCGGCGTCTGTGGTACGCCGAGGACCCGGGTCTTCGGCGTACCTCAGAAGCCGGCTTGGAAGGATTTTCCGAAAGATTTGAGGTACCGCGTGAAAGCAGCGATCGTCCACGAGTGGCTCACGACCTACGCCGGCTCCGAGCGGGTCGTCGAGCAGCTGCTCCACGTGCTGCCCGAGGCCGACCTCTACGCGCTGGTCGACTTCCTGCCCGACGACGGCCGAGACTTCATCGGCGGCCGGCGGGCCACCACGTCGTTCATCCAGAGGCTGCCGTTCGCCCGCAAGCACTTCCGCCAGTACCTGCCGCTGATGCCGATGGCGGTCGAGCAGTTCGACCTGACCGGACACGACGTGGTCGTCTCGTCGAACCACGCGGTGGCCAAGGGCGTCGTGATCGGGCCGGATCAGCTGCACGTGAGCTACGTCCACTCGCCGATCCGCTACGCCTGGGACCTGCAGCACCAGTACCTGGCCGAGTCGGGGTTGAACCGCGGCGTGAAGGGGATCATCACGCGGGCCGTGCTGCACTACCTGCGGCAGTGGGACCAATCGTCGGCGAGCCGGGTCGGCACGTTCGTGGCCAACAGCCGGTACGTCGCGCGGCGCATCCTGAACTGCTACCGCCGGACCGCCGAGGTGATCTACCCGCCGGTGGACGTGGACGCGTTCCCACTGCGGCAGGAGAAGGAGTCGTTCTACCTGGCCGCGTCACGGATGGTGCCCTACAAGCGGATGCCGTTGATCGCCGAGGCGTTCGCGGCCATGCCGAACCGCAAGCTGGTCATGGTGGGCGACGGCACCGAACTGGCGAGGGTGAAGGCCGTGGCCGGGCCGAACGTGGAGGTGCTGGGGTACCAGTCGAACGCCGTGCTGCGCGACCTGATGCAGCGGGCGCGGGGGTTCGTGTTCGCCGCCGAGGAGGACTTCGGCATCACGCCGGTCGAGGCGATGGCGTGCGGGACGCCGGTGATCGCCTTCGGCCGGGGCGGGGCGATGGAGACGGTGCGCGAGGGGCGCACCGGGTTGTTCTTCCAACAGCAGACCGTGGCTTCGGTCGTGGACGCGGTGGACCGCTTCGAGGCGAGCCGGGATCGGTTCGAGCCGGCCGCGATCCGCCGGCACGCCGACTTCTTCCGGCCCGAGCGGTTCCGCGAGGAGTTCTCAGCGCTGCTGGAGCGGGAGTGGGATGCGTTCCAGTCCCTCAAGCGCGGCGAGACGCGGCCTGCCACAACGGGGTGGCGGCTTCAGCCGCCACCGGTGGCCGCTGAAGCGGCCACCCCGGTCGGATCATTTGGGACGGTCTAGCTCGACCAACAACGGCAGGTGGTCCGATCCGACGTCCGGCCCGACGCGGCATCGCACCACGCGCAGCTGCCCGCTGGCCAGCACGTGGTCGATCCGCACGCCCCAGCGGTCCTGGTACTTCGTCCAGCCGAACCCCCAGCCGGCCCGGTCGAACGCGTCGGTCCAGCCGGACCACGCCGAGCGGAAGATCGCGCCATCGCCCACCGCGTTGAAGTCGCCGAGGATGACGACGTCCTCGGTGCCGGCCGTTTGCCGGATGAAGGCCGCGGCCTGGTCGTGCAGCCGTTGCCGGCGGGCGATGCTCTCGCCCAACAACCGGCTGGCATTCGCCTGTCGCCGCAGAACCGGCTCGAACCCGCGACGCGGCGTCTCCAGTTGCAGCCCGAAGCACCAGAGGCGTCGCCCGCCCGTGACCAGCTCGAACCCCGCCACGTCCCCCTCGCCGCCGGGCCGGCCGGTCCAGGTGACGGTCCGCACGACCGGCAGCCGGGTGGCCAGCAGCGTGTCGCGCGCCCGGCAGACGTTCCACGTCGCGCCGCCGACGGCGGGCAGTCCCGCGGCGGCCGACCACTCGGGCAGGACCATGATGTCGGGCGACTCGGTCGCCACGAGGTCGGCGAAGCGCCGCGGGTCGCACGCCCGGCCGTCGGTGTCAGCCCCGTTCACGTTCAGCTCGAGCAGCCGCAACGGGGTGGACGAACCGCGCGCCGCCAGGGCCGAGCGCCGGGGGACGTTCATTTCGAGCACGCCCAACAGGGCGGCGAGGACCGCGCCGGCGGTGACCCATCCGCGGCGTCGCCAGAGGGCCCACGGCAGGAGGACAGTGGCCGGCGTCAGTACCACGCAGCGCGGCCCATACGCGACGAGCGTCGCCCAGCCCCACCGGTCGCCGCCGACGCGCACGGTGATCATCGCGAATGCAACGACGGCGACGTACGCCCACTCGCATGCGGTGAGCAGCGCACGCCGCTCCGATGGTGCAGGCGGGTCGTCGGCGGTCGAGTGGGTCATTCGTCTTGCCGCTTGCGGCTTCGCGGATGCAGCGGCGCCGTTGCGTGACGATCGGCGAAGCCGCAGGCCGCGATCTCACGGGAACAGTTCCGCCGGCGGCACGTGCGCCGGAACCACCGGCGCCACCATCGCGGCGGGGCCGCCGTCGGCGATGTACAGCGGGGACGGGCCCAGGTGAAGCCGCGGGCGGTTGCCGGGCACGATGTCGACCGGGCGGCCGAGGACGTCGGTGACACGGGCGGGCCCGTTGGCGGCGAGCCACGCGTCGCGGGTGCCGTCGATGTCCCAGGCGACGAGCACGGTCCTTCCGTCCGGCGACGCGAGCCGGTACGCCTGCACGCCGACCGTGGGATGGTCGGCCCCGGTGACGTGTTGGACCGTCGTGCAGTCGCCCAGCGTGGCGGTCATCGTGGCGAACGCGTCGAACGACCTGCGATGGGTGCCGTCGTTGCGGGTGAGGCCCATCGGGCCGTCGACGCTGTCGCGGAGGCTGAACCAGCAGAGGTTCTCGACGCCGGCGTCGAGGGCGGCCAGGTAGGCGCGGGGGATGAACGCGGCGATCGTGTCCTCGGTGATCTTGCGATCGCCCATCATGCCGCCGTCCTCCCAGCCCCACTCGGTGAGCCAGATCGCAGGCGTGCGGCCGAGCTTTGCGGCGGCGTGGTCGCGCAGCCGATCGACGGCGGAGCGAAACGACCCGTCCGCGTCGACCACGTCGAACGGGCGGACCCAGTCGGTGTCCTGATCGACGGCCGACCGCTCGGGGGCCCCCTTCACGTACGGGTGAATGCCCAACCCGGCGATCGTCGGCGGCAGCCCCTTCTCCAGGAACCAGTAGTGGATGATCCACATGTCGTCGCACACCAGCAGCCGGACCGACGGGTCGACGGCCTTGGTGGCTTGCGAGACCATCGCGACGTAACGGTCGAGCCAGGCGCAGGGCGGCTTGCCGTTCCAGGTGCCGCCGATCCACTTGAGCGAGTTGTGCGGCTCGTTGTACAGCTCGATCACGAACCGGACGCCCGACGCTTTGAGGCGTCTGGCGATTTCGGCGGCGTAGCGGCCGTACGCGGCGGGGTCGGTGGAGCGGGCGGGGTCGGCGGGGTTGTTGGGGTAGGCGGCGGTGTTGTCGTACCACAGGCCGAAGACGAGGCCGATGTCGTTGGCCTTGTAGTAGTCGAGCCGCTGCTGGAACGCGCGCGGGAACGGCACGTACCGGCCGGCCATCGGTTCGAGCGTCTTCCAGTCGACCGAGTCGCGCACCCAGCGGACGCCGAGCTGCCTGAGCAGCGGGAGGTCGGCCGGCGGCTCACCCTGGGCGAACTTGACGTTGATGCCGACGAGATCGCGGAAGGGGCGGGCGGCGCGGGCGGGTGGAACGGCGACCAGCGTGAGCAGGATCGCGAGGCGATGGGCAAAGGGGTTCACGCGTGTTGGACTCTGCTGGGGGTCGCCGGCCGCTGAGGCGGGCAGGCCGGGTCACGGGCGAAGCATACACGAACGCGGGAGCGGTTTGACGGGGTCGGGGCGGGGTCGGATGATCGGCGTCCAGCATGCCGCCACCGCCGCCACAGGATCGTGCCGCCTATCGGTTGGCCGAGCAGTACCTGGCCGATGCGGACGACCGGTTCCTGCCGCACCTGCGGACGCTGCGGGTCCACAAGCTGCTGGTGCCGATCGTCGAGGCGTGGAAGCGCGACCACCGGCCGTGGGCGCGGCGGCAGGTGCTGACCTACCTGAACGGCCGGCCGCCGGGCGTGGGGCACGAGCCGGTCCTCAAGCGGCTGTTCAAGCAGGCCGAGGGGGCGCGTGATGACGTGCTGGTGGCGCACTGCATGGTCGCGTTCGACCGGATGGTGCGGCGACAACGGCGGCGGCGGCATCGGTACGACTACGCCTCGCGCGCGTCGTACACGGTGGAGCGGCTGTTCTCGCCGGCCGACCGGTTTCAGGTGGGCCGGCCGTTCTCGTACCACACGCGCTACTACCTCCGCCGGCGGGCGTGGCGGTACTTCCGGCGGATCGGGTTCGGGCTGGACGGTCGATCGGCCCACGACGATTACGTTGCGGCCGTGACCGTGGCACTGCGGCTGTACACCGACGCGGACGTCGCCACCGGCGAGAACCTGCTGGACTGCTGGGGGCTGACGCACGCGCTGTTCGGCAGCGGCGACGTGCTGGCGTTCGGGCCATCGCTGGCGAAGGTGGCCGAGGGGAGGCGGCTGGCCGACCTGATGCCGGCGCCCGCGCACCCGCAACTGTGGGAGCGGGCCAACGCGGCGGTGCCGCTGCTGTCGCTGGTGGTCGACGCGGCGTGCCGACCGGTGCGGGCATGGGCGGTCGAACTGCTGCGGCGGCACCACCTGAGCCGGCTGACGGCGATCGACGTGACGCTGCTGCTTCAGATGCTCGATCACGCCGACGAGCTGGTGCAGCAGCTGGCGGCCGACCTGCTGGAGCACGCGACGACGCTGGGCACGCTGGATGTGGCCGACTGGTTGCGACTGCTGCGGACGCGCAACGTGGCGGCATTGGACGCGATCGCGCGGGCGATGCGCAAGCACATCCGTCGGGACCGGCTGACGCTGGCGCAGGCGGTCGACGTGGCGATGGCCGAGCCGGTGCCGGTGGCGCGACTGGGACTGGAGTTCCTGCGGGCGCGGACGATCGACGCGGCCGAGCATGGCGAGTTGACCCGACTGGCGGATGCGCGATCCACCGTTCTGGGTGGCGAGATTGCGAGCTGGGCACTGGGCCAGCTGGCGACGGCGTACGACGTGGACCCGGTGAGCCGGTTCTTCGACTCGGCGAACACCGTCGTGCGCCGGGCGGCGTTCGCGTGGGTACGGTCGGACGGTGGGGAGGCGGCGTATCGCGATCCGGCGCTGTTCACGCGGCTGCTGGAGACGCCGTACGACGACGTGCGGCTGGCGCTGGTGGCCGATCTCCAGGTGCGCGCCGCGCTGCCGGGGCAGGGGGCGACGGCGCTGGCGGCGCTGTGGGCGGGCGTGCTGCTGGGCATCCACCGCGGCGGGCGGGCGAAGCGGATCGCGCTGCGCCAGGCGAGCGACGCGGTGGTGCGGGAACCCGCGCATGCGGCGGTGCTGCTGCCGGTGCTGGCGATGGCGATCCGATCGGTGCGGGTGCCGGAGGCGCGGGTGGGGCTGTCGGCGATCGTGACGGCGGTGGAGCGGCAGCCGGGGTTGGCGGCAGAGGCGGAGCGGTGCTTGCCGGAGTTGGTGTTGGAACCGGTGTAGACGCGGCTCTTCGGGGTACCTCAGAACCGGCGTGGATCGGGAGGCGAGTTGAACGTCACGTTTGCCTATCGCGGTCGCAGCGACGTCGTGCCTACGGGGGCCGGGCAGACGCTGCAGCTGGCCCCGAACCTGTCGCGCGACCCGGTGGCGTTCGACGCGGCGCTGCTGCAACCGGTGCGGTTTCGCGAGGCGATCTCGGCGCTGCACGATGCGGTGGTGTCGGACCTGCGATTCAAACGGCGGGACAGGTCGGCGTACCGGGCGTGGAGGAACGATGAGGGGGCCCGGCTGGCCGCGGTGCGGCGGGCGGCGGTGGCCGAGGCGACGACGGCGGCCCTGGCCGACCGGGACCGGGCGTCGCGGGATGGGTCGTTCGCCACGTTGCAGCGGGACTACCACTCGGCCCGCAAGACGTACTGGGACGCGCGCAACGCGTACGACCGGTACCTGCGGCTGCACGATGCAGAGCTGTGGCGGCAACTGCTGCCGTACGACCCGGTCATCACCGTGGCGGAGGACGCGCTGCTGTTCGAGTGCTTCTCGGCGGACGAGTCGACGTACGGCTGCCTGACGGTGGACCGGTCGGCGTTCGGGCCGTCGACGATCCCGGTGCAGTGGGGGACGACGAACGTCGACTACTCGTGGGACCTGTACCGGCACTTCCAGACGCTGCGGACGTACCGACAGACGCGGTTCACCATTGATCCCGCAGGGTTCTCGGCGACGACCGATGCCGCGGGCGAGTACCGCGAGGAGAAGATCGACCTGCCGGACGGGTGGCTGCGCGGGTTCATGCAGATCCAGTCGGCGATGACGATGCCGGGGAAGACCGTGGAGCTGTCGCGCGAGGCGGTCTACTCGATCCTGGCGTTCCTGCAGCGGAACAAGGCGCGGAAGAGCCCGCGGGCGATGCGGTTCGAGCTGTTGGACGGACAGCCGCCGGTGATCGTGCTGGAGCCGTGGGAGAAGCGGATCGTCAGTTACGGGACAACGTATTGCGGCCCGGACGGGCCGCCGGTGCGGGTGTGGGGCGTGAGGCGATTGTCGGTGCTGGCGCGGACGCTGCCGCTGGCGGAGCGGTTCGAGGTGCACCTGCTGGGGACGGGGCTGCCCAGCTTCTGGGTGGCGCGAATGTCGGAGATGCAACTGACCGTGGGGCTGAGCGGGTGGACGAGGAACGACTGGACGCGGAGCTCGGCGCTGGACCTGCTCGCCCCGCCGGCGGCGGTGGCGCCGGACACCGTGACCAACGTGGCGGCGGCCGTGCGGGAACACGGGCGGGTGACGATCGCGCAGCTGCAGGAGCGGCTGGGGATCGAGCCGGCGGACGCGATGGCGGCGCTGCGGCAGCTGGCGCACGCGGGGCAGGTGATCCACGACCTGCCGAACGGGGTGTACCGGTGGCGGCAGGTGCTGCCGCGGGCGGTGGGCGAGGCGGAGATCGGGCCGCCGCATCCGGAGATGGTCGGGGCGCGGCAGATCATGGCGCGAAACCGCGTGACGCTCACCGACAGGACCGACGCGGCGGGGCTGCCGGGCGGGTACACGTTGGCGGGGACGGTCGACGACACGGCGACCGAGGTGACGGTCGACGGCGACGGACGGATCCGGCGCGGGAAATGTGCGTGCATTTACTACCGTCGGTTCGCCTTGAAGAACGGGCCGTGCCGGCACATGATGGCGCTGCGCTGGTCGGCGTCGGTGGCGGCGCTGCAGGCGTACTCGGCGAGCGGGTGGTACGAGAAGATGCGATCGGGCCAGTGACGCAATTGACCTGGGTCTTCGGGGTACTTCAGACGCCGGCTTGGATGGTGAGGATGGTGTTGGAGTCGCCCGGGAGGGCGCGGGTGGGTCGGGCGAGACTATCTCTGCGGCGTTCCGCCGCGGGCGCAGTTGCCTGCCCATGCTTCCCCAGAGCCGTTGTTCGTTTTGGATCCGCACCCCACCGGTGGCGGGACCAGGACGACCCAAGGGTCTCCCGCCACCGGTGGGGTGCGGATCCTTGGGTGAACGGCCCTGGTCCGACGGGTGAAGTCGCCCGATCCGCCCCGCCCTCCCGCGCGATTCGGCACGCCTGGTGACGGGGACGAGACGATGTGGCCGTTCGACACCACCGAGCACACGGTCGTCTTCTGCGTGGTGGTCGCCGCCATCATCTTGTACCGCCTCGAAGGCCAGTGGCGCGAGCGGCGGCTTCGACGCCGGGCGGCTCGGGACATCTACGAGCGGTCGCAGCAGTCGCCGGCCCGACCGGCATCGAACCTGCCGGGGGCGCTGTTGGGGCAGGGGATGTCGATGGGGTCGGCACCGTTCGCACCGGTGCAGACGTGGATGCCACCACCGGCGATACCGGCAACGCCCCGCCCCGCCCCGCCGCCGTCGGTCACGTTGGACCTGGACGCGGGGCTGTTCACGCCGATCTCCGAGGCCGAGGCGAAGCGGCAGTCGGCCGGGGGCGTGCTGCTGCGGAACCTGGTGGCGACGGGGCTGAGCAGCATCATCCCGCCGGCGGGCGACCCGCGGACGCTGCTGATCGATCGGGGGATGGTCGCGCACGGGCTGATCACGCCGGAGCAGTTGGTCGAGATCCACCGGGTGGGCGAGGCGTTCGAGAAGGTGCGCGGGGACGCGCAGGCGATCGAGCGCCGGGTCCAGCAGGCGGCGACCGACGCGGTGCGGCTGGACAAGGAGACGCGCGAGCGGCGCAAGGCGGAGAAGCGAGCGGCGGCGGCGGAGCGGCGAGCGGCGCACGCCCGCGGCGTTGCGCAGCGGCGGGCGACGGACATCGTGTTCCTGGGGCGCGGCGTCTCCAAGGGGTTGGCCGATCGCACGTCCGATGTGGCGAAGCTGACGGCGGCCGGACTGCCGGTGCTGGCGACGCCGGCCGACGTGGCGACGGCGCTGGGGCTGACCGTGCGGCGGCTGCGGTGGCTGGCGTTCCACAGCGATGCGGCCACCGTCTCACATTACGTCCGGTTCACCGTGCCGAAGAAGAATGGCGGCGTGCGGCAGCTGTCGGCGCCGCATGAATCGCTGGCGCTCGCGCAGCAGTGGGTGCTGGCGAACGTGCTGGCGTGGGTGCCGGCGCATGAGGCCGCGCACGGGTTCGTGCCGGGGCGGAGCACGGTGACCAACGCGACGCCACACGTGGGGCGGGCGTGCGTGGCGAACGCGGACCTGACCGACTTCTTCCCGTCGATCACGTTCCCGCGGGTGGCGGGGTTGCTGCGGCAACTGGGATACTCGCCGGCGGTGGCGACGGTGCTGGGGCTGATCTGCACGGAGTCGCCGCGACGAACGGTTGTTTATGCTGGGAAGCCGTTCCACGTGGCGTCGGGGCCGCGGAGCCTGCCGCAGGGGGCGTGTACGAGCCCGGCGATCAGCAACCTGGTGTCGCGGCGGATGGACAGCCGGCTGAGCGGGATCGCGGCGAAGCTGGGGTGGACCTACACGCGGTATGCCGACGACCTCACGTTCAGCGGTCCGAACGAGAAGGTTGGCTACCTGCTGGCGCGGGTGCGGCACATCACGGCCGACGAGGGGTTTGCCGTGAACGAGGCGAAGACGCGGGTGCAGCGGCCGAACATGGCGCAGACGGTGACGGGGCTGGTGGTGAACGAGCGGGTGGGCGTGCCGCGGGAGACGGTGCGGCGGCTGCGGGCGATCCTGCACCGGGCGCAGACCGAGGGGCTGGCGGCGCAGAACCGCGAGGGGCGGCCGGACTTCGCGGCGTGGGTCGGCGGGATGATCGCGTACGTGTCGGGCGTGAACGCGGAACAGGGGCGGCCGCTGGCGGAGGCGTTCGGGAGGGTGCGAGGGTGACGCTGGGTATCCGGGTCGCCGGGGTACCTCAGACGCCGGCTTGGACGGAGGGGGTGAATCACCGCCCGTTGTCGATCGTGTTGAAGTAGTCCTTCACGACGCGCTGGGCGTCCTTGGGGACCGACTCCTCGGAGACGTCGTCGGTGGCGTCCTTGACGGCGGCGGCGGCGGCGGGGGTGAACTGGATCGTGCTGGTGCCCTTGTCGGACGGGGCCTTCACGAAGGTCTTGGCGAGCATGCGGCCGCCCTCGATGCGCTGGCTGGGGTCCATCTGCTGCTTGACGGTGAAGGAGGCGACGGCCTTGGCCTGGACGCCGCCCACGCCGCCGGCGCCCTGGCCGTTGCCGGGGGGTTGGTTGTTCTTCTGGCCCCCGCCGTTGCCGCCGTCGCCGGGCTGGTCACCGGGCTGCTGGCCGGGCTGTTGACCGGCACCATCGGCACCGTTCTGGGCGGCGGCCATCTGCTGGGCGTCCTTCTGGACGGCGTCCATCTGGGCGAGGGCGTCCTGCATCTGCTGCTGGGCGTTGGCCATGCCCTGCTGGCCCTGTTGTTGACCCTGTTGGCCTTGCTGCCCCTGCTGGCCACCGGGCTGCTGGCCGGGTTGGTTGCCGTTGGCCTGCTGTTGGCCGGACTGTTGTTGACCGCCGGGTTGTTGGCCCGGCTGCTGGCCGGGCTGTTGACCGCCGGCCTGTTGCTGGGCGCCGGCCTGCTGTTGACCGCCGGGT
Source organism: Tepidisphaeraceae bacterium (assembly GCA_965198865.1). GTDB lineage: Bacteria > Planctomycetota > Phycisphaerae > Tepidisphaerales > Tepidisphaeraceae > CBDAQA01. The sequence continues at coordinate 33,395 of CBDAQA010000021.1, read as the reverse complement.
TGCTGCTGACCGGCACCGGGCTTCTGACCGGCCTGCTGCTGGTTGGCCGCGCCCTGCTTGGCGGCGGCCATCTGCTGGCCCCCCTGCTTCTGCGCCGCGGCCTGGGCCTGCTGCTGGCCCTGTTGGGCACCCGTCTTCGGCGCGCCCTGGGCCACCTGCTGCATGGCGGCGGCCATCTGATGGGCGGCGGACGACATTTGCTGGGCCGTCGCCTGCGTGTTGGCCGCGGCCTGCATCTGCTTGACCGCCTGGTTGATCTGCTGCTGCTGTTGCGCGGTCGGGCCCTTGCCGCCGTTCATCTGCTGGGCGAGCTGTTGCTGCATCTGCTGCAGTTGCTGCTGCGCCTGCTGGTTGCCCTGGGCCGCCTGCTGGGCGGCCTGGGCGAGCTGCTGCGCCTGCTGCTGGCTGGCGCCCATCTGCTGGATCTGCTGCTGCAGCTGCTTCATGGCGGCGGGGTCGCTGGCCAGCTTGGCCAGCGTGTTGGCCATGTTGTTCATCTGCTGGGCGGCCCTCTGCTGCTCGCCCTTGGACATGTCGTTGAACTTCTGGGGCAGCGACTGCAGCTTGTCCATCGCGCCGGCGAAGTTCCCCTTGGCGATGTCGCGGCTGGCGTCGGCGACGGGGCCCTTGTCGTCGACCGACGGGTTCAGCGAGTTGAACAGCTGCTGGTTGGTCTGCGCCTGCGCGAACTGCTGGTTCTGCTTGACCTCCTCCATGCCGGCCCTGCTGGCCTCCTGCAGGAGCTTCATCGCGTTGTCGGTCGCCTGGGTGCGGTCGACCGTGTTCTGGTCGAGCGCGTGCTGCGCCTCGGCCTTGGCCAGCTGCACCTCGGGGGCGTTGCGGACCGCCTTGGGGAACGCGGCCACCTTGGCCAGCGCCTGCTCGACCACCTGCCGGTTGGCCTGCTGCTCGCGGTAGTGGACGGCGGCGGCCTGGCGGCGGGCCTCCCGGCCGAACAGGTCGAGCGTGGGCAGGTACGACGCGGCCAACATCAGCACGACCGCCGCGGCGATCGCCCAGTAGGCGGTGCGCGGGAACGGCGTGGGGAACTGGCGGTGCAGCGTGACGTTGTCGGCCGTGCGCTCGGCGTCGAGCACGGCGGCGGCGGCGAAGGGGTCCGTGGTGTTCCGCACGTAGAGCGCGGTGCTGAACTTCTCGGCCAACCCCAGCTTTCGATCGATGGCGACGGCCGCCTGGTGGCGCGAGGGACGGCGGGCGACGGCGTACGCGCCGGCGGCGATCACGGCCAGGCCGAGCCCCGCCCACACCCAGGTCCACGGCCGGGGCGCCTCCAGGTGCGACAACCGGGTGGCGATCACGCCCAACAGCAGCAGCACGCACGCGCCGGCGACGGTGGTGCCCAGTGCCGACAAGAAACGCTCCAGGGCGAGCTTGTTCTGCACCCGGCCGACGTGTTGGTCCAAACGGCTCATCGTGGCACCCGTCCTTGTCGTGCGAGGTCGACCCTGCCCCTGCGGCGAAACAAAATTCTACAGCCGCCGGCCGACCCCGACCATAGTATCCGACCGCCAACGATTTGACTTTTATTGTTGCAACAACTATTTTTCGTTGGAGAGTCGGCAGACCGACTCGGAAATTCTTCAAGGAGCCCGCCCATGCGATCCCGTACCCTGCGTGTTGCCACCGTGTTCGCCGCCGCCGTTGCCGCCGGTTCGTCGGCGTTGGCCGGCACGATCAAGCTGGACCCGGTCCACTCGATGGCGGTGTTCCGGATCGCCCACCTGGGCGCGAGCCAGCCGTTCGGCATCTTCCACGGCGTGGAGGGGACCGTGGTGGTCGACAGCAACCTCGCGCCGCCGTCGTCGGTGGAGATCGTGGCCCACCTGGCCAAGCTCGACATGGGCCTGGCGGCGTGGGAGGACCACATCAAGAGCCCCGACTTCTTCGACGCGAAGAAGTTCCCCGACATCACGTTCAAGAGCACCAGCGTGAAGGCGACGGGCGACGACACGTTCGAGGTGACCGGCAACCTGACCCTGCACGGCAAGACGGTCGAGAAGACGGTCACGATGAAGCGGTTGGGCATCGGCAAGAACCCCATGACCAAGGCGACCGTGGTGGGCTACAGCGCCGACTTCACGGTGAGCCGGCAGGCGTTCGGCGTGTCGAAGTACGAGGGGATGGTCGGCGACGACGTGACGCTGATGGTGAACCTGGAAGGGACGCCGCAGTAAGGCAGACGGGCCACGAATGACACGAATCGACACGGATTGCGAAAGGCGGTCGGCACGCCGGAACCGCACGGACGATTTCGGCCGTGTTTGAACTCCATTCGTGCTCATTCGTGCCATTCGTGGCCGTCTTCACCAACGTGACCGACGTCGGAGCCCCGGATGTGCATCCGGGGCTTCTTGCTTGAGGGAGCTCCCATGGACGTGAAGGTGATCGGCGCGACGGTGGGCGCGATCGTGGTGGCGACGATCGTGCTGTGCCTGATCGGCGGGCGGACGCGGCGCGGGTGGGGGGCGGGCTCGTGGGCGATCCTGCTGGCGCTGGCGGCGGCGCCGCTGGCGGCCGACAAGCCGCTGCCGGGGCTGAGCCAGTGGCCCAACTGGCACACGACCGGGGACGAGCAGCGGATCCTGCTGGCCGGCGTGCCGCTGGCGCTGCTGGCGATCGTGGCGTCGGGGAAGCGCGTGCCGGCATTCGTGCGGGGCTTGATCGCGCTGCTGGCGCCGCCGGCGATCCTGTACTGGGTGCTGAAGGGGTACCCGACGCCGCCGCTGGAGGGTTGGCCGACGCGGCTGGCGGTGCCGGCCGTGGTGTCGCTGGTGCTGTGGCTGCTGATCGAGCCGCTGGCCGTGCGGAAGCCGACGGGGTTGGCCGGCCCGTGGATCTGCGGCTGCCTGGCGGCCGGCGCGGGACTGCTGAACCTGTTCAGCGCCGACACGTCGCCCGGCTGGGTGGCCGTCGCGTTGGGCGGCGCGATCGGCGGGGTGTTCCTGTTCGCGCTGACCGGGCGGGGGCCGTCGTTCGCCGGCGGGCCGGTGGCGGTGATCGTGCCGCTGCTGGTCTGCCTGGTGATGGCCAACCGGATCAACGATCCCACGGACGTGCCGATGTGGCAGTGGCTGCTTTTGGCGGCCGCGGCGGTGGTGGCGTGGGCGGTGGAGCTGCGGCCGATGCGGAACTGGAAGGGTTGGATCCGCGAGCCGCTGCGGATGGCCCTGGTGGCGGTGCCGGTGGTGATCGCGGTGGTGCCGGCCCAGAAGGCGGCGGCGAAGAAGGAGTCGGGCGAGGGCGGCGATACGGCCGGGTGGTCGATGGTGGTGCCGGAACGGACGCCGGCGGAGCGGGGGGCCAACGGATGAAGGTTTCCGTCCGTTAGCAGCCTGTTTTGTGGGGGCTCTTGCCGCAGACCGTTGCACGCATCGCGGTGCAATCGTCACCCAGATGAACAGGATCCGCGCGAGCCTGCTTACCGAGGGCGGCACTGGCGGAGAGGAGTGCCGATGCGGCGGGTCTTGCGCGCGAGGGCCGGGCTCAGATTGACAATGGCGGGGACGGCGCCGAGCGGGTGCCGGGAAGCCGATGGCGGAGAAGCTCGGCCGCTTCAGGCTGGTCGTGCCGACAGGAGGGACCCCGGGGAACAAGTCGCTGGCCGAGGCATCGAGCACACGGGAGGCAGGGCCGGCCATGGGTATGAACAGGAGCGTTTCAAACCGTGGGTCGGACGCCCCACGCAACTGAACCAAATGCGTGGATGAGCTCGGTGGGACACCGACAGCCTCGTCCCGTTCACCGTCCCGCTTTTCAAACGCCTTCCAGCAAACGCTTTACATCGTATTTACACACTGCTGGGACGGACTCAGAACCGTCCCATTTCGTCCCAATTCGTCCCACGCCTCGCAGCTCCACGGTGGGGCAGGCGCCTCAGGGCGATTCGACGACGGGGCCGGCGGCGAGGGCGACGGTGTCGGAGGGGTGGGTTCTCAGCGTGACGCCTGGCCGCTTGGAGCCGGGGAGAGCGTTCACCTTCAGGTGGACCAGCAGGTCGCTGACCTTCACCTTGCCGGGGTACTCGTCGGGGCGGCGGGTGCGGTACTTCACGGGCTTGGCGTGGTCGGCGGTGAACTTGTCGGCGTTGTAGACGGAGCTGAACTTGAACAGCATCCGCAGGAAGTTCGTCTGCCCGCGGGCCAGCTGGCCGGCGAGGATCTTGGACACGGCGACGGCGGTCCGCCAGCCCATGAACTTCTGGTTGATGATGGCCTGGGTCTTCACCAGCTCGGCGTAGAACTCGTGCAGCGGGAGCTTGGTGGGCAGGACGGCGTGCTGGATGTCGTACAGGCGGTAGTCGGTGCTGGTCAGCTCGCGCACCTCGGTGTGGAACAGCTCCGTGCCGGGGTAGGGCGTGGCGACCGTGAGGTGGACGATCTCCGGGACCTTGGTGGCCCACTCGCGGGCGCGCTCGAAGTGCTCGCGGTCCCAGCTGGCGTCGGAGATCAGGTTGATCGCCACCTGGATGCCGAGCTTGCGGGCCACGTCCAGGGCCTCAAAGTTCTGGTTGGGGGTGATGCGCTTGCGGAAGGCCTTCAGTTGGTCGGCGTCGAGCGATTCGAGGCCGAGGAACATGTAGCTCAGGCCCATCTTGGCCCAGCGGGCGAACACCTCCTGGTTCTTGATCAGCACGTCGCAGCGGGTCTCGAGGTAGAAGCGCTTCTTGACCCCCCGCTTCTCGAGCTCGTCGGCGATGGCCATGCCGTGCTCGGGGTGGATGAAGGCGACGTCGTCGACGATGAATACGTTGGGCTCCTTGATCTGGGCCATCTCCTCGGCGATCACCGCGGGGTCGGCGGTGCGGTAGCTGCGGCCGTAGAAGGTCCAGGCGCTGCAGAAGGAGCAGTCCCACGGACACCCGCGGGAGAACTCGATGCTGGCGCACGGGTCCAGCTCGCCGATGAAGTACTTGCGACGGCGGCGGGTGAGATCGCGGGCGGGGCGGATGACGTTCAGGTCGGCCAGCATCTCGGCGCGGGGGCCGGCGCCGCGAAGCGTGACGACGCCGGGCGTGCCGTGGACGTTGGGGAGAGCCGCCAGCACGGCGGGTACGGTGATCTCGCCCTCGCCCTTGACGATGCAGTCGAGCGCGCCGCCGGCCTGCTGCAGCACCTCGTCGGCGACGAAGCTGACGCTGTGGCCCCCGGCGAGGACTAAGCAGTCGGGCAGCAGGTCCTTGGCCCGCTTGGCCAGGTCGATCGCCTCGGGGATGTTGGCCAGGTAGTTCAGGCCGAAGCCGATGGCGTCGGGGCGGAAGGACCGCACCTCGGCGTCAAAGTCGCGGTGGCTGAAGATCTGCAGGTCGAGCAGCCGGACGTCGTGCCCGGCGGCGCGGCAGGCGCCGGCCACGCACTCCATGCCGAGCGGCTCGAGCCGGAGGTACACCTCGGAGTACAACAACGCGCTGGGGTGGACGAGGAGGAGACGCATCCTTGGACCTCCGAGAGAAACGTCGGAAGGGGACGGCGACGCGGCCACGTCAGATACCCCGGCACGCGCCAACACACAACGGGCGGGCGAACTTCCCCAGCCGACGATCGGCCGTTCGGCGTACGCGGCGGTGGCGTCGTTACGGGGCTCCCGCACCCTCGGCGGCGGACGACCTCGTCGGCCGGTCGCGCGGTTGCACGCGGCGCGTGAGGATCCGCTTCAACGTCGCCTCGACAAGCAGGAACACCACGCTGATCGCCAGCGCCAGGGCGAGCAGACCGCCGGCGCTGCGGACCTCGAGCACGCAGTACCCCATGAGGAACGTCGGCAGGTGGAACAGGTAGAGCGGGTAGGAAAGGTCGCCGAGGTGGTTCAAAAGGGGCACCGCGACGTTGGGAACGTGGATCCGGGCGGCGACGGTCACGAGGAGGACGGTCCCGACAAACGTGTGAACCCTGTAGGGCTGGGGGAAAGTCTCATTGACCGTCAGCAGGGCCGCGCCCAGCGTTGCCGTTCCCACGCCCCACCAGAGCACCGCGCCGTGTCGGTGCATTAGGAACCCGGCGACCCAGGCCCAGGTGAACATGAGCAGCGGCAGGCCGAACCGAAGCTCGGCGTAATGGGGCAGGTGCATCCAGGGATAGATGCCGAACGCGGTGGCAGAGACGGCGACGACGGCGAGCAGGGCGGACGTCGGCCATGGCCGCAGGCGCGGGGCGGCGAGGTAGCACGCCACCTCGATGCCCAGCGTCCATACCGGCAGGTTGGAACTGACCGGCAGGCACACGAGGTTCTGCAGCATCAGCAGGTTGCCGGCGAGCTGCCACGCCGTGGGCTGCAGGATCGCCATCCGCTGCTCGGCCCCCGCCAGCGAAACCTGGCCATGGATCGACGGGTACAGGGCGTGGACCAGCACGAACGGCAACGCGGCATACAGCACGGCGGCGGCGAAGAGCGGGTAGATCCGCAGCACGCGCCGGCGGTAGAACCCATCCGGACGCCGGGCGAGCGAGTGGCCGATCGAGTACCCGGAGATCACCAGGAACCCGAGGACGGCCGCCGTGCTGCCCAAGCCGGTCATACCGGTCACCCATCCGGTCGGGGCGTACCACGCGAGGTGGCTGCTGACGACGATCATCGCCAGCACGAACCGCAATCCGGCTTGGGCGGACCAGCGGGGGTCGGGAGGGCACGGGGCGGGAACTGCGGCCACGGCGGGCACTATACCGACGATGGCGAGGCTGGAAGCGCCGCCATGGGCTATCGATGGAGGCTGGCCACCGCGATCAGGATCGCCAGGAGCAGCGCGAAGGCGACGACGACGATCACGGCGATGAGGCGGCTGCGCCGCCGGGCGCGCTCGATTCGACTCTCGATGGCGCCCCAGTCGGCGGCGGCCACCTCGGGCGGCTGGCGCTGGGCGAGCAGCCGGTCCAGCCCTGAGGCGATGGCGGTCAGCAGCGCCACGCGGTCCTTCTTGCCGAATCGGTCGGCGATGGATGCGGCGACCGTGACCCGGCCGCGGTCCCACTCCAGGCGGACCTGCTGGGGCAGCTGCAGCAGGTGCCGGGCCCGCCCCGCCGACAGCGGGTCGCGGCCGCGGCGGACCTCCAGCTGGTCCCACACGCCCGCCCCGGCGTCGCCGATGGCGAACGCGCGCGGCGCCGAGGCCGACGTGAACCCGCGCGCCGACAGGAACTCGGCGGCGGCGTGCATCGCCTCGGTGGGCGGGAGCGTGGTCACGAACGTGTGTTCGACCACCACGGGCGTCACTCCGCCGTCAGGACCGGGAGCGGCGCCGCGCCGGCCGCCTGCTGCTGTTCGAGCTTGCGGTGCTGCAGCGCCGCCATGATGCCGCGGATCAGGTAGACGATCATCAGCACCCGCGCGAAGTAGTAGGTTCCCGACGCGCTGGCGTTCGTGCCGCGAGCGAGCCACTGGTTGATGGCGACGTCGCCGCCCCACTTCAGCAGGTAGACGACCAGCCCGACGATGGTGGCCGACAGCGGGTGGACGTTGGCCCAGAAGTAGAGGCCGATGTAGATCCCGCCGGCCAAGGCCATGCTGGCGGTCATGGCGACCAGGAACGTCGAGTGCATCAGCCGGGGGTTCTGCGTCATCAGGTAGACGTTGATGCCGGCGAAGGCCAGGTTGACGATGCCGATCGACCGCAGCGACCGCGCCGCCCGCTTGGCCGTCGCCAGCAGTTCGTCGGCGCGCAGCTTCGCCCCGGCCGACGTCTGCGCCACCCCGCGCCGGGCGTCGACGACGCGCGGCCCGGTCGGCGACAGCGCCGGCAGCGCCATCCCACACGACCCGCAGAACCCCGCCCCCGCCACGGCGTCGGCCGAGCAGTGCGGGCAGGTGACGGTCGCGATCGACGGCGCGGGCGGCATGTGGAGGGACCCCTTCTGTCAACTTCGGAAGATCACCGACGAACTGTACCCAGACTTGCGGCCGACGAACAGTTCACTGGGGGCCAGCGTGCGCTCAGGTCAGGATTCACGCGTCGGCGAAGGACTCCCACTCGAGGCCAAGTTGGCGGACGACGGCGCGCACGGTACCGGTCCTCAGGTCGCGGCCGCCCCAGTCAGGCACGACCGTCGACCGACCGACGGCCGGGTTGTGCCACCTGCGGTGAGAGCCACCACCGTGCCGCGGCACCTCGTGGCCGGCGAGGCGGCGCAGCTTGCGCTCGACCTCGCGAATCTCACGCCAGCTCCACGAGCGCATCGCTCCAAACGATCTGGCCGGCCGGCGGGAGGTCGATCGTCTCGGGCAGGCGACGCCCCTCGTCGGCGTAAAGTTCGACCACGGCCGCTAGGGCGTCCGCGACGTTGCCATACGCCTCCTCAAGCGTGTCCCCCTCGGTAATCAGCTCCGGAAGGGCCGGGGATGTGACGGTAAATCCACCTTCGGGTTGCGGCGTGAAGACCAGAGGGAGTCGGCGAAGCATGCCCAGAGACTAACGTGCCGAACCGATTTCCGCTCACGTCCACCGCTCCGCCGCGACGACGGCGAGGTTGTGCGTCAGGTGCATCAGGATGCACGGCCAGACCGAGCCGCTGCGACGGCGGAGGACGCCGAGCGCGATGCCCATCGGCAGCAGGAACGGCACGGTGGTCGGGTTCAGGTGCAGCACGGCGAACAGGGCACCGCTGACGAAGACCGTCTCGCCGCCGGTCATCAGCCGGCCCAGGTACGGGACGATCAGGCCGCGAAAGGCGAGTTCCTCAAACACCGCTGGGAACAGCACGGTGGCGGCGACCGCGCCGGCCCAGCCGTAGCCGGCGGCGACCCAGGGGTCGGCGCCCCCGGCGCGCGGCAGGTTGAAGACGGCCGCGGTTGCGTCCAGGTAGATCGACGCCCAGGCGAAGCTGCCGAGGCCGAGCAGGACGCCGACGACCAGCCACAGCCCGCCACCGCGGGCCAGCGCGGGGAGCACGGTGCGCCAGCCGGCGATGGCGTAGGCGACGACGACGAACGCCATCAGCCGCATGACGTCGAGCAGGTCGTCGACGCTACCGTTGTGGCGGGCGGCGACGATCACCAGCAACAGGGCGTACAACCCCAGCGCCGGCAGGATGCCGTTCGAGGCAACGTGGGCGCGGGCCAACCGCCGGGCCTGGGCGGCGGTGACGACGGCCCAGGCGAGCAGCGTGAACGTCATCGACACGATCACCAGCCCGGCCAGGATGCCCATCGCTCGGCCGACCGCCTCAGCGGTGCGCAGCGCCTCAGGCGCATCGTCGGGAAACCGCGGGCCCACGGGCAACCGCACGCTGCCCCAGGCGGCCCAGGTGAGCGAGCCGTACATGACCAGCCCGACGACGGCCGCCGGCAGCGGTGCCAGCGACGACCATCCCCACACCGCCCAGAACGCGGCGGCGACGCCGACCGCGCACGCGGCCAGCAACTGGGCCTGTGGGTTCTGGTTGCCGTAGGCCTGCGACATCGCCACGACCGTCGCGAACGCGGCGACCGTGTGCGTGACCGCCACCCACAGCAGCGGCCGGCGGGCGGCCAGGGCGCGCCGGTGGGACTCGCCCTGCTCGATGAACAGCGACTCGGGCGACTGCCGGAACAGCCGGACGGCCAACTCGCCGGACGGCTGGATCTGGATCGGACTGATGGACCACGTCGACATCCGCGGGCTCCTCGTACGTTATGTACGTGGAACATGCCACGGATTTCTCGGGTTGGTCGGCGCAACCAGCAAACCTGTCGCGGCGTCGTGCGGCGGGACCGTCTTATCGGACAGGGCCGGATCGTCCGGTTGCGGCACCCTCGCGTCACGACACGTTGATGCCATACAGGCCTGTGCGCCACTACGCGCCACAACGCGCCACAACGCGCCACAAATACAACCCAACGCAAACAGCGCAAGTTCTGATTTCCGTGCGGTTTATCGGAAACCCAGTGCCGCAGGCGTGGCGCATGCGGCCATTTCAAGTCCGTGCCAAAAAAGCCGTTGCCACGGGGCTGTGTGTACGGCCAAGTCAGATGGCATTGACCCGCTTGCGTCGCCCCTGCACGGCGTGGAACATCACCGGGATCACCGAGATGAACACGATGGCCAGCACGACCACCTCGAAGTGCTCCTTCACCACGGGGATGCCGCCGAAGAAGTAGCCGGCCAGCGAGACGGATGTTACCCACAGCACACCCCCGCCGACGCTGAAGCCGACGAAGCGCGCGAACGACATCCGCCCGACGCCGGCGACGAACGGGGCGAACGTGCGGATGATCGGGACGAACCGGGCCAGGATGATCGTCTTGCGCCCGTGTCGGTCGTAGAACGCCTGAGCCTCGGCCAGGTGCTTTTGGCTCATCAACCGCTGCCACCACGCCCGCTGGGGTACGGCCTCGTCAACGGTCCCACCCACGTCGACGGTGCCCGCGACGCTGGCCTCGATCGCCTGCAGATCGGGGGTGAAGAAGACCCTCGGACCGGCGGCCCGGCCGAGGAGGTAGTTAACCAGGTCGCCGCAGTTGGCCGAGAGGCACAGCAGCACGATGACCAGCGGCAGGCTGAGGTGGGCGTCGGCCGCGGCGGCCAGAGCGCCGACGGCGAACAGCAGCGAGTCGCCGGGCAGGAACGGCGTGACGACCAGGCCCGTCTCGCAGAAGACGATCAGCATGAGGATCGCGTAGATGCCGACCGGGTGGCTTTGGGCGAACGGGCCCAGGTAGTCGCCCGGGTGCTTCATCATGTCCCGGGCCACGTGGATCAGGTGCATCGGCGTCGGTCCTCACGGCAGCGGTCCGGCCGCGCCGGCCGGCCGATCGTGTTGTAGTGTGAGACGGTGGAATGGAACGGCCCGGACGGGTCGATCGCGGGAGATGGGTTGATACCTTGCGATGCCAGGCGACGCAATCGCCCTCCGCTGCCGAGCCCGCTCGACCGCCATGTTTCCGGCGTCCAACCGGCCGCTCAGGAGATGGCCGGTTCCTTGATAACCCGGGGGGCGATCCTACAATCGGCCCGACTCGAACGACGCAAAGGGCGTAGGGTCCACGGGTTCAACATAGAGGGGTCGACCCCGTCGAACGGGCCGGCCGACAGGAGATGGACAACATGTTCGAACGATTCACCGACCGGGCCCGCAAGGTGATGGCGCTGGCCAACCAGGAGGCCCAGCGTTTCAACCACGAGTACATCGGCACCGAGCACATCCTGCTCGGGCTGGTCAAGGAAGGTTCGGGCGTCGGGGCCAACGTCCTGAAGAACCTGGACGTCGACCTCCGCAAGGTCCGCCTGGAGGTCGAGAAGCTGGTCAAGTCCGGCCCCGACATGGTCACCATGGGCAAGCTGCCCCAGACCCCCCGGGCCAAGAAGGTCATCGAGTACGCCATCGAGGAGGCCCGCAACCTCAACCACAACTACGTCGGGACCGAGCACCTGCTGCTCGGCCTGCTGCGGGAGCACGACGGCGTCGCTGCCCAGGTCCTGATGAACCTGGGCCTGAAGCTGGAAGAGGTCCGCGAGGAAGTCCTTAACCTTTTGGGTGCAGGCGTGGAAAGCGAAGAGCCTCAACAGAACGAGAAGAGCGGCAGCAGCGGCAAGCAGGGCAAGAGCAAGACGCCCGCCCTGGACAGCTTCGGTCGTGACCTGACCGAGCTGGCCAAGGAAGGGCAGCTCGACCCGGTCATCGGCCGCAAGAACGAGATCGAGCGGGTCATCCAGATCCTCTGCCGCCGGCAGAAGAACAACCCCGTGCTGCTGGGCGAGGCCGGCGTCGGCAAGACGGCCATCGTCGAGGGGCTGGCCCAGATGGTCATCTCCGGCAACGTGCCCGACATCCTGCACGACCGCCGGATCGTTGTGCTCGACCTGGCCATGATGGTGGCCGGCACCAAGTACCGCGGGCAGTTCGAGGAGCGCATCAAAGCCGTCATGAACGAGGTCCGCCGGGCCAAGAACGTGATCCTGTTCATCGACGAGCTGCACACGCTGGTCGGGGCTGGCGGTGCTGAGGGCGCGATCGACGCCAGCAACGTGCTCAAGCCGGCCCTGAGCCGGGGCGAGATCCAGTGCATCGGGGCGACCACGTTCGACGAGTACCGCAAGTACATCGAGAAGGACAACGCCCTGGCCCGGCGGTTCCAGCCGATCACCGTCGACCCGCCGAACAAGGCCGACACGATCGAGATCCTCAAGGGGCTCCGCGACCGGTACGAGGCCCACCACCGCGTGCAGATCCTCGACTCGGCCCTGGTCGCCGCCGTCGAGCTGTCCGACCGGTACATCAGCGGTCGCGCCCTGCCCGACAAGGCGATCGACGCGATCGACGAGGCCGGGGCGCGCATCCGCCTCCGCAGCATGACCAAGCCGCCGAACCTGGCGGAGCTGGAGGAGCAGATCGAGCGGCTGTCCATCCAGAAGGACGAGGCCGTCCGCAACGCCGAGTACGAGGAGGCCGCCCGGCTCCGCGACAGTGCCGAAGCGCTCCGCGCCAAGAAAGAGGAGATGCAGAAGCAGTGGCGCGAGAAGGCCAAGGAGATCGACGGCGTCGTGGATGAAGAGGTCATCGCCGAGGTGATCTCGAAGATGACCGGCGTCCCGCTCACCCGGCTCGAGAAGGAGGAGGCCCAGCGCCTGCTGGAGCTCGAGAACGAGCTGCACAAGCGGGTCGTCAGTCAGGACGAGGCCATCCGGGCCATCAGCAAGACGATCCGCCGTGCCCGCAGCGGCCTGAAGGACCCGAACCGGCCGATGGGCTCGTTCCTGTTCCTCGGCCCCAGCGGTGTCGGCAAGACGCTGCTCAGCAAGGCGCTGGCCGAGTTCATGTTCGGCGACGCCGACGCGCTGATCGCGATCGACATGTCCGAGTACATGGAGAAGCACAACGTCAGCCGGCTGATCGGCGCGCCCCCCGGGTACGTCGGCTACGAGGAGGGCGGCCAGCTGACCGAGCGGATCCGCCGCCGGCCCTACAGCGTGCTGCTGCTGGACGAGATCGAGAAGGCCCACCCCGACGTGTTCAACATGCTCCTGCAGATCATGGAGGAGGGGCGGCTGACCGACAGCTTCGGCCGGCACGTCGACTTCCGCAACGTCGTCATGATCATGACCAGCAACATCGGCTCGGAGCTGATCAAGAACGGCGGCCCCGAGTTCGGGTTCAAGCCCAAGGGCAAGGGCACGACCGAGGAGCGGACCTACGACAAGATCAAGGACACGGTCATGAAGGAGCTCGAGCGGTACGTCCGCCCCGAGTTCATCGGCCGGCTCGACGACGTGATCGTCTTCCGCCCGCTGTCCAAGGACAACCTCGAGCACATCGTCGAGTTCGAGCTGAAGAAGGTCACCAAGCGCCTGACCGACCACGGCCTGAAGATCGAGCTGACCCGCGAGGCCAAGGACTTCCTGATCGAGAAGGGCACCAGCACCGACTTCGGCGCCCGCCCCCTTCGCCGGGCGATCGAGCAGCACGTGGAGGACCCGCTCAGCGAGGACATCCTCCGCGGCAGCTTCAAGGACAAGGACATGATCCGCATCTCGGTCAAGACCGAGGAGGACGGCAAGAAGCACCTGTTCTTCGACTCCACCAAGGAGCCCGTCGCCGACGGCACCGAGGAGCCCCAGCTGGCCCAGGCCGGCAGCGACGCGACGTGATCGCCGCATCGTGATCTGAAGCAATGAAGACGCCCGGGCCCTCACTGGCCCAGGCGTCTTTCATTTCGCGCCGATCGCGCCGCCGACCCTCGTCCTGCCGTGGGACGATTTGGGACGAAATGGGACGGTTCTCAACCCGTCCCACGACGCTGAAATACGTCGCAAACGCCTGTAAATAATGACCTTACGGGTGGGACGCAATGCGGGACTGGCTCCGCCGCGTCCCACCGAGCTCATCCGCGGCGTCGCTGCTCACTTTGCGTTCGGGTCCACCACCACCGTGTACCCATCCGTCACCGTCGCCCCGCCGCGCGTGCCGGTCGCCTCGATCTTGTTCTCGCCCACCTTCAGCTTCGGCTCGGCCCACACGAACACGTGGATGTCGTTCGGCTTCACCGCCGCCAGTGCCTCGCCGTTCACCGTCAGCTTCACCTCGTCACAGTTGGAGTAGACCTTCACCGCCCCGCCCGCCGGCCGCGGCGAGTACCTCGCATCCGTCACGTGAACCATCGGCTTGCCCGACCAGTTCGCCTGGTAGAAGTAGAACGCGTCCTTCCGCGTCTTGCCGTCGTACGTCACCAGCCCCTTGTCGTTCCGGCCGGCGCGGTCGCCCTCCTTCCGCTGGTCGGCGGCGAAGTCGTGCAGGCACCAGAGGAACGAGCCCCAGATCCACGGCCGGTCCCTGATCGCGGCCCAGGCGTGCTCGTGCAGGTCGGCCTGGTACTCCTCCGGGTGCCACATCGACGTCGTCTTCGGCTGCCGCACCGGCTCCGGCTCGTGCTGCGCGATGCTCGCCCCGGCCCCGTACTCGCTGAGCCCCAAGGCACGGTCCGGGTGCGCCGCGTGGATCTCGTCCAGCCTCTTCGGCCATTCGTTCATCGTCCCGCTGTACCAGCCCGAGTACCGGTTGTACGCGGCCACGCTGGTCACCATCGCCAGGCGGTCCTTCACCGACTGGTTCGATGCGCAGGTCGTCGGCCGGGTCGGGTCCAGCTGGTGGGCGGTCGCGTTCAGCCGCTCGACCAGCGCCAGCTGCCCCGGCTCCTTCTTGCCGCCGCTCAGCTCGTTGAACAGGCCCCACATGCAGATCGACGGATGGTTGAAGTTCTGCTTGACCAGCTCGCGGAGCTGCTGCTCGGCGTTGTCCCCGAACGCCGGTGACACCGTCACGTCGTTCACCAGCGGGATCTCCGTCCACACCACGATGCCCGCGGCGTCCATCAGGTCGTAGAACGACGGCGACTGCGGGTAGTGCGACAGCCGAACGGCCGTGCAGCCCAGGTCGACGATGTTCGCCGCGTCCAGCTTCTCATCCTCGGCCGACACGGCCCAACCCTTGTCCAGGTGGTCCTGGTGCCGGTTGACGCCGTAGAGCCGGTAGGGCTGCCCGTTCAGGATGAATCCCGTCTCGGGATCGAACTTGTAGAATCGCAGCCCGATCGGCTGCTCGACCACGTCGCCACCGACCGACACCTTCGCGGTGTACAGGAACGGGTCCTTCCGACCGTTCCACAGGTGCGGGTGGGGCACGACCAGGTGCTGTTCGACCGTCGCCGTCGTCCCCGCCTTCACCGCCTGCGTGGCGTCCGCCGCCACGCCGGCCACGTCGGCGTGGACGGTCGCGGTCTGGTCGGTCGAGCCGGCGTTGTGGACGAACGTCACGACCGTCAGCTTCGCCTCGTCGGCCGTCACGCTGTCCTGCCGCACCAGCACGCCGCTGCTGCCGTCCTCCAGTGGGCTGATGCAAACCGGGTCGGTCACGATCAGCTTCGCCCCGCGGTACAGCCCGCCGAAGAACGTGAAGTCGGCCGTGAGCGGCGGCACGTCCCGGTCCCGCGCGTTGTCCACCCGCACGGCCACCACGTTGTCGCCGGTCGGGTTCAGCAGCGGCGTCACGTCGTAGCAGACCGCCTCGAACCCGCCCTTGTGCGTGCCGGCCGGCCTGCCGTTGACGTACGCGGCCGAGTCGATGTTGGCAGCGCCCAGTCGCAGGTACACCCGCCGCCCCGCCCACGCCGGGTCGGCTGGCAGGTGGCGTCGGTACCACGCCGGGCCGCGGTGGTAGTCGTTCCCGCCGTCCTCGCCGTCCAGGTTGTTCCAGGTGTGCGGCAGGTCGACCGACGCCCACGCCGCATCGTCGAACGCCGGCCCCTCGGCGCCCGCCGCATCCTCGCGGTCAAGAAGCGCCACCCCGCGTTCAGGTCCACCGTCGCCCGCGGCGCCGGGGCCGCCGCCGCCAGAGCCAGGAGGGTCAACCAGCCGATTCGTCGCCGCGCGTGCCCGTTCGCCATGTGGTCCTCATCCGCCAGAGTTGCCCCTCGCCGCCCTCGATACCGTGGGCACGACCGAGCGTTGTCCGCACTCGGGGCACCGACCCTGCGAGGCCCGCAGGTCGTACCCGCACACCTCGCAGCACCCGACCGCCTGTCGCCGACGCCGCAGCCATCTTCGCCGAATCACAACGGATCCCACAGCCACGACGACAGCCATCCCCGACGCGGCTCCGTACTCGGCAAGCCGACGCTGAGCGGTCTCGTCATCCGCCTCCGGAACGATGCGGTCAACGTCCACCGAATAAAGGCTCACCAGGGAGCCGTCCTCGTACGACACCGCCACATGCAGCCTGCCAATCACCCGGATGCGGTCGGGGCAGTATTCCACGCCGCCGCGGGAGGCCGCCATCACCGCCTGCTTCACCAGGTATGGCGGTGGCCAGTTGCCCGTTTGAGTTTCCGATATCAGCACGAAGTGATGGATGTTCGCCGCCTCCATCGGGATCATGTACCCGGTGACGCACACGCGGCGGCCGTCCAGCGCCCGCAGCCACGATGGGATATCTGACAGGCGTGCGCGCTCCTCATCAAGCGGGAACGTCAGGGACGCCAAGTCGATGACCGGCGGCCGCGTCAGCCGCCATGCGATCATCGTGCCCACGATGCCGATCATCGCGATCCACATGGGTACTCGCTGCATCGTTCGGCTCCCTTCGCGTCACGGCCTTTGGTTCGCCGCGCAGATCGGTACTTTGTACGGCTGATGGCGGCGGCGACACCGGCCAAAAGAAGGAAGATGTCGTTTCAAACGCAAACCTTCTCGTACTTCGCCGTGCTCGGCTCGCTGGCGGCGATGCTCGCCGTCCGGTCGATCGTGCCGCACCGCGGACCGTCGCCGAGGCCGTGTACACCCCCCGCGCCGGCCGGTAGCCTCCGGGCCATGCCGAAGTCGTACACGTGCCGCCACACCCCGCGCGCCATCGCGATCACCGGTCGCGGCGACGACCCCGCCTGGGGCGGCGGCCGGGTGGACCGACGACTTCGTCGACATCGAGGGTGCCAAGCGGCCCAAGCCGCGCTTCCGCACGCGGGCCAAAATGCTGTGGGACGACCGGTTCCTGTACGTGCTGGCCGAGATGGAGGAGCCGCACGTCTGGGGCACGATCGCCGAGCGGAACGCGGTCATCTTCCACGACAACGACTTCGAGGTGTTCCTCGACCCCGACGGCGACGGCGACAACTACCACGAGTTCGAGATGAACGCCCTGAACACGATCTGGGAGCTGACCCTGCCCGTCCGCTACTCGCGCGGCGGCAGCCCGATCAACGGCACCAACCTGCCCGGGCTGGTCTCCGCCGTCCACGTGGACGGCACCCTCAACGACCCGCGCGACGCCGACCGCGGCTGGTCCGTCGAGATCGCGTTCCCCTTCGCCCCCCCTGGCCCACTACGGCGGCCGCAACCCGCCCCTGCCCGGCGACACCTGGCGGGTCAACTTCAGCCGCGTCGAGTGGACGCACACCGTGGTCGACGACAAGTACGTCAAGACCCCGCGCGAGCGGAAAGCCGAGGACAACTGGGTCTGGAGCCCGCAGGGGTTGATCGACATGCACCAGCCGGAACACTGGGGATTCGTGACGTTTGCCAAGTGACCGCCGGGCTGGCCCCGCACACCGTGCGAAGTCCCACACGTTCCATCCTCGCATCGATCGCGATGATCACCGGCTGCCATCGCGAGACGGCGACGGTCACGTCACCCGACCCAGCCTACATCGCCACCGCGGCGACGGTTCCCGCTATCGCCACGCAGTCGCTCTCGCTCCACGATGCCCGGCGCGACAAGGACGTTCCGATCTACGCCGTCTTCCCCACCGCCCCCGGCCCGTGGCCGGCGATCGTCTTCTCCCACGGCAACCAGAGCAGCGGCCCGGCGATGGCCGGCCTGTTCGCGAGTTGGGCCGCGCACGGGTACGTCTGCCTGGCCCCGTCGCACGATGACACGGTCTCGCTGCGCACCGCCGCCGAGGCGGCCGGCGCGAGGAACCTGCCGCCCGTCGGCATGATCGAGCCGCGCGGGGCCGGGACCGAGAACATCCTGAACCGCGCCCGCGACGTGTCGTTCGTGATCGACGCGCTCGCCGCCGTCGAAGCGACGCTGCACGTCCACGTCGATCGTGCGCACATCGGCGTCGGCGGGCACTCGTCCGGGGCGTACACGGCCCTGCTGGTCGCCGGCGCGACGGCCAACATGGACGATGTGCCGCGCACCGCCGTCGATGCGCGACCCCGCGCGTTCCTCACCATGGCTGGCCTCGGTTCCGGTCAGGGTGGGTTGACCGTCGAGAGCTGGAAGGGCTGCGCCCGACCGCTGATGAACGTGACCGGCTCGCTCGACCGCGTCCCGCGCGGCCTGACGCCCCAGCAGAAGCGCGAGCCGTTCGCCCTGTCCCCGCCCGGCGACAAGTTCGAGGTCTACCTCGACGGCGCCAACCACGGCACGTTCACCTGCGACCCGACCGACGTGTTCTACCTGAAGCAGCTCGGCGGCTCCGCCGCCCAGCAGGCCGTCCTGTTCGACGACGTTCACGACCTCACGCTGGCCTACTGGGACGCCTACCTCAAGGGATCGGCGAAGGCCGCCGGCTACCTGCGATCGGGCGACGCCGCACGTCGGACGGGAGGCCGGGCCACGGTCGAGTGCCGCTGAGCAGAGCCCCGGTGCCATGCGCTGTGGAGGGCGGGTCAGTGCTTCATCGCTGGGTCGAGCGACCCGTTCAGCAGGTCGGCCAGCCGGTAGCCCGCCAGCGTCACCTGGCGCATGGCGATGTGCTCGGCCGCCTGCATGTATCCGGCCGGGAGCGCCGGCACCTTGACGCCCTGGGGCGTGCGGTCGCCGAAGCCGCCGGTGGCCGCCTCAAGGTGGCCGTTCAGGTAGGCGTCCTCCACGGCCAGTTGGCGGCTCTCCTTCGCCCAGGCCATGAAGTCGGTGGTGGCCAACTGGGGATAGGTCGCGCGGGCGTAGTGCGGGTCGCCGCGGAGGCCGACGGCCTCGAACCGGTCCAGCTCGTCCGAGGCGAAGTCGCCCGGCAGCGAGTCCCAGATCAGGTGCAGGTTGTGCTTGGTGTTGGCGAACCGGCCGTCCTTCAGGACGATCTCGCTGTTGCCGCCCTGATCGCCCTTGGGAAACTGGGCGTCGAACAGCGAGCAGCAGTGCAGCGGCTGGTGGATGTCGCCGACCAGGTGGGCGACCCAGCACAGGTCGAACGCCCGCTGATCGACGGCCGTGGCGGGATCGCGGAGCCGGCCCATGCAGGCGTGCAGCGCCTCCACGACGTTTCGCGGTTCGGCCGCATCGCCCTGGCCGGGGGCGGCCGCGTCGGCGGGGGCGGTGGCGGGCTGGCTGGCCGACTCGACGAACGGCAGGTCGATGAAGTGCCAGTCCGAGTGACCCTGCCGCTTGTTGTACGGGTGGGTCTTCGCCTTGATCAGGTCGGGCCAGATCGCCGCGGCGGCGAACGCCCGGCGGTCGAGGTCGCCCGGCGACATGCCGGCCGTCGCGTCGGTCGCCGCCGGGTCCAGCGACCCGCCGCTGAGCAGGTCCTTCTCGTACCGCGGGTGCCCCTTGAGGATGGCCGCCACGGCGGTTTTCGTCGCCGGCGTCAGCTCGTCCCAGGCGATGAACGCCACCACCTTGTGGCCCGTGTCGATCCACGCCCACCCCGGCGACGCCAAGCTCACGACCGCGGCGAACACCAGCGACGCGGCCCACGCGGGGCGGAGACGGGACGGCTTGCGCATGGCCGCGGAATATAGAGCCGACCGGTTGCGCCTGCCATCGAGAAAGCCTCGGCCAAACCATTCGGCTTCCACTAAGATAGTTGAACGCTTTGAAAAACCGAAGGCAGATTCACCACGGAGGCACGGAGACACAGAGAAGACGTCGAAGACCAGCGATTTCTCTGTGCCTCCGTGGTGAGTCTGTTCTGGTTTTTCAAACGCCTCAGTTGCACTACAGCGCAGGTTCGTCGGGACCCGCCCCCAGTTCGGACTGCAAGAAGGACGGCCACGAATGGCACGAATCAACACGATTGAGGACGGGCCGGCCTACGCGCCTCAGCCGCCGATGGCCCGATCAGTTGGCTCGGCTGTGCTCGTCTTCGTTCTGCATGATTCGTGTGCATTCGTGCAATTAGAGCATTTTCACTTGAGGTGTAGCGTGTATCCGCAGTGTGTGAAGTAGCCCAGGCAGTCGCCGGCGGTCACCGTGGCGAACGCGGGGCCGACGGCGTCGATCAAACCTTGTACGGTCCGCTGGGCCGCGGTCCTCAACGCCTGCTTGACCTTGGACCACATCGGCTCGATCGGGCTGAGGTCGGGCGAGTACGGCGGCAGGTAGACCAGGCGACACTGGGCCGCCTCGATCGAGGCGCGGATGCCCGCCACCTTGTGGGCCGAGAGATTGTCCATGACGACGACCTGCCCCGGCCGCAGGGCCGGGCAGAGGAAGTCGTCGACGAACGTGCGGAACGTGTCGCCGCACGTCGAGGCGTCGATCGTCGTCGCGACCAGTGGACCCGACACGGTCATCGCGCCGAGGATCGTGAGGCGCTTCCAGTGGCCGTGGGGCACGTGCTCGTGGAGCCGCTCGCCCGCCGGGGCGCGGCCACGCAACCGCGTGAACTGCGTGGTCGCGTAGCTCTCGTCCATCACGACGATGTCGGCCAGCGGCACGCCCTTCAGCTGCTCGGCGAAGAACGCGTCGCGGGCCTTGGATACGTCGGGGCGTTCTTTTTGCTCGGCGGCGACGAGCGACTTCTTCTTGAAGGTCAGCTTCAGGGCCCGCAGCGTGTTGAAGAGGCACCCGATGCTGACGGTGACCTTCAGCTCCTTGGCCACGCGCGCCCGCAGCTCTTCGAGCGTCGCGTCGGGCCGTTCTGCCACCCATTTCGCCAGTTGGTCGCGGCCCGCCCGGTCCAGCTTCGGCTTGCGCCCGCCGACCGGCCGCCGCAGGGCCGGGTCGGCGTCCCGGTGCTGCTTGACCCGCCGCGCCCAGGCCGGCGACACCATCAGCTGCTTGGCAATCGCCGCCGTCTTCACGCCGTCGTCGTACAGGGCCAGCACGCGGGAACGGATGTCGGTCGAATATGCCATCTGGTGCCTCTCCTTGAGATTCGGAAAGTACCAGTGCGATCCCCATAGCGCTACGGCTCAACTGAACCTGCTCTAGTGGCCGTCTTTCTCGCCGGCCGACCATGAACCTGCGCTGTAGTGGTTGCGATGGTTGCCGAACCTGCCCGGATCACGGACATCCTGACGCAGGCGTCGTCAGCCGCCGGCTTGACCCCACCGATTTGAACTGCGTGTAGGCAAGCTCAGTCGTGATCGGACCTGCAAGCCGGTTCTGAGGTACGCCGAAGAGCCGGATCCTTCACCGGTTCGACCCGGCTCTTCGGCGTACCTCAG
This sequence comes from Tepidisphaeraceae bacterium, assembly GCA_965198865.1. Taxonomy (GTDB): domain Bacteria; phylum Planctomycetota; class Phycisphaerae; order Tepidisphaerales; family Tepidisphaeraceae; genus CBDAQA01. Next base: position 12,088 of record CBDAQA010000021.1, on the reverse strand, counting down.
AACCGGCTTGCAGGTGTCCACATCGCCTCAGGTCCGAACTGCCGGCACCGGTAAACCCCACCGCTCGGTATCACGCGCTCACGGCCACAGCGGCGACCCCTCCAGGCCCGCCGTCTCGGGCTGGCCGGTCATCAGGTTCGCGTTCTGCACCGCCTGCCCGGCCGCCCCCTTGCCGAGGTTGTCAATCGCGCCCAGCGCCACCACCGGCCCGCCGGCGTGGGCGGCGTAGGAGACGAACGCCAGGTTCGACCCCAACGCCCACTTCGTGTGCGGCGGCTTGTCGGTCACCCGCACGAACGGCCGGCCCCTGTAGAAGTCGCGCGCCACCTGGAAGCACTCGTCGGCCGACACGTCCGCCATCACGTAGCAGGTGGCCAGGATGCCGCGGGTCATCGGGATCAGGTGCGGCGTGAACACCACCTTGGCCGACCCGCCCATCCCCAGCGCGTCCAGCGTGGCGGCCATCTCGGCGACGTGGGCGTGCTGGGTCAGCGCGTAGGCGGCCACGTCCTCGTTCACGTCGGCGAAGCCGAACGTCGCCCCCCCGCCGCGACCGGCGCCGCTCACGCCGCTCTTGGCGTCGATGATGATCGGCGTCGCGCCCGGCTTCACGATGCCCGCCGCCACCAGCGGGGCCAGCGCCGCCAGGCTCGCCGAGGGGTAACAGCCCGGGTTCGCGATGCGCGACCGCCCCTTGATCTTGTCGGGCCACACGTCGGCCAGGCCATACGTCCAGCCCTCGCGGTAGCGGTGGTCGCCGCCGATGTCGACGATCTTCACGCCCTTGGGGACGCGGGCCAGCGCCTCGCTCGACTGGCCGCTGGGCAACGACGCGAACAGCACGTCCAGCTTCGGCAGCCGCTCCGGGTCCCACTTGTCGATGACCAGATCGGCGAGCTTCGACGCGATGCCGGGGAACTTCTCGACCAGCTTTGCCCCGGCGCTCCCCTCGCCGGCCACGTGGGCGACCTCGAACGTGGGGTGCGATGCGCACAGGCGAAGCGCCTCGCCCCCGCCGTAGCCGCTGACGCCGACGATGCCGACCCGGATGCTCATGGCCGCAGTTTAGGCGGGACGCGGGGTGGCAACAAAGCAGTCGACATCACTGGTGCTGGGTGGAGGCGTTGAACTCGTCATACCACTCAAACCAACGGTCAAACCCTGCGGCATCGGAGCCAGGCAGGTTGGCCGCGAGCCAGAACGAATCAACCGACAGCCGCTCGGTATTGAACCGCGCGTCGACCCACTCTTCGAACGTCACGAAATTGAACCCGCCAAGGCGGCGGTCGACGGGGATGGCGTGAAACATCTCAGCGTGCTGCAAGCCGTCCCGATACAGGCGAAGCACGGCAATCGTCTTGCCACCGGTCCACATGCCCGGCTTTCCCCGCATGTCGGCCAGCAACGACGGCCAATCGGGCGCACGCGCCCGAAGCCAGGCCGTGGCTTCGGCCTGCGCCGGATCGCTCACGGCGACACCGTTGATAGAAATTCGTCTTCGAACTGCGCGACGGCCGCCGGGAAGTCCGTCTCGGTCAACAGCCGAACGTAGCGTGACAGGACGGTCGGCGTCAGCGTCGGCACAACCTTGCTGACGGTGATCGGTTCGTACTGCGCGGTCGCGTCCAACTGTAGCATCTCGCACGACGCGTCTGCCCGCACCCGCCATAGCTCCGGCACGGCCAACGCGCCGTGGATGGCCACCTTGTCCAGCAGCGACGATTCCACTTCGACCTCGATCGCCAGATCGGGCGGCGGGTCGACCGCCAAGTCCAGTTCGAGCTTGCCGCGAATCCGCGGCACGCTCTGGACGTAGTAGCACTCGTCGGCCTCTAGGCCGCGCGAAGCGCCGATCTGTCGCCAAGTCGTGGACTTGCCTGGGATATAGCTGATCCGTTGGCGCTTCAGAGTTGCCGTAACCAGCTCGCCTGCAAAGGCGGCGATCAATTCGTGCAGCCACCCCGGCATCTCGATCTCCAGCCAGCCATGGTCGTACGTCAGCCGAGCCCCCCCTCCCAGGTCGTTCAGCAACCCCGTGTAGACGGCCCACGACACGTTGGGCAACAACATCCGGTTGCCAGGCGAACGAGCCGGTGCTGGCAGGGCGGTCAACAACTGCGTCATACCTGGCTCCTCAAACGCGCGAACCTCAGCTCAGCACCGGCAGCCCCTTCATCCCCTTCTCCCGCTGGATCTTCTCCCACCCGCTACCGATCTCCCCAATCGGGTCGGGCGGGAGGATGTCGACCTTCTTCTCGCCCAGCTTGGCCTCGCCGCGCGCCACCTTGTCCTGGAACTTCCGGCACTCCTCCAGCAGCCGTGAGAGGATCTGCTCCTCCGGCACGTTGGCCACGCGCTCGCCCTGGACGTAGATGATGCCCTTGCGGTCGCCGGCGAAGATCGCCACGTCGGCCCCCTCGGCCTCGCCGGGGCCGTTCACCACGCAGCCCATCACCGCCACCTTGATCGGCAGGCTGATCTCCGCCTCCAGCTGCTTCCGCACGTCCTGCACCATCTTGAACAAATCGACCTGGATCCGGCCACACGACGGGCACGCGATCAGCTCCGCCCCCTTGCGCGTCCGCAGCCCCAGGATGTACATCAGCTCCAGCCCGTCCTGCACCTCGTACACCGGGTCGTTGGCGTAGCTGATGCGCACCGTGTCGCCGATCCCGCTGGCCAGCAGGTGGCCCAGCGGCACGACGCTGCGGATCGTGCCCGTCTCCTTCGGCCCCGCGTGGGTCACGCCCAGGTGCAGCGGGTAGTCGAACCGCTTGCTGATCTCCTGGTACGCCGCGATCACCAGCAGCGGGTCGATGGACTTGGCGCTGATGACGATGTCGTGGAAGTCCTGCTCGTGGAAGATCTCCAGGTACTCCTCCAGCTTCGTGACCATGATGGCCAGGAAGTGGCCGTGCTTGTTGTCGCCGAACACCCCGCCCAATTCTTTGAGTCGCTTCTGCTTGTCCTTCCGCTCGACGATGCTCCCCTCGTTGACGCCGATGCGGATGGGGATCCGCTTCGCCTTGCACGCCTGGATGACGTCGATCACCTGGTCGCGGTCGTTGATGTTCCCCGGGTTCAGGCGGATCTTGTGGATGCCCGCGTCGATGGCTTCCAGCGCCCGCTGGAAGTGGAAGTGGACGTCCGCCACGATCGGCACGCTCACCTGCGGGATGATCTCCTTCAGGGCGGCCGTGTCCTTCTTCTCCGGCACCGCCACGCGCACCAGGTCGGCCCCCGCCGCCGCCAGCTTGTGGATCTCGCCCACGCACTTGTCGATCTCGTACGTGTACCCGGCCGTCATCGACTGGACCGACACGCGCGCGTCCCCGCCGATCCCCACGAACCCGTGTGCCGCATCCCCGACGATCACCTTCCGCGTTGGCCGACGCACGATCATGGACTTGCTCCGGAAAAGCTGTGACGAACCGATCCCAAATCGTAAGGCACCCCACCCGCAAAGCAACAGACCCCCAACCCGCCCGCCCCAGCCGACCAGGCCCATCGCTTCCCGCTCGACTTGCCTTCGTGCCGTGAGACACTTTGAGACGAGACGAGACGGTTTTCCATCCGTCTCATTCGGCACAACCAAATTACAAATGTCTGTCGTTCAGCGATTTAGCGGAAAGAAGCAGCTTGAGACCCGCCGTGAACCTGGAGGGCAACCTGACCTGGGCGTTCGAGTTCGAGAACGAGCCGTGGTTCGCCGGGTTCCGCGCGTTGGCCACCAACGGCGTCGACCTGCCGGTGCTGAACGTGTTCCGCCTGTGGTCGCAGATGCACGGCCAGCGGCTGCCCGTGACCAGCGCCGCCGGCCACACCGCCGACGAGATCCGCACCGGGGGCGTGCCGGTCGATCACCCCGACGTGTCGGCCCTCGCCTCGGTCGACGGCAAGCAGTTGTATCTGATGGCGTGGCACTACCTGGACGACGACCTGCCCGGCCCCGCGGCGGACGTGACGCTGAACGTCACCGGCCTCACGCTACCCGACGGCCCGGCGACCGCGACGGGCCGGCGGATCGACGGCGAGCATGGCAACAGCTACGCCGCGTGGCAGCGGATGCGATCGCCCCAGCCGCCGACGGCCGAGCAGAAGGCGGCGCTGATCAAGACGTCGGTGATGGTCGCCGAGGCGGGAGCCCAGGTGGACGTGAAGGGCGGCAGGGCAACTGTGAACCTGGCGGTCCCGCGACAGGGCGTGGTGCTGGTCACGGTTTCGGGCGCGGGGCGGACATAGAGGTCACCGAGCCGTCGGCGGCGACGATGTACAGCGCCGGCTTGAGGGTGCCAGCGGCCAGCAGGGCGAGCGTCGCGGGCAGGAACGGGAGCAGGGTCGCCAGCGCGCTGGAGCTGGCGTCCATCTGAACGATCGGGATCGGCAGCTTGAGCAGGTTCTGCTGGTACTCCATGTTCTTGTCGATCGTCAGCAGCAGGTCGAACGCCTCGTCGGCTGCCGCTCGGAGGAGCATGCCGTTCGAGAGTCCGTCCCAACCCTGCCGCCGCGTGGTGCGGAAGTCATGTCCCGACAGCAGCCGCCTCAACGCTTTCGGCAGGTTGTGATCGAGCAGCACTTTCAAGCGCGTCCAGTCTCGCGATCAACCCCCGGGTGGCAAAGTCCAGCACGCCGAGCGCCTGCTCCTGGGTAACGCCCTCGAAGTCATCGAGGAACTCCTCCAGCGTGTAGCCCCCGGCGAGGCAGTGGAACAGGGTGATCACCGGCACCCGGCTGGCGTAGAAGCACGGCGCGCCGCTCACCCGCGCGCGGTTGATCCAGATCAGGCCGAACAGCGGGTGGCCGGGCTGGATCAGGTCGCCCTCCAGCAACTCGGGTTCTATGGGCTTGATCGTCAGCGGCGGCGGGTCGATGGTGTCGAGCAGCATGGCAATTTACTCCAGACAAGTGTGCCCCTTCAGCCCACGATGATACGCTCCAACGGCTCGCGGTTTCGGTCGAGGCGCGGTGACGTGCGTGACCGTGCCATCGGCGACGATGACGTAAAGGCGCGGCGCGAGCGGGGTCGCCAGCAGCGTGAGTACGGCTGGTAAGAACGGCAACAGATCGGGCGAGTCGTTTGAACTCCATCTTCTTGTCGAGCGTCAGAAACACGTCGAACTCGGCGTCGGCGGCAGTCCGCAGTAGCAGGCCGTTGCCGAGCCGATCCCGACGCCGTTCGCGGGTGGTGCTGACGTCATGCCCCGACAAGTGCGGCCGCACGTGCCGCGTCACGTTGTGATCGAGCAAGATCTTCAATGCCGTTCAGCTCCGCCAGCAGCCCACGAGCGGCGAGGTTCAACACGCCGAGCACCGGGTCCCGGTTGACGCCCCCGAACGCGTCGATGAAGTCGTCGATGGTCTCGCCGCCACCAAGGTAATGAAAGAGCGATGCCACCGGGAGTCGCGTGCCGTAGAAGCATGGGGTTCCGCTTACCCGCTCCAGATTGATCCAGACCAGCCCGAACAACGGATGGCCGGGTTGGATCATGTCGCCGACGAGGTGTTCGGGCTCAACCTCGCGGATCTGCAACGGGGGCACATCGATCCCATCTAGCATCATGGCCACACCTCACTCCAAATAGCTTAAGCCCCCCGCCCTTTGAACCGCGTCGACCAGACATCATGTGGCGGCAAGAGTTGCCGGAGGTCGTGCGGCAGGTTGTGGTCGAGCAGCACGCGCATGTTCGGGCAGTTTGCCGAGCATTCCACGGAGGGCAAGGTCGAGGACGCCCAACGCCTGCTCGCGCGTCACGCCCTCGAACTGGTAGAGGAACTCGTCCAGCGTTTCGCCCCCGGCGAGGTAGTGGAAGAGTGCGATGATGGGCACCCGCGTGGCGTAGAACAGTGCCTCGCCGCCCATCCGCTGGGGGTTCATCCAGATCAGGCCGAACAGCGGGTCGCCCGGCTGGATCAGGTCGCCCGCCAGGTGTTCCGGCTCGATCGGCTCGATCGTCAGCGGCGGCGGGCTGATCGTGTCGTATCGCATGGCCCCTCACTCCAGGTACGTGTACCCCTCCAGCCCGTTCTCGTAGAACTTCAGCAGCACCCGGCTCTCGTCCACCGTCAGCTTCTGCTCGCGCAGGGCCCGCTCGACGCTCTTGCGCATGGCCCGCTTCAGGTCGTCGGCGCTGAACTGCACGTACTGCAGCACCTCGCGCACGGTGTCGCCCTCCACCACCTCGTCGATGGTGAACCGGCCGGTCTCATCCACGCTCACGTGGACCGCGTTCGTGTCGCCCAGCAGGTTGTGCAGGTCGCCCAGGATCTCCTGGTACGCGCCGACCAGGAACGTGGCCAGGAAGTAGTCGCCGCCGTCGTAGGGATGCAGCTCCAGCACGCTCTTGACGCGCCGCCGGTCGATGAACCGGTCGACCTTGCCGTCGCTGTCGCAGGTGATGTCGGCCAGGATGCCGCGGCAGGTGGGCTCCTCGTTCAGCTTGTGGATCGGCATGATCGGGAACAGCTGGTCGATCGCCCAGCTGTCGGGCATCGACTGGAAGATCGAGTAGTTGCAGAAGTAGGTGTCCGACAGCATCGACTCCAGCCCCTCGAACTCGTCCGGCACGTACTCCAGCTTGCGGATGATCGTCAGCACCTTCGAGCAGATCGCGTAGAACAGCCGCTCGGCCAGGCTGCGGTGCTCCAGCGAGCAGTAGCCCAGGTTGAACAGGTTCAGCACCGCGTCGCGGCTGATCTGCGCGTCGTGGTAGTACTCCATGAAGTTCGCGTCGTTCAGCCCCGCGAACGTGTCGAACAGGTTCGCCACCGGGGCGGGCATCTCGTCGCGCTGCTCGGCGGTGATGGCGGCGGGCACGTCGAACCGGGCGAAGCCGCTCCAGCCCAGGACGTTGAACACCAGCACGCTGTGGTGCGCCACCATGGCCCGGCCGCTCTCGCTGATGATGGTGGGGTGCTCCACGTCGGCGGCGTCGCAGATCTCCTTCACGTGGAAGACGACGTCGTTCGCGTACTCCTGCAGGCCGTAGTTCACGCTGGAGCCGAAGTCGGTGTGGCTGCCGTCGTAGTCCACGCCCAGCCCGCCGCCCACGTCCACGTACTTCAGGCCCGCGCCCAGCCGCTGCATCTCGACGTAGACGCGGACCAGCTCGATGATCGCGTGCTTGATCGCGCGGATGTTGTTGATCTGGCTGCCCAGGTGGAAGTGGAGCAGGTTCAGGCAGTCGCCCATGCCGTGGCGGCGGAGGAACTCCAGCGCCTCGATCGTCTCGCTGACGAACAGCCCGAACTTGCTGCGCACCCCGCCGGACTGCTCCCACCGGCCCGACCCGCGGGCGCTGAGCTTCACCCGCACGCCGATGCTCGGCTTCACGTTGTGCTGCTTGGCGTACTTCACGATCAGCTCGAGCTCGCTGAACTTCTCCACCACCGGGATGATGTTCTTCCCGATCTTCGTCGCCAGGATGACGGCCTCGATGAACTCGTCGTCCTTGAACCCGTTGCAGATGATCGGCGTCGTGTCGTCCTGCACCACGGCCAGCACGGCCAGCAGCTCCGGCTTGCTGCCGGCCTCGAGGCCGAACCCGTACTCCCGGCCGAAGTCGTGGACCTCCTCCACCACGTGCTTCTGCTGGTTCACCTTGATCGGGTAGACGCACTGGTACCGGCCCCGGTAGTCGTGGTCGGCGATCGCCTTGGCGAACGCCCCGTGCAGCTGGCCCATCCGGTGGCGCAGGATGTCGGTGAACCGCAGCAGGATCGGCAGCGCGATGTCGCGCTCGCGCAGCTCGTCCACCAGCCTCTTCAGGTCGACCGTCACCGCCGGGTCCTGCGTCGGGTGGACGGCCACGTGCCCCTCGGCGTTCACGGAGAAGTACCCGCCGCCCCACTGCTGGATGCCGTACAGCCTGGCGGCGTCGGCCGTCGTCCACGGCTTGCGGGCGTGGCCGTTGCCGTTCCGCTGGGGCGACACCTCCGCCGCGTGGCCCGGCTGGTCCGGCGACGCCGCACCACCGGTCGGCAACGTCTCGGAACCGATCTGCCCGATCAACTCGACGGATGTCGTCATCGTGTGTGTCCCGCTCCAGTGGGGGGTGAACAGCCTGCGCGAACGCGTCCCGCCCATCATGGCCGGACGCGCCGCAATCGTATCAGCCGCGGGGGGATGTCAAACGGCGACCCGCGCTAATTCTGGCAGACAAGTGCAGAGCGCCACATGCAGAATGAAACGCCGGTCGCAGACAGGCCCCGGCCCTCCATCCGGCCCTCCATGCCGCGTTCTGCATTCGTCGTTCTGCACGTCCCCTACCCCGGCATCTGCTGGCTCAGACAGTGGATCGCCCCCAGCCCCCAGATCAGCTCCACGCAGTCGACGCCGATCACCTTGTGCTTGGGCAGGTGGCGCTGCAGCGTGTCGGTGGCCAGCCGGTCGGCTCGCTTGTTCCGGTAGGTCGGCACGAGCAGCGCCCCGTTCACGAACGAGAAGTTCACGTACGTCGCCGGCAGCCGTTGCCCGTCGTGCTCCACGACGCCGGGCATCGGCAGCTCGATGATCTCGAACGGCCGGCCGTCCTGGTCGCGCAACGCGTCCACCTGCTTCCGGGCCGACCGCAGCACCCGGTGGTTGGCGTCCTTCGGATCCGGCTCCACGCCGATCGCGATCGTCGTCGGGCTGATGAACCGGGCCAGGTCGTCCACGTGCCCGTCGGTGTCGTCGCCGTCGATCCCGCCGGTCAGCCAGCAGACGTGCTTCTGGCCGTAGTACTCGCGCAGCGCCTGCTCGATCTGCTCCTTCGACAGGCCCGGGTTCCGGTTCTCGTTCAGCAGGCAGTCGGTGGTGGTCATCACCGTGCCGGCCCCGTTGAACTCGACGCTGCCCCCCTCCATCACGATCGGCGTCTTGAACAGGGGCAGGCGAAGCTGCTCGGCGACCCGCGTCGGCACCGCGTCGTCATCGTCGTACGGCGGGTACTTCCCACCCCAGGCGTTGAACCCCCAATCCACCACCGCCACCGACCGCCCGCCCCCCCGCTTCGGCCTCGCCACGAACGCCGGCCCGTGGTCCCGGCACCAGCTCTCGTTCGTCCTGATGTGGTGGAACACGATGTTCCGCAGCGGGCAGCCGTGCTCCTTCAACTGCCCCCGCACGATTCGCTCCCAGTTGCCGTTGGGCACGTTCACGTGAACCGTCTCGCGCGGCGCGATCTCGCGGAAGATGCGGGCCAGGTTCTCCGGCACCGTGTGGTACTTGTCCGGGAACGAGATCCCCTCCGGTCGGGGCCAGCTGAACCACGTCCCCGCGTGCCGCTCCCACTCGGCCGGGAACGCGTACCCCATCTCGGCCGGCGTCCGATCCATCAGTTTGAGCTTCGCCATCGGGCCGCAGACGGTACCGCCCCCCACTCGCCGATGCACGCCAACACTGCCCTGGCGTGTCGCCAGCGCACCGCATCAACGCCTCCTTTCTGACGCAGCTCTCCACCCGCGTCGCTAGACTCGATACTCACGCAACAGCCCTTGCATTCCGACCATCCATATGCTTTATATGGGAGTTATCGGGTTCCCTCGCTGTCGTTGGCCAGCCTGGAAAATCGCATGGGATCGTTGTTTCCAGACACTCGCCACCCCCGGACGTGGGGCGGGGCACGCTGCCTGTCCCTCCTCCTCGCGGCGTCGACCGCAACGTCCACCGCAGCGGCACCCGCTCCAACGGTCGACCTGGCATTCAGGCGCCCGGCGACCTCGTCGTCGATCGAAAACGACGAGCACGACGCATCGCACGGCAACGACGGCAAGCCCGAGACCTGCTGGCGGGCCGACGACGAGCCCGAGGGTGGGCCCGACTGGTGGCAGGTCGACCTGGGCAAGCCGTTCGCCCTGACCGGCTGCCAGGTCACCTGGCCCTACGACGGCATGAACTACCGCTGCCGGGTCGAGGGGTCGGCCGACCAAGTGCGATGGCGGACGCTCAGCGACCAGACCCATACCGCATCCCGGTCGCAGGTGCAGCAGCTGACGTTCGATCACGCCCGCGGGGTTCGGTATGTCCGCATCACGATCGTCGGCTTCGACGACGGGTGTTGCGCGAGCCTGAGCGAGGTCAACGTGTTCGGCTCCGGCGAGCCGCACCAGTGAGATCAGTGGCGAGGAGAACGCAGTGACGACGGTGAGAACGTTTAGCCTGGCGATCGCAGTTGCAGTGGCGACCCTCCGGTCGGGACCGGCGCGGGCCGACGCCCCGCCGCCGCCGAGGCCCAACATCATCTTCGTCCTGGCCGACGACCTCGGCCTCGACGGCGTCAGCGCCTACGGCGCCGACAGCCACCGCACGCCCAACATCGACGCGCTGGCGGCCTCGGGCATCCGGTTTCGACACCGCCTACGCCGCCCCGCTGTGCGGCCCCCTCGCGCTGCCTGCTGATGACCGGCCGGTACGCCTTCCGCACCGGCGGGATCACCAACGCCTCGTGGCGACCCGACGGGCCCGGCGCCAGGTCGGCCGACGAGGTGCCCATCGCCAGGCTCCTCAAGCAGGCCGGCTACGCCACCGGCCAGGCGGGCAAGTGGCGACAGGTCGGCGAGCTCCCCAGCAACTGGGGCTTCGATGAGTTCATCACCGACAACACCGCCGGCGGCTGGTACTGGCAGACGCGGTTCAACAAGAAACGGCACCGTCGTCGACCTGCCCGAGGGCACCTACGGCCCCCGACGTCGTCCAGAACTTCACGTTCGACTTCCTCGAGCGCCACAGGGACAAGCCCTTCTTCTTCTATTACGCCACCCACCTGGTCCACAAGCCGACCCTCCGCACGCCCGACACCGTCGCGAACACCACCGCGATCGGGAAGCTCTACGACGACAACATCCGCTACATGGACAAGCAGGTCGGCGCGCTCGTCGCCGAGCTGGACAAGCTGGGCCTCCGCAGGAACACCCTGGTCGTCTTCGCCGGCGACAACGGCACGGCCGTGGGTTACCCGAGCCCGGTGCGCGGGCGGATGATCAACGGCGCCAAGGGCAGCATGCTCGAGGGCGGTTCGCACATCCCGTTCATCGCCAACTGGCCCGGCGTCATCACCCCCGGGACGGTGTCGAAGGACCTGATCAGCTTCGCCGACCCCTACGTCACCTTCGCCGACCTGGCCGGTGCCAGGCTGCCCACGACGGTCAAGGTGGACGGCCAGAGCTTCGCCCCGCAGCTCCGCGGTGAGACCGGCACGCCGCGCGGCGTGGCGTACGTCCAGCTCGGCGACCACTGGTTCGTCCGCGACGCCGGCTTCAAGCTGAACGAGAAGGGCGAGCTGTTCGACCTGAGCGACGCCCCCTTCGCCGAGAAGCCGGTCCCCGCCCAGAGCGACACCGAGGCGACCAGGGCCGAGCGGCAGCGGCTCGCGGCGGCCCTGGCGTCGCTCGACCCCGCCGCCGGCAAGGTCGACGGCGACGGCGTCACGCCCGCCGCCCGCCGCCGCCGCCTCACCGGCGGCGCGGCCACCCGCCCCGCCGTCGCCTCCAACGCCACGCCGGCCGGCCCGTGGAACAGCGGCGACGTCCTGACCGGCGCCGGCGCGCCCCGCGTCGCCGGCAGGCCGCTCGACATCTCCGCCGACCTCGACGCCGCCGGGCAGGACGGCGTCATCATCGCCCAGGGTGGCGCGGCCAACGGGTACGCCGTCTTCATCAAGGACGGCAAGCTCAGTTTCGCCGTCCGCGAGGCCTCAACCCTCACCACGATCGCCGCCAGGGACCCGCTGGGCACCGGCCACTTCCAGGTCCACGCGACGCTCGCCCAAAGCGGGGCGCTCGCCCTGACGGTCGACGGCAAGCCCGTCGCCGACGGCAAGGCTGGGGGGCTGATCCCCAAGCAGCCCAGGGCCGCCCTCACCGTCGGCAAGGCCGGCAACGGCGCCGTCGCCGACTACCCCGCGTCGGGCGGTCCCAACGAGAAGGTCAGCAACGTGATCGTCAAGGCCGACCCGGCCAACTGATCCACCCCCGCCAGGTTCTGGTCAGCACGCCCGCCCGCGGACGCCATGTCCGCGGACGGCCCGGCCCACTGCCGGTCTGGGGGCGCGTGGCGAAGCCGTGAGACGACACGAGTTCCGCGACAGTCCCGAATCTCCTCTCACCCCTT
>CBDAQA010000020.1:0-256539 GCA_965198865.1 Tepidisphaeraceae bacterium | reverse complement strand
GGGAAGTTTCGAAGGCGACTGTCAGCTCGGCTTGGGGACGACTCTCGTCGCCACCGGGACGCCGGCCTTAGCATGTCCTTCTACTGCCCGCCGCCGGGCTCTACCGACCGGCAACGCCTTGCCGATCACGGATGCCCATCCCGCCGTTTCGAACCGGTGGGATGAACGCAGGTGTTATAGGGATGTGCGGGCGAGAAGATCAACAGAAAACCGACCGGCTCGCCGATTTTACCGACGATGGCCGACATCGACCAAGCCGGTTCTGAGGTACACCGAAGAGCCGGATCCTCGGGTGCGAGAATCAGGGCGTCGCCAGCCGGTCCCGCAGAATCGCCCACGCTGCCGGCGGTTGGTCGCCGCTGCCGCGGTAGATCGTCGAGTGGTCGGCGTGCACCGTCACCACGTCCGTCACGCCGGCCAGCGCGGCGCTGTCCAGCGACACCGGGCCGTCGCTGTTCGTCGGCGTCCTCCGCAGGTCGGCCGCGGCCGACGCCAGACCGGCGCGGGCCTGCTTCACGCCCCACCAGTCGCGCGCGAACGACGGCACCCACTTCGTCGGCGCATCCACCACGGCGGCGGCGATCCGGGCGCTGGGCGTCTGGTCGCCCTCCACGATCGTGTAGCGCACGCTGGCGCATCGGTCCCGCCTGTCCAAATCGACCAGGAACTTCGATCCCGGCTTGAGGTCGCGGCCCGCCTCGCCCAAGCCGGAGGTGATGAACCACGTCGGCCGCCACGCGGCGTCGCTCGACATCTGCCCCACCGTCATCCACACCTTCGGCACCACTTCCAACGACGCCCACTTCGACCCGTGGTTCGGCGTGGCAATCATGATCAGCCGATCGACGCCGCCCGCGTAGTTGGCCCCCTCCACATACCCGCGGGCGATCAGGCCACCCATGCTAAACGCGACCACGTCCACCTTCAGGCCTGGGTACGTTTCATGGACGGCCGACAGGTGTCGAGCGAGCAGCGACACATCATCTGCGATGGGCCCGTCGGCGGGGTAGTCGAAGTCGGCCGACTGATAACCCGACGCAGCCAGCCGCTTGTCGATGCCCGCCATGTCGGCGGCGGTCATGTCCAACCCGTGGATCACCACGACCAACGGCCGCGTGCCATCCACCGACTTGGGCAGCGCCAGCCCAAAACGCTTCGCCTGAGCGGCGGTCGCCTCCGGGGCCGCCACGGCCGTGAACGTTCGCGTCGCCTTCTTCACGCCGTCGACATCGCCGGGCAGCTTGTCCGCATCGACGTGCAGCACCAGCGCGTCCGGCGTCACCTGTACGCGGCAGCCATCGCCCAACGCCTGATCCAGAGCCGTGATGAACAGCGACCCCCCGAACGACCGCAAATCGATGCCCCCCTTCGGCAGGTGCCGGGCGAACGCGCCCGGCAGCCGAACGTGCGACAGCAGCTCCGGCATCGACAGCCGGCCGTCGTGCAGCGGCACCTGCACCTCATGCGGATCGGCCGACGCCACCCGGGCCAAGGACAGCACGGCCAAGCACGCGATCCAGCCGGTTCGTCGTCGTCGCATTCCGCGTCCTTGGTGAGGGCAACTGATTCTACCATGGAGACACGCCGGTTCGGCGAACGTCAGAAATTGGACCGTCGTGAAACGGAGAAGAAGGTGATCCACGAAGCACACGAAAGCACACGAATTGGAAATAGGTAGGGCATTTGTCTTCTTCGTGTCCCTTCGTGTCCTTCGTGGATCCTCCATCTTCACGACTGCCGGTTTGTGTGATTCGGATCGCAACCGGCGGTACGCTGACGACCTATGGTAAGCCATGAGTGACCCCTACCTCGGCCGGAAGGTGCGGTTCGGCCTCGTCGGGTGCGGCGCGATCGGGCCGACGCACGCGGCCGCGCTTGCCAATCTGCCCGACGCCGAGCTGGTGGCCGTCGCCGACCCGATCCCCGAGCGGGCGAACGACGTGGCCGAGCGGTTCGGCGTGAGGGCCGTCCACGTCGAAGCCGCCGCCCTGCTCGCCGACCCCGCGGTCGACGTCGTCTGCCTCTGCACGCCCAGCGGCCATCACGCCGATGGGGCCATCGCCGCCCTGGAGGCCGGCAAGCACGCGGTCGTCGAGAAGCCGATGGACGTCACCGTCGAGGCGTGCGACCGGCTGATCGCCGCCCAGCAGCGCACGGGGCGGCTGGTCAGCGTCATCAGCCAGCACCGGTTCGACCCCGCCACCGAACGGGTCAAGACCCGCGTCGACGCCGGCACGCTCGGCAACCTGGTCCTGGTGACCGCCGACGTGAAGTGGTACCGCACGCAGGCCTACTACGACGCCGGCGACTGGCGCGGCACCTGGGCGCTCGACGGCGGCGGGGCCCTGATGAATCAGGGCATCCACACGGTCGACCTGCTCCTGCACCTGGCCGGCCCGGTGAAGACGGTGTACGCCCAGACCCGCACCGCCGGTCACGAGCGGATCGAGGTGGAGGACGTCGCCGTCGCCACGCTCACGTTCGCCAGCGGCGCGGTCGGCACCCTGGTCGCCACCACGGCCGCCTACGACGGCCTGCCCGTCCGCATCGACCTGTTCGGCACCCGCGGCACCGCCATCCTCGAGGGCGACGCCGTGCGGGCGCTCAAGGTGCGCGACGACCCCACCGTGGCCGCCGCCGAGCCGGCCGCCGCCCACGCGATCACCGTCGCCGCCGGCGGCACCGCCGCCGCGTCGGTGTCGGCCCCGTCGTGGGGCGACGCCCACCAGGCCCAGTTGGCCGACGTCGTGCGCTGCCTGCGCACCGGCGGTCGGCCGAGGTCCGACGCCGCCGACGGCCGCGCCGCGGTGCGATTGGTCCGCGCGGTGTACGAGTCGGCCCGCACGGGGTTGCCGGTGACGTTGGATTGACCCGCTTAAAGGGTTTGCGAAAAGCAAACGCCGCCCAGAAAGAGCCGCGCACGGAGGTACTCCGCGGTAAGCGGATTTCGGGAAGTCCGCTTACTGCGGAGTACCTCCGTGCGCGGCTCATTGGGGCCGGTCGATTCCAAACGGTTCTCGGACAGCTGCACCTCTTCGTAGCGGCGTTTGATCTCGCCCCCTCTCCAGGCGTACCGGGAGAGGGGGCGAGAACGACGCGACAACCGGGTGCGGGCAGCTCTGAACGGGCACGACTCAGCCTGCGAACGCGATCTCGGCCACGTCGCCGTAGCTGCCGCCGGGGGACAGGTATCGCACGTAACGGGCGGTCATCGGCGCGGCCAGCTTGACCGTGGTCAATGACCCGACGGTCGGCGTGGCGGTGATCGTGTAGACCGTCGTCACGCCGCTGCTGAAGTCGGCGGTCGTGCTGACCTGGAAGACGCCGCCGACCATGCGACCGGCCCAGCCGGCGCGCGGGGCGTAGCTGATCTGGCTGATGCTCTGGGCGGTGCCCAGGTCGAGGCCGACCCAGTTGCCGTTGGCGGTGGGGCCGTCGAAGAAGGTGGACAGGCTGCCGTCGACGGCCTTGGCGATCGTGTTGCCGCCGTCCGCGTACGACCCGGCGGTGCCGATCACCGTGCCGGTGCGGGCGGTCAGCGTCGGGATCGTCGTCGTCGTCGCGCCGTAGAACGCGACCTCGGCCACGTTGCCGTAGCTGCCGGCGGGCGACAGGTAGCGGACGTACCGCGTCGTGACCGGCGCGGTCAGCGTGACCGTCGTCAGCGACCCGACCGTCGGCGTGGCGGTGATCGTGAAGAGCGTCGTCACGCCGGCGCTGAAGTCGGCCGTCGTGCTGGACTGGAAGATGCCGCCGAGCATGCGACCCGCCCAGCCGGCCCGCGGGGCGTAGGCGATCTGCGTCACCGATCGCGGCGTGCTCAGGTCCAGCCCCACCCAGTTGCCGTTGGCCGAGGCGCCGTCGTAGTAGGTGGCCAAGTTGCCGTCGACCGCCTTGGCGATCGTGTTGCCACCGTTGCCGTACGAGCCGGCCGTGCCCATCACCGTTCCGGCCAATGCGGTCGCCGTCGGGGTGGGCGTGGGTGTGGGGGTCGGCGTCGGCGTTGGCGTCGGAGTGGGCGTGGGAGTTGGTGAGGTCGTGCCAGCGGTGCCGTAGAAGGCGATCTCCGACACGTTCGCGTAGCTGTTGGCGGGCGACAGGTAGCGGACGTACCGGGCCGTGGCCGGGGTGGTGAGCGTGACCGTCGTCAGCGACCCGACGACCGGCGTGGCGGTGACCGTGTAGAGCGTCGTCACGCCGCTGGTGAAGTCGGCCGCCGCGCTCGCCTGGAAGATCCCGCCGACCATCCGCCCGGCCCAGCCGGCGCGGGGGGCGAACGAGATCTGCGCGATCGTCGCCGTCGACCCCAGGTCCAGGCCGACCCAAGCCCCGCTGGCAACCGGGGCGTCGAAGTAGGTGGCCAGGTCGCCGTCGACCGCCTTGGCGATCGTGTTGCCGCCGTTGCCGAACGACCCCGCGGTGCCGATCACCGAGCCGGTCAACTGCGTTGGCGCGACGAACGCCGTCGTGGTGACCGTCGCCACGTTTGACGGGGCCGACGTGCCGGCGGCGTTGGTGCCGCGGACGCGATAGGCGTACGTCGTGCCCGCCGCCAGGCCGGTGTCGCTAAAGCTGGTGACGGTCGGCGTGGCGATCGTGGCCCACGTCGTGCCGCCATCCGTGGACCGGTCGACGGCGAACGCCGTCTGGCCGGTGCCGGCGGTCCAGCTGAGGTTGACCTGCGTGGACGAGGCGGCGGTCGCCAGGAGAGCGGTCGGCGCGGTGGGGACCGTCGCGGCGGTGGTCGCCCCGGCGACGTTCGACGGGGCGGACGAGCCGACGCCGTTCGTGGCGCGCACGCGGTAGCCGTAGAACGTGCCGGGCGTCAGGCCGGTGTCGGCGAACGTGGTCGTGGTCGGCGCGGCGACGGTGACCCAGGTGACGCCGCTGTCGACCGAGCGGTCCACGGCGTACGCGGTCTGGCCGGTGGCGGTGGTCCAGCTCAGGTCAATCTCGGTGCTTGAGATGGCCGTGGCCGACAGGTTGCTCGGCGCGCTCGGCACGGCCGCCGCGACGCCGGTGGTGGCGGTCGCCGTGTTCGATCCGGTCGAGCTGCCAGCACCGTTGGTCGCGCGCACCCGGTAGGTGTACGTCGTGCTCGCCGTCAGCCCGGTGTCGCTGTACGCGGTCGCCGTCGGCGTGGCGACGGTGGTCCAGGTGACGCCGCCGTCGGTCGATCGGTCGACGGCGTAGGCGGTCGCGCCCGCCGAGCCGGTCCAGGTCAGGTTGATCTGCGACGCCGACGCCACCGCCGCCAACAGGCCGGACGGGGCGGTTGGCACGGTGGGGACAACGGTGCCGCCGGTCAGCCGGGCGCCGGCGAAGTCGGCGTGGTCGTAGTCGATCACGCCGGCCACGCCGGGGTTGGCGACCAGCTGCAGCGTCTGCACGCCGGCCACGCCGACGTTCACGTGGACGACCGGCGACGTGCCGGTCACCACGCCGCTGTCGAACAGGACCACGCCGTCGCCGATCACCCGGAAGTCGACCGACCCCTCGCCGAGCGTCTCGTCGTCGATGCCGACGTCGCTCGCGAACGTGGCGTAGCTGCCGCCCAGCGCGTAGGCGATCGTCGAGGCGGCATGCGTGCCGATGCCCCGGGCGTAGACCGCCCCGCGCACGGTGATGCGGTTGCCGAGGATCGACGTGTCGTCCTGCGGCACGCTGAACCCGGCCGTGGCCGAGACCGGCGTGAGGCTGCTGAGGTAGGTGACACTGTTGGCGGCGGGCGTGGGGGCGGTGGCGACGTTGGTGAACGGGGATGCGCCCAGCGCGTTGATCGCCTCGACGCGGTAGCTGTAGGTCGCGCCGGCCGCCACGGTCGTGTCCGTGTACGCCGGCAAGCCGGCCGGGGCAGTGCCGATCTGCGCGAACGTGACGCCGCCGTCGCCGCTGCGCTGGACGACGAAGCCGGTCTCGTTGGCCGGGGCGTTGTCGGTCCAGGCCAGGTCGACCTGCGTGGGGGCCACGGCGGTGGCGATCAGGTTGGTGGGAGGTGCGGGGAGGGTCGGGCTCGACGCGACCGTTGACGTGGCCCAGGGGCTGAAGAGCAGGCTGGTGCCGCCGCTGCCGTCCAGCTGCCAGCCGACGTGGTTCGTGTAGAACCCGCCGCCCACGGCGTCGCCGGTGCCCGGCCCCAGCCCGCTGGGGCCCGAGGCGCTATTCCAGTAGTTGAACCGGGCGTCGAACGTGCCGTCGTACGTGCCGAAGTCGACCACCACCGACATGGGCACCGCGTACGCCGACGAGTTGGCGACGAAGTTGTTGTCGTTGACGACGAACCCCGAGTTGTCGCCCGGCACGCCCTTGCTGTCGACGGCCACGCCGGGGCCGGTGTTGTGGTTGACGTTGTTGTCGATGATGGTGACGTCGCTGTCGCCGCCCTCGAAGCGGAAGGTCCCGCTGTAGTGGTCCAGCGTGTAGGTAGCCGTGTTGCCCTGGATCAGCACGTCGCTGGTGTTGAAGAACAGGGTCGCCTTGCCGTTGCCCTGGAACGTGTTGTTGGTGATGCGGACGTCGGACTGCTGACCGGCGGTGACCGACTCGAACGCGACGGCCGCCTCCAGCGTGGTCGTGCCGGTCGACCCGTAGTTGTTGTTGAAGAAGTCGGCGTCGATCGTGACGTTGGTCAGGCTCCCGCCGGAAACCGTGCCGTCGGTGTAGATGCCCCGGCCGCCGTTCACGCCGGGGTTGTTGTTGTTGCCGAAGTAGTCGTGCTGGATGAGGGCGGCGTCGGTCGCGCTGGCGTTGGCGAGGAACAGGCCGGCCACGTTGTTGCGGATCACGTCGTCGGTCACGTGCGTGCCCGACACGCCCGGCGCGATCACGATGCCGGCGCCCAGCTGCTCGTCCTGGCTGGTCTCGCCGGCCACGGTGAAGCCGTCGATCGTCACGTCGCCGGCCATCACGTGGAACGCCGCCGTGTTGACCGACCCGACCACGGCGCCGGTGACCAGCGACTCGGTGGTGCCCGTCGCGCCGCGCCGGCTGCCGGTCCGCCCGTCCACGCCGGCCTGGGCGCCCAGCAGGATCAGCGACTTGGTGATCGTCACCTGCTCGGCGTAGGTGCCGGCGTCGACGGTGACGGTCCCCCCGGCCGCCGCCGCGTCGACCGCCGCCTGGAGGGTCGGGTAGACGGTCGGGTCGCCGGCCACGTGCGCCGCCATCAGCAGCCGCCGCTCCATCGCCTCCACGGCTCGGCGGACGGCAACGGCACCCCGGGTCTGGGTCGAACGAACCATGGGTTTGGATCCCTGCAAGCGAACGGCGGCGCGATCCCGCCGTGGCGGCGGGCGCGTGTCGCATGGCGATCACGGATTCGGTGTCGGAGGCACCCGCCTGCGCCGGCCGCGCCTCGTTGTCAATTGTGCCCAATGCGGCATCGGTGACAAGTCGCAGTGAGAAACGCCGGACACGACAGTCTGAGCACACGGTGACGTCTGGTGGGCCGACGACCCGTCGCTACGCCCGAATCGCACTTGAGAAGTGGGCCGGCACCGCCGATGACGGACGCGTGCGGTTTGGCGGACCCGCCGCGTCGCCCGTCAGGACCGTCGCGGTCGTGACACCCCGCAAGGGCCGATCTATCGTGGCGGACCAATGCGGTTTCACGCCCTGTTGGTGCTGCGGGACGAGGGGGACCTGGTCGGGCAGACGTTGGACCACCTGCTGTCGTGGGCCGACACGGTGGCGGTGCTCGACACGGGCAGCACCGACGACACCTGGGACGCGGTGCAGGACCGGGCCCGCCGCGACCGGCGGGTGGTGCCGGTGGGGCGTGAGCCGGTGGTGTTCAACGAGAACCTGCGCGGGTACCTGTTCGACCGGCAACGGTCGGGCTACGAGGGGGGCGACTGGGTGCTGCGGGTGGACGCCGACGAGGTGTACCACGTGCCGCCGCCGCGGTTCGTGGCCGAGCGGGTGGCGCGGGGGGAGTCGGCCGTCCACCTGCAGTGGTACTACTTTCGGCTGACCCGGCCCGAGGCCGACGACTACGAGGCGGGGCGAGTCGACACCGATGCCGACCGGCAGCGGCCGATCGGGGAGCGGCGGCGGTTCTACAAGCTCAGCACCTACGCCGAGCCGCGGATGTTCCGGTACCGGCGGTCGGTGCGGTGGCCGGCGTCGGCCAGCTTCCCGTTCAACGCCGGGTACGTGGCGCGCGAGCGGATCCCGATCCGCCACTACCCGCACCGCGACCCCGCCCAAATGCGACGCCGGTTCGAACTGCGCGCCGGGCAGATGCGGCATCGGTCAGACGCGGGTGGCCACTGGAAGCTGGCCGACTGGCGGGACGAGTTGGTGGATGCAACCGGCGCGACGGCGGCGGCGGCGGGGCCGGTGCAGGTCGGGCTGGCAGGGGAGCCGGGGATCGACGTGGGGCCGCTGCGCCACTGGGCGCCGGGGACGCCGCTGCCGGAGGTGCCGCTGTACAACCATGTGCCGCCGTGGCGGATCCGGCTGGCGCAGCGGATTGTCCACCCGCTGCTGTTGCCGTTGTTGGACCGGACGCGAAAGCGGTGGGACCCGGCGATCCGGCCGACACCGTTGGGAACGCCGAACGGCCACCGGATGGACCCCCCGGAAGCCGGCGTCTGAGGTGCCTCGAAGACCCGGATCATTTTGCGGTCCGATCCAGGTCTTCGAGGCACCTCAGACGCCGGCTTCCACGGGAGGCTTGCGCATGAGCACCCAGTCGTGCCCGGCCAGGATCTGCCGGACGAGCGTGGGGTGGGACAGGGGCGCGTATCCGCGGGAGACGAAGAAGAGGATGCCCTCGTGGCAGTCGATCGAGGCGGCGGCGTCGGAGTCGGGGATGTACTGGTTGAAGTTGGGCACCAGCGGTCGGAAGCGGAGCCGCGTCGGTCGACGGCCGGCGGTCAGCCGGCGGAGCAGGCGGGCGGGGACGTGGGCGGCGAACTTCCACGCCCGCGTGTGCAGCAGCGGCAGCGCCGCCTTCACCAGCTTCTGCCGCAGGTTCAGCTCGGCGTACGGTCGGATCGGGACCAGCTCGGTCTGGAACCGCGTGCAGTGCCACGCCGGCTTCAGGACCAGCAGTCCGCCGGGAGCCAGCACGCGATCGACCTCGTCGAACGCCCGGTCGACGGAGGGCACGTGCTCCAGGGCGTTGAAGCTGAACAGGGTGCGGAACGCGCCGCCCGCGAACGGCATGCGGTCGGCCGACCCGCAGACCAGGCCGAACCGGTCGGGGTCGGAGTGGAGCAGGCCGTTCAGCGAGTAGTCCAGGCCAACGAAGTCGGGCAGCAGGTGGCCGAAGATGGCCGTCCCGCACCCGACGTCCAGCGTCGGCCCCTGAGCCCCGTGCTCCGCGACCAACCGGGCAAGGTGGTCCCGCTCGGGCGACAGCGCGCCCAGGGCCAGGTCCTGTGCCCGGGACCGGTTCCGGTAGGCGCCGTCGTAGTAGTCGCGCACGGCGTCGGCGTGGAACACCGGGATCCCGCCCACCGTGCGGACGGTCCGGCCGCACGTCCGGCAGGCGAGGCCATCGACGGCAACAGTGGGTCCGTCGCTCGCGGCGGGCAGGACGTCGTAGGTGCCGCCGCAGGGGTGGCCGTCGGCGCCCGGGCATCGCAACAGGGCCAGGACGGTGGGGTGGATCATGCCTGCTGCTGTTGGAGCCCGGCCGATCGGCGGCCCAGCAGGCCGCGTGACAGCCACATCAGTGGGAAGCCGGCCAGGAACCGGGCCCGTCCGCGGCGGAATTGTAGGGTCCACTCCCGCCCGTACAACGACGCCGCACGCCGCCGTCGCCCGGCCGACAGCTCCCCGACGCAGGTGAAGCGGGCGATGTGCCCGAGCCACAAATCGGCATCGGTCCGCTGCGGCTCCGGCAGGTCGTCAAACGCCCCGGCCCGCTGCAGGCCCCGCAGGTGGGCGATGCCGCGGTAGTAGAAGTCGGGGTTCTTCGAGGCGTTGCCCTCGAACACGCGGTACGTCGCCAGCACCGTGTCGCCAGCGATGCCGTACGCCCCCCGGCCCATCAGGCCGATGTGGAACTGGACGTCCTCGATCGCCCCGCGCGCCAGCCCGTACCGCAGCCCGCGGGTCCGCTCGGCGTCGATCATCAGCGTCGACGTCTGGAACACGTCGCGCCCGTGGATCGTCTCCCACATCGGCCGGCGGACGATGCCGTCGACGCCGGCCACCTGCGACCGCGTGAAGTGCGGCCGGCCCGGCGCGGTCGACAGGGCGAACACCGTCCCGCACGCCGCGCACTGGGGGTGGGCCCGCATGTAGTCCAGTTGCGTCGCCAGCTTCGCCGGCTCCCACAGGTCGTCGTGGTCGAGCAGCGCCACGTACCGCCCGCGCGCCTCGTCCAGCCCGCGGTTGCGCGCGGCCCCGATGCCGGCGTTGGGCTGGGTCACGATGCGCAGCCGGCCGCCGTGTTCGCGCTGGAGCGGCGCGAGCCGCTCCAGCGTGTCGTCGCTGCTGCCGTCGTTGATGACGACGACCTCGAAGTCGCCGCAGGTCTGGGCGAGGGCGGTCGCCAGCGTCTCCAGCAACAGCCCGGGGGCGTTGTAGGTGGGGACGACGACGGAGGCGAGGGGGGCGGCCATCGGTCAGGGTGTGATCCACCGCCGGTCGAGGCGCGACCACACGTGGGCCGCCTCACTGGCGGCGATGAGCATGCGGAGCGGGTGGCCCGCGCGCGCGTGGTCCCACATGGCCCGCAGCTGGCCCCGGATGATCGCCCGCCGGGCGACCGCGAGGTGTTCCAGCGTTGCCCGGTGGCGCGCGGGGTCGCCGCGGACGAACTGCTCGTGCTTGTAGTAGACCCAGGGACGGCTGCGGTGCATCTTCTCAAACGATCCGGACAGGCTGCCCGGACGGACGCGGTACAGCAACAGGGGATCGTCGACCCGCTCGATCGGCCCGCGCGTGGCAAGCCGGAGCCACAGGTCCCAGTCGGCGTGGGCGGCAAACTGCATCCGAGGTTCCCAGCCGCCCACCGCCGCCAGTGCCGACCGTCGCATCAGCACGCAGCCGGGCGTGCGGATGAAGTTGGTCTCGAGCAGCTTCGACCAGACCAGGCCCGCGCCGTCGTCCAGCGCTCCGTATGCCGACCGATCGGCGTCCGGCGCGAAGACCGGTTGGGCCCGGCAGTACACCGCGATCGGTTCGGGCTGGGCGTCGAACGGCCCACGCAGCCGTCGCAACGCGTCGGGTGCCAGGCAATCGTCGGCGTCGAGGAACAGGACGAAGTCCGACCGCGCGACCTCGTTGCCCGCCTCGCGCGCCGCCCCCGGCCCCCGGTTGGGGCGGCGCAGCAGCTCGACGGCCGGCCCGTACCGCCCGGCGACGGCGGCCGTCGAATCGGTTGAGCCGTCATCGACGACGATCACCCGCGCCGGCGGCCGGGTCTGCGCCAGCACGCTGTCGATCGTCTCGGCCAACGTCGACTCGGCGTTGTAGGCGGGGATCACCACGTCGACGTCGGACATGCGGCGTGACCCTTCCTGCGGGGGGGAACCGGGGGACACGTCACAGCCGGACCCACCGGCCGGGCACGACGCCCGCCTCGTTCCCCTGGTCGGACCTGAACCACCGGGCCGGCGCGACCACGCTGGTGCCCGGGCGCTCGGCCAGCCACGCGCCCCACCAGCTGAACGTGCTGTTGGCGATTATGAAGTGGTCGCACGCCGACATCAAACGCAGGTCCTCCGGGTCGTTGACGCCGATGTTGTGCGTGACGAACGTCGTCGGCACGGCCGCGGGCAGGTTGGCGCGGCACCAGGCGGGGTCGTCGCTGAACACGAAGAGGCGGGCGTTCGGCACCCGCTCGGCCACCCAGGCGATCGCGCGGTCGTAGTAGTCGATCCCGCAGGGCCCGACGACCTCGTTGGGGTTCAGGTAGTCGCCCCGGCGGACGTGGACGCTCACGGCGGGCTGCCGGCGGATCTGGTCGAGCACGGCGGCGTCGGCGGGCGCGGGACGGGCGGCGAACCGCAGCTCCCGCCGCACCGCGTCCGCCTGGTCGGCGAAGTACCGCTCGTCCTGCCAGTACCCCCAGAGGACCGACCGGTCGGGCAGGCCGATCACCGAGGGGTCGTACTCGCCCACGCGGTCGGACACGATGCGCACCCGCGGCACCGGCAGCGAGCGGACCACCCGCCGCGGCCAGTTCGGGTCGGGGCTGGGGTTGCTGACGGTCATCCGCAGCCGGTCCACCCGGGTGATGGGCCGCGCGGTGATGGCGAACCGGCTCAGCTCGTAGCGGCGCAGCGACTGCCCGGCGTAGAAGCGGAGGTCCAGCCGGAGCGGCGCGCCGCGCCGCGCCGCCAGCGCGAGGCCCGCGGCGTACTGGAACATCTGGTTGCCCAGGCCGCTGACGAGGCGGGTGATGATCATGAGTGGCCCCGTGGGACGGTGACACCGGACGTCGCCGTGCCCGCCCCGGGCAGGGCGTCGGCCCGCCGCCCTGCGCTGGCGGGTCGGATCGCGCGGTTGAAGATCGCCCCGCGCAGCGAGGTATCCAACGGCACGGCAACGGAGCTCGCCGCCAGGACCAGGCCGACCAGGCACCACGGGTTGGTCAGGTGGAGGCGCGACTGGGCCAGGACCAGCACCGGGACGTGGATCAGGTACAGCGGGTACGAGACGTCGCCCAGCACCAGCGCGGCGCGCGTGGTCCACCTCGGCAGCGCGACCTGACCGCCAAGGGCGACGACCAGCACGGCCAGGCAGGCCGTCGAGACCGAGTAGGGCGACGCGTACCGCACGTGCACGTTGACGGCGACGGCCGTCAGCGCGACGAGCCCGGCGACCACCGCGACGTCGCCCCGGCGCCGGTGGAGCAGGAACCCCCCGACCCACGCCCACGCGAGGCAGGCCGCGGGGCCACCCCATCGCTCGGTGGCGAAGTGGCCCAGGCCCAGCCACTGGTGCAGGCCGTAGGCCAGGGCCGAGGCGAGGACGGCGCCGATCAGGAACCGGTTTGACGCGCGGGCGAACAGCGGCGCCAAGCCGTAGTAGATCACCTCGACGGCGAGCGTCCAGATCACGTCGTTGGACCGCAGCGGCAGGCCGGCCGTGTTCTGGAGCATGAGCAGGTTGAACGCGACGT
The DNA here is from genome assembly GCA_965198865.1 of Tepidisphaeraceae bacterium. Lineage (GTDB taxonomy): Bacteria > Planctomycetota > Phycisphaerae > Tepidisphaerales > Tepidisphaeraceae > CBDAQA01. The sequence goes on along the minus strand of CBDAQA010000020.1, from coordinate 243,455 downwards.
TCCGCCACGTCGGGCGTGCGAAGTCGCGGCCCAGGCAGTGCGCGACCGGCCCGTGCCCGAGGAACGGCACGATGGAGAGGCCGATCGCCAGCACGTAGAGCGGGTAGATCCGCAGGATGCGACGTCGGTAGAACCGGCCCGGCCGCCGGTCGACCGAGTGGGCGATCGAGTAGCCCGAGACGAACAGGAACCCCAGGACCGCCGAGAGGGCGCCCAGCGGTTCGAGGCCCGTGAGCGGCAGCGACCGACCGCCCGGCACGAACCACGTCAGGTGCGACGACACGACGATCGCGGCCAGGGCGAACCGCAGCAGTGCCAGGACCGGCCAGGGGCTGTGCTCGTTTGGCATGCGGGTCTCGGTGCGATTCCGGTCGGTGGTTCGGCGCGCCTCAGCCGCCGACGTCGGCCGAGGTCACCGCCAGCCGCCGGCGGTCGTCGTCGGTCAGTTCCCGGCGGGCGACGTGGCGGTAGACCGCGCGGTACCCCCGGGCGGCGTCCTCCCACGAGTAGCGCTCGACGCGGGCGCTGCCGCGCCGTCGGAGGGTCTCCCGCAGCGGCTGGTCGACCCACATCCGCCGCATCGCCGCGGCGATCGACCCGACCGACAGCGGGTCGAAGAACAGGACGGCGTCGCCGCCGTACTCGGGCAGCGAGGTGACGTCGGAGCTGGCCACCGGGACGCCCTTGCGGAACGCCTCCAGCATCGGGAAGCTGCCCCCCTCGAAAAGGCTGGGGTAAACGACGAAGTCGGCCAGGTGGTAGACCGCGTCGAGGGCGGCGGCGGGCAGGTAACCCGGGAAGCGCACTTGCCCTTCAAGTCCCAGATCGGCAATCCGCCGCTCGACGACGGGCCAGAAGTCGTTCTTCCCGCCGGTGCACACCAGCGGCAGGGTGAGGCCCGACCGGTCCCGCAGGCTGGCCACGGCCTCCAGCAGGCGGATGTGGTTCTTGTGTTGCCAGGTCTGCGCGGGGTAGAGCGCGAAGCGGGCGGGCAGGTCCAGCTCGAGCCGCGTTCGCTCGACGATGGCCGGGTCCGGATCGTCGGTGCGCTCGCGCGGCAGCCCGACGGGGATCACGAAGACCTTCCCCGGGTCCACGCCGTACTGCCGGACCACGTCGCCCTTGACGGCCCCACCGGTGACGCCGATCGCGGCGGCGCGCAGGCACCCGTCGCGGTAGACCTGCGTGCGGAAGGCCAGGTCCCCCGGTGCGAAGAAATCGGGGAAGTGGTGGTGCTGCAGGTCGTGGGGGTTGTACACCATCGGCTTGTTGCACGGCTCGAAGAGCTGGTACGGGAAGTGGATCAGGTCGGCCGGGATGGCGTTGAGGAACGGCGACTCGGGCGGGGGCCTGGGGATCGCGCGGTACAGCGATCCGACCGACCGTCGGAACGGCCCGAGCATCCGCTTGAGCCGCTCGGCCCGCGTTCGGCCCCGATCGTCGGTCGGGGGTGGGGCGGGACTGCGGACCAGCGTCATCGCGCCCGACAGGTGCGGCGTGAGCCAACCGTCCCCGGTGTGAGGGCCGACGATGACGTACCGTTCGTCGCCGTCGGTGAGCCGGCCCAGCGCGCCGATCAGGCTGGCGGTGAACTGGAAGATGCCGCCCTCGACCCCGCTGCCGGTCAGCGCCGCGCCGATGATGATCGTGGTCGGTCCGCTCATAGCGCCAACGTTCCGACGCGCTTGCCGTCCACCTCGGCGAACGTGTAGCCGAGCGACAGGTACAGGGAGACGGCGACGGCGTTCGCCGGGTCCACCGTGAGCCGAACCCGCGCGGCGCCCCGCCGGCGCGCCGCCGCGTGCAGGAACGCCATCAGCGATCGACCGAGGCCGCCGCCCCGCGCGTCCGGGTGCAGCGCGATGCCGAGGCTGGGCACGTCGTACCCCTCGTCCCAGCCGCGCAGCATGCCGTACCCGAGCACGGCGGCGCCCTCGACGAGCAGGTAGTACAGGTCGGCCCCCTCATACGTGGCCCGGATTTTCGCCTGCTCGGCCGTGAAGGGATGAGGGTGAAAATGCGCATCGGACCCGGAGGCGACCAGGGCCGCGAAGAATTCGGCCAGCGGGCGCTCCCACTGGGGTGCGACGGGAACGATCTCGATGCCGGGCGGTGGCCGGGCGGTCATCGGGCGCCCCCGCGGACCAGGTCGGCCACGCGCCGCACGTCGGCGTCGGTCATGCCCGGATAGGTCGGAATGTTCATCCCCCGGCCCGACAGCCGGTCGGTGACCGGCAGGTGTTCGTTCCGTCGGCGGGACGCCTCGCGGAACGGGGGCAGGCGGTGCAGGGCGATGAAGAACGGCCGCGAGTCGACGCGGCGCTCGGCCAGCGTGGCCATCAGCTCCGCCCGGGTGCGGCCGTACCGCTCGGGGTCGATCGTGATGCAGTACAGCCACGGGGAGACCGTCGCCCACGGCGCCACCGGCTGGAAGCCGACGCCGGGGATGCCCTCGAGCAGCGCGCGGTAGCGGTCGTAGATGTCGAGCCGTCGCCGGACCAGGGCCTCGCGCCGCTCCAGCTGGGCGCACAGGATCGCGCACGCCAGGTTGGTCAGCCGGAAGTTGTACCCGGTGACCGGGAAGTAGTACCGCCGGTCGGGGTCCACCCCCTGGCCGCGGAGGGTGCGGGCCCGCTTCTCCAGGCCGCGGTCGTTCAGGGTGATCGCCCCGCCCTCGCCGCAGGTGAACACCTTGTTGCCGTAGAACGAGAACGTGGCGATGTCCCCGAGGCTGCCGGTGGGGCGACCCTTGTACGTGGCGAGCGGGGCCTCGGCGGCGTCCTCGACCACCCACAGCCCGTGGACGGCCGCCAGGTGGTTGATCGCGTCCATGTCGGCCGGGTGGCCGTACAGGTGGACCGGGATGATCCCCTTCGTCCGCGGCGTGATCGCGTCCTCGATCTTCGCCGCGTCGATGCACCACGTGTCCGGGTCGACGTCGACGAACACCGGCTCCGCCCCGACGTACCGCACCGCGTTGGCCGTCGCGATGTAGGTCAGCGACGGCACCAGCACCTCGTCGCCGGGCCTCACGTCCAGCGTCAGCAGCGCCAGGTGAAGCGCCACGGTCCCGTTGCAGACGCCCACCGCGGCGGCCGTGCCGGTCAGCGCGGCGAACTCCCGCTCGAACCGGTCGATGAACGGCCCGGTCGACGAGATCCACGTGCTCTGCATCGCCTCGGCGACGTAGCGCTGCTCGTTGCCCGAGAGGTCGGGGATCGCCATCGGGATGTCGAAGTCCATTTCGGTGTCGCCTTTCGCGGGGCCCGTCCCTGACCTACACGGCGGCCGCGTCGCCGCGGCGCTCCGTCCGGATCGGGGGCTGCACGTTCAACAGCCCGCCGACGTCGAACGGCGCGACCGAGCCGTCGGTGCCGCTCAGCGTGGCGCTGACGGTGAACGACCTGTACATCTCCGCCGCCAGGTGGATCGCGACGTGGTGCGACATCAGGTACACCGACACCTCGTACGGGCCGGCGGCGAGGTTCACCTCGGACAGGTCCATCGTCGTCACGTACCGGCCCGGCTCGCGGACCGCGCCGCCCCGGATGTACTCGTTCACCTCGAACACCGACAGGTTCTCGCGCGAGATCTTGACCGACGCGCCGGCGACCAGTGACGTCCGCAGCGTGTACGTCACCCGAACGCGCCACGGGTGCCGCGAATCTACCACGGCCGTCGGCCGACCGTCGGCGGCCAGCAGCTCCACGTTCTCGAGCACGCACGTGCCCATGTCGACCGCTCGCGCCGACCCCGGCGTCACCCCGTCCGACAGGTACGCCTCGCTTACGGGCTTGACCGGTCCGCGCAGCCGGACCTGGCCCCCCTGCAGCCAGATGGCGGTGGAGCAAATCTCGCGCACGGCCGAGATGTTGTGGCTCACGAACAGCACCGTTCGCCCCGCCTGCGCCACCTGCCCCATCTTGCCCATGCACTTCCGCTGGAACTGCCCGTCCCCCACGGCCAGCACCTCGTCCACGATCAGGATCTCCGGGTCCAGGTGGGCCGCCACGGCGAACGCCAGGCGGGTGTACATGCCGCTGCTGTAGAACTTCACCGGCGTGTCCAGGAACTTCTCCGTCTCGGCGAAGGCGATGATCTCGTCGAACTTGCGGGCGATCTCGGACCGGCGCATGCCCAGGATCGCGCCGTTCAGGTAGACGTTTTCCCGGCCGGTCAGCTCGGGGTGGAAGCCGGTGCCGACCTCGAGCAGGCTGCCGACGCGGCCGTCGATCTGGACCTCGCCCTCGGTGGGGTCGGTGATCCGGCTCAGCACCTTCAGCAGCGTGCTCTTGCCCGCGCCGTTGCGGCCGATGATGCCCACCACCTCGCCGCGGTTCACGGTGAAGTTCACGTCCTTCAACGCCCAGAACGAGGTGGGGCCGGCGGGCTGCGATGCCGTGGGGCGGCGAAACGGGGCCGACACCGTCTCGACCAGCGACTCACGCAGCGTCTTGTACGGCTTGCGCCGGCCGCCCAACGCGTACCGCTTGCCCAGCCCCTGAATTTGGATCGCGATGTCGGGCATAGGGGCAGACAGCATTTCAACCCCCGCAGGGCGGGGGCCAACGGGCGATCGAATCACACCAGGTCGGCGAAGCTCTTCTCCATCCGCCGGAAGTAGAACAGGCCGCCCACCAGCAGCACCAGGATCGACGCGACCGACACGCCCAGGATCGGCCCCGGCGTCGGCTGGCCCAGCAGGCACCAGCGGAAGCCGTCCACCACGCCGGCCATCGGGTTCAGGCCCATCAGGACGCGCTTCCAGGGGGACGTCACCTGGGTGGACGAGAACAGGATCGGCGTGACCAGCAGGCCGAACTGGATCACGAACGGGATCACGTAGCGCACGTCGCGGAACTCCACGCTCAGCGCCGCCGCCCACAGCCCCGCCGCCAGGGCAGCGAAGAAAGCCATCGCCACGAACGCCGGCAGCAGCGCGACCTGCGGCGGGGGGACCTGCCGGTACCACGCCATCAGCAGCGCCAGCACGCCCAGCGAGATCGCGAAGTCGATCAGCCCCGTCACCACGGCGGCGATCGGGATCACCAGCCGGGGGAAGTAGACCTTGCTGATCAGGTTCTGGTTGCCGGTCAGGCTCGCCCCGGCGGCGGCGAAGGCGTTGGCGAACAGGTACCACGGGAGCAGGGCGGCGTACTGGAACACCGGCCGGGGGAACCCCTCGCTTGACAGGTTGCCCAGCGACGAGATCGCCGTGAACGCCACCATCGTCGCCAGCGGCTGGATCACCGCCCACGCCACGCCCAGCGCGGTCTGCTTGTACCGCACCTTCACGTCGCGCAGGGCCAGGATCCACAGCAGCTCGCGGTAGCGCCACAGCTCGCCGAAGTGGATCGGCTGCCACCCGACGGCGGGGCGGATCAACATCCGCTGGCTGCCGGCGATCTGCGTGGGCGGGGCGGGGGACGACAAGCCGGGATCTCCTGTGGGTGCGGCGGGCCGATGCTATCGCACCCGCCCCGGTTGGCAATGCCGACCAGATAGCCGCGCACGGAGTACCTCCGTGCGCGGCTCCTTCCGAGGTGCGCGTGCGATCGTCCCGGTCGACGCCGTCGGAAGTAGATCGGCCAGATCGGCCCCCGGGATTTCCTTGCACTCGGCCGCGACGGCCGCCACAATTTGTTGCCGGAGTTCAGGTTTGTGGGGATCGTCACCCGCCGCGCGCGGCGGCACGTCTAGGAGGTTGTCATGCGGGTCCGAGCAGTGCGATGGTCGGCCGGAGCGGTGCTGGGGCTGTTGGCCGCCGTGGTCGGGTGTTCCAGCAGCAGCGAGTCGGCCGAGCGGGACAAGCTGACCGCCAACGTCGGCGTCTACTCGCCGCCGCCCGCCGCGGCGGCGGGGCCCAAGCCGCGCGTCGGCGTGCCGCCGTTCAACGTCTCCACCGCCCAGGGGGCCGCCCCCGACCTGAACGACCTGGCCGCCGACCAGATGACCACCCTGCTCGACCAGACCGGCCGGTTCGACGTGATCGAGCGCGCGCAGATGAAGCAGCTGCTCAACGAGCAGAGCCTGGAGGGCATCGTCAAGGCCGGCGAGCTGGCCAAGGCGGGGCAGGTGCGCGGCGTCGACTACCTGCTGCTGGGCAAGGTGACCAACCTGCGCGTCAAGGCCGAGCACTCGTCCAGCGGGTTCGGCGTCGCCCAGATCACCGGCGGGGCGGTCAACCTCGGCGGGATGGACATCAAGAACAGCAAGACCGTCCTCACCACCGAGTGCGGCGTCGACATCCGACTGGTCGACCCCACCACCGGCCAGCTGATGACCTCCAACTTCAGCGAGTTCAACCGCAGCGACTCGGCCGGGTCGATGGGCGTCACCGTGCTCGGCGCCAACGCCGACTCCGGCGCCGACGTGCAGCTGAGCGAGGACGACAAGGGCAAGGTCCTGCGGCTGGCGCTCGACGACGCCGTGCGCAAGTCGCTGCCCAAGATCGACGCGTTCATCGCCGCCCACCCCGGCCGCCTGCCCGACGGGCCGCCGGCGGCCGCGGCGGTGGTCCCCGCCGCCCCGGCGCCGACCCCGACGAACGCCGTCGTCGCCAAGCACTTCTGCCCCAGCTGCGGCAAGGAGGTGACCGTCGGCGCCAAGTTCTGCCCCAGCTGCGGCGCGAAGCTAGAGTGACGCCCCCAAAGGCCGGCGTCGGCGACGCCCCGAATACCCGCACTGAAGTCCCATTTGGAGCGCGCGATGCGTCTGCGGTCCACACTCCCCGCCCGCCTGCGGCGCGCGTCGCTCGCCGTCGCCCTGATCGTCGCCTGGAGCCGGCTGGCCGATCTCGGCCCGCCCGCCGCCCGCGCCGAGCAGCAGCCGCCCCCGCCCGACCTCCGCCGCACGGCCGAGATGCTGAAGCGACTGATCCAGGTCGCCGGCGTCGCCGATCGCTCGGTGCTCGGCCGGATGCTCGACCCCATCGCGATCGTCCGCGCCGCCGGCCAGGATCCCGCCAAGCTGTGCGCCTGGGTGTCCGACAACACCTGCTGGGTGCCGTATCACGGCGTCCTCCGCGGGTCGACCGGCGTCCTGCTCGACCGCCTGGGCAACAGCGCCGACCGCGCCGTCCTGCTGGCCGACCTGGTCCGCACCGCCGGGTACGAAACCCGCCTGGCCCGGGCCACGCTGCCCGATGCCGTCGCCAACGCTCTGCTGGCAAAGGTTCACCGCGTCGCCGATGACTGGCGACCCCCAACATTCGACGATCCCGACGGGGGTGACCCCGCCATCAACGACGCCCTGCGTCAGTTCGGCCTCGATCCCAACGTGATCCACCGCCGCCAGGCCTCGGCCGAGCTGAGGTCGGACCAGCTGGTCGAGACCATCGTAGGCCGGTCGACCGAGCAGGCGCCCGCCGTCGCCGCTCTCGCCTGGCCCGGCGGCACGGCCACCGCGGCGCATCCCGACGCTGCCGCCGTTGCCGAGCGGGCCGCGCTCGCCGATCACTGGTGGGTCGAGTGCCGACAGCACCCCTCCGACGCTTGGTCGGGCCTCGACCCGACCTGCGGTGGCACGCCGCCGGTCGCGGCCACCGAGACGATCGCCCGCGCCGCCGACGGCCGGTTTGCGTTCCCAACCTCGTCTGCACATGAGGTGGAGATCCGCATCGTCCGTGAACAGTGGCACGACGGTGGGCTGCACCAGGACGTCGTGCTGCGGCAGACGCTGCGGCCCAAGGACGTGGTTGGCCAGCCGATCCTGATCGGCCATCAACCGATCGGCTGGCCGTCGCCGCTGGACCTGTCCGGCGAGGTCGATCCGGCCGGCAAGTTCCGCCAGCTGGTCGCCGCGTTGCGGGAATGGGTGCCGACGCTGATGGTCGGGCCGCAGGCCATCACGCAGGGCGGCATCAACGCAGACGGCTCGATCGATCCCAAACCCGTTCTCGACGCGATGACCCAGACCGGTGGCACCGCCGGCAAGGGTGCGAATGCCGCCGCCGATCTGCTCGGCGACGCGGCCCAGCCGACCGCCCCCGTCAAGCCGACCGGCGTGCTGACGGCCGAGTGGATCGAGTACGAGATCCGCACGCCCGGCCGCGATCGCCCGCAGGTGGTCCGCCGCGACCTGTTCGATTCGATCGGCCCCGCCGCCCGCGCCGCCGGGGTCACCGCGATGCCCGTGTTCACCGAGCCGCAGCTCGTGGAGCAGGGGCTTGCCCGGCTCGGGCTGACCGACGTCGCCCTGCAGCCGTGTGCCATTCCCGCGGCGTTCGTCGGGCATTTGGCGGCCCAGGCACTGGTTGCCAATGGCGACGTCATCGTCGGCACCGTGGCCGCCCCGCCGACCGACTACGCCGCCCTGGACGCGATGGCCGGCAAGCTCGTCCCGTCATCGATCCCGCTGTACAGCCTCGCCTCGACCCGCTTCACGGCCAGCCGCGTCGGCGGGTCGGTCTACATCGACCATGTGAACGTCCTGGAGCGCCACCAACGGTTGCGCGCGCAGCCGCCCACGGGCGCAGGCGGCGCGGCATTCTCGCAGTTGGTCGCGTTCGACGTGGTCGAGAACGGCGTCGCGGTCCACCGCCGGGACCGAACCGATCCGGCCCGGGTCCGCCTAGAGCAGGGCGTGGTCGACACGGTGGCCGAGTCGGTTCTGCTCGTAGCCGACGGCCGCCCGACGACCAACACGAGCGACGCGTTCGGTGGCGATGCCGCTGCCGGTCACCCGTGGACCGCCGTCACCCCGGCCGATGCTGGCCGGCTTGCCGCGATGGGGCTGCCCGCCGACGTCCGCGCCCGCTTGGTCGGCGAGTTCACCGCGGGTCGCACCGTCCTGCTCTCGAACGCCCCCGCAGGATCGGCCGGGCCCACCTGGTGGTCGGTTGACCCGGCCACCGGTCAGACGCTTGGGATCGCCGCCAACGGTTGGGGGGCGTCCATGACCGAGTACGCGTTCATCATCAAGTTGATCTTCAAGGTCGGCGTCTTCGTCGGCTGCGTCATGGCGTTGGACGGCACGGGGACCACGCCCGCCAAACGTCAGCAACAGATCCGGATGGGCGGGTTCTGCCTGCTGGGCGCCGTCGTGTCGATAACCGGTCTGATCGCCGGCAGCGAGCTCATCGCCGGAGTCCTCGGGGTGGCCGGCGACGGGCTGTCCATCGGTTCCAGCGTGTACAGCATCGTCACGAGATGAATCGACCCGCGCTGCCCAACCTGTGCGCGCTGTTCGCGACGCTGCTCGCCTTGCGCGCCGCCGCCGCCGCCGCGCCGCCGGCCGTGCTCTTCACGGCTGACGTGCAGGGCCACGTCACCGCCTGCCAGGTCTGCCCCGGCCACAAGGGGATGGGCGGGCTCGACCGGCGCGGGACGCTGCTGCACCAGTTGGCCGCAGATCACCCCGGCTCCGTGATCGTCGACGCCGGCGAGTCGTTGTTCGGCGAGGAGAGCGCCGACTCCGGCGGGGCCGTCATCGCCGACGCCTACGCCGCCATGGGCTACGCCGTCGTCAACCTCGGCCCCGGCGACTTCCGCCAGGGCCGCGACCACACGCTGGACCTGCTCCGCGCGGCCAAGCTCGCCGCCACCTCGGCCAACCTGCTCGACGCCACCACCAGCCAGCCCCTTGCCGAGCCGGTCGTCGTTCGGATGCTCGGCACGCGCAAGGTCGCGTTCATCGGCCTGGCCGACCCGCCCGCGGCGTTGCCGGTCCTTCCCCGGTTGAAGCGGCAGCTGGCGGGCATCCGGTTCCGCCCCTGCGCCGAGGCGCTGGCCGAGTGGCTGCCTAAGGCCCACGCGCAGGCCGATGCTGTCGTCGTGCTCTACGACGGTTCGCCCACCGGCCTGCGAGCCGTGCGCGCCGCCTGCGGCACCTCAGCGAGCGCCATCCTCGCTGCCGGCGTGGGCGAGCTGCCCTCCGACGCGGTCATCGCCACAACCGAGTCGCACGGCCGCGCGGTCGGCGTCGCCACGCTGACCGACGCCGGCGCGGCGTTCGACCACGAACTGGTGCTGCCGTCGCTCTCGCCCGATCCCGCGGTGGCCGCCGTGATCGCCCGCTACGCCCCGCCCGCGATGTCCCTGCCGACGCCGGTGCCCGTCGCCACGCGGCCGATCACGACGCCCGCAATCGCGTCTGCCCCCCCACCGCCCGTCGCCGCCACACCCGTGCCCATCCCGCCACCCGTGCGGGTACCGGCACCGATACCCGCGCCGACCAACGTGCCAAAGCCGGTTCCCGCGCCGCCCGCGATCACCGGACGCCGCGTCCCCGCCCATTCGCCCCTGCAACCGCACGGCCTCGCGGGCGTCGGCCTCACCGCTGAGCAGGTGAACGCCGCCATCGACCGCGGCAGCGTCGGGCTGTGGAACCTGATCCGCACGAAGGACCTCAAAAAGGACACCCGCTTTGGCGCCGATCAGGTCCACGTGTTGGCCGCGCTGGCGCTGGTCCACTGCGACCTGCACAAGCGTTCGCCCGAGTTCGACGCGGCCGTGCGGTCGTACCTCACCAACGTCGACCCCTACGCGGTCGGCACCTATCAGTGCGGCCTGCTGGCCATGCTGATCGAGGCGTACGGCGACCCCGTGTTCGACGACAAGCTGCGACAGGCCACCCGCTACCTGCTCGAGGCCCAGGGGCCTGACGGCACGTGGAACTACGGCGTCACTGTACCGCCCGACCTCGCCGGCGACGGCTCGCGCAACCAGCCGCTGCGCGTCGTCGGCGGCCGCGACCCCGACGAGCAGGCCGTCCCCGACGCCCGGCGGTGGCAGCGGCTCACGCCGTGGGACCGCGAGGTGACCGGCGACAACTCGTCGTCGCAGTTCGCGCTGCTCGGCCTGCAGGCCGCCGCCCGGTCGCAGGTCGACGTCTCGGTCGACCTGTGGCACCGGGCGTTGGCCAGCTACGGCAAGCGCCAGCTGCCCGATGGCGGCTGGGCGTACGACGCGATCGTCACCCGGTCGTACGGCAGCATGACCAGCGCCGGCATCTGCGCCACCGTCATCTGCCGCCACGAGCTCGGCGTGCCCGACCCCGCCGCCGACCCCGCCGTCGAGCGCGGCCTCGGGTGGATGGCCGACCACTTCACGCTCAGCGCCAACCCCAATTCCAACAGCTACCGGATGTACTACCTCTACTCGCTGGAGCGGGTCGGGCGGGTGCTCGACACCGAGTTCATCGGCGACCACGAGTGGTACCCCGAGGGTGCCCGCGCCCTGCTGGACGCGCAGCACCCCGACGGCACCTGGCCCGAGGACCAGAGCGAGACCGACGGTCGCATCACCACGTCGTTCGCGCTGCTGTTCCTCACCCGCGCAACGCCCACGCTGGCGGCCGCCCCCAAGCACGGCGGCACCGGCACGCTGCGCACCGAGGTCGCCAGCCCGCCCCCGGCCGCGGTCTACGTCATCCTCGACGCGTCCGGCTCCATGCTGGACGAGATGGGCGGCCGGCCCAAGTTCGACGTCGCCCGCGCCGCCGTCGCCGACCTCGTCGCCACGTTGCCCGACCACGCCAAGGTCGCGCTGCGCGTCTACGGCCACCACCACCGCGCGATCGACCCCGGCGCCAACGAGGACACCGCGCTCGAGATCCCCATGGCCGAGCTGGATCGCGACGCCTTCGCCAAGAAGCTCGCGTCGCTGCGCCCCCGCGGCCTGACGCCGATGGCGCTCAGCATGGACGACGCCTTGAAGGATCTGGGCAGCACGGTCGACGCCGCGCACCCGGTCACGGTGATCCTGCTCACCGACGGCGGCGAGGACACGCGCCCCCGCCGCGACCCCGTGAAGTCGGCCGCCGTGCTCGGGCACATGAAGGGGATCACGTTCCACATCGTCGGGTTCGACATCCACGAGCAGGACTGGTCGGACCAGCTGCACGCGATGTGCGACGCCGGCAACGCGCGCTACTGGCCCGCGACCGACGCCGCCGACCTGCGGCAGGACGTCCGCTCGGCGGTGCTGGGCATCCCGCGTGCGTTCACGGTCGTCGACCCCGCCGGCCGATCGGTCGTCCAGGGCCAGTTCGGCGACCAGCACCCGCTGCCCGAGGGGCGGTACACGTTGACCGCCACCTACGCCGGGCACCCGTACTCGGCCCCGTTCCAGATCAACACCGACGCCACGACGGGCGTGCTGTTCGACGCGTCGCGGGCGGGGGCGGTGCCGCCTGCGCCAGCGCCCCCAGCGTCGACGCCAACGCCTGCGGTCGCCGCGCGATTCTGCACCCAATGCGGGCACGCGCTGCCGGCGGGCGCGAAGTTCTGCCCCGCCTGTGGGACGCCGGTCGCACAGAAGTGACGCATGGGTCGGCGGGGGACCGTGGCGGCCAGTGCATCGCGTCGGTTCATCCGTGCGGCTCCGAGTTCAAAAGAGGCCCCGGAGGTACATCCGTGGCTCCGGGGGTTCAATGGCCTTGCTCCCTCTCCCGGTACGCCGGGAGAGGGCTGGGGTGAGGGTGCCTTCGCGTGCCGAGCGACTCGGTGATCGAAGGGACCCTCACCCTAACCCTCTCCCGGCATACCGGGAGAGGGGATCAGAGGGGGCATGACGGCGCGAGCGTGACGCTCGCCACCGACGCCGCCTGGACCGTGACGGCGAACGCGCCGTTGGCCGGAGCGGCCAGCGGCGTCGGGTGGCCGTCCCAGGTGCCCTGCCCGGTGATCGGCGCGCCGCCGAGCGTGAGGCCGCCCTCGCCGGCGAGGTCGTGGTTGACGGTGGTCATCGGGACCACCGAGCCGGTCGACCGGCCGGCGGCGGGGACCGAGACGTCGGTGGCGCTCGCGCCGCTGTTGATCAGCGTGAGGCGGACGGAGCGGTCGTCGCCGAGGACGGCGTAGGCGGAGAGGTCGGGCGCCGCGCCGCCCAACGTCACCGGCAAGCGCCGGCCGTGGCTGCCGAGGTCGAACGCCTTCACGGCGTAGGCCAACGGCTGGGCGACGTAGTCACGGCCGCCGGGCGTGGTGACCTTCCAGTCGCCGGTGTGGAAGTTGATGCCCAGGCAGTCGTGGTCGGCCCACCAGTGGAGGTAGTGGACGGCCCACAGCGCCGAGGCGAGCGTGTTGTTCACGTGCTCGGCGCCACCGCGCGAGACGCTGTTGGTCTCCTCCAGGCGGTACCCGAGGCCCATCTGCCGGCAGGCGGTCACGAACGAGTCGTAGGTCGACTGGTAGTAGGCCAGGATCTGCGGGTCGAGCAGCCTTGCCCGGCCGGCGGCGACGTCGGGCATCTTCTTCGCGCTGCCGCCGAAGTACTGGTGCTGGCACACGTACGCCAGCCGGTCGCCCAGCTTCGCCTTGGCGTCGCGGCCGAACCCGGGGCACCACGACTTGGCCTGCCCCGACGTGCCGGGGCCGGACAACCGCAGCTCCGGCGCGGCCCGCGCGATCGCCGCCGCCAGCCGCGACCACTTGGGGACGAACTGAGCGTGGACTCGGCCAGCGCCCGCTCACGGTCGCCCAGCTCGGCCGTGGGGCCGGGCTGGGTCGCCTCGCGCAGGATCGCCTCCTGGTAGGCGTCGCCGAACTGCAGCTTCTCCCGCGTCTGCTGCCGGCGGTGCTTCAGCGCCTTCAGGTAGACCACCCGTCCCGCGTTCATGCCATGAAGTTCGTGCCCGGCTCGTAGTCGTCGAACTTGGTCCACAGGACGACGTTGGCCTGCTGCAGCACGTCCTCGACGTCGGCGTGGTTGGCCAGCAGCGTCATCGCGAACGCGCGGAGCCGCACCTCGTAGGTCGTGAACAGGCGGACGAACTCTGTGACTCGGTCCTCGTCTGCCATGCCGACCGACCGTCTACCGGGCAATCCCCAACCGCAGGGATTTCTATCACGGGTGGCCGGAAAAAAACGGCGGGGTCGTGAACACCTGGCCGCCCGCGGGCTGAAGCCGCGCGGCTGCGATGGGGGCGACGCCAACGCGCCAGATGGCGCAGGCGGCCGGCAAGCAGAGGATGAACCGCACTGTCCTCAGGGCTCGCAACACCCGGTTCGGGCGTCGCGTCCGCGGCGGCACCTGTCCCCTTTTCGCCATGCGCGAGACATGCTGCTTCCATCTCGAAAGCGGAAAGCGCCCTATCCGTGGCCGCTGCGATGCCTTCTCGGGCAAGCCAATCAGCGTTTACGTGCCGGTAGCCTCGGGTGTCGCGGTGTACTTGAACGCCAGCGAGTTGCCCTTGCGGTGAAGCGTCAACGCACCCGTAATCGTCTGTAAGTTTTTGCTCAACGTGCCGGTGAAGTTCAGCACTTGGCCGCCCACCTTCTGGGTGATGTTGAACAGGGACAACGGCTTCTTCGCGTTCAGCTTGAACGTGTAGCTGGCGGGGAAGGGGGCGAGCGTCGAGGCGTCGACGGCGGCGACCTCGTCGGGCACGGTGAAGTCGGGCGTCACGAACGTCAGGGTGTAAGACGGGGTCGCCACGGGCGCAGGCTTGGCCTTCTTGGCCGCCACGAGCTGCGGCTGGCTTACCATGCTGAGGAGGAACTGCCCGGCCTCGGTCAGCACCTGTCTGCCTGACACCCTCCGCGTGAGGGTGACCTCAGAATCTGTGAAATCCGACGACACGGCCGCGATGACGCCGGGGAGGAGGCCCGCCGGCGTCTCGGCCGGAGCCAGAGTGACGGAGTGGGCGGCTGAAAGCAGGCGACGACACTCGAGGGTCTGAATGTGATTCGTGGGCATGCGTGCAACTCCGATCGGGATCCGAACCGGTGACCAACGACGCCCGTCGAGGCCGGACACTCGCCGTTTATCACAGAATAGCGGTGCCCGGCTCAGCGTCAATAAAAACAGGCCGAAGGACCCGAAGTGTACTTATCCCCTTTTTCGTCCTCTTCTTTCCGTTTTCGTCCCTCGATGGTCAATCCCGTGAGGCCGGTGAGCCGTGGCGATCGCTTGCGCCATCGCGATGATCGTGTCGCTGGCCGCGATGGCGCAAGCGACTGCGTGCCGGTTCTTGTAAAGGAGGGATTCCTACTTCCGGGGGCGAACGCTTCACGCCTTCCAGAACCTCTGCGCGGGACCGATTGCGGTTGTACCCCGGCTGACCCGCCCGGTAGGGTGGCTCGCGTGCTGGACGCCACGATCCATCCCTTTCAGACGATGTCGCTCGTGCAGGCGACCGCGTGGCTGTTCGCGTTGAACGTCGCTCTGTTTGCGCTGTCCATCGCCGCAGGGGCGGTTCTCGTCCGGCTGTTTCACGATCGGCCGGTGTCGGCCGAGCCGGATCCAGTGTCCTGGCAGGAGTGGGCGCTGTCGGCGTCGTGCGTGGCGCTGAACACTGGCGTGGCCGTGGCGGGGTGGTGCCTGTGGCGGCGGGGGTGGATCGTGGTGCGGCCGAGCACGTGGGGGCGGAGCGCAGTCGACGTGGCGGTGCTGTTCGTGGCGATGGACTTCCTGATGTACGTCTTCCACCGCGTGGCCCACGTGCGGTGGCTGTTCCCGTGGGTGCATGCGACGCACCACCATTACGATCGGCCGCGGCCGTTGAACCTGTTCGTGCTGAACCCGGCCGAGGTGCTGGGGTTCGGTGGGCTTTGGCTCGGGCTGCTGTGCCTGTACCCGGCCACGTGGGCGGGGATCCTGGTCTACCTGACGATCAACCTGGCGTTCGGCACGCTGGGCCACCTGGGGGTGGAGCCGTTCCCGAAAGCGATCGGCCGCTGGCCGGTGCTGCGGCACCTGGGGTCGAGCACCTTCCACGCCAACCACCACGGCGACCGCGACGTGAACTTCGGCTTCTACACCGACGTGTGGGACCGATTGTTCCGCACGCGACGCGGCGCTGGTTAAGGGGACGAAGACGCAGGCAGCAGGGAGACAGGGGCAAAGTCGTCGCGAAGAGAATTTACGGTGTCTGCGCCACACGTTGCTGACCGACAGTGCCCGCCCGTCAGTCCTAATCCTCGTCGACCTGCTAAGGTGGCTGATCGCATAGGAAAGTAGTGACCAGTGCAATCCTCGTGTCCGATATAGCAGCCTCAGTTATACCAGGTCATGCCGAACCTGTTGAGTCTTCGCCCGCAGTTCGACTCGCGGCTGCCGCCGCTGGCGGGGTACTTCGTCCGGTTTCTGGTGGCCTACTCGGTCGGGTCGTGCATGGTCGAGCTGCAGTGGTCGCCAGCGGAGCACTCGCGTGCGGGGCACCCGTTCTGGCTGTGGAACGAACGGGTGGCGGCAACGCTGTTCACCATCGAGTACCTGGTGCGGATAGCGGATGCCAAGGACCGGCGGGGGTATCTGACCAGCGGGTTCGGGGTGATCGACTTGCTGTCGGTGCTGCCGTTCTGGGTGGGGTTCGCGTTGCCGGGGCGGCCGACGATCTACCTGCGGTTGGTGCGGAGCTGCCGCGTGCTGCGATTGTTGAAGCTGGTGCGGTACATGCCGCGGGTGCAGCTGCTGCTGCGGGCGCTGTTCAGCTGCTGGCGGGAGCTGGGGGCGGTCTGCTTCCTGTGCTTCGTGGTGTTCCTGTTCGGGTCGATCGCCGTGTGGGAGGTGGAGCGGTACGGCCAGCCGGACAAGTTCGACACGCTGGGCGACGCGATGTGGTGGATGTTCGTGACGCTGACCACCGTGGGCTACGGCGACATGTCGCCGGTGAGCGCGCTGGGCAAGGTGATCGCGTTCGGCGTGATGATGGTCGGCATCGGCCTGGTGGCGGGGTACATCGGCATCATCGCCAACGTGGTGTTCAAGGTGTTCGAGCCGCGGATCGTGCTGCCGGAGGAGCTGCGCTCGCCCGCACGTTCGGCGAGGGACGACGGCGGTGGCAGTGGGCGATGAGGGATTCGAACCCCCGACTCCCTCGGTGTAAGCGAGGTACTCTAGCCGCTGAGTTAATCGCCCGGCGGGTCGAGGGGCATCTTAGCGGGGGTCGGGACGGTCGGCTAGGATCGGGGAATGCGCATCATTCGCTTCGTGACGGCCGAGGGGCAGACGGTTTACGGGCGGGCGACCGATGACCGGCTGGCGACGGCCCATCGGCTGCGGCTGTGGGGGGCGACGCTGTTCGACGGGTTCGACGTGACCGACGAGGTGCTGGCCGTGGGGCGGCTGCTGGCGCCGGTGGTGCCGGTCGACATTCTCTGCATCGGGTTGAACTACCGGGACCACGCGACCGAGACGGGGGCGGCGGTGCCGCCGGTGCCGATGCTGTTCATCAAGGCGAGCAACACGCTGAACGATCCGGGGGCGCCGATCCCGCTGCCGCGGGTGAGCGAGCGGGTGGATTACGAGGCGGAGCTGGCGGTGGTGATCGGTAGGACGGCGAAGGACGTGTCGGCGGCCGACGCGATGGGGCACGTGTTCGGCTACACCTGCGGCAACGACGTGTCGGCCCGGGACTGGCAGAAGGACAAGAACCTGGGCGGCGGACAGTTCGCGCGCGGGAAGAGCTTCGACGGGTTCTGCCCGCTGGGGCCGAGCATCGTGACGGCCGACGAGATCGCCGACCCGCAGCGGTTGGCGGTGCGGACCACGGTGAACGGCAACGTGATGCAGGACGGCACGACGGCCGACATGATCTACCCGGTGGCGCGGCTGATCGAGTCGCTGAGCCAGACGATGACGCTGCGGCCGGGGCAGGTGATCCTGACCGGCACGCCGGCCGGCGTGGCCGACGGGCGGACGCCGCCGCCGTTCCTGCGGGACGGGGATCAGGTCGTCGTGGAGATCGAGCGGATCGGGCGGCTGGAGAGCCGGATCGTGGCAGAGTGAGCCGGTCAGCGACGGCCGGCGGCGCGGAGGAACTCGTCGGCCCAGGCGGCGTCGGCGTGGGGTAGGGCCGGCTCGGGATCTCGGCGATAGTCGATGTCGTCGTGCCCACCGGCCTGGTAGACCCGCCGCAGCAGGGGTTGGAGTTCCAGCGTGACGTCGGTGTCGGTCGGCCGCAACGGGATGCGGACCGGCGGGATCGGGGCTCGGACGGAGATCGGATAGCGCGCCCAGCGCTCTACGATCGGGGCCCGGCGGACGGCGATGACGTACGGGGTGCGGCGGCCCCGGGGCAGCCGTTCCCGCCGGACCGCCAAGCGTCGGCGGGATCCGAGCAACAGGTCGATCTCGACCACGCTGACGTTGCCGCGGGCATAGTCGTTCAGTTTGCGGCTGTACATGCGGTTCAGCGGCTCCGACTCCTTGTTGTGCGGGCTCAGCACCTCAATGGCGGTGATGACGCGGTTGCCGGCGGTGACGTCGATGATCTGCACCCACCGTTCGACCTCCGGCTCGGGCGGCAGTTCGACCTCGACCACGGCGCCGGCGTCGGCGTCGAGGGAGGCTTCGGGCAAGGTCGCCGCACCGTCGGCGGGAAAGGGGCGTGCGGTGACGATCGAGACGTCGGGTCGATACCACTGGTTGAGCGGCTCGCCCTCGTCGTCCTCAAGCAGGACGCGCTCCTCGGTGCGGGCGCGAAGGCCGGCCGGCAGGTCTGGCATCAGCGTCTCGCCGATGAAGGCGGTAAGCTTGCTGTGGATGTCGCCCCACCGTCGCTGCAGGTAGGGATCCATTCCCGGGAACGGGCTCTCTCGAACGGCCATGTCCCCATGATACCCGCTCACCGCCGTCGCCGGGCGAGGCGGAGCAGCTCGTGGGCCCACTTGGCGTCGGCCTCGGGCAGCGGTGGGTCGGGCTCCCTGCGGTAGTCGATGTCGTCGTGCCGGCCGGCGGCGTAGGCGCGCCGCAGCAGCGGCTGCAGGTCGAGCGTGCCGTCGGGGTCGCCGGGCCGAAGCGGCAGGGGGACGGGGACGACCCGGTGACGCAGGGGCACCGGGTAGCAGCCCCACCGGGCGGGGTCGTCGGTGGCGCGGTGGGTGCAGATCAGGTAGGGCGTGCGATGCGTGGCCGACAGGTCGGACCGGGCGACGGCCATGCCGATACGCGGGCTGCGGAGCAGGTCGACCTCGACCACGTTCACGCCGTCGGCGGCGTAGCGGCGGAGGCGGTTCAGGTACGCGTCATGAAACTCGCCCGGCACCTTGTGCTGGGCCCGCAGCAGCTCGATCACGGTGATCAGGCGGAAGCTGTCGGTCGTGTCGACGATCATCACGACCGGGTCGGCGGCGGCCGTGCCGTCGTCGAGCACCATCAGCTGGTTCACGATCCGGGCCCGCAGCGCCAGCGGCAGCGTGCGCTGGATCGCCTCGGCGACGTATACGTTCAGCGACGGGTGGACGTCGGGCCAGCGCGATTCGAGGTAGGGGTCCATGCCGGGGAATGGGCTGCGGACCCTGTCCAGCGGAGAGCGGCCGAGGCCGGCGCGGGCTTGGAGGAAGGAAAAACGTCTCACGCGACCGACTTCCATTCGCCACGGGCTTGGCCCGGGGTTTGAGCAGAGGGGAAATCCGGGCGGAGCCCGGGGCTGACGGAAGGCGCGTCACCCTTCGTCGTTCGCTTGCAACTTCGCCAGCACCGACAGGTCCTCCAGGGTGCTGGTGTCGCCGGTGGCGACCTTGCCGGCGGCGACGTCGCGCAGCAACCGTCGCATGATCTTCCCGCTGCGGGTCTTGGGCAGGGCGTCGGCGAAGCGGATCTGGTCGGGCTGGGCGATCGCGCCGATCTGCTTGCGCACCGTGTCGGTCAGCTCCTTCTTCAGGCCGTCGTGGGCGGTGAAGCCGGTGCGAAGGGTGACGAATGCGGCCACGCCCTGGCCCTTCATGTCGTGGGGGATGCCGACGACGGCGGCCTCGGCGACGGACGGGTGCGAGACCAGCGCGCTCTCGATCTCGGCGGTCCCGAGGCGGTGGCCGCTGACGTTGAGCACGTCGTCCACGCGGCCGGTGATCCAGAAGTAGCCGTCCTCGTCGCGGCGGGCGCCGTCGCCGGTGAAGTAGACGCCGGGGATGTCGGACCAGTACTGCTTGGCGTAGCGGTCGGGGTCGTTGAAGATGCCGCGGAGCATGCTGGGCCAGGGCTTGCGGATGACGAGCAGGCCGTCGGTGTTGGGGGGGAGCTCGACGCCGTTGCGGTCGACGACGGCGGCGTCGACGCCGAAGAACGGCAGCGTGGCGGTGCCGGGTTTGGTGGGGGTCGCGCCGGGCAGGGGGGCGATCATGTGGGCGCCGGTCTCGGTCTGCCACCAGGTGTCGGCGATGGGGCAATTCTCGTGGCCGATCACCTCGTTGAACCACCGCCACGCCTCGGGGTTGATCGGCTCGCCGACCGTTCCCAAGAGTCGCAGGGACGACAGGTCGTGCTTGTCGGCGAACGCGCGGCCGGCCTTCATGAAGGCGCGGATGGCGGTGGGGGCGGTGTAGAAGATCGTGACCTTGTGCCGGGCGACGATGTCCCAGAACCGGCCGAAGTCGGGGAAGTTGGGGGCCCCCTCGTACATGAACGTGGTGGCCCCGTTGCTGAGCGGGCCGTAGACGACGTAGCTGTGCCCGGTGATCCAGCCGACGTCGGCGGTGCACCAGTAGACGTCTTCGTCGCGGACGTCGAACACGCAGCGGGTGGTGAGGAACGCGCCGGCCAAGTAGCCGGCGACCGTGTGGACGATGCCCTTGGGCTTGCCGGTGGAGCCGCTGGTGTAGAGGACGAACAGCAGGTCCTCGGCGTCGGTGGGCACGGGCGGGCAGGTGTCGGGCTGGTTGGCGATGGCGTCGTCCCACCAGACGTCGCGGCCGTCGATCATCCTCACCGGCCCGCCGGTGCGCTTGAGGACGATGACCTTCTCGACCAGGCCGACCTTGTTGATCGCCTCGTCCACGCTGGCCTTGAGGCCGATGGGGCTGCCGCGGCGATAACCGCCGTCCGCTGTGATGACGAACCGGGACTGGGCGTCCTGCAACCGGTCGGCGATCGACTGGCTGGAGAAGCCGCCGAAGATGACCGAGTGCGGCGCGCCGATCCGGGCGCAGGCCAGCATGGCGACGGCCGCCTCGGGCACGTGCGGGAGGTAGATGGTGACGCGGTCGCCCCGCTTCACGCCGAGCGACCTCAGGCCGTTGGCGAGCCGGCAGACGTCGGCCAGGAGTTGGCGGTAGGTGAGCTTCCGCACCTCGGGCCCGCCGTTGGCGACGGGCTCGCCCTCCCACAGGATGGCGACCTTGTCGCCGCGGCCCTGATCGATCTGCGCGTCCAGACAGTTCTCGGCCACGTTGAGGTGCCCGCCGACGAACCACTTCGCGTTGGGCGAGTTCCACTCCAACACGCGGTCGAACGGTTTCGACCAGCGAAAGTGCTTCGCCACGTTTGCCCAGAACGTGGCAGGGTCGTCGATCGACTGCTGGTACTGCTTGCGGTAGTCGTCCATCGACCCGATGCGAGCGGCCCCGGCGAACGCCGGCGGCGGGGGGTAGGTGCGAACGGCCTGCGATTCGGTCCCGTCAGACATGCAATTCCTCCAGCGACGCAACATGGTTGTGGAAACAACCAATCGCCCTCTCTACGCTCTGACCACGGGCGGCGTCGCCCGTGGGTTCCACCGGTTCAGAAGGAGACGATCATGGCGGCGAAAGTGCAAGTGATTTTCTACAGCACGTACGGCCACGTCTGGAAACTGGCCGAGGCGATCGCCGAGGGGGCGCGGGAGGCGGGGGCCGAGGCGACGGTGTACCAGGTGGCGGAGATCATGCCGGCGGACATAGTGGCGAAGATGGGCGCGACCGAGGCGAAAAAGGCATTCGCCCACGTGCCGGTGGCCACCGCGGACCAACTGGTCAACGCCGATGCGATCGTGCTTGGCACGCCTACCCGGTACGGGTCGGCCGCCGCTTCGATGCAGGCGTTTCTCGACTCGACTGGCGGCCTGTGGGGCAAGGGGGCGCTGATCGGCAAGGTGGGCAGCGCCTTCACCAGCACCGCCAGCCAGCACGGCGGGCAGGAGACGACGCTGCTCGGCCTGAGCACGTTCTTCTACCACAACGGCATGCTGATCGCCGGCGTGCCCTACTCGGCCCAGGAGCTGCTGAACCTGACCGAGGTGAGCGGCGGCACGCCGTACGGCGCGACGACCATCGCCGGCCCCCACGGCGAGCGGCAGCCCACCGCGAACGAGCTGGCCATCGCCAAGGCCCAGGGCAAGCACGTCGCGACGGCGGCGGAGAAGCTGGCAGGCAAGTGATGGGACCGAGCCGGGGCCGCCGACGCCGATCGGCGGGCGGCCCCGGATGGGTTGACGAGAGGCCGTAGCTGTCCGTCGCCTTGCGCAGGGTTAGAGTTGCTCAATGTGGAAGTTGCGCGGCTGGCCCGTGCAGAAGTTCATCGTACTTTTTGGCGGTTGGCAGTCGCTGGCAGTCGGCCCCACTTGGTCGGCTCGCCACGCGACGATGCTCAACTCGCGCCTTTGTGATTCCGTGGGTGGGCGTCCCCAATCACGTCGCCAGCAGGTCATCCCAACTGCTCGCCGTGAAAATGCGATCCAGGAGTTCGTTCAACCTGTCGACGCCCGCAGCGTTCAGCTGGGCGCGAACCGGATCCTGGGGCGGACCGAACCTTTGCGTGGCCTGGCGCAACAACGTGTCTCGTGCGCCACGCTCGACGCCCTGTTCGATGCCCTGTTCGATGCCCTGTTCGATGCCAAGCACAAGGCCCTGGTCGATCCCCTCACGGACAATCGCCTGGTAGACGCTCGACTCTTTCATGTCCAGAACGCTTTGCATGAGACGCTCCGCTATTGCCCTGTCGTACCGCAGCCCCATGAGGACTGCCGTCTGGGTCACCACGTCGCCGAGCCGTTCCGGGGCAACGTCGGTCCTGAGCCGCTGGCACACCCGGTCGATGGTGCTCGACAGCTTCTCGAGCGACTGGTCCACCAGCGGTGCCAGCGGTACCGTGCCGATCGGCCCGTCCAGAAGGCTGGCGACCGGCACCGTCCATATCGGGATCACATCATACGCGAACGCCAGGCCGGGGCCCGCCACCCTGCCGGTCGCCCCGGGCGATAGGGCCGCCCGCGACAGCAGGTAGACCACGCTGCGGACCGGCAGGTCGTAGTTCCACCGGGCCATCGCCGTGTAGAGATGCACGCGGTCGTCCAGCCGATCGTCGTAGCCGGACTGGAACTCCACGATGGCCAGGTACGACCCGCCGGGCGCGCCGTCGACGCGGATCAACTTGTCGGCCGCCCGGGTCATGATCGACAGCTCGGCGTCGAGCATGACCACGCCCGCCGGGTCGGCCGGCACCGGCAGCTTGGCCAGCGCCAGGAAGTCGGCCGGCCGCCAGCGGATCAGGTCCTTGGTCGCTGCGTCGAACCGTTTGGCCAAGCTGCCTCCATGCCCACGGCTTGGAGAGGATTAGCCGCAGATGGAGAGGATGGACGCAGATGAAGAGAGTCCGATCATTTTCTTCATCTGTGTTCATCCTCTACATCTGTGGCTAATTCCTCTTCTCTGGGTTCAATTGCTCAGTCGACGGACCTCGCCGCCAGTTTCGACCGCACCATGGTCAACATCGCCGTGTCCGGCAGCGCGTACGGCCGGAACCGCTCCATCGTGCCTTGCTCTTCGCTATAGACCAGCGCCCGGTTCGGCCCGAGCTTGTTGGCGGCGGGGTTGTCGACCAGGTTGCTGCTGTCGGCGGCGGACATCTGGAACAGGATGCGGTTGTCGAACTCGCGCATCACGCCGCGGTCGAACGTGCGGTCGATCGACACCATCGTGTCGCACCAGGCCACCACGTGGATGCCGACCGGCGGGCCCTCCTTGAGGATCTCGGCCAGGGCCTTGTCGGGCTTGGTCTTCTTCGGGGCGTCGTCCAGGCTCGACTCGAAGCTGAAGCTGCTGCCCCCGCCGAACTCGTCCTCGGACTTGCGGAGCACGCGGTACCGCTGCAGGCCGTAGATGAACACGTAGATGTTCGGGCCCGACTCGTCGCCGTCGCGCCGGCGGTTCATCTCGGCCAGGACCTCCTCCAGCGCATCGCCGGTCGCCTTGAACTCGACCAGGTTCACCTGCCCGTCGGGCAGGGCGGCCGCCGTCCTGGCGAACGTGCCGGCCATCTCGCTGTCGGCGGGGGTGCCGTCCAGCACGTAGATGGTCGCCTGCCGTGGACCCTGCTGGGCGGCGAGGCTGACGATCATCATGTTGAACATCGCCAGCACCTGCTCGTCGGACTGCCCGACCGTCAGCACGTTCATGCCGGCGTTGCGGCGGAACTGGATGGCCGTCGGATCCTTGATCGCCACCGGCTCGCCCAGCCAACCCAGCGCCCCGCCGGGGACCGACTTCGGCCAGGAGGGTTGGTCGAGCGCGGCGTTCAGCTTCGCGTTGCGAGTCGTGTCGGCGGCGGCGTTGCCCTCGAACACGATGGGGTACCCGAACCGCTTGAAGTAGGGCTCGGCCTTGGACGCCAGGTCGGCCAGGTAGACGTCGCGGGCGGCGTCGGACAGGAACGCCACCTGGAACGGGCTGTTGTTCTCGACGAGCCCACCGCCGTCGTTGTAGATCGCCTCGCCGGGCCGGGTCAGCAAGCGGGCAGCCGAGTTGTTGTCGCCCAGGATGATCTGGCTGCCGGCTTCCGTCGTGGCCAGCGCGATGCGCACCGCGAACTGCTCCATCACGCCGCGCGGCAACCCGCCGGCCGTCTGGCTGCCCAGCAGGACGTGCATGCCGAAGGCTCGGCCCTGTCGGACCAACCGCTCGATCAGCAGCGTCGCGTCCTGCGCCAGCCGGTCGTCCTCGGTGAAGAACTCCTGATACTCGTCGATGATCAGCAGCGTCCGCGGCACCACCTGCGCACCCTCGGTGGCGCGGTACATCTCCAGGTTCTGGCTCCCCCCAGCCTTGCGGAACAGCTCACCGCGGCGGGTCAACTCCTGGTCCAGCCGGGTGAGCAGCGACAGCCCGAACTCCCGATCCGACTCGATGGCGATCGCGCGGGCGTGCGGCAGCAGGTGCGTGGCGTAGGTCTTGAACTCGACGCCCTTCTTGAAGTCGACCAGGTACAGCTCGATCTCGTCGGGGCTGTACCACAGGGCCGCGTTGGTGATCATCGCGTGCATCAGGGTCGACTTGCCCGACCCGGTCTTGCCGGCGATCAGCACGTGCTGGCTGGTGCCCTTGCCCAGCTTCAGCGACTGGAACCGCGTCGCCCCGGTCCGGCCGACCATCACGTCGACCTCCTTCGTGGTCGATCCCTTCCACATCTGCCCCTCGGGTGGGGCGATATTGGCGAACGGCACCTCGATCCGCTTCGCCTCGCGGGCGCCGGCCCCCACCTTGTGCAGCAGCTCGGTCAGCTGCTCCTCGCTCGGCGGCGGGTCCAGCTCCAGCGGCAGCTGCTTGAACCCCTCGTCGTCCCACACGAACTTGTCCCCCTCGCGGATCAGGTTGACGCTGTGCGCGACCAGCTCGTCCAGGTGCGCCCCCGACGGCAGCCCGGCCCGCACGTCGCGGGCGATCAGCGTGTAGACGCCGCACCGCGGGCCGCTCGTCGCGATCGCGTTCAGCCGGCGGAACGCCTCGGCCGTGAAGTTCACCGGCAGGTCGCTGATCACCAGGTACCGGTACGGCTCGGCCAGCGGGCCGGCCTGGGCGTTGTACTCGTCGATCGTGGCGAACTCGTTCCGCAGGTACTTCTGGATCACGTTCTCCATGTGATCCGCCAGCGCCCGCAGCTTGTCGTCGATCTGGTCTTGGCTGGTCCAGATGCGCCCGCCCACCAGCTGCTCGTCGTAGTCGCTCAGGTGCATGAACCCGGCGAAGTTCTGGCCCAGCCCGACCGGGTCGATGATCGTGAACCGCACCCGCCCGGCCGGGAGGCTGGTCAGCAGCCGCGTCATCATCATCTGCAACGTGCGGATCGCCTCGGCCCGACCGGCGTGGTCGGTGTGGATCAGCAGGCTGCCCTGGCCCGGGAACGCCAGCAGGGCCGGCAGGGCGAACCGCTCGGGGATCGCCAGCCGCTGCGGCACGTTGTCGGCGATCTTCTTCAGGTCGACGTGCAGCTGCCCGAAGCGCACCCGGCTCGCGTAAACCTTGTTCGGCTTCCACGTCTTCCACGCCGGGTCCTCCCAGCTCCTGGGGGCGGGGGCCGTCTCGCCGTCGCGGTCGATTGGCGCCTGGATGCGCGCCAGGCCCTCGGTCCAGCTCTTCTCCAGCTCGGCCCGTCGTTCCTTGTAGCGGTCCTCGACCGCCTGCGCGCGGGCCCCGCCGGACAGGTGGGTGTCCTTGAGGTCGCGCTCCTTCTTGTGGTCGATGTCGTGCAGCAGCCGGCGGTTCGACTCGTTAGCCTCGGCCAGCGCGGCGTCGCGCATCTTCTCCAGCCGGGCCGCCTGCTTGGCGGCGTCCGCCGAGGCCGCGGCGAGCGCGGCGGTGCGGGCGGCGGCGGCCTTGGCGGCGATGGGGGCGGCGGCCTCCTTGGCGGCCGTCACCTCCTTCGCCCGTGCCTCCGCCGCGGCCGCCAGCGCGGCCTTGCGCGCCTCGGCCGCGTTCACCAGCTGCCGCTCGGCCGACATCCGCGCCAGCGCCAGCGACCGCCGCACCGGCCCGTGGATCGCCCGGATCTGCTTGACGGCTATCAACCGACCGATGCCCAGCAGAATGGCCGTCGCCGCCAGCGCACCGCCTCCGATGATGCCGAGGCGTTGAGGATCGAATTGCGCCCACTGCCCGGTCGACGCCTGCGTCGCCGCGGCTGCCCCAAGGCCCACCACGATCGCGATCAACACGATCCGCGCCGGGATCGTGATGTTCGCCAGCGGCAGCCTGTTCAGCTTCGCCGTCGTCTGCTCGGCCTCGGCACGATGGGCGGCGTAGGCGGCATCGGCGTCGGCGGCGATCGCCGCCGACGCCGGGTCCTCCTCGGGGATCACGACCGTGTCGGTCGGCATCCGCAGGCCGTACTTCACCACCCGTTGACCGGCCGACACCTCCAGCCCGTTCAGCTCCTCCTGCTCCTTCTCCACCGCCCCGGCCACCTGCCGGTAGGCCACGTTCGCCCGGTTGTTCGCCACCTCCAGCACGCTGTCGGCCTCGAACACCTGCTCGTCGAACTTCCGCTTCAGCTTCGAGTCGACCGCCCGCTTGTCCGCGTCCGCCTTCTGCTTGGCGGCGGCGTCGGCGGCGGCGAGCTTCTGCCGCTCGGCCTTGTACCGCTGCGCGATGTTGGCCAGCTTCGCCTTCCCCTGCTGCTCGGCCTCGGCCAACGCCTGCTGGTGCCGCTGCTCGATCGCGAACGCCCGGTCGCCCGACGACTTGCTCGCGTCCTCCCGGCCCGTGCGGTACTCGCGCTCCACGTCCGACTCGACCGCCGCCGTCTCCGACGACAGCGTGATCAGGTCCCGCAGCGCCTGGCGCTGGATGTCCCGGTCGGTCAGCACCTTCGGCGGGCCGTCGTCCTCCGGCGCGCCGTCCGCGGCCGCCACCACCGTCGGCGGCGGAGCGTCCGGCGGCAACTCGTCCAGACCCCCAAGACCACCCAGCTGTAGCGCCTGAATTCGACTCAAAGCGACGTCCTCGGCACGAGTTCAACGAAACGCCCGCCCGGCGACGGCGCGGCTTTCCCCCCAGGGTGATAATACGCCATAAGGGGGTCGGCACGCGACCGGCTGAACAGCAGAGGAGAAGAGGGGCCGAGGAGCAGAGGGGACCGGGCCAGCGCCACTCCGGTCACCTCTGCCCCTCCTCTTCCCCTACACTCCTCGCGAAGCCTCACTCGTCGCACTCGCGGCGGATCTGCCCCAGCAGGACGCTCATCTGGTCCATCGCCTGCGTCGCCTGCCGCACGTCCTGCTCCAGCACGCGCAGCACGGTCTCCTCGAACTGCAGCGCGTTCGCGTCGTTCCACTGCAGCTTCGTGTTCGCCCACAGGCTGAACAGGTCCTTGGTCGACGAGGCGATCTTCCCGCGGCTCTCCGGCATGCCCATGACGGTCCTCCTGTTAATTCAATCAAGCCGGCGTCTGAGGTACGCCGAAGACCCGGATCGGACCGCCAATTGCCCCGGCTTGGTCAGACCCTCCAACCCGTTGCGATCCCGACCCTCACGCCGTCGCCGCCGCCTCGGCCGGCTTCTCCTCGGCCGTCGGCTCCGGCGCCTCGCCGGCCTTGATCAGCGCGATCGACCAGACGTCCACGCCCACCGCGTCGTACACCGCCGTCGGCCCGCCGGGGTCCAGGATGGCCAGCGTCCCCACCGGCAGCGATAGAAAGTCGGCCAGGTCCGGCCGGGCGGCCAGCACGTCGCCCACCCGCAGCGCCACGTACGCCACCGCCGGCGCGTCGGGGGCAGGGGGGGCCGGGTCGGCGTCGCTGGCGGGGCCGATGTACCACCCGCTGTCCCCCTCGCCCGTCGGGTCCCGGCGATCGACGTAGATCTTTGGCTGCTGCCACACGTCCGGGTGGGCCACGATCCGGTGGTCCGGCTCGGGCAGGCTCCGCTCGATCGACAGCCCGCCCAACGCCTTCAGCTGCCAGTCCGCCACCGCCCCCGCGCCCCACGCCTGCTTCACGCCATGGTCCGCATCGGGCGAGACGAACACCGCGGCCTGCCGCTGCTCGGCGGTCGGCGTCCGCGCCCGCAGCCGCTCCAGCAGCGACTTGGGCCCGCCCCCGGCGTTCCCGCCGGCCATCAGCTCCGCCGCCTTCGCCAGGTCCAGCCCCCGCCCCTGCGTCTGCAGCGACAGGTACGCGTCGATCAGCTCCATCTGCCGGTCCAGCCGGTGGACCGCCTTGGGCAGGTCGGCCGTCACCGTCGTCCCCAGCCGCATCACCTTCCCCTTGTACAGCTGCCCCTCCTTGCGGAGGATCATGATGGCCTTCTTCACGGCCACCACCTTCACCTCCGCCTCCTCCTTCCGCCGCTTTGCCGTCTGCAGCGCCTTCATCTCGTCCACGACCGACTGCTGCCCGCCGTCGGCACCCTTGAACAGCCGCTTCTGCCGCACCGCCTCCTCGCACCGGATCATGTGCTCGTGCCGCTTGCGCACCTGCCCGGCCCAGTACATGGTCTGGTCCCGCTCCAGCCACCCCAGCACCCGGTCGATGTCCCCGTCCGCCGACGTCAGCGCCGTGTTGCACACCTCCGCGTACTTGATCAGCGACGCCCGGAACTGCCGGACCACGTCGACCGAGTAAATGCGCGCGCCTTCAGCCATGGTCACACCTCAAGGAGATCGATCCACGAAGGACGCGAAGGGGCACGAAGCGAAGACCTAGCAACAGGGCTAAACAACGCCCCGCCAAGCCGGTGTCTGAGGGACTCCGAAGACCCGGATCTTCGGGGTCTCTCAGACACCGGCTTGGCGGGGTTCTCTGTCTTCGTGTCTCTTCGTGTCCTTCGTGGATGCCCCGCTTTTATCGTTGCTTCAGGTACGCCTCGATCGCCGCCGCCTTCTTGCCCAGGAACTGGGCGTGCAGGTGGCTGTGCTCCAGGAACTGCCCCAGCACCTTCAGCGTCCCCTCGCACTGCTCGGTGAACTTCCGCTGCTCCTGGTCCCGCCAGGTGTTCTCCAGCCCCCGCAGCCGCCCGTGGAGCCCGCTCATCAGCGCGTGCAGCTCCTCGTTGAACCGCTTGAGGTCTCCCGCGAACCGCCTCAGTTCCACCGGATCGACATTTGCGGATGCCATGACGCACGCCCTCTCAACATGGGTGAAGCCCGCGGCACCGGCCGCGAACGGCTATCTTACCGGTCGCACCGCCACCGGTGCCAGCCAAACTTGCCGCTCGGCAATCGTCCGCTGATACATGTGACACAATGGGACGGAATGTTACACCTCACCCCCCTGTAGTACCCGACAAGCAACTCGTAATCCAATTCCTGAAAAAGACTTGCCTGGATATGGTCATGTGGCGTTAAAACGAGTGTAACACGACGTTCTCCGCCACTCGTCACTAATCGCAGACCCTTGGCAGGTGATTGAAGCGTCAGAACAACATCCCCTGCGCCGCCGGCGTCGGCTGCGCCCGCCGCGTCAGTTGCTCGCCCTGCGCCCCCGCGCGGTTGACCGCTGTCGACACCGGGTACGCCTCCATCTCGCCCGCCGGGTACCGCGCGAACACCGCCGCCAATGCCGCCGCCGGCAACGGTTCATTTCCGACCCACCGCCGGTACAACTCCGGCCGCACGATGACGGCCATCCGGTGGTGCATCCCCGCAACCAGCTCGTTCGGCTCCCCCGTGATGATCGTACACGACTTCATCCGGTCCCCAGTCGAAGGGTCCCGCCACGCGTCCCACAGCCCCGCCAGCGCGAACGGCTCCCCCGACCGCAGCCGCACGTAGTACGGCGTCTTCCCCCCGTGCCCCTCCTTCTTCCACTCGTAGAACCCGTCCGCGATCACCAGACACCGCCGCGACCCCAGCAGGTTCCGGTACGCCGCCCGCTCCCCCAGCGTCTCGGCCCGCGCGTTGATCATCTTGTTCCCCACCGCCGGGTCCGTCGCCCACGCAGGCACCAGCCCCCACTTCACGTACTCGACGTGCGCATCCCCCCCTGCCCCCTCCCCCCCGATCACCGCCGCCACCGCCTGCGTCGGCGCGATGTTGAACCGCCCCCCGCCCGCCCCGTCGGGGATGACGGTCGGCGGCAGGATCCACGGGTGCTCCCGCAGGAACCCGTCCAGCATCTTCAACGCGAATCGCCCGCACATGCCCCGATCATACGCCGCGTCACCCTGTCCAAGAGCCCCCGCTCCGCCGGGGCGGCCGGCGCCCAGCCGCCATCGATGGTCGGGACCGTTGCAGCCGCGTGGCGGAAGCCCGCAGACTCGCCGGAGCGAAGATTCCCCGCGACACGGATTTGCGGCCCGTGGATGCCTACTCGCATTGATGCGACGCTAACAAACCCAGTGAAATCGCCATGCGCTTCATGATCCCTCACCCGGTGAGAAGCGGGTGGACGCGGGCCATGTACACCGCGACAGGCGAGGCGTTGGGGGGTGATGGCACCGGGTTGTCCGCCGCGTAGCGGTCGCCCCGCAGGGGCACTCTGCCGCGGATCGAAAAGTGCCCCTGCGGGGCGACCGCTACGCGGCGGAAAAGCGAAAGAGGACGTGTGTGCGACCGACCTGTCCACAGCGCCGCGATGGCCGCGACGTGTCTCTTACCGATGTCGCAGCCGCGCGGCGGCAGCCCGCGGACCGTCGGCGGGCCGACGACGCCCGCCGCGCCACGCTCCGCGGGCTCCCGCCGCGCGGCTGAAACGTTCGCCCCGACCTACCCGCCGAGCACCGCCGCGCAGACCGCCGCGACCACCACCAACGGCAGGTACCCGTACCGCACGTAAACCAGATCCCACCCCGCCGGCGTCCGCGGCCGCCGCGCGATGATCACCGCGACCGGCACCTGCAGCACGACGGCGAACCGCATGGCGTCCCGGTAGCGGTCCGACACGGGGAGGACGATCGCCATGTGGTTCACCTGAGAGCGGACGGAACACCGCGGCCCGGCAGCGCGACCGGACCCGTTCACCGCGGCGGTTGGCAATGCAATCGGTAGGGCGTGGTTTGCAGGATTGCGCGTGAAGGCGATCCTTCCTTCCGTTAGCCCCCGGCTCTGCCGGGGTTTAGCACAATCACAATGGGATTAGATGTCCGCGCCGTCCGGCCTCGTGGATTGTCAGACAGCCCGGGCAGAGCCCGGGGCTAACGGAAGTCACCACGGTCCTTGAAGCGCAATCGTGTAAACCCCGCCCTACTCAACTGCCCACTGGTTCGTCGAAGCGAGATGCCATCGTAGCCGCGGCCTTCAGGCCGCGGCTGAAACAGCCGTCGTGTCACCCCACCGCCGCCGCTCCCGGCTGGCTCGCCGCGGCCCGCGGGGCGGGCTGGCGATCCAGCACGTCCTCCGCGTACGCCCGCAGCAGCTCGGCGACCGACGCGGCGGCGGCGATCGCGCCGCCGGGGCGGTGCGGACCGTCGCCGTCGAACAGCTCGCAGAGCTGCCCCTCGCCGACCGTGCGCAGGTGGTTCAGGCACGGGGCGAGCAGTTCGCCCGCCTCGCCGCGGGCGCCGGGGCCGCGGCCGTTCACTTTCAGGTAGGCCGTCACGTAGTGGCCCAGCAGCCAGGGGTGGACCGCGCCCTGGTGGTAGGCGCGGTCGCGCTCCACGATGTTGCCCGCGTAGTGGCCGCGGTAGTTGCCGTCGGCGGGGGAGAGCGTGCGCGGGCCGAACGGCGTCATCAGCTGCGACCGCACCGTCTCCAGCACTGCCTCGAACCGGTTGCACGACAGCGCGGCGTACGGCAGCGAGATCGCCAGCAACTGGTTCGGGCGGATCGCCGGGTCCGCGCCCAGCTCCTCGATCACGTCGTAGCAGCAGTTGGCGGCGGCGTTCCAGAAGCGCCGGTTGAACGATGCCTTGGCGGTGGACCCCGCGTGGGCGTAGTCGGCCGACAGCTCGGGCTGGCCCAGCTGCGCCGCCATCTCCGCCGCGCAGCACAGCGCGTTGTGCCAGAGGGCGTTCACCTCGACCGCCTTCCCGCCGCGGGGCGTGACGACCCAGCCGTCGGCCAGGGCGTCCATCCAGGTGGTGGGCACGCCGGGCTGGTTGGTGCTGAGCAGGCCGTCGACGTCGGTGCGGATGCCGAGGCTGGTCCCCTCGCGGCACCAGTGGATCACGCTGGCGACGGCGTCGAACAGCGTCCCGCGCACGCCGTCGACGTCGCCGCTGTAGCGGAGGTAGTTGTGGACCGCGTTGACGAACCACAGCGACGTGTCGACCCCGTGGTACAGCGGCCGGCCGCCCGTCTCGGGCAGGAACGACGGCAGCACGCCGTCGACCATCAGCCCCGCCAGCCGCAGCAGCAGGTCGCGCCCGGCGGACCACTTGCCGGGGATCAGGAACAACCCGGTGAACCCGGTCAGCGTGTGCCGCGGGCTCGGCGGTCCCCACGGGTAGTTGGCGGCGGCGTAGGTGGCGGCCGGGCCGTCGTGGGTGGGCACGGTCAGCACGAACTGGTCGGCCGCCCGCAGCAGCAGCCGCAGCGTCTCATCGCCGCCGGCCGCGGTCGACAACGCCGCCGCGCACTCGTCCCCCCTGGCGTTGACGGTGGCCAGCAGGCGCGGCAGGTCGATCGGGTCGGTGGCGCAGGCGAAGTGGACCGTCTGCCCCGGCCGCAGCGACCACCGCGTCACGCCGGGGTTCCACAGGTCCTCAAGGCCCGCGTAGCCCCGCTGCTGCTCGCGGCGGTAGATCGTGTTCAGGTACCAGTGGCTGTCAATCTCGAACACGCCGTCGTGGGCGAAGAACACCTCGGGCGTGCGGCCGGTGGCGGGGATGCGGTGGTGCTGGGCCGACCAGTTCTCGACGTTCAGCTGGCCGTTCCACTGGTAGGTGAGCTCGTGGATGTCGCGCAGGGCGAACACCGGCCGCAGGTAAAGCTCGACGTTGGTCCCGCCGCCCAGCAGCGTGTAGCTGACGACCACACCGTTCTGGCCCGGGACGAGCCTAAGGGTTTTCTCCAGCGTCCATCCCGATCCCTGGTAGGCCCAGCGCGGGAAGGGGTCGGCGGAGAAGGCGCGGAGCGACTGGTCGCCGCGCGGGAACAGCGTGCCGGGGTACTCGTTGCACGCCAGCGGCGTGGACCAACCGTCGCAGACGACGGTCTCCTCGACGCGCGACAGCAGCACCATCCGCCGGACCGGCGGGGCCATGGCGGCCACCAAAAGCCCGTGATATTTGCGGGTGTTGGTGCTCGTCGCGGTCGAGCAGGCGTACCCGCCGAGCCCGTTGGCGGCGAGCCACTCGCGATCCAATTCCGCATCGAGATTGCCCCGAAAGTCGTCCCCGGCCGCGTGGGTCCAATCGTCCATAGTGACGTGCTCCTGGCAGTCCAGAGCATCATAGAACGACCCCCTGAAGGGCGGAACAAGCAAAGGGGGTTGCGATTGATTGCCGGACCGAAGCCGGCGTCTGAGGTACACCGACGACCCAGGTCTTCGGCGTACCTCGGACGCCGGCTTGGGTGGATGTTTATCCCCGGGCGAGTTCCAGCATCTGCCGGTACGCCGCCTCCAGGTCGCGGGCGAACCCTGCCGCATCGGCGATCGGCGACGCCGCCACCTGGTCCCGTAACGTGGCGCGGATCTGGCTGAGCCGCGGCGTATCCGTCGCCAGCCGCACGGCGGTGCGGACGTAGGCATCGTCCGACTCGGTCACCAGGTCGGCCAGGCCGATCGCGCGCAGGGCCGACCCGCCGTAGCGCTGGGCGTACCCCTCGCCGCTGCGGGTGACGGTGGGGCAGCCCATCCAGGCGGCGTCGAGCGTCGTCGTGTGGCCGACGAACGGGACCGGGTCGAGCGCGATGTCGATGGTGTTGTACCGCTGCAGATACTCGCCCCGGAACGCCCGGCCGACGAAGCGGACACGCGTCGGGTTCACGCCGGCGTAGGCGAAGCCGTAGCGCAGCCGCTCGTCGGTCGCCCGGCAGCGCGTGGTCATCAGGATCATCCGCGAGTCGGGCACGGCCGACAGCACCCGGCTCCACAGCGCCACCGCCGCCGGCGTCGCCTTGGCGACGGCGTTCAGGCAACCGAAGGTGACGGGGCCGTTGCGCACCGAAGGCAGCGGGCCGACGGCCGGCGCATCGGTCGGCAGCCGCCAGCAGAAGAACGGCCGGGGCAGCCGCCAGGGTTGCTCGACGTAGAACATCTCCGCGCCCGGCGGGTCGGTCCAGTCGTCGGTGATCACGTAGTCGACGGCCGCCACGCCGGTCGTGCCCTGGTAGCCGAGGTAGCTGACCTGCACCGGGGCGGGCCGGCGCGCCAGCGTCAGCAGCCGGCCGTTGCCGAGGTGGCCGGTCAGTTCGACCAGCACGTCGATCCGGTCGTCGCGGATCTGCTGGGCGAGCTGCTCGTCGGTCAGCGTGGCCGTGCGACGCCAGAGGTCGACCGACCGGCGGGCGGCGGCGGTGACGTCGTCGGGGACGGTCACGTCGGAGTAGCAGGTCACCTCGACGGCCGAGTGGTCGTGGGCGGCCAGCAGCGGGCCGATGAACGCCATCACGGCCGAGCTGCGGAACGTGTTCGAGATGTACCCGACGCGCAGCTTGCCCGTCGCGCCGGGCAACAGGGCGTTCACCAGGCCCAGGTCGTTCACCGGGGGTGGCAACCGCGGGATCGGGTCGGCGTGCCGGCGGCCCCAGGCGACGTGCTCGGCGAACGCCTCGGCGGCGGTGGTGCGGTCGTGCGTCAGCAGCGAGTAGAGCAGCGCGCTGTGCGCCCCGGCGTGATTCGGGTCCAGCTCCATCGCCCGGCGCAGGACGGCGATCGAGTCGTCCACCTGGCCCGACCATCGCAGTCCCACGCCGAACTGGTGGAACGGTTCGGCCGAGTTGGGGTCCAGGCGGATCGCCGCCCGCAGCGCGTCGAGCGAGCCGTCCATGTCCTCGATCGCCCCGGTGGCGACGGCCAGGTCCATGTAGGTCGACGCCGCCGGCTTCAGCTCGACGGCCCGCTTGAGCGCGGTGATCGCCTCGGCCCACTGGTGCCGTTTGAGCAGCGCCCAGCCGAGCCCGTCCCACGCCTCGGGGAAGTTGTCGGCCTGCGCGACGGCCGTGCGGAAGCTGACTACCGCGTCGTCCAACTTGTCCAGCAGCGTCAGGCTCCGGCCCAGGTTGTTGTGCGCCTGCGGGAAGCCCGGCCGCAGCTGGATCGCCCGGCGGAACAGCTCCGCCGCCTCGCCGGGGCGGTTCATCCGCAGCACGACCGAGCCGAGGTTGTTGCACACGTCGGCGGCGTTGCGGTCCAGCTCCATCGCCCGGCGGTAGCTGGTCTCGGCGTGACTCAGATCACCCTGGCGATCCTGGATGCTGGCGAGCACGGCGTGAGCGGCGGGCCAGTCGGGCTTGAGCGCGACGGCTCGCAGCACCGCCCGGTAGGCGTCGGGCAACCGCTCGGCGGCGGCCAGCAGCTCGCCGAGCAGCGCCAGCGACTCGGCCGTCGGGTCCATCGCCACGGCCCGCTCCATCGGTGCGATGGCGTCGATGTGCTTGCCCGCGGCGATCAGCGCCTCGGCCAACTCGCGATGCGTGGCCGCCGGCGTCAGCGGGTTGATCTCGATCGCCTTGCGTAGCGCCGCGACGGCTTCGTCCAACTGCCCCGACGCCCGGCAGACGCGCGACAGGTTCAGGTGGAAGTCGACCATCCCCGGCCGCCCGGCGATCGCCCGGCGGATGAGGTCGGCCGCGCCCTTGGCGTTGCCGTTGTCGAACGTCAGCATGCCCAGCAGGTGCAGCGCATCGGGCTCGTCGGGGAACTCGGCCAGCACGCGCTTGTACAGCCGGTGGGCGTCGACGGGGCGGCCCTCGCGGTGGTGCGTGACGGCTTCGTGGAGGGTGGCTTCGACGTCCATGGAAAGGCAGAAAGTTCGAACTTTTTTTTAAGTCGCCCGGTGCTCCACCACTTTCCCGTCCCGCAGCACCACCACTTCCTGCGCGTACGCCGCCACGTCGGCCTCGTGGGTGACCATGACGATCGTCTTGCCCTGCGTCACGCACAGGTCGCGCAGCAGCTCGCACACGGCGGTGCTGTTGGCGGTGTCCAGGTTGCCGGTCGGCTCGTCGGCCAGGATGACGGTGGGGTTGGTCACCAGCGCCCGGCCGATGGCGACGCGCTGCTGCTCGCCGCCGCTCATGGCGTCGGGGCGGTGGCCCAAGCGATGACCCAACCCGAGCCGGTCCAACAGGGAGGCCGCCGTCGCCTTGCCAGCGATGCCATCGGTGCCGTCGAGCATCAGCGGCAGCAGCACGTTCTCGGCGGCCGTCAGCGTGGGGATCAGGTTGAACGACTGGAACACCAGCCCGATGTGCCGCCGGCGGAACAGCGTCAGCTTGTGGTCGTTCAGCGACCCCAGGTCGGTCCCGTTCACGCGCACGGCCCCCGCGTCGGCGGCGGCCAGCCCGGCCATCAGGTGGAGCAGGGTCGACTTGCCCGACCCGCTGGCGCCCATGATGGCCATGAACCGCCCGGCCGGCACGTCCAGGCTCACGCCGTTCAGGGCCGACACCCACCGGTCGCCCTGGCGGAACCGCTTCGTGACGTTCTCGACGACCAATGGCGACATGCGGCGGATGCTAGGGGGAAAGGCCGAATCACGAAACCTCGAATGACGAAACGCCGGATGGCGCAGGGTCGAATGACGAAACCTCGAAGGACGAAACGAGGGCGGTGCGTCCCCGCGTCCGTTTCGTCATTCGAGATTTCGATCGTCGGACCTCACTTTTCCACCAGCGTGTAGAACCCGCCGCCGTCGTTCTTCAGCAGGCCGGCGTCGACCAGCTCCTCCCAGATCTCGCGGCCGAAGCCGCTGGGGGGCTGGATGCTGACCACCTTGCTGCGGGCGCCGGTCAGGTGGCTCTTGCCGCCGATCTTGCTGTCGTCGTCCAGCTGCGTCAGCTTCATCCGCTTGCGGAACGCCTTGATCGCCTTCTTACGGTCATCTTCGGTGGACGGCATCGGTGCGTGCTCCGGGGTTCGAGTGGGCCGCACTGTACCGTGGGTTGGCGGGAGTGCAGAACGATGCGTGCAGAGCGCAGAATGAAAACGGCAGCCGGTTCTTCATTCTGCACGCTGCACGCTGCACTCTGCGTTCTGCACTCCACGTTCACGTTGGTTCCGCCATCCGCCGGACACTCGCCCCGGCGGGTATAATCGCCGGTCCCGTCCGGAACGGTGTCGCGCATGATTCGGTTCTCCTGCAAGTGCGGGTTCGTGTTTAACCTCGTCGAGGACCGGGCCGGCGAGATGGTCCAGTGCCCGCGATGCGCGCTGCTGGTCGACGCCCCCCGCGCCGACGAGCTGGCCAGCCTCGGGCCGGACGGGACCTACCGCGTCGGCGAAATCCAGCCCGAGGTGGCCGGCCGCACGCTGGCCGAGATGTACCGGGCCTTCTCGCGCAGGAACACCGACGCCAACGGGGAGTACCTCGACCTCCGCCCCGACGCCGAGCACTTCCGCCGGATCGGCGACGACCCCGAGCTGCTGACGCGCCGGCCCGAGCGGATCGCGCCCCGGTACGACCCCATCACCGGCGAGCGGATCGTCCCGCTGGCGCTGAAGGAGGAGCCGCCCCGGGCGGTGCTGCCGCTGCCCGAGGAGATGGCGCTGGCCGTCGAGGCCGAGGCGATCCCGGTCGTCGTCGCCGACGAGTACGCGTCCGCCATCCCCGTGCTGGACGTGTCTGCGACGCCGGCGCGGTCGCTCGCCTACGCCACGGCCGCCACCGGCCGGCCGGTCACGGTCAAGTCGCTGGCCGTCGACCTGCTGATCCGCCCGGCCAACGTCACGGTGCTGTTCTTCATCTGGTGGTTCTACGTGGCCGCGGTGCTGCTGAAGATCCCGCTCACCGCGTTCGCCCTGTTCCTGCACTTCCCGCCGCTGGTGGCCAACCTGCTGAACTTCCCGCTGTGGTTGCTGGCCGCCCACTACGGCTGCGTCGTGCAGGAGGCGGGTCCCGACCTGATGGACGACCTCCCCCGGCCGCTGCGCAACCTCGACCTGGCCGAGGACCTGTTCGGCCCCGCGTCCCGCGTCGCCGCCGCCGGCGTGATCTGCTACGGGCCGGCGCTGGGGGTCGGCGCCGTCACCGGCATGGAGTCCGGGCCCGCGACCGCCGCCACGCTGCTGCTGGTCAGCCTGGGAATCGCTGCTGTTCCCCGCCATCGTGCTCACGCTGTTGACCGGCACCACGGTGCTGAACCTGTCCCCGCCGCGGCTGATCGGCGTGATGGTCGACTGCGGCGGGCAGTACGTCGTCTCGGTCGTGCTGGCCGGCATGACCGTCGCCCTGTCCGCCACCATCGTGCTCGGCCCGGCGGTGTTCCCCGCCCTGGCCGACTTCCCCGCCGCCCACGCCGCCGACAGCCTGTTCGTGCTCGTGCCCGGCCTGGCGCTGACGGCGTACGTCACGCACGCCTTCGCCTTCCACCTCGGCTTCCTGTACCGCGCCCACCACCACAGCTTCCCGTGGTTGGCCCAGCGTCACGTCAAGCGGCCGCGGCCGGCGCGCGTCCGCGCCTAGGCCGACCAACGGCAGGGTTGCTGAAGCAACCCTGCCGCGGGACTTGCAAACCCGCCCCCGCCGCGATTATGTTTCTTGCCATGGGGCGCACCAGGGGAACGGTCCGAACTGCCACGGCTCTCGTCGCGCTCGCCGCCTCCGCCGCCCGCGCGGCACCGGTCCTGGTCTCCACCTCCCCGCTCAACGACGGCTCCGGCTACGACGGGTACGGCTGGACGACGTTCACCGCCGACCTGAACCGCGCCGCGGCCGTCACCACGACGGCCGACCTGTCCAGCCCCACCGGCTACGACGGCGTCTGGGCCGACATCCGCCAGACGGCGCTGGCGCCGGCCGAGACGAGCGCGCTGTCGGCCTACATCGCCACCGGCCGCCGGCTCGTCCTGATCGGCGGCAACGCGGCCGGCTTCGGCAACTGGAACAGCTCGATCCTGGGCCTCGTCGGCGGCACCGACGGCGGGCCGATCGGGCCGACCACGCTGTCCCAGCTGGCCATCGTCCCGCTCACGATCGGCGTCTCCACCGTGTACGCCCGCGGCGGCGACGTGGCGACCGGCGGCACCGGCTCGGGCGCCAGCCTGTTCGACCAGCGCGTCGCCACCGTCTGGGGACCGGCCCGCAACGTGGTCGTCGTGCTGAACGACAACGTCTCGTCCGACAACGACGTCGCCAAGGCCAACAACGCCACGTTCACCAACAACCTCGCCCAGTGGGTCGCCGGCGCCCTGCCCGACGCCGCCAACCCCTGGCGGTCGTCCACCGGCGGCCCGTGGCAGACCGGCGGTAACTGGCTCGCCAACGCCATGCCGGCCGTGGCCGACGATGCCGTGTTCAACCTGTCGTCCGGCTACACGACGACCCTCGCCGGCCCGGTGACGGCCCACAACCTGAACGTCGTCTCCGATCGGCTGACCCTCGACCTCGCATCGCCCACCGCCGGGCTCACCGTCGGGTCGACGTTGACGGTCGGCTCGGCCACCAAGGCGGCCACGCTGTCGCTGACCCACTCGGCGGCGGGCAGCGGCACCGTGTCGGCGGCGTCGGTGGTCGTCGCCGCCAACGGCAGCTTGCGGGTCGACCCCGGCGTCACGCTGACCACCCCGTCCCTGTCGGCGGCCGGCCCGGTCGCGGTGGCGGGGCAGCTGGACCTCACCGCCCCGGCCGCCACGGCCGCGAAGGTGGGCGTCCTCACCCTCGTCAGCGGCACCGCGGGCCAGCTGGACCTGGGCGAGTCCGACCTGATCGTCACCGGCAGCAACCTGGCGACCGTCACCGCGTTCGTCGCCGCCGCCTACCACGGCGGCAACTGGGACGGCCCCGGCCTGACCGCCTCGGCCGCCGCCACCGACCCGCAGCACCGCTCGGCCGTCGGCGTCATCCAGAACGTCGGTGCCGACGGCAAGGCGCTCTACACCACGTTCGACGGCGTCGCCGTCTCGGCCACCGACATCCTCGTGCGGACCACCCTCTACGGCGACACGAACCTCGACGGCGTCATCAACGCCGCCGACTACGCCCGCATCGACGCCGGCTATACCTCGGGCGGAACGCTGACCGGCTGGGCCAACGGCGACTTCAACTACGACGGCCGGATCGACGGCACCGACTACTCGCTGATGGACAACGCGTTCAACACCACGCCGCCGGTTACGACCCCCACTGCGAACTTCTCGGCCGTGCCCGAGCCCGCCCTGATGCCGGCGATGGCGTTCGTCGCGTGTCTGGCGCGGCGAACCAGATCCCGCGCGGCCCTCGTCCGTTAGCCCCCGGCTCTGCGGGTGTTCTCGGATGATCGCGATGGTGCGCGTGAATGGTCGGACGCCGGCTTGCGCCGGCCACCCCCGCGGAGCGGGGGGCTAATGGAGGGAGGGAAACGGAGCCCGCGCGGTTCACTCCTCGTCCGGCGACTCCTGCATGCTGTAGCCCACGCCGCGGACGGTGCGGACCAGCCAGTTGGCGGTGCCGAGCTTCTTGCGGATGGCCGTCACGTGTACGTCGATCGCCCGGTCGGTCACCATCACGTCGGCCCCCATGGCCTTGTCCATCAGCTGGTCGCGCGTCAGCACCCGGCCGCGCGCCCCGACCAGCGCCGCCAGCAGCTTGAACTCGGTCAGCGTCAGCTTGACCGGCTCGCCGTCGACGGTGACCTCGTGCTTGTCCGAGTCGATCGTCACCGGCCCGGCGCGCAGCACCTGGGCGGCCTCGTCGGTCCCCCCGGTGGCCGCCTCGGCCCGCCGCAGCACGCCGGCGAGCCGGGCCAGGAGGATCTTCATGCTGAACGGCTTGGTCACGTAGTCGTCGGCGCCCAGCGTGAGCCCGACGACCACGTCGGTCTCCTCGCTCTTGGCCGTCAGCATGATGATCGGGATGGCCGCCGTGCGCGGCTCGGCCTTGAGCCGCCGCGCCACCTCGGTGCCGCTCAGGCCCGGCAGCATCAGGTCGAGCAGGATCAGGCCGGGCCGGTCCCGCGTGGCGATGTCGACGGCGGCGTCGCCGCTGTTGGCGGTCAGCACGTCGTAGCCGTTGCGCTTCAGGTTGTAGGCGATCAGCTCGACCAGGTCCTTCTCGTCGTCGACGACCAGCACGGTCGTCTTACCCTTGGTCGGCCGCGGGCCGTCGGCGGTGGTGCGGGTCGTCATGCGGGCGCTCCCGGGGGGCATCGTCATCATCGTCATGGGGGGCACACAGGTTAAGCGGCGGATCGGGGACCTCGGCGAACAACCGAACGCGGATTCACCACAGAGCTGCACCCGGGCGGTTGGTGGTTCGAGCCCCGTGCTCCCTCGGTGTCTCTGCGTCTCCGCGGTTGATCAGCCTTGGTTCCTCCATCGGGAATCGGCTTGCAACATCGGACCGACTTCGAGATACGCTGTCCGCGTCTCAACGGCCCGTCAAGCCGCTAGCGCGGCCTTAACACGCCGCTACAATGGTCCCGCATGAAGATCTACACCAAGACCGGCGACGACGGCACCACGGGCCTGATCGGCGGGGGACGCGTGCGCAAGTCGGACGCCCGGCTCGAGGCGTACGGCACGGTGGACGAGCTGAACGCGCTGCTGGGCGTGGCGGCCGTGGTGGCCGATGCGCCGATCGCCGGGGCGCTGCACCGCGTGATGGACGAGCTGTTCGTGGTCGGCAGCCACCTGGCGGCGCCGGCGGGGAAGCGGGCGGCGGCGCACCTGCCGCCGCTGGACGGGTCGATGTCGCAACGGTTGGAGGCCGAGATCGACGCCGCCGAGCTGACGCTGCCGCCGCTGACGCAGTTCGTCCTGCCCGGCGGGTGCGAGCTGGCCGCCCGGCTGCACGTGGCCCGCACCGTCTGCCGCCGGGCCGAGCGGCGGTTGGTGAAGCTCAGCCTGGACGAGGTCGACGGGCCCGTCGACAACGACGCCGGCGATGTTGAGCCGGCGCTGGTCGCGTACATGAACCGGCTGAGCGACTGGCTGTTCGTCCAGGCCCGCGCCGCCAACCGCCGCGCCGGCGTGGCCGACGTGCCGTGGCGGAAGGGGTGAGGGTCCGAGCAAGCCGGCGTCTGAGGTACGCCGAAGACCCGGGTCGGACGCCGAGCGATCCGGGTCTTCGGCGTACCTCAGACGCCGGCTTGTCGGGAAGTGACCGTTGCTCGGTTCACTGACGACACCCCGGCCGGGCTTCCCTGGAGGATCCATGCCCAAACGTTCCGCAATGATCGCATCCGTGCTGTGGGTCGCGGGCGTCGCGCGCGCCGCCGACATCCCGCCGGCCATCGCCGCGCCGCCGGCGTGCAAGCTGCTGTTCAAGCTCCACGCCGACGGCGTGCAGATCTACAAGGCGACGGCCGGCCCCACGGGGTTGAAGTGGACGCTGGACGGCCCGCTGGCCACGCTGACCGACGACGGCGTGGTCGGCTACCACTTCGACGGCCCCACGTGGGAGTCGGCCGACGGCAGCCGGGTGGTCATCGACCCCAAGGTGCCCGTGAAGTCGGCCCCCGCGTTCGACGCCAAGCACGACATCCCCTGGCTCCTGGTCAAGGTGAAGCGCGACGGCGACGCCCCCGGCAAGCTGGCCACCGTCGACTACGTCCAGCGCACCGAAACCGCCGGCGGCACCGCGCCCGACACGCCACCGATGCGCCTCGGCACCAGGGTCGGCGTGCCGTACACCGCGACGTACTGCTTCTACGGGAAGGCGGATTGACAGACGGCCACGAATGGGCACGAATCGGAGAGTTATCCACGAAGTACACGAAGGAACACGAAGGTAGGAGAGCGGAATCACGACTCCCCACCAGCTAA
This sequence comes from Tepidisphaeraceae bacterium, assembly GCA_965198865.1. Lineage (GTDB taxonomy): Bacteria > Planctomycetota > Phycisphaerae > Tepidisphaerales > Tepidisphaeraceae > CBDAQA01. The sequence goes on along the minus strand of CBDAQA010000020.1, from coordinate 200,324 downwards.
AGCCGGTGGCTGCGATCGCTGCCCGTCTGTCTTCCCCCTTAGTGTGACTTCGCGTCCTTCGTGGCAATCTCTCTGATTCGTGTTCATTCGTGCCATTCGTGGCCGCCTTCGCCTTTCACGCCTTCGCGGCTCGACTGGCTCCCGATAAGGTCCGTCCATGCCCGCGCCGCTGATCGACTTCGCCGCCGCCAACGACGCCGCGGCGGGCACGACGAAGAAGCTGGCCAAGACCGCGCTCCTGGCCGACTACCTGCGGAACCTGGTCGTGGACGACGACCTGCGCCGCGCCGTCCGCTACGCCGCCGGCCGGCCGTTCCCGGCCACGGCCGAGCGGAACCTGAACGTCGGCGGGGCGACCCTGGGCGACGTGGCCGTGGCGCTGCTGCGGCTCGACCCGCGCGAGTACCACGACCTGGTCGTCAAGGCCGGCGAGGTGGGCGAGGCGCTGTCCAAGGTGTGGGACCGCCTCGCGCGCACCCAACGGAGCCCAGCGGCTCCGCCGCGGGACCTTCCGATCACGCTGCAAGACGTCTCCATTGCGTTCGACGAACTCGCAGCCACCGGCAACGTGGAGCGCAAGAAGGCGATCCTGCACGCGCTGCTGCTCGGCTGCGCCGACCGCCGCGAGGCGGCGTACGTGGCCAAGATCATCTTCGGCGACCTCCGCACCGGCGTGCAGGAGGGCGTGCTGGAGGCCGCCGTCGCCGCCGCGTTCAACCAGCCGTTGCCGGCCGTGCGCCGGGCGCTGCTGATGGTCGGGGACCTCGACGCCGTGGCGGTCCTGGCGAAGCACGACCAGCTCGCCGCGGCCGCGTTCACGCTGTTCCACCCGATCCAGTTCATGCTGGCCACCCCGCAGGAGACGGCCGAGGTCGCGGCGGCCACGCTGGCCGGCCGGCCGTTCGTGGCCGAGGACAAGCTCGACGGCATCCGCGCCCAGGTCCACAAGGACGGCGAACGCATCGCGATCTACACCCGCACGATGGACCGCACCGACGACAGCTTCCCCGACGTGGTGGAGGCCGTGCGACGGCTGCCCGGCACGTTCCTGCTCGACGGCGAGATCGTGCCGTACCGCGACGGCGTGGTGCTGCCGTTCGCGAACATCCAGAAGCGGCTGGGCCGAAAGGTGCTGACGGCGAAGATCCTCCGCGACCACCCGGCGGTGTTCATCGCGTTCGACGTGCTGTACCGCGACGGGCTCCTGCTGATGGACCAACCGTGGCGCGAGCGGCACGCGGCGCTGGACGCGCTCTTGAGCGGGACCCGGCCTGCCCGCTTCAGCGGGCAGGAGCCCCCGCTCGCCGAGGCGAGCGGGCCGGGTCGTACGTTGGTTTCAACGCGCGTCACCACGGTCGCCGACATCGAGGCCGCGTTCGACAAGAGCCGCCTGGCCCGCAACGAGGGGCTGATCCTGAAGGACCCCGACTCCCCCTACGCCCCGGGCCGGCGCGGCAAGCAGTGGCTGAAGCTGAAGACGCACCTGCCGACGTTCGACTGCGTGGTGACGGCCGCCGAGCTGGGCCACGGCAAGCGGCGGAACAGTTTGTCCGACTACACGTTCGCCGTGTGGGACCGCGACCCGGCCGAGGAGGGGGCCACGCTGGTCAACATCGGCAAGGCGTTCAGCGGCGTCACCGACGCGGAGATCGCGCAGCTGACGGAGCTGTTCACGTCGATCACGGTGCGCGAGTTCGGCCGGGTACGGTCGGTGCGGCCGCAAGTGGTGCTGGAGATCGCCGCCGACCAGATCCAGAAGAGCAAGCGCCACGCGAGCGGCTACGCGCTGCGCTTCCCGCGGATCAAGCGCATCCGCTGGGACAAGCGACCGGCGGACGCCGACCGGATCGAGCGCGTGGCCGAGGTGTACGACAGCCACCACAACATGGCCCGCGGCGGGGTCGGCGAGACGGCGCCGGAGCCGACGCTGTTCGACGGGATGTGAGGCGAAGATTGATCACCACGGAGACGCGGAGGCACGGAGAAGAAAAGACCGAAGCGACCACTCATGCACACGGATGCACGATGATCATTCAGAGGGGTGTTGATTCGTGCGCATCCGTAAAGCCGCTTTCTTCCCTCTTCTCCGTGTCTCCGTGACTCCGTGGTGGACCCGTCTTTACGGGTGCATCTTGAGCCACACTGCCGCCGCGCCGCCGAAGACGATGCAGAAGTAGCCGAACGGCGAGAGCCGGTTCGAGTGGAAGTAGCGCATCAGGAACGCCACGCTCAGGTAGGCGGTCACGAACGACACGGCCGAACCGTAGAAGGCCATCATGATGGTGGCGTGGCCCTGCTTCATCAGGTCGGGCACCTTCTTCAGCGAGGCGGCGGCGATGACCAGCGTGCCGAGCATGAACGAGAACCGGCTGGCCTGCTCGTAGGTCAGGCCGGCCCAGAGCCCGCCGATGATCGTCACGCCGCTGCGGCTGATGCCCGGCAGCAGCGCCAGCACCTGCGCCGCCCCCACGGCCGTCGCCTGCGGGAACGACATGTCCTCCGCCCGCTTGGCGCGGCGCACCAGCGTGCCGTACGCCACCACGCCCCCCTCGTTCACCACCGGGGGCGACACCAGCGGCCCGCCGGCCAGCGCGTTGTGGAGCGAGGCCTCGGTGGCGGGGCGAGGCTCGTCGGGCACGTGCTCGGGCTCCGTGTCGGGGTGGCGCTTTGCCGCCCGGTGCTTCACGTGGTCGCCGAACAGCATGACGAACCCGTTCGCGACCAGGATCGCCGCCACCAGCCACGCCTTCCTCGGGTCCTCGAACAGCTGGCGGATCCTCCTCTCCGCCGCCAGCCCCACCACGCCGACCACGACGGTCCCGGCCACCAGCAGCCAGCCGAACTTCGCGTCCGGGTTGCCGGTCGGCTTCCCGCCGACCAGCCCGCGGATCATCCCCGACGCCACCCGCACCCAGTCCCGCCAGAAGTACAGGACCAGCGCCACCGCCGTCGCCAGGTGCAGCGCGACGACGAACGCCAGGTAGTCCTTGTCCTCGCCGCCCGAGGCGAGGTGCCACCGCAGCAGGGCCGGGATGATGATGGTCTGCGCCAGGCTGCTGACCGGGAACAGCTCGGCCACGCCCTGCAGGCCGCCGAGGATCAACGCTTGCCACATCTGCATAGGGATTTCCGTCCGATTTGAGCCGCGGCACGATACGGCAGCGGGTGGGCGGACGCCAGGCCCAGCCGGCAGGGGGCGACGGTGGGCGTGCGAGTGGCGTTTAGCGACGGCCCGGAGGGCTGGCTACGAGCGGTGCCGGCCCTCCGGGCCGTCGCTAAAGGGGGGTTGTTCGACCAACGCGTGCGTGTGCTTTCCCACGGTCAACACCCATGCCCACCGCGGCCCGTAGGCGGCAATCACCGCCGCGTCCTGCGCGGGGCTCAACGACCGCGACCACACGATCGGCTGGGCGGCGACGTCGGCCCCGTTGTAGACCCACTCGTCCTCCACCGGATGGTCCGGCCCGTAGCGGACGAACACGAGATGCCGGCCGTGCGAAAGCGCCGGTTGCTCGGCGAACAGGTCGTCCCGACTGAACCGCCGCAGGTCGGGATCGACGGGCGCGAACGCCGACAGCGCGGAGGCGACGAGGAACCCGACCGCCACACCGCGGCCGAGGCGGTGGACGAACGGCGTCATCGGCCCGTCCCACGCCGCCAGCCGTTCCCAGCCCAGCACGAGCAGCAGCACCAGCGCCGGCGTCGCCGGGGCGGCGTAGTGCGGCAGGAACCAGTTCTCGGCCATCAGGCCGAGCAGGCAGATCAGCGCCGTCGCCCAGATCCACCGCGCCCGCCGGACCCCCAGCGATGCCGCCAGCGGGATGATCAGCAGGATCGGCCGGGCGTGCATCGTCAGCAGCCGGCGCGACCAGTCGATCGCGGTGGCGAGTCGGCCGGGCCACGTCTGCAGCAGGTCGAACCGGCCACGCTCCCTGACGGTGTGGACGGCGGCCATCGTTCCGTTCGGATACGTGGGCGCCGGGTGCTTCGGCAGGAACCAGAACTTGGGGTAGACGTCGAACTGCGCCGCGTACTCGGCGAACGGCATACGCAACGCGTGGCCGGTGACGCGGTGGTTGTCGGCGAGCATGGCGCCAACGCCGAGGAGCACGATCGCAGCCGCGGGCTTCAGCCCGCCGAACGCCCGCGGGCCGAAGCCCGCAGCTGCGACGAACGCCACCAACAGCGGCGTCGCCAGCACCAACCCCTCGTACGGCCGACTGTTCGCCAGCACGACCAGCCCGACACCGAGCAGGAGCCCCGGGCGTACACTCAGGGCTCCGTCGCGCATCAGCCGTCCCCACGCGCCGACGACCAGCGCCCCGCCGATCACGGCCACGTCGCCGCCCCAGTACACCTGGCCCCAGTCGAGCATCTGTGGATGCACGGCCGCGACGATGCCGCCCAGCAGCGCCCACTCGGCCGCGGCGAACGCGCCGACCATCCACCAGACGGCGACGGCCGCCAGCGCGCCGCTGATCCACACGCCGAAGATCGGTTGGCCGAGCAGCTGGCCCGCGGCCAGCGCAACGCCCTGGGCCGGCGGGTACTTCGCCATGTAGGTCGGCCGGACCAGCACGTGCGGCGACTGGAAGCTGTCCGCGCACGCCGGCGTCGGGTTGGTCAGCCGGCCGTGGGCGAACGTGTCGGCGGCCAGCAGGTAGGCGAACTCGTCGTGAACCCGTGGTCGGGGGATGCCGTGCTGCAGTGCGACGGTGGCGTTCGCGACCAGGCTGAGCGTCGCGACAACGGCGATGGCCAAACATGGCCGGCGCGCCAGGGGGGCGACGCGGCGTCGCCAGCCGCCGGGCAGGGCGATGCCGATGCCGGTGGCGACGACGGCCGCGGCCCGCACGAGGATGTCCCAGTGGTCGTACGAGCGCATGGGGCCGATCCGCACGACATCGGCTCAGGCGGCTGTCGTGTTCAATCACGGATATGGGACCAGCCGCAGGTCGGCCGCGCCGACAGTCAGCAGCCAGCGGTGGCGGCCGGGGTAGAGGTCGGCGAGCGCTTTGTCGCCGGCAGGTCCGCGCGCGTGGGCCCAGACGACGCGCTCGGCCGGCGGTTCGGCGTCGTTAAAGACCCACTCGTCGGCCGAGCCGTGGCCGGGCAGGTATCGGACGACAACCAGCTGCGGGCCGCCGCCCAGCGCGGCCACGACATCATCCCGACCGGTGCGCTTCGGATCGGTGCCGATCGTGGCGGCCGAGACGATCGCCCCGGCGAGGAACGCTACGCCGACGCCGACCGCCAACGGCGGCCATAACCGTCGCCAGCCAACCGTGACCAGGATCGCCACGCCGCCGACGGCCGGGGCGGCGTAGTGCGGCAGGAAGAACGTCTCGGCCCACAGCGACAGCATTAGCGTGAGCAGCGTCGCCCAGATCCACCGCGCCCGACGATCAAGCGGCGAGAGCGCCAGCGGCAGCAACAACACCCATGGGTTGGCGTACGTCGAGGCGAACCGCCACAGGCGGGCCGCGCTGATCCGCGCGAGGCCGGCCGGCGTGCGAAGGGCTTCGTGGTCGCCGCGCTCGAAGTCGAGGTGGACGGCCGCCAGCAACTCGTTCGCATAGGCCGGCGGCGGGTCGCGCCTCGGCAGGAGCCACACCTTTGGGTACACGTCGAACTGTTGCGCGTAAGCGACGATCGGCGGCGTCAGGATGTGGCCTGTGACGCGGTGGTCGTCATACAGCTGGAACGCGGCCGTGGGCAGCAGGACGATCGCCAGTGGCAGCAGGATGCGCCGCGCTCGGCGGAGGACGACGAGCAGCGGCAGGACCGTCGCGAGCCCCTCGAACGGGCGGCTGAGGGCGAGCAGGGCGAGGCCGACGCCGAGGACGATGGCATGGCGGAACGCCGTTCCATCCGCGGGCGGGAGCCCGCGGAGCGTGGGATGATCGCTTGACGCCGCAACGGCCCGCGGGGTTCCGCCCGCGGCTGGGATGGATCGGACGATCCGCGCCGCCGCGCCGATCACCAGCGCGCCGCCCAGCTCGGCCACGCTGCCGCCCCAGAAGACGTGGGACCAGTCGACCAGCTGCGGGTGCAGGGCCGCCGCGACGCCGGCGAGCAGGGCCCAGGGGACGGGGACGAACGGCAACGCGGCCCAGTCGATTGCCGCCGCCGCCAGGGCGGCCGTCAGCCAGACGCCGACGATCGGCAGGCCGGTCATCGCCTGGCCCGCGGCGAGCGCGAGCCCCTGGCCGGGCGGGTACTTGCTCATGTACGTCGGCCGCAGCAGCTCGTGGGGAGACTGCAGCGCATCGGCACCGGGCGGGGTGGGGTTGGTCAGCCGGCCATGGGCGAATGTGTCGGCGGCCAGCAGGTAGCCGAACTCGTCGTGGATGATCGGGTGCGGCAGGCCGGCGTGCCACGCGACGGCGGCGCTGATCGTCAGCGACAGGGCGAAGACGACGGCCGGCCAGACAGGCCTGCGACGGGTGATCGCATCGCCCATGCGACCCGCGGCGACCGCCAGTTGATGACGGGCGACGGCCGCCAAGGCGGTGACGACGACGCCCACGGCGAGCGACCCGGCGGCCGCCAGGGTCTGCCAGCCGGCGTGGTCGTGGGAGTGGAACATCCGGGGTGCGAACTTGCGGCGGCGGGGCGGACCGCGTTCAATGTCGCCTGCATACCCGGCCCGCCGGCGGGCGACAACCCGGCCCGCGGCGGGGCCGCCCCACACACAGGACCAACCCATGTTCCTCCTCGCTGAAGAATCCGCCTCGTCCGGCAACGCCGTGCTCGGCGTCGTCGTGATCGTCGTCGGCCTGGCCGTCGTCATCGTCGCGTTGATGCTGTCGCAGTTCATCCTGCTCAACGTCCGCGCCCGCGTCAGCGGGGCCAAGGTCAGCTTCGTCGAGCTGATCGGCATGCACCTGCGGAAGGTGAACAAGACGGCCATCGTCAACGCCCGCATCCAGGCCAGCCGGGCCGGCCTGAACATCACCACGCCGGAGATGGAGAGCCACGTGCTGGCCGGCGGCGACGTGCAGCGCGTGATCGCCGCCATGATCGCCGCCAACAAGGCCGCCATCGAGCTGCCCTGGCAGACCGCCACCGCCATCGACCTGGCCGGGCGCGACATCCTCGACGCCGTGCAGACCAGCGTGAACCCCAAGGTGATCGACGTGCCCTCGGCCGCCATGAACCGCAACAGCATCGACGGCGTGGCCCAGGACGGCATCCAGCTGAAGGTGAAGGCCCGCGTCACCGTGCGGACCAACATCAAGAGCCTGGTGGGCGGGGCCACCGAGGAGACGATCATCGCCCGCGTGGGCGAGGGCATCGTGACGGCCATCGGCAGCGCCCAGGACTACAAGCACGTGCTGGAGAACCCCGACCGGATCAGCAAGGCGGTGCTGGCCAAGGGGCTCGATGCCAACACGGCGTTCGAGATCCTGTCGATCGACATCGCCGACATCGACGTGGGGGCGAACATCGGCGCGAGCCTGGCGGCCGACCGGGCCAAGAGCGACACGCAGCGGTTCCAGGCCGAGGCCGAGCAGCGCCGCGCGATGGCCGTGGCGCACGAGCAGGAGAACGTCGCCAAGCAGGCCGAGAACCGGGCGGCGGTCATCCTGAGCGAGGCCGAGGTGCCGCGCGCGATCGCCGAGGCGTTCCGCAGCGGGCAGCTGGGCGTGATGGACTACTACAAGATGAAGAACGTCCAGGCCGACACGGCCATGCGCGAGTCGATCGGGAAGCCGGCGTGAGGAAAAACGCAGAGTGATGAGTGCAGAGTGCAGAACGGAAGTATCTGCATCTGACTTTCATTCTGCGTTCCGCACTCGAACGCTTTGAAAACCCAAGGCAGATTTACCACGGAGGCACGGAGACACAGAGAAGAGGTCGAAAAACAGCGATTGCTCCGTGTCTCCGTGTCTCCGTGGTGAGTCTGTTCTGATGTTTCAAACGCCTCACTCCTCATTCTGCATTGGTTCTACGAGGTGACCCGCCATGGATGAGCTGCTCGTCCTGCTGATCAAGGGGATCATCCGCGCGCTGAGCGGGCCGCCGCAGAAGGGGCCGCAGCAGCGGGTGCCGGTCGCGCCGGCGGCCCTGCCGGGGTTCCAGCAGCGCCCCGGGAACGTGGCGACCGCCCGGCGGCCAGGGTTGGTGACGGAGCGGCGACCCGCGCCACCGCCGCGCCGGGGCGGCCGTCGGCCGACGTCGACCCTCGTCGGCGTGGCCGCGCCGATCCTCACGCCGACCGGGGCGGAGCCCGCGTTGCCGACGACGATCACGGCGGCGACGACCATCCGCGCGTCGCGCGGGTCGGTGCTCGACAAGAGCGACGCCAGGTCGGCGGCGTCGCCGACCGACGTCCGCCGCTGGCTCACGCCGGCCGCCCTGCGGCAGCAGGTGGTGCTGGCGGAGATCCTGGGCAAGCCGCTGGCGCTGCGGGACGAGCGGTGACCGAGGCGGGGTCGTATCGCGCTGGTCCGCAACGCCGGTGCTGAGGTACGCCGAAGGTCCGGGTCTGCTCCGCGCGCCCCCGGCTCTTCGGCGTACGTCAGAACCGGCGTTTCAATTGGGAGAGTCGCAACTCAGCAAGCGGGCGCTCCATCTGACCAGGGACGCGATGCAAGACCACGACCGATCCAATCCGACCCGCCGCCAGGCGATGGCCATCGCCGCCCGCATGGGGCTCGCCGCGACGTGGGTGGCAACGCTGGGTGACTGCCCCGCGATCGCCGCGGACGATGTCGTCACGCCCACGCCGGCGGCATCGCTGCTGGTGCTGAACAAGGGCGACACGTCGCTGGCGATCGTCGACCCGGCGACGCTGAAGGTGGTCGGCCGGGCGTTCGCCGGGCAGGACCCGCACGAGGTGGTCGCGTCGGCCGACGGGCGGACGGCCTTCATCTCGAACTACGGCGGATTTGGGGCGGGGCTGCACACGATCTCGCGCGTCGACCTGGTGGCGCAGAAGCCGTTGCCCGCGGTGGACCTGGGGCCGCTGCGGTCGCCGCACGGGCTGGCGTGGGCGGACGGGCAGGTCTACTTCACCGTCGAGGGGAGCAAGGCGATCGGCCGGTACGACCCGGCGGTCGGCAAGGTCGACTGGGTGCTGGGTCTGGGGCAGGGGCGGACGCACATGATCGCCGTGTCGAGGGACGCCAAGCGGATCGTCACGTCGAACGTGAACTCGGACACGATCAGCATCCTGGAGCTCGGTCGTACGCCGGACCGCGGTGGCCCACCGCCGGGGCCTCCGCCCGGTGGACCACCGGATGGGGGCGATCTGAACGGCGGTCCACCACCTGGCCCGCCGCCCGGCGGGCCGGGTCGGGGCGGCGGTGATTGGGCCGAGACGCACGTCGCCGTCGGCCAGGGGCCGGAGGGGTTCGATGTGTCGCCGGACTTCCGCCAGGTGTGGGCCGCCAACTCGCACGCGGGGACCGTGTCGGTGATCGACGTGGCGACCAGGTCGGTCGTGGCCACGCTGAACATCCCGACGCGGATGGCGAACCGGTTGAAGTTCACGCCGGACGGCACGCGGGTGTTCATCTCCGACCTCGGCGGGACCGGCGTGGTCGTGGTCGACGTGGCGACGCGGAAGGAGATCCAGTGGATCACGCTCGGCCGCGGCGCGGCCGGCATCCTCATGCAGCCCGACGGCGCGCGGGCCTACGTCGCCAGCGGCAACGGGGTGGCGGTGATCGACCTGAGGACGCTGGCGGTCGTCGGCCGGGTCGAGACCGGCCGCGGGCCGGACGGGCTGGGGTGGGCGGCGCGCGGGTGATCCGGCTAAGATTCAGCGATGACCGTCGACCCCCTGCTCTCCCGCATCACGATGGACCCGGAGATCTGCCACGGCAAGCCGTGCATCCGCGGGCTGCGGTACCCGGTCCAGACCATGCTTGAATACCTGGCGGGTGGCGACACGACGGACGACCTGCTCGCCGCGTTCCCCGACTTGCAGCGGGAGGACATCCTGGCCTGCCACGCGTTCTCCCGCCGAATGCTGGAGGCGCGCAGCATCCACCTGGCGCTGGCGTGAAGTTCCTGATCGATGCTCACCTCCCGCCCGGCATGTGCCGCCTGTTGGAACGGCACGGGCACGACGCCATTCACACCGCCGATCTTCCGGCGCAGAACGAGACCAAAGACCGGGTCATCAATCAGATGTCGATCGACGAGGAGCGCGTCGTCGTCTCGAAGGACAGCGACTTCTTCTATTAGCACCTGTTGCAGGGACGTCCCTGGAAGCTGCTGCTGGTCCGGACCGGAAACCTCTCGACGCGCGACCTGACGGGACTGTTTGATCGCCATCTGGCGGACATCACGGCCGCGTTACAGTCGCACACGTTGGTGGAGTTGGACCGCCTGGCGGTGACGCCGATTCGGCCCTGACTGAATCACGTGTCCTGCGCGATCATGACCGGGAATCCCTCTGCCCCCGGCGTCTCGATCGGCCGGGCGTCCTCCAGCGAGCCGAACCTGCGGACGGCGGGGAAGACGATCGCGGTGGCGATCACGACGATGATCGTGCCGATGCCGCCGCCGACGACGGACCAGAACGGGCCGACGGCGCTGGCCAGGGCGCCGGACTCGAAGCCGCCCAGCTCGTTGCTGGCGCCGATGAAGACGTTGTTGACGGCCATCACGCGGCCGCGCATCGCGTCGGGCGTCAGCACCTGCACCAGCGTCCAGCGGACGACCACGCTGATGTTGTCCAGCGCGCCGGTCAGGAACAGCATGACCAGCGACAGCGGCAGGCTGCGCGAGACGCCGAAGATGATGGTGGCGACGCCGAACCCGGCGACGGCCAGCAGCAGCGACAGGCCCGCCCGCTTCATGGGGGGGCGGTGGGCGAGGACCATGGCCATGGAGAACGCGCCGATCGCCGGGGCGGCGCGCAGCCAGCCGTACCCGACGGCGCCGACGTGCAGCACCTGCGTGGCGTAGACCGGCAGCAGGTAGACGGCCCCGCCCAGCAGCACGGCGAACAGGTCCAGCGTCATCGTGGCCAGGATGATCCGGTTCACGGTGACGAAGCGGATGCCGGCCAGCAGCGTCCGGAGCGTGGCCGGCTCCTTGCGGTTCTCCATCGGCCGGACGACGACGCCCAGCAGCAACGCCGCGTACGCCAGGCCGCAGGCGGCGTCGGCGAAGTAGACCCACGGCACCGCCCGCACCTGGGCCGCCACGGCCGCGGGGTCGCGCATGTGCATGGCGCCCAGCGCGATGATGAACCCGGCCAGGGCGGGGCCGCCCATGCAGGCCAGCTGGATGAAGCTGCTGCCCCAGGTGGTGGCGTTGTTGAACACCTCGACCGGCACGATGCCGGTGAGCAGCGTCGACCGGGCCGGCCCACCGATGGCCCACACGGTGGCCGCCGCCAGCAGGACCGCGTAGGTGTAGACCACGGGGGATTGGTGGATCGACAGCACCGCCAGCCCGACCGAGCACAGGGCCGACAGCAGCAGCGTGACGACCGTCAGCCACTTGCGGTCGACCTTGTCGGCCAGCTGTCCGGCCGGGAGCGCGAGCAGGATCACCGGCAACGCGCCCACCAGCCCGACCATGCTCAACGCCCACGCGGCGTGCTCGGCCCCGGTGCGGACCGTCACCTCCCACTGCACGGCGGCGGTCTGCATCTGCTGGCCGACCAGCATCAGCGTCGACCCCAGCGCGTACCGGCGGAACGCGGGCGTGCGCAGGGCAAGGTACGGGTCATGGCCGGTGGACTCGGACCCGCCGGGCGTCTCCCGTTCGAGCTGCGTCAGCGTGGCTGTCGAGGTGGGGCCCGGATCGGCCGACAAGTTGGCGGTGTCGGACGGCGTCTGCGATGGATCTCTCATGGGCGGCCGGACTGTATGGCCGCGGATCGGGCGCGGCCAGCCCCCTTCAGGCATGAGACATCAACAGAAGGCGTTCGGAAGACGAATTAGCCGCAGATGAACGCGGACGCACGCAGATGGCGAATCAGGTCAGTTGCACCGCTTCTCGTCTGTGTGCATCTGCGTTCATCTGCGGCCAATTCGTCTCCGCCGTTATCGATCGAACTGCGCGTCGAACGCGATCTTGCTCGGCGGGAAGTCGACGCGCCTCACGAACGCGGCGGCTTCAGCCGCGCCGTGCTCGCGGTCCATGCGGCTGTCCTCCCACTCCACGCTCAGGGGGCCGGCGTAGCCGACGTCGTTCAGGGCGACGATGACGTCCTCGAAGTTCACGTCGCCGTGGCCGAGGCTGCGGAAGTCCCAGTAGCGGCGGGGGTCGGCAAACGTCGTCATCCCGCCGAACACGCCCACGGTGCCGTCGCCCTGGTTGAACCAGGCGTCCTTCATGTGAACGTGGTAGATGCGATCGGCGAACGTGCGGATGAACTTCACGTAGTCGACGTGCTGGTAGATCAGGTGCGACGGGTCGAAGTTGAAGCCGAACCGCTTGTGGCCCTGGACGGCCCCGATGGCCCGCTGGGCGGTGGCGATGTCGAACGCGATCTCCGTGGGGTGAACCTCGAGGGCGAAGTTGACGTCCTGCTGCTCGAACGTGTCCAGGATGGGGCCGAAGCGGGCGGCGAAGTCGTCGAACCCCTTTTGCCAGTAGGCCTGGGGGGTGGGCGGCCAGGCGTAGATGGAGTGCCAGACGCTGGAGCCGGTGAACCCGGTGACGGCGGCGGGGAAGCCGGTGGGCTCGGGGGCGGCGTCGATGAACGTCCGGCAGGCGACGGCGGTGTCGGCCAAGCGTTGGGCCGAGCGTTGGCGGACGCCCTCGGGGACGCCGTCGCCCCAGATGTCCGGCGGCAGGATCGACTGGTGCCGCTCGTCGATCCGGTCGCACACGCACTGGCCGACCAGGTGGGCGCTGATCGCGTACGCCTTCAGGCCGTGGGCGCGGAGGATGTCCCATCGCCCTTTGACGTACCCGGGGTCGGCCAGCGCCGCGGCCACGTCGAAGTGGTCGCCCCAGGTGGCCAGCTCCAGGCCGTCGTACCCGAAGGCCTTGGCCTTGGCGCAGATCGCCTCGAACGGCAGGTCGGCCCACTGGCCGGTGAACAGGGTGACGGGGCGTGCCATGGGGGGATGACAACAAGTTCTGGTGCGGTGTCAACCGGGGCGGGTGAGGGGGTGATGGGCACAGCGGGTGAGGTCATGGGTTGGCGGCGACCCACCTGGGGTGAACTCGCCGCCGGTCTCCGCTAGAATCGCCGGGCTGGTGTCGCAGGGCTATCCGATCATGTTGGACCTGGCGGACCGCCGCATCGTGATCGTGGGCGGCGGCGCGGTGGCCGCCCGCAAGGCGGCCGGGGTGCTGGCGGCGGGGGCGACACGCGTGCGGGCCGTCGCGCTGGCGTTCGTGGCCGACTTCCCCGACGGTGTCGAACGGCTGACGAGGGGCTACGATCCAGTCGACCTGGACGACGCGGACCTGGCGTTCGCCGCGACCGACTCGGCCGAGGTGAACGACGCGGTGCTGCGGGACGCCCGGGCCCGGCGGGTCTGGGCCAGCCACGCCGGCGATGGCGCGGCCGGGGACTTCGTCACGCCGGCGCGGTTCGATCGTGGGCCGGTGACGGTCACCGTGTCGGCCGGGAGCGCGGCGCTGGCGGTGCTGGTGCGCGACGGGCTGGCCCAGCGGTTCGACCCGGCGTGGGGTGCGATGGCCGAGGCGATGGCCGTGCTGCGGCCGCCGTTGCGTGACGGCGTGGACGAGCCGACGCGGCGGGCGGTGTTCCGCACGTTGGCCACGGCCGAGGCGTGCCGCGTGCTGGGCGAGCGGGGGTTGGACGGACTGAAGGAGTGGTTGCGCGAGCGACATCCGAATCTATCCCTGTGAACCTCAGGCCGGCGTCTGAGGTACGCCCCCCGGTCGTCGGCGTACCTCAGACGCCGGCTCGGGCTGTGAAATCGACGCCATGCCCACCGCCCGTCAACTCGCCCTCCTGTTCGCCGCCGTGGCGCTGTTCGCGGCGGGCGGGGGCGTCTCCGTGGCCCGGCTGTGGTGGCCGACGCGGGCGCTCCGCATCGTGGGCAAGAACTGCCTGTACTGGGGCATCGTCACGTCGGTCGCGGTGCTGGTGTGGCACGGCGCCCACCGCGGGCAGTGGCTGCCGGTGGGCGACAACTTCGACGCGCTGGTGTGGCTGGCGGTGCTGCTGTCCGCCTTCACCGCTTACGTTCAGGGGACCCGACCGATGGCCGCCCTGGACTGGTTCCTCATGCCGGTGGTGATCGCGCTGCTCGTCGCCGCCGCGGTGTTGGGACGGACGAACTACCAGCCGTACGTGGGACAGGCGACCAGGTACACCCATTACTTGACCAGCTTCGCCGCGGCGGCCGCGTTCGCCGTGGCGGCGGCGGCGGGGGGGATGTACCTGTGGGCCAGCGGTCGGCTGCGGCACAAGCGGCCGGTGGGCGGGTACCTGGGATCGCTGGAGCGGTTGGAACGGCTGACGATGACGGCGGTCACGCTGGGGTTCGCGCTGCTCACCGTGGGCATCGTCACCGGCGGGTTCGAGATGGTCCGGCTGGGCATCCGGACCCAGCCGTGGAAGGTGGGGTTGGCCGTCGGCGGGTGGGTGGTGTACGCGGTCGTGCTGCACGCGCCGATCAACCCGGTGTTCCGCGGGCGACGGGCGGCGATGCTGAGCGTCGTCGGTTTCGTCCTGATGGTCGGTGCCGTGGCCGCGGCGCAGCTGGCGGGGGGGAACCGCTAGTGTACCGGTTGCACCTGCTGGGGTTGAACCACACGACCGCGCCGTTGGCCGTGCGCGAGCGGCTGGCGTTCGCGCCGGCGGCGCGGGCGGCGGCGATGGCGGCGTTCCGCGAGCGCTTCCCCGGCTGCGAGGCCGTGCTGCTGTCGACCTGCAACCGGGTCGAGCTGTACGTCGCGCGAGCCGCCGGCGACCGTCCCACCGCGGCCGACTTTGCCGACTTCGTCGCCGGGTTCCACGGGGTGCCGATCGAGTCGTTCCACGGCCACCTCTACCACCGGTCCGAGCGGGCCATGGTCGAGCACCTGTTCAACGTGGCGGCGTCGCTGGACAGCATGGTGCTGGGCGAGACGCAGATCCTGGGGCAGGTGCGCGAGGCGTACGATGCGGGCCGGGCGGCGGGGACGGTGGGACCGTCGTTGAACCCGCTGTTCCAGCGGGCGGTGGCGGTGGGCAAGCAGGTGCTGCGCGAGACGCCGCTGGCCGAGGGTCGCCAGAGCGTGGCCGGGGCGGCGGTGGCGTACGCCGGGCAGGTGTTCGACGGGCTGGCGGGGAAGTCGGTGCTGTGCATCGGCGCGGGGAAGATGGCCCGGCTGGTGCTGCGGGGGTTTGCCGACCAGTCGCCCAGGCGGATGCTGGTGTGCAACCGCGACGGGGCGAAGGGTGCCGAGCTGGCCCGCGAGTTCGGCGGGGAGGCGGCGCCGTTCGAGAAGCTGGACGACCACCTGGCGGCGGTGGACGTCGTCATCACGTCGACTGGCTCGGCCGAGCCGATCATCACGGCGCCGCGGTTCGCGGCCGTCCACAAGCGGCGGCGGTACCGGCCGATCTTCCTGATCGACATCGCGTTGCCGCGCGACGTGGAGCCGGCCGTCGGGGACCTGGAGAACGTGTACCTGTACAACCTGGACGACCTGCAGAAGGTGGTGGCCGACACGCAGGCGGGGCGGCGGGAGTCGGTGGCGGATGCGCAGCGGATCGTCGCCGGCGCGGTGGACGAGTACGTGGCCGCCCACCGCGTGCGGGCGCTGGGGCCGACGATCGACGCGCTGTTCAAGCGGTCGCACCAGTTGGCCCGCGACGAGGTGGACCGGCAGCCGAGCCTGACCGATGCCGAGCGGCAGCAGCGGTACGAGCTGGCGCGGCGGATCGTGAACAAGCTGCTGCACGACCCGGTGCAGGCGCTGCGCCAGGCGGACGCGTCGCACGGGCCGCAGTACGTCCACGCGATGGAGCAGCTGTTCCGGCTGGCCGGTGGAGCGGGCAAGACCGACGGCGTCGATGACGGTACCGTTTAGCGGTCGCCCCGGAGGGGCACTCTTCGACGGTCGGCAAAGTGCCCCTCCGGGGCGACCGCTAAACGGGGTTGCGTGACGTTTCATTCTGGCGAATCAACACGTTGGCTGACGAGCCGCGGCGCGGCCGCGGCGGCGATCGTCGTGGGTTGCGT
Source organism: Tepidisphaeraceae bacterium (assembly GCA_965198865.1). GTDB lineage: Bacteria > Planctomycetota > Phycisphaerae > Tepidisphaerales > Tepidisphaeraceae > CBDAQA01. Next base: position 184,200 of record CBDAQA010000020.1, on the reverse strand, counting down.
GGTCACGGCCGTGCTGCTGTGCGGGGCGAACGTGGTGTCCATGGTGGCCGTCGCGGGCATGGACGGCGTGGCGGCGGCGGCGTGGGTGGGGGGGGCAGCGGCACTGGGCGATGTCGTGGCGCGGGGCTGCCGCGTGCGGTGCGCGGGGCCGCTGCGGGTGGCGACGGCGGGGGGGCTGGGGCTGGGGATCTTCAGCCTGGCTGGCCTGGGGCTGGGGTTGCTGGGGGCGCTGAGCCGGCCGGTGGCGCTGGGGTTTCCGATCGTGGGATACCTGTGGTTGGGGGGCGACCTCGTGCGGCGGGGGGTGATGCGGGGGTGGGGGCGCGCGGCGATCGTCGGGTGGCTGCGACGGCCGGCGGGGTCGGCATGGGTGTGGGGCATCCCGGCGGTGTCGCTGACGATCGCGGTCGTGGCGGCGGCGCTGATGCCGGGGATCCTGTGGAAGCCGTTGGACCCGCACCCGTACGACGTGACCAGCTACCACCTGCAGGTGCCGCGGGAGTGGTATGAGGCCGGGCGGATCGTGCCGCTGCGGCACAACATGTTCTCGTACTTCCCGATGAACGCCGAGGTGCAGTCGCTGCTGCTGATGCACGCGACGGGGAAGGCGACGGCGCCGTGGGTGGCGATGTACGCGTGCCAGTTCGTGAGCGTGGGGTACGCGCTGTTGATGGTGCTGGGGGTGGCGGGAGCGGTGGGGTCCCTGCCCGCTGAAGCGGGCAGGCCGGGTCGATCCGTTGCGCGGTTGGTCGGGGCGGCGGTCGCATCGGCGGTGCCGTGGGTCGTGATGCTGGCGGGCGTGGCGTACGTGGAGTCGGCGCTGATGCTCTACACGGCGCTGGCGATCGCGTGGGCGCTGCGGGCCACGGAGCCCAGCGGCTCCGCCGCGGGTTTCCCGTTCGTCAAACCGATGGTGGTCGCCGGGCTCTTCGCGGGGCTGGCCTGCGGCGTGAAGATCACGGCGGTGCCGATGCTGCTGTGCGCCGTGCCGGTGGCGGTCGTCGTGGCCGTGGGGCGATCGGTGCGGTGGCGCACCGTGTGGGTCGGCTGCGCGGCGTTCGTGATCGCGGGGTCGGTCGTCGTGTCGCCGTGGCTGATCCGCAACGTGGCGTGGGCGGGGAACCCGCTGTGGCCGGTGGGGATGTCGGTGCTGGGGCGGGACCACTTCTCGGCGGAGCAGGCGGAGCGGTTCCGCGTGGCGCACAGCCCCACCGCCACGCAGCGGTCGGTGCCGGCGCGGCTGGGCATCCTGTGGCGGGACGTGCTGGCCCACTGGCAGTACGGGTACGTCGTGCTGCCGGCTGCGGTCGCCGCGGCGGCGCTGCGGTGGCGGGACCGGCAGACGCGGCTGTTGGTGGTGACCGCGCTCATCGTGCTGGTCGTGTGGTTCGGGTTCACGCACCTGCTGGCGCGGTTCCTGGTGATGGGGTTGCCGATCGCGGCGATCCTGGTGGGGCGGGCGTCGGTGGGGCGATTGGCGCCGGTCGGGCTGGCGGTGGCGGGGGTGGCGGCGGCGATCGGGTGGTGGGGCGTGACGCCGGAGGTGACGGCGTGGTCGCGGTCGGAGGCGGGCGACGGGCTGTTCGGGCTCACCGACTTCCGCGACATCATGGCGGAGGCCCGGCCTTTGGCGGATGCGGTCAACCTCGGCAGGCAGATCGGCGTGGTCGGCGACGCGCAGGCGTTCTTCTACCAGGTGCCGATGTCGCGGCTGCACTACCGCACGGTGTTCGACCTGCCCGGCGACGAGCCCGACCCGGTGGCCGCGTGGGTGGGGCGCGAGGCGGAGGGGAATCCGAACTGGCTGTTGGTGATCAACCCGGCCGAGGTGAGGCGGCTCAACGGGACGTACCGGTTCACGCCGCCGCTGCCGGATGCGTGGGCGGCGCGGGGGGGTGGGACGTTTTTGTTACGCGGGGATGAAATGCCGAAGAGCTCTACCACGGAGGCACGGAGACACGGAGAAGAGGGTGGAACCACAGATGCACACTGATGCACACGGATCAGATTCACCTGGCGGTTGAGCGGGGTCCAGTCGCGCGCGTCGATCGCGCTGGCCTCAAGCCGCGCGTGTTTCAGGATCGGTGTGCATCTGTGGTTCCGACCTCTTCTCCGTGTCTCCGTGCCTCCGTAGTTATACTCTGCCCGTCCCTGTGTGACACAATCTGGACCAACCCGTCCGACATCGGTATGACCTCGTTCGAACCAAGCGTGCGAGGTACCTGATGGAGGGTCATGGATGGCCCAGCATTGTCGAATCGCCCTGACCGACGACGAGCAGCAGGTCGTCAACGCCGAGCGGGACCGCCACCCCGACGCCCACGTCCGGGGGAAGATGCTGTTCCTCTGGTCGTGCCACCACGGCGTCACGCGGGAGACGGCCGGGCACATCGTCGGGGTGTCGCGGTCGACCGCGCAGCGGTACGTGGCGGCCTACCGCGACGGCGGGCTGGACGGCCTGCGGCGGTGTGACAGGCACGGCCCGGTCAGCGACCTGGCGGCGCACGCCGAGGCGATCAAGGCGGACCTGGCCGAGCGGCCGGTCCGGACGTTGGCCGAGGCGGCGGAGCGGATCTTCGAGCGGACCGGCCTCCGCCGGGGGCCGACCCAGACGGCGAAGTTCCTGGCCGGGCTGGGGTTCACCTGGCAGCGGGCGCGGGCCGTGCCGGTGCCGCCCAAAAAAACTTGACGGAGCACGTGGCCGAGCAGCGGCGGTTCCTGGCCGAGCAGCTGCAGCCCAAGCTCGACGCCGCCGTCGCCGGGATCGGGCACGTGCTGTTCGTCGACGCGGCCCACTTCGTGTTCGCCACGTTCCTGTGCCACCTGTGGTCGATCCTGCGGGTGCACGTGCGGGCCGCCTCGGGCCGGCAGCGGTTCAACGTGCTGGGGGCGTGGGACGCGGTCACCCGCCAGTTGACGATGGTGACCAACACGACCGTGGTGAACGCGGAGACGATGTGCGAGCTGCTGCGGGCCGTGGCCGCCAAGGGGCTGGCCGGACCGGTGACGATGGTGCTGGACAACGCCCGCTACCAGCGGAACGCGATGGTCATGGCGCTGGCGGCAGAGCTGAAAATCGAACTGTTGTTCCTGCCGTCGTACTCGCCGAACCTCAACCTGATCGAGCGGCTGTGGCGGTTCACCAAGCGTCGCGCGTGCTACGGCAAGTTCCACGCCGACTTCGCCGGCTTCCGCTCGGCCGTCGAGTCGGTGCTGGGCGGCCTGGAGACGACGCACGCCGAGGACATGGCGTCCCTGATGACCCTGAACTTCCAGGAGTTCGACAATGTCTCACTGCTGGGCGGGTAGAGTATAATCGCTGGGCGCCCTCTCGCCCGTCATACAGCAGCGGCTCGATGGCTGCCTGAAAGCCGCGATGGGGCTGTAGGATTCGGTGTGTCTCCCGTGCGGAAGCACCAAGTGCCGAAGGGTGAACCGCGTCCTCGCCTTAACCTTCCGCACATGTTGCCCACATGGCCCGATAACGGTGTGGGGAATCTGGGGAGCAAACTTTTTTCTGGTCGGCTCGCGGTTGGCCCGCCGATGGTTGCGTCTGTGTGCATGGCGAAACCGATAAACAATGGCTTGTCAGCGCTGGCGCGGAGGGATACATTGCCCTCATCTTGTCGAGGCCGCTCCGCGACGAATGGGGTGCGACCGCAGGCGAGATAACAAGGATGATCGGGGTCACCGGAACGGGTGCCTTCGGCTAGGGCGGGGCGTCTAGATGGACGCGTCGCCCCCCACGCCGTCGGCACACCAGGGGACGTTCCAGAACGGTGGCCCTGACGAACGACATCGCGGACCCGCCCGGCCGGAGTGCCGTGGCCCCGCGGTGTTCACGTCGCAGGATGCGATCTCAAGGAAGAACCTAGCAGAGGCAGGAAGCCTTTCGTCCGTCGGACGGCCACTCGCGCCAGCCCTCGGTCTCGTTGCGTATTGGACGCGACGGCGACGGCACGGCGCGCAGCCCCCGGCGAGGGAAGGTCGGGCTGGAGGGACTGCCGAAACCCCGGGACCCCGCGTGCGCCACGGTTGCGCGCACGCCGGGTCCGAGGGGGCCGTGCGTCCCGCCGCCCCGCCGAGAGGCGGGGCGGTTGGTCCGGGATATCCGGCGCGTCGGGCGATGGCGAAGAGGTCGTCGCCCGGCGCGGTCGGCAAAGGAGACTTGAGTGAGCTGTCTGACGCTGCAAGACCCGCAACTGATTCGCCTCGCCGACTCGATCGCCGAGAAGGTGGGGCCCGAGCGGTTCCACGTCTGGTTCGACAACTCGACCCGCATCGACCTGCGGAACGAGTCGCTCGAGATCGCCGTGCCCAACGACTTCATCGGGGAGTGGATCAACCGGAACTTCAGCCGCCCGATCGCCGACGCCGTACACGAGGTGCTCGGCTGCACCATGCCGGTGCGGTTCATGGTGGTGCCCGAGCTGTTCGACGTGAAGGGTGACGGCGAGGTGCCGCTGCGGGGCAAGCCGGCCGCCGACGCGGTCGAGTCGGCCGTCACCGCCGCCGCCGCCCGCGCCATCCATCCGTCGGTCGCCACGCGGTCGGTCGGCGGCCCGCCCTACGTCCGCCCGCCCGCCGCCCAGCCCGGCCGGCCCGGCACGCCCGTGGTCAGCCCCGCCGACGCGATGAAGATGACCGGGAGCATGAACGGCAACATGGCGTTCGCGCCGCGCCCCCGGCTCCGCCACGACCTGTCGACCTTCGTCGTCGGCCCCAGCAGCCAGCTGGCGTTCAACACGGTGACCCACGTCACCGAGTTCCCCGGCAGCCAGTACAACCCGCTGTTCGTCCACGGCAACTGCGGCCTGGGCAAGACCCACCTGCTCCAGGGGTTGTGCAAGCGGTTCGCCGAGAACCACCCGACCAAGCGGTGGATGTACATGACCGGCGAGGAGTTCACGAACGACTTCCTCGTCGCGCTGCGGGCCAACAAGCTCGACGGGTTCCGCCGGAAGATGCGCGACCTGGACCTGCTGGTGATCGACGACGTCCACTTCCTGGGCGGGAAGAAGGCCACGCAGGAGGAGTTCCTGCACACGTTCAACGCCATCGAGGCGATGGGCAAGCAGGTCGTGATGGCCAGCGACAACCACCCGAAGCTGATCGAGGCGTTCGGCGAGTCGCTGATCAACCGGTTCGTCAGCGGCATGGTCGTCCGCGTCGATCCCCCCAACGCCGCCACCCGCGCCGAGATCCTGCGCTCGCTCGCCACTCGCCAGGGCGTGGTGCTGAGCGACGAGGTGGTCGGCTGGGTGTCCCGCCGCGTGACCCAGTCGGTGCGCGAACTGGAAGGGGCCGTCACCCGCATCACCGCCCACGCCAAGCTGAGCGGCCGACCCGCCGACCTGAAGCTGGCCCAGGAAGCCTTGGGCGACCTCGACCGGCACCAGGGCGCGCCGATCCGCCCGGAGCACGTGATGCAGGCCGTGTGCGACTACTTCGGCCTGGAGCACAAGGACCTCATGTCCGGCCGCCGCCAGCGGACGATCAGCCTGGCCCGCTCGGTGGCGATGTACCTGGTGCGCAAGACGGCCAAGCTGAGCTTCCCCGAGATCGGCAACCGCATGGGCAAGCGGAACCACAGCACGGTGATCAGCGCCTGCCGCCGGATCGAGACGGCCGTGGCGACGAACGAGCCGCTCGCCTGGACCAGCAGCGTCGGCGAGCGCGCCGAGGAGGCCGCCGAGCTGGTGCAACGGCTGGAGGAGCACAGCCGGGCGATGACGGCGTGATGTCGGCCCCAGCTGCGGTCGCCGACTTGTTTCGCGCGTCACACTTCGATGCGGTTTTCCACCGGTGTCAAGACGCTCCTGAATGCCGCGATGACGGTCGGCGTCGGTGCTTGCTCCAGCTGGGTCGTCGCCGCGCGGTTTGATCCCAATCACTACGGGACGTGGTGGCGACCGCTGGCGTTGGCACTGCTGGTCGGCGTCGTGCAGGCTGTCATCGCCGAGGCCGTCCAGACGCCTGGATCGGTCGGCCGTGCCGTTGGACAGCGATGATGCCGACGTCTTGGACCCGCCGTCCGACGCCGTGTCGGCGGCGGCGCACGGGCACCTGAAGCTAATCGGCGTCTCCACGCGCGGCGGGTGGCTGAACCGCACACGACCACCGGTGCGCATCTACTTCACCATGTCGGGCGGTACGCTGTCCGTGATGGCCATCTCAGCGCATGAGCGGCAGGCCGTTCATTGATCTTCGCCTAAATCGCGTGGTGCAGGCCGTGCGCGACTACTTTGGCCAGCATAGGTCCCGCGTGTACATCTAAATTCAGGGCTTCGTCAGGAACCCTCGCACCGCCTCCGTCACGGCCGCCGGCTGCTCCATCGGCGTCAGGTGCCCGGCGTCGGGGATGACGACCAGTTCCGCCTCAGCGATCTGCTGCCGCATCGCGTCCACCACGGCCGGCGGCGTCGTGGCGTCGTCCGCCCCGACCACCGCCAGCGTCGGCACGACGATCCGCGGCAACACCGCCGTGCGATCTGGGCGGTCGCGCATCGCCGCCAGCGCGTGCTGGATCGCGCGGGTCGACACCGATTTCGCCATCGCCCGCACCGCTGCCGTCACGTCCGATGACGCCTTGGGTGACAGCAGCTTCGGCACCATCTCACGCGCTACCGCCGTTGCCCCGCCGCTCTCGGCCAGCGCGATCATCTCGTCCCGCTTCGCCTTGCCGGGAGCGTCGTCGGCCGTCGCCTTGGTGTCGAACAGGATCAGGCCGCGCAGGTCGCTCGGGTGCCGCTCGGCCAGCGACAGGGCCACGTACCCGCCCATCGACAGCCCGCCCACCACGCAGGGCTGGCCGATGCGCTCGATCAGCCAGTGGACGTCGTCCGCCAGCGCGTCGATCGTGTAGGGCCCGGTGTCGGGAGACTCGCCGGACCCGCGGAAGTCGACCGCCACCACGCGGGCCACGTCGCCCAGGCCGGCCACCTGGGCGGCCCAGATGCGGCGGTCCATGGGAAAGCCGTGCAGCAGCACCAGGGGGATCAGGTCGGCCATGCCGCACAGGTTCACATGCGGGCCGACCGGTCGTCAACCGCGGAAGGCGACGGCCCCTGCGTTCGGCGGGACACGCGGCGGAGCCGCCGGGCTCTGTAAAAGCCGTATCGTTTCCACGATCGTTTGCCAACGGTGGGTCGCTGCGATGGCCGATCTTCTGGAAGTCGGTGGATGGCGCACCGGAAGTTTTGACGGGCCGGCGCGGGGCGGTGCCGTCGGTTGCCCGTTCGGTCCGACGCCCTACAATCCCTTTCCCCCAAAAACGAACAGGGCGATGGAGGCCGTACGCGTACGTGGATGCCGAGCACCTCAAGCTGACCGACTTCGTGGACCTGGCGACCCTGCAGGAGATCCAGGACCACTTCGCGGCCGTGGCGAACGTGCGCGCCACCATCACCGATGCCGACGGCGCCGTGCTGACCCAGGCCCAGCCCGCGGCGGCCTTCGTGCGCCGCCAGCGGGACATCGCCGCCGCCGAGGACGGCACGCCCTACGCCAAGGAGGGGGGCGAGTACGTCGCCCCCATCGTGGTGAACGACCAGCAGCTGGGCACGCTGCGGATGGCCGTCAAAACCGGCACGGCGTGGCTGGACGACGCGACCGCCGAGCAGCTGGCCGCCAGGTTTGGCCTGGAGGCCAAACCCCTGCGCCAGTTGGCGGGCCAGCTGTCCAAGGCGCGTGACGGCCGGCCCGCCGCCATCGCGTTCCTGCACCTGCTGGCCAACGCGGTCGCCCGGCTCTGCTTTCAGGAGTTCCAGCTCCGCCAGCGGATCGAGGAGCTGACGGCCGTCACCCACCTCAGCACGATCCTGGCCGAGGCCCGCGACCTGTCGGGCGTGTTGGACCGCACGGTCCGCGCCGTGGCCGAGCTGATGTCCACCAAGGCCGCCAGCATCCGCCTGATCGACCGCGAGCACGACGAGCTGGTGATCAAGGCCGTCTACAACCTGTCCGACGCCTACCTCAACAAGGGCCCGGTCCAGCTGAGCACGGCCATGATCGACCAGACGGCGCTGTCGGCGCAGGGGTTCGAGTACGTCCGCGACATGGCCCACGACCCGCGCACGCAGTACCCGCACGAGGCGGTGCGCGAGGGGATCCACTCGATGCTCTCGGTGGGGATGCAATACAAGGGGGCGACGGTGGGCGTGCTGCGGGTCTACACCGACGCCGAGCAGGCGTTCAGCCCGCTGAAGATCGACCTGATGAAGGCCGTCGCCACACAGGCGGCGGCGGCCATCGAGAACGCCCGCCTCGCCCACGAGTCGGCCGAGGCCGCCGCGCTCGAGAAGCAGGTCCAGATGGCCGCCGACGTGCAGCACCGCATGATCCCGGCCGTCCCGCCGACCATCCCCGGGCTCGACCTGTCGGCCGTCTACGTCCCCTGCTTCCAGCTGGGCGGCGACTTCTACGACTTCATCCCGTTCCCCAACGACAACGTCGGCCTGGTCGTCGCCGACGTCTCCGGCAAGGGCGTCCCCGCCAGCCTGATCATGGCCAGCGTGCGGGCGTTCCTCCGCGCCCAGATCGACAACATCTACTACCTGTACGAGGTGGTCCGCCGGGTGAACGGGATGCTCTGCCGCGACACCACCAGCGGCGAGTTCGTCACCCTCTTCTACGGCGTGCTCGACGCGCGCACCAAGCTGTTCACCTACTGCAACGCCGGCCACCCCTCGGCCCTGGTGCTGCGCATGGGCGAGGTGATCGAGCTCGCCTCCGACAACATGGTCCTCGGCATCGAGCCCGACGAGCAGTTCCGCCAGACCGTCGTCCAACTCCAAAGCGGCGATGTGGTTCTGATGTACACCGACGGCCTGCTCGACGCGATGAACTTCGCCCACGAGACCTTCGGCCGCGCCCGGGTGATCCAGGCGCTCAAGACCTACGGTGCCGAGGACGCCACCGCCGAGGGCGTCGCCGATCACCTGCTGTGGGAGGTGAGAAAGTTCGCCGGCATGGCCCGGCGCACCGACGACATCACGATGGTGGTGTCGCGGGTGGAGTAGACCCGCCCAGCCGGGGTGGCGCCACCTTGGTCAGACAGCCATCGCCGTTCCCCCCTCACGCCGTCCGCTTCCGCAGCGCCTTCACCTTGTGCTGGATCTTAGGCGTGATGTGGAACGTCGCCTCGCACCGGCCCACGCGCTTGTCCTTCTCGCCGATACGGCTCGCCTGCTGCGTGACGTCCAGGTCCACGATCACGTTGAACTCGATTCCCGTCGCCACCAGCTTGCGGATGTCCTCGCGCGGCCGCATGCGGTAGACGGCCGGGCCGTAACAGGGGCGGAGGAACGTGTAGTTCAGGTTCTTGCACACCACCGTGTAATCGCCGCCGCAGATGCCGAACACGTACGCCCCGCCGGCGATCTCGCTGTTGGCCAGTAGGGCACCGCCGGCCATGGCCCGGTACCAGTTGCGGTTGAACCGCCGGAACGGCAGCACCGCCGAGAACTTGTCCTCCCCCAGCTGCTTCATCTTCAGCCCGCTGAAGAACGCCAGCGGCAGCCAGATCAGCGAGCAGATGCTCCGCCAGAAGTTGTCGCGGCTGCTCAGCCGGCTGATGAACGCCTCGGCCCGGTCCCACCACTTCTCCGGCACCTGCGCCCGGCGGGCCAGGATCAGCGCCCGCCGGCCCATGTTCCCCATCGGCAGCGGCACGGCCTGATCGACCGGCGTCCCCGCCGCGATCGTCGGCGTCCCCGGGGCCGACGCCACCGTCGGCCGGGTCGGGCCGCTCGGGTCATCCACCTCGGCAGACGCCTGCCGCTCGCCGTCGAACAACTGTGCCGTTGCGTGTGACATATGCTGGATCGCCCCTCGCCCCGATGGCCGCGCCGTCCGGCCCTGCGGAACTATACGCGGGCCGACCGGTACCGGGTCATCGGAAACCATCCGGGGTGGCGGACTGTAGCCGGAACGGTCGGCACCACCAACCGACCGCAAGCCGAAGCCGACGGCCGAGGCACGCCGAAAACCCGGATCGCCTGCTTGGCCGACGGGTGGTTCCGCCCCAGCCCCTTGATGTTTATTCAGGTGTCGAGTTCGGGAAGAATGCGGCCGGCTGGCGCAACCATGGCCGTGAAACGCCGCGCCGAGTCGCGCGCGACCGCCACCGCTGGAACTGGAGCCTGACGATGTTGGACAGGGATCTGCTGGGTCGGATGTTGCGGCTGACGCCCGCCGCGATGGTCGCCGGCGCGCCGATGGCGGCGTGGGCGGCGGTCGAGCAGCCGGGCGTCGCGGGGCAGTCGTTCGACTACCACCACCGCGACGTGCTCGGCACCGCCCTGGACCTCACCGTCATCGCCCCCAGCCGCGCCGACGCCGACGCCGCCGAGCAGGCCGTCCTCGCCGAGGTCGGTCGCCTGCAGAAGATCCTGTCCGCCTACGACGCCGGTGCCGAGCTGGCCAGGCTCAACGCCTCGCCCGTCAACGGCCCCGCCCTGCACGTCGCGCCCGAGCTGATCGACGTCCTCAAGCAGTACGACGTCTGGTTCAAACGGACCGAGGGTGCCTACAGCGGCCACGCCGGTGACCTGATCGCCCTTTGGAAGCAGGCCGAGCAGGGCAACCACCTGCCCGACGACGCCACGCTGCTCGCCGCCGCCAAGCGCTGCGCCGCCCCCGCGTGGGAGATCGACGCCGCCGCGGGCACGGTGCGCCGGATCGCCGACCAGCAGATCAACGTCGACTCGCTGGGCAAGGGGTTCATCCTCGACCACGCCGTCGCCGCCGCGACGCGGTTGCCCACGCACCTGCGCGGCCTGCTGCTCAACATCGGCGGCGACCTGCGCACCTGGGGCGCGCCCACCGCCGCCATCCCACCGCTCTGGTCCATCGGCGTGCGGGACCCCGCCCACCCCGAGCTCAACGCCAAGCCGCTCACCACCGTCTTCGTCCCCGGCGGCACGGCCGTCTCCACCAGCGGCGCGTACCAGCGGTTCTACACGGTCGACGGCAAGCGCTACTCGCACATCCTCGACGCCCGCACCGGCAAGCCAGCCCTGGCCCAGTCGGCCTCCGTCGTCGCGCCCGACTCGGCCACCGCCAACGCGCTGGCCACCGCCTGCTGCACGCTGAAGTTCACCGAGGCGCTCGCGCTGGTCCGCTCGGTCCCGGGTGCCGAGTGCATCCTGATCACCGCCGACGGCGCGACGGTGCGCACCGACGGGTTCAAGGAGCTCCAGGACAACGCCCTGGCCAAGGAGAAGTTCGGCACCCGCGTCGCGTCGCAGTTCCCCGCCGGCTACAAGCTGGCGATCGACCTGCAGACCGTCCCGACCGACCACCGGCCCTACGTCTTCGTCTGGGTCACCGACGCCGCCGGCAAGCACGTGAAGACGCTGGCCGCCTACGGCAACGACCCGAAGTACGTCGCCGACATGCGCCAGTGGTCCAAGGCCGCCGCCGGCGACCGCACCCTGAGGCACGTCACCCACGCCACCCAGCAGGCCGGCAGATACCCGCTCAGCTGGGACGGCACCAACCAGAAGGGCAGCGGCGTCCCGCTGGGCAAGTACACGGTCTGGGTCGAGGTCTCCGCCGAGCACGGCCCCTACGCCGCCAAGTTCGCCTCCATCGAGCTCGGCCAGTCCCCCGCCAAGGTAACGATCGGCAAGTCGGCCGCGTTCGGCGACGTGGCGGTCGCCTATGGCCCCGGGGGCAGGTAACCCCATGTCGACCGCCGCCCACCACCTGCCGCCGCGACGCGGCGAGCTCCGCCGCGCCCTGCTGCGCCACTCGCGCGCGCTGCACACCTACCTGTCCATGCTGGCCACGGTCCTGTTCCTGTTCTTCGGCGTCACCGGCTTCATGTTGAACCACCCGACCTGGTTCGGCCTGGACAACACCCGCACGACCAACGCCACCGCCACCCTCCCGCCCGGCCCGATCGCCGCCAAGGACAAGCTGGCGGTCGTCGAGTTCCTCCGCGCCCGCGGCGCGACCGGCGCCGTCGACCCGTTCGACTGGCCCGGCGAGGGCGAGCCGTTCCACATCGGTTTCAAGTCGCCCCACGGCCAGTGCGACGCCGACATCACCCTGCCCACCGGCGAGACGCAGTTGGCCATCCAAACCCGCGGCGTGGCCGGCCTGATCACCCGGCTCCACACCGCCCGCGAGGCCGGCCCCATCTGGCGCCTGCTGCTGGACGCCACCGCGATCCTGCTCGTCGTGGTCTGCCTCACGGGCCTGATCCTCTGGCAAAGCCTGCCCAAGCGCCGCACCCTAGGCACAGTCGGCCTCGTTCTGTCGGTCCTCGCCATCGCCGCCGCCTACTGGTGCTGCGTGCCGTAGCCCCCGCGCCCGCCCGCGGCAGTCGCTTGCCTCTTCGTGGTCCGCGACGAGTTCACCGCGCGATCAGCCGAACGAGCCTGGCAGTCGCTTGCGCGATCGCGACAAAAGAACTTCGGCGGTCCCCGCCACCCCGCCGTCACGGCCGCCCGCCGATCCGCCCGACGGCCTCTTCGCCCAACCGGTCGCGCAGCTGTGCCAGGTACAGGCTCGCCGGCCGCACCGCCGCGCCGGGCGACTCCACCGTGCCGCGGTTGGACCCGTCGAGGCCCCACGCGGGATCGGGCACGGGGTGGGCCGCGAAGTAGTCGTCGGGCACGCGCTTGCGGTAGGTGCCGTCGACCGCGAACGAGGGGTCCACCTGTCGACCCACACTGCCGATCGCCCAGTTGTGGGCCGTGGGCGGGTCCTGCAACCGGAACTCGTCGACCCGGCAGTTCCACATCACGCTGTTCGCCCCCGCCCAGCCGTGGCCCGAACCCATGTTCAGCCGGTCCTGCAAATCGATCACGTGCGTGTCGATGCTGTCGAACAGCGTGCCCGTCGACCACCGGTGGTGCGGCCCCGCGTCATCGTGCGCCCGCTCCGCCCGGCACTGCACGAACGCGTTGGGCCCCGGCACCCGGCTGTCGACGGCGAAGTCGTGCCGCCCCTCCCGGCTGAAGCACCGCAGCACCAGCGACAGCTCGCCCATGATGTTGTACGAGTACCGCCGCCCGCCGGTGATGATCGACACCGGGTCCAGGCAGCTGCAGTCCTGCACGGTCACCCACTTCGCGTCGCGCCCGATGTTGGCCAGCCCGAACCCGAAGTGGACGCTCGTCACGTCCCGCACCCAGCCGTTCTGCACGCGGGTCAGGTCGACCGCGATCCACCCGTGCTTCTCGTCGTCGTCGGTCGGCTGGCCGGCGAACGCGCTGACCGCCCGCAGGTTCTCCACGCCGACGTGCTCGATCCTTCCTTCGAAGTGGTACGGGTAGACCGTCCCGCCGCCATACCGCTGCTCGAACGCGTTGGTCAGCGGCGCATCCACCGTCACGCGATGGCCATCCATTGCTGTGACCACGCGGTCGAACCGCAGGTGGTACGTGTCGTCCCACGGCTTGACCGGCTCGGGGTCGGCGCCCGTCGTTGGCCGATGCGGTGGGATGCGGTCCATCCCGATCGCCGCCAGCCACGCCGTCGTCGCCGGCCGGTCGACCCATACGGTTCGCCCGACGGCCAGGTGGGCGGTGTTGGCGACGGTGAAGGTGGTTGCCCCGACGGGCACGTAGTCATCGATGACCTGCGTCGCCTCGCGCGGCGCGTCGTACCCGCGCGACCCCGTCCCGGCGATCTCGATCAGGTTGTGCTTGGTCGTCCCCTCGCAGATCAGCACGGTGCCATGGTCACCCTGCCCCTGGCCGCGCAGGACGATGCCGCTGGCCGCGATGTGAAGCGTCCCGGCAATGTGGTACGTCCCGCGGCGCAGCAGGATCGCGCCGCGAAGGCCGATGCCGTTGAAGCGGGCCCGAGCCAGGTCATCGATCGCCCTCTGCAACGACGCGGTCATGTCGCCGGCCGTCGCGCTCAAAGTCATGACCACAGCAACCGACGGCAGCGCCGTGCCGCCGCCGCCGTAGCCGCAGTTGGAGAAGTCGGGGATGCGGTTCCCCAGCGGGTCGGCGCGGTAGACCAGCCGGCCATCAGGGCCGACCGAGACCCACGGCGTCGGCGTGCCGCCGAACGACGATCGGGCGGCAAGCAGGACCCAGATAAGGGCGGCGGACATCAGTCGCATAAAACGCTCCGCATTAAGCTCCGAACCTGGACGCCGCCGCGTCCCACGGGATGACGCCGGCAACAGCGCGGATCCGGCCACCGTTGGCGACGTGTTGCGCGATGCCGCGCTGCAGCGACGTGCGCGCCTCCGCCCGCCGTGGGTCGGCGTCGGGGTCGCCGTAGATCAAGTCGTACGCCTGGCGGTGGTCGCCCGTGACCGGCAGCGGCCGGTAGGGCTCGGCGAACCGCAGGATGTTCCGTGGCGGCACGGGCAGCGTCCGCAACGCCGGGTCCAGCAGCCACGACAGGCAGGTGAACGCGACGAGCGGCCGACCGGGGTGTCGCGGCGGCAGCAACGACATCGCCGCCCGATACGACGCGGCACAGGCGTCCGGATCGAGGGGCGCGCCGCCGGGGACGTGGACCTCCACGCGCAGGTCGCCGGGCGCGATGCTTGCCGCTCGCGGCTTGGCGGACCAGTGCCCATGGCAGTCGCCAACGTTCAACCTCCGGTGGCCCGCGAAGCCGCGAGCGGCGGAGAGGTCGCCCTGCACGCGGAGCGGCCACGGGAACGCCGAGACGCGGAACGAGAGCCGGCCGAGGCGGAACAGCTCGCCACGGACGACGTGCCGCAGGAACGTCATCGACTCGACGCCCGGCCCGCGCCCGCGGTCGCGTACCTCGCGGACCCGGTGGCCGACGAACGCCAGCGACGCGGCGGCGACGTCGGACGACATCCCGCTGGCCGCAGCGTTCGCGACGGCGCGGTGCACGCCCGACGCCAGCACGGCCAGCGCGAACAGTCGGACGGGGACGCCGAGCAGGTCGGCCGGCAATAGCCACGCGTTGCTGTTGTCGCCGATCTCGGCCGGCAGGTGGTAGACGAGGAAGTGCCAGAACGCGCCAAGGCGGGCGAGCACCGCATCGGTGCCGATCCGTGCCATCGCCGCCGACAGCGGTCGCCACGCGTCGGCCGGGAGGTCAAACGGCGCGACGGCTTCGACGTTGATCCGCCAGTCGGCCGTTGCGTTGTCGGACCATTGGACGAACGCCGGCCAGTGGGTTCGCCAGGACGCCGGTGGCGTCGCAACGCCGATCGCGGTGAGGAGATCGTCGAACACCATCTGCCGTTGGGCGACGGCCCGGAGGGCCGGGATGTGAACTTCGGTTGGCATGCGCAGCCCGGTCATTGAAGCAGTGACGCGGCGGCGGCGTCCACGAACAATTCGCACCGCTCATGCCGCTGCAGAATAGACGCCGGCACGGCCGGCGTGACCGGCCCCCCAACGGCGTCGCGCACGGCGGCCGCCTTGCGCCCGTCCGGCACGGTGCAGACGATTGACCGGCTGGCGATGATCTGCCGGACCGACATGGTGATCGCCCGCTGCGGCACGTCGGCCAGCGCGGGGAACCACCCCTCGCCCTGCTGCTGGCGGCGGCAGGCGTCGTCCAGGGTGACGGTCAAGTAGGGCTTGCGCGTCTGGAAATCGGCGGGGGGATCGTTGAACGCGATGTGGCCGTTCTCGCCGATGCCGATGAAGGCGACGTCGATCGGGTGATCGGCGATCAACCGGCCGAGCCGGTCGCACTCGGCGTCGGGGTCGGGCGCGTCGCCGGCCACGTAGTGGAACGCGGCCAGCGGCAGCGGGAGTTGGCTGGCGAACCGCGTCCACAGGTAGCCGCGGAAGCTGGCCGGGTGGGTGATCGGCAGGTCGACGTACTCGTCCAGGTGGAACGCGGTGACGCGGTCCCAGCGGATGTCGGCCTCCTTGGCGAGGGCGGCCAGCATCTCGAACTGGCTGCTGCCGGTGGCGACGATGATGTTCGCGGTGCCGTTGGCGGACAGCGCCTGGCGCAGCAGCGCTGCGCCGACCTTGGCGGCGGCGGGTCCGAGCTCGGCGCGGGTGGGGCAGATCGTCGTCTGCATCAGGTCGTCCTCGCGGGGGTGTGGGCATCGATCGCCAGCTTGCCAGGCGCGGCGGCCGACGTGGCGCTGGCGTGGCAGGCGTCGATCACGCGGAGGCAGCGAAGGACCGACGCGGGCGTGACGGCCAGCGGCTCGCCGCGGCGCATCGTGCCGAACAGCCGGCCGTAGAACTGGTCGTGCTGCCAGTGGTTCGTCGCCTGCTCCGGCGGCACCTGCCAGCTGTGTTCCTGCCAGGTGACGGCGTCCTGGTTGTAGGTCCGCTCCGACGACTGCGGCGTGCGCTCCAGCGTGCGCGGCGGGAGGCGGTCGAGGTTGGCGACGCGCCAGCGGAGCGCGTCGAACGTGCCGCTGAGCGTGCCGCGGCTGCCCATGACGAGCCAGTTGTCCTGGGGGATCGCGCACGCGTTGGTCAGCTCCAGCTGCACGAGCGGCCGGCCGGGCTGGCGGAGGGTGACGACGCAGTGGTCGTCGGCGTCGCCGAGCGTGAGCACGCGGTCGAGGTGGCAGTACACGTCGGGCAGGGCGGCGTCGGGGAAGAACGTCAGCAGCAGGTCGAGGAAGTGCGCGCCGATGTTGCTCAGCATCCCGCCGCCGAACGCCTTCAGCGTCTGCCAGTCCCACCGGCGCGTGAAGCGGTGGACGGCCAGTCGGACCTGCACGATCCGGCCGAGCGCGCCGGAGTCGATCACGTCGCGCACCTGCAGGAAGTGCGGGTCGAACCGCCGGTTGTTGAACACGGTGAGCAGCCGCCCGGTGGTGCGGGCGGCGGCGATCATGGTCTCGGCCTCGTCGCCGGTGGCGGCCATCGGCTTCTCGCAGAGGACGTCCCTGCCGGCGGCCATGGCGGCGATCGCGTGGGCCGCGTGCAGGTGGTTGGGCGTGGCGACGATCACCAGCTCGACCGACGGGTCGCGGACCAGCGCGTCCACCGTGGCGTGGGCGCGGCAGCCGAACCGGGCGGTCGCCTCGCGGCGGCGCTGGGGCTGGTCGTCGGCGACGGCGACCAACTCGAACCGGCCGGCCTGGCGGGCGACGGCCTCCGCGTGGATGGACCAGCCGCTGCGGCCCAGGCCGGCGATGCCGACCCGCACGGGCGCGGCGGCATCGGTCGGGCGCGCCGGGGTCTTGAAGTCGACGCCGAGCAGTTGGTTCGTGTTGTCCATCGTGTGCTTCGTCATGTTCCGTCGGGGCCAAGCCGGCGTCTGAGGTACGCCGACGACCCGGGTCTTCGGCGTACCTCAGACGCCGGCTTGGCGGTCATCGTGCCAGGACGCCGTTGATGCCGGCCTCCTCGAATCGCAGGGTGCCGGGGAAGCCGATTCGCCGCATCTGATCCAGGTACTTCGGTTCGCGGTAGACGTTGGCCGCGACCTGCAGGATCGAACCGATCCGGTCGACGCCGAGGTGGCCGGCGACCTCGGGATTGGCGGCCTGGGCGGCGAGGTAGTCGATCGCGGCGCGGATGGATTGGCCGTCGGGCGACCGGTAGTGCCACAGGTCGACGCCGGCGCGGTCGCCAAGCATGGCGAGGCGCGCGAGGAACTCCACGTTGTAGCGGCTGTACTCCCACGGGGTGGCGCGGGCCAGCTCCAAGGGCTGGCGGCCGTCGGGCTCGATCTGCGTGGCGATGCGGCGCGACTCGGCCTCGGTGAGGACGCGTTTGGCGAGGTCGGCGTTGCCGGTGAACAGGGCGAGGCGCACCACGAGGCAGTCGTAGGCCACGGAGTGGTTGTTCTTCTGGACGGCCTCCTGGCGGCCGAAGTCGCTGTCGGTGAGCCAGGTCAGGTACTGGGCGCACCAGGCGACCATCTCACGCTGGTCGTCGGACGACCAGTCGGCGGTGGGGCTCAGCAGTTCGACCGCGTCGAGGAGGTCCATGATTGGCCGGGCGGTGCTGTGGATGCCGAGGTACCGGCCGTCCCAGTGGCCGGGATAGCGCGCGGCAAAGCGGGCGTTGGGGTTCATCCGCGTGGCCGGTGCGATGAACCAGGCGCGGAGCAGGGCGGCGGCGTGAGCCGAGTAGCGGCGGTCGCCGGTGAGGTACGCGGCGCGGCTGAGCTGGCGCGCGGCGTCCCAAAGGTCGACCAGGCGCGGCTCGTCGCCGATCTTTCCGTTGGCGATGTCGGGGTTTGGCTTGCCGTCGATCGTGACCCAGGGCAGGCCGTCGGCGGTCTTGGGGTTGGGCCAGTAGTACCGGCCGACGGAGGTGTAGTCGTGCTTGTCACCGCTGGGGGGGACGAGCTGCTTGTCGACGACGGAGAAGGGTCCGGCGTTGAGGGCTTTGTCGGCGTCGGCGCGAAGCTCGGCCAGCGCGGCGACTGGGGCGGGATCGCGAGCGGCGATGCGATCGCGCACGGTCGCTGCGACGTGCGGGTCCCAGAAGCATGTGGCGGGCAGGCCGGCGCCGGCAGCGTTTGCAAACACGACGATCGACGTGACGGCGATCAACCAGTGGCGCAGGTTCGCCGTCCGTGAAGTCGTCGCACGGGCGTCCCGCCCGGGCTTGCGGCCGCGGAACACGGGCGAGACGCCCGCGCGACGAATAGGTCGCATCCACGGGTTGAGCACCCGTGCGACGCCGCTGAGATGTCCGCACGGGTGTGTCATGACAACCTATTCGGGTTGGGCGACCAGCGTGGCGGCGATGAGGATCGGGCGATCGGCGGGGACGCGGCGGCGGCGGGCGGAGCGGGTGCCGGCGAGCGTCATCAGGCCCCCCAGCAGGGAGACGCAGCCGCCGACGAACAGGACGCAGAGGCGGTCGTGGGCCGAGCCGGCCAGCAGCATGAGACAGCACAGCCCGGCCCCGGCGGCCAGGGCGAAGCGGCCCAGGTAGGCCAGCTGGGTGTTGTCATTGCCGGCGCCGATCTCGGCGGCGAAGTCGACGGGCGTCAGCATCCGCTCGAAGAAGGCGTCCACCTTCCGGCGGTACTCGGCCGTCGCGGTGTACCAAAAGGGGACGGTCACCAAAAAGGCGGCGGCGCCGGCGAAGAAGTTGGCGAACAGTTTGACCTGGAACGGCCAGGTGACGCCGAACAGCGACCCGCTGTACTGGCCGATCAGCGCGACGCCGAACCCGGCGATGACGGAGGTGAGCGCCGACCACGCCGGGGCGCGGCGGATGAACAGGCAGAGCAGCATCGGCACGGCCAGCGGTACGGCGATCATCGTGCCGATCGCGAGCATCAGGTCGAATACGCCGGCCCCGCTCTGGTGGGCGAAGTAGCTGGCGAGCGACAGCATCAGGATGCCGAAGGCGAGCGTGGTCACGCGACCTAGGGCGAGCGAGAGGCGACCGGCGGCGGGGTTGAAGCCGACGAGCCGGCAGAGGGTGGGGAAGATGTCGCGGGTGAAGACGGCGGCGTTGCGATTGAGGCCGCCATCGAGCGAGCTGACCGACGAGGCGAAGATGGCGACGACCATCACGCCCAGCAGGCTGCCGGGCAGCAGCCGCATCGCGGCAACGGCGTAGGCGGCCTCGGCGGGGACCTTCATGCCGGTGGCGAGCACCTGCTGCTCGAAGAGCAGTCGGGCGGCGATGGGGGGGACGAAGAAGACGACCATGCCGACTGTGGTGAGGATCGCGCCCAGCAGGGCCGCCTTGCGGGCCTCGCGGCCGTCCTTCACGCCGAAGTAGCGCTCGGCGGAGAAGAGCGTGTTGTAGCCCACGACGTTCTTCACCACGATCGCCGCCGCCCAGGGCCAGGTGTAGTCGCCCAGGGGAAACCAGCCGTGGCCGGGTTTGACGAGGGCGAACTTGGTGGACAGGCCGTGGTCGCCGATCGCGTGCAGGATGCCCCCGCTGGCGGCGAGGTGGACCAGGGCGAGCGTCGCCACCAACACCGTGATGGGGATCAGCACCAGCGACTGGAGGAAGTCGCTGGAGGTGATGGCCCAGCTGCCGCCGACGGCCGAGAGGAGCATGACGACGCCGCCGGTGATCCAGATGACGGCGTGGATGTCGAAGCCGAAGATGGCCGAGCCGAACAGGCCGAGCCCGTAGAGCTGCATGGCGGCGTAGAGCAGTCGCGAGAGCACGCCGATCCAGGCGTAGGTCTGCTGCGTGGCCGGGCCGAAGCGCATGTTGATCACCTCGGGCGAGGTGACGGCCCGCAGCTGGCGGAACCAGGCGGCGAGGCACGCGTAGTTGGCCAGGAACCCCAGCGCGTTGGCGGCGAAGATGATGGTGACGGTCCACCCGGCCTGGAAGGCGATGCCGGCGATCCCGGTGAAGGTGCCTGCGCTGAAGCTGGTCATGAAGGCGCTGGCGCCGACCAGCCACCAGGTGCCGCGGCAGCCGTTGCGGAAGTAGTCGCTGAGGTCGTGGTTCAGCCGACGCATGACGACGCCCATCACGACCAGCAGGCCGATGTAGCCGCCGATCACCAGGTAGACGCTGGGGGCGATGGGGAGGGTCATCGGTCGCTTCTGTTGCGCGGGACCCGAGTCTTCGGGGTTGCCTCAGACGCCGGCTTGGCCGGGGCGGATGATCAGTCCTGCTTGTTGAGGAAGAACGTGGTCGTGTGGGAGTAGCCGATCGTGTAGGTGTCGATGTAGTTCAGGTCGAACGGCTGGGTCGGGAACGTGGCGACGTGGCCGTCGAAGAAGGCAAAGTTGGCGTTGGCGTTGGTGCCGTCGGTGGTCAGCTTGCCGTGGCGGGAGGCCATGCGGTTCAGCAGGTGGACGCCGGTCGTCGTGCTCTTCTTGATCCAGTTGTACTGATTGGCCTCGACCAGCATGACCTGCTCGGCGCCCTTGTGGACCAGCGACAGCGTGCGCCGGTTGGCGCTGTTCTGGACGTCGGCGTCGTTGGCGAACCAGACGAACGGCGTCACGCGGGCGGTGCCGGTGGGGAACGGGTAGGTGTTGGTCGTGCCGGTCGCGCCACCGACGGGCTGGTACCAGGTGGCGATGCCGTAGTCGAACGTGCCGGTGGCGGGGTCCAGCTCGAGGTTGTCGACGAAGCCGGCGTTGTTCTTCGCGTCGGCGGGGAAGGCCGGCTCGTAGCTGGCGGTGCCGACGTTGGCCGGGTTGATGCCGATCTCGGCCGCCTCCGGGCAGCGGAACGCGCTGGGCTGGCTGTAGTTGGCGCGGGTGGCCGAGATGAACGAGTTGGGCGCCGTGATGTAATGCTCGCGGACCAGCTCGTTGGCCCAGAAGAAGCCGTTGGGGTAGGTGGTCGTCGCGCCGGGCGTGGCGTTGGAGATCCGCAGCGGGATCAGCGCGCCGTGGTTGGCGTTGCTGTAGCTCAGCATCGCGATGGCCACCTGGCGCATGTTGCTCATGCACTGCACGGTCGCCGCCGACTTGCGCGCCTTGTTGAGCGACGGCAGCAGGATGCCGATCAGCACGGCGATGATGCCGATCACGACCAGCAGCTCGACCAAGGTGAAGCCGACCGCCTGACGGCGAACGACGTGGCGCGTGCGGCCGGTTGTGCAAGGTGTGCAGATCATCTGTCTACTCCATTCGGTAACTGCGGAGCGGCGGTTAGCTATGTAACACGCATATTGCGATGTCATTAAGTGGCACGGTTTTCGACCCGTGAGTTCAAATCACGGGTTGAACACCCGTGCCACGCAAGGGCAGCAGCGCGATCAGTTCGGTTCGATCAGCGTCGGCCGGACGCACAGCGTGGCCTGCGGGACGGCGGTGCCGTTTCGCATGCGCCACAGCAGCCGCTCGACGGCCTGCTGCGCGATCGCCTCGTGGTTCAGGTCCATCGTCGCCGGCGCGGGGTCCATCTGGCGGACCAGGTCGACGTCGTTGTCCGACGACGCGATCGTCACCCCGTCCGACCCGATGCCCGCGCGGCCCAGGTGCCGGTTCAGCAAAAACGTCAGCTCGTCGGCGGGCACGAACAGCCCGGTCGCCCGCGCTTCCGAGGCGACCGCTTGCCACTGGTCGGCCAGGGCCGCCATCGCGGCGTCCAGGTGGCCGCCGGTCGCCGACTCGTACCGGTCCACGTGCATCCCATGATCGGCCGCCGCCAGGGCGAACGCCTCGCACCGCTGCCGGTAGATCTCGTTGCCCGCCGCCGGGTTCAGCACGGCCACGCGCCGCAGGCCCTTGCCGAGCAGGTACTCGGCGGCGAGTTGGCCGATCGCCGTGTGGTCAGGCGTCACGCGATCGCCGAAGCGGTCCAATCCACGGTCGTTCCGGCTCATCATCCACACGGCCGGGATCCGCTCGATCTGCGGCGTGATGCCGGCGTCGGGGAACTTCCCGTACCCCAGGATGCCGTCGACATTCGCTGTGCGAACCGCCTGCGGCAGGGCCGAGGCATCCTCCACGTGGGCGAACAGCAGGTTCAGGTCGCGCTCGGCCAGCACCCGTTGGACGGCGTTCAGCACCGACGTGCTGAGCGACGTGCCCGGCCGCAGGTGGAGCAGGGCGACGTTGCGCGTGCGGATGCCGTCGATGACCTTCGACGGCCGGCCGCGCCGCTGACCCGTGGCAACCGGCTCATAGCCGATCTGCCGCACCGCCCGGTGGACGGCCTGGATCGCGCCCTCGCTGCTGCACGGGCGGTTGTTCAGGATGCGCCACGCCGTCGCATAGGAAACGTTCGCCGCCTCCGCGATACGGGTGATGCTCATGGGCGGGGAGTGTCGCCGAGTCAGCAGCCGACGTCAAGAAATTTATTCACAGAATAATATTGAATAGTATTCTTCGGCGGTATTCTGGCCGCGGCGTGGGGCGATCGCGGAGGATGTGGCCATGAACAAGATGGTGAACGGTTTGATGCTCGACCTGGGCCGGGCACTGGAGCGGCCGGCCTACTACCGGGAGGCGATCGACTTCCTCGCCGAGCGGGGCGCGAACACGTTGCTGTGGCACTTCACCGATGACCAGGGCTGCGGCATGGCGTTCAACGCCGTGCCGGGCGTCGGCTCGCCGCACGCCTACACGCCGGACGAGATGCGGGAGGTGATCGCCTACGCCAAGGGCCGCGGGATCGACCTGATCCCCGAGGTGGCGTCGCTCGGCCACACGGTCTACCTGACCCGGCTGCCGCAGTACCGCCACCTGGCCGAGTCGGACGAGATGTTCAGCAGCCTGTGCCCGGTCGCCCCGGAGATCCGGCCGCTGCTCAAGTCGCTGATCGAGGAGGCGGCCACCATCTTCGACAGTCCCAACTTCCACGTCGGGCTCGATGAGTCGAACTTCGGCCACCACCCGCTGTCGGCGGCGGCGCTGCGGACGCGCAGCCGGGCCGAGATCTTCGCCGACCACATCAACTTCATCCACGGCGTCCTCACCGGTCTGGGCCGGCGCATGTGGATGTGGGCGGATGGGCTGTTGAAGGACCACGACCTGGCGCACCGGCTGCCGCGCGACATCGTGATGTGCAACTGGAGGTACCGGCCGGTCGAGCCGACCGACTCCACGCAGTACCTGATCGACCAGGGCTTCGACGTGGTCCTCTGCTCGGCGTCGATCAGCTCGCAGCAGACGCTGTTCCCCGGGGAGCGGTTCGCCCTGCCGAACGTCCGCAGCCTCACCAAGCACGCGACCGTCCGCCCGACCGTCGAACACGGCGGCACGGTGCTGGGCCACCTCAACACGGTGTGGACGCCGGTCCGCTATCTGGCCGGCTCGCTTTGGCCGGGACTCGACCTGGCACTGGCGATCATGAGGAACGGCCCCGATGTGAACCTGCCCGAGCGGATGGCCATGTTCGGCCGGACGTTCTTCGGGCTGACCGACACCGATGCCTGGGTGTCGGCGTGCGCGGCGGTGACGCGCCTCTCGCCCAAGCGGGACGAGTGGTTGGCAGTGCTGAACCTGCAACCGACGTCAGAGGTGAAACCGGCGACGGTGGCGGCCATCGCGGCCGCCGGCCCGCAGTGGGCCGAGGCGCACCGGCTGTTGAGCGAGGCCGTCGAGCCGCACGTCGCCCGGCACGATGAGGAGTTCCTCGCGTTCTCGCTGATGGCGGAGCTGGCGGCCCACGCGTACGGCGTCGCTGCCCGGCTGGATCGCCTCGATGCCGACGACGCCCGCGTGGCGGCCGTGCAGACGCGCCGGCTGCTGCGGGCCGTCGAGGCGACGTGGGACCGCGAGCGGTTCGCGGACGACCCGCGCAAGTTCGCCGCCCCGATCGCCCACTTCGCCGAGGACCACCTGATCCCGATGATCCGGATCGGCCTGGAACGGTTGGAGACGATGGGGCGGGTCCGTCAGAGCCCAGCGGCTCCGCCGCGGGTGCTTCCGCCACGTTAGGCTGATTGCAATTGAAGAACCCGCGGCGGAGCCGCTAGGCTCCAATGGGTCACCCGTTCAACCAACGGTCCCGGTGCTCGGCAACGAAGGCGTCGTCGTTCAGCGCCGGGTACGCCGCATACACGCGGTCAATCTCCGCGGCCTGCCCCGGCGACATCGCCTCGTGCGGGTCAAGGCACCAGGTCCCCTCCAGCAGCCCCTGGCGGCGCAGCACCTCGTGCAGCCCGGCGATGCAGCCGGCGAAGCCGTTGGCCGAGTCGAAGAAGGCGGCGTTGCTGTCGGTCACGGAGACCGACAGCGCGAGCAGGTCAGCCGACACGGCGCCGCCGTCGCGCACCGTTTGCTTGCAGCGCTCCAGGAGCTCGACGGCCCGCCGCGTCCACACCGACCAATGCCCGAGTAGCCCACCGGCGATCCGCCGTTCGACCAGCTCGCCGGCGACCGACAGGCGGTAGGGCGTCAGCAGGTCGAGCACGATGTTGTCGTCGTTGCCGGTGTAGAGCGCGAGGTCGTCGCGCCCGGCGTCGGCGACGGCGCGGACCACGTCGAGCGTCTGGTACCGGTTGAACGGCGCCATCTTGATCGCGACCACACCGGGGATCTCGGCCATCCGCCGCCAGAAGCGGTAGGGCAGCGGCCGCCCGCCGACGGCCGGCTGAAGGTAGAAGCCGATGGTCGGCAGCACGTCGGCCACCGCTCGGCAGTGGTCGATCAGATCGTCGTCGGTGGCCGACTTCATCGCGGCGAGGCTGAGCAGCCCCGCGTGGTAGCCGAGGTCGCGCAGCAGCGTCGCCTCGGCGACGGCTTGCCGCGTGTCCCCGCAGACGCCGCCGATGCGGACGAACGGCCGATCGGTGGCCGGCGCGCGGTCCATCTCCTCGGCGGCCAGTTCCAACACGGGTCGGAACAGCCCCACCTCCGGCGAGCGGATCGCGAACTGCGTCGTGTGGACGGCGACCGCGAGTCCGCCGGCGCCGGCGGCCATGTAGTACCGGCTCAGCGCGCGCTGGCGGCGCTCGTCGAGCTTGCGCGCGGCGCTCAGCGCCAACGGGTGGGCGGGGATGGCCAATCCACAGGCCAGTGCGCGGCGAACGTCGTGTGTCATGGTGGCCATGGATTGGTCCATCACAAGCCTTGACCCGGCCTGCCCGCTTCAGCGGGCAGGGCCCTGCTCGCTGAGGCGCGCAGGCCGGGGCGTCACCTAGAACTTCCCGCTGCGCGCCTCGAAGTGCGTCGGCTTGTTCAGCGTCGGGCCGCCCTGCATCACCCAGGCGGCGACCCAGTCCATCATCTGCTCGACGCCGACGCGCGGGTAGCCGTACCGGTGGTGGCCCAGCTGGCCGTTGTTCAGGAGCGCGTCGTTTGACTCGGTCCCGACGAACTGCGGCTCGCGCCCCATGACGCGGCCGAACCGCTGGCACACCCGCCGGACGCTCAGCGTCTCGGGGCCGGCGATGTTCAACAGGTAGGCGGGCGCGCTGGCGTGGGCGAACGACGCCAGCGCCATCGCGTTGGCGTCGCCCTGCCAGATGACGTTGAACGTGCCCATCTTCAGGTCGATCGGCACGTGGCCCCACACCTTCCGGGCCAGGTCGACCAGCACGCCGTAGCGCAGCTCGCAGGCGTAGTTCAGCCGGAGGATGGCGGCGGGCGTGCCGTCGGCGCGGCTGAAGTGCTGGACCATCCGCTCGCGGCCCAGGCAGCTCATCGCGTACTCGCCGACCGGGTTGGGCACGTCCCCCTCCAGCGAACCGCCCGTGGCCAGCGGGGTCAGGCCGTACACGTTGCCGGTGGAGAACGCCGCGATGCGGCTGCCGCGGTAGCGCCGGCAGACCATCGCCGGCAGGTGGGCGTTCATCGCCCAGGTGAGCGGCTCGTTGCCGGTGGAGCCGAACTTCATCCCGGCCATGAACATCACGTTCCGCGCCTCGGGCAGCTTGGCCAGGGCCGACTCGTCCAGCAGGTCGCAGGCGATCGTCTCGATGCCCCAGCGCTCCAGCGTCTGCCGGGCGGCGGGGTCGGAGAACCGCGCGACGCCGACAAGCCGCTGCTTCGACCCCGCCGCCGCGAACGCCCGCTGGGCCATCCGCGCCAGCGTCGGCCCCATCTTGCCGGCGACGCCGAGGACGACCAGGTCGCCCGCCAACTGCGACAGCACCTCGACGACCTGCGCCGTCGGCTCCGAGAGTAGGTCCTCCAACTGTCCGACCGTCGTTGGGGCGGCGACGGCTCGTTCGTGTTCGCTCGACATGGTCACCGCTAAAACTGTGGATGATGCGTGCCGCGCGACGCCGCGCCCGACGTGACTCCGAAGAAGCCCCGGATGTACATCCGGGGCCCCGAATGTGCGGCCCGGCGTTACCTGCCGCGGCGGCGACGGCCCAGCGCCAACGGGGCGGCGGCGAGGCCGGCCAGCAGCAGGCTGGTCGGCTCGGGGGCGGCGGAGACGACCGCCAGCAGTTCGTCGCCCGACACGCCATTGTACGTGCCAGCCGTGTCCTGCAGCGCGATCGCGTACGAGCCGGTGACGTTGGTGGTGGCCAGGCTGAGCGCGCTCGTGTTGAAGCTGCCCTGCGCCGCCCCCTTGATGAACGCCAGCACGAGCTGCTGGTGGTCGCCCAGCGTGGTCGAGCCGACGCTCTGGAGGCTGATGTTGAACGGGGCGGAACTGCTGGCGTTGACGGACAGCGACGACATGACCAGCGTGTCGTTCGAGGTCCCGGCCCCGTCGCTCACCTTCGCGACGTACAGGCCGCCGCTGGTCCAGGTCTGGCCGCCCGTGTTGAGCGTGTCGATGCTGTCGGTGGTCAGCGGCCCGCCGCCGGCGGTGATCTCGCCGCCGTTGTTGACGACCACGTCCCCGACCGAGCCGTTGCCGGCCAGGATGCCGGTGGTGTTGATCACGGTCGTGCCCGACCCCAGCGTCCCCGAGGGTCCGACGACCAACTTGCCGCCCGCGATGTTAGTCCCGCCGGTGTAGGGGCTCGCGCCCAGCAGCGTCAGCGAGCCGGTGCCCGACTTGACCAGCGACAGCGTGTTGCCCGCGCTGGGCGTGATGGCGCCGGTCACGACCGTGTTGCCGACGCCGCCGATCGACAGCACCTCGCTGCCGGCGGTGGTGGCGCTGGTGTAGCTGGCGATCGTCACCGTGCCGGAGCTGGTCACGGGCATCCGGTTGGAGAGCGCCACGGGCGTGGCCGCGGTCGTCAACGGTCCCGTGATGGTCCCGGTGACCAGGCTCGTGTTGTTCGACCCGTTGAAGGCGAACGTGACGCCCGACACGGCGGCCGACGAGGTGTTGATCGCGCCGATCGCCATCGTGCGGGGCGACGTGACGGCTGAGTTGGCGTTGTCGACGAAGATCGTCGCGCCGCTCCCGGTCGTGGTGACTGAGTACAGGGTGGTGCCGTCGCCGCCGGCCTTGGTGAAGGTGGTGCTGACGTCACCCTTCAGGTCGAGGATTCCCGTCGCCGGGATGATGATGGAACTGGTGCTGCCGAACGCGTGGGCCCCGATCCCGCCGACGGTCGTGCTCGACGAAATGGTGGTCGGACCGGTGTAGGTGTTGGCCCCGGTCAGGTCCCACTTCCCGGCCTTGATGTTCACCGAGGTGATGTTGGCGCCGGTGCCGGTGTCGGCGACCATCTCGTTGAACCGGTTGGCAGACGTGGTGAACGTGCCGCCCAGGTTAACCGTGCGGGCCACGTCGGTGCCCCCGACGGCCGACCCGGAGCTGTTGAAGCTGATCGCGCCGCCGTTGGTGTTGTCGCTGTTGTTGTTAATCGAGGTGGACCCGGAACTGCCGTTGAACGTCCAGGTGCGGTCGGTCGCGGCGGCACCCGCGCCGACGTAGTTGACGAACGTCGCGCTGCTGTTGCCGATCAGGACGTTTCCGGTCATCCCCACCGAGCTGGCCACGTTGTCATTCGCCAGGTTGTTGAAGTTGAACGTGCACGCCTGGATGATCGTCGTCCCCGAGTAGGTGTTGAGCCCGGAGATGGCGTAGATGTACGTGGAGCTGGCACCGTTGAAGGTGAGGCCCGACGAGCCGGCCAGGACGGCGCTGATCGACGTCGTGCCGGGCGAGGTGTTCAAGGTGAACGTCGGTGCCGAGCCGGCCAGCGTCAGCGTGCCGGGCCCGCCGAGGGCGTACCCCGCGACGGCGAACACGACGTTGTGGGCCGTCACCCCGTCCGACGCGATCGACACGGTGCCGGTGGTGCCGTTGAAGAAGGCATCGCTGCTGCTCGTGTTCGCCCAGGCTTGCGGGGTGCCGGTACCGGCGGCGAGGCCGTTCCAAAGCGGGAACGGGCTGGCCGACGAGGCGTTCCACGTCCCGCTCCCGCCCGTGCCGCTCGAGGCCCCGTTCGTGTCCCAATATTGGAAGGTCGCCCATGCCGACCGACTCCCGAGCGCCGCCACCGCCACGGCGGCCACGGCTGGCATGAGCCGCCGTCGCCCCAACAGGGCACGCCGGCTCGGCCGTCGGATGGCAACGGCGCACCTGCGGGGTGTGGACTTCATGTGCTCCCTGTCTTTCAGTCATGGCGTGGCGCGCCCAACGGCCCCCTCGTGCCAATCTCGCGCATTCCTTGGTTCCCGCCGCAGTCTCACCACGCCTTGCGATAACGTCAACGTTTTTATTCACGGAATAATAATGAATAATATTCACATCAATTTAAGTCGAGTATTAGTAGCGATTTAAAAATCTTGTATAGCTGGACCATTAGCCTAGGGACGAACGTGGCCAGATCACGCCGACCCATGAGACAGACCTAGGCCAGTCTCACCTCGTCGCGTTGCGCATCTCTTTATGCAATCAAAACTTCCGCGACACGGAGACGATCTGGACGACTGGAAAGCGTCCCGTTTCGTCCCGTTTCGTCTCACGGGCCGGCGCTGGTCAGACGACGGCGACGTCGCGCATCCGTTCGACGTCGCGCATGGGCGGCTCGCCGAACTGGCGCTTGTACTCGCGGCTGAAGTGGGAGGCGTCGTCGTAGCCGACGCGGTAGCCGGCCTCGGCGGCGTCGAGATGCTCGCCGAGCATCAGCCGGCGGGCCTCCTGCAGGCGCAGCTGCTTCTGGAACTGCAGGGGGCTCATGGCGGTCACGGCCTTGAAGTGGGCGTGGAAGCCCGAGACGCTCATGCCCAGCTCGCGGGCGACGGCCTCGATCCGCAGCGGCTTGTCGAAGTCGGCGCGCAGCCGGTTGACCGCCCGGGCCATGCGGTGGGCGTGCCCGCCGACCGTGGCCAGGTGGCGCATGCGGTTGCCCTGCGCGCCGGTCAGCAGGCGGTAGATCACCTCGCGGACCACGAGCGGGCCGAGCACGGGGTACTCGGCGGGTCGCTCGACCAGCCGCACGAGGCGGACGGTCGCGTCGAGCAGGTCGGCGTCGAGCGGGCTCACGTCGATCGCCTTCACGCCGCCGTCGCTCTGCCGTTGCACGAGGCCCGACTCGACCATGACCGACGTGACGACGGAGGGGTCGAGCACCAGCCGGATGCCGAGGTACGGCTCGGCGGGCGAGGCGACGTCGATCTGGCTGATCGTGGGCAGCCCCACGGTGCTGATGAGGTAGTGGTTGGGGTCGTAGCGGAAGCGATCCTCGCCCAGCAGGACGTGCTTGCCGCCCTGGGCGATCACGCAGAACGACGACTCGGACACGCCGTACGCCGGCTCGTTCGGGGCCGAGTGTCGGTACAGGTGCAGGCCCGGTTGCGGCTCGGCCTGGCCGTCGCGCGGCATGGCCGACGCGATCCGGTCGACCAGCTCCTCCCGGTCGGCCCGCATGCGGCCGGCCCCGCGTTGTCGTGTGTCCGTCATGTTCGCCCGCATGGTATCCGCCACGGCCGCCCGCCCCGGCGACTTGGAGAATTGTACAAGCATCTCCGAGGATCGTCATACCACCCGTGCGGGCGACGTCCGTACAGTCCGCCGATCGCCGTGCGGGATGACGCCCGCAGGCCAACCGGAGAAGCAGATGGACATCAAGCGCAGCGGATCGCAGCCCTCGGCCAAGGGGCCGGACGATTGGTTCACCGGCACGGTGCGGATCGACGCGCCGTTCAAGGCGACCGAGCCGGCGCGGGTCGGCGGCGCGACCGTCACCTTCGAGCCCGGGGCCCGCACGGCGTGGCACACGCACCCGCTGGGCCAGACGCTGATCGTCGTCGCCGGCGCCGGCCGGGCGCAGCGGCTCGGCGGGCCGGTCGAGGAGATCCGCCCAGGCGATATCGTCTGGTTCCCGCCCGGCGAGAAGCACTGGCACGGCGCCGCGCCCACCACGGCCATATCGCACATCGCGATCGCCGAGTCGCTCGACGGCAAGGTCGTCGACTGGCTGGAGAAGGTCACCGACGAGCAGTACGGCATCTGACGCGACCCGTCTCGCGACGGCCCAGAGGGCCGGCATCAAACCGTAGCCGGCCCTCCGGGCCGTCACGATACGGGATGCGAACGAACTCAGCACCCATAGGAGCAAACGACGATGTGTCACGCCAAAGCCTACGCCGCCGCCAGCCCGACCTCGTCGCTGGCCCAGTCCACGATCCCTCGCCGCGAACCCACGGAGAAGGACGTGCAGATCGACATCCTGTTCTGCGGCATCTGCCACTCGGACCTGCACCAGGCCCGCGATGAGTGGCACGAGTTCATGCCGACCGTCTACCCCTGCGTGCCCGGCCACGAGATCGTCGGCAAGGTGACCAAGGTCGGGGCGGGCGTAACCAAGTTCAAGGTGGGCGACACGGTGGGCGTCGGCTGCTTGGTCGGCTCGGACCACACCTGCCCCAGCTGTAAGGCCGGCATGGAGATGTTCTGCCCAAACGCCACGTTCACCTACAACGGTCCGGACAAGCACGGCACCGCCCCGGTCACCTACGGCGGGTACTCCGACAGCATCGTGGTCGAGCAGGGCATGGTCCTCCACATCCCGACCAACCTGAACCCGGCCGCCGCGGCACCGCTGCTGTGCGCGGGCATCACCACCTGGTCGCCGCTGAGGCGGAACAACGTCGGCGCGGGCAAAAAGGTCGGCGTGGTCGGCCTCGGCGGGCTGGGTCACATGGGGGTCAAGCTGGCTCACGCCATGGGGGCACAGGTGACCGTGTTCAGCACGTCGCCGAACAAGAAAGAGGACGCCCTGCGGCTCGGGGCCGACGAGCTGGTCGTCTCCAAGGACGGAGCCGCCATGGCCAAGCATGCCGGCAGCTACGACATGATCCTGGACTGCGTCTCGGCCGACCACGACATCAACGCCTACCTGGCACTGGTCAAGGTCGGCGGGAACCTGACGCTGGTCGGCGCGCCCGAGAAGCCGCTGCCGGTGTCGGCGTTCAACCTGATCTTTGGGAACAAGTCGTTCGCCGGGTCGGCGATCGGCGGCATCGCCCAGACGCAGGAGATGCTCGACTTCTGCGGCCAGCACAACATCACCTCCGACGTCGAAGTGATCGCCATCCAGCAGGTGAACGAGGCGTACGACCGGCTGCTGAAAGCCGACGTGAAGTACCGCTTCTCGATCGACATGGCGTCGCTGAAGTCGGCCTGAACGCGGCGACCCGACGGAGCCCCGGATGCACATCCGGCGCTTCCTTTCGAGCTCAATTACAGCGGGTGAATTGACATGCAAAAGCGAAAGCTTGGCAGCAGCGGCCTGGACGTGTCGGCGATCGGCCTCGGCTGCATGGGCCTCAGCTTCGGCCTCGGCCCGGCGGTCGAGAAGGATCACGGCATCGCCCTGATCCGCGCCGCGTTCGACCGCGGCGTCACGTTCTTCGACACCGCCGAGGCGTACGGCCCCGGCGCGAACGAGGAGCTGGTCGGCGAGGCGCTCGCCCCCGTGCGCGACCAGGTGGTGATCGCCACGAAGTTCGGCTTCCTCAACGGCAAGCCGCTCGACGGCGTCGACAGCCGGCCGGAGAACATCCGCGCCGTCACCGAGGCGTCGCTCAAGCGGCTCCGCACCGACCGCATCGACCTGCTCTACCAGCACCGCGTCGACCCCGCCGTCCCCATGGAGGACGTGGCCGGCACGGTCAAGGAGCTGATCGCCCAGGGCAAGGTGAAACACTTCGGCCTGTCCGAGGCCGGGGTGAAGTCGATCCGCCGGGCCCACGCGGTGCAGCCGGTGACGGCCCTGCAGAGCGAGTACTCGCTGTGGTGGCGCGAGCCCGAGGCCGAGATCCTGCCCGCACTGGAAGAGATGGGCATCGGCTTCGTCCCCTTCAGCCCCCTGGGCAAGGGGTTCCTGACCGGCGCGATCAGCCAGGGCACGACGTTCGACAAGAGCGACTTCCGCAACATCGTCCCACGCTTCGCCGAGGAGAACCGCAAGGCCAACCAGGCCCTGGTCGACGGACTGACGACGATCGCCACCGGCAGGGGCGTGACGCCCGCCCAGGTCGCCCTCGCGTGGCTTTTGGCACAGAAGCCTTGGATCGCGCCCATCCCCGGCACCACGAAGCTGCACCGCTTGGACGAGAACCTCGGCGCGGCCTCGGTCGCGCTGTCGTCCGACGACCTCGCCCACATCGCGGCCGCCGTGTCGAAGATCACGGTGCAGGGCGAACGGTACCCCGCGGCGTTCCAGCAGCGCGTCGACCGCTAAACGGCCCTTTGGGCAGAACCCGAGACTGACGAAGCCGGGCGAGCCACCCTCGCCCGACTTCGTTTGGGACGGCGGCAGCGCCGTCGATGCACGTCATACGACCAGTCCGGGCGGCGGGACTTGAACCCGCACGGTGGGTTGCCACCAACGGATTTTAAGTCCGTTGCGTCTGCCGATTTCGCCACGCCCGGGGCGGTCGGCATCGTACCGAAACCGCGGGCGGGCGGCCACGAGCGGCGGGCGAGGGGTGGCGCGGGGCCGGGCGGCCGGCCAGGCTTGACGGCCCGCGCGGGGCGGGAGCAGAATGCCGCCCATGCGACAGCAGTACCACACGATCATCGAGCCGCGGGACGACGGGCGGTTCGTCGGCTGGGTCGAGGAGATCTCCGGCACCATCACGTACGGGCGGTCGCTGCCCGAGTGCCGGGCGCGGCTCAAGGACGCGCTGGAGCTGATGCTGGAGACGCGGCGGCACCAGTCGCGGCTGGGGTCCAGCGACAGGGCGATCCACGAACTGATCGACGTGGACGTCACCGACGAAGTGGCCGTCGGCGGGCTCTGATACCGTCCGCGACGGCGGCGGACCTTCACGGGGTCGGCAGGCGAACCGGCGTCGCCTCGGGGCCGACGGGATGTTGGGCACCGTCGGCGTCGCCGGCCATTCGCTTGCGGATCGCAGCGGCCCGGCGATGAAGGTCGTCAAGTTGCGACACGGCCTTCGCCCGGCGGATCCTCAGTTGATCGACGTCGTTGCCCAAGTCGTAAAAAACGGACGACAAGTGGGGACCGTCGCCGCCGTCGTAGCTGGCCAGCCACGGGCCGGGCGGCGGTTGCGAGCCGCTGGCCGACCGACGCATCTGGGTTTCGACTTCGGCAATCGCCAGGTCGGTCTCGCGGATCTTGTCCTGCACGCGCTCGAAATCACCGGTGAGGGCGTCGAGCTTGACCTGGTCCTGCTGCTGAGCGTTGCGCACGCTGACCATCTCTGCATCGGTCAGCCACGCAGCGCCGAACGGGTGCAGGCCCGCCTTAGACATCTGGTCGGCAAGCTGCGCGCTCTGCATTTGGAAGCGCTGTCGGACCCGGGTGACAACGGGGCTGCGGCCGATGGCAGCCGGCAGGTCGCCGGACAGGGCGGCGGCAACGTCGGCGAGCACAACGGGGTTGGCGGGGGCGAGGATCATCGCCGCGTCGTACCGGGCCAGCGCATCGGCGAACCGCCCCTGCTGCCAGGCGATCACGGCCAGGTTCACCTGCGTCGGACCATGGTCGGGCAGGAGAGCGGCGACCGCCTCAAACGCCGTGCGGGCGGCGGGGAGCCGGTTCTGCTGGAGGCGCACCAACCCTTGCAAGTACAGGGCGGAGGCGTTCCGAGGGTCGATCGAAAGCGTGGCGGTCAACACCGGGTCCGCCTCGACGAATCGCCCCTGCTTGACGAGCTGCCGTGCCTCGCCCGCGTACGCCAGCGCGTCGGCAAACGCCTGCTCACGGGCGGCGGGGTGGACCCAGCGGTCGCCCAGCCGGACGAGGTGGTGATCCAGGCGATCCTGCCAGACGGCCACGTCCTGCTGAGCCTTGGCCAGCGTGGCGGGGTCGGCGCCGGCCTCGGCGAGGCGCGCGTACCGATCGATCGCCTTGGCCGGGTCGTCCACGGAGGCGACGGCGCGGCGGAGCGAATCGAGCCGGCGACCGGCGGCGACGGGGTCGGTCGTCGGTCGGGCGGTCACGTCGATCGACGCGACGTCGCTGGTCGCGACACACGTGGTCCGATGATCGTTGGTGGTGACCATCCACTGCTCGGCGCTGGCCCGCTTGATCTTGCCGACGAGGGTTCGGCCGTCGACCAGGTGGACGACGTCGCCGGTCGCGGGGGCGGCGGCTCCCTCGGCTCCGCTCAGGGCGAGGGCGAACAGTAGCAGGTGGGTGGCGAGGGATTGCCGCATGGGACCGCTCCGGCGTCTACCTATGGTAGACAGGCGACCGGCGCGAAGGTTGGGGGAAACCCAATGGACCTCAGGGAACCCGCGGCGGAGCCGCCGGGCTCCGCTCTCCGGCGTGGGCGACGTCGGTCAGGGCCGGCACGATCGCGTTGTAGGCATCGGTCAGGGTGCCGACGTACTTGAGCCCCGCCGCGCGGGCGTGGCCGCCGCCGCCGAACCTCTGGGCGAACGCGGCGCAGTCGACGGCGCCCTTGCTGCGGAGCGAGCCGCGGATGGGACCGCCGTCGCCGGGGTCGGTCAGCAGGCAGCTGACGGCCACCGTGCGGATCTGCAGCGGGACGTTGATCAGCGCCTCGGTGTCGGTCGGGGCGGCACCGACGGCGCGGAAGTCGTCGGCGGTCGCGCGCATGACGGCCAGCCTGCCGTCGGCCAGCAACTGCATCGATTGCTGCACGCGCAGGTGCAGCGCCAGCCGTTGCGGTCGCTCGTTCTGGTAGATGCGCTGCTGGAGGGCGTCCGTGTCGACGCCGACCTCCATCAGCTCGGCCGCCAGGCGCAGCGTGGCGGGGCGGGTGGAGCTGAACTGGAACCAGCCGGTGTCGGACACCAGCGCCAGGAACAGCGCGGTGGCGATCGGCGGCGTCAGCGTGACGCCCCACGCGGCCAGCAGGTCCGCCACGATCTCGCCGGCGGCGGGGGCGGATGTGTCCACCAGCTTCACCGTGGCCCACCTCTCCTGCGTCAGGTGGTGGTCGACGATCAGCTTCGGGCCGGCGAAGTTGGCGAGCCTGTCCTTCAACCCCGGCAGCTGCGACCAGGTGCCGGTGTCGACCACGAGCACCGCGTCGAAGCCCGACAGGTCGCCCAGCGAAGCGGGCCAGCCCTTCTCGGCGTCCACGTGCGGCACGCCCAGGTCGTTGTAGGCGAAGGCGTACTTGGTCGGCAGGTGGCTCAGCAGCAGCACCGTGGCGTCGATGCCCTTGGCGCGCATGCCGAGCACCATGGCGGCGGTCGAGCCGAGCGCGTCGCCGTCGGGGCGGATGTGCGTGGTGACCAGCACCCGCTTGCAGCGGGACAGGCGTTCGAGGATCGGTTGGTAATCGGTGGGCATGTGTGGTTCGCGCGGACCCACGGTGCGCCGTGGGCTTCGGGTGATTCAACTGATCGTCAACTGCGGGCCGTCGCCCATCGACTGCCGCTTCACGATCTGGGCGACGAGGTTCGTCACCACGTGCTCCAGCGACACGCGAAGGGCCGGGTCGCCGTCGTAGTTCTTCAGCGGGGTGCCGGCGTCGCTGTTCTGGCGGAGCTCGGGGAACATCGGCACGGCCCCCAGGAACGGCAGCCCCATCGACCGGGCCACGCGCTCTGTCCCGCCGCGGCCGAACAGGTCGAGCGTGTCGCCGTTGGGCAGCGGCACGTAGCTCATGTTCTCGACCAGACCCAGGATCGGCGCCTCCAGCTGCTGGAACATCCGGATCGCCCGCACCGCGTCGTCCAGCGCCACCTGCTGCGGCGTGGCGACGATCACCGCGCCGGCCAACGGCAACAGCTGGCACAGCGTCAGCGGCACGTCGCCGGTGCCGGGGGGCAAATCGACGATCAGGTAGTCCAGCGACGGCCACTCGGTGTTGTCCAGCAGCAGCTGCTTGAACGCCCCGTGGGCCATCGGGCCGCGCCAGATGAGCGGCTTGTCCTGCTCGACCAGGTTGCCGATGGTGACCGCCTGCAGCCCGTGGACGCTGAACGGCAGGATCTTCCCGCCGCGCACCTGCGGCTGCAGCCCCTTGATGCCGAGCATCGTGGGCATGCTCGGCCCGTAGATGTCGCCGTCCATGATGCCGACGTTCGCCCCACCGCGGCGCAGGCCAACGGCCAGGTTCAGCGCCAGGGTGCTCTTGCCGACCCCGCCCTTGCCGGCCCCCACGGCGATCACGTGCTTCACCTGCGGCAGCGCCGACACGGCTCGCGGCCGGGTGCCGGCCGGGGCGCCCGCGCCGCTGGCGGGGGCGACGCCGAGGAACTCGATCTCGACCTTCTCCGCCCCCGCGTGGGTCAGGGCCGCCGTCGCCTGCCGGCCGATCGCCTCGCGCGTCGCCGGCGTCGCCGACGGGCCCGCGTCCAGCCGCAGCCGCACCGTCGGCCCGTCGATCTGCATCCCCTTGACCATATTCAGCAGCACGATGTCCCGGTGCAGCTCGGGATCGTTCACCGTCCGGAGGGCGGCGAGCACTTGTTCCTGCGCGATTGGCATGTCAGCGAATGTAGCACACGCGGGGAGCGGCCACGAATGGCGCGAATCAGTGGTGGCCAAGGCATCCGCCCGCGATCCAGCCATCGCCGCTGCGTGGGACACTTTGAGACAGAATGGGACGGTTTCCAAACCGTCCCACTCGTCTCAAAAACGGCCTAAGCATATTGCTTAAAAAGAGTTACAGATGAGACGATGGGTGGGACGCGCGCCCCCCCGTCCTACCGGACCCATCCGGTAAATCTGGCGCTTAGGCGGCTTGAAAAGCTGGACGTGGGCGCTGCGTGCGCAACACCTTCGTGGCGGGCACCCCCTGCCCGACATCCCGTGGGTCGGTTGCTGCCGTCGACGTCGAGCTCCCGCTTCGGGAAGCTGTAGTCGTGTACAACAGCCGGCTTCACTGTGGCGGCCAGCGCGGCGTGCCGGGGGAAACGTTGCCACTGACGAACCCTCCATGTGACGCACGGCGGTTCACAGCAGGGGCTGGTTATCCAGCGCTGAACGTTCAATCTTCGTCTTCGACCCAGATGCAACCCGAGCGGCCATCGCCGATGACCAGGACGCCGGTGTCAAAGGTGGCACCGGTCGCGGGGATCCACCCGGTCGACCCGGTTTCCCAGCCGGTCCAGCCGTTGCTGTAGACCGTTGCTTCCCCGCCGAACTGCTCGAGAAACCGCTCCGCCAGTTCGCCCGCGCCTCCCTCCGCCATCATGGGGTGACCGTAAGCCATGTCCTTGTGCAGGATCGAAGCAACCAGCGCGACCGCATCGGAGGCGATGATTGGCGTGAACGCCGATGGGTCATCGCGTAGGCCAAATTCCCGCGCGAGCTCCGTGATGTCTTCGTGGGCGAAGCGCGACAAGCCGCAGTGAACGACGCCGCAATCGCGTTCCGCGAGAATGTCGTCTACGACAGCCATGGCATTAGAGGCGCTTGAAAACCAGAACTGGGTCACCACGGAGGCACAAAGACACGGAGAAAAGGCCCAAAAACGAGATCTCTCGACACTATGGCCCCGTTACTGATTGGGCTTCGAGTTCGCGGTCGGACCTGCCCGGTGACCTCGCGATGCAACGCCACGCGGGCGGCGCCGTCCGGCCGGTCGAACCCGAACGGGACCACCAGCATCGGCCGGCCAACCCGCAACGAATGGCGGCCGTGCTCCCCACGGCGGCGGGCGGCGGGCGACGCCCGCCGCCCGCGGCGGCAGCTCCGCGCGGGGCCCGCCCCAGACGCGAGCCGAGCGACGCCCGGCGGTCATTCGCCGGCCGCGGCGTCCACGTCGGTCGAGTGGGCCAGGTCCCGCTGGGCGTCGACCAGGGCGAGGCGGTCGGCCAGCGACCGGCGAACGTCGCGGTAGGTGTCGCGGCCCAGGGTCAGCCGCAGCGGGGCCGGGGTAACGTCGACGGAGTCGATGATCGCGCGGGCCATCTTGGCCGCGTCGCCGTTGACGTGCCCCCGGCCGGCGATGGCCCGGCGGACGTCGCCGACGGCCGTGGCGTCGTACTCGGGCATCGCCGGCGGGCGGACCAGGGCGGCCCCGAACCCCGTCCGCGTCGCGCCCGGCTCGGCGATCGTCACGCCGATGCCGAACGGGGCCACCTCCTGCGCCAGCGTGTCGCAGAACCCCTCGATGCCCCACTTGGCGGCGTGGTACAGGCCGAACCCGGGGTAAGTCGTCTGCCCGCCGGCCGACGAGACCTGG
Organism: Tepidisphaeraceae bacterium; assembly: GCA_965198865.1. Classification (GTDB taxonomy): domain Bacteria; phylum Planctomycetota; class Phycisphaerae; order Tepidisphaerales; family Tepidisphaeraceae; genus CBDAQA01. The sequence goes on along the minus strand of CBDAQA010000020.1, from coordinate 145,472 downwards.
ATGACCCGCCCGCCGCCCTGGGCCCGCAGGTGGGGCAGGAACGCCCGGATCACCGCGATGGAGCCGACCAGGTTCGTGTCGATCTGCTGGCGGACCTGGTCGTCGCTCACCTCCTCGGCCGCGCCGAACAGGCCGTACCCGGCGTTGCTGACGACGACGTCGACCCGGCCGACGGCGGCGACCGTGGCGTCGGCCACGCGGCGGACGGCCGCGACGTCGGTCACGTCGAGCGGGGCGAGGCGGAAGCGGTCGCCGAAGGGTCGGAACTCGTCGCCCGCGCTGTCGCGGCGGGCCGTGCCGACAACCCGGTCGCCCCGACGCAACAACTGGCCGGCCATCTCGCGGCCGATGCCGCTGCTGACCCCGGTAATGAACCACGTCCCATTCGCCATGGCATTTTCCTGACTAACTGGTTGGTAAAGTTTAGAACGGGGTTGACTGTTTGGTCAACTGTGGGGTCGTCCCGGTACAATGGCCGTGTGGTGGACGACGCCGAAGGCACGCGGGCGAGGATCTTGAGAGCGGCGACGGCGGAGTTCGCCGAGCACGGGATCGCCGGGGCCCGCGTGGACCGCATCGCCCACTCGGCCCAGGCGAATAAGGCGCTGATCTACCACCACTTCGGCAGCAAGGAGGGGCTGTTCTCGGCCGTGGTCGGGCGGGAGCTGCAGCAGCTGTACGACGCGGTGCCGGTGACGCCAGACGACGTGCCGGGATGGGCGGTGGGCATGTTCGACTTCGCGCTGGCCCACCCGGAGATGATGCGGCTGCTGGCGTGGTCGGGCCTGGAGCGGCGGGCGGCGGTGCCGCCGGAGCAGGCGACGGGGACGGCCGGCAAGCTGGCGGCCATCGCCGCGGCCCAGGCGGCGGGGCGGGTGCAGGCGGCCGACACGCCGGCGTTGCTCCTGAGCCTGATCGTGGCCGTGGCGACCGCGTGGACGGCCGGCAACCCGTACGCGGCCGTGATCGACCCGGCGTCGGCCGAGCGGCCGACGGTCCACCGCGAGGCGATCCGGCGGGCGGTGGCCCGGCTGTGCGCGCCCGAACCGGACGGCCCACGCCAACGGCGACGCCGACCGTGAGGTCGGCGTCGCCGGCGCGTCGGCACCGTCAGGTCGTCCCGCCGAGGAACGCCATCAGCACGGCGGCGAGCCGCTCCGGCTGCTCCTCGGCGAGGTAGTGGCCACACTCGGGGATGGTGACGCTGCGGACGTGTTCGGCCAGCTCAGGCGTGCGGTCGGCCAACACGTCCTTGAAGCTCAACGACGCGCCGACGGTGAGCACCGGCATCGCCAGCTTGACCTTGGCGGCTTGGCGATTGTGCTCGGCGTCGACCGGGTGGCTGCGAAAGTAGGCGAGGCCGCCCCGCAGCGCGCCCGGGGCGGCAAGCCGCCGCGCGTACTCGGCCACCGCGTCCTCGTCCGGCCCGGTCGGGTCGTACGTCTGCTGCCGCATGAAGTGCGAGACGAACATCCGCTCGCGGCCGGCGATCAAGGCCTCGGCCAGCCCGTTCGGTGCCGCCGATAGGCCCAGGTGGTACATGCGGGGGTAGGCGTTGGCGTCGTACAGCTCCTCCAGCCCGAAGCCCGGCAGGGCCGACTCCATCAGCGCGAGCCGCCGCACGTCGCCGCGGTGGGCGGCGGCGTAGGCGTAGGCGACCATCGTGCCGACGTCGTGACCGACGAGGTTGACCGGCCCGACGCCCAGGCGTCGCACGAGCCGGTGGACGTCGTCGGCCGCCGTCCGCTGGTCGAACGTGCCGTCCGGCCGGTCGGTGTCGCCGCACCCACGCAGGTCGGGCGCGATGACCCGGTGGCGGGCGGCCAGGGCGGGGATGACCTTCCGCCACGCGTACCAGGTCTCGGGGAAGCCGTGGAGCAGCACGACCGGCTCGCCCGACCCGGCGGTGACGAAGTGCATCCGGAGGCCGTCGACGTCGGCCGTGTGGTGAGTGACGTGAACACCGTCGGTCCCGTCGGGCGTCATCCGTTGCTCCAGCCCCGTCGCGTCCCGCGTGGTGGCGACAAGTTGATGTCCGGGTCGTTACGTTACCGTATGCCCGGGGCGGGCCGCCGGACCACCGCTCGAGACGGCGGCGGTCGTCCGCCCGTCGCCGTCGTCAGTGCGTCCGCCAGCCGGGCCTGGCGGTGGCGGGCTGTTGAATGTGGCGGACTCACCGTAAGTTCTACCCGTACGGCGCGTGCGGCCACCGCGTCGGGCGTCGTTGGCCGCTGGCCAGATGATCCCGTGCGTCGCCACGGGGACAGGTGGATTGAACCGGGATGAACAGGATGAAATCGCTCATTCAGATGGACCGTTGTGCCCGCCGCCTCGCGTCCCTGGCGTTGGTGGCCGTCGCCTGCCTCGCGACGGGGCGAGTGGCCCGCGCCGCCGACGCCGCGGCCGGCGCGGGTTCCCCGCGCGAACGGCTGTCGCTGGACCTGGGGTGGAAGTTCCACCTTGGCGACCTGCGCTTCGTGGAGAACATCATCAACGCCGGGGTGAACGAGGGGCCGGCGGCGGCGGGGTACAACGACTCGTCGTGGCGGACGGTGAACGTGCCGCACGACTGGGCGGTGGAGCTGCCGTTCGACCAGCACGCCGCCGCCAACCACGGGTTCAAGCCGGTCGGGCCCGGGTTCCCGGCCAACAGCATCGGCTGGTATCGCCGGTCGTTCAACCTGCCCGCGGGCGACCGGGGCAAACGGCTGTGGCTGGAGTTCGACGGGGCCTACCGAAAGAGCCAGGTCTTCCTCAACGGCTACATGCTGGACCACCACGAGGGCGGGTACAACGGCTTCCGGTGTGACTGCACCGACGTCGCCCACTGCGGCGGTAACAACGTGTTGGCGGTGCGGGTCGACGCGTCGGAGGACGAGGGGTGGTTCTACGAAGGGGCGGGCATCTACCGCCACGTCTGGCTGACCAAGACCGCGCCGCTGGCCGTCGCGGCCGACGGGGTGTTCGTCTACAGCACCTTCGGGGACAACCCGCCACAGGGGCCGGCGACCCTCCACATCCAGACCACGTTGCTGAACGCGCAGGACGGCCCCGCGACCGCCACCGTGAGTTGGCGGGTGCTGGCCCCGGACGGGACGACCGTGGCCACGGCGGACGGTTCGGACACGGTCGGCCCGTGGGAGACCAAAACGGTCGCGGCGACGGCGACCGTCGCCGCTCCCAAGCTGTGGTCGCCCGAGTCGCCCGCGCTCTACCGGCTGGTCACGACCGTCGCGGCAGGCGGGCAACCGGTCGACCAAAAGGAGACGGAGTTCGGCATCCGCACGGTGGTCTTCGACGCCAACAACGGGTTGCTGCTCAACGGCAAGCGGTACCCGGTCCGGGGCACCTGCGTCCACCAGGACCACGCCGGCGTCGGCGTCGGCGTCCCCGACGCGCTCTGGTCCTTCCGCGTCGCCCGGCTCAAGGAGATGGGCTCCAACGCGATCCGCACGTCGCACAACGAGCCGGCCGAGGAGCTGGTGCAGGCGTGCGACCGCTTCGGCATGCTGGTGATGGACGAGACCCGCGACTTCGCCAGCGATCCGCACAGCCTGGCCCTGCTCGAGCAGCAGATCCGCCGCGACCGCAGCCACCCCAGCGTGTTCGTCTGGTCGCTGGGCAACGAGGAGCCGCGGGCCAAGTCGGACGGGGACCAGGCCATCGCCATTACGATGCGGCGGCTGGCCCACCGGTTGGACCCGACGCGGCTGTGTACGGCCGCGGTCCTGGACTGGCCGACCGGCAAGCCGTACGGCATCTCCGCCGGCATCGACGTGCAGGGGTTCAACTACTACGACCAGGGCGACACCGACGGCTTCCACCGGGGCCGTCCCGACCAACCCTCGATCGGCACGGAAGAGGGTATGGCCCAGTACACGCGGGGCGTCTACCAGAACGGCAACGGCTACCTGTCCGCGTACGACGCCCAGAAGCCGCGGTGCCGCACCAACACGGCCGAGGAGTCGATCAAGTTCTACGAGGCACGGCCGTGGATCGCCGGGATGTTCTTCTGGACGGGCTTCGACTATCGCGGCGAGCCGTCGCCGTTCGGTTGGCCGACCATCAGTTCCAACTTCGGCATTTTGGACACCTGCGGCTTCCCCAAGGACGTGTTCTCCTACTTCCAATCCTGCTGGACCGACAAACCCATGCTGCACCTGCTGCCGCACTGGAACTGGCCGGACAAGGTCGGGCAGAACGTCGACGTTTGGTGCTTCAGCAACTGCGCGGCCGTCGAACTGTCCCTGAACGGCAAGAGCCTGGGCAGGAAGCAGACGACCCGAAATTCCCACCTGCAATGGGCCGTGGCCTACGCGCCGGGCACGCTGTCGGCCCACGGCTACGACGAGGGCGGGAAGGTCGTCGCGGAAACCAAGGTGGAGACCACCGGCCTGCCGGCGGGCTTCACGCTGACGCCCGACCGGGCGACGATCCGCGCCGACGGCCAGGATTGCAGCGTGGTGACGGTGGCCGTCACCGATGACCAGGGGCGGGTGGTCCCGACGGCGAACAACCTGATCCACTTCGAGCTGAGCGGTCCGGGCCGGATCATCGGCGTGGGCAACGGCGACTCAACGTGCCACGAGCCGGACGTCTACTTCGGCACGCCGGCCGGCCGGACGATCGCGCTGGACGATTGGCGGATGGCGAAGGTGCCCGACCTCAAGGACCGCCCGGAGGTGGCCGCGGCGTTCGACGACGGGCAGTGGCGGCGGGTCAACGTCCGGGCCGACGGCGGCCCGCTCGGCCCCGGCGACAAGGCGATCTTCCGGGCGCGGGTCCGGCTGACCGAAGCGGACCTGGCGGCGGACCGGGCCGACCTCACCTTCGGCATGATCGACGACGAGGGGTGGGTCTACGTGAACGGGCGGCCCGTCGGCGAGTCGCACAACTGGAGCAGCTCCCCGACGTTCGACGTCCGCAGGTTCCTCCAGCCCGGTGACAACACGTTTGCCGTCGCGGTCAACAACGCCGACGGCACCGGCGGCGTGAACAAGGGCGTCTCGCTCAAGCTCCAGGTCCCAACCGCCCCTCCGCGGTGGCAACGCAGCGCGTTCAACGGCCTGGCGGAGGTGATTGTCCAAGCGGACCCCACGGCCGGCGAAGTTCGACTCACGGCAGGCGGGGTCGGGCTTGCGGCAAGGTCGATCGTCGTGAGGACCGAAGCGGATGTTCAGCGACCGAAATCGCCGTGACGCACCCGCCGTCACCGCGCTCGCACCATCGCACGGGCAGCCCGAGCGTCTCGATCGCTCGAGCCTGACTTGCCGTCGCATCAAGCCGGCTCGGATCCGCGTGATCGATCCCGTTCCAGGTTTGCGTCGCCAGCGTGCGGGGCCCGACCGCGATCGCGGCGCTTCCGTACAGCATTCGCTTCCGCCCCGGGCTCGCGACCCCTCGCGGCCATGCCGCGAAAGATGAGCGCCAGGATCCGCTTCACGCGCGCTTTGCCTGCCGGGTCGGGCGGGATCCGCCAGAGCAGTCCCCCCAGCACCAGGAAGTCTTCAGGGTCGATCTCATCGCGGATGTCGCCGTGGTCTTGGCAAGCCTGGATCAGCTGGCGCACCGCGCCCAACATCGGCGCGTAGATGTCCCGCTGCTGGTCTTGATCCGAGGTGGCGGCGTGGATGATGTCGGCAACGCCGTACTTCATCGTGCCGATCTTGGCGAGCCGGTCGCACCACAGGTGGAACGCCTGCAGCGGAGGGTGGTTGGCAAGGCACCCACCCGGCAACACCCGCGTGAGGGCCGGCGGATAACCGGCGCAATAAAATTTCTACCAATATGTAGAATTATCTTGAACTAGTGGTCGCGGCGGGTACTCTGCGGCATCGAACAAGCTCCAACGTCTTGCGAGCGGGCGTCGACGCAATAGCTATCCCAAGGTTCGATTGCCTTAGCGATGGCGACCGCTGCGCTTCAGCAGGGTCGCCATGCTACAGCGTGACGATCCAGCCGCTCGACGTGCATTGGTGCGGCCGTGGGACCGCGCATCAGCAGGCGCGACGCGTGAGGGGTCCAAGGACTGAAAAAGGAAGGAAGATCGATCATGACTAAACGAGAATTTGGGCAAACGTGGTTTTGCGGTCGACGGGCGGCACTCGCGGTCGCAAGTGCAACATGGGCCATCGGTGCACTCGCGTCGTCCGCCTCAGCCGACGTGGTGTTCGACAACGCTACGGCCGCAATTTACGGGATCGGATCCACCGCGGCGACGGGTCACGTTGATGCCACGACCTCGAGCGGCGACTCTTTCATGGGCGGTGCGTTCAACCTCGCTCCCGGCACGGCCGACCTGACCGGCGTCACCTCGTACTTCGACAACATCACGGGTCTGGTCAGTTCTCCAGGAACCACCTTCAACGCGGTGAAGGCCACCGTCTATATCTACGGCACCTACACTCCGGGTACGCCCACAGGTACGCCGGCCTTCAGCAACCTGCTTGGAACGTACAGCCAAACGATCAGCGGCACGTTTGCACCCACCGCATCACGGACGTCGATCTACTCCGTTGGCGGAAGTGGTTCGCCAGGTATTTCCTTTGCCCCCCTGGTGCTGCCTACGGGCACCACGCAGATCGGGCTGACCTTCAACTATCAGGGTTCGAGCGATAACGGCAAGACGTTCAGCTCGCTCACCGGCCTGACGCCGGTGATCAGTTACACGAACCAGGGCGGGACCGACGGGCCGACCGTCGGGTCCGATGCGTTCAACGGCTACCTCCTGGACCGGTCGGGCGAGGGGACGGGAAACTTCACGAACGGCGGCGACACCACCTTCAGACAGGAAAACGGCCAATCGCCGACGTACGAAGGCATTGCCGTCCAACTGGATGGCGACATCGCCGCCTCCCCCGAGCCGACCAGCCTGCTGTTGGCCGGCGTGGCGGCCGGCCCGCTGGTCCTTCGACGGCGGCGGCGGACGACCGCCAGGGTCGCCTGAGCGCACGCCGCCTGAGCGGCACGCCGAATCCATGCGAGAAGCGACGGCTCGGGCTTGACGCCCGGGCCGTCGTCTCGTCTACGGCCGCAAGAAGGGTGGTCGCCTTACCGTCGGCGTCGACCCGAGCCCGCTGGAACGGGCCAAGCAGTCCTCAGTCTGGAGCGCCTCCGCGACCGGCATCGCCGCGTCGAGCGGTCAGAACGGGCCGGTGAGAAGGTCCGGCTGTTCGGATGCTTCCAATGTCGGTGCGATCGCGTGAGCCGTGGATGCGACGGTCGTGGCCGAGGCCCTCACGGCCGGGCTTCCCCTCGGCCGGCCAGGGCCAGCACGTTCGGCTCCCGGCAGTACATCGCCGCCTCGCTGGCCAGGCGGCGGGCGACGTCGGCGTGCCCCTGCTGTTGGAGCCGCCGGAGCAGCGGCGCGATCCGGACGGCCGGCAGGCAATGCTCGGCCAACAGGCCCAGCTCCAGCTTGTCCGCCAGAGCGTCGTCACCGATCGTGCGGGCCAGGTCGGCCACCCAAAGCTGGTGCTCGCCGGCGCCCTGCCGTTCGGCCAGGTCGTCGGCCCGGTCGAGCAGAGCCCGCGCCTCGGGCCGGTCGCCCTGTCCATCCGCCCATTGACCGATGGCGGCAAACGCCCGGACGACGCCGGTGTCGTCCGGCCACCGGGCGGCGACGGCCGACAAGGCTCGGGTTGCCGCCTCGAGCAGCGCCGCCCGCCGCGCCGGGTCGGCCACGGTCTCGGGCAGGGCCTCGGACAGGACGGGCGGGACCGACGCCACCGCGGCGAAGCTGATCCCCGGCAGGGGCACGACCCGCTGCCAGGCCAGCGCGCGCACCGCCACCGCAAGCCGGCTCCTGAACGCGTCGAGATCGCCCCGCTCGGCGGCCAGCCGGACCCACCGCAGTTCGCAGTGGGAGTGCCGGGGGGTCACCCGCCCGTCCGCCCGCAGGGCGGCCAGCGCCCGCTCTCCCCCGGCCGGGTCGGCCGCGAAGGCCGTCGACAGCCAGCCGGCGACGCTCGCATCGTCGACCGGGGTGGTGGGGCTGGGCTCCACCGGCGCGGATCCGGCGCGGGCGGGGTACAACGACGACCGGTGCAGCGCGTCGGCCCACCGCGCCACGCCGTCGGCCAAGGGGTCGTGCTGGGCGGCGAGGGCGTCGGCCAACCGTCGGTCCTCGGTCCCCGCGTCGTCCATGATTGCGGCCGGCAGGAGCGCGTCGAGCAGGTCGCGCGGCACGTCGATCCCGGGCACGGCGGCCAGGTTCATGACCAGGAACCGGTCGCCGCGGGACAGCGTCCCGGCCGCCGCCGCAGCCCCGAGGTGGTCGACGATGCGCCGCCGCACGTCGACATCCCCGGCGGACCGCGCCACCAGCGTCGCCAGCCAGCCCGTCCCGTCCAGCGACGACGAGGCGAAGCGGCCGGCCGACGCGTCGGCCGGCGTCTGCAGGGCCTGCAGCGCAGCGTCCAGTCCGCCGGGCCACCGGGCAAACCCGTCTAGTGCGGCGGGCGGCTGGTTGTCGGCCGAACCCGATCCCCCCCGCAGGCCGCCAGCGTCGGGCGCTGGGGCCGGCGGGACGGCGGACGGCGACCGCATCGCCTGCAGGACGCCCCGGAAGGCGGTCGCCACGGCCGTCACGTCCCCCGCGGCGATCGCCGTCGCCAGGTCCGGGCCCGCCGTCTGACCTTGCGCGTCGCCGTGGAGCTCCCGCCCGCGGAACAGGTCGCGCAGGGACCGCTTCACGCCGGTGCGGACGGCGTACAGGCTCATGTCGTTGCCGCCCACCCGCGGGCCGACCGTATCGACCAGCTCGGCGGCGCGGCCGTCGTCCTGCAACCGCTCGGCGTACTGCCGGAGCAGGTCGGTGTCGGCCGGATTTCGGGCGAAAGCCGCTCGGAACACGCCCAGCGCTGCCGACCGCCGGCCGACGGCGTCGAGCAGGGCCGCCCGGGCGATCGACTCGGCCGGGTCCCCGTCGGCCGGGGGTGCGCCCGCGCCGTGCTGGGCCAACAGCCGGGCCCGCCCGTCGGTCGACATCGCCGCAACGGCGATGCGGAGCAACGTGAACCGGTCCGGCGGGAAGGCCCGGCGGGGCCGCATGAGCCGGGGGTCGCTGGTGCTCGCCGCCGGATCGACGGGGCGGGAGGCGAGGATGGCCCCGATCGCCTTGACGGCCGTGTCGTCGGCCCGTTGTGGGTCGCCGGCCGTGGCGTACGCCGCGGCGGCCGCCGTCAGGCCGGCGGGGTCGGGCCAGACCGGGTTGTCGGGGGTCGCCCCGCACCGCAGGACGGCATCGGCCAGCGGGGCCAACAGGGGTTGCTGGGCACCGTTGTCGAACCACTCGGTCCAGTCGACGGACTGGCCGGTCGGAAGCTGGCCGGCCGTCCGGGAGATCGTGTCGGCCGTGGCCGCGTCCAGCGGTTCGCTCGATTGGGCGACGATCGCCAGCAGGAATGACAACTGGTCGGTCTTCGGGATCGACCGGCACAACTGCGGGAGCAGCTCGGGGCGCTCGGCCGCCGGCACGAGGAGGAACGCCCCGGCGGATTTCGCGATCAGGTCGAAGGTCGCCCCCTCGGACAGGCTGTCGACCGCCAGCCGGGCGGCGTCTGGCCGCCCGCCGGCCAGGTCGGCCGAGAGCTGCAGGACGTAGCCGGCCAACGCCGCCCGCGCGCCCCGGTCCTTGGCCCGGCCGGCCTGCTGGGCGAGCCGGTCCACGAATTGCGCCCGTCCGTCCGGCGAGAGGAGCCGCCAGGTGCCGCCGATCAGCGGCACGTACCACCGTTGGGCCGAGAGGTAACCGCTCGTCTGGCTGGGACGGCGGCCGCCCGTGGCCACCCTGCCGGCCACCCGCGTGCCGACCGTCGACGAGACGAGGCCCGACGGCTGCGCCGTCGCCGCGGACGTGTCCGCCGGCTCCACCGCGTCGAGCCACAACAGCGCCCACCGCGTCACCGCCTCCGAGTCGCCCACCGCCGCCGCGGCGGTCACCACCGACTGCACGGGCGGGACGACCTGGCCGGCCATCATCACCCCCTGGCGCGACCCAGCCCCCAGGTTCGGCCGGTCCGGAGGGATGCTCGCCAGAACCCGCCGCGCGGCGTCCAACTCGCCGCGAACGACCAGTGCCGGCAGAACCTCGGCCGCCCGCTCCAGGGACGTGGCGAGTGGCCGGGTCGCCGCCGGCCCGGTCGTCACCCCCGGCATCGGCGCGACGACCTGCCGGGCCATCGCCAGGGCCACCGTCGGCTCGACATCGTGCGCTGCCGCGAACCGGACACCCTGAACCACCAACTGGTTCTGAAGGCGGTGGCTGACCGCCTGGGCGGCGTACGCCCGGTCGGCCGGCCACCGGGCGATCACGGCGTCGTCGGCGGCGTCGGCCAGCTCCGGGTGGTTGGTCGCGAAGCCCACCGCCCGCAACGCCGCAGCAATGGACGTGACGTCGAGGGTCGGCCCGGCCGATCCGGCCAGGCCCGCCAGCCGGTCGCGCAGCCGCGACTGCAACAGGTCGACCAGGGCGGCGCGCCGGTCCGCCGAGCGGCCGGTCGCGATGGCACCGGCGACCAGGCGCGAGAACGCGGCAACCGCCGGGGGGCGTGGCCGGGCGAACAGCGCACCGCCGCGCACGCCGACGCGGGCCGGCGCGGCGTCGGGGTCGGGGTCGGATGGCAGGTCCACCAGGGCAGCCCGCACGGCCGCCAGGTAGTGGACGAACCCCGGGTCGTCCCGGCCCGCCAGTTCGTCCAGCCGCGCCAGCGTCCCCGCCAGCGCCGCGTCGCCCGGTTGCCGGCCGGCGAGCGGCGTCAGGAGGACGGCCGCCGCCGCCGGGTAGCCGTACTGGTCCAGCAGCGCCCCGCCCCGGCGGGCCACCTCGTCCGGGTCGGCCACCTCCGACGCGCGGGAGAACGCCCGCATCGCGTCCTGCGGTCGCCCGCCGATCAGCAGCTGCTCGCCCAGCTGCAGGAACAGCTGCGGCGGGAACTCGTCGCCCAGCCCCAGCAGCGACTCACCGCAGTCGGCGGCCGTGTCGACCAGCCCCTTCTGGCTGGCCACGTCCATCAGCTCGCGCAGCCGCTCGGGCCGCTCCTCGTCGCTGATCGCCACGGTCACCTCGGCCGCCCGCACCTGGCCGGCCGGGTCCTTCAGCTCGTCCGACAGGTCGGCCATGACGTGGTACAGGACCGTCCGGTCGGGCCGGTCGGCGGCGCGGACAACGGCGGCGCGGCGGGCGGCCCGCAGGGCCGGGGGGGCCCCGTTCAGGTTCAGCAGACCGTCGACGGCGACGGCGAACAGGTTGTCGGTCGCGGCCCCGTCGGCCAGCACCTGCAGCCGCTGTCGCGCCGCCGCCGCTCGGCCCGCCTTGGACATGGCCGTGGCCCACAGCAGCCAGGTGTCCCCGTCGGTCGGGTTCACTGCCAGCGCCCGGCGGTAGTACCGGGCGGCCTCGGCCGGCCGGCCCAGGCGGTCCATCACCCCGCCCATGAGCGAGATCGATCCCGGCCCCGCCCCCGCCCGGGCGGCGAGCCGGTCGATCGCCGCGGTGGCGGCACCGGTGTCCCCCAGGGTCACGTCGACCGACGCCAGCCGCTCCAGCGTCTCGGTGGCGTTCGCCGGGTCCAGGTCCACCAGCCGCTTCAGCGCGGGGGCGGCGCGGGTGAAGTCCTTGGCCCGGAGGAACAGGACCGACAGCCGCCGCAGCCGGGCCGGCTCGTCGAGCAGATGGCTGGTGCGGATCGCCTCGGCGGCGGCGTCGAGGTTCCGCACCCGCACCTGGGCGTCGACCAGCAGGGACAGGTCCTGCTCGTCGCCGTGGCCGTGGTCGAGCCGGTCCTTGGTGCGGGCGATCAGGTCGGGAACGGTGCCCGCGTCGGCCGCGGCCGACAGCAGCTGCCGGTCGGCCTGCGCGCGGACGGCCCCGCTGGCCGAGGTGGACCGGCTCAGCCGTTCGAGGACCGGCACGGCCTCGGCCGGGCGGTGCTGGTCGAGCAGCAGCGACGCCAGCCGGCCCAGCGCGGCCTCGTCGTCCGGGTCCCGGGCGGCGGCGGCGTTCAGCAGCCGGAGGGCGTCGCCCTGCAGGCCGGCCGCCTCCAGGGCGTTGACCACCTCGCCGGCGGCGGCGGGGTGCTGCTCGGCGGCGGCCGCCGCCTGGCGCAGCGTGGCCGCCGTCCGCGGGCCGTCGCCCGCGGCCTGGTAGACCGAGGCGGACAACAGCGTCCCGGCGATGGCGGCGTCCCCGCCGAACGCGGCCAGGCGCTTGCCGGCGTCCAGGGCGACGCCGTCCCGCCCCAGCGACCGGGCCAGCCGCCCCAGCGATTGCAGTTCGGCCGGCTGGTCCGCGACGGCGTTCAGGCGGGCGGTGAGCAGGCCATCGGCGTCGGCCGGCTTGCCCTGGTCGAGCAGCGCCCGGGCGGTCGCCGTCAGCCACTGCCGGTGGTCGGGGGCGCGGCGCAGCATGTCCTGGCAGATCCCCAGGGCGTCATCGGCCAGGCCGGCCGACTGCGCCGCGCCCAGCACTTCGCGGACGAACCGGTCGGACAGGACCGTCGCCGACCGGGCCGGGTCGGCCGCGGCCGACCGCCACCATTTGAGCAGTTCGGGCACCCGGTCCAGCTCGCGCAGCACCGTGGCCAGCGGCAGCATGCGGCCGGCCGGCAGGTCGGGCTGGGCAAGCCATCCGTCGGCCAACCCCGGGAGCGTGCCCGCCTGCCGGGCGGCGGCGATCACCCGCTCCTGGGCGTACAGCCGGTCGTGCGGCTTCACGGCCTCGTCGGCCGCGGCCGTGAACGCCGCCAGGGCGGCGTCCGTCCGGTTGGCCTTCATGGCGGCCGTCCCCTGCAGCAGTCGAACACCCACCGCCGGGCCGGCTTGGCCCCCCGCCCTCAGGTGGCGGGCGGCGGCGTCCCACTGGCCCGACAGGTACGCCACCAGCCCGGCGGCCGTGGCGGCCGACGGGTCGGCTTTCACCAGCTGGTCGAGCGCTGCCACGCCCTGCTCTGCGCGCCCGTCATCGAACAGCAGGGCGGCCAGTCGCAGGGTCAACTCGCGGTTTGACCTCGCGTCGGGCGAGGCGGCCAAGGCGGCCGTCAGCGACCGCTCGGCCTCGGGCGTCTGGCCCAGCATTTCCTGGACGGCGGCCAACCGGCGCAGGGCGTCGACGTCGACCGCGGCCGCCCGTCGCTGGAGCTCCGTGGCCGCGGTGTTCAGATCGCCGGCCTCGATGGCCGCCCGCACCCGCGCCCGCTGGACGTCCGGCTTTTCGGCGGCGCGGGACAGGTCGGCCGCGACGGCGTCGACCCCGCCGGTCTGAAGCAGCGACGCGGTGATCCGCTGGTCCCAGTCCACCGGCGTCGCACCGGCGGCGGGTCCGGTGGTCGGGGCGGTCGCGCCGCCGACCACCGGCGCGGCGAGCAGGGCCGCCAGGGCGAGCGCCGCGGGGCGCGGGACGGACCGTTGCGGGGCGCCGTTGGCGCGGGGATCGGCGAGTGGTTTGCGATGGGTCATGAGCGTTACGGCGTACGACGGGCGTTCAGCGGCCACCGGCGGGCGGCCACGTGCAGTAGCAGCAGGACGACGGCGGCGACGACCAGCGGCGGCTGGAGCGCGACGAACGTCAGCCGGTCGGCCGGCAGCTGCGCCGCCCGGCGGGCGGCGAGCGGGGCGAAGGCGGCGAGCCGGTCGAGCAGCGGTCGGTCGCCCGACCGGGCCGACGCCGACGCCGGCGGCGGGACGGCCACGCCGGCGTGGCCGGTCGCGGTGTCGACCGTCGCGGTCACCTCGTACGCGCCGGCCGTGACGCCGGGGAGCAGCACGTTCCAGTGGCCCGGCCCGATCGCCTCGGCCACCACCGCCGGTCGGCAGGGGCGGCCGTGGTCGTCGGTCAGGGCGAGCGACAGCGGACGGGCGGCCAGCGTCGGGTCGGCGTCGGTCGCGACCACGTCGACCTCCACGCCGGCCGGGCGGACGACGGCCCTCGCCTGCAGCGGGGCACCGCGGCTGGCGTCGGCCTGGCGGACCAGGGCGGCCACCAGCCGGGCGAAGGGCGAGCGGTCCTGCAACCCCTGGGTCATGCCCGAGCCCAACTGCGTGGTCAGCGCGGCGACGAACCCCGCCCCGTACCGCCAGCGGGCCAGCAGCGGGTCGCCCCCGGCCGTCCGCAGCAGGACGTCGGCCGTGGGCTTGGCGACCGTCCGGACGTACCCGCCGACCGATCCCCAGCGGTCGGCCGCGGCGCCGCCGTCGGTCACGCTGCGGACCAGTGGGTCGGTCCCGGCCAGCAGGTCGGCGGGGGACCGCACCACCGGCGACAGCAGCGACTGCTGCGGCTGCTTGAGCGTGATGTCGGGCAGGGCGAACTGATCCTGCACGTCGTAGTACCGCCCCTCGCCCCAGCGGGCGATGGACGCCATCGGGTTGGGGCTGTCGTCGTCGCCCACCTTGACGGTGGTGACGGCCACGCCGTCGTCGGCCATCTGGCGGACCAGCGTGCCGAACGGGGCCTCCTCGACCCCGCCGTCGCTGATGATGAACACGTGCTTGCTGCGGGTGTGGACGTTCTTCAGCGCGAACGCCGCCTCCTCCACGGCCGGGTACAGGACCGTGCCGCCGCCGGCGGTCATGCGGTCCAGCGTGCGGTCGATGACCGACCGGTTGGCCGCCGACTGGATCGGGGCCGCCCAGCGCCGGCCGCCGTAGAACTCGACGATGCCCACCTTGTCCTGCGGCCGCAGGTGGGACACGGCCAGGCGGGCCACCTCCTTGGCCAGGTCGATCCGGTCGCCGTGCATGGACCCGGACGTGTCGATGATGATGACCAGCGTGCTGCTGGGGTCGATGCTCTGGGCCTGCTGGGGCATGCGGACCGGAAGCATGGGGGCCAGCGGGGCGTCGTCGTACCCGCCGGGCCCGAAGCTGCGGGCCGCCCCGGCCACGAGCAGGCCGGTGCCCTGCAGAACGGCCTGCCGCACCTTCGCCTGCGCCGCGACCGGCAGGTGGTCGGCGGGGACGTCGGCCAGGATCACGGCGCCCACGTCGTCCATCCGCCGGTCAACCAGCTCGGCAGGGGACACGGAGGTCACGCGGGCCGATTCCCTCAGCATCGCGGTCAGCGCCTCGGCGAGCCCGGGCTCGGCGACGTCCTGAACCAGCAGCACGCGCGGCGCGGGCTGCACGTCGACCGCCGCCAGCACCACGCCGGGGTTGGCGGGAGCCTTTGCATCGGTGGCCCCGACCGCGGCCCGCACGGGTATGAGACCGGACCGGGTGAGCGGCAGCGGGACGTGGACCTCGGTCCGCCCTGGGGTCACGGGAGCGGTGACCCGGACCGCGGCACCACCGCCGGCCGTGAGGGTGACGACGGCCGACCCGCTCACGGTCGACTCCACCTGCACGACCGCGTCGGCGGTCTGGCCAACGCGGCCGGTGGCCGGCAGCGCCACCTGGCGGACGAGCGTGGGCGGCAGCGCTCGCGACGCCGGCTCCGATGTTGATGCGACGTCGACGGCGATCCCGCGCTGGGCGAGGCGGTACGCCTCGGCGGCGGCGTCGCCGTGGTCGGACCCACCGTTGGCGTACAGCCGTACCGTACCGCGACCGTCGGGCGGGACCTGGCCGCCGGCCAGCTGCAGCGCCGCGGCCAGGTTTGCGCCGCCGGTCGGCGCATCGTCGGCCCACAGCGGGTCGGACAGCCGTTGGCGTAGCGACGCCATCGCGGCCGGGTCGGTCAGGTTGGACGGGTCGGCGACCACGACCGCCCGACTGGCGAACGCGACGACGGTCGGCTTGCCCGCATCGGCCAGGGCGCGGCGGACGTCGTCGGACAGCGTCGCCGGGGCGGACGGTCCCAGGTCCAGCACGACGACGGTCGTCGGTTCGACCGACCGCCACGGCAGGACCGGCCGGGCGACCGCCAGGACGAGCGCGATCACGGCGGCGAACCGGAGCGACGACGTCAACCAGCGGCGCGGGCCACCGGTCCGCAAGCTCAGGTACCCCAGCGCCGGGGCGAGCAACAGCAGCCAGAGGAAATCGGGGTAGACGAACACCATCGGACGATTCCTCAGACGATCTTCTTTGCCGCCAGGAGCAGCGATTCCACGACCATCAGGGCCAGGGCGACGCCGAGCACCAGTTGCGCCCACGGGACGCGTCGGCCGGCCGACGCCGCCATCGGGGCCGGCCCGGCCGTGGCGGCCAACGCCAGCGGCGGCGGATCGGGCAGCGCGACCGGATGTTCGGTTGGCGCCGGCGCGTCCGGCGGCCCAGGCCACAGCGGGTCCTCGGCCGACCGCAACGCCGCCACGGCGAGGGCGGGCGACGACCGGCTGACCAACTCGTGGAACAGCCGGTCCAGCAGCACCGGGAAGGCGGCCCGTCGCGGAAGGTCCGCGCTTGGATCGAGCAGGCCCCGGGCGACGTACAGCGTTCGGCAGGCAGGCGTCCGGTCGAGCGAGGCGACCGCGGCCGGGCCGGCCGTCAGCACCGGTTCACCGGGGGTGGTCAGGACCGACCCGTCGGCGGTGCCGTCTTCGAGGGACAGGCCGCGACCCCATGGCGCGGCGGCGGGGAACGCCAGCCGCTGGCCGGCGGGGACCGTCTCGCCGCTGTCGACGATCACGACGGCGGCCGTCGCGTCGGCCGGCACGGCAGCGCCCCGGCCCGCGATGACGATCCGGCCGGCGTCGGCCTCGGTCCCCAGCGACAGCGCGGCGGCCCGCAGCGGTGGGGGCACCTCGCCCATGAACCGGAACGTCAGCGGTCGGTTGTCGGGCAGGGGAACCGACGCCTCGTGCGTGCCGGCCGGGCCGGGGGCGCCGATCAGCTGGACCGCGACGGACCGCCCGTCGGCGGGCAGGCCGGCGAAGGTGACGTCGGTCGCCCCGGCGTCGACGGTCGCCGTGCGGACGGCAGCCGGGCCGCGGTCGACCTGGGCCCGCACGATGATCGGTTGACTGGAGCGACCGGCACACCGGACCGTAAGGGTGCCGTGGGCGGGATCGTCGGCCAAGGGCTGGAACGTGACGCCGACGATGGCCACCGCTGTGGCAGGCGCGACGGGGTGGATGCGGACCCGCCTGGCGACATCGTCCGGCAGGCCGGCGGGGAGCTGGTCCTGGGCGGTGTACCAGTGGATGTCGCCGGCGACGGACCCCTGCACGCCGCGGGCGAGCTGCAGCGCCAGGGCCGAGGCGGACGCGCCGGAACCAGGTGCAAGCAGGTCGAGGCGACGGCGAACCACGGGGGCGGGCTCGTCGCCGCGAGACAGGACGACGGGCTGTTCCCCGGCGGCGACCAGGGCCGTGCCGGCGGACAGCCGACCGACGTCGGCACGGGCGGCGTCGGCCGCGCGCCGGAGCAGCTGCCGGCCGGTTCCATCGTCGGCCGACATGGCGGCGCCGGCGTCGACGACGACCACGTCGCGCCGGTCCGCGCCGCCGAGGGCACCCCATTGGTCGGCAACCAGGGCTGCGGCGGTCAGCAGCAGGATGGCGGCGAGCAGGGCAAAGGTCCGACGGTGGGTGAACCGCCGGGACCACGGCACCCGCGTCCGCTGCGGCCGGATGGCGGCCCGCCAGAAGATCAGCGTGGCGATCGGCTGCCGGGCCGGCTGGACGCGCAGGTGGTGCAGCGCGAACAGCGCCGCCACCGCCCCGGCGGCCAGGGCGACGAATCCGATCGACAGCGGTGCGATGGCCAACAGCAACATGGTGTCCCGTGCGGGATGTAAGACGGTTCGGCGGCGGTCAGAGCGACAGCACGCCGCCGGGGAACAGCCGCTCCAGTTGCGGCAGGGTGTCGGTCGAGGCGTCGAACGTGGCCGACGTGACGCCGCGGCTGGCGGCGAAACCGTCCAGGGCGTCGAAGTAGGCCCGGTATGCCGAGCGGTAGCGGGCCAGCACGCCCGCGTCGGGCGACACGTGCAGTCGGCCGGCCGTCTCGCAGTCCTCGAGTTCGACGTCGTCGCCCGCCAGGGCGGGGTCGGCGTCCCAGGGCTGGGTGACCCGGAGCAGGACCAGACGCTGGGGTGTCCGTCCGAGCGCGTCGACCAGCGCGTCGACGCCCTCCTCCTCGAAGAAGTCGCTGACCACGACCAGCACGCCGCGGCCCTGGGCGGCCAGGGCCGGCAAGAGCGCCCGCAGCGCCGCGGCCGGGCCGGGGCCGGCGGGGATGCGATCGGCCGCGAGGTCGGCCATCACCCGGACCAAGCCGCGGCGACCGGAGACGGCGCGCGGGGCGGCCGCGGCGAGGCCGTCGGCGACGACGACCCGCAGCGGGTTGTGCCCGGCCACGGCGGCGGCGGCGACGGCGGCGCCGATGCGGGCGGCGGTGGCGAAGCGGCTGGGGGTCTCCAGGGTCATCGACCGGCTGGCGTCGACCAGGACGAAGACCGGCACGGCGGTCGGCCGCTCGAACCGGCGGACGAACAGGTGGCGGGTCCGGCCGTAGACGGACCAGTCGACGCGGCGCAGGTCGTCGCCGGGCGCGTACGGCTGGTAGTCGCGGAACTCCAGCGACGACCCGGGCCGGGGGCTCAGGTGGACGCCGTGCGCCGCCCGCGGCGGCGCCGGGCGGACGTCCATGCTGAGCCGGCCGATGCCGGCGACGAAGCTGTCGGGGAACAGGTGCTGCACGGAGGGCGGCTCACGGCTTGGACAGGGGTGACACGGCGGCCAGGACGGCGGCGACGACGGCGTCGGGGCTGACCCGCTCGGCCAACCCGGCGAAGTTCAGGACGAGCCGGTGGCGCAGGACCGCCGGCGCGACGGCCCTGACGTCGTCGCAGCTGGCGGCGAAGCGGCCGGCCACGACGGCGCGGGTCTTGGCCAGCATCAGCATCGCCTGGGCGGCGCGGGGGCCGGCCCCGAACGACACGTGCCGGCGGATCGCCTCGGGCGCGGTCGGCTGGTCGGGCTGGGTGGCGAGCACCAGGTTGATCGCGTAGCGGCGGACCTGCGACGCGGCCGGGATGTCGCGCACGGTCCGGCGGGCGGCCAGCACGTCGTCGCCGGTGAACATCGCCTGGGCCCGGGCGTCGGCCGACCCGGTCGTGCGGACCAGGATGCCGTCCAGCTCGTCGGCCGTGGGGTAGCGGACGATCACCTTGACCAGGAACCGGTCCAGCTGCGCCTCGGGCAGCGGGTAGGTCCCCTCCTGCTCGACGGGGTTCTGCGTGGCCAGCACGATGAACGGCGTGGGCAGCGTGATCGTCCGCCCGGCGACGGTCACCTGCCCCTCCTGCATCGCCTCCAGCAGGGCCGACTGGGTCTTGGGCGTGGCCCGGTTGATCTCGTCGGCCAGGACGATGCTCGACACCAGCGGGCCGGGCTGGAACTTCAGCTCGTGCCCGCCGCCGGCGGCCTCGGTGAGCACGGTGGTGCCGGTGATGTCGGCCGGCATCAGGTCGGGCGTGAACTGGATCCGGCTCATCGGCAGGTGCAGCGCCTCGGCCAGGGTGCGGACCAGCAGCGTCTTGCCCAGCCCGGGCACGCCCTCGATCAGCACGTGACCGCCGGCCAGCAGGGTGTACAGGACGAACTCGACCACCTCGTCCTGCCCGACGAACACCCGGGCCACCTGGGCCCGCAGCTCGCGGAACAACCGGGCGACGTGCTCGGCCTCGGCCAGGGCCCCGTCGCTCGTGTCCGGGGGCTGGCCGCTGCCGTTGGCGGATCGTTCTAGAACAGCGCTCACGTTCACCTGCCTTGCTACGAAAGGGGAAACCGTCGTCACTTGCCCGCCCCGGCGGCCGGGTCGTGGTGGAACCGCTCGAAGTAGTCGTCGACCGCCCGGCGGCACTCGGCCGGGACGGAGTAGACGGGGACGGGCGGCTCGTCGCCGTCCCGTGCCGCCGCCGGGGCGGGCGGCGCCGGTTCGGCGGGGGCGGGCTTGGGGGTCACCTGCAGCCGGGTGCGCTCGTCGGGGCCGGCCAGCTGCTTGCCCTCGAACAGGTCGGGGTCGGGCGTGGCCAGCATCATCGGGGCGACGCCGCGGGACTTCTTGGGCGCGTTCTGACCGCTGGACTGTCCGTGACCACCGGCCCCGTCGGCCGACGCCATGCTGCGGCCCTTGCTCGCGCTGGACACCTTGGACGACGCGGCCCCATCGCTGCCGCCGCTCCCTCCCTCGGACCGCTTGGCGCGCTTGGCATCCGCCGACGCGCTCTGCGCGCCGTTGCCGCTGCCCTTGCGCTCATCGCTCGGAGAGGGTTCGGCGCCATCGCTGCTGGCGCCGGCCGGGCCACCGCGGGGCGAGCTGTGGGACCGCGAGGGGTCGGCGGCGGCGGATCCGGACGACGCCAGCTGCATCGCTTGGTTGAGCGCGGCCTCCGCCGGGGCAGGGGCCGGCTGCTCGCCCCCCTCGCCGGGCGTGGGCCGGCGGCCCGGCCGCTTGGGCTGGGACGCGTCGCTGGACTGGGTGGCGACCTGGGACGAGTCGCCACTGCCGTCGCCGGCCGGGTCCGACGACGGGTTCAGGCTGGGCGACGCCTCCCTCGACGAACCGGGTGCGGCCCGCGACTTGGACGCGCTCGCCGGATCGGCGGTGCGGGCTTCGGCCGGAACGCGTGGGGGCGGTGGCTGCGGCGACCGTTGGGCGACGGGGGCCGGCAACGACACCGTTTGATCGGCAGCGGCCGGGCCGGCGGCGGTGAGCCGCGTCACCGGTCGGACGGGCACGAGGGACGCCAAGGCCAGGGCCGCCAGACCCGCGGCGACCGCCGCCCAGCCGCGCCAGTCCGTCGCCGGGACGGACGGCACCACGGGGTCGACGTCTGCGGCCACCCGCAGCACCTCGACGCCGGCCGTGACCGCCCGCAGCGCGAAGCGCGAGCGATCGCCACTTCGGGCCAGGTCGAGGGCCGTGGCGATGGCGTTGTGATCTGGTGCCGCCAGGTCCAGTCGCTCGGCGACGGTGGACAGGCTCGGCCGGCGACGCCAAGCCGGTGCCACGCCCAAGCCGACGACGGCCGCCGAAGCCAAGAGTCCCGCCCCTCCGACGCACGCCGCGGGGACCATGGATCCGGCGAGCAGTCGGGCCGCCGCGACCGCGCCGGCGGCGGCGACGGCCGTCGCGCCGGTCACCCACACCCCACGTCGCAATGCTCGGCTGGCGGCGATCCGGAGGCTGGCGGATCTGACCTTGGCGGCCGCGACGGCAAGCCCGTCCTCCAGGTCACGCACGGATTCTTCGACGGGAACGCTTCGCATCACGAGAACCTAGGGACGGCAACGGGCACAATCAGCATCTAATCAAGCCGATTCGATGGCTGTAGCGCGTTGAAGCACCCGGCCGTGTGAGCCGGGTACCGGTGGTGGGAACTCACACATCTTACCAGAAGCGTCAGGCCTTCCGCCACTTCCTGGCCCACCAGTAGTAGTCGAACTGGGTACCGCAGGCGTTGGACCAGTCGGTGCTGTTCCCGTACGGCGAGAAGTCGATCGGCCCCTTGTAGACCGGGCCGATGTGGTCGGCCCAGATCTGCGGCAAGTACTGCTGGTTGCTGCCGGAGTAGGTTTGCGCGCCTCGCTTCTGGGCCAGGACCCGCTCGACGTGTCCATCCATGAAGGCCATGTTCCCGTACCCGGCGCCGTGCCGGCCCTGGAAGCCGTCCACCGAGTAGGCGCCGAGTCCCGGCCGGGTCAGCTGGTACGAGGGCCTGGACAGCTTGCCCTTTAAGAAGGTGATGCAGTCGCCGAAGATCACAGTCTCCGTCGGGATCTGGATCTGCGAGAACCGGAGCTGGGTCGACCCGTCGTCGGTCAGCGTGACCTCGTTGGCCACCAGGGCCATGCCGTAGCCGTTGGGGACGGACGTGACCGGCAGGTTGAGTTCCTCCAAGGTGGGGCATTGGAAGACGTTGGCGGCCTTGAGGTAGCGTCCCAGGAGGCCGTTCAGCGGACTGAACCCCTCGGACGTCGGCCCCGACACGTGCTCGTACAGCCAGGTGAGATCGACGCTCCCGGTGACGCCGTTGACCGTGTCGGTGTACGGCATCGACAGGGCGATGCTGGGGCACACCTGCCCGTGGTTGTCGTTGGCGTAGGCATAGTTGGCCAGGGCGAGCTGTCGCAGGTTGGACAGGCAGACCGACGCCTGCGCCGCCCGCCGCGCCTTGGCGAGCGACGGCAGCAACAGGCCGATCAGGACCGCGATGATCCCGATGACGACGAGGAGTTCGACGAGGGTGAACGCGGGGCGACGCATTCGCATGAGGCCTTCCGTTTTTAGGGTCCGCAGTTGGTCCCGTCAAACTAGAGAGTGCCTCATGCCCTGTCAATAAAATTACTAATAAGATTGTCATTCACTTCCTGGGGAGGTATATGGACCGGTGATGAAGGCTTGGTCGACTGAAATCGTGTGCCTCGACGGCTACAGTGTCGCAATGGGCGACAGCGGTGCGGAGGTCGGTCGGAACCGGTTCCAGAGCGAGGCCGGGGAGGTGTTGGGGGACATCAAGCGGGCGTTCGGGCAGACCTTGGCAACGCTGGGCGTGCGGCGGCCGGTCGAGTTGCAGAAGGCGTTGAAGCTCGACCCGCGGTTGAGCTGGCAGATCTGCAGGGTCGCGTGGGACGTCGGGGAACTGGCGTCGGGACCGCTGATCCCCTCGCGCGTCTACGTGTCCCGGTTCATCGACGCCGCCACGGCGGCGGGCGTGCCGGCCGGCGAGGTTGCATCCCTGGCCGAGACCTACGACCGCTTCGAGCAGCTGGTGCAGCGGCACGCGGGGGACCGGACCAGCTTCAACTCGCTGGTTGCCGCCGCCGCCGGGGAGACCAACGACGAGTGGATCGCCACCGACGTTCAGCACCGCCGGAACATGTTCCGCGGCGAGTGCCACGTCATGGGGGTCCACGCCCAGACGCGGGTCGTCGCCGCCCTGCTGGAGCGGGCCGGGACCGAGGGCGGGTTCCGGCTGGTGACCGTCAGCGGGTACGTCGGCATCCGCGTCCTGCGGTCGATGGACCGCGTCCGCATCCACGGGTTCCGGCTGCAGCAGGAGCAGCCGACCGATGCCCTCGCCAGCCACCGGCACCGGCCGTTGACCGCCGCGCCGGACGGCTTCCTGCTGGAGGAGTTCTCCACCCGCCCGCTGCCGGCAACGCAGGTCAGCCAGGGCGAGTCGGGGGAGAGCCAGTGGATCCAGACGTTCCTGGTGAAGCCCGAGGTGGGCAACCTGGGGCTGACGACGGTGATGTTCGGGGAGCACTACCGGCTGGACTCCCCGCCGACGCGGCTCAGCAGCCTGCTGCTGCTCCCGTCCGAGGTGCTGGTCATGGACCTGCTGGTCGCCCCCGGCGTGCTGAGCGGGCCGCCCCAGCTCAGTGTGTTCCGCGGCGACGACCAGGCGCTTCACCGGCCCCCAGACGTGACCCCGCTGCTGGGCGACCACCGGGTCCAGTCGCTGGGCAAGGGGACCGGCGGGCTTGCCACGGCCGACGTGCCGCGCCTCCCCGAGATGGTCCGGGTCGCCGCCGGCGACCTGGCCGGGGATGTCGAGACGTTCGAGGTCTGGCGCGTGCGGCTGGAGTACCCGGTCTACCAGAGCACGGTCCGATTGCTGCCGGTCTTTAACCGCGTATAGCCGCGCCCGGACCACCCGGGCCGCCCCGAATGACGAGGCGTGCCCATCGACCTCCGGCCGGCAGCTGACGGTCGTCGCTCGCGGGGACGCAATCGCCCCCGCAGGTGATGGGCACGATCGCCCGCGCACGGCGGGCGGCCCCGATCGCGGCGGCTTCGACCCCCTCAGCGGCGCGCGCAAGCCTGCGGTCCCGGGCAAGCCGGTGAGGCGAGATCGACAAGCTCGACACGGGCGTGATGTCACCAGCGGGTTCCAGTAAGGCGCCTGTCACCCTGCTGGCCGGATCGGTCATCGCCAGTTCCGGCTACCCCCTAGGGCCCGGCTTGCACGTCCACCCGAGACTGTGGAGCGGCTTGGACCTGCTGCGGAAGCTTCGTCGGCACTTACGGTTGCCGTGAGATCTTGGATCGGGGCCGGCGCCGCGGCTTCTCGTCCGGCGGCACGAGCCGGATGCGGACGACGCTCTGGTGTACCGGGAAGGGCAGGCGGAGCCGCCAGGCCTCCAGATCCTCGGCGTCGTAGCCCAGCTTGGCCGTGACGGCCCTCACCATCTCGGCGTAGCCGGGGACGTCGGCCGTGGCCAGGCCGTTCACGCCGCGACCGAGCCGTTCGATGCGATGATCGCCCTGCAGCGTGACGGCGCTGGGCCCGCGCTCGGCCGGGTTGTCGCTGCCGAGGATCACCCGCGGGACCAGGGTCGCCGCCCCGCGCATCGCAGGGGAGATCAGCACGTCGTGGATGAGGGTCTCGGCCGGGATGTTGACGACGGCGGTGAAGGCGGACGGGCAGTCGTCCAGGCGCGACGTGCCGCCGAACATGACGGTCGTCGCCCCCTGTTTGCCCAGCTGTGGGCGGACCAGCGACGACTCGACCCACCGCCGGCGGCCCCGCTCGCCGGCCAGGGTCTCCATGGGCGGCGTGGGCTGGCTGCAATAGTCGTCCATGCAGTAGCTGTCGGGGTTGGCGCTCATGCCCATCGACCGCAGGTCGGGCGCGTCCTTCAGCTTCCGCAGGGTGAACCCGAACACGCGGAAGGCGTCGCGGGGGCGGAGCATGCGGAGGTCGACCAGGCCGGACAGGAAGGCGACGTCGCACGCGGTGGACCCGGGCCGGCCCAGGACGACCGAGCAGTTCAGCTTGGTCCGGACCTGCACGCCCAGGACGGCGCTGAAGCCGCGGTACATGTTCCGCCGGTGCTGCAGGTCGGCCGCCAGCCAGTCGTCCTCCTTGCCGGTCACGGCCGAGACGAGCGAGTTGAAGCTGGTGCGGTCGCCGGCGTGGCGCTCGACGAGCCGCTCGAACCCCGTGTAGGCGGTCATCAGCGACCCGACCATCTCGGCCGGGACGCCGACCTCGGCCGCGGCCTCGGCAAAGCGGGCGACCGACGCCCTTGAGGGGACCGACCCGCCCGCGCTGAGCACGCTCCGCTCGCCGGCCACCTTGAACAGCTGCCAGCTCAGGGTGCTCTGCAGCTTCAACGCCTGCTGCAGCTCGACCGGCCGGCGCACGCCGACCGCGGCCAGCACCGAGTTGACCGCCACCTTGAACTGGGTCAACACGTCCGTCGCGTCACGCTCGAAGTCGACCGGTTCCACACTGCTCGTCTCCATTCACCCATGTTCACCAATCCCCAAGGTCCACGCAAGGCTCGACTCAAAAATTTATATGAATCTCTTGCATTGTCTTCGCAAAACCTTATTGTGTGTTTGAACCGCCCGCTTCACCCCGGAGAGATCATGCAGAAACGTCGTGCCACTGGTTTCACGTTGGTGGAGCTGTTGGTCGTGATCGGGATCATCGCCCTGCTGATCTCGATCCTGCTGCCGGCCATCACCCGCGCCCGGGCCCGGGCGGTACAGACCCAGTGCCTGTCCAACCTCCACCAGCTGGCGATGGGGGCCTACAACTACTCGGTTGACCACCACGGTCAGGTGATCTGGACGGTGGACACGCAGGTGTACACCAGCACCAACCCCGTCACCGACACCATCAACGGCGTGACCGGGCCCGTGTCCTACAGCTGGAACTACGAGCGGGTGCAGAACGGCGGCAGCCAGTACTCGTTCGATAAGGGCCCCATCGCGCCCTACGTGAAGACGCAGGCGTTCCTCGTCTGCCCGTCGATGAGGGACCTCGCCCTCAAGAACCTCGGCGGCGCACTGCCAACCACCTACGCCGTGGTCCCGACGAATGAGTCCGTCCCGCTGGTCACCAAGATGAGCCAGTTCAGCATCGCGTCCGAGACCGTGTTCTTCGCCGACGCGGTGTTCGTCAACACGACCACAGGTGCCTTGGGAACGACCGCGAACCTGCACCGGCCCAGCTTCGGTGCCCCATACGTCGGCGACACGTTCTACGGCGTTCATCTGGGTGGCTACGGGAACGTCGGCTACTGCGACGGGCACGCCGCGTCGGTGCTGGCCAAGGTCCGGCCGGCGAACCTGCAACCGTCCCCCGCCGCCTACGCCGTCATCCAGGCCAACCACATCGGCCTGTGCTACCCGGGTGCGGTCGACTTCTCGACCCTGACGAGCAGCAGCTACCCGGCCTACTGCAAGTCGACCCTGGACTACCCCTTCTGGGCCGACAAGCGCAACCCGGGCAGCTGACCAGGCCGGGGTGCCGCGCGCGGCACTTGGGCCACCGCGGGCCCGACGCATGGGTGGGCGAGCCGCAGCTCAAGGGTCTGCCCGGCGCGGTCGGTGAGATTTACGTCCGGGACCGGCCCGTCGCCGCCGGGGTGTGGGGTCTAAGTCGTTCGAACTGGGAGAAGAGACATGAACCGTCGCATCGCACTTTCCGTCGTCGCCTCCGCCGCCGCCGTCACCGTGGCCGCAAACAGGGCCTGGGGGCAGACGCTGACGCTGTACCAGGGGCCTGCCTACTCAAGCACGGGGACCGGCTACAAGAGCGGCTCGATCGGGCAGCAGTTCCAGTACATGACGGCCGGCAACGGGGTCGGCGTTGGGAAAGCGAACAACTACAGCAACGGCACGTACGTCAGCGGCAGCGGCCTCGCGTTCGAGATCAGCAGCTCCGGCGCTGGCACCCCCGGGCTCAACAACGCGTTCCAGCTCTTGCCGGCCGGCAACAGCAGCACCGGCATCTCGACGAGCTCGCCCTACTCCATCAACGCGTCAGGCATCGCCGTCGGCAGCTCTAATACGTACAACACCAGCAATAATATGACTGCTCCCGCAGCCGTCATGTGGAATGCCTCGGGCGGCGTCACTGTGCTGGCGAATCTGGGCACGGACGCGAATGGAAACTCGTACGGCTACGACGCGGCCATCAACCAGTACAACGTGTCGACCGGCCAGGTGACCGCATTCAGCGCCAGCGGTACGCAGACCGGCATCTATGCCGTCCGCTGGGACGCCACTGGACAGAACATCTCGAAACTGGACCCCCTGGCCCTCTCCAGTTCTGGCTCGTCCCTCGCCCAGCCGTACGCCATCAACTCCTCCGGCACAGTGGTGGGGACCGCCACGGACTACAACTCCAGTTTTGGCTCCATCGGCTCGCGGGCCGTCCTGTGGGCCGGTGGAGGCACGAAGATCACCGTGCTGGGCACCCTCGGCACCACCAATGGGAACGCCTCCACCGGCTCCACCAGCGCGACCGCCTACGCCGTCAACGACAATGGCATCTCGGTCGGCACCGAAACGGTCTACAACACGAGCAACAGCAAGGTCGGCGCGGCACCGGTCCGCTGGGACGCGAGCGGGAACGTGACGCAGCTCGGCACCCTCGGCGTCAACGCCGCAGGTGGGGCCAACCAGTTCAACGGTCAGGTCAACGCCATCAACTTCGCGGGGACGGCGGTCGGCCTGAGCGCCGCCTACAACAGCACCGGTGGGTCCCTCGGCAACCGCGCCGCCGTCTGGGCCGCCAACGCCACCGTTGCCAACGAACTGCCCAACCTCGGCGTCTCGGCCAGTAACGTGACGACCAGCTACGCCTACGCCATCAACACCGATGGTTTGGCCGTCGGCTACGCGTTGAACTACAACAGCAGTGTCGGCTTTGGTGCCCAGGGCGCTACCCACGCCGTCCTCTGGGTGCCTAGCCTCACCACCACCGACCCCAGCAAGTATGTGGCCTACGACCTCAACACGCTCCTCAACGCGTCGGATGCCAACGCGTCCTCCGGTTTCATCCTGAACTCGGCCTACAGCATCAGCGACACCGACTGGGTCAGCGCCACCGAGACCAACATCCAGTCGAACGCGACGCAGGACGTCCTGTTCAACGTCTCGTTCCTGGACCCGGCCGCGGCACCGGAGCCCACGTCGATGGTCCTGCTGGCGTCGGCGACGGTGCTCCCGCTCCTGGGCCGACGCCGACGTCGCGCCTGATCGAGCCTCTGGGGGGCCATCGTCTTCGTCATCCGAATGCAATCGGCTCCCGTCCTCGGGGGCTGCCAGCCACTCTGCAACACCCCCTCAAGCGGCCTCCGGTCCACCCGGGGCGTGTCGCGGCCTCACCCGATCCCTGCAGGACCGGCGGCCACGCGACTTCCAACGCCTTTCCATTACGGCCTCTCCACCGAATTTTCTTATCGTTGTGCAGCTTCGTTATAAGTCCGCCAAGGATCGCCAAGAGGATTACCCGTTCGTGGCTCCTTTAGCGCTCTCGGCGGGAGACAGTGGGCATTGAAAGTCGATTTAATGCCGCTACATGTGTGCCTGTTCCCACCCGAGCCGGCGAGAACGGCGGAGAGTTCCATTGCGACGCGTCGGCGGCATTCGACCGTCTCGGCCGGCACGCGTCCGGTAACCAATGCCCATCACGAACGTTCCGCACCGCCCGAGGCAATCCTGAGGGGCCTACCGGAGTTGACTAGAGAACTCCCCAGGGCAGCCGTCCCTGGAAAATCGACGCCAGGAGATATAACCGTCGAATATTTTTGCGCGGAATATGGTAGAATTCCGTCCGCACGCCGTTAAGATTTAGAATCGGTCGACGGCTCGCAGTTCCTGTGTTAGTGTTGTGTCACATCTGGCGTCGTGGAGAGTGTTCGACAGATTGGATCGGTGTGGGCCAAACGCGGTTGGGCGTTTGGTGGCGGGGGACGCACCGGCTTGGTCGCCGAATAGGGTTTCGAGGTTGCGGTTTGGAGGATAGTCATGGTTCGCACGTCTTTGACGATTGGGCGTCCGGCTCGCGTTGTGGGGTCCCGTCGGCGGGCGGGCCGGATTTGGGTGGCGTCGGCCGCGGCGGCCGCCGCGGCCGGGCTGGCCGGGCGGGCCGTGCCGACCGCTCATGCGGCGGTGTACGTCTACGACCCGGGCATGGTCGCCAGCGGCTCCGACGGGCCCGGGAACTTTGACGGGACCACCGGCGACTTCTTCAACACCGCCAACGGGATGGTCGGGACGTTCGGTAACACGACGGGCGACACCGCCGTTTTCGGCTCGGGTGGCACGGTCGGGTCCGGAATCGTGACCGTGGGTGCCGGCGGCGTCAGCGTCGGCACGATCGACTTCAACCAAGTGTCGGGCAACTACCTGTTGACCGGCGGGACGATCAACCTTGGCAGCGCCAGCCCGGTCGTATCCGGCACGATCACCACCGTCGCCGGAGTGGCACCCACGATCGCCTCGACGATCAACGGTGTGAACGCGGTGTTCAACGCCCCGGGCACGCTGACGCTTACCGGCGCGAACACGTTCGCCAACGCGACCGGCTCGAACATCGCGGCGAGCGTGGCGACCGGCACGGTCGTCATGGGCGGCAGCGGCGTGACGGAGACCTTTAACGGCGAGCTCGCCGTGGGCAGCGGCACTTCGCCCGCCGGAAGCGCCGGCAGTCCGAACGTCGCTACGCTCAACATCAACAGCGGCACGACCGCCAGCTCCAACAACAACGTCGGCCTGGGCAACACCGACAACAACGGCAGCGCCACGGCCTACCAGTCACTGTTCCTGAACGTCAACGGCACGCTGAAGTCCACTGCCCTGTTCTTCACGGAATACCAGACCGCCCAGAACACGACGGCGACCATCAACGTGAACAGCGGGGGCAACATCAGCGCCGGCAGCTTTGGCTTCGGTCAGTCGGCGGGGACGACGACGGCCCTGAACGTGGCCGCCGGCGGCACCGTGGTGGCGACCGGGACCGGCCTCCAGTTCGGCCAGGCGGCCGGGACGAACACGTCGCTGAACAACGCCGGGACGGTCACCAGCAACTACACGATCTACTCCAACCAGAACAGCAACACCAGCACTGGGGTGACTACGCTGACCAACAGCGGGACGCTGTCGGTCACCGGCGGCTTCAACTTTCGACTCGGCGGCACGACCACGGTGGCCAACACCGGGACGTTGTCGGTAGCCGGCAACATCTTCATGTATGGTCCGACAACTCTGACCAACAGTGGAACCCTAACCGCAGGCAATCTTTATTTTGGCTATGCGGGCGGGCCCGCTGGCGGATCGCTGACCATGTCCGGCGGCACGCTGACATTGGCCGGATTCCAGAACCATGGGAGTGATTTTAACTCCGACGGCGCGAACGGCGGGACGGTCGGTACGGGATCGACCACCGTCAACCTCACGGGCGGCACCCTGACCAACCCGTATTACTTTTTCCTCACCGATGGCGTGGGACAGACTACCGTCTTCACCCAGACCGGAGGGGCACTCAACAACTTTTCCACCAGCACGACCGACGGGTTATTCTTCAATAACGGGGCTTCGACCTACAACTTGGCCGGTGGGATTTTTCGGACGAATAACGTTGCCACCCAGGGTGGCACGACGACCACGGGAAGCACGTTCATCTTCAACGGCGGCACCCTCCAGGCCCAGATTCAGAGCACGGTGGGCAACGGCTTCTTCTCCCCTCCAGCTGCGTCCGTCGGGCCCAACGGCGGCACGATCGACACGCAAGGCTTCAGCCTTCGCTCAACCACCCCGATCACCTCACTCGGTGGGGCCGACGGCGGGATAACCAAGATTGGCACCGGCACGCTGGCGATGACGTCCGCAAACACTTACGTTGGTCCAACCAACGTGTCCGGCGGGACGCTCGCGCTGACCGGAACGGGGTCGATCAACGGTTCCAGCCGAATCAACGTCAACGGGGCTGGGACCAAGCTGTTGCAGCTCAGC
The DNA here is from genome assembly GCA_965198865.1 of Tepidisphaeraceae bacterium. Taxonomy (GTDB): domain Bacteria; phylum Planctomycetota; class Phycisphaerae; order Tepidisphaerales; family Tepidisphaeraceae; genus CBDAQA01. The sequence goes on along the minus strand of CBDAQA010000020.1, from coordinate 114,827 downwards.
TCCGTCACCTCCACGCCACCGATCACGGTGACCAACGGTGCCATCGACGGCACCGGCACGCTCGGGGCCGTGACCGTGGGCAACGGCACGGGTGGCATGGTGGACAACGGCAACGGGTCCAGCGGCACGCTCACCGTGAGCAGCCTCGCCTTCCTCGGCGGCGCCAACGCCAACCTGTTCGTCTCCTCGGCCAACCTCGCCGCCAACAACGTGGCCCCGATCAACGTCCTCGGCACGCTGTCGTCCACCTCGGCCGGCACGGTGACGCTCAACTTCACCAGCGTGGTCTCGCCCGGCAGCACCTACGACCTGTTCAAGTACAACGCCTTCTCCGGCGACGAGTCCGGCAACACCCCGACCGACTTCAACCTCGGGTCCGGCATCAGCGGCCGCGTTGCCGGGTCCAGCTCGCTGGTGCTGACCAGCACCACCGGCCCCGGGTTCCTGGAACTGGTGGTCGGGTCTGCCGACAACAACATCCGCTGGACCGGCGCGCGCGACAACACCTGGACCACGTCGCAGGCGTCGCCGACCAACTGGATCTATTCCAACACGTCCACGGGCACGCAGACCCCGTTCTTCAACGGCGACAACGTCACCTTCGACGACACGGGCACGAACACCAACCCGATCCTCATCTCGGCCGGCAACGTCAGCCCGGCGTCGATGACGTTCAACAACTCCACCGCCACCTACAGCATCACCAGCAGCGGCGGGTACGGCATCACCGGGGCGGGCGGGCTGATTAAGAACGGCACCGGCGTCCTGACGATGGGCACGAGCAACAGCTACACCGGCGGGAACACGATCAACGCCGGCACGCTGAACATCGGCACCGCCACCGCCCTGGGCTCGGGCGGCCAGCTAACGCTGGGCAACGGGACCGGCGGCACCGTCACGCTCGACAACACCTCCGGGGCCGCCGTCACCCTGACCAACAGCAGCGTGGCGATCAACAGCGACCTGACGTTCGTCGGCAGCAGCTCGCTCACCCTGGGGTCGGGGGCGGGCACGCTCAACGGCAACCGCACGATCACCGTCTCGGCCAACACGCTGACCATCCCCGAGGCCCTGAGCGGGTCGGCGTCGCTGACCAAGGCCGGGGCGGGCACGCTGACCCTGTCAGCCGTCAACCCGTTCAACAACGGCAACGGCGTGACCGTCAACGCCGGAACGCTGAACCTGGGTGCCGGTGGGTCGGCCGGCACGGTCTCCGGGCCGCTGACGATCAACAGCGGGGCCACCGTGAACGCCACCGCGGGCGACGCCCTTGGGTACAGTGTCGGCACGTCGGTTACGACCCTAACCGTCAATTCCGGCGGCGTGTTCAACCTGCAGAGCGGCGGCAACAACGGGTACGTCACGAATCTGGTCCTCACCGGTTCCAACGTGACCGCCTTGAACGCCACCGGCGGCGCATCCGGCGGGCTGTTTAACTTCTCCCCTGGGTTCGGCATCACGACCGTCGCCAGTTCGGCGCAGAGCAACATCTCCAGCGGCGTCGTCATCCGCACGTCCAATACCGCTGTCGCCAGCTTTATGCCGGTCAACGTCGCGCTCGGCATGGTCCCGCAGACGTCGTTCACCCTTCCCAGCACCGACCTGTTGATCAGCGGCAAGATCACCGGCGACACCAACCAGGGGCTGGTCAAGCTCGGCGGCGGCGTGTTGACGCTGAGCAATACCAACACCTACTCAGGCGGCACAAACGTCAGCGCGGGCACCCTCATGCTCAACGCCGGCGGGTCCGCCGGCGCCGTTGTCGGCCCGTTGACGATCGGCAGCAACGCGACGGTCTACGCCAACGCCACCAACGCCCTTGGTTACAACGCCGGAACCTCGGTCACCACCCTGACCGTCAACAGTGGCGGCACGTTCTACCTCGGAAACAGCGGGGGCGACCAGGGATTCCTGACCAGCCTCAACATGAGTGGCGGTCTCGTGAGCGCCTTGACCTTCACGTCGGGCCCCCCCGATCAGTACTTCAACTTCAACGTCAACCCGGTGGTCAATGGGTTGATGGCCCCGACCACCAGCATCAGCACGGGTGCCGGGACCACCGGCAACACCTTTAATGCGGGGCTTCAAATCCGCAGCGGCGGCACATTGCCGGTCAACGTGGCCGCCGGGAGCAGCCTGCTCATCGAGGGGCCGGTCATCGAGTTTGGTGGGTCGGCGGCGATCAACAAGCTCGGCGCGGGTACGTTGACGGTGATGGACCAGTACTATGGCGGCGGGACCACGAGCAATAACACCTACACCGGCGGGACGACCATCAGCCAAGGGACCGTCCGGCTTGTGGAGTTGAATGACCCGACCGTCCCGCAGAAGCCCGCCAACATGCTTGGCACAGGGACCACGACGATTCTGAACGGCGGGACCCTGGGCGGCGGCAACGTCAACGGGAACGGCAGCACTGCCTTTACCGGGGGGCCCGTGGTCGTGGCCGCCGGCGGGACCATCACCGGCGGGACGAGCAACATCACCACCGGTGTGCTGGCCTCGACGGGGCAGACCTGGAACACGAGCGGCAACCTCCTCACCAAGGTCAACAGCACCAACGGCGCGACCGACGGGGCGGCCAGCGACGTGCTGATCATGAGCAGCCTGAACGTCTCGTCCGGGTTCAACGTCATCCTGCAGGCCAACACGACGGGCGTGAAGTTCACGGCCAGCAACCTGGTAGCGACCCCCGTCGGCGCCCAGGCGACGCCGGCGGCGGGCAGCTATGTCGTGTTGGCCGTCGACTCCGAAGGTGCCGCGAGCCCCTTCAACATGGCGTCGGTGATCAACTCGCTGACCCTCACGAACAACGCGAACAACGGCGTGGGGCTATACGCGGCCACCGACTCGGTCGTCCTCGATAGCTTCTTCGACGGCACCAACTACGACCTGATCGCCGAGGATGTCGCCGCTCCGGAACCGACCAGCATGTTGCTGTTGGGCCTCATCGGTGCCCCGTTGGCCCTGGGTCGACGTCGTCGCCGTCCGGCCGCCGCCGTCGGGATGGGGCCGGTCGCGAACGTGTGAGGGCGGGGACACGGGACGTAGGTCGGGCGGCTTGCAGCCGGAGCCGCCCGACCACCGTGCCTCCCATCGAGTGGGACGGCAATTTACGGAGTTTGTCATGCTCAAACGTCGCGGGTTCACATTGGTCGAACTGCTGGTGGTGATCGGCATCATCGCCCTCTTGATTGGCATCCTGCTGCCGGCCCTGAGCAAGGCGCGGAACACGGCCAACAGCGTCAAGTGCCTGGCCAACCTGCACCAGTTAGGCCTGGCGTACGCCCAGTACGTCGTGAACAACCATGGGAAATCGGTCGCCTACTTCGGCAACGTGCCGACCGTTCCCAATACCGATCCGGCCTTCGTCATGTGGCAAGAGGCGTTGCGGCCCTACTACGGCCCCTCGGCCATCCCTGGGAAGCACGAGGACACGCAGCGGAACGTCCGGTACTGCCCGATCGCCAGCACCTTGGTAGACCCGACGTTCAGCACGTCGGCCGCGACCATCGGCGGGAGTTGGGGCGACCCGTCTCACGCCTGGAACTTCTCGTTGGGCAACGCCCTAGACACGAAGCGTGTGCCGTTGTGGGTCTTCAGTAGCTACGGCATCAACGGCTGGTGTTATTTGCCCTGGACGCATAGCACATTGCCGGACCCGGCCTCCCCGTATAACCAGTGCACGGCGCAGTTGGTCAGTTATGGGTCCTGCACATCGTTGACCGATTACTTGAACAAGGCGGTCAACCCAAACCAGAACCTGGCCGCGCAGACCCCCTTGATGGGCGATGCCATTCGTCTCGACGGCTGGCCGTTGCCCGTCGACGCGGGCCCCATCGCGGGGGGCTACACCGTCTCGACCGGCTCGATCTACCAGCTGAACAACAACGAGCTGGGCCGTTGGGTGATCAACCGGCACGGCCGAAACGTCAACATGTCGTTCATGGACGGCCACGCCGAAGCGGTTTCGCTGGGACGTCTGTGGAACCTACGGTGGTACAAGGGCTGGAACGCCCCATCGACGCCCCCGGCTTTCGCGCCCGGGACCACCTGATCGCGGCCGCACCGGACGCTTCCACCTGACATACGGCGGCAGATCAACGGCCCCGGGGCGTATGCCCCGGGGCCCGTCGTCTTGATGCCCGGCTCGTCGACGGTTGCTGTCGTGGCCCGATGGACGAACGGCCTGCGTGCCCGTTCCAGCCGCCTCGCCCGCTACCCCGTCAGCGAATCGTCACCGCACGACGCGGGGAACGGCCGTTATCGTCCAGCCGAACTGCAGGGACATGGCGCTGTAGTGCGGCTTGGTCGGGTCGGCACCGGGCAGGGCGAGGTTGTCCACAACGACGTCGACCTGATTCACACCCTCGTGCCAGGGGCCGGCGACGCTCAGCTCATGCGCCTGCCGGATTGATTCGAAGGGGTTGTTCAACGGGGTCCGCGCCCCGGTGCTCACGCCGTTCAGAAGGACGTCGGCCACCCGGTCGTCTGCGGCGGCCCGCGCCGCAGCAACGACGGTGCTCGGGTCGTACCCGGTGAGGTCGACCCACGTTCGGAACGTGTACGGCCCGGTCAAGATGTCGTCCCCCTTCCTCGGGGTCGTAGAGATGTACCGGGCCCCTGGGGTCTCCGGCGCGGAGTCCCCCCGCGGACCCCGCAGCACGTCGGCCGGGCGCAGCTTCGGGTGGGGTTTGTCGGGCTCGGCGGCGATCTGCCAACGCGGGTCGGGTGCCCCGTCGCCCAACCCCTGCCCGGTTCCGAACGCCGGCACGGGGAGGCGGACGGCGGCGATGTCCCGGTCGAACGCCGCGCGGGCCAACGGCACGGCAACCGGCCTGGCCGGCCCACGGAGATCGACGCGGACCGCGTGCCCTGCGGTCAGGCGGACCGGCGGTGCCGCGGCGTGACCGGTGGCATCCACCGCCGTCGTCACCACGACGCCCTCGAAGACGTGGACCTCCGTCGGCCCGCCGGCCGGGTCGACGCGGACGCCGAAGTCCGTCCCGAGGTCGACGGCCGTCAACCCGGGGGCCGCCACCCGAAACCCGTGGGCCGGGGGCGGCACGTGGACGCACAGCGATCCGGCGTCGAGGGCGACCGCGTTGACACCATCCGCGCGGATCACCGCCGGGGCGTGAACGACGACGACGGCACCGGTGCCCAGCGTCAGCTCGACCACCCCGGCGCGCAGCTTGAGCGATCGGCCCGGCACCAGGGTGGTGCCGGGCACGACCCGGGCACCGTCTTCGGCGACCGCCAAGGCCACGGCCGAGACCCTGGTCGCCCCGGGGGCGGGGCGGGTATACCACCGCAGGCCGCCGGCGAGCGCCAGCGCCGCCGCGGCACCGCTGGCCCCGCCCCACCACCAGCGTCGGGAGCGTCGCCCCCCGGCCCTGCGCGGGTGCGACGCCGCGGCCGGGAACCCGACGGGCCGCACCGCCGCGGCACCGGCGGCTGTCGGGGGGTGGTGGGTCGAGGTCCCGCCCCCGACATCCCCATGCTCCCCGACGTCCCCGTGCTCCCCGAGGTCAGCGGAACTCCGCTCATCCCCGTCGTCGCGGATGGCCGGCATGATCAGGGCGTCGTCCAGGAGGCCGGGGTCGGGCGGGGTGAACCGAGCCAGATTGCGGATGGCCACCCCCTCCCGCGCCAGCGCCGCGCAGACCGAGCAGACGCGGATGAACGTCGCCCGCTTGGCGGGGTCGGCGACCACTTCTGCGCTCAACCGCCGAAGTTCGGCCGGCGCGAGTTCCCCGTCGACGTACCGGGTGACGCGCAGGAGGAACGCCGGCTCGTCGTCGGGCGGTGGGCGATCGTCGAGTTGTTCAGCCACGTCGGACCTCCGGGGTGAGCCGCTTGTGGTTTGCCAGACACTTGGCCAGGGCCGCATAAATGCGGCTGAAGGTGACGTACAGGCTGTTGACCGGCCGCTGGTACTCCGCCGCGAGGCGCCGGTAGTCGTAGTCGTCGACGAAGCGTTTGGTCACGAGGTCGCGCTGGTGAGGCGGCAGCAGCCGCAGGCACCGCTGCAGCTCCTCGGTGTCGGTTGCGACGTCCGCGTCGTCCCACCCCGCCTCCAGCGCGTCCAGCGCCGCCTCGTCCAGCACGAGGTGCTCCTCCCGCCGCTTGCGGAGGTGGTTCATCGCCGTCAGTCGGGCCGTGACGCGCAGCCACCGCACCAGCAGGCCGTCGTCCACGAGGTCGCCCCGCTTCTGCACGGCCAGGACGCACACGTCCTGGAACACGTCGTCGGCCAGGTCGGCGCGCCGGACGATCGATCGTATGTACGCCAACAGCCCGGGTTGCTCAACCAGGAGAAGCTTGATCAGCGCCTGCTCTTCCATGGCTCCCCAACCCGCCCCAGAAGTCACATGTCGGCGGCCCGGCGCTTCTTAACGGTCGCCGTCCGATTGCTCACTGAACGGCGGTGGCGGAAGACCCGCTTGCGGACGCGTCCCGCTCGTCGAGCTGAGAAAAATTCGCCGGGTGTTAAGGCGTCGCGGCGGTCCAACATAAATCGGTGGCGGCGTTGGTTGTCCGCCACACGTCGTCCGTGGTCCGCTTGGCAGGCGGCCGAGACATTGGGTTCGGAGGAGCCGAGGGTAGGGCCGCGCGGTCCGCCTGCGGTTGAGGATGTTCCGTCGGAAGAGGGTAGAGGGATGCTTCGTCAAATTTGCACCAGCGTCGGTGGCGTCACCCGTCGATCCCCGTCAACCGTCCGTCCCAGGGCGCGCGGTCGCCGGGGGGGGCTGGGCACCGCGGCCGCGGTCGCGGCCGGCGCGTGCCTGTCGCAGGGCGGGGCGGCCTCGGCGGCGCCATTCACCTATTATTGGGACCCGCTGCAAACCAGCTTCGCCAGCGACGGGTCCGGCCCCTGGGACACGACCACGCCGATCTGGTACAGCACCGGGAACGCGAACGGCACCGACGCGCCGTACAACAACGACCTGGGCAACGTCGCCATCTTCGGTGCCGGCAGCCCGGGGCCCTACGTCGTGTCGGTCAACCAGGCCAGCGGCATCCAGGTCGGGACGATCAATTTCGTCACGTCGGGCTACAACGTCACCGGCGGCGCGGTCACGTTCGGGAACGCCGGGTTCATCAACACCGCCAGCGGCGTGACGGCGTACGTCACGTCGGCGGTGAACTCGAACGTCTCCGGCTCCGCCTCGTCGCTCACGATCAACGGGCCCGGCACGCTGACGCTGGACACCGGGGCGGCCACCACGTCGACCGTGGGCGGGTTCTTCGTCGCCTCGCAGGGTGGCAGTTCCGCCACGCTCATTATCGCCAGCGGGACCATCGCCAGCACCTTCTACACGAGCATCGGGCAGTACGGGACCGGCACGGTCAACATGACCGGCGGCACCCTCACCGACACCGGTGACTTCAACCTCGGCAATCAGAACGGGGCGCTGGGCATCCTGAACCTCTCTGGCACCGCCACCGTGGCCGTCAACGGCGGCGGCCCGATCTCGAACGGGAACATCGCCATCGGCCAGGGGACGGCCGGCGGCATCGTCAACCAGGCCGCCGGCACGGTGACCCAGGGGAACGCCGCCGACCCGCTCTACATCGGGGCGTACAACCCGGCCAGCGTCGGCGTGTGGAACATCGCCGGGGGCAGCGTCACGACCACGTCCGTCATCCGCGTCGGCGACCGCGGGAGCGGCGCAATGTACATCAGCGGCGGGTCCGTCTCGACCAACAACTACGCCCGCGTCGGCGGGTCACACGTCAGCGGCGACGCCACCACGTACAACGTCCTGGACGTCAGCGGCGGAAGCTTCAACGAGACGACGGCCGGCTACCGCCTCACCGTCGGCGAGTACAACAACGCCACCGTGAACGTCCGCGGCACCGGCAGTCTGAACGTCGGCAACCTGTATGAGGGCGGCGGCGGGGCCGATCCCGGCACGACGTCCAATAACGGTCAGACGGCCATCGTCAACCTGCTGTCCGGCGGCACGATCACGACCGGGTCGGTCGGTGCCAACACCAACGGGACCAAGTTCTTCGACTTCAACGGCGGCACGCTCGTGCCCACCGTGGCGACGACGAACTACTTCACGGGTCTCACCGCCGCGTACGTGTACGGCGGCGGGGCCGTGTTTAACACCGGTAACGCCAGCGTCACCGTCGCCCAGTCGCTGCTGGCACCGACCGGCAACGGCGTGTCATCGGTCGCCGTCTCCGGCGGGACCGGCTACTTGGCCGCCCCCATCGTCGTCTTCACCGGCGGCAGCGGGAACGGGGCGTCGGGCATCGCCACCCTCGACGCCAGCGGCAACTTGACCGGCATCACGATCACTAACCCCGGCCAGGGGTACACGTCGGCACCCACCGTGACGCTGGTCGGCATCACTGCCGCAGGCCCGGGGAACAGCTCCTCGGTCGCCACCGCCGTCACCGGCGCCGACACCAGCGGTGGCCTGACCAAGCTCGGGGGCAACACGCTGACCTTGAGCGCCAACAACTCGACGTTCACCGGCAACGTGAACGTCAACGCCGGCACGCTGTCGGCCGGCGGTGGGAACGGGAACGGCGCGGGCCCGCTCGGGGCCACCACGGCCGTCGCGCGCACCGTCACCGTCGGCACCAGCGCCACGCCCGCCGCGTTGAACTTCACCGGCGGCGACACGATCGGCGCCGGCGGTGGCACCAGCTTGGTCAGCGTCACCGTCAACCCTGCCAGCACGTTCACGATCAGCGCCAGCGGCAGCGGCAACTCGCTGCAGAACCTGAACCTGAACGGCGGCACCGTGACCACGGGCACCGGCTACTCGATCGCCTACCCCACGCTCACGATCGGCGGCAACGTCACCGTCGGCGGCACCGCGGCCTCGACAATCACCTCGTCGGTCGGACTGTCAAACACGACCGGCAAGAACAACGTCGACCTTGGCTTCGCCGGCGGAACCTACGCCAGCACCACGTTCGCCGTGCCCGACGTCACCGGCTCGGTCGCGGCCGACCTGACCGTCTCCGCCCCGCTGGGCGGCCGGGGCGGCTCGGGAACGGCCGGCGGTGTCCTGAACAAGGCCGGGGCCGGCACGCTGGTGTTGTCCGGCGTGAACTTCTACACCGGCGGCACGAACGTCACTGCCGGCACGCTCCAGGCCAACGCCCCCCTGGGCCTGACCGGGACCACCGTGGCCAACTCCTCGACCGGCACCGGGACGGTCAACGTCTCCGGCGGCGTCCTGGCCGGCACCGGCGGGACCGGGGCGGTCGTGGTCGCCAGCGGCGGCACCATCACCGGCGGCACCGGGGCGACCACCGCCGACGGCGTGGGCACGCTGACCACCGCAGGCCAGACCTGGAACGCGAGCGGGTCGTTCGTCGACAAGGCCCTGAACCTGAGCAATACCAGCAGCGGGAACGACCGGCTGATCCTGTCGAGCCTGACGATCAACGCCACCACCGGCACCAACAACACGTTCAACATCAGCGTGCCCAGCATCGGCGGCACACAGACCTTCACGTCGGGCGGCGTGCTGGTCCTGGCGGTCGACACCGACGCGTCGGCCAGCAACCCGTTCAACACGTCGAACTTCGCCACGACGCTCACGAAGCTCAACCTGAGCACGCCAGGGCTGTTGCCCGCGCCCGGTGGAGATTCCCTCAATTTGTCGTCACAGGCCGACTCGACCGGCAGCGGCGGGTTTGACCTGATCCTCGCCGACGTGGCTGCGACACCGGAACCCACCAGCGTAACGCTTCTGGCGATGGGCGCCGGACCGCTGCTCGCCCGACGTCGTCGGCGCGTGATCCGGTTGTGAACGCAGTATTCCGTCGTCCCACCCAGTTGGAGGCTCACCGTGCTGACTCGTCCAAATTTAGTTAAGCGTGGCGGTTTCACCTTGGTCGAGTTGCTCGTGGTCATCGGCATCATCGCCCTGCTGATCGGCATCCTGCTCCCGTCGTTGGCGAAGGCGAGGTCGACCGCCTACCGCGTCAAGTGTGAGAGCAACCTGCGCCAGATCGGGCTGGCAATGCTCATGTACACCAACGATAACCGGGGCCGGTTTCCCGGCTCGGCGCGGTACGGGCCGCAGTTGCTCGACGACTTCGTCTACTGGGAGGAGCCCGCAGCAACATGGTCGGCAACCGGCCGGCCCCCCCTTAGCGCCTCCCACCATACGCCTCAGCAAGACGAGAACATGGGTGCCCTGGTCCGCTACATGGGCGGACAGTTCAGCCCGGCGGTTTGGATCTGCCCGGCGGATACCTTGGCTCGGCCGAACGCGACCACCATCGCCACGATCCTCACCCCGTACCCGTACAGCTACTCCATGAACGACCTGCTGTCGGCCGAATTGCCGAACTTCGACTCGGTCCGCTATGACTACTGCCACAGGCGCATCGCGACCATGTCCAGCGTCCGACATGCGTCGGCCACCATCATGATGGGCGAGGAATCCGAGGCGTCGATCGATGACGGCGACATGGTGATGGTCGGTTTCACCGGCACCTATCCCAACGTCGTCCCGGTTTCGCAGTTGGCCAGCAACGGCAACTTCCTGGCCGACCGCCACGACTCCCGCCGTCACTACCCGGACAAGGCGGTGAGTGCCGGCGACCAGGAAGGGATCCCCAATTCGGGCGCGAGCGGCAACGCCGTCTTCTGCGACGGCCACGCCGACTACGTCACCCGCCAGTACGCGAACAGCCCCACGCTGAGGCACTGGGACTGGACCTTCTGAACACGCCCGCCGGCGGGGCCCCGTCCGCTCGCCCGCAGCTGTGAGCCGCCTCGCGCGCCCCCAGCAGTGAGGCGCCCGGTTCGCTGCCGGTTCAGCGGGGTGCCGCCTTCGTCGGCGGCCCCGTTGGCGAAGCAGGCACAACACGGCCCCGGGGCATCTGGTCCGGGGCCTGTTCGCCTCTTCGTCCTCACCTGTGGCGGCGTCGGTCTCGCGGTGTCGGCGAAGGTGTTGTGGCCGGTCCGGAGACCGTCTGTTATACTCCGGCGGCCGCACGTCACGACCCACCGGGGGTCGGACGGCCAGCGGTGGCCCCCGCCCGCAACGTTGGGAAGATTCGGATGACGCACCCGCTGACCGCCGCGCTGATGACCGCTGTCCTCGTGCCCGCGGCCGCCGCGGTCGTCCGCGCCGACGTGCCGGTGCCCCTGACCGGGAGCGTCCCGGTCGACGTGGCCAAGCTCCGCCCTGGCAACCCGGCCATCGTGCCCATGGTCGGGACCTGGCGGTTCGAGCCGACCCACGGCGCGTTTACCGCCGGCGGTCGGTTCGTTGGGGTGCCGGTGTCGGCCTCGAGCGAGCAGTTGCCGGCGGACAAGGCGGTGGACGGGAACCGCGACACCCGCTGGTGCGCCAACGGCGGCGAGATGCCGCAGTGGTGGCAGGTCGACCTCGGCACGCGCGCGCCGGTCACGGGGCTGGAAATCGCCTGGGAGCACGGGGATGGGCACTACAAGTTCAAGGTTCAGGGGTCGGACGACGGCCGGAAGTGGCAGACGCTAACCGACCTGACCGGTGGGGACGGCGTCGGCGACGGGCCCGTGACCCTGAAGCCCGCGACGGCCCGGTTCGTCCGCATCACCGTCACCGCCGCCGCCACTGCCGGCGGCGAGCCGCAGTGGGCGTCGATCCGGGAGGTGGCCCTGCACGTCTACCGTGACGGCCGCGACGTCGTGTGGGTGCCCCCAAAGTCGGCCGCCGCCACGGTCGCGGCGTTCGCCAGCCCGTCGTTCGACGACCGCGCCTGGCACGACTTCACCGTGCCGGGCAACTGGGAGTTGTCCGGTTACTCCGAGCCAACCTACGACCACGCCGACGACGCCGCCGGACTGTACCGGCGGACCGTCGACGTCCCGGCGTCGTTCGCGGGGCAGCGGGTGCTGTGGCACTTCGACGCCGTCATGGACGGGGCCGAGGTGTTCGTCAACGGCAAGCGCGTCGGCTACCACGAGGGCGGGTTCACCGGCTGGGACCTGGACGTGACCGATGCGGTCCACCCCGGACAGCGGAACCTGTTCGCCCTGCGGGTCTGCAAGACCACACCCAGCGTGTCGCTGGACAGCGGCGACTTCTGGAACCTGGGCGGCATCTCCCGCGACACCTACCTCAAGGCCGTCCCCATCACCCACGTGGACGACCTGACCGTGGTCACGACCCTGTCGCCGGACCACGTCGACGCCACGCTGGACACCGCCGTCGTCGTCCGCGGCGTGCCGGGCAAGGGGGTCGGCGTCACCGCGACGCTGTACCGGCAGGACGGGACCAAGGTGGACGACGTTGCGCCCCTGACGGCCCTGGCGACCGTCGACGGAGACCGCAGCGTCACGCTCCACATGACCGGCCCGGTCAAGGGTCCCAAGCTGTGGTCGGCCGAGCACCCCAACCTGTACTACCTCGTCTTCGCCCTGACGGCCGACGGCAAGCCGGTCGAGGCCGTGCAGCAGCGGTTCGGGTTCCGGCAGATCGAGATCAAGGACAACGTCCTGCTGTGGAACGGCGTGCCGGTCAAGCTGACCGGCACCTGCCGGCACGAGGAGTGGTCGGCCCTGGGCCACGCCCTCGACGAGCACGCCGAGCAGACCGACGTGGCCATGATCAAGGCGGCCAACATCAACGCGGTCCGCACCAGCCACTACAACCACGGCACGCGGTTCCTGGAGCTGTGCGACGAGAAGGGGCTGTACATCCTGGACGAGATCCCGGCCTGCTTCTGCAACCCCAAGGACCTGTCGCTGAAGGACGCCTTCGTCCAGCACGCCGTCGAGACGCTGAGCCGGGACAAGAACCTGCCCTGCGTGCTCGCCTGGAGCTGTGGCAACGAGAGCGGGTTCGGCCCCGACTTCGCCGCAATGGTCGACTACGTGACGGCCACCGACCCCACCCGCCCACGGTTCGTGTCCGAGCAGAAGAAGACCACCTACGCCCCCAAGATCAGCTTCAACGATTGGCACTACCCCGACGACGGTGCCGTCGCCCGCATGGCCAAGTCGCCCGACGGGCCCTGGGTCATCACCGAGGGGCCGCACACGTTCTACGGCCCGGAGCTGGCGTACGACCCCGGCACCGGCGACTTCTGGGGCGAGGTGCTGGCCAAGCAGTGGGCCCACATCTGGCCGCGGAAGAACATCCTCGGCGCGTTCATCTGGGAGTGGCAGGACCAAGGCTTGCTCGACCCGTTCGTGGACGCCTCGAAGAAGGACGCCCGGGGCATCACCCACGAGAACCACAAGGGGCTCGTTGACGGGTTCCGCAACCCCAAGCCCGAGCTGTACCAGGTCAAGGAGGTCTACAGCCCGGTGACGGTCGAGGCCCGCACGATCGAGCCGGCCGGCGGGTCGTGCCACGTCAGCGTGCAGAACCGCTACGCCTTCACCGATCTGTCCGAGCTGACGTGCCACTGGCACGCGATGACCGGCGGGGCCGAGGGCGACAAAGAGTTGGCCGCCGGCGAGCTGCACCCGGCCTGCCCGCCGGGGACGACGGCCGACGTGACCGTGCCCGCCCCGGCCGGGACCGACGCCGTCGTGCTGGAGTTCGTCCACCCCGATGGCCGGTCGATCTACACCACCCGGCTGACGACCCCCGGGGCCAAGCCCCCCGCCCCGCCCCCGCCGGCGTTCACTGCCCCGGCCAACGCCGCCCCGCAGGTGAGCGACGCCGACGGTCAGGTGCGGGTCACGCTGGCGTCCACGACGATCTCCGTTGATAAGTCCACCGGCCGGGCCACCTTCGCCCTGCCCGGCGGCGGCAACATGACCGGCCCGACGCTCAACCTGGGCGAACACCGGGGCGACGACGGCGACCACCGCAGCGGCAAGGTCGGCTACGTCAACAGCAAGTCGGCCCCGCGGCTGTCCAACGCGCAGGTGACGGCCACGCCCGCCGGTGACCACGCGACGATCACCGTCGCCGCCGACGTCTCCCTCGCGGAGGCACCGGACGCCGTGCTGGGTCGGCTCACGTACACGCTCGTCGTCCACACCGACGGCACGACCGACGTCGCCTACGACCTGGCATGGTCGGCCACCGAGACCAACGCCTGGGAGTTCGGCCTGACGTTCGACCTGCCGGCCACGTTCGACCACCTGGGCTGGTACCGCGAGGCCCAGTGGACGGCCTACCCGCCGGACTCCGTCGGGGCCGTCACCGGCCGGGTCGACGACAAGGACATCTCGTTCCTGGCGACCAAGCGGAACACCGTGTGGGCAACGATGACCGACGCGGCCGGCCACGGCGTGGCCGTGCTGCGGGCCAACGGCCCGCTGCACGTCCGCGGGAACGTGACCACGCCGGGCGGCCCGGTCGTCCTGGTCGCCAGCTCGGCCGAGTTGGTCCCGCGCAGCTTCAGCTCCAACTACCTCGATGCGTACCGCATCCGGTTCCGGACGGGCCAGTCCAAGCAGGGGGCGTTTACGCTGCGGCCGGTCGCAGCGGGGGCCGGTGGGTCAGACGGAGCCCCGCCGGTCAGCGCCGGCGCGAGGTAGGGTTGACCGGCGGACGCGGGGCACGGCGGGGCGGTCGTTGGCCAGGCGAGAACGAAGAACCTATGCGCGACCTCACTCATTGGATCCGCACGTGCTGGACCTGGACCGGTCTGGCCGTCGTAGGGTCCGCCGCTTTGGCGATGGCCTCGGTGTCCCCGGCGCTGGCGGCGGACGACAGGCCACCGACGTTCTGCAACCCCGTCGACCTGCCCTACAGCTTCCAGCCCGAACGCCCCACCTACCGCGTGGCGGCCGACCCGGCGGTGGTCGTCTACAAGGGCGAGTACTGGCTGTTCGCCACCCACGGCAGCGGGTACTGGCACTCGGCCGACTGCGTCCACTGGCAGCTGGTCCCGCACACGTCGCTGCCCGTCGGCCAAGACGCGCCGGGCGTGGCCGTCGTCCACGGCAAGATGTACTGGACGGCGATCGGCACCGGCATCTACGAGTCGACCAACCCGGCGACGGGCACCGACTGGCAGCTGGTCGACACCCACCGGTCGTCGGGCGACCCCGACCTGTTCGTCGACGACGACGGCAAGGTCTACATGT
Source organism: Tepidisphaeraceae bacterium (assembly GCA_965198865.1). Classification (GTDB taxonomy): domain Bacteria; phylum Planctomycetota; class Phycisphaerae; order Tepidisphaerales; family Tepidisphaeraceae; genus CBDAQA01. Next base: position 99,805 of record CBDAQA010000020.1, on the reverse strand, counting down.
ACTGGGGGTGCAGCGACCGGGCCCCGATCCAGGGCCAGCAGTTGGACCCGGACAACGGCTTCAAACCGGTCGGCCGGGCCAAGCCGCTGTGCAACAGCGACGTGGCCCACCACGGGGCGGAGGTCTTCGCCGAGGCCACGGCCATGCCGCCGTACAAGCCCGGCGGGTGCTGGCTGGAGGGGCCGTGGGTCACCAAGCACGCCGGCCGGTACTACCTCCAATGTTCGACGCCGGCGACCGAGTTCAAGACGTACAACGACAGCGTGTGGGTCAGCGACCACCCGCTGGGGCCGTTCACGTACGCCCCCTACAACCCGTTCTCGTTCAAGCCCAGCGGGTTCATCGCCGGGGCCGGGCACAGCACCACGTTCCAGGACGCCGGCGGGCGGTACTGGCGCATGTCGAGCCTGACCGTCTCGGTCCGCCACAAGTTCGAGCGGCGGCTGGGCCTGTTCCCGACCTGGTTCGCGCCCGACGGGCAGATGGTCTGCGACACCTCCCTGGGCGACTACCCGCAGTACGTCCCGGGCACCGTTAAGGACCCCTCGGCCGGCAACCGCCCGGACTGGGCGCTGCTCACCTACGGCAAGCCGGCCACGGCCTCGTCCACGCTGGACGGCCACCCGGTGGGCATGGCGTTCGACGAGGAGATTCGCGACTGGTGGTCGGCCCGCACCGGCGACCCCGGCGAGTGGCTCCAGGTCGACATGGGCAAGGCCTGCCGCGTCGACGCCATCCAGGTCAACTTCGCCGACGAGGGGGCGGTTGCCCGCGAGCGCATTCCCGCCGGCGACGGCTATGGGTACACCCTGGAACTGAGCACGGACGGCAAGGCCTGGCGCACGGCGATCGACCGCACCACCGACCGGCGGGATGCCCCGCACGACTACGTGCAGCTGGACCAGCCGGTGTCGGCCCGGTTCGCCCGCCTGACCAACGCCCACGTGCCGGCCGGGGCGAAGTTCTCGGTCAGCGGCCTCCGCCTGTTCGGCAGCGGGCTGGGGCCGCCGCCGGACGTCGCGACCGGGCTCCGCGTCGAGCGCGACCCGACCGATGGCCGCCAGGCCGTCATCTCCTGGGACCCCGTCCCCGCAGCCCAGGGGTACGTCGTCCGGTACGGCCTGGCCAAGGACAGCCTGTTCGCCAACTACCAGGTCTACGGCACGAGCACCCTGCACATCCACTCGCTGGACATCGGCACGCCCTACTTCTTCGCGGTCGACACGCTCAACGACTGCGGCGTCACCCGGGGGACGGCGACCGTGGGCGGCTGAGGACGGTGGGTCGGCGCGGCGGGTTTCAGATTGCGGCGGAGCAACAGCATGAACAGACGGATCTCGATGGTGGCAGGGATGGTTGCGGCACTCGTCGTGATGGTCGGACCGGCGGCGCGGGCGGCCGACGTGGCTCTCCCCCGGAGCACGCCCGAGGCTCAGGGCGTTCCATCGGCAGCGATCGGTGACCTCGTGGCGCGGCTGGACAAGATCGTCGCCGTCCACAGCGTCGTGGTCGTCCGGCACGGCCAAGTCATCGGCGAGGCGTTCTGGGCACCCCAGCGGCCGGACGAGCCGCACGTCCTGAACTCCGTCAGCAAGAGCTTCAACGCCACGGCCGTCGGCCTGGCCATCGCGGCGGGCAAGCTGGGCCTGGACGACCCAGTGCTGAAGTTCTTCCCCGACGACGCCCCGGCGAACCCGTCGGACAACCTGAAGGCGATGACCGTCCGCCACCTGCTGACCATGACCAGCGGGCAGGAGAAGGAGGTCAAGATCCCCGGCAACAACGCGACCGTGAAGGCGTTCCTGGCCCAGCCGGTCCCGTTCAAGCCCGGCACGCACTTCCTGTACAACACGCTGGGCAGCTACGTCCTGTCGGCCATCGTGACCAAGGTGACGGGCCAGACGTCGCTGGAGTACCTCAAGCCGCGGCTGTTCGAGCCGCTGGGCATCCCCGACCCGCGCTGGACGAGCAGCCCCGAGGGCAACTCGCTGGGCGGGTTCGGGCTCTACCTTCGCACGGAGGACATCGCCAAGCTGGGCCAGCTCTACCTGCAGAAGGGCAAGTGGAACGGGGCTCAACTGGTGCCCGAGGCATGGGTCGAACAGGCCACCCGCGAGCAGGTGCCCAACGACGGCGAGAGCCACTCCAAGATCGGCGTCGACTGGCGGCAGGGGTACGGCTTCCAGTTTTGGCACTGCACCCACAACGCCTTCCGGGCCGACGGGGCCGGCGGGCAGTTCATCGTCGTGATGCCCGACCGGGACGCCGTCGTCGCGATCACCGCCGACACCGGCAACATGCAGGGGGAGCTGGACGCCATCTGGGACGGGCTGTTCCCCGCCTTCCGGGACCAGCCGCTGCCCGACGACGCCGCCGCACGGGACCGCCTCGAGCAGCAGGTCGCGGGACTCAAGGTGCGCCGGGCCGCCAAGAAGTGAGCCGCGGCGGCTCATGGCACCACCGTCCGCTCGTCGGCCGCGGCCTGGACCAGACCCTGACAGGTGAACGCATGATACACGCCTCGACCCCTGCCCCCCTGTGTCGGCTGGCGCTGCTCTGGACCCTTGTCTTGGGCTGGCAGGCGGTGGCCGTCCGCGGCGGCGAGGGACCGACGACCCGCCCGCTGTCGGGCCGGCTGGTGTGCGTCGGGGCCTCGCTCACCCAGGGGTCGCTGGCCAGCAAGCCCGAGCTGTGCTACGTCAGCCGGCTGGCCGCCTTCGCCGCCGCGGCGCACGACGACCTGCGGGTCGTCAACGAGGGGCGGAGCGGGTGGTCGACCGGGGCCTACGCCTACAACGCCAAGAAGCTGGCCGAGAAGCTGCCGGCCGACACGACGCTGATCACCATCCTGCTCGGCACCAACGACCTGCGCGAGAAGGGGGCGCCGGCCGACATCGCCGCCAGGGCCGCCAAGAACCTGGAGCGATTGATCGCCGCCTACCAGGCGCGGGTGCCGCACGCCCGGGTCGTGATCATGACGCTGACGGACGTGTACCCCGACAAGTTCATCCGGCACCTCCGCGACACCGGCTACGACGACGCCGGCCCGGCCAAGCGGGCGGCGATCAACGCCGCCTACCGGATGCTGGCCGGGCGGCTGGGCCTGCAGCTGATCGACCTGTCGGGCGTGATGACCCCGCAGGACACGCCCGAGGGCGTCCACGCGAACGACCGGGGGCACGAGAAGATCGCCGACCTGGTGTGGCGGGAGCTGAACCGGGGCGACGCCGCCGACGCCCCGCCGCCGGCCGCTCCGGGGCACACACCGTAGGGGGCCCCGCCGGGCCGTGGACGTTTTCCCTCGCTCGGGCCGCGCACGCGGCAAGCGCACTTGGGTGGTACTCAAAGATGCTTCGACAAATCCAAGCGACCCTGATCGCCGCCCTGTTCTCGCTGCCGGCCGTCGCGTCGGCCGACGGCCCGTCGACCGCGCCGGCCACGGCGCTGCCGACCGGCCGGCTGGTCTGCGTGGGCGACTCGATCACGGCCGGGTCGCTGGCGAGCGGGGCGGACTACTGCTACGTCAGCCTGCTGCGGAAGCTGGCGGCCCGGTCCCACACCGACCTGCGGGTGGTCAACGCGGGGCTCAGCGGGTTCTCCACCGGCGCGTACGCCTACCGCCCCGACGAGAAGGCCGAGCACATCCCGCTGGACACCACGCTGATCACCATCATGCTGGGGACGAACGACACGCGGGAGAAGACCCCGCCCGAGGCGATCGGCCGGGACGCGGCCGCCAATCTCCGCCGGCTCATCCTGGCCTACCGCAAGCGGGTGCCGGCGGCCAAGGTCGTGCTGATCACGCCCCCCATGCTCTACCCGGAGAAGTTCACGCCGGAGTTGCGGCGGGCGGGGTACGACGAGTCGGGCCCGGCCAAGCTGCGGGCGATCGACGACGCCTGCCGGGCCCTGGCCGGGGAGCTGGGGCTGCAGTTCGTCGACGTCTCGGGCCTGCCGGCGGCCGGGCAGACGCCCGAGGGCGTGCATCCGGACGACGCCGGCCACGCCGCTCTGGCCGAGGCCATCTGGGCCGCGCTCAGCGGGCAGCCGGTCGACCTGCCGCCGGCGGAACTGCTGGCGAAGCCGGCCCGGCCCCGGCTGACCTTCGACCGGCCCGAGGTGCAGGCGCGGGTCGGCCAAGTCTACGCCGACGCCCTGTCCAACCTGCTGGACAAGAACACCGTCCATCCAACCAAGCCCGGGGACCAGGACCGGCTCGGCCGGCTGGCCGACCCGCCGGGGACGTTCATCCGCGCCGGCGGCGGGTACGACCAGCCGTGGACGCGGGACGCCTCGCTGAACTCCTGGTTCGCCGGTTCGCTGCTGGAACCATGGGTGGCGCGGAACACGCTCTGGGCCGTGTGCCAGCGGCGGGGCGACGGGGCGGTCGTCGTCCAGCAGGACAACCAGTGGTGGGACCAGTGCATCTGGGTGGTGGGGGCGTGGAACCACTACGCCGTCACCGGCGACCGGGCCTTCCTGGACGATGCTTACGCCACCACCACGGCGACGCTGGCGATCCTGCGGCACGACCACTTCAACTCGACCTACGGCCTGTACATGGGCCCGGCGTTCTTCGCCGACGGGATCGCCGCCTACCCGCCGCCGGAGTACGACGCTGCCAACCACAGCAGCTTCGTGCTGGACCACCGACACACCCGCGAGCTGATGGTGCTGAGCACCAACTGCATCTACCGCCAGGCCTACCGCTGTGCCGCCCGCATGGCCCGCGAGGCCGGCCGGCCGGCGACGGAGGCGGCCGATTTGGACCGGCAGTCCGACGCGCTCCGGGACGCGATCAACCGGCACCTGTGGTCCCCCCAGCGCCAGGCCTACGGCTACTTCCTGTCCGGTGCCGGCCCCGACGCCGGCCAGCTCTTCTTCGCCACCGAAGGGTCCGGCCAGGCCTTCACCGTCCTGTTCGACGTGGCCGATGCCCGCCGGGCCACGGCCGTCGTGCGGCAGATGCACGTCGAGCCCAAGGGCGTCGTCACCCTCTGGCCCAACCTGCCCGAGTTCGACGACCAGCACCTCGGGCGGCACAACGTCATGCTCTGGCCGCTGGTCAACGGCCTGTGGGCCACGGCCGCCGCCAAGGCCGGCGCCACCGACCTCTACGCCAGCGAGGTCGCTCACGTCGCCGACCTGGTCCTGGCGAGCAAGGGCAACTTCTACGAGATCTACAACCCCCGCACCGGCAAGCCCGACGGGGGGTGGCAGAACGGCGGTCATTGGGGACCCGTGCCCGACCAGACGTGGTCGGCCACGGCGTACATCGCCGCCGTCCACCGCGGCCTGTTCGGCATGGGCTTCGAGCCGGATGGCTTGCACCTGTCACCCATGCTGCCCGCCGATTGGGGCGCGGTGACGTTGGCCGACCTGCGGTACCGCGGGATGACCTTGTCCATCCGCCTCGCGGGCCGTGGTGCCCACGTCCGCCGGGCCACGCTGGACGGGACCGAGATGCCAACGCGCGTCGTCTCGCCGAGCCTGACCGGTTCGCACCGGGTCGAGGTCGAGCTCGGCGACGACCGTTAGGCGCCGCCGCGCCCTCTCGGGCGACCGTCGGGAGCGGCGCCCACCTGGAGAAAGCTTCATGAATCGGCGAGCGCTTTGGGCCACCCTGATCGTGGTGGTGATGCTGTTCGGGCCGCGTGCCGGTGCGCAGCAGGCCCCGGACGCGGAGAGGCCGTTGCTGCACCCGCTGTTCTCGGAGAACGCGGTGCTGCAGCGCGACCGACCCCTCTCGATCTGGGGTTGGGCGCAGCCGGGGACGTCCGTGGCGGTGAAGCTGGACGGTCGCACGCAGACCACGACCGCCGGGGGGGACGGCCGGTGGGCCCTGCCGGTCCCCGCTCATCCGGCCGGGGGCCCGCACGCGCTGACCGTCACGAGCCAGAAGACGGGCGAGTCGCTCCAGCGGACCAACCTGATGTTCGGGGACGTCTGGCTGTGCAGCGGCCAGTCGAACATGGCTTTCGACGTCCGCGGCGCGAACAACCCCGAGCAGGAGATCGCCGCCGCCGACCACCCCGACCTCCGCCTGCTGCGCATCACCGGGACGCTGCCGACCACCCCGCAGCGGACCGTCGCGGGCTGCACCTGGCAGCCGTGCACGCCGAAGTCGATCATCGATTTCGCGGGGGTCGGCTACTTCTTTGGCCGGGACCTGCAGCGGGAGCTCAAGGTGCCGATCGGGCTGATCGACGCCTCGGCGAGCGGCACCGTCGCGCAGGCGTGGGTCAGCGCCCCGGCCCTGTCCAAGATGGCGGACTTCAAGCGGGCGGTCGACGCGCTCCACGACCCCGCGAACGCTGCCAGGCCGGTCAAGGACCCCAACACGCCGACCGTGCTGTTCAACGGGAAGATCGCGCCGCTGCTGCCGGGGCAGGTGAAGGGGATCATCTGGTACCAGGGCGAGTCGAACGGCGACCGCAGGGAACAGGCCGTGCAGTACCGCACGCTGCTGCCGACCCTGGTCAACGACTGGCGCGGCCAGTTCGGGGCGAAGGTGCCGTTCTACATCGTGCAGCTGGCCAGCTTCCGCGCCCCCCGCGACCAGCCGACCAACGGCGACGTGTGGCCCCTGCTGCGCGAGGCGCAGCTGATGACGTCGGAGAAGCTGAACGCGCCGCTGGTCGTCACCATCGACCTCGGCGAGGAGAAGAACGTCCACTACCACAACAAGCAGGAGGTCGGGTCGCGGCTGGTCAGGAGCGTGCTGAACCACACCTACGGCGACGACGTGGAGGGGAGCGGCCCGACGCTCCGCCGCGTGATCGTCGGCGGGCCGGCGATCCAGCTGGTGTTCGACCACGCCAAGGGGCTGTCGCTCAAGGGCGATGCCGACCGGGTCTTCGCCGTCGCCGGGGCGGACAGAAATTTCGCGTGGGCGACCCCGCAGGTCGAGGGGAACACGGTGACGCTCCGCTCGCCGACCGTCGCGTCACCGCTGTACGCCCGGTTCGCCTGGTCGGACAACCCGCGGGCCGTCCTCTACAACGCGGCGAACCTGCCCGCCTCGCCGTTCCGGACCAATCCGCGCGACGAGGAGGCCAGCGCCGTCGCCGCCCCTGCCGACCCGCTCACGGAGCGGGCCGACGCCGCGTTCGACGCCTGGAACAACGCGTTCCTGGTGCGCGACAAGGGGCAGACCTACTACTGCCGGACGCTCAAGACGCTCGGGACCGAGTCCGAGGGGTCGTGGGTGTTCGCCCTCGACATCGAGGTGGCCGAGGACGCGTACGAGCGGAGCCGCACCCCCCAGCGCCGGCAGCTGGTGATCGACCTGCTCGACTCGTTCCTGGCCCAGAACGGTCACGACTGGACCGGCAACACCTGGAACGACGACATCGCCTGGATGACGACCGCGCTGCTGCGCGGCTTCCAGCTCACGGGGCGGAAGACCTACCTCGACACGGCGACCCGCGCCTGGAACATGGCCTACGACCGGGGCTGGGACACCCGCTACGGCGGCGGCGGGGTCTGGGAGAACATGGACAACTTCGTCCACGGCGAGGGCAAGGCCGACAAGCTGGCGCTCAGCAACACCTCCCTGGTCCGCCCCGGGCTCCTGCTCTACAGGGTCACCGGGGACCCGGCCTACCTGAAGAAGTGCCAGGGGATGTACGCCTGGATTCGGAACAACGTGTTCGACCCCAAGACCGGGCAGGTGAACGAGGGCGTCAAGTGGTTCATTGGCAAGCCCGAGAGCGGCTGGCTGGAGAAGTCCAACAACGTCTACAACAGCGGGACGTTCGTCGAGGCCGCCAACGGGCTCCACCGCGCCACCGGCGACGAGGCGTACGCCAACGACGCCGTGCTGGCGATCCAGCACGTCGTCAAGAACCCGGTCATCGCCGACGGGGGCCGCTACCAGACGCAGTGGCAGTACCGGTTCCTGAAAGGGTTGAACGAGTTCGCGACCGATCACGGGCTGTGGTCGACCTACCGCACCTGGATGGTGCAGAACGCCGAGGCCGCCTGGGGCAGGCGCGACGGCCACGACCTGACGTGGAACGACTGGCTCAAGCCCACCGATGACCCGAAGATCAACGCGTTGGAGACGTCGAGCGCGGCGGCCATCTGGCAGCTCCTGCCACCCCTGGACCGGCCCGAGCTCTCGGGCAGCTTTCGGATCCGCAGGGCCGACGGCAACCTGTCGCTGGGCGTCGTGTCGGCCAAGGCCGGCGCGCCGGTGCTCCTGCAGTGGCCCGCCGACTCGACCTATGCGGTGTGGGCGCTCAAGCCGACCAGCGGCGGCCTCTTCCAGATCGCGAACGTCAGGAGCGGCCTGGTGGCGGCCGTCGAGGGGGGTTCCTTCCAACCCGGGGCCAAGATCGTCCAGCAGCCGGCCCAGGGCATCAGCTCCGGCAACGACCAGTGGTGGGTGGTCAAGAACGCCGATGGGACCTACTCGTTCTACAACCACAACAGCAATCAGGCGCTGGGCGTCGCCGGTGCCGAGGTGTCGGCGGGCACACACCTTGCCCAGTCGTACGCCGACGATTCGGTGTCCCAGCGGTTCACGCTGGTTCCCAAGCATTGACCCGGCGCGGCGGGGCAACCAGCGGACATGGCGGCGTGTCCCAGGACCAAGCTGAATCTCTACCCTGGCCACACATGCGACGTCGTCCCCATCTTCTCCTGCGGGCCGCCTGTCTGGTGACCCTGTCGCTGTCGGGCACGACGGCCAGGGCCACCGACGCGCGACAGGTGCAGCAGGCGATGGATCGTGGCCGCGACTTCCTGTTCCGGACCCAGGCCCATGGCAACTGGGAAGCGGTCCCCGCCCGCGACCCGGCTGAGACCGACCCCTACTCGGTCCGGAACGGCCAGTGGGGTGGCATGACGGCGATCGCCACGCTGGCGCTGCTGGCGACGGGCGTGAGCTCGAGCGACCCGCACCTCCAGCCGGCCGTCGCCTTCCTCCGATCGGCCGAGCTGAAGGGGAACTACGCCCGGGCGATGCGCGCGCAGGTGTGGAACCAGCTCCCGCCCGAGCCATGGTTGCACCGCGCTGAGCAGGACGACTGCGACCAACTGGAACGGGCGATGCACGCGGGGCGCGGCGAGTCGGCCGGGTTCTACGGCTACCTGGCCTCGTCCAAGCTCAACGAGTACGACCACAGCGTCAGCCAGCTCGCGGCCCTGGGCGTGTGGTCGCTCGAGCAGGCCGGGTGCGAGGTGCCGGGCAGCTACTGGCGGAACGTCGACGCCGCCTGGCGCCGGCAGCAGGCGGCCGACGGCGCGTGGTGCTACTGGGCCACGGGCACGCCGGGGTCCGACACGCCGACCTCCCTTTCCATGGGCGCCGCCGGGGTCGCCACGCTCTACCTGGCGCAGGAACACACCCGGCTCGCGGCGCAGTGCAAGGGGAACATCGATGACCCCGCGATCAACGCGGGGCTCCGCTACTTGGGCGGCCGGCTGACGACGCTGGGGCAGGACCGGCGGTGGTACACCCTGTTCGCCGTCAGCCGCGTCGGGCTGGCCAGCGGGTACAAGCGGTTGGGCGACACCGACTGGTTCGCCTGGGGCGCAGACCTGGCCGTGCACGACCAGCGGCTGGACGGGTCGTGGAACAACCTGCGGGAGAACGAGAACGTCAACGCCGTCGCCGACACGGCCTTCGCCCTGCTGTTCCTCAGCCGCAGCCGCGCCCCGATCATGATGAACAAGCTGCAGTACGAGGTGGTGAGCGGGGCCAAGTCGAGCCCGGCGATGTGGAACCAGCGGCCGCGGGACGTGGCGAACCTCGCCCGGTGGGTCGGGCGGCAGATCGAGTCGCCGCTGAACTGGCAGGTGGTCACGCTGGCCGGCCCGCGGGACGACCTGCACGACGCCCCGGTCCTCTACCTGGCCGGGAGCCAGGCCCCGACGTTGTCGCCCGCCGACGTGGCCAAGCTGCGGACCTACTGCGAGGACGGCGGGCTCTTGCTCGGCCACGCCGACTGCTCGTCGGCGGCCTTCGCGGACGGGTTCAGGCGGCTGGGCGAGCAGATGTTCCCCGGCCGCCGCTTCCGGCCGTTGGAGCCGACGAGCCCGATCTATACCGACGGCGCGTTCCCCCGCGACCGCTGGCCGACCAAGCCCCCCGTGGAGGCGCTGAGCAACGGGGCCCGCGAGTTGGCCGTCCTGCTGCCCAGCGGTGACCCGGCGCGGCAGTGGCAGTCGCAGTCGTTCGAGCCGGTCAAGCGCGACACGTACGGACAGTTGATGATTGACCTGTTCCTGTACGCGGTCGACAAGGAGGGCCTGCGGCAGCGCGGCGAGACGTACCTCATTGACCGCCGGGCCGACGTGCCCAACGCCAAGGCCGTCAGGGTCGCCCGCCTCCGCTACGCCGGCAACTGGGACCCCGAACCGGGTGGCTGGCGGCGCCTGGCGAACGTCCTGCACAACGACCAGGTGGCCGAGCTGGACGTCCAGCCCGTCGACCCCGCCGTCCCGGGGCAGCTGGCCGGTGGCGGGTTCAGGTTGGCCAGCCTGACCATCGGCGACGCCGATGCGCGACTGCCCGACGCCGCCCGAACGGCGATCCGCGACTACGTCGCCAACGGCGGGACGCTGCTCGTTGACGTCGCCGGCGGTCGCAGTTCCTACCGCTCCGCCGCCGATGCCGAACTGGCCCGGCTGTTCGCCGAGGCCGCCCACGGGCTGCCCGTGCTGCCGCCCGATGCCGCCGTCTACCTGTCCAAGCGCGGGGACGGCAACCCGACGGCCGGATCAACGTCATTCGGCTATCGCAGGTTCGACCGGGTGGGCGGCGCGATCAATCGACCCATGCTGCGCGGGCTCCAGCTAAAGGGCCGGCTGGCGGTGTTCTACTCGCCGGAGGACCTGTCGGTCGGCTTGGTCGGGCAACCGGTCGGCGGCGTCGCCGGATATGTCCCGGGCGACGCCACCCGAATTCTCGCGGCAATCACCCGCTGCGTCGCCGCACCCTGAGCGGCTGGTGCATGGCTGGCCCCGCTCGCGCCGTTCGCCCGCTGTCCGCAACGCCGTTCAGGATTCGGCGCGCTGCACCTGTTGAAGGTCCCAGATGAGGCCCGGCCCGGTCGGATGCCAGCCGAGCCATTCCTGCGTCCTTGCGCTCGAGGCGGACATGTCCTTGCCCACGAACGCCGTGAGCCAGCCGAAGTGTTCCGGGGCCTCAGCCGGCGACACGGCCACCACCGGCGTGCCGGTCCGCTGGCCGACCGCCTCGGCGATCCGCCGGAACGTGATCCCCTCCTCGGCGGTCGCGTGGTACCTGGCCCCGGGCTCGCGCCTCTCCACCGCCAGCCTGAACAGGCGGGCGGCATCGGAGACGTGCGTCGCCGACCACCTGTTCAGCCCTTCGCCGAGGTAGGCCGAGACTCCCCGCTGCCGCGCCAGCTCGATCACGTCGGTTACGAGGCCCTGCTTGTCGGTGTCGTGGATCTGGGACAGGCGCACGACCGACACGTTCACGCCGCGCTGCGACAGCTCGCGCCCCGCCCGTTCGGAGGCGACCCTGGGATTCGGATGTTCCGCGTTGAAGTGGTCCTCGGTCGCGGGCTGGCCCGGGACGGCCGTGCCGATCGCCGTCGTCGACGTGATGATCAGCGGGCGGTCGGAACCCTCCAGTGCCGAGCCCAGCGCCTCGATCGCGCGTTGGTCCTTCTGGCAGTTGGCGACGAAGTTGGCAAAGTTGTGGTCGAAGGCGGTGTGGATCACGCCGTCGCACCCGGCCGCCCCGCTGCGGAGGCTGTCCGGGTCCTCGATGTCGCCCCGGTGCGCCTCGGCACCCGCCGCCGCGAGCGATCGGGCGCCGGCGGCGGACCGCGTCAGGCCGAGCACCTGGTGCCCCGCGCCGATGAGTTCCGGTACAATCCTGGAGCCGATGAAGCCTGTCGAGCCGGTCACGAAGATTCGCATGGTGGGTTCTCCTTGGGTTCGGAGCGTCACGGTACGCGCGAAACTGGGCCGGAAAAGCGTTGGCGATATCGTGGGATAGTGATTCACAGGAACGACATGTCCAAGCCAGACAGCCCGCTGGGCGCCTACCTCAAGGATCGCCGCGGCCGGCTCGACCCGGCTGCGCTCGGCATCTGCAGGCGGCGCCGTCGCACGCCGGGGCTGCGCCGGGAGGAGGTCGCGCAGCGTGCCGACATCAGCCCCGCGTGGTACACGTGGCTTGAGCAGGGGCGCGGTGGCCCGCCCTCGCCGGACGTGTTGGACCGGATCGCCCGCGGGCTGATGCTGACCGAGCCGGAGCGCGAGCACCTGTTCATGCTCGGGCTCGGGCATCCGCCGGAGGTGAGGTACAGGGTTGCCGGGGGCGTCACGCCACGGTTGCAGCGCCTGCTGGACGCAATGGAGGTCAGCCCCGCGATCGTCAAGACCCCCACGTGGGACGTGGTGGCGTGGAACCGTGCGGCGGCGGTCGTGCTGACCGACTACGGCGCGCTGCCGGCGGCGGAGCGCAACATCCTCCGCCTGTTGTTCTGCGACCCCCGTGTTCGGGCGTCCCAGGACGACTGGGCGGGCGTTGCCCGCTTCGTGGTCGCCGCGTTCCGGGCGGACGTGACGCGGGCGGGTGCCGCGCGGGACGTCGCGCCGTTGTTGGAAGAGCTCTGCGCCCGCAGCCCCGACTTCGCAGCCCTGTGGCGCGACAACGATGTCCGCCCGCACGGCGAAGGGACCAAGCGCCTCCGGCACGCGACCCTTGGCCTGATCGAACTGGACTACTCCGGGTTCGCGGTCGACGGCCGCCCGGACCTCGGGATGATCGTCTACAGTCCCGCCACACCGTTGGACGCCGATCGCATCCGATCGTTGATGGGACTGTCGCCGGGCATTCGCTGGGGCGACGATCCGTGGCGGGCGGTCAAGAACGCCGGCGGGCCGGACGCGACCGACACCCATGGCAGCAACTAGCCACAGGACCTCGCCGCCCCGACGTGGCCCCGCGGGGACCCATTTGACCCGGCGGTTCTCACCGATTGACAGTCGGAACCAGCCGCGCCGGTTCCCGAGCGTTAGCCCGGCGGCGCACCGCGCGAGCCGGCCCGCCGCGGGCCCGCAGCATCGCGACATTCACGGGCCTTTCCACGGTTGTCGCTGCCATGATCACTCGCTTCACCGCCATCGTCCTGATCCTGCTCGCGGCCTCCACCGCACGGGGTCAGGATCAACTCACGGATCAAGTCAACCCTTTTCTGGGGACGGCCCCGCTGACCGACCCGAAGGAGATCGGCTTCGACCCTCCATGGCGCGTGTGGGCCGGCCTTGTCTTCCCGGGGGCATCCGTCCCCAATGCGATGGTCCAGTTGAGCCCGATCACCCGGTTCGGCAGCGGGGCCGGGTACGAGTACGAGAACCCGACCATCCGCGCCTTCGCCCACACGAACAAGGGCCACTGGAACCTGTGCAACATCCCCCTGTTTCCCACCTCCGGCGACGTCGACCCTGACGACTTCGCGTCCACCTTCAGCCACGCGACCGAGTCGGCCCACCCCGGCTACTACCAGGTGCTCTTGGAACGGCACAAGATCAACGCCGAGCTGACGTCGACGTTGCGCTGCGGTTATCACAAGTACACCTACACCGCCGGCGGCGACAAGAAGCTGATCGTCGACCTCGCGATCTCGAACGAGAAGGTGCGCGACTGGAAGATCGACCGCGACGGCGATGCCGCCTTCGCCGGGTTCCAGCAGGCCGGCGAGCGGGTGTTCTTCTACGCGGTCGCCAACCGCAGGATCAAGTCGGTCGACGCGTTGAAGGGCCAGCGCAGGGACGTGCCCGTCGTGGCGTTCGAGAACGCCGAGCGCCCCCTGGAGATCAAGGTCGGCCTGTCGTTCGTCAGCACGGCCAACGCCAAGGAGAACCTGGCGGCGGAAGTCGGCGACAAGAGCTTTGACCAGGTCCGGCGGGAGGCCGCGGCCACGTGGGAGGCGCTGCTCTCGAAGGTGCGGGTGTCGGGCGGGACGGACCGGCAGCGCCGGCTGTTCTACTCCTGCCTGTACCGCTCGTTCCTCTGGCCCGCCCTGCGGAGCGACGCCAACGGTGACTTCCTCGACGAGGCCCGGCAGGTCGTCCGCAAGGGATTCCGGTACTACACGCTCCCGTCCCTGTGGGACGACTACCGCAACAAGCTGGTCCTGCTCGACACCCTCGCCCCCGACGTGGCGACCGACGTGATCCGGTCCCTGATCGACCGCGGCGAGAAGACCGGGTTCATCCCGACCTTCTTCCACGGCGACCATGCCGCCCCCTTCATCGCCGGCTCCTACCTGCGCGGCCTCCGCGACTACGACGTGGCGAGCGCCTACCGCCTGCTCCTGCGGAACGCCACCGTCGAGGGTGGCACGCGGCCCTACATCAAGGAGTACATGGACAAGGGGTACGTCTCCACCCCCGACGTTCCGCACCCCGAGGTCGGCACCAAGGCCAAGGCCGGCGTCACCAAGACCCTCGAGTACGCCTACGACGACTACGCCGTTGCGCTGCTGGCCAGGGAGCTGCACGATGAGCCGAACTTCCGCACCTTCATGCAGCGGTCGCGCAACTACAAGAACGTGTTCGACCCCTCGACGGGACTGATGCGGGGGCGGCTGGCCAACGGCGACTGGGTCACGCCGTTCAACCCGCAGTACCCCTACTACGAGTACATGTACCGCGAGGCCAACGCCTGGCAATCCTCCTTCTTCGCGCCGCACGACTCAGCGGGGCTCATCGGCCTGTACAAGAGCAAGGCTGATTTTGAAGATCACCTCGATTCCCTCTACTCCATTCCCTGGAACCCCAACTACATCGCCGACAACATCAATTGCTTCATCGGCCAGTACTGCCACGGGAACCAGCCGGACCATGGCTTCACATACCTCTACTACTTCGTTGGCCGCCAGGAGAAGGCCCAGGCCATCCTCGACACGATCATGGATCGGTTCTACGGAATGGGCAAGGACGGCAACGCGCTGTGCGGCATGGACGACGCCGGCGAGATGTCCGCCTGGTACGTCTACAACGCGATCGGCCTCTATCCCTACTCGCCGGCGGATGAGGACTACATCGTCACGGTGCCGATCTTCGACACGGTCGCGCTGCGCGTGTCCCCCAATGAGACGGTCACGATCCGCCGCCGCGGCTCGGGCCGGAGGATCGTTGACATCAGCTACGACGGCAGGAAGGTCCAAGGCTACTTCGTGCCGCACCACGAGCTGATGAGGGGAAAGGACCTGACCGTCACCGTGCAGTAGGCGCCCAGCGGACCTGTTGTTCATCGTTGCAAAGGCAGATGAACTCTGAGCCCGGTCGTAGTCGCGGTTGATGTGCGTCGGATCGCCTGCTCACTACAGAAGCTCACGGCGCAACGCGATCCGAGCGGGTCGCCGTCTCGGCCCACGTCGAGCAGTTGATGCCGACCCACGCGCCGCCGAGCGTTAAGCAGGACGAGTTTCAGCTTCTGCTCCACCACCCGCTTCGCCCGCCACCCGTGGCTCTCGCTCTTCTGCTCGCCCGCCATCGACAGCAGATACGCGTCGATCGTTTCGTACAAGGTCGAGCCGGTCGTGCGGTTGAAGCCGTCTGAGACCATCTCGGCAGGTGGGGAGCCGGGGGCGAGGTGGCGCGTGCACGTTCGTCCGCCCAGTCGCGGGACTCGGCCGCCCGACGGTACGAGCGGCCGGCGACGTTCTTCAGCCGGTTCGCCAGCGACCGGTAGCCCTCGTTGATCGGGGGTACATTGCTCCTGAACCCGCTGGATCACGTCGGTCGTCCAGTGAGTCCCACCTTGCCGGACGTTTCACACCAGGTCGACAGATAGAAGCTGGCGAGTCTTTGGGCTTCCCCTTGGTTGTGCCCACGCCAGAACCGGGCGTCGGTCCCGTTCGGCACCTTCCCAATCGCGCAGCGATAGCCCTTCGCGTGGTTCTGGCCCAGGTCGGGTAAAATTCGAGTTCGAGCTGGGTCCGTTAGCGACAGAGCCGATTGACTGCCTTGCCGTGCATTCGCGGTGACATATGGACACTTTCAGCGATGGGCCGAGAACACAGATACTTTGGCGGACACTCGGGGTCCCAAGGACGATCGAGGGGAAGAGCCGTCCTTTTTTTGTGGAAGGGAAATGCAGCCTGGTGGGCTCGAACCACCAACCTTCGGTTCCGTAGACCGATGCTCTATCCAATTGAGCTAAGGCTGCGCCGTCCGCCGCGACGGTGGGCCGTCGCAGAGGGTCGCGAATCATCGGCACGTCGAGGGCTGGTGTCAAGGCGCGTCGATGGGGCATTCGACGGTTATCCCTGCCATGCCGCGTCGGCTTGCGGGTGCCGCAGACGTTCACCTCGACGCCCAAGTCGTGGGCGAGCTGCGCCTTGGCCAGGGCGGCGCGGTCGGCGGTGTCGGCGTCGGTCGCGTAGACGACCTGGATGTGGTTGCTCTTGTGCTGGGCCATCATCTGGTCGCGGCTGGTGCCGTACGTGACGGCGTGCATGATCGGCCACTGCGGCGTCGTCGCGTCCCAGCGCCGCTTGGTCTCGGCTTCGGGCAGGGCAATCGCCTGGCCGCGGCCGATGTCCAGCTTCAGCCTGTTGTCCTCGACGTAGAACCGGCTCCAGACGATCTCGCCGGGCTTGCTGATGCCGCGGAGGGTGCCGCCGCCGAGGCGGAAGTACATCGGCGGCTGCCGCATGGAGTCGGCCCCGGCCCGGCCGCCGGCGAAGTGGGCGGGGGGGGGCGCTGCCGCTGATCAGGAACACCCAGACGTAGTCGGCCGTGGTGCCGCTGCGGTCGGGGTCGCCCCAGCGCAGGTCGTGCAGCGTGTTCTCGACCGGCTGGCCCATGGCCCGGTGGACGCGGTCGGTCAGCAGGCCGTCCAGGCCGGCCGCGACCCGCGCACGGCCGGGCCGTACGAGCGGGTCCGGCGGGACGTCGGCGAGGACGTGATCTTCGAGCAGACCGGCATCCAGTTCATGCCGATCAACACGCTGTACCAGCTGGTGGCGGACACGGAGAACTGCCGCCCGCTGTTGGAGCGGGCCGACCTGTTCCTGACGGTCGGCGACTACTTCAACTACCTGTTCAGCGGCGTCCCCCGCGTCGACGAGTCGCTGGCCAGCACGACGCAGATCTACGACCCGCGCAGCCGGCAGTGGTCGAAGCTGCTGATCGAGCGGTGCGGCCTGCCGGCGCACCTGTTCCCGCAGATCGTCCCGCCGGGCACGGTGCTGGGGCCGATGCTGGCCGACCTGGCCGGCGAGGTCGGCGTCGCGCCGCAGGTGGTCGCCAGCTGCTTGCACGACACCGGTGCCGCCGTGGCGGCCGTGCCGACGAGCGGCGGCGACGACTGGGCGTTCCTGTCGTCGGGCACTTGGTCGCTGCTCGGCGTGGAGCTGCCGGCCCCGCTGATCAACGAGCGGGTGCGGCGGCTGAACTTCACCAACGAGGCCGGGTTCGGCGGGACGACGCGGATCCTGAAGAACATCGTCGGCCTGTGGGTGCTGCAGGAGCTGCGGCGGTCGTGGGCGGCCCAGGGGATGGAGATCGATTACGGCACGTTGACCGAGCAGGCCGGCACCGCCGAGCCGTTCCGGTCGATCATCCGGCCGGACGACGAGCGGTTCGCGTCGCACGGTGGGATGCCGGGCAAGGTGACCGACTTCTGCCGAGAGACCGGCCAGCCCGTGCCGGAGACGCCGGGGCAGTTCGCGCGGTGCGTGCTGGAAAGCCTGGCCCTGCTGTACCGGTCGACGCTGGACGACCTGGAGGCGGTGACGGGACGAACGGTGGCGCGCATCCACGTGGTGGGCGGCGGGTCGCGGAGCGACCTGTTGAACACGTTCACCGCCGAGGCGACCGGTCGCGAGGTGATCGCCGGCCCGGTCGAGGCGAGCGCGATCGGCAACGTGCTGGTGCAGGCGGTGGCGCTGGGCCACGTCGCGTCGATCGCCGAGGTGCGGGCGAGCGTGCGGGCGTCGGTCGAGACGCCGGTGTTTGGGCCGACGGGGGATGAGCGGTGGGCCCAGGCGCGGGGGCGGTTTGCCGAGTTTGACAGCCTATGACTCCCGCGGACCCGGCTCAGAGACCCACTTGTGGGACCGCCAAAACGTTTCTGCTACCTTCCGCCCCGACGTCAAGGGGACCCACCGATCGGAGCAGACGACGTGGCAAGAACGGCGGCGACCGCGACATTTGTGACACTCATGGTGACATCGATTTCATCGATGGCGGCGACCTACCCCACCGCTCACACCGTCGACCAGGTCGACGACTACTTCGGCACCAAGGTGCCCGACCCGTACCGGTGGATGGAGGACGTCGACTCGGCCGACGTGAAGCAGTGGGTGGCGGCTGAGAACGCGTTGACGGCGGGTCACCTCGACTCGGTGCCGGGCCGCGACGCGATGAAGGCGCGGCTGCTGGCGCTGACCGACTACGAGCGGTTCGGCCTGCCGCACGAGGCGGGCGGGCGGTACTTCTTCTCGCACAACACGGGGCTGCAGAACCAGTCGATCCTCTACTGGCAGCAGGGGCTCGACGGCGAGCGGCGGGTGCTGATCGACCCCAACACGCTGTCGGCCGACGGCACGGTGGCGCTGGGGTCCACCGACACGACGCGCGACGGCAAGCTGCTCGCCTACGCCGTCCAGGACGCCGGCAGCGACTGGCAGACCTGGCACGTGCGCGACGTGGCCACGGGCAACGACCTGCCGGACGTGATCCGCTGGGCAAAGTTCAGCGGGGCCAGCTGGGACCACGATGGGTCGGGCTTCTACTACTCGGCCTACGACGCGCCCAAGGCGGGGACGTTCAAATCGGTCAACAAGTACCAGAAGGTGTACCACCACAAGCTGGGCACGCCCCAGGCCGACGACGCGTTGGTCTACGAGCGGCGCGACGACGCCGAGTTGTACCTGCACGGGTCGGTGTCGGACGACGGCCGCTGGCTGTTCCTGAGCGCGTCGAAGGGGGACAACAATTCGCTGACCGTGCGCGACCTGTCTCGACCGTCGACGCCGCCGATCGGGGTCACGTCGGCCATGGACGCCAAATACCACGCGATCGACGCCGATGGCACGGCGCTGTGGATGCAGACGACCAAGGACGCGCCCAACGGCCGGGTCGTGACGGTCGACCTGACGAACCCTGCCCCAGCGAACTGGAAGACGGTCGTGCCCGAGGGCAAGAACCGCATCGGCGGCGTGAGCCTGGTGGACGACAAGCTGATCGTGCAGGTGCTGGCCGACGCGTGCAGCCAGGTGGACATCTACACGCGGGACGGCAAGCCGCTCGGCACGGTGCCGTTGCCGGGCGTTGGCTCCGCGGGCGGGTTCGGCGGCCGGCGGACCGACACCGAGACGTTCTTCAGCTTCACCAACGTCCAGACGCCCGGCACGATTTACCGACTCGACCTGAAGTCGATGGTCGCCACCGTCTACCGCCAGCCGAAGCTGCTGTTCAACCCCGAGCAGTTCGAGACGGTGCAGGTCTTCTACCCGTCCAAGGACGGGACGAAGATCCCGATGACGATCAGCTACAAGAAGGGGCTGAAGCGCGACGGGAACAACCCCACGCTGCTGTACGGCTACGGCGGGTTCGACATCTCGCTGCTGCCGGGCTTCGCGGCCAAGCTGATCCTGTGGATGGAGATGGGCGGACTGTACGCCCAGCCGAACCTGCGCGGCGGGGGCGAGTACGGCGACGCCTGGCACCGGGCCGGGGCGAAGCTGAAGAAGCAGAACGTGTTCGACGACTTCATCGCCGCCGCCGAGTACCTGCGCGACAACCGGTACACCCGGCCTGCCAAGCTGGCGATCAACGGCGGCAGCAATGGCGGGCTGCTGGTGGGCGCGGTCGAACTGCAACGGCCCGACCTGTTCGGCGCGGCCGTGGCGCAGGTGGGCGTGATGGACATGCTGCGGTTCGACAAGTTCACGGTCGGCTTCGGCTGGCGCGACGACTACGGCTCGCCGAGCACCAACGAGGCCGAGTTCCGGTCCAACCTGAAGTTCTCGCCCATCCACAACGTGAAGCCCGGCGTGAAGTACCCGCCCACGCTGATCGCCACGGCCGACCACGACGACCGCGTCTTCCCCGCCCACAGCTTCAAGTTCGCCGCGGCGATGCAGGCCGCCGACGGCGCCCGGGCCGCCGCGGACGGCCGGCCGCTCGCTCCGATCTTGATCCGCGTCGAGACCCGCGCCGGCCACGGGGCCGGCATGCCGCTGACGAAGCAGGTCGACCTGACGGTGGACATCTACAGCTTCCTGAAGCGCGAGCTCAAGATCGACGGATGAGGAACCGTGCGGCGCAGGCGGTCGTCGCCCTACAGGTTTGTTCCATTGGGCCTATGCGAATGCCAATATTCCGAGCACCTTTGGCCGAGTGACACGGACGTGCCTGTCGCTCGGCCTGACGCCGGTGTTCGCCCCGCCGCGCGAGACCGGGTTCCAGCCGCCATCGAGAGCTACAACGGCCGAGCCGGGCACGTGTGGGGCTTACCGGTCCAACCGGTAGGGCGACGCACCGGTCGTCGCAGCCTACAGCGGAGCTCTACTTGCACGACGAACCTATCCGTTGTCTGGGCTGGAACGGGCGGCCGGCCGCCCTCGATCTGTGACGCCGGCCGTCGTATGGCGCGTCGCAGGTGGAGCGGGTTTGTCGACGCTGAGCGTGGTCGCCAAGCTTGCCTCGATGTCGACGAGTTGGCGTGCCTTGGATACCCGAAGTTGAGCGGCCAACCGTTGCAGGGCGAGGTCCGAGCGTTGGGCGTCCACCAGGTCGCCAACGGGTGATCGGCCCCCTTCGTATCCAGCCCGGATGACCTCGACCGCCTGCCTGACGTGCGGGAGGGCCGAGTGCTCCAGCAGGTCGAGTTCGCGGTCGGCATCTTCGATGGACGCGAGATCCGACGTGATCCGAGTCCGCAGGTCGAGCCGGGCCTGTCGCCGCATGGCGTCGGTCGTCCTGATGTTCGCCTCGGCCTGGGCGATGGCGGCGTTGATCGACTGGTACTTGAGGATCGGGACCGTCACCATGGCCATCAGCATCTGGCTGACGCCGCCGAGGTCGGTGCTGGCGCTGAGCGAGAAGTCGGAGAGGTACTGGAGCTTCGCCAGCCGCTTCCCCTCGGCCCGCCCGCGGGCCTCGGCGTCGAGGGCCGCCAGTACGGGGCTCCGCTCGTCCGCCAGCCCGTGGAGTTGCTCGGACACGTACGCCAGCGGACGGTCCTCCGGCAGGCTGCTGGGCGTCGGGAGAGGGGGTGTCGGGTCCCGCCCCAAGATGGCGTTCAACGCGGACCGTCGCTCGGTCAGGCGGGCCTGCCCGGCCGCGACCTCATTCGTCGCCAGTTCGACGTCGTCCCGAGCCTTGAGGGCGACCGACTGCGACGACTTGCCCGACTCAAGCTGCGCCTCGGTCACGAGGGCGCTCGTGCGGAGCAGTTCCACGTCGGCCCGTTGGAGCCGCAGGAGCTCGGCGGCGAGGGCGTAGTCGTCGTAGGCGTTCAGCACCCGCTGCCTCAGGTCGTACTTGGCCTGCTGGAACCGGAAGCCCGCGGCCCGGGCGTTCTCCAAGGCTCGTTTGGCGGCGGCGGACAGCTTCGACGGCCAGACGATGTCGGCCATGGGGTCGTTGGCGACGGTCACCGTCGAGCGGTTGAACGCGGTCGACCCGCGCGTCACCGGCACGCCGGCGTAGACGACGAGGTTGGTCGGCTCCGTCCCGTCCTGCGGGATCTGCTCGATCGCCGACCGCCACTCCCAGTAGTGCTGCTCCAGTTCGGGGCTGGCCAGCAGGGCGTACCGGACCAGCTCGTCCGGGGTGGGACTGGCCGACAGGGTTGGAAGGTCACGATCCCCGGCCGCCTTGCGATAGGGGCCGCCTTCTGCCTCGGCCATTTGGCGTTCGTGCTGTTCACCGTCGGGGTGAACCGTGCAGCCGCTGGCGATGACGAGCAGCAGCGTTGCCGCGAGCAGAGCCGTCTTCTTTGTGGCACGGATTTTTAACCCGTGGATGCGTACTCGCATCAATCGACGGTGCGCCATCGCCGTCGACCGCCGGGCGTCGGCGGCGGCGTCCGGCCGACCGGCGCGGGTACTCGCCCACGGGTTGAAAACCCGTGCCAGGACAGTCGGGCCGCGCCTGACTGGTAACCGTGCAGTGTCGTTCATGATTGCACCTGCCCTTGTGCGGGCGAAGACCAAGCACCTCGGAGGGCCAAGCTCTTGGCGATGAAGAACACGACCGGGTAGATCAGCAGTTCCATGCCGAAGCTGGTGAACAGCCCGCCGAGCATGGGGGCGGCCAGCCGGCGCATCACATCGGCTCCGGTGCCGTGCGCCCACAGGAGGGGGACGAGGCCAATGAAGGCCGCGGCGACGGTCATCGTCTTGGGCCGGATGCGCTTGACGGCCCCGTCGTGGACCGCGTGCCACAGGTCGGCGGGCGTCCGCATCCGCCCCTCGCGGGCGAACCGGCCGTAGCTGTCGTCGAGGTACAGCAGCATCACCAGCCCGGTCTCGGCGTCGAGCCCGGCCAGCGCGATCACGCCCACCCACACGGCCAGCGACAGGTGGTAGCCGAGCAGCCACAGCAGCCAGATGGCCCCGACGAGGCTGAATGGGACAGCCAGCAGCACGACGCAGACGCGGAACCAGCTTTGGGTAGCCGAGTAGAGCAGCAGGACGATCAGGGCAAAGGTGAGCGGCACGGCCCACCGCAGGCGAGCGTTGGCCTCCCGTATGTTCTCGAACTGTCCGGACCACGCCAGCGTGTAACCCGGCGGGAGCACCAGCCGGCGGGCGACGGCCGCCTGGGCGTCGGCGATAAACGAGCCGAGGTCGCGGCCGGTCACGTCCACGTACACCCACGCCGACCGGCGGGCGTTCTCGCTCTTGATCATCGGCGGGCCCGGCTCGACGCGGACGTCGGCCAGCTCCCCCAGCGGCACCTGCGTCCCGCTGGGGGTCGGGACCAGCACCTGTCTCATCGCCGCCGGATCATCGCGGTAGTCCCGAGCGTAGCGGACGTTCACGGGGTACCGTTCGAGACCTTCGACGGCCGTGGTCGTCCGCTCGCCGCCGATGGCGGTGGTGATGACGTCCTGCACGTCGCCGGTGGTGAGACCGTACCGTGCGGCCCGCTGGCGGTTCACATCGACGTCGAGGTAGTAGCCGCCGTAGGTCCGGTCGGGGTAGGCGCTGGCGGTGCCGGGCACGTCGAGCACGACCGTGGCGGCCCGCCGGGCGAGGTCGGACAGGACCTGCAGGTTTGGCCCCGTGATCTTGATGCCGACCGGCGTCTTGATGCCGGTGGCCAGCATGTTGGTCCGGTTCTCGATCGGCATGGGCCAGGCGTTGGCCATGCCCGGCATGGAGACGGCGGCGTTGAGGCCGAGGTGCTCGGTCCCGTCCGGGTCGGTCCAGCCGTAGACCAGCTCGTCCATCGTGATCCGGCGGTCGGCCGGCCAGAACGTGTGCTCGAATGGCCAACGCGCGGCAGCGGGCCAGCCGCTGAAGAAGTGCGACAGCGGCCGGTGCCGCCATGCGGCGTCGTCGATCTTGAGCCGGACGACGGTCTCGATCATGTCCAGCGGCGCCGGGTCGGTGGCCGTCTCGGCCCGGCCGGCCTTGCCGTAGACGCTGGTCACCTCGGGGAAGGTCATGATGAGCTTGTCCGTCTGCTGCAGCACCTGCTTGGCCTTGCCGACGCTGATGCTCGGGTCGGTCGTCGGCATGTACAGCACGTCCCCCTCGTCCAGCGGTGGCATGAACTCGCTGCCCAGCCGGCGGAACGGCCAGACCGCCGACGCGACAAGGGCGACCGCGAGGATCAGCACGACCCAGCGAAAGCGGACGGCGGCGGTGAAGAACGGGTTGTAGATCCACTGCAGCAGTCGGCTGATCGGGTTGTGGTTCTCGTGGACGATCCGCTGGGGGACCAGCAGCATGGCGGCGAACGCCATCCACCCGCCGGCCAGCCACCACCGGTACGGCAGCAGGTCGCCGTCCGCCCGCGACAGCCAGTACAGGGCCGCCGCTGGGAGCAGCATCGTGGCGGCGGTCACGAGCCCGTTCCGCTTCCACCCCCAACGCTTGGGAAGCACGCGGGGCGTGATGAAGAACACCATCAGCACCGGGATGATCGTGATCGACAGGACCGACGCCGAGGCCATGGCGAACGTCTTGGTCATCGCCAGCGGCTTGAACAGCCGGCCGCTCTCGCCGGTCAGGACGAAGATGGGCAGGAAGCTGACGGTGACGATCAGCAGGCCGAAGAACAGGCTCGGCCCGACCTCGGTGGCCGCGTCGACGATCACCCGGCTGCGGGGCCGCGGTGTTCCACCGGCCGCAACGAGTTCCTCCTCGCGGTCGAGGTGCTTATGCGCGTTCTCCACCATGACGATCGCGCTGTCGACCACCACGCCGACCGCGATGGCGATCCCCCCGAGGCTCATGATGTTCGCGTTGATCCCCAGCAGGTGCATCGCCAACAGGCTGCACAGGACGCTGGTCGGGACGACGAAGATCGCGACCAGTTCGCTGCGGGCGTGGAGCAGGAACCCGATGCACACGAGGCCGACGACGACCATCTCCTCGACCAGCGTCCGGCGGAGCGTGTGGACCGACCGGAGGATCAGGTCGGACCGGTCGTACGCCGTCTTGATCGTCACGCCCGGCGGCAGCCCCTGTTCCAGCTCGGCCAGCTTCGCCTTGGCGTCTTGGATGACCCGGTAGGCGTTGGACCCGAACCGGGCGATCACCACGCCGCCCACCGCCTCGCCTTGCCCGTCCCACTCGCCCACGCCCCGGCGCTCGGCCCCCGCCACCTGCAGGGTCGCCACGTCGGACAGGGAGATCGGCGTCCCCCCGGCGGCGAGGCCGACCGGGACGTTCCCCAGATCCGGCAGCCCCTTGAGGTAGCCCCGGCTGCGGACCATGTACTCGGTCTCGGACATCTCCACGACCGACCCGCCCACGTCGTTGTTGGACCGCTGAACGGCGGTCACGATGTCCCGGATCGGGAGCTTGAACGCGAGCAGCCGCTCCGGCTTGAGGACGACCTGGTACTCCTTCACGAACCCGCCGATCGACGCGACCTCGGCCACGCCCGGCACGGCCGTCAGTTGGTACCGCAGGTACCAGTCCTGCAGGCTCCGCAGCGTGGCGAGGTCTTGGGCGGACGAGACGAGCGGCTTGCCGGTCAGCGGGCAGGTGCCGGGTCGGTCGAACGCGCGCACCTTCGCCAACGACGCCCGGCGGTCGACTGGGGCTTCGGCGGGGTCGGCGTACCACTGCTCGCCGTCGTGCCACAGTCCCTGCGGGTGGTCGGGGCAGTAGTAACCGGGGTACAGCGCGTACTGGTACACCCACCCCACGCCGGTCGCGTCCGGTCCGAGCTTGGGCGTCACGCCGGTCGGCAGCCGGCTCTGGGCGACGTTCAGGTACTCCAGCACCCGGCTGCGCGCCCAGTACAGGTCGGTCCCCTCGTCGAAGATCACGTAGATCATCGACGTCTCGAACATGCTCTGACCGCGCACGGCCTTGGCGTGAGGGATGCCCATCAGGGCCGTCGTGAGCGGGTACGTGACCTGGTCCTCGACCACCGCCGGGGCCTGCCCGGCGTAGTCGGTGACGACGGTCACCTGCACGTCGGACAGGTCCGGCACGGCGTCGATGCTGCTGTTGGCCGCCGCCCAGATCCCCGCGGCAACCAGCCCGGCAGTCAGCAGCAGGACCAACGCCTTGTTGCGGACGGACCACTCGATGATCTTGGCGATCATGGCCGGCCCTCCATCGGGCCAGCCACCGCGGCCGCCGCAGGGGCCGGCATCAGCATGTCGCTGCCCGACCCCGACCGCAGCTTGTCGATCGCCTCGGCCGTCCGGCTCTCCACGTCGAGCAGGAATTGGCCGCTGGTGACCACCGTCTCGCCCGGCGACAGGCCGGTCAGGATCTGCACCCGGCCGTCGTCGCCGCCCTGGCCCATCCGCACGTCCCGCGGCTCGAAGCGACCGCCGGCAAGGGCGACGAAGGCGACCTGCCGGGTCCCGGTGTCGATCACCGCCTCACGCGGCACTTGCACGGCCGCGTCGACCGGCCGGGTCAGGATCGACGCCGAGGCGTACATGCCCGGGTGCAATGTCCCATCGACATTGTCCAGCGTCGCCCGGGCCACAACGGTCCGGCTCATGTGGTCCACGTGCGGGTGGATGAACGTCACCGTCCCGCGGAACGTCCGCCCCGGCAGCCCCTCGACCGTCGCGTCCACGCCCTGCCCGATCGCCACGAGCGACATCTGGTCCTCGTACACCTGAAGGTCCAGCCACAGGGCGCTGTGGTCCTCGATCCGCATCAGCTTCTGACCGGCCTGGACCGACGACCCCTCGACCACTCCCTTGTCGACCACGGCCCCGCTGGACGGGCTGCGGAACGTGAACGTGGTCGGGACCACGAGGCCGTCGGCGATTGACTGGATCTGGGCGTCCGGCACGTCCAGCAGGGCGAGCTTCCGCTGGGCCGACGCAACCAATCCCTCGGCCGACCGCCGCACTGAATCGTCCGGCGTCGACCCCAGCGCACGGACGGCCCGGATCGAACCGACCAGCTCTCCGCCGGCGGCGATCAGGTCCGGGCTGTACAGGTCGAACAGCGGGTCGCCGGCATGGACGTGCTGCCCCTCCTGGTTGGCGTACAGCTTCTGGATCCACCCGCCGACGCGGAGGCTGACGTCGTGCAGCCCGGTCTCCGGGGCCTCGAGCGTCCCCACGGTTCGCACCGACCGCACGACCGGCCCGCGGGTGACCTCGGCCGTGCGGACGCCCATGTTCTGCACGACGGCGGCGTCGATGACCACGGCCGGCGGGCCGCCGTGGTCGTGCGCGGCGCCGCCGCCGCCCCGCATCGGCGTGAGCCGCATGTGGCAGATGGGGCAGGTGCCGGGGTGGTCCTGCACGACCTGCGGGTGCATGCCGCAGGTCCACAGTTGGACGGGGGCGTCACTGGCCGCCGCAATGCGTGCGGTCGTTCCTTGGTGATCCTGTCCGGCGTGGGCGACGTACCTCAAAGCGGTCAGCGTGAGCACGCCGGCCGGCAGCAGGACCGCTGCCGCGGTGAGCGACTTCTTCATGTTCGAACTCGGTTCTCGATGTCGGTGGGGCGGGCCGCGGGACGGGATGGACCATCACCGGGCGACGAGCACCCGCGCGCGGCCATTGGTGGACCCACGCGGGCGTGAGAACGGCTCAGATGATCACGTGTTGAGGCAGCAGGAGAGGTTCAACAGCGTTGGCGGCGGTGGGAGCCCCGGCCGAAGCAGGCTGTCGTGATCGGCGAGCGCCCGATCGAGATGAGGAAGGATGGCAACCGGCTGGAAAACAGACGGGGTCATGTCGACCGCGGGAACGTCTACCGAGACGGACGGCACGCCGCCGGAGACCGTGGCAGCACATTGTCGTGGATCGGGTGAGCTGCGGTCCGATCGCGGCGGCCGTTGATCGCCGTTGCACGCCGGGCAGTGCCCGCGCATGGCCGATCCCGCCGCGGACGCGACCGGCATCAGTGCCCCCGCCAGTCGGCCGACCATCAGAGCCCGTCCGCACGGACACACGCCGACGGCGAGCGTGACGGCCACGGTCAGGAGGATGGCGAGGAACCGCGATCGCACGGCTCAAGCTTATCCATCGGATTCCGAGGGCGTCCAAAAAATCGCCCGGCGCCCACGGTTTCGGGCTGTGGCCGGATGGTTTGGCACCGGTGATACCGACAGAGCCGGGCCGTGTCGGCCCGAACGAGCGACGCTCGTGTCTCGCGCGACAGCATGGGGACGCCACGGCCGATTCCTCGCGCGAGACGCGGGCTGCGCCCGCACGGGCCGACACGGCCCGGCTCCGTTCATCTCAGCCAATGCCAACAAATTTGGCCACGCTCACTGCTTCGCGGTCGCCGTGGCGGTGGAGGTCGTCGGACGGGTCGCGCTGCGGGTGGTGGTACCGACGACGGCGACGTGCTGCTGGGCGATCAGCGCCTGCAGGGCCGCGATCTGCTGTTGGAGCTCGCGGGTGCGGGCCGGGTCGACGCGGGCGTCGGCGAAGGCGGTGGCGGCCGTCGCGGTCACCTTGGATTGCCACACGTACAGCCGCTGGAGCGACACGAGGGGTCGCAGCGACGCGAGGCCCGCGTCCGTCACGTTCGTGCCGTACAGGTTCAGGTACTCCAGCTTCGACAGCGGGGCCAGGGCGGCGAGGCCGGCGTCGGTGCGCCTGCGACGCGTCGGCTCCGGCAACGCCGTTCCTCGCGGGCCCCGTCTGGCTCGCCGAACACCGTGCGGGGCCACGTTGACACGCGCGGGTGAGGCCGTACAATCCCGTCCCCTACAAAACGCCGGCGTTGCGGTTCGGGCTCGTAGCTCAGTTGGTTAGAGCGCGTCCCTGATAAGGACGAGGTCGATGGTTCGAATCCATTCGGGCCCATTCGCTGGTGAGGCCGCATCTTACAAAGGTCGCGGCCTGTTTAGTTGGGCGGCATAACGCGATCAGCCGGCAGTCCCGTATGAAGACGGCTAGGCCGCATCCTCGCGGCCGCCAACCGGATCGAACGGGCTCGGGTCGCCTCAGCGGCTCGCGTGCATCTGGCGGTACCGGGCCGGGCCCATGCCGACGTCCTGGGCGAACAGCTTGTGCATCTGCATCGCCGACCCGAAGCCGGCGCGTTCGGCCACGGCGGCCACCTTCAGGCCCGTCTCTCGCAGCAACCGCTTCGCCAGGTCGAGCCGACATCGGCGCACCTCCTCCGCGATCGGTCGACCCAGATGGTCGCGGAACAGGTTCTGGAGGCGGCGGCGCGACGTGGACGTTTGGTCGACCACGTCGTCGACCTGGATCGGGTCGGCGAAGTGGTTGTGGATGAACCGCAGCGCCGCCGCCAGGTCGCGGTCGGCGACGGCCAGGACGTCGGTCGACTGCCGCTGCACGACGCCGACGGGCGGGACCAGGACCGGCCCCGCGGGAGCGGCCTCACCCGAGAGGATCCGGTCCAACAGTTCCGCCGCGCGGAAGCCCACGCCCTCGAGGTCGTTGTCGACCGACGTGACGGCCACCTGGGCGACGTCCACGATCAGGTCGTCGTTGTCGACGCCCACCACGGCCACGTCGTCCGGGACCGACAGGCCCGACTCCTGACACTGGTGGATCAGCTCCACGGCCCACAGGTCGCTCTCGGTGAACACGCCCAGCGGATGCGGCAGTCGAACCAGCAGCTCCCGCAGCCACCTCAACTGCGCCTGCCGTCCGGCCGCCCGCGTCTGCGGCGGGCAAACCCCGTCATGAAAGTGTCGGCCCGCCGCCGTGACCGACGCCTCGAACGCGATCCGTCGAGCGACGGACGGCGCAGCCAGCGGCGCGAACTGCACCATCGACAGGTGCTGCAGCCCGCGGCCGAGCAGGTGTTCCGCCGCGACGATGCCCGAGGCCCGGTCGTCAGGTTGCACGGTCGGGACGCCATGTTCGGCAAGGTAAGGCGAGGTGTTCACGATCGGCAGGCCCGACGCGCGGAGGGCGGGTCCGAAGATGTCGGCCGGACCGAAGAACGACAGAATGCCGTCGGCGGACCAGCCCTCGGGGAGAACGCCCAGATTCAGGTGGTGGCTTCGTGCGTCCAGGAGCCAGCCCGCCTGACGGGCGTACCGGACGACCCCGCGATGAACGGCGTGGGTGTAAAAGTCCAAGGCGAGCAGCACGCGCCGCGGCGACGATGACGTGCCGACTTCCCTACGCGCCTGGCACACCATCCCGCAAGTACTTCTACGACAAGACCGCCCACTGATCTGTGGGCCGGGCGACTGAGATTCGGCAATTCGATGTGGGTGGCAGGCACCGCCGGGCGGTCACGCCTGCGCGCAGCGGGCGAGAACGAAACGGAAGTTGGGAGCGGGCCATTCACAATGGACCGGGGAGAGCGCCATATGACACGTCAACAGATTCTTCGGTCGGTCGACAAGCAGACGTCCCCTTCGCATTCTCGCGGTCGCCGGGCGCGCCGTGCTCGGCAGCTGTTCGCCTCGGCCCTGTCCGCCGCGCTGGTCTACGTCGCCCCCCGCGGGGCGGCCGCCGCCACCACGCTGTACTGGAACACCACCACCGGCACCTGGGACACGGCGACCACCCCCGACTGGAGCACCGATCAGGCCGGCGCCAACGCGACCACCTGGGCCACCGGTGACCAGGCCTACTTCTCGAGCGCCGCCGTCGCGACGGGCTCGCCGTACAACGTCAGCATCGTGGCCGCCGGCGTCTCGGCCGACAGCCTCATCTTCGCCACCGCCGCCCCGGTCAACATCTCCGGTGGTGCGCTCACCCTGACCGGGACCGGTGGCGTCACCGTCAACAGCGGGGCCGGGGCTGACCTGATCGCGTCCGCCATCGGCATCGGCTCCACCGCCCAGACCTGGACGAACAACGGCGCCGCGGGCCTGACCGTCAGCGGCGTCATCTCCGGCACCGGCGGCAGCGTCACCTTCGGCGGTGCCGGGACCACTACCCTCACCGCCCGGGAAACCTACACCGGCTCGACGACCGTCAACGGCGGCATCCTGGCGCTGAACGTGGGGTCCGGGACCCTCAACAGCACCGCCGCGCTGTTCATCAACAACGGCGCCACCGTCATGGTGAACAGCGACAACGCCCTGGTGGGCAGCTCGGCCAACGTGCCCGTCACCATCGCCGCCGGCGGCGTGCTGACCACCGCGACCTCCTCCTCGCACCTGCCCGGCCTGTTGACGCTCGCCGGGGGCACCCTGGCGACGACCACCGCGACGCTCAGCGCGAACGAGCCCACGTACGGGAGCTGGAACCTGGACAAGGGCGTGCTCGTCACCGCCAACTCGACCATCTCCGCGGCCGGCGTCGTGCCGACCCAGGCCGGCGGCACGCAGTTCAACGTCGCCTCCGGGGCCACCCTGAACGTGACGGGCACGCTCATCACCACCGGCGGGTCCCCCAGCACCGGCGTCGTCAAGACCGGTCCCGGGACGCTCCAGTTCAGCACCAACAACTCCTACTCCGGCGGGACGACCATCAACGGGGGCATGTTGGTGATCACCGCCGATAACTCCTACACGGGCGGGACGACCGTCAACGGAGGGACGCTGGTCCTCAGCGGCAGCGGCACCGGCCCCGGCACGATCCGCGGTGCCCTGACCGTGAACGCCGGCGGCACCGTCAGCGCAACGGTCGGGTATGCCTTGGGCAGCAACAACGACGGCACGCAGGTCTCCACCCTGACCGTCAACGGCGGCACCTTCGACCTCGCCGGGTACGCGGACGGCTACGGGAACGGGACCGAGGGCTCGTACACGAACCTGATCCTGGCCGCCGGCGGTCAGGTCACGTCCAGTGGCGGCGACGCGTTCCGCTTCCACCAGGCGTCCGGCTACGGCATCACGTCCAACGCCAGCGCGGCCACCAGCACGATCTCCGCCCCCATCACGATCCTCGACAACACCGGCTCGCTCTTGGTCACCACCGCGCGCGGGACAACTCCGTCCGGCGTCGACCTGACCATCAGCGGGCCCATCGGCGGGTCCGGCTCGCTCACCAAGGCGGGTCTCGGCACGCTGCTGCTGTCCGGCGCCAGTACCTATGGCGGCAACACGACCGTCGCCGGCGGCACGCTGTCGCTCGGCACGACCGGGTCCGTCCCCACTTCGGGCCTGACCCTGAGCGGCGGGACGCTGGCCATCACCGGCTCGCAGACGCAGGCCTTCAGCGGGACCACCATCGCCGCCGGGACCTCCGGCATCGCCAACGCCGGCACGCTCAACCTGGGGCCGATCACCCGCAACGTCGGCGGCACGATCGACTTCGGCTCCGGGTCGGGGCTGACCACCACGACGACCGCCAACACCAACGGCATCCTCGGTGGGTGGGCCACCACCGGCGGCGGGGCGAGCTTCGCCACCAGCGCCGGCGACGGCAGCAACCCCGGCGCGATCACGCCCCTCACGGCCTACACCGAGACCACCGTCGCCGGCGGTGCCTCGGCCAACTACGCCGGGCAAAACATCGACGTCAACAACAGTCCCTCACCCCTCGACGGCCCCGCCACCCCCAACAGCCTGCGGTTCAACACCGCCGCGGCCACCACGCTCACCCTGGCCGCCGGTGCCAACACCGTCACCTCGGGCGGCATCCTCGTCACGCCATCGGTCGGGTCGAACCTGTCGACCCTTACCGGCGGGACCCTGGCCGGCTCGTCGGCCACGGGCGAGTTGATCGTCGACCAGTTCAACGCCGACGCGACGACCGCCGGCGCCCTGGTGATCGGGTCCGTCGTCGCCGACGGCAGCTCGGCGACCGCCCTGTCCAAGGGCGGCCCGGGCACCCTCATCCTCGGCTCGGCCGCCAACACCTACACGGGCGTGACGACCGTCGGGGCCGGCACCCTCCAGGTGGGCACCGGGGCGGCCGGGCAGGACGGGTCGATCAACGCCTCCAGCGGCATCGTCGACAACGGCACGCTCGCGTTCAACAACGCCGGCAGCACGACGTACGGCCAGACCATCACCGGCACCGGCGGCCTGACCAAGTCCGGGCCGGGGCTGATCAACCTGTCGGTCGCCGAGGCGTACACCGGCCCCACGACCGTCAACGGTGGCACGCTCCAGCTCAGCGGGCCCAACGGCACCGCCGTCGGACTCCACGCCAGCGCCGCCATCGTCGCCAACAACGGCGGGACGATCCTGGTGTCCAATGACAACGCCCTCGAGGGCAACGGCTACAACGTGCCCATCACGCTCAACGCGGGCGGGACGCTGAACATCAGCGGCGGCAGCAGCACCCACATCTACGGGCTGCTGACGCTCAACGGCGGCACGCTCGCCTCGCAGACGACCAGTGGGAACTACGGCAGCTACGACGTGGACCGGGGGCTGGTCGTGACCGCCACGTCCACCATCAGCGCCCTGAGCGTCGTGCCGGACCAGGCCGGCGGCACCCAGTTCAACGTCGCCGCCGGGTCGACGCTAAACGTGACGGGGACGCTCGTCGCGGCCACCTATCAGGCGGACACCGGCATCATCTTCAACGGCCCCGGCACCACGATTCTCTCCGGCACCGCCAACACCTACACGGGCGTGACCAACCTCTCGTCCGGCACCCTCCAGGTGGGCACCGGGGCGTCCGGACAAGACGGGTCGATCAACCTGTCCAGCGGCATCATCAACAAGGGTGCCCTCACCATCGCCAACTACGGCAACGCCACGTACCCCAACGTGATCAGCGGCACCGGCACGTTCAACAAGAGCGGGCCCGGAACGTTGACGCTCAGCGCCGTAGAGACCTACACCGGCGCGACGACCGTCAACGGCGGCGTGCTGCTGGTCACCAACGCCAGCGGCGGCGGCGGTGCCCTCGCCACACCGTTGATCACGGTCAACAGCGGCGCCACGCTCCAGTTGTCCAACGGTAACACGTTGGGCTACACGACCGGCCGGGAGGCGGTGACCCTGGTCGACGGCACGCTGAGCAACGTCGGCACGGCCATCGACACGTTGGCCAACCCGGTGACCATGACCGGCGGCACGATCTCGTCCACCACCGCCCTGGCCACGGGGGCGTTCTCGTTCTTCAGCTCGACCGGCGTCATCGCCACGTCCGACGCCACCGGGCCGGCCCTGATCTCCGCCAACGTCGCCCTCCAGCCGGGCAACGGCTCCTACACCAGCGTCACCTTCAACGTCACCCGCGGTCCCGCCGCCTCGGACCTGACCGTCACCGGCAACCTGGTCCCCCAGAACGGCCAGGGCGCCGGCCTGATCAAGACCGGCAACGGGGTGCTCACCCTGGCCGGCGCAAACACCTACACCGGCCCGACCAACATCTCGGCCGGCACGCTCCAGATCGGCGACGGCACGTCGGGTCACGACGGGTCGCTCGTGGCGACCGGCGGCATCCTCGACAACGCAGCGTTGGTCTTCAACCTGTACGGCTCGACCCCCTCTTACGGCGGGACCATCTCGGGCACAGGAACCCTCACGAAAACGGGCGCGACCAGTTCGACGTTGACCCTATCGGGCTCGAACTCGTACTCGGGCGGCACCACCGTCGCCGCCGGACGGTTGGCCGCCAACACGGCGACCGCCCTTGGCACCAGCACGGTCAACATCTCGACCGGGGCCACCGCCTATACCGGCGCCTCCAACGTGACCTACGCCAACAACTTCGTCCTCAACGGCCTGTCGGCCTTCGACAGCCTGGGCACGCTGCGGTTGGAGAATGGCGACACGGTCTCCGGCACGGTCACGCTCAAGGGAAGCTCCAGCATCGGCGGTCAGGCGACCACCGGGAACGTCATTAGCGGCGTCATCAGCGACGGCGGGTCGGGCTTCGGCATCACGAAGGTGGGCAGCAACGCGATCACCCTCACGGCCCCCGAGGCGTACGCCGGCCCGACGCTGGTCAACTACGGCACGCTCGCCATCAACGGGTCGACCGGCTCGGCCAGCGCGGTGACGGTCAACTTCAACGCCTCCGGCGGCGGCGCCGTGCTCGCCGGGTCGGGCACCATCGGGGGAACCGTCACCGTCAACGGGACGATCACCGGCGGTGCCGGCGCGCTGGCGACCAACGCGGCCGGGACGTTGACCACCGGCGTGCAGACCTGGAACGCCAGCACCGGCAAGTACGTCGCCAAGGTGACGACGATCAGCCCCACCAGCGTCGCCGCGAACGTCAACGACGACCTGGTCATGACGGGGCTCTCGCTGACGGCCCCGACCGGGTTCGCGGTCGGCCTGCTGACCGGCTCGACGTCGGCCCAGTTCACCGCGGTCAACCCCGCCCCGACCGCCATCGGTGCCACGCCGTTGGTGGGCAGCTACGTCGTGCTGGCCAAGGACTCCGAGGGGGCGGCCAGCCCGTTCGCCTCGCAGGCGACGATCAACAACCTGAACCTGAACTTTTCCAGCGGGACCGTTGCCACGCACGCGACGGGCGAGACGATCGTCCTGGACGGCCTGCTCGACGGCGGCAACTACGACCTGATCGCCGAGGACGTGACGGCCACCCCCGAACCGGCGAGCCTGCTGCTGGCCACCGTTGCCGCACTCCCGTTGGCCCTGGGCCGGCGGTCCCGACGGTCGGCCGCGCCGTCGCCCCGTTGATGCAGCCGCCGACGCGGACGTCTCCGGCACCGGTCGAGGATCGAGGCGAAGCGCTCGCGGCATCGCCGGCCGCTCGGGCCGGGCCGACTTCGAGTCATTCACGGACGCCAATCAACCGCTTTCGGTCGACCGGCGGCCCGCGACCACGGCGGCGGCGAGTCGAGCCAACCGTTCTCCTTCGTGTTCATTCGTGTCCTTCGTGGATAATCCGCTTTGGACGAACGGGGCACATGAGTCGAACCCAGAGCGGCAGGCGCAGACGGCGCGAGCCACACCCGCTATCGGCGTTCGCCCATCAACTATGGAAACGATGAAACACGTTGCTTCCCGAGCCCGATCGAACGCGTGGCGAGGCTGGTGCGCGGCGGTGGTCGTCGCGCTTGCCGCCGCAATGAGCCGGGCCGAGGAGGCACTCGCGCCGCCGCCGCCCGACCAGAACCTGGTGTTGACGGCCCCGATCAAGCATTGGGACGAGGCCATCCCGCTGGGCAACGGGCTGATGGGCGGCCTGCTGTGGGGCGAGGGGAGCACCGTTCGCCTGTCGCTGGATCGCGGCGACCTGTGGGACGAGCGACCCGCGGGCGAGGCCGAGTGGTGGAAGACCCGGACCTGGGCCAAGGGCGGCGACTGGGACGGCCCCTACAACGGCGTCACGCCGACCAAGCTGCCGGCCGGCCGGCTGGAGCTGACGCTCGACCCGTCCCAACAGCTCAAGGCGTTCGAGCTGAACCTGGCGACCGCCGAGGGTCTGGCATCGTTCGCCGGCGGGGGGCGACTGAGCGCGTTCCTCAGCGCCGAGCGGCCCGTCGGGCTGATGCAGGTCGACGGGCCACCGCTGAGGGACGTCGAGCTGATCCCGTCGGGGGCCAGGACCGGGGCCGAGAGCGCCGGTCCCAGCAGCGGGGGCGCGGTGGCCAAGCTCGGCTACCCGGCCGCTCGGACGGGCGGTGAGGGCCCGGCCAAGTGGTACGTGCAGGACGCCGCCGACGGGTTCAGATACTGCGCCTGCGTCGAGAGCCGGCGGGTCGGTGGCCGGACGCTGGTCGCCGTCGCCGTCACCTCGACCCGCGACGCCGCGGACGTGCTGACGCTGGCGCGGCGGCGCTGCTCCGCCGCCCTCGATGACGGGTACGCGGCCCTGCTCGCCCCGCACGTCGCCTGGTGGCGGGCGTTCTGGGCGCGGTCGAGCGTCGCGCTGCCCGAGCCGGACCTCCAGCGGTACTACGTGTTCAGCCAGTACCTCTACGGCGCGGCCTCGCGCCGGGGCGCGCCGCCCATGCCGTTGCAGGGCGTGTGGACGGCCGACAACGGCGGGCTGCCGCCGTGGAAGGGGGACTACCACAGCGACCTGAACACGCAGATGACCTACATGGCCTACCAGGAGGCCGGGCGGTTCGACGAGGGGGCGACGTACCTGGACTTCCTGTGGGACCTGGCGCCGAAGTTCCGCGCGTTCGCCCACGACTTCTACGGCACCGACGGGCTGGCCACGCCCGGCACGATGACGCTGGCCGGCCAGCCGCTGGGCGGGTGGGGGCAGTACAGCATGTCGCCGACCATGTCCGCGTGGAACGCCCACCTGTTCTACCTGCACTGGCGGTACACGGTGGACGACGCCTTCCTGCGCGACCGGGCCTACCCGTGGTGCGCCGACGTGGGCCGGTGCATGCTGGGGCTGTTGAAGCCGGACGCGTCGGGGACGCTGGTCCTGCAGCGGTCGTCGTCGCCGGAGATCTTCGACAA
Source organism: Tepidisphaeraceae bacterium (assembly GCA_965198865.1). Taxonomy (GTDB): domain Bacteria; phylum Planctomycetota; class Phycisphaerae; order Tepidisphaerales; family Tepidisphaeraceae; genus CBDAQA01. The sequence goes on along the minus strand of CBDAQA010000020.1, from coordinate 62,944 downwards.
CACGGCCCGGGCCTGGATGATCCCGAACAGCAACTACGACCTGTCGTGCCTGAAGATGCTGTTCCTGTCGCTGCGGGAGATGGCCGACGCGCTCGGCAAGCCGGCCGACGCCGCCAAGTGGGCGACGGCCGCGGCGGGGCTGGGCGACTTCCATGCCGACGGGCGCGACACGCTCCTGCTCGACGCGGAGACGCGGCTGCCCGGCAGCCACCGCCACCTGTCGAACCTGATGGGCCTGTACCCGTTCAACCTGATCACCCGCGAGGGGGGCGCGCGCGACGGCCGGCGGATCGACGCGTCGCTGGCGCAGTGGGCCGGGTTCGGCACGCGGGCCTGGTGCGGGTACACGTTCGCCTGGATGAGCTGCATGCGGTCGCGCGTCGGCGAGGCCGAGGCGGCCCTGCGGAACCTGGACGTCTTCGTCCACGCGTTCGTCCTGCGGAACGGCTTCCACGCCAACGGCGACCAGACGCGCAGCGGGCTGTCCGGGTTCACGTACCGCCCGTTCACGCTGGAGGGGAACTTCCTCGCGTCCCAGGCCGTCCAGGAGATGCTGCTGCAAAGCTGGAGCCCGACGCCGGGCCAGCGGGACACGGAGGTGATTCGCCTGTTTCCGACAACGCCGTGGCGATGGCACGAGGCGTCGTTCACCGACCTCCGGGCCGAGGGGGGCAGCCGCGTGTCCGCCCGCCGGGCGAACAACGGCACGGTGTGGTTCCGCATCGTCGCCGGCCGGGACGGTGCCGTCCGCATCCGCGATAACTTCGACGGACGGTCCCCCACCTGGAGCCTGGCGGGCGTGAGCAAGACCGGCGACCAGTTCGAGGTCGCTCTGAAGCGTGGCCAGGCGTTGGAGGCCACGTTGGCGCCGCCGGCCGCGGTGCCGGCTCCCCCGCCTGACGTGGCGGAGCCGTTCGTCGTGCATCGCGCCGGCCCTGGCGGCCGTCGGGATGCGAGTGCCCGGGCGACGTCTCGGCCCTCCGGAAATGCCCATTGACGTTGCCCGCGCCCCGCATTGGTCCGGCGGCCACCGCCATTCATCAGGAAGCACATGTTGCGGATCATCCCTGCCGTTCTGCTCCTCACGGTCCTCGTGAGGTCGAGTTGCGGCCAGACCTACGTCTGCGTGGCCAACGACCAAGCCGGCGTTGCCGGGCAGTCCGCGCACCGGATCGACGGCGAGCCGTACACCTTCTCCGCCGCCGAGGTGCCCGTCGCGGTGCTGGGGTTGAACGATCCGCTGAGGACGGTGACGTTCGGCAGCCGCGTGCGGTTCGGCTACTCCGCGGCCCGGCGCGGCGCGAAGTACGCGGCGCGGCTCACGCTCGTGTCGGAGCTGCCACGGACGCTCGTGGTCTCCGCCGACGAGGCCGTGCTGGCCGACCACCTGGAGGTCGACCCGGGCAAGGTCGTCCGCGTCGAGTACCCCGTCCAGCCGGACGCCGACGGCACGATCGACCTCCAGCTGCGGTGCGTCGCCGGGCCGAACGCCGCCGTCTCGCAGGTCGAGATCCTATCGACCGATCCCGCGCCGCTCGGCGTCGTGAAGGACCCACAGCAGGCGGCGGAGCGCCACCTTCAGGCGGCCATGGCAGCTCTGCCCACCGAGCCGGCGAGGTTGTCGCCACGACCGCGAACGGTGACGGGTGCGGCGGAGCCACTGGTCTCCTTGGACGGACAATGGAGGTTCAGCCCCAAGCTGCCGACCGACGTGACGGCCGACGCGACCGGCTGGAAGGGCATCGACGTGCCCGGCGAGTGGGCCATGCAGGGGTTCGCCGTCGCCCACGGCGCGACCGCATGCTACGCGCGGGCCTTCGACGTGCCGGCCGACTGGCGGGGTGGCCGGGTCAAGCTGCGGTTCGACTCGGTCAACAGCGACTGCCAAGTGTGGGTGAACGGCCGGCCCGTCGGCCGGCACGAGGGGGGCTTCGTCCCGTTCGAGTGCGACGTGACCGACGCCGTCCACGCCGGTGAGAACCAGCTCCGCGTGGGCGTGCAGAGCGAGACGACCAGCGACACGCTCGGCAGCGTCAGCCAGTACGCGGCCCACACCGTGGGCGGGATCCTGCGAAAGGTCCAGCTGTTCACGCTGCCGGACGTGAACCTGGCGAGCGAGGTCGTGACCACGCCGCTGTCCGACGGCGGCGACAGCGCCACGCTGGCGGTCGACGCCCGGGTCGCCGCCGAGTCGGGCACGCCCGACGGCGTCGCGGTCGCCCTCAAGTTGCTGTCGCCCGACGGTCGTGAGGTGCCGCTGAGCGGCGGGACGTGGGACGTCTCGGGCGGACTGCGTCACGCCTTCGCCTGCCCGGTGTCGCACCCGCAGCTGTGGGACGCGGAACACCCCCGGCTGTACCGGCTGCAGACGACCCTCACGCGCGGCACGACGGTGCTCGAGACGGTCGAGCAGCGGGTCGGGTTCCGGCAGGTCGAGGTTCGCGGGAACCAACTGCTGGTCAACTTCCGCCCCGTGAAGCTGCTGGGCGTCTGCCGGCACGAGGTGTCGCCGCTCACCGGCCGAAGCCTGTCGCCCGCCCTGTGCCGGCGGGACGCGGAGCTGTTCCGGGCGGCCAACTGCAACTACATCCGCACGTCGCACTACCCGCCCAGCGAGGAGTTCCTCGACGCCGCCGACGAGCTGGGGCTGTTCGTCGAGAGCGAGTCGGCGCTCTGCTGGATCCAGCACAACGCCAACGCGTACTGGAAGCTGCACGACTGCCTCGACCCCGCCCTGCTGCCGTACATGGTTCGGGCCAACCTCGAGAAGATGGTGGCCGGCCGGGACCACCCCAGCGTGATCCTCTGGTCCCTTGGCAACGAGTCGTATTGGACCCCCCGGTGGGCGGAGGTGCAGCGGTGCGTGCAGGCGCTCGACCCCTCGCGGCCCGACACGTTCCACGACCAATGCTGGGGCGGGTACAACAACAACCACAGCCAGGCCCCGGTCGGCGTGTACCACTATCCCGGCATGAACGGGCCGGGCAAGTGCGACGCTGAGCCGCGGCCGATCCTGTTCGGCGAGTACTCGCACATCGAGTGCTACAACCGACGAGAACTGGTGACCGACCCCGGCATCCGCGACGACTGGGGCCGGCCGCAGGAGCGGATGGTCGACCTGATGCAGTCCCACCCCGGCTGCCTCGGCGGCGCGATCTGGTCGGGCATCGACGACGTGTTCCACCTGCCCGACGGCCGGATCGTCGGCTACGGCCCGTGGGGCATCATCGACGGCTGGCGCCGCGAGAAGCCGGAGTACTGGCAGGTGCGCAAGACCTACTCGCCGATCCGCGTGGTCGACCGGAACAAGCCGCTCGGGGCCGGCGCGACCGTGGTGCGGATCCCCGTCGAGAATCGGTACAACTTCACCGATCTGGCCGAGGTGAAGATCGGCTGGTCGGTCGGTCAACAGCGCGGGGTCGCGACGGCCAGCGTGCCGCCGCGGTCGACCGGCACGATCGTGGTCAACCTCGCCGGACCGACGCGTGCCGGGGACGCGCTGGAGCTGAACTTCACCGACCCGCGCGGGTTCTGCTGCGAGTCCGAATCGCTGAGGGTCGCCGCTGCGGCCAAACCACCGGCCACCGCCCCGTCGGCAACGGCAAGCTTGAGCGAGTCGACCGATGCCGTGATGGTCCGCTCGGGCCGGGGCGCGTTTCGCATCGACCGGCGGACCGGCGAGGTGACGGGATCGGCAGGCGCGCAACGGTCGCTCGCCGGGATCGGACTGATGCTGCTCCCGCTCAACGACGCCAGCGGCGGCGACGGCGGCCAGGCCGGGAACGACTACCAGAACCACATCGCGCCCTTCACGCCGTCCTGCACCGCGTGGCGGCTCAAGGGGGTGGAGGTGGATCGCGCCGATGGTGCTCTCACGGTCCGCATTATGGGCGGCTACCGCGAGGCCGAGGGTGGCTACACCCTCCAGTTCGGCGGCGATGGCCACGTCAGGGTGAGCTACGCGTTTACCGCCACCACGGCCGTCAAGCCTCGGCAGTGGGGCGTGGTCCTCACCGCCCCCGCCACCTGTGACACGCTGCGCTGGGAGCGCGACGCGCAGTGGACCGTCTATCCCCCCGACCACATCGGCCGGCCCGTCGGTGTCGCCCGGGCCAACGCGCAGCACCGCGACGCCGTCGAGCAGCCACGCCTGCAGATGACGGGTCCGTGGTCGTCGGACACGATGGACATGGGCTCGAACGACTTCCGGAGCACGAAGTATCACGTCCGACAGGTGACCCTCACCAACGCGGAGGGCGGGGGCCTCGAAGTGAGGTCCGACGGCTCGGCCTCGGCGCGGGCCTGGGTGGACGGGCCCACCGTTCACCTGCTCGTGGCCGGCTTCCACACCGGTGGCTCGGACGGCTACTACGCCGGCGCGTTCGGACCCGAGCGTCGCCCCATCGCCGCGGGCAAGACCATCCAGGGTTCGTTCGACCTGGCGCTATCGAGCCCGTGACCCGGCCCGTGCCCGGCCCCGCCGGGGGCAGCGCGTTTCCACCCGCACATGGACCTCACCAGATGCCATCGCCAAACGAACTCGGCCTCACCCGCCGCGCATGGCTCACCTCGGCTGCGGCGGCCGCGGCGTGGGCGGTCGTCCCGCCGCATCTCCGGGCGGTCTCGACCACGGCGGCGACCACAAAGGCGGTCGACCCGCTGCCGCCGCTCGACCGCCTCGCTGCCCGAGGCGACCCGGCGGTCTACCGTGGGACGGACCTGGACTTCATCGGCATGCCGGTCGGCGGCATCGGCGCGGGGCAGGTGTACGTCGGTGGCGACGGGCGGCTGTGGCTGTGGGACGTGTTCAACCACCAGCAGGAGGGGATCGTCGCCAAGACGATCGAGTACGGCGGCCGGAAGGTCCGCGCGCGTGACGGGGCGAACTACGTCGAGCCGCCGCGGCAGATCCACCCGTTCGAGCAGAACTTCGCCGTCCGGGTCGTGGGCGAGCCGACCGGCAGGCGCTTGGACGCCACCGGCTGGTCGGACGTCCGCTTCGCCGGCCAGTACCCGATCGCCGTCGTCAATTACGCCGACGCCACCGATGCTCGATTGACGGTGCAGTTGGAGGCGTTCTCGCCGTTCATCCCGCTGTCGGTCGACGACTCGAGCCTGCCGGTGACGGTGATGCGATACACCGTGACCAACCGGTCGGCCGGGCCGCTCGACGTGGAACTCGCGGGCTGGATGCAGAATGCCGTCCTGCGCAGGGCCACCCCAGGCTCGGCGACGCTGCGGAACATCGACCGCTCGGATGCCGCGATGGGCTGCGTCGAACTGTTGGCGACGACGGAGGACCTCAAGGTCGGCGCACGGCCGGACTTCGGCTCGATGTCGATCGGCGTCGCCGGCCGCCAGCCGACGGATCGCATCGTTCACCTGCGATCTGCACACGCCCCCGAGACCGACGTCTTCTCCGCCACGACCGGCGGGCCGGCCGAGTGCGCGGCGGGGGGCACGCTGCTGTCGGCCGTCATCCGCCCGTTCGCGCTGGCTGCCGGCGCGTCGGCCACGGCGTCGTTCCTGGTCGGCTGGCACTTCCCGAACCTGACGCTGCGCGGCCTGCCCGACCACGGCCGCCACTACGCCGATCGGTACGCGTCGGCCCACGCCGCCGTCGCCGATGTGGTCGCCCGGCTGGACGTCCTCTACGCCCAGACGCGGCTATGGCGGGACACCTGGTACGACTCGACGCTTCCCCACTGGTTCCTGGACCGGACGATGGCGTCGACCGCCACGCTGGCCACGTCGACCTGCTTCCGGTTATCGGGGGGACGGTTCTACGCCTGGGAGGGGGTGGGCGCCTGTCCCGGCACGTGTACCCACGTCTGGAGCTACGCCCAGGGAGCCGCCCGACTGTTCCCGGATCTGGAGCGGCAAACCAGGGCCCGCGTGGACCTGGGGCTGGCCCAGAGCGCGAGCACGGGCGTCATCGGTTTCCGGGCCGAGTTCGGCCGCAGCCTGGCCGTGGACGGGCAGGCCGGCACGCTGCTCCGCATCTACCGCGAGCACCTGTGCAGCGAGGACGACGGGTTCCTGCGGGACCACTGGGACCGGGTGAAGCTGGCGTTCGAGCCGCTGTTCAAGCTGGACCCGTCCGGGTCGGGGCTCCTGGGCGGGGCGCAGGCGAACACGCTCGACGCGGCGTGGTACGGCCACGTCGCCTGGCTGAGCGGCCTGTACCAGGCGGCCGTGGCGGCCGGCGCGGCGATGGCGCAGCGGATGGGCGACGCCGCGTTCGAAGGCCGGTGCGCCGGGATCCTCCGCAACGGGGCCGACGCGCTGGTGCGAGCGCTGTTCAACGGGCAGTACTTCCAGAACCGGTTGGACCCCGCCCGCCCCGATGACATCAACTCCGGGTCTGGCTGCGAGATCGACCAGGTGCTGGGGCAGAGCTGGGCGTGGCAAGTGGGGCTGGGCCGGGTGCTGCCCGCCGGGCCGACGCGGGCCGCGCTGGCATCGCTGGTCGCCAACAACTTCAAGGCAGACGTGGGTCCCTACCGGGCCGACCACCCCGCCGGCCGGTGGTACGCGATGCCCGGCGAGGCGGGGATGATCATGTGTACGTTCCCCCGGCCCGACTGGGACCTGCGGCGGGCGGCCGGGAAGGGGGCGTCGGCGTGGGCGGTCGAGTACTTCGACGAGTGCATGACCGGGTTCGAGCACCAGGTGGCCGGGCACCTGATCTTCGAGGGCATGGTCCGCGAGGGCCTGGCCGTCATCCGGGCCGTCCACGACCGGTACCACCCCTCGAAGCGGAACCCGTACAACGAGGTGGAGTGCAGCGACCACTACGCCCGGTCCATGGCCAGCTACGGCGCCTTCATCGCGGCGTGCGGCTTCGAGTACGACGGCCCGGCCGGGCGGATCGCGTTCTCGCCCCGGATCAACGCCGCCGAGTTCCGCTGCCCCTTCACCGCCGCCCGCGGGTGGGGGACCTACGCCCAAAGCGAGGCCACCTCGTCCGTGGACCTTCAGCTGAAATGGGGGGCGCTGCGACTGCAAAGGATCGGCGTCGCCGCCGGCCCCATCACGGCCGCCGCTTCCGTAGCGGTCGAATTGAACGGCGTCCGCATCCCGGCCAGCACCCGCCTCACCGGGTCACACTGCGACGTGTGCTTTGATCGCCCGCTGGTCCTCGCTGCCGGCGACAGGCTGCACGCTCAGTTTGGGCGTGGATGAACCTCACGGCGTCGGCCGGTCAACTCGGTCGGGTCGCCAATGCAAAGGCCCCGGCTCCCCGTAGAAGCCGAAGTCGTTTCTTCCCACGCGAGGTCGGATTGTGCCGCGGTTTTGTCGGGCGCCCAATCGGTGTCAGGCGACCCGTCGTCGTCGGCGGCCGAGCAGGAGGGGGCTGGCGACGGAGCTCAGCAGCAGGGCGGACGTGGGCTCGGGGGCAGCGTTGGTGAGGACGGCGTCGGCGAAGGCGTCACCGAGGATCGTGTAGCCGTCGGCGGTGGGGTGGATCCCGTCGGGGCTGATGGTGTCGCTCAAGCCGGCCTTGGCGAACAGGTCGTACGAGTCGACCAGCGTCATCGAGAAGGGGGGGTTCGCCGTCGTGTAGTTCGCGATTAAGCCGGGCAGGTCCTTGTTGAACTGGGTGATCTCGCCGCTGATGATCGAGTCGGTCAGCCCCTTGATCGTCGGCTGGGCGGCGTTGCTGATGGGCAACAGGGTGGAGATGTAAAAGTGGGCGTTGGGCTCGGTGGCGGTCAGGACGGTGAGGGTCTGGCGCAGGCTGTCCAGCGTCTCGGCCTCGGAGTAGTTGGCGAACAGGTTGTTGATGCCCATCAAGATCAGGAAGTTCTGCGGCTGGACGTTGGTGCTGGCGCTGATGTACGGCATGCCAGTCGAGAAGTTCGTGTAGCCGGAATGGTTGGCCGCGTACTGGCTGTCCTGGTACTCGGTCTGGGCGGTCAGGTTCGCGTAGATGCCACCGTCGGGTGCCGGCGTCTTCCCGTCGTCCCCCAGGTACCGGCCGATCGTGTAGCCGTAGTGACCCTCGTTGGCCGTCTGCCCCGCGGCGATCAGCGTGGCCGACGCGTTGTCGAAGTTCGGGTTGGTCTGGTTGAAGTTGTTGAAGTCGGTGGTGGTGGTGCCGGTGTAGGCGGTGTTGTCCGTCTTGCTGCCGACGAACTGAAACCCGACCTTGGCCGAGTGGAGCCGGTTGTAGAACTCGGTGCGGTATCCCCCCGCGTAGTAGGCGTTGTCGTAGCCGGTCGAGCTGGATGTGTCGGCGACGCTGGTGTTTCCGAGGGTGATGGAGTCGCCGAGGGCCATCACTTGGCCAAGGTTGACGCCGGCGCGGGCCGTGCGGGGGACGGACGCGAGCGCACCAAGAACGATCGCCCCGGCGAGCCGGGATGGTTTTGACAACAGAAACACGTCTCTCCCTTCGGACTCCACGTTCGATCATGCATCGCGGCTATGGGTTTTCAAGCCAAATTGTCGACCGCGAACCCCGCGCGAGCGGTTCCGGACCGTGTCTCTTAGACGTAATTGATTTCTGCAGAAGCAATTCAAGCCGCAGGCGAAGGCTCAAATTGGATTGAGACTTTCGAAAAACCAGAACAGGCTTACCACGGAGGCGGAGACACGGAGAGATCTCGGCTTCCAGCGTTTTCTCCGTGCCTCTGTGCCTCCGTGGTTGATCTGCATGGGGTTTTTCCAAAACGCTCGATTGACAAGTCCGGTCGGCAGGCAAGCGCATAGATGGAGTAGCACGCCCAAGCCCCCAAGGGGTCTGATCGGCCGTCCGCCGGCGACCACGGATCTGCGGATCGCGGGGTGTCAGAGGTGGTCACCCTCCTCCCGCACGAATCCGTCGGGTTGTCATCGGGGCTACGATCGTCGCATGACTGTTGTCGAGACCGACGTCGCCGTGATCGGGGCCGGGCCGATCGGCATCGAGCTGGCCATCGCGCTCAAGCGGGCGGGCGTTCCCTACCTGCAGTTCGACGCCAAGCAGATCGGCTTCACCATGAGCTGGTGGGCCCCGCAGACGCGGTGGTTCAGCAGCAACGACCGCATCGCCATCGCCGGGGTGCCGCTGCAGACGTGGGACCAGGGCAAGTGCAGCCGCGAGGAGTACCTGACCTACCTCCGCCGGATCGTGCAGGAGTTTGACCTGGCGGTCCGCACCTACGAGCCCGTGGTCGACGTGCGGAAGCTGGGCGACGGCCGGTTCAAACTGACCACCCAGCCCGGCGGCCCCGAGTCGGGCCAGACGGCCACGGTGATGGCCCGCCACGTCGTCTTCGCCACCGGCGGGACCGACCATCCCCGCATGCTGGGCATCCCCGGCGAGGGGCTGCCGCACGTCAGCCACTACTTCAGGGACCCGCACACCTACTTCCGCAAGCGGCTGCTGGTGGTCGGCGGCCGCAACTCGGCCGTCGAGGCGGCACTGCGGTGCCACGCGGCCGGGGCGCGCGTTTCGGTCAGCTACCGCGGCCACTCGGTCGACAACAACGGGATCAAGTACTGGCTGCTGCCCGAGTTCAACGGCCTCGTGTCCAGCGGCGCGATCCAGGGGTACTACGACACCGTCCCGACGGCCATCACGCCCACGCACGTCACGCTGGCCTCCACCAACGGCGGGGCGACGATTGACGAGCCGTTCGACTTCGTGCTGCTGCTGATCGGCTACCACGCCGACCCCACGCTGCTGCGCAAGGCCGGCATCGCGCTGGACGGCGCGTCGAACCTGCCGAAGTTCGACCGGCGCACGATGGAGACGAACGTCCCCGGCCTGTACGTCGCCGGCTGCGCCGTCGGCGGGACGCAGGAGAAGTACCAGATCTTCCTGGAGAACTGCCACGTCCACGTCCCGCGGATCGTGGCGGCGGTGCAGGGGCGGGACGCGGAGTACGCGACGCCGACGTTTGCCCGGCCGGAGTCGTGAGGGGCATCGATCTCGGTTGACTTACACTGATCCCTAGCCGATACTTATTGAACACCAAGATGGATTTTCTCCCCGCCCGACCCGCCGCAAGGCCTCTGGCGGGGTTCTTTTTTGTCCCAGGGAAACAGGCGATGACCGCCGAGCCAGCCGCGAAGCGGGCCACTGCCTTCGTTGACGGGCAGAATCTGTTCTACGCGGCGAAGAGCGCGTTCGGTTACCCTTGGCCGAACTACGACCCGCTGAAGTTGGCGAGAGCGATCTGCGTTCGGCAGGGCTGGCACCTTGCCCAGGTTCACTTCTACACTGGGCTCCCCAGCGCACAGGACAACGCGTTCTGGAATCATTTCTGGGCCGCGAAGCTCGCCCAGATGGGACGCGTTGGCGTTCACACGTTCTGGCGACACCTCAAGTACCGAAACCACGTGATTCACCTGCCGGCTAGAGGGACCGCGTCGGTGCTGGTCGGCAGCGAGAAGGGCATCGACATCCGTCTGGCCCTCGACGTGGTGGCAACGGTTCGTGCGGCGACTTCGGACGTCGCCATCATCTTCAGCCAAGATCAGGACCTTTCCGAGGTCGCCGACGAAGTGCGCCTGATCGCCAATGATCAACGCCGGTGGTTCAAGCTGACCAGTGCCTTCCCCGTCAGCCCGACGTACAGCAATTCTCGCGGCATCGACAAGACGGACTGGCTGCGGATAAGCCGCGCCGAGTATGACGCCTGCCTCGACCCCCGTGACTACCGGCCACGGCGATTGCCGTGACCCCGTGCAGAGACGATTGTGATGGCCGATTCCTACCCAATGGTCCGCATCGAGGTCCAACGCCCGCTGCGTCAGGTGCTGTCGTTCACCGGGCGGTCGATCGACGACGTGGTCAACAGCTCCGTCGCCAAGGCGCAGGTGCTGGGCTACTACAAGCTGAAGTGCTGGGTGCGCCGGCGGTGCGAGATCGTGGATCTGGACCGGCAGTGGTCGGGGCAGGACACGCGGCCGCGGCGATAGCGGTCAATCGCCGGGACCGAGCACCACCGGGATGGCCAGTGCCGCCACAATTTGGACGCCTATCGCTTCCATCGCCCAATCACGGCGGGGAACCGTAGGGACAGGAACGGGCTGATTCGCATCGGCCAGTTTGGCTTCCACGGCCGGGTCACCGCCGGCCCGGCGTAGCTTAAGACTTCCGGGTCCACGGCCCGATGATACCACGGCACCGTCCGATAACCCCGGCCTTGCTTCGCCGCCGCGACGGGCTTTAATGCCGCCGGCCGAACTTGTATTTGCACCGAGGGAACCTGTCTTGCACTTCGCCGGGATCGCTGAAAACGTGTTGTTCTTCGCCAGTTACGTCCCCTGCGGGCCCTTGACCTGGCTCGGGTACGGGTACGCCACGTCGGCGGGCCACACCAAGATGCGGCTGCTGGACAAGCCGCGGCCCACGCCGAACCCGCCGCCGCACGTCACCATTTTGATTCCGGCTAAGGATGAGGGCGGCCGCATTCGCGCCTGCCTCGCGTCGGCCCTGGCCCAGGATTACCCGGCGTTCGACGTGGTCGCCATCGACGACCGCAGCGACGACGACACCGGCAAGATCATGGACGAGATGGCCGCCGCCGACCCCCGGCTCACGGTCGTCCACATCCAGAAGGGCCAGCTGCTGCCCGGTTGGACCGGCAAGAACCACGCCCTGCACGTCGGTTCCCAGAACGCGCGAGGGCAGTGGTTGCTCTTCGTCGACAGCGACGTGCTGCTCGAGCCCGAGGCCGTCCGCCGCACGGTCGTCGTCGCCCAGTACAAGAAGTACGACCTGCTCAGCGCGCTCCCGCGGCTGGAGACGCACACCGTGTGGGAGGGCATGCTGATCCCGCTCCACTCGGCCGCGGCCGCCACGATGTACCTGATCGCGCTGGTCAACAACGACAACTGGAAGAAGGTCAGCTTCGCCAACGGCCAGTTCCTGATGATGCCCCGCGCCAGCTACGACGCGATCGGCGGGCACGAGCTGGTGAAGGACCGCTTCTGCGAGGACACGGAGATCGCCCGCATCGTGAAGGAGCGCGGCATGCGCGTCCGCGTCACCTGGGGCGGCGACCTCGCGGCCGTGCGCATGTACGACAGCTTCCCCGCCATCATCAAGGGCTGGAGCCGCATCTTCTACGCCGCCAAGGTTGGCAACCCACGCCACATCGTCAGCGCGATGTGGTTCCTGCTCACCAGTTGCTTCACGGTTTACCCCGCGCTGATCTACGGCATCTACCGCGCCCTGCACCCCCACGGCAACATGCTCGACGATGCCTGGCTGATCGCCGCCGGCGTCCACCTCGCGCTGATGACGGTCATCTTGGGCCTGATGTACAAGTGGAGCCGGAACTCCGTCCTGTACGCGCTGCTGTTCCCCCTGGCCGGCCCGATCCTGTTCTACACGCTCGCCAAGGGGCTGGTCCTGTGCTACACGAAGAAGCTGGAGTGGCGCGGCACCAGCTACAGCCACGCGATGAACCAGAACCTGGCGGCGAAGCAGGTCTGACGGGCACCCTCTCTGGTCCGTTAGCCCCCCGCTCCGCGGGGGTTCTGGGGAAACCCCCGCAGAGCGGGGGGCTAACGGAGCAAAGCAAATGCAATCGCTCGAATCCCTCCGCGCTCAGCACGCCCTCCCCGGCCTGGTCGACCTGCAGCACGGCCACGGCGGCCTGATCAAGGTCGTCGTTACCACGCCCGCCGCATCAGCCGACATTTACCTGCACGGCGCCCACGTCACCCACTACCAGCCGACCGGCCAGCCCCCGGTCCTGTTCCTCAGCAAGGCCAGCAAGTTCGAGCTCGGCAAGGCGATCCGCGGCGGCATCCCGATCTGCTTCCCCTGGTTCGGCGGCCTCGAGGCGCAACCCGCCGCCCCCGCTCACGGCTTCGCCCGCACCACCGGCTGGGCGCTCGCCCGCACGGCTGCCAACCCCGATGGCACCGTCACGGTCGAGCTGGAACTGGCCCGCCCCGAGGACCCCGGCAGCCACTGGCCCCACGCGTTCCGCGCCACCCATGCCGTCACCGTCGGCCCCGAGCTGCAGGTCGCGCTCACGGTCCACCACGTCGTCGGCGAGCCGTTCCTGTACGAGGCCGCCCTGCACACCTACCTGACCGTCGGCGACATCAAGCAGGTGTCGGTCGCCGGACTGGAGAACACCCCGTACCTCGACAAGATCAAGGCCGGCAAGGAGCAGCCCGGCGACCCTGCGCCGATCCGATTCGTTGGCGAGACCGACCGCGTCTACCTCGACACGACCGCCACCTGCGTCGCCACCGACCCCGTGCTGAACCGCAGCATCACCGTCGCCAAGGCCGGCTCCGCCTCGACGGTGATCTGGAACCCGTGGATCAACAAGGCCAAGGCGATGGCCGACTTCGGCGACGACGAGTGGCCCGGCATGCTCTGCGTCGAGACCGCCAACATCGGTGGCTCGGCCGTGAAGCTCTCGCGCGGCCAGTCACACACGATGACGGCCACCCTTCGCGCCTGAACATTGCCGCGACCGGCACGACCTGCCGGCGAACCGCGGTATCATCCCCCCATGCGCCGCCTGACGTTCGCCACGCTCCTGCTCCTCGCCGCCGCGCCCGCCACGGAACCGGCGGCCTACCCGGTCCATCAGTTCCACCCCGCCCACGTCGGCGACGCCTACGACTGCGACGTGACCGCCGCCCAGCACGTCCGGCACGCGCGCGCCGTCGCCGGGCGACCGCCGACGGCCGAGGAGGCGGATTGGTCCGTCCACCTGCTCGGCCGATGCACCGTCGGGGCCGTCGATGCCAAGGGGTCGCCGACCACGCTGACCTGCAAGATCGCGAAGCTCACCGTGACGCGCGAAGGCAAACCGACCGACCCGCTGCCCGCCGGTGCCGAGATCGAGGCGACCCGTCCCGCCGACGGCCCGCATTACCGCCGTCTCGACGGCCCGCTGCCGCCGGGCATCGACCGGGCGCTCGCCCTGGTGCTGGTCGCCTACCGGGCCGACGGCCCCACGCCCGACGACCTCTACCCGCCGATCCGTCCCCGCGCCGTCGGCGACTCGTGGCCAATGGTTGCGCCGCCAGCCCGAGGTCACGTCGCCGGCCACGCCACGCTGGTCGGCCCCGCCACCGTCGCCGGGCGCGACTGCCTGCTGGTCAAGCACGTGTCCGACACCGACGGCCCGGCAATGCTCCCCGGCGGGCAGAAGGGGCACCGGAACGACCTGTCCGTCAGCACCGCTGCCTTGCCGCTGGACGGGGCCGGGTGGATCGACATGGTGAGCAAGGACACGGTCGACTACGACGTCCAGTCCACCGAGCCGGACGGCACGCCGGTTGACGAGCAGACGCACGTGGTGACCGACACGCACGCGGCGCGGACGGCGGCAAAACCATGACCACCGACCAGCGGCAGGGTTGCTTCAGCAACCCTGAAACCGCTCGTCGTTCCCATGCTCGCTGAAGCGACCGTGCCGCTCACGACCCACATGAACATGCCGCGTCGATCCCTCCTCCGCCCCGCGTGGCCGCTGGTCGCCTGCCTCGCCGTCGCGCTGCTCTGGCCGGCAAGCGAGGTGTGGTACGCGGTTGATTCGGCGTCGGTCCCCGGCTGGCGCGGGTTCGTCTTCACGGGTCCAGGGTGGATCGCGTTCGACGTCGCGCGGGCTGCCGATGCGTTCGCGCCAAGGCATCTTCATGGCCGGGTCACCGGCGCGACCCGGCCCAGGCTGCAATACACAGCGATCTTCTCCCGCCCCGGCAACTATCGCTTCTGGTGCCCACTATGGGTCGTCGCGCTTTGCGCCGGCGTTTTCGCCGCCGGCCTGCTCACCAGCCGTGTCCGCCGGGCCGCCATCCCTCCGGGCCACTGCCAGCGCTGCGGCTACGACCTCCGTGCCTCGCCTGAACGGTGCCCCGAATGCGGCACCTCATCCCGCCCGATCTCACCATCCGTGTGAATCGGTGTGCATCTGTGGTTCCACCCCTCTTCGCACCGCGACCGCATTTGTTCAAAGGTCGTTCCCTCCCCCGGCCGATGGTAACCGGGACGGCCCTGCACGCCCGATAACCTTTGGGTGAGCCGACCGGGCGGGGCCGACGGAGACAGCGGAGCTGATGAAGGCCTACCTCCGAACGCTCACCTACTTCCGCCGCGAGTGGCCGCTCATCGGCCTGCTCCTCGCGCTGATCGGCGTCTCGATCGCGGTCGGGCTCGCCCAGGCCTGGCCCACGGCCGTGCTGATCGACTCGGTCCTCACCCCCACGCCCAGCACCGGGCTCGTCGACCGGCTGTTCCTCGCACCCCTGCCCAAGAACAAGCTCGGCCAAGCCCTGGGCATCACCCTCATCATGATGCTGCTGAAGGTCGCCCAGGACGGGCTGACCTTCTCCAAGAGCATCGTCAACCGCAAGATCGAGTTCGGCGGCTTGATCCGCGTGCGGTCGGCCCTGTTCCGCCACCTGCACCGGCTCGGGCCCGACTACCACCGCCGCAGCAGCCAGGGCGACACGATCTACCGCATGACGTTCGACGTGAACGGCTTCAAGGACGTGCTCAACGTCCTGCTCAACACCGGCGTGTCCGGCGTCCGGCTGGTCATGATGGTGGCCGTCATGGCCACGCGCAGCGTGTCGCTCACCGTCGTCGCCCTCTCGATCTTCCCGGCCCTGATCCTGATCAACAAGAAGTGCGGCCCGCACCTGCGGCGACGGTCGGCCGATTCGAAGCAGCAGGACGCCGATTACACCACGGTGCTGCAACAGGCCATGAGCGTGATCGGCCTGACCCAGGCGTTCGGCCGGGAGCGCCGCGCGTTCGGCCGGTTCAAGGCCTCCAACCGCCACGCCGCCCGTGGCTGGACCCGGCTCAACAACGCGACCGAGTTCTACTGGTTCCTCATCCGTAGCGCCTTCAGCCTGGGCACCGCCCTCATGTACGGCTACGGCGGGTACCTGATCTACCGCGACCAGTTCGTGCTGCACCGCGGCGACGCCGGCGTGCGCGTGGGCGACCTGCTGGTGTTCATGGCCTGCGTGAACGACCTGTGGACCCCGCTGCAGGACCTGATCAGCTTCACCGCCAACGTCCAGCCCCCCATGGCCGCCGTCGAGCGGGTGTGGGCCGTGCTGGACCGCGACGTGGCCGTGCAGGAGCCCGACCACGACCGCCGCCTGCCGCGCCGGCGGCGCGAGGTGACGTTCGAGAACGTCCGCTACCTCCACCCCGGCGCCGACCGCCCGGCGTTGTCCGGCGTCGCCGTCGACATCGCCCCGGGCCAGGTCGTCGCCTTCGTCGGTCCCAGCGGGGCCGGCAAGAGCACGCTGCTGAACCTCCTCAACCGCACGGCCGACCCCACGCACGGCCGGGTGCTGTTCGACGGGCACGACCTGCGCGACCACCGCTTGTCCGACGTCCGCCGGCACATCGCGCTCGTTCCCCAGGACGGCCAGGTGATCGCGTCGCTGACCGTCGCCCAGAACATCGCCTACGGCCGGACCGGCGCGACGGCGGAACAGGTCCACCGCGCCGCCCGCATGGCCGGGGCGGATGAGTTCATCGACGACCTGCCGCACGGCTACCACACCGTCGTGGCCGAGGGCGGCGCGAACCTGTCCGGCGGCCAACGGCAGCGGATCGCCATCGCCCGCGCCGTGCTGTCCGATGCACCGGTGCTGGTGCTGGACGAGCCGACCAGCGCCCTCGACCCGCACCACGTGAAGCAGGTGATGCGCGCCGTCCACAACCTGCGCCGGCGGCGCACGGTGGTGCTGGTGACGCACGACCTGTCGTCCGTCACCGGCTGCGACCAGATCTTCGTCTTGGACGGCGGCCGGATCGCCGAGCGCGGCACGCACGACGAGCTGCTGGAGCAGGACGGCGTCTACGCCGCCATGCTCGCCGAGTCGGCCGTGCAGGTGCGCTCCTCGCCCATCACGGTGGCGGCGTGAACCTCCCCACCACAGAGCCCACCGGCTCCGCCGCGGGACCCCCCGTGGGCAACGCCCCCGGCTCGTCGCGCCTGGGTTTCTGGCTGTTCGTCGCCGTCCTCGCCGCCTTCGCCGCCGCCAAGGCGGTGCGGTTCGACACGCTCGACCCCGACCTGTTCTGGCACCTGCGCGTGGCCGACCAGCTCGCCCGCGACGGCATCGGCCCGGTCGTCGACCACCTGTCGTTCACGTCGCGCGCTCAGCCGTGGACGCCCTATTCCTGGCTGGCCGAGCTGGCCATGCGGTCCATCTGGTCGACCGGCGGCTACCGCGCCGCCATCGCGACGCAGGCGATCCTGCAGGCCACGTTCGTCCTGCTGCTCGCCGCCGCCTGCGGCGAGGCCGTCATCTTCCGCCCCCATCGCACCGGTGGCCTCCGCCCCGGCGGCGGCTACGCCACGCGCGCCGCCCTCGCCACGGCGGTGGGCGTCTACCTGTCGCTGCCCTACCTCAGCTTCCGCCCGGTCACGCTCGCCCTGACGCTGATGGCCGGCGCGCTGTGGCTCGCCCTGCGCGATCGCCGCCGCGCGTGCCGAACGCGGTCGGTCTGGCTGGTCGTGCCGCTGACGGCCGTGCTGGCGAACGTCCACCTGTACGCGCTGATGATGCCCGTCGCCGCCGCCGTGTTGGCGATCGGCGACGCGATGGACCGCCGACCCGCCCGCCGCGCGGCGCTGCTCGCCGCCGCCGTGGCCGTCGCGGCGCTGGCCACCCCGATGTTGCCGGGCGCGATCCGCACGGCCATTTTCTACGGGGCCCACGACGCCATGGTGTCGGGCCCGATCATCGCCGAGATGCAGCCGTGGGGGCGCGACGCCGGGTCGGTCGTCATGCTGTCGCTCCTGTTGATCGGCGTGGTGCGCGCCAAGGGCCGGGTGCCGACCGGCGTGCTGCTGTGGGTCGGCGGCGCAGCCGCCGCGGTGCTGGTGCTGGGCCGGTTCGCGCCAGTCCTGGCGTTGGCCGCATGTCCACCCCTGGCGGCGGGGCTGCCGTTCCGGTCGGACCGCGTGCTGGGCCGGCGGCCGATCGTCAACGCGATGGCCGTCGTGCTGCTCGCCTGCGCCGCGCGCATCGGCGTCGCCTTTCCCCCTGCAAAGTTGCCGCTGTCGGCCTGGCTCGACCGCCTCGGCCCCGACGTCCCCGGCTACCCGTGCGCCGCCGCCGACTTCGTCGCCGACCACGTCGCGCCCGTCACCGGTCACGTCGTCAACGAATTCACCTGGGGCGGCTACCTCGGCTGGCGGCTGGGCGACCGGTGGCAGGTGCTGCTCGACGGTCGCACGCAGGTGTTCCCGCCGTCGCTGTGGTGGTCGACCTACCTCGGCTCCGACGCCGAGTGCCGGGCGTACCTGTCGACCGTGCGCGCCGACGCCGCCGTGCTGCCGGCGGGGCGGAGCCGGTTCCGGCTGGCGCTGCTGGCGCAGGGGTGGACCGTCGCCCATCACGATGCGTGGGCCGACGTGCTGGTGCCGGGCGAACCGCGCGTCACGGGGCTGGACGTCGGACGCTGAGGTCCCGTTTAGCGACGGCCCGGAGGGCCGGCTTCGGGTGTGGCCGGACCTCTGGCCCGTCGACAAACGCTGACCCGTGCCCGGCACGCGCCCTGCATGCGTTCGTCGCAGAAACGGAGGCCCCATGCCACGCGGTGACAAGTCGAAGTACACGGACAAGCAGGTTCGCCAGGCCGAGCACATCGAGGAAGGGTACGAGAAGCGGGGCGTGCCTAAGGCCGAGGCCGAGCGGCGCGCCTGGGCCACCGAGAACGCGATCAGCGGCGGCGGCCGAAAGAAGGGCGGGTCGGGCGAGGGCAGGGCAGAGAACAAGGCCCCGACCAAGAAGGGTGGCAAGATCGGCGGCAAGAGCGTGCCCCACGCCACGCGCGTGACCGCCGGCAAGAAGGCGGCCGCTACACGGAAGGCGCACGCGAAGAATTCGACGGCGAAGAAGTCGGCCGCTCGGAAGTAGCAGGCCGTCCCACCCGGAATCCCGCTGTCGCACCAGATTCGCGACGTGACGCTGTCGGCCGTGTCGCGCGCCTCTGGCCAAGATGCTGGCGTTCAGCAGCGGACGGGCTGGCGCCGAGGGGTCGCAACGACGGCGCCGGCCTGTGGTGGCGTCACCATGACGAGCACGGGTCGGGCACACGGGCGGCGGCGTCGTGTGGTGACAGAGACTGAACAGAGCCGGGCCGTGCCGGCCGGAGCGGGGCGGTAGGCCGCACCGCATCTCGCGCGATCGACGTGGCTCGGGCGTCCGAGTGTATGGCGCGCGAGATGCGGGCTGCGCCCGCTCGGGGCGACACGCCCCGGCTCCGTACCGATCTGTCTCACGAACCCGCGCCGACAGCAATGACCACCGTTGGTACGTTGCCGCCATGCGGTGGGCCTCCCTTCTCGTCCTGGCGTGCCTGACCGGCTGTGCCAGTTACCAGTACGACCTCGTCGAACCGCCCCTGTACGCCGGCGCGCTGGACGGCTCGGGCCCGCGGCCGTTCGCGCTCGACCCGCTGCAGTACACGGTCGGGACGGCTGAGGATCGGCTGTCGATCCAGGTGTTCAACCCGACCGGTGAAACCGTCCAACTCAGCGGCCGGGAGTCGTCGGTCGTTGATCCCGATCGTCGCAGCCACCCGCTGATCGACCAGACAATCGCGCCGCAGTCGTACGTGCGGATCGTCCTGCCCCCGCTGCGGCCGTGGGCGGGGACGACCGGCTTCGTCGGCGGATCGCCCGCCTCCCAGAACGACGGCGGCGTGAGCGCCGAGGAACAGAAGGCCTACAGCAACACCGGCCACGCCGCCGACCCCGGCTACGACCGGGCGAGCCCGGTCTACTGGGACTGGCCCGGCCCCGGCGACGTCCGCGTCCACCTCGTCTACCGCCGCGGCGACGGCTCGACCTTCGCCCACGACCTGGCGTTCCGCCGGCGGAAGGGGTGATCGCATCGTGCTCGCAGGCGCGGGACAACCATCCCAACTCGCATCCACCGGCACATTACACGCCCGGTGAGCTGTAACCCGAGGTTGATAAACGTAAGGTGTTATGATGAAGACATTTGAGTGTTAGCAAACGCTACTTAATATGCGGCGAACGGCGTAACATTGTGTAACATTGTGTAACATTGTGTAACATTGTGTAACATGGGCGGCGCTCGGGTTCCGGCCCGCAGCGCGTCCGAGGGTCGATCGGGACGATTCCGGTTTCGCGGATCGACCCGCTTGGTTTTACAATCCTGGCATGTTGCAGCCGACGCTCGCCTTGCAGTTGTGGCCGAAGGAAGTGGGCGACCAGATCATCCTGGTCGCGTCGGGCGTGCTGCTGATGGTGTTCGGCTACCAGGTGGGCCGGTTCATCGGCGTGCTGGCGACCAAGCGGAAGCTGTCGGGCAAGGAGCAGGACCTGTTCATCGCCCAGAAGGGGTTCAAGCAGCTCTACGAGCAGGAGCTGGCCACGGCCAAGGCCGAGTCGGCCAAGCTGGCCGACGAGGTGAAGGCGCTGCACGCCCGCGTGGAGGACTACCGCAAGAAGGCGGCCGGGTACGGCGGGCTGTTCAACACCGGCGGCAAGAAGGCGGATGCGATGTACGCCCTGCTGATGGAGAACGAGGCGCTGGAGGAGGCGCTGCTGAACCAGAACGAGAAGATGAAGCAGGACCGCAGCGACTCGCTGAAGGAGACCATGCGGTCGACCGGCTACCGGCGGGTGCTGATGTCGCAGCTGATGGACGACGAGCGGATCAAGGGGTACGTCGAGGAGATCTTGGCCGACGGCAAGCACCTCTCGCCCCACAAGCCCGACAAGCCGGAGATGCGGGCGCTGCCGGAGTGAGCGGGAATGACCCGGCCCGCCCGCCTCAACGGGCGGGTGTGCATCGGGACGGTCGGCACCGGCCCGCTGAAGCGGGCAGGCCGGGTTGGGCGATCAGGGGCCTCGCCGCGTGGTCGGCTGCGTCGCTGGAACCGCCGACCTGTAGTGCCCCGCCACGCTGATCAGCACGACGCTCGCCGCCAGCGTGCCCAGGGCGGCGGGGATCAGCCATCTCGGCTTGTGGGCGCGGAACAACTCGTGCGTCAGGTTCGCCGGGTATCGGCCCAGGTCCGACCAGTCCCGACACACCTCCAGCGTCGCCCGCAGCCCCTGCCCGGACCGCGGCACCGCCCGCAGCGACGCCCGGATCGCCCGCGCGTCGATCCCCAACAGTCGCGTCGTTACGCCTGTCGACCGCTTCTGGATGCCGCACAGCACGACCGCCTCGCGCTGGTCGGGCGGCATCGCGGCCAGCACGGCCGACAGCCCGTCGGCGACGTCGGCCGAGGCGCGGTTGTACTTCGGCGGCAACGGTGACAGCCCCGCCCGCCGGGCCGTCGCCAGCAGCGGCGGGGGGGCGCCGTTCAGTTGCCGCAGCTCGCGCACCGCCTGGATGACCGCTCCGAGCGTCCACGTCTCGATCGGCTCGGCTGAGTCGTACGACGACAGCCGCTGCAGCACGCGCAGCCCCGCCTCCTGCACCGCGTCGCGGGCGGCCGAAACCGAGAGCAGGTTCGCCACGGCGTACCGGTACCACCCGTCCTGCAGCGCCCGCAGCACCGCCGCCCGCGCCCGGGCGTTCCCCGCCACGGCCGACCTGATCTTCGCGTCGTCCACGGTGGGCGGTGTAGTGGACGAAGGCGGGGTGGTCAATCGCACGTGAACCGGCGGACGTCGTCTGCCCAGGGGACGGAGCCGGGCCGGGCCGGCCGGGCTCTGCGCCCCGTTCGTCTCTCGACGGACATCACGCTCGGCTCGCGCCGCACTCCGGACAACGGTCGGGCGTCCCGCGCAGGTCGTACCCGCAGGTGCGGCACAGGTGGGGATGATCCCGCTCGATCAGCCGCCGGCGGAGCCGGCTCTCGAAGTGGTTGAACAGCAGCCACGCCGGCGCCAGCGCGACCAACGTGGCCACCCCGATCGGCCGCCACGGGCCGCCCGGTTGCCCGACCGCAGCCGCCGCGGCGAGCATCGTGACGCAGAGCGTTGCCGCCCACAGCGACGACCGCCACCGCGTG
This sequence comes from Tepidisphaeraceae bacterium, assembly GCA_965198865.1. Lineage (GTDB taxonomy): Bacteria > Planctomycetota > Phycisphaerae > Tepidisphaerales > Tepidisphaeraceae > CBDAQA01. Next base: position 41,001 of record CBDAQA010000020.1, on the reverse strand, counting down.
AGCCACAGCAGGTTGTAGTGCCGGGCCATCCCCGGCTGCAGCGACCCCACGAAGCGAGCGTCCCGGCCGGGCCAGTGGAACGGGACGAGCGCGGCGCGAAGCTGGGAGCCAAGGGCGCGGGGCATGCGCTCATGCTACGCCCGCACGGCACCGCATTCCGGGCAGCGGCCGGGCGTGGCTCTCAGGTCGTAGCCGCAGGCACGGCAGAGATGCGGGTAATCCTGTTGGACCAGCCACAGCAACCGCCGCGACTCGAGGTGGAGCGCGAGCAACATCGTCGCCAGGGTCGTGAGCGCGCCTGCCGCAATGATTGCCGCGAGCGGTCGTCCGTCTAAGCCGCACCACTCGACCCAGCCGACGCCGACGAGCCAACCCACGGCCAACCACGCCAGCATCACCTTGGGACCAGACCAGCGGTCAATCCGTGCTCTGTACCGGGTGACTTCGCCCGGTGGCAGCATCCGCAAGCGGTCGGCCAACCGGCCGGGCCAATAGAATGGAACGAGCAAGCCGACGTCCATCCGGTGCCGACGCATAAGCGCATGGTACCGCGCACGGCCCCCCGGGACTGGGCGACGTCGCGTTCGAGCTTTGCTCGCCTCGTGCTTAGGATCGCGTCATGTTCACCGGCATCATTGAACGCACGCTTCCCGTCCTCGCCGTGGCCGACGGGCCGCGGTTCCGTCGCCTGACCTTGCCCAACCCGTGGGACGACGTGAAGCACGGCGAGAGCATCGCCGTCAACGGCTGCTGCCTGACGGTGGCGGAGGTGACGGCAGGAGGCGCGGGCGAGTTGGGGTTCGACGTGATCGCCGAGACGTTGGACAAGACGAACCTGGGTCGCCTGTTCGCCGGGGGCCGGGTGAACGTGGAGCGGTCGCTGCGCGTGGGCGACCGGCTGGACGGGCACTTCGTGCAGGGGCACGTCGACGGGACGGGGGCCGTGATCGCGGTCGATAGCGGGAACGACGAGTGGCGCGTGACCGTCGAGGCGCCGCCGGCCGTGGCGAAGTACTTGGTGCCCAAGGGGTCGATCACGATCGACGGCGTGAGCCTGACGATCGCCGCGGTGGACGGGGCGCGGCTGCAGGTGGCGCTGATCCCGACCACGCTGTCGATCACCACGCTGGGGGAGATGAAGGTCGGCTGGCAGGCGAACCTGGAGGCCGACACGATGGCGAAGACGATCGTGTCGTTTCTGGAACGGCGAGGTGTGTGACGCATGAGGGCCGTTTTCCGATTGCCCCCGCCCTGTCCCCGCCATACGGTATCGGCCGTGGTGAGCCACCGACCGACCATCGCGATCACTATGGGCGACCCCGCGGGCGTGGGGCCGGAGGTGATCGTCAAGGCGCTGGCCGACCCGGTCCTCCGCCACCGCGCCCGGTACATCATCTACGGGATGAACGAGCTGCTGGCGTACGCGGCCGACCTGGCCGAGTTCGACGTGTTCTGGTGGCGCGACCAGTACAACGGCCGGCTGCGCAGCTACCCGCACGACGTGGTCGTGGTCGACTACGACCAGTACTCCATGCTCGGCTCGGCCGTGCGGTCGCCGAGCAAGATGGGGGGCGAGGCATCGATGCGGTTCTGCGTCGACGCGATCGAGGCGGCCAACCGCAAGCTGGTCGACGCGGTCGTCACCGCCCCGATCGCCAAGGAGAGCTGGAAGCTGGCCGGGCACCACTACCCGGGGCACACGGAGCTGTTCGCCGCCAAGACGGGCAGCCGGCGGTTCAACATGATGTTCACCGGCGGGCCGCTGCGGGTCGTGCTGGCCACGTGCCACATCCCGCTGATGAGCCTGTGGGGCAAGCTGAACCTGGGCACCGTCTTCCAGCCGATCGAGCTGATGCACCGGGCGCTGGTCGACTGGTTCGACATCCCCAAGCCGCGCATCGCTGTTTGCGGCGTGAACCCGCACGCCAGCGAGAACGGCCAGTTCGGCGACGAGGAGGCCCGCATCATCGCCCCCGCCATCAAGATGGCGCGCGACCAGGGCATCGACGCGACCGGCCCCTACCCGCCCGACACGGTGTTCCTGAAAGCCAAGGAGGGGTGCTTCGACGCTGTCGTTGCCATGTATCACGACCAGGGGCTGATCCCGGTGAAGCTGCTGGCGTTCGACCGAGCCGTCAACTGCACGCTGGGGCTGCCGATTATCCGGACCAGCCCCGATCACGGGACGGCGTTCGACCTCGTCGGGCGGAACTGGGCCAACCCAGGGTCCATGCGCGCGGCGATCGAGCTGGCGATTGATCTGGCGGTAAGGCGGCACGCGCGGGTCACGCTGGCCGGCAACGCGGTTGAACGTGAAGCGCCCTGAAGTGGGAAGGGTCCAAGGCTGGTGCGCCGCTCTCAGATCAACGCTTTGTGCGTCTCGGCGGGCGTCACGGCCACGCCGATGGCGCTGACCTGGACGCTCGTCCCAGAGGTCCTGCGACGTCATTCTATTGCCGCGTAGTCGGCTTCCCAAGCTGCTTCGCGAACCACTCGGCGATCTGCTGGCGGTACTGCGGCTTCACGTCGTGGCCGACCTTCGGCTCGACCGTGAACGTGAACCGCTCCGGCACGCCGGCGGCAGTGTAAGCGGCCTTCGCCGCGGCGACGGCGATCTCGGCGCTGGGCAGGGGGTTGATCGGGTCGAGCTCGCCGCTGACCGCCAGCAGCGGGCGCGGGGCGATCAGCGGCAGCATCTTCGGGCAGTCGAACTCGCCGTCGATGCCGGGGACCAGGCGGTCGTAGAACCGCTGCACGAACTTCGGGTCCGCCGGGTCGGCACCGGACGCCTGGGCCGCTGCGTCGAATCCGCCCTTCACGGTGTCGATGCGGTGGTGCCACTGGTCGTGGTCGAGCTCCCAGCGGAAGTCCTGCACGCTGATGCACGGCACGGCCGCCGCCACGCGGGGGTCGATGGCGGCGGTCAGGTAGGTCTCCATCCCGCCCTTGCTGAAGCCCATCAGGCCGATGCGGGTCGCGTCCACGTCGGGCCGGGTCTGCAGGTAGTCGATCAGGCGGGTGACGTCGAACACCGTGTCGTACAGCCAGGGGTGCGACTTGCCGTCCCGATACGCCTGAGCGATGGCGGCGTAGTAGGTCGCGGTGCCCTTGCCCTCCCTGCTGCGCTCGCCGTGGTACCGGCCGTCGATGGAGACGGCGAGGAACCCCTGCTTCACCAGCAGGGCCATCATGCCCCGGTTCTGCTCCTTCGTGCCGCCGGTGCCGTGGAGGACGATCACCACCGGCAGGCGACCGGTTGCGCCGGTGGGCCTCATCACCAGCGTCGGCACCGGCTGGCCGGGCTCGGACGTGAACGTGACGTGCGACTGGTCGTAGGCCGCGGTTGCGGGCAGGGGTCGCTCGACCGGGTCGAGCGGCACGCGGGGCCGGTCGATGATCTTCCAGAAGTCGGCCCGCGCGTCCGGCGCGGTCGGCGGGGCGGCGAGCGCGGGGGCGGCGAGCAGCAGGGCGATCCCGGCAAGGCCGGCGCGGCGGCGTTGGTTACCCATGCGACCCAGCGTAGCGGTGGGCACCCTCCCGAAACAGAGCCCAGCGGCCCCGCAGCGGGTTCCCCCTCGCGCGGCGGAGGATCCCGCGGCGGGGCCGCCGGGCTCGGTTGTGGGCGGTTCGCCTACCATTGCCGGTCATGCGGAACGCCTTTGGCTCGCTCTCGTCGCCGCAGCGGATGCGGCTGTTCTACCGCCTGGTCGCCATGGTCGTGGCGGTGATCGTCGCCTGGGCAGTGCTCCTGGGCGTGCTGTCGCTGGTGTCGTGGTGGGCGGTGATGCTGGCGACGGCCGGGCTGGCCGTCGCCGTGTACGTGAAGGGGAGCAAGGCGCGCCAGCGGGAGGAGTGGATCGAGGCCGGATTCTGCGGCGTGTGCGGGTACAGCCTGCACGGGCTGCCGACCACGATCTGCCCCGAGTGCGGCCGGGACGGGGCGATCGACGAGCCGACGTGGCGCCGCCTGCGCCGCGAACACGAGGCCAAGTTCGGCCGGGACACGTCCGCCCTGACCGGCGGGGCCAGTCTCGACGACGCGACCGTCCGGAAGTTGCTGGCCAAGGCGAAGGCGCTGGAGATGGACGACTGATGCCGGCCGACCGCGAAATCTATCGCGGAAAATCGAAACGCCTCCGCGGACCGGCCACTGGTTTTTTCGTTTGCGTGCGGGTTCCGGTCGCCGCTATAGTTTTGAGGCCGGGTCGCCCTGGCAGGGTCCGACGTCTGAAGGTTTCCCCGTTGTATCGCTGATCTGGCCGCGCAGGATCATCCCGCCCGTTTGTCCTTCCAACCTTGGCCTGGAGTTCCCAGATGGACACGCCCGCCCCATCGTCGCAAGGCAAGCCCGTCGTCCCGGCCGGCCCGAGGGTGAGCGGTGGTGGCCCGGTCGGCAAGCGGTCGCTCCCGGCCGATGGTCCGATCGGCGCGGTCGTGCTGGCGTCGGCCGAGGGGGCCGCCCCGGCGGGCGAGGTGATCGTCGGCGAGGAGGAGCAGCAGCCGCATCACGCGCCGGGGTTCTTCAACCAGCCGTGGGTGCAGAACATCCTGCCCCTGGCGACCAGCCTGTTCCTGCACATCGGCATCATCGTGGTGGGCGTGGCGTTGTACACGGCCGTGCAGCAGGTGGTGGAGCGGAACAAGGAGCAGGTGATCATCCCGCAGACCGCCTCGCTGGCCAAGAGTGCCACGCCCGGCGGGGTGAAGCACCCCGGCCCGCCGGCCGACCCGACGCGCGACGTCGCCCAGAACAGCACCAAGGACACCGACGACAAGGGCTTCAGCGACACCGTCGGCAACAAGCTCGCCTCGGCCGGCGGACCCAGCGACGCGGCGGCGAGCTTCGGGCTGGGGGCGAACACGGCGGGGGGCCACGGGAAAACGTTCGGCCGGGGTGAGGGGGGCGGCGGGACGGCCCCATGGGGCATGCCCGGCGGTGGGGAGGGGATGCTCCCTAAGAGCGACTTCATGGGCACCGGCGGCAACGCCAACGACATCGTCTTCCTGTGCGACGCCAGCGGCTCCATGGTCAGCGTGTTCGGCGCGCTCAAGCAGGAGCTGAAGCGCGCCATCAGCGAGATGGCCGTCGACGAGAACGGGGCGCAGAAGTTCAACGTGATCTTCTTCCAGGACGACAAGTCGATGCCGCTGTTCAGCGGCGGGATGCAGCTGGCGACGCCGGACAACAAGCAGAAGGCGAACGACTTCATCGACAACCAGTTCAGCGTCGGCGGGACCCAGCCGATCCCGGCGATCAAGATGGCCCTGGCCGAGAAGCCGCAGCTGCTGTACGTGCTGACCGACGGGTTCGACCAGATCGCCGACATGAGCCTGGTCACCAACGAGTTCAAGAAGGGCGAGGCGGCCGCGAACGGGAACATCCACATCAACTGCATCTTCCTGCAGAGCGATGAGGACCCGAAGCTGGTCGCGGCCCTGAAGGAGATCTCGGACATCGGCCACGGGAACTTCGTGCAGAAGTTGAAGAAGGACATGTGAGGCAAGTTTCGAGTTGGGAGTTCTGATTAGGAGTTGGGGGGAAACGACATTTGGTTGGCGGGAAAGTCGGCGATGGCGCGTGGGTGGGCCGGTGACAGAGACAGTGTTCCGGTCGGCCCGACCCCGCATCGCAGAGCCCCGTTGACGCCCCCTGGTGGCCCGGCGCGAGACAGTGAGATCGGCTCCAGTCCGCGTCCGTGCAAGGGGTGACAGGCGTCGGGCGATCGCCCGACGCCGGGTCCGCCGAATGGTCGGCGGTCACGCTCGGTCCGTCCCCGGCAACCCCTTGAGGCTCTGCCGTCGACGTGCGTCGAGCGCGACCCGCGCGGCCGGCCGACGTGCCCACCGTTTGCCGCCCCGTCGTTGCTGACGGCGCGAAAAGGATCCGTGCCATGCCCGTCGCCCCCGCCCCCCGCGCCGCCGTCCGGCGGTCGCCCGCGTCCCGCCGATTCTGCATGATGATGGTTGTCGCCGCGTGTGCCCTGGCCATGACGGCCGGCTCCGCCATGGCCGCCGATGCCCCCGCCGGGCCGAAGAAGGCGCCGGACAACCTGATCCGCATCATCCTCAGCAACATCGACCCGGTGTTCTGCACGATCGTGGCGCTGTCGATCGTCGGGCTGACCCTGATCATCCAGGGGTTCATCAAGAACCGGGCGTCGGTGTTCATGCCCGAGGAGACGACGAACCAGATCCGCGACATGGTCAGCCAGCGGAAGTTCAAGGAGCTGATCGAGTTCACCGAGACCGACGACAGCTTCATCTCCAAGGCCCTGAACCCGGCCCTGAAGCGCGCCCCGTCCTTCAGCAGCATGAAGGAGGCGATGGAGACGGCGATCGGTGAGGAGACCGCCCAGAAGTTTCGCAGCATCGAGTACCTGAACATCATCGGCAACCTTGGGCCGCTGTTGGGGCTGCTCGGTACCGTGCTGGGCATGATCAACGCCTTCGCCGCCATGAAGGCGGCCGAGGGCGCGGCCGACCCGTCCACCCTGGCCGGCGGCATCTCGCAGGCCCTGACGCACACGTTCATGGGGCTGTTCCTGGCCATCCCGTGCCTGGCCGCGTTCGGCATCCTGCGGACGATCGTGGACCGGCTGACCGTCCGTGGCGCGCTGCAGGCCGAGGAACTGCTGCTCATGATCAAGCCGGCCGAGGCCCGCCCAGCCGCGTCGGGTGCCGCCGGCGCCAGCATGGCCGGCGGGGCCGTCCCCCGCCCCATGGCCGCCCCGCAGCCGGCCGTTCGCAAGGCGCCGCCGCTGCCGACGCCGGCGGTGTGAGTTCCGGGAGGGGCCGTTCCGAGTCGTGAGTTTTGAGTTCCGAACGGAACCGAAGCCCGCGACCCGGCTCGGCCAAGTCTCCCGCTCAGAACTGAGAACTCATCACTCGGAACGCATCCCATGAGCAAACGCCACATCCCCGAGAGTCACACGGCCCACCCCAACGTGACGCCGCTGATCGACATCATCATGTGCCTGATCATCTTCTTCATGCTGGTCGCCAAGATTGGCGTGGACACCGGGGCGATGAAGATCGACATCCCCAGCACCGCGTTGGGGACCAAGATCAAGGACATGGGCAACACGCTGGTGCTGAACATCCCCGACGGGATCGGCGACGACCCGGTCGTGTCGGCCATGATCACCCCGTCCGGCGGGGGCCAGGCCCACCTGACCAACCTCGTGTTGCACTCGCCCACGGGCCAGAACCAGCTGTCGAACGTGCTGACCATGTACAAGGGCCAGAAGGACGACTTCAAGGTGATCATCCGCGCCAAGGGCGACCTGCAGTGGCGGTTCATCTCGCCCGTGCTCGACGCCTGCAACGACGCCGGCGTCCGCACGATCGAGTTCAACACCAAGACGGTCAACAGCGGCGACGCGGGGTGAGGGCGGCGTTCGGCGATGTGAGTTCTGAGCTGAAGAACAACTCGCAACCGATCCTTCCCCACGGCTGGCTCGAAACTCAAAACTCTCAACTCAGAACTCACTCCCATGCGACTCAAAGGTGCCAAGCAGGTCCACTACGACAGCGGTCCCAACATGACCCCGCTGGTGGACGTGGTGATGGTGATCCTGATCTTCCTGATGCTGGCCGGCAGCTTCGGCGGGGCCGAGCACTACCTTCAGAGCACGACGCCGATCAAGAAGAACGGCTCGGGCAACGTGAAGGACTCGCCCCTGCCCGACGAGACCGACTTCACGATCACGGTCGACGCGCTGGAGGACCGCTTCAACGCCCGGCCGGAGGGGATGGACCCGATCCAGGACAAGGCGACGCTCGTGTCGGCCCTGTCCCAGAAGCTGGCCGCGTTCAAGGCCGCCGGCACGCCCGCGGACAAGATCCAGGTCATCATCGCCCCCAGCCGACAGGTGAAGTACATCTACCTGATCCAGGTGTACGAGTCGGCCCTGGAGGCGGCGTCGCCCGACGACCCGAAGTTCACCTTCACCAAGGTGTCCTTCGGTCCCCCCACCGACTGACGCCCTCCCCGTTCAGCGACGGCCCGGAGGGGCCGCGTTCTCCTGCTCTGGCCGGCACGGACGAAGCCGGGCCCTTCCGGGCCGTCGCTGAACGGGGGTGTTTGCCCATCCCGCCCCCCACGACGAGACTCACCCCATGACACCCCGCGCCCTCCGGAATGCCGCCGCCTGCCTGCTGCTGATCCCCACTGCCACGCTCGCCCAGACCCTCGGCGGCAAGGGGAAGGGGCTCGACGCGCTGGACGAGCAGATGGTGATGGCCCGCATGGCCACCGACGGCCTGACCGGCCTGCTCGACCGCGACTTCGACGCGTTCAAGGTGCCCCCGGCGGAGCGGAACCAGCAGCAGGCCGTCATCCAGCTGCAGCAGCTCAACGCCGCCGGCGGACTCAAGCCGGCCGACCGCCGGGCGCTCGCCGAGCGCGTCGCCCAGGGGATCGACCCGCTGGTCGACAAGGCGACGAACCCGGCCGCCCTGCAGAGGCAGGCGTTCCAGCTCACCACGGCCGGGGTCACGCCGACCGTCACCGAGCTGGAGTACTTCGGCGACAACCCCGCCGCCCAGGCCCAGCTCAACCCCGTGGCCGCCACCGTCAAGCACATGCTGCAGAAGGTGAACGACCTGGCCTCGGCGCAGGCGAAGAAGATCGTCGCCTCGATCACCGGGAACGGGAGCAACTTGGCCGAGAAGCAGAAGGAGCTGAAGGTTCTGAAGAACCTGCGGATCGGGGCCGTGTTCGGCGACCACATGACCAGCTACCCGCTGTGCATCAGCGTGCCCGGGGGCGACCCCAGGCGGGCGACGATCGCCGACGAGGCGATCACCTACTTCAAGCAGTACGACAACGAGAAGAGCGGCATCCAGCCCGGCGTCCGCAACCAGATCGGCAAGCTCTCGCTCGCCAAGGCCGACTACGCCGCCGCCAAGGCGTCGCTCGACTCCGTCGCCAACGGTGCCGGCACGCTCAAGCCCGCCCCCACCCCGGCCGAGCAGAACGACGCCCGCTACTTCGGCGCGGTCGCCGACCTGCTCGCCGGCAACCTGACGGATGCCGCCGCCGGCCAAAAGGACCTCGACCAGTGGCAGGCCATCAACTATCTCCCCAAGCTCCAGCCGGCCGAACAGGACCAGGTGAAGGCGGCCGGGGCGATGCTGACGTTCCGCATCGCCTCCGCCCAGGCCGACGCCGCCAACGACCCGGCCGCCAAGCAGAAGTTCAACGACCAGGCGATCACCACGCTGTCGACGTTGCTGGAGCAGAACCCCGACCCCACGCTGCGCGACCTGGTGTTCGACCAGATGGTCACGCGGATCCCGGCCAACCCCGACATGACGAAGCTCGACCCGCTGGCGCTGGCGGCGCTGCAGCAGCAGGGGTTCGACGAGTTCAACAAGAAGGACGACCAGCCGGTGAACCGGCCGGTGCTGGAGCGCGCCGTCGCCGCCGCGCGCGAGCTGGTGAACCGCGCCGGCAAGCCGGGCGTCAGCCAGGCGGCGGCGGTCAACGCGGCCTACTTCGCCCCTTACGCGCTGGAGATCAAGCTCAAGGACCTGCCCGCCGCCGCCGACGCGTACATGGACTTCATGGCGAAGTTCCCGGCCGAGACCGACAAGGCCCAGGACAGCATGGACCATGCCGGCAAGCTGGTGTTCGACCTGCACAAGGCCGCCGTCGCCAGGAACGTGCCCGACCCGGTTGAGGCGAAGCTTTACGACCGGTTCCTGCCGCTGGCCATCAACCCGCCGTACAACCAGAAGCAGATCGCCCTGGATTACGCCGACCTGCTCCGGGCGCAGGGCAAGTACCTGGAGGCGATCAAGTACTACGGCATGGTCGCCCCGAGCGACAAGCACTACGCCGCCGCCCGCTTCCGCGAGCTGCTGGCGATGTACTCGGCGCTGAGCGATAGCGGGTCGAACCTGCCGCCGACACAGCGGAAGTCGACGGCTGAGGAATTGCAGGCGCTGGCCACCGAGGTCGACAAGTCGGCCACGGCCGCAGCGGCCGGCGCGAAGGACGACGACGCCAAGCAATTTGCGCTCGGCCAGATCGCCATCGCTCGGTACGACGCCGCCATCAGCGCCCGCCGCGACCTCAACGAACCGGCCAAGACGCTCTCCTGGCTCGACGGGCTGGAGGAGAAGATCAAGGGGCTGGCCAACGAGAAGGCGTTCGCCCAGACCGCCCCGGTGCAGCGGGTGCAGGCCTACATGGCGTTGGGCAAGACGGCCGACGCGACCAACGTGCTCGTGCAGGTGCTCGCCGCCAACCCCGCCGCGGGTGAGGGCCTGCTGTTCGACCTGATCCAGCAGATCACGCACGACCTCGACGTGGCCAAGGGCAACAACGACCTGCCCGCCGAGCGGACGCTGGCCGCCAACAAGGCGCAGCTCAGCGGGTTCCTGGTCACCTACGCCCAGACCAGCAAGGACCCCAAGACGCAGGAGCAGCTGCCCGCCTACCGCCTGTACGACGCCGACAGCAAGCGCCAGGCGGCCGAGCTGGCCGAGGACCCCGCCACGCGCACCGCCAACCTCGAGGCTGCCCTCAAGCAGTACCAGGCCCTGACCGCCGCCGGCAACCCCGACCCGCTCGTGCAATTGGGCACCGGCCTCACGCAGTTCGACCTCGGCCACTACCCCGAGACGATCGCCGCCCTCGGCCCGGTCCTGACTAAGGTCGGCCAGCCGATGATCGACGTGAACGGCCAGCGCGTCGCCAACCCGCAGTACTGGGAGACCTACTATAAGCAGCTGCGGTCGATGGCCGAGATGGGCAAGCAGAACCCCACCGACCCCAAGGCCAAGGCCGACCTGGCGTCCGCCAAGCAGCGCGTCGGCGCGTTCTTCGTCCTCTACGGCGACAAGACCGGCGGCCCGGGGTACCACGACGACTTCGTGAAGCTGCGCGATGAAATGAAGTGACCTCCGTTAGCCCCCGGCTTCGCCGGGTTTTTTTCGATGGCGACGGAAACCTCGGCAAGGCCGGGGGCTAATGGAATAAGGATTCCCTAAGATCGCTCCGTGTCCCCACGCGACCTCGCCGCCGACCTGCGGCCGATGACCCTGCCGATGACCCTCACGCTGGGCCGCCTCGCGCTGGTGCCGGTCTTCCTGCTGCTGCTGGTCCTCCGGCATCACACCGTTGCCCTGGGCCTGTTCGCCGTGATGGCCGTGAGCGACAACCTCGACGGCCGGCTCGCCCGGCGGTGGGGGCAGACGACCCAACTCGGCAAGCTGCTCGACCCGCTGGCCGACAAGGTGCTGGTCAGCGCGTCGATGATGCTCCTGGCCGTCCCGCGGTTCGCGCCGCAGAGGTTCCCCATCCCCTGGGCCGTCCCGCTGGGCGTGTTCCTCAAGGACCTCGGCGTGATGATCGGCATCGCCGTCGTGACGGCGAAGAACGGCCGGGTCGCGCTCAACCCCAGCCGCATTGGCAAGGTCAGCACGACGATCCAGCTGGCGCTGGTGATCGCCACGCTGTTGACGCCGGCGTGGATGTCGATATCGCCGACGTTCGCGGCGGTGTTCCTGTGGACCCTGTGGTGGACGACCGTCTGGGCCGCCGCCGCCGCAGGCGTCGACTACAGCCGCGAGGGCGCGCGGCAGTTGCGGGCGGTGCAAACGAACCGGCTCAGCGACGGGCCGGAGGGCCGGGCTTCGGACGTCGATCGGTCCGCCAATCCCGACCCTTCGGGCCGTCGCTAAACGGGGATCAATACCCGCGCAGCGGCGCCGCCGCGGTCGGCCGCGTCGGTTCGGGCTCGCCGTTGTCGTCCTCGACCATCTCCACCGCCATCGGCAGGTCCGACGTCTCGGCCGCGACTGGTGCCATCACCGGTTGGAAGCCGAAGGTCGGCAGCGCCTCGCCGTACGCCGCCGCGAGTGCGGCCAGGCCGTGGTCGTTCATCCGCGCGTGCTTGGCCACCTGGCAGGCCCGGGCGTAGCTGGCCCGGCTGAACCACTTGAGCTTGTACGTCACTACGGCGAACGCGATCGCGGCCACCATGATCACGCCACCCGCGACGGCCATCGGCGGGTCGGTCCGCTTGTCCAGGGTAGCCATCAGGATCATCACCCCGCCGATGACGGCCGCCACGATCGCCGCCGGCCGGCTCCAGGCGACGAACACCGACTTGGCCGACAGCGGGATCTTCACGCCGCGCCACGTCTTGCCCGACTGGGCCGTCACCAGCCAGCTCTCGGTCGGCACGAGCGGGACGTAGTCGAAGTGGAAGAACTTGGTCGCCACGTGCCCGACGCCGGGAATGGCGTCGACCTTGCCGTACAGCCGGTGGCCGAAGATGAAGATCATGAGATTGCCCCTGTCCCCGACGTCCCTGGAGCTGCCCGCCGGCCCGCCGTCGGCAGGGGCCTGGCCGAGCTTTACGGCGGAATCTACCAAACCGGCGAAGGTCGGCGAAAGCGGGAAATCCGGAACCACACGGAGGCACGGAGAACAGAGGCCGCGAATGGCACGAATGAACACGAATCGGAAAGGCGGATGGCTCCCGCCGGCAAAGTTCGGAAGAGTCACCCGCGAAGGACACGAAGGCACACGAAGAAGAATCCGGGCTGTGTTCCTATGCTTCGTGTCACATCGTGTCCTTCGTGGATGTGTATCCTGTGTTGGGCGAACCCGTGCGTGAGCGGATCAGATTCGTGTTCATTCGTGCCATTCGTCGCTCGACTTCTCCGTGTCGCCGCAGTTAACCCTTCTTTGACTTCCCCGGTCGGTAGCGTCGGTCGAGCAGGGCCTGTTCCTTCTTGCGGGCGGTGACGCCGCCGGCCTCGCCCTTCAGGACGGCGCGTGTGCGGGCGACGCCGGCGGTGGACTGGGCGATGCGCGTCGACCAGGTGGAGCGGATGCCGTCGGGGTTGACCAGCTCGCCGCAGTAGAGGCAGTCGATCGTGCCGGGGTCGAACGGCTCGCCGCAGTGGGCGCACTGGCCGTTGGCGACGCGCATGCCCATGACGGCCTGGCGCTGGCGGCGCTTGGCCTCGGCGCGGATCCCGTAGTAGGCGGTCACGCCCAGCCCCAGGATCGGGACGATGGTGGGGACGACGCGGAGGAACATCGCCAGCGCCATCCAGGCCGCCAGGACGCCGATCAGGAACGCGACCGCCCGCAGCGGTGGGACGCCGACGCCGTTGCGGTCGGACGCCTCGTCGATCATCGAGAGAATGCCGCCGCAGAACACGACCGGCCAAACCGACCAGCCGTGCGGCAGGAATAGCTGCACGACGCCGCCGACGGCGATGAGGATCAGCGTGACGAAGAACGACCAGCGCAGGTCGAGGAAGACGAACGTCCGCAGCGTGTCGGGCAGGTTGGCGCGCGACTGCCCCCAGAACTTCTGCCATTGCGGCCGGTAGCCGATGACCGCCAGCATCGCGCGGTGGTGCCACGGCTGGTTCGCGCCGGTCACCAGCGGGGCGTCCTCGTCGATGGTGGGTTGGTCGTCAGCGGCGGTCAACGTGGCTCCTCCCCGCGCTTGGCCAAGGATACCGTCGCAAACCCTCCAAACAACGACGACGGCCGGTGTGGTCGCCTGCCCGGCCGGACGGAAACGTGCGACTGCGGTGGTATGCTCCATCGACGCGGCAGAGCCACGTAGGTAGCGCGGCTCCATGGAGCAAGTGTCAGGATGCGGCGTCCTTGAAGACGGGTTCGCTCAGTCGTACGGCGGGGCCCGTTTTGGATGGCGTTTGACACACGAACAAGACGGGTGGTCGCCCGCCCAGCGGCACCGTGCCGCGCCAGGGAGATGAACCGACCACTAGTGGATACGCCCGACCTGCCACCGCTCGGTCCCTTGCCACATCCATGGCGGGTGAACGCCTTCGGCTGGCCCCGCGATAATGTCATCGAAGGTGATGAGTTGCTCCGCCGCCTCATGGGTGATCGGGCCGTCGAGTCGATCGTCGGCGGCATCGAGGCGTTCGTCGGGCTTGTCGCCTTGCTTACCGTGATATTCGGCTACTACGGGATGCTCGGCGGGTGCACGTTGTTCTTCGCCCTGCTGTACCACTTTCCAAGAATCGACCACCTCGCGTTGCTCATCCTTGCGTGGGTCTTCCCGCTCATCTTGTCGGCGCGGTCGGTCGCTTTTTTCCTTCAAGCGCTGGAGACGGCCGTTCGACCGGTCGCGCTGAACGTGGCCCGCCGATGGCTAGTCCTGCCAACCGCGGCGAGGCCGGTCGTGGCAGGCTGGTGGTGGGGACAAGCTTTGTCCATCCTCTTGGCGTCACGCTGGATCGAAAACCACGTGGCCGTTCCTCAAGGGACGGGACTCGAACAGCTGCTGACTCACGCGATTGGCGCGGTGTTCTGGTACGGATCGGCGGTCGCCATGAACACGAACGTGTTGATCGGCGTCGCCGCCTTCACCGGTAGCGAGGGCGCCGTCCGGCTGTTATGGCGGTTCCGCTTAGCGTTGGACCTGCTCGGCGTCGGGCTGTACCTCTCCAGCCACCGATCCGTCGTATAATGCCGGCCATGACCCCCCTCCACATCAAGGATTTCTCGGTCGCCAACCGGCTGTTCGTCGGCACCGGCAAGTACGCGAACTACGACGTGATGGCCGCCGCGCTCGACGCCAGCGGGTGCCAGGTGGTGACGGTGGCCGTGCGCCGCGAACGGCTGATCGACGCCGCGGGGCGCAGCCTGCTCGACCACCTCGACCTGTCGAGGTACACGGTGCTGCCGAACACGGCCGGGTGCTTCACGGCCGAGGACGCGATCCGCGTCTCGCTGCTGGGCCGGGACCTGCTGGAGAAGAACGGCAACCGCGGGGCGGGTTGGGTCAAACTGGAGGTGCTGGGCGACAAGAAGACCCTCATGCCCGACCCCGTGGGCACGATCGAGGCGACGGCCGAGTTGGTGAAGGAGGGGTTCACGGTGCTGGCCTACACCAGCGACGACCCTCGCCTGGCCGTGCGGCTGAAGGAGGCCGGGGCGGCGGCCGTCATGCCGGCGGGATCGCCGATCGGGTCGGGGCAGGGCATCCTCAACCCGTTGAACGTGTCGCTTTGCCTGGAACTGCTGAAGGAGAACGACCCGCACTACCCGGTGATCGTCGACGCCGGGGTCGGCACCGCGAGCGACGTGTCGATTGCGATGGAGCTCGGCGCCGACGGCGTCCTGCTCAACACCGGCATCGCCCACGCGAAGGATCCGGTGAACATGGCCCACGCGATGCGCCACGCTTTAGAAGCGGGGCGGCTGGCGTACCAGTCAGGTCGGATCCCGAAGAAGCGGTATGCGACGGCATCATCGCCGTTCGAAGGGGTGATCAGCTACATCCCGGGGGAGTGACGAAGAGGGTCAACCACGGAGACACGGAGGCACAGAGTAGACAGGGGGAGGGTGGAACCACAGATGCACAGGGATGCCAAATCACTTTTGAGGCGGCAACGGGATGGTTGGCTCAAGCCATAGCTTCCGGTCACCGTACTCTTCATTGCTGATAGTTCGCACGGAGCCATCGTGCAATGCGACGAGGTACCCCGGCGCGCCACCCGCTCCGTCAGTTGGCAATCCGTCGATTCGTTCGAAGCGGTAATCAAAGTACCAGCCATCGCTCAAGCGTCGAGGCTCGCTCAGAACCCAGCGGCATTCGTCATCAGGGAATGGGTCCGCTTCAAGGTGGGCCATAGCCGCGACAACCGCTCGCTCGATCTCGTAAAACGGTTCGCGGTGTTGATCAGCCATGTCTGTTCCGAATTTTCGCCGTGTCTCCGAGGTGCTTCGTCTTCCGCCAAACAAAACCGCCCGCCTTTCGGCGGGCGGCGTCGTATCGATTGAAACCAGCGATCAGCCCTTCACGCCCGGGATGCCCAGGCGGGTGATCCGGCGGTTCAGCCGTTGGATGTTGATGCCGAGCATTCGGCTGGCCAACGCCTTGTTGTAGTTGGCCTTCTTCATCGCCGCGGCGATCGTCTGCCGTTCGACGTCCTCGAGGCTGTAGCTCTCGGTGGCGAACGCAGGCTTGGCGGTCGTCTGCATCCGGAGGGGGATGTCGGTCACCTCGACAACGCCGCCGGCGGCGAGCACGTGGGCGTGCTCCATTACGTTGGCTAGCTCGCGCACGTTGCCGGGCCAGGCGTAGCTGGTCAGCACGGCGGCGACGGCGGGGGAGACCGTCTTGCGGGGCTCGTTGTACAGGGCCGACTGGATCTCGAGGAAGTGGTCGGCCAAGCGCAGGATATCGGTCGGCCTATCCCGGAGGGGGGGGGTCTTGAGCTGGACGACGTTCAGGCGGAAAAACAGGTCCTGCCGGAACGTGCCCCGGCGGACCATGTCCTCCAGGTCGCGGTTGGTGGCGGTCACCACGCGGAGGTCGACCGGGATCTGCTTCGTGTCGCCGACGGGGACGACCACCTTCTCCTGCAGCACCCGCAACAGCTTGGACTGCAACGGGAGCGACAGCTCGCCGATCTCGTCCAGGAACAGCGTCCCGCCGTCGCTGGCGCGGATGAAGCCGAGGCTGTCCCGCATGGCCCCGGTGAACGCCCCCTTCACGTGGCCGAACAGTTCGCTCTCGAACAGGGCGTCGCTGAGGCTGGAGCAGTCGACCGGGATGAACGGCTTGGTCGCCCGCAGGCTGTTCTCGTGGATGTGCCGGGCCAGCATCTCCTTGCCGGTGCCCGTCTCGCCCAGGATCATCACCGTCGACTGCCGCATGGCGATCCCCGTCGCCACCCGCTTCAGGTCGAGCATCGGCTGGCTCTCGCCGACCAACCGCTCGGGCGGGATCGGACCGAACTTGCCACCCTGGGTCTCGCGCGTTTGGACCGTCATCGCCACATCCCTGATTAGAGCCAGACCTGACCAGCCGACTCTAACCGCGCCCCGAACTGCACGCAATCAATTTATACGAGTCCCGTTTGACTTCGGGCTGGCAAAGAGAATCTAAAATGGTTCGTCCAATTTATGCACATTCTAGTAGCACGATGATGGACAATCGCGGTCATACCCGAAGCGAGACAGCTTGACCAAGGCGAGCAGCGTAGCGTTTTCGGACGTCGGCCAAATCGGTTGCCGCGAAGGTGCGGACCTGATCGGCGGCCCGGCCGGTGAATTTTCGGGCGTCCAGCACGGCCGATAAGTCGACGCCGGCGAACGCCGGGTCGCCCGCGAGACGACCGATCAGGTCGTTCGGCTTGCCCTCCTGCTTCACCGTCGTTGCCGCCGCCTGGCTGTGGACGCGGATCCGCTCGTGCAAGTGCTGACGGTCACCACCCTTGGCGCACGCGGCCATCAGGATCTCCTCAGTCGCCATGAACGGCAGTTCGGCCGCCAACGCCGCCCCAACGGTCGACGGGTAAACGACCAACCCGCGAGCCACGTCGGTCACGATCTGCAGGCACCCGTCGATGGCCAGGAACGCTTCGGGCACGCTTAGCCGCTTGTTACTGCTATCGTCCAGCGTGCGCTCAAACCACTGCTCGGCCGCCGTTTGCAGCGGGCTGCTGGCCAGCGTCATCACGAACCGGGCCAGGCCGGTCGCCCGCTCGCACCGCATCGGGTTTCGCTTGTAGGCCATGGCGGATGATCCCACCTGCTCGGCCTCGAACGGCTCCTCCAACTGCTTCAGCCCGGCCAGCAACCGGACGTCGTTGGCAAACCGATGCACGCTCGCCGCCACCCCGGCCAGCGCGTTGACGATCTGCGCGTCGATCTTCCGCGGGTAGGTCTGCCCGGTAACGGTGAAGCTGGCCGGGAAGGCGAAGGTTTCGGTGACGATCCGGTCCAGCTCGTCGCACTTGGCCCCGTCGCCATTGAACAGGGCCAAGAACGAGGCTTGGGTGCCGACCGTTCCCTTCACGCCGCGGAACTTCAGCGCGGCGATGCGGTGCTCCACCTCTTCCAGATCGATGATCAGGTCCTGCGCCCACAGCGTCGCCCGCTTGCCGACAGTGGTCGGCTGGGCCGGCTGAAAATGGGTGTAGCCCAGCGTCGGCAGGTCGGCCCACCGCTCGGCGAAGGTGCCAAGCGCGTCGATCGCGTTCGCCAGCCGGTCGGCCACCAACTGCAGCCCCTCGCGCATGATGATCAGGTCGGCGTTGTCGACCACGTACTGGCTGGTCGCCCCCAGGTGGATGATCCCCTTGGCGGCGGGGGCGACGTGCTCGAACGTGTGGACGTGGGCCATCACGTCGTGCCGCAGCCGCTTCTCCCAGTCGGCGGCCAGGTCGAAGTCGATGTCGTCCAGGTGGCCGGCCATCTGCTCCAGGGCCGCCGGGGTGATGCGGCCCACCCCCAGTGCCCGCTCCGCCCGTGCCAGCTCCAGCCACAGCCGGCGCCACAGCCCGAACTTGTGCCGGGCCGAGAAGAGTTTGAGCATCTCTCGGCTCGCATTGCGGGTGGCCAGCGGCGAGACGTAGGAGCCGTGCGGATCGTGTGATGCTTCCATGGTGGTCGGCCGATTGTAGAGGTGAACGCCGGACGGGCGGAAGCGCTATGGATCGCCGGCGGGGTCCGATAACATGCGGCGCGCCCCGGCCTGCCCGCTTCAGTGGGCAGGGACCGACGACCGTGCGTGCCGGGACGGAATTGACAAACCCATGGTCCGACCGAACCCGACTGCCCCCCTCCGCGCCGCCGCCATCGGCACCGGAAAGATCTCCGAGGAACACCTCAAGTTCCTCACCGGCACCGGCGCGGGACGGGGGCTCAGCCGACTGGTCGGCGTCTGCGACCTGTCGCCCGCGCTGGCCGGCTTCGCCGCCAAGCGGTTCGGGGCTGACGGGGCCTTTACCGACTACGCCGACATGCTCGCCCGGGCCAAGCCGGATGTCGTACACGTCCTGACGCCGCCGCACACGCACGTCCGACTGGTGGGCGATTGCCTGGCGGCCGGGGCGCACGTGGTGGTCGAGAAGCCCGTCGCCCCCACGCACGCCGAGTTCCTCACCCTGTGGGACGCCAGCCAGAGGGCCGGCCGACGCCTGATCGAGGACCACAACTACCGGTTCAACAGCCCAATCATGGCCATCGAAAAGCTGGCCCACGATGGCACGTTCGGCGACCTCTACGAGGTGGACATCCGCATGGCCCTGGCCGTGCGCGGCACCGGCAGCCGGTACATGGACCTGTGCCTGCCCCACCCCAGCCACAAGCTGCCCTGCGGCGTGATCCACGAGTTCGTCAGCCACCTGTGCTACCTGTCGCTGCGGTTCCTGCCCAGCGTCGACCGCGTCGGTGCCGCCTGGAGCAAGCACGCCACGGACACGCTGTTCAAGCACGACGACCTCGACGCCCTGGTGATCGGCGGCCCCGTCCACGCCCGGCTGCGGTTCACCAGCCACAGCGGCCCCGACGCGTTCGAGGTCACCGTCCGCGGCAGCAAGGGTTGGGCCCAAACCGACCTGTTCCAGCCGCACCTGCGCGTGGTCAAGCCCCGCCCCGGCGGCAAGCAGCTGTCCCCCCTGGTGAACCAGTTCGCCAACGGCGTTGAACTGGCCCGCGCCAGCGTCCGCGGCTTCCGAAACAAGATCATGCAGCGCACGCCCTACGAGGGGCTCGGCACGTTCCTCGGCAAGACGTATGAGGCGCTGAAAGCCGGCACCGAACCGCCGGTGACGTACGACGACATGGACAAGGTCAGCCGCCTGATCGAGGCGCTGCTGGCGGCCGACAATCAAATTTGAACCACAGGGACACGGAGGCACGGAGAGGAAACGAGCGGGGGAACCACAGATGCACACGGATGCACACGGATCGAACCAGCACCAACTTGATTGATCCGTGTGCATCGGTGTGCATCTGTGGTTTCAAGCTCTTCTCCTTCCCTTCTTCTCCGTGTCGCAGTGTCTCCGTGGTGAATCCGCTTTGATGGTGCGAGCATGAAACTGTGCGTGACCGGCGCGACCGGGTTCCTTGGCCGATACGTGGTGGCCGTGGCGTTGAGCCGCGGCCACGCCGTGCGCGCGCTCGTCCATCGCCCCGCCGACCGGGCGAAGCTCGGCTGGCCGGCCGACGCCAACGTCGAAGAGGTGAAGGTCGACCTCCGCTCCAAGGCCGGCCTGGTCGATGCCGTGCGCGGCTGCGACGCCGTCCTGCACCTGGCGGCCACCAAGTCGGGCGACATCTACGCCCAGATGGGCGGGACCGTCGTCGCGACGGAGAACCTGCTCTGGGCCATGGGTCAGGCCGACGTGAAGCACATCGTCGCCATCAGCTCGTTCAGCGTCTACGAGTACATGCACCGGAGGTCGTGGTCCGTCCACGACGAGTCCAGCCCGCTCGACGAGGCCATGGTCGACCGCGACGAGTACGCCCAGACCAAACTGATTCAAGAACGCCTCGTCATCGACGCGGCGAAGACGAACGGCTGGGCCTACACCGTCCTCCGCCCCGGGATGATCTACGGCAAGGGTGCCCTGTTCAACGCCCGCGTCGGCATGGGCGGCGAGGGCAGCAAGACCTGGGTCCGCACCGGTGCCTGGGCGCCGATCCCGCTGACCTACGTCGAGAACTGCGCCGAGGCGATCGTGCTCGCCGCCGAGGTGCCCGCCGCCAACGGGCAGGTGTTGAACCTGGTGGACGACAATCCCCCATCGCAGCGGAAGTACGCCAAGCTGCTGCAGTCGCGAACCACGCCGCGCCCGCGCATCCTGCCGCTGTCGTGGACCGTGCTCCGCACCGTCGCCCGCGCCGGCTGGCTCTGGAACCGATTCGTCCTCGGCGGCAAGGCGAAGGTCCCCGGCCTGCTGGTGCCGGCCCGCCTGCACGCCCGCTGCAAGCCGCTGCGGTACAAGAACGACAGGGCGAAGTCGGTGCTCGGCTGGACGCCGCGATACACGCTGGAGCAGGCGGTCGATCGCAGCGTGGCGTGACGCGGGTGACTCGTTGCTTGTTCCTGGTTACTTGTCGGGAGTCGTTCGCATGTCTGCAGGCAGTAACCAGGAACCAGTAACCAGGAGCTCCTCTGCCCCCTTCCGCCTCGCCTACATGACCGGCGAGTACCCGCGCGCCACCGACACGTTCATCCGCCGCGAGGTGGCCGCCCTGCGGGCGCTGGGCCACACGGTCGAGACGCTCGCCATCCGTCGTCCGCCCGACAAGCAGATGACTGCGCCCGACGTCGTCGCCGAGCGCGACCGCACGTTCTACGTGCTCGCCGCCGGCGTCCCGGCCATCGCGCGGGCGCACCTGAGCCTGCTGCTGCGCGACCCCGGCCGGTACGCCGACGGCATCAGGGCTGCCCTCGCCATCCGCCCGCCGGGGTTGAAGGCCCTCGCCCGCCAGCTCGCCTACTTCGCCGAGGCGGGCGTCGTCGCCCGTCGCGTCCAGCAGTTGCAACTGCGACATTTGCACAACCACTTCGCCAACAGCAGCGGCTCGGTCGCCGCGATCGCCGCCGCCCTCGGCGGGTTCACGTTCAGCCTCACCATGCACGGCCCCGCCGAGTTCTACGAGCCCAAGTACTGGTTCGTCGGCGAGAAGGTGCGGCGTGCCCTGTTCGTCAACTGCATCAGCTACTTTTGCCGCAGCCAGGTGATGGTCTTCGCCCCGCCCGCCAAGTGGGACACCCTTCACGTGATCCACTGCGGCGTCGACCCCGAAGCGTTCGCCCCCCACGCCGAGACCGCCGGCGCCCGCCTCCTGTTCGTCGGCCGCCTTGCCGCCGTCAAGGGGTTGCCGATCCTGCTGCACGCGCTGGCGAAGCTGGTGGAGGGTCACCCCACGGTCACCCTGGACGTCGCCGGCGACGGCCCCGACCGCGCGATGCTCGCCGAGCTGGCCGCCACGCTCGACCTCACGGCCCGGGTGAACTTCCTCGGCTACCAGTCCGAGGCGCAGGTCCGCGACCTGCTCCGCCAGACCGACGTGTTCGTCATGGCCAGCTTCGCCGAGGGCGTCCCCGTGGTGCTGATGGAGGCCATGGCCGCCGGCACCCCGGTCGTCGCCACCCGCGTCGCCGGCATCGGCGAGCTGGTCGACGACGGTCGATCGGGCCTGCTCGTCCCGCCCGCCGACCCCGACGCCCTCGCGACCGCGGTGGCGCGACTCCTCGGCGACCCCGACCTGCGCCAGCGGTTCGCCGCGGCCGGCCGCGCCACCGTCGACCGCGAGTTCAACCTGCGCCACGAGTCCGACCGGCTCGTCACGGTGATGTCCGCCGCGCTGGGCGGGACCGCGGCACCCGTCCGACCGTGAGCGAGGCCGCGGCTCCGCCGGGGCGGCCGCCGTTGTCGTCCGTCATCGCCAGCGCGCCGGGGCGATCTCGCGCCTCGTTCTTCAGCGGCCGACGGCGGCGACGCGTTCGGCCACCCACGCTCGGTCTGCATCGGTCAGGGGGGCGGGTAACGGCCGGTCTCGCGTCTCCACCAGTTCGACCCGCTTGTCGACGACCGCCGCGTAACCGCGCGACACCAGGTCGGCGTTGAGCAGCTTGCTCATGTCACCGATCAGGACGTTGTGGAACCCGACCCACAGGTCAGCGATGGCCTCGATGTGTGGGTTCACGCCGGGGAACGGGTTGGGCATGACGATCCTCCCGCACCATCCTGCCCCCTCACGCGATCCTCTGCCCAAGCACTGGCGGCAGGGCGATCAGAAGGCCACGGGTTCCTCCAGCCGCGGCTCGAGGTGCTTGCCGGTGAAACTGCCGGCCCTCTCGGCGATCCGCTATGGCGGGCCAGCGGTGATGAAGGTGCCAGGGCCGCATGTCGCGGTGCCCGAGCCGGCCCTCTGCTAACGACGGCCGGTGGCGATCCGCTCGGCCACCCACGACCGATCGGCGTCGGACAGCGGGCCAGTCAGGTCCGCGGTGTACAGGTTCGTCACGTCGTACGGGCCCTCGTCAAACGACTTCGCGTAGGCCGCGGACAGGTCGAGCCGAACGTCGGCATCGCCAGAGCGCAACGGGATGGCGATCGACGGCAGCGGCTGGCGGATCGACCAGGCGTACGCCTGGCACTCGGGCCTGCAGTCGCCGCGGCTGACAAGCGTGCAGAAATCTCCCGGTGGAATGCGACCGATCACGTCGGGCCGACGCCCGCCGAGCAACAGGTCGACCTCGACCAAGTTCACCTCGGTCGCCAGCACGGCCCGTCGTTTTGCAATGTAGCCGGCGCGGCTCTTCGCCTTGTTGGACGGCGAGAGCAACTCGATGCTCGTCACGACTTCTTGATCCGGGAGATAGCGAACTTCCACATAGGCGACGGTCAGCACCTCGTATGCCGGCAGCGTTAGCGTGACCGGTTCGAGTTCGAGAACCGTCGGGCCAGTGGCAGTGGAAGGTGGGTGCGTGCCGCCCGCCACCTCGGTCGGCGCGATCATGACGTCGGGCCGACGGCTTTCGTCGCCGTCGGGCAGGTCGATCAGCTCCAGCCGCTCTTCCACGTAAGCTGCGTATCCCCGTGGCTTGAGCAGCCGATTCAACAGACGACTGCAATCGCCGACCAGCAGGTTGCGAAACCCTGGCCACAAGCCGCTCGCCTCAATGTAAGGATTCACACCGGGGAATGGGTTGGGCATACTGGATCTCCTGCGTGGCACGCATCATCCTGCCCCCTCACGCGATCATCTGCCCCGCCGGCTCCGGCATCGCGATCAGCGGCGCCCCCGGCTCCTCCAGCCGCGGCCTGAGATACTCGCCGGTGTGGCTGCCGACCGTCTCGGCGATCAGCTCCGGCGGGCCGGCGGCGATCACGGTGCCGCCGCCGTCGCCGCCCTCGGGGCCCATGTCGATCAGCCAGTCGGCGCACTTGATCACGTCCAGGTTGTGCTCGATCACCAGCACCGTGTTGCCCAGGTCGGCCAGCCGGTTCAGCACCCCCAGCAGGTTGTGGATGTCGGCGAAGTGCAGGCCGGTCGTCGGCTCGTCGAGCACGTACAGCGTGTGGCCGGTCGGGTTCTTGCCCAGTTCGGTCGCCAGCTTGACGCGCTGCGCCTCGCCGCCGCTCAGTTGGGTGCTGGGCTGGCCGATCTTCACGTAGCTCAGGCCGACGTCGTTCAGCGCCTTGAGCATGCGGTGGATCTGCGGGAAGTTCTCGAAGAAGCCGAGGCTCTCCTCCACGGTCATCGCCAGCACGGCGGCGATGTCCTTCCCGCGGTAGTGGATCTCGCGCGTCTCGGCGTTGTAGCGCGAGCCGTGACACGCCTCGCAGCTGACGTACACGTCGGGCAGGAAGTGCATCTCGATGCACTTGGTCCCCTGGCCCTGGCACGCCTCGCACCGCCCGCCCTTGACGTTGAAGCTGAACCGGCCCGCCTCGTACCCGCGGATCTTCGCCTCGCGCGTCTTGGCGAACACCTTGCGGATCTCGTCGAACACGCCGGTGTACGTGGCCGGGTTGCTGCGCGGCGTCCGGCCGATCGGGCTCTGGTCGATCTCGATCACCTTGTCGATCCGGTTCCACCCGGTCATCGACTTGTGCGCCCCGACCCTCACCTTGCTGTTGTAGATCTTCCGCTTCAGCGCCGGCAGCAACGTTTGGTTGATCAGCGTGCTCTTGCCGCTGCCGCTCACGCCCGTGACGCACACCAGTCCGCCCAGCGGGATGCGGACGTGTACGTCCTTCAGGTTGTTTTCCGTACACCCCTTCAGCTCCACGCACGCCAGGTTCGGGTTGATCGGCCGGCGGTTGGGCGGGGGGACGATCGCGTACTCGCCGGTCAGGTACTTGATCGTGGTCGAGCCGGTCTGCCGCAGCACGTCCGGCATCGGCCCGGCGGCCATCACGTTCCCGCCGTGCATGCCGGCGCCGGGGCCGATGTCGATCAGGTGGTCGGCCCCGCGGATGCAGTCCTCGTCGTGCTCGACGATGATGACGGTGTTACCGATCTGCTGCAGCCGCCGCAGCGTCCGCAGCAGCCGGGTGTTGTCGCGCTGGTGCAGGCCGATGGTCGGCTCGTCCAGCACGTAGCAGACGCCGACCAACCCCGACCCCACCTGCGTGGCCAGCCGGATGCGCTGCGCCTCGCCGCCGCTCAGCGATCCCGTCTTGCGGTCCAGCGTCAGGTACCCCAGCCCGACGTCGACCATGAACCCCAGCCGGGCGTTGATCTCGCGCACGACCGGCTCGGCTACCTTCGCCCCCTCGCTGCCAAGGGTCAGGCTCTCGAAGAAACCCTTCGCCTTAGCCACCGTCATCCGCGTCACGTCGTCAATGCTGTAGCCGGGCAGCACGATGGCGGTCGTCGTCGCCACCTCGACCGGGGCCTTCTTCTTGCCCTTCGCTTTCTTGGCCGGTGCCACGTCCACCACCGGCTCGACCACCGACAGGTCCGCCTCGCCGGCCGGCGCGTCGACGCTGGTCGCGCACTCGGTGCTGCCCAGGTGGCCGTTCATCGCGTGCAGGCGCACGGCCAGCGCCTCCTTCTTCAGCCGGGTGCCGCAGCAGATGTCGCACGGCTGCTCGCTCATGTAGCCGTGCATCTTCTGCTTGACCCACTCGCTCTCGCTGGTCTCGAACCGCCGCTGCAGGTTGGGGATCACGCCCTCAAACTCCACGCCCGTGCCGGCATCGCCCCTGGCCTCGGTGCCGTACAGCAGTACGTCCAGCACCTTCTTGGGCACGTCGCGGATCGGCCCCGTGTAGCTGACGCCGAACTCCCGGCAGAACGTCCGCAGCACCCGGCTGTACCAGACGTTCATCCGCTTGCCCGCCTTGCGCCACGCCTCGATCGCCCCGTTCTCCATCGACAGCGACTCGTCCGGCACGATCAGGTCCGGGTCGAACTCGAACTTCGTCCCCAGCCCGTGGCACCCCGGGCACGCCCCGTGCGGAGAGTTGAAGCTGAACAGCCGCGGCTCCAGCTCCGGCAGGCTCACGTTCGGGTGCACCGGGCAGGCGAACTTCTCGCTGTACATCTGGTCGACCCACGTCCCGTCGCCCTGCCCCACGCTGACGATCGCCAGCCCCTGGCTCAGCTTCAGCGACGTCTCGACCGAGTCGGCCAGCCGGCTGCGGATCTCGGGCTTGAGCACGATGCGGTCGACGATCGCCTCGATGTGGTGCGCGAACGTCTTCTTCAGGCTCGGCCACCTCTTCTCGTCCAGCTCCACCAGTTCCCCGTCCACCCGGGCCCGCACGAACCCCTGCTTGTGGATCCCCTGGAAGATCTCCTTGTGCTCCCCCTTCCCGCCACGCACCAACGGCGACATCACCATCACCTTCGTGCCCGCCGGCAGCTGCATCACGTCGTCCACGATCTGCGACGGCGTCTGCGACGCGATCGGCCGCCCGCACTCCCAGCAGTGCGGCGTCCCCGCCCGCGCGAACAGCACCCGCAGGTAATCGAAAATTTCGGTGGTGGTCGCCACCGTCGACCGCGGGTTGCTCGACGACCCCCGCTGCTCGATCGCGATGGTCGGGGGCAGCCCCTCGATCTCGTCCACCTCCGGCTTCTGCATCTGGTCCAGGAACTGCCGGGCGTACGTGCTCAGCGACTCCATGTACTTCCGCTGCCCCTCGGCGAACACCGTGTCGAACGCCAGCGTGCTCTTGCCGCTGCCCGACAGTCCCGTGATGACCACGAGCTGGTCGCGCGGGATGTCGACGTCGATCCCCTTGAGGTTGTGCTCGCGAGCCCCGCGGATCTTGATGTGCTTCGTGGCGGTCATGGGTGCTGGTGCTGCCTAGAGAATGGCCTGTCGGTTGCGTCCGTGCGCAACCGGGGATGGTACGTTGCGATCACAGAGAGGTCACGCGGCGTCCGTTCGTTTCTCGTTAGGGCGGTGGCGAGCTTGGATTGCGGTTCGCATTTCTAGCCGCGGGGCGGGAGCCCGCGGATGGTCCGGCGGTTGGCGAGCCTTCGCCCCGCGGCTGAACGTGATCGCACGACAGAGCGTTTCCATCTTTCAACGCGACATCGCCGCACGATCGCAGCCGCGCGGCCTGCGCCCGCGGTCCGCCTGTAGCGAGGCGGGCTCGAGTGACTGTGGCCCACGGGCTGAAGCCGCGCGGCGGCGATAAGGATGCCGACCGTTCCCACTCGTAAATTACAAGCCTCTCGCCCAAACTTACGCTTGCGTCCGCTATCGACCACCGCAACACTGGCCGTCCCGGTCCGCGGTCGGCGGGCGGTTTCCATTTCGGCGGTGGAGCTCATGTCGCGACGACGCACCCTCTCGGCAACGTTTCCCCTCGTCCTCGCAATCCTCTCGGCCAACGCCTACGCCGACTCGCGCAAGGCCACCATCGACGTCGACGTCGCCAAACCCGGCGTGGCCATCCCGCCCACCTTTTTCGGGCTGATGACCGAGGAGATCAACCACAGCTACGACGGCGGCCTGTTCGCGGAACTGATCCAGAACCGCACGTTCCAGGACCCTGCCCCCCGCGCCGGACGGGGTCGGCCGGCACCGACGCCGTCGGCCGATCCGGTCCACTGGTCCGTCGTCGGTGACGGGAAGATGTCGACCGACAAGGCCGACCCGGTCAACCCCGCCCTGCCGATCAGCCTGAAGCTGGCCCTCACCGGCGGCAAGGCCGGCGTCGCCAACGACGGCTACTGGGGCGTCCCGGTCCGACCGGACACGGAGTACAAGGGGTCGTTCTACGCCAAGGGCGGCAACGGCTTCGCCGGAACGGTCACGGCGTCGCTGGTCACCGACGACGGCGACAAGGTCGTCGCCACGGTCGACACCCAGCCGGTCACTGGCGAGTGGGCCAAGTACGAGTTCAAGTTCCGCACCGGCGCCGACGCGCCCACCACGGCCAGGGCGAAGTTCGTCATCGGGGCCACGGGCACCGGGTCGGTCACGTTCAGCATGGTGTCGCTGTTCCCGCCCACCTACGGCGACATCAAGGGCGGGCTCCGGCCCGACCTGATGAGGCTGATGGCCGACCTGCACCCGTCGTTCATCCGCCTGCCCGGCGGCAACTACCTCGAGGGCGACACCTTCCCCACCCGGTTCGACTGGAAGAAGCAGATCGGCCCGGCCGACCAGCGGCCGGGGCACATGGGGTGTTGGAATTACCGCAGTAGCGACGGCTTCGGCCTGCCGCAGTACCTGCTGTGGTGCCAGCAGCTCCGCGCCGAGCCGGTGCTGGCCGTGTTCGCCGGGTACGTGCTGAACCATCAGTCGGTCGCATCCGACAGCCCGGAGATGAAGCAGTTCGTGCGGGAGGCGCTGGAGGAGATCGAGTACGTCAGCGGTCCCGCCGACAGCGAGTGGGGCGCCAAGCGCGCCGCGGATGGGTTTCAAGAGCCGTTCAAGCTGCACTACGTCGAGATCGGCAACGAGGACTGGTTCGACAACAAGCGGGGCGGCTACGACGCCCGCTACACCGTGATGGCCGACGCCATCCGCGCCAAGTACCCGAAGCTGAAGCTGATCGCGACCGCCCCGGTCCACCAGAACAAGAACGTCGACCTGTACGACGACCACTACTACCGCAGCGCCGCCGCCATGGCCGGCGACGCCGACCACTATGACGCCGACCGCAAGGGTCGCCAGACGTTCAGCGGCGGGCATCACGACGGCGTGTTCCCCCGCACCGGCCCGCAGTACTTCGTCGGCGAGTGGGCCACCCGCGAGGGCAAGGTGACGTCGACCCTGACGGCCGCCCTGGCCGACGCCTGCTGGATGATGGGCATGGAGCGCAACGCCGACCTGATCCCGATCCACTGCTACGCGCCACTGCTGGTGAACGTGAACCCCGGCGCCTGGCAGTGGAAGATCGACCTGATCGGCTACGACGCCATGACCAGCTTCGGGTCCGCCGCCTATCAGGCCCAGGCGATGTTCTCGCAGAACCAGGGCGACGTGGTGCTGCCGACCACGCTGTCGGCCCCGCAGGTGGTGGTCGCCGACGAGCCGGCCCCGCACGGCGGCGTCGGCGTCGGCACGTGGCACACGACGGCCGAGTTCAAGGACATCACCGTCACAGCTCCCGATGGTCAATCGCTGATGAAGGCCGACTTCACCGGCGGCGACACCAGGGGCTGGCTCTTCACCGGAGACAAGTGGTCCATCGAGCATGGCGCACTGAAACCCTCCGCCGCCGACACCGAGACCTGGGGCACGACCGGCGACCCCAAGTGGACCGACTACGCGCTGAAGCTGAAGGCGAAGAAGACCGGCGGCAACGAGGGGTTCCTGATCCTGTTCCACGCCACCGACGGCGACAACTACACCTGGTGGAACGTCGGCGGATGGGGCAACAGCCGCACGCAGCTCGAGGCCAAGCACGAGGGCTCCGGCACCCCCCTGGGCAAGTCGGCCGACTTCAGGATCGAGGCCGGCAAGTGGTACGACCTGCGCATCGAGGTGCAGGGCAACCACGTCCGGTGCTACGCCGACGACCGGCTGATCAGCGAGGCGACCGACCACCCCGAGGCGATCAAGCAGCCGCTGATGGCGACCGCCACCATGATCACGCCCAGCCACGAGGTGGTGGTGAAGGCCGTCAACATGGGGTCCGACGCCGTCGACGCGACGATCAACCTGACCGGCGCCGGCACCGTCTCGCCCGGCAAGGCCTGGGTGCTGACCGGCGGGCCGAAGGACGAGAACACGATCGACGAGCCGACCAAGGTCGCCCCCAAGGAGGAGGCCGTGAACGACGTCGGCCCCACGATGAAGCGGACGTTGCCGCCGCACTCGCTGACGCTGATCCGGCTGCCCGTGGCGAAGTGAACGTCCGGCAACGGTGACCCGCCGTCAGCGGTATCATCCAGTGCCATGGCCGTTCCCCACACCCCGTTTAGCGACGGCCCGGAGGGCCGTGCTCCCGCGCGTCGAAACGTCCGGCCCTCCCGGCCGCCGCTAAACGGAATGCTCGCGCTCCTGTGCCTGTCCGCCACCGCCGCCGCCGCCGACAAGCCCAAGGTTGCCGTGTTCCCACTGGCCGGCACCGCGCCGGTCGAGCAGCGCCAAGCGGTCGGGTTCTCATTGCGGGCAAAGCTCGACCGCGATGGCCACTACGAGCCGATCGACGGGCCGACCATGGACGACCTGGCCGCGGGCAAAACCCTGCCGCTCACGTCGTCGCCGACCGAGCTGGCGAAGCTGGCCAAGGAGGAGTCGCCGGCCGTGCTGGTGTGGGGCGAGATGGACGGCGACGTCGACTCGGCTGGCGGCGCGGTCCTCCACCTGCGCGTGCTCGACACGCGCGGCAAGTCGCCTGCCCCCAAGCAGGTCGACCAGCCGATCGCGCACCCGACCGACACCCGCTTCGCCATCGAGAAGGTGCTCGGCACGCTGGCCGGCGTCGGCACGTTCAGCCACCCGGTCGAGGAGGCCGTCATCGATGACCCCGCCGCGGCCGCCCTGTGGAAGTCGAACCCCGACCTGGTCGTCGACGGCGACTTCGCCAAGTCCGGCCCGTGGACGGCCCTGCTGCGGGCCGACAAGTACGTCGTCGGCATCCGTGACGCCATGCCCGACGCCGACCGGGTCGAGATCCTCCGCCACCCCGACCCCCGCG
Organism: Tepidisphaeraceae bacterium; assembly: GCA_965198865.1. Classification (GTDB taxonomy): domain Bacteria; phylum Planctomycetota; class Phycisphaerae; order Tepidisphaerales; family Tepidisphaeraceae; genus CBDAQA01. The sequence goes on along the minus strand of CBDAQA010000020.1, from coordinate 10,626 downwards.
GCGGGCTGGCGAACGCGCTGGCCATGACGCTGAGCCGCGACGTCGCCGAGAGCAACGGCCTCGCCTGCCTGTCCGCCCCGATCCCCATCAAGCCCGACGTCCGCTACCGCATCCGCTTCCGCTACCGCAGCGACGGCCCGCACCTGCACGTGTTCGTCAAGGGCTACGTCCCCGGCACCGGCATCGACGGCCAGCCCAACGACGTCCAGTGCTACGAGCTGCAGGTCCCCCCCAGCGGCCCCACGAACAACAAGTGGAAGACCGTCGTCGCCGACCTCAACCCCCAGAACCCCATCGGCCCGCCCCCGGCCACGCTCAAGGTCGACCTCTACGCCTACCTCGCCCCCGGCACGGTGATGTTCGACGACGTCGAGCTGAGGGCGATCGGCCGGCAGACGCGCCACGCCGCCGACGATGCGCTCCGCAACCGCGTGCCGGCCGCGACGCGGCCGTGAGGCCCCTGGTGACGGACTGCTGCCGCCTCCGCATCCCCGAGCCCACCCGCCAGGCCGACGCCGAGGTGGCGAAGTTGAAGAAGAGGCTGCTCGCCGAGGTGCCTCCCGTCGAAGGCGGATTGTGGGACCGCGCGGGATAAGGGCGACCCCGCCTTGTTCTCGCGTCCGCTCTTCTCCGTGCCTCCGTGTCTCCGTGGTGGATCTCTTCGTACACTCACGATCATGTCCCTCAACCACGACCTCTCCGACCTGTTCCACCGCATGGCGGCCGTCATGGACCTCAAGGGCGAGTCCGCGTTCAAGTCGATCGCCTTCACCCGTGTCAGCCGCGTGCTAAAGGACCTGCCCGCTGACGTCCGCACGCTGGTCGAGCAGGGGACGCTGGCCGACGTGGAGGGCGTCGGCGAGTCGAGCCGGCGCGTCATTGAGGAGTACGTCAAGACCGGCCGCAGCACCGACTACGACGAGCTGACCGCCAGCGTGCCGGCGGGACTGATCCCCATGCTCGACATCCCCGGGCTGGGGCCCAAGACGATCGCGCTGATGTGGAAGGAGCGCGGCATCACCAGCACCGCCGGGCTGACCGAGGCGATCGCCAGCGGCAAGCTGGATGGGCTCAAGGGCGTCGGGGCGAAGAAGATCGAGTCGATCAAGCAGGGCATCGCGCTGCTCGAGCGGTCGGCCGGGCGCATCGGCATCGCCGAGGCGCTGCCCGTCGCCATCGCCCTGGTCGAACGCCTGCGCGCCCTGCCGCAGGTGACCGAGGCCGAGATCGGCGGCAGCCTCCGCCGCCGCCAGGAGACGATCGGCGACGTCGACCTGGTCTGCGCCACCAAGCCGGGCGATGAGTTGCCGGTGCTCGAGGCGTTCACCAAGTTCCCCGAGGTCGACCGCGTGCTGGCCCACGGGGCGACCAAGGCCAGCATCCTCACCGCGGCCGGGTTTCAGGCCGACCTGCGCGTCGTGCCGGTCGAGAACTACGGCGCGGCCCTGCTCTACTTCACCGGCAGCAAGGACCACGGCAAGAAGATCCGCGGCCTCGCCCTCGATGGCGGCATGACGCTCAACGAGTGGGGCCTGTACAAGCTGGCCGACCACGAGGCGGCCGAGAAGCAGACCGGCCATGCCCCCAAGCTCAAGCCGCTCGCGAGCAAGACCGAAGCCGACGTCTACAGGAAGCTCGGCATGGCTTACGTCGAGCCCGAGCTGCGCGCCGACCGCGGCGAGGTCGAGGCCGCCCTCGTGAACAAGCTGCCCAAGCTGATCGAGCTGTCCGACATCAACGGCGACCTGCACACCCACACGACCGCCAGCGACGGCGACGGCACGATCGACCAGATGGCCGAGGCCGCCATCGCGCGCGGCTACGCGTTCCTCGGCATCACCGACCACAGCAAAACCCAGGTGATCGCCAACGGCCTGACCGCCGATCGGCTGCTCAAACACGTCAAGGCGATCCACAGGGCGACCGAGCGGTACAAGGGCCAAATCCGCCTGTTCGCCGGGTGCGAGGTCGACATTCTGGTCGACGGCACGCTGGACTTCGAGGACGCCGTGCTGGCCGAGCTCGACTTCGTCGTCGCCTCGCCGCACGTGTCGCTGAAGCAGGACGAGACCAGGGCCACCGACCGTCTCAAGCGTGCCATCGAGAACCGGTACGTCTCGATCATCGGCCACCCCACCGGCCGACTGATCGGCCAGCGCGACGGCCTGCCCGCCCGGTTCGACCAGTTGTTCCCGCTCGCCGCCGCCAATGGCACCGCCATGGAGATCAACGCCGGCTACCCCCGGCTGGACCTGAACGAGGTGAACGCCCGCGCCGCCGTCGCCGCCGGCGTGACGCTGTCGATCAACACCGACGCCCACAGCACCGCCGGGTTGGGCGGCATGCACTACGGCATCAACGTCGCCCGCCGGGCGTGGGTGACCAAGGCCAGCGTCATCAACTGCATGACGGTGGCCAAGCTGGAGGCGTTCATCGCGGCGAAGCGGCGGTGAACGGTCGATCGCCGGTCCCCTGCGCCGGTGGTACGGTGGGCTCAGGTCAACCGACGAGCGGCTCGTGCTGGACATCCCGGTCGAGCGGGCCGCGGCCGTCAAGGATCGGATCGCCCGCAAGGGGCTGACCGGCAGCGTGACGATGGCGCACCTCCTGCGTGAGCGCCTGCACGATCGTGCTTGAGCCGAACGCCGAGCACGTCCTCTTATTTCCCTGATGCCCGTCGAGAAGAAACCGCCGTTGACGCCGGCGTCCCCCGGCCGTCAGATGCGGCCCATGCCGACCCCACGCCGGATCATCGCAGCGCTGACACTCCTGCTCTCGGCCTGCGCCGCGGCACCGGTCGCCAAGCCGGCCACGGCCCCGTCGGTGGCGCACCTGATCATCCACGTCGTCGACCTTCGCAACCACGATGGCGACCTGATTCTGGGCATCTTCAGGACCGCCAACGGCTTCCCCGCCGAGCAGGCGAAGAGCGTGAACTGGCAGGTGAAGCCGGCCGCCGGCAATGGGGTGTTCGCCGTCGACCTGCCGCCGGGCACCTACGCGGCCAGCGCCCTGCACGATGAGAACCGCAACGGGCAGATCGACAAGAACTTCCTCGGCGTTCCGACCGAGGGCTACGGCGTGACCAACAACCCCAAGCCCAAGCGGCGGGCAGCCACGTTCGGCGAGGCCACCTTCACGCTGCCCGCCTCGGGCGCCGACCTGACGCTCAGCATCCAGTACGACTTTATCTGACCCGCCGCGATCAAGCATCCGGGCGTCGATGCCCGTCATGGAACAGCCGTTGCTAACGTCCGGGCAGTTACGTTCCGCGTCCAGGCCCCGGTGCGGGACCGACGGCGGAACGGTGCATATTCAGAACTGCGTAGGAGCCCACCATGTTCAAGCGAACCCTTGCAACGACCGCCGTCCTTTGTCTCGCCGCCGGCTGCGGCATGGAGAAGACCGAGCAGCTCGGCGGCATGCGCAGCTCAACCCTGAGCGACCAGGATAACGGCTTCATCCGCGACATCACCGAGGGCAACCTGACCGAGATCCAGTCGAGCCAGATGGCCCTGCAGCAGGCCAGCAGCCCGCAGGTGAAGGAGTTCGCGCAGATGATGATCTCCGACCACACCATGGCCGGCAGCCAGATCGAGACGGTCGCCAAGAGCAAGGGGGCCGGCGTGCCGAAGATGCTCGACAGCGACCACAAGGACATGGTCGACGGCCTCAAGGGCAAGACTGGTGCCGACTTCGACAAGGCGTACGTCACTTTGCAGGTCAAGGCCCACCAAGAGGCGGTCAACGTCGATCAGGCCGAGGCCGACAACGGCAACGACGGCGACCTCAAGAGCGCCGCCAACGGCCTGCTGCCCCAGCTCAAGGGCCACCTCGACAAGATTCTCGCGCTGCAGTCCAACATGTCCGGCACCTGACAGTCCTGCGTGTCTCGGGAAGCCGGCGTCTGAGGTGCGCCGAAGACCCGGATCCCGCGCTGATCGATCCGGCTCTCCAGCGTACCTAAGGTGCCGGCTTTCAGTCGTTCGTGTGACTTTGGTCGTAGTGGTCCAACCGCCTTAAACCCCTCGCGATGCGTCGCCCGATGCCCTAACATCGTCCGACCCAACGCGAGGAGGTGAATGGCCAAATCCAAGACGCAGTTCCTGTGCAACGCCTGTGGCTCGGTCCACCCGAAGTGGCTGGGCAAGTGTACCGACTGCAACACCTGGGACAGCCTGGAGGAGTACAAGACGCAGACGCCCGACGCCCGCGACGCGGTGCGCCGGTTCGGGAGCGCCGGCGCGGGAACGGCCGACCTGACGCGCGGTGCCGAGCCGGTCACGGTCGACCAGATCGACGCCGCCGACAGCCCGCGATTGCCGACCGGCATCGGCGAGTTCGACCGCATCCTCGGCGGCGGCATCGTGCCGGGGTCGGCCGTGCTGGTGGGCGGCGAGCCGGGCATCGGCAAGTCGACGCTGTTGCTGCAGGTGGCCGCGTCGCTCAGCGCCGTGCCGGCGAAGAGGGACGCCCGCCAGACGAAGGTGCTCTACGTCACGAGCGAGGAATCCGCCCGCCAGGTTGGCCTGCGCGCCGGTCGCCTCGGCGTCACCAGCCCCAACCTGCTGATCCTGGCCGAGACCAACGTTGAGCGGATCATCGCCCAGATCGGCAAGGTGAAGCCCGACGTGGTGATCGTCGACTCGATCCAGATGATCTACAAGCCGGCCCTGCCCGCCGCGCCGGGGTCGGTCACGCAGCTGCGCGACTGCTGCATGGACCTGGTCTACCTGGCCAAGGCGACCGGCGTGGCCATCGTCGTCGTCGGCCACGTCACCAAGGCCGGCACGCTGGCCGGGCCGAAAATCATCGAGCACATCGTCGACACCGTCGTCTACTTCGAGGGTGACCGCTTCCACGCCCATCGCATCGTTCGCTGCGTGAAGAACCGGTTCGGCTCCACGCACGAGGTGGGGCTGTTCGAGATGACCGGCGAGGGGCTGACCGAGGTGACCGACCCCGGCAACCTGTTCGTCGAGCAGTACGGCCCCGGCCCCGACGGCCGCCCGAGCCAGCCCAGCGGGTCCGTCATCACCGCCGCCATGCAGGGCAGCCGCGTCCTGCTGCTGGAGGTGCAGGCCCTGACGGCGTCCAGCGTGATCGGCTCGGCCAAGCGCAAGGTGTCGGGCGTGAGCGGCGACCGCGTGGCGATGATCATGGCCGTGCTGGAGAAGCGGGCCGAGCTGCGCCTGGCCGCCGACGACGTGTTCGTCAACATCGCCGGCGGCGTGAAGGTGGCCGAGCCCGCCGTCGACCTGGCCATCGCGCTCGCCATCGCGTCGGCCCACATGAACCGCCCGCTCCCGCCCGGCACGCTCGCCGTCGGCGAACTCGGCCTCGGTGGCGAGGTGCGGTCCGTCCCCCAACTGGAGAACCGGTTGCGCGAGGCGGCGCGCCTGGGCGTCGGCCACGCGATCGTCCCCTACGCCGGCGGCAGCGCGCTGCCAAAGCTCGGCGGGATGGCCCTGCGACCGGTGCGGCGGTTGGGCCAGGCCATGGCCGACCTGTGACCCGCCGGCCCCTTCAGCCAATGCGCCAAAATGCGCCATAATGCGCCGCGCTTAGACCGGCACATTCTTGCAGTAAGTCATGGCGGAAAATGGAGTTGAGTGGTGCTTCACGCCCCGGCCTTGAAATGTCAAGTCGCTGCTTGAACGGGTGGGCGGTGCGAGCCTTCGTCGGTACCACAGGCCACCGGAAGGGTTGGCCGAGGGCACGCCGCTTCACATCGTCCCCGCCGCTCACCACGCCTGCGCCACGTTCACCGCCACGGCCAGTAGCGCCAGGAACGCGATCACCTGCGACGCGAGCACCGTCGCCAGCGGCAGGTGGAACCGCAGGTACCGGCCGTAGGCGATGGTGAGCCGGTAGGTCGTGATGGCGACGCACGCCATCGCCGTGAGCACCGCCAGCATCGCGGCCAACTCGACGACCTGCTTCGTGGGGATCGTGTTGCCGCGGTCGTCCATCGTTGAGAACGCGGCAATCGCGAGGACGGTGACGAGCAATCCGAAATCGCAGCCGTAGATCGCGGCCCGCAGCACGTGGTCGCTGTTGGTCTTGGCCCGCCGCATCGACGCCTGGAACACCATCAGCGTGGCGACCGTCAACCACGGCCACGCCGCCGTCACCACGACGACGGCGACGAACGCGCCGCCGGTCCGGCTCAGGTAGGCGTCGGCGACGCGCAGGGCAAAAGTCCTTGACCACACCGGCGGCGCCGCGGCCCTGATCGCGGCGGTGGTATAATTCAGTCCGTAGTTGCTCGGCCACGTGTTGCGAAGCTGGCCGGGCCGGCCGGGGATGGGAATGAAACGGGCGCGTTGCTGCTGGACATCGATCGCCAGCCGCCCGGCCTGCACCAGCAGCGGCCCGATGATCACGCCGCTCAACAGCAAGGTGGTAACGATCCAGTACTTGATCAGCCGTGCCCGGCGCACCGGGTTGGCCGGCGTCACCTCGCGCCAGAAACGGCGGGGCACGCAGTTCCGAAAGTACGTCGACAGGAACGCCCGCCGTCGCCGGCCGCGGACGGCGTGCTCGAACAGCCACGGGTGGCGGTCGCGCTTCGCGTCGAGCAGCTCGGCCCACGTGAAGGCGAACCCGCACTCCGGACAGCGCGGCTCGGTCAGCCCGCGCAGGTTGTAGTCGCACAGCGGGCACGTCAGGTCGGCTCCGTGTGTCGACCCGTCGGGAGGGCCATCGGCGATCGTCATCGTCCGCTCCACATAAAGCCGCGGGTGTCACCCGCGGTCCGCCTCACGGTATCCACCGCGCGGCGCGGACGAGCATCGCGCACACGGAGAGGACGGCCATCGCCTGCGCCGCCATGACGGTCCACGCCGGACGATCGAATTGCAGGTACCGCCGCAGCGCGACCGACATCCGCCACGTGGCAACGGCGGCGCAAGCGGCGCCCGCGAGCAGGATCGCGCCGGCCGTGTGGTCGGTGATCGGGCTGGTCCGGAACGGGTTGGGGATGGGGACACGGGTGCCGGCCAGTGTGATCGCCGTCAACAGCAGGGTGAAGTCGCACCCGTACACGGCGACGCGCAGCACGTGTGCCGGCCGCACCTTCGCCCGCCGCAGGGACACCTGGAACACCAGCAAAGCCGCCGCCGACAGCAGCGGCCACGCTGCCGTGACGGCGGCCGGCCCGAGCCACGGCCCGTCGTCGCGCCAGCGGTGGAAGATGAACACCCGCCGGACGAAACCGACCGACAGCAGCGGTGGGATCACCGCATTCAACTGACCGGCGGTGAGGACGGTCTTCCGACCCGGCGCGGCGTACGCTCCCGGCCGGCCGGGCACCGGGCGGTAGAGGGCGCGGAACGCCTGCAAGTCCCGGTTCATCGCAATACCGTCGTGGACCACGGGAGCCACGACCAACGCCAGCAGCGGCACGCACCCGATCAGCCAGTACCGCACCAACCGTCCAAGGTGGACCGTGTTGGCCGGCGAAACGTCGCGCCAGAACCGCCCGGGCGCGGCGGTGCGCAGCCACGTGGCCACGAACGTGCGGGCATCCCGTCCATGGCCGTGCTCGAACAGCCACCGGTGATGGTCCCGACCATGGTCCAGCAGCTCGCCCCAGTCGAACGCGCCCCCGCACTCGGGGCACCGCGGCTCCGCCAGCCCGCGCAGGTTGTACCCGCACAGCGGGCACGCCAGGTCGACGGATTCATCGGACGCGCGTTCGGTGGTCGTCATCGGTCCGCCCTCGTGGCCATCCCGTCGACCTGTCCGGCGGCGGGGAAAAGCAACAGCGTCCTTCCGCCAGGAGGATCACGCACGGGCCGTCCGACAGTTGCGACCGCACTGCCTGGCCACCGCCTGGAGCGACTGTCGCCGCCGCGCTTCGTTCGACACAATGTTAACCTGCACCAATGCCCAACGGTGCGATCGTGGTCGTCGGCTCGCTGAACATGGACCTGGTCGTCCGCTGCGCGGCGATCCCGCGGCCTGGCGAAACGGTGGCAGGCGGGGACCTGCTGGAGGTGCCGGGCGGGAAGGGGGCGAACCAGGCCGTCGCCGCCGCCCGGCTGGCGGCGGGGCGGCGCGCGGTCCGCATGGTCGGCCGGGTGGGTGGCGACGCGTTCGGTGGGCGGCTGCTCGACGGGCTCCGGCGCGACGGCGTCGACGCGGCTGACGTTCACGTCCTGCCCGGCGTCGCCTCGGGCACGGCGATGATCCTCGTCGACGGTCGCGGCGAAAATGCGATCGTCGTGTCGCCCGGCGCCAATGGCCGGCTCGCGCCGGCCGACGTGCCCGAGCTGGCCGACGCGGCGGTCGTGCTGCTGCAACTGGAGATCCCGCTCGACACCGTGGCGGCCGCGATCGCGCGGGCCGGCCGCGCGATCGTCATCCTCGACCCGGCCCCGGTGCCGGCCGACGGATTGCCGGACGGGCTGTACGGCGTCGGCCTGATCACCCCGAACCAGACGGAGGCCGAGGCGCTAACCGGCGTCCGCGTGGACTCCGTCGAAGCGGCCCAGCGGGCGGCCGCGGTGCTGATGGGACGGGGCGTCGCCCGGGTGATCGTCAAGCTGGGCGGCGACGGGTGCGTCGTGTCGGAATGGATCGGCGGCAAGCGGCTCGTCACGCGGCACGTGCCCGGGTTTGCCGTGGACGTGGTTGACTCGACGGCCGCCGGCGACAGCTTCAACGGGGCGCTGGCGGTCGCGCTGGCCGAGGGGCTGCCGCTGGTCGAGGCGGCGCGCTTCGCCAACGCTGCGGGGGCGCTGGCGTGCACGCGGTTGGGGGCGCAGTCGTCGGTGCCGACGCGGGACGAGTTGAACCGATTTTTCGCGTCTGGTGAAGCCGGCGTCTGAGGTACGCCGAGAATGGCATTAAGTTAAGCCGCTTTCCGCCTCGCTTCGGCCCTCGAGCAGTTTAGCGGCAGGTAGTTCTTGTTCTGCCGTTTGAGCCGCCTCGGCTCGGACCGGCCCGGCCGTTCGGGGTTGACCCTCGCGTGGGCCACGCCCAGGTCGGCGTGCCCGAGCAGCAGCAGGTTCAGCGTGTCGGCGAAGCTCACCCGCGCCGGGTCGACCCCCAGCACCCGTGCCGCCAGCCCCATCGCGGCCCGCACGAGGTTGTAGGCGATCGACCGGACCAGCAGCTCGCCGGCCACGCCGGCGGCGGTCTGGCTCTGCAGGTGCTCCAGGTCCAGCGTCTGCTTCAGGTGGCGGAAGTTGGTTTCCACTTCCCAGCGGCGGGCGTACAGCTGCGCGATCTCGGCCGCGGGGTACGCCGCCGGGTCGGTCAGCGTGCTCAGCACGGTGATCCGCCGCACGCGCCAGCCGCGCCGCCGCACGTCGACCGTGACCTGCCGCAGGACCAGCTCCGCCGGCAGCCGCGACCAGCGCCAGCGGGACACCATGGCCGGCCGCTCCTTGGGCTTGCGCCAGACGACCGAGAGGTCCCCCTTGGCCCGGCCCGGGCACCGCCGCGCGGTCCGCCGCGTCCCGGCGGCGGCGAACAGGTTCCGCTTCAGCCGGGCGACCAGGTGCGTGCCCCGGCCGACCGCGTCGCACAGGTTGGCGTACGACGCGTAGGCCCGGTCCAGCACCAGGACGTCCCCGCGGCGCAGGTGCCGCAGCAGCCGCTGCAGCAGCGGGCCCTCCTGCCGCCGGTGCGGCACCGCGACCTGCCGGATCAGCGCCCCGCTGGCCAGGTCGAACAGCGTCACCGCCTTCAGCAGCGGGAAGCCGAACGGCTTCTTCGACTTGAACCGGCCCCGCAGCGTGGGCGTGTCGGCCGTGTAGTAGCAGGCGCCGTCCCCACCGAAGATCCGGTGCCCACGCCACCTGCCCGCGGCTGACCCCTCGCCCACCGACGCCGGGCAGAGGGCGTCGACCAGCGCCTGGTTCAGCCGTTCCAACAGTTGCCGGGGCAGCCGCGCCTTCGCCTGGCACACCGCCGATGCGGTGACGGCCTGCCGGCACAGGTGCCGTACGCCCGCCAGGGACAAGTTCCGCAGCAGCACCTGCATCACCCACAGGTGCACGGTCACCGCCGGCCCCAGCGCCCGCTCGCGCCAGCGGTGCCCGCACGCGGTCGCCAGCGACTCGATCCGCTCCGCCGACAGGTGCTCGTCCAACATGGACTGGTACTTGCAACACGCCTCCGGCGGTCCGATGATGGCCATCCCTGGCCTCCTGTTCGTTGTGGACTTCAGCACCCACATTCTGACAGGAGGCCGAGCTTTGCGCCAAGCCAGACAAGCACTTGTGCCCTATCTTAACGCCATTCGAGGTACGCCGAAGACCCGGATCGCGCACCGATCGATCCGGGTCTTCGGCGTACCTCATACACCGGCTTCGCGCTGAACCATGCCGGGGCTGCGTGTTGGCACCTACTGCAGCCACTTCTCCAGCTTGTGCCGGCGTGGCCGGCGTGGAGGCGGAGCTCGTACAGGTCCTGCGGCGAACGCGATCGGGGCCTTGAGCGTGGCGACCTCGCGGTCCATCGCGTGCAGCTCGGCGATCCCGGCCTCGATCGCCATGCGGGCCGAGGCGGGCGACAGCGTCTCCTCGATGTGGCGGACCCGCTTGTACCGGGCCGTCAGCTTGCGCTGGGTCCGCCACCTCAGCAGCGGCGGGGCCATGCGGGCCAGCGGGATCA
>CBDAQA010000019.1:0-103542 GCA_965198865.1 Tepidisphaeraceae bacterium | reverse complement strand
AAGGGGTTCAGCGTCTTCGTCGTCCCGGCCCAGGCCACCGTCCGCGAGGCCGTCGATCGCATGAACCAGCTGAAGGTGGGCGCGATCGGCGTCAGCGATGACGGCGACGGCCACCTGAGCGGCATGTTCACCGAGCGCGACGTCCTTCGCCGGGTGGTCGGCGAGAACCGCGACCCGGCCCGCACGCTGGTCGGCAGCGTGATGACCGAGCAGGTCGTCTGCTGCTCGCCCGACACCGAGGTGGACGAGATCAGCGCCATCATGAAGGATCGCCGGATCCGCCACGTCCCCGTCTGCGACGGCGACGGCGACCTGCTCGGCATGATCTCCATGGGCGACGTGAACGCGGAACACGCGAGCCACCAGCAGGCGCAGATCACCTACCTGAACGAGTACTTCTACGGGCGGGTGTGAGCGAGCGACTGCGGTTTGAACGACAGGGCCTCGCGACCGATGAATCGCGGGGCCCTCTTTCGTTCTAGCCGCGTCGCGGGAGCCCGCGGACGCTGTGCAGTCGAAACGTCATCGCTCGCCAACGGTCCGCGGGCTTCCGCCACGCGGCTGGGATGTTTTCGGTCGCAACATCGGATATCGCAGCCGCACGGCTTCAGCCCGCGGGACGTCACTTGGCAGGGGGTCCCGCGGGCTGAAGCCGCGCGGCTACATCTCTTACATCGTCACCCGCGCCACCTCTTCCAACGTCGTCAACCCCGCCAGCGCCCGCGCGACGCCATCCGCGTGGAGCGACCGCATCCCGCCAGCCACCGCCGTCGCTGCGATCCGGCTCGCCGGGGCGACGGCGGCGATGTCGTGTCTCACCGCTTCGTCCACCGTCAACAGCTCGAACAACCCCAGCCGCCCGCGGTAGCCGGTGCCGCGGCACTGGTCGCAGCCGACGCCGGCGCGGAGTCGGCTGATGTCGGTGCCGGGCGGGATGCCGAGGCGGGTCAGTTCGGCGTCGGTCGGCGCGGCGGGGCGAGCGCAGTGGGGGCAGATGCGGCGGACCAGCCGTTGGGCCAGCACGCCGTTCACGCTGCTGGCGACGAGGAACGGCTCTATCCCCAGGTCGAGCAGCCGCGTGACGGCGGTGGCGGCGTCGTTAGTGTGCAGCGTCGATAGCACCAGGTGACCGGTGAGTGCCGACTGGACGGCCATGTCGGCCGTCTCGCGATCTCGGATCTCGCCGACCATAATCACGTCGGGGTCCTGCCGCAGCACCGTGCGTAGGCCGCTGGCGAAGGTCATGCCCTTCTTGTCGCTCACCTGGGTCTGGCTGATGCCGTCCAGGCCGTACTCGATCGGGTCCTCCAGCGTCAGAATGTTCCGAGCCGTTGCATCGAGCTCGCTCAGGGCGCCGTAGAGCGTGGTCGTCTTGCCGCTGCCGGTGGGGCCGGTGACCAGGACCATGCCGTGTTCGGCCGCCACCATCGTGCGGAAGCGGGCCAGCGTGTCGCCGTCCATGCCGAGCTCGAGCAGGTTCAGCAGCCGCTTGGTCTTCTCCAGCAATCGGATGACGACGCGTTCGCCGAAGCGGGTGGGCAGCGACGACAGCCGGAGGTCGACCACCTGGTCGCCCACCTGCACGCTGGCCCGCCCGTCCTGCGGCAGGCGGCGCTCGGCGATGTTCATCTTGCCCATCACCTTGAACCGGCTGACCACCTCGTCCTGCAGCCCCTTGGGCACCTCGAACGCATCGTGCAGCACGCCGTCGGTGCGCAGGCGGACGACCAGCGTCCGCTCGTACGGCTGGACGTGAACGTCGGACGCGTGCCCCTTCACCGCCTCGAACAGGATCAGGTTCACCAGCTTGATGACCGGTGCCCGCCCCTCGGCGTCCAGCAGGTCCTCCCGGTCGGTCATCTGCTGCAGCTCGCCCAGCACCGCGTTCCGCTCCAACCCGCTGATCACCGCTTGCGCTTGGCCCGTGCGTTGCCCGTACGCCGCGTTGATGGCGGCCTGCACGTCCGCCGCCGGCGCGACGACCGGCCTCACCGGCCGGCCGAGGTGTCGAGCGATGATCTGCAATTGTTGCAATGACGACGAATCGACCTTGGCGACGGCGACGGGCAGACGCGCACCCTCCGTCGCCAGGCCGAGCAGGCCGTGACGTCGCGCGAACCCGATGGGGATCCGTTCGACGAAATCGGCCGAAGCTGTGAGGTCGGTGGGCATCAGTCGGGCCGGGCGATGTTACGCGGCAAGATCACGTAGTAACGCGAGATTACTCATTTATCATCAAGAGGTTATAATCAATTTTAGTCGCCGGTTCCGGGGCTGAAGGGTGTAACATTTAGTAACAAAGTGGAACATTCCGCTCACCGCATGACCACCGGCTTGCTCTGCGGAAAGTTCGGCGGGATGCCCGCCTCCTTCAGGTCCGCCTCCGACAGGTTCCGCAGGTCCAGGAACGACTCGTCCCGCAGGATCGTCGGCCGCAGGAACACGAACAGCGTCTCGTTGCTGGCCGTGTCGGTCCGGCTGCTGAACAGGAACCGTAGGAACGGGATCTGGCCGAGGATGGGGACGGCGTCCACGTCGCGCTCGAACTGCTTGCGGTTCAACCCGCCGACGATGATCGTGCTGCCGTCGGGGATCGTCACCTTGCTCTCGACGCGGTCGGTCTGCCGCGGCGGGGGCTCGCCGGTGGCGGCGTTGCCGGCGCCGGTGAAGCTGCTCAGCTCGACCGCGTACTCCAGCTGCAGGTAGTCGCCCTCGCTGATGTGGGGCGTGAGCGTGATCGTGGTGCCGGCGTCGGCGTAGCCGCCGAAGCTGGTGGTGGCGACGGTCGTGCTGGCGTTCACGCTGCTGTAGGGCTGCTCGGCGATGCTGGCCAGCAGGCCGGTGGCGTTGTCGTTGACCAGCACGCGCGGGGCCGACTGCACGCGGGCGTGACCGTCGGTCACCAGCGCCTGGATGACCGCGTTCGCCACGCCGGTGCCGATGACGGCGGCCGTGCCGCCGGTGGCGGCGTTGGGGGTGAGGGCGCCGGTGGCGACGTTCACCGTGCTCAGGCCGAACTGGCTGAAGCTGAGGAACTTGGTCGCCCCGTTGCTGTGGGCCGACAGCTCGACGCCGAAGTTGAAGTTGTGCGTCGTGTCGATCGTGACGACGGTCGCCTCCAGCAGCACCTGCGGCCGGCGGCGGTCGAGCGTCTGGATCAGTTGGCGGTAGGTCTTCTGCACCTCGGGGCCGCCGCGGACGATGATCGTGTTCGTGTTCGGGTCGGCCGTCACCGACTCGCCGCCGAGGCGCGAGCCGTTGCCGCCGTCGCCGCCGGTCGGCTGGATGTCGGTCGGACCGGCACCGATCGCGGCGTTGATCGCGCCGGCAAAGGCGTTGGGCGACTGCCGGTTCGGGCTGGCCGTCCCACCCGAATTCGCGGTGACCGACCCGTTGGTGGCGACCGACTGGCCGGTGTTCGACGACGAGGGGTTCCCACCCCCGAGCCCGCCCGAGCTGGGCGGCGACGTGTCGGACCGCGTCGGCGTCGCCGGCCGGGGCCGGGCGGAGGGGGGTCGGCCCTCCAGGTCGCGGATCGTGTCCAGCACGTCGGCGGCGGTCGCGTTGGTCAGCTTGTAGAACTGCAGCGACCCCTGGTCGCCGGCGGCGGGGATGTCGACCAGCCGGGCGACGGCGATCGCGTCGTCCACGGTGGCCGGGTCGCCGACGAGGATCAGCTGGTTCGTCCGCGCGTCGAACGACACCTCCAGGCGCGCACCGTTGGGCCCGGCCGACGCCGTCACCAGTTGCTTCACCTGCGGCGCGACGCGGGCGGCCTCGGCGTAGGTGAGCGGCAGCCGCTCCACGCGCGGCCGGGCGCCGGGGCCGACGTTCGCCTCCGCCACCCGCAGCATGCCGGTCGGCCCCTCGCGCACGAGTGCCAGCTTCTTCGTCGCCAGGATGTTCGACAGCAGGGCGAGCAGCTCGTCCGGCGAAACCCGTTCGGGCGCCCGGACGACCACCGCGCCCTGCTTGCGCAGCAGTTCGTCGTCGTACACGATGTTCACGCCGAGCCGGGCGCTGACGTAGTCGACCAGCGTTTGGATTGGGACGGGGCCGGGGAAGTTGAGGGCGATCGAGGGTTCGGTGGTCGGCTGGCCGCGGGCGACGGACGCGAGCGCGAGCGTGGCCAGAAGTGGGACGGCCCGGCGGTGGAGGGTCATGGGGCCGCATGGTACCCGCCCATGCTGCGCCTGTCGCAACGGTCGGTGGTTCACGTCGGCGCGGTGGCGAGGTCGCCGCAGTTCACCTCGTCGGCCGCCGCGGCGGCGGGCCAGACGCCGGGGCCGTCGGCGGCGTAGTGGCGGTCGAGCACGTTCGTCCAGTCGCGCAGGCTCTGCACGGCGATGAACTGGCGCTTCACCGTCGCGGCGTCGGGGTGGAACCGGCTGTACTTGATGCCCATCTTCCGCATGCGTCGGCCGGCCATCGACTCGCCGTGGATCTGCATGGCGATGGCGAAGTGCTCGGTCAGGGCCTCACGCTGCGCGTGGAGCGTGGGGGGAGCAACGGCGCCCGACGGCTCCGCCCCGGGTTCTTTTCGTCGGGAGAACATCCCGCGGCGGAGCCGCTGGCCTCCGTCTGCTGCGCCAGCAAGGTGGCCGCGTGCGCGAAGATCCACGGATTGCCGATCGCCCCGCGCGCGATCCAGACGATGTCGACGCCGGTCTCGGTCAGCATGCGCACCGCGTCCTCGGCGGTGAAGACGTCGCCGCTGCCGAGGATGGTGCGACTGTGGTACCGTCGCTTGAGGTCCCGGAGGAACGACCAATCTGCCCGGCCCTGGTAGACCTGCGACACGGTTCGGCCGTGGACGCGCAGGGCCGCGTAGCCGTTGGCCCAGGCGACGTCGGCCAACTCGTGGAACCGATCGGCGGCGGCGGGGGAGTCGTCGAACCCGCGGCGCAGGCTGACGGTCATCGGCACGTTCGGCGGGACGGCGTCGCGGGCGGCCTTGAGGATGTCGGTGGCGCGGGGCAGGTCCTGCAACATGTGCCCGCCGCGGGCCTTGTTTTTGATCTTCTTCACCGGGCAGGCGAAGTTCAGGTCGACCACGTCGTAGCCGAACTCGGCCAGGACGCGGGCGGCGGCGGCCATGGCGTCGGGGTCGGAGCCGATCACCTGGCCGGCGGTGGGGTGGTCCTCGTCGTCGATGTCGATGCTGTTGCGCAGCCCCTTCCCGCCGGACAGGAGGATCACGTCGAGCAGCGCCTCGGTGACGGCGTACGGGCAGCCGCGGCGTCGGGCGACGAGACGCATGGCGCGGTCGCTGTAGCCGGCCAGGCCGGCCTGGCAGAACGGGATCGACAGCGAGAAGGGGCCGATGGCGGGCATGGAGGGGGTCTTCAGTCGGTACAGTGCGGGTTCCATCGTCGCGCGGGCGTCTCGCCCGTGTCCCCTTGCGGCAGGCACGGGCGAGACGCCCGCGCGACGGCGGGGGCGAGCTTTCGCAGTGCGTTGAGGATGATACGCGCTGGACGGTCGCGCCGCGCTCGGTTCACATCGGCGTGGCGAGCGAGGCATGACGATGGCAGAGGTGGTCGACCGGCCGACGTTGGAAACGGTGCTGCTGGAACAGTATCCAGCGGCGTACCGGCTGGCCGTCGGGCTGTGCGGTTCGGCGGAGATGGCGGGCGAGGTGGCGCGACGCGTGCTGAACCGGGCGACCCTCGTCGCGCTGCGGTGGACGGCGGCGGGGGCGGACGAGCGGTGGTTCCTGCGGTTCACCGTCCTGGCCTCCCGGCAGGTCGACCGGACCGATGGCGGGGCCGCGGGGTTGGATTGGCTGACGTCCTTGCCGCAACAACAGCGGGAAGCGGTCGTGCTGGCTCACGGGCTGCAACTGGACCTGCACCGCGTCGCGGCGGCGATGGACTGCAGCTCATCGGCGGCGGCGAACCACCTGGTCGCGGCCGTCGCGCTGCTCCAGGGCGTCGGGCCGGTACACGAGTGGACGGCGGGCCTGCCCGCCCAGCTCGCGGCGATCGTGCCGCCGTCGACGGTGATCGCCGCAGATGTGGCGCACGCCGTCTCGCGGAATCGGTGGCGAACGTGGGTTCGGCGAGGTGTCGCCCTGCTACTGGCGGCGATGCTGCTGGCCGTCGCTTGGGCGGGATGGCAGGCGTGGCGGATGGTGGTGATCTGAGGCCATGCGGTCGTCGCAGTGCCGTTGGGGTTTGGCCAGATTTGTTGGCACCGCAAAACGAAGCAGAGGCAGGCCGTGTCGGCCCGTGGCGGGCGCGGCCCGCGTCTCACGCGGTGAACACGGCCGCCGAATCTCCGGTGGAGACGCGATCTCCGGTCGCCACCCGCCGAGACGGCGCGGCTCTGTTAATCCCTTGCTTGCACAACAAAACTGGCACGACCCATGCCGTCGCCCGGTGCCCGGGCGCGATTTGACAGGTGTGGGCGGATGCTTATCTTACCGGTCGCGCCGGGTTACCTCTCGGACCTTACGGAGCCGCCATCCCCAAATCCCTGGTCGATCAGGCCGGGGTCGACCGCCGGAGCCTGCCGCTCGGGGTCGCGTCACCTTCACCGCAACGGATCGTGCAGCACGACTGACGGGGGTTCCCCCGGGGGTCGAACGGTCGTCGTCGCCGGGCGGATTTGGCGGTGGGTCGGGCGGCGGCTAGATTGGCCGGCCCGCGTGGGCGGTGGGTTCGATGTTTTGTCCCCGTCCGGCGGTTTGCCGTCGGACTCGCCCGCCGCCGATACGCGGTGGGTCCTGCTGAGGAAGCGTTACATGGGCGTCATGGGCTTCACGGGCGAGCGGGCGAAATCGGGTGGTGGTCGGCGGCAACGGCGGGCGGGTGGCCTCCCGGCCGCCGCCCCGGAGCGGCTGGAGGGCCGGCTGCTGTTCAGCGGGTCGGCGATCGAGAGCGCCACCGTCAAAATAGTCTGGAAGGGGCAGACCGTCCAAGCTGTCCACGACCAGTGGATCGTCTCGACCACCAACACCGCCTACTTCGAGAAGCTGGCCGCGCAGCAGGGCTTCACCGGCGTGACGAGCCTGTCGGCCGGGTTCTACCAGTTCACCAGCACCGACTCGGCGGCCCAGATCGCGCGGCTCGCCGCGGCCCACCCGGTGGCGTTCGGCACGGCGCAGCCGAACGGCGTGGTCACCGCCCAGAACACCCTGCCCGACGACGCGGAACTCGTCCAGCAGTGGGGCCTGAACAACACCGGGCAGTTGGAGTCGTACGACTACAACAACAACGGCATCGTCACCCCCTTCAACGAGCAGACCTACCCCGGCGGCATCCCGGGCGGCACGCCGTCCGACTTCCCCGTCGCCAACGGCAACCCGGACGAGAACCAGGTCGGCACGGTCGGCACCGACATCGACGCCCAGCAGGCGTGGGACGTGACGACCGGCTCGAAGGCGGTCGTGGTCGCCGTGCTAGACACGGGCATCGACCTGACCCACCCGGACCTAGTCGGGAACATCTACTCGGTCCCGGGCGAGACGGCCGGGGACGGCGTCGACAACGACGGCGACGGGTACGTCGACGACGTCAACGGCTGGAACTTCATCGCCAACGACAACGACGTCACCGACGACAACGGCCACGGCACCAACGTGGCGGGCATCATCGGCGCGTCCGGGAACAACGGGATCGGCGTCTCGGGCGTGAACTGGAACGTCAGCATCCTCCCCGTGAAGGTGCTGGACGCGACCGGCACCGGGACGGACGCGAGCATCATCGCGGGCATCAACTACGTCATCGACCTGAAGGACCACGGCAGCAACATCGTGGTGATGAACGAGAGCCTGGGCGAGTCGGAGTTCCCGACCGACGTGCTGATGAGCGAGGCGACCCGCCGGGCCGGCCAGGCCGGCATCCTGAGCGTGGTGGCGGCCGGGAACGACTCGGCCAACCTCGACCGGACCGTCTCGTCCCCGGCCAGCCTGTCGGGGTCCCTGAGCAACGTGATCACCGTGGCGGCGGTCGACAACCAGGGCAAGCTGGCGCCGTTCTCGAATTACGGGGCGCAGCTGGTCGACATCGCCGCGCCGGGCGTGAACATCTACTCCACGTTCCCGACCTACGACTTCGAGGAGCTGGACGAGCAAAGCGTCAGCGACGGAACCACCCCCTCCTACTACCTGCCGCCCCCGGTGTCGGAGAACTACGGCTTCGAGAGCGGGACCAGCCAGGCGACGCCCTTCGTCACCGGGACGATCGCGCTCGAGGCGGCGGCGAACCCGTCGGCCACGCCGGCGCAGCTGAAGGCGGCCCTGCTCGAGAGCCGGACCTACGACGCCAACCTCGCCTCGGCCAACGGCCTGCCGGCGAAGGTCGCCACCAGCGGCATCGTCAACGCCTACGGGGCCGTGCTCGCCATCCGGAACGCGTTCGTCGGCACCGACGCGACGCGGCAGGGGAGCTGGGTCGGCTACTACGGGTCGCAGGGCGGGTACGTCGTCGGCGACTCGTCGTCGTTCCCGACCGGCTTCGTCACCGTCACCACGTCGGGCGGGGCGCCGGTCGTCGTCGACAACTCGACCAAGAACCCCGCCGCCCTGCAGAGGGCGACCGACCCGAGCGACCGGCTGTCTGCCTACCAGGGTTCGGCCACGAGCGAGACGATCGACCTGGTCTTCAACGACGGCGCCGTCCACCGCACCCGCCTGTACGTAGTCGACCCCGACCACAAGAAGCGGACGGAGACGATCAGCATCGTCGACGCCAACACCGGGCTGACCGTCGACACGCGGGTCGTCTCGAACTTCACCAAGGGCGAGTACCTGACCTGGGACCTGCGGGGCTCGGTCAACATCGTCATCACCAGCCAGAGCGGCGGGCCGGCGTACAGCGGGCTGTTCTTCGACGCCCCCGACGTCACGCCGGACACGTTCTACAACCTCGACGCCAACACGTTCGGGACCAACTGGCGGAACTCGTACGGGTCGCAGGGCGACCAGATCTTCGGCGACGACAACACGGACCAGCTGCCGGCCTACGTGTCGCTGTTCAACGTGGTCGGCGGGGCGCTGGACGTGCTGCACCCGACGACCCGCGACCGCCGGGGGCTGCAGCGGAACGCCGACCTGACCCACAACATCGAGGCCTACCAGGCCGCCGCCACGAGCGAGGACATCAACGTCGGGTTCTCCGACACGCTGCTGCACACGGTCTCGCTCTACCTGGCCGACTACGACAACCAGCACCGGTCCGAGCGGGTGCAGGTGATCGACCCGACCACGGGCGCGGTGCTGGTCACGCAGGACGTGACCAGCTTCAAGAACGGGCTGTTCGTCTCGTTCAACGTGACCGGCGCCGTCACCTTCCGCGTGATCAACACCGGCGGGCCGACCGCGGTGGTGAGCGGCGTCTTCTTCGACGCGCCGTTCGGCGAGAACGGCCACTCCGACGGGACCGACGTCAGCACCGGCGGGAACTGGCGGACGTCGGGCTACGGCACGACGGCCGCGTTCGTGGTCGGCAACAACTTCCCCGGCCTGGACGCGGGCGCCGACGCCCGGATCTCCATCTCGGGCGAGAAGGAGCAGGTCGTCCGGTCACCGTCGGGCGACAACGCCGCCCTCCTGACGCCGACCTCCACGGCCAGCTCGGGCAAGGCCCGCGTGGCGGCGTACGCGTTCAGCACGACGAGCATGACGCTGAACTACGACCCCAGCGACACGCTGCAACACCAGTTGTCGCTCTACTTCGCCGACTTCGAGAACCTCAAGCGGACCGAGTCGGTCACGGTGGTCGACGCCACGACGAAGACGGTGCTGTCCAAGCAGGTCGTGTCGAGCTTCCGGCAGGGGAAGTACCTCCGGTTCGACGTGGACGCCCCGGTGCAGGTCATCATCCAGAACATGGCGGGGTCGCCCAACGCCGTGCTGAGCGGCGTGTTCATCGACTGATCCACCGCTGACCGCCGCGATGCTCTCCTTCCACGCCCTCGGCGACTGGCCGGCCGGCCACGTGACGACCACCTGGGTGGCCGACGGGCGTCGGCGGGTCCCCGCCGTGGACGCCGCCATCGACGCCGCCTGGGCGGCGGCCGGCGCGCGGCCGGGGGTCAGGCTGTTCGACGGGCCCATGTGCCGGCTCGAGTCGTGGCACGTCACGGCCGCCGAGCTGCGGCTGGTCCTGTCGCCGACCAGCTACAAGCCGTTCGTCGGCACCAACATGTCCAACCCGCAGCTGGCCGATGCGTACGGCCGGGACGTGATGGCCAACCCGGCGGGCGTCAGCCCGGCCCTGGTGACCGCCGATGGGCACCTGATGCTCGGCCGTAGGAACGGTTCGGTCGCCTACTACCCGGGCCGCATCCACCCGTTTGCCGGATCGCTGGAACCGACCGACGCGGACGTGTTCGCCGCGGTTCGGCGAGAGTTGGCGGAGGAGCTGTCCCTGGCCGACGCCGACCTGGTCGACCTGCGGTGTACGGGCATCGCCGAGGACGTGGCGCTCCGCCAGCCGGAACTGATCTTCGCCGCCGTGACGACCTTGACGCGTTCGCAGGTGTCGGCCCGACTGGACCTCGACGAGCACGCCGGCGTCTGGCACGTCGAGGCGACCGCGTCGGCCGTCGAGCAGGCCATCGCACGCCAGCGGGAGGAACTGACGCCCGTCGCCGTTGCGGCCCTCCTGCTATGGGGTCGTTTGCGGTTCGGCGATGGCTGGTTTGAGGTCGCTGCGGAGGCAGCACGTCACAAAACGACCTGAGGGTTGGCGTCCCGACACCGACCTCGGCCGGGACGAAAAACCGCGGATTTGCGGTCTGGTACCCCAAAACTTTTCTTGCAAATTGGGCGGTGGGTCGGCACAATTTCCGCCGGCCGTGCGGCCGCGATCCTAATGTCATGCGTACCCGGTGTTCGGAAGGGGCCTTCCGACCGGGGCCAGCCCCTTGGAGACCTGAGCCATTTCTACCACGAATTTCCGCCACAACCACCAGATCCGCATCTCGCCCATCCGTCTGATCAACGACAAGGACGAGCAGGTCGGCATCGTGTCGACGTCGGACGCGCTGCGCATGGCGCAGGACGCGGCTATGGATCTGGTCGAGGTTGCGCCGAACGCCCGGCCGCCGGTCTGCAAGATCATGGACTACGGCAAGTGGCGGTACATGCAGCAGAAGAAGGAGGACAAGTCGCGCGCCTCCAATAAGGGTGGGCAGCTGAAGGAGATGAAGATCAAGACCGTCAAGATTGGCGATCATGACCTGCTCATCAAGATGAACCACGCCCGCGACTTCCTGAAGGAGGGGAACAAGGTCCAGTTCACCCTGCAGTTCCGCGGCCGCGAGATGGCCCACCTGGAGCTCGGCCGGGCGATCTTCAAGAAGGTGAAGGACGAGCTGTTCTTCGTCGCCAAGGTGGAGCGGGACGCGAAGATGGAGGGCCGTCGCATGACGATGGTGCTCCAGCCCGACCACAAGAACCCCGACGCAGTTCGGCCGGGCTCAGTCGGCACGACGCCGCCCGTTGCCAAGACCGGCGATCGGTTGAACATCCCAGTTCGCCCCGCCGGCGCAACCCCCACCGGGGCGACCCCCACCGGCGCGACCCCGACGGGTCCCGTTGCCCCACGCGTCGGTTCGGCACCCTCGGCCGCGCCGATCACGCCGAGGCCCGCACCGTCGGCCGTCCCGCAAACGGTCGGCGCGAATCGCTGATGCAGTTCACTGGACGTCCCATTGCCGTCCTGATATAACTCCCCGCCCCTCTCGTTGAGAGGGGCGGTTTTCTTTCGTCAACTGTCGGTGCCGCACGGCGGCCAAGGACCCTTCCGATGGCGTACAAGTTCAAGCCCAACAAGGCCGTGGCGAAGCGGTTCAAGGTGACCAAGACGGGTAAGCTCAAGGCTCACCATGGGTTCACGTCGCACTTGATGAGCAGCCGGAGCGGCAACAAGCGTCGGCACCTCGGCCGGGCGGCCGTGCTGTTCGAGGGTCACGCGAAGAACATGCGGTTCATGATGGGCCTGAGCAAGCTGAAGCCGGCCAAGGTTGCGCACGACCGCGCCTTGGAAGAGACGGTCGAGGTGGTGGTCGAGACCACGCCCGAGGCGAAGGCCTGAAGAACCCGCGGCGGAGCCGCTGGGCTCTGTTGATCGTTCGAACACCAAAGCGTACGGCGCGTTGCCGGCGCAGCTATGCCGCCGGTGTGACCGCCCTGGGCGACGTCCGCCGAGTTGTGCCTCTGGCTCCCATTGTCCCCCCTGGTCGGAGTTTCCGATGGCCCGTTCCAAAGGTGGCGTTACCCACGCCCGCAAACGTAAACGTGTATTGAACCGCGCGAGCGGCTTCGTTGCCTCGCCGGGCAAGCAGTACCGGTCGGCGATCGAGTTCATCCGCCGGGCCGACCGGTACGCCTATCGCGACCGTCGCCAGAAGAAGCGGCACTTCCGGGCCCTCTGGATCACCCGCCTGTCGGCCGCCCTGCGCGCCCGCGGGGTGAACTACAGCCGGTTCATCCCCGCCGCCATCCTGGCCGGCGTCGAGATGAACCGGAAGATGCTCAGCGAGCTGGCCGTTAACGACGCGGCCGCGTTCGACGCGGTGGTCGAGTTGGTCCGCCCGCACATCTACGTGCCGACGACCGAGAACTCCGCCGCCCCCGTCGCGGCCTGAGCCTGCCCATCAAGTTCCCAACCCGGCACGGCCGGCGGTGCACCGCACCGCCGGCCGTGCCGTTTCCATATACTGGCACCGCTATGGCCACGAAGAAGACCCAACCCGCCCCTAAGTCGTTCGAGGAGGGCATGCGCGAGCTGGAGGCGATCCTGTCCGAAATGGAGAACGGCCAGATCGGCCTGGAGGAGAGCCTGACCCGCTACGAGCGCGGAGCGTTCCTGATCCAGCACTGCCGGTCGGTGCTGTCGGCGGCGCAGACGCAGATTGAGCAGTTGACCCGCTCGCCCGACGGCGAGGCGCGGATCACATTGTTGGCGGCGGAAGAGAAGGATACAGAAGGGCGCGCCTGAAGCATCCGAGTGATCACAGCTACAAAGAGGGTGCTCCGTGCCAAACCCAAGTTTGGGACAACGTGTCGCGCCGCTTGAACGAGAATTCGCGGCTCTGAGGAACGTCGCCGCAATGGAGTTCATCCAACCGCGGTGGCATCGGGGCCTTCGCCGCAGCTAGGCGTAGGAACGATGACACGGGAGTTCGCGATGATCGCGTCGCCACGCCCCTGTCACGCGACGTTGGTTATATTCGTGGTGTGACAGGCGTGCAGGTCAGGACTGAACTACCTGATCCATCACCCCATCCCGCATGACCCCGGCACCTTTCCGCAGCCGCACATGCCGCCACTGGGGGCACTATTGGAACGCCCACCGGTATCGGCGGCGACGGCGAACACGCTCAGCGAGCGCGACGTCTGCGGCGAGCCGCAGCTGGGGCAGGCGGGGCGCGGATCATCGGCGGCTGCGGACATGGTCCGCTGCAGTTGGTCAAATCGGGACTGGCAGCTGTCGCAGGTGTACTCGTAGATCGGCATGGAAACTCCGTTGGGCTACTTCGGATCGATGGACGATCGCAGGCCGTCGTCGGCCCAGTTTACGCGGACGGATCCGCGGCCGGCCAGCAGGTCGAGCAGGGTTTGACCGGCCGCCTCGCGACGCCAGCCCTTCAGCAGGCGGGCATCGTCGGGAGGGGATAGGCCGGTCGACACGGCGCGGTACACCTCGCCCACTTCCTGTCGGCTGCTGATGAGGGCCGGGTCGATCGACCGGCCGGCGCAGACCACGCCGAGCAGGGACCAGGCGGCGTCGGCGTTGAACCGCTGCCGCGGCGTCGGCTCGACGTCGCGGTCGGGCGGCAGCTGGTCGACCGGCAGCGCCAGGCCGCGCGCGGTGACGGCGATGATCTCGTCGCCGTACGACTGCTCCACCGGCCGGGGCATGCCGCGGACGCGCGCCAGCCGGTCGACCGATTTGGCCGGCTGGCGGGCGAGGTCGAGCAGCACCTCGTCCTTCAGGAACGTGCGGGCGGGCACGTCGTGATCGCGCGCCTGTGCGTCGCGCCAGATGGCCAGTTCGCGAAGGACGGCGGCGTTCCGCGGCGGCAGGCCGCCGGCCCCGCGCACTCTGAGGTAGGCCGACTCGGGGTCGAAGCCGAAGCTGTCCGGGTCGCACGCCGCGGCCGTCTCGGCGGCGGCCCAGGCGGCGTGGCCCAGCTCGTCCAACCGTTGCCCGAGCTGGTCCCGAACGGCCAGCAGGTACCGCACGTCGTCGGCGGCGTACTTCAGCTGCATGGGGCTCAGCGGCCGTTGGTCCCAGCTGGTGAACGTCAGCCCCTTGCCGAGCTTCGCCCCGATCTTGTCGAGCACCAGCTTGGACAGCGACACGGGGTACGCCAGCCCCACGAACCCGGCCGCCACCTGGGTGTCGAACACGTTGGCGGCCCGCCGGCCGACGTGCCGGAAGACCGGCTCGATGTCCTGCTGGCCCGCGTGGACGATCTTCTCCACGGCCGGGTCGCAGATCAGCTCCCAGAATGGCGTGAGGTCGAGCCCGACCAGCGGGTCGATCAGGGCGACACGGTCGGCCGTCGCCACCTGGATCAGGCACAGCTTCGGCACGTAGGTCAGCTCGCCGATGAACTCGCTGTCGTAGGCGAACCGCCGGGCTGCCCGCAGCTCGCCAAGCAGGGCGGCAAGCGTGTCCGGCCGGTCGATCAGGGTGGGGGCACCACGCGGGACCTGCGCCCGTTCGGTCACCATCATCGGCCCCTCGTCCGTCGCCAGATCGGCGTGCGCCGAAGCGTGATTCCGGGATCGGAATTGGGTCGGACGGTAGGGCCGGTACTTGGGCTTCTCGGTCGATTGCGGCGTCGCGTTCGAATCGGCAGCGTCAGACATTGCAAACATCCTCACCCCGCAGTCGATGGCCCGACGGAATAGGGGGCGCTCACAATAGCGTGTGAATGACCGGTAAGCCCGTCGTCGCGTCGCGTAATGAGAACAAAACTGCGCGCCGTGTCGACCGCCGCGGCATCAACGGCCGACCCCATGTTGTGACGCACAGCACTGCCCGATGGACACTTGCACCGCCGGAGCATCGCGCATCAGAAAATACCTGAGCGCGTGGCATCGCATTTGCCCACGATGTGCCGACGCTCCTGTCGGAACGGAAGTTGGCACCCCATGGCCCCCCTCATGCATCGCCGTCAAGCCCAGCCGATGCTGCGATCGCCGTGCGACGTGATCATCGTTGAGGATGAGTTGATCTCCCGCAGAGCGCTGCTGGCCTTGGTCACGGCCCATGGTTTTGCCAGCAGGGCGTACCAGTCCGCTGAAGAGGCGCTGAAGGCGGTCGCCGAGGACGGCGTGCCGGCGATCGCGTTGGTCGACTTCCACCTGCCCGGCATGAACGGCATCGACTTTATCCGCCACATTGAGGCGGTCAGCGCTACCGTACTGCCTGTGCTGATCACCGCCGCCGGGTCGGACGAGCTGGATCGCATCCGCCGATCTCGGCAGGTCCTGTGCTTCCGAAAGCCGCTCGACTTCACCCGGCTCATCGCGCTGCTGAACGAGCAGGGCTTCGTCAACTGAGCTCGCGCAAGGTGAGTGCCGCGGTTCGTGTGGCCGGCTAGCTAGAGTGTCGTCCTTAGGGTGGCACACCGCTCGGGTGAAGTCGGATGGCGCTGGTCCTGGGCATTGAATCCACGTGCGATGAGACGGCCGCCGCCCTCGTGGTGGACGGGCTTAGGGTGCTGAGCAGTGTTGTCGCGTCGCAGGCCGGCGTCCACGCCAAGTTCCGCGGCGTGGTGCCGGAGATCGCCAGCCGTGCCCACGTCGAGGCGATCGGCCCGGTTCTGCGCGAGGCCGTCGCCGCTGCGGGCGTCTCGCTCGATGAGATCGATGCCGTCGCCGTCGCCGCCCGCCCCGGCTTGATCGGGTCGCTGCTGGTCGGCGTGACAGCGGCCAAAACCTTGGCGTGGGCAATCGGCAAGCCATTGGTCGCGGTCGACCACGTGCAGGCGCACCTGTACAGCGTGATGTTAAAGCCCGCTCCGTTTAGCGACGGCCCAGAGGGCCGTGCTTCGAGCGCCGGAGAAGCCCTGCCCTTCGGGCCGTCGCTAAGCGGGGTGTCCTTTCCCGCCGTCGGCCTCGTCTGCAGCGGGGGGCACACAGCCCTGTACCACGTGCGGTCCTGGTCCGGCGTCCAACTGATCGGCTCCACGATCGACGACGCCGTCGGCGAGGCATACGACAAGGTCGCGTCGATCCTCGGCCTCGGCTACCCCGGCGGCCCGCTGCTCGACAAGCTGGCAGCGACGGGCGACCCCCAGGCCGTGAAGCTGCCGCGGACGATGCTGGACCGCGACTCGCTCGACTTCAGCTTCAGCGGCCTGAAGACCGCCGTCCTCTACCACGTCCGCGGCGTCCCCAGCCGGCGCGAGCCGCACCCCACGAAACCGCCGCCGACCGAGCGCGAGGTCGCCGACATCGCCGCGTCGTTCCAGGCGGCGTGCGTCGGCGTGCTGGTGCAGAAGATCGGCCGGGCGGTCGAGCGGGTCGGCGCACGGTCGGTCATCGTCGGTGGCGGCGTCTCGGCAAACCGCGGGCTGCGGGCAGCGCTGGCGACGTGCCCCGTCCCGTGCCACTTCCCGCCGCTCAGCTATTGCACCGACAACGCCGCCATGATCGCCGGGTTGGGCGATGTTCACCTGGCGGCGGGGCGGGTGGCCGGGTTGGATCTGGATGCGGTGACGTTCAGTGAGATACCGCGCAGCTCGTAGGCCGGCCAGGTTGGGCGTTCGATGCGGTCTGCGACGCTGCCATCGCGAGGTTGGACCGGTTACAATCAACGCCAGAGGAGACCGCCATGGCGACCGAACTTATCCCGGCCGACCGGCTCACGGCGGCCGGAATACCGGACGTGCCCGTCGTCCGTTTGACGGTCGACCAGTACCACGACCTGCTCCGGCAAAACATGGAGGCCGACCGCGAACCGATCGAACTGCTGGAAGGGTGGGTGGTTCCGAAAGTGGGCGAGGATGCGATTCACGCGGCGACGGTCGAGGTGACGGCCGACCTGCTACGAGAAGTTCTCCCGACGGGCTGGGTGGTCCGCGGCCCGCACCCCGTGACGACGCCGGACAGCGAGCCCGAGCCGGACGTGACGGTGGCGCGCGGGACCCAGCGTGACTACCTTCGACGCCACCCCACGCCGGCCGATGCGGCCCTGGTCGTCGAGGTGGCCAACACCAGCGTCCGACAGGACCGCGGCATCAAGCGCCGCGTCTACGCCCGGGCCGGCATGCCGACGTACTGGATCGTTGTGCTGCACGAGCGGGTGGTCGAGGTGTACACCGACCCGTCCGGGCCGACCGCAGAGCCGGCGTACGCCACGGTGCGGCGGTACGCCGATGGCGACCATGTCCCGGTCGTGGTCGACTCGCTGGAGGTTGGCACGATTGCCGTCGCCGACCTGCTGCCGTGAGACGGGCTGGCACCGCGATGTTGTACCGACGGTGCGACGATGATCGCACCGCTGCCGACGTCCATTCGGCGGCGGGGCGCGTTACAATCTCGGATATGGGAAACACGCTGTCCGCACTCGGCCTAGCCGCCCGCGTCGATCAGCTCGAGCGGTCCGCTCGCCGCTGGCGATGGGGGGCCATCGCGTTGGGATCGCTGCTCGTGGCCGGGGCGGGCACCAGTGACGGACCCGCTGTGGTGCCGGAGGTGCGCACGCGGAAGCTGCTGCTCGTCGACGACAAGGATCGCCCCTGCGCCGTGCTGCAGTACGCGGCCGGCCAGGCATGCGGGCTGGAGTTCGTCGACCCGGACAACCCCAAGAACATCACGTCGATCATCGGCTGGGCCACCGACGGCAGCGGGCTGGTGCAGGTCGACACCAAGGACGGCCGCCCGGTCGACTTCCACGTCGGCTCCGTCGGCCCGACCGGCGTCCCGCTGGAAGCCGCCCGCAAGGCGTTGGAGCAATTGCAGCGGCGGTGATGGACGCGGTGCGCCCGTCGACTGCGTCGCCCGGCAACTTCGTCGAAATCGCCTTGATTCACCGTCCTGGCCCGCTAGAGTACCGCCACTCCTCGTCCTGAGGCATCTTCGTCGACTGGGGCAACCCGCGACGAGCCGGTGACGTATCGGATACGTCGGCGGGCCGAAACGGACCGGGGAGAGCTATGTGCGTCCGCTCCCGCCAGTCCGTCCGTGCCGCCTGACGTTCCGCCTTCTCGGCGGGAGTGGCGGCGTTCGTTCCGCCCCCTGAGCATTGCATTCGCGGTTCGGTTCAGGGTTGCTGAAGCAACCCTGCCGCTGAACGGCCGGGGCGAACCTCAAGTCTTCATCCGAACCTCAACCGTCGCCCCGGGACCGGGGCGATCTAACGGAACACCATCATGGCCCGCGACCTCACGAAAATTCGCAACATCGGCATCGCCGCCCACATTGACGCCGGCAAGACGACCACGTCCGAGCGGATCCTGTACTACACGGGCCGCATCCACAAGATCGGCGAGGTGCACGATGGCACGGCCGTCATGGACTTCGACCCGGAAGAGCAGAAGCGGGGCATCACGATCAACTCGGCCGCCACGTTCTGCGTGTGGAAGCCGGGCGCGTGGAAGATGGCCGACAAGGAGGCCGCCAAGGCCGTCGACAGCTACAACATCAACCTGATCGACACGCCCGGGCACGTCGACTTCACGGTGGAGGTGGAGCGCAGCCTGCGCGTGCTGGACGGGGCGGTCGCCGTGTTCGACGGCAAGGAGGGCGTCGAGGCCCAGAGCGAGACCGTCTGGCGGCAGGCGACGAAGTACAACGTCCCGCGGATCTGCTTCATCAACAAGATGGACAAGGTCGGGGCCGACTACGAGTTCTGCTACAAGACGATCCTCGACCGGCTCGGCGCCCCGGCGATCCCGGTGGTGATCCCCGACGGGCAGGCCGACTCGTTCAAGGGCGTGATCAGCCTGATCGACGGCATCGCCTACTACGCCGACCCGGCCGACGACAAGGGCAACCTGGTCATCCAGAAGCCGGTGCCCGAGCACATGCTGGAGAAGTACAACCACTACCGCGCCATCATGCTCGAGAAGATCGCCGAGCTGGACGACGCGCTGATGGACAAGTACCTGACCGACCCCGAGTCGCTGCAGCCGGCCGAGCTGAAGGCGGCGCTGCGCAAGGGGACGATCGAGTTCAAGGCCCACCCGCTGTTCTGCGGGTCGGCCTACAAGTACGCCGGCGTGCAGGTGATGCTGGACGGCGTCATCGACTACCTGCCGAACCCGCTGGACCTGCCGGCCGCCACCGGCACCGCGCCCAAGGACAAGGAGAAGGTCGAGGTCCGCCCGCGTCAGCCGGATGCCCCGTTCTGCGGGCTGGCGTTCAAGATCGTGGACGACAAGTTCGGCACGCTGACCTACGTCCGCGTCTACAGCGGCACGCTGGTCAAGGGGACGCGCGTGCTCAACGCCAACAAGAACACGCGCGAGAACATCAGCCGGATGTTCCAGATGTCGGCCGACGACCGCATCCCGATCGAGACCGCCGAGGCCGGCGACATCATCGCCGTCATCGGCATCGATGAGGCCAACACCGGCGACACGCTGTGCGACCCGGACCACCCGATCATCCTCGAGCGGCCCAGCTTCCCCGAGCCGGTCATCAGCATGTCGATCGAGCCCAAGAGCGGGGCCGACAAGCAGAAGATGGGCGACGCGCTCACCAAGCTCCGGCGGCAGGACCCGACGTTCCGGACGAACTACAACGAGGAGACCGGTGAAACGGTCATCGCCGGCATGGGCGAGCTGCACCTGGAGATCCTCAAGATGCGGCTGACCCGCGACTACAAGGTCGACGTGATCGTCGGCAAGCCGAAGGTCGCCTACAAGGAGACGATCACCAAGGCGGCCGAGGCCCGCGGGATCCACAAGAAGCAGACCGGCGGTCGGGGCCAGTTCGGCGACTGCACGATCCGCCTGGAGCCCTTCGACGGCACCGACCCGGCGACCGGCGAGATGTGCGACGCCGAGACGCTGAAGAAGCTCGGCTGGGAGGACAGCTTCGCGTTCGAGAACAAGGTGTTCGGCGGCAGCATCCCCAAGGAGTTCATCCCCAGCATTGAGTACGGCGCCCGCATGGCCGCCAAGACCGGCGTGCTGGCGAACTTCCCGCTGATCAACGCCAAGGTGACGCTGCTGGACGGCAAGTACCACGACGTGGACAGCAGCCAGATCGCGTTCGAGCTGGCCGGGCAGATCGCGTTCAAGGACGCCGTCCACAAGGCCGGCGCGACGCTGCTGGAGCCGATCATGAAGGTGGTCGTGACGACCCCGATCGAGTTCCAGGGCAACGTGACCGGCGACCTGAACCGCCGCCGCGGCTTGATCCTCAACAGCGAGGAGCGTGGGAACACGACGATCATCGAGGCCGAGGTGCCGCTGAGCGAGATGTTCGGCTACACGACGGAACTGCGGTCGATGAGCACGGGCCGCGCCGCCAGCGCCATGGAGCCGCTGAAGTACGCCGAGGTGCCGGCGAACGTGCGGAAGCAGATCCTGGAGGAGAACGCCTGACCGCGGCGTTTCCGATCCTGATCGCAAGCTGAACCGGGGCCGCGACGGCAACGTCGCGGCCCCGGTGCGTTTGGCTTCGGGCAACTGCGGCGATTAGAATGGCAAGTGACGGACATCGGAGGTTCAGGATGATGACGATCAACTTGGCGGACAACACCGAGAGACGCGTGAGGGAAGAGGCGAGCCGGCGTGGGGTCGACGCGACCGAGCTTGCCGTCCAACTGGTTGAGGATGGGCTTTCCAACTGGTTTGCCGGGGCCCCCCACGATGCAGGCATCGCGATGCTGCTGCGTCGCCAGCGGGAGGAGGCAACGACCGATCCGGTTGAACTTGAACGCCGCCGACAGCTGACTGAGGAACTGCTGAAGAGTCTGGACCGACATCCCGATGACGTACGCTGATCTGAACCCAGCCTCTCATGTCGCGACCCCGCATCGTCATATTGGACTCCACGCCGCTGGGGCTCCTCGTTCGTTCCCCGGGTACCCCGGAGGCTGACGCCAGCCAAGAGTGGTTCCTACGGCACTCGCTCAATCAGGTGCGGTTCTACGTCCCGGAAATCATTCTCTACGAGCTGCGCCGGGAGTTGCTTCGGTTGGATCTCACCGCTGATCTCGCCCTTCTGGAAGCGCTGGTCAACGAGGGGTCGGATCGGCTGTTATTGCTCGGCTCGCCCGCTCTGACACTCGCAGCCGAATTGTGGGCCAAGGTCCGCCGTGTCGGGCGACCCACTGCCGATCGCTCCGCGCTCGACATCGACGTGATCCTCGCCGCCCAGGTTCTGACGGCCGGGTGGAACATCGACGACGTGATCGTCGCCACCTCCAACACCAAGCACATCCAACTTTTCGTCCCCGCCGCCGCTTGGGTCGATATTTGAAAGGTGTTCGAACCGATTCCGCGCTGGCCGGCGTATGGATGGTTACGTAGAATCCTAGGGGTCCGCCCGACCGGGGCGGACCCAGGCGACAACGGCGGTCTTGCCCCTCCACCCGTTGTCCCGCCAGGCCTCGATCGGCCTCGCCTTGTGTGTGTGTGAGCGGGTTTTTGAGGATCGCCTTTGACCACTCTGGAACAACCCCTTTCGTCTGCCGCCGCCCCCGCCGTCGTCGACCCCACGGCCGTGACGGACCACAACGGCCTGCCCAAGCTGAAGTTTCAGGGCGGCGACAGGTTCCTCCGAGAGCTGCGCGTCCGCGTCGACGCATACTTCGAGCGCACCGGCAAGCGCCGCCGCGACTGCCCCTCGATGTACGCCAAGACCGCCGTCATGCTCGGCTGGTTCTTCGGGGCCTATGCCCTACTACTGGCGCTGCCGCACCACTGGTGGCTCGTGATCCCGCTGGCCGTGCTGCAGGGCATGTCCGTCGCGTGCATCGGCTTCAACATCCAGCACGACGGTGGGCACAAGGCCTACTCCGACCGGCCGTGGGTCAACCGCCTGATGGCCAAGTCGCTCGACCTGATGGGGGCCAGTTCCTACGTATGGGACTTCAAGCACAACGCCTTCCACCACACCTACACGAACATCCACGACCACGACGACGACATCGACGTCGGCATTCTTGGCCGGATGAGCCCCAACCAGCGCCGGCTGCCGTTCCACCGGTTCCAGGGCATCTACATGTGGTTCCTGTACGGCCTGCTGGCCGTCAAGTGGCAGCTGTTCGACGACTACTACAACATCGCCATGGGCAAGCTCGGCCACCACCGGCTCCCCCGGCCCAAGGGTCGACAACTGGTCGAGTTCATCATCGGCAAGGCCGTGTTCCTGTGCATGGCGTTCGTCATCCCCATGCTCCTGCTGCACACCGTCTGGCCGGTCATCGGCGTCTACCTGATCGCCGCGTTCGTCAGCGGCGTCACGATGAGCGTCGTGTTCCAGCTGGCCCACGTGGTCGAGGAGGCCGAGTTCCCCCTTCCCGTGGTGGACGACGCGACCCACGTCCACATGGAGACCCCCTGGGCCGAGCACCAGATCAAGACCACGGTTGACTTCGCCCGCGGCAATTGGCTGCTGTGCTACTTCCTCGGCGGGCTCAACTTCCAGGTGGAGCACCACCTTTTCCACAAGATCTGCCACGTCCACTACCCCGCCCTGTCGAAGGTGGTCGAGGACGCCTGCACAGAGTTCGGCATCCAGTACAACGTCCACAAGTCGTTCTGGGCCGCCGTCGCCTCGCACGGTCGGCACCTCGTCGACCTGGGTCGGCCCACGCCGACCATGTAACTTGATCCATCGCTTCACGATCAAATGGGGCCCGGCGACGCATCGCCGGGCCTCGGCTCGTTGGTCCATCAACTGGCGGCGAGCCGCTCGGCCGGCTACTTTGTAGTCCCAGTCGGGGGTGGTCGTTCGGACGACTGGGGTTCACATGACGGTTTGTGACAGACGCGTCGGAACCGCGTGCGCCTGGGTGCTGGCCGCGATGTTCAGCGGTGGCCTGACGACCGCGCCGGCCGCCCCGTCCACGGCCCCCGCGGCCGACACGACGGTCGTCCACCGCGGCACCCTCCTCCTCTCGTTCGACGCCGACGGCGTCTTCGAGCCGATCGACCCGTTTGAGGTTCGCTTCACCCTCCGCCACTACTCGGGCGACCTGACCGTTCGCAAGGCGGTTTCCCCAGACGCGACGGTTGCCAAGGGCGACGTGCTGCTGGCCTTGGACACCGATCCCGTCGACCGCCAGATCGCCGCCGCCGAGTCGGCGTGCGCGGTCGCCAGGGCCAACCTCACCAAGGCCGACGCCGACGTGACGCTCGGCGACAAGGCCGACGCGATCGCCATGGACCAGGCCAAACAGGCGTGGACCGACGCGGACGCCGGCCTCAAGCGGTGGGACCAGACCGATGGCCCCGCCGCCGTGCTCGCCGGCGGCCTGGAGGCCAAGCAGGCCGGCGAGGCGGTCGACAACGCCGCCGACGAGCTCGCGCAGCTCCGGCAGATGTACAAGTCCGAGGACCTGACCAGCCAGACGGCCGACATCGTGCTCAAGCGCGCCGTCCGCTCGCTGGACCTGGCGAAGGCGACCAACGAGATCTACCGGGCCGCCGCCGACCGGGCGACGACCTACGACCCCGCCGTCCACCGCCACGGCCTCACCGCGGCCGTCGCCGCCCAAGCGTCGGCCGTCGACCAACTGCAGGCGGCGCAGGCGCAGTCGCGCGTCGCCCGGGCCGCCGCCCTGATCGCCGCCCGCGCCGCCGCCGACGCCGCCGACCGCGACCTGGCCGACCTCAAGCGCGACCGGGCGGCCTTCACCGTCACCTCGCCGATCGACGGCGTCGTCGTGTTCGGGTCGTTCGAGCACAGGGCCTGGCAACCGGTCGACCCGAAGAAGTTGGCCGTCGACCAGAAGGTCCAGCCCGACACGGTCCTGATGACGGTCTACCAGCCCGGCAAGCTGAGGGCGATTGCCGCCTGTCCCGAGTCGAAGCTGACGCTGCTCCCCGTTGGCACGCGCGTCACGGTGTCGCCATTGGCCGTCCCCGGCGCGGCGTACGACGGCACGAGCGGTCCGCCCTGCCCGTTCGCGTCCGGCGACAAGGACTCGGCCACCGTCGACATCCCCGTCGCATTGCAGACGGTCGATCGCCGGTTGGTCCCCGGCTACCTGGCGACCGTCGCCGTCAACGTCCCGCCAGCAGACGGGCTGCTGCTCGTCCCCGCGACGGCCGTCTGGCACGGCAGGGCGATCGTCCACGCCGACGGCAAGGACGATCCCCGATCCGTCGCGCTCGGCCGCACCGACGGCAAGCAGGTCGAGGTTTGCTCCGGCCTGAAAGAGGGCGACGTCGTGCTCACGCAGGGCAAGCCGACGCCGTAACCCGGAAGAAAGACGGCCAGGAATAGCACGGATGTCACGAATGCCGTATCCGCCGCAAACACCATCAATACGGGTATCCACGAAGGACACGAAGGGACACGAAGCAGAGGACTTGGCGAGTTCAGCTCTTCGTGTCCCTTCGTGTCCTTCGTGGATCACTCTCTTCTTCCTCCTGCTCGGCACCGCTGCCGCTGGCCCGTCGACCGCCCCGACCACACAGGCGACGTTCGCCCGCACGCCTGACCGTGCCACCGCTGAGGGCGTGGCCTTCCTCGTCGCCGACCAGAACGCCGACGGCTCGTGGGGCACCGGGACGGTCAGCCACGGCAACGAGATCACCGTCAGCGTCCCCGGCAGCCACGAGGCGTTCCGATCGGCCGTCACGGCCCTGTGCGTCATGTCGCTGGGGGAAGCGGGGCGGCACGGCTTCGACGGGCGCAGGGCGTACGACCGCGGCCTGCAGTACCTGCTCGACCACCCCGACGCCGTCCGACGCGCCGACAGCGAGCTGCTGTACAACGTCTGGGCCCACTGCTACGTCGTGCAGGCGTTGTCCGTCGAGTCGATGGCCAACCCGCGGCTGCGCACTGACCCGCGCCTGCGGGTGGCGGTCAGTTCGCAGCTGGACCGCATGGCCAAGTACGAGTCGTACACCGGCGGCTGGGACTACTACGACTTCGACGCCCAGACCAAGCAGCCCAGCGGCGGCGGCACCAGCTTCGGCACGGCCGCGGGGTTGGTCGCGCTGTTCGACGCCAGGCGGGCGGGGTTCGACGTCTCGACCGACATGGTCGGCCGGTGCCTGCGCCGGATGCACGACATGCGGCTGCCGAACGGGTCGTACCTGTACGGCGTCGACTACAAGTACCTGCCCACGCTCCCGGCCAACCTGCCGCGCGGCGCGATGGGCCGGACCCAGACGAGCAACTTCGCGCTGCGCCTGTGGGCCGACCCGACGGCCGACCCGGCGACGTGCCGCAAGGGGCTCGACTTCTTCTTCCGCGACCACGCCGCCATCGAGGCCGGGCGGAAGACGCCGATCCCGCACACGTCGTGGTACCAGACCAGCGGGTACTACTACTACTTCGACCACTACTACGCCGCCCGCCTGATCGAGCTGCTCGGCCCCGACGCCAAGGCGACGTACGCTCGCCAGATGCTCGACGTGATCCTGCCTCACCAGGAGCCCGACGGCAGCTGGTGGGACTACCCCATGTGGGACTACCACAAGCCCTACGGGACGGCGTTCGCGATCATGACCGTGCTGCGGTGCCGGTGAGCGGGATCTCCGATGCGCGCCGTCGCGATCAATTTCATGTTCGTGGCGGTGTTCGCCGGCTGCGTCGCGCGCGACGCCTCGCCGTTCGACCGACTGACACCCACCCAGTCGCGGGCGCTGGCGGCGGATCTGGCGAGCAAGCGTGAGCGGGCGCTCCACGATGATCTTGCTACCGCGTTCACCGTTCACCCGCCGGCGAACGTGCTGGTCCTGTCGGGTGGCGACGCCCACGGCGCATTCGGCTGCGGCGTCCTCGCGGGATGGCGCACCGCCGTCCTCGGACCTCGGCGACCGGTGTTCGACGTCGTCACCGGCGTCAGCACCGGGGCCCTGATGGCCACGTTCGCGTTCCTCGGCGAGGAGCGCGATGATGCCCTGCTCCGCGACGTCTACCTGAGCACCCGCGACGCCCAGGTGTTCCGCGGCCCCATCGGCGGCCCGCCCGATGCCCTGTTCGACACGGCCCCGCTGCAGAACCTGATCGCCCGCCACGTGACGGCCGACACGCTCCGCCGCGTCGCCGCCGCCCACGCCGCCGGCCGGCGGCTGTACGTCGCCACGGTCGACTTGGACACCGGCGCGCTCGTCACCTGGCCGATGAGCCGCCTCGCGGCCGAGGCCGTCGGCCTCGACGGCACGGTCGATTCGGCTCGCCTCGATCGCTTCCGCGCGATCCTCCTGGCCGCGGCCAGCATCCCCGTGCTGTTCCCACCGGTCGAGATCGACGGCGGCCTGCACGTGGACGCCGGGCTGCGGCAGGCCGTGTTCCTGGACGACGCGATGCTCGGCAGCGGCGCGTCGCCCACGGTTTGGCTGATCTTCAACGGTCGGCTCGGCGCGATGCCCCAGGCAATCGACGCGAACGTCGCCGACATCGGCGGTCGCAGCGCCGCGTTGTTCGCCGGTGCCGTGGAGATGTTGAGCGTTCGCCAGGTGGCGGGCGTCGCCACGGGCCACCGCCCCTCGTGCGGGTTTCACTGGGTCAGCCAACCGCCGGGCGACGCGGCGGCCCCGCTTGTGCCAGCCCTGTTCGATCCCGCACGGACACGAGACTGGTACGCGCAGGGTGAGTCGGCCGGTCGAGCGGGACTGTGGCACGACGGTCCGCCGACCGAGGCCGAGCCGGCCGGCACCGCCGGGGCGCGTGACCTAAGATGAGCCGATGTTCACCGCTGCCGACCTCCCCTGGAACGATCTTCGCCGTCGCACGCGTTGGCACTTCTGGGCGTGGCTTGCCCTGGCGGTCGTCAGCACGTCGATGTTCTGCGGCGCGTGGCCCTACCGCGACCCGCTGACGTTCGCCGTGCTGCTGTTGGTCCCGCTGATGAGCCTGCGACAGGCGTGGCGAGCCGACCGACTTCTCAGGGCCACCGGTGATCGCCTACAATCGGGCATGCCTACCAACACCGCCAACACGCAGGTCGCCACGTTCGCCGCCGGGTGCTTCTGGGGCGTCGAGGAACTGTTCCGTCGCGTCCCGGGCGTGGTCGCTACGCGCGTCGGATACACTTCCGGCGACACTGTCGACCCCACATACGAGCAGGTCTGCACTGGTCGCACGAACCACGCCGAGGCGCTGGAGGTGACATTCGACCCCACGCGGGTCAGCTACCAGCAGCTGCTGGAACTGTTCTTCGAGAATCACGATCCGACCACGCTGAACCGGCAGGGACCGGACGTCGGCACGCAGTACCGCAGCGGCGTCTATTACCACTCGGACGAGCAGCGGCAGCAGGCTGAGGCCGAGCTGGAGAAGCGGCAAAACTCCGGCGACTACCCGAAGCCGATCGTGACGGAAGTGGTGGCCGCAGCCCCGTTCTACGCCGCGGAAGATTACCACCAGAAGTACTTCGCGCACCGAGGCATCGAGGCGTCGTGCCACTTCGGCAACGGCAAGCGCCGCGGGGCGGTCGCGCACGCGTAGGGCTTGTCACGGACGCTCAAGGCAAACACAACAAAGAAGCCCCGGACGTACATCCGGGGCTTCGTCGTTTGTGGTCGGATTGGACCCTTGGGCTACACCTTCCGCACGATGAGCGTGGCGTTGTGCCCACCGAAGCCAAAGCTGTTGCTCATGGCGATCGTGACGCGCCGCTCGCGGGCCGTGTGTGGTACGTAGTCGAGATCGCACTCCGGGTCGGGGTTGTCCAGGTTGATCGTCGGGGGGATCATATTCCGGTGCACCGACAGCGACGCGACGATCGCCTCAATGCCGCCGCTGGCGCCGAGGCTGTGGCCGAGCTGGCTCTTGGTGGAGCTGATCGGCACCCGCTTCGCGCCGTCCTTGAAGACGGTCTTGATCGCCCGCGTCTCGGCCGCGTCGCCCAGCGGGGTGCTGGTGCCGTGGGCGTTGACGTAGTCGATCTGGTCCGGCGAGATGCCGGCGTCCTTCAGGGCGTTCTGCATGGCGCGGGCCGCGCCGCGGCCATCCTCCGGCGGGGCGGTGATGTGGTGGCCGTCACCGCTCATCCCGTAGCCGATCAACTCGGCCCAGATGCGGGCCCCACGGGCCTTGGCGTGCTCGTACTCCTCGAGCACGACGACGCCGGCCCCCTCGCCCATGACGAAGCCGTCGCGGTCGCGGTCCCACGGCCGGCTGGCCTTGGTGGGGGCGTCGTTGCGGGTCGACAGGGCGCGGGCGGCGACGAAGCTGGCCATGCCCAACTCGCACAGCGCGGCCTCGCTGCCGCCGGCGATCATCACGTCGGCCATGTCGAACTGGATGTACCGGGCCGCGTCGCCGATCGCGTTGCTGCCGGTGGCACAGGCGGTGGCGACGGCCGTGTTGGGGCCGTGGATGCCGAAGATGATCGACACGTTCCCGCTGGCGGCGTTGACCATCAGGCGGGGCACGGTGAACGGGCTCACCCGGCTGATGCCCCGGGTGTTGAGGATTTTGTTCTGCTCCTCGAGCGTCTCGATGCCACCGATGCCCGAGCCGATCAGCACGCCGCAGCGGTGGGTGTCTTCCCGGGTGAAGTCGATGCCCGAGTCGGCGACGGCGGTGAGGCTGGCGGCGACGCCGAACTGCCCGAACCGGTCGATCCGGCGGGGCTGCAGCTTCTCGTCGGTGTACTTGGCGGCCTCGGCAGCGTACTTGGTGAGGTCGAAGTCGGTACACTCGGCACCGAACTTGACCGGGTAGTTGGTGACGTCGAAGCGGGTCACCGTCTTGACGCCGCTCTGGCCGGAGCAGAGCGCGTCCCACATCACGTCGGCCGTCTCGCCCAGAGAGGTGACGACCCCCATGCCCGTGATGACGACGCGACGCTTGCTCATGAGTTCGGTTCTGAGTTCCGAAAGGGGAGTTCCGAGTCGCGAGTCGCACGTCCCCGCCGCATCGGACGGTCGGCACAGAACTCGAGGCTCGAAACTCGGGACGGCTTACTTGCTGCTGTGGCCCTTGATGTAGTCGATCGCCTGGCCGACGGTCTGAATCTTCTCGGCCTCCTCGTCGGGGATGCTGAGCTCGAACTCGTCCTCGAACTCCATGACGAGCTCGACCGTGTCCAGGGAGTCGGCGTTCAGGTCGTTGATGAAGTGCGTGTCGCGGGTGATCTCGCTCTTGTCGACACCCATCTGCTCGGACACGATCTCGATGACCTTTTGCTCGATGTCTTCTGCCATTTTCGTTCCACCTGCCTGCCCTGAACAACCCCACCGAACCACGCGGCCCGGCCGGGGGAGCGACGACTATAGCCGTGGGGCGACCCTTTGCAAAGGCACCGCTCGGCCGCGCCGCCCTCGCAAATTCGACTCGGAAATCACATCACCATGCCGCCGTCGACGCACAGGACCTGCCCCGTGACGTACGACGCCGCCTCGGACGCCAGGAACGCGACGACGGCCGCGATCTCCTTGGGCTCGCCGAACCGCTTGAGCGGGATGAACGCCTTGACACCCTCCTTGATCTTGTCGTGCAGCGCGTCGGTCATGTCGGTCGTGATGAACCCCGGGGCCACCACGTTGCACGTGACGCCCTTGCCGGCCAGCTCCTTGGCGACCGTCTTGGACAGCCCGATCAGCCCGGCCTTGCTGGCCGAGTAGTTCGCCTGCCCCGCGTTGCCGGCGACACCGGATACGCTGCCGATGTTGACGATGCGCGCCGACTTGCTGCGCATCATGAGCCGGGCGGCGGTGCGGATGGCGACGAACGCGCTCTTGAGGTTCGTGTCCAGCACCAGGTCGTAGTCCTCGTCGGACATGCGGAGCAGCAGGCCGTCCTTGGTGATGCCGGCGTTGTTCACCAGCACGTCCAGCCGGCCGTGCCGCTCGCCCACGCCCTCGATCGCGGCGGCGAGCGCCTTGGCGTCAGCGATGTCGCACACCAGCGGCTCGACGTTGCCGTCGCTCTCGTCGGCGATCGCCTGCAGCTTGTCCAGCGACCGGGCGACGGCGACGACGTGCAGGCCGTCGGCGACCAGCTGCCGGACGATGGCAGCCCCGATTCCGCGGGACCCGCCGGTGACGATGGCGACGCGTTTGTCAGTCATGGGACCTCCCGGGCGTCCGGCGTGCCGGTGGCCCGAGGCGTTCATCGCGGACGCCGCCGCCGAAGTCAAGGCGGCGGCCGGGCGGGTGATCCGCCCGGGTGTAGCGCGCGATCTTGGCGGATTCGTCATAATGGCCGTCGGTCAATGATTGGAGGACCGATGGACCTGAATGATCTGAGCGGGAACGAGCGGCTGGTCGCGGAGCAGTCGGTGCTGGCCTACCGGGCCATGGTGCGGGCCGGGTCGGCGGCCCCGCCGGGGCAGGGGATGGCGGCCCTGGAGGGGGTCGCGGTGGCCGACGGGTACGAATCGGTCCGCAAGATGGTCGAGCTGAGCGCCTCGGAGCACGCCGAGGCGCAAAAAGGGGGGCCTGCAGCCGGCCGTGCCCGTGCGCCGAGCCGGCGACGATGAGCTACCGGGGGCGGGTGGCCAAGTCGATCGTGACGGCCGTGGGGGAGGTGCGGGTGGAGCGGCGGTACTACGCGTCGCGGGGGCCGTGCGGGTGCAAGGCGGTGCCGTGGGACGACTGGGCCGGGGTGCCGGCGGGGCACAAGCTGACCGTGGCGGCGCGGCGGATGGTGACGCTGGCGGGGTCGGGCTGGTCGTTCGACGAGGCGGCGGAGAAGGTCCGCGAGCTGTGCCGGCTGCCGGTCAGCGACGACGTGGTCCGGCGGGTCTGCGACGCCGAGGGGGAGGCGGCGGCCCGGTGGTTGAAGGGCGACCCGGCGTCGGCCGCGCCGATGGCGGCGGCCGAGGGTGAGGTCGAGTTCTACACCGACGGGGTCAGCGTCAACACGGTCGACGGGTGGCGCGAGATGCGGGTCAGCGTGTTCGCCAAGCGGGCGGCGGCCGACCCGGTGCCGCCGGCCCAGTGGGACCAGCGGGACCTGGAGCCGCCGGCGTGCCGGGTGGCGTGGGCGGCGATCGCCAGCAGCGGCCTGGTCGGGGCGTCGTGGCGGCGGATGCTGGACCACCTGGGGCTGGCCGGCTGCCCGCGGCTCAGCGTGCTGGCGGACGGGGCGCGGTGGATCTGGGACGAGGCGGCCAAGCGCTTCCTGGCGGTGGTCAACGTCGAGTGGGTCGTGGACGTCTACCACGTGGCCGAGCACGTGCACGCCGCCGGGCAACAAATGTTCGGCCGCGGGACGCCGGCCGCCCGGGACTGGGGCGAGCGGCAACTGGCGGACCTGATCCGGCTGGAGGGCCCGCGGTTCATCGAGCACCTCGAGCGGGAGCGAGCCGACCTGTCGAACGGCGGCGGCGACCCACGCGTGGCGGCCCTGGACGGCCTGATCGGCTACCTGTCGGCCAACCGGGACAGCCTGTGGTACCGCACCCGCCTGGCCGCGGGCCTGCCGATCGGGTCGGGGCTGGTCGAGGGGACGTGCAAGAACATGATCGGCAAACGCCTGAAGCTGAACAACCCGCGGTGGCGGGTCCGCCGGGCCGAGCACATGGCCGCGTTGCGGTGCCTGCACTACAGCAAGCTGTGGCCGGCCTACTGGGAGTCAAAGTCAGCCGCGCTGGCCGCCTGAACCCGACCGCCAGGAAAAGGAGCTACACCCATCCGCCCGCCGCCGCCCGATCGGGGCCGGTCGGAACCGAAGCGGGCCCGCGGCGGAGGCGCAGAGCCACGGGCGCATGGAGTTGACCCGGACCATGCCGGGGTCGGCCGCGATCTCCGACGCGTCCGTTTCCGCCCCGCCCCGCGTGCCTCGGTCCATGGCCCTGTTCGGTCGCGGCAGTCGTCAGCGGGAGTGCCCGCCGTCAGGCCCTGATCCGGCCGCGGGCCTGGCCGAAGACAAACTGCTGCATCGGCTCGCGGGCCAGGAAGTCGTGCGGGAAGCCCATCGGGACGGCGCTGGCCGCGTCCAGCCGT
Organism: Tepidisphaeraceae bacterium; assembly: GCA_965198865.1. Taxonomy (GTDB): domain Bacteria; phylum Planctomycetota; class Phycisphaerae; order Tepidisphaerales; family Tepidisphaeraceae; genus CBDAQA01. Next base: position 71,541 of record CBDAQA010000019.1, on the reverse strand, counting down.
TGCAGCTGCGGCGGGGTGAAGGTCACGGCCAGGCTGGAGAGGTTGTCCTCGAACTGCTCCAGCCGCCGGGCCCCGACGATCGGGATCACCTTGGCCGGCCGGTGCAGCAGCCACGCCAGGGCGACCCGGGCCGGGGAGACGCCGATCTCCGCGGCGACGGCGACGACCTCGCGGACGACCCGGTCCTGGGCGGCGTCGGCCACATCGAACCCCTTCATCATCGCGCTATTGAGCCGGCCGTCCGCCACGGCCGACTTGTTCTCCGGCAGGTACTTGCCCGTCAGCTTGCCGAACGCCAGCGGCGACCAGGCGAGGATCGTCATCTGCTGGTCGACGGCCATCGGCGTCAGCTCCCGCTCGACCGTCCGCTCCAGCAAGCTGTACTCCACCTGTAGCCCGACGTACCGCGTCCACCCCCGCAGCTCGGCGATCGTGTTGCTCTTGGCGACCACCCACGCCGGGGCGTCGGAAATGCCGACGTACAGCACCTTGCCGGCCCGGACCAGGTCGTCGAACGCCCGCATGACCTCCTCGGCCGGCGTCAGCCCGTCCCAGGCGTGCAGCCAGTATAGATCGAGGTAGTCGGTCCCGAGGCGGCGGAGGCTGCCCTCGACGGCCTCGACCATGCTCTTGCGGTGGTTGCCGCCGGCGTTGGCCCCGGGCTCGGCACGGGCGCTGGTGTACTTGGTCGCCAGCACGACCTCGGCCCGGTGGCCGGCGACGAACTCGCCGACGAGCGTCTCGCTCGTGCCGTTGGTGTAGACGTTGGCCGTGTCGACGAAGTTCCCGCCGGCGGCCCGGAACGCGTCGTAGATCGCCCGCGCCTCCTCCCTGGAGCTGCCCCAGCCCCAGTCCTCGCCGAAGGTCATCGTGCCCAGGCACAGGTCGGAGACGCGGAGGCCGCTGCGGCCCAGCAACCGGTAGTTCATCGTGGGTGTGTTCATGCCCGCACCGTAGCCGCCCCGCCAGCGGGCCCGGTAGACCGTTGCCCCCAATTGCTTGCCCGATCCCACCAACGCCAACCGCCGGCCGGGTGGCGTACACTGGTCATCCCATGACCGACTTGCCAGACGTGGTCGCCCGCCACTGCTGCCGAGCCGTGGTGCGCGCGCCGTTTCCCCGGGTCACGCTGGCGCTCCGTCTTGGCCGACCATCTCGAATGACCACCCGCTGCTGTGCGTGGTCGTCGCCACAGCAGGAGGGCGGACAGGGCGGCTGACCTGCTCGAAACATCGCGGCGTTTCCATGCGGCGGAGTCGGCTTGCCCGGCCGGCAAGGGCAACTTTGATCCTGTCGCCGCCACGCTGCACGAAAACTGGGAGCGATGGGGCGAGCGATGGCGACCAACGTGGCCGAACGCGGCCACCGGGTGCGGGCGTGGAGCCGGTCGGCGGCATCAAGCGCGTCGAAAACCGAGGTTGACCTTCGTCTCACCGCAGAACTAGTCTCAGCCGTTCGAATTCGTCCGGCAAGTCGACACGGTCGCAGTGTCGGCGAACCGGTGGACGCAAACTGCCCATCGCGGAGGCCAGCATGCCCGCTGAAGTCAACGTGGCCACTCGACCCCACGACGTTGTCCGTAAATTGCTCGCCGACCCGACGAACCCGGCGGTCGTCGATGCGTTGGTCGCGCCCGACGCAACCTACGTCTCGCTGAACTACGACAACCCGGAGCTGAAGCGGATCATGCCGTGGGCCGGCACCGCCACCGGGCCGGCCGCCGTCCGCGAGACCTATGCCCGGGTCACCCGGTACTGGCACAACGAGGGGTTCACGATCGAGGACGTGCTGGAGTCGGAGACCGGCACGGTGGCGGTGTTCGGCCGGTTCACGTACCGCTCGGCCACGCTGGGCAAGGCCGCCACCTCGCCGTTCGCCATCCTGGCGCGGGTGCGTGATGGGCGGGTCACGTACATGCAGTTCATGGAGGACACCTTCGCCACGGCCGCCACGTTCCGCTCCGGCGGGAGCTGGTCCTTCCGCGCCGACCCCGATGGCGGGACGGTGGAGGTTTGACCTTCTTCGGCCACCGGTCTGATGCTGTCACCTCGAGTTGTCGAGGACTCTGAGCAGTGGCCATTGAGGTGCATTGTCTGGCATCGAAGGCAAAGTCGTCTTCATCAACGGGGCGAGCAGCGGGACCGGCGAGGCGAAGGCGCTTCGCTGGCGACGCGCGGCGCGCAACTCGTGTTGGGCGCCCGGAGGCTCGACCGGTTGTAAACGCTCGCCGGTCGCATTGATGCCGCGGGGGGCGAGGCGGTAGGCAAGGTGGCGTTCGCGGCGGTGGACGTGCTGAAGCGTGAAAACGTGACCCATCTGGTCAGGCTCGGCTGCGACCGGTTCGGCCGGCTGGACGCGATGATCAACAACGCGGGCGTCGCTCCGATCGCGCCCACGGACGAACTGCGGGTCCAGGAATGGGACGACATGATCGACGTCAACATCAAGGGAGTGTTGCACGCCATCGCCGTGGCACTCCCGTTGTTCCGCCAGCAAAAGTTTGGGGTAACTCTTCAGCCGTCTGCAACGGCCGGTCCCGGCAGCGGCGGTAGTTTCCCGGTCAGCACGAGCTCGCGCAGCGCCGCGGCGATCGTCCGGGTCGGGTCGTGGCCGCGGAGCTTCAACGTCCGGAACACGCTCATCAGCACGCCCTGCACCTCGGCCCCGTCGGCCGAACGGTTGCACAGGATGTTCTTCCGCTGGATCACCGCGGGCCGGATCTGACGCTCGGCGTGGTTGTTGTCCGGCGGCACGTGCGGCTTCTCCAGGAACGTGAAGTAGTAGTCCTGGAACCGCAGCAGCCGCTTGGCCAGCCGGGCCGCGTCGGGGTCGTCGTACGTCGCCGTGGCCAGCGCGGCCAGCCGGCGGTCGATCAGGTCGATCCGCGAGCGGTACCGCTCCGGCGTGAAGTCGGCCCGCTTGCGGAGGCGGAGGCCATCGCGGAGCAGGCGCTTGAGCTTCTTGGCGAACGCGACCCACTCGGGCGTCGCGTTCCGCTCGTCGACTTTGACCAGTTCCCGCAGCAGGTGCGGCAGGCACACCTGCCGGTCGTCGGCCATCACCGCGTCGTACGCGGCCCAGAAGTCCGTGACCAGCGTCCCCTCGAACGCCTCGTCGAAGAACCGCTTGAGGGCGGGCCCGCCGCGGCTGCGGTCGATCATGTAGAGGCAGGTGACGCGGTCGCAGAAGCACCAGAGCCAGTGGGTCTGCCCGTCGACGCGCCAGCCGGTCTCGTCGGCGTGGAGGCAGGCGGTGGCCCGCAGCTGCTGGTGGACCTGCTGGTACCACGGCGCCAGCGCGTCGGCCATGCGGTGCCAGGCCGAGACCAGCCCGCCGGCCGTCACCTCCATCCGCAGGTGCCCGCCGAGCAACTCGCGGGCCTGCCCGATGCTGACGCCCAGCCCGTAGTGGAAGAAGCCGGACAGCGCCACCGCGTGGTGGGCCCAGCGTGGCCCCCGGCATCGCGTCGGGCACGGTCGGCTCGACGTGCCGCTTGCAGTTGGGGCAGTAGTCGCGGTGGATCGCGTGCTCGGTGACGACCGGCCTGATGTCCCGCGGGACGTCCTCGATCAGCCGGGTGCGGGTCCGGCCGCACCGCTGGAGGCCGCCGCCGCAGCACGGGCAGGCGTCCAGCCGGTGCTCGACCTTCTCATCGATGGTCACCGGCGGCTGGCGGCGCGACCCCTTGTGGCCCGGCTTCGCCCCCGGCGACCTCCGCCGCCGGCCCACCGTCGGCTTCAGGTACGGCGGCACCGCGCCCGACGGCGTCGATGCCGCGGCCGCCGCCCGGGCCGCCATGTGGACCGCCACGGCCATGGCGAACGCCACGACCGCCTCCGGCCCCAGCGCCGGCAGCGCCGCCGCCTGCGGCTCGGTCAGCGTCCCGGCCAACGCCGCGGCGAGGATGGTCGACAGGTCCCACGTTGGCTCGGCGGCGGTCGTCACTCCCGATTATCTACACGACCCGCCAGAGTCGCGCAATCCGTACAAGCGCCGAACATCGTTGCAGACGGCTCAAGTCTTACAGTTTGGGCACATCATCAACATCGCATCGGCGCCGGCCACAGGACGGATTTGAGCCAGGCGGACTACTCCGTTTCCAAATTTGCGGTGCGCGCGATCTGCGAGGGGTTGCGTCAGGAGGCCGGCGACCAACTGCGGGTCACGGTGATCCCGCCCGGCTTCTTCCGGACGGAACGGGTGGAGTCGGTACCGAACCCGCAACTTCGCCAGCAGTAATTTCCGCCCGCGACCGCATGGCGACGCCGGCCGAGGCGGTGGCCCGCGGCATTGCCTATGCCACCGAGCAGCCGGCGGACGTCAAGGTGGGCAAGATCGTCAGACCGACGTCGCGGCCGTGACAGGGCGCAAGGATGCCAGCACGGACATGGAGGCTGCTCACCCATGCAAGCAGCACGCAATTCGGATGTGGCCAGCAGTTCTCGCCGCGAAAGCGGTCGGTCCGCGCCTTGCAAAATGCGATCGCTTCAGCGTTTAGACATTTGACAATTTGAGTCCGTTGCAACGCCGCGGCACGAGAAAGCGATTTCGAGAATCCATTCGGCCGCTCGCCGTCTCTAATAGAGCGTGTCGTTCATCAATCCCTAATTTCGAAGGCCAAAATGTTTTACAAGAAAAACTTACCCATTTGGGAACGCGTCGTTCGTTTTGGCGGTTCGCTGGCAATGGTGTCGTGCGCCGTGCATTTCTGGGGTACGCCGCTGGGTTACATCTGGGCGGCCGGCGCGGTCGTGCTCGTGGGCACTTCGCTCGTCGGGTACTGTCCCATGTGTGCCGTTGCTGGACGCAAGGGACTCGAATGAGCGCCGGGGTCGCTCGACCCAGGACGGCGGTACGTTGTTGCCCGGAGCTCGATTGTGGAAACCGTCTCTGAAAGAACGAAGCTGATTGAAGCGGCGCGTCAGGGAGATTCGGCCGCGATCGATCGGTTAATGATCGAGTGCCAAACCGACGTGCGGCGCTACGCTCGCCGCGCTTGCGTGAGTCAAGATGTCGATGATGCGGTGCAAGACGCGCTAATCATCTTGCACCGCCGCGTCGGAACGCTTCGGCACTTTTCGGCCTTTTCAGGGTGGCTGTTTCAGATTGTCAAGAACGCTTGCTTGCGAATGACCAAGCAACGCGCAGCGCGAGACGCACTTCGCCCGCACGTTCAAGCCGTCGCTATCGAGGCAGACTTGGCCCTGCGGCTTGATTTGGCCATGTCGATCCAATCGCTGCCCCCGCTCTATCGAGATGTGGTGTTGCTCCGAGATGTCGGCGGCTTTTCCGCCGAAGAAGCCGCGCACCGAGTGGGCGTTTCGGTGGAAGCTGTCAAGAGCAGGCTCCACCGCGCGCGGCAACTCCTGCGGCAGAAGTTCACCTCGCCTTGAGATCCACGGAGCATCGATGACATTCGGCAACCGAACGATCAAATTACACCTGCTCAAAGGGTTCCTCGGCATGACGGCCCTGGCAGTGTCACTGGACACCATCAATGCCAAGCTCTGGCCATCAGTGGTACTCTTACCGTTGAGCCTCTACCTGCTGCGCGGCTGTCCGGTCTGCTGGACCCTCGGACTCATCGAAACAATTGTCATGAAGTTTCACGCCAAGATTGCCGAGTCGTCGGCTCATGAAGGTTGACGGCGTCGTCATCAGGGCGAGTCTTGCAACGCACGAGGACTGTCTTCCAGGCGTCCGAGACCTTCGCGCTACTGAAGATAAGGGGCGCTTGCGACCAGTCCGTTAGACGTGCCATTCCGGTTCGACTTCCCTCAGCCGCGGTCGGCGAGCCTGTGTGTGGCAGGGCGTCAGGCCGATCCCGCGACGGTGCGGCGGAAGCGTCCGGGCGGCGGATGATCGGGCTGCTCCTCGATCGACTCCAATTCCACATAAAAAGGATGGGCGGAAAATACGGTCGATTCCGTCTCAATCCCTCGAGACGGAAGTGGGCTGGCATTCGCGTTGCTGCCTGGCGACCACCGTTTACGGAGGCGGTCATCGCTTGAGCTCTCAACAGAAACCTCACGAGGCCCCGCGACAGGTGTTGGAGCGGTTCTACGCGGCGGAGCGGCAATTCATGTCCGGCGACTCGACCCACGGGTTCGGGGCGATGCGCGACACGTTGGCGGAGGACGTCGTGCTGCACCAGTCGCCTGACCTGCCTTTCGGCGGCGAGTACATCGGCCCCCAGCGCTACCGCGAGTGGGCCGAGGCGATGCGGGCGATCTTCGACGTCGTCGACGTGCGCGATGCCGAGTTCTTCGAGCGGTACGACGCCGTGGTCGTTGTCTGCCGCCTGGTCACCCGCTCGCGGGCCACAGGCGAGACGATGGACCAGCCGATGGCCCAGGTCGTGCGGGTGCGGGAGGGTCGGATCACCGAGTTTCGACCGTTCTACTGGAACGTGCCGGCGTACGCCGCGGCGGCCGCCGCCGGAGGTGCCGGTGGCCACTGACCCGGTCGACACCCCGCGGCGGTCCAGCGGCTCACCAGGGCACCGGGCCGTCGTCGTTGAAGAATCGGCCCGTCGGACCGTCGGCAGGCAGCGTCGCCGGACGCACCGCCTCCCGTGCGCCCTGTTCGGCGGTGCGGGTCCCCTGGTGGTTGGTCAGGTCGGTGGCGACGTAGCCGGGGCAAGCGGAGTTGACCTTGACCGGACTGCCATCGGCGGCCAGTTCGGCCGCCAGGACGACGGTCAGCATTTTCAGTGGCGCTTTGGACGAGTTGTAGGCGCGGAGCTCGACCGCGGCGTACGCCCAGGTCGGATCGGCGTTGAGGGTGAGCGAACCGAGGGTGCTGGACATGTTGACCACCCGGCCGGCCGCCGCGCGGCGGAGCAGGGGCAGCATGGCCGTAGTGACCACCAGCGGACCGAAGACGTTCGCCTCGTGCGTCGCCTTGAACTTGTCCAGGTCCGTCCGGCTGGGCGGGACGTACTCCAGGCTCACCCCGGCGTTGTTGACCAGCACGTCGAGCCTGCCGAAGTCGCCGTCGATCTGCCGGGCGAAGGCCGCGGCGGTCGCGGGGTCGGTCACGTCGAGTCGGACCGCCCGGGGGTCGACGCCGAGCGCCGCCAGTTTGCCCGCCGCCTCGCGTCCCCGCGCCGCGTCGCGTGCCCCCACGAGGGCGGTCATGCCGTGGTCCTGGCTGAGTTGGCGGGCGACCGCGTAGCCGATGCCTTTGTTCGCGCCGGTGACCAGCGCCACCCGTTTGTCCGACGATGGATTGCTCATGGTACAAAGCTAGGGCCCGCCGGTCGGGCCCGTCTTTCACGCCCGTGCGCCGCCTGGCCGTTCCCTGCGCAACCACTCGCCCGGCGTCACTCCACACACGGCCCGGAAGCAGCGCGTGAGATGGCTTTGGCTGCTAAAACCGGACCGGAGGGCGGCGTCCACCAGTGTCGTCCGCCTGCCGCCCCCGCCGAGCAATTGGCAGGCGTGCTCGACCCGCTGCCGCCTGACGAAGCGATGCGGCGTCTCACCCACCGAGTGCCGGAAGGCCCGCGCAAAGTGACCCGTGCTGATCCCGGCCGCCGCCGCCAGGTCCGCCAGCGACAGCCGCCCGCGCGGGTGCGTCCGGATGTTATCCAAGACGCGCGCCTCGGCGGCCGGCGCAAGGGCGGCCCGCGGGCGGTCCAGGGCCGCCGGCCGCGGTTGCAGGTAGCGGTCGCGGACGTGGGCGGTGGCCAGCACCGCCACGGACTCGACGTACCGCGGGGAGAGTGCCGGGTCGCGGCACAGGCGGGCGGCGGCCTCGGTGGCCAGGTGGGACAGGTAGGTGCCGCTCGCGCCGTAGCGGCCGCGCTCGGCCTGCGGGGCCGTGGCCCAACGCCCGCCGAGGTATTCCCTGTCCAGGTACAGCGCGAACATCTGTCCCTCACCAGCGAGTTCGGCCCCCGCGCCCGCGTCACCGAGGCACACGCTGACGCTGCGGGCCGGCAGTCGCCGCCAAGGGTGGTGCTCGGAGGCGTGCCAGCGGGCCGTGCTCGTCCCCAGCATGACGAAGATCTTCGCCTGCCCGTGGCGTGTCTGAGCATGGTGCGCGGAGCGGGACGGGCCGTACCGCTCTCAGGTGAGCAAGCCGGCGGTGAAAGGGGCCTGGAGCAACTGCATACGGGGGGGACGTACCACACCGATCGCGACGCGACAAGCCGCCGCGTCGCCCGGTTTCCCGGAGGGCCGGAAGGGTCCGCGGGGCTCAGCATCGGTTCCGATTTTCGGCCGTCCGAATGGCACCGGTCGGTGTACGTCGCGGCGGCTATGCGGGCGGTGGCAACTGCGGTGGGAGGCGACCATGGCCGCTGACGGCTTGGACACCCTGCGGCGGTTCTACGCGGCCGAGTCGGCGTATCTGGCCGGGGATCGCGACTTCGCGCCGATCGCCGCCACGCTGCACCCGGACTGCGTGGTCCACCAGCCGGCGTCGCTGCCGTACGGCGGCGACTGGCGGGGTCACGACGGGTTCGAAGCCTGGATGCGAGCATTCGCTCAGCAATGGGCTTCGTTGGAGGTGTCCGGCTCAGAGATGGTTCGGGAGGGCGACGTGATCGTCAGCCGATCGCACGTGCACGCGGTCCACAAGCCGACCGGGCGGCTATTGGATTGGCCGCTGCTGCAATACTTCAAGTTCCGCGACGGGCTGATCCTGGAGCTGTGGCCGTTCTATTGGGACACGGCTACGCTGGTGCCGGCGATGCAATCCTAACCGACGGGTGCGCAATGAATGTCGGATTCATGGGACTGGGAGCGATGGGTCGGGCGATGGCGACCAAACTGGTGCTGGCCGGCCACCGGGTTCGGGCGTGGAACCGCTCGGCCGGCGAGCCGATCGGCGGCATCGAGCGGGTCGGGTCGCCGGGCGAGGCGTTCGACGGGGCCGACGCGGTCGTCACGATGCTGCCGGACGACCCGTCCATCCGCGAGGCGGTGCTGGCGTCGGGGGCGCTGCGGCGGGCAAAGCCGGGGACGGTGCACGTCGTCATGGCGACGATCTCCGTCGCGTTCGCCGGCGAGTTGATGGCAACGCACGAGGCGGCGGGCGTGGGCTACGTGTCGGCCCCCGTGCTCGGCCGGCCGGACGTGGCGGCCAAGGGCGAGCTGAACGTGCTGGCGGCGGGGGAGCCGGCTTCGGTCGCGAAGGTGCAGCCGCTGCTGGACGCGATGGGCAAGCGGACGTGGGTCATGGGCACCGACCCCCGTCAGGCGAACGCAGCCAAGATCGCGGCCAACATGATGATCACCATGGCCATCGAGGCGATGGCCGAAGGCATCGCCATCGCCGGCGGCAGCGGGCTGGCGGCCGAACCGTTCCTCGACCTGGTCCTGCACACGCTGTTCGGCGGCCGGGCGTACGAAAGCTACAGCCGGAACATCCTCCAGGGCCACTACGAGCCGGGGTTCAAGATGCGGCTGGGGCTGAAGGACCTGGGGCTGGCCACCGCCGCCGCCGAGGCCGCCGGCAAGCGGTTGCCGATGCTGAACGCCATCCACGGGCAGGTGCGCGAGGCCGTCGACGCCGGGTTGGGCGACCAGGACTGGTCGGCCGTGGCCGACTACACGCTCCACCACCAGCGGCAGTGAGCGCCGTGGCGACGCTCCGCGTGACCGACGCAGGCGACGCCGTCGCCCTGAACCCGTCGGCCGCCGGCAGAGGTCGTGCGTCGCCCGTGGTTTCGTGGTCCCGCAGGAGGTTGACGGTCGGGCGAACGCCACGGCGATGACCCGAAGCGGACTCGTCGTACTTGTCGGCACCGAATTAAAATGCGGCCCCGGAGCTGCGATCCGGCGTTCGTGGGTCGGACGGCTCACCGCACTGACCAGCGACCCCGCCCTTGACAGCCAAAGTTATTGCTCGTAACCTCGTGGTGATGGGTGTTAACTTGGAGGCCGATGGCCGCTACTCTGATCGATGATCGGGCAGGTCGAACCGAGTCCGTGAACGTCGCCGGCGGGCGGATCGCCTACGAGGTCGTCGGGCAGGGGCCTCTGGTGGTGTTGTCGCCGGGGATGGGCGACGTCCGCAGCACCTACCGCTTCCCGCCCCGCTGATCACCCGTGCCGGTTACCGCGTCGCCAGCGTCGACCTGCGGGGGCACGGGCAATCCAGCACCGGCTGGGGCTCCTACAGTCGTGCGGACACCGCCGGCGACCTGGTCGAGGTCATCAAGAGGTTGGGCGGTCCGGCCGTGATCGTGGGCCAGTCCTTCTCGGGCGGGGCGGCGACGATCGCCGCGGCAACGCACCCCGAACTGGTCAGCGGGATCGTGGAGATCGACCCGTTCACGCGCCCGCCGAGCTTCAGCGTGGCCGCCCTGCTGCGGCAGACCCGCTACCGCCGCGGCGTGCTCCTGATGGCGCGGTTCCTCCTCACCGGGAGCGTCCACGCCTGGTCGAAGTACCTCGACGTGGCCTACCCCGGGCACAAGCCGGCCGACTGGAACACCTGGCTGCCCGCGCTGGCGGCGAACCTGCGGGAACCGGGCCGCGTGAGGGCGGCCCGGCAGATGGGGATGTCCAAGGCGACCGACGCCGCCGCCCACTTGCCGCACGTGCGGTGTCCGGCCCTGGTGGTCATGGGCTGCGACGACCCGGACTGGCCGGACCCCGAGGCGGAGGCCGCCGCGATCGTCGGCTTGCTCCCCGCCGGGCTGGGCCGGTACGAGATGATCCAAGGCGCGGGCCACTACCCCCACGCCCAGAACCCGCAACAAGTCGCCGGCGTGCTGCTGCCGTTCCTGGCGAGGGTCGCCCATGCCTAGAGCGGGTTTGAACACTGCCGACGTGGTGGCTGCCGGCGCCGACCTGGCCGACGAGGCGGGTATCGGCTCGGTGAGCCTCGCCGCCCTGGCCGGACGGCTGGGCGTCCGGCCGCCGGCGTTGTACAAGCACGTCGACGGCATCGGCGACCTGCAGCGCCGCATCGCAACCCTGGCGATGACTGAGGTGGGCGACGCCCTGCGGGACGCGCTGCAGGGCAAGTCGGGGGTGGCCGCCATCGGCGCGTTGTTCGCGACGCTCCGGTCCTACATCGCCGCGCATCCGGGCCGCTACGCCGCCACCACGGGTGCCCCGTTCCAGGGGCACGACGACCCGTTGCTCGCCGCCGCCACCCGCGTGATCGACTCGCTCCGGGCCGTCCTGTCCGGCTACGGCATCCGGCCGCGCGACCTCGACCACGCCATCCGCATGCTGCGGTGCACGATCCACGGCTACGCGGCGCTCCAGACCGCCGACGCCTTCCAGTGGGGCAACGACCCGGACCAGAGCGTCGCCTGGATGGTCCGGTTCTTCGACACGGCGCTGGTCGCGGCCGGACACGAGACGGACGCGCGGGGCCGTCGAGGCCGGCCCCGGCGCGAAGGGCCGGTCGGCCGTGGCCGATTACACGCTCAACCCTCAGCCGAGGTGGACAAATGACGACGCTCTACGTGACCTACGCCGGCGACGCCGACACCTGGTTCGACCGGGACTACTACGTGGCCTCGCACCTGCCGCTGGTCCGCCGGGCGTTCGGCCCGCACGGGCTGGTGTCGGCGGCGGCGTTCTTCCCGGCCAAGGATGCCGCCGGCGACGGGTCCGGCATGGTCGCCGTGTGCGCCTGCGTGTTCCGCGACGAAGCCGCCATCACCGCGGCCTTCGGCTCGCCGGAGGCGGCGGCGGTCATGGCCGACGTCAAGCACTTCACCCGCGTCGAGCCGGCCCGCAGCCGGGCGGTGCCGGTCTGACAGGAGCCTCTTGATGGCCGCCAAACCCGATCGCCCGTTCTGGGCCGACACCCCGCCGACGACCTCCCGCCGCGGCCACTTCTGGGTGGCCGGCGACCGCGTGACCTTGGAAGGCAAAACGTTCCAGCGCGGCCCGATGTTCGTCGAGTGGGAAGCGCCGGCCGAGGTGACCCAGCCGTACCCGGTCGTGCTGGTCCACGGCGGGACGTTCCAGGGGCTGGAGTGGACGGGCACGCCCGACGGCCGGCCGGGGTGGGCGCCGCGCCTGGTCCAGGCGGGGTACGCCGTCCTGGTGGTCGACCGGCCGGGGCACGGCCGCTCGCCGTACCACCCGGCCGTGATCGGCCCGCCGGGGCCGCCGTTCTCGTACGAGCGAGGGCGGGAGGTGTACTTCCCTGCCGCGGCGGCCGGCCGGCAGACGCGGTGGCCGTTCGACCCGGCCGACGACGCCGCGTACGACGACTTCATGGCCGGGTACGGCCCGATGCCGGCCGACCTGCCGCTGTCGCAGGACATGGATGCCGACCGCCTGGCCAAGCTGCTCGACCGGATCGGCCCGGCGATCGTGATGACCCACTCGGCGTCCGGCCCCGACGGGTGGCTCGTGGCCGACCGCCGGCCGGGGCTGGTGCGGGCCGTGGTCAGCGTCGAGCCGATGGGGCCGCCGTTCGCCGACACGCCGGGCATCGGCGCGCTGGACTGGGGCGTGACGGCCTGCCCGGTCGGGTTCGATCCGCCGCGGGCCACGGCCGCCGACGTCCGCTCGGCCGACCCGGCGTCGCTGCGCGTCCCGGCGTGGGCCGGCGTGCCCATGCTCGTCGTGACCGGCGAGACGTCGGCCTTCGTCGCCGCCGCCGAGCCGGTCGTCGTCTTCCTCAACTACGGCGGGGCTCTGGCCGAGCACCTGCACCTGCCCGACCACGGCGTGACCGGCAACGGCCACGGGCTGATCTACGAGGCCAACTCCGACGACGCCCTGTCCCCCGTCCTGGATTGGATGGCGGCCCACGCCGCCGGACCCGAGGCCGCCGGGACTGGCCCCACATCCGACGCCGCCTGACACCCCAACCGTCTCGCGCGGTTGCACGTTGACAGGCGGGTCACGAGACAGTTATCCATCGTTCGGGACCGCCGCACCCGGAGGAGATGACAGGTGCGCCGCCGGTGCCACCTACCGGTGCCGCCTACATGACCGGTGGCACCGTCGGCGTCCCGCGGCCTGTGCTCAGGGCAGGCCCGACTTGGTGCCACGACACCACCCAAGGTGAAAGGACCTGCGCATGTCGGATCACGAAAACAACCCACAGCGGATCGTGGGCGTCGAGGAGCACTTCTCGCTGCCCGATCTGCTCGGCCGCATCTCCAGCACGGCCGTGAAGGAGCGGGGTTACTTCTCGCGGGACCAACCCTTCGCCGGCTTCAGTCGCGCCGCCGAGCTGGCCGACGTCGGCCGGGGGCGGATCAGGGTGCTGGACGACGCCGGCGTCAGCGTGCAGGTGCTGTCCCTGGCCGGCCCGGGCGCCGACCTGCTGTCGCCCCGCGAGGGCGTCGCCTGGGCGCGGGAGGCCAACGACGCCCTGGCCGGCATCATCGCCGCTCGCCCGGACCGCTTCGCCGGACTGGCGCACCTGCCGCTCACCGACCCCGATGCCGCCGCAGACGAGCTTGAGCGGTGCGTGAAGCAGCTCGGGCTCAAGGGTGCTCTGGTGCAAGGCTCCACCGATGGCCGGTACCTCGACCATCCGAGCTACGACGTGCTGCTAGCGCGGGCGGCGGCGCTGGGCACGCCCATCTACGTCCACCCCGGCATCCCGCCCGCCCCGGCCCGCGAGGGAATGTACGGCGGCCTGCCGGAGCCGTTCGGCTTCTGGATGTCGATCTCGGGCTGGGGCTGGCACGCCGACACGGCCGTCCACATCCTGCGGCTCATGGTGAGCGGGGCGTTCGACCGCCACCCCGACTTGCACGTGGTGATCGGCCACCTTGGGGAGGGGCTGCAGGTGCTCTTCGCCCGCCTCGACCAGCAGTACCACAAGGCCGCGGGCATGGAGAAGCTGCCGAGCGAGGTCCTCCGCAAGCACGTCCACGTCACGATGGGCGGCTTCTTCATCGAGTCGTCCTTCAGGGCCACCCTTGAGGCGTTCGGGGCGGACCGGATCATGTTCTCGGTCGACTACCCGTTCGGCGACCCCAAGCAGGGCGTCGCCTTTCTGAATGGTCTGCCGATCTCGTCCGAAGATCGGGCCAAGATCGCGCATGGGAACGCCGACCGACTGTTCAAGCTCAGAACGGGTGCCGCGGCCGCCCGCTGACCCTGGTGGCCAAGACGACCTCGATCATCGCGGGCCAATCTGGGCGGTGGCGGCCCCGGGGCTGGCCGGGGCGGTCGGGTCGATGCTGCGGAGCCTGACGACGACACACGCCGAGGGCGTGGCGTCGCGGCGACGCTGACCCTCGAAAAGCCTGAGGGTGCCTCATGACTGGGCGGGCGGGGCATACGATGGTCCGCGTGCCATCGCCCGGGCCGGTGCCTTGGGCGGGGGAACGGGCGTCCCATACGCGCAACGGAGCATCGCATGCGGGTCGGAATCATCGGGGCAGGAAACGTCGGTACCGTGCTGGCCAAGCACCTGGCCACGCTGGGGCACCAGGTGGTGATCGCCAACTCGCGCGGCCCGTCGTCCCTCGGCGAGGTGGCGGCCAAGACCGGCGCGGCGGCGGGCACCCTGGCGGAGGCCGCCCACGGGCAGGACCTAGTGATCGTGACGATCACGATGAAGGGGGTCACGCAACTGCCCCCCGACCTGTTCGACGGCGTGCCGCCGGGGGTGGTCGTGGCCGACACCTGCAACTACTACCCGGAGCGGGACGGCCACCTGGCCGAGCTGGACGCCGGGCTGCCCGAGAGCCGGTGGGTCGAGCGGCACCTGCGGCGACCGGTGGTCAAGGCGTTCAACGCCATCGTGTTCACCAGCATGGCCGACCGGCCGCGGCCCAAGGGGGCGGCCGACCGCGTCGCCCTGCCGGTCGCCGGGGACGACCCCGTGGCCAAGGCCGCCGTGATGGACCTCGTCGAGGCGATCGGGTTCGACGCGTTGGACTCCGGCGGCCTGGACGAGTCGTGGCGGCAGCAGCCGGGCACGCCGGTCTACTGCCGCGACTACGACGTGGCCGGCGTCCGGCGCGCGTTGGCCGAGGCGCGGCGGGAGCAAATGCCGGAGTACCGCCGGATCGCCGCCGAGCAGGCGAAGGCGTACATGGCCTCGCTGGCGGCCAAGGGCTGAGCGCGTCCAACGTCGGCGACGGGGACAGTGGTTCGGTCCGGACCCGACCGCTGCTCGTCGGCTTGCCGCGGACGGCGGTTCAGCCGTTCGGCAAGTCGATTAGGGTCCGGGCGCAGTCCACGATGGAATCGGCGGCGGGGCGGGTGCGCCAGCCGAGCAGCCGCTCGGCCTTGGCGGCGGTGAACTCCTGCCGGCGGCCGAGCCGGGGTGCGATCAGGCGGGCCTCGGGGCTGAACAGGGCCGCCAGCCGCACCACCCAGTCGGGCAGGCGGCGGGTGGTCACCTTGGCTCCGGCGGGGCCGAGGCGGTCGCGGAGCAAATGGGCGACGTCGGCCATCCAGAGGAACTCGCCGGCCGCGAGGAGCCGCTGGCCGGCGGCGGCGGGGTCGGTCAGGGCCCGCACGTGCAGGTCGGCCAGGTCGCGGACGTCGACGATGTTGAACCCGAACCGCGGGACGGCCGGCACCCGCCCGCGGAGCAGCCGGTCGACCAGCTCGGCCGTCCCGCCGATGTCGCGGCCCATCACCGGCCCCTGGATCATGGTCGGCAGGATCACCGTCAGCGTCGCCTCGCCGCCGTGCCCGCGGGCGAAGTCCCAGGCGGCCCGCTCGGCCAGCGTCTTGGCCCGGGCGTACTCGTCGCTCGACCGGGCGGCCGGGTCGGTCCAGACCGTCTCGTCGACCGGCCCGCCGGCCCACCCGGCCGGGGGCTGGGCGGCGACGGCCGACCCGGTCAGCACGAACCGCCGGACGCCGGCCCGGTCGCCGGCCCGCAGGACCCGTAGCGTCCCGTCCACGGCCGGGCGGACCAGGTCGGTCCCGCGGAACTCCCCGACCGGCATCGGCGAGGCGACGTGGACGATCGCGTCGGCCCCGCCGACGGCCCCGTCCCAGCCGTCGTCGGCCAACAGGTCGGCGACGCGGAACGACAGCCGGTCGACGGCGGCCGCGTCCCCTTCCTGCTGTCCGATGGCGGCCCGCACCTCGGCCTCGCGGGCCAGGGATCGCACGGTCGTCCGCACGGCGTACCCCCGGCGGAGGAGGGCGACGATCACCCACCCGCCGACGAAGCCCGACCCGCCCGTCACCAGCACCGTCTGGCCGTTCTCAGCACTCGCCATCGTCGCACCGCCGTCCATACAATCGCCCGTCCCCGTCGCCGGATAAGTTGCCCCTTCGCAGACCCATGCACAAGAAGGCACCCGCGTGAAACCAGACCACCTTGAAGTGCCCACCGTTCCCTGCGACGCGACCGAGGACGTGCTGACCCGCATGGCGGACAAGTGGGCGATGCGGATCCTGACCACGCTGTCCGGCGGCGGGCCGGTGCGGTTCAGCGACCTGCGGCGGCGACTGGAGACGGTGTCGCAGAAGGTGTTGACGGCCACACTGCGGGGGCTGGAACGCGACGGCTTTGTGACCCGGACGGTGACGCCGACGATCCCGCCCCGGGTGGATTACGAGCTGACCGACATGAGCCGCGACCTGCTCGTGCCGCTGGCGGCCGTGTGCCGGTGGGCGAATGGTCACCGCGACCAGGTGGCCGCGGCCCGGCAGGCGTACGACGACCGGCCCGACCCTCTCCGAGGAGGTGCCAAGTGACGCGGTCGCACCGGCAAGGTTGCACCGTCGTTCTCGGCCACCGCCATGGAGGCGTTTATCGCCCACTCGGTCCCCCGCCGGGCGACCCGGCCGCGCCGCGGGCGTTGGACGCCGACTGCCTCGCGACCGTGCTCAAGCGGATCGGCAGCCGCAACCAAACCATCGGTGACCCAACATGAACGTTCGTAGCATCACCTCCCGCGAGGTTCGCTTCGCCCGCCGACCCGAAGGCACGCCGACCCTGGACACGTTCGCGATGGCGGTGGTGGAGGTGCCGCCGCCGCCGGCGGGGCAGGTGCGGGTACGGAACCTCTGGATGTCTGTCGACCCGTACATGCGCGGCCGCATGACCACGCGGGAGAGCTACGTGCCGCCCTTCCGCCTGGGCGAGCCGTTGGAGGGCGGGGCGATCGGCCGGGTGGAAGATTCGGCGTGCGAGGGGTTCGCGGCCGGCGACCTCGTGCAGTCGATGCTGGGGTGGCGGGAGGCGTTCAACGCGCCGCCGTCGGCCCTGACGAAGGTGCCGCCGACCAACCTGCCGCCCGAGGCGCTGCTCGGCGTGGCCGGCCTGCCGGGCCTGACGGCGTTCGTCGGCGTGGACCGGGTCGTGAAGCTGCGTGCCGGCGAGACGCTCTTCGTGTCGGCGGCCTCCGGGGCGGTCGGGTCGGTGGCGTGCCAGATCGCGAAGATCATCGGGGCGACCGTGATCGGCTCGGCGGGCGGGGCCGACAAGTGCGCGTTCCTGCGCGAGATCGGCGTCGACCGGGCGATCGACTACAAGGCGGAGACGGACCTGGCCGCCGCGTTGGCCGCGGCGGCGCCGCAGGGCATCGACGCCTACTTCGACAACGTCGGCGGCACCCACCTGGAGGCCGCCCTGCAGTCGGCCAAGCCGTTCGCACGCTTCGCCCTGTGCGGCATGATCTCGCAGTACAACCAGGCCGAAGGGGCCGGCACCCGGCAGTTGCGGCTGGCGGTGCCCAAGCGGCTCCGCCTGGAGGGGTTCATCGTCTCCGACCACTTCGACCTGATGCCGCAGTTCGTCGGCCGGATGGCCGGTTGGGTCGCGGACGGCACCGTCAAGATCCATCAGACGGTGGACGACGGCATCGAGAGCGCCCCGGCCGCTTTCCTGAAGCTGTTCTCCGGCGGCAACCTCGGCAAGATGCTCGTCCGCCTCTCTGCTTCAACCGGTCCGACGAACGAACCGCCAGGCACGCCGTGCGGCAGATAATCCCTGCTAAGTCTTGGATATCTTGTAAACCATGCGTGCCTGGAGGGACCGTGACATCAGACGGGTGCTGAAGGCCCCGATCCGGTTGAGCCGACCCGCGACCACGCTCGACCGACCGGCGAACATCGCGTCGAGCCCGATCGCCGCGACCCGTTCCGTGGGCAGCACCGTCCGTCGCATGGACGGCTTCACCGTGTAACCCGCCACCTCGTGAAACTCCGTGTCCATCAAGCCGGGTGACAGTACGGTCACCACCACGTTCGGCGCCAACTCGACATGGAGCGCCACGCCGAGCGACAGCACGTAGGCTTTCGCAGCACTGTACGCGGCGGCCAGCGGCGACGGCTGGTAGGCACCAATGCTGCCCACCAGGAGAATGTGCCCCCGTCCGCGCCGCGCCATCCGCCGGGCGAAGGCGTGCGTCAACTCGGTCAGCGCGACGATGTTGAGTTGGAGCATGGCCCGCAGGCGTTCCGGCCCCTGATCGAGGAACGGGCCGCTGAGGGCGAAGGCTGCGTTGTTGACCAGGACGTCCACCTCGATTCCGTCCGCGTCAAGACGCTGCTGCAGCGTCACCGCGCCGTCGGGCTCGCCGAGATCCAGCGGGTGGACGACGACCTTGATGGGGTGGCCCCGTTCGAGCTGCGACGCGAGCTCGCGCATGGGCTGTTCGCGGCGGGCGACCAGAACGAGGTTGTGCCCCCGCTGTGCCAGCCCGGCCGCCAAGGCGATCCCGAGCCCGCTCGAGGCCCCCGTGACGACCGCCCAGCTGGGTTCCGACGACGCCATGCAACGCTCCAGAAGACCGGCGGCCCCCCTGTGATGGTCGTCCGGCGGAGGGGATTGAGCAAGACACAGGGGTCTGGAGACGGTCGGGGCGTGCCCACGCTCGCCGTCACTGGCCAGACGTCGGCGTTCGTACCTGCCCCCGAGCCCGTTGCCTCCCTTGGCCACGGCGGGCCGCTGCCCAGCAACAACGCCTGTCCGACCGAGGCCCAGTCGTCGGGGATCTGGACGGCATCGGCGGCGGGTCAAAGGGGCCGGGCGTCCTTGTGATCAGACAGTCCACACGTCGTTTGATCGACCCGAGCGCCAGCCGCCGGCCGGGCGGCGTACACTGGTCATCCTATGACCGAACTGCGAGACCTGGTCGCCCGCCACTGCCGCCGGGCCGTGGTGCGCACCCCCATCCCCCGGCTCACGCTGGCGCACGCCGGGGCGGCATCGGGGCTGACCGATTCGAATTACCACCCGCTGCTGTGCGTGGTCGTCGCCGGCCGCAAGCGGGTGTTCGTCGGCGACCGGACGTTCGACTACGACCCGGCCACTTACCTGGTGGCGTCGGCGGAGCTGCCGGCGTCGGCGCAGGTGGTGGAGGGGCCGTGCCTCAGCTGCGTGCTGACGCTGGACCCGGGGACGCTCGCGTCGTTGATGTTCGACCTGCCAATGGGTCACGACGAGACCGAGGACCCCGCGGCGTCGACCCCGGCCATGGCGGTCCACGCGCTGGGGGCCGAGCTGTTGGACCCGCTGCTGCGGCTCGTGCGGCTGCTCGACCACCCGGGCGACGTGCCGGTGCTGGCCCCGCTGGCCGAGCGGGAGATCCTCTACCGGCTGCTCCGCGGGCCGTGCGGGCCGACCCTCCGGCAGATGGTGCGGCCCGACAGCCAGCTGTCGCGGGTCCGGCGGGTGATCGACGTGATCCGCCGGCAGTACAACCAACCGCTGGCCGTCGAGGGGCTGGCCCGGGTGGCGGGGATGAGCGTGACGTCGTTCCACCGCCACTTCCGCGCCGTGACGGCGATGAGCCCGCTGCAGTTCCAGAAGCAGGTGCGGCTGCTGGAGGCCCGCAGCCAACTGCTGGGCCGCGGCGGTGACGCGGCCAGCGTGGGGTACGCGGTGGGCTACCAGAGCCCGTCGCAGTTCAGCCGGGAGTACCGCCGCCGCTTCGGTGCCCCGCCGCGCCGCGACCTGGCCCGAACCCGGATGGCTGGGTACGCTGTCTGACGCACCGGGCGAGTCATCGTGCGCCATCGCTCGGATCGACCCTGGATGTTCATACGGGGCCAACCTGGCGGTGGCGCGTGATCGCGCAAGACAACCCACGGCGGTGCCGTGGGCTTGGCCGCGAACTCGCCACGCGGTGGTGGCAACTGTCTAGGGGAACGTGACCCGCAGCAGCTTGGCCGTCCGCGGCACGCCGTCGGGCGACTGGGCGGTGCCGCCGTCGGTGGTGACGTAGGCGACGCGGCCGTAGTCGCCGGGGGCGCGCCGCCAGGCGCCGCTGGAGGGGCCGACGAGCCGGTCCGTGAACGGGTCGCCGGCGGCGACGGCGAACCCGTCGCGGTTGCCGTCGGCGGCCAGGTTGACGCGGTCGATGGTGTTCTCGCGGTGGGTGGTCACGTAGGCCACGCCGGCCGCCTCGTCCAGGAGGAAGTCGTCCCAGAACCGCCCGCCGGCCACGAACTCCGGCGGGCCGGCCGGGTTGAGCGTGGCCGGGTCGACCGCGACCCGCATCATCAACTGTTGCGACGTCGACGTGTAATACAGGTGTCCGGTGCGGGCGGCGTAGCGGACGCCGTTGATGCCGGGCTGCTCCGGCTTCTTCTCGCCCGGCCGGTTCCGCATGTTGTCGTGCTGGAGCCAGACCCGCGCCGTGGCCTGCCGGCCATCGGCCGACAGGTCGACCCGCCAGATCAGCGTCGAGAACCCCGCCGACAGCAGGACGCCGGGCGCGAGCAGGCAACTGCCGTTGAGCCCCACCTTCGGCTCGGGGAACTCCAGCACCAGCTGCGGGACGACGGCCGCCCCCGGTTGCCAGCCCCGCAGGTCGAGCCGGTACAGGTGCGACGTCCGCGTCGCGTACACGTCGGCCGCCGTCAGGTAGAAGACGTCCGGCTCGGCCTCGACGACGTTCAGCGGTGGCAGGTCGGGCCGGCACACCAGGGCCGGCTCCACCGGCAGCCCCGCCGCCGGGGCCGGGACGCACCACAGTTCCTTCTTGTTGAAGGCCGTGACCAGGATCGACCCGTCCGGGCGGACCGCTAGGTTCTCCAGGAAGTAGCCCTGGGGGAACTCGGCCACGACCTCCAACTTGGCCTGCTCGATGTGGTTCACCGCTTGTCCTCCAATTGGACGGCGTCGGGCACGGGGACCGCGAAGGCGTTCAGCATCGCGCACACGGTCAGGTAGGCGCCGATCAGCATCACCATTTCGAACACGCCGCGCTCGCCCCACGCCGCCCGCGCGGCGGCATAGGTTGGGTCGTCCACGGCATGGGTCGCCACCAGTTGCAGGGTGAACTGCTGGGCGGCCCGCTCCCGCTCGTCCAGCCCCGCGGCCGACCGCCCGGCCGACACCGCCTCGACCTGCTCGGCCGACAACCCGGCCTTGGCCCCCACGGCCGCGTGGGCGTACAGCTCATAGGCCGCCCGCCAGACCGACCCGACGCTGAGGATGACGACCTCCCGCGCCCGGGGCGTCAGCGAGGTGTGGTCCTGCTCGACCTTCTGGAACGACAGGAAGCTGCCGCCGATCTCCGGGCTCAGCAGCACGGGGTTGAAGGGGCCGATCACCCGCCCCTGCCCGTCGCGGCTTTCGAACCCGGCGGCGTCGGCCCACGGCACGACGCCTCGGCACATCTGGTCGTACAGTGCCCGCTGCGGCCCGGTCATCGTGGCCGGGTCGACCAGCGGTAACCGCCCGCCAAGGCCATGGGTTTGCTCCGGCACGCGACGCTCCTCTCGAGGCCCCTCTCGGCCCCCACCGCCGCCATCATTGCTCCAGCCCCATCGCGTTCGCCGGCACGTCGTAGATGGCCAGCGTCATGCTGACCATCGTGAACCAGCCGATCAGCACCGCCACGTCGACCAACCCCGCGTCGCCCAACACGTCCCGGGCCCGGTTGTACAGCCCCAGCGACACGATCCGCGGCTGCACCAGGGCCGCGGCCAACTCGTAGACCACCTGCTGCCGCGGGTCGTCGAACGCGACCGGCAGCCCGGCGATCATCCGCTGCACCTTGTCGGGCGGCAGGTGGCCCTGCCGCTCGCCGATCTTCTCATGCTCGTAACTGGCGTAGGCCGACCCCCACCGGGCGGTGATCAGGTTGGTGACGATCTCGATCTCGGCCTTCGCCAGCGTCGACTGCGTCTGGTAGTACCCGCCGATGGGCACGATCGTCTCGGACAGCGTCGGATTCGCGACCCAAATCCGGTGCGGGCCGGGGACGATCCCGCGGAGCTTCATTGTGGCGTCGTAGGCCGACCGCATGGTCGGCGGCATCTGGGCGACCGGCACCTCGCGGTACCGGCCGAAGGTGCCGAAGTCGGCCGGGTCCGATGGGTCTTTCGCGTCCGCCATGGTTGACTCCCGTCAGTGTCCCTCAGAAACGCCGCGTGTTGGCAAGTTGCGTGCCGCCGGAGAGGAACGGCCCAAAAAGCCTAGCGACGGACACGGCCGATGTCAGCAGGGTACGGACCGACTAAAGCAGAAGTCGCCCCCGCCACCGCTCCCGAGGCGGGCCAACCAACCGTGGGACTTGGCCGACGCCCGTGGGGCGAACAGGGCTCGCAGGTGGGCCGACTTCAGACGCGCAGCTCAGTGCCGCGCGCCTTCGCCAGCGCTTGCAGCGACTCGACCGACATCAGGCTCTCCACCGGCAGCCTCCGGTTGATCCGCTTGGCCAGGCCGGCCAGGTGACGGTTGGGCGCGAGCTCGACGAAGCGCGGGGCCTCGCCGCCGCTGGCGATCAGCGACTGCATCGTCTGCTCCCACTTCACCGGCGAGACGATCTGCTCGACCAGCCGTCGCTTGATCGAATCGGCACCGGCGTGCGGGGCGGCCGTCACGTTGGAGTAGACGGTCGTCGTCGGGTCGGCGAACGTGGCCCGGTCCAGCTCGGCGACCATCTGGTCGGCGGCGGGCTGCATCAGCGGGCTGTGGAACGCGCCGGCCACCTTGAGCACCGTCGCCTTGAAGCCGGCCGTCTCAGCCAACTTCAGGGCCCGCTCGCAGGCAGCCTTGGTCCCACTGATGACGATCTGGCCCGGGGCGTTGTAGTTGGCCGGGACGAGCGGCTCGCCCTCGGCGGCGTCGGCACACAGCTTGTCGACGGCCGCCGGGTCGGCCCCCAGCAGCGCGACCATGCCCGAAGGCGACGCCACGGCGGCCGCCTGCATGTAGGCGCCGCGCGCCTTCACCAGCCGCAGGCCGTCCTCGAACGTGAACACGCCGGCCAGGTGCAGGGCGGTGTACTCGCCCAGGCTCAGCCCCGCGTACGCCGACACCTGTGCGGGATCGATCAGCCCCGCTTCCTCGCCGGCCCGGAACGCCGCGACCGACACGGCGAAGATCGCCGGCTGGCTGACGTCCGTCTGGTTCAGCGTCTCCTCGGGCCCGTCGAAGGCGATGCCCTTCAGGTCGAACCCCAACACGTCGGCGGCGACGTCCAGCACCGACTTCGCCATCGGCGAGTCGGCGTAGAAGTCCTTGCCCATGCCGACGACCTGGGCCCCTTGGCCGGGGCAGAGGATGAATGTCTTGGTTGCCATCGGGTTCAGGTTAGCCACTGAGGGGACACAGATGAACACAGATGGGAGCACAAATTCAGTCTCGTTCTGCGTTCGTCTGTGCCCCATCTGTGGCCAAATGCACGTTCAGAATTTGACGACCGCGTTCGACCACGTCAGCCCCGCCCCGAACGCGACGAACAGCACGGTCGACCCCGGCGGGACCCGGCCGGCCCTGCGGGCCTCGTCCAGCGCGATGGGGATGCTGGCCGCCGACGTGTTGCCGAAGCGGTCGATGTTCACGTACACCCGGTCGTCGGGGAACCTCAGCTTCGACGTGGCGCTCTCGATGATCCGCAGGTTGCTCTGGTGCGGGATGATCAGCGACACCTCGTCCTGCGACAGCTCGCACTTGCGCATCGCGTCGTGGATCAGCTCCTCGAACCGCGTCACCGCGAACTTGTACACCTCGCGGCCCTTGAGCTTGATGAACTGCCCCCGCTCGGCCAGCATCGCCTCGTCGATCGGCGACCGGCTGCCGGGCCTCAGGTGCAGCAGCTCCCAGCCGTTGCCGTCGGCGTGGGTGCTGGTGTAGAGCACGCCCCTCTTGGGGTCGGGGGACCGCTGCACGACGGCCGCCCCGGCCCCGTCGCCGAACAGGATGCAGCTGCCGCGGTCGGTGTAGTCGGTGATCCGGCTGAGCGTCTCGGCCCCGATCACCAGGATGTTGCGGTGCCGGCCCGACTTCACGAACGAGACGGCCGTCTCCAGCGCGTAGATGAACCCGCTGCACGCCGCCGCCAGGTCGAACGCCGGCGTCCCCTGCATGCCCAGCCCGGCGGCGACGAAGCAGGCGGTGGACGGGAACCCCATCTCCGGCGTGATCGTGGCGACGATCACCAGCTCAACGTCGGCGATGGTCAGGCCGGCATCGTCGATCGCCCTGCGACCGGCGGCGACCGCCAGCGAGGCGGTCGACTCGCCGGGGGCGGCGATGCGGCGCTCCTTGATGCCCGTCCGCTGGACGATCCACTCGTCGTTGGTGTCGACCATCGTCGCCAGGTCGGCGTTGGTCAGCCGCCGCTCGGGCACGTGGTGACCGGTCCCGGCGATGATGGCTCCGTAGTCGGGCATGGCGATGGGAGTTCCGAGTGATGAGTTGAGAGTTCTGAGCTCAGGATCAAATGCGCACAACCGTGTTCATGCTACGGCCTCGGAACTCAAAACTCACGACTCAGGACTCTCGTCAACCTCGATGCTCTGCTCCAGCCGGGCGACGATCTTCGCGCTCACGCCGGTCGCGACCATCCGCTTGCCCACCCGGATCGTGCTCTTGATCGCCCGGGCCTCGCTGGCCCCGTGGCAGATCAGCGCGATCCCGCCCACGCCCAGCAGCGGGGCGCCGCCCGCCTCCTGCCAGTCGTACGAGTCGATGACCGGCTGGAGCGCCCTGCGGAACGGCCCGGCGATCTCCGGGGCCGACTTCTGCACCGCCCCGGCGATTTGCTTGAACAGGCTGGACGTCACGCCCTCGAGCATCTTCAGGACGACGTTGCCGACGAACCCGTCGCAGACGACGACGTCCGCCACGCCCCGGGTCAGATCCCGGCCCTCGATGTTGCCGATGAAGTTCACCTGCGGCTCGTCCCGCAGCATCTTGTGGACCTGCTTGACCAGCGGGCTGCCCTTGGCATCCTCCTCGCCGACGCTGAGCAGCCCGACGCGCGGGTTCTCGATGCCGTACGCCGCCGTGGCGTAAACGGCGGCCATCAGCGCGTATTGCAGGAGGTGGTGCGGCTTGGCACCGATGTTGGCGCCGGCATCGCACAGGACGAGCGTGCCGGCGGCGGTGGGAAGGCCAACGGCGATGCCGGGGCGGGCCACGCCGGGGAGCAGCCGCATGCGCAGCTGCGCGGCGGCGGCGAACGCGCCGGTGTTGCCGGCGGAGATGGCCACGTCGGCCTCCCCCTTCGACACCAGCTTGGCGACGACCGACAGCGAGCTGTCCGGCTTGCCCTTGATCGCCTCGACCGGCGACTCGTCCATCCCGACCGACTGGCTGGCATGGACGATGGTGTACCGCTTGAGCCGGTCGGCCGAGAGACCGCTGTCGGCCAGCGCGGGGCGGAGGATCGCCTCGTCACCGACGAGCAGCACCAAGTCGTCGCCGTCCAACAGAGACGCGGCTTCCCAGCAACCCTTGAGGATCTCGCCGGGGGCCTTGTCCCCGCCCATCACGTCGACCGCTGCACGCACGCCGAAACCTCCCTCGCCGCCGACACCCCCCACGCAACCCGCCACCGTCGGCGGTCGCTCAGGCCGGCTCGGCCTCGACCTGCAGGGCCAGCTTCGGGTTGACGTACCCGCAGCTGTCGCACGCGCAGTGCGGCAGCTTGGCGTTGCCACACTGGGGGCAACGGACGTAGTGGATCGGCGTCAACGCGTGGTGGGACCGACGCTTGCGCTTGCGAGACTTGCTGTGCTTTTGAACCGGAAGCATGGACCAACTCCTCTGCGGCCCGACGGTCTCACCATCGGGTGACGACGGCAGGCGAACCGCAGGTTTTATCCCATCTGTGGCGGAAAGCAAAGCGGCGGGACATCGCCCGCCGCCGTGCAAGGGGGCGTACGTTATGGAGAACCCCCCATCGAGTCAAGGCCGCTAAAGACCTTAGCACTGTTCCGCGCAGCGCAAAGCCCGCGGCGCTGCCGTGGGTCTGCCTCGTCTATTTTGAGCGTCGGACCGACTCACGCCGCGTCAAGCTGTGCGCCGATCCCCGTCGCGAACTCGACCCCCGCCACCAGGCTTCCCTCACGCCGGGCGTCCGGCTTGCCCACCCAGACGACCCGCACCGGGATCATCTGCCGCCGGTTGGCGAGCTTCTCGCCGATCCGACTCAGCCCGACATGGATGCCCAGCACCTCGCCCACGCGCAGGGCGGCGTTTGCCGGCAGCTGCACCCGGAGCCCGGTGGCGCTGACGTCGATCGTCTCGCCGACCAGCGTCCGCCCGCCGATCGCGTCGAGCACCTTCACGGGCCGGGCCTGGGCGACCCGCAGCCCGCGTCGCCGCTCGGCCGTGTCGGTCGCCAGCCGCATCCGCTTGGCCTTCGAGCCCCAGCTGGCGGCGTTCGATTGGTTGCCCCACGTCGTCGTCGTCTGCTGCAGCAACATGGCCCGATTCTCCCGGCGGCCAGCGTTCCGTGCCGGCCCTGTCCCGTGCAGGTGTTATCGGAACCCGCCCGGCCGACCCTGCACCATTTCTTGAGCCGGCCACCGCGGAGGTCAGTTACCGGACGCGACACCCGCCGGCCGTTGCGGGTTCGCAATCGCAATGCGGCTCTGATTGACAACGGCCGCGGGCGCGGTAGGATGCTTCCTCACTGATCGCGGGGTAGAGCAGCTTGGTAGCTCGTCGGGCTCATAACCCGGAGGTCGGAGGTTCGAATCCTCCCCCCGCTATGAAACCGTGCACGGCTCCGGATTTTTCCGGAGCCGTGTCCGTTTTTGGGACCGGCAACAGGCCGCCGTCCACCGTCACCAATGACGGACCTGCAAAGTCGGCGACCCGCCGGTTCATTTGGGCCGAGGTTACGACGGCCCCCCATCTCCTTTGCCTCAGTGCCCGCGATTGAATCCGGGCAGCCAACACTCCCGTCTCGTCGTTTGACTTCGATATGGCGTCCCACGCCTGCTGCACGCTCTCTCGCTTCGACTCCGCCTCTGCCGCCCGTCGCAGCACCTTGAACGCCATCGGCTCCGCGACCAACCCCCGCCGCCTTGAGCGGTACCCGGTCGCTCGACCGGCCCGTGGCCGCGGTCGCGGCGGCGCGACGGTCGCAACGCCACAGCTCCACATCCAGGACATGCATCTCCGGGCGAGTGAAAACGACGCGGATGTGAACGAAGGCAACACGGGCTCGACCGTCGCACACGCCGCCACGTCGTCGCCTGTCGGCTTGTTGAAATCGGTCGGATATCGTCCGGTATCGGCCGCCGCGCGAACAGCGTCGGCCGGTCGGCGGTAGTGCGTTGACCGCGGCGCGTTCGCGTTGCGAACCAGCGCGGCCTGTAGCGTTTCCGTTGCCCGATCTGGACGCGACCCGAGCGGTCGCGCAGGAGCCCATGTCAATGAAGCGTTTGCATCAACGCCGCCGACGGTTGCCGATCCTGTTGTCCTGCGCCGCGATCGTCGCCGGCGCGGTGCTGCCGCACGCGCCGCTCCTGGCGGCGGGGAACGCCGAGCCCGCGCCGGACTACTCCGCGTTCACTCAGAGCGTGCAGGTGCCGTTCGGGCGGCTGCCGATGCGCGCCGGCACCCGGCCGCGCGCGGCGGTGACCCGGCCGGCGGTCGACTTCGACCACCTGACCGGCATGAACGTCCGCATCTCGGTCAACGGCGGGCCGCCGCTCGTCGTGCAGGTCGACACGGGGTCGGTCGGCGTGATCCTGGGGGCGTCGGACGTCCCCAACTACGATCCCAAGGGCGAGCCGGGATCGATCACCTACAGCAGCAGCGGCGTCGAGCTGGACGGCGTGTGGGCCCCCTGTGACATCACGTTCCTGGACGCGACCGGACCCGACGGCAAGCCGGTCGTGACCCACGTGCCGGTGCTGGCCGCCACGCGCACGGTGATCCACCCGGGCGCGGTCAACGGCGGGGGGAGGGTGCCTACAAGCTCGACCGCCCCCTACGTCAGCCCGCGGGCGCCGCACCCGTACATGTTCGGCGTCGGGTTCGGACGGGGGAAGGACCCGCACCCGGAGAAGAACCCGTTCCTGAACCTGACGCAGATGCGCGACGGCACCATGCGCCGCGGCTACATCATCAACCGCGACGGGTACACGCTGGGCATCGCCGGCAAGGACGTGGGCACGGGCTGGTCGTACCAGAAGCTGACCGAGCGGACCGTGTCGGCCGACTCGGCCCGGCTCGCGCCGGGGCTGAAGGACTGGGAGACCAGCCGCGGGTGGGTCGTCGTCAACGGACAGCGGGAGCCCGAGACGCCCATGCTGCTCGACACCGGCCTGACCAACTTCATCCTGTGGCAGCCCGGCCTGCCCGCCAACGTCGACCTGCCGCGCGGCACGTCGGTGGAGGTCCACCTCCTCGGCGGGCAGCTGCACTACAGCTTCAAGTCGGTCGAGGCGAAGGACAGGTGGCCGGGTGACCCCGTGGTGCCGCTGAAGCTGTCGCGGACGCCGACCACGTCGCCCGTGTCCAGCGTCAACACCGGCCTGCGTGCGTTCGCCATCTACGACTACCTGTACGACGCCGACGGCGGCTACCTGGGCCTGCGGCCGACGGTGAGGCACCCGTGAGCGCAACCGCCGTGGTATGATCGGGCGTGAGGTGATTCGATGACCGCAACCGCAACCTTGTCGCTCTCAACGCCGGCCGCGCGCGCCGAGTCACCGGCGGAGCTTCACAACGGCGATCGGATGACGCAGGCGGAGTTCCACGAGGCGTACGAGCGGATGCCGCGGCATTTCAAGGCGGAGCTGATCGGAGGGATCGTCTACGTGGCGTCACCACTGAGACTGCGGCACGGGACCAATCATGTTCCGCTCGGCAGCGTCCTATTCGCCTACGAGAGCGCGACGCCAGGAACGGAGCATGGCGACAACACGACGGTGATCCTCGGCCGGGATTCCGAACCTCAGCCCGACCTGTTCCTGCGGGTGCTCCCGTCTCATGGCGGGCGGTCCCGGACCACTGGTGACGACTACGTCGCCGGGCCGCCGGAACTGCTCGTGGAGATCGCCCACTCCAGCCGGTCCATCGACCTGCATGCCAAGCGGACCGACTACCGCACGGCAGGCGTGCCCGAGTACCTCGTGTACCTGGTTGACGACCTTCGGCTGCGTTGGTTCGACCTCGCCGGCGACCGCGAGCTGACGGTGCCAGCGGACGGGATCGTGCGTTCCGTGCAGTTCCCGGGGCTCTGGATCGATACCGCTGCCTTGGCCGCGCGCGATCACGGCAAGCTGATGGCGACGCTCGGGCTGGGCCTCGCCAGCCCTGGGCATGCCGACTTCGTCCGCCTGCTCGCCGCCCGCCGCACCGGCGGCTGACCGTCACTTCACCTCGACCCGCGGGAAGAGGGCCGACCCCTCGCCCAGCTTGTGCCTCGCAACAGGGGCGGCACCGTACAACTCCGCCAATGTCTTCCCCGCCACATCCACGCCCAACTGTTTCAGCCCCGCGGCCGCCTTCTCCGGCAGCACCGGCAACAGCCCCACCAGCGCGGCGTGCATGCCGCGCGCGATCACGTTCAGCACGGTGTCCAGCCGACCCGCCTGGGCCGGGTCCTTCGCCAGCTTGAACGGCGCGGTCGCCTCGATGAACCCATCGACGGCTCGCACCAACTCGACCGGGAGCAGCACGCACTCCTGCAGCGCCAGCCGTCCGTACGCGTCGTCCAGCTTCCCCGGCAACGCCTCGGCCTGCGCCAGCACCGCCCGGTCGATCTCCTGCAGCTCGCCCGCGGCCGGCACCGCGTTGTCGCGGTAGCGGGTCGTCATGTTGGTCGTGCGGTTCAGGCAGTTGCCGAGCTTCTTCGACAGGTCGTCGTAGGCCGTGCTGAACTCCTTCTCGCTCCAGTCCAGGTCCGACCCGAACGGCGCGGCGCGCAGCAGGTAGTACCGCAGCGCGTCCTCGCCGTACGCGGCGATCTTGGCGCGCAGCTGGTCGAGCCCGACGAAGTTGCCGAGCAGCTTGCTCATCTTCTTGCCGTCGGCCGTCCACCAGCCGTGGGCGAACACGGTCTTGGGCAGCGGCAGGCCGAGCCCCATCAGCATGGCCGGCCAGTAGACCGTGTGGAACCACATGATCTCCTTGCCGATCAGGTGGACGTCGGCGGGCCAGAACCGCTTCAGTCGCGCGTCGTCGCTCGACCCGTAGCCGAGGGCAGTGATGTAGTTCGTGAGCGCGTCGATCCAGACGTACACGACGTGCTTGGGATCGTTGGGCATCGGGATGCCCCACTCGAGCGAGGCCCGGCTGATGCTCAGGTCGTCGACGCCCGCCCTCAGCTTGCTGACGACCTCGTTCCGCCGACTGTCGGGCAGGATGAACTCGGGGTGGTCGGCGACGTGCTGCAGCACGCGCGGGACGTACCTGGACAGGCGGAAGAAGTAGCTCTTCTCCTCGTGCCGCACCAGGGGCCGACCGCTGATGGCCGACTTGTAATCCTGCTCCTTGGCGGTCGTCTCGGTGACGAACTCCTCCTGCCCCTCGTCGTACCAGCCGGTGTAGCCGCCCAGGTAGATGTCGTCGTTGGCCAGCAGGTGGTTGACGACGGTCTGCACGGCGCGGTGGTGCCGCTCCTCCGGCGTGCGGATGAAGTCGTCGTTGGTGACGTGCAGCTCGCGCCACAGCGACTCGAAGATCGCCGCGTTCTCGTCGGCCAACTGCCGCGGCGTGACGCCCCGGTCGGCGGCGGTCTTGACCATCTTCACGCCGTGCTCGTCGGTGCCGGTCAGGAGGAACGTGTCGTCCCCCTTGAGCCGGTGGTAGCGGGCGATCGTGTCGGCGCACAGCGTCGTGTAGACGTGGCCCAGGTGCGGCTCGCCGTTGGGGTAGTAGATCGGGGTCGTGATGAGGAACGCGGTCCGGTCCATGGTGGCGGGATCATAGCCGCGAGCGGTACACTCTCGTAATCATGACCAACGACACCGCAGAGCTCCGCCGCGAACACGGCCTGGCGCACGCCTTCCGCACCATGCCCAAGTGGAAGGTGCTCGCCCTGGTCGCCTCGCTGGTCGTCGGCGTGCTGGGCGTCGGGGCCCAGCTGGCCTCGAGGAACCTGCATCACGCCCAGCCCCAGGTCGTCGTCACCCACGCCGCCCCGGCCCCCACCGCCGTCGCCCCGCCCGGCTCCAGCGGCTTCGTCGGCGGCGGTCAGCCCACCACGCCCGACCCGCAGACCACCACGACCACCACCGTCCCGGCCCAATCGACCGCCACCGACTGGCTCTCCCCCAAGGTGGCGGCGATCGGCTTCAGCTTCTTCATCGGCCTGGTCGTCGGCGTCATCTCGCGGGCGTTCCTCAAGGTCGCCACCCTCCTGGCCGCCCTGGTCGTCGCCGCCATCGCCGCGGCCCACTACTTCAACATCAACCTCGACCTCTCCTCCGTCCAGGCCCAGGCCGGCCAGGCCACCACCTGGATGAGCGGCCAGCTCTCGCAGTTCAAGGATTTCATCTTCGCCCACCTCCCCTCCGCCGGCTCCGCCACCGCCGGCTTCCTGTTCGGCATGAAGCGGCGGTGAACTCGTGGTCGCACCCTCGATCGCGGGCGACGCCGCCTCGACGCCCATCGCCTCGAGGTGCCCGCCGGTTCGTTCAACCGAAGCCGCCCGCGTGAGGGGCGACTCGGTGACGCCCGTGCCGACGTCGACGCTGGTGTCGTTTCAACCCACGCCCCTCACGTGAGGGGCGACCCGCGTTGACCGTGTAGCCGCCCGCCTCTTCGGTGTTTCAATCCACGCCCCTCACGTGAGGGGCGACGCGACCGTGAAGGAACGCGACTACATCGACGCGACGTTTCAATCCACGCCCCTCACGTGAGGGGCGACTCGCCATACCCCCGCCGATCTGCGGCTGTGGGTCGTTTCAATCCACGCCCCTCACGTGAGGGGCGACCTGGCGCTGATCGGCGTCTACGTCTACGACCTAGTGTTTCAATCCACGCCCCTCACGTGAGGGGCGACTTCGCCGTCACCAGCCGCTTCACGTCGATGATGCGTTTCAATCCACGCCCCTCACGTGAGGGGCGATGGCCGTGGATTGTGCGAGGCGTGCATGACCGGCGAGTTTCAATCCACGCCCCTCACGTGAGGGGCGACGGCAAATCGGATGACGCCATAGACCGACGCATGGAGTTTCAATCCACGCCCCTCACGTGAGGGGCGACAGGTTGGCCGCCAGACGAGTGCGGATCGCGTCTAGGTTTCAATCCACGCCCCTCACGTGAGGGGCGACCTCACGCTTCCCTGCACCACGCCGACCGGCTCGGGTTTCAATCCACGCCCCTCACGTGAGGGGCGACTCGCCCAGGGCGCGCAGAACCCGGTGCTCGGGTTGTTTCAATCCACGCCCCTCACGTGAGGGGCGACCCGCGGTATCTGTCGGCACCCTCGCCAGCTGGTCAGTTTCAATCCACGCCCCTCACGTGAGGGGCGACCTGAGCGAATCGCAGAAGCAGACGGACTATCTCAAGTTTCAATCCACGCCCCTCACGTGAGGGGCGACCCGAAGTACGGCTTGCCACCGATCACATCCTCCGGTTTCAATCCACGCCCCTCACGTGAGGGGCGACGGCATGTCCGATCGGACGGCGGCCTCGGCCTGGGTGTTTCAATCCACGCCCCTCACGTGAGGGGCGACGCCTGCGAGGACATCTGTGGACCCCGGGGGCAACAACGTTGACTCGGCCGCGAACGACGGCCGGCCGACGGGCCGGCGCGCCGTGGTCGGCGGCGATCGTCGCGCAACTATCGTCGGGCCGTCGGCTTCGGCCCTCCGCGAATGGATCGGGCGCGGCCAGTGCGCGCGCGGGTCGCGGCGAACGGGGTCGGCGTGGCACGGTCGTCAGGCGATCAGCGGCCCCGACAGGTCGGTCGACGGCTTGGTGCCGTGGTGCTCCACCCGTCGGCGCTTCTCGGACCCCAGGAAGTAGAACCGCAGGCTGTCGGCGGCCGGGTCGTACGTGTCCAGCAGCCGCAGGCGGAGCCGGGCGAACGTGTCGGTGTCCACCTCGCACTCGAACACGCTGGCCTGCACCCGCTGGCCGAAGTCCAGGCAGGCCCGCGCCACCCGCGACAGCCGCCGCCGGCCCTCCGGCGTCGTCGTCGACACGTCGTACGTCACCAAGACCAACATATCGCTCCTTCGCGCCGGGAGCGGGGAGTTCTCACCCGAGAGTTGGAAATTGAAGGTGCGCGCGGCCGCCAGCTCCCAACTCACAACTCAGAACTTCCCGCTCAAATATCACTTCCAGATGAATGCCGGGTAGGCGTCGATGTCGCCGCGGAGGTGGCGGGCGAGCAGCCGGGCCTGGAGGTGGACCAGCAGGCCGACGGTGACGCGCTCGCCGAGGAACGGGTGGACGACCTCCTCCTGCTTGCGCTTCTGGTAGGCGACCAGCACGGCCTTGCGCGTCGCGTCGCCCATGCGGACCCCGCCGCTCTCGGTCCGCTCGAACCCCCGGCCGTCCACCTGCTTCCGGTTGACCAGCGACAGCACCAGCCGGTCGGCCAGGTAGGGGCGGAACTCCTCCATCAGGTCCAGCGCCAGCCCCGGCCGGCCCGGTCGATCGCGGTGCAGGAACCCCACCGCCGGGTCCAGCCCCGCCGCCTCGCACGCCCCGCGGGCGTCGTTGGCGAGCATGGCGTAGACGAAGCTCAACAGCGCGTTCACGTTGTCCAACGGCGGTCGACGGCTGCGACTCGTGAACCGGAAGTCCTCCTTCTGCGCCGTCACCAGATGATCGAACACCCCGAAGTAGGCGTTGGCGGCGTCCCCCTCCAACCCGCGCAACGAGTCGAGCGACAGTTGCGTTTGCAGCTGCATCCCCTCCAGCGCCTGCGCCAGGTACCGGGCGGCGGCGGCCACGTCGTCGCGACCGGCCCCGTTCGGGTAGTCGCGACCGTTCCGCAGCAGCACCGATCGCCCGTTCGCCACCTTGGCGGCGATGACGGCCCGCGCGACCGCGGCCGACTTGCCGGGATCGTCGGCCCAGCGGTACTGCTCCCGCCGCAGCAGCACGTTGCCGGACGTGAACCCGTTCACGCGGGCTAGGAACCGGCCGGAGAAGCTCATCAGGCTGACGGCCACGCCGCGCTCGCCGCACAGCCCCATCAGCGACGGGCTCACCCCCACCCGACCGAACGTGACGATCCCGCCCAGCGTGTGGATCGGCACGCGCAGCTTGGTCTGCTTCTCATGCCGGACCAGCACCGCCTCCCCCTCCTTCGCCAGGTAGCTGCCCTGCGTGGTCACGAACAGCGTGTTCAGGTGGTGCTTCATGACGCTCCGTCTAATCCCGATCGTCTCCGCCCGGCCCGTCCGCGTTCGCCAAGCTGCCGGCGAGCGACCGCCGCAGATATCGGCTGGCCGGTTCGGAACCGTCCAGCACGTCGGGCAGGCACAGGTTCAGCAGCGAGCAGCGGTCGCACTTCTTCATCCGCCGGGCGGGCGGGGTGACGCGTTCCCGCACCATCGCGTGCAGCTGGCCGATCGCGTCCAACGTCAGCCGGCGCAGGCCATCGTCGATCGGCACGACCTCGCGCCGCCGCAGGGCGGCGTAGTAGAGCGCCCCGGCCGGCACCGGCGTGCCGAGCATCTCCTCCAGGCACAGCGCCTGGGCGCACAGCTGCACCCGGTCCGACCCGTCCCGCTTGGGCCGGCCGCGCTTGTACTCGACCGGCATCGGCACGGTCGGCACCACCCCGCCCGGCCCGCCCTGCGCGGCCTCCGGCCCCGCCGGCGTCCCGGGCCGGAACTCGACCACGTCCGCCTGCCCGCTGATCCCCAGCGCCAGCGACCGCAACGGCAGCGCCCGCGTGATCCGCACCCCCGGCCCGTCCGGCGCGCCCTCGCCCGGCTCCCGTCCCTTCGCCCGCCGTGGCCGCCGCGTCTCGCCTCGACCCGAGTCGGCCCGCTCGTGCAGGTGCCGCCCCTCGATGGTCAGCCGGTTCTCCGCCCACTGCTGCTCCACGTGGATCAACGCGCACTGCCGCGGGCAGAACAGCAGGTGCTGAAGGGCGCTGATGGGCAGCAAGTCGTCTTCGGAGAACATGGGTCAGACCCAGTGCTCGACGGTCACACCCTCGGGCAGATCGCCCTCGGCGGTACTGATGATGTAGTCATCCTTCGATCGCGGCGGCCGTTTCTCGGCCACGACCTCATCTTTCAATTTTACGCTAACGCTGGCGAACAGTTGGTCCGCACGGGCATTGCCCAGCTTACCGTTGTGTTTGAAGGCGACGCACCTCACCGGTGACATTCGCCCGCGAGCGGCCGAGCGGTCACCCTCGAACATCATGTTCAACGCCTGCTTGAGAAGTTTCAGATCGTCCTCGCCGAACCCGGTCTGCATGGCCAGCGTCGCGTTGATGTATCCGAACCCCATGTACAGGCCATAGGGCACGGTGAACTTCCGACCCATCGTGCGGTTGTCGCCACTCTGCTTCTCAGCCTCGCGCTCGGTTGTGACAGCGCAGCGGGTGACGGCGTGCTCCTGCGAAACGATCGGGTCGATGCTGCGGGCCACGGTCAGTTGCACGGGACCCCGCACCTGACCCGCGTTCACCTCGGTCGTCATGACGGCCCCAAAGGTGCGGATGTCGAAGAAGTTCTGGCACATCCACCTGGTGAGGTTCTTGTCCTCCTCCGCCTTCGCGGCACCCTTTGCCTCCCGCTTCCTGGGATCGATGGACAGGGCCGTGTAAGCGCGGTTGTGCTGGAGGTTGAGAATCGCCTTCTCCTTGATGTAGATCTCGTAGGGCGGCTTTTCCTCGTGGACCGTGCCGACGTAGTTCCGGACCTTGCGTTTGAGGCACACGTCGGTGACCAGACCTTGGCCCGTCTCGGCATCAGTGCGTGGCAAGTTGCCCGCGTCGGGATCACCATTCGGGTTGCCGTCGGTCACGTCGAACAGGTAGACGAAGTCGTAACGGTTCTGGATCGGCGCATTCATTGTGAGTCCCCTTCCTTGATGGTCTTCTTGCTGGTGAACAGGTCTTGACGTTGGTGGAAATAACCGACCGCGAACAGACCCTGATCTTCGAGAGCGAGGCGGTTGGCGAACCCATCGAGCTTGCCGATGGCCTCGCCGAGCAGCCGCTCGTAGTACACCTTTTGGCCCGGCTCCATCTTGGCCAGGTGATGTTGGCTGAGCCGAATCAGGCGTGGAAAGACGATGCCGGGCGTCGCGCTGGCGGAGGAGAAATAGCGGTCCTTGATCGTGGCATTGATGTCGCCACCAAGGCTGTCGGACTGGATCTTTTCGAGCAGGGCGAACACGCGCCCGGTCACGTAGGCTGGATCAGCCCGCGTTGGGTTGAGTGACACGTCTACCTCCGTTGGTTGTGGGTCGAGGCGGGAATTGCGGACGAGGTAAGCCTTGATCGTGGCAACGCGAACGTGACTCACGTACCCGTCGGCACGAATGCGGTTCAGCATCTGGCCCAACAACATCGCCGGATAGGGGGTCCCCTGAAACACCGCGCGGGCGATCGCGCCCGACAATAGAGGTGGGACCACGTCGGCGTCGTAGCCCTGGAATTTTCCGGCAGACATCTTCGCCCGACCGGTAGCCTCAACGATCCGGCGGATGACGACCGGCGGATCGTCGGGCCGAGCGCCGATGAGGTTCATGTCCTGCAGGTGCTGGCGGAGCCGGGCCTCCATCTCGCCGACCGTGCTCTGCACCCAGAGGCGGACGCTCAGCCGAGAAGCGTTGGGCGAGAGGCCCAGTATGTAGAAGCCGACGCTGCTGTCGGGGTGGATTGCAGTGCCGGCCGCGTGGCCGTCGCGCAGCTGGGTGAGGAAGTTGCGGGCCTGCTCGGCACGGGCAATATCCTCCGGCGGCGCGTCCGGTTTGGGCGGCGCGAAGTCGCCGAAGGCCGTGTCGGCATACTCCTCCAATGGCGTGGGCCGGTCGGCCCAGAAGATCACGGTGGCATCGCCGAGTTGTATGCGCCGGCGCCGCTGATTCAGCAGAAAGTTGAGTGCGTTCGTGTACTTGAACGCAGCACCGACGCTCACCGGGGCGTTGTCAGCAGACCCCTTTCCGAACGACTCGTATGCGGTGTCGTTAAAGGAAACGATCATGGCACCGGAGGATTGGCTGCCAACCACGCCTTTGATGGACGGCTTGTGCAACCGTGCGGCTGGCCCGACCGAGCCTGTAACCAGGCACATGCGATTGCCGGGCAAAACATCGGCATCATCAGCAGCAGCCTGTCCGGCCCAGTAGGTCATCACCTTGGGGTCGTCGTGAACGTAACCGAGCACCCCGGCCATCTTGAATACACCGAAGTGGGTGGCGAATTTGCCGAGTTGGTCCGACGTCGCCGCGAGGTCTGCGGGTGACCAACACTTCAGAAATTTGCAGACAGCAGTGAACGCGGGAGATGCGATTATCTGCTCGACCTCAACGTGTCGACTTCGGAATGCCTCGAATGAGTCCCGCGTCCGTTCCGGCTTCGGATCCTCCGGTTTGAACCCGAGCATGTAAGCTGCATTGTCCCAAAGGAAGCAAGGGTTAATGCCGGCCCCGGTTGGCTTGCTTTGCCCCGGCACCAACATTTGCTGCGGAACGGGCTTCTTGTTTCCCTCATCCGTCAGTGATTCAAGGCTCTGAAACGAACCATCGGCACCCAGAACGATGCAGAAGCTCACCTTCTGCAGGGAGAACCCCGATCTCGGTAACGCCTTGCTGGTCGCTGGATCGACAGAGATGCGGTCGTAGAAGTCGCTAAGTCGTTGGAGGATCATGCCCGCACCTCCTCGCTGTCGAACGCGGGGACGGTGATGATGCCGTCGGTCATCTGCGCGTGAAAAAACCGCGCCTCCCGGCCCTTCTTGTAGTCGATGTCATGCAGCATCCACCCGAGGTCGCGGGTGCGCTGATCGGTGGGCAGTTGATCTTCAACCGTGTCGTTCTTCTCAAGCAGGGCGAAGTCGGCGGCGCACTCGCGGGTGCCGAAGTAGGGGCGGGTGAAGCACTGGCCGGCGCGGGCGCGGCGGTTGAACGTGTCGAGGTGCTTGGCCTCGTTGTCGTCGCCGCCGATGAGCTCGAAGTGGGCCTCGATGACGTAGGCGACGTCGCGGAGCAGCAGGGCGGCCCGTTGCTGACGCTCGGTCTCGACGTACATGCCGAGGTTGCCGGTGCCGGTTCGCATGGCGGTCCTGGCGGCACCGGCTGGGATCTTCGCGCCGACTTCGTTGCGGCGCTGTGACGTGAAGCGGATCGGGCGCAGCACGCGCAGGCGGTCGACCACCCAGCGGATCTGGGGCTTCCAGTAGATCGCCTCGACAACGGCCCGGGCCGCAGAAGGGGTGATGACATCGTAGCTCACCCGTTCGACTTTCATCTCCGGGCGCGTAAACAGGGCAAAATCGCTCCAGCAATGAAGTTTGATACCGTAGGCCATAGTTGCCCCGCCTTAGAACATGAGCGATTCGGGGCTAATGCCGGCGACTTCCGGCAACAGCCCTTTGGTGGACGAGTAGGCGCCGCGGTTTGCCAGAACGTACAGGCCGGCCTCGTGGCGGATCAGGACGGCGTTGTCGGACAGCTTCTGTAGAAAGTGGTCGCGGACGGAGACGGTGTACTTCTGGGCCTGCCGGAAGAAGGTCAGGTCGATCGGTTTGCCGGCAAGCGCGTGGTCGACCATTGCCCTCGCCTCCCGGTTGTAGGGGACGAGCACCGGGGTCTGCTGCTCGCGGATCAGCTGGTACGCCTCGGCGGCGGTGCGGAACTGAAACGGCGCGAGGGTGCGATGGTCGGCGATGTGGTGCGGGTCGTAGGCGAAGCAGGGCATGACGTTGTGCTTGTCCCACTCGTGGGAGCGGGACCAGTAGAGCTGTCGGAAGTAGGCCTCAACGGCTGACGGCGCAAGCGGGTCGGGGTGACCCGGCGCGAGCTCGGCACCGACCTGGGCGGCCTGGCGGAGCAGGCCGGGCGGGGGCACCTTTTCCGTGTCGAACACGACGACCTTCCCCAAGGTGGGCTGACCGTCCCGATCGGTCAGCTTCCCCTCCCTGTTGCACCGACCGGCGGCCTGAGCGATCGAGTCGAACCCGGCCGGCCCCCGGTAGACCGTTGGGAAGTCGACGTCGACCCCCGCCTCGATCAATTGTGTCGCCACGACCCGGCATGGCCAACGTTTTTCATCCCTTGCGACAGCCAGCCGATTTCGATGGAGCGTCCGGCGGACGCGCAGCAGGATGTCTCGACGGTGCTGGGGGCACATGAACGTGCTGAGGTGGTAGCAACCGTCGGCGGTTCCCGCCTCGGCGACCAAGCCGTCGTACACCTTGGCGGCGTGGGCCTTGGTGTTGACGATGCATAGCACCTCTCGCTTGGCGGCCAAGCGGCGGACGAGCGTCCCGTCGTCCAGCAGGCCGGCGGGCGTGACCTCGACGCGCTTCAGCTCGCGGTGCAGGGCCGGCGCATCGGGGA
The DNA here is from genome assembly GCA_965198865.1 of Tepidisphaeraceae bacterium. Lineage (GTDB taxonomy): Bacteria > Planctomycetota > Phycisphaerae > Tepidisphaerales > Tepidisphaeraceae > CBDAQA01. The sequence continues at coordinate 31,989 of CBDAQA010000019.1, read as the reverse complement.
CGATGGGGTGCGGGCGGTCGATGCCGATGTCGAACTCGCCGGGGCGGCGTTCGAGCGCCGGCTGGGTGGCGGTGCAGAGGACGACCGTGCAGCCGTATCGAGCGACCAACTCTCGCAGGGCGGCGAGGGTGGGCGTGAGCAGGTCGACGGGCATGGTCTGGGCCTCATCGAGGATGATGACGCTGTGGGCGAGCCGGTGCAGCTTGCGGGCGGGCGTGGTGGCGGAGGCGAACAGGCTCTCGAACAGCTGGACGTTGGTCGTCACGATGAGCGGGGCGTCCCACGTCTCGGCGGCCAGCTTGTTCTGGCGGGTGTCGCGCTTGGGGTTCAGGCTGCTGTGGTGCTCGACGAGGCCGAGGTCGGCGAGGGGGCCAAGGGCCTGGCGGTACTGGTCGGCGGTCTGCTCAATGATGCTGGTGAACGGGATGGCGACGACCACACGGCGGAGGCTTGGGTGGGCGGCGGCGTGGTGCAGGGCGAAGGCAAGGGAGGCGAACGTCTTGCCGCCGCCGGTCGGCACGTTGAGGGAGAAGAAGCCCGGCGGAAGCGGGGCGGCGGCCAAGCAGTGATTGAGGATGCGGGTCCGAATCTGGTTCACGGGAGTGGGCGGCGCGGATTGCTGCTTGCGGGTAAGGAACGCATCGAAGGCGGCGCGCAGGGCTGGCAGTTCGGGCTTGTTGCGGGACCGTTCGCGTGCCTTGTCGGGGTCGCAGAATGCCTCGGTAGCGGTGCGATCAGCGTCGATCAGCGCGGAAAATAACATCCGTGTGAAGAAGGCGACGGCGAAGCCCAAGGGTTGGGCGGGACCAATGGTCGGCGGGAATTTCAGGGGTAACGGCGGCAAGGGCGGCAGCAGGTCCGGCGGGACGGTGACGGGTTCGATCTTGTAGCGGGCTGGGTCAAGCTTGTGCGTGAGGGTGGATCGCACGGTGTCGTCAGGTGAATTGGCGTCGGCGAGTCCGGCGTGATGGCCAGCGATGCAGAACGCGAGGAGTTGGCCGGCCAATTTTCGGTCGAGTTGTGCCATCGCGTGGCGCGCGCCGAAGGCGGAGTGGTCGATGTGGCCGGTAGCGGTTCCCTCTTCGCTGGCGTCGGGATCATTGGAGAGGCGTAGATACTCCTGAAAGGCGACGGAAGCTTTGCCCAGGTCGTGCCAGAGACCGAGAGTCGTTCCCCAGTCGGCGGCACCGAAGGCGGCAGCAAACAGGGTGGCTTTCTCGGCGACGGCGGTGGCGTGGGTGCTGAGCGGCTCCCAGGTGGATGGGGGCTGGTTCGGCACCGTGTGGGCGTAGAGCGGCGAGACGGGCATTGGCGAATCTCCCCTGTTGTGCGGCGGTCGCAGACGTCTTTGTACGGCTTTCGTTCGTGCGCGTCAAAGCAGGAATTCGCTGTGAACACACAATTGGCTAACACTTGGGATTTGCGGATGAGCCCGGTGAGACACGGCGTGTGTCGTCCCACGTCTTTGGGACAGCATAAACGTCGATATGGACTTGTTTTGTGTTGATTTTGGGTGTTATGGGACGGGTTTGAAACCGTCCCATTTCGTCCCGTTTCGTCCCACGGGCGGGGAGGGCGGTTTCGGGTGGGTTGGGGTTCAGTGGAAGTCGCGGGAGGGGGTTTGGTAGTCGGAGAGGAGGTGGCCGAGGTCGTGGCAGCGGTAGACGAGGAGGTGGGTGACGGGGCCGTGGCGTTCGAGGCGGCCGTCGGCCTGCATGAGCAGGGCGTGGCGGGCGGCGGGGCGGTACTTCTCGTAGACCGTGGGGCGGACGATCAGGTTGGCGGTGCCGGTCTCGTCCTCGAGGGTCATGAAGACGATGCCGCTGGCGGTGCCGGGGCGCTGGCGGACGAGGATCAGGCCGACGACGCTGACCCAGCGGCCGGGGGGGTGGGTGAGGAGGTCGGCGGCGGGGAGGACGCCGCGGGCGGCCAGCTGGGGGCGGATCAGGGAGACGGGGTGGGCCTTGAGGGAGAGGCGGGTGGTGGTGTAGTCGGCCATCACCTCCTGGCCGAGGGGCATCTGGGGGAGGGTGGGGGGCGTCACGTCGATGGGATCGGCGATGGTCGTCGCATCGGGCAACCCCAAGGCATCCCAGGCGGCGGGGCGACGCGTGCGATCGGTGGAGCGGAAGGCGTCGGCCTCGGCGAGCCGCTGGACCACGGTGTGGGAGAGCCGCGTGGTGCGGTGGAAGTGGGGGATGGAGGTGTAGGGGGTGTCGTGCCGCATCGTGGTGATCGTGGTGGCGTCGGGTTCGGACATGCCTTTGATGAGGCGGAAGCCCAGGCGGAGGGCGGGGCCGGATTGTCCCCAGGTGGTGCGGTGGTTCCTGCCCGCTGAAGCGGGCAGGCCGGGTCGAGGGGGGTGAGGTTCGAGGGTGCAGTCCCAGTGGCTGTGGTTGACGTCGATGGGGAGGAGGGTGACGCCGTGGTCGACGGCGTCTCGGACCAACTGGGCGGGGGCGTAGAAGCCCATGGGTTGGCTGTTCAGGAGCGCGCAGGTGAAGGGTGCGGGGTGGTGTCGCTTGAGCCAGGAGGAGGCGTAGGCGAGCAGGGCGAAGCTGGCGGCGTGGGACTCGGGGAAGCCGTACTCGCCGAAGCCTTTGATCTGGTTGAAGCACTGCTCGGCGAAGGCGAGGGGGAAGCCGTTGCGGAGCATGCCGTTGACGACCTCGTCGTGGAACGGTTCGAGGCCGCCGTGGCGCTTCCAGGCGGCCATGGCCTTGCGGAGCTGGTCGGCGCGGTCGGGGGTGAAGCCGGCACCCTCAATCACCAGCGCCATCGCTTGCTCTTGGAAGAGGGGGACCCCCTTGGTGCGCTCAAGGACGTGTTTGATCTTGGGATCGAGCTGGGGGACCGGTTCCTCGCCGGTGCGGCGGCGGAGGTAGGGGTGGACCATGTCGCCCTGGATGGGGCCGGGGCGGACGATGGCGACCTCGATCACCAGGTCGTAGAACACCCGGGGCCTGAGCCGGGGGAGCATGGTCATCTGGGCGCGGCTCTCGATCTGGAAGACGCCGACGGTGTCGGCCTGGCAGATCATGTCGTAGGTGGCGGGGTCGTCCTTGGGGACCTCGTGCAGGGCGAGGGGCGTGGGCAGCGACCGCAGGCACTTGGCGATGGCGGTGAGCATGCCGAGGCCGAGCAGGTCGACCTTGAGGATGCCGAGGTCGTCGATGTCCTGCTTGTCCCACTCGATGACGGTGCGGTCCCTCATGGCGCCGTTCTCGATGGGGACGAGCTCGCAGAGGGGGCCGCGGGTCATGACCATGCCGCCGACGTGCTGGCTGAGGTGGCGGGGGAAGCCGAGCAGCTGCTCGCTGAGGCCGACCACGCGGCGGACGGTGGGCTCGGCGGGGTCGAGGCCGGCCTCCCTCACCTGTGCCGGGGAGATGGACCCGCGGTCCCACCACTCGAGCTTCTTGGCCATGGCGTCGACGGTGTCGGGGCGGAGGCCTAAGACCTTGGCGACGTCGCGCACGGCGGAGCGGCCGCGGTAGGTGATCACCTCGGCGGTCATGCCGGCGCGGTCCCGGCCGTACTTGGCGTAGACGTACTGGATCACCTCTTCCCGCCGCTCGTGCTCGAAGTCGATGTCGATGTCGGGCGGCTCGTTGCGGGTCTCGGAGATGAACCGGGCGAAGAGGGTCTCGATCACGTTGGGGTCGACGGCCGTCACGCCCAGGCAGTAGCAGACGGCGGAGTTGGCGGCCGACCCGCGGCCCTGGCAGAGGATGCCCTTGGAGCGGGCGAACGTCACGATGTCGTGGACGGTGAGGAAGTAGTGCTCGTAGCGCAACCTTCCGATCAGGGCCAGCTCCCCGTGGAGCCGGTCGCGGATCTTCAGCGGCACACCGGCGGGATACCGCTCGGCTGCGCCGGCGTGTGTGAGGTCGCTCAGGTGACGGATCGGCGTGACGCCGATCGGCACGACCTCGGCGGGGTACTCATACTTCAGCTGTTCGAGGGAGAAGGTGCAGCGCTCGGCGATGTCGACCGTGCGGTGGACGGCGGTAGGGTGGGCGTGGAACAGGGCGTGCATCTCGTGCGGATGCTTGAGGTGGCGCTCGGCGTTGGGGAACAGCCGGTGGCCGGCCTCGTCGATCGTGCAGTGGTGGCGGACGCAGGTGAGCACGTCCTGCAGCGGCCGACGGGCGGGGTCGTGGTAGTGGACGTTGTTGGTGGCCAGCAGCGGGATGCCGCTGCGGCGGGACAGGGCGTCGAGCGCGGCGAGGCGGGCGGCGTCATCGTGCCCGAAGGGGCAGTGGGCGACGAGGGACAGCCGGTCGCCGAACGCCTCGCGCAGGGGCCGCAGCGTGGGGTCAGGGTCGGCCGGGGGATCGACGGCGGCCAGCAGGCCCGTCGCGCGGTCGGGCAGGTCGGCCAAGGACAACTCGCACTGGCCCTTGGGGGCTCGTCGCTTGCCGAGGGTGAGCAGCTGGCACAGGTTGGCGTAGCCGGTCCGGTCCATCACCCAAACCAGGACGTCGGGTGCATCGGTCAGGACGAGCCGGCAGCCGACGAGCAGCTTCAGCTTCGAGCCGGTCTCGTGGTTGTACGTCGCGACCCCGACGTGGGCCCGGACGACGCCGGCCAGCGTGTTGACGTCGGTCACGCCGATCGCCTGGTGACCCCGTTCGCCCGCCCGGTCGGCCAGTTCATCGGGGTGGCTTGCGCCGCGGCCGAACGAGTAGTTCGTCACCACGTCCAGATCGGCGTAGGGCAGAACATTGGCCGGCGGGGGGACCCGCGGGCGGGCAGCATGGCGAAGCTTGGCGTTGGGTTGGTCGGGCACGGCGACCAAACATATACCGAACTTCTGGCAGGAGGGTAAGGGGGCGATCAGCGCTTGGGAGTTATCCGAAGCTTCAGGGGACGTCGTCGACGAGGGCGACGGCGTGCGGGGTGGACTTCAGCAACGGGTGGGGCAGGGGCTCGGCCGACGTGTAGTTCGACCGCGTGGTGACCGACAGCGACCAGGCGTGGAGCCAGAGGATCATGAGCGCCGTCGCCAGCGCGAGCAGGTAGGCCGCCTCGCGCATCCGGCCCATGGCGGTGTTGGCGCGCTGCGCTCGCACCCAACGCCATCGTCCACGGCGGGCGAGCACTTGAGGCCCGATCGGCGGCCGCGGCTACCGGACCATTGCCACCGGGGAGGCGACGACGGGCGGCGACAACGGCGCGGTTTCGACCGTGCTGGCGTCGGCGGCCATGCACACGCCGTACGTCCAGATGACGCCGATGAGGGCGATCACGCCAGCCAGTAACACGGCCTCGCGGGCCCCGTCGAGTAGGGTAGCCATACGCGGACGGTTGCGATCGGACGGCGGGAACCGCCACGGGTGCCGAGAACAATCAGGCGGGACGCTCGGTGAACAGGGCATCGACGAACCGCTGGGGGTCGAACGTCTCGATGTCCTGCGGCGTCTCGCCGAGGCCGATGAACTTCACGGGGATCGACAGGGCGTCGCGGATGGCGATCACGATGCCCCCCTTGGCGGTGCCGTCCAGCTTGGACAGGACCAGGCCGGTGACGTTGATCGCCTTGCCGAACTCCTGGGCCTGGCGGATGGCGTTCTGGCCGGTGGTGGCGTCGAGGACCAGCAGCACCTCGTGGGGGGCACCCTCGATCCGCTTGGCGACAACGTCGCGGATCTTGGTCAGCTCGCGCATCAGGTGGTCCTGCGTGTGGAGCCGGCCGGCCGTGTCGACGATGAGCACGTCAACGCTGCGGGCCCTGGCGGCCTCGCAGGCGTCATAGGCCACCGCCGCCGGGTCGGCGCCCTGCTTGTGCTTGATGATGTCGACGCCCAACCGACCGGCCCACACGGTCAGCTGATCGACGGCGGCGGCGCGGAAGGTGTCGGCGGCGGCCACCATCACCCGCTTGCCCATCTGCTCCTTGAGTAGCCAGCACAGCTTGGCGATCGTCGTGGTCTTGCCGGCCCCGTTGATGCCGGCGACGAGGATGACGGTCGGGCCGGACTCGGCAGATTTCAGCTCGCGGGTGTCGGCGGACCCCCACCCGGCGACCATCTGCTCGCGGACGATTAGCTCGGCCTGCTCGGCGTTCTTGATCTTGCCCAGCCGCCAGCGGTCGCGGACCTCGCCCACCATCCGCTCGACGTTCCGCACGCCCATGTCGGCCTTGAGGAACCGCTCCTCCATCTCGTCCAGGAACGCGTCGTCGATCTGCCGGCCGGGCACGAACAGCGTGCGGACGTCGGTGTTCAGCACCGCGGCCGTCTTCTTGAACGCGCCCTTGACCCGGTCGAGTGCTTTGTGGAAGAACGCCATGGGGGAAAGGTCGAATGTCGAAATCTCGAATGCCGAAACGAGGGCGGGGAGCCCGTTTCGATACGCGAGGTTTCGGTCTTCGTCATTCTTTGGTGAGGGCTGACTTTTCCTTCAGCACCGCGTCCAGCACGCCGTTGACGAAGGCCGGGCTGTTCTCGGTGCTGAACCCCTTGGCCATCTCGATGGCCTCGTCGATGACCACCTTGGGCGGCGTGTCGGTGCAGGTCATCTCCCAGACGGCAATGCGGATCAGGCTGCGATCCACGCCCGGCTGGCGGCGGGGCGGCCACTGCGGGGCGAGCCGTTCGACCTGGGCGTCGATGACGGCCCGCTGCTCCCACGTCCCGGCGGCGGCGTCGATGGCCAGCTTGCGGACGTCGGCGTCGTCGCTGCCGTCCATGACGACTTGGTCGGCCAGCGCGCGATCGGCCCCGCCCTGCGCGTCCCACAGGAACACGATCTGCATCGCCAGCTCTCGGACTCGACGTCGGTTGACCATCCGGGGCGAGTATAGCAGCAACCCCTCAACAGAGCCCAGCGGCTCCGCCGCGGGATCTTTGTCGAACCCGTTGGACGCCCCGAAGCGGAACCCGCGGCGGAGCCGCTGGGCTTTGTGCTCATCCGCATGCCGCCTTCAGCACCGCGATCATTTCCACCGCCGCCTCGGCGGCGCGCTCGCCGGCGTGGCCGTGGGAGCCGCCGGTGCGGTCCCAGGCTTGTTGCTCGGTGTTGGTCGTCAGAACACCGAAGATGACGGGGACGCCGGTGGCGATCGCGACGGCCTGACAGCCGCGGGCGGCCTCGCCGGCGACGTATTCGAAATGGGGCGTGTCGCCGCGGACGACGGCGCCGAGGCAGACGACGGCCCCGTACCTGCCCGTGTCGGCCAGCACCTTCGCGGTGACGGGCAGCTCGAACGCGCCGGGGACCCGGTGGACGACGAGCCGGTCGTTGGCGATGCCGAAGTCGGCGAGGCGGCGGCGGCAGCCTTCGAGCAGCTCGTTGACCAGCTTGGCGTTGAACCGGGCGGCCACGACGGCCACGGCGGCGTCGGCCGGGAGGTCGGTGATCGCAAACGCGGGGGCGTCCTTGCTCATGGCCCGGACCGTAGACGAGGGGCCGTCCACGATCAACGTTTGCCCGCGCCCGCCCGACGATTTACCCTGACCCCCGATGTTCGGCCCCCTGTCCCACCGCCTGCTGACGATCCTGCAACTGACCCGCATGGCGCTGGTCTTCACGGCCATCAGCAACGCCGCGGCGGAGGTGCTGCTGCGGGCGGCGAACCACGGTGCGGGGCCGGACGACCTGTTGGAGGCGCTGTCGCCGCGGGCGCTGGCGGCGATGACGGCGGCGTCGGTGGGGCTGTACGGGTTCGGGATGACGCTGAACGACATCATCGACCGCCGCCGCGACAGCCGGGTCGCCGCCCACCGACCGTTGCCCAGCGGTCGCATCCGGCTGGCGACCGCCCATGTGATTTGCGCTGGCCTGGGCCTGCTGGCCGCCTGGGGCGGGTGGGCCTACGCCCACTGGTCCACGCCGCCGACGGGGCGACTGAGCCTGCTGTTGCTGGGGCTGACGGTGGGGCTGATCCTGTTCTACGACTACGCCGGGAAGTACCTGGTCGGGCTGGGGCTGCTGAGCCTGGGGTTGATCCGGTTCATGCAGGCGAGCATCGCCGCGCCGGAGCTGCCGGTGGTGTGGCACCCCCTGCTGTTGCTGAACCACGTGACGATCCTGTCGGCCGTCTGCTACCACTGGGAGCAGAAGCGGCCCCCGCTGACGCCCAAGCACTGGGCGACCGCGCTGGGCGGCCTGCTGGCCGTCGACCTGGGGCTGATCCGCGTGCTGGGGTGGCGGTGGGGCGATGACACGCTGCGCGGACTGCCGAAGGCGCTGCACCTGAACACGTCGATCCTGCCGGCGCTGGCGGCGGTTGTGGCGTTCGTGTTCGTCGCGCTGGTCGTCCGCCGGCGCACCGCCAACGGCCGTGAGGCGGGACAGAAGCTGATGTTGTACGGCCTGCTCTGGCTGATCGTGTACGACGCCGCCTTCGTCGGCGGCTACGCCAGCTGGCCCGCTGCGGCGGGGCTGGTGTGCCTGCTGCCGATCGCGTTCGGGTCGGTCCAGCTGATGCGCTGGTGGGGCCGGGTCCTGTCGCTCAGCCAACGGCCGGTTTACCAGCGGGCGCGGACGTGAACCCGCCATGGCCAGCACCGCGATGGTTGCGGCTCCTGCCCCACATTCTGGTGACGATCGCGTTCCTCCTGATAGTCGCCTCGCTCACCCTGCGTTCCTGGCAGAGCGCCGATGCCCGCGTCCACGTCGTCGGCTGCACATTCATCTTCCACCAGACCGGCGAGCTTGTCGTCCGCCTGCCATCGGATCGACTGGTGCGGAGCGGGATCCTGACGAGCTTCGACAGCGACGCGATGACGTCCGCCTGCTTGGCGTGCATGGGGGCGTGGCTGGTATGGATCGTCGCCGCGCCCGTCATCGCCTCCCGCCGAAGGCGCCCACAGCCGCGCGGCTTCCCGTTGGACTGAAGCCAGCCCGCTCGCTAGACGCAACCGAAGGGCCACGCCACGCGACACGATTTCAGCCGCGAGCGGAAGCCTGCGGACACTCGCGCGCCGAGCGCGTCCCGACCGCCAATGGTCCGCGGGCTTCCGCCGCGCGGCTGGAACTACCGCAACGTTTTCAGCAGCGCCCGCGCGTCGTTCGCCAGCGGCGACTTCGGGTGCGAATGCAGGGCGGCTTGCACCATCGTCTTCGCCGCCTCCTTCTTCCCGGCATCGCGGAGCGCCGCGGCGTCGGCCAGCGCCTTGGCCGTGTCGTCAATGTCGACGCTCACCGCCGACACATGGGTGCCGCTCAGCGTGAACGAGCCGGTCATGCGGGTGCCGTCCGACGTGACGAGCGTCAGGTTCGGTAGCTTCGCCAAGCCGGCCTTCAATTCCCAGACCACGGCCTGGGCACCGTCGGGTGCGGCGTCGGCGGCGGGGGCATCGAACTGCGCTGCCTTCACCGCGCTGGCCAGCAGTGACGGCGGGAGCCAGTCGTCGGGCACCATCTTCAGGAGCCCGCCATCGGCCGCCTTGGCGAAGGCGGTCACGTCGGGGAACGTCTGGTGCTCGGCCGTCGCGCGGGCCAGGAAGCTGGTGAGCGTGGCGACGGTCGCACGCTGGTACAGGGCGTGCGTCGGGCTGGGCGGCTGCGACAGCCAGTAGGCCTTCCACCGCTCCTCGAACCCGCCGGCCGGGCCGATGGTGGACATCCACGCGGCGTCGAACGACTTGCCCGCCGAGATCGCGCGGATGCACTGGCTGAACGCGGGGACGTACCGGCCGTCGTCGCCGTGTACGAGGAAGTGGACCATCGACCACGCCTGGTCGTAATTCGCCCCGCTCATCTCGGCGTTCCACTGCTGCGGGGAGACGGACATGATCGAGCGGACCGACTTCAACGCGCCGCGCGAGATCTCCAGCTGGAGCCGCTGCAGCCGCCACGGCGGGACGATGCCGATGACGAACCCGTCACCGGTGAAGATCCCCTCGCCGAAGTACTCGGCCAGCCCCTCGTTGAGCCAGCTCGGGATGTCGCCGCCGATGACCGCGTGCGCGAACTGGTGGAACCCCTCGTGCTGGACGACGTGCCACGTGCGCGCGTCGATCCGTTGGCCGGCGACGGCCATCAGCTTGCCGCCCCCCGAGCTGCTCCCCATGAACACCCCGGCCGTGCCAGGGAGCCCACCGGCGGCGAGGTAGTCGGCCTCGTTCCTGTAGAGGTAGAACGGGAACTTCTGGCGGATCTGGCCGGCGAAGCCGCGCGTGCGGTCGTGGTACTCCTCCGCCATCCGCGTCATGCGGGCGGCCGCCTCCCGCTCGACGTCGGCGTCGAGGTCCGTGTAGATCGTGTAGTACCGCGACTCGTAGCGCGTCAGCTCCACGGCCGGGGCACGCCGCGCGGCCGGCCCGAGCACCCACAGGACGGCGACGATCACCGCGATCGCGGGCCGATTCTTAGTCACGCCAATCATCAAATGGTCCGTTTAGCATGGCGTACGGTTCCCGCCCGACCCCGCAGGCACTAGTATTCCCCCCGCCCCCGCCGGTTGCAACGGAGCATCGGCGGGCGGAACCCCGGCCGCAAGGACGTCGCCGCACATGTCGCCCAACCGCAGAAACGTCGTCGTCGGCCTGACCGTCCTGGGGGCACTGGTCGCCCTGGGCGGCATGCTGCTGAAGTTCGGGGGCCCGTCGATCAAGCTGTTCAGCCACGGCGCATCCGTGCAGGTCCACCTGACCGGCGACCGCGCCGACGGGCTGAGCGAGGGGGCGCCGGTCACCTACCTCGGCCAGTCGGTCGGGCGGGTGCTGCGGGTGACGCGCGACCAGAACAACGTGAACATCAACATCGACGCCGAGGTGGACAACCTGCCGCCGCTGCCGGGCAACGTGGAGGGGATCATCCGCATCAACAGCCCGATCGGCGGGTCGGCGGTGCTGTCGCTGGAGCTGGTCGGCGCGCCGCTGTCCAAGCCCCAGGGGACGCTGGCCGACGGCCAGCACATGGTGGCGAAGTACGTCGGGTCGGAGCTGGTGCCGCCGGCCATCGCGCAGCTGGCGAACCAGATCAAGGACTCGCAGATCGTGATGCACCTGGACGAGCAGGTGCGCGAGGCGGGCACCGTGCTCAAGGGCCTGGACGACTACGTGAACAACGCCAAGACCAAGGCCGACGTGCAGGCGTCGATGGAGAACTTCCGGCACGTCAGCGAGGTCGCCAGCGCCGCCGCCGACAAGGCCGGGAAGTTTGCGAACAACCTCGACGCGGTGCAGGCCAACGTGAACGCAACGGTGACGACGACGCGGGCCGAGATCGACCGCGTCAGCAAGCAGGTGGACGACCGCATGCTTCAGATCGGCAAGCTGCTCGACAGCGCGCAGGCCGTGGCGGCGAAGGTCGACAAGGGGACCGGCACCGCGTCGCTGCTGATCAACGATCCGAAGCTCTACCAGAGCCTGGTCGACAACAGCCGGGAGCTGAACCTGACGATCGCCACGCTGAAGCGGCTGGCGGACCAGTGGGAGCAGGAGGGTGTGTCGCTGAAGCTGAAGTGACGCGGTCGCATGAACCGCTGCAGAGGCCCTACCCTTGCTTGGCCGACACAGCGCCGTCATGGCTCTGGGATTCCAAGGCCGCGGCAGATGCCTCGCACTGTGAAGCCGTTCACTTCGGTGTGTCTCGGCACCGGTGCCGTGAGGCCGTTGGCGGGGTTGACGTAGACCGAGTGTCGCCCGCCTTCCCGCAGCAGTCGACAGCCGTGCGATTGGAGGTGACGGATGAGGTCGCGCCGCTTCACGCCGTGGCCACGGTCAGTTCCTCACGCACGACGTCAACGCCTTCCAGTTCCTGCTCCGCCAGTTCTCGATTTGCCTCGAGGATGAGCGTGACCGCCTCGCGCAGGTTCTCTCTTGCCTCCTCCAACGTCGCGCCCTGCGTGTGAGCGCCGGGGAGTTCTTGGACGTAGGCTGCCCACCAGTCCCCCGATTTTCGGTAGATGGCGGTGAATTGGTTTCGCATGGCGGACAGTATACCGAGCGGCCGAGGCTACTCCGCCTGATCCTCGACCGGCGCACAGGTGCAGATCAGGTTCCGGTCGCCGTACGGGTTGTCGATCCGGGCGACGAACGGCCAGAATTTGTTGTCGCGCGTGGCGCCCGTCGGGAAGGCGGCACGCTCCCGGCCATAGGGGTGATTCCACTCGTCGCTGATGACGGCGGACGCCGTGTGCGGGGCATGCTTGAGCGGGTTGTTGGACCGGTCGAGCTTGCCCTGCTCGATCTCGCGGATCTCCTGGCGGATGGAGATCAGCGCGTCGCAGAAGCGGTCGAGCTCGGCCTTGGACTCGCTCTCGGTCGGCTCGACCATGAGGGTGCCGGTGACGGGCCAGCTCATGGTGGGGGCGTGGAAGCCGTAGTCGATCAGCCGCTTGGCGATGTCCTCCACCGTCACGTCGGCCGACTTCTGGAACGGGCGGCAATCGATGATGAACTCGTGGGCGACCCGGCCGTTGCGGCCGGTGTAGAGCTCGTCGTAGTGGCCGTCGAGCCGGTGGGCCATGTAGTTGGCGTTGAGGATGGCGACCTCGGTCGCCCGCTTCAGGCCGGCCCCGCCCATCAGGGCGATGTAGACCCAGCTGATCGTCAAGATGCTGGCCGAGCCGTACGGGGCCTCGCTGATCGGGCCGATGGCTTGGGGTCCCCCGAGGCCGGCAACGGGGTGGCCGGGCAGGAACGGCACCAGCTGCGGGGCGACGCCGATTGGCCCCATGCCGGGGCCGCCGCCGCCGTGGGGGATGCAGAACGTCTTGTGCAGGTTGAGGTGGCAGACGTCGGCCCCGATGTCGCCGGGCCGGCACAGGCCGACCTGGGCGTTCATGTTGGCCCCGTCCATGTACACCTGCCCGCCGTGCTCGTGTACGATCTCACAGATCTGCTTGATCGATTCCTCGAACACGCCGTGCGTGCTGGGGTAGGTGACCATCAGGGCGGCCAGGTTGCTGGCGTGCTCGGCGGCCTTCTTCTCCAGGTCGGTCAGGTCAACGTTGCCCATCGCATCGCAGGCGACGGCGACCACCCTGAGCCCGGCCACCACGGCGCTGGCGGGGTTGGTGCCGTGGGCGCTGGTGGGGATCAGGCAGACATTGCGGTTCCCCTGGCCGCGGGACTCGTGGTAGGCCCGGATGACCAGCAGCCCGGCGTACTCGCCCTGGCTGCCGGCGTTGGGCTGCAGCGACACGGCGGCGAATCCGGTGATCTCGCACAGCCATTCCTCCAACTGCGCGAACAGTTGCAGGTACCCCTTGGTCTGGTCGGCCGGGGCGAACGGGTGCATCCGCCCGAACGTGGGCCAGGTGACCGGCAGCATCTCGCTGGTGCCGTTCAGCTTCATCGTGCAGCTGCCCAGCGGGATCATGCTGTACGCCAGCGACAGGTCGCGCCCGGCCAGCTTGAAGATGTAGCGGAGCATCTCCGTCTCGCTGTGGTAGCGGTGGAAGACGGGGTGGGTGAGGTATTCGCTGGTGCGTTTGAAGTCGTGAAGGCCTGAATCTTCGAAACGGAACTGGCTGAGAGACTCGACGGAGCCGTCGATCGTCTTGAGTCCGGCGAACACCTTCAGGACGGATTCGACGTCCTCCTGAGTGGTCGTCTCATCCAGCGAGATGCCAACGGTCTGCTCGTCGTACTTGCGGAGGTTGTACCCCGCATCGGCAGCAGCGCGGATGATCTCCGCTGCGCTGAGACCTTGGACCTTGACCTTGATCGTGTCGAAAAAGCTGTCGTTTTGAACGATGTGTTCCAATCGCGACAGCCCGACGAATAATGCATGGGTGAGCGAAAGAACCCGCTGCGCGATCCGCTTCAACCCGTGCGGCCCGTGGTACGCCGCGTACAGCCCGGCGATGTTCGCCAGCAGGGCCTGGGCCGTGCAGATGTTGCTGGTCGCCTTGTCGCGGCGGATGTGCTGCTCGCGGGTCTGGATGGCGAGCCGGAGGGCGGGGTTGCCCTGGGCGTCCTTGGAGACGCCGACCAGCCGGCCGGGCATCTTGCGGGCGTACTCGGTCTTGGTCGCCATGAATCCGGCGTTGGGACCGCCGAAACCCATCGGCACGCCGAAGCGTTGGGCCGAACCGACGGCGATGTCGGCACCGAACTCGCCGGGCGACTTGATCAGCGTGAGGGCCAACAGGTCCGCGGCGTAGACCACGAGCGCGCCGGCCGCGTGGGCTTTGGTCACCACACCGCTGTAGTCAATGATCCGGCCATCGGTCGTCGGATACTGCACGAGGATGCCGGCGATGTCCTCGTCGAACGCGGCCTTGGCGGGATCGACCACCACGCACTCGACGCCGATCGCCTTCGCACGGGCCTGCACGACCGCAATCGTCTGCGGGTGGCAATCGGCGGCCACGATGAACTTCCCGCGGTTGCCGGATGCGAGCGCCTTGCACATCGCCATCGCCTCGGCGGCGGCGGTGGACTCATCGAGCAACGACGCGTTCGCCAATGGCAGCCCGGTCAGGTCGCTCACCATCGTCTGGAAGTTCAGCAGCGCCTCCAGCCGGCCCTGGGCGATCTCCGCCTGGTACGGCGTGTACTGCGTGTACCAACCCGGATTTTCCAGCACGTTTCGCAGGATGACCGGCGGCGTGATCGTGTCGTAGAACCCCATGCCGATCATCGACCGCATCACGCGGTTCTGGTCGGCCATCTCCTTCAGCTCGCCCAGCAGCTCGAATTCACCGCGGGGCTCGCCGATCTTCAGGGGCTCCTTCATGCGGATGGCGGCGGGGACCGTCGCGTCGACCATCTCGTCCAGCGAGTCGTACCCGATCGATTCCAGCATGGCCCGCACGTCGGCCGCGCTCGGCCCGATGTGCCGGCGGACGAACGTGTCCGACGGGGCCAGCACGGCCTCGGCGGCGGTGTCGGCGGCGGTGGTAATCGGGGAGACGGCGGGGTGGGTGTCAGTGGTCATGGTGAATCGTATTTGCGGTATCGACAACGTCGCGCCGACAAATCAGGAAGCCCCGGATGTACATCCGGGGCTCCGGTGGCGAGGGAGTTCTGGAACCCGAGGAGCCGCCATCGACACAAAGTGCGTGCGGCGATTCGGCGGGAATCATACGCCCGGGGGCGGCGGTCGCCAAATGGGGGGGCGATCACCGGAACCGCTTGAGCTGGCGCTGTGCTCCATGTAGGACGCGAATGATGCCGACGATCAGCTTCGCGTCATCGACACGGTAGTAAATCAGATAGGGCAGCGACGGCATCATGCGTACCGTTAACGTGGCCACCTTTCGATGTTGGTGAACCTTGTGTCGGTTCGGTAGGAATGCAAGTGGGTCGATTGCCGATAGAAGTTGTTCGGTCACTATCGCTGCCCGGTCCGGCGATGTCTTCGCGATGAACTCGCCGATCTCGTGGATGTCACGCAGCGACTCAAGTGTGATGACCGGCCGATACCGGGCGGACATCATGCTTTGCCTGGCCGATCAATAAACTTCGCGCGAAGCTCCTGCCGTACCTCGTCCCACGGGCGGACCAGACCCGCCTGGTACTGGGCCTCGCCGACCTCGACCGCGTCCCACGTCTCGTCGTCGAGTTCCTCGCCGCCCTCAGCGGATGCCGGCCCCAAGGCTTCCAGGGCGACCCACACGGCGTCGTCAGCCGTCGTGAAGCCGCGCTCCTTCATCCTGACGGCAAGCAACGCCTGCGTGCGGTCGCTGAGCACAATGGTCGACATCGGCAGTGCCTCCACGTTTGGGCGAACTGACGGAGTCAGTGCCCCGTCTTCTTCAGGTAATCCTCCGCCGACAGCAGCTTATCCCCGCTGGCCGTGACGGTCACCTTGATCATCCACCCGCCGGTGTACGGCTCGCGGTTCACCAGACCTGGATCCTCGGCCAGAGCCCCGTTCACCTCGGTGACGGTGCCGGTCACGCCGGCGTACATGTCGCTGGTCGCCTTGACCGACTCGATCTCGCCGAAGCGTTGCCCGGCCGTGATCGCGTCGCCCACCTTGGGCAACGAGACGTAGGTCACGTCGGTCAGCTCGTCGGCGGCGGTCTGCGTGATGCCGACCGTGGCGGTCGCGCCGTCGATCTGGAACCACTCGTGCGACTCGAGGTACTTGCGGTCGGTGGGCAGGTCCATCACTTGGTTCCCGTGAGGATGTTGTGGGTCATCCGCTGCGCCACCGTGGCCACGGCCACGATGATCACCATCGGCAGAATTTCGCGGACGAACAGAGCAACCAGCGGGTTCTTCGTCGACATGCCCGCATGGTAGGGCGGCCGAATCAGATGCCCGGCATCCCCGGCTGCTTGTCGGACTTTTTGTAAAACGGCAGCTTCACGACCGTCGCCGGCAGGACGGTCCCCTTCAGATCGACGCCGAGCAACGTCCCCTCAGCCGCGTGGGCGGCGTCGACGTAGGCCATGGCGATGCTCTTGCTCAAGGTCGGGCTGAGCGTCCCGCTGGTCACCTCGCCGACGACCTCGCCGTTGATCACCACCGGCGTCCCCTGCCGGGCGATGCGCTTGCCGTCCAGCGTCAGGCCCACCAGCTTCCGCTTCGGCCCGTCCGCCGCGATCTGCCGGATCGGCACGGCCCCGATGAAGTCCTTTGTCAGGTCGATCGCCCACCCCAGCCCGGCCGAGATGGGGTCGCTCGCCTCGGTCAGCTCGTGGCCGTACAGCGGCATCCCCGCCTCCATCCGCAGCGTGTCGCGGGCGCCCAGCCCGGCCGGGCGGATCGTCGCGCCGTCGTGATCCTTGTTGCCCACCAGCTTCATGGCCATCGACGCCATCTTGGCCGGCAGGATCAGCTCCACGCCGTCCTCGCCGGTGTAGCCGCTGCGGAACACCGTGAACTTGATCAGCATGAAGCTGGTCTGCTCGAACGTGTACCGCTTCATGGCCCGCACGTCGACCGGCAGGATCTCGCTCAGCCGGTCGATCACCTTCGGCCCCTGGATGGCGACCATGGCGGTCGACTCGGTCGTGTCGGTCAGCTCGATGTCGAACCCGCCGGTCCGCCGGACGATCTCGAAGTGGGCCAGCAGCTTCTCGCGGTTGCTGGCGTTGCAGATCACGATCCAGTTCTTCTCGCCCCTGGACACGATCACGTCGTCCAGCACCCCGCCGGCGTCGTTGCACACCAGCGAGTACCGGCACTGCCCAACCTTGGCCGTGGCCAGGTTGCGGGTCACGACCTTGTCGAGAAACGCAAACGCATCCGGCCCGGCGAAGGTCAGCCGGCCCATGTGCGAAATGTCGAACAGCGATCCGCTCTTGCGCGTCTGGTCGTGCTCGTCAACGATGCCGCGGTACAGCAGCGGCATCTCCCACCCGGCGAAGTCGACCAACTTGGCCCCGGCCGACACGTGGAAATCGTGGAAAGGCGTCCGCTTCAGCATTGCCGTCGGACCGTATCGGCGACCGCGCGGGGCGTCAAGGCTCGCGCCGCGCATCGAGCCCAACGCCCACCGGCTTGCCGCCTGGCGCCTCACGTCCTACAACGGGCCGCAGGCGACCGCGGTGCGGACAGGAGCGGACGGAATGAGCCGACACAGAGGATTCTACGTTCACACGCTATGGGCGGCCGCGTGCCTGGCGGCCGCACCGGCCACGCGACCGGCCACGCGACCGGCCTCAACGATCGCCGTCGATGGCGTCGTCGCCCATCCGCTCGCCTGGTCGGCGGACGACATCCGGACCGTCCTGGCCGGCCAGGTGACGACGATCCAGTACGAGTCGCACGGCCACAAGCACTCGGCCCGCGCGGTGCCGCTGCTCGCCGTGCTGCAGTCGGCCGGGGCCAACACCGCACTGAAGGTAGACCCCAGGGCAGACCCGAAGACGAAGAACGAGCCGCTGCGGCTCGCCGTCGTCGTGAAGGGCCACGACGGCTACGCCGCCACGTTCGCGCTGGCCGAGCTGCTGCCCGAGATCGGTGACCGCCACGTCTGGCTGGCCCTCGATGCCGACGACCATCCGCTGACAGAACGCTCGGCCCCCGCCGAGCTGATCGTGCCTGCCGACGCCAAGCCCGGCCGCTGGGTGCGGGCCGTGGCGTCGGTGACGGTGGTCGACGCGTCCAAGTGAGCTTGGAGCCTGCGGAGCACGATCCCGCCCCGCAGGGCATCGTCATGGATGCGACCGGCCCTGGGTGGAGACCGAAGATACTGGGCAGAGAGAACCAACTGTGCAGGTAGAGCAGCGGTTGCCCTCTCATCGTGGGACCATGCCAGCATTGGTCGCGAGACCGGCGTGTGAGCGGTCCATCAACTTTGAGGACGCCGTAGCGCTCAGCGTTCTCTCAGATCAAAAAGAAAGGCCCCCGATCCGACAAACGGACCGGGGGACTGACTCATGTGATGATGAAGACGCCGTCTTCATCTCCAGCTCAATGGCCGCAACGTGTCCGACGCCGACGGCCGATGACGAAGGGAAATCCCGCGATGGCGAGCATCACCAGGCTGGTGGGCTCCGGGGCCGCCACGTCCAACAGCAGGTACTCACCACCCGTCCCGTCTGCCATTGAACTTACCGTGTCCACACCGATCGCCCCGGTGACCGTGATGTTGCTCAGCAGCAGGCCATCGAACGCCGCGGTGTTCATTGGGTTGGTGGCGACGAGGTCGTGGGCGATGACGAACGAGTAGTCCGAACCGGACGCGAAGGAGCCGGTCGAAGTGTTGACGGGCACCACGTTGACCGTGAGGCCCGTGCTATTGCTCGTCAGGCCGCTGAACACCAATTCGTCGTTGAACGTGCCGGGGGTCGAGCCACTGGCCGACCCGTCACCGGGCGTGGCGGTCGCCGTGGCGGTCGGGACCAACTTCACGGTGAAGATGCCGCCGGTGTTCCACGTCTGAGTGCCGGTACTGGTGAGGACGCCGACGGAGTCGCTGGCAAGACGGCCGCTGCCGGCCGTGATCGTGCCGCCGGCCAAGATGGTGATCGGGGCGGAGATTGCGCCCGTGCCGGCCAGGACGCCGGTGGACGAGTTGGCCGTCCCGGCGGCGTTGGCGAACACGCCGATGGAGACCGGGCCGGTTCCCAGGCCGCTCGAAGGGTTGACCACCACCGTCCCGGCCGTGATGAGCGTGCCGCCGGTGTAAGTGTTGGCCCCGGTGAGGACCACCTTTCCGCTCAGGTAGCTCGATGTCCCGCTCGTGCCGCCGAACGTGACGCCGCCCGAGCCGGTGGCCGGATTCGTGATGTTTCCGCTGACGGTGAGCGTGTCGGCAGAAATGTACGACCCGATGACGGAGTTGAGCCCGCCACCGGTGTTGGCGACGATTGGCGTGGAGACGGTCCCGACCGTTCCGGCCGAAGTGCCGTAAAGCTCGAGGTAACTGCCGGGGGCGACGTTGAGCGACCCCGACCCGGAGATCGACTCGCCGTTGATGATCTCAACAGTGGCCGCGTGAGCCGACGTCGTGCCGACGTTGAGTGCCGTTCCCGTGGCGAGGCTCGTGTTCCCGACCTGAACATAGAAGTTGCTGCTGCCGGTCGTGTCGATGGTGACCGAACCGCCATTGACGGCAACGGTGCCGACCGTCTTGTTCGACGGCAGGTCGAACGTCACGTCACCGGCAGAGATTTTGGTCAGGTTGGTCGCCGTCGTCCCGGTGATGCCGCCGCCGAACGTCGCGCCGAACCCGTTGGTGTCGATGGTCGCACCGCTCGTGCCGATCGTGACCGGCCGGACCGTGCTGGTCACGTAACCCAGCAGCTGTAGCGTTCCACCGTTCAGGGTCAATCCGGCGGTGGCCGCACCGAGGCTGCCGTCCGCGACCACCTGAAGCGTCCCGCCGCTGACGTTGGTGGGGCCGGCGTACGTGTTGGCGGTAGACGTGAGGGCGACCACGCCGGCACCGCCGGTGGTCAGGGCGTAAGACCCGCTGATCCCGCCGCTCACGTTCAGCGTTTGCCCGGACGCCGCCGTCCAGGTCTGCGACGCCGCGAGCGCAACCGGGGCCGACACGATGGCGGACGTGTTCGCGACCAGCCCGAACGCCGTGGCACCGGACAGGGAACTGGCCAAGGTGAGCGTGTTGCCGGCCACCGTGTACGTCGGCGAGCCGGCGCTGAACGTCACCGACCCGGCCGTCACCCCGCCGGTGGGCGTGATCGTGGCCGTGTAGGCCGACCCGGCGCCGCTTCCGGTGCCGAAGGTGGCGTTGTCGGGCGCGATCGAACTGAACATGGTCACGTTGCCGGAAGGGTCGAGCCAGTGAAAGCTGGTCGTGTCCCACGTGCCCGAACCGTCAACCGCCGTGCCTGCGGTGCCGCTCGGGTCCCAAGTCAGGTTCCGGGGCGTGGCCGAGGCCGTGATCTTGAGATCGACACTGTTGGCGTCGTTCAGCAGCGTGAACGTGTCCGCCCCCGGCGCATTGGTCGTGCCAACCTGAAACGCGCCGAAGCTGCCCGTGAGGGAGCCGGAGTAAGTGATCAGGTTGATCGTCTGGTTCAGGACGGTCGAAAAGGCCGCACCGGAGTCGAGGCTGTTGAAGTTCAACGTGACCGTGCTGGCCGCCGAGGGGAGCGCGAGGTTGCCGGTGACGGCAATCTTGTCGCTCCCGGCGCTGCTCAGGTCGAACGTGGCGGACGAGCTGGAGTTCAGGGTCAGGCCACCGGCGAAGCTCAACGTCGCCGCCGCGGGTGACGCCGACGCGCCCGGCGTAATCGCGCCGGAGACGGTGGCCGCACCAGTGATCGTACCGGTACCGCCAATCGTACCGGCGCCGGCGACGGTCAAGACCGAGCTGCCGAGCGCCGTCGCGCTGTTCGCGTACACGGACCCGGCCGCGACGGCGAAGGTGCCCCCAGCGCCAAATGCGTTGGTGCCGCTCAGCGTGAGCGAGCCGGTGCCGGCCTTGGTCAGCGACCCGCCGCCGGTGATGTTCGTGCTGATGGCGATGGCCGACGCGTTGTCCGCCTCGATCGTCCCGGCGGTCCCACCAAAGATGAGGCTCGTCACCCCGGCCGAACCAATGGTCGGCACGAATGAGAACGAACTGGAGCTCGTGGCGTTCAGGATGTAAGTGCCGTTCACGCCTGCGAACGTCAGCGACCCTGACGTGGTCGAACTGTCCCCAAAAATTCGGCTGACAGAACCGAGGGCGAGATTAAACTCGCCAACGCCCTCCGAGTGGGCCCCCAGATTGCCGGTGCTGTTGCCGTTCAGCCCGATGTACGTTCCAGTCGTCGTGGTGTCGAACACAGCAACATCCGCGGCTCCGGGCGGCCCAGACGGGGTCCAATTAGCGGCGGTCAGGTACGCGCCGTTATTCATGCCCTTCCAAACGAACGTGGTTGCGTTGGCACGCCCGGCGGCGAACAAAAGCACGCCCGCGGAACCAGCTGCAATGGCTAGCGCCGCCGTGCCTTGAAGGGTTCTTCGCCTGCTGGCGCGGTACGAACGGCTGGACGACGGCACAACTGTCTCACTCAAACGTAACCTATT
This sequence comes from Tepidisphaeraceae bacterium, assembly GCA_965198865.1. Taxonomy (GTDB): domain Bacteria; phylum Planctomycetota; class Phycisphaerae; order Tepidisphaerales; family Tepidisphaeraceae; genus CBDAQA01. The sequence goes on along the minus strand of CBDAQA010000019.1, from coordinate 10,648 downwards.
GCTCATTCGAACCTTTCACGTACGCCCCCAATCTGAGGGCGAGTTAGAACAAACTGACAAGCGTTGTGACGACCTCAGAGAATGATAATGCTGACTTAAGCGCATGCCGCACCAGCGTTGGAAGTTGAAAACAACCTTCCTAAACGGCTGGTCCTGATCTAGTCAACGTCTTACTGTCACGATTCACGCCGACAACGCACTGTAAACGAATCCCACCTGGCGACCAAGCGAAATGTAGAACATCAGCCGGTTCTTTGCCGGTTTCCCAAAAGCTTACCTAAATAATAACGTTGTACTCATTTGGAGTGATGCCTTGCGAATGGGCACAAACTTCGAAAAAGCACGCGATTGATGATTTTGTCAGCAATCGAAACGGCTTCGCGTTAGCAAAGTGAAAGTAATTATGGGATGAATCTGAGCCTATAATGCAAATTTATCAGATGCTTGTTCGAAGATAACGCTCGACAATGTAAATCCGCAACGTAGTGCAACAAATTCTGGGGCGGTTCCATCTTCTGACGTTCAAAGCGGCGTCGGCATGTCCGGCGTGACGCGTGGATGGCGGGTCCCTCTGCAATCGATATGCGGTTCGTCGCAGGATCGATGTGCACGTTGAGCCAATGGAACGGCGTCTCCCGGGAGATGCCGAAGAGAACATCGCCCAATCGATCGGAAGACCGCTTGCGGGTTCCTTCGGCTGCGGTCGTCCACCCGCCCGGTATGGCGTCGCACCCGGGTGAGACTTTCCGCCCCCACCACGCGACAATGCGGTTATGACCGACACGACGGACCTCGCCGCCGCCGCGGCCCTGACCGCCTCCAACGCCCTGCCCGACGTTGACGTCGAGATCTGGGGCCCGCCCGGCTCGGGCAAGACGGTGCTGCTGGCATCGCTCTACGAGACCTTCGACCAGCTGCGCGAGCTCGACGCCTTCACCATGTCGCGCGAGCTGCAGGACGTCCACCGGCAGCTGCTGGAGGACCAGAGCACGCCGATCACCCGCCCCTCGGCCGAGCGGCGGGCGGTGGGGGGGCTGCAGGGGGAGCAGATGAGCGTCACGCTCCACCCGGCCGGCGACGGCGACACGCGCGCCGACGGCCGGCGGGTGCGGATCGTCTCCCACGCGGGGGAAGACCTCCGCACCGGTGCCACGATCGACGCCGCCGCCTGGGCCGCCGGGCGTGACGGGAAGGTCGTCATCGCCTGCCTGAACCCGTTCCTGCTCGACGCCGAGTTCGCCTGGAAGGGGCTCCGCCACCTGATCGCGGTGCTCCAGGGCCCCAGCATCGGCTACCCCCTGCAACAGGCGGTGACCGAGGCCGTCTACGCCCTGTTCCACGTCGATGCCGAAGCCGTCCTCCGGCGGGCCAAGCTTCGCAACCTGCTGCCGTTCTTCGAGCAGACCACGCTCACCTACGACGCCGGCCAGCCCGACCCCGACCTGCGGTTCGACTGGGGCCAGACCGACCCCACGCTCCGCCAGCAGTTGACCGATGAGCTGCGCCGGTTCATCCACGAGCAGATCCGCCTCGCCGCCCCGCTCGTGAACGTGGTCCGCCGTGGCCTGCGCCAGCTCGACCACGCCGTGGTCGTGCTCACCCACGTCGACCTCGTCGACGCGCTCCTCCCCTCCGTCACCTTCGCCGACTTCGAGCGGGTGTTCGACGACCTGTTCGCCGGCCGGCCCAACCGCATGGCCAACCAGCAGGTGCTGGCCCGCCTGTTCCACATCGAAGTGTCGATGCCCTACGAGACCCCCGCCGTGGACGGCGAGCGCCCCCGCCCCAAGGGTGCCGTCACCGGTCGGCTGCGGACCGACGGGGCCATGGGTGTCGTCAACTATGTCAAGACGGTCGTCGCCGGCGGGTCGCTCGACGGCGGGGCGGTGGTCGCCCTTGGGCGGATGGCGCGCGAGCGCGACGCCGCCGCCGCCGAGGCCCGCCGCGCCTCGACCGAGGCCGAGGCCCGCGCCCGCCAGGCCGCCGAGGCCGAGCTGGCCCGCGAGCAGATCCGCGCCGCCCTCTCCACCACCGAGGCCCGGCTGCGCGACGCCGACCAGCGCGTGGCCGACGCCACGGCCGAGCTCGAGCGCGAGCGCCAGTCCCGCCAGCAGTTCGAGGCGACCGCCGGTCGGCTCCAGGTCGAGCGCGACCAGCTGGCCGAGAAGACGCGCGCCCAGGACGGCAACCCCGACCAGTCCGGCCGCGACCTCAGCGAGCTGCTGGCCCGCCGCGACGCCGAGAACCGCACGCTGCGCGAGGAGCAGGCCCGCCTGCAACAGGTGATCGACGCCCTGCAGCTCGACAGCGGCCGGCTGGCCGCGGCGCAGAAGGAGCTCGCCGACCGCGGTCCCGCCGGTCCCGACGGCCCGGCCGTCGAGCTGCGCGCCGAGCTCGACGCCGCCCGCCGCCGGTTCGAGGAGCTCCGCTCGCGCACCCACGACGAGATCGCCCGCCGCGACGAGTCGATCCAGAACCTCGGCGAGCAGGTCCGCACCCGCGACCTGCAGATCGCCGAGGAGCGGAACCTCCGCAAGACCGCCGAGAAGGGCGGCCTGAGCGAGACCGAGGCACGCGAGCGCGAGTCGTACGAGACCGGCCGCGCCGGTCCCACCCGCCTCTGGGCGGCCCTGCTGGCCCGCTCGCTGCCCGCCGTCCCGGTCTGCGCCCTCGTCGCCGCGTCCATCGTCCGCGCCACCAGCGCCGCCATGACCTTCGGCCACGCGTTCGTCATCGCCAGCGTCGTCGGCCTGATCGTCCTCGCCGCCGCCCTGCTCGCCGGCGTCCGCCTCTACTGGGGCGACGTCGGCCCGCGCTGGGTCTGGTTCCGCAGCCGCAACGACAAGGCCGGCCTGTTCGACGTCCTCACCTCCACCGGCGAGCGCGTCCAGTCCCCCCCGCGCGAGTTCACGCTCGAGGTCTCCCCCCTGCTCGAGCTCCTCGGCTTCGGCGTCATCCGCCGCGGCGCCAACGGCCTCACCTACGCCACCACCGAGCCCGACGCCTGGCGCGCCCACCTCGACAAGACCCAGGTCCGCCACAAGTGGCTCACCGACGCCGTGACCATCCTCATCCTCCTGGCCTGGGTTCTCGCCCTCATCGCCACGGGGGCATGAGGATCGAGCAAGGTAGGTTGCCCATCCTCCCGAGCTCATACTACAATTATCAAATATTTTAGTTTATACGATCAACTTGCCTTTCCGTGTGTTTCGAGATTTTGCGCGGGGAAGTCCGCTGCCGTTTACGCTTCTGTCATTAGAGGCCGGTAGGAAGCCGACCTAAACCTGACCCGATCTTGGGGATTCATGTCCTATATCGCTGTCGAGCGACGTGGGGGCGACGACGACGCTGTCGGCGACGTTCGCCGACCCCGGCACGGGCGAGACGCACACCGCTCTGGTCAACTGGGGCGACGGCACCTCGTCGTCGGCCACGGTCGCCGAGTCGGGCGGGGCCGGCACGATCGGGGCGAGCCACGTCTACCGGCTGCACGGCAGCTACCAGCCGACGCTGAGCGTGACCGACAGCGGCGGCGCGACGGCGCTGGTGCCGTTCGCCGCGACGGTCCACTACGTGGCCCCGACCCTGTCGGCCACGACGGACGCCGCCAACGTCACGGCAGGCCAGCCGGCGACGCTGACGCTGCACGACGGCGGCCCCGAGGACGCGTCGGCGATCAGCGGCTGGCGCGTGGTATGGGGCGACGGCACAGCCCCGCAGACGATCACGGCCCCGCCGGACACGACCGACCCGGCCGGCGCCACCTGGACGGTGACGCACGTCTACGCCGCCGCCGGCCCGTACGCCGCGCTGGCGACCGCCACGGATTCGGCTGGCGATCACACCGCCGCCGCGGTGACGTTCACGGCCACCGCTCCCGCGCTGGCCGGCCCTTCGGACCTGACCGCGACCGGCCTGGACGACGAGGACGTGGAGCTGACCTGGACGCCGAACCCGTCGGACGCCAACACGCAGTTCGAGGTCGACCGGCAGAACGCTGACGGTGGCTGGGCGACGTTAGACATGGTGGACGACACGGACAATGGCGAGGTCTACGACGACTTCGGCCTGTCGGGTGCCACGGCATACACCTACCGCCTCCGATCGGTCGGTGCCACGACAGACTCGGCCTATTCGGTGGCGGTCACCGTCACCACACCGCTGACTGCACCGGACCAGCCGAGCGACCTTTCGGACAGCGAGTCGGTGCCGGGCCAGATCGATCTGGCTTGGGACGAGGACAGCTCGTTCGTAACCGGATACACCGTCACGGCAACGCCGTCCGGCGGCACAGCGACGACGTTCGACATCGCAGGCAACGAGCAGTCGCTTGCCGCGACAGGCCTGGCACCCGGAGTGATATATTCCTTTTCCGTGACGGCTCACAACGATCAGGGCGACGGGCACGAGGTCCAATCGGCAACGTCATCGGCGATTACGGCCGTTCCGTCGGCGGCCACCCTGGCCGTCGCGACGCCTTCAACGGTCGCCGAGGGGTCCGACTTCACGGTTAGTGTTATGTCCTCACTCCCCGGCGGCGGGACATCGCCGATTGTCTCTTGGCAGTTGGCATGGGACGATGGCTTGGCCACGGACGTACAGAGCGGGACTAGCGGCTCCGACGTGCATACGCCTGCGACCGGCGTCGGCGAAGTGACGGCTTTTGTCACGGCGATGGATGCGGCGGGCCACTCGTTCACCCTGCCTCCCGAGTCCATCATCGTTGTCCCGGCGGCACCCACCGCTGTAACCGCCGTTGCGCAAACGGAGACTGACATCCTAGTGTCATGGCAGACCGCGACGCTGGTCACGTCAAGCTCGGTCGTCGTACTGCGGTCGGACGACGGTGGCGCGACCTATGCCGCCATCGCCACCGTCGACGCGGGCACGACCAGCTATGACGACGCGGAGCTAACAGCCAGCACAGCCTACCATTACGAGGTCGAGTCACAAGCGACGGACGGCGACACGACTTCTGCGCCAGTCAGCCCGACGTCGACGTCGACGCCGACGGCCACGCCTTCGGACAACGTATCGCTGACGGCCTCAGGCAATGGCGTTTGGGATCAAGTCGAGCTCGCTTGGCACTATGCCGGTGGCGACGCCAGCGGCTTCGAGTTAGAAATGAAGGATGTAGCCTCGGGCGAGAACTACCACCTGTACAACATCTACGGGCACCCGGACGCCGGAGGGAACGGTCTGGACACAGTCGGCGTGACGCCGGGCCAGTGGGACTTCCGCATCCGAGCTGACAAAGTGGACGGTACTGTCTCGGACTATTCGGAGACGCAGTGGACGGTGGCGACCGCGACAGCGGGGTCGGCGACGGCGACGATGCTTCAGGTTTCCGACGGTTCCGGCGGCACGACACCGTCGCTACAGCTAAGCGTGAGTGGTTTACCGCCAGCTGGCGGTGTGGCGATCGAAGTAAGGGGCGATGCCTACCCAGGCGGCCAGTGGCACCTAGTGAACGACGGGGAGGACAATGCTTGGCCGCTTGGATCCCCCGATGAAACCGGGGCGGAACTGACGCTCTTTGACCCGGGCGTGACAGTAGCTGGGGGCAATTATGAGTACCGCGTGCAGGGAAGCGAGCCCGACGGGCAGCCAACTGATTGGTCAACTGCGACCTCGGCTACATTCCCCAACACGACCACCGGGCCTAGAGCATTTTCACTTGAGGTGTAGCGTGTATCCGCAGTGTGTGAAGTAGCCCAGGCAGTCGCCGGCGGTCACCGTGGCGAACGCGGGGCCGACGGCGTCGATCAAACCTTGTACGGTCCGCTGGGCCGCGGTCCTCAACGCCTGCTTGACCTTGGACCACATCGGCTCGATCGGGCTGAGGTCGGGCGAGTACGGCGGCAGGTAGACCAGGCGACACTGGGCCGCCTCGATCGAGGCGCGGATGCCCGCCACCTTGTGGGCCGAGAGATTGTCCATGACGACGACCTGCCCCGGCCGCAGGGCCGGGCAGAGGAAGTCGTCGACGAACGTGCGGAACGTGTCGCCGCACGTCGAGGCGTCGATCGTCGTCGCGACCAGTGGACCCGACACGGTCATCGCGCCGAGGATCGTGAGGCGCTTCCAGTGGCCGTGGGGCACGTGCTCGTGGAGCCGCTCGCCCGCCGGGGCGCGGCCACGCAACCGCGTGAACTGCGTGGTCGCGTAGCTCTCGTCCATCACGACGATGTCGGCCAGCGGCACGCCCTTCAGCTGCTCGGCGAAGAACGCGTCGCGGGCCTTGGATACGTCGGGGCGTTCTTTTTGCTCGGCGGCGACGAGCGACTTCTTCTTGAAGGTCAGCTTCAGGGCCCGCAGCGTGTTGAAGAGGCACCCGATGCTGACGGTGACCTTCAGCTCCTTGGCCACGCGCGCCCGCAGCTCTTCGAGCGTCGCGTCGGGCCGTTCTGCCACCCATTTCGCCAGTTGGTCGCGGCCCGCCCGGTCCAGCTTCGGCTTGCGCCCGCCGACCGGCCGCCGCAGGGCCGGGTCGGCGTCCCGGTGCTGCTTGACCCGCCGCGCCCAGGCCGGCGACACCATCAGCTGCTTGGCAATCGCCGCCGTCTTCACGCCGTCGTCGTACAGGGCCAGCACGCGGGAACGGGAGGTCGGTCGAATATGCCATCTGGTGCCTCTCCTTGAGATTCGGAAAGTACCAGTGCGATCCCCATAGCGCTACGGCTCAACTGAACCTGCTCTAAGCTAACGTTCTCGGAGGCGAGAGCGACAGCATTCAGGTTCGGTGGTCGGGGTCCACCGGCAGTTTGCTGATCCAACAGGACAACGGCGACCCGTATGACACGTACGTTGCAGACGTTCAGAACCAGCGATACGGGTACTACGTGCAACACGGGTCCCATGACGCGGCAACGGGCATAACCACCGAGACGCCGACCGGACTGCTGCCGGGAACCACATATGACTTTGCCTTGCTCGTTGGATCCGGACCCGGAGTGCAGTACCCTGACGACCCGTCGTCTGACGTCACAATTACCCGCGGTTCAGCGACGACGACCGGCACCTCGCCGTCACAGGGTGCCGCGCCCCCGGTGGCACCTTCACACACCTGGTCGAACGTCACCTACGCTCCGAGTCCGACTCCAGTGGGCGGGAATATGGTCCACATAGCCTGGAGCAATGACCCGAACAATGAAAAGCATTACCAGTTGACGCGATGGGCGTTAGCTCAGACTGGAGCGATTGAGCAGGACACGATATGGACCACCGAGTTCGCAGCCGACGTGACTTCATTCAATGATACGGGCTTGAAGCCGGGAAATTACAAGTACGAAGTTTATTCCTCCAACGACGCCGGGCAATCGCCCGTTGTCGCGATCAACGTTTCCGTAATGCCGCCGGGATACTTAGTCGCTTACGACGGGACGTGGGATAATAGCAACACTGTCCGCAAAACCTTCGCGGGAGGCCGGGGCGAAACGGTCATTGGGGGCTGGATGGTCTTTACAGCCCGTCGACTGGAGGAAAGAAGTATTATGAAGGTATTGGGAACGCGGCGCATCAAACCGGTCCGTTCGGCTGGGTCGCACGTGCGATCAATGGGGCTTCGCGTTGGAAATAGCGAATTTTATAGAGTCCGGCTTGATTGACATCGGAAGCTTCTATTCGAGCGGCAATAACGTGAAATCCGTTCCCGTTGACATCATTGGATATAGTCGAGGAGCGTTCGAAGCCGTCATCCTTGCAAATTTCATTCAACAATATGGCGTGCCCAATCCCAGATTCAACCGTCCTGTATACGGCCCCAGTCAAAAAGGTCACCCGGGAAAAGTCCTTATTATGTTCCGGATCCTGCCCATTACCTCCACCCGCGCATTCGCTATATGGGGCTCGTGAGCCCCGTTGATCAGGTAGGGCTCAACACTGTTTTGACGGTGCTTACTGCCGACCTTTTCGATATCAATGTTGAGATTCCGACGCAGCTTCCGTCCGGCATTCCATCGGTTGGGCAAATCAATGACGGGGATCCGAACAATCGATTTATCCTCAGACAAACATTGGTGTTGCTCCGGGACAAATGGAAATATCTACGTTGCCCCTAGCAATCAAAATCCCGACGGAGGACCAATCACGCATCCACTGGTGGGACAGGAGGCCGGTGCTTGGCCACACTGTTAAACGACGCCAACGCGGCGAATGTGCCGGTGCCGGACGCCGAATCCGATATGAGTCAGTTAGTAAATGGTGGGGTGTTCCAATCGCATATCCGACCCAGAACTAACACAGCGAGTCTGCACAGGCATGTTTGCACGGATGGTGTTATGATGAAACGAATATCGATAGTATACAGCAATTTTCTGACCGTCGCGGCCGGCTTGGGAGTTTTTGCAGGCTGTGGGGGCCTGCCAGGCGGGACAGTCATCCGCGACCCACCGTATGAATGGGGTATGATTAATCGATCATCAATCCCCGTACTTGGGGTTGATACGTCGGCCACTTATGTGCAAAATGGGAAACATTTCGAGTGGGCGGTGGAATGATCAACCAGAATATGGTAAGCCTATATGGTGAAGGTAAGTCGCCGATTCCCGATATAGTTCACGTCCATTGGACGCGCGCAATGACACGAAATGATGCCGGGCATGACGCAGACGTCCTTGTGCACGGACACATTCCCGACGAGGAACATTTCAGTGGAACCCTTTGGCTAGTCGTGCGGGATGATGGAGTGAGGCTGTACCCTGAAACAACGGAACAGACGATCACCCGCGACGGTCCCCTGTTCCCACGAACAGAGCTAACAAGCCGAGCACGGGGCTAGATTTCACGATGAGCCTGCAACTACGCAAGCATACCGTTCCGTTATCCGCGATGACGGTCGGACAAGGCAACGCCGTCCGGCGGGACGGAGACGAGAGGGGGACAGGCACGATCAACCGGTTGCGGCTGAGACAGCGTCGGTCCCGCTACCCGCACTCTTGCGGATGGAGACGAAAGCGGGACAGAGACGAAAGCGGGACAGGTACGATTAACCGATAGTGGCTGAGACAGCTCCGGCCCAAATAAGAGTATTCGTGCGGATGAGCCCGGTGGGACGAGGAAGAAGCTGTCCCATGGCGTGGCAGTGGCGTAATGGCATTCGTGGGTAACACTTACGCATGGTTTCTACGCGGTGGACGGGTTGAAACCGTCCCATTTCGTCCCGTTTCGTCCCACGGCGCCGTCCGACCGCCCGGCGACGCTGTCGGCCACGTTCGCCGACCCCGGCACGACCGAGACGCACAGGGCCACCGTCGCCTGGGGTGAAGGTGCCGCCGCTGCCGCGGCGCGGAGCAGGAGGCATTGCGGATCGATGTGCCATCCGGTTGGGTCACTCGGGGGGCGAGGCTCGCGGTCAGGGTTGGGCGGGTCCGTCGCCGGTGCCGTCGTCGAAGATGTGGACCTCGAAGCGGCCGGTGCTGTCGGCGGAGCCGCGGTACATGCCGGCGGTGTTGAATCGGGCGACGAGCTCGCCGCGGGGGGAGACGGCGATCAGGCCGCCGTCGTCGGGCCTGAGCGTGTGGTCGATGAGGGCGGCGACGGCGTCCTTGACCGACTGGTTCTTGTAGGCGATGCGGGCGGCGACGTCGTGGGCGACGGCGTGGCGGATGAACTCCTCGCCGACGCCGGTGCAGCTGACGGCGACGGTGCGGTCGTCGGCGTAGGTGCCGGCGCCGATGATGGGGGAGTCGCCGACGCGGCCGAAGCGCTTGGCGGTCATGCCGCCGGTGCTGGTGGCGGCGGCGAGGTGGCCGTGGCTGTCGAGGGCGACGGCACCGACGGTGCCCTTGTTGCGATACTTGGTCGTGGGCTCGCGCCGCATCAGGTCGAGCTTCCTCTGGAGCTCGTCGTAGCGCTGGGGGGTGTCGAAGTAGTGGTTGTCGACGAGGTCGACGCCGTTCTGGGCGGCGAACTGCTCGGCGCCGGGGCCGGCGAGGAGGACGTGGCCGGACTTCTCCATCACCAGGCGGGCGAGGGAGATGGGGTTGCGGACCGTGGTGACGCCGGCGACGGCGCCGCAGGCGAGGGTGGAGCCGTCCATGATGGAGGCGTCGAGCGCGTGCTGGACGACGGCGTCGTAGACGGCGCCCCTGCCGGCGTTGAAGTGGTCGTCATCCTCGAGGGCGCGGACGGCCTGCTCGACGGCGTCGAGCGAGGTGCCCCCGTTGGCCAGGACGTCGCGGCCGGCGCGGAGGGCGCGCGAGAGGCCCTCGAGGTAGGCCTTCTGCTCGTCGGCGGGGGCGTCGGGGTCCATCGCGCCGGCACCGCCGTGGATGGCGATGGCGTACGACAACGGCGGCGGGGGGTAGGGGGCGGGCGGCATGTCGGGCACCGGGTTGCAGGCGGTCATGAACAGCACGGCGAAGGGTACCCACCGGTGAAGGCCAGCGGCGTTGCGGCGGGAGGGGGTCACGACGGTCCGGGGTTAGGTGCCGAAGATGCGGTCGCCGGCGTCGCCGAGGCCGGGGAGGATGTACCCCTTCTCGTTCAGCTGGCGGTCGACGGCGGCGGTGAAGATCGGCACCTCGGGGTGCTGGGCGTGCAGGGCGGCGATCCCCTCGGGGGCGGCGACGAGGCAGACGAACTTCATGCTGGTGACGCCGGCCCGCTTGAGGCAGGAGACGGCGGCCGCGCCGCTGCCGCCGGTGGC
>CBDAQA010000018.1:0-472383 GCA_965198865.1 Tepidisphaeraceae bacterium | reverse complement strand
GGGCTCGCCCGCCGACCCGGGCTTCCCACCCGACCAGGCACCGCACCGGCGGGCGGCGGGCGGTGAGGCAGCGCTCGACGGCCACGGCGATCCGGTCGGCGGGGATGCTCTTTTCGGCGGCGGCGAAGACGTACCGGCTCACGTTGTCGATCAGCTGGCCGTACAACCGCCGGGCCGACGTGCCCGACCCGCACGCGTCGACCTGGGCCCGCTCCTTCCGCCAGATCTCGGTCGCGATCGTGCCGGGGTTGATCACGCTCACGCCGATCCCGTGCCCGGCCAGCTCCAGCCGCAGGGCGTCGCTGACCGCCTCGATCGCGTGCTTGCTGGCCGAGTAGGCGGCGAACAGCGGGCTGGCGACCTGCCCGGTGACGGAGCTGATGTTGACGATCCGCGCGGACCGGGCCCCATGGCGGTGGACGTGCCGGCGCAGCAGCGGCAGCAGGGACTGCGTGACGGCGATCGCCCCGAACACGTTCACCTCGAACTGCCGGCGCCACTGCTCCAGCGGGACGCACTCGACCGGGCCGACCACGCAGACGCCGGCGTTGTTCACCAGCGCCGCCAGCCCGTCGTCGCCGCACAGGTCGGCGACCTGCTCGGCGGCGGCGGCGACGGAGGGCCCGTCGGCGACGTCGAGCACGACCGGCGTCGCGCCGGCCGGCGCGTCGCCCGTCCGCCGGACGCCGGCGAAGACGTTCCACCCACCGCGGGCTAATCGTTCCGCCGTCGCCCTGCCGATGCCGGTGCTGGTGCCGGTGATCAGGACGGGTCGGCCGGGCGCGGGTTCACGCATGGCCGTGGTTATACGTCCCCCGCCCGCCGGGACGCCACACCCGTCATTTTCGTAGGTCCCGGGTATGCATCGGGTACGATCCAGATCACGGTCATCAGAACAGAAAGCCGACCAGGGACAGGGTCGCTTCAGCGACCCTGAAACGCTCACCTCGATCGGGGTTGCTGAAGCAGCCCTGCCGCTATTCGCTGGGCGCTTGCTCCTCAGCGTCCGGCTCCTCGAACGGCAGCAGCGGCGGGACGGCCCGCTCGCCGGGCATGTGGTCGACGGCGCGGAGGGTCCGCTCGACGGCCCGGCTGCGTACGGCTGCCTGGTCGACGGTGTTGCTTGCCTCCTGCAGCTTCTTCTGCACCTTCGACAGCATGTCGGCGAACTTGCCGAACTCGTTCCGGACCGAGCCGAGCACCTGCCACACCTCGCTGCTGCGCTTCTCCAGGGCCAGGGTGCGGAACCCCATCTGCAGACTGGAGAGCAGGGCGGACAGAGTGGTCGGCCCGGCCAGGACGATGCGGTGCTCGCGGAGGACGGCGTCGCACAGGCCGGGGCGGCGGAGCACCTCGGCGAACAGCCCCTCGGTGGGCAGGAACAGGACGGCGAAGTCGGTCGTGTGGGGCGAGACGACGTACTTCCGGCGGATCGAGCAGGCCTCGTGATCGACCCGGGCGGCAACGGCGGCGGACCAGCGGGCGACGGACTCGGCGTCGGTCGCCTCCAGCAGCCGCTGGTAATCCTCCTGCGGGAACTTCGCGTCGATCGGCAGCCACACCGGTGCCCCGCCCGCACCGTCCCGGCCGGGCAGCTTCACCGCGAAGTCGACGCGCTCGGTCGACTGCGGGTCGACGGCCACGTTGGCGGCGTACTGGTCGGGGGTCAGCATCTGTTCGAGCAGGTTGCCGAGTTGCACCTCGCCCCAGGTGCCGCGGGTCTTGACGTTGGTCAGCACGCGTTTGAGGTCGCCGACACCGGTCGCGAGCAGCCGCATCTCGCCGAGCCCCTTGTGCACAGCCTCTAGCCGATCGCCGACGAGTTTGAAGCTCTCGCCGAGCCGGGCCTCGAGCGTGGCGTGCAGCTTCTCGTCGACGGTGGCCCGCATCTGTTCGAGTTTGGCGCCGTTCTCGGCGCGGAGCATCGACAGTTGCCGGTCGACGGCATTTCGGCTGCGGTCCATGCCCTGTTGGGTCGTGTGCGTGAGTCGGGTGAGACCGGCGGCAAAGCCGTCGAGCCGGCTACCTTGCAGGGTGGTGAGCTCGGTGACCCGGTGCTGCAGCGAGTCGGCCAGCGTGTCGAGGCCGCCCATCAGCTCCTCGCGGAGGTCGCGGGCACTTCGCGCCGACTCCTCGCGACCACGGGCCAGTTCCTCGCGGACGGCCCGGTCGGTCCGGCGGTTGGTCGACAGGCGCGACAGCATCGCGATGCCCACGCCCAAGTTGACGGCCGAGAGGAGGCCAAGCCCGGCCAGGATCAGGTTGTCCATGACCAGGTCATGTTAAGGTAAAGTGCGGACGTCGCCATCCGAAGCGGCGTCAGACGTAAAGGCGACGCTTTCGAATGTGAGCGACCACCGCATTGGGGGTCAGATAACGGATCGACCGCCCATCACGGAGTCGGCGGCGGATATCGGTGCTGCTGATCTCGATCAGCGGTGCCGGGACGACGTGATCGCGCAGACTCCGGAACGCGGGCGGTAGGGTCGCCCAGTCGAATGCCCAGCCGGGGCGAGAGACGATCACGAGCTTTGTCTCCGCCATCAGGCTGTCCGCCTCGTGCCATAGTGGCAGTGCCGCGACTTGGTCGGCCCCGATCATCCAGTGGACATCTGTCTCGCCACGCCGCTTAAGCTCTCGGACCGTGTCAATCGTGTAGCTGGGGGGTGGCCGGTTCGCTTCGACGTCATCCACGGCGAACGCGGGGTCTTCGGCCGTGGCCAATCGACAGAGCGCGAGACGGTCATCGGCGGGTGCGATATCTGCAACTTCCGGCTTGTGCGGGGATTGTTGATTAGGGACCAGAGTGATTCGGTCGAACCCGGCAGCTTCGGCAACGGCGCGGGCGCAGACAAGGTGGCCGTGATGCACCGGGTTGAAGCTGCCGCCGAAATAGAGGGTCCGCATGGGATGTCCGAATCTTATCGCCTAAAAGTGCCAACCGGCGCGCCAATGGTACGTCTTGTGTTAGCACGCGGCGGTTCCCATGGATATCGGACCGCTATCGTCTACAGCTGGCGTAACGGCCCCAAAAAAATTGACCGGGGCGTTTTTCGCGTGGCCGGTTGATCGCAATTTCTATTCGGATGGGCCATTAGCGTGACAGCCCTGGGGTTCGCCAACCGTAATATTGAGCGAGAAGGTGCTGGGGACAGGCGTGGAATATTGGCCGTCGGACGGATGTTGATGTACCTGTTAGTCAGGCGACGGACCATTGGTTTGACGACTAGGAGTCAGTAGAGTCATTGGACGACTTGACGGACCAGACAGAAGGGAGGCCTTGATGGCCACCGCAATCATGCAGCGCGTTCAACCGAGCAAGACGACCAAGAGCAAGGCATCTGCCATCCCGACCGTTCGGGCGGCCCCGGTGCCCCGCTTGATGCGACAGCGGATCGAGACGTTGTTCACGACCGAGAATTACGCCTTCATGGATAGCCCTCAGTTCAAGAACCGGGGTATCGAGAAGGAACTGTTCGGCGAGGACCACGAGCCCGAGCTGCCACCCACCAGCTGGTACGCCCCCACCAGGGACGAGGCCATTGAGGGTGCCACCTCCTCGCCGACGCTGATGAAGCCGGCCGAGGAGAAGACGATGTTCCTCCGCTTCAACTACAGCAAGTGCAAGCTGTCGAAGCTGAAGGCCAAGATCGAGAAGGACGGCCTCACCAAGGAGAGCGGTGAGGAGTTCATCGAGTGGCACCGGAAGTTCGAACACTTTCGCGAGTACCTGACACGCACCAACCTAGCGTTGGTGCTCGCGATGGCCAAGCGGACCCGTCTGGGCGACGTCGACTTCGCCGAGGTCGTCAGCGAGGGCAACATGGCCCTGCTGCGAGCCGTCGACAAGTTCAACGTCGAGCGCGGGTTCAAGTTCAGCACCTACGCCTGCCGGGCGATCCTCAAGGCGTTCAGCCGGACGGCCCTGAAGAGCAGCCGGTATAAGACTCGGTTCCCCGTCGAGTTCGAGCCCGACTACGAGAAGTCGGACTGGACCGATCGTCGGCGGGACGCCGTCCAGGAGGACTGCGTCGACGAGCTGAAGCAGATCGTCGACCGGAACCTGGCCGAGCTGAGCGACGTCGAGCAGACGGTGATCCGCCGTCGGTTCAACTGGGAGCAGCAGGACGAGAGCCCGATGACGCTGGAAGAGGTCGGGCAGATCATCGGCGTGACGAAGGAGCGGGTGCGCCAGATTCAGAACAAGGCGCTGACCAAGATCCGTCACGTGATGGAAGACGGCGTCCTGCGGACCCGTACGAAGCCGATCGCCGAGAGTCTGCCGGTCCTGCCGTCGCCCCCGGCGACGGATTGAGTTCGGAGTGAGTTGACGAACACGAAGCCCGCCGGCGACCGAGAGGTCGCCGGCGGGCGTTTCGTTCGGGTCGGCCCGTGTACCCACAGCCCGGAGCCGGGTTTGGGACGTCGAATATCGCTCGCAATCCAGCCCGCAATGCCATCGCCAGGTGGAGCCGTCTGTTCGGTCGCGTTCCAACTCCGCTTCAATCGCGGATCGCCCGCGCTCGACCGTACGCGGCCGTCCAGGCACCGAGATCGTCCCAACCTTCGTGGTCGGCGTAGTCGTCGGCGAGGCGCCACATCCAGTTGCCGCGGCTGGTGCCAGGAGTGTTCATGCGAGCCTCGGATCCGAGTCTCAGCACGTCCTGGGCGGGCGTGATGGCGATGTCGGCGACGGACTGCCAGGTGACTCTCGTCAGCACGCCGGCTGGGTCGTCGGCGATGCCGGGGGCGTAGGCCTCCGCGTGCTTGCGCTGCTTCTTGTCGAGCGAGGCGAACCAGCCGACGGTCGTGTCGTTGTCGTGGGTGCCGGTGTAGGCGACGGCGTTGCGGACGTGCTGGTGCGGGAGGAAGGCGTTGTCGGGACCGCCGCCGAAGGCGAACTGGAGGACGCGCATTCCGGGAAGGTTGAAGCCATCGCGGAGCTTCTCGACATCGGGCGTGATGACGCCGAGGTCCTCGGCGATGAACGGCAGCCGGCCGAGCGCCCGTTCGACGGTCGTCAGCAACGCCTCGCCGGGCACCTTGACCCACTTGCCGTGGACGGCCGTCGCCTCGGACGCGGGGACGTTCCAGCACGCGGCGAAACCGCGGAAGTGATCGATGCGAACGAGGTCGGTTTGCACGAGCAGCGTGCGCAGCCGGGCGACCCACCAGCGGAAGTCGTCGGCGGCCATCCGCTTCCAGTGGTAGAGCGGGTTGCCCCACCGCTGGCCGGTCTTGCTGAAGTAGTCGGGCGGGACGCCGGCGACGACGGTGGGCTTCAGCTGGCGGTCAAGGAGGAACTGCTCGGGATGGGACCAGACGTCGGCCGAGTCACCGCTGACGAAGATGGGAACGTCGCCAATGATCCGCACGCCCTTGCCGTTTGCGTAGGTTTTCAGCTGGTCCCATTGGCGGGCAAAGATGAATTGGTCGAAGGCGTGGCGGTCGATCTTGGCCGAGAGCAGCAGGCGGGCGTCGGCGAGGACAGCCGGGTCGCGCCGCTTGAGCGGGTCGGACCACTCGCCCCAGGGCCGGTCACCGTTGGCACCGCGCAGGGCCATGTAGAGCGCGTAGGCGTCGAGCCACTCAACTTGCTCGCCGCGGAAGCGCGCGAACGCTGATCGAAGCGGCCTCGCCGCCCCGGCCGCGAACCGCTCGAAGGCGGTGGCGAGCACTTCCTGCTTCATCGCCCTTGCGGCAACGTAGTCGACCCGGCCCGGCGGCGCGTTAAGCTCCTCGGCCTCGCCCCGCTTCAGCAAGCCATCCTTCACCAACAGCTCCGGGCTTATCAGCAGCGGGTTTCCGGCGAAGGCGGAGTAGGCCTGATACGGCGAGTCGCCCTTGCCCGGCGGGTTGAGCGGGAGCACTTGCCACCACGACTGCCCGGCGGCGGCGAGCGTATCGACCCAGCGGTAGGCGGCCGGCCCGAGGTCGCCGATGCCGAACCGGCCGGGCAGGCTTGTAACGTGCAGCAGGACACCGGCGGAGCGTCGCTGTACGGGGGGACGCGGGTTTGTCATGTATGGTTGTCGAAAATGGGATCGGTCCGAGTCCCACCACCGTTGGCCGGCCCGGGCCGACACGTTGGCACACCGCGCGTCGTGCGACAACGGGCAAATCTCGCGCGACTCGCCACCGGGAGCTTGCGTGACGACGCATGGGGCATCGTGGCACAACGTTTGTTCGGGCCCAGCTGTCCCCACTGGGGGAGCCGTCCGTTCCTCGTCCTCACGTCGCCCCACGGCGAAGGTGCATCAACTTGAATCCTACCAGCGAAAGCGTGAAGCCCGCCCCGTCCCCCGAGATGAGCAACGCCGTCCCGCCCGAACAGACGCCGCCGGGCAGAATCCCGGACCCGGTTCCTGCCACCCTGTTGTCGCAGCCCGATCACCCGCTGCGCGTCTGGCCGGGCAAGCCTTACCCGCTGGGGGCAACGTGGGACGGGGCCGGCGTGAACTTCACGCTGTTCAGCGAGAACGCCACGAAGGTGGAGCTGTGCCTGTTCGACTCGGCCGACGCGAAGCAGGCCAGCAAGTGCATCACGCTTCCCGACTGCACCGACCGCGTGTGGCACGGCTACCTGCCGGACATCGAGCCGGGCCAATTGTACGGCTACCGCGTCCACGGACCGTACGACCCGAAGAACGGCCACCGGTTCAACCCGAGCAAGGTGCTGCTCGACCCCTACGCGAAGGCGATCGGTCGGGACATCGTGTGGGACGACTCGCTGTTCGCCTACAAGATGGGCGACGGCGGCGATGAAGACCTGGTGATGGACGACCGCAACAACGCAGCCTTCTGCCCGTTGGCGGCCGTGCTGGACACGGCCTTCACCTGGGGGGACGACCGTGCGCCGCGCATCCCGTGGCACAAGACGTTGATCTACGAGGTCCACGTCCGCGGGCTCACCATGGTACACCCGGACGTACCGGAGAAGTACCGCGGCACCTATGGGGGGCTGGCGACCGAGCCAATCATTGAGCACTTGAAGTCGCTGGGCGTGACGGCCGTCGAGCTGCTGCCCGTGCACTACCACAGCAACGACCGCCACCTGACCGAGAACGGGAAGACCAACTACTGGGGCTACAACACGCTGGGGTTCTTCGCGCCCCACGTGGAGTACGCCAGCAAGAACTCGGCCTGGAAAAGCGTGCAGGAGTTCAAGCGAATGGTCCGCGCCCTCCACTCTGCCAACATCGAGGTGATCCTCGATGTGGTCTACAACCACACGGCCGAGGGCAACCACATGGGGCCCTCGCTCAGCTGGAAGGGAATCGACAACGCCAGCTATTACCGCCTGATGGAGGACGACCACCGGTATTACATGGACTACAGCGGCTGCGGCAACGGCTTCAACATGACCAGCCCCCGCGTGCTCCAGATGATCATGGACAGCCTGCGGTACTGGGTCACCGAGATGCACGTGGACGGGTTCCGATTCGATTTGGCGTCGGCCCTGGCCCGTGAGCTGCACGAGGTGAACAAGCTGGGGGCTTTCTTCGACATCATCCACCAGGACCCGATCCTGAGCCAGGTGAAGCTGATCGCCGAGCCGTGGGACGTCGGCCCCGGCGGGTACCAGGTGGGCAACTTCCCCGTGCTGTGGACCGAGTGGAACGGCAAGTACCGCGACAGCATCCGCCGGTTCTGGAAGGGCGATGGCGGGCTGGTGAGCGAGCTGGCGACGCGGCTCAGCGGTAGCAGCGACCTGTACCAGGGCGACGGCCGCCGGCCGTACGCCAGCATTAACTTCATCACCTGCCACGATGGCTTCTGCCTGCAGGACCTCGTGAGTTACGACACCAAGCACAACGAGGCGAACGGCGAGGACAATAAAGATGGGGCCAACGACAACAACAGCTGGAACTGTGGCGTCGAGGGGTCGACAGACAATGCGGACATCATCAACCTCCGCGAGCAGCAGAAGCGGAACCTGATCGCGACCCTGCTGTTGAGCGAGGGCGTCTCCATGTTGTTCGCTGGTGACGAGCTGTCGCACACCAAGGGCGGCAACAACAACACCTACTGCCAGGACAACGACCTGACCTGGCTGCACTGGGACCTGGACGAGCGCCAGCAGAAGTTCCTGGACTTCGTCCGCAAGTGTACCCGCATCTGGCGCGAGCAGCCGGTGCTGCAGCGGCGGAAGTTCTTCCAGGGCCGCGAGCTGCGCGGGTCGGGCATCAAGGACATCAGCTTCTTCGACATCACCGGCAACGAGATGAGCGACAAGCAGTGGGGCGAGCCCAACGCGCGCAGCATCGGCATCCGCCTGGCCGGGGACGAGATCGGCGACCTGACCGAGCGCGGCATGCCCGTGCGGGGCGACACGCTGCTGCTGCTGTTCAACAGCCACTGGGAGGAGCTGCCGTTCGTTCTGCCCGCCGCCCGTGAGGAGCACGTGTGGGAGTCGATGCTCGATACCGCCCGGCCAGAGGACAAGTGCAAGGTGTACAAGCCGGGCGAGAAGTACCCGCTGTTCGGCCGGTCGGTCGTCGTCCTGCACACGGCGACGCGCGAGGAGATTGGGCAGCTGATCACCGCGACCCAGCTCGCCCAGCTCCGCGACGAGGCCGACCGATCCACCGCCCCGACGCTGAACTCGCCGCCGTTAAACTGAGCCATACCGCACACACCGGTTGCAACCCACGACCCATTTCGATGCGCCCCGCACGGGCCCACTGCGCCAGAGACGTCACCCATGCTCGTCACCGATTCAAAGCCCCGGCGCCTCCCCATTGGAGCCGAGCCCACCAGCGACTCCGTCCACTTCCGCGTCTTCGCTCCGAAGCGAAAGTCGGTGGCCGTCGTGGTCGACGGCGGCGCGACGATGCCGCTCGCCGCGGAGGCCGGCGGTTACTTCGCCGGCACCGCCAAGGGCGCGAAGGCGGGCGACCGCTATCGCTTCCGCCTCGACGCCGAGGACTACCTCTACCCCGACCCCGCCAGCCGATACCAGCCCGATGGGCCCCACGGCCCGTCGTTGGTCGTAGATCCGTCCAGCTTCAAGTGGACCGACAACGGTTGGAAGGGCATCACCGCCGCCGGCCAAGTGCTGTACGAGCTGCATATCGGCACGTTCACGAAGGGCGGCACCTGGCGGTCGGCCATTGCGGGGCTGCCGCACCTGAAGGACCTGGGCGTGACCTGCATTGAGATGATGCCGGTGCCCGAGTTCGCCGGCAGCTTCGGGTGGGGCTACGACGGCGTCACGCTGTTCGCCCCTTACCACCACTACGGCACGGCGGACGACCTCCGCGCCTTCGTCGACGACGCCC
The DNA here is from genome assembly GCA_965198865.1 of Tepidisphaeraceae bacterium. GTDB lineage: Bacteria > Planctomycetota > Phycisphaerae > Tepidisphaerales > Tepidisphaeraceae > CBDAQA01. The sequence continues at coordinate 463,102 of CBDAQA010000018.1, read as the reverse complement.
ACGCGCACGGGATCGGCGTGATCCTGGACCTGGTCTACAACCACATGGGGCCGGACGGAAACTACCTGCGGGCGTTCGCCGACGAGTACTTCAATCCGAAGGTGATGACCGACTGGGGCGAGGCGCTGAACTTCGACGGCAAGCACCGCGAGGGGTGCCGCGAGTACTTCGTCTCCAACGCCCTGATGTGGGTGACCGAGTTCCACTTTGATGGCTTCCGCTTCGACGCCACGCAGGCCATTATCGACAGCAGCCCCGAGCACCTGCTGGCCCAGATCGACCGCCGGTGTCGGGCGGCCGTCGGCGACCGATCGCTCTACCTGATCAACGAGAACGAGCCGCAGAACACGCAGTTGGTCCGCCGGGTGAAGGACGGCGGCTACGGCCTGGACGCGCTGTGGAACGACGACTTCCACCACACCGCGCTGGTCGCCCTGTCCGGGCACAACGAGGCCTACTACACCGACTACAACGGCTCGGCTCAGGAGTTCGTCAGCTGCGCCAAGTGGGGCTACCTGTTCCAGGGCCAGCGGTACAAGTGGCAGAAGCGCCGCCGCGGGACGACCGCCCTGGACCTGCCGCCGACGGCGTTCGTCCACTTCCTGCAGAACCACGACCAGATCGCCAACAGCGGCCGCGGGTTTCGCGTCCACCAGATCTCGTCGCCGGGCCAGTACAAGGCGATGACGGCGTTCCTGCTGCTGATGCCGCAGACGCCGATGCTGTTCATGGGCCAGGAGTTCGCCGCCAGCAGCACGTTCCACTACTTCGCTGATCACAACGAGGATCTGAACAAGCTGATCGCCCAGGGGCGGGCGAAGGAGCTGAGCCAGTTCCCGAGCGTGGCCGTCCCGGCGATGCAGCAGTACCTGGTCGACCCGGGTGCGAGGTCGACGTTCGAGCGGAGCAAGATCGACCTGTCAGAGAAGGAGAAGCCGTTCCACGCCGAGATCTACCAGTTGCACAGAGATCTGCTGAAGCTGCGGCGCGAGGAGGCGGTCTTCGCCCGCGTGCAGCGGCGCGGCGACATCGACGGCGCCGTGTTGAGCGCGACCGCCTTCGTCCTCCGCTACTTCGCCACGCCTGGCCCCGGCACCGGCGAGGAGACGGCCAGCGTGGACGACCGCCTGGTGCTGGTCAACTTCGGCAACGACCTACCGATGGACCCGTGCCCCGAGCCGCTGCTGGCCCCGCCCCCCGGCTACCGGTGGACGGTCGTGCTGACGACTGAGGACCCCGCCTACGGCGGCAGCGGCACGCCCCCCGCCGACACGGAGAAGGAGGGATGGCACATCCACGGCCGGTGCACGATCGTGATGAGGCCGGTGGCCGAGAAAGCAGCGGTCGTGGAGACGCGATTCGTCGTTGAGGGGTCGGCCCAGGACGTCAAGAGAAAAGAATAACCTGGAGCGGGCTTGCAGCCCGCGGCCGTGTATCCACGGCAGTCGGCGGTATTCGGTCGACACAGCAAGGCCGCAGCGTTCCTCACCGCTGGAACAGGCGGTAAGTGCTGCGTTACGTCATCGTCGGATTACCCATGATCGTCGGGCGTGCCCGCCCACGGGCTGCAAGCCCATGCCACTGGAAGACTCGCCATGCCGCTCCCGCTCGAATCGACTTACAGACTTCAATTTCACAAGGGCTTCACGTTCCGTGACGCCACGCTCATCACCGCCTACCTCGCCGACCTCGGCGTCACGCACGCCTACGCCAGCCCGTACCTCAAGGCGACGGCCGGCAGCACGCACGGGTACGACGTGATCGACCACTCGGTGCTCAACCCCGAGGTCGGCACGCCCGACGACCACGCGGCGTGGGTTGCGTCGCTGACGAAGCACCGCCTGTCCCACATCCTCGACACCGTCCCCAACCACATGGGCGTCGGCACGAACGACAACGCCTGGTGGAACGACGTGCTGGAGCGCGGCCCCGCCAGCCCCTACGCCAACCACTTCGACATCGACTGGACCCCGCCCCGTGCCGAGATGCGCGGCAAAGTGCTGCTTCCCGTGCTCGGCGAGCCGTACGGCGAAGTGCTGGAGAAGGGCGACCTCAAGCTGGTCCGCGAGGATGGGAAGCTGGTCGTCACCTACTACGACCGGCGGTTCCCGATCAGCCCCGAGACGACCATGCGCGTCGGCGAAGACCTGGGTGCCTACAACGGCGAGCCGGGGGATGCGAAGAGCTTCGACAAGCTCGACGCCCTGCTCAACGCCCAGCATTACCGGCTCAGCTTTTGGAAGGTCGCCAGCGACGAGATCAACTACCGCCGGTTCTTCGACGTGAACAGCTTGGCCGCGGTGGCGATGGAGCGGCAGGACGTGTTCGACGCGGCCCACCGGTTCACGTTCGACCTGCTCAAGACCGGCGGCGTGTCGGGCCTGCGCATCGACCACCCGGACGGGCTGTACGACCCCAAGCAGTACTTCGACCGCCTGCAGGCCATGGCCGCGGCCGAGCTGGGCGGCCCGCTGTACGTCGCGGTCGAGAAGATCATCGAGGGGGACGAGCGACTGCCGAGCGACTGGCAGGTCAACGGCACCAGCGGGTACGACGCGCTGATCGCCGTCAACGACCTGTACGTCGACGGCCGGAACGGCGACCGGTTCCACGGGATCTACGCCGACTTCACCGGCGACGCCACGCACTTCGAGGAATGGGTCTACCGCAAGAAGTGCCTGGTGCTCGACACGTCGCTCAGCAGCGAGTTGAACATGCTCGCGCACCGGCTTGATCCCATCGCGCAGGCGAACCGGCACAGCCGCGACTTCACGCTGAAGGAGCTGCGCGAGGGGCTGCGCGAGATGGTCGCCTGCTTCAGCGTCTACCGCACCTACGTGTCGGCCGAGGGCGTGCACGACACGGACGTGACGATGGTGGAGAAGGCCACCAAGGCCGCGATCGGGCGGAACCCGGGCAAGAGCGCCGCGCTGTTCGATTTTATCCGCGACACCGTGGTGCAACGTGGCTCCGCGACGCCGGCGCAGTTAAAGTTCGCCGGGAAGTTCCAACAGGTGACCAGCCCCGTCACGGCCAAGGGGATCGAGGACACGGCGTTCTACATCTACAACCGGCTGGCCAGCCTGAACGAGGTGGGCGGCGACCCCGGCCGATTCGGCCGCCCCGCCGCCGCCATCCACGAGTACCTCGCCGACCGGCAGGCCAACTGGCCGCTGGCGCTGAACCCGCTGAGCACGCACGACACCAAGCGCAGCGAGGACGTCCGCGCCCGCATCAGCGTCCTGTCCGAGCTGCCCGACGACTGGGCCGCCGCCCTGGAGCGGTGGTCGAACATCTCGGACGTGACGTCGCCGACGCGCAACGACCAGTACCTGATCTACCAGACGCTGCTGGGCGCGTGGCCGATCGACGGCAAGATCGACAAGACGTTCACCGATCGCATCCACGCCTACCTGGTCAAGGCGCTCAAGGAGGCGAAGGTGAACACGTCGTGGACGGCCCCGAACGAGGCGTACGAGTCGGCCGTCGTGACGTTCGTGAACGGCCTGCTTGCCGAGGGCTCGCCGTTCCGCCAGGACTTCGAGCCGTTCCAGCAACGCGTCAGCCACTTCGGCCTGTTGAACAGCTTGTCGCAGACGCTCGTCCGCCTCACTGCGCCCGGCGTTCCCGACACGTACCAGGGCACCGAACTGTGGGACTTCAGCTTGGTCGACCCCGACAACCGCCGGCCGGTCGACTACGTTGCCCGCCGGAAGCTCTTGGACGAGGTGATGCGCCCGACCGTCTCCGCGGCTGCGCTTCTCGCCGCCAAGGACGACGGGCGGATCAAGCTACTGCTGACCCACCGCGCCCTGATCGCCCGTCGCCAGAACCCCGGCCTCTTCACCGCCGGTTCCTACGAGCCACTGACGGCCACCGGTGCGTACGCCGAGCACCTGTTCGCGTTCGTTCGCCGGCATGATCGGAAAGCGGCCTTGGTCGTCGCGCCGCGGTTGATGACCGCCGTGTCACCCTCGCCGGGTGCGCTGCCGGTCGGGATCAAGTGGAAGGACACGAGCCTGTCGCTGCCGAAGGACATCGGGGCCCTGCGCGACGTGATGACGGGCCGACCCATTCCCGCGGGGCCGACGGTGGCAATCGCCGACCTCTTCGCCGAGTTGCCGTTCGCGCTCTGCGTCGGCGTCTGATGCCTGCGCAGGTTGCACAATCGCGTCGTTCCACAAGACGCGCGCCGGTACAGGCGGCACGGTTCGCCAAAGTGCCCGCACTGCTTACCACCCGGACGCTGTCCGCCGATACGCCCGCAGGGGATCGGTAGCGGAGGTGGCGATGGGACGGCGGCGGAAGATCTACGCGGGAGCGGCGGCCCTTTCGGCCGGCTTCGCCGTCGCGACGACGGTCCACGCCCCGAAGATGATCGCCGCTGTTCCGTCCGAGACTAGGTTGGTGAACGGCAAGCGGAGCGACTTCGCGCTTCATGGCCCGACGCCGTGGCCGGTCCCGTTCGCCAGCCTCGCCGACTACGTGGACGACGAGCCGACTTGGAAAGCCTGGCGTCGGCCGACCCCGCCGCCGAAGCGCGCCAAGCGGACGATCTCGCCAGTCTATCAGACGGCCGATGACCCGATCCTCGCTGCGGCGACGCCCCCCACGTTGCCGGGGCCGATCGTGCTTGCACCGTCCGACTACATGATGCCGATCGGCCCGGCGCGGCTCCTGCCCGACCCCGTGACCGCCCCACCGTTCGTCCCGCCGCGGCTGGAGGCGCCGTACAACTTCGGCGCCCCCGTCCTCTCCGACGACCTGCCGTCGTTCGTGTACGGCGTTGATGCCGCCGACCCGCTGGGGGTCAACCCGCCAGTCCTCGAAGCGACCGCCCTGCTCGTGCCAACCGGCGGCCTGGTGAGCGTGCCCGAGCCGTCGGCGGTCTCCGCGATGCTGCTCGCCCCGCTGCTGCTGGGCCGGCGGCGCCAGGCGTGAGCGTGGATCCCGCCCGAATGGCTGCTGACTCGACTTCGAAACTTCGGCTCGTGCCGTTGTGGCCGGAGGGGGCGGCGGCTACAATCTCCGCCCCGTTCGGTTGAACGGCCACGCGCGCAGTCAGAGAGGTTCAGAGGTAACGCCGATGTCAATGGATCGCAGCCTGAAGAGTGCCAGTTCGCTGGTCCGCCACCGCAACGTGCTGACGCGGGGCGAGCGCATGGTCCGCCTGACCGAGCAGGACAAGTTCCCGGCCGGCCGGTCGATCTTGGGTTTGCCGAAGGTGGCGAACCGGAAGATGTCGGTCGGCAAGGCCCCTAAGGCCGAGGCCGTCGAGGGTGCCGTGGCGGCACCCGCCGCCAAGGGCGCGAAGGGTGCCAAGGGCGCAGCTGCTGCTCCCGCCGCCAAGGGTGCCAAGGGCGCGGCCGCCGCTCCCGCAGCAAAGGGTGCCAAGGGTGCTCCGGCCGCCAAGGCCGCCCCAGCCGCCAAGAAGAAGTGAACTCGAGCTGGAACGCGAAGATGTCAAACGTGAGGGCGTGACCGGTCACGTCGTCACGTTTCACGTCTTCGCGCCCATGTGGAGCCGCCATGCGTGACGCCGCCGAATACGTCTCCCGCCGGGCCATGGGCGTCGACGCCTCCGGGATCCGCAAGGTGTTCGACCTGGCGGCCAAGCTGCCCGACCCGATCAACCTGTCGATCGGCCTGCCCGACTTTGACGTGCCGGACTCGATCAAGGCCGAGGCGGTGCGGGCGATCGAGGCGGGGATGAATCGGTACACTCAGACGCAGGGGATCGCGTCGCTGCGCGACCGGCTGCGGAAGGGTCTGTCGACCGAGTTCGGGCGGGACGTGGGCGACGTCCTGATCACGAGCGGCGTCAGCGGCGCGCTGCTGCTGGCGATGATGGCGATCGTCGACCCGGGCGACGAGGTGATCTTCCTCGACCCGTACTTCGTGATGTACAAGCACCTGTTGACCATGACCGGCGGCGCGCCGGTGGCGGTCGACAGCTACCCCGACTTCCGCTTCCACGCCGACCGCGTCGCCGCCGCCGTCACGCCGCGGACCAAGGCGATCCTGCTCAACAGCCCGAGCAACCCGACCGGCATCGTGATGAGCGAAGAGGAAGTTCGGTCCGCCGTCGACGTGGCCCAAGCCCACGGGCTGCTGCTGATCTCGGACGAGATCTACGAGCCGTTCCTGTACGACCTGCGTGGCACGGGCAACCTGCCCGTGACCTCGGCCGGCAAGCACGGCCTGGTGGCCCCCGCCACGACGCTGCCATCGCCGGCCCGGACGTACGACAACACGCTGGTGTTGCGGGGGTTCAGCAAGAGCCACGCGATGACCGGGTGGCGGTTGGGCTACGCCGCGGGACCCGCGGCGGTCATCGAGCAGATGGCGAAGCTGCAACAGTACACGTTCGTCTGCGCCCCCAGCCCCCTGCAACAGGCGGCAGTGGCGGCGTTGGACGTTCCCATGGATGATGCCGTCGCCCGCTACCGGTTGAAGCGGGACATCATCTGTGATGGGCTGGCGGGCAAGTTTGAGCTGGTCCGGCCGCAGGGGGCCTTCTACGTCTTCCCCAAGGCACCGGGCGGCCGGTCGGCGACCGAGTTCGTGGCGACCGCGATCGAGAACAACGTGCTGGTCATCCCTGGAAACGTCTTCAGCGGGCGGGACACCCACTTCCGCATCAGCTACGCCACCAGCGACGAGAAGCTCCACCAAGGGGTGGCCGTGCTAAACGCGCTGGCGTGACGCCGCTGCCCCACAACACCCACAAGATCAGTTCAAGAGCAGCAGGTGGGCGGCATCACGCTCCCAGCGGGCGTCTGCCTTCGCCAATCGATGCTGGGCGTTGGACAGCCGATCCAGCGTCTCGCGGGAACAACCGCCCGACTGCACTTCCTGGAACGAGTCGCGTGTCATCGTCTCCACCTCACGCATTAGCGTCCGGCTGTCGCGCCGGTCTTGAATGAGCATGGTCGCGTTGCACGCCAGGTAAGTTACCAACGTCAGGAACCCGATTTTGAACCAGAACTTCATTTTTACAGCTCTTTTCAGCAGTACGGTTTGTACGACGCAGACCCTATCGCGAACCCGATGCCACACCGTGCGGAACTTCACAATCTGCTTCAAATCGCGTCTAGCGCGGTCGCCAAGCGATGAACATTTAGGATAGGTTAATCTTCCACCGCTTAATGCGTGTGCAGCTATCACCCGTCGTGCCTAGCGATCAGGGTACGAACTATTTTCTGATAGACGACACCCCACGCCACGGCCGTCGTCAATGCGGCACCTGATCCCGGAACTGCCCCAGTAGCGATAACGTCTTCGCCGGCTGATTTCCCGCGTTCCAGCGTCCGAGGTCCGAGTGCTAGAACACCGTCCATGCAGGATACCACCACGCCTACCGGCACCACGCAGAAGCTGGGGAAGCTGATCCACGGGATCAAGATCGCGATGCTCACAACGGCCGACACTGACGGCACGCTCCGCAGCCGACCGATGGCGACGCAGTCGACGGACTTCGACGGCGACCTGTGGTTCTTCACCGGCAAGTCCAGCCACAAGGTGGCCGAGATCGACGCCGACCACCGTGTGAACCTGAGCTATGCGGACCCCTCGGCGAGCAAGTACGTCTCGGTCAGCGGCACCGGACGCCTGGTGCAGGACAAGGCGAAGGCCGAGGCGCTGTGGAACCCGCTGTACAAGGCGTGGTTCCCGAACGGCCTTGCCGATCCGGACCTCTGCCTGTTGAAGGTGACGCCGACCCAGGCCGAGTATTGGGACACGCCGGGCGGCACGATTGTTCACCTCGTCGGCTTCGTGAAGGCGATCGCCACCGGCCAGCGGGCAAACCCTGGCGAGCACGAGCAGCTGAACCTCAAGCCATAGGCCGGCGACCGACCAGGACGGCGAACCGGCCGTCCTTGGCGGCGCAGTCGACATCGGTGAAGCCGATCGTCCGCAGCCAGCTGAGTTGGTCGTCCAACGTGGCCGGCTGGTCGACGCGCATCCGGTCCTCGGCGGCCGACCATTCGGCATGGTCCGAACCATTGGATCGGGCAAACGCTTCGTGGGCGACGGCACATTGCTGCTCCACGCTGGGCGTCGGTCCCAGGACTTGATCCAGGTTCACGAACACGCCCCCCGGCCGCAACACGCCGAACACCCGTCTATACAGCCGTTCCTTGCCTCCGTTGGAGAGGTGATGAATGGCCAGCGCCGAAACGACGGCAACGCATGGCTCCTGCGGAACTGCGGCGTCCAAATTGGCCTCCGTGAACGTTGTTCCCGGCCCGTCGCCCAACCGTTGTTGGGCGTGGCCGAGCATTTCCGGGGACCCGTCCAGCAGGTGCAGGCGAATCCCGCCGACGCGGGCCACGGTGGCCGCCGAGAGAAGTCGGGTGCCGGCACCGAGGTCCAGCATGTCCCCGACGGCACCGATGGCGAGCGCCACCTGATTGGCAGCCGTAGCGTAAAGCAGGTCGAACGACGGATCAGCCGGCGTCGCGGGGAGCCGTGGCCGGCCGCGGTCCAGACGGCGGGGCCGCGGGTCGTGTCGGATGGCATGACCGGATCTCACGCGCGGCCGACCGTCCCTCGACGCCTGCGGCCCATTCCAAGCGGGATGGCGACCGTCGCGAGCAGCAGCAGGCTTGCCGGTTCGGGTGCGGGCACGGTGAACGTCAGGACGAGGTCCTCGCCGGTGTTGCCAACGGGCGTCGCGCTCAACTGCCACGTCGTGTCCGGCGGCGGCGCGGTCAGCGAGAGTGCGCCGCTGGACAGTAGTTGGTCGAACGCGGTGGTGCTGCCGGTCGCGTCGGCGATCACGAACGTGTACTGCCCCGCATTGAACGAGCCGGTGGACAGGACCACCGGCGCGACGGTCAGCCCGGTGCTGTCGGTCGACAGGCCGGTCAGGACCAGCTCGTCCGCCGACGTCCCGGCCGCCGCCCCAACATGGGCCGGATCCAGTTTCACCGCATACTGCGACCCGGTCAGCCAGGTCTGCACGCCAGTGGTCAGGATCCCGGTGGCGTCGCTGGTCGTCACCCCCGTGCCAGCACTGATCGTGCCGGCCAGCGCGACGGTTCCCGCGACCGTGCCCGTGCCGACCAGCGTGCCGGCGGACCCGACCGCAACCGGTACCAACGAGGAGAGCGAGCCGGTGACGGCAACCGTGCCGGCCGTGATGGCGATCGTCCCCGCGAACGTGTTCGAGCCCGACAACACTAGCGCCCCGGAGCCAGTCTTGGCAAGCCCGCCGGATCCGGCGATCGCACCGATGGTCAGAGACGAGGCCGAGGCGACGGAGACCGCTACGCCGTTGGCCAGCGCGACGGGGGCGGTGATCACGTGGGTCCCGCCGACGACGTCGATCGCCGGGGCGGCGGTGCCGGTTGAGTCGCCGGTGTCATCGATCGTCAGCGTGCCACCGGTCCCGGACGCGATCGTGTAGCCCGCGCCGCCGAGGGTTAGTTGGCCCACTCGGCGGTCGCCGTCGAGCGTGATCGTGGCGGCGGACTGCGCCGTCGTGAAGGTGGCGACGGCACCGGGACCGTTGGCGATGCCGTTGGTCCAGTTGGCGGCGGTGTCCCAGCTGCCGCCGCCGGTTGCTGCGTACTGCGACGCGAACGTGCCGCTCAGTTCGTACGACAGCCCGACCCGGGCCGACAGGGCGGCGTCGCCGCCGACCACGAACGCGTACGTGCCGGCCGGCAAGGTCGACGTGTAGTACAGGTACTGCACGTTATCACCGGTGGCGGCGCTCGCGAGCGCGGGCTTCCCGAGCGAGTCGCCGAGCACGTACTGCACGCCGCTCAGGGTGACCGGGAACACCTCCAGCGTCAGGTTGGGGAACTGGACGGAGGACGTGTCGATGTCGCCGTCCGCCGTGGTGGGGCTGGTCACGTTCCAGTTGAGCGACGCCTCTAGGCCGGTGAGGGCGTTGGCGGTTGAGAACAGCACGGCCGACTCCCCGTTTACCGGCACGGTGTCAGACGCCCAGCCCTGTTGGGTAATGCCCGGCGTGCCGGTCAGGGTCGAGCCCGTCACGGTCGACAGCGGCCGCTCGCCCGCCTCGAGGATGGCGAAGCTGGCGTCGTAATTCGGTTGGCCTGCGCCGTTGACGGTGTCGAGGTGGTTGGCGGTCGTGGGGTTGTAGGTGGTCTTGTCGGCACCGGCCATCAGCAGGCTGCGGACGACGGTGCCGAGCCGCCCGTCGGTCTGCCCGGCCGTGGTCGCACGAGCGACCAGGCCGGCGGCGTAACCGCTGACGATGCCCGCGCCGTAGCTGGCCTCGGTGGGGAGCGACAGGTCGGCGTGCGTCTTGCCGGGGGAGCCCGTGGGGTTGAACGACTGCGATCCGCTGACGGCCAACGCGTTGTAACTGCTCCAGACGACCGGGTCGAGCTGGGCCTTGCCGTTCGTATCGGTCGTCGCCCCGGTCACCGCCGAGGCGACGAACGTGACGTCGGCCCCGGCGATCATGAAGTCGATCCGCCGTTGGCTGTCGAGGTCGCCCCCGGGCTGCTTGGGGTTGAAATCGCCGACATAGCTGTTGTTGATCACCAATGCCCCCGGGGCAAACGTGCCGGGGGCGGCGGCGACGCCGGTCGTGGATTGGACGTTCACCACGTGGTCGAGGAACTGGTCGGCGGAGGCGGCGTAGACGTCGGACACCTGCCCGTATGCCGGGCTGGACTGGTTGCCGTAGAACAGGCTCCCGACGCTGGCGGCGTGACCGCTACCCGTGTTGTAGAGCGACGAGTAGGGGTCGGCGTGGAACGTGATGCCGCCGAACGTGCCGTCGGTGGCTGTCAGCGTGGCCGAGCCGTCGAAATCGACGGGCGCGTAGCTCATACCGCCGGCGTCGACGTACGCCTCGATCTGCTCAAGGACGATCCCGGCGGACGCCGGACGCGCAAGCGCGGGGAACGTCACCGCCGCAACTGCTGTCGCCAAATGCCACGACCGCCGCAATTCTACCTCCGCGTCAACGTGCCCCCGCATACGGTACAACGCGCGACGGCGTGTCGGAAGCCAGAACTACGGCCCGCCGCCTGCACAAACGGCTTCCGGGGTGCTCTGTCTCGAGAGGCTCGACATGTGGGCCATGCCAACGTGACACGGGCCTCTGGCCCGTGCCTGCGATGCCCGCACATCAGCGACTTCTGCTGCTCTGAGCACCCCGCACGGGGCGGAGGCCCGTGTCACGATGGAGCGTGGAGACAGAGTACTTCAGGGGCCGTTAGGACGAGTGGCTATCGGCTGCCACGGTGGTTGCCGGGTCGGCGAGGGGTCTGGCGGGTCGGCCGTAGCCAATCATGATGAGTGCGAACAGCAGGACGGCCAGCAGCAGCAGCAGGACCAGGGCAACCGGCTCCGATCGGATCAGCCACCGCGCGAACGACCGGCGGGACGGGCTGGGCGACGGCAGGGCCATGCCGGGCATGGTAGCCGACGGCCACCCCAGTTTGACACCCTCCCGCGGCGAGCCGTACAACGGGAGGCGTGTCGACTGTGCCGCCGTCAACTGGCGGGCCGGGCGGGGGCGACGCCCGGGCCGCTTCCTGGGCGCGGGTGTCGGCCTGCCAGCCCATGGTCCGCTCCATCGCCTGGCAGGTCAGCCAGCGCCTTCCCGGCTCCGTGGAGGTCGACGAGTTGATCGGCGAGGGGCAGCTCGGCCTGCTCCGGGCCGACCGCGACTACGACCCGTCCAAGGGGGCGCAGTTCTCCACCTACGCCTACTGGCGCATCCGCGGCGCGATGCTCGACTGGGTCCGACAGCAGGACGGATTCGGGGCCCAATCGGCGCTGTTAGCCGGAATGCCGCCGGCCGAGGGCGTCGCCCAGCCGATGACTGTCCACCCCTCGAACGAGCTGGAAGATGAGGAGGCGGTCGACCCGGCCGACTCGGTGTCGGAGAGCGAGCTGCGAACGCTGATCCGCGGCCTCGTCGGCGGGCTGACCGGGCGGTCGAAGCAGATCCTGGAGGCCACGCTGCTTAACGGGCAGACCCTGGAGCAGGCCGGCAAGGAGGCGGGCGTTCACAAGGGGACCGCGCAGCGGGCGCACGTGAAGGCGTTCGACGAGTTGGCGGCCGCGCTTCAGCAGCGGGGGCTGAGCGAGTTGGACGGCCCGGCCCTGCGACGGGCGGTGCTCAAGGCACCGCCCGAGCGGCGGGGCAAGCCGCCTTGATCGGCCTCACATGGTATGATGGGATCGATGTCTGAAGCCGACCTGTCTAACGCCGACAAGCTCCGCCGGGAGCGGGCCTCGTTTGCGAACGTCTCGCTTCCGACCGACCGCCCCGACGACCTCGGCGGCGGCGAGCTGCCGTTCATCGTCGGCGTGATCGACGACCTCGCAGGGAACGCCCCGAGCAAGGCCCGTCCACCGCTGGCCGAGCGGACGTTCGACAAGGTGAGCCGGTACACGCTGGACCAGAAGATTGCCGAGATCGGCCCCGGTGTCGCGTTCGACTGCCAGTCGACACTGCCGGCGGCGCTCGGCGGCACCGGGGGCGAGCTGCACGTTGAGCTGCGGTTCAACCAGATGAAGGACTTCGAGCCCAAGCAGGTGGCCGAGCAGGTGCCGGCGCTGGCCAAGCTGCTGCGATTGCGCGAGCAGCTGGTGCGGTTGCGGTCGCGGGCCGCCGCCGACCCCGACGTGCGACGCGAGCTGGAGCGCATGATCGCCGACCTCGTGCCGCCAGGGTGAAGAGAAGTTGCCGCAGATGAACGCGGATGCACGCAGATGAACACATACGGCTCACTCGCAAAGCGGACCTTGATGCTAAGCGTGAAGACAAAGCAGACCAACACCATCCATCTGCGTGCATCTGCGGCTAAAGCTCTTCCTCCCACATGAGCACACCTGCCCCCGCTAAAGCGACGCGCGACGCACTCGTCCACACCCCTGCAACGACGGCCGCGGTTGCCGAGCAGATGCTGTCAGCGTTGGCCGAGGCCGCCACGGGCCTGCCCGGCGTGACGGCGGCTCGGAACCCGCTCAGCTTCCTTGATGGGCTCATTCATCAGCTGGATCAGCAGCTGTCCGATCAGTTGAACGGTGTCATGCATGCCGAGCCGTTCCAACGGCTGGAGGGCACCTACCGCGGTCTGAAGCGGCTGGTCGACGACACCGACGCGAGCCGAACGCTGTGGGTCGAGGTGCTCGACGCGACCAAGATTGACCTGTCCGCCGATTTCGCCGATGCGGCCAATGCCGCCGGCACCGCGCTGTGGCGGCAGGTGTACGAGGACCGCTACGACACCAGCGGCGGGAAGCCGCTGGGCGCGATCGTGACCGGCCACGCGTTCGCCCACGGCGCGGACGACGTCGCGCTGCTCCGCGACCTCTCGACGGTGGCCGCCGCCGCCCAGGCACCGCTGATCGCCAACGCCGATCCCGCCCTGCTGCTGCTGCGGTCGTTCGCCGACCTGAAGCGGCTGGACCGGCCCGACACCGACACGCCCGACCACGCCGACTGGAACGCGCTCCGCCGCAACCCCGACGCCCGCTTCGTCGCCCTGGCCGCCCCGCGCGTGCTGGCCCGCACGCCCTACTCGACCAAGGCCAACGCGGCCGACGGCATCGCGTTCGACGAGGCTCCCACCGACGACCGCACCGGTCGGCCTGCCGCGATCTCGCCCGAGCGGTTGTGCTGGTCCCCCGCCGCCTACGCCCTTGGCGGCGTGCTCACCCGCGCGTTCCGCCAGACCAACTGGTGCAGCGCGATCGTCGGCGACGGCCGCGGCCGGCTCACGGCCGGGTCGGTGCGCGACCTGCCGCTCTACGCGTTCCACACCGCCAGCGGCAATGCCACCGTCCTGCCACCGACGGAGTCGGTCCTCAGCGGCCACCGCGAGCTCGCCCTGTCCGAGCTCGGCCTGCTCCCGCTGAGCCACGAGTTGGGCACGGACAAGGCCGTCTTCGTCGGTGGTCGTACCCTGTATGCGTCGGGTACCGGCGTGGACGATCAGGCCGCCGCGCTGCTGTCGAACGTGTTGCCGGCTGCGCGGATCGCGCACCACCTGAAGGTGATCGGCCGCCGCCTGCACGGACGCTTCGCGACGGCCGACCAACTCGGCGATTTCGTCCATGACTGGCTCGCCAACTTCAAGTCGGACCCCAGCGCTAGCGACGAGGCCAAGGCTACGCGGCCCTTGAAGGGGTTCACGGTCAGCGCGACCGAAGGCACCGGTCCCGGCGTGTTCGACGTCCGGCTACGCGTGGCGTTCTGGAACCCCGTCACGCAGGTGAACGCGGACGTGGAGATCGTGGCCGAGGTGGACACGGCGGGGTGAGAGCCGGCATTCGCTTCGCCGCGTCATCGACTACTCAATCCACATGCGGCTCGTTCCCCGGCGTTACGCCCCCACGACGAACGAGGCCGACGTGATCGGCTCTGGAATGAGCTGGCCGTCCTCACGGAGTCCGTCGATGTGGAACGCAATTGCCTCGTGCATGTTCCGTTCACACTCATCCTTGGAACCGCCTGTCGACGCGCAACCCGGCAGGTCTGGCGAGTGGCCGAGAACCCCGGTCTCGTGGGCTCGATCACGATCAGGTACTTCATTTGAGTGTCGCCTGCCTGAGGATGCTGTTGAGCGGACCCGGTGCCAGTTCATCGTGCGGCCGGCCAGGCACGGTCACTACGCCCGGCTTCGTCGGGTGGTTGAACTGGCGATGACTCCCGCGCCTCCGGACGTGACGCCAACCATCATCCTCGGTCTGACGAACCATGTCGCGGACCGGCATGATGCGGCGTTCACCCTCGACGCCGGCCTCACCGCACGCGGATCGTCGACTGTAGGCCGCCCTGCTCTTGTTGGGCGCGATCGGATCCGAGGTCGTCGGGGCCAAGCTCGATCTTCGGCGACCAGCCGAGCCACTCGGGCTTGGGGCCGTCGGGGGCGAGGTCGTAGTCGGAGCCGTCCTGGGCGAGGTGGCCGCGCAGGCCGTCGGGGGTGGCGAAGACCAGGCCGCCGCCGAGCAGGGTGCGGATAGAGCCCAGCTGCACTTGGATGCCGCCGAGCAGGCCGCCCTTCACCTCGGCGCTGGTCAGGGCCCAGAAGACGCTATCGGTCCGCAGCAGCTTGGCGTAGCGCAGCCAGATGAACGCCGTGATGTTCACGCCGGTGCTGTCACCGCTGAGGCGGATATCCTGCACGACGCCGACCTGGAGGCCGCGGTAATAGATCGGAGCATCGACGCCCAGATGCTCGATCCGGCCGGCGTGGATGATGACGCGCATGCCGGCCCCGCGCATGACCGGCGGGCCGTCGAGGCCGACGAAGTGATCGGTCGGGTCGCCGTGGCCGACGATCGCCGTCAGGTAGGGGCCGCTGACGATCGTGCTCAGCCCCTGCACGTTCCCGCCGCTGACGTCGGGCCGGACCATGTAGAACGTGGTGCCGGCGTTGGCGATGCCGGCCGTGCCGCGCTGGAAGCGGACGTGGACCAGCGCGTGGACGTTGTCGGGCGCGAGGTCGACCGCGTCGACCGTGCCGACGCGGACGCCGTGAACCGTGAGCGGCGTCTCGCCGACCTTGATGCCGGTGCCGTCGTTGAACTGGATCGTCACCTCGGGGCCGATCTCGAGGTAGAGCAGGTGGAAGTAGTAGGCCGCCCCCGCCGCCACGGCGAGCGGGATGAGCCACACCAGCAGGCCGGCCGCCCGCCGCTTCTTGATGACGGGGCGGGGCAGTTGCCGATCCGCCGTACGGTAGACGGTCGTGCTCGCCAGGTCGGGGTCATGCGGGATGCCGAGGCGGTCCGCGTCAGCAACGCCATCGTTGCCGAGGCCGTCGCGACCATTGGGAAATTCCGTCGGGCTCATGAGGCGGTGCCCTTCGCGTCGTCCCAGATCGTCTGGGGGTCAAAGCTGAACGAGGCGACCAGGGTCAGGAGCACGACGCACCCGAACGGCAGCAGCCCCGGCCCGGGCGTGACCGTGGCCAAGCGTTGCAGCTTCACGGTGGCGACCCAGATCGCCAGGGCGAACACGTCAAGCATGGCCCACCGGCCGATCGCCTCGATGCCGCGGTACATCCACGTCCGCAGCATCCGCCCGCCCTGCCAGCGGACGGCCGTCGTCGCGCACAGGAACAGAAGCCCGAGCAGTTTTAGGACCGGGATGACGATGCTGGCCATCAGCACCACGCCGGCCATCAGGACCTGCTGGTCGCGGTAGAACAGTTGGACGCCGCCCCACACGGTCGTGTCGGTGTCGGTGCCGTACAGCTCCATGTGGAGGATGGGGAACGCGTTGGCCGGGACGTACAGCACCATGGCGGCCACGGTGAATGCGGCCGTGCGCGAGAGGCTGTCCTGGGTCCGACGGTGCAGCGTCGACCCGCACCGGACGCACCGTGCGACCTCGCCGCTCTGCAGCTGCACCACGGCGTGGACCTCGCCGCACACCTTGCAGGCGACGGCCGACTCGCGCGTGGGCGGCGGGGCCACGGCGGTGAGTTGGGGTTCGGCAGTGATGGCGGGCATCGCGTCTCGCAGTCGTTCCGATCGGCAGATGATAGGACGCCCGACCCACGGCGTTGACACTGGTCATCGCAAACGACAGGCCCGGCCAAGGCAGCCGCCCGAACGCGAAACGGCGGCCGGTTTTATCGGTCCCTTTCCGTTGGGGCCGCCGTGCGGTCCAATGCCGCCATGGAGAAGCCGACGATCCGACTGTCCGCGCCCGCCCGTGCCGACCGGCCGCAGTTCAAAAAGCCCCAGGCCAACATGGGTGCCGGACGCCCCGCCGCCAACCGGCCGCCGGCTCCCAATCGTCCGTCGTCGCCCAAGCCCCAGGGCGGCAAGTTCGCACCCGGCAAGCCGCCCGCGGGAAACTTCCGACCGGGCAAGCCCCCCTTGCCGCGGAAGCCGACCGACGGCGGCGTCACTGACTGGAACGGCGTCGCCAACTGGTACGACGAGTTGGTCGGCGACAACGGCAGCGAGTTTCACCGCGAGGTGGTCGTGCCAGGCACCCTGCGACTGCTCGGTGCCGCCAAGGGCGACCGCGTGCTCGACGTCGCCTGCGGTCAAGGCGTGCTGTGCCGCGCGCTGGCCGCCAACGGCGTCGAGGCGACCGGCGTCGACGCCGCCGTCGACCTGATCCGCGCCGCCCGCGATCGTCAATCCCAGGCCCCGGCCGACCACGCGGCCGTCACCTACCTGGTGGGTGACGTCCGCGACCTGTCGTTCCTCGGCGAGGGGAAGTTCGCCGCCGCCGCGTGCGTGCTGGCCGTGCAAAACATCCATCCGCTGGGCGGCCTGCTTGCCGGGATCGCCCGCGCCCTCAAGCCTGGCGGCCGGCTGGTGCTGGTGATGATGCACCCCTGCTTCCGCGTGCCCAAGTCGACCGGCTGGGGGTGGGACGAGCGGGCCTCCGTTCAGTTCCGCCGGGTCGATCACTACCTGCTGCCGCGGAAGGTGCCGATCGCCACGCACCCCGGCTCGGCACCGGATCAGTACACCTGGTCGTTCCACAAGCCGATCGGCGCGTACGTGAAGGGGCTGCGGAACGCCGGGCTGTTGGTTGACGCGATGGAGGAGTGGCCCAGCCACAAGAAGAGCACCAGCGGCCCACGGGCCTCCGCGGAGAACGTGGCCCGCGAGGAGATCCCGATGTTCATGGCGATCCGCGCCGTGCGGGTGGGCGTGGCCACGACCCCCGCGACCAACGAGTGACCGGCCCGCCCGTCACCGCGCGTCGCACGCCATGCTCAGCAGCCCCGGCGTGGTGCGGACGATCGTGAGCTTCATCCCGCCGTCGATCTGAGGCTCGAACGTCGCGTCGTCGGTCAGCCGGCGCAGGCAGATCAGCCCCAGCCCGCCGGGCATCAGCGGGTCGGCGGTGGCGGGGTTGTCGCTGGGCTTGGGGATCCGGCCGTTGCCCCAATCGCGGATGGCGATCCGCACGCCGTCCCCCGCGCGCTCGACCGTCACCTCGATCGGCTTGTCGGTCGCGCCGGCGTAGGCGTGGCGGATGACGTTGGCCATCGCCTCGTTCACGACCAGCCCCAGCTCGTCGCACGCCTTGTCGTCCAGCTTTGTCGTCCGGCAGAACCGCTCGACCGCCCGCCGCACCTCCGCCAGGTGGACGGGGTGGCTGGGGAATTGGCAGGTCAACCGATCGTCGGTCGCGTGGCAGGCGAACCCGACCGACCCGGCCGACGTCGACTGGGTCTGGGCCGTTTCGGCCGCAGGGCAAGGGGGGATCGGCATGGGGGCGCTTCCTCCGCCGGGATGATAGCGTCAGTGCGGCCGGTTCGCCCGCAGCCACGCCCGCCACCGGGCAATGGCCGGGGCGCGGGCCGGCTGCTCGTCGTAGTACCGGTAGCCGAACGTGTCGCCGGTCAGGTGGAACAACCCCTCGATCGCGTAGAACCGGACGGCCGGGTCGTCGTCGTCCAGGTCGCGGACCAACCCCGGCCCGTCCTTATCATCGTGCAGCGCAACGTCCCGCTTGATGGCCAGCACCTTCAGGTCCGGGTCATCGCTGTCGATCGACACCGGCCCGCGGGGCACCTCGCAGCCGGCACCGGCCATTGCCGACAACGCCAGCGTTCCCACAATGCGGATCGATAATCGTCGGGCCACCAAATCTGATCGTAAGGACTACTGCCACTTCTGCAATCTATCCCGACCGCTCCGCTGAAGGAGCAGAACCGCCGTGGGACGAAACGGGACGAAACGGGACACTTTGAAGCCGTCCTTTCAACAGTACCGCCGCTAAGTCATTCTCATCTATTTACTTAATTGATCCACCGTTTGCTTGTTGTAACACCTTGTCCCGCGATTTTTGGCAGTCAGGCTCGGTCGACTGCGCCTGCCCCGTGAGAACTGGCGATGCCCAGATCCTCGTAGACCGCCCCCAACACCGCCCGGACCCGACGGTCGTGCGCCGCCTCGCCCGGCGTGCCGTTGAATATGACCGCCCCCGCCAGCCCATGTGAGAAGTCGGCCCACCCGACCGATGACTGGTGCCCGCCGTGCCCCGCGGTCCGCCAACCCGCGTGCGGGCCGTAGCCGTACCGCACCGTGTCGGCCCCGTACTGCGCGTTGTTCGGCACGAACCCCAGGCACCAGTCCATGTCGTGCTTGAACGACTCGTCGTACAGCCCCACCCGCGCCCGGGCCGTCAGCGCCTCCACCGTCTGCGGTGACACGATTCGTACCCCATCCAGATCTCCGCCAGTCAGTAGCATCTGATAGAATCGCACCAGCTCCCGCGCCGGTCCCCGCCCGTTTCCGCCGGGTTTGCACAGGGCCGCCATCTCCGGCGTGTCCCAGTTGTGGACGGGCCGGTAGGCCGGGTCGGTGCTCACCATCACGCCGATGCGATCGCCGTACGCCGCGTATCGATCCGGCGGTAACCCGCACCAGCTGTCGACCATCCCCAACGGCAGGAACACCGCCTCGCGCACGTACCGCTCGAACGGCCGGCCATCCACGCGCCGGACCACCTCGCCCAGGATGAACCACGTCGACGCCACGTGGTACCCCGCCTTCCGGCCCGGCTCCCACCCCGCCTCGACCTTCGCGTCGCAGATCTTGGCGATCGTCGCCTCCCACCCGTCGCGCGTGAAGTTGTTCGCCGCCGCCCGGATGCCGGCCGTGTGCGTCAGGCAGTGCCGCAGCGTGATGCGGTCCTTGCCGTGACTCGCGAACTCGGGCACGAAGCTCGACACCGGATCGTCCAACCTCAGCAGCCCGCGCTCCCAAAGCTGCGCGATGCAGACGGCCGCCACGGGCTTGGTCGCCGACAGCCACAGCAGGATCGTGTCGGCCGCCATCGGCACGCCGCGCCTCGCCGTGCCGATGGCGAGATCAACGGACCGATCGCGGTACCGAATGGAAAGCTGCGCCCCCGCGTGCTGCCCGGCGGCGATGCCGGCCTCGAGGGCGATCAACGTCTTCGGCAGTTCAGAACCCATGGGCAACGCATGTTAGCCGTCCCACCGTTTAGCGGCCGCCCCGCAGGGGCACTCTTCGACGGCGGAACGAGCGCCGCTGCGGGACGGCCGCTGCACAGGTCAGTGGGCACGCTCACGACCGGCCGCGCCGCACTCGGGGCAACGACCGGGCGAAGCGCGGAGGTCGTAGCCGCAGTTGGGGCACACGCCGGGTTGGGCTGTCCGCCGGAATCGCCACGCCGACCTGCACTGGAACAATAGCGGAGGTGAAGCCAACGACAGGAGAAACCAGTATGGGACGGACCCCCCGGTCAGTTGGCCGGACCAGCTTCCCAATGCCACGCCGGCAACACCGTGGAAGCCAAGCCGGTCCCACCACTGCGGCCGGTGTCCCGCCGCACGAACGAGGAACTCGCCCACGGACTCGGCCGAAGGAACGTGTGAGAAAACGATCTTGGGTCGCGACGGGCCGTCCGTTGCGCCGCAGATGAGGTCGACGGTGAGTTCACCCCGTCCTGACGCAATCGTGACCTGCGACGTGACGGTCCCCCGGTAGCAGAAGTCGGTCGCGAACTCGCTCTCCACCCACAGCCCGGCGATAGCCAAGCTGAGCGCGAGGAACATCGCAAGCAAAAGGCCCCGAAGGCGGCGTCGCATTCGCCCAGATCGTACCGGAATCCGTCCAGCGTGCCCGCTTCAGCGGGGCACGGTTTGCGACCGATCAAGGCCCCACCGTGCCCCGCTGAAGCGGGCACGCCGGACGGGCTTCGCCCAAAATGTCCTCCCCCGATCGAACTTGCCGCTCATAGGGGTGTGACCGGTCCGCCGTCCGGCATATGATGGCGGGATAATGGGGCGACGGCCGATAAGCGGACGATGCGGACGATGAGCGAACCGACACCAGGCAACGCGGGCGATCTGATCGGGTCGGTCCGACGGGCGGGCGACGCGGTCGTCATCGTCGTCAAGGGCGAGGTCGACCTGCACAACAGCCCGAACCTGCGGACCGAGATCCTCAAGCAGTTGGCCGACGCCTCGGTGCATCGGCTGGTGCTGAACCTGGGGGCCGTGCCGTACATGGACAGC
The DNA here is from genome assembly GCA_965198865.1 of Tepidisphaeraceae bacterium. Lineage (GTDB taxonomy): Bacteria > Planctomycetota > Phycisphaerae > Tepidisphaerales > Tepidisphaeraceae > CBDAQA01. The sequence goes on along the minus strand of CBDAQA010000018.1, from coordinate 442,133 downwards.
AGCGGGATCGCCGTGTTCGTCGAGGCGCTCCAGAAGCTCCGCCGGGCCGGCGGGAAGGTCTGCCTGACCGATCTCCAACCTCGCGTGAAGGGGCTGCTGGAGATCGCCCGGCTCGACACGATCTTCTCGATCTGCCCGGACGAGGAGGCTGCGCTTAAATGACGAAGACCGACACATCGGATTGAACGCTTTGAGAAACCCAAGGCAGATTTACCACGGAGGCACGGAGACACAGAGAAGACGTCGAAAAACTGCGATTTCTCTGTGTCTCCGTGCCTCCGTGGTGAGTCCGTTCTGGTTTTTCAAACGCCGCGATTTCGAGATGCGGAGCTGACGGCTGGTTTCGACATTCGAGATTTCGGCCTTCGGACTTTTCCACCATGGACCTGTTGCTTCGCCCCATCTCCGCCGTCGGCGGCTTCGGCCTGAACCTGCTGCGGTTCCTGGGCGGGCTGGGGTACCTGTTGGTCGACGCGGCGGCCGCGGCGCGATCGGCGCTGTTCAGCCGGCGGGGCGTGCGCTACGGGTGGCAGAACCTCTGGACGCAGATGGACCGCGTCGGCGTGCAGTCGATCCCCATCGTCGCGCTGGTGCTGGCCTGCATCGGCGCGATCCTGGCGCTGCAGATCGCGCCGATCCTGCGGAACTTCGGGCAGGAATCGCTGGTGGCGAACGTGAACGCCGTCGCCATCCTGCGCGAGCTGGGGCCGCTGATCGGGGCCGTCGTGCTCACCGGTTTCGCGGGAGCGTCCATCGCGGCCGAGATTGGCACGATGGTGGTCGGCGAGGAGATCGAGGCGCTGACGGCCGTGGCGATCGACCCGATCCGCTACCTGGTCGTGCCGCGGGTGATCGCGACGGCCGTGATGATGGTCTGCCTGGCCGTGATGGGCGATCTGTCGGGCATCCTGGGCGGAATGTTCACGGCACAGGTGTTCCTGAAGATCGACTACCACAACTTCCTCAGCCACACGTTCGAGCAGGCCAAGCTGAAGGACTTCATCACCGGGCTGGTGAAGGCCGGCGTGTTCGGGACGCTGATCGCGTCGCTCGCCTGCTACATGGGCCTGCGCGTGACCGGCGGCGCGCTGGGCGTCGGCCGGGCGACGACGTACACCGTCGTCTACACGATCGTGGGACTGATCGTCGTCGACCTGATGTTCACGGCGTCGTTCTACTACTTGGGACTCTAGAACCCCGAGCGCCGGCGGTACTCCGCCGGAGTCGAAGCGGCTAGCCGGAACCTGAGTGAACGTCGGCCGGACCGAACGGCCCAAGCAGTTGAATTCCCCGCCCCGAAGGCGAGCGTGACCCGTGACCCCCCGAAAGCGACACCGCCAGACCTCGTCGACCCTCCGCCCGCCCGAGCCGGTCCGCGCCCAGGGCGAGCCGCCGCTGCTGCTGGCGTCGCCCACGGGATCCGAAGACCTGGCCGCCGTCCCACCCGCGAAGGGGATCTCGATTCCAACGCCCACCGGCGACCCGTTCAACCCTGCCCCACCGCGCGCCGGCGGTGCGCCCGCGCCGGTCAAGGTGGCGATCCGGGTCCAGAACATCACGAAGAGGTTCCACGGCCGGACGGTGCTCGACCAGATCAACATGGACGTGAACGAGGGCGAGACCCTGGTCATCCTCGGCGGCAGCGGGAGCGGCAAGTCGACGCTGCTGCGGCTGATGATCGGCAACGAGGACGCCGACGGCGGGATGATCATCGGTCCCCACGGCAAGAACATCTGCGGCATGACCGACGGCGAGCTGACCGAGTACCGCAAGAGCATCGGCGTGCTGTTCCAGTCGGGCGCGCTGTTCAACAGCATGACCGTGGCCGAGAACGTCGCCCTGCCGCTGCACGAGCACACCGACCTGCCGCCGAGCACGATCGACATCATGGTGAAGATCAAGCTGGAGCTGGTCGGCCTGCGCGAGCACGCCGACCGGCTGCCGAGCGAACTCTCCGGCGGCATGAAGAAGCGGGCCGGGCTGGCCCGCGCCGTGGCGCTGGACCCCAAGGTGCTGTTCTACGACGAGCCCAGCGCCGGGCTGGACCCGGTGACCAGCCACGAGATCGACGTGCTGATCCGCGACCTGAACCGCAAGCTGGGCGTGACCAGCGTGGTCGTGACCCACGAGATGGACTCGGCCTTCCGCATCGCCGACCGCATGGTGCTGCTGGACCGCGGCAAGTTCATCATCAGCGGCACGCCCGACGAGCTGGACAAGAGCACCGACCCGCTGGTCCGCCAGTTCGTCCACGGCCTGCTCGACGGCCCCCTCACTGAACGCCGCCGGGCCGACGGGTACGAGACGGACCTGATGCGGAGCTGAGATTCGAGTTGGGGGTTCTGAGTTCCGAGCCAGGGCGCCCAACTGACGACCGATCCGCTGTTACACACTCTCAACTCAAAGCTCCCAACTCAAAACTCCCCCCCATGCCTAACAGAAACCGCAGCGAGCTCCGGGCCGGCCTGTTCATCGTCTTCAGCGTCGTGCTGATCTTCGCCGCCATCGTGGCGATCCGCGGCGTGCGCACGGTCTTCGCCGAGGAGACGGTCCGCAAGGCCCGCTTCGCACTGAACGACGACCTCGGCGGCCTCCGCGTGGGCGACGACGTCCGCGTGGGCGGGTTCAAGGTCGGCATCGTTCGCACGATCGACATCCTCGGGCTGGACAAGGGCCAGCAGGCCTACATCGCCGTCCAGTTCACCATGCCCGAGAAGTACCCGCTGACCGACGCCGCCCAGCTCAACGTGCAGTCTTCCATCACCGGCACGACCGTGCTGAACTTCGACAGCCTCGGCACCGGCAACGTGCTGACGGCCGACCAGGAGCTGATCGGGCACCCGTCGAACTTCTCGGCCCTGCTGGCGCAGGTCGGCCAGGCCGCCCCGGGCATCCGGCAGATCATCGAGACGATCCGCACCACCACGCTGCCCCACATCAACGACGCCACCGCCAAGCTGCCCGAGACGCTGGCCAGCTTCCACACGACCGCCGACCGCGCCACCCTGGCCGTCGACCAGGTGGGCAGCGTGTTCGGCGACACGAAGTCGGACATCCGCGGCACGATGGCCAACCTGCACCAGATCACCGACACGGGCCGGAGGGAGCTGCCGGGCCTGCTGACCCGGATGAACAAGCTGATCGACAACGCCACGGCCACCATCGACGACGCCCACGCCGCCATGGCCGACATCCGCGCCACCGCGGCCAACGCGAGACAGTTGACCGGGTCGGCCCGGGATGTGGTCGTGAACAACAAGGCGAAGTTCGACGGCGCGATCGCCAGCCTGAAGCTGACCGGCGACAACCTGAAGGAGGCGACCGCCGAGATCCGCCGGAACCCCTGGCGGCTGCTGTACCAGCCCCACGCCGGCGAGATGGACAACCTCGCCCTGTACGACGCCGCCCGCCAGTTCAGCGACGGCGCCAACCACGTCGACGACGCCGCCCTGGCCCTGCGCGACGCGCTGGCCAACCCGTCGGTCGACAAGGACCAGCTCAAGGGCCTGGTCGACCGGCTCAACACCGCGTTCGACCACTTCAACGGCGTCGAGCAGAAGCTGTGGACGTCGGTCAAGGAGTGATGCGGATCCGGCGCACCTCGCAAGACAGGAAGAAAGTGAACCACCAGGGCGCGAAGACGCGAAGGTAGGACGAAGGAGGATTTTCAGCGGCGCCGCTCTTTGTTTCCCGGCCAATCACGCGAATTGTGATCAGCTGCTTCGCCCTACCTTCACGTCTTATCCTCAGTGGCTCAGATCTTTGTCTATCCGCGTCGGTTGCTTCGACTGTGTCGATGTCACTGGCTGTGCATCCGGGGCTTCTTCCCGGTCGAGGCAACGCATCGGCGGACGGGGGTGCCTCACCGCAGGGCCCGCGCGAGGATCTCGCCCACCTCCACGTACGCGTTGCCCCAGGCATGCTCGCGGAGGAACCGGGTCGGCGAGCCGGGGCTGCCGATGAATGGGCGGAGCGTCCAGCCCATCTGGATGCCGACGAAGGCGTACACCAGCAGCCAGGCGCGGAACAGGGCGCGGTGCCGGGGGTTGCGGGCGACCAGCGGGCGGTACCAGCGGCGCAGGAGCATCTGGGCGGACCCGCTGGCGATCGTGAAGGCGACCATGTTCGCGACCAGGGCGGCGTCGTAGTCGGCGAACGACGCGTACCACAGGGCCGTGAACGGGGCGAGCGACGCGAGCACCACCGTGAGGGCGGCCTGCGTGGCGACCAGCCCGCGGAGCACGACCGGGAAGTCGGCACCGACGCCCATCAGCCGGTTCAGCACGAGGAAGCTCGGCAGGCTGAGCGCGAACGTGACGCCAAGCAGGATCGGCACCTTGAGCGCCGAGTAGAGCGGCTGCCGGCCGTGCCCGACCCCGCCGAACGTGCCCATCGCGCCGCCGTAGAGCAGGCCGAAGACAACGATGATCGCAACGAGCCGCAGCAGCAGCCGGCGCGGCCGGTCCGGCCGCGTGGTCAATGGGCCGCCGCGGAGCAGGTCGTCGGCGTGGGCGAGAAGAGTGTGCACGGCGTTCCAATCCTTCGTTTAGCGACGGCCCGGAGGGCCGGCTAAAACCCTTCTGCCGGCCCGCCGGGCCGCCGCTCGACGGATCACCACCCACGTCCCTTGTGCGCCGGCGTCGCCTCGTCGAACAGCGACTCGGCCTTCTGCATCACCGCCTGGAAGAAGTTCGACTCGCGCGGGCGGAACAGGGCGAACTCGGAGTTGGGGGCCAGCACGAACGGGCGCAGCACCCAGCTCATCTGCGCCCCGACCAAGCCGAACACGATCACCCAGATGCGGAACACCCGGCGGACCGATTGCCGCTCGCGCAGGTCCTTGAGCCGCTCCAACGGGCCGGGCAGCAGCGAGAGATCCCACGGCCTTGGCGTGGAATCGTCGGGGACCGGCTCGGGCGCTGGAACGACCGGCGTCGGCGGGACGCTGGCGAGGCGGTGCAGCGTCTGCAGCAGGAACCCCAGCCCGAGCCCGCCGCTAACGGCGAACAGGGCGACGTTCAGCAGGATGATGAACGCGTAGCTGTCGGTGCAGAGCGAGAAGAAGACCAGGATCGTGCCGAACGACGCCAGCAGCGCCGCCAGCACGCCGACCGACGCCGTCAGCAGCCGCATCAGGCTGCCGAAGGTGAGGCGCGAGCCGAGCAGCGCGTTGAAGACGTAAAGTGACGGGGTGGTGACGGCCAGCGTCAGCACGAGCAGGGCCGGCACCTTGGCGGCGCTGCTGGCGACCTGGCGCAGCCCATCGCGCAGGTGCGGCGTGCCCCAGCGCGAGACGAGCGCGAACGCCCCCATGCAGACGCCGTAGAGCATCGCCAGCAGCAGGATCACCACGGCCAATGCACCGAGCGGGACGTCGACGCGCCCCTGCCCGAGGTCGGCCGGGCGGGTGGCGTCGCCGCGGAGGATGCGGTCGAGCGAGCGGAAACCGTTCAGCATAGGATGCTCCAGACACAACCAGCGGGGCGACGCCCGCCATTACTTTGCACCGTAAAGCATACGGCCGACTTTTGTGATTTCAACCGTTCCGTCGGCGAGGCGGTACGATCGGGGACATGGGCCGGCGAAGCGAGGCGTTCGGGACGATCGCGCTGACGCTGGGCACCTCCGCCGTGGCCGGCGTCATGCTGAAGCTGGGGATGACGACCTGGCCGGAGGCGTTCAGCTTCGTCACCGGTGCCGTGTCGGTCTGGCTCACCGTGCGGGTCAGCCCGTGGAACTTCCCGATCGGGCTGGTCAACGAGGCGACGTTCCTCGTCGTCTGCTTTCACAACCGGCTCTACGCCGACGGCGGGTTGCAGGTCGTCTGGTTCGTGCTGACGGGGCTCGGCTGGTACCTGTGGCTGTTCGGCGGGCCCGGCCGCACCGAGCTGCCGGTGACGTTCGCCCCGCGGCGCAGGCTCCTCAACGTCTCCGTCGCCACGGTGGTGATGTGGGCCGGGCTGTACCTGATCCTGCGGCGCGTCGGCGACGCCGCCCCGCTGCGCGACGCCTTCTGCACGGCCGTCAGCCTGTCGGCCCAGTGGCTGCTGGACCGCAAGCACATCGAGAACTGGATCGTCTGGCTCGCGATCGACCTGGTCTACACGCCGCTCTACGTCGGTCAATCGTTGCTGCTGTCGTCGATCCTTTATGCCGCCTTCGTGGTGATGTGCGTCATCGGCTGGCGCGACTGGCGGGCGGTGATCCACGCCGGCGAGCGGCGGCGTGCGGGTGATGCGGCAACGCTCCCGCCCCAACCGAGGGCCGCGTGAAGGCGTCGCACGGGAAGCCGGTTTATCGGTGTGCGGAGCGTTGATCTGTGGTTACACCGACCACCCGCAATATCATTCGGATGGAGATGAAGCATGTCGCAGATCCGCAAGGCGCACAGCGTCGAGATCATCGACCGGCGGCTGGGCACGGCCGAGTCGGCCGACGTGCCCGACGTGATGGAGCTCGTCGGCCTGCACGACGAGCTGGCCCGCGTCGAGCGGAAGTGGATCGGCAAGCGTGACGAGCCCCGCCCCGGCGGTCGGCCGCTGTCGGACGCGGGCCAGTTGGACCAGCGGTTCGACCGATTGCGCCGGCTGGTCGACGCGGCCCTCCGCCGGCCCGGCGACGACGCGAGCGGTGAACGGCAACTGCTCCGACGCGTGGCGGACGCAATCGCCACCCGAAGACCGCTGGCGCCGTGAGCCTCCGTTCCAGCCGCGGCCGGGAGGCCGCCGACCGCTGGCTGCCGCCCGCGAAAGCTGCGAGCGGCAAGTCGCGGCGTTCCACTCGCACGTGCTTTACGTCAGGGCGGCCAGCACCTGCCGCTTGAACGCCGGGACATCGATCGACCAGATTATTTTCGCCGGTGACGTGGCCGTGGCCCACGTTGCGGCATTCCGCGGGTCGGCGGCAACGTTCAGTTGGTCGACCACGGTCATGCCGCGGGTCAGGTCGCTGCGGCACTCGACCAGGACCGGGTGCGACGTGGCGCCGGTGATGACCGTCGGGTCGAGCGCGACGGCCATGGCCGTGGGATCGGGCAGGGAGATGCCGAGCTCGCCGGTTTGCAGCAGGTAGGCGGCCGCGGCGGTGCGGTTGCAGTCGATGGCGAAATCGGCCAACGGCGTGCCAATCGCGCGGGCCCGGGCGAGGTCGGCGTCGTTCAGCGCGGCGTCGCCGCGGCACAGGTGCCAGCCGACGAGCTCGACCGGCATGCCCGACCGGAGCACGACCTCGGCCGCCTCGGGATCGCACCAGACGTTGTACTCCGCGGCCGGCGTGACGTTCCCCACGCAGCACGGGTTGCCGCCCATGATGACGCACCGGCCGACCCGCCCGGCCAGCGTCGGGTCGCGCAGCACCGCCACGGCGACGTTCGTCAGCGGGCCGAGCGTGACCAGCGTCAGGCCGGGATGTTGGCGGGTGACCTCGAGGATCGCGTCGACCGCATGCCCGGCCGCGGGCGACCTGCGCTTCGGGGCGAAGCCCAGGTCGCTCAGCCCGTCGCGGCCGTGGAACCAGTTGGCGTCGACCGCCGGCCGGAGCATCGGGCGGTTGCACCCCGCGGAGACGGGAACCTCAAGGCCGCAAAGCTCCGTCACAAACAGCGCGTTGCGGGTCGCCTGTTCCACCGACACGTTGCCGGCCACGACGGTGATGCCGCGGACGGTCACGCCCGGCGATCGCAGGGCCATGATCAGCGCGACCGCATCGTCGGAGGCGGTGTCGGTGTCGATGAGGAAGTCACGGGTCGGGTCGTCAGGCACAAAAGCATCCTACCGGCGGACGTCACGTCGTGGCGGCGGCAGCAGTCGCGCCCCTCGATCGGTCCGCCACCTCGGCCCTGGCCCGCTCAACGAACGCCGTCAGGTCCATCTTCACCTCTGCCCCGGCGCGCGGCCGGACGGCCACGGTGCCGGCGGCGGCCTCCTGCTCGCCGACGATCAGCAGGTAGGGGATCTTCGCCATCGAGGCGTCGCGGATCTTGGCGCCGATCTTCTCCGGGCCGACGCCGGCGGTGGCGCGGAGGCCGACGGCCTGCAACGCCTCCATCACCTTCACCGCGTACTCGGCCGACTTCTCGCTGATGCTGAGGACCGTCACCTGCACCGGCGCGAGCCAGAGCGGGAACGCGCCGGCGAAGTGCTCGGTGAGCACGCCGATGAAGCGCTCCATGGAGCCGAAGGGGGCGCGGTGGATCATCACCGGGCGGTGGGGGCTGTTGTCGGCCCCGGTGTAGGTGAGGTTGAACCGCTCGGGCAGGACGTAGTCAACCTGAACGGTGCCCAGCTGCCACTCCCGGCCGATGACGTCGCGGACGACGAAGTCGATCTTGGGCCCGTAGAACGCGCCCTCGCCGGGCTCCTTGCTGAACGGCACGCCGAGGCTCTCGGCGGCGGCGATGCAGGCGGCTTCGGCACGGTCCCACTTGGCGGGGTCGCCGACGAACTTCGCCTTGTCGGGGTCGCGCAGGCCGACGCGCACGCGGTAGTCGTTCATGCCCAGGGTGCTCAACACGATCTTCACCAGCTCCAGGCACTTGAGCAGTTCGCCGGGCACCTGGTCCTCGGTGCAGAACAGGTGGGCGTCGTCCTGGGTGAACCCGCGGACGCGGGTCATGCCGCCCAGCTCGCCGGACTTCTCCCAGCGGTAGACGGTGCCGAACTCGGCCAGGCGGACGGGCAGGTCGCGGTAGCTGTGGGGGTCGCTGGCGTAGATGCGGATGTGGTGGGGGCAGTTCATCGGCTTGAGCAGGTAGCCGTCGACGTCGCCCTTGGCCATGCGGTTGGACAGCTCGGCGCAGCCGCAGTTGTCCTTGGCCATCTGCTCGTAGAACTCGCGGTCGATGACCGGTGGGAACTGGCTGTCCATGTAGTACGGGAAGTGGCCGCTGGTCTTGTACAGGTCCAGCCGGCCGATGTGCGGGGTGAACACCTGGCTGTACCCCTGGCGGCGCAGGTGCTCGCTGATGAAGTTCTGCAGCTGGATGCGCACCTCGGCCCCCTTCGGCTTCCAGAGGACCAGGCCTTGGCCGACCTTGTCGTCGATGGTGAACAGGCCGAGCGCGGGGCCGAGCACGCGGTGGTCGCGCTTCTTGGCCTCCTCCTGCTGTTTGAGCAGGTCGTCGAGCTGCTTCTTGTCGAAGAAGGCCGTGCCGTAGATGCGGGTCAATTGCTCGCGGTTGCTGTCGCCGCGCCAGTACGCGCCGGCGACGCTGTTCAGCTTGAACGCCTTGATCTTGCCAGTGCTGGGCAGGTGGGGGCCGCGGCACAGGTCGGTGAAGTCGCCCTGACGGTAGATGCTGACGCTGGTCTCGCCGGCCTTGGCCAGCTCGTCGATGATCTCGTCCTTGAACCGCTGCGACTGGCTATGCAAGAGTTCCTTAGCGGCGGCGGGCGACACGTCCTCGCGGCTGAACGGTTCGTTGGCGGCGATAATCTTGGCCATCTCGGCCTCGACCTTGGGCAGGTCCTCGGCCGACAGCTTGGTCCCGGCGGGGAACTCGAAGTCGTAGAAGAACCCGTTCTCTATCACGGGCCCGATGGTGTACTGCAGCTGCGCCCCGTACAGGTGGCGCAGCGCCTCGGCCAGCACGTGCGCAGTGCTGTGCCGCAGCACCATCAGGCCGTCGGGATCCTTGTCGGTGACGATCGACACGTCGTGGTCGCCGACCAGCTTGTGGGACAGGTCGACCAGTTTGCCATCGACGCGCCCGACCAGGGCGGCCTTGGCCAGCCCGCGACCGATCGACTCGGCCAGTTGGGCGACGGTGGAACCGTCGGGGAGTTCGCGCACGCTGCCGTCGGGAAGTTTCAGGTTGGCCATGGGTCGCTCCGCAAACGAAAAAACCGCCCGGTGGGTTAAACCGGGCGGCCGTCAATCGCAAGTTCGGTTGTCCGACGCGCGATCACCGCCCGGGGTGGCCGGTGGTCGCCGTCATCTGGATGATCGAGTTGCCACTCATCGGGGACCAAATGTAGCCCCCTGGGCGGTGGGGGTCAATCGGAAGAGGGCGTGACCAAACTTGTTGGCACGCTTGGAGTGAACGGAGCCGGGCCGTGTCCGCCCGCGGCGGGGTCGTACTCGACCTCGCGTCTCGCACAAGTGGCGCGGCGTATAAAGTCTAATGGCCCTGCGCGAGACGGGGGGCGGCGTACCGCTCTCCCTCGGGCCGGCACGGCCGGGCTGTGTTAGTTCGTGCCGCCAACAAATCTGGTCACACCTGAGTCGCAGCGCGAGCGATGGCATACACGCCCCTTCGAGCCAAGGCATAACCCCAAGCAATTTTTTGAACTATCTTGAAACGCAGAGCCAGGGGTTGGCGTCCCAACAGGGCTGGTTTGCCGGCAAGCGGGCTGCCATTAGAATCGTTCCTCACCGACCGGCGCGTCCGACGGCATCCATGACGACCCACGAGCATGCCAAACTCGCCCCGCCGCTGCGATGTCTGGTCATCGTCCCCGCGTTCAACGAGCAGCAGTCGGTCGCCCAACTGGCGAACCGGCTGCGCCGAGCGCTGCCCTGGGCCGACGTGCTGGTGATCGATGACGGCTCGACCGACGACACGCTGCGGCAGGTGCCCAAGGGCACGAAGGTGCTCAGCCTGCCGTTCAACCTGGGCATCGGCGGTGCGATGCAGACGGGGTACCGCTACGCCGCCCTGAACGGGTACGACATCGCCGTGCAGGTGGACGGCGACGGCCAGCATCGGCCCGGCGAGGTGCCGCGGCTCGTCCAGCATCTGATCGACTCCGGCGCCGACCTCGTCGTCGGATCGCGGTTCCTGGGCGAGAAGACCTACCGCCAATCGCTCGCCCGGATGGTCGGCATCCACATCCTGGACTGGATCATCCGCATGCTGTGCGGCCTGCCGATCACCGACTGCACCAGCGGTTTCCGCGTCGCCAACCGGCGCGTCATCCGCGCCTTCGCCCACTGGTACCCGGAGGATTACCCCGAGCCCGAAGTGATCCTGCTGCTGCACCGCGGCGGCTTCACCATCCGGGAGTTGGGCGTGCGGATGCGGCAACGGCGGGCGGGCATGACCAGCATCCCGCTGCCGCGCGGCATCTTCTACGTCCTGAAGGTAGGACTGGCCCTGGTGCTGGACGTGTTCCGCGACCCCTGGCCGACGGGGAAGGTCATCGAGACGGTAGAATCGACCCATGCACAACTGGACCCGCAGCCTGATCCTGCTCGCGTTCGGGGCCAGCCTGTTGCTGCTGGCCGTTCGACGGCTGCGGCAATTTAGGCTCAAGGAGCGGTTCACGCTCCTGTTCCTGCTGCTGGGGATGCCGTTCCTGGTCCTGGCCGTCTGGCCGCGCGGCGTGGAGCACCTCTCGCAGCTGACCCGCATCGAGCAGCCGACGGTCATGCTGCTGTGCGTGTCGGTGTTCCTGATCCTGACCGTGTTCGAACTGCTGACGATCGTCAGCGTGCAGGACCGGAAGATCACCACGTTGGCCCAGATGGTCGGCATCCTGATGGAGCACCAGAAGCTGGTCGACCGCGAGCATCACGGGATCAACCCGAAGGATGAGACCGGCCCGCGCGCCGTGGCGGCGGGCGATCGGTGAGGGGTTGACGCGCAACAGAGCCCAGCGGCTCCGCCGCGGGTTCCGATGGAGCATCATCTACGGCGATTGGAGAACCCGCGGCGAAGCCGCTGGGCGCTGACGGCGACCTACGGAATGACGATCACCCGTGCGTCCGCCCCGGTCGGCGGATGGATGCCCAACAGCCTGCACACCGTCGCGTCCCACTGCGTGTTGACGATCGGCCCAAGGTCGTGACCGCCGATCGGGTGCCGCAGTCGCCAGACGATGGCGGAGCCCTGCATGTCGAGGACCCCGGCCGGGTCGTAGCCGTGCATGCCGCCGGCGTCGCGTGGCGCGGGCAGCGTGGTCGCCAGCCGCTGCTTGGTGAACGAGTAGCCGGGCTTGAGCATGACCACGACCTGCCCGATGCGGGTCGGGTCCGTGAAGTGGTCGACGGCAGGCAGATCACCACCCTTCCATGCTGTCAGGAAGGGATAGGTGGCGAGCCGCGTCACGATCTGGTCGGCAAGGCCCGTGGAACCGGCGGGCAGGTGAAGCGTCGCCACGGGGCCGCTGGTGACGATGTTCACGCCGCGGACGAGGTCGGCCCCGACGAGCCGGTCGAGGTTGACCATCTGCTTGACGGGCGTCATGCCGTGGTCGGTGCTCAGAACGACGACCAGCTCGTCGTCGGCGGCAGCGTGGGTGCTGTTGAACCAGGTCGTGATGCCGAACAGGAAGCGGTCGACATCCTGGTCGGCCCGGGCGACGGCATCAGCGATCCGAGGCGAGTCCGGCCCGGCCGAGTGGCCGACGTGGTCGACGCCGGACATGTAGCTCATCACAAGCCGAAAGGGTCGCGGGTCGTGGTCAGCGGCCAGGGCGGCGACGACGCGGTCGAGGCGGTGACGGTCGGTCTCATCGCTGTCGAAGGTCGAGGAGAAGAACGAGGCCCGCACCGGCCCCGGCTCGCCGTGGGACATGGGCCAGTCGACGCACATCGTCCGCACGCCCTGCCGCTCGGCCGTCACCCAGATCGGCTCGGCCCGCAGGAGCGAGGCGTCGTCGGGAAAGCTGTACCCCTTGCCGGTCGCCTCGTCGAAGAAGGCGTTCATCGGGATGCCGTGCCCGTCGACGCCGACGCCGGTGACCTGCGCGACGTGGTTGGGAAACGTGAGCGAGGGGAAGATCGGCGTCTCGCGCGTCGTCAACGCCCCCTCGGCCGCAAGCCGGCTGAGCGTGGGCGGGTGGAACCGCTCCAGGTAGTCGTGGCGGAACCCGTCGATGCTGACCCACACGACCGTGGTACGCTCGGCCGTCGCCGGCCCGGTTGCCGTGGGCCGGGTTGTGGGAGTCTGCGCGAGCGTGGGCGATAACGCCGCCGTCACCAGCGCGAGGACGAACGCGGACCAAGGTCGAATGGGCATGACCAGATCGTAGCCGGAAAGGCCGCGGTCGCCGATTGAAGAGCGGTCGCGACGGGCGGGCGGCCCGTAATCGCCACGCGGCGCATTTGAGCTTGTATCGAGCGGTCGCAATGGCATGATACGGCGGCGGCCGCCCTGGGAACCCGCGGAACGCTGAAGGAGCCGTACTTGCCATGCGATGTCCCACTTGCGGAGGTGCCGAGTGTCGGTGGTCACGCCTGCGGTGGTACGACGTGTTGCTGCTCGCCGTCCTCATCAGCCCGCGTCGCTGCCGCCACTGTTTCCAGCGCTTCTGGCGGCCCCTGGTCTGGTTCTGAACGTCGGCCTCTGAGCCAGCGTTGACGCGCCTCTGGGCAGCGTTCAGACCGACCCGTTCGTCCGTGCCCGCATCAACCGTTCGATCGACGCCTGGAGCAGTTCAAACGACACCGGCTTGGTCAGGTGCTCATCGAACCCGGCGGAGCGCGTGCGCTGCACGTCATCCTCGGCACCAAACCCGGTGAGGGCGATCGCGCCGACCGGGCGCTCGGCCGAACCCATCCCGTGGGTGCGGCGGAAGCCTTGAACGACGTCCGTGCCGCTCCCGTCCGGCAAGCCCAGATCGCTGATGAGCAGGTCGAACCGATCGGCGTCGGCGGCGCGGGCCGCGTCGGCGACGGTGTGGGCAACTTCGACCCGGTGTCCCGTGCGGGTCAACAGCTTGGACATGACGCGGGCCGTATCCACGTGATCTTCGACCAGCAGGATGCGGTACGCCGTTGCGCGGCCGGCTGCGGGGCTGTCGACGGGGCCCGCCGCCCGCGTGTCGGGGGTGGCGACGGTCGCCAGTTGAACGGCGAACATCGCCCCGGTGTTGCTGCCGCCGCTCTCCACCGAGATCTGTCCGCCGTGCGCCTCGACCAACCCCCGGCTGATCGCCAGCCCGAGCCCGAGCCCGCCCGACGCCTGGGCGCGGGCCATAGAGCCCTGCTCGAACGCCTCGAACACCTTGTGCAGGATCTCGGGCTCGATGCCGATGCCGGTGTCGATCACCTCCACGCGGAGCAGGGTCGGGTCGGACGCGGGGTTGAGGGAGCGCAGCGTGATCCGCCCGCCGGGCGGGGTGAACTTCACGGCGTTCTTCACGAGGTTCCACAGCACCTGTTGCAGCCGCGCGCCGTCGCCGCGCACGTGGTGGCTCGTGGCGGACAGCTCCTGCGCGACTACCAGCTGCTTGCCTTCGATCTCCTCCGGCGGGATGACCGACAGCGCGTCGGCCACCACGCGGTGTACGTCCACGGTCTCCGTGCGAAGCTGGAGCTTGCCGCGACCGATGCGGGTCAGGTCGAGCAGGTCGTCGATCAGCCGGGCCTCCAGCTCCACGTTGCGGTGGATCATGGCCAGGTCCTCGCGAACCGACAGCGGCAACGCCGGGTCCACCGCAATGCCGGCCGTTGCCGCCAACACCGGCGTCAGCGGCGTCCGCAGCTCGTGGCTCAACATCGCCAGGAACTGGTCCTTGCTGCGGTTGGCCTTCTCGGCGACCTCCTTCGCATCGCGCAGGTTGTCCTCGGCGCGGTACCGGTCGGACAGGTCCAGCGCGAACGCCACGGCCTCAGCGCCCGGGATGTGGCCGGCCTCGCTCGGGTAGACCGACGCGACGCCGAGCAGCACCGGCACGGGGGGCTGACCCTCTCGGAGAAAGGCGGTCTCGAACGCTGGGCAGACCCCGTCCCGGCCCAACTGGCGCAACGCCGACTCGACCGATGCCCGGCCGGTCGGCACCGTGATCCCGCTCAACCACAGCGGCCGACCGTCGCCCCCCCGCTCCTGGCCCAGCAGGCGGAAGAACTCGTCGTTGCCGCCGCTCACCTCGCCGCCGAAGTCGCAGAAGAAGACGCCGATCAGGTTGGCATCGACCAACCGCCGCAGCCGCGACTGACTGGCGGCGAGGGCGCGCTGGGCCTGCTCGAACACGTCGGCGGCACGCTCGGCGTCGGCCCGCGCGACGGCCTGGCTGCGGGCGACGGCGAACAGGATCAGGCTGATCCCGACCCCGCCGATCACGATGAACGGCACGAGCCCGGCGTCGGAATCGGTGTGGAAGGCCGGCTTCTCCGTCACGGCGACCGCCCACTTGCCGCCGGCGATTGTCAGCGTGAACGAGTCGTGCAATTTGGCGTCAACCGTCGCCGCATCGGGCGCGGGCGGGTCGGAGTCGAACAGCACCGGGCCGGCACCCACGGTCGCCCCGTCGTTGACCCGCATACGCAGGCGCGAGCTAACGTTGGCGTTGACCAAGTGCTGGAACAGGTCCTCGGTGCGAAACGAGGCGAACACGAAACCGATGACGTCCCGGCGGCGGGCGTCGACCGAACTGGGAACGCCGTCGGGACCGTAGATGGGGACGTAGATGTTGAACCCGATCTTCCGTTCCCCGTCGCTCCCGCGCACCAGGAGAATACCCGGCGTGACGACGGCCGCGGCCGTGTCGCACGCGCTCTGCATGGCGGTCCGGCGGGTCGCATCGGAGGCCATGTCGTACCCGAGCGACAACCGACGGCTGGCCATCGCAGGTGCCACGTAGCGGACGACGTACCTGTCCCGCGCCGGGGTCGAGCTGGGCTCGTCAAGGGCCTTCGCGGTGGTCGGATCGGTGCCCGTCCAGATGCGGAACTGCGATCCCGACTCGATGCGGGCGCGCTCGAGGAACTTCTCGCGGTTCTCCGGCGAGACGCGGGCCACGAACCCAATGCCGCGCAGTCCACGGTATTGATCTGGCAGGTCGAGTGCCGCGGTGTAGGCGTCGAACGACCGCCGGTCGACCTGTCCGAAGGCGGCGTACAGGCCGACCGTGCCTCGGAGGGCGAGGAGGTACCGGTCCAGCGTCCGGCCGGCCTGGTCGCGGGCGTCGAGGACAAGGTTGGCGAAGCGGTTGCGTTCGGCAACCCGGGCGGACGCGTACACGTAGTAGGCGGCCGTGACGGTGAGGGTGAGCGAGACGGCCAGGGTGAAGGCTGGGACGCCCCACCGCCAGATGCGGCTTGCCGCAGCGTCGGTCGGAATAATCGGTTCCTGGGAAGCAACCATCAGCTACGGCGTTGGTTGGGTCCGTTGATGGGTGAGCGTTCAACGGGAGACTCGGAACATCAGTTTGGCTGGCAAGCAGCTTACCCCCGACGGCTAGCCGCATCTACGGGGCAGCCCGACGAATGGGCCAGGCAAAATCAGGAGCGAGCGTCAAATGCCGTCCAGTCCGCCCCTCTTCGCGCACCGGCTGGCCCCCAACGCAGAGAGGCCCCCGTCTCGTGGTGGAGACGGGGGCCTCGGTTGCAAACGCTGGCAGTGACCTACTTTCCCGCTGACGCAGTATCATCGGCCCCGCAGGCTTAACGACCGTGTTCGGAATGGGAACGGGTGTGACCCTACGGGTATAGCCACCAACGAAGGCGTTGCCGACCGGTTAGGGTCGGCAACGCCACGTGTCCTGTGACATTGACTGGCGAGGTTCAGGGCAAACAAGCCCAATCGATCAGGCCTCGAGTCTGGGACCCGAGACCTCAAGCTTCACACGCCCCGATCAGGGGGCGTCAAATCATGGGACATTGTCCGCCACTCCGCGACCGCCGAGCACAACTTTCTGTGCGACGATGATCGATAAAAGTGGTCAAACGTTCGACCGTTAGTACCGGTAACCTGAAGGCCTCTCGGCCCGTACAGCTCCGGCCTATCAACCGGGTGGTCTACCCGGGGTCTCTCGGGGGCAAGCCCCCATGGATTCCTCATCTTGGCATAGGCTTCACGCTTAGATGCTTTCAGCGTTTATCCGTTCCCGACATAGCTACCCAGCGGTGCCGCTAGCGCGACAACTGGTACACCAGGGGTCAGTCCATCCAAATCCTCTCGTACTATGGATGAGGTGCCGTCAAGAATCCTACGCCCACAGCAGATAGGGACCGACCTGGCTCACGCCGGTCTGAACCCAGCTCGCGTACCGCTTTAATTGGCGAACAGCCAAACCCTTGGGACCGCCTTCAGCCCCAGGATGCGATGGGCCGACATCGAGGTGCCAAACCGCCTCGCCGCTATGGACGCTCGGAGGCGATCAGCCTGTTATCCCCAGCGTACCTTTTATCCGTTGAGCTATGGCCCTTCCACACGGGACCACAGGATCACTAAGACCGACTTTCGTCTCTGCTCGTGCTGTTGCACTCGCAGTCAAGCAGGCTTCTACCTTTGCGCTCGACGAACGATTGCCAACCGTTCTGAGCCTGCCTTTGCACTCCTCCGTTACTCTTTTGGAGGAGACCGCCCCAGTCAAACTAACCGCCTAGCACGGTTCCCCGCCCGGATTCACGGGATCGGGGTGAGATGACGAACGTAAACAGGGTGGTATTTCACCGTTGGCTCCACCCCGGCCGGAACCGGGGCATCAACGCCTCCCACCTATCCTACGCAGTCCTCGCCCGGCATCAGTACCAGGTTATAGTAAAGGTGCATGGGGTCTTTCCGTCTTGCTGCGGGTAGACGGTATCTTCACCGCCACTTCAATTTCACCGAGTCTGCGGTTGAGACAGCGCCCAAGTCGTTACGCCGTTCATGCACGTCGGAACTTACCCGACAAGGAACTTCGCTACCTTAGGACCGTCATAGTTACGGCCGCCGTTTACGGGGGCTTCGGTCGCCAGCTTCGGATCGAAATCCTGACCGGCTTCCTTAACCTTCCCGCACCGAGCAGGCGTCACTCTGTATACATCCACTTGCGTGTTCGCACAGAGCTGTGTTTTTGATAAACAGTCGCCCGGGCCACTTGCTGTGCCCTCTCAATAAATTGAGGAGGGACCCCTTATCCCGAAGTTACGGGGTTATTTTGCCTAGTTCCTTAACCGCAGTTCTCTCGAGCGCCTTAGGATATTCTCCTCGTCTACCTGTGTCAGTTTTAGTACGGACAACGGCGTCGTCACCGCGAAGCTTTTCTCGGCCCCTCCTCCGCAGACTTCGGCAACAAAACGGCCTCGATCTTGCGAAACCCCCACGTCTAGCCGGGGGCCCTGCCTTGGAAGGACACACTTCACGGTTCAACCTTCACCGCCGGTGCAGGAATATTAACCTGCTGTGCATCGACTACGCCCTTCGGCCTCGCCTTAGCTCCCGACTAACCCTGGGCGGATTTACCTTCCCCAGGAACCCTTAGACTTTCGGCGTGCAGGATTTTCACCTGCATTATCGTTACTCATACCGGCATTCTCACTTGCATGCGCTCCACCACTCCTCACGGTATGGCTTCGACGCGGCATGCAACGCTCTTCTACCGCTTGCTCACGCAAACACGCTGCTTCGGTATCTAGCTTATTCCCGATCATTTACGGCGCTACTCTGCTCGACCAGTAAGCTATTACGCACTTTTTAAATGGTGGCTGCTTCTAAGCCAACATCCTGGCTGTCACCGCAGAATAACTTCCTACCGAACTAAACTAGATTTTGGGACCTTAGCAGGCGCTCAGGGTTGTTTCCCTTTTGACCGCGAAGATTATCCCTCGCGGACTCACTCCTCGGATAGTCTCGATGGTATTCGGAGTTTGGTAGGGACACGTAGGCGGGTAGCCCCGTGTTCCCTTTCAGTAGCTCTACCCCCATCGAGTAGTTGCCGAAGGCTGCCCCTAAAGGCATTTCGAAGAGAACCAGATATCTCCCCGTTTGATTAGACTTTCACTCCTCCCCACAACTCATGCCAGATCTTTTCAACGATCACGGCTTCGGCCCTTCCGACCCTTTTACGGGTCGTGCAGCCTGGTCATGGGTAGATCACGGGGTTTCGGGCCGTAAGCCTGCAACTTATCGCCATCTTAAGACTCGCTTTCGCTACGGCTCCGCGTCTTGAACGCTTAGCCTTGCTGCAGACATACACTCGCCGGTCCATTATGCAAAAGGTACGCCGTCACACGTTCCGCGGGGTTTAACGCCCGCGACATAGTGCTCCGACCGCTTGTAAGTACATGGTTTCAGGTGCTTTTAACTCAGCTCGTCGCTGTGCTTTTCATCGTTCAATCGCCCTACTTGTTCACTATCGGTCATCGAGTAGTATTTAGCCTTGGCCGGTGGGCCGGCCAGCTTCGCGCGGAGTTCCACGAGCTCCGCGCTACTCTGGGAATCACCTCAACGGGGACCATGAACCTTTCGCCTACGGGCCTTTCACCCTCTGTGGGACAGCATTCCTGAAGACTTCGGCTAGGCCTGGTTTTGTAACCCCTCGGTGCCCCTCAACCCCGGGACGAATCCCGGTTTGGGCTATGCTCGCTTTCGATCGCCTCTACTTACGAGATCAATGTCTTTTTCTTTTCCTCCAGGTACTTAGATGTTTCAGTTCCCTGGGTTCGCTTCTCGTGGCCTATACATTCAGCCACGGATGACTGGGAGTAACCCCAGCCCGGTTTCCCGATTCAGAAATCTCCGGATCAACACTCGTTTGCCAGTTCCCCGGAGCATATCGCAGGCTACCACGTCTTTCTTCGCCTCTCGATGCCAAGACATCCACCATGTACCCTTAGTAGCTTGACCACATTTATCGATCACCGTCACGACTGACTTCATCCTCGGCCCAAACGCGATCTGGACAGTTTCTCGCGGGAAGGCTCCGGAACCACTGAGGAACTAACTCGTGGCTCAGTCACGGCCGGGCAGGCCGTAACAGTTGCCCCCCAAAAGAGGGGGCGCGATCCATAACGGATCATCATTCGCCAAAAAGGTGCTCGGCGACGAACGTCCGACGGAAATCGAACGTGGGGATCACGCTCTGGCACGATGTGTTCTGAAGGGACACACCGCCCGCCTGGCGTACAGGCTTGGGACGTCGTCGCGGAGTTTTAGGTTTCTTGATTAAACCTTGAACCTCGTCATTCAATTGTCAAAGAGCACCCGGCCGATCGCTCGTGCCTCTCGGCACTCGCTTACTTCCGGTCCGCCGAACGCGGATGAGTCAGCCCTCGAAAGGGCAGACTGATCCATTTTCGACTCAGAACCGAGTCTCCAACCTCGCCGTGGAGGCCTCACGCACGCGTCAGCGTCGTCGTTTCTGCGGGTCGCGCATCGTACCGTTCGTTCGCGTGCTGTCAACCCTCTTCTTCAGTCCCATTCGCGTCGTCGTTGACGCTATTGCCCGCAGCCGTTCGTCGATTGCGGGTTGTAGATATTAACGTTCATCTGAGAGCTGTCAAGGTCGCGTCAGATTTCATTCCGCGTCATTCGGGGCCGTTGCGGGCCGCTCTGAAAGCGAGGCGGGAATGTATCGGCGATACCAGGCCACGCAAGGGGCGATGGACGGAAATGCACGGAGCCGAGGGAATTAGCAATTAGAGTGTCGCCCGATGGGCTGCGACGTGAGCAGCTCATCACCATCGGGTTGGTCGGCGTAGCCGCGCTTCGCCGTCTGCCGGCAAAATTCTTCGACTGCGCGGCTGCGCCGCTTGGCTCAGAATTGTCGCAGAAACCGCACGTCGTTTTCGACGAAGAGGCGGATGTCATCCACGCCGTACTTCCGCATGGCGATCCGTTCGATGCCGAAGCCGAACGCCCAACCGCTGTACTCTTCGGGGTCGATGTTGACCGCCTTGAAGACGTTCGGGTGGACCATCCCGCAGCCGCCGAGCTCGATCCAGCGCTGCCTGTCCTCAAACCAGACATCCACCTCGGCCGACGGCTCGGTGAAAGGGAAGAAGCTGGGGCGAAAGCGAACCTTTGTCTCGTGGCCGAAATAGGCCTTGACGAATTGCAGAATGGTCGACTTGAGGTCGACCATGCTGACGCCGCGGTCGACGACCAAAGCCTCCAACTGGTGGAACTGGAACAGGTGCGTCTGGTCGACCGTGTCGGGCCGATACACCTTGCCGGGGATCACCACGCGGATGGGCGGCTTTGTCGTCTCCATCACGCGGATCTGCACGGTGCTCGTCTGCGTCCGCAGCAGTTGGGTGGCGTCGCCTTCCAAGTAGAAGTTGTCGAGCGGATCCCGGGCCGGGTGCTGCTTCGGGATGTTCAGCGCGACGAAGTTGTGGAACTCGTCTTCCACCTCGGGCCCGGCGGCGACGCTGAAGCCCATTCGGCCGAACAGGTCAGTCAACTCGTCCACCGTACGCATCAAGATGTGGCGGGTCCCCGCTGCGGGCCGATTGCCGGGCTCCGTGACGTCGAACGCGTCGCGACCGACGGGTTTGGGGCCACCGACGCTCGACTCACGCGACCTGAATGCCAGGGTCAGCTCGTCCTGGACGGCATTCACCTTCTGCCCGAGGACCGGCTTCTGCTCCTTGGGGACGGTGCCCAGGAGCTTCATCAACCCCTTCACCAGTCCCTTGGTGCCGAGGTACTTGATCCGCCATGCCTCCAGGTCGGCCGGGGTGGCGACGACCTTCAGTTCCTCGGCCGCCGCTGCGGCCACCTGATCGATCTCTGCGAACGCCTCGGCCAATGCATCTCCTGGTGGTTTCCGCTACCATTGTCAGGCCGCGACCGGGGGCGTTGCAAGGGGTCGCCAATTCACGGGGCCAGTGCAATGGACGTGTCCAAACTGCCGAAACTGTCCGACTCCCGCACGGCGGCCGTCGAATCCGTCCCGGCCGACCCGGCCCCGCCGTTACCGTCCGAAGCCGTCGTGCCGACGCCCGTGTCACCCGTCACGCCGCGGCTCGCGCCCGTCGGGATCGCAGAGACGTGGATGAGCATCGGCGTCGGGGCGTTCGTGCTGCTGTTCTGGCCCCGGTTCCTGCAGTGGGCGTCGTCGCGGGTGTTCCACACGCACTTTGACGAGTTCCTCGACAACGTCACCGGGGCGGTGGTGCCCTACCAAACGCTGCCGGAGTTCTGGAGCGACTTGGGGCCGACGTTGCTCGGGATCACGCTGGTGGTCGACGGCCTGCTGCTGTTCACCCGCCGGCCCGGGCTGATCGCGATCGCCATGGGGCTGACGTTGGTCAGCACCCTGTTCAACCTCGGCTGGCTCGTCTACAGCTTCGGCACCTACGGCGTCGCCCCGCTCTCGTTCCTGGCCGTCATCTTCGGCGGGTTCATCCTCTTCACCCAATGGGCGTCGTTCAAGACGGTCCGGCTGGCTCGGCGCGGGATTGCCGCCTGACGGTGCCGACTCGCTCATCCGCCGATCTACAGCGCCCGAGACCAGTCGCGCCGCCGAGTCATCGGCCGTGGACGCCGGCCCTGCAGTTGGTTCCGCGCATGAAAAACCCTGCCGGCGGGGAAAACCGGCAGGGCTCAGGGGAGGGTAGGAACCTTCAGAGAGTCGTGCGAACGGACGTCACGTCCGAACCTCTCGCCCCCTCACGTTTCGTCTCGTCTCACGCCTCCGTCGCCCACACTTATAGAACGCCCGGGCGGCTTCGAGGTCGCACGCTCCATGGAGAAATTGTTGTTCGGCCAAGCCGAAATCCGCCGTGATCCTCGACAAAAGGACGACGCGGATCACCGGCCATTTCAACACAAATTGATTTCTTGGGAAGGGGACGTCGGGGCCCGTATGCCGATCAGGCGAACTGCAGACGGTAGCGGTCGACCATGTCGGCCAGCCGCTCACGGGTCTGGATGGCGTAGAACAGCTCGCGGTCGAACAGGACCTTCTCGTCCCGCTCGGCGAGCTGAGTGGCGGCGTAGCGATCGGCCCACTCGCGTAACGCTGGGTGATCCGCGGCGGCGGCCGACAGGGCACCGTGGAGGTTGTGGAACGCCAGCGACCGCTGGACCGACCCGCGTGGCAGCGCGTCGATCGCTGCGATGATCTCGCGCTTCCGCTCGCCCAGCAGGCTGTGGCGCAAGCGGTGACCCTCCTGCAGCACGCATGGGGCGCACACGCGCGTCTGGCCGACGGCGGCGGGGAAGATCATCGTGGCCGTGGTGACGGCGAAGCGCGGCGGCGTCAGGCCGAAGTGCGACGCGAGCAGCCGATCGGTCACCTGGTCGTACCGCCCCCCGCCGATGCCGTGGACGAACTGGTCGACGACCAACAGCCGCAGGAACGTGGTGAGCGTGAGCGCCCGCGGCGCGAGGCGCAGGCCATGGCCCGCCAGCCAGCCGCCGAGCGATTCACCGGCGGCGATGCCGTAGGCCGCGGCGTCGAGGGCGAAGCGGTCGTCGCCGGATGCGACGGCCCACCCGCCATCGGATCGCACGACCTGCGCCCGACCACGCGTGCCGGTAGCAAGGTCGTCGAGCCAGAACGGCACCTCTGCGCGGGCGTCTGACACAGGCAGATCAGGCATCGGCCGGGTGAGCGAGGTGATGCCGGCCTCGGCGCGGTATTCGGCCAGCGCGCGGTTGTAGTCGGTGGCGAAGTGGTCCGCGCGGGCCAACACGTGATGCACGAATGCCAGGTAGGGCCCGCTCGTCATCAGCGGCGATGCCAACAGCACCTTGTGGCGGAGGCCGAGCGACCAGTCGAGCTCGTGCTGGGCGTTGGTCAGGGCGGCCGACAGGCTCACGTCGTCCACGGCCTGCCGGCGAAGCGAACTGAGGACGGAGGGCAGCATCGGCTCGAAGGTCCAACCGGCGGCCGCGTTGGCCAGAGCGGTGGCGATCTCGTCGACGTGGGCGGGCGTGGGCGGCAACAGCTGCCCGCTCCACTCGGCAGTGCTGACGGCCGGGTCGTCGGTGATGGCGATCGCGCTGCCGGGCCAGCGGACGGCAAGATGCTTCGGTTGATCGGTGTCGACGGCGAAGTGGACCGCGACCCCGTCGAGCTGGTCGGCGGCGGCGTTGATCAGGCAGTCCTTCACCCAGACGCCGGGGTGGTACAGCTCGGTCTGGTGACCGGTGGCGACGAGCAGTTGGTCGTCCGGATGGCCGAGCCACCGCCGCATGTCGCGGCGCAGGGTACGCAGCGGGACGTTCTGGACCCGACAGCCATCGGCTGCGGCGAGCGCGACGCCGTTGTCGACCGCGTCCCGGACCAGCTGCGCCGGCGGCGGCCAGACGAGCATTTGCCCGTCCCCACCCGGGGCCTTCCAGTTCGCGTAGCGGTCGGCGGCGGTCGACGTCATTCCGGATCGGTTGTATCAGGAGCGGGCGAGTCAGCAACAACAGTAGCTCGCGGCGGCGGTCGGCTCGTCGGCGTCGGCGATCGACTCGCGCGCCAGCTCGGCCTCGAACACGTCGAGGTAGTGCCGCAGCCGCTTGGCGGGGTCGTTCAGCACCGGGCCGAAGGTCCGGCTCATGTCGTGGTAGATCCGCCGGACCGGGATCTCCGTGATCCGCAGGTCAGCCTTGAACGCCCGGGGCCACAACTGCAGCGGGAAGGCGTAGCCCGTCTCGGTCAGGCGCAGTTGCCGCATCGCCTCGACGCGGTGGGCCTTGAAGCCGCAGAACGTGTCGGTCAGGTGCCAGCCGAACCGCTCGTTGACCAGGTTCGTGATCGTCACGTTGACCGCCTGCCGGTCGGGCGGGGCGCGGTCGTCGGCCTCGTCGAGCATGAGGTACCGGGACGAGCTGACGATGTCCCAACGGTCGGACTCAATCTCGCGGACGAAGTCGGGGATGCGGGCCGGCTCATGCTGCTCGTCGCAGTCCATCGTCAGCACCCAGTCGTAGCCGCACCGGTCGGCGTAGTTGAAGATGTCGATGATCCCCTGACCATACCCGCGGTTGCGGTCGTGCCGGATCACCGCCACGTCAGACCGACCGGCCAGGTACTCCCCGGTGCCGTCGGTGCTGGCGTCGTCGACCAGCAGGACGTCGTGGCCATGCGCAAGCACCTGGGCCAGGACGCGCTCGACGCTCTTCCGCTCGTTGTAGATGGGAATGCCGATTAGCAGTCGCACGGGGCGGCCTCCGATGGTCGAATGATGCGGGCGATCGTAGAGCGGTCGCCACCGACAGACAAACGGGTTCTAACGCGACGCAAACACCCCGCCGGCAAACGGTGGGCCGCAAGGGAGAGTGTGCCCCAGGTTCGACCCGCGGGCAAACGGCGGTCGCATCGCCCCCGGCGTTGCCGCGGTTGGACTGGCCCCGTACATTCCGCCGCCATGCTTGCCTTCGACACGCTGACGGCCGCCCGCGACGCGGTGCGATCCAAGACGGTCTCCTCCACCGAGCTGACCAAGGCTGCGATCGACCGCATCGCGAAGCTCGACCCGGCCGTCCTGGCGTACAACGAAACCTACCCGGAGCGGGCGTTCGCCCAGGCCAAAGCGGTCGACGACGGCATGGTGACGGGACCCCTGGCCGGCGTGCCGATCGCGATCAAGGACAACCTCTGCACCGACTACGGCCACACCACCTGCAGCTCGAAGATGTTGGCGAACTTCAGGGCACCCTACACGGCCACGGTCGTGCAAAAGCTGGAGGCGGCCGGGGCGGTCATCCTGGGCAAGACGAACCTGGACGAGTTCGCCATGGGCAGCTCGACCGAGAACAGCGCGTTCCGAACGACACGGAACCCGTGGGACACCGGCCGGGTGCCCGGCGGCAGCAGCGGCGGCAGCGCCGCCGCGCTGGCGGCTGGGCTGTGCTACGCCAGCATCGGCAGCGACACCGGCGGCTCGATCCGCCAGCCGGCGGCGCTGTGCGGGCTGGTCGGATTGAAGCCCACCTATGGTCGGGTCAGCCGGTACGGACTCGTCGCCTTCGCCAGCAGCCTCGACCAGATCGGCCCGTTCGGCTGGACGGTGGCCGACGTGGCCGAGCTGATGAACGTGATCAGCGGGGCCGACGTGAAGGACTCCACCTGCGTGCCGTCGCCGGTGCCGAACTACGTGGCCAACCTGAACCAGCCGGTGAAGGGGTTGCGGCTGGGGATCGCGCGTGAGTTCCAGCTGACCGCCGGCATGGACCCGGCCGTGTCGGCCGCCGTGGACGCGGCCATCGCCCAGTACAGGGCGATGGGGGCCGAGATCGTCGACGTGTCGCTGCCGCACACGGAGTACGGCATCGCCGCGTACTACGTGATCGCCCCCTGCGAGTGCAGCAGCAACCTGGCCCGGTACGACGGGGTCCACTTCGGGCACCGCACGAAGGAGCCGGTCAAGGACATCATCGAGCTGTTCAGCAAGAGCCGTGCGGAAGGGTTCGGCGAGGAGGTCCAGCGCCGAATCATGATCGGCACCTACGCCCTGAGCGAGGGGTACAGCAGCAAGTTCTACCTGCAGGCGCTCAAGATGAAGGCGCTGATCAAGCGCGACTTCGACCAGGCGTTCGCCCTGTGCGACGCCATCATCTGCCCGACCAGCCCCACCCCCGCGTTCAAGGCCGGCGAGAAGACGGGCGACCCGCTGCAGATGTACCTGTGCGACGTGTTCACCGTGACCTGCAACATCGCCGGCATCGCCGGCGTGAGCCTGCCGTGCGGGTTCACCACGGGGGACAAGCCGCTGCCGATCGGCCTGCAGCTGCTTGGGCCGACGTTCGGCGAGGAGAAGCTGCTGCGCATCGCGCGGATGTACGAGGCGGCGACGGAGTGGCACACGCGGCGGCCGATGATGTGACGCCACCGTGGGCGTGTGCCGACGATCACGACCGGATATACTTCTGTGATGGTTGCCACACTCCGACAGTTCGTGAGGGTCGAGCCGGGCGGGATCGTCCGCGTGCAGTCGTCCGACTTGCACGAGGGCGAGGTTGCCGAAGTGCTCGTGATCACCGCTGCCTCGCGCAAACCGGATGGTGACGGCATCGTCGATCCCAGTTGGGAGAAGTTCATCGGTTCTGGGGTGAGCACCGGTCGCACGCCGGCACAGATCGATGCCGACCTTCGGGAGCTACGAGACGAATGGGACAGGTGACGCCACCAGACGGTTCACTCGTCTATCTGGACGCGAACGTCTTGATCTACGCGTCCGAATCGCCGTCGACGTTCCCGTCGCTTCCACGACTTTTGAATCGAGTTGGCCTTGGCAGGCTTTCGGCGGTGACAAGTGAACTGACTTTGGCCGAGACGTTAGTCCTGCCGTTCCGGACAGGAAATGCGGCCGTTGCCGCGGCGTACCAAGCACAGCTAACCACGGGCGCGGGGCTCACGGTTGTAGAGGTGACGCGAGCCGTTCTCCTTCGCGCGGCGGCGCTTCGCGCCGCCACGCCATCAGTCAAACTGCCCGACGCCATTCATGCGGCGACCGCTTTTCTCACTGCGTGCAGCTTGTTCCTCACCAATGACGGGCGGCTCCGCTCGGTGCCGAACCTACCGGTCCTGCTCCTGGGAGACCTGGCATAACGGCTGTTATCGCCGCGCCGCCGGGCGCAGGTAGGTGCCCACCTCCACCCGACCCTCCGGCGTGACCGTCACCGTGATCGCCCCGCACTTCGACGTCCTCAGCAACGGCGTCGCCCCGCCCACCATCTCGTCGAATCGCCGCTGCTTCGCTGACAGGCGAGCCGCATTCGAACTGACGATCACCGACGGGTGGACGGCGGCCAGGAACGCCGGCGTCAGCGGCTCGCTGCTGCCGTGGTGCGGGGCGACCAGCACGTCGGCGGCCAGCAGATCGGGGTGCCTGAGGACGCCAGCGAAGGCGGGGTCCTGGATGTCGGCGGGGAACAGGATGCGCCGGCCGGCGTAGGTGAGCCGCAGGACCAGGCCGGCGTCGTTGCTCTTCCAAGCGCCGTCCGGCGGGGGCCAGAGCACGTCGATCGCCGCCCCGCCGCCGAGGTCGACGTGGTCGCCGGTCGCCAGCTCCCGCGGGCGCAGGTGCAGCTCGTCCAGCTTCGCGAGCAACGCCTCGTCGGGCTCGTTGCCGACGGACAGTGGTCGGAAGTGGTGGCTGGTGAGAACCGATGCGGCGGAGAAGGTGCTGGCAAGGTCACCTGCGGCGCTGATGTGGTCGTAGTCGCCGTGGCTGAGGAAGATGTCGTCGATCCGGTGGTCGCCGTGCGACTGGAGGAACGGGGCGACGACCCGCCGGTCCACCTCGGGCACCGTGCTGGACCCGGCGTCGACCAGCTCGACGTGGCGGCCCGGCAATTCAATAATGGCGCACTGGCCGGCCCCGACGGACAGCAGCGTGACGCGCAGGCCGACGGCCGTTGCCGATGCCGGGACGGCCGACGCGACGACCAAGCCGATCACGGCGGCGACGGGCAGAAAGCGGAGCGTCCGGAACCACCAGCCGCGCGGGGCGGGGATCAACTGGAGCAGCAGCACGCCGTAGTAGGCGACGACCGCCCACGTTGGCGGCGTGCCAAGTTGGAGGTGGCTGCCGGGCAACCGAACGAGCCCGCTGGCCAGGCCGCGCATGGCCATGGCGGGCCAGCCGGCGACCAGGGCCGACGGCCCGGCGATCGACGGCCACAGCAGGGTCAGGACCACCTTGGCGGCACCGGTGTAGAGGGCGACCGCAGCGAGGGGGAGCATCGCAATTGCGCCCAGCAGCGCCCACGGCGTCAACTGTCCGAAGTCGGCGGCGACCAGCGGCACCGTCGCGAACCAGGCGACCGTGCTGAAGATCGCCACCTGCCTCAGCGTCTCGCCCAGCCCGGTCAGCCGTCGCGGCCGCACTGGGCGATCGGGGTCGACCGGCCCGCGTTGGATCGCTGGCAGCAGGATCAGCAGCGCCACGACGGAGATCGCGCCGAGCTGGAAGCCGTCGGTGTAGAGGTCGAGCGGGTTGGCCGCGAGCATGACGATGAACGCCACGGCGATCAGTGACAGGCGGTCGGACGTCCGTCGGATCCAGAGGCCCCACGCCATGACCGCAGCGGTCACCGTCGCCCGCCAGCCGGCGTAGGACGGGCTGGCGACGATCGCGTAGGCGACGACGAACGCGGTGCTGGCGACGAGCGTGCGGCGCGGTCGGAGCCGCAGGCGGTGGCAGGCCCAGATCAGGCCGCCCGCCAGCAGGGCGACGTGCAGGCCGCTAACGTTGAGGTGGTAGGCGACGCCGGCATCGTGAAAGTCTGCGGCGGCGTCGCGGAAGTCGGGGCTCCGGTCGCCCAGCAGCACCGACTGCAGCACCGCGTGGTCGGCCACGTGGGCGGCGGTGAAGCCCATGGCGAGCAGGTGGCGAGCCTTCGCACGAATCGCCTCGAGCGGCGAGAGGCCTGGGCCGGCCAACACGCGGGCGTTGGCCGGGCGGTTCACGGTGAGCGTCGCGGTGATCCGCTGTCGGCGGTAGTAGACGGCCCAGTCGAACTCGCCGGGGTTCGTGGCCGGCCGGGGCCGCTCGATCATGCCCAGCAGTTGCACCGTTTGCCCTGCAGTCAACGACGGGTTCGGCTGGTTGATGCGGACCGGCAACTGCCCGGTCGCGCGGGCCCAGCCGTGGACGGTCAGCACGCGGCGGACGTCGGCCATGAACGTCTGCCGCGGCGGCATCGGCGGGCCGTGCTCGACGACGCTCGCGATCACCTCCGGCTCGGTGGCGATCGTCCCCTCGACCGTGGCCAGGCGCGCGTCATCCGTCGCAAATTGACCGATGTCGTCCGCGGAAAATGCGAAGTGTTCCCGCTGCGCCAGACCCGCCCCGCCGAGGACCAACGCGACGGCCAACAGCAGCGACGCCGCGTACCGGCGGCCGACGCAAAATCCCGCGGCCGCCGCCGTGACGGTCGTCACGACGAGCAGGGCGATCGGCTTCTGCGGGAGCTGGTCGTGAACGGCAATGCCGGCGACGAACAGCACGGCGACCGACACGAGCGGTCGCGAGGCGATGGGACCGATCAGACCCGGTGTCGGCGGCAACGGCACGGCGAGCCATGATACGAAAGATCAGGGGGCCAAGTTGTAAGACCCGTTGTCGACCAACAGCAACAATGGGACGAAGGCGAAGCCGTGCTCCTGCCAATAGACGGCGGGCAGGTTGGTCGGCGCACCGTCGAACCGGCCGACCTCGTAGGCGCGGAAGTGGAAAGACCTTCCGATGAATCGCGCCTCGACCGCCTCGTCCTTCTCCGGGTCCGGTTCATCGCCCACGCGCCCGCCACGGAGGGCGGGGAGTTCGGCCGAATCAGAGGGAATCTTCGGACGGGTGAACATCGCGATGAACGGCATGACAAGGGGCGGCGAGACCGGCTTGCCCTGGACGCGGTCGACGCGAACCCGGTAGCTGCCAACGTCGGCCTTGGTGCCCAGGTCGTCGCCGCGAATCACCGTGATATCGACACAGACCAACGTGCCCAGCGGCACGCCGAGCCGACCGATGATCGGCCGGCGGTCGAGGTCATCAAGCGTCAACGCCGTGTGCGGCACGTTCCTGGCCGGGGTGTTGCCGGTCGGTGCATTGATGCGGCAGCCGAACATCGCCACCATGAGCAGGATCGCGATCGCAGTCGGACGTTGCCGGACCGTGGGGCGGCTGCTCACCGCTTGTCCATCGCCACGAAGTCGGTCACGTTCGGCCCGGTGTAGATCTGCCGGGGGCGGGCGATCCGCTGGGGCTGCTGGTTCTGCTCGCGCCAGTGGGCGATCCAGCCGGGCAGCCGACCAATGGCGAACATCACGGTGAACATGTCGACCGGGATGCCCATCGCCTTCATCAGGATGCCGCTGTAGAAGTCGACGTTGGGGTACAGCTTCCGCTCGACGAAGTAGGGGTCCTTCAGGGCCAGCTCCTCCAGCTTCTGGGCGATCTCCAGCAGCGGGTCGACCGTCTTCATCTTGGCCAGGATCTTGTCGGCCGACGCTTTGAGGATCTTGGCCCGCGGGTCGAAGTTCTTGTAGACGCGATGGCCGAACCCCATCAGGCGGAAGCCCGACTTCTTGTCCTTGGCCATCTCGATGCACTTCTCGGCGGTCAGGCCCCCCTTGTGGATGCCGTCGAGCATCTCCAGCACGGCCACGTTCGCCCCGCCGTGCAGCGGGCCCCACAGGGCGCACACGCCGCTGGCCACGCTGGCGTAGAGGTTGGCGCCGCTGCTGCCGACCATGCGGACCGTGCTGGTGGAGCAGTTCTGCTCGTGGTCGGCGTGCAGGATGAGGATCATGTTCAGGGCCGCCTCGATGTCGGGGTCGGCCACGTAGTTCTCGTAGGGCATCGAGAACATCATGTGCAGGAAGTTCCCGACGTACCGCAGCTTGGGGTCGGGGTAGATGAACGGCAGGCCGCTGCTGCGGCGGTAGCTGTAAGCGGCGATCGTGCGGACCTTGCTGATCAGTCGGGAGGCGACGTCCTCGAACAGGTGGTCATCGGTCGCCTGCGTCATCTCGGGGTTGAAGCAGGCCAGCGTGTTGATCATTGCCGAGAGGATCGCCATCGGCGGCGCCGTGGCGGGGAAGCCCTCGAAGTGGTGCTTCATCGACTCGTTGATGTGGGCGTTGGCCCGCAGCTTGGTGCGGAAGCCGTCGAACTCGTCCTTGGTGGGCAGCTTGCCGAACATCAGCAGCCAGGCCACCTCCACGAAGCTGGACTTCTCGGCCAGCTGCTCGATGGGGATGCCGCGGTACCGCAGGATGCCGGCGTCGCCGTCGATGAAGGTGATCGCGCTCTCGCACGCGCCGGTGTTGCCGTAGCCGGGGTCGAGGGTGATGGCCCCGGTGTCGCTGCGCAGCTTGGCGATGTCGAGCCCGACCTCCCCCTCGGTCCCCTCGACCACGGGCAGGTTGATCGTCTTGTCACCGACCGTGATCGTCGCCGTACGGGCCATGCGCTTGCCTCGCTCGCCAATGTATCTTCGGAATCGCCTGAGGTCGAACTATACAGCGGGAACGGCGGGTCGGGGAAGGGGCCCGGGCGAAGTCCGAAATACCTAGCTTGAACGGCGGAACGCGGGACGCGTGAAGCCCTGCGACTGCGCCGGGGCGAACCCGCGGCGGAGCCGCAGGGCTCCGATTCTGCGACCTATTCGGGCTGTCTCACTCGGCGTGGACGGTCGGCACGTCGACCACGTGCTCGGCCACGAACCAGGTCTGCATCTCGGTCGTCGGGATCAGCTTGCTGCTCAGCAGGTCGTTCGTCCCGGCGTCGCCGTTCTCGTCGGCCTTGTCAGCCAGCTCGCGGGCCTCTTTCAGGATAAGCTCGTGGGCCTCCAGGAGCCGGTCGATCTGGACGGGCACCTCCTCGCGGCCGCGCGGGGGCCGCTCGATCCGGGTCGTCTCGGCCACGTCGGCGGCCATGGCGATCGCGACGCCGCCTAGGATCTGCACGCGCTCGGCGATCTCGTCGATCAGCTCGGTCAGCTTGTCCGCGTGGGCGTCGAACAGCAGGTGAAGCTGGTAGAACGTGTGGCCCGCCACCTGCCAGTGGTGCTTCTTGTACAGGTCGCGCAGCGTGATCACGTCGGCCAAGATCTGGTTCAGGCCGTCGCTGTTCTCCTGCCGGGCCTTCTCGGGCAGGCCGATCGGGATGTTGACCACCGTGCCGTACTCCTGCAGCAGCTTGCCGCGCTGCTTGAGGATCGGGTTTGGGTCGAGACGGTTGGAACGTTTTGCGGCGGCACCATTGGGCGTCGATTTCATCAATCTTCTCCTTACCAACATGAGCGATGTGGGGGGACAGCGGCAGCTGGCCAGCCATCACGCCGGGGCACCTGGCAAACATCGTACCGTTGCCGCGGAGGGCGTCGTCACAGCCTTTCCAATCCACGCCAGCGGTTCGAGCCGTCGTCGAGGGTGGAGAAGTCGGGCGGAGCGGCCGGCTCGGTCAGCGACGAGGTGGCCGCCTCGCGCGCCAGCGCCCGTGCCGCTCGATAGGCGGCGACCGCGACCGCCGCGGCTGCCGAACCGCCCACGGCCAACCACGTCGGGCGAACGCCCCAGGCGTGGAACTCCCAGACGTACACGACCGCCTTGCCCAGCAGGTCGAGTGCGGTGAGGGCCGACATCAGCAGGCCGATCAGCCACCACGATCGCGTCCGCAGCGTGGCCAGCCGCAGGGCCGCCAGTTGCCGCACGCGGGCCGAGTTCAGCTCGTCCGGCGCCGGCGCGTCGTCGTCCACGGCCGCCGTGTCGTCGACCACCTCATCGTGCGTCCGCCCGTCGGCCGCGAAGAACTCCGAGTTGCAATAGGGGCATCGGACCAGCTGCCCCACCGACTCGGCCGCCACGTCGACCGCCTCGTCACAGCCGGGGCAGGCGAACCGCCGATCGGTGAACTCCGCGTCGTCGCCCATCACGGCGGTCACTCTACCGGGAGGCATCCCGGCCTGCTCGCTTCAGCGTGCGGGGGGTGGTGCGGTAGACTCAGGCCGCAGCCCCGCTCGCTGAAGCGAGCGGGCCGGGGCGGTCAGCTGAGCCATCGTGCCCCATGACGAGCGTTCCTCCTCGCCCCCACAAGCCGACGCCCGCCGAACTGTTGGCGGCCGTCGATCGCGTGCTGGTCGACGTGATCGCCCCGGACCTGTCCGTCCTCTTCTGCGGGATCAACCCGGGCCTCTACTCGGCGGCCACGGGTCAGCACTTCGCCCGGCCCGGCAACCGGCTCTGGCCTGCCCTGCACGCCGGCGGGTTCACGCCGCGACGGTTCTGGCCGTGGGAGCAGGACCAACTGCTGGCCCTCGGCATCGGCATCACCAACCTGGTCGAACGCGCCTCGGCGACGGCGGCCGAGCTGACGACGGCCGAACTGCTCGCAGGCGGCGCGCTGCTGCAAGCCAAGGCCGAGCACTACCGCCCCGCCGTCGTCGCGTTCCTCGGCGTCACCGCCTACCGGTCAGCCTTCGCCCGGCCCCGCGCGGTCCTCGGTCGCCAGCCCGAGCGCATCGGCCCCGCAGTCACCTGGGTGCTGCCCAACCCCAGCGGCCTGAACGCCCATCACCGCCCGACCGATCTGGCACAGTTGTTTGGTGAGCTTCGGGCGCATGTACGGGTGAGGGGGTAGTGAACAAAGGACGCCAGCCTCACCCCACCACCCGTTCACCCGCTCATGCCAACGAGGTTCCGAAAACTGATCCCCAATGACTCGAACGGGTCGCGGTAACAGGTGTCCTGCTCGACGATGTACCACTCGGTCCCGGCGGACCCACACGCGGACAGGACGGCCGGCCAGTTGAGGTTCCCCTCGCCCACCTCGCGCATCTGGTGCTCGCGCGGGTAGACCATGCCCATGTCCTTCAGGTGGACGCACGGCACCCGCCCGGGCAGGCCGGCGATCCACGCCGCCGGGTCGCCGCCGCCGTGGGCTATCCAGTAGGTGTCGATCTCCATGAAGATCGACGGGTCGAGCCGGTCGACCAGCCGGGCGAGCGCGGTCTTGCCGTCGAACGTCGCCAGCTCATGGCTGTGGTTGTGGTACCCCAGCGTCAGGCCCGACCCGGCGTACCGGGCCGCGATGGCGTTGAAGTCGTCGGCGAACCGGTCCCAGTCGGCCGTCACCGGCTTCTCCGGGAAGAACCCGCCCACGGCGACGTACCGGCACTTCCACTTGCGGTGGTCGGCCACGACCGCCTCCGGGTCGTCGCGAAGCCGGTCGAGCGCGACGTGCGTCGCGCAGCAGGCCAACCCCTCGCCGTCCAACAGGCGACCCAACTCGGCCGCGTCGATTGGCCCCAGCGCCGACGCCTGCACGGCCATATAGCCCATCGCCCGCACCCGCTTGAGCGTCGCCGCGATGTCCGCCGGCGTCCGGGTGAAGTCACGCAAGGTGTACAGCTGGGCAGCGATCCGAGTCTCATCCACGGGCATCCTCCGTTTCGTCCCCGCACACCGAACCGACGTTGAACCGGCCAACAACTCCATTCGTACCACATTGGGCGTGGCTTCGGCGAACGGGCGACACCTACATGGCCTTGAGCCGTCTGCCGCGTGACGTTGCCGGAAACTTGTCAACGTCGCCCGAACCGGCGGTCAGGCCCCGAATTCGCTTGCTCCCTGTTTCAGCCGAGATATGTTTCAGGTGAATCGAGCCAAGATTGCTGGGCGAGTCGGGTCTCATCGAGTGGCGTGCACCGGCGGCCGATTCGGGTTCTGGCGGGGTTGTTGATCGCGTAGGGAAATCATGATGTCAGCCCGTCGAATCGCGCAGCTTGGTCTGGGTGGTGCCAGCCTGGTGCTCATCGCCAGCGTGGCCGTCCTTCTCAAGGGCGCAGCGGACTCGGCCCCCCAGTCGATGGCCGTCACCGGCACCGCCGTGCAGTCCCATTCCACCTCCCTCACCCCGACGATCCTGTCCAAGCCGTGAGCGCCGCCGGCGCGCCCGATCGGTTATCATCAGTCCCCATGCACGTCGTCATCTTCGAGGGCAACCACTGGTCGAGCTTCGCCCCGTTCGCGCTCGCCCGGCCGGTCTTCACGCTCGCCTGCGGCATCACCACGCTGCTCGACAAACAGCTCCGCGCCACGCGCCCCAGCCGGCTGACGCTGTGGGTCCGACCGTCGATGGCCGACTACTGCCGCCGGCACGTCCTGCCGACGCTGAACTGCCCCACCGCCATCAACGAGCCGCTCGATGACGCCCCCGCCCTGATCGTCGCCGGCCGGTCGCTGTACCTGAGCGGGTACGAGAACACCGGCGATGAGGGGTCGGTCGTCCTCGACGACACGCCGATCGGCCCGGTCGTCCGGCTGGCGCACGCGCGCGCGCCGGGCCTGTCGCACGACGACGTGATGAACCGCACCGATCGCTGGGCGAAGATCCGCGAGCTGCCCCAGGCCATGCCGCAGTCGCGCCTGCCCACCTACGTCTGGGACCTGATCAAGTGGAACGAGGAGGCGATCGTCGCGGATGCGATCGACTGCTGCTCCGAATCCCAGCCCCACCCGCGCGGGGCGTACCACCTCGTGCACGACGAGAACGTCTGGCTCGGCCGGAACGTCCAGCTGGCTCCAGGGTGCGTGCTCGACGCCAGCAAGGGCCCCGTCTACATCGCCGACGACGCCGTGGTCGGCGCGAACGCCGTCCTGGCCGGGCCGTGCGCGGTCGGCCACCACGCGCAGGTCTCGCCCCACGCCCACATCCGCGCCGGCACGTCGATCGGCGCCATGTGCAAGGTGGGCGGCGAGGTGTCGAACTCGGTGATGCTCAGCCACAGCAACAAGAGCCACTACGGCTTCCTCGGCGACAGCTACGTCGGCCAGTGGGCCAACCTCGGCGCCGGCACGACGACCAGCAACATGAAGAACACCTACGGCGAGGTGTCCATGTTCGCCGCCGGCCAGACCGTAGACACCGGCCGGCGCTTCCTCGGCGCCATGCTCGGCGACCACGTGAAGACCGGCATCCACACCAAGCTGACCGCCGGCACCTACGTCGGCTACGGCTCCTCCGTCGCCATCAGCGGCACCGTGCCCAAGGTCGTCCCCAGCTTCACGTTCATGACCGACACCGTCACCGAGCCGTACCGGCTCGACAAGGCGGCCGAGGTGATGGCGCTAGCCTTCTCGCGCCGCGGGCGCAGCTGGACGGCAGAGGACGACGCGATGAACCGCAGCGTGGCGGAGGCGGCGAGGGAGATAGAGACGGCGACCACAGATCTATAGTAGGAGTTACGCGGTCGCAATCTTGTGCGATTGCGCGATTCGTGCGGGCGGCCTACATTGCCGCGCATGCCACGGCCCAAGGTCAGCGACGCGGACTTCATCGACTTCCTGATCGCCACGCCCAGGCAGGCCACGGCCACCGAGGCGGTGCGGACCCAGCCGCCGCCGGTCGACCGGCGCGTCGCGGCCGCCGCTCACGACGCGTACACCCGGCTGCTCCACCGGCTCGAGCCCGACGCTCAGGCCCTGTGGGAGGAGGTCCGGCTCGACGTCCGCCTCGGGTCCGGCATGCTGATCCTGGACGACTCGATCCTGGACAAGCCGTACGCCCGCAAGATGGACCTGGTCCACCACCAGTGGTCGGGCAAGCACCACGGCGTGGTCAAAGGCATTGGCCTGCTCACGCTGCTCTGGACCGACGGGGACCGCAACCTGCCGTGCGACTATCGGCTGTACGACAAGGTCACGGATGGGAAGACGAAGAACGACTACTTTCGGGAGCTGTTGAACGTGGCCAAGGAACGCGGCTTCGCCCCGGAATGCGTGCTGTTCGACGGCTGGTACAGCGGGCTGGAGAACCTGAAGCACATCCGGTCGCTCGGCTGGCACTGGCAGACCCGGCTCAAGACGAACCGCCGGGTGAACCCCGACCGGTCCGGGCTGCGCCCCGTGAGCGAGTGCGACATCGCCGACACGGGCACGGTCGTCCACCTGGAAGGGTACGGGCCGGTCAAAGTGTTCCGGATCGAAGCCAAAGACGGCACCGCGGACCACTGGGCCACCGACGACCTGACCATGGACGACCTGGGTCGGATCCGCATGGCCGACGCCAGCTGGCGGATCGAGGAGTACCACCGCGGGATCAAGCAGACCACCAACGTCGAGCGGTGCCAGTGCCGGGTCGGCCGGGCCCAGCGCGGCCACATCGGCCTGGCGCTGCGGGCGTTCGTGATCCTGGAGCGGTACTGCTTCCGGACCGGGGTCAACTGGCTGTCGGCCAAGCGGGAGATCCTGCACGAGGCAATCCGCGACTATCGCAGAAATCCGTACCATCGACGGATGGAAACTGCGTAACTCCTATATAGGTTGAAATTCCACCTGTTTGATGATCCTCAAATGAGTCAATCGCGTCCGAACCTCGACTACGGCGGCGCGGACGACATCCCGGCGCGCCCGTCGCGATGCTCGACCGCAGCGGTGTGGCTCTCCTCAACCAGCATCATCTGGTTTGCACTCCCCTTCCCGTTCGATGATCTCAAGCACTACCACGTCGGGTGCATGGCTGCGATCCTTTCAGTAATCCTTGCGGTGGCAGGCTTGAGGCGACGATGCCACGATCACCTCGCGCATGGATCGGCCTGGCGATCGGGGTGTTCGCTTGGCTTAGATATGTCTGTCTTCCTCCGATCTAGCAGATCGGGCCTCGCCAACCAAAGCGCTGGGTCCGCGGCACACGCCATCTTACTTTCTCGCCTTCACGTCCTCCATCATCGCCACGCGCTTCAAGTACCCGTCGATGTCATACTTCCGCTCCAGCCCTGCGGCGTTCATGTAGCGGACCGTGCCGAAGACCTTCCGCTCCGGCCCCCACGGCCGGTCGTGCAGGCCGAACACCCAGGCGACGTTCGCGTAGCTGTTCGCGTCCCGGCCGCACAGGAAGTACTTGTTGTTGAGGTGCAGCAGCGTGGCGTACGCGTCCTGCGGCGTCGGCCGCCACTCGAGCACCTTCTTGCCCCAGTACATCCGCATGTAGTTGTGCATGAACCCCGTGTCGCGCATCTCGACCATCGCCGCGTTCCAGTACGCGTCGCGCGTCTCGGCTGCCTCCAGTTGCTCCACGCTGTACGTGGGGTCTCGCACGTCGTTGCGATGCGCGGCCAACGTCTTCTGCGCCCAGTTCGGCAGGCACGCGTACCGGTCGTAGTCGGCCACGTACTCCACGAAGTTCATCGACAGCTCGCGCCGAACGATCAGCTCCTCCAGGAACTTCGCCCGGTCGTCCGGCGTCGCCCGCTGGTGCTTGCGCACCGCGAGCGCGAGCGCCACCGGCGACACGTGCCCGAAGTGGAGGTAGGCCGACATCATGCTGCTGTGCTGCTCGGCCGGCTCGTTCCGCCGCTCGACGTACGCCTTCAACTCGTGCGACAGGAACCGCTCGATCAGCCGCCCCGCCTCCACCTGCCCGCCGGCCAATCGCGTGACCGGGTGGACCGATCGGTCCAGCTTCATCTTGCCGAGCGCCGCCACGGGATCGGTGACATCGATGTCGCTCCGCGGCAACTTCAACCGCGCCGACGGGTGCTCGACCGGCGTCTCGCGCAGCTCGGTCAGGTACGTCTCCCAAACCCGGTGGATCTTCGGCCGGATCGTGCGAGCGGCCGACTCGTGCTTGTCCGACGCCACGTTCACCGGCACGACCACGTCCCCTTCCACCTGCACCACCGCCCGCCCGGCCGCCAGGGCCACCCGGTTCGTCCACTCCTTCTGGTGCCGCAGGTAGCCGCGGTCGCAGACGACTAACTTGGCGTGCGGTGCCAGCTTCAGCGGCCCCTCGAACGGCCAGCCGCGCAGCACGACGAAGGCGATCCCCCGCTCGGACAGCGCCCGCGCCACGTCGGCCAGCCCCTGCAGCAGGAACAGGTAGTGCCGCTCGTTCGCCTCCGGCCAGTCGTCGGTCAGCCCGAAGCAGACGACCGGCGGCACGCCCAGGTCGTTCGCCCGCCCGATCGCGTACTCCAGCGTCGGGTTGTGCCGCGTGCGGGTCGACGTCGCGCCCATCCAGTAGAGCACGTACCGGCCCGCCTCATCGACCGGATCAGCGTTGAGCGCCCGCACCCGCGTCTCGTGGATCATGGGGACAGGTTAGTGGCGAAACGTGGTTTCGCGGTAGTCACGGGGCAACGCATTGGCCTACGCCGATCAGCCGCTTCCCGCAACGGTGCGGGCCGCGTACGATGCGGGCATGACTACCCGAACCGTCGTGTCCGTATTGGTCGTGCTGACCGTGGGGATATTCGTGGGCCTGCGGGTGCAGCCGGCGTTCGCCGGGCCCACCACCCCGCCGCCGGTCGTCCAGCCCCCATCGGCCACGCCCGCCGCGGCGGGACAGGGGCCGCTGTCGTTCAAGGTGACCGACATCGACGGCAAGCCCGTCGACCTCGCCGACTACCGCGGCAAGGTGGTGATGATCGTCAACGTCGCCAGCAAGTGCGGGTTCACCCCGCAGTACGCTGGGCTGGAGAAGCTCTACTTGCAGAACAAGGACAAGGGGTTGGTGATCCTCGGGTTCCCCGCCGACAACTTCAAGAACCAGGAGCCCGGCACCGACGCCGAGATCAAGGCGTTCTGCACCGGCAAGTACAACGTCACGTTCCCGATGATGAGCAAGGTGAGCGTCAAGGGCGACGACAAGTGCCCGCTGTACAAGTTCCTGACTGAGCCGACGACGGCCGGCCCGTTCGCGGGGGACATCGGCTGGAACTTCACGAAGTTCGTGGTCGACCGCAACGGCAACCTGACCGCCCGGTTCCCCAGCGTAACCAAGCCGGACGACGCGAAGCTGACCGGCGCGATCAACGTGGCGATCGCGGCGAAGTGATCACTGGACCCAAACGGTGGCCAGCGGGATTCCGAGCCCCGCGAGAGATGGGGGCCTGACCACTTCAGCACCGCTGCCGCTGCCGTCCTCCCGGTACTCACTGCCATCGAGCGACAGGCAGTCCAGCGTTCGCCGCAAGCCGTCCACGATCCAGTAGTGCTGCACGCCGAACCCGGCGTACCACCGCCGCTTCGTATGGCGGTCGTGCGCCTCGTGGCCCTGGCTGACGGCCTCTATGACCAGCGTCGGCGGGAGCGTCAGCACATGCTCGGACCAGTGGATTCGCGGCGGCGGAAATTGCAGCGATTGAAATCGGGGCAAGTCCGCTCCCCAGATCGCCACGCCGTCGGCTCGGACGACCTGATCGGCCGTCACGCCAATATCGACCTCGCCCGCTGTAACGCAGGCCAACCGCTGAGATTGAAGGTGCGCCTTCAAAACGAACTTAAGGTTGTCGGCGGCGGCCCCACTGTAAAGGTAGGCTGGAGGCATGACCGTCAACACACCGTTCAGGATCTCATACCGGCCCCGCGACAGCATCGCATTGATTGCC
The DNA here is from genome assembly GCA_965198865.1 of Tepidisphaeraceae bacterium. Classification (GTDB taxonomy): domain Bacteria; phylum Planctomycetota; class Phycisphaerae; order Tepidisphaerales; family Tepidisphaeraceae; genus CBDAQA01. The sequence continues at coordinate 401,707 of CBDAQA010000018.1, read as the reverse complement.
GGATCATCGACGTCGGCGACCGTCCAACCCATCGTTCCTGCCTGAGGCACCGGCAGGGGTCCGTCCCCGAACCGGTAGCCATCCCGGACAGGCGAGGGGACGATCGGCTTGACAGCGAGCGTCGACATGGCGCTGGACTATACCCCGACCTTCACTCCACCGTCACGCTCTTCGCCAGGTTCCTTGGCTTGTCCACGTTGCACCCGCGCAGCACCGCCGCGTGGTACGCCAGCAGCTGCAGCGGCACCACGCTCAGCATCGGCTGCAGCGGCTCGGGGGCGTCGGGCACGTAGACCACGTGGTCGCTGTAGCGCGTGATGTGCTCGTCCCCCTCGGTCGCCACGGCGATGATCCGCCCGCCGCGGGCCCGCACCTCCTCGATGTTGCTGATCACCTTGTCGTACTGCGTCCCCCGCGTGGCCAGGAACACGACCGGCATCCCCTCGTTGATCAGCGCGATCGGCCCGTGCTTCATCTCGGCGGCCGGCATGCCCTCGGCGTGGATGTAGCTGATCTCCTTCAGCTTCAGCGCCCCCTCCAGCGCGATCGGGTAGTGGTACCCGCGCCCCAGGAACAGCCAGTTCTCCCGGTCGATGAACTGGCCCGCGATCTCGCGCACCAGGTCGTTCTGCAGCAGCACCCGCTCGATCTGGTCTGGGATCGCGCACAGCCCGGTGATCAGCTCCTCGCACTGCCCCTGGCTCATGAACCGCCGCCGGCCGACGAAGATCGACATCATCGTCAGCACCGCCAGCTGGCACGTGAACGCTTTCGTGCTGGCCACGCCGATCTCCGGCCCGGCGTGGATGTAGACGCCGGCGTCGGTCTCCCGCGCGATCGTGCTGCCCACCACGTTCACCACGCCCAGCGTCAGCGCCCCCTTGTCCTTCGCCTCGCGCAGCGCCGCCAGCGTGTCGGCCGTCTCGCCGCTCTGGCTGATCGCGATGGCGACGGTGCCCTCCTCCACCAGCGGGTTGCGGTAGCGGAACTCGCTGGCGTAGGCGCAGTCGGTCGGCACCTTGGCCAGGTCCTCCAGCAGGTAGTCGCCCACCAGCCCCGCGTGCCAGGCCGTCCCCTGCGCCGTCACGATGAACCGCTTGGCCCGCACCAGGTCCCGCGCGTGGTCGGCCAGCCCGCCCAGCACGATCCGCCCTTCCCTTGGCTCCGCCCGGCCGCGCAGGCAGTTCCGGATCGCGTTGGGCTGCTCGAAGATCTCCTTGAGCATGTAGTGCTCGTACGCGCCCAGCTCGTACTCCTCGAGCTTGTTCTCCAGCTGCGACATCACCGGGCTGGTGCTGACGTCGTCAATCGTTGTCGTCCGGAACGAGTCGGGGCGGAGCACCGCCATCTCGTTGTCGTTCAGGTAGATCACCTGGCGGGTGTGCTCAACGATCGCGCTGGCGTCGCTGGCCACCACGTACTCGTCGTCGCCCACGCCCACGATCAGCGGGCTCCCCTTGCGGGCCACCACCAGCGTGTCGGGCTCGTCCTTGCTGACCACGGCGATGCCGTACGTCCCCGTCACCTCGTGCAGCGCCGCCTGCACCGCCCGCTGCAGCGTGCTCACGCCGGGCTTCACGTCGCCGCGCGCCTTCATGTCGCCGTAGATGTCGCCCACCAGCATGGCCAGCACCTCGGTGTCGGTCTGGCTCTTGAACCGGTGACCCTTGTCGATCAGAAACTTCTTCAGCGCCGCGTAGTTCTCGATGATCCCGTTGTGGACCAGCGCAACGTGACCGTTGTCGTCCACGTGCGGGTGGGCGTTCGCCTCGGTCGGCGCGCCGTGCGTGGCCCAGCGGGTGTGCGCCATGCCGATGTGCGACGCCGGCACCGGGTTGGCGTCCTCGCGCAGGCTCGCCTCGAGCACGCTGATCCGCCCGACCGTGCGGCGGACGTGCAGCTCCCCCTGGTCGTCGATCACCGCGATCCCCGCCGAGTCGTACCCCCGGTACTCCAGCCGCTTCAGCCCCTCGATCAACAGCGGCTGGACCAGCTTACGGCCGACGTAGGCGACGATTCCGCACATGCGCGTTGCTCCAAGGTCTCGCGGGCCGCCGTGTCAGCACCCCACCGCGGGGGCGCGTCGACGGGTCCGCTTTGCCCGTCATCGGCATCCGACCCCCACCAGTCGCGGCCGATCCGGGGCCGCACATTACCGGACGTGCCAATCGATCCGTCAAGCGTGGCACGGACCGCCGGTCTGGACCCGGTCACTCCTTCCGAACGACGTCGAAGCCCCGGCGTTCGTCCGCCTCGGTCCGCGTCGAAGACCAGGCTGATCTGACGACCCGCCAGCCGATCGCCAGCACGAGCCACCAGAACGCGAGGAGTAGGGCGAACTCGCTGAAGTTCTGCTTGCCGATCTGGTTCGGCCCCTGGTGCGGCAGCACCAGCGACACCACCAGCAGCAGGAGCATCGGCAGGTAGATCCACATCGGCACGCCCCCGTTTGACGGAACGACAATCTACTTCGCCGCCCGCACCGGCCCCGCGTAGCCGGTCATCTCCAGGTAACCCTGCCCCGCCGGCTTGCCGGCATCGTCGGTCACGTCGGCCGCCCCTTCCCAGTAGGTCACGCCGGCCGACGAGGACGTAGTCAGCTCCTGCGACGCGGTCTGCGGGCGCACGGTCAGCGGTCGACCGTCGACCGTGACGCGCCACCGCTGTGGGTAGGCCGCGTGGCTGGACGGGCTCGTCCACGGCTGATCGCCGGCGAGCGTGATGTCGCCGGCCGCCAGGTAGTGCGGCACGCCGTCGGCCGTGACGCGGGTGCCGGACAGGTAGTCGGTCGAGCCGTCGCGGCGGCGCATGCGGTAGATCATCAGGTCGGTGCCGTCGGCCAGTTGCAGGCCGAACCAGTCCCAGCCGATCTGGTCGGCCGACATCGAGTCGGTGCTGAACTCGTGGTCCATCCACGAGAGCCCGTCGACGATGTGGTACGCCTTGCCGCCGATGCCCAGCGTCCCGGCCGTGCGGAGGCGCGTCACGCTGTAGTAGTACGAGGCGTGCCCCGCCCCTATGGCCTTCACGTTCACGCCGCCCGGCCCCTCGAGGAACGGGCCGCGACCGCCGGTGAGCGCGAGGTCGATGCTGAGAGTGGGACGAGCCGCGATCAGGTGGATCGCGCCATCCTTCCCTTGGCGGGCCGACCAGTTCAGCAGGGACACGTCCAGCCCCCGATCGGATGCCCACGCCATGCCGGGCCGGGCGCGCTCTAGTTCCTCGCCGTAGGCGAAGCCGTTGCCGCTCACGTCCGTGACGGCGGCGTGGGCGAAGTAGAGGTCGGACGCCGCCCACCGGCTCGGCCGCGACGTCGGCTGCCGCGGGTCCAGGGCCGAGCGGAAGACCGTCAGCTCGTACCCGAACCGTCGGCCGACGTCGTCGCGGCAGGTGCCGGTGAAGTACCACCACTCGATCTTGAACCCATCGTGCCGGCCGTGGTCGCGCGGGAATGACCAGGCTCGCGGGTCAACCGCCTGGTCCCAAGTGGGTCCAGCAGCCACGGATGACAGAACAGGCACGAGGAGCATTAGCCACAGATGGGGCACAGATGCACACCGATGAGGGCCGGGAGATTTGCTTCGTTTTCGATCTGTGCGCATCTGTGCCTCATCTGTGGCTAAATTCTGATGTCGTAGCGGCCGCGGATCATTCCCGCCGCAGCGTCGCCGCCGGCGGCGTCGATCTCAGACGGACGATCGGATAGACGGCCGCGCAGATGGCCGCCGCCGTCGCCATCGCCAGGTTTTCCGCCCAAAAACGCGGCTGCGGCGACGTCGGGATGCTCCAGCCAAAGCTGCGGTACTGGATCACGTAAGCCAAGACGTACGCCAGCACCGTCCCCGCGACCGGCGCGACGGCGGCCGACGCCCAGGCGATCAACAGGCCCTGGGCCAGCACCCACGCGCCGAGTTGTCGCCCGCTCATGCCGATGGCGGTCAGCAGGCTGTAGTCGCGCTGCCGGGCCAGCGCCAGCGACAGCAGCGAGCCGGCCAGCCCGCAGAACGCGACGCCGCCGCTGAGCCAGGTCAGGATGATGGTCACGCGGAACGTGCGGTCGAACACGGTCATCGCCTGCTGCTTCACGCCGTCAAAGCTGTCGACCACGACCGGGTACCGCGGGTGCAGGTACGCATCCCACTGCCGGGCGACGGCATTGCGATCGGTTCCGGGCAGCAGCGACACCTGCAGGTTGTTAACCGAATCGTCCCGCCAGTCGTCGGTGTACGCCCGGCGGTCGAGCATCAGTTGCCCCCGCTCGGTGCCGAAGTCGAAGAACACGCCGTGGACGTGGAACGCGTGCGGCCCTGTGGGCGAGTCGACGGTGATCGTCCCGCCGACGCGGACGTGCGTCCGGCCGGCCAGCGGCTCGCTGATGACGGCGTCCATCGCCGGGTCGAACGGCCGCGACTCGACCGACTTCATCGGCAGCGTGCGCAGCACCTCGGCCACGTCGGTGCCGGACAGCATGGTCGCCTTGCCGCCGAGCGGGACGTCGATCGTTCGGTAGGCGTTGACGTGCCGCACGCCGGCCTGGCGGCGCACCCATTCGCGGATCGCCGGGTCGAGCGTGGCGTCGGCCTTGTGGTTGATGGTCAGCTCGGGCCCGATGAAGACGTCGGCGGCGAACCGCTGGCCGAGCCAGCCATCGAGCGAGGTCCGGAACGAGCTGACCATCGTGCGGATGCCGATGTTCATGCCCATCGCCAGCATCGTCGCCGCCACCGCGACGCCGGTGATGCCGAGCGACCGCGCCACGCCTGCCGCCGCCATCTGAAGCGGGACGACCTGCATCACGTGAGCGACCCCCGCCACGACCCGCGACCCCGCGCGCGTCACCCAGGGGCAGGCCAGCGCGAACCCGAGCGCGACCAGCAGGGCCATCGCGAACCCCGCCAGCGACGACTCGCCCGGCACCCAGTAGGCCGCGAACGCTAAACCGAGCAGCGCCGCCCCACCGCCGGCGAGCACTAGCGACGCCCGGCCGCCCGACCGCTGCCGCTCGGACCCGCGGAACGCGTTGACCGGCGGCGTCCGCGACGCCCGCAGCAGCGGGACGATCGCGCCCACCGCGCAGCTTCCCACGGCGACGCCAAGCCCCTTCGCCCAGAGGGTGACGTCCAGCGCCACTCCGCTGGGGCGGATGGCGGCGTACATGTCGTTGATCGTGGTCGCCACGTAGCCGACCAACACGTGAGCCAGCCCCCACCCGCCGACGACGCCGACCCCACCGCCGACGACCGCGTAGGCCATCGCCTCAACCGCGTACAGCCCGCCCATCTGGGCGCGGGACGCCCCCAGGCAGCGGAGGATGCCCAGGCTCGTCGCCCGCTGCTGCACCGAGATCAGCATGCTGTTGTAGACGATGAACACCGCCACGAAGCTGGCCATCATCGACAGTGCGTTCAGGTTCAGCCGGTACGACTGGATCAGCTGGACCAGCGCCCCCTTCTGCTGGCTGGTCGACCGCAGCACCAGCCCCGGCGGCAGCGTTGCCGTGAGGGTGGCCGCGTCGGCGTCGGTCGGCAGCACCGTGTCGATCCGGTCGAGCCGGCCGACGCTGTCGGTCAGCTCCTGTGCCGTCGCGAGGTCGGCGATGACCAGGTCGTCCAACGTCGACCCCGCGACGCCCGCCGGCGTGACGACGCCGACGACGTGCGCGTCGACCCGGCGACTGCCGACGTTGAGCCGCACCGGCGAGCCAACGTCGGCGCGGGTGACGTCCGCCAGCGCCCGCACGAGCACCACGGCGCCGGGCTCGGTCATGAACCGGCGGAACGCGTCGTCGTCGAGCGACGACTGCATCTGCGTGAACGACCGCATCCGCCGCTCGGCGAAGACGTCGATGCCGATCAGCCGTGCTGGCCGGTCCCCGATGAGCACCCGTCGGTCGATCACCGGCGACAACGGGAACGGCAGCCCCTTGCGCAGCAGGTCGATGTACTGCTCGTCGCTCAGCGTGCCCTGCTCGGCGAAGAGGCTGTGCGTGGACCGCTCGGCCAACGTGTCGACGGCCCCGGCGAAGCTTTGAACGCACGCGCTCACGGCCGCATCGACGGCCACCGTCACCGCCACGCCGAGCGCGACGCCGATCAGGCACAGGACCGCCTCCAACCGGTGGCGGCGGACGTGGCCGAGGGTCAGCTTGAGCAGGAACGCGAGCATCGGATGGGGCCAGCGTAGGCGCTGTCGATGCGACCGCCAATGGGAGCCAGATCATGTCGACGACTCGCCATCGGATCGCCACCATCGCGTTGTAGTGCGTCACGGCTGGGGCAGGGCCGGCCAGCACGGCGCCGACAACCGCTCCGGCGACGATTGACAACCCCGTCTACCCGACGTGGGCCAAGTTCAAGGTGGGGTCGACGGCGACCATTGCCGCGGAGGTGAACACCCGCAAGGCGGGCAAGCCGGACACGTACCGGTCCGCGTACACGATGACACTGGTCGGCCTCACAGCGGACCGCGCCACCATCCGCATAGGGGTAACCGCGACCGAGGGCGGCCTGGCAGGTTGGTCGCCAAGGACGCGGGCGACACACCGCTGACATGGGTCCTGACCGGCTACACGGTCAGGTGATCTACCCGCCCCGCGCCGCCGTGGCGTCCACGCGCCCGTCGCTCAGCGTCACACGCTCGTCGCAGCGTTCAGCGGCCTCGTCGCTGTGGGTGGCCATGACCACGGTGACGCCGAACGCGCGGCGGAGCTCATCGAGCAGGTCCAGGATCACCCGGCCGGTGTGCGCGTCGAGGTTCCCCGTGGGCTCGTCGGCCAGCAGCAACGCCGGACGGTGGATGACGGCCCGGGCCAAGGCCACGCGTTGCTGTTGGCCGCCGCTCAGCTCCTCGGGGTAACGGCGGGCCTTGTCGGCGACGCCGAGGCGGTCGAGCAATCGTCCGATTTCGTCACGCCGGGCGGGGGTCAGCGCGCGGTCCAGCGTCCACGGCACGGCCACGTTGTCGAACACGGTCAGGCTTGGCACGAGGTGGAACGACTGGAACACGTACCCGAGCCGCCGGCGGCGGAACAGCGCCAGTTGGCGGTCGCTCAGGGTCGCCAGGTCGGTCCCGCCGATCTGGATCGTGCCTGAGGTCGGCCGATCGACGGCCCCGAGCAGGTTGAGCAGCGTGCTCTTGCCGGAGCCGCTGCGGCCGACGAGGGCGACGGAGCGGCCGGGCTGGATCGCGAGCGAGACGTCGTGCAGGGCGACCAGTGCGTTCTCGCCCGAGCCGTACGTCTTGCCGACGCGGGTGACGAGGGCGATCGCCATGGTCGGCTTGGGGGGAACGACGGTCATGCGAGGCAGATGATACGGGGTGTCCGAGGAAAGGCCCTGGCTGCGAATCACGCATCGAGTCGGGTCGACGGCACCCGCCCGCTGAAGCGAGCGGGCCGGGTCATGCGGTCGCGAGCACCTCTGTTTGAGCGGCGCGGGACGCCCGCCATTCCAGGAACCGGTCGATCGCCGCCTCGAAGTCGGACGTGCTGTCGATCACGCGCATCTCCTCGCGGAGGCGGGTGCAGGGGTTCAGCTGCTTCGCGTACCAGCTGATGCGCTTGCGGAACTCGAACACAGCCGGGCGCTCGCCGCGGAACTTTTTCATGTGGTGGAAGTGGTCGCGCATCAGCTGGCACCGCTGCTCCAGCGTCGGCGGCTCGGGGACCTCGCCGGTGGTCAGGTAGGCCCAGGTGTCGCGGAAGATCCAGGGCATCGACAGCGCGCCGCGGCCGATCATGACGCCGGCACATTTGGTCACCGCGATCATGCGCGCGGCGTCCTGCGGTGTGCGGACATCGCCGTTGCCGATGACGGGGATCCTGTCGACGGCGGCCACCACGGCGGCGATGCCGTCGAGGCGGGCCTCGCCGCCGAAGCGCATCTCGGTGGTCCGGCCGTGGATCGTGATCAGCTGTGCCCCGGCGTTCTCCAGCCGGCGGGCCAGCTGCGGGGCGACGATGCAGGTGTCGTCCCACCCCAGCCGCAGCTTGCAGGTGAGCGGCGTGTGGCGGAGCGACGCGACGACGCGCTCGACCATCCGCACCGTGTTGTCGGGGTCGCACAGCAGCTTCGAGCCGCCGTCCCTCTTCGTGATCTTGTCGACCGGGCAGCCCATGTTGATGTCGATCACGTCGGCCCCGCGATCCTCGGCCCAGCGGGCGGCCTCGCAGAGCAGGTCGACGTCGGCGCCGTACAACTGCATGCACAGCGGCGCGTCGCCGGGGGCGGTCATGGCCAGGATCATCGACCGGTGGTTCTCGCGCAGCACGCCCTTGGGGCAGAGCAGGTCGGTGCAGGCCATGCCGACGCCGCCGCAGCTGCGGGCGACCAGGCGGAACGCGAGGTCGCAGTACCCCGCGATCGGTGCGAGCAGCAGGTTCGTCGCCAACTGGACGGGGCCGATGCGGAGGGTCGATGGCGGCGCGACGAGGTCACTCATATCAGCGGAGGATCGTAGCACCGCGCGGCTCGCCAGTGGCGAACAGTGGCGGGGAGCCGGCAAGGTCATCAGGTCGCGATGCCGGCGGCGGGCGGGGCGGGCGACGCCAACGAGTGGGAGGGATGACGCCGGGCAGCGGCGGCGTACTCGTGTCGCATCTTCATCCGCCTGCCGACCCGGACGCCGGGCTGCTCCACGTACCGGTACATCAGCCATGCCCCGGCGATGCTGGCGGCGAGGGCCAAGGATAGACCGACGCAGGCCGCCGACAGCGATTCACCGGCGAATCGCCGCGTCAGATTCAGAAGCCGCGAACCGACGACCCCGTGGATCAAGTAGAGGCTGTACGAGATCCGGCCCACGGATTGGACAGCCCGGGCCCCGAGCACCGGCGTCAGGACGCCCGTGGTGGCCGTCAGCCAGATGACGGCCGCGACGATCACCCCGGCGACCGGCGCCGGGCCGGGCCGGCGGATGACGGCGACCAGGACGATGCCCGCGTAGGCGGGCAGCCAGCCCCAGGCCAACCGTTTGCCGACGACCCACCAGACGATCGCGCCCATCAGGAACAGGTACCACTCGTTGACGAACCAGCCCTCGGCACGGGGCACCCAACCGCCCTGGATCGCGATCGAAATGCCGGCCCAGCCCGCCAGCACGGGCGCCGCGACGTGGGCGGCGCAGAACGGCCGACCGGTGGCCGTGGACAGGCGGTGGGCGGCGACGCGGGCCATCCAGAGCGTCACGATGAACAGCAGGTAGAACTGCACCTCCAGCGCGAGCGTCCAGCTGACGCCGACGATGAAGTCCCGGTGGGCGATGCCCGCGAGGTAGAGCACGTTGACCGCGACGTCCGCCACCGTCGGGACGGCGGCGTACCGCATCGTCAGGGCGCGGTTGGAGGCGACGAGCAGCGCGATCGACAGGGCCATGGTACACAGGTACGGGGGGTCCAACCGCAGGCAACGCCGGGCGGCGAAAACCGCCGCGTACCGCGCGCCGATCGGCTCGTCCCGGACGCTGTGGGCGATCACGAACCCGCTGATCACGAAGAACGCCTGGACCCCAAGGTCCAGGTGCTCCCCCACCACGACAGCGGCAGCGGGCAGCGACCGGTGGAGCAGGTCCGCGAATGCGCCCCGCGGGCCGAAGTGGAACAGGACGACCGCGCTCGCCGCCAGGGCTCGCAGGCCGTCGACGCCGACGAACCGGCGGTTCAGCTCGACCGGCCGGTGAGCGGCAGCGGCGTGCAAGGGCGGCGAGGTGCCGCCGACGTCGGACTCGGGTAACGCCATGGTGTGGGGTGCAAGATGAACGGGGCCGGTCCTGGCGGGGGAAAATATATCGTTCGCGTTGGTCGTCCGCAAAACGCTGACCGGCGCGGTGGGCCGGCGAGCGGCGAAGTTGTCCGCCCCGCGATTGTCCCACCCTCGGCCCACCCTTACAGTACCCCCCCGCATGACCCGCACGAGCCGGACGCTGTTCTGGTACATCTTCAAGGACCTGCTGCGCATCTTCATGATGACCAGCGGGGCGCTGGCGGGCATTATGAGCTTCGGGGGGCTGCTGCGGCCGCTGACGCAGAACGGGCTGGACGGGGCGCAGGTGCTGCTGCTGCTGGCCAACCTGATGCCGGCGATGAGCACCTACTCGATCCCGATCGCGGCGCTGTTCGCCACCACCATGGTGTACGGCCGGATGTCGGCCGACAACGAGGTGACGGCCTGCCGGGCGTCGGGCGTCAGCTACGCCGCGCTGACGCTGCCCGCGTTCTCGTTGGGCGTCGTGGTGGCCGGGGCGTCGCTGTACCTGCTGTGCTTCACGGTGCCGCGGGCGACGCTGGGGATGGAGCAGGTGATCTACAAGAACCTGGCGAAGGTGATCGCGCACGAGATCCAGCAGACGCACCACGTGGAGATGCAGGAGGCGCAGGGGGACCGGAAGATGTCGGTGTTCGCGCGGGGCGCCTACCTGCCGACGCCGGGGCCGGGCGACGACAGGGACCAGCAGGCGGTGGTGCTGCAGTCGCCGCTGATCGTGCGGTACTTCGCCCCGCCGGGGAAGCCGAAGTACTACCAGCAGGCGAAGGACTTCTACTCCAGCAGCCGGGCGGTCGCGCGGTTCGTCGAGGTGCCCGAGGACGGCAGCGCGACGATGACGGTGACGCTGACGGACGGCGTGGTGTTCCCTCGCGCGGTGGGGACCGGCGAGACGACGCAGGGGGCGGCGGCGACGGCGGCGTTCGGGCCGGTCTCGATCCCGTCGCGCGTGGGCGAGAAGACGAAGTTCCTCGACGTGTTCAAGCTGAAGCAGCTGGAGCGCGACCCCAGCCGCGGGCAGCAGGTGCAGCAGGTGCTCCAGCAGTTCATCCGGTCGGACCAGGCGGCGGCGGTGGAGGAGCGCGTGGTCGAGGGGCTGCGCGGGCCGGCGCACCGGTACGCGTTGACCTCGGGCGAGGAGACGTCGGTGCTGACGGTGCCGCCGGGCGCGGCGGTGACGCCGTCGACCAAGGAGGACGGCGTGCTGACGCTGTCGGCGCCGGCCGGCGGGCGGCCGGTGCAGTACCGGCAGGAGAGCGGCGGGCAGGTGCGGCTGACCTGGGAGGCGCAGGCGTGCCGGCTGCGGTTCACCGTCCCGCCGGGTGCGGGGCCGTCGACCGACGCGACGGTGTCGGTCCACATGCAGAACGCCATGGTCGACCCCGGCGAGACGCCCGGCGAGGAGCCCGACACGCCGGCCATGGCACCGCTGGACCGGCAGTTCAACGTCCCGCTGTCGCCCGAGGTGACCGCCTGGTCGGGCCGCACTGCCGAGGCGTACCTCAACGCCCCGGTCGCCACCGACCCGCGGGCGGTGCGGGGCCAGCAGAAGCTGCGGTTCGCCTGGACCGACCTGACGAACCACATCAGCTCCGAGCTGCACGCCCGGGCGGCGTTCGTGCTGAGCTGCCTGCTGCTGGTGCTGGTCGGCAGCAGCCTGGGGATGATGTTCCGCAGCGGCAACTTCCTGACCGCGTTCGCCGTCAGCGTGGTGCCGGCCATGCTCAGCACGGTGCTGATCGTGACCGGGCAGCACGCCGCCGAGAGCACGCCGGAGATCGTCCGGGCCAGCAACAACCCGCTCCACCTGGGCCTGCTCATCATCTGGTCGGGCAACATCGTCATCGGCATCGCCGCGGTGGTGCTGCTGGGGCGGCTGCAGAGGAAATGAGTGGTGGGTGGGAACTTCCGCGTTCGGAGGTGACGATCGCCTCCCAAACCTCGACGAGCGACGGCATCCCTCAAAACTCAGAACGGACAAGTCAGAACCCCGGCCCCCATGAAGTTGATCGACCGCTACATCCTCCGCCTGTTCGTGACGAACTACGTGATCTTCCTGATGGTGATCATCGGGCTGTACGTGGTGATGGACCTCGTGTTCCAGTTCGACAAGATCGCGGTGGTGGACAAGGGGGCGGGGGGGCCGACCGGGATGGCGGCGGTGGTGGCGATCGTCGCCGACGTGGCCGACTACTACTTCTACCAGTGCTTCCTGATCTTCACGCAGATGAGCGGGATCGTCCCGGTGGTGGCGGCGGCGTTCACGCTGCTGCGGCTGAGCCGCTTCAACGAGCTGACCGCCATGCTGGCCGCGGGCGTGCCGATCCTGCGGATGACCGTGCCGATCATCGCCGCGGCGGTCGTGCTGAACGGGCTGCTGATCGTGGACCAGGAGATCGTGCTGCCCCGCATGATCCCCAAGCTGGTGCGGAAGCACGACGACATGCACCAGTCGGCGGGCAAGAGCTACCAGATCGAGCCGATGCCCGTGGACGAGCAGACCGAGCTGCTGGCCGCCCTGTACGACCCAGGCACGCTGCGGATGGAGAACATGGACGTGATCTGGCGTGACCCCCAGACGGCCCAGCCGGTCCGCCACCTGTGGGCCGACGGGGCGGCGTGGGACGCGAACCGGTCGGCGTGGGTGCTCGACCACGGCCGGATGACGACCGGGCTCCAGCCGGGCCAGAAGCTGTCGGCCGACGTGCCGACCGGCGACTACACGGGCGTGACGCCCGACGAGATCGCCCTCTACCACGACCGCGGCAGCAGCCTGGTCGAGCTGCTCAGCACCCACCGCATCAACGAGCTGATCGCCCGCCCCAAGAGCTACGGCGTGGCCGCGCTCTACCGCATCAAGTACCTCCGCCTCGCCCAGCCGGTCATGAACGTCGTGCTGCTGCTGCTGACCATCCCCACCGTGCTGACGTACGACCCCAAAGCCCTCAAGCCCGCCGCCACGCGCTGCCTCACGCTGACCGGGCTCGCCATGGGCAGCGTGTTCCTGTGCCAGCAGATCGCCGGCAAGCCGCCGCTGGGCAACGACTGGGTCAGCCTGTGGCCGGCGCTGATGTCGTGGATGCCGATCTTCGTCTGGCTGCCGGTGTCGGTCGTGTGCATGGAACGGGTCAAGACGTGACCGAGGGCTGGCCCCGGACTGCTCGGGCTCACCGGTACCGGCACACCACGTCGTACAGCTTCCCCCCGTTGCGGCGGGCGATGATCGGGTCCTTGATCATCGCCAGGTTCACCGCTTCGCAATCGAACCGCGCGTCGAGGTTGCTTTCCACGCCACGGCCCATGCCTTCGAGGATGACGAGATCGGCGTCGGCGGCGGCCGCGTTGAGCTCATCCGACACGGCCGACAGGTCGATCAACGGCTCGCCCGTCCCCGTGCTGACGCGCGAGATCGGCAGGCCCGCCAACGACGGCTCGGCGGCCACGATGCGCGGCCACCAGTTGCCCACGTCGTGGATCGTCATGTCGTTCAACGTCGGCCGCTCGTTGGCCGCGATCACGACCTCCGTGCCCCGCATCGCCATCCAGCGGATCAGCGGCGTCGCGCCCAGGATGAAGTCGCTGCCGGCGTTGTCGATGAAGTAGACCGCCCGGCGATGCCGCGGCCCGCGCAGCAGTCGCTCGGCCAGCGCGTCGTAGTCGTCGACCAGCCAGGGCCGGGGCGCGAGCGACTTGCGCGTGGCGAAGAAGTCGGGGCCGCCGGCGAGAAACGCGGCGGCCGTCGCCTCGGCGCCCATGTCGAAAATGTTGCCCGCGAACACGCCCTCGATGGCGGCCCGTAGCGCCTCGGCGTCGCTGGGGGCACCGTCCATCTGCCGGCAGACGTCCGGCAGCAGCGGCAGGGCCGCGCCGTTCTCGCGGTCCTTCAGGTCGATGAACGCGTCGATGAACCCATGCCGCCGCAGGATCGCGTCGCGCCACTGGTCCAGCGTCAGGATGGTGACGCGATCGCACCCCTGCTTCCCCTCGCCGAACGGGTCGGCGGCGAAGCTGTCGAAGGCGCGGTGGAACTCGACCCGGCACGCATCCCCCCGCCGCCCCGCGTCGACCACGTCGCCGCCGCGGACGCGCACCGCATCGGTGCCCAGCTTCAGGATCGTCTCCAGGTGCCGCTTGAAGAACGTGACCCAGTGGACCCGCCCCTCGGCGTCCCGCGACAGGTCCCACGAGCAGGCGACGTACGTCGCCGGGTCGGCCAGCTTCACGAACGGTTTCGCATCAGTCATGAAGATGGTTTACCACGGAGGCACGGAGACACGGAGAGGACAACGTCGCCCCTCGCAACCCCGCATCCGCTCGTCACCACCCCATGCCGCCGTCGATGAAAATGTTCTGGCCGGTGATGAACGCGCCGGCGTCGCTGCACAACATCAGCACGGTGCCGCGCATGTCGTCCGGCTCGCCGAGCCGGCCAATCGGGACGGCCTTCCTCCCGATCTCCACCGCCTGTTCGGGCGTCTGGAAGTCTCCGGCGTTGCGGACCGTGTTGTGGATCCACCCCGGCGCGATCTGGTTGATGGTGATCTGGTCCGGGGCCAGCTCCTTGGCCAACCCGATGGTCAGCTTCTCCAGCGCCCCTTTGCTCAGCGAGTAGGCCAGCAGGTCCGGCGTCGCGTGGATCTGCTGGACCGAGCCGACGTTGATGATCCGCCCGAACCGCTGCGCCTTGAAGATCGGCATCACCGCACGGCAGAACAGGATGGGCGACACCAGGTCGGTCCGCAGCTGCAGCTCCATCTCCTCGGCCGACGCCTCGCTCCAGTGACGGCGGATCTGGATCGACCCGTTGTTCACCAGGATGTGCAGCCCGCCCAGCGCGTCCACCGCGCGCGGCACCAACGTGGCCGGCAGCGACAGGTCGGTCAGGTCCCCGCCGAGCGCCACCGCCCGGCCGCCCGCCGCGTTGATCGACGCCACCGCCGAGTTGGCGATCGCCTCGTCGATGTCCTGGATCGCGACCGCGCACCCGGCCCCGGCCAGGGCGCGCGCGACGGCCAAGCCGATCCCCCGGCCGGCCCCGGTCAGCAGGGCGCACTTGCCGGTCAGGTCGAACATCTTCTCAGCGGTGGGCAGCGGGTCAACGGCGGTGGACGTCATAGATTGGCGGATGGTAGGCGGCAGGCGCGTGACAGGGAACCGGCGGCCAGACGCATCGGCCGCCGCCGCGGGGTTGCGACCGGCCGGACCTCGCCTATGCTCGTTCCAACCATCCGCCCGCGCCCACGTTTGACCCCGGAAAAGAGCCCGTTATGTCCGTCGAGATTGAAGCCAAGATGAAGGTGCCCGACCTGACCGCCGTTCGCGCCAAGCTCGCCGAGCTGAGCGCGCGACGGCTGGGGTCGTACCTGGAGCGGAACACGTTCTTCGACACTGAGGACCGCAGCCTGCTGGCCGCCGACGAGGGGCTGCGCGTCCGCTCGTCCACCGACCGCGACACCGGCACGGCCATCTGCACGATGACCCACAAGGGCCCGCGCCAGCACGGGCAGCTCAAGAGCCGGGAGGAGACCGAGATGACCGTCGGCGACGAGGCCGACGGCCTGGCGATGCTCACCGTCCTGGGCTTCGACCGCGTCCTCAGCTTCGAGAAGCGCCGCGAGAGCTGGTCGCTCGGCGGGTGCAAGGTCGAACTGGACGAGCTGCCCCACCTGGGCACGTTCGTCGAGATCGAGGGTCCCAAGGACGAGACCGTGATGAAGGTCCGCGAGCAGCTCGGCCTGGCCGACCGGCCGATGAACAAGGCCAGCTACATCGCCATGCTCATGACAATGCTCCAGGAGCAGGGCAAGCCCGCCGCCGACGTGACATTCGAACCGGCGAGGTCGGTCTGAGCGGACCGACACTGTTCCACATTGTTACAAAATGTTACACATCAAATGACGTTTTCTTGCTTACACCGAGCTGTGTTGGCCCGCTGCGCATGACCATCACGCCCACCGCCAGCGTGGCCGCGGCCACAAAGTGCTTGTCGTACAAAAACTGCGTGCCGAACGTCCAGTGCGTCGGAAGTGGCAACAACGGCGGGTTTGTCGGGAGCGACACGGCGTAGATCGGCGCGACCAACGCGACCGCGGCCAGCGGCCACCAACGGTCGCGGCCGACGACGCACGCCGCCATCAGCACCGCCGCCGGCAGTTCGGCAGCCAGGTTGAACGTCCACGCCCGCGGGCTGGCCAACGTCATCCAGATCAGCAGCAGCGACGCGTCAGCCAGTGGATCGCGCGTCCGACGTGACGCGAGTAGGCCGTAGAGCCCCGCCGTCATCACGATCACGATCGCCGGGTAGGCGTGCTGCAGCGCGGCCAGGTGATCGGGCGAGAACAGGTGGACGCCGTCGCTCACCCCCGGCGTCCGCGCCAGCACGCCCAGCAGCGACTCGTTCCCCGCCCGGTACGTCTGCATCGGCAGCTGCGTGTCGACGCAGAACTTCAGCCACTCCCGGTGCAACGGCAGCAACCCGTGCGACCCGACGAACAGCGCCGGCGTGACGAACAGGATCGCCAGCCCGATCGCCACCCCGGTCAACCCGGGCCACCACTGCCGCCGCAACAGCAGGTACGGCAACAGCAGCAGCGGGTAAATCTTCATCCCCACCGCCAGCGCCAGCAGCATGCCACCTACAATCGGCCAGCCCGCCAGCGTCAGCGCAAGCCACCCCAGGCAGCACAGCAGCAGCAGCGTGCCGACCTGCCCGTTGTGGATGTCGGACCAGAGGTACATCCCCACCGCGGCGCACGCGATCACGCCCACCCAGAACCCATCCGTTAGCCCCCCGCTGTGCGGGGGTCTCTTCACCAACCGCAAACCCAGCCCCACCGCGCCGATCGTCGCCCCCCAGTTAACGACCATGAACGCCCGCACCGCCCACGGGTACGGCAGCGCCGCCAGCGGTCGGCATGCCGCGTAGGCGAACGCCGGGCAGTACATGTACGCCCCCAGCTCGCGGAACTTCCTGTCCAACTGGTACGGCGTCCCCCCCGCCGCCACGTACTGCCCCGCCCGGTAGTACGCCCCGAAGTCGGCCAGCTGCGCGTCGTGCTTGCGTGCCTGGAGGAAGCTGAGGATCACCATCACGCCGACAACGATCGCAGCGACCCATCTTGCAGGGTTGCGGGCGGGGGAAACCGGTGGAACAGCTTTGGTCATGGTGATCGACCCAACAGAGCCGGGCCGTGCCGGCCCGGCTCTGTCCCACGAATGGATGTCAGCGAAACGGCCGGCCTGCTGACGTATACCGGGACGACGGGGGACAGTCACCCAGCGGAGCGACGAATGCTCGCCGCCCGGTCGGGCTGGTCAAAGTGGATGGCCGCGCGGTGCTGTTGTTTCGCAATCAGCCCACGCGGTGACACCCGTTTGGAGAGCGGCGGGTATCGCAGCCGCGGGCTTCAGCCCGCGGAACCAGCGGCCTAAAGGCCGCGGCTACGATGAGCCTGCGCTTCAGAGACCTAGCGGCCATCAAACGGGTTGGGCCGAGCCCCCGTCAACTCCAGCGCCGCCAGCGCCCGTCGCCACTCGACATAGAAGTAGTCCACGCCCAGCCGTTCGTGCAGCGACCGCAGGTCGGCGTGCAGCCGTTCGTACAGGTCCTGCTGCCACTGCTGGGCGGTGGGATCGCAGTAGAACAGCCGGCAGCCGAACGGGCGGATGGCGTGGACGCCGCACAGCTTGCCGACCTGGAACGGGCAGCCGGCGGGATTGGCAATCGGGGCCGCCCGCAGCTCGCGGACGAACGCCGCCAGCTCCAGCGTGGTGACGAACAGGTCGTGGCCGTAGGCGTCGAAGTGGCAGCACCGGCCCGATGCGATGCACGCCGGCCGGCGGGCGTCGACGGCGGCGGTGACGGTCGCGTAGACCTCGGCGACGGCGACCCCCACGTCGGGGCGGGCGGCGGCGGCCGTGACCTGGGCTCGGAGGTGATCGGGGTCGAAGGCAAACATCGTGGGGCGAATCTCATCATAGCGGCCACCGGTCGGCCGGGCCGGGGCTACGCTTGGGCAAGAGGAGCTCAACCCATGCGGATCGTCACCCTGGAAGAACACTGCGTCATCCCGCCGCCGCCCGGCGTTCCTGCCCAACGGCCGCCGGCGGGGCGGGCGCCGGGCACAGTGGTCCACGCCCTGCCGAGGCTGGGCGACCTGGGCGCGGGGCGGATCGCCGACATGGACGCGGCCGGCATCAGCACCCAGGTGCTGTCGGTCGCCGGGCCGGGTGCCGACCCGGTTCCGGTCGACCAGTTGGTCGGCTGGTGCCGGCACACGAACGACGTGATGGCCGGTGCCGTGACGGCCTACCCGGGCCGGTTCGCCGCCTTCGCCCACCTGCCGACGGCGGCCGATCCCAACGCCGCGGCGGACGAGCTGGAGCGCTGCGTGGCCGAGCAACAGTTCGTCGGCGCGATGATCAACGGGACCGTTGACGGGAAGTTCCTGGACGACCGCTCGTTCGAGCCGGTGCTGTCCCGCGCCGAGCGGCTGGGCGTGCCGATCTACCTGCACCCCGGCGTCCCGCCCGAGGCCGTGCGGCAGGCGTACTACAGCGGCCTGCCCGAACCGCTCGACATGTCGCTGGCCACCTTCGCCTACGGCTGGCACGCCGAGACGGCCATCCACGTGCTGCGGCTGATCTTCAGCGGCACGCTCGACCGCCACCCGAAGCTGAACCTGATCATCGGCCACATGGGGGAGTACCTGCCGATGACGCTGGTCCGCACCGACCTGGCGACCGCCGACGACCTAGCGAAGTACTCGGACCGGTCCGTCGCCCAGCAGCTGCGCGACCAGGTGTACGTCACCACCAGCGGCATCTTCACCGTCCCGCCCCTGCAGGCGACGCTGGCCACCTTCGGCATCGACCGGGTGCTGTTCAGCGTCGACTACCCGTTCAGCGACAACGCCAAGGGGCGCGCGTTCCTGGACGCGATACCCTTGGCACCCGCGGACGTGGAGAAGATCGCCCACGGCAACGCCGACCGGCTGCTGGGGCTCGGCGTGTGAATGAACCGACCGACGGAGCCGGGCCGTGTCGGCCCGTACGAGCGAAGCTCGTGTCTCGCGCACCCGACGTGGGCGACCGAGGCCGTCGGCCTCGCGCGAGACGCGACCTGCCGGTCGCACGGGCCGACACGGCCCGGCTCTGTTTCAGGGGGACCTTGCAAACGCCGACGGCCGTTCCACAATGCCGCGACGATGCGAAAGCTGCTGGTCGCCAACCGGTCTGAGATTGCCATTCGGGTCTTTCGCGCCGCCACCGAGCTGGGGCTCGAGACGGTGGCCGTGTACACGTTCGAGGACCGGTTCGGCCTGCACCGGTTCAAGGCGGACGAGTCGTACCTGATCGGCCCGCCGGAGGGCGGATTGCCGGTCAAGGGGTACCTGGACGTCGACGCGATCGTGAACGTCGCCGCCGAGCACGGGGTCGACGCGATCCACCCGGGCTACGGGTTCCTGAGCGAGAACGCCGACTTCGCCCGGGCCTGCGCCGCCAAGGAGATCACCTTCGTCGGGCCGACGCCGGACCAGCTGGAGATGTTCGGCGACAAGACGGCGGCGAAGAAGCTGGCCCGCGAGACCGACGTGCCGACCGTGCCGGGCACGGAGACGGCGCTGACCGACCCCAAGGAGGTGCGGGATGCGGCGAAGAAGATCGGCTACCCGCTGATCATCAAGGCCAGCTTCGGCGGTGGCGGGCGCGGCATGCGCGTCGTGCGGAACGCCGAGGAGCTGATGCCCAAGCTGGCCGAGTGCCAGCGCGAGGCCGGGGCGGCGTTCGGCCGGCCAGAAGTGTTCCTGGAGCGGTACATCGGCCGGGCCAAGCACATCGAGGTGCAGCTGCTGGGCGACGGGCAGGGGAACCTGGTCCACCTGTGGGAGCGCGACTGTTCGGTCCAACGCCGGCACCAGAAGGTGGTGGAAATCGCGCCGGGCGTGAACCTGCCCGACGACCTGCGGCGCCAGATCTGCGACGCCGCAGTGCGGCTGTGCAAGCCGGTCGGCTACCGCGCCGCCGGCACGGTCGAGTTCCTGCTCGACCTGGACAAGCACGAGTTCTTCTTCATTGAGGTCAACCCGCGCATCCAGGTGGAGCACACGGTGACCGAGGTGGTGACCGGCATCGACCTGGTCCGGGCCCAGCTGCTGGTGGCGCAGGGCGTGAAGCTGCACGAGGCCCCGCTGTCGATCCCGCAGCAGGACGACATCCACACGACCGGCCACGCGATTCAGTGCCGGATCACCACCGAGGATCCGGAGAACCAGTTCATCCCCGACTACGGCCGGATCACGACCTACCGCTCGGCGGGCGGGTTCAGCATCCGCCTGGACGGCGGCAACGGGTTCGGCGGGTCGGTCATCACGCCCTACTTCGACAGCCTGCTGGTGAAGCTGACCACCTGGGGCGGGACGTTCGACGAGGCGATCCGCCGGACCGACCGCGCCCTGCGCGAGTTCCGCATCCGCGGCGTGAAGACGAACATCCCGTTCCTCGAGAACGTCATCACCCACCCGACGTTCACCGCCGGCGAGGCGACCACGACGTTCATCGACAACACGCCCGACCTGTTCCGGTTCACGCTGCGGCGCGACCGGGCAACGAAGATCCTCAGCTACCTGGGCGACGTGATCGTCAACGGCCGCCCCGACACCAAGGGCAAGTACGACCCCAAGCGGGAACTGCCGACGCCGATCATACCCAGCGCGACGGGGCCGGTGCCGAAGGGGCTGCGCGATCGGCTGCTGGCCGAGGGTCCGGAGAAGTTCTGCCAGTGGGCGCGGAAGCAAAAGCCGCTGCTGTTCACCGACACGACGATGCGCGATGCGCACCAGTCGCTGCTGGCGACGCGGTTCCGCACCTACGACCTGGTGGCCGTGGCGGACGCGACGGCCCGGCTGATGCCGAACCTGTTCAGCCTGGAGATGTGGGGCGGGGCGACCTTCGACACGGCCATGCGGTTCCTGCAGGAGGACCCGTGGGACCGGCTCGACCGGCTGCGGGCGAAGATCCCCAACATCCCGTTCCAGATGCTGTTCCGCGGCAGTAGCGCCCTCGGCTACACCAACTACCCCGACAACGTGGTGCGCGAGCTGGTGAAACGATCGGCCGAGCACGGCATCGACGTGTTCCGCATCTTCGACTCGCTGAACTGGACCGAGAACATGAAGGTGGCCATGGCCACCGTGCGCGAGCAGACCAGCGGCATCTGCGAGGCGGCCGTCTGCTACACCGGCGACATCCTCGACCCCAAGCGGACGAAGTATTCCCTGAAGTACTACGTCGGCCTGGCCAGACAACTGGTGGACATGGGCGCGCACGTGATCGCCATTAAGGATATGGCCGGCCTGTGCAAGCCGTACGCGGCGTTCGCGCTGGTGAAGGCGCTGCGGGAGGAGATCGACGTGCCGATCCACTTCCACACGCACGACACCAGCGGCCTGAACGCCGCGAGCATCCTCCGCGCCGCCGACGCCGGCGCCGACATCGCCGACGCCGCCCTGGCCAGCATGAGCGGCATGACCAGCCAGCCGAACCTGAACAGCTTGGTCGCCGCGCTCGCCCACACGCCGCGCGACGGCGGGTTGGACTTGCCGTCGCTCAACAGCCTGAGCGATTACTGGGAATCGGTACGGGCGGCCTACTACCCGTTCGAGGAGGGCATGAAGGCCGGCACGGCCGAGGTGTACCAACACGAGATGCCCGGCGGGCAGTACACCAACCTGCGCCAGCAGGCCAAGAGCCTGCACCTGGAGGAGCGCTGGCACGCCGTGGCCGACGCCTACGCATCGGTCAACCAGCTGCTCGGCGACATCGTGAAGGTCACGCCCAGCAGCAAGGTGGTGGGCGACCTGGCGCTGTTCATGGTGACGAACCACCTGTCGGCCGACGACCTGCTCGACCCCAAGCGGAAGCACGCGTTCCCCAAGAGCGTGGTCGAGATGCTGCAGGGCTACCTCGGCCAGCCCGAGGGCGGCTGGCCAAAGGAGATCCAGCGGGCGGTGCTCGCCTCGGCCGGCGTGAAGCCGTTCACCGCCCGGCCGGGCTCCAAGCTGCCCAAGGCCGACCTGGCCAAGACCACCGAGGAGCTGGCCGGCAAGCTGGGCCACCCCCCCACCGATGCCGACCTGATGAGCTACCTGATGTACCCGCAGGTGTTCCTCGACTATGACAGGCACCTGAAGGCGTTCGACAACACCAGCGTGATCCCCACGCCGGCGTTCCTGTACGGCATGCAGAGCGGCGACGAGATCAGCGTCGAGATCGAGCCGGGCAAGACGCTGATCCTCCGCTACCTGACGACCGGCGACGCCCGCCCCGACGGCCTGCGCACGGTCTTCTTCGAGCTCAACGGCCAGCCCCGTGAGGTGGACGTGCCCGACCGAACCGTCGAGGCGAAGGTCGCCAAGCGTGCCAAGGCCGACCCCGACGACCCCAAGCACGTCGCCGCCCCGATGCCCGGCAAGGTGAGCAACGTGGCGGTGACGGTCGGCATGGCCGTGCGTGCCGGCGACCGGTTGCTGAGCATCGAGGCGATGAAGATGGAGACGGCCGTGTACGCCCCGCGCGCCGCCAAGGTGGCCGAGATCCTGGTCCAGCCGAACTCGGTCGTGACGGCCAAGGACCTGTTGGTCGTGCTGGACGGTTAGCATCGCGACCCGGGGGCGTCATGCCGTTCGACCTGAAACGACTGCGCCGCGACCTCCGGCCGTTCCGGCTGCACTGGGTCGCGCGCGTCCGCAGCACGAACGACCGGGCGGCTGTCCTGCGACGGCGGAACGCGCTGTTCGCGCCCGCCGTCGTGCTGGCCGGGCACCAGATGGCGGGTCGGGGCCGGGGGTCCAACACGTGGTGGTCCGGCCGGGGCAGCCTGACCGTCACCTTCGCCCTGCCGGCCGACGAGTCGCTGGCGCTGCACCACGTCCCGCTGTTGGCGGGCCTCGCCGTTCGCGCCGCCGCCGCCGAGCTCGCCGGCACCGACGACGTGCAGCTCAAGTGGCCCAACGACCTGCTGCACGACGGCCGCAAACTCGCCGGCCTCCTGTGCGAGCGGGTCGCCAAGGCCGACCTGATCGGCGTCGGCCTGAACGTCGACTGCGACCCGGCCGACATCCCACGGCACCTCGGCGACCGCGTGACGAGCCTCAACGCCATCGCCGGCCGGCCGGTCGACCTGACCGATGCCGCCGTCGCCGTCGGCCGGCACCTGCACCGGGTCCTGGCCCATCGCGACGACGGCACCTTCGTCGCCGCCCTGCGCGAGTACGACCGGCACCACGCGCTGCTCGGCCGGCGCGTCACCGTCACCGGCGGGGCTGATGAGCCGGCCGTCACCGGGACGTGCGAGGGGCTCGACGACACCGGTCGCCTGCTGCTCCGCGACCGGCGGCGCCTGCACCGCGTGATCGCGGGTCACGTCGAGCTGTTGTGATCCCCGTGACGAGTCGCGTTGTCGCACCGCCGTGGAGGCGGCCGTGCGAACGCCCATCCCTGATGCCCATCCATCGTAAACGGCACGGTCGATCCGCTCGAACGTCGTTCGAAGCGGAAACCTGAGGGAATCGTCATTCACTGGCGGCGGGTTTCGCGTGTGCGGGCAACCCTCTCGTTACGGCGGAACGTGAGCGAACGCCCCGAAACGAGGGAATCCCATGTGCGACCTCCACGGAACGCCGGGCCACGTACACGACGCGTTGGACGAGTTGACGTTCGTCAAGTCCCGCCGATCGCTGCTCCGCCGGGGCGCGGGGCTGCTGGCGTTCGCCGGCGCGGGCCAGCTGGGCAGCCTGTACGTGAAGGGTGCCACGACGGCGGCCGCCGCCACGCCCAGCGAGACCGAGGGGCCGTTCTGGCTGGACGTCGCCACGCAGCGGAGGGACATCCGCACCGACGGCACTCGGACGACCGCCAAGCTGTCCGACGACGGCCTCTACGCCGTCGCCTCGTACAACATCTACCTCACCTGACCCGCCCCCACCCGAGCAGCCCCGCCGTTCGCCCTCCCTCTCTCGCCCCGGAGGCCCACCGTGTTCGAATGCCTTGAGTTCCGCAAGCTGTTCTCGACGGTCACCGTCGCCCCGGTCACCGTGACCGAGCCGAGCAGCGGGTCGACGCGCGCCACGTTCGTCGCGTCGCTGAGGTCGGCGTCCGCCGGCGACGTGCTCGTCAGCTACGTCACCGCCAACAAGACCGCCAAGGCCAAGTCGGACTACACCGCCACCAGCGGCAGCGTCACCATCCCCGCCGGCAGCACGTCGGCCACGTTCAGCGTGCCCGTGCTGGCCGACGACGTGTCGGAGGCGAACGAGACGTTCGTCGTCCACCTGAATGTGTCGGCCGGGAACAAGATTAACGGCACGGCCCTCGCCACCATCGTCGACAGCGACCCGAACCCCACGGTGACCGTTGAGGATACGACGGTTGCCGAGCCGGCCGCGGGCAAGCGGTCGACGGCGTAGGTCACGGTCGACCTGGCCAACCCGTCGAGCCGGAACGTCACGGTCTACGTCCGCACGATCGCCGGCACTGCGACCGCCGGTGCCGATTACGTGTCGGCCACGAGGAAGGTCGTCATCAAGGCCGGGCAGACGTCGGGCACCACGACGTTCAAGATCATCGGCGACGCCGCCGTCACCGGCGACGAGACGTTCGACGTGGCGATCACCAGGGCGACCGACGCGACGATCGAGCCGACCAACGACTCGGGCACCGTGACGATCCTCGGTACCGGCGACGTGTTTGCCGACACGGTCAGCGTCGCCCCGACCAGCGTGACCGAGGGCGACAGCGGCACGGCGACCCTGACGTTCACGGTCACGCTGTCGGCCGCCCAAACCGTGCCGGTCACGGTCGACTACGCCACGTCGGACGGGACGGCCACGGCCGGCGTCGACTACGCCGCCACCGGCGGCCTGCTCACGTTCGCGGCCGGCCAGACGACCGGGACGGTCGCGGTCACCGTGTACGGTGACACCACCGTCGAGTCGGACGAGACGGTCGTGCTCACGCTGTCCACGCCAACGAACGCTGTGCTGGGCACCGCCACCGCGATCGGCACGATCGTGAACGATGACACGACCACGACCGCGCCAACCGTGAGCGTCGCCGCGGCGAGCGTGACGGCGAGCAGCTCGGCCACCACCACCCTGGCGTTCCCGGTGACGCTGTCGTCGGCGGCGACGTCGGCGGTCACGGTCGCCTACGCCACGTCGGACGGCACGGCCGTCGCCGGCACCGACTACGTTGCCGCCAGCGGCACGCTGACGATCGCCGCCGGCGCGACTACCGGCACGGTGACCGTCACCGTCGACGCCGAGTCGGCCACCGCGACGACGACGAAGACGCTGACGCGCACCCTGTCGTCCGCCAGCGGCGCGACGCTCGGCACGGCCACGGCCACTGGCATGATCAGCATCGTGGCAACCGCCAGCGGCACGTCGTCCACCGACCGGTCGGACAACCTCTCCGCCACGACCGACAGCACCGAGGCGCCGACGGGCACGAGCCTGCTCGCCGCCAGCTTCACGACCGGCGCGGCGGCGACCACGGTCACCAGCGTCACGATCCCGCTGTCGGTCACGGCCGGCGGGGCGGTCACCGTCGCCATCTACGCCGATGGCGACTTGGAGCCGGGCACGCTGGTCGGCACGCTGACGTCGCCATCCTCCTACTCAACGGCGGTCGCCGACACGACCTTCACCGGATCGGTATCGCTGTCGGCCAGCACGACCTACTGGGTCGTCGTCACCGCCACCACCGGCACCGCCAACTGGGCGTGGACCGACGGCACCACGGGCACCGGCACCGGCTTCACCGGGGAATGGGCCTCCACCACCGACGGCGGCACCACTTGGTTCAGCGACGACAACTACCCGCTGCAGATGCAGGTGCTGACGGCGTGAGCCATCGCGCGCACGATCGGGGAACGAGCCGCGCACGAAGGGTACTCCCGCAGTAAGCGGATTGGGTCGGGCCCCGCTGACTTCGGGGTTTCCTTCAAGCGCGTCCCCTTGT
Organism: Tepidisphaeraceae bacterium; assembly: GCA_965198865.1. GTDB lineage: Bacteria > Planctomycetota > Phycisphaerae > Tepidisphaerales > Tepidisphaeraceae > CBDAQA01. Next base: position 375,929 of record CBDAQA010000018.1, on the reverse strand, counting down.
CGGGCAAGCTTCGCTTGTGAGTGATCCGGCCGACGTCTACCGTGTCGGCCACCGATTTCGTACCCGCTGGAGGCCGACTTGTTCCAGACCCTTGAGCCGCGCCGGCTGTTCTCGACCGTCAACGTCGCCCCGATCGGCGTGACGGAGCCGACGACCGGATCCGTCGCGGCCACGTTCACGGCGACGCTGGCGTCGCCGGCGACGACCGACGTGGTCGTCACCTACGCCACGGCCAACAAGACCGCCAAGGCCGGGTCGGACTACACCGCCACCAGCGGCAGCGTCACCATCCCTGCGGGTAGCGCGTCGGCCACGTTCGTCGTGCCCGTGCTGGCCGACGACGTGTCAGAGGCGACCGAAACGTTCGCCGTCCACCTCAAGGTCTCGCACGGGAACAAAGTCAACGGCACCGCCGTCGCGACGATACTCGACAGCGACCCGCCGCCGACGGTGACGGTCGTGGACCGTGCAGTGGCCGAGCCGGCCAACCGCAAGCGGGCGACGGCGGCCGTGATGGTCGCGCTGTCGAATCCGTCGAGCCGGCCCGTCACGGTTCGGCTGCGCACCGTCGACGGCACGGCCACCGCCGGTGTCGATTACGCCGCGGCCTTCAAGACCGTCGTCATCCGGCCCGGCCAGCTGACGGCGTCGGCGAAGTTCACGGTCATCGGTGACGCGGCGGTGACGGGTCAGCGTGCGTTCTCCGTCGCGCTGACCAAGTCCGTGCTGGCCACGCCCGACCCGGCCGGACTTGACGGCACGGTCACGCTGATCCGCACCGGCGGCGGGTTGCAGCCGGTGGTGACCGTCGCCGATGCGACGACCGCCGCGGGCGGCACCGAGGGGTTCGCCGTCACGCTCTCGGGCCCGGCGACCGACGAGGTGGCGTTCAACTACGCGACCGTGCCCGGCACGGCCACGATCGGCGACTACACGATCGCCTACGGCACGATCATCGTCCCGGCCGGCGAGACGTCGGCCACGCTGACGGTCGCGACCACGGCGGATGCCGCCTTGGCGGACGCCGAACAGTTCACGTTGGACCTGTCGTCGCCGATCAACGCCACGCTGGCCGCGGCGACCGTGACGGGCACGATCACGCCGCCAACGTCGCCGACGCCAACGCCGACCCCGACCCCCACTCCGACGCCGACCTTGGGGACGCTGGCGATCGCCCCCACCAGCGTGACCGAGGGGAACGCCGGCACGACGCCGATGGTGTTCACGGTCACGCTGTCCGCGCCGTCGTCGTCGCCGGTGACGGTGGACTACGCCACGTCCGATGGCACGGCGACCGCCGGCTCCGATTACGTCGCCACCACCGGCGAGCTGACGATCGCCGCCGGGCAGACGAGCGGGTCCATCACCGTGACCGTCAACGGCGACACGACGGTCGAGCCGGACGAGACGTTGGTGCTCACGCTGTCGTCGCCCACGAACGCCGTGCTGGGGATGGCCACCGCGGTGGGGACGATCCTGAACGACGACGTGGCGCAGCCGACCCTGAGCGTGGGGGACGCCGCCGTGACGGCCAGCTCATCGTCCACGACGACGCTGACGTTTCCGGTCACGCTATCGGCCGCTGCGGCATCCGACGTGACCGTCGCCTACGCAACCGCCAACGGCACGGCGGTCGCCGGCACCGACTACGTCGCGACCAGCGGGACGCTCACGATTTCCGCCGGCGCGACGGCGGGGTCGATAGCGGTCACCGTCGACGCCCAGACCGCCGCATCGATGGTCATCCACTACCTGTCGGTCAACCTCTCGGACCAGGCCGGCGCGGCGCTGGGCACGGCCACCGGGACCGGCGCGATCACAATCCTCACGGCCGGCCCGACGCTGAACGTGGCCAGCGCCATGGTGACGGCGAGCAGCACGTTCACGACGACGCTGGCGTTCGCGGTCACGATGTCGGAGCCGAGCACGACGGCCGTGCGCGTGCTGTTCGCCACGTCGGACGGCACGGCCGTCGCGGGCACCGACTACCAGGCGGTCAGCGGCACGCTGACGTTCGTGGCCGGCAACACGAGCGGGTTGATCAGCGTGACCGTCGACGCAGAGACGGCCACGGCCGCCACGACGCGGACGATGACGCTCACGCTGTCGTCGCCGACCGGCGCCACGTTGCACACGGCGATCGCGACCGGCACGATCGCGATCCCCGCGGCGGCCCCCGACGTAGCCATCGACTTGCTCGAGAAGGAACGGATGGTGGCGCGGTTGCTCGACCTCACGCGTTGACGGGGCTAACCGCTCCGGGGCGGTCATCCGGTCCGACCGACCAAGCTGGCGACGACGGCCAGCAGTTCGGCCGGGTCGACGGGCTTGGGGACGTGGATCTGGAAGCCGGCCAGCAACGCGCGGCGGCGGTCCTCGACGCGGGCCAGGGCGGTGAGCGCGACGGCCGGCGTCTTGCCGCCGGCGTCGGCGGGCATCGCCCGCACCTTGCGGATCAAATCAAACCCGTCCTGCTCGGGCATGCCGACGTCGCTGACGATGGCGTCGAACCGCTCGGCCGCGATGGCCGTCAGCGCCTCGGCGGCGCTGCCGGCGGTGGTGACCTGCACGTCCCACTGCTCCAGGATCCGCCGGACCAGGTAGCGGGAGTCGGGCTCGTCATCCACGACGAGCACGCGGACGCCGGCCAGCGATGGCGTCACGTGGGCACCGGCGTGGGCGGCGGGGTCGCCGCCCGGCAACGGGTCGGCGGCCGGTTGTTCGGCGGCCTTGAGCGGCAGGCGGACGACGAACGTCGCGCCGGTGCCCTCGCCATCGCTCCTCGCCTCGACGGTGCCGCCGTGCAGCTCGACCAGGTGGCGGACGATGGCCAGGCCCAGGCCGAGCCCGCCGTACTTGCGGGTCGTGCTCGCGTCGGCCTGGCGGAAGCGGTCGAACACGTGGGGCAGGAACTGGGGCGGGATGCCCATGCCCGTGTCGGTCACGGAGAGCTCGACGTGCGAGTTGACCCGGGCCACGGCGACCTGCACGCGGCCGGCCTTGGGCGTGAACTTGATCGCGTTGCTGAGCAGGTTCCAGAGCACCTGCTGCAGCCGGTTGGGGTCGCCCCACACGGCGGCGACGCGGGGGTCGACAATCTTGAGGATCCGCACCTGCTTGTTCTGCGCGGCCGGCGTCACGGCGACGACGGCGGCGTCGACCACCGAGGCCAGCTCGACGTGCTGCACGTCCAGCCGCAGCTTGCCGGAGATGATCCGGCTGACGTCGAGCAGGTCCTCCACCAGCTGCGCCTGCACACGGGCGTTGCGCTCGATGGCGTCGATCCCCTCGGCCAGGTCGGCGTTGTCGACCGTCGCGCCGCGCAGCATGACCGACCAGCCGACGATCGCGTTCAGCGGCGTCCGCAGCTCGTGGGACAGCGTGGCGAGGAACTCGTCCTTCAGCCGGCCGGCGCGCTCGGCCTCGGATCGGGCGGCACGCTCGGCATCGAGCAGCTGCGCCCGCTCGGCCTCGGCGGCCTTGGCCTCGGTCACGTCGACGGCCACGCCCACGAGGCGGACGGCCGCGCCGGCGGCGTCGTAGGAGAACCGGCCGCGCCCGACCACCCAGCGGTCGGCGAACGGCGCCGCGTGCAGCCGGTACTCGACGGCGATCTCCCCGTGGCCGGCGCGGGCGACGTCGAGCGCATCGGTGAGGCGCGGGCGGTCCTCGGGGTGAACGGTCGCGAGGAAGGCGTCGAACGTCCCGCCGAAGTCGCCCGGGGCAAGCCCGGCCTGGCGGTGGTACTCCTCGGATAGGGCGACGCGGCCGGTGGCGACGTCCCAGTCCCAGATGCCGACCGCCCCCGCCTCGGTCGCCAGCCGCAGCCGTTCCTCGCTCTGGCTGAGCAGGTTGGCGGCCGACCCGAGCTGGGTGTAGCTGGCGCGCAGCTCCTCGTACAGCTCGGTGATCCGCTCGGCCCGGCGGAGCGCTGCGCCCACCACGTCGCGGCGCAGGTCGATGGCGGCGCGGACCTCGGCGGCGGACCAGGGCTCGGCGTGGCTGTGGACGGTCTGCGTCCACAGGGCGAACGACCCGCGGGGCTCAGGCGGACGCCGTCGTCGCCCTTGACGACGGACTTCGCGGGGTCGCCGGCCCAGTTGACGGAGCGGATGCGCTCGGGCCGGAACCACATCAGGTAGTGGGGCCTCCCCTTGATCAGCGACGCCGCCAGCACGCCGGCGGCGGTGGCGGAGATCGGGTCGAACCGCGGGTCGCGCAGGGGCAGGGCGGCCGTGTGCCAGACCTCGTGGTCGTCATCGGCGCGCTCGCTGAGCCACCTGGCCAGCTCGATCAGGTCGGCCGCGGCGGGCGTGTCGCCGACGGTGGCGACGCGAGATCCCTGGACGATGGCGGCGCCGCCGGCCTGGACCAGGTCGAGCAGGTTGGGCGCGTCGCCGGTGAGGGCGACACTGACCTCGACCGCGTCGGTCATCCGCGCCGCCAGCGCCTGGCGGACGGCGACCATGGTGGCGGCGTAGGCGGCGACCTCGGCGTCGGCCTTGTAGGCGACCTGGAGGCTCATCACGTCGCCGACCAGCTCGCAGGCCGTTCGCACGTCGTGGGTGACGTACCGGGGGCCGGCGTAGTGGTGGCAGGCGATCAGGCCCCAGAGCTTGCCGTCCTTGAGCAGCGAGATGCTCATCGACGCGCGCACGCCCATGTTGCGGAGGTACTCGACGTGGACCGGGCTGACGCTGCGGAGGACGGCGTAGCTCATGTCGAGCGGCCGGTCGGTCAGGGGGTTGGCCGGCGGGACCAGCGGCGAGGCGACGTAGTCGCGGTCGGGGATGAAGCGCAGCCGGTTGCGGGCGTAGAGCTCGCGGGCCTGCACGGGGATGTCGCTGGCGGGGTAGTGCAGGCCGAGGAACGGCTCGAGGTCGTCCCGCTTGGCCTCGGCGACGACGGAGCCGTTCCACTCGTCGTCGAAGCGGTACACCATCACGCGGTCGAACCCGCTGATCCGGCGGACCTCGTCGGCGACGGCCGCGCCCATGGTGAGCAGCGTGGGGGCCGACTCGACGCGCCGGATCGCCCCCTGGACGGCCTGGTAGAGCTGCGGGGCGGAGTAGGCATCGTGCCGGCCGGAGGGCTCGAGCTCGATCAGGACCAGCCCGTCGTGGCGGTGGGCGATCGCGTCGAACGCCAGCCCGGCGGGCGTGTGGACGGTGAGCAGGTAGAGCGGCCGGGCCGACAGCGACCCGTCGGTCAGCGCCCGCCGCAGCGGGGCGAGATCGGCGGCGGCGAGCACCTGCTCGACCGGCCGGCCCAGCAGCGACTCGGGCGGCTGGCTGAGCACGGCGGCGGACGTGCGGCTGACCTGCGTGACGGTGAGGTCGGGCTCGCGGAGGACGATCAGCACGCCGTGCGGCTGGACCGCGCCGGGGATGTGGATCGGCTCCCGGTCGCAGTTGGTCAGGTCAACCGTCGCGCCTGGCCGATCCGACGGTCCACCCGGGTGATCGATGGATATCTGCATGGTGGCAATCGAAGTGGGGACGGACGCAAACGCGGTCGGCCCCGTGTTCGGCCGGGCGTTGCCGGCCGGCACGGGGCCGGGGGAGTTGGGTGGAGGTGGTCAGCCCCGGCTCACGGGGAGATCATCCGCTTGACCTCGCCCAGCTCGTTCTCGAGCCGCTCGACGGTCTCGATCAGGGCCTTGACCAGGTCGAGCCGGACGGGGCCGGCCTCTGAGGTTTGGTACAGCTTGCCGGTGTTCTTCTTCAGGTACTCTTCCTGGCCGGCCAACGCTTCGCGCAACTTCTGATCCATGGCGTGAACTCCGTCACAAAACGGGACTAGGGGATGTCGACGGCCGGCACTATAGCCACGGTGCGGTGGGGATGCCAAGGCGGGATTCGAGCCGCTCACCCGACGGGCGTGGCCGGCGGCTCGGGCAGGAAGAGGTCGGCCAGGCGGAGCCGAAAGCCGGGGAGGACGTCCTCGCCGTCGAGCTCACCAGCGGGTTCGACGCCGCTCAGCGGCCGACCGGGTGATAGCCGCGGGCGTCTCTCGTCTCGGGCAGCACGACCCAACCAATCGCACGCCGGACGCGAGAAACTGCCGGACCTTCCGTTCGACCTCACCGGCGGTGTCGTTGGGCGACACGACCTCGGCGGCCAAGTCGCGGACACCAACGTGATGTGCCCCTCGGGCAGCTTGGTCATCCGCCGGACGGACGGGACAATGACGTTGGGCGTGGCCAAGCTCATGTCTGGATCTCCCGGCGCTACTGTACGTGGTCGACCGACCCACTTCACTCGACCGCCTCCGGCGTCGGCGTCTCCATCGGCCGTTGCCAGAGCAGGTGCATCCGCCAGTGGGCGTCGTCGCGGGCGGGGTAGTCCAGGCGGAAGTGGGCGCCGCGGCTCTCGGTCCGGCTGTAGGCTGCGGTCGTCACCAGGAACGCGACGGTCAGCAGGTTCTGCAGCTCCCACCCGGCGACGGCCGCCTCGGGGCCGATCGTCTCGGGGCGAAAGCTCTTGTCCATCACGTATCGGCTCCAGAAGGCGACGATCTCCCGCGTCTCGGTGAGCCGGTCGCCGTCGCGCTCGATGCCGACGTTGCGCCACATGACCGACCGCAGGCTGCTCTTGACGTCGGTCACGTCCAGCTCGGTCTTGACCGACGGGGGGATCCGGTGCTCCAGCGACAGCGGGAACGGGGCCGACACCTGCAGCGCCGCCGCGGCGGCGTGCTCGCCGGCGCGCGCGCCGAACGCGAGCCCCTCGAGCAGCGAGTTGCTGGCCAGGCGGTTCGCCCCGTGCAGGCCGCTGCACGACGCCTCGCCGACCGCGTACAGGCCGGCCAGGCTGGTGCGCCCGTGCTCGTCGGCGTCGACGCCGCCGATCATGTAGTGGGCCGCGGGGTGGATGGGGATCAGGTCCTTGCCCACGTCGATCTCGAACTCGTCCATCAGCTTCGCCAGCGACGGGAACCGGTCGCGGAAGGCCCCCGTCGGCAGGTGCCGGACGTCGAGGTAGACGTGGGTGAAGTGGGTCTTGCGGATCTGCTCGACGATCGCCCGGCTGACCACGTCGCGCGGGGCGAGCTCGCCCTGGGGGTGGTAGTCGGCCATGAAGCGGTAGCCGTTGCGGTCGACCAGGTGGGCGCCCTCGCCGCGGACGGCCTCGGTGATCAGCGCCCGGCTGCTGCCGGCGACGTACAGCGTGGTTGGGTGGAACTGGACCATCTCCATGTCCTTCAGCCGGGCCCCCGCGCGGTAGGCCATGGCGTGGCCGTCGGCGGTGGCGATCCTGGGGTTGGTGCTCTCGCGGAACAGCTGCCCCGCCCCACCGCTGGCCAGGATGGTCCGCTTGGCCCAGATGATCTGCACCCGCCCGTCGACCATCGTGATCACGCCGACGCACCGCGACGGCTGCCCGCCGGCGGGGTGGGCCGCCGCGTCCTCCGTCAGCAGGTCGACGACGAACGCCCGCTCCAGCACGCGGATGTTCTCCCGGGCGCGAACCGTGCGGATCAGCGTCTGGGCCAGCTCCTTGCCAGTGGCGTCGCCGTAGGCGTGGACGATGCGGGCGAAGCTGTGGCCGCCCTCCAGTCCGTAGGCCAGGCCGTGCGCGTTGCCGCTGTCGGCCGACGCCTTGTCGAAGTGCGCGCCCCAGTCCAGCAGTTCGAGCACCCGCCGGGGTCCCTCGTTGATGACGATGCGGACGGCCGCCGCGTTGCACAGGCCGCACCCGACGACCTCGGTGTCCCTGACGTGGCTGTCAACGGAATCGAGCGGCTGGAGCACGGCGGCGATGCCGCCCTGGGCGTACCAGGTGTTGCTCTGGTCGATCGTGTCCTTGGTCAGCAGCAGCACGTCGGCCCCCGCCGACGACGCCGCCAGCGCCGACCGCAGCCCCGCCACCCCGCCGCCGACGACCAGCACGTCGGTGAACTGCTGCGGCAGCCGACCGGCCTTGAACGGGAGCAGATATCGACGGTGCGTCAGCGGCTCGAACATGCCCGGATGATAGCGGGTCCGGGCGCCCGGCGACCCGCCGGGGCAAGCCGAAGCTCCAAACCAGAAATCCGAAAACGAACGCACGGCGGTACGATCCTGTACCGATTCTGTTTCGCTCGGCCGGGGACAGAGTCATCCACGAAGGACACGGAAGACACGAAGGATAGAGCGGGTGGCACCTGTCCGTAGCGTCGTCTGCCGCGTAGCGGTCGCCCCGTAGGGGCACTCCTCCGCCGATCCGAAGAGTGCCCCTACGGGGCGACCGCCACGCGGAGATGCAACCCGTCTATACGGGTGTGACAATGCTCTGCTTCGTGTCCCTTCGTGTCCTTCGTGGATAACTCTTCCGAACAGATTCGGGACATGAGCCGTCAATGGGACGAAGCCGCCGCACCGCTTGGTCATCAACGTTGATTTCTGATCGCTCGCTGCGAGCTTCGAGCTTCCGCCGTCAGGCGGGCAGGTGGGCCTTGACGCGCTGCAGGAGGTCGTCGAAGCCGAAGGTGGCCTTGGGGATCAGGTCCTGGATCTTCAGCTCGCGGGCACGCTGGATCAGCTTCAGGTCGTCGGACGCGCCGGTGAGGACGACGACCGGCAGCCCCTCCCAGCGGTCGCTGCGGCGGATCATGCGGAGCAGCGTGATGCCGTCCATCTCGGGCATCATCAGGTCCAGCAGGACCAGGTCGGGCGTGTGGTCGTACATCATGGCCCATGCGTCGCGGCCGTGCTGCGCCCGGAGGACGCTGAATCCCTCATGCTCCAGCAGCTTGGCCACCGCTTCGCGGGCCAGTGCGGTGTCATCGACGACGAGGATCGTGGACATGCCCGACGTCTCCTTGTGCGGTCCTGGGATCCGTTGTGGAGCCGACAATTTGCGCGACTTGGGCAGGCGGGTCAACTAATTTAGTTCGGGGCTGGCGATTCGAGTGCGCAGCAGGACGGCGTCCACGCGACCCGCGCGGTTGGCTGCGACGGTCTGGATATCGCTGAGGCGTGCGTCAGGGCTGCAGGCCCATCGCCTTGAGCTGCGTCCACTGGGCGGGAGTCACGATCGCGTTGATCTTCGTCGCGGCGTCGGCGAAGGCGGCGCGGGTCGGCTCCTTGCCGCGCTCCGCAACCCCGTCGAGGTCGGCCAGCAGCTTCGTCTGGATCGGCCCACGCTCCGTCGGCTTGGCGACGCGGTAGCTGGCGAAGTCGGCCAGCAAAGTCTTCCGATCGGCGGCGGCGACCTGCATGAACGTCCGGGCGTCCTGCTGGAGCTGCGCCACCTGGGCCGACGTCAGCTTGATCGCGTCGCTGTACTTCTTGTCCCGCGTGAGCCGTTGGGCGGCGTAGACCGTCTTCCGCACGTCGTCGGGCACGAACGAGTAGGCCGAGTCCGGCCCGTAGGTGAGGCTCAGGGTCGGCCCGTTCTTGGCACCGATGATGTACGTGGCTCGGGCGTGCTCGGTGAAGGCGTCGAACCCCTCCCGGTTGCCGTTCGTCGGACGGATGCCGCGCGAGCCCCCGCCGAGCCAGCCGGCCCAGTTCCGGCCGTTGCCGCCGCCGCGGGCGACGGGGGCCGTCCGGGCCGGCAGGTCGCCGAGCAGGTGCGGCTCGTCGGCCTTCAGGTGCGTGCCCACGTACCACCGGATGATCGTCCCCCCGGCCGCGAGGCAGGCGAGGATGATCGGGATGCTGGCCCACAGCGGCAGCGGCCGGGGGGCCGGGTCGCTGCCGGCGGACATCGATGGTGAGGCGATCGTGGTCATGGGGGTTGGCCGAGCCGAGGGCAGGATCAAACTTTGCGTTGGGCCGACCCGCACGTCACGTGCCGGTGGTCCCGGTCGTCTCCGTCGAGGTCGGCTTGATGTCCCACGGGTCGACCTGGGCCGACAGCGCCTCCGGGGGAGACGCGATCGCGTGCATGTCCTTGTACAGGTAGTTCGACCCGAGCTTGGCGCCGTGCCGGTACTGCTCGACCTTGATGCTCTTGGGCTGGACGCCGTCGATCGGGAAGTCGCCGGACTCCATGTAGTAGTCGTCCACGCCGGTCCGCTTCTCGCCCAGGACGACGACCCGCGTGTCCTCCTGCCCGGCCGGGGCCCGGCGGGTGTAGGTCAGCACCTGCGTCTGGTTCGACACCAGGTGCTGGTTGAACAGGTACGAGTGGGCCGCCCCCGGCTGGGGGTCGGACGGGCAGGCCATGACCGGCGAGGTCCATGGCCGGGCCAGCGCGCCGGTCGGGTCGCCCGGCGGTTCGGCGACGAGCCACATCGGCTGCTGCGCGACGATGGGCACCGGCGCCAGGTAGGCACCCTTCAGGATGGCGCAGGGCCACCGGCTCCAGGGGTACACGTTCGTCCCCAACGTCTGGTACGTGTAGACCGGCGGTACCGTGCCGGCGACGACGATGGCCGTCCCCGTCTGGCCCGGATTCAGCGGGTCGATTGGGTTCGCCTTTCCGTCCTGCAGCGGCCCCAGGGGGATCAGCAGGCCGCGGTTCTCGTTGGCGTAGGTGAGCATGGCCACGCCGATCTGGTTCAGGTTCGCCAGGCACTTGGTGCGGTTGGCGACCTGCCGGGCCCCGTTGAGCGCGGGGAGCAGGATGCCGATCAGCATCGCGATGATGCCGATCACCACCAGCAGCTCGACCAGCGTGAAGCCCCGCCGTCCGTTTCGCGCCCTTGCGATCATGCGTTCCCTTTTCGTTCGGACCGATCCTATTACGCCCCGGCAGGGGTTCTGTTGCGGCCGCGGCGGGTAGACTGCCGCGCAAACCGCCCATGCCCACCGCCCGCCCGACCCCTCGCGACCCGCTTCCCGCCGTCGCCGCCGCCGTCCTGGCCGCCCTGCTGTACGCCGTTACGCTCGGCGGCACCTACGTCTACGACGACGTGGCGATCGTCCGAGATGACCCCCGCGTCCGCGGCACGTCGCAGTGGGGGCAGCTGTGGACCCGCGATTACGCCAACGGCAGCGGCATCGACAACCTCTATCGGCCGTTGGTGTCGAGCAGCTACGCCGTCGAGTGGTGGCTGCACGGCGACCGGCCGTGGGCGTTCCACCTGGTGAACGTGCTGCTCCACGCCGCCGCCGCCGCCGCCGTCGCCGAGTTGGCCCGACGCGGCACCGGTCAGGCCGGCGCGGCGTGGGGTGCCGGGCTGCTGTTCGCGGCCCACCCGGTGCACGCCGAGGCCGTCGCAAACATCGTCGGGCGGGCCGAACTCTCGGTCGCCGTGTCGCTGTTGGCATCGCTCGTCCTGCTCGCCCGTCGACCGCTGACGACGAGCCGGGCGGCTGCCGTGGTCGCCGGCGGCGTCGTCGCGCTGTTGTGCAAGGAGCAGGGACTGCTCGCCCCGATCCTTTGGGCCGCGTTCGTGGCGGCCGTGTGGGTTCGACCCGTGACGGATGGGGAGCGGCCGGTCCTCCGGGCGGCGGCCGTCGTCTTGTTATGGGTCTGGGCCGCGTACATGGCCATCCGCGAGCACTACCTGAAGTTCGACTGGGATCGCCAACTGCTCGTGCGGGCCAGCCAGCCCATGTTCCTCACCACCGGCATCGACCGCTGGCGGCTGCCCATCGCGCTGGTCGGCCGCTACGCCGCCCTGATCGCATGGCCGCTGCACCTGTCGCCCGACTATGGCGGCGACGTGATCGGGTCGAGCACCCGTGCGGCCGACCCCTACCTCTGGCTCGGGGTCGGCGTGCTCGTCGCGGGCCTGTTGGCCGCCATCGTCGCCTGGCGTCGACGGGCCGGGTTCGCGCTGTTCTGCCTGCTAGCGTTGGCCGCCACCTATTTTCCGGTTGCCAACCTCGCCACGATCATCGGCACGATTTTCGGCGAGCGACTGATCTACCTCCCATCGGCATTCCTCGCCCTGCTGGTCGGCGTCGGGCTGGCACGCCTTCCGATGATCGCGCGGGCCGTATTGTTGGCGACGCTGGTGGTGCCGATGTCGATCCTCACCGTGCGATCGGCCGCCGAGTGGAACCACCCGCACGCGCTGTTCACGCGTGCCCTGCGCGACCATCCCGGTTCGATCCAGTTGCACCTGTTGGTGGCGCAAGTCGACGGCGAGGAGCGCCGCCCGGCCGAGCGGGGGGCGGTGCTGGACGACGCCTGCCGACGGTTCCCCGACTACTGGCGGTGCTGGTCGGCACGGGCGGAGGCGGCCGCCGACGTCGGCGACTTCGCCACGGCCGAAGGCGCGCTCGACGAAGGATTGGCCCGCGCGTTCAGCCCCCAGCTCCAGGGCACGCGGAAGTACATCAGCGACCTGGAGGCGGCCGCCCACTGGCGACCGACAACCACCCGCCCGACCGGCGGACGCTGACCCCACCGGGGAACGTCTGCCGGTGCCGCGTCGCCGCGTCCGTCGCCATCGCGACCAGCCGGTCGCACGTGGATCGACTGACCGAGTCGGCCGGCACGCCGTGGGCCACCAACCACCGCCCCGCCGCGTGGCGGGCGATCGGGACGGCGATACCGGTTAGCTCCCACACAGCAAATCGATCGCCCAGGATCGGGGCCCGGCCGTCGAGCCACGCCCGCACGCCGCGAGCGCAAGTGGACAGGTCACGGAGCGAGCTCGCCAATGGTTCGTCGCCAGCCAGCCACGGGCGGATGCGATTGCGGAGGTACTGGTCGGAGGTGTTGCTCGCATCCTCTCGCCACGCTTGGCCCTGATCGCGAAGGTACTGCCGCAGTTCCCGCGACGAGACGTGCAACAGCGGCCGCACCACGTTTAACGACGGCCCGGCGGGCCCGGCTCGCCCGTCGCCAAACGGGATCAGCGTCGTGCGCTCGGCCATCCCCACCATCGCCCGTGGGCCGCCGCCGCGCAGCAACCGAAGCATCACCGTCTCCGCCTGGTCGTCCGCATGGTGGGCCAGCAGGACGCCGTCCAATCCGAGTTCGCGGACGACCTGTCGAAACAGCGCCAACCGCGCTGCCCGATACCGGGCCGACGGGTTCCGCGGCGGGTCCCGCTCCACCTCGGACCGGCGCGCCACGGTGATCGGCAAGCCCAACCGGTGGGCCAGGTCGGCCACGAACGCCGCGTCGTCGGCGCTGGCCCCGCCGCGGGTCTCGTGGTCCAGGTGGACGATGTGCAGCGACAGGTCGGGCCGGCCGCGCGCCAGGAGCAGCAGCGCAACGCTGTCCGCCCCGCCGCTGACGCCGACGGCCCACCGTCCGGTTGGCAACGGGATCGCACGCACGCCGGTATCATGCCCAAAACGGGAGTCACCATGAAGCGAACGGACATCATCAAGAGCCGCGCACGGAGGTACTCCGCAGTAAGCGGACCTTGCGGACCGATCGGCTGGGCGAATCCGCTGACTGCGGAGTACGTCCAAGCGCGGCTCATCCATCCCCCGCGTGTCCGAACGCCACATGCCATCGCCGTGGCGATGCTGCTCTGCGTTGCCGCGGGTCCCGCCACACGCGACGCCGCCGACGACATCCTCGGCCTGTCGGCGCCGGCGCCCCCCCATCCCACGACCGAGCCGGCCACGCGGCCGTCGGTGTTCAAGCCCGCCGCCGACGACGGTGAGACGCGCGACGGCGCGGTCACGCTCAGCGACGGCACGGTCCTCGCCGGCAAGATCGCCACGACGGCCGAGAAGCCGATCCGCATCTGGGTGGAGCAGGAGAAGCAGTACGAGGACGTGCCGCTGTCGCAGGTGGCGCGGGCCCAGGTGCAGGTGACGTGGGAGCGCGACGAGCCGGAGTGGAACTTCAAGGAGAGCGGCAGCGACGTCAAGGTGTACAGCGGCCGCACCTACCCCGCCCGCGAGCAGACGTACAAGTTCACCCTGACCGACGGCACCGTCATCGCCGGCGGCGTCGTCGCGCCGCTGTACGTGACCACCGCCGACGGCAAGAGTCGCACGCTGGTTCTGCACAAGCGCGACAAGGGCACGATCGGGCAGAAGCTGGCGGACGTCGTCTACGTGAAGACGGTCGAGTTGAAGTGACCCCGCATGACCCGGCCCGCCCGCTTCAGCGGGCGGGTGCATGCGGACCGACTGGCACCTCCCCTGCCCGCTGAAGCGGCCGGGCCGGGTCGGGTCGTCGTCGCGGGTGTCTGACTTTGTCATCGCACCCGCTATGATCCCGCCCCGTGTTCCGCACCGATCCCTCGACGGTTCTCGACCAGTTGGACGCCGCCGTGGCGGCGGTGCAGGCGGGGCTCGCGCCGGCGGCGCGGGAGCCGGTCGACCGCTGGCGCGGCGACGTGGCCGCCCTGCGGTTCCGCCTGAAGCACCCCCCGGCCGGACGCAGGGTGGTCACCGTCATCCTCGGCGGCACCGGGACGGGCAAGAGCACGCTGGTCAACCGGCTGGTCGGCGCGACGGTGACGGCCGCCAGCTTCCGCCGGACGTTCACCACCGGCTGCGTGGCCGTCGCGTCCGATCCGAGGGACCTGCCAACCGGCTGGCTCGGCGTCGCCCACGTCGAGGCGAACGAGCCGGGCGGGAAGCCGCCACGGGGCAAGACGAACGAGCTGGTGGTCGTCGCCGCGGCCGCCACGGTTGCCGACGCGCCGACGCCGATCATCGACACGCCCGACCTCGACGGCGACCAGCCGGCCAACCACGCCCAGGCCGACCGGGCGTTCCGCTGGGCCGACCGGGTGGTGTTCGTCGTCACGCCCGAGAAGTACCAGATGACCGAGCTGCTGCCCTACTACCGGCTGGCCCGGCGGTACGGCCTGCCGGCGGTCTTCGTGATGAACAAGTGCGAGGACGGCAACCCGCCCGCCGACTTCGCGAGGCAGCTGGCCAACCGCGACTGGCCCGACGCCGCGGTGTACGTCGTGCCTCGCAACGACGCCGCGTTCGCGCCGCCGAAGGAGGGGAACCTGGACGCGCTGCGAGCCGCGCTCGGCCAGCCCGTGCCGACGCCGGACGAAGTCGGACTCACGAACCGCACGAACGACGCGGTCAGCCGATTGACGGATCAAGTGGTTGCCCCGCTGCGGCAGGCCCGCGTGGCCGCCGACCGCCTGTGCGCCGCCCTCCGCGCGATGGAGACGCCCCCGGCCGGCGTGGACGTGAACCCGATCACGCAGGGATTGCAACGGCGCATGCAGCAGCGCTCGGTGCTGTACCTGGTCGGCCCGGGCCGGGTCTTGGATCGTGTTCGCCAGGTGCCGACGCTGCTGGCGCGGCTGCCGCGGGCGTCGTGGGACTGGGTGATGCGGGGGCAGATGCCGTCCGACCTGATCGACCCGGCCGACAAGGCCAAGGCCGGCGAGCCGCCCGACTTCGCGGCCACGCTGGCCGAGCAGTTCACGGTCCTCCGGAGCCGGCTAGACGACGTGATCCGCACCGACCCCGCCGGCGGCGCGTGGGTCGCTGCCGACGCGGATGCCTACGCCGCGTCGATGCTCCCCCCCGGTGCCGCGGCGGCAATCGCCGAGGAGGAGATCGGGAAGCTCCGGGCATGGCTGGAGCAGCGGTGGAACGCCACGCCGCGTGACACGCGGATCTTGCAGACGCTGCTCAAGCACCTGCCCGGCGGGAAGCAGCTCACCAAGTGGTCCGAGGCGGCGCCGTACCTGATGACGATCGCGCTGGTCGCCCACCACGTGCTGTTCCCCCACCTGAGCCTGATGATCGGCGGGTACACCCTGGCCACCTGGCTGACCGAGAAGCTGAGCAACGAGGTGACCGGCCGCACCCGCGACACCAACCGCGCGATCGGCGACCGCTTCACCCAGCTGGCCCACGAGCAGATCGAGGCCGCGTGCCTGTGGCTCAACCGCCAGGCCCCGTCGCCGGCCGTGCTGGATCGGCTGGAGAACCTGGCCGGCGAGCTGGCTGGTCTGGAATGAAGAATTGTCACCATGGAGACACGAGAAGAGCTGGAACCACAGATGCACACGGATTCATACCGATCACTCAGGCTGATGAGTCACATCCGTGTGCATCCGAGTGCATCTGTGGTTCCACTCTCCTTCTCTTCTCCGTGCCTCCGTGCCTCCGTGGTGACAACTCTTCGGGAGCCCCGATGACCCCCGAACTGGAACAGCTCGTCCGCGACACGATGCAGCTGACCGGCGCGCCCGCGCCGGACCTGATGAGCGACAACGGCCCGACCCTGGCCGACGCGGCGCTGTCCGAGACGGGCTTCTACCTGGTCGGCTTCATCGGCGGGAAGGACGTCGGCAAGAGCGCGCTGGTCAACGCCCTGGTGGGCCAGCAGATCACCGTCAGCTCGAACTTCGGCGAGGGCACGGCCGGCGTGACCGCGTACGCGCACGAGGCCCAGGCCGCCGCCGTGACGGCGATGCTGCAGCGCGAGGTGCCAGGGCAGTTCCGCGTGGTCACGCACCGCGTGGCCTCGCTCGCCCGGCAGGTGCTGCTCGACCTGCCGGACATCGACAGCCACTGGGCCGGGCACGTCGAGATCACCCGGCGGATGCTGCGGCACATGCTGTTCCCGCTGTGGGTCCAGTCGGTCGAGAAGTACGCCGACCGGCAACCGCAGGACCTGCTGCGCGCCGTGGCCGCCGGCAACGCGGCGGCGAACTTCCTGTTCTGCGTGAACAAGGCTGACCAGCTCGACCGCATGAGCGGCGGCGACCCCAACGCCCCCGAGGAGCTGCGCGAGGACTACGCCGAGCGCATCGGCCGGACGCTGAACGTCCCCCCGCCGCGCGTGTGGCTGCTGAGCGCCACCCAGCCCGACGCGTTCGACCTGCCGGACCTGAGGGACCAGCTGAACCAGCAACGGTCCGACGCGGCCATCAAGCAGGGCCAGGTGCTGGCCCGGCGACAGCAGGACCGATCGCTGGGCGCGTGGCTGGCGGCGCAGGACCTTCCGGGCCGGGCGCAGCGGCTGGCGCGGCTGCAGGAGGAGGCCGAGGAACTCCTGGCCGACCGCGTCGGCACGCCGCTGATCGAGCGGTCGCTGCCGGCGTTGGCGGACGATCCGTCGGCCCGCTTGGCGTTGACCGACGAGGTGCTGGCCGGACGATCATCGCGGTGGCCGATGGTCAACCTGGTCCACGCGGTGCTGACGCCGGTGATGGCCGTGGTGCGGCGGAACGTGGGCGTGGCGCGGGTCGCCGCCCTGCCCGACGCCGAGGCGGTGGTCGACGCCCACCTCCGCCCGGCCGGCGTGCCCGTCGCCACGCTGGTGCAGAACACGTTCGCGCAGCTTCAGCAGACGCACCCGCAGGTGAGCGACCTGTACGCCGGCCGCCGGCTGTGGGAGGACATGCCGGCCGACGCGGCGTCGACCGCCCTGCGCACGGCGCTGACCGACACCGTCGCCCGCCAGCGGGCCGAGGTCCGCCGGCGGCTCAGCGGCGCGAGCCCGGTGTTCGCCCCCGTCCGCTGGGCGCTGACGATCGGGGCCGTCATCTGGTTCCCGTTCATCCAGCCCGCCATCGACCGGCTGACCGACCGCCGGGAGGGGCTCGACATGAACCTGCTGCACGACGCCCACGTGGTGGAGGACCTGGTCGTCCACGTGGTCAGCGTGAACGACCTGCTGCAGAGCCTGACGTTCCTGCTGATGTACTTCCTGCTGCTGTGGGCGGTGCTGCGCTGGGACACGCAGCGGCGGGTGGTCCGATGGTCCAGCCGATGGCGGTCCGACGCGGCCTCCGACCTGAGCCTGACCGCCCAGACCGTCCAATGGCTGGACAACCTGCTGCGACCCATTCGCGCCGCAAGGGAACGGGCTGACGCCCTCGCCACCCGGGCAGCGGCGGCCGACACGTCGTCGGAAGAGAAGCGTTCGGCGGCATGAGCCGATTCAAGCCGCGGGCGGGAGCCCGCGCGGACCCTCATCGCGACGCCGTCGCCATGCGGTTGACCGAAGGCACCTTCGCGAACGTGATCGGCCGATCGGCGGCGGCGTAGGGCGTCCCCGTGCCCCAGCCCCAGGTGAGCAGGTTGCCCGACAGGTCGGTGTAAACCCGCATCGTGCCGCGGCCGGCACCCGACTGCGGCTTCACGCGCGTGTCGGCGTAGTGCGGCGAGCCGGTGCAGTCGACCACCGTCACGTTGAACGTCCGCTGCGTCGCGCTGGTCGACACCAGCACCGGGGCGGCGTCGACCACCATCATGTGGCCCGCGGCACCGGTGGTCGACGAGACGTACTTGCTGATCAGCAGGTCGCCCGGCTGCACCTTGGCGATCTGCTTGAACCCCTGCAGCCCGCTGTTGGCCAGGGCGGCGCTGTAGTAGGTGGTCACGGCGGGCGAGGTGCTGTGGAACCACGTCTCGAACTGCTCGGACGTGAACCCGTAGCCGGTCTTGAGCAGCGCCGTGACGAACGTGGTGCAGTCGCTCTTGTTGTAGGTGAGCGTCTTGCCGTGTACCCCGGCCCAGGTGACGGTGGCGGTCCCGTTGGCGTACATGTTGTTGGCCGGCTTGACGTCGGCCACCATCCGGTCGGCGAGGACCAGATGGGCGGGCTTGGCCGGCGCGACGGCGAACGACGCGGCGGCCAGCAACAGGGAGACGGCAGTACGGCGAGGCTTCATCACCGCGGTTTTACCAGGAACGGTACGCCGGGCAAGCG
This sequence comes from Tepidisphaeraceae bacterium, assembly GCA_965198865.1. GTDB lineage: Bacteria > Planctomycetota > Phycisphaerae > Tepidisphaerales > Tepidisphaeraceae > CBDAQA01. The sequence continues at coordinate 357,438 of CBDAQA010000018.1, read as the reverse complement.
ATCCGGGGGCGTCGGGGAACGCCGCCTACACTGCGGGCATGGCATCCATCCTCATCTGCGCCCCCCACCCCGACGACGCCGAGCTGGGCATGGGCGGGACGATCCTCAAGCTCGCGTCGCAGGGCCACACGGTCCACATCTGCGACATGACCGACGGCGAGCCGACCCCGCACGGGTCGATCGAGATCCGCGCCCGCGAGAAGGCGGCCGCCGCCAAGGTGCTCGGCGTCGAGCGGTCGTGCCTGGGCCTGAAGAATCGCGAGGTGCAGCACACGATCGACGCCCGCCACAGGCTCGCGGCCGTCATCCGCGTCCACCGGCCCAACTGGGTCTTCGCCCCCTACCCGACCGACGCCCACCCCGACCACGTGGCCGTGACCCGGATCGCCGAGGATGCCCGGTTCGACGCGAAGCTGAGCAAGACCGACATCCCCGGCCAGCCGTGGCACCCCAAGCGGGTGATCTACTACTTCTGCACCCACCTGCGGATGAACTTCACGCCCAACTTCTGCGTCGACATCAGCGACCACATCGACCGCAAGATCGAGGCGGTCCAGTGCTACCCGAGCCAGTTCGTCGGCGCCAGCGGCCACGTCCCGGAGATGGTTCGCAACGTCACCGCCTACTTCGGCAGCCGCATCGGCACCGCCTACGCCGAGCCGTTCTTCACCCACGAGATGCTGGGGTTCGGCGGGCTGGACCAGCTGATCTAAACCCGTGCAGACGTGAAACGTGTGGCGGACAACACCTCACGTTTCACGTCTTCACGCTTCACGGGTTCAGATCAGCTTCGCGTTCAGCACGATCTCCGGCACGGCCGCCAGCGCCTTGCTGACCGGGCAGCCGGCCTTGGCCTGCTCGGCCAGCTCCTTGAACTTCGCCGCGTCGATGCCGGGCACCGACCCCTCAACGGTCAGCGTGATCTTGTTGATCGAGAACCCGCCCGGCACCGGCCCGAAGTCGACCTGGGCCGACGTGTGGATCTTCGTCGGCGGGTGGCCCCCCTCGCTGAGCATGTGCGACAGGGCCATCGAGTAACACCCCGCGTGGGCGGCGGCGATCAGCTCCTCGGGGTTGGTGCCGGAGCCGTCCTCCATCCGGCTCTTGAACGTGTACTTCCCCTCGTACGCCCCGCTCCCCAGCTTCATCGTCCCGCCGCCGCTCTTCAGGTCCCCGCTCCACTGCGCTTCGCTCTTTCGCACCGGCATGGTCGTTCTCCGTCGTGATTACTGTCCCCCGCCGCCGACATCGACCGCGAGGGGCGGATTGTAGACCGGACCGGGCCGGGGCGAGAGGGTGGCCCCGAATGCGGAGGAGTTGTCCACGAAGGGACACGAAGAAATGCGGGGCAACAGAGACAACCGAGCTTTTGCTCTTCTTCGTGTCCCTTCGTGCCCCTTCGTGGATGACCCCTTCTGATTCGTGCTCCGTCGTGCCGTTCGTGGCCGCCTTCCTTTCTGCCGAGGCGACCGCCGACCCTATGATGGGCCGATGGTCGAGGCGAAGCGTTTGGTGAGCGGGCGGCTGCTGTGGCTCAGCGCGGCCACGGTCTGCGTCGTATGGGTCGCCCTCGTGTCGGGCATCGCCCTCGTCCACCTGAACCTGAACCGCGACCGCCCCGCGCCGCTGGCCACGGCGCTGATCGGCAACGTCCCGCCGGCCACGAACCCCGCCGACCTGCCGATCCTGTGGGACGCCCCGCCCTTCGCCTTCACCGACCAGACGAACCGCCCCGCCACCGATCGCGACCTGCGCGGCCACCCGTACGTGGCCGACTTCATCTTCACCACCTGCACCACCGCCTGCCCGACGATGACCGCGAAGATGTCCCTGCTCCGCCAGCAGGTGCGGTCGCCGGATGTGCGGTTCGTCTCGTTCAGCGTCGACCCCGCCCACGACACCCCCGCCGTCCTGGCGGCCTACGCCGACAGCTGGGGCGACCCCGACCCGCGCTGGCGGCTGATGAGCACCAACCCCGCCGGCCTCGCCGCCGAGGTGAAGGGCATGCGCGTCACCGTCGAGCCCAGCGGCGACGCCGACAACCCCATCCTCCACAGCACCCTGTTCCTGCTCGTCGACGCCGCAGGCCACGTCCGCGGCATCTACGACTCCACCGACCCCGACGCCCTCGCCCGCCTGGCCGTCGACCTCCCCGGACTTGCCAACAACGAGTTGCTCGCCCCCGCCCCTGCGACCACCGGCACCGACGCCGTCGGGCGCGGCCACCAGCTCTACGCCGCCATGGGCTGCATGGCGTGCCACGCCCAGCCGCGGGTCGCGCCGCCGCTCGCGTCGGTCTTCAACTCGATGGTCCGACTGACCGACGGCCGCACGGTCTGGGCCGACGAGGCCTACCTGCACGAGTCGATCGCCAACCCGGCCGCCAAGGTCGTCGCCGGCTACCTCAACACCATGCCCAGCTACCGCGGCCACCTCGACGACGCCCAGACCGCCGACCTCGTCGCCTACGTCGAGTCGCTCAGCACCAACCCCCCCGGCGGCCACGGCCTCGTCGCCGTCGGCCGGCGCGCCGCCACGCAGCCTGCCGCGGAGGTGGTCGTCGACCCCGTCTGCCACATGCGCGTGGCCGTCAACCCATCCACGCTGCGGGCCAGCACGAACGGCCGCACCTTCTACTTCTGCTCCGACACCTGCCGCGAGAAGTTCCAGGCAAGCCCCTCGAAGTACGCCGCCAACCACTGAAGCCGGTCGCAGACCGCGTGGGACGATTTGGGACGAAATGGGACGGTTCTCGGCCCGTCCCACCCATTCGGATTCCGCTTCAACCTTATTTCTGACATCGGCTTCCGGACGGGACACGCCTTGGGACTGAATGATGCCAGTCCCACCGAGCTCATCCGTGGTCTCAGGGTGCGACTCGCGTGACGTTGACCACCGCATCTGCCGCCGCCGCGTCTGCCGCGTCGCTCGCCTGCCCGGTCAATCCCGCCACGACGATCCACCGCTCCCCCGCCGGCGTCGACAGGCCGACCGCATACGACCGGCTCCGCCCCGCCGCCGACACCGCCACCCGCGCCTGGCCAAAGTCGATCGCCTCGCCACCCACGATCACCCGCGACACCCGCACCCCCGCCGGCAGCTCTGCCAGCGTGGTGCCCGCCGTGTCGTCGACCGAGCGCGAGAGCCGCCCCGCCGCCAGGTCGATCACCAGCACCATGGGCTGATCGCCGGCCAGCGCCGCCTGTCGAACCTGGTGATCGGCGAACGCCACCTGCTCCACCGCATCCGCCGCCGACGCCCGCCTGCGCGGCCCCGCCAGCAGCACCATCGCCGTCCCCGCCAGCACGGCCATCAGCGCCAACACCGCCGTCATCTCGATCAGCGTGAACGCGCGGTGACGTGGATGTCGAACGGGTTGAAACATGGCGTTGCCGACTCTCCGTTTAGCGACGGCCCGGAGGGCCGGCATCAACTGTAGCCGGCCCTCCGGGCCGTCGCTAAACGGTCACCCGCCGGCCGGGCGCGTGGTCGCGACAGGCCGGACAACCGTCACGTGCGCGAACGCGGCCGACGCGCCCTTCCCGTCCGTCATGTACTGCCGGACGCCGATCGCCCCGCGCTGGAACGTGGCGTCGGTCGCTGTCAGGGCGGGCGCGTCCGTCTGGCCGACGAACAGCTGAAGGTCGGGGCCGACGGCGACCACCCGCAGGTGAACCGGTCGGCCGGCGGGTACGTCGGCCTTGCCCGTTGCCAATGGCGTCCATTGATTGGCGGCGGAGCACCGGCCGATCACGACGCGGCCGTCGTGGGCGCTGACGCCGGCGTAGTAGCCGTCGAACGCGTTGGGGCCGATCGCGGGGTGGGCGACGCGGAAGATCAGGCCGGCGTCGCCGGACTCGGCGGGGGTCACGTCGGCGTCGCACACGAGGTCCGCGAAGTCGGTGCCGCTGGCGACCGCCTTCATGCCGGCGGTGCCGAACCCGTTGCCGGTGTTGTGCGCCGCGTGGAGCACGCCGTCGCGGGCGAACCAGCCGCCGCCGTACAGCACCCAGTCGGGCAGGTCGACGTTGTTGAAGTCTGATCGGTACGAGACCGCCGATGCGCCGGGCGTGCCGAGGCGCGGGAAGGCGGTGACGCGCAGCGTCTGCGAACCGTACGGGACCAGCGTGACGGTGCGCTCCGGCTCAACCGATGCGACCGGGCTCACCGGCGGGTCCTCGGCCGCCCGGCCGGTCCAGGCCATGCCCCACGACGGCACCAGCCGAGCCGGCACCGTCAGCGACACCGGGCTGGCATCCGGCTGGAACGGCGTGCCCGCCGGCATCTCGGCCGTGTGCACCTGCACGGTGGCGTCGGGGTGCGCGGGGTCGACATTGAGAGCGACGTTCCACGGGTCGGGCGAGGTGATCTGCAGCTGCACGAACCCGTCGGGGCCTGGCTTGAGCACCCTGGGCTGCTCCGGCATCCTCAGCGAGAACACGAGCGGGCCACGCGCGATGGAGACCGACCTGTTCACGCCGGCCATCGTGGACAGCGGCATCGGCAGGACCAGGTCGACGCGGTCGCCGTCGGTCCACTGGCGGGTGATCGTGGCAAACGTGCCCGGGATCGTCTTCGTATCGGACTGGCCGTTTACCGTGACAGACGGGCCGACGCACCAGGCGGGAATGCGCAGCTTCAGGGGGAACGTGGCAGCGTGGGCGAGCGACAGCTTTAGATGGACGGCGTCATCGAACGGGTAGTTAGTCGCCTCTGCTATCGTCACCTCGCCAGCGGCTGGCAGCGTGGCGTGGACCGTCGTGGGGCCGTAGACGATCGCTGCCAGTCCACCAACACCGGTGGCCATCCAGGCGTGCTGGACCAGCATCGGCCAGCCCATGTGCAGGTTGTAGCAGCAGCACGGGAAGCCCGAGACGGGCCCGGGGAGCAGGCCGTCGCCGTAGTCCTGGTTGAACCCCTGCTTCCCCTCGGTGGCCGCCACCTGGTTGGTCGGCGTGTAGTACTTGTAGAGCTTGAGGTCGCGCGTCATCGCGCCGGGCAGGGCGTTGTAGGCGGTGCGCTCCAGCTGGTCGGCGATCGCGGGGGTGCCGAGGATCGCGACGGCCGTCTCGTCGCTGAGCATCTGCTCGACGACCGTGCAGGTCTCGACGCCCTGCGCCGCCGACCGGCCCGACAGGCACTCGGTGCCCGTGGGGACGGCCAGCGGCATCGTTGTGCCGGCCAGCAGGTGGACCATGCCGGCGGCGAACGCGTCGCGGTCGGCGTCGGCCCTCGACCGCTGGTACCACACCGGCGGCAGCTTCAACGCCTGGGTGACGTTCACCGCGTGCTTGGGCATGAAGTCGCGGCCGAACTCCAGGAACCGGCTGCGGGTGAAGATGTCGGACCAGTCGTACGCCTGGGCGTGCAGCGCGTCGGCCGCGGCGAGCATGGCGGGGTCGCCGGTGCGGTTAAAGACCCAGAACGCGGTGTCGATCAGGTCGCCGGCGCGGGCCTTGCCCCATTGCTGGAGCGGGCGGCGCGGCAGGTTGGCGGCGACGTGGGCCAGGTACCGCTGCAGCATCGGCACCACGCGCGGGTCGCCGGTCGCCTCGGCATAGTCGCGCAGGGCGTAGGTCATCACCATCCGCGGCCACCAGTCGTTGTTCGACCTCGGGCCGAAGGAACCGTCGGGCTGTTGGCTCGCCAGCGACCAGTCGAGCCACTTCTGCGCCTTGGCCTTCAGTCCCGCATCGTCCAGCGTGTAGGCGAGGGCGACGAGCCCCTTCACGTAGTAGGGCCCCTTCTCCCAGCTCTCGGCCTCCCTGCCGGTGCCGCCGAGCCAGCCGCTGTCGGGGCCGAGCCTGGGTATCACCTGCTCGGCGTGACCGGTCAGGCCGTCGCGCTGCAGTTCGAGCTCGGTCAGCAGCCAGCCGGCCGGACGCACGCTGCCCAGCGGCAGCGGGACGAACGGCGTCGCCAACAGCGGTTCGCGGTTAGGGACCGCCGGGGCGGCGCGGGCGACCGTCGCGAGGGCCAACAGCACGGTCAGGGTCATGGCCGGTTGGCGCGGGTGGATCATGGGTGGGAGCGGTCGAGGGGCATCGTTCACGTGGGACGGGCATCTTACGTCGGACGCGTGGCCGACACCGCCATGGTGATTGGCAGGGCCGTCCAAATTAATCAACCGGCCGACGCGGCCCGTCTATTCGCCTTGCCGGCCAGGCCTATCGTCAAACGGTCGACACCCATTCCACTTGGGAACGGGGTTTGGAACAACTGTCCCGCCAAGCCGGCGTCTGAGGTACCCCGAAGACCCGGATCGTACGGCACGCGATCCGGGTCTTCGGGGTACCTCAGACGCCGGCTTCATCGAGTTGAAGCCGGGTACGTTGATCCGACGAGCTTCCTGGGAGACCGCGCCATGGCAACCGTCCGCACCGTTTCGTCCCGTCTGATGTGGGCCGCGCTGGCCGTGGGCCTGGGCGCGGCGAAGCCGGCGGCGACGACGCCGGCGGGCGGGTTCCTGGAGCAGGCCCGGCTGCACTTCGCCGGCTGGGACGCCGACCATGACGGCACGCTGTCGGGCCCGGAGATCGAGCGGGCGCTGGACGACCCGGCCATGACCGGCCCGGCCGGGGCGGCCATCGCGACGCTGCGGCGGACGTACTACGCCTACGGCAAGTTCCGCCCGATCACGCTGGAGCGCCTGACGGCCGCCGTGCAGCACGACCCGGCGCTGGCGACCGGCGAGGGCGCGAGGGTGCCGCCGTACGAGTCGCTGTTCGCCGCCGACCTGCGGAAGATCGAGAAGACCAACCGCGACCTGTTCGCCACCGGCACGCCCAAGGTCGAGACGCTGGGCCAGGGTCGGCTGGGCGACTGCTTCCTGCTGGCCCCCGTGGGGACGGTGGCCGCGTGCCAGCCGGAGCGGATGAGGCGGATGGTGACCGTGCAGCCGGACGGGCAGTACGCGGTCCACTTCGGCGACGGCCGGACGGTCGCGCTGCCGCCGCCGACCGACGGCGAGGTGGTCATCGGCGCCAGCACGCTCAACGACGGCGTCTGGGCCAACGTGTTCGAGAAGGCGATCGGCCAGCTGCTGCTGGAGCGGCAGCGGACGGCGGGCAAGTTCGTCACGCCGTTCGAGATCATCGGCGTCGGCGGGTCGCCGGCGACGCCGATGTCGATCCTCACCGGGCACAAGCTGAGGCGCGTCGGCTGCGAGGACTTCCAGAAGGCCGGCAAGCTGGAGGGGCCGGCCCGCGAGACCCGGCTGAACGAGATGCGCGATGCGCTGGACGGCGCGTTCAAGTCGGGCCACCTGGTCGTCGGCGGGACGGGCGACCTGAGCGGCCCCGAGACCAAGGTGCGCGGCCTGTACTACGACCACTCCTACGGCGTGCTCGGCTACGACCGCGCCGCCGACGTCGTCCACTTCTGGAACCCCATGGGCAACGGCTTCACCCCCAAGGGCGCGCCCGGCCTGGCCAACGGCTACCCCACCACCCACGGCCGCTTCGACTGCCCCCTGCCCGAGGCCGTCATGTGGTTCGGCTCGTTCTCGATCGAGACCGACGAGCCGGTGGGGAAGTGACGCAAACGCCTGAGGTGGAACAGCAAAGCAGTGAACCGCGAAGACGCGAAGGTGGGACGAAGTAGAACATACCAATTGAACGCTCGCACACCGGGGCTTCCTGCGTCACATCGCCGGCCCGCACCACGGGCCGGGGTCGGTCGACTCGGCGCGCTCCATCGCTTGCAGGCTGGTAATGTGCGCCGGGGCGGGGTACCGCTTGAGCTGCGGGTCGAACGTCAGCCGGAACAGGGTGAAGTTGCCGTACTTCGCCCGCCCGACGAGGGCCTCGTGCGAGTCTGGACTGGCGTCGATCCGCTCGACGGTGCCGAGCGTGCGCAGCGCCGTCTCGGCGGGGCCGCGGGCGATCACGTAGACGCTCGGACTTTTGATCTCCTCGTCGCGCAGGTAGCTGAGGTTGTGCAGCAGCACCGCGTCGGGCCGGCTGTAGAACTGGAGGCGGAAGAAGTCGAGGTTGCCGACGGGGCCCAGCTTGGCGTCGATGTAGAGCGGGACGGTGGCGGGCACCTCGTCGTGGACGCGGGCGAGGAAGGCGGTGTCGTCAACGGTGTGATCGGTGCGGGCCGCGGCGAACGTCATGGCCCAGCCGTAACCGATCGCGAGCAGCACGAGCGTCGCCACGGTCAGGCCTGTGCCGCTGCCCCGCCGCAGCGACCACACAAACGCGAACGCGAAGCCGGCCCACATCAGGGCCAATGAGACGGTCGCCGACAGCGGGATCGGCAACCCCCGCCCGAACACGGCCGCGGCGGCGATGGACGGCAGCCCCAGCACGGCGACGGCCAACCACGGGTTGCGCAGCCAGGCCGGCCCGCGCGGCTTCAGCAGGAACCGGCCGATCTCCACCGCGCCCGCCGCCGCGATCACCGCCGACGGGGCGACCAGCGGCACCAGGTAGTGGTGGTGCTTCCCGTGCGGGATCGACAGCAGCAGCAGCGGCACGAACGCCCAGCACCAGAAGAACCGCCACGGCGACGCGTTGCTGATCGGCCAGACCACCCCGCGGGTGCGGCGGAACGCGACCCCGCCCGTCGCCAGCAGCCCGACGAGGCACGCCGGCGTCCACGGCAGCATCGCCGTGGCCCAGGTGGGCAGGTAGTAGTACCACGGCTGGTTGATGTCGGTGTAGGCCCCGCTCACCCGGCCCAGGTAGTCGTACCGCCAGTTGTCGACCACGTCGGGGTACCGGTGTACCGCCCACGCCGGCCAGGCGATCGTCAGCAGCCCCATCAGCAGCCAGCCCCACAGCCAGGTGTAGCGGAAGAACGTCGCCCACCGCCGCGTCGCCAGCCCGGTCCACACCGCGTACGTCCCCACGGCCGAGCCCACGAACGCCACGCCCAGCAACGGCCCCTTGGTCAGGTTCGTCAGCCCGACCACGGCGAAGAACGCCCACACGTCCCAAGGCCGGTTGGACCAGAACCTCCCGCCCGCGCCCTTGTCCAAGATCGGATCAACCGGGAACTCGCGCCGGACGAACAGCGCCATCGCGAGGGCGACCAGCGCCGCCAGGAAGACGTCGTCCTCGGCCGACCCGGCGTACAGGTAGAACTCGTACCCGGTCGCCAAGATGAACCCGCTCAACACCGCGACCGTCCGCCCCAGCCGCCGGCCGGCCATCCACACCGTCAGGAGAACCGTCAGCGTCCCCATGACAGCCGAGGGCAGCCGGACGACCCACACGCGGTCGACGTGTCCGGTGACCGCCATCGCGCCCGCGACGATCCAGTGCGGCAGCGGCGGCCGCTCCAGCCACGGCCGGGCACCGCTGGTCGGCAGCAGCCAGTTGTGGTGGGCCAGCATCTCGCGCGACGTCTGCGGCAGCCGCGCCTCGTGCATGGTGAGCGGCCGACCGCTGAACCCGGCGTAGCCGAACAGCAGCAGCGAGAACAGCCCGACCCGCAGGTGGTCGGACCAGCGTGGCGCGTCGGCGGGACCGTCCGTGGGCATGGGGCGGGGCATTGCACACGAACCCGCCGCCGGCCGCAACCGTCCTTGATCGTCTCCCGCCGCCGACGTACGCTCAGGCCCGCCGCCCGCATAGCTCATTTGGATAGAGCACCGGTTTCCTAAACTGGAGGTAGCAGGTTCGAGCCCTGCTGCGGGCAATCCGTCTCGACACCGAAACGAGCCGTGGTATAATCTCGCGATCATCCGCCCAGGTGGCGAAACTGGCAGACGCACTACCTTGAGGTGGTAGCGCCGCAAGGCGTGCAGGTTCAAATCCTGTCCTGGGCATCATGACGACGAGCCGACCCCCGCGGGTCGGCTCGTTGGCGTTGGGGGCTGATGGTTGACGCGGGGCCGAGCCTGTGGGAGCCCTTCCCAATCAGCCTCGGTACGCGATCTCGATCGGCCTGGGCACCGATGGCAGCTTCACGCGGATCTGCACGGTGCCGCCGACGGCGTCGACGATCGACGCGAGCGTGGACAGCTTCATGTCGTTCTGCCGCTCCATCTTGGCGACGGCCGGCTGCTTGACGTTCATCAGCTTCGCCAGTTCCGCCTGCCCCAGCTTCGCCGCGGCGCGAATCGTCCGAACGGCGTTGCCCGCGTCGATCTGGCGCTGATAACGGGCCGCCCGCGCCAGCGCAGCCTTTCGAACCGCGGGCTGGACGCCACCCAACATGTCCTCGAACGACTTCGCCATGGCGTCACTCGCTTTTCGTTAGCGACCGCAGGTGCTCCGCGAACAGCGCGTCGGCAAGCGCGATCAGCGCCCTGTAGAATCGCTTCTCATTCGCGCCGCGCTTGTTCCCACCGCAGAGCAACACCGCCGTTCGGCGGGGGTCGAACGCGAAGGCCACGCGCAGCTGCGCGGCCCGCGTCCGCCCGCGCAGCTCCTTCATGTTGGCGTGGCTCGACCCGTTCAGCGTGTCGGCATGCGGGCGCCCCAGCGACGGACCGTTGTCGACGAGCAGCTTCACCTTCGCCAGCATCTCGACTTGCCCGGCGGCGGGTAGATCCGCAAACCACGCGTCATAGGTCGCGGTGGATTCAACGCGCCAAGCCACCACAGGTTTATAACCCGCCAGTTATAACCGCGTCAACCTGCGACGCTGAGCCGATCTGGGGGATGCCGTGGTCCATCGGGAAGCGCCGCTCATGCGAGGCGGAACGCCGCCGACGCGGGCGACTTCAGCTTGCCGGCCGTCGCCAGCAGCTGCGCCTTGCCGGTCGTCACCGTCGCGCCGGTGATCGACAGGTCGGCGAACGTCGCGGTGCCGCCGGTGACGGTGGCGGTCGTCGCGCCGGCCAGGGCGGCCGTCTTGCCGAACTTCGACTTGGTCAGCTTCAGCGTCACCGTGACGCCGTCCGACAGCGTGGTCTGGTTGCCGAACTTGTCGACCAACTTCACCACGACGGCCGACGTGCCGTCGAGCGAGGCGGGGACGGCGACGAAGGCGATCTTCGCCGCCGCGCCGGCGGTCACGGTCAGCGTGCGCGTGGCCGACGCGCCGGCCGTGTTGGTCAGCGTGACCGTGTAGGTGCCGGCCAGGTGGAGCTTGGCGGTCGGGACCGTCACGCTGCCGGCGACGACCCTCACCGTGCCGGCCGAGACGCTCGTGCCGGCCGCGTTGGTGAACTTCACCTTCAGCTTGGCCAGCTTGCCCGTGATCGACGCGGCGTCGAACGACGACGAGACGTCGAGCGTGACCGCGACGCCCTGCTTGGCCGTCGCGGATGTGGCCGTGGAGGTCGGCGTCGGCGTTGGCGTTGGCGTTGGGGTCGGCGTTGGGGTCGGCGTTGGGGTCGGGGTGGGGGTCGTCGTGGTTGTGGTCGGCGCGACGATGTTGAACGCGTTGCTGGTGGCCGTGCCGACCGTCGTGCCGGCGGCGTCGAAGTAGGTGACGCGGACGCTGGCGCCGGCGGTGGCCGCCGAGGGGACCAGCCAATTGATCTGGCCGACGTCGGGCGTCGTGGTGGCGATCGCCTCCCAGGCGGTGCCGTCGTAGAACTGCACCGTGGCGGCCGTGGCCGTCGCCGGCGACGTCCAGCCGACCGGCTGCATCGTGCCGACCGGCACCGTCGGGGCGACCGTGGCGACGGCCGGCGTGCCGTTGATGCGGAACTCCCCGTCCTGCGTGTCGCCGACGCCGCTGTTGGCGTCGACCACGCGGATCCGGCCGGCGGACGCGGCGGTCGTCGGCAGCGTGACGGTGACGTGGTCGTCGGTCACGTTCGACGCCAGCGTCGTCCACGCGCCGCCGTCCTCCTGCAGCTGGACGTTGACGGGCGTCCCCGCGGTGGCCGCGTCCCAGGCGACGACGAGCGACCCGCCGGGCGACTGCGACGCGGTGCCGCCGGGCGACAGCAGCACCAGGTTGCCGTTGCCCGACGCCGTGAACGTGCCGCTGACCGCGGCCGAGCCGTGGGCGTTGCCGGCCGAGTCGAGCGGGACGACCGTGATCACGTAGTCGGTGCCGGCCGGCAGCGCGGGGGCCACGCCGCCGTACGCGCCGCTGTCGGGCTGGTCCTTGGCCAGCAGGAAGTCGCCCGTCTCGCTCGACGAGTAGTAGATGTCGACCGCGGCCGCCCCGGTGGACGTCCACCGGATCAGCCGGCGGCTGCCGTTGGCGACGGTCGTGCCGGCGATCGGGTTGGTCACGGTGACCGCGTACGGCTGGCCGAGCGTCTCGTCGGCGAACGGGTGGTTGTCGGCGTACCCGCCCCCCAGCTGCCCGGCCGTGTCGTAGATGAAGTGCGTGAACGGCGTCCCGGCCGTCGCGTTCGACCAGTAGTTCCCGCCCACGGCCGCCCCGCCGTCGAACGTGACGACGGCGCCGGTCATGGCGTAGTTGTCGTCGCAGTTGATGAACCGGTTGTGCTCGATCGTCGCGCCGGCCGTGGTGGCGTAGAGGAACAGGCCGGTCTGCAGGTTGGTCAGCGTGTTGTTGACGAAGGTCGTGCCGGTCGAGCGCTGGACCTCGAGCCCGCCGTCGGTGCTGGACCCGCGGGTGCCGTCGAACGTGCCGGCGATGGCGTTCCCCTCGACGTAGGTGTTGCTCACGCCGCGCAGGATGACGCCGGAGTTGGTCGGGTTGTCGTGGATAAAGTTGTCGGTGACGACGTTGTTGGCCGGGGCGTTGCCGCTGGCCGCGGAGTCGCCGGGGTCGTCGTAGAGGAAGATGCCGCCCTCGGCGTTGCCGAACACGTTGTTGCCGGTGATGACGTCGTCGCTGGAGACGAACAGGTCGATGCCGCACTCGGGCTGGCCGGTCACGCTGTTGCCGCTGACCACGTCGTGGTCCGACTCGTTGTTCAGCCAGATGCCCGCCCCGACCGTCCCGCCGTTGGCCGCCTGGGTGGAGACGATGGTGTTCAGCTCGACCACGTCGTCGTCGGAGGCGGTGGTCAGCGTGATGCCGTCGGTCCCCTGGCCGGAGATGTCGTTGCCGCGGACCAGGGTGTGGGTCGCGGCGACCAGGATGATGCCGTCGAACGCCGACCCGGTGACGGCGTTGTTCAGGATCTGGTCGCCGTCGCCGTCCTTCACGGCGATCGCGTGCTGGTGGACGGTGCCGGTCACGGTGTTGCCGGTCACCAGGTCGTCGTTGCTGCCGTTGTCGAGGAAGATGCCGTTCGCGTACGACAGGCCGACCGTGCAGCCGTCGATCACCGAGTTGGACACCTTCTCGAACAGCATGCCGTGCCCGTCGTTCCCGCTGGCGTTGGGCGTCAGGTTGAGGTTGCGCAGCGCGACGTTGGTCAGCGTCGTGTTGTTGAGGAAGTCCTGCACGTCGGCGCAGAACTCGCCGCCCCGCAGGCTGAACCCCTGCACGGTGACGTTGCTGCTGCTGATCAGCAGGCACTGCACCTGCCCGCTCGGGGCGACCATCGTGGTGACCGACGGCCCGCCGGTGGAGACCAGCGTCAGCGCCTTGTTGATCCAGAAGACCGACGCCGAGCCGTCGATGTTGGTCGTGTGGGCCGTGTAGGTGCCGGGGGCGACCATCAGCGTGGAGCCGGCGGGGACGGCGACGATCGCGTTGTCCAGGTCGGTGTAGTCGCCGCCGCCGGCGGGGTTCACGGTGTAGGTGCTGAACAGGCGGCGGGGTTCCAGCGGTTCGGCGAGGGGCATGCGACCTGCACGGTTGAAGAAGGCGGCACCTCGGGCCGGACGTCCGACCGGGGCCGACTCACCCCTCTTCGGCACGAACCCGCCCCGCCGTAACCGGCCCGTCCGTCGCGACCGAAAACGCCGGCGTAGCGCGCCGCGTGGCGACCGGCAGGCCTGCTTGATACGCTCCGGCGGCGCCGGCAGTTCCAGCGTCCGATCATCTCCGCAACGGTTGGATAGGCGGGCGCGTTCCTGCGATGCGTGATGCCCACATGGACACCTGGAACCACCTCCCGCACCTCCTGCAGTCGCTGGTGCTGGGCACCCTGATCGAGGGCGCGTTCATCGCCGTGCTGCGGCTGGTCCGCGGCCGGTTCGAACCGATCGGCCCCCTGCTCGACCGCCTCGGCCCCAAGACCGTGCGCGACCCCAACGCCCGCCGCACCTCGGCCGGCTGCACCGCGGCGATCGCCTGGTTCCTCCTGTCGTGGTTCGTCGGCCACTGGGCGCTGCACGCCCGCCGTTGGATCGTGGCGCACCTGCTGCACAGGTAAGTAAGTGCAGAGTGATGAGTGCTGAATTCAGAATGAAAACGGCAGACGGTCTGCAGGCCCTTCATGCTGCACTCTGCACTCATCACTCTGCATTGGCGCCCCCCGTTGACAGGCCCGCCGCGCTTGTCGAACCTGTCGGCATGCCATCCGACGCCTCCTTCGACATCGTCAGCGAGATCAACATGCAGGAGCTGGACAACGCCGTGGCTCAGGCGATCAAGGAGGTGACGACGCGGTACGATTTCAAGGGGACCGCCGCCAGCATTTCCGAGGTGAACCACAAGGACAAGGAGATCACGCTGACCGCCGACGTCGACTCGCAGCTGGACGCGGTCAAGCGCGTGCTGGTCGAGAAGATGATCAAGCGCGGCGTCGACTCCAAGTGCCTCGACTACCAGAAGCTCGAGCAGGCGACGCACAAGACGGTCCGCCAGAAGGCCAAGCTCAAGAGCGGCATCGACCGCGACACGGCCAAGAGCATCCAGAAGGCAATCAAGGACCTGAAACTGAAGGTGACCGCCAGCATTCAGGGTGAGGCGCTGCGCGTGAGCGGGGCGAAAAGAGACGACCTGCAGGCGGTGCAGAAGTACCTGAAGGAGAACCCGCCGGAGATTCCGATCCAGTTCAACAATTACCGATAATGGCCCCGCCGCGTACGCTGCCGCGATGAAAGAGATCGCCACCGCCCGCGTGCTGTTCTACATCTTGGCGGGAAGCTTCCTGCTCAGCGCCGCCCTGCTCGCCTACGTCCGCTACACCGGCAAGACCGTGCCCGCGTACGTCCTGCTCGCCTGGGGCGGGCTGGGCGTGATCGGCTTCGCGCTGACCCCGCTGCTGACGATCGACCACCGCTGGGTCGCCTGGGTGCTGGTGGTCGTCCTCGGCCCGTGGATGGCCGTGTCGCTGGCTGGAGACTGGCAGCGGAAGATTTACCCAATGGCCGCCGTCGACGTCGGCGGGCTGTTCGCCATCGCCTACGGCGTGTGGCTGGCGTACAAAGCCGCGTGACGAATGGCCCGCACACCGACCAACCCCCCGGCGTTGCCGCAGCTGCGCGGCAAGCTTTGGGTCGAGTCCAACGGCTCCGCCGCGCTCACCGAGGCCGGGGCCGACCTGCTGGAGCAGATCGCGGCGTGCGGGTCGCTGTCCGAAGCGGCGCGGCGGCTGCGCTTCAGCTACCGGCGGGCGTGGCTGCTGACCGACGCGATGAACAAGCGCTGGGCCGGCCCGCTGGTGACGACCGCCACCGGCGGCAAGCACGGCGGCGGCACGCAGGTGACCGAGTTGGGCACCGCCGTCTTGCGGGCGTACCGGGATCTGCAGGTCCAGTTGGAAGCGCTGCTGGGCGAGAACGCCGCGGCGTTCGAGCGGGCGACTCGGGGGTGACGAGCAGTCAGACGTGCGGATGGCGGCCGCGGGCCGCCTCTTCACGACGGATCGCCAGGATGGTCGGCCGATTCATCCGCAGGGCGGCCACGGTCGCCCGGCCGACCCGCGTGCGGCCGACTGCCGTGACGTCGTCCCGGCGGAAGTGCGTACGCCATCGCTGTCGCCGCGGGTTGAACAGCAACACGTCGGCCCCGGTCACGGCGTCGGTCGCCGTCCGCCGCGCCCCTTTGAACAGCGAGCAGCCGACGCAGGCCAACGCCAGGTTCCCCAGGCGTGTCGGGCCCCCGGCCACGACGGGGATCACGTGATCGACGTGGAACGTGGCCTCCTGCCCCGCTTGCGCCGGCCCGCAGTACTCGCAGCGGTTGTCGGCCCTGACGACGACGGCAGCCCGCACGGCGGCCGGGATCGACCTCACGGACGGCTCCGCTCGCGCCGGAGGCGAAGGAGCGTGAGCATCTCGGCCATGTCGACCAGTCCACCGGCCTCGGCCCGCTCGGCCGGCGTGAGCGGATCGCCCGCCTCCTGACGGTCGAGCAACGCGTGCAGGCGGCCGGCCACGGCCGGCGGCAGTTCCAAGTCGTCCCAGTCGTCGGGCAGGTCCAGCGTCACCGTCATATCGCGTCAACTCTAACCCGCCACATCGACCGCGAACAGCTGGTTCCACTCGCCGACGGTGCGGACGAACGCGACCCGCCGGCCGTCCGGCGAGACGACGCACGCCTCCGGCCGCGGCGGGCCGGCGGCCCGGTCGGTCAACCGAACCGTCGTGCCGGCGAACGAGTCAGTCAGGCACACGCTGCCGTCCATCGCGTGGGCGACGTGTCGGCCGTCCGGCGTCCACGTGAACGCCGACGCGATCGGCCGGGGGTTGCCGGTCACCTGCGCGATCGGGCCGCCGGCCGAGGGCGCGGTCCACAACTGCACGACGCCGGCGGCGTCGGCCATCAGGAACGCCACCCGCGACCCGTCCGGCGACGGACGCAGCCAGTGGCGCGGCGTCGTCGCCAGACCCGTTGTCCATGTGAGCCGTCGCTGCACCGTGCCGATCGGCGGCGTGGGCCAACTGTCGACCGTACCGGGGGTGGCTGTCGTCAGGTCGTCGGGCAGGTCGATGGCGAACACCTCCCAATGCTGCGACCCGTCGGCGCCGGTCACGCGGCCCTGAACGGCCAACGTCCGGTCGTCGATCCAGCATTCCTCGGCGGCGCGGTCGATCTGGTCGGAGCCGGGGACGGGGTTTGCCGTCAGGTTGGTGACGACCAGCGAGTACCCAATGCCGTTGTGATTGCGCGGGTGAGCCCTTGGGACCTGCACGATTCGCCCACGGTCGCCCCTGATGTCGGTGATGGCCACACCCCTCCTGCCCGAGAATGGGGCGACGGCATCTTCGTACGTAAAGCTGACCCGGCGACCTGTCGGGCTAACGACGTGGACGTGCGACCCGCCACGCAAGGCGCCTGGCGTGAATGGCGGCACCAGGTCGCGTGCGTCGAGGTTCGAGGGCGGCCCGAATAAAGCCGCCGATGGCATCGGCGGTCTGCCGTCAGCCACGAAAAGACCGCCGATGCCATCGGCGGCTTTATTGACGAAGACCCCTTGGCGGTGGTCCGGCGCGTAAGACCAATCGGGCGTCGGCCTCTCAGGGCCAAGGACGAAGACGACGGCGTCCCGCACGGGATGCGCGGTCACCACGCCGCAGTGGGCGCCGTCGCGGGCCTCGTAGAGCACCTGCACGTCGCCGGTATCGACGTGCACCCGCTCGATGCGGTGTCCGTCGAACACGCTGCCGGCGGGGTCGGAGCGGACGTCGTAGACGATCCACTGCGAGTCGGGCGACCAGACGTTCACGTTGGTCAGGACGTGGCCGTGGGTGGCGGTGGTGAGCTGGCGTTCCATGTCCGCTTGGGCGGCCGGACGCCGCCCCTACAATGCGGCTCGAATATGCCGGACACGACTGAACAATCAACCATCTACGAGCGGCTGATGGCCGCTCTGGCCGACTGCCCGGGGCGCGACCGGCGGGCGCTGGGCGACCGGATCCGCCGCGCGGAGCAGATGGCGGCGCAGGGGCGGCCGGCGGAGAAGCTACTGGCCTCCGTGGCCGCCGACATCGAGCGGTCGATCGAGTCCCGCAAGCGGCGGTACCACGGTCGGCCGCGGCCGACGTTTCCGGACGACCTGCCGGTCGTGCTCAAACGCGGCGAGATCGCCGATGCGATCGCGGCCAATCAGGTCGTCATCATCTGCGGCGAGACCGGGTCGGGGAAGACGACGCAGCTGCCGAAGATCTGCCTGGAGCTGGGCCGCGGCGTGGACGGGATGATCGGGCACACGCAGCCGCGGCGGATCGCGGCGCGCAGCGTGGCGCAGCGGATCGCGGACGAGCTGTCGTCCACCTTGGGCCGAACGGTCGGCTACAAGGTGCGATTTGGCGACAAAACGAGCGACGAGACGTTCGTCAAGGTGATGACCGACGGCATCCTGCTGGCCGAGGTGCAGAGCGACCGGCTGCTGGAGCAGTACGACACGCTCATCATCGACGAGGCGCACGAGCGGTCGCTGAACATCGACTTCCTCCTGGGGTACATCAAGCAGCTGCTGCCGCAGCGGCCGGACCTGAAGGTGATCGTCACGTCGGCCACGATCGACCCGGAGCGGTTCAGCAAGCACTTCGAGGGGGCACCGATCATCATGGTGTCGGGCCGGACGTACCCGGTGGACGTGCTGTACCGGCCGTTGAAGAGCGACGATCCGGAGGACCTGGAGGACGAACGCGAGCAGGCCGACGCGATCGTGGAAGCGGTGGCGGAACTGGCGAAGCTGGGCAGCGGTGACGTGCTGGTGTTCCTGAGCGGCGAGCGCGAGATCCGCGAGGCGGCGGAGGAACTGCGGAAGCACCACCCGCCGTCGACGGAGATCCTGCCGCTATACGCGCGGCTGTCGGCGGCGGAGCAGCAGGCGGTGTTCAAGCCGCACGGCAAGCGGCGGATCGTGCTGGCGACAAACGTCGCTGAGACGTCGCTGACGGTGCCGGGCATCCGGTACGTGGTCGACACGGGGCTGGCGCGGATCAGCCGGTACAGCGCGCGGACCAAGGTGCAGCGGCTGCCGATCGAGCCGATCTCGCAGGCGAGCGCCGACCAACGCAAAGGGAGATGCGGGCGCGTGGCGGAGGGCGTGTGCATCCGGCTGTACTCGCAGGAGGAATTCGAGGGGCGGCCGCGGTTCACCGAGCCGGAGATCCTGCGGACGAACCTGGCGGCGGTCATCCTGCAGATGAAGTGGGCGCGGCTGGGCGACATCGAGACGTTCCCGTTCGTGGAACGGCCGGACCCGCGCCTCATCCGCGACGGGTATCTCACGCTGCACGAACTGGGGGCGGTGGACGACGAGAACGAGCTGACGCAGCTGGGCAGGCACCTGGGGCGGCTGCCTGTGGACCCGCGGATCGGGCGGATGATCCTGGCGGCCGAGCGCGAGAACTGCCTGGACGAGGTGTGCATCATCGCAGCAGGTTTGAGCGTGCAGGACGTGCGCGATCGGCCGAGCGATAAAGCGCAGGTGGCGGACGAGGCGCACCGGCAGTTCGTCGATGAGGGCAGCGACTTCCTCGGCTACCTGAAGCTGTGGGCGTTCTTCCAGGAGAAGCGGAAGAACTGCAGCCACAGCCAGCTGCGGAAGCAGTTGAAGAACCAATTCTTGAGCTACAACCGGCTGCGGGAGTGGAGCGACGTCTACGACCAGATCCACGGCGTGGTGGCCGACCTGGGCTGGAAGCTGAACGACAACCCGGCCGGTCCGGATCGGGTGCATCGCGCGCTGTTGACGGGCCTGCTGAGCAACGTGGGGAACAAGACCGACACGGGCGAGTACGCCGGCACGCGGGGGGCGAAGTTCTTCATCTTCCCCGGGTCGGTGCTGTTCAAGCGGAAGCCCGACTGGGTGATGGCGGCGGAGCTGGTGGAGACGGCGAAGCTGTACGCGCGGACGAACGCCCGGGTGACGCCGGAGTGGATCGAGCGGGCGGCGCCGCACCTGATCAAGCGGAACTACACCGACCCGCAGTGGAACGCGGCCCGGGCCGACGTGACGGCGGGCGAGCGGGTGTCGCTGCGGGGGCTGGTGCTGGTGCCGCACCGGACGGTGCCGTACGGGCCGATCGACCCGCGGACGAGCCGGGAGATCTTCATCCACCACGCGCTGGTCGAGGGCGACTTCCGCACACCGGCCCCGTTCCTGAAGCACAACCTGGACCTGCTGCACCAGGTGGCGACGCTGGAGGCGAAGGCGCGGCGGCGCGACCTGGTGGCCGACGTGCTGCAGCGGTTCGCGTTCTACGACCGCATCCTGCCGCGGGAGGAGATGTACAACGGCCCGCTGTTCGAGCGGTGGCGGCGCGAGGCGGAGCGGCGGGACGAGCGGCTGCTGTTCATGTCCCTGGCGGACGTGTCGCGGGCGGAGACGGCCGAGGTGCGGGCGGCCGACTATCCGGACGAGTTGAAGGTGGGATCGCTGACGGTCCCGCTGACGTACGTGTACGACGCCGGCCGCAGCGACGACGGCGTGACGGCGACGATCCCGCTGGCGCTGCTGAACCAGGTGCCGGCCGGGCCGTTCGACTGGTTGGTTCCCGGGATGTTGCGCGACAAGGTGGTGGAGCTGATCCGCACGCTGCCGAAGGGGCTGCGGACGCGGCTGGTGCCGGCGCCGGACGCGGCGGCGCGGGCGATCGCGGGGACGGCCGGGGCGGGACGCAACGCGCCGTTCCACGAGGCCATCGCGTTCCAGCTGGGGAAGGTCGTGGGCGAGGTGATCCCGCCATCGATGTTCGACGTGGAGGCGCTGCCGAAGTTTTTGCGGATGCACTTCCGCGTGACCGACGGGGCCGGGAAGGTGGTGGCGGAGGGGCGCGACCTGAATAGGCTGCGGTCGCAGCTGGGCGTGAAGGCGCGGGAGAGCTTCGCGGCGCTGCCGCCGAAGGAGTACGCGCGGGAGAAGCTGACGCGCTGGGATTTTGGCGACCTGCCGGAGCGGGTGGAGATCCGCCGGGGCGGGGCGACGTTCAGCGGGTACCCGGCGCTGGTCGACAACGGCACCACGGTCGACATGCGGGTGATGGACAGCCGGGAGGCGTCGATCCTGGCGAACCGGGCGGGCGTGCGGCGGCTGTTCATGGTGCAGATGGAGCCGGAACTGCGGCAGCTGGCGCGGGGGTTCGACCACGTGGAGGAGATGACGCGGGCCTACAAACCGCTGGGGACGTGGGCGGAGCTGAAGCAGCAGATCGTGGCGGCGGCCGTGGACCGGGCGCTGTTCGCGGATGCGACCGACATCCGCACGCACGAGGCGTTCATCACCGTGGCCCGCGACGGGTGGCTGCGGCTGTCGACGGCAGCGCGGGAGCTGAACCGGATCGCGTTCGAGTCGCTGTCGATCTACGCGCCGCTGCGGGCGACGCTGGGCCGGGATTATCCGCCGTTGCTGTTGGACTCGGTGGGCGATGCGCGACAGCAGTTGGGCTGGCTGATGCCCAAGGGGTTCCTGTCGGCCGCGCCGCCGGCGTGGCTGCCGCGGTTGCCGCGGTACCTGAAGGCGTTGCAGATCCGCGTGACGAAGCTGCTGAACGCGGGGCTGCCGCGGGACCAGCTGCACCTGGGCGAGGTGCGGCCGCTGGAGCGCGGGTACGTCGAGCGGCGGGCGGCGCTGGCGGCGCGGGGGCGGTCCGACCCGCAGCTGGTCACGGTCTGGTGGACGATGCAGGAGCTGCGCGTGTCGCTGTTCGCGCAGGAGCTGAAGACGTCGGTGCCGGTGTCGGTTCAGCGGGTGGGGAAGATGCTGGCGGCGATCGAGGCGTGAGTTCCTGCCCGCTGAGGCGGGCAGGCCGGGTTGGGTTTCAGGCAGGCGGGTGGTGGTCGTGGGGCTGGTCGAGGTCGATGTGCAGGTCGACGTGGCTGGCGTCGGGGGCGGGCTCCTCGATGAGGAAGTCCCAATCGTCGGTGACGGTGCCGGGGTCGGCGGCCTCGGGCTCGGCGGCGGGGGCGGCGTCGTCGAGCTCGATCCGGTCGAAGGCGGAGACCGCATCGGCCGAGTCGGCGGGCACCTCGTCGATCGTGGCCTCGCCGGCGGCGAGGGGTTGAACCACCGGTTCCTCGGCGGCGGGCGCCTCGGTCAGGAAGTCGGTCACGGCCTCCTCGGTGACGGCCTCGTCGGGCGGGACCTCCTCCAGCAGCTCGTCGGTCTCCGACACATCGGCGGCGGGGGCGCCGGCGGTGAGGGCGTCGAGGGCGAGCGCGGTGCCGCCGGCGCCGGTGTCGCTGACGGCGACGGGGGCGGCGTCGAACTGCTCGTCGCCGGGCACGCCGTCGATCTGGACGACGAAGTTGACCGGTCCGACCGAGACGGTGTCGCCGGCGCTGAGGAACGCGTCCTGTACCTGCTGGCCGTTGACGAAGGTGCCGTTGGAGCTGCCCAGGTCCTGGATGCGGACGTTGTCGGCGGAGAGGACCAGGCGGCAGTGCTTGCGGGAGACGTCGCCGACGGGGATGCGGAGGTCGCAGTCCTCGCGGCGGCCGACGGTGGTCGTGTTGCGGACGACGGAGAAGCTGCGGCGCTCCCCACCGTTGCTCAACATGATCAGCACGACCTGCATGGGCACTTCCTCTCACCTGGGCGGGCGCGCGGCGTACACCGCCGTGACGCGCGTCCGCCACGGTCGTAAACTAGCCCGGATCGCGGCGGGCGGCAAGTTCTGCCGGGGCTGCCAACGCGTGCGGTCGGCGGTGTTCTGTCAGCTGGCGCGACTTACGGGCTGCGCCCGTTCGGGCCGACACGGCCCGGCTCTGTTTTGGTTTCCATATGGTCGCGCTCGCTCAGGTGTCTGCCCCTCAGCTCGAGCCGCGTTTGCTTCCGCCAGGCGACTTCGACGGGCTGTACGTACACGTGCCGTTCTGCGCGCACAAGTGCCACTACTGCGACTTCTACAGCATCACGCGGCAGTCGCCGGATCGGATGGCGCGGTTCGTGGACCGGGTGTTGGCCGAGGCGGACCTGTGGGCGGGGGACCGGCGGCGAGCGGTCGCGCCGCGCACGATCTTCTTCGGCGGCGGCACGCCGACGCTGCTGCCGCCGGCGGAGATGGTCCGGCTGATCGCGGGGCTGCGGGAGCGGTTCGACCTGTCGGGCGTGGACGAGTTCACCGTCGAGGCGAACCCGGCGACGGTGACGGCCGAGCACTGCGGTGCGCTTCGCGCTGCCGGCGTGGATCGACTCAGCTTCGGGGCGCAGAGCTTCGACCAGGGCGACCTGAACCTGTTGGAGCGGCACCACGACCCGGCCGACGTGGGGGCGAGCCTGGCGACGGCGCGGGCGGCGGGGTTCACCCGGCTGAACCTGGACCTGATCTTCGCCGTGCCCGGGCAGACGCTGGCGTCGTGGCAGCGGACGCTGTCGGCGGCGGTGGCGCTGGGAACGCCGCACCTGTCGTGCTACGCCCTGACCTACGAGCCGAACACGGCGCTGGCGGTGCGGAAGCGGCTGGGGCAGTTCAACGCCGCGCCGGACGAGCTGGAGCTGGCGATGCTGCACGACACGCGTGATCGGCTGGCGGCGGCGGGGTATGCGGCGTACGAGGTGAGCAACTTCAGCCGAGCGGGCGAGGCGTGCCGGCACAACGTGAATTACTGGACGGGCGGGAACTACCTGGGCCTGGGTCCGTCGGCGGCGTCGCACCTGGACGGGTGGCGGTGGAAGAACCGGCCGCACCTGGGCGAGTGGGAGGCGGCCGTCGACGCGGGACGACTGCCGGCGGCGGATGTGGAACAGCTGGGACCGCGGCAGCGGGCCGGGGAACTGGCGATGCTCATGCTGCGGCTGGAGCGCGGGCTCGACCTCGCGTTCTGCTCGGAGCGCTCCGGCGTAGACGCGGCGGCGGTGTTCGGGCCGACGATCGACCGCTGGGTGGGCGGTGGGCTGTTGACCGTGTCCGACGGGATCGTCCGGCTGACGCGCCGGGGGATCGAGGTGGCCGACGGCGTGGCCGGCGAGTTCGTGGCGGCGGCGGGATGAGATCCGGGTCTTCGGCGTAGCTCGAATGGCATTAAGTTAAGCCGCTTTCCGCCTCGCTTCGGCCCTCGAGCAGTTTAGCGGCAGGTAGTTCTTGTTCTGCCGTTTGAGCCGCCTCGGCTCGGACCGGCCCGGCCGTTCGGGGTTGACCCTCGCGTGGGCCACGCCCAGGTCGGCGTGCCCGAGCAGCAGCAGGTTCAGCGTGTCGGCGAAGCTCACCCGCGCCGGGTCGACCCCCAGCACCCGTGCCGCCAGCCCCATCGCGGCCCGCACGAGGTTGTAGGCGATCGACCGGACCAGCAGCTCGCCGGCCACGCCGGCGGCGGTCTGGCTCTGCAGGTGCTCCAGGTCCAGCGTCTGCTTCAGGTGGCGGAAGTTGGTTTCCACTTCCCAGCGGCGGGCGTACAGCTGCGCGATCTCGGCCGCGGGGTACGCCGCCGGGTCGGTCAGCGTGCTCAGCACGGTGATCCGCCGCACGCGCCAGCCGCGCCGCCGCACGTCGACCGTGACCTGCCGCAGGACCAGCTCCGCCGGCAGCCGCGACCAGCGCCAGCGGGACACCATGGCCGGCCGCTCCTTGGGCTTGCGCCAGACGACCGAGAGGTCCCCCTTGGCCCGGCCCGGGCACCGCCGCGCGGTCCGCCGCGTCCCGGCGGCGGCGAACAGGTTCCGCTTCAGCCGGGCGACCAGGTGCGTGCCCCGGCCGACCGCGTCGCACAGGTTGGCGTACGACGCGTAGGCCCGGTCCAGCACCAGGACGTCCCCGCGGCGCAGGTGCCGCAGCAGCCGCTGCAGCAGCGGGCCCTCCTGCCGCCGGTGCGGCACCGCGACCTGCCGGATCAGCGCCCCGCTGGCCAGGTCGAACAGCGTCACCGCCTTCAGCAGCGGGAAGCCGAACGGCTTCTTCGACTTGAACCGGCCCCGCAGCGTGGGCGTGTCGGCCGTGTAGTAGCAGGCGCCGTCCCCACCGAAGATCCGGTGCCCACGCCACCTGCCCGCGGCTGACCCCTCGCCCACCGACGCCGGGCAGAGGGCGTCGACCAGCGCCTGGTTCAGCCGTTCCAACAGTTGCCGGGGCAGCCGCGCCTTCGCCTGGCACACCGCCGATGCGGTGACGGCCTGCCGGCACAGGTGCCGTACGCCCGCCAGGGACAAGTTCCGCAGCAGCACCTGCATCACCCACAGGTGCACGGTCACCGCCGGCCCCAGCGCCCGCTCGCGCCAGCGGTGCCCGCACGCGGTCGCCAGCGACTCGATCCGCTCCGCCGACAGGTGCTCGTCCAACATGGACTGGTACTTGCAACACGCCTCCGGCGGTCCGATGATGGCCATCCCTGGCCTCCTGTTCGTTGTGGACTTCAGCACCCACATTCTGACAGGAGGCCGAGCTTTGCGCCAAGCCAGACAAGCACTTGTGCCCTATCTTAACGCCATTCTCGGCGTAGCTCAGACGCCGGCTTCAGTGGGAAAGAAAGAAGCCCCGGATGTACGTCCGGGGCTCCAGCTTGATCTCGTTCGTCCAGCGATCAGCGGCCGGCCGGGGCGGTCGTGGGCTTCTCGACCGGAGGCATCGCGGGTGCCGGTTTGGTGGTGGCGGGCGGGCCCTCCCTGGCGGCCTCGCGGGCGTCCATGTCGGCGCCCTCGACGGTGCGCTCGCCGGGGTTGGTGATCACGCGGTCGGCGGCGGTCAGGCCGCTGGAGACCTGCAGCTCGGTGCCGAGGTCGCGGCCGAGCACGATCGTCTTGATGTGGACCTTGTCGTCCGGGCCCAGCACGCCGACCTCGGTGCCGGCGGCGCTGAAGATCAGCGAGCTGCTGCGGATGATGCTGACCGGCTGCTGGGGCGTGACGGGCAGTCGGATCTGGCCGTACGCGCCGGCGAACAGCGCGCCGCTGGCGTTGTCGAAGTCGATCTGCACGCGGAGGGTGCGGGTGTTGGGATTCACCGCTCCGGCGGTCAGGGTGACGGCGCCCTTGAACTCGCGGCCGGGGAAGTTGACGACCGACAGGTAGGCCTCCTGCCCCTGCTTGACGTTGTTGGCGTAGTTCTGCGGGACGTTGACGAAGACGCGCAGCTTGTCGGTCTGCTGCAGGTCGAAGATCTCGGGGGACGAGGCGGAGCTGGTCGGTGGGCTCAGCAGCGCGCCGACGTCGTAGTTGCGGGCCGTCACGGTGCCGCTGAAGGGAGCGATGATCCGCTCGAAGTTGACCTGGGTCTGGAGCTGGTCGACGTTGGCCTGGGCCTGGGCGACGGTGGCCTGCACCTGCTTGAGGCCGGCGACGGCGTCGTCGTAGGCGCTGCGGCGGGTGTCGACGTCCTCCTGGGTCACGCTGCCGGGGCTGGTCTTCTGCGCGTCGACGTACCGCTGCAGGGTGACCTTGGCCAGGTCCAGGTCGGCCTGGGCCTTGAGGACGTTGGCCTTGTTCTGCTCCAGCGTGGCCTTGCTCTGCTCGAGCTGGGCGTCGACCTCGGGCGTGTCGATGACGGCCATCAGGGCGCCCTTCTCGACGCGCTGCCCGATGTCGTAGTGCCACTCCTTCAGGTACCCGTTGGTGCGGGTGTAGAGGGCGGTCTGCTGGTAGGCGGTCACGTCGCAGGGTAGCTGCACGTCCTTCTCGCCGGTGGAGACGATCGGGTGGGTCCACAGGGCGACGGGCTTGGCGGCGGCGCGCCGCTGGGCGTCGGCGCGGGTGGCCTTCTTCTCCCGCTGGTCGGGGATGATCCCGACCGCCAGGAGCCCGCCGAGCAGCGCGACGAACAGCGCCACCATGAGGATGACCATCAGCGTGCTGGCGGTCTTCAGGTCGTGGGGGATCACCTCGTCGTGACCGCCCCCGCCGTGACCCCCGCCACCGTGGGCGGAGTCCTGGCCTGGCGCGGGGAGCCGGTGTTGGGGGTCGACGGGTTGTGGTGCGGAGCCGTGTGCGGCGGAGCCGGGGTCGTTGGCATTGCTCATTTGTCACCCTCCTCGCGGAGTTCGGGTTCCATGTGGGTGGACGGGGCCTTCTGCCGGAGCAGCGAGTACATGACGGGCACGAAGAACAGCGTGGCGAAGGTGGCCATCGACAGCCCGCCGATGACGGCCCGGCCCAGCGGGGCGTTCTGCTCGCCGCCCTCGCCCAGGCCCAGGGACATCGGGAACATGCCGATGATCATGGCCAGCGCGGTCATGCACACCGGTCGGAGCCGGGTGATGCCGGCGGCCAGGGCGGCGTCGTGGGCGTCCATGCCGGCCTTGCGCTGGTCGTTGGCGAACGTGATCATCAGGATCGAGTTACTGGTGGCCACGCCGATGCTCATGATCGAGCCCATCAGGGCCGGCACGCTGATGTGGGTCTGCGTGCCCCACAGCATCCACAGGATGCCGCTGAGCGCGCCGGGCAGGGCCATCAGGATGATGAGCGGGTCGATCCAGCTCTGGAAGTTGATCACCATCAGCAGGTAGACCAGCATGACGGCGAACACCAGCCCCTCGGCCAGGCCGGTGAACGAGTCGTGCATCGACGTGACCTGCCCGCGGACGGTGATGGACGAGCCGAGCGGCTTGTCCTTGGTGTACTTGGCGACGATCTTGTCCACGGCGTCGGCGGCCGTGCCCAGGTCGGTGCCGGCGACGCCCATGAGGATGTCGCGGGTGTTCTTGATGTCGTAGTGGGTGATGTTGGTCGGCGACGCCTCGCGGCCGATCGTGGCCAGGTTGCCGAGCAGCTGCGTGTTGCCCGGCGTGGCCGGGATGTTGGTCGGGGTGACCGGGGTGTTCTCCAGCTGGTTGACCGTGTTGACCTGGTACTGCGGGGTCTGCACGTAGATCGCGTAGTTCACGCCGTTGCTGCTCAACCAGTAGTTCGGTGCGGTCTGGTTGCTGCTGGACAGCGATACGAGCAGGTCGCTGGCGACGGCCTGCTGGGTGACGCCGGCCTCGCTGGCCAGGGTGCGGTCGACCCGGACGCGGATGTCGGGCGTCTTGGGCACCTGCTGCATCCGCACGTCGACGATGCCGGGGGCGCCCTGCACATCGTGCATGATGTCCTGGGCGATCTTGTCGATCTTGGGCAGGTCGGGCTCCTTGGGCGTCGCCACCTGGATGTCGATCGGGGCCTGCAGGCCGAAGTTCAGCACCTGCGTGACGATGTCGGCCGGGGCGAAGAAGAACCCGAGGTCGTGGAAGCGGTCGGGCAGGTCCTTGCGGATCTTGTCCTGGTAGAACTCGGTCGGCTTGTGACCGTCGTTGAGCGAGATCAGGATCTCCCCGTCGGCCGGGGACATGATCGAGCCGTCGCTGAGCGCGAGGTTGATCGAGCTGTTGGGGATGCCGATGTTGTCGAGCACGACCTTGATGTCGGCCGGGTCGATCAGCTGGCGGATGCGGTCCTCGACGGCGCCGAAGTACTGCTCCGACTGCTCGATGCGGGTGCCGGGCGGGCAGCGGACGTGCAGGCGCATCTGGCCCGAGTCGACGTTGGGGAAGAAGTCCTTGCCGATCACGAACAGCAGGCAGCAGCTGACGGCCACGAGGACCGTGAACCCGCCGATCACCTCCGCCCGGTGGCCCAGCGTCCAGGCGAGCAGCCCGCCGTACGCCCGGCGGAAGCGCTCGAACAGGCGGTTGAAGGCGTTGTGGATCGGCATCGTGATGTGCACGATCAGCCAGCCGGCCACGACGGCCGTCAGGATGGCCAGGAGGATCACCCCGGCGGTCCAGGGGTTGGCCTTCACCGACTGCTCGAGGCCCGCGATGAACCCGTGGGCGGCGGGCAGTTTCGCCCCGACCGGCGTGTTGCCGATCGCGTAGGTGCCCCCGGCCAGGACGGCGGCGGTGGCGAGCAGGATCAGCTTCACGCCGGTCGACCGCATGCCCTGGCCGATCCGGTCCGAGGCGGTCTCGTCCTCGGCCGGGACCGGCTGGCCGTGCTCGTGGGCCTCCCTGGCGTGGAGGGCCTGCATCTGGTGCGGGTCGTCCTTGTCGATGACGCCGCCGTACATCTCCACCTCGGCCGCCAGCAGGTAGTGCACCATGGTGGGCACCAGCGTCCGGCTCAGCAGGTAGCTGGTGAGCATGGCGAACACCACCGCCATGGCCAGCGGGGTGAACAGGTACTTGGCCGCCCCGGTGATGAACACGACCGGGACGAACACGATGCAGATGCACAGCGTGGCCACGAACGCCGGCGTGGCGATCTCCTTGGCACCGTCCAGGATGGCCTGCACCAGCCGCTTGCGCATGTGCAGGTTGCGGTGGATGTTTTCAATTTCGACCGTGGCGTCGTCGACGAGGATGCCGACGGCCAGCGACATGCCGCCGAGCGTCATCACGTTCAGCGTCTCGCCGAGCGCCCACAGGCAGATGATCGAGACCAGGATCGACAGCGGGATGCTGGCCATGACGATGATCGTCGACCGCCAGGAGCCCAGGAACAGCAGGATCATCAGGGCGGTCAGCCCGGCGGCGATGCACGCCTCCTTCACGACGCCGTTGACGCTGGCACGCACGAACAGCGACTGGTCGATGGCCGGCACGACCTTGAGCGACCCGCCGGGGGCGGCGGCGATGGCGGCGGGCAGCTTGGCCAGGATGCCGTCGACCACGCTGAGCGTGCTCGCCCCGCCGCTCTTGAGGATCGACAGCAGCAGGCCGCGCTGGCCGTCGGAGTGGACGACGTTGGTCTGCACGATGAACCCGTCGCGGACGTTGGCGACGTCGTGGATGAAGACGGGGATGCCGTTGACCGTCTTGATCGGCAGGTTGTTCAGGTCGTCGGTGTTCTTGGAGCTGACCGAGGCGTTGAGCACGACCTCGTACTCCTGCTTGCCGATCTTGGCCGTGCCGGCGGGCAGGATGAGGTTCTGGGCGTTGATGGCGTTGCTGACGTCGTTCGGCGACACGCCGTACGCGAACATCTTGTCGGGGTTCAGGTCGACGATGACCTGCCGCTGCTTGCCACCGAAGGGGTAGGGGATCTGCGTGCCGGGCACGGTGATCAGCTGCGGCCGCATGAAGTTGAAGGTCGCGTCGAACAGCCCCTGCTCGGGGATCACGTCGCTGCTGACCGACAGCTGCAGCACCGGGACGTTGCTGGCGTTGTACTCGATGACCAGCGGCGGCTGCGTGCCGACCGGGGCCTGGCGGATGAACGTCTGCCCGATGGCCGTCACCTGGGCGTTGGCGTTGACGACGTCGGCGCCCTGCTGGAAGTAGATCTTGACGACGCCGATGCCGTAGAGCGACTGGCTCTCGATGTGCTGGATGTCGTTGACGGTGGTGCCGAGGATGCGCTCGAACGGCGTGATGATCCGCGCGTTCATGTCGGCCGGCGACATGCCGGTGTAGTTGTAGCAGACGGCGATGACCGGGATGTTCACCACCGGGAACACGTCGGTCGCCATGCTGGCGATCGCGTAGAGCCCCAGCAGGACGACCAGCATCGACGCCACGACGAAGGTGTACGGTCGACGAAGGGCTAGGCGGACGATCCACATATCCCGACCTCAGGTAACGAACTCGGCGAACCCAGACACGCGGGCGACAAGCCCGCGCACACTACTCGGCCACCGCGGCCGGCTTCCGCCGGCGCCGCGCGGGCGGCGGGGGCACGCCGTCGGTCAGCCCCGGCAACCCCAGCGACCCGAACAGGTCGCGGAGGACGGCCATGGCGTCGACCACCGACGCCCGCCGGTCGGCCGGCACGCCCGCCAGGTGGCCGGCCAGTTCCAGGCCCGTGCCCGACCAGGCGGCGTCCAACACGGCCCGGCCCTTGGCCGTCACGCCCAGCGACACCTGCCGACGGTCGGCGGCGCTGTCCTGGCGGGTGAGGAACCCTTTGCCGACCAAACCGGAAACCATACGGGAGGTGGTCGGCAGCGACAGCGCCAAATGGTCCGCGACGGCCGACAGGCTCACGTCCGGCTCGTTGGACACGAACACCATGGCCCGGAACTGGGGCATCGACAGCCCCCGCCGGAACGACCGCATCGACCGCCGGATGTGCCACATCAGCGGCGGCACCGCGTCCAGCATCTCCCACGCGCACCGCTCGGCCGACACCCCCGCAGCACCGCCGCTGCTTATCGGCACCAATCGTTGCATACGCTAATGGTACGCCGGCGAACCAACTCGGGCAAGGGGCGGTTTTAGTCACCTGCTCGGATGGGGCAAGGGTTTGAACGGAGCCGGGCCGTGTCGGCCGGAGGCGACCGCGGGTCGCGTCTCGCGCAGCCAGCGCGGTCGGGGAAAGGGGACGTCGATCGCGCGAGACACGAGCTGCGCTCGGTGGGGCCGACACGGCCTGGCTCGGTTGACGCTCCCGCCGTCTCGACGCTCGCGACACCCTTCGGTACAACGCGTTGATGTCCGCCTCCCCCACCGATGACGCGCAGCCGCTGGACGGGCTGCGGTCGCAGATCGACGACCTGGACGCCCGCATCGTCGGCCTGCTGAACGACCGGGCCAAGGTCGTCGTCGAGATCGGCAAGCTGAAGCAGCAGACCAACGCCCCGATCTACGCGCCGGACCGGGAGAAGGCGGTCCTGCAAAAGGTGCGCGGCCTGAACCACGGGCCGCTGCCCGATCGGTGCCTGGAGGCGGTCTACCGCGAGCTGATGAGCGGCAGCTTCGCGTTGGAGAAGCCGCTGCGGATCGCGTACCTGGGCCCGCCGGGCACGTTCAGCCATGCGGCCGCCCTGCGGAAGTTCGGGGCCAGCGTGGAATACGTCCCGCTGACCGACATCCCATCGGTGTTCGAGGAAGTGGTGCGCGGCCACGTCGATTACGGCCTGGTGCCGGTCGAGAACAGCCTGCACGGCGGCGTGGTGGACACGCTGGACGCATTCCTGCTCAGCAGCGCCCGCATCTGTGCCGAGGTGCGGATCACGATCCACCACTACCTGCTGGCCCGGGGGCCGTGGGAGTCGGTCAAGACGATCAACAGCAAGCCCGAGGTGTTCAGCCAGTGCCGCAAGTGGCTCGCCGGGGTGGCCAAGGACCGCGACGTACAGGGCGTGGCGAGCACGAGCAAGGCGGCCGAGCTGGCCGCGGCGCACGATGGCGTGGCCGCGATCGGCACGAAGATCGCCGGCGAGCTGAACGGGCTGCAGGTGCTGTTCGAGAACATCGAGGACGACCCCGAGAACGAGACGCGGTTCCTGGTGATCGGCCGCGAGACCGCCCGCCGGACCGGCGACGACAAGACGGCGATCATGTTCACCACCGCCCACAAGCCCGGCGCGCTGGCGGACGTGCTGGACGTGTTCAAGCTGAACGGGATCAACCTGACCGACATCGAGAAGCGGCCGAGCAAGAAGGTGAACTGGGAGTACTACTTCTTCATCGACGCCCAGGCTCACGCCGACGACCCCGCCATGCAGCGGGCGATCGCCGAGGCGCGGCAGCACTGTTTGCAGCTGACGGTGCTGGGCAGCTACCCGCGGGCGGCGGAGGTGCTGTGACGACGCATTGCCCAAATGCCGCCCCGGAAGAGCCGCGCACGGAGGTAGTCCACAGTAAGCGGTTTTTTCCACGGAATCCGCTTACGCGGAGTACCTCCGTGCCCGGCTCCTTTGCGCCGGTCGATTCCGATCGGTTCCGGACAGCTTCTAGCACTACAGCGCAGGTTCATGGTCGGCCGGCGAGAAGGACGGCCACGAATTGCACGAATGCACACGAATCATGGAGACCGAAGACGAGCACAGCGGAGCCAACTGATCGGGCAATCGGCGGCTGAGGCGCGCAGGCCGGCCCGTCCTCATTCGTGTTGATTCGTGCCATTCGTGGCCGTTCTTCTTGCAGTCCGAACTGGGGGCGGGCCCCGACGAACCTGCGCTGTAGTGTTAGGCTTAGCGGCAGTCCCGAAGGGACGCTCTTCGACGGTCGGCAGGGCGTCCCTGCGGGACAGCCGCTACGCGGGATCGGGCGCGGCCACCCGCCGCCGGCAACGAGGCTTGGTACCGGCGGTAAAAAGGTGCATGCCTCACGCGTTCAGACGTGTTGTCTTGCTTGCCATCACCGCGCTGATCTTACCGGCCGGGTGCAGATCAGGGCCGCACGAGCCGCCGACGCCCGCGGCTTCTCCCGTCACGATGGCGGCGTCACCGACGACGAGACCGACCGTCGCCAAAGCCGGACCGGCACCCGCGACGCAGGCGTCCGCCGTCATCAAGTCTGCGCCCGCGTCGATCGATGCGATGCTCGCCGGCACCAAGACCAGCACCACGCGCAAGGGCAAGCGGGGCTACGCGGTCGGCCCGACGATCACGACCGACGGCAAGCGGCGCGTCGCGATCGTGATCACCGCCGTCGAGCCCAAGCGCGTGGCGAACCTGACCGCGGCCGATGCGGCCAGCGACGGCTCGGCGTCGCTGGCCGCCTACCGGTCCGCCCTCACGCACAGCTATCCGGGCCTGACCGACGACGACATCGTCAGCGTCGTCCACTTCCGCCTGGCTGGCAGCACGGCCGAGTGACCGATCGCCCGACGGTCAACAGGTGGGACAAGTCGTTCCAACAAGCAACTGGAACGTTTTTAAGTCACTTCCCAGTCAAGACTAATGTACTATGCGTTCAGACGCGGGTGTGTAAGCGTCCCATTTCGTCCCACGGACCACGGGCGAGGCCGCCCACGCAATCGACACCGCGGGCGGTGCCGATACAATCGCGATCCATGTCGCGGACGCCGACGACTCGCTGCTGTGCCGTGGGCCTGATCGTGGCCTGCGCGGCGGTGGCCCGCGCCCAGGATCCGAGCCCGCCGGCGGCGGAGTTTCGGGACGGGAAGTGGCAGTCGATCGCGCCGGTCGCGCCCAGGGCCGTCGCGCCCGACCCGGAGCTGGACCACATCCAGGACCTGCTCGACCACAAGGACGGACAGGCGGCCCTCAACGTGGGCATCGAGTGGGTGAAGACGCGCAGCAAGACCGCCCCGCAGCGGGACCGCTGCCTGTACCTGATCGCCCAGGCGCTCTACATGACCGACGACTGGATCCGGGCCTACTACTACCTGGACGAGCTGATGGACGAGTACCCGTCCGGCGGGCTGTTCTCGGCCGGGCTGGAGATGCAGTACCACATCGCCGACGGCTTCCTCAACGGCCACAAGACGAGGATCCTGGGGCTGCCGATCGCCAGCGCCGAGGACGAGGCGATCGAGATGATGTACCGCATCCAGCAGCGATCGCCCGGCTCGCCCGTGGCCGAGCGTGCCCTGCTGCGGACGGCCGATTTCTACTACGCGACCGGCGACTACGACCTGGCGCAGGACGCGTATGACTTCTACGCCAAGCAGTACGGCCGGAGCGAGCGGCTGCCGCAGGCGAAGCTGCGGGCGGCGTTCGCGGCGCTGGCGCGGTTCCGCGGCCCGCGCTTCGACGCCACGCCGATGCTCGACGCCCGCACGAAGCTGGCCGACTTCGCCGTCGCCTACCCCGCCCTCGCCGCCGACGAGAACGTGCCGGGCATCCTGGCCAAGATCGACGACGAGCTGGCGATCAAGCTGTACCTGACGGCCGACTACTACCGGCGGACCGGCGCGACCGACGGGGCGGTCTACATGTACCGCTACCTGATCCTGACCTACCCCAAGGGCCCGCACGTGGCCGACGCCCGGGCGGCGCTGCACGGCATGCCCGACTGGGCGCTGGCGCAGCCGGCCCCGCACGCGGGCCAACCGTACGTCGCGCCGGCCACCCCCCTGCCGCGGGTGCCGCTACCGTGAGTCGTCGACGTTCCGCATCCCCGTTGAGCGACGGCCCGGAGGGCCGGGTGGTTTCGCGCAACCCGCGCCGCAGCGCCCGGCCCTCCGGGCCGTCGCTCAACGGGGTCGTCGCGCTCGCCATCCTTTCGCTTGCCGGTTGCGGCTACCAGGCCGCGGGCATCGGCGATCCCGACCCCAAGACCGGCTACCAGTGGCGGTCGCTCTACCGCGAGGACGTGCAGACGGTGGCGGTGCCGGTGTTCACCAACCGCACCTACCGGCGGGGGCTGGAGTCGGACCTGACGACGTCGATCATCCAGCAGATCGAGGAGCACTCGCCGTACAAGGTCGTGCCGACCGACCGGGCCGACACGATCCTGGAGGGGGTCATCACCGACGCGAACACGACGACGCTGAGCGACAACGTCTACACGGGTCTGCCGCAGGAGCAGTCGTTCAACGTGACGGTCAGCTTCACGTGGAAGAACCTGCGGACCGGGCAGGTCTACACGACGCGGAAGGACTTCGACCAGCACGTGAGCTTCTTCCCCACGCTGGGCGAGGCGATCAGCATCGGCTCCAAGGACGCCGTGCAGCGGCTGGCGACCGACATCGTCCACGAGATGCAGGCGGACTGGTGAGGGTTGGGGATGACGAGGTGAGGGGGTGAGCGGGTGGCGGGGCAACCAAATGGTCCCGGCCCCATGACCCCGTCACCCACCCATCCCCTCATTTACCCCGTGCGCCCTCGGAATTGCTGGTGGAAAGTGCGTCCGGGAAACCGCTATCATGTGCGTGTTTGAGGGGTCCCGGTCACGGCCGGGCGACCACGCATCTATCAAGGGTTTCCAAATGGCTGAACAACGACCCGACCGCCCGGCCCGCCGGAACAACCGTCCCGGTGGCCCCAACGGTGGCGGTGGCAACGGGGGCGGCAATGGCGGGGGGAACGGGAGCGGCCCCGGTCAGGGCGGCATGTGGTTCGGCAAGGGGGTCCTCGGCTGGGTCGTCTTCATCGCCCTGGCGCTGCTGATCGTCTACATGGTGACCAACACCCGGGCGACCCGCACCCGCATCGGCGAGAGCGAGCTGTTCGCCCACCTGGACAAGGTCCAGTCGCTGGAGATCGACACCGAGGAGCTCAACGGGACGTTCCTCCAGGAGCTGCAGCTGCCCGACGTCACCGGCACGACCGCCAAGGTGCTGAACTTCAACGTCCAGCTGACGCCCGGCGAGTCGTCCGACTGGCGCTTCCACGACTACCTGCGCGCCAACGCCCCCAGCGCCGCGTTCCGCAACGTCAACAACCAGAACTTCCTGCTGCAGATCCTGCTGCCGTTCGTGCCGTGGCTGCTGGTGCTGGCGTTCCTGTACGTCGTGATCTTCCGCCAGCTCCGCAACGGCGGTGGCGCGGGGGGCATGCTCGGCAACTTCGGGCGGTCCAAGCACAAGATCACCAGTAAGGAACACACCAACGTCACCTTCGACGACGTGGCCGGCGTGGAGGAGGCCAAGGAAGAGGTGATGGAGATCGTCGAGTTCCTCAAGAACCCGAAGAAGTTCCAGCGCCTCGGCGGCCGCATCCCGCGCGGCGTGCTCTTGGTCGGCGAGCCCGGCACCGGCAAGACGCTGCTGGCCAAGGCGATCGCCGGCGAGGCCGACGCCCCGTTCTTCTCTATCAGCGGTTCGGACTTCGTCGAGATGTTCGTCGGCGTCGGGGCGAGCCGGGTGCGCGACCTGTTCAAGCAGGCGAAGGACAACAGCCCGTGCATCATCTTCCTGGACGAGATCGACGCCGTCGGCCGTCGCCGCGGGAGCGGGTTCAGCAGCGGCGGGCACGATGAGCGTGAGCAGACGCTGAACGCCATCCTGGTCGAGATGGACGGGTTCGACACCAACGACCAGGTGATCGTCGTCGCCAGCACCAACCGCGTGGACGTGCTGGACCCGGCCCTGACCCGCCCGGGCCGGTTTGACCGGCAGGTGTACGTCCCGCTGCCGGACGTGAAGGGCCGGCTGGAGATCCTCAAGGTCCACAGCCGGAAGGTGAAGCTTGGGCCGAACATCGACCTGCTGCGGTTGGCCCGGGCGACGCCCGGCTTCAGCGGTGCCGATCTGGCCGCCGTCATCAACGAGTCGGCGCTGGGCGCGACGATGAGCGGCAAGGAGTTCATCGAGCAGGACGACCTGGAGGAAGCGCGGGACAAGGTGCGCTTCGGCCGGGCCAACAAGAGCCGCGTGATGGACGAGAAGGAGAAGACCGCCACCGCCTACCACGAGGCCGGTCACGCCGTCATCCAGCACCTGCTGCGGCCGGACAGCGACCCGATCCACAAGGTCACGGTCATTCCGCGTGGTCGCGCACTCGGCTCGACCATGACGCTGCCCGAGAAGGACCGCTACACCTACAGCAAGCGGTGGTGCATCGCCTACCTGAAGATGACGTTCGGCGGGCGGATCGCCGAGGAGATGTTCACCGGCGACATCAACAACGGCGTCGGGGGTGACATCCGCCAGGCCACCGGCATCGCCCGGCAGATGATCGCCGAGTGGGGCATGAACGACCGGCTCGGCTTCGTCTTCTACGGCGAGGACGAGAACAAGCCCAACGCGCTGGGCGGTTTCGGTTCCGGCCGGGACCACTCGGACGAGACCGCCAAGGCCATCGACGAGGAAGTGAAGAAGCTGATCGACAGCCTGTACGCCGAGGCCCGCACGCTGCTCGAGGCGCACCGCGAGCAGATCGACGCCGTTGCCAAGGCGCTGATCAAGTACGAGACGCTGGACGCCAGCGACATCGAGCGCATCATGCGTGGCGACGTGCTGACCAAGCCGACGGTCGGCGACCTGCTCGAGAAGGAGCAGAACGCCCGCCGCCCCGCTACGACGATTGCCCCCGCCGCCAGCCCGACCGACCCCGACATCCGCCTCGGCGGCGGGCCGATGCCGTCGCCGGGGTGATCGGCATTGGATCGATTGTGAGAGACAGAGCACCCCGGTTGGGATTTCCCAACCGGGGTGCTCCGTCTCGACCCTCAGTTTGGGCGACAAGGGAGAATGGAACCACAGATGCACACGGATGCACACCGATCAACACTCGGCGGCTTTTGATCGGTGTGCATCCGTGTGCATCTGTGGTTCCACGTCTTCGCAGTCCAGATTCGGAGCGTCGAGACAGAGCACAACCAGGGCGTTTTCGCTGTGAAGGCGGATCAGAATCGCTTGCCATTTGTCGAATGCAGGCCGGCGTCTGAGGGACGCCAGAGACCCGGGTCTTCGGCGTACCTCAGACGCCGGCTTGGGTGGATGTTTTCGAAAATCAGAAAGGCAAAGCCGGATAATCCGTGTACCCGACTGCGCCCTGCGCGTAGAACGTCTCCTTGTGCGGCTCGTTCAGCGGGGCGTCCTCCCTGAATCGCCGGGGCAGGTCGGGGTTGGCGATGAACGGGACGCCGAACAGGACGCCGTCGGCCTCGCCGTGGTCGATCGCCTCTTGGGCGCTCGCCTTGGAGAACAACTGGTTGGCGAAGTAGACGCCGCCGAACTGCCGCTTCAGTTGCGGTCCGAGCCAGCCGGGGGTGCGGGGCTCGCGGGCGCCGATGAACGCGATCTTCCGCTGGCCCAGCTGGGCCGCGACGTACCCCCACGTCGCAGCGGGGTCGGCGTCGTGGATGCCCTGGGTGTTGCCGTTGGGCGCCAGGTGCATGCCCACCCGGCCGGGTCCCCAGACATCGACGCACGCGTCGGTCACTTCCAACATGAGCCGGGCGCGGTTCTCGACCGGGCCGCCGTAGTCGTCCGTGCGAAGGTTTGAGCCGCTCTGGAGGAACTGGTCGAGCAGGTAGCCGTTGGCCCCGTGGATCTCGACGCCGTCGAACCCGGCCGCCTTGGCGTTCTCGGCCCCCTTGCGGTAGGCGGCGATCACGCCGGGCAGTTCGTCCCGGTCCAGCGCCCGCGGCACCTCGTACTCCTTCGGCGGCCGGACCAGGCTCACGTGCCCCTCGGCCCGCACGGCGCTGGGGGCGACGGGCTGCCGGCCGTCGAGGTAGACCGGGTCGCTCACCCGGCCGACGTGCCACAGCTGCAGCACCATGAGCCCGCCGGCCGCGTGGACGGCGTCGGTGATCCGCTTCCACCCCTTCACCTGGGCGTCCGACCAGATGCCCGGCGTGTCGGGGTAGCCGACGCCCATGGGGTCGACGCTGGTCGCCTCGGAGATGATCAGTCCCGCCGTCGCCCGCTGGACGTAGTACTCGGCCATCAGCGCGGTGGGGACCCGGCCGGGGTCACACCGGCACCGCGTGAGCGGGGCCATCAGGACGCGGTTGGGCAGGTGAAGCTCGCCGACGGTCAGGGGGTCGAACAGCGTGGGCATGGGTGCGGGTCCTCGACGGGGCTCGCCCACCGGCAAACGGGCCGGGAGCATTCTGGACCGAACAGTAGGCGTGTCGCGAGCGCATGGCATCGGGCGGCGAGCCGACCGGTTCCCGACTTGAGGCAAGTCGATTCGGCTGAACTCAGCGACCTGAAAATGTTGGCGTGGCCGACGCGGCGAGTTCGCCTTGATGGTGGCGAGCTGACCGTGGTGGACGGATGCCGACTCGAAATTTTTGCTTGCCGAGCGGGGCGCATTCACCATTGTGGTGTGTCCGTCCGCCATTTCTGACGCTTGAGAGGTCCCTGATGTCGTCGCCGTCCCGCGTGATCGCCCTGGTCGTTCTGTTGGCCTTCGGCGTTGGCTCGGCCGCCGCCGCCGCCGACGAGGGGCAACGCCTCCAGGCCGACCAGTTCCCCCCGCCGGTGCTCGCGCCGGGCAAGACCGAGGTGAAGCTGCCGGCCCCGGTGACGGGCACCGTCATCGGCGGGGGCGGTCGGTTCCTGATCCTGAAGATGCCGAAGATCCGCGTGGTCGGCGTGTTCGACGTCAGCCAGGCGAAGGTGACCAAGCTGATCTCGCTGCCGTCCGACGACTTCGCCGTGGCGGCGGGCGCGAAGAAGTTGTACGTGGGCCTGCGCGACCTCAAGCAGATCCAGCAGTACGACCTGGCGAAGCAGACGCTGGACAAGAACTACGCCGCCCCGCCGTGCGGCGTCGGGTCGATGGCAATGGGGGCGGATGCCGTCGCGCCGCTGATCCTGCTGGGCAATGACAAGGAGCGCGACAAGGGCAATGGCGGGCAGTTCCTGCTGCTGAACCCCAACACGCTCCAGGCGGTTCGGTACCCGACCAAGCACTACGACAACGTCCAGCCGGCGCACGTTCACGTGTCGTTCGACGGGTCGACGGCCGTCGTGTGCGGGGGCAGCTGGGCCGGCATTGAGGTCAGCGACCTGATCGGCGGCCGGGTCGCGGGGATGCAGGATGGGCTGTACCTGCCGTCGGGGTCGACGGCGCTGCTGTCGGGCAACGGGGCGCTGGTGTTCGTCGGTCACGACGAGGTGTACCGGGCCGACCTCACCAGCAAGGTGAGCGGCATCGTGGGACACGCCTTCCCGGCCGACGATCCCGCGTTCAGCTGTTCCTGGATCTCGGGCGACAAGGCCAAGGGTGGCGGCAAGAAGGGCAAGGGGAAGGGGAAGAAATCCAAGGAGGACGCAGCCGACAAGGACGAGGTGTCCAGCGGTCCCGGCCTGGCGGTGTTCAACAATGGCGACCCGCGGCCGCTGGTGGTCCTGCACGACCTGCCCGAGATCGCCGCCGAGTCGAAGCTGTCGCTGCCCGACCGGGTGCACCTGATCCCCCGGGCGCGTGCCCTGGTGACCGTGGGGGAGGGGAACGACCGGTTGATCCTGCGGCAGTTCGACCTGGCGGCAGCGCTGGCAGCGGGCGGGAAGGACTTCCTGTTCGTCGACTCGGCCCCGCCGGCGTTCGCGATCCGGGGGACGGCGTACAACTACGCCCTGCACGCCGAGTCGAGCAAGGGGGGCGTCGTTGCCACGCTGCAGTCGTCGCCGAAGGGGATGGTCATCAGCAAGGCGGGGCAGATCCGCTGGAACGTGCCCAGCGACTACCCGCAGGAGTCGGCCAGCGTGATCGCGCAGCTGACGGACGCGTCGGGCCAGACGGTGTTCCACACGTTCGCCATCGAGCTGGGCACCCCGCCGAAGATCCCCGTGGCTGCCCAGCAGAGGCCCGACCCCGTGCCCAACCTCCCGATCGTCCGGCCGGGGATCCACCTGGGGTTCAAGTAGCAACCGTCGGGTCGACGGCGACACATCTTCGATCTTCGCAATGGTCTGGACGGTTCAGGGACGGGCGGTGGCTCATGCGAGACGGGACGGACGAGCGGAACACCTTGGCGAGGGCAACGCTGCTGGCCGCCGTGTGCATCGGGCTGGTCGGTGGCGCCCCCGAGTGGTTCATCCACCACGAGGGCGCAGCGAACCAGAAGACGACCGCGCCGGCCACCCGGACGGCGGTCAAGTAGGCCACGGGGATGCGGCGATTCAAGAAGAAGTCCCAGATATGCGACCCGGGCTCTCCCTGCACAATGGCGGATGCGACTGGGTCCGCATCAGTCCGCCGCCTCGTCGTACTCGAACGACTTCGGCGCCAGCACCATCGCCCGGCTCTGGCCGACGTTCAGCAGCAGGCCGGCCGCCATGTAGCTGGCGAGCAGGCTGCTCCCGCCGTAGCTGACGAACGGCAGCGTGACGCCGGTCACCGGCATCATGCGTAAGCACACCATCAGGTTGATGGCCGTCTGCGTGGCGAGGATGGCGACGATGCCGATCGCGACCAGCCGGCCGAACGGCTCCTTCGTGGCCGAGGCGATCGTGACGCCCGCGGCGAACAGCACGCAGTAGGCCCCCAGCACGATGCCGGCCCCGAGCAGGCCCAGTTGTTCGCCGATCAGGCTGAAGACCATGTCGTTCTGCGCCTCGGGCACGCCCTGCCCGACCGGGATGTGACCGATCCCCTTGCCGAACCACCCGCCGCTGCCCAGGGCGATCAGCGCCTGGTGCTGTTGGAAGTTGGCGTCGCGCGACGC
The DNA here is from genome assembly GCA_965198865.1 of Tepidisphaeraceae bacterium. Lineage (GTDB taxonomy): Bacteria > Planctomycetota > Phycisphaerae > Tepidisphaerales > Tepidisphaeraceae > CBDAQA01. The sequence continues at coordinate 316,158 of CBDAQA010000018.1, read as the reverse complement.
TGGCGAGTCCAGGAGCAGCATCGACCGCACCCGCGCCCGCTGGTACGGCTTCATCAGCGATGGCAGGTGGGACATCACCGGCACGTTCGGCTCGCCGCTCAGCCAGAACAGCGGCACGAACGCCACCCCCAGCCCGATGATCGACGCCATGTGCTTCACCTTGGCCCCGGCGACGAACAGCATGGCCAGCAGCGTCGGCACGAACAGCGCCGCCACGCCCAGGTCGGGCTGCTTGAGGATCAGCACCGCCGGCAGCAGCGCCAGCCCGAACGGCGGCAGCAGCCCCCCCAGCGTGCGGTAGTTGCTGCGGTAGCGCAGGTACCGCGCCAGCACCAGCACGAACGCCACCTTGGCCAGCTCCGACGGCTCCAGGCTGATCGGCCCGAGGTTGATCCAGCAGTAGACGCCCTTGGTGCCGTGGACGAACGGCAGCGGGTGGCCGTGCGTCTCCGCCACGCCGCCCAACAGCGTGTAGAGGACGAGCCCCAAACTGGCGACGTAGAACGGCCAGACGAACCGCCCGATGATGCGGTAGTCGACCGCCTGGAACCCCACCATGCTGGCGAACGCCACGCCCAGGTAGACCAGCTGCTTGGTCCCCTCGCCGCGGTGGAGCCCGTCCAGCGTCAGCCGGCTGTAGGCCCAGATGCTGACCGACCCCAGCGACGACAGCACCAGCACCGCCGCCAGGACGGGCCAGTTGGTGGCGATCGCGAGTTGGGTCCAGAAACGACGCATCGGATGAACGTTCCGTCGCCGTTTAGCGGTCGCCCCGAAGGGGCACTCTTCAACGCGTGGCAGAGTGCCCCTCCGGGGCGACCGCTAAACGGGTGACTCGAACCACATGGCCGCCACGGGCCGACCACGACCCTGAGGCACGATGACCCACAGCTCGTCGCCCTTGGCAAGCGAGCGGCCGGCGCGCGGGACGTGGACCGTGAACAGCCGACGCTCGCCGTCGCGCCAGCGGCAACGCAGGGCGTAGCTGAGCGGCGCGATCGGGGTCTGATGACGGGCGACGACGACGGCGGCCCTGGCCACGCCGAGCTGCCACGCCCTGGCGACGCCCCGCCGCTTGAGGGCGGCGATGCCCAACAGCACGGGCACGATCGGCAGGAGCAACAGTCCCACGAACAGCGCATGCGCCAGCGGCGTCGCCTCGGCCTGGTCGGTCCACACGGTGGGGTCGCTCGGATCGACGTGGATCGGGATCGTCGCGCCGATGAAGCTGGGTCGGGTGAGCGACCCCTGCAAGCGGGTGGGCTGCCCGTGCCACTGGATGCCGACGGCGGCGGGGTCGCCGACGTCGGCGGTCTGGCCGGGCGTGGCGTGAAGGCCGGTGCTGATCACGCGGGCCTGCACCGGCAGGCCGGTCGCGATCAGCCGGTTCTCGACGTGCCGGGCCCACAGTCGGTCGGCGGCGTAGCAGAGGATCATCAGCAGGACGGCCAGCGCCATCAGCCACCACAGCCGGACCGTCGGCTCGGTCCACGCCCGCCGGGCCGCCAGGGGCGTCAGGGGGCGCGGGGTCAGGAGGGGAGGCGTCTGCATTCGCCCTTCCACGGTGGCCTTCAGTACCGGTACGTCAGCCCGCCGCTGATGATGTAGGAGTTGTACCGGCGGGGGATGATGTTCGACCCGTCGTGGATCAGGTCCCACTGGAGGTACGTGGCGAGGGTGCCGGCGTCGCGCGGGAGGTCGAACAGGCGGGCGTTGCCGCGGAGGGTGAAGATGTCGATGCCGTCCTTGCGGTGCGGCCCGCCGCGGGGCGTGAGGTGGCCGCCCACGATCTGCTCGTGGACCGAGTTGCTGTTGTCGAAGTTCTGGAACTCGTGGTCGTAGTCCACGTCGAACGACAGGCTCTGCCCGAACGTGCCCAGCGACCGGTTGCCAACCGTCGATGGCACGGTCAGCCCCTCCAGCCCGAGGCCGATCCGGTTGGCCTGGTACTCGTAGTCGTTGCCGGTGTGCTCCGTCGGCTGGTTCCAGACGTGGGCGTAGTTGACCGTCACCCGGCGGATGGCGGCCCGGAGGATCTCGGTCAGCAGGTCGGGCGCCTCCTCGATCGTCGCGCCCAGCCGCTGGGGCAGCGTGTACAGGTGCGCCTTGGCGATGAACGTGTTGCGGTCGGCGGTCGGCTTCTGGTTCTCGTTGGTCGCGGTGAAGAAGTACTGGAAGTGCGTGAAGTCGTAGCCGGTCTCGATCGACGCCTGCGGCAGGAAGAAGAACTCGCCGGTCGCGCCGGCGTCGAACGTGTCGAGGAACGCCGACCCGTGCTCCATCGTGAAGGAGTCGACCAGCGTGGACGACATCACGATCGTGCCGCCGAACAGCGTCTGCCGGACCGAGGCCGACAGGTTCTGCTGCAGCGTGTCGGCGTTCTGGACCTGCCCCTCGTAGAACGCGCCCAGCGCGCTGTAGGCGAAGGTGGCCCGGAGCGGTTGGCCGACGATGGGGTCGTCGGCGCCGTCGGCGACGTGGTAGGCCGCGCCGAACTCCCCGCCGGCGAACGCGCCGCCGCGGGGGACGCGGTGGGCCTCGGGGTTGGCGTCGTAGCCGACCAAGGGGGTCAGCGTGAAGTCGAACGGCCGGCCGTTGGAGGTGGTGTCGGTCGACACGGCGGACGACGGCAGGTAACCGCTGATCAGCCCCGTGCCGGGCGCACCGGGGACCTGGCCGCCGAGGTCGTTGGGGTTGGCGACGTTGACCGGCACGCCGACGTAGTTGTCGTTGCCGACCGCGTTCAGGCCGTAGTCGTGGAACAGGGACAGGCGGTTGGCCTGGTCCTGGCTGACGACGGCCGTGACCGTGTCGGCCTTGGCGGGGGCGAGCATCGTGGACAGGGCCGACCCCGCCGCGGCGGCCAGCAGCAACCGCTTCCAAGTCATCGTCATCGTCTCCCCGAGGGGTGCCCGGCGCGCGTCCGTCCCGCCGCCAACGGGCGGGAGGGGCGTAACCTACGGACCCCCCCGGCCCAAGTCAAAGTTCGGCGGCGACCCGGGGCACCACCGGAAAACCGGGTGGCTCGGGGCGGTCCATCCAGGGCGACATCACCGCGCGGGCCGCGAGCGCACCGAGCCCCGCGAAGCCGACGGCACCGATCACGTCGCTGGCGTAGTGGGCATTCTCCACCACCCGTTCGACCCCGACCAGCGCCGCCAGCGCGAGCAGTGGCCAGGCGGCCGGTCGCCAGACGATCCACAAGGCGGCCGCCAGGGCGAAGGCGGTGCATTCGTGACCGGAGGGGAACGACAGGTTCACCTCGTGGAACAGGCCGTACAGGCCGCCGTGGAACGGGTGCAATTCGAGCGGCCGCGGTTGATCGGCGACCGGGATCGGCAGCTTGAACGGCCGGGTGCGGCCGGCGATCCACTTGGGGATGACGTTCAGGCCCGCGAAGGCGGCGACGGCGACGACAAAGACGACCTGTCGCCAATGGATTCGGCGGGCAAACCAGAGGATCGCGACAATCACAACCGTGAAGGGAAAGCCGCCCGGAAGCTTCACCCACCAGCTCCAGTGCGACGCCGCCACCGATCGGCCCAATCCGCTGGCCCTCACCCAGGTGGCGACGGGGGCGTCGGCGAACAGCGCCAGTGCAAACGCGATGCACCAGGCCACGATGAGCGCGGTGACGCCGGGTCTGAGGTACTCCGAAGACCCCGGCGTTTCGAGGCGTTGAACCTGTTGCGGTCTGCCCATCACCGTGGTCCGGGGCCCGCGGGTCGCTTCATTCCCTTGAACCCCTCGCACCGCCAGACGGTCCACGTGCGGACGAGGAGGCCGTCGATCGTCACGGTGACGTCGGGCAGGCGCGTCACCTTAGCGAACGATTCCCGCAGCGGTGCGTAGTTCGGCCAGCCGACATAGATCGCGTCGTGGCCGACCAGGTCTGGGCGGTCGAGCTGGCGGTCGGGCCAGATGTCGTACTGCGTCCAGCGCCGACGGACCGCTGGGTCGGTCCAGTACGAGCCGGCGAAGTAGGTGTCTGGCTGGCCCGGCAGGTAGAAGCTGAGCTGCGACGCGTCCATGTAATCCTCGCACAGGACGAACGCGCCGGGACGCAGGCGGCCCAGCTCGGCGTGGACGGTGGTGGCGAAGGGATCCCGGATGCCGCGGAACTTCGTGGCGAGGTCAAAACTCCTCGGCGCGACCCAAACGCGCGGCGTGCCATCCTTGGCGGGGCTGCGAGGAAAGTGTCGGTCAAACCAACCGGCTGCGGGGTAGATGAAAGTGACGTCGTGAATCATCACGCTGGCGATCAGGCCGAAGGCGATGGCGCCGTAGAACCAGCCGCGCCACGGTCGCCAGTCGCCGCGCCAGCGGGTGGAGATGAAGTGGGCCGCGAGGATGAGCAGCGTGAAGTAGGACGGGGCGGGCCAGTTCGGCTCGACCTTGGCCAGGAGGGCGTCGAGCAGGCAGACGCTCCAGAACCCGCCGCCGATCACCAGCAGGTAGCGGAGCGCCGGTCGCTGTGGGTCGCCGGCGGAGTGGCGGGCGAGCGTGTACACCACGCCGCCCACGACGAAGACCGAGACGGCAGGATTGATCGCCGCCAGTTGGATGCCCGCCGTGGAGAGCACGTTCAGCACGACGTGGCCGATCCCGCCCAGTGCCCGGATCGGGAGCGAGCTGCCGTGGCCGACGGTCGGCTGCTCGCCGCCGATCTGCGTGGCGACGTGGTGAAACGTCACCCAATCATGCTGGGCGTTCCACACCAACGGCGGCGTCAGGAACAGCACGGCCAGCAGCGACATGAGCCAGGGCCAGGGCGAGCGAAGCCACCGGCGAGCCGTCGGGTCGATGGCAAGGTAGAGCAACACCAGCGGCGGCCAGAGGAGCATGGCGTACTTCGCCAAGACCCCGACGCCGGCCATCATCCCGGCGGCCGGCCAGGCCCAGCGGCTGCCGTCGAAGATCGCCTTCGCCGCGAAACAGGTGGCGGCCGCCCAGCAGAAGAACAGCGGCGGGTCGATCGTCATCAGCGTCCCGCCCGCGGCGAACATCGGCACGATCGCGCCGAGCAGGAACGCGGCCAGCGCCAGCCGGTCGCTGCCGAACAGCTTGCGGGTGAGCCAGTAGGTGCAGCAGGAGGTGCCCGCCGCCAGCAGCGCGGCCGGGGCGCGGACGGCGGGCATCGTATTGCCGAGGACCGCGCAACTCGCCCGGATGAGGTACGCGACCAGCGGTCCCTTGCTGTAGTACCCGGCCGCGAGGTGTCGGGACCAGGTCCAGTACTGGGCCTCGTCACCGGCCAGGTCGATCGGGCAATCGTGGGTGAGAAATCGCCAACTGGTCCACAGGTTCAGCAGGACGACGGAGGCGAAAATGAGTCGGCACCGACCGGGGGTCAGCACGCGCGGCCGGCCCCCTGTGGCGTATGGAGCGGCGGGCCGCTCGGCAGTGGCATCCATTCGGCCTGAATGCTACGCGACGCACGTCGCCGTTTCACTGCGCCGGCTGATGCAACGAACAAGGGGCTCGCGATCATGCGAGCCCCCTTGCGGCGTTAGCGTTAGATAACCGTCGGACGATCACCAGTGGTCGCGGTGATCGTCGTGGTGGTCGTGGCCGTGCTCCTCCACAACGGTCTTGCACCCCATGCTGCTGCCAGCCATGGCCGCCACGAACATACCCACGATCACGCAGCGGACCAGACGCAGGCCTACCAGACGGGACCAACTGAACTTCGACACCTTCATCGAACCTCCTGTTGTGGTTCGTGCGAGCAAACCCTGGGCCGAGGTCACGGCTGTGCCGGCGGCTTGGGGACGGCCCCGTCGGCCGGGGGTGCCCCGCGGCAGACGAAGATGCAGACGGTCACCGGCGTCAACTTCGTCGCCAGCTCCTCGTTGGTCAGCTGCTTGTCGGCCGTGCCGGACTTCACCTTCAGGTCGCCGAGTTTGGCCGCCTGGTGGGCCAGGAACCGCCGGATGTGGCCGGTGCTCTGGCCCAGGCCGTAACTGCCGACGAACTGGTTGCCGCCGATGTCGCCCGACCCGGTCTTGGCCGTGGCGACGGCCAGCAGGTTGCCGTTGTGGTCGACGATCGGCCCGCCGCTGTTGCCGGGGTTGATGGTCGCGTCGACGGTGACGTCGCAGTTGTCGAATCCTCCCTTCTCGTCCCAGGCGGTGACGATCCCGCGGGTCATCTTCACGCTGGAGTCGATCGCGCCGACCATGCCCAGCAGGGGGAAGCCGAACACGTCCACGTCCGCGCCGACCGGCGGGTGGTCATAGCCGGCCAGGCGGACGAACGGGAGCTTGACGTCGGTCTTGATCTTGAGCACCGCCAGGTCCTGCTCGTCGTCGATGACGACCCGGTCGGCGACCTTGATGGTGCCGTCGCTCAGCCGGACCATCAGGTAGTCGCCCTCCTTGGCCACGTGTCGGTTGGTCAGGATGTACCCGTCGGCCGACACCAGCTCGCCCGTGCCGTTGCCGATGATGCCCGGCGGCCCCTTCTGGTCGCTGTCGTCGTGCTCGGTGCCGTGGTGCCCCTTGGAGTGGGACGGCTTGCCGTCACCCGAATCGCTCTCGTCCTCCAGGTCGACCCAGTACCACTCCCCACCGTTGCTGATCCCGTACTTCCCGGCCAGCACCATCGCGTCGGCGATGATCGGCTTGACCTTGTCGTTGTTCCGCAGGCCCGTCGGGGCGTGATCGATGACCGTGATGAGGTTCTGGACGATCCCCTTGTTGTCCTCCAGCTTGGCCGCCTGGTAAGCCGTCTGGATGGACAACAGGTACTTCGCGCGGAAGTTGTAGGCGATGGCCAGGTTGCTCAGGGCGGGCGCCGAGTTGGGCCGCAGCTTGACGGCCGTCTCCAGCGACTTGATGCCGGCGTCGATCTTGGCGTTGTTGCGGGCGGCGGCACCCTGCTCGAGGTTGATCCGCCCCATCCAGAAGTTGCCCTCAAAGTCGTTGGGGTACAGCTTGACGGCCTGCTCGTACTCCCGGAGCCCCTTGAGGGTCTGGTTGGCCCGCATGTCCTCTGCGGCCTGCTCCATCAGGTCGCGGACCTGCGCGAGCAGCTTGTCCCGTTCGGCACCCCAGATCCACTTGCCGTTGATCCGCTCGGCGTTGCCGTTCATCAGCTGGTTCCAGTAGGCCAGCTGCTGTTTGGCGGCGGCGGCGTCGGCGGCCGAGGGGTGGGTGTCGATGAACGACTGCCACAGGCCGACCGCCTGGATGGGCGTGTCGACCCGGTCGGCCTTGGCCTTGACGGCGGCGAAGGGCGCGCCGCCCGGCAGCGCCGCCGCCTGACCCCGCCCCGCCAGCGATCCGGCCGACGCCGAGGCCGGCGTGGCGCCGGCGTCCCCCCTCACCCATTCCTGCACCGAGTCTTTCGGCACCGTCCGCGACGAGCCGTCGGCCAGCTTCACCCAGTAGCCGGTCCCGGCGTCCATCACCTTGCCGTCGAGATGGGCGCCATCCTTCAGCTTCAGCGTGTCGGCCCACAGCGGCAGGACGATCCCGCCAGACGTGGCGACGACGAGGACACAGCCGATCAACACCTTAGGTACCATGCCAGGTTCCCCATCCTTTGAGAGTGGTCGTCCAACGCCCCTCGGCGAGCGTCCGGCCTACCTTACCTCAACACGGCGACGGCAACAAAAGAGGATGCAATCTGGCGAAACGTCAGGCTTTTCGCTTATCCTAGAACCTCGGTCCGCTCCCGAACAAGCAGCAACCTGCAAGGTACAATCCCGCAATGAGAATGGCAGAATGTCGACGGCATAGCGGTCAGCGGTGTGATGCGATACGCCAACTGATGACACCGCATATCGCGAGCAAACTTTATCCCGAGAATTATCGACATTAGACGAGCGGCACTGGCTCCGATGGAAAATCCTTGCCAGGTTGCTGCGGGTAGAAGGATAGGATTTACCCAATGCTGTAAAGCGTGCCGGCCTTTTGACCCTCGGTGCGGACCTTGGCGCCGGGGAGATACTTCTCGATGAAGGTGCGGACGTTGAGCGGCTGCTTGACGACGACGCCGGTCGCCTCGACGGCGGCCGAGCCCTTGCTGCCGGGGTGGCCCTTCAGCCAGTCGGCGAGCTTCTGGGCGTCGACGCGGAGCGAGTCGGGGCTCCGCCGCTCGCGGGTCGCCCGCTCCCCCTCGGTCGAACGGGACGACGGGCCCGCCTCCGCCGGCGTCGCCGCGTCGCCCGCCAGCCGCTCCAGCCGGAGCATCTCCTCGTACGCCGACTTCACCGCCTCGTCGGACGTCCTGCTGACGGCCCGGCGGAAGGCGTTCCGCGCCTCGACCACGTAATGGGTCGCCAGCGCGCGCTTCTCCTCGTGCGCCCGTTCCTTGGCCCGCCGGTCGATGTCCGCCAGCCGCTGCTCCAGCGACGGCTCGCTCGGCTGCGGCGGCGCGGGGTTGCCGCCGAGCGGGGTGGGGCTCTCCACAGGCGTCAGCAACCGCTCGGCATTGGCACGCGCAATCTCCTCATTCGCCTCGCGCTGCAGGCGCGCCTTATCTGGAACCTTGATGGGAGCTTTACCGTTGGAGACGTGTCGTGTCATTCCCACTAATTATCAATGGTCGTTATCAATGTCAATTGTTTACCGTTCAGCTGCTTTCACGCTAGTAATATAACAGGTAGGCGGTGACGGAAGCGGCGCGTTGCATCGGGCGAGGTCAATCCCCTCGAGCAAACGTATTCACCACGGCAAAATTGATGGCAGGTTGGTCGGCGATGAACCGTGCCAGATCCGCCGCAGGCAACGACGGCGACACGCGCCGGCGAAAAATCCGCCTCGCGGCCTTGAACTGAGCGGTTGATCGATGATATACCACCCGTGCCGGCGGTTTCCCCGGACAGGGTTCCCCCCCTCCCTGTCCACCCGCCGGCATTTTTGTTGGCACAAATAACGCCATGGCGGACGCCTCGCAGGCAGATGCGATCGGCTTCTTAATCGCGAATTCTGAACAGTTTACGTTGCGACCGAGACACCCGGCGGTCGCGGCATCCCCCCCCGGATGCCGCGACCAACCTCAGTGCCCTCGACCGCCCCCCCAGACGGTCGAAACGTGACGCGCGTCCGTCGCGTCCCGCCCCCTGAACACAGAAGCGTAAAGCGGCCTCGATTTCCCCGCGCAATCCGAAATTATTTTTCGACCGGTCCTTTTCCGTCGGCTTCCATGACGACCCGAAAGCCAATGTCGGGTCGGCGGACGTCCGATGGAACGGTCTCGCGCGAGGCGTTGGTGCATCGCTCGACCGGCAGGTCGTACGCGCCGCCGCACGCGACGCTCCAGGAGCGGTCCGTTCCGTCATCCTCGCACCACTCGGCCACGTTGCCGTTCATGTCCCACAGGCCAAGCCTGGAAGCTGCCTTCTCCCGAGTTCGGTGGACTTGGCCGCCGCTGTTCTCGGCGTTCCAGCCCAGGCCGGAGGTCGTGATGGCCGCCATTTGCGGCCCCTCATCGTCCTCGCCGCTGTGGTTCACCCTGGTGGCCAGTTCCCACTCGCCAACCGTCGGCAACCGGTACCGGCGCCCATCCGTGAGGCTGAGCAGCCGGCAAAACGCCTCCGCCTCCGCCCGGGTGACGTTGGCGACCGGCAACTGGTGCTCGCCGGCGGCCAGGTCACGCGCCGGCAGCCCCATGACCGTAGCGAACTGAAGCCGGGTCACCTCGGTCACCCCGATGAAGAACGGCCGGCCGATCACGACCAAGGCCGGTTGATGCGGCTCCGGGTGACCCGAGATGAACGCGGACGGACTGACCTCCGCGAGGATCAGATCGGCGCAGCCGTTCCGATAGGTACGTTGCCTTTTGGCCGGCGCGCGAGACACCCGTGCTCCGGCTGCGGTCGTCTGTGCCGGTGGCATGAAGATGGACTTCCCCGGCCCCAGCAGGCCCAGCCCGAAACCCTCCCAGACGGCCGCCGCGACGGCCACGGTTGCGGCGGCGACGGCCCAGGTCCACATGCCGAGCCGGCCCGGCCGCGACGGACGCAGCCGCGAGTAGTCGACCAGCGCCAGCGGTTCCCCGCCCGCCTGACACTTTGCCAAGTCGTCGGCCAGGGCGGCCGCCGTCTCATATCGGTCGGCCCGGTTCTTGGCCAGGCACTTCATGACGATCGCGTCGATCCGCCGGTCAAGCCCGCGCCGGGCCGTAGGCGACCGCGACGGCTGGGTCGGGACGGTTCCCAGGAGGTGCGACAGCAGCCGCTCCGGTGGGGCCTCCTCTGGGTAGGGCGACCGACCGGCCAGCGCGTGGTACAGCATCAGGCCGAGCGCGTAGATGTCGGTACGGCCGTCGATCGAGTCGCCGGAGCCCGCTGCCTGCTCGGGGCTCATCCACGCCGGGGTGCCGACGACCCGCTCCCCGGTCAGGGCACGGGCCGACATCCCATCGATGGTGCCGTCGATCGCGCTCACGAGCCGCGCCAACCCGAAGTCGAGCACGCGCGGCTCGCCATGCCGATCGATGCGGATGTTGGACGGCTTCAGGTCGCGGTGGATGACGCCCGCCAAGTGGGCCGCGTCGACGGCCCGGGCGAGCTTCTCGAACAGTGCCAGGACCGGACCGGCATCGCAGCCGCCAATCCCGCCCAGGGCGGGGAGCGTGGCCCAGTACTCGTCCAACTGTTGGCCGTCGACGTACGGCATGACCAGGAACGGTGCCTCGTCGGAGGTGTGCCCGGTGTCGATGACCGACACCAGGTGCGGGTGGTCGAGGGTGCCAAGCACCTCGGCCTCCTGCTCGAACCGCTGGCGCAGCCTTGGGTGGGCGTGCCGGCCGTCGGTCAGCACCTTCACGACGACCCGGCGGCCGGTCTTGACCTGCCGGGCCAGGTAGACCGCCGCCTGCGCGCCGCCCAGTAGCGCCGACCCGATCTCGTAACCGTCGGCCTCGGGCACGCTGGTCGCGACGTCCACGGTCGCCAGCTCGCCGAGCGGCGCGTCCAACTCGTCGTCCGATAGCACGGCGAGCGCCTCGCCCCCGGTCGACCCGCTCCGCCGCGCGGCCAGGTAGGCCCGCCGGACGTCCGCCGCCACGCGCAGTGCGTCGGCCAGTTCGGGCGACAACTCGGGGTGATCGGCGATCACGCGGGCATCGGACACTCGTTCACCCGCGTGACGCCGGGCGACGGTGCCGGCGACAACCCGCTCGACGCGGGCGGCACGATCGGCGTGACTCCGTTCGGAGGGTGGGGGGACCGGGATGGGCTCGGCAGGGATCATTGGCGGTCGCAACCATTGCCGGTGGCGTTGCCGCGGGACCGGCGGGCTCGCGACCGGCGGGGGATCGGTTCAGCCGAGCGACAGGCTCGACCGCAGTCGCAGTTGGAGCGCCTCGACCGCCCGCTTGCAGAGATGATGCACCGACTTCTCGGTCCGCGCCAAGCGGGCGGCGACGATCTTGTCGCTCAGCCCGTCGATGAACACGAGGCGGAGGACCGTCGCGTAGTCGTCCGGGAGGTCCGCGAGCGACCGCTTCACCAGGGCGAACACCTCATGCTGCATGGCCGACTGGCTGGGGGTCCGGTGGTAGAGCGCCATCTGCTCGAGCAGGCCGACCGTCGAGCCCCCCGCGCCTTGGCCGGGCCCGACCGCCCCGCCGCCCCGCTTGGCCGCCTCGTGGTGGCGCAGCAGGTCGACGACCCGGCGTCGAGCGATCGTCTTGAGCCAACGGCGGACGTGGTCCTCGTCGTTCGGCCGGAACTCGGCCGAACGACGCATCGCCTCAAGGTAAACGTCCTGCACGACGTCGGTCGGGTCGAGCGCGACGGCCAGGGACGGGGGCATCAGGTGCGCGACGTAGAGCGTCAGCACCCTGCCGTGCCGGTACAGCATCAGCTGCAGGCTGACGGGACCCGAGGGGCCCGGCGAGGGTCGGAGGTTCGGGTCGTTGAGGCTGGACATCGTCGAAACCGTTTGCGCGTCAGTTGCCCGGTGGAAAATCGGCGGGGGACCAGTAGCTGTCGCCGGTCGAGACGCCGGACGGATCGACAAGGTCGCCATCGGTTTTCGAGGCGACGTGACCGTCCGCGTAGGCGAGGTTTAGACGACCCTTGGGCTGATTGAACGTGCCGGGCATGCCCAGCACCCGGTGCCGCATGTAACACAGCTCGGAGGTGGGCTTCTGGAACCGGCCCGCAGTGTAGGACGAGATGCCGCCCTGCCCGCCGAACCGCTGCCCCGCCGTCGTGGCGACAGGCGTGAACGACGGCGCGCCAGTGGAGTTGTACGCCCCGCCCACCGTCACCGGTGCCGAATAGCCGAACGCGGGCGAACCGGTGCCGCTGTACCCCTCGGCGAGCAGGATCATCTTCCACGCGTATCGCGTCCGTGCCGACCATAGATGGGCCGACCGCATCGTGATCTCGCTCAGGTAGTAGGTGTTGTCGATCTTCGACGACGACCAGAGGTTGATCGAGTACGACAGCAGGATGGTGCCCGGCCCATCGACGGGACAGGCGTAGACGCCGCCCTTGGGTGTCGACGCGACGCCGGGCTTTCTGGAGACGGGCAGGTAGGCCCCCACCTTGTCATCATCGTACCACGACTGTGCGGTACCGGTGGTCAAGTACGGCGGGTACTGCCCGTGCGAATTCGCGACATAGGCATTGACCGCAGTGACCAACTGGTGCAGGTTGCTCGCGCACTGGATGAGTTTGGCCTCATCCCGGGCGCGAACGGCGGCAGGCAGCAGGATCGAGACCAGCAACGCCACGATGGCGACCACGACCATCAGCTCGACCAGCGTAAACGCGGCAAGCTGGCGATGTCGCGACTGCCTCGACGGCTCTTCGCCGACGCGCGGGAGACGATAGATGGCCTCAACCATGGCCAAGGAAACACGTCCGATCACCCATCCCCTACGGTGCCGTAGAGTACCGAACGCAGGTGCGAAAAGCACGAGCAATTCCCGTCTAAAATCCGACGCGGGATACCTAGGATCGATCGCCTGTTCCGAAGGAATGCCGGAATAGGCTTTCGCTTCGCGCCACCGGTAGAGGCGGCACTGATCAACAAAGGAACGTGGGCTCGAGCGTCAGGCTGCAAACCGCTCGGCCGCAACAGCTGCTCGATTACCGCGAAAACGCCGGGGTCTGAGCCGCACCTCAGCCCCCCGGCGTTTCCGAACCGCACATCGACAAGCGAAGCCGGCGGTGGGGGTCGAACCCACCTGGTCCTGTTTACAAAACAGGTGCATGAACCGCTCTGCCACACCGGCGAACCGGGGCCGACCGACGCGTGGATCGCTGCCGGTCGGCCCGCTGAATCAGCGGACGATCTCCAGAATTTTGAACGAGTTGTCGCCCCGCGGGGCCTTCACCTTCACCGTGTCGCCCACGCGGGCCTTCATCAGGGCGTCGCCCATCGGGCTGCTGACCGACACGTTCATCACCTCGCCGTCGCTCGGCATGGCGTCGCCGACCAAGCGGACCAACTGTTCCGTGTCGTCGTACAGGTCCAACAGCTTGACGGTTTGGCCGAGGAACACCATGTCGTCCGGCACGCTGTCGGTGTCGACCACGGCGGCACCCTTCAGCTTCGCCTCGAGCTCCTTCAGCTCTCGCTCCAGGTTCCGGTTCTCCTCCTTGGCGAAGTGGTACTCGGCGTTCTCGGACAGGTCGCCCAGGGCGGCGGCCTTGCGGATGCGGTCCTGGACGTCGATCTTGTCCTTGAACATCTGCTCCCGCTTGGCCTCCAACGCGGCCTTCTCCGCGGCACTCATCATCTGCATGGCAAATCGCTCCCTCGGGGCCCCGGACGACCTGCCAGCCCCACAACCGTGGGGCCAGACACCACCTTGAGGCGGCGTTCTTGAGGCGGCGTTGTCGCCAGGGGCGACGCTTTCAACCGTTCGACCGACCCGGTCGCCCTCCGCACGAACGCGAACCACCGCGCCAACGGCGCGGTGGCGAGGTCGGTCTTCCGGCAGCGATGGAGTATACCGGCCCCCCAAGCGATCGCCAGCGTCGCTCGGCCCCTCCGGAAAAATACTGGTACCCCGAGTACCTGACGGCGTGGGCCGCCCAACGGCGGACGGCCGGCGTCGGTAACTGTGGGACAGGATGCACATGTCGACCGCCGCCATTCCCGCCGCCCCGCCCCGCCTCGCCCGTCGCACGCCTCGCGGCTTGGGGCGGGCCCGTCAGTTCCTGCACTGCCTGGCGGGCCACGCCGTGCTCGGGCTGGTGGCGATGGTCGTCGCGCTGGTCGGCCTGGACCTGCGGATGTGGGCTTGGCGGGCGACCGAGCCGATCCGGTTCGTGCAGGACATCGACAACGCCTTCCGCCAGGGCACGCGCACGCTGAGCGTCGGATACATCGAGCGATACGACAACAACGCGACCGAGGAGAAGCACGCGTGGGTGCCGATGGGCCTCGATTACGGCCCCGGTCGGCTGGCGATCGCCACGCTGTGGGCCCACTGGGTCCGGACCCAGGTGACCGCTCCGTCAAATGGCCCTGACCCGATCACGGACCAGTGGACGACGGAGTTCTACCCGTACGTCCAACAGATAGGCCGAACGTACGAGTTGTGCCGGCCCTTGTTGATGGTCAACCTGACCGGCGAGGCGCTGTCGGCCCTCGCCATGTTCCTGCTGGTCCGCCGGTACACGTCGGACCGCGGCACCCGGCCCGCCCGGGGCAACGTGCTGGGGCTCCTCTCGGCAAGCCTGTTCTGGCTCGATCCCGCCCTGCTCTCCAACGCCCACGCCTGGCCGCAGTGGGACAGTTGGGTGCTGCCGTTCACGCTCTGGGCGTTGCTGCTCGCGTCGCTCGACTGCTGGTTCTGCGCCGGCGTCGCCATCGCGATCGGGGCGATGTTCAAGGGTCAGGTCCTGTTCGGGGCGGCGATGTTCCTTCTATGGCCCCTGTGGCAGGGCCGGTTCGGCTCGTTGGCCCGATGGACCGCGGGCCTGGCCACAGGTGTGGCGGCGGCGACGGCCGTCTGGCTGGTCCGCAAGCCGGGCTACCTGCACGGCTTCCTGTACGTCCCCGGTCGCACGAACCCGGCCGCCGTCGGTTGGGTGGTCGACGCCGCCCTCGTCGCCCTGCTCGTGATCGTGGCGGTGCGCCTGCCCGGACCCTGGGTGCGACGGGTGACGCCTGTCCGCTGGGCCGGCTGGTCCGAGCGGGACCCGCACGCGCTCCGCATCGGCGCCGCGGTGGCCGGATTGGTCGCCCTGCTGGCGGCCGGGTCGATGGCGCTGCTGGCCGCGGTCTGGCTGTCGGTCGCGGTGTCGCCCGGCACCGGCTGGACCCTGGGTGCCGTCGGGCTGTGCCTGTTCGCCCGTGCCGCGTGGATGAGCGGCGTCATCCCGGCCCACTGGCCCGCGCGGGTCGAGGCGTCTCACGTGCTCATCTCGATCCTGCTCCGAGTTCTCCTCGGCACCGTCGCGGCGCTGGTGCTCGCCACCGCGCTTGCCCCGATCGGCATCTACCCGTGGTGCTCGTTCGCGGCCGTCGCCGCGCTCGGCCTGCTCGCCTACTTCAACCCTGCCCGTTCGCTGGGCCCAATCGCGGCGGCGTGGGTCGCGGCCTCGCTGCTCCTGTGCCTCCCGCTGTTCGGCGGCAGCAGCGAGTGGTTCGAGGTCGGCATCGCCCACGGCACCACCGCGCGCAACCGCATGAGCAACGGCGAGAACAACAACCTGGCGAAGCTGCTGGAGCAATACTGGGGGTGGCAGTTGGAGGACCCCGCCGTCACGCTGCCCGCCGGGCCGACGTCCGACCGGGTGGGCGCGTTCCTGCGGGCGATCGACAGGCACGTCGAGCTGCCGAGGGGCCGGCCCGTGTCGCTGCCGTTGAAGTACCTGCTGGTGCTGATCTGGGTGACAGCCACGGCCGGCTGCGCGTTCGGCGCCGCCCGGCACGACCGGCGGCGGGACCCGCGGTTCCTGGTCGCCGTCATCGCCCCGTGGATCGTGATGTTCGCCGTGATGGGCCAGATGCACCAGCGGTACCTGCTGTGGGGCGCGGCGCTATCGTGCGTGGCCGCGGGCGTCGACCCCGGACTGGTTGCGCTGCACCTGCTGCTCAGCGTCGTCTCGGCCGGGCAGGAACTGGCCGACATGGTCGGCACGACCGCCGCGTTCACCCACCGCGACCCTGCGCAGGTCGTCCGCGATCTCGCCGGCGACTCGAAAACATCGACTGCCGCCTGGTGGGTCCACACGCTGTACCGCACGGTCACTGGCTGGACCCCCGGCATGGGCTGGGCCGTGCTGCTGACGGCGTGCGTGTTCGTGTACGTCGCGGTCATGCCGGGGCGACGACGAATCACTTCAGCCTGCAGTGAACAAGGCCCGAACCTCAACGCGGCGGAAGAAGAGCCAGAATAGCGCCGATGGGAATGCCTCCAGCAACAGCCCCATCGCGAGCTCACCGAGGAGCACGAACATGTAGGAGTTGTTCCACTGCTGGATGAACGTCCACATCGTCAAACCGGACCGTACGACCGATAGACTGACGAGGGTCGGCTCCAGCACTTGGATCGCTGTTCGCCCCACCGGCCGCCCCCGCCTCGCCAGCCACCCGCCAATCGCCAGCGCGATACAAACGGCGACGATCAATACCTCGTCGACCGTGCCCGGACCAGTAGAGGAGAATGGAAACTGAGCGTTTCGACCCAGCAACGTGGCCGAAAGGACTGCGCTCATCAATGCGTGCGTGATGACGGCCGCACACATGAACCGTGCGACCGGCCACCAAGGGTCGGCCGTCGAGGAACCATAATCGAGCGACACGGGCGACACCGGCATTGGCTCCATGCCGGGCAGTCTACCTGCCCGCCTCGCCCGCCGCCGGTCGCTGCCGTACAATGCTGCCCGACCGTCCGACCCGCGACCCCACTATGTTCCGACACGTTCCCAACGCCATCACCGGGGGTCGCCTGCTGCTGGCCGCCGGGTTCTTCGTCCTGCTCAGCCTGTACCAGCACAACGGACGCGGCGACCCGCACCTGCTCGACATCGCCTTTGTCGTCTACGTGATCGCGCTGTTCTCCGACTTCCTCGACGGCTACCTGGCCCGCAAGTGGCAGGTCGAGGGGCAGTTCGGCCGGATGGTCGACCCGTTCGTGGACAAGGTGCTGGTCCTGGGCACGTTCATCTTCTTCGCCGGGAAGAACTTCGTCATCCAGGGCGACGCCCCGCGCGAGGTGCTGCAGACAATCAGCGGCGTCCGGCCGTGGATGGTCGTGCTGATCCTCGCCCGCGAGTTGCTCGTCACCAGCCTCCGCGCCCAGGGCGAGGCGGCCGGAACCAACTTCGGCGCCGCCTACGTGGGCAAGCTGAAGATGGTGTTCCAGTCGGTGACGATCCTGGTGATCCTGGTCTACGTGAACTACTTCCAGTTCAGCGTCGACGCCGTCCGCGTGCCGGCCCAGTGGGTGCGCGACGTCTGCATCTGGCTGACCGTCATCTTCACGCTCTACAGCGGTGCCGCGTACATCCGGCGGGGCATCACGCTGTACCACAACCCGCCGTCCGACAGGGGCGGGGGCGGGCACGTGGGGCTGGGGCCGCGCGTCTGACCCGGAGCTGCCGTGAACGTCCGCAAGCTGATCGTCACGTTCGGCGGCTCGGGCCTGTCGCCAGTCGCCCCCGGCACCACCGGCAGCCTCGCGGCTGTTGTCGTGCTCTACGCTATCGCGCTCCGGAACCCGCCTTTCTGGGCGTGGCAAGCGATTCTCATTGTCGGCCTGCTCGCCGCCTCCGCCCTGATGGTCGCCTTGGGTCGCTGGATCGAGGTGTACTTCGGCCGGAAGGACCCGCAGCCGGTGGTGCTGGACGAGGTGGCCGGCATCTGCCTGACCGCCCTTCTGCTGCCGCTCCGCGGCACGCATGGGATCGTGACGCTGCTAGCGGTCCTCGCCGCGTTCCGGCTCTTCGACGTGACCAAGCCGCCGCCGGCCCGGCAGTTGGAACGGCTGCCCGCGGGGTGGGGCATCCTGTGCGACGACCTGGCGGCAGCGGTGTACGCGAACTTCGTCTGCCAGCTCGGACTGCGGCTGCTCTGACGTCACGGCGCGCGTGACGGGATCTCGTCGCTGGAGACCGTCAGCAGGCCCCGGTCACTCCGTCCCCTCGCGGAACGGCGTGGGGTTCTTGTCGTCGGCGTCGTACGCCTGGTCGCTCTTGCCGGCCAGCACCTCGATGCGCTCGACGCTGATCGCCCGGCCGGTCTCCTCGTGGATCTCGGCCAGTACGCCGCACAGGCGGACGTCGCCGACGGCCACGTCGAAGGGGGACGGCATGTTCGTCGTCATGTGCTTCAGCACCCGGTCCTTTCGCCGGCCCAGGACCGAGTCGTAGGGGCCGCACATGCCGATGTCGGTGATGTAGGCGGTGCCGCGCTCCAGGATCTTGGCGTCGGCGGTGGGGATGTGCGTGTGGGTGCCGAACACCAGCGACGCCCGGCCGTCGAGGTGGTGGCCCATCGCGACCTTCTCGCTGGTCGCCTCGGCGTGGATCTCGCCGACGATCACCTTCACCGATTTCGGGAAGCTCGCCAGCACGCGGTCCGCCGCCGCGAACGGGTCGTCGGCGGGCAGTTGGCTCATGAAGATCCGGCCGAGCAGGGTGAACACGCCGACCGTGACGCCGTTGTCGGCCGTCACGGTGGTGAAGCCGCGACCGGCGGCCTGCGGTGACAGGTTCGCGGGGCGGACCAGCCGCTCGCTGTTGGCCATCGTGGGGAGGATGTCGACCTTCTTGAACACGTGGTCGCCGAGCGTGACGACGTGGACGCCGTAGCTGCGGACCTTGTGGAACAGGTTCTGGGTGATGCCGGTGCCGCCGGCGATGTTCTCGGCGTTGGCGATGACCAGGTCGATCTTTCGCTCCCGGACCAGGCCGGGCAGCTTGTCGTGGACCGCTTGGCGTCCGGGCCGGCCCACGATGTCACCGAGGCACAGGATCCGCATCGCACGCAGTATACCGGGGCTGGAACCGGCGAAAGGGCATTACGGCAGAACTTTCACGGCTGTTGAGAATCAGTATCACCCCACTTGCACTGAGATCGGTTCTCAATAGAATGAGCCGCCTTAGAGGTTGGCGGGGAGGCTCGCGGAGCCATCGCCGCCAAACACGAGTGGATCTGGCGTGAAACTTCATGCCTTTAGATCAAAGTTTAGGAGTTGGTTGATGGTGCGATTCAACGGTCGAAGTCGGGTCCTGACGGGGCCTCGTAACGGGTTCACGCTGGTGGAGTTGCTGGTGGTAACCGGCATCATCGCGGTGCTGATCGGCATCCTGCTGCCGGCCCTGGGCCGGGCGCGGCAGTCGGCGCGGGCGGTGCAGTGCAAGTCGCTGCTTCACCAGTACATGTTGGCTTACAAGATGTACCTCAACGACAGCCGCGACGTGGCCGTCGACGCCAACAAGTACCTGGACTACGGCCACGGCCTGGGCAACTACATGGCCCAAAAGGCCGGCATCGGCCAGCAGATCACCCGCTGCCCCGCCGACAACGACGCCCGGCTCGCCACCGTCGGCGGCTACGCCGACAGCGGCGTGGTCGCGGCCCTGGACACCTCGGAGGCGACCGACAACCAGGTCCGCGCCAAGGACGGGACGGTCTACAACCCGGTGGTCAGCATCGGCGTCAACCCCGGCGCGTTCTCCGACAGCCGGCACACCACGGGTAGGACGACGGCCACGCTCGCGCCGCTGTGGCTCAAGCCGGCCACGTTCCGCCTGGCGTCCGGGCAGGACAACAACAGCAGCCCCTACTCGGTGTTCGACCCGTCGGCGATGGTCGTGTTCGGCGACTACCAGAACGACCCGACCGACTTCCCCACGACCGCCCCGATCCAGTACCCGGCCGTACACCCGGCCTCGCTGACGCTCACCACGCTGATGGGCACGATCCCCTTCCGACACCTGGGCCTGGCCAACGTCGCCTATCTCGATGGGCACGTCGGCTCGCTGCGGACGAACCTGAAGCTGTCCAACGGCGGCCTGGACCTGCAGCCGGGCATGGACTGGAACACCGGCAACGCCGCCAACCCGCACAAGCCGATCACCTACCAGTACTACCTCTTCTCCCCGTTCGGACCGGGCTACGAGGGCTCGGCCCTCCGCGTCATCGCTCCGTACCCCAACCTCGGCGTGAACTGATGATGCCGTTCCGCCAGACGTTGTTCTGGGCCCACCTCGTCGTCGGGTTGACCGTCGGCCTGGTCGTCGCCCTGATGGCGGGCACCGGCATGCTGATGGCGTTCGAGCACCCGCTCGTCGCCCGGGCCGAGCGTGCCGACGGCGCGCCACCGGCCGGCGTCAAGGTGACCGACAAGTCCAGGGCCTGGACCGTCGCGAACCTGATCGACGCCGCCATGGCGGCCCAGCCGGACGCGACCCCGTCGGCCTTCACCGCCGACGCCGACCTCGCCCGCCCCGCCGCCGTGCAGTTCGGGCGGGGCGGCGTCGTCTACCTCAACAACTTCACTGGCAGGGTGGTCGGCACCGGAGCCCCGCGACTGCGCGCGTTCTTCCGCACCGTCGAGGGTCTGCATCGGTGGCTCGCGCTGAACGGCACCGGTCGCAACTGGGGCCGGAACATCACTGGCGTGGCGGTCCTCGGGTTCCTACTGCTGATCCTCAGCGGACTTTGGCTCTGGGTCCCCCGGCGCATCCGGTGGCGATCGATCAAGCCGGTGCTCGTGCCGAGCTTCCGCCTCAGGGGCAAGGCCCGCGACTGGAACTGGCACAACGTGGCCGGGTTCTGGCTGGCGACGCCGCTGCTGGTGATCGTCCTGACCGGGGTGGTGATGGCCCACCCGTGGGCGAACGGCCTGCTGTTCCGGGCATTCGGCGAGAAGCCCCCTGCTGCCCGCAGCGAGGGTCGGCAAGGCATGGCGAACGGCGGCGGCCCCGGGGGCAACCGGGATCGGCCTGATAGTGGTGAGCGGAGAGAGGTGAACCTCGGCGGCGTCGACGACCTGTGGGCCGCCGCCGAGGACGCGGCCAGGCCGGGCTGGACGTCGATGACGATGCGCCTCGGCGGCGGCGGTCGTGGCGGCGACGACGAGGCCGACGGCGGCCACGCCGAAGGCGGTCGCGGCCGCGGGCAAACCGGCGTGTCGTTCACGTTCAACTACGGCGACGCGTCGAACCCGATGAACCGCGTCACGCTCACGATCAACCGATCGACCGGTGCCGTGAGTAGCAGGCAAACGTTCGCCGACCAGACGCCGGCCCGCCGCGCGCGACAGCTGATCGTCCCGATCCACCGCGGCGAACTGTTCGGCCTGACCGGCATGGCGATCGCCGCCCTGTCGTGCCTCGGCACGCTGCTGCTGGTCTACACCGGATTCGCCCTGTCGTGGCGGCGGCTGGTTCGGCCGCTGCTCAAGAAGGCCCAGCCCATCTCCGCGGTCGACGCTGGCTGGCAGTCGAAGTCTTACCCGCAGGAAACGGGTTAAGACGACCTCGACGTGCGTCGCGCCGACGAGCGTGACGACATCCTGACCTGAGCAAAGCTTCGCCGGTCACCCCACTCCGAACGCCCACCAGGTCACCCGAGCCGCCAGGTACCCCGCCGCGATCCCGGCCACCACGTCGCTCGGCCAGTGGGCATCCAGGATGTACCGGAGCCCGGCGCACAGCAGGGCCAGCGTCCAGAACGTCGCCGCGGCCGGCGGGTAGGCGGCGGCCAGCACGGCCGACAGGGCGACGGCGTTCGCGCTGTGGCTGCTCGGGAAGCTCTCGCGGTAGTTGGCGTGCTTCCACGACGGACCGAGGAACCTGCCCGCGTTCTCCCGGTCCGGTCGCACCCGGCCCGTCAGCCGCTTCACGACCGTGCAGAGCAGCGACACGCCGAACGTCGCCACCACCAGCGGCCAGAACACGCGCTTCCCGCGGCTCCCGTCCAGCTGCAACACCAGGACCGCCGCCACGACGGTGCAGACGGCCTGCCCGTACTGGGCGATGAACCGCGTCTCCCGCTTCACGTCCCCCTTGAACGACAGCGTCAGCGTCGTCCGCACGCCGGCCCGCTCCACGACCAACAACATCCCGCACAGCACGGCCAGGGACGCGAACACGATCGGCGGGACGAGCGACATGGTCGGCGGGAAGCTACGGGGGGCAGGGGAGAATGCAAGCGTGACGAGTGCAGGGTGGTGCGTGCAAAACGCAGAATGCAGGACGCGGATGGTCGCCAACGGGAACTCGTTCTGTGCGCTGCACTCATCACTCTGCACTCGACGCGCAGCGGATTGTCGCCGCGCCCACCACCCCTTACACTGTCCCCACACATGCCGCTGGCGTTTGAGATTTACCGCGACGGTCGGCGGGTGACGGACTTCGTCCCCGCCGGGTCCATCGGCATGGGGCCCGAGAGCGTGCCCGTCCCGGCCGACATCGCGTTCGAGGGCGGCCTGCTCCACGTCCGCCGGGGCGGTGGGCTCACCGCCGAGGGGATTGCCGCCGCCAACGGTGGGCCGGCGATCGGTGTCGCCCTGCTCTGGGACCTGGGCCCGCTCGGCACGTTCCTCCTCGAGACGACCCGGCTCATGCCCCGGCCCCAGCCGTACAACCTGAACGTCGAGCTGGCCCGCTTCCGGCTGATGAAAATCGTCCAGAAGCAGGAGGACTGGAACCTGTTCGAGTTCCCCAAGGCCGAGCGCTTCACCGCCCAGTTCCGCGAGGCGCAGGACACCTTCGCCAACGCCCTGGGCATCCTGCACCGCCCCGCCGAGGCGGCCGCGCTGGCCGACCGCGCGCTTGCCTTGGCCCTCGACCTCAGCGAGGAGCTCGCCGCCTTCCACGCCGACCTGCTGATCCAGCGCCGCCGCGCCAACGGGGCCGTCGCCAAGCACGTGATCGGCTGCCGGATCGACCCGACCGTCAGCAACGAGAAGTACCGCGAGACGCTCGCGACCCACTTCGACTACGCCGTCGTCCCCATGACCTGGCGCCAGTTGGAGCCAGCCGAGCACAAGTTCGACACCGGGGCCGTCGACGACTGGGTCGAGTTCCTGACCAAGAAGCGCCTGCCGATCATCGCCGGCCCGCTGATCCAGCTGGACGAGGCCCACCTGCCCGATTGGATGTTCATCTGGGAGCACGACTTCGACAGCCTGCGCGAGCTGGCGTACGAGTACGTGCAGCGGATCGTCCAGCGGTACCGCAAGGCCGTCAGCATGTGGAACGTCGTCGCCGGCCTGCCGACCAACGGGGCGTTCTCGCTCAGCTTCGAGCAGGTGATCGAGCTGACCCGCCTGCTGGTGTCCCAGGTGAAGGCGCTGCTGCCCAACAGCCGGACGCTGATCACGGTCACCCAACCCTTCGGCGAGTACCACGCCCGCAAGCCGCAGTCCGTCCCGCCGCTGGCCTACGCCGAGATGGTCGCCCAGGCCGGCATCAACTTCGAGGCGTTCGGCGTCGAGATCGAGATGGGTGTCCCCTCGCCCGGCCGGTTCACCCGCGACCTGTTCCAACTGAGCTGCCTGCTCGACAAGTTCAGCACGCTCGGCCGGCCGCTGTTCGTCACGGCGATCGGTGCCCCGGGCCAGTCCGTCCCCGATCCGGGCGACAAGAGCGAGGGCCGGCTCGACCCCTCGGCCGGCGGGCAGTGGCACCGGCCGTGGGACCCGGAACTGCAGGCCGAGTGGATGGAGGCCGTCTACCACCTCGCCCTGAGCAAGCCGTACGTCGAGAGCATCTGCTGGGCCGACCTGGCCGATATCCGCCCGTCCCTGCCCGGCGGCGGGCTGCTCGACGACGTGCTCCGCCCCAAGCCGGCCTTCACCAAGCTCCAGGCCATGCGGACCAAGTTCCACAGTTGGCACGGCAAGAAGACGCCTCCGGCCCCCAACGGTGGCGGCAACTGATGTCGCGCTGGGGGACCCGGTTCCCCGGCACGCCCCACGTCCGTGCGGGGCTCCGCGCGGTGCGGTCCGCCCGACCGCCGCAGGTCTGGACGCCGGCCCAGCAGCGCGTCATCGTCGCCCTGATGCTGGTGCTGCTGGCCGCCCTGTGGATGGCCCGCTGGCGCGACCCGGTCCTCGTGCCCGATCCGCCAGCCGACGGCCCCCGCGCCGCCGAGCTTGCCACCCGGCTCGACCCCAACACCGCCGACGCCGCCGCCCTGTCGGCCCTGCCCGGCCTCGGCGAGGCCCACGCCCGCGCGATCGTCGACTACCGCGCCGCCTTCGCCGCCCACCACGGCGGTCGACTCCCCTTCCGCTCGCCCCGCGACCTGCTGCCGATCAAGGGTGTCGGCCGCTCCACCGTGAATAACCTCGAGCCGTACCTGGCGTTCCCCCTGGCCGACCCCAGGTGACTCAGGCGCCGATCCCGACCGCACGCCTGGTGGCAAGGGCCGCGGTTCCCTACCCGGCGAGCTGTCACCCCGCGGGACCCTCCGCGGCATCGAAACCCCATATGGGACACTTTGGGACGAAATGGGACGGTTTCCAACCCGTCCCGTCGCCGATAAATACGTCATTAGTATCTACAGGTATTAAACTTGCGCCGCGGGACGGCGGTGGGATCCCCCGGGCGGCGTCCCACCGGGCTCATCAACGATCCTCGCCACGAATTGCCACAGCGTGTCAGCTCAGGTAATGATCCGCAGTCGCTTACGAGCCGACCGCGCGTGGCCCGCCGCCCGCGCAGCCACGCCACGGAGCACCCATGCGACGAATCCCGGCGGCCCTCGTGCTGATCCTAACCACGGCTCGCTGTGCCCCGGCGTCGGCCGCGCCGGCGACGCCGGACGCGGCGGCGCTCGCCCTGATCGCCGCCGCCAAGGCCGGCGACGTGACGGCGATGCAACGCCTCTACACGCCGGCCGCGTGGGACCGCATCGACCCCGGCCTGCCATCGCAGCGACGGCTGGACAACGCGACCGAGATCAAGCGCCAGGCCGACAAGTTCAGCAGCGCTGATGTGGCCGAACGGTCCGTCGCCGACAACGCCGCCACCGTCACGGTCCGGCTCCGCCACGCCCGCTATGACGAGCGCGTCCGCATCACGCTCGCCCGCACCCCCGCCGGCTGGCAGGTGTCCGACGCCCGCCCACCGTTCTTCACCGACGATTGGCCGACCACGTTCGCGATCTGGACGCTGGCGTACGACAAGGCCAAGCAGCCGACGCCCGAGGCGACCTACGGGTCAATCGTCAAGGGGCTCGACTACGCCAACGCAGCACTGGAGGACCGCCCCGACGAAGTCACCCTGAACTGGGAGCTCGGCCACGTCTGCTTCGACCGGCTCACGGTGGCCCCCGAACCCTCCCCGTTCTCCGCGTGGTTCCGGATCGACACGCGGGCCGACGCCCACGCCGCACGGCCCCGGTTCCGCACGTTGCTCACCGCCGACGGCAGCCTGCTGCCGGCGTTGACCCGGCCAACGGCGACTGGCGGCGCCCCGCTCGAGTATCTGCTCCCCTACGACAAGCCCGCCGGCGACGGCTTCCCCTACGGCGTCCCCGCCGTCGCGTTCGCCTTCAACTACCAGAAGCGCGCCCAGCGGCTCCACGAGACGTTCGGCCAAGAGTCGGACGAGATCGCGCCGGTCATCCTCGACCGGCACCCGGCCATGGACCTGAAGTTCTGGGCGTCGGACGAACGACGCCTCGCGCGGGCCGCCGAGGCCGTCACCCCGCCGACCGAGGCGAGCGCCCGCGAGATGGCGTTCGAGTTCCACCGGGCCGCCCGCGTCGCCGCCGATGCCCTCGCCGAGACCGACCGCCTGATCGCCCACGTCGTCCCAACGCGCAAGCCGGCCGAGTACCCGATGCGCGACGAGGTGGCCGCCCTCTTGGCGACGACCAATTGCGACCTCGCCTACCTCGCCTGGCTCCGCGCCACCGGCGACCAGCGGCCCGGCCTGGCCGCGGCCTTCATCGCCAAGGCGAGCCTCACGAAAGCGGCCGAGTACCGCTACGCGGTGGCCGCCGTCGTCCCGCCCAGCAGCCCGTCCTACCTCAAGCTCGGCGACGGCAGGCCGCTCACCCGCGACGCGGTGATGGCCTGCGACCCTGCCCGGCTCGAGGCGTGCTACATGGCGTACGAAGAGGATCTGCGGCAAAGCCGGAAGTCCGACTTCATGGAGGAGGACCGTGCCGACATAGACGCCGAGATCGCCCGGCTCGACGACAGGCTGCAACGCGTGCGATGATGGGACCAAGTTGCTCTGTCTCAAGGCTCTTCATGGAAACCCAGGTCTGCCCGGCCTGCTCGCTTCAGCGAGCAGGAACGCCGTGTGTCGCAACACCTGCTCGCTGAAGCAAGTAGGTCGGTCGGTCGTTCGTTCGAGCGTTGAGCGTCTGAGGTACCCCGAAGACCCGGGTCGAACGCCACATCACCACGTCGCGCCGCCTCGCCGATCGCGATCCACCCCCGGGCCACGCGCGTCTTTCCCGTCAACGGGTTTACGCCGCGGCTGACCGCCACCAGCGGGAGGCCGAGGAACGAGATCGGCGAGCGGTATTCGAACCCCGCCGAGACGACGGCGTGAACGGTGCGGCGGATCCGCGAGAACAGGGGCATGGATCTCCCGATTGAAACGGCACGGGTCCCGAGCACGTTGCCACCGCCCGGACAGCGGCAGGGTTGCTTCAGCAACCCTGATGAGGGCCGAACGGTAATAGGACGCTCGCCACGATTTGACACGATGGCCGCGAGACGGACCCGAAGTCCCTCGCTTCACCCGTTTAGCGCTCGCCCCAAAGGGGCACTCTTCGGATCGGCCGAAGAGTATACCTACGGGGCGACCGCCATGCGGAGATGCTCTGGGCAGACCTGTCGGCGAGGTTCTGCATTTCGAGATTACGCGCGCAACTCACCGCCCATTCGTGACGATGATCGATCAGGCGTTGGTAACATCGGCATGACGCTCGGTGCCGGCTGGAGGGCCGGCCACGTCACCCGCGAAGGAGCCCCGGACTGAATGTCCGGGGCTTCTTCGTTTTTCAGTGCCTCACGGCGGGGCCGAACGCGAGACTTGGAACATGAACGCTTTGAAAAATTCAAGCACATTTACCACGGAGGCACGGAGACACAGAGAAGAGGTCGGAAAACAGCGATTCCTCCGTGTCTCCGTGCCTCCGTGGTGAGTCTGTTCTGGTTTTTCAAACGCCGCAATGAGGAACACGCCCGAAACAATCACCGTTTAGCGAAACCGGGAGCTTTCCGACCCCGTTCCTAACACTACAGCGCAGGTTCGTCGGGACCCGCCCCCAGTTCGGACTGCAAGAAGAACGGCCACGAATGGCGCGAATCAACACGAATGAGGACGGGCCGGCCTGCGCGCCTCAGCCGCCGATCGCCCGATCAGTTGGCTCGGCTGTGCTCGTCTTCGTTCTCCATGATTCGTGTGCATTCGTGCTATTCGTGGCCGTCTTTCTCGCCGGCCGACCATGAACCTGCGCTGTAGTGCTAAACGAAAAGTTGTTGGCTCCAGATCCGTCCGGACATAATGGGTCGGATGGAGCAGTTCGACCACGACGACGCGGACTGGCAGCGGCTGCAGCGGTACGCCAGGGCGGGGGACGAGCGGGCGTTCGCCGAGGTCGTGTCGGCCCACGTGGACGGGGTGTACGGTGCCGCGCTGCGGCAGGTGCGGTCGCCGGAGCTGGCCGAGGAGGTGACGCAGGCGGTGTTCATCATCCTGGCCCGGCGGGCGGCAACGATCGGGCGGGAGACGGTGCTGGCGGCGTGGCTGCACCGGACGGCGTTCTACACGGCGCGGAACACGATCAAGCAGGCGGCGCGACGGCGCAAGCACGAGCGGCGGGCCGCGGCCGCCGAGGCGTGGGGCGACGAGCGGTTCCCCGCCGGGCCGACGTGGCAACGGCTCGCGCCGGCGCTGGACGCCGGCGTGGCGGGGCTTCGCGAGGCGGACCGGCAGGCGATCGTGCTGCGCTTCTTCCAGCGGCAGTCGCTGGCGGAGGTCGGGCGGACGATGGGCATCTCCGAGGACGCGGCCCAGATGCGCGTGTCGCGAGCCGTCGCGCGGCTGCGGGCGTTCTTCGTCCGGGCCGGGGTGACGCTGGACACCTGCTCGCTGGCGAACGTGATCTGGACGAACACCGGCGTCCGGGCGACGCCGCCGGGGCTGGCAGGGTCGGTGGTGCGTGGGGCGCGGACGGCCCCGGCGTCGGCGGGGTTCGCGGCGGGGGTGGCCGAGGCGACGGCGCGGGGCATGGCCCGGGCGCGGGCGGCGTTCGTCACGGTGGCCGTGGTGGCGGCGCTGTTCGCGGTGGGGGCGACGGTGCTGGTGGTCGAGCAAGTCGTGCTCCACGGGCCACGCGTTCGGATGGTGGACGAAGGGGTGCGGTAGCCATCAGAGCCCAGCGGCTCCGCTGAGGGTTCTTTTCGCGCGCCGGGGACCCGCGGCCGAGCCGCTGGGCTCCGATGGCAAGACAACCCGGGCCTAGCCGCCTATAACTCGCCCCCGTGTCGATCCCGAACCCAGACGACGACCTCGAGCACGTGCTGCGCGACCTGCCCGGTCACGGCACGCTGGTGAAGGACCGCGGGTACCGGCAGGTATGGCGGTTCGAGCACGGCGGGCGGGCCTACTACCTGAAGTTCTTCCCCAAGGGGGGCTACCGCGACAACTTCCGCCGGCTGTTCCGCGGCAGCCCGGCGATGATGGAGTTCACCCGGCTGGTCCGCATGCAGAAGGCGGGCGTGCCCGCGCCGCGGGCGGGGCGCGTGCTCATGGGGTACCGCACCCACCCGCAGGGCCGGCTGGGGGACGCGGTGATCCTCGACGCGATCGAGCCGGCGGTGTCGCTGGACCAGTACCTGCTGGACCACGACCTGCGCGGCGAGCCGGTGCCGGACCGGCTGGACCTGGCGGCGCAGGTGCGCTCGGTCGTGCTGCAGTTGGGCCGGGCGCGGCTGGGGCACGAGGACCTGCACCTGGGGAACTTCCTGCTGAGGGAGGGGCAGCTGTTCCTGCTCGACGGGTACGCCGTCCGGCTGGACGGGATGCGCATGCGCGACCTGTGGATGCTCGGCCACAGCAGCCGGCGGTGGGCGACGAACGGCGACCTGCAACGGGGGTGGGACGAGCTGGGCCCCGGCGGGCCGATGCCGCGCGTGAACGGGCTGAGTCGGACGCTGTGGGACCGGTTCCTGGGCAGCGTGACGCGCAAGGGGCGGTACTTCGGCCGGCTGACCGACGACGCGGGCTGGGGCGGGGTGTACTACAAGCAGACGAAGTACCCGTTCCGCTGGTCGGTCGCGAGCCAGCTGGACGTGTCGCACGACGACTGGGCGCGCGAGTGGCCGGCGCTGCTGGGCAAGATCGAGCGGGAGGAGCTGCCGTACATCAAGCGGTCTCGCAGCGGGGACGTGATGCGGGCGACCGTGACCTTGGGGGGCCGGGCGTTGGACGTGATCGTCAAGCACCCGCGGCGAAAGAAGTGGTACCGGTGGGTGAACGAGGTGGGCCGGGGCACGCGGGCATGGCGGGCGTGGCGGAAGGCGTGGCAGCTGGTGGTGCGCGACCTGCCCACGGCGTGGCCGCTGCTGGTGATGACCCGGCGGGTGGGCGGGTACGCGGCCGACGCGGTCTACGTCAGCGAGCTGGTGCCGGGCGAGACGCTCGCGCACGCCGACCTGTCGTCGCTGGACCGGGACACGCTGTTCCGCCGGACGGGCCGGACGCTGCGCGAGATCGAGCGGCACGGGTTCAGCCACTTCGACGCCAAGGCCAGCAACTTCATCGTGCGGGTGGACGAGAGGCTCGGGCCGGTGCCGGTGCTGATCGACGTCGACGGCATCCGTCGTCGGAACTGGGTCGCGCTGGGCGTCCAGCGGCTGCTGCGGAGCATGCACGAGAACCCGCACTACGCGCCGGCCGACTCGCTGGCGCTGTGCCAGGGGTACGCGCCGGCGGCGCGGCTCGAAGACGAGCTGGCCGCGAATGGCACGAATGAACACGAATGGGAACAGACGGGGACGGGTGGCTGATTGGCGACTTCCGATTCGTGTTCGTTCGTGCCATTCGTGGCCGGCCCTCCCGCCCGCGTGCTGATCATCAAGCCCAGCGCGATCGGCGACGTGGTCCACGCGCTGCCGGTGCTGAACCTGATCCGGCGGCGGTGGCCGACCGCCCACGTCTCGTGGCTGGTGACGCCGGCCTGCGCGGGGCTGATCGAGGGCCACCCGCAGTTGGACGAGGTCGTCCCGTTCGACCGCAAGCGGTTCGGCCGGGCGTGGCGCAACCCGGCGGCCGCGGCGGCGCTGGCGGCGTTCCACGCCGACCTGCGCCGGCGGCAGTTCGACCTGGTCATCGACCTCCAAGGACTGTTCCGCAGCGGATGGCTGGGGTTCTCGACCGGCGCGAAAGTGCGCGTCGGCACGTCGACCGACCGCGAGTTCGGCTGGGCGTTCCACACCCACGTCGCCCCGGTCGGCGGGCGCGAGCGGCAC
The DNA here is from genome assembly GCA_965198865.1 of Tepidisphaeraceae bacterium. Taxonomy (GTDB): domain Bacteria; phylum Planctomycetota; class Phycisphaerae; order Tepidisphaerales; family Tepidisphaeraceae; genus CBDAQA01. Next base: position 285,783 of record CBDAQA010000018.1, on the reverse strand, counting down.
GCCGTCGATCGGTACCTGGCCCTGGCCGAGCACCTGGGGCTCGGGTCAGGCCCGGTCGAGTTCATCTTCCCGACCGACGACGCCGACCGCGCCGCCGTCGCCCCGCTGCTGCCGGCGGGACCATTCGCGGTGCTGGTGCCGACCACCAACTGGGCGACCAAGCGCTGGCCGGCGGAGCGGCTGGCGGAACTGGTCCGACCGTTGCGCGACCGGTTCGGCCTGGCCAGCGTCGTCGCGGGGGTGCCGGGGTCGCCGGTGGTTCCGGGGGCGATCGACCTGTCGGGTCGGACCACCCTGCGGCAACTGACGGCCGTCCTCGAGCGGGCGAGCCTGGTCATCGCCCCCGACACGGGCCCGATGCACATCGCCGCCGCGTTGGGCCGGCCACTGGTCACCGTTTTCGGACCCACCGACCCCGCCCGCACCGGGCCTTACGGCCGGTCCGATTCGGTCGTCCGGCTCGACATCCCCTGCAGCCCCTGCTTCAGCCGGCGATGCGTCCACCAAACGTGCCTGCGGTCTTTGCCGATTGAGCCGGTCCTGGCGAAGGCGGAAGAGCAGTTGCGCCGGGCTTGAGCCGATCACAATGCCGCCCGCCAGGGCGGATTGAACCACCTCCGGTTTGTGATACCGTCCGCGGTCGCGCCTTGGCGGAGCGGCAGCCGCGCGAAGGCCGACATTAGCGGACCCGACACGGTCGGGGTGGAGCCACGCAGATCGGGCGGGTCGCACCTTCCGGGTTCGTTCTGTTGTCGAGTCGGGGTTGTGCCGATCTTCGGGACGGGAAGGGTGCCGGTGTCCACCGGGTCGCCCCTAGCCACGCCTTTTCGTATGCCGACCGTCGCCCCCCGATCTACGTCGCCCGTGTTGTCGTACGGCACCGACGCGCCGCCGCGCTGGGCGCGCCTGGCCGGCAAGCTCGCCGGGCGGAACGCGTTCGCCCTCGGCGACCAGATCCTGATCTCCGGGGCCAACTTCATCACGGTCGTGCTGCCCAAGCGGGCCATGAGCGGGGACGAGTTCGGCACGTTCTCGCTGGTCTACTCGGTCCTGCTGCTGGCCAACATCGTGCAGTCGACGCTGCTCACGCAGCCGCACAACGTGCTGGCCTCGACGCGCACGGGCGAGGACTACCGCCGCTACACCGCCTCCACCGGCATGGCCCAGCTGCTGCTGGCCGGGCTGGAGGCGCTGGCCATGTTCGCCGTGGCGGTGGGGGCCTACGCCCGCCACGCGCACGTCGCCCCGATGCTGATGGCGATGGTCCCGGCCATCGTCGCCTGGCAGCTGCAGGAGTTCGGCCGGCGGGTGCTCTACACCGAGGGGCGGTTCGCCGCGGCGTTCTGGAACGACATGGTCAGCTACGGCGGGCAGGTCGTCGTCGTCGCCGCCCTGTTCGCCGCCGACCTCAAGGTGGACCACGACTGGCTCACCGGGGCGTCGGCCCTGTACGCGCTGGCCATCACCAGCGCCGCCGCGGCGGGGCTGGGGCTCTGGCAGATCCGCGGCAGCCTGTGCCGGGCGTTCGACCTGGCCGTCCTCCGCGAGAACTGGGCGTTCGGCCGGTGGCTGCTGGGCGGGGAGCTGCTGCAGTGGTGGTCGTCGCTGCAGATGTACCTGTGGCTCGTCGCCGACCTGCTGGGCGACGTCGCCTCCGGCGACCTGCGCGCCACCCAGACGCTGTTCGGCCCGATGCGGATCTTCACGTTCTACCTGGGCAACGTGCTCCCGATCCGGTTCGCCCGCACGCTGGAGCGCGACGGCAACGCCGGCGTCCACCGGCAGTTCATGCAGGCCTGCGCGCAGGTGCTGCCGCTGCTGGGCGTCTACTGCGCCGCCGTGGCGGTCTTTCCCGGTCCCCTGCTGCACCTGGCGTACGGGAGGAAGTTCACCACGCCGGCGATCGTCCTGACGCTGTACGCCCTCTACACGTTCGTCAGCTACCTGCCGGTCCTGCTCGCCTCGGTGCTGACGGCCAAGCGGGTGACGCGACCGGTGTTCATGGGCAACGTCTACGGGGCCGTGCTGGCGCTGCCGATCGGCTGGTACCTGATCCGCACGATGAAGGAGCCCGGCGCCCCGGTGGCCATGGGGATCTGCTCGCTGCTGATGACGGTTTACTTCGTCCGCGCTTATACCGATAGCAACAGGTCGGAGCCGGTCGTCAACGGGGTCGGCGATCACCCCGTGCCGATGCCCGCCCCCGCGGCCGAGGGTGCCCCGGCCGGGGCCGACGCCGGGATCTAGGAAACGCCCGGGTCCCGCGGAGCGCCCGACCTCGGTGGAACGGAAACTGAGATGACCCAGACGCTGGAACAAACCTCGCGTGCCGTCGCCCCGTCCGAGCCGGTCGCCGAGCCCATGGCGGCCGCCCGGTCGAACGCGCTGATGGCGGCCCTGGACGCCCTGGACGGCGCGGACGTCCGCTACTGCGTCACCCACGGCTACGTCGGCCTGCCCGAGGTGGTCGGGTCGGACGTCGACGCCGTCGTCCCCCCCGCCGACCTGGCCGGCCCCGCCCCGCGCGCCCTGATGGCGGCGGCCGACGTGGAGTTGGTCCAGTGGTTTGAAGACCGGGCCGTCTGGGCCGTCGTCGCCGGCACCGGCGTGGACGGCGTGCCCGCCCTGGTCCAGCTCCACTTCAGCCCCGGCTTCGAGCCCGACGGCGTCCAGTGCTACCCGGCCGACGACGTGTTGGCGAACCGGCACAGGCACAACGGGGTATGGGCCATCGAGGGCGCGACCGAGTTCGCCTGCGTGCTGGCCAACCGGGTGACGAAGGAGTCGCTGAAGGAGAAGCACACGACGCGCCTGTCGGCGCTCTTCGCCGCCGACCCCGCCGGGTGCGAGCGGGCCATCCACCGGCTCTGGAGTGGCCAGTCCGCGCTCAACATGCTCGACGCCGCCCGCACGGGCCGGTGGAACGTGATCCACCCGATGGTGCCGGAGCTGGACCAGGAGCTGCGCAAGCGGTTCCGCGGCGAGGGGCGCATCGGCAAGTGGACCCGGCGGATCGGTCGGTGGCTGCGCCCGACCAGCGGGCTGCACATCGTCTTCCTGGGTCCCGACGGGGTCGGCAAGAGCACGGTGATCGACGCCGTCCGCGAGTCGCTCAAGCCGGCGTTCCTCAACTACAGCTACCAGACGTTCGCCCCGTCGCTGATCCCCACGCCGATGCAGCCCAAGAAGGACACGCCCCACCAACTGCCGCCGCGCGGCATGGCCGCGTCGTGGCTGAAGGCGGCCTGGTGGTGCCTCTGCTACACGTTCGGCTACTACGCGTCGGTGCGCCCCACCGTCGCCCGGGCCGGGCTGGTGATCAACCACCGCTACCTGCCCGACGCGATCGTGGACCCCAAGCGGTACCGCTACAGCGGGCCGAAGTGGATCCTCAAGCTGCTGTGGAGGGTCGCGCCCAAGCCCGACCTGCTGTTCGTCCTCGACGCCCCGGCCGACGTGATCCAGTCGCGCAAGCGCGAGGTCGCCCCCGCCGAGACCGCCCGCCAGCGACAGGGCTACCGCGCCGTCGCCGAGCACATGCCCAACGCGCACGTGATCAGCACCGACCGGCCGTTGGCGGACGTGGTGGGCGACGTGAACTGGATCGTCCTGAAGTACATGGCCGACCGCGTGGCGCGGCGCGTCACTTCGAGCGCGGGGACGAGAACGGGAGGGCCCACGTGACCTACGCGCCCGCCCTCACCTGGATGCACCTGCTGCCGGCCGGCGTGAGCTACGCCTGCGACCCGACCGTGCCCGGCTGGTTCCGCGACCTGCTCCGCCCCGCCGCCGCCGCCGACGGACGCCCGGCCGACGTGCGCGTCGCATTCGGGGGCTGGGCCGACGGCCTGCTCGACGCCGCCGTCGACGGCGTGGTCGCCGTCAACTGCCGCGGGCTCACCGACGCCCGGCTGTCCGCCGCAGGGTTCAAGTACGTTCGCCGGTTCGCCGCGCTGCCCAACATCACCGCCGCCCGGTGGTTCATCCCGCTCGACACGCCGGCCATCGCCGCCGCCGCGTTCGGCGTCTACTCGCCCACCCGGCTGTCGGCCCGCGCCAAGCGCACCGCCGCCCGTCTCGCCGCTCGCGTCGGCCTGCCGGTCTGGTACCGGGACTCCGTCAGCATCGCCCAACGCCAGCCGCCGCCGCTCGAACGGCACTTGGCCGAAGGGTTGGCCACCGCAGATGAGCTGCGCCTGGCCCTGTCGGCCGGGGCGCCTGAGCCGGCCCGCAACCGCAAGGCGTCGGCCGCCCTGCTCAAGCTGGACGGGTCGATCGTCGGTTTCGCCAAGCTGGCCGGTTCCCCGCTGGCGACCACGCTGTTGCAGCGCGAGGCGGCCGTGCTATCCGCCCTGGCACACAAGCCCGCCATGGCCGGCGCCGTCCCGCGCCTGCTGACCGCTGGCGAGGCGAACGGCCGGTACTACCTCGTCCAGAGCCCGGTCGCGGGGCGCGCGGCTCCGGCCCGGCTGACCGACGCCCATCAAACGTTTTTGATTAACCTGCAAGACGGCCAACCCCGGCCGGCCGTCGAGACGGAGTTCGTCCGATCGCTGCTGCCCCGGCTCCGCCAACTAGGAGGCGAGGCGACCGCCCTGGTGCCCGCCGTCGAACGGGTGATGGCTGCCCTCGACGGCTGCCTGGTGCCGTCGACGATCGTCCACGGCGACTTCGCCCCCTGGAACCTCCGCATCCGCAAAGGGGGTGGTCTGGCGGCGTTCGACTGGGAGTACGGCCGGGTCGACGGGCTGCCCGCCGTCGACGCCGCCCACCACGAGCTACAGGTCGGCTACAACATGCACGACTGGACGCCCGCCGAGGCGGCCCGCGCCCTGGAGACGCACGCCGTCGACCACCCAAACCTGTTGCCCCGCCAGGTCGCGGCCCTGCAGGACGCCTACCTGCTGGACGTGCTGACCCGGCTCGCCGAGGAGGGGTACGGCCCGGCCGACCGCATGGTCCGGTGGCACCGCGACCTGCTGGAGGGCCGCCTCGGTGCCCTGCCCCAGAGCACGCCGAGGGCCGCGTGACGATGCCGCCGGTGAGGAAGCCGTCGGTCGTGATCGCGACCGTGAACCGCGAGCACGGGTCGACCGGCGTCCACACGCACACCCGCGCCCTGCGCGACGGGCTGATCGCCGCCGGGATCGACTGCGAGCTGGTGACGCCGTTCAGCGGCAGCCGTGGCTGGCTGCCGCTGTTCGCCGTTCGCCCGCTGCTGCTCAACCGGCTCAACCCCACCTGGGCCACGCTCTGGTACCGCCACTGGCACGGAGTGGCCGTGCGGGCGAACCTGCGCCATCGGCTCGCCCAGGGCGGGGTCGACCAGATCATCGCCCAGTGCCCGGTCAGCGCCGCGGCGGCGCTTGACGTTGCAGGGAACATCCCTGTGACGCTGGTCGCCCACTTCAACCACAGCGAGGCGGCCGAGTACCGCGACCAGGGCGTGCTGGCCGGCGAGCCGAACTACCGCCGCATGCTGGCCGGCGAGGACGACGTGCTGCGGCGCGTCGACCGCGTGGTCTACGTGTCGGAGTGGGCCAAGGAGATCGTCGAGCGCGACCGCGGCGTGTCGCCGCGCGCGTCGGCCGTCATCCGCAACGGCATCGCTGAGACGACGACGGTCCTGCCGGCAACACGCGCGTCGATCGGGTTGTCGATGGACGACATCGTGCTGATCTCGGTCGGCACCATCGAGCCGCGCAAGAACCAGATCACCCTGATCGAGGCGCTACCCGGCCTGCCCGCATCGGCGGGCAGGGTGACGCTCGTGCTGGTCGGCGAAGGCCCCGACCGCCCCAAGCTCGAACGCCGCATCGCCGAGCTAAACCTGACGGACCGCGTGATCCTGCTCGGCCACCGCTCCGACGTCCCCGCCCTGCTGCCGTTGGCGGACGTCTACGTCCACGCCGCCCTGGCCGAGAACTGCCCGGTGGCCGTGATCGAGGCGGCCCGGGCCGGCCTGCCGTGGGCGGCGGTGCCGGCGGCGGGCGTCGTGGAGCTGCAGCGCCACCTCGGCGGGTGCGTGCCGCTGGACGAGCTGGGTTCGCTCGTGGACGATGCCGACCGCCGGGCCGAATTGGGCCGGGCGGCGCGGTCGAACTTCCTTGCGGGCTTCACGCGGACCGCCATGGTGCGCGGGTACATGGACGTGCTGGGGATCGCGACCGGATGACCGTCATCGACTACGCCAACCCGCCCGAGGCGGCCAGCGGCACGACGGTCCGCGAGCGGTTCGTCACGCTGCTGGCCGTCGTGCTGCTGGGCTACGCGCTGGCCGGCCGCGGGTTCGCGTACGTCGGGGCGCCGCCGCTGTTCATCGGCGAGATCACGCTGGCGTGCGGCATCGCCGCGTTCGCCACGGCCCGCGGGTGGGCGTCGGTGTTGGCCGACGGTCGCATGTGGCCGCTGCTGGCGCTGGGCGCGTGGGGGCTGTTCCGCACGCTGCCGTTCGTCTCGTCCGAGCCGATCAACGCCGTCCGCGACGGCATGGTCTGGGGCTACGGCACGTTCGCCATCGTGATGGCCTGCCTGATCTGGGACCGCCCCGCCCTGCTGGCCCGGCTGGTGCTGCTCTACCGGCGGTTCGTCAAGGTCTTCCTGATCTGCATCCCCGCTGCGTTCGTGCTCTACCACTTCGCCCACTCGGCCATCCCGCAGTGGCCGTGGGCGGGCAACATCGAGGTGATCCAGGTGAAGGAGGGCGACGTCCTCGTCCACCTGGGCGGCGCGGTCGCCTTCATGGTGGTGGGGCTGATGGGCACGGGGACCGTCGGGTGGGGCTGGGTCGCGCTGCTCACGCTGGACGCCGGCGTGATGGGCGTGATCGACCGGGCGGGGATGATCGCGTTCCTGGCCGTGTTCGGCGCCAGCGTCGTCTTCCGCCCGCGCAGCACGATCGCCGGCCGGGCGGCGGCCACCGTGTTCGTCGTCGCCGCCGTCCTCTGGGCCACGAACCTGAGCATCCCCGTCCCCGGCGGCAAGGGGCGGACGATCAGCTTCGAGCAGCAGTGGACCAACCTGGCCAGCACCTTTGGCGACAGCGGGAACGAGGGGCTCGACAGCAACAAGGAGTGGCGGCTCAACTGGTGGCGGGAGATCCGCCGGTACACGCTCCACGGCCGGTATTTCTGGAAGGGGAAAGGCTTCGGCATCAACCTGGCCGACGACGACCACTTCCAGGTGCTGTCCGACCACTCGCTGCGCAACCCCCACTCGGTCCACATGACCATGCTCGCCCGCGGGGGCGTGCCGATGTTCTGCCTGTGGGCACTGGTCCAGGCGACGTTCGCGGTGACGGTCGGCATCGCTTTGCACCGCGCCCGCAAGCAGAACCAGCCGATGTGGGAAGGGCTGCTCTTCTTCCTCGGCGCCTACTGGATGGCGTTCCTGATCAACGGCAGCTTCGACGTGTTCCTGGAAGGCCCGATGGGCGGGATTTGGTTCTGGACCGTATACGGGACCGGGATCGGGGCGGCGATGGTGCACCGCCGAGCGCCCTACGCGCTGGATTCGATCCAAGCCGGTTTCTGAGGTACGCCGAAGACCCGGGTACAGCTTGTCGATCTGACACGACTATGAAGATCGTCGTCGCCCACAACTTCTACCAGCAGCCCGGCGGCGAGGATCAGGTCTACCGCGCCGAGGTCGAGCTGCTGCGCGAGTTCGGCCACGCCGTCGTGCCGTTCGAGGTGCACAACGACGCCGTCGCCGGCATGGGCAAGGCATCGCTGGCGGCGGCCACGGTGTGGAACCGTTCCATCGCCGCCGAGCTGGGCGAGTTGGTGCGGCGCGAGCGGGCGGACGTGGTTCACTTTCACAACACGTTCCCGCTGATCTCCCCCGCCGCCTATTACGCCGCCCGCCGCGCCGGGGCGGCCGTGGTGCAGACGCTGCACAACTTCCGCCTGCTGTGCCCCGTCGCCCTGTTCTACCGCGACGGCCACACCTGCGAGGAGTGCCTTGGCAAGTCGGTCGCCTGGCCCGGCGTGGTCCACGCCTGCTACCGCGGCAGCCGGGTGACGACCGCCGTCACCGCCGCCACCGTGGCCGTCCACCGCGCCGCCGGCACCTGGCAGAACGCGGTCGACGCCTACGTCTGCCTGACCGACTTCGCGCGGGACAAGTTCGTAGCCGGCGGGCTGCCGAAGCAGAAGCTGCACGTGAAGCCGAACTTCGTCCACCCCGACCCCGGCATCCGCGCGGGCGGCGACGGGTCGGCCGTGTTCGTCGGCCGGCTCAGCGAGGAGAAGGGCGTCCTGCCGCTGCTGGCCTCTTGGGAGCATCTGGACGTGCCGCTGACGGTCATTGGCGCCGGCCCGCTGGCAGACAAGGTCGCCGCCGCCGCGGCGAAGAATCCCGCGATCAAACCGGTTGGTCGGCAGACGATGGACCAGATCTACGACACGGTAGGCCGGGCCAGCCTGCTGGTGCTGCCGTCGGTCTGCTACGAGACGTTCGGCCGCGTCGCCGCCGAGGCGTTCGCCGTCGGCACGCCGGTCGTTGCCTCGGGCCACGGCGCGGTTGCCGACGTCGTCGGATCGGACGGCCGGCTCGGCCAACTGTTCACGCCCGGCGATCCCGTCGCGCTAGCGGCGGCGGTGCGGGCGATGCTCGCGCGGCCGGCCGCCGAACAGTTCGCCATGCGGCAACGGGTGCGGGCCGAGTTCGTCGACAAGTACACCGGCGATCGCAACCACGACCGCATGATGGAGATCTACCGGGCGGCGATGGCCGGCGTTCGTACGAAGGCGGAGCCCGCGGCGGAGCCGCTGGGCTCTGTGGCTTGACATGCCCCACGCCGCCTACATCACCACCAGCTGGGACGACGGCCACCCGCTCGACCACCGCCTCGCCGAGCTGCTCAGCGACCACGGCCTGACCGGTACGTTCTACGTCCCGCCCAAGTCGCAGAACCAGACGATGACCGCCGCCGAGGTGCGCGAGCTGGCCGACGGCGGCTTCGAGATCGGCGCCCACACGCTCAACCACGTCTTCCTCGACGGTGCCGATGACGCCACGGCCGAGCAGGAGATCGCCGGCTCGCGACGGTGGGTGCAGGACGTGACCGGCCAGCCCTGCCCGATGTTCTGCCCCCCCGGCGGCAAGTACGCCGACCGCGACCTGAAGCTGATCCGCGCCGCCGGCTTCGCCGGCGTGCGCACGGTCGAGCTGCTCTCCGTCGACCGCCCCCGCCACGACCACGGCCTCAGCGTCCTCCCCACCACCGTGCAGGCCCACCCGCACGAGCGCGGCGCGTACCTCCGCAACGCCCTCAAGCGCCGGTCGCTGTCCAACCTGCTCGCCTACGTCCAGGCCGGCCGGCCCACCGATTGGGTGACGCTGGTCGAGAAGCAGCTGGCCCGCGTCGTCCGCCACGGCGGCGTGTTCCACCTGTGGGGCCACTCCTGGGAGATCGAGCAGCACGGCCAGTGGGACGCGGTCGGGCGCGCCCTCACCGCCGTCGGCCTCGTCGCCCGGGCGGGCATCCCGTGCATGACCAACGGCACCCTCCGCACCGCCTGTAGCGGTTGAGCGCATCAGGGCGATCGCATGTGCACCGTCGGTCGCGAAAAAAGAGCCGCGCACGGAGGTACTCCGCAGTAAGCGGGGCTGCGCGACGCCCCGCTTACTGCGGAGTACCTCCGTGCGCGGCTCCTCGGGAGACCGTGCCGTTTTGACACGTCCCACGGGTCCGCTACACTTCCCGCCGCGCCGGGCCGGCGGCGGTTTGTCATCACTTTCTCCACACTCGTAGAACCACGCCCCACGGCGTGGGCTGGGACGGACGGCTTGGCGGCTCGGCGGGCACACTCCAACGGCGGGCGGGCGTCGCACCGGCGACGACGACTGGCCGCGTGGGCCGCCCTCGCCGCGGCCGCGGCGGCGTCCGCGGCGCGCGCCGATCCGCCCACGGCCACCCCCAGCACCGTCACCCCCGCCGTGTCGCCAGACCTGATCGGCCGGCGCGTGGACGAGGTGCGCGTGGTCGGCAACGCGTCGGTCTCGTCGCAGATCATCCTCAACCCGGTCCGCACCCACGTGGGCGACAAGTTCGACCCGGCCACCGTGGAGGAGGACTACCAGCGGGTGTTCGCCCTCAAGCGGTTCAGCAACGTCGAGGCCCGCGTCGAGCCGGATGCGACCGGCGGCGTGGTCGTCGTGTTCCAGGTGGCCGAGGAGAAGCTGATCAAGGCGGTGCGGTTCACCGGCAACCGGGCCGTGAGCACCGACGACCTGACCAAGGCGATCGACGTGCGGGCCGGCGAGGCGATCGAGCCGTTCCGCATCTCGCTGGCCAAGCGGGCGATCCTCACGGCCTACCGGGCGAAGAACCACCCCTACGCGCACGTGGACGTGGACCCGGCCGAGCTGACCCGCACCGGCGACGTGGTGTTCAACATCACCGAGGCCCAGCCGGTCACGATCCGCAACATCGAGTTCGTCGGCCGGAAGAGCTTCACGTACGACAAGCTCAAGGACCAGATCAAGACCACCCGCTGGTACTGGATCTTCAACGCCGGCACCTACGACGACACGCAGGTGGACGGCGACGTGGCGGCGGTGCGGCAGTTCTACAAGAACCACGGGTTCTTCGACGTGAAGGTCGGCCGGAAGGTGATCGTCAGCCCGGACCAGACCGAGGTGCAGGTCAACTTCCTGATCGACGAGGGGGCGCGGTACAAGGTCGACCGGGTGACGTTCGTCGGCAACAAGGTGGTCAGCGAGGGGCAGCTGCGGCAGGGGCTGCGGATGACCGAGGGGCAGACGTTCGACAGCGACGCGCTGGACCTGGACGTGAAGCAGATCGTCAAGGCCTACAGCCCGCTGGGCTACATCTACAACCCGCGGAGCCCCGACCCGGCCTACCTGCGGATCGGCCGGCCGGGGCAGGACTACCCGGCCCGGCTGGTGTGGCACAGCGCGCCGGGCACGGTCGAGCTGGTGTACGACATCAGCGAGGGCCGGCCGTTCACGGTCGGGCGGATCGAGGTGATCGGCAACGAGCGGACCGAGGACAAGGTGGCCCTGCGCGAGCTGCGCATGCAGCCGGGGCAGCGGTGGAACAGCGGCGCCGTGACCGACGCGACCGACCGGCTCAGCGGGACGCCGCAGTTCACCGGCGCCACGATCGAGCCGATCCCCCCTGCCGGCGGCGAGGCGGACACGCGCGACCTGCTGCTGCAGGTCAAGGAGAACCCCCACACGGCCAGCATCGGCGCCGGGGCGGCGGTCAACAGCAACCTGGGGTTGAACGGGAACTTCACGTACGAGCAGCAGAACTTCGACGTGACCAACGTGCCGGGCCGGGTGCAGGACCTGATCAGCGACCGGGCGTTCACCGGGGCCGGGCAGGAGTTCCGCGTGAACTTCCAGCCCGGCACGCAGGTGACCAGCGCCAGCGTGCTGTTCGCCGAGCCCTACCTGTTCGACCTGCCGTACAGCGACAGCAACGAGGCGTTCTACCGGCAGTTCATCCGCGAGGCGTGGTACGAGCAGCACGCCGGCGGCACGGTGACGCTGGGCAAGCAGTTCGACTACGTCTACAGCGGGGCGGTCACCCTGTCGGCCGAGGACGTGAAGATCGGCGACGTGCAGGACTACTTCCCGATCTCGGACAAGGTGAACGTGATCGACCCGGTCACGCACGAGCCGCGCCTCCGCGGCGACGGCAGCCCCGAGCGGCAGCTGCGGTCCGTGCGGGCGCCGGACGTGCTGGAGTACGTCGGGCACAACTTCGTCACCGACGTCGGCCTCAGCCTCCGCCGCGACACGACCAACCACGGCCCGCTGCAGTACGAGGGGTCAAACGCCAAGGTCAGCTACCAGTACTTCGGCGGGCTGGGCGGGGACTTCTCGTTCCACGAGTTCAACGTCGGGCTGGACGACTACGTCACGCTGAACCGCGACCTGCTGGACCGCCGCACCGTGCTGGGGCTGCACGGGCAGGCGGGGTACATCACGCCGGGCGCGCCGTTCTTCGAGCGGTTCTACGGCGGCGGGATCGGGGACGTGCGCGGGTTCGCCTACCGGGGGATCGGCCCGCGCGCGGGGCGGGACCAGGACCCGATCGGCGGGACGTTCAACTTCGTCGCCACGGCCGAGCTGAGCTTCCCGGTCTACGGCGACAACCTGCGCGGCGTGATCTTCAATGACGCCGGCACGGTTGAGCCGGACATCCGCATCCATACAATCAGGGACAGCGTGGGCGTCGGCGTGCGGGTCGTGATCCCGTTCATCAGCCGGGCCCCGCTCGCGTTCGACCTGGCATTCCCGGTCAAGAAGGCCGACCAGGACATCCGGCAGGTGTTCAGCTTCGGGGCCCGCACCCAGTGATGGGCGCGGCCGCCCCCGACGCCGAACGCCCGGCCGGCCGGCCCCCGCCGCCGGGTTCGACTGGGCGGGAGTTGAAAGGAAACGGGTTCCCGTGATGCAGCTTGATCGAATCCCCGCCCCCCGTCTGAACGGCCGCCGTCTGATCGCCACCGCCGTCCTGGGCGCCGTCGCCCTGACCGGTGCCGTCGCCACCCCCGCCCGCGCGCAGTCCGCCGGTGGGTCGAAGGTGGGCGTGGTGAACGTCGCCGTCGTCAGCGGCAAAATCCAGGAGCTGAAGGTGTTCGCCGCCCGGATCAAGGAGGAGCAGTCGCTGATGGAGGCGTCGGTCCAGGGGCACCAGGCCCAGATCAAGATGATGCAGGACAAGCTCGGCCAGATGAAGCCGGACTCGGACCAGTTCGAGGACCAGCTGACCCAGGCGCAGGAGAAGGCGGCCGACTTCAACAAGGAGGACCAGCTGCGCAAGGCGCAGCTGCTCCGCGAGGTGAACAAGCAGAACAAGACGCTGTTCATCGAGATCCAGAAGGTGGTGGCCGACATCGCCAAGCAGAAGGGGCTGGACCTGGTGATCGTTGAGCCGGAGGTGCAGCTGCCGGTGAGCGTGCAGAACGTCGACCCGCAGCAGCTGAACAACCTGATCAGCCAGAAGACGGTGCTCTACGCCTCGCCCAACATCGACCTGACCGAGCAGGTCGCCACCGCGCTGGACGCCGACTACAAGGCCCACGGCGGCACCGTCCCCGCGCCGGCGAAGTGAAGACGTTGACCGACGCGCCCGCCCCCAGGTTCACCCTTGCCGACGTGGCGACCGCCGCGGGGGCACGGGTGCCGGCCGGGGCGGGCGCGCGGCCGGTCGCCGGCGTCGCCGCCCTGGCCGACGCCGGCCCGGCCGACGTGTCGGTCGTCGCGTCCGACGCCTTCGCCCGCGCCTTCACCCGCACCCGCGCCGGGGCCGTGCTGGTCGACCGCAAGGTCCACCTGCCCTCGGCCCCGGCCGGCACGGCGGTGCTGCTGGTCGAGGACGTCGACGCGGCGTTGGCGGCCGTCCTGTCCCTGTTCGCCCCGCCGGTCCAGCGCCCGCCCGCCGGCATCCATCCGTCGGCCGTCATCTCCCCCACGGCCGAGCTGGGCACCGGCTGCGCCGTCGGTCCGAACGCCGTCATCGGTCACCGGGCGGTCATCGGCAACCGGTGCGCGCTGCACCCCGGCGTGATCGTCGGCGACGACGTCACCATCGGCGACGACTGCGACCTCTACCCCCACGTGGTGCTGCGCGAGCGGGTCACGCTCGGCAGTCGCGTGGTCGTCCACGCCGGCACCGTCATCGGCACCGACGGCTTCGGCTACCACTGGGACGGCACGCGACACGCCAAGGTCCCGCAGATCGGCACGGTGCTCGTCGAGGACGACGTCGAGATCGGCTCCTGCGCCTGCATCGACCGGGCGAAGTTCGGCGCCACCCGCATTGGCCGGGGCACGAAGATCGACAACCTCGTGCAGGTCGCCCACAACGTCCGCATCGGCCCCGACTGCGTCATCGTCGGCCAGACCGGCATCGCCGGCTCGTCCGAGCTCGGCGCCGGCGTGGTGCTGGGCGGCCAGACGGCGGTGCGTGACCACATCGTGCTGGGCGACGGCTCGATCGCCGCCGCCCGCAGCGCGATCGCCAAAGACGTCCCCGCCGGGCAGACGGTCAGCGGGATGCCGGCGCTGCCACATCGGCAATCGCTGCGGGAACAGGCGGCGCTGCGCCACCTGCCGGCGTTACGCGATGAAGTGCGACGGTTGCAGGAGCGATTGGCCGAACTGGAAGGACGGCTGGGACCGTAGTGCGGTGGGTGCCGTGACCACCTGCGGCGACGGCCACCCGCGGCGGCCTAAAACTTCCCCTCGATGCCGGTCGCTTTCCGCTTTTCTTTGATCGAGTTGGCGTTGGCTTTGAGGTAGTCAATCATTTCCGACATGCTGTCCGTAAACGCTTTCGCCTCCACATCCCAACGTTCCTTCGGTAAAAATTTTACGTTGGGGAAGAGGTCGGCCAGCGATGGAGTCGTCTTCGATTCAGCCTGCACCTTGGCGAGCGTCTTCTCCAACTTCGCTAGGTCGCCGAACGCGTACCCGTTGATGTAGACACCGACAAGTTGGTTGAACGCCGTGTAGGCCGCCGGCAATTCGAACGACTCCGAGCCCATGCCGCCGACCTGGGCCGGGTCGACGGAGTCCATGAACACGCGGGCGCGGAACTGGGCCGAGTAGAACCAGTAAACCGCTTCGTCTTTGTGCCCGAGGTCGTAGAGCCGGATGGCGGTGACGTACATGACCTCCGGTCGGAGTTTGTCTTTCTCCTTCGCCAGTTCCGCGGCCAACCCCAGAATGGACCGAGCGTCGGCGGCCACCAGTCTCACGCCATACGGCCCGACAGCGACGCGCGGACCGTTCGAGTCGTAAAAGGGCGTCACGCTGACCGGCATCGGCGCCGGACGAGTGGCTGCCGCACTCCGTTCTTCGGCAAGTGCCGTCGCGGCCGCGACGGCGAACGAGGTCCCTAAGGCACATGCGAGGTTGGTGCGAATCAGCATCTGGTCCTTCCTGAAATCGAGTGCGCTCGCAACGTATGACGCGGGTCGCCAATCACGACAGGGGAACGTCGCGCGAGGTCGATCGCACCCAGTCGGCGTGCTCGCCTTTCACTGGTGGTACTGGTCCGCCGGCGTAGTTCACATCCAGGTCGTACCGCGCGTGTTCGTACGCCGCATTCAGGACGCGCTGCAGATCGAGCTGCGCATCCGCGTCGCCGGCACGCAGCGGCACCGGCACGACCGGCAGCCGCTTGTCGATCGGGATCGGCCAGACGCGTGCCCGCCGCCGGCCGCCGTCGACGCGCGCCCGGCTGACGTGGACCAGGTACTCGAACGGCGGCAGTTGCTGTAGCACGAACGCCCGCGTGCCGGTCCGCAGCAGGTCGATCTCCACGAAGTGGGCCGGCGCGGCCAACACCTCCGCCCGCTTCTCCTGGTAGGCCCGGCGACCCGCCGAACCCGGCGTTTTGTTGGCCGGGCTCAGCAGCTCGATCAGCGTCACGACCGACCGGTCCCGCCGGTCGTACACGCGGACGAAGGACTCGACGATCTCCTGGTCGATCTCCGTCGTCACCTCAAACGACGGGACGACATCCCTGGACAGCTGCGGCCCTGCGATCGTGGCTGCATAACCGCCGGCAGGGATAAAACGCACGGCTGGTAGTGTCAGATCGCGGCATGGGTCGCTTTCTTCCAAGATGAAGACCCGCCGCTCGACCCGGGCGACATATCGCGGTGTGATCTGACGGTTGAGCTCTCCTTGAACTTCGCTGATCAGTTGCGCGTGGACGTCCGGCCACAGGCCAGGATCCTCCAGATGCGGGTCCATTCCGGGAAACGGCGATGGCATGGCGTCACCTCGACCGCTGAGTGTAATCCCGATCGTGCGACGAAAGGAAGAAGCCCCGGATATACACCCGGGGCTCCCGTCTCAACTCGCAACTCCCCGCCCAGAACTCCGAACTCAGTACTGCGGCCCGCCGGGGTTCACGTCCTTGTTCCACAGCAGGATGCCGCCGGCCATGCTCTTCACGTCCTTGAAGCCGTTCTGCTTCAGCAGCTTCGCGAACTGCATCGATCGTCCGCCGCTCTTGCAGTGGACGATCACCTTGTCGGCCTTGTGGTCCTTCACCTCGTCGAACTTCGCCGCCAGTTGCTGCAGCGGGATCAGCTTCGCGCCGGGGATGTTCGTGATCTGGTACTCGTTGGGAAGCCGGCAATCGATGAACACAAACTCCTCGTGCTTGTCGAGCAGCGACTTCACCTCGCGCGGCGTCACCTCCCACGCCGGGTCGTACGGGTAACCGGGGGGCAGGCCATTCGCATCCAATGACGGGTCGGGCACAGCTTCTCCTTTGGCGGCCTTGGCTTCCAGCGCGGTCTCGGCCAAGCTCTTGGGGTCGAGCGCGGGCACGCCGCAGAACTGCTCGTAGTCGACCGGCTCGGTGATGGTCGGGTGGTCGCCGCAGACCGGGCACTTCTTGTCGTGCCGCAGCTTGTAGGTCTTGAACTCCAGGTTCATCGCGTCGAACGTGGTCAGCTTGCCGATGGCCGGCGTGCCGATGCCCAGGATTAGCTTGATCACCTCGTTCGCCTGCAGCGTGCCGATGATGCCCGGCAGCACGCCCAGCACGCCGCCCTCGGCGCAGCTGGGGACCGAACCTGGGTCCGGCGGCTCGGGGTACATGCACCGGTAGCACGGCCCCTTCTCGCCCGGCCGCAGCGGGTTGCCCAGGTGCGGGGCGAACACCGTCACCATCCCCTCGAAGCGGAAGATGGAACCGTACACGTTCGGCTTCTTCAGGATCACGCAGGCGTCGTTCACGCAGTACCGCGTCGGGAAGTTATCGGTCCCGTCGATGATCACGTCGTACTGCGACACCAGCTCCATCACGTTCGAGCTGTCGACGATGTCCTGGTGCTCGATCAGCTTCACGTCGGGGTTCAGGTCGCGCAGCCGGTCGGCCGCCGCCTTCACCTTGGGCTGACCGACCGACGCCGTGCCGAACAGGATCTGCCGCTGCAGGTTGGACGGGCTGACCACGTCCACGTCGGCCAGCCCGATCGTGCCCACGCCGGCGGCCGCTAAGTACAGGGCGATCGGGCAGCCCAGGCCGCCGGCACCGATGCAAAGCACCTTGGCGTTCAGCAGCTTCTGCTGCCCCTCGACGCCCACCTCCGGCAGGATCAGGTGCCGCTTGTAGCGGTTCACCTGGTCGTTGCTCAGGGGCTTCAAGGTCGTTGTCGGAATGGACGGCCTCACGGTTGGTGGGGATGCGAGTTGCGCCATCGAATTACCTCTACAAACGAAAAAACCATGCCAGGGTTGGCATGGCCCGACGCTGATAGTGCTGGCAGACGATCTGCCGCGCTTTAGCTGTTACGGGCCGCAAGCTGCGAGCTCAAATCGCCCCGAAGCGACGCACCCTGATGGCACCGCCGCTCCGCCTGGTTGTCGCAATCACTCTAGACCCACCCTTGGGCGCGGTCAAGACTGTCGCGAACGGCCGATTCACACTGCTGGCATCAAGCGTGCTTGTAAGCTGACCGATATGGCTGCCCGACCCGAATCCCTCGCCAGCGTGATCGAACGTGGTTTTGCCGATGGCGTCGCCGAGCGCATCGCGCGGGGGCCATTCACGTTCACCGACCGTGCCGCCCTGCTCGCCGCCGGCCAGAGGCTCGGCATCGACCGCGTCCGTGGCAATGCGATCATCGCCGACCAGCAACAGAAGGCGCGTGCCCCCGCCCGCTCGCCGGGCGTGATGACCACGGTCGGCACGTTCGTCGCGGTGCAGTCCTCCATCACCGCCGCCATCGCTTGGGCGCTCAGGGGCTGACGCGATCCGCGGTCTCGCGACCCGAAGAACGACCGCGATCGGCACGTCTGCTCCACCACCTACTTTTCGCTGAGCACGATCTGCCCGTCGCAGTGGTCGGCGGAGTCGGGCGGGTTGGCCGAGCGCTCGGCGTAGAGGTGGGTGAACTTGCTAGGCCCGACCGCCGTTTCCATCTCGGCGACGGCCCGGACGCACCCGGCGAAGTCGCCGACCCGGTAGGCGTCGAACACCGCCGCCGTACACGCGGCCAGCCGCCGGTCCTCATCGGTCGCCTCGGCCGCCGCGCACAGCGGCTCGTACACCACCGTGCAGTTCAGCTTCCCCGCCACGCGCAGGTTGGCGATCGGCCGGCACAGGAACTCGTCGCCGAGCAGCTCGACCGTGCGGGCGGTGATCAGCGTGCGCGTGCCGAAGTTCTTGTTCGCTCCCTCCAGGCGCGAGGCGAGGTTGGTCGTCCCGCCCAGCGTTGTGTAGCTGGCCGCACCCTCGGCACCGGCGTCGCCGACGATCACTGCGCCCGTCGCCAACCCGATCCGCATCCCCAGCGGCGCGAAGCCGCGCGCCTCCAGCGTGCCGTTGAACGCGGCGAGCCCGGCGTGCATGGCCAGGGCCGTCCGCACCGCCCGCCGGGCATGCACCTCATCGGGGATCGGCGCGCCGAAGAAGAAGCAGAGACCGTCGCCGATCTGCTTGTCGAACGTCCCCTCGTGCCGCTGGATGACGGGGATCATGTGGCCCACGTAATCGGCCAGGATCGGCACCACGCGCTCGCCGAGCTGATCGGTCAGCGTGGTGAACCCGGCCAGGTCGGAGAAGCCGATGGTCAGCTCGCGTTGTTGGCCGTCGAACCGCTCATGCTCGGGGTGGGCCAGCAGGAAATCGCGGACGCGCGGGTCGACGTACTTGCCGAGGCGGCGCGTGATGCGGGCCTTGTCAGCCACCTCGGTCAGGTAGTTCCCCAGCGTCATGCCCACGTACACGAGCGCGATGGCGACGGCAGGCCCGGCGGCCTCGACGATCAGGTTGTGCCGGGCGAACAGGTAGTAGCCGTTGAACGCCAGGTAGCCGACGCCGACCGCAAACGAGCCGAGAAAGGCGAGGCCCGGCGATCCCCACATGGTGAGCATCAGCGTCGCCAGCCCCGCCGCAGCCGTGAGCGCGAGGCCCCAGGACGCCGGCGTTTGGCGCCACATCTTTCCGGTCAGGATGGCGTTGAAGACCGCCCCGTGGACCAGCACGCCCGGCGTCGCGCCGAACAGGGCCGTGGGGCGGATGTCGGACAGGCTGGTGGCGGTCCCCCCGAAGAAGATCGCCTTGCCGTGCAGCGCGGCCCGGAGGCCGGCCCGCTGCTTCGAGAGTTGCCCCTCGAGGTCGTCGTCCTGCGCCACGAGCAGGTTCAGCGACGCGTTGATCCGCCGCACCCGGACGAGCTCCTCCTTCGTCCCCGCGTCGAGGTCGGGCACGTCGCCGAGGTTCTTCACGTATTCGGCCGTGTCCGAGATCGTCGCCCGGATCAGCGCGTGCCGCGCCTCGCCCTTGGGTGGTGCCGCCTCGAACTGCGCGACGGCTGCCGCCCCGCCGCTGCGGTCCATCCAGTACTTGAGCGACTGGTCGATGCTGGCGTTGTTTCGCTGCAGCCGCAGGACGACCTCGCACGCCTGCCACACCTGCACGACTGAAACGTGGTGCGCCGGCCGCTCGTGGTGGGGCACGTCGTACATGGTCTGCCAGTCGCGCTTGCGCCCGAAGAGCGGCAACTCCATCACCGCGCCGACCGAGCCGACGATGGGGGAGTCGCGCACGCTGACGGGGATCGTCACGTCCGCCGCGCCGCCGGTCCTCGGGATCGTCAGCGTGGTGTCGGTGAGCCGCACGTCGCGGAGGTCGGTCCCCAGCACCGCGCAGGCGGCGACCAACCCCATCTGCGGCACGAGGCGGCCGCGATACCGCGCCAGCAGCGGCACCGACCGGACGGTCCCCTCGACCGATTCGCGCAGGTCGTCGACGAAGCCGCTGTTGGCGGCCGCCTCGCAGAGCGGCAGCAGTGGCGGCACCTCCGAGGTGGCCAGCGCGACGGGCGTGTTCCCCGCGGCCGCCATCGGAAGCGAGAATCGTTGGAGGGCGCGCTCGCGCGACACCCGGTCGTACGCCGCGTCGAACAACCGCCCGGCCGGGCTGCCGGTCAGCAGCGGGTCGTCGTGCGGCAGCAGACGCCGGCGAAGCGCCACCGCGTCGGGGGGCTTCGCCTGCGCTTGGTCGAGCTCCCGCCAGATCCGCTCGAAGAACGCCGACTCGCGGATGCGGATGAACGAGTCGGTCGGCTCGGCGTCGACGTCGGCGTCGGTCAAGCCGGCCGGGCGGAGCAGTTCGGCGCACTGCTCGCGCGTTCGCTCCGGGTCCTCGACCAGCAGCGGCAGCAGCAGCCGCCGCAGCTT
Organism: Tepidisphaeraceae bacterium; assembly: GCA_965198865.1. Lineage (GTDB taxonomy): Bacteria > Planctomycetota > Phycisphaerae > Tepidisphaerales > Tepidisphaeraceae > CBDAQA01. Next base: position 265,593 of record CBDAQA010000018.1, on the reverse strand, counting down.
CGACGGCGGACGGTCGGCGTCGAACGTGAGCGATGCCGGGAGAACGGCGCAACCCAGGCGCGCGAAGGCGGCGGCCAGCTCGCGGTTCTCGGCGGTCCAGGCCGGGTCGACCCCGCCGTCGGGCAGCGTCCTCTGGTCGGCGTAGAGGACGTCCATCGCCATCACCTTGGGGCCGGCGAGGGCGACCTCATCGATGATGCGGGCCGTGGTCGGCGGCGCCCACGGCCACCGGCCGATGACGGACAGCGCGTTGTCGTCCACGTCCATGTGCACCAGTGACGGGGCGGGCGGGGGCTGGTCGCCCTGGCACTGGCGGACGCGGGCGTTGTAGAGGATCGACTCCAGCGGGGTGAGAAACCCGACCGCCTGGAGCACGACGGCCAACAGCACCATCAGCCCGCCGCGGACGCTGACGAGGAGGGCGCGCTTGCGGTTTCGCGTTCGCATACCTGTCTCGTCCGGCTCGCCCCCGCACGTCCCGGCGGACGATCGTAACGCCAGTCACGCCGACGTCGCCAACCCGGATCGCGCCTACCCTGGACGGGGCCGTTGTCTGGAGCGCGCATGGGTGATCGGGATCGTTTGGCGTTAATCGTGGGTTCGACGGGCATCGTGGGGAACAACCTGGCCGCCCACCTGCTGGCGAACGGCTGGGCCGTGGCGGGGCTGGCCCGCAGGCCGGTGGCGGAGCCGGCGGGCGTGGTGCCGGTGGCGGCGGACCTGCTGCGGCCGGACGAGTTGCAACGGGCACTGGCGGGCCTTCGGCCGACGCACGTCTTCTTCAACTCGTGGCTGCGGCAGGCGACCGAGGCGGAGAACATCCGCGTGAACTCGGCCATGGTGCGGAACCTGCTCGACGCAGTTCGACCGGCAAAGACTGTGCAGCACGTGGCACTGGTGACGGGGCTGAAGCACTACCTGGGGCCGTTCGAGGCGTACGGCAAGGGGACGATGCCCGACACGCCATTTCGCGAGGAGTCGCCGCGGTTGCCGATCGACAACTTCTACTACGCGCAGGAGGACGAGGTCTTCGCCGCCGCCAGGCGGGACGGGTTCACGTGGAGCGTCCACCGGCCGCACACGATCATCGGGTACGCCGTCGGCAACGCGATGAACATGGGCGTCACGCTGGCGGTGTACGCGAGCCTGTGCGGATCGCTGGGCCGGCCGTTCCTGTTCCCGGGGTCGCCGCAGCAGTGGAACGGCCTCACCGACATGACGGACGCGGGGCTGTTGGCCCGGCACCTGGAGTGGGCGTCGACCGAAGAGGCCGGGCGGGATCAGGCGTTCAACATCGTCAACGGCGACGTGTTCCGGTGGCGGTGGATGTGGTCGCAAGTCGCGGCACACTTCGGGCTGACGGCGGCCGAGTACCCGGGTCACCCGACGCCGCTGGAGACGCAGATGGCCAACGACGAGCAGGCTTGGCACGTCCTCGCGAAGCGGCACGGTCTGGCCGAACCGACGATCGCCCGCCTCACGTCTGCCTGGCACACCGACGCCGACCTGGGCCGGCCGCTCGAGGTGATGGCCGACATGAACAAGAGCCGCCGCGCGGGGTTCACCGGATACCAGCCGACGCTCGACTCGTTCGTGAACCTGTTCGATCGGCTGCGGCGGGAACGGCTGATTCCGTGAGCCGGTCCCGATCGGGTCAGCGCGACACTTCGACGGCCACGGATTCGACGCTGTTCGCGACCCTCAACCGAAGGACGCCATCGGCGAACGACCAGTCGCCCGCCGGCAGGGCTCGACCAGCGACGGACACGGCGGACGGTTTGGCATCGCAGGCGATGCGGACCACACAGGGGCTGTCATCGATGCCCCGGACGGCGAACGACAGCCCCCCGCCATGCCGGGCCTCGTCCGTCACCCGCGCGCTCGCGGCGACCACGCACGGCCGGGCGTCGCCCAGCCGGTCGAGGTCGACCAACAGCTGGCGCTCGTTCGGCCGGATGATGACGTGGTTCAGCACCGGCAGCGACGGGTCGAACAGCGGGATGAACCGCCCCGTCAGCTCGACCGGCTCGGTAACCGACGGCAGGACGGCCGCCACGACGTACGGCCCGCGGTGGAGCACGAACGCCGGCGACTCCTGCCAGTCGATCCCGCCCGCCCTGGCGGCCGTCGCGCACAGGTCGCGCAGCGCCGTCGACCCGCCGCGCGATCGGGACAGCCGGGTCGGCGACCGCGCGGCGTACACGACCGTCCCACGGCCAACCCGCTGCGGCCCGTCGGGGGCGGCCGGCAATCCCAACTTCCGGAACAGGTCGAGCCGGGGCGTCGCATCGTGCAGGTCGCCGGTGTTCCACCACTCGCGCACGGCGTTGTACGGGTCCCGGTCGTCATCGACCACCACCAGCGTGCCGCCCCCCTTCACCCACTCGGCCAGGGCGGCGTGCAGGTCCGGCCGGGGCGGCTTCTGCCCCTCGTAGCTCAACAGCAGCATGCGGTAATTCGCCAGGAACCCCGCCATCGGGGCATCCTCCAGCTGCACCGCCTCCACCGGCACGCCCCGGTCGACCAGCGGCAGCGCCAGCCCGAAGAAGTTCCCGAGTTCCCCGTCCGACGGCGTCGGCCCGCCCCGCTGGAACATCAGCGAGTCCGACACCAGCACCCCCACGCCCGCCGTCCCGCGACGGTCCCAATGCACGGCCGACGGAGGCTGCCTCATCTGCCCCAGCGCGTGGATCACCGCCTGAAGCTCGGTCTGATACTCCCGGCTGATGCCGAAGTGCGGCGCGTCTCGCCCCGCCTCCACCGGGTAGTACCCGCGGAAGATCCGCTCGGGCCACGGCATCGTCTCGAACCTGTACACCTCCGGCTGCAGCAGCGACGCGGTCAGCGTGCTCTCCCAGTTCGCGCGGTAGTCGGCCCAGGTGTGACGCGGGTTGTCCTCGACCGGGTCGTTCAGGAACCACATGTCCCGGCCCGATGCGCGGACCAGGTTCTGCATCTGCCCGTACTCCAGGAACGCCGTCTCGAACGTCCGCTCGGCCCGCACGCCGTCCAGGATGTTCTCGTTCCGCGCGGTGCCGGTCCACACCTGCGCGATGTACCCGTCGCACCCCACTTGCAGCAGCGACGACTCGGGGCTGACGATGCCCCACGACGCGTAGTTGATCAGGCTGTGCGTCGCCACGTAGCACTTGACGTCCCGCCCGATCGACCGGCCGTACTCGCGGACGAACTTGAACACGTCGGCCAGCGCCCGGCGGTACAGGTAGTACTTCAGCTTCGACGACCGGTAATGGGCGTCGACCGACGACTCGGGGTCCCGCCATGGCTCGTGGTAGAACTGCTCCCACTCGACCTTGAAGTGCGGCTCGTACCCCGCGTCGGTCCAGAACTCCGGCTCCTCCAGGTACAGCGCCTCCGCCCCGCCGTCGATCGCCTGCTTGGCCAGCGTTGACAGGTACGCCCCGTACGTCGGCCCGGGCGACATGTAGTAGACGTCCTTCCCGTGCCCCAGCCGCCGGCCGCTCCGGGTGGTCTGCGCCTCGTCCTCGTGGTTCTTGCCGTCGAACCGGCCGAACAGGTAGTCCTGGTACTCGCCCCAGGCGACGCCGGTCATCAGGTTGATGGTGTAGCCGTGATCGCGCCACGACTTCATGCGGGCGGCCGTGTCCGGCGTGACGCCGTACACCATGGCGACGTCGGCGTCGACGTTGATCCGCGGGTGCCAGAACGCCGAGGTCTGAAACGACAGCCGCGGCTCGGCGGACGCGGGCCGCGTGGCGGGCCCCTCAGCCCGGGCGGACGAAACGACGGCGAGCATGGCGGCCATCGCGCGACGGTGGGACAGGTTCACGGGTAGCCTCCGGTTGCGCCCTCGCCAGGCGCGGTCAACGCCGACGGAGGGGCGGCAAGCATAGCGCCCGCCCCCGGATCGGGCCAACGGCCCGTCATCCGCAGGCCCGACGACGCGGTGCCCTCCACCAGGGCAGACGCCCTTGAGTGGCTTGCTGACGGCGTCGCCGTCGGCCGGGCAGACCGACTCGTTCGTGATTGCCAGCTCCTCGACCGGCGCGTTCGCGTCGCTCTTCAACCGGGTGGCGGCGAACGGCCAGATCCAGCTTTCGAGACCGACGGAACCGTGCTCTTCCTCGACGTCACCTCCCCCGCCACCCCCGAGCCGACCCGTTTCCGACTGTTGGGCATCGCCGCCGGCGCGCCTGCGCTGCACCGTCGACGCCGTGGGTGCCGGCTCCCGTGACGGCCATGGCCGCGGCGACGATGATGGTGAGCCATGACCAGCACGTCCTCCGTCGATCGCGAGCCGACCCCAGCCCCGGCCGGCGCGGCCGGCGGCGTGCCGCCGACGCATTCGGCCATTCTCCAGGGGCTGTCGCAGGCGGCGGCGGAGCACGGCGACGTGTTCCGCCGCCGCGGGCGCATCGTCTTCGCCCACCCCGACGCCGTGCGCGACATCCTGGTCACGCACGACAAGTCGTTCGGCAAGGCCCCGATGTTGCGGTGGGCCCGATGGACGCTGGGCGACGGGCTGCTCACCGCCGACGGCGACCTGCACCGGCGGCAGCGGCCGCTGATCCAGCCGGCGATGCACCCCAAGCGCCTGGCCAGGTATGCCGAGGCGATGGCCCGCCACGCGGCCGCCGTGCGGTGGCGGGACGGGCAGGAGATCGACGCCCACCGCGAGGTGATGGCGGTCACGCTCCACGTCGTGGCCGAGGCGCTGTTCGGCGCGGCGCTGGGCCCGGAGGTCGACGCGATCAGCGTCGCGATGGACTACAACGTCCGCGCGTTCCAGCGGATGGTCACGCCGATGGGCGCGATCCTGGCGTTCCTCCCGTCGCGCTTCGGCATCAACTACCTGCTGTCGCGCCGGAAGCTGCTGAACGTCCTCCGCCGGTTCGTCGCCCAGCGCCGCGCCAGCGGCGAGGAGCGCGACGACCTGCTCGGCCGGCTGCTGTCGGCGAAGCTGCCCGACGGCCGCCCCGCCATGGGCGAGCGGCAGTTGATCGACGAGTGCGTCACCCTCTTCGCCGCCGGCCACGAGACGACGGCCGGCACGCTCACCTTCACCCTCTGGTTGCTGGCGCACCATCCCGAGGCGCTGGCGAGGCTAACCGCCGAGGCTGACGGCGTCCTACCCTCGCCCGATGCGCTGCCGACGATCGACGACGTCGACCGGCTGCCCTATGCCCGACAGGTCCTCAGCGAGTCGATGCGCCTCTTCCCGCCGGCGTGGATCCAGGGTCGGCAGGCGCTGGCCGACGCGACGATCAACGGCACGCCCGTCCGCCGGGGACAGGTGGTGATGATCAGCCAGTGGCTGACCCATCGCGACCCGCGGTGGTGGTCGCGGCCGGACGTGTTCGACCCCGACCGCTTCGCCGCCGACGCGCCCGGCCGACCGCGCTGGGCCTACTTCCCCTTCGGCGGCGGGTCGCGCGTCTGCGTCGGCGAGGCGTTCGCCTGGGCGGAGCTGGTCATCGTGCTGGCCACGCTCGTCCGGCGCTGGCGGTTCGAAGCGGTGCGCACCGACGTTCCGCTCCACCTCGAGCCCGGCATCACGCTGCGACCCGGGGGCAAAGTTCAGTTGATCGTCCATCGCCGTTGACCGCCCGAGCAATTCGGGTCCTCGGGATACCTCAGGTGCCGGCTTCCAACCGTCCCAAATGCATGCAGGTTCCATGACCCACTGCAGACGACTCGTTGCCGCACTGTTCGTCGTGCTTGCCGGTCTCCGGCTGGCGCGGGCGGCACCGGCCGACTACTTCGGCCTCCACTTCGTCGATGCCCAGACCGGCCGGGGCGTGCCGCTGGTGACGGTCGAGCTGACCAGCAAGGAACGGCTGATCAGCGACAGCAACGGCTACGTCGCGTTCAACGAGCCGGGGCTGATGGACACGCGCGTCTTCTTCGGCGTCAAGAGCTACGGCTACGAGGCGAAGGACGTCGGCTTCGGCAGCCCCGGCGTGGTCGCCCGCACCACGCCGGGGCAGATCCTCGACGTGAGGCTGAAGCGCACGAACATTGCCGAGCGGATGTACCGGCTGACGGGCGAGGGCATTTACCGCGACACGCTGTTGCTGGGCAAGCGGGCCCCGACCGCGAATCCCGTGTTGAACGGCCGGGTGATGGGGCAGGACACGGTCGAGACCGTGGTCTACAAGGGGCGCATGCTCTGGTGCTGGGGCGACACCGACCGGCCGGACTTTCCGCTGGGGCTGTTCAGCACCGCCGGGGCCACGTCGAGGCCGCCGGCGGAGCTGAACCTGGAGCAGGGGATCGACTACGACTACTTCACCGGCCAGGACGGGTTCTGCCGGCCGATGATCGCCCTGCCGCACCAGGGCGGCCAGCCGGTCTGGATCGACGCCCTGATGAACGTGCCCGACGAGAAGGGGCAGGAACGGCTGCTGGGCCGGTACGTCGTGACGCGCGACCTGAAGACGATCGAGCGCGGGCTGCTGCAGTTCAACGATGCCAAGCAGGTGTTCGAGCGGCTGAGCGTGATCCCGATGGACGGCCCGCTCTGCCCCGGTGGCCACCCGATGCGGGCCCGCGTGGGCGACGTCGAGTACCTCTACTTCCCCGACCCCTACCCCGCCCTGCGCGTCCGGGCCGACTACAGGCATGCCAGCGACCCCGCGGCGTACGAGGGGTTCACCTGCCTCAAGCCCGGCGCAACCTTCTCGCGGCACGACCCGCCGCTGAACCGCGATGGCTCGGGCAAGCTGCTGTGGACGTGGCAGGCGAACGCCTCGCCGCTGTCGGCGGCGCAGGCGCGCGAGCTGGTGTCGTCGGGCGCGATCAGGGCCGAGGAGTCGCCGTACCAGATGCGGGACGCCGAATCGGGCAAGCCGGTCCACGTCGCCAACGGCTCGGTGGCGTGGGACGCGTGGGCGAAGAAGTGGGTGATGGTGTTCGGCCAACAGGGCGGGACGAGCAACCTGGGCGAGATCTACGTGGCGTTCGCGCGATCGCCCGAGGGGCCGTGGACCGACGCCCGCAAGATCGCCACGCACGCGGCCAAGCAAAACAACAACGACTTCTACAACCCGATGCTCCACGGCGAGTTCATGCAGGACGGCGGGCGGGTCGTCTACTTCGAGGGGACGCTGGTCACCACGTTCAGCGGCAACCCTTGGCCGACGCCGCGGTACAACTACAATCAGCTCTTGTACCGGGTCGACCTGTCGGACCCGCGGGTGAACCTGCCCGAGCCGCCGCCGGGATGGGGTGACGAGGGCCCATCGGCGGTCGGACCATGACCCGGGTCTTCGGCGGACCTCAGACGCCGGCTTCGATAGGAGCTGTTGATGCCCGCGCGACGTTGGATGTGGACTGCGCTCATCGCCGCGCTTGGTGTCGGGCCGGCAACCGCGCCCGTTCCTCTCGGGCCGGGCGATCACCTGCGGCGATTGACCGTGGACGGTCGGCCGCGGTCGTACCTGGTACACGTCCCGCCGTCGTACGACCCGGCCAAGCCGACGCCGGTCGTCGTCGCGTTCCACGGCGCGCTGATGAACGGCCTGTCGATGGCGTGGTTCACTGGCCTCAGTCGCAAGGCCGACGCGAGCGGGTTCATCGTCGTCTACCCCAACGGCGTGGGCATCGGGACGACGGCGCTGTTCTTCAACGCCGGCGCCCGCCCCGCCGCCGCCGCCGATGCCGGGCCGCCCGATGACGTGAAGTTCACCGACCGGCTGCTGGACGACCTGGCGTCGGTGGCGAATGTCGACGCGCACCGAATCTTCGCCACCGGCATGAGCAACGGCGGGATGATGGCCAACCGCGTGGCGGCGGAGCTGTCGAACCGCATCGCCGCCGCCGCCCCGGTGGCGGGCACGCTTGCGCTGCCGGCGATCCACCCGGCCCGACCGGTGCCGATCATGATCTTCCACGGCACGGCCGACGGCATCGTCCCGTTCCTGGCGACCGACACGCCGAAGCCGGCGACGATGCAGTTCAGGTCCGTCGCCCAGACGGTGCGGACATGGGCCGATGCCGATGGCTGTCGTGGCGAGGGGCGAACCGTCGAAACGCCCGACAGCGCCCACGACGGCACCACGGTGACGACCACCACCTACGGCCCCGCCGCGCAGGGGGCCGACGTGGTGCTGGTGAAGGTCAACGGCGGCGGCCACACCTGGCCGGGCGAGCCACCACCGGTGAAGTGGATCGGCCCGTCGACCCACAACGCGTCGGCGAACGACCTGATGTGGGCGTTCTTCCAACGGCACCCGATGCCGTGACCTGCACGTTCGGCCAGCCAGCGTTGCACGGGATGAGACGAACGGCAGGCGCGACGCCGGGTACCATCTGGGCCCGCGCGTTCGGCGGAGCGCGCTGTCACATCGGCAGGAAGGGTCGCCACATCGTCGGCGAGACGGCCGTGCTGGCGACGGGCCGGCCGCCCAACATCGGCAGCTGGGCCGACGGCCGTGATCACATCAAGTGGACGGTCCACGTCGATCGGCCCGGCACGTTCCGCGCGTCGACCGATAGCGACCTGGTGGCTCTACTACGGCTGCGCCGACTCCCTCGTCGCCGCCGCCGTCTGGCGACCAACGAACCAACCGAATGACCCGGCCCGCTCGCTTCAGCGAGCGGGACCCCCCGCCGTCGCGATCCCCTTCCCCGCGGCCCACTCTCCCATGCTGCGCTTCCCGATCGCCGCCGCGATCAACTCCGGAAACAGGTCCGGCGTACACGCGAACGCCGGCGAGCCCAGCGCCGCCATCGCCGCCGCGTTCGCGTGGTCGTACATCGGGGCCCCGTCGTCGCTCAGCGCCAGCAGCGTCGCCAGGGTCACGCCCGACGCCACGATCTCGTCCGCCCGCCGCAGCAGGTTGTCGCGCACGCCCCCCTCGATCAGGTCGGAGATCAGCACCATGATCGTCGCCTCCGGCCGCGTGATCAGCTGCTGGCAGTAGGCCAGCGCCCGGTTGATGTCGGTCCCCCCGCCCAGCTGCGTGCCGAACAGCACCTCGACCGGGTCGTCCAGCTTCTCGGTCAGGTCCACCACGGCCGTGTCGAACACCACCACCTTCGTCGACACCGCCGGCAGCGACGCCAGCACCGCCCCGAAGATGCCGCTGTAGACGACGCTGGTCGCCATCGAGCCCGACTGGTCGACGCACAGGATGACGTCGCGCATCGCCGCCCGCTTGCGGCCGAAGCCGATGCGCGTCTCCGGCACGATCGTGCGGTACGCCGGCTGGTAGTTCTTCAGGTTCGCCCGGATCGTCCGGTTCCAGTCGATCTCCCGGTGCCGCGGCCGCCGGTTCCGCGCGCTTCGGTTCAACGCCCCAGCGACGGCCGCCCGCATCGGCTCCGCCAGCTTCCGCTCGATCGCCTCCACGCACCTCCGCACCACCAGCCGCGCGGTGTCCTTCGTCTTCGCCGGCATGATCCCCGACAGCGACAGCAGTTCCGCCACCAGGTGTACGTCCGGCTCCACCGTCGCCAACATCTCCGGCTCCAGCAGCAGCTGCTTCAGGTTCAGCCGCTCCATCGCGTCCTGCTGCATCACCCGCACGACCGACGTCGGGAAGAACGACCGGATGTCCCCGAGCCACCGCGCCACCGACGGCGACGATCCCCCCAACCCCCCACGCCGATCCCGCGGCCCCTTCGGCGGCCCGTCGTACAACGCCGCCAGGCACCCGTCGATCGCCGCATCCCGCTTGTCCAGCGACACGCCGGTCCCGTCCGCCTTGTCACCGCCCAACATCAGCCGCCACCGGCGGAGCCGCTCGTCATCCGTCGTCCCTTGGCCCATCGCGCCTCCCAAGTCGGCCCATCCTGGCACGCGCCACAATGCGCCACAATGCGCCACTCGCCCGGCGCGGCGCACGCGGCCTCACGTGGGCCGTAAGTTCAACAGCAGGATAATGTTACTGCGAAGCCTCGGCGGCGCACCAGTGGCGCACGGCCACGCCGCAGCGAATTTCGTTAAATTGCGTGGCCAGATGATTTTCGCCCTGCTGTGTCTCCACCCTCAGCAACCCCACGTTGAACGGCTGGGGCTCGCTTCGTGCCTTCGTGCCTTCGTGTAAAAACCGGAGCCGCGTGACCGTCTTCCCGACACCAAGGCACGAAGACACGAAGCGGTCCCGCCAACTTTAACGACGTTCAGACAAGCGGTGAGACAGGGCAGTTTCGCACCGTTAAGCCGGCCCTCCGAGAATCATCTTGAGCAGCGGCAACGCCCGCGCCGCCCGCTCGTCGTTCAGGTCCGTCGCGACCGTTTCGACCCTCGCCTTCCGCCCGCTCGCCACCATCTGCCCGATCTGCCGCCGCTCCGGTGCCGGGAACGTCGCGAACGTCCGCCGCAGCAGCGGCAGCAGTTCCTCGAACGTGTCGCCGTTGATCTGGGCCACCCACGCGTCCACCAGCGACCGCACCCGCCCGTCGTGGATCAGCAGCAGCCCGCTGCCGGTGAGGAACCCCTCCATCCACCGCGCGCCCTGCCCCGGGTCGGTCCCGCGCGACAGGGTTCGGCTCAGCAGCCCCGCCACGTCATCCGTGGTGATGCGACCGCCGTCCAGCAGCAGCCGCGCCGCCCGGCCGCGGATCAGGCCGTGGATTGCGTCCTGGTCCAGCAACCGTTGCAGCGACAGTTGCCACGCGTTGCTGTGGTCCTTGTCGTCCAACTGTTGCAGCGCACCATCGGTCGCCCGCAGGTGCTTCTCCATGTCGGCCGCCGCGTCGTCGTTCAGGCTGCCGACCGCCCCGCCGAGGCCTGCCGCCACGCGCGGGACGATGCCGTCGATGATGTCGCGGACCAGCCCCTCATCGGTCTGCCGGACGTTCCCGTACCGCACCAACGCCGTCAGCGACGGCAGCGTCCCCATCAGCAGCGACACGTCGGTCGCCACCGCCGCCACGTCCTCGATCCGCTTCACCAGCGACGCCGCGGCGTCGCTCAGGTCGGCCAGCATCGCGTCGCGCAGCCGGGCGGTCAGCGACCGCAGGTCCATCGCCTCGGCGGCCTTCGCCAGCGCCGCCCCCGCCGCCGCCTCGAGCGTGTTCCCCAGTGGCCCCGCCTCGATCAGCTTCACCGCGAAGCTCGGGTCCCAGCGCAGCTTCCACAGCTCGTGAAACGTCCCCTTGCCCGAGCCCCCTTCGGTCGGCGTGCCCCAGTCGATCCCCAGCAGCCGCAACCGATGCAGCAGCACGCTCCGCTCGCGGTCGTTGTCCGCCCGCAGATCCAGGTCGATCTGCTTCTCCAACGCCTCCGGCTTCAGCCGCAGTCGCTTCTGCGACCGTTGCAGATCTTGCTGCAGGGGTACCGCCGGCGCATCGTCCGGCACCTCGCCGATGCGGTTTCCCACCAGCAGGTCGCGCCCGATCAACCGCATCGGCGCCTCGTCGATGCCGGCGAAGATCGACCGCGTGGCGTCGGCGATGTCCGCCAGGTCCGCCAACGGCCGACCGCGGAGCGTCGCCAGCGTCCGGCTCAACCGAACCGCCTCGATCACGTGCGCGCTGGAACAGTCGATGTCCGACGCACGCAGCAGCCCCGCCACCCGGCTCATCCACGACTCCACCACCAGTGCGTCCTCGCGCTCCCACAGGTGGTCGTACCACCCCGGCGAGTGGATCCCCGCCCCGTACCCGCTGGCGAACGTCAGCCGGTCGTACGTCCACGGGATCCACGTCGCCGCCGTCCTCACCTTCGGCAGCCCCTTCAACAACTCGTCGTCTGCCTTCTTCGAATTCGCGTCCAGATCCAGCGCCGGCGCATGCCAAGCCCCGCACAAGGCGGCCACATTGTTCGCCCCGCTCTTGACCGCCTCCCGGATCGTCCGCCGCATCCACGCCTCGCGCAGCGGCTCATCCACGTCCCGCGGCGTCGTCTCGTCGGCCCGTAGCTCCGACATCGCCTCCCGGATCGCGGCAAACAGTTCAACGCCGTGATCGCGCCGCCCCTCCACGACGTGCTCCCACCATCGCTCGCCATCGTCGAACCCCGCCGCCACCGCCAACCGCTGCAACGGGTCCGGCTCAACCATCCGTGGCGGCGGCGGCGGCGGCTCACCTCCCGGCGACTCGCTCACGTCGGCCGCCTTGGTCTTCTCCCACCCGGCCGCTTCCACCGCCATGCGGTGGCACTGCGGCAGGTCCATGAACCGCACCGGCACCTGATGGGCCAGCGCCCACCGCATCGCCTGCCACTCCGGCGAGAACGCCGCGAACGGGTAGTACACAGCGGAAGCCGGCCGATCGACGTCGTGTACCAGGATCGCCACCGGCGGCACCATCTCCATCCGGTCGGCAAACGGGATCATCGCGTCCGCGTCTGGCGGCCCCTCGATCAGCACGACGTCGGGCTTCAGTTCGTCCAGCGCGAGCCGCACCGACCGGGCGGAGCCCGGGCCGTGATGGCGGATGCCGAGGATGTGGATCGGCGTCGACATGGATACACGCCAACCTCGTCGTGGCGCTTCCGGCAGTACACTGTGGGGTACGTTCAAAAGCTGAAACCGTCAGATCACTGACAGGTGGCCGCGGGACTGGAGTGGCGGACGTGCCGGGCGGCTGAGGCCGACGGGGTCCTCGGCCAAGTCGTCGCTGGCAACCCATGACGGCGGCCGCCACTCGCGGCGGGAGGGCGGCCAGTTGCCGTTCCGCCTCAATTTCCCACTCGACCTTGAAGAAGCTCACGCCGCAGGTCCTCCGTGGTCACGCCGCGACGAAATCCCTCTCGGGCGATGCGGTCCAATTGCTGCGCCGCACTGTCGGCGGAGAAACTCAGCGCGTGCTGCACGTACAAGATCGAACGATCCAGCGCCGCGGCTTGGTCGACCGGGCCACCCCCGGCGGGCTCGGCCTTGGCCACGTCGGCCGCCACACGCTTGGCGACGTCGAGCCATCGCGACAGCACCGCCTCGATGGACCGCGCGGCCTCGACGTCGAACTCGGCACGGGCGCCGGATCGATCGTCCGCCAGCTCGCGGATCCTACGGTGGAGCCGAAGACCATCGGTGATCGCCCGGCCTAGCTCGCGGCCGGCCAGTTTTTGCCGGCGGTCGAGCTCCAAGGTCTGCGACCAGGCGTCGATCCCAGCGGTCAATTCGGTGATGTCGGCCATGACCAACCTCCACGCGCCCCGTGAATGCCCATTCTATCCACGTCGTTTTCCCCGTCCCGTTCATGGCTGTCAAACCCGGGCGAAGCCCACCGCGCCGCGGTGTGTCCTCCACGGTGGCACCGTGGGCTTCAGGGCGTCCTCAAATCGTCTCCCGACACGCCCGGTACAGGTCCCGCCACCCATCCCGCTCCTTCACCACCGTCTCCAGGTACTCCTGCCACACCACGCGGTCCTGCACCGGGTCCTTCACGACGGCACCGACCAACCCCGCGGCGATGTCGGCGGCCTTGATCGCCCCGTCGCCGAAGTGGGACGCCAACGCCAGGCCGTTGTTCATCACGCTGATCGCCTCGGCGGTGCTGAGCGTGCCGCTCGGCTGCTTCAGCTTCGACTTGCCGTCCTCGGTCTGGCCGTTGCGCAGCTCGCGGAAGATCGTCACCACCCGGCGGATCTCATCCGTCCCGGTCAACTCTGCCGGAATCTCCAACGACCGGCCCAGCGACCGCACGCGCTGGTCGACGATCCGGACCTCGTCCTCGGCCGAGTCGGGCACGGGCAGCACCACCGTGTTGAACCGCCGCTTGAGCGCGCTGCTCAACTCGTTCACGCCCTTGTCGCGGTTGTTCGCCGTGGCGATCAGGTTGAACCCCTTGGCGGCCTGCACCTCGTCGGCCAGCTCGGGGATGGGCAGCGTCTTCTCGCTCAGAATCGTGATCAGCGCGTCCTGCACGTCGGCCGGGATGCGGGTCAGCTCCTCGACCCGCGCGATCGTGCCGGTCGCCATCGCGGTCAGCACCGGCGACGGCACCATCGCTTCCCGCGAGGGCCCCTTGGCCAGCAGCAGCGCGTAGTTCCAGCCGTACCGCACCTGCTCCTCGGCCGTCCCGGCCGTGCCCTGCACGACGCGCGTGCTGTCCCCGCTGATCGCCGCCGCCAGGTGCTCGCTCAGCCAGCTCTTGGCCGTGCCGGGGACGCCCAGGAGCAGCAGCGCACGGTCCGTCGCGAGCGTCGCGATCGCCACCTCCACCAGCCGCCGCTTGCCGATGTACTTGGCCGTGATCTCCACGTCACCCGCCGTGCCGCCCAGGATGTACGTGGCGACCGCCCAGGGCGACAGCCGCCACTTCGGCGGCCGCGGCCGGTCGTCCACGGCGGCCAGGGCCGACAGCTCGCCGGCGAACTGGTCCTCGGCGTGGCGGCGCACCACGTCGGCCTCGGGCAAGGGGGCTGCGGTCTTCTTGCTCACGTGCGGAACTCCCGTTGAATGTCGCGGCGGACCTGCAGCGTCGACAGGCACGCGTCCACCGGCTTGCGGTACGGCTGCCACGCCGGCCCCGCCCACCGCTCGACCAGCTCATCGTAACTCGCCGGCGGCACCCGCGCCGCCAGCGCCTCCAGCATCCCGCCCAGCCGGTAGTCGAACTTGCCGTCGGCGTCGCGGACGTGTTGGTCGACCCGGTCGAACAGCGCATCCGCCGACGAGCCGTCGAACCCGAACCGCGTCTGGTGCATCAGCGCGTGCAGCAGGTCCGCGTCGGCCCGAACCGACCGCAGCAACTGCCGGACGATCGGTTGCCGCGCGCCCGGCGACAACGGGTCGAGCAGGTCGACCCGCGGCCGGGCCATCAGGATCGCCGCCACCCACGCGGGGTCGGGGTGTCGGGCGGTCCCGTCGGCCCATGCGTCGATCAGCAGCCCGCCGAACTCGCTCGCCCCCGCCGCCGCCACGCAGGCCCGCGCGTCGATCGCCCACGCAGTGGACCAGTGATTCGGCGGGACGGCCGCCACGAACTGCCGCGTCCACCATTGCCGATCACCGCTGCGGATGGCCGGCTTCTCGGTCACGTCGTCGCGCTCCCAGCCCTTGTCGAACGTCGGCGGCAGCGTCACGACGATCTTCCCCGCCGCGAACGTCACGGCCGCCTCTGCGCGCTCGGTCATGCGACGCACGAAACGCGATCCCGGCAGCCGTGCCAACAGCGACGCCGCGGCCGAACGCACCTGCTTGCTGCGATCGGCCAACGCCTGTTCCAGGAATGGCTCGTCCCCATCCTCCAGCCCGACCAACATCGCCTCGACGAACGCCGTCCGTTCGTCGGCCCCGTCCTCATCCCACGTCGACTGAACCAGCGCGACACCTCGCGCCGGTTCGATCGCCCGCGCCCGCCGCAGGGCCGACACGCGCTGGTCCTTCGTGCCGGTCGACCAGACGGCGTCGGGGTCGTCCCGCTCGCCCACGCCGACGCGCCACCGCGGGTTGAGCGACATCAGCCACGCCCCTCGATTGTCGATCGCCGTCGCCACGGCGTCGCGCATCCCCACGTGGCGGACGGCGTAGTCGAGCAGCGCCGGGATCACGCCGTGCGGCACCCGCTGCCCCGCCCCGTTGGCGAGCGCCAGCCACTCGTCCATCAGCTGCCGCTTCGTCGGCGCGTCGCTCATCGCCAGCACGCCGGCCAGCAGGTCGGCAGCCCGCCGCGAACACGCCGGGCGGACGTCGGCCACAGCAGGGTCTGGCAAGGGATCGGCCGCGGCCGGCGTGCGGCCGCACGCCTCGTACCGCGACAGCACCGCCACCGCGTCGAGCAGCTTCGACTCGGCGTCGGTCGACGTGAGCGACGACAACGCGTCGGCGACGGGGCCAGCCACGGGCGGCACGGGCCCGCGCGCGGTGCCGATCAGGGCGGTTTTCACGAGTTCGTCTAACACGGTTGCCCCCGGCGACCGTTGCGAGCGACCGTTGCAGCCGAGGGCGGAAGCCCGCGGACCGCTTGAACGTCGATCGGCGCGGCCAGCGTCCGCGGGCTTCCGCCCTCGGCTTGAACGGAGGGGATCTTCACGGCATCACCCCTTCCCCCATGACGAGCGACGTGAACCCGCCGCCGTGCATCGCCGCCAACGGCCTAGCCTTCGCGCCGTCAAACCCTGCGGTCACGTCGACCGGATGCCCGCCGGACAGGGCCAGCAGGGACCACATCGCAGCCTCGGGGCACGTCGCGGGCAGCGACCGTTTCTCGCGGTCCACCAACGTCAGCCCGGCCTCGGTTCGCACGGGCACCAGCGCCCGCACCGGCACGGCGAACTCGCCGAGCCAGGGGTGGGCGGCGGTCATCGTGGACGCGAGGTCGCACAGCTGGTCGAGCGTGTCGATGCCGGCCACGGCGGTGATCCGCTCGGGCGTGCCGACCGCCTTCGCCACGGCGCGGGGAGAGTGGCCGGGGAAGAAGCACAGGTCGGCCTCGCAGGCCATGCCGGCGCGGAAGACGGTGGACAGCGGCTGGGTGCCGTGGGCGAAGGCGAGCACCAGCGCCACCCGCCGCGTGTTCGTGCCGAACAGCCAGGTTCGGCTCACGCGGAGCTTGTCCTCCACCGTCACCTCGTGCGACACGGCCTGCCACAGGTCGTGGACCGGCGGGCCGGCCAGCACCTCATCGTTCGGCACCGGCAGGCCGAGCGTGGCGCGCACGTCGTGCCGCGTTTGCTCGGGCAGCTGGTCGAGCCGGCCGTGGGCGGCGATCAACAGGTGCAGCGACGCGAGCCCCTCGACGAACGGGCGCTCCCACCCGGCGCCGCTGGAGGCGACGGTGCCCAACGCCTGCAGCCGCGCGGCGACGCCGGGGGCCTGGGCGTCGACCATCCGGCGGGCCGGCTCGTCGAAGAAGGCGTACCCGCGCGTGGGGACGGTGGCGACGCCGCCGCGGACCAGGTCGTTCACCCACACCTTGAGCGACGCCAGCCCGTCGCCGACGCGCTCCTGCCGCTTCTCGCGTCGCTTCGCCTGGGCCGCCTCGTCGATCGGCCTTGGAGGTTCGGCCGCCTTTGCCTGCTTCTTCTCCGCTCGCTCGGCTCGTGACGCCAGCCACTCGGCCACCCACGCCGGCCGTTCGCCGTTGGTCGACTGGTCGGCGGCGTAGATCAGCATCAGGCCGATGCCGTGCTTGCAGGGGAACTTTCGGCTGGGACACGAGCACTTGAACGTGGGGCCGGTCAGCTCGACCTGCACCTGGTAGGGCTTGGCCCCGCTCCCCTGGCACTCGCCCCAGACGGCCTCGCCATCGTGGCCGAGCGACGGCCATTTCCGCGGCGAGGCCAACCCCTGCCCGGCTTTGGCACTGGCCGGATCGGGGGCCAGTTGCAGCACGGACTGCGCGCTCCACCCTTTCATCGGCGGCGATTGGAATCGGCGTGGCGGTGGGTGTCAAAGCAACGGGCGTAGACTCGGACCATCACGCCGCCGTCCATTCCGATGCACTCCGTAATCTATACACAGGACCGCGCGTGGTCGACACAAGAACAGGCATGCTGCCCGTGCGGGGCATCGGAACTTCTCGGTGCCCGTGGGGCGAAGCGCGAGCTGAGGCACGCATGGGACAGAATCTTACGGGGCAGGGCCTGTTCACCCGGGCCGCCACCGAGACGGTGCCGCACCTGACGTCGGTGGCGGTCGACCTGGGGCTGATGCCGTTCGCGCCGCAGGCCGACAAGCCGTGGGCGTGCCGGGTGACGGTGTCGCTGATGCGGCCGGGCAAGGACGGCCTGGCGAAGGACGTCGCCGACGTGGAGCGGCTGGCGTCGCTGGGGCACGACCTGCTGCAGCGGTTGGGTCACGGGACAGTGTTCGCGGCGGCCGGCGGCGATCGAGCGAGCGCTGTCCCTGGACCGACGCCGAGTGCGCGCGGAGGCGGAGTCGCGGTTCGGCGTCCGGCGGATGGCCGAGGATTACCTGCGGGTGTACGAGCGCGTCGCGCGACGTTGATCGACCGCGGCGCGCCACCGGCGATCAGCGTGCGATGGCGGCCAGGTAATCATCGATGGCGAACCAGCCATCGAGGTGGGCGGTGACGCCGACGTAGCCGTCGGGGCGGACGAGCCAGATGCTGCCGTCGGCGAAGGGCGGGCGGACGACGGGGTCGAGCAGGTCGGCGTAGCGGGCGAGCAGCGGGGCCGGGGCGTTGGCGGCGTGCAGGGTGAAGCGGGGCCGATCGTCGCCGTAGCCGTCCTGGGCGGGGGCGCGGGTGCCGGCGGCGGGACCGGCGGGGACGTCGGTGCCGCGGACCATGGGGCCGGCACCGTAGCCGACGGAGACCTCGGTCAGCTCGTCGGCCATCATCTGGCGGAGGGGCGAGAGGCCGAGCAGCAGGTTGGCCAGCGTGTTGCGGACGGCCTGGAGCGCGCCGCCCGTGAGCACGGCGACGGTGGTCAGGTGGCCCGCGGCGGCCAGCACGTGGGCGGCCACCGGGCTCCGCTCGGCGCTGTAGCTGTCAAGCAACGGGTCGGGGCGGCAGGTCGAGCGGCAGACGAGGGCGAGCTTCCAGGCGAGGTTGGCGGCGTCCTGCAGGCCGGTGTTCATGCCCTGCCCGCCGGCGGGGCTGTGGACGTGGGCGGCGTCGCCGGCGAGGAACACGCGGCCGGCCCGGTAGTCGGCCACCTTCCGCTCGTTGATGCGGAACGCCGAGATCCAGGCCGGGTCCGACGCCGTCACCCCGCCGGGGCCGCGGTCGTCGAGGATCGCCTGCACGTCGGCCAGCGTCGGCTCGGGCCGTTGGTCGTGCGGGCCGACGCTGCCGTCGTCGGCGACGACGCGGTACCGGTCCGGCGAGATCGGGAACAGGGCGAGCATGCCCTCGGGGTGCCAGTAGAGGTCGAGCTCCTGGGGCGGGGACCTCAAGCCGTGCAGGTGGACGTCGGCCAGGACCCACTCGCTGGGCAGCGTGTCGCCGACGAACCCCTTGCCAATCCCATGGCGGACGGCGCTGTGGGCACCATCGCAGCCGACCATCCAGTCGGCACCGATCGCCTCGGTCGTGCCGTCCGCCCGGCGGAGCGTCGCGGTCACGCCATGGTCGGTGGCGGCGAAGGTGGTCAGCTCGACGCCGCGCTCGACGGTGGTGCCGAGGCGGTTCAGGTGTTCCTCCAGCAGGCGCTCGGTGTCGCTCTGCGGGATCATCAGGGCGTAGGGGTGGGGGCTGGCGACGGCGTCGAACGAGATGTGGGCGATCCGCCTGTCGCCGGCGACGATGTTGGCGGCGTTGACCTTGCTGCCGGCCGCGACGAACGCGGGGCCGCAGCCGGCGCGGTCCAGGTGCTCGAGCGTGCGGCTCCAGACGACCAGCGCCTTGGACTTGTCGGTTCGGGCGGTCGCCTTGTCGACGATCCGCACGGCGACGCCGAAGCGGGCCAGCTCCGCGGCGAGCATGAGGCCGACCGGGCCGGCACCGACGATGAGCACGGGACAGGGCATGCGACAGGCCTCCGGCGGTTGGTCTTATCCGGGACGAGCGGATTGCGCCAACGTCCGATCGCGGGTCACCTCGCCAGGGGCGGCACGCGTTCGTGGCGCGGGTTTGCAAACAATGGGCGTGTACCCACGCGACTCAGCCCTGCGCGGATCCGGCATCCGGGTGGAACGGTCTGCCGCGGGTTTTGGTCTTCACGGGTTGCAAACCTGCACCACGGGGAAGCGTGGCCCACGATCACGGATGATCGGGCTTGGGCGCGGCTGCGGCGAAGTGATACTTGCCTGATCCAATCTCCACGACGGCGGCACCGTCGGCGCTCCGGACGGCGGTGACGCCGTCGGCCGTGGCGACGGGCTTGCCGGACTCGCGGACGGAAGCCGGGGCGGACGTGGGGACGTACACGGTGGCGGTCGCGTTCGCGGGGACGGTGACGTCGAGCGTGATGCGGTCGCCGGCGACCTTCCAGGCGGAGCCGAAGCGGCCGCGGACCGAGTCGTAGTGGGCGGCGGCGCTGGTGAGGCGGCCGCCGACGTGGGGGTGGATGTCGACGCGGGCGAAGGCGACGCCGTCGCGGGGCTGGGCGATGCCGGCGACCTGCTCGTAGAGCCACTGGCCGCAGGAGCCGAGCGAGTAGTGGTTGAACGAGTTCATGCCGGCGTTCTGGAACCCCTTGTCGGGTGTCCAGCCGTCCCAGCGCTCCCAGATGGTGGTCGCGCCGTGGCGGATCGAGAACAGCCAGGAGGGGAACGTGTCCTGCATCAGCAGGCGGTACGCGACGTCAACGTGGCCGCCGTTGGAGAGCGCCGGGAGCAGGTAGCTGACGCCCAGGAAGCCGGTCGACAGGTGATCGGCCTTCGCGTGAACGCCCTGGGCCAGGTGGGCGGCGGCGGCCTCGCGCAGGTCGTCGGGCAACAGGTTGAACGTGAGCGCCATGGCGTAGGCCGTCTGCGTGTCGCCCCTGATCCGGCCGTCGGGCCCGACGTACCTCGCGTTGAAGGCGGCCTTGACGTCGTCGAACAGCTTGGCGTACCTGGCGGCGTTGGCGTCGTCGCCCACGGCCCTGGCGCTGCGGGAGACGAGGTCGGCGGCGTAGGCGAAGTAGGCGGTGCCGAGCAGCTCCTTGGACGTGTCGGCCCCGATGGCGAGCCAGTCGCCGTAGTCGCTGCCGCGGTCGTGCTCGCGGATGAGGTCCACGCTGTGCTCACGGCACCAGTCGACCCAGCGCATCATGGCGGGCAGGTGGCGGGCGAGCTCGCGCTTGTCGCCGTAGGCGCGGTAGACGGTCCAGGGGCAGATGACGCCGGCGTCACCCCACCCGGGCGTGCCGCTGCCGCCCATGTCGTTGGGCGTGACGTCGGGGAAGGTGCCGTTGGCATGCTGCGCGTCGTCGACGTCGACCAGCCACTTGTCGAAGAAGGCGCTGACGTCGGCGTTGTAGACGGCGGTGCCGACGAAGACCTGGGCGTCGCCCATCCAGCCGAGGCGCTCGTCGCGCTGCGGGCAGTCGGTGGGGACGCTGACGAAGTTGCCGCGCTGGCCCCAGCGGATGTTGGACCAGAGCTGGTTGATGTCGGGCGAGGAGCAGGCGAAGTCGCCGACCGACGGCGTGTCGGACCCGAGGACGACGCCGGTGACGGCGTCGGGCAGCGGCCGGCCGGGCAGGCCGGTCAGCTCGACGTAGCGGAAGCCGTGGAACGTGAAGCGCGGCTGCCACGTCTCCGCCCCGCCGCCGCGGCACACGTACGTGTCGATCGACCTCGCGCCGCGGTAGTTGGCGGTGTAGATCGTCTTGTCGGGCTTGAGCATCTCGGCAAAGCGGATCGTCACCTTGGTCCCCGCCGGGGCGGCGACGCGGATGCGCGCGACGCCCACCATGTTCTGGCCGAGGTCGAACACGTGGTGCCCGGGCTCGGGCTCGGTCATCGCCTTGGGCTCGAGGGTCATCAGCTCGCGCACCGGCGGGTCGACCTGGGCGTTGAGCACGGGCGGCAGGCCGTCGGCCTGCTCGTGGACGGGCAGCCAGGTGTCGTCGGTGCGGAGCGTCGGGGCCGAGGCGTCCAGGGCGAGGCGGGCGTCGTAGTCCTCGCCGAGCATGAAGTCGGTGGCCAGGATGGGGCCGGCGTGGCTGAGCCACCGGTCGTCAGTGGCGACGGTGTCGAGCGAGCCGTCGTCGTGGGTCAGCTCCAGCTGGGCCATCATGCAGGGGCGGGAACCCCAGAACTGGAACCCGCCGTTGCCGATGTGGCCGGCGTACCAGCCGTTGGCCACCGTGCCGACGATTGCGTTGTCGCCGGGGGTGACCAGCTTGGTGACGTCGTAGACCTGGTAGCGGGCCCGCTTCTTGTAGTCGGTCCAGTCGGGGGCGAGGACATGATCACCGGCCGGGTGGCCGTTGACCTGCAGGTCGTACAGGCCGAGCGCGGTGGCGTAGAGGCGGGCGCGGACGATGGGCCGGTCCACCCGGAACGAGCGGCGGAGGTACGACAGCGGCTCGGGCGGGATGGCGATGGCGGCCTTCTCGTCGAAGACCTGCTCGACCTCCGGCCCGTCGCCGATCGTGTAGCGCAGCCGCAACCGCTTCGGCGCGTCCTTGGCCGGGTCACCGCCGAGCGCGTCGTTGATGACGGACATCCTCAGCGCCCCATCGCGCACGGCGGCGCGGACGGCGGCCGTCACGTCCTTCTTGACCTTGTGGTCGCGCGACTCGTAGGTCGCGCTGGCGATGTTCACCGTCGCCGTGCGTTTCGGGGCGGCGGGATAGACCCACTTCGACCGCCAATCGGCGGGGGACAGCAGGCCCATCTCCCACCGGGCAGTCGGGCTCCAGGGGCCGGGGTGATCGGCATCGGCCCATGCCTGGACGCGCCAGGCGCACGGCTGCCGCGACGCGAGCGGCTTGCCGGCGTACTCGACCTGCGACTGCTCGGCCGACGCCACCCGGCCGCTGTCCCACAGGTCGGGCGTGCCGGCATCGAGCAGCGCCGCGGTGGTGGCCACGATGACGCGGTAGGCCGCCTGGTGCGCGCCGCGCTGGGCGGACTCCAGCGTCCAGCTCAGGCAGGGGTGCACCTCGTCAATGCCGAGCGGATCGACCAGGTACTGGCACCGGAGGCCCCCGGCCCGCAGGGTGGTGTCGGCGGCGGAGGCGGTCGAGACGAGCACCGCGAGCAGGACGGCCGGGAGGGCGCGGAGTCTCATGCGGTTCATCCTTGTGTGGGAACACAGCGACCCCTCCCGCACGGTTTGGCGGAGGGGTCGTTGCTGCGACGAGGATACCGCCCTCGGGCATCAGTCGTGCTTCTGCGCATCCCACAGGTTCTGCACGGCCCTCGGCGAGAGGGCGGCACCCCAGATGGTGAAGTCCCGGATCTCGCCGTTGAACCGGTTCCGGTGCGACCACGGATCGACCGGCGCCACGCGGACCACCGACTCGTCGTCGGCCGACAGCGCGGGCTCGCCGCTGCCGATCGGCTTGCCGTCCTTGTACATCGTCAGCGTGTGGCCGTCCCACACGGCCGACACCATCTGCCACCGGCCGGCGTCCATGGGGCGGTCGGTGGACACGTCCTGGTTGGCGGTCCAGTAGTGCAGCCCCTGGGGGAACAGGGCCAGGTACCGGCCGACGCCCGCCTCGTCCCGGCACTTGCCGAAGCCGGCGAGGATCACCATCTGCTTCGGCGGCTGGTCGGACCTGACCAGGCAGTTCATCGTCCACGGGTCGGTCGACCGGGTGGGCAGCCCTTTCACCTGCTGCTCCAGCGGCCTGGCGTCAGCGGCGGAGTAGGCGGCGAGCGAGAACGCGGGCCGGAGGAACGCGAGCGGCACGGTCGCCGACCCGACCGCGTTGCCGGCCGGCGAGGTGTCGCGGACGCCGGTCACGGTCAGCCGCTCGCCGCGGCCGGCCTCGGGCATCGCCGACAGGTCCAGCAGCACCGTGACGCCGTCCGACTGCAGGTGCGCCCCGGTCACGGCCAGCGGCGGGTCGAACCGGTAGTTCCCGACCGACTCGGCCGACTCCCGCGCCACGGCCTCGGAGAAGCCGACCCGCACCTGCGGTTGCAGCGACAACCCCTGCGCGCCCAGGAGCGTCGGCGCGGTCGTGTCCTGGACGTCGAACCGCTGCACGAGCATCGCGCCGGCCTTGCCGTCGGCGTCGAGCTCGCACGCCTTGAGGGTGGTCGGCTGGTCGATGTAGATCGGCGTCACGTAGGCGGGCGAGCCGGCGGCGGGGTCGCTGCCGTCGGTGGTGTACCGCAGGCGGCCGTCCTGCCAGTAGAGCGGGCGCTCCAGACTGACGTGGATGCCGTCGTGGTACATGGTCGCGGCGGCGGCGGCGGCGGTCTCGCCCTCGACGACGGCTCGCGGTGCCCCGCCGGCGACGTGGTCGGCGAGCGTGTCGTACAGCGGCCGGGCGGGCGTGGCACCGTCGTGGGCACCGGTGGCCGTGGTGACGGCGAACACGCGCACCTTGGCGTCGTCCGGCAGCGTCAGCGACGCCGCGCCGGCGGGGACGTCGAAGCCGTACTTGAACAGGTAGCAGTACCGCCAGATCAGGTTGCCGGCGGTGGGGTCGTGCTGGTGGTCGGCGTACCAGGCGACGGTGTCGCGCTTGGTGAACCCGGGGACCAGGCCGTCGAGGCGGTTGGACCAGTCGTAGGTCAGCTCCGACACCCGGCCCTTCCACAGCCGGCTGTCCCACTGGCCGACGTAGCCGGCCCAGTCCTGCACGGTCACGTCGACCGGCTGGTCGCCGACCTTGAACCGGACGGGCGCATCACCGTTGGCGGCGGCCAGCAGGTAGACGCGCTTGGCACCGGCCGGCAGCGGGATCGTCTGGCCGTGGCAGGCGACGGCGTTCTTCTGGCCGTCGGCCGTGGGGCCGAGCTTGAACGGGATGCCCTCGCTGGCAACCTCGGCCGGCAACTGCTCGGCTGGGTAGGTGTGGCCGGCACCGTCGAACGAGCCGTCGGTCAGGTTGGTGACCGTGGTGGCCACATCGTCGTCGTACGGCAGCGGGACGGGCGTCGTCTGGGCCGCGGCGACTGTTAAACTCGGGGCGGCCAGCTTGACGGCGAATGCCCGCAGGTGGAACGGCTTCATGTCCGTGACGAGCTTGCCGTCGCGGACGGTGGCGTGGCCGATCTCGAGCTCCTGGCCATCGACCTCGCGGGCCGACACGACCGGCGTGGGGAACGACAGCGTCACGTTGTTGGCCGGGCGGTCGGCGGTCTCCTTCAGGCGGACGATGACCTCGTCGCTCTCCTCGGCCTTCTTGACCGCCTGGACGACGACCGCCGGGTTGCTGACCGACAGCAGTTGGAACTGCTTGCCGAGGGCGCCGTCGTGGGCCGTGGTCTGGAAGGCGGCCAGCGGCTGGTTCAGCCGGGCGGCGGTGTCGACCGTGCGGCCGGCCCGCCAGTCGCCGGTGTGGCCGGTGAGGGCGTAGGTCATGTCGTGGCGGCCCCAGTCCTGGCTGGCCTCGTCCTGGTACCCGCCGCGGACGCCGGGGGTGTAGAGCAGGGTCAGGCGGATCGTCTTGTCGTCGGGCTTGTCCGACCCGTACTTGCAGTCGTTGAGGACGGAGACGCCGTAGCTGTTGTCGGGCTGGGTGACGTCGAGCCACTGCTGCTGGGGGACCTCGTACTTCTTGGGGTTGTTGTTCCCGCGAACGGTGACGCCGACCTGGGTGTCGTACGTGGCCGTGGGGGCGGCGACGGCCAGCGGCATGACGGCCTCCAGGCTGCACTCGGTGGCCTGCCAGTCGATGTGGGTGGGGAACTCGACGCGGTCGCCGCCGGCGGCCAGCTGGACGCGCTGGGCGAACGTGCTGCCGCGGGCGTGGCGGGTGATCTCCAGGGCGACGCGGACGGGGCCGTCCTCGACAATCTTGATGGTGGCCGGACCGGCGACGTACTCCTGGCACTCCTTCTGGCGGTCCTCCCAGTCCATGTTCCATGCGGGGAAGGCCGAGGGGTTCTGGTGCAGGAAGCCGAGGCGGATGGGGGCGGTGAGCAGGTTGCGGTTATTGGCCTTGTCGAACACCTGGGCGACGTCGCCGGCGGGGTTGACGGTGACGCGGTACCGCTCGTTCTCGACGGTGTTGTCGGTCACCTTGAGCGGCGACGCGACCGTCGGGGCGGCGTCGGCCGGCTTCACGTCGAACGTGGCGAAGGCGTTGCCAGGGACACGGGCGACGAACAGGATTTTCGTCTTACCGCCGTCGTGGCCGACCACCTGCGCGAGGCAAGGCTTGCCATCGGGGCCGGTGACGACGACGGCCTTGGCATCCGGCAGGTCGACGGTTGCCTCGACCGGGTCAGTACGGTCGGCCCCCAGCGGGTTGTAGACGACCAGCGCGACGCCGCCGGCCGACCGCGTGTCCAGCCCCGCTGCCACGCCGCCCACGCCGTCGGTCTCGGCGGCAGCGAAGCCGTTGGCGGCCAGGATCTCGTCGTTCCAGCTGTAGTTGTAGCAGATCGGCAGGCAGTCGCCGGGCAGGATGTCGTGCATCTGCCCTTCCAGCAGGAGCATCCACGAGTCGTACAACTTCTTGGCCGGGTAGGGCGTGCCGCCCAACAGGTGGGCGGCGACGCTGGCCCGCTCGGCGGCGTCGGCGAGCAGCTCGTTGCGGCGGTTCCAGCGCTTCATGTACGCCTGGCTGTTGACCGACCCGGCGCTGTGCCAGGTCAGCAGCAGGTCGCCGGTGTAGACCGGCAGGCGCGACCGCTCGGCCGGGGTGATGTCGCGGAACATCTGGTCGCTGGTGGCCGAGACCACGCGCAGCGGGCCGTCGCTGGCCACGGATTGCTCGACCTCGCGGACCGAACCCTCGGCCGGGGCGCCGCCGCGGTCGCCGGTGCCGTAGTAGCGGTAGTCGGCGTAGACGTGGGACGGGCCGGCGTCGGTCACGCCCGGACCCTTGGCGGCCTTGTCGCCGTTGTTGGTGGCGCGGGTGATCCAGGTCTTGTCGTTGCTCAGGTCCGAGCTGACGTGGCTGTCGTAGGGCGTGGGGTCGAAGGCGGCCAGCACCTGCTCGCCGTCGACGCCCTGCCACAGGCCGACGTTGAACGGGATGCCGACGGCGCTGCCCCAGCGCAGCTTGGCGGTGTGGAACCCCTTGATGGAGCAGTGGGCCAGGACCGTGGGCAGCGAGTAGGGGAAGCCGAAGCAGTCGGGCACCATGAAGTCGACGCCGCAGACGCCGAACTCGCGGCGGAAGTACTGGTTCCCGTAGAGGACGTGGCGGACGACCGACTCGGCCGCGGGGACGTTCTGGTCGGTCTCGTCCACGTTGCTCCCGCCGGGGAACCAGCGGCCGGCCTTGATGTACCCCCTCATCCGCTCGTAGTCGGCGGGGAAGTACTCCTTCATCAGCTGGTAGCGGCGGGCCCCGGTGAAGTTGAAGACGTAGTGCGGGTACTTGTCCAGCAGCGGCGGGTTCCTCTCCAGCGTGTCGCGGAGGAACTGGCGGACCACCTGCGGGTAGCTCCAGCGCCACTGCGTGTCCAGGTGGGCGTAGCCGACGGCGTACAGCGTCTTCTGCCTGGCGAGGTCGACCGGCTTCTCGGGGATGTGGGGGGCGGGCGCGTCGGCGGCGCGGGACGCGGCCGACAGGGTGGACGCGGCGACCACCGCGGCCGCTCGGATCAGGGTTCGCTTGCTCACGCGCATGGTGCAACGCCTCTCGCAGGTTGATCTGGTTCGGGTACGAAACCCCGGATGTGCATCCGGGGGCTCACGGGGTCACGCCGGCACGGGGACGTCCAGGCTTTCGGCCAGGAACGCCAGCAGCTGGGCCGGGTCGGGCTCGGATCGCAGGCGGTCGCGGAACTCGTCGCGCATCACCATGCGGGACAGCTTGGCGAACACCCGCATGTGCTCCTTGGCGGTGTCGGTCCCCTTGGCGCGGATGGCGAGAAGGATCACGACGTCGACCGGGTTGCCGTCGAGCGATCCCCAGTCGACCGGCCGCCTGAGGCGGGCGACGGCGACCGAGCTGGCCGCCACCGCCTCGGTCTTGCAGTGCGGGACGGCCAGCCCGTAGCCGAAGCCGGTCGAGTAGGTCTCCTCGCGCTGCCACACCGCCTCCTCGACGGCGGCGACGTCGGCGGTCCGGCCCGCCACGGCGAGCGCGTCGGTGACGGCCTTGATCGCCTCGGCCTTGGTGGCGACGTCGGCGTCCAGGTCGATCAGCTCCAACGACAACAGCGGCAGGTCCGCCCCACCGCCGCTGGTGGCGGCGGTGGCGATGTGCATCTCGGCATCGGTCCGGGTGGACGCGCCGCAGGCGGCCTCGAGCGCGGCGCGGCAACGGTCGTAGTTCAGCCCCGCCACTGCCCGCTTCACCGCCGGCACGCGCGGCCCGGCCACGCTGATCTCGTCCAGCCCCAGGCCGACCAGCGCCGGCAGCGCCGCAGGCACGTCGCCCAGCTCG
The DNA here is from genome assembly GCA_965198865.1 of Tepidisphaeraceae bacterium. GTDB lineage: Bacteria > Planctomycetota > Phycisphaerae > Tepidisphaerales > Tepidisphaeraceae > CBDAQA01. The sequence continues at coordinate 237,851 of CBDAQA010000018.1, read as the reverse complement.
CCGCACAGGCCGACCCACTTCCCCCGGGCGCGCGCGCCGTCGGCGACCATCTTCAGCACGCGCAGCATCGCCGGGTGCGACCAGCCGTACAGCGGCGCCACCTTCGGGTTGTCGCGGTCGGCGGCCAGCAGGTACTGCGTCAGGTCGTTGCTGCCGATGCTGAAGAAGTCGACCTCGTCGCACATCTGGTCCATCACCAGCGCCACCGACGGCACCTCCACCATGATCCCCAGCGGCGGAAGTTTCACGCCGGCGCCCCTCATGCCCAGCGATTCGGCCGCCTCGGTCAGCATCGCGCGGACCGCCCGCACCTCCTCCACGCAGCTCACCATCGGCACCATGATCCGCACGTCGCCCGCCGTCGATGCGCGCAGCACGGCCCGCAACTGCGAGCGGATCAGCGGCGCAAACTCGGCGTAGAACCGCACGGCCCGGTAGCCCAGGAACGGGTTCGCCTCGGCCGGCAGGTTCAGGTACGGGATCGGCTTGTCACCGCCGGCGTCGAGCAGCCGGATGATGACCGGCCGCCCCGCCGCCGCCCCGGCGGCGCGGGCGTAGATGTCGGCCTGCTCGTCCTCGGTCGGGGCGGCCGGGCGATCCATGAAGATCATCTCGGTCCGGAACAGGCCGACCCCCTGCGCCCCGCACGCGACGGCCGGCCCGACCTCCTCGGCCGAGGCGACGTTGGCGGCGATCTCGACCGGTCGGCCGTCGGCCGTGACGCCGGCCTGGTCGCGGTGGGCCGACAGTCGGTCGCGCACCCGGTCCTGCCGGGCGATCTCCATGCCGTAGTAGCGGCGGACCCCGTCGGCCGGGTCGACGACGACGAAGCCGCGATCGGCATCGACCACCGCGTGTGCCCCGGCCGTGACGACGCGGGCCGCCTCGGGCACGCCCACCACGGTCGGCACGCCCATGGACCGGGCCAGGATCACCGTGTGCGACGTCGTCCCGCCGTGCGCGAGCACCAGCCCGCGCAGGTGGGAGCGGTCCAGCCCCAGGAACTGCCCCGGCGTCAGCGCGTCGGCCACGACGACCGACGGGGCGTCCAGCACGACGACCTTGGCCGTCGCCCCGTCGGCGGTGCCGCTGAGCACCTGCAGCAGCTGCCCGCCGACGTCGCGCACGTCGAGCGCCCGCTCCTGCAGGTACTCGCTGCTCGACGCGCGCATCGTGTCTGCGTAGTGCTCGACGGCGGCGGCGACCGCCTGCACGGCGCTGCGGCCGGCGGCGAGGTCTTGGTTCACCCGCTCGATGAGGGCGACGTCGTCGGCGATGGCCGCGTGCGCGCGGAGCACCTCCGCCTCGGCACCGCGGGCGGCGGCCGACTTGGTCGAGAGGGCCAACGACAGCTGTCGCCGGGCGTCGGCGAACGCGGCCCGCTCCTGCTCGACCGAGCCGGCCGGCCGGTCCAGCACCGCGGCTGGGACGGTCCATCCACCAACGGCAACGACGGTGCCCAAGCCGATGCCGGGGCTCACCGCCACGCCGCAGAGTGGGCTGAAGGCCCCGGCCGCCACCAGCGACCGCGGCAACGGCTTCGCGGCCGAGGGCGCGACGGCGGCCGACACGATCGGCCCGTCACTCCCGGGCAGCACGTCCCGCACGAAGGTGGCCAAGGCGTCGACCGCCACCCGCTCGTCGGCCCCGTCGCACTTCAGTTGGCACGCGTCCCCGTGCCTCACGTCCGCCGCCACCAGCGACAGAACGCTCTTCGCGTTGGCCGATGTGCCCGACCGGACGTTGACCAGCGTCACCGCGGACGCGAACCGGTTGGCGACCGCCTGCAGGTGGCTGGCCGGCCGGGCGTGCAGCCCGTTGGGCAGCGGGAAGGTGAAGGCGTGCTCGGTCATGGCGTGGCTGAAAATGCAGAAGTCAGAGTGCAGAGCGCACAATCAAAAGGCTCGGTTCATCCCGGCACGTGATCTCCCGACTCGAACGCTTTGACAAGCCTAAGTCAGATTTACCACGGAGGCACGGAGACACAGAGAAGACTAAAAAAAACAGCGATTTTTCCGTGTCTCCGTGGTGAGTCTGTTCTGGTTTCTCAGACGCCCCATTCTGCACTCAGCGTTCCGCACTTCCCGTCCCCTCACACCATCTTATCGAAGATCCCCTTGGGGTTCTTGATCGCCTGGGCGACCGGCACCTGGATGATCTTCCGGCCGTCGAACCGCTCCTTGTTCTCCACGTCGATGTCGACGGCGAACACCACGTAGTCCGCCCCCTTGATGTCGGCGGCGGTCAGCTCGTTCTCGATCCCCATCGCCCCCTGCGTCTCGACCTTCACCGTGTGCCCCAACTGCTTGCCGGTCTTCTCCAGCATCTCGGCGGCCATGTACGTGTGGGCGATTCCCGTGGGACAAGCGGTGACGGCGACGACCTTCATGACAGTGCCTCCGGGGGCGATGGAAACGGATGAGCGACGCCCACGCGGGCCGGCTCGGCGACGGACATCCTACCGCGTCTTGGCTGGTCAGGTCGATGCCCGAGACGGCCATCTCCGCGGTGGAAATGGTACCGGCTCCCGCCCGCGACGGTCAATTGGTCGAACGCCACATGCGTTGTACAAAAGTATCCGTCGCCTGTTGAGCCGCGAGTGGATCGGGCGGCGTGTCGCAGCGACGATTGCACCGATGGGGTTCGAGACGGTCACGCTGCGACGGCACCCTACTGGCTCGCCGTCTCGTCGTACCGGCTGAACCGCCAGATCGTCTCAAGCAGCTCGGCGTCTGTCGCGTCCCGCAGGGCACGGCCGTGTAGGTCGGCGCACAGCTCGCCGATGTCGGCAATCAGCCGGCAGCAATGATCTTCACCTATGCACGTCAGAAATCGAACCCGTCAATGTTCGACTTGTCGAACACGTACGGCTGCCCCAGCAGGACGTTGTCGCCCTTCACCTCCAGCTTGCCGAGGCGGCCGGCGGGGAAGGTGCCGTCGCCGGGCCTGAGCGTGCCGTGGGCGGCGGCGTCGGCGACGTGCATCGCTAGGTAGCCGAGGTCTGCGGTGTTCCACAGGATCACGGCCGTCGTGATGCCGTCGTGGACGTAGGTCTTGTTGTCCTTGGGCAGCCCCAGCCCGACCACGTGGACGTCGGTCCGGCCCGACTGCTTGACCGCCTCGGCGGCGCCGGGGACGGCGGCGCTGCTGATGGCGAGCATCAGCTTCACCTGGTGGTTCGCGTCGGAGTTGAGGATCTCCTTGGTCGCGTTGAACGCCCTGTCCTGCAGGTCGTCGCAGGGGCGGACCACGTCCATCACGATGTCGGGGAACTTCGCCTTGCGCTCCGCCTCGATGTACTTCATCCACTCGTTCTGGTTCGCCGAGGTGAGCGACGCGGTGATGATCGCGAAGTGGCCCTTGTTGCCCATCGCCGCTGCCGCGTTGTCCATCAGCGACGTGCCGATGCCCAGCGGCGTGGCCTGGTTGACGAACAGGTCGCGCGCGTCCGCGTCGGCGTCGGCGTCCCAGGTGACGACCCTGATGCCCTTGGCCCGGGCGGCCCGGAGGGCGGTCGACAGGCCGGCGGCGTTGTCCACGGAGACGGCGATCGCGTCGACGCCGCGGGTGACCCAGGTGTCGACGATCTCGTTCTGCTTGGCCGGGTCCGGGTCGGTCGGGCCGTCCCACAGCAGCGTGTCGCCCAGCGCGGCGGCCGCCTCGGTCGCGCCCTTGCGACAGTTGATGAAGTAGGCGTTGCCGACGCTCTTGGGCATCATGCCGATCGTGAGCGGCTTGCCGCCGGCCACGGGCGCGCCGATGGCCGGCGCGGGGCCCGGCCGGGCCAGCGCGCGGACGAGCAGGTAGTTCCCGCCGACGACGATCAGGGCCCCGGCGATGATGACGCCGCACAGGACGCCGAGTTGCGAGTTGCGCATGTCTTCCTCTTCTCCGTGTGGCACGACCGCCCGAGCCGCAGGCCGCCGGGCCGGTCGGCCGCGGCGGTCGAGCCCGATGGCCAGCAGCAGCAGCGCTCCGGTGGCGACGCCGGCCAGTTCCGGCGGGCCGTCGGCCAGCCGCAGGCCGTTCTGCAGGATCGCGATGGCGAACAGGCCCATCAGCGTGCCGCCGATCGTGCCGCGCCCGCCGAAGATGCTCGTCCCGCCCAGCACCACGGCCGTGATGGCCGACAGTTCCAGCCCCGTCCCCGCGTCCGCCTTGGCCTGGCCCACGCGGGCCACGTAGACCAGCGCCGCCAGCGCCGACATCAGCCCGCTCAGCACGTAGGCCAAGCCGATCCGCCGGTTAATTGGGATGCCGGCGTACCGCGCCCCCTCTGGCGAGAAGCCGATCGCCGACCACGCCCGGCCCACGGTCGAGCGGTGGACCAGCAGGTAGAACGCGACGGCCGCCATCGCGAGCACCGGCAACTGCGCGGGGATCGGCCCGACGTGACCCTGCCCGAACAGCAGGAACTGCGGGGGAAAGCCAGTGAAGTTGTCGGCCCCGCCGGTGATGCCCTGGGCGACCCCGCGGAACAGCGACAGCGTGGCCAGCGTGACGATCAGCGGGTGGACGCGCAGCCTGGTGATGACCGCCGCGTTGAGCAGCCCCGCCCCGCCGCCGAACGCCAGCGTGACGGCGGCCGCCGCGGTCCAGGGCAGGTGTGCGTCGCGCCACAGCTTGCCGAACAGCACGGCCGCCAGCCCCAGCGTCGAGCCGACCGACAGGTCGATCCCGCCGGTCAGGATCACGCCGGTCATGGCCAGCGACACCAGCCCGAGCTCGGTGCTGACGCGGACGATCTGCCCGGCGTTGCCGGCCGTGGCGAAGTTGATGCCGATGACGGAAAAGACCGCCACCTCGGACAGCAGGAACGCGGCGAGGATCAATTGTGGCGGGGCCTTACGGGTCGGCTGTGGTGGCGGAGCCGTCGGGCGGTACGCAAGCGTTTCCGGCAATTGGGCGGATTCGTTGTCAGCCATGTCGCACCCCCCGCGTCGGCAGCGCGTCGGCCGCGACGGCCAGCAGGATGATCGTCCCCTGCACCGCCAGCTGCCACTGCGTGCTGACGCCCAGGAAGAACAGGGCCGGCCCGATCGTGCCCAGCAGCGCGACGCCGGCCAACGTGCCGAGCAGCGTGCCCCGACCGCCGGCGATCGCGGTGCCGCCCACCACGACGGCGGCGATGGCGGTCAGCTCGAGCCCCTGCCCGGAGTTCACGTCGACCTGCGCGAACCGCACGGCGTTCAACACGGCGGCCAGCCCCGTCAGCCCGCCCATGAGGACGAACACGCCGAACACGACGACTGGCGGCCGCAGGCCCGCCAGCCGTGCGGCCTCGGGGTCGGACCCCACCGCGTACACCGCCCGCCCCGCCGCCACCTGCGTCATGATGATCCCGAAGATCCCGAGCACCACCGCCGCGGCGACCACCAACGCCCACTCGCCCGCGTGCTGCGACAGGCCGAACCACTGGAACGCGGCCGGCAGGTCGTGGACCGCCTCGCCCTCGCGCGCCCACCGCAGCCCCTCGCGCAGGATGACCAGCGTGGCCAGCGTGACGACGATCGACGGCAGCCCGAGGAACGCCACCAGCGCCCCGTTCGCCGCCCCCATCGCGCACCCCGCCGCCACCGCGACCGCCGTCGCAACGGGTCCCGGCAACCCCGCCTTGGCGGACAGCCCGGCGATCACGGCGCAGATGGAGAACTGCGATCCGATCGAGATGTCGACTTGCCGGGCCAGCAGCACCAGCGTCATGCCGACGGCCGCCACCAGCACCGGCGCCGACTGCACCCAGCCGCCGCGGAACTGCCCGCCGGAGAAGAATGCCGGCTGGGCGACGGCGAGGATCGCCAGCAGGAGCCCGTACGCCGCGGCCACGGCGATCTCGCGGCGGTACCGGGTCATGCTCGCCCCCGGCAGGAGATCGAATATCGAAATCCCAAATATCGAGACTGCAGATCGTCAGCCATGTCGCTGTGTCGGATTTCGAGATTTCGCCCTTCGAAATTTCCCGTCACGCCGCCACCGTGTGCCCGAACGCCAACCCCATGACCGCCTCCGATGTCACCGCGTCGCCGGCCAGCTCGCCGACGATGGTGCCGCCGCGCATGACGCAGATCCGGTGGCTCATGCCGATCACCTCGGGGAGCTCGCTGCTGATCATCAGCACGCCCAGCCCGCGCTCGGCCAGCTCGGCGATCAGCTTGTAGATCTCGGCCTTGGCCCCCACGTCGACGCCCTGCGTCGGCTCGTCGAGGATGATCACCCGCGGCTTCGTCGCCAGCCAGCGGGCGACGGCCACCTTCTGCTGGTTCCCGCCCGACAGCGTGCCCACGGCCGCGTCGACCGACGGCGTCTTCACGCCCAGGCTGGTCACGTAGTCCGTCGCCATCGTCCGCTCGGCGCCGAAGTCGATCAGCCCACCGGTGGACAGCGAAGCGAGCACGGCCAGCGAGGTGTTCGACTGCACCGGCATGTCCAGGATCACGCCGTGCCGCCGGCGATCCTCCGGCACGTACGCCAGCCCCGCGGCAACGGCGGCGGACGGCGTGTCGAGCCGGACCACCGTGCCGTCCACCACCACCTGGCCGCCGTCGGCGGGCGTCAGCCCGAACAGCGCGCGGGCCAGCTCCGTGCGCCCCGCGCCGACCAGCCCGGCGAGCCCGACGATCTCGCCGGCGCGGACGATCAGGTTCACGTCGTGGACGCCGCCGGCGTCGCAGCGAAGGTCGCGGACCTCCAGCGCGATGTTCCCCACCTGCACCGGCAGCGGCGGGAACACGGCCGCCACCTCGCGGCCGACCATCAGGCGGATCAGCTCCGCCCGGTCGATGCCGGCCATGCCGCGCGTGGCGACGTACGTCCCGTCCCGAAGCACCGTCACCCGGTCGGCGACGCGCGGCAGCTCCGACAACCGGTGCGAGATGTAGACCACGCCCACGCCCGCCGCCACCATCCGCCTGACGACGGCGATCAGGTTGTCCGCCTCCCGCTCGCCGAGCGACGCGGTCGGCTCGTCCAGGATCAGCACCTTGACGTCGGCGGCGAGCGCGGCGGCGATCTCCACCAGCTGCTGTTGCGGCATCGACAGGTCGCGGACGACATCGTCCGGCGACACGTCCGCCCCCACCTTCGCCAGCAGCTCGGTCGCCCGCCGTCGCCGCTCGCCCCAGCGCACCCAGCGCCACGGCGACGGGGGCTCATCGCGCAGGGCGATGTTCTCGGCCACGGTCAGGTCGGGGAACAGCGACGGCTGCTGGTAGACGATGGCCACGCCCAGCGACCGCGCCAGCGCCGGCGAGTTCCGCTCGATGGCTTGTCCCTCGATCTCGAGGGTGCCGCTGTCGGGCGCGTGGGCGCCGGCGATGGTCTTGATGAGCGTCGACTTGCCGGCCCCGTTCTCGCCGACGATGGCGTGGCACTCGCCGGGCAGCAGTTCGAAGCTGACGCCGCGGAGCGCGCGGACGCCGCCGAACGACTTGGCGATGTTCGTCAGCCGCAGCAGCGGCGGCCGGGTGATGGGAGAGTCAGTCAAGCGTGCGCCCGCCGGTCAGATCCTCAGGGGCCACGCTTGTACCCTGCGGCCATGGCGCGTCAAGCGGGGCACCGGCGACGCCGGGCGCACGCGCAGTCGCCCCCGAGCAACCGCTGGTCGGCCACAAACATGTCGCCAAATCCGGCAGATTTCCGATGCGGCATCGAGCCGCTCGGCAGGTGTCCGGCGCGGATTGCCGGTTCACAGCCGACATCGACTTCTGCTACGGTCCGCGAGGAAGCAACCCAACCACTGAAGGGCACCCCATGTATTACGGCGGCGGCGGAATCGGCCTACTCCTGCTCTTGTTGGACATCTACTGCATCTACCTGATCGTCACCAGCCGGGGCGACGACGGGAAGAAACTGCTGTGGGTTATCGTGGTCCTGCTGCTGCCGCTGCTGGGGCCGATCCTCTACTTCCTGCTCGGCCGCGGGTCGTCGGTGGTGTGAGGGATCAGTAACGGTCAACGACCGCCGGGCGTCGGTGCCCCATGCGCCGGATTGCCATCCCGGTTTCGATCCGGTGAAGCCGGCGTCTGAGGTACCCCGAAGACCCGGACGCGCGCCGTCCGATCCGGGTCTTCGGAGTACCTCAGGTCCCGGCTTCACGGACATGGTATCCGGCCCTCTGCGGGGAGCCGTCACCGTCCGACGAGGGCGGCGACGGCGGCGATCAGGGTCGTCGGCTCGACCGGCTTGGTGAGGTGGCCCTGGTAGCCGGCGGCAATCGAGCGGACGGCGTCGGCCTGGCGGGCGTAGGCGGTCAGCGCGAGGGCGGGGACGGTGGCGTTCTCGGCCGGGAGCAGGCCACGCACGCGGCGGATCAGGCTGTAGCCGTCCTCGCCCGGCAGGCCGATGTCGCTGACCAACGCCTCGAACGGCTCGGCCCGGGCAAGCCCTACGGCGTCGTCGGCCGAGTCGGCCGTGGTGACGGTCGCGCCGCACCCTTCCAGCACCCGGCGGACCATCTCGCGGGCATCCGGCTCGTCGTCGATCACCAGGATGCGGATGCCCGTCAGGTCGGCAGCCGCGTCGGTCGGCGCGGCCGGTGCCCGGCCCGGCTGGGCGGGCGGCGACGGGTCCGACGCGACGGGCGTCAACGGCAGCGTCACGCGGAAGGTCGTGCCCTGCCCCTCGCCAGGGCTGTTCACGCCGATCGTGCCGCCGTGCAGCTCGACCAGCTGCTTCGAGATGGCCAGCCCCAAGCCGAGCCCGCCGTGGCGGCGGGTGGTCGAACCGTCGACCTGACGGAACCGGTCGAACACGTAGGGCAGGAACGCGGCGGGGATGCCCTGGCCGGTGTCGGTCACGGTCAGGTCCAGGTGGGACTGCAGGTGCCGGACGGCCACGCCGACCTGCCCGCCGCGCGGCGTGAACTTGATCGCGTTGCTCAGCAGGTTCCACAGCACCTGCTGGATACGGTCGGGGTCGGCACCGATCGGGCCGAGGGCCGGGTCGACGCGGACGTCGATGGCGACGCCCTTGGCGTCGGCGGCGGGCCGGACGGTGTCGGTGGCCTCGCGCACGACGGCCGCCAGGTCGGTCGGCCGCACGTCGAGCCGGACCTTCCCGCCGATGATCCGGCTCATGTCGAGCAGGTCCTCGATGATCCGCGTCTGCGCCCGCGCGTTCCGCCGGATCGTCTCGAGCCCGTCGCGCAGGTCGGCCGGCTCCGGCGGGGCGTCGGACGCGAGGATCGTCGCCCAGCCCAGGATGGCGTTCAGCGGCGTCCGCAGCTCGTGGCTGAGGTTGGCCAGGAACTCGTCCTTCATCCGGCCGGCCTGCTCGGCCTCGGCCCGGGCGCGCTGGGCCGTGTCCAGCGCCTCGCGCAGCCGCTCCTGGCTGGCGCGCAGCTCGGCCTCCACCCGCTTGGTCCGCAGCAGGGCGTTGACCGTGGCGATCAGCTCGACCGGCTCGACCGGCCGGATCAGGTAGCCGTCGGCGCCGCCGTCCAACCCCTGCGCCTTGGCGGTGCCGGAGACCAGGCTGGCCGAGAGGTGCAGGACGGGAATCGCCGCCGTTGCCGGGTCGGCCTTGATGCGGCGGCACACCTCGAACCCGTTGATGTCGGGCAGGCGGACGTCGAGGATCACCAGGTCCGGGTGGTCGGCCAGCTGTGCCAGCGCGGTCGCGCCGTCGGCCGCCTCGGTCACGTCGAACCCGGCCTTCACCAGTGACCTGGTTACGGCGTAGCGGTTGGCCTCGTCGTCGTCCACGTGCAGGATGGTCGGCCTGCGGTCAGCCATGGGTGCCGCTCCCGACCCAGTGGCGGTCCCCGTCGGGCGCGGCGGGCAACGCCTGCTGCGGGCAGTGTACCGGCAACGTCACCGTGAACCGCGACCCGACGCCGGGCGTGCTTTGAACCGCCACGTCACCGCCGAGCAGCCGGGCCAGCTTCCGCGTCAGCGGCAACCCCAGGCCCGTGCCGGTCACCCGGCGCTGCACGTCGCTCTCGACCTGCGTGAAGTCGTGGAATATGGCGTCCTGGTGCTCGGGCGCGATGCCAATGCCGGTGTCCGCCACGGTAAACCGGGCCGTGCCGTCAGGGCCGGCCTCGGCCTGGACGTGGACCTGGCCCTGCTCGGTGAACTTGATCGCGTTCGAGACGAGGTTGCGGAGGATCTGCGTGAGCTTCCGCTCGTCCGTCACCATCTCGCCCAGGCCGCCGGTGGGGTCGTCGACCAGCAGCGGGATCCGCCCGTCAACCAGTGCCGGGCGGAACATGCCGCGGAGGCCGGCCAGCACGTCGCGCACCTCGAACGGGCCGACATACAGGTCGGTCCGGCCCGCCTCGATCTTCGCCAGGTCCAGTAGGTCGTTCACCATCTCGCCCAGGGACGTGCCGGACCGGTGGATCAGCGAAACCTGCTTCTCCTGCTCCGGCGTGAGCTCGCCATCGGTCCGGTCGAGCAACAGCCGGGCCAAACTGACGATCGCGTTCAGCGGCGTCCGCAGCTCGTGGGTCATGTCGTTCAGGAACCGGCTCTTGTACTCCGACGCCCGCCGCAGCGAGTCGGCCTTCTCGTCCAGCTCGGCGTAGAGGGCCACCACGCCGCGGTTCGTCTCGGCCAGCTCGGCGTTCAGCCGCTCGACCTCCCCCTGGCGGGACCGCAGGTCGTCCAGTGCCTGCAGCAGCTCCTTGTTCTGCTCGCGCACCTCCTCCAGCGGGTTCTGCGGCGTCCGCTCGGCCAGCTTCGCCGTCACGCGCGACAGCACCGGGCCTGCCACGACCGGCAACCGTGGCGACAGCACCTTGCCGATCGTGGCGGTCGTCCCCTGCCCCGGGGCGGTGATGAGGTCGAACTCGTCGTTGAGCCGCCTGGCCCCGAGGATCCCCAGGCCCATGCCGGTGCGCGAGTGGTACCGGCCGTCGAGGATCGCGCCCAGGTCGGCGATGCCCGGACCATCATCGTGTACGCGGGCGACCAGCACCTGCCGGCGGTCGTCGGCCCGCACGCCGAACGTGACCCGCCCGTGACCGGCGTACTGGAACGCGTTGCGGGCCAGCTCCGAGACGGCCGTGGCAAAGGCGGTCTGCTCCAGCCCGCCCAGGTCCAGCAGGGCCGCGACCTGGCGGGCCCGCTGGCGGGTCAGCACCACGTCCTGCTCGTAGCGGATGTCGATGGTCAGCAGGCTGGCGAGGCTCACGGCGGTCCCCCCCCGCCCATGACGAGGACGGTGACGTCGTCGCGCTCCCGCCGGCCGTCGCGGTACAGGACGCCGGCGATGACGGCCGGGTGCCGCGCCTGCAGGCCGCGGTAGCGGTCGATCTGCCACTGGGACGACAGCCCGTCCGAGTGCATGACCAGCAGGTTCCCTTCGGCCCAAGGATAGGCGAACTCCTGGATGCGGTGCGCGATCACGCCGGCGGTGCCGTTCTGGGAGACCATGCTGCGGCTCTTGCCGCCATCGATGACCGCCGCGGCGACGTTCCCCAGGCCCGTGAACCGCAGTTCCGACTGGCCCCGCCGCAGCTCGGCGACGGCGACGGCGGCACCGCGGGTCGCTCGCAGACCGTTGTGGAGGGCGGTGACGATGCCGACCGTGTCGAGCCTCAGGTGCTCGCGGAAGACCTTGACGGCGCGGCGGGACGCCTCGGCGGCCAGCAACCCGTGGCCCAGCCCGTCGGCGACCAGCACCAGCGTCCGCCCGCCGGCCACCTCCTCCACGGCCCACGCGTCGCCGCACGCCACCTCGCCGCGCAGTGGCAGGCACACGACACCAAAGCCTGGCGGGGACACGTCCGTCGGACCCAACCGCGACAGCAGCACGGTGCCGCTCGGGGCCTGGGTGAACGCGTCGAACGTGACCGACAGCCGGCGGATCGCCCCCAGCCCGGTGCCGGGCGTGTCCCCGGTCGAGTACCCGTCCCGCATGGCGGTGGCCAGGTTCGCCATCCCCGGCCCGCGGTCGATGGCGATCAGCTCCACCCACGATCGGTCGCCGGCGTGCAACGACCGGATCACCAGCTCGCCCCCCCTGGCGTGGCGGACCAGGTTGGTCGCCGCCTCGGTCGCCGCGAGGGCCACCTCGCCGACCCGCTGCTCGTCGAACTCCAGCGCGGTGGCCAGCGCCACCGCGGCGCGGCGGGCCTCGCCCACCTGGGTGGTCTCGGCCACGGTCACGGACACGGGATCGGGAATGGTGGGGATCACGCCGAGGGCCTACTTCCACTTGGTGACGGTGACGCGGGTGCCTTGACCCACCTCGGACCACAGGTCGAACTCGTTGACCAGCCGCTTCGACCCGCTCAACCCCAACCCCATCCCGCCGCCGCTGGTGTACCCGTCGGTCAGCGCCAGCTTCAGGTCGGGGATGCCCGGGCCCTGGTCCTCGAAGGTCAGGCGCACGCCCGGCTTTGCGCCCTGCGTGATCGCCTGGAGGCGGACGGTCCCGCCGCCCCCGTGCTCCAGCGTGTTGCGGGCCAGCTCGCTGGCGGCGGTGACGATCTTCGTCTGGTCGATCAGGCTGAACCCCTGCGCGGTGGCCTGCGCGCGGACGGCCTGGCGGACCATCACCACGTCGGCCGACGACCGGATGGGCAGCGTCTCATCCCTGGGCGGTGGCATCGTCGCCCGCCTCTCCGCCGTCGGCGTCGTCGTCGTCCTCGAACGTCCGGGTCAGGGCCAGCGACTGGCGGAGCAGGTCCATGCCGCGCTCGACCGACAGCGCCGTGCGGACGCCGGTCAGCGACATGCCCAGCTCGACCAGGGTGATCGCCACGGCAGGCCGCATGCCGGTGACGACGGTCTGGGCGTCGAGGATGCGGGACATCTGGGCGATGTTGACCAGCATCCGGCCGATGAACGAGTCGACCACGTCCAGCGAGGAGATGTCGATCAGCACGCCCCTGGCGCCCGACTCGGAGATCAGGGTGGTCAGGTCGTCCTGGAGCGTCAGCGCCAGCCGGTCGTGCATGTCGACCTGGATGGTGACGAGCAGGAAGTCGCCCATCCGGAGGATCGGGATTCGGTCCACGGTGGTTGTCCCTTCAGGCCCTGGACGGCTTGGTCACCCGCATGCCCCGCCGCTGCAGGGCGACGGCGAACGCGTCGGCCAGCGTCGACTTGGTGATGACGGCCGACAGGTCGACGCCCAGGTGGACGATCGTCTGGGCGATCTGGGGGCGGATGCCGCTGATGATGCAGTCGGCGCCCATCAGCCGGGCGGCCGTCACCGTCTTGATCAGGTGCTGGGCGACCAGCGTGTCGACCGTGGGGACGCCGGTGATGTCGAGGATGGCGATCTCGGCGCCGGTCTCGACGATGCGGTTGAGCAGGCTCTCCATGACGACCTGCGTGCGGCCGCTGTCCAGCGTGCCGATCATGGGCAGGGCCAGGATGCCGTCCCACAGCTTCACGACGGGCGTCGACAGCTCGAGCATCTCCTGCTGCTGGCGGGCGATCACCTCCTCGCGGACGCGCTGGTGGACCTCGGCCGTGTACAGCCCGAGCTGGTCGAGCAGCACGGTGGCGACCCAGGACTGCTCGGCGAAGACGTCGGCGTCCACCCCCAGCTGCCGGCGCAGCAGGGCGAACAGGGGCCGCTTCAGCGAGAAGACGAACGTGGCCACCTCGGCGGGCGTGAACCCCTGGCGGGTGCGGGACTCGGACAGCGACCGCAGCATGTCGCGGACCGGCTCCCAGGCGGGCGAGTCGGCCCCGGACCCGCCGTCGTGGGACAGCGCGCCGCGAAACAGGCCGAGGAACTCGCGGCTCTGGTCGCGCAGCTCCGACTCCTTGATCAGGTCGTCGCGGCGGCCGTCGGCCCCCGCCTGCTCCCGCATCCACTCGGCCAGGAGGTCCGACTCGTGCCGGGCCACCACCTCCGCCAACCGCGATGAACCGCTCGTCGTGCTCAAAACGTTCGCTCCTGCTTCCGCCATCAGGCCCGGCCGCCGCGCCGGGTTTCTGGCGTGCGGCACTCTATCCGGTTTGGGCGCGAACGCGAGAACTCATGGATTGCCGGAGGGCCTATCCTTGTGCGCCGCCCAATGGCCGAGGGGTGCCCCAGACGCGAGACGACATTCGTATGGATCAGCTCGTGCCCGATCGACTGGACGTGCCGTTCACCGTCCCGTTCACCCACCGCGTCCGGTTCACGAAGGACGTGCTCGGCCCCACTGATGACGCGGTCCTATTGGACGTGCTGGAGGCCGACGACGCGCCAGCCCGGATGTTGGCCGTGATCGAGTCAGGCCTGGGCGCCGGCGATCGGCTCCGCGCGTTGGCCGCCCGACATCCGGGTCGGGTCCACCTGCTCGACGTGCTCTCATTCGACGGCGGCGAGCGCGCCAAGAACGACCCGCGCCGCCTGTTGCCCGTGCTGCAGGCAATCCGCGACGGCAGCGTGGACCGCCGGAACTACGTCGTGGCCATCGGCGGCGGCGCGTTCCTGGACGCCGTCGGCCTCGCCGCCGCCTTGGCCCACCGCGGGGTCCGGCTCGTCCGGCTGCCGACCACCACCATGGCCCAGGCCGACAGCGGCGTGGGCGTGAAGAACGCGGTGAACTTCTTCGGCACGAAGAACTGGGTCGGCACCTTCGCCGTGCCGTGGGCGGTCATCAACGACGCCGCCCTGCTGTCCACCCTGGGCGACCGCGACTGGCGCTGCGGGTTCGCCGAGGCGGTGAAGGTGTCGCTGCTGAAGGACGCGGGCTTCTTCCAACAGCTCTGCGCCGACGCCCCCGCCATCGCCCGTCGTGAATCCGGCCCCAGCGACCGAGCGATCCGTCGCAGCGCCCACTGGCACCTCACCCACATCACCACCGGCGGCGACCCGTTCGAGGCCCGCGAGGCGCGGCCGCTCGACTTCGGTCACTGGTCGGCGCACCGGCTGGAGGCGATGACCAACTTCGAGGTCCGCCACGGCGAGGCGGTGGCCGTCGGGCTGGCCATCGACTGCGCCTACAGCCGAATGGTTCACGGCTTTCCGGTGGAGCATGAACGGCAGGTGTTGCGCTGCCTGCGCGAGATGCAGCTGCCGCTAGTCCACCCCGCCCTGGCTGACATCGAAGGATTGATGCGAGGCCTGGAGGAGTTCCGCCAACACCTCGGCGGCCGGCTGACCGTCACGATGCTGCGCGACGTCGGCGACCCAATCGACGTGCACGAGATCGATGCGGCGGCCATGCGGCGGGCAGTCGAGTCGGTTCAGTAACCCCCGACGCGGAACGTTGCACGCGTCGAGTTGCGATCCGATATAATCCATCAAACAAGGGTCGGAGGTGTGGCGATGTCTGACATTGACGCGCGAAAGCGGAGCTTGGATGAAACGGCACGTCTGGGCACAGCCATGTATTCCCAGAAGATCCAGCCCACCTTGCGCACCGACGACGATGGCAAGTTCATCGTGCTCGACGTGGACACCGGCGATTTTGAGATGGATGAGGACGATTACACGGCCATCATGCGCCTGCGCGACCGGCGACCGACAGGTGATTTCTGGCTGGAGCAAGCGGGCGAGCCGGCTGCCTATCGGATGCGGTCATGGCAGTGACCCGTGGAATCGTCAACGCAAAGCTGGAGTCGATTGTCCGCGTTCGCGTCCGGGGCCCGGGCGGAGCCACCGTGGTCGTCAACGCAATTGTTGATACTGGGTTTTCCGCAGCGATGGCGTTGCCTCTGAAGACGGTCATCACGCCAGGCCTGGTGCGGCAAACCGGTGGACGAGCGGTGCTGGCGGACGGCTCTGTCAGCCAGTTCGACGTTTTTCAGGACGAAATCAATTGGGATGGAACTTGGCAGTCGACGGCGGTGTCAGCGGTTGGGCGAGAGCCGTTGCTCGGCATGGGGCTTTTGGCAGGAAATCAGTTACGGGTTGCCATCAAGACGGGTGGCGCGGTCGAGATCGCTCCGCTGCCGTGACAAGGGTGGGCTGATCGCTATCGAAATGCTCTGAGCACCTGGCCGCGCGAGAGGCCGATACGCTCAAAGTGCCGCCTCCTGCGCCACGATCGCGTCATACACCTCTTGCGACGTCTTCGCCGCCCGCAGGGCGGCCTGGAACTTGTCGATCGTCATCAGCCGGCTGATCCGGGCCAGGGCGTGGATGTGCGGGCCGGTCTTGTCGGGCGGGCTGGTCAGCATCCAGATGACGCTGACGGGTCGGCCGTCGATCGACTGGAAGTCGATCGGGGCGGCCGGCTTGCCGATCGCCATGACCAGGTCGGCGGTGCCGGCGCACTTGCCGTGGGGGATGGCCAGCCCGTTGCCGATGCCGGTGGTGCGGGTCGTCTCGCGCTCCAGGACCGAGGCGAGCACCTTGGGCGCGTCGGTCACCTGGCCGTTGGCGGCCAGCAGGTCGACCAGCTCGGCGATGGCGTCGTTCTTGGTCGTCGCGGCGAGCGGGACCTTGATGTTTTCCGGCTTCAGGATGTCGGTCAACCGCATATGGCTAAGTCCTCACGCTCCATCGGTCGCCGGCCGAGCGCGACGGCTGGCGACACGGGGGCGAATCGTAACCGTCGGGCAAGTGGGTCGCAACGGACGCGCGCCGTTCCCGCCATCCCTCACCGCCGGCGCTGCTGGCCGAGCGCGTCCTGCGCCTGCTGCGCCCGCATCGTCTCGTCGCTCGGCATCGCCGCCGTCGTCGGGGCGGGCGACGGCATCAGTGGACCCGCCCCACCCGCCCGGCCGACATCGCGACCCGGCACCACGGGTTCACCCAACGGCCGCGTGTCGAGCGCAAACTCGACCGGCGGGATCCCCCGCGCCGTCGCCCGCACCACCACCCGGCCGGCCCGCGGGCGGGTCCGGATGAGGGCCGTGGCGATGCCCAGCTCAAGCCGGGCGGGGTTGGCCTCACTTGACGCGTCGCCGACCACGTCGGCCGGGCCATCGACCGAGAACGTGACGGTCCGATCGTCGTACGGAACCCCGTTCCCGTACCGGTCGGCCAGCGTGGCGTGGACGAAGGCGGCATCCGACCCGTCGGCGATCAGGTCGTGCCCGTCGGTGTCGATGGCCAGCAATAGCTTCCGCGGCACCCCGGCCGTGCCGAGCGATTGCTCGGCCACCACCGCGCCGCCGATCAAGCCCTCCGCCTTCAGCCCGAGGCCGTCGATCAGCGTCGGCAGCGCATTTGCGAAGACGACCTGCGCGTGCGGCAGCTTGCCGTCGCTGACCACCTTCTGCGTGCCCACCACCGCGAACGGCTTGCCGCGGCGGCCGACGGACAGGCGGACCTCCTCGCAGTTGCTGAATACGGTCACGTCCTTCGGCGAGTACCGCGTCATCAGGTTGGCGACGAACACCATCGGCCCGTCGACGACGCCGGGCACGTGCTGCGCCGCCGGCCGTTGGCTGGCGTACATGAAGTAGCTGAACTTCGGCAGCCGACCCTTGTCGAGGATCCCGCCGAGGAACGGGAGCGGGTGGTACCCGCGGTCGCAGTCGATGCCGGCCCACAGGTCGGCGCCCAAGATGGTGGGATTGGCGTCGAACTGCTCCTTGGTCGACCGCTGCAGGCTGACCGCCTGGAGCAGCATGGCCGCCTCGCCGTACCCGCGGGCGACGCGGTTGTCCGAGATTTGGTCGGACCAATTCATGTCCTTGTTGTCGCCGTACTCGCGGCACCACATCGGTCGCTTGGCCGGCTGCCAGGAACCGTTGTAGGTCACGTCGAAGATGGGGTCGCCCTTCTGAAAATTGAGCCGGGCGTCGCCGGCCGTGTAGCAGGGGCCGTCGGGGAACTCGGCGTGCGCCGCGGCCTGGGCGGCGCGGGCGTAGGCCTCGCTGTAGCCCGACTCGTTCAGCCCGATCTCCCACAGGATGACCGACGGCCGGTTGCGGTTGATCCGGATCATCTCCCGCGTCATCTGGTACGACCGGGCCAGGAACGCCGGGTCGTTCTTGAAGTACTGCCAGCCGGGGGTCGAGACGATCGTTAGCACGCCCAGCTCGTCACAGGCGTCCATGAACGCCGGCGCGTGCGGGTAGTGCGACCGGAACGACGTCATGCCGGCCGCCCGCAGCTTCGCCACGTCGCGCGCCTGCATCGCGTCCGGCACGGCCACGCCGAGGTACGGCACGTCCTGGTGGTGGTTGAAGCCGATCGAGAAGAACCGCTCACCGTTGATGAACAGGCCGTCGGGCCTGAACGCGAACGTGCGGATGCCGATGCGGGTGACCACCTCGTCGGCCAGCCGGCCGTGGTCGTAGACCCGCGTGTGCAGCGCGTACAGGTACGGGTGGTTCGGGTGCCACAGCTTCGGATGGTCCACGTCGAACCGCTGCGTGAACGTGTGACCACCCTGTCCGGCGACCGACCCCGTGCTCGTGGCGGATCCGACGGCGTGACCGTCGCCGTCAAGCAGTTCCTGCCGCACCTCCACGTCCTGCGGGCCGGGCGTCGCGATGTCGGTTTTCACCTGCACCGTGGCGCGCTCGGCCGAGACGGCCGGGAACGTCACGAACACGCCGCCGCCGGCCGGCTTGTCGGCCAGCATCACGTCGGTCACGTGGACCGGGTCGGTCACGGCGAAGCGCACGTCGCGGTACAGCCCGCCGAAGTAGTCGAAGTCGAGGTCCTTCTCCGGCTTGCCCGGCGGCACGAGCGGCTGGTCGCGGTTGTCCAGCCGCAAAGCGATCACGTTGTCGGCCCCGAAGGCGACGCCATCGGTCACGTCCAGCGTGAACGGCAGGTACCCGCCGAGGTGCGTCGTGACGTGCCTGCCGTTCAGCCACACGTCGGCCACCTGCATGGCCCCGCCGAACTGGATCGTCAGCCGCTTGCCCTTCCAACGGTCCTCGAGCGTGAAGTGCTTGCGATACCAACACGGGCCGCGAAAGTTCAGCTCACCGCCGGCGTTCCACGGCTCCAGGCGCACCGGGTGGGGGACGTTGACAATCTCCCATGCGCCGTCGGCGAAGCTGGCCGGGCCCGCGTCCATATCGGCCGTGGGCTGCGGCGTCGGGTCGACGCGGTGGAACCGCCAACCCTGGTTGAAGTTCAGCGTCTCCCGGCCGGCGTCGGCAGCGAGCGCTGCGGATCGCGCGGTAACGAGAATGGCCAAGATTGCGGCAAACAACGGGCGGAGCATCGTCATGTTTGGGCCACTTGGGTCGTGAGATTGTCAGGGGCTGCCGATGGACGGGCAACCTGTTGAGGCGGATCGCTCAGGACATCAGGTTCCCGTCGTCGTCGACGCGATGGTAATGCCGCCCACCGTCGATGCACGTCCCAGTTTGCCGGAAGTCCCGCGTGGGCGGCATCGCGAATCCACGTTCAACCTTCCGGGTCGAGGAATCCCTTCTTGCCTCGCTTGAGCCCCTTCAGGACGGCCGCGCGGCCGACGCCCATCCCCTGCCGAGGCAGTCCTGACCAACCGCGGTTGGAACGGATGCGAGCCGGCGACGGGCAGCTTCGGCTTGCCCAGAAATTCGACGATGGCCTGTGAGAGCGGCTGCGGTTCGTCCGCCATTGCACTGCCCCCCTACCCGCGCCCTCACTCCCGCCGCATCATCTCCGGGATCGCCACCACCCGCCCGTCCCGCCCCACGCAGGCGATGGTCGTGGTTCCCTCGGCCAGCATGGTGGTCCCCCGCCGCAGCACGTAGGCGTGGTCGTAGCGGACGAACGTCTGCTTGACGATCCGCGTCGTCAGCTGCAGCTCGTCGTCGTACCGGGCGGGGGCCCTGTAGCGGACTTCCGCTTTCGTGACGACGAAGAAAACGCCCGCGCGTTCCAGGTCGGCGTAGCTGAAGCCGTGGGCGCGGAGCAGTTCGACCCGGCCCATCTCGAAGTACTGCAGGTACCGGCTGTGGTGGAGGTAGCCCATGGCGTCCACCTCGGGGTAGCGGACGCGGAGGGAAATCGCGTGTTCGGAAATTGGGGGTGCAACCGCGTCGGGCATGGCGCATGCGGTCCGTAGAGGCGTCCGTTCCTTGACCGACCATCGGCCGCGGGTAGACTATTGGCCCGCAGCCGCGATGGCAAAGGTGCCGGCGGCTGTTTTCGTCAGTAAACCGAACGCCGGGCCTGCGTTGGCTCCGGCGGGGACAGTGGCCGGGACGCGAAGGACGCCAGATGATTAAGATCAAGAGCCGCGGGAACGAGACGGCCGAGCAGATGCTCCGCCGGTTCAAGAAGATGTGCGAGAAGGAGGGCCTCACCAAGGACATCAAGCGGGTGGCCTACTACGAGAAGCCGAGCGAGAAGCGTCGCCGCCGCGCCCGCAGCAAGCCCCGCATCAAGCCGATCGGTGGCACCAGCAGCCGCCGCTGAGCCCTTCGCACGATCGGGTTAGTCGTTCCGAGGTCGCCCCGCCGCCGCAGCATCCCCACTTCGACATGGCCGACATCACCGACGCAGCCGTCCACACGCAGAACCTGTCCAAGGTCTACAAGGACTTTTGGGGCCGGGACAAGGTCCGCGCGCTGGAGAACCTCGACCTGACCATCCACCGGGGCGAGGTGTTCGGCCTGCTCGGCCCGAACGGGTCGGGCAAGAGCACCACGATCAAGCTGCTCCTGGGCCTGATCTTCCCCTCGGCCGGGTCGGCCACTGTGCTCGGGCACAAGACCGGCGACTCGGCCATCAACGAGCGGATCGGGTTCCTGCCCGAGGAGTCGTACCTCTACCGCTTCCTCAACGGCGAGGAGATCCTCAAGTTCTACGGCCGGCTGTTCAAGATCGACCGGCGCACGCTGAACAAGCGGGTGCCGGAGCTGCTGGACATCGTCGGCCTCGACGGCAAGGCCCGCAAGCGGAAGCTGCGCGAGTACAGCAAGGGCATGGCCCGCCGCATCGGCTTGGCCCAGGCGCTGATCAACAACCCCGACCTGATCCTGCTGGACGAGCCGACCACGGGCCTGGACCCGATCGGCACGCGCGAGATGAAGGACCTGATCGTCAGCCTGAAGCAGCAGGGCAAGACCGTGCTGCTGTGCAGCCACCTGCTGGCCGACGTGCAGGACGTGTGCGACCGGGTCACGATCCTGTTCCGGGGCAAGATGCAGGCGCTGGGCGACGTGAAGGACCTGCTGCAGGTGCGCGACGTGACCCAGATCGAGACCGGCGGGATGACGCCCGAGCAGGTCCAGCAGGTGCAGGGCTACCTGCAGACGATGGGCATCCAGAACCCCAAGGTCACCCACCCGACGACCACGCTGGAGGACCTGTTCATGCGGATCGTCCGCGAGAACACGTTGGCCACGGGGGTCGACGGCAGGTCGGGCAGCTACACCGGGTCGCACGAGGCCCGCTGAGCGCATCGCATATCGTTTGCCAACCCGTCGGGGCCCTGCCGGCCCCGCCCCGGGTTCTCCAGGGTGAGGTCAGGACCGCACCGGGAGCCAGCCCGTACCGCCCGGAGCCTCCGACATGCTGATCCCGACGCTCGCCACCCTCCTCGCCGCCGTCACCGACTGGCTCCTGAACAACGTCCTGCTGATCATCGGGGCGATCGTCGTCATCGTCGGCCTCGCCGTGGTCGGCCGGACCGACGTGCCGCGCTTCAGCGGCAAGCGCGTCTGGGCGATCTCCGGCGTCTGCTTCGCCGAGTCGGTCCGCCGCCGCATCCTCTGGATCATCCCCCTGGCCATCGTCGGGCTGGTCGCCATCGTCCAGCTCCAGCAGCCCAGCGACGAGCAGGACGCCATCCGCCAGACCACCAAGTTCTGCCTGTTCGCCTCGGGCCTGGTCGTCGTGCTGTCGACGCTGATCCTGGCCTGCACGAACCTGCCGCGGGAGATCGAGAACCGCGTCATCTTCCTGGTCGTCACCAAGCCGACCACCCGGCTGGAGATCGTGCTGGGCAAGGTGGTCGGGTTCGCCCGGGTGTCGTTCGTCATCCTGCTGACCATGGGCGCCTTCACCTGGGGCTACCTGCACCTGCGGGCCCGGCTGTTGACGTCCGACCTGAAGTACCGGCTGGACAACAAGCTGGTCGAGCCGATCAGCGTCCCGACGTTCACCCACTACGTCGACGCGGGGCTGCTGAACGCCAAGACGCTGGCCGACCCGATCGCGATGAACATCTTCGGCCGGCCCCCGGTGCCGGGGAACCACCGGCGGTACCTGAACGGGGACGGGTACATGCTCGTCCCGTTCCGGCTGCCGCCGAACCTCGTCGCCTACGACCCCGACGCCAACAAGCAGTACGCGGGGCCGGGCCTGCAGGTCCTCCTCCGGCTGGGGTACGAGCCCGCCCCCGCCAGCGCGGCCAAGCCCGCCCCCGGTGCCCCCGCGAAGCCGCCCGGCCCGCCGGTGGTGGCCGTGCAGATCTTCGACCCGAACGTGAACAGCATCATGGCGACGGCGAACAACCCGCCGCCGGTCCCCCTGACCGACCCGGCCGGCAAAGCGGTGGCCGCGGCCGACTTCTCCCTCGCCGGCGTCGCGCAGCTCCGGCCGGTGCCGTACGTCTACGTCGCCATCGCCCCCGGCGCGGTCGGTGAGGCCGTGTGGGTGGATGACGATCCGAACAGCCGCCCCGTTCAGGTCCAGGTGCCCATCATTAACGACAGCGGCGCGATCGAGACGAAGCTGTTGCTGCCCGACGACCCTGGCCACCCCGGCCAACCCGGGCAGATCACGTTCACCGGCCGCGAGGGCACCTACGGCCAGCAGGTGAAGGGCGACCCGACCGGCACCACCCAGGCCTGCGTCTACCGGTTCCGCGACCTGAGCATGTCCGTCCCGTCCGGGGCGACCTCGGTGCCGATCGAGCTGCGGGTCGGCGTCGAGAAGAACGGCGACGCCACGTCGCACGACGAGCTGACCAACATCCGCCTCACCGTCACCGACCCCGACGGCAACCACGCCGCCGACGTGCCGGGCCTGCACCCGGAGAACAACCGCCCCCTCTACGCCGCCATCCCCGCCGACCTCGCCCGCTCGGGCAACTTCGACGTGACGATCCAGTGCCTCAGCCCCGAGCAGTGGGTCGGCCTCAAGCCGCGCAGCCTGTCGGTCGTGCAGGCCGAGACCGGGTTCGGCTGGAACCTGGTCAAGAGCCTGACCGTCCTCTGGCTGCTGTCGATCCTGGTGACGGCCATCAGCGTGTTCTGCAGCACGTTCCTCACCTGGCCGACGGCGGTGGTGCTGACGCTGGTCCTGCTGCTGGGCCGGTGGGCGCTGAACGAGCTGGGCGACGCCGCCTCGGCCGGGCTGGGGCGCCAGTTCGTCAGCGAGTTCGGCGTCCGCGACGTGGCGACCAGCACCGCCGTCGCCCAGTCGGTCGACCTGCTCAACAAGACGTTCAAGACCGTCGCCAGCGTCTTCCCCGACATCTCGGCCTTCTCGGCGACCGACGACATCGACCGGGGCATCACCATCCCGGTCCGCACGCTGTTCGACGGGGCCTGGGTACTGGTCGGCTTCGGCCTGCCGCTGACCGTGGCCGCGTACATGATCCTGAAGCACAAGGAGGTGGCCCCGTGACCGTCCTGGAGACCCCGCCCACCCCCGGCACCGCCCCGACGTCGTCCCGGCCCCGCCGCCGCAGCGGGCGCCGCGGCGTCGCGCTGTTCATGGCGGCGTCGCTGGCGCTGTCGGCCGCCACCCGGTTCGTCGCCGACTACGTCCGCGCCAAGGCCCTGCCCACGTCCGGCGAGCAGGCGGCGTCGACCACCAGCCTGTCGAGCATGAACAGCTTCGCCCTGGGGCTTCTGCTGGGCGGCCTCAAGGGGCCGCTGGTGATGATCCTCTGGACCGACAGCGAGAATCAGAAGACGGAGAAGGACCTCGAGGGCGTCGACACCGAGATCGAGTGGATCCGCCTGCTCCAGCCCGAGTTCGACACGGTCCACCTGTTCCAGATCTGGAACAAGGCTTACAACATCTCGGTCCAGATGGCCTCGCTGGCCAACAAGTACGACACGATCCTGAGCGCGCTGGACTACGCCCACAACGTGGACGTGCAGAAGCCGGACGACATCAACATCGTCGGGGCGATCGGGCAGCTCTACTTCGACAAGCTGGGGACCAGCTCGGAGAAGAACTACTACCGCCGCCGGGTGCGCGAGGAGACCCAGCCGCACGCCGTCGAGACCGCCGCCCGCCGCGCCGACCTCGGCTGGCGCCGCGTCAAGCTCGACCCCGTGCTGGACGACCACTTCAACGTGCTGCCGTCGTTGGGCGGGCCCGAGGGCGAGCTCCGCTACCTGGCCGACCCGCAGCACCCCTACGGGCCCTACACGGACGGCGTGTCGACGTTCGGGCTGGCGTACAACTACTACATGCGGTGCGCGGAGCTGATGAACGACAAGCATCAGCACCACGACCAGCTGAGCGACGTCGTCGTCGACAGCCGCCCGCCGCTGACGTTGAAGAACTGGGCCGACGACGAGGTGGAGCAGGGTCGCCGCCGCGAGGCGCAGGCGTTCGGCACGACGGTTCCCGACGACGTCGCCAACCCCGATGCCGTCACCGCCGGCGCGACGCTGACGCAGGCCGTGGTCGACAGGGCGGCGCTGGCGCTGGCCATCGCCGACTACGACCGTGCGACGAAGCTGGTGCCCGACTCGCTGGCCGAGTACGAGCGGCACATCCACAACTTCCCCGACCGCGCCCAGCAGTACCGGCTCTACATGACCGAGCTGAGCGCCGAGGCCCTGATCACCGCCGCCGACCGGGACTTCCTGTCGGCCCTGACCCTGCCCGCGGGGCCGGGGCGGGACGAGCTGCTGTCGGCCGCGACCGGCGGTTACGCCAACAGCGCCGTCGCCTACGACCTGATCCTCCTGCGGTACTACACCGAGCCCGGCATCCTGGCCAAGGCGCTGCCCAACGGCTACGCCGTGCTGCCGACGTCCCAGCAGAAGCCGATCGAGGCGATGCGCCCGGACGACGTGCTGCGGGCGGCGGCCGTCGCCGAGCAGATGTACCCGCCGCAGGCCAACGAGGACCCCAACGGCGACCGGTTCGAGTACCTCCGCCGCATCCGCCGGGCCGGCGCCCGGCTTCAGACGATCATGTCCGCCACCCGCGGGCACGCCGGGGCAACCGTCCCCACCACGGCGCCGACGACCGCGCCGTGAGCGGCAACCCAATCCAGCGGTGGAGTTGACCTGTGCCGCTCGCGGCTTCGCGGACCTGGCGACGCGAATCGCCGGCAGGCCCCAAGCGGCACCCGCCGTGATTCGCATCACGCGCTCGTGATACCGAACCGCTCGCGGATCGCCTCGAACGCCGCCATGCGTTCCGGCGGCGTCGGCTTGCCGCCGAAGCTCAGGAACACCTTGAACGCCGAGTCGCCGCGGTCGTCGTAGAACTGCACGCTGACGGTGCTCACCCCGTCCATGTGGCCCGGCTTGACGACCCCGAACGCCGCCGCCAGCTTCCCATGGCGAACGTGCATGTCGAGCGTCGCCGTCTGGACGTTGAAGTAGTCGCCGAAGGTCGAGAAGTTCCCGAACTGCCCGAACGACTCCAGCGTGACCGCCCCGTTCGTGCAGATCACGTGGACCCTCCCCAGCGGCTCGAACGCACGGATCAGCTCCTCCCACCGCGATACGTCCAGCGCCACCGCCTGCCCGTCGGGCAGCGCGCGGATCACCTCCGCCTCGGGCACGCCCAGGTCGCGGGCGACCTGTGAGGTCATGCGTCGCGTGTTGCTCGCCACGGCGGCGCGGATGGCTGCGATGTCAACGGTCGGCAATCGGCACTCCTGTATGGGCGCCCCGGGTGTACATCCGGGGCCTCGCCGTCGCAATGCTTGACCCGCCGCGCACGCCATCGGAAACTGTGGCCCGATGCACCTCTCGATCCAACACCCCGCCCTGGCGCCGCTCAAGGCCAAGTTCCCCGACGCCAAGCTGGGCGTCAACGAGTTCCGCGAGCAGGTGACGATCAACGTCCCGCGCGAGCACGTCGTGGCCGTCTGCAAGTTCCTCCGCGACGACCCCGGCCTGCGGTACGACCTGCTGTTCGAGCTGAACGCCGTCGACTACCTGAACTTCCCCGGCGCGAAGCACCGCTTCGCCGTCAACTACGGCCTGACCAGCATCCCCCACAACAGCCGGCTGTGGCTCAAGGTGTTCCTCGACCCCGAGCGAGACACGCTGCCCGACCCCGACAACGTGCTCCGCGACGAGGACGCGATCGCCAAGGGCGACCCCGGCCTGAAGGTCGACAGCGTGTGCGGCGTGTGGCCCGGCGCAGAGTGGATGGAGCGCGAGGCGTACGACCTGATGGGCATCCTCTTCGTCAACCACCCCGACCTCCGCCGGCTGATGACGTGGAACGGCTTCGGCTCCCACCCGCTGCGCAAGGACTACCCCCTGCGCGGGCTCGGCGAGCGCGAGGACTACAAGGTCGTCACCCGCGAGGGGGCATGAGGAACGTCCGAATCCCCAAACCTCGAATGTCGAAGCGGCCCGCGTCGTCTCGTCATTCGAGATGTCGAACTTCGAGGTCCCGTCCGGAGGGCGCATGAACCCGATCGAGAGTTCCGCCAACAACGCCGGCTGGCCGAAGAACCTGCCGGGCAAGCCGACGCAGCTGGCCGTGTTCGGCGTCGAGCGGCACGCCGGCGGGCTGCGGTACGAGATGACGTTTACGGGTCGGTTCCCCGACCTGGACAAGGCGATGTACTGGGGCGCGAAGCGCGAGGTGCAGACGCTGCGCGACGGGCGGTTCCTGATGGCCAGCCGCGTGCTGTGGCAGCACGGCCTGACGCCCGAGGCGGCCGTCGCCGAGGCGTTCGCCCAGATGGAGCCGCAGGTCCGCCGGGCGCTCGCCGCCGCCGACGTCGGCTTCGACGCCGAGGCCGCCCTGTTCGACGGCGACGGCCCGATGAGGCCGATCGACCACGCGAAGGTCGACGGCTACTACGTTGAGGCCGTCCCGCCGGACGAGGATTTGCCGGACGACGCCCCGAACTTCATCCCGCCCGACCCGCGGTCGCGGCCGGCGGGGCGCGCGGGGCGAACCGATCACGTTTAGCGGTCGCCCCGAAGGGGCACTCTTCGAGCGTTGAGGAGTGCCCCTTCGGGGCGACCGCTAAACGATCGGCAACTACAATGCGACCATGAACTACCGCCCCCTCGGCCGCACCGGTTTCGACGTGTCCGAAGTCTCGTTCGGCGCCTGGGCGATCGGCGGCAGTTGGGGGCAGGTGGACGACGCAACGTCGATGAAGACCCTGCACGCCGCGGTCGACGCCGGCGTGAACTTCATCGACACCGCCGACGTGTACGGCGACGGCCGCAGCGAGCGGCTCGTCGCCCAATTGAAATCCGAGCGAGCACGCGACACGATCTACGTCGCCACCAAGGCCGGCCGGCGGCTCGACCCGCACACGGCCGACGGCTACAACGGCATCAACCTCACCCGGTTCGTCGAGCGGTCGCTGGTCAACCTCAAGGCCGACGCGATCGACCTGCTGCAACTGCACTGCCCGCCGAACGACGTCTACTACATGCCCGAGGTGTTCGCAGACCTCGACGCGCTGACCAAGGCCGGCAAGATCCGCCACTACGGCGTCAGCGTGGAGAAGGTGGAGCAGGCGATCAAGGCCGTCCAGTTCCCCAACGTCCAGACCGTGCAGATCATCTACAACCTGTTCCGCGCCCGGCCGGCCGAGTCGTTCTTCGCGCTGGCGAGGGAGAGGCGCGTCGGCATCCTCGCCCGCGTGCCGCTGGCCAGCGGGCTGCTCACGGGGAAGATCTCCAAGCTGACCCAGTTCGAGGCCGACGACCACCGCAACTTCAACCGCGGCGGCGAGGCGTTCGACCAGGGCGAGACCTTCAGCGGCGTCCCGCTCGACGTCGCCCTCGCCGCCGTCGAGGAACTTCGCCCACTGGTCCCCGGCGGCGCGACGATGGCTCAGTTCGCGTTGCGCTGGATCCTGATGTTCGACGCCGTCAGCTGCGTCATCCCCGGCGGTCGCCGCCCCGACCAGGCGACCGACAACGTCGCCGCCGCCGCCCTCCCGCCGCTGTCCGCCAACGCGATGGCCAAGACCACCGAGATCTACGACCGGCTCATCCGGCCGTTGGTCCACCAGCGGTGGTGACCCCATGAAGACGTGAAACGTGACGACGCGAGGAAGCCGCACCTTCTCACGTCCTCACGTTTCACGTTTCCAATTTCCGTCCAATAAAACCTCAAGCGGCCCACCTGCCGTCGCCGATGAGAGAAGGCGCGGAGGGCTCGCCATGATTTACCTGATCGTCCGATCGCTCATTCTGTCCGGCTTCCTGGGCCGGCACGGCCTGGGGTTCCTCCGCGTCTTCAACGACGACACGTTCCAGGCCGCCGCCGCCACGGTCGTCAGCTTCGCCACCTGCCTGGCGGCCGGGCCGGCGGTCATCCGCTGGCTCCGCCGGCAGAAGATCGGCGACACCGCCAACTTCGACCAGGCCGACATCGACAAGCTGATGGCCAGCAAGATGGGCACGCCCACCATGGGCGGGCTGCTCATCATCCTCAGCATCGTGGCCACCACGCTGCTGCTGGCCGACCTGTCGAACTTCTACGTGCGCATGGCGCTGGTCTGCGTCGTGCTGCTGGGCGGCCTCGGCGCCGTCGACGACTGGCTGAAGCTGACCGTCGGCCGGCGCAACAACAACCGCGATGGGCTGCTCAGCCTGGAGAAGCTGCTGTTCCAGCTCGCGCTGGGCGTCGTGCTGTCGATCTTCACCTACCGCTACGGCGAGGAGCTCGAGCCGGCCACCCGGCTCTACGTGCCGTTCCTCAAGAACTTCTCGCTCCCCCTGGGCCTCGGCACCTTCGCCCTGCTCGGCACGCTGGTCATGACCGGCAGCAGCAACGCCGTGAACCTGACCGACGGCCTCGACGGCCTCGCCAGCGGCTGCATGGCGATCGCCAGCTTCACCTTCCTCGTCCTCGCCCTGCTCGTCGGCGACCGCTACATGGCCCAGTACCTGCTGGTCCCCCTCGTCCAGCCGGCCGGGCAGATGGCCGTCCTGGCCGGCGCGATGGCCGGGGCGTGCCTGGGCTTCCTGTGGTTCAACTGCCACCCGGCCCAGGTGTTCATGGGCGACACGGGATCGCTCGCCATGGGCGGGCTGATCGGCTACATCGCGATCGTCATTCGCCACGAGCTGCTGTTGGTCTTCGTCGGCGGCATCTTCGTGGCCGAGGCCGTGTCTGTCCTCATCCAGAAGGGGTGGTTCAAGTACACCCGCATCACCACCGGCACCGGCCGCCGCGTGTTCCGCATGGCCCCGCTGCACCACCACTACCAGAAGCTCGGCTGGAGCGAGACGCAGATCGTCGTCCGCTTCTGGCTGGTCGGCTTCATGCTCGCCGCCATGGCGCTGGCGACGGTCAAGCTGCGGTGAAGGTATGATGGGGAACCATGTCCCCCCTTGACCTCCATGACGGTGCCGCGCCTCCGACCGCCCCACTGCGGATGTCGGAGGAGGAGTTCATCGCCTGGTCGCTGTCGACCGACGTGCGGGCGGAGTGGGTGGAAGGGGAGGTGGTCCTGATGAACGCGGTCAACACCGGCCACGGCCGCCTGCTCAGCTTCCTGAACAAGCTCGTCGGCGGGTTCGTCGAGGAACACGACCTTGGGGAGACGTTGAACGATCCCGTCACCGTCCGGCTTCCCAGGCAGCGGCGACGTCGTTGTCCGGACCTGTTCGTGGTGGGAACGAACGACCGCGACCGGGTCGTTCCTCAACATTTCGACGGCGTGCCCGAGCTGGTCGTGGAGATTGTGTCCCCGGACAGTCGCCACCGCGACGCGGTCGTGAAATTCAAGGAGTACGAGCGCGCCGGCGTGTCCGAGTATTGGCTGGCCGACCCCGAGATGCGGTCGTTCGCAGCCTTTTCATTGGGCCCGGACGGCCGCTACTCGATGATCGCCGAGGCGGCCGGCCGCATCTGCTCGCGCTCCCTTTTGGGGCTGTACTTCCGCTCCGACTGGGTGTGGCAACTGCAATTTCCAAAGGTCGCCCCCCTCCTCGCCGAGATGTCCGCCGAGCGTGCCCGGCTCCTCTCATCCTCCCCGCCGCCGCCGTCCGATAAGCCGGTAGGATGACCGATTCCATCTACCGCCTCCGCCCCGCCGACGTGCTGTGCCTCTGCGTGCTGTCGCTGCTCTGCCTCGGCGTGCTAATGGTCGAGTCGGCCACCATGCGCGTCAGCACCGCCACGGGCTGGCAGTGGTCGAGCGAGGGCGCCAAGCAACTCGTCTTCGCCGCCGGTGCCGCCGGCGTGTTCCTGCTGGTCGGGCGCACCGACTATCGATCGCTGAACACCGGTGCCCGCTGGCACGCCCGCCCCGCCCACTGGGGCATGCTGATCGCCGCCGCCTGCTGCCTGCTCGTGCTCGTGCCGCACGTCGGTGTTCAGGTGAACGGGGCCCGGCGATGGCTGCGCATCGGGCCGGTCCAGCTGCAGGCGTCAGAGGTCGCCAAGTGGGCCGTCGTGCTGTTCCTGGCCGACTGGCTGAACCGCCGGCCGGTCGACCTCGACAGCTTCACCAAAGGGCTGCTGCCCACCGTCGCGCCAGTCGCCGTCGTCTGCCTGCTCGTCGTGATCCAAGACTTCGGCACCGCCGCCCTGATCGCCGGCTGCGCGCTCGCGATGCTGCTGGCCGGCCGCGTGCGCCTGTGGCACCTGGCCGCCGTGCTCGTGCCGGCCGCGCTGGCGGCGGTGTTCTTCGTCTGCCACACCCCCTACCGCCTCCGCCGCATGACCGCCTTCATGCATCCCTACGCCAACCCCCAGGGCGACGGCTACCACATGATCCAGAGCCTGCTCAGCTTCGCCACCGGCGGCGTCACCGGCAAGGGGCTCGGCAACGGCGTGCAGAAGCTCGGCTACCTGCCGGAGGACACCACCGACTTCATCTTCTCCGTCATCTGCGAGGAGCTCGGCCTGTTCGGCGCGATTCTCACCGCCGCCCTCTACCTCGGCATCGTCCTCGTCGGCTGGCGCGTCATCCGCCGCCAGGCCGACGGCTTCGGCGCCATGCTCGCCTTCGGCGTCGCCTCCATGCTCGGCCTGCAGGCCGCCATCAACATGGCCGTCGCCACCGTCAGCGTGCCCACCAAGGGATTGCCCCTGCCGCTGGTCAGCGCGGGCGGCACCGGCCTGGTCATCACCGCCGCCGCCCTGGGCCTGATGGCCAGCGTCGCCCGCCAGCATGGTGCCGAGGTGCCCGACCACGGCGTCGACCCAACGCTCGACGAGTCTTTCCTGCTGCAGCCCGCGGCGTCGCTCTGACCCTGCCGCCCCCCGCCTCGCAACGCGCCCGTCGACCGGATAACCTCCCGCGAACCACCGCCGGAGGCCGCGCCATGCGACGACGTAGTTCCCTTGCCCTGCTCCTCAGCTGCCTTGCCGCGACCGCAGCCGAAGCGGCCGCCGCCCCGACCAGCACCGGCGTCCGGTGCGAGACCTGGACCGTCCCGCCCGACGGCACCCTCACCGACACCCTGGCCGACGGCTCCCTCGACCACGCCCCGGTCGACACGAAGACGCTCCCCACGTTCGAGATCGACCCCGCCCCCGAGGTGCCGGACGTGCTGGCGCTGCGCGGCTACGTCCACCCGCCCACCACGGGCGACTACACGTTCCGCATCGCCGGCGACGACACCGCCCTGCTCTACCTCAGCGCCGACGACCGCCCGGCAAACCGCAAGGCGATCGCCAGCGTGCCCGCCTACACCGGCTCGCACGACTTCGCCCACTACGCCGCGCAGACCAGCCGCCCCATCCGCCTGCTCGCCGGCCACCGCTATTACGCCGAGGCGTGGATGCAGAACGCCGAGGGTGCCAGCCACGTGTCGGTCGGTTGGACCCTCCCCGACGGCACCGCCGAGAACCCGATCCCGGCCGCTCGCCTGACGCCGCTCACGTTCCACGTTGCCCCGCCGTCGTACCGGCCGGTCCCCGCCACGGTCACGCTCAAGGACGACCCGCAGCCGATCGGCACGCCCGGCTTCCACCCGCTCGTGGCCGGGGCGCACGTCAAGGCGGGGGGCGACGAGTTCGACCTGTCGTACCTGGTCTACGTGCCCGACGGGTTCGACCACACCTCGGACCGTCGGCCGCTGTTCGTCTTCCTGCACGGCAACAGCCACCAGGGCAGCGACTTGTCGGGCGAGCTGAACGAGGGCCCGCCGATGTACCTCACCAACGACCCCAAGCTGCGGGCGGCGTTCCCGATGATCGGGCTGTTCCCGCAACTCCCCGATGGGCTCCGCTGGGACTCGCCCGGCGCGGCGCAGGCGGTCAACGGGCTGGTCCGCGAGGTCGAGCGCCGGTACCGCCGGATCGACCCCCGCCGCGTCTACCTGACCGGCCTGTCGATGGGCGGCAAGGGCAGCTGGCTGACGGCGCTCGACAGCCCCACGCTGTACGCCGCCGTCGCCACCATGTCGGCCGTCGCCGTCCACCCCAAGGTGGCCGGGCCGATCCTCGCCGGCATCCCCCACGTCCACATCGTCTGCGGCGGCGACGACGGCCAGTTCTGCGCCGGTTCCCAGGCAATGTACGCCGCCATCAAGCCGGCGCTCGGCAACCGCGTCGAGCTGACCGTCGTCCCCAACGAGGGCCACGGCGTCTGGGGCCGCTACTACCCCGATCCGGCGTTCTACAAGGGACTGATGGCGTTCTCGCGGTGACGCGCTCCCGTCTTGCCGCTCCCCTCTTGCCGCTCCCGTCTTGCCGCTCGCGGCTTCGCAAATCAAGGGGCGTGGACGTCGCCGAACCCGCGTGCCGGCGTCGTCACCGCGCGCCAGACACCAAGTCATACGGGTTGGCGACCAGCGCCCGGCGCAGCTCAGCCGACAGCGCCGCGCCCCACGCATACGCCCACACCGTGTGCGCACCCGGACCGGTCAACGGCTGCAGGTACACCGCCATCGCCTGCGGCGCGGCCACCGCCAGCGTGCCGATCGCCGTCACCCCGTCCGGCCCGTACCAGGTGCCGGCCTTCCCGTCCCAGACGAGCACGGCGACGTACGCGAACGCCCGGCCGACCGGGTCCGGGTCCATCGCGTACGTGGCCGAATGGTAGTCGGTCAACGCGAAGTGGTCGGGGTGGGCCGGGAACGTCCGCACCTGCGCCAGCGACCCGCCGTTCGCGCCGTTGACGTTCACGTTCAGCACCTGCAGGTTCGCGGCGTCCGGCGTGCCGACGACCATCGCCGCCGCGGTGAACGGCGGGACCACGAACGGCGGCCCGTCGGGGATCGTGATCGGCAGCTTGAGGTAGGAGCCGGCCTCGCCCAGGTTCGCCACCCGCTTGGCGAGGCCGTGCGTCGCGTCGATCACCGTCTCGGCCACGGGGATCTTCCGCCCGCTCACGAGGTCGACCGTCGCCGTCGCCGGCGCCGGCTCGCAGCAGGGGAAGGCGCACATCAGGTCGGCGTGCAGGGGTGAAGACCGGTTCAGCAACGGCGTTGTCGGCTTGGCCATGGGGCTCCCGTGAATCATGCGAACAGCTCGAACCGCCGCAGGTTGATCAGCGCCGGGGCCGACCGGTGGACCGTCGCCGCGAACCGGTGCAGTCCCGAGTCCGTCGCCAGCCCCCACGACGTCGCCCGGACGTTCAGCCGCCACTGGTCGGACGTCGTGGCCGGGAACGTCAGCAGCGCGAAGTTGTCGCCAAGGTAGCTCTGCACCATCTCGTTCGGCAGGTCGACGCTGGCGTACGGCGTCTTGCCGTGCCACGCGGCCGGCACGTCGACGTCGTGGCTGGCCACTGTGACCCACGCGTCGCCGACCCAGGCCTGCAGGTCGAACGCCAGCAGGCAGCAGTAGAGGTTGTCGGCGAACTCGGACCAGACGATGCACCGCGTGGCCGTCGCCGGCGCGGGGCCGGTGAAGGTGACGGTCCGCGGCAGCGAGGCCCCATCCGCCGCCCAAACGGCCCGCATCCCCCCGCCATCGCCCAGCGCGCTCGGCAACGGTCCCGCCGCCGTCACCAGGCTTGCCGGCCCCCACCCCGGCGCCGCGGCAGCCGTGGTCGACAGCGACCATCCGGCGGCGAGGTTCACTGTCGGCCACGCCGGCGTGGCGGCCGTCACGCTGACGCCGGCCGGCAACACCAGGTACTGGGGCAGCGTCGTCACCGACAGCGTTAACTGACCACCGGTTGCTGTGACGGTGGTGGAGTTTCCGAACGCGTCCACCCACTTCAGGCGTTCCGGCGTGGCGACGTTCAGCGTCACCGCGATCGGGGCCGATTGGCCGAGATTGACCAGCGTCACGACCTGCCCGTGCATCAGCCCCAACAGGCAGCGGTTCAACGTCGGCCCGAAGTCGAGCGTGCCGGTGAGCGGCTTGTTGCCAATGACCGTTTGCCGGACGCGCAGCGCAAGCAGCCCCGGCATCGGCCCCTGTTGCCCGTACAGCCAGCTGGGCACGCTGTAGTACCCCATGTCGGCGAAGTAGTAGTAGACGTTCCGCCCGGCGGGGATGCCCATCGCGTCGAGCAGGTCGTAGTGCCACAGCAGGTAGACGGCCTGCGCCGTCCAGACCAGTGCGCCGCCGTAGATGCCGGCGACGTCGCGCTCCGTGACCCACCGCGGCGCGTCGCCCTTGCCACCGGCCGCCACCGCGGTAGCGAACGTGCCAGCGGGGCCGAACGCGTGCCGCCACGCGGCGGCGTCGACCTGCTCGTTGCCGAGGTAATCGTGCGTCGACGGCTGATCGATGTGCCGCCAGCCCCGCGCGGCGTTGAACTCGGCCAGCCGGCTGCCGGCGACGGTCACCATCGTGGGACCCAGGAGGACCGCCGTCGGGTCGGCACCCTTGAGCGCGCGAGCGAAGGCCGCCAGCCGCGCGACGTACTCGGCCCCCACCGCGTCCGGCTCGTTGCGGCACTCCCACTTCACCCCTCTGAACCGCGTCGCAAACGCGGCGGCGTTCGCCGGCGTGAAGTCGGCGTCGTTCACGAACTGCACGATGAAGTCCAACCCCTTGCGCTTGGCGTAAGCGATCCGCGCGGCCAACTGTTCCGCCCCTGCCGAGGTGTTCAGCCGCGCCACCCGCGCGCCGGCCCAGGCGATCAGGTCGATCTCCCCCTGCCCCGCCGGATCGCCGAAGGTTTCGGGCAGCACGCCCCCGCCGTCGACCACGCCGACCAGCACGCACGCCGAGCAGACGATGCGCTCGCCGTGCGTCACCACGGCCGACACGGCGTACGACCCGTACCGCGGCGGCGTGAACCGGATGCCCAGGTCGGCGCCGGTTGCCGGGCCGGCGAACGTGCCGGACGCCACGGTGCCGCGGGCCGCCTCGTCGACGCGCCAGGCGATGTCCAGGTCGGGCGCGAACAGCGACAGGTACTCGACGGCCACCGTCGTCGGCGACAGGTCGTACTGCACGCCGCGCCTGGCGGTGGGGACGAGCGACAGGCGGGTGTACTTCGGAAGACGAGCGGGGTCGACGGTCGCCATGGGCCAGTTCCTTCGACGCCACTCCAGCCGCCGGCGGGAGCCAGCAAAGCTTCTGCAGATCCGAAATCGTTCAGCGTTCACAGCGTCCGCTGGCTTCCGCCCGCGGCTCGAATGGCGTCACGCGCCTGCCCGGCCAGCCTTGAGAAGCGCCGCGCCGCTGGGGCAGTGGGCGAACAGCGGGCAACCGTCGCAGCGCGGCTTGCGGGCCTGGCAGGTCGCGCGGCCGTGGGCGATCAGCAGGTGCGACCACATCG
Source organism: Tepidisphaeraceae bacterium (assembly GCA_965198865.1). Classification (GTDB taxonomy): domain Bacteria; phylum Planctomycetota; class Phycisphaerae; order Tepidisphaerales; family Tepidisphaeraceae; genus CBDAQA01. The sequence continues at coordinate 202,282 of CBDAQA010000018.1, read as the reverse complement.
TCCAGTCGGCGGGCGGGACGATCGGCATCAGGTCGAGTTCTATCTTCACCGCATCGGTGTGGCGCGTCAGGCCGAGCCGTTGGCTGAGGCGCGTCACGTGCGTGTCGACCGTGACGCCGACGGCAGTGTTGAAGGCGTTGCCGAGCAGCACGTTGGCCGTCTTGCGGCCGACGCCGGCGAGCCCGGTCAGCTCCGCCATCGTGCGCGGGACCTCGCCGCCGTGGTCGGCGATGACGGCGGCGGCCATGGCCCGCAGGCTCTTGGCCTTGTTGCGGTAGAAGCCGGTCGACTGGATGTCCGCCTCCAGTTCCTCCTGCGACACCGCGGCCAGCGCCGTCACCGTGGGATACTTGCGGAACAGGCCCGGCGTCACCTTGTTCACGCGCTCATCGGTGCACTGGGCCGACAGGATGGTGGCAACCAGCAGCTGCAGCGGCGTGGCGTAGTCGAGGCTGCACTTGGCATCGGGATACGTCGCCTTGAGGATCGGGAGGAGGGCCGCCACGCGAGCGGCGCGTTGCTGGACGAGCTTGCCGGGCGGGCGGGGCATCACTTGCTCGTGCGGGGGGGCGACGCCACGGCGTACGTGGCCGGCGGGTTGATCGTCACGCTGAACAGCACCATCCCCAGCAGCAGCGACCCCACGATGGCCGTCAGGTTCAGGTTCAGCCGCTGGGCGGCGTTGAACCGGTCGAGCGCGGGGTTGGCCACGTCCGGCTCGTCGGCGTGGTCGACATACTCGGCCCGGCTGGCGTTCACCTTCGGCCAGACGTACTGCCAGTCGTAGAACGCCACGGCGGTCGCCGCCAGGAACAGCACTGCCCGCACCGCCGCCGAGCTGCCGCCGGCCGAGCCAAGGTCGATGACGAACGGCTGGGCGATCAGCGTGATCAGCAGCAGCCCGCCGCAGACGACCTCGACGCGCAGCAGCCGCTGCAGCAGCCCGGTCACCACGGCCCCGGCCAGCAACGTCGAGTGCTGTCCGTCCATGTTGACGCTGAGCACGTGCGACAGGATCGGGTTGTTCTCGCGGACCGTGCGGAAGATGGTCGGGGCCGACAGCAGCACGAACAGGACGCTGCCGAACAGCGTCGACAGCGCCAGCCAGTAGACCAGTTGGACCAGTTGGTACCCCATCGCCAACCGCGAGCGTAGGGACGGGGCGGGTGAAGTCAAACGGCGAACGGCGAGACGGGGGCCGTTCCCAGGGCGATCGCATGTGATTCGTTCGATCTGATGGATTTGCTGCCGTGAGGGGGCGCGCCGCCGATTTCGGCCTGGTAACTTCGTCCCGCTGTTCGCGGGGCCCCGCGTGGTTTCGACATCCCGTCCCCCCACGCGGAGCTTTGACATGGACGTCACTGCGGCGGCTGGCTTTCTGCGCCACTTCAACGACCTGCCCGACCGTCGGGCCGGCAACCGGATCCACAAGCTGAACGACCTGATCGTGATCGCCGTCATGGCGGTCATCTGCGGGGCCGACGGGTGGGCCCAGGTGCAGCAGTTCGGGCAGGCCAAGCAGAAGTGGCTGGCCACGTTCCTCGAGCTGCCGGGGGGCATCCCCAGCCATGACACCTTTGGCCGGTTCTTCGCCCGGCTGGACCCCGCCGCCTTCGAGCGGTGCTTCCTCGCGTGGATGTCGGCGCTGGTGGAGCTCTCCGGCGGCCGGCTGATCGCCATCGACGGCAAGGCGATCCGCAGCAGCTTCGCCCACGCCTGGGACCGGAGCGGCATGGCCCACCTGGTCAGCGCCATGGTCTGCCAGGGCGGGAACCGCATGGTGTTCGGCCAGGTGGCGGTCGACGGCAAGAGCAACGAGATCACGGCCATCCCCAAACTGCTGGAGCTGATCGACCTCAGGGGGGCGGTGGTCACGATCGACGCCATGGGCACCCAGCGCGAGGTGGCCAAGTTGGTGGTCGACGGCGGCGGCGGCTACCTGCTGCCGGTCAAGGACAACCAGAAGACGCTCCACGCGAAGGTGCGGGCCCTGCTGCTCGACGCCGTGGCCGGGCCGGTCGGGGGGCTGTCGGTCGGGTACCACAAGGAGGTGGACGACGGCCACGGCCGGCTGGAGACGCGCGAGGCGTGGGTCGTGGACGACACCCACTGGCTGGGCAAATCCCTGCTGGCGCGGTGGCCCGGCCTCGCGACCGGCAGCCTGATGCTGGTCCGCCGGACCCGCCAGGACCTGACCGACCTGACCGGGAAGGTCACCGTGGAGGACCTCTGCTACATCAGCAGCGTGGCCGGGCACGACGACGCCGCGGCCCAGCGGCTGGCCGGCCTGGCCCGCGGCCGCTGGGCGGTGGAGAACAACCTGCACTGGCAGCTGGACGTCAGCTTCGACGAGGACCGCCGCCGGGTCCGGGTGGGCCACGGGGCCGAGAACTTCTCGCGGCTGTGCCGGATCGCGCTGAACCTGCTGAAGCAGAACACGACGGTGAAGGCCGGCATCAAGACCAAGCGGCTCCGCGCCGGATGGGACCACGACTACCTACTCGGACTTATCGGCCGGTGAAGATGCGATCGCCCTGGGGCCGTTCCCGTGACACCATCACGTCGCGATTGCGAGTCGGCGGGCCAACGTTCAATTGAACGTTCGCCATCCGCTGGCCAACCTTGGCGGACGACGATGCGGCGTAGCCCTGCCAGACAGGGTGGGCGTGCGCACCGGAACCAATGGTCACGAGCCGCAAGCCATGGACGACCCCGTACCCGACTTCGCCCTCGACAACGCTGAGGTCGCTCGGCGGGTGGCGACACCTACGGCGACGAGGACCTCGCCCTGTTCAAGTGCCCCGTTTGCCGGCACGTCTTCCTGAGCTTCCTGTGTTTCAAGCGTCGTCGGCGACGCATCCAATCGCGGCACCCGATAACCAGATACTGCTGTGGACCAGGCGACGAAGGGATGCGGCGGTACCGGCCCCCACCGCAGCCGCCAGCTTTAGCTGGTGGACGCCTGACGAACCCGCGGGCTGAAGCCCGCGGCTGCGATCGTTGTCGTCCGATCGCGAGTCGTGCCGTGCCGACCGACAGCGGCATCCGTGTTACATGCCCGCCACGGAACGTGATCCAATTTCTCCATAAGTGTAGCCATTTGAACATTTTACGATACAAACGCTCCGCCTTAACGAGTGTAACATTTCGTCACATTGTGGAACATGCGCGGCACGCGCGAGTCACCGGACGGTCAGCTCCTCGTTCAGTACGCGCGGGCCGTCGGTCTCCTTCAGGCCCGTGCGGAGGCGCAGCTCGTTCGGGTTCGACACCGGCAGGCGGTAGCGCTTCATCACCGTCCGCCCGGGGGCAAGCGCGATCACGAGCCGCTCGATGCGCGGCTGGCCGGGCGCGGAGACGTAGGCGGTGTAGTCGACGGGGTGGTCGCCGTAGTTGGTGATCCGCTGCTGGACCACCACGGCCGACGGGCCGTCGCGGAACGCCGTGGCCTGCACGCCGACGTCGTTCAGGCCGACGGTCATCACCAGCGGCAGCGACAGCTGGTGCGTGCGATCGGCCTGCAGTTCCACGTCGGCCCGGACGACGTTCCGGCCGGCCTGGCCGTTCATCGGCAGGACGATGCCGACGTCGCGGTCGAGCGACTCGCCGGGGTTCAGCTCGAACGGAACGGTCGGCGGGCTGAGGGTCCACCCGCTGGGCCCCCGCAGGCGAACGGTTCCGGCGATCGGCTGGGCGTAGGGGTTCGTCAGACGCAGGTGGCGGACCTGCGGGCGGAGCGAGACCGACTCCAGCGTGGGCGGGTCGAGCACCACCGACGCGCGGAAGCGGGCCAGCGGCGCGTCGACGCCGGTCAGGATGATCGGCATCGGGCCAACGCGCACCAGGACGGCGCCGTCGCCGGAGGTCGAGAGGGGCGCGACGTTGCCCCACAGGTCGGTGCGCTCGAGCTGCTCGCCGAGGCGAAGCGGGACCACCTGCTCGCCGGCCACGGACCAGAGGACGGCGACGCCGTGGTCGCCGGGGCCGGGGTCGTTCCGCTCGAACACGAACGCCTCGACACCGTCGGCGACGGGCAGCCGGCCGCGGCAGGCGGCGCCGCTCAGGGCCGACAGGAGCGCCCGCTCGATGGGGAACAGCGGCGTCGCGGCACCAGCCGCCAGGGGCACGGGCAGGTCGACCCGCTCGACGCCGCTCGAGAGGGCGTACACGACCCGTTGGACCATGTCGGCAGCGCGGACGACGAAGTCGTCGGCGTCGATCGGCCGGAGCGAGGCCGACGCCACGCGCGGCCCGCCGGCGGCGGCGCGGTCGGTCACGTCCTTCAGGTAAGCGGGGATCTCGTTGGGCAGGATCGTCGGCGGCACCGACATCGCCACGGCCGCCGGCTTGACCTTGCCCGCGGGCGGGTCGAATCCCAGCGGGATCGGCATCGACAGGTCGGGGTGGCCGGTCAGGGCGGCGAAGGCGGCGTAGGTCTTGGCGTACGCCTGCCGAGCGGCGGGGTCGGCGACGACGAACGCGTCGGTGCCGTCGGCGCCCAGCTGCCAACGGTCGATCTGGCCCAGGTGCCGGCCGATCAGCGCGGTCGGGTCGGCCACGTCGAGCGGCAACACCCCGATGGGCGCGATGCCGCGGGCGGCCAACCGGTCAACCAGGCCGTTCACGTCGTCGCTCACGCCGATCTTCACCCGGCCGGCGGACAACATCGGCAGCACGTCTGCCAAGCTGGCATCGGGCGGGCCGGTGATGACCATGCCGAAGCGGGGGTCTGCTTGAGCCGCCGCGCCGTCATCGGCCAGTTGCACGTAGTCGAGCGACTGCGACCCGGTGAATGCGGTCGAGTCGTCGGCACCGGCATCCTTGCCCGGCGCCGCCAGGCGCAGCGTGGCCCGGTACCAGCCCGCTGGCACGATCGGCAGCGATACCGCCACCCTCCTGCGACCGGGTCCAGCCACCGGTGCCGAGGCCAAGTCGACTGTGCCGGTCCGCTGGAACACCTGCCGGCCGTCGGCGTCGGACACCACCAGCTGCATGGCGAGGTCGTCGGTCGACGGGTCGGCCAGGACGGCCGACAGCTGCGGTCCGTCCGACCGGCGGAACACGTCGGCCGGCCGATCGGTCGACAGCGACACCCGCGGCACCTGGGCGACGACCAGGTCGTCGAACCAGGCCGACCCGTGGATGTCCTCGGGGAACAGCGACCGGTCGCCCAGCGTCGTGGCGGCGTACCGGGCCGGCTGGAGCAGCTCCATGCGGACGATCAGGTAGGCGGCGCGCGGGTCGTCGTCGGTCAGCTCGGCCGACAGCGCGTGCCAAGCGGTCGCGTCGTCGGTGGGCGAGACGTAGGTGTCGGACCGCACCTCGCTGCCCGGCACGAGCCCGCCGCCGGCATCGGCTAACCCTAGCGTGAGCCGGGCGCGGGCCTGCTTGAGTGCGGTCGTCTGGCAGTAACCGCTCAACCGGTAGTGGCCACCGATGGAGATCGGGAGCAGGGTCGGCTGGTACTGGTAGACGCAGCTGCCGCCGTCGAGGTCCATGCGGAAGGCGTAGCGGCCGCTGCGGGCGCGGTCGGTCGACAGGCGGCCGATGACGTAGTGCGGCAGGCCGACGCCGGTCAGCTTGGACCAGTGCATCGGCACGTCCTCGTCGTTGCCGAGTTCCCGCTCCTCAAAGTCGAACGCCTTGAACAGCCGGTGCCCGCCCGGCGCGGGTGCGGGGGCCCCTTCGGCTGCGCTCAGGGTAAGCGTGGCGAGGATGAGGGCGATGACGATGTTGCGCATGGCGAGCGGCTCCGCTCTGGTCCCCTCTCCCGGTACTCCGGGAGCGGGTCGGGGTGAGGGTCTCTCCGGCCGGCCAACGGGACTCGACGCGCGAGATCACCCTCACCCCAGCCCTCTCCCGGCGTGCCGGGAGAGGGAGCAAGGGTCACGACGCGACTCCGCCGCGTCCGATAACTCCCCGATCGGACCGGCCGGCCGGTAAACTTGAGACAACCGTCCGATGAACATCCTCTGCCATGACCACGCTGATCGCGATCTCTGACGGACCGGCCCCTTCGCCCACCCGGCGGGCGGCCCGCCACGCCGGCCGCCGGGCCCGGCTGTGCGCCACCGCCGTGATGGTCGTCGCGTCGGCGGTGCTGCTCCTCGCCCGCCTCGGCCACTACGCGCCGTGGGACGACGAGGCGATCACCGCCATGACGTCCCGGTCGCTGTGGCGCACCGGCGACACGTCGAGCCGCCCGGACGACCACAACCTGATCGCCTACCGCAACGGCCTGCTCGTCCGAAACTTCAAGGACCGCTTCACCCCGCCGCTGCAGTTCTTCCTGCTCGCCCCCGCCATCGGCCTGTTCGGCGACGGGAATCTGGCGATTCGCTTTCCCTTCGCGATCTGCGGCGCAATCACGGTCGCCATCGGGTTGCGATGGCTGTGGCGGGCCCTGCCGCCGTCCCCGCTGCTGTGGTGGGCGGCGGCGTTCATCCTGCTGACCAACGTTGAGTTCTTCCTGTTCTTCCGCCAGTGCCGGTACTACGGCCTGGCCATGATGCTGACGACGGCGACGGCCTACCTGTACTGCCATCGCACCGGTCGCACCCGCGGCATCTGGGGGTTGTCGATCGTGATGGCCAGCCTGCTGATGGCCCAGTACCTCGACTACGCCGCCGCCGTCGGCTGCCTGGTCGTCGACTACGCGATCTGGGGTCGCCGCCACCGGCGGATCACGCTGCCGCAGTGGTTCGTCCTGATCGTGCCGCAGCTGGTGGTGGCGGCGATCGTCTGCCCGATCTGGAACCCGATCGCCCGCCAGCACGAGGCCGGGCCCGACGGATTTCCGCACCACTGGTTCCCGGATCACCTTCGGCTGCTGTGGATGAACGGTCGCGACCTGGTCGCCTGCGACTTCGTCGTGCTGCCGCTGCTGCTGGCCAGCCCGGTGCTGTGGTTCAAACGACGGTCGCCCGCGCTGCTGCGGGGACCGACGGCCATCGCGGTCTTCATCGGCGTCGTCAGCCTGCTCGTGGCGACGGCGGCCCAGGAGTCCCAGACGGCCGAGGTGCGGTACCTCGCGCCGCTCATCCCGGTCTGCCTGGGCGTGGGGATCGTGGCCGTGCGCGGCACGCTCGCCCTGAACCCGCCGGTTCGCATCAGCGTGCTGGCCCTCTCGGCGCTGTCGGTGATGGTCGGCACGTCGGTTCACGATCGCGAGCCGACGGTGCTCAGCGTCCCGCTCTCGTTCTACGCCGAGTTGGCCCGCCCCGCGGTCGAGCCCTACACGCCGACGATCGCCTGGGTCAACCAGCACGTGCCGGCCGGGGCATCGGTCTTCGTGGCCCCCGACTACATGGCCTACCCGCTGATGCTCCGCGCCCCCGGCCCGACCTACGCCTGGCAACTCAACGACCCCCCGCGAGCCGACTTTGCCGGGGTCGCGCCGGTCCACATCCACGGCCGGGTCCCGCCGGACTACATGATCGCTTTCGGCACCAGCCAGATGGCTCGCGGCGTCCCCGACGCGCTGCACGAGCTGGCCCGACGCGGCGTGCGGTATGACCTCATCGACACCCTGCCCTACTACTGGCACGACATGTTCAAGGCCGAGCGGGTGTGGCACGCGTTCGGCACCGTCAAGGCCGGCAAGGGTGAGGCGATCTACATCTACCGCCGGGCGGAATGAACCCCGCGGTGTCAGTTGTCATCCCCGAGGGATGCCACGGGTCATCTGAACGATCCGGACTGAGGAAAGATCCCGCCGCGGTCACCGCTCGATCGCGCTGTCGTCGATCGCCTTGACGATCCGCTCCTGCACCGGCTTCCCGCCGCCGGCGAGGTGGTTCATCAGGATGCTGAACGCGTACCACTGGTCGTCGCGGGCGTGCAGGTAGCCGCTGAGGCAGCTGACGCCATTCACCGTGCCGGTCTTGGCCAGCACCCGGCCCTTGAGCGTGCTCTTGGCGAACCTCCCTTCAAGCGTCCCGTCGGCGCCGGCGACGGCCAGCGTGTCCATGAACACCTTGGCGTGCGGGCCGGCGAAGTCGAAGGTGAGCACCTGCGTGACGGCCGCCGCGGTGACGGCGTTGGACTTGCTCAGCCCGCAGCCGTCATCCAGGTGGAACTGGTCGATCGGCACGCCCACCTTCCGCAGGAACGACGCGACGACGGCCGTGCCGGTGACCCACGATCCCCCGCCGCCACCGGTGGCGGACGCGCCGAGCCGCTTGCACAGGCACTCGGCGTAGAGGTTCATGCTGTCCTTGTTCGCCCGGGCCATGACGACCGCCAGCGGGGTGACGTTGACCGCCAGCACCTTGAACGCCGGGTCGCCGCGCGCCACGGCCGCCCGGGCAGTGTTGTCCCGTCGGACGTCGCCAATGCGCGTCACGCCCGCCGCCGCCAGCGCCTCGGCCAACACGGTGGCGGCGTACATCGGCGGGTCGTGCAACGTGACCGACAGCGGCGTCTCGGTGACCGCGTCGGCGTGGCCCTTCAGCGTGACGGCGTTGTCGTCCATCGCGCGCATCAGCCCCATCGCCCCCCGGCCGGTCACGCACTCGTTCGTCAGCGGGGCGTAGCTCGTCCTCGGGTTCGTCTGCGCGACCACGGGGCGACCCGGCGTCGTCGGGCGGACGAACACGTCCAGGCAGTTGGCGTTCAGGTTGACGCCGGCCACCTCGGCCTCGTACCGGTTCAGCCGTTGGTCGGCCGGCCAGCGCGGGTGGAACATCTCCGTGTCGTCGAACACCGTGTCGTCCACCGCCACGTGGCCGACGCGCGTGATGCCCACCTTCGGCAGCTGCGCCGCCCACTGCTTGAAGACCGACGTCACGTCCCCGCCCCACCGCGTGACCAGTTCCGCGTCGCCGAACGCCGGGTCACCGTCGCCCACCAGGATCAGGTCGCCCTCGTGGGACACCAACTGCGTGCGAAACTCGAAGCCGGGGCCGAGCGTGTCGAGAGCGGCACTCGTGGTCAGCAGCTTGAGGTTGCTGGCCGGCGTCAGCGGCAGCCCGGCGTCGTGGCGGTAGACCACCTTGGGCGCTGCCAGCGACCCCGGCGTGGGGCCCAACCGGACGACCTGCACGCCGATCGCGGCACGGCCCATCCCCGGCTCGCGCAGGGCGGCGTCGATCTCGGCCGTCAGGTCGCCGCGGGCGACCACCGGACAACCGGCGGCCACCGCCAGGGACATCAACGCCGCTACGCGGGCGATCCTCGTCATCCGTCAGACGCTCCTGGAATTACGAACGGCGCGACCGGTCGGCCACCGCCGCGGACGCCCGACGGTCATCGGGTGTTACGTCCCGGCCGACGTGAAGTTTTCGGGCCCGCCCCGCCCGCCGTCGGCACCGCGCGGTTTTGCTCAACCGCCGCACGGACCGGCTCCGATATCCGGTGGACGCCGGTCCCGCAAGGTCGGGGCGGCCCACCACCCGGAGGCGAGCGAATGTCCAGCGTTGTCCCCATGGCACCGACCAGCACCGGCACATTATGGGACGCGGCCGAGCGGCTGCGGATCGTCCGGCGGGCCCACGAGCGGTTCCTGGCCCTTTGGGCGGTCGACAAGCTGCTCGACGTGCCCGCCGCCGCCCGGGTCTGGGCCGACATCGACGGCCTGTTCGAAGACGTCAGCGACCCGTCCGTCACGCCCGATAACCACGCCATCCCCGACGGACTGCAGCGGCGGTTTTTCCGCGGCGGGTCGATGGACGATTAAACGTCGGTCGATCGGACCTCCCTTCGCCTGACCCCCCGAGCCCCGTTCCCCGGACGCCCCGACTATGGCCACGATTACCTCCAGCACAGGCCTGATCAGCGGGATCAACACCTCGGACCTGATCTCGAAGCTGATCTCGCTCGACGCCGCCCCCGTTTCGCTGTTGCAGACGCGGGTCACGTCCGACCAGACGCTGGGCCTGATGTACTCGTCGCTGGGGTCGCAGCTGTCCACGATTCAGACGACGGCCCAGTCGCTGGAGAAGCCCCAGACCTTCCAGGACACGTCGGCCACCAGCAGCGACCCGTCCGTGCTGACCGCCACGACCAGCCAGGGGGCGGCCGTCGGCACCTACAGCCTGCGCGTCGCCCGCACCGTCACCACCCAGCAGCTGGTCAGCGCCGGGTTCACCGACTCGACCAACGCCAAGGTGGGCGCCGGCACGATCACCATCGGCGAGGGGGGCGGCGGCAGCCTGGCGACCGAGACGACGCTGGCGGAGCTGAACGGCGGCAGCGGCGTGTCGCGCGGGTCGTTCCGCATCACCGACCGCTCCGGCGCGTCGGCCGTCATCGACACCAGCTCGGCCGTCAGCCTGGACGACGTCGTGGCCGACATCAACTCGGCCACGAACATCAGCGTCCGCGCGTCGATCGCCAACAACCACCTGGTGCTGACCGACACGTCCGGCCAGACGACGAGCAACCTGATCGTGCAGGACCTCGGCACCGGCACCACCGCCGCCAACCTGGGCATCGTCTCCAACGCGGCATCGACCACCGTCACCGGCACGTCGATCAACTACGTCGGCCGGTCCACCCTGCTGGCGCAGCTGAACGACGGGCGGGGCGTCACGCTGGGCACGGGCGGCGCGAGCGGCGACTTCACGGTCCACGCCAAGGACGGCTCCACGTTCAACGTCAACCTGACCGGCGTGACCACCGTGGGCGGCGCGATCGACGCCATCAACGCCGCCAGCGGCGGGAAGGTGACCGCGTCGGTGTCGACCGACAAGTCGGGCCTGACCCTGACCGACTCGACCGGCGGCGGCGGCACGCTGTCGGTCACGGCCAACAACGGCTCCACGGCGGCGGCCGACCTGGGCCTCACCGCGGCGGCCAGCGGGAACACGATCACCGGGACCGGCGTGCTGGCCGGGATCGACACGACGCTGCTGTCCAGCCTCAACGGCGGGTCGGGCCTCACGCTGGGCACGATCTCCATCACCGACGCCAACGGCACCACCCACTCGGTGAACCTGGCCGGCAAGGCCGACGTTCAGGGCGTGGTCGACGCGATCAACGCCGGCACCAACGGCGCCGTGACGGCGTCGCTGTCCACGTCGGGCACCGGCATCGAGTTGACCGACGCGACCGGCGGCACGGGCAGCCTCTCGGTCGCGGCGGGCGCGACCGCCACCGCGCTCGGCCTGACCGGCTCGTCCACCAGCGGCACCCTGTCCGGCAAGGACCTGGACAAGCAGTGGCTGACGACCAACACGCTGCTGTCGAGCCTGAACGGCGGCAAGGGGATCAGCGACGGCACGTTCACCATCACCACCGCCGCCGGCGCGTCCGCCACCGTCACCGTCGACGGCACGATCACCACCGTGGGCCAGCTGCTGTACCAGATCAACAGCAAGGGCGTGAGCGGGCTGACCGCGTCGGTCAACGCCACGGGCAACGGCATCCTGATCTCCGACGCCAGCGGTGGCGCGGGTCAGCTCAGCGTGACCGACAACAGCGGGTCGGCCGCGAGCGACCTGAACGTCGCCTCCACGGCTGCCGCCGGCACGCACGCGATCGACGGCGCGTACTCCAAGACGATCACCGTGTCGGCCAACGACACGCTGGCCACCGTGGTCAAGGCGATCAACGCCGCCAACGCCGGCGTGACGGCGACCATCATCAGCGACGGGTCGAGCACGGCCCCCTACCGGCTGTCGCTGACCAGCAACAACTCCGGCACGGCCGGCGCCGTCACGTTCGACGCCGGCACGACCGGCCTGGCCGCCCAGACGCTGGTCGCCGCCCAGGACGCCGCCGTCTTCGTGGGCGGCGCCAGCAGCAACGCCAGCGGGGGCTCGTCGGCCACGACGGCCCAGCCACTGCTGGTCACCAGCAGCAGCAACACGGTCACGAACGTGATCGCCGGCGTCACGCTGAACCTGCTGGGCGTGAGCTCGGGGACGGTCCAGCTGACGGTCGCCGCCGACGCCGACAACCTGGTAAAGTCGCTGACCGACTTCACGACGAGCTTCAACACGCTGGCCGAGACGATCGGCAGCCAGTCGACCTACAACACGAGCAGCCAGATAGGCGGGCTGCTGCTGGGCGACCCGGTCGCGCTCGACATCACCAGCGAGATGTACGCCGCGCTCAGCACGAGGGTGCCCAACAACGGCGACTACCCGACGCTCTACAACGTCGGCTTCAGCGTCGACGAGAACGGCCAGCTGACGTTCGACGAGGACACGTTCCGCGCCGCCCTGGCCGCCGACCCCACCGCCGTCGAGGCGCTGTTCAACTCGACCACCACCGCCGCCAACGGGTCGTCGGGCACGATCACGACCGACCACGGCGTGGCCTACGCGTTCGACAAGGTGCTGACCCAGCTGGCCGACCCGATCAGCGGCACCGTGACCAGCGCCGTCAGCGAGCTGACCACCGAGGAGCAGGGCTTCACCGACCAGATCACCCAGCTGAACGCCCTGCTGGCCCAGAAGCAGGAGGTGTACCAGACGCAGTTCGACAACATGGAGTCGGCCCTGGCCACGCTGCGGTCGATCTCGTCGTCGCTGGCCAGCATCGGCACCGTGACCACGCCGACCAGCACCAAGACGACGAGCTCGTCGTCGTCGTAATCACCCACGGTCGCCGCCGACGCCCGCGACCCGTTTCAACGTGCCCGGTCCCCCCGTTTCGCGCACCCTTTCCCCAAGAGGTCCGATTGGCCACCCCCAACCCGTCCGCTTCGCACAACGCCCAGCAGTACCTCCGCACCCGCGTGATGACCGCCACGCCCGAGCAGCTGCAGCTGATGCTGTACGACGGGGCCGTGCGATTCACCGAGGCCGCCAAGGCCGCCGTGGACCGGCGCGACCTCGAGGCGGTCCACTTCAACGTCAGCAAGGCGCAGGCGATCATCACCGAGCTGCTGACCGGCCTCCGCCCCGCCCACGGCGCCGACCTGTGCGGGCGGCTGGCCGGCGTCTACCAGTTCGTCTACCGCAAGCTGATCGAGGTCGGCTTCGACCACCGCGCCGACTCGGCCGAGGCGGCCCTGATCGCCCTCCGCCACCAGCGTGACTCGTGGATCCTGCTGCTGGAGAAGATGGGCCAGGAGAAGGCCGCCGGCCGCAAGCGCGGCGTCGCCATGCACGCGTCCGCCGCCCCGGTCGGCCTGTCGATTGCGGCGTGAAGGACTGAACATCGAAGACCGACACCTCGAATATCGAAACGGGAACTCCTCGCTTCGATACTCGAGCTTTCGTCATTCGAAATCCCACCGGAACAGTTCTCGCGCGTTGGCGGTCGTCTGCTCGTCCAGCTCGCGCACGCTGATCCCCCGCCACCCGGCCACCTTCGCCGCCACGTGCGCGACGAACGCCGGCTCGCACACCTTCACGTTCCGCACCGGCACCGGCGACAGGTACGGCGCGTCGGTCTCGACCAGGAACCGGTCGGCCGGCACGTCGGTCGCCACCTCCCGCAGCTCGCCGCAGTTCTTGAACGTGACGACGCCCGTGAAGCCGACCAGGTAGCCGGCGTCCAGCACCTTCCGCGCCTCGGCCGCCGTGCCCGTGAAGCAGTGGAACACCGCCCGCACGGCCGGGAAGTCCCGCAAGATCGTGAGGCAGTCGTCGACCGCCTCGCGGCTGTGGATCACGACCGGCCGCCGCACGTCCGTCGCCAGCTGCAACTGAAAGTTGAGGAAGTCCACCTGCCGGTCGCGATGCTCCCGGCCGTAGTGGTAGTCGAGCCCCACCTCGCCGATCGCGACCACCGCCGGGTCGGCCTGGATCTCCCGCAAGGATTTCAACTGCTCCGGCTCGACCCCGGCCACGTACGTCGGGTGCACGCCGACGGCGCAGCGAACGTTTGCTCGCCCGCGGCAGACGTCCAGGCAGGCGCGGGCGTCGTCGATGTCGGTGCTGATCGTGATGGCGTGCGTCACGCCGGCCACGCCGGCGCGGAACAGCGCCGCGTCCAGCTGCGACGCGAGGCGGGGGTCAGTCAGGTGACAGTGCGTGTCGATCAAGGCGGGGCCTCCTGGGCCACATGGTAGCGTGACCGGCCCGGTCGGAACCCGGTCGGGCTCACCCGGCGGGTGGATCGGGCCGACAACGAACGGGTGGCCCTGTCGCGTCCATTCTCGACCCGGAACAAGATCTACGCCGGGGCGCTGGGCGTGGCCTTCGCGGCCCTGATCTACGACCAGTGCCGCTCCTCCGGACCCGCCCGGGCCCGGGCGGCCGTGATTCCCCCGGTTGCGGCGCTGGCGCGGCCGGCCCCGGAAGCCGTCGCCAGTCGCCCGGTCGTCGCGACGGTCGCCTTCGCCACGTCTGATATCGCTCGCCGACTTCGGGAGCTGGCCGGCGGGTCCGACCCGTTGGCCAACCTGCGCGACGCGTTCGCGCCATCGGTCGACTGGGCGGCCGAACGCCGGGCGGCGGCCGACGCGGCCGCGTTTCCCACCGGCACCGCCTTCGCCGCCGCGCACAAGCTCTCCGTCGTGCTGCTGCCCAGGGGCCACGGCAGCGGCGCGGCCGTCATCGGCGGCCGGCTCGTCCGCGTGGGGCAGGCCGTTGATGGCTACCGCCTCATCGACGTAGGGCCCCGGTCCGTCCGTCTGACCGGCGCCGCCGGCGACGTCGACCTGCGAATGCCCTGATCCTCCTAGACCGGCCGCGCAACCCGCTCAAGTCGCCCCGCCCGCCTGACGATTGGTACAACGTACGGAGCCCTCCACTTCAGATGCAGGTGCCCGCCAGGACGAAGACGACGACGACGAAGGAGCGTGCGCGATGCGGTACACGAAGCGGTCCAATGGAATGGCGGGCGCACGGCGGGCCCGCTCGGCGGCGGGGTTCAGCCTGATCGAGCTGGTAATCGTCGTCGTGATCATCGCCATCATCGGCGCGATCGCGATCCCCAAGATGAGCCGCGGCGCCGCGGGCGCCAACGAGTCGGCCCTCGTGTCCGACCTGGCCACCATGCGGGCGGCCATCGAGCTGTACGCCCAGGAGCACGGGGGCACCTACCCCACGTCGGCCACCACGATCGTCGCCCAGCTCACGACCTACACCGACGTGACCGGCGCCACCACCAGCGCCACCCGCACGACGACCTGCATCTACGGCCCCTACCTCAAGTCGGTCCCGCCCCTGCCGGTCGGCACCTACAAGACGCAGACGACCATCGTCGCCGGCAGCGGCATGTCCGCCTGCGGCACGACGGCCGGCGGCTGGCTCTACGACGGCCAGACCGTCTGGGCCAACGACCCCGCCACCGACACCGACATGGCCGGCAAGACCTACCAGTCGTACTGATCGCCGTGAGGCCGGGAGCCGCGCCATGTCGCACCGTCATCGCAGCGCGTTCACGCTGGTCGACCTGACGGTCTACCTCGTGCTGACCTGCGTGCTCGCGGCGATCGGCATGCCCCGCTACGCCGGCGCGCTGCGGAACTTTCGCGCCGCCCAGGCCGCCAACCGCGTCGCCGCCGACCTGGCCCTGGCCCAGTGGACGGCCAAGAGCACCAGCGCCGCCGCCGGGACGACGGTCAGCTTCGACGTCACCAACAGCGCCTACGCGATCCCCGGCGTCCCCGGCACGACCGGCCCCGCGTCGGCGTACGCGGTGGCGCTGTCGGCCACGCCGTACAACGCAACGCTCGTCTCCGCCACGTTCGGCGGGGCCGCATCCGTCACGTTCGACCGGTACGGCCAACCGAGCAGCGGCGGGAACGTGGTGATCGCGGTCGGTGTCGTACAGAAGACGGTCACGCTCGACGCCGGTTCGGGAAAGGCGAGCATCCAATGAACCCCCCGTTCAACGAGCCGCGCACGGAGGTAGCCCGCAGTAAGCGGCTGTGCACACCCAAAACACCAATTACTGCGGAGTACCTCCGTGCGCGGCTCCTTTGTAGAAACAACCGCCGCGCCTTCACGATGGCCGAGATGGTCATCAGCCTGCTGGTGCTGTCGGTCGTGGTGGTCGCCACCGGCGCGACGATCACGATGGCCGGCAACGGTGCCGGCCCCCAGGCCGCTCGGTGGCTCAACCAGGCGCAGTCGGCCGACGCCGCCGCCCAGGTCGCCGACGACCTGAACGTCGCGACGAACTTCACCGAGCGGACGGCCAACGCCGTCACGTTCACCGTCCCCGACCGTGTCTCGCTCGGCTCGCCCAACGCCGTCCGCTACGCCTGGGCCGGCACCGCCGGAAGCCCGCTCACGCGCCAGTTCAACGGCGGCACCGCCGTCCCGCTCCTCGCCGCCGCCGACGCGTTTGGCCTCACCTACCAAACCCGCACGCTCGGCCCCGCGGCCGACGCCACCTACAACCTCGGCACGCTGATCACCGTGGGCGTGGCATCGACCTACAACATCACCAGCACCGCCTGGATGTCGCAATCGTTCATGCCGACGCTGCCGTCGGGCGCGACGTCGTACTCGATCACGCGCGTGCAGCTGGCGCTCAGGTCGTCCGGCGCGGGGGACGGCGCGATCGTCGTCCGCGTCGTCGCGGCCGACGCCACCGGCAAGCCCTCCACCACGTTGCTCGGCACCGCCGTCATCTACGAGGCCCAGCTCAGCACCGCCATGGAGACCGTCGACGTCCCGTTCGCCAACCTCTCCGGCCTCGCGCCGGGCCAGACGCTGTGCGTCACCGTCGGCTACGGGTTCGGCACCGGAACGATCGCAACGCTCGGGTACCTCAGCGGCGTGTCGGTCGGCCTCAACGGCGAGGTCTGCTCGACGTCGTCCAACGCCGGATCGTCCTGGTCGGTCAGCCCGCTGTCGGTCTGCTCGCCGTTCAACGTCTGCGGGACGGTGCCGTGATGCGGCCCACCCACGCGTTCACCTTGGTCGAGGCCGCGTTCGCCGTCGCCATCACCGGCGTGCTGCTGACCGCCGCCGCCGGCACGTTCGGCACCATCGCGCGCAACCGTCAGATCGAGGCCGAACGCCGGCTCGCCCACCCCCTCGCCCAGCAGCTGATGGCCGAGATCCTGTCGGCCGCCTTCGTCGACCCCGGAACCAGTCCCACCTTCGGCCCCGAGACCGGCGAGACGCGGGCCACCTTCAACGATGTGGACGACTACAACGGCCTGAGCGAGGGTCCCCCCGCCACCCGCGCCGGCGTCGCCATGACCGGCTACGCCGGCTGGACCCGCGCCGTGTCTGTGGCGTACGTCGACCCGGCCACGCTGGCCGTCTCGGCCCTCGCGACGCCGCTCAAGCGGATCACCGTCACGGTCACCGCGCCCGCCGGCAAGCCGTACGTGCTGGTCGGCCTGCGCTCGGCGGTCGGCGCGTACGAGCGGCCACCACCGGCGCAGGCCACGTTCGTCACCGGCGTCTCCATCAACGTGCAGGCGAGCGGCGCCCCGCGATCGCTGTGGGCCGGGGCGCACCCGCTCAACGAGACGGCCTCCCAATGAAGACGCGCCGCCCATCCTCGCCGCGCGGCACGGCCTACGTGCTCGTGATCGGCATCGCCCTGCTGGTCACCGTCCTCGGCGTCGGCAGCCTGATGGCCGCCCGGTCGTACGGCCGGGCCACCGCGGCCGCCACCGATTGGGAGGAGGCCGGCACCCTGGCCTTCTCCGCCACCGAGCAGGCTGTCGCGTCGCTGTCGACCACCGTCGCCGCCGCCCCCACCACCTGGCGATCCGGCTTTGTCAGCGGCGCGGCGGCCTTCACCGCCAACCTGGGCCGGGGCAAGATCAGCTGGGCCCTCAAGGACGAGACCGACGGCAACCTGGCGGCAGACTACCTGCGTCTGTTCCGCATCTACGGCATCGGCACGGTGAACGGCGTCACCCGCGTCTACAGCGTCCAGGTGCGTCCCGCCGGCGCGCCGATGGATGTCCTACGGACGGCCGCCCACGCGTCGGGTGCCGTGAAGCTAGCCACCACCGTGCTGGCCGGCACGGGCCCATTGGCGAATGTGGTGATCCCGACCGGCGCTCTCGGCGTGATCTCGTCAAACGGAATCGTCCATTTACCGGCGACCCTGTGGGGCAACGTCGAGGCGGCTGCCGTCAGCGGGTCGACCACGACCCGAACCGGCACGAACACCGTGCCTGCCACCGCCAAGCCGATGCCGTCGACGTTCTGGCCCACCATCGCGACTCACTACGTCGCCCTGGCCACGCCGATCACCGTGAGCCCCCCCGGCAACGGCGGGAACTACACGATGTCGTCGTTCCTCTTGTCGCCCGCGACAAACCCGTTCGGCCCCTTGAACGCGAGCGGCATTTACACGCTGGACATCACTAAGAGCGGCGGTGGCGGCGCGACGCTGACGATCAGCAACGGCCGGGTGCTCGGCACGCTGATCGTCACCGCCAAAGCCAACAGCACGGTCAACATCACGGGTCCGGTCACCTGGCAGACCAAGGCCAGCAACCTGCCCGCACTGATCATCAGCGGCGCCAACCTGACCGTGAACATCGCCGGCAGCACCGCCTGGCTGAGCGAGGCCACGCTGGGCCAGAACCTGAACCCCCCGGGCAGCCCGTACGACGGCGCGACCAACACGACCACCACCGACGACTACCCGCCGCAGATCCAGGGGTTGGTCTACGTGGCCGGCTCGGGCAACGCGGTCAAGGTGACGAACAACGGCTGCCTCGGCGGCACCCTGCTGTGCGACGGCACGATCGAGCTGGACGGCCCGGCCGTCGTCACGCAGAACACGGCCACCTACGCCAACCCGCCCGACGGCTTCGCCAACGGCGACGCGATCGCCGAGGTCCCCGGTACCTGGCGCTGGGACACGCTGCCTTGATTCGAGACCGCATCAGAGCCCAACAGCTCCGCCGGGCTCTCATTGATCCGCTTCGTTGCCGCCGCCTGCAACCGCTCCACAACCCAGCGGAATCTGCCGATACGTCTGGGGAGGAGCCCCGCCCATGGCTGATAACCCGACGGGTCCGCTGTCCGGCCGAAGCATCGTCGTCGCCGACGACGAGCCGCACTTGACGACCATCATCGCGTTCAACCTCCGCAGGGCTGGGGCCGACGTGACGACGGTCCGCAACGGTGCCGAGGCGATCGCGCTGATCCGCCAGCGCACCGCCGAGGGGCGCCGGCCCGACCTGCTGGTCACCGACTACCAGATGCCCGTGATGAGCGGCTTCGACCTGTGCCGGGCCCTGCACGATGACCCGGCGACGGCCGACATGCTCGCCCTGATGCTGACCGCACGGGGCCACAAGCTGTCCCCCGCCGAGCTGGGCGCGACGATCGTCCGCCGGCTGATGAGCAAGCCGTTCAGCGCTGCCGACCTGATCGCGCAGATCGGCGAGCTGCTCCCGCCGGTGCCCGCGAAAACGGCCGCCGCCTGAGTTTCCCGATCGGCCCAATGGACGACGACGCGCCATGACGACACCGCCGCAGACACAATCGGTCGCCCCCCCGGCCTTCACCGAGTTCCGCCGCCGCTGCGGCGAGCTGGGCGTCGCCACCTGGTGGTTTGACGCCGCCGGCCAGCCGGTCGAGGGCCCGATCGGCGTGCCCGTGACGCCGGCGCTCCGCCGCGCCGTGGAGAAGGCCGCCGCGTCGCTGGAGGACGCGCCACCGCTCCCCGGCGACCGTCGCCTGCTGCTCCTGCCCGACGATGGCGGCCGCACCGCCGCCCTGCTGCCGGCCCACGCGGTCACCGGCACCCTGCCGACCGACCAACTGGCTGACGTGGTCCGCGCCTTCCACGCCGACCTGTCCAAGGCCGACGCCGATGGCAAGACGCTCGACGCCTTCAGCGCAGGGCTCAGCCAGAGCTACGAGGAGGTGACCTTCCTGTTCCGCATCGCCCGGCTGCTGAACGCCCCCGACGACCCGCCCGCCGCCATCGACGCGCTCTGCCGACAACTGCTGGACGTGGTGCCGTTCGGGTGGATCAACCTTTACTTCCGCCCGCTGCCGGCGGTGCTGCAGGACCTCCGCGGGCGGTCGCTGTCGGCCGGGACGCCCCCCTGCCCGCCACTGGACCTGGTCGACGCCGCCGTCCGCTGCTGCGCCGGCACCGACTCGTTCGCCCGCCCCCGCGTGCTGTCGCCGTCGTCCGATGCGCTCGCCGCCGCCACCGGTGGCGAGGTGCTCGCCGTGCCCGTCGCGCACGACCGCCAGTGCGTCGCCGTGCTGCTGGCCGGCAACCGGCACATGCTCGACCCCGACGTCACCAGCGGTGACATGAAGTTCCTCGGCGCCGTCGCCGACCTGCTGGGCGTGTTCCACGAGAACATGTGCCGCTTCGCCGAGCAGCGCGAGATGAGCCTGGGGACCGTCCGCTCGCTGGCCAACGCGATCGACGCCAAGGACGCCTACACCCGCGGCCACAGCGAGCGCGTCGCCCTGCTGTGCGCCCAGCTCGCCGCCGCCACCGGGGCCGACCCGACCACCGTCGACCGCTACCGCATCGCCGGCCTGATCCACGACGTCGGCAAGATCGGCGTGCCCGAGGCCGTCCTGTGCAAGGCCGGCCGGCTGACCGACGAGGAGTTCGGCCTGATCAAGAAGCACCCGACGATTGGCGTCACCATCCTGCAGGACGTGCCCGGCCTGCACGACGTGATGGGCGGCGTCCTCCACCACCACGAGCGGTTCGACGGCCGCGGCTACCCGCACGGCCTAAAGGGGACCGACATCCCCCTGATCGCCCGCTGCATGGCGCTGGCCGACACGTTCGACGCGATGAGCTCCAACCGCAGCTACCGCTCGGCCCTGCCCCGCGAGCAGGTGCTGGCCGAGATCACCAAGAACGCCGGCACGCAGTTCGACCCCGCGCTCGCCCCCGCCTTCGTGGCGATGGACTTCACCACGTTCGACAACATGCTCACCGCCGCCCGTGGCACGCCGGCCCCGGCACCGGTTGCCATCGCCGCGTGACCGAAGCGACCCGAACCCGACCTGCCCGCTTCAGCGGGCAAGTGTTGCCGCCAAATCGTTGATGTACCGCTCCACCGTTGTGTAACCGTCCGCACCCATCTGATCGGCCGGGACGGACTTCGCCACGTCCAACCCCCGCGCCCGCTTCCACGCGTCGCTGACCCCGTCCCCCGCCGTACACGCCGGTGCCGCCCCGCCCGCGATCGTGCCCGGGCCGCCGATCTCGCTCACGTCCTTGTCGACGATCTTCCCGGCCCCGCCGAGCGACCTCACCTGATCGATCAGCACCCGGTCGACGCCGTCGCGGTGCAGGCTGCAGCCGACCTCGTTCACCACCTTCGCGAACGCCACGTCCGCCGGGTCGATCTGCACGTCAACCAATGGTGCGGATGGCGCGGGACACACGGTCACGCTGCCCAACTGCTCGGCCGTCAACGGCGTCCCGTTCAGCGTGCCGTCGCGGTCGAGGTCGATCCGATTGCCGGCAGAGTAGACGTGGTCGGTCGGCGTCCCCATGGCGAACGCGTGCGTCAGCGACGAGGACGGCCCGGCGATGAAGTAGTTGCCGACGACGTCATCGAAACTGTCGGCCGCCGAGTGCCCCTCCACGAACCCGCCCGCCGCTCCCCAGTTGTAGACCACGTTGTTCACGAACTGGATCGGCACCCCATTGGCCTTGGGGTTCCGGCTCTGGTTGTTGATCCACAGGCAGTGCGTGAACGTCACCCGGTCGCACTGGCACAGGCACCCGAACCGCTGCGGCGACACGCCCTGCCCGATGATGCAGTACTGGAACGTGATGTCGCGCCCCTTGTTCATGTCGATTGTGTCCCACCGCCCCCACTCGACCGACACGTGGTCGAAGATCAGCCCCTGCCCGCCGGTGATGGCCAGCGCGCTCTTCTTCTCCTGCCGCGGCGTGTTCCCCTGTCGGAACCGGACGTACCGCACGATCACGTTGCTCGACCTGCCGAACGACACCTCGTACCCCAGCGTGCCGACGCCCTCGCCCGGCGCCGTCTGACCGGCGATCGTGATGTCGCCGCTCACGGGCAAGTTCGACCTCAGGTTGATGTACCCGCCCACGTCGAACACGACCGTGCGGTGCCGCTTGCCCACCGCGTCCCGCAGCGACCCTGGCCCCGCGTCGTCCAGGTTCGTCACCCGGTACACCGGGCACCCGCGCCCGCCGGTCACGTGCGCCCCGAAGCCCTGTGCGCCGGGGAACGCCAGCGGGGCCGCGTGCGCGACCGACAGGAAGACGGACGCCAGCGGCAACGCGAGCCATCGACCAATCATGGTGTCCCCGGGTGCGGCGACAGTCGTCCCACGTCCCGCCGCGCGATCCACAGCGGCGCCGCTGCCAGCACACCGAACGAGCTGTCGATGCAGCGCCAGCCGAGCGGGATCCCGCGTACCGGCCCCGCGATCATTGCCAGCAGCACGACGCCGCCGCAGGCGATCAGGCCGAAGTCGATCACCCACACGTTGCGGGCCGGGTCACGGTACGGCCCGATGAACAGCACCGCCAACGCCAGGTGCGCGAACGCCAGCCAATCGGTGCCGTAAGCGAGGAACGGGTAACGCTGGTTCGTCTGTTCCAGCCCCTCACGCACCCGCCCGAGCCATGAGGCCGCGCCGGCCGGAATCCCCAACATCTCGCAGCCCCACCGCACCTCATGCTCCAGCGGGAACGCCGTCACGCCAGACAGGAACAGCCCGACGATCACAACGACCATGCAGATGCGGATGCGGCGGAGGGGCGACATGAAGGACCTGATCATACCGCGCGTCCGTTGCAGCCGCGGGCGGAAGCCCGCGGAACACCCACACGGTCCGCGGGCTTCCGCCCGCGGCTGCAACGGACCTTCACGCCAACGGTCGGTACCACCGACGCCACAGCCGTCGCGTGACGTACCCCACCGCCGCCCACGGCACCAGCAGGCACAGCCCGACCACGATCAACTGCAGGCTCCACAGCAGCCCCGTCAGCCCGACCGACAGCCCGTGGCGGACGTTGGCCAAGGGTCCACTGGCGTCGGCGACGAGCGCGTCGGCCGTGGCGAGTGTCAGCTCGACGTGGGCGTGCGCCAGCGGCCCCGCCGGAGCGTTCGCGTCCCGGCCGGCGTCGACGCCACGCACCGTGCCGAGTTGGCGCAGGTCGCGCACGACGTCGGACGCGCGGGACAACGGCACGTCCAACGCCACCTTCGCCGTGGCCGGGCCGGCGGGCGAACGGTTCACGTCGGCCGACAGCACGCGCCCGCCGGCCGCCGCGACCACCGCCTGCGCGTCGGCGGCGGCCTTGTCGGCGTCGCTCACCTCGATCGCCAGCGTCGTCGTCTCCCGCGCCGGCAGCCCATCGGCGGACGCGAGCGACAGCCGCACGCGCACGGCCGCGTCGGCGGTGTTCTCGCCGTCGGGCGATCGCGCCGACGACCGGGCCACCGTGTCGCCCGCGCCCGCCACCGCCCCATCGAATTCGGCCATCGCGGAGCGTGGCACGTCCACCTCGAAGGTGGCCGTCACGTTTCGCCGGTCCTGCTCGTTCAGCTCGGCGGTACGCACGTGGGCATGGGCGACCGACGCCGCCGAGGTGATGGCCCGGTACGCCGTCGGCACGTCGGCGGCGGCGACGGTCTGCTGCACCGTCTCCCGCGGCGGCACGGCCGACAGCGCCACCAGCGACACGGTCAACCCGACCTTCGCGTCGGTCGTGTTCTGCGTGTCGACATTCTCCGTCGTCGTCCGCTTCAATATCTCGCCCTGCACACGGATCGTTGCCAGTGCCGATTCCAGCCGGGCCGGCGGCACCTCGAGCGACACGGTGCCGGTGGCGTTCGCCGAGCGGTCCAGGTTCGACGCGACGACCCGCCCGCCGGGACTGGCCACTGCCAGCAGCGCCGCGTAGGCCGATTCGGGATCGGTCGCCGCCAGCGTGACCGCCGTGCTGCGGCGCGGGGCGACGTTGGCGAGGTTGTAGATGGACAGCACGATCCGGGTGGGCTTGCGCTCGGTGCGCGCCGGCGTCGCCATCGTCGTGGTGCCGGCGTCGACGGCCGTCTGCTCGCGGTGCACCTCCAGCCGGGCGACCCGGCCCAACTGCTTCAGTCGGTCGATGGTCGCCCCCGCCATCTCCGGCGGGACGTCGGCTACGATGCGGGCCGCGAGTTGCCCCGCGTCCAGCCGCTTCAGCTCGGCCTCGACCACGCGCCCTTTCGCGTCGTCGATCGCCTTGACCGCCCCGTCGCGGGCCTTCTCGACATCGTCGGTCTCGACGCCCATGTCGCCCGTCTCGGTCTCAACGGTGGACGCGGCCTGCCGGATGTCGCGCTCGGACAGCGTGACGGCCAGCGTCGACAGGCCGATCTGGCTGTTCATGTACCGCAGCTGCCCCTCGATCTTCTCGATCTTGGTCCGCCAGGTGCCCAGCTCGTTCTCGGCCGCCAGCAGGTCCTTGATCGACCCCTTTCCCGTGCGGATCAGGTCCAGCAGCCGGTCCTGCATGGCCCGGTCGGCCGTCAGCTCCGCCTCCAGGTCGGTGTACTCCTTGGTCACGTCATTAGCCACGATCTGCTGTGATTTGAGATCGCCCAGCGACCGCAGGCTGAGCACCAGCAGGTCCAACCGCTCCGGCGGGCAGCGGACGGTGATCGTCCCCTGCGTCTTGCCGTTGGGCAGCTTCTGCGAGTCGACGGTCGCCACGAACCCGCCGGCCTCGCCGACCACCTTCGCCAGCGTGTCGGCCGCGGTGTCGAAGTGGTCGACGTCAAACGACATCGTGCCGGTGCGGATCACCTTGCGGGTGTCGATGGCGGGCTGGGTGGTTGTCACCGCAGGCGATGGCGTAGAAGGTTGGCCGCCGCCACCCGCGCCCCGGTCGCCGGCTGCGTCGCCACCGCTCAGTGTTGCGACGACCTTTCCGCCCGTGGGCTTCTCGTGGGCCGCGTTCAACGTCTTCTCAAACTCCCGGTCAAACCGTTCGCGATACTGCCGCTGCTCCTGTCCGGTCCCCTTATCAGCGACCATCTGCCGCGTCCCCATTGCGTACTGGTTCGAAGGGTCAATTCGTTGAATCTGATCAATGACTGCCAGCGATTGGCTGTACTGCCCCGGTTCGTAATACTGACGGGCGCTCTGTACCAACTCCTCGGTCGTCCGGTCCTTGCCTGACTCGAACGCACGTCGCCGCCCATCCGCCATACCTGACGTGTTACTTGCGCTCTCGGCGTGGACATTCTCTCCTGCGCCTGCGGATGAATTTGGTTTGAACGCGTATGCAGGGGGCGGTACCGGAGAAGTTATCCCCTTCGCGTCCGAATCACCACTGAGGGCCGGCAGCAAGATCGAGTCGGTCGCATCGCCGGGAGAGGACGCGGCAGGCGTCGGGCTGGCCTGAGTTCGCCCCGTGTAAACATTGTCGTGCTGCGTGCCGGTGAAGGGATTCGGTTGCCAGTCGGTATGCCCATCTCCCATCAGCACATTTGACCCGTACCGGCGCGAAGAAATGAACGCGTCACCGTGACCCCGCTCCAGGCCGTCATTGGTATGGAAATTGGGCCAGCCTAGCGCCGTCTTAGCCCCGCCGCCGAAGTCCCACTTTTGAGCGATCGATGACGGCACAATGAACACGTCCGATTCTGACCTGCCCGCAAGCCTGGTCCGCTCGCCTCCGTTTAGATATGCCGAACCTAGCCACCCCGTGCCGATCACCACGACCGCGGCCGCGGCGACGACGGCGGCTCGGCGAGCCGGCGGCGACAGGCGCATGCGTTGAGCCGCGCGAAGTCGGCCGACGATGTCGGCCTCCAGCGCGGCCGACGGGCGGACGGCGGACAGCAGGGAGCGGAGCGATGCGTCGGCGGCGGTGGCGTTTGCGATCATGGCGGCACACGTGGGACAATGGGCGATGTGGGCGTCGACCGCCGCCCGCTCGGCGGGCGGGAGGCCGGCGGCGACGTGCAGATCGGCCTGCTCGGCGGTGATGTGCGGGGCGTCGGTGGGCATGGATTTCGGTCCGTGTCTGTCCCGTTTAGCGACGGCCCGGAGGGCCGGGCTTTCGACGCTCGAAACCCGGCCCTCCGGGCCGTCGCTAAACGGGGTCCTTCATCCGTTCGCGCAACAGCGCGAGGCCACGGTGCAACAATCCGCGTAGCGATCCGTTCGTGATCCCCAGCTGTCGGCCGATCTCTTCGTGGTCCGCGCCGGCCAGGTACCGCAGCGTGAGCGGCACCCGGTACGACTCGGGCAGCGATCGCAGGATGGCCATCGCCCGCCCGCGCTGCTCGTTCAGCTCTGCCGACTGCAACGGCGTCAGGCCCGAACCCGCAGCCAGGGACACGTCACCGGTTGGCGGCGGACCCCGCTTCTGTCGGCCGCGTCGCCGGGCATCGTCGATCGCGACGGCGCGGGCGATCGACAGCAGCCAGGGTCGGAACGACTTCGGGTCGGCCAGCCGTCCGACCTGCCGCTGGGCGGTCAGGAACGTCTCCTGCGTCAACTCCTCGGCCACGTCGGCCCGGCCGGTCTCCAGCACGAGCGTCGCGAAGACCAGGCGGGCCGTGCGGCGCGCCAGTTCCTCGAACGCCGATCGGTCGCCGTCCCGGCTGCGGGCGGCCAGCGTCGCGTCGTCGATGTCCAGATCCACCGCGGCATCCAAACGGCTGCCTCCCGTGCCACGCGCTGTCCCGAGCAGTAAGACGCTGGACGCGGACGATGCGCACGGGGAAAATTCGGCGCGTCAACAATGACTCGCTGGTCCCGCCAAAACGGGGCGACCCAAGGAGCATCCGATGCCCCCGCTGCAAATGTTCTGGTTCCTCCCCACCGCCGGCGACGGTCACTACCTGGCGACGAGCAGGGGCGCCCGCGCCGTCGACCTGAACTACCTGCGCGAGATTGCCCACGCGGCCGACTACCGCGGGTTCGACGGCTGCCTGCTGCCCACGGGGCGCGGGTACGAGGACACGTGGGTGACGGCGGCGGCGGTCATTCCCGACACGAAGCGGATGAAGCTGCTGGTGGCCGTGCGCCCGGGGCTTATGTCGCCGACGCTGTCGGCGCGGATGGCGGCAACGTTCGACCGGCTGAGCAACGGCCGGCTGCTGGTGAACGTCGTCTGCAGCGGCGACCCGGTCGAGAATCACGGCGATGGGCTGTTCCTCGACCACGACGCCCGGTACGCGGCGGCCGACGAGTTCCTCGACATCTGGACGCAGCTGTGCCACGGCGAGACGGTGACGGTGGAGGGGCAGCACATGTCGGTGAAGGAGGCGAGCCTGACGCTGCCGCCGGTGCAGCGGCCGCACCCGCGGTTGTACTTGGGCGGGTCGTCGGAGGCGGCGTTACGCGTGGCGGCGAAGCACATCGACTGCTTCCTGACCTGGGGCGAGCCGCCGGCCATGGTGGCGGAGAAGGTCGACCGGATGCGGGCGATGGCGGCGGAGCAGGGGCGGACGATCGGGTTCGGCATCCGGCTGCACGTCATCGTCCGCGAGACCGAGGCCGAGGCTTGGGACGACGCGGCCAAGCTGATCAAGTACGTGGACGAGGCGGCCGTCGCCAAGGCCCGCGCGGTGTGGGCGCGGCAGGACTCGGTGGGCCAGCAGCGGATGGCACAGCTGCAGAGCGGCGGGCGCGACGGGCTGGTCGTTTACCCCAACCTGTGGGCCGGCGTGGGGCTGGTCCGCGGCGGCGCGGGCACGGCGCTGGTCGGCAATCCCGAGCAGGTGGCCGGCCTGATGCGGGAGTACGCCGACCTCGGCATCGACACGTTCATCCTCAGCGGCTACCCGCACCTGGAGGAGGCCCACCGCGTGGCCGACCTGCTGTTCCCGCTGGTGAAGCCCAACGCTGGCGTTGGGACCGTGGCGGCGAGCGGGGAGGCGATCGCGGACACGTACCACCCGGGGGCAACGCACCGGTAGTTCACCGAGCGGCTGCCCGGCCGCACTCCGGTCGCTGGTTCTTCACGGAAGATCAAGATGACAGGTAGGGGTTGGGTCCGGCTCGGAGCGACGGCAGCCGCCATCGCAGCAATGTCCGGATGGGCAGCGTATCGAAGCCATTCGGCGGCGGCGGCCGCGGGGCGCGGCTCGCTGATCATCACTCGTGGCGGCACCTACACCGGCACTTGCTCAAGCGACGATCTGGATGTGCCGGCCATCTCCGTGCGGACGGCGGAGCCGGTCATCATCGAGCGGAGCACGATCACGGGACGGGGGACGCTGATCGACGTGGGGGCCGAGCACGCCGACGTGACGGTGCGCGACTGCGTCGGCACGGGCCTGAACCCGAACGTCGCAGGGCGGTCGCCGGGGCGGTTCCTGTCGGCCGGGTCGTTCGACCGCATGGTGGTCGAGCACTGCCGGCTGGACCACACGGCGGGCATCTACCTGCTGACCAACGTGGGGCGCCGCGACGGTGCCGTGCGCATCGTGGCTAACGTGGCGACCAACATCGACGGGCGCAAGAGCGATGGCCACGGCGGGTGGCTGACGTTCAACGATCGCACGAGCAACCGCGACGGCCACGTGGAGCACGGGTACGCGGTGGTGCAGTTCGCGCAGCTGGACAAGGTGCGGGCGCCGGACATGGAGATCGGCTGGAACGCGGTGACCAACGAGCCGGGGCAGAGCCGGGTGGAGGACAACGTCAGCGTGTACGAGAGCGGCGGGACGGCCGGCCACCCGCTGCTGATCCACGACAACCTGGTGCGCGGGGCGTACACCGTGGACCCGGCGCGGGGCGACGCGCGCGACGCCGACTGGTCCTACGACTGGAGCTACAGCGGCGGCGGGCTGATGCTGGGCGACGGTCCCGCGGCAACGGTCCGCACGGCGGCGTCGTTCGTCCGCGCCACGGGGAACGTCATCGTCGGCACCAGCAACTACGGCATCGCGATCTCGGCCGGGCACGACATCTCGTTTGATCACAACCGGATCGTTTCGTGCGGTGCGCTATCGGACGGTCGGCCGATCACGGCGCAGAACGTGGGGGCGTACGTCTGGGACGCCGGGCATGGCAAGGCGCGGGGGACGTTCCTTGCCAACGGCGGGCGCGACAACGTGATCGGCTGGGTGAAGGGCCGAGCCCGGAACGACAGCTGGACGCCGGACGCCGCCGCCTGGACCGGGACCACGCGACTGCCCGACGCGGTCACGGCAGCCGACGAGACCGCGGCCGCGGCCGGGTGGCGGAACCGCGCCACCCGCGCCGGCATCACCGTTGGCCCCTCAATCCACTAGGGCACCGCATCGCCTGTGCCGGTCGATCGGCCTGCGCGGCCGGTGACGCCTGCGCGGTGCCAGCTCGCCGATTCGGCACGAAATTCCGTTCCGTCTTGCGAGCAGCGGTCGGCGGTTTGGGCCGACTGAGACGTACAGGTGAGCGGACGTGCGACTTGGGCGAGCAACCGCCCCGCTGCGCGACCGCCGGACAACGATCGACGGACCGAGGGAGACACCGGACCATGCGGAAGCACCAAGACGGCGGCGGGCAGCGCGGGGGCAAGCGGAGGCGTGGCGGCGGCGAGCCGGCCCGGCGGCGTCGCGTGGTGCCGGTCGCGGTCGACCGGCGGTCGCACGGAGCGCCGATCCTGGACCAGGCCGTCGACGCCGCCCCGGCGGGGAGGTTCTTCGACCTGCTGGAGGACCGCCAGCTGATGGCGGCGCACGTGGCGGGCAGCACGACGTCGTACGCGACGATTCAGGGCGCGGTGAACGCGGCCCCGGTGGGCGGGACGGTCACGGTCGACGCCGGGACCTACACCGAGACGGTCACGGTGAACAAGGCGCTGACGATCCAGGGTGCGGAGGCGGGCGTCGATGCGCGCGGCAACGGGCGGCGCGAGGCGGGGGCCGAGTCGATCGTGACGGGGGCGACCACCAGCGCCGGCGTGGGCACGTCGTTCTACGTGACGGCCAACGACGTGACGATCGACGGGTTCACGATCCAGGGGGAGACCAGCCAGGACCTGAGCGTGGGGGCCGGCATCGTGATCGCGCCGGGCAGGAGCGGCGCGCACGTGGTGAACAACATCGTGCAGAACAACGTGTCGGGCCTGTTCCTGTCCAACGCGAGCGCGACCGACGCGGCGGTGATCCAGCACAACGTGTTCCGGAACAACAACAACGCCGGCACGAACGGCGGGCGCGGGATCTACACGGACGCGTCGATCAGCGGCGGGACGCTGACCAACGTGACGGTCGACGGGAACACGTTCCAGAACAACCGCGGCAGCAGCGGCACGACCGGGCTCGAGGCGGCCGTCGCCTTCGAGAGCGGCACCAACGCGCTCAGCCAGACCAACCTGACGCTGACCAACAACACGTTCGACAGCAACGGCAAGGCGCTGCTGTGCTTCAACGTGACCGGGCTGGTGTTCCAGGGCAACGTGGTGACGCGGACGCTGGACTGGTACAGCGGCAGCGTGCGGTTCGAGGGCAACGACCACAACGTGACCATCACGGGCAACAACCTGTTCGCCAACACCGGCCCGGCCGTGGCGGTCGACACCAAGGGGTTCCCCGGCGACGACAGCGGGTTCGTCGTCACCGGGAACAACATCTACGGCAACGGGACGACCAGCGGCAGCCACTTCGGCGTCGTCTACAACGGCGCCGTGTACGACGGCACGTTCGACGCCCGCAACAACTACTGGGGCAGCGCGACCGGCCCCAGCGGCGACGGCGGCGGGACCGGCGACAGCGTGTACGGCGTCGGCCACGTGGTGAGCGGCAGCAGCTGGTCGGTGACGGCCGGCGCGGGCGGCGAGCTGTACGCCCCCTACGCCACCAGCCCGGTCGTGTCGCAGGACACCGCCTACTGGGGGTTGCCCGCGGCCGATGGGTACAAGATCCAGGCGGAGGACTTCAACGAGGGCGGCCAGGGGGTCGCCTACAACGACACGACCCCGACGAACATCGCGGGGCTGTACCGCACGACTGGCGTGGACATCGAGGGGAGCAGCGACACCCGCGGCGGGGGTACGACGTCAGCTCAACCGCGGCCGGCGAGTACCTGGACTACGCGGTCAACCTGACCGACGGCGGAACCTACCAGTTGGACTTCCGCATGGCCAACGCGGCGGCGGGCGCGACGTTCCGCGTGCTGGTGGACGGCGTGCAGGTTGGCACCGACCTGGCCGCGCCCAAGACGGGCGGCGGGCAGACGTGGGCGACCGTGTCGATGCCGGGCATCACGCTGACGGCCGGGGCGCACACGGTGCGCGTGCTGTTCGTCACCAACTCCACGGCCGGCACGGGGCCGAACTTCAACTGGTTCCAGCTGACCAACACGGCCGTCGTGGCGACGCCCACGGCTTCGACGGGGCTGTCGGCGACCGCCAACGGTTCGGCCGAGGTTGACCTGAGGTGGGCCAACCCGGACGCCACCGCGACGGGCCTGAAGGTGCAGCGGTCGACCGACGGGGTGAACTACACGACGGTCGCCACGCTGTCGGCCGGCACGACCGCCTACGCCGACAAGGGGCTGGCGGCCATCACGACGTACTACTACCGCATCGTGGCCACCAATGCCGGCGGGGACGCGCAGCCGTCGAACATGGCGTCGGCCACGACGACGCCGTTGGCGTCGACCGCGGTGACGGCGCTGACGTGGACCAGCGCGACCGCCGGGTGGAGCACGCCGCAGGTCAACACGAGCATCAAGGGCACGACTCTGACGCTCCGCGGTATCGCTTATAGCACCGGTATCG
Source organism: Tepidisphaeraceae bacterium (assembly GCA_965198865.1). Taxonomy (GTDB): domain Bacteria; phylum Planctomycetota; class Phycisphaerae; order Tepidisphaerales; family Tepidisphaeraceae; genus CBDAQA01. The sequence continues at coordinate 170,770 of CBDAQA010000018.1, read as the reverse complement.
GCACGCACGCCAGCAGCACGATCACCTACAACCTGGCCGGCCGGTTCGGTACGTTCACCAGCTCAGTTGGCGTTGACGACGAAACCGGCGGGCAGGGGGCGGTCGACTTCCTGGTCTACGGCGATGGCGTGATGCTGTACGAGAGCGGCATCCTCACCGGCAGCAGCGCCGTGAAGACGCTGAGCGTGAACGTGACCGGCGTGCAGACGCTGACGCTGGTGGCGAGCCCCGGCGTGTCGGGGTCGATCGATTACGACCACGCCGACTGGGCGGGGGCAACGCTGCTGACGGCCGCCCCGGTAGCGACCGTGCCGGCCGCCCCGAGCGGCCTCACCGCCGCCGCGGGTTCGTCGGCCAGCGTCTACCTGGCGTGGACGAACGCGGCGAGCAGCCAGACCGGCTTCGCCATCGATCGCTCGACCGACGGCGGCACCACTTGGGCGCAGGCAGGCACCGTCGCGTCCACCGTCACCACCTACACCGACACCGGCTTGACCGCCGGCACGACCTACACCTACCGGGTGCGGGCGACGAACGGCGTGGGCTCGTCGGCGGCGTCGAACACGGCGGTCGCCACCACGCTGGCCGCGACCAGTACGACGACGAACCTCAGCACGCTCACGCCCACCTCGGCCACGGTCGGCTGGGGGACGATGCAGGACGATGCCACGATCAAGGGCAACACGATCACCCTGCGGGGCATCACGTACGCGACGGGCCTGGGCGTCCACGCCAGCAGCACGGTCGTCTACGCGCTGGGGGGCGGGTACAGCACGTTCCTGAGCGACGTCGGCATCGACGACGAGACCGGCGGGCTGGGCGCGGCCGACTTCCAGGTGTACGGCGACGGCGTGCTGCTGTACGACAGCGGCGTCCTCACCGGCACCAGCGGGGTGGCGCACGTGAGCGTGAACGTGACGGGCGTGCAGACCATGACCCTGATCGCCAGCCCCGGCGTGGCCGGCACGATCGACTACGACCACGCCGACTGGGCCGGGGCGCGGCTGGTCGCCACGGCTGCGGCAACAACGACCACCACCACGCCGACCATGATCCCTGCCGTTACCGCCACCCCCACCGCCACGGCGGCAGCCACGGTCACGGCGGCGAAGATGACGCCGGCGAAGGCGAAGGTGACGACGACGGCGGAACTCAAGGCCGAGAAGGCCGCCGCCGCCAAGGCGGCGGCGGCGGCGAAGAAGGCGGCGCTGCTCGCGGAGCGCGCGGCGGCCAAGGCCGCCGCGGAGGCGAGGAAGATCGCCAAGGCCGAGGCGCGGGCGGCGGCGTTGGCGGAGAAGCTGGCGATGAAGGCGTCAAAGGTGAAGGCGTCGCCCGTGGCGTGACGCCAATCAACAGGCGCGGCGATCGCCGCCGCGCCACAGGCAATAATCGACGCGGCAGCCTGGCGATCGAAGGGCCCCGGACGAGCGTCCGGGGCCCCTTCGTGCGCGCGGGTGATGTCGGGCGGCCTACGCGAGTTCCGCCGGATACCCTTCTTGAAGATTCGGTGAGGCTCGATTGGGAGGCACGCGATCCGGGTCTTCGGAGTACCTCAGACGCCGGCTTCCCGGGGATGTTGATCCGACCTTTGTCCCCACTGGGGCAGCGATGCGAACGCGGATCGCTGGCACCGGCGCGGGCCGGTGCGGGGTCGAGGTTCCACGGGCTGAAGCCACGCAGCTGCGATGTTTGCCAACCGATACCCAAACGGGCCGCGTTGGAGCTAGAGCTACCCTCACACAACGAGCGCGTTGACGACAGCTGTCGTCAACGCACACGGGACAGCGGACTCTGCCGTTTGACCGCAAGGCGATACGCAAGCCAATTGATGAAAACGATTAACGACCGATTTGCGAACCTCCCGCCGAACCAAAACTGTCTCATCTTGTCGCAAAACGTCTCACGGTTTCGGCGGCTGTAACGGGGGGTTCAGAAGGGGAGCGACTGGTCCATCCAGTCGTCGCTGCGGAGGACCTGGCGGCGTTTGAAGCGGGCGAGGCGCTCGGCGCGGGCCTGGGCCAGGCGGATCACGCGGTCGGGGCCGAGGGTGCGCCAGACCTTGCGGGCCAGGGGGGCGTGGCGGACGAGCAGCTCGTCGTCGGCGCCGGCGAACATCTGGGCGGCGCCGGGGTCGCCCTGGCGGGCGGCGATACTTGGGGGCAGTTGTTCGCCGCCGAATCAGCAGCCGCTATCAAATCCGACGGCTACACCGCGGGCGGACCGCAGTCTAATCGCGACCTCGCCTTCGCTTGGACGTTTTCGGGCCGGCCCCACCGCCTTTGTGGTCCGCAGACTTCACCCCCGTGCCGCTCTCTGATTCTACTACGATCGATGCCTGGACCCGGTCGAGTAATCGCTGAAGGCTTGGAGAACTTGCCGGCTCCAAGCTGAGGTGCGGGGCGATCAGGGTCGCCCATTCGACCTTGTCACCGCCGTCACAGTCAGTCGGGTCCAACCCGAGAGCTTCGGCGAGGCGCTCCCAAGCATCGCAAACCGAATCAGCCTTTATCTTGCGAAGCCGTTTCACGTTGGCCTGGGGATAAGCTGCCAAAACCGATTCCGGCTCGGCAATAAACCACGACTCTGTCTCCTCAACGGCTACGCTGAACAGCACCCGATCGGGTTTCCGATCTATTCCGGCGAGGACGCTCGACAGGCTTTCTTCCAAGTCCTGCCAGTGGTCCTTGTCGGCGTCGACCACAACGACTACCGAGAAGCGAAAGCTGGAACTTTCTGCCTTGCCATAGGCGCGGAGCTTGGCAGGCAATTGGTGCAGTAGATCGCCCCGCCACACCTCGGGCTTGGCCCGGAGGTCGTCGGGCAGTTTGCCTTTACCCGAGTGCGGGATGATCTTGAAATCAGTGTTCTCAACCAGCCCGAACCTCCGGGCAAACACTTCCCGGACCGCTGGGACGTCAGAGCTTCCCTCGCAGAGAACCTCGATGAACCTCGTCACGGGTTCCCCCTTCCAAAGTGGTTGCTGTACCACAAGGCACCGAGCGGGATGCCTTCTGACGCCAGTTCGCGAACAACTGCGATGTCCGCCGCCCGAACTACCGTGCTGTGCCCCTGACGATCTTTGTTCAACACGAACACCTCTTCTGGAGTGAGCACGTCGACGAAATGGGTCGAGTGCGTCGTGACCAGTATCTGGGACGATTTCTCGCCCCGTGCCCTCCGCTTCATCTCGCTAGCCAACGGTCCGAGTAGCTGGTGGTGAAGTCCGTTTTCCGGCTCTTCGATGCCGAGCAGAGGAGCGGGGTCTGGGTCTTCGAGTAGCAGCAGGTATGCGAACATCTTCAAGGTGCCGTCCGACATGTCTGGCGCATAGAACGGGTCTGTGAAGCCGCTGTCATTGAACTGGATGAGCAGCCTGCCATCGTCCGACCGTTTGGTGGTGATCTTGTTGACGCCCGGAATCTTCTTCCCGATCTGCTTGAGGACGCCATCAAACTTCGCCGGCTGTTCGTTCTGCATAAACTGGACGTAGTTCGCCAGGTTGTCGCCGCGTCTGTTAAGGTGGGGTTGGGAGCCGGCGACCGGGAGACCTCTCGCCAATTCTGGGACGAAGTACGAGAGGTACCATCCCTCCAAGAAGGCGCGGAACGCGACGATCCGCGGGTGCTCCGACAAGTTTCCGAGTGTCGCGATGCCGAGCTTTCGGCGGTCGTCCAGCTTCAGCTGTCGCCGCTCTTTCTTGTTCCCCGTGCTGAGGGTGTTGCCCGCCCAAGCGGTAGCATTATTCCCCCTGATACTCAGGAACTCGAACGGTCTGCCGCCGCCGCTCTTGGCTGTCCTCTGCTTTAGCTTTTCTTCGACTACTCGGGGCCGGCCGGAATCGTCGACATCGAGCGACAGATTGTACGCAATCGGCTCGTCACTCCGATTCTGCCGGTACGACACCTCGAACCGGATCGGTTCAATCACCCCCTGGGTCCGCAGACGGTTGAAGCCGCCGCGGCCAGGTTTCTCACAGGCCTCCTCTACCCCTTCCGCCAAGCAGTCGCCTAGGAAGCCGAATGCATCCATAAGAGTCGACTTGCCCGATCCATTCGGTCCGATGATGGCGAGCAATTTAGGTAGAGGATCTGCCCCTTGCTCACTGAACGTTCGCCCGATCGTGACATCGCGCATCGCGCGGTAGTTCTCGACGCGAAAACCCTCTATGCTGGGCATTCCGAATCCTTGTCTCTTCTGAGCCGGATGATCGCTGCGGGAGATCTCGGACTACGATTTATTAGAACGGCAGGCTTTGGTCCATCCAGTCGTCGCTCCGCAACACCTGGCGGCGGTTGAACCGGGCGAGCCGTTCGGCGCGGGCCTGGGCCATGCGGATGACGCGGTCGGGGCCCATGGTCCGCCACAGCTTGCGGGCGAGGGGGGCGTGGCGGACGAGGAGCTCGTCGTCGGCGGCGGCGAACATCTGGGCGGAGCCGGGGTCGCCCTGTCGGGCGGCGCGGCCGAAGAGCTGGCGGTCGACGCGGTAGCTGGTGGCGGGGTCGGTGGCGACGACGTGTAGGCCGCCGAGGGCGGCGACGGCCTTGGTGATCTTGATGTCGGTGCCGCGGCCGGCCATGTTGGTGGCGACGGTGATGCGGCCCTGGCCGCCGGCCTCGGAGACAATGGTAGCTTCCTGGGCAGTCTGGGTGGCGTTGAGGACGCGGTGGACCCGCTGGGCGGCGGTGAGGCGGCGGCTAATCTCCTCGCTGCTGGCGACGCTGCGCGTGCCGACGAGGACGGGGACGCCCTTGTCGTTCAGGTCGCAGACGCGCTTGACGGCGGCCTCGAACTTCTCGTCGGAGGTCTCGAACATGAGCGTGGGCAGCTGCTCGCGGATGCAGGGGCGGTTGGTGGGGATGCGGACGATCGGGCGCTGGTAGATCTGCCACATCTCGGCGGCCGACTCCCAGGCGGTGCCGGTCATGCCACCCATGATGGGGTACTGGCGGAAGAACCGCTGGAAGCTGAGGCGGGCGAGGTTCTCCTTGTCGGCGGTGACGGTGACGGACTCCTTGATCTCGATCGCCTGGTGCAGGCCGTGGCGCCAGGAGCGGTCGGCCATCACGCGGCCGGTGAACTCGTCGATGATCTGGACCTTGCCCTCGCCGTCGACGAGGTACTGCTCGTCGCGGACGAAGCAGTAGCGGGCGGTGAGGGCCTGGGTGACGAGCTCCTCGCGGCGGCGCTGGCCCTTCCAGAAGCCGGCGTCGTTGGGGAGCTCCTCGAGCTTGGCCTGGCCGCGGGTGGTGAGGTCGATCGTCTTCACCTCGCGGTCGATGGAGAAGTCGCGGCCCTCGACCATGTGCTTGGAGAGGTCGTCGGCGGCGCGGTAGAGCGCGGCATTGCCGTCGGCGTTGGGGCTGTTGCTGATGATGAGGGGGGTGACGGCCTCGTCGATCAGCAGGCTGTCGGCCTCGTCGACCAGCACGCGGAACAGGCCGGGCACCTGCAGCTGGCCCTGCTGCCGGCCGGCCTCGTGCAGGAGCCGGCCGACGCTGGTCTGGGTATGGCTGCGGAGGTTGCCGAGCAGGATCTGGTCGCGGAGGAAGTCGGCAACGACCTCCTTGCTGGTGACGTAGACGACGTTGCGGCGGTAGTGGTCGACGCGGTCCTGCGGGGTGGCCTCGTGGACGACGTGGCCGACCTTCAGGCCCAGCTCCTTGTAGACCGGGCCCATCTCCTCGGCGTCACGGGCGACGAGGTAGTCGTTGACGGTGATGACGTGGACCGGCCGGCCGGCCCAGCCCCAGATGCAGCCGGCGAGGGCGGCGGTGAGGGTCTTGCCCTCACCGGTGGCCATCTCGGCGATGTAGCCGGAGGTCATGGCGAGGGCGCCCATGATCTGGACGTCGAACGGCCGCATGCCGACGGATCGCTTGGCCCCCTCACGGATGAGGGCGACGCCCATGTCGAGGGGTTCGCCGGTGAGCTTGCCGACGCGGGCGAGGTCGCGGTGCTCGGCGACGGCCTCGCGGAACAGCGTCGAGCCGAGGTCCTTTACCTTGGGCTCGAGCGCGGCGATGCGGTCGGCCTGGGCGCGGAGCTTGGCCAGCATCGGCCGGCGGTTCTTGGCGTACCCGGCCACGGCGTTGACCGTGGCGTCCAGCCCCTTGAGCTCGGGGGCCTTCACCCGGCGGGCATCGAAGACGGACCAGAGTTCGTGGTTGGCGAGGGTCATGCGTGGTGAGTGCGGATGTCAGAGTGCAGATTGCAGAATGTCTACGGAAGGCACTCTTCCTTCACTCTGCATTCCGCACTCCGGGTTCTGCGCTTCCTCTTCAGGTTAGCTTGCTGTCGTTCTCATGCGACTGGAGCAACTGTAGGAAGCGGCGGGTCCAGGTGTAGAGCAGGGGCTTCTTCTCCAGGCGGAAGCGGACCGTGGTGGACTGGCCGGGGTAGAGCTGGCCGCCGGGGGCGTCGGTGGGGTTGGCGACGCGGACGCGGACCTCGAACTGCTTCTGCTGGGGGGTGAGCCCCTTGGGGTCACTGGCGTCGGGGGCGATCGGTCCGCCGCCGGTCTGCAGAATCGATGGGTTGGGGACCTGATCCTGTGCGGCAGCGAGGATCGCCTCAACGTGGCCGGGCACGGCCCGCTGGACATCGCCGGAGAAGCAGACCTGCGTCGGGCCGTTGGCCTCGGCGGGGGACGCCAGGAGGTAGATCGCCTGCTCGGCCACCAGCTCGTGGTCGTCCTGGTCGGTCACGGCGCGGATGACGAGCGAGTCCATCAGGGCGACGTTGCCGACCTCGGTGCCGCGGGGCAGGTAGCTGCCGGCCATGTCGGCCAGGTGGGGGGCGACCAGCGTGCCGGTGATCGGGGCGACAATCGTCAACTCTGACTTGCGACGGCGGGCGTCGGCCAGCGAGTGGCGCGTGGCCATCAGCGAGGCTTCGATCACCTGACGCTGGGCGGGGTCCTCGGCGACGGCCTGGTTGAGCTGGGCCTGGAGGCCGTCCATCTCGGCCTTGAGGGACCCGAGCTCGGCGTCGAGGCGGTGATCCTCGCAGACGAGGATTGTGTCGCCCTGGTGGAGGACGTCGCCATCGTGGGCGACGATCTTGGTGACGAACCCGCCGCCCTTGGTGTGGACGACGGCGTGCTGGTCGGGCTCGGCGATGCCCGGGGCGTCGACGTAGACGGGGAACTGGAACACGCCGATCACCAGCACGGCGACCACGGCGAGGCCGAGGCAGAAGGCGGTGGCGCGGCCGCGCTTTCGGTGGAGCTCGGGCTCCAGCAGCAGGTACTTGGTCAGCTTGCCGACCGGCACCAGCAGCCAGGTCGCGATGCCACCGATGGCCATCAACACGCCCAGGATGGGGATCTTGTAGGCGACGACCAGGATGATGACGAAGCCGACGAACACGCGGTAGACGCTGCTGGCGGTGGCGTAGCCGAACAGCCAGAACCGCTGGCCCGGGGGCGGCAGGGGCTGGGTGGCCTTCACGCCGAAGACGTGCCGCTTGATCAGGCCCATCGCGTACTCGGTCGACTTCTGGCGGAGGTTGGGGATCTCGAGGAAGTCGGACAGGATGTAGTAGCCGTCGTAGCGGAGCAGCGGGTTGGCGTTGAAGACGATCGTGCTGACCGAGGCGATCAGCATGGCGTTGTACATCAGCTGGCCGGGCAGCGTGTCGTGCCGGATGAAGACCCAGATGATGGCCAGCACGCTGGCGACGAACAGCTCCACGATCATGCCGGCGCAGCCGACGAACATGCGCTGCCACCGGCTGGGGAACGCCCAGGCGGCCGAGGCGTCGACATAGGGGGTAGGGATGAAGACCAGGAACATGATGCCCAGCTCGTGGCACTCGCCGCGGAAGCGCCGGCAGGCGAAGGCGTGGCCCAGCTCGTGGATCGCCTTGATGCCGACGAACACCGCCCACAGCCACAGCCAGTTGCCGGGGTCGACGGCCTTGCTGGCGCCGGCCTTGAGCTCGCCCCACTCGGGGATGACTCGGGCCAGGGCGAACAGGACGACCACGCACCAGACGACGGCCCCGGCCCAGCTGAAGATCTGCCGCATGACCGGCATCCAGCGGACGAGGAAGCTGTCCGGGTCCCACAGCGGGATTCGGGGAAACAGCACGTTCATCAAGCGGTTCTGCATCTTCCGCTTGTTCAGCTGCTTGCTGCGGCGGAGCAGGACCGTGGCGTCGGGCGTGACGTCGGCCTCGATCAGGTTGGCCGAATACAGGTGGCTGAGAATCTGGATGATCTCGGGCTGGGTGGGGGCGTCGTCGGCCAACTGGCCGCCGCAGATGTCCCAGGCTTCCTCTACGGTGCGCGAGCCATCGAGCAGGCCGATGAACCGGTAGGCGGCGTCGGACAGTCGGTGGAACTGGTTGCCGGCGGGATCGCGGACGACGTACCAGCGTTCGCCGCGGTAGAACTGGCGGGAGATCTGGGCACTGGAGCGCAGGCGAGCCTTCAACGTGGCCACCCGATACCACGACTCACTGAATGTCGGACGCAACTGGATCATGAGTGGGGTACCGAAAGGGATTCCGGCCTAGCGCTTGGCGCGACGCCTTATCACATCCAAATCTTGAGTCTGACAAAGTCGATAAGCCGGTGCGTCCAGATCCACGCCCAGGTGCGTTTTCCGACGTCCACCCGCGCCTCACCGGTCATGCCCGGCCGCCAGCCCTTGGGGATCGTCGTCCCCTGCGGGAACTCGCCGTACACCGTGAAGATGTTCGCCCCCTCCTTCGGCGCGCCCAGCGGGATGACCCGGCGGACGATGAAGCGGGTCTTGTGCGTCGGCTCGCTGGTCGTGGCGAGCGATCCGCCCTGGCCCTCGATGACGTCCTGGATGTCTCGGTCGGCCACCTGCAGCTCGGCCCGCAGGGTGGTCGGGTCGCCGAAGACCATCTGCTCCTCGCCCTGCTTCACCTCCACGTCCTTCTTGTCCGTCAGGTCGCCCTTGGAGGTGAGGATCTGCCCGTCCATCGGGGCGTAGATCGTGCCGTGGTCCACCTGCCACTTGTAGTACTCGGACTCGGCCTTCGACGCCTGGAACTGGGCCATCTCGACGTTGGCGTCGGCGATCTTGGTCGGGTCGGTACGATAGGCGTCGGCCTTGATCTGGTGGCTCAGCGCCTCGGAGTAGGCCTTGAGGTACTGCTTGTACTGCTCGTCGGTCTTCATCGAGAACAGCTTCGTCCCCGCCTTCACCTGCTCGCCTGGGTGGACGAAGACGTCATCGATCTGGCCGTCGAACGGGGCGCAGATCGACTGCTTCCTGGTCGTGGCGAACGTGATGGGGGCCGTCACGTGGTAGGTCGGGCGGATGTCGGCCCAGGCGAGCCATGCGACGTTGGCCGGGATGTTGAGGAAGTTGGTTAGGATCAGCAGCAGCAGCGCCACGCCGATCGAGATCAGCTTGACCACCCAGTGTCGGGGGCCGACCAGCTCCTCGGCCCAGTACCGCATCGACATGCCGGCCTTGGTCACCAGCCAGCGGTCGTTCTCGTACCGGTCGAACAGCTGAGGGGCGAGCAGGTCGACGGCCAGCGTCAGGCTCTCCATCAGCTTGGGCGTCAGACCGTCGCTGGACAGGAACTCCAGCGTGACGACGCCCTCGATGTCGGCGTGCCGACGCAGCGGCAGCGACAGCACGACGTGCCCGCCCTGGCTGCGGCTCAGCAGCGCCGCCTGCCGGGTCACCGCGTCGGTGGCGGGCAGCGCCTCGGCCTCGGGCCGGGTGGCGGGGATGATGGCGGTGCCGTCGGCGTCGGTCACGGTCGGCAGTCCGCCGCCGACCTTCTGGGCCGGCAGGTAGAGCACCGGCCCCTCCTGGTCGTAGCACTCCTCCATCACCCGTTCGAGCTGGACGACCAGCTCCTGCTTCTTGTCGAACTCCTCGGTGTGGCTGAGCGCGACAACCTTGATCGTCCGCCCCTGCAACCCCTTGAGCCAGCCCATCGACACGCGGGTGGCCCCGGTGGCGTTGGCGAGCTCGTTGCACAGGTTCATGGCCGCGGCGTGGAACCCCTCGGCGTCGGCGACGGCGCGGTTCAGCTGCAGCACGCGCTGGTGGTTCGTCGCGATCTGCTTGCTCGCCTCGGCCCCCCGGCGCAGGGCGAAGAACTCGAAGTAACCGGCCACCAGCTGCATGGAGCTCAGCCGCTGCCGCGACAGGTCGGCGTTGCGGCAACGGGTGACGACCGCGCTCACGGCGACGATCTCGGCCCCATCCCGCAACAGCGTGATCAGGCAGTACTGCGGCTCGTTGTCCTGATTGGCCGGGCCGACCTCGATCGCCCCGTCCTTGCCCTCGACCACGCAGCGGACGATCAGCTCCTTGAACGCCTTCAGGGCGGCGGCGCGGGTGGCGGCGTCCGACTCGTCGGGGCGGATGTGGGCGATGTCCTTGAACGCCACGGCCGGGTTGCCCTGGGCATCGGTGGTGATCCGCTCGACCAGGAACGCCGCCGCCTCGGTGCCCACCACGGTCACCGCCTGCGTGGCGAGCAGGTCGGTGACGAACGTTGGCAAATCGCCGGCGGCGTCGAGCAGGCGCTGGATCAGCCGCGCGCGTTCACCCACGGGAGCACGCTGTCGCTTCTGCTGCTCGTTCTCGCGGGAGGACGACTGTTCGACGATGCCTTGCGCCATAGCTCTGCTTTCCGGCCCGGCCCACCACGGCCGACCCTGAACCCCCGAGAAGACCGAATCTTAACCGGCCGTCGCTCCCGTTCCACCCCGACTGCCCCTCGCGCCCCGGTCACGTCACCGGCTCAACAACGGCGGCAGCGAGGGGTTCCCAGTCGGTGCCCCGGCGGCCACGGGCGACACGTCGGTCGGCAACCGGACCTCCATCGCCAATCCCGACTTTTGGCCGGTCGGGTTTGGCAGCTCTAGCCGGACCAGTTCGGTCTTGCTCCCGGCGTCGGCCTTGGGGGCAAAGAAGATCACCTTCGCCGACTGCCACGGGAACACGTCTGAGCCGAATGCGGCCGCGTACCGCACCTGTAGCTCCTGCCCCATCTTCAGCTTCAGCGCCTTGTCGGCGGACGGGTGGATCTCGACCCACAGCGGGTCGTTCTTCACGACGACGATCGCCCCCTCCTTGTTCTGCGGGTCGGCCATCTCGCCGGGGTGGATGTTGATCACCTGCACGACCCCGTCCACGGTCGACTTCAACTGCATGTGGTCGACCTTGATCTTCTGCCGCTGCGCGTCCAGGACGGCCTTGCTGTGCTTCTGCTCGGCCACCAGGATCTGCGCGTTGGCCAGGTCCACCGCCAGCTTGGCCTCGTCCAGCTCCGACTGGCTCGCGTCGTGACCGGGCCGGTCGAACAGGGCCTGCTTTCGCGTGAGCTTGACCTCCTTGTCCTTCTTGTCGAGTTTCTCGTAGTCGATCTCGGCCATGTTGTCGGCGTCGAGCTGCAACGACCGCAGGGCCACCTGCTCCTCGCTGTCGTCCTGCTTGGAGATCACCTGCCCGGCCGAGACCGCGTCGCCCTCCTTCACCAGCAGGTCGCTGACCACGCCCGGCCCGTAGAACGCCAGCCGGCGCTCCTCTGACGGCCGGCTGACGGCCGGCTCGATCGCCTTCTCGGCGATCGACGTGTCGTCGGCTCCAGCACGGCCCGCGCTCAGGGCGCAGGCGGCGACCAGGGCGGCGGCGGACAGGCGAGTCGTCAGCATTCGTCGGGTCATCATGTAGCTCTCGGTTCGACGATCACGGCGACGACGGCACAAACGTGGCTGCCGAAGCACCCTGGGATCATCAACAGAACGCCGCCGCGCCGTTTTCAGTTCTGGGTAAACGGAACGCACCCTACATTTCTCGTCCGCGGGTGCAACCGAACGGGTCCGGAAAACGGCAACTTTCCAGCTTCACTTCGACCCCGTCACCAGGGCCACCCATGCGACAGCAGCTCGGGCAAAAAGCGGGCCGCCCCCTCGTACATCGGACAGCGACACCTGCGGCCTACAACGGCATGACATCACGGAGCGGTTGCAACTCCCCCACCGTTGCGGGATAAGTGGCGGCGGTCCACCTTGCCCCCCGTTTGCGGAAGCTCACATGCGTTGGTTGCGCCCTGCCCGCCAGATCATTGTTTCGGCCCTGATTTCCGCGGCCACCGGATGCGGGGCGCCAAGCTTCCTCGTCACGCCGGTGCAGAACACCAGTTCGCTGGAGGAGACGACGGTCGTCGACGGGAGCGGCCTGTTCCCGGACAAGATTGTCGTGATCGGCGTCGAGGGGACGCTCGCCAACGCCGCCGCCGGCGGCCTGCTGACGCCCACGGAGAACCCGGTTAGCAAGTTCGTCCAGGAGCTCCAGAAGGCGGCCGACGACGATCGCGTGAAAGCCGTGGTGCTGCGCGTCAACTCGCCCGGCGGTACGGTCAGCTCGTCCGACGCCATGTACCAACTCCTGAAGCGGTTCCGAGCGAGGACGCACAAGCCCGTCGTCGCCAGCGGCCAGGAGGTCGTCGCCAGCGGGGCCTACTACATCAGCTGCGCGGCCGACAAGATCGTCGCCCAGCCCACCACGCTCGTCGGCAGCATCGGCGTCATCTTCGAGACCGTCAATCTGCAAGGCACGCTCGGCAAGCTCGGCGTCACCACCGAGGCCTACAAGAGCGCCGCGCACAAGGACATCGGCTCCCCCTTCCGCCCCACCACCGACGACGAGCGGAAGATCTTCCAAGGGCTGGTCGACGACTACTACGCCCGCTTCAAGTCGATCGTGACCGACAACCGCCCGATCCCCGGGACGGCCGACTTCACCCAAATGACCGACGGCCGCGTCTACAGCGGCGAGGCGGCGGCCCAGGTCGGCCTGATCGACCAGGTCGGCCTGCTTGAGGACGCGATCGCCCTCGCCAAGCAACTGGCCCACGCGAAGGACGCTCAGGTCGTCGCCTACCGCCGCCCCTACGGATATGGCGGCTCGATCTACGCCTCCGCCGACGTCCCCGCCCCCCGCGCCGCGGCCGACACGCTGAAGTTGCAGTTGCCCGACTCGGCAACGTTTCTGCCCGCCGGCTTCTACTATCTCTGGAGGCCCTGATCCCTCTCGAGTGCGAAGTGGGGGGTGGACGACCGGATTTCATCCGCCGCCACCGAACCCGCCCGCAGCGCACTCGTACCGCCTCAGGCCTAAGTCCCCGCGCCCCATGATTCGTATTTCCTGCACCAACTGCCGCGAGGTCCTGACGATTGACGACGCCTTCGCCGGCGGCGTCTGTCGGTGCCAGCACTGCGGGACCATCCAGACCGTCCCCGCTGCGGCCGGGGCGGGCGAGGTCGCGGTCGGTGGGCCGAACCTCGGTGGGGGGCGAGTCGGGTCGGCCAACGGGCTTCCCTACGGCTCGGGCACCGGGCTGGACGATCTGGCCGGCGCCGTCGCCAGCAGCGGGTTGTCGTCCCGCCGCCTCCTTCGTCCCGACGGCTCGCCGGCAGCCCCTGGCGGCGCGTCCAGGGGATCAAGTCGCCCCCAGGCGAGGCGGCAGAACCTCGTCCCCCTGTTCATCGCCGCCGGCGTGGTGATCGTCGCCCTGCTCGGCGTGATCGTCTACCTGGCCACCCGCCCGCCGGTCGGCACCACGGCCAGCGGCACGCCCGGAACCGCCGGCACGGCCAGCCACCACAGCTCGGACCAGGCGCCGGTCGCCCCCGCCGCCGCCGCCAACTTCTGCGGGACGCCCCTCACGGGCGACACGGTCGTCTACGTGCTGGACCGCGGGACGTCCACGCAGGAGATCTTCGCCGCCCTCAAGGACGCCGCGCTGCGGAGCGCGGGGTCGCTGGGGTCCGACCACCACTTCCAGGTCGTCTTCTGGCCCGGCACCGGCGAGGAGCCCACCGCCTACCCGTCGACCGGCACCGCCTACGCCACGAAGGAGAACATCGACGCCGCCCGTCGCGCTCTGGATGACGTGTCGGCCTTCGGTCAGACCGACGTCAAGCCGGCCCTTGCCCTGGCGCTCAAGCAGAGCCCCGAGCTCGTCGTGATCGCGACCGCCAAGGGCTGGGAGCTCGACGAGGCCTGGGCCAAGGACGCCCTCGCCCTCCGCGGCACCGCGACGGCCCGGTTTGACACGTTCAGCCTCGGCAGCAACAACCCCGCGCCCGAGGGCGGCGCGACCCCCACGCTCAAGCTGCTGGCCGACAAGACCGGCGGCGTCTACGCCGTCGTCAGCAACGACGACCTGAAGTCCGCCGCCGAGTGATGCCAGGGTTATCGGACCGGCCAACGCCCGTCCGATTAATTCGCGGCTTCGCACCTCGCCCTGGCCGAACTAGGTCCGGTTCCCCTTCACCCTACCGGACGGTGCCATGACGACGCCCCTGATGCAGGACGACATCCGCAGCCACTACGAGAAGGCCTGGGCCGAGGTCGACGCCTCGGCCGATGCCGCCGCTCTCACCTACAGCAGCCCGATCGAGGACGCCGTCCTCTACCCCGCCTACCAGCGGCTGCTGGCCGACGTGAACGCCACCGTGAATGGCGGGTCGATCCTCGACGTCGGCTGCGGGTCGGGCCGGTGGGTGCGGTACTTCATGGATCGGTACAAGCCCGCCCACTACACGGGCGTCGACTTCGCCGCCGCGTCGGTCGACCTGCTGACCCGCCGCTACGCCACCACCGATGGCCGAGTGACCTTCGCCGTGTCCGACATCACCCGCCCCGGCCTGGACCTCGGCCGGCGGTTCGACCTGGTCAACGTGATGAACGTGCTGTTCCACATCCCCGAGCCCGACAAGTTCGCCGCCGCCCTGGCGAACATCGCCGCCCACCTCGCCCCCGGCGGCGTCGCCGTCACCACCGAGTACCTGCCCAGCCAGACCGTGCGGACCAACTGGATGCTGGTCCGCAGCCGCTACGACTTCGCGGCGGCCGCCGCCGCCGCCGGTCTGGAGATCGCCGCCGTCCGCGCCTCCTGCTTCTTCTCCAACGACCCCTGCGGCATCGACATCGGCGACGCCGATGTGCTCGGCAGGTTCCACACGGTCCGCAACCACTTCCAGCGGATCATGGCGTTGCCCATGAACGCCGAGGCCCGGACGTTCTTCACGCAGGTGCTGGTTGACGTCGACGCCGCCACCCTGGCCTTCTGCCGCTCGCGCATGCCCGAGGCCGACCTGCCGTCGCAGAAGTTGGTCGCGCTGCGGAAGGCCGCTTGATGAGCGAGATCGGCACGATGTTGCACTTGGAAGCCGAACCTGAGGGCACGATCGCCGGGTGCTGAGGGTCGCCAAAGGTATGGGTGTTTGGCCTGAATCGAAGCCCGGCCCCGGACGCCGTCATCGTAACGCCACGGGAAAGCCCCGACGTTCCCGTGGCTCGCGATCCCAGCGGACGTCGGCGCTGTCGCACAGCACGCTCAGGAGCAACGCCCCGCACCGAACGTAGCCCAGCCTCGATCGCCCCTCGCCAACGTCGACTGACACGCGGAACACGACCCGCGACCGGTCGCTGGTCAGGAAGTAGGGGCCGCGCCAAGCCGTCCGCCGCTCGGCCCACTCGATCCGGTACCCGTTGCGTCCCGCCCATCGGTGCAGGATCTCATCCGCCCGGCGGTGCGCCCACGACCAGTATGCCACGACGCCGACCAGCGCGATCACGATCAGCACCACCTGCCCGTTCATCCCGGTAATCTATCGATGCGAGCCGCCGCCACGCCGCTACAAAGCATCGCGGCAATTGGAACGCCGGCGCCGCCGTAGACGTGGCCGCGACCGACCGTAGGATCGGGCCCATGCCCGACGCCATCGCCAAGCTCACCGCCGAACTTCGCGAGATTGCCCTCCTCGGCTCCATTGGGTCGGTCCTCGGCTGGGACGAGCGGACGCAGTTGCCGCCGAAGGGGACTGACCACCGCGCGGCCCAGGCGACGCTGATGGCCGGGATGGTCCACGATCGCTTCACCGCGCGAAAGGTCGGGGACTTGCTGGCCGCCGTCGAGGCATCGGGTCCCACCGGCGACGCCGCCGCCATCGCCCGCGAGGTCCGGCGCGACTACGACCGGGCCACCAAGATGCCGGCGTCACTGGTCGCCGAGCAGACCGGCACCGCCGTGCTCGCCCAGGCGGCGTGGGCCGACGCGCGGGCGAGCTCCGACTTCGCCGCCTTCGCCCCGTGGATGGAGAAGACGCTCGACCTCAAGCGCCAGGAGATCGCCGCCGTCGGCTACGAGGTCCACCCCTACGACGCCCTGCTCGACGAGTTTGAGCCCGGCATGACCACCGCCGACGTGCAGCGGATGTTCGATGAGCTGCGCGGCCCGCTGGTCGACCTGATCGGCCGCATTGGTGACGCCCCGCGCCAGGCCCCCGTCGACATCCTCCACCGCCGCTTCCCCGCCGCCGCCCAGGAGACGCTGGCGCGCGCCGCATCGGCCGCCATCGGCTTCGACTTCACGGCCGGCCGGCTCGACGTGAGCGCCCACCCGTTCTGCACCGACCTCGGCCCCGGCGACGTCCGCATGACTACCCGCTACGACGAGCACAACTTCGGCGACGCCTTCTTCGGCGTCCTCCACGAGACCGGGCACGGCCTGTACGAGCAGGGCCTCCCCGCCGCCGCCTTCGGCACGCCGCTGGGCCAGGCCGCGTCGCTCGGCGTCCACGAGAGCCAGTCGCGCCTGTGGGAGAACTTCGTCGGTCGCGGCCGGCCGTTCTGGGACCACTTCCTCCCCGCCGCCCGCCGCGCGTTCCCCGGCCCCCTCGAACGCGTCACCGATGAGGATTGGTACCGCGCGGCCAACGCCGTTCGCCCCAGCCTGATCCGCACCGAGTCGGATGAGACCACCTACAACCTGCACGTCCTGATCCGGTTCGAGCTGGAGATCGCCATGGTGACCGGCGACCTGTCCGTCGCCGACCTCCCCGGCGCCTGGGACCAGCGGATGCAGAAGTACCTGGGCCTCACCCCGCCCGACGCCGCCCACGGCGTCCTGCAGGACATCCACTGGTCCGGCGGCGCGATCGGCTACTTCCCCACCTACACGCTCGGCAACCTCTACGCCGCCCAGCTGTTCGACGCCGCCACGGCCGACCTGGGCGACCTCGACGCCCCCTTCGCCCGCGGCGAGTTCTCGCCGCTGCTCGGCTGGCTCCGCGACAAGGTCCACCGCCACGGCCGCCGCTACCCCGCCGCCGAACTGGTCCAACGCGCCACCGGCAAGCCCCCCTCGGCCGACCCGTTGCTCCGGCACCTGCGCGCCAGGGCGGCCGACGTGTACGGCGTCTGAACCGATCGCCGACCCCTTCCGGCACCCTCACACGACCTGAGCGCGATCCTTCGACAACGTTCATCCTCACCCGCGCTAATCAGAGGATGAACGTTCGCCGCCCCACCCCGTTGCTGACCGTTGCCATTGCCGCCGCGCTCGTCGGGGCCGCCCCCGCTGCACAGGCCCAGTCGACCCGGCCCTCGGCCACCGTCGACCAGACGACGCCCCCCACCACCGCCCCCGCCGGCACGACCGCCAAGACCTTCGCCCCCACCGCCGAGCCGGACCACGCGCTGACCGCCCAGCCGGCCGAGCGGCCGATCCCCGCCATCACCCACGTCGTCCTGATCAGCATCGACGGCGCCCGCCCCGACCTGGTCCTCCGGGCCGACACGCCCGTGATGCACGCCATGCTCGACCGCGGCAGCTACAGCTTCTGGGCCCGCACCACGGCGGAGTCGGTCACGCTGCCCAGCCACACGTCGATGGTCACCGGCGTCCAGCCGACCAAGCACGGCATCCAGTGGAACGCCGACCTGCCGCTGGAGCGACCGGTCTACCCGGCCTACCCGACGCTGTTCACCCTCGCGCACCGGGCCGGCTACTCCACCGCGATGGCCGCCGGCAAGAGCAAGTTCGTCACGCTCAACGTGCCCAAGTCGATCGACCACCTCTTCGTCCCCTCGGGCGACACCATGGGCAACGACGGCGTCGCCGATGCCGCCGTCGAGATGGAGGAGAAGTACCAGCCCGGCGTGCTGTTCGTGCACCTGCCCCAGACCGACAACGCCGGCCACAAGTACGGCTGGGCCTCCCCGCAGTACATGGCCGCCATGCACGACGCCGACACCTGCATCGGCCGCATCCTCAAGGCGATCGACCGGGCCAAGCTCACCGACAGCACGTTCGTCCTGGTCACCGCCGACCACGGCGGCGCCGGCCGGGGCCACGGTCCCGACGACGCCCGCTCCCGCCACATCCCCTGGATCTGCGTCGGCCCCGGCATCGCCCAGGGGCTCGACCTCACCACCTACGGCGACCTCCAGATCGACACCGAGGACACCTTCAGCACCGCCTGCTACCTCCTCGGCATCCCCGTCCTCAAAAAGGTCGAGGGCAAGCCGATCACCCAGATCGTCGAGCGCGCCGAACTGCTCAGGTAGCCCCGCCCCGCCATGTTACACAATGTTACGAAATGTTACACCATGAAGCCCGTCACATATGTTTGATAAGTCCATTTAATTAAACAGTTTATGACCATTACCGGGATGATTCACCCGCCGGCGATGTCACATCACCGGAGCGGCGTTGCCGCCGGGGTACGAGAGCCCTCGTTCGACGGCCCGACATGAACCCGTTTGCCCGTCGATGTCCGTCGACCGACATCGCCGCGCTTCCCCGGAGTCGCCGACGGGGCTACACCTGCGGCGATGACCGAGCCGCCCGCCTCGCAACGCGCCATCGCCATCACCGTCATCTGCTGGACGGTCATCCTTGGCGTCGTCGCCCTCATCGCGATTGGGCACGTGCGGAAGGATCGGCCCCACCCGGTCGCCGCCGTCGAGACCAGCGACGCGACCCGCCCCGGCTTCGAGCTGATCATGACCGGGCGGGCGGCCGTCGCCGTCACGCAGGGCGCGTCCACGACCGATGCCCTCCGCCTCCAGCTTCGCACCGCCCTCGACGGCATGGTCACCCGCCCGGTCGACCGCTTGGCCGCCGCCACCGTCATCCGTGAACTATCGGGTCCCGCGGCGGCGCTCAAGCTGCTCAATCCCGACACCACGCCCCCGCGACTCCGGCCCGACGCGGCCGCCCTGGCGGCCCTCTACCGGGCCGACTCCCCCGCCGTTCTGTCGGATGACCAACGGGCCCACCTGTCGCACGACCTCGGCTACTTCGGCCGGCTCGCCGCCACGCAGGGCGGCCCCGCCGACGCCCCGGCCCGCCGCGCCGTGCTGGCCGAGGCCAAGCGCACCTCCGTCGCCATCACCGTCGCCGGGGTGCTCGCCGCGGCCAGCCTCCTCTTCGGGATCGCAGGGCTCGTCCTCCTATGCGTCCTGTTCGGCACCGGCGTGCTGCGGTTCGCCTACGTCCCGCCCACCACCCACCGGCCCGTCTGGCTGGAGACGTTCGCCATCTGGATGGCCGCGTTCGTCCTGTTCGGCATGGCGGTGTCGTTCGCCCGGTTGCACCTGCCGATGGTCGCCAGCGAGTTGCTCGTCGCCGGCCTCACCGCGGCCGTCGCCGTCGGCTGGCCGATGTGGCGCGCGCGGCAGTCGTTGGCCGGCGTCCGCCAAACGCTCGGCTGGCACACCGGACGGGGCGTGCTGCTCGAGATGGCCTGCGGCGCGGCCGGCTACGTCGCCGGCCTCCCGGTGCTCGCGGTCGGCCTGCTGGTCACGCTCGGCTTGACCAGGCTGGCCGGTGCCCACCCGTCCCACCCCATCGAGCAGGAGTTCGGCGACCGCATGACCCGCGGCCACGTCCTCGCCCTGTTCGCCACTGCCGCCCTCCTCGCCCCGGTCCTGGAGGAGACCATGTTCCGCGGCGCCCTGTACGCCCACCTCCGCCGCCGCCACGGGGCGTGGCTGTCGGCCGGCATCGTCGCGTTCCTCTTCGCCGCCATCCACCCCCAGGGCTGGACGACGATCCCCGTCCTCGGCTCCATCGCCCTGATCCTCGCCTTCCTCCGCGAGTGGCGCGGCAGCCTGATCGCCCCCATGACCGCCCACGCGATCAACAACGGCGTGCTGGTCGCGGTCATCGTCCTCGCGCTGGGTTGAACCGCGCACCAACCCGGCCGTTGACTCGCGCGGTGGGGACGGCAGTCGCTTGCGCCATCGCGCGCGCGAACGGCCGGGCGTCGCTTGCGTCTGCGCGGCACGCGTCGCGGATCTCGCGATGGCGCAAGCGACTGCGGACGGGCGTGCGCGAACGAGGCGTCACCTGAGGCACCGAGGTCGACGTGTCACGCCAGCAGCCGCACCACGTCGTCCGCCGTACACGTTTGGCCGATTCGGGGGAACACGAGCTCCACCATCAACCGGTGGGCGTCGGCACTCATGTCGGTCATGCCGTCCACGACGAACGCCACGTTGTACCCCAGGTCGTGGGCGCTGCGGGCCGTCGCGGCGACGCCGGCGCTGGTGGAGACGCCGGCCAGCACGACCTGGGTCACGCCTCGCTTTCGCAACTGGGCGTCCAGGGTCGTGCCGATGAACGCACCGACGCGGTGCTTGGTCACGATCAGGTCATCGGGTTGCCGCTCCAGCTCGGGGACCAGCTCCGCCCAATCGGGCGGGAGCGCGAACTTCGGCGGCCCGGCGTCGGTCCGGCCCGGGGCGCGGCCCGCCACGTTGACCAGCGCGACCGGCAGCCCCCGGCGCCGGAACGCCCGCGCCAGCCGGGACACCCGGCCGATGATCTCGTCGGCGGGATGGGCGGTCGGCAGGCCGGCGAAGCCCTTCTGCAGGTCGATCACGACCAGGGCGGCGACGGCATCCAGATTCTCGATCGGCATGGCGCTCCAGTTCGGCAACGCGGGTTCACTCGGCGTCCTTGCGGGCGAACTGCACGGAACAAATCGTGCTCAGGGCGACGACGCCGACGAACGCCGACGCGGCGGCGGCGTCGCCGCCGGTCGCCAGGTGGCCCGCCCGGCACAGGACGCAGCCGATCAGCAGGTTCAGCAGCGACCACAGCACGTTCACCAGCGGCGACGACAGCCCCTTCCCCGGCGGCTTGGCGAACGGCGTCGGGAACCGGTCGCCGCAGATCCCCTTCACGAAGTGCGGCACGAAGTTGGTGAGGAACAGGCCGGCGAACAGGCAGGCGAGGTAGTGATACCAGTGCATGGGATGGTTCCTTTTGGATGCGCATCGGTCAGCTCACGGAGAAGAGGCCACGAATGGCACGAATGCACACGAATGACGTCTTCTGAATTAGTGAACATTCTGCCATTCGTGGCCGTCTCTGCCGCTTGCGGCTTCGCGGACCAGCGCCCGGTGCAGGTCGACGACTTCCACACGCTTCGGCCCGCGCAGCCGCGAGCGACGTCACGCCGCCGCCTCCAGGGCCTCGTCCACCACGCCGACCTCGGGCGCGACCTCCACCACCGGCGACTCCCGACGCATGGCGGCGCGGGTGCGCGGCAGCTCCACCGTGAACCACGCGCATCCGATCAGGCAGAAGACGCCGGTCACCATGACCGTCCGCGGCGCGCCGATCCGCTCGGCCAGCGTCCCGGCCAGCAGGCTGCCGAACGGCGCCGCGCCGTAGAACGCCATCGCGTAGTAGCTCATCACGCGGGCCCGCTTATCCTCGGTGACCAGCGACTGGACGATCGTGTTGCAGAAGGCCGCCGTCTGGAGCATCCCGAACCCGACGCAGGCCATCAGCGCCAGCGACAGCCACAGCGCGTGCGACAGGCCGAACCCGACCAGCGCCGCGCCGAGCATGGCCGTCGCCACCTGCAGCATGCGGGCGAGCCCGGCGGTCGACCGGCGGAGCGTGAGCGACAGCCCCGACGCCAGCGCGCCGACCCCGGACGCCGTCGTCAGCCACCCCAGCGTGTGCGGCCCGCCGTGCAGCACCCGGCCGGCGAAGACCGGCAGCAGCACGCCCCACGGGTACCCCATCAGGCTGATCAGCGCGAACAGCAGCAGCACCGTGCGGATGGGCCGGCAGGAGCGGACGTAGTCCCATCCCTCGCGCATCTGCGCGATCATGCCGGCCCGGTGCCGCTGCAGGGCCGTCGGCGCCAGGCGCATCATCAGCAGCGAGCCGATCACGCCGACGTAGCTGGCGCCGTCGATCGCGAAGCACCACCCCTCGCCGGCGAGGCCGATCACGACGCCCGCGATGGCGGGGCCGATCAGCCGGGCGCCGTTGGACATCGACGAGTTGATGGCGATGGCGTTGCCCAGGTCGGCGCGGTCGTCGACCATCTGCACGAGGAACGACTGCCGGCCCGGCGTGTCGAGCGCGTTGATCAGCCCCTGCAGCGCGCTCAGGCCGATGATCTCCCACAGGTTGATGACGTGGGCCAGCGTCAGGACCGCCAGCGCGAGCGACTGCACGGCGGCGGCGGCCTGGGTCAGACGAGCATCCGCCGCCGGTCGAGCCGCTCGACCCAGACGCCGGCGACGGGGCCGAGCAGGAACGAGACGATCTGCCCGGAGAACCCGACCACGCCCAGCAGCAGGGCCGAGCCGGTCATCCGGTAGACGAGCCAGCCGGTGGCCACCTTGGTCATCCAGGTGCCGATGACCGAGATGCCCTGCCCGACGAAGAACAGGCGGAAGTTGCGGTGGCGCAGCGCCCGCCAGGGGCGCGACGCGGCCGGTGCAACGTCGACGGTCATCGCTCCGCCAATCGGCGGAAGATCCGGCCCGCCCGGAACAGCGTCTCCTGCTCGTCGCGGTCGAGCTGGGCGATCGCCTGGGCCAGCCAGGACCGCTTGGCGTCGGACGTGGTCCTCCGCACGCCGGCCCCCTTGACGGTCACGCCGATGTGTACCTGCCGGCCGTCGGTCGGGTGGGGCGTCCGCTCGACCAGCCCCGTCTCGGCCAGCGTGGCGACGACGGCCCCCATCGACTGCGGCTTCACCCCCTCGGCCCGCGCCAGCTCCGCCGTCGTCGCCGGCCCGTCGGCCACCAGCCGCTTGAGGACCGCCATCTCGGTCCACGACAGCTCGTGCGACGGCGCCGCCGCCCGCGCCCGCCGGACCAGCAGGCCGACCGCCTGCGCCAGCTCGATCACGTCGGCCTCAAAAGTCGGGTGCGACACGGGCGCATCGTATAACACAACAGTTCAACTGGCAAGTCCGACTGTTAATCATCCCCGTGTCATCCAAGCCAGCGTCTGAGCTGCGCCGAAGACCCGGGGGCGTACCCCCGACGCCGGCTTGGGGCCGGGACGCGGGCGGGAGGTCGTCGCCCTGTCCGGGCCGGCGGTTTTCTTTCGTTTTCATGGCAAACCGGGTGTAGAATTGGCCGGTCGCCCACCCTCCCGCGTTGTCCGTAGTCAGGTACTCCAAACCGATGTCGTTGGCCGTGCCCGCCAGTGGTGATTCCCCGTTGACGGTGTTGACGCACCTGGCGATGTCGTTGGACGCGTTGAACTGCCCGGCCCTGCTGGTCGGGCGCAACGGTCGGATGGCCCACGTGAACCCCCGGTTCTGCGAGCTGACCGGCCGGCCGCGCGAGGAACTGGTGGGGTCGGACCTGCTCTCGCTCTACCCGACGGGCGACGCGCAGGAGGTCGTGCGGATGATGCTGGCCGACTTCGACCGCAGCCGGGAGGCCGAGTTCTTCCTGCCCGGCATCGGCGGCACCCGCGTGCCGGTCGTCGTCAGCGCCCGGCCGGTCGGGCAGACGTCGCTGCTGGCCGAGTACGCCGTCGTCACCCTGATCGACATCAGCCGGCAGAAGCGGGCCGAGCAGCAGCTGATCGACCAGAACTTCTACATCGGCGAGCTGAGCGACCGCGTCATCCAACAGGCGACGCGCCTGAAGGACTACGCCGGGACGTTGGAGGGAAGGGTGCGGGAGCGCACCGCCCAGCTGCACGAGGCGCACCTGGAGACGGTCTACATGCTGGCGACGGCCAGCGAGGCGAAGGACCAGGACACGGGCGAGCACGTCCGCCGGGTGCGGACGGCCACGCAGCGGCTGGCCGACCGGATGGGCGTCGACCCGAACGAGGCCGAGCGGATCGGCCTGGCCTCGGTCCTGCACGACGTCGGCAAGATCCACACGCCCGACCACGTCCTGAAGAAGCCCGGCCCGCTGACGCCCGACGAGCGCCGGCTGATGCAGCAGCACACGATGGCCGGCGAGCGGATCCTCCGCCCCAGCCCCTACTTCTCCCAGGCCAGCCGGATCGCCCGCAGCCACCACGAGAACTACGACGGCACCGGCTACCCCGACCGCCTGTCGCGCGCCGACATCCCCTACGAGGCCCGGCTGGTCCATTTGATCGACGTGTACGATGCGCTGACGCACCCGCGCATCTACAAGCCCGCCTGGGACGCCGCCGACGCCCTGGCCGAGGTCCGCGCCCACCGCGGCTCGATGTTCGACCCCGACGCGGTCGACGCCTTCGTCCGCATGGAGCGCAACGGCGAGGTCGAACGGGTGGCCGAGGCGGTCGCCGCGGGGGCGGTGTGACGACGAAGACGTGAAACGTGAAGACGTGAGTAGAGGCGAACGGCACCTCACGTTTCACGTCTTCACGTTTCACGCCGCTCTGCTACGCTTCGCGTCCATGACCAAGCTGTACCTCATCCGCCACGGCGCGACGGTGTTGAGCAAAGAGGACCGCTTCGCCGGGGCGAGCGACGTGGCGCTGAGCGACGCGGGCATCGCCCAGGCCGAGGCGCTGGGGCGACGGCTGGCGGGCGAGACGATCGCGGCCGTCTACTGCAGCGACATGCACCGCACGGTGCGCACCGCCGAGGCGGTCGCCACGCCGCACAGGCTGACCCCCATCCCCCGGCCCGGCCTGCGCGAGATCAACCACGGCCACTGGGAGGGCATGGTCCACAAGGAGGTCGAGACCCGCTTCGCCGCCGAGTACCAGGCCTGGGACGCCGACCCGTTCCTCTCCGCCCCGCCCGGCGGTGAGACCGGCCTGCAGGTGCTCGCCCGCAGCCTGCCCGCCCTGGCCCAGATCGTCCGCGACCACCCGAACGACACGGTGGCCGTCGTTAGCCACAAGGCGACCAACCGCCTGCTGCTGTGCAGCATCCTCGGCATCGACCCGCGCCTGTACCGCGCCCGCATCGCCCAGGACACGGCCTGCCTGAACGCCGTCGAGTTCCGCGACCCCAACAACGGCCGGGCGCTGCTGATCAACGACGTGAGCCACTACGCGGGGATCAAGGGGCACGAGTAGGGCAGGTTCCAAAAGAGCGGCGCACCTCCGTGCGCGGCTCCTCCGGGGCGATCCCGCCGGCCGAGCTTGGTGGATTTCGGCGAACTTGGCGTTGCCCGCGCCAGTGGCACGCTCTAGAGCCTGACGCCGTTTTGCCCCCTCGCCCTCGGAAGGACGAGGACCGTTGCGCCGGGCCGGCCGGACGGGTCGAAGGAGCGTGACATGCACGTGGTCGTGGTCCGTCGTGACAAGGGCAGCTCGGGCGAGCAGTGGCACCTCGACGTGGGCGATTCGCTGGTGACGCTGTCCACGCCGGACGGCCAAGCGATGCTGCAGTGGACGCCCGTGGAGGTGTCGCAGGCCGTGACGTTCCCCAGCTTCTCCCAGAGCATCAAGTACACCGGGTTTGACGTGGCGGGGGCGGGCTACTTCTCGTTCGACATCGACTCGAACGCCCGGCACGCGCTGCGCGCGTTCGCGAACCGCGGCATCGCCGCCGGCGGCCCCGCGGCGATCCGCAAGGTGATGTGGACGGCCCTCCTCACGACGCTTGGCGGCGTCGTCGTCTTCGGGCTGGGACTCGTCGCGCTGACCAGGACCATCCAAGATCTCAACGGCACCTCGGACACCGCCGGCGGCGGCAGTTCCCACCCCGTCGGCGTGGTCACCACGCTGGTCGGCCTGGGCATCTTCTGCCGCGGCGTGTACGGGCTAATCCAGTATATGCGGCTGCGGGACCTGTCACTGGACAGGCCCCCTGCGTAGCGGTCGCCCCGCAGGGGCACTCTGCCGGACGTCGAAGAGTGCCCCTGCGGGGCGACCGCTACGCGGATGGGTCGAACCGACCCGTCGCACGACCGCGCGCGGCTGTTCAGGTCTTCTTCAGCCCCGTCCCGCCGCAGTCCGGGCACACGACGCGGCCGGCGATGCAGCGGGCGGGGCAGGGGCCGGCGGTCCGGCGGGCGAGGCACTCGGGGCAGGGCTGCTGGCCGGTGCCGTGGCAGACCGGGTCGTCGATCTTGGTCGTCCCGCCGCAGATCGGGCACTTGCCGGCGTCGGTGGCGGTGTGGGTTTTGAGGTCGAGCACGATCACGTCGCCGATGGCCGTCTCACCGAACGCGACCGGCGGCATGCCCCCGCCGACGTTGAACTTGCACTGCACCTTCCCGTCGGGCCGCTTGGACCAGGTCCCGATGCCGAGCTTCAGGCAACCGTTGGTGCAGTTGATGACCCCGTTGGCCTCGCCGCGCGTCTTGCAGGGGACCAGCAGCTCGCCCTTGCACGTCTTGCAGTTGGCGGCGGCGGCGGGGTCGTGGGCGGTCCCCTTGCAGGTGGGACACCAGACCGTGCGGTCGCCGCGACAGGTGGAGCAGAGCGCGCCGGGGTGCATCGCCTTCCAGATCTCGAGCGCGGACCGCGCGGTCAGGCCGATCGACGTCCGCTTGACGTCCTTCCACTCCAGCGGCATCGGCTCGGGCGCGGCCGGCGTCGGGGCGTCGGCCGGCACCGCGCCGGGGCGGGCCTTGGCGACCGGCTTGGGGGCGGGCAGGACGGTCAGCAGTTCCGGCGTGACCGACTGGATCGTCCCCTTGATCGCGTGCCCGTCGGCCGTGGCGACGGTGACCGGGCCGGTCAGCGATGCGGTCGTCAGCGACTCGACCGCCCCGAGCGTGGGGAGCGCCGCGAGGAACGCCACCGTCACCGCGAGCAGTCCCAGCCGTCGTCCCGTCACCAGTCGTCGGATCTGTTCGTTCATGCCGCCGGTTCTACCACCGTGGCCGACGCGGGGACACTCGGCGACGCGGGTTCACCGGTCGCCGGCCGCTCGTGCAGCTTCAGCCCGACCACCCCGAGGATGATGAGCGACAGGCACGCGAGCCGCCACGCGTCGCGGGACTCGTGGAACAGCGACATGCCCAGCAGCACGGTGCCGGTCGCGCCCAGCCCGGTCCAGACGGCGTACGCCGTCCCGACGGGGATGCCGCGGTTCGTGGCAAGGCTCATCAGGCCGAAGCTGGTGATCATCACCCCCACGGTCACGCCGACGGCCCAGTAGTGGTCGCGGAAGCCGTGCGTGTACTTGAACCCGATCGGCCAGACCATCTCGCACGCGCCAGCCAACAGCAGGAAGATCCAACCCATCCGGCGGTGCTCCTCGCCCCCACGCCTCAACCCACAACGAGCGCGGCCCCGCCGCCGTCGACGCGACGGCGGCGGGGCCGGCTCAAAACTGCCCAGGCCGCATCACGGGGCGGACGACGCGTGGGCGGTGGCCATCGTCGTCGGCTGCGAGGTCGGCTCGGGCGAGCCGCTGGGCAGGCTGTAGGCGTAGCCGATGCTCTCGTCGATCCGCCGGACGTACTCCCAGTTCTTCTTGTAGTCGGCCGGCACGAACTTCACCTTGCCCTCGCGCTTGAACAGCGCCTCGAGCCCGGTGCCCGACCAGTCGAAGTGCAGGGCGGTGTCCTTGATCTTTGCGACCAGCTCCGGCTTGAGATTGTTCGCGCACCCGACGGCGGCGCCGGGGAACGTCTGGTCGGAGGTGAAGATCACCTTGTACTCCGACGCGGCGATCTGGCCCGAGTTCAGCGACCGGCTCAGCACGTCGCCGGCGACGGCGGCGGCCTCGAACCGCTTCTCCTTGATCCCCTCGATCGACTGCACGTGCCCGTGCGAGTACCGGATCGAGTAGTCGTTCGGCGGCATCATCCCGCGCTCCCGCAGCAGCACCAGCGGGGCCTTGTAGCCGCTGTTGCTGTTCGGATCGGTCACGGTCAGCTCGTGCCCGCGCAGGTCGGCCAGCCCGTTCAGCGGCGAGTCGGGCGGGGTGATGACCACCATGTGGTAGTCGACCGCCCCCTTCTCGTCGGCGGCCAGGAACAGCGGCACGAACCCGGCCGTGCAGACGCCCATCGGCACCGAGCCCGTGTTCAGCCCGGCCATCGACAGCTTGCCATCCCGCATGGCCCGCATCTGATCGACGGCGCTGGAGTAGTTGACGTAGCGGACGTCCTTCCCGGTCGCCCGCCCCACCGCCGCCAGGAACTCCTTGAACGCCGCCTGGAAGCCCGGCTCGTCCTCGGTGGTCGTCAGGTAGCTGAACGTCAGCGTCGCCGGGTCCAACTGCTTCGACGGGTCGGTCGGCGCGTCGGCGATCAGGTCGCCGTCCGCATCGACGTACCGGGGGTCGAGCGCGTTGCGGATCGGCTCGTTGGTCAGCCCGGTCAGCTTGGTGAACCGGCTGGCCTCCTCCTCCGTGCCGTGTTGCAGGGTGACGACCTGCCGGTGGTAGAAGACGCCGAAGACCGCCAGCGTCAGCGCCGTCAGCGCGACCACCAACGCCACCATGCCCAGATACGCCCTGCCAGATCGTGCGTGCATCCGAATGTCTCCCTGTGCGATGCATTTCCGCCGAAAGTCGTGCGAATTGCAATTGCAGGGTTGTTGGAAGGTCGGATTTCCCGCCAGGACCGCCTGGTCGAACAGCGTCGTGGGCCTCCGGAAGCCGGTGTCTGGGAAGCTGAAGACCCGGATCGGGGGCGTGCGATCCCAGGCGGCAGACCTCTCTGTCCTTCGTGCCTCTTCGTCCTTCCGGGTATTTCTCCGGTCAGCCGCACGTGCCGCCCAAAGGCGAACCGCCGGAGCTGGCTCGATGCCGGCTCCGGCGGTCGCAGCGGTCTCGTCCTGCAATCGATGTTGGACCTCACCCGAGCAGCAGCAGGTTCAGCAGCGACAGGTTCCGCAGCGAGATCGCGTAGGCCAGGAACGTGGCGTCGGTCGAGGCCAGGACCGACAGGCCGTTGTCGACGGCGAAGCCGACCAGCGTCGGCGGCGGCACGCAGAGGTACCCCGCGAACGACACGCCGGCGCTGACCGACTGCCCGCCGCCGGTGCCCGCGCCCGACGGGCCGTTGGCGCTGCCCCAGTAGTTGAACCGCGCGTCGAGCGTGCCGGCGTACGCGCCGGCGTCGAGGATCACGCCGCCGGCGAGGTTGCCGGCGAACGCGTTGAAGTTGATCGTCACGTTGGCGCTGGCGACGCCGGGCACCGCCTTGGCGTCGATGCGGATCGCCGCGCCCGAACCGCCCAGCACCGCGTTGTGGCTGACGGTCAGGTTGACGACGTTCCCCTCGTCGCGGATGGCCGCGCTGAGCGCGTCGGTCGAGCCGCTGATCTGGTTCCCGCTGAACGTGACGCCGTTGGCGTTCATGACCAGCAGCCCCTTGCCGTTGCCGGTCATCACGTTGTTGGTGATCGCGACGTTGAACTGCTTCCCGGCCGTCGCCGCCTCGAGGCCGACCGCCGCCTCGGGGTTGCCGCTCGTGCCGTCGCCGACGTTGCCGCTGAACGTGTTCGCGTTGATGACCACGCCGGTCAGCAGCCCCCCGCTCACGCCGCCGTCGGTGTAGATCCCCCGGCCGTTGTTCTGGCCCGGGTTGTTGTTGTTGGCGAACACGTCGTGCCGGATGACGGCCGGGTCGGCCGCGCTGTCGTTCGACAGGTACAGCCCGACCACGTTGTTGCGGACGATGTCGTCCAGGACGTGCGTCCCCGCGATCGACGGCGCCAGCACGATGCCCGCGCCCAGCACCGAGCTGGTCTGCCCCTGCATGGTGAAGCCGTCGACCGTCACGTCGTTGGCCGTGATGACGAACGCCGACGACCGGCTGGTCGAGCTGAGCGCGTACCCGTCGACGATCGCCTCCCCCTTGCCCCGGCTCGACGCCCGCGCGTCGACGCCCGCCTGCGCCCCGAGCACCGTCAACGGCTTGGCGACCGTGACCAGCTCGTCGTACGTCCCCGCCGCCACGCGCACCGTCCCGCCGGCGGGCGCGGCGTTCACCGCCGCCTGGATCGTCGGGTAGACGACCGAGCCGCCGACGACGGTGGCCGTGCGCAGCCGCCGCCCCTCCAGCGTCTCCACATCTTTGGCGACCGGGAACCGACCACGCCGGGATAACCGGCCGCCGCTGTTTGCGTGTGACATGTGTCGTGACCCTTGGTGCAGGTGAACCGTGGATCACAACGTAGCAGTCGTCCCAAGTGGACCGAGCGAAAACATCAAGAAATCAGGCGAACCTTCGACTTGCAGCCACATTCGTGCCGCTACAGGCGTCACAGCTGCCACATGTGCGACAAATGTGGCAAGCGTGTTCCGCTTGCGGCATGGTGGACCAACGCCCGTGGTGCGGCGGCGACTGCCACAGGCGTTGGTCCGCGAACCCGCAAGCGGCAAGTCAGTGCGACGCGCCACCTACGTCGCCGCTCGGCGGCGTCGCCCGCTGATCAGGTAGATCGCCGCCCGCAGCTCCAGCAGCGGGTCGGCAGACGGCACGATGCCGTCCACGCGGGGGATGGGGTCGAAGATGATCTGCCTCTGCTCGACGGCGTTGTCGGCCACGGGCTTGGTCGGCTGGAGCGTGCCCAGCTCCATCACGGTGCGGCCGGCCGGCCAGTGGACGGTCGCGTCGTCCACCACGTCGCCTGCGTCGGCCAGCTGCACGGCGAGCTGGAACTCGACCGGTCCCTTGGCGACGCCTTGGCCGATCTCCTCGAACAGGTAGTCCGACCCCTTGGCCGCCGCGGCGGCGGCATTGAGGTGGTCGACGCCGGCGACGGGCGCGAGGCGGTACCGGCCGAAGCGGGTCTCGCCCGCGGCGTTGGCGAAGCGCATCGCCGTCACGCCGAAGTAGGCCTCGCGGGCGAAGCTGGACGGCGGCGGCTTGGGCGTCCGCACGTAGGCCGGGGCGGCCGGGTGCGATCCCACGAACCGCTCGACCGGGTTGGGGTGGGCATCGGTCGGCTTGGTCGCGGCGATCGCCTTCAGCAGCTCCAGGAACTCCGCGCCGGTGCGCGTCGGGAACCCGTCAGTCGAGTGGCTGACAATGTCGGTGTGGACGTGCTCGGCCAGGTGGAACCGAACCGCCATGCCGCGCGGGTCGGCGTTCGCGTCGTTGTCGGGAGTGACCGGCACGCCGGTCGAGTTGGAGAACCGCACCGTGACCGGCGTCGACGGCCGGGTCAGGTGCTGCGCCCGGCTCAGCGACGCCGCCCCCGGCGCCGGGGTGAACGTCCCCTCCAGCGTCGTGCCCTTGGCGTGCGCCGGCCGGAAGCCGGGGTGGAGGCCGAAGATCGCGTCGAACTGCTGCAGCACGTCGCGGCTCAGGGCCAGCAGCTTCTCGTCGGTGGGTAGCGGCGTGATTCGGTTATTGTGGACATCGGTTGGCCCCGCGCCAGTTGGGGGACCACACAGACGTAAGCGGCACGACCCCGGTCACGCCCCGGGCCGGTAGTCGGCGCGGACCGGTGTGAAGACGTCCAGGACCTCCGACGGTTCCAACGCCGACGCCTCGTGCTCGACGTCCCCATCCACGACGACGCTGTCGCCGTCGCGCAGCACGATCACGGTCGGGCCCACGACGAGGCGGATCGCCCCCTTCACGACGTACACCAGCTGCCCGTGCGGATGGCTGTGCCGGGCCCCCGCCCAGCCGGCCTCGAAGTGGTGCCGCACCAGCATCAGCTGCTCGTTGTGCGACAGCACCTGCCGGGTCATCCCCGGCTCCGGGTGCTGGCTGACCGCGTCGCTCGACTTCACGTTGCTGTAGTCCATGGGATGACCGCTCAACGGGAGGAATCAGGGGTCGCGCGATCCGCGCGAGGCACGCGGGTGCGGGCCGGGAGCAACCGCTTGTTTCATGGCGGGAATCCGGCAGCCGCTCCACAGCCATTGGCGCCGGTCCACGCAAACTGGCCATTCGCGTTGATCGAGGTCATGCGCCGCCCCACCCGCCGCCGCCGGGGGTGAGGATGCGCAGGCGATCGCCGGGGGCGAGGGTGAAGCGGGCCTTGGGCGGCACGACGTAGTCGCGGTCGCCGGGGACGACGGCCCAGTTCTCGCCGCCGTCGCCGCTGCTGCCGCCGGCCAGGGGGTAGGGGCGGGTCAGGCGACGGTCGGTCAGGACGGTGCCGTCGGCGGGGGCGAGCGCCTCCAGCTCGCGGACGACGCCGTCGCCGCCGCGATGCCTGCCGTGCCCGCCGCTGCCCAGGTCGCGCTCGAAGCGACGGACGCGCAGCGGGTACTGCAGTTCGAGCGCCTCGGCGGGCGTGTTCAGCGTGTTCGTCATGTGACACTGGACCGCCGACGCGCCGGGCCCGTCCGGCCCCCCGCCGCTGCCGCCGCCGATCGTCTCGTAGTAGGTCCAGCCGACGCCATCCGCCGTCCGCCCGCCCATTGCCACGCTGTTCATCGTCCCGCAGCTGGCGGCGGGGATCCGATCGGGCAACGCTTTGGCCAGCGCGCCGAAGATCACGTCGACCAGCCGCTGGCTCGTCTCGGTGTTCCCCGCCACCACGGCCGCCGGGTACTCGGCGTGGCACACGGTGCCCGGCGTCGTCAGCACGTAGATGTTGCGGAAGCACCCGCCGTTCAACGGCAACCCCTCGTCCAGCAGGCAGGCAAAGCAGTAGTAGGCGGCCGACAACGCCACCGCCCGAGGGCAGTTCACGCACCCCGCCACCTGCGGGGCCGACGCGCGCAGGTCCACCGTCGCCCGATCGCCGACAATGGTGACGACGACTCGAATGGCAATCGGCGACGTGCCCGCCCCATCGTCGTCCAACGCATCTTGAAAGTGGTACTCGCCATCGGGGATCTCGCGGATCGCCGCCGCCATGAACGACTGCGAGTAGTCCAACAGCGCCCGGCCGTACCGCTGCACATGCTCGGCACCGTGCGTCGCGACCATGCCCGCCAACGCCTTCGCCCCCACCTCATTCGCCGTCAGCTGCGCTTCGAGATCGTTCACCCGCTCGGTCGGCGTTCGCACCGCTTCCAGGATGCGCTTCAGCACCGCCTCGTCCCGGACGCCCGCCCGGCTCAGCAGCGTCGGCTCGATCCGCACCCCCTCCTCGTCGATGTGCCGGCTGAGCGTCATCGACCCCGGGCTGATGCCCCCCACGTCGGCGTGGTGCGCCCGGTTGGCCGCGTACCCCACGCGCTCGCCGCCCGCGAACACCGGCGTCACCAGCGTGATGTCGGGCAGGTGCGTCCCCCCCGCAAATGGGTCGTTCACGATGGCCACGTCCCCCTCGGCGAGGTCGCCCAGCCGATCGCGCACCGCCGCCACGCTGGCCGGCATCGAGCCCAAATGCACCGGGATGTGGGCCGCCTGCGCCAGCAGGTGGCCGTCGGCATCGAAGATCGCGCAGGAGAAGTCGCGCCGCTCCTTGATGTTGGCCGAGAACGCCACCCGCCGCAGCGTGATCCCCATCTGGTCGGCCGCCGCCTCCAGCAGGTTCCGGGTCAGCTCCAGTTCGACGGGGTCAACCATGCGCACAACCATAGCGTGCCGCGACTCCTTCACCTGCACCCCTCTGCGGCTAACTGTGCTTCAACTCCGGCTCCGGGTAGTCGGCGCTCAGCGTCGTATCCTTCCACGCATCGAAGTCCGCCCGCAGCGCGTCGAGCCGGCCGTAAGCCAGCCTCAGCGCGTTGGCACCCAGCAGCAGCCGCAGTGGCGGCTCGGCCGACTCGACGGCCTTCACCACCGCCGCCGCCCCGCGCACCGGGTCGCCCGCCTGGTTCCCCGAGCTGGCCCGCGTCGACTCCCGCCGCTTCCCCGCCGTCTCGGCGTATTCGGGAATGACGGTCCTGCTCTCGATGATCGACCGTCCCGCCCAGTCCGTCCGAAACGCCCCCGGCTCCACGAGCGTCACGTGGATCCCCAACGGCTTCACCTCGATCCACAGCGACTCCGACACCGCCTCCACGGCAAACTTGGTCGCGTGGTAGTACCCCGTCGCCGCGAACGCGCACAGGCCGCCGATGGAGGAGAAGTTCACGATGTGCCCGCTCCGCCGCTGCCGCATGCCCGGCAGCACCCGCTGGGTCAGCGCGACCAGCCCGAAGAAGTTCGTCTCGAACTGCTGCCGGATGCCCGCCTCCTCCCCCTCCTCGATGGCCCGCTCTAGCCTCCGGCGACCAGCCCATTCACCGCGTCGTCCTCCTCCGCCTCGAACCCCGACGCGAGCATGTACCGGTGCCGCTGGGCAAACTGGGCCCGGCTGGCGACGGGGCCGACGTCAACGGGATCCGTGGCCACGCTGAGGTGCTCGGGCTCGTCGGCGGTCCCTTCCCACCAGTCGGCGTGCTGGACGGTGACCTGCAGCCACTCGGCCTCGATGCCGGCGGCGGCGAGGCCGTCGTCGGAGAAGTGCAGCGTCATCCCGGCGTACGGCACGAACGGCAGGTCGATCTCGCGGGTGTAGGCCACCTCGTCCGTGCCGGGCTCGTACCCGGGCACGAACCGGCTCAGGTCGCATCCCTCGAACGTCAGGCGGACCTCGACGATCACCCTCATCTCGCGCTCCGGTTGGGTTGGCCACGGACATCGTAGGCCGACGGGCCAGAACGACCGAAAACTGCGATCGGTCGTGGTCAGCGCGACGTGCCGGCCACGGCCAGTACGGAATGGCTCCGTTCCGCGATCGGCGGCAAAGGCGGCAACCGTCACTCGAACGCGTGGGGCACGCCACCGTCAGCGGCGAAGGTTGGAGCCGTGCGTGTCCCCTCGATCTGCCGGACGACGGGCGGTCCCGAACGGTCGACCGTCACCCCGTAGGCGTACCGCAGGGCGGACGCCGCGTCGGGAAACACGCCGAGCAGGCGGTCGCCGAGGATCAGCGCGTACCACCCGGCCCAGGGCCACAGGTGCGGCTCGTGGAGCCGGTAGCAGCGCTCAGTCGCCGCGGCGTACGCGTTGAGCTCATCGTCTGGCAGGTCGTCCCGACGCATCCACCTACTGTCGGCTTCCGCAATCCCTTAGCAACCACAATCGTTGCGTATCAGGAACTGCCCGAAGTCGAGCGAGCGGGAACACGCGGCGGTGACGACCCTACAGGGCGGTGAGTCCCTCTCGCACGGCGTACTTCGTCAGGTCGGCCACGCCGTTCGCGTGCAGCTTCATCATGGCGGCGGCCCGGTGGGTCTCGATCGTCTTGATGCTGACGCTCAGGCGGGTCGCAATTTCCTTGGATGACAGCCCGTCCGCGAGCATGCCCACGACCTGCCGCTGGCGGACGCTGAGCATGTCGAACGCCGACTCGGTCGATGTGACGCCGGCCGCGTCGCACGAGGCGGTCGTCGCGGTCAGCGTTGCGACCGACTGCCGAACGGCCCTGCACGCCGACTCGGGCGACGGGTCATCTTCCGCCGACTCGTTGGACGACAACATCGAGGTTTCGTCTCGCATATCGTGAAGGTATCCGCATGATTACACAGGTGGGAAGGGGTCATCTTTTGAGTAGTTCACAGGCATCAGGCGTAGATGCCGCGAAAAACCGGCTGAGTACGGCCCGCAGTCGACGCCGCAGCCGGCCAAGCAGGCATTGACGTACGCAAATCGACGTAGATACCCTGATCCACAATGGACAACCCGCTCCTCGCCGAGGACCTGTCGGCCGTCCTCGACTGCGTCCGCGAGATCCACGCAGCGGCGGCCGACTTCGTCACCCTCCCCATGGCCATGCTGCGGGTGACGGCCGCGCTCGTCCCGTCAACCCTGTCAGCGTTCACGCAGGTCGACCCGGTGCTGGGCGAGTCGTCGGGATTTCTACTGCCTCCGGAACCGTGGACGGTGGAGTGGGTGAGCTCCCGGTTCCAGGCCCACATCGCCGACCACCCCGTCGTCGCCTACGCCCAGCGGACGCGCGACGGCCAGGCCAAGGCGATCTCGGACTTCCTCACCGCCCGTCAGTTCCACGCCACCGGCCTGTACCGCGAGTTGTTCGGTCCGATGGGCATCGAGGACCAGCTGTCGATCGGCATGGTGGGGGCTGCGGGGCTGATGATCGGCCTGTCGTTCAACCGGGCCCGGCGAGGGTTCTCGGCGCGGGACCGGGCCGTGCTGAACCTGCTCCGCCCGCACCTGCTCCAGGCGTACGTCTCGGGCCGCGACCGGCAGCTGCTGCGCAACGCTGACGGCATCCGACGGGGGACCGTGATCGACCGGTTGCCGGTCGGGCTGGTCTGCGTCGATCGCCGGGGCACCGTCGTCTGGGCGACCGAGCCGGCCGGGCAGATCTTCTCCGACCACTTCGCCGACGCCGGCGACTCGATCCACGGCTTGCCCCATGCCGTTCGCCTGTGGCTTCGGTCGGCCGGGGATTCGCCGTTCGCGTCGCGCCGGCCGGGGTTCGACCTGTGGGTCCGCCGGTGCCCGCTGAAGGACGGCCACGCGGTCCTGCTGCTCCAGGAGAACCCGACAACCCAGGCCAGCCCGTCACTGGCGGGGTACGGCTTCACGCCGCGCGAGGCGCAGGTCGTCGCCAAGATCCTGGCCGGCGCCACCGCCGCGCGGGCGGCCACCGAGCTGGCGATCAGCCCCCGGACGTTGCAGAAGCACCTGGAGCGGATCTTCGACAAGCTTGGCGTCAACAGCCTGTCGGCCGCGTGCGTCAAGCTCCTCGGCCCCCGGTGAGAGGACGACGACCTCCGCCCGCTTCAGGTCGCGTTCCCGCGAACGCCGGCGGCGGCTCGGTGGGCGACGGAACGACAACCGCCCGGTCGTCGAGCAGACCCCATGTCGAACTCGCGTCACCTTGGGGTCGGCACGCACTGAACGTGATCGCCTCGTGGCACACTGAAGCGCACCCTGCGGACTTTGCAGACGCTGCAGATCCCGCCCGGCGGTGATGGGCGGCGGACGTTCGGAACCGCCTCGTGCCGCCTCACGAACGACGCCGGAAACCGTAACGTCCGGCTCGTCGTGCGCGGTGGCACCGGCCACCTGCTCCGGCTGAAGTCGGTCCGGTTCACCGCCGGCCACCCGTGACGGCGACGCCGGCCGCCAGCCGGCGGCCCGTAGCGCGGCCCCTGACGCGTGCGTGGTCGAGCGACGCCGCGCAATGCCCGTTGACTGACCGGATGAGATCCATGCGGTACCCCGTCCAACGCCCTCGGGTTGACGCCCTGTTCGTTGCCGTCCTGATCCTGTCCTGCGCGGCGGGGCCAGCCCACGGCGACCAGCCCTTACGGTTGCCGCCGGGGGACGCATCGCTGTTCGCTACGGTCGACCTGTCCCGGCCCGACCTGGTCGGGGTGAAGCAAGCGGTCGACCCTCAGGACTGCGCCACCGCCCGCGCCGCGTGGGCGGCGCACCTGGCGGCCCGGTCGTCACCGCAGTGGCTCTGGTCGCGGCACGACCGGGCGGCCATCACCGACGTGTTTGCCCGGCACTACGGCGGCCTGGGCAAGTTCGTCCCCGGGGCCGACGCCGTCCTGACCGCCGAGTCTTTCGTCACAGGGCGTGGCGCCGCGCTTTCGGACGTCGCAGGTGAACGTGGTCCGCGTCATCCCCCACCATTGCGGCAGGCCGCCCGTCCAGTTCTGTTTGAGACGGACCTGCTTCTGAAGTTGCTGGGAAACGAATGCATCCCCCCGCAGCGTGTTGAACCCCCCAGTTCCGCCCGGGCGGTCCGCACCGTGGCGCGGAAGTCGGCGTCCACGCCGAGGATTTCCGATGCCTTCGCCGTCTGGTCGAACAGGTCGCGGAGGATGCTCTCGTCCGTGGTCGGCCCGGCCACCTCGCCGCCGTGCTCGGCTCACTGGGTGTCGGCCACGAAACCTACGTCGTGTAAACTGGCATGTGTACGTAAATTGATCGCTATTTTTACTTTCTCGCCGAGATCACCGAACGTTGCCGTTGTCGCTGTAGCCCTGCGATCCAGCAACCGGCTGGAGGTCACGGTCGCCAACCTGTGGGTGAACCGCCTCATCGCCGACGCTGGGCCGCAGCGGCTGGCGCGGACCACGTGTAACTGGTTAAAAGCGACGTCAACCCTGCAGCCCTCAGGCCTGCTCGGGCCGGTGACGCTCGAGGCCGACGGTGATCCCCAGTAGGTGCGGGATGGCGGGGCTCGACCGCGGTCGGCCAGCAGCACGATCTGGCACCGAGCGTACAACCCCTTGTCCCTCGCCTTGAGCGTGGTCAGGCTCCAGTGATGCGCCGGGTCACCCCAGCAGTTCGGCGACAACCGCGCCCACCGCGGCGGCGGCGTCCGGCCGGCCGGCCGTCCGGGCCGCGGCCGCCATTGCGGCCCGTCTGCCGGGGTCCGTCGTCAACGATGCCAACACCGGCCGTAACTGGTCGGCGTTGATCTTCTCATCCTTGGCGTCATCGATCAGCACCGCCGCCCCCGCATCGGCGAGCACCTTGCCGTTGGCCCGCTGGTGCATGTCCTTGTGGTAGGGATAGGGCATCAGCACCGACGGCACGCCGGCCGCGGTGAGCTCGGCGCAGCTGCTGGCGCCGGATCGGCTCACGCACAGGTCGGCGACGGCCCAGACGTCGGCCATGGCGGGGGTGAAGTCGACCACGTGCGATCGCACGGCGGGCAGCTGCTCGTAGGCCGCGCGAACCGCGGCGGCGTGGTCGCGGCCGGCCAGGTGCAGCACCTGCCAGCCGGGGAGCGGCAGATCGCCCAACAGCTTCAACACCGCGGCGTTCACCGTCTGGGCACCAAGCGAGGCGCCCGTCACGACGAACGTCGACAGCGTCGGGTCGAGCCCGAGGCGGCCGATCGCCTCGGCACGGCTCGGCAGTTTTACGATGTCCGACCGAATGGGGCACCCGGTCACGCGCAGCTTGGGGCGATGCTCGGCAGCGACGTGGTCGGCCGTCGCGGCGAACTGGCAGCAGACGGCCCGCGCGTGCCTCATCAGGAACAGGTTCGCCTTGCCGGGGATCACGTCGGGGTTCAGGATCAGCGTCGGGACGCCACGCCCGGCGGCCAGCTTCACGGCCACGCCGGCGGCGTAGCCACCGAGGCCGACGACCGCCGCAGGTTTCCGCTCGGCCAGAATCTGTCGGACCTGGTCCTTCGTCTCGCGCCACGACTTCCAGAACCGCAGCAGCCCGCCGATGCTGGTGCGCGGCGGGACGATGGGCTGCGGGATGAACGCGTAGCCGGTGGGGTCCAGAATGACCTTGTCGATGGGCCTTTCGGTGCAGAGGAAGAGCGGGCGGGCATCGGGCAGGACGGACCGCAGTGCGTCGGCCACGGCGACGCCGGGGTAGAGGTGGCCGCCGGTGCCGCCGCCGGCGAACAGGATCGTGATCGGGTTGCTCATGGGTCGCCCGACATGATCGGCCCCGCCGTGGTTGGCTGCAATGGGACGGCCGGTCGGGCCGATGCAGGTGTAGCATGAACGGCACGAACCTGACGGTCAGGCAATCCGACACGGGCCGCGGCGTGTTCGCCACGGCCCAGATTTCCGCCGGCGTGGAGCTGATTCGCTATACCGGCCCACGGCTGCGGTACGCGCAGACGACGCCGGACACGCTGGCCGTCCAGGTCGGGCCTGACCTGTACCTCGGCGCCAGCGGCGGCCCCGACGACTTCGTCAACCACAGCTGCGACGCCAACGCAGGGTTGGTGATCGTCGGCGACGACGGGTCGGACGTCCGGCTGGTCGCGCTGCGCGACATCGGTGTTGGCGAGCAGGTGACGTTCGACTACTCGACCACGATGGACGAGGACGACTTCGAGTTCGACTGCCGCTGTGGGGCGGTTCTCTGCCGCGGGCGGATGCGGGACTTCAAGCACCTGCCCGCCGACCGGAAGCGTTGGTACGCCGAGCATGGCGTCGTGCCGGCGTACAACCTGCGGTACCTCGCCTGAACGAAGGAGCGGACGATGGACGCGCCGACCTACCCGTTCGACCCGACGTACGGCTACACCGAGGCCGACCTGATGGCCGTCGGCTGCCCGGCGGCGCCGGCTGACTTCGCGCCGTTCTGGCGGGGGACGTTCGCCGCCGCGTCGATGGTGCCGCCGAAGCCCTCGCGGACGTTTCTCCGGCGGACGCGCCGCAGCGTCGTTGACCTCGTCGAGTTCGACGCTTGGGCCGGCGAAGGGCGGGAACCCGTCCGCCTCGGCGGGTGGCTCGTCACGCCTGCCGATGGGGCGGTCACGTCGGGTTTAGTGGTCGGCCACGGCTACGGCGGCCGCGCCGCGCCGGACCCCGCGCCGCTCGTGCCCGGTTCGGCCGCACTCTATCCCTGTGCGCGTGGGTTCAACCGCTCCGCGATGCCTGACCTACCCTCCACGGCCAACTCGCACGTGTTGCACGGGATCGGGTCGCGCGAGACGTACATCCACCGGTTCAACGCCGTCGACCTGTGGGCGGCAGCGTCGGCGTTAATTGAACTGGTGCCCGCCGGTGCCGAGCAGCTTTGCTACGCCGGCGCGAGCTTCGGCGGGGGGATCGGCGCGCTGATGCTGCCGTGGGACGGCCGGTTCAGGCGCGCGTTCCTCGACTACCCCAGCTTTGGCAACCACCCGATCCGCCTGACCCTGCCCTGCGTCGGCAGCGGCGAGGCCGTACGCCAAGCCGGCGGCGAGCGCCACCTGCCGGTGCTTCAATACTTCGACGCCGCCACGGCGGCCCGGCACCTCACGATCCCGACGCTGGTCGCCGCCGCCCTGTACGACCCGGCCGTCCCACCGCCGGGGCAGTTCGCCATCCACAACTGCCTGGCCGGCGAGCGGGCGCTGTTCGTGCGGCGAGACGCGCACGTGCCCAAGGTGGGCGTCGCGACGGTCGAGGATCGGTTGGTGGAGGAGGCGGCGCTGGACTGGCTGGGCCGGGCTTGAGCGGTTCAACCGGCGTCACGCCAACAGCAGTTCCAGGTCCTCGCGCGTCAGCGAGGCGATGCCAGCGTTGTCGGCGTTGAGGATGGCGTCGGCCAGGCCGCGCTTGCGGGCCTGCAGGTCGAGCACGCGCTGCTCGACCGTGTCGGCGGCGATCAGGCGGGTGGCGAACACGGTCTGCCGCTGGCCGATGCGGTGAGCCCGGTCGATCGCCTGCGCCTCCACGGCCGGGTTCCACCAGGGGTCCAGCAGGTAGACCGTCCGGGCGGCGGTCAGGTTCAGGCCGACGCCACCGGCCTTGAGGCTGATCAGGAACACGGCCGGTCCCTCGCCCGACTGGAACTGGTCGACCAGGGCCTGGCGGTCGCGCGTCTTGCCGTCGAGGTAGAGGAAGTCGATGCCGTCGGCCGTGAGGCGGCGCTTGACGATGGTCAGCAGCGACGTGAACTGCGAGAAGACCAGCGTCCGCTCTCCCGCCCCGACGGCCTGGGCGACGCGGGTGGCCAGCTCGTCGACCTTGGCCGACGGGGATTTGGCGCGGGTCTTGTCGACCAGGCCGGGGTGGCAGGCGGCCTGCCGCAGGCGGAGCAGGGCCTCGAGGATCACGATCTGGCTCTTGCCGATGCCGACGGACTCGATCTTGGTCAGCAACGCCTGGCGGTAGTAGTCGCGCAGCTCGTCGTACGCCTTGCGGTGCTCGGGGTCGAGGTCGACGACGACCGTCTGCTCGACCCGCTCGGGCAACTCGGGGGCGACCTGCAGCTTGGTCCGGCGGAGCACGAACGGCCGGACCGCCGCGGCGAGCATGCGGCGGTCCTCGGCGATGGCCAGCTCGGTGGTGGCGTCACCCCGGCCACCGGCGTCGGCGGCAAGCTTGGCGAACCGGCCGACCCGGCCCAGCATGCCGGGGTTCAGGAACTCGAACAGGCTCCACAGCTCGCCCAGGTGGTTCTCGATCGGCGTGCCGCTGAGCGCCAGCCGATGGCGCCCGCGGAGCAGCCGGGCGGCCTTGGCCGCCTCGGTCGCGCTGTTCTTGATCGCCTGCGACTCGTCCAGCACGACGTAGTCGAACTCGAAGTCGCGCAGGAACGCGGCGTCGCGGCGGAGCGTGCCGTAGGTGGTCAGCACCAGGTCGTAGTTGGCCAGGTGCTCGGTCCCCTTGTGCCGCTGGGCGTGGGATTGGTCGAGCACGCGCAAGCCCGGGGCGAACTTGGCCGCCTCGGCCGTCCAGTTGAACACCAGCGACCGGGGCACCACGATCAGCGACGGACCCGACCTCGCCTGCCGACGGCCCTCAAGCATGGCCAGCACCTGCACGGTCTTGCCCAGCCCCATGTCGTCGGCCAGGCAGCCGCCGAACCCCAGGTCGCGGAGGAAGGCGAACCAGCCCAGGGCCAGCTTCTGGTAGGGCCGCAGGTCGCCGACGAAGCCGGGGGGTGGGTCGAGCGGTTCGACCCGTTCAAAGCGGCGCAGCGAATCGCGGGCGGCGGCGAACCGCTCGTCCACCGCGACGGCCGTGCCGACGGCCTGCTCGGCGAGCATCGCGTCCAGCAGGCCGACCTGCGTCTGGCCGAACCGCGCGACGTCGCCTGCCGGGCTCCCGGCCCCGGCGCCGTCCTCGGTCGACATCGTGGCCAGCGACGCGACGCGGCCGAACTGTCGCGCCCAGG
Source organism: Tepidisphaeraceae bacterium (assembly GCA_965198865.1). Lineage (GTDB taxonomy): Bacteria > Planctomycetota > Phycisphaerae > Tepidisphaerales > Tepidisphaeraceae > CBDAQA01. The sequence goes on along the minus strand of CBDAQA010000018.1, from coordinate 128,369 downwards.
CCTCGGGGATCAGGCCGATGCTGCCGTCGTCCAGCACCACCGACGACTCGCCCGCGCGGACGGCGCGGAGCAACGTCGGCAGGCTCACGGCACCCCCCTCGAACCGGGCGGTGCCCTGCAGCTCGAACCAGTCGATGCCGCTGACCACGTTGATGTCGAACGTCGACGCCGACCGGTACACCTTGCCGTCCGCCTCGACGTGCCAGCCGGCGTGAATCAGCGCGTGGACGACGGCGACCACCTTCCGCTTGGGGATGGCGAGCGATGGGCCCTGGTAGTAGGTGTTCCGAAACTTCACGCCGGCGTCGGTCAGGGCCTGCCTGAACCGCTGGTGGGCGGCCTGATCGACGGCGACGAAGCTGCCGCTCGGCTTGTCGTACCACTCGGTCCCGGGGTGGTCGAGCCGCAGCTGCACGCCGTCGTAGTCGATCCGCACGTCGGCCCCGAAGGTCTCGGCCGTCGGGCCGGTCGCCTTGACGTGCATCCGGGGTTTGGGTTGGGACTCGATGCGGCGGGGCCGGACGTCGTCGCAGTTGACGAACTCAATGCCGACGCCGAGCGGCAGCGACGCCACGCGACCGATCACGTCGCCGGCCTTGGACCGCGGCAGGATGATCGGGTCGGCCGGCGACAGGACCTGGACGAGGTGCCGGGCCGCGGCCGTGGCGAACAGGCCGATCCGGTCCTGCCCGTCGAGGAAGATCCGCGGCCAGACGCCCTTGAGGTCGGGGCCGCGCACGGTGATCGAGGGGCTCACGGCGCAGAGGCCGAGCCGCAGGTGGCGCGCGGCCTTGACGTCGGCGTCGTCCCCGTCGCCGCCCACATCGTGGTCGGCCAGTTCGAACTTCAGGTCGAACTTCTCGTCGCCGATCCAGCCGGCGGGGCGGATGCCGTCGTGGAGGTGGAGCTGGTCGTTGATGAACAGCCGGCCCGACCGCGCCAGCCGCGCGAGCAGCGGGCCGCCCGAGTCGACCGACACGGTGAACCGCCCGCTGGCGCGGGTCTCGTGGTAGTCGTCGTCGTAGGAGTAGGGCGAGGCGGATTTGACGGACGCGCGCTCGGCGATCTCGCGGTCGAGCGGGTCCGGCGACGCCGCCAGCACGGCCATGGAGCCGGTGAAGTTGCGGTACACGGCCGCCGGCTTCGCGCCCGCCTTCCTGGGCGCGGGCGTGGGCGGCGCGAGGGGCCGGGTGGCCATGGTGAAGGCCAGCAGGTCGTCGGACCGGTGCCGGTCGCCGAGCTGCAGGACGTAGACCACCTCGCGCCCCGAGGGCGGCGCTTGCGCCGCGGCGGGCGGGGCGGCGGGCAGGATGTGTTCCAGCCGGCTCGTCAGGTTGCCGAGCCGGGCCTTCCACTGGTCGACCGGCCGCGGTCGTGCCGTGCCGGCGCTGGTGTAGACGCCCGGGGCGTAACTGTTGGCCTCGATGTTGGCGGGGATCCCGCCATCGTGCGCCGCGACCAGCGCCGCCATCGCGTGCATGCACAGCCGCTGCTTCCCGCAGATTGAGCAGACGGTGCTCACGTCGGTCGGCGACCCGATGAACCTCAGCCGCACCATGAGCGGCCGCAGGCCGCGCTTGCCCTCCACAGTTAGCGTGCGGTCCAACCAGCGGAACTGCCGAAACTCGTACGTCCCGTGCACGATGGAGCGCAGCGAGGCGGCCAACTGGCCGACCAATTGAGCCAACTTGAGGGAGGCGGTCACAGGCATCGGGCGAACAGGGTACCGACGGTCGGGCCGGCTGTCGCCCCGGCGGGGCGCGGCGAGGTCGACCTTAAGCCTTGCAGGTGGGTCCATCGCTCCCGTTTGGCGGGGCGAAGCCCGTGAGACGAAATGGGACAAATTGGCATTGTCGTTCGGCCCGCGGATTACGGTGGCGTGGTCGGTGGACGCTGGTAAAGACTAACGGCGGATCGGGAGCGGGTCGGCCGACGTACGGCGTGTTCTCGGCGTCAAGCAGCGCGCAGCGTTAGCGCCCGGCACCACGGGGCGCACCGGGGCCGAACTCACCGGCCGATCTTCTTCGCGTGGGCCTTGGCCTGGTCCCGCCGGGTTTGCTCCACCCGGGCCAGGACGTCGTCGTCGGTGGCGAAGCCCAGCTGGTGCCAGAGCAGGACCTCCATCAGGGCCTTGCACGGCTTGACGCCGGTCGCCCGGTTCAGCAGCAGGCAGGCGATCATCGCGCCGTAGACCTGGATCTCGACGCCCGCCCTCCGCTGGCTGATCAGGTGCCGGCACCCGAGCATCTGCTTGAGGAACTTGAAGAACGTCTCGATCGTCCAGCGGTAGCGGTAGCACAGCGAGACCAGTTCGGGGGCCATGGCCAGGTCGTCGGTGACCAGCAGCATCTGGCCGGAGCTGTCGATGGTCCCGTTGCGGGTGCGCTTGGCGTGGACGTCGGCCCGGACCGTGACCAGGTGGACGAGGTGGTCCAGGTCGGCCAGGCGGACCACCTGGTCCCGCAGCACGCCGTCGGCGAGGGCCGCGGCCGTGAGCGGGCGGTCCTCGACGACCTCGTACGCCAGGTTGTCCTGGGCGCGGAACACGTACGAGCTGCCGGCCCTGACGATGTGCGCGAGCAGCTGCTTGTCGAAGTAGCCCCGGTCGGCCACGTACAGGTTGCCGGGCAGGACGGCCGCCTCCAGCACCCGCCGCTCGTTGTCGTCCCCCTTGGGGCTGCCGCCGGTCAGGCGGATCAGGTCGGGCAGGCCCGTCCGCAGGTCCAGGACCCCGTGGCCGCGGAACGCGTGGTACTTCGACCCGTCCCGGTTGCGGCGGCAGAGCGTCTCGACCAGCTTGGGCAGCGCCGCCAGCAGGGTGCCGTCGGCCAGCTTGATGGCCCCCTTGACGTCGGCCAGCCGCGGGTCGGCCGGCAGCGCCCGGGCGTCGGCGGCCAGCTCCTGCACGACCGCCGCCATCAGGGCCGGGTCGAACACCGCCGGGGCCTCGGAGAAGCTGGCCTTGGAGAACGGCTTGACGCCCAGCTGCCGCGCCAGCTTGGGGAGCTCGGCCGCCCGCTGGAGCATCGAGATCGAGTCGATCAGCGGGTTGAACAGGTAGACCAGGACCAGCTTGGCGTAGTCGTCGAAGAACAGCGTGCGGTTGCCGGCCGTGTCCCGCTGGGTCCCGCAGTCGTGGAGCCGGTCCAGCAGCGGCAGGACCCGCGCCAGCACCTTGGTCGAGACGTCTTGCTCACGGAGCTCCACAGTCGGGTATCATGACTGCGGAAAACGAAAGCGCAAGTTCGGTTACTGTTAGCATAAGATGGCCGTGGTAAACGTCGTACCGAACGGCAGTGACAAATTGGGACACTTTCCATCCCGTCCCATCCGCCGATTTCCACTAGTCTTTATTACAAAACGACTTGCGAACTTCGAAAGTGATTGTTGTAACAACTTGTCCCACGCGTCGAGGGGGTCGTCGGTGTTCGGTCGCGTGTTCCGATTGTGCCCGCTTTCATCCTGCCTTCATTCGCGGCATGGGATCGCCGCGGTCCGTGACCGGCGTCGGCGACCGCTCGACGGCGGCAAGGCCGCGCGGGACGGACGTCAGTTGAGTAGCATTGGTGGGACCCAGCGGCTCCGCTGCGGGGTCGTCCGGCACGGACCTGAACGGGAGGATTGGGTGCGACAACGAATCGCGTCGTGGGTGCTGACCGCGTTCCTCACGATCGGTTCGACCGGTCGAGCCGCCGCCCCCGCGGCGACGCAGGGGGCCGAGCCGGGCGTCACCGCATTGATCGCGCAGCTGGATGCCGACGACTGGCGCGCCCGCGACGCGGCGACGGCGCAGCTGGTCGACCGGGGCGAGGCGGTTCGTCCGGCAATGGTCGACGCCGCCGAGCACGCGGCAAGCCTGGAGGTGCGCCGCCGGGCGGCGGGGATCCTGGCTCGACTCCGGAGGATCGCGGCCGAGCGGCCGACGACCGTCACGTTGCACCTGGCCGGCGTCAACCCGCGCGCGGCGTTCGCGGCGCTGTCCAAGCAGGCCGGCGTGCCGATCGGGGTCTGGCCCGAGTGGGCGTGGGTCGCCACCTCGACGTCGGTCGTGCGGCCCATCGACGTCGATCTCGACGCCGTCCCGTTTTGGGTCGCCGTCGATCGGGTCTGCACCGTGGCGAACGGTCACGTGACCAGTGGTCGGGACGCGATCAACGTGACCGACGGCACGGGGGACGGCCGGCTGTTGGGCGGACCGGTCTGCGATGCCGGGCGCGTCCTGGTCGTGGGGAGGACGTTCGAGCGAAACCGCGAGGTGGACCTCGCGGACGGCCGACAGACGGCCAGGGACGCGCTGAAGTTGGTCGTCCTGCTCGACCCCAAGGTCACGCTCGACGACGACCGGTCGCCGAGCGTGTCGATCGACCGCATGGTCGATGACGCCGGCGGTGAGCTCGTCCCGTCGACGCACAAGGCGACCGGCGGTTACTACGGCGAGTCGGGGAACCTGCTGTTCAACATCGAGGTGGACGTGGGTGCCCCCGCGCCCGGGGCCACGCGGGTCGGGCAGGCGTCGGGCGTGGTGAGCGGCATCCGGCCTGCGCTGCCGGAACCGCTGGTCATCGATGACCTGGCACACGCCGGGTCCGAGGTGCGCACCGCCGGGTCGTTCGCCGTTCGACTAAACCGGGCAACCGTGACAGGCAAGTCGGTCGCGTACCACATGTCGGTCCGATCGTTTGCCGGCCTCACGGTGCCGACCACGGGCCTACGGCTGGAGGACGCGAGCGGCACGCCGATCGTCGGGCAGGCCGACGTCGACCAATCTCGCCCTGCCGACGGCGACGGGCAGATCCGCGTCGACGGCAAGGTGGACGTCGAAGGCGCGATCCGCGGGCCGGTCCGGCTCGTCTGGCGATTGCCGGCCGTCGGTCCACCCCTGGTGGTGCCATTCGAGTTGCACGATCTGCGGCTGCCGACGCCGTGAGCGCGGACGCAGACCGCCGATAACATCGGCGGCTTTATTGGTTCGGCGTTGCCGCGCGAGTCACGCCAGCCGCTGCTTCGGGATTGCCGCGACGATCCGCTCGGCCAGCTCCACCGCGGCCAATCCGTCCTCGGCGGGGACCTCGGGGGCGCTGCGGTTCTTGACGGCGTTGACGAAGCTCTCCAGCTCGGCCCGCAAGGGATCCGCGTCGTCGATCTGCAGCTCCTGCACCGTCACCAGGTCGGCGAAGTTCAGGTCGGACAGGTCCTGGATCTCGCCGGTGCGAATCTTGGCCACCGCGTCGCGGATCGCGTCGACGTTGCCGCTGCGGTGGGCGACGATGCCGTACCGCTTCTGGTAGTCGACCGACACGTAGGCGTCGTTGCTGAACACGCGCAGCTTGCGCTCGGTCTTGAGGGCCAACCGGCTGGCGGTGATGTTGGCCACGCAGCCGTTGGCGAAGGTGATGCGGGCGTTGCAGATGTCCTCGGCGTCGCCGGTCACGCTCACCCCCGTGGCGTCGATGCGGTCGACCGGGCCGCGGCCGGCCAGTTGCAGGACGATATCGATGTCGTGGATCATCATGTCCAGCACGACGCCGACGTCGATGCTGCGGAACGTGAGGGGGGAGATGCGGGTGACCTCGATGAACATCGGCTTGATGTCCATCTGCCGCATGGCGCGGACGGCGGGGTTGAAGCGTTCGATGTGACCCACCTGCACGGTGACGTTAGCGGTGGCCGCGGCGGCGCAGATGCGGCGGCCCTCCGTCGAGTTGGCCGCCAGCGGCTTCTCGATCAGGCAGGCGACGCCGGCGGCCATGCAGCGTTCGGCCACGTCGGGGTGGGCAACCGTCGGCACGGCGACCGTGACGGCGGCGGCCTCGGCGAGCAGGTCCCCGATGTTGGTGAAGGGTTGGGTGCCCGCCTCGTCGGCGGCGGCCGCGGCGGCGTCGGGGTTGGCGTCGCAGACGCCCACCAGCCGCACCTGCGGCATCTTCCCGTACACCTTCGCGTGGAACCGGCCCATCTTCCCGCAGCCGATCACGCCGACGGGGAGGGGGCCGAAGGGGGGAACCTTGGGGTTGAGCTTGCGGGGGTCAGACATAGCCGAGGGGCAGAGGGGCCGAGGGGCCGAGGTGGCGTGAGTCTTTCGCCTCAGCCCCTCTGCTCCTCGGCCCCTCGGCCTTATTTCTTGACCCGCAGCGACTCCAGGTACCGCCCGCTCTTGCCCGCGTCGCGGCGGCGGAGGAAGGCGACCAGCTCGGCCACGCGGGGGTGCGTGGTGGGGTCGGCCTCGAACGCCGACATGACGGTGGCGAACGGCCGCTTGTTCTTGCGGGCGAAGAACAGCTGGCGGGCGGCCTTCTCGATCTGGTCGATCTCGTCGGTCGGCACGCCGGCCCGGCGCAGGCCCTCGGCGTTCACGTCGCGGATCTTGTCGTCGTCGCTCACCTTCATGAACGGTGGCACGTCGTGGTGGATGCGGGCGAGCGCAGCGATGAACGCGAAGGGCCCGATCGTGACGAAGTGGTTCGTCCCGCTCGCCCCGCTCATGTTCACGCGGTCGTGGATCACCGTGTGCCCGGCCAGCATCACGTTGTTGCCCAGGATGCAGGAGTTGCCGATCGTGCAGTCGTGGCCGATGTGACAGTTGACCATCAGCAGGTTGTCGTTGCCGATGCGCGTGACCCCGCCGCCGCCCACCGTGCCGAGGTGCATCGTGACCGCCTCGCGGATCACGTTGCGGTCGCCGATGGTCAGCTGCGTGTCCTCGCCCCGGTACTTCTTGTCCTGGGGGACCGACCCGACGACGGCGTTGGGGAAGAACGTGTTGTCGGCGCCGACCGTGGTGTGACCGGTGAGGACGACGTGGCTGACCAGCCGGTTGCCCGGCCCGAGCACGACGTCGGGGCCGACCGTGCAGAACGGGCCGACCTCGCAGTCGTCGCCGAGGCGCGCCTTGGGGTCGACCAGGGCCAGCGGGTGGATCTTCGGCGGGGACCCGGCCCGGGCGGGCGTCGCCACGGGGGTCGGCAGCGGCTCGGGTGCCGGGGGCTCCCGGGCGGGCTCGGTCGGCGGGCGTTTGAGGAATCGGGTCAGCAAGAAACGGGTCCTCGGATAGTCGCGGGCGTCCGCCGCGGGTGCCAGCCGGGCGGCGAAACCGCGCAGGCCGGGCATAGTGATCTGTTCCAACTCTGACCTCTCAAAACAGCCCTCGCGGTCGGGGTGAAGGGTGGGGCGTCACACCGGCTCGGAATCGACCAGCATGAACTTGATCTCGGCCTCAGCGGCCAGCTTCTCGCCCACGTACGCCTTGCAGCGAACGTGACCGGTGCGGCTCTTGACCCGAACGGTGACCACCTCGAGCAGCAGCTGGTCGCCTGGGGTGACCGGGTGCCGCATCTTCACCTTATCCATGCTCAGCAGCACCGCAAGCTTGCCGGTGTGCTCCAGTTTGGTGCTGAGCAGCAGGCCGCCCATCTGTCCCAGGGCTTCCACGATCAGCACCCCCGGCATTATCGGAGTACCGGGGTAATGACCCTGAAAAAAGACGTCGTTGAAGGTGACGTTCTTGATCCCGACCGCCCGGTGGTCGCCCTCGATCTCGACCACGCGGTCGACCAGCAGCATGGGGTAGCGGTGCGGCAGGATCCGCTGGATCCGCTTGATGTCCATCACGGCGTCGCGGCCGACCAGCGACGCCACGTGCTTCCGCTCGTCGCGCTCCAGCAACCGCTTGGCCAGCAGGTGGTTCAGCGCGTGCCCGCTCTTGTACCCGACGATCCGCCCGCGGAGTGGCCGGCCCACCAGGTACAGGTCCCCCAGGATGTCCAACGCCTTGTGGCGGGCGCACTCGTCGGGGAAGCGGAAGGCGTTGTCGATCGGTCCGTCGGCCGCGATCACCAGTACGTCGCGGGGGGTCAGGTGTTTGCCAATTCCACGGCGCTGGGCCTCGCGGGCCTCGGCCTCGAAGCTAAACGTCCGCGCCGGGGCGAGTTGCGTGACGAAGTCGTCCGCCCCGACGTGGAAGCTGAACACCTGCCGGCCGACCGGCTGGGGCGCCTCGAACTCGTAGACGATCTCCAGCCGATCGGTCGGGCCGGGCAGGGCGGAGATGCTGGCGTCGCCGTCGGTGACGGTGATCGGCTCGCGGATGATGAGCGGCTGCTTCTCGGCCTGCAGCTCGACCGGCTCGGCCTCGGTTAGGGCCTCGACGAACACCCGACTTGACCCGTCGCCCCCGGGGACCTCGCCGGCCGTGCCCCCCTCGACGCGGACGACGGCGTTGTCGATCCCCATGCCGCTGAGGGCGGCCATGCAGTGCTCGACCGTCTCGACCAGCAGCGTTCCGTTGCGCAGACAGGTTCGTCGGGGGCGCTTGAGGATGTTCTCCACGCGGGCGGCGATGCGGGCCGACCGGCCGTCCTGCTCGCGGATGAAGGTGATGCCGGCGTCGATGGCGGCGGGGGCGAACGTTAGGGTGGCCGGCTCGCCGCTGAAGAGCCCGCGCCCGTAGACGCTCACTTCCTTCGAGATGGTCCGCTGTTGCAGTAGCACCGCCGCCGTTCCCTCGCGCTGCGCGGCCTGCCGGTGGTGGCGATTCGCGCGTCCGTCTTGACCCATATGGTCGGGTATCGTCCGGGAGTATACCGCTGGAAAGGGTTAGGGGAAGCATCAGGGGTTGCCGCGACGGCCGACGTGACCCTTGCCGCGACCACCGGCGCAGCAGGGATTTGACGCAACGGTTGCGGTTGACCCCGATAGTCGAGGGGACCGATGCGGCGGTCCGGCGGGGTCGCCGGGGTCGGGTCGGCAGCACGGTGGCGACCGCGTCGAGCACGTCCTCTGGCGGATCGAAGCGGCGAGCTGGACGGCATCCACCCCAAGGTGGTCGTACCGATGATCGGCATGAACAACCTCTCCGACAGGGCCGCCCCACATCGCCAACGGCCGACGCGATGCAGCCGCTGCTGGACGAGATTATGAAGCGAGCAGCCACGATGGCGTCATCGTGAGCGGCATAAGGTTCGAGGCGTGAGCGGAGCCAGTCCATGAACATTCAGCGCGTTGCGTTCGGCGTCGTCGTCGGTTGGGCCCTGTCGATGGGCAGCGTTGCCCTGGGCCAGGCGAAGCCGACGACGCTGCCGTCGACCCGGCCGGCGGTGAAGCTGCTGCCCACCGATCGGCCGGCGGTCAAGGTGGGGAAGGACGGCAAGCCCGACCAGGGGTTCCTCAAGCGGCACGAGTCGTTCCTGGCCCGCGGCAAGGCGGGGCCGATCGGCGTGCTGTTCCTGGGCGACTCGATCACCGACTGGTGGTCGCGCGCGCCGCAGGTGTGGGCAGACCATTACGGCAAGGACCAGCCGGCCGACTTCGGCATCGCCGGCGACCGGACCGAGCACGTCCTCTGGCGGATCGCCAACGGCGAGCTGGACGGCATCCACCCCAAGGTCGTCGTGCTGATGATCGGCACCAACAACGTGTCCGACACCCCCGCCCACATCCAGGCAGGCGTCCAGGCGATCGTCAACCAGATCCATGCCAAGCTGCCCGAGTCGAGGCTGCTGTTGCTGGCCATCTTCCCGCGGGGGTCCGACTACGCCAAGCAGGCCACGCAGGCGTTGCGGAGCAAGCTGGGCCAAGTCAACCAGGGCTTGGCCAAGCTGGACGACGGCAGCATGACGCGCTACCTGGACTTTGGCGACAAGTTCCTGGACGACCAGAAGAACATCCCCCGCACCATGATGAAGGACGGCCTGCACCCGACCACGCAGGGCTACACCGTCTGGGCCGACGCCATGCAGCCGCTGCTGGACGAGATGATGAGGTGACCGGTTTGATCGGGTGACGGCACTGATGGACACCCGGCACGCCGGTTGCTCGGCCACGCTTTGTTCGGCCGGGCGGCCGGCGTGACCGGGAGTCCACCGATGCGTGCCAAAATGAGCGAGATCCAAGTCTGGCCACTGCTGAAGCAGACCTACGCCGAATGGTCCGAGGACAAGGCCCCGAAGATGGCGGCGTCGCTGTCGTTCTACACGGCCACGAGCATCGCGCCGCTGGCGGTGGCCGTGCTCGGCATCGGGACGCTGGTCGCGAAGAACAAGTTCACTCCGAAGCAGGTCCATGACACGCTGGCCCAGCTCACCAACCCGAAGGTGGCCGACGTCTTGAACGACACGTTGAACAGCCCGCAGGCCCACACCGCAGGGCTGATCGCCTCCATCACCGGCATCAGCGTGGCATTGCTCAGCGCCAGCGGTGTGTTCGGCGAACTCCAGGACTCGCTCAACACGATCTGGGAGGTCCGGCCCAAGCCCAACCGCGGCATCATGGGCATCGTCCACGACCGGTTCCTCACGCTCTCCATGGTGCTGGGGATCGCGTTCCTGCTGTTGCTCTCGACGGTGCTCACCAGCGTCATCACCGGCCTGCCCGGGTCGTTCTTCGGCAACCTGTTCGGCACGGCGATCGTGGCCAAGACCGTCGTCGGCCTCGGCACGTTCGTCATCATCACCGGCGTGGTGACGGTCCTGTTCGCGGCCATCTTCAAGCTGCTGCCGGACGTGATCGTCTCCTGGCGCGACGTCTGGCTGGGCGCGTTCCTCACGTCGCTGCTGTTCCAGATCGGCAAGTGGGCGCTGGGCTTCTACATGGGCAAGGCCGCGGGGTCGGCGGTGGGGGCGCTGGGTGCCGTCATCATCATGTTGGTGTGGGTGAACTACTCGGCCCAGATCCTGTTCTTCGGGGCCGAGTTCACCCAGGTCTACGCGAACCAATACGGATCGCGCGTCGTGCCGGCAGCCAATGCCGAGCCGTTGACGGAAGACATGCGCCAGCAGGCGGGCATCGCCCATGCGCCGGGTTCGCCCAGCCACCCGGACAACGTCGCGGCCGGCACTACCGCGCCCCCGCAGCGGCGTCTGGCTTCGGCGCCGTCGCCCTCGCCGGCGGGCAAGGGCATCGTCCTGTCGGGCCTCCCGGTCGCGGTGGGCGTCGTGCTCGGCCGGCTCCTGTGGCACCGGTACAAGGGGTCCCAGCTCCACGCCCCGGCCATCCGCGCCGACTGGGACGACGCCGCCCGCAAGTGGAAGACGCTTGGCAAGCTGTTCGTCTCCAAGTCGGCTGACCGCTTCGCCATGACCCACGGCCCGACCGGCCGAACTGGCCCCACCTGGGCTGACCTGTCACGCGGCGACGTGCGGGAACCTTGACCGTCGCTATAGTCGCCGCCGCATGGCGTCGCGAAGGACATCTCGTCGTTGGGCAACGGCCGTCTCGGTTGTCGGCGCGGTCGCGATTGCCTATCGCTGGGCCACCGCTCCAACGTCCGCCGGTTCCGCCGATGGCACGTCCCTGATGGGCTCGGCCCCGGCAATGCTTCCGCATGATTCGCTCCGGATCGGCACGTTCAACATCGACGGCGGGGAAGGCACCGACGGCAAGGTCGATCTCGCCCGCACGGCCAAGTGCCTCCAACGCCTCGACGTGATCGGGCTCGAAGAGGTCCACGGCTTCAGCGGCGACCCGCCCAACCAGGCCATATCGCTGGGCGGGTTGCTCCACCTGCCGTACCTCTACGTCCCGGCTGAGCGACAGTGGGGCCACGAGAGCTTCGGCAACGCGTTCCTGACCGATCTACCGGTCCACCGCTGGCGGCGCGTCGTCATCCCAAGCTCGCCCCTGCACGCGAAGCGAAACTACCTGCTATCCGACCTGGCTTGGCACGGCCAGACCCTCCACGTCGTGACCACCCACGTCGACTTCAAGGGCAACGGTGACGAGCAGCTGGCCATCGTCATCCGCACGTTCCTAGACCAACCCACGCCGGCGATCCTCATGGGCGACCTGAACCATCCGGCCAGCAGTGAGCAAATCAAGCAGTTGCTCGCCACGGCCGGCGTCGAGGAGGCGATCGGCCGGGTGCTGGAGCCGATTCCGGGTCGGGTCGACTGGATCTTCCTGCGCGGCCTGCGCACGGTCGACGCCGGCAGCGTCGACCTGCACGCCTCCGACCACCCCGCCTACTGGGCCGAGGTCCGGCTCATCGCCGGTGCGGCTACCAGTCCAACGTTCCACGCCAAGCCGCCGTCATCTCTTCCAGCGACAGTACCGACACGCGTTCCTTCGCCGATGTGACGACCAGCGTTTTCTGGGCCTGCACCCGCCCGAAGTCTGAGACCCTCGCCGCCGGCACCGCCGCCCGCAGGTCGTCGCTTGACGTGCCCTCCGCCAGCTCCAGCAGGTACTGCCCCGGCCGCTGCGCGAACGCCGCTTCGCCGGCCAGATGTTCCTCGCCGACGACCATGCCCAGTCCCGACGCGATGCACATCTCCGCCGCCGTCACGGCCACGCCGCCGTCGCTCACGTCGTGGGCCGCGGCGACCTTTCCCGCCCCGATGACCGCCGCCACCTGCCGGTGCGTGTTCGCCAGCGATGCCAGATCGCGCGGGTCCTTCGCCGACACCAGGCACACCTGTGCGGTCGCCCGCTTCAGGTCCATCGTCACGCACCGCCGCACGTCCGGCACGATGGCGATCGCGCTGATCAGCAGCGTCGGCGGGATGCGGATCACCCGGCCCGTCTCGTTGTCGGTGAACTGGTTGTGGAGCGAGTCCTTCCCGCTGATGAACGGGATGCCGAACGCCCGGGCCGCGTCGCGGCACGCCTCGCAGGCCCGCACCAGCGTGCCCATGGTCAGCTCGTCATCGACGCTGGGCCAGCAGAAGTTGTCAAGCAGGGCGACCTTGCTGTAATCCGCACCAACGCACACGACGTTGCGCACCGCTTCGTCGATGGCCGCGATCGCCATGTCGTACGGGTCGGTCACGGAGGGGACCAACCCGCAGCCGATCGCCACGCCCCTCATGCTGCCCAGCTTCGGCCGGACGACGGACGCGTCGCTCGGCCCGATCTGCATCGGCCCCACCAGCGGCTTGATCACGCTGCCGCCCTGCACCTCGTGGTCGTACTGGCGGATGATCCAGTGCTTGCTCGCGACGTTCGGGTCGGCGAGCGTCTTCAGCAGCGTGGCGGCGAACGTCGCACGGGCGTCCCGCCCGTGCTGGGCGTCGGACGTCAAGGGCGAGTCGCCCGCGCGACGCACAACAACGGCCTTCCGCGTCGGCATGGGGATGCCGTCGTGCAAGAAGTGCATCCCCATCCGCCCGACCTCGGTGCCCGCGTAGGTCAGCACCAGCTCGCGCCCCGTCGTGCCGAACCAGCCGATGACGGTCGCCTCCACGTCCTCGCCCGCGGCCAGTTCCAGCAGCGCGCCGACCTTGTCCGCCGGCACCGACAGCACCATGCGCTCCTGCGCCTCGCTGATCCAGATCTCGTCGTACCGCAGCCCGTCGTACTTCAACGGCACCGCGCTCAGGTCGACGGCCGCCCCGGTCCTCTCGCCCATCTCGCCGATCGCCGACGACAGCCCGCCCGCCCCGCAGTCGGTCACGCCGGTGAACAGCCCCGCGTCCCGCGCCGCCAGGATGACGTCGGCCACCTTCTTCTCGGTGATCGCGTTGCCGATCTGCACCGCGTGGCTGAACTCGTCGGCGTGCGTGTCGGTCAGCTCGGCCGAGCTGAACGTCGCCCCGTGGATCCCGTCGCGACCCGTCCGGCCGCCCAGCACGACGATCTTGTCGCCGGCCCGGGCACCCTTCTCAATCTTGTCGCGCGGGATGATCCCCACGCACCCGCAGAACACCAGCGGGTTCCCGACGTACCGATCGTCGAAGTAGACGGCCCCGTTCACGGTCGGGATGCCCATGCGGTTGCCGTAGTCGCGCACGCCAGCCACGATCTGCTGCAGCACGCGCTTGGGATGGATTATGCCCCGCGGCAGGTCGTAGGTTTGCCCCGCGTGGGCCACGCAGAACACGTCGGTGTTGGCGATCGGCTTGGCCCCCAGCCCGGTGCCCAGCACGTCGCGGATGCACCCGCCGATGCCGGTCGCGCTGCCGCCGTACGGCTCGATCGCGCTGGGGTGGTTGTGCGTCTCGGCCTTGAAGCAGACCGCGTCGGTCTCGTCGAACGCGATCACCCCTGCGTTGTCCTTGAACACGCTCAGGCAGAACGGGTCGACTGGGTCCTCCTGGGCCATCAGCTCCACCGTGCTGCCGAAGATCGTCTCCTTAATCAGGTTGGCGTACCGGCGGGTCGACAGCACGGTGCCGCTCGCGTCGCGCTCCTCCACGTCCACCGCGCTCTTGAGCGTCTTGTGGACGCAGTGCTCGCTCCACGTCTGCGCGACCGTCTCCAGTTCCACATCGGTCGGTTCCCGCCCGGCGCCCCGGAAGTAGGCCTGCACGGCGCGCATCTCGTCCAGCGACAGGAACAAGTGCCCGTCCCGGCTCAGCCGCCTCAGCTGGTCGTCGGTCAGTTCCCGCAGCGCCAAGTGTCGCAGCTTGAACGGCTCGACCCGCCCGGTCTCGAACTTCGCCGGCACGAACCGGTCGAAGTTGACCGACTCGATCACGCCGTTCGCCAGCACGCGCGACGCGATCCGCTGCAGCTCCTCCCGCCCGATCGGCTCGGCCAGCACGTACGCCCGCCCCGTCCGCACCGCGCGTACGTTCAACCCCAGATCGCGCAGCGCCGTCTCCGTGCTCGCAGCAACGGGGTCCATCACGCCGGGCTTGAGGTGGATCTCGATCCTGCAGTCAACGGTGCCCCCGGTCACCGCCTCGGCCAGCTCGATGACGGGATCGGCAAGCAGCCCGCGGGCAGCCGTCGACACCTGGTCGGCCGTCGCGTCGGCGTCGATCAGGAAGATGCGGGTGGTCTCGATCGGCCCGACGGTCGTCCCGAACTCGCGGATCTGGTGCCGGACGGCCTCGCCGACGGGGTCGACGGCGGCAGCCCCCCCGCGGGCCAACGGCGTGGTGCGGACGTCGATGCGGTGAATCATTGCTTTGCTTTGCGGGACGGGGTTTGAAGTTCAAGCCGCCTGGGCTGCCGGCAACGCTAAGACGGTCGTCAACTTCACGGTTCTCAGGAGCGTTTGCCGAACAAGAAGCCCAGCACCATCGTCACAATGGGCGTGATGACCTTCCACGCCTCCTGGCCACCGTCGCTCGCCTTGAGCGTCATGATGATGCCAGCGACGACGACGAGCACGACAACCAGGCCGCCGATATTGACCGACGCATTGCCTGGAGCGCCGAAGAATTGACCGAGAGCGCCTGACTGCAGGTGCATCTCCTTGATGCGGATATACGTGTCCTTGTCCGGCTCCTTCGGGTTGAACGTGATTTGCCTGTCGCTCACCGCGCCCCCACCATCGCAAGCCCCAAAGGACCGGTCGCGTGCTCCGTAATGAAACCGCAGTTTGAACAGGCGACGACGACGACCGGAATGGCGGGGCCGCCGACCAGGACCGTGCCGGGCCGATCTTGAATCTGAATGGTGGATTCCGCCACCAGGTCAAAGGACCGCGTGCCGCACCGCGGGCAAGGCATGTTCACCCGTTTTGCCTCCAGGGCTGTGATGATGCTTTGACGACGTTCTGCGTCCATTTCAGGCTCCGAATCTCACGTGGTGCATTTTGGCATGCGGCACCGAGGTTGAACCCATCTTAAACGCTGAGATCGTCGGTTGCATCCACCACGGAGCGGCGATTCATCGGCAGGACGGTCGGAGTCAGCGGTTCCGTTCGAATCGCGGATCACGACCTGATCTCGCGCATGATCTCCTCAACGGACATGACCTTGGTGCGGCCAGCAGCGTGCTCCGCCAAACCCGCGCGGACATCGGCCAGAATCTGCTCCCGCCTTCTGGCGGCCAGCCGAAGTCGGATGATTTCGGCAAGGGACTCCTGCTGCTCTTCGGGCAGCCGTTCGACAGCCTCTAGCAGTTCGCCGTAGACGGAGTTCGTGGCCATTTGGTTTTCCTCGAACGACATTCTAGATAAGGTTTTAGTCTCGACGAAGGCCGTTTACGGCTGGTTCCGCCACTCTGCGCTTCGTTCTAAGGTCTGTCGACTGATCGTTGACGGGATCCAGTCGTAGGCAGAACTCGTCCGAGTCGATCAACCGGTACGCCAGCAGGTGCCGCTGCGGGATGAACCAGATCTGCCGCTGGGGGTTCGACAGCATGAAGTAGCATTCGCTCGTTTCCGAGGGATTGTACATGCCCAACACCTTGTAGACGAACGCCGGGTCGAACCGGCCGTCGTGGATCGGGTGCGGGTGGGGGCTGTGCGGGCCCTCGTACGGGTGGATCTCGACGTAGAGGCGATCGGTGGTGTCCATGCCCCACAGTCTGACGTCCCGCCGCGGTCGCACCATGAGAAAACTGGCCGTTCAAAATAACCAGAACGTGGTCAGAGCCCGAGTCATCGCGTCGCTTCGATGCGTCACTCCCCGCCCGTTCGCTCGGCGGTGACGCCGAAGTAGTCGCCGCCCTTGGCGACCGAGTCGTCGGTGCCCCAGCGGATCTTCTTCGGCACCTTGGCCATCATCGGCAGGTGCTTCGCGCAGTGGATGTAAGCCTCGATCACCTCGACCACGACCCACCGCTCCGGCCGACGGCCGCCGCGGAGTTGGCAGTCGTCCCACACCCGCTCCGGCAGCCCCGGCCGGGCCAGCAGCGCGTCGGTCTCCACCACGCCCGCCCGGCCGTTCACGTGCAGCCCCACGCAGTCCTGCAGGAAGTCGACGAACAGCAGCCCCACGTGCCCGCTCTCGCTCAGATTGCCCAGGCTCGCCATCACGCCGTTCCCGCGGTACTCGGGGTAGGCCAGCGTGCGGTCGTCCAGCACGTGGACGAACCCCGCCGGCCCGCAGCGGATCGAGCAGTCGCACTCCCCGTGCCCGTCGGCCGTGGCGACGAACGCCATCTCCATCCGCCCGACGAACGCCACCATCCGATCGTTGAGCCGGTCCAGCACCTGGTTGCGGTAGAACGTCCCGGCCCGGTCGGCGGTTCCGTACTGCTGTTGAAGGGTGTGCTCGCCGGCGGAGCCCGGCGCTGATGCCGCGTTGGTCATGCTGCGCGATCTTACGCGCGAAAGCGGTGCAACGCCCAACCTGAACTGGCGGGCAACCGTGGGCGGGCCCAAGCGGGCATGCTTCGCACGGCGAGCACTGCGGCTGCTGTCTCCGGATTGGCCGCCCGCGCGTAACCGCCGCCGCGTCGCCGCCTCCAGGGTGCCCCATGCGGCGACGAACGCCTCGCGCGAGAACCCCATATCGGCCGCGCGTTCGGCCGCCGAGACGGCCCCTTCGGTTTGGGCGGACGACAAATCATGGGCGGTGCCCAGCGCGAGGTCGGGTGCGGGATGTCGACGCTGCCCACCCGCTTCATCCGCTTCTTCCCCTCCTTCTGCTTCTCCAGCAGCTTCCGCTTGCGGCTCACGTCGCCGCCGTAGCGCACTTGGCGGTCAGTTCTTGCCCATGCTCTTGATCGTCTCCCGGGCGATCACCTTGCTACCGATGGCGGCCTGCAGCGGGATCTCGAACAGGTGCTTGCGGTTCTCCTCCTTGAGCCACAACCTGCGCGCATCTACCGGCGACTCTTGCCGGTTTTCACCCGGGGTTCCGACACGTCTTCATCCACGTCCAACTGCGCGTAATCGACAACGATCCCAACAACGCCTTTAACGCTGTCGTTGCAGTTCTTGAAGGAAATCAGCTCAAGCACATCGGTCCCGAGTTTTCGGATCGGGTCAGCAATCAGGGCATGCACGAACGACTGGGTTGAGCCAGTGACGCCAGAGAAATCCAGCGTCAACTTTTCGTGCGAGCGTAGCGTGGGGTACACAACCTCTTGCCGGATCTTGGCAGCGCAGTCCTTGTTTTCGGCAAACTCGCCCGCCGATGTGAAAATCTTTACTCGCGTCATGTGAACCTCGGTTTGTACCGTTGCTTCTTGGATCGCTTCACGTCGACGCTAAACGCGTCTCGAATCAGTCGCATGAGATCAGCAAATGGAGTTGACTCGTTGATCGATAGGTCAATTCCGACGACTGTACCCGTCCAACTCGGAAGATCTTCACGCAAGGCATGGCGATCGTTGGTCGAATCGGCGTTGAGTACGATCTGTTCTTCGCTAGGCGTGGGCTTCAGCTTGAACAAAGAACTTCCGGAGTACAACACGAAAAAGTTCCTCGAGGCGCAAGCGATACTTTTTACGAAGAATAAGCCAGCCCCTGCGTTGTACTCGTTTCCGCCAAGTCGGCTCGTGGTGCCAGTTACGCCAGGCTTGAGTGCAAGTCGAAGTGCATCCTTGTCCGTCGCCGCACTATGCGACCGCTGTATACTCCGTCTCAGTCTAACCCCAGCATCGGCAATTCCCAGTGCGAGTACTCGAGTTTCCCGGTAGTACTGCGCCGCTAAAAACGCGCCGCGGCTCGACCTGGAGTGTTCTAGCACATTTCTGCCCATCTCGCTGATCACATAACGGATAGGCTCGACCTCCTGAGGCGTCGAATGGAGCAGCGGGATCATGTTGACAATGAACGCGCTCAGGTCGGTGGAAGTGTTCACCCGGGTGATCGGAATGAAGCGGCCAGACTCCTCATGCTCGGCTATGGCCTTCTCGGGCTGCAACCGGATGTGGTCGAACAGCTTCATCCGTTGCAAGTACGGCAGGCTTTTCACCTGCTCAACCTTGCCAACATGTATTCCCCCAGATGCGGTGACGTGGTCCGCAACGCAGGCGGCAAATGCCAGCGCAGCGGGGTGCAGCGATACCCATTTTGGGTGCATCGAGAACTCAAGGGTGTGAGGATCCGAGGCGTCGAATCGCCTGATCATCCCCTCGAAGTTCTGTAGCCGGGCCGCGTTGGGCAGATACAGTTTCATTTAGTCCCCGCTCTCGAGGATCGCCATGAACGCCTCCTGCGGGATGTCAACGCTGCCGACGCGCTTCATCCGCTTCTTCCCCTCCTTCTGCTTCTCCAGCAGCTTCCGCTTGCGGCTCACGTCGCCGCCGTAGCACTTGGCGGTCACGTTCTTGCCCATGCTCTTGATCGTCTCCCGGGCGATCACCTTCCCGCCGATGGCCGCCTGCAATGGGATCTCGAACAGGTGGCGGTCGATCTCCTCCTTGAGGCGGACCAGCAGCCGTCGCCCGCGCGCCTCGGCATGGTCGCGGTGGACGATCGTGCTCAGCGCGTCCACCCGGTCGCCGTTCACCAGCACGTCGACCTTCACCAGGTCCCCCGCCCGGAAGCCGATCACGTCGTAGTCCATCGTGCCGTACCCCTTGGTGCTGCTCTTGAGCCGGTCGTAGAAGTCGTAGATCACCTCGGCCAGCGGCAGCTCGTACTGCAGCATCACCCGGCTGGTGCCGAGGTACTCGGTCTTCTTGTAGACGCCTCGGCGGTCCTCGCACATCTGCATCAGCAGGCCGACGCTGTCGTTGGGCAAAATGAGGTTCATCACGATGTACGGCTCGCGGATCTGCTCCACGTGCGTCAGGTTCGGCAGCTCGCTGGGGCTGTTGATCTGCTCCGTCGTTCCATCGGTTCGAAGGATCTCGTACGTGACGGTGGGGGCCGTCTGCACCACGTCGATGTGGAACTCGCGCTCCAGCCGCTCCTGGATGATCTCCATGTGCAGCAGCCCCAGGAACCCGCATCGGAACCCGAAGCCCAGCGCGTCGCTGCTCTCGGGCTCGAAGCTGAAGCTGCTGTCGTTCAGCTGCAGGCGGTCCATGGCGTCGCGCAGCTCGTCGTACTGGGTCTTCCCGCCGGGGTAGAAGTCGCAGTAGACCATCTGCTGCACCGGCTTGTAGCCGGGCAGCGCCTCGGCGGCGGGCCTGGCGGCATCCGTCACCGTGTCGCCGATGCGCACGTCGTGCAGGTCCTTGATGGCGGCCACGATGAAGCCCACCTCGCCCGTGCCGATGCTGGCCACGCGCACGGGCTTGGGGATCAGCTTGCCCAGGTCGCTGATCGCGTACTCCTTGCCCGCGCCCATCAGGCGGATCTTCTGACCCTTCTTCAGCTCGCCGTCCACCACGCGGACGTACACGATCACGCCGCGGTAGTCGTCGTACAGGCTGTCGAAGATCAGGGCGCGGGTGGGCGCGTCCGGCTTGCCCGTCGGCGGCGGGAGCTTGTCGCACAGGGCCGAGATCAGCTCGTCGATCCCCTGCCCGGTCTTGGCCGACACCAGGATCGCGTCCTCGGCCGGGAACCCCAGCACCTGCTCGATCTCCTCGGCCACCCGCACCGGGTCCGCGCTCGGCA
Source organism: Tepidisphaeraceae bacterium (assembly GCA_965198865.1). Classification (GTDB taxonomy): domain Bacteria; phylum Planctomycetota; class Phycisphaerae; order Tepidisphaerales; family Tepidisphaeraceae; genus CBDAQA01. The sequence goes on along the minus strand of CBDAQA010000018.1, from coordinate 108,244 downwards.
GGTCGATCTTGTTGATCACCGGCACGATCTCCAGCCCCACTTCCACGGCGGCGTAGGCGTTGGCCACCGTCTGGGCCTGCACCCCCTGCGTGCTGTCAACCACCAGGATGGCCCCCTCGCACGCCTGCAGCGCCTTCTGCACCTCGTAGTGGAAGTCGACGTGGCCCGGCGTGTCGATGAAGTTCAGCATGAACTTCTCCTGCCGCCCGTCCGGGTAGGTGTGCTCGTGGAACACGGTCACGGCTGACGCCTTGATCGTGATGCCCCGCTCCCGCTCCAGGTCCATGTCGTCCAGGATCTGGTTGTGGAATTCGCGCTCGGTGATCGCCCCGGCCCGCATCAGCAGGCGGTCGCTGAGCGTGCTCTTGCCATGGTCGATGTGGGCGACGATCGAAAAATTGCGGATCTGCATGCGGGGGTACGTGTGGGTGTTGGGAGCGTCCGGCCGACATTGTACGCGCGGCGGGCGGCGACTCACAGAGCCGCCCCGGCGTTCGCCCCGGAACACCCGTCACGGGCAACGACACCAACTTGACACGCCACGCTTGCTCGACCGTAATGACCAGCGCCGAGTTCGCGCCGCCCACCCCCACAAGGGAGCAAACCATGGAACGGGCCCACACCACCATCGCGCGTCGCAGGACCGGCTTGGCCGGGCTGGCCGTCGCGCTCGCCACCGTCATCGCCAGTGAGGCGGCGCGGGCCGATCAGCAGTACGACTTCAAGCTTCGGCTCGCGCCCGACCAGCAGTGGTCGTTCCAGCAGACGTCCAGCTTCTCGATGGACGCCAAGAAGGGGAACGGCGCGGGGCAGGAGATGCACCAGTCGACCGCCCAGAAGCGCAGCGGCACCGTCACCGTGCTCGCCGCCAAGGACGGGACCCCCAGCTCGCTCAAGATCGCCTTCGGCGCCGACTGCGGCCAGTCCGCCAGCCAGAACGGCCAGCACCAGGACCAGCCCTTCCCCCTGGCCGGCAAAACCGTGCGCGTGAAGAAGGACGACCTGGGCATCCTCCAGATCGACGGGGCCGCGACCGACCCGGCGACCACCACGGAGCTGGGCGGCCTGCTCACGCCCGACCGCAGCTTCTTCCCGACCCACCCCGTCGCCGTCGGCGACACCTGGACCGGCGACGCGGCCACCGTCGGCAAGGAGCTGAGCTTCGGGCCGAACGACGCCGTGACGGTCAATTGTCGTCTGGCCCGCATCGGCACCGTGGACGGCCGCCCGACCGCGGACGTCACCATCGCCGTCGTCGGCACCAAGGCCGACAACGGCGTCACCATGAAGATGACGCTCGACGGCACCGCTCAGGCCGACCTCGCCACCGGCCAGACCCTGCAGGCCGACCTGACCGGCACGCTCGACCTCGCCGGTCAGGGCAACGCGCCCGACGGCGGCCAGGCCGTTTCCGGCGGCGGGAAGCTGGAGATGCACCAGTCGGTCCGGCCCGTCGCCGGCGTCGCGGCGGCCGCCGCTGCCACCCCGGCCGAGCCCAACCCGCTCGCCGGCGGCGGGGGCAACAACCCTCTGGCCGCCCCCGTCGCCGACCGCTTTGCCGGCACCTACAAGAACGAGCGCATCAGCGTCCAACTGCAGCCCGCCGCCGACGGTTACACCGGCACCATCGCCATGGGCGACCGCAAGTTCCCCGCCGTCGCCCACGCGGATCGCGACCGCCTCACCGGCACCTTCGACGCCGGCGGCAACAAGTTCGACTTCTCCGCCACCCTCTCCGGCAACGCCCTCCAGATGGCCAGCGGTCAGAACAACTTCACCCTGAGGAAGGAGCCACCCCCGAACCCCTTGGACGCGGTCGGTGGCGACGCTCCCGTGAACCCGCTCGCCCCACGGTAGCCGCTCAGGTTCCCTTCGCCTCCGGCGGCGACGCGTCGCGGATCCGCGCGCTGATCTCCTCGATCTCCCGCTCGGCCGCCCGGAGTTCCTCCCCCACCTTGCCCGCGCGCTCCGCGGTCTCAAATTCCGCGTCGTTCAACGTCGCCTCCAGCTGCCGCCGCAGCCCGTCGGCCCGCCCGTTCGCCTCGTGCAGCTGCCGCACCATCTCCTCCGGCACCCGGCGGTCCTGCGTCTCGCGGATCGTCTGCTGAGCGCCCGCGTCGTCCCGTATCGGCTTCGGTTCCATGTCGTGCTCCGTGCCCTCGCGGCCGTGGCCCCGCTTGCCAACCGCCGCTCGATTGCTAGAGTGTACCGGCCGTTTCGCCGGCAGCGTAGCTCAGTTGGTAGAGCAGGGGATTCATAAGCCCCGGGTCACAGGTTCGAGTCCTGTCGCTGCTATGGTACTGGAGGCACTAGCCGCAGGGCCGGTGCCCTCCGTCGGTTCCGAATTCCGCGGCAACAGCCGACCCTCCGCCGTCGACACCGATGGCCCATTGAACCGCTCAATCAGGGCATGCAGCTCATCCCCCCGCCACGGCGGCGCTCGACGCCTCAGTTCAACTTCCGCCCTTTTCGACGGCTCATCCGGTCGCGGCGACCAGGCTGTGCAGCCCGAGATTCGGGCGTGTTCCTCAAACCACAACCAGGCCGCTGGCGCTTGGGCGGCGTGAACAATCCCGGCTACCGCGGCTGCAGCTTGCTCGTCGCGACATCACCCGCGTGGAGAACCGCATGTACATGCGGGGCTTCTTTGCAGGGACGGCGGGTGCACCTTGAAGCCCGCTCACCACGTCACCAGAACGGCCGTCGCGTCGTCCTGGAGGTGGCTCGACGCGGCGTGCTTCACGACGGCCTTGAACAGCGCGGCGACCGGGTCGGCGCCGGGCGGCGTGGCGCGGACGGCGGCGGCGACGCCGGCGAAGCCGAACTGCTGGTCGGGCGTGGTCCCGCCGGGCGTGAACTGCTCCATGATGCCGTCGCTCAGCAGCATCGCGCGCCCCGACGGCGGCAGCGGCTGCGTCACCTCGCCCAGCACGGCGTCGTCGTCGAAGCCGATCGGCATGTCGTCGCCGCCGTCGAGCTTCGTCAGCGACCCGTCGGGACCGACCAGCGCGGCGTGGCCGTGGCCGGCGTTGACGTAGGTCACCAGCCGGGCGGCCGAGTCGAACACGCCCACCCAAAGCGTGAGGTAGGCGTTGGACGGGCGACGCGGGCAGACGAACCGGCACAGATCGGTGACCGCCTGCCCGACCGAGTTCGTCTCGCCGGCGCAGTGCCGCATGAGGGCGGCGTGCAGGAACCCCTGCGCGGCAGACATCAGCACCGACGCCGCCACGCCGTGCCCGGCCACGTCGCCCAGCGCGATGGCGAGGCGGTGGTCGTCGAGCGGGATCAGGTCGAAGAAGTCGCCGCCGAGGTACTCGCCCGCCCGGCTCTCGCCGGTGACGGCGAAGCCGGCGGCGCGGGTCTCGCGCTTGGGCAGGATCCATCGTTGCGCCACGGCCGCGGCCGACAGGTCGTACACCAGCAGCGCCTGCCGGCGCTCGATCTCGACGCGCTTCAGGTTGGCCAGCGCCAGCCCGGCCATCCGGCCCAGCGCCAGGCAGAACGGCGCCGCCCCGGCGCGGCCCGAATTGGTGTTGGGACCGCGGCTGTCGAGGTACAGGTAGGCCGCCACCGCCCCGCCCAGCATGATCGGCACGCAGATCGCCGCCCGGATGCCCATCTGCATGATGCTGACCGCCACGTCGGTCACCGCCCCCGCCGACAGCTCGGCCACGACGCCCTGCGACGCGGCGGCGATCAGCGACCGGCTGTACGTGGGCGGCGCATCCTCCGACGCCTGGCGGGACGCCACCACGTCCAACCGACCGGCGGCGTCCAGCGGGCGCAGCACGGCGGCGGTGGCCATGCCGGTCCCGCGGACGCCGGCGTCGATCAGCACCTCGGCCAGGCCCGCCTCGGTCTCGGCGGCGTGGACGGCGGCGGCCGACTCCAGCAGCAGCGACAGCAGGTCCTCGGCGATCGGCCGCTTGGCGGCCGACGCGTCGGCCGGGCCGTGCGACCGGATCATCGTCCCGTGCGTCGCCGCGTCGTCCTGCGCCATCAGCCCGCGCCGCGGCGGGCCCAGCGTCGAGAAGTGGAACGTCCAGGGGACGATGCGGATCAGGTCCCCCTCGCCCAGCGGCACCTCGCGCTGCGGGACCAGCTTCACGCCGTTCAGGAACGTGCCCCACCGGCTGCCGGCGTCGGCGACGCGCCACTTGCCGTCGTCGCGCACGAAGCGGGCGTGCTGGCGCGACACCTTGTCGGCGTTGGCCGGCAGGCGGACCCCGCACGCGTCGCCCCGGCCGATCGTCACGGCCCCCTCGCCGGCCAGCGTCCCCAGGTCGATCGCGTCCAACGCCGGCCCCGACAGCGGCACCAGCCACCCCTTCGCGTCTTCGGTCGTCATGTCCGGGCAGGATACGCGGGGGCGGAACGTTGGAAAGGGACCGCCGGCGTCGGATGCGGCTGGATTGGTCGACTACAGCTCCAACAGAGCCGGGCCGTGCCGGCCCGCAACGAGCGGAGCTCGTACCCCGCGCAGCCGACGTGATCGACCAAGGCCATCGGCCCTGCGCGAGACGCGACCTGCGGTCGCCACGGGCCGACACGGCCCGGCTCTGTCCATTCCGCATGCGTGCCGGGACCGCCGAAAACTCGGCACGACCGCAAGCTCCGGGTATGAATGGGATGTTGCCGCGGCCATACGGATGGTCCCGTCGCGGTTCCATGCCGTCCGTCGCGTCGCCCACCAGGAGTGTTCGGATGGAGATCCGGTGCCCGTACTGTGACTTCCCGATCGTGCTGACCGGCATCCGGGCGGGCCACTTCACGCCGCGCTGCCCGCGGTGTGCGGACCGGTTCGACCTGACCGTGCGCGACGAGGCGAGCGTTGTCGTCCGACCTCTGTCGGCGGGCGACCTGCTGGCGAGGTCGGTGCCCGCCGACGCCTCGGCGGTGGGGGTTACGGTCGCCCCGCCGCACGCCTCGGTCCGCGCGCAGGCCACCGCGCCGCCACCGGCCGCGACACGCGTCCCCAAGGTGCCCGCGGTTGATCGGACGCCGTCGACGATGAGGCCCGTGCCCGCCGACCCGCCGCCGCCGGCGGTGCTGGGCGGCTACTCGATCGCCAACAAGCTCGGCCAGGGCGGGATGGGATCGGTCTACCGCGCTCGCCAGCTGTCCCTGGACCGGCCCGTTGCCCTGAAGGTGCTGAGCCCCGGCCTGGCGGCCGACGCGTCGCTGGTGGCCCGCTTCACGCGCGAGGCGTACGCTGCCGCCCTGCTGTCGCACCACAACGTGGTGCAGGTGTACGACATCGGCGAGGACCAGGGGGTCTACTTCTACTCGATGGAGTGCGTCGAGGTCGACTCGCTGGCCGGCGTGCTGGAGCGGGACGGGCAGCTCGCGCCGGAGACGGCCGTCGGCTACGCGCTGCAGGCCGCCAGGGGCCTCAAGTTCGCCCACGACCAGGGGCTGGTCCACCGCGACGTGAAGCCCGCCAACCTGCTGATCAACGACCAGGGCATGGTGAAGGTGGCCGACCTGGGCCTGGTGAAGAAGCGCGGCACGGCCGAGCTGAAGCGCAGCGGCATCGGCAAGCTGGAGCGCGTGCAGTCGGCCAGCCAGACCGGGTTCGACATGTCGATGGGGACGCCCGCCTACATGTCCCCCGAGCAGGCCCGCGACGCCGCGACCGTCGACGCCCGGGCCGACGTCTACTCGCTCGGCTGCACGCTGTACGACCTGCTGACCGGCCACCCGCCGTTCACCGGGCGCACCGCGATGGAGGTGATCGGCAAGCACGCGTCGGAGCCGGTCACCCCGCCCGAGCTGGTGAGCAGGCGCGTGCCGCCCGACCTGTCGGCCGTGCTGATGCGGATGGTTGCCAAGCGGCCGGACGAGCGGTACGCCGACATGGGCGGGTGCATCGCGGCGATGGAGGAGTTCCTGGGCGTCGAGCCGGCCGGGCCGTTCACGCCGAAGGAGCAGCACGCGTCGGCCATGGAGCGGGCCGCCAAGACGTTCCACGACGACAAGCTGGCCCGCGCGCGGCGGGCGGTGGTGCCGGGGTTCTTCCTCGCCTGCCTGGCAATCGCCGCCGGGGCGGCCGTGCTCGGGACCACCGTGGCGGCGCGGGTCACGTGGGCCGGGGCGTCCCTGGGACTGATGGGGTTGACCGCGGGGGCGTACGTCGTGATGGCCGGCATCACCGGGCGGCACGCGGTGTTCCGCAAGGTGCGCCAGCTCGCATACGGGGCATCCGCGTTCGACTGGATCAAGGCCCTGATGGTGGGCTCGGCCGCGGTGCTGCTGATCGTCGCGTTCAACCTGCAGTGGGTGTGGATCGCGATGGCCATCGCCGCCGGCGGGCTGGCGGCGGCGCTGCACTTCGGGCTGGAGCCGCTGCTGGCCGATCGCCGCCGGCCGCTGTTGACCAAGACCGAGGAGCTGCTGCGGACCCTGCGGTTCAAGGGGCTCGACGAGGAGTCGGTCCGCCAGTTCACCTGCAAGTACGCCGGCCATCACTGGGAGGAGTTCTACGAGGCGCTGTTCGGCTACGAGGCCAAGCTGGCGGCGCGCAAGCGATGGGGCATCGGCCTGCGCGGTCGGCCGCGGCCGAGATTCGCCGCGTGGCGGGACGTCGTCATCGCCTGGATTGACGGCCGGCTCGGGGCGCGCACCGCCGACCGCCAGCGGCGCGTGCTGGCGCTGGCCGAGGAGCAGAAGCTAATCCAAGTGGAGGGCATGGAGCAGTCGGCCGCCCGGTTCGAGGCCAAGCGTCAGGCCCTGAAGACCGTCAACAAGGCGGCCCGCCTGAAACGCGCGATGGACAATCCCCGCGACGCGCCCGAAGGTGTGCAGCGGAAGAAGCCGAGCTACACGACCGACGCCGACCGCCGCAACGCCGCGACGGCCGGGCCGACGTCGGCCGCGCCCAAGCCGTCAGGTAACTGGTTCGACGACGCGCCCGATACGGCCGAGGATTCCCAGCCCGGCTACCAGCACCAGACGTGGCGACAGCGCCGCCACGGCGGGCCGATCGACATGGTGCTGGGCGGCACGACGCGGTTCCCGCTCTCGGTCGCGTTGGTCGCCGTGTTCCTGGTCTGGTTCCACCAGGCGAACCCCAACTTCGCCCGGAACGCCGGCGACGTGGCCGCGTCGGCGATCGAGCAGGCGCACGACTCGCTCAGCGGCGCCACCCGGCTTGCCGAGAGGCCGTCGCCGATCGGCGGGGCGAGGCCCGTGCAACCGCTCTCCTGCAACGGCGACGTCTGGCTGCCCGGCATGCCGGACGCCGTCCGCCACGCGCTCAGCGGCTACCCCGTCGGCATCGCGGGCGGCGCGCTGCTGATCTCGTGCCTGTTCGTCGGCCGGTGGGTCGGGGCGATGAACCTGATCGGCGTGGCGGTGATCCTCCTCGGCGGCCGGTACCTGCCCGACTGGCGTGGCTTCCGCTCGGTCGAGCTGGCCGAGTACGCCGGCGGCGCGATCTGCCTGCTGGGCATCATCTTCGGGCGGTCGTGAAACGTACGATGCGATTCGGACTTGGCCAACCGGCGAGGCGAGCCGCCAACACAGCTGCCTCGCAGCACGCGAAGCTTGCAAGGCTCTAACGTTCGCCACGAACGGTGGACGCACGGCGGGACCATCGTCGCCCGCTGCCCGACCGTATTGATGGGAGCGCCTCCGGCTCCGCCAACGGACCGCCGTCGTGTTTTTCCCCGGTGCGCGGGCGACCGACGGGCCGGCCCCTGTTTTGCACAGGGGCGAGTGGCATTCAACCAAGGGACCACCGATGAAGACGATGCTTGCGACCGCTGCCCTGATCGCCGGGAACTGCTTGGTCGGCTGTGCGCAGCACAGCCAGGACATGCGGACGACCGCGCCCAACGTCACGCCCAGCTACGAGGGCTCGCACTACAACCCCAGCGTGAACAGCGATGGTGCCCTGACCGACCGCAACGACCCCGCGATCCGGCCATCGGCGGCGTCGCCGAGCGGCACGTCGATCGGCGGGACCGGGACGGGCAGCACCGGAGGGTCCAGCGTCGGCGGCGGCACCAGCAGCGAGAACGCCGGGAGCAGCGCTCCGACCGGCACCCCGCGCTGACTCAAGCAACTGCGGGTCACGGTCGCACGATCACGTCAGCGACAATGCCAGCACGCCTGATCCCAACAGGCCGCTGTCGCGGTAGTCGATCAGGCGGACGGGCACCTCTTCCATGAATGGGCGGTGCTGCGGGGGGCCGCTGTCGAGGAACGCGTCGGCGAACAGGGGCGTCGCCAAGTGCTGACGGATCGAGAGGAGGATCCCGCCGCCGAGGTAAACACCGCCGGTCGCGGCGAACATCAGCGCCAGGTTGCCGGCGGCGGCGGCGACCAGCTTCACGTAGAGGTCGGTCGTCCGCTTGGCGAACGGGTCGGTGGCGACGGTGTCGGTGATCGCCTCGGGCGTGGGGACGCCGTCGAGCGTCGGCTTGGCCGGGTCGCGGAAGAAGGCGTAGATGCGGCGGAGACCCTGGCCGGCGAAGACGAACTCGTTGCTGACGTTCGTGTGGTCCACCTCGGCGGCGAGCGGGCGGAGGAAGCGGAGCAGGGCCTCCTGCTCGGCGTCGCGCGGGGCGAAGTCGACGTGGCCGCCCTCGCTCGGGAAGACGCGGTGCTGCCCCTTGCCGATCGGGATCGCGCCGCCGGTGCCCACGCCGGTGCCGGGCATGAGGACCGCGCGGGCGTCGGCCGGGTTGCCGGCGCCGGGCTTCACCTCGATCACCTCGCTGGGCAGCAGCCGGTCGACGCACGCCATGTGCGGCGGCATGTCGTTGACCAGCATCACCTGCTTGGGGCTGACCTTCAGGGCGGCGGCCACGTCGTCCCGGCGGATCAGGTCGGGCCGGTTGGTGATCTGGACGTCGTGGTCCTTCACCCGCCCGGCCACGCCGAAGCAGGCGGCGACATAGGCGTGCGGGAACTTCCGCACGTAGTCGGCCAGGGCGTCGGCGACGAGCCAGGGCTTGCCGGCCAAGTCCAGCTTGTAGGTGATCACGTCCTGGCGCTGGCGCGGGTCGCTGACGAACGTGGCGAAGCGGATGTTCGTGCCGCCGATGTCGCTGACGAGGTATCGCGTGTCTGCCATGTCAGCGTCGGAGGATATCGGGCCAGCGCGGGTTTGGAAGGGTCGAACCCCCGCTACAATCACCGGAGACCGGCCGCGAATGGCACGAATGAACACAAGTGGAAGCGGACCACCGTGAGCACCCGGCCAGGAGATTCGCAGCCTGCTTCACGCACCCGATGCCGTTCAGCGGAGGGTCATCCACGAAGGACACGAAGGGACACGAAGAAGAAAAGACGGCGCGGAATCGTCCACGCAGGTAAACTGCAACCGCACACGTCGACACGGATGGCCAACCCATAGGGAATGCCGATGAGCGCCGTCGCCGAAACCGCGTTGATCTGGGACCTGCCGCACGAGCGGAACGGCGCGTTCGTCGGCCGCGACGACCTGTTGACGGAGGTCCACAAGCGGATGGCCGGCGGGGACCGCGTGCAGGTCCTGCTGGGGCTCGGCGGCATCGGCAAGACGCAGGCGGCCGTCGAGTACGCCTACCGGTTCAAGGCCGATTACGCGCTGGTGTGGTGGGTGTCGGCGCAGGGCGAGTCGTCGATCCTGCTGGCGTACGAGAAGCTGGCCGACCGGCTGGGGCAACGGCTGTCGCCGCGATCGTCGCCGGCGGTGGCGGTCGAGATGCTTGACGCGCTGCTGGCGGGGCGGCGGTACCTGCTGGTCTACGACGGTGCCGACGACGCGCGGTCGCTGCAGCCGCTGCTGCCGACCGTGACCGGCGGGCACGTGCTGATCACCAGCCGCCAGCCCGGCTGGGACGGCGTCGCCCACGCCCGGCCGATGCGGGTGATGTCGCGCGACGAGTCGGTGGCGTTCCTCCGCAAGCGGACGGGGTCGCACGACGTCCGCGACGTCGAGAAGGTGGCGGCCACGCTGGGCGACCTGCCGCTGGCGATGGAGCAGGCGTCGGCCGTCATCGCGCAGGGCGGGCTGTCGTTCACCGACTACCTGCGCCGGTTCGAGACGCAGTGGGCCAGCATGCTGGGCGAGGGGCTGCGGCCCGTCGACTACCCGCGCTCGGTCGCGATGACCTGGAGCCTCGCGTTCGACGGCGTCGAGAAGGCGCTGCCGGTGGCGGCCGACCTGCTGCACTTCGCCAGCTTCGTGAACTCCGACCGCGTGACGCTGCAACTGCTGCGGGATGGGGCCGGGTCCCTGTTCGCCGGCCTGCGCGGGCTGGCCGACGACCCGCGCCTGTGGGACGCCGCCGTGGCGACGCTGCGGAGCTTCTCGCTGGTCGAGGCGGAGGAGGGCCGCGCGTTCGGCATGCACCGGCTCGTGGCGGCGGTGACGCGCGACCGGCTGTCAGAATCGGCCCAGCGCGGGTGGTGCATGTCGGCGGTGGAGATGCTGGCCGGGCTGTTCAAGTTCGACAGCGGGAACATCGCGTCGTGGGCCCCGTGCGCCGCGCTGCTGCCCCACGTGGTCGAGGCGACCGGCCACGCCGAGCGGCTCGGGGTGGCGACGCAGGAGGGCGTCGAGCTGCTGAACGACGCCGGCCGGTACCTGCTGCGGCGGGCGCAGTTCACCGAGGCGAGGGGCCTGCTCGAGCGGGCCCTGCGCCTGTGCGACCAGCTCGTCGGCCCGACCGACCCCAAGCGGTCGTCGATCACCAACAACCTGGGGCGCGTCCACGACCACCTGGGCGAGAACGACCGGGCCATCGAGCTGTACAGCCAGGCGATCGCGATCGACACCGCCACGTATGGCGACTCGCATCCCCACGTCGCCGAGGTGGTCAACAACTACGGCGTCGCACTGGTGCGCAAGGGGGACCTGGAGACCGCGCGGAAGCAGTTCGAGTGGGCCGCGCGGATCTACGAGTCCCACCACGGCCCCGACCACCCGAAGATGGCGCAGATCCTGAACAATCTCGGGCACACGCTCAGGGGCGCGAAGGACCGGGACGTGGCCCACGAGAAGCTGCGGCGGGCGCTCTACATCGCCGAGGGGTCGGTCGGTCCCCGCCATCCGACCACGGCCCGCATCCTGTTCAACATGGCCGACGTCTACGCCAGCGAGGGCCACCTGACCGACGCGCGCGAGCACCTGGAGCGGGCGCTGTCGATCGACGAGGCCGCCCTGGGCGCAACCCACCCCACTGTGGCGTCGGACTGCGACTCGCTGGCGACCGTGCTGATGGCGATGGGCCAGCCGTCGTTGGCCGCGCCGTACCTCGGGCGGGTCGCCGACATCCGGCGGGGTGGGACGGCGGCGTTGCCGGTACAAGTTGCCCGAGAAGCCGGCGTCTGAGGTACCCCGAAGACCCGGATGGGGCGGCTCGCGATCCGGGTCTTGAGGGTACCTCAGACGCCGGCTTCACCGGGCCGAAGTCGGGACGGTTGTCGAGCACCGTTCCTTGTCGACCCCTGCCCAGCGGGGGCCTGATGGAGGCGTCACGCTGTCAGCCGGCCGCCTTCAGCGGCGGCGCGTCACCATCGGTGGCCGGCGCGGGCTTGCGGGCCTCGGGCACGCGGAAGTTGGTCTGGCAGTGCTGGCACTTGACCAGCTTGCCGCGGTTCTCCTCCGGCACGGTCAGGAACTTCCGGCAGCGCAGGTTGGGGCAGATCAGTTGCACGGGCATGATGGTGAGGTCTCCCCCACCGTTATCGGCCCGCCGGGGGCGATCCCTTCACCGCCGGTGCCGGTTCCGTCGAGACGACCGCCAAGGGGCCGAAGAGTCCGCGCAGCCGCGCCGGCAGGTCGGACACCTGCAGCACCGGGTCGACCTTATAGGGCGTGTAGAGCGGGTCGCCGACGCACGCCATCTGCCAGCTGGCAACGGCCTCTGTCCGCCAGTAGACCTCGGCCAGCGTGAGCCGGCCGGTCAGCAGCAGCGGGTAGAACTCGTCGGGGTGGGGGAACGCAAACAGGTAGGGCTCGGCGACGGGGCCGATCGTCGCGGCCGCCCCGTCGCTCAGCATGTGGCTGGCCCAGTCGTTCGACTGCGGCGAGTGCACGCGCACCATGGCGAAGCTTGAGATGTGCATGGCGACGGCCCCGTTGGCGAAGGCGCAGGCGGGCACGTACTCGCCGAGCGAGTACCACCCGCAGTAGAGGGCCACGTCCGACACGCTGTGCGCCGGCAGCACGGCGGGCTTGCTGTCGAACACCAGGTCCACCCCCGGTCGCCCGGTTAGCTGGTCGCGCAGGTTGCGCATCATCGCCTCGTACGGCCCGAACCCCGGATGACCGTCGGGGTCTTGGCCCGGCCTGGCACCGAGCGAGTCGATCACGATCTTCCCGTGCAGCCCCGCCTCCTCGACGCGGACGCTCGTGGCGATCATGTCCCGCACCACGTCCGGCGTGGCCGCGTCGAGCCGGACCACCATCAGCGTCGCCGCCTGCGTGCCGTGCGGCGCAAGGGCGTGGACGTAGTTCAGCGGGTTGCCGAACCACCGCTGCCCCTGCGTGGTCGTCGGCGCGGCGTAGGGCGACCCGCCGGGGTAGTTGTGCGCGTGGACGGGCCACTCGACCAGCGCCAGCTCGCTGTCGAACGCCTGGCCGCCGTGCCGCTCGTCGAGGTAGTCGAGCTGGTCGCGCAGGAGCCGGGCGTACTTCAGCAGGCCGAAGTTCGCGACGAAGATCGTCCGGAGCCGGGCGCGGGCGAGGGCGTCGTCCGGCGTGGCGGCGCAGCCCGCCACCTCGGCGGCGGCGCGCTGGTACGCCGTCGCCGCCGCCACGAGCGGCGGGCCGTCCGTCGCCTGCCGGTCGGGGTGTACCTCCAGCGACACCTTCCCCGCCTGGATCCGCAGCGCGTCCCCCTCCAGCGGGGCGGCGGCCAGCAGGAAGTCCCGCGTCGCATCGCCCCGCGGTACGACGGCGGTGATCGTCTGCAGCCCGGCCGTGATCGCCTTCGCCGCCGCCCCCCACCGCTGCTCCAGCTCGTCCAGCGACTGGCCCGCTGCCGGCGAGAACTTCGGGTCGAGCCTGCGGGCCATAGCCTCCACGGCCTCGACGGCCGGCCGGACCCGCTCGGGCAGCTTCGCCAGCGCGGCCCCCGCGGCCGTGAACTCCGCCGCCTCGGCCGGCGTGTTCTGCCGACCCGCGATCCGCAGCGGCACCCCGTAGAACGGCACCAGGCACCGCACCTGCCGCTCCAGCCCGCGGTCGTGCAGGAACGCCCGCACGGCCGGCACCACCTCGCGGGCGTACTGATGGGCCGGCAGGTCGTCGGTCGTCGGCAGGTCCAACGACAGGATCCGCCCGTCCGGCACGTGCCGCACGCGCGCGTAGAACTTCGCCAGCTCAACCCCCGCCGGCTCGTTCCTATTGACGATCAAGACCAGCTCGTCCGCCCTCAGGTCGGCCCGGGCCGATCGCGTGCCGGCCCCCGCGAGAAGCAGACAGATGGCAACCAGAACCCAACGTCTCACGGCTGCAGGTGTCACGCCGCGGATGCTATCGCCAGGGGGACGCTTTGAGACAAATTATTCCCGGCTGGACCCACCCATGAGCCCGGCCGGGTCGGATGGCCACAAACGACAACGACGGAGCAGGGCCCCAGCCGGCTGCAACGCTTCGCTCATCCACTGGCGCACTCCAGGGCGAGGACGGAAATGTCGTCGCGTGGCGGCGTGTCGCCCCGCCACTGGCGGAGCTCGCCCTTCAGCAGTGCCAGGCAGTCGACCAGCGAGCGGTCCCGGCCGACCTTCAGCACGTCGAGGAGGCGGGCCTGCCCGTACAGCTCGAGCTGCGGGTCCATCGCCTCGAGGACGCCGTCGGAGAAGACGAACAGCCGGTCGCCGGGCGATAGGGGGACGGTGTGGTCGGTGTAGCCGGCCCCGATGCCGATGGGCAGGCCGGACTGGTCGAGCAGGGTCGGCTCGCCGACCGCGGGCAGCAGGATGGCGGCGGGATGGCCGGCCGAGACGTACGAGACCTCGCGCCTGGCGGCGTCGAGCAGCAGGTAGAAGAACGTCAGGAACTGGCCCGGGTTGTGGTCCCAGTCGAACTTGTGGTTTAAGCGGTCGGCCACCTCGGCGGCGGGCGTGGGCTCGGCGGTGGCAGAGCTGATCAGGATCGAGTCGGGGTCGGGCGCGGGCGACAGGGCGCGGGCGGCGGCGACCGCGAGCAGCGACGCGGCCACGCCGTGACCGCTGACGTCGAGGACGTACAGGCCGTAGTGGTGGCCGCCCAGCGGGCAGACGTTCAGGAAGTCGCCGGCCAGGTGCTCGCACGGCTCGTAGGTCCAGGCGAACGTGAAGCCGGGCACGACGGGCAGTTTGGTCGGCAGGTACGACTCCTGGATCTTGGCGGCCGCCTCCAGGTCGGCGTTGATGCGGGCGTTGGCGGCCAGCAGGTCGGTGTTCACCCGCTCCAGCTCGGCGTTCCGCTGCAGCAGCCGCCGCTCCAGGTCCAGCACCTGCTGGACCGAACGCTTGACGAGCAGCTGCGTGTTCACGCGGGCCATCAGCACGGCGAAGTCGAGCGGCTTGGTGACGTAGTCGTTCGCGCCCAGGCTCAGCGCCTTGACCACGTCCTCGGACTGGTCCTTGGCGGTGGCCATGATGATCGGCAGCTGGGCGGGCGTGTGCGTCCGGCGGACGCGCTCCAGCACCTCCAGGCCGCTCATGCCGGGCATCATCACGTCGAGCAGGACCAGGTCGAACGGCGGCTCGACGGCGATCAGGTCGAGCGCGGTCTGGCCGTCCTCGGCGTGGATCGGGACGTAACCGCGGCGCGAGAGCCGGCGGCCGAGCACGTCGCGGTTGGCCTCGACGTCGTCCACGACCAGCACGCGCACGGGGGGGCCGTCGCCGACGAGGGGTTCGAGGTTGGCGGCGGCATCCGACATGGGCGGGCGACCGTGCGACGTCATCACTCGGGCTCGGGGCCGCCACCGCTGAGGATCGCCTCGATCTGGCCGAGCAGTCGGGGGAACTCGACCGGCTTGGTGTGGTAGTCGGTGCAGCCGGCGGCGATCGCGCGCTCGCGGTCGCCGGTCATGGCGTGGGCGGTCAGGCCGATCACGGGCAGGGCGGCGGTGGCGGGGTCGGCCTTGATCTGGCGGGTCGCCTCCCAGCCGTCCAGCTCGGGCATGTTCATGTCCATCAGGATCAGGTCGGGGTGCTCGGCCTTGGCCATCTCGACGCCCTGCTTGCCGTCGAAGGCCATCAGCACCTCGAACCCGCGGCGCTGCAGCCGGCGGCCGAGCGCGTCGCGGTTCTCCTCGTTGTCCTCGACCATCAGGATGCGCGGCATGGGTTCACCTGTTCAAACGTTCGAGTTGGGCCCCGACGATCAATGCGGGTTGGCCGCGGCGGACTCGGCGGGGTACGTGCTGGACATCGGGACCGTCGCGCCACCGCCGGTGCCACCCTCGCGGATGTTACCCGCGGCGGCGTCCTCGCACGGGACGCCGTTGGCGCGGCGGACGGCGCAGTCGTCGACGATCTTCTTCACTTCCTTCAGCAGCGCCTCGCGGCTGTACATCCCCTTCTGGAGGATGCGCTCGACCTTGCCCGAGAGCAGCGACCGCTCCTCGGTGGTGAGGTCCTTGCTGGTCAGCACGACGACCGGGATCTGCTGGTACGCCGGCTCATGCCGCAGCTCGGCCAGGAACTCGAAGCCGTCCATCTCGGGCATCATCAGGTCGAGCAGGATCAGCCCCGGCGTCCGCGACCGGAGCCGCTCGAGCCCGACCAGGCCGTTGTTCGCCTCGGTCACGCTCCAGCCCTGCTTGGACATCGTGCGGGCCAGCACCTGGCGCGTCGCCTCGTCGTCCTCGACGATCAGCACGCCGTTCACCGCATCCGTTGGCTTGTACTTGGCCATCACGGCCAGCAGCCGGTTGCGGTCGATCGGCTTGGTCAGGTACTCGCTGGCGCCCAGCAGGTAGCCCATCTCCTGGTCGCTCATCATCGTGAGCATGACGACGGGCACCTCGGCCAGCTTGGGGTCGGCCTTGAGCGCGGTCAGCACGGCCCAGCCGTCCATCTTGGGCATGAGCACGTCGAGGAAGATCAGGTCGGGCACCTTCTCCTTGGCCAGCCGCAGCCCCTCCTCGCCGTCGACCGCCGTGATGGCGGTGATGTTCTGGGCGGCCAGCGACTTGGTCATCAGGTCGCGCACGGCCGGCTCGTCGTCGATGACCAGCACGCGCACGGCGTGCTCGTCGGCCAGGGTCGCCGCCCCCCGGACCGGGTCGGCCGCGGCCGGCTTGGCGACGCGCGCCGGCAGTCGCAGGACGAAGGTCGTCCCCTTGTCCGCCTCGCTGGTGACGGCGATGTCGCCGCCCATCATCTCGCAGAACCGCTTGCTGATCGCCAGCCCCAGCCCGGTCCCGCCGAACCGTCGCGTGGTCGAGGCGTCCGCCTGCGTGAAGGGCTGGAACAGCTTCGCCAGCTCGCCGGGCGTCATGCCGATGCCGGTGTCGCTCACGCGGAACTCGATCATGGCCGGGTCGGCCGCCGTCCGCTCGACGTGCAGCGTGACCGAGCCGCGCTCGGTGAACTTGCAGGCGTTGCTCAGCAGGTTGAACAGGATCTGCCGCACCTTGGTCAGGTCGGCGTACATGTCGCCCACGCTGGCCGGCACCTCCAGGTGCAGGGCGTTGTGCTTCTTCTGCACCAGCGGCTGGATGGTGACCGTCACGTCCTGCACCATGGCGGGGACGTCGAACGTCTCCAGGTACAGCTCCATCTTGCCCGCCTCGATCTTCGACAAGTCGAGCACGCCGTTGACCAGCGCGAGCAGGTGCTTGCCGGCGCCGCGGATCTTGTCCAGGTCGGGGATGAACCCCTCCACCTGCTGGTCCTGCGCCTCCTCCTGCAGCAGCTCGCTGTACATGATGACCGCGTTCAGCGGCGTGCGCAGCTCGTGGCTCATGTTGGCCAGGAACTGGCTCTTGCTGACGTTCGCCGCCTCGGCCGCCTCCTTCGCGGCCTCCGCCTCGTCCCTGGCCAGCTTGAGGTGCTCCTCGCTCTTGCGGAGGGCATCCTCGATCTCGCGCGCCTCGGTCACGTCGGTGTTCGTGCCGAACCAGCGCACGATCTCCCCGCGGTCGTCCTTGATCGGCACGGCCCGGGACAGGAACCAGCGGTAGGTGCCGTCCCTCCCGCGCAGGGGGAACGTGTCCTCCCACTCGGTCCCGCCCCGCACGGCCGCCGCGTACTTGGCCGACGCCGCCTCCACGTGGTCGGGGTGATGCACCGAGCGCCAGCCGCTGCCCCGCATCTGCTCGAACGTGGTCCCCGTGTAGTCGAACCACCGCTGGTTGTACCAGAACAGCTGCCCGCCCCCGTCGCCCATCCAGCACAGCTGCGGGATGTTGTTCGCCAGGTCGCGGAACCGCTCGCTGCTCTCGCGGACGGCCTGCTCGTCCAGCTTGCGCTGGGTCACGTCGGCGAACGTGATGACGGCGCCCTCGATGTGGTGGTCGGCCTTGATCGGGCTGGCCGTGTACTCCACCGGGAAACTGCTGCCGTCGGCGCGGAAGAACACCTCGTCGGCCACGCGGCAGGCCTGCCCGTCCTTGTAGACGCGGTAGATCGGGCACTCGCCGACCGGGTAGGCCGACCCGTCAGGCCTGTGGTGGTGCGTCAGGTCGTGCATCCGCTTGCCCACCGCGTCGGTCGGCTCCATGCCCAGCATGCGAGCGCCCGCCGTGTTGAGGAACGTGCAGTTGCCGTTCAGGTCGACGCCGTAGATGCCCTCGCCGGTCGACTCGATCAGCAGCCGGTTGTACCGGGCCAGCCGGGTCGCCTCTTCCGCCTCGCGGCGGCGGGCGCGGACGTCGCGGACGGCCATCACGTAGACCAGCACGACGAGCCCGAACGCCACGGCGACGGCGGTCAGGAACGTCGCCTGCGTGCTCTCCAGGCTCCCCGCCGACCGTTTCTCGCGCGCGCCCAGCAGATCGGTCTCCTCGGTCACCATGGCGTCGATGGTCCCGCGGACCTCATCCATCGGGACCCGCACGTTCTCGGCCGGCGATGCCGACGACCGGTCGCGCTTCAGCATGTCATCGATCACGTGGAACAGGGCGGTCGCCTGGCCGGCGAGCTTGTCGCAGTTGGCCGTCTGTCGAGGATTGTCGATCGTGAACGAGCGGAAGTTGGCGATGCCCTCTTGCACCCGGCGCTCGCAGACGGGGATTCGGTTCAGGAACTCGGGATCGGCGTGCAGCAGGTAGCCCCGGGCGTACGACACGACGTCCACGGCCGACGACCGCAGGTCGGAGAGGCGCATCAGCGCATCATGGGTATGGGTGACCCAACCCTGCCGATCGTGGAGCCGGCGGACGTTGTTGAGCGACACGGCCGCGTCGACGATCAGTACCAGCAGCGCGACAGCCACGCCGATCGTCGCCACCCGGCCGACGGATCCCTGCCCTCGTGTCACTCTGTCGCTGTTGCGGGGCACGTTCCACACTTTCGTGACTTTCGCATCACGTAGGGATTCAGGGGTCACCTCAGACGACGCGGCCGCCGGTCAATCCGGCGGCCGGTTCAGCAGGGCCAAAACCTGGGTGCGGGTCTGCCCGATCGACGTCGTCACGTAGCTCGCGCCGGCGGACCGCAGCCGCACCAGCAGCCGGTCGAAGTCGCGCGCCTTGCCCCAGTAACCGACGATGATCCGCGTGTCCGCAAACCGCTTGCCAAGCCGGCGGCACAGGTACCGGGCCTGGATCAGCCCGCCCGGCGGCATCACGGCGATCAGCACCAGGTCGGGCTTGTCGCGCTCGATCCGGCTCTCGATGTCGACCGGCAACGCCCGCGTCGTCACCTCCTGCACGTCGCAGCCGGTGCCCCGCATGGCGCGGGCGAACAGCCGCAGCGTCAGCTCCTCGGCCCGGTGGTGCGACGGGATGGCCAGCACCGTGGGCCGCCGCTCGATCAGATCGGCTGGAGGCGCGACCGGGAACGCGCCCGCCTTGGCCGGCGAGGGCTCGAGCCCGTCGATGATCTGGCCGGCGGCGTCGAGGATGAACGTCTCGTCGGCGGGCGTGAGGCCCTGGTACTCGCGCTCGCGCCGGGCCATCCGCAGGGCGGGCAGCAGCACCTCGTCGAACACGGGGTCCAATCCCTTGGCCGCCACCTGCTCGGTTACCACGTCGGCCGCCTCCAGCCGGTCGCCCGCCAGCAGCCGCTGGTAGAACGCCACCGACGGCGCGAGTGGCGGCCGGTCGCCCAGCAGCAGCCACAGCACGCGCAGCCGCGGCACGTGTTGGCCCAGCACGACCAGGCAGATCGTGATCGGCGTGCTCAGCACGAGCCCGACCGGTCCCCAGATCCACGTCCAGAACACCGCCGCCACCAGCAGCGCGACCGGCGACACCCCGGCCGAGTGGCCGAACAGCAGCGGCTCGACCACGTTGGCGGTGATCAGGTCCAGCGACAGGAACGTGACGAACACCGCGATCGGCTGCCCCCAGCCCGGCGAGATGGCGAAGCTGAGCACGATCGGTCCCGCCGCGCCGATCCACGTGCCGATGTACGGCACGAACCGCAGCAGCGCCGTCACGAACCCCCACAGGAACGCGTACGGCACGCCCATCACCAGCAGCGCCAGCCCGAAGACGACCCCGAACGACACGTTCACGCACAGCTGCGCCAGCAGCAGCTTGCTCACCCGCTTGGCAGCCTCGACCGTCACCCGCGTCGTCCCCGCCAGCCGGGTGTGGCCCAGCAGGCCGATCATGCGGTTGCGCAGCTCCTCGCGCTGGATCAGGATGTAGATCACCAGGATCAGCACCAGCCCCGCGTCGGCGACGGGGCCCAGCACGTCGCCGGCGTAGTCGAGCAGCTTGCTGACCGGCGACTCGGCCTCGGTCGTCGCAATGACCGGCTGGGTCGTGGTCGGCGGCGGCGGGAGCGACGATCGGACCGGCGATTGGGCGACGGCCTGGAACGGGTCGTCGGGCAACTGGGCGACGCGAGCCGGCTGGGTGGCGGGGGCGGCCGGGCCGCCCACCTCGTGCGCCATCTGGTACACCCGCGACACAAGCCCGCCGTGCAATTGCAGCGCCTGGATCTTGGCCTTCACCTGCAGCTCGTACTGCGGGCTGGTCAGCTGGGCCGCCAGCTTGCCCACCTCGATCCCCACCACCCATCCAACCGAGGCGGTGACGACCAGGGCGGCGAGGACGACGATCAGCACCGCCGGCACCCGCCGCGGCACCGCCCGCTGCACCAGCGTGACCAGCGGCGTCAGGATGAAGCTGAGCAGCACCGCCAGCGACACCGGCACCAGCACCGGCTTGGCCAGGTAGACCGTGCCGACGGTCAGCACCACGCCGAACAGCGTCACCACCGGGTGCGTGCTGGCGCGCTCGTCTCTGCGGGCTGGTCTGTTGGAGCGTGGGCGTTTGACGGGCATGGGACGACGGCTACCGCCGTCCGCTTCCGAGACGCTCGTCGGCTAAGGAGGGCCGCGATCTTGTACGACCTGCGGCCAGGCCCGTCTGCGCCGCAAATCGGATGTGACTCACCCTTCCGTTAGCCCCCCGCTCGGCGGGGGTTTGTGACGTCCTCGGGAACTCCGGCGAACCGGGGGGCTAACGGAGAGGGGACGAACCGGTACACCGTCACGGCGTCGAACAGCCGCTCGTCCACCTGTCGCATCCGACCGCGGAGCAACCGCAGCGTCAGCCCGCCCGCGTCGGCGTACGGGCCGTGGGCCGACATGAACACCACGTCGTCGGTCGGTCGCTCGCCCAGCCGTCGCCGCAGCGGGTCGAGATCGGCGTCGCCGCGGACCCGCTGCAGCGTCCGCGCGGGGTGCAGGTCGAAGTAGCCGCCCGGCGTGCCGGTCCGGTCGGGCGACGGCGCGAAGTCACCGCCGCGGGCGTAGTAGTCGTAGAGCAGCTCGCCCTCGTTGGCGTTGAACAGGGTCAGCCGATGGTCCGCCGGCAGCGACGCCGCGTAGCGGCAGGCGCCGCGCCAATCCTCCACGTGGTCGGGCACCCGGTGGCGATCCTGGATCGCCGAGAGCACGGACAGGATCACCAGGCACGCCGCCAGCCCGCCCGCCAGCGCACGGCGGCCCCGCTCGACGATCACCTCCAGCGGCACCGCCGCCAGCAGCGGCACGACCAGGCTGCTGATCAGGAACGCCCGGTCCATGAAGATCGACGTCGCGTGCCGGCTGTAGACGAACGTCGCCACCACCGGCGCGATGCCAAGGAGCGCGAGCGCCGCCACCACGCGCCGTCGCCGATGCGCCAGCGCCGCCGTCACCGCTGCCGCCAGCACGAGGCCCGGCCCGCCCAGCTCCCGGCCCGCCTCGTTCACGCCGGCCACCAGCCGCAGCATGGTCCACAGGTCGTCGAGGATCGGCGGGTGCGACCAGAAGTTCGCCTGCACCGCGCGCCGCTGCGCGAGCATCGTCGGCACCCACGGCGCAAACGCGATGGCGGCCACGACGGCCACGACCAGGACGTCGCACAGCCGCAGGCCGATGGACCGCCGCCCGGGCAACAGCAACCACGCCAACCCCAGGCAGCCGAGGTAGAGCACCATGATGTTGTTCAGCCACAGGCTGAACGTCCACGCCGCGGCCGATGCGGCGACCCACCCCACGGTCGGTCGCTCACGCTCACAGGATCGAACCGCCAGATAAAGATCGACGGCCCCGAGCAGCGCCATCATCGCGTAGAACCGGACCTCGTGGGCGTAGGCGACCTGCATGAACGAGCAGGCGACCAGCGCGATCGCGACGGCGCGCGCCCACGGGTCGCGGAACAGTCGACGCACGATCGCCGCCATGACGCCCAGCGCCGCCGTCGCGCAGATCGCCGAGGGGAGGCGCATCGCCGCTTCGGTCGTGCCGGCAACGAGCACCCAGGCGTGCAGCAGCAGGTAGTAGAGCGGCGGCGCGGTGTCGACGCGGATCGCCTCGATGATCTTCGCCGGCGGCAGCGACACGACCCAGGCCGTGTACCCCTCGTCGAACCACAGGCTGGTCGCGCCGAGCTGCCACCAGCGCAGGGTGACGCCGAACGCCACCGCCGCGGCGATCAGCGCCGCTGGTCCCCACGCCCATCGACGTGCCCCGGTCGTCGTCATGGTTGTCGCGGCACCTGCAGGTCCAGCGCCGCGATGAGTTTCGCGTCGTCGGTCGTCCACCAGAGCTGCTGGTGCGAGTGGATCGTGCAGGCCACCCGCCGCCCCGGCCACGCGGCGGCGAAGTCGCTGCCGCTCAGCTGCCGCAGCAGGTTCTCGACCAGGCTGACCAGCGGCTCCACCTCGTTGAGCGAGAAGGCGACGGCCGCCCCGTTGTTGCGGGCGATCAGGTCGGACGGGTCGACGCCGATCGACCGCAGCACGTCGGGCAGCCACGTCTTGTTGCCGAAGTCGAGCTCGTACGCCCAGTGCGCCTTGGGCATGATCCAGATGTCGCCCAGCAGTTGGTCGCTCCAGATCGCCGCCAGGTGGTGGGCGAGCGTCGCTGGATACGGCTCACCGACCTGCCGGACGAGCGGCAGCGCGGCCGGGCGGATCGTCGCATCGGGCGGGCCGACCCAGCCGACGGACGTCGTCGCGACGCCGCTCGGGAAGCCGAACGCGCCGGAGTTGAAGTAGAGCGATCTCAGCCCGGCCCGCAGTTGGTCGGCCAGGACGGTCGGGTAGTCGACGACGGTGGGCATAGCGATTGGCGACGGGGCGGCCGAAAGGTACCATCCGTTGCACGGTCGAGCGAGCGCCCGCACGGCGTTCCGGATGTCGATCCGGGGCTTCCCACGCAGATGTACCACACCGCCACCCATCCCCCCCGCCGCCTCGTGCTGACCGGCGGGCCGGGCGCCGGCAAGTCGGTGATCGCCCGCGCCGTCGCCGCCGCCCATCCGGAGGTGTTCGTCCTCGTGCCCGAGTCGGCCACGCACGTCTACACGACGCTGAACGTCCGCTGGGGCCAGCTCGACCTCGCCGGCCGGCGCGACGTGCAACGGCAGATGTACCTGCACCAAGTGGAACAGGAGGCGCGGCTGCAGGCCGCCCACCCCGGCCGCGTGCTGCTGCTGGACCGCGGCACGATCGACGGCGCCGCCTACTGGCCCGACGGCTCCGCCGCCTTCTGGCCCGCCGTCGACACGACCCACCCCGCAGAGCTGGCCCGCTACGACGCCGTCATCTGGATGCAGACCGGCGCGGCGCTGGGGTTGTACGACGGCGACGCCAGCAACGCCGTCCGCTTCGAGAAGCCCGCCGAGGCGGTCGAGAGCGGCAACGCGCTGATGCAGCTGTGGGGCGATCACCCGCGCCTTCACCAGGTGGCGGCCTACCCGCGGTTCGAGGACAAGGTTGCGGTAGTGGAGCGGGTGCTACTGGAACTGGCGGCCGAGGCGCAGACAACCTGATCAGCGCAGTGGACCAAGGATCGTGACGCGCCACGACTTTCAATATCGGAAAATGGCCAACGCCGGCCGCCGTCACGCTAGGGTGATGCAGCGCTGCGGATGTCGGCCGAAGTCACTTCCCAAGAAGCCGGCGTCTGAGGTACGCCGAAGACCTGCAGCGCTCGACGTCCGACCCGGGTCTCCGGCGTACCTCAGACGCCGGCTTCATCGGCGGCAACCCGTGGGGAAATTCCGGTTCATTGCGACATGAAAGGACGGCTCACCATGTACGACCGCGCGATCCAACGGATCAACTTCTCCACCTTCGTCACCGCCCTGACCACCATCGTCACAGGCGTCGTCATCGGGACGCTCGGCGTGTGGGGCGTGATCGGCTCGCACGGCGGGCTGCTCTGGCGGTTGCTCGCCACCGACGTGATCGTGTTTGTCGGCGCGGTGCTGACCAACCTGGCCATCGCCTGCTTCCGCAAGCCCGGCGGCGCGATGGCGTGAGGCGGCGGGCTTCGCCTGCGGGCCATCCTCCGATGGCTCGTCCTTCGCAGACGAAGGGCCAGCGCGAGCCCGATCGACCGGCGTGCGTGTCGTGGCGCTACGTCGCCGCGGCGGGCTCGAACGTGGGCTGGGGCTTGAACCCGAAGGCGACGGCGGCGACGTCGTGGGGGAAGCTCTCGAGTGCGGCGTTGTACGCGGCGACCGCGTCGTTGTGCCGGCGGCCGGCCTGCCCGATGGCGGTGGCGGCGGCCGAAAGGTCGGAACGGGACCGGGCGAAGCCCGGGTCGTTCGCCAGGCTCGCGGGGGGCTGGTCGAACAGGTCGCGCAGGTGGGCCGACAGCGCGGCCTCGGCGGTGGCCAGTTGCTGGGGGTTGAAGGCGACCGCCGCCTGGTTCTTTGCCGTGAGGGCGGCCGACAGGGCGGGCGGGTACGGCTCGCCGGTCGCGCGGACGACGGCGACCAGGGGCGGGAGCATCTCGTAGCGACGGCGAAGCTGCTGGTCCATCGCGCCCCAGGCGTCGCGAACGTCCTGACGCAGGAATGCCAGGCCGTTGTACGCGGCGGCCGCCCCCACGAGCAGGACGAGGACGATCATGGCGACGGTCAACAGAAGATCCATGGTCGGCTCGGTCCGGCAGGGTCAGGCCCACGGCAGGTCGGCACGGGCGTTCAGCGGATGCTTGACGGCGATGGCCTCGATGGCGGCGCGGTCGTCAGCGTCCAGGTCCTTGGGCACCGCGACACGCACCTGAACGAACTGGTCACCCTTCTCGTCGCCGGCCTTGTCGATCCCCCGGCCGCGGATGCGGAGCTTCGCGCCGCTGCCGGTGCCGGGCGGGATCGTCAGCGTGACCGGGCCGTCCAGCGTCGGGACCGACACCTTGGTGCCCAGGCAGGCCTCGTACAGGCTCAGCGGCAGGTCCAGGTAGATGTCGGAGCCGTCCCGCCGGAAGTAGGGGTGCGGCTGGACGTTGGTGACGATGAACAGGTCGCCGTGGTTGCCGTTGGGCATCTGCTGCCCGCGACCCTTCACGCGGATCTTGCCGCCGTCCTTCACGCCGGGCGGGACCTTGATCTCGATCGTCTCGACCTGGCCGTCGCGGTCGATCTGCAGAGGCAGCGTGGTGCCGCGGGCGGCCTGCTCGAACGAGAGCGCTACGACGTGCTCGACGTCCTGACCCCGTTCGGGCGCAGATTGGCGTTGCCGGCCGCGCGCCCGGGTTCCCCCGCCGCGGCCGAACATCTGCTCGAAGATGTCGCCGAACCCCGCCCCGCCGCCGTTGAAGTCGTCGGGCGACACGCCGGGTGCCCCACCCCGACCGGCGCGGGATTGCTGGGCCCGTCGGAACGCCTCGAACGGGTCGCCCCCGCCACCGGGCGTGCCGCCCATGCCGGGGGCGCCGTTGACGCCGGCGTGGCCGAACTGGTCGTAGTTCTTGCGCTTGACGTCGTCGGAGAGGACGTCGTACGCCTCCTGGGCCTCCTTGAACTTCTCGGTGGCGGCCGGGTTGTTCTTGTTCACGTCCGGGTGGAACTTCCGGACGAGTTTGCGGTGGGCCTTCTTGATCTCGTCGGCGCCGGCGTCCTTGGGGACGCCCAGGATATCGTAGTAATCGCGTGCCATAGGGGATGGTCTGTCGGTCCGGCCGCATTCTATACTGGAACGCGGGGGTTTGGCGAAGGTGAGGGTGCGATGTCACGAGAAGCGGCGGCGATCGAGCGGATGCTGGCGGGCCGGCGGATCGCGGTGGTGGGGCTGAGCGACGACCCGTCGCGGCCGAGCTACGGCGTGTCGGCCCACATGCTGAACGCCGGGTACGACATCGTCCCGGTCAACCCCAACGCCGACGAGGCGCTGGGCGTGAAGTGCGTGGCCAAGCTGACCGAGGTGGAGGGGCCGGTCGACATCGTGAACGTCTTCCGCCGGCCGCTGGCGTGCCCGCAGGTGGTGCGGGACGCGATCGCCATCGGCGCCAAGGGCGTGTGGCTGCAGTCGGGCATCATCAACGACGAGGCGCGGCAGCTGGCGGCCGACGCGGGGATCGACTTCGTGCAGGACCGGTGCATCATGATTGAGCACGCCGCGAGGCAGAGATAACAGACCGGCAAGCAGTCGGTTCGAAAACTCCGCCGCGTCGGTCACGCTCCGGCCGGGGTCGTCCGGGTGCTCGGAGGCGATCACCAGCAGCCGGCCGTCGGCCAGCGGCCGCCATTCCAGGACGCAGAACCCGGTGCCGCCCGTCGGCACGTGCGGGTGCGGCCCGCCGTGGACGTTGAACCCGTACTCGTAGAAGAACCGGTCGACCCCCTGCCGGCGTGTGAAGCTCGGTCGGTCCATGGTCGTCGCCCCTGCTCTTCTGCCTAACGCCCCGTCCATCGCGAGACGTTTAGCGGACCGTCTTGGATAGCCGACGTACCTCATCGAACGCTCTGATCAGATGCGCGTGCAACCCCGGCCCGGGATCGTTGAACCAGGCCGTCGCGGCAAAGGTGAACGCGGCCATCCCGACCTGAGCGACAAGGGTCGCGTGGACGTCTTTCACACCGCGCAGCCGCAGCGCGTCGGCCAAGGCGTTGGTCACGCCGGCGATCTTCGTCAGCGCGCGCTCCTGCAGGGCAGGCGTCCGGGCAACAACCTGTTGTCGGACCTTGTTGAACGACCGGTTGGCCTCCACCGTTCGCTCGACCGACTGGAACGCCGACAGGAGAGCCCCCATCGGGCTTGCGCCCTTGGGCGCCGCCCGCACGGCGTCGGCGAGCGTGACGCAGAACTTCGCATCGCCATCGAACAGGGCCTCACGCTTGTCCGGGAAATGCCGGAAGAACGTGCGTTCGGTGACGCCGGCCCGTGCGGCGATGTCGGCCGCCGTCGTCGCCTCGTACCCGCGCTCGGCGAACAGGTCCAGGGCCGCCTGCCGAAGGCGGCGGCGGGCGTCAGCTCCACTTCGAGGCATGGCCGAATCCTACGCCACTTGTCAGTGACTGTCTCTACGCCTATATTGTCAGTGACTGACGTTATGGGCATCGGTGGCCGGCCCGCTCCTGCCGGGCGGCCGGACGTCCCCATGCAGGTGCAATGTGGAGAACAGGCATGACCCAGCAACTCGACCCAGGCAAAATGATGACGATCCGGTTCGACCGCTACGGCGAGCCGTTGGACGTGCTACGCCTAGAGGAGGCAGCCGTCCCGAACCCCGGCGGCGGCCACATCCGGGTGCGGGTGCACGCGTGCGGGCTGAACCCCGCCGACTGGGCGTTGTGCAGGGGCTTGTTCGCCACGAAGCTCCCCAGGGGCATTGGCTTGGACGTCTCCGGAACGGTCGATGCGATCGGCGAGGGCGTCACTGACGTCCGTGTCGGCGACGCGGTATTGGGTGTTCCCGATTTCCGCGGCTACGAGGCCGCCGGGGCATCCGACTTCGCCATCTTGAACGTGTGGGCTCACGTCCCCAAGGGGCTGGACCTCGTTGGCGCGGCCGCGTTGCCGATGGCGGTCGAGACCGCCTGTCGCGGCATCGACATCCTGGGTGTCGCGACGGGGCACACCCTCCTCGTGTACGGGGCCGGAACGATGATCGGTTTCGCGGCGGTCCAGATGGCGTTGCTGCGGGGCGCCCGGGTGATCGCGGCCGCCGGAGAGACCTTCGCCGGGCAGCTTCGCTCGTTCGGCGCGACGGTCACGCCCTACGGGGAAGGAATGGTCGAGCGGGTCCTTGAGGTTTGCGGCGGAGCGCCGGACCTGATCTTGGACGCCGGCCCGGTCAGTGACGTTCTGCCCGACCTCGCCCGCGTCGCGCGCGGCGACGGGCACCGCATTGTCACCATCAGCAACCACGGGCCGGTCGCCGAGCGGCTGGGGGTGCGCAACAGTTTCGGCGGCGAACTGAAGTACGACGTGCTCGGGGAGTTCGCGAAACTCGCTGCGGAGGGTCGGTTCACGATTCCGGTCTCGCGGACGTTCCGACTCGACCAGTGGCAAGAGGCCGTCGAGATCAGCCTGAACCGGCAGGCCCGAGGGAAACTCTTGCTCATACCGGGCGGCGAGACCGCAAATGTTGGGTGAGCCTACCGCTACGATAACGCAGGCGTTCCGTTCCGGCGTTTGTGTTGAGCCGGGACGGCGTTGGCACCGCGTTCGGCGGCGGCCGTGTCGACGAGTAGCCTCGAGGCGGGACGGTACGTGTCCACCGACACCTTCCACCGGCGCGGTGGCCATGGCTGCAAGTTCGGCTGCCGCGATTGCCCATGCGGGTTTCTACGGTCTCGCCCGACAGAGAAGACGCGTCGAACTCGATCAGTGTGCCTTGACCGTCGGGCTGTCCTCCGGCCGGCCGTGCCGCCGGTCGTACAGCTTGGTCGTGGCGATCGAGCGGTGCCCGCACCACGCCTGCACCTGGGCGATGTCCGCGGGGTGATCCAGGGCGTTGGTCACGGCCGTCGTCCGCAGCGCGTGGACGTTCACGGCCGCCGGGTCGATCCCGGCCGCCCTCGCACGGTGCATGACGACGCTGGCGTACACTGCCGCTTCGGTCGGCGGCCGGTCGAGCGTCCGGCCCGGGATCCGCACCGGCCGGTACGGCGGCCCGCCGGCGGCGGTGACAACCGCCCGGACGTCCGCAGCGGCCACGCGGACGGACATTGCCACGGCATCCGGCTTAGTGTACAGGTTACGGCATGGCCGACCCGCTCTACCGCGTGACGTTCGACGCCGCCGCCCTGCTGCGGGAACACCCGCCGCGGTTTCGGCATCCGCACAAGGCGATGCTGTTCGAGCTGGCGTACCCCGGCGGCATCCCGTCGTCGGGCACGGTGGACGTGACGCGATGGGCGGGACACCTGCCCGAATCGGCTCCGTTGCCGGCGACATTGGCGGCGGAGGTCCGCCCGAACTTCTACGACTACCGCCCGGCCGACGACGGCATGGACTGGCACGTGAACTTCGCCGACCCGCGGGTGTTCGGCTACTACGGGTCGGCGCTGTTCGCGCAGGACGAGATGCAGGTGGCCGAGCACCCGGCGCTGGCCAGCGTCCGCGAGGCGCTGCTGGCCGAGCAGTTGGCCGCCCTGACGGTCGACGGGTCGGGCGCGACGCCGATCCTGGTGCGGGGCGTCGAGCGGCGGATCGCGGTGGCCACGAACGCCGACGTTGCCGCGGGTCGTCCGATGGGGCTGTACGGCAATCGATTTGGCGCGGCGTCGGCCGACGTGGTTCGCCGGGCGACGCGCCGGATCGACCCGCCGACGATCACCAACCTGATCGCCATCGCCGCCCCCTCGGGCGGGCACGGCAAGTACACGGCGGCGGAAGTGCGGTCCATCTTTGCGAACGCGCACACCGCCTTCGCCGCGGCCGTCCACGAGTCGGCGGGCCAATCGACCATCGTCCACACCGGCTTCTGGGGCTGCGGGGCCTTCGGCGGGAACCGACGGCTCATGATCGCGCTGCAAGCCTTGGCAACGCACTCGGCCGGCGTGGCGCGGCTCGTCCTGCACACCGGCGACGAAGAGGGATCGGTGGACGCCCGGCTCGGCTTGGAGACCGCCGACGACCTGGCCGCGACGTGCGGATCGCCGTGCAACCTGACCGATCTCGTTACGCGGGTCGAGATGCTCGGTTTCTACTGGGGAGTCGGCGATGGCAACTGAAAGCGCCTGGCCTTTCGATCGGTGCGGCACTCCGACCACGCCGTCCCAAACGTGGGACTAGTTAGCTGGGCAATCACAATGGGGCAGCGCAAGTCACTATTGCACTGGCGTTAATCGATGTTGCCGTTTGGGATCGATTGGAAAGTGTCCCATTTCGTCCCGTTTCGTCCCACGGATGAGGGTCGCGTCAGCACGGTTGACCGGCGTGCCGGGCGGGGTACGATCACGCTCCGATGCTCCGCTACTGCACCAACGGCCCGACGACGATTATCATCCCGCGACAGCGCGGGTAGGATCGTCGCACGCCGATGACGATGGACCTCCCGCCCTGCCCCCGTGGCAGGGCGTTTTCGTTTCGCGACTCGACACAGATCAACAGGTGACACGATGGCACGCCGGATCGAGATCTACGACACCACGCTACGCGACGGGACGCAGGGCGAGGGGTTCAACCTGTCGCTGCAGGACAAGCTGATGGTGGCCGCCAAGCTTGACGAGCTGGGCGTGGACTACATCGAGGGGGGCTATCCCCTGAGCAACCCGAAGGACGCGGCGTTCTTCCGCGAGGTGAGGGGGCTGCGGCTGCGGGCGGTGGTCTCGGCGTTCGGCATGACACGGCGGCGCGGCGTTGCCTGCGAGGACGACCCGGGCATGGCGTCGCTGCTGGAGGCCGACACGGCGGCCGTCACCATCGTCGGCAAGACCAGCGATTACCAGGTGCTGAAGGTGCTGGGCGTGTCGCTGGACGAGAACGTGGAGATGATCGACGACACGATCCGGTTCATGCGCGCCAGCGGCCGGCGGGTGATCTACGACGCCGAGCACTTCTTCGACACGTTCCGCACCAACCCCGAGTACGCCCTGCGGACGCTGGCGGCGGCCGAGGGCGCCGGGGCCGAGACGCTGGTGCTGTGCGACACGAACGGCGGGTCGATGCCGGACCACGTCGCGGCGGCCACGGCGGCGGTGGCGAGGCAGTGTTCGGCGCGGATCGGCATCCACACGCATAACGACGGGGGGCTTGCCCTGGCCAACGCGCAGGCGGCGATCGCCGCCGGGGCGACGCACGGCCAGGGGACCGTGAACGGCGTCGGCGAGCGGTGCGGGAACATGGACATCCTCACGCTGTCGGCCAACCTGCAGCTGAAGCTGGGGTTCGACTGCCTTCGGCCGGGCACGCTGACGATGCTGACCGAGGTGAGCCGGTTCGTGTACGAGACGGCCAACATGCCGCTGAGCGCGGGGCAGCCGTACGTCGGCACCAGCGCGTTCGCCCACAAGGGCGGGATGCACGTGCACGCGGTGCAGAAGGACGCGACGACGTACGAGCACGCCGAGCCCGAGTCGGTGGGGAACCAGCGGAAGATCCTGGTGAGCGAGATGAGCGGCGCGAGCAACATCGCCGCCACGGTGGGCCGGAAGTTCGGCATCGAGAACGACCGGGCCGTGCTGCGGCAGGTGCTGGAGCGCGTGCAGGACTTGGAGAACGAGGGTTACCAGTTCGAGGCGGCCGACGGCAGCCTGGAGCTGCTCGTCCGCAGGGTCGTCGGCCGGCGCGGCGAGTTCTTCAAGCTCGACCACTACCGCACGGTGATCCTCCGGACCGGCAACGAGGTCGACCCCGTGGCCGAGGCGACCGTCAAGCTGCACGTTGGCAACACGATCGAGCACACCGTGGCCGAGGGCGACGGCCCCGTGAACGCGCTCGACAACGCCCTGCGGCGGGCGCTCCGCGACCACTACCCGTCGATCGACCGCGTGCGGCTGCTGGACTACAAGGTGCGGGTCATCAACTCCAAGGCCGAGACGGCGGCGAAGGTGCGGGTGGTGATTGAGAGCCGCCGCACGGGTGCCGACGGCAGCCGTGAGGTGTTCGGCACGATCGGCGTCGGCGGGAACGTCATCGACGCCAGCTGGCAGGCGCTGATCGACGCCTACGAGTACCACCTGCTACACGAGCAGGAGGCGGGCGTGCCGGCGGAGCCGGCGATGGCGTGACTACAACCGGTGCCCTGCGGCTCCGCCGCGTGGGCCCTTGGATCCTGAGGGCCGATCCATGATGCCGGCGCCGCTCACGCTCGTCCTGCTGCCCGGCCTCGACGGCACCGGCCTGTTGTTCACGCCGCTCGTCGCAGCGTTGCCGACTAGCCTTCGGCCGATCGTGCTTCCGTACCCGGTCGATCGCGTGATGTCGTACGAAGAGCTGGCGACGGCGATCGAGCCGCAGTTGCCCAGCGATCAGCCATTCGTGCTGCTGGGCGAATCGTTTGGCGGGCCGTTGGCGATCATGCTGGCGGCACGCCGGCCGGCCGGCCTGGTCGGATTGGTCTTGTGCGCCTCGTTCGCCACGTCGCCGCGACCAGCCCTCGGACCTTTACTGCGACCGTTGGCGAACCCGTGGGTGTTTCGACTGTACCCCTACTACAAGCGCGCCGGGCTGCGTTTCTCCCGGCGGCCTGCGCAGGGGTCATGGGCGGCGGCCGCGGAGGCGGTCGAGCAGGTTCGCCCGGAGGTGATCGCCTCCCGGGTGCGCACGGTGCTGTCCGTCGATGTAAGGGAGGCGCTGCGGGAGTGCCCGGTGCCGATCCTGTACTTACAGGGCGCGCACGATCGCGTGGTGACCGCCGCGAATCTTCGGCGGATCCTCGCCGTTCAGCCGGCCGTTTCAGTGGTGACGATCGAAACAACGCACCAGATTCTTCAGCGCCAGCCGGCGGAATGTGCGACGGCAATCAGCCGCTTCGTCAACGAAGTGGGATCGTAGCGGGCCGATGCGGTTTTACCGCCCGCCGGCCGGCAGGAACCGCGCCAGCAGCTCGGTGTTGCTGCTCACGCCGAGGCATTTGTAGATGCCCTTCACGTGGTCGTGGACGGTGAACGGGCTGAGCCCGAGCTTGGTGGCGACCTGCTTGCGCGAGTCGCCGCCGAGCAGGTGGACGAGGATCTCGCGCTGGCGCGGCGTCAGCTCGCGCAGGGCGTCGGTGTTGGCCGGGACGTCGGTGCCGGCGCGGTGCAGCCAATCGAGTTGGCTGACCACCAGGTGGATCAGGGCACGATCGCGGGTGCCGTACGGCGGTCGGCCCGCCCGGCGGTGAACGCCGATGCCGCTGGTGCAGGCGCGGTCCAGCGGGTAGATCGAGAACAACAGGTGGTGGAGCCCGGTCGGCTCGATGTACTGGCGGAAGATGGCCCCGTCGCCCCAGCCGGCGTGGCCGGCGTCGTAGGCGAACGTCTCGTGCCGGCGGAAATCGATGCCGGTGCCGAGCGACGCCATCACCTCGGGCTGGGCGTTGGCGTGCCAGACGGCGGTCCGCTGCGCGTCGTCGACCCAACCACCGTCGAGCAGGTAGAACGGCCCGCCCCGGCCGTCCTCGAGCCCGCGCGAGGCGACCCACATCCAGGTGTCGGACCCGGTCAGGGCGACCAGTCCCTCCATGATCCGCCGGCGCCGGTCGGCCAGCGGCTCGGTCATGCCGGCGACCTCGCCCAGCAGGCGGACGACGTCGGTGATGTCCTCGTCGGTGATGGGCAGCGCTCGCGACATGAAGTTGGTCCCAATCCGGCCCTATGCGTCGGTGCCCGCGGCCGTCACGAAGAAGGCCGCCGGCCGGCGGGCCAACGCGTGCTCAATGTTCCGACTGTGATCTGCCCTGAGCGGCGGCAGGGCATCGGCGGCGAAGAAGCGGGCTTCAATCGTCTCCTCGCCGTCGGGCTTCGGGTCGCCCGGCAGGGCGCGGCAGCGGAAGACGACGGTCGTGTAGTTGATCCGGTCACCGTTGGCGTAGGTGGCGGCCGGGCCGTCGTAGACGCCGACCAGGTGCTCCACGACGACGCGCAGCCCCGACTCCTCGAACACCTCGCGCTCGGCGGCGACGGCCGGCTCCTCGCCGGGCTCGACGCCCCCGCCGACGGGCATCCAGCTGCCGATCTCGGTCGAGCGGACGAGCAGCACCTCACCGGCGTCGTTCAGGACGATGGCGGAGACGCCGACCAGCACGAGCAGGTCGTTGCCGACCTTGGCTCGCAGGGACCGGATGAAGGGGGACATGCCCATGGCTTTCGCGTCCTGCGGGACCTGCCCGCTGAAGCGGGCAGGCCGGGTCGTTCGCGTCATCCAAGCGCGGCGACGACGGCGTCGCCGACCTGGCCCGTGGAGGCGGTCCCGCCGAGGTCGCGGGTGTGGTTCGCCTTGTTGGCCACGACCGACTTGCACGCGGCGTTGATCGCGACGGCGGCCTCCTTCTGGCCGAGGAAGTCGAGCATCATCGCCACGGACAGGAACGTGGCGATCGGGTTGGCGTAACCCTTGCCGGCGATGTCGGGGGCGGAGCCGTGGACGGGCTCGAACATGCTGGCCGTCTGGCGGGTGGGATTGAGGTTGCCGCTGGCGGCCATGCCCATGCCGCCCTGAATGGCAGCGCCGAGGTCGGTGATGATGTCGCCGAACATGTTGGTCGTCACCACCACGTCGTACACCTTGGGCTTGGAGACCATGTACATGCAGCAGGCGTCCACGTGGTGGTACTCGGTGGCGATGCCGGGGAAGTCGGCGGCCACCGCGTCGTACGCCCGCTGCCACAGGTTGTGGGCGAACCGCAGCACGTTGGTCTTGGCGACCAGCGTGACCTTCTTGCGGTTGAAGTCCCTGGCGTACTGGAACGCGTAGCGGATGCACCGCTCCACGCCGTGGCGGGTGGTCACCTCGATCTGGTTGGCCACCTCGTGCGGCGTGCCCTTGTACAGGAAACCGCCGTTCTGGCAGTACAGGCCTTCGGTGTTCTCGCGGACGATCACCATGTCGATGTCGTCCGGCCCGACGTTGGCCAGCGGCGTGGGGACGCCGGGCAGCAGGCGGGTGGGCCGCAGGTTGATGTATTGGTCGAGCTCGAACCGCATCTTCAGCAGGATCTCCGCCTCGAGGATGCCCTGGGGGATCTGGGCCATCCCGCGCGGGTCCACACCCACGGCCCCGAACAGGATGGCATCGTGCGCGGCCAGCTCCTTCAGGGCCGAGTCGGGCAGGGTCTGCTTGGTCTTCAGGTAGTGCTCGCCACCAAAGGGATAATCGGTGGTGGAGTAGGTAAAGCCGAACTTCCTGGCGGC
The DNA here is from genome assembly GCA_965198865.1 of Tepidisphaeraceae bacterium. Lineage (GTDB taxonomy): Bacteria > Planctomycetota > Phycisphaerae > Tepidisphaerales > Tepidisphaeraceae > CBDAQA01. Next base: position 73,628 of record CBDAQA010000018.1, on the reverse strand, counting down.
GGCCTTGAGTACCTTCAGCCCCTCGGGCACCACTTCCTTGCCGACCCCGTCGCCGGGCATGACTGCGATCTTCATGGCGGCGACGTTAGCGGAGGAAATGAAGAATTTGAACCACGGGGGCGCGAGGACGCGAAGGTAGGACGAAGGGGGAAAGAGATTAAATGCTAACTGGCCGTTGCTCAGCAGCCGTCACCGACGGTGAGTTTGGCGTGTTTTTCGGCCTTTTCTCCGTCTCGTTCGACCTTCGTGTCTTCGCGTCTTCGTGGTTCAAGATCTTCGTCCCTCGCGCCAGGTCACGAACATCCCTTGCCGGGGATGGCACGGGTATGATACGACCGGCCGGTTCCCGACCCGTCCCGGGGACCCCCCGTCGCCCCGGCGACGCTCGCGCGGAGACAGCCCGATGCCGATCGAGATCGCCCCCGACCAGCCGTTCCAGCACATCAGCCGGAACGTCAACAAGATCGTCGAGCAGATGCAGAAGGGGTACTACAACTTCCGGCCCAACGACACCTGGGCCCCCAACGTGAACCTGTACGAGACGGACGACACCTACCTGGTGTGCGTCGACCTGGCCGGAGTGGACAAGGAGACGATCGTGCCGGAGGTGTCGGACAACCGGCTGACGATCCGGGGGACGCGGGGCGTGCCGGCGTACGACGATCACGAGCCCAGCGCCGCCGCCCCCGCCGCCGACCGGGGCAAGCTCCGGGTCCACGTGATGGAGATCGACCACGGGGCGTTCTACCGCGAGGTCGAGATCCCCGACCGCGTCGACCAGAACAAGATCGCCGCCCACTACCGGAACGGGATGCTGTGGATCGAATTGCCGAAACGGTGAGTCCCGAGTCTTGAGTTTTGAGTTGTGGGCTGCCGACAGACAGGCGACCACGACGGGCTCAAGCGACGACCGCCGACGACGAGCTCAGAACGCATCACGCAGAACTCACACCCATGTCCGAATCCCAGATCATCGAGCGCACGCCGACCGGCACGGTCATCCGCACGGGCGGGAACGGGCAGCCGCTCACCATCCCCAAGCTGCTGCCGATCCTGCCCATCCGCAACATCGTCGTGTTCCCCGGCACCGTCATGCCGCTGAACGTCGGCCGGCCCAAGTCGAAGAACCTGCTGGACGAGGTGATGCCGGGCGAGAAGGTGATCGGCGTCGTCGCGCAGCGCAACGCCGAGACCGAGGACCCCCAGACCGAGGACCTGCACCCGATCGGCGTGGCGTGCATGATCCTGAAGCTGTTCAAGCTGCCCGACGGCAACCAGTCGATCATCGTCCACGGCCTGACCCGGTTCCGCCTGAACCACCTGACCAGCACCGACCCGTTCGCCATGGGCGACGTGGACGTGCTGGAGGACCTGATGGAGGCCGGGCCGGGGATGGACGCGCTGATCGCCTCGGTCCGCCAGCAGGCCAACCGGGTGATCGAGCTGTCGCCCAACACGCCGGACGAGGCCGCACAGGTGCTGGCGAGCATCACTGCGCCATCAGCGCTGGCCGACTTCCTCGCCGCCAACCTGCAGGCGGAGTCGCCCGAGAAGCAGCGGATGCTGGAGGAACTGGACGTCGAGCGTCGGCTCCGGCTGATCGCCTCGCGCCTGGCCACCCAACTCGACGTGCTGGAGCTGCAGAACAAGATCCAGTCGCAGGTGAAGGAGAACATCGACAAGAGCCAGCGGCGCTACTACCTGCAGGAGCAGATGAAGGCGATCCGCAAGGAGCTGGGCGACGGCGAGGGCGGCGGGGGCGGCGGGAGCGAGATCGACCAGCTGCGCGCCAAGCTCGACGCCGCCAAGCTGCCGGCCAACGTCGACAAGGAGGCCACGCGCGAGCTGGCCCGCCTGGAGTCGATCCCCAGCGCCAGCCCCGAGTACGGCGTCATCCGCACGTGGCTGCAGATCGTCAGCGAGCTCCCCTGGGCCGTCGCGACTCCCGACAAGCTGGACCTGGTCGAGGCGCGCAAGATTCTCGACCGCGACCACTTCGACCTGGACAAGGTCAAACGGCGGATCATCGAGTACCTGGCCGTGCTGAAGCTGAAGCGCGACCGCAACGCCGAGGTGGCCGAGGAGAAGCGGCTGGTCGCGGCCGCCAAGCAGGCCGCCGAGCATCCCGATGGCCAGCCCGAGGCGCTGCCCGCCGACCCCGCCGCGATCGAGCCGGTCGTCGAGCCCACGCTGGGCGAGGAGAACGTGGGCGGGGCCGGGGCGATCCTGTGCTTCGTCGGCCCGCCGGGCGTGGGCAAGACGTCGCTGGGCAAGAGCATCGCCGAGGCGATGGGCCGAAGCTTCATCCGCGTCGCCCTGGGCGGCGTCCGCGACGAGGCCGACATCCGCGGGCACCGCCGCACCTACATCGGCTCCATGCCCGGCCGGCTGATCGCCGAGCTGCGCAAGGCCGGCACGCGCAACCCGGTCATGATGCTGGACGAGATCGACAAGCTCGGCGCCGACTTCCGCGGCGACCCCGCCTCGGCCCTGCTGGAGGTGCTCGACCCGGCCCAGAACCACACGTTCACCGACCACTACCTCGACGTGCCGTTCGACCTGTCCAAGGTGCTGTTCATCGCCACCAGCAACAGCATGGACCCCGTGCCCGGCCCGCTGCGCGACCGCATGGAGGTGATCGAGATTCCCGGCTACACGCAGTCGGACAAGCTGCACATCGCCAAGACCTACCTGGTCCCCCGCCAGATGGAGGCCAACGGCCTCCGCCCCGACCAGGCGACGTTCGACGACGGCGCCCTGAAAGACGTGATCGAGAGCTACACCCGCGAGGCCGGCGTCCGCAACCTCGAGCGGAGCATTGGCTCGGTTGCCCGGTCGATCGCCGCCCAGATCGTCACCGACGACAAGACCAAGAAGGTGAAGGTCGACCAGAGGTACGTCGAGAAGACGCTGGGGCCCCGCCGGTTCGAGCCGGAACTGGCCCAGCGGACCAGCATCCCCGGCGTCGCGACCGGCATGGCCTACACGCCGGTCGGCGGCGAGATCCTGTTCATCGAGTCCAGCCGCGTCCCCGGCCGGGGGAACATCACCCTGACCGGCCAGATCGGCGACGTGATGAAGGAGTCGGCCACCGCCGCCTACACGCTGGTCCGGTCCAAGGGCGAGCAGCTGGGCCTGAACCCCAAGCTGTACGCCGACAGCGACATCCACATCCACGTCCCCGCCGGCGCGATCCCCAAGGACGGCCCCAGCGCCGGCACGGCCATGTTCACCAGCCTGGCCAGCCTGATGCTGAACCGCCCCGTCCGGGCAGACGTCGCCATGACCGGCGAGATCACCCTCCGCGGCCTCGTGCTGCCGATCGGCGGGCTGAAGGAGAAAACGCTGGCCGCCCTCCGCGCCGGGATCAAAGAGGTGATCGTTCCCAAGCGGAACGAGAAGGACCTGCCCGACCTGCCGGACGAGGTGAAGCGGCACCTGAAATTCCACTTCGTCGAGAACGTCGACGAGGTGCTGCGGATCGCCGTCGGCGAGGTCAAACCCAAGGCTGCGGCGAAGCTGACGAACGGCCGGGCCGCCGCCAAGCGGGTCAACGGCCGCGCGAAGCCGACGGTCGCCCAGTCGCGGCCGGCCAAGCGACCCAAGGCCGCCCCGCGCGTTGCTCGACGAAAGTGACGGAACAACCAAAGCCGTGGGACAGAATGGGACGAAATGGGACGGTTTGAATCGCGTCCCATTGTCTCAACTATTTCCCTAAACTGTTGATTTGAAATAGTTTGCGTTCGGGACGAGTCGTGGGACGGCATCTGGTGCGTCCCACGGTGCTCTCGTGCCCTTCCCAACAGCCGATGACGCCCGACCCGATGACACCGGTCCGTCCACGGCACCTGATCCCGCTCGTCGGTCTCACGTTTCTCCTGGTGCTCCCATTCGTGGCCAAGCCGCTGCACGTGGACGAGCCGCTGTTCGTCTGGACCGCCAAGCAGATCGTTGCACACCCGACCGACCCGTGGGGGTTCACCGTCAACTGGATCGGCCGCCCCCGGCCGATGTCCGACGAGATGGAGAACCCGCCAGGGGTGCCCTACCTGCTGGCGGCCGTCAGTCACGCGACCGGCTGGAACGAGGCGGCCCTACACGCCGCCCTGCTGCCGTTCGGCGTGCTGACGGTCGTCGGCACCGCCCTGCTGGCCGGGCGATTCTGTAGGCATCCGATCGCGGCCGCCCTGCTGCTCGTCGTCGCGCCGGGGTTCTGGGTCTCGGCCACCTCCGCAATGGCCGATGGGCCGCTGCTCTGCCTGTGGGTGTGGGCCGTCTACCTGTGGATCCGCGGATCGGCGGCCATCACGGCGCGACACGCCTGGCCGTGGTTGGCCGGGGCGGGCGGGGTCCTCATGCTGGCCGTCCTTACGAAGTACCCGGCGATCAACCTGGTCCCGCTGTTGGCGGCGCACGCCCTCCTCTGCCCGGCCCCCCTCCGTGGGACGCGCGTCGCGCAGGCGATCACCCTGTGCGCCCCCATCCTGGCATTGCTCGCCTACGACCGCTGGACCGCCACCCGGTACGGCCATGGACTGGTCTGGGGTGCCATCGCCTTCTCGCGGTCGGCAACGCGTCCATCCCCGCTCGTCGGCCGGCTGATCGACGCCCTCTGCTTCGTCGCCGCCACCGCCCTGCCAGCGGCGATCGTCGGACTGGCCATTGCCTGGCGTGGCTGGGGCCGACGGCTCGGCGTCGTCGTCGCGCCGGTCGCCATCGCGTGCGTCGTCGCCCATGTGATCACGCCCCCCTCCGGCTGGGGGCGACCCGGCGGGCCGCCGGCGTGGGCCTACTTCGCGCAGTTCGGCCTCCTCGCGACGCTGGGCGCGGTGGCGGTCGCCGGGTCGGCAAGGGGAACGTGCGACCGGGCCGGCCTGTTCCTTGCGCTCTGGGTGGTCGGCGTGCTGACGTTCGCCACGTTCCTCAACTGGTCCATCAACGTCCGCACGATGCTGCCGATGCTCCCGGCCATCTGCATCCTCGCGATCCGGGCGATCGAACGGCTGGCGATCCCCGTCGGTCGCACGGTCGCCGTCGGCGTCGGCGTCGGCGGCGCGGTCGCGTTGGCCATCGTCCGCGCCGAGAACCAGTACGCCCGTGACAACCGAGACGGCGCCGCCCGGCTCGCCGCCGCCTGGGCCGCCGAAGGCATCCCGGCCTCGCGCGTCTGGTTCGGCGGCCACTGGGGGTTCCAGTACTACATGCAGTTGGCCGGAGCCCGACCGCTCAGCGACACCACCCACGCCTACCGCGACGGCGACACCGTCATCCTGGCGCTCGACAACAGCGGCACCCCGGCCGTCGACGGGCACCTCGAGCCCGACGGCTTCCTCCAGGTCGGTGCCCCGTCGTGGCTGACCACCATGAACCTCTCCATGGGCGGCGGGTTCCACGTGTCGGGCGGCGACTGGCTGCCCTTCGTCCTCGGCCCGATGCCGCCCGAGGCGTTCTCGGTCAACCGCCTGAGGCGTTGAGGTCCGACCCCAGCGCCAGTTGAACCGGGCCGGCCCGGCAGGGGCTGGCCCGGCCCAGCGGTACCGGATCGCGCGGTGCAGTCCTGCAAGAGCCACGCCGATCGGCGTGCCTGCAGCTCCGCAAGCTGTTGCTTGCCGCCGTCGCCGATGGCCGCACCATCGTGGCGTCCGTTCACCCGCCCGAGGCGGCGCCCCCGACGCAGCAGTTGACGACCCGGGCCCTGTTCGGGCAGGGGGACGCTCCCCGCGATCCCACCGAACGTCAACGCGAAGCACGCCTACGCCGTGCTGGCGTCCGACGCCCAGACCGGCGTCGCGACGTTCTGGAACCGGCTTCCCTTCCGCAGCGTTGGACGCTTGCCTGGAGCCGCCGTGGACGCCCGGCCGACCGTGCTTTGACCCCCTTTGGCGCGTCCGGTACAGTCCCGCGCCTTGGCGTCGGGCACCGTCATTCACAGCCTGTCGGGCCAGCGGGGGGTGACGCTTCTCGCCCTGCTCTTGCTGGCCGCCGGCATCGTCCTGCAGCGGGTGCATACCTACGCCGAACCGCCGGACCGCGACCTGGCGGTCTACGCCGTCATCGGCCACGAGATGATCCGCGGCCGGCCGCTCTATGCGGACCTGTACGACAACAAGCCCCCGCTGCTCCACGCCACGTTCGTGATGGCCGAGCGGCTCGTTGGGTACGGGCCGGGAGAGGTGTTCCTGATCAACGTGGCGGTGACCCTGCCCTCCTGCTCCGGCCGGGGCGGCGACTTCAGCCGCCACCATTGGCCGCTGAAGCGGCCGCCCCAGTCGCAGGTGCCCGTTCGACGTTCCCCGTACCTGTGGTGCGGCTCGGCCTCCTGGTCGGCGTCCTGCTGACGGCGGCATCGCTGTACGAGCAGCACGTCGTCCTGATCGCCGCCGCGATGGCCGTGGGATACGTCGGCACCGGTGGGGCGGGCGAGCGGGGCTCCAGGTGGGCGGTGATGGCCGTGGCGGCGGGCGTGGGGGCCATCGCGTGGGCGGCGCTGGCCGGCTATCTGTCGGCCGTCGGGCGGCTGGCGGCGGCGGCACACGTCCTGTTCGCCGACAACGTCCCCTACGGCGGCAGCCTCGCGGCCAACCTGGCGTCCGCGTTGAGGCCCGAGCACCTGGTCCCCGAATGCATGAGATGGTTGATCCCGCTCGGGCTGCTGGGGCTGTTCGCCGGGTTACTGGGTCGCTCGGGACCCGCCCGGGCCCGCCGGCAGTGGTGGGTGTGGGCGAGCTGGGTGGCGGGCGGCTGGCTGACCATCGCACTGCCGGGTCGGTTCTTCCCGCACTACTACCAGCTCTGGTTGCCGCCCGCCTGCGTGGCCGGCGGGGTCGCCGCAGCACGGCTGGTCGGCGGCCGGTGGGGCATCGCCACCGGGGTCCGGGCGCTCGCGCTGGCGACGGCGATCCTCCCGCTGGCCGCTCGGGAACTGCTGCCCTACGGCTGGACGCCCCAGGAGTGGGCCACGCACAAGTTCCCCTCCGACAACTTCGTTGAGCAGGCGGTCCTCTCCGGACGACTCGCGGCCATGCTCCGCGGCGACGAGCGGTTCTGGCTGCTCGGGAACGACGACAGCGTCTACTTCCTGACGCAGCGGTCGCCGGTCACGGGGCTCCTCTTTTTGGACGCGATCAACGCCCCGCCCAACGGGGCCTACCGGCGACGGCTGATCGCCGACCTGAACCGGTCGGACGCGCCGCTGGTGATCATCCGCCTGAGTTCCCTCGCGACGCTGCCGGCCGACTCGCCGATCCCCGCGTGGGTGCGGTCCCGGTACGACCGGGTCGACACGGACCTGGGTTGCCCGTCGTACGGGTTCTGGGTCCGCCGCGGTGATGACGACCTGCGGGGACGCCTGCGTTCGCCGCCGTTAATTCATCCGTGATCACCGTGGTCGGCGCCGCGCCCGAGCGCGTCGGGCGGAGCCGGCTGATGGCAGGGCGGCGAGCCGGCGCGAATGGCGCTCGCCCACCAGCGAGGGAACCGCTATGGTTCGCTGGTTTGGCAGCCATACAGGGAGCAGCACATGCGCGCGATCGTGACCGGACAGGTGGGCGTCGACAAGGGTCCGTACCTGGACACCGTGGCCGAGAAGGCGAAGGCGGCGGGGAAGGACCTGGTCGTGTGCCACGTCGGCCGGATGATGTACGCCGAGGCCCCCGACGTGCCCAAGGGTCGCATCCTGAACCTGCCGATCACCCGGCTGAACACGCTGCGGCGCGGCGTGTTCAAGGAGATCCAGCGGATCGCCGAGCAGCACGAGCACGTGATCGTCAACACGCACGCCACGTTCCGCTGGCACCACGGGCTGTTCAGCGCGTTCGACTTCGACCAGGTGAAGGCGTTCAACGCCGACCTGTACGTCACGATGCTGGACAACGCCGAGTCGGTCCACCAGCGGCTGGCCAAGGACCACGAGATCGACCACTCGCTGAAGGACATCATGGTCTGGCGCGAGGAGGAGCTGCTGGCGACGGAGATCCTGGCCAACGCGATCCGGGGGTACGGCCACTTCTTCATGGTCAGCCGGGGGCGGAACATCGCCACGACGCAGACGATCTACAACCTGATGTTCGAGCAGGGGACGAAGAAGAAGGTCTACCCGTCGTTCCCCATGAGCCACGTGATGGACCTGCCCGACACGCTGGCCGAGATCGACGCGTTCCGGGCCAAGCTGGCCGAGGACTTCATCACGTTCGACCCGGGCGACGTGGACGAGTTCGTCCTGCACACGACCGCCCTCAAGGCGATGGCCGAGGGGGCCACGACCATGGTCGTCCAGGCCGCCGACGGCCCGGTCACGCTCAAGACCGCCGAGGTGGCCCAGATCAGCGGCGACATCATGGGCCAGATCTACGCCCGCGACTTCAAGATGGTCGACCAGTCCGACATGATCGTCAGCCTGGTGCCCGAGCTGCCCAACGGCAAGCCGGGCCTGAGCAGCGGCGTGGAGCGCGAGCTGCACCACGCGTTCGAGGGCGGCAAGGAGGTCTACGTCGTCTGGGCCTGCCGCGGCACCCCCAGCCCCTTCATCACCGAGACCGCCACCCGCGTGTTCAAAAGCGTCGACGAGGCGATGAGCTACTTCCGGGAGAAGGGGTACCTGAAGTGATGCGCCCGGCCAGCGACCGTGGGACGAAGTGGGACGGCTTCAAGTTCGCAACATCAGCCGAATCTGCCGTAACCAATCGAACGCTTTGAAAGACCCAAGGCAGATTTACCACGGAGGCACGGAGACACAGAGAAGAGGTCGAAAAACAGCGACTTCTCCGTGTCTCCGTGCCTCCGTGGCGAGTCTGTTCTGGTTTTCAAACGCCTCAATCTGGAGTAAACACCTTGCGGATCGACGTCAGACGAGACGGTTCCGGCCCCGTCTCACCGGCGACAGCGCCTTGCGTCGAAGCAACTTTATTGTGTAAAGTTTCGGCATGGAGACGCCGCTGATCGCGAAGTTGGGGTACGCCGACGCGTCGCTCCGCCCGGCGCTTCCGCCGCCCTGGCGGACGGCCACGCTCCGCGTCGTGCTCGCCTGCTGGGCCGTTCCACTGGTCGTCGGGCTGGCCCTCTTCGGGACGGCCCTGGTGCTCGGCCGCGAGATGCCGACCAGCGTGGGCGACGCGGGGGAGATGAACATCTACGCCGGCACCGCCCTGGCGGGCGTCGGCGGCGCGGCCGTGGTCGTCTTCGCCGCCGGACGCTGGTGCCGTGCGGCCGGCGATCGGTGGCGGCTGGTGGTCCGGCCGGCCCTGGCGGGCTCGGCCCTACTGGCGTCCAATTTTGTGGTCGCCGCCCTCCTGATCGTCATCCTGGTCGTCAGCGACAGGATTTGACAACACCTCGACGGGCGGCCGCACCCTCCAAAACGCCGGTTGACGAACCCCGCGATTCAGGCGAGGATTCCGCGTCGGTTGGGGTAGAGTCTCGGCGCGTGATTCGAGGTCCGTTGGGAGGATCCATGTCCAGGCGGCGGGCGTGCGTGCTCTCGGCGGCGGTGGCGTTCTCGGTCGCGAGCGGCCCGGGCGCGCTCGGCTTGACGATCAACATCGACCCCGCCAGCGGCGGGGGTCTCGATCCGACCAGCAGCAGCTACAACGCCCAGGCCGCCGCCGCGTTCCAAGCCGCCGCCAACGACCTCGGCTCCCGCTTCAGCGACAACATCTCGGTCAACGTCACGGCCGACCTCACGTCGGCGGGGTTCAGCAGCGCCAACATTATCGGTCAGACGTCGGCCTCGCAGGTGGGGTACGCGTACAACAGCGTGCGCAGCGCGCTGATCTCCGACGGGACCGCCAACCCGACCAACAACACGCTGGCGGTCGGGAACGCGCTGCCGTCCGCCCCCGCGTTCGACCTGTCCGGTGCCGCCGGCACCAGCGCGAACGGCTCGAGCTACTCGTTCGCCGTTGCCACGAGCGGGAAGAGGACGCCGCAGCCCGTCATCTCGCTGACCACCGCCGAGGCCAAGGCCCTGCCCACGCTGGGTTACACCAGCACGCCCACGGCGACCGACGGCACGATCACCTTCAACTCCAACTTCGCCTTCTCGTACACCGGCCCCCAGCCGAACACGATCGACTTCAAGACCGTCGCCGAGCACGAGCTGATCCACCTGCTCGGCTTCGATTCGGCGACCGACGCGGTGGACGAGGACAAGGCGTACGCCGCCACCGCCGGCGCGGTGACGACGACGACCACGTTCAACATCAACCCCACCGTGCTGGACTTCTACCGGTTCAGCTCGGCCAACGTGCCCACCACCTTGGCCGGGTTCACGGCAAACGACCGCGACCTCACCCCCGGCAGCAACGACTACACGTCCGACGCGAACGACAAGCTGCAGATGTCGACCGGCGCCTACTACGGCGACGGCAACCAGGCCAGCCACTGGAAGGCCGACGAGCTGACCGGCCTCAACCTGGGCATCATGGACCCGACGCTGGCCGACGACCAGGCCACCGCCGTGAGCGACAACGACCTGCGCGCCCTGGAACTGCTGGGCTACGACGTCGTCGCCGCACCCGAGCCGGGCTCGTTCGCCCTCCTGGCGTTCGGGTCGACCCTCTTCGCCCGGCGGCGGCGTCGCACCGCCCGCCGCGGATCGCGCCGCTACCCGTCCCAGTTCAGCTCGGCCGTCACCGCGTAGTGGTCCGACGGGTACTGCCCGTCGGTCCCCACGTGCCGGTCGATGGTGGCGGCGGTCGTGCGGAACGCGGGACCGTGGAAGATGAAGTCGATCCGCGAGCCGTCGGTCCCGCCCCTGAACGCGTGGAACGACGCCTCGTCGGGCCGCCGCTGCGGGTGGGCTTGGCGGTAGCTGTCGATGAGCGGCACCTCGCCTGGGTGCGACGGCCTCATCAGCGACTGCACCCAGTCGTCGTCCTCGGTCGAGTTCAGGTCGCCGACCAGGATGACCGGCGCGCCGCCCGACAGGGCCGGCAACCGTTGCTTGACCAGGGCCGCCGCGTTGCGGCGGGCGGCGATGCCGTTGTGGTCCCAGTGCGTGTTGGCGAACAACAGCTCGCGGCCGCTGGAGCGGTCGCGCAGCCGCACCCACGAGGTGATGCGCACGCAGGTCGCGTCCCACCCCAGGCTCGGCCGGTCGGGCGTGTCGCTGAGCCAGAAGTCGCCGGCGTTGAGCTGCTCGAACCGGTCCGTGCGGAAGGCGACCAGGGCCCACTCGCCGTCGCGATGGCCGTCCTCGCGCGCCACGCCGGCCAGCGTGTACCCCGGCAGACCCCTGCCCAGGTCGTCGTGCTGGTCGGCCAGCACCTCTTGCGCCCCGAACAGGTCGGGGCCGAACGCCTTCACGGCCGCCAGGTAGATCGGCCGGCGGGCGGCCCAACGGTTCGCCCCGTCCGCCGCGCCGGAGTTGCGAATGTTGAACGTCATGACCCGGAGCGGGGCCGGCCGACGGACGGTCGGTGCCGCGGTGACAGCTGCCGATAGGATGCCGACGAACGCCGCAATCAGGGGAACCATCACGGGCCAGTGCATCGCCGCATCGTACGGGATCGCGCCTTGGAGATGGAGATGCCGGCGGCCCCGACGCGCACGCGGGTGGGGCCGGGTTTGTTGCACGATGCGTAGTGCCCCGACAGGGCCACGCTCCGTCCGTCCCTCGCTTGCCGACGAATCTGGCCACCCGCGCACGCTATACTGCGGCATGTCAGCCCTGCGTGCCGTCACCGTCTACTGCTCGTCCCACTCGGACCTCGATGCCGCCTACGTGACGGCCGGCCGCGACCTGGCTGCCGGGATCGCGCGGGCCGGGTGGACGCTGGTGTACGGCGGGAACCACGTCGGTCTGATGGCCGCCGTCGCCGACGCGGCCCGGGCCGCCGGGGGGCGGGTGGTCGGCATCACGCCGCAGCTGCTGCACGACCGGGGGCTATCGGACACGGCGGCCGACGAGCTGGTCGTCACGGCGAGCATGCGGGATCGCAAGGCGATGCTCGAGGCCCGGGCCGACGCGCTGGTCGCCCTGCCCGGCGGGCTGGGGACGTACGAGGAGCTGTTCGAGGTGATCGTCGGCAAGCAGTTGGGCTACCACGCCAAGCCGATCGTGCTGGTGGACGTGAACGGGTACTTCCGGCCGCTGGTGGCGATGTTGGAGCACGGCATCGAACGCCGATTCATCAAGGCATCGGCACGCGGCCTGATCCACGTGGCGGCCGACGCGGCGGCGACGATCGACTATCTGCGCAACGTTAGGCCGGCCGCGCCGGCGGGGCCGGCGACGGTCGACGCGCCGCGGCCACCGTCGGCCATCGAGTGAGGGGTCGGGCAGCACGTTCCGTTGGAGACCCGCTGGATGGGGCGACGTCGCAAGATCAACCACACGACGACGATCGCCCTGTGCCTGTCGATGGCGGCTCACGCGTTGGGGCTGTCGGCGCTGGCGTGGTGGTTCATCTACGAGAACTCGCCGGTCCGCGTCGCCGCCGCCACCGAGGCCGAGGTCGCGCGGTTGACGCCCCTCCCCCCACCGGCCCCACCACCAAGACCCAAGCGGCAGCGGCCGATGCCGACGCCCGAGCCGTTCGACCCGATCGACCCGATGCACAAGGACGACAGCGGCGAGCACGACGGCCACGGCACCGCCAACCGCTCGACGCCGGGCGACCAGCCGATGCAGGCGGAGCGGGGATACGAGCAGGCCGATTTGGTCCGGGCCAAGCCGGCCGACCCGTCGCTGATCGACCCCGCCGCCGCCCGGGCGGCGCAGGCGGGACGGGCAACGCGGGACGACGCCCTGCCGCTGTCGCCGACGCCGGCCCAGCACGGGACGTACCGTCCCGACTTCGCGGCGGCGTCGGACGCCGCCAACGCCGACCCGGCCGGCGAGTTGGCGAAGCCGGCCGCGGCCAGAGGCCTGGGGCCGTTGCCGCCGTCGCCCGTCCTATCCCCGCCGGTCGATGACGCGCCCGCGGCGGCGAGCGGCGTGCAACAGTCGGTGGTGAAGTCGTCGGATTCGACGGCCGCCCCACCGCCGGCGAAGGAGGTTCGTGGCCGGCAGGCGACGGCGAGCGACACGGAGTCGCCGCCGTTCGCCAAGGACGCGACCGTCGACTTCCACGCGGGTCGGATGGACGGCCGGCAGGGTTTGAAGGTGCAGATGTACGCCCCGCACTGGGGGCTGGCCAGCGAGAACGACCTGTACGCCATGGGCGAGCTGTACGTCGCCCTCGGGGCGCACATCCGGCCCGATGGCAGCGTGGCGCAGGTGGAGGTGCTCAAGAGCAGCGGCAGCGCGAACGTCGACCTGGACTGCGAGCGGGCCGTCTACGCCGGCACCTTCGAGCCACGGAAGGACAAGGACGGCCACCCCGTGGCGACGCTGTGGACGGTGGTCTACCATTGACCTTCCGGCCCAAGCCGGCGTCTGAGGTACGCCGAAGACCCCGATCTTCGGCGGACCTCCGGCTTCGCGTGGCACCATGAAGATCTCCGAGCTGTTCCACTCCATCCAGGGCGAGGGCAAGCTGACCGGCGTCCCGTCGACGTTCGTGCGGGCCAGCGGGTGCAACCTGCGCTGCACCTGGTGCGACACGCCCTACGCCAGCTGGCACCCCGACGGCGGCGAGATGACGGTGGCCGACATCGTCGCCCGCGCGGCCGACTTCGGCTCGCGGCACGTCGTCGTCACCGGCGGCGAGCCGATGATCATGCCGGACGTGATCGACCTGTGCGCGGCGTTGAAATCCGCCGGTCACCACGTCACGGTCGAGACCGCCGCCACCGTGTACGCGGCCGCGCCGATGGACCTGGCGTCGCTGTCGCCGAAGCTGTCGAACTCGACGCCGACCGACCGCGAGGGCGGCCGGTTCGCCGCCGCCCACGACCGCCAACGGCTGAACGTGCCGGTGATCCAACGGCTGATCGACGCGTCGCCCGACTTCCAGTTGAAGTTCGTCGTGTCGAACCAGACCGACGTCGCCGAGGTGGACGACCTGCTCGGCCAGCTCCACCGCTGGACGCCGGCCGACGTGCTGCTGATGCCCGAGGGCATCGATGCCGACGCGCTGGGGGCACGGGCCGGGTGGATCATCGACCTGTGCAAGGCCCGCGGCTTCCGCTTCTGCCCGCGGCTGCACGTGGCGATCTTCGGGAACAAACGCGGGACGTGACGGTGCTACGAAATGCAGAATGACGACTGCAGGTCGCTGAATAACTGGAGCGATCAGGGTCGGGCGATCTTCATTCTCAGCTCTGCACGCATCGCTCTGCACGGGTGCGCCGCTACACTGCCGCCACGCCATGCGCATCCGACTCTCCAAGACGTTCCGGTTCGAGGCCGCCCACGACCTGCCCTGCTTCCCGGAGGGGCACAAGTGCCGGCGGCTGCACGGCCACTCGTTCGTGTTCGACGTGATCGTCGAGGGGAACGTGCCCGACGGGCGGGGGTACCTCATCGACTACGGCGACATCAAGGCGGTGGTGAACCCGCTGGTCGACCGGCTCGACCACTACTACCTGAACGACATCGCCGGGCTGGAGAACCCGACCAGCGAGGTGATCAGCGTCTGGCTGTTCGAGCAGATCAAGCCGAAGCTGCCGCTGCTGGCGGCGATCGTCGTACACGAGACGTGTACGAGCACCTGCGAGTACCGCGGGCCGGGCTGGGCCTGAGGACAAAAAACGCCCCCCGTGGGCTACCTGCAATCAACGGGGTTTCAGAGCTGCAACGGTCGATACGGTCACCGACCCGTCCGGCTCCGCGCGATAGTCGAGCGGGCTCTTGCCGCCAAGCGTGTGCAACACCAGCAGAAGCGTGTCCCGCAGCGACGCTCCCTTCAAGCGTGCAGTGACAGGCGCACCCTGCTCAACGCCGCTCGTGCTCAGGGCGTGCCAATCGGCTCGGACCGTGACCCCGGCGTTCTGATGCAGACGATCGAGGACAGCGGACAACGGTGCCCTCTGAAATCGACCCTCCGGCAAGGTGCGGCCGATCGCCTCGGGCTCCCCGGCCGTCGAGTGCCGGGCGGCGCCACCTTTCCACAGAGCCAGGTCGGCCGGCGTGGTGATGACGACGGCCGGCCCGATCACGCCGAACGTCGCGCGGTTCGGCCGGCCGGCAACCCGGTCCAGGACGGACGTCAACACTTGGGAGATCCGGACGCGCTGGGCCGCGTACGTCACCGGTGCCGTGCGCTTCACGCCGGCCGTTGCCAACACGTCCCAGTCGACGACCGCGTTGAACCCGCCAACGTCGCGAAGAAAGTCGACGACATCGCCGAGCGCGTTGCCCTTGAACAACACGTTGGGCATCTCGCGGTCCAGCTTAGCGTTGACCCTTGCCTCCGGCCCGAGCGGGTCCTCCGCCGCGTAGACGGAGGACCCGCTCGCGGCCAGCACGACGAACATGAATCCCACCGACCGACTGGCAACGCCCACGACCCACCCCCTTCCGGTTACTTCTTCGGCGTGATCCCCGCGGCCTTGGCGAGGGCCTCGGCCTTGTCGGTCTTCTCCCAGCTGAACCCGCCGTTGGCGGTGGGCGTGCGGCCGAAATGGCCGTGGCGGGCGGTCTCCTTGTAGATCGGCTTGAGCAGGTCCAGGTGCTTGATGATGCCCTTGGGGGTGAGCGGGAAGTGCTCCTTGACCAGCTCGGCGATCTTGTCCTCGGGGATGACGGCCGTGCCCTCGGTGCTCACCGTGACCGACACCGGCTTGGCGACGCCGATCGCGTACGCCAGCTGCACCTCGGCGCTGGTGGCCAGACCGGCGGCGACGATGTTCTTGGCGATGTACCGGCCCATGTAGCAGGCGCTGCGGTCGACCTTGGAGGGGTCCTTCCCGCTGAACGCCCCGCCGCCGTGGGCCCCGCGGCCGCCGTAGCTGTCGACGATGATCTTGCGACCCGTGAGCCCGGTGTCCCCGTGCGGGCCGCCGACCACAAACTTGCCGGTGGGGTTGATGTGGAACACGATCTTGTCGTTCCACAGGTTGGGCGGGATGACTGGCTTGATGACCAGGTCGATGATCTGCTTCTTGGCCGCCTCGGTGATCACGTCCTTGGCCTGGTCCATGACGGTCGTGTCGTGCTGGGTGGAGACGACG
Organism: Tepidisphaeraceae bacterium; assembly: GCA_965198865.1. Classification (GTDB taxonomy): domain Bacteria; phylum Planctomycetota; class Phycisphaerae; order Tepidisphaerales; family Tepidisphaeraceae; genus CBDAQA01. Next base: position 57,575 of record CBDAQA010000018.1, on the reverse strand, counting down.
ACCGTGTGGACGCGGGTCGGCTTCTCGTCGACGTACTCGACGGTGACCTGGCTCTTGCCGTCGGGCCGGAGCCACGCCAGCGTGCCGTTCTGGCGAACCTCGGCCAGCTTCTCGACGATGCGGTGGGACAGGTGGATCGGCAGGGGCATCAGGACGTCCGTCTCGTCGCAGGCGTAGCCGAACATCAACCCCTGGTCGCCGGCGCCCTGGTCCTCGGAGGCGTCCTCGGCGTGGTCGACGCCGCGCGCGATGTCGGGGGACTGGCTGTGGATGGCGGAGAGGACGCCGCAGCTGTCGCTGTCGAAGCCGATGTCGGCGTGCGTGTAGCCGATCTCGCGGATCGTGTCGCGGGCGATCTGGGCGTGGTCGACCCAAGCGGTGGTCGTCACCTCGCCGGCGAGCACGACCTGCCCGGTCGTCACCAGCGTCTCGCAGGCCACGCGGGCCTTGGGGTCCTGGGTCAGGATGGCGTCGAGGACGGCATCGCTGATCTGGTCGGCCACCTTATCGGGGTGACCCATCGTGACGGACTCGCTGGTGAACAGGTGCGTGCTGCGGCGGAACTGGGGCGACATGATCGGTTGCTCCTCCCCGTGTCGGGGAAAGGTGTCGGAAAAGAGCGGGCGAATCTACAGACGCGGCCGGCGCGATACAAGCAATCCCCACGGCTTTGATCGGCGCCGATCACCGGCGGTCGACGCGCCCGAACGGCTTGGGCAGCGGGTAACGTCTGGTCGGGCGGCTACCATCGCTTGACGGCGAGACGGCGGCTTGGTTGCGGCTTGCGCGTCCTTGACAACCATTCCGATTCCCATAAACTCCGCCGTTCCCCGTGACCGGGCTGCCCGGCCCGTCGGGATGGTCGTCGGTACAGCCGGCCCGAAGTTGGCAAGCCGAATCCGCAGTTCAAGGTTGATGTCATGAGCACGTACATGCCCAAGCCGGGCGAGATCAAGGCCGACTGGCACATCGTCGACGCCACGGACCAGGTGCTGGGCCGGGTGGCTGCCAAGGTCGCCATGATCCTGCAGGGCAAGCACAAGCCCACCTACCTGCCGTTCGTCGACACCGGTGACTTCGTGATCGTGCTGAACGCCGACAAGATCCGCGTCACGGGCAAGAAGGCGGACGTGCTGCAGTACGACACCTACAGCCGGTACCCCGGCGGTCGGCACCTGTACTCATTTAAGACGATGCACGAGCTGCACCCCGAACGGCTGCTCGAGCTGGCCATCAAGCGCATGCTGCCCAAGAACAAGCTGGCCCGGCACCTGCTGCTGAAGGCGAAGATCTACAAGGGCAGCGAGCACCCGCACGCCGCTCAGCAGCCCAAGCCGGTGAAGCTGGCGATCACCTCGTCGGCCGTGTTTGCCCGCTGATTGGGCTCGCCAATCACCGCCCTCTAACCGAACCTCCTCCCCATGTCCGAAGACACCACCACGATTGTTGAAGAGACCCCGGCCGTCGCGGCCCCCGCCGCCGCCCCGGCGTTCGAGGTGCCGACCAGCCACCGCCAGTACACCTGGGGTGTCGGCCGCCGCAAGAGCGCGGTCGCCCGGGTGAGGATCGCGCCGGGCAACGGCAAGATCGAGCTGAACGGCCGGAGCCTGAACGACTACCTGACCAGCGAGCGCGACCGCAAGTCGATCTTCGCCCCGCTGGAGGTGACCAACGTCGCCGGCAAGCTGGACCTGTTCTGCAACCTGACCGGCGGTGGCCCCAGCGGTCAGGCCGGGGCGATCGTGATGGGCCTGGCCCGGGCGTTGGCCAAGTACGACAACTCGCTCGAGGCCGCCCTCCGCGGTGCCGGGTTCATGACCCGCGACAGCCGCATGAAGGAGCGCAAGAAGTACGGCCAGCGCGGTGCCCGCCGGCGGTTCCAGTTCAGCAAGCGCTGATCTGTTCCCGCTCAACCAAACGAAACGAGGAAGCCCGGATCGAATGGTCCGGGCTTCTTTGCGTTGCTGGTGCGGATTGTCGCCACGGAGAAGAGAGCGGAACCACAGGTGCACACCGATGCACACGGATCAGAGGTCAGCCCGGGAATGATCGGTGTGCGTCGGTGTGCATCGGTGGTTACAGAACCTTCATTTCTCCTGCCCGATCTCCAGCAGCGCCCCCGCCGCGGTAAGGCGGACGTCGGCGTGGTCGTCGTCGAGCAGCTTGGACAGGATCGACTGGCTGTCGGGGCGACCGATGTCGCCCAGCGCCAGGGCGGCGAGCGACCGCTGCATGGGGTCGCCGCTGACCGCGCCCTTCTCGGCGACGCCGATGCCGGCGTCGTTGCCCAGCTGGCCGGCGGCGCGAGCGGCGACCAGGGCGACCTCGGGGTAGTCGTCGGTCAGCAGGCCGTAGACGTTCCGCGACACGCGCCGGTCGCGCGGTCCGGCCAGGGCGAGCACGGCGATCATGCGGTCCGAGGCGTAGCTGCTGACGGTCGCCTGGATCAGCGTGTCCTCCCCGCGACCATCACCCAGCTTCCACAGCGCCTCGGCCGCCTGCAGGCGGACGTTCGGCGCGGCGTCGCGCTTCATCATCTGGTACAGGATCGGGGCGGCCGAGGTGTTGCCGATCAGCTCCAGGATCAGGGCGGTGTCGCCGCGGATCTGGGGGCGACCGTCCACGGCCGTCTGCTCGAACTCGTGCGTCCAGCGGGCGTCGCCCAACTGATGCAGCGCGAAGATGGCGGCCATCCGCGCCTGCAGCACGTACGTCGGCTGGTCGGGGTCGTTCGTGTTGCGGACCATCGCGGGGGCCGACACCATCTGCACCAGCTGGTCGTGGGCGGCGGCCAGCTTCAGCCGACCGGCGGAGATCGCGGCCGCCTTGCGGACCAGCGGCGACGGATCGTCCAGCGACGGACGGACCAGCGGGGCGAGGTCGGCCAGCGCGACGTCGGCGACCGTCTCCAGCGCGTGGGTGCGGACCAGCTCGTCCGACGACCGCAGCGCCGCCCGCAACTGTTGCCGGGCGGCCGACTGCAGCGCGCCGTCGATCGGCGTCGTCTGGGCCGGGTGGAACCCCTCCGGCGGCCGGTGCGGGGCCGGGTCCTTGCCCGGCTTGTCCCCGGGCGACTCGCACCCGATCACCGAGGCGGCCAACGCGACGAGAACGGCACGGCGGAGGTACGGCATGGCTCTCTCGTTCTGCCGCGCCGCCCCCGGTCAGGCCGGGCGTCGGCGAACCCTGCCGACGACCCACCCGCCGAGCGACGCGGCGATCACCAGCAGCGTACCGCCGGCGCACACCCGTGCAAACAGCTGCCCCGTGCGGGTGAAGAGCGTCACGCGGTCGTCCAGCCGCATCGGTCCCACGCTGGTCCCGGCCGTGCGCGCCGCGAGCAACCCGCTCGTCCGGCCCAGCGGGTCGATGAACCCGCTGATGCCGGTGTTCACCGCGCGGGCCGTGGGGGCGCGGTTCTCGATGCTGCGGAAGGTGGCCGCCTGCAGGTGCTGCGGGTTCTCGTTGGCCATGAACCAGCCGTCGTTGGTGACGTTGACCAGGAAGTCGGCCCGCTTGCGGGTCGTGCCCGGCTCGGGCCGGAGCATCTTGGCGCAGATGTCGGGGTCGATGTCCTCGAAGCAGATCGGCGTCACGTACCGCCACGGCGGCGCATCGGCGTTCGCGCCCTGCGGGTCGCGCCTCAGCTCGAACACGGTTAGCTGGTCCTCGTCGCCCGGCGTCAGCTCGTACTGGTCCATGTCGGGCGGGCCCAGCTTCACCGCCAGCTTGTACAGCGGCGGGCAGCCGACCTTGAACGGGATGAACTCGCCGAACGGCACCAGGTGGATCTTGCGGTAGACCTGTTCGTCCATCGCCCCCAGCCGGTTGAAGGCGTAGACGGCGTTGCTCTTGTCCAGCAGCTTGAGGTAGCCGTCCTTGCCCTCGGCGATCTTGCCCACCACCTCGCCCCCGGTCAGCACGGACACGCGGAAGCGGTAGGCCAGATCTTGGATGGCCGTGAACGTCTGCTGGCAGAACGCGCCGAACGGGCTCCCGGCCAGGTAGTCCCGGGCGTACTTGTTCAGCGGCGGCATCATCGTCTCGGACCAGACGACCAGGTCGACGCCCGGGCTGGAGCCGAGCGTGCCCATCGTCATGCGGAGGTGGTCCTCGACGATCTGGTCGCCGGTCGCCCCCTTCTCGCCCGAGTTGCTCTGCGGGTAGTTCGGCTGGACGACCATCACCACCGGCCCGTCGACCCACCGCTTGGGCTCCGTGCGGACGCGGTAGATGCCGTACGCCAGGTTCGCCGCGAACAGCGCCAGCACCACCAGCCCCGCCGGGATCAGCCCCCGCAGGCTCAGCCGGTTCAGCAGCCACAGGGCGACCCACGCGTTGGCCGCGGCGATCAGGAACGAGAGCCCCGCCACCCCGAACAGGTCGGCCGACTGGCACACCGCCAGCACCGGCGACTGCGTGTACCCCAGGTACAGCCACGGCAAGCCGTGCCACGGCCACGTCCCGCGGAACCACTCGGCGGCGGCGGTCCAGACGAGCGCGGTGAGGAGCACCCGCACGGTGGCACGGGAGCAGAGCGGCAGAGGGGCAGAGGAGTCGGGCGCGGGCGCCCCTTCAGCCCCCCTGCCCCTCTGCCCCTCTGCCCCTCTGCGTGATCCAACCACCCCCGCCCCGTACAACACCACGCCCGCGTACCCCCAGTACAGCCCGAGGATCGCCATCAGGCCGATCATGCCCGGCACGGTGACGGCCGACATCCACCACATGTTGGCGATGAAGAACAGCGTCCCCGCCACCCAGCTCCACCCGAACGCCGCCCGCATCGACCGCGCCCCGCCCAGCACGACCAACCACGGGACCAGCCCCACCCAGGCCAGGTAGAACTGGCTCGCCGGCGCGAAGGCCGCCGTCAGCAACCCCGCGCCCAGGAGCAGCAGCGCCAGCCGCCCGTACCACCGCCCGAGCCACGGCACGCCCGCCGCCGGCGGCTCGATCCCGGCCCGACGGAACTGCTGCCCGTGGGCTGCCACTGCTGCGCGATTCACTGCGTGTCGCCTCGTTCCGCCGCTGGTCGACTCCCCGCCCGCATGGTCGGGCGGGTGGGGGTGAGCGTCAAGGTTTGATCGGAACACATCCGGGCCGTGTCGGCCCTGTCCGTTCTCGGTTACACTCAGCCGCATGGGCACGACCGTCAAGCGCCGCTGGCGACGCGTCGTCTGGCGAATGGGCCGCGCGGTGCTCCTCGTCTACATCGGGCTGGGCGTGATCGCCTACCTCGCCCAGGATTGGCTCATGTACCCCGCCGCCCGGCACCACGGCGAACCGCCGCGACCGTTCCGGCTCGGGCCCGCGGCCGAGCGGGTCGACCTCACGACAGCCGACGGCACCCCGATCGCCGCCGTCTTCGGCGTCGCCGCCCGGCCCGACGGTTCGCCGCGGCCCGACGCCGCCGGTCGCCCCGCCGTCCTCTACTTCTACGGCAACGGCGGGTCGGTCCAGTGGTCCGACTACGAGTTCGACCACTTCCGAAAGCTCGGGGCCAACGTGATGATCGCCGATTACCCCGGCTACGGCGCCAGCGGCGGCACGACGTCGGAGGCCCACTGCTACGCCGCCGCCGACGCGGCGTACGACGCCCTGTGCCGCCGGGTCGACCCGAAGCGAATCCTCGTCGTCGGCTGGTCGCTCGGTGGAGCGATGGCGGTCGACCTCGCCAGTCGAAGGCCCGTCGCCGCCCTGGCGACGTTCAACGCCTTCACGTCGATGCCCGAGATGGGCCAGCGGCTGCTGCCGTGGCTCCCGGCCCGACTCATCTGCCGCGCCCAGTACGCCAACGAGGCCAAGATCGCCGCGGTTCACTGCCCCACGCTGATCTGCAACGGCCTGCTCGACACGCAGGTCCCCGGCACCATGAGCGACCGCCTGGCCGCCGCCGCCGGCGGGCCGGTCACGCGGCTGCGGGTCGCCACCGCCGACCACAACTCGATCTTCGACGCTGAGCCCCAGGTCGTCTGGCCCGCCCTGCAACGCCTGATCGATGCCGTCCCACGATGAGACCGCCCCAGCAGGATTCGCCGCGGCTCCGCCGCCTCCGACCGATCAGGGCCGGCGACGTCAACGCGCCACAATGCGCCACAATGCGCCACTTTCACAGCCCGGCTAACGAAGATTTAAGTTCATACCAATAAAAGCTTTACGTTAAAATAACAAGCGTCGTCGCCCTGCGGGGAGGCGCACCGAACTCATCCGGGCAGCAACCTGATTCGCTGTGTGATCTCAGGAGACCGGGTCGCCGCCGCGATTCCCGTCATGATCTTGTGCGAAGCTGACCCGCCTTGAGCCGATACCGACCCGTATGCGCCCCGATCCGCTGCTGTCGACGTTCCGCCGGGCCACGCCGCGGAAGCGGCTGTGGCTCGCCGGGGCGGGGCTGGCGTTGTTCCTGCTGACGTTCGTCGTCGGCAACGGCGTCGTCCGCCGCGACCGCGCCGTCACCCGCGCCGACCTGGGGCACGACTTCCTCGCCTTCTACACCGGTGCCGCCTTCGTCCGCGATGGCCGGTCGCGCGACCTGTACGACCTCGATGCGGTGCGACAGGCAGAATCGGCGACGGCCCGCGCGGCCGGCATCGACTTGGGCACCGCGTTCGGCCCGTGGTGGAACCCGCCGTTCTACGCGCTGGCGCTGTCGCCGCTGGCCCGGCTGCCGTACGCGACGGCGCTGGACGTGTGGCGGTGGATCAACGTGGCGGCGCTCGTCGCGGCGGCGGTCGTGCTGGGACGGATGACGACGTCCAGAGAAGCCTCGGATGTACATCCGAGGCTCCGGTCGGCCACGCTGGTCCTGCTCCTGCTCGCCACGTCGATGCCGTTCATCCAGGCGATCGGGCACGCGCAGAACACCTGCACGTCGCTGCTGCTGCTGTCGGCCACCGTCGCCCTGTGGCGGGCCGAGCGGTCCGTATGGGCGGGGATCGTCGGCGGCCTGCTGTTCTACAAGCCACAGCTGGCCGCCGTCGTCGCCGGCGTGATGGCGATCGACCTCGGCTGGGCCGCCGTCGGCGGGCTCGCGATCACCGGTGCCACGCTGCTGGGTGTCACCGCGATCGTCCTGCCCGGCTCGCTCGGCGACTGGCTGCACAAGCTGCCCGCCAACGTCCACTTCATGCAGGTCGAGCACCCGTACCTGTGGGACCGCCACGTCACGATCAAGTCGTTCTGGCGACTGCTCCTGCAAGGCACCGCCGCAGGCGAGGCGACGACTTGGACGACCGTGCTGACGGCAGCGACGTGGATCGCCGTCGCGATTCCCCTGACGTGGACAGCGATCCGCGCCCGTCGGAGCCCCGGATGTACATCCGGGGCTTCCGTCGGCCGCGATCGGCTGATCGTCGCCACGATCTGCGCGATGCCGCTGCTGATGCCGTTCTACTTCGACTACGACCTGCTGCTGCTGGCCGTCCCGGCGACGCTGTACGCCGGCGAGTTGAGGCGCGATCGGTTGCTAACGATCGCCTGGGTCGCCCTCTACGGATGGATGTTCCTCAACGCTCCCGTCGCGAGCCGGTTTCACGTCTGCGGCGCGGTCGGGCTGCTGGCGGGCGTGACGGCCCTGTCGATTCGACGGGCGTTGCGGGCTCGATCGGTCGCTGCCCTTTCCCCCCTCCCAATGTCACGCTCGCTGGCCATGGCGGCGTGATCGGCGTCGATCCCGAGCGCCCCGAAAATGCCCTCAGTGGTCCCCGCCGTCGACCGCCGGTGACATCGGCGGCTTTGTCGCAGATCCAACACGTCCACCGGCGTTGACGCGAAAAACGCCCATTCCTATAGTGCCCGCTTTCTCCCGGCCGTGAGCGGTCATCGCTCACCGCAACCTCACACGCATCGCACACCCGTTCCCAGCACACGCGCGATACGCAGACACCCTCAGGAGCACGCACCATGCCAGTGGCGACCAAGAAGGCCCTCGCGAAGAAGTCGGCCAAGATCACCAAGGCCGTCCAGACGGCCAAGGCCCCCGCGGGCAAGAAGTCGGCCCCGCTTTCCGCCCGGGCCGTCCTGTTGAAGCCGGGCAAGGCGGTCAAGCGGGTCTACAACTTCGGTGCGGGCAAGGGCGACGGCGACGGCAGCATGAAGCCGCTGCTCGGCGGCAAGGGCGCGAACCTGGCCGAGATGAGCCGGATCGGCCTGCCGGTCCCGCCCGGGTTCACGATCACCACCGAGGTGTGCACCTACTTCTACGACAACAAGCGGACCTACCCGCCGGAGCTGGACGGGCAGATGCACGCCGGCATCGCCGCGATGGAAAAGATCATGGGCACCCAGTTCGGTGACCCGGTCGGCATGCCGATGTTGGTCGCCGTGCGCTCGGGCGCCCGCGACTCGATGCCAGGCATGATGGACACGATCCTGAACCTGGGGTTGAACGACCAGTCGGTCCTGAGCCTGGCCAAGGCGACCGGCAACGAGCGGTTCGCCTACGACTGTTACCGCCGGTTCATCCAGATGTACGGCGACGTCGTGATGGGCGTGCAGAAGCTGCCCGGCGAGGACCACGAGCCGTTCGAGACCGTCATCGACGAGCTGAAGCACGACCGCTTCCACAAGCACGTCGAGGACACGGAGCTCACCACCGAGCACCTGCAGGACCTGGTCGAGCGGTTCAAGAAGCTGGTGAAGGACCGCACCGGCAAGCAGTTCCCCAACGACCCGTGGGAGCAGTTGACCGGCGCGGTCGGGGCGGTGTTCGGCAGCTGGATGAACGACCGGGCGATCGTCTACCGCCGCAAGTACAACATCCCCGCCGAGTGGGGCACGGCCGTCAACGTGCAGGCGATGGTGTTCGGCAACACCGGCACCAACAGCGGCAGCGGCGTGGCGTTCACCCGCGACCCGGCCACGGGCGAGAAGGTGTTCTACGGCGAGTTCCTGATGAACGCCCAGGGCGAGGACGTCGTCGCCGGCGTCCGCACGCCCGAGCCGGTCGCCCTGCTCGACAAGGAGCAGCCCAAGGCGTTCGCCGAGCTGGCCAAGGTCCGCAAGACGCTGGAGTCGCACTTCAAGGACGTGCAGGACTTCGAGTTCACCATCCAGGACGGCAAGCTGTTCATGCTCCAGACCCGCAACGGCAAGCGGACCGGCCTGGCGGCCGTGCGCATCGCCGCCGAGATGGTCAAGGAGAAGCTGATCGACTGGCAGACGGCCGTGATGCGCGTCCCGGCCGACCAGCTGGACCAGGTGCTTGCCCCCATCTTCGACCGCAAGGCCGTGTCGGACGCGAGCGTGATTGCGACGGGCCTGCCGGCCGGTCCGGGCGCGGCGTCGGGCAAGATCTACTTCAACGCCGACCGCGCGGTGGAGGCGGCCGAGCGGAACGAGAAGGTGCTGCTGGTCCGCGTCGAGACCAGCCCCGAGGACCTCCGCGGCATGATCGCCGCCGAGGGCATCCTGACCGCCCGCGGCGGCGTCAGCAGCCACGCCGCCCTGGTCGCCCGGCAGATGGGCAAGGTGTGCGTCTGCGGCGCCGCCAAGCTGCTGGTCGACTACGGCGCCAAGACGCTGACGGTAGACGGCACCGTCTACAAGGAGGGCGACTTCCTCAGCATCGACGGCACCAGCGGCAACGTCTACGCCGGGCAGATCAAGACCGCCCCCAGTGAGGTCGTGCAGGTCCTGGTCGACAAGTCGCTGGCCGCCACCGACAGCCCCACCTACCAGCTGTTCGCCCAGCTGATGAAGTGGTGCAGCCAGGTGACCAAGATGCAGGTCCGCACCAATGCAGACAACCCGGAGCAGACCGCGAACGCGTTGGCGTTCGGGGCCGTGGGCATCGGGCTGTGCCGGACGGAGCACATGTTTTTCGAGGGCGACCGCATCGACGCGATGCGCGAGATGATCATGGCCGAGACGCTGGAGGAGCGGCAGAAGGCCCTGGCCAAGATCCTGCCCTACCAGCGTGACGACTTCACCGGGATGTTCAAGGAACTGAAGGGGCTGCCGGCGACGATCCGCTTCCTGGACCCGCCGCTGCACGAGTTCCTGCCCAACACGCCCGAGGCCCAGGCCGAGCTGGCCAAGAAGATGGGAATCAAGGCCGAGAAGATCCACGAGCGGGTGGAGCAGCTGCACGAGTTCAACCCGATGCTCGGCTTCCGCGGGTGCCGCCTCGGCATCAGCTACCCCGAGATCACCGCCATGCAGGCCCGCGCCGTCTTCGAGGCCGCCGCCGACGTGACCAGGGGTGGCATCAAGTGCAAGCCCGAGGTGATGATCCCGCTGGTCGGGTTCAAGCGGGAGTTCGACCTGCAGAAGGCGATCGTCGACGAGGTGGCGGCGGCCGTGCAGAAGGAGAAGAAGGTCAAGCTCACCTACAGCGTCGGCACGATGATCGAGGTGCCCCGCGGCGCGCTGACCGCCGACCGGATCGCCGAGACGGCCGAGTTCTTCAGCTTCGGCACGAACGACCTGACCCAGACGACGCTCGGCATGAGCCGCGACGACAGCGGCTCGTTCCTGCCCGGCTACGCCGAGAAGGAGATCGTCAGCAAGAACCCCTTCGCCACGATCGACGAGACCGGCGTCGGGCAGCTGATGCGGATCGCCGTCGACAAGGGCCGGACCACCCGCCCCGACATCAAGCTCGGCATCTGCGGCGAGCACGGCGGCGACCCGCAGTCGGTCGAGTTCTGCCACAAGCTCGGCCTGGCCTACGTCAGCTGCAGCCCCTACCGCGTCCCGATCGCCCGGCTGGCCGCGGCGCAGGCGGCGGTGAAGGACCTGATGAAGGTGACGGCGAAGAAGAAGCTGGCCGGCATCAAGGTGTGATCGTCTACCAAAACGGGGCCGGCTTTTGCCGGCCCCGTGTCATTGGCGTTACCGGAGGCGGATTCCATGGCGACGTGGCGGCAAGCGGCCTCCGACCACCGGTCCGCGACGTACGAGCTGTTCGTCGGCAATCGGTGGCGCAGCTGCGCGAGTCGAGCCTACTACGCCGTCTATTCCGAAGTGACGCACGGCGTGCTCGCCGCCGGGGTCACCATGCCGGCCGGCCAGGGGAACCCCAGGCACGGGTCGCTCCCGACGTTGATCGGCATGAGCCTCGCCCCGCTCTCGCTCGCGAGCCGATGGCGGCTGTCTGGCCTCGTTGGCCAGCTCTACGGCCTGCGCATCATCGCCGACTACCTGCCCGGCGTGATACTCGAGCAGGCCGAAGCTAGAATCACCATCGGTCTGATGGAGCAGGCGTTCGCGATCCTCAAGGTGGTGCCATGAGAAGTCAGTCCGAAATCGACGCGATCCTGCACGAGGTTCAGGCCAAGCTGGACACGAACGGCCGTGCGACAGGCCTCGCGCTGAAGGTCCCCCCCGGGGGCTATGACGAGCACGATGGATGGCTGAGCGTCATCGTGGCACCGGTCCAGGCCGGCGTGCGGGCCTACGACTATGTGCTGGCGATCGGTTCGGTCGAGAGGGACCTGCGCGCGAGCGGCCACCAGCAAGTGCTGCTCGTCCCGGCCATGGCCGACTGAGTTGCCGCCCGACCAACCTCCGCGGCCCCTTTGCGCTCCGGCGCGCAACCGCGACCGGGCCATCCCCACCTTCAAGCACTCGGGCGACCTCGGCGACATCATCTACGCCCTGCCCGCCGTCCGCGCCCTCGGCGGCACCCTGCTGCTCGACGTGAACGGCGGCCGGGACGAGCCCTGGTGCCAGCGGACCTGCCTCAAGGGCCGCACGAAGTTCGGCCGGCCGCAGTACGACGCGATCCGACCGCTGCTCTTGCCGCAGCCCTACATCGCCGACGTCCGCACGTGGGACGGCGAGCCGGTCGACCACAACCTCGACCGGTTCCGGCGGATCGTCTCGACCGACAACAAGGTGAACCTCGCCGTCGCCCACCTGCGCGAGGTCGGCCTCCCCGGGGAGACGTACAACGACCCTTGGCTCACCGCCGCCGACCCGCCGATCAAGCTGCACAGGCCGGTCGTCATCAACCAGACCGTCCGCTACCACGCGGCCTACCACTGGTGGGCCAACCACATCGCCAAGCTGGAAAAGATGGCCGTCTTCGTGGGGTTCGAGCGGGAGCACTACATCTTCCGGTACACGTTCGATTGCCAGGTCGACCTCCACCGCCCGGCCGACACGCTGGAGATCGCCCGCGTCCCCCTGGGGGCGACGTTCCGGGTCGCCAACCAGAGCTTCGTCCTGTCCATCGCGCACGGCCTGGGCACGCCCTACTTCCGCGAGGCGTTCCCGCACGCCCAGACGTGCCTGTTCCCGCGCGACAACGGCCGGTACCTGTGACTACCGCCGGTAGTGCGCCGCGTTCCGCTCGACGAACGCCGCCCACTCGGCCGGCAGGTCGTCCTGCGGGAAGATCGCTCGCACCGGGCACTCGTCCACGCACTGGTTGCAGTCGACGCACACGTCCGGGTCGATGTACAGCTGCTCCGCCGCAGCGAACCCGGCCTCGTCTTTGGTCGGATGGATGCAGTCGACCGGGCAGACGGCGACGCACGCCGTGTCCTTCACGCCGATGCAGGGCCGGGCGATCACGTAAGCCATGGCAACCTCCGTTTGAGTTGCGACGTACATACCTTGCCACGCCCATTGGCCGCAAAGATATATCCAGGCCGTTTGGTATAACCTGCGGTTCTATGCTGAACCTGCACCACTTGGAGGTCTTCCACGCCGTCGCGGGGGCCGGCAGCGTGAGTCGCGGCGCGGAGGCGCTGGGCATCAGCCAGCCGGCCGTGTCGAAGCAGCTGCGGCAGCTGGAGCGCAGCCTGCGGACGTCGCTGCTCGACCGCCACGCCAAGGGGGTTCGACCGACGGCCGCCGGCGCGGTGCTGGCCGACCACGCCGCCCGCATCTTCTCGCTCGCCGCCGCCGCGGAACTGGCCGTCGCCGACGTGGCCGGCCTCCGGGCCGGTCGGCTCGCGGTCGGCGCCGGTCCCACGGCCGGCGTCTACCTGCTGCCCCGCGCGATCGTCGCCTTCCGCCAGGCCCACCCCGACGTCAGCCTGTCGGCCGAGACCGAGGGGGCCGACGTCCTGCGGCAACGGCTGCTCGATGGCCTGATCGACCTCGCCGTGACCGAGGCCCCGATCGCCCGCGCCGCCGAGCTGGCGTCCACCGTGCTGCTGCACGATGTGCTGGTCCCCGTCGCCGCCGCGACGTCGCCGCTGGCGGCGAGGAAGTCGGTCCGGCCGGACGAGTTCTGCCGCGAGCCGTTCGTGGCGCGGCAGACGGCCACCGGCCACCCGTCGTTGGCCCAGCGCACGCTCGCCGCGCGCGGGCTCCACGTCACGCCGGTCCTCACGGTCGACAGCACCGAGGCCATCAAGCAGGCCGTGATGGCCGGCGTCGGCGTGGCGCTGGTGAGCCGGCTCGCCGTCGCGACCGAGATCGCCGCCGGACGGCTGGCCCGGGTGAACGTGCGCGGCCTGTCGGTCCGCTGCCCCGTGTTCCACGTCCGCCGCCGCGACCGCACGCCGTCGCCGGCGGCGACGGCGTTCGTGCGGCTGCTGGTCGCCAAGCCGGCGTCGGCTACTTCTTCCAGCCGCTCTTGCGGACCCACTTGATGAACGTGCGCAGACCGGCCGTCTCACCACGCAGGGACATGGCATTCACGAACTGCTGCAATTGGGCTGGTTCGATGAACGGCAGGGCGAGGCTGTGCTTGCGAAGCTGGTACTCGCCATCGATCAGGTGGAGGCACTGGATGCGTCGGCCGTTCGACCGCCAGATCTCCGGGACGCCCAGCGCAGCGTAGATCGGCTCCCGTGGCACCGAGAGGCTGGTGATGGCGGTCTCCACGACCAGTTCCGGTGCCGGGTCCCGCTTCATGTTCAGCCGCTTCCGGCCCCGCATCCGGGCCTCGTGGCGGAAGTAGTAGCACTCGTCGGGCTCCGTGCCCTTCAGGCGGTCCTTGCGCCGGAACGTCGTGGAACCAAAACTCGCAATGGGCAGTTCCCACTCGAGCGTCAACTGCTCGATCAGTCGACCGACGGCCCGCTTGCCCACCTCGTGCTCGGGTAGCGGCGACATGATCTCGAGCCTCCCCTCGTCGTAGGTCAACCGGATCGCTCGGTCTCCGATCTCGCGGAGCATCTGCTCGTAGAATGTCCAAGTGATGTTGTCGAGAACGATGTGCTGTGATTCCGGCTGCGGCATCGGCGCTACCACCGGTGATCGGCGACGGCACAAGGGACGCGTCGGTGCGAGGGTTGCCACGTCCACACTATAACATCGACTCCAAGCGTACGATCGCCCATGCCCAAAGCCGTCGCAGCCCCCTTCACCCCCGCCGCTCTGACGTTCCTGCGGCAGCTGCGGGCCAACAACCGTCGCGAGTGGTTCCATCCGCGCAAGGCGCAGTTCGACGGGCTGCTCCGCCTGCCGATGCTCGCGCTGTGCGGGCAGGTGTCGGACGACCTGCGGTCGTTCGCCGTCGAGCACGTGACGCCCGCCGCCAAGGCCGCCCGGCGCATCTACCGCGACACCCGCTTCAGCAAGGACAAGACCCCCTACAAGGCCGGCGTCTCCGCCCTGTTTCCCCGCGCCGGCCTCGGCAAGGACGGCGGGGCCGTCTTCTACTTCGGCATCTCCCCCGACGGCGTCCGCGTCGCCGCCGGCCTCTACAATCCCGGCCCTGCCGAGCTGGCCGCCGTCCGCGCCGACATCGACGCCGACCCCGCCGGCTTCACGAAGCTCGTCACCGCCAAACCGCTGTTGCGGCTGCTCGGGCCCTGTCAGGGCGAACAGCTCGTGAAGGTGCCGAAGGCGTACGCCGCCGACCATCTTCGTCGCAAGCAGTGGTACGTCACCACCCTGCTCGACCCCGACCTCGCCACGACGCCGGGGCTGCGGAAGGCGATCGTCGAGCGGTTCAAGGCCGCCACGCCGTTCATGAACCGGCTGAACGAGACGGTGCTCGCCGCCGTCCACGACGACACCGGCGACGGCCGGCCCGTGCGGCCAAAGCCGATGTTCTAGACGCACTTCATCAGTCGGAGCCCAGCGGCTCCGCCGCGGGTCTGCCAGGGCCAGATGGGTGCAACGCGAAAGGACCCGCGGCGGAGCCGCTGGGCTCTGACCCATCAACTACCCGCCCGGCTTCGACCACTTGTCGAACTGCTCAACATTGCCCTGCGCCTTGGCGATCCGCGCCAGCCGCGGCGCGAGCACGTCGCGCAGCGAGGCCGCCGGTCCCGCCGCCCCGGCGACCAGGTCCCACCGGCCGCGGGCGGCGCACAGGACGGCCAGCCAAAAGTTCGCCTCGGGGTCGGCCGGGTTGGCGCGCACGATCGGGAGCAAGTGTCGCTGGGCATCGTCTATCGCGGCGGCCGACGGCTTGTCCGCCGACAGGTCCAGCCGCGCCAGCCGCAGGTGGGCCGGCGGGTAGCCGTCGGCACTGTCGGGCGGGCTCAGGCGAAGCAGCAGGCTGCGGGCACCGTCCACCTGGCCGATCGCGTCCAAGCTCCGGGCCAGGTTGAACGTGTTCGCCTGATCGCTCGGGTGCAGCTGCTGCAGCCGGCTGTATCCGACCGCGGCCGTGCGGTAGTCGCCCGCCTCGAACGCGGCGTCGGCCATCTCCGGGTACCACTCGGCCCGACCGGCCGGCGCGCCGACCCACAGCCAGGCGACGGTCCCCAACCCGCCCACCAGCGCGACCAGCGCCGGCGCCCCGGCCAGCCACCGCTTGCCCGACCGTGGCTTCGCCGCCGTCACGTGCCACCGCCCATCTGCGCCAGCAGTTGCGCGGTGAGGCGCTGGCGAACCTGGCGGAACAGCGCCTCGGCCGCCCGCCGCTGCTCCGCCGTCGGTGGCGCCGACGACTGCAGCAGCACCTGCATCTGGTACGACGGCCCCGACACCGCCTTCCGCCGGGCGATCTCGAACGTCGTCCGCCACCGGTCGGCGAACGTCCCCAGCTCATACGCCCCCTGAGACATCACCGGCCGCCCGCCCTCGTCCACCTGGCTGAAGACCAGGTACCCGTCGCCGTCGGGCTTGTCCATGACGACCCGCGTGAACCCCGCCGCCGGGTCGGCCGCCTCCGACCGCACCTTCCAGCCCGACACCGAGTAGCAGATCGTCAGCTCGTGGTACCCCGTGAACGGGTAGTCCAACGCCACGCTGGCGAACGCGTCGCCCCGGCGGAACTGGAACACCTCCGACTTAGCCGCCTCGGTCTGCGGCCGCTCCACGAACATCGCCCCCGCCTTCACCTGCTGCCACCCGGCCAGCGCGTCCGGCAACTCGAACGTGGCCGACTCCGACAGCGCCGGCGGGGCCCAGGCGTGCCACACACGCGCCCCCACCCAGACGCCCACCAGCCCGAAGACGATCGCCGCCCCCCACGCCGGCCATCCGATTGCCAGCGATCCCGATGCCCCCCGGCCCACAGCGACCCGAGGCGGCGATGGCGGCAACGCACCTTCCGCCCCGCCCAGCAGCGCGTCCATGCTCGCCACCAGTCCCACGCACGCGCCGAACAGCACCATGCCCAGCAGCTGGTGGGCCGTCCCCCCGGTCAGGTCGATGTGGAGGCGAACCAGGATCCAGGCCTCGGACGTGATGCGGACCACGTTCCCGCCCAGCACGTACAGCACGGCCGCCGGCAGCAGCAGCGCGATGCGCCCCAGCGATCGCCGCAGGTAGAAGCCGTACAGCAGCGTGAACGCCAGCACCGCCATCAGCGAGTTGATCCCGCTGCACGCCTGCTCCACCAGCAGCCGTCGCCCGGGGATCTCGATGACGTTCCCCGCCTGCACGTTGGCCACGCGGAGCACGTCCAGCAGCCGGCAACCGACCGTCACCGCCATGTGCTGCAGCCGCAGCGTCACCCCCTGCTCGTACGTGTTCGGCAGCGGCACGATGATCGCCAGCAGCACCAGCGACGGCCCCATGATCCGCAGCAGCCCCCGCCCCCCGATCCACCAGAGGATGCCCGCCAAGATGAACAGCTCCGCCACCATCGCCGCCGACCGCACCCACAGCAGGGCCGACCCCACCAGCACCACCAGCCCCACCGCCAGCAGCGCCCCCGCCACCGCGTCCGACCCCCGCCGCAGCGACCCCCGCGGCACGTCCTGCCACCGCTCCCACGCCACCGCCGCCGCCCCGACGATCATCAGCGGGAAGAACTGGTACTGCTCCCGCTCCCACAGCGACCGCCCGAGCTTCACCAGCATCGGCAGCGGCCCCGCCAGCAACAGTGCCACTACGGCCCACCCGGCATTCCCGCCACGCCGAGCCCGCTGCGCCTCGATGAAAGATTCGATTACGGTCATGAATTGCCCGACGTTTAACATCGTCCTGCCGCGCCCTGCCGCCTCGCGGGGTGGAGTACGAATCCTATCGCGAGTAACGACGAGCATGGACACCGAAATCGTCCGTTGCAACGTCCCATCGACAGCCGTCACAGTTGACACATCTCGACACTATTGCCTTAGCAAACCGTCCCCAACTGAATGGGTGGCGATCCCATTCCACCGCGTCAATAGGCGTTCCAGTGGAACTGTGGGCGGCTTTTTCGAATAGCTTTTGCCTAGAACGGTCGTTTGATGGCGTTATTGTGACACCGTTCCATTTTGCATTCGCAAGTCATCCTCGGCCTGTGTACATTCGGCTAGTCGTGAAGCGGACGGGTGGAGTTGAGGCGAGGACGAGGATCCCGCTATTGCACGACGATTCTTTTGGGTGCAAGGCTTAGGGGCCGCCGCAACGGCGACCCGGCAGGGTTCTGTGAAGCTAGAATTGGCCATTTCAACTTGTCGCTGCGCAATTGCAGCGGAACACGTGTGAGGCTTTGATGAATTCGGTCGTCAACGGATACGGTCTCTTTACACGCGGTTTGAAGCGTGGTGCAGGGGCGAGCTCTAGATGCTCCTGCCGTTCCGGCTCGCGGCTGGCGTCTGCTGTGGGAGCGTCCGTGGGAGTGCTACTCGGCGGCACGCAAGTCGCTTCGGCGGTAACCTATTACTGGACTGGTGGGACTACGCCTGCCGGGACGTCGTGGGCGACCGGCAGCAACTGGAACACGGTTGACCAGAAGTACAATTCCTCCGGTGCATCGCCGGCCAACTCGTCATCGACCGCCATCGTCATCGACAGCACGGGTAACGGCTCAAGCGGCACAGCGACCGGCGTGTATATCGGCGCAGGATCGGCGACCTCGGGCACGATGACTTTCAGTCGGAACGTAACCGCCGGGTCCATTACGTTCGGCAACATTGCCAACGAAATGCCCGCTTTACTGACAATCGACAACGGCACGACTGCAGGAAACCTGGTCACGCTGGGGGCGACGAGCGGTGCAGATCTGATCACTTTGACAAACGCGGTCACTTCGACCATCGACCTGCGGGGACTCAACGTGAGCAATGGCGCGATTTCCACCATGGCGCTGGCCGCGTCGGGCAACTTCAATATTGCCAATTCCGCGGCCACGCTTTCGGTTGAAATGCCAATTAGCGGATCGTTCGGCATCACGAAGACGGGCCTCGGCTCGCTCACGTTGGCGGGGTCGAACAGCTACACGGGCGGCATGACGCTCTCGGCGGGCACGCTGAACATCAACAACGCTGCCGCCCTGGGCGCCGCCACCGGCACGTTCACGATCGGTGCCGGGACCACGCTGAACAGCACGGTCAGCGGCGGTATCACGACGGCCGCCAACCCGGTCACCCTCGGGACAGGCGTCACGTTCACCGGGACGAACAACCTGGCCTTCGGCGGTGTGACGACAGTGGCGGCGACGTCGACGATCAACACGGTCGCCGGCACATTGACCTTCACGGGCGGCTTGAACGGGCCGGGCGGGATCACGAAGACCGGGGCCGGCACGCTGTCCCTTGGCGCGGTCAGCAACAACACCGTCGCCAACAACTTCACCGGCCAGATCACGCTCAATGCCGGTACGCTCGCCATCTACGGCGGTGCCAACCTCGGGAACACCAGTTCGGGCGCCGGCGGCGTCAACCTGACCGGGAACGGGACCATCCAGTTCACCAGTGCCACCGGTGTTTCCGCGGGAGGAACCTCGGGCCGCGCGTTTGCGGTCGGCGCGAACACGTTGACGCTCGATACACAGGCGTTCAGCCTCGGGTTGGGGAACGCCATCACGGGGACTGGCGGATCGATCGTCAAAGTCGGAGCCGGCACCCTTAGCCTAAATGCCGCCGAGACCTACACCGGTCCGACGACGATCACTTCGGGCGTTTTGTACCTCAGCTCCGGCGGGTCGCTGGCCAGCACCAGCTTGGCCGTGGGGGGAGGCGGCACGTTCAACCTGTCGGTCGGGTCAACCGGTCACACCACGAGTCAGGCGTTCACCACGACGACCATCAACGCCGGCACGTCGCGCATCATGGCCGACTTCGCCACCACCGGTCTGAGCCTGTCGCTGGGGACCGTGAGCCGAGCGGCGACTGGAGTGGTCGACTTCACTCTGCCGACCCATGCCGGGACGATTACGGCCGCCGTCCCCTCCGCTTTCCCGGGCGGGCAGGCCACGCTCCTCGGCGGGTACGCCACCGTCGGCGGTACGGCGTTCGCGGCCGTCGGCTCCGACGGCACGATTAGCGCCCTCGCCGCATACGACTCGACCTTTGCCATTCCCGCCGCGGACCTGGACGTGACCGGGAGCGTGACCCAAGACCCGTCTGTGACGGCCGTCAACTCGATCCGGTTCAACACCGCCGCGGCGACGACCCTGACGACGACCGACCTGGCGGTCGCCACCGGCGGCATCCTGGAGACGGCGAACGTCGGGGCTAACGCATCGACGATCACTGGCAACAGCTTGACGTCGAACAACGGCCAGGACCTGATCGTCAGCCAGAACAATGCCGCCGCGACCCTGACGATCGCGTCCAACATCGTCGATTCCACCAACGGCAGTCCCACCGCGATCGGCCTCACCAAGGCCGGGACCGGGACGTTGATCCTCACCGGCACGGAGACGAACACCGGGCCGACCACCATCCTGGCGGGCACGTTGCAGCTCGGGAACGGCGGCACCAGCGGTTCCTTGTCGGGTGCCCCCATTGCCGACTTCGGCACCTTGGCATTCAACCGCGCGGACACGATTACGGTCCCCGTCGTCATCAGCGGCACCGGTGGCGTTCAGCAGGTCGGTGCCGGCACGGTCAGCGCAACCAACACGTCCACCACCGGCTGGTTCACCGGACCGCTGAACGTCAGCAACGGGACGTACAGCGCTGCCACCTTCGCCGGCGTTGGCCTGGGTCCGACGACGGCCTCGAACCTGCAGATCGGCAACAACGCCGTCTTGCAGTTCTTGGTCGCCAGCGCCAACTCGACCGCCAGTTCCGCCAACACCGGCCGCCTGTTCCAGATCAACGCCGGCGGCGCGACGATCGACTCGTCAGGCACCGGTTACATTGAGCTCGGGCAGACGGCCAGCTATGGCTCGGCCGGCTCCATTGGGTTCGGCAGCCAAACCGCACCGGTGACGCTCACGCTCACCGGTTCATCGACGGCCGCCAACGGCATCGGGGCGCTGCTGGCCGACAACGGCACCAACGCGACGAGCGTGACCAAGAACGGGGCCGGCCTGTGGTACCTGGCGGGGCTGGCCAACACGTACAGCGGGGGCACGGCGGTTAACCAGGGAACGCTGGAGCTGTTCAACCCGGCCTCGGCGGGCACCGGGCCGATCACGATCGGGGCCGCGACCGTGGAACTGAACAACCTGTACTATGTCTCCCACACCTTCACAACACCGGTGACGAACGCGATCGTGCTGACCGACCCCACCAGCACGATCCAAGTGGCGACGGCGTCCTACCCCGGCTTGACCTACACCATCGGGGGCAATATTTCCGGTTCCGTTCCGGGGGCAGTGCTCAACCGAACCGGACCAGGACTCCTGTATCTGACCGGCAATAACACGTATGGCGGTGGCACGGTCCTCACTGCTGGTGTGACGCGCGCGAACTCGGTCGGGCCGACCAACTCGTCGACCGGTAGCGGCCCCGTTACCGTGGCTGCCGGGGCGACGCTCGCCGGCAACGGCAACATTCTCAACACCACCGGGCCGGTCACCGTCAACGGCACGATCGGGGCCGGAGCGAGCTCGACGGCCATCGGGACGCTCACGACCGGTTCCCAGACGTGGGATGCCGGCGGCGCGTTCCTGTCCAAGTTTAACGCCTCCATCCCAAGTTCGACCGCGACCGCCCAGACGACCGACCGGCTGATCATGTCCGGCCTGACGATCGACCCCGGGGTCAGCGCAAGCACGCCATTCGGGATCAGCCTGTCGAACACCAGTTCGGCCGTGGCGATCACCGACGCGGCGACGAGGATCATCCTGGCCACCGACAACGATTCCTCGGCCACCAACCCGTTCAACCTGTCCAGCCCGACGCCCCGCTTCTCGTCGTTAATGGACCTTCAGCAGAAACTGTCGCTGAACGTCGGAACGGCCTTCACCGCGCCCAGCGGGTACGCTGCCCAGTTGGACACGCAAGCTGACGGCCCCGGCTACGACTTGGTCATCGACTTCACGTCGGCCGCTCCTGAGCCGACCAGCCTGCTACTGGCCGGGTTGGCGGCGGCTCCGCTCGCCCTGGGTCGACGGCGGCGGAATCGCACGGCGGCCGTCGCCTGATCCGCCCACGCGGCAATCTCCGTTCGACACGAACACTTGAATGTGCTCCGGCCCGCCCGCACCTGCGGGCGGGCCGGTTGCGTTAGCGGGCGGCGAGCCAGGCGCCCAGCTCGGCGGCGACCGTATCGATCACGGGGCCCCACTGCTTCCGCTCCCTCTGCCGGAACAGGCGCATCGTGGGGTACCAGGGCGAGTCGGCACGGTCGAGCATCCAGCGCCAGTCAGGCGAGTACGGGACCAGCGTCCACGTGGGCCGGGCCATCGCGCCGGCGATGTGGGCGACGGCGGTGTCGACCGTGATCACCAGGTCCAATTGCATGGCGGCGGCGGCCGTCTCGGCGAAGTCGGTCAGTTCGGCCGACAGGTCGACCACCTCCCGGCCCGCCGGCACCCGGGCGAGGTCGACGGTGCCGGGGCCCACCTGCAGGCTGAACCAACGGACGCCGGGGACGTCGAGCAGCGGCAGCATCGCCGTGAACGGGCAGCTGCGCCGCTCGTCCTTCTCGCGCGTGATGTTCCAGGTGAGGCCGACCTTGAGCGGCCCACCGGCGGCGCCGAGACGGGCGCGCCAGCGTTCGACCGTCTCCGGCGGTGGGGACAGGTAGGGCACGACGGACGGGACCGCCTCCAGGCTCCGCGTGCCACAGAGGTACGGGAGGCTCATCATGCCGGCGAACCGGTCGTACGCGGGCAGCGGGTCGGCACCGGTGACCACGGCCGCGACGTCGCCCAAGCGAGCGAACAGGCGGGCCTGCTCGCGGTGGCAGAGGATGACCAACCGGCCGACCCGTCGCGCGATGATTGGCACGTAGCGGGCGACCTGGAAGCCGTCGCCGAAGCCCTGCTCGGCATACAGCAGCAGCGTCTTGCCGGCCAGGTCCTCGCCGAACGCCATGGGCCGGCCGGTGAGGATCGCGGGGTGGCGCTGCTCGGTGCCGCTGAAGCGGCGCTCGTAGTTGGGCCAGCCGTTGGCGTAGTCGCCCAGGGTGAGCTGCAGCAGGCCGTGGTTCCAGCGGGCGGGGGCGAAGTTGGGGTCGCTGCGCAGGGCGCGGTCGGTCCACCGCAGCGCCTCGTCCCAGCGGTTCAGCTGGCGGGCGACGTTGATGTAGTTGTTGCACGAGACGGCCAGCGTCGGGTCGAGCTCGACGGCCCGGCGGTAGGCGTCGGCCGCCTCGGGCAACCGGTCCGTCGCCTCGAGGATGGTGCCGAGGTTGTTCTGCACGGCGGCGTTGGCCGGCTCGAGGGCGGCCGCCTGCCGCAGGGTCGCCAGGGCGGCGTCGTGCTGGCCCCGGCGGGACAGGGCCGAGGCGAGGATGCCGTGGGCGGCGACCAGCCCGGGATCGAGCGCGATGGCGGCGCGGGCGGCGGCGATGCCGGCGTCGGTCTGGCCGGTCTCGCACAGCACCAGCGCCAGGTTGCTGTGCGGGGCGGCCATCGTCGGGTCCTGCTCGATCGCCCGCCGGTAGCTGGCGAGGGCGTCGTTCACCTGCCCGATCTGCCGGTAGCACTCGCCGAGCGTGTTCCACGCCAGCGGGAAGGTCGGCCGGATCATGACGGCCCGGCGCAGCAGCGGGATCGCCCCGTGCGCGTTGCCGCGCTGGTACCCGATGATGGCCAGCATGTGGATCGCGTCGGCGTGGCGGGGCTGGCCGCTGATCGCCGCCCGCAGCGACGACTCGGCCTCGGCGACCCGGCCCGCTCGGTACAGGTCCAACCCCGCGGCGTACAACTGGTCGGGATTCGGGCGGTTCATGGGCGATGGTTGTACACGACGCGCCGACGGCTGAATCGCCAGATTTTTTCCCGGCGGGCCGCGATCGGTGCCATCGGTCTGGCGGGTTGGCGTCGCCCGACGTTCGCGAGATGCCCATGGCGTCAAAACCCCCAGGCTCGGGGGTTGCGGCGGCGTCTTCGCTACGTACAATCGCGCCGCAAGGAACCGACGCATCGGCAAGACACCGATCAGGGCGCGGGGTTTCTCCGGAACGTTAGCGACTGACGCGGGTGGGTCCGGCCGAAGCTCAGGCTTGACGTCGACCCGATTGGCCAAGGGAACAGGGTGACGCTGCGCCCGGGTCGCGCGAGTCGGGCTGCCGACGCGTTGTCCCGTCCACGCCGATAATAGTCAGCCAGCATCGCAGGCCTGATGTTCGACGCTCTAACTGGGATGTAATGCGCAGAAAACGCTCACTGGTGACCGTCGCCGCCTTCGCGGCCGCCGCCTCGCTTCTTTCGGATGCGACGGGGACCACGCCGCTGGACGTCAACTACACCTACAACAGCCTCGGCTACCCCGCCGGCCCGGTCTTCAATAACACCGTCTCCACCGTCTACGCCGGCCGAAGCCTGACCACCGTCAACCTGACCGCGGGGAACACCCTCAGCGCCAGCGGCCCGGTCGAGATTGGCGGCGGGTATGAGGTGCTGCTCAACGGCGGGTCGCTCACCGCCAGCGCCATCGTGACCGGTGGTGGCAACAGCCCCAACACGCCGGCCATCCTCGCCTACAACAGCGGATCGCTGACGCTGACCAGCTCGCCGCTGGACGTCAATTACACCTACAACAGCCTGGGCTACCCCGCCGGCCCGGTGTTCAACAACACGGTCTCCACCGTCTACGCCGGCCGAAGCCTGACCACCGTCAACCTAACCGCCGGCGACGCCCTTGCCGCCAGCGGCCCGGTCGAGATCGGCGGCGGCTACGAAGTGCTGCTCAACGGCGGCGCGCTCACCGCCAGCGCCATTGTCACCGGTGGCGGCAACAGCCCCACCACCCCGGCCATCCTCGCCTACAACAGCGGATCGCTGACGCTGACCAACTCCGCCCTGGATGTCGGCTACTCCTACAACAGTCTCGGCTACCCCGCCGGCCCAGTCTTTAACAACACCACCTCCGTCACCTACGCCGGCCGGGGCCTCACGGCGGTCAACCTGACTGCGGGAGACACCCTTGCCGCCAGCGGCCCGGTCGAGATCGGCGGCGGGTATGAGGTGCTGCTCAACGGCGGCGCGCTCACCGCCAGCGCCATTGTCACCGGTGGCGGCAACAGCCCCACCACCCCGGCCATCCTCGCCTACAACAGCGGCTCGCTGACGCTGACCAACTCCGCGCTGGATGTCGGCTACTCCTACAACAGTCTCGGCTACCCCGCCGGCCCAGTCTTTAACAACACCACCTCCGTCACCTATGCCGGCCGGGGCCTAACCGCCGTCAACCTAACCGCCGCCGACACCCTTGCCGCCAGCGGCCCGGTCGAGATCGGCGGCGGGTATGAGGTGCTGCTCAACGGCGGCGCGCTCACCGCCAGCGCCATCGCCACCGGTGGCGGCAACAGCCCCAACACGCCGGCCATCCTCGCCTACAACAGCGGATCGCTGACGCTGACCAGCTCGCCGCTGGACGTCAACTACACCTACAACAGCCTGGGCTACCCCGCCGGCCCGGTGTTCAACAACACGGTCTCCACCGTGTACGCCGGCCGAAGCCTGACCACCGTCAACCTGACTGCGGGGAACACCCTCGCCGCCAGCGGCCCGGTCGAGATCGGCGGCGGGTATGAGGTGCTGGTCAACGGCGGCGCGCTCACCGCCAGTGCCATCGTCACCGGTGGTGGCAATAGCCCCAACACGCCGGCCATCCTCGCCTACAACAGCGGATCGCTGACGCTGACCAGCTCGCCGCTGGACGTCAACTACACCTACAACAGCCTGGGCTACCCCGCCGGCCCGGTGTTCAACAACACGGTCTCCACCGTGTACGCCGGCCGAAGCCTGACCACGGTCAACCTGACCGCGGGAAACGCCCTCACCGCCAGCGGCCCGGTCGAGATCGGCGGCGGCTACGAGGTGCTGCTCAACGGCGGCGCGCTCACCGCCAGTGCCATCGTCACCGGTGGTGGCAATAGCCCCAACACGCCGGCCATCCTCGCCTACAACAGCGGATCGCTGACGCTGACCAGCTCGCCGCTGGACGTCAACTACACCTACAACAGCCTGGGCTACCCCGCCGGCCCGGTGTTCAACAACACGGTCTCCACCGTGTACGCCGGCCGAAGCCTGACCACCGTCAACCTGATCGCGGGGAACACCCTCGCCGCCAGCGGCCCGGTCGAGATCGGCGGCGGGTATGAGGTGCTGGTCAACGGCGGCGCGCTCACCGCCAGTGCCATCGTCACCGGTGGTGGCAATAGCCCCAACACGCCGGCCATCCTCGCCTACAACAGCGGATCGCTGACGCTGACCAGCTCGCCGCTGGACGTCAACTACACCTACAACAGCCTGGGCTACCCCGCCGGCCCGGTGTTCAACAACACGGTCTCCACCGTGTACGCCGGCCGAAGCCTGACCACGGTCAACCTGACCGCGGGGAACACCCTCACCGCCAGCGGCCCGGTCGAGATCGGCGGCGGCTACGAGGTGCTGCTCAACGGCGGGTCGTTGACCGCCAGCGCCATCGTGACCGGTGGTGGCAACAGCCCCAACACGCCGGCCATTCTCGCCTACAACAGCGGCTCGCTGACGCTGACCAACTCCGCCCTGGATGTCGGCTACTCCTACAACAGTCTCGGCTACCCCGCCGGCCCAGTCTTTAACAACACCACCTCCGTCACCTATGCCGGCCGGGGCCTGACCGCCGTCAACCTGACCGCGGGGGACACCATCAGCGTCAGCGGCCCGGTCGAGATCGGCGGCGGCTACGAGGTGCTGCTCAACGGCGGGTCGTTGACCGCCAGCGCCATCGTCACCGGCGGCGGAAACAGCCCCAGTTCCCCGGCGATCCTGGCCTACACGAGCGGCACGCTGAAGCTGACGCAGCAGCAGATCAACGTCGGCCCGGGCGGGCTCTTCGGCAACGCGTTCCGCGTCGGCCCCGGCGCGAGCGTGACGTTCGGCGGCGGCGTTACCGTCCAGGCGGCGGGAACGCTGGCCCTGTCCGGCGGCAGCCTGGCCGTCGGGGCCCTGAACGCGTCGGCGAACCCGTCGGGCTTCACCTGGACGGCAGGGACTCTGGCGATCCTCGGCAGCGGCTCGGCCTTCGGTCGACCCCTGACGATCCCCAGCGGCGGGACCCTGGCCGGGTCCGGCACCACCGGCGCGGACGCGCTCACCCTCGGAGCCGGCGCCACGATCACGGGGGGCACCGGCGCGACCGCCAGCGACACCACCGGCACGCTCACGCTCGGCGGCGCGCTCAACCTGAGCGGCGGGTCGTACCTGGTCAAGATCAACGCGACCACGGCCACGACCGACGCGACGTCGCAGGGCCTGTCGACCGGGGCGGACGAGCTGGTCGTCTCGGGGCTGCTCTCGGCCACCCCGTCAGGCCTGGCGATCGCCCCGATGGCCTTGACCAGCGCCGCCTCCTTCGCCGTCGGCAAGTCCTACTCGTTCGTGATCGCCGATGCCGTCGGCGCGCGGAACGCCGGCGTGTTTGACGCCCTGATCCTGCGCGGTCAGATCACGTACCCGACCTCCAACGCAAACGGCACCTACCAGTTGGCCACGCTGGCCGACAGCACGGGGACGGGCGGCGAGGACCTGGTGCTGAACTTCATGGCCACCCCCGAGCCGACGAGCCTGCTGCTCGCCGCGATCGCCGCCGGCCCCCTCGCGTTGTGCCGCCGGCACCGGCAAGGGCGACAGCACTAACGGTGCCACGGCCCTCGTTGGCGTGGTCGGGTAGCGTCGGTAGACTCCAGCCGCGAGCCTGCGCGAGCAGGCCTCCATGTCGGCGTCCCTGGAATGCCGAGAGGCGAAAGCGACTTTGGGCCCCAATCTAGCGCCGGGCGGTCCGCCCACCCCGATCCTGTTCCTCGACCACACCGCCAAGATGGGCGGCGGCGAGATCGCGCTGCTGCGGCTCGTGACGGCCATGGACCGCGCGCGGTACGCGCCGACCGTGCTGCTGTTCGCCGACGGACCGTTTCGCGCCGCGCTGGCCGACGCCGGGATCGACGTGCGCGTGGTGTCGCTGGACGATTCGATTGGCGACGTTCGCAAGGAATCGCTGGGCGTGCGCGGGCTGCTCGACCCGCGGCGGCTCAGGGCATCGGTGCAGTTCGTGCGGCGGTTGGCGGCGGAGATCCGATCGTCTGGGGCGGCGATCGTCCACACGAACTCGCTGAAGTCGGACCTGCTCGGCGGGATGGCCGGGCGGATGGCGGGCGTGCCGGTGATCTGGCACGTGCGCGACCGCATCGCCGACGACTACCTGCCGGGGCCGGTCGTCCAGGTGTTCCGCGCCGCGGCGGCGATCGTGCCGAAGTTCGTGATCGCCAACTCGCAGTCGACGATGGACACGGTCGGCCGCGTCGCGCGGGCCGGTCCGGGCCGGGCACGGGTGGTTCACGACGGAACGATCGTCGACGGCGTGCCCCAGGGCGTGCCCGCGACGGACGACGGCGGGCCCGCGGTGGTCGGGCTCGTCGGCCGGCTGACGCAGTGGAAGGGGCAGCACGTCTTCCTCGACGCCGCGGCCCGCGTTCGCCAGCGGTTCCCGGCCACGCGCTTCCAGTTGATCGGCTCCGCCCTGTTCGGCGAGGCGGCGTACGAGGCGCAGCTGCGCGAGCGGGCGGCCCAGCCCGACCTCGGCGGGTCGGTTGAGTTCCTCGGCTTCCGCTCGGACGTGCCGGAGCTGATGGCCGCGCTGGACGTGCTGGTCCACGCGTCCACGACCGGCGAGCCGTTCGGGCAGGTCGTCATTGAGGGCATGGCCGCGGCGCGCCCCGTCGTGGCGACCGCCGGCGGCGGCGTTCCCGAACTGATCGTCGACGGCGAGAGCGGGTTGCTGGTGCCGATGAACGACGCCCCCGCCTTGGCCACCGCGATCGAGCGGCTGCTGGGCGACCCGGCCCTGCGGCGGCGCCTGGCCGAGGG
Source organism: Tepidisphaeraceae bacterium (assembly GCA_965198865.1). Taxonomy (GTDB): domain Bacteria; phylum Planctomycetota; class Phycisphaerae; order Tepidisphaerales; family Tepidisphaeraceae; genus CBDAQA01. Next base: position 29,092 of record CBDAQA010000018.1, on the reverse strand, counting down.
CGGGCGGACGCGCGTGGTCGAGCGGTTCACGACCGACCGGACGGCGCGGGGGGTGGAGGCGGTGTACGATGCGCTGTTGGGGCGGTCGAAGCCTGACCCTGTGGGCCGTCGCTAAACGAGGCTTACGCCGCGGCGCGGACCGGCGTTGGCACCAACGGCGGGGTCGCGTCGGGATCTTCCAACCCGCCCTTGGCGGCGACGTGCTCGAGCGCGGCGAACACGGCTGGGCAGATGCCCTTGCCGACGTCGCGGCGGAGGATGGCCAGCACTTCCGAGGGGCACAGATCCTTGCGGTAGGGCCGCTTGGCCGACAGCGCCTCGGCCATGTCGGAGACGACCAGCACGCGGGCCAGCGGGCCCAGTTGGCCCGCGTTGAGGCCGCGGTGGTAGCCCTTGCCGTCCATGCGCTCGTGGTGCGAGGCGGCGGTGTCGGCCAGGTCCTTGAACCCGCCGACGCGCGAGAGGATCTGGTGCGTGTAGAACGGGTGCCGCTTCATCTCGTCGCGCTCGGCGTCGGTGAGCTTGCCGGGCTTGTCGAGGATCAGGTTGGACACGCCGAGCTTGCCGATGTCGTGGACCAGGGCGGCGCGGTGGACCAGCCGCACGGCCGCGGGCGGGTGGCCCAAGGTGGTGGAGAGCGCGGCGGCGATGCGGGCGACACCGGCGGAGTGGCGGTAGGTCCAGTGGCTCTTGGCGTCGATGACCTGGCTGAACCCCTCGGCGATGCGGTCGAGCCGCGCCTCGTCGGCCAGCTCGGGCCGGTCCTGGGGCTCGAACGTCGCGGCCGACTCGGCGGCGGTGTCGGATCGGAACTCGTCCCAGAAGGCGGTGTCGGACCGGAGCGATAGGAAGACGTCGACCAGGTCGGGGTCGAACCAGGTGCCCCGCCGCTCGCGGGCCATGTCGAACGCGCCGTCGAGGCTGTACTGGCGGGCGAACACCTCGACGGTCTGGGAGATGCTGAGGATGCGGGCCAGCAGCGGGATCTCGTCCCCCTTCAGGCCGCGCGGGTGGCCGTGGCCGTCCCAGTGCTCGTCGAGGCTGAGGATGGCCTGTCCGGTCAGCTCGGGGAAGTCGAGCGCGTGGGAGATGGCGGCGCCGCGCTCGCAGCGCAGCTCGATCAGCTCGCGCGCCCCCCGCTGCCCGTTGGCCAGCACGCGGGCGACGGCCTTGGACCGGTCCCACCACGACTTGCCCACCGCCGCCGTGCGGGCGACGTAGCCGATCGACCTGGCCGTGCTGGTCCACTCGATCGTCTTGGCGGCCGCCTTGGTCGCGCGGTCGTCGGAGCCGAACAGGTAGCACATCTTCCCGGCGTTGCTGCTGCAGCCCAGGTCCTTCATGAGCAGCGCGTAGAACAGGGCCGACAGGTCCTCGGCGGGCAGGTTGAGCGCCCGGCCGATGCGCATGCCGAGCATGCAGGTGCGGGCCGAGTGACCCTTGGGTTGCCCCTCGGTGATGTCCAGGGCGTACGACAGGGCGGAGATCACGCCGGACAACCGGATCTGGACGTTGGCGGCGGACGCAGGGGATCGTTTGATCAAGTCGGCCTCTGCTGTCGCTGCGCCACGCCGGTCGGACGATCCGGTCCAGCCGTCATCGGTCGGCACGCGGGGCGGGTTGAGGCCGGATGTGGCTGAGGGTCCGATAGTGATGTTTGCTGTCATGCGGATTGCAAAGGTATGTTCGCGGCCCGGGGCGGTTGGTCTGGGCCGGTTCGGAGAGGCGTGAGGCAATGGGGTGGAATCAGCAGATGTCGGCGAGCGATGGGGCCGTGTTCTTTCGCGGTTCGCTGCCGCCGAAGGCTGACGAGTTCGCGTTTCTATCGGCAGCTGGGATCACGTCCTCGGCCGATTCGGCTACCGGCGGAGAGCTTTGGGCCGTCCGGTTGACCCACCCCACCTGGGGCACCGCGCGGATGTCGGCACCTCGGCAAACGGTGCCGATCCCCAAGCCGATCCTGAAGTATGACGCCCGGCTGGAGGAGGGGGAGAAGGCGCACGCGGCGCTGGGGCGGTCGTCGGTGAGGGTCCGCGTCGAGGGCGACCGCGGCGACGTGCTGCGCGACCGCAAACGGCTGCTGCGGTTCATGGCCGCCGTCCTCGGCGACGACGGGCGGATCGCGCTGGACGCGACGGCCATGCGGTTCTGGTCGAGCGCCGCGTTGGCCGATGAGCTGTGCCACGACGCCGACCTGGACATCGACTCGCTGTTCACCGTCCACGCGGTGACGGAGAACGATGACCTGATCAGCATCGACCCCGGCGCGAAGGGCCGGCCATGCCGGTGGTACCACACGCACGGCCTGGCGGAGATCGGGTTCTTCGACTTCGACGTGCTGAGGCCGTCACCCGATCTGCTGACGGCCCGGTGCCACGACTTCGCGCGGGCGGTGGCGTTCGCCATCGTGGAGGGGAAGGTGCAGCCATCGACGCCGGTGGCGAAGATCCTTTCGAACGGGCCGGTACGGCTGGTCGACGTCGCCGAGTTCAACCGACGCGGGCGACAGGAGGACCGGGCGCTGCGCGACCTGGACGTGGGGCACAACCGCAACCGCACCGTGCTGTGCGACCCGGTCGACACCAGGTGGTGGCATCGCTTCACCGGCACCCCCGCCCGCGCCAGCCGACTGCTGTCGGCCGACCAGGGTGAGTTCATGGTCTACTTCCCGACCAACGCCTCTCGGCTGATGGCCCGGCGAGCCCGACAGACGTATGGCCGGTTCCGGCAGTTGGCCGCCGAGTACGGCGAGTTGCAGGTGAAGCCGATCGTGAAGCTCGGCTACCGCGTCGACGGCGGTGACGAGACCGACCTGGAACACATGTGGTTCGAGGTCCACAGCTTCGGCGGCGACACGGTCAATGCAACGCTCATGAACGACCCCTTCCACGTCGCCTCGCTGAAGAAGGGAGACCGTCGCGACCACCCGATCGAACGACTGACCGACTGGGCCCTGATCGGCCCGACCGGCATGATCACGCCGCGCGATACCCGGCCGGCGCGCTCGGCGAGACTACACCGCGACGCGATATCGGCGGCGCTGGCAGGGCGCAAGTGAGCGTGCCAGCCGCGTCGCGGGAGCCCACCGACCGCGACGGGACGGGCGACATTCCGAACGGACAGTCCGCTGGCTTGCGCCCGGCGGCTACAACGGTCGCTGCCGTAACCAATGGCGAGCGGTGTCGATGTCGGATTGCGTGAGCCCGTGGCCAGCCGGCTCCACCGAAACGGTCACGTCCGCACCGCCGTCGCGCAGCAACCGGGCCAGCCGTTCGCGCTGCGCCGTCGACACCATTGGGTCCTGCGAGCCGGACGCGATCAGCACGGGCACGCCGTCCAACTTCGGACGATCGGTCGGCTCGAACGGCACCATCGGTCGCAGCAGGACCGCGGCGGCCAAGATGCCGGGATGGCTGAGCAGCAGGCTGGCCGCGATGTTCGCACCGTTGGAGAAGCCGACGGCGACCACGCCCTTGGGGTCGAAGCCGTACGCCTTGGCGGCGTCGGTGACGAACGTCGCCAGGGCGGCCGTCTGGGCGTGCAGGTCGGGCAGGTCGAACACGCCTTCGGCCAGCCGGCGGAAGAACCGCGGCGCGCCGTGCTCGGACACCCGGCCGCGGGGGCTGAGCAGGGCCGACCCGGGCGAGAGCGATCGGCCCAGGTCGAGCAGGTCGGTCTCGTTGCCACCGGTGCCGTGCAGGAGCAGCAGGGTCCGGCTCGACGGGGGCGAGTCAGAGGCGGGGACGAAGCGGTGGACGAAGGCGAGCGTCGGGTTCGGTTGCATGACGCCGAATGGTAGGAACCGGCGTCAAGCCCGATCGCGCAACCGACGGAGCCGGGCCGCGTCGGCCCCGGGGCGACCGAAGGTCGCGTCTGGCGCGATCCGCGCGGAACTTGCAGGCCACGTCCGCCGCGCGAAGACGCGGGCCGACACGGCCCGGCTCTGTTGGACTCGTGACCGCCGTGCCAACGAATCCGGCCGCGCCCGCGTTCCGGCGCGAATCGCCGCCGCCGATGGACTCTGATATACTCCGGCACCGATGCCCGTGCCGACCGTTTCCATCTACACCGAGCCCGACCTGGGCGGCGCGTTTGCGCGGGGCGCCGGCCTGTTGAACGGCGGCGGTCTCGTCGTGCTGCCGACGGAGACCGTCTACGGGGCGGCGGGCCGGCTGGACCTGCCGGCCGCGCGGCCGCGGCTGCACGCGCTGCGGGGCGCCGGGGACGCGGCCAAGCCCTTCACCATCCACATCGCCGAGGCCAGCGACGCCGCTCAGTATCTCGGAACCATCAGCGGGCTGGGCGAGCGGCTGATGCGCAAGCTCTGGCCCGGCCCTGTCGGGCTGAACTTCGACGTGCCGCCCGACCGGCGGGCGGAGGTGGCGGCGAGGCTGAACCTGGCCGGGTCGGACCTGTACGACCCGGCTGGCCGGATCACGCTGCGGTGCCCGGACCACCCGGTCGCCACCGAGCTGCTATTGCAGGCGGACGGGCCGGTCGTGATCACGATCGCCGGCAGCGGGGGCGGCGGGATGAGCTTCAAGGCGGCGTCGCTGGCCGAGGAGTTGGACGGCAAGGTCGACCTGATGTTCGACGCCGGGCCGACGCGGTTCAACAAGCCGTCGACGCTGCTGCGGGTGGGGCCGGACAAGTACGAGATCGTCCGGGTGGGCGTGTACGACGAGCGGATCATCGAGCGGCTGCTGCGGACGACGGTGCTGTTCGTCTGCAGCGGCAACACCTGTCGCAGCCCGATGGCCGAGGCGATCGCGCGGAACGTGCTGGCCAAGAGCTTGCAGGTGCCCGAGGCGGAACTGGAGCGGAAGGGCATCAACGTCGTGTCGGCCGGGACGTACGCGATGCCGGGCAGCCGGGCGACGCCGCAGGCGGTGGACGCGGTGCGCGACCTGGGCGGCGACCTGACGCGCCACCGCAGCCGGCCGTTGACCGTGGAGCTGATCCACCAGGCCGATGTGATCTACACGATGGGCCTGGGCCACGCCCACGCGGTGCGGTCGCTGGTGCCGGCGGCGGCGGACAAGGTGGCCACGCTCGATCCGGACGGGGACATCGAGGATCCCATCGGCAGCGACCTGGCGGTGTACAAGCAGTTGGCGGGCCACCTGACGACGTTGATCGAGCGGCGGTTGGAGGAGAAGCCCATCCTGGGCTAGCGTGGGTGCGACGGGTTCACTTCAGGGCGTGACGTTGGGCGCGGGATCGCGAGGGTAGGAACATGAGGCTGGCCGTTGCGTGCGACCACCGGGGGTTCGAGGCGAAGCGCCGGCTGCTGCCGGTGCTGAAGCGGCTCGGCCACGAGATCCGCGACCTGGGGTGCGACGGCACCGCCCCGGTCGACTACCCCGACCTGGCGGCCGCCGCGTCGGTCGCCGTCGCCAACGGCGAGGCGGAGGTCGGCATCCTGCTCGACGGCAGCGGCGTGGGCATGTGCATCTCGGCGAACAAGATCGACGGCATCCGCGCCGGCTGCATCCACGACGAGGTGACCGCCCGCCGCTGCCGCGAGCACGACCACTGCAACGTCCTGTGCCTGGCCTGCGACCTGCTCAGCGAGGACCAGATCCGCACGATCACCGAGGCGTTCCTCACCGTCGCCTACGGCCACGGCCGACACACGCGGCGCGTCGAGAAGATGATGGCGCTGGAGCAGACCCGCGGGCGGCGGGCAGACGCCTGACGCGGGCGACCCTCGCGCGTGAACTTCTTCAAGAGCCGCGCACGCAGGTACGCCGCAGTCAGCGGATTTGCCGCCATCCGCTTACTGCGGCGTACCTCCGTGCGCGGCTCTTTCCGTTCAGTGGATTGCGATTGAGCCCCTTGAAAACCCCAGGCGGATCAACCACGGAGGCACAGAGACGCGGAGAAGTCTCGTCTTGGGCGTTTTCTCCGTGTCTCGGTGCCTCCGTGGTAACGCAGTTTTGGTTTTTCGAAGGCCTCGATTCACCCGATCGCGTCGGTCACGTCGGGCATGCGGTCGGCGATCGTCCACAGCAGCAGCACCGGTAGAATCCGGCCGGCGAGCATGGTGATCGACAGCACGTACATCCCGGCGGCCGAGGGGGAGACGGGGTCGTGCGACAGGCCGACGTTGCCGAGCGCGCTGGTGGCCAGGAACAGGACGCGGTCGACCGGCAACTCGGGGTCGGCCAACACGAGGCACACCGTGGCCGTCAATAGCAGCGCGAGGTAGGTGCCGAGCCAGCCGACCGCCAATCCAAACTTGCGGCAAGAGGGCCGACCGACGATGGCGTTGCGGACGCCCGCGAGCAGAACCGTCACGGTCGTCACCTTGACGCCACCGGCGGTGCCACCAGGGGCGCCGCCGATGACCATCGCCACCAGCAGGACGACGGTCGAGGCGGCCGGGAGGCTGGTGACGAACTGGAATGGGAAACCGAGGGAGCGGGCGTTGATCGCCTCGCGGGAGGCCGCCAACAGCGGGGTCCTGAGCGGGGCCACGCACCGGCGAACCGCGTCCCCAAAGGTCGACCCGCCGTGTGCCAGCGCCCGGATCGACTCGGCCAACGGGGGCGGGTCGCGCCAGGCGATCAGCGGAACCAGTGCCAGCAGGAGCAGCAGGTACGCGGCGGCCGACGCCGTCAGCACGCGGCGCGTGTGCGTCGACAGGCGCAAGCGGCACAGGTCCAGCACGACCGGCAGGCCCAGCGATCCGAGGATTGCCAGGGGAAGCAGCAGCCACATCACGCGCGGGTCGCCGCCCGACGGAAGTTGGCCGATGTACAGCCCGCAGTTGCCGAACGCGCTGATCGCCTGGTACGCCCCCTCGAAGGACGACCGTCCCGGCCCGTTCCCGGCGAGGGCCCCGATCGCTCCCGCGAGGACCACGCAGGCGATGGCCGCGGCGGCGACCGTCCGGTCTCGATAGGGCAGCCGGGCGATGCGGACGACGGCAAGCCCGCCGCCGACGAGGCTGAACAGCGTGCCGCCGATCATCAGCGCGAGCAGCGTGGTCTGCCCCACGGCGGTGCGGTCGGCGGTGCGCGCCTGCTGGAAACCGGTGAGCGTGCCCGCGTTGACGGCGGCGAACACCGCCTGGTGCTTGCTCAACTCGTTGCCCGCAGCGGTGCCGGCCCCGCGGGCGAACAGGGCGAACCCGACGACGATCATCAGCACGAACGCCGGCACCAGCACGCCCGGCGCGAGCAGTTCCGGCGGCGGCGGCGGTCGAACGTCGGTTGTGGAAGGGGTGGGTTCGGTCACGCGGGGCGATGGGTGTTGGAACCGGGATGGCACGGCCACCCCGTTGAGCGACGGCCCCGAGGGCGGGGCTCGGTGGACGTCCACCTGCACGCGAAGCTCGGCCCTCCCGGGCCGTCGCCAAACGGGTGCCCAGAGATGCGTTCACCGCTCGGGGTAGAGCCGGTCGCGGACGTAGCCGTTCTCGGCGCCGCTGATCACGTCGGCGGCCACGAGCGGCCCGTCGCCGTTGGCGAAGCTCAGCCACAGCTCGCGGTTGCCCGTGAGCCGGTAGACGAGCCAACGGTCCTCAACGCCGGCCACGCCGGCCGGGGGGCCGAGCCGCTTCTGCAGGTTGGTGCCGGTCAGCGTTGGGCCGAGGTCGAAGTCGGTGACGGGATGTGTCGGCTGGCTGCCGTAGACCGACAGGGGCAGCGGCGCATCGGGCGCGGCGTGCTCGAGCAGCAGCGGCGACGGGGCCGCCGCCGCCGGGGGCGGCAGGTGTCGATCGACGTCGACGAACGGCTTGGGGGGTGGCGTCATGCCGGGCAAGGGCTGGGGCTGGTCGCGCTCGCCGGTCGCCACGGGCGACGTCGTCGCCGGCCGGTGCGGGGGTGCCGGCTCGGGGCGGTCCTGGTCGAGCATGTCGTGGCAGCCACCGGCCACGGCAGCGCCCACGGCGACCGCACCGATCCAAGATGTTCGGGCCATCCACGATAGTCGCATGCGGTCGCTCACTTGCTGTAGACCCGGTCCGGATCGAACACCTTCTCGCCGGTCGTCACCCACTGATCGGCCGCCTCGTCGTAGACGCGGAAGAAGCAGCCGCGGTACCCCTCGTGGCAGGCGGCGACGTCCTGGACCACCTTGATCAGCACCACGTCGAGGTCGCAGTCGGTCCGGACCTCCCTGACGTGCTGGAAGTGGCGGCTGCTCTCGCCCTTGAGCGCCAGCCGACCGCGGCTGCGGCTGTAGGTGTGGACCTTGCCCGTCTCCAGGGTCAGCTCGACCGCGTCCCGGTTCATGTAGGCCATCATGAGAACCTCGTTGTTCTGCACGTCCTGCACGATGAGCGGGATCAGACCGTTGGCGTCGTACTTCAGCTGGTCCAGGAGGGTGGCGTTCACGGTCATGGGTTCACCGGGGCGGGTGATGTTCGGAATCGGGGCCATGTTTGTCAAACGGCACCGACGCCGGCAAAGGAGCAGGCCCCGCCCGCAACTGCGGAGCGGGGCCTGTGCTGAATCATATGCGCCGAACGGGCAGGCGTTCCGTCACTTATTCATGACGGGCGGAGGGGTCGGGGCTGCCGCCGGACCGCCGCCGTCCTTGTTCATCACGGCACCGGCCGTCACGGCCTCGCGAGGGGCCGTCTTCGTGTGGTGCATCTTGGACAGGGTGCCGCTGGCGTAGCCGGCGGACGAGCGGGCCGTGGTCGGGAGGATCAGCACCTCGACCCGGCGGTTCTGGGCGTTGCTGCCGCCGGGGATGGGCCGCTCGTCGGCGTAACCGACCACGCCCAGCCGCTTGGGGACGATCCCGTCGACGATCAGCTCGTGGCTGACCGCGATGGCACGGTGGGCCGACAGGTACCAGTTGTCGAAGTTCCCCTTCTGGATCGTCGCCTTGTTCGTCACCGGGGTGTGGTCGGTGTGGCCGGCCACAAGCAGCTCGTACCCGTCGGCACCGGCCGAGTTGAGGATCGTGGCGAACGTGGTCAGCACCGGCTTGGCGGCGGCGGACACGGTCGAGTCGCCGGCGGCGAAGGTCACGTCGCTCTTGAACTTCACCACGCCCCGGCCGGCGTCGAAGTCGATCAGGTCGGGGTTCTTCGCCGCGAACTCGGTCAGCTCGTTGCTCAGCGTCGTCGGCAACGCCGGCGCGTTGCCGTAGTGGCTGTTGAGCTCCATCGCCTTGGCGTACTTGTCGTTCCAGTCGGCGTTCTGCTTGGCCAGGCTGTCGTTCTGCTGCTGGAGATTGGTCAGCAGGGCCGTCGTGGCACCGTTGGCGTTGTTGTACTGCTGGAGCTGGCGCTGGGCGGCGTCGCGCTCGGCGTTGGCGGTGTTGATGGAGGTCTGGTCGCTGGCGACCTGAGCGGCGAGCTGGTCGGCCTTCATCTTCATGCCGGCGTACTGCTCGGCAGGAACGCAGCCAACCAGGGACCCGGCGACGGTGAGACCGATCGCCCCGACGAGGTGACGCAACTGCGGCATGGAAGCCTCCGTGCTTTGACGAGAGAAACGGGCCGGTTCCACCGGCGGATGGTGCCCCGGCTCAGGCCGGGAACGTTGTTGCACACCCCCGATCCGAGCGACCTCAGCGGTCCCCGACCCGAAGGCGCACATTCTGCCGGGTCGCAATCCGATTGCAACCCGAAACAACCAACTTTCGACCCGATCGCGCAAATTCTGCCGCTCGGTTCATCCAATTGTATCGAAAGATAATGGAAAGCAAGCCAAGCGTGCCGAGCGATCAACGTCTACAGCCAACCGTGATCGGCGACAGTCGCAAAGATCGACTTCCGCGTCGGTCTATCGACCCATCGACATCGAGATCAGCTTGCCAAACGCCCCGCAGACCACCGCCACGCCCAGCCCGAACGCGAGGATGATGAGGAATGACTTATCGGTGAAGTACGCGACCGAATCGGGGGTGGTGCCGTACATTCCGGCGATGAGGGCGAAGCTAGCGAACAGCAGCACGAGCGCGCCGCCCAACGCGAACGCCCCGAACGCCCCGGCCCAGGGATCCTTCGCCTCCTGGACAAGGACGCCGGTCGTCCCGCGCACGATGCCGCCCCGCGGGGCTTCGAGGCCAATGCCGGTCATCGAACCACCCGTGTCGGGCGGTCCCAGCGGGCGTCCCCCCTTCGACGGTAACTCGTCGAGAATCTCGGCCCCGAGGCTGGTGTCGTCGCTCTCGCGGGTCAGGTCGAGCAGGCCCGAACCGGAACCGACGCCTTCCAGGTTCAGGTCGGGTCCGCCGCCGAGGCCGGGTGCGGCCGTCTGAGCCATGGGGTCGACGGCGAAGTGGCTCTCCTCGCCGAAGACGTTGACGCCCGTCCGCGCCCCGCCGGCCGACCCGCTGATGCCAGACCCGCTGACGCCTGACCCGACGCCGGTCCCACCGAGCCCGCTCAGGTTGCTCAACCCGCTGAGACTGCCGCCGAGGCTCCCGCCGCTCACGTGGCTGGGCGACGGCATGCCGCCCAACGAGTCGAGCGACCCCGCCAACCCCGTGCCCGACAAGCCGAGGTCTGCCGCCAGAGCGGTGTCCTCCTTGAGGTTCATCATGCCCGAACCGGGTGCCCCGCCGGTCAGGCCGCTGCCCAGACCCGAGCCCGAGATGCTGGCCAGCCCGCTGCCCGAGCTGACGCTCCCGCCGCCCACGCTGTCGGCCAGCGTCAGCGGCGCCCCGGTGCCACCACCGGTGTCGGCCAGGCCGATCGGCGCGCCGCTCTCCTCCAGCGTCAACCCTTCCCCGCCGCCGATCTGCGACCGGAGCGCGTCGACCTGGTCGGCCTTGAACATCAGCCGCGGCCCGTCGCGGAACTCGCGCAGTCGGCCGTCGCGGGTCAGCTGTTTGATCTGGTCCTCGCCCTGACCCAGGGCAACCTTGGTCTCGTCGAGCGTGTAGAACATCTTTGCCATGGCGGGTCTCCGGAGGGTCGGGAAGGTGCGGCGCAGTCTACCGACAGGGAACCGAGGTCGTCAAAAAAAGTGCGGGCGCCGGTCGGGTCGAGCTCAGTCGCGCGGTTGCGGGGCCGGGAACGCCCGCGGGGGCTGGGCGGCGCGGTCGGCCAACCGCTGCATCTGGCTCGGCGGGGGCGACGTGTTGTACAGCTTCAGCTGCCGGTCGAACTGCAGGTCGCGGGCCGCCTCCATGTGCAGGTCGTGCGTGCCGGGCGAGAAGGTGTAGACGCACAGCGTCTGCCGGTCGGTGTCGAGCAGGTAGCAGCCGAACGTGGACGATGAGAACTGGGCCGGGACCACCGTGAGCGCGCCGGGCGTGACGGGGGCGGGGGTTGGCATCGTCTGCCCGTAGGCGGCCGGCAGCACCGGGCCGCGCGACCACATCGTCAGCAGGACCAACCCCAGCAGCACGGCGTTGCCGCACAGGGCGAGGAACAGCTTGTTCTGGCGGGGTGATGTCATGACGGCCGCGAAGGATAGCTCACCGGCCGGCCAAGTGGTACAGGAACACCGCCGCGGCCGCCGCGACGTTCAGCGAGTCGGTCCCCCGCTTCATCGGCAGCGTGACCCGGCGGTCGCAGGCCGCGGCATCGGTGGGTGACAGTCCGACCGCCTCGTTGCCGAACAGCACGGCCACGCGCGCCGGCACCACCAGCGACGGCAACGGCTCGGCCGCGTCGTCCAGCACGGTCGCCAGCAACTGGTACGCGTGATCGCGCCGAAGCGCCTCCAGGTCGGCCGACAGGTTCTGGCTGCGGACGATCGGCAGCCGGAAGCAGGTGCCCATCGAGACGCGGATGCTGAGCCGGTAGAACGGGTCGAAGCACCGCTCGCCCAGGACCAGCGCGTCGACCCCGAACGCCGCGGCCGTGCGGATCACGCTGCCGACGTTCTCGCCGTTGGTCAGATCGGGGCAGACCGCGACGACCGACCGCCCCGCCGCCCCTGCCGCCGGCAGCACCGACGCCAGCGACGGCGACGGCACCCGTCGTCCCACCGCGATCACGCCGGTGTGAAACTTGAACCCCACCACGTCGTTCAGCAACTCTTCCGGCACGGCGTACAGCGGAACCTCGGCCGGCACCACCTCGGCCAGCGCGGCACCCTTTCGCCGGGCGACCAGGACCGACTCCGTAGGGAACGCGCTGCTCAGCAGCCGGCGGACGACGAACGCCCCCTCGGCAACGAACCGATCGCCCTGCCGGGCAAGGTCGCGGTCCTTCAGACCGCGGTACGGCCAGAGCCGGGGGTCGTCGAGCGAGTCGATGGGAATGGGTTCGGTCGGCACGTCGAACATCCGAGCAGGCGCAGTCACTGGCGGGCGAAGGCGACGATGTCGTCGAACTGCGGGTGGTAACCGGCCGATGTGTCCACGAACAACGTCGGCACCGCGAGCCGGGGCGGGTCGTAGTCGCCGGTCAACGGCTGCCCCGACTCCACCGCCGCCCGCACGGCCGGATCGGGGTGAAAGCGTGCCCGGTCGGGATCGGACCGATGACGATCGATCCGACGAGCGCCGGCGACGTCCTCGGCGACGTCGCACACGATGATCCGGACCCGCGCGACGGCCAGCATCGGCTCCAGACGCGGGGCCCACAGCTTGTGCTGGAACGCCGCCTCGGCGACGACGGACACGCCGCGGCTCAGCAGCAAGGCAAGCGTGTCGAAGAACGTCTCGTACACGTGCCGGGCCTCCGCGCCCGCCAGGGTGCCAACGTCGCCTGACGTGTGGACCCAGCCCTCCTTCAGTTCGTCGCGGCAGATCGCCGGGCAGCGCACGGCGCGGGCGACCAGGTGGGCCAGCGTCGACTTGCCCGCGCCGGGCCGACCGGTGATGACGATGAGGAGCGGAAGGTCCATCGCAGCATGCCCCGATCTAGCCGGTGATCACCGGGAACCCGTGCGGCGGCGGGGCCGACTCAGCGCGCGGCTCGACCAGCAGGCGCGCGTGCAGCAGCGCGTTGTCGACCACCACCAGCAGCGCGATCAGCATCCCCCAGCACGGGCCGCCGATGCCGAACCACAGGTCGGCCCGGTGGTGCGCCTCGGTGTACCGGTTGCCCGGCGGCAACACGAACGCCAGGAACATCGCGACCAGCGCCACGAGGATCGGCCACCGAGGCACCTGCGGCCGGCCGCCCAGCAGCAGGGCCGCCGCCACGGTCGTCAGCAGCGTCACCAGGCACAGGTGCCGGCTGTTCGTCTGCGGGCTGAACATCAGCGTGCCCATGAGCACCGCGACGAACTCCAGGCCGACCACCGCGCGGTACGGCTGCGCACGCTGCTGCGATGCCGATGGCCAGGCGAACGCCGGCACGCCGCGGCGGCGGTACATCAGCAGGACGATGCCCACGACCCCGACCGCGATCCCCCCCGCCGCCGCCAGGCCAACCGCCAGCGGCAGGTGGTGGAACTTCGCCATGCGGGCCATCGCGCTGGTCAGCGAGCAGGAGAGGAGGTTGGTGATGTCCTCGACGTTCGCCTGCTCGACCGGCCCGGCCGTGCCCGAGCCGTGGCCGACCATCGTGGCCAGCCCGCCGTAGGCGACCGACAGGTAGTGCAGGTCCTTCGGGAGCCCGCAGACGACCGCCGGAAGCAACGCGAAGCCGACGCCGCTCACCAGCGTGGCGATGGCCGTCGACCACCGTCGCCGCATCAGCAGCCACGGCACCATCGCCAGCGACAGGTACTTGATGTTGAGGATCGCCCCCAGCGGCAGCCCGGCCAGCACCGGTCGCCGGTCCAGCCAGTAGAGCGACAGCGCGAACAGCGCCAGCTGCAGCGCGTTCGTCTGGAACATCTGCAGCTCGTTGTGGACCTTGTCGACGTCCGCCAGGCAGGCGACCAGCGCGACGGCGAACCAGACGCCCCGCGCTCGCGGCACGTCGAACCGATCGAGCATCGCCCGGCCCGCCAGCAGCAAGCCCGCCAGCACCAGTCCCACGTCCACGAGCAGCATGACCCGCTGCGCCCCCGCGTACGACAGCCGGGCGACCGGCGTGTACAGCAGCGCGATCAGCGGCGGGTAGAGGTACCCGCCCGTCCCCGACGTGTACGGGTCGGTCCCGTCGTCAACGAGGGCTTTGGGCCGGCGCTCGTCCTGCTCGGTGAAGGTGGGCGGGCGTTCCAGCGGGGCGACGGAAACCGACGCGTCCCGCAGCAGCGCCCGGGCGGCGAAGTAGAAGTGGCGGAAGTCGCCGCTGTGCCCGCGGTCGATCCGCCGGTTGATCTGCACGATCTGGAAAGCGAGCACGGCCGCCAGCGCCACGCCGCACACCGTCGCCCACGGGAACGCGGATCGAGCGTCGACGGGTTTGGACGATCCCTGGCTCATCGGTGGGCGGCGATGCTAGCCGGCCCGTCCGACCCCGCAAGGGTCGCCTGAGCCGGGCGCGTCCGACAGGCCTGGCCAGACGTGTTGGCAGGACGCTCAGAGACCCGACACGGCCGTGTCGGCCCGTGACGAGGGAAGCTCGCGTCTCGCGCCGCCGACAGGGTCGGCCAAGGACATCGGCCCAGCGCGAGACGCGGCCTGGCGGGCACCACGGGCCCGCGGTGTCGGTCGACTCTGGCGTCCGATAACGGCACCGCCGGCCCACGCGTTCTCGGCAGGCATGGATGAAGAGCGACTTGCTGCCCGGCCCAACGCCGGCCCACCCTCGGGACCGCCGCGCATGGGCGGGGCCGGAGCAGCCCGCTTCAGCCCGCGCCCCGGCTGGCCGATGGGAGATTCATGGACACGCCACTGACGTCGCCCCGCGTGCGGACGACCGCCACCGACCGCCGCAGCGGCAACCGCCACCGGCTCGACGTCCCGGCCACGCTGATGGCCGACGGTCCCGACGCCAGGCCCCTGCCCGCCGTCGTCACCGCGTTCAGCGTCAACGGCGTCGGCCTCCGCGTCGCGCAGCCGCTGAACGTCGGCGACGTCTACACGCTCAGCACCTTCGACACGCTGATCCCCCCGGGCCTGAAGGTCCGCGTGAGGTCCCAGCGCCACACCCCCGCCGGCGACCACGAGGTCGGCGCCGAGGTGGCGTGACCGACCCCCACCCACAGCGCCACAGACCCGGCGGCTCCGACCGCGCGACTAACCGTCCACCGTCGCCAACACCTGGTTGACCGCCGCCGCCGACCGGCGGAACGCGGCCCGCTCCGACGCGGTCAGCTCGACCCTGATCACCTGCTGCACGCCCCCCTTGCCGACGACCGCCGGGACCGACAGGCAGACGTCGCGCACGCCGTAGAACTCGTCCACGTGGGTGCAGACCGGCATCACCTCCTGCGAGTCCTGCGCCACCGCCCG
Source organism: Tepidisphaeraceae bacterium (assembly GCA_965198865.1). Taxonomy (GTDB): domain Bacteria; phylum Planctomycetota; class Phycisphaerae; order Tepidisphaerales; family Tepidisphaeraceae; genus CBDAQA01. The sequence continues at coordinate 13,876 of CBDAQA010000018.1, read as the reverse complement.
CACCAGGGCCGCGGCGGCCATCGCCACGCCGTGGTTCGTGTACCCCTTGCCCTGGCAGATCTCGTACCCCGCCTGCCGGGTGTCGCCCACCATCCGCTTGAGGACGGCCGGCTTCACGGGCAGCTTCGCCCCGCCGATGCTGGCCGAGCTGAGCGCGCCGAACTGCGTGTCGCCGTGCTCGCCCAGGATGTAGGCGCGGATGTCGTGCGGGTGGATCGAGCAGTGCTGGCTGAGCAGCACGCGCAGCCGCATGGTGTCCAGCAGCGTGCCGGTGCCGAGCACGCGCGCCGTCGGCAGGCCGCTGAACCGCAGCGCGAGCGTGGTCATCGCGTCCAGCGGGTTGGTCGTGACCAGCAGCACGCCGTTGGGGCTGGCGACGGCGAGCGACGGGATCAGCTCGCGGAACAGCGCCGCGTTGGCCACGACCGCCGCGTGGCGCGGGTCGCCGCCCGCCGGCTTGCGGTCGCCGAGCCCCCCGCCGGCGGCGCAGATCACCACCACGTCCGACCCGGCCGTGTCGGCCACGGTCCCGGCGCGCACGTCGGCCGGCCGGGTGAACGCGCTGGCGTGCAGCAGGTCCAGCGCCTCCCCCTGCGCCACGCCCGGCCGGCGCGCCACCAGCACCAGCTCGTCCGCCAGCCCCTGCGCGACGATGGCCAGCCCCACCGAAGATCCCACGTGCCCGATGCCGACGATCGAAACCTTCATCGCCTGGCATCCTACCCGCACGTCAATCGCCCGTGGCAACCCGGCTGAAAAGACGGCCACGAATGGCACGAATGAACACGAATCAGAACCAGCGGCTCATTTTCGCTTGCGGATCTGCGGGGCGTCCCTTCATTCGTGTTCATTGTTGGCATTTGTGGCATTGGTGGCCGCCTTCGCCCCCGTCAGCGGGCGACGTACGATCGGCCACCATGTCCCTGCTCAAGATCGCCCGCATCGGCCACCCCGTCCTCCGCGAGCCGGCCACGGCCGTCCCGCCCGACCTGGTCGGCTCGCCCACGCTCCAACGGCTGATCGACGACATGATCGAGACCATGCGCGAGAGCGACGGCGTCGGCCTGGCCGGCCCGCAGGTGTACGCGTCGCACCGCATCCTGATCGCCGAGGTGGCGGTCGCGTCGCCGCGCTCGCCGCTCGTGCCGCTGACGGTGCTGGTCAACCCGACCATCGTCAGCCACTCCGGCGACACGGTTGACGGCTGGGAGGGCTGCCTCAGCATCCCCGATCTCCGCGGCAGGGTGCCGCGCTGGCGGTCGGCTCACGTCGTGGCGATGGACCGCGAGGGCCGCCCGGCCGCGCTGGACGCCGACGGCTTCTTCGCCCGCATCCTCCAGCACGAGATCGACCACCTCGACGGCGTCCTGTTCCCCGAGCGGATGACCGACCTGCGGACCCTGACGGCCCTCCGCGAGTTCCAACGGTTCTGGGCCGACACGCTCCAACCGTGATGGGACGGAATGGGACGGAATGGGACAACGGCTCACCGAGCCGCGTGGCGGGAGCCCGCGGACGTTGGCGCCCCGAACGTCGTTCGACCCACCCGCCGTCCGCGGGCTCCCGCCGCGCGGCTGGAATGTTGCGGGCGTTGCGCCGCAAATGTGCGCCCGTCGATCCGCCTCTCGAATGTGGCCGAGCCGTACCGCATGTTGGTCACACCCGAGGACGGCGGGCACTGCAGCCCCACATCAGTTAACCCGCGCCGGCCGGTCCATCACCAGCCCGTACCGGTGCCGCGTCTCCGACACGGCCTGCTCGCGTAGCCAGCGTGGGAGCTCGTGCCGGCCGCACCGCAACAGCGGCGCGTGGATCCAGTTCAACCCCGCCGCGTACGCGGCGGTCAGCAGCGCGTCGCCGGGCATCCCGACGGTCCGCAGGAACTCGGCCGACAATGTCGGCAGGCGCGTCGCCAACTCGGCCTCGGTCTCCCGGTCGGCGAAGCTCAGGTGCAGGGAGACCGAGCACGCCTGCGCTGCCGACTTAGCCATCGCGACCTGCTCGGCCTCGTCGGTCGGCAGTCGCAGGACCACGCCGCGGCACGGACGGTAGCGGAGCTGGTTCGACTCGCACGTCAGGCCGGACGGGTCGTGGGCGACGGCGAAGTAGGTGTCCCACCACTTCTGATAGTTTTCACTACTGTCGCCCCCATCGGCGAGCGTGGCGAACAGCGACGTGTAGTTCGGCCCGCCGGCCTTGTTGCCGGGGCCGAGGGAGGACCGCTTCCACCCGCCGAAGGGTTGGCGTTGGACGATCGCGCCGGTGATGGGGCGGTTGACGTAGGCGTTGCCGACCTGCACGCGGTCGCGCCACGTGGCGACCTCGGCATCGTCGAGCGAGTGGATGCCGCCGGTCAGGCCGAATGGCGTGTCGTTCTGGATGCGGATGGCATCGTCCAGGTCCCTCGCCCGCATCAGGCCCAGCACGGGGCCGAAGCACTCGGTGGTGTGGAACCAGCTGCCGGGCTTCACGCCGAGCTTGATGCCGGGCGACCACTGGCACGGGTCGGTCGGGCTGACCTTCGGTTCGAGCAGCCATTCCTCGCCGGGCTCGAGCGTGGTGAGCGCCCGCAGCAGGTTGGGGCTGGGCTCGCGGATGACGGGTGTGACGAGGCTCCCCAGGTCCGTCGCCGGCCCCACCTTCAGGCTGGCGGCAGCGTCCCTGATCGCCCGGCGGAAGGCGGGGTCGTCGTACACCTCGGCCTCCAGGATGCCCAGGCTGGCGGCGCTGCACTTCTGCCCCGAGTGGCCGAACGCCGAGCGGATAAGGTCCTTCACGGCCAGGTCGCGGTCGGCCTGGGCGGTGACCACGATGCCGTTCTTCCCGCTGGTCTCGGCGAACAGGCGCAGCGTCGGCCGCCACGACAGGAACAGCTGGGCCGTCTCGTGCGCGCCGGTCAGCACGACGGCGGCCACGCGCGGGTCGGTGATGAGCGCCTTGCCGATCTCGCCGTCCTCGCACGGGTAACACTGCAGCACATCGCGCGGCACGCCGGCCGACCACAGGTGCTGCACCAGATGCCACGCCACGCCCACCGTCTCCGGCGCCGGCTTGAGGATCACGCTGTTGCCCGCCGCCAAGGCGGCGACGACGCCACCGCACGGGATGGCGTACGGAAAGTTCCACGGCGGCGTGACGACGACGACGCCTAGGGCGGTGGCCGTCACCTCGGGCAGCGGGGCCGTCGTGGCGACGTACCGGGCGAAGTCGACCGCTTCGGAGACCTCGCCGTCCGCCTCGGCCGGGGCCTTCTTCGCCTCGTGCATCATCTGGGCGATCGTGTCGAACCGGGCCGCCTCCATCGCGTCGCCACAGCGGCGGAGGATTTGACCACGAGCTGCTGTGCCGAGCGCCTCCCACCCCGGCTGTGCCGACACAGCCGTCGACAGCACGGCCTCCATCTCGCCCAGCGGCGGCACGGTAGGCTCGACCCATGCGGACAAGCTCTGCTTGAGCGCCGCCCGCTTGTCGGCCTGCGTCCAGTCGGTGTCGGACGCGTTGTGAAACTGACCGTCATCGGGCACCGGTGCGGGTTCGCCGCGGCGCGACTCGGTCGACACGGTGATCCGCTCCGCCCACCCCGTGAGGAACCGCTGCCGCTGCCGCTCCCACGCGGCCGAGCCCGGAGTCAGGTCGAACAGGTCGTGCAGGAAATTGTCCGGCGACGTGTTCTCGTCCAGCCGCCGCACCAGGTACGCCATCGCGCTGATGAAGTCGGCCCGGTGGACGGCCGGCGCGTAGACCAGCAGCCCCCCCGCCTTCGACTGCACCGCCCGGGCCTGGTGATTGGCCATGCCCTCCAGCATTTCCAGTTCCACGCGGTCGCGGACGTCGTACTCCTCGCGCAGCACCAGGGCCAACGCCACGTCGAACAGGTTGTGGCTGGCCACCCCCAGCCGCACGGCGGCGGTGTTGTCGGACCGGCACCCGAACGCCAACATGCGACGATAGTTGGCATCGGTGTCGGCCTTGGTCGGATACGGCGCGGGGTTCCAACCGTGCAGCTCGGCCTCCACCGTTTCCATCGCCAGGTTGGCCCCCTTCACCAGCCGAACCTTGATCGGTGCCCCGCCAGCCAGCACGCGCCGCTTGGCCCAGGCGGTGAGCCGTTGCTGCACGTCCCACGAGTCGGGCAGGTACGCCTGCAGCACGATGCCGGCCGTGTATGTCTGGAACTCCGGCTCGTCCAGCACCTGCGTGAACGCGGCGACCGTCATCTCCAGGTCGCGGTACTCCTCCATGTCCAGGTTGACGAACTTCCTCGCCGGCAGGGCGGCCCGGTACAGCGTCCGCAGCCGATCCTTGATCGTGCCGAGCGTGCGGTCCCAGTCGATGATGTTGATCTGGCTGAAGATGGCCGAGATCTTCACCGAGATGTAGTCGACGGCCGGGTTGGCCAGGTGGTCGAGCACGGCCCGCACGCGGTGCTCGGCCTCGGCCTCGCCGACGATCGCCTCGCCCAGGTGGTTCAGGTTGACCCGCGTGCCCGCCGCCCTGCGCTTGGCCAGGTAGTCGTTCAACGGCTTGGGCTCGCCGGCCAGGATCACGCGGGCGCTGGAGCGGCGCAGCTGCTCCTCCATGGCCGACATGACGGGGCCGGCCAGGAAACGGGCGGCGGTCGCGCCGGTCTTCAGCATGAGCTGCTGGTGGGCGGGCAGGTACTGAGGAACGCCGTAGCGGTTGAGGAACGACCGCAGGCGTACGGCTTGGCGGGCCGGATCGCGGCTGCGGAAGACGCGGTCGACCATGGCCAGCGTGAACGCCTTGCCGTCGGCGTCGTCCATCATCCGCGCCATCTGCGCCGACTCGGCCCGCTCCGCCGACGTCCACACCTGCCGCGCCTCCGCCGCCAGCGTCGCCGCCAGCTCCACCACCCGGCGGACGATCGCGTCCCGCTCGGCGACCCCACGCGCCACGCCCGGCATCTCAGCTACCCGTGTCATGCCCGAACTGTACCCTTGCGGCACCGGTCCATCTTGGCGATTCTCAAAGCCGACCATGCCCAATTTGCACAAAGGGTCGCCCCGCGACCGCGTGTTCGCCGCCGCCCCCGGATTGGCCGTCACCGAGGGTCTGTTCGAGGGGGTGCAGGACACGATCTTCTGCGTGAAGGACCGCGAACGGCGGTACGTCGCCGTCAACCGGGCATTCGTCCTGCGGGCCCGGGTGGCCAACCGGCAGGCGTTGATCGGCCACACCGCCGCCGAGGTGTTCCCGCCCCTGCTGGCCGCGGCATACGAACAACAGGACGACGCCGTCTTCCGCACCGGCCGGGCCATCCGCGACAAGGTGGAGATGGTCACCAACCCCGACGGCAGCACCGGCTGGTACCTGACGCAGAAGCTGCCGATCCACGACGGCGCGGGGCACGTCGTCGCCCTGGCGGCGGTGTCGGCCGACCTGCGCTCGCCCGTCGATGGCGACCCGCGCCTGGCGGCGCTGGCCGGCGCGATCGAGCGGATCCAGCGCGACTTCGGGGAGCCGCTGCGCATCGCCGAGCTGGCGAGGTCGGCCCGCATGTCGCTCAGCCAGTTCGAGCGGCGGATCGGTGCCGTGCTGGGCGTGTCGCCGAGGCAACTGCTCACCCAGACGCGCGTCGATGCCGCCGCCCGAGCCCTCCGCGAGACGGACACGCCGCTGAATCGGGTTGCGGTGAACTGCGGGTTCTACGACCAGGCGATGTTCTGCCGGCAGTTCCGCCTCGCGACCGGCCTCACGCCAGGGCGGTACCGGGCGGCGCAGTGACGGCGACAACAGCGGACGTTCGACTTGGCTAAGGCGTGACGCTCTTCCACGTCGGACGCGATTGCCACATGCGAGATTCCAAGCCGGTTCCGAGGTACGCCGAAGGGCCGGGTCAAACGTCCAACGTACCCGGCCCTTCGGCGTACCTCAGAACCGGCTTCGACGCTGCCTCTACCTGGGTGCTCTCCCGATGAAAACACTCAAGCTGCTCGCGTGGTCCTTGCTCCTCGGCTGCCTCCCGGTGCGCGCGCGGGCCGACCTCTCCGAGTCATCGTTTGCCACGCCGCCCGACGCGACCAAGCCGCGGTGCTACTGGTACTGGATGAACGGGCAGATCACGAAGCAGGGGATCACCCGCGACCTGGAGGCGATGCGGCGCGTCGGCATCGGCGAGGCGTACATCGGCATGATCGACGGGCAGAGCAAGGGGCCGATCAACCCGAACCTGACCGCGCTGACGACGCGTGGTGGGACGACATCGCTCACGCCGTGCGCGAGGGGACGCGGCTCGGCGTCGACATCGGCTTCTTCAACGCCCCGGGCTGGAGCCAGTCGGGCGGGCCGTGGGTCAAGCCGACGCAGGCAATGCGGCACGTCGTGCTGCCCGAGACGCACGTCCACGGCCCCGCGCACTTCTCGGCCAGGCTGGCCACGCCGGCCGGGTCGTTCCAGGACATCGCGGTGCTGGCGTTCCCGGCGCCCCTGGGCGAGGCCGCCTTCGGCCAGGGAGACGCGCACCGACACCGAGGTGGCGATCGAGATGCCGGCCCCCATCGTCGCGCGCAGCGTGACGGTCAAGCCCCACGGGCTGGATCGCTCCGTACGCCGTCGACGTGACGGCCGCGGTGAGGGCGGGCGCGAACCAGCTCGACATCCGCGTGGTGAACGTCTGGCACAACCGGCTGCTGGGCGCGCAGCTGAAGGTCGAGGGGCTGGAGCCGAGGGCGGCGCCGGTCAGCACGCCGGTGCCGTACGGGAACGGCGAACCGTTGTACTCGGCCGGGCTGCTGGGCCCGGTGACGCTGCGCGGGGCGGAGGCGTCGCGGCAGTGGTGGGCGGCGCGTCGCCGGGGTACATATTCCGATCAGAGCCCGGCGGCTCCGTTGCCCGGAACCAAGACTGACCCAGCTGCCACCCATGCCCGCCCCGCCGTTGGACCCCGAGACGCTGCTCTCCGCCTACGCCCAGGGCGTGTTCCCGATGGGCGACCGGGACGGGCACGTCCGCTGGTACACGGCCGACCCGCGCGGGGTGCTGCCGCTGGACGGGTCGTTCCACGTCCCGCGCACGCTGGCGCAGCTGGTCCGCAACCCCAAGGGGTTCGAGGTGCGCGTCAACCACGACTTCGAGGCCGTCATGCGCGCCTGCGGCGAGGACCGCAAGTCCGAGGGGACCTGGATCAACGACGAGCTGGTGCACGCCTACACCCGGCTGCACGCGCTGGGGTTCGCCCACAGCGTCGAGACGTGGTGGGACGGCGAGCTGGCCGGCGGGCTGTACGGCGTGAGCCTGGGCGGCGCGTTCTTCGGCGAGAGCATGTTCCACCGCCGCACCGACGCCAGCAAGATCGCCCTGGTGTCGCTCGTGTGCCGCCTGCGGGACCGGGGCTTCGCCCTGCTCGACGCCCAGGCCAGCACGTCCCACCTGCGCCGCTTCGGCTGCCGCGAGGTGCCCGCCGCGGAGTACCTGCGCCTGCTCGACCAGGCGCTGCAACTGCGGTGCGACTTCGCGTGAACCGGGGATCTCCGCCGCTTGCGGCACCACATGGGAAGGACGCATGCCATGGCCGGCTCTCGCCTGATCACCGCCCTCGTTCTGATGGCCGTCACATCGGCGCGCGCCGACGCCGTGCGGACGACGCAGGGCGCGCTGGTGGGACTTTCGGCGCTCGACGGCGTCCGCGCGTTCGAGGGCATCCCGTTCGCCCGGGCACCGGTGGGCGACCTGCGGTGGCGTCCGCCGGCGCCGCCGTTGGCCTGGGAGGGCGTGCGCGCCGCCGACCACTTCGGTCCCCGGCCGATGCAGCTGCGCCTGTGGGGCGACATGCGGTTCCGGTCGAACAGCATGAGCGAGGACTGCCTGACCCTGAACGTCTGGACGCCCACGGGTGCCACGGCGGAGAGCCGGCTGCCGGTGATGGTCTACTTCTACGGCGGCGGCTTCGCCGGCGGCGCCGCCGACGAGTACCGCTACGACGGCGCCGCCATGGCCCGGCGGGGGATGGTCGTCGTCACCGCGAACTACCGGCTGGGCGTGTTCGGGTTCCTGGCGCACCCGGAGCTGACCGCGGAGTCGCCCGAGCACGCCTGCGGCAACTACGGCCTGATGGACCAGGTCGCGGCGCTGGCGTGGGTGCGGACGAACATCGGGCCGTTCGGCGGCGACGCGGGTCACGTCACGATCGCCGGCGAGTCGGCCGGGGCGTTCTCGGTCGCCTACCTGATGGCGTCGGCGAGGCCGCGGGGGATGTTCACAGCAGCGATCGGTCAAAGCGGCGGCGTCCTGCGGGCCGACGCGACGCTGGGGCTGGCCGAGGCGGAGCGCGACGGCGAGCAGTTCGCCACGGCCGCCGGGGCCAGGTCGCTCGCCGAGCTGCGCGCGATGCCCGCCGAGAAGGTGCTGCTGGCGACGCGCCGCGCGTCGAAGGTGCCCTACTGGTCGGCCGGGATCGTGGACGGGTCGTTCCTGACCGAGCCGGCCGCCGTCACGTTCGCGGCGGGCCGGCAGGCGCGCGTCCCGCTGATGGTGGGCCGGACCAATGGCGAGTCGGGCTACCGCCCGGTGGTGAAACGTGGTCGCCCCACGACGGCCGCCTACGTGGCGGCCGTCCGCACGCTGTACGGCCCGGACGCCGAACAGGTGCTGGACGCCTACCCGCCCGGCACGACCGACCTGTCGGCCCGCGACGCCGCCGCCGCGCTGGGCGGCGACCGCACGATCGGCACCGCCACCTGGCGGTGGATCGACCTGGCCCTGCGCACCGGCGGCAGCCCGGTCTACGCGTTCAGCTTCGACCACCCGCGCCCCCGGCCAAGGTCGGCCGTCCACGCCACCACCACGACGGCCCCCGCAAAGGCCGCCGACCCCAACGGCGAGCGGGAGGACGCCACCCTGCCCTCGCCCGGCGCGCCGCACGCGTCCGACATCGAGTACGTCCTGGGCAACCTGGCGACCAACCCGGTGTACGCCTGGACGGCCGACGACGCGCGGGCGTCGGACGTGTCGCTGTCGTACTTCGCGGCCTTCGTGAAGACCACCGACCCCGCATCGCCGGGGCTGCCCGCCTGGCCCGCCGCGGTGGCGGGCGACGTGCGGACGATGCACCTCGACGCCACGCCCCACGTCGAGCCCGAGGCCGGCCGACGCCGGCACGAGTTGCTCGACCGACTGCCCGCCACGCGGCCGGTCGGCTGACCGCCGGTCCAAGTTTCGAGCATTGCTGGTTCGCCGGCGTCGGCGTACACGTCAACGGCTGTGGAGAGATCGCCCCCGGACTGGAGACGCAGATGCAGACGACCGAATCCGTGACCCTTGAGGAAGCCCGCAAGGTCATCGCCGCCGCGACGGCCGAGGCGACGAAGATCGGGCAGCCGATGAACATCGCCGTCTGCTGCGCGGGCGGCCACCTGCTGGCGTTCGAGCGGATGCCCAAGGCGTGGCTCGGGTCGATCGACATCGCCATCAAGAAGGCCTGGACCAGCCGGGCGTTCGACATCGAGACCAAGACGCTCGGCACGCTGAGCCAGAGCGGCGACCAGTTCTTCGGCATCCACGCCAGCAACGACGGCAAGGTCATGATCTTCGCCGGCGGCGTCCCGCTGAAGAAGGGCGACGCGATCGTCGGCGCGATCGGCGTCAGCGGCGGGCTCGGGAAGCAGGACCAGGCAGTCGCCGAGGCGGGCGCGAAGGCGTTGGCGGGCTGAGCTCGAGTTGAGACAACATCAGGCCCGGCGGCTCCGCCGCGGGTTTTTCGCGAGCACCGTCGTCGCGACCGAAAAACCCGCAGCGGAGCCGCTGGGCTCTGTTTCGCTCACGAAGTCGCGGACATCAGCTGCACGGTCCGCTCGTCCCGTCGCCCGCCGAAGAACCGGTCGAGCAGTTGGTGGAACACCGACCCCGCCGGCGACACGGCCGCAAACAATGTGGCGCTGGATCGCAACTTCATGTCGTCGGGTGTGCCGAAGATTTGCGTGGCGGATCGGCCCTCCACCTCTAACGCGGCGACGCAGCATCCGACCAGCCGCGGGCCGAGCGTCGAGTGGGCCAGATATGCCTGGGCCTCGGCTATGCTCCTGATCGCGTACCGCTGCGACGTCGGGCTGAAGCCGAGGCCTGCGAACTGCGGGAACACGTACCACATCCAGTGCGACCGCTTCCGGCCGGCGCGGATCTCGGCCAGGGCCGTCGCGTAGTCGTCGGCCTGGGCCTCGATGAAGCGGGACAGGTTGTGCGGGTCGTCCGCCATGGGCGTCTCCGTCAGGACGGGCGGGTCGTGGCGGCCGGGTGGGACTGGAAAAACCTCACGATCAGTCCCGGCTCGGCGCGGTCCATCGGGTGGCCGCCGGCGTAGGTGAACGTCACAAGGGGCGTGCCAGACTTCGAGGGGTAGAGCGTCCCGACGCCCTCCCACGGGACGCCGGTCGCGTCGCAGCCGTTCACCTGGCGGACGGCGTCCATCGTCCGCCGCTGCCACTGGGGCTGAACCAGCGGGTCCTGCAGGCCGCCGCCGATGAACGCCGGCTTGGGCGGCAGCGAGGCGGCGTAGCCCGCCGCCGCCGAGCAGGGGGCGACGGCGGCGAACACGTCGGCCCGGGCCTTCCACAGCACGTACGTGAACCCGCCGCCGTTCGAGTGGCCGGCGCAGTCGACGCGGTGCGCGTCCACCGCGTAGTCCTGTTTCAGCCGGGCCAACAGCGCGTCGAAGAAGCGGAGGTCGCGGTCCCCCTCGGCCCCGGGCCTCGGTTGCCAGCCGGGCAGCTTGCCCCCGGCGTCGAGCAGCTGACCCGCCGTGTCCAGCCCCTGCGGGTAGACCGAGATCGCCTCGGGCCAGAGCTTGTCGAACTGGAACGCCCGCTCGGCCTGGCGGGATGAACCGCCGTGGCCGTGGAAGACGAAGACGAGCGGCAACGGTCCGGCCGGGGGCTTCGGCGGGACGTAGACCAGTGCAGTTCGACTCACGCCATCGACGGCGAGCGTCAACGTCTGGAAGCGGTCAGGGGCGGCCGCCCGCGCGAGCGAGGGGTAGCCAGCCATCACCAAGGCGATCAGGCGCCATGCGTTGGTCGTAGACTGTTTCATCGTATCGCCTGCTCCCCGGATGCAGGACGCTCCGTCGGCCCCCTATATTGCCGACGGGCAGCCGACGGTGTCCACCGACTCGCGAACCTCGCGCGAGACACGACCTGCGGTCGTTCGGGCCGACACGGCCCGGCTCCGTTCATTTCTCGCGACGGCCACCTTTTGCCTTCCGCCGCCGGCCACGGTATCCCTTCACAATGGACCGAACCGTTCACGACCAATCGATCCCGATCCTCGACTTCGGCTCGCAGTACGCCCAGCTGATCGCCCGGCGCGTGCGCGAGGCGGGCGTCTACTCGGAGCTGGTGCGGCCGACCATCACCGTGGCGGAGCTGCGGGCGATGAACCCCAAGGGGATCATCCTGTCGGGCGGGCCCAGCAGCGTCTACGAGCCGAACGCGCCGCGCTGCGACCCGGCGATCTTCGACATCGGCGTGCCGGTGCTGGGCATCTGCTACGGCATGCAGCTGGGGGCGCAGATCCTCGGCGGCGACGTGCGGCCGGCCAAGGCGCGCGAGTATGGCCGGGCCAAGCTGACCGTCACCGCCAACGCCGCCGGCACGGTGGACGCGCTGGTCCGCGGCCTGCCGGCCGAGACGACGGTCTGGATGAGCCACGGCGATCAGGTGCAGGAGCTGCCCGCCGACTTCGTCCCGCTCGCCACCACGCCTACGTGTCCCTACGCCGCGGCGAAGCACTCGACGCGCCCCTTCTACGGCGTGCAGTTCCACCCCGAGGTGACGCACACGCCGCGCGGGGCGCAGCTGTTCCGCAACTTCCTCTTCGACATCTGCAAGTGCGACGGCAGCTGGACGATGGGCAACTTCGTCGAGCGCGAGGTGCAGCGCATCCGCGAGCGGGTGGGCACCGCCACCGTCATCTGCGGGCTCAGCGGCGGCGTCGACAGCTCGGTCACGGCCGCCCTGCTGCACAAGGCGATCGGCAAGCAGCTGGTCTGCATCTTCGTCGACAACGGCCTGCTGCGCAAGGGCGAGCGGCTGCTGGTCGAGTCGACCTTCGGCGACCACTTCAAGATCGACCTGCGCACCGCCGACGCGACCGACCAGTTCCTCGATCCGCTGCGCGACGTGACCGACCCCCAGCAGAAGCGGAAGATCATCGGCCGGGAGTTCATCGAGGCCTTCAAGCGCGAGGCGACCACCATCCCCAACGCCAAGTTCCTGGCCCAGGGCACGCTCTACCCCGACGTGATCGAGTCGGGCCACGGCTTACGCCGGCACGGCCGCCAACATCAAGCTCCACCACAACGTCGGCGGCCTGCCGGAACAGTTGGGCTTCGACCTGGTCGAACCGCTCCGCGAGCTCTTCAAGGACGAGGTGCGCCAACTGGGTGAGGTGCTGGGCCTGCCCGAGAACATCGTCTGGCGTCACCCGTTCCCCGGCCCCGGGTTGGCGGTACGCGTGATCGGCGCCGTCACGCCCCAGCGGCTGCGCGTCCTGCGCGACGCCGACGAGATCGTGCTGGAGGAGCTGGTCGCCAACAACCTCTACCGCAAGACGGCCCAGGTGTTCGCGGTGCTGCTCCCCATCGGCACGGTCGGCGTGATGGGCGACAGCCGCAGCTACGACAGCGTGATCGCCATCCGGGCTGTGGAGAGCCGCGACTTCATGACCGCCGACTGGGCCCGCATCCCGTTCGACGTGCTGGCGACGATGAGCAACCGGATCATCAACGAGGTCCGCGGCGTGAACCGGGTCGTGTACGATATCTCGTCGAAGCCGCCGGCGACGATCGAGTGGGAGTGAGCATGGCTACGCAACGGCCCGTCGCGGAGAAGCACTTCTTCACGCTGCGCGTGGCGCTGGCGGGCGTGAGCCCGCCGATCTGGCGGCGGCTGGTCACGCCGGGCGCGATCACGCTGGACCTGCTCCACGATGCGCTCAACCTGACCATGGGGTGGGAAGACTACCACCTGCACGAGTTCGCCTTTGGCCGGCGGCGGTTCACGGAGGGTCCAGAGGAAAGCGACGAGGGCGAGGACGAACGCGGCGTCCGGCTCGACGCGTTGATCGACGGCCCCCGCGCGAAGTTCACGTACACCTACGACTTCGGCGACGACTGGAAGCACGCGGTGACGGTCGAGTCGATCGCACCGGTGCCGGCCGGGCACCTCGTGCAGCTGGCCTGCGTGGCAGGGAAGCGCAGCTGCCCGCCCGAGGACGTCGGTGGTCCGTTTGGCTACGCCAACTACTTGGCAGCACTCGCGGACTCGGAGCACCCGGAACACGAGGCGATGCTCGGCTGGCGCGGGCCGTTTGACCCGGAGGCGTTCGACATCGAGGCCGCCAATCGGGAACTCGGCAAGCTGACCCGTTGGTCGCGGCCACGGCGGCGATGAGGGGGCATCCAGGGTTGCGGTCCGCCACGCCCCGTTGAGTCGCGCGTGGCGAACCGCGCAGTACCCGGTCTCGGTCGTCGCGCCGGATCGTGAATGGAGCGAACGATGGCGGCGCACAGGCGAAAGCCCGGCGGCTGGGCGACGTGCAAGCGGACGTTGGCGTAGTGGCCGGCGACGGGCGTGCTCGGGCTGGTGAAGGAGCTGTACGACCTGAGCCCGGAGAGCCGCGCGTTCCTGCAGGCGCGGCTGCGGCCGGGCGAGGGCGGCGCGGCGGCGGCGGCGGCGGCGGCGGCGGCGGCGGCCGTCGAGCGACGGCTGGGCGCGATGGTGACCACGGCGGCCGTGTACGCGGGGCGGGTCCGGCACGCCGACATGAAGCGGGTCGTCGACCGGTTCGAGAAGGGGACCGACGACCCCGCGCGGGTCGCGCGGGTGCTGATCTCAGACTTGGCGGCGAGCCGCAAGGCGCTCGA
>CBDAQA010000017.1:0-22709 GCA_965198865.1 Tepidisphaeraceae bacterium | reverse complement strand
GCCGACCGCCTTGGCGGTTCGTTCACGCCGCTTCTGGAGACGACCGACGACATCCTGCCGATCGCCCGCGAGGTGGTCGCCCGCTGGAACGACGGCAAGTTCGTCAAGCTCGGCCGGACCGACGAGCAGTTCCTGCAGGAACGGCTCGACGCCTTACAGCAGTCGCTGGTCATGACGGAAGCCTGTCGCACGGTCGTCGCCGCCATCCACTGCGTGCCGTTCCGCCAGTTGCTGCCGCCGCCACACTCGGCCCAGTGGGACTTCGTGAAGGCCTACCTCGGCTCCGACCGCATCGGCCAGCTGCTGCTGTCCCACTCAAACGTCCGCCACGCCTTCTGCGGCCACAGCCACCTCGCCCGCGAGGCCACGATCGGCGACCTCCACGCCGTCAACATCGGCAGCGGGTACCGGTGGAAGACGTTCCACACGCTGAACATCTGAGCTGGTGCCAAATCGATGAGAATCACACAGGTGTGTGTGTCCCCTCGACGCGCCGGCCGTCGTGTGGAGTTGAGATGACGCAACCGACCGACCTTGAACTACTCCGCAGCGTGGTGTCCGGCCGTTCAGATGGCCCTTCGACTCCTGGCGCGACGGCACCTGGACGTCGTCTACGCCTCGGCCCTGCGGCAGGTCCGCGACCCGGCCGCGGCCGACGACGTGACCCCCCGGTCTCGCCCCTTTCGCGGCACCCAACGCCTGGTGCTCACGGCGACCGACCGGCGGCACCAGACGACGGTGCGCTACTTCGACTCAGTCCATGGCTACACCTTGCGCCGCACCGACTCGTCGAGCGGCACCGACGACCGAGTGTCGATCCAAGAGTTGATCCAAGCGGCACCGGGCGTCTACTAGTCGCGCACGGCGATGCCGTCGGCGGTGACGAGTAGCAAACGATCCGTCACCTGGTGCGGCATCGACCGGTAGTCGGCCGCCACCTGCTTGCGCAGGCGGGCGACGGTCGCGTCGTCGTTGCGAAAGCACAACAGCATGTCGCGGTTGGGGATCGCCGCGCCGAACGGGCTGCCGAGGTACTCGCGCAGCCGCTCGTGCAGCGTGGGCAGCAGCAGGCGGCTGGCGTCGTACCCGTCCATCGTCTGGAACAGGATCAGGTTGACCTCGCCCTCGTCGTCCTCGGCGGCGTGGGCGGCCAGCTGCTCGCTGCGGGCCACGAGGTTGTTGATCGCCAGCTCGTGCAGGTCGTCCACGGTCACGTCCCAGGTCTCGAACCGCTCGCGCGGGATGTAGCTGATCGTACGGTCCTGGTCGATCGCGTAGGCCACGAGCAGGCCGTCGACCAGCGGCGTGTGGATCGTCCCCTTATAGGCGTCGCCGGCGCCGGACGTGACCACCATCGGCAGGATCCGGTCCTTCAGGTCGGCGTAGCTGCCGGTGTTGTCGGGCGTCCCCTCGCTCGCCCGCAGCAGCTCGACCACCCACCGGTCGATCTGGTGCAGCCGGTCGCCCGCCTCCTCGGTGTGCAGGGCGACCATCCGGTAGATGTTCTCGAGCCCGACCGTCTGCCCGTTCACGCGCAGCGTGAACGGCTGGGGACCGGCACCGATCTTCACCAGGGGGAACTTGGCCCTGACCCGCACGAGCACCTGTTCGACGAATTGCTCGCGGGTGAGTTCGCTCATGACCGCCCGATTATACCGGCCGCCGACGACGCCGACCATTGAAAGAAGCGGTCAGCGATGGTGGAGCGCGCCGTTGCCGTAATCGGCGTTCAGCACGTCATCCACCTGAGACGACGTGCGACCGGCATCGGCGGCGAGGGCGTCCCAGCCGGCCGAACCGCCGCCGCCGCCCGCGTCGGCCGACACCTTGGCAAACGCCTGGGCCGTCGGGACGATCTTCGCGCACGTGTCCTTGATGTTCCGCAGCTCCGACACGTTCGACGACGACAGCCCGGCCTTCTTGATCACGGGGACGTTCGCGTACGCGCCGTTCGCCTGCCGCTGCTGCTGATAGGAGGTGGTCGTCGAATCGGCCGACCGGCGTATGTCGGCCACGCGGGCGGTCATGGTCGCCAGGTTGGTCTGCAGCAACCCGTGGGCGTGCTCGGCGATGGCGGCGACCTCGGGCTTGGTCTTCTCGTCCGCCCCCGTGGCCGCCAGTTCCAGTTGCCGAAGGGTCATGGCCGTGTCGGCCGCCTGCAATAGCTGTGGGACCGTCGTCGCCGCCTTGGCGCTCTTCAACTTCGGGCCGGCCGCGACGAACTCGTCGGCGAAGAGGTATCCGAGCGCGGCCTTGCGTTGGTCGGCGGCCAGGATGTCGACCGGCGACGGCTTGGACCCATCGGCTGCGGGCTGCTTCGGCTTGTACGTCCCGCTCGGGCTCCGCTTGACCAGCAGCGACAGCGCGGCATCGGTGGCGGCCAAGGTCGGGTCGGTCGCGGCCTTCGACGCCTTGCCGTAGGCGTCCGACGCCTGGGGGTACTGCTTCAGGTGCAGGTGGGCCTCCCCCTTCAGGGCGTACACCTGGGCCTTGTCCACGTCAGCCGCCGCCGCCCCGGTCACGAACACCAGGTGGCTGGCGGCCGACACGGCGCCGTTGAAGTTGCCGGCGTCCATCAGCGCCTGCACGTCCGCCGCCGACTTGGCCGACGCCGGCGTGGGACCGTCAGCCGCGCGAGCCTGCGCTGCAGCGCAGGTGGCCACTGCCAAGACAAGAATGCAACGCGAACGTAACCCGCGTGGGAACTGCATGGGATACTCCTGCGGGGCCGCTCTACTCGGACGCCCACGGGGCCGGCGGCCCTAAGCATCCGCGTGCCCCTCACCCGGATCGTGATCGGCGGCCCATCGATTCGCAATGGGACGGCACCGTGCGGATCGGGCTAGGTGTGGCCGGATTTGTTGGAACGCATGAATGGCGACAGAGCCGGGCCGTGTCGGCCCGAAGGGTCCGGTACGCCAGATCACGTCTCGCGCGATACGCGTTGAAGGCGAATGCCACAACCCCAGCGCGAGACGCGGGCTGCGCCCGCACGGGCCGACACGGCCCAGCTCTGTCCGTCATCAGGCACCTCTGCCAAGCATTCTGGCCACACTCATCGGGCGCGACATCGGCCCGCGCCGGTGCCGCCGGCTCAGCGGGTCGACCGTCGGCTGCCGCCGCTGCTGCGCCCGCCGTAGCCCGACGTGTTCTTGGCCGTCGTGCTGGCCTTGTACTCGGTCATCAGCGCCTGGGTGTCGCTGATGACCTTGTCGGCCTGAGTGATAATGTCGGACAGGTCGGACGACCCGCCATCCGCGCCGCTGGTGGCCGCGCCCGTGGCGGTCGTGTCAGTCCCGGCCCCTGCGGCGGCAGTGGTCTTCGAGGCCGAGGTGGCAATCGCGGCCGTCCTGGACGTGTCAAACTTGTCAGCCGCCTGCTTGCCGCCCTGCGCGTTGGTGATGATCGTCTGCAGCTCGGTGTTGTTCTGGGCCGTCACCCCGACCTTCTGCCCCGGTCGATGTCCGGGGGTGGTCGACAGCACCTCGGACGCCGTCTTGATCTGCTCCACCCGGTCGGCCATCGCCTTGATGACCGTGTCCAGCACCTCGTGGGCCTGCTTGGTGACGGCGTCGATCTCCGCCCGCGTCTTCTCGTCGGAGCCGGTGGCCGCCTCCTCCAGCTGGTGCAGCAGCAGCAGCGAGTCAATCGCCGACTGGAGCACCGACATCGACCCCGCCGACTTCACGGCCTTGGCCGCGGTCAGCTTCGGCGTGGCGGCCGCGAACTCGTCCTCGAACAGGGCGGTCAACGCCGTCTTGCGGTCCGCGTCCGACACCACGTCCACCGGCGACGGCTTCGCCCCGTCCGACCCCGCCTGCTTGGGCGCGTAGGCACCGTTGTGGCTCTTCTTGATCAGCAGCGCCATCGCGACGTCGGTCGCCTGCACCTGCGGGTCGGTCGCCGCCTTCGCGGCCCGCGAGAAGGCGTCGCCGGCCGGCGAGAACTGCTTCAGGTGCAGTTCGGCGTTGGCCTTGATCGCGTAAACCTGGGCCTTGTCGACCGACGCCGCCGCCCCGCCGGTCACGGCCAGCAACCGGCTCGCCCCCGCGATGGCGCCGGGGTAGTCGCCCTCGCTGTATTTCTGCTGGACGTCCGACAGCGTCACCGGTGGCGCCGCGGTCGCCCCGACGAGCGCCGCCAACGCTGCCGTGATCGCCAACCGTCCCGCTGTGCCAGATCGCATGGTCGTCTCCGTGTGCCCCAAGTGTCAGTCGCCGACGACCACCGAGTGCCGCCGGACGGGCCCAGACCGCAGCGCATCCGCCAGCTGCTCCAGGCTATCTACCAGCCGGGGCCCCGGTCGGTTGAACAGGGCCGACCCGCCAAACAGAAATACCCGCCCCTCTCGCACCGCACGCAGGCCGGCCCACGCTGGATCTTGCTCAAGTCGTTTCAGGTCCACGCCGGCCCGCGCGACGTCGAACCCGCACGGGGCGGCCACCAGCACATCCGGGTCGGCCTCGGCGACGGCGTCCCAGGTGATCCGCCGTGACGGCTGCCCGGCCGTGCCGATCAACTCGCAGCCGCCAGCCAAGCCTACCAGTTCCGGGTTCCAATGGCCCCCGCAAAATGGTGGGTCGAGCCACTCAAGAAACACAACGGTCGGACGCACTCCCATCGGGCGATCGGTGACGGCCCGAACGCGACGACGCAGGTTGAGCAGAACCTCGGTCGCTGGGACACCGGCGGCCGCGGCGATCGTGCCGATCGCATCGAACACGCCGGCTAACGACGTCGGCTCCAGGTTGACGACGCGCGGTGAGCCCGGCAACGAGGCCGCCACGCGGCACACCTCCGCCTCGTCGACCGCGCACACGTCGCACAACGCCTGCGTGATGATCAGGTCTGGGCGGGCGGCAGCGAGCGCGTCAGCATCAAGCCGATAGAGCGGCCGCCGGCCGGCGACCCGCTCGCGGACCATCGCGTCGATCTCGGCACTGGTCGCATCGGCCGGGATGAGCGACGCCGTCAGCCGGGGCACGCCGGCCACGGCGGCGGGCGGGTGGTCGCACTCGTGCGACACGCCGACCAACCGGTCGCCCAGGCCGAGCAGGCAGACCATCTCCGTCGCACTCGGCAGCAGCGACACGATTCGCATGGCTGATAGCCTACCGGCTCGACCGCGCCGTTTCACCGAACCTGCCGGGCCGGACCCGTCGGCTTGGCCGTCAACGCGGCGAGTGAGATGAGCCCGATGCCAGAGACGACTGCGATTCGACGGTCGGCTGTCGAGGCGGGACGCAGGGCCGCCGTCACGAGCAGGCCCGCCCCACAGAGCAGGTCGAGGCTCGCGCCGGTAATCGGCGGCAGGCGACACGCGTCGGCGGCGATGCGGGCAACCGCAATGGCGGTCATCGCCCGTCGCGACCGCGATGGGCGACGCCGTGCCAGCCCGGCCATGACCGCTGCAAACAAGCCGTTCACGAGCGACCGCGCCGCCGGCGAGATTGGCTGTGGCGGGCCCACGGGATCGCGCGACGCATCGTCCCTCGGCACGGCGGTCGGCCCGTCCAGCGCGTTCTCGAGGAACGCGTCAACAACCCCAGCCGTGACGGCGGCGGCGGAGTAGTGCATCGCGTGGCCGACCTGTTCGACAACGACCGACTTCGCCCCCGGCACCAGGGCGGCGACCCGCTCCGACCACCGCCGGCTCACCAGTGGATCGAGCGCGCCGTGTATCACCAACGTCGGCACAGCGATGAGCGGCAACCGCTGCTCCATTGGGTAGTTCATCGTTCGTAGCGCCTGCCCGATCGCCCGCGCCGGCCCCGACGACGCGTAATCCACGGCAAGCAGGAACGGCAGCGACGGCACCTCGAACAGAGGACCGATCGCCAACCGCGCCAGGCTGACGGCCAGCGACCGCCGCCCCGGCTCGAACGGCGGGGCAGCGAGGATGATCCGCTCAGCCCGGTCGGGAAACCGCGTCGCCAGGTCGACGACGGTCTGGCACCCCACCGAGTGCCCGCACAGGACTGCCCGGCCGATGCCGCGAGCATCCATCCATGCCAACAGTTGGTCGGCCTGCTCGCGAGCGCTTGGTGCCGCCGGCCAAGGCGCGCCGGGCGACGGGGGCGTCCGACCGAAGCCGGGCAGGTCCGGCGCGAGGACCGCATATCGCCCGCCGAGTCGTCGGCCCAGCCGTGCCCAGTACCGGCTCGACACCCCCAGCCCGGCGACGAGAATCAGCGGTGCGCGCGTGGGCGAGCCTGACCAGGCACGGGCGTAGACCAACACACCCACCGATGGCACGGCCGTCCACTCGTGTCGCGCCGGGTCAGCCGTGGGCATCGGCCGCATGATGGCGATCGGGCGCCATCCGGGAAGACCTCACGCCAGCGCGACCGCTCGCCCGATCCGGGCCGAGGTGTAGATCGCTTCGATGATCTTCATGTCCTGTCGCCCTTCCTCGCCGGTCGCCCGGAACGGGGCGAAGCCCTTGAGCGCCAGCGAGAACCCGTCGATCTCGCCGATGAACTGGTCGACCGGCGGGACGTCGACCAGCTTGGGCTCGCCGTACCCGCGGGCGATCTTGAACGCCGTCCCGCCGTACGCCGGGGGTTCGTTGTAGTTGCTGGACGGCTCCATCACGGCGGTCCCGCCGGACCCGTGGACGGCGAACCGGCCCAGGCTGCAGGCGTAGCTCGACGTGCAGCTGGCCAGCAGGCCGCTGGGAAAGCGCAATTGGAAGTCGCACGTCCCCTCGACTTGGTCGAACCGGTGTCGGGGGTCGTCGCGGTCGGCGAACGTGTGGGCGAACACCTCGGTCGGCTCCTCCCCGCTGAGGTACCGGGCGGCCGACAGGGCGTAGATGCCGATGTCCATCATGCACCCGCCGCCCGCCAGCCGCTTGTCCAGCCGCCAGACGCCGGGGCCGATGTTGAACCCCTGGGCTGCCTCGACGACCTGCAGCTTACCGATGTCGCCGCGGCGGAGGGCGGCGATGCAGGCGTTGGTCGGCGCGTCCCAGTGCATCCGATAGCCGACCTGCAGCCGCTTCCCCGCCGCCTTGGCCGCCCCCAGCATCTGGTCGCACTCGGCCACGGTGTTGGCCATCGGCTTCTCGCACACCACGTGCTTGCCAGCTTTCAACGCCCGCACCGCGTACTCGCAGTGCATGCCGTTGGGCAGCACGACGTACACCACGTCGACGTTGCGGTTGTCCCGGATGGAATCGAAGCTGTCGTAGCTGTAGACGTCGGCGTCGCCCAGCCCGAAGGCGTCCCGGACGCTCTTGCCGCCGAGCTTGTGATTGGGCTGGTCCACCTTCTCCGGGTGGCCGGTGACGACGGCCACGCAGTTGCTGTGCCGGCAGCGCGAGAGGCCGGGCAGCAGTTCGTTCCGGGCAAAGCCCCCGAGCCCGACGACGGCCCAGCCGAGCGCGCGGTCGGCCGGCCGCGTCTGCGCGGTGACGGGCGGGGCGGACCACGGCCACAGCGAGGCCGTTGCCCAAGCGGCAGAGGCGACGGCCAGGAATTGGCGGCGGGACGGCGGTCGGATGTCGCTCACGGCGGGTCTCCGGCTGATTGACGGTCGCAGCGTAGTGTGCCAGAGACTCGCGCGACGAACACCAGTCGAGTCGCGCCGATCTAGCCGGATGCAG
Organism: Tepidisphaeraceae bacterium; assembly: GCA_965198865.1. GTDB lineage: Bacteria > Planctomycetota > Phycisphaerae > Tepidisphaerales > Tepidisphaeraceae > CBDAQA01. The sequence continues at coordinate 15,103 of CBDAQA010000017.1, read as the reverse complement.
AGGTATCAAACCTGCTGGTCCGGCGCACGGAGCCTGGGGAACGGGGGGTGGGTCCCCAGCCGGTGATACCCAGGAACCATCGGCCGACGGCGATCCAGGGCCGCTCGATCAGGCGGTAGCTGGCCCAGGCAACGGGCACGGTCACCACGACGGTCGCCACGAACAGGGCCACCAAACGAGCCGAACCAGCGCCGACGCTTGGACCCCATGCCCGGTGCAGCGGCGGGAGCAGGATCGGGGCGACGAAGCCGAGCACGGCGAAGTGCCACAGGTAGCCGCTGTAGCTGATCCGACCGAGGAACGTCGTCGCGCGGTTGACCATGACGGGGAACGGCCGCACCGCCAAGCTCCAGGCCAGCAGAGCGAACGCGATGGCGGCCGTCACCTGCCCCTGTGCCAGGACGATGAGGACGGCGGCGGCAAGCGTCACCCAGGGAGCGGGACGGCTGCCCGGGTCGCCGGCGCGAGGGGGTCGAAGCGCGAAGTGCAGGACGATCCCGCCGCAGAAGACGACGAACTGCACGGGGGGCGACGACGCGACGAACGCGTGGATCAGCGCCCGCCAGGCGGGTGGAAACCGGTCGTCCAGCACCGCCATGGCGGCGGGGGCGATCACGACCGCCGCCAAGCCCGCGATGACGGCGAGCGTCACCGCGGACGACAGGGAGCGAATCGTCCGGTGCAGCAGCGGTACCGCGAGGTAGAACATCGTCTCGACGCCCACCGACCACCCGCCCGGCACCACGCTGTTGAACGTGGTCGGGTACCACGCGTGGACCAGGAACAGCGTGGCCAGCAGGTGCGGCAACCCGACCCCGGCCGGCGCGTAGGTCGCCAGGTTCGCCTCGGGGTGACCGGCGTAGTACAGCAGGCCGACCCAGAAGAGCGGCGCGATGCGGAAGGCCCGCCGGGCAAGGAAGGCGGCCGTGGGCCGCCGGTCGCTGCCGGCCCGGGCGTCGAGCGAGCCGAACAGGGTGAACGCGCTGACGACGAAGAACAGCTGCACGCCCCAGGTGCCGGACCGCGCCAGCGCCTGCAGCCACCACGGCGCATCGGGCACGCGCTGGCCGACGTGGGTCAACACGACGGCCAGGATGGCCCACCCCCGCAGGGCGTCCACGTACGCCAGGTGGTCCGGACGTCCCGCTTGTGGACGGACCGCGAGCGGTGGCGGCGACGTTTCCGCGTCGGGCCGATCGGCGGTCGCCGTTGCGAGACCCATGGGCAGAACCTATTAGAAGGATGAGGCGGCCACCCCGTTGCGGTGCCGCGGGCCTGGCGCTCACGGCGGGTCATTGTACACGCCGCCGCGGTGCAGCCACGGAGACGGTAAGGCGGTCCGCTCGCCTCGCACGGCCGTGTGGTCCGCCGTCGCCCGCAGGATGGCGGTCCCAACCGGCCCCGCTACCCTTTGGCCGTGGCACGTCTGAACCCCACCGAATATGTGGCCGAGGCAGCCGGATCGGCGTTCAACCTGTTCGTCGGCCTGTCGGCGATGTCGCTGGACTTCGGCCACGGGCTGTGGGTGTCGCGGCACGTGCCGTCGCACTCGCTGCGGCTGCTGATGACCGGCACCGTGTACGCCGGCAGCGGGTCGCTGTGGGCCCTGACGCCGCCGGGCAAGCGGAGCGGGGCCCACATCAATCCCAGCGTGACGCTCGGCTTTGCCCTGCACGGGAAGATGAACGGCCCCGACGTGGCGGGCTACGTGGTCGGCCAGTTCGCCGGCGCGATCGCCGCGGCGTACGCGGCGACGGCCGTGTGGGGCAACGCCCTGCGGTCGATCCAGTTCGGCATGACGCTGCCCGGCCCCGGCTACACGGCGACCCAAGCCGCCGTCGCCGAGATTGTGATGACCGGCCTGCTGATGCTGACCATCCTGACGTGCGTGAGCCACGACCGGCTCGCCCGCCGGACGCCGCTGGCGGTGTGGATCCTGGTCGCCGTCGAGGTGTGGCTCGGCGCCCCGATCAGCGGCACCAGCCTGAACCCCGCCCGCAGCTTCGGGCCGTCGCTGGTGGCCATGACGTTTGCAGACCAGTGGATCTACTGGGTCATGCCGCCGGCGGGTGCGGCGGCCGCGGTGGCGTTGTTCGCAATCGTCACCGATCGGCGGGCCCTCACGGCGAAACTGTACCATGCGGCCGGGTACCGGTCAGTCTTCAGGCGTGATCAGCTCCTCAACCCCTCTCAGAGATTGAGGCAGTGAAGTCGGGTAGGTAAGCGTTGGTTCCGAGTTCTGCGTCAAGGACGCCAATATTCGTCCAACACTTCTGGGGTGATTACGATTCGCCGGATACTACGACGATCGTTTTTCAATGGTACGAGATCTGGCGGAAGCGCGACGTCGCTAGCACGTGCCTCTGGCCAAAGGACTTCTTCAAAAGGTTCGTTTTTTGTTCCCTTGAAAGAAGCATAAGTGCCGTAATCGATCGATACTAGATTGTACCTCTCGCCAGGCTTGTCAGGATGGGACCATTCAATCGTCAAGGGGTGAAGCAGACGGGCAGCAAATAGCCGTCGGAGCAGTGGATGGTGGACGGACGTCGCAGGCACCATGAACGCGCGAGACCGTTTTTTACTAATCACATCGTCGATGAGGTACTGAAGAAATTCCTCTAGACCGCCCTCTGTTGCGATGCTTGCAAGTTTGTCTTCCCTATACCAATTGATTGCCGCTCGCTGAACGTCGGGAAGCCCGACCCTCTCTCGCGATGTCTGCTTTCTGAAATCGCTATGGGCTCTGCCAAACATAACCAGAAAATCGCGCGCATTTCCTTCTGATGCGCGGCACAATTCCGAAAACGCACGATCTTGTGTGAAAAGATCCCTCTTTATCGCACCCGCTTTGGCCGCGTCGGTTTCCTCAATTGAGACATCGAGTTCTAAAGCGATATGATTATAGAGAAGCACGGCGAAGAACTGTTCGACGGAGTCGTTCTTTTCATCCCACACGAAATGGGAATCCATGCGAACATCTGAAAAAATATCGGCTGATTTTTCCAACCCAATGATGGATCCGTTGATCTCTTGTGTTAGTTTGTATGCATAGTCAACCACGGCGATCTTTAATGTGATCTTGGGGGCGGCAAAGACAGATCGCTTCAAGAACTCAGCAAAAAATGGCTGAGCAACCATGGGAATTTGGGCCCACTCGTCTACAATTATGAACAACCTAGAAGTTCCGATCTCGACCATGAATACGCGAAGCAATCGCACGATCTCCGCGTAATTGAAAGTCTCCCCCACAAGATTCGGACTCGATGCTTCCTGGAGTTGTCCAAGAATCTCGATGCAGGCGTCAACCAGCTTCTCGGAAGCCTTCTCAAGGCGGATCACATGGTCCAGTAGATTTGTTGCTAATGTATACACGAACTTCGAGAAGAAGCGGACCCCGGTATTTTTCTCTGAGCCGTCGCTGGCAAGACCGCTGCCGAATGTCGTGCAGTCCAGGTAGGTGCATAAAAAACCCTCTTGAACCTTGCTTGCAAGGAATACTTTTAGGGTGTGCGTCTTTCCAACGCCGCGCCGCCCAAAGACGAGTTGGTTCTGGTCGGTCTGAAGCTCTTCGATGACCTGCGTCGGGACGAACGACCGGGCAAGTTTCTCTTCGAACTCCTGCTTCTCTGCGCGTCGCTGGATGTTCACGACCGCGTTTCGAAACTTGGTCGCCGCTACGTCGAAGGTCATGGCTGCACCCCTTGGTTGATTAACAAGCGAGGCAAGATCACATGTGGGGCTGGTGTCAGAACAGCTTCAAATACGGCAGATCGCTCTGCCCCATCAGGTACTTGTCGACGGCATGCGCAGCCGATCGCCCCTCGCTGATGGCCCACACGACCAAGCTCTGCCCGCGGCGTGCGTCGCCGGCGCTGAAGACGCTGGGGACGCTGGTCATGTAGGCGTCGTCGACCCGCACGTTGCCGCGGGCGTCGAGCTCGCAGCCGAGCTGGGTGATGATGCCCTGGGGGTCGGGGCCGGTGAAGCCGATGGCGATCAGGGCCAGGTCGCACGGCAGCGTGAACTCGGAGCCGGGGACCTCGCGCATGACCGGCTTGCCGTTGCGGGTCTCGGCCACCTCCTGGCGGACCAGGACCACCTCGCGGACGTGGCCGTCGGCGTCGCCGCGAAACTCCTTGGTCTGCACGGCCCACTGGCGGGTGCCGCCCTCCTCGTGGGCGGCGCTGGTGCGGTGGATGTTGGGGTACTGCGGCCAGGGCATGTCGTCGGTGCGGGCCGAGGGGGGCTGGGGGTAGATGTTGAGTTGGTTGATGCTCTTGGCCCCCTGGCGGATGGCCGAGCCGAGGCAGTCGGCGGCGGTGTCGCCGGCGCCGACGATGATGACGTCCTTACCCTCGGCGTGGATGTGCTGCTGCTCGAAGATCTGGTCACCGACGGTGTCGCCGCCAATCTCCGCTCCCCCGTACCGGCCACCGCCGTTGCGGGCGTTGTGGCCGTTCGCGCCGTTCAGCTCCACGCCGGTCAGGTTCCTGCGCGTCGGCTGCGGCAGGTAGGTCATGGCCAGGTGGATGCCGTGCAGGTTTCGGCCAGGCACATCGACGTCGCGCGCGCGGGTGGCACCATTGCACAGGACGACGGCGTCGAAATCCTTGCGCAGCTGGTCGGCCGTGACCGTGACGCCCACGTCGGCGTGGCAGACGAACTTCACGCCCTCGTCCGCCATCAGCTTCACCCGGCGGGCGACGATCGCCTTGGACATCTTGAAGTCGGGGATGCCGTAGATCAGCAGGCCGCCGGGGCGGTCGGCCTTCTCGAACACGGTGACGCTGTGGCCCACCTTGTTCAGCTGCGCGGCGACGGCCAGCCCGGCCGGGCCGGACCCGACGACGGCGACCCGCTTGCCGGTACGGCGCGGCGGGGGCTCGGGCTTGATCCAGCCCTCCTTGAAAGCGCGGTCGACGATCGACTGCTCGAGCACCTTGATGGTCACGGACCTGTCGTTGATCGACAGGACGCACGACTCCTCGCACGGGGCGGGGCAGATCCGGCCGGTGAACTCGGGGAAGTTGTTCGTCTTCAGCAGCGCGTCCAGCGCCTCGCGGTGCCGGCCGCGGTAGACCAGGTCGGCCCAGTCGGGGATCAGGTTGCCGAGCGGGCAGCCGTTGTTGCAGAACGGCACGCCGCAGTCCATGCACCGCGAGCCCTGCCGCTTGAGCTGGTCCTCCGGGAACTCGGCGTAGATCTCCTCCCAGTCGAGGATGCGCAGCTCCACGGGCCGACGCGTCGGCACCTGGCGGGGGAACTCCTTGAATCCGGTGGGCTTGCCCATGGGAGTAGTCAGTCTTTGGTCAGAGCGCGAATGGGTCGCGAAAGAGTTCCGCGACGAGAATCGTGAAGCCGGGCAGTGCATGACCGCCGTCCAAAGTGTCCGCTTCGGTTAACGTGCGGTCCGGCCCAGCAGTCGGGCCGGTGTAGATCGCGATTGTCCGGGTCGGTGGGTCCACGATCCAGACCAGCTTGGACCCGGAGTCGAAGTACTCGCGGCACTTCTGCCGCATCTCGGCCGCGGTGTTGCCCTCACTCAGCACCTCAACGGCCAGCGTGGGCGGCAGTCGCGGGACCGGTGTGCCCCGACGGTAATCGGCCGGCACGTCGGCCTTGCTCACGTAGGTCACGTCTGGGGCCCGCGCGCTGCCGGACATCATGCGCAAACAGGTGTCGCCCGGCGTCACCGCGCCCAACCGCCGTGAATGGACGAAGTTGCCCATGACACGGATCAGATTGGACGATACCAAGCCTTCCTCAAAACCCACCGGCTTCTCCACCAGGGTTCCCTCGACCCACTCGCAGGGCGCTTGATCGACGTCGATGTGCCGCAGCAGATCTGCCTCGGTCGCGGTCCCGGGCGCCGGATCGAGAATGATCCGGCCGATCGGGATGTCGCCCAGTCGATGCGCAATACCCGCGGCGATCTCCATCGCCGACGGGGGTGGGGCTTGCGTCGTCACGCTCATGGTCCACGCTCCTTACTGGCCACGCCTTAAACTCAAGCCGACGTGACCAACCCCTTCGCTTCCGCCCGCTGCTTCAGCACCCTGCGGTAGTCGTTGGGGAACACCTTCACGAACCACCGCAGCTCGTTGACCCAGTCGTCCAGGATGGCCTTGGCCTTGGTCGAGCCGGTGAGCGTGTAGTGCGACTCCAGCAGCAGCCGCAGGCTCGCTCGGTCGCCCTCGTCCAGGGGGTCGGTCAGGCTGACCGTGTCGGGATTGCAGAGCTTGGGGAACTGACCGTTGTCGTCGTAGACGTAGGCGACGCCGCCGCTCATGCCGGCGGCGAAGTTTCGCCCCGTCGGGCCGATCACGACGACGGTGCCGCCGGTCATGTACTCGCAACCGTGGTCGCCCACGCCTTCCACAACGGCACTCGCGCCGCTGTTGCGGACGGCGAACCGCTCGCCGGCCAACCCTCTCAGGTACACCTCGCCCTCGGTCGCGCCGTACAGGATCGTGTTGCCGGCGATGATGTTGTCGCCGGGGTTGAACGTCGACGCCTTCGGCGGGTAGACGGCGATCCGCCCGCCGCACAGTCCCTTGCCGACGTAGTCGTTGGCGTCGCCCTCGAGCAGGAACGTCACGCCGCGCGGCGCGAAGCATCCGATGCTCTGACCCGCCTGGCCGTGGAAGCGGAACGTGATCGTGTTGTCCGGCAGGCCCGCGTCGCCGTACCGCTTGGCGATTTCCCCGGCCAGCGTCGCGCCGACGCTGCGGTCGGTGTTCTTGATCTTCAGCGTGTGGTCGACCTTCTTCCCGTGTTCCAACGCCGGCTTGGCCAGCGGGATCAGGTCGGTGTTGTCCAGCGAGCGGGCCAGCCCGTGGTCCTGGATCGTCGTGTGCCGGGTCGCCCCGTCGCCGATCGGCTTCCCGGAGCGGAACAGGATCGGGTACAGGTCGACGCTCTTCGCCTTCCAGTGGTTCGACATGTCGGCGAAGTCGAGCAGGTCGACCCGGCCGACCATGTCCTCCAGCTTGCGGAAGCCGAGCTCGGCCATGATCTCGCGCAGCTCCTCGGCGACGAAGAACATGAAGTTGACCACGTGCTCCGGCTGGCCGGTGAACTTCTTCCGCAGCTCCGGGTCCTGCGTGGCGATGCCCACCGGGCAGGTGTTCAGGTGGCACACGCGCATCATGATGCAGCCGCTAGCGATGAGTGGTCCCGTGCTGAAGCCGAACTCCTCGGCCCCCAGCAGCGCGCCGATCGCCACGTCCCGGCCCGTCTTCATCTGGCCATCGACCTGCAGGTACACCCGGCCGCGGAGGCCGTTCAACACCAGCGTCTGCTGCGCCTCGGCGAGCCCCAGCTCCCACGGCAGGCCGCAGTGCTTGATGCTCGTGAGCGGCGACGCGCCGGTGCCGCCACTGTCACCGCTGATGAGGATGTGGTCGGCCTTCGCCTTGGCCACGCCGGCGGCGATCGTGCCGACGCCGACTTCGCTCACCAGCTTCACGCTCACGTCGGCGGTGGGATTGATGCTCTTCAGGTCGTGGATCAGCTGGGCCAGGTCCTCGATCGAATAGATGTCGTGGTGCGGCGGGGGGGAGATCAGCCCCACGCCAGGCGTGCTGTGGCGGATGCGGCCGATGTTGTCGTCCACCTTGTCGCCGGGCAGCTGGCCGCCCTCGCCGGGCTTGGCGCCCTGGGCCATCTTGATCTGCAATTGGTCGGCGTTGACCAGGTACTCGGCCGTCACGCCGAACCGGGCGCTGGCCACCTGCTTGATGGCCGACCGCCGCCACACCTTGGGCATGCCAACGTCGACCACGTCCGGCTTGAAGCGGTTGCTGTCCTCGCCCCCCTCGCCGCTGTTGCTCTTGCCACCGATGCGGTTCATCGCGATCGCCAGCGTCTCGTGCGACTCCCGGCTGATGCTGCCGAAGCTCATCGCCCCGGTCACGAACCGCTTCACGATCGACACCGCCGGCTCGACCTCGTCGATCGGCACCGGGGCCTGCGTGTGCTTGAACCGCAGCAGCCCGCGGATCGTGCAGGCGTGCTCGCTCTCGTCGTTGGCGAGCTTGGCGTACTCCTTCCACGTGGGGTAGCCGGTGATGCGCACGGCCTGCTGCAGCTTGGCGACCGTGTCGGGGTTCCACATGTGGTACTCGCCGTCGCGGCGCCACTGGTAGTTCCCGCCGCCGTCCAGCGTGTTCGCCTCCACGTCCACGGCCGGGAACGCGCGGTGGTGCCGCATCAGCGCCTCGCGGGCGATGATGTCCATCCCCACGCCCTGGATCCGGCTGGACGTGCCGGTGAAGTACCGGTCGATCACGCCCTTGGCGATGCCGACCGCCTCGAAGATCTGCGCCCCGCGGTAGCTCTGCACCGTCGAGATGCCCATCTTGCTGGCCACCTTGATGATGCTCTTGTTGGCCGCCTTGATGTAGTTCGCCTCGGCCTTCTCGACACTCAGGTCGCCGACCATGTTCTGGCCCACCATGTCCGCCAGCGTCTCCAGCGCCACGTACGGGTTGACCGCCCCCGCCCCGTAGCCGATCAGCAGGCAGAAGTGGTGCGGCTCGCGCGCCTCGCCCGTCTCGATGATCAGCCCGCACTGGGTGCGCGACCCCTCGCGGATCAGGTGGTGATGCACCGCCGCCGTCGCCAGCAGGCTGGGGATCGGCGCGTGCTCCTTATCCACGCCGCGGTCGCTCAGGATGACCAGGCTCGCCCCTTCCTGAACCGCCTTCGCCACGGTCGCGCACAGCGTGTCGACCGCCCTGGCCAGCCCCGCGTCGCCGTCGCCGACGGTGAACAGCATCGGCACCGTCACGGCCTTAAGGGCCTCGGTGTTCAGCTCCTTCAGCTTGGACAGCTCGACGTTGGTCAGCACCGGCTGGTTCAGCTTCACCAGCCGGCAGTGCCTCGGCGTCTCGTCCAGCAGGTTCGGCTCCCGGCCCATGTACGTGAACAGGCTGGTCACCAGCGACTCGAAGTTCGCGTCCAGCGGCGGGTTCGTCACCTGCGCGAACAGCTGCTTGAAGTAGTTGTACAGCAGCTGCGGCCGGTCGCTCAGGCACGCCAGCGGCGTGTCGGTGCCCATGCTGCCGGTGTTCTCGATCCCCTTCACCGCCATCGGCCCGATGATGAACTTCAGGTCCTCGTTCGTGTACCCGAACGCGTGCTGGCGGACCATCAGCCCCTCGGTGTCCACCGGCGGCAGGGCGGTCGGGTCGGGCAGCGCGTCCAGCGGGACCAGGTTCTCCTTGATCCACCGCTGCCACGGCCGCTTGTCGACCAGCTCGCGCTTGATCTCGCCGTCGTCGATGATGCGCCCCTGCTTCATGTCGATCAGGAAGATCTTGCCCGGCTGCAGCCGCCCCTTGCGGGCCACCCGCTCCGGCTCGACCGGGATCACGCCCACCTCGCTGGCCATGATGACCAGGTCGTCCTTGGTCACGTAGTACCGGCTGGGCCGCAGGCCGTTCCGGTCCAGCACCGCGCCGATGATCGACCCGTTCGTGAACGTGATGCTGGCCGGCCCGTCCCACGGCTCCATCAGGCAGGCGTGGTACTCGTAGAACGCGCGCAGGTCGGCGTCCATGGCCGGGTTGTTCTGCCACGCCTCGGGGATCGCCATCAGCACCGCGTGCGGCAGGCTCCGCCCGTTGACGGCCAGGAACTGGATCATGTTGTCCAGCGTGGCCGAGTCCGATCCCGACTCCGTCAGGATCGGGAACATCTTCGAGAGCTCGTCGCCGAACTTGTCGCTCTGCAACGCGCCGTACCGGGCCCGCATCCAGTTGCGGTTGCCGCGCAGCGTGTTGATCTCGCCGTTGTGGGCGATGTACCGGAACGGGTGGGCCAGCGCCCAGCTGGGCATCGTGTTGGTGCTGAACCGGCTGTGGACGATCGCGATGGCCGACTGGAAGTCGGGGTCGCCCAGGTCGGTGTAGTAGTGCCGCAGCTGCGTGGCCGTCAGCATTCCCTTGTAGACCATCCGGTTGCCGGACATGATGCAGATGTAGAACTGCTCCCGGCTGGCCGGCGTCAGGCCGTTGTCGCCGAACTCCACCTCGTTCTCGGAGCGCTGCCGCACCAGGTACAGCCTCCGGTCGAAGTCCTTCTTGTTGAAGAACACGTCGCCGGTGCCGACGAACACCTGCCGCACGCGCGGCTCCACCGCCCTGGGCGTCGGGCCGACGTGGTCGCTGTTCACCGGCACGTCGCGCCAGCCCAGCACCTTCATGCCGTTCTCGCGGGCCACCCGCTCCACGATCCGCTCGCACAGGTGCCGCTGCACCGCGTCCTGCGGCAGGAAGATCATCCCCACCCCGTACTGCCCCGCGGCCGGCAGGGTGACGTTGATCTTCTTGCACTCGCGCCGGAAGAACGCGTCCGGCGTCCGCACCAGGATGCCCGCGCCGTCGCCGCTGTTCTCCTCGCAGCCGCACGCGCCACGGTGGTCCATGTTCTCCAGCATCTTCAGCGCGTCGCTGACGATCTGGTGGCTCGGCTGACCCTTGATGTGGCAGATGAACCCGACGCCGCACGCGTCCTTCTCGAAGCGCGGGTCGTACAACCCCTGGGCGGGCGGCAGTCCCTTGGGACCTCGCTCTGCGGCGGCGTGGCGGTGATCGCTCATGGCGGTGATCCGAGTTGGGCCCGGCGAACCGGGGCGCGGGTACAACGATCCAGACAGGATGAACGGGCCGCGCCGGGCCCGGCGCGGCGAACGGGACCCCCATCCCGGCGGGCGGGTTGGGGCCGCCATTCTAGCGGGTCGTCGATGCCGGGCAACGACATCTTGCCCGCCCGGCGGTCGGTCGACACGGTCCGAACGGCAACGGAGTTGGCCCGCCCATACTAGGGGTTGGCGGGGCGGTCGACCAGACCCCGTCCGTGCCGCGGCCACCGTCGCCCGATTTGAAACCGGTGGGCAGGCTACGCTATGACTGGAGAACCCATGATCAAGACCGCAACCCCACTGCTCGGCCTGACGCTCCTCCTCACCCTCGCCGCAGCCCCCTCGGCCAAGCGGGCGGTCGCCACGGTGGCCCCCGCCACGTCGGCCGCCACCCGGCCGGCCAACACCCACGTCACCGGCCTGGTCACCTTCACCCAGGTCGGCGACGATCTGTCGTTCGTCGCCGACGTCGACGGACTCGAGCCCGGCACCAACCACGGCTTCCACATCCACGAGAAGGGCGACCTCTCCGACCCCGCCCTGGCCAAGGCCGGCGGTCACTTCAACCCCACCCACGAGCCCCACGGCGGCCCCCACAGTGCCCACCACCACGCCGGTGACCTCGGCAACCTCACCGCCGACGACAAGGGCCACGCCCACCTGATGGGCACCCTCCCCGGCGTGAAGCTGGACGACATCGTCGGCCGCAGCGTCATCATCCACGCCAAGGCCGACGACCTGAAGTCCCAGCCCAGCGGCGAGAGCGGCGGCCGCGTTGCCGGCGGCAAGATCGTCGCGGCGGAGTGATCGACCCCACCGGTCCAGAGTGGCCACTGCCCGCCCCGAGCTTCCGCATGGGACACTTTGGGACGAAATGGGACGCTTTTCCGTCCGTCCCACCGCCCCTGAAATCGACGTAAGAACCCGTCTCAATAACCTTTAACGACGGGACGGTCCGTGGGACAGCGTCGGTGCAGTCTCACCGAGCTCATCCGTATTATTCGCCGATGGCGACTTCCACCTGGAGGGGCCACAAGCTGCACCGGTCGCCGGATGCCGGCCTGTGGTGGACCGCCTTTGCTTGCTCGGCCAGAGGATCTGGCTGCCCCTCGCCTCAGGGCCGGCGTCGACGCGATCGTCGTGGACAAGCTGCATGCGCGGTCGCGCCATGAGGGTGGCGCCCACCCTAGAACGCCACCTCCACCCGCAGGTCAACCACCAGCGCGTCCCTCACCAGCGGCGACCCGGTCGCCCCGTTGCCGTTGGGGTGGAAGATGTACTGCACGTCCGGCTTCACGCTGACCCACTGCGTCAGCCGAACCCGGTAGAACGCCTCCAGCGACGTCTCCCCATCCGTCCGCCGCCCCGCCCGCGGGCTCAGCCCGGCCACCAGCACGCCCAGGCCCGCCGAGTCGCGCTCCCGCCGGGGGACCGGGCCGATCCAGGTCACCCCGGCGATCACGCTCCGGTCGATCAGGTTCACGTCCGACTCCGACTGCGCATAGCTGAAGTCGATCGCGACCGAGCGCGGGTCCTCCTCGGCCGGCGGCGCACCCGTCGGCCCCGGTGACTCGGCCGGCGCGGGCGGGCCGCTGCTCGGGTGCCACAGCACCTGGTCCACCACCACGTACGCGCCGCCCGTCCCGCGCGTCGACCCGCCGCCCAGCGCCTTGAACGGGTCGGTGCTGTACCACCCGCCCAGCCCCACGTGCCCGGCCAGCTTCGCGTCGGCCAGCTTGGGGTCCAGCCACCCCAGCGGCAGGTTGAACCGGCCCCCCGCCTCGGCGATCAGGAACAGGTTGTCGCCCCGGTCGAGGAACTTGCTCGGCCCGTATGGCCCCACGTTCACCCCCCGCGCGAACGACCCGTCGAACAACCCCGCCCCCGCGTACAGCACGGGGCCCGGCAGCACGAACAGGTCGACCCCCGTCGCCGTGTTCGGGTACGACGGCAGCAGCCCGATCGTCGGGTTCCCGCCCCAGCTGTTGTTGATGAACTCCTGGCCGTTCTCCAGCACGTCGAAGTCGGCGTTGGCGTCGATCTTCCCCGCCTTCAGCACCACGCCGTCCCCCGGCCCCAGCGCCTGCCGGTAGTACAGCTGCGACACCTCGATGTCCGACCCCACGTCGGTGTTGACCGAGAAGTTCTGGATGTCGCCCACCCGCCGGGCCGACGCGTTGATGCCGAACCGGCTCTGCATCAGCGCGTAGATCGTCCCGCCGTGCAGGCCGGCCAGCTTGTCCGTGTCGGCGGTGACCGCCAGCGAGAACAGCCCGCGCGGCGCATCGTGCCGGGTGTCGAGTCCGCCGCGCAGCACCTTCGAGTCGTCCAGGATCAGCGTCGGGTCGATCGTCACGCCGCGGTTGGCCAGCGACGAGCGGCCGCCAAACGGGTCGCCGAGCAGGTGGGCGGTCGGATCGAACGCGCTCGTCGCGTCGGCGCCGGCGGCGTCGCCGGCCGGCCGGGTCGCCGGGGCCGTCGTCGTCGTCGCTGCCGCCGCGCACGCGCTGATCCCCATCAGCCAGCCGAGGATCGCGGCGATTACCGGCCTGGTCATTCGTCGCTCCCGGACCGGTGTCACCGTTGATCCATCGGCCACACGCCGCCCTACGCCCACCCTGAAAAATCAGCGATTTACGCCTTATCCCCATGTAGGGAGCCCCGCCGGATGACCGATGTGATTTGCACCGTGTCTCCACACCCATCGGCCGTCGAAGCCCCGCGCGTTCCCCGGCCCCGTCTTGCCGAGGAACCCGTCGCCCCCATGCCCGACGACGCCAACCCTGCCGCCCCCGCCGGGGATGATGCCCTCGCCGCCCTCGGCCTCCGCCCGGTCGAGCTGGCCGACGGGCCGCTGTTCCGCCGGTACTTCGCCACGCTGTCGAACCCCCTGTCCGACTACACGTTCGGCCAGATCTACACCTGGCGGAACAGCCTCCACCTGGCCTGGCGCGAGGTGGACGGCCACCTGTGCGTCTTCGCCAACGGCTGCGGTGACCTGACCCTGCTCGTCCCGCCCATCGGCGACACCGGCTCCGACCGGGCGCTGCGCCAGGCGTCCGACCTGATGGACGCCTACAACGCCGCCGCCGGCGTCCCCGAACGCACCCGCGTCGAGTACGCCAGCGACGAGCTGCTCGCCCGCTTCGACCGCACCGGCCTGCACGCCGTCCACCCGATGGGCACCGACTACGTCTACGACAGCGCCCGCATGATCGACCTCGCCGGCGGCGACCTGGCCGCCAAGCGCCAGGCCCGCAACCGCTTCGCCCGGCTCTACCGCCACCGCGTCGAGGCGTACGACCCGGCCCAGCACCTCGACGGCTGCCTCGCGCTGCTGGCCGAGTGGCGGTCCCACCAGGACGCCACCCACGCCGCCGAGCCGACCCTCAACGCCGTGAAGCGCGAGAAGGAGACGGTCGCCACCGAGCTCGCCCTCCGCTCCGCCGCCGACCTCGGTCTGAGAGGGTTGGTCGTCCACGTGGACGGCGAACACCCCACAGAGCCCAGCGGCTCCGCCGCGGGTCCCACCGTCACCACGGGCCTCCGCGGCTTCACCCTCGGCGAGCACCTCGGCGCCGACCAGTCCAGCATCGTGATCGAGAAGACCGACCTCGCCGCCAAGGGGCTCGCCCAGTTCATCTTCAGCGAGTTCTGCCGCCGCGACTGGGCCGACCGCCCGTTCTGCAACGTCGGCGACGACTGGGGCCTCGAGTCGCTCGCCTGGACCAAGCAGAGCTACCGCCCCGTGAAGCTGCTGCAGAAGTACACCGTCGTCCCGGCCCGCCGCATCGTGTCGGCCCCAGCCCCGACGCGGATGGCCATCCGCCTCGCCACCGACGCCGACCTCCCCGCCACGGCCGAGCTGGAGAAGGCCTGCTTCGCCGCGGACCTCAGCCTGAAGATGCGGCAGTTGCAGTACCTCCGCCGCCGCCCCACGGCCGTGTTCCTCGTCGCCGAGGAGGACGGCACGGTGATCGGCGAGGGCATCGCGCTCGTCCGCCGCACGGGTCCCGCCACGTCGGGTCGGATCTACAGCCTCGCCGTCGATCGCGACCACCGCGGCCGCCACGTCGGCCAGAAATTGCTGACGTCGATGGTCAACCAGCTCGACGCCCGCGGCGTCGGCCGGGTCTACCTGGAGGTCGACCACACCAACGCCGCCGCCATCGCCCTGTACGAGCGGATGGGCTTCCGCACCACCGACACCCGCCCCGACTACTACGGCCCCGGCCGCGACGCCCTGCACATGCGCCGCGACCTCCGACAGGCCGCCTGAGCGGCAGGGTTGCTTCAGCAACCCTGGTTCAAAAGTTCCGTAATCAGGGTTGCTGAAGCAACCCTCCCGCCGGGCGCGGGAGTTTCACCGCCTGCGACACCGCCAGCTCCACGTTCCACTCGTCCTCGTCGGCCGGCGCATTCCCCCCCTCCGCCACCGGGACCGTCAGCTCGAAGCTG
>CBDAQA010000016.1:0-52081 GCA_965198865.1 Tepidisphaeraceae bacterium | reverse complement strand
ATCATACCCGTCGCTTCCCCGTCGCACCCTCGGACGATTGGGGCCGCCGCTGGCGGGGACGGGTCGTTGTGGTAGTCTGCGGCGCGAGGAGTTCCCCCGACCGGCGACACGCCGCGCGTGTGGGCCTCACGCTCCCCCTCGTTGCGGTGGGCGACCCTGGAGTACCCTGTAATGGCAGCACTGGCGAGGGTCGTGAGCCGCGCGCGGACGCCGTCGCGACGGGGTTGGTGCCGATGGGGGTTGGCCGCGTTCGCCGTGGCCGCGGTGGTCGTCCGACCGGCGACGGCGGCCGACCCGGCGCAGATCCAGAAGGCGATCGACCGCGGGACGGCCTACCTGTTCGACCATCAGACCAACGGCAACTGGGAACTGGTGCAGGCCCGCGACCCGACCGTGACGGCCGGCGCGAGCCAGGTGAACACCCAGTGGGGCGGGCCGACGGCGGTGGCGACGCTGGCGTTGCTGGCCACGGGCGTCCCGGCGTCCGACCCGCACGTCCAGCGGGCGGTCGCGTTTCTCCGCAAGGCGGACATCCGGGGCAACTACGCCCTGGGGATGCGGGCGCAGGTGTGGCAGGCGCTGCCCCCCGAGCCGTGGTTGCGCCAGGCCGAGCTCGACGATGCCGGCCGGCTGTTGAAGGGCCTGATCACCGGCAAGGCCGGCGGTCCCGCCGACGGCCTCTACAGCTACGCCGCCGGCCGGCCCGTCGGGGAGGCCGACCACAGCGTCAGCCAGATCGCCGTCCTGGGCATGTGGGCGCTGGCCCAGGCCGAGGTGGAGGTCCCGTCCGGGTACTGGACGGTGGTCGACGCCGCCTGGCACCGGCAGGAGACGGCCGCCGGCTCATGGGGGTACGAGACCACGTTTGATCCCGCCAAGGCGGCCCTGGTCCCCGCGACCCACCAGCCCAACAGTTCCATGACGGCCGCGGGCGTGGCGACGCTGCTCATCACCCAGGAGTACCTGCGACTGGCCCCCCGGTGCGGCGGCAACGTGGACGACCCGGCCATCGACGCCGGCCTGAAGTACCTCGGCGACCACGCGACCGAGCTGACCTACGGGCGCGAGTACTACAACCTGTACGGCCTGAGCCGGGTCGGGCTGGCCAGCGGGCGCAAGCGGCTGGGCGCGACCGACTGGTTCCAGTTCGGGGCCGACTACATTTGCCGCACCCAGGCCGCGTCGGGGGCGTGGACGTCTGACTCGCTGGGGTGGCAACTCGCCCCGATCCCCAACACCGCGCTGTCCCTCCTGTTCCTGGCCCGCGGTCGCGCGCCGGTCATGTTGAACAAGCTGTCGTACGACGTGACGGCGGGGACCGGCCGGTCCGCGCGGGTGACGCCCGGCACGTGGAACCAGCGGCCCCGCGACGCGGCCAACCTGTCCCGGTGGGTCGGCAGGCAGATCGAGTCACCGCTGAACTGGCAGCTCGTCACGCTCGGCCAGAGCAGCAGCGAGGACCTGCACGATGCGCCGATCCTGTACATGGCCGGCGGCAAGGCGCCGAAGCTGTCGGCGGCCGACACGGACCGGTTGCGGGCCTACGTCGAGGAGGGCGGGCTGGTCCTCGGTCACGCCGACTGCGCCGCCCCTGACTTCGACAAGGGGTTCGTCGCGCTGGGCGCGGCCATGTTCCCGGGCTACAAGTTCCGGCACCTGGAGGCGAGCAGCCCGATCCTCACCAACGAGCAGTTCCCCGCCGCCCAGTCGACGTCGTCCAGGCCGGCGGTCGAGGTGCTGTCGAACGGCACGCGCGAGCTGATGGTGCTGCTCCCCACCGGCGACCCGGCCCGCACGTGGCAGAGCCAGACGTTCCAGCAGGCCAAGAAGGAGACGTTCGGCCAGCTGATGGTCAACCTGTTCCTCTACGCCGTCGACAAGGAGGGGCTCCGCCGCCGCGGCGAGACGTACCTCGTCGACCGAGACGCGTCCAAGCCGGCCGGCGGCAAGCCGATCAAGGTGGCCCGCCTCAAGTACGGCGGCAACTGGGACCCCGAGCCCGGCGGGTGGCGTCGGCTGTCCAACGTGATGCACAACGACGGCACGGCCGAGGTGACGACCGAACCCGTCGACGGGCCAATCGACCCGTCGTACAGGCTGGCCAGCCTGACGGTCTGCGCCGCCGACGCCAGGCTGACCGACGCCGAGCGGTCGGGCATCCGCGACTACGTGAACGGGGGCGGGACGCTGCTGGTCGACGTGGCCGGCGGTCGCGGCCTGTACCGCACGGCGGCCGAGGCGGAGATCGCCAGGATCTTCCCCGACGCCCCGCGCGAGCTGCCGGTCCTCCTGCCCGGCAGCCCGGTCTATGCGGCCGGCAAGGTGCCGCTGACCTCGGTCGACTTCCGCCGGTTCCAACGGCCCGGCCCGGGGCACGTGCCGCTGCTCCGGGGGCGCACGGTCGGCGGGCGGGTGGCGGTCCTGTACTCCCCGGAGGACCTGTCGACCGGCCTCGTGGGCCAGCCGATCGACGGCGTGGCCGGATATGACCCAGCGTCGGCGCTGGCGGTCGTCGAACACGTTTTGCTGTACGTCGCCCGCTGACCTCCGGCCACCGCCGCACCCGTTGTGGTACGATCGGCCCCCCCAGGAGAACCCCGAATGGCAAAATCGGCCAGGGCCGCAAGTCGCGCGCACGCGCCGCCGCAGCGCGCGCGGGCACGGTGGGGCCTGGCGTCGCTGGCGGCGATCGGCATCGCCGCGACGCCGGTCAGGCCCGCCCTGGCGGCCGACTCGGCGCAGATCCAGCGGGCGATCGACCGCGGCCGGGCGTTCCTGTTCGCCCAGCAGAAGGACGGCAACTGGGAGCTGGTCCAGGCCCGGGATCCCGCCGAGAGCAGCGCGTACAGCGTCAAGAACGGGCAGTGGGGCGGGCGGACCGCCCTGGTCACGCTGGCGCTGCTGGCGTGCGGCGTCGACGCGAACGACCCCCACATCCAGCGGGCGGTCGCCTTCCTCCGCAAGGCCGAGATCAAGGGTCACTACGCCCTGGGGCTGCGGGCGCAGGTGTGGGGACTGCTCCCGCCCGAGCCGTGGACCCGCGAGGCCGAGCTGGCGGACATGCAGATGCTGTCGCGGGGCATCCTGACCGGCCGGGACGCCGGCCCCGCCGCCGGCATCTACGGCTACGCCGCGGGCCGGCCGGTCGACGAGGCCGACCACAGCGTCAGCCAGTTCGCCGTCCTGGGCATGTGGGCGCTGGCCCAGGCGGGGGTGGAGATCCCCACGGCCTACTGGCAACTGGTCGACCAGGCGTGGCACCGGCACCAGCTGGCCTCGGGCGCGTGGGGCTACCGCGTCGCGTTCCCGCCCAGGCCCAAGCCGGTCGACCCCAAGGCCACGGTCGACCCCCGCAAGCCCCCGGCCAAGCTCGAGCCCACGGTCATCCCCCCGACCGTCTCCATGACCGCCGCCGGTGCCGCCACGCTGTTCATCACCCAGGAGTACCTGCAGCTGGTCCCCAAGTGCAACGGCAACATCGACGACCCCGCCATCGACGCCGGCCTGAGGTACCTGGGCGAGCACCTGACCGAGCTGGTCGCCGGGCGCGAGTACTACACGCTGTTCGGCATCAGCCGGGTCGGGCTGGCCAGCGGGTACAAGTACCTGGGCGCGACCGACTGGTTCAAGTGGGGGTCGGACAAGGCCTGCCGCGACCAGGCGGCCAACGGCGGGTGGACGCTGTACGAGACCGAGAACGAGAACGACACCGGCGTGCCCAGCACGTCGTTCGCGCTGCTGTTCCTGGCCCGGGGTCGCGCCCCGATCATGATGAACAAGCTCCGGTACGACGTGACGGCCGGCACCGGCAAGAAGGCCAAGGCCGTCCCCGGCACCTGGGACCAGCGCCCGCGCGACGTGGCCAACCTCAGCCGGTGGGTCGGCCGGCAGATCGAGTCGCAGCTGAACTGGCAGGTCGTCACGCTGGACCAGTCGGCCAACGACCTGCACGACGCCCCGATCCTGTACCTGGCCGGCAGCAAGGCCCCCAAGCTGTCCGACGCCGACGTCGCCCGGCTCCGCACCTACGTGGAGGACGGCGGCCTGGTCCTCGGCCACGCCGACTGCGCCTCGGCCGACTTCGCCAAGGGGTTCCGGGCCCTGGGCGAGCAGATGTTCCCCACCTGCAAGTTCCGCCCGCTGGAGATGACCAGCCCGATCCTCAGCAACGAGCTGTTCCCCGCCACCAGCTGGAAGAGCGGCAAGCCGTCCGTCGAGGCGCTGTCCAACGGGGCGCGCGAGCTGATGGTCCTGCTCCCCACCGGTGACCCGGCCCGGCAGTGGCAGGGCCAGGTGTTCCGCAGCGCCAAGACCGACGTGCCCGGGCAGCTCATGATCGACCTGTTCCTGTACGCGGTCGACAAGGAGGGGCTCCGCCGCCGCGGCGAGACCTACCTGGTCGCCCGCAACCAGAAGCACGGCAAGGCGACGCCGCCCGCCATCAGGGTGGCCCGCCTCAAGTACGCCGGCAACTGGGACCCCGAGCCCGGCGGGTGGCGCCGGCTGTCCAACGTGCTGCACAACGACGGCTCGGCCGAGCTGACCACCGAGCCGGTCGCGGGGCCGATCGCCAAGTCGTTCGCCGTGGCCAGCCTGACGATCTGCGCCGCCGACGCGAAGCTGACCGACGCCGAGCGGTCGGCGATCCGCGACTACGTGAACGGGGGCGGGACGCTGCTGGTCGACGTGGCCGGCGGTCGCGGCCTGTACCGCACGGCGGCCGAGGCGGAGATCGCCAGGATCTTCCCCGACGCCCCGCGCGACCTCCCCGTCATCCCCGCCGATAGCCCGGTCTACACCGGCGGGAAGGCGCCGGTCGGCCCGGTCGACTTCCGCCGGTTCCAGCGTCCGGGGAACGGGCACGTCCCGCTGGTGCGCGGGTACACGCTCAACGGGCGGGTCGCGGTCCTGTATTCCCCCGAAGACCTGTCGACCGGCCTCGTGGGCGAGCCGGTCGACGGCGTCGACGGGTACGTCCCGGCGTCGGCCACGGCGGTCGCCGGGCACCTGCTCCTCTACGCCGCGCGGTAGCGCCGGACAGGGCAGGTCAGGTTGCCCACGACGACTCGTGGGGCCGGGCAAGCCGGAGGCAGCAACAATGGCCGAGAGCCGATAACATGGACGCGCCCCCGCCGTACAAGCCGGCGATCCCGCTTCGTGTCGCCATCTGACCCCGTCGAGCCGGAAATCGATGCCCGTGACTGAATCGCTTCACGAACGCCCCCGCCGTCGCGGCCAGATCCCCCTGTGGATGGCCGCCACGCTGCTGGGCATCGGCATCGTCGTCGTCGCCCTCTGGACCTGGCGGTCGACGCGCCCGGCGTCGGCCGACGGGCGGCAGGAGATCGTCGTCTGGAACGGCATCGACCTCGGCGACGGCCTCTACCCCGTCCTCCACCAGTTCGAGCTCGACAACCCCCAGTACAAGGTGACCGCCAGCAGCGCCACCTCGCCCGACGTGGTCGGCGACTCGCAGCGCCTGCTCTGCGCCACCGCCGGCGGCGTCCCGCCGGACCTGGTCTTCTTCGACCGCTTCGCCATCGGCGAGTGGGCCGGCCGCGGCGCGCTCACCGACCTCACCCCGTACCTGGAGGCCCAGAAGCCGACCGACCGCGACCGCATCAACCCCGCCGACTTCTACGAGTGGACCCTGCGCGAGGCCAGCTACAGGCCGCCGGGCTCGGCCGGCTCGCCGCGGCTGTTCGGGTTGCCGACGACGATCGACGTGCGCGTCCTCTACTCCAACAACAACCACCTGCGCCAGGCCGGGCTGGTGGACGAGCGGGGCGACCCGCGGCCGCCGCGGAACTGGGACGAGCTGCGGCGGGACGCCTCGCTGCTCACCCGCCGCGACGGCTCGGGCCGGATGACGCGCCTCGGCTTCGCCCCCGACTACGGCGACAGCTGGCTCTACCTCTACGCGTTCCAGGCCGGCGGGAACCTGCTCGACCCGGCCGGCACCCGGGTCACGCTGGACAGCCCGCCCGTCGTCCGCGCCCTGCGGTACATGATGGACGTCTACGACGACCTCGGCGGGGCGCAGCAGGTCGACGGGTTCGCGTCGGGCTTCCAGAAGGACGCCCACGACCCGTTCGTGCAGAACCAGGTGTCGATGAAGATCGACGGCGACTGGTCCATGGCGATCATCGCCCAGTACCGGCGCGACATGGACTTCACGATCACGCCCGCCCCCATGCCGCAGGACCGGCTCGACGCCGGCGCCGCGCCCGTCACCTGGGCCGGCGGGTCGGCGCTGGTGATCCCCGCCACCAGCCGGCAGAAGGCCGGGGCGTTCAAGCTGATGCAGTACCTGGCCAGCGACCGCGGGTACCGGTTCGTCGAGCAGTTCAAGCGGCAGTCGTACCAGAGCCAGGGGCAGCTCTACCTGCCGCGCGGGCAGGGGAACCGCCGGCAGTACGAGGCGTGGGTGAGGGAGATCGTCGACGACAACCCGGCCGTGCCGGCATCGTTCAAGCGGGCCTACGCGGTGCTGCGCGAGCTGCAGCCGCGCACGCGGATCCGCCCGCCGTCACCGGTGGGGCAGCTGCTGTGGAACCAGCACGTCGAGGCGTACAACCACGCGGTCTACCACGCCCGCGCCGGCGACTTCCCCGGCGACAGGGACGCCGAGGTGCGGGCCTGCCTGACCGACGCCGGGCGCACCGTGCAGGCCGCGCTCGACACGCTGCTGCAGCCGCCCCCGCCGCGCGAGGTGGGGTGGGGCTGGTACTTCGCCGGGTACGCCGTTCTGGTGGCGTTGCCGTTCGTCGCCATCGTCGTGGCGCTGCGGCGGAAGCGGGGCGGCTACCGACCGGCCGAGACGGCCGCCGCGCTGATGTTCGCCAGCCCCTGGATCGTCGGCATGGTGTTCCTGACCGGCGGGCCGATCCTGTTCAGCGCGATCCTCAGCTTCACCCGCTACGACGCGCTGGCCCCCGCCCGGTACGTCGGCCTGGAGAACTACCGCGGCCTGCTGACCGACCGGCTGTTCGCGCAGTCGCTGGGCAACACGGCCTTCATGCTGATCCGCATCCCGCTGGGCATGGCCCTGAGCCTGGCCATCGCCATGCTGCTCAACCGCCGCGTGAAGGGGCTCGGGGCCTACCGCACGGCCTACTACCTGCCGACGATCGTCCCCATCGTGGCCGGCGTGCTGCTGTGGCAGTTCCTGCTGAACGACAACATCGGCCTGATCAACATCGCCCTCCGCTGGTGCATCGACACGCCCCCGGTCCACGCCCTCGAGTGGCTGCTCAACCACCTCCACCACTTCGCCGGTGGCCCGATCAAGTTCACCGCCCCGCAGTGGCTCGGCGACCCCGACTGGACCAAGCCGTCCATCATCCTCATGGGCCTCTGGGGCGCCGGCGGCGGCATGATCATCTGGCTCGCCGGGCTGCAGTCGATCCCCGGCCAGCTGTACGAGGCCGCCACCGTGGACGGCGCCGGCCCGGTCCGGCAGTTCTGCTCGGTCACGCTGCCGATGCTCAGCCCCTACGTGCTGTTCAACGCCATCATGGGCGTGATCGGCACCATGCAGATCTTCAGCGAGGCGTTCATCCTCTTCCGCAACGGCGGGCCGAACAGCAGCGCCCTGTTCTACGCCTACTACCTGTTCCGCCGGGCGTTCCAGTACTTCAACATGGGCTACGCCAGCGCGATGGCGTGGGTGCTGTTCGTGATCGTGCTCGTGCTCACGGGCCTGCAACTGTGGGCCAGCCGGCGGTGGGTGCACTACGACCGGACGTGATTCCGTTTTGCCGCTTGCGGCTTCGCGGATCCGCAAAGCCGCAAGCGGCAAAACCTACCCCGGGTGGACCCACGTCCCCGTGCCGTCGTCCCACCGTTCCTGCTTCCAGATCGGCACGTCGACCTTCAGCTGGTCGATCAGGAACCGGCACGCCGCGAACGCGTCGCCGCGGTGCGGCGTGCTGACGGCGATCACCACCGACGGCTCGCCCACGGCCACCCGGCCCAACCGGTGCAGCACCGCCGCCCTCGTCACCGGCCACTTCTCACGGGCCGTCGTGACCAGCCGCTGCAGCTGCGCGACCGCCATCTCGGGGTACGCGTCATAATCCAGCGCCAGCAGCTGACGACCATCAACAGATGTCTCGGCCCGCGTGGTGCCGAGGAACACGTCGATGCCTCCGGCGGCGGGGTCGGTCACGAACGCGACCGCGGCGGCAACGGACAACGCGTCGGGCGTCAGGGTGATCCAGTCGTCCATGGATAAAGCCGCGGATGTCATCCGCGGTCCCCCGCCGATGACATCGGCGGCTTTATGTGCAACCCCCGCTCACCGGCGGGATCAGGGCCAACTCGTCGCCGTCCGCCAGCACGGCCGAGCGATCGACGTACTCCCGGTTCACCGCGAACGCCACCCGCGGCAGCATCGCTGCCATGGCCGGGAACCGCTCGGCCAACGCCGCGGCGGCGGTCGCGACGGTCGCGCGATCGCCAAGTGTCAACGCGAGCTCTGCCGCGCCGGCCCGGTCGCGAAGCAGGGCGAAGAGTTTCACGGTGATCGTCATTCGTGTTCCAGCCGCCGGCGGCAGCCCGCGGTCCGCGGCCTCCCGGCGGCGGCTAGGACTTGTCCATTGGCTCGACCGGAAACCCGCGCGCCACTTTGAGCGTTCGGTCGGGCAGGCAGTACACGACGGCGGCGCCGGCGGCGCCAAGGAACGCGAAGAGCCCCCACGCTGGGGCATATGACCGCCGGGTAGCCGTGAGCCAAAGATTCACCATCAACCCGGCGGTTGATGCGAACGCCAGCACCACGAATGCTGTTTCGGCGAAGTCCTGATGGGACAGGCCGGACACGAAGTCTCTTAGGGCAAAAACCGAGGTGATTTGAACAATACTGAACACGATCGCGTTTGACAGGCCCCCGACGTACCAGAGTCGACTCATATCCCCTCCCCCTCATACCCCACCACCGCCACCCTCAACCTGTCCGCCAAGTCGAGCACCTTCTGCTTCTCCAGCAGGATCGTCTTGCCCGCCTCCAGCACCAGGCACCCCGCGCCGGCGGCGGCCAGCTTCTCGATCGTCGTCGTGCCGACGCTCGGCACGTCGGCACGCATGTCCTGGTTCTTGTTCGCCACCTTGATCAGCGTCCACCCGCCCACGCGGCACAGCGTGCCGGCCCGCTCGATCATCGCGTTGGTGCCCTCCAACGCCTCGACCGCGATCACGTCTTTCTGGCGGACCGCGATCGACTGGCCAATGTCCAAGCTGCTGATCTGGCGGCACAGCCCCCAGCCGAAGCGGACGTCCTGCCATTGGGCGTCGGTGGGCGGCCGGCGGGTCATGACGCCCGGCGTGGCCAGCTGGTCGGCGCAGTAGGTGGTGGAGTCGATCAAGGTGATGCCCGAGGTGGCCAGCTCGTCGATGATGGCGTTCAGCACGGCGAACGGCCGCTTGTCGTGCCGCAGGCGCGTGAGCCACACCTTAGCGGTTCGCAGGTCCGGAACGAACCGGAGCAGCACGAACGGGTCGTACATCACGGCCTTGCGCACCCGGCCGACCATGATCGCCTCGCCGCACCCGCCGGCCCGCAGCCGCTTGACCCACCGGCCCAGCCGGCTCACGCCGACCCAGTGGAACTCGTCGCACTCGGCCGCCAGCTCGGGCCAGGCGTTGCCGGCGAACCCCACGCACACCACCCGCCGGCCCGCCGCCCGGGCACCCCGGGCCACCAGTAGGGGGAACACCCCCTCGCCGGCGATCAACCCGATCGGGGCCGACTGGCGCAACGCGGCAGGTTGGGTCGATGAAGCGGGGTACGACGCCGGCGGTGTGGCCATCGGCGGCGGATCATAAACGGCGGCAGCGGCCAGTCACGCGGGGCAGCCATCGATTTTCGCCTGCGCGAGCGGCCGGCCGCCTGTCAACGCCAAATTGTCCGGAGCGGCGCGATTTGCTTGATCTTCGACGGGGGTCCGATAAGCTCGCGAACTGTCGTTTTGCTGCCCTCAAGCCCGTTTTTCCGAAGAATTTACCCGTGCGCAGGCGGCTGGCCTGCCAACCAAAGTCAGGGGTCTCCGTGAGCCTGCGCCTCGCGTCCGCCGCCATCGCATCCGCTGCCGCCGCCGCCGCTCCCAGGTTCGAGCGGATGGAGCCGCGCGTCATGATGTCGGTCTCGACCGACGCCAACGGCTACACCGTGGTCACGCCCAGCGCCGACTCGCGGGTGATCTACGTCAGCAGCTCGACCGGGTCGGACACGAACAACGGCCTGACCCCCGCCACGCCGCTCGCCTCGCTGAACGTGGCCGAGCACATGATGCGCAACGGGATGCCCGACGAGATCCTGCTCAAGCGGGGCGACGTCTGGCACAACGGCGACTTCGTCCCGACCACGTCCGGCCGCAGCGTCGCCGAGCCCCAGCTGATCGGCGCCTACGGCACCGGCGCCCGCCCGCTGGTCGACACCGGCACGAACACGGCCGGCATCTACGTCAACTCGGCCGCCGCCATCTCGTTCCTGGACGTGCTCGGCATCGCCTTCGAGCCGCTCAACCGCGACCCCACCAACGCCGCCTTCAGCTACCCCGTCGCCAACGCCCTCACCGGCACGGCCGGGTTCCGGTGGTACGCGCCGGGCGGGAACGTGCTGATCGAGGACACCACGTTCCAGTACTACAAGTTCGGGCTCGACATCGAGGTCTACCCCGGCGGGAACACGGTCGCGCCGACCAACTTCACGCTCAGCCGGGACGTCGTCTCCAACAACTACGCGACCGACGGCCACAGCGCCGGGCTGTTCTCGGCCGGCGTGGTGGGGCTGACCATCGTCAACAGCGTGTTCGACCACAACGGCTGGAACGCCTCGATCGCCGGCGCGGGGCAGACGACGTTCAACCACGACATCTACATCTCCTACGACACGACCGGCGTGACGATCCAGGGGAACATCATCTCCGACGCCTCGTTCGCCGGCATCATGGCCCGCAGCGGCGGGGACATCGACAACAACCTGTTCGTCAACGACGCCGTCGCCGTCACGTTCGGCCAGGCCGGCGGCGCCTACAGCGCCGCCGGCGGGGTGACCGGGTCGCTGGTCGGCAACGCCGTGGTCGGCACGGCACCCCTGCCCGGCACGCAGTCGGGCGGCGAGGGGTTCGAGATCGGCAACGTCAAGCCGGGCGCCAACCTGCTGGTCGCCAACAACCTCTTCACCGGCGACACCCAGGGCACCCAGGCCGCCCTCTACCTGTCGATGGCCCCGGGCACGCTGAACCCCGCCAGCGCCGTCGGCGACAACGACATCACGATCCGCAACAACACGGTGAACGGCTTCAAGTACGGCCTGCTGATCGACGGCCGGTTCGTCACCGGCGCGACCGGCCTGTACGGGCTGACCGACATCAAGGTCCTCAACAACGACTTCGTCAACGCCACCACCAACCTGGTCCGCGTGGACGGCGCGTACGACTTCACGCAGGAGTACTTCGCCGGCAACCGGTACTACGCGCCCCCGTCCCTGCCCGCCGCCAACTGGGTCAGCCTGGCGATGGTCGGCATCGGCATCAACGCCTGGCTGGCCAACTATGACCTGACCGGGACGGTGCTCTCGGCGCTGCCCTACGTCGACCCCACCCGCTCGGTCGCCACGTACGACGCCCTGCTGACCGGCGCCGGCACCCTCACCGACTTCCTGGCCCAGGCCTCGCAGATCTCGTCGACCAACTACCGCGCGCAGTACATGGCCCAGGCGGTCATCAACTACGAGCAGGCCGGCTTCGCCGCCGTCACCGCCCAGTCCCCAACCCCCACGCCGACCACGACGCCCACCGCCACCACCACCGCGCCCAACGTCGACTCGACCGGCCTCGGCCAGGTCACCTATGCGTTCACGGTCGCCTACACCGACCCGGCCGGCGTGAACCAGTACTCGCTGACCAACTCCCAGGTCACGGTCACCGGCCCCAGCGGCGTGGCGGTCCCGGCGTACCTGAACAACATCGCGCACTCGGCCGACAACACCGTCGTCACCGTCCGGTACGTGATCAGCCCGCCCGGCGGGTCGTGGACCGCCGCCAGCACCGGCACCTACACGATCGCGCTGGTCAGCGGCGCGACGGTCCTGAACGCCAACGGCGTCGCCCTGCCGACCGGCACGCTCGGCACGTTCAGCGTCAACGTCACGACCACCGGGACGACCACGCCGACGCCGACCCCAACACCGACGCCGACCCCGACCCCAACGCCGACACCGACACCGACACCGACGCCGACGCCGACGCCGACGCCGACGCCGACGCCGACGCCGACGCCGACCCCGACCCCGACCCCAACGCCGACGCCGACACCGACGCCGACCCCCACGACGACGCCGACCGCCACCACCACGGCGCCGAACGTCGATTCGAGCGGCCTTGGGCAGGTCAGCTACGCCTTCACGGTCGCCTACACCGACCCGGCCGGCGTGAACCAGTACTCGCTGACCAACTCGCAGGTCACGGTCACCAGCCCGAGCGGCGTGGCGGTCCCGGCCTACCTGAACAACATCGCCCACTCGGCCGACAACACCGTCGTCACCGTCCGGTACGTGATCAGCCCGCCCGGCGGGTCGTGGACCGCGGCCAGCACCGGCACCTACACGATCGCGCTGGTCAGCGGCGCGACGGTCCTGAACAGCAACGGCGTCGCCCTGCCGACCGGCACGCTCGGCACGTTCAGCGTCAACGTCACGACCACCGGGACGACCACGCCGACGCCGACTCCGACCCCAACGCCGACACCGACCCCGACGCCGACTCCGACGCCGACGCCGACACCGACGCCGACACCGACCCCGACGCCGACTCCGACCCCAACGCCGACGCCAACCCCGACGCCGACACCGACACCAACGCCGACGCCGACACCGACCACGACGCCCACCGCGACGACGACGGCACCGAATGTCGACTCGAGCAACCTCGGCCAGGTCAGCTACGCCTTCACGGTGGCGTACACGGACCCCGCGGGCGTGAACCAGTTCTCGCTGACCAACTCGCAGGTCACGGTGACCGGCCCCAGCGGCGTGGCGAGCCCGGCGTACCTGAACAACATCGCGGCGTCGGCCGACGGCAAGACGGTCACGGTCCGCTACGTGATCAACCCGCCCGGCGGGTCGTGGACGGCCGCCAGCACCGGCACCTACACGATCACGCTGGTCAGCGGCGCGACCATCCTGAACAGCAACGGCGTCGCCCTGTCCACCGGCACGCTGGGCACGTTCCACGTCGACGTGACGACCACCGGCACGACGACACCCACGCCCACTCCAACGCCGACTCCAACGCCAACGCCAACTCCAACGCCGACCCCAATGCCGACGCCGACCCCAACGCCGACGCCGACCCCAACACCGACACCGACACCGACGCCGACACCAACGCCGACCCCAACGCCGACACCGACCCCGACGCCGACACCGACTCCGACGACGAGCCCGATCGTCGCCGTGGCGACGGCACCGAACGTCACCTCGGCCAGCTACGGCCAGGGCGCGTACTTCTTCACGGTCGTCTACACCGACGCCGGCGGCATGAACCAGTACTCGCTCACGAACAGCCAGGTGGAGATCATTAACCCGGACGGGTCGTCGCAGTTCGCCTACCTGAACAACATCGCCACCTCGACCGACGGCAAGACCACCACCGCCCGCTACGTGATCGTCCCGCCCGGCGGCTCGTGGAAGGCGTCCAGCGCGGGCACCTACACCGTCTCGCTGATCGCCACCGCCGCCGGCGTCCGGGACAGCGCCGGCAACACCGCCACGCCCGGCACGCTGGCGACGTTCACCGTCGGATGAGGCGCGACGCGGAAGCTCGAATTCCAAAATCCGAATTGAGGCGTTTGAAAAACCAGAACGGACTCACCACGGAGGCACGGAGACACAGAGAAATCGCTGTTTTTCGACCTCTTCTCTGTGTCTCCGTGCCTCCGTGGTAAACCTGCACTTAGGTTTTTCAAAGCGTTCAATGTCGAAATTCAGCGGAAGCCCCGGCGACCCATCGCGCAGGGCTTCCGTTTCGTTATTCGAACTTCGGACTTCGAACTTCCCCCTACCCCTTGATCCCGCTGGCCGCGACGCCCTCGATGAAGTAGCGCTGGAACAGGAAGAACACGACCACGACCGGCACGGTCATCACCAGGTTGCCGGCCATGATCAGCGTCCAGTCGCCGGTGTGGTCCAGGTTCAGGCCGAACAACCCCAGGCTCAGCGGGAACTTGGCCGTGTCGCGCAGCATCACCAGCGGGCCGAGGAAGTCGTTCCACGACGCCATGAACACCATGATGGCGATGGCGGCCAGCGTGGGGCGGACCAGGGGGACGATCACGTACCACCAGGTCTGCAGCGCGTTGAGCCCGTCGATGCGGGCCGCCTCCTCCAGCTCGCGCGGAATGGTCCGCATGAACTGGACCATGAGGAAGATGAAGAACGCGCTGCCGGTCCAGGCCGCCACCCACAGCGGGTTGAGCGTGTTGTACCAGCCCAGCGACCGCCAGATCATGAACGACGGGATCATCGTCACCTGCGCCGGCAGCATCATGGTCGCCAGCAGCAGCCCGAACGCGACGGACCTTCCGGGCCACCGCAGCCGGGCGAAGGCGTAGGCGACGAACGTCGCGCTGAACGTCGCCCCGGCCACGTTCAGCACGACCAGCAGCAGGCTGTTCCCCAGGTAGGTCCACACCGGCACCGCTCGGAACGCCCGGCGGAAGTTCCGCCCGACCTTCCCCCAGATCGCCGTCGCCGTGGAGCTGGGCCGCAGCGTCAGCCGAAGCGACGCGCGATCCCCCGCGAGCCCCGGGTGTACGCCTGGGGCTTCGACCAGGTTCACCCACGTCCGCGGCTGGCCGGTCGTGTCGGCGTAGCTCCACCGCTGGAACGCCGCCGCCGCCGAGCGGTGGCCCGCCACGTAGGTCGGCACGTCGCTCGCCCACGTCGACCCGCCGACCGTCACCTCGGCCCCCATCTGGTGCCAGCTGTCGTCAGCCGTGTACGACAGGACCACGCTCTGGAATCGCTCGGCCGGGAACGGCGATTTGAACTCCGCCCGCAGCACGACCGGCGCATCCGACCCCGACGCGAAGTGGTAGCGCAGGTACGCCCCCGCCCCGTTCGGCAGCGGCACGACCTGCCCCGGGCCCGACTCGACGCGGAACGCCGTCGCCACGTCGGCGGCGGCCACGACCGGCACGATCTGGTTCGCGTCGTCGTGGACCTCCAGGCCCATCAGGTCGAGCCGGCCCAGGTGACCGACCAGCGCCGCATCGACGCGCTCGGCCGTCGCCGCGGCGTCGAACGCCAACACGACCGCCGCGTCGGGCTGGGCCCAGACGTCCTCGCGCATCTGCTCGGCCGCCGCGTCGACCAGCGCCGACGCGGCGACCGCGCGCAGGTCGGCGACGTCGACCGCGTCGCCGCCAGGCGGCAATGGCCGGCCTCGCACGAGCGCGGTCGCCCGCCCCAACAGCGTTGGCCGGATCGCCGTCCAGCGTGCCGCCGTCGCCCCCGGCGGCGGCGGTGCCATGGTTGCGGGTCGCACGGCCGGCGACGCGGCGTGGAACGTCGGCACGGCCGGGAACAGCGCCTTGCCCGCCGCCTCGTCGTCAGTCTTGAGGCTGATCGCGATCATCCACACGAACGGCAGCAGGAAGATCCCCGCCCCGCCCAGCAGCAGCAGGTGGACCCACCCGCGCCGCGCGACGAACCGCCCGAGCTTGGCCCAGCGGGCGGGCGGGGTGGGAGTAGAAGCCATCGGTGTTGCGTCAGTTGCCAAGTTCGCCGTCCTCCGCGCCCGGGGGGATGATACCGCGGCGTGCAGCGGCCAACAGAGCCGGGCCGTGCCGG
Organism: Tepidisphaeraceae bacterium; assembly: GCA_965198865.1. Classification (GTDB taxonomy): domain Bacteria; phylum Planctomycetota; class Phycisphaerae; order Tepidisphaerales; family Tepidisphaeraceae; genus CBDAQA01. The sequence goes on along the minus strand of CBDAQA010000016.1, from coordinate 36,228 downwards.
CCCGTACGACCGCAGGTCGTGCCTCGCGCAGTTGACGCGGTGCTCCAGGGCCCGCGTTCCCCGCGCGAGACGCGGGCGCGCGCCGCCCCGGGCCGACGCGGCCCGGCTCGGTTGCGGTCCGACTGTTGCCAACCCCGGCCGAACTTCCCATGATTACCGGACCACGCCGGGCGGTGGCCCGGCGGGCAATCGGCAGGTCAGCGGAAGGACATCGCAATGAGCGGGCAAGCGTTCGGCGTCATCGGTCTTGAGGTCATGGGTCGGAACATCGCGCTCAACGTCGAGCGCAACGGCTACCCCATCGCCGTGTTCAACCGCACCTACGCCAAGACCGAGCACTTCCTCAACGAGCTGGCCAAGGGCAAGAACGCCAAGGGCGCCAAGACCGAGGCGGAGTTCGTCGCGCTGCTGGAGAAGCCGCGCCGGATCCTGATCATGGTCAAGGCCGGCAAGCCGGTCGACGCCGTGATCGAGGCGCTCAAGCCGCACCTTGAACCCGGCGACATCGTGATCGACGGCGGGAACAGCCTGTTCACCGACACCGAGCGCCGCAGCAAGGACCTGGAGCCGACCGGCATCAAGTTCTTCGGCATGGGCGTCAGCGGCGGCGAGGAGGGGGCGCTGTGGGGCCCGAGCATGATGCCGGGCGGCGACGAGCAGAGCTACAAGCACCTGGAGCCGATCCTGACCAAGGTGGCCGCCAAGGCCGACGACGGCGACGGCGCCTGCGTGACCTACATCGGATCGGGTGGCTCGGGCCACTTCGTGAAGATGGTCCACAACGGCATCGAGTACGGCGACATGCAGCTGATCGCCGAGGCGTACGACCTGCTCAGGCGCATCGGCGGCCTCGACAACAGGCAGGTCAAGGACGTGTTCGTCGAGTGGAACAACGGCCCGCTGAAGTCGTTCCTGATCGAGATCACCACGAAGGTGATCGACAAGATGGACCCCAACGGCACCGGCCAGTTCCTGGTCGACATGATCCTGGACAAGGCCGGCCAGAAGGGGACCGGCAAGTGGACCACGCAGACGGCGCTGGACCTGGGCATCCCGATCCCGACCATCACCGCGGCCGTCGACGCCCGCGGCATCTCGGCCGTCAAGGACCAGCGCATCGCCGCGTCCAAGGTGCTCAAGGGCCCGACGCCGACCAAGCAGACCGGCGACCTGAAGCAGTTCATCGCCGACGTGGCCGACGCCCTGTACTGCAGCAAGATCTGCAGCTACGCCCAGGGCATGGCGATGATCAGCGAGGCCAACAAGGTCTTCAAGTACGGCATGCACATGGACGAGATCGCCCGCATCTGGAAGGCGGGGTGCATCATCCGCGCGATCTTCCTGGACGAGATCAAGAAGGCGTTCAAGGAGCAGCCCAACACCGCCAACCTGCTGCTGGTCCCGCGGTTCACCGACGCCGTCGCCACCCGGCAGGAGGCGTGGCGGCGGATCGTCAGCACCGCCATCGCCCAGGGCGTGCCGACGCCGGCGTTCAGCGCCAGCCTGGCCTACTACGACAGCTACCGCAGCGAGCGGTTGCCGGCCAACCTGATCCAGGCCCAGCGCGACTTCTTCGGCGCGCACACCTACGAGCGGATCGACAAGCCCGGCGAGATGGTCCACACCGAGTGGTCCGAGGGCACCGCCAGCCACGCCGCCGCCCCGGGCCACGCCCCGGCGGAGAAGGCGTGAGGGGCGTCGTGAGGACGATCTCATCCGACCTGGTTAGCCCCTGGTCCTGTGCCGGGCGTTTTACTTTTGCCTACAATCCAGGTCGAGCCCTTCGAGAACCCCCAGGCGGATCAACCACGGAGGCACAGAGACACGGAGAGAAATCTCGTTTTCAGGCGTTGTCTCCGTGTCTCTGTGCCTCCGTGGTAACCCGGGTACTGGTTTTTCAGAGGCCTCGCTCAGCAGTCCGGGGCTCTCATCCGGAACTGCTCGAAAGGACGGGTCACCATGAGCAAGACCGAGTTGGTCGCCCCACCGCAGGCGGCACCCGCGCCAAGTGACGAGTTGCAAATTGAGCGGCAACTCAACGAGTTTCTCGCGTTGCGTGACGGCTGGCTCTGGGGCGAAGGGCGCGCGCCGACGGCGTCCGGGCTCGATCGGCTGGCGGCTGCGTTCGCCGAGCATTACCCCGCCGCGCTTCCCCGGCCGCGCCTCTATCCGACCGCCGAAGGTGGGGTTCAGGCTGAGTGGGTCCTTGGCCGCCAAGACATCTCGTTGACTATTGACCTCCCAGACATGAAGGCGTACTGGCACGCGCTGGACCTTGATTCCGGTGAAGACGCGGACCGACACTTGGACCTGTCGTTGGCCACGGGATGGGACTGGGCCACGGCGCAGTTGCGCGCGTTGAGCGGGAGCGGTGGATGACGGGCCTCACGCTTTTGCATCGCCAGGTGCATCCGTCGTTCATGAGGGCGGGCCGAGTGACGTCCCAGGCGTTCCGCCCCACGCCAAAAGACAAGCGAAAACTGTCAGTGTATGACGGTGACATTGTGACCGCTGCCGAAGCGTGGGACCATTTCACGACGGCGTTGGGGCTCGTGTCGGTTGGCGTGGTCGCGGTGAACGTGGCGGAGTGCGCCGCGTGCTCCCTGGCCGTCACGCCCGATCCCCTGACTTTCCGGGCGCACGTGCTGATCGACTTCACTGGTTTGACTGAGAACGATGTGGTCCGCAAGGGCAAGGTGTTGGCCGGGCACGCCGTGGATCGCGGATGGCTGTACACGCCGGTAGGCAACCCATGACCACCACGATGACCAGCTTCGCCGCCGCCCAGAAGGGCGGCACGATCGAGGTCGGCCGCCCGGGCAACCGCTGCGCCGTCTGCCAGTGCGACCTGGCGCCCGGCGACAAGCTGATGGCCGCCCTGCGCGAGACCGGCGAGGCGTTCGAGCGCGTCGACGTCTGCCTGAACTGCTGGCCCAACTTCGACCACGCGGACGTGCTGGCCTTCTGGCAGACGGCCGTCCGCGCCGCCGAGGCCAAGCCCAAGCGGTTCGTCGACGACGAGGTGCTCTGCGAGCTGTTCGAGCGGCTGGCCGACGTGCCCGAGCCGGCCAAGCAGAACTTCCGGTTCGTGCTGGGCCTGATCCTGATGCGCAAGCGGCTGCTGGCGTACGAGAGCAGCCGCGCGGAGGCGGGCCGCGACGTGTGGGTCGTCCGCCGCCGCGGCAAGCCCGACCGGCTCGACCTGGTGAACCCGCACCTGGACGAGCAGCAGGTGGCCGAGGTGAGCGCGCAGCTGGGCGACATCCTGAACGAGAACCTGTGAGCTCCATCACCCGAGCCGGTTCCGAGGGACGCCGAAGAGCCGGGGCGTCCGATCCGGCTCTTCGGCGTCCCTCAGAACCGGCTTGGTGAAGACATGGCCAGACGCAGCTCCTTTGCCCTGTGCGGGCTCCTCCTCGCCGGCTGCTGCACCTGCCCCCCGCCCGCCCAGCCGCACGCCTACGCCGGCCCGACCGACTCGGTCGACGTCGTCGTCGAGCGCGTCAACCGCAACGCCGCCCGCGTGCCGTCGCTGTGGTCGCAGCTGGACTACCGGGCGCACCTGATCGACCCGCAGAAGCGGACCGCGAACGACGTCTCCGGCGACGGCCTGCTCGTCTATCGCCGGCCGGGGTCGATGGTGCTGACCGGCGACAAGGACATCGCCGGCCACGTGTTCCAGCTGGGCTGCGACGGCGACCAGTTCTGGGTCTACGTCCGCACCGCCGTCGACGCCGGCGACTACTACTGGGGCCACCTGGCCAACGTCGGCCAGCCGTGCTGCCGGCCCGTGCCGGTCCGGCCCGACCTCGTCGCGCAGGTGCTGGGCGTCGGCCTGCTGCAGACGAACCTGCTCGAGCAGCCGACGCCGGTCATGCGGTTCGACAACGACGGCGACGGCTCGTACGTGTTCGACTTCAACGTCCGCCGGCCCGACCGTTGGGTGACGCAGAAGGAGGTGTGGTACGACCGCGCGACCGCGCTGCCCAAGCGCGTCATCCTGTACGACGACGCCGGCCGCGCCGTGCTGCGGGCGGAGCTGTCGAACCAGCAGCCGGTCGAGGCGAGCGACGGCGTCCCCGCGGCCCAGCAGCCGCGGGTCGCCCGGCACTGCGACCTGCGCTTCCCCGACACGGGTTCGACGATGTCGCTGGACCTGAACAACCCCGCGCTGTCGCACCGGGTTCGCCGGCTGTCGTTCCCGAACGACGCCGCGTTCCGCCGCACGCCGCCGGACGGCAACGACCACGTCATCCAGGTCGACGCCGGCTGCGGCGACGGCGCGGCGCCAAACCTCGAATAACGAAATCTCGAGTGACGAGTCGGCAACGATGATCCCCGCTTCGGCATTCGAGATTTCAAGCTTCACACTTCGGCATGTCCGACGTCGCCCGCTACCTGGACCCGCTGACCGTCGAGCAGCTGTCGCACCTGCGGCCCGCGGCGCGGCGCGGCGTGGTCGAGGGGCTCGGGGCGGGGCCGCACCGGGGGCGGTTCACCGGGCCCAGCGCCGACTTCCGCCAGCACCGCCCGTACGTCCCCGGCGACGAGCCGCGGCGGATCGACTGGCGCGTGCTGGCCCGCACCGATCGGCCGTTCGTCCGCCAGCACGACGCCCAGACCAACCTCCGCTGCCTGCTGCTGCTGGACGGCAGCGGGTCGATGGGCTACGCCGACAAGGCGCCGTGCGCCGCCCGGCTGGTCGCGGCGCTGGCGCACCTGCTCACCGGCGCCGGCGAGGCCGTCGGCGTCGCGACGACCGGGGGCGACTGGCTCCCGCCGCGCACCGGGTCGGCCCAGCTGTCGCGCGTGGTCGACCTGCTCGACCGGCTGCGCCCGGCCGGCCCCGTCGGCTGGCCCGCCGTCGCCAGCCGAGCTGTTGCCCGGCTCGGCCGGCGGGCGGTGATCGTGATCGTCTCCGACCTGATGTCGCCCGTGCCGAACATCCGCGACGGCCTCGCGCGCCTCCGCGCCGCCCGGCACGATGTGTCGGTGCTGCGCGTCCTCCACCCCGACGAGCGGACGTTCCCCTTCCGCACCGGCCTGCGCCTGCGCGGCCTCGAGGGCGAGCGCTCGGTCGCCGTCGACCCCGCCACCGCCCGGTCGGCCTACTTGGCCAACTTCGCCCGCCATGAGCGAGGGTTGATCACGACGTGCCGCACGCTGGGCGTGCGCCTGCACGTCGCCGACACGACCGACGGCGTCGTGACCGCCGTCACGCGGATGCTGCGGCCGGGCGGGTGACCGGGCAGTGCGGTGGTTTGACCGTGGCACAGGTTGGGCCGCATAGTTCGGTCCACCATGGTGCTCACCAGCCCGATTCCCGTTGAACGAATCGAAAAGACGATCTTGGCCATCCGCGGCCAAAAGGTGATGCTGGACGCCGACCTCGCGGCGCTCTTTGGCGTGACGACCAAGGCGCTAAATCAGGCGGCAAAGCAAAACGCCGATCGATTTCCCGATGAGTTCATGTTTCGGCTCACCGGTGGGGAGAAGTCGGAGGTGGTCACAAACTGTGACCACCTCGCCTCGCTCAAGTTCTCTCGCACCAACCCCCTGGCCTTCACGGAACATGGCGTCCTGATGGCCGCAAACGTTCGCAGCAGCCAACGCGCCGTGGACATGGGCGTGGCCGTGGTACGAGCATGTGTGCGTCTGCGGGCAATCTTGGCATCCAATGCGCAGCTCGCTCGGAAGCTTGCCGAACTGGAGCGACGGTATGACGCGCAATTCAAGTCGGTGTTCGATGCGATCCGGCAATGGATGGCGGTCCCGTCGGAACCGTCGAAACCCCGAATCGGGTACGACACCGAGGGGCAGCGTCGGCCGGTAACGTCGAATCGCTCGGGGAAGAGACAGGCAAAGCGGATCGAATAACGAACAAGCAATCGCAAGATCGCGACCTGGCTTTGGCCGTCTTCGCCGTGAACCGAAACGGTTCGTCCTCGTTGAACGTTGAATGTTCGCCCACCCGCTCATGCTCGCCTGGGGTGCCGCCGCGGCGGTGCCGCTGTTCCTGCGGCTGCTGGGGCGGGCGGTCGATCGGACCGTCGACTTCTCGGCCATGCTGTTCCTGCCCGGCGGGGCGGCGGCGGCGAGCGGCGGGGGGCGGTGGCGGGACTGGCTGCTGCTGCTCGTGCGGTCGGCGGCGCTGGGCACGCTGGCGGTCGCGCTGGCCCGGCCGATCCTGCCGGCGGCGTGGTCGACCGTGCCGACCGCAGGGCTCGTCGCCGGCGACCGGGCGACCGTGGCGCTGGTGATCGACGACTCGGCCGGCATGGGGTACACGCGCGGCGGGACGTCGCGCTTCGACGTCGCGACGCGCATCGGGCTGGGCGTGCTGGCGGGTCTGGGGCGGGGGGACCGGGCAGCGGTGGTGGCCGACCCGCCGCCGGTCGGATGGGTCGACCTGCGGCCGTCGGGCGACCTGGCGGCGGCGGCGAACGCGGTCAGCGGGCTGCGGCCGACGCGGCGCTCCGGGGATTTGGCCGACGCGCTGTCGCGCGCCGCCGACCTGCTCGCCGATGTCACGGGGCCGCGGCAGGTCGTTGTCGTCTGTGACCGCGAATCGGTGGCGTGGCGCAACGTGACCGACGCGTTCGGACGGCTGTGGCAACACGGGAAGGACGGGCGTGGCCCGCCGCGGGTGATCGTGGTGCCGGTCGGCGCGGACGAGGCGGACAACGTGGCGGTCACGTCGGTCCGGGCCGTCGACGGGCCGATGGTGCGGGATCTGCCGGGGACGGTGCGGGTGACGGTGCGCAACTGGGGACCGGAGCCGCGGGCGAACGTGCCGGTGTCGGTCTGGACGGGGCCGCGGCAGCTGGCGGACGCGGTCGTGTCGCTGCCGCCGCGGGGAACGGGGACGGTCGACGTGCCGGTGCGATTTGCCGAGGAGGGTTCGAAGCTGATCTCGGCCGCGGTGCGGACGAGCGGGCTGTCGTTCGACGACCGCCGCGACGGCGTGGCCGACGTGGTCGCGCCGGCGCGGGTGCTGCTCGTGACGGACGACGCGGCCGCCGCGGCGCCATTGCGAGTGGCGATGGCGCCGGGCGGCAGTGGCAATCCGGCGGTCGTCACGGTGGTGGCGGGCGGCGGCTGGGCCGGGGTCGACCGGGCGCAGTACGACGTGGTCGTGCTGGCCGACGTCGGCGAGGTGACGATGGAGCGGGCCGACGAGCTGCGGCGGTTCGTCGACGACGGGGGCGGCCTGCTGGTCGCGCCGGGTCGCCACGTGTCGGCCGGCGACTACAACGACGAGCTCGGCGAGGACGGCGTCGACCTGCTGCCGGCCGTGCTGCGCGAGTCGAGGCCGACGAACGGCAATTTGCGGTTGCTCGATGTGGACCACCCGATCGTGAGCTTCGTCGGCGGCGGCGACCTGCGGAACGGGCCGCGCATCGGCCGGATGTTCGACCTCGGCGGTCGGCCCGCGGGACGGGTGCTGGCGACGCTGGACAACCATCCGGCCATCGTGGCGACCGAGGTGCCGGACGGGGGTCGGGTGGTGCTGTCGACGGTCGCGCTGGACGACTCGGCGGGGCCGATGACGCGGGCCGACCTGTTCCTGCCGCTGGTGCAGTCCACCGTGCGGTGGCTGGCGGAGGGGGCGGGCGACGACCACGAGGCGCCGGCGGGCCGGCCGATCGTGGTGCGGGTCGACCCGGCGGTGGACGACCGGTCGGCGACGGCACAGCTGATGCCGGCGGGGCGGCGCGAGCCGGCGCGCATCGTGCGGGTCGGGGGGCGCGCGGAGCTGCGCTTCGAGCGCACGGCGGCGTCGGGGACGTACCGGCTGCGCTACCGGGTGGGCGGGCAGGAGCGGACGGCGTACGGCGTGGCGACGCCGCCGGCGGAGGCGTCGGATTTGTCGGCGCTGTCCGCCAATGCGTGGCGCGCCATGGGCCGGCGGATCGGGTTCGAGCGGGTCGACCCGACGCCGGCGGCGGTGCTGGCGGCGGTGGCCCGCGGGCGCGGTGGGCCAGAGGGATGGGCGATGGGCGTGGGGGGGGTGCTGGCATTGTTGGTGGGGGAAACGCTGCTGGGGCGGCGGTGGTCGGGGGGTGCCGAGCGTAGAGTGGAGAGTCCCGTCCGTTAGCCCCCGGCTCTGCCGGCGTGAATGGGAACCGCGGCAAAGCCGGGGGCTGATGGAGGGAGTTCGGAATGGCATGGACCGTTACCACCGACAATCGCTGTTGCCGTTCATCGGGGCCGAGGGGCAGGCGAAGCTCGCGGCGGCGCGGGTGCTGGTCGTGGGGTGCGGAGCCCTCGGCGGCGTGGTGGCGGAACAACTGGTCCGCGGCGGGGTCGGGTTCCTGCGGCTGGCGGATCGGGACCTGGTCGAGTGGACCAACCTGCAACGGCAGGTGCTGTTCGATGAGGCCGACGCGCGTGATGGCGTGCCGAAGGCGGCAGCGGCGGCGGTCCGGCTGGGGGAGATCAACTCGACGGTGCGCGTGGAGCCGGCGGTGGTCGATGTCCACGCGGGGAACCTTGGCGAGCTGATGGACGGCGTCGACGTGGTCGTGGACGGGACGGACAACGCCGAGACGCGGTACCTGATCAACGACGGGTGCGTGCGGGCGGGGGTGCCGTGGGTGTACGGCGGGTGCGTGTCGGCCGACGGGCGGGTGATGGCGGTGCGACCGGGGGTGACGGCCTGCCTGCGGTGTCTGTTTCCGGACCCGCCGGCGGTGGGGGAGCTGCCGACGTGCGACACGGCGGGGGTGCTGGGGGCGGCGTCGGCGATCGTGGCATCGCTGCAATCGATCGCGGCGTTCAAGTTGATCCTGGACGTGCCTGTCGACGGGCTGACGGTGCTGGACCTTTGGAAGAATCGGTTCCGGGTGGTGGAGACCGGTGGGCCGCGGGCCGACTGCCCGTGCTGCGGGCGGCGGGAGTTCCCGTTTCTGGAACGGTCGGTGGAGGGGGGCGCAGCCCACCTGTGCGGGCGGGATGCGGTGCAGGTGCGACCGGTGACGCGGGGACGGACCGATCTCGAGTCGCTGGCGGTGAAGCTGGGAGCGGTGGGGGCGGTGGAGCGGACGGCGTACCTATTGCGGTGTCGGTTGGGTGGGGAGGCGGGGATCACGCTGACGGTGTTCGGCGACGGGCGCGTGCTGGTGGGGGGAACGGTGGATACGGGGCGGGCAAGGTCGCTGGTGAGCCGGTATGTCGGGGGATGAGATGGGGCCGATGGCTTGTCAGCGACTGTTCCGCGCGTCGGTCGGGCTGTCGTGGGTTTTCGGGGCGGCAGTCATCGCTCTGTGGGGCAGGCAACGGCTGGCGAGCGACGAAGCCCGGGATCAACAGAAAAGTGCTGGGGTAGACGTGCGTTCCGTCCGCACGGCACCGGCACTCAGCCGAGCGGTGAACCCGCCGGCTGCGGTCGCGCGTCCGCAGCCTCGCCCGGTTGCAGGACGTGCAGGCCGAACCCGTTCGTGCCGGTGCCGAACGCGGGCCGTAACACCTGGGCCTCGTCGTAGTGGCCCCCGTTCTGGCTGCGGAACGGGATCGGCTCGTCGGTGAACAGCCGCACCAGCCGCTCGCGGTACTCGGCCGCGGCGACGTCGAACGCCTCTGGAGTCAGTCGGTCGGCCTGGTAGATGGCAAACGGGGGCAGGACGTCCATGCCCGGGTACCAAAGGATTCCGTGGTGGATCGGGAACAGCAGGTCCAGCAGCGGCCCGTTCACCCCCCGCTCGCCGTAGTGCGGCTCCCGGCCGCCGATCGTAACCGACAGCATGGCCCGCCGCCCGGCCAGACGGCCCTCGCCGTACCGGTCGCCCCATCGGGTGCCGCCGTGCTCGCCGACGCCGTAGGCGAACCCGAAAGCGTACACCCGCTCGACCCAACCCTTGAGGACCGCCGGCATCGTGAACCACCACAGCGGGAACTGGAAGACGACCGCGTCCGCCCACAGCAGGTTGGCCTGTTCGGCCTCGACGTCCTCCGCCTGTGTGCCGGTCTCGTAAGCGTGCTGCGACTCTCTTGCGTAGTGCAGGCGTCCCGCCTCGGCCCGGTCCCGGAAGTCGGCCGGACCGGCGACGGCGTTCCACCCCATCGCGTACAGGTCTGACACCCGCACCTCGTGCCCTTGGTCCCGCAACGTCTTGGCGGCTACCGCCGTGAGCGACCCGTTGAGCGACGCGGTGTCCGGGTGGGCGAGGACGATCAGGACATGCTTGTTCGTTCGTGCAACCATAAAACCTCGCAAGAGCGACCTTGTTTCCATTGTCCGGTTTAACCGAACAGTGGAAACATACTGCCGATTGGTTATACGTTCAACTGGTCATGCGAGAACTACCCCACCCCGACGTGCAGGACCTAAAGCTAGCCGCCGTCCTACACGCCCTAGGCGACCCGGCCCGCCTTCAAATCGTCCGGTGCCTGTCGGACGGCGGCGAACAGAGCTGCGGCACCGTGACCGTCTCCGTGAGCAAGTCGACGGCCTCGCACCACTTCCGAACTTTGCGTGAGGCGGGCGTGATCAGCATGCGGCCCAGCGGCCCGTCGTACTTGAACTCCCTTCGTCGGGCCGATCTGGACTCGCGATTTCCGGGCCTACTCGACCTCGTCGTCAGCTCCCGCTAACGCTGGTGCGATTAACAGCGGCCCTGTTACTAACGGTCGGCTTTCAAAGAGGGTCACGAACCAGTCGGCGTGGGTCTGGCTGCGGCGTTGCAAGGCCGGGAATGCGGCGCACGCCGCCTACTGGATGGGCTTCAGTGGTCAGGACGGGAGCCGCTTTCGCACCACGCGCTACGACGCCGATGACGAGGATTTAGTGGGCGACGATCCGGTCTACTCGGGCCGATCGATGTGGAACGCCGCCGGCGCAGTTCAGCGTAGCGACGGCGTATCGCACCGGCTTGCCCCGTCCACCGTTTGGGATAGCAGTTCGGGTCGACCTTCATATCCAGAGAATTGGGTCAAACCCACCAACGCGTTGCCGGCCCTTTTCGACCGGTGCGGCCTGTACGTGTGGAGGGGGCAGTTTCAGGCCGGGGGGATGTCGTGTCGGACGCTGGTCGTCGGCGGGCCGACGCTCGTCCTCGTTGTCTTCGCCGTCCCTCTGCCCCTGCTGGCGTGGATCGTTGGCCGAGCGCGGAAGCGACGGCAGGGTCGGGTCGAACAGGGCCGGTGCTCGCGCTGCGGTTACGATGTGGGATCCTCATCGCAACGGTGCTCGGAGTGCGGCGCACTCCTTGGCGTTGCCTCTCGTCCCACATCCCCATAGGATTCGGCGGCTTTGATCGAAATGGCTCAAAAACCCTCGCCCGTGCAGGCTCGGTCGGTCACGGACCTGATCGGGAACACGCCGTTGCTTGCGCTGCGGAAGGTGGCGGCCCACGTCGCGCCGGTGCAGGTGTACGCCAAGGCCGAGTGGTACAACCCCGGCGGGAGCGTGAAGGACCGGGCGGCGCTGTCGATGATCCGCGAGGGGGAGCGGCGCGGGGTGCTGACGCCGGACAAGATCATCGTGGACGCCACGAGCGGGAACACGGGCATCGCCTACGCCATGATCGCGGCCGAGCGGGGGTATCGGGTCACGCTGTGCCTGCCGAAGAACGCCAGCGTGGAGCGGAAGCAGACGCTGCTGGCGTACGGGGCGGAGCTGGTGCTGACCGACCCGGGCGAGGGAACGGACGGGGCCCAGCGGATGGCCAAGCGGATGGTGGCCGAGCATCCGGAGCGGTACTTCTACCCCGACCAGTACAACAACGACGCCAACTGGCGGGCTCACTACGAGACGACCGGGCGGGAGATCTGGGAGCAGACCGGCGGCGCGGTCACCCACTTCGTGGCGGGGCTGGGCACGACCGGCACGTTCATGGGGACCACCCGGCGGCTGAAGGAGTACGACGCCGGCATCCAGTGCATCAGCATGCAACCCGATGGTCCGCTGCACGGGCTGGAGGGGATGAAGCACATGCCGACGGCGATGGTGCCGGGCATCTACGACCCGTCCTTGCCCGATGCGGAGGTGGTCATCGACACCGACGACGCCCACGCCGCGGTGCTGCGGCTGGCGCGGACCGAGGGGTTGCTGGTCGGACCGTCGGCGGGGGCGAACCTGGTGGCGGCCGTGCGGGTGGCCGAGCGGCTGAAGGCCGAGGGGCGGGACGACGCGGTCGTCGTCACGGTCTTCTGCGACTCGGCCGCCAAGTACCTGAACGACCGGTGGTGGGCCGACGTGCCCGAGACCAACGAGGCGGAGAACTGGCCGTGAGCGACGTGAATCCCCTGATCCTGACGGACGCCCAGAAGCGGCAGATCGAGGCCGACGGCGTGTCGGCCTATCCGAACGAGTGCTGCGGCATCCTGTACGGCCGGGACATGGATGGCCAACGGGTCGTCGAACGGCTGGAGGTGGTCGCCAACGCGTACGAGGCGGACGAGCAGTTCCACCGGTTCAGCATCGGCCCGGCCGACCTGATGCGGGCCGAGCGATCCTGCAGCGGCGGGGAACTGGTGTTGGGGTTCTACCACAGCCACCCCGACCACCCGGCGAGGCCGAGCGAGACCGACCGGCTGCACGGGTGGCCGTTCTACAGCTACGTCATCGTGGCGATCCATCAAAGGGAGCCGGTGGACCTGACCAGCTGGGTGCTGCAGGAGGCGACGGAGCAGTTTGCGCAGCAGACGATCGGGTGAGGGCAGCGGGTGGCAGTCGTCGCACGTCGGCCTTACGATCTGCGAGTAGACCTACCGGAGGCTTGCGATGACCGTGGAAGAGGTGATGCAGTACCGGCGAGCGACGCCGTTCCGCCCGTTCGTTCTTCACCTGAAGGACGGGCGCCGATTCTTGATCCGTGAGCCTGAACAGATTGGTCGAAACCCCTCGATGTCGATCATCGGCGTTGCCCATGAAGATGGCGAGTCAGCCGAGTCATTTTCGGGTTCTCTGGTCGATCGAGTCGAGATCCATCAGGGTTCTCTTCCCGCCGTGCCTCGTCGGAACGCCCTGGTATGACCGCAGCGCAAATCATGAGGACGCTCAGTGCCGTCCCGTTTGCAAAGTTCACGATGCACCTGGCGGACGGTCGCGAGGTCATCATCCGACACCCGGAGTGCGTTCAGCTCGTGGGTGGCGGGCGTATCGCGCAGGTGACCGTCAGAGACGAAGATGTGCCGGAGAGCATCGACGTCCTGATGATCGTGAGCCTGCGACCGCTCCAGTAGAGGTCACCTTCAACATCGGATCACCATGCCCCTGAAACCCCAAGGCCGCGTGTACGACGACATCACCCAGGTGATCGGCGGCACGCCGCTGGTCCGCGTGAACCGCATCATCCCGCCGGGCCAGGCGACCGTGCTGGCCAAGTGCGAGTTCTTCAACCCGCTGTCCAGCGTGAAGGACCGCATCGGCCTGGCCATGATCGAGGCCGGCGAGCGGGCGGGGAAGATCGACGCGGACACCGTCATCATCGAGCCGACCAGCGGCAACACCGGCATCGCGCTGGCGTTCGTGTGCGCCGCCAAGGGGTACAGGCTGGTGCTGACCATGCCCGAGAGCATGAGCATCGAGCGCCGCCGGCTGCTGAAGGCGCTGGGGGCGCAGGTCGTGCTCACCCCCGCCGCCGAGGGCATGAAGGGCGCGATCACCAAGGCCGAGGGCCTGCTGAAGGAGCACGCCAAAAGCTACATGCCGCAGCAGTTCATGAACCCGGCCAACCCGGAGATCCACCGCCAGACGACGGCCGAGGAGATCTGGCAGGACACGGGCGGCGCGGTCGACATCATCGTGTCCGGCGTGGGGACCGGCGGCACCATCACCGGCGTGAGCGAGGTGATCAAGCCGCGCAAGCCCAGCTTCAGGGCGATCGCCGTCGAGCCGGTCACCAGCCCGGTCATCACGCAGACGATGGCCCACGAGAAGGTGGTCCCCGGCCGGCACAAGATCCAGGGGATCGGGGCCGGCTTCGTGCCGGGCAACCTGCACCTGGCCATCGTGGACGAGGTGATCCAGGTGAGCGACGACGAGGCGTTCGCCATGGCCCGCCGGCTGGCCAAGGAGGAGGGGATCTTCGGCGGCATCAGCAGCGGCGGGAACATGGCCGCCGCCGCCAAGGTCGCCGCCCGGCCGGAGAACAAGGGGAAGGTGATCGTCACGATCATGTGCAGCTTCGGCGAGCGGTACCTGAGCACGCCGCTGTTCGAGGAGGAGTGATGGCGATTTTTGGAAACTCCGCCTTGCCGGACGACCTGTTCGCTCGGGTCCATCGGCACGTGACGGCGCGCAACCGGTCGGGTCCGGATGCCGTCGCGGACGCCATCCTCGCCATCCTCGGCCGGCCGTTGACTGACGACGAGCGGATGGCGATCGTGGACGCATCCCAAGCCGGGACGCTCACGCGCAGCTTGTATCCGGGCGGTGTGCCCGGCGGGGTTGGGAGTGTCGTCCCGTGATCGTTGTCGACCTGACAGTGCTGATGCCAATGTTGGTGCGGGGAGGCGCTCGCTTCGCGGCCGTCAAGCTTGTCTCCGCACGCGATCCGGTCTGGCTGATGCCCGACATCTGGCGACTGGAGGCGTGCAACCAAATCCTCGACCACGTCCGCTCGACCGGCGAGTCGCTCTACGACGCCCAGACCCACCTCTACGCAGCGGATATGCTGATCCGTCAGTCGCATGAGGAGGTCAATGCGGCCGCCGTGCTGGAGCTGGCCCTGGAGACAGACCTGACGGCGAGTCAGGCGGTTTACGTCCTGACCGCACGCGCGATCGGGGCGAAGTTGGTGACGGCCGACTTCCAGCTCTTGACGGCCTGCCCCGACACCGCGACCAGCATCGAAACCTTCGGGGCAGGTGCAGGCTGACAATCGTAATCGCATTGACGCTGAGCCGTGCCCACCCTACACACATTCAATAACGAACAACCCGCCACCCCCAACCCACGACATCCATGGCAGAACAAAAAGCAACCAACGTCACCTGGCACGAGGGCTCCGTCACCCGCGACGAGCGGCACGCGCTGCTCGGGCAGAAGGGGACCGTCGTCTGGATGACCGGCCTGTCGGCCAGCGGCAAGAGCACGATCGCCGTCATCCTCGAGCAGCTGCTGCTGCACCAGGGCAAGCACGCCTACCGGCTGGACGGCGACAACATCCGCATGGGCCTGAACAAGAACCTGGGGTTCACCGCCGAGGACCGCGCCGAGAACATCCGCCGGATCGGCGAGGTCGCCAAGCTCTTCGCCGACGCGGGGACGATCGCGATCACCAGCTTCATCAGCCCCTACAAGGCCGACCGCGACGCGGTCCGCGCCGGGGCCGCCAAGGGCGAGTTCATCGAGATCTACGTCAAGGCCAGCCTCGCCGCCGCCGAGGCCCGCGACCCCAAGGGGCTCTACAAGAAGGCCCGCGCCGGGCAGATCAAGGGGTTCACGGGCATCGATGATCCCTACGAGGCCCCGACCGACCCGGAGATCATCGTCGACACCGAGCTGCTGACCGCCGAGGAGGGGGCCAAGCAGATCCTGGCCTACCTGGAGCAGGGCGGGTACCTGAAGGCGTGAGCACGATCCACCCGTCCGCCGGCGTGCCCGCTTCAGCGGGGCACGGGACCGCACGATGCCCGCGCCCCGCTGAAGCGGGCACGCCGGACGTCGGCTTCCGTCACCGGCCCGGCCGCGTGCTTTTGCCTGTGCTGGTCGCGCTGGTCATCCCCGCGGCCGTCACATGGCTGGTCTGGTCCGTCACGCACCTCGTCGGCTCCGCCACCTCCTACCATGTGCGCGTGACCAACCGCCCGCCCGGCGTGCCGATGCCGACGACCGCCGTCGTGCAGCAGTTGCTGCTCGAGCAGAACCGCTGGGGCGACTCGGTCATGTTCGCCGTGGCGGCCGTGGCCGCGGCGCTGGTGCTGACGCTGGTCGCGTGGCTGCTGGGATCGCAACGAAAAACGGCTTCGCGCGCCGGCGTGGCCAATGGGGAAATCGAACCATGAACCTGTCCTACGTCGACCTCCACTGCCACTCCACCGCGTCCGATGGCACGCTGTCGCCGACCGAGGTCGTGCAGCTGGCGCGGCGCAACGGGCTCACCGCGCTCGCCCTGACCGACCACGACACCGTCGGCGGCGTCGCCGAGGCGGCGGCGGAGGCGGCGAAGCTGGGGCTCGGCTTCCTCCCCGGCATCGAGATCAGCGCCGAGATCGCCGCGCCCGGCACGCTGCACATCCTCGGCTACGGCGTCGATGCAACCTCGCCGTCGCTGGTCGAGCTGACGCGGCAGCTGATCGAGGGGCGCGACAACCGCAACCCGCAGGTGGTGGCGAAGCTGAACGAGCTGGGCGTCGCCGTCACCATGGCCGAGTGGGAGGCCGAGGCCAACGGCGGCACGATCGGCCGGCCGCACCTGGCGGCGATCCTGCTCCGCAAGGGGTACGTGTCGAGCATCAAGGACGCGTTCAACAAGTACCTCGGCCAGGGAGCGGCCGCCTACGCCGAGAAGGAACGGCTCACGCCGCGCCGCGCGCTGGAGATGATCCGCGAGAGCGGCGGCCTGCCGGTGTTGGCCCACGCCGCCCAGCTGCGCACTGCAAACGACGGGCACCTGGACACGATCGTCCACGGGCTGGTCGAGAACGGGCTGGCCGGCATCGAGGTGTTCCACAGCGACCACGACGCCGCGTGGGTCGCCAAGACGATGGCGCTCGCGCAGCGCTATCATCTGCTCAAGACCGGTGGCAGCGACTTCCACGGCACCAACAAGAAGGACATCGACCTGGGCCTGGCCCGCGGCCGGCGGGTGCCGCGGGAGATGTTCGACGAGCTGGACGACGCCTGTGCCGCCGCCCGACGGTCGCTGGCCGCTGGGAAGACGTCGAACTGAGCAACGCCATGTCCATCGTTGATGAACCGCCCGCGCTGGCCGCCGCCTCGGGGTTGGAGCTGGCCCCGCTGAACGCCATGTTCGAGTCGGCCGACCCGTCGGCCGTCGTCGAGTGGGCGGCCGCCCAGTTCGGGCCCGACAACGTCGTCATGTCCAGCAGCTTCGGGGCCGACTCGGCCGTGCTGCTCCACATGGCCACGCGCGTGGTCCCGCGCATCAAGGTGATCTTCGTCGACACCGGCTACCTGTTCCCCGAGACGCACGCCTTCATGGAGGACCTGCGCCAGCGGCTCGACCTGAACATCTGGGCCTACCGCACGCGCAACGACCCGATCGCCTACCTCCGCCAGGCCGGCGAGGAGAACCCGGCGTGGCGGAACGACGTCGACCGCTGCTGCGGCACCAACAAGAACGAGCCGTTCGACCGCGCGCTGCGCGAGCTGCGCCCCGGCGCCTGGCTCCGCGGCATCCGGCGCAACCAGGCCGACAGCCGCAAGGGCAGGCAGTTCGTCGAGTGGTCCGCCCGGCACGCCACGCACGCGGTCAGCCCGCTGCTCAACCTCGACCGGCGGTCGATCCACGCCTACCTGAAGAAGCACGATTTGCCGTACCACCCCCTGTTCGAGCTGGGCTACGCCAGCATCGGCTGCAACCCGCAGAGCTGCACGCGGCCGGTGGGCGCCGATGAGGACGCCCGCGCCGGCCGCTGGGCCGGCAGCGGCAAGGTTGAGTGCGGCATCAACGTCGACAGCAACTCGCTGGACTCGGCGAAGATCTGAACCACGAAGGCGCGGAGAAGAGAGCGGAACCACAGATGCACACGGATGCAGACCGATCCGTTTCTGATCTGTGTGCATCCGTGTGCATCTGTGGTTCCACTCGCTTTTTTCCCCCGTCTTCTGCGTGCCTCCGCGTCTCCGTGGTAGAACGCTCTTCATGAACCGTGAGAAGCTCGCCTGGTCCGCCAGCGTCGGCATGTTGGCGTTGCTCGCGTTCCAGATTCCCGGGACGCTGGCGCAGCGGGACGACGACTACGCGTTCGTCCGCCGGCTGGTCGACATCCACCGCCGGGTGGCCGACAACTACGTCGACGCCGTCGACGAGCGCAAGCTCGACCAGGGCGCGATCGACGGCATGCTCGACCAGCTCGACCCGTTCAGCGTCTACGTCCCGCCCGAGCGGCAGGACGACTTCGACCGCATGCTGACCGGCAACTTCAAGGGGGTCGGCGTCCGGCTGGACCAGCACCCCGACGGCACGTTCGAGATCGTCACCCCCGTCGACGGCAGCCCCGCCGCCCGCAGCGGCCTGCAGCCGGGCGACATCCTGCTCGCCGTCGACGGGCAGGCGCTGGACAACCTCCGCCTGATCGACCTGGTCAAGAGGGTCGGCGGGCCGCTCGGCTCGAAGGTGACGCTCACGGTCCGCCACCCCGACGGGCAGCAGGCGTCGTACACGCTCACCCGCGACGAGGTGCACCAGCCCACCGTCAAGGGCTACCGCCGGAACACCGACAACAGTTGGGACTTCTCCGTTTGCGATAACCCGAAGATCGGCTACGTCCGGCTGACGCAGTTCACCGGCAAGTCGTACGAGGAGCTGCGCGGCGCGGTCGAGCCGATGCTCGCCCACGGCATGCGGGGGCTGATCCTGGACCTGCGCTTCAACCCCGGCGGCGAGCTGGAGCAGGCCGAGCGGATCATCAACATGCTGGTCCCCAAGGGCGAGACGATCCTCACCACCCGCGGCCGGGCCCGGCCCGAGCACCGCGACGTCTCCGACGGGCAGAACGTCCTGCCGCCGTTCCCCATGATCGTCATGGTGAACGAGCACTCGGCCAGCGCCGCCGAGATCGTCAGCGGCAGCCTGATGGACAACGGCCGGGCCGTCGTGCTCGGCCAGCGCAGCTACGGCAAGGGCAGCGTCCAGGAGGTGATCCCGCTCGACGTGCAGGGCGGGGAGCTGAAGCTGACGGTCGCCTACTACTACCTGCCGAGCGGCCGGCTGGTCCACCGGAGGAGGGACGCGACCGACTGGGGCGTGCAGCCGCAGATCACGGTGCCGATGGACCCCGCCGCCGAGCAGCGCGTGCTGCAGCAGCAGGACGACGCCGAGGTGTTCCGCCGCCCGCTGCCCAAGACGGTCACCCGCCCCGCGGGCGACGTCGCCAGCACCCAACCCGGCGGCGACGCGCAGCTGCAGGCCGCGGTGAACACCATGCTCGGCGTGCTGGTGTTCGGCACGGAACCTGCGGCGACGACGAGGCCGTGAAGCGCAGCGGTGCGCTACTGATCCGGGTCTTCGGGCGTACCCTCAGACGCCGGCTTCGGGAGGCGGATGGGGTCGCGTTTGCCGCGCATCAAAACCACTGCAATCGCGTCGTCGTCTATCCAGTTCTCGTCGGGCCGATGGGACCAAACGATGGTGCCAGGATCTTGGCACGTACGGACGTACTTGTACGAGTTTCGCAGGTGACCTTTGTTGCGCACGGGTTTGAAACCGCCGTTGGCGGCCCAGATCGTGCCCGGCAGGAGGTGTCGGACGGCGTGGCTGGCGGCCTGCTTGGCGCGGCCCACCTTTTTATCGAACAACCCGTGATCGCGCGGGCCCTCGACAATGGCATGAAGGTGCCGGTTGCCGACGGAGCAGGCGATGACGCGGTAGCCCATGGATCGCCACTTGTGGACGAACGCTTGGCAGATAATGACGCGGGCCTCGATACCCAAGTCGACCGGATCGCCGGCCCGTCGTTGGTGATGGCGGTGCAGTTCCGCGTGCTCGCCGTCCGGCGGCGGGTCCTTGTAGTCGCCGCTGGAATGGAGGCGGTGATCGCGACTGCGGAAGCCGCGCGGGTCGCCGTGCAACCACGCGTTCTTCGTGCCGACGACGACGTGCATCCAACGCATCGGACGACTCCCTGAAGCCGGGCCTGAGGGTACGCCCGAAGGCCCGGATGCTCCAGGCGACCCATCCGGGCCTTCGGGCGTACCCTCAGGCCCGGCTTCTGTCCAGCAATATCCGGCTTCACGGCAGCCCGTACGCCGCCACGTCCCCCGGCGTGTTCAGGTTCACCCACACGGCCTCGCCCCACTCGACCGGCGCCGGTCGCACCACGAACCGTGCCTCCTCGGCCAACCCGTGCACCGATCGCCGCCCCTGATCGAACCGCGTTCGCACCCCGTCGATTGCGGTTGAACGCAGCATTAGCGGGAACGGCTCCACCCGCTCGCGCTCGCACAGCACGCCTTGGTGCGCGTTGCCCAGCTGCCCCGCCAACCACTCGAACTGGGATCGCACCACGTTCGGCATGTCGACCGTCGTCACCGCCAACAGCGGCGTGTGGATAGCCTCCAGCGCCGTCAGCACCCCGCGGAGCGGCCCCTGGTCGGCGACCGGGTCGACCGCCTCGGCGTCGAACCGCTCCCACCCCGGCGGGCGCTCCCGCCCGGGCCCGGTCACCAGCAGCGTCGGGCCGGGCCACGCCAGGCGGTCCAGCAGGCGGGCGAGGATCGGCACGCCGTTCAGCATGAGCAGCCCCTTGGGCCGGCCCATGCGCAAGCCCCGCCCCCCGGCGAGGACGGCGAGCGTGACGGATCGCAGTTCCACTGGAATTCCTCGCATTGGCCGAAGAGCTTGGTATCGTCGGCGTCGCGCACGACGACACCGAGACAACACCGAGGAGCAACCAGTGAAGTTACCATTCAGCGGCCTGTGGGCCGAGTTCAAGGCGTTCGCGTTCCAGGGGAACATGATCGAGCTGGCCGTCGCCGTGGTCATCGGGGCGGCGTTCTCCAACGTGATCCACGCGATGGTGACCGACGTCATCAACCCCTCGATCGGGCACGTGGTGCAGATCGTCCGCGAGGCCAAGGAGAAGGGGAGCGAGGGGCTCGAGAAGGTGGCGGACACCGCCAAGCACGCGGCCGCGTCGGTCGGGCTGTCGACCCGGCCCAGCACCCAGCCGACCACCCAGCCCGCGACGCAGCCCACCACCGTTCCCGCCGTTGCCGCGCCCCTCGCGCCAAGGCCCGCGGCGGCGACGCCCGGCCTGCCCTCCGACCTCACCGTCGACCAGCTCGCCAAGGCGATCCAGGCCGCCGTCGCCGCCCAGGCCGCGCCACCGGCGCCACCGGCACCGCCCGCGGCCGACACGGTCAAGGCCGTCAACTTCGACTGGACCGTGGCCGGCTACCCGATCGGCCACTTCGTGGGCGAGCTGATCAACTTCGTCATCATCGCGTTCGCCATCTTCATCCTGATCGTCAAGCTGCTCGGCGGCATGGTGAAGCGCGTCGGCGGCACGCCCAAGCCGGGCGAGCCGACCACCAAGGAGTGCGCCGAGTGCCTGTCGATCATCCCGATCAAGGCCCGCCGCTGCTCCCACTGCACCGCCGCCCAGCCGGCCGACCCGATGGTGGGCGCAACGGTTTGAGGTCTGGTCCCCTCGCCCGGTACGCCGGGAGAGGGGGCCGGGGAAACCCCCGCGGAGCGGGGGGCTAACGGAAGGGGGCGGGGAGGCTACGATGTCCCCGTCCAACCATCCGTGACCGATGCTCCACCTGTGCCACCTGCTGATCGTGACGGTCTACCTCGCCGGCCCACCGGTGGCGCTCGTGCATGCCGCGCGGGCCTACCGCCGGCACAAGCGGTGGATCCCGCTCAAGCGGTTCCGCCGGGCCGCCCTCGGCGGGACGGCGGTCGGCGTGCTGGTGTGCGTCGCCTACGCCTATGCCGCCCGCGTGCAGATGGTCACCGACGGCTCGACCCCCCACGCCCAGGTCCGCCCCGACCAACTGCTCATCACCGCCTACCTGGCGATGTCGTTCATCCTGCTGCTCGGCTGGCTCGACCGCGGCCTGTGGCGGGCGACGCAGGCCCTGTTCCGCCTCCGGCCCACGGGGCCGGCGGGGCGGCACCTCGGCCTCCGCATCGCCGGCGCGCTGCTGCTGCGGGCGGCCGTCGTCGGCGGCGTCATCATCCCGTACGTGCTGGCCGTCGCGCTCACCTACCGCCCGAAGGAGTCGCCCACCACCGACCCGTGGAGGGGGGCCAGCTGGACGTTCGACCACGTCTCGTTCCCCGCCGCCGTCGACGCCACGCGCATCGCCGGCTGGTGGATCCCCGCGGCCGACGGGCCGTCCGATCGCACGGTGGTGCTCTGTCCCGGGGCGCTCGGCGGTCCGGTGGCCGTGCTGCCGTTGGCCGCGGGGCTGCGGGAGGGCGGGTACAACATCCTCACCTTCGACTTCCGCGGCCACGGCGACAGCGGCGGGCAACTGGTCAGCTACGGCGACCTGGAGCGGCGCGACGTGCTTGGGGCCGTCCGCTGGCTGCAGGCGAACCGGCCCGGCAGCGCCCGGCGCATCGTTGGCCTGGGCGTGAGCACCGGTGCCGCGGCCCTGTTGGCCGCCGCCGCCGACCCGTCGCCGCAGGGGCAGTCGATCGACGCGCTGGCGGTCTACGCGCCGTACGACCGGCTGGACCGCGTGGTCGCCAGCACGCTGGCGCCGGTCACGTCGACGCCGGTGCGGTGGATGATCGAGCACGTCGCGCTGCCGCTGGCCAACCTGCAGGTGGGGGCGCGGATGTCGGCCTTCTCGCCCGCCGACGCCGCCGCCAACCTCTGGCCCCGGCCGGTGCTGGTGATCCACGGGATGAACGACGAGGTGATCCCCTTCGCCCAGGGCCAGGCCGTCTACGACGCGGCGTCGGAGCCGAAGCAGAGCCTGTTCATCACCCGCTGCGCCCACGCCGAGTCGCTGGAGAGCGACGCCGCCCTGCGGGCCGTGCAGGATTACTTCCGCGTCGCCCGGCGGATGATGTGACCGGCCCCGACTGCCGATGCATCCGTAGTTCGACGTAATCGCAAACCTGGTCGGATGCCGGTGGTGGCGAAAATCTTGGATCGTTAAGAGCGGTTGCACACCATTCATTTGCTCAAAGCTTAGGACCCGGCAGCAATCGGCCTGTTTTTATCGGATCGTGCGGTGTAGCAAACCAGGTGTGCGGTATTTGCCGATTACAAGGGCATGAACACCATCACCGCTTCGGAGGCGAGCGCCTTCCAACAGTCGCAGGTGACGACCGCCGTTGACGCGGCCGTCGCCGTGAAAGCATCGGACACGCAGCACCAGGCCGAGGGGGGCGTGCTCGAGCTGCTCTCGGCCGCCATGGCCGTGATCGAGGCGTCGACCACGCCGCTGCCCAACGTGGGGCACACGGTCGACACGGTCGCCTGAGCGCGCGGCCCCCTGTCCGTTGGTCCCCCGGTCTGCGGGGGTTGCCGGAGAACCCC
The DNA here is from genome assembly GCA_965198865.1 of Tepidisphaeraceae bacterium. Taxonomy (GTDB): domain Bacteria; phylum Planctomycetota; class Phycisphaerae; order Tepidisphaerales; family Tepidisphaeraceae; genus CBDAQA01. Next base: position 13,095 of record CBDAQA010000016.1, on the reverse strand, counting down.
CGCAGAGCGGGGGGCGAACGGACGTTTCGCCAGCGCGTTCGACCACCCGACGAAAAACGGCCGGCGGCGTGCGTTGCCGCACGCCGCCGACCGTGTGTTTCGTCGCGGCCGACCGTAAGCCGAATTCTGTTCCGCCGGTTGCCCGTCGGGACGATCATTTCTCTGTGGCGGACATCGCTGCCCGCCTCGTCCGACCGACGACTCGCGTCGCCGATCGTCCTGCGACCTACCCGTGGATCGGCCGCCGTTGCCGGCGGCTTTGCGGCCCGGGCCGGGCCTCTCCACTGTTTGGTCTTGCTGCCGGTGGGGTTTGCCATCGCCGGCCGTGTCGCCACGGCCGCGGTGCGCTCTTACCGCACCTTTTCACCCTTACTGCGGGAGTTACTGGTTCCTTGTTACTCGATCCTGGTGGCGTCTCCACAAGCAACCCGTAACAAGCAACCAGCAACTCCCCCAGCGGTATCCTTTCTGTTGCACTTTCCGTCGGACGGCGAACCGTCCGCCCTGGCGTTACCAGGCACCGTGCCCTGCGCAGTTCGGACTTTCCTCACCGGGCTGTCGCCCGGCGCGATCGCCACGTCCTGCCGCGACGGGCACATCGTAACAGGGCGGCCACGAATGGCACGAATGAGCACGAAGCAAGCTGAAGCAACCCTGCCGCTGGCCGGCCTCACAGCTCGAAGTTGAACCCCTTCTTCACCAGCCGCCGGTACTTCGGCTCGTCGAAGCGGTACAGCCGGGCGGCACGGTGGGCGACGTCCTGCTCGACCTCGTCCGTCTCGACGACCACGTCCATCGCCAGCAGCTTTTTCCGGAAGTTCCGCTTGTCCAGCGTCCGCTCGAGGATCGCCTCGTACAGGTGCTGCAGCTGAGACAGCGTGAACCGCTCGGGCAGCAGCTCGAAGCCGACCGGCTGGTAGCGGACCTTGCCGCGCAGCCGGGCGACGGCGGCCTGCACGATCGCCGCGTGGTCGAACGCCAGCGACGGCAAGTCGGCCACCGCGAACCAGGCCGCGGCGTCGGCGTCGGTCGCGGCGGTGGGGGGGTGGCGGTCCAGGGCGACCAGCGCGTAGTAGGCGACCGACAGCACCCGCTCGCGCGGGTCGCGCTCGACGTCGCCGAACGTGTAGAGCTGCTCCAGGTAGACGCCGGCCAGCCCCGCCTCCTCGGCCAGCTCGCGGCGGGCGGCGGCGTCGAGCGTCTCGTCCAGCCGCACGAACCCGCCCGGCAGCGCCCAACGCCCCCTGAACGGGGCCAGCCCGCGCCGGATCAGCAGCACCTTCAGCTCGCCGTCGTCGAACCCGAAGACGACGCAGTCCACGGCGACGGCGGGGCGGGCGTACTCGTACGTGAACGACATCGGCGGCTTCCCTTCGGATCAACAGAAGACACATCAGTGTGGTTAAGACACGAAGTCAATGAGCGGTGCGCCAGTGTAAGTATGGCGCTCTGCTCAAGTCGTTACCCGGACTGATTTTGGGTCGGGAATGCGCCGTCGCGTGAGTGGCGCATAATGGCGCACACTGGCGCGGCGACGGTCAGGCGGTGGCGGCGATGGGCAGCGGGAACCGCCGGCCGACGTGCGGCTCGGCGGCGCGGTCGGGCAGCAGCAGTTGCATGGACGCGTCCCACACCATCTGCGGTGTGACGCCGGTCATGCAGCGGTGGTCGAGGGGGCAGACCTTCTTCTGGCAGGGGCCGCAGAACACGTCGATGCGGACCTGGCGCTCGCGTGGGTAGTAGATGTCGGTCCACTCGGGAAACGTGGGGCCGAACACGGTGACCACCGGCACGCCGAACGCCGCGGCCACGTGGCGCGGGCCGGTGTCGTTGGTCACCATCAGGTCGCACCGGCGGACGACGTCCTTCAGGCTGCCGAGCGTCATGCCCGCCGACGACAGGTCGATGGCCGGGCCCTTCATCTGCGAGCGGATCGACTGCACGATCGTCCGCTCCTTGGGGGAGGCGCTCAGCAGCACCGTCGCGCCCAGCTCCGAAACGAACCGGTCGGCGAGGGTTGCGAAATAGTCGGCCCGCCACAGCTTGGCGGCGCCGTACTGGGCGCCGGGGTTGAGCACGACCAGCGGCGGGCGACCGGCGGCGCCGGGGCGGTCGAGCGCGGGGTCGAGCCCGCATCGCGCCAGCACCGCCTCGCCGGCCCGGCGGTCGCCGTCGGTGATGAACAGCTCCATCTGCAGGTCCCGGCTGGTCGAGCCCAGGTAGCGGGCCAGCGCCATGTAGCTGTGGATGATCGGCGACGGCACGAACTTCCCCTGGTGCTTGTGCGGCAGCAGCCGGTCGGTCAGCAGGAAACCCCGGCCGTCGCGCTCGTACCCCAGGATCCGCGGGATCTGGGCCATCTTGCAGACCAGCGCCGTCTTGAACGAGTTGGGCAGCAGGATCGCCAGGTCGAACCGGCCGGCGCGCAGCCGGGCGGCCAGGTCGAAGGCGTTCTTGCCGGTGCGCGACTGGGTCCGCTCCGTGCGGTAGGTGAGCAGCTGATCGGCCCACGGCATGCCGGTGTACAAGTCCTTCACGTACCGCCGGAGCAGGTAGCTGATGTGGGCCGACGGGTACAACTGGCGGAGCGCTCGGAGCGTGGGCGTGGCCATGACGGCGTCGCCGACCCAGCTGGGTTGGACGACGAGGATGCGTTGGGCAGCGGTCATGCGGCCCGTATCATACGCCCGGTCCGACGGCCGACCCCACCTGCCGCCAGCCCACGGCAGAAGGAGCCCGCACGATGAAGCGTCCACCCGCCCCCCACGTCGGTCTCGCCGCGTTGATCGCAGCCTCGCTGCTGCGCGCTGCGCCGGCCCCGGGAGCCGACGACCTGCGGTCCACGCTGCCGCCGATGGCGGATGCGGCGCTGGCGGCGCTGGGCGAGCACCCGCCGGTCGACTGGGAGGCGGGCACGCTGTACGTCGGCATGTCCGCGGTCGACGGGGCGACCGGCGACGGGCACAACGAGAGGGCGCTGCGCGCGATCGCCGACCGCGCCGGCTGGAGGCCGTACGACGGCAAGCCGCGCACCCCGTTCTTCGCCGATCACGTCACGGTCTGCCAGACCTACCTGGACCTGTACGAGCGGTCGCACGCCCCGGCCGAGCTGGAGCCGACGCGCGCGGCGTTCGATGCGCTGGCCGATCACCTGTCGGCCCGCCACGCCGGCGAGAAGCCGACGTGGTACTGGTGCGACGCGCTCTTCATGGCGCCGGCCGGCCTGGCGCACCTGTCGGCGATCACGGGCGACCGGAAGTATCTCGACGCGATGGACGCCGAGTGGTGGCGGACGACGGCGCAGCTGTACGACCCGCACCAGCACCTGTTTTACCGGGACGCCAGCTTCCTGCCGGGCTACAGGCCGGCGACGCGGTCGGCGACCGCGTCGGCGGCGCCGGCGAAGCCGTGGCGGGCGGTGTTCTGGTCGCGCGGCAACGGCTGGGTGATCGCCGGCCTGGCGCGGGTGCTGACGTACATGCCGGCCGACTACCCGAGCCGGCCGAAGTTCGTCACCCAGTTCCGCGAGATCGCCGCCCGGCTGGCCGAGCTGCAACCGCCGGACGGGCTGTGGCGTGCCGACCTGCTCGCGCCCGCCGGCCCGGCCGGCGGCGAGTCGAGCGGCACCTCGCTCGACCTGTACGGCATGGCCTGGGGCATCAACCACGGGATGCTGGACCGCGCCCGCTACCTGCCCGTCGTCGCCCGCGGCTACGCCGCCCTGCGCCGGTGCATCCGCCCCGACGGCCGGCTCGGCTACGGCCAGCCGCACGGCGCCAGGCCCGCGCCCGCGCCGGCCGAGTCGGTCACGTCGTTCGGCTGCGGGGCCTACCTGCTGGCGGCGTCGGAGTTGCTGCCGTTGGAGCGGGACCTACCATTGCCGGTGCAGCGGTAGCCGGACCGCGTCGACGGTGCCTCGACTTCACCAATCGGTGCCAAAGCATGAAGACGCTTCGCCAGTTCACCGCCCTGATCGAACGCGAGGGCGACGGATATCGCCCTGTGTCAGGAACTGGACGTGGCCAGCCAGGGCGACACGGTTGCCGAGGCCCGGGCCAATCTTCAGGAAGCGGTCGAGCTTTTCTTCGAGGCGACCGACCGATCCGAGGTGACGCGGCGGCTGCACACGGAGGTCTACGTGACGCCACTCGAGGTGCCGGTAGGGTAAGCGGCGCGTGCTGTCCGGCCAGGACGTGGTGCAGATCCTGACTGCGCAGGGATTCACAGTTGTTCGCCAGCGCGGCAGCCACATCGTCATTCAGTTGCGGCGTGACGACACCACGGTGACCGGAACTCCGCGCCGGCACGCCCGCATCGATCATTCGCCAGTCTGGCGTCGACCGGTCGCTCTTTGAGCACCCGTGAGCGCGGCGTCGCGCTGATGCACCACCAGCACGTGCACCCACTTCCCGCGGTCGGCGTAGGCGAGGCCGTACTCGTCGGCGACGATGTCGAACTTGGCCCGCAGGTCGTCGGTGCCGCGGTCCCACACCTCGCGGGTCATCACCATCCACGGCGTGAACCCGCCCGCGAAGGCCGGCACGAAGCCGACCGGCCCGGCCTCGCGGATCGTGCCGCCCTGGTCCCAGGCGAGGCTCGGCTCCATGTAGCCGAGCATCAGGCACTGGTGCGGCTGGGTGACGCCGTGGTCGATCAGCACCCGGGCGAGCCGCGGCGAAAGCCTCAGGAAGTCGGCCCGCGGCAGGTAGACGCCGTAGACGAACAACACGATCGCCAGCGTGCCGGTGCCCAGCAGCACGGCGGCGGCGGACAGCCGTTCGCGCCAGATCAGCGTCGCCACCGCCCCGGCGAACGCGACGCCACCCACCGACATCACCGCCATCGCGCCGATCGGCAGCGTCGGGTACTTGCCGACCACCAGCCACGGCCCCGACGCGACGGCGGCGATCACCACGGCCCAGATCGTCACGGCCACCTTGAACGGCCTGCCGCGCAGGTCGGCGATCTCGCCGTTCAGGCAGCGGACCAGCGCATCGGCGGTGAGATACGCCAGCGGCGGGAACGCCGGCAGCAGGTAGTGCGGCAGCTTCGTGCGGACGCACTCCAGCATCACCCACGGCCCGATCACGGCGGCCAGCGCGAACCGGCTGCGCGGGTCGGCCCGGCGGTGGATGCCCAGCCCGATCGCCAGCGGCAGCAGCAGGCTCCAGGGGAAGAACGTGGCCCAGATCGACGCGAAGTAGTACCCCGGCGGCCCCGCGTGCTGCTCGAGCGGCGTCATCATCCGGTCCCACACCTCGTGCGTGACCGCCGTCCGGATGAACGCCGACGCCCGGTGGTTCACCATCAGCACCCACGGCAGCACGATGGCGACCACGATTAGCAGGGCGGCGACCATCTTCAGCCAAGCCGTGTCGGACGGTCGGTGCCAGACGACGAGCGGCGGCCGAGGCACGGGCATGCCGGCCGGCTCGTAGTCCAACATGCCGGTCGGCGAGTCTGAACCCTCTGGCGGGGCGAGGGGCGCACGGCCCGACCGCCACCAATCCCACAGCCGGAACAGCCCGAGAACCAGCAGCGTCATCCCCTGCACGCCGAGGATCACCGGCCCCTTCGTCAGCCCGGCCAGCCCCGTCGCCACGGCCCAGGTGAGCACGACCGGCCACGTCGCCTTCCCCCGCCAGGCGCCGTACAGGCACAGCTGCGCGATCGTCACCCACAGCAGCAGCACGGCATCGGTGATGCACATCTTGGCCGCGGCGATCGTCAGCCCGCTGGTGGCGAAGATGAACACGGTCCACAGCGTCATCTGCGACCCGAGCCGTTTCCACAGCACGGCCGACAGCACGACCAGCAGCACCGCGATCGCCAACGCCGACGGGAACCGCGCGCTGAAGTTCGCCGCCGGCCCGGCGTCGCCGAACGCGGCCATCGCCGTCGCCTGGCACCAGTAGATGAACGCCGGCTTGGCGGTGCGCGGCAGGTCCAGGAAGTGGGGCACGACCCAGTCGCCGCTCTGCAGCATCTGCCGCGACGTCTCGGCGAAGCGCGGCTCGTCCCGGTCCCACAGGGCCGTGGTGCCGTTCCCCACCAGGTACACGGCCGACGCCGCCACGATCAGCAACGCGAGCAGGGACGAACGCCGACGGTCACTCATCACCGCCGAGCGTACGGCGACGGCACGGCGGGCGAAAGCGTCGGCCACGAATGGCTTGAATGAACAGCGGTGAAGCCGGCGTCTGAGGTACGCCGAAGACCCGGATCGCTGGCGGTCCGATCCGGGTCTTCGGCGTACCTCGAATGGCGTTAAGATAGGGCACAAGTGCTTGTCTGGCTTGGCGCAAAGCTCGGCCTCCTGTCAGAATGTGGGTGCTGAAGTCCACAACGAACAGGAGGCCAGGGATGGCCATCATCGGACCGCCGGAGGCGTGTTGCAAGTACCAGTCCATGTTGGACGAGCACCTGTCGGCGGAGCGGATCGAGTCGCTGGCGACCGCGTGCGGGCACCGCTGGCGCGAGCGGGCGCTGGGGCCGGCGGTGACCGTGCACCTGTGGGTGATGCAGGTGCTGCTGCGGAACTTGTCCCTGGCGGGCGTACGGCACCTGTGCCGGCAGGCCGTCACCGCATCGGCGGTGTGCCAGGCGAAGGCGCGGCTGCCCCGGCAACTGTTGGAACGGCTGAACCAGGCGCTGGTCGACGCCCTCTGCCCGGCGTCGGTGGGCGAGGGGTCAGCCGCGGGCAGGTGGCGTGGGCACCGGATCTTCGGTGGGGACGGCGCCTGCTACTACACGGCCGACACGCCCACGCTGCGGGGCCGGTTCAAGTCGAAGAAGCCGTTCGGCTTCCCGCTGCTGAAGGCGGTGACGCTGTTCGACCTGGCCAGCGGGGCGCTGATCCGGCAGGTCGCGGTGCCGCACCGGCGGCAGGAGGGCCCGCTGCTGCAGCGGCTGCTGCGGCACCTGCGCCGCGGGGACGTCCTGGTGCTGGACCGGGCCTACGCGTCGTACGCCAACCTGTGCGACGCGGTCGGCCGGGGCACGCACCTGGTCGCCCGGCTGAAGCGGAACCTGTTCGCCGCCGCCGGGACGCGGCGGACCGCGCGGCGGTGCCCGGGCCGGGCCAAGGGGGACCTCTCGGTCGTCTGGCGCAAGCCCAAGGAGCGGCCGGCCATGGTGTCCCGCTGGCGCTGGTCGCGGCTGCCGGCGGAGCTGGTCCTGCGGCAGGTCACGGTCGACGTGCGGCGGCGCGGCTGGCGCGTGCGGCGGATCACCGTGCTGAGCACGCTGACCGACCCGGCGGCGTACCCCGCGGCCGAGATCGCGCAGCTGTACGCCCGCCGCTGGGAAGTGGAAACCAACTTCCGCCACCTGAAGCAGACGCTGGACCTGGAGCACCTGCAGAGCCAGACCGCCGCCGGCGTGGCCGGCGAGCTGCTGGTCCGGTCGATCGCCTACAACCTCGTGCGGGCCGCGATGGGGCTGGCGGCACGGGTGCTGGGGGTCGACCCGGCGCGGGTGAGCTTCGCCGACACGCTGAACCTGCTGCTGCTCGGGCACGCCGACCTGGGCGTGGCCCACGCGAGGGTCAACCCCGAACGGCCGGGCCGGTCCGAGCCGAGGCGGCTCAAACGGCAGAACAAGAACTACCTGCCGCTAAACTGCTCAAGGGCCGAAGCGAGGCGGAAAGCGGCTTAACTTAATGCCATTCTCGGCGTACCTCAGACGCCGGCTTCACCGGCCTGCCTTCCCGCTGCCCGCCGGTTGCGGTACGTTCCGCCGCATGTCCGACCTGCCCGCCGCTGTCACCCGCACCGATCTGCCGCTGCCCGTGCGCCGGGGCAAGGTGCGCGACGTCTACGACGTCGGCGACGGCACGCTGCTGATCGTCGCCACCGACCGGATCAGCGCGTACGACGTCATCCTCGACGACGGCATCCCCGACAAGGGCAAGGTGCTGACCGCCCTGAGCCTGTTCTGGTTCGAGAAGTTCGGCGGGGCGTTCGCCAACCACCTGCTCTCGACCGACGTGGCCGACTTCCCGTCCGTGATCCGCCCGTTTGCCGACCAGCTCGCGGGAAGGTCGATGCACGTCCGCAGGGCCGACGTGATCCCCGTCGAGTGCGTCGCCCGCGGGTACCTCGCCGGCAGTGGGTGGGTGGAGTACGAACGGTCGCAGTCGGTGTGCGGCGTCCGATTGCCACCGGGACTGCGGCAGGGCGACAAGCTGCCGACGCCCATCTTCACCCCCGCCGCCAAGGCGACCGAAGGGCACGACGAGAACATCTCGTTTGAGCAGGTGGAGCGCGTCGCCGGCACGCCGTTAGCCACCCAACTGCGGGATCGCACGCTGGACCTGTACCGGCGCGCCGCCGACTACGCCGCCACGCGCGGGATCATCCTGGCCGACACGAAGTTCGAGTTCGGCCTGATCGACGGCACGCTGACGCTGGTGGACGAGGTGCTGACGCCCGACAGCAGCCGCTTCTGGCCCGCCGACGGCTACGTCCCGGGCCACGAGCAGCCCAGCTTCGACAAGCAGTTCGTCCGCGACTGGCTCTCCCGCCAGCCATGGGACAGGACGCCGCCCGCCCCCCGCCTGCCGCCCGACGTGATCGCCGGCACGCTCGCCCGCTACCTGGAGGCGTACGAGCGGCTGACCGGCCAGCCGTTCCCGACGGGGCGCGCGTGATGCCAGCCGACCCGCCGCCCAACATCCTCGTGGAGGGCCGCGACTACACGATCGACCCCGCCGGCCGGTGGATCTTCAGCCGGTCCTACCTGCTCGCCCGTGGCCGCTGCTGCGGCTCCGGCTGCCAGAACTGCCCGTATCCGAAGCTCAAGGTGCCCGCGCGTCCGTTTGACGGTCCCCCGGAGCACCGGTAACATGTGCCCCGCTTTGGAGAGATGGCCGAGTGGCTGAAGGCGACGGTTTGCTAAACCGTTGTACGGGTTAACACCCGTACCGGGGGTTCGAATCCCCCTCTCTCCGTCCCCCTTGCCGAGCACGCTCATCAACAGCTGTTGTAGTTGGACATCCTAAACCGGATTTCTGGACATTGAAACCGGACGGCCTGCCGGCGCGCACATTGGGCGGCCCCAGTCGGGGTCGCCTTTTTTGAAGGCCCTCAGATGTCGGTTCGATGGTCGTTTGATCGGCCGTCGAACCACCGCTTCGGTCAGCCCCCGCCGAACCAAATCGCTCTCGCCTCCTCGACGGTTGGCGTCGGTTTGCCCAGCCGCTCGTTGACCGCGTTGTGCCATCGAACTGTCGCCGCGAACCACCCGTCGTCGAAGACGGGCGGGTCGTTGGCCAGCACCAGGCGGAAGTGGGTGCGGCAGCTGCCGCAGGGCAGCCGGGCCACGAATGCGTTAAGCCATGCCTGGTCCGCGGCCGCCTCGGTGTGGAGCTGGGCCCACATCGCTGGTCCCTGCTCGGACCAGTCTGGACCGGCCGTCGCAACGACGACCGCCGATCGAGCCAGAGAAGTGCGGGCTACGGGTGCCGATGCGCTGTCGTCGTCGTCGGGGCACTTGTGGTAGGCGTCGTAATCTACCGGCGTCAGGGCCGCGGAAGCCGAGGGGCTGCTGGCCTCGGAGCAGTAGTCAAACGAGCACGTCGCCGGGCCGCCGTTGAACGGAACCGTCACGGACGCCTGGGCGTCGGCGGCGGCCGGGGTTGTCCCGCTGGTCCAGTAGAACAACGTGCGACCCTCTGAGGGGTCGGTGGGGGCGGCACCGCCGCCGACCCTCAGGCTGACACCGGGGACGTACTCCACGAAGATGGAGAGCGGATAACCGCTTGCGCTGCGGACCGGCGTCGCGAACCGGCCGGAGTACGTGCAATCGCCCGCGGACGTGCGGAGGTCCAGAACGTAAGTCCCGTCGGGCGTCGTGTAGGCCGGGTCGATGCCGAGGCGCGGGCAGAACACGCACCCCGAGAGGACGAGCTGTACCTGACAAGGGGCCTTGCCGCACAGGAAGTTGGCGCAGGTACTCCCGGCCAAGCAGCACGGGTTGAGGCAGCCGCCGTCGTTATCGTTGGCGGTTCCGCGGCCGTACCCGTCCAGATCCGGGCACGACGGCGGGCCGGGGAAGACGTCGCCCACCGGAATGGAGATCCGGCCAGCCTCCCCGTCGTAGTCGCACGTCCACGCCTCCGGCACGATGGTGATCGAGCCCTCGGTGACCACGGTGGCACCGGCGGGCGCAGCACCCGAGTCTTCGTCTGACCCGCGCAGGAACCGGAAGCAACCGGCTTGCTTGCCCAGTGCTGTGACGATGAAGGTCCTGGAGTCTTGGGAGTCGCCGCCGTCCAGGGCGTACTGAAGCTCGTCGGACGCCAGCAGCTCCGAAGTCGCCATCACGACGATCGGCGTGGGCACGACCGGCGGGGAATTGCCGGTCTGGCAGGCGACCGCCTGGACGAAGCTGCAGCAGCACGCCTGCCCCGCGCCGGAGCTGGCGAGGCTGCCGCCGGTGTTGATCAACCCGTTTGGACCCAGTTGCAGCGGCATCGATCACTCCCCCACGTTGCCGTTGCCCGACCCGTCGCCGCAGCTGGTGTATCGGACCGTGTTGAGGCCGATGATCGGCTTGCCGTCCTCCGCGTTGGTGCCCAGCAGCGCGCCGCCGAACGCCCAGCCGTTAAGGTCCAGGGGCGACTGGCCATCGTTGGCCGCGTTGACCTCCGGCCCGTTGATGATGTAGCAGGCACCGCCGGCGGCCAGGCTGGTCACGTCGGTCGTGCTGAGCTGACCCGAGTACATGAACCCCTCGTAGACGCCGGCCCCGTTGCCCGAGCCGCTGGTGATGTTGACGGTGATCGCCCCCGGCACTGGCGGCGGCACGTAGTGGTCCATGGGCTGGACCGGGACCGAGCTGCCCGATGACCCCATGGCCTGGCGGTCGCCCTGCGTCTCGGCCTGGTGCGGGTGCTTTTCCTGTTTCAGGCGCAGTCGCTCGAATTCGGCCGCGATGTACGACCCGTCCGGCCGGAACCAGCTGTCGACCCTGAACCGGGTCAGCACGGCCTCCTGGTCGATCTCCACCTCGCTCAGCGTGCCGTCGAACGTGAAGTCCAGGAACCCCACGGCCGCCAGCAGCCGCGGCGGCTTGCTGGCGTCCTGCAGGTACCGGGCGGCCATCGAGCGGCACCGGTCGACCAGGGCGTCCTTGTTGTAGGGCCCGTCCCCGTCCTCGCCGTACTGCACCGCGACCAGGTCGGGCACGGTGATCACGATGGCGTCGGGGTCGCTCATGGCGGCCTCGGCGTCGGACGCGCCCAGCGTCGTCATGGCGTCGGCCGTGCCGCTGAACCCGGAGTAGAAGTACCCCGGCTTCCACAGCCGGCGCTCGCCGTCGTACTCGGACTGGCCGACCGCGATCCGGCACTGCAGGTCGCTCGGGTCGACGGCCACGCACTTGCCATCGAGGTCGACGGTGGACGGCGTGTCGTCCGGCAGCTTGACCAGCCTCAGGCCGAGCTTGAGCACGTTGGCGTCGTACGTGCCGACGATCGGGATCGGCACCGGCGTCGGGCTGTTGCGGTAGGTCGTCGTGCCGGGGTCGGGGACGGCCAGCACGGCCTTGATGACCAGGTCGACCTGGTTGGGCAGCGTCTCGTCACTGGTGCCGCCGCCCTCGCCCCCGTCGTCGCTGTCGGGGTCGGCCCATGTCTTGCGCAGCAGCGGGCTGACCAGCGGGCCGTAGATGTCGGGGTCCAGCTGCAGGTACCGGTAGGCCGACTCCTGCTCGGCCTGCGAGGCCGAGGAGCCGTTGAAGTGCTGGTTGAGCGTGGTGATGGCCGACGTGCCGTACACGCCGCAGCTGTCGATCGGCACCCACGCCTGGTCGTCGTCCTGCCCGGGGTCGTGCTTGCGGGCGACCACCCGGAAGTTGGACGGCTCGAAGTCGTGATGGTCGTCGTCAGCACGCAGCACCATCGCGATCTGCGTGGGGAAGCTCGTAAAGATGACCGTCTTGCCGCGGCCGTCCGACCCGCTCATCGTGGCCACGGGCAATGCCCGGCCGTCGGGAATGTCCGGGTCAGCGCCGTCGCCGCGCAGGTAGACCTCGTAGGTGGCGTCCGGCTGCAGGACCAGCACGCAGTCGGCCATGGCGAGCAGCTTGGCCAGCTCGGTCGGCGCGTGCGTGCCGAACCACTTGAGATCCTCGGGCGGGTCGACGTCGTCCGCCTCGGGCGGGAGGTCAACGTCGTCGAGGCCCATCGCCTTGAGGCAGTCGGTGATCAGGTCCGACAGCTTGCGAGTGGCCGGCTTGTTGGTCAGGTCCGGGTCCTGGGCCGACGTCGAGCTGGGGTTGATCACGCCGAGGTTGAGCCGGCCGCCGCGGGGCTCGGCGAAGCGGTAGCGGTCGTCGGCGAAGACCAGCCGATATTTAACCACGATGGGTGCCGTGCCGTCCGGCGGCACGCCGTACTCCAGCGGCTCGGCGTCCAGCAGCAGCACGCTGGAGAGCGACAGGTCCCGGGTCGGTGTCGTCGGAGAAGCAGAAATCGACCGTGCCGCGCACGCCGAGCTTGCCGCCGAGCTTGGCATACTCGACGTGGCTGCAGGTCGCCCGGTTGACCTGGTGGCGAACGCCGGCCGGGATCTTCCACGCCGACTCCAGCAGGATCGCCGCGCCGCTGCCGCCGTCGTCGGGCGTGAACCGCACGATGTTGTAGTTGACCGCCATCAGCTCTCCCCGTCGCTTGGGGCCGTAGGTGCCGCCGATCGTCGATCGGCCGATCTGCACGACCAAGCTGCTGACGTCGGGACCGTCGGTACCGTCCCCGTCGTCCACGAACTCGTACGACCACTCCGACGCGTACTCGTACGGGTTGATCTGCGTGAAGCGCCGGGCGGGCCGCTGCGAGAAGTGGTCGAGCAGCGGGTCGGGCGGCTGCGGAAACGCGTTGAGCCCCACCGCCGAGCCGCTCTGGGTCACGCGGGCGAACGTGTCGGGCAGCTTGATGGCGATCGGGTCGGCACCGGGGTAGCTGAACTCCTGATAGGCATCGTCGGCACCGATGACCGACAGGGTCTGCGCGAAGCTCAGCAGGCCCGTCGCCGTCGGCGTCCTTGAGCGTGGTGAACGAGCAGCGGAGCCGCCGCTGCCGCACGCTGGTGTAGG
>CBDAQA010000015.1:0-65627 GCA_965198865.1 Tepidisphaeraceae bacterium | reverse complement strand
CAACCCCGAGCAGCTGTTCGCCGCCGGCTACGGGTCGTGCTTCGAGAACGCCGTCCGCTACCTCGGCCGGATGCAGAAGCTGCCCGTGACCAACACCCGGGTGATCGCCACCGTCCGCCTGCTCGACGGCGGCCCCGCCGGCTTCAAGCTGGACGTCGACCTCGCCGTCACCGTGGAAGGGTTGGAGCAAGCCGCGGCCGAGAAGCTGGTCCACGACGCCGACGCCGTCTGCCCCTACTCCAATGCGATCCGCGGCAACGTCAACGTCGCGATCACCGTCAACGCCTGACCGCGTCCCGCCATGTTACACAATGTGACGAAATGTTACACTGCTAAAGGCGTAACCCTGTGGCATAAGTGTATTGATTGTAGGCACTTGTGACCAGGATCGGCATGTTACACCCTCGCCGCAGCCCCCGTCGACGGCAAGGCGCGTTCTTGCTCCTCAGTCGTCCTTGTACACCTTGTGCATCGGCCGGCCCCGCAGGATCTCGGCCTTGCCCCACGCCACGGCACCCTTGAACTCGGCGCTCTGGATGAAGGCCGTGAACGCCTCCTTCGTCTCCCACCGGCTCAGGATCACGTAGCTGCCCGCAACCTGGATGTCCTGGTACATGTGGCTCTCCTGGTGCCCGGGGAGCGTCTTGATCAGGTCCAGCACGCCGAGGAAGCCCTTCTCGAACTCGGCCTCCTTGCCGGGGATCACGTCGTAGTGCATGCCGATGGTGGTCATGGGCGGGTTCTGAGTTGGGAGTTTTGAGTTGGGGAGGTCTGCCGCTCAGAACTCGCAACTCACGACGCTTTTCCTACCACAGAAGGTCGGACGCCGCGAACACCGGCCCGTCCGTGCAGGCCAGCCGGTACGCCCACGGCGACCCCGCCAGCGGCGGGGCGGCGGGGTCGGGCTTGCGCACCTTGATCACGCAGCTCTGGCACGTCCCCATTCCGCACGCCATCGCCCGCTCCACCGCCACCTGACAGGCGAAGCCGCGCGCCGCCGCGATGTCCGCCACCCGCCGCATCATCGGCTCGGGCCCGCAGGTGTAGAGCGTCGGACGCGCCGCCGGACCCGCGGCGCCGCCGCCGGGCGCTGCCCGGAACCACTTGTCCAGGTACTTCTCCAACGCCTGCGTGACGAACCCGCGATACCCGTACGACCCGTCGTCGGTGGCGATGACCGCCGGCACGCCGAACCGGGCGAACTCGCCGATGTTGTACAGCGGGTCCACGTCCCCCGCGTGCGCCGGCGGCGGCGCATCGCCCGTGACCGTGAACGGCAACAAGTCGCGCGTCAGCGCCCCCGCGAACGCCACCACGCGCCGCCCCGTCCACCGCTGCGCCAGGTACATCATCGGCGGGATCCCCACCCCGCCCCCCACGAGCAGTGCAACGCCACCCGACGCCGGCGGCGCGAACCGGTTGCCCAACGGCCCCAGCACCGACACCTCGTGCCCCACCCGCAGGCCCGCCAGCCAATCGGTCCCCACGCCCACGGTCCGGTGGATCAGATCGATCTCGACGCCATCTGAAGCATCCCGCCGCCCCGCCAGCGAGAACGGCCGCCGCAGCGTCGCCCGCCGCCCCAGCAGGTCCACGTCCGCCACGTCCAGCCGGTCCCCCGGCCCCCACTCGAACGTCCGCGGCTCCGCGTCCTCGTCCGGCAGGTCCCGGCACAACACCTGCACGAACTGCCCCGGCTCCGTGACCGGGAACGCGTCCATGCGCAGCGTCAGCCGATGGTGCTCCCGGCACAACGGCGTGTTCGCCGCAACGGTCGCCATGAACTGTCCACGCTCCATCGTCGTCAGTCTAACCGCTCCACCCGATCAGAGCCCAGCGGCTCCGCCGCGGGTCGTTCGCGCGCGACGGCAATGACCCGCGGCGGAGCCGCTGGGCTCTGTTCACGTTTCCGTCCCGACCTATCCGATAAGCTCCGTTGGTCCCCACCCGGAGCCCGATGACGAACCCGCTGGCCGAGCTGATCGCACCGAACCTGCACGTCGCGCTGATCCACTACCCGCTGGGGATGCTGGTGGCCGGCGTGCTCATCGAGCTGTTCGCGTTCCTCTGGCCGCACTCGTCGGTGCGCGTGGCCGGCAAGTGGTTGGTCCTGCTCGGCGCCCTCTCGGCCGTCCCCGCCGCGTTCAGCGGCATCTACGCCCTCCCGGCCGTCGCCCACGTCGACCTCGACGGCTCCACCGCCTGGGCCGACACCCGCGCCACCAGCCCCGTCCTGTCCAACCCCGCCGTCTGGCACGCGATCAAGACCCACGCGGTGGTCCAGTCGATCGCGACGGGCGTCGCCGCGCTGGCCGTCGTCGTCTACCTCGGCGCCGGCGACCACGCCCGCCGCGCCCTGCACGCCCCGGTGCTGGCCGTGCTGGTCCTGTGCGTCGGCGGCATGATGACCGGCGCCTGGTTCGGCGGCGAGGCGATCTACAAGCACGGGGTCGGCGTCAACCTGCCGCCCGAGTCGTCGCAGCCCACCAAGCTCGAACAGCTGTTCCCGCCCGTCGAGCTGCACGTGGTGATGGCCGGGGTCACCGTCGCCATCGCGCTCGCCGCCATCGGCCTCTCCTTCCGCAAGCTGACGCTCACGGTCGGCCCGTCGCTCGAGCCGGTCGGCGACCACGGCGCGACCGACCTGGCCCGGTCGTTCAACCCCAACATCGAGGTGACCGCCGTCACGCCCCCGCTGCCGGCGAGCACGTTCTGGCTGCTGGCGTTCGCGGTCGCCGCCGCCACCAGCCTCGGGGGCTGGTTCGTCCTCGCCCGCTCCGCCGACGTGTTCGACCAGTCGCACGGCCACTATGCCCAGGTGCCGAGCCTGCTGTGGAAGCAGGTCCGCCCCGAGCCCCCGCAGAAGCTCAACCGCCGACTCGTCCACCTCGCCGCCGGCGGCGTCATCATCGTCGTCCCCGTGTTGCTGGCCATGCTCGCCCGCTGGGCCCCGCGCCAGCGGATCCTGTTGGCCGCGTGTACGTTGGTCCTCGTCGCCGCCGTCGCCGCCCAGGTGTGGTTCGGCATCCTGCTGCTGTACGACACGCCGGACGGGCTCATCACCCGTTTCAACGCGGCAACGCCGCCGACCACGATGCCGACCTGAGCGCCATGCGGGCCGGCGCACCTCAGACCCCGGCGTGGGCTGGCAAGAACATCTCGAACACCGGCCGCATGGTCGTCCCCTGCACCAGCACGGAGAACACGACCACGCCGTACGTCGCTGCGACGATCGCGTCGTGTGTCGCCCCCGCCGGCAGGCTGAGCGCCATCGCGATGGCCAGCCCGCCGCGCAGACCGCCCCAGGTCAGCAGCGGGACCATGTGCGGCCGTGAAACGGAACCCCGGGGAAGCACCCACATCGACGCCGCCACGCTGGCCCACCGCGCCAGCAGCACGACCGCCACGGCCACGCCCTGCATCGCCAGCATCCGCCAGCCTACGTGCAGGCGCAGCGTGACCAGCCCCACCAGCAGGAACAGCACCGCGTTCAGCAGCTCGTCGACCATCTCCCAGAAGTCGTCCAGGTGGTGCCGCGTCTCCGGCGCGATCGCGTAGGCCCGGCCTTGGTTGCCGATCAGGATGCCCGCCACCACGGCGGCGATCGGCCCGCTCGTGCCCACCGCGTCGGCCAGCGCGTACCCGCCTAGCGCCAGCGCCAGCGTCAGCAGGATCTCCACCGGGTAACTGTTGACCCGCTTCAGCAGGTGGTAGGCCATCCCGCCCGCCAGCAGCCCCACCCCGGCCCCGCCGACCGTCTGGCGGACGAACGCCCAGACGACCCCGGTCGTCGTCGGGTCGCGCCCGGCCTGCACGCCCACCAGCACGGTGAACAGCACCACGCCCACCCCGTCGTTGAACAGCGACTCGCCCGCGATCAGCGACTCGACATCCCTGGGCGCGGCAACCTCCTTCATGAAGCCCAGCACCGCCACCGGATCCGTGGGCGACACGACCGCGCCGAAGATCGCACACGCAAGCAACGGCGGGTGAACGCCCGCCAGCCGCAGCAACCCGTACGACGCCCCCGCGATGATCGCCGTGGAGATAGCGGTGGCCACCACCGCCAGCACGGTGACGGTCGCCTGCTGGTTGCGCAGCTCGCTCAGGTCAACCCGCAGCGCCCCAGCGAACAGCAGCGCCCCCAGCATCCACCGCAGCAGCACCTCGCCCAGCGACAGGTGGCCGGCGAACGCCTCCGCGGCCCACCGCGCCCCCGGCCAGATGGCCGCCAACGCCTGCCAGGCGATCGACCCGATCACCGCCAGCAGCATGATCCCCACGCTGGGGTGCAGCCGCAGGTAGCGGTGGTTCAGGTAGGCGAACACCGCCGCGACGCTGACGAGGATGGCGACGACGTCGAACGGGTCCATGCCCGCACGATAGCGGATCGTCCGCCCCCGGGAGAGCCGCGCACGACGCGTACTCGCGCAGCAAGCGGTCCCCGCACGGCCCCGCTTGCCGTGCCAGTCCGCTCCGTGCGCGGCTCGCGGGAATTCCGCCGACCCGGTTCTGGTTTCCCCCACCGCCATCCGGATAATGCCGCGCCACAGGAGAGCCGCAGATGGAAGCGTTGATGATCGGGGTGTCGGGCACGCGAGGCACGATCGGCGGAACCTTGACCCCGCCGGTGGTGGGGCGGATGGCGGCCGCGTTCGCGGTGTGGCTGGACGAGCAGGGCGAGCCCGGCCGGCCGTTGAAGGTGGTGTTCGGCCGCGACAGCCGGCCCAGCGGCCCGTGGGTGCGCGATGCCGCCGCCGCCGCCCTCACCGCCAGCGGCGTCGAGGTGATCGACCTCGACATCGTCACCACCCCCGGCGTGGCGATGATGGTCCAGCACCTCAAGGCTGACGCCGGCGTCGTCGCCACGGCTAGCCACAACCCGATCGAGTGGAACGGCCTCAAATTCCTCACCCGCGACGCCGTCGCCCCGCCCCCCGCCGCCGCCGCCAGTATCAAGGCGCTCTACGAGCAGGCGGCCACCCGCTTCGTCCGCGTCGAGTCGCTCCGCCCGCCCAAGCGGAACCCCGAGACCCACGCCTACCACATCAAGCGTGTCCTGGACCGCGTGGACGTGCTCGGCGTCTCGTCCAAGCGGTTCAAGGTGGTGCTCGACAGCGTGAACGGCGCCGGCTGCGTGGCGACGGCCACCCTGCTCAGCAAGCTCGGCTGCGAGCTGATCCACCTGCACGGCACGCCCAACGGCCAGTTCCCCCACGAGCCCGAGCCCACCGCCAAGAACCTCACCGGCCTGTGCGAGGAGGTCCGCAAGCAGCGGGCCCACGTCGGGTTCGCGCAGGACCCCGACGGCGACCGGCTGGCCATCGTCGACGAGGACGGCCGGTACATCGGCGAGGAGTACAGCCTGGTGCTCGCCGCCCAGCTGGTGCTGTCGAGGAAGCCAGGCATTGCTGTGACGAACCTGTCGACCAGCCGGATGTTGGACGACGTGGCCGCCACCAGCGGCAGCCGGGTCATCCGCACGCCCGTGGGCGAGGCGAACGTGATCGACGCCATGATCCGCGAGGGGGCGACCGTCGGGGGCGAGGGCAACGGCGGCGTGATCGACGCCCGCATCGTCCCCGGCCGGGACAGCCTGGTCGGCATCGCCTACGTGCTGCAGCTGATCGCCGCCACCGGCAAGAGCGTGTCGCAGCTGGTCGAGGCGATCCCGCGGTACCAGATCGTGAAGACAAAGTTCGAGTGCCGCCGCGAGGACGCCGACCGCGCCGTGGCGGCCGTGAGGGCCGAACTGTCGAACGAGGCCGGCACCGTGGTCGACGTTCAAGACGGCATCCGCATCGACTGGCTGGAGGAGCGCAGCTGGGTCCACGCCCGCCCCAGCAACACCGAGCCGATCATGCGCATCATCGCCGAGGCCCCCGACGCCGCCACGGCCAACCGCCGGATCGAACGGGTCCAGGCGGTGGTGCGGACGGCGCTGGGGTGACGGTCGACCTCGGGCGGCTTACAGTTCGGGGCGATGGCAGACGTCGACGCCCTGAGATTGATCCCGGCCGACTGGCTAGCCGAATTTGAGGCTGCCGCTCGACGCCCCCTTGCGCAGCGTATGCGGTACGCGTTTATCAAGACGTACAAGCCGGTGATGGACGACGAGGAGTTCCGCGCATTCGACACGATGGAGGAGTACCGCCAGTGGTGCGAGCGCGAACTGCCAGACTGGCTCGGGTATGGCCGTCTTTGAGTATCGGCAGGCCGAAGAGGTGCGCGATGCCTTTGGGCGTCACGGTTGCCGCTACCTGTTCCTGGGCAAGTCCGGGGCCATCTTGCTGGGGTTCCCCGACACGACGCAGGACGCCAACGTGTTCGTCGAGGAGTCGGATGCCAACCGTGACGCGCTCGTCGCAGCCTTGACCGACCTCGGGTTTCGACTGGACCATGAGCGGGCAGGGCAGATCCGCCGCGGAAAGGACTTCGTCCAACTGAAGAACGGCCCGTTCGACCTGGACCTCATCTTCGCGCCGGACGGCATCGAGCGGTTCACCGACGCGTGGAATCGTCGCGTTGAAGTCGATGGTTTCCCCGTGTGCAATCTCGATGACATCATCAACAGCAAGGTCGCGTCCAACCGTCGGAAGGATCGCGAGTCACTCCCCCGGTTACGGTCATTCCGCGACTACTGGATAGCCACCGCAGCCACGAGTGAGTTGTAGGCCCCCGATGTACCCCCAGGGCTACGCTGCATCAGCGTCGCCCGGAGCGCGCGCACGGCGTCGACGAAAATGTGAACGCGTCACCCGTTGCGGCCGTCGTCGGCCTGCCCCCGGCGGTGGTGGTCGGCTTGGGCGAGCCAGTACTTGGTGAGGTGGACGTCGACGGCGGTCGTCATCTTCAGGTTCCGCTCCTCGCCGGGCACGAGCCAGACGGGGTGGCCCGACAGTTCCAGCAGTTGGACGTCGTCGGTCACCTGGTCGAGCGGGATCGGGCAGCGGGCGTAGGCGTCGAGCAGGTCGGCCCGGCGCATGACCTGCGGCGTCTGCATCGACCAGAGCGTGTGCCGCGGCAGCGTCCGCTGCACTTGGGCCGGCAGTGGACCATCGGCCTGCTTGATCGTCAGCGCGGCGGACAAGGCGGGAACGGCGGCGCCGTACTGGCGGGCAGCAGCCAGCGTAGCCTCGATCAGCGCCGGCGAGGTCAGCGGTCGAGCGGCATCATGCACGGCGACCCACTCGACGGATTCGGGCACGCGCCTCAGGGCCTCGAGCACGCTCTGGGCGCGCGTCGCGCCGCCGGGGCAGCAGGAGAGGCGGCGGTCGGTTGGCAGCGATTCGATCAGGCCCGGGGCGTCGGAGCAGGGGATGAGGGCGGACACCAGGTCGGGCCGCGCCAGGAACGGCGCGAGCGCCCGGGCGATCACCGGCACGCCGTCGAGCAGCTCGAGCAGCTTGTTCCGCGGCCCGCCGAAGCGAACGGAACGACCGGCGGCGGGCAGGATCAGGGCGAAGGACATGAGGGGAAATGCACAGTGGTGAACGCAGAATGCAGAGTGAAACGCAGCGTGCCCATTCTGCACGCTGCATTCGTCTTTCTGCACTCACCCGTAATACACGCTGTCGCCCGGCTTGATCGTGCGTGGTTCAATTGTCTTGCCGCGGAGCTGGTCAGCCGACACGGCGAACAGCGGGCTGATCTCGACCGTGGCGGCCGGCTCGCCGCCCTCGGTGGGCACGGCGACGCCGGCGGCCGCCAGCCAGCGGGTGGCCCGGCGGACCTGATCGCGCTTGCTCGTGGCCGGGCTGTCGGTCCCCTCGGCGTTCTTCACCGGGCTGAACTCCTCGGCCCGGTCGGTCGTGTAGACCATCGCGTTCCTGGCCAGCGGGATCGCGTCGAACACGAACTGCTCCAGCTTCACCGCGTTGGGCGTGGTCGGCTTGACCGGCTTGCCGCTCTCGTCCACGAACGGCACCTTTTTCTCGGCCCGGTGCCAGGGCAGCTTCAGCTGGCCGCCGGTGTTCAGGTGCTCGACGAACTCCACGGTCAGCGCGTGCAGGCCGATGCTGCCGGCGTTGAACCGCAGGCTGCCGTCGGGGTTGGTCTGCTTGGCCAGCTCGTCCGGCAGGTCGCTGTACTCGATCACCTGCGTCGCGCCGTCGCCGACCACGAGGTTGCCGACCTTCTCCAGCGCCCCGGCTTTCGGGATGGTCTTGGTCGACATCTGGCTGGCGCTCAGCGCGTGCAGCCCCATGAACAGCGGGTCGATCACGTGGACCAGCGGGTTGTCGACCTGGAAGTAGGACAGGTGCTCCACGCCGCGCGACTTCATGTCGGCGATCGCGCCGCTCTTGTAGAGGGCCCGCAGGCTCCCGCCGTGGCCATCGGGGCTCAGGGCCAGGCTGTCCCGCTCGCCCAGCAGCAGTTGGCCGTCCATCGCGAAGGCCGGCATCATGCCCTGTTGGAAGAAGTAGACGTCGGACCTGGCCAGCCCGAAGTAGTTGTGCTTCTCGAAGAACCCCCGCGTGGCGGCGTCGTTCACGTCGCTGGTCATCAGGTACCACGGCACCGGCTTGCCGAACGTCTTGCCGTAGTTCAGCAGTTGCTCGGCGAACACCTGGAACAGCGGCTTGCCCTTCACGGGCGTGACCGGGTACTCCCCCTTGGGCCCGTCGTACCCCAGCCGCGTGCCCTGCCCGCCGGCCACCAGGAATGCCGCCACCTTCCCGGCCGACAGCAGTTCACGTCCCTTGGCGATCGCCCTGGCGTACAGGTCCTTGTTCGCCGCGTCGGCCGTCTGCGGGTAGGCGTTCACCGGCTGGATGTCCCTCGGCAGCGCGACGTGCGGCTTGTTCCGCACGTACTCGTCGGCCAGCTTCGCGATGGCGTCCAGGTCCAACGCCTGCAATTGCCCGGCCAGCTTCGCCTGGCCCGCGGCGTCTAGCGTAGCGGCGAATCGCAGGACGTTGGACTGCCCGATCGTGGTCAGCTTCGCGGCAAGGTCGGCGGGGATAGGCATGGCGGGGAAGATAGGACGGGGGGCGATTTTCGGCAACGGGGTCAAACCTGGGCAGCAAGGTGCCGGGGCTTTCAGGTACCCTTCGCGGAAAGCCCCGGCTGCTCGCAGCCCGTGGTCCGGAACACCGGCAAAGTGGACAGAGGCACAACGTGATGAGGCGAGCGTCTGGTCGGGCGGCGATTCATGTGTCGTTGACGATGGCGGTCATCGGGCTGGCGACCCTCGCGCTCCGTGCCGACCCACCCGCCACCGAGCCTGCCGTCGACGTCCACATGCGGACGCCCGACGAGGAGGCGGGCACCATCGTGCTGCCGCCGGGGTACCACCTGCAGTTGGTCGCCAGCGAGCCGGACGTGATCTGCCCCGCGCTGTGCGCGTGGGACGGCGACGGCCGCATGTACGTGGCCGAGCTGCGGTCGTACATGCTGAACATCAACGGGTCGAACGGTCACACGCCCCTCAGCCGGGTGTCGCGGTGGGGGTCGACGCGGGGCGACGGCGTTTACGACAAGCACACCGTCTACGCCGACCACCTGATGCTGCCGCGGATGGTCCTGCCGCTGGACGACCGGACGCTGATCCGCGAGACCGACACGAAGGACATCCAGTGCTGCCGCGACACCCACGGCGACGGCGTGGCCGACGAGAAGACGACCATCTACACCGGCGGCAAGCAGGAGGGGAACCTGGAGCACCAGCCGTCGGGTCTGATCTGGGACCTGGACAACTGGATCTACGTCACCAACCAGAACGAGCGGTTCCGGTTCACGCGCGGCAAGATCGAGCGCAGCCCGTTGCCGTTCAAGCCGGGGCAGTGGGGGATCGCGATGGATGACGCCGGCCAAGTGCTGTTCAGCACCGCCGGCAGCGAACGGCCGGCCCACAACTTCCAGGTGATGCCCCAGTACGGCGACATCGGCGTCAAGGGGGAGCTGGCGGCGAACTTCACGGCGATCTACCCGATCGAGCACCTGACCGACGTCGAGGGCGGCCCCAGCCGGCTGCGGCCGGAAGGGGGGCTGAACCGGTTCAGCGCCTGCGCCGGACCCTGCTTCTACCGTGGGGACGCGCTGCCGTCCGACCTCCGCGGCGACCTGATCATCCCCGAGCCCGTCGGCCGGTTGGTGCGCCGGGCGAAGGTGACCGTGCAGGACGGCCGGACCACGATCGCCAACGCTTACGACCACGCCGAGTTCATCGCCAGCACCGACCCCAACTTCCGCCCGGTGTGGTCGGCGACGGGACCCGATGGGTTGCTGTACCTGTGCGACATGTACCACGGCATCATCCAGGAGGCGACGTGGACCCGCGTCGGCAGCTACCTGCGCCCGCAGATCCTGAAGTACGGCCTGCAACGCAACGTGGGCCGCGGCCGGATCTGGCGGGTGGTCCACGACGGATACGCGCCCCGGCCGATGCCGCACATGCTGGAGGAGACGGCGGCGCAGCTCGTCGCGCACCTGTCCGACCCCAACGGCTGGTGGCGGGACACGGCGCAGAAGCTGATCGTGTTGAAGCACGACCCGTTGGTCGTGCCGGCCCTGGTCCAGATGGCGCGGCTGCACGCCGACCCGATCGCGCGGCTGCACGCGCTGTGGACGCTGGAAGGCTTGGACGCCGCGACCGACGACGTGCTAACGACGGCGATGGCCGACCGGGACGCTCGCGTGCGGTCGGCGGCGGTGCGCGTGGCGGAGCCGCGGCTGGCCGCCGGCGATCCAGCCGCGGCGGCGGCGGTCGCGGGGCTGGCCGGCGATGCCGATCCCGTCGTCGCCACGCAGGCGTCGCTGTCGCTGCTGTCGACGCTGAAGCGGTGGGCCAGCGCCACGCAGCCGGCCAGCACCCAGCCCACGCTGGCCGATGCCGCGGTGGCGGTCGCCACGCGGCAGCACCCCTACGCGGCCCAGGTGGTGAACCTCTGGCGCGACAATCGCGACAAGGCCTACGCCGAGGCGCTGCACCAGGCCGAGATGGCCACGGCCGACAAGGGCAAGGGCGAGCTCTACGCGCGCGGCCGAGAGCTGTACGGCACGACGTGCATCGCCTGCCACGGCGGCAACGGTATGGGGATGCCCACGCCCGAGCACGACGGCCGGACGATCGCGCCGCCGCTCAAGGGGTCGCCCAAGCTGATGTCCGACCGGCAGCTGGTCGGCCGCATCCTGCTCCACGGGTTGACCGGCCCGAACAACGGTCAGGTCTACCCGGGCCAGATGGCGTCGTTCGACTGGGCCGACGACGGCTACCTCGCGGCCATCCTCACCTACGCCCGCAACGAGTGGGGCAACAGCGCCCCGTCGATCAAACCGGAGGATATCGCGACCGTTCGCCAGTCCTCGGCCGGCCAACGCGGGCCGTTCGTCGTGTCGGAGCTGTACGCGGCCGCACAAGCTGCCACTGCCGTCACACCGACCGGTGCGCGCGTGACACCAACGGAGCACCAGACGGTGCTCGACCCAACCCGGGCCACGACGCACGGCGATGGCCCGCGCACCGCGTGCGCCGACACGGGGCTCTTCCTCGGCTACTGGGACGACCCGCACGCGACGGCAGCCTGGACCACGCACCTGTCGGCCGGCGATTGGTCGGTGGCGGCGCGCGTCGCGTCCGACCACGAGGTGAAGTTCCTCGTCCGCGTGGCCGACCGCGACCTGCTCGGCCTCGTCCGGGCCGGGACGTTCGTCGCCTACCACGACCTGCCGCTCGGCACGGTTCACCTCGACCACGACGACAACGTGACCGTCGAGGTCCGCGCCGCCAACCCGGCCAACTGGCGCCCGATGAACCTGTCGGCCATCCGGCTCGCGCCGGCGACGCGACACACCACCATCCCTTGAACGCTCAAGCCGGTTCTGAGGTACGCCGAAGGGCCGGATTCCTCCCGCGCGTGACCCGGCTCTTCGGCGCAGCTCAGAACCTGCTTGGCGGTGGCATCGAACGCGCCCGTCGATTACGACGGGCAACCAATGCCTCCCCGTCCTGTCCCAAACGTTGCCCGCGCGCTCGCCCGGCACGACGAACGCCGTCGGCAAGGGCTGGCGACGGTGTCGGTGCTGGTGGGGCCAATCGCCACTTCGACGTCGGTGTGGGCCGGGCGCGCCGATCAGTTGTTGGACGTCGATTCCGCGGCGGCGATGACGTCGGCCACCCTGGCGTCCGCATGCGTGGCGGCGGCGTGTCGCCAGTGCGGGCTGCTCGCAGGGGCGGTCGCCGAGTTGGGCCGACGGTTGGGCCGACCGGTGGAAAGGGTGTTGGTCGACAGCTCGGGGCATGACCTCGAACAGCTGTGGCGGTCGGTCGACCACGGCGACGACGACCTGCTGCAACTGCTCCGCACGGTCGGCACGCGGCCGGTCGAGACGTGGGCGCCGGAGGTCGGCACGCACCTGCCGGGATGGCGCGGCTTGATCGCCATTGACCGCCTGATCGCCGCTGCGCCCGCGGTCTGGCTCGCCGCGCCGGTGGATGTCCCGATCTGGCTGGCGACGATCGCGGGGCCCGTGGCGGCGCTGGCGACGGCCGTGCCGCGGTGGACGATCGGCGTCGGCGTGACGGCCGAGTCGTTCGCTGGCTACCGCGCGACGGCCGGCCCGGGGCGGGACGCGACGTTGCTGTGCGGCGGGGCGATCGAGATTTCCACCGTCGCCGGGGGTCCCGCGGCGGAGCCGCTGGGCTCTGTTGATCCGGACGACGAACCGGACGACGACCCGGCCCGAAGCGCGGCCGAGCGGTTCCTGTTCGAGCTGCTGAAGGAGCGGTGGCCGGGGCTCTTTGCGCTCAACGTGGCGTTGCCGTTCCCGTTTGGTTCGCGGGCGGCCGAGGCGGATCTGTACGCCGACGCGGTGCGGCTGGTGATCGAGATCGACGGGTACCATCACTTTCAGGATCCGGTCTGCTACCGGCGGGACCGGCGGAAGGACTGGGCGTACCAGGCGAACGGGTACCGGGTGGTGCGCGTGCTGGCCGAGGACGTGGTGCCGCGGGCGGGCGAGATATTGGACCGGATCGGGGCGGCCGTGGACCATTGCCGGCGAGACGGGGCGACCAGTGCCACATCGGGGCCATCGGAATGAACGCAATGGAACAGATCGAACGATTGCCGCGGTCGGCCGCGGTGTTGCTGGCCCGGCTGATGGCCACGCCGGTGCCGAAACCGGCGGCCCTGCGCAAGGACGTGAGCGGCGTCGTGGGGAACGTGTCGGACGAGGCGTGGGCGCGTGCCGTCTCGGCCGCCACCGGATCCGGTTGGGTTGCCGCCGCCCCGGCCAAGGTGCGCGAACCGAAGGCGAATGCGCCGGTGGTGCTGCGGCTGACCGCCGAGGGTCGCACGGCGGCGCGCGATCGACTGGGGGCGCTGGGCGATCACCCGAAGCTGACGCCGATCAAGGTGGCGGGGTTCTGGCAGTGGGCGGATCCCAAGCCGTCGGCGGCGTCGGTGCTGCTGACGCGGCTGTTCGTCCCATCCGAGAAGCCGCCCACGCACGCCGCCGCCCGCAAGGCGGTGGTCGGCGTGATCGGGCCGGTCGACGACGAGGGATGGGCCAAGGCCGTCGCGTCGCTGGTGTCGGCGGGCTACATCGACGCGGATGCGGCCCCGCTCCCGGCGGTGGCCGCCCCATCCACCTCGGGGGCGATCGCGCTCAATGACGCAGGCCGGTCGGGCGTGGCCGAGTGGCTCGGCCTGCCCGTCGGCGAAACGGCGCTGAAGTGGCCAGCCATCCGCGACAAGTGGCTGCCCGCGGCGACGGTTCCCGTGGAGGACCGGGTTGTGTTCAACGACGACAAGCGGGTGATCCCCCTGCTGCTGGGCCGGCAGTTCGGCGTCGGGCCGGTGGCGTCGGTCGATCAGGCGATCCAGGCGGTGGTGTGCAAGGACCTGGGCCATCCCGAGGCGCGCGACCTCAACACGTTGGTGGCGAGTGTGCTCAGCAGTCGGCTGGGCAAGACGCTGCCGCCCCTGCCGCTAAAGGAGATGGACAAGCAGGTGCCGGCCGCGGTGTTCGACCTGCCCGCGGCATCGCCCAAGGCGGTGCGGGCGGCGGCGCTGAAGCAGTGGGCGGCGATGTCACGGCCGGCGCGGGCGGACGACCTGCCGTCGTTTGCGGCGGCGGTGAACCGTACCGCGGCGGCGTCGCCGACCGGGTGGTTCGGCGACGACAAGGTGTTCATCAGTCACGTCCACCGGCAACTGGCGGACGGCACGTCGCTCGACGCGTTCAAGCAGCGGCTGGTTGAGGCGAACACGGCGGGGCTGGTGCAGCTGGCCCGCGCCGATCTGGTGGCCGCGATGGACCCGGCCGACGTGCGGGCATCGGAGGTGAAGTACCTGACGGCGGAGTTCCACTTCATCCGCGTGGAGAAGGGCAGGCCATCGTGAGCGAGGGGGAGCCGATGCCGATGGACGCCAAGCTGACGGTGTTCTGCGAGCAGAACGTGCGCGAGGTGTTCGAGGCGATCGTCGCGCCGACGCAGATCTGGCAGGAGGACCCGTACGACGTGGAGACGATCCACGCCGAGGCCCGCGAGGCGTTCGGCCGGCTGGTGGCGCGGGCGTCGGCCGCGCCGCCGCCGCAGCGGGGGCGGGTGCTGCTGCTGAAGGGGGACGCCGGCAGCGGCAAGACGCACCTGATGCGGGCGTTCCGGTCGTCGTCCCACGCCGACGGCTCGGCCCACTTCGCCTACCTGCAGCTGACGACGGCGGCCCACCATTACGGGCAGTACCTGCTGTCGAACGTGATCGCGTCGCTGGAGCATCCGTACGCGCCGCCGGCCGAGCAGGCGACGGGGCTGCAGCGGTTGTCGACGGCGCTGCTGGACGCGGTTCCCGGATTGTCAGCTGACGATCGCGCGGCGATCCGGGCGGGCGATTCCGACGATGGCCCGGCGGCGGTGTTCGACGCCGCCGAGCGGTTGCTCGGCGACCCGCGGTTCGCCGGGCGGGACGAGGACGTGGTGCGGGCGTTGTTGTTCCTCCAGCGCGACGATCCGCGCGTGCGGGCCAAGGTGCTGAAGTGGCTGCGAGGCGAGGACCTGAACGGTTACGACCGCGGGTTCCTCGGCGACCTTCAGCCGCGGCCCCAGCCCGAGCGGGCGGTGCCGATGATCGTCGAGCTGGGCCGGCTCATGGGTGCCGCGCAGGGGGCGGCGCTGGTGCTGTGCGTGGACCAGCTGGAGGACATCTTCAACCAGGCCGAGTCGGCCGAGCGGTTCCGGCTGATCGTGGACGTGCTGGTCGCGTTCGCCGAGACGCTGCCGAGCGGGGTGGTCATCCTCAGCTGCCTGAGCGACTACTACGAGTCGCACCGCCAGTCGCTGCCCCGGCCGCGGCTGGACCGGATCGAGCACGACCCCGAGCCGATCCACCTGACCGCGTCACGCTCGGCCGACGAGGTGACGGCGATGGTCGCGCGCCGGCTGGGCGCGCTGTACGAAGAAGCCGGCCTCACCGTTGAGGCCGGAAGCACGTTCCCGTTCCGACCGGAGCATCTCGCCCCGCTGTCGAACCTGAACACGCGGAAGGTGCTGGACTACTGCCGGCTGCACCACCAGCGGTGCGTGGTGATCGGCGAGTGGCAGGAGCCGGCCGCGCCGGGCGCAGAGGCCGTCGTGGCACCGGTTGCTCGACCGACGCCGGCGGCGTTCAACCTCGACCTGGCCTGGAACGATGCGACGAACCGCAAGGTGGATGCGCCCGATGGCGAGGGTCGGCGGGCGGCGCTGCTGATGCGGTCGGCCGAGCGGTGCAACGCCGAGCTGCCCGAGCCCTACCGGCTGACGGCCACGGCGACCGAGAATCTGGTCGCCGTCGAGGAGCACGGCGCGGGGGGCGACGTGCGGCGGTTCCTGATCGCCGTGTGCGAGAAGAAGGCGGCGGGCGGGGCGCTGGGCAAGCAGGTGACGGTCGCCGAGGCGGCGGCGGGGGGACGGCCGGTCGTGCTGGTCCGGTCGACGCCATACCAGTACGGCCCGGGCACGCAGGTGGCCAAGCAGATCGGCCGGCTGATCTCCAGGACCGGCGGGCGGAAGGTGGAGGTGGTCGACACCGACTGGCGGGCCATGGCGGCGTTCGAGGGGTTCGCAACCGAGCACGGCGCGCAGCCGGGGTTCGCGGCCTGGCAGCGGGAGAGCCGGCCGCTGTCGCGGCTGCGGGCGCTGCAGGAGATCCTCGACCTGCGCAAGCTGACCGAGCGACTGGTGCAGCCCATCCCGCCGCAGCCGGTTGCGCGACCGGAAGCCACGTCGACCCCCGTCGTCACGCCGTCGGCAACAGTCGAGGGGACGCCGGCGCAGTTGAAGCTCGGCAAGACGCGGGCGGTGGTGCCCGAGCCGGTGGCGATCCACCCGGAGGAGCTGAAGCAGCACATGGTGTTCGTGGGCGGGAACGGCAGCGGCAAGACGACGGCCGCCCTGCGGCTGATCGAGCAGCTGTTGGCCCGGGGCGCACCGGTCGTGCTGATCGACCGCAAGGGCGACCTCGCCCGCTACGCCGACCCCGACGCGTGGGACGTGGCCGACGACCCGGCGTTGCCCACGTTCGGAGCGCGTCGGCGGGAACTGCGGGCGAGGCTGGACGTAGCGCTGTACACGCCCGGCAGCGGCGATCGCGGTCGGCCGCTGTCGCTGCCGGTGTTCCCGGACGAGCTGGCCGGGGCGACCGAGACCGACCGGGGTGAGCTGGCGCGGTTCTCGGCCGACGCGCTGGGCAGCATGATGGGGCTGACCGGGAAGTCGCAGTCGCACGGGACGCTGCTGGCGATCCTGTCCAAGGCGATCGAGGTGATGGCCCAGGCGACCCCGGCCGGACAGCCGGTGCAGCTGGAGCAGGTGCGCGGGCTGATCGCGTCCCAGGAGGACGCGCTGCTGGACGCCGTCGGCGGGCTCGACGCCAAGCACTACAAGAAGCTGGCCGAGCTGATGCTGACCATGAGCATTAACCACGGCACGCTGTTGTCCGGCGGTGGCGGGGAGCGGCTGGACGTGGGTCGGCTGCTCGGCGGCACGGCGGGGCGCGGGCGGCTGACGATCATCAACACGCAGTTCCTGGGGTCGGCCGAGGCGGTGCAGTTCTGGCTGAGCCGGTTCCTGTCGGCCGTCGACCGATGGCGCGCGCGGACGCCGTCGCCGACGCTGCAGGCGGTGCTGTTCCTGGACGAGGCCGACCAGTACCTGCCGGCGACGAGCAAGCCGCCGACCAAGGGGCCGTTGGAGTCGCTGCTGAAGCGCGGCCGGTCGGCCGGGCTGGGCGTGATGCTGGCGACGCAGAGCCCCGGCGACCTGGACTACAAGGGCCGGGACAACCTGCGGGCGTGGCTGGTGGGGCGGGTGCAGGAGCCGGTGGGCATCGCCAAGCTGAAGCCGCTGTTCGCCGGGTCGCCGGTCGACGCGGCGTCGAAGCTGCCGCAGCAGTCGCCCGGCGAGTTCTACCTGCTGCGCGAGGGGCGCGTGACCAGCGTGAAGGCGGGGCGATCGCTGGTCGAGACCAAGCAGGTGCCGGAGGACGAGATCCTGCGGATGGCGCGGGAGCGGCGGGCGATCACCTGACCGAGCCGGGCCGCGTCGGCCCCAGGCGAGTGAAGCTCGTGTTTTGCGCGATCGCTTTGGCTCCACGCGCGGCGTCAACGGCGCGAGACGCGACCTCGGTTGCCCGGACATCCACGGTCCGGCTCCGTGTCCTTGGGGAAACGGTTCCGATTTTGTCGGCCGTTTGTCCGCTGGCACGCCGTGGGGGGATGTATAGACTCCGCGCCATGAACGGAACGGCAACGGTCGCTGGGCCCGCATCGCGGGGTGTCTCGGGGGTGAAGGGGTCGCCGCTGCCGACGGACGGGCAGGCGCGGGCTATCGTGGAGAACGTCACGCCGGTGGTGGACGGCGGGCGGTTCCCGGGCAAGTCGTCGGTGGGGGAAACGGTGCGCGTCGAGGCGGATGCGTTCACCGACGGGCACGACAAGATCAGCGTCTGCCTGCGGCACCGGGTCGGCACGTCCGACACCTGGCACGAGGTCGACATGGCCCCCACGGTCAACGACCGGTGGGCGGGGCAGTTCGAGGTCCACGCGGTGGGGGCCCACCAGTTCACGGTGGCGGCGTGGGTCGACCCGTTCGCCACGTGGCAGTACGACCTGCGCAAGCGCGTCGGGGCCGGGCAGGACGTGGGGGTGGACCTGCGCATCGGTGCGGAACTGGTCGAGGACGCGGCGCAGCAGACGAACGGCGACGTGAGCAAGATGTTCGCCGACCTGGCGCGGGCACTGCGCAGCGCGGACGCGGCCGAGGCGACGGAGGTGGGGCTGGCGTCGTCGCTGGCGGCGATGATGCGGCGGCACGCGCCGCGGCGGCACGTGACCGAGTGGCCCACGCCGCTGTCGCTGTGGGTCGATCGGCCCAGGGCGCGGTTCAGCAGCTGGTACGAGTTCTTCCCGCGCAGCGCGGCGACCGAGCCGGGCAAGCACGGGACGCTGCGGGACGTGATCGCCCGGCTGGACGACGTGCGGCGGATGGGGTTCGACGTGCTCTACCTGCCGCCGATCCACCCGATCGGTCGGGCGTTCCGCAAGGGGAAGAACAACAGCACCACGGCCGAGCCGGGCGACGTGGGGAGCCCGTGGGCCATCGGGGCCGCCGAGGGCGGGCACGATGCGATCCACCCGGACCTGGGGACGCTGGGCGACTTCGATGCGGTGGTGAAGGCGGCGGGGGAGCGGCGCATCGAGATCGCGCTGGACATGGCGTTCCAGTGCTCGCCGGATCACCCGTACGTCAAGTCGCACCCCGGCTGGTTCAAGCATCGGCCGGACGGGACGATCCAGTACGCGGAGAACCCGCCGAAGAAGTACCAGGACATCTACCCGTTCGACTTCGAGTGCGCCGATTGGCAGGCGCTGTGGAACGAGCTGCGGCGGGTGCTGCTGTTCTGGGTGGCGCGGGGCGTGAAGGTGTTCCGGGTGGACAACCCGCACACGAAGCCGTTCCCGTTCTGGGAGTGGGTGATCGCCGAGGTGAAGCGGGTCGACCCGGACGTGCTGTTCCTGGCCGAGGCGTTCACGCGGCCGAAGGTGATGTACCGGCTGGCGAAGCTGGGGTTCACGCAGAGCTACACCTACTTCGCTTGGCGCAACGACCCGGCCAGCATCATGGAATACTTCACGACGCTGACCACGCCGCCGGTGGTTGACTTCATGCGGCCCAACCCCTGGCCGAACACGCCGGACATTCTCCCGGAGTACCTGCAGACCGACGCCCGGGCGGCGTACATCGTGCGTGCCGTGTTGGCGGCAACGTTATCGGCCAGCTACGGCTTGTACGGCCCGGCGTTCGAGCTGATGGACGGCCGACCCGTGCGGCACGGCAGCGAGGAATACCTGGACAGCGAGAAGTACCAGATCCGCCAGTGGGACCGCGGGCGCGCCGACTCGCTGTCGGATCTGCTGAGCCGGTTGAACCGGATTCGCCGGGAGAACGCGGCGTTGCAGTTCGACCGCGGACTGGTGTTCCACCCGACCAGCAACGGCAGCGTGCTCGCGTTCAGCAAGCAGCACGGCGACAGCACGATCCTGGTGATCGCCAACACCGACCCGTACCACACGCAGTGGGCGGACGTGGACGTTCAACTCCAATTGTTGGGTTTGCCGGCCGACCAGCCGTATCAGGTCCACGACTTGCTTACCGACGCGCGATACCTGTGGCACGGGTACCACAACGTGGTGAAGCTGGACCCGGGCGAGAGCCCGGCGCACGTGTTCGCCGTGCGGCGGCGCGTGCGCACCGAACACGACTTCGACTACTTCGTGTGAAGAAAATTAGCCACGCCTTTACGCAGATGCACACAGATGAAGAGAATGGGTCGCACGCTGTTTCCGTCTGCGTGATCCGCATTCATCTGTGGCTGATTGATCTTTTCTGATTTGGTTGGAGTGACAAGCGTGACCCAGACAGCGACAGCACCGGAGCCGGTCAAGGCGACGAACCCCACCGCCACGGATGTGCCGTGGTACCGCACGGGCGTCATCTACCAGATGCACGTCAAGAGCTTCGCCGACAGCAACGGCGACGGCATCGGCGATTTCGCGGGGGCGCTGGCGAAGCTGGACTACCTCGAAGAGCTGGGCGTGACGGCCGTGTGGCTGCTGCCGTTCTACCCCTCGCCGCTGCGCGACGATGGGTACGACATCGCCGACTACACCAGCGTGAACCCCAGCTACGGCACGATGGAGGACGCCAAGGCGTTCATCGCCGAGGCGCACCGGCGGGGGATCCGGGTCATCACCGAGCTGGTGATCAACCACACCAGCGACCAGCACGCGTGGTTCCAGAAAGCCCGTCGATCGCCGAAGGGGTCGCCGGCGCGCGACTTCTACGTGTGGAGCGATACGCCTGACAAGTACGACGGCGTCCGCATCATCTTCAAGGACTTCGAGCCCAGCAACTGGACCTATGACAACGTCGCGCAGCAGTACTACTGGCACCGGTTCTTCAGCCACCAACCCGACCTGAACTTCGACAACCCGGCCGTCATCAAGGCCGTGTTCGAGGTGTGCGACTTCTGGATGGCGCTGGGCGTTGACGGGGTCCGGCTGGACGCGATCCCGTACCTGTTCGAGCGCGAGGGGACCAGCTGCGAGAACCTGCCGGAGACGCACCAGTTCCTGCGCGACTTCCGCCGCCACGTCGACACGCACTGGCCCGGCCGGATGCTGCTGGCCGAGGCCAACCAGTGGCCCGAGGACGCCATCAAGTACTTCGGGGACGGCGACGAGTGCCACATGAACTTCCACTTCCCGCTCATGCCGCGGCTGTTCATGAGCCTGCGGATGGAGGACCGCAACCCGATCATCGACATCCTCGAGCAGACCCCGCCGCTGCCGCCGGGGGCGCAGTGGGCCATGTTCCTGCGGAACCACGACGAGCTGACGCTGGAGATGGTGACCGACGAGGAGCGCGACTACATGTGGCGCGTCTACGCCAGCGACCCGGTGGCCCGCATCAACATGGGCATCCGGCGTCGGCTCGGCCCGCTGCTGAACAACTCGCGGCGGAAGATCGAACTGATGAACGCGCTGCTGTTCAGCATGCCCGGCACACCGGTGGTCTACTACGGCGACGAGATCGGCATGGGGGACAACATCTTCCTGGGCGACCGCAACGGCGTGCGCACGCCGATGCAGTGGAGCGGCGACCGCAACGCCGGGTTCAGCAGGGCGAACCCGCAGCGGCTGTTCCTGCCGCTGATCACCGACCCCGAGTACCACTACGAGACGATCAACGTCGAGACGGAGCTGAGCAACCCCAGCAGCCTGCTGTGGTGGATGCGCCGGCTCGTCGCGCTGCGGTCGCACCACGCGGTGTTCGGCGTGGGGGACATCACCTTCCTGGCGCCCGACAACCCGAAGGTGCTGGCGTTCCTGCGGCAGGGCGGGGGCGAGACGGTGCTGGTCGTGGCGAACCTGAGCCGGTTCAGCCAACCGGTTGAACTGGACCTGGCGGGGTTCGTCGGCGGGACGCCGGTGGAGATGTTCGGCAACGTTCGGTTCCCCACGGTTGGGCAGAACGGGCAGTTCCCGATCGCCGTCGGGCCGCACGGGTTCTACTGGTTCCTGATCGAGCCGGCCGAGCCGGCCGCGGAGGCGGCGGTCACGGTGCCGGAGGTGCGCGTCGGTTCGATCACGACGGCACCGCTGTCGGACCCCGGGTTCGCCCGCGAGATGGAGCGGCGGTTGCCGCGGCTGCTGCCGCAGCTGCGGTGGTTCACCGCCAAGGCGCGGCACATCCGCAACGTCCGCGTGCTGGCGCGCATCCCGGTGCCGGTCGACCCCGGCGTGGCCGGCGATGCCCGACCCACCGGAGGCGGGGCACCTTCGCCATCGACGGCCCGGGCGGTGTTCCTCATCGAGGTGGAGTACAGCGACGGCGAGCCGGACGTGTACGCCATGCCGCTGTCGGCCAGCCCGGCCGACGCGCCGCCGACCGACCCGGCCATGCGCGGGTTCATTCACGTGACCGACGGCGAGACGTCCGGATGGTGGGTGGTGTCGGACGGGACGACCGACCCGACGTTCGCCCGCGTGCTGCTGCGGACGGCGGCGGTGGGCGGGTCGATCGGCATCGACGGCACCCGGCTGGTCGGACGGCCGATCGGCACGCCGATCCCCGCGGCGGAGCTTGCGACGCTGCCGGTGAAGGTGCCCAAGTCGGAGCAGAGCAACAGCAACGTGCTGATCGACGAGCGGTTCATCCTGAAGCTGTACCGCCGGCTGGGCGATGGGGTGAACCCGGAGTTGGAGATCGGCGAGCACCTGACGCGCGTCGGGTTCACCAACACGGCCGCCTTGGCCGGGGCGATCGAGGTCGTGCGTCAGGGGAACGGGCCTGCCGGTCCGCCGCAGACGTTGGCGGTGTTGCTGACGTTCGTGCCGAACCAGGGCGACGCGTGGGAGGCGTTCCTGGATTACGCCCAGCGGTTCTTCGAGGCGTGGAAGGCGATCACGCCGGAGCGGGCCATCACGCTGTGCCTGCCGGGCGACCGCGGGTGCGGCGACACTGAGCTGCCCCCGGCCGAGGTGGCCGAGCTGATCGGCGAACCGCTGGAACTGGCACGGTTGCTCGGCCGCCGCACGGCCGAGATGCACGCGGCCCTGGCGAGCGTGGAGGACGGCAACCACGCCTTCGCCCCCGAACCCTACAGCCAGACGTACCAGCGCGCCCTGCTGCAGTCGATGCGGAACACGACGCGGTCGGCGTTCCAGGTGCTGCAGTCGCGCATCGGGTTCCTGACGGCCGACGCGGCCGACATGGGGCGTGACCTGCTCGGCCGCGAGGCCGACGTGCTGCGGAGCTTCCGCGAGCTGACCGGGCACCCGGTGCGCGCGGCGCGCATCCGATGCCACGGCGACTACCACCTGGGCCAGGTGCTGTGGACGGGCAAGGACTTCGTCATCATCGACTTCGAGGGCGAGCCGTTGCGGTCGATCGGCGAGCGGCGGTTGAAACGGTCGACGTTCAAGGACGTGGCGGGCATGGTCCGCAGCTTCGACTACGCCGCATGGAGCGGGCTGCGGAAGCACTGGGAGCTGATGCCGCCGGACAACCGCGCGGCCACGGCCGACCGCGACAAGCGCGGGGCGGAACTGTGGGGCTCGTGGCTGGGGCGCGAGTTCGTGCGGGCCTACACGCTGCGGCTGGGCGAGGTCGCCCCCGCCCTGTTGCCGCCTGACACGCGGGACGCGGAGTTGCTGTTGCGCGGCTGGGTGCTGGAAAAGGCGCTGTACGAGGTCCGGTACGAGCTCAACAGCCGGCCCGACTGGGCGGAGATTCCGCTGCGGGCAATCCTGTCGATCCTCGGGCCGTCGTCGGCCGGGGCGGCGACCACGGCGGGGACGGCCGGCATCGCCGCCGCGACCGACAGCGACGTGACGAACCAGGGGTCGGAGATCCCGACCGACATCACCGGACGCAAGGAGCGCGGGCAATAATGGCTGCACCGATCACCGAGATTCCCCGCACCGCGCCGGCCGCCGGCAACGTCAGCGCGACCCAGCAGGCCGAGGCCGCCGACCGCGTGGCGAGCGTTCGCACCGGCACGCCGGTGCTGGGCGACCAGGACGTCTACCTGTTCAACGAGGGCACGCACAGCCGGCTGTACGACAAGCTCGGCGCGCACGTGCTGCCGACGGGCGGCGTCTACTTCGCCGTGTGGGCGCCCAACGCCGAGTACGTGTCGGTCATCGGCGACTTCAACGGCTGGGAGCACGGCGCGAACCCGATGAAGGTGCGCGGCGGGTCTGGCCTGTGGGAGGCGACGGTCACCGATGCCCGCGAGGGGTCGTTCTACAAGTTTCACATCGCGTCGAAGCTGAACGGGTACGTGGTCGACAAGGTCGACCCGTTCGGGTTCGAGCACGCGGTGGCGCCGCGGAAGGAGTCGGTCGTCCGGTCGATCGACTACACGTGGAACGACGCCGGCTGGATGAGGGGGCGGGGCGAGAAGCAGAAGCTCGACCAGCCGATGAGCATCTACGAGTTGCACTTCGGCTCGTGGGCGCGGGTGCCGGAGGAGGGCGACCGATCGCTGACCTATCGCGAGATGGCGCCGAAGTTGGCGCAGTACCTGGTCGACCGGGCGTTCACCCACGTGGAGTTCCTGCCGCTGATGGAGCACCCGTTCTACGGCAGCTGGGGGTACCAGACGACCGGGTACTTCGCCCCGACGAGCCGGTACGGCAGCCCGCAGGACCTGATGTACCTGATCGACGTGCTGCACCAAGCGGGCATCGGCGTGATCCTGGACTGGGTGCCGTCGCACTTCCCGGAGGACGAGCACGGGCTGAAGTACTTCGACGGCACGCACCTGTTCGAGCACGCCGACCCGCGGAAGGGGTTTCACCCGGACTGGAAGAGCGCGATCTTCAACTACGGCCGGAACGAGGTGAAGGCGTTCCTGCTCAGCAGCGCGATCTTCTGGCTGGACAAGTACCACGCCGACGGCCTGCGCGTGGACGCGGTGGCGAGCATGCTCTACCTCGACTACGGCCGGAACCACGGCGAGTGGATCCCGAACCAGTTCGGCGGCAAGGAGAATCTCGAGGCGATCGACTTCCTCCGGCAGATGAACCGCGAGGTGTACGCCAACTTCCCCGACACGCAGACGATCGCCGAGGAGTCGACCAGCTACCCGATGGTGTCCCGGCCCATTTACGCGGGTGGGCTCGGGTTCGGCTACAAGTGGGACATGGGGTGGATGAACGACACCCTCAAGTACTTCAAGACCGACCCGGTCTACCGGCAGTACCACCACAACCAGCTGACGTTCCGCGGCATGTACCAGTACGCCGAGAACTACGTCCTGCCGCTGAGCCACGACGAGATCGTCCACCTGAAGGGATCGTTGCTCAGCCGGATGCCGGGCGACCCGTGGCAGCAGTTCGCGAACCTGCGGCTGCTGTTGCTGAACCAGTGGACCCAGCCGGGCAAGAAGCTCCTGTTCATGGGCGGCGAGTTCGGGCAGTGGCACGAGTGGGCGCACGAGAAGAGCCTCGACTGGCACCTGCTCGGCTGGCCGAGCCACAAGGGGGCGCAGCAACTGGTGGACGACCTGAACCGGCTCTACCGCAGCGAGCCGGCCCTGCACGAGGGGGACTGCGAGCCGTTCGGGTTCGAGTGGGTCGACGCGAACGACAACGGGCAGAGCGTCATCACGTTCCTGCGACGGGCGCGGGACCCGAAGGACGTGCTGCTGGTGGCGATCAACTACACGCCGGTGCCACGCCACAACTACCGGATCGGGCTGCCGATCGGCGGGTCGTGGAAGGAAGTCTTGAACACCGACGCGGGCACCTACTGGGGCAGCGGGCAGGGGAACCTGGGCGAGATCGCCGCGTCGCCGATGGCGTACCACAAGTGGCCGAAGTCGATCACGCTGACCCTGCCGCCGTTGGGCGGGGTGATCCTGAAACCAGTGTGAGAACGGCTCGGGTCCTCCGGCGCACTTGCACCAGCACGGAGATCAGCCAGACCATCAGCAGCACGAAGGCCACTGCGTTGCCGGCCGACGTGACAATCGGCAGCCACGTCGGTGGGCTTGGGCTGAACAGGCCGACCGTCGCGATGGCGAACAGTCCCCACGTTGCGATCGACAGCCAGGTCAAGCGGCGCGACCACGTCCCGGCGGCGGCGAAGCACCACGTCCAGCCGAGGGCGGCGGCCAGGTAGCCGACCGTGCCCCAGCCCGCGATGAGTTGCATCACGTGCGACTCGAACGGCGCGTACTTGGCCGGGTGAGCGGCGAGGCGGGTGCCGACCCAGGTCCACGTCGCCTGGCCGTACTGGTCGGGCACGAGCGTCGCCAGCGTGACGAGAAGCGTGAGGGTCGCCGGCACCTTCGGCACCCACGTCGTGACGAGCAGCGCGATGGCCAGCAGCAGGTCCGACGCGGCGGTCAACTGCCAACCGAACCAGCCGGCGCGCCAGAGCCACGGGTGGGCCGCGACGTAGGCGGCCCGCGCGGCGACGGCCGCGTGCGGCCCGCCGGGCATGCCGGGGAGCAGCAGCAGGGCCATGCCGACCATTGCTAATCCGTGGGCGATGAGCGTGAAGATCAGGGCACGTTCGAGGGTCCGGGCGGCAGAGATCATGCGGACATCATGCGGCAACGGGCTCAGTGCGGGCACAGTCCCAACGGTGCCGATCGCCGAACTGTTCCCCATTTAACGTGATGCGTCGCGTCGATCACGGCACGATCGCGGACCAGTGGTACGCCTGCACGTAGCGCGCGAGATGACCAACGTTCTCGGTGGCGACGATCGCGATGGCCTCGATCGCCCGGGCAGCGAGGATCACGTCGCCGTCCAATTCCTTTAGGTCGGCGGTCGACCGGCCCTGCTGACGGGCGTCAGCCCACATTTGGGCGGCAAGCAGCATCGTGGTTGTCGTGATCGGAGCGTACGTCAGGCTTATCTTCCACCGATCCAGCTCCGCAACTGACTTCAATAACCAATTCGCGATCAGACTGCGTCGAACCTCGTAATCGGCAATCTCGGGAATGATCACCTCGCAGACCGCACGGGCACGGCCGATCCACGCGACGACGTCTGGCTTGGCTTGCGAATGGGCGAGCCGCCCCAACGGTCCGGTGTCGAGGATTAAGCGTGGCAGTGCCATCAGCGAGACGTCCGGCTCCAAATCTCGACGCGGAACTTCCGCTCGGCTATGTCACGCATGACACGATCGAAGGCCTCATCGTAAGCCTTCTTCTCCGCTTCGGGCAGCGCGTCCCACTCGGCCTGCTCCCCCTCCGTCGAGAGCTTTGAAAGCCGAGCGGCTTCAGCTTGGTCGGAAACCATCGAGTCGGGTGGCTGCCAGCGGGACAAGGTGCGTGGGGATGACGACGGCATGGTCATCGTCTCGCTTTCGGTTCCAAGCATCTGTGCACCTCTGTTTCCTTCAGGGTACCAAAGCCGATCACCCGGGGGTGCAACCCTCGGGTGATCGGCACCGATTGAATCGTACCCGTCCAGCCGGCGTTACGCCGACTCCTTTCGCCGTTCCGGCGGAACCACGTTGCCCGGCTTGAGCTCGAACAGGTTGTGCCGGCCCTCGACCACTTCGGGGGTGATGATGTACTTCCCGCCGCGGGCTTGGTCGGGGAGCTTGTACATCAGGTCGAGCATGATCTCCTCGCACACCGCCCGCAGGGCGCGGGCACCGGTGTCGCGCTTCAGGGCCCGCTCGGCGATCAGCACCAGGGCGTCGGGCGTGAACTCGACGTCGGCCCCCTCGATCTTGAAGAACTTGTGGTACTGCTTCACCAGCGCGTTCTTCGGCACGGTCAGGATGTTGATCAGCGTCGCCACGTCCAGCGGCTCCAGCGTGGCGGCCAGCGGCAGGCGGCCGACGAACTCGGGGATCATGCCGAACTCGACCAGGTCGTCGGGCTGGACCTGGGCCAGGATGTTCGCCCGGTCGACGGCCGTCTCGGCCGGGGCGTTCTCGGCGTTGAAGCCGATCTGCCGCTTCCCGAGCCGCTTGCGGATGATGTCCTCCAGGCCGACGAACGTGCCGCCGCAGATGAACAGGATCTGGCTCGTGTCCATCTGGATGTACTGCTGCTCGGGGTGCTTCCGCCCGCCCTGGGGCGGGATGTTCGCAACCGTGCCCTCGAGCATCTTCAGCAGCGCCTGCTGCACGCCCTCGCCGCTCACGTCGCGGGTGATGCTGACGTTGCCGGACGTCTTGCCGATCTTGTCGATCTCGTCGATGTAGATGATCCCCCGCTGGGCGGCCTCCAGGTCGTAGTCGGCGCTCTGGAGCAGCTTGAGCAGGATGTTCTCCACGTCCTCGCCGACGTACCCGGCCTCGGTCAGCGTGGTCGCGTCGCCGATGGCGAACGGCACGTTCAGGATGCGCGCCAGCGTCTTGGCCAGCAGCGTCTTGCCCGACCCGGTCGGGCCGATCAGCAGGACGTTCGACTTGTCGATCTCGACGTCGTCGCCGGGCGGCTTCTCCTTGGGCGGCGGGGGCGGGGTGGCCCCGGTGCCGGCGGGGTTATTGGCGCCGGCGGCAGCGTCCTTGTCGCCGCCCTTGGCCTCCGGCGGCTCCTGGATGCTCAGCCGCTTGTAGTGGTTGTGGACGGCGACGCTCAGCGCCTTCTTGGCGTAGCGCTGCCCGACGACGTACTGGTCGAGGAACTCGCTGATCTGCCGCGGGCTGGGGATGCTCGTGAAGAGCGGCCCGCTCGTGGTCATCTTCTTCTTTTCCTGGCGGATGATGTTGTGCGCCAGGTCCACGCAGTTCGCGCAGATGTAGACGTCGCTGGGACCCTCGACCATGGGGCCGACGTCCCGGGAGCTCTTGCCGCAGAAGCTACAAGTCGTCACGCGTCGACCTCGAAATCCGCCGCCGGTCGGGTTGGACCCGTTGCCGCCGCCGGGGGGTTGTTGCCCGCCGCCGTTTCCGGGGCGATTGTTATTGGGCATCGGCTCGCCTTCCTTGGATCTGCTCACACCTGCACGGAGGCGGCCGGCCGTGCGACCCCGCACCGGTGGGTGCGAGACCGCGGACCGAGCGCCGCCCGAAATACTACGCCCGCATCCGTATATCGTGCCGCCACCTGCACCGACTTGACGACAAAGCGACGACCAGAAACCGGCCCGGCGTCCGTGCGACGACCGCCGGGGCCCGATTGTAATCGGCCCGAACGGCAAAGGGGAAACGCGAAAATCGGCCGGTTCCCGTCGCCGGCGGCCTCATCTGTGCCCGCTTCGATGGGCCGGTCTCGTTGGCTGGCTCCAGGGAGCAGTCCGGCACCCGGCCGTTTTGATTCAGGCCTTCGCTTCCGGTTG
Organism: Tepidisphaeraceae bacterium; assembly: GCA_965198865.1. Taxonomy (GTDB): domain Bacteria; phylum Planctomycetota; class Phycisphaerae; order Tepidisphaerales; family Tepidisphaeraceae; genus CBDAQA01. The sequence goes on along the minus strand of CBDAQA010000015.1, from coordinate 36,824 downwards.
CCGAACGGCGATCGACTGCTTGGCGATCTTGTCCTGCAGCCGCATCAGCCCCTCGATCAGCGCCTCGGGCCGGGGCGGGCAGCCGGGCACGTACACGTCGACCGGCACGATCAGGTCGACGCCCTTCACCACGTTGTAGCCGTACTTGAAGTAGGGCCCGCCGCCCACCGTGCAGGCGCCCATCGCGATCACGTACTTCGGCTCGGCCATCTGGTGGTAGAGCCGCTGGATCCGGCTGGCCATCTTGTAGTTGACCGTGCCGGCCACGATCATCAGGTCGGCCTGGCGCGGCGTGGCGCGGAACGCGCCGGCGCCGAACCGCTCCAGGTCGAACCGGCTGCCGCCGGTCGCCATCATCTCCACGGCGCAGCAGGCGATGCCGAACGTCATCGGCCACAGCGAGTTCCGCCGGGCCCAGTTGATGGCGAAGTCGACGCTGGTGACGATCAGCCCTTCCTCGAAACGGTTCTCGATCCACGACATGGCATTGCCTCAACGATCCAACCCCGGTGCGCACTCCCATCTTAGGAAGCACGCCACTGTAATGGATTTGGCTGAACGGCGTAGCGCGGTTTGCCTGCGGCCGTCAGGTGCCGCGGTAGACCCGGATCAGCTGGCCGGCCAAATACTCGCATGGGGCCATGGCCTCATCGATTGGCTGTGCTCGCTTTGCGAGGTTCGAGTCATCTGTGCAGGCGATGATTCCGCCGTGATTCGGCGTGCGACGATGCAGCCGCATGAAGTGTTGCCGATCGATCGTCAACAAAGCCCGGCTCAACGCGGTGGCGAAGGCGAGCACCTCCTCGTCTGGCACACCCCGGTTGGCCTGCTCAGCCTCCAGGGCGGTCAGCACGTCATGCCCCAGAGCCCGCAAGTGGTCCGCGGTGATGTTGGAGAAGTTCTCGTCCGCGTTAAGGGCAGCCACCTCAGTCGTCCCGCTCCTGGTCGGCGATCGCCGCATTGATCTCGTCCGGGTGTTGCCGGTGGTACTCCCAGGCGGCGGCCAGATCGGCGGGCTCGAGTGACGGGTAGCTCTCCAACAAGCCGGCGTCGTCGACGCCCTGCCGGCGGAAGGACACCAGAACCCAAACCGGAATCCGCGTGAGTCGGACGCAGGCGTCACCCCCGCAGACGCCAGGCGTCCGCGTGATCCCCAGCGGCGGGGCAGCCATGTCAGCGTTCGCCATGCCTACCTCTTGGTTCAATGATGACCATATCGCCCAGAGGCCGAGCCGCGGCCCACTTTGGTTTAGTGCCGCCGGAAGTAGCCGGCCACGTCGTCCAGCACCGGGTCGAGCCATCGGAACGGCCACGCGAGCGCCAGGACGATGCCGACGTGGGCGCGAGACGGGTACCGCTTCACCTCGACGCTGCCGCCCGCCGACCGGATCGCCGCGGCCAGGTGGGTGGCGTTGTCGGGGTTCACCGTCGTGTCCTGATCGCCCTGCACGAGCAACATCGGCGCGGCGCGCCCGTCAACGAAGTGGATCGGCTCGATAGCCAGGTTGGGGTGCGTGTCGTTCAGCGCCATTCCAAACGCGCCGCGGTCGCCGGGCGGGGGGACGAAGTCGTACGGGCCGGACAGGCCGGCCGTCGCGCGGATGGCCGAGCGGTCCAGGCCAACGTCGCGGAGGTAGTGGCCGTCCAGCGTGACGAGCGCGGCGATGTGCGCCCCGGCCGAGTGACCGCTGAGGTAGAGGCGGGCCGCGTCGCCGCCGAAGGTGGCGGCGTGGTCGTGGGTCCAGCGCACGGCCCGCGCCGCGTCCATGACGAACGCGGGAAACGTCACGGCCGGGTACTCGCGGTAGTTCGGCAGCACGGCCACGAACCCGCGGCTGGCGAACGCCTGGCCGACGAACGCGTAGTCGTCCTTCGTGCCGTTCTGCCAGTCGCCGCCGTAGAAGAACACGACCACGCCGCGCTTGGGGTCGGGGTGGGTGGGGCGATAGACGTCGAGCGTCTGCTGCGGCAGCGGGCCGTAGGACAGGTCGGCGGTCTTCGTGTACCCGGACGGCGGCACGAGCGCATTGAGGATCTGGAACTGCGTGCAGCCCACGAGGAACAGCAGCGGGGCGGCGGCAAAGCGGATGCGTCGTGTCACCACGACCGCAGTATATCGTCCGGCGGGTAGGGGGTTTCCCCTTCCGGATCCCGTAGCGGCGACGGTATGTTGCCCGACCCACGGCCGTCGGCCGATTCGCACTGGAACGAGGAAACACCCATGCTCCGATCGCTTCGTCGCAGTCCATCCCTGTTCGCTGTCGCCGCGTTGTCCATAGCAGCGGGCGCAGCGCCCGCCGCCCGCGCCGCCACGCCCGGCGTGGAGTCCAAGCCGTTCGGCAAGCTGGCCGACGGCCAGGCGGTCGAGATCTTCACGCTGACCAACGCAAGGGGGGCTACCGCCTCCGTCATCACCTATGGCGCGACGCTCACCCGCGTCGAGATGCCCGACAAGGCCGGGAAGATGGGCGACGTGCTGCTCGGTTACGACTCGCTGGAGCAGTACGTGAAGGACAGTGCCCCCTACTTCGGCGCGATCGTCGGCCGGGTCGCCAACCGCATCGCCAAGGGGACCTTCACCTTGGACGGCAAGACGTACCACACCGCCATCAACAACGGCCCCAACACCCTGCACGGCGGGAAGGTCGGGTACGACAAGCGCGTGTGGAAGGCCGAGCCGGTGCAGGCGGTGGGCAAGAGCGGGCAGCCGCACGTCCGGCTGGAGCTGGACGACCCCGACGGCACCGAGGGGTTCCCCGGCAAGGTACACGCGACCGTCACCTACACCCTGACCGACGACAACGGCGTCCGCATCGACTTCGAGGCGATCACCGACAAGGCCACGCCGATCAACCTGACCAACCACTCCTACTGGAACCTGAAAGACGCCGGCAAGACGCCGATCATCGATGAACTGGTGAAGTGGTCGGCCGACAAGTACCTGCCCGTCGATGCGGTGCAGATCCCGACCGGCAAGCTGGACCCGGTGGCCGGGACGCCGTTCGACTTCACGAAGTTCAAGGCGATCGGCAAGGACCTCGCCGCCACGCCCGCCGCCGACGGCAAGCACGGGTACGACCACACGTTCGTCGTCAACGGCACGCCGGGCGGCCACCCGCGCCTGGCCGTCGAGGCGTACGAGCCGACCACCGGCCGGACGTTGACGATGACCACCACGTTCCCCGGCGTGCAGTTCTACACCGGCAACTTCCTCGACGGCTCCATCAAGGGTCGCGGGGGCGACTCGTATGGCCCCAACCACGGCTTCGCCCTGGAGGGCCAGGACTATCCTGACGCCGTGAACCACCCGGAGTTCCCCTCGTGCATCCTCCAGCCCAAGCAGGTCTACCACGAGCGGACCGAATACCTCTTCGGCGTGAGCGCGACCGAGCCGAAGTGATCGCGCGTTGACGACACCTCCAAAGGGCCCCGGCTGTACATCCGGGGCTTCTTCAATTGATGCTCAAACCGCGGCGAGCACGGCGTCGGTACTTGCCGGCCAAACGTCGGCCAACAACTCGTACGACCGCCGGCGTGCGCCGTGGTCATACACCGTCGTCAGCACCATCACCTCGTCGGCCTGGTAGTCGGCGACCAGCTGCTCGACGGCCGACCGAACCGTCGACGGCGAGCCGACGATCAGTCGGCGGCCCACGGGCAGGCTGTGGGGGTTTGCCCGGCCCCTGAAGTTCCGTTCGGCGATCTCCGGCGACGGGACCGGGATCAGCCGACCGCCCTGGAGGAACTCCAGCAGCATGCGGTGCGACCCGGCCAGGTACTGCGCCTCGTCGTCGGTGTCGGCGCAGATCACGCTGGACGCCACGATCAGGTAGGGCTTCGGAGCCGCCTCGCTCGGCCTGTAGTTCGCGCGGTACTGGGCGGCCATCGCGACGCCGCTGGGGTTGATGAAGTCGGCGAACACGTACGGCAGCGACAGGTCCGCCGCCCAGATGCCGCTCTGCGGGCTCGAACCCAACAGGTACGTCGGGATCGATCCCGGCGGCACCGGCAGCGTGTCGGCCACGCGCGAGAACGGATGCTGGTCCGGCATCGTGCCGTTCAGGTAGGCGAGCAGCTCGTCCAGCTGATCCGGGAAGTCGTCGGGGTTCGCCTCGCGCCGGTCGCGCTGCAGGGCGAAGGTGGTGCGCGCGTCCGTCCCCGCCGCCCGGCCGATGCCCAGGTCGATCCGGTCCGGGTAGAGCGCCGCCAGCATGCCGAAGGTCTCGGCCACCTTCAGCGGGCTGTAGTGCGGCAGCATGATCCCGCCGCTGCCCAGCCGGATCCGCTCCGTCGCCGCCCCCAACGGTCCGAGCAGCACCTCCGGCGCCCGGCACGCCAGCGCCGGCGTCGCGTGGTGCTCGGCCACCCAGTACCGGTGATACCCCAGCCCGTCGGCGTGCCGGGCCAGGTCGATGCTGTTCCGCAATGCGGTCGCCGCGTTCGACCCCGCCGAGACGGGCGACTGATCCAGGACGCTCAAACGAAACGGTGATAAGTCCACCGTCGATGTTAGGTCGGGGCACCTCAGCCATCGCGGCGGCTGACCTCGTGGGTTGGTTAGCCGGCCCCTTTGACCGTTCGCGAACGGGATATATTGGGACGAAATGGGACGGCTTACAAAGTCGCCGTCCGTCGGCAGATTCACACATAAGTCGATATTTGAAAACAGGTTGTACGTCAACTCTCAGATGGGACTTCTGGTTGGCCGTCCCACTGGCTGGCATGGCGACGGTGGAGAGGGCAGCCACGACAGCGCCGGCCACATCAGCTTTCCATTTCGCAACATAGATGTCGGTACCGCAACATTCCGAATTGCTGACAAACCTATTCTCGTTGCTCCTACGAACTTAACAGTCGTCGGCTTTCATGGGGCAGTGGCGTCACACCGCACCAGGTTCCAGAGGTGCCCATGCCGGGGACGCGTTCATCGGGCCATCGCCGGTACACACGCAAATGTGCGGCGGCCCGCGTCATCGGCCCGGCGTCTGTGCCACGGCCACCGCCAGGGTCTCACGTAGCCTGATACTCAACGGCTTGAGATTTTCGAAGAGGACGGGGTCGACTTTCAACATCAGCGTCGCGTCGCTCGGCGTACCGGCGAAGCACGCCGGCCCGCTGATCCAGGCGACAAACACCGAGGGCAGCGCGAGTACTGGTACACACAAGCGAACGGCGCCAACACGCTGGAGTCGCTCCGGCTGGCTGTTCACCACTGGCCTGAGCGCGAGCGACGACCCGTACCAGCTGGACTTCCAGAGGGACAGCGTCGCCGGGTATGACCTCGTCCTGGACGCCGTCCCCGCGCCGGAGCCGACGAGCTTGGCGCTGGCGTGGGCGGCGACGGCACGGCGAGACGGAACCGAAGGCGTGACCGGCATGGCGAACCGAAGCGGAACACCTGGCCGGATTGTTGTCCGCCGCCTCCTCGTGGTGGCGGCGAGCCTGACGTTCGCCGGTGCCGGGGTGCGCCGGACCTGCGCGTCGCCACCGGTCGTGTCGCGGCCGGCCACGCAGCCGGGCGACGAGGGTTTGCCCAACCCGTTCCTGTCGGCCGAGCCGGAGTCGCACCAGGACGCCGGCTACGCGGCGGCGATCGCGGCCGCCGAGGCGTCGCTCGACCGGTGCCCGCCAGGCCTGACCGTCCCGCCCGAGCGGCGGGACGCGCTGGCGATTCTCGACCTGGTCTTCCACGACCCGTTCGCCCGCGAACGGGCGGCCGTGCGGGCCTTCCACATGCGGCAGGCCGGGCGGACCGTCGAGGCCCTGGAGCACGATGCGTCGCCGGCCACTGGCGCGACCGTGTACCTGTTCTACAACATGGGCTTCATCGTCCGCACGCGGACGGTCACGCTGGGGTTCGACCTGATCCGTGCGAACCACCTGGGCGGGTTCGCGGTGCCGGATGATCTGATGCGGCGGGTGGTCAACCGGTGCGACGCCCTGTTCGTCAGCCACGCCCACCTCGACCACGCCGACCCGTGGGTCGCACGGGCGTTGCTCGACCAGCGCAAGCCCGTCGTCGCCCCGCCCGACCTGTGGGCCGGCGAGCCGGTCAACGCCGAGCTGACGAAGCTGGCGCGGGACGCGCGGATGCAGCAGTCCATCCGCGTGGGCGGTGGGAAACTATCGCTCGGCGTGGTCGTCGATCCGGGCTTCCAGGCGATCAAGGCCGGCGACAGCGTCACCTGCAACGTCTACATCGTGCGGACGCCCGATGGACTGGTGATCGCCCACACCGGGGACAACAACACCTATCGCCCCAAGGCCTCCGGCTGGACCGACGCGGCCGGGGCACCCCAGCGGATCGACGTGCTGTTGTTCAACGACTGGACGGTCAGCCAATCGCCCGGCGCGCTCCGCGGCTACAACCCCCGGCTCGTCATCGGCGGGCACTATGACGAGCTGGGCCACGACAACGTCAACGCCCGCGCCCCGTACTGGCGCGGCCTGGCACATGCCGACAAGGCGGTCTACCCCTGGCTCGTCATGACCTGGGGCGAGTCGTTCCACTACGACCGTGCCGCCGTCCCACCCAGTCCGACGACGCGTTCTGCAACGCCGGGGGAGTAGTTGTGGTCGGATCAAGGGATGTGACCGAATCAACTTCCCGAGAAGCCGGTGTACTCCGAAGACCAAGATCGATCGCCCGCCCAACGGGCGACCCCGGGGTCGGCTGCCCGTCGCAGGACGACGGCGGCGCGGATGACCCGCTCGCGCGTCACGTTGGGGGTGTCGGGGTGATGCCTGAGCGAGCGGGAGACCGTGCCGGGCGACAGGCTGAGCTCGCGGGCCAGGTCGCGGATGTTCATCGGCCGCGGCGCGGTCGGCTTGGCCGGGGCGACGGAGGGGTTCATCGGGCGTCCAGGATACCGTAGATGGCGGTGACCGACTTGTTCTTGGTGGTCGTCGAGAAGTTCGCCTGGGTGTGGGCGATCCAGTACGACAGGTTGTTCCCCGCCGCGTCCCGGGCAGACAGGTTGACGAACGCCGCCGAGCCGTCGGCCAGCACGCGGTTCATCCCGTTGCGGTGACCGGTGAGGGTCGAGGTCGGGTGGGTGACGAGGTCGGACATGATCGTGAGGCCGTTCAGGTCGCTGAGCTTGGGGAAGCGGTAGTTGGTCGGCCAGGGATAGGCCAGGTAGGTGGAGACCGTGTTCTGCGCGACCACGTAGGTGGGGTCGGTCCGCATGGAGTAGGAGGCCCGCGTCTGCAGGGCCGACGTGCCCACCGGGTACGCCACCGGTGGCCAGGGGTTGGTGGCGGTGTTGTACGACCAGTCGGCGTCCCGCTGCGAGGGGCAGTAGGCGATCCGGCCGTCCGCCATGAGCCGCTCGGCGTAGAGCGAGCCGAACATGTAGAGCTCGGGGTGGGTGTTGCCGCCGCCGCCGGCGGTGGGGGCATCGGTGTTGTCGACGAACCAGTAGTTGACCCACAGGAGGTTGGACGCCCGGCCGATCGGCACGTACTGGTGGTTGTTGGACCCGTAGATCCGGGTGATCACGGCCAGCTGGCGCAGGTTGCTCAGGCAGGCCACCCGCTTGGCCGACTCGCGCGCCGTCGCCAGGGCCGGCAGGAGGATGCCGATCAGGACCGCGATGATCCCGATGACGACCAACAGCTCGACCAGCGTGAACCCGCGTCGCCGCTTCGACATGCTCATGCTCTGCTCCCTTTGACCCTGGCCAAGGTGCAGGCTGACCGTGAGCGTTTCGACCCGGTTTCTTTTGCGTCGCGCTAAAGTTGAGTGGCGCGGGCGCAACTTCGTTCGGTGTGGGGAGGCAGAGAATCCGCGTGCAACCGTAAGACGGGCCACCGGTATTTGATTGTGACGGCTAGGCCATTGGGTTACGATCCGCGACCCGGCCCAGCGGCGGGGCACTTCGAGGAGCGATCGGCATGGCGAAGGTTGAACTGGAGAAGGTCAGCAAGATCTACGCCGGGGGCGTGCGGGCCGTGAACGCCATCGACCTGAAGATCGCGGACCAGGAGTTCGTCGTGCTGGTCGGGCCATCGGGGTGCGGGAAGAGCACCACGCTGCGGATGATCGCGGGGCTGGAGGAGATCAGCGACGGAATCCTGCGCATCGGCGACCGGGTGGTGAACGACGTGGCGCCCAAGGACCGGGACATCGCCATGGTGTTCCAGAACTACGCGCTGTACCCGCACATGACGGTGTACAAGAACATGGCGTTCGGCCTGAAGCTGAGGCGGATGCCCAAGGCGCAGATCCACGAGCGGGTGATAACGGCGGCCAAGACGCTGGACATCGAGCACCTGCTGGAGCGGAAGCCGAAGGCGCTGTCGGGTGGCCAGCGGCAGCGGGTGGCGGTGGGGCGGGCGATCGTGCGGGAGCCGTCGGCGTTCCTGTTCGACGAGCCGTTGTCCAACCTAGACGCCAAGCTGCGGGTGACGACGCGGGCCGAGCTAAAGCGGCTGCACCAGCGGCTGAAGACGACGACGATCTACGTCACGCACGATCAGGAAGAGGCGATGACGCTGGGCGACCGGATCGTCTGCATGAAGGACGGCATCATCCAGCAGGCCGACACGCCGTTGAACACGTACAACTTCCCCGCCAACCGCTTCGTGGCGGGGTTCATCGGCATGCCGCCGATGAACTTTTTCGACGGGTCGATCAAGCAGGTGGACGGCCAACTGGTGTTTGAGGAGGGGTCGCTGAGGAACGCGACGACGGTGGGCGGGAGCGACCCGGACGACCCGGTCGTTGCGGTGGGCGAGTTGACGTTGCCGGGCAACGGGTTTAGGCTACCGGTGCCGGATCGACTCACTGCTGCGCTGGCCGACAGGGTCGGCAAGCATGTGGTGATGGGGATTCGGCCCGAGCATTTCGGGCTCCGGCCGGGCGATGTGCCCGGTGGTCGAGCATCGATTCGGGTGGTGGCCAGCGTGGTCGAACCGTTGGGCAACGACATGGACGTCTACATGAGCACGCCGCTGCATGAGCACATCGTCGGCCGGGTTCCCGCCCGTCAGGGCGTGGAGTTCGGCAAGCAGATCGACGTGCTGGTCGACCTGGACCGGGCCTACTTCTTCGAGCCGGGGCCGCTCGGGAAAAATCTGGGTTTGATGGGCCTGGCGGGCGTGACCGCGGGCGGAGTGAACGGGTCCACGGCGGGGGCGAATGCCACCGCCGGGACGGCCGAGTTGACCCCCATCGTCGCATAACCAATGCAGACGCAAGGGTCCAACCTCGGATTGGAAAAGGCTGCATCGGCCCTTGGCCGGTGGGAGGAAAATCCTCCCCCCGGGTGAGGCCGTCGCCGTTCCCAATCGAGAGTTGTCAGACTCGGGTCGCCCAAATGGGCGGCCTGATTTGTTTTAGCGGAGGGGTTGGACCTCAGAGGTTGGAGGTTGGGTTCGGATGGGCGGCAGTTGCCCCCCTCCTCTCCTGACCTCTAGCCCCTGACCTCCGACCGCTCAGTACAACTGAAGAGCAGAGCCATGAGCCAAGAACTGATTCGGATCGTCGACGGGATCGCGCGGGACAAGAACATCGAGAAGGAGCAGATCTACGCCGACATCGAACAGGCGGTGGCGTCGGGGCTGCGCAAGCACTTCAACACCGAGGACACGACCGAGTTCCAGGTGACGCTGGACCGCGTGGGCGGCATCATCACGGCCGCCCGCAACGGCACGCCGCTCGACATCAAGATCGTCGGCCGGATCGGGGCCCAGACGGTCAAGCAGGTGATGATCCAGCTGATCCGCCAGGACGAGCGCGGCAGCATCTACGAGGAGTACAAGGACCGCGTCGGCACGATCGTGACCGGCACGATCGCCCGGTTCGAGGGGGGCACGATGATCGTCACGCTCGGCCGGAACGAGGCGATCATGCCCCGCAGCGACCAGATCCCCGGCGAGAGCCACGACGACGGCGAGCGCATCCAGGGGCTGATCACCGAGGTCCGCGACACGCCCAGCGGCGTGAAGATCATCCTCAGCCGCAGCCACCCGGAGCTGATCCGCCGGCTGTTCGAGCGCGAGGTGCCGGAGGTGGGCGAGCGGACGATCGAGATCAAGGCCCTGGCCCGCGAGCCGGGGCACCGGACGAAGATCGCGGTGTCGAGCATCGACAGCAAGGTGGATGCGGTCGGCGCCTGCGTCGGCGTCCGCGGCAGCCGGATCAAGAACATCGTCGACGAGCTCGGCGGCGAGAAGATCGACATCGTCCGTTGGAACGAGTCGTCGCAGATCCTCATCAGCAACAGCCTGAAGCCGGCCGAGGTGGCCGAGGTTTCGCTTTGCTTCGAGCTGGGGCGGGCGACGGTGATCGTGAACGACGACCAGCTGTCGCTGGCGATCGGCAAGCGGGGCCAGAACGTCCGGCTGGCGGCCCGGCTGACCGGGTGGGACATCGACATCCTGACCCCGCCCGAGTTCCAGGCCGGCACGGCCCGCGTGGACGCCACGCTGAAGGCGGTCGGCAACGTCAGCCAGGAGCAGGTCGACAAGGCGATCGCGCTGGGGCTGATCGACGTGCGGGACATCGAGGAGGTCGGCGTCACGCCGCTGGTCGAGGAGCTGGGCATCCCCGAGGACGTGGCCGAGCTGATCGTCGAGCGGTGCGCGGTCGAGGCGAAGGTGGTGGCCGCCGAGCAGGAGGCCAAGAAGGCCGCCGACGCCGTCCGCCGCGCCGCCGACCGGGCGTCGATGGCCGCGGGGAACATCCCCGGCTTCGGTGGCCCGGCACCGGTGGTGGGCGAGAACCACGCCGAGGCGTTCGCCAACCCGCTGCTGCCGCAAAACGCCGCAGCGGCGGTGAAGATGGGCGACGACGATGCGGCGGCCGAAGGGGCCGACCCGGACCGGATGGTCGGCGGGATGGAGTCGGTCCCCGGGTCGGCCGCCGAGATCGTGACGCACGACAGCAAGTCGTTCGCCTCGGCCGACGAGCTGTCGCCCGAGGAACAGGCCATCCACGGGGTGGAGTTGACGACGTCCGAGGGTTTGCCCGACGACGACGACAACGTGGCCGCCCTGGCCGAGGGTCGCACCGTGCCGCCGGAGAGCGACGACGCAGTTTGATAGACGTGACGGCGAAGGTGACTGGTGAAGATTCGCGTGGCCGTGTGACGGTCGCGAGATTTGTGCGAAACACGCCGATTCGGACGTGATTCCGGTCGGCCCCGGCGGTGTGGCGGTGCTACACTGATGGAAGCCGGGCGACGTGGGCCGAGAGCTCAGCAGCGGGCCGTCGGCCCACGGGACAGTGGACACATTGGAGATCGTTTTGATCAAGGGAATTCGGGTCAATCAGCTCGCCAAGGAATTGGGCGTCGAGTCCAAGGCCATCCTCGCCAAGTGCCGCGAGGAGGGGTTGGGGGAGAAGGTCCCCAACCACATGAGCGTCCTCAGCATCGGTCTCACCGAGACCGTGCGCGAGTGGTTCAGCGGCGGTGGGACGGCCACGGCCGTCGAGACCGCCGTGGCGACCAAGCCCAAGGTGACCCGCAAGCCCGCGGCCGCCGCCGCCGGCAGCGAGGGCGGTGCGCCCACGAACGGCCACGGTTTGTCGACCGCCGTCGCCGAGCCCCCGCCCCAGAGCCGGTCGTCGCGCCTGTCGCAGATCTCCGACGAGCCGTCGTCCCCCGATCCGGAGCCCGAGGCTGACGCGGAAACGGCTGCCCCGACGCCGGTCGCCGAAGTGCCCGTCACCGAGCCGACCCCCGCCGCTCCGCCGAGCGCGCCCGCCGTGGTCGCCCCGACGCCCGCCGCGCCGGTCGAGGCCCCGCGTGCGCCGGTGGTGCCCCCGGTGCAGCGTCCCGCGGCGACGGTGGCACCAGTCACCCGCCCGGCCGTCGCCGGCGGGCCGCCGGTCACCGCTGGTGGTCCGCCCCAGGCTGCCCCGGCGGCGCTGATGAACTCGCAGGGGATGCCGGCCGACCGTCCGCTCCGGCCGACGGTCTCGCTCTCCAGCCGCACCGCACCGCCCGCCGCTGGTGGCGAGCGCAAGCCGCTCCCCCGGCCGGTCGCCTTCACGCCGAAGCCGGCCGTCATCCAGGGTCCGACGGTGGTCCGCGAGGAGGCGCCCGAGCACCTGCCGCCGCTGCGCCGGCCCGGCATGCCCCGGCCCGGGTTCAGCGGGCCGACCGACTCGCCGACGTTCATCCAGGCCCGCGCCAAGCAGGGCGGTGGCGTCGTCCGCACCACCGAGGAGGAGGACGAAGCCAAGAAGGCGGCCGCCAAGAAGGCCAGCCTGTCCGTCCGCCGTCGCGGCCTCGACGGTCGCCGGGGTGAGGCGTCGGAGAAGCTCAAGGAGTTCACGAACGCCGACCTGATCGCCCGCCGCGATGCCCTGAACGCCGCCACCAGCGTGCGTGCCGGCGTCGACCGCCACCTGCGGGGCGTCATGGGTCGGGGGCAGCACGCGGTCGCCAAGACCAACGTGCAGAAGGGCGAGCCGATCTACATCGAGGAGCCGATCACGGTTCGCTCGCTGTCGGCCGCGCTGGGCGTCAAGGCCAACGACGTGCTGAAGCGGTTGATGCGCCAGAAGATGATGGTGACCATCAACCAGACGCTTGAGGTCGACGTCGCCGAGGCGATGGCGCTCGAGTTCGGGCTGGAGCTCCGCATCGTCCAGCAGGCGACGCAGGAGGAGCTGCTCATCCAGGAGTTCGAGGCCCGCGTGGTCAGCGAGGAGACCCTGATCCTGCGTCCGCCGGTCGTCACGATCTTGGGTCACGTCGACCACGGCAAGACGAGCCTGCTGGACAAGATACGCAACGCCAACGTCGCCGCCGGCGAGGCGGGCGGCATCACGCAGCACACGGCCGCGTGGATGGTCACGCTGGGCGAGGGCGACGCGGCCAAGCGGGTCACGTTCATCGACACGCCGGGCCACCAGGCGTTCACGAGCATGCGTGCCCGCGGCGCGAACATGACGGACGTGGTCGTGCTGGTCGTGAGCGCCGCCGAGGGCGTGCAGCCGCAGACGATCGAGTCGATCAACCACGCCAAGGCCGCCGAGGTGCCGATCGTGGTCGCGATGAACAAGATCGACCGCGCCGACGCCAACCCGGACATGGTTCTGGGCCAGCTGGCCGCCAACGGCCTGAACCCCGTCGAGTGGGGCGGTGACACCGAGGTGATCCGCACCAGCGCGACGACCGGGCAGGGCGTGAACGACCTGATCGAGATCCTCGATTACCAGGCGACGCTGTTGGACCTCAAGGCCGACCCGACCGTGCCCGCCCGCGGGACCGTCATCGAGGCGACCATCGACAGCGGCCTGGGCTCGGTCGCCACCGTCCTGGTGCAGAGCGGCACGCTCCGGCCGGGCGACATCATCCTGACCGGTCCCGGCTACGGCCGGGTCCGCAGCCTGTGGAACGACCGCGGCGAGAACATCGCCGAGGCCGGCCCCAGCGTGCCGGTCATCGTGTCCGGCCTGGACGAGTCGCCGATGGCGGGCGACAAGCTGTTCGTGCTCGACGACTTCGAGCGCGCCCGCGCCATCGCCGAGGAGCGCTCCACGCTGACCCGCCAGACGCAGCTGTCCAGCGCGTCGAAGGTGACGCTGGAGAACCTGTTCGACACGATGAAGACGGGGGACATCAAGACGATCAACCTGATCCTCAAGGGTGACGTCCAGGGTTCCGTCGAGACGCTGGCCGCCACGGTCACCGGTCAGAACACGGAGGAGGTGCGGGTCAAGGTGATCCACGCCGCCGTCGGTGGGATCACCGAGAGCGACGTCGAGCTGGCCGCCGCCGGTGCCGGCGCGGTCATCATCGGGTTCAGCGTCGTCCCCGACGCCGCCGCCCGGGCGTTGGCCGAGCAGCTGCGGGTCGAGATCCGGCTGTACAGCGTGATCTACGAGATCTTCGACGACCTGAAGAAGGCGCTGAGCGGCATGCTCGAGCCGGAGATCCGCGAGAAGCTGCACGGCCACGCGGAGGTCCGCCAGGTGTTCAAGCACAGCAAGATCGGCTCGATCGCCGGCTGCTACATCACCGACGGCCACATCCAGCGCGGCAGCAAGATCCGCCTCACCCGCGGCGGGATCGTCATCACCGAGGACCTGTCGATCGAGACGCTCAAGCGCGTCAAGGAAGACGTCAAGGAAGTCAAGACCGGCTTCGAGTGCGGCATCAAGCTGGCCAACTACGACGACGTCAAGGTCGGCGACATCCTTGAGGGGTACATCAAGGAGACGATCCAGCGGACGCTGTAGTGGCACGGGCTACCAGCCCGTGTCTTCCACCCCTCATGACGACCTTGCAGCGACATCCTCGCCCACCGATATGCCGTGACCACTGAGGGTCGCACGGTGGGAGGATGGCTTCTCAAGCCGTCTCATAAACGGTCGCCCCGGACGGGGGCCTCGAACCGGGCTCGATCCCGGGCCGTGCAGTGAAGTCCCCTAGGATCACGGGCGGGTAGCCCGTGTCACTCTGATGTCCCGCAGAACCGAAATGCTCGGCAGCACGATCCAGCGCGAGCTGGCCGAGACGATCCAGCGCGACCTGACCGACCCGCGGTTGACGGGGTTGCCGAGCATCACCCGCGTGAAGGTGGCACCCGACCTGTCGACCGCCGACGTGTACATCACCGTGATGGGCACGCCGGGCCAGCAGACGGCCGCCCTGCACGCGCTGCAGCACTCGGCCGGACTGATGCGGACGAAGCTGACCAAGTCGCTCAGCCTGCGGGTCGCGCCGTTCCTGCGGTTCCAGATCGACGAGCAGCTCAAGAAGGAGATGGCCGTCCTGGACCTGATCCGCCTGGCCAACGAGGAGCGCGCCGCCCGCGAGGCGCCCGCCGCCGAGGAGTCGGACGCCGCCGAGGAGTCGGACGTCGCCGACGTGAACGAGCCGGCCGACACCGAGTAGAGGGCAAATGTTGAAGGTCGACACCTCGAGTTCCGAAACCCGGGCCGGTCGCCTGTTTCGAAAGTCGAAGATTCGATCGTCGAAGTTGCCCCCGAACTTCCCCACATGAAGAACGCCACCAAACACGCCGACGATCTGAAGTCCCTGCTCAAGCGGCTCGCGAGGGAGGGCAGCCCGCCGGAGAAGCCGGCGCTGGACCCGCTGCACGCGCTGGTGCGGGGCGCGATGAGCTTCGACATCCCCGACGCCCGGGCCGAGGAGGCGATGCGCGTCATCGACCGCGAGTTCGTCGACCTGAACGAGCTGCGCGTCGCCACCGACCTGGAGATCCAGGAGATGCTCGGCCAGCGCTACCCGCTGATCGAGAGGCGCGTGCAGATGATCACGCTTAGCCTGAACAACATCTTCGAGCGCGAGCACACGCTCAGCCTGGACCGGCTGAAGACGATCCCCAAGAAGGAGGCCCGCCAGTTCCTCCGCGAGCTGCCCGACCTGCACCCGTTCGTCGACGCCTACGTGATGCTGATCGCCCTGGACGCCCCGTGCATACCGGTCGACGACGACATGCTGTCGACCCTGCTCGACGCCGGCGTCATCGAGGAGGGCACGTCGCTGGAGGATGCCCAGAAGTTCATCGAGCACAACGTCAAGGCCGAGGAGTGCTACGACGCCTACGCCTGCCTGCGACGAGCCAGCGCCGAGGCCGCCAAGGGCCGGAAGAAGAAATGAGTTGTGAGTGGGGAGCCCTGAGTTTGCAGCTGAAGGCTCGGCGTCGCGTTGACTCAGAACTCGAAACTCGCAACGCAGAACTCACCCCATGACCGACCGCCTCCCCGAATCCACGCTCCGCCTCGGCCTGCCGAGCGGGTCCATGCAGGCGTCCACGGTCGAGCTGTTTGGCCGGGCCGGCTACAAGGTCTCGATCGAGTCGCGCTCGGTCTTCCCGCGCATCGACGACGACAAGATCTCGGCCGTCCTGTTCCGCGCCCAGGAGATCAGCCGGTACGTGGTCGACGGCATCGTCGACTGCGGCCTGACCGGCTTCGACTGGATCGTCGAGAACGGCAACCAGCACGACGTGGTCGAGATCGCCGAGCTCACCTACAGCCGGGCCACCGCCAACCCCGCCCGGTGGGTGTTGGCCGTGCCCGACGAGAGCCCCATCACCGAGCCGGCCGACTTCGCCGGGAAGGTGATCGCCACCGAGCTGGTGAACGTCACCAAGAAGTACTTCGCCGAGCGCGGCGTGCCAAACGTGACCGTCGAGTTCTCCTGGGGCACCACCGAGATCAAGGCCCGCCTGCTGGACGGCATCGTCGACCTGACCGAGACCGGCTCCAGCATCCGCGCGAACAACCTGCGCGTGATCGACACGCTGCTGCAGAGCACGATCCGCTTCGTCGCCAACAGGGCCGCCTGGGCCGTGCCGTGGAAGCGCGAGAAGATGGAGAACATCGCCATGCTGCTCAAGGGCGCGATCGACGCCCGCAGCAAGGTGGGGCTGAAGATGAACGTCCCCGAGGACCGCCTCGCCGAGGTGGTCAGCTTCCTGCCCGCCGAGAAGTCGCCCACCGTCAGCCGCCTCAGCGACCCCGCCTGGGTCGCCGTCGAGGTGATCCTCGAGGACCGCCAGGAGCGCGAGCTGATCCCCCGCCTGAAGCGCGCCGGGGCCACCGGGATCATCGCGTATCCGTTGAACAAGGTGATCCCTTGAGGTCGGCCGTCCGGTAGCCCCTGATCCTCGGTGCGCCGGTATCAACGCAGACGATGGCGAGCATCAACGCTAGAGGGGTCTCAGTTGACTCGTAGCGCTCAGTCGACGCCGTTCCTGAGGTACGCCGAAGGGCCGGGTCTTCCAGCCCGTTCAGAGCGACCGGTAAGCAGTGTCTTGCGCAAATCGGGAAGTTATTTCGCGCCGGTTTCTGAGTGGGGCCATGCGCCGCGTCGAATCATGTGCGAGAATGTATTGCTGGCCGCGGCAAACGCCACGCGCAGGCCCTCGGCTACATGGCAGCTGCGTCCCCGCGTACAATGCTGCCATGGCCGCACGCGCTCGGTGGATGATGTCGGTCGCCGCCGCCCTGGCGGCCGGTTGCGCCGCCCATCCGTCGGCGTCGTCCAGGCCCGCGACGCTGACGCTCGACCGTGCCGAGCTCCCCCTGGAGGCGATCGGTCCCGCCGCGGCGGTAGCCGATCATCCGACCACTCGGCCGGAGGGCCGCGCCCCGGTCGAGGCGCTGATCGCCTACGCCGCCGGACGCGATGACCTGGCGCGCAACGATGCACGCGCGGCCGCCGTCGACTTCCGTCGCGCGGCCGACATCGATCCCGACCAGTTCGACGTGCAGTACGACCTAGGCCGGTCGCTGGTGATGTCCAACGGCCCGGAAGCGGGGGCCGTCGCCGCTCTGTCCAAGGCCGTTGATCTCAGGCCCGACCGGATCGACGTGCGGACGGAACTGGCCCGGCTCTACCTGTCGGCGTCGCAGTACGACGCGGCGATCGCCCAACTGCGGACCGCCATGCGGACGGGCGAGTACGCGTCCGACCCGGGCCGGGCAGCCGTGGTCGACCTGCTGCTCGCCCGCGCGCTCGCCGCCGACGGCTACGACCGGGCCGCCCTCGACCGGTACGGCGTCCTGCTGACCCGGTTCAAGGACCCGTCGCTGCCGGTGCGCGACAACCCCGACCTGATGGCCCTGACCGATCGGCCGGACGGCCTGTTCGAGCCGATCGGCCGGCTCTACGACAAGCATGGCGAGTGGGCGACCGCCCTCCAGGCGTACGTCGCCGCGACCTCCAGCGGCGGGGCCGACCAGTTCGACCTGCAAAGGGCGATGGCGATGGACCGCGCCCGCCTCGGCCACGCCGGCGACGCCGGTCAGGCGGATGCCGCCCTTCGCCAGGCGGCCGACGTCGTCGCTCACGACGGCGCGTCGCCGCCGTCGCTGCAACTGCTCGCCGACGTCTGCCAGACGCTTGGCCGTGCGGGCGGCCAGGTCGAGGCGCTCCGCCGACTGTCAGCCCACCGGCCCGACGACCGGTCGGTGCTGTTCGCCTACGCCGATGCCCTTGCCGCCAGTGGTCAACCGACCGTCGCCGCCGACGTGATGGACCGCGCATGGAGCCGGCTCGGCCGCGACGTGCGTGTCGCGCGTCGCTTGGTCGATGTTCAGCGACATCAAGGAAATCCCACCGCCGCCGCGCGCGTGGTGATCGCCACGTCGGCCGCCCATCCGGACACGACGGACCTGCTGTCGCGCGGGTGGGACGCGCTGGTCCGGCCATGGAAGCCCGACCGGTTCACGCCGGCCGCCGTGGCGGCGCTGGGCGTGCCCGCGGACCAGGAGCCGGCCCGCCAGTTCTGGCTCGCCCGCACGCTGGCGCAGGGCGGGCGGTCGGCCGACGTCGCCGCCGCATTGGACCGCTCCGTCGGCGCGACGCCCCCGTTCGCGCCGGCCGTGCGGGCGAGGGTCGCGCTGATCCTGGCGACCGCGGCCACGCCCGACGTCGAGCCGCTGGCCAAACGGCTTCCGGCAGGCTTGGGGGCGGAGGTGCGCGGCCGCACCCTGCTCGCCGCGAGCCATCCAGCGGAGGCGGCCAATGCCCTCGCCGATGCGATCCGGCTCGGCGACGCCGCGCCCGACGTCGCGTTCGCCAAGGCGCAGGCCGATCACGCTGCCCATGCACCAACTGGCCGCGACGCCGATTTCGAGCGCGCCCTGTCGCAGTTGGCCCTCCGCTGGCCGCTGGACGAGGACGCTTACGTCGCGTTGTTCGGTTACTACGTCGACCCGGCCGTCGGCGACGTCGACCACGGCTTGCAGGCCATCACCGCCTGGCGCGCGAGCGACCCCGACAGCGTCCCGGCCCGCCTGCTACAGGCCCGCACCGACCACCAGCTCGGCAACGGCGACGCGGCCGACCGCGCGATCGACCAACTCCTGGCGACCGACGCCGACGACCCCGACGTGCTGACGGCCGCCGCGTCGGTGTACGACGACCGGCGCGACCTACTGACGGCGAAGCTCGAGGCGGTGCTCAGGGCGCATCCGACCGACACTGACGCCGTCGTCATGCTGGTGGGCACCTACGTCCGGGGCGGTCACAGGGCGGACGCCGTTCGGCTGCTCGACCAGGCGCGGGCGGCCGTCGCCACGGATGCCGACCTGCTGTACCGCGTGTCGGGCATCTACGCCGAGATCGGCCAGCGGACGACGGCCGAGGAGGTGCTGGCCCAGGTGCTGCAGGTCGAGCCGTCCCACCCCGGCGCGAGCAACGACCTGGGGTTCTCGTGGGCGGACGCGGGGCGGAAGCTGGACCAGGCGGAACAGATGATCCGCACGGCGGTCGCGGCCGAGCCCGACAACCGGGCGTTCCTCGACAGCCTCGGCTGGGTGCTCTACAAGCGCGGCAAGTTCGCCGAGGCCCGCCCGCTGCTGGAGCGGGCCGTCGGTCCGGCGACGTCGGCGGGCGACCCGGCCGTGCTGGATCACCTCGGCGACACGCTGTACCGCCTCGACCGGCGCACCGACGCCCAGCAGACCTGGCAGCGGGCCCTGTCGGCGCTCGGCAGCACCGGCGACGACCAGCCGACCCTGCGGCTCCAGTTGCAGCAGAAGATCAAACAGGTCGCCGGCAGCCGGTCGGTCGACGTCGCCCCCCTGGCCATCGCGCGAGGTTGAGCGACGCCGCAACCGACGGAGACGGGCTTTGGCGCCGGCCCGCGTCACCCGTAGTTCAGTTGGCGACGAACAGGTCGACCGGTGCGAATCGGTCCACGTCGACCAGGCCCAGGTCCGTCAGCTTCAGGCTCGGGATCACCTCCAGCGCCATGAAGCTGAGGGCCATGAACGGGTCGTGCAGCGTGGACCCGAGCGACGCCGCGGCGGCGAGGAGCGCGTCGTACCCGGCCCGGACCTCGGCCACCGGGCGGTCGGACATCAGCCCGGCGACCGGGAGCGGCAGCCGCGCCAGGACCCGGTGGCCGTCGGCGACGGCGAGCCCGCCGCCGCCGGCAGCGGCGGCCCGCATGGCGGCGAGCATCGACGCGTCGTCGGCGCCGACCGCGACCAGGTTGTGGTGGTCGTGGGCGACGGTCCCGGCGATCGCGCCGCGGTGGAGGCCGATGCCTCGGATGAAGCCGAGGCCGACGTTTCCGCTGCTGCGGTGACGTTCAACGACGGCCATCTTCAGGACGTCGCGGGTCACGTCGGCGACGACCTGGTCATCGACCACGGTGGCGTCCAGCGTCAGGTGGTCGGTCAGCAGTTGATCGGGCCGCGAGCCGATCACGCGGATCCGCCTGCCCCGGGCGACGATCCGCAGGTCGAGGTCATCCAGCGCGACGCGGCAGGTATCGATGACGGTCGGCGGCGCGACCTGCGATTCCGGCGCGTAGCCCGCGACGGATCGACCGGCGGCCAACACCATCCGAGCAGCCGGGGCCTTCAGATCGTCAAACACCATGAGGTCGGCCCGCCGGCCGGGGGCGATCGCGCCGCGGTCGTGCAGGCCGTAGCACTCGGCGGTGTTCAGCGTGGCCAGGCGGAACGCCTCGACCGGTGCGATGCCGAACGCGATGGCCCGGCGGACCATGTCGTCGATCCCGCCGGAGGTCAGCAGATCGGTCGGCTGGCGATCGTCCGTGCAGAAGCAGATGCGGCGGCTGTTGGCGGGCGTGATCAGCGGCAGCAGGGCGTCAAGATTGTGCGCGTTGGTCGCCTCGCGGACCAGCAGGTACAGGCCGCGGGCCAGCTTCTCTCGCGCCTCGACGATCGTGACCGATTCGTGGTCGGTGTGGATGCCGGCGGCGACGTAGGCGTTCAGCGCGGGCCCGAGGAGACCGGGGCAGTGGCCGTCGACCGGACGACCCCTCGCGGCGGCGACCTTGGCTCGCATCTCGGCGTCGCCGGCGACGACGCCGGGGAAGTTCATCACTTCGGCCAAGCCGTGACACGTTCCGCCGGAGAGGAGGGCGGCGACGTCGGCCGAGGTGAGCGCCGCCCCGGCCGTGGCCAGGTGCGTGGCGGGGACGCAGCTGGGGGCCATCAGCTTCACGTCCAGCGGCAGGCCACGGCTGGCGTCGGACATGTAGCGGACGCCGGCGACGCCGGCGACGTTGGCGATCTCGTGCGGGTCGGCCACCACGGTCGTCACGCCGCGCGGCAGCACGGCCGTCGCGAAGTGGGCGGGCACGCACAGGCTGCTCTCGATGTGGACGTGGGCGTCGATCAGGCCGGGGGCGACGTACGAGCCATTCAGTTCGATCGTCTCCCGCGCGGCGTAGCCGGGGCCAACGCCAGCGATGAGACCAGAGCAGATGGCGATGTCGGTCGATTCGATGTGACCGGTGAAGACGTTCAGCAGGCGGCCATTCCGCAGTAGCAGGTCGGCCGGCGCGTCGCCGCGGGCGACGGTCAAGAGGTCAGGCTCGTCGGTCATGCGGGGATGCCCCCGGGCGAAAACGATTGGCCGTCGCGGTCTGTGTCGAGGCTGCAATCCTGCGAACGAAGAGAATGGAACCACAGATGCGCACCGATGCACGACGATCGAAGTTCAGCCGTTTCTGATCGGTGTGCATCCGTGTGCATCTGTGGTTCCAACTTCTTACCCGACCCAAGAGGATCCTTGAGACCGAGCCCTGGCCATCGCGTTTGCACGGTCGGCTCCTGCGATCTCCGCGTCAACGGTCGCCGACGTGCGGTCTTCAAAGCGCGTCATCAATCCGGCGTGACGATCCCAATGGCAACCATTGCGATTACCATCGCGATCACCAGCAGCGGAGTGAGCAAGACCAAGCTCAGCACGAGCCACCAACGGGTCCGCTTTCGAGTCGGTGTGGCGTATTGAAGCGTTTCCACAGGCCGTAGACCATCGCTCGCTGAGGAAACCGGTACAAACGGAAAGACCAGCCGGCATCGCGGCTGGCCCCTCGTGCTGGACACAGTCACCCGTGGATGCGCTCACCGACGACGCTTCACGCGTTGCCCGGCTGCCGCTGGTGGGCGGTCACGGGCTCGTCTGCATCGGTCTTCCGCTTCCGGTCGATCTCGTCTCGCAGCTTGGCGGCCTCCTCGTACCGCTCGTCCTTCACGGCCCGGTCGAGCCGGCGCTTGAGCCGGTCCATCGGGTCGACGGGTGCCTTTCGCTGCACCTCCCGGCCGAACCGCTTCAGCACGCGGGCCTCGTTGCTCTTCTCGAACGACTCCTCCTGGCCGAACCGCTCGTAGAACTCGCGGATCTTCTCCAGGCCGTCATTCACGCTGCGGGTGGCGTCGGTGAACCGCTTGGCCTCCAGGTGGACCGACGCCTGGGCCCGGGCATTCATCATGGTGAGGTACGGGCGGTACTGCTCCATCGCAACGCGGTCCGGCTCGTCGGCGGCGTACTTCCCGCACAGGTCGAGCACGCGGAGGTTCCGGCCGGTATCCCGGACCACCCCGTCGTATTCCTCGAGCACGGAGAGGCTTAGGTACCGGTGGTAGTACATGACCGCCTCCTCCCGCAGGTGCTGGCAGTCGTCGCCGGTCAGTTGGAAACCGAGCTCCGTCCCGTTGCGCCGGGCATGATCCGCCAACTGCTGCTCGTGAAAGTCGAGTAGCGACTCGTGCCCGTGCGGGCGATCGCCGTCCGGCCGGCCGCTTAGCTCCATCTGCAGCAGGCCCAGATCGAGCCGCATCTGTAGTTTCGGATGACCGTCGAGCCCGCTGACCTTTCGGACCGAGATCGTGCCGGGCTCGTAGGGCCAACTGCGCAGGATCGACGCGATGTCCTTGGTCGACGCCTTCGCCTCGCGCTCCGCCCCCGGCGGATTCTTGCCGTCCCTGCTTTCGCTCTTGTCACGCATTTCGCCGCTCCAAATCGATGTAAATATTGCGCCGGTCAGTCGGTCCTACCTTCCTTGAGCCGCCCGACCGGCGTTGCGGTATCATAGCACTGGGCGTCGGCAATTTTCCCGGTTGGCCGCCGCGCGCGACAGCATGTGCCGGGAGTGACGGGTAAGCGGCTTATGGTGCGCGCGTTGGCGATCGAGACGGCCGGCCGGGACGGATCGGTCGCGCTGGTGGAGGGGGGCACCGTCGTTGCCGAGTCGACCTTCCCCGGCGGGTTCAAGCATGCGGCCGGGCTGTTACCGCTGATCGACCAGCTGGTTCGCGAGCGTGGCTGGCGTCCGACCGACGTGGAACACATCTATGTGTCCGCCGGGCCGGGATCATTCACCGGAATCCGCATCGGGGTGACCGTCGCCAAAACGTTGGCGTTCGCAACCGGTGCGCAGCTCGTGGCCGTGCCGTCGCTGGCAGTCGTTGTCGAGAACGCCCCGGCCGATGCCGCGCACGCCGTCGTGCTGCTGGATGCCAAGCGCGATCAAGTGTTTACGGCCCGGTTCGAGCGGACGCCCTCCGGTTGGATCGAACGCGAGGCGGCCCACCTTGAAGACTTGACGTCGGTCCTCCGCCGGGCGCCACGACCGCTCTGCCTGCTCGGCGAGGGGATCCCGTACCACACCCGGTTTATTGCGACCGACGATCCCAGCCTGACCATCACGGCCGCCGACCTGTGGCGGCCCCGCGCGAGCGTCGTCGCCCGCATCGGGACCGCTCTTGCCGCCGCGGGCCTGTTCGTTCAGCCTGATCGGTTGCTCCCGACCTACATCCGCAAGGCGGAGGCCGAGGAGAAGTACGAGGCGGCTCATTCGAGTGCGACGGGGCCGCGATGACGCGAGCGGCCGCCATCCGACCGGCGCGAATGGCCGCCGATTTCGATGAGCGCGCAATGGTGGTCCCATGAAGCCCGATTCGATCCAGGTGGCGCTTCTCCGCGCGGTCAACGTCGGCGGGACCGGGAAGGTCGCGATGGTTGACCTGCGCACCCACCTGACCGACCTCGGCTACGCCGACGTTCGCACAGTGCTGCAGAGCGGCAACGTGCTCCTTCGAACGGAGGGCGCTTTCGGGATGAAACTGGAATCACGGTTGGAGTCGGAACTGTTGGACGGCTTCGGCCTGCGAACGGACGTCATCGTCCGGTCGGCGACCGAATGGTCCCGGCTGGTGGCCGAGAACCCTTTTGCCGACGCGGCCGAGCGCGACCCGAGCCACCTCGTCGCGCTGCTGCCCAAGCGTGACGTCAACGCTGGGGTCGTCGATGCGCTGCGGGCAGCGATCGCGAAGACCGGCGGCCGCGAGACCGTGTCCGGCGGCGGGCGTCAGCTCTACATGACCTACCCCGACGGCATCGGCGAATCGAAGGTCACCACGGCACTGGTCGAGCGTGCCCTCGGCACGCCAGTGACGGGACGGAATTGGAACACGGTGTTGAAACTCGCGATGCTCTGCGTCGACTGACCCGACGTGGCAAACGACAGGGCCGGCCATCGTTTCCGACCGCCGGCCCCGCCCCCTCATGCGATGTCCGAACCGCTCACGCGTCGTGGTGGTTCAACTCCCCATCTCCGTGGCCGCCAGCGACGGCCAGTTCAGGTTCGTCGTGGATCCGATTCACGGCGACACCCTTCTTCGCCTTCCGGCCGCCGGTCAGCCAGCGGACGACGACGTAGAACACCGGCGTGAACAGCAACCCGAAGAACGTCACCCCGAGCATCCCGCTGAACACGGCCGTGCCGAGCGCCCGTCGCAGTTCGAACCCGGCCCCGTGCGACGTGACCAGCGGGACGACGCCGAGGATGAACGCGAATGAGGTCATCAGGATCGGCCGCAGCCGCACCCGGCCCGCCTCGACGGCGGCGTCGACGGCCGACCTGCCACGGATCTCCTCTTCCTCCTTGGCGAACTCCACGATCAGGATGGCGTTCTTGCACGCCAGCCCAACCAGCACGACGAAGCCGATCTGCGTCAGCACGTTGTTGTCCATGCCGCGGAGCCAGACGCCGACGATGGCGCACAGCAGGCACATGGGGACGATCAGGATGATCACCAGCGGCAGCGACCAGCTCTCGTAAAGGGCCGCGAGCGACAGGAACACGAACAGCACGCACAGCGGGAAGATGTACAACGCCGTGTTGCCGGCCAGGATCTGCTGGTAGTACAGGCCGGTCCACGTGGAGCCGTATCCCTGCGGCAGGGACTTCTTCGCCAGCTTCTCCATCGCCTCGATCGCCTGCGTGCTCGACCCGCCCCTGCCGGCGTCACCGAAGATCTCGGCCGACGGGTACAGGTTGTACCGCGTCACGAACTCCGGCCCCGTCACCTGCTTGAACGTGGTCAGCGACCCCAGGGGAACCATGGCCCCCTTGTCGCTGCGGGCGCGAAGCTTGGCGATGTCCGAGGGCTCCAACCGGTGCCCGGCATCGGCGGCGGCCGTCACCCGGAACGGCCGGCCGAAGATGTTGAAGTCGTTCACGTACTCCGACCCGATGTTCACCTGCAGCGCGTCCAGCACCCGCTCGGTCGGCACGCCGAGCATCTCGGCGCGGGTGCGGTCAATGTCGGCGTAGAGCTGCGGGGAACTGGCGCGGAACTGCGTGTAGACCGACGTCAGCCGCGGGTTCTGGTTCGCCGCCATCGACAGGTCGAACGCCAGCGACGCCAGCGCCGCGCTCCCCCGGCCCGACCGGTCCTGCACCTCGAACGTGAACCCGCCCAGGCTGCCCAGCCCCGGCACGGTCGGCGGGGGGATCACGAAGATCGCCGCCTCCTTGATGTCGGCGATGCGCTTGCTCACCTCGGCCATCATGACCGTCTGGTCCCGGCCGGTCTTGTCGCGCTCGGCGAACGGCAGGAACGACTGGTACACCACGCCGGCGTTGGTGGCGTTCGTCTGCGTCGCGCCGGACAGGCCGGCGAAGCCGATCGTCTTCTGCGCGCCGGGGATGTCCTTGATCCGGGCGATCACCTGCCGGACGACCGCGTCGGTGCGCTCCAGCGAGGAACCGTCGGGCAGCTGGATGGCCATGATGATGTACCCCTGGTCGCTGGCCGGGACGAACCCGGTCGGCACCGTGCGGAACATCTGGCCCGTCAAAAGCAGCAGCCCGCCGTAGATCAGCACGACCACGATCGCCAGCCGCGCCGAGCGTCGCACGATCGCCGCGTAGGCGCTGGAGCCGGCGTCGAACGTCTTGTTGAACAGACGGAAGAACCAGCCCAGCGACAGGTTCCACAGCTTGGCGAACCACCCCTGTTGCGCCCCGTGGGGCCGGAGGATCAAGGCGCACATGGCGGGCGTCAGCGTCAGCGAGTTGAACGCCGAGATGACGGTCGCCCCGGCAATCGTCAGGGCGAACTGCTTGTAGAACGACCCGGAGATGCCGGAGATGAACGCGGTCGGGATGAACACGGCGCACAGCACCACCGCGATGGCGATGACCGGCCCACCCACCTCGTCCATGGCGGTGAACGCCGCCTCGCGCGGCTGCAGCCCCCGGCCGATGTGCCGCTCCACGTTCTCCACCACGACGATCGCGTCGTCCACCACGATGCCCACGGCCAGCACCAGCCCGAACAGCGACAGGCTGTTCAGCGAGAACCCCAGCCCCGCCATGATGGCGAACGTGCCGATGATCGACACCGGGATCGTCAGCAGCGGGATGATCGCCGCCCGCAGGTTCTGCAGGAACACGATCACGACCAGCACGACGAGCACCACCGCCTCAACGATCGTCTCCTTCACGGCCGCGAACGAGTCGTCGATGAACGTGGTCGGGTTGTAGCCGACGTTGCTGGCGATGCCCTCTGGGTACTCCTTCTTCAACTCGTCCAGCGTGCGGTTCAGCTCCTTGGCCGTGGCCAAAGCGTTCGCCCCGGGGCGCTGGAAGATCAGCATGGCTACGGCCGGCTCACCCATGAAGTAGCTGTTGGTGACGTAGTTCAACGCCCCCAGCTCAACGCGGGCCACATCGGCGACTCGCACCAGACGACCATCGGGACTGGCGCGGATGACGACCCGCTTGAACTGCTCGGGATCTTCAAACCGCCCCTGGGTGTTGAGGACGATCTGCGTCTCGCGCCCCTGCGGCGTTGGCGGCTGCGCCAGGCTGCCGGCGGCGACCTGCACGTTCTGCTTCTGCAGGGCCGCCACGACCTCGTCGGCCGTCAGGTTCAGCGACTCCAGCCGGTCGGGGTCCAGCCACACCCGCATGCTGTACTCGCGGGCGCCGAAGATGGTGATGTCGCCCACGCCGTCCACGCGGGCCAGCGTGTCCTTCATCTGCAGGATGGCGTAGTTGCTGATGTAGAGCTGGTCGCGCTTCTGCCCCGGCGAGTAGACGAAGTTGACCATCAGGATGTCGGGCGCGGTCTTCTTCGTCGTCACGCCCAGCCGGGTCACCTCCTGCGGCAAACGGGCCTCGGCCACGCGCACGCGGTTCTGCGTCAGCACCTGCGCCTTGTCCAGATCGGTGCCGAGCTTGAACGTGACGGTCAGCTTCAGCGACCCGTCGTTCCCGCTCACCGACGACATGTACAGCATGTCCTCGACGCCGTTCACCTCCTGCTCGATCGGTGCCGCCACCGTCGCGGCGACCGTCTCGGCCGTCGCGCCGGGGTACGTGGCCGTCACGACGATCGTCGGCGGCACCGCATCGGGGAACTGCGAGATCGGCAGCGCGAAGTAGGCCAGCGCGCCCAGCAGGATCGTGGCGATCGACAGCACGATCGCGAAGATCGGCCGCTCGATGAAGTGGTGGGACAGTTTCATCGGAGGGTTCCCCCGTCGCCAGAGGTGGTCGCGGCAACGTTGAGGGTCGGCTGTTCGGCCCAGGCGAGCTTCACCGTCTCGGGCTGCACCGTCGAACCGGGCCGGGCTCGCTGGACGCCGTCCACCACGACCGACTCCGACCCGTCAAGGCCTGAGGTGACGACGCGCAGCCCGTTGAACAGCCGGCCCAGCGTGACCCGCTGCTCCTTGACGACGTTGTCCTGGCCGACCACGAACACGAACCGGTCCGACTGGTCGGCCTGGACGGCCCGGTCGGACATCAGCACCGCCGTGCGCGGCGCCGACCCCGCCAGCCGCACGTTCACGAACACGCCAGGCGACAGGTTCATCTCGTTGGGGAACAGCGCCCGCGCCCGCAGCGTGCCCGTCGCGTTGTCCACCTGGTTGTCGACGAAGTTCAGCTCGCCGTGGTGCGAGAAGTCGTCCTCGGCCAGCACGGCCATGTCGACCGTGCTGGACCTCTGGAACACCCTGAACGTCCCGCTGGCCCGCAGGTACTTCAGGTAGGCCTGCTCGTCGATGTCGAAGTAGGCGTAGATCGCGCCGGTGGAGACGATGTTGGTCAGCAGCGTCGAGTCCTTCTCGCCGCCGGTGACCAGGTTGCCGACGCTGACCAGGTGGCGGGCGATCCGCCCGGCCATGGGGGCGCGGACCTCGGTCCACTCCACGTCCAGCCGGGCCCGCTCGGCCCGGGCCTGTGCGGTCTGCAGCGACGCCGCCGCCGCCTCGGCCGTCTTGGCGCGGCGGTCGGCGTCCTCCTGCGAGATCGCCTTGGTGTCGATCAGCCGCTTGGCCCGCTCCGAGTCGTGCTCGGCGATGTCCAGCCGGCTCTGCGCCTCCTGGGCCTCGCCCTCGGCGACGCGCAGCGCGTCGGCGAACGCCCGCGGGTCGATCACGAATAGCAGGTCCCCCTTGCTCACGACCTGCCCGTCGGTGAAGTGGACCGAGTCGACGTACCCGCTGACCCGGGCCCGCACGTCGACCGACTCGACCGGCCCGAGCCGACCGGTGTAGACGTCCTGCTCGACGATCTCGCGGACCACCGGCCGGGCCACGCCCACCTGCGGCGGGGGCGGGGTCGGGTCGGGCGGCGGCGACTTCTCGCAGCCGGCGGCGGCCAGGGCCAGCAGTGCCGGGCTCAGGGACTGGACGATGAAGCGCATCGTGGACGTTCGCATGGGAAACGCTCCGAAAAATACCTTTTGGTACAGAATCAGTCCTGCGTCGCTCGGTCCGGCCGCGCCCTTGGGGGTGGCACGCCCCCGTCGGTCCCCCTCCTGAGCGGGCAGCCCGGACACGCGGTGCCGTTACTTCCGTAGTTCAGAAAATAGGAACTATGGAGCAGAAGGTCAAGCGGCCGTACCATCGTCCCGCGATGAGGCCCCTGTTCCACCCGTCGGTCGAGGACGTCACGGTCGAGGGGATCCTGCACGCGCTGGCCGACCCGGTGCGGGTGGCCATCTTCGGCGACATCGTCCGGTCGACGGCCGCGCTCAGCTGCTGCGACTTCCTGATGGTCGGCGACCGGCCCGTGCCCAAGTCGACGCTGTCGCAGCACTTCAAGGTCCTGCGCGAGGCCGGCCTGATCCGCAGCGAGCGGTGCGGGGTGGAGATGCGCAACACGCCGCGCTGCCCCGAGATCGAACGGCGATTTCCCGGCCTGATCACCGCCATCGTGAACGCCCATCGTGTGCAGTGCCAGGCATCGAAACGGAGGCGCGTTGGCACCCCTCATCGCCGGGCGGCCAAGGTTCCAGCCGATCCGTCCGCTTAGCCGTCCGTACCCTTCCCTCCGCGCCGCGTCCGCGGCCCGCATGCAACCGTCCGGCCCACGCGTCCTCCCCTTCGCGGCTGGCCGACGCACTGGTTCAAGTACCAGGACAACCTGCCCGACGACCCCTTCGCCCACCGGTCGAACCGGCGCTCGAACAAGGGGATCGTGAACGGCGGGTTCAAACCCTGTCAGACCCTGCTCAGCCAGATGCAAGCGATGAACGAACGTGCCTACACGCTGTCGGCGCACTTCGACCAGCCGCGCTGAGCAAGGCTCCGCCCGATCCAAGACCGCCGTGCCCGCCACAGATCTGACCACCCAGCAGCGACGGGGCCGCCGTTCGACCAACGAAAAAACCGCCGCTTTCGGCTGAAAGCGGCGGTCATCGGAATACCCCCAAGGGGAGTCGAACCCCTGTATGCAGACTGAGAATCTGCTGTCCTAGGCCACTAGACGATGGGGGCGTCTGCTGGCGAACAACGTCACCTAGGCGAAGGCCATTATCGGCGAGCCGCGCAGAAAATCAAGGGGCGGACAAATGGCCGTCGTGGCAACCGGCGTGGGGTGCCGACCAGTGGCAGGGGGGGTGGGGCCTCCGATAAGGTGGCTTCCTCTATGGCCGCGTCGGTCGCCCGAACAGCCAACGCGGCGGCCAGCACATCGACACCGAGGAACCGCATGTCCGTGGACGAGCCAACCGCCGACCAAGCCGCACCTGATGAGGTCCCCAACGCGTCATCGGCCACCGCTGCCAAGCGAACTTCGAATTGGAAGCACTGGGTGCTGACGGCCCTGCGGTGGGGCGTGGCGGTGGCGGGGTTCTGGTACGTCGTCGCCCACCTGTCCATCCGCGATCAGGCGTGGGTGATCCTCGACCCAACCACCAACCGGCCGCAGCACGTGTCGCTCGACCGGCCGACCGACGAGTGGGCTCCGTTTTTTCCGGTGCGCGTCGACGGACAGGTGCAAAACGTCCCGCGCGACCGGGTCGTCAACGAGCCGGACGTCAAGCAGGTCGCCGTTCGCCAGCCCGATGGGACGGCACGGAGGGTGGCCCTGCTCGGCGTCCAGACGAACGGCGACGCCGTCGAACGGTACCTGGTGGCCGACGACAAGGACGCGCCGGGGCGATGGGTCGGCGGGGCCGACATCGTCGGCTACGCGCCGCCGCGCCCCTACCCCCACCCGCGCGAGCAGATGGGTCTGGAGCGGATGGTCCGGCAGGCCAACCCCGGCCTGCTGTGGGCGGCCCTGCTGGTGTTCCCGATCACGTTCATCGTCACCAGCTACCGCTGGCACGAGCTGCTGAAGGTGCTGGAGATCGACCTGTCGTTTCGCCGGGCGTTCGCCCTGAACATGGTCGGCAGCTTCTGGAACACCTGCATCCCCGGCTCGACCGGCGGCGACGTGATCAAGGCCGTGCAGGTGTCGAAGCTAACCCCGCACCGCACCCGCGCCGTCATGAGCGTCCTGATCGACCGGGCCGTCGGGCTGCTCGCGCTGATCATCCTCGGCGGGACCGTCGCCGCCTTCCAGTGGCACGTCCGGGCCTGCCGCGACGTCGCACTCGGGTCCGCAGCGTTGTGCGTGTGCACGGCGGTGGGCATGGCGGTGTTCTTCAACCCCACGCTCCACCGCATCAGCGGGCTCGACGCGGTCCTGCGTCGGATGCCCCGGCAGAAGCAGGTGCGCGGGGCGGTCGACGCCATGCTCCGCTACCGCGATCGCCCGCTGCTGTCGCTCTGGACGCTGGTCATCTCGTTCCCGGTGCACGCAACGGTGGTCACGTCAGCCATGCTCGCCGGGATGGCGTTCGGGCTCCAGCTGCACTGGCAGTACTACTGGGTCTGCATCCCCGTCATCGTCTTGGCCGCAGCCATCCCCGTCAGCTTCCAGGGCGCCGGCGTCATGGAGTACCTGACCGTCCTGCTCACCCACAGCCAGGGCGTGACCGTGAGCCAGGCCGTCGCCCTGGCGATGAGCGTGCGGGTCGTGCAGGTCGCGTGGAACCTGAGCGGCGGCGTGTTCGCCGTCGCCGGCCGGTACCGCTCGCCGACCGCAACCGAGAGGGCCGACCTGGACGCCGCCGGTGCCGACGCGCTGCCGGGCGGCCCGGCAGAGCCGGCGGTCGCCGTCTGAAATGTCGAAGACCTAAATCCCACGGGCAGAAGGATCGAAGACCGAAATCTCGAATGCCGAAATGGGGAGAAGATCAGGTGAGCGACCGCCGGTATGACCTCGACAAACGGACGAAGGCGTTCGGCAAGGCCGTGATAGCCTTCTGCAAGCATGCCCGTGGGATGCCATCGAACGCATCCTGATTCGGCAAATTTCTCCGGCACCGGGACAAGCATCGGGTCCAACTACCGCGAGGCGAACAGCGCCGAATCGAAAGCCGACTTTCGGCACAAGATCGGCCTGTGCCGCAAGGAGTCGGACGAGACGCAGTACTGGGTCGAGATGGTCGTCGAGGCCCGACCCGACCTGCGCGACGAAGCGCGTCCCCTATGGCAGGAAGCGGCCAACTGCTCCTGATCTTCAGCAAGATCCGCCGCGGTCTCGGCTGACGTGTCGCCCGTTTCGGATGTCGAGGTTTTACAGTTCAATATATTCGGTGTTCGTGGCTTCGATATAGATGGCGTCGTTCGAGGTTTCGTCCTCAAGGTTTCCCCCGTGCTGCGCAAGATCGACCGCGTCCTCCTTCGCGTCCCCAGCCTCCCCGCGGCGGTCCGCTACTACGCCGACGTGCTCGGCATGACGCTCATCAAGCAGGACGCCCGCCTCGCCAGCCTGCGGTTCGCCGACTCCGACGCCGAGCTGGTCCTGCACGCCGACCCCGACCTGCCCGCCGAGGCGACCTACTACCTGGTCGACGACGTCCGCGACCTGCACCGCCGCCGGGCCGCGCTTCGGCTCACGTTCGTCAGCCCGCCCTCGCAGGCGAGCCGTGGCTGGCGGGCGACCGTGAAGGACCCGTTCGGCAACGTGTTGCTGATCCTCGACCGCACCGGCGAGGCGGCCGCCGTCGCCACCAGCCACGGGTTCACGCCGGGTCTGCACCCGTTCCCCGCCTCCACGGTGATCGTCGAGGACGCCAAGCCGGCGGGGTCGCTGTTCGCCGGGGTTGAACCTCCCGCCAAGGTCGACCGGGCCGCCCTCACCAAGGCCTACGAGGCCATCGGCCGCACCGCCGACGACCTGCCCTACACGCCGCACTTCGAGACCCTGTTCCGCGATTACATCTCGGGGTTGCCCGACCCCAAGCCCACGCGAGCCGAGGCCTGGCGTCACCTGCTCAACCTCCGCAAGGCCGGCAAGCTCCCCAAGCTCGGCGAGGCCCGCAGCCGACCGCCCGACGTCAGCGACGACGACCGCGCCCGCCTCCGCGCCATGCTCGGCGATGCCATCGGCAAGCGTGACCGCCTCCCCTACACCCCCCGGTTCGACGAGCTGGTCGACACCTTCAACAAGACCCAACCGCGGTCGTTATCGCCGCACCTCGTCTGGCGGCTCGTCGCGACGCTGGCGAAGTGACGCAGCTCAGCAACGGCCAAAGCCGAGGAGCCTCAGATTCCCCATTGTCCGAAACGGAAAAACGACCCGAGGGATCGGGTGGTGGATACTCGGCCAATGCACACGACCGGGAACGGTCACCGCCCCAGGCCGACCTTCGCCAGACGAGTCACCTTCAGCCCGGCCCGTCAGCGGCTGCCATCTGGCCCCACGGCCGTTGCGGGCGGTTCATCGTCCCGGGCGACGAATCGAACGTCCGCCCGGCCTGCTCGCTTCAGCGAGCAGGTGTTGTGACACGCGGCGTTCCTGCTCGCCGAAGCGAGCCGGCCAGCCAGACCCGGGTTTCAAAGAAGAGCATTGAGACTGGGCAGGACTCTCACTAATCGACGCAAGGGAGCGTGCCCGTTCGCGTCAACCCGCTCCGGTGAATCCGATCCCTTTGGAAAATCGTTTTGAGCGTCTCCGGGGCTCGCTGCGTTCCTCCCGTGGACCGCCAGCCGATTCTCGTGCAAACTCCGCCCAGCACGGCACACCGGAGTTCCCCGCGAATGACCAAGGCAGCGATCCAACAGGCCCTTCAGACGGCAGCAAACCTGGCCCAGACCGGCCGGGCACCCGAGGCGGAGTCGATCTACCGCCAGGTGTTGGCCGCCCACCCGCAGCAGCCCAACGCGCTGTGCGGGTACGGCCTGCTGCTGCACGGCGCGGGACACCACGCCGCCGCCGCCGGGCTGCTGCGGCAGGCCGTCTCGCTGCAGCCGAACGATGCCGACATCCGCGTGGCCCACGGCGCGACCGCGGCCGCCGTCGGTCAGTTGCCCGAGGCCGAGGCCGCGTTCCGCCGGGCGATCGAGCTTCGGCCCGGCCTCCTCGCCGCCCACGAGAACCTCGCCAGCGTCTACAGCTTTCAGGGCCGCCATGCCGAGGCGATCTCCGCCGCCCAGCGGGCCGTCACGCTGGGGCCGAGGTCGTACTCGGCGTTGTGCGTGATCACCCAGAGCATGGTCGCGCTCGGCCGGCTGGAGGAGGCGGTCTCCTGGGCCAACCGCGCCGTCAGCGCCGCCGCCCCGCAGCCGGCCCACCGGGCGCACGAGATGGCCGGTCACGCGCTGATGGGCATGGGCCGGTCCGACGAGGCGATCGAGGCCTACAAGCGCTCGGTCAGCCCCGAGCCCGGGTTCGCCGTCGCCTACAGCAACCTCGGCAACGCCCTCCAGCAGCGCGCCCGCGTCGAGGAGGGCATGATCGCGCTCGAGATGGCGATCAAGCTCGACCCCAACCTGCCCGACGCCCGCAACAACTACGGCAACGCCCTCAAGGACCTCGCCCGGCTCGACGAGGCGTGCGTCGAGTACCGCAAGGCCGTCGCCCTGCGGCCCGAGACGGCGCTGTTCGGCAGCAACCTGGTTTACGCGATGTGGTTCCGCCAGGCGTGCGACCCGGCCGAGGTGCTCGCCGAGAGCCGCGCCTGGGCCGCCTTCCACGCCGAGCCGCTCACGCGCGTCGCGCCACCCCATCCCAACGATCGCAACCCCGATCGTGTGATCCGCGTCGGCCTGATCTCGCCCGACTTCCGCTTCCACCCGGTCGGCCGGCTGATCGCGCCGATGATCCTGCACCACAACAAGGCCGAGGTGGCGATCGTCCTGTTCAGCGGCGTCGTCCGGCCCGACGCGCTCACCCAGCAGATGTACGCCGCCGCCGACGAGGTGATCGACGTCCGCGGGGCGTCCGACGACTACCTCGCCGCCGCCGCCCGCGCCGCCCGCATCGACGTGCTGGTCGACCTGCAGGTCCACATGAGCGGCACCCGCCTCAAGGCGTTCGCCATGCGGCCCGCGCCGGTGCAGGTCACCTACCTCGGCTACTGCTCCACCACCGGCATGTCGGCCATGGACTACGTCCTGACCGACCGCACCCTCGACCCCTGGGACGGCCCCGACCCCGACGGCGGCGCCCCGTCCCCCATCCACAGCGAGCGGCTCCTCCACCTCGATGGCTGCTACTGGTGCTACTCCGAGCCGCCCGACCTGCCCGAGCCCAACCCGCTGCCCGCGACCGCCGTCAACGGCGGGGCGATCACGTTCGGGTCGCTCAACAGCTTCACCAAACTGAACGACGGCGTGCTCAACGTCTGGTGCGAGCTGCTGCGGTCCGTCCCCAACTCCCGCATGTTCCTGGTCGTCCCCGGCGGGGCCCACCGCCAGCAGGAGGTGGCCAACATGTTCGTCCACCGCGGCGTCGCCGCCGACCGCCTGCGCATGACCGACATCGTCAGCGCCCGCGACTACTTCCTGCTCTACCAGAACGTCGACATAGCCCTCGACCCCTTCCCCTACGCCGGCGGCACCACCACGATGGACGCCCTGTACATGGGCGTCCCCGTCGTCACCCTCGCCGGCCGCTGGGCCACCGCCCGCGCCGGCGTCACGCTGCTGACCAACGCCGGCCTGCCCCAGTGGATCGCCCACACGCCCCAGGAGTACATCGCGCTCGCCGCCAGCCTCGCCAGCGACCTCCCCGCGTTGGCCGAGCTGCGCCGCACGCTGCGCACGCACCTCAAGTCGTCGGTCCTGATGGACGGCCCCCGCTTCGCCGCCGACGTCGAGCGCACCTTCCGCCGCGCCTGGCGCTACTGGTGCGCGACGGCCCCGAGGTGAAAGGACTGGAAGTGACGGAAGAGGCCACGAGTGGCACGAGTCACTACGAATCAGACGACCCCATTCGTGTTCATTCGTGGCAGCTCTTTGGACCGCGTGCGGGAATCCCAAAGACAAGAATGTGAACCACGAAGACGCGAAGGTGGGACGAAGGGGAAAGATTGGAAGCGTGGCCACGATTCGCTAGCAAATCGCTCGGGCTTGATTTTCTGCTTCGTCCTACCGTCGCGTCTTCGTGGTTCCAATTCTTCGCGTCTCGCAAGGTGCGATGGCGTGTGTGGTTGTCCTCAATGCGCCGCCGCGCTCGCACCCGCCAGCGCGTTGTACTTGCCGACCAGACCGTTGTACCGCCCGGTTGCCTCGTCGCGCTCGGCCGCGACGCGTTTGAGTGCCGCGTCGCGCTCGGACACCGCCGCCGACCACCGGTCGACGACCGACTGGTACTGCAACCGTTGCAGCTGAATCCGGTCCCGCTCGCCCGTGACCGTCGTCAGCTTGCCCTGCACGTCGGCCAGCGACCCCTGCGCCGCCGCGAGCCGGCCCCGGGCGTCGTCCAGATCCGCCGACGTGGAGGCCATCGCCTTCCCCTGTTCCGCCAACTGCTTCTCCGCCTCGGCCCGCGCCACCTCGGCCACGGCGACGGCGTGAACCGCCCGCCCGTTCGCCTGCCACTGAAGCCCGCACAGCACGGCCATCGCGCACGCGCCGACCAGGTTGAGATATGTCAAAATGCGATTCATGTGACCCATTCCAAAAGTGTTGCCAAGCCGCCCTCACCGCGCCGCCTTGACGTCGAACGCCACCCGCTCGATCCCGGCCGCCCGCACCGCATTGAGGACGTCCAGCACGTCCCCGTGCCGGGCGGCCCGGTCGCCGCTGATGATCACCCGCACCTGCGGGTCCGCCCGCCGCACCGCCGACAGCAGCCCCGCCAGCTGTCCCGCCCGCGCCGGCTCCCGATCCAAGAACACGCCGCCGGCCTTGTCGACCGTCACGTCCACCGCGTGCCGGGCCGCGTCCGGCGTGCCGGTCGTCGCCGTCGGCAGCGCCACCTTCACCGTCCGCAGGTGGACCAGGCTCAGGCTGACCAGCATGAACGCCGCCAGCAGGAAGAACATGATGTCGATCAACGGCACGATCTCGATCCGCACCTCCGCCTCCGCCGCGGGCAACCTCGATCCCAGTTTTACGGGCATGTCGGACTCCATCTGGTTTGACTCCCCTCCGTTAGCCCCCGGTTCCGCCGGGGTCACCCGGGCGAGGCCCGGGGCTAATGGACGGGTGTTCGCCCCCGGCTGAACGCCTCCAGGTCGTGGCCATGGTGCTTCGCCGACAGGGCCA
>CBDAQA010000014.1:0-105239 GCA_965198865.1 Tepidisphaeraceae bacterium | reverse complement strand
GGCTCACGGTCGGCCGCCGCCCATGGAGAACATGGCACGCCTGGCCGATGGGCAGGCCCGTGAAGGCCTGCAGCTGGCGATTTGCCCAACGCCACGGCACGCCACGGACCCGCCGCCCGTAAACGGGACGCCGACGCACGAGAACCCCGTCGTGGATCAAGCACCAGATCGCGATCCGGTTGCCCCAGGAACAACCCCGGCTCCGCGGTCGATGTAGAAGCAAGTGGGCCTGTTCCTTCTGGTGTCGCCACGCTTGCTGGATCCGGCCGTACTCTAGGCGGTCGAGGGAGTTCGCGGGGATGGGGTGCCATGGCTGCCGCCGCATACCCTGACATCGGCAGGTATGACACCCGGTGCATTAGGATACGCACCGTGCTTTCCTTGGGCGACCACGTCACGGCGGTGACCAGCGAACTTCAGCACATCCGCGACACCCGATCGCGGTCGTTGGCCAGCAACACGGGCGAGACAATCACCGGGTCTTTCCCCGGCTGCTTAGCGTTGTCGGCCGGGCGAACCATGCCGGTGGTGGCGTCAAGGGGCCCCCAGGTGGATCTCATGCATTGATATCTGCAGCTTGTCCGCGACGATCCAGTCCCCGAGAAGTAGGTCTCCAGCCCGTGCCGAGAGCTCGCCGATCCCTTGCACTTCGTCAGTTCCCGCCGACCAACATCAGGATGCTGAGGCCGACGAACGCGAGCACGAAGACCACCGACCCCACCACCCCGGTCACGAGACCGGTGACGGCCAAGCCGAGTCCACCCGACTCGCTCCGACGGATGCGTGCCAGGCCCATGGCCGACATGACGATCGCCGCGATCCTCGGAAGAGCTTCCGCCCATGACCGGCCCGGAAAGAAAATGTTGAAGACGCCGAGCACGCCAGCGATCACCCGCGGCTCGTCAGTGCGGACACGCCGAACCACAGATGGCGTCCTACCCGTCCCGTCCAACGTGTACCCCTTGGTCGGGGTCGTACCGGATCTCCCAATGAGCGTCAGATTGTTGGTCGAACGGGATTGGGATCCTCATCTTGCCGATGAGCCCCTCCTGGTCCGAACGCTTCGCCAGCCTAGTCGCTGGCACAAACCAGGTTCGAGCACTCGACAAAGTGCTCGGGTCCGTCATGTCTAGGTCCACGGTTTCCCGTCCACCGTTTCCCGTGGACGTTGTCCAGTCCAGTGGGTCCGCGGTTTTCCGTCCACGGGTTCCCGTGGATGTCCAGTGGTTTGTCCAGTCTTGGAGGACTCGACACCGCTGGGTTTTCGTAAGTCTCGCGTCTCGACCCGGTACACACTGTCGTTTGGGTTGCACGCTACCGCATATGCGTTGTCGCACAGTGCAGTCCGTGTTTTCGACGACATGCAGGTTCAGTGATGTCCTCGTGCTCGCTTTGCCGTAGGGGGTTGCCGTCGTCCTGGGCCTCAATCTCTCGGTCAGTCCATCGCCGCGGCCGCCAGCCGGCGTCATCAGCAAACAGAGCCGTTCAGCGGACCGACCTCGCCGCCGTGGGAACACGAAGAAGAAGAAGAAGAAGTAGCAGTCGCACGGCGATCGCGTCGTCGGCACAGGAGTCAGACAGTGAAGAAGCCATACAAGCGGAACATCACCGGGCCCCTTCCCCAGGGTGCAGAGGTCATCACCAAGGCCGGCAAGACGATCGCCAGGTGGACCGACGACAAGGGCAAAGTGCGTCAATTCAAGGTAGTCATGGCTAAGGGCGTGGCCAGGATCGTGGTCGGCCAAGAGGAGAAGTGGACGATCGCGTACATGACGCCGTCGGGCCGCAAGACGAAGGTGGCGTACCGCGACTACGACTCGTCGTTCGCGATGCTCCAGCGACTCGAACGTGAGGCGGCCCAGCGGGCTGAGGGGATCATCACCGGGTTCGACGACCACAGGCGCACGTCCGTTGGAGATCACCTCGACGACTTCATGGTGAACGGCCCCCGGAAGACCGTCTGCAGCCGCTACCGGGGCCAACACCGGGCCAGAATCGAACGGGTCATTACTGGCGGCGGCGTGAACCGCCTCCACGACTTCGACCCTGTGAAGGTGGACAAGTTCCTCGCCGCTGAGGGCATCGAGGGGCACACGCGGAACGAGTACATCGGGAGCCTGCGGGCGTTCACGAAGTGGGCGGCGAAGAACCTGCGGATCGAGCGGGATCCCCTGGTCAACCTGGAGCGGACGCCCCGCAACCTGATCCAGCGGGAGCACCCACGACGGGCGATGTCCATCGACCAGTTCCTGAAGCTGCTCAATGCGGCCGATCGCCGCCCGCTAGTGGAGATGCTCACCGTACGGAGGGGGAAGAACAGGGGTCAGCCGCTGGCTAACGTGTCCACCAGGGCGAGGGCGAAGGCGGCGATGATCGGGGCGGACCGCCGCTTGGCCCACCAGCTGGGCATGTGGGGCTGCCTGCGGCGGAACGAGATCGCCCAGCTCCGCTGGAACGACATCAACCTCGATTCCGAGCGGCCGGCGATCCAGCTGAGGGCCCACACCACCAAGGGGAAGCGGGCCGACAGGGTAGACATCTTCCCGCCGCTGCTGGAGACCCTCCGCAAGGCCAGGACACCGTCCACCAAGCCGAGCGACCCAGTCGTGGCGAACGTGCCGTCCATGAAGGCCATGAAGGCCGATTTGGCCCTGGCCGGGATCCCGTACGGGGACGACGACGGCTTCGCCGACTTCCACTCGCTCCGTATGTGCTGCAACACCTGGCTGGCGGTGCAGAAGGTCAGCCTGTCGGCCCGGCAGAAGCACCTGCGGCATACCGATCCCCAGCTGACCGCGATCACGTACATGGATCAGCAGCACATCAGTGCCGCCGCCGAGCTGGCCGGCACCCACGCCACGACCCATATGGAGCCGGTTAAGCGGGCCAGCGAAGGTGCTGCATCTCGGCCAGCCCTAGTCGATCCAACTACAGCGCCAATGCAGCGCCCGGGCGGCTTTGACTGGCAGGCCCTGACCTCAGGCGGCACGACCACGACAGGTGGACCATCACGTCCCGTCTGCCAGCAAACTGACGAAGGACAAGCGGTTAGTCACACTCTGACAAAAAAAGACGCCGGACGGCAAGGTCCGGCGTCGGTGGGGATGGAAGCGGGCGAACGGGATCGAACCGTCGACATTCACGTTGGCAACGTGACGCTCTACCGCTGAGCTACGCCCGCAAACGAACTTCTTTATTCTCAACCACTTACAGTTCGTGATTTTCGACTTCTGGACATGTCCCTAGACTTCTGGACACCCGTGGAAGGCAACGCCGTGGTCACTTTCTACGGGAGGGAGTTTACTCCAGGAGGTCGGGCGTGGCAATGGGGCGACCAGCAAAACCGTACGTGATGCAGGGCGATCGCATCTTCACCGGCCGATGAGTCCGAGTAGGTAGTCGTGGTCCCATCCGGCGCGGAGCCGCTGGTCTTGATGCCGGCCTTCACCGTCGTGTTCTGCTTCAGCAGGTTCAGCGCGATCCGGCACAGCCGCGAGAAGTTCTCGGCCCCGTGGCCCACCCGGACCCGGCGGCGGTCCTCGTCGAAGCTGACGTCCAGCTGCCAGTGCAGGTTGTTCTCCACCGCCCAGCGGCCGCGGGCCAGGCCGGCCAGCCGCTGGGCCGCGGCGTCGTCGTGCCCGGCCACGCTGCTGATGTAGCAGAGGTCCTCCACGGTGACCTTCCCGGTCAGGTCGGTCAGGTCCTGGCGGGTCCGGCGGACCAGCATCAGGCTGCCGGTCGCGAGGCCGGGCCACCGCGCCAGCAGGGATTTGCCCAGCCAGTCGGTGTCGTCCACGACCCACGCCTCGCGCGTCTCCAGCCGGCCGTGGCCGTCGTCCACCTCCTTGTGGTACCCGACCGACAGCCCCCCGACCGGCCCGGCCCCCCGGCAGCTCGAGGAACGTGGCCAGCCACTTCTGCTTGGC
Source organism: Tepidisphaeraceae bacterium (assembly GCA_965198865.1). Lineage (GTDB taxonomy): Bacteria > Planctomycetota > Phycisphaerae > Tepidisphaerales > Tepidisphaeraceae > CBDAQA01. Next base: position 101,313 of record CBDAQA010000014.1, on the reverse strand, counting down.
CTGCCCGAACTGCTGCACCTGGGCCCACCCGTCGGCCCCGCAGATGACCGCCATGACGGCGATCACGATCAGGTCGTTCAGCTTGTGGATCCGGTTGCCGGCCCGACGGTCGGGCAGGTCGTTGAAGTGGCGCAGAAAGCCAGCCGCCGCAGTGACGTCCATGTCAAAGCTCCGCGTGGGGGGACGGGATGTCGAAACCACGCGGGGCCCCGCGAACAGCGGGACGAAGTTACCAGGCCGAAATCGGAGGCGCGCCCCCTCACAGCGACAAATCCGTCAGATCGAACGAATCACATGCGATCGCCCTGGTACGTGATGCAGGACGGGACCATCGTGCCGGGGTTGTACCGTTGCCCCGACGGCCGCTGGCGGGTGAACGCCACGGGGGCGAAATTCACTGAACATGACGAGCGGTTGGCCATCAAGAGGTTCCGGGAACTGACCCACGTTCCGCCCGAGCTTGCGACCCTGCGGGGAGAGGCGTCCAGGGCCGACCTCTTCGACGGCGTGATCTACCGCATGCGGAGCGGCGTGCAGTGGAACCATCTGCCCGCGGTGTTCGGCGACGACGCAAGCGTCCACCGGACGTTCCAGCGGTGGGTGAAGCGCGGCGTGCTGCCGCGGGTGTGGGCGGCGCTCGTCAAGGAGTGCGACGAGCTGGGCGGCGTCGACTGGAAGTGGCAGAGCTTCGACTGCGCCCTGGGCAAAGCCCGCCACGGCGGCGGCGAGGTCGGCCCGAACCCCACCGACCGCGCGAAAAACGGCACGAAACGGGGCGTGTTGACCGAGGCCGAGGGTGGCCCGATCGGGATCGTGATCGCGCCGGCGAACCGGCACGACTCGCTCTTGCTTCAGGACGCGCTGGAGGCGGTGATCGTCGAGCCGCCCAACCCGCTGAAGCACAAGCAGCACCTGTGCTTGGACAAGGCGTTCGACGGCGCGCCCAGCGAGGCGACGGCCATGGTGTTCGGGTACGAGCCGCACATCCGTCGGATCGGCGAGGAGAAGCTGGACGCCACGGGACGCAAGCGGCGCAGGGCCCGACGGTACGTGGTCGAGCGGACCATCTCGTGGTTGAACCGGTGCCGGGGGATCCTGGTGCGGTACGAGAAGAAGGCGGAGAACTTCCTCGCCGCGGTGCAACTGGCGTGCGCGCTGCTGTGGTTCAGGCGGAAGTTCCGACTGGCGACTTGAGATGGTTTCTAAGGCTTTCGAGCTTGCCGCAGCCGCTCAGGCAGCCGCCAGCAATCCCAACATGGAATGGATCGAAGGCAACACGTTCCCGCACCGGGTGGCCCTGCGGGAACTGGGCGGCGTCTGAGTTGCCTCCCGTAAGACTTGGCGGGTTCCGGCCAACCGCCTGACCGAGGCCCGCAGATTGGTCTCGGTCCCGTCTATGCCTGCTTCCAAGGACAAGAGCAGGAATACGTTCGTGCGGTCGTACATGGCCCCGTGCGATGACCCCGACGAGTCCTGTTCCCTAGACGACGTTTCTATTTACGGTCGGCCGAACGGAACAACTTATGAGGTTCGGACGCACACTTGGTAGTGTGAGGGCGTCGGGGCAAGGCGAGCGTGGTGAGAACAGTCACAGCCTGGCACAGCAAAAAAGCCGACCCGATTGGGTCGGCTTTTTTGGGAACTACTTTTGGACTAAGTTTTGACCGAAAAGCCGTTTTGAGCCCTTCGGTCGATGGATAAGTGCTCTACCGCTGAGCTACGCCCGCATGACGAATATGGAGGAGGAATGATCATCCTTCGCGGACCGATGTCGAATCAGCCAGCTAGCGGCTGAAAGACGAACGTTATTCGGACTCACCCGCCGCGGTTGGGGCGGCCGGCCTGGGCTTGGGTCTCGGCGGTGGCGGCGTCCTGGGTGGCGGAGTCAACCAGCTGGATCGACTCGTCGGGGTTGCCGTTGGCGGCCCGGCCGCCGCGGCGGAAGCGGAGGTCGGGGAGGCGGGCGACACCCTGGCGCAGCGCCTGCTCCCAGCGGAGGCGGATCTTGGCCAGGTCGGGGTCGTCGTTGCCGAAGCGGCGCTGGCGGGTGATGTCCAGCTCGTCGGCCGAGTAGGCCATCAGGTCGACCGGCGGGCCGACGGTGACGTTGGACTTCATCGTGCTGTCCATCGACAGCAGGGCGTACTTGCACGCCTCCTCCAGCGTGGTCTTCTCGAAGCGGATGCCGCGGTCGAGGATCGGGCGGCCGTACTTGGTCTCGCCGATCTGCAGGAACGGGCTCTCCTCGGTTGCCTGCAGCGGGTTGCCCTGGGGGTAGACCATGTAGAGCTGCGGCCGCCCGCCCTTGACCTGCCCGCCGACCAGCAGGTGGACGTTGAACTTGTAATCGTCGGCCTCGAGGGCGGCCTTGTCGACGGCGCGGACCTCGCGCACGCGCTCGCCGACGACGCGGATGGCGTCGTACATGGTGGGCGCGGCGGCAAGGCCGTGCCCCTTGTCGAAGTCCTGTTTGAGCAGGGTCATGACCGACTGCGTGCAGGAGAGGCTGCCGCTGGCCAGCATGACGAACACGCGCTCGCCGGGCACGACGAACGTGTGCATCTTGCGGACGACGTTCACCTGGTCGTAGCCGGCGTTGGTCCGCGAGTCGGACGCCATCACCAGACCATGCTTGGTCACGATGCCCAGGCAGTACGTCATGAGGCGGCGATCCTTCTCGTGCGGTCGTTGGGAACAGTTCGGCGGCCGTGTGGCGGCGGATGGTACCACACGGCGAGCCGATGTCCCGCGGTCAGCCGACGGACAGGCCGCAGGGCGTAGCCGTCGCACTCGAAAACCATGCTACGCTGGGCAGTGGCCCGCGGGTTCAGACCTGTTCCGGCTCGGGGCGGACGGGCGTGCCGCACTCGGGGCAACGGTCGGGCGAGGCGCGCAGGTCGTACCCGCAGCGGCGGCAGCGGCCGGCGTCGGGGCGCTGCTCCTCGGCCCAGCGGACGTAGAGGACCAGGCCGCCCATGGTGCCGGACATGCAGGCCAAGCCGAGCAGGGCGATCAGCACGCCGGCGTTCTCGCGCCAGTCGCGAAACAGGTCGATCGTCGTCGGCCCGTTGAGCACGGCGATCAGCAGCAGGGCGCCCCACCCACCGGCGAGGCTGAGCAGGAAGGGCCGGAGACCGCCACGGCCGGCGGCGAACATCGGGCCGACCACGACCAGCAGGGCGACCGGCACCATCGCGCAACACCACACGGCCGCCATCATAGGGTCGCGGGCGGGCTACGATGGCACCACATGCCCCCCGATGCCCAACACCTCGCCGCCCAAGTCGTCTGGCTGTTCGTGCTGTCGATCCCGGTCGCCTGTGCGGCGTGGACGGTGACGCACGAGGAGGTGTTCCGCGAGCCGCGCGAGTTGTGCGAGCACTACTGCAAGAATTGCCGCACGGTCGTGCAGCGGAAGTTCTTCTACCTGTTCACCTGCGAGTACTGCTTCAGCCACTACGTGGCGCTGTTCTTCCTGTTCCTCACCCGGTACCGGCTGCTGCTGGACGACTGGCGGGGGTACGTACTGGCGTGGTTCGGCGTCGTGTGGGTGGCCAACCTCTACATGACGCTGTTCGGCCGGCTGCGCGTCGACATCCGCTCGGAGCGGGCCGAGGCGGACCTCAAGGTGAAAGAGGTGGAGGTGAAGGACCGGGAGCTGGCGCGGGAAGGGGTCAGGCCGGGTCGATCGGGATGACCTCGAACCCGCGGGCGGGCGGGTCGTCCACGTCGGTGCCGAACTCGACGCCGCGGCGCTCGTGCCCCACGGCGAACACGCCGATCGCCAGCGCGAACACCGACACGGCCGTCACGCACATGGCGTTGGCGAAGCGGACGTGGTGCTCGCTCAGCAGCGTCTGCCAGTAGCTGATGCTGCCCGCCAGCAGCACGCCGACCTGATACCCGAACCCCGGCAGAAACCCGCGGACCTTATCCGGCGACAGCTCGGTGATGTGCGCCGGGATCACGCCCCAAGCCCCCTGCACCATGAACTGGGTGAGGAACCCACCGACGGCCAGTAGGGCGGTGGTGGGCGAGTAGACGTACAGCGGCACGACGACGATGCCCAGCGCGAACGCCAACTGCATGGCCCGCCGGCGGCCGATGCGGTCGCTGAACAGGCCGAACAGGATGCCGCCGCAAATCGCTCCAATGGCCCCGACCGCCGCCAGCCCCGCCGCCTGCGATTGGGTGTAGCCCCGCTCGGTCTTGAGGAAAGTCGTGTAGCCATCCTGCGTGCCGTGGCTGGCCAGGTTCATGACGAACATGGTGCCGACGATCAGCAGGAACGGCCGCCAGTTGCTGAAGACGGCCGACCCCAGGCGGGACCAGTTGCGGGCGCGGGTGCGCTCCCACACCTCGCTCTCTCCGACGAACAGGCGGATGAACAGGCACAGGACGGCCGGGATGCCCCCGAGGAAGAACAGCGGTCGCCACGACGGCAGGTGGGGCAGCAGCAGGAAGATGGCCGCCGAGGCGAGCAGGCTGCCGAACATGTACCCCTCCTGGAGCACGCCCGACATCACCCCGCGCCACTTGGCCGGCACCTTCTCCAGCGCCAGCGACGCCCCGACGCCCCACTCGCCGCCCATGCCGATGCCGAAGAGGAACCGGCACAGCAGGAACAGCTTGAACGTCGGTGCCATGCCGCTCAGGATCGACAGCGTGGAGTAGAAGATCAGGTTGGCCATCAGTGGCCGGCGCCGGCCGTAGCGGTCGGCGAGCAGGCCGAACGCGATCGCGCCGATCGGACGGGCGGCCAGCGTTAGGGCGGTCGCGCCGGCCACGTCGGACGCTTTGACGCCGAACGTGAGCGCGATGCTCGGGGCGGCGAGCGTGACCAGGAAGAAGTCGAACGCGTCGAATGCCCAGCCGAAGAACCCGGCCGCCACGGCGGCGTACGAGTCGCCGCCGCGGGCCGGGGGAACCACGACGTTCGTCTGATCGGCCTCGGTCATGCGCGAACCCTCCGCTGGGCCGCCAGTGTCGCCGCCGTCGCCGCCAACGCAAACGAAGAAGCCCCGCATGTCCATGCGGGGCCCCGACACGACTCAACTCACAACTCGCAACTGCTCAACGGCTCTCGAGCATCTCGTGGATGGACCGCGGCGCGTTGACGATCAGCATCCCGCGGAAAAAGCTGATGGTGGCGGTGCCGCCGTTGGCCTGCCAGAGCTCGGGCTTCACGGTGTCGGTGATCAGCTTGATGATCTCGTCGGCCCGCTCCTTCTGGCTGGTGGCGGCGCTCTGCTGGTTCTGCGTGCCGCCGGAGAACATGTTCTGGCTGCCACCCCCGCCGCCACCGCCGCCCCCGCTCCCGCCGCCTGCACTCTTGCCGGAGTTGGAGCTCTGCAGGTCCAGCTGCGGGGCCTCGTTGTAGTCGGGTGCCTGGAACAGCAGGTCCTGGATGGGGTAGGTCTTGGCGATCAGGACCTTGTCGGCCGCCTCCTGGGTGGTGATCTCGATCACGCCCTCGTCCACGTAGAACGTCAGCGGCGAGTCGCTGCCGGCCTGGCGGAGCACGAGGCTCAACACCTTCCGCAGCGGGACGCTGCCGCTCATGCGCATCGTGATCGGCGTGTCCTTCGCGACGTGGGCGGCGTCGAGCGCCTTCCAGTCGACGGAGAAGTTGGCGCTGGACGTGTCGGCCAGGAAGTCGATCACGTCGGACAGGGCCGAACTGGTGAACCGCACCTCGGGCATCGGCCGGTCCAGCGCCCGCCGCTGCCCGGTGTTCGCCCGGGCGGTCTGGCCAACGGTTGGACCGGTCGGGTCGGCGGCGCAGACCGACGTACCGAGAACGACCAGCGACAACAGGGCGGCGGCAACGTGGCGGGTCATGCGAGGCTCCGGGCAAAGAAGGCGAAACGGGCCGGGCCGATCGAATGGCCCACACCGGTTACACGCTCCGAAAGCAGCGACTTATTCGAGGTTGATCAGCTCGAAGATTTTGAATCGCGGAGGTGCGAAAACGCGAAGGGAGGACGAAGGGAGAAAAATGCTGAACGTAACTCTTGAGGATTCGATGATTGCCGGCACGGCTCTTCTTCGTCCGGCACTCGTGTCTTCCCGCGTTCGTGGTTCGAAATTTTCGATTCAAACCGGCGTGTGGCTGCCCGCATCGACCAGCTCGGCGTCGACCACCGTCGGCACCGCGCCCGGCGTCAACGGCTTGCCGGTATAGGGGTCGAACTTCAGCGCCGGCTGAGCTGGGGGCTGGATCGGCTGGCCGGTGTGTGGGTCAAACTTGTACGCCGGCTGAACGGCCTGCTGCGTCGTCATGGCCATGGGGGGCGTGGCCGGCATGCTGGAGGCCGACTCGACCTCTTCCTCGATGCCCTTGATGCCGCGCTTGAACTCGACGATCCCCTTGCCCAGGCTGCGGCCGACCTCGGGCAGCCGTTTGCCGAAGATCAGCAACCCCAGGATGAGTAGGACGGCCGACTGGTCGATGAACGGCAGGTGGAAGGCGAGTGGGTGGAGCATATCGGGGATCCTCAGGATGAACGGTCCTACCATCATACCCGCCAGCCGGCCGGGCGTCGCACCGGGAAACGGTCGTGATGCCGGAAAGTTACGGCCGCGGGGCCGAATCAGATGACACGGCTCGCAACCGGTCCATCAACCCGAGGAGGTCCGGCGGCAGCGGGGCGGTCAGCGTCAGCGTCTGCAACGTCACCGGGTGGACGAACGTGATCTCGGCCGCGTGCAGGGCCTGGCGGGCGAAGGTCCAGCCGTCGGACGCCTCGAACGTGCGGCCGCCGTACATCGTGTCGCCCACCATCGGGTGGCCCTGCACACTCATGTGGACCCGCAACTGGTGCGTCCGACCGGTCTTGGGGAACAGCCGGACGAACGCGAACCTTTCCGGTGGGGGCGCCAGCTTGCGGTCGTTGGCGAACCCGCTGGCGTGCAGCGTGGCATCCGGCACGCGGGCGAAGTGCTCCTCGACCCGGTACTCGGTGACGGCGTGCTTCCCGCCGTTCTCCTCCTTGCGGATCGCCTGCTTCTCGCGGATGTACTTGTCCTTGCCGATCGGCAGGTCGATCACGTCGCCCAGCAGCTCGGGCACGCCGTGGACAACGGCGACGTAGTTCTTGCGGATCGTGCGGTTCTCGAACTGCCGGGCCACGCGCCAGTGGGCCTCGTCGCTCTTGGCGACCAGCATGATGCCCGTCGTGTTCCGGTCCAGCCGGTGCAGGATGCCCGGCCGCCAGTCGCCGTTCAGGGTCGACCACTTCTTCCCGTAGAACACCAACCCGTTCACCAGCGTCCCGGTCCACACCCCCCGGGCCGGATGCACCACCAGGTTCGCCTGCTTGTTCAGGGCCAGGAGGTGGTCGTCCTCGTAGACGATGTCGAGCGGGATGTCCTCCGGCACCAGCTCGTTGACCGGCTCCGGCGGCGCCATCATGTCGACGGCGTCGCCCCCCTTGAGCTTGTAGCTGGCCTTGGTCGTCCTGCCGTTGACCTTGACCCGCCCGTCGTCGATCAGCCGCTGCACCGCCGCCCGGCTCAGGTGGGCCATCCGGCTGGTCAGGAACTGGTCGATTCGCTGGGTCTGCGTCTTGGTAGCCGCGAAGTGGAAGTGCAGGACCTCGTCCGCCGAGGGCATGCCCTCCTCGTCGATCTCTTGATCGGCAAGCGGTTCAACAGGATCGATGGCAGCGATGGGATCAACAGGCACGGGACGGATGATACGGGCAGCGATCAGCAGGTGCGCCAACACCCGTCCAAGTAGGCGTCTGAGGTACCCCGAAGACCCGGATCCGCGGCCTCGACCGCACTCACCTCGTCGGCCTCGTGCTCGGGACCGTGCTCGGGACCGTGCTCGGCACCGTCGTGGGGATCACGACCGGCACCGTCGTCGGCAGGCTCGTTGGCGCCATCGGCCCCATCACGCCGCGCGAGGTCGGGGCCGGCACCACCGGGATCACGACTCCCGTCGGCGGGGCGACGTACATCGGCTTCTGCAGCGTCAGCAGCTCGTCCAGCTGCGCCCGCGCCGCCTGCGACAGGATGCTGATGCCGTCCTTGTCGTCGGCCACCGCCTGCAGGTGCTGCTTGGCCGTGGGCCAGTCGCCGCGGTTCTCGGCCACCGCCGCCAACCCCAGGTGGGCGGCGGCGGTCGCCTCCTTGTCGGCCCCGCCGGTGTTGAGCGCCGCCGTGTAGGCGTCGGCCGCCTGCCCCAGCAGCACGTCGGCCGGGGGATCGAGCTGCAGCGCCGGCTGCGTGGTCGCGCCGGGCAGCTCCGGCAGGTTCGCCACCGCCCAGGCCAGGTCGCCACGCACGATCAGGGCCCGCGCCTTCACGGCCGGCTCCTCCGACTTGTTGATCACGTCCGACAGCAGCCCCGTCGCCGTCGACTGCAGCGACCGCACCTTCGCCATCACCTCCGACGACGACAGCGGCGCCCCCGTCATTCCCATCAAAATCTGCGGCGACCGCAGCTGGTCCACGCTCCCCCGAGCCGTCTCCAGCTGCAGCACCACCGACGACCGGGCCGCGTCGGCCGACCGGCTGTACCACCGGTACGCCAGCGCGGCGGCGGCGACCAGCAGGACCACGGTCAGGATCGTGTTGCCGTGCTTGGCGAGGAACCCGGCGGCGGCGGGGCTGCCGGGGCGGATCACGGTCGAGGGGCTGTTTGTCGGAAGCTGCGTCCGCCGTTGCGATTCCATCGGACGGGCGAGCATAGTGGTGCCGGTAGACCGACGCAAACAGCGCACGTGGCCAACGGCGGCCAAGGCCGGCACTGCTCGATGGCAGTGGGACGAAACGGGACGAAATGGGACACCTTCAGTTCCATCCCATGTTCGCCATTGCCATTAATGATTCCCAGGAATGAACTTGCGCGAAAAGCGAATTGCTTGTTGAAACAAGTTGTCCCATGTGCTGGATCGTCACTTCCGCACCAGGATGACGAACCCGTACAGCGGCGGCGCCGGTGGTTTTGGCGTCACCCGCTCGGCCACGCGGTAGTGGTCTCTGATCCAGTCGGCCGTCGCCCGGCCCCAGTCGTACTGCCGATCCAGCGTGAACTGCCCATTGCGGTACGCGCTGCCGTCGATCACCACCGCATCCGGCGGGTGCGCCGCCAACGCCGCCAGCATGACGTCCTCGCCCGCGGCGATCACCTCCGGCGGCATGAAGTTCACGAACCGGGTCGGCGTCGCCCGCCGGGCAAGGTAGTTCATCATCAACCCCTGCGGATACACCGCCACCGTCCCCACGGCCGGCACATGCCGATCGATCCAGCGGATGGTCGCCTCCACCTCCTCCCCACGCGTCGAGCCGCGGAACTGGTCGGGCCCCTCGGCCATAATCGTTGACCGCTTGAACGACAACAGTTGCCCCTCGATGACCAGCGTGGCCAGTACGAACCCCACCCATACCGGCATCCCCACGGCCCGCACCACGGACCCGCGCCCGCCGCGCCGGTCGACCCGCGCCGGCAGCTCTTCGGCGACAATTGCCACCAGTACCAGCGTCCCCGGCATCGCCAGCGCAAACCCATAGTGGAACGCGTGGACCCGCAGCAGGATCTTCCCCAGCAGCGCCAGCGAGAACGCGACCAGCGACAACCGCAGCGCCAGCCGACCCGGTAACGCTTCGGAACGCCGTAAGATTGGGATCGCCGCAAGAATGCCCGCCCCGCACAGCAGGACCGGGAGCGCGACAAGTGCGTCGGGCCAATTCATGCTGTGGATGCCGTAGACCACGCCGACTGTCAAGACGATCGCGATCACCACTGGAATGACCCGGCCCGCCCGCTTCAGCGGGCGGGTGCATGCGATCGCCACAACGACAACCCCAACCCCCGCATATGCCCCCGCCCACTCCACCATCGTGCGCAGGTTCCCCGCCACGTCATCCAGCCCCGACAGCCCCCGGTAGAACGCCAACGACGTGACCCGCCGGTCCAGCGCCCACGGCCACGACCCCAGTACGCCACGCACGGCGATCGGCAGCGGCATCGCGATCGACAGCAACGCCGCCGCGACAACCGGAACGGCAAGCGCCGACCCGATCGTCACCCCCACCACCGCAATCGCCCGTCGCCGATCGACCCACAGCCCCGCGACCAGTTGAACGCCCACGGCCGCGACCGCGGCGACGGCCGGCTCCGCCTTGGTGAGAAACGCCGCCCCCACCGCCGCCCCCGCAGCAGCCGCCCATCGCAATCGGCCCGTGCGGAAGTACCGGTCCAAACACGCGACCGCCGCCAGCCCCAGCGTGACGCCGTGCGTCAGCTCGTGCGCGTACGGCGTGATCCAGTTGTAGTTGCCGATCCCCACGCCCTGGCCGAACGCGAACACCAGCGCGAACGTCAGCCCGCCGAACAGGGCCGCCCGCGGCCCGCTGGCACGCAACGCCAGCCGGTACGCCAGCACCATGGCGATCGCCAGCACGATCGCGTTTGCCGTTTCGAGCCGGTTCATGCCGACGCCGAACAGCCGGAACACCAGCGCGTTGGCGTACGACGAGAGCGGCCCGTTGTAGAGGGCCACGTCACGGTAGAGCACGTCGCCGACCGACAGCCGCCACGGCACGTACAGGTGGGTGCCGAAATCGACCAGCGGGTCGGGCCAGGTGTCCCAGGTCCACGCCAGCATGGCCATCGCCGCGGCGGCGATCAGCAGCGGGCGAGCGAACGCGGCGGGGCGGGGCATGGTCTGGCCCCCTCTCCCGGTACGCCGGGAGAGGGCTGGAGTAAGGGTGAGTTCAAGTATCGGCGCGTTTGGTTCGCGGCAGGACCCTCACCCCAGCCTTCTCCCGGCGTACCGGGAGAGGGGACCGGAGCGGACGCTCACGACGGGACTTGCGACACTTCGATGTCCGCCTCCGCCGCCGGGTTGCCCATCACCGGCGCGAACCCGCGCGGCTCGCCGATCGCCTGCCGCTTGCGGATCGTCGACAGCCACAGGGCGACGGCGACCATCGTCGCGCCGGAGATCACGAACGGGGCGGTCGGGCGGACGTACCGGTAGGCCAGGCCCGCGATCAGCGGGCCGCAGGCGCGGGCCAGGCTGCCCAGGCCGTGGTAGACGCCGAAGACGGTGCCCTGTTCCGACCGGTCGCTTACCTTGCTGATCAGGGCCGAGATGGGCGGCTGCTGCAGGCTCCGCCCGATTGCGTTGACCGCCCCGGCCACCAGCAGCAGCCACAGCGCCGCGTGCCAGCCGGTCAGCACGTACAGCATCATGGCGACGGCCACGCACAGCGTCCCGGCGATGCTGACCGGCCACTCGCCGAACCGCTTCACCATCTGCCCCATCAGCCGGCCCTGCACGTACAGGATGAACACGCCGATGTAGGCGAAGTACCACGCCAGCTCGCGCTCGCCGTAGGGCGTGTGGGCGGGGCCGCGGGTGAAGTGGCCGTGCAGGTACAGGCCGATCGTCCCCTCCAGCATGGTGAAGGCGGTCATCGCCACGAACGACAGCATCAGCAGGCTGCCCAGCGGCCGCTTGCGGAACAGCGGCGCCAGCCGCGAGGGGTGCAGCCACACCTCGTCGTTGGTCGGCCGGTCGCTGTGGCTCTCGGGCAACCGAACGACCGTGAGGATGGCGGCCGTCAAACTGAGGGCGGCGGCCAGGAACGCGGGCCACGACGCCCGGTCGGTGTCGTTGCCCACCAGCCCGCCCAGCACCGGCCCGACGGCGAACCCCACGCCGAACATCGCCCCGAACAGCCCCATGCCCCGCGCCCGCGTGGCCGGCGTGGTCACGTCGCTGATGTAGGCCTGGGCCGTCGAGATGTTCCCGCCCGACACGCCGTCGATCACGCGGGCCAGGTAGACCAGCATCAGCGCGACGCTGGCGTTGTCGAAGTGCAGCTGCGTCGTGACGCCCAGCAGCAGGTACCCCGCCGCGCTGCCCAGCTGCGAGAACGCCAGCACCGGCCGCCGGCCGACCTTGTCGCTGACCATCCCCAGGATCGGCGCGGCCACGAACTGGCACGCCGAGTAGATGGCGAACAGCATCGCGACCGACACGGCCGACACGTTGTACCGGATCGCGTAGAACGGCAGCTGCGGCAGGATGATGCCGAACCCCATCAGGTCGATGAACACGATCAGCAGCACGACGCCCAGCGCGCCCTTGGGCGGGGGCGCAAGCGACCGGGGCGGAGGAACGGCGTCGGTGGTCATGTAGTGACGGGTTGTACCTTGCCGCTCCCATTCCCACCAACGTCCCGTTACGCTAGACGTATGCGTTTATGCACTCTCGCCTGGCTGAGTGGTGTCGTGCTCATCGCATCTGCTGCGACGGCAGCGGAGACGTATCACCTCAGCATGGACCGCCCGTCGCACGCCGGCGACGTGTTCGACTTCGACGGCACGTTCGAGCGGCGAACGCACGACGTTCAGACCGTGCAGGGCCAGCCGCCGGTAGTGCGAGACTACGCTTGGGCGTTTCATCTCATCGGAAGATGCACCGTTCTGGAGGTGGACGAAAAAGGTACGAGGAGAAAGGTGAAGTGCGAGGTCGCCAAGGCGGTCCTCGTCTCGCGCGGCTGGCCGAAATACCTGTTGCCGGCCGGTTGCGTGATCGAAGCGACCAACAAGTCGGGAAAAGAGGATTACCAAAGAGTCGACGGCGTGCCCATTAATGCACAGGCGATCGGCGGCTTGCGTGAGGTGTTCCGGATCCCGCCGCCCCATGCGCCGTCCGGCAACGACCTCTTCCCGCCGGTCGCGCCGCGCGCCGTTGGTGACACCTGGCCTATGAACGTTGACCGCTACGCCGACGTCGAACGGCTGTCCGGATACCCGCCGGTCCCGCACGTCTCCGGCGAGGCCGAACTGGTCTGCGTCACCAGCGGGCCGGACGGCCTTGCGACCGCGACGGTCCGGGAGACGCTCAAGGCCTCCGGCATCATTATCCCGCCTCGCGCGGACCGACCGGGGCAGACTATGAGTCACGGTCTGTCAGTGATTGTCGACACCGCGCCGCTCGACCCTGGCAAGCATGGGGGTACACGCGTCGCCAAGGTCACCAGTGATTTTGTCGGCCATGGGGCGGTGAACGGTTCGCCGGTCGACCTGGCGACCCAATATGTGGACGAGCGCACCCTGATTGAGACCTCGGTCCAGCGATAGGCCGTCCCGACCATTCCATCGGCCGGCGAACGACCGTCAGGCTCGAGGCAAAGGATGGTCAGGCAACGATCGCGAAGACGTTGTCCACTTGCGGCAGCAACTCGCCGTGGTCGAGCCGGTCGGCGAGCATGCGGAGCGACAACGACATCGCCCGCCGGATCGCCGCGTCTCGCGAGGCACCGTACGCTAGGACGCCGGGCAGTTCCGGGACCTCGGCGATCCAACGGCCGTCGGTCTCCAGTTCGGTTTCCACTCGGTACATGCCGGCATTCTACCCGGCGCGATTATCGCCGCATCTCGGCGTCCCCGGGACCCGCCCAATAACGCCGCCGATTGTATCGGCGGGGCGGCGGCCGACCGACCGTCGATACGATCGGCGGCTTTATTGACGGCCATTGGATCCGTGCCGAAACGCGTGGGCGACGCCCCTACCATGCCCGTTCATGGATGACCCGCGATCGCCAGAGCGTCCGACCGCCGAGCAGGCACACGAGGACCAGATCGTCGAGCAGAAGTCGGCCGTCGGGTCGCACATCGTCTACAAGGCGATCACCAAGACGGCCGACGAGGAGCTGAACCGCCCCGCGATCGCGCTGGCGTTCAGCGGGCTGGCGGCGGGCCTGTCGATGGGGTTCTCGCTGGTGACCGAGGGGCTGCTGCGCAGCAAGCTGCCCGATGCGCCGTGGCGGCCGCTGATCACCAAGCTGGGGTACAGCGTCGGGTTCCTGATCGTCATCCTCGGCCGGCAGCAGCTGTTCACCGAGAACACGCTGACGCCGATGCTGCCGCTGCTGCAGCGGCGCGACCGCGCCACCCTGCTGCGCGTGGCCCGGCTGTGGGCGACGGTATTGGGAGCCAACATCATCGGGGCGACGATCTTCGCCTACGCCGTGCAGCGCACGTCCGCCTTCGCGCCGGAGGTGAAGCGCGCGTTCCTGGCGCTGGGCCTGGAGGGGATGGAACCGTTGGCGGGGACGATCTTCGTGAAGGGGATCTTCGCCGGGTGGCTGATCGCGCTGATGGTGTGGCTGCTGCCGGTCGCCGAGGCCGGGCGGATCTGGATCATCGTGCTGCTGACGTACGTGGTCGGCCTCGGGCAGCTGAGCCACGTGATCGCCGGGTCGGTCGACGCGATCTACACCGTCGCCGCCGGCAGCCACACGTGGGCCGAGTACGCGGTCCACTTCCTCCTGCCCACCCTGACCGGCAACTGCCTCGGCGGCGTGACCATGGTCGCGGCCTTGAACTACGCCCAGGTGGCTGCGGGGGGGCAGGAGTAGGAGCGGAGGGGCCGAGGGGAAGAGGGGCGAAGGAGCACATGGGCCGGCTCCTCTGCCCCTGCTCACCTCTGCCCCTCATCTCCTCATTCGAACTGAGGCTGCAGCCGGTTGAACGCCGCCGACGCGTCGTACCAGCCCTGTACCGACGGCGAGCAGCGGAGCAGGACGCAGGCGATGCGGGCCGGGTCGCCGTCGGGGCCGGGCAGCTCGATGGTCCCGCCGTAGCCCAGCGGCAGCCGCTCGCGGGTGACGAAGCCGACGTTCCGCCCGCCCACGTCGCGGGTGTAGACGGTGATTGGCGGACGGTGGGCGTCGGCGTACAGCCGCAGGACCGACGTGGCCCGCAACGGGTGCCGCCGGTTGATCCGCCGGTCGGTCGCCCCCCGCCCGTGCCGGCCCGCCTCCAGGGCGGACAGGACCAGCGACACCTCGGCCGGCACCGACAACGCGGGCCGCTCGGTCCGGATCGGGTCGGTCTGACTCTCGGTCGTCGTGCTGAACATCGTCATGGGGGTCTGCTCCGATCACCGCGTTGGGTGACACCCGGGATGTACGATTGGATCGGCGGCGTGCCAAATCGCTTAACATCGCAATCATCATCTGATTTGAGGTGCCTGTGCGACCGTCGCCCTGGCGAGTCCTAGTGGCGGCGACCTGCCTTCAACTGCCGATGGCGGTCGTCGTTCACTGGATGTGCGGCAGCGCGGTCCGTGGGGCGGCCGAGCGGGCCTACGCGGATCGGTTGAACGCCACGGGCCGGAACGTCTCGCCGAGGGAGCGGGCGGCGGCCGCCGCTCAATTGCCGCTCGACGTGGTCGCCATGCGACGATGGCAGGGGTTCGAAGCGGGCGTTGCGCCGGTCGTTTGCTGCACCTTCTTCCTCAGCGTCGCCGGCCTGTCCTACGTCGGTCGGCTGGAACGACGTGCAGTACGGCGAGCCGATGGCGGGCGGTGCGTTCGGTGCGGGTACGACCTGCGAGCCTCGGCAAGTACCTGCCCCGAGTGCGGAGCAGACCGCGGATGACACCGTCGGCTTCATGAAGACGTGCGCGCCGAAGTTGATCGACGAGCGCGCCTGGGCGAGGCGGAGGGCGTGTTCCGCCTTGCACGTCCTATCGAGCTCTGCCCGCTCCGCCGGCGAGACATCGCCGGCCCGTTCCCTGTCGAACAGTTCCGTCACCCGAACGCTGCTAAGCTTTGACGATCGAAATGCCAATACCTCTTCCGGCGTGGCCCATCGGGTGGAGAAGTCGGCAACTTCATCGTAAATCGCTGCATTCGCGCCGATGCCACCAACGCGATTGTCGCCGGCGAACGTGTCCCATACCGCGGCGAATACCAGGCACGGTCCGGGAACTCCCGCCCCGTCTGTGTCACAACGGCACTTCCCTGCGACCGACGATAAGTCCGCAAATGCGGGGCCCGGGGGCAACCTTAAGCGGTGTAAAGAAAAGCGGGGGTCGCCCCCGATTTCTTCCCGTGTCGGGAGTCGGTCAATGGAATGATCGACCCGGCGGAGTTCGGTGGCAGGGACGCTGCTGACGTTTCCACGATGGCGGACGGGTGCCGGAGGTCGGCGCCCGCCGCGAGGCTTGCGAACGGAGTCACGTCCATGAGTTTCACCGCCCCCACCCTGGTCGACTCGAACCTGTGCCGCTCCTACATGGAGCCGCTGCTGGCCGGCGATCGGAACGGTTGCCGGAAGGTGGTCGACACCGCCCTGGCGAACGGCGTCACCGCGTACGACCTGCTCACCCAGATGGTCTGGCCGACCATGGAGCGGGTCCAGTCGCTGTACCGCGACGACCACATCACCATGACCAGCACCAACATGGCCACCCGGCTGAACCGGTCGCTGGCCGACCAGCTGGTCGGCAAGCTGCAGCGGAAGGACCCCAACGGCCGACGCGCCACGATCTTCTGCGGCCACGCCGAGCCCGAGGAGCTGGGCGGCCAGCTGTGCGCCGACCTGTTCGAGGCCGACGGCTGGACCGTTCGCTTCGCCGGCGGCGGGGTGCCCAACGACGAGATCCTCAAGCTGATCGGCGACGACCGGCCCGACCTGCTGGTGCTGTTCGCCACGCTGCCCAGCGGCGTGCCCGCCGTCCGCAAGCTGATCGACTACCTGCGCGAGGTGAACAGCTGCCCCAACATGCAGGTCATGTGCTGCGGCGGGATCTACAAGCGCGCCGAGGGCTTGGCCGAGGAGATCGGCGCCGATCTCTACGCCCCCGACGCCGCCGAGGCGGTGGCCGTGGCGAACGCGCACCCCACGAAGAAGGCGACCGTCGACCAGCAGACGGTTGGCCGGACGCGCCGCGTGCGCAAGGCCGAGGCCCGCAAGAGCGAGACGGCCGCCGCCCACAGCCCCGTGCGGATCGCCCCGCCGCCCATCGCGGCCTAACCCGAACGCACTACGCTGTCTGCACCGGAGCCCCGCATGCACGTGCGGGGCTTCTTCGCGTGGACTCGCGTCAATCGGTCGCCTAGCTTGTTCGACGTGAGTGACACCACGCCCCCGCCCCCGTCGCAACAGCAGTCGCCCGTCCTCGCGCCGGCGAAGGAGTCGGAGTACAACCGGATCGGGTTGGACTACCGCCGACCTATGCCGCGGCCGCCGGTCAAGGGCATGGTGATCGACTGCCACAACCACCTGTTCGCCGCCCGGCACGCCAAGGTGTGGTTCGAGTGCTGCGACCACTTCGGCATCGACCAGTGCGTCACCATGGCCCCGCTGGAGGAGGCCGTCGGCCTGCAGCGCGACTGGGGCCACCGGCTGAAGTTCATCGCCGTGCCCAGCTGGGGCGACAAGAGCGTCCGCGACTGGGTCGACAACTACCTGACCCGGCTGGAGGCGTTCCACAACCTCGGCAGCCGGGTGATCAAGTTCCACAGCGCCCCCGGCACCATGGCCGCCAGGGGCGGCATCCGGCTGGACGACCCGGCCATGCGCCGCGTGATGGACGAGGCCGTGGCCCGCGGCGTGATCCTGATGTCGCACGTGGGCGACCCCGACACCTGGTACAACGGCAAGTACGCCGCCGACCCCGCCAAGTACGGCTCCCGCGACGAGCACTACGTCATGTGGGAGAACTGCCTCAAGACGTACAAGGACCACCCCTGGTGGGGCGCGCACATCGGCGGCAACCCCGAGGACCTGCCGCGCATCCAACGGCTGCTCGACGCGTACCCCAACCTCTGGCTGGATCTGAGCGCGACGCGCTGGATGGTGCGCGAGGTGTCGGCCCGGCGCGACGCGGCACGCGAGTTCGTCATCCGCAACCAGGACCGGCTGATGTGGGGCAGCGACCAGGTGAGCGGGAACGACCGCGGGTTCGACTTCCTCGCCAGCCGCATCTGGGCCCACCGCAAGCTGTGGGAGACCGCCTACACGGGGCCGAGCCCGATCTACGACCCCGACCTGCCCGACGACCGCCAGCCCCCGCTGAACGGCCTGGCCCTGCCGGACGAGGTGATCCAGAAGCTGTACCACGACAACGTGATCCGGCTGCTGGCCAGCGTGGGCGTGCGGTTCGAAGTCGGCGGCGCGCGGGTCGCGGCGTGATATCGGGGCGGCTCCTTCAGCAGTCACCGGTGGCGAATGAAGTCGCCGCCCGGACGCTCCAAAGTTATCGGACGCCCTCAAGTTCGCCGGCGTGAGCGTCCGATGATTCCTGCGGCCGCCCGCCTCCCGGGTCGCCGCAGGAGGATCGGACCATGTCGGTGACCGTAGACGACGAACTGCTGGCGGCGGACACGTTGGGCCTGGACACGGTCGGGCAGGTGCTGACGCACGTGCAGCGGCCGGGCCGGCTGGTGGTGAACCTGCTCATCGACGGGCGCGAGCCCGACCTGTCGCAGATGGCGACGCTGCGTCGATCTCCGGTGTTCGGCCGGACGCTCTACATCGAGACCGCCGCGCCCCGGCAGATGGCGCTGGACGCGCTGGCCGACGTCGAGCAGCAGTTGGGGGACGTCGACCCCTTCCGCGCCGACGCCGCCGACCTGCTGGCCGCCGACAGGGTCGCCAAGGCGATGGAGAAGCTCGGCCACTGCCTGACCGCCTGGCAGGCCGCCCACGACGCGGTCGGGCAGACGGCGAAGCTGATGCGGATCGACCTGGAGCGCCTGACCGTCGAGGGCCGCCCGGCCGCGGCGATGCTGGGCGAGTTCACCGACCAGCTGAAACAGCTGAAGCAGACGCTGGTCGACCGCGACTACGTGAGCCTCAGCGACCTCCTGCGCTACGAGATGGACGGCGCCGTCGACCGCTGGTCGGCCCTGCTCGACGCCCTCCGCGCCACGTTGGGGAACTGACGGGGGGGAAAACCAAACGGGCGGACGCGCGAAGCCGGGCATGCCCGTGCGGGGCTTCTTCCGTTCGGGTATTCAGGCCGGGCCGAACACCTCGAACTCGGCGATGTCGCCGTAGCTGCCGTTGGGCGCGAGGTAGCGGACGTACCGGAAGGCGGCGGCGTTGGCCAGCGCGACCGTGGTCAGCGATCCCACGGCCGGGGCGGCGGTGACCGCGTAAAGCGTGGTGGTGGTGGCGAAGCTGGCGGTGTTGCTCGCCTGGAAGACGCCGCCGACCATGCGGGCGGCCCAGCAGGCGCGGGGGGCGAAGCGGATCTGCCCGACGACCGCGGCGGTGCCGAGGTCGAGGCCGACCGTGTCGCCATTGGCGGTGGGGCCGTCGAAGAACGTGTTCAGGTTGCCGTCGAACGCCTTGGCGATCGTGTTGCCGCCGTTCTGGTACGACCCGGCCGTGCCGATGGCGGTGCCGGTCAGCTGCTTGAGCGCGGCGGGGGTGCCGAAGAACTGCAGTTCCGCGACGTTGCCGTACCCGCCGGCGGGCGACAGGTAGCGGACGTAGCGGAACGACGCGGTGCTGGCGATTGCCTGCCGGGTCAGGACGGTCGAGCTGGGGTTGGCGTTGGCGGGGAGGGTGAACAGCGTGGTGACGCCGGCCGTGAAGTCGGCGGTGTTGCTGCCCTGGAACGTGCCGCCGTTCATGCGGCTGGCCCAGCCGCTGCGGCTGGCGTAGCCGACGGCGGTGATCGTGTGGGCCGAACCCAGGTCCAGGCCGACCCAGTCGCCGTTGGGGGTCGGGCCGTCGAAGAAGGTGGCCAGGCTGCCGTCGTACGCCTTGGCGAGCGTGTTGCCGTCGTTCTGGTACGACCCGGCCGTGCCGATGGGCGTCCCGGTCAGCGGCGGCGTGAGGGTCACGGTGTTGCTGGCGGCGGTGGTGCTGGACCCGGACACGGCCGTCACGCGGTAGTCGTACGGGTTGCCGGCGGCGATCGTCGCGTCGTCGTAGCTGGTCGTCGCGCCGGTCACGTAGGCCAGCGTCGTCCACATGTTGCCGTCGGTGGAGCGGTCGACGCGGAACTCGTTGGCCAGCGACGAGTGGCTGACCCAGGCGAGGTGGGCGTCGACCGTGGAGACGGGCGAGACGGCCAGGCCGGTGGGGGCGGCGAAGAACGCGGGGTTGGAGGCGAGGTAGGCGGTCCGCAGGCCGTAGCCGACGAACGACTTGGCCGAGGTGGCGATGTAGGCCATGCCGTTGGCCTGGGTGACGACGGCGAACTTCACGCCGCCGGTGTAGGCGTCGGCGGCGACGGCGTTGGAGTCGTAGATCGGCGTGGCGATGCGGGCCGCGTCGTAGGCCAGCAGGTCCGACGACGTGTAGTCCATGCCCCACAGCACGCCGTTGGCGGCCCCGTTGGCCGAGAGGGTGTAGGTCGGGCCGGCGTAGCCGTAGGCGGCGGTGGTCGTGCCGAGCGGCGCGACCGGTTTCCCGCTGGCCAAGGCGGCGGCGCTGAACGACAGGCCGGGGGCATAGGCCTGGCTGACGTAGACCACGCCGTTCGCGTAGGCGGGGGCGTCGTACATCCCCTCGCCCACGCCGTCGACGCCGTCGGCGGCGTACTCGTTCACCACGCGGTCGTACGGACGGGGGTCGGGGTTGCTGCTCAGCGGGTAGGCGGGGTTGAACTTGCCCAGGTTCGTCGTGTCGATCACGTACAGCCGCGACTCCTTCGTGCCCAGGACCAGCAGCGCGTTGCCGGCCGCGTCCCGGTACGTGCTCGGCAGCAGCGTCGCGCCGCCCGAGCCCAGGTCCAGGTTCTTCTGGCCCAACTGGTAGGCGTTGGACGGCGTGAAGTAGTCGGCCACCTTCAGGCCCCAGCCGTTGCCGTTCTGGGCCGCGGGGGTGGAGGTGGCGTCGACCTGTAGCTTGATGAGCGAGTCGGCGTAGTCGTGGTCGATCGGGAAGCCCTGCGCGTTGAAGTTGCTCGCGGCCACGTTGAACGCGCCGGGGCCGGTGGTGACGTACAGGTTCGTGCCGTCGGTCGTCAGCGCGCTGCCCGACGTCCAGATGCCCCCCTGGGCAGTGTACTGCGTGCTGTTGGTGACGATCCCCTCGTAGGTGGGGGTGGTGACGAACGCGGCCGTCAGGGCCAGGGTCGACTCGCTGTAGCCCAGCACCCAGCCGTAGTAGGGGCTCTGGTCGTAGTGGGTGGCGAAGGCGAGGTAAACGTGGTCGCCCATCAGCGTCACGCCCGGCCGGCCGCCCTGGACCAGGGCGTTGAAGGCGATGACCGGCGTCTTCGCGCCGCCGGGGGCCGCGGCCCAGCCGTCGGTGTTGGGGTAGGTGGTGGGGTGGGCGTTGTTGCCCGACCCGTTCACGATGGGGCCTGAGACGTACGTGTAGCCGGTGTAGGCGTACCGCGGGCCGTTGGAGATCGTGTCGCCGATGACGGCCGGTGCGACGATGGGGGAGCCGTCGGTCAGGCGGACGGACCACAGCCGCTGGACGAAGTGCAGGTCGGTCCCGCGGACCTCCTGCGTGTTGGTGACGACGAACATCGCCCCGCGGGCCAGGTCGATGGCGGGCGTCGACCAGATGCCCAGCTCCGGCCCGGCGTTGTTGCCCACCTCGCTGGCGGGCATCGTGGTGACGCCGGCCGTGGGGGTCAGGCTAGTGGGGGTGGTGGTGTTGAGGAAGCTGTCCTGCCAGAGGACGGTCCCGGTGTTGGCGTCGATGGCGTACAGGCTGTCGTGCTGCGTGACCACGTACGCCACGCTGTGCACGCCGACGCCGGACCCGCGGGTGACGTCGACGTCCTGCAGGTAGAGCGGCTGGGGCGTGACCACGCCGTCCAGGGCGGTGGTGAACCGCTTGCCGAAGTCGGTCGCGTTCACGTCGGCCGGGGTGAGGACCGTCTCGGCCAGGTTCGCGCCGTCGTTGGCGGCGTCGGTGTGGTGGACCGTGACGTTGACGACCGACAGCAGCCGTCGCGGCTCCAGGTGCTCCGCGGCACCGGTCGCCCGGGACCGCTTGCCGACCGCCGCCCGCCTGCCGTCATTCCGCATCGTGTCCTCCACCTTCGCCGACGCAAAGCCTACAAGCAACGATCGGGAAAGCGAACGAAATCGGCGGCACCAGTGGCCCGGGTCCGGTAACTTCTCGGCCGCCATGCTCCTGACGATCACCACCACCGGCACCCCCGACGCGCCCGCCACCGACCTGGGCTACCTGCTGCACAAGAACCCCGCCCGGCCGCAGGCGTTCGACCTGGCGTTCGGGACCGCCCACGTGTTCTATCCCGAGGCTGCTGTGGAGCGGTGTACGGCGGCGCTGCGGGTGCTCGTCGACCCCGTGGGATTGGTCCGCAAGGGTGGCCCGGCCGGCGACGGTTTCGCGCTGCAGCAGTACGTGAACGACCGGCCGTACGCGGCCAGCTCGCTGCTGTCGGTCGCCATCGCGCAGGTGTTCTCGTCGGCCCTGTCGGGCACGAGCCGGGAGCGGCCGCAGCTGGTCGACGTGGCTCGTCAGCTGACGGTGAAGCTGCCGGTGGTGCCGTGCCGCGGGGGCGAGGGGTTCCTGCGATCGCTGTTCGAGCCGCTGGGGTACGCCGTGTCGGCCGACCGGTTGCCCCTGGACGAGCGGTTCCCCGAGTGGGGCGAGGGGCCGTACTTCGCGGTCGAACTGTCGCATGCGCTTCCGCTGCATTTGATGCTGTCGCACCTGTACGTGCTGGTCCCCGTGCTGGACAACGACAAGCACTACTGGATCGGCGACGATGAGGTGGACAAGCTGCTGCGTCACGGCGCGGGCTGGCTGGCCGGCCACCCGGCGAAGGAGGCGATCGCCCGGCGGTACCTGAAGCACCGCCGCCACCTGGCCGACGCCGCCCTGGCGCAGCTGGTCGAGGTCGAGCCCGAAGCCGTGGAAGCGGCGGACGAGCAGCACGCGCCCGATGAGGATTCCGTCGAACAAAAGATCAGCCTGAACGAGCACCGGCACAACACGGTCATGGCGGTCCTCAAAACTTCCGGCGCGAAGTCGGTGCTCGACCTCGGCTGCAGCACCGGCAACCTGCTGCGGCGGATGGTGGCCGAGCGGTCGTTCGAGCGGATCGTCGGCGTCGACGTGTCGCACCGGGCCCTGGAGATCGCGACGGACAAGCTGCACTTGGAAGAGATGTCCGAACGGCAGCGGGCGCGGGTGCAGCTGCGGCACGGGTCGCTGACGTACCGAGACGCGGCGTTGGCCGGGTTCGACGCGGCGGCCGTGGTGGAGGTGATCGAGCACCTGGACCCGCCGCGGCTGGCGGCGTTCGAGCGCGTCCTGTTCGAGTTCGCCCGGCCGACGACGGTCGTCGTGACGACGCCGAACGTGGAGTACAACGTCCGGTTCGAGACCCTGCCGGCCGGGCAGCTCCGGCACCGCGACCACCGGTTCGAGTGGACCCGGGCGGAGTTCGCGGCGTGGGCCGAGCGCGTCGCTGAGCGGTTCGGGTATGCCGTGCGGTTCCTGCCGGTGGGGCCGGAGGATCCCGAGGTGGGGCCGGCGACGCAGATGGCGGTGTTTGCGCGGGGGTGAACGATGTGGGACGGATTGCGCACAGCAGTTGACGGTCTGTACGAGGCCCGGCGGGGCGGCAAGCAGTGTTCCTGAGCGACCTGGTTGACCGCGGGCCGGCATCGGTCGCGTGCCGCGGCTGGTCCGGGCCGGCAGGCCCTGAGCGTGCCTGGCCACCACCTGATACGGCCCGCTACTTCCGCGGGCGGAAAGTGCGGCAGACGTAGCGGCTGGCCGATACGATCGCCCAGCCATAGGCTTACCGGTATAAGGTCGGGACCGCACGCTGACCAGCTCCGGACCGACCGTCACTCGCAACCCGAAAAGGGAATCGAACCACATGCGTATCTTCGTCACCGGCGCAACCGGTTTCATCGGCTCCGCCGTCGTCAAGGAATTGATCACCAACGGCCACCAGGTGCTCGGCCTGGCCCGGTCAGACAAAGGCGAGCAAGGGCTCAAGGAGGCCGGGGCCGAAGTCCACCACGGCTCGCTGGGAGACCTGGACGGCCTCCGCCGGGGGGCCGAGGCCGCCGACGGTGTGGCCCACCTCGCCTTCGTTCACGACTTCTCCAAGTACCAGGAGAACATCGACACGGACAAACGGGTCATCGCGGCGCTGGCCGACGCACTGGCCGGCTCGGGCAAACCGCTCGTCACCACCTTCGGCATGGGCTTGCTCGCCCCCGGCCGCACGCCTACGGAGGACGAGGCCGCCAACCCGGCGATGAACCCCCGGGGGGCCCTGGAGCCCCTGGCGCTGGCCGCCGCCGACCGCGGCGTCCGCGCCAGTTTCGTGCGGCTGCCGCCGACCGTCCACGGGGCGGGCGACCGCGGCTTCGTGCCCATGCTGATCGAGGCGGCTCGCCGGACGGGGTTCGCCGCCCACGTGGGCGACGGGGCCAACCGCTGGCCCGCCGTCCACCGGTCCGACGCCGCGCGGGTGTACCGGCTGGCCCTGGAAACCGCCGCCCCGGGCACGCGGCTGCACGCCGTCGCGGAGGAGGGCGTCCCGATGCGGGACATCGCCCGGGCAATTGGCGAAGGGCTCGGCCTGCCGGTGCGGGGCCTCACGTCGGCGGAGGCCGCGGACCACTTCGGCTGGATGGCGAAGTTCGTCGCCATGGACGCCCCGGCTTCCAGCCGCCTGACGCGGGAGCGGTTCCCGTGGCAACCGCGGGAAGTCGGCCTGCTCGCCGACCTGCGCGAGAACGGGTACTTTGCTTGAAGTGCGTCGCAGGCCGGGCCGGACGACGACCCGCCGGACGACGACGGACGGGCGGGCAACGCCCTCTGCCAACGCCAGCCGGGCCGCAAGGGGTGGCCAAACCCGCGCACTGACCCCTTGGGCTGCGGCTCGGCCGCCGGCCGGCCCGCCCGTCTCGGCGGCCGACGGCGACCTCCCGATGTACGCCGAACACGTTCACGTCCGACCGCTGCCGACACCGTGAAGCTCACCCTC
Organism: Tepidisphaeraceae bacterium; assembly: GCA_965198865.1. GTDB lineage: Bacteria > Planctomycetota > Phycisphaerae > Tepidisphaerales > Tepidisphaeraceae > CBDAQA01. Next base: position 76,600 of record CBDAQA010000014.1, on the reverse strand, counting down.
CCCGACCTCTGCCTCGTCGTCCTCGTCGGCGCCAGCGGGGCGGGGAAATCTTCGTTCGCTCGCAAGCACTTCAAGCCCACCGAGGTGATCTCATCCGACTTCTGCCGCGGGCTGGTCAGCGATGACGAGAACGACCAGGCCGCCACGGGCGATGCGTTCGACGTGCTGCAGTACGTCGTGGGCAAACGGCTGGCGCGGGGGCGGATGGCGGTGGTGGACGCGACCAACGTGCAGGCGGAGGCGCGGGCGCCGCTGGTGGAGCTGGCGCGGGCGAACGACGTGCTGCCGGTGGCGGTCGTGCTGAAGCTGCCGGAGGACGTGTGCCACGCGCGGAACCGGGGGCGGGCGGACCGCGGGTTCGGGCCGCACGTGGTGCGGAACCAGATGTCGCAGCTGCGGAAGGGGCTGCGCGGGCTGTCGCGCGAGGGGTTCCGGTACGTGTACGTGCTGGAGTCTCAAGACGAGGTGGATGGGGCCGAGATGGTCCGGCAGCCGCTGTGGAACAATCGGCGGGACGACCACGGGCCGTTCGACATCATCGGCGACGTGCACGGCTGCTACGACGAGCTGGTCGAGCTGCTGGGGACGCTGGGATATGACGTGGCCGACCCGGCCCGGGTCGTCGCGCCGCTCGGTCGGAAGGCGGTGTTCCTGGGCGACCTGGTCGATCGCGGGCCGAAGACGGTGGAGGTGCTTCGGCTGGTGCGGGCGATGGTGGCGGGCGGGGCCGCGTTGTGCGTGCCCGGCAATCACGACGTGAAGCTGGTGCGGCACCTGCGCGGGCGGAACGTGCAGCAGACGCACGGGCTGGCGGAGACGATCCAACAGCTGTCGGTGGTCACGAATGAGGAGCGAAACGGCATCGCCGACTTCCTGGACAAGCTGGTCGGGCACTACGTGCTGGACGGCGGGCGGCTGGTGGTGGCGCACGCGGGGATGACCGAGGCCTACATGGGCCGGGCCAGCCAGCGGGTGCGGGAGTTCGCGCTGTACGGCGAGACGACGGGCGAGACGGACGAGTTCGGCCTGCCGGTGCGGTTCAACTGGGCGGCGGAGTACCGGGGTGGCGCGGCGGTCGTCTACGGGCACACGCCCACGCCGGAGGCCGACTGGCTGAACAACACGATTTGCGTCGACACCGGCTGCGCGTTCGGCGGGAAGCTGACGGCCCTGCGTTGGCCGGAGCGCGAGGTGGTGTCGGTGGCCGCGCGGGCGCAGTACGCGGTGCCGGCACGCCCGTTGGTGATCGAGCCACCACCGATGTCGCCGCAGCAGGTGAACGATGACGTGCTGGACCTGGCGGACGTGGTCGGCAAGCGGATCGTGCCGACGCGGCTGGCGGGGAACGTGACGGTGCGGGCGGAGAACGCCGCGGCGGCGCTGGAGGTGATGAGCCGGTTCGCGGCCGACGCGCGCTGGTTGATCTACCTGCCGCCGACGATGAGCCCGTGCGCCACGTCGGCCGAGCCGGGGCTGCTGGAGCACCCGCGCGAGGCGTTCAATTACTTCCTGAGCGAGGGCGTCGGCCGCGTCGTGTGCCAGCGGAAGCACATGGGCAGCCGGGCCGTCGTGATCGTGTGCCGGGACGAGGCAACGGCGGCGAAGCGGTTCGGCGTCGTCGGCGAATGGGGCATCGTCTACACCCGCACGGGGCGTCGTTTCTTCGACGATCCCGCGACCGAGGCGTCGCTGCTGGAGATCGTGCGGCAGCGGGTCACGGCGGCGGGGTTGTGGGACGAACTGCAATCGGACTGGTTCTGCCTGGACTGCGAGCTGATGCCGTGGTCGGCCAAGGCGCAGGGGTTGTTGAAGGAGCAGTACGCCGCGGTGGGATCGGCGGCGCGGGGTGACGCGGCGGCGGCGGTGCCGCTGGTCGAGGTGGCGGCGGGGCGGTACGGCGATGCGCTGGAGCCGTTGCTGGCGGCCGAGCGGCAGCGGGCCGACGACGTGAACCGGTACGTCGACGCGTACCGGCGGTACTGCTGGCCGGTGGCGTCGGTGGCGGACCTGAAGATCGCGCCGTTCCACCTGCTGGCCGGCGAGCGCGGCGCCTACGCCGACCGGGATCACGCGTGGCACCTGTCGACGCTGGCCAAGGTGGCCGACGGGGGCGTGGTGATGGCGACCGACGCGCTGGACGTGGACGTGACGGACCCGGCATCGGTGGCGGCCGGCGTCGCGTGGTGGGAGCAACTGACCGGCGACGGCGGCGAGGGGATGGTCGTGAAGCCGACGGCCTTCGCCGTGCGCGGCCCGCGCGGGCTGGTGCAGCCGGCGGTGAAGTGCCGGGGGCGGGAGTACCTGCGGATCATCTACGGGCCGGAGTACACGGTGCCGGCCAACCTGGACCGGCTGCGGCGGCGCGGGCTGGCGGGGAAGCGGTCGCTGGCGCTGCGGGAGTTCGCGCTGGGCATCGAGGGGCTGGAGCGGTTTGTGCGGCGGGTACACGAGTGCGCGTTTGCGGTGCTGGCGCTGGAGAGCGAGCCGGTCGACCCTCGACTCTGAACGCAGGCGTACCCGCCGAAGTCGAAGCGTCTAGCCGGCAGAGGGCGGCGCGCGTCTCGACGTCCGTCCCGGCAGTGGATGGTGTCGCGCCCGTCCGCCGATCAGTCCTACTTCCAAGTGCCCCGGCGAACTGCGCGTCCCCACCTGCCGGCTAGACCCTTCGACTGGGCGGCTCCGCTCATGGTGGGGCGGAATGATCGGCAGGGATCGCCCCGTCACGCTAGGGTTTCACATCCGTCGATCCGGATTGCTCGAATCGGGCGCTGTCGGCCGCGCGCGTCTTCCCTACGATCCGCCCAGCAATCACTGGAGTTGGACGGCATGGATAAGAATCGCCGCGGCGTGATGTTCCAGTACTTCGAGTGGAACCTGAAGAACGACTGCAACCTGTGGAACCAGCTCGCCGAGCGCGCGCGGGAGATCAAGAATCTCGGCACCACTGCCGTGTGGCTGCCGCCGGCGTACAAGGGGATGGGCGGCATCCACGACACGGGCTACGCGCCGTACGACCTGTACGACCTGGGCGAGTTCGACCAGAAGGGGACGGTGCGGACCAAGTATGGCACGAAGGACGAGTTCCTGAAGGCCGTGAAGGCCGTGCAGGAGGCGGGGATGGACGTCTACTGCGACATCGTGCTGGACCACCGCATGGGCGGCGACGAGACCGAGGAGATCGAGGTCGAGCAGGTTGATCAGAACGACCGGAACCAGGTCATCTCGGGCAAGTACAAGATCAAGGCGTACAGCAAGTACAACTTCCCTGGCCGGGGCGACAAGTACAGCCCGTTCAAGTGGAACCAGGAGCACTTCGTCGCCTTCGGGTTCGACGCGAACCACCCGGACGAGACGGGCAAGATCTTCAAGAAGGCCAACGTCACCTTCAGCGGCGAGGTCGACTTCGAGCACGGCAACTTCGACTACCTGATGGGCGCCGATGTCAATCACTACCACCCCGACGTGAAGGTGGAGGAGATCGCCTGGGGGAAGTGGTTCGTGGAGACGACGGGCCTGAACGGGTTCCGGCTGGACGCGGTGAAGCACATGCCGGCCAGCTTCTTCAAGGATTGGCTGGGCACGCTGCGGGCACACTTCAAGGACCGCGAGCTGTTCGCCGTGGGCGAGTACTGGACCGGCGACCTGGGGGCGATGCAGAAGTACGCCGGCGTGACCGACGGGGCGATGCGGCTGTTCGACGTGCCGCTGCACTTCCACTTCCACGAGGCGGGCGTGAAGGGGAAGGACTACGACCTGCGTCAGATCTTCGACAACACGCTGGTGAAGGAGAACCCGCTGCTGGCGGTCACGTTCGTCGAGAACCACGACAGCCAGCCGGGGCAGTCGCTGCAATCACCGGTGGCCGACTGGTTCAAACCCCTGGCGTACGCGCTGATCCTGCTGCGCGAGCACGGCTACCCGTGCCTGTTCTACGGCGACTACTTCGGCAACCCCGGCGGGGACGACGGCGTGGCCAAGCTGTTCAGCCATCGCAAGCTGATCGACGACATGCTGGGGGCCCGCGCGAAGTACAGCTACGGCAAGATCAGCGACTACCTGGACCGCCCGACCTGCGCCGCCTGGAGCTGGTCGGGCGACGCCGAGCACCCCGGCGGGATGGCGGTCGTCTTGTCCACAGCAGACGCCGGCAACAAGCACATGTGGACCGGCAACCCGCACGCGACCTACCGCGACGCGACCGGCCACTGGCCGGAACCGGTGACGACCGGCGAGGACGGACAGGCCGACTTCTTCTGTCCTGCCGGCAGCCTGAGCGTGTGGGTGCCGGCGTGAGCGTGGCCGGCGTGGTCAGGACGTTCCGGCCGCGGTAGAATGCGCTCATGCCATCATTCAAAGGTCACTTTGACGGGACGTCGGTCGTGCTGGACGAGCCGGTCACGCTGGTCGTCGGACAGGCAGTGCGCGTGGAAGTGGTGGAACCGACACTTGTCAGTGCTGGGCACCCTGCTGACGAGCCGGCGAAGCGGCCGTCCCGTTTCGGGTTCGCCAAGGGATGGTTCGAGATGAGCGATGACTTCAACGATCCGCTCGAGGATTTCGCGGAGTACATGTGACCGACGTCCTCGTCGACACGCAGGCCTTGATCTGGTTTGCGGAGGGCTCCTCCCAACTGTCTGCCATTTCACGACAACTCATTGATGACCGGTCGGTCAAGCAGTTTGCCAGTGCAGCCAGTCTTTGGGAGATGGCGATCAAGGTCGCGCTCGGGAAGCTGTCGTTGAAGGCCGGCTCGCTGGCAGCCTTCGTGCGGTTGTTGTGGGCGAACGACATCGAGGTCCTGCCAGTGGGCGCGGACGACGCCGTCGCAGTCGAATCGCTGCCGCCGGGCGGCGCGCACAAGGACCCGTTCGACCGAATGATCGCCGCCCAGTGCCGGCGGCACGACCTCACGCTCGTGTCGATCGATGCCGCGTTCGACCGCTACGGCGTCCGGCGCGTGTGGTGATCCGGGGCGACCTCGCCTACGCCGACCACGGCGGCGCCGAGGGCATCCGGCCACCGTCGGCGATGGGGGCGGCAACCGCCGAGTCGCCGCCGATCCGGCGGACGAGCACGGCGTCGGGGTCGATCTCTCCGGACTGGGCGGCGGTGATCGCGTCCCACAGGGTGGGGAACACGCCGACGAACCGGTCGGCGACGATCAGCGCGTACCAGCCGGTCCAGGGCCACAGGTGTGGGGCGAAGGCCCGGAACGTCCGCTCCGCCAGCGGCAACGTTGCCGGGGGCACCGACGACTTCTCGGCATCCGCGTACATGCCGTCTTCATCGACCGCCACGCCGGGGTGAATCATCAGAATTACAGGAAGATGCGCACGCGCTCGGCCAACCGACCCGCTGCCGGTCGGCCGCATCGACCGGCCTCGAATTGATCGGGCCCCGCGCGGATGGCTGTTCCAACAACTGCGGCGTCGGGCTACGATCGGCACGTCCGCATTCCCGCTTCTTTTCCAAGGAGAAAATCATGGCGATCGACAACAACGGCCACGACGAGAAGGCCCAGCCCGCGCAGACGCTGACCACCCGGCAGGGCCACCCGGTCCACGACAACCAGAACAGCCGGACCGTGGGCAACCGCGGACCGGTGACGATGGAGAACTACCAGCTGCTGGAGAAGATCACCCACTTCGACCGGGAGCGGATCCCCGAGCGGGTGGTCCACGCCCGCGGGGCCGGGGCGCACGGGTTCTTCGAGAGTTACGGGACCGTCGGCGGCGAGCCGGTGGAGAAGTACACGCGGGCCAAGCTGTTCAGCGGGAAGGGGAAGCGGACGCCGACGTTCGTGCGGTTCAGCAGCGTGATCCACGGCGGGCACTCGCCCGAGACGCTGCGCGACCCGCGCGGGTTCGCCACGAAGTTCTACACCGAGGACGGCAACTGGGACCTGGTGGGGAACAACCTCAAGGTGTTCTTCATCCGCGACGCGCTGAAGTTCCCGGACATGGTGCACGCGTTCAAGCCCGACCCGGTGACCAACCGCCAGAGCGGCGAGCGGTTCTTCGACTTCCTCAGCGTCAGCCCCGAGGCGACGCACATGATGACGTTCCTGTTCAGCCCCAAGGGCATCCCCGCCAACTACCGGCACATGAACGGGGCCGGCGTGAACACCTACAAGTGGGTCAATGCCGACGGCATCGGCACGCTGGTCAAGTACCACTGGGTGCCGAAGCTGGGCGAGAAGAACCTGCTGCAGGAGGAGGCGAACGCCATCCAGAGCACGGAGTTCAACCACGCCACCAAGGACCTGTACGACGCCATCGAGGCGGGCAACTACCCCAAGTGGGAGCTCAACGTGCAATTCATGACCGACGGCGAGCACCCCGAGCTGGACTTCGACCCGCTGGACGACACGAAGATCTGGCCCGAGAAGGATTTCCCCATGCGGCCGGTCGGGCGGATGGTGCTCGACCGGAACCCCACGAACTACTTCGCCGAGGTGGAGCAGGTGGCGTTCGGCACCGGCGTGCTGGTCGACGGGCTCGACTTCAGCGACGACAAGATGCTCCAGGGCCGGACGATGTCGTACAGTGACACGCAGCGCTACCGCGTCGGCCCGAACTACCTGCAGCTGCCGATCAACCGCCCCAAGGCCCCGGTGGCGACGAACCAGCGCGACGGGCAGATGACCTACTACGTCGACGCCGGCCCGAACCCGCACGTGAACTACGAGCCCAGCCACCTGGGCGGCCTGAAGGAGGCCCCGCGCGTCGGCAAGCCGCACACGCCCGGCTACAACGCGAAGCTGGTCCGCGAGCCGATCGACCGGCCGAACAACTTCGGTCAGGCCGGCCAGACCTACCGCGACTTCGAGGAGTGGGAGCGGGACGAGCTGGTGAACAACATCGGCCACAACCTGGCCCAGTGCATCAAGCCGATCCAGGACGCGATCATCGACCACTGCACGCAGGCCGACGCCGACTACGGCCGGCGCGTGACCGAGATGATGCACAAGCACATCGCCGCGATGAAGGCGATGCCGAAGGACCAGCCGATGGCGACGGCGAGCGAGCCGGCGATGCAGGGGAAGTAAACGGAGATGAATAACCGTTCCCTAGTCCACCCCGAGCGGTCAGGCGCGCGTCGCGCCCGATAGCTCAGGGTGGTCTCGCATTGCCGCAAGCGGGACGACGGGGACGCCGGCACGCCGCTCTCGGCCGACGCGCCGGCACCGGTCGGCACGACGACGTGCGAAGCGCGGCGCAGCAGGTTCGCGGCAGCGGTGGTGGCGTCGACATCCGTCATGGTGGAACGGAGGATATCGCAGCCGCGGGGCTTCCGCGGGCTGAAGCCCCGCGGCTGCGATCGGGAACCGCCACGTTTGTATGTCACAGCAGGTCCCCAACCCCGAGGTGATCGACGCGACCTGGCGCAGCGCCGTCGCGCACCACGCGGCGGGGCGGGTCCAACAGGCGGCGACCCTGTACAAGCAGATCGTGACCGCCGTGCCGGACCACGCGCCGGCGCTGCACCACCTGGGCGTGATCGCGCATGGCGCCGGGCACCACGCCGATGCCGCTCGCATCCTGGGGCGGGTGACCCAGCTCCACCCCGACTGGCCCGACGCGCACGTCAACCTGGGGCTCGTGCTGCACACGATGTCCCGGCACACCTCGGCCATCGACAGCTACCGCCGGGCGATCGCGCTGTCGCCGCGGCTGGCGACGGCGCACAACAACCTCGGCAGCACGCTGCAGGCGATCGGCCGATTGGACGAGGCGATCGCCAGCTATCGGCGGGCGGTCGAGATCGACCCGGCTTACGCGGCGGCGCACGGGAACCTTGGCAACGCCCTGCGCGAGGCGGGCCGGGCCGGTGAGGCCGTCGCGTCCCACCGGCGGGCGGTGGCGCTGCGACCGGGGGATGGGCGGGCGCACCACAACCTGTCGCTGTCGCTCGGGGATCTTGGCCGATTGGACGAAGCGACGGCCGCGCGGCGGCGGGCGGCGGAACTGGACCCGTCGCTGGTCGACCCGGCCCCGTTCGCGGCGGCGGTGACCGAGGCGCAGGCGCTGGCCGCCGCTGGCCGGCCGGCCGACGCGGCGGCGGCGTACCGGCGTGCGGCCGACCTCCGGCCCGACATGGCCGACGTGTGGCACAACCTGTCGGTCGTGCTGATCGAGTCGGGCGACCCCGACGCCGCCATCGCCGCCGCCGAGCGAGCGCTGGCGTTGCAGCCGGATGACCCAGCGACCCTGAACAACTTGGCCGGCGCGCTCAAGGCGGTCGGTCGCGTCGCCGACGCCGTCGCGTGTTACCAGCGCGCGGTGGCGGCGGGGGGGCCGATGGCGCGGCAGATCCAGGGGAGCCTCGCTTATGCGCTGACGTTCGACCCGGCCGCGACGGCGGCGGACGTGCGGGCGGCGGCGCGGGCATGTGCTCGCTCGGGTCGCCCCCCGCTTCGCGGGGGTTCTTCTCCGATCCAACCCCCGCAAAGCGGGGGGCTAATGGCGAAGAAACGGATGCGCGTCGGCTACGTCTCGCCCGACTTCCGCGACCACGTGGTCGGGCGGAACCTGTTGCCGCTGATCCGGTCGCACGACCGGTCGGCCGTCGAGGTCTTCTGCTACGGCTCCGTCGCCCGGCCCGATGCGATGACGGCCGCGTTCCGGGCGGCCGCCGACCAGTGGCGGGACCTCTCGAAACTCGATGATGCCGCGGCCGCCGAGTTGATCCGGTCCGACCGGGTCGACGTGCTCGTCGACCTGACGCTGCACATGTCCGGGAACCGCCTGGGGGTGTTCGAGCGCCGGCCGGCACCGGTGCAGGTCACGTTCGGCGGGTACCCGGGCACGACGGGCTTGGCGTGCATCGACTATCGGCTGACCGACCCGCACCTGGACCCGCCGGGGACCGACGGCGACTACGCCGAGCGGTCGGTGCGGCTGCCGCACTCGTTCTGGTGTTACGACCCGGTCGCGATGGGGGTGGCCGACGAGCCGGAGGCGGGGCCGCCGCCGGCGATCGCGAACGGGTTCGTGACCTTTGGTTGCCTGAATAATTTTTGCAAGGTGAACCCCGACGTGCTCGCGGCGTGGGACCGGGTGCTGACCGCGGTGCCGGGGTCGCGGCTGCGCACGTTCGCCCCGCCGGGGTCGGCGCGGGACCGGGTGCGAGCGGCGCTCGGCGACCGCGCGTCGTTCGTGCCGTTCCTGTCGCGGGTCGATTACCTGCAGCTCTACCGCGGCATCGACCTGTGCCTGGACACGTTCCCGTACAACGGCCACACCACCAGCCTGGACGGGCTGTGGATGGGCGTGCCGACGGTCACGTTCGTCGGTCGCACCGTTGTGGGCCGGGCAGGCCTGAGCCAGCTGTTGAACCTTGGGTTGACGGACCTGGCCGCGGCCGACGTGGACGGGTTCGTCGACACGGCCGTTGGGCTGGCGAGCGACCTGCCGCGGCTGACGGAACTGCGAGAAGGCTTGCGAGAGCGGATGCGGCGGTCGCCCCTGACGCACGCCGAGTCGTTTGCGCGCGGCGTCGAGGCCGCCTTCGGGTCGATGGTGTTGAGCGCCGTTCAAGCCGAGGTTGGAGGCCCGCGGACGCGCACGGTGTCGTGACGGGTTGACGCCGCGCGGGACGCCGAGCGCCGGCCGCGCTAGAATGGGGCACCATGTCGTCAACGCAACTGTCCTCGCCGACGAAGGAGCTGAGCCCGCTCGCGCGCGAGATCAAGAAGCGGCGGCCGTTCGAGCACCCGGCGGAGGAGGCGTACCTGAACCTGGTGCGGACCGAGTCGGCCCTGTCGGGCGGGGCGGAACAGCTGTTCAAGCGGTTCGGGCTGTCGATCCCCAAGTACAACGTGTTGCGCATCCTGCGCGGGGCGATGCTGACCGGCGAGGCAGGGCCGAACGGGCTGCCCAGCCTGGAGGTGGCGGCCCGGCTGATCACGCGCGTGCCGGACATCACCCGGCTGGTGGACAACCTCGAGGCGGCGGGGCTGGTGACGCGGACCCGCTGCACCGACGACCGCCGGGTGGTGTACGTCGGCATCACGCCGGCGGGGACGGACCTGCTGTCGCAGATCGATGCCCCGTTGGCCGAGCACCATGCGGAGTGCTTCGCCCGGCTGTCCGCGGACGAGCTGGGCGAGCTGAGCCGACTGCTGGTGAAGCTGCGGCAGTGCCGGGAGGACGTGAACGCGACGGCGTGTGAGTGAAGCGATGATCCGGCCCTTCGGGGTCCCTCATGCAAGTGCGCAGATAGGGTGTCCTGTACGCGGAAGCCGGTCAGGAGCTGCCTGCGCCTGCGTGGGATCCACGCCGCAGGTCGCGAAGGCGCAAGCGATGTCAATCTCGATTGCGCGATCGCAACGCCCTTGCCCGGCACGTGTGTCAGAACCGGTTGCGGAGCCCCGTGCCAAGGGATTGGTACCGCGTGGGCACGGGGCGGGTCTGGTTTCCCCATTTCCGGCCTGCCGGGTACAGTCGTCCCGCTCAAGTCCTGATCGGGAGACGTCCATGGTGTCGGCGGTGCTTGCTGTTCTGTTCCGGTGGTTGCACGTGGTGACGGCGGCCATCGCGGTGGGCGGGGTGTTCTACGCCCGCGTCGTGGTGCCGATCGCCCTGCGCGGGGGGCTGGGCGACGACCCGGCCGTCCGGCCGGTGGTGCTGCGCGCCCGGCGGGTGTTCAAGATGGTCACCCACGCGTGCATCCTGTTCCTGCTGGTCAGCGGGACCTACAACGCGGTGCTGAACTGGCCCGTCTACACCCGCATGGGGCCAGGCGTGGGGCACTCGCTGTTCGGGATGCACCTGCTGCTGGGGCTGGCGGCGCTGGGCGTGCTGCTGTGGCAGATGGTCAAGGCCGAGCCCCCCGCCACGCACATGAAGTGGATGGCGGTCGTGCTGGGGCTGATGCTGCTGGCGATCGCGTTTGCGTCGGTGCTGAAGTACGGCCGGGAGCACGCCCCGCCGGCGGGTTACAAGGTGATGCCGGCCGATGCCCCGATCCGGGCGCTGTTGGGCTTGCCCGGCAACCCCGGTGACGTGCCGGCCGCCACCTCGGCCTCAACGGATGTCGCACGCTGATGGTGAACTCGATCCCCGACATGCCCGAGTGGGTGCAGACGATCGTGTTCCCGGTCAACCGGTGGCTGCACATCGTCTGCACGGCGCTGATCGTGGGCGGGACGCTGTTCTACGAGTTCGTCCTGCCGCGGGCGATCGAGGACCTGCGCGAGGAGGTTCAGCTATCGGTCCTGGGGCGGGTGCGGTGGGTGTTCCGGCGGGTGGTGATCCTGTCGGTGTCGCTGCTGCTGGCGACCGGGGCCGTCGCCCTGTGGAGGCTGTGGCCGCTGTACCGCTCGGCGGCGTTCCGGGTGGTCCCGCCGTGGGTGATCGCCCACATCGGCCTGGGGTTGATCGCGATGGCGATGGGGCTGGTGGTGATGAACCGCACGCGCGCGCCCCGGCACCCGCTGACGTGGATGCGCGTGAACTTCGTCGTGATGCTGATCGCCCTGTTCGTGGCCGCCGTCGCCCGCCACTTGCGGGTGACGATCCAGGACGGGATCGAACACGACAACCCCGGCCTGTACGACCGCAGCAGCTACCGGTGACGTGCCGCCATGGCTGACGACGACAACAAGGACGGCGTCGATCTGATCCCCCAGGCGGCCGGCGTCGAGCTGGCGCCCGGCGTGACGGCGCCCGACTCGGCCGTGCGCCTGCAGTACGCCCGCAGCGGCGGGCCCGGCGGGCAGAACGTCAACAAGGTCAACACCAAGGCCGAGCTGTGGGTAACCGTCGCCGCCATCGTCGGCCTGACCGACGCGGCCAAGGCTCGGCTGACGGCGCTGGCCGGCTCGCGGATGACCGCGGCCGGGCAGATCCACATCGCCGCCGACAACCGCCGGTCGCAGGAGATGAACCGCGCCGAGGCGTTCGACCGGCTCCGCGAGCTGATCGTCCAGGCGATGGTCGAGCCGAAACGGCGGATCAAACGCAAGGTGTCGAAGGGGGCGAAACGGCGACGGCTGGACGCGAAGAAGCGGCGGGGGGAGATCAAGTCCAACCGGCGGTACAGCGGGGACTGAGGTGAGTGCAGGGCGATGAATGCAGAACAGGCGGCCGCTTCTCGGGCCTTCATGCTGCATTCATCGCCCTGCACTCACGGTCAGTGCCCCGGCACCGCCGCGATGAGCTGCTCGATCTGCGCCTCGGTGTTGTAGAAGTGCGGCGACGCCCGCAGTCGCCGCTCGCGGACGCTCAGCTCGATCTTGTGCTCCTTCAACAGCGACCTGGCCAACTCGGCGTGGTCGTACCTGGCTGACGTGAACGACACGATGCCGCTCCAGGCATCGCCCTGGCGGGGGCTGACGATCGCGTACCCCTTCAGCTCCAGGCCGTCGACCAGACGGCCGGTCAGCCGTTTGATCCGCTCGGCGATGGGCGCCGGACCGACGCTGTTGAACAGGTCGACCGCGGCGCCGAAGCCGTAGATGCCCGGCAGGTTCGGCGTGCCCGACTCGTATCGGCCGGCGTCGGGGCGCAGGGTGTAGTCGTACTGCGTGCTGAACGCGTCCCACCTGACGACGGTGCCGTTGCCGACCAGCAGCGGGCGGACGCGGTCGTGCCAGTCTTTCCGCAGGTACATGAACCCGGCGCCGGGCGGGCCGAACATCCACTTGTGGCCGCAGGCGCTGAGCGCGTCGATGTTCATGGCCGTCACGTCGACCGGGACGGTGCCGAGCGATTGGATGCCATCCACGTTGAACAGGATGCCGCGGCTGCGGCAAACGGCGCCGAGCGTGGCCAGGTCGTGCCGCTGCCCGCTGGCGAACTCGACGTGGCTGAGCGTCAGCACCCGCGTGGCCGGCTGGTCGATCGCCTCCAGCAGCTTGGCCAGTGGCACCGACCGCCGGCCGTTGGCGTCGGTCTCCTCGGCGACGAACACCAGCTCCGCCCCGGCGCGGCGGCACGCCTCCATCCAGGGGTAGACGTTGGCGGGGTACTCCGCGTCGGCCGTCACCACGCGGTCGCCGGGCCGCAGCTCCAGGCCGAGCGCGACGGTGCTGATCCCCTCGCTGGTATTCTTGACGAACGCGATCTCCCCGGGCTCGGCGTTGACGAATGTGGCCGTCGCCCCGCGGACCCGCTCCAGCTCGGCGAACCAGTTGTCCTCCAGGTACGCCCCGTTCTGCGACGCGTCCGCGAACCGCCGGACGGCGTCGGCGACGACCCGCGGCAGCGGGGAAACGCCGGCGTGGTTGAGGAACGTCCACCGCTTGAGCACGGGGAAGGCCTCTGCGTTCCCGATCAGGTCGGCGATGTGCGGCATGGCCGGCATCGTACGGTTCGCCCGTGTCCCGACAATGTCGCCGGTGTATGATCCGGAGCCATGACCACCGCGGACCTGGAAGACCTCATCGAGCCGGCCCCATCGCCCCTGCCGCGGATGACGGAGGAGGAGTTCGTCGCATGGTGCGACTCGGAGACCCGGGCCGAATGGGTCGACGGGGAAGTGGTGATGATGAACGCGGTCAACACCGGGCATGGTTTGTTGTTGTCATTTCTGAATCACCTGGTTGGTGGATTCGTCATCGAGCATGACTTGGGCGAGATCCTGAACGAGCCGGTGGTCGTGCGGTTGCCGCGTCAACGGCGGCGTCGATCGCCCGACCTGTTCTTCTTCACCCATGCCCAGCGGCAGCACCTGCTTGAACAGCACTTCGAGGGGCCACCCACGTTGATCGTCGAGGTCGTCTCGCCCGACGACCGGCATCGCGACACGGTGGTGAAGTTTGCCGAGTACGAGGCGGCCGGCGTGCCCGAGTATTGGATTGCCGACCGGGAGATGCGGGCGTTCACGGCGTTCGCATTGGGTGCGGACGGTCGCTATGCCCCGCTTCCGGTGACCGACGGCGCCGTTCACTCGGCTGTCCTCCCCGGTCTCTTCTTCCGGCCGGAATGGGTGTGGCAACTGCGTTTCCCCAATCCGCGGCCCCTTCTTCAAGCTATGGCCGTCGAACGAGCGAAACGTCTGGCGGCTGGCTGATGCGACCAACTCGATCCCGCATGCGAGGACTGCCCGTGATCCGCCGACTCCTGTGCGCCTCGTCCCTGCTGTTGGCCTGCTCGGCCCCGGCGCTCGCGATCGACTTCGCCCGGCAGTCGATTCCCGGCAAGTGGGTGCGCCCGCTGGTGCCCGAGGACCTGCCGCCGCTGGCGGTGCCGTCGTACTTCGACGACTGGGACAAGGCCAAGCTGCAGGCCACCACCGGGCGGTACAAGCTGGCGATCCAGACGCTGCGGAACATCCGGGGCACCGACAACGGCGTCGGCGCGGTGCCGCTGGCGCACGCGCGGTACCAGGCGCTCTCGGCGCTGGGCCGGACCGACGAGGCGATGACCGTGGTGACCGACCCGGCCGTGGCGGACGCGCCGGCCGTCCAGGTTGACCACGCGATGCTGTTGGCCGACATCGGCAAGCCGCGCGAGGCGGTGGCGGCGCTGCAGGCGCACCTGAAGGCGCACCCCGACTCAATTCGCGGCCACTTCGAGCTGGGGCGGCTGGCGGAGCGCACCGACGACTTCGGCACGGCCAACGCGGCGTACGGGTGGTTCGTCGCGCCGCCACAGGGGTTCCTGGACAAGTGGCGCGGGCAGGGCGAGAAGCTGTTCGACGGCGACCCCGACGGGGCCGAGGACGCGACGACGGTCGGGCTGGCGCTGGACCGCTGGGCCGTGCTGAACGGCGGGTACCAGACCGACCCGTCGCTGAACAACACCATCCTCGACGTGTTCGTGAAGGCCTACGACGTGATCGACCGCGACTACTGGCCCGCCCACGTGGCGGCGGCGCGGTACTACCTGTCGCACGACGACGCGCACCACGCGCAGGAGGAGCTGAAGCGGGCGCTGGCCGCCAACCCGCGGTCGCTGGAGGCGCTGGCGCTGATCGGGCGGATCAACGTGTCGGAGTTCAACTTCAACGGCGGCGACGCGGCCGTGGCGGCGATGCGGGCGGTCGACGAGCGGTCGATCGCGGCCGACCTGCTGGAGACGCGGAACCTGCTGCAGCAGCGGCAGCCGAAGCAGGCGGCGACGGCCGTGCGGCGGGTGCTGGCGCGCCAGCCGCAACACCTGGAGGCGATGGGGCTGCTGGCCGCCACCGAGGCGCTGCAGCTGCACACCGATCAGATGAAGGGCCTGCTGGCCGAGGTGGACCGGGTGTCGCCGACCGACGCGACGGCGTACCAGGAGGTGGCCGAGCAGCTGGGGGCGATGCGGCAGTACCCGCGGGCGGCGGCGATGTACCAGGTGGCGATCGACCGGGCCGGGTGGTGGAACGAGCCCCGCAATGGCCAGGGGTTGCTGTTCACGCAGAGCGGCGACGAGGCGGCGGCCCGGCGGGCGCTGACGGCCGCCCACAACGTCGACCCGTTCAACGTGCAGACGACCAACTACCTGCGCCTGCTGGACGACCTGGACAAGTTCGGCACGCGCGAGTCGGCCCACTTCATCGTGCGGTACGACGAGCGGAAGGACCCGGTCATCCCCGAGTACTTCAACGACTACCTGGAGCAGCGCTACGCCGAGATCACCGGCGAGTACAAGTGCGAGCCGGCCGAGAAGACCGTCATCGAGGTGTTCCCCACGCACGATGCGTTCAGCGTGCGGACGACCGGCAGCCCGTGGATCGGCACGGTGGGGGCCAGCACAGGGCGGATCATCGCGCTGGACCCGCCGCGGAGCGGGGAGAACACGCAGGGGGCGTTCAACTGGAGCCAGGTGCTGCGGCACGAGTTCACGCACACGGTCACGCTGGCGGCGACGGACAACCGCATCAGCCACTGGATGACCGAGGGGCTGGCCGTTTACGAGGAGCACACGGGGTTGCAGTGGCCGTGGGTGCCGATGCTGTACCACGCGGTGACGCAGAACGAGCTGTTCGACATGGACCAGCTCACCTGGGCGTTCGTCCGGCCGAAGAAGCCGAACGACCGGCAGATGGCCTACGCCGAGTCGTACTGGGTCTGCACCTACATCGAGCAGAGGTGGGGCCACGACGCGATCCTGCGGATGCTGGCCGAGTTCAAGGCGGGGGGCCTGCAGCAGGACGTGTTCCCGAAGATCCTGGGCGTGAGCCAGGACGCGTTCTTCAGCGCGTTCTGCGCCTGGACGCGCGAGCAGGTGGCGCACTGGGGGTACGACGAGGCGAGCCAGAAGAAGTACGATGCGCTGTCGGCCGAGGGGGAGTCGCACATCGCCGACAAGGACTTCGCCGCGGCGGCCAAGTCGTGGGAGCAGATCGCCGAGCTGCGGCCGATGGACGAGCTGCCGCGCAAGCGGCTGGCCGGGCTGTACGTGGCGATCGGGCAGAGGGAGAAGGCGATCGAGCAGCTGAAACGGCTGCACGCGCTGGAGGTCCGCGACGACCGGTACGCCAAGGCGATCAGCCGGCTCTACCGCGACCTGGGCGACTACAAGAACGCGGCCGAGTACGCGCTGCAGGCGGTGTACGTGCAGCCGTACGACCTGCCGGCGCACCAGCTGCTGGCGCAGATGTGCGAGAAGGCCGGCGACCAGAAGGGGGCCGAGCGCGAGGGGCGGGTCATCCCGATCCTGCAGAATTGGGCGGCGGAGCAGGAGAAGAAGAGCGCAGAGTGATGAGTGCAGAATGAAGACGGGAACAAGCCGGCCTTGATTCTGCGTTGTGCAGTCTGCATTCTGCATTGATGCCCCTGACCCACCTCGACGCCGCCGGCCGGGCCACGATGGTGGACGTGGGCCACAAGGTGCCGACGGTGCGCGAGGCGGTGGCGGTGGGGACGATCTCGCTGCGGCCGGCGACGCTGGCGGCGATCGCGAGCGGCACCGTGCCCAAGGGCGAGGTGCTGACGGTGGCGCGGATCGCCGGCATCACCGCGGCCAAGCGCACCGGGGACCTGATTCCGCTGTGCCACCCGCTGCCGATCGACAGCGTGGCGGTCGACTTCGACATCCCCGAGGTACCCGCCGGCCAGACGGCGTGCGCGAAGCTGGTGATCCGCGCGACGGCCCGCATCACCGCCCGCACCGGCGTCGAGATGGAGGCGCTGACCGCCGTCACGCTGGCCGCGTTGACGGTCTACGACATGTGCAAGGCGATCGACAAGACCATGGTCATCGGCGACGTCCGGCTGGTGAGCAAGACCGGCGGGACGAGCCACGTGGCGGCTGCGGAGACCGAGCCGTCCCGTTGGCCACACTCCTTAGGCGAGGATCAATAACGCCGGGCGGCGCACGTCTGCGCGGACGGTTCGCGTTCCCGTGCCCCGCTGAAGCGGGCACGTCGGACGAGGGTGACTCACTCGAGAATGCCAAGGCTCGTCAGCACGCCCTCCTGGCGGGTGGTCACCGCGCTGGTGAGGTCCTTCTGGGCGGCGGCGAGCTCGGCGGCCGCCCTGTCGCGGGCGTCGCGGAGGGCGGCCAGGGCGGCGGTGATCTCATCGGGCGAGGCGTGCTTGGACTGCAGGGCCGTCCGCAGCGTCCTCACGGCCCGCGACAGGTCGATCCCGGCCGGCGTCTGCACGGCGCCGAAGCCGCTCATCAGGCCCGATCGCATCGCGCCGCCGCCGCCGCCGCCGCCGGTCATGCTGCCGCCGGCACGCTGGAGGGCCGCCTGCGCCGTCATCACCTTGCGGATCATCGGCTCGAGCACCGCCCACTCGGCATCGGTCGCCTCCAGCCGGGCGCGGATCCGGCCGGTGGACAGCTTCTGCGTGTTCGTCTGCAGCTGCGTCAGGGATTGCGGATCGATCAGGCCCTGGTCGACCATCTGCTTGGCGATGTCGGCCGGGTCGGTCCCGCTCTGCATCTGCGTGAAGAACTGCCGAGGGTCGATCCCCTTGGCGATCATGTTCTGGATGATCTGCCGGAACGTGTCCTGGACCTGCGACGCCAGCGCGTCGTCGTCCGACGGGGGCGCCGTCTGCCCGACGGCGGGCACCGCCGCGACCGTCAATGCGACAGATAGGGCCACACCGGGCCAACTGAACTTGCACATAGCATCCTCCTCTGACCCACATCTAGCCGACCCACCTCAACGCCTGGGCAGGTAATCTTGCGCAAAGGAACCACTGCCACTTGGCGCCGGTATAGTCTAGGCAATCGGCACGCCAACGAGGCATTCATGGTGGCCGGTTCGGCAAGCGATGGGTCCGGGTCACAGAGAAGCGGCTCAGCCGCGCGGCGGAAGCCCGCGGAGGCGCGAGCGGCTCTCGATGCGCCACGATCCGCAGGCTTCCGCCGCGCGGCTGGAACGTGTGCACGGCCGGGCAGTGCTTCCGCCATACAGGACCGATCGCTACGATCCCTCGCTCTGCGTCGACATCGCTGCGTGCTGTGGGTTGTCCATCGGACTTCCGCCAAGATCGCCAAGAAGGCAAGAATCGCCAAGAAGAGGTTCTTCTTGGCGCGCCTGACGGCCAACACCTTTGCCAAGCGACTGCAAGGCTACATGCGCTACTGGTAGGGGCGTCCAGACCCGAATCAGCGAGCGCGGCGGAGCGTCCGATTTTCGGGCGTCGCACAGTCGATCGGCACGTGTGGGTGATCACACGCGGGGCGGTGGTCAGCAGTCAGATGAGGACGCCGACCACGCACGCCGCCATCAGCGACGCCAGCGCGCCGCCGACCATGGCGAGCAGGCCGATGCGGCTGAGGTCGGCCCGTCGCGTCGGGGCGAGCGTGCTGATGCCGCCGACCTGGATGCCGACGCTGGCGAAGTTGGCGAAGCCGCACAGGGCGTAGGTGGCCAGCAGCCGGGCGCGGGGGCTGAGGTAGTTGGGGTCAGCGGCCAGGGCCTTGCTCATGCCGTCGTACGCGATGAGCTCGTTCAACACCGTTTTGATGCCCAGGAGCGTGCCGACGGCCCGGCTCTCGCGCCACGACACGCCGGTCAACCACGCCAGGGGGCGGAAGACGTAGCCGAACAACCATTCGAGGGACAGCTGCGGCAGGCCGACCTTATGGCCCCCCCAGGCCAGCACCGCGTCGACCAGCGCGACCAGTGCGGTGAAGGAGATGAGCATCGCGCCGACTTTGATGGCGAGCCCGAGCCCCTCGCTGGTGCCGCGGGCGGCGGCGTCGACCAGGTTGGCGTCGATCTTGTCGATCTTGAACGACACGCCGGCGGCCGTGGTGGGGGTACCGGTCTCGGGCACGAGCAGCTTGGCGACCAGCAGGCTGCCCGGCGCGGTGATGAAGCAGGCGGCGGCCAGGTGACCGGCGGCGTCGGGGACGAACGGCTTGAGCCACACGGTGTAAAGCCCCAGCACGCCGCTGGCGATGTTGGCGAACCCGCCGACCATGATCGCCATCAGCTCGCTGTTGGTGGCCAGCGTCACGAACGGCTTGACCATCAGCGGGGCCTCGGTCTGGCCGACGAAGATGTTGGCGGCCGAGCTGAGCGTCTCGGCGCCGCTGGTGCCCATCGCCTTGGACATGACCCACGCCATGCCCTGCACGATGTACTGCATCACGCCGCTGTGGTAGGCGACGGCCGTCAGGGCGGAGAAGAAGATGATCGTCGGCAGCACGAAGAACGCGAAGTAGGCCCCGGCGTTGGCGTACGAGCCCGGCAGGGCGGTGAACGGCGCCATCGTCCCGCCGGCCGGGCCGACGGGCACGTTGTTCTGGATCAGGTTGCCGAAGACGACCTTGGCCCCCTCGGCGGTGAAGCCCAGCAGGGCGTCGACGGCATCGTTGATCACGATCAGGAAGTACCGGTTCCAGACGACGACCGCGCCGAACGCGAACTGGAGGATGAAGCCCCAGAGGATCGTCCGCCGCGGCACCCGCGTGCGCGCCCCGGCCAGGCGACCGATGCCCCACGCCAGGACGCCGAAGACGGCCAACCCCAGCAGCGAGTGGACGCGCTCGCCGGGGGTGCCGTGCGGGATCGGTGGGGGGACTGCGCCTGCGGCCCTCGCCGACAGTGGGCACAGGAACAGGACCAGCAGCGCAGCGAGGGCGCAGCAGCACCGGCGGGCGGACGAACGTTGGGTCATAGCTGCTCAGCGGGGCGGTCGGTTGTGCGGAGAATACGGGGCGAGGATGGCGAGTCCAACCGGACGGAGGCCCGCGGCGCTGCCGGCGGTCCGGCGGACCCACCGCGGCGCGGTGGGCTTCACGAGGGATTGCGTCGGTCTGGCGCGGTCGGCACTACACGGCGTCGACGTCGATCGCGTCGAGGTTGCCGTCGAGGTACGCCTGCAGGAACCCGGCGGCGGCGACGGCGTCCAGCTGCTCCTTTCGCCGCTTGCGCGTCAGGCGCTCGCCGGCCCGCTTGCGGTCGTTCAACCGCTGCTCGGCGTCGAAGCTGCTGAGGCGCTCGTCGACGAAGACCAGCTCGACCAAGAGCCCGGCGGTGGCCGCTGAAGCGGCCACCCCGGTGGCCCATCGCACGGCTTGTTTCGCCGCGGGGCCGGCGGAGCCGTCCATGTTCAGCGGGAGGCCGACGACCAGCCGGCGGACGTCCTCACGCTTCAGCACGGCAAGGATCGGGTCGATGGCTTGGGCCGACTCGTTGACGGTCAACACGTCGAGCGGCGTCGCCCACGCACCGCCGGCGTCGCTGAGCGCGAGGCCGATGCGGCGGGTGCCGAGGTCGATGGCTAGAGTACGCATCAGTGGAATCGCTGGCGAGACAGGATTGCGTTGACCCGCCAGTCCGCCACCGGTGGGTGTCGGTCGGCTACTGGGTCGGGCTGGCTGTCGCTCTGTTCGCCTGGTGGCCAGCCGTCATCTACGAGCAAGGAGTTGGCCAAACCGGCGCCCGCGCCGAGATGGCTTTCGACACTTTCGTCGTCCTCGCAGTCCCCGGGACCGCGATCTACGGCATCCTCTGGTGGCTCGCCTGGCTAGTCCAATGGCCGCTCAGGCACCGGGCGGCGGTGAGGCGACAGCGATTTGAACGGGGCCACTGCATGGCGTGCGGGTACGACCTCCGCGGGTCGCCGGATCGGTGCCCGGAGTGTGGGGCACGGCGCCAGTGGGTCTACCACTGAACGGCTACACAACCGGGCCCTCACGGCCGACGCCCGTCACTGAAACTTGTTCCCGAACTTCTCGTTGAGCTTCCCCACCGGTGAAGTAGGGCGTGATTCCATCACGCCGCCGCCGGGAAAGACGTGATGAAATCGTGCCCTACTTTGCTTTCCTCCAGACAGGTAACGCCGGATTCGTCACGGCGGGATCGGCATCGTAGTTTGATGAATGACGCCAAAGCTGGCTCAGTGAAGTAGGGCGCTGATTGACCTCGCCGCGGCCGGATTGGCCTCACTGGAACTTGTTCCCGAACTTCTCCTTCAGCTTCCCCACCAAATCCTTCACCCGCTGGCTCTCGTTCTTCGGGCAGATCATGGTCGCATCGGGCGTGTGGACGATGATCATGTCGCTGACGCCGATCGTGCTGATCAGGTGGTCGGGGGCGGTCGACATGATGATGTTGTCGTCGCTGTCGACCAGCAGCGTGGCGGGCGCCTCGATGGCGTTGTTGTGCTCATCGGTGGCGAGCGTCTCGGCCAGGCTGGTCCAGCTGCCGACGTCGAGCCACTGCACGGGCATCTCGACGACGGCCACCTGGGCCTTGCCCTTGCCCTGGCTGGCGGGCTCCATGATGGCGTAGTCGACGCTGATCTTCTTCAGGCCGCTGTACACGGTGTCGACCACGGCCGCCTGCTGGGGCGTGCCCCAGGCGGCGGCGATCTCGGCCAGGCCGGCGTAGCTGTCGGGCAGGTGGGCGGCGAGCTCGCCGAGCACCGTGTCGGCCCGCCAGACGAACATGCCGCTGTTCCAGTAGTACCGGCCGCTCTCCACGTAACGGTCGGCGGTCGGCTTGTCGGGCTTCTCCTTGAACGCCAGCACGCGGTAGACGCCGGTCGTCTTCTTCGGGGTGACCAACGGCTCGCCGCGATGGACGTAGCCCAGGCCCGTGTGGCCGAACGTGGGGACGATGCCGAAGGTGACCAGCGCGTTGGGGTGTTCGTCAACGGCGTCGAACCCCTTTTGGAGGGCCGCCTGGAACACGTCGACGGGCTCGATGACGTGGTCAGCGGTGACGACGGCGCACACGGCGTCGGGGTCCATCTTGTGCAGCACGGCCGCCGTGTAGCCGACCGCGTTGGCGGTGTCGCGACCGGCCGGCTCACCGATGATGTTGGCGGCGGGCAGGTCGGGCAGGTCGGCCTGCACCAGCGGGGCGTGGACGGAGGCCGTGCAGACGAAGATGCGCTCGGGCGGGATCAGCCCCTTGAAGCGGTCGTAGCTGACCTGGAGCAGGCTCTTGCCCCGCACGACCCGCAGCAGTTGCTTGGGCTTGTCGCCCCGGCTGATCGGCCACAGCCGCGTGCCCGACCCGCCCGCCATGATGACGCCGTATTGCATGGCCGGGATCATACCCGATGCGGCGGACGATCAAACCCGTCGTCACAGGCCGAGGGAGGCGCGGATCCGAGCGCGCTATTCATCGCGAATCTGGATGTCCGAAGCCGCCTCATCGCGCGTCGCGGTGCCGCCTGGATATCCGAGGGCGACCGGGCGGCGGCCGAACACCGCCAGCCCGGCCCAAGTCGGCTCGACCTTGGACGCTGCTTGCAGGAGTGTTCCTTGGTCGCTGGTTTTGCGAAACGGGATGCCCGCCTCCATCAGGCGTGCCTTCAGATACTTCTCAACGCACTGCTCGGCGTAGAAGCAGGTGATCTCCGGCGCGACCGGTCGCCGGACCGGCCGAGCAAGTACTTGGTTGCGGCGAAATCTTCCTCCGCCTTTGTCACCCACCGATCCGTTGTCGGGGCCATTTCGCGCACCCTTCGTAACCGAAGCGAGTTCTGAGGTACGCCGAAGAGCCGGATTGCCAGCGGCTCACACCGGCAGCCCCAGCTTTCGCTTGGCATCGGTCGTGATCCACACCCGGTCCGACCGCTTCGAGAGGTCGGCCAGCCCGTGGTAGAGCAGGACGCCCAGCAGCGGCTCCAGCTGGTCGGCCGACTCCTCGGGCAGGAGGATCTTGACCGGGGAGATGCCGCCGCCGGCGTCGACCAGGGTGAGCAGGGCGAGCGCGACCCGGTCGACCGGGACCGTGCCGAAGGCCGACCGTTCGCGGAGCCGGGCGATGCCCCACAGCACCAACCGCGGGCCGAGGTTGGCCCGCTCGCCCAGGCTCTTGCCCCGGCGGGCCAGGGCCTTCACCTCGTCGTTGTCGTCGGTGTCGTCATCGTCATCGCGGCGCAGGCGGAGCTGCTCGCTGGCCGGCGTGTCGGGGCCGGGCAGGGGCCGCTGTAGATCTTTGGCGATCAGGAACAGCGGTGGCAGCAAGAAGATCGGCAGGATGCAGAACACCACCGTGACGCTCGGCCCGCCGGTCAGCATGAACGTGGCGATCGCGTACAGCAGCGTGAACCCCAGCACCACGAGCATGCACAGCGCCGCACCGCCGAGCAGGGCGGTCAGCGCCTTGTTCTGTTGGGCCGACTCGATCTTCGTGAGCGTGGCGATCGCCTGGCCCGGGTCGATGGTGCGACGCTGGAAGATGTGGCCGGGGGCGCGCGTCATGTCGGTTGCTCCAGGCGGCACTAATGGCCCGGCGGGACGGCGGTGCCCTCGACCCGCTGGCCCGGCGGCAGCGGCACGGGGTCGCAGAACGTCGCCCCGCCGGACAGCGTCACCTTGTCCCGCACGTCCACCGGCTTCGGCGGCACGATCCGGTCCTCGAACAGCACGGCGACCGACGCCGCCACGATCACCAGCCCGAACACGACCGGACCCGGCGACCACCACCACGGACGCGCTTTCCCTTGGCCGGCACTCATGCCGCCATTCTAGCCCGATCGGCCGGCGATTCACGCCGGGTGCGTTTGGCTGATAGTCTGGCCGACATGACGCCCACCGAACGGCGATGGCTGACCGCGATCCTGGCCATCGCGCTGGCGGTTCGGCTCGCATGGGCGCTCGTCCAACCACGAACCGACGCCGCCATCAACCGCCTGCCCGACCAGCGCGAGTACCTCGACCTCGCACGGAACTTCCTGCGCGACGGGTCGTTCCACCTGTTCGATCCTCGGTTCGGTCAGGACGTGCTGGCCTATCGCCTGCCGGGGTACGCGATTTTCGAGGCGGTGTGCGGGGGTTCGGTCGGCATCGTCCGGCTCGTCCAAGCGGTGGTCGACACCTCAACCGTGTGGGCGACGTACCTGCTTGCCAAGCAGTTGTCTGGCAGCGCGCCCGGCGGTCTCACCGCTGCCGCCATTATTGCCGCAAACCCGTTTCTGATCTATTTTTCCGGTCTGTTGCTCACCGAGACGGTCTTCACTGCCGCAATCGTCTGGGCGACCGTCGCGGCAACCCGCCGGGCGCTGCCGGCGATGATCGCACTGCTCGTCGTCGCGCTCTATTTGCGGCCCACTGCATTGGTGCTTGGACCCGCCATCGCGACAATCGCAACGAACTCTTGCGGCCATCGGCCGTACTACTGGCGGACGCCGTTGGTCGTCGCCGGTGCGCTCCTGATCTCCCTGCTGCCGTGGATGGGCCGAAATCTCCACCGCCTCAACGCGGCGGTGTGGACGACCACCAACGACGGCATCACGTTCTACGACGGCTTTCACGAAGGCGCGAATGGTGCCAGCGACCAGCGATTTGTCGCGGGCTTACCGGTCCTGCGGTCGATGAATGAGGTGGAGCGGTCGCGGTACCTGTCGCGCCAGGCGTGGCAGTGGGTGTCCGAACATCCGAAGCAGTTGTGGCGGCTCTCCTTGCGGAAGATCGCCCGAGGCTGGAGCCCGGTCCCGCTGAGCCAGGATTTCGGCCGGCCGCTCTACCGCTGGGTTGGCGGTGGTTACGCGGTGCCGTTCGACCTGCTCTGCCTACTCGGACTTGCCTCGCGACGGGTGCGGTGTCAGTCCAAGAGTCTGCTGCTCGTGCCGGCCGTCGTGCTGACGGCCGTGCAGGTGCTCACGGTCGGGTCGATTCGTTACCGGGTGCCGGCCGAGCCCGCGCTGGCCGTGTTGGCCGGCATCGGCGCCGTCGACCTGTGGCAGCGGATCCGCCGGCGACCGAAGTTGTCTGACGATCAACCTCATGCGGTTTCCGGTCACCACCCCTCATCGCCCGTTTGACCGGCTCTGGAAACCCGGCCACCCGTTCCGCCCCCGCCGAAGCACCGGTCGGCGCTGGTGCATGGCCGTGGCCCTGATTTTCCTGTCGTCCGTCATCGCCAGCTACTGGGCCGTCACCGACCCCGTCCGCCTGAAGGGGATGGCGCAGACCTACCTGTCCGACCTCGTCGGCGGCCGGGTGTCGGTCGAGACGGCCTCGCTGTCCCTCCTGCAGGGCCTCCGCCTGAAGAAGGTCACCGTCTGGGTCGACGGCAAGGGTGCCCCCGACGCGCAGGTGTTCGAGGCCGAGGCGATCGACATCGGCTACGACCCCACCTCGCTGCTCCGCGGCCGGCTCGAGGCGACCCGCATCGTCGCCACCGCCCCCCGCGTCACCCTGGTCGAGTCGACCGACACCGGCCGGTGGAACTACCAACGGCTCCGCCCGACGCGCCGCCCGAACACCGCCACCCGCCCCACGCCCGGCGCCCCGGCCCCTGAGGTACCGCTGCCGCAGCTGGTCCTGCGAAACGCCCAAATCGAGTACAAGGAACTGAGCGGCGGCCAGCTGCTGCCCCACGGTTCGATGGCCGTCGAGGGCCGGCTGTTCCCCTCGAAGGACGGCGCCCGCTACCTGTTCGAGATGCAGAGCCGCGGCGCGATCGAGGGCGTCGGCCCCGTCGTCACCGGCCAGGTGCAGCTCAAGGGGGCCGCGACCGGTCAGGTCGACGCGACGCTGGCCCACTTCCGCTTCGGGCGCGACATCGAGGCGATGCTCCCCCGCGAGGTGCGGACGTTCTGGCAGGAGCACCACCTGCAGGGGGCCGTCGACATCCCCGAGTTCCGCTACACCCCCGCGATCGTCGGCCACCGCGGTCGCACCGCCCGCCGCGCGGCGTTCATGCTGCGGATCCGCCTCCAGCACGTCCAGCTGGCCCTCCGTCCCGACGAGCTCGACCCGCGCGACCCGACCACCCGTCCCGTCGCCGACCCGCGCCCCCCGATCGCCGTGGACGACGTGACCGGCGAGTACCAGTTCGACACCGACGGCGTCCGCTTCAAGGACGTCCGCGGCACGATGCTCGGCAACACCATCTCCGTCACCGGCAGCCTCGGCGGGTACACGTCCGACGACCCGGTCTTCATCCGCATCGAGACGCCCCCCGACCGCCCGCTGGTCCTCGCGCCGAACCTGCCCTACCTGGCCTCGCTGCCCAAGGCCGTCCGCGACGTGTACGGCCAGCTGCAGCCCTCGGGCACCGGCCGGATGTGGGTCGAGATCAGCCGCCCCAAGGCCGGTGCTGCCCCGCACGTCACCGGTCGGCTCACCATCACCGATGGCGCGTTCCAGTGCGTCTGGTTCCCCTACCCGCTCCGCCACGCCACCGGCACCGTCACGCTCGGCCCCGACCCCACGCGCGGGTTCGACCGCATCGACCTGACCGACGTCCGCGGCCTCGGCGTCGAGGGCGGCCCCAACGCCGACCGCGTCCTGCGACTCGACGGCTGGGTCGGCCCCCTCGACCCCCGCATCGGCTGCGGCATCCGCACCAGCGGCCAGGACATCGCCACTGAACCGGCCCTGCTCGCCGCCTTCCCGCCCCCCGTGCGCCGAGGCCTCGGCATCTTCCAGGGACCGGCCGGCGAGAACGTCCCGTCGTTCCGCGGTGACTTCAACTGTCACATCGACATGCCCGTCGGCATCGGCACCACCGCCGTCGTCACCGCCGACCTGCACCTCCTCGACGGCGCCGGCCGCCTCGCCGCCTTCCCGTACCCGCTCGAACACCTGACCGGCCAGCTCCACGTGCGCGACGGCTACGTCGACCTGCAGGACGTCGGCCTGCGGCGGGGCGACGCCACCCTCAACGTCGTCGGTCGCGTCACCTGGCCCACCGGCAGGGCCACCGGCGACGTCCGCCCCGACCTCACGCTCGTCGCCCGCAACGTGCCGCTGGACGACACGCTGGTCGCCGTGCTTCCGCCCCCCGCGCAGGCCTTCATCCGCCGCGCCGGCGCGACCGGCCAGATCGACGTCAACGGCCACATCGCCGCCGATCCCAACCACGTTGCCCCTGACGCCCCCGCGCCCACCACCGCGCCGTCCCTGCCCGTCGCTTACGACCTCGGCGTGACCCTGCACCACGGCACCGCCCGCCCGCTCGGCGGCGGCGTCACGCTGACCGACGTCACCGCCCGCCTCGGCGTCCACCCCGACCGCCTCGACGTCGTCAGCGTCGCCGCCCGCCGCGGCGCCGCCGGCCTGTCCGCCTCGGGCACGGTTGAATATCCGCCCAACAGCGCCGCCGTCATCCACCTGGCCGCCGCCGCGCACAACCTGGCGCTCGATGGGCCGCTGCACGATCTGCTGCCGTCGCCCGCCCGGTCCGCCTGGGACGCCGTCGCCCCCCGCGGCGCGATCGACGCCGACCTCTCCTACGCCGACACCGGCGTCGCCCCCGCCGACTACAGCCTCACCCTCCACCCGCGCGACGTGTCGGTCCTGCCCGCGTCGCTGCCGTACCGGCTCGACCACGTCGCCGGCGCGGTCACCGTCGACCGCCGGGCCGTCACGCTGACCGACGTCCACGGCACGCACGGCAAGGCCTCGGTCGCCGTCACCGGTCGGGGGCTGATCGACCACCCGGACTGGTGGGACCTGTCGCTAACCACGCACGGCATGCCGGTCGACGGCGAGCTTCGCCGCGCCCTGCCGCCCGCCGTCCGCGCGGTCGTCGCCCAGACCAAGTTCCGCGGCAACCTCGACCTCGACCTGACGACCCTCAACTACCGCGGCAACGCCGACCCCACCGGCCCGGCTGACGTCGACGTGACCGGCTCCGCCCGCGCCGCCGGCGCGTCGCTCGACGTCGGCGTCCCCCTGTCCCACGTCGACGGCGGCGTGAGGTTCGCCGCCGCCGTCCGCGGCGGGCACGTCGCCGCCTTCAAGGGCGACATGGACCTGGACACGCTCGCCCTGGCCGACCGCCCGCTGCAGCACCTGCGCGCCCACCTCGAACAGCCCCCCGGCGTCGACGGGCTGCGCCTGACCGACGTGCAGGCCGAGATCGCCGGCGGTCGCCTGGCCGGCCGGGTCGAGCTGCGGTTCGCCAACGCCGCCGGCGCCGCCGCCGCCTCCAGGCCCAGCGATGGCGGGTACGCCGTCGCCTTCGCCGTCACCGATGCCGACATGGCGACCATCGCCGGCCCCGCCCTCCCCGGCGGCAAGCCGATCCGCGGCCGGTTGTCGGCCAGCCTCGACATGCAGGGCGACTGGTCCGACCCCGCCACCCGCCGCGGACGCGGCGACGTGCTCGTCGCCGGCCGCGACATGTACCAGATCCCCCTGGTCCTCGGCCTGCTCGAGGTGACCGACCTCTCGCTGCCCACCACCGCCCCGTTCAACCAGGCCACCGCCCGCTACGCCGTCGACGGCCGACGCGTCACGTTCGAGCAACTCCAGATGCGCGGCGACAACCTCGTCATGGGCGGCACCGGCTGGCTCGACTTCGGCACCAAGCGCGTCCGCATGAACTTCACCACCGACAACCCCCGCATGGTCGGCGTCCCCGTGCTCCACGACCTCTGGCAGGGCGCGAAGAACGAGTTGCTACAGATCCAGGTCCGGGGCACCGTCCAGGACCCGCAGGTGTCGGCCGCCTCGCTCCACACGTTCACCACCACCGTCGACGAGGTCTTCAGCGGCCGCGGCAACGAGCGGTGAACCACGGCCAGACTCTCGAGCGATGTTACACATTGTGACGAAATGTTACGCCATTCATGACCATAAAAATCGACGGTAACGCATTTTATCGTAATCGTTTAAGCCTATGTTACACGGACCTGCGATGTATCATTCGAACCCGTCGATGTGTCCTCGCGTTGGGCCACGTCTGCAAATCGCGGGTGCGAGCCGTCGGACTGAACGCAACGCCATGTTCCCATAAGCGTCCCCCGCGACGACGGCGGTGCCCCTGGTGGAGCACCCGCCGCTGCCATTGGCAATGGATGCCGCGCCCCGCCACCCTGGCTCACCGCGAGGGGTCAATGCCGTGCCGCAAGCGGCTGAAAGCGTCTGGGTAGGCAGACGCCCCGCGTGCGGCAGATCACCCGAACAGCTGAAACTCCGCGATGTTGCCGTAGCTGTTGGCCGGGGCGACGTACCGGTAGTACCGGTACGTGACCGGGCTGCTCAGCGTGACGGTGGTCAACGACCCGGCGGGCGGCGTGGACGTGACCGTGTACAGTTTCACGACGCCCGAAGAGAAGTCGGCCGTGTTTGACGCCTGGAAGACGCCGCCGACCATGCGGCTGGCGTAGGTGCCGCGCGGGGCGTACCTGATCTGGCTGACGGACATCGCCGACCCCAGGTCCAGCTCGACGACGTCGCCGCTGGCGGCGGGGCCGTCGAAGTAGGTGGTCAGGCTGCCGTCGGTCGCCTCGGCGACCGTGTTGCCGTCGGACTGGAACGACCCGGCGGTGCCGGTCGTCGTACCGGTGCGCAGCGTGAGCGTGGGCGTGGACGTCGTTGCGCCGAACAGCTGGAACTCGGCGATGTTGCCGTAGCTGCCGTTGGGGGCGACGTAGCGCCAGTAGCGGTAGGCGGTCGTGGTCGACGGCGTGACGGCCGTCAGCACGCCGACCGCCGGCGTGGCGGTGATCGTGTAGACGTTGACCACGCCGGCCGCGAACGTGGCCGAGTTCGACGCCTGGAACACGCCGCCGACCATGCGGCTGGCGTACGTGCTGCGCGGAGCGTACTTGATCTGCGCGACCGCCTTGGCCGAGCCGAGGTCGATCACGACGACGTCGCCGTTGGCCGTGGGTCCGTCGAAGTAGGTCGACGGGTTCCCATCGGTCGCCAGGGCGACCGTGTCGCCGTCGCTCTGGTACGACCCGGCCGTGCCGCTCGTCGTGCCGGCCAGCTGCGTTGGCGTGCTCGCCGTGGAGCCGAACAGCTCGAACTCGGCGATGTTGCCGTACGAGCCGTTCGGCGCGACGTAGCGCCAGTAGCGGTAGGCCGTCGTCGTGCTCGGCGTGACGGTCGTCAGCGCGCCGACAGCCGGCGTCGCCGAAACCGTGTAGACGTTGACGACGCCAGACGCGAACGTGGCCGAGTTCGACGCCTGGAACACGCCGCCGACCATGCGGCTGGCGTAGGTCGAGCGCGGGGCGTACTTGATCTGGCTGACGCTCTTCGCCGAGCCCAGGTCGATGACGACGATGTCGCCGTTGGCGGTCGGCCCGTCGAAGTAGGTGGACAGGTTCCCGTCGGTCGCCTTGGCGACGGTGTTGCCGTTGTTCTGGAACGACCCGGCGGTGCCGCTGGTCGTGCCGGTCAACCGCGTGGACGTCGGCGTGGTGGTCGGCGGGATGACGGTCTCGACGTTGAGCGTCGTGTCGCCGGTCGCGTCGACGGTGGCGGTGTCGGTGCCGGCCCCGCCGTCGATGGTGGTCGTGCCGCCGTCGCGGGCGTTGAACGCGTCGTTGCCGTCGCCGCCGTAGAGCGAGTCGGGCCCGCCCTGGGCGGTCAGCGTGTCGTTGCCGCCGTTGCCGTACAGCGCGTCCCCGCCACCGGGGGCGGCGACGAGCAGGTCGTTCCCGCTGCCGCCGTCGACCACCTCGACGGTGCCGTCGAGCTTGTCGCCGTACCCGTTGGCGATGTTGCCGGCGGTGCCGCTGAGCTGGCCCCCGCCGAGGTAGACGTTCACGCCGCCCGTCTGGGCCGAGTAGTCGACCGTGTCGGTGCCGGCCCCGCCGGAGATCGTGTTGACGCCCGGCCCGCCGTTCCCGCCGACGATCGTGTCGTTCCCGCCGTCGCCGTAGATCGCACTGTTCTCGCCGCCGATGACGGAGAGCGTGTCGTTCCCGTCGCCGCCGTGGACCGTTGCCCCGTAGAGGGAGGCGTTGACGGTGATCACGTTGTCCGGCGCGTCGCCGGTCACGGAGACCGCGCCGTAGTTGGTCGAGTTGGCGTTGCCGATCGTGACGTCCTCGATGTCCGCGCCGAACGTGCTGGGCCCGCCGAAGCCGATGGTGGAGTCGGCCTTGCCGTCGAGGTTGAACGAGGTCGCGCCGCCGTTGTGGCTGATGGCGTCGACCTCGAGCGTGTCGTTGCCGGCCCCGCCGGCGAACGAGACCGGGTCGGTGGCGCCGAGACCGCCGATGACGAGGATGTCGTTCCCGTCGCCGCCGCTGATGACGGGCGCGACGTCGTCCTGGATCTCGAAGGTGTCATTGCCGGCCCCGCCGAGCATGGTGACGGGGAGCTCCTCGGTGCTGGAGCCGGCCAGCGTGTCGTTCCCGTCGCCGCCGTCGAGCGTGACGTTGTTGTTGCCGTAGGCGGAGAGGTAGTCGTCGCCGGCCCCGCCGCTGACCGAGACGTCCGGCTCGCCGCCCTGGATGAACGTCGACACGCCGACCGTGTCGTTGCCGTCGCCGGCGTTGATGATGACGTGCGAGATCGGGCCGTCGAACACCTGCGACGCGCCGTTCACGGTCACGGTGTACTGCAGGGCCTGCGTCTCCTGGAGGGTGATCTTGTCGGCCCCGGCGGTGCCGGTGACGGTCAGCACGCCGTTGGCCAGGACGCCGGCGACCGCGCCGGGACCGCCGACCAGGGCGGCCAAGGTGTAGCTGTTGGTCGGGCCGGTCGCGGCGTCGCCGGCGAAGAGGATGTCGCCGTCGGCGTCGAGTGCGACCGACTGGGCCGCGTCCAGGGTGGTGCCGAGGCGGAGGTCGACCACGCCGGCCGTGCCGAACGACGGGTCGGCGCCGCCGACGCCGGGCGTCAGCCGCTCGACCACCTGGTCGGGCTTGCCGTCCTGCGCGTTCACGTTGGACCCGACCGCGATCACCTTGCCGTCGGACTGGACCGCCAGGGCGGCGGGGGCGGCGACGAGGCTGTCGCTGCCCTGGGACGCGAACGACGGCGACACCACGCCGACCACGTCGGTCGACCCCTGGTACGCGCCGACGTAGGCCGTGCCGTCCGGCCCGAGGACGACGGCGGTTGTCGTCACCGGCGTCGCGGTGCTGGTGAAGCCGCCCAGGGAAATGGACCGGCTGGCGGTGCCGTCGGCCGAGAGGCGGACGGCCGCGTACCCGTACGAGTGGCCCCCGACCGGGACGTCGGTGCCGACCCCCGCGGTGACGGTGCCGTTGCCGTCCACCGCCAACGCGGCGGTCGTCGTCAACGTGTGCGGGCCGATCTGAAGCGTGGCCTGACCGTCGCTGCCGTAGGTGGTGTCGATCGCCCCCGCCGGCGTGTACTTGGCGACGAAGTAGCCGTTCTCCACCACGTAGGCCGACCCGTCGGGGCCCACGGTCACGTCGCCCACCGCGCCCGTGCCCAGGTTGCTGACGACGCCGTTCGTCCCGTACGCCGCACTGATCGAGCCGGTCGGCGTCAGCTCTTCCAGTTCCGTACCGGCCAGAAGGATGTTGCCGTTGGCGAGCACGAACACCTTCGACGGGGCGAAGGCGACCGTGACGGTCCCGCTGTTGCCAAACTCGCGATCGGCAGACCCGCTGGGCGTGAGGCGGGTGACGGTGCTGGCGCTGCCGGTGCCGCGGGCGACGACCACGTCGCCGCCCGGCAGCGTGGCCACGGCCGTCGCGTAGGCGGGGGTCGCGCCGTTCGACGCCACCACCTCGCCGCCGTCGCCGAACGCCGCGTCCAGCGAGCCCGGCGTGGCGGACATCAGGACGCGCCGTTCGACCGGCTCCACGGCCGGCGTCGCCCGGCGGGCGGCGGCGGCGAGGCGGGCGCGGGTGACGCTCTTCATCTGCAGCTCGGCACCGTTTCGCACAAATGCTCCTGGCGGGGTCTCACGCATCCGCGCCAATAAAGGGGATCAAAACACGATTGGGGTCGGTGGACGTGAACGCCCCGGCGGGCGCGGGTCGCGATCGGGCCTTCGCCCCAGTCATTCTCGCACCCGATGGCCGGCGAGTTGCGCCGGGTCTTGCCAAGCTCGGGTGACTGCTCCAACTGGACTATACAGGCCAGTTGTTAAGGCGGTGATCGGATCAAACGGCTCCGCCGGGCACGCCCAACGCCGCCCAGCACGAGGATGGGGAAGCTGTGCCGACGGCGGCCGGCACCGCCGGTTCACCCGAACAGCTGGAACTCGGCGATGTTGCCGTAGCTGCCGTTGGGGGCGACGTAGCGCCAGTAGCGGTAGGCCGTGCCCGTCGAGGGCGTCACCGTCGTCAGCACGCCGACGGCGGGCGTCGTCACGACCGTGTAGACGGTCACGACGCCCGAGCTGAAGCCGGCCGAGTTCGACGCCTGGAACACGCCGCCGACCATGCGGCTGGCGTACGTGCTGCGCGGCGCGTACTTGATCTGCGCGACCGCCTTGGCCGAGCCGAGGTCGATCACGACGACGTCGCCGTTGGCCGTGGGGCCGTCGAAGTAGGTCGACGGGTTCCCATCGGTCGCCAGGGCGACCGTGTCGCCGTCTGACAGATACGACCCGGCCGTGCCGCTCGTCGTGCCGGCCAGCTGCGTTGGCGTGCTCGCCGTGGAGCCGAACAGCTCGAACTCGGCGATGTTGCCGTAGCTGCCGTTGGGGGCAACGTAGCGCCAGTAGCGGTAGGCCGTCGTCGTGCTCGGCGTGACGGTCGTCAGCGCGCCGACAGCCGGCGTCGCCGAAACCGTGTAGACGTTGACGACGCCAGACGCGAACGTGGCCGAGTTCGACGCCTGGAACACGCCGCCGACCATGCGGCTGGCGTAGGTCGAGCGCGGGGCGTACTTGATCTGGCTGACGCTCTTCGCCGAGCCCAAGTCGATGACGACGATGTCGCCGTTGGCGGTCGGCCCGTCGAAGTAGGTGGACAGGTTCCCGTCGGTCGCCTTGGCGACGGTGTTGCCGTTGTTCTGGAACGACCCGGCGGTGCCGCTGGTCGTGCCGGTCAGCTGCGTGGACGTCGGCGTGGTGGTCGGCGGGATGACGGTCTCGACGTTGAGCGTCGTGTCGCCGGTCGCGTCGACGGTGGCGGTGTCGGTGCCGGCCCCGCCGTCGATGTAGGTGGTGCCGCCGTCGCGGGCGTCGATGGTGTCGTTGCCGTCGCCGCCGAAGATCGCGTCGGCCCCGCCCTGGGCCACCAGAGTGTCGTTGCCGGCGTTGCCGTTGAGCATGTCGCCGCCGGCGGGGTTGGCGTAGATCAGGTCGTCGCCGCTGCCGCCGTCAACGATCTCGACCGTGCCGTCGAACGCGTCGCCCTCCCCGGCGGCGACGGCGATCGCGGCACCGCTGGGTTTGGAGCCGTCGAGGTAGATGGTCAGGCCGGCCGTCTGGGCCGAGTCGTCGACCGTGTCGGTGCCGGCCCCGCCGGAGAAGTCGGCGCCGGCGCCGACCAGCGTGTCGTTCCCGTCGCCGCCCGAGAGGGTGGATCGGTCGTACCCCGACCCGGCGTTGTTCCCGTTGGCCGTCAGCAGGTCGTTGCCCGCCCCGCCGGACAGGGACGCGGTGACGGTCTGGCCGGCGTAGTCGGTGCCGGACAGCGTGTCGTTGCCGTCGCCGCCGTAGAGGGAGACGTTGCCGTAGTGGGCCTGCGTGACCGAGAGCACGTTGTCGAGCGCGTCGCCGACGATGGTCGTCGTGCCGCCGTCGAACGCGTCGACGCTGACGTTCTCGATGTCGGCGCCGAACATGCTGCCGGAGCTCTGGTCGTACCCGTCGATGTTGGAGTCGGGCAGCCCGTCGAGGTTGATGACGGTCGTGCCCGACGGCGTGACGGCGACGCTGTCGGTGCCGGCCCCGCCGATCACGGTGACGGGCGGGGCGGAGTCGTCGCTGGCGTCGATGGCGAACGCGTCGTCGCCGTCGCCGCCGTTCAGGCTCGCGCGGATCCCGTTGACCAGGTACAGCCGATCGTCGCCGGCGTCGCCGGCGAGGGTGACGGCCGCGTCCCCGCCGCTGATCATGGTGCTCGTCGCGCCCAGCGCGTCGTTCCCGTCGCCGCCGTCCAGCGTCGCCAGCCCGCCGTAGTCAGTGGACCAGGAGATCACGTCGTCCCCGCCCTGACCGTTCAGGTCGTAGTCGGCCCCGGCCTGGCCGAGCGCGTTGTCGACCGAGACCGTGTCGTTCCCGTCGCCGGCGTTGACGATCACGTGCGAGACGCCCGAGGCGAACGTCTGGGTCACGCCGTTGACGGTCACGTCGATCTCCGTGGTCTGGGCGACGTTGGTGACGCTGATCGTGTCGGCCCCGCCGGTGCCGGTGACGGTGAGCACGCCGTTGGCGAGCGTGACCGGCTGCGCCGGCGGGGTGGGGTTGCCGGGCGTGCCGAAGAACTGCAGCTCGGCCACGTCGGTGTAGCCGCCGGTCGGGCCGACGTAGCGCAGGTATCTGAACGCGCCCAGCGACGGCACGGGGATCACCGTGAGCTGGCCGGCGACCGGCTGGGTGGAGACGGTGTAGAGCCGGGTGGCGCTGCTGAAGTCGGCCGAGTTGCTGCCCTGGAAGTAGCCGCCGACCATGCGCGTGCCGTACGCCGCGCGCGGGGCGAAGCCGAGGCGCGTGACGGTGGCGGCGTTGCCCGCGCCCAGGTCCAGGCCCACGGTGTCGCCGGTGGCGTCGGGGCCGTCGACGAACGTGGTCAGGCTGCCGTCGAACGCGTTGGCCCCGGGACCGGCGGTGCCGATGACCGTGCCGCTGAGCGGCGACCCCTGCGGCGCGGTGATGACCACCTCGGCGGTGCCGATCAGGTCGTTGGCGTCGCCGATCACGGTGTCGGTGCCGCCGTTGCCGGCCACGGCGCTGACCGCGCCGTCCTGCACGTCGATCAGGTCGTTCCCGTCGCCGCCGTAGTAGTAGCCCGACGGCCCGCCGCCGCCGATCAGCGTGTCGTTGCCGGCGTTGCCGTACTCCCAGCCGACGTTGGTGTTCTGCACCAGCAGGTCGTTCCCGCTGCCGCCGACGAGCGTCTCGACGTCGACGCCGATGTTGTCCCCCTCGCCGGCCGCGCCGTCGTTGGCGAGGCCGTCGTTGGAGAGGGCGAGGTCGGCGGTCTGGGCCGAGTAGTCGGCCGTGTCGTACCCGGCCCCGCCGTTGAGCACGTCGGCGCCCGGCCCGCCGATCAGCGTGTCGCTGCCGGCGTTGCCGTTCAGCGTGTCGTTGCCGGGTCCGCCATCCAGCGTGTCGTTGTTGGCGTCGCCGTTGAGGACGTCGTTGCCGCTGCCGCCGATCACGTCCTCGAAGTCGGTCGACAGCACGTCGCGCTCGCCGGCGCTGCTGGTGACGGTGCTGCCGGTCCCGCCGGTGCCGCCGTTGAGGGTGACGACCAGGTCGGCGGTGTGGTCGGCGTAGTTGGCGACGTCGGCGCCGCCGTTGCCGATCAGCGTGTCGTTGCCCAGGCCCGGCGTGATCGTGTCGGGGGCGGCGCTGCCGATCAGCAGGTTGTCGGCCGCGTCGCCGGTCAGCGTGTCGCCGGTCAGGCGGTTGCCGCTGTCGCCGCTGCCGGTCAGGTTCTCCACGTCGGTGAGGATGTCGTCCCCCTCGCCGGGCGTGCCGTCGTTGGCGACGTTGTCCAGCGACAGGTT
Organism: Tepidisphaeraceae bacterium; assembly: GCA_965198865.1. Lineage (GTDB taxonomy): Bacteria > Planctomycetota > Phycisphaerae > Tepidisphaerales > Tepidisphaeraceae > CBDAQA01. Next base: position 39,947 of record CBDAQA010000014.1, on the reverse strand, counting down.
CACGGGCGTGGTGTCGGCCGAGTAGTCGGCCGTGTCGGTGCCGTCGCCGCCGGAGAACAGGTCGGCCCCGGTCCCGCCCACCAGCGTGTCGTTCCCGCCCAGGCCGTACAGGCTGTCGTTGCCCGGCCCGCCGTTGAGCGCGTTGGCGGCGGCGTCGCCGGTCAGCGTGTCGTTGCCGTTGCCGCCGATGATCGTCTCGACGTCGCCGTGGACGTCGTCATGCTCGCCGGCCATGCCGTCGTTGGCGACGTCGTCCAGCGTGACGTTGACCGCGCCGTTGTCGCGCGAGTAGGTGACGGTGTCGTTGCCGGCGCCGCCAAAGATCTGGTCGTTGCCCGCGCCGCCGTCGATCGTGTCGTTGCCGCTGCCGCCCTGGATCGTGTCGTTCCCGGTCCCGCCGGTGATGCCGGCCGGCACGGTGACCGACGCGGCGACCGCGATCGTGTCGGCCCCGTCGGAGCCGTTTGCGTAGACGGCCGTCGCGCCGGTGAACGACCGGCTAACGCCGTTCAGCGTGGCGGTGGTCGTAGTGCCTGACTGGCTGAAGGTGATCGTGTCGTTGCCCGTGGTGCCGTTGACGGTGACGACGGTGCCGGCCTGGAAGATGCCGGTCGTGCCGGCCCCGCCGAGCACCTTGGTGGGGCCGTACGCGCCGTAGATGTTGCCGGCCGGGTCGAGCGCAACGGTGCCCAGGATCTCGGTGAGGTTGCCGTTGGACTTGAACCCGGAGAACTGGGTGGAGCCGGTGGTGCCGTCGCCAAACGTGGTGTCGACCGAGCCGTCGGGGCGGAGGCGGGCGACGAACTCGGTGGCGGCGCCGTAGTAGAAGGCGTCGCCGTTGGTGCCGGCCAGCACGACGTTGCCGTTGGGGTCGATCGCCACGGTGTCGATGGCGGTCAGGTCGCCGTCGCCGCCGGTCGGGCGCAGCGGGTTGACCAGGGCGAACAGCAGCGAGCCGTTGCCGTTGGGGCCGAACGAGGCGTCGGCCGCGCCGGCGGGGGTGAGCTTGGTCACGCCGGAGTAGTCGGCCACGGTGCCGGGCGCGGCGACGCTGGTGGCGTAGCTGAGCAGGACCGAGCCGTCGGCGGCGACCGTGCCGATCGTCGCGCCGTAGCCGTGGGTCGCCGCCGTGAGCGTGTAGACGCCGGCGGTGGCGAACGACGGGTCGAGCGTGCCGGCCGTGGTGAGCCGGTCGACGGCGCCGCTGGCGAACACGACGACCTGGCCGGCGGGGGCGATCGAGATGCCGGTGCCGAACTGGCCCGCGGGGAGCGTGGCGATGCCGCTCGCGCCGAACGTGGGGTCGGGCGCGCCGGCCGCGGTGAACTGCTCGACCCTCGTCGCGCCGGTCCCGGCCGAGCCGAACAGCACGTCGACGCGGCCGTCGGAGCGCACGGCGACGCCCTTGACGTAGCCGAAGCTCGCCACGGCACCGGTGGCGTCGACGGCCGAGCCGTCCTTGCCGAACGTCGTCACCGGCTGGCCGTTGGCGGCGTACTCGGTCAGGAGGGCCCCGGCCGCGACGATGGTCCCGTTGGACTGCAGGGCCAGCAGCGACCCGTAGTTGATCGCCTGCCGCGCGAACGTGGGGTCCGGCTGGCCGGCGGCGGTGTAGCGGGCGAGGTAGCCGTCGAACCCTACGACGATCGCCCGGCCGCTGGGGTCGACGACGATCGACAGGCTCGACTCGATCTGCGACAGGTTCGCGATCCCGCCGCTGCTGCCGTACGTCGGGTCCAGCTGCCCGGCCGACATCAGCACGCGGCGCTCGACCGGCTCGACCATCGGCGCCGCCGCGCGGGCGGCTGCGGCGAGGCGGGAGTGGGCGACGGTTGGCTTCTGCTTCGTGGACACGTTTCGCACAAATGCTCCTGGCGGGTCGTCCGACCCACGCCGATTGAAAGTTCGGATCGCTGACTCGATGTCCTTCTTGGATCACGTCTCTTCGCCGGCTCACCCCAGCAGCTCGAACTCGGCGATGTTGCCGTAGCTGTTGGCGGGGGCGAGGTAGCGGAAGTAGCGGGCCGTGGTGGGCGTGCCGAACTGGACGCGCGTGAACCCGTCGGCCGGCGTGGCGGTGATCGTGTAGATCGTGGTGACGCCGCTGCTGAAGTCGGCCGTCGCGCTGGCCTGGAACACGCCGCCGACCATGCGGCTCTCCCAGCCGGCGCGCGGGGCGAAGTCGATCTCGCGCACCGTCCTGCTCGAGCCGAGGTCGACCGCGACGAAGTCGCCGCTGGCGGTCGGGCCGTCGAAGTAGGTGTTGACGTTGCCGTCGGTCGCGTTGGCGACGGTGTCGCCGTCGCTCTGGAACGACCCGGCGGTGCCGTACGTGGTGCCGGTCAGCAGGCCGGGCGGGGTGGCGGTGGTCGCCGCGCCGTAGAGCTGGAACTCGGCGATGTTGCCGTACGAGCCGTTGGGGGCGACGTAGCGCCAGTAGCGGTAGGCCGTGGTGGTCGCCGGGACGACGGTGGTGAACGCGCCGGCGGCGGGCGTGGCGCCGACGGTGTAGACGGTGACGACGCCGGTGGCGAACGTGGCGGAGTTGGAGGCCTGGAACACGCCGCCGACCATGCGGGCGGCGTCGTTGGAGCGGGGGACGTAGCGGATCTGCGCCACGGCCTGCGCGGCGCCGAGGTCGACGACGACGACATCGCCGTTGGCGGTGGGGCCATCGAAGAAGGTGTTGAAGTCGCCATCGGTCGCCTTAGCGACGGTGTCGCCGCTGTTCTGGAACGACCCGGCCGTACCGGTGGTGGTGCCGGACAGGCGCGTCGCCATGGGCGACGGCACGCCGAACAGCTGGAACTCGGCGATGTTGCCGTACGAGCCGCTGGGTGCGAGGTAGCGGAAGTAGCGGTGGGTCGAGGAACTGGTCAGCTGGATGGTGGTCAGCGTGCCGGCGGCCGGGGCGGCGGTGACGGTGTACAGGTTGCTCACGAGGCTGCTGAAGTCGGCCGTGTCGGACGCCTGGAAGACGCCGCCGACCATGCGACCGGCCCAGCCGGCGCGCGGGGCGAAGGCGATCTGGCTGACGGTCGCCTGGGCCGGGCCGGCGTCGATCGCCACGTAGTCGCCGTTGGCCGCGGGGCCGTCGAAGTAGGTGGCGAGATTGCCGTCGGTCGCCTTGGCGACGGTGTTGCCGCTGTTGCCGTACGACCCGGCGGTGCCGTAGGTGGTGCCGGTGATGGGCGTGGCGGTGGGGGTCGGGGTGGGGGTGGATGGCGGGACGACGTTCTCCACGTTCAGCGTGGTGTCGCCGGTCGGGTCGATCGTGGCGGTGTCGGTGTCGGCCCCGCCGTCGATGTAGGTGGTGCCGCCGTCGGCGGCGTTGATCGTGTCGTTGCCGTCGCCGCCGAAGATCGCGTCGGCCCCGCCGAGCGCGGTGAGGGTGTCGTTCCCGCCGTTGCCGTAGAGGCCATCGCCCCCGCCGGGGGCGGCGACGAGCAGGTCGCCCGCGCTGCCGCCGAACGCCTGCTCGACCGTGCCCTCGAAGCGGTACCCCTTGCCGGCAGCGATCTGCCCGGTCCGGCCGGTGGTGCCGCTGAGCTGGGACGAGCCGAGGTAGATGGCGACGGGGACGGTGGCGGAGGAGAAGTCGGCCGCGTCGATGCCGGGCCCGCCGGAGAAGTCGGTCCCGCCGCCGCCGTCGAAGACGTCGCCGGTGTTGCCGACCAGCGTGTCGTTCCCGGCCCCGCCGTTGATCGAGACGTAGCCGGTGCCGTTGTTGATCACGCTGAAGCGGTTGGCCAGCGCGTCGCCGTTCACGAAGGCGGAGCTGCCGTCGTACATGTCGACGGTGACGTTCTCGACGTCGGCGTCGAACTCGCTGCCGGTGCCGCCCTGGTAGATGCCGGAGTCGCTGAGGCCGTCGAGGTTGATGGTGGCATTGCCGTTGATCTGGGCGTCGATCGCGTCGGTGCCGGCGCCACCGCTGATGGTGACGGGGGCGTCGGCCTCGGCGAGCGTGAACGTGTCGTTGCCGTCGCCGCCGCTCATGCTGGTGGCGTAGCCGTTGGGACCGACGTGGAACGCGTCGTTGCCGGCCCCCCCGATGAGGGTGACCACGCCGCTGCCGGAACCGGCGGCGGTCAGGCTGTCGTTCCCGTCGCCGCCGTCGAGCGTGGCGCGGCCGCTGCCGAAGGACATCGTGTCGTCGCCCCCCTGGCCGTAGGCGGCGAACGTGGGCAGGGCGGTCGGCACGCCGTTGTATGCGTTGCCGACGGACACGGTGTCGTTGCCTTCGCCGGCGTTGACGATCACCTGCGAAACGGGCGCGGTGAAGGTCTGGGTCGCGCCGTTCAGGGTCACGTCGACCACCTGCTGCGACGAGCCCTCGGCGATCACGCTGATGGAGTCGGCCCCGGCCGTGCCGGTGACGGTGAGCACGCCGTTGGCCAGCACGGCCGACATCAGGACGCGCCGCTCGATCACCTCCACGACGACGGCGGCAAGGCGGGACCGGGCAACGACGCGCTTCGGGTGGATCGGGTTGGACATGGTTCGCAACAGCTCCCGGCGGGGTCGGGGCGACCCGCGCAACTCAGGGATCGGCCCCTGGAGACGATGGGGTCGGCGAACTCCGCCGGACCCCTACGACTCCATTGTCGGAACCGTGGGGCCGCGGGTTGCGCTGCGCCCGTGGTTCGCGGTGGGGGTTTCAGACCATAGTGCAGCAGGGCCGGGCCGTTGAACGGACAATCGCCGCATCGCAGGCTTACGGCGACCGCGGCGGCGGGGGTTGGGGAAGGGATTGCCGCGCGTGCGGTGCGGCGGTCGGGGCGCCCGTGCCAGCCGTTGCGCGAGCGGCAAGAGATCCTGCCGATGGGGCGACGACCGTCGGGTCAGGCGTACAGCTCGAACTCGGCGATGTCGCCGTAGCTGCCGGCGGGGGCGAGGTAGCGGTAGTAGCGGTAGGTGACGGGCGTGGCCAGCGTGACCGTCGTCAGCGCGCCGGCCACGGGGGTCGTGGTGACGGTGGCCAGGTTCACGACGCCGGTGCTGAAGGTGGCCGAGTTGGAGGCCTGGAAGATGCCGCCGAGCATGCGGGTGGTCCAGCCGGCACGAGGCGCGTACTTGATCGTCGACACCGTCTTGGCCGAGCCCAGGTCCAGGCCGACCCAGTCGCCGTTGGCGGTGGGGCCGTCGAAGAACGTGGTGACGCTGTTGTCGACCGCCCTGGCGATCGTGTTGCCGCCGTTCGCGTACGAGCCGGCGGTGCCGATGGCGGTGCCGGTGAGCTGGGTCAGCGTGGGGGCGGTCGACGTGCCGAACAGCTGAAACTCGGCGATGTCGCAGTAGCTGTTGGTCGGGCCGACGTACCGCCAGTAGCGGTAGGCGGTGGCGGTGGACGGGGTGATGCTGGTCAGCACGCCGACGGTGGGCGTGGCCTTGATGGTGGCGACGGTGACGACGCCGGAGGCGAACGTGGCCGAGCCCGAGGCCTGGAACGCGCCGCCGACCATGCGGGCGGCCCAGCCGGAGCGCGGGGCAAACCTGATAGCGGTGACCGCCTTGGCCGAGCCGAGGTCGATGCCGACGTAGCTGCCGCTGGCGGTCGGGGCATCGAAGAACGTGGTCAGGCTGCCGTCGGTCGCCTTGGCGATCGTGTTGCCGCTGTTGGCGAACGAACCGGCGGTGCCGAAGGTGGTGCCGGTCAACCGAGTGGTCGTCGGCGTTGGAGTGGGTGTGGGGGTCGGGGCGGTCGGCCCGGTGATGGTGACGGCGGTGCCGATCTTGAAGTTGGCGTCGGCGGTGGCGGAGAAGAAGGGCGACCCGTCCTGGTACCAGACGGCCGAGTAGGAGTTGTCGGCCGACCCAGACGGGCGGAAGTTGAGGGTGGTGGCGGTGCCGGTGCCCAGCGCCGTGACGGTGTAGGTGAGCGTGGCCAGCAGGAACGCGTTGGTGTCGCCGGAGACGGCGCCGTCGTAGTCGACGGTGCCGCTGCGGGCGGCGAAGTAGCCGCTGGCGTCGCTGGCGCTGTCGCTGCCGACGTCGAGGCCGGCGTCGCCGTTCAGGTCCTGGACCGTGCCGTTGGAGGCGCCGCTGCCGGCGAAGTCGGTGATCAGCGTGGCCGACAGGTTGCCGACGACGCCCCCGGTGCCCCCCTTGGTGGCGAGGAACGAGCCGACGGCGTCGAGGAACGCGTCGTTGCTGCCGGCCGTGGTGCCGCTGATGACGGCGTAGGCCTGCAAGTTGATGACCTGACCGACGGCCGTGGCGGCGGCGGTCTTGGCGCCGCCGGCGACGCGGAGGTCGAGGGTCATCGACAGGTACGACCGCCGCTCCAGCGGCTCGGCCAGCGGGCCTGCGGTTGTTGACCGTCGCACATCGTCCGTCCGGTTCTGCCGAGCCCGCATCAGGAAGCCCTCGCTGTAGTCGCCGCGCCGCGCGACCGGAGCCCCCGCTTAGCCCTCCGGTCCGGCATGCGCAGAGCATACCGCGCGGCGGGCCGAACCGCTCAACGCATGGCGTGCGATCCGCGATTGAGGTGTGGCCGGAAATGTTGGCGCGACGTCACGCAACACGACGGAGCCGGCCCGTGCGGGCGCAGCCCGCGTCTCGCGCAGCCGGCGCGTGATCGACCGGGGCCATCGGCCCTGCGCGAGACGCCGGCTCCGCCGGCACGGGCCGACACGGCCCGGCTCCGTTGGTCTCGTGCGTGCCAACCAGTGTCCGGCCACACCCGCGATTCGAGGGACGGGTTTCACGTGGGGCCGGCGGGAAAGCCTGAGCTGCGCAGGCGGGCCCGATGTTCGTTAAACTGCCGTTCGTGCGGGGCGTGCCGCCGCGCACGCCACTTTCGAGGGCCGACCCATGGGTGCGGAACGATTCGATCGGTGGGACGCGTTTCCCGTTCGGTTGGACTACCAGAGCCGGCTGCCCGCCGGGGTGTGGACGGCGGCACATCCGCGACGGCGGGGCGACCAGCCGGTGACGACGGCGGTGCGGGCAACGGCGACCACGCTGGTCATCGGGTGCCTGGCGGTCGCGGTGCCGTGCGTGGTGTTCGCGGGCGTGGGGTGGTGGTTCAACGACATCTCGACGGTCGACGCGGCGTGGGTGGCGGTCGGCGCGGCGGCGGGGGCCGCGGTGGCGGCGGTGCCGGCGGTCGCCTGTCACCGGCGGATCGTCCAGCGCCGGCCGGGGCGGCGGGGGGCGACCTGGAACTGACGGGCGCATCGCGATGGCGCGAGCGACGGCCGCGCGAGCCGCGCGAGCCGATAACCATCGTCGGGTTGCGCCGGGGGCTGCGGAGCGGGCAATTATCCGGACGCGGGCGGTGGCGGTCGCTATGGCTCACGCGCGGTGGTGGCGGGGCCGATGTAGCATCGCGATGCCGCACGATGCCGCGCCTAGCGATCGTTACGCCGGACTGGTCCGCCGGGTGGGGTGCGAGCACCGGATCCGCGTGCGGCGGTGGCGGCGCGACATGACCGGCTGCGCGTGGCGGGTCACGATGGCCGACGGGCGCAGCGTCAACTGGATCGAGGCGCCGGTCCCGCGCACGCCGCTCAGCCTGGCGATCTACCTGCACGAGGTGGGGCACCACGTGATCGGCTTCGACCGGTACAAGCGCCGCTGCGAGGAGGAGTACCACGCCTGGTCGTGGGCCCTGGACCGCATGCGGCAGGGGGGCGTGGAGCCGGATGCGCGGACGCTGCGGCGGTTCGAGCAGTCGATGCAGTACGCGGTCGGCAAGGCCGTGCGGCGGGGGATCAAATCGGTGCCAGTGCCGCTGCAGCGGTTCGTGGCGCGAGCGGCGTGATCCACTTCCGTTGGCCCGCCGCCTCGCGGGGGTTCTTCCGACGATCCAAGAACCCCCGCAGAGCGGGGGGCTAATGGGAAGAGGTCACCGTCCTCGCCGGCTTGGGCGGGGCAGAAGGGCGTGGTTGTCCTTCACGGTCAGCATCGGCTGCGGCTGGAGGAACTCGACGAGGCCGTCGAACCAGCCGTTGCCCAGCTCGCGGCTGCGGCGGACGCGGCAGGGGACGCAGACGACCCGGCCGGACGGGCCCGGCAGGCGCAGCACGGCCTCGCCCAGCACGGACAGGTCCTGCCGGCTGACGAACCCCAGCCCCAGCGGGTTCAGGTCGCGCGTGCGGATCGCAGGCTGGCGGACGGCGCCCGTCGCGTCGGCGGGGGCCAGGGCGGCGGCGGCGGCGAAGGCGACGCGCGGCATCTGTCGGCGGTCGATCAGCGGCCGCGGGTCGGGGCCGTCCATCGCCTCCTCGGCCGAGGGCAACGCCACCGGTTTCGGCGGCGGTGGTGGCGGGGCGGGGCGGGCGACGGCCGACACCACGGGGGTGGCGTACGGGCGCCAGACGGCGTTCGGACGGCGGGGCACGTTGCGCTTCGTCGACGTTCGCGGCATGGGTGGAACTGCTCCCGGCTCTGTCGGCGACCTCACGACAGTTGACACCGAAGAGGTACGCCCAGTTTGGCAGGGCGGCCAAGCGCGTTCAGGCTTCGCCCGGGCCGGCGGAGGCGCGAAGGTGGGGATCGTGCGGGATATTCGGAATGCAAGGGCGCGGGACGTTCGGCAAGACCGTCCCAGCCGCGGGCGGAGGCCCACGGATCGCGGAACGGTCCGCGGGCTCCCGCCACGCGGCTGAGAACGTCGCGTCACTCGCGGTTGGGCGCTGCCTCGGTGTCCCGGGCCAGGTGTGGCGCGCCGCCGAGCCAGAGGACGCCGGCGACGATCATGGTCGTCACGACGAGGCCGAAGGCGGCGTTCCATCCGAAGCGCTCGGCCACGGCGCCCAAGACGGGGAAACTGGGCGCGTCGCCGAGGGCATGGATGACGAAGATGTTCACGGCGAACGCCGATGCGCGGATGGACGGGTGGACCACGTTGGCCAGGGCCGTGTTGCTGGGGCCGGTGTTGAAGAACAGGAAGAACACCGCGCCGAAGACCGCCCCCCAGGCGTAGGGGAACGGCAGGTAGAGCATGGCGACGACGAACGGGCAGGCGGCCAGGATGCCGAAGCCGCTGACCAGGAAGTAGCTGCCGCCGAACCGGGGCCGCAGCTTGTCGCCGAGCCAGCCGCCCGTGAGTGTGGCGGCGAGGCCGGCAGCGACGGTGATGCCGCCGAAGATCGTCTTGGGGGCACCGCCGAGGTGGCGGTAGTCGGCCAGGTAGCGGGGCATCCAGAAGCCGATGCCGCCGATGGCGAACGTCATCGCCGCCATGGCCAGCGTGTTGAGGACGAACGAGCGGTTGGAGAGCAGCTTGCGGTAGTCGACCCACTTCGGCAGCCCGTGGCCGGACGCGCCGTCGGCCCGGCCCCGGGGCGGGTCCCGCATGGACAGGCTGACGACGCCGAGGATCAGGCCGGGGATGGCGGCGATGTAGAACGCCCATCGCCAGCCCAGGGTCTTGTCGGTCAGCTCGCCGACGACGTAGCCCAGCGCGCTACCGATGGGGATGGCGACGTAGAACCAGGCCAGCACCTGCCCGCGCCGCTTGACCGGGTACATGTCGGAGATGATCGTCGGCGCGGCCGGCCCGTAGCCCGCCTCACCGACGCCGACGAACAGCCGGGTGACCAGCAGCACCGCGTAGCCCGACGCCCACCCGCTGGCGGCCGTCGCCAGGCTCCAGAGCAGCACGCCGATGCCGACCAGCTTCCAGCGGCTCATGCGGTCCGAGAGCGCGCCGAAGATCGGGGCCGTCACCATGTACGACACGATGAACGCGGTGCCGAGCAAGCCCATCTTGCCGAGCTGGAACGTGCCGGCGTGCTCGGCGGTGCCGTAGAACGTCTTGCTGATGCTGTCCTCGACGGCCGCCAACACCTGGCGGTCGATGTAGTTCAGCAGGTTGATGCCCAACAGCAGCGTCACCGCCAGCCGGGCCCCCGGCAGGGCGGGGCCGTCCGCCGGCGGCGATTCGTAACCCAGTTGCTGCGACATATGGCCGGCATGATGGTCGCCTGGTCCGCCGAACGCAACGCGGGCAGGAGACGCCAGAGAGCCGCGCACGCGGGGTACTCCGGGAGTGAGCAGTCCCGGCCACGGTCCGCTTACTTCGGGAGTACCCTGCGTGCGCGGCTCTCGGGGCCGTCGTCATCGTTGCATCGCCCGCCGCTTCCCCCATAATTCTCACCCCGGCTGATTTGGGCCGGTTCACATCCACGAACGGAGCAACGCCATGCGTCGGGCCAAGATCAGCATCATCGGGGCGGGGAACGTCGGGGCGACGGCCGCCCACATCGCGGTGGCCAAGGAGCTGGGCGACGTCGTCCTGCTCGACATCGCCGAGATCAACGGCCAGCCCAACACCGCCCCGGCCGGCAAGGCGCTCGACCTGTACGAGTCGACCCCCGTCGAGGGGACCGACGTGAAGGTGACCGGCACCACCGACTACGCCGACACCGCCGGCAGCGACGTGGTGATCATCACCGCCGGCATCCCGCGCAAGCCGGGCATGAGCCGGGACGATCTCATTGCGACGAACACGAAGATCGTCGGCGAGGTGGCCGGCAAGGTCGCCAAGTCGTCGCCCGATGCGGTGCTGATCGTGGTCAGCAATCCGCTCGACGCGATGGTGTACGTCGCCTGGAAGGCCAGCGGCTTTGCGGCCAGCAAGGTGATCGGCCAGGCCGGCGTGCTGGACACGGCCCGGTTCCGCAGCTTCCTGGCGGCCGAGGTCGGCTGCAGCGTGGACGACGTGCAGGCCCTGCTGCTCGGCGGCCACGGTGACGACATGGTCCCGCTCGCCCGGTACACGTCGGCCGGGGGCATCCCGATCACGCAGCTGGTCAAGCCGGAGAAGTTGGCCCAGATCATCCAGCGCGCCCGCGACGGCGGGGCCGAGATCGTCAAGCTGCTCAAGACCGGCAGCGCCTACTACGCCCCGGCGGCGTCCACCATCGCCATGGCCGAGTCGATCGTGAAGGACAAGAAGCGGATCCTGCCGGCGGCCGCATACTGCGACAAGGAGTACGGCATCGGCGGGTTCTTCGTCGGCGTCCCCTGCGTCCTGGGCAGCAACGGCGTCGAGCGCATCATCGAGGTCGAGCTCGACGCGGCCGAGAAGGCGATGTTCCAGACCAGCGTCGACCACGTGAAGGAGCTGGTGAAGGTCGTAAAGATGTGAGGCCGGGCACGGAATGACGAAGGCCGAAATCTCGAATGACCAAACGTGGGGCGGGCACCCGGATCTCCCCCGTTTCGGGATTCGAGATTTCGGCCTTCGGCCTTCCCGTCCTATTTGCAATCCGCCCCCGTCGCCGACATGATGCCGCCGCATGGCCGAGGGGCTCACGGGAATGGTGACCAGCCGATCCGTCCGACCCCGCGCCGCGCGGCCGGCGCGGGCCTCGCTCACGGCGTTCTCCGCCGCCGCGTTCCTGCTCCTGACCGGCTGCATCAACACGCCGGGCCTGCTCCCCAAGGCCCAGCAGAAGCCGTTCGACCGGCGGGCCGTGGAGTACCCCTCGGGCTTCGTCCTCACCCCGCTGGTCCGCGGCCTCAACTGCCCGACCGCCCTCTGCTTCGACCCGGAGCGCAACGAGCTGCTCGTCGCCGAGAGCGGCATCGACGGCAGCGAGCCGCACATCTTCGGCTACCACCTGGGCGACGGCGGGAAGTACTTCAGCATCTACCCGTTCAAGCGGACCGTCAGCTGGTACCCCACCGGGTTCGTCATCTACGGGCCCGTGGGTGGGATGGTCGTCCACCACGGCCGGATCTACGTCAGCCACCGCGACCGCGAGGGGCGCGGCGTGATCACCGCCTTCGGCTACGACGGCAGCCACGCCACGGTCATCGCCAACCTGCCCGCCCAGGGCGACTACGGCGTGACCGACCTGGCCGTGAAGAACGGCCGGCTGTACTTCGGCATCGGCACCGCGACCAACAGCGGCGTGGTCGGGCTGGACAACTGGGAGGCGGGCTGGCTCAAGCACCACCCCGACGTGTGCGACCAGATCTACAGCTGGGCCAACCCGCCCAAGCCGCTGGTGCTGAACGGGAACCGGTTCGACAACCGCAACCCGCGCCCCGGCCTGGGCGAGCCGGACGTCGTCGTCACCACGCCGTTCCAACCGTTCGGCCACAGCAACCAGAGCCGCATCCGCCCGCAGTCGATTCCCAACGGGGCCGTCTGCTCCGTCGCGCTGGACGACGGCGGTGACTTCCAGGTCTGGGCGACCGGCCTGCACAACCCGCGCGGGCTGGCCGCCGACAGCTACGACCACCTGTTCGCCACCGTCGACGGCATGGAGCTCCGCGGCACCCGTCCGGTCGCCAACGACCCCGACGCGCTGGTCAACGTCGTGCAGGACGCCTCGTACGGCTGGCCCGACTACACCACGACCGGCCACCCGATCACCGACCCCGCCTACGCCCCGCCGATCTCGTTCCTGGTCCGCAGCGGCTACTCCGAGCTCACCCCGCTGGTCAACGCGGCGGCCAGCGGCTTGAACCTGGCCGACAACTTCAACGTCGCCGGCAAGTTCCCCAGCCTGTCCGGCGCCGCCAAGCTGGCGTTCGTCCCTGACGCCGGCCCGTTCGCCCGGTTCGCCCGCAGCGTCGTCGTCGCCCTCGACGGCGACCGCGCCCCCTACGCCAGCGGCGGCCTCAAGCTGCTCGGCTTCGTCGGCGGGAAGGTCGCGCTGGTCGACCCGCTGAACGGCAAGGTGGAGGACTTCGTCTTCAACACCGCCGCCAGGCCCGCCAGCCGCCAGGAGTACGGCACCGTCGCCCTCGAGCGCCCCTGCGACGTCAAGTTCGGCCCCGACGGCGCCCTCTACATCCTCGACTTCGGCCAGATGGAGAACGACACCGCCGTCCCGCGCTACCACAACGGCACCGGGGCCATCTACAAGCTCGACGCGGTCAGTCGCTAAAGCGGTTTCAGATGACTCTCAGCGGCGTCCTTCAGTCGCTACGCGCCACGCGTGATCTGAAGATCCTCCAAGCCCGGTCCATCGGACTGTTCTCGACCGAAGAATTGATCCACGAAGGACACGAAGAAGGGCAGGCTTTTTCCGACACTGAGGCAGCGGGTCAGATCGTCAAAAGGAACGGTCGAAAGACTTCGCAGCCGCGCGGCTTCAGCCCGCGGATTCTCGGCTCTCCACCAGCCAAAGTTGGGGGCGGCGATCGGCCTCCATATTGTTGCCGCAGCATCTTTTTCCCCTCTCTGAACTTCGTGTGCCTTCGTGCCCTTCGTGGATCACTCTCCTGTGCCGATCTCCCGCGAGACCGACATCTCAATCATCCGACCCAGCACCGGCCACCGCAGCCGGTGCGGGTAGGCCACCTCGCAGAACGCCCGGCTGGCCACGCCGCGCACCGTCGCCGCGTAGGCGATCCGCAGGTAGAACGGCGACGCGTCGACCACGACCGGGTCGCGCAGCGACAGGATCCCTGCTTGCACGTTGGCCGGGTACCGCAGCCCGGTGCCGGTGATCTTCGACCAATCGACCGCCGCCCCGTCGCACGCCACCTCGCGCACGCCGAAGCTGTCGGCCTCCACCAGGTGTAGCTCGTCACGGATTGCCCGGTCGCGCGGCTGCGCCAGGTGGAACGTCACGGCGTGGTCCCCGCCGCCCGCCAGCACGCGGCCCCACATCCACCGGCGCAGCCCCGGGCCGATCGGCCCCGTGCCGTAGTTGTGGTCGTGGTACCCGCGCCCGGCGATCCTCAACCGCACCGGCTCGCGGCCGCCGGTGATGGTGATCTCCCCCGTCGCGTCGCACAGGGGGTTCGCCAGCACCCAGCGGTGGTCGGCCCCGCTCCAGCTGCGATCGAAGAACGTCCGCTCCATCGGCGGGTGCGCCAGCCGTGGCCGGAACGTCAGCTCCGCTGACAGCGTCCGCCCCGCCAGCGTCTTCGGCCCCCGCCCCGTCAGCACCCACGGCGTCCCGCGCAGCGACAGCCGCAGCGCGCCGCCCCCCGCCGTCAGCCGGTTTGCCCCCACCGTCACGTCGACCTGACCTGCCGACGCCGCAAACGTCGCTGCCTGGGCCATGAATTGTGCGACGATCGCACTGCCACGGTAAACGACGAAGTAGGCGCACGGGTACTGCGCCGGCAGCGGCGGGGCGACCCGCGTTGGCCGTCGCCGGTACTTGCCGTACGCCCGCAGGTAGCCCGGGTGGAAGACGAACCCCTCGAACAGGATGGCGACCACGCGCAGGTCTCCGTCCTCGGCGTCGAAGTACCACCACTCGTACCCGCCCGGCGCGGTGACGGCATGCCACGCGTCCGGCACGTCGGTCGGGGTCATCATGGGAACCGTCGTCATTCGTCGCGCCTTCTCCAACAGAGCCCGTCGCCTCTCAAAACACGTCCGGCACCGGTTCGTTCAGACGCCGCCGCGCCACCCGCCGCGCCGCCGGCAGCCGCAGCAGCTTCTGCGTCGTCGACAGCCGCGCCCGCCGCGCGAACACGTCGTACCCCTGTCGCTCGATCGCCCCCAGGATGCCCGCGTAGATGACGCCCATCGCAGACGCGGTGAATCGCGACCCGTCGTCCGCCAGCGCCGCCAGCCCCGCCGCCCCGTCGCGGTACAGCGACCGCGCCCGCTCCACCTCGAACCGCATCAGCTGCCGGAACGGCTCGTTCACCACGCCCGCCATCAGCTCGGCCTCGCCGTACCCGAATCGGGCCAGATCCTCGCCCGGCAGGTAGATCCGCCCCAGCGACCGGTCCTCGCCCACGTCGCGCAGGATGTTGGTCAGCTGCATCGCCTCGCCCATCACGACCGCCTGCCGCTCGGCCGCCGGGTCGGCCAGCCCGAAGACCCGGCACATGATCAGCCCCACCACGCCGGCCACGTGGTAGCAGTAGACGCGCAGCTCGTCCCAGGTCGCGTACCGGTTCACCGTCAGGTCCATCCGGCACCCGGCCGCCAGGTCGTCGAAGTACCGCTTGGGGATGTCGTACCGCCGCACGGTCTCGCCGAAGGCGATCAGCGCCAGTCGCTCCTGCTCGTTCCCCACCTCCGCCGCCGACCCGGCGTAGGCCGCGTCGAGCGCCTTGTCGAACACGAACAGGTCCCCGCCCGTGTCGGCCGCGTCGTCCAGCAGCCGGCAGAACGCGTACACCGCGTAGGCCGCCTCGCGCTTGGCGCGTGGCAGGAAGACGCTGGCGAAGTAGAACGTCCGCGCGTGTCGCTTGCAGATCGCGCGGGCGGCGTCGAACGGTCCGGTCACGCCGGCCATGATCGGGGGGGAGCCACCAACAATAAAGCCGACGAGGTCGTTGCCGGTCCGAACGCGGAGGCGTCGGTCTCATGGGCGTCCGATAACCGTCCCAGGGTGGCACTACAGCGCAGGTTCGTCGGGACCCGCCCCCAGTTCGGACTGCAAGAAGGACGGCCACGAATGGCACGAATCAACACGAATGAGGACGGGCCGGCCTACGCGCCTCAGCCGCCGATTCCCCGATCAGTTGGCTCGGCTGTGCTCGTCTTCGTTCTCCATGATCCGTGTGCATTCGTGCAATTCGTGGCCGTCCTTCTCGCCGGCCGACCATGAACCTGCGCTGTAGTGGTAGGACCGCGAACTCGCGCAATCTGAATGTTTCGCTCACAGTCCGCTGACCGGCGTAGGCGATTGTTCCGGACATGGAACGCAACACACCGGCTGGCCGTCGCGCGGGATTCACGCTTGTCGAGTTGCTGGTCGTCATCGGCATCATCGCGCTGCTGATCAGCATCCTGCTCCCGGCGCTGTCGAAGGCGCGGACCAAGGCGCAGGAAGTCATCTGCCAGAGCGACATCCGACAGTACGGCATCGGCATCCAGATTTACTGCGACACGAACAAGGGATCCATGCCGCAGAAGGGACCGGACGGGACGGGCACGACGCCGACGAACAAGAACTTCTTCGGCGGGACCATCACGGCCCCAGCCACGCTGCCGGCCTCGGGCGTGACGGGCGTGGGCGACCCGAGCATCTGGTTCAACGCCATCCCGGCAGCCATCGGGGGGAAGACCTACTACCAACAGCTGGTCGAGGACCACCAGGGCCGGGCGGTCCTCCCAACGGCCGGGGTGAAGTCCGTGTTCATCTGCCCAACGTCGCTCCCGCCAGGCACGATCGGCTCAAACGACACGATCGACCCGTCCGGGCAGTACTTCCTGCTCAACGGGTCGGACGCCGACGCGACCGACCCGGCCGGCATCAACGCGGCGGGCAACAAGTTCAAGTTTGCCCTGTCGTACGTCTACAACTCCAAGTTCACCGACACGATCAACACCGCCAACCCGAACAACGGGATCGCGACGCTTCGGCTCACGCAGCTGCACCCGTCGTCGGTGTGCGTGACGATGGTCGAGAAGATGGCCAACGCCGCCGAGTACATGGACCCGACGGTGCAGAAGTGGAACGCCGCAAACCCGACCGTCTACGCAGGCAAGATCACGGCGGCGGGACTGAACAACAACGTGTCCCAGCCCAAGAGCAACTGGAAGCGGTTCACGACCAACCACCGGCACGGCGGTCACCTGCTGTTCGCCGACGGGCACGTCGGCTGGTTCGCCTGGACCGAGACGCAGCTCCAGTCCAACTCGCTGCCCTACAACGCCCTCACCTCCGACGCCAACCAGCCCAGCCGCATGATCTGGAGCATCACCGGCCCGATCAACTGAGCGGCCTGACACTGGCGCGCCCGACCGCCCGAAGCCCCGCGATCCCCTGCGGGGCTTCACCACGCCCGGAGATTCACATGACCAACCCACGCCTGCCGCTGATCCTCCCCGCCATCGCCCTGCTCGCCTGCCTCGCCGCCCTGGGCGAGAGGAAGCCCGCCAGCCTGCTGCCGGCCGACGCGATCGACGTCGCGCGCCTTTTGCCCGACCCGCCCGCCGCCGGCTCGCCCGAGGCCCGCGCCGAGCTCGACGCCGTCCTCGCCGCCCAACGGTCCCGCACGCCCGCCGACGTCGCTCGCGCCCAGGCCGAGGAGAAGTTCGACGTCTTCGCCTTCGCCGACGTGCTCGGCCCCGACTTCAACGCCGGCCGTTGCCCCAAGGCCGCCGCGCTGTTCACCGCCCTTGCCGCCGACGCCAAGGCGTTCAGCAAGGTCGGCAAGGCGCACTGGAACCGCCGTCGCCCTCCCTACGTGGACGACCGCATCAAGCCCGTCGTCACGCTCGAGGACGAGGGCAGCTACCCCTCCAGCCACGCCGCCCGCGGCCAGCTCTACGCCGAGGTGCTGGCGACCCTCGTTCCGTCCCAGCGCGACGCGCTCCTCGCCCGCGGCCGCCAGATCGGCTTCGACCGCCTGCTCGGCGGCGTTCACTACCCGTCCGACATCGTCGCCGGCCGCGTGCTCGGCCACGCCATCGCCGACCGCGCCCTCGCCGACGCCGCCATCCGCGCCCAGCTCGCCGACGTCCAGGCCGAACTGGCGAAGTGATCGCCCCCTCCGTCCAGGTCCGTTTGTTGGGGGCCCGAGGCACCAGGTCCCGCGCGGGGACTCCATCACGTTCGCGTCATCTTCCCCGGTTACAGTCCGGGCGCTTTGACCGCCCAACGCTTCCTCAGCCTCACGCTCGTCGCCGCGCTCCTGTGCCTGCCCGGCTGTCAGACGTACGCTCCGCAACCGTTGACGAACGACGCCGTCGACGCCCGGCTCCGCCCGCCAACCTCCGACGCGCTTCACGCCCGCGCCGCCGACCTGCACCACCCGCTGCTCCCGCCGATCGAGATCCGCCCCGATGAGGGTCTCACCCCCGACCAGGCCGCGATCGTCGCCGTGCTGGTCAACCCCAACCTGCGCGCCACACGCGATGCGCGCGGCACCGCCGCCGCCGCGCTCATCCAGGCCGGCATCCTGCCCAACCCCACGCTCGGCTACAGCTCCGACTTCCTCGCCGGCGGGTTCACGCAGGGCGCGTTCAACGCCTTCGGCACCACGCTCGCCTGGGACGTCACCTCGCTGATCTCCCACGCGGCCAAGGTGCAGGCGTCCCAGTTGTCTGCCGAGTCGGTCGACCTCTCGGTCGCCTGGCAGGAGTGGCAGACCGCCGAGGGTGCCAAGCAGGCGGTCTACGACCTGATCGGACTGCGCGCGCAGCTGGCCGTGCTGGAGGAGATCGACGGCCGGCTACAGGAGAACTTCGACCTCGTGCGAAGGGCCGCCGCCGCCGGGTTGCAGACCGCCGTCGACGGGGCCGCCGCCGAGGGCGCCGCCCGTGACGCCCGCGCCGCCGTCCTCCAGGCCCGGCGCGACGTCGGGCATCAATGGCTGCAACTGACCCGGGCCCTCGGCCTCGCGCCGGATGCCCGGCCCCGGCTGCGCGAGGATCTCGAACTCGCCGCCTCGTTCGACGTGCCCACGCCCGCCGCGCTCACGGCCGACCTCGACCATCGCCGGATCGACCTGCTCGCCCTCCGCCGCGGGTACGACAGCCAGGAGCAGACGCTGCGCGCCGCCGTGCTCGAGCAGTTCCCCAAGATCAACCTCGGCCTCAACTACGCCAGCGACAACAGCAACATCCACAGCGTCGGCCTCGTGGCCACGATCGACCTGCCGATCTTCGACCGCAACCAGGGCGCGATCGCCGCCGAGCGCGCCACGCGCCAGCGGCTGTTCGACGAGTACGCCGGCCGCGTGTTCGACGGCCGCGCCGACATCGCCACGGCCGTCGCCGACCTCCACGACCTGAACGGCCAGATCGCCGACGCCCAGGCCGCCGTGCCGAACCTGCAGCGCCTGGTCGACGCCTACAAGCAGGCGATCGACCACGGCAATGCCGACGTGCTCAGCTACTACGTCGCCTGGAACAACCTGGCCCAGAAGCGGCTGGGCGTGCTGAGGCTCCAACAGCAGCTGGCGGATACGCGCGTCGCGCTGGAGCTGGCGTCGGGTCGCTACTTCCCCGATGCGCCCACCACGAGGGAGTCCCACCCATGATCGTCACCCCGCATGGCCCGGCCTGCCCGCTTCAGCGGGCAGGTGCTGCCCACGCCAGTCCCCGCTCGCTGAGGCAAGCGGGCCGACTGGCGATCTGCCTGACCCTGCTGTGCGGATGCAGGCCCAAGAGCACACCCGCGCCGGCCGACGAGCCAAAGCCCACGGCCACTGTCACCACCGTGACGCTTCGCACCGGCCAAGTGTCCCAGACGATCACCGCCTACGGCAGCGTGACGGCCGAGCCCGGCGCGATCGCCGTGCTGTCGGTGTCGGTCGAGTGCCGGGTCCGCCACCTGCGCGTGGCCGGCGGGCAGGCGGTCGAGGCCGGCGCGGCGGTCATCGAGGTCGAGCCCAGCCCCGACGCGAGGTACCAGTTGACCGACGCCCGCACCGCGCTCGACGCCGCCAGGGCCGCCGCCGGCATGATCCGTCAGCGTCTCGAGCTGAGGCTCGCCACCACCGGCGACGCGCAGACGGCCGACGCGGCGGTGACCGCTGCAAAGCAGAAGCTCGACGACCTGACCCAGCGCGGCGCCGGCGAGGCCCGGCGGACCCTCACCGCCGGGGCTGCCGGCCTCGTCGCCAAGGTCGACGTGCAGGAGGGCCAGATCGTGCCGGCCGGCGGGCCGCTGGTCGAGCTGGTCCCCCGCGGCCAGATCGAGGTGCGGCTCGGCGTCGAGCCGGCCGACGTCGGCCTGGTCCACGCCGACCAGCCCGCGCAGCTGATCCCCACGGCCGCCGCCGAGGATGACGAGCCGATCGACGGTGCCGTCCGGCTCGTCACCCGCCGCCTCAGCCCCGACAGCCGATTGGTCGACGTGTTCATCGCTCCTGGCGAGGCCGACCGGTTGCTGCTCGACGGTTTCGTCCGCGGCGAGCTCACCGTTCGCACCGTCACCGGACTGGTCGTCCCGCACGAGGCGTTGCTGCCCGACGACGATGGGTTCTCAATCTTCACCGTCGCCAACGGCAGGGCCGTCAGGCACGCGGTGAAGGTCGCGCTGCAGGATGACAAGCGGGCCGTCGTCACCGGTGACGGCCTGCGTGAGGGGGACGCCGTCGTCGTCGCCGGCAACCTGGAACTGGACGACGGCGTGGCCGTGACCGCCGCCGCGCCCTCCACGGCCCCGGCCGCCCCGGCGGAGGACGAGAAGTGAACCACAAGGAGCCGCGCACGGAGGGTACTCCGGCAGTAAGCGGGGATCGGCGTGTTGAGCGTATCCGCGCTTACTGCGGGAGCACCCTCCGTGCGCGGCTCCTCCGGTCCCCGGAGGTGGCATGAGCGCCTCCTCCTGGGCCAGCCGGCACGCCCGGTCGATCCTGTTCCTGCTGCTCGCCCTGGTGGCCGGCGGGGTGCTGGGGGCGTGGTCGCTGCCGGTGTCGCTGTTCCCGCACATCGACTTCCCCCGCATCCGCGTCAACCTCGACGCCGGCGACCGACCGGCCGAGCGGATGGCGGTCGAGGTCACGCGCCCGCTGGAGGAGTCGCTCCGCGCCATCCCCGGCGTGCGGAAGGTGCAGTCGACCACCAGCCGCGGCAGCGCCGAGGTGACGCTGACCTTCGACTGGGGCCAGGACATGACCGCCGCCGCGCTCCAGGCCCAGGCCGGGTCGGCCCGGCTGTTGCCGACGCTCCCGTCCGGCACGACCTTCGAGGTCCGCCGGATGGACACGACGGTGTTCCCCGTGATCGCCTACAGCGTCACCTCGGCCAAGCGATCGCTCACCGAGCTACGCGATCTCGCCCAGTACCAGATCCGCCCCGTCCTATCGACCGTGCCCGGCGTGGCCCGCATCGGCGTCGACGGCGGGGCCGTCGAGGAGTACCGCGTCACCGTCGACCCCCAGAGGCTCGCGTCGCACGGGCTGGCCCTGGCCGACGTGTCGGCCGCGCTGTCCAACGCCAACGTGCTGACGGCCGTCGGGCGCATCGAGGACCACTTCAAGCTGTACCTGGTCGTGGCCGACACGCAGTTCAAGGACATCGACGAGATCGGCAAGACGGTCGTCCGATCCGGTCCCGGCGGGGTCACGCTGCTGGACGACGTGGCGACGATCGCCCGGGCCGTCGCGCCGCAGTACCTGCGCTCCACCGCCGACGGCCGCGACTGCGTGCTGATCAACGTCTACCAGCAGCCCGGCGGAAACACCGTCGACATCGCCGCCGGCATCCGCGCCGCCCTCAGGGACGAGCAGTCGCGGCTGCCCAGTGACGTCACCCTCACCAGCTGGTACGACCAGAGCGACCTGATCACGACCTCCGCCGCCGGCGTTCGCGACGCCGTCGTGATCGGCGTGGCGCTGGCGGCGTTGGTGCTGCTGCTGTTCCTCCGCGACTGGCGCATGACCCTGATCGCCGCCGGCAGCGTGCCGGTCGTCCTCGCCATCACGGCGCTGGTGCTCCACGCGCTGGGCCAGAGCTTCAACATCATGACGCTGGGCGGCATGGCGGCGGCCGTGGGGCTGATCATCGACGACGCGATCGTCATGTCCGAGCACATCGTCCGCCGCCGCGACCGGGGCGAGACCGTGGTCGCCGCCGCCGACGAGTTCGCGCGGCCGCTGGCCGGGTCGTCGCTGTCGACCATCGTGATCCACGTCCCGCCGGCGTTCCTGGTCGGCGTGTTCGGGGCGTTCTTCGCGGCGCTGTCGCTGGCGATGGCGACGAGCCTGATCATCAGCTTCGCCGTGGCGTGGCTGGTGATTCCCGTCCTGGCCGGGCAGCTGCTGAAGGGCACGCGCCACCGCGAGCCGGGCCGGGCGGCGCGGGCGACCGATGCCAGCTACGCCCGCCTGATGCGCCCCGTGCTGCGCTGGCCCTGGCTGTCGCTGTTGGTCGTGTTGCCGCTCGCGTCCCTCGGCTGGCACGAGTACAGCCAGGTCGAGAGCGGCACGTTCCCCAAGATCGACGAGGGCGGGTTCGTCATCGATTACCACGGCCCGCCGGGCGCGTCGATCGCCGAGATGGACGTGCTGCTGGGCCGGGTCGAGGCGATGCTCAAGGAGACGCCGGAGGTGCTGACCTACAGCCGGCGCACCGGCTTCAGCCTGGGCGGCGACATCAGCGAGAGCAACAGCGGCGACTTCTTCGTCCGCCTCAAGCCGCTGCCGCGGCGGTCGGGCGAGGAGGTGATGGCCGACCTGAAGTCGCAGATCGTCCAGAAGGTTCCGGGCCTGGACGTCGACCTGGCGCAGCTGATCGAGGACCTGCTCGGCGACCTGACCGGCAAGCCCCAGCCGGTGGTGGTCAACCTGTTCGCCGACGACGAGCAGGCGCTGACCGACCTGGCCCCCAAGGTGGCCGACGCGCTGGGGGCGCTGCCGGAGTTGAAGGACTCGGTCGAGACCGGCGTCGTCCCGGCCGGCGACGCCATTGAGGTCCACGTCGACCGGGTTAAGGCGGCGTTGGACGGGCTGGACCCCAACGCGCTGACGCGCAGCCTGAACGACCTGCTGGCCGGCAGCGCGACCACGCAGGTGCAGCAGGGCGAGAAGGTGGTCGACGTCCGGCTGTGGACGCCGCCGGCCATTCGCAGGACGACCGAGGACCTGGCCAAGATCCCGCTGCGCGCCCCCGATGGCCACCTGTTCCCGCTGGGCCGCGTCGCCACGTTCACCGTTCTGCCGGGCCAGCCGGAGATCACGCGAGAGGACCTGAAGCGCGTCGTCTACATCACCGCTCGCAGCGACCGCGACCTCGGCTCGACCATCCGCGACGTGCGGGCCCTGCTGGACAAGCCGGGCCTGATCCCGGCGGGCGTGCGGTACACGCTGGGCGGGCAGTACGAGCAGCAGCAGCAGGCGTTCCGCGGCGTGGCCAAGGTGATCGGGGCGGCCGCGGCACTGGTGTTCCTGCTGCTGCTGTTCCTGTACGAGAAGGTCCGCGTCGCCGCGTCGATCATGGTCGTGGCCGCGCTGGCGGTCGCATCCGTGTTCGTCGGCCTGCGCCTCACCGGCACGCAGCTCGACATCAGCTCGATGATGGGCACGGTGATGATCGTCGGCAACGTGACCGAGGTGGCGATCTTCTACTGCTCGGAGTTCGCGTCGCTCCCGGGCACGCTGCCGCGCCGCGACCGGTTGATCGCCGCCGGCAACGGCCGGCTGCGGGCGATCACGATGACCACCGTCGCCGCCATCCTGGCCCTGCTGCCGCTGGCGATCGACTGGGGCCACTCGGCCGGCATGCTGCAGCCGCTGGCGATCGCGATCGTCACCGGGCTGGTCGTGCAGCTGCCGCTGGTGCTGGGCGTGCTGCCGGCGCTGTTGGTGCTGGTGGGATCGGTGCCGGAGGGACGTCCGGGCCTTCGCTAGACCCGCGCGGGACCGGCGTCACGTTGCCGTCATGTTCCGCCCGTACGCTCCGCGGCACCATGCGACGAGCCTTCACCGTGATCGAGCTGTTGGTCGCCATCGCCATCATCGGCGTGCTGCTGGCGATCCTGCTGCCCGCCACCGAGCACGTGCGGCACAAGGCGTACATCGACAAGTGCGCCAGCAACCTGCGACAGATCGGGCTGGCGCTGTCGACCTACGAGAACGAGAACCACGGCTACTGGCCGCGCACGCGGTACGACCCGACCACGGCCGACGCGCCGGTCAAGGGGACCGGCACCACCGCCGCCGACCCGTTCACGCCGGGGACCGCCGTCGCGCCCAACGACGTGACGGCGGGGGTGTTCCTGCTCATGCGCGTCGAGCGGCTGCCGCCGGTGCTGTTCATCTGCCCGTACAACGACGAGACGAGCTTCGTCGCCGACCCGGCCGACCCGTCCGGGCGGTCGAACTTCACCGACCAGAAGCAGAACCTCGCCTACAGCTTCGCCAACCCGTACCCGAACGTCGCGGCGGCGGCGAACGGGTACTCGCTCACGTCGCGGCTGGGGGTCACCGTCCCGATCGGGGCCGACAAGAACCCGGGCCGGGGCGAGGGGAACGACGACGTCTACGGCCCCAGCGCCAACAGCCCCGGCCGCGACATGGAGCAGGCGAACAGCGCCAACCACGAGCGCGAGGGGCAGAACGTGCTGTATGCTGACGGGCACGTCAAGTACGAGCCGACGCCGTTCGTCGGCGTCGGGCGCGACAACATCTACACGGCCAAGACCGGGACCCCGCCGACCGTCGAGCGGAGCCCGACCGACGCGACCGATACCATCCTCCTGCCCACGGACGACTGATCCCATGAAGACGCGCACCACGAAGCTCCTCGCCCTCGCCGCCACGCTGTTCGCCGCCGCCCCGGCGTTCGCCGAACCGTACGCCGTGACGAAGCAGATCCACATCGGCGGGCCTGGCCGGTGGGACTACGTCAGCGTCGACCCTGCGGCCAAGCGGCTGTACGTGACGCGGTCGACCCACACGCAGGCGATCGACCTGACCACCGACCAGGTGCTGTTCGACGTGCCGGGCCAGCTGGGCTCGCACGGCGTGGTGGCGGTGCCAAGCGTGGGTCGCGGCTTCGTCACGGACGGGAAGGGCGCGACGATCGTGGCGTTCGACCTGAAGGACGGCGCGGTCATCGCGACCATCGCCACGGCCGAGGATGCCGACGGGGAGGTCTACGACGCCGGCACGAACAAGGTGCTGGCGACGTGCGGCGACGCGGAGAAGCTGGTCGTGCTCGACGCGTCGGCCGACCCCAAGTCGGCGCATGCCGACACGGTCGACCTCGGCGGCAAGCCGGAGTTCCTGGCCGCCGACGGCAAGGGGATGGCGTACGTCTGCGTGAACGACAAGAACGAGATCGCGGTGGTCGACCTCAAGGCGCTCAAGGTGACGGCCCGGTACCCGACCGGGACCGGCGAGGCACCGACGGGGCTGGCGATCGACGCCGAGCACGGCCGGCTGTTCGTCGGGTGCCGGCGGAACAAGAAGCTGGTCGTGATGTCGACCGCCGACGGGAAGGTGCTGGCCGAGCTGCCGATGGGCGCGGGGAACGACGCCTGCGGGTTCGACCCCGGCACGGGCGAGGCATTCGCCAGCTGCGGGGACGGAACGCTTACCGTGGCGAAGGAGACGTCGCCGGGCAAGTTCGAGGTGACGCAGACCGTGCAGACGCCGAAGGGGGCGCGGACGATGGCGGTCGACCCGGCGACGCACACGATCTACCTGCCGACGGCCGAGATGAACCCGCTGAAGGCGGGCGAGAGGCGGGCGACGGTGAAGCCCGACTCGTTCATGATCGCGGTCGTCGCTGGCAAGTGACCGGCGCGGTCACGGTATCGTCATGTTCGGTTTCGTAGGTTGGGCGCATCACGGTGGCGATGGTGCCATCGCGAGATGCCGAAGGAGATTCCGATGCTGGATCGCAAGACGCTGCTGGGCCTGGCCGTTGCCGGGCTGTTGATCGCGGGGCCCGTGGCCCGGTCGTTCGCCGCGCCGGTGGTGCCCCCGCTCGCGCTGGTGGTGACCACCGTCGCGTCGGACGAGGACGAGAAGGACGACAAGAAGCACGACGAGAAGGACGAGAAGAAGGAAAAGAAGAAGGAGGTCGAGACCGACGTGCCGATGGCGATGGTGCCGCAGGCCGTGATTGACGCCGTGATGAAGGAGTGCCCCGGCGGGAAGATCACCGAGTCGGAGCTGGAGGCCAAGCACGGGAAGATCATGTACGGCTTCGACGTGAAGGTCGGCGGGATGACCTACGACGTGAACATCTCCGTGGATGGCAAGTTCATCAGCAAGAAGGTGGACGACGACGGAGACGACGAGAAGGACGAGAAGAAGCCGGCCGAGAAGAAGTGAGTGAACGGTTAGACTGATGGAGCCCCGCTTGGACATGCGGGGCTTCGTCGCGCACCGATGTGGATGCCCCATGCGACTGTTGCTGGCCGAGGACTCCGAGCGGTTGCAGCGGTCGCTGGGCACCGGCCTGCGGCGGGCGGGGTACGCGGTCGACGTGACGGGCAACGGTGCCGACGCGCTGTGGCGGGCCATGGGGACCGACTACGACGTGGTCGTGCTGGACATCATGCTGCCGGGGCTCGACGGGCTCTCGGTGCTGCGCGAGCTGCGCGGCAACGGGCGCGACACGCACGTGCTGCTGCTGACGGCCCGGGACACGGTGGACGACCGCGTGACCGGCCTGCGGGCCGGGGCGGACGACTACCTGGTGAAGCCGTTCGCGTTCGACGAGCTGCTGGCCCGGATCGAGGCGCTGGGCCGGCGGCAGGCGGGGCGGAAGGGACCGGTGCTGCGCGTGGGCGACCTGGCGGTCGACGGTGCCGCCCGCACGGTGCGGCGGGGCGAGGCGGTGATCCCGCTGCTGCCGCGGGAGTACGCGCTGCTGGAGTTCCTTGCCGCCCGGGCGGGGCAGGTGGTGACGCGGTCCGACATCGAGGCGCACATCTACGACGACCGGACGGAGCCGATGAGCAACGTGGTCGATTCGGCCGTGTGCGCCCTGCGGCGCAAGATCGACCGGCCCGGCGAGCCGTCGCTGATCGTCACGCGGCGGCGCGTGGGGTACGTGCTGGCACTGGACCCGTCCGGCGAGGGCCCGGCGGGCCGGCACCAAGGTGTGGCCGGCCCTCCGGGCCGTCGCTAAACGGGGGCACGGGCACCGCCATGCGTTCCATCCGCGCCCAACTCGTCCTCTCGCTGACGGCCGGGGTGCTGGTGCTGGCGGGCGCGGCGGGGGCGGGGCTGTACGGGTACGTGGAGGAGGCGCTGGAGCACGGGATCGACGCGGCGCTGGCGGCGAGGGCCGACGCGATCGCGGCCGACGTGCACCTGGAGGACGACGGCCAGCCGCACCTGCGGATGGCCGAGGCGACGGCGACGACGCGTCGGGGGGGACCGTTCGCGTTCCAGATCTGGCGGGCCGACGGGCGCACGTTGGCCCGGGTCGTGCCGGGGTCGAGGGACCAGGTGCCGCTGCGGCGGCTGGACGGCCGCCGCAAGCCGTTCGCCGACGCGACGCTGCCGGACGGGGCGACCGGGCGGGTCACGCAGGTGACGTTCACCGCGTCGCAGGACGAGGACGAGTTCGACGCCCCGCGGCGTCAGCCGACGACCCGGCCGGCGGAGTTGCTGACGCTGGTCGTCTGGCACGACCGGCGGCTGGAGGACCAGACGCTGGCGGTGCTGCTGAGCGGGCTGCTGTTCGCGGCGGCGATCGTCGTGTTCGGGATCCTGGCGATCGTGACGCTGACCGTGCGCCGCGGGCTGCGGCCGCTGGCGGACGTGTCGCGGCTGGCCGACCGGATCGGGCCCGACTCGCTGGACGCGCGGTTCGCCGCGGGCGACGCGCTGCCGGCGGAGCTGCGGCCGATCGCGTCGAAGCTGAACGACCTGCTGGACCGACTGCAGTCGGCGTTCGCGCGCGAGCGGCGGTTCTCGGCGGCGGTCGCGCACGAGCTGCGGACGCCGGTGGCGGAGCTGCGGTCGCTGTGCGAGGTGACGCTGCGCGGGTCGGACGACCCGACCGCCGCCGTGGCCGAGGCGCAGGCGATTGCGGTCGAGATGGGGCGGATGGTGCAGGCGATGCTGTCGATGGGCCGGGTGCAGGCGGGCGTAGAGGTGCCGCGCCTCCAGGTCGCGCCGCTGGGGGCGGCGGTGAACGGGGCGTGGGCGAAGGTGGAAGCGGTCGCGGTGGCCCGGGGGCTGTCGGTGAACGTTGACACGGCTGGGGCGGGTGAGGCGCGCGTCGACGCGGAGATGCTGGCGGTCATCCTGCGGAACCTGTTGGGGAACGCGGTGGACCACGCGACCGGCCGGGGGCGGGTTCGGGTCGGGGTCGTCGGGGCTGAAGTGCGGGTCGGCAACACGTGCGACGCGCTGGTGCCGGAAGACCTGCCGCGACTGTTCGAACCGTTCTGGCGGAAGTCGGCGGCGCGGACCGGGGCCGAGCATGTGGGGCTGGGGTTGTCGCTGGTCGAGGCGTACTGCCGGGCGATGGGGGCGAGCGTTGATGCGGCGTTGGGGGCCGAGGGATGGTTTGAGGTGACGGTGCGGTTCCGTGCTCGCTGAAGCGTGCGGGCCGGCTTATTCGGACCGGGCGATGCGGTTGGCGACGCTGGCGACGACGGCGATCAGCTCGGCGGGCTCGACGGGCTTGACGACGTGGGCCTGGAAGCCGGCGCGGATGGCGCGGATGCGGTCGTCGGACCGGGCGTAGGCGGTCAGGGCGACGGCGGGCGTGCCGCCGGCGGCGGTGGCGAGCGCGCGGACCTGGCGGATCAGGTCGTACCCGTCGGTGCCGGGCATGCCGATGTCGCTGACGAGCACGTCGGGGGCCTCGGCGGCGATCTGGGCCAGCGCGTCGGCGGCGGAGCCGGCGGTGCGGACCGTGGCGTCGCAGTCGGCGAGCAGGCGCTTGAGCATCGCGCGGGCGTCGGGCTCGTCGTCGACGACCAGCACCCGCAGGCCGGTCAGCTTCGGCTGGTCGACCGCGGCGGTGGCGTGACCGTCGACGGCGGAGGGGTGGCGGCGCTGGGGCTCGGGCGTCGGCGGGGCGTGGACGGCGGTCAGCGGCAGGGCGATGGTGAACGTGCTGCCCTGGCCGGCGCCGGGGCTGGCCACGCGGACGGTGCCGCCGTGGAGCTCGACCAGCTGCTTGACGATGGCCAGGCCCAGGCCGAGCCCGCCGTGCTGGCGGGTGGTGGAGGCGTCGGCCTGGCGGAAGCGGTCGAAGACGAACGGGAGGAACTCGGGGCTGATGCCCTCGCCGGTGTCGGCGACGGAGACCTCGATGTGGGAGTGGACGCGCTCGAGCACGACCTGCACCTGCCCGCCGCGGGGCGTGAACTTGACGGCGTTGCTGAGCAGGTTCCAGAGGATCTGCTGGACGCGGTTGGGGTCCCCGCCCACGGGCCCGCCGGTCGGGTCGAGCAGGACGCGCAGGCGGACGCCCTTGGCGTCGGCGGCGGGGCGGACGGTGTCGGCGGCGGCGCGGACGACGGGGGCGAGCTCGATCCGCTGGACGTCGAGGCGGATCTTGCCGGCGATGATCCGGCTCATCTCGAGCAGGTCGCCGATGATCTGCGCCTGGGCGCGGGCGTTGCGCAGGATCGTCTCGAGCCCGTCCTTGAGGTCGGCCTCGTCGGGGGGCGAGGTGGCGGCGCTGCCGGCCAGGATCGACGCCCAGCCGATGATCGCGTTTAGGGGGGTGCGCAGCTCGTGGCTGAGCGTGGCGAGGAACTCGTCCTTGGCGCGGCCGACGCGCTCGGCCTCGGCGCGGGCGGCGCGCTCGCTGGCCAGCAGCTGCTCGCGCTCGACCTCGACCAGCCGGCGGTCGGTCACGTCGCGCGAGACGCCGAGCAGGCCCACCACGGTGCCGTCGGCGTCGCGGTAGGGGATCTTGCGCGACGCCCAGACGCGGGCGGTGCCGTCGGGCAGGGGGACGGCCTCCTCGACGTCGGCGGCGACGCCGTCGGCCATCACGCGACGGTCGTTGGCCATCACCCGCGCGGCGGCGGCCTTGTCCTCGAGGAACTCGGCGTCGGTCCGGCCCAGCACTTGGTCCAGGGGCTTGCCGACCAGGGCGAGCGTGGCCGGGTTGGCGTAGCGGAGCCGGCCGTCGCGGTCCTTGGCGAAGATCACGTCGCCGGTCGAGTCGCTGATCGCCTTCAATAGCGTTGCGCTCTCGCGCAGGGTCTCCTCGGCGTTGCGTTGCTCGGTGACGTCGCGGAAGTAGACCGAGACGCCGCCGTCGTGACCGGGGTAGGTGTGGACGTCGTACCAGCGCTGGTGGTCGGGGTAGTAGGCGGTGACGGAGGCGGCCGTCCCGCCGTTGGCGGCCTGGCGGTAGGCGCGCTCGAAGTCGGTCCCGACCACGCCGGGGTAGGCGTCCCAGATCACGCGGCCGAGCAGCTCGCCCGGCGACTGGCCCAGGACGCGCTCGGCCTGTGGGTTCATGTAGGTGAACCGCCAGTGGGGGTCCAGGGCGAAGAAGGCGTCGCTGATGCTCTCGAGGATGGTGCGGGGCTGGTCAGCCACGGCCTTGCGGGCGGTGACGTCGGCGACGGTGCCGACCAGGGCCAGCGGCCTCCGGGTCGTTCCCTCGCCCTCGAACGTGGCCGACCCGTAGGCCTCGACCCAGCGGATGGTGCCATCGTCCATGACGATGCGATACTCGGCGGCGTAGGGCTTGGGGTCGGCGGGGTCGAGCGCCTCGGCCACCTTCGCCATCACGGTGGGCAGGTCGTCGGGGTGGAGGCGATTCAGCACCTCGTCGTTGGGCTTTCGGTCGCCCGTGAAGCCGAAGATCTCTGCGTAGCGGCGGTCGTAGGTGGAGAGGCCGGTGGCGGGGTCGTAGTGCCACCAGCCCATGCCGGCGGCGTCGAGGGCGAGCTGGCGCTGGCCGGCCATGCGGTCGCAGTCGCGTTCGGCGAAGACGCGGGCGGTCTCGTCGGTGCAGGCGCCGAACACCCCGCCGACGCCGCCGTGTCCGTCGGGGATCGGGCTGTGGGAGTAGGTGAAGAACGTCTCCTCGGGGTAGCCGTTCCGCTCCATGACGAGGCGGGCGCGGTCGCGGGAGATGGCCGCGCCGCGGGTCATCACGCCGTCCACGTCGTCGGCGATCGTCGGCCAGATCTCGGCCCACACCTGGGCCGCGGGCTGGCCCAACGATTCGGGGTGGCGCTGGCCCAGGATCGGCGCGTAGGCGTCGTTGTAGATGTTGATCAGGTCCGGCCCCCACCAGACGAACATGGGGAACCGGCTGGCGAGGCACAGGTCGACCGCAAGCCGCAGCGGCTCGGGCCAGCGGTCGATCGGGCCCAGGGGCGTGGCGGCCCAGTTGAGTGCATCGACCCGCGCCACCATCGAGTCGTCCGTCGCCACGCCGTTCGCCATTGCCCTTTCCCGACCGCGGGACGCACCCTGATTTAGGGGCCGTCCCGTCTGATGCTGGAATCGTATGGCCGCGGGCACCAACCATCTTCGGAATGAAGCGGCCCACAAATTCGTTAAAAATGTTGTGCCGCGGATCGTCCGGTTGCCACACGTTGACCCCCGACGCATGGGCGACGACGATCCGGGTTCTCACGGTCGACTGAGTTCCCATGCCTGACCCGACTCCAACACCGCGAGCCGTCCCACACCTGGCCGTGCTGCTGGTGGACGACGAGATCAACGTCCGCAAAACATTGACGATCAGCCTGGAGGCGGACGGCCACGGCGTGGTGGCGGTCAGCAACGCGTCCGACGCCGTGGCCGAGGCGGCCCGTAAGCCGTTCGACCTGGCGTTCGTCGACCTGCGGCTGGGGGTCACGTCGGGTCTAGACCTGATCCCGGGATTGCTGGCGCAGAGCCCGTGGACGCGGGTGGTCATCATCACGGCGCACGGGTCGATCGACACGGCCGTGGAGACGATGCGGCGGGGGGCGGCGGATTACCTGACCAAGCCGTTCACGCCGGCGCAGGTGCGGCTGGTGGTGGAGCGGGTGGCCCGGATGCGGGCGCTGGAGCAGCGGGTGGCCGGCCTGGAGGGGACCGGGGCCGGTGCGGACGACGACTTATCGGACAGCGCCAGCCCGGCCGTGCGCCGCGCGATCGCGCTGGCGCGCCAGGCGGCGGCGGCGGCGGACACGACGATCCTCATCCGCGGCGAGAGCGGCACCGGCAAGGGGGTGCTGGCCCGGCACGTCCACCGGTGGAGCCCGCGGGCGGCGATGCCGTTCACGGTCGTGTCGGCGCCGACGCTGTCGCCGGAGCTGCTGGAGAGCGAGCTGTTCGGCCACGCCAAGGGGGCGTTCACCGGGGCCGTGCGCGACAACCCGGGCCGGGTGGCGGCGTGCGACGGGGGGACGCTGTTCCTGGACGAGATCGGCGACCTGCCGCTGCAGTTGCAGCCCAAGCTGCTGCGGTTCGTGCAGGACCGCGAGTACGAGCGGGTGGGCGAGAACCGGACCCGCCGGGCCGACGTGCGGATGGTGACGGCCACCAACGTCGACCTGGAGTCGGCCGTTCGAGACGGGCGGTTTCGCGAGGACCTGCTGTACCGGATCAATGTGGTGCAGGTCGACCTGCCGCCGCTGCGGGAGCGGGCGGCCGACGTGCCGGCGCTGGCCGAGCGGTTCCTGCGCGGCTTCGCGCGCGGCCGGCCGATCGCCGGGTTCACCGCCGAGGCGGCGGCGGTGATGCAGGCCTACCGTTGGCCGGGCAACATTCGCGAGCTGCGGAACGTCGTGGAGCGGGCCGTGATCCTGTGCCAGACCGAGCAGGTCGGCGTGGAGCACCTGCCCGATGCGCTGTCGAAGGCGACGGCCGGGGCGGAACTGGCGCTGGGCGACCTGGCCCCGCTGGACCAGATCGAGGAGGTCCACATCCGCCGGGTGCTGGCGCGCACGCGGTCGCTGGACGAGGCGGCCACGGTGCTGGGCATCGACCTGGCGACGCTGTGGCGACGAAGGAAGAAGTACGGCATTTGAGTTCATCCGTTGGCCCCGGGCTTCGCCCGGGTTCTGGAGAACCCCGGCAAAGCCAGGGGCTGATGGAAGGAGGACCGGGAGCCATCACATGTCCGACGAGAACGCCTGCGCGCACGTGAGCCAGATCCGCGACGTCGTGCCCAGCGGCGACGGGTGCAAGGAGTGCCTGGAGAGCGGCGACACCTGGATGCACCTGCGCATGTGCCTGGTGTGCGGCCACGTGGGGTGCTGCGACCAGTCGAAGAACAGGCACGCGACGAAGCACTTCCACCACACGAAGCACCCGATCATGCGGTCGGTGGAGCCGGGCGAGGCGTGGATGTGGTGCTACATTGACGAGGTGTTCCTGGAGTGACGGCGGGCCAGCACGCGCGCGGCCGTCGCGGCGGCGGGGCCGGTCAGCAGGACGGACGCCCCGTCGCCGATCGCCAGGGGTAGCGTGTCGCCGAGGGCGGACTCGTCGGCCGTCACGTCGTCCCAGGGCAACAGCAGCGGGGGGTGGTAAGGGCGAAACACCGGCGACAGGCGGACGAGGATGCCGCCGCCGCCGATGCGGACGTCGGCCGTCTCGTGGTACCAGCGTCCGTTGAGGCGGACCGAGGCGCGGGCGAACGCCGCGCCGGTGGTGCGGCGGCCGGCGGGGTAGCGCTGGCCGAGTCGACCCCAGCCGCTGCGCCGCCCGTCCCACCAGCGGGCGGCGACGCCGGCGGCGAGCAGCAGGCAGAGGAATCCGAGGCAGGACACGATCCCGATGGCGTTCACGTCGGTACTCCCAGAGGCACACCGTTGGCCCCGCCCGCCCGCTTCGGCGGGCGGGGGCTCGCCCGTCCATTAGACAAAGCGCGTACCACCCGGCAGGTCGCCAGATCGCCTCGGTCCCCCCCATCCGACGTTGCACGATTCAACGGCCGGCGCGTCGTTACGTTTCCCCCATCGACCCGATCCGGCCAAGCTTGAGCCTATTCCGCGGCACATTTCACGCATCGTGCGTAACGCACGGCCTGCGGTCGCCGACCGTGCGCGCTGCACGATGGGCGTGTCGAAGAAGCTTCGGACGTACATCCGGGACTCCGAATGCGCAGGCACGTCGACCGCAAAAGATCCGCATCACTTCGTCCAGCGGACCGACGCGACCGCGGCGTCGAGGGCGGATGCGGCGGCGGGGCGGGCGGCGGGGTCGGCATCGGTGGCGAGCACGTAGACGCGGTCGCCGTGGACGATGAGGACGGCGTCCTCGGTGATCGTCCTCCCGTCCGGCTCGTGCCCGGTGAGGGTCACGCGGCGGGCCTGGGCGTCGGAGAGCGTGACCACTTGGGCAGCCGGGCCGGCGGCGTCGGGCAGGCGCTTGCGGACGTCGTCGGCGTAGCCGCTGGCGACGAGGTTGATCGGGATCATGCCCGGGATGTGGAACGGCAGCTTCGGGACGGTGAGCGTGAGCACGGCGGAGCCGTTGACGACACGCAACGCCTCCTCGGCGGTGGCTGCGGCGTCGGGGGTCCAACCGGCGGGGTAGTTGAAGGCGATGCCGAGCGAGGGGGCGTCGAACGTCTGCGGGCCCAGGGACCGGGTGGTGGCAGGCGTACGGCGCACCGTCACTGGCGGCGTCGGCTGACAGCCGGCAATGGCGATGACGAACAACAGAGCCCAGCGGCTCCGCCGCGGGTCCCTCGGGGGGTAGATCGACGGCGAGCGGCGGAACCCGCGGCCGAGCCGCTGGGCTCTGTTGGGTGGGGTGAACATCGTGTGCGGGCTACTTCGTCCACCGCACCGAGGCGGTCGCGGCATCGAGGGCGTGGCGGGCGGTGGCGCTGCCGGCGTCATCGCTGTCGCAGCTGAGGATAAAGACCTGGCCGGCGTGGACGATGACGACGGCGGTGTCGACGCTGGGGGTGCCGGACCTGGCGTGGCCGCGCGTGGTGACGCGGCGGGCGGTGGCACCGGCCACCTTCAGGTCGGTCGTCTCCTGCACGGCGGCGTCGGGCAGGTCCGACTGCTTCAGCGCCTCGACGTACTTCGCGGTCACCATCCCGACGGGGATGAACGGCGGGTGCCAGTCCATCGCGGGGACGTCGAGCTGCAGCGACGCCGAACAGCTGGGGCAGGCGACGGCCAGCTCGGCGGTCTTGGCGGGTCTGGGGTGCCAAGCGGCGGGGTAGCAGAGGGCGATGCCGGCCTTGGGATCGGTGAACGTGCAGGTGCCGACGGCAACCGGCGCGGCGGGCGACGGCTTGCGGGCGGCGGCCCTCGCCTTGCCACGCAGGTCGAGCGACACCCCCATGATCACGACCGCCCCCACCAACACCGCGGACCAGACTCGCGTGGTCATACCGCCTCCAACACAACTCGTCGGCCAACAGCACCGGGGCGGGCAGTCGAAACGTCGAAATTCCCACTCCGCAACAGAGTAGGCTACCACGTCCCTACCGCTGCGGGAACAAAAATCCGGGGACGGGCGCGCACGCACCCCAGCTCGCAACTCTGTATCGGGACGACCTTTGCGGGATCTGTGCGAAACCAGTAGCGTCGACAAGCGGTTGAGGCGATTCGGGTCAACCGAAATCGGTGGGGTTGAGCTCGGCAAACTCGGCGTCGAACAACGCCTGGGCCGCATCGGAGTCGAGCGGAGCGATCGGGCCGGGGTCGTCGTCCGGGTCGTCGGGGTCGGCCGACAGGTCGCTGGCGTCGCCGGGGTTGAAGCCGTCGCACATCACGGCACGGGTTATCAACTCGGCCAGCGACCGGGCAACAACGGCCAGGACGAGGCCGTTCCCCAGGCCCGCCTCGTGGCTGAAGCAGACGATGCAGCCGTCGGGGAACGCGCGGTGGCCGAGGCACCAGAAAAGGTCGTCGCCGAGGGCGGTCCCACCGAGGCCGAGCAGGTCGGCGTTGCCCCAGTCGGCGATCGGCTCGATGTCCTTTGCCCCAGCCGTCCAGCCGGACCAGCCCGGACCGAGCGCGGGCAGGCTGAAGTCCTCGGGCCCGCCCTCGTCGTGCGGGCCGAGGGGGTTGGGCCGGACGATCGTCAACAGGAGGCGCACGTCGGGCGGCAGCGGCCGGCCGTGGCGGGCCTCGGCGGCGACGATGTCGTCCGGGTCGCACCCGCCGCCGGGGAGGATGATGCGGTGCCGTTCCAGCCACGGTCGGGCGTCGGCCAGCACGGCGGCCAACGATCGGCCGTCGCGCCACGGGTATTTCGGCTTGCGTCGGAACACGGCGGCCTCACAGCTCGGCGAACTCGAACGCCGGCTCGGCGGCGACCTCGGCCGGCAGGGCGACGGCGGCGAACGGCGCGCCCATCTCCGATCGGATCGTCTCGGCGTGGTACGTCTCGCGCCGGCTGAGCAGGTTCAGGTAGACGTCGCCCTCGCGGCGGGTACCGTCGGGCGGGGCGACGGCGGCGGTGAAGGGCTGGATCCTGCCGGCGTAGTTCTCCCAGCAGCCGTCCTTCTCGGCCCAGGCGGCGGCGGGGAGCAGCACGTCGGCCGAGCCGGTCAGCTTGTTCGGCAGGATGTCCTGCACCACCGTGAAGCCGGCGGGCAGGGAGATGCTTGTGGCCCAGTTGGACAGGTATCCGCCGACGACCCAGCCGCCCTTGAGGTTGCCGTTGTGGGCGAGGTCGGTGTAGGCGGCCTGCGGGCCGCCGAGCGTTTCCAGCACCCGTCGCACGCCGGCGGCGTTGGGGACCTTCTCGGCCTGGATGACGAACGTCTGCTTGCCGGTGGCGCTGTTCTTGAAGACGTCGTTCGCGCCGGTGGTGGGCACGGGCCCCAGGGCCAGCACGGCCTGCGGGTCGAGCGTGCGGATCGCCTTGCCCAGCAGGTACGCCTCCTCGCAGGCCATCATGGGGGACAGGATCGCGTAGACGTTCCCGCCGAGCTTGATGACGGCGGTGAGCCCGGCCTTGGCGGCGTCGAGGGCGGTACCGAAGTTGGTCTCGACCGGCGCGCCGTACTGCTTCTTGGTGGGCTTGGTCAGCCGCTTGGGGTCGTTCAGGACCTTGTAGCTGTAGCGGGTGTCGTCGCTGATCCACCAGGTGTTGACGTCGGCGTTGAAGCGGGGCTTCACGCGCCACACCTTGCCCTCGTTGTGGTGGAGGGAGATGTTCTCGCCGCCGGCGTCGACCGGCGAAATGCTCGGGGCCTCCTTCAGCAGCCAGACGCGCTGCTTGAACAGGAAGTCCTTGTCGAGCAGGGCTCCCCACGGGGCAGAGGTCGACCACGTTGCCCGACAGCTTGTTGTTCAGCGGCTTGCCCGGGAAGATGTCGATCTCCTCCTTGCTGCCCCGGCCGTCGACGTACAGCTCGCTGGTGCCGGACACCTCACGGGTGAAACGCACGCAGCGGGTACACATGATGCACCGGTCGTTGTAGAGCAGCACGTTCAGCCCGACGTTCTTCTTGGGCTTCTTGAGCTTGTCCTCCTCAAACCGGCTCTGGGCCCGGCCATACTGGTAGGAGTAGTCCTGCAGGTAGCACTCGCCGGCCTGGTCGCACACGGGGCAGTCCAGCGGGTGGTTGACCAGCAGGTACTCCATCACCTGCTTCTCGTTGGCGATCGCCTTGGAGCTCTTGGCGTAGACGACCATGCCGTCGCGCACCGGCGTCTGGCAGGCCGGGACCAGCTTGGGGATGCCCTCGACCTCGACCAGGCAGATGCGGCAGCTGGCCACGATCGACAGCCCCGGGTGGTAGCAGTACTGCGGCACCGGCACCTCGGCGTCGTTGCACGCCTGGAGCACCATCTGGCCCTGCTTGGCCTCGATCGTCTTGCCGTCCACGGTGATCTTGGGCATAGGTGCCGCGATCCTATTCGGACCGTCATCCAATTTCACGCCCGGTGACGGATAGAATTGCGATAGGGCGCGTCAGCGGTCGCCAACCGTGCCGAACAACGCATCGGCGGGACACGAGAAGCCCGGCAGCATGGGCTCGGCGTCGACCGAATCTGGCCCGTCGACGAACCGCAGTTGGCCACCGGCGGACACCTGGACGGTGTCACCCGGCAACAACAGGGTCCACACGGTGCCGCCGGCCAAGCGGACCGCCTCCTGGCGACGGTAGGTGTTGTCATCCCCGCGCAGTTCACGCGAGACAACAACGGCCATCAGGTCCGGCGGCCGGCCATCGTCGCCCGACGGCCGGCCGGCACGGACGAACGTGACGATGCCGCCCCCCTCGTCGCTGACGGTGCCCAGCCCGCGTGGTCCCGCGAAACCGGAAAGCACACCGGCCACCCGACCCGCGACGCGCCGCACCTCGGACATCGTCGCCGCGGTCAACGCGTCCAAGGGCGATGGGCTCGCCGCCCCGGCCGCCCGCCGCGAGGCCAGCGCAGCCTCCCACGCCTCCAACGGTCCGAACCCGACGGCCGCCCCCGTGCCCATCAACTCCAGCAGCATGGCCAGCACGCGCAGCCGGTCGCGGTCAGACGTGAAGATGCCGCCGTCCCACTCCATCTTCTCCGGCACCAGGTCCGTTCGGTGCTCGAACTCGGCAGCGGTCAGTGTCCGCCCCGCCACGGTCAGGTTGCGCCCGAGGTCCGCGTCGTGTTCCGGCACGGTCTGTCCTCCCGCCGTGAGCATACCCTCAGATGGGAAGGGCGTGGTTCAGCGAGTAGGGCGTGGTTCACCATGCCGCGAGCTGTCGGGTCGGCGTGACGTGCCCACCGTTGGTGGAAC
This sequence comes from Tepidisphaeraceae bacterium, assembly GCA_965198865.1. Taxonomy (GTDB): domain Bacteria; phylum Planctomycetota; class Phycisphaerae; order Tepidisphaerales; family Tepidisphaeraceae; genus CBDAQA01. Next base: position 2,021 of record CBDAQA010000014.1, on the reverse strand, counting down.
CGACACGGCTGTTCCGAGACGAAAACGGGAGCCGAGCGGACGAAATGACATGATGGGGAGCGCGTGATTCATCACGCCGTGTACGGAAGGAACGACGTGGTGAACCACACACTACCCGACTCACCGCCGCTCGTGGGGCCGGCGCGTGGCTGCAAAGTAGATCACGTAGATCCACGACAGGATGCCCGCGAGGATCGCCCAGAGGATCGATCGGTTGCGCTGCCAGGAGCAGACGACGGCGATCACCGCGCCGAGCTCCACGCCCGAGTCGGCCGCGCCGCTAGCGGTCCCATTCGTGATTTGCGCGATCGTCATGATCCAAGTGTGCATCGGGATTCTCGTGAGCGACGCAGAACCGTTTAGCGACGGCCCAGAGGGCCGGCTACAAGGTGTTGCCGGCCCTCTGGGCCGTCGCTAAACGGTCGGGACAACTCGCCTCACGCGACCAGCGACTCCCCCGTCATCTCCGCCGGCTTCGGAAGCCCCATTAGCGCCAGCGCCGTCGGCGCCACGTCCGCCAGCCGCCCGCCGGCGCGGAGTTGGTGCCCCTTGAACCGGTCGTCCACGACGATGATCTCCACGTCGTACGTCGTGTGGGCCGTGTGCGGGGCGCCGGTGGCGGGGTCGATCATCTGCTCGCAGTTGCCGTGGTCGGCCAACACGATCGCGGCGCCGTTCTGGCGTTTCACCGCGGCGAGGATCTCGCCAACCCGCGCGTCGACGAACTCCACGGCGGTGATGGCCGCGCCGAGCACGCCGGTGTGGCCGACCATGTCGGTGTTGGCGAAGTTGACCACGACCAGGTCGTACTGTCCGCTGTCGATCCGCTTGACGGTTTCGTCGCAGACGCCCTGGGCGCTCATCTGCGGTTTTTGGTCGTACGTGGCGACGTCCTTCGGCGACGGGACGATCTGACGGTCCTCGCCGGGGAAGGGGGGCTCGCGGTAGTCGTTGAAGAAGAACGTCACGTGCGGGAACTTCTCCGTCTCAGCGCAGCGGAACTGCTTCAGGCCCAGGTTGCTGACGTACTCGCCGAGCGTGTTGGCCATCTTCGGCGGCTTGGGATAGGCGACGTGGACGGGCAGGCCCGACTCGTAGGCCGTCATGGTGACGAAACACAGGCTGCGCTTGGGGCCGCGGTCGAAGCCGTCGAACGGGTCCTGGACGAACGCCTTGGTGATCTCGCGCGGGCGGTCGCCGCGGTAGTTGTAGAAGATCACGGTGTCGCCGTCCTTCACGGTGGCCAGCGGGGTGCCGTCGGGGTGGCAGATGACGGCGGGCGTGACGAACTCGTCGCCGGACATGTTCGATTCGGTCGGGTGGTCGTAATACGCCTGCACGGCCGCCCTGGCCGAGGGGAACTTCACACCATCACCATCGGCGATGGCCTTGTACGCCTTCTCGACGCGCTGCCAGCGGTTGTCGCGGTCCATGGCGTAGAACCGGCCGCTGACGCTGGCGACCTGGCCGACGCCAATCTCGGCCATCTTCGCTTCCACCTGCCGCAGGTACTCGATGCCCGAGTGGGGCGAGGTGTCGCGACCGTCGGTGAAGGCGTGCAGGAACACGTTCGAGATGCCGTGCGCCTTGGCCAGCGTCAGGCAGCCGTACAGGTGCTCCAGCTGCCCGTGCACGCCGGCGTCGGAGACGATGCCGAACAGGTGCAAGCTGGACGCGTTCTTCTTCACGTTGTCGATGGCGGCCACCATCTGCGGGTTGTTGGTGAACGCCCCGTTGCGGACCTCCTTGGTGATCTTGACCGACTCCTGGTCGACGATCCGCCCGGCCCCGATGTTCTGGTGGCCCACCTCGCTGTTGCCCATCGTCCCCTCGGGCAGGCCGACGTCGAACCCGCTGGTGTGGATCAGCGTGCTGGGGTACTCGGCCAGCAGTTGGTCAGCCACGGGGTGTCGGGCCAGCATGACCGCGTTGGCGTTGTCCCACCGCGGGTCGGGATTCTTGCCCCAACCGTCGCGGACGATGATGACGACGGGACGCTTGGCAACCTTGGTTTCGAGAGT
>CBDAQA010000013.1:0-51292 GCA_965198865.1 Tepidisphaeraceae bacterium | reverse complement strand
TCAACGCCGAGCCCGACCTGACCATCGCCGGCATGGCCGGCGACGCCGGGTCGGCCATGGATCAGGTGGCGGCCCTCAACCCCGACCTGGTCGTCTGCGACCTGTCGCTCACGGGCAAGCCGGGCCTGGAGCTGGTGAAGGACCTGGCCAGCATGTACCCGAGCCTGCCGGTGCTGGTGCTGAGCATCCACGACGAGATGCTGTGGGCCGAGCGCGTGCTGCGGGCCGGCGCCGAGGGGTACATCAACAAGGGCCAGTCGACCGCCGCCATCGTGGCCGCCATCCGCCACATCCTCAACGGCGGGATCTCGGTCAGCGAGGCGGTCAACGCCGCCCTGCTGCAGAAGCAGGTCCGCAACCGCAAGCCGACGCCCGGCAGCCCGCTGGGCGTGCTGAGCGACCGCGAGCTGGAGGTGTTCCAGGCCATCGGCCGGGGCATGACGGTGAAGGAGATCGCGGCGGTCTTGCACCTGAGCAGCAAGACGGTCGACGTCCACCGCGACCACATCCGCGACAAGCTGGGAATCCGGTCGAGCACGGAGTTGATCCGGTACGCGGTGTCTTACGTGCTGGCGGACAACTGAACACGGCAATTCCCGCCGCGCGGTCGGGACGGGGGTCCCGCGCGACCCGACCTCACGGTTCGCCGCGGCGCGGCTTCATGGCTCCGTGGCGGAACCACATGACCTCGACAGCGGTGTTCGACACGCGATAGTGAATCAGGTACGTGCCCTCGAAGACGACCTTGCGAAGCGCCTCGCCAACCCGGTCGCTGGCGTCCTCATCGACGGCGTGGTTCGGCGCGTCACCAATGACGTTCATCGCGTCTCGCAGCCGCGCCTCCCACGCCAATGCATTGCCGAGCGAGTCCTCCGCGATGTAGAGCACTTGGTCCAAGACCTGGTTCTTCACGCGCGGCGAGACGATGGCGGGCAACCGCTTCCCCGCTCAACCCCTTGTTCCTGCTCAGCCCTCATCGCCAGCAGCTTGGCCCGCACGTCGTCCAGAAAGGCGTTCACCTCTTGTCCTTGGCCGGCGTCCAGCTGGCGAATGCTCTCCCGCATCCCCGCGGCGTCGCGGTTGAGATCCGCCTCCCGGGCCAGCGCGTCGTAGGCGGCCGGCGACAGCAGGACGGCGCGCGGCTCACCGTCCACCGTCAGAATCTCGGCCTCATCGGTGCGATTGAGCCGGTCCAGCGTCTCGGTCGACGTCTGCTTGAAGTCGGCCACGGTTTGGGTGTGTTCGGCGATGATCATGGGTGCCTCCCTCGAACGGGGTCGGACCACTTCAGCATGCGCTGCCCCGACGGACCGGGTCAATCGTAGACCGGCCCGTTCACTTCCCGATGCAGAACCCGCCGAAGATGCGGCCGAGGACGTCGTCGGGCGTGACCGAGCCGACGACCGAGCCGACCGCGTCCAGGGCCGACCGCAGGTCGGCGGCGGCCAGCTCGGCGATGGCGGCGTGGCCGATCGCGCGGGTCAACGCGGCGCGGGCGTCGGCGATCGCCGACAGGTGGCGGCGGTTCAGCGCGAGCCGGCCGGCCGCGCCGCCGCGGCCGAAGGCGGCGGCGTCGAGGGCCCCGCGCAGCTCGTCCAGGCCGACGCCGGTGAGCGCGCTGACGCCGGGCACGTCGCGCAGGTCGACCTTGTTGGTGACGCGCAGGTCCGGCGGCCGCGGCAGCGGCACGTCGGGGCGATCGTCGGTGGCGTCGCGCACCAGCACCAGCACGTCGGCCGACGCGATGGCGGCGGCGGCGCGGGACTGCATCTCGGCGTTTAGGTCTGTTCCATTGGCCCCCCACTCTGCTGGGGTTTCGCGGCATTGGAAACCCCCGCAGAGCGGGGGGCTAACGGATGAGGAATCGATGCCCGCCGCGTCGATCAACTGCACGCGCCCGCGCGGCAGGTCGACCGTGGCCGACAGCACGTCGCGCGTCGTCCCGGCCACCGGTGAGACCACCGCCCGGTCGCGTTGGGCCAGCGCGTTCAACAGCGACGACTTCCCCGCGTTCGGCCGGCCGGCCAGCACGACCCGCGGCTCGTGCGACAACGGCTCGAACCGATCGCTGTCCGCCGCCAATTCGGACAGGGCTGCGTCGGCCTCGGTCACGCGGCGCGTCACCTCGGCCACGTCCAGGAACGTGACGTCCTCCTCGGAGAAGTCGATGCCGACCTCCACCAGCGCCAGCGTGTCGGCCAACAGGTCGGTGATCGGCCGCAGGCGGCGCGCCAGCTCGCCGGCGAGCAGCTGGCGGGCGGCGGCCAACTCGTTCGCGTTGCCGGCGGCGATGGTGGCGGCGACGCCCTCGGCCTCGGTCAGGTCGAGCTTCCCGGCGAAGTAGGCGCGGGCGGTGAACTCGCCGGGTTCGGCGGGGCGGCAGCCGCGCGCCATCAGGTCGTCGTACAACATCCGCGCGAGCACGGGGCTGCCGGGGAGGTGGTACTCGACCGTGTCGTCACCGGTGTAGCTGCGCGGGCCGCGGAAGACGTAGACCCAGGCGGGGCAACGCAGGTCGGCGAAGGCGAGCGTGACCTTTCCGGCCGAGGTGGGCAGCGCATCGCAAAGGTCGGCGGCGATGGGGATCGATCGCGGGCCGCTGGTCCGCAGGAGAATGCGTGCCGCGGGTGCGACGGCGGACGAGAACGCGGCGATCGTGTCGCCGAAATCCATGGTAAATCAAGAAAGAGAATGAGCCGCAGGTGAACGCGGATGCGCGCAGATAAGCAGATGGTCATTACCTGTCTTCATCTGCGAGCATCGGCGTTCATCTGCGGCTGAAACATCTTCACCGCCGCCCCTCGTTCTTCTTCCGCTCGGCCTCGCGGACGACCTGCTCGGCCTTGGCCTGCAGGTTCGCGATGAACCCGGCCACCGCGCCGGGCTTCTTCGGGGGCTCGCTCCTCGCGTCCTCCCGCTTCCCCTTGCGCGACTTGCCGGCGTCGACGATGATCCGCCCGGCCTTCTCGGCCTCCTCCCGCTCCTTGATGTGCCGGCGGACGATCCGGCTCTCGATGATCCCCAGGCTGGTGCTGGTCAGGATGTACAGGTTCAACCCGCTGGGGCTGACGTAGAAGAACAGCGGGTAGATCAGCGGCATCCACTTCATCATCTTGCGCTGCTGCTCCTGCTCCGGCGTCATGTTGGCCGGCTGGGGCATCATCCGCTGCTGCACCGCGAACACGCCCGCCAGCAGCAGCGGCAGCACGTTCACGCTGTGCATCTCGTACCCGAACGGCAGGTGGACCGCGCTGGCGAAGTCGATCAGCTTGTCCGGCTGCGAGAGGTCGGCGATCCACGTCAGGTGGACGTGCCCCCACCGCAGGAACCCGGCCTGGCGGATCTCGAACGTGCTCTGCAGCGCGTTCCACAGCGCCAGCCAGATCGGCGTCTGCAACAGCATCGGCAGGCACCCCAGGATCGGGGCCATGCCCTGCTCCTTGTAGACGGTCATCATGGCCTTGTTCAGGCCCTCCTTGTCGTCGCCGTACTTCTTCTTCAGCCGCTCGATCTCCGGGCCCATCTTGGACATGCCCATCATCTGGATCTGCGACCGCTTGGTGATCGGGTGCAGGCAGGTGCGGACCAGCACGACCAGCCCGATGATGGCCAGGCCCCAGTCGAAGAAGATCCGGTGGAAGCACCACAGGATGAAGTAGAGCACGTTGATCAGCCAGCCGAACGTGAGCAGCCCGCAGAACTTGCTGATGTAGACCAGGCTGACGTCGTACCCGCGCGGGAAGGCGGCGTAGTAGTCGTTCTTCAGCAGCTGCCGCTGCTTGGGCCCGAAGAACGCGTGCAGGTCGAACGGCGCGACCGCGCCGGCCGCCAGCGTGAACGGGGCGGTAGTCAGGTTGAACGCCGCGTTGTGCGTCGTGTCGTCCACCTCGACCGCCAGCGCGCTGCCGACGTGGACGGCCCCCGCCGCCCCGGCGTCCTGGCGGACGATCGCGTCGAAGTACGAGTTGCACACGCCGATCCACACCAGCGGCAGCGGCTTGGCCGTGGCCAGGTCCTTGGTTGTGCCCTTGGCCTTGTTCAGCTCGTTGACGAACGTGTCGTCGGTCTTGAGGTAGTGGTCCCCCTCGTCGAACGCGGCGATGAACCGCCGGTCTTCGCTGCGGCTGTTCTCGCCCAGCGGCGCGGTCGGGCCGTTAAAGTTGGCCGACACGCTGATCGCCCGGCCGGTCAGGTTGCGGAACGTCTGCGCCAGCGCCACGTCGAACCCGGCGCTGCCGTCCTTGGCGTCGCGCCGCAGCAGCTTGTACGTCTTGGTCAGCTCCACGACCGGCGCAGTTCCGTCGAGGATGCGGGTGGTGAACGTGGCCGAGTCGGCCGAGCTGGTCGACAGCCGCCAGTGACCGTTGGTCAGGTCGACCGCGGCGCCGTCGACCGTGACCGATGCCGTGGCCAGCGGGCGCGTGTCGTCCGGCGACTCGGCGAGCGGGCTCTGGAACTCGTACAAATCGGCCGGGTCGCCGTCGACGTGCTGGGCCTTCTTGTAGAAGTCGTTCAGCGTCACCTTGCCGATGCTGGCCCCGCGCGGGTCGAGCATCACCTGCATGGGGAACGTGCCGTCGGCGTAGGCGTTCGACCCGAGCGCGACCACCGCCGGCCCGCCGGTGGCATCCTCGACGTGCAACCCGACCGCCGCCGCCGCCGGGGGCACCACGGGCGGGGTGACCGCGGCCACGACGGGCGCGGTCGTCGGTCGGCTCGCCGGCTCCACGACCGCCACGGCCGGGGCGGTGGTGGACGGCGCGAAGGGCACCGTCGTGGGGCTCGCCGCCGGCCCGGTGGTCGCCGCCGCCGGCGTCTTCACCCAGTCGGGGTGGCGCTTGGTGATCGCCTTGATGGTCAGGTTCCACGCCAGGAACAGGACCAGCACGAACGTGACGTTGAGGATGAGCCGCTTGTTGTTCATTGAGGAAGGGTACTTGTGATTTGTGACTGGTTACTTGTTGCTGGTTGCTTGTGCTCGGTCGGCCGTGGCAGGTCACTAGTAACCAGTAACAAATAACAATGAGCGGCTACCGCCCGTCGCGCAGTCGCGTCCCCAGGAAGTTGTCAAGCTCGGGGACGGCCTCGACCTTGCGAACGACGGCCTCGACGTCGTACGGCAACCGCACGAACTCGATCGACGTGTCGCCCACCACCACGAAGCTGCTTCGGGGGTCGCGGTCGCGCGGCTGGCCGACGGAGCCGACGTTGACGATCGCCTTCTCGTCGGCCAGCTCGAACCGGTAGTCGAGCTCGTCGGGGCTGTAGAAGTCGGGCCCCTCCAGGAACACGCCGGGCACGTGGGTGTGACCGACGAAGCAGAGCTTGTCGAACCGCTCGAAGATCTGCCCGAACTTGCCGGGGTTGGTGTAGATGTCGTCGGGGAAGATGTACTCGTTGATCGGCCGGCGCGGGCTGGCGTGGACGGCGACGAAGTCGTTGGTCTTGATCCGCACCGGCAGGTTGCCCAGGAACCTCCACCGGGCCGCCCGCCGCTCCAGGTCGGGGTCGGCCTCGAACTGCGCCCGGCTCCAGTAGCACGCCTGCTCGGCGCCGGCGTTGAAGTTGAACGGCTCGTAGAACAGCGCGAAGTCGTGGTTCCCCATGATCGCCGCCCGGCACCGGGTGGCCACCAGGTCCAGGCACTCCTTGGGGTTGGGCCCGTACCCGACGATGTCGCCCAGGCAGACGATGTGCTGGATCCCCCGCCGCTCGATCTCCCCCAGCACGGCCGTGAAGGCCTCCAGATTTCCGTGGATGTCGCTGACGATGGCAAACATGCGGGTAGACCGCGATGGTAAGGCACCCCCACGGGGGGGTCAAACCATTGGGAACAGAGCCGGGGCGTGCCGCCCCGAGGCCGGCGCAGCCGGCGTCTCGCGCAGGGGACACCTAATTGGCCTACCGATGCGGATCGCGCGACACGCGACCTGCGGTCGCGCGGGCCGACACGGCCCGGCCCTGTTGCCCTCCTCACGTCCGCATCAGCGGCAGGCGCTCGGCCGCGGGGCGCTTGGGCGGGTTGGCGGGGGCGTCGTTGGCCTGGATGTCGGCCAGGGCGGCGTTGATGGCGCGGGTCACGTCGCGGCTCCGGTGCACGCCGTTGTCGATCGGGCCGTGGGGGCCGGTGACGATGTCGACGACCATCTGGCCCGACTGGCACATCCACGGGCCGGTCGGCGACGTCCGTCGCAGCGCCAGGGTGATGTGCGAGTGGACGGCCATGAAGTCACCGCTGGGCAGGGGCGACTCGTCCACGCTCACGCCCAGCATCAGCCGGCCGGCCGGCCGGCAGGCCGTCGACGGCGGGCGTGGCCGTCGCCTGGACGACGCCGACCGTCACGACCGAGATATAGTCGGGGTCGTCCTTGGCGGCGTCGGTCAGGTCGGCCTTCAGGTACGCCGCCAGCCGGCCGCCGATCACGCTCAACGCCGGGTCCTTGGGGCCCCGGACCAGGGCCGGCCGGGTCGTCGGCGACGGGGCGTCGTTGGCCTGGGCCTCGGCCAGCGCGGCGCGGACGGTGGGCATCATCGTCCGCACCCTGTGCCGGCCGGCGCTGGTATCGGGGCCGTGGCCCGCGTCGACCGACGTCATCACCATGTCGGCCGAGAGGCACATCCACGCCTGGCCCGGCGCGTGGCGCAGCTGGACCGTCAGGTTCGAGTCGGTCTTGGTCCCGTCGACGCCGGGGCGGGATGCGACCGTCTTGCGGACCAGCAGTATCAGGTGGGCCGTCAGGACCGCGTCGGTCGGTTCCGAGACGCGATCGGCCCGCACGACCGTCACGCGGACGTGGGCGCGGTCGTCGATCTCGTCCAGCGTCTCGTCCTGCAGGTGCGACTCGACCCGGCGGGCCAGCTTCTGGGCGACCGACGCCACCTCGGGGTCGTTGGAGATCGGCGGGGCCGCGGGGGCGGCGTCCACCACCGTGGGCGGCGGCTGTGCGGGGCCGGGCGAGCGGCGCACCACCCGCACTGCGAACCCGTGCGTCGCCTGCTGCTCCGTTCCGTCGGACACGGTCACCACCACCGGCACCCGCTCGCCGGCCGGGTCGTCGGGCGCGGCGCGGGCCGACCACGTCACCAGTCCCCCCGCCGACACGGCCATCCCAGTCGGCCCCTGGTCCAGGTGATACGTGAGCGGCGTCGACGACGACAGCGTCTCGATCTGGTAGCTGAACGCCGTCCCGGCCGTTGCGGTGACCGGCGGCTTGGACGTGACGAACAGGTAGCTGGCCCCGGTCTGGCGGAGCGCCGCGGGCAGGTCGAACGGGTGGACGACGACGTGGTCGTCGCCGTCGGGGATCAGCACCACCCGCTTGTCGGCCGGCAGGTAGTAGACCCGCGGGTCGACCCCGAGCCGGCCGATGTCGGTGTCGATCTGCCCGCCGGTGACGGGCTCGACGTCGTCCACCGTGTAGATCACCCGCCGGTCGCAGGCGGCGACGACCGACAGCGCGTTCGACGGGTGGTCGCGGGCGTCGATGCGGCGCAGGGCGATCAGGTAGCGCGGGTCGACCGTGGGCAGCAGCGTCGCCCCGCTCAGCGGGCCGGGCGGGGCGGCGATCGGGGTGGCCGTCGTGGCGTCGTAGACGACCGCGCCGTGCTTGACCAGCTGCGTGCCGTCGGCCGTGGGCATGGCCCAGGCCCGGTTGTAGTCCTCGCCGTCGGCCGTGTGCGTCAGCCGACAGGTGAGCGACGTCGGCGTGACGTCGCCCAGGTGGAGCAGGTCGTACGGCCCGCTGGTCCAGCCCCACAGGCAAAACGTGTGACCATCAGCGCTGGGCCAGATGACCGGCCCGTCGCCGGTGGGGTGGTCGACGTCGCCGTGGACGTCGAGCTTGCGGAGGGTGGCGACGTCCCAAAATTGGACGCCGTTGGCGGGGTCGTCGCCGAACGGGGTGCCGCCCGCGAACCACATCGCCAGCGGCCCGTTGCCGTCGCACCCCAGCGACACCCGGCCGACGGGCCGGTCGTCGCCCAGCAGCACCGACTGCTCCTTCCGCAGCGTGGCCAGGTCCCACCGCTGGACGATGTGCTGGTCGTTCAGCACGACGACGAGCTTGTCGCGGTCGGCCGAGAACCGGACGGCGCCCGGCGCAGCGACGTGGCCCAGCACCCTGCCGGCGAGCGTGTCGACGACGGTGAGCCGTTCGGCGTCGTCCTTCAGGTGGAACACGAGGAGCCGCCCCCCGGCGCCCGCCTGGACGACGTCGGCCACGCCGCCGAGTTTGACGGTCACCGGGCCATCCACGTCGGCGTTGGCCGGAGGACCGGCACCCAGCGTGAACGCCAAGCACAACAGCGCGGCGACGCAGGTCGAACGGCGGTGCGACGTCATGGGAGGCCGATGCTACCCCCGCCCGAAAACGCGGGCAACGTGCTCCGTCTCAATGCTCCTTCTTGAATCCCGGGTCTGCCTGGCCTGCTCGCTTCAGCGAGCAGGAACGCGAATGGCAAAAAGAGTGGAACCACAGATGCACACGGAGGCACACCGATAAGAGTTGGCCGGAATCCGATCGGTGTGCATCCGTGTGCATCTGTGGTTCCAACTTCTTCGCTGCAAAAGCGGAGCCTTGAGACAGAGCACCGGCAACGCGATTTCAAGCCCGATTAGCGATGGCCCAGAGGACCGGGCTTCGAACGCCGACGACGTAGGCGGGCGAAACGGCCACGAATGGCACGAATGCAGAAGAGGGCCGAAACACGGATGAACACGAATCGAACATTTGCCAGCGTCTGTCATTCATTAGCGGCTTTCGTAGCCGTCGTCGCCTCGCCCGATTGAGACCAATCACGCGAATGTAATGTCGATCTGATTTCTGAAAATAGCGGGTTTGGTACTCGTAACTTAGCCGATCCGATAGCATCATGTAGGACATGCCCACCGCACGCAGCGCGTCCATTCTCGGGATCGCCGTTGGCCTCTCGCTCGGCCTGGCGCGTCCCGCCTCGGCCGACGTCCACGACCGCGTCGACCCGACCGTCCGCTTCCAGACGATCGACAACTTCGGCGCCAGCGACGCCTGGACCATGCAGCGCGTCGGCACCTGGTCCGACGCCGCCAAGCAGCGGGTGGCCGACCTGCTGTTCTCGGTCGACAAGGGGATCGGCCTGTCGTGCTGGCGGTTCAACCTGGGCGGCGGGCTGCAGCGGAAGTCGATCCGCAACCCGATGCGCACCGTCGAGACGTTCGAGCTGGCCCGGGGCCAGTACGACTGGCACCGCCAGGCGGCCGAGCAGTGGTTCCTGACCGCCGCCCGGGCGCGGGGCGTCGAGCAGTTCCTGGCGTTCGTCAACAGCCCCCCAGGCCGGATGACCCGCAACGGCCTGACCAACCACGCCGGCGACCAGACGCTGCCCACCAACCTCAAGCCCGGCTTCGAGGACCAGTACGCCACCTACCTGGCCGACATCCTCGCCCACTTCCGCGACGACGGCGTGCTGAACGACCCCAACGCCAAGATCGACTTCCGCTACCTCTCGCCCGTGAACGAGACCCAGTCCCCCTGGATCAACGGCCAGGAGGGGAACCGCGTCGACAACCAGACGATCCGCAACATCGTCCTGGCCCTGAAGCGACAGCTGGAGAACCGCCAGCTCCACACGCGGGTGCTGACCCCCGAGAGCAGCAACTACGCCGACATGCTCCGCCCCGCCCGCGAGTTCTCCAGCCGCTACCACGTCCCCTACGGCGACTACATCAACTTCTTCACCGCCCAGCCCGACCTCGCCGACGTGCTCGGCCACACGCTGTGCCACCACCTGTACGGCTCCCAATCGGACGGTGCCCTCAAGCGCGCCACCAACGCCCTGGGCGACCGCATGCGCCAGCACCCCGACTGGAAGATCTGGATGAGCGAGATCTGCCTGATGGAGGACACGCGCGACACCGGCATCACCCCGGCGATCACGCTGGCCGAGATCATCCACGCCTGCATGGCCCGCGAGTCCGCCTCCGCCTGGCAGTGGTGGCTCGCCATGAGCGACGGCGACTACAAGGACGGCCTGCTCTACACCGACTGGCACCGCCGCGGCGACCCCGAGACCGTCATCGAGTCGAAAATGCTCTGGGCCATGGGCAACTACAGCCGCTTCGTCCGGCCGGGTTACGTCCGCGTCGCCCTGACCGGCGACTCGGTCAACGCCCAGGCCGAGAGGGACCGCGTCGCCGCCGCCGCCCCGCGCCCGTCGGCCGCGCAGCTGGCCGCCGCGTCGACCCGGTCGGCCAAAAGCACGACGGTCCCGCTGCAGGGGTTGCTCGGCACGGCCTACCTGGACCCCAAGACCGGCCGGCTCGTCGTCGTCTACGTCAACGACGGCCCCGCCGATCGCGTGACGCTGGACCTTGGCGGCCCCCGGCGCGTGACGACGTACACCACGTCGGACACGCAGAGCCTGACCCCCGCCGCGGTCACCGGGCCCGTGGAGCTGCCGGCCCGATCCATCGTAACGGTCGTCGCCGACCCGGCCTGACGTCAGCCCGCCAAACGACCCGAACGCCGATCAGGCCTTACGCTGGCCAATATTGGACAATCTTGCCGAACGCCCGACCATTAGCTAACCTGCCCGGCAGGTTTGCTACACCACGACCGTCCGGTGCCGGGCCCGGAGCGACTATTCTTACGAAGCTCGGATGATTGGTAGTTAGCCGGCACCATGCAGGTCGAAGACTTCAACGGCACCTCTAACATCGACGACGCTGACTCGCTCGTCGGCCATCTGCGGACGGTTCGGCAAGGTCCATATGGTTCGTTCATCCTCTGTCACTCGCGCAAGGAACCGTCGCTCTGGATAATGATCAACTCCGCGGTCGCATACGTGCATTACATGCCGGATATCGAGGGCGGTCACGCGGGCTTTCAGCCGACAGGCATGACCCCAAAACTCTGCGACGACAACGTCCAGTTTGTCCTGACTGATGGCAGCGAGGGAAATGGTGCCGTCATGCCAGCCAGCACCCTGGTGTCTACCGAGGTCGCCTATGTGGCGGCGGTTGAGTTCTTCAATGATCCGGCGCTGCCGCCATGTATCAATTGGCTGGAACTCTAACACGGTCCACGGCGGTCGGGGTGCCGGCTAACCAGCCAATGCTGTGGACGGCCCCGCGTCGCGTCTTGAGTTTGTCTTTGGTACAGTATTCCTCGGCGCGTCGCGTTGGCCGCCACAGATTGTCATCCGTTATGCAGCACGTGCTCACGGCCATCCTGATCACCGTCACGATCAGCCTGTGCGGCTGTGCTACGCCAGGCGTCCCGGCGTCGAGTGCGCCGCCGACCCCGCCCCATTCCGAAGGTGCCGGCAGGCGGTGGCGTGCGACGGGCGACTACTATGCCCTGCTCGAATTGGTCGACACACGCATCGACCCGGCTTGGAACGGCAAGGTCTCGAAGGCGGACGTGGTGAAATACCTGGGCGAAGGCATTCAGAACCCAGAGGGGTATCCAAATGCCGGCCCCAACCTTTGGGTGTACAGCTCGCGCCGGCCTGTGCCCGCCGGGTCGTACTTGTACGTCGCCTTCACGGCCGATGGTTTCGTCAAGGCAGTGTCTTGGGGATCGGAGTAGGCCACTCCGCTCACCGGCGTGCTGCATAACCAGCCGCTGCTGTGGACCGGCCCGCGTCGCGTCGGTATGCTGTTCTACTCCTTGGCCCGCCCCGCGCGTCGCGTTGCCGGCCACAGAGTTGACATGCGGCGGTAGCCGCACCCTGAGGGGATGTAAATGTGGCGCGGCCCGATCCGCCGCTCCCATGCGACTGCCGCTCGGCGGCCCGCCCGGGCCGACCCGCGTTTTCGGCCCAGAAACGCAGTTTTCGGTCGAGTTTACAGAACAGTTGGTCATGTGGCGCGTACGCCACGCCCGAGCGGATGAAAATATCACCCGGCGCGCCGTAGCTGCGCGTTAGGCTGAGGGCGGTCGCCGCCGGCCGGGCGAGGCCGTCGACGACTGGCGTCTTCGAGCCCGAAGAACAGTTTGGCCCGGCCGCCTGCACGAACCCGAGATTGCGGCTTTGACCGCGTGAAGCAGATTGTTTCACCCCCTCAGGTGGCTCCCGCCGGCGGCGACCCGGTACAAACGGGAGGTCGCTATGGACGCGTTGACGGTGGTCCACGCCCGCTGCTGCGGGATCGACGTGCACAAGGAGACGGTGGTCGCCTGCGTCCGCTCGGCCGCGGGGCCGAACGGGACGGTGGCCAACGAGGTGCGGACGTTCGGGACGACGACCCGGGCGCTGTTGGAGTTGGGCGATTGGCTGGCCGCGTCGGGCGTGACGGCCGTGGCCATGGAGTCGACCGGCGTCTACTGGAAGCCGGTGTGGAACCTGCTCGAGGGGCGGGCGACGGCCGACGGCGAGCCGATCACCCTCATGCTGGTCAACGCCCGGCACATCAAGAACGTGCCCGGGCGCAAGACCGACGTGAAGGACTGCCAGTGGATCGCGCAGCTGCTGGCGGCGGGCCTGCTCTCGCCCAGCTTCGTCCCCGACCGGCCGCAGCGCGACCTGCGGGACCTGACCCGCCAGCGGGCGCAGCTGATGGACGACAAGACCCGCGTGGCCAACCGACTCCAGAAAGTCCTGGAGGACGCCAACGTGAAGCTGGCATCGGTGGCGACCGACGTGCTGGGCGCCAGCGGCCGGGACATGCTCCGGGCGATGGTCGAGGGGAAGCAGACCCCGGCCCAGATGGCCGAGCTGGCCCGCGGCAAGCTGCGGGTCAAGATCCCCCAGCTGGCCGAGGCGTTGAGCGGCCGCGTGACCGCGCACCACCGGTTCATGCTCGACGAGTCCCTGACCCAGCTGGAGCAACTGGAGCAGCAGGTCGCCCGGTTCGACGCCCGGATCGAGGCGGTGATGACCCCTTTGGAGCGTGAGGCGGTCGCCCGGATCGACGAGGTGCCGGGGTTCGACGTCCGCTCGGCCGAGGTGTTCGTGGCCGAGGTCGGCACGGACATGTCCCGGTTCCCCACCGCCGCCCACCTGGCCAGCTGGGCGGGCATGTGCCCGGGCAACAACGAGTCGGCCGGCAAGCGGCGGAGCGGGCGGACCAACGACGGGGACAAGTGGCTCAAGCGGACGCTGAACCAGACCGCCTGGGCCGGCGCGCGGAAGAAGGGCGGGTACTTCGGGGCCCTGTTCCGCCGGCTGAGCAAGCGCCGCGGCGGCAAGCGGGCCATCACGGCCGTCGGCCACAGCCAGCTGGTCACGATCTACCACATGCTCAGCCGGGGCACCCGCTACTGCGACCTGGGTGGCGCCCACCTGGAGGCCCGCCCGTCGGCGGACCAGGACAAGGCGAAGATGGTGTCTCGGCTGGAGGCGATGGGGTACAAAGTGACCCTGACGGCCGCCGCGTAGGCGACCATTTTCGAAGCAGCGTCGTCCGTTATGTCGCAGCGATACAACAGATCGGCTCTCCCGAGCGGATTGTCTCCGTTCGTATGCTGCGACTGTCGTCGGTCGTTCAAGCGGCCGCCGAACGGTTGGGACGCATCGACAGGGCACGCACCTCGCCTCTGCCCTCGGTGCGGCAAGCCAGCGACATGGGTGCACAACCGTTTCAAGGCACCCCGCGCGGCCGACGTCGAGCAATGGGAAAAAGTGCGTTTCTTGCTTGAGCACGGCTTCCGCTTCTACGGGGTCTGTGCTGATAATCGCTGGATTCCTTATCCGGCGACGCTCAAAGAAGCGAAGGCGTGGGTCGAGAAATGGCAGCATCTCGCCGACCGGGCTGCGACATAACCAGCCGACTATGAAGCCTTCTTGGGTGCAAGTGTAATCTGTCGAGGGATCTCATCTTTTTCTTCCTTTCGATGTAGCGTTCGGCGCGCACCGCGTCCGTCGTCCGCCGCTTGGGCCAAGGCGGCAGAGGCTTGCGAGGGGAAGCCGGAGGGGGGTGGGGACGCGGGGCGGGGGGCACCTGTCCCGTCCTGAAATAGGTTGTCACCCGTGCGACGGCAAGACGGGAGCGTGTGACATGCGGAACCGGGTCGAGCTGCGGTACAGTGGGTAGGGCGTGGTTCACCACGCCGCGATGGCAAACAGGCGTGGTGAACCACGCCCTACCCCTACCCCGCTGATCCGTGCGCATCCGTGTTCATCCGTGGCTAAGTCCTCTTCGCGACCTGCGATCGAGATTTGAGACAGAGCAGGATCAGTCCGTTCAAGTTGGCGAGGCACCAGGCCAGGAACTGCCGCTCAGTGCCCCACCACCTGCAGCTCGGCGATGTTGCCGTACGACCCGGCGGGCGCGAGGTAGCGGACGTAGCGGGCCGACACGGGGGCGGCGATCGTCACCGTCGTGACCGACCCGGCGGCCGGGACGGCGGTGACCGTGTGGAGCGGCGTCACGCCGGTGCTGAAGTCGGGCGCGGCGCTGGCCTGAAACACGCCGCCCAGCATGCGGGCGGCCCAGCCTGGCCGGGGGGCGTAGCCGAGGCGCGTGAGGGTCCGGGCGGAGCCGAGGTCGAGGCCGACCCACATGCCGTTCGCCGTCGGGCCGTCGAAGAACGTCGTCGCGTCGCCGTCGACCGCCCGGGCGATCGTGTTGCCGGCCGACCGGTACGACCCGGCCGATCCGATCACCGTGCCGGTCAGCACGACGTCGGCGGCCGGGGCGGTTGCGGGCGACGCCGCCGGCGCCGTGGTCGGCGCGCTGCTGGCGAGGGCGGCCCCGACGTGGGTCGCGGTCGCCGGCACCGCGACGCCGAACAGGTCGACCGACACCGGCGCGAACCCCGCGGCGGCGGCCGTCAGGCCTGCCGTGGCCGCGGGCGAGCCCGCGCCGGGCACGATTGCGGCGGCGACGGTCGCCACGTCCATCCCCACCGGCAACCCGGCTGGCAGCTGGATCGGCAATGGCCCCGCCAACAGCGGGTCGGCGTCGGAGCCGAGCGGGTTGCCCGTGCACGCCTCCTGCAGCGACCCGCTGCGGAACGCGGGCAGCCCCACGTACGTCCTGCCGGCCCACGCGAACCGCGGGGCGGAGCCGTCGGCGGCGTGGTACAGGTTGCCGGCGAACGTGATGGCCGTCGACCTCGCCGCCACGGCCGACTCGAAGTTGACCGCCGTCAGCGGGCCGGTCGAGGCGATCAGGTTGTCGCGCACGGCGACGTTGGCCATGTACAGGGTCGGCAGCGTCGCGTTGCTCAGGTGGACGCCGGAGTTGCCGGCCGAGGGGACGACCAGCAGCGTGTTGTTGTAGACCTGGCAATCGTGGACCCGGCCCCACACCTGCACGGCCCCGTAGCCGTTCTTGCGGCCATCGCCGGAGCTGACGTTGTAGCGGATCGCGTTGCCGCTGAAGACCGGCAGGTCGTGCCACTGGCAGAACAGGTAGCCGCCGCCGTCGTTGTCGGCCGAGACGTTGAACTGCAGGACGGAGCTGCTGGTGCCGTCGTCGAGGTCGAACCCGTCGCCGTCGGCGCCGACCGTGCGGTTGTGGGCCGAGACGTTGCGCTGGATCGTCAGGTGGTCCGAGCTGTAGCCCCAGATGCCGCACCCGCCCTTGCCGCCGACGCCGTTGCCGTAGGCGACGTTCCGCTCGACGGTCGCCCCGGTGGTGCCGGCGATGACGATGCCGTTGCCGCTGCAGGTGCGCGCCGCGTCGCCGGCGTTGTCGTGGACGGCGTTGCCGGCGACGCGCAGGTTCGCCAGCCGCCCCGCGTCGGGGCCCCAGGTGTACAGGCCGCTGAACCCGTTGCCGTGGAGGTCGTTCCCCGTGACGGTGGCGCTAGCGAATGCCGTGGTCGGCACATCTTGAAGTATCATGATGCCGCTTCGGTAAAAGCCCGAGACGTCGCACCGCGTGACCGACACCGGCCCGTAGGTGACGCCGGCCCCGTTGCACTCGAGGCGGACGCCGTCCTGCATGGCGTTGTCGGCCGTCGCGCTGGGCGTGCCGACCACGGCGAGGTTGTCGATCTTCAGCCCGCCGCAGTTGTAGGCGTACAGGCCGAAGTCGGCCCCCGGCGCGATGGTCGCCGGCCCGGCGCCGTAGCTGCCGATCGTGACCGGCGCGGCGGCCGTGCCGCCGCTGCCGCGCGGCCGCAGCGTGCCGGCGAACGTCGCCCTGCCCTGGAACAGCAACACATCGCCCGGCGCGAGCGTGATAGCGTTGGCCCTGGCGATCGTCTTCCACGGCATGCTCGCCGACGTCCCCGCCGCCGCGTCGTTGCCGGCCGGGCTGACGTAGTACGTGACGGCCACCGCGTCGGGGATGGCGAGTGCAGCCAGCAGGCAGGCGGCCAGGGCGAGGAACATCACTAAGGCCGAAGCGTGGTGGCGGAGAAGTCGGAGCATCGCGGACCCCGGTGGGGGGACGATGGGTGGGGCGACGGGAACGTCGGGACGGGCAGCAGGAGTCGCTGCAAGCACCTCGGCCGCACCCATCCGAAATGTAGTGTCCATGACGCCCAACCTAACCTCTCCCATACATCTACGCAACATAAAACTTCATGTTGTAATCTCATCGGGCAAGTTGTGTCGGGATGGCGGCCTAAGGGGGTCGGGAGTCGGAGATTGGGCATGGCATCACGCTTGGGGCGGGAATGGCGATTTTCGCGGCGATCGCTCCAGTGGCACCTGCTCGAACTGGATCGACCTGAGGCGTGCTGGCACGTAGAACCCCGCGCCGGGCAGGACCATCTTGGTTTGCTGGATGATCCGCGGCCACCACTGGACGATCCGGGCCGTCTTCTCCCAGAAGGGCAGGTCCCACCCTTTGGCCAGGAAGAACGCGGTCAATCCCGACGCCAGCCAGGCGGCTCGCTCGTGCGCCAGCTTCGTGATGCGCACGTCGCCCGAGACGATCGTCCAATCGCCCTCGGCCTTCAGGCCGGTGAGCCAGTCGACGTCCTCAACGCCCCTCTCGTTTGGACGTCGCGGGTGCTTCGTCCTGAGGTGAACCACCTCGTACTCGCCGGGGTCGGCCAGGGCGGACAATGCCGGTGCCCATCGGGGCGGAAGGCAGTTGTCGAGGAAGAACTTCATGCGGCCAAGCCGCGCTCGAACTCGACGGCGTCGCGCACCGCGCGGAGATCGACCTCGTACCACCGGGCGACCACCTCGGCGGAGCCCTCGCGGGCGACGGCGCGGCTGAGGATCGCGGTCGGTACGCCCTCGGTGACGATCGGTTGCCCGAAGCTCCGGCCCGGGTCGAGGATCACGCGCCGGCCGGGACCGAGCGGCCGCCATCGCGAGGCTTGGTCTTTGTGGTTGAAGTCGAGATTCTTGAGCGTGGGGCCGACCACCTGCCGGAACGCGAATTGGTTTTGCGTGAGGTCGAGCAGGGGCCGCTCGCCGCGCGTCTTCCGCAGGTCGGCGAAGATGCGGATGCCATCGGTCTTGAACGGCCTGGTGGCGAACGGGTGATCGATCCCGTAGAGGTCGCGGGCGTTGCGCTCGGCCTGCCGGATGGACCGCCAGCTGATCTTTCGCTGGCGGAGCGAGTCGACGACCTTGACCTCGATCAGGTCGAGGAAGCTCAGGGCCAGCTCGGTGCCGATGGGATCGAAGTCGTGCGTGACGACGGGCGACGAGGCCCGCTCGCCGGTGGCGGCCTTGTAGGTGTATCCCTTGAGCCAGCGGCGGATGCACGCGGACGACACGCCGGTGAGCCGCGACGCTTCGGGGACGGAATAGATCCCGCGCCCGATGAGCATTGAAGCGTTGGTCGACATCTGGTCATCACCTCTGGAAGAGGGATCGTAGAGAAAGCGGCCACTGCGGTCCAACGGCCTTGGTTCACCACGGCAACCCCGGGCGTGTTCGCCCGGGGCTAACTGGGGTGGACGGCCATCGGCGGGGCCGGTGTCAAAAGGACGGCCCGAACGTGCTCGGGCCGAAGCGCGGGGAAGTCGCGGAGCAGCTCGGGCTCGGTCATGCCGACGGCCAGGTACTCCAGCACGGCGTACACGGTGATCCGCGTCCCCCGGATGCACGGCTTTCCGCCCCGCACGTCTGGCGTCACGGTGATCGAGTCGTCCGGGCTCATGCCGGACATGTTACCGCTCGTCGGCTGCGCCCGGCAACGTCCCCCCCCGTCCGGCCGATCGGTCACGGCAGACGCGGCGGCAGCGGGATTCGCTCTGACCGGGCGAGGGCGAGCAGGTCGTGGCCGTCCTCGTGAAGGGGGGCGAACTCCTCGCCGGGGACGGCGCACTCGTCCAACGTCATGGCGGCGCGGGCCTCGGCGGCGGCGTGGCGGGCACGGCGGGCGACCAGGGCGGGGTCGGTGGGGCCGGGGGTGGGGGGCGTGAGCAGGCCTGTCCCGTCCTGAAATAGGTTGTCACCCGTGCGACGGCAAGACGGGAGCGTGTGACATGCGGAACCGGGTCGAGCTGCGGTACAGCGGGGCGTTCAAGCGGCAGGTGGTGGAGGAGGTGGAGTCGGGCCGGTTCGACAGCGTGTCGGCGGCGAGCGCGCACTACGGGATCAAGGGCAAGACGACGGTGGTGCGTTGGGTGCGTCAGATGGGCAAGGGTCACTTGTTGGCCAAGGTGGTGCGCGTGGAGCAGGCGGGCGAGGCGGACCGGGTGTTGGCGTTGCGGCGGGAGGTGGAGCGGCTGCAGCGTGCGTTGGGGCAGACGCAGGCGGAGCGGCTGCTGGAGGCGGAGTTCCTGACGCTGGCGTGCGGGCAGTTGGGGGAGGAGGTGGAGGCGTTCAAAAAAAAGTCCGGTGGGAGGCCGTGCACGCCGCGGCCGGCGGCGGCGCCGTGAGCGTGGGCGTGCTGTGCCGTTGCGCCGGGATGACGCGGCAGAACTACTACAAGGGCCGGTCGGCCCGGGAGGCATCGTGGGTGGACGAGACGCTGGCGGTGGAGCTGATCCGGGCCGAGCGTTGCCGGCACCGGCGGATGGGGGGCCGGAAGCTGCTGTACCTGCTGCGGGGCGAGCTGACGACGGCGGGCGTGTCGATCGGCCGGGACCGGTTCTTCGCGCTGCTGGCCCGGCACGACCTGCTGGTGGAACGCAAGCGGAACGGGGCGCGGACGACCCAGAGCTGGCACGGGTTCGGGGTGTTCCCGAACCTGGCGAAGGACCTGTCGGTGACCGAGCCGCACCAGCTCTGGGTGAGCGACATCACGTACGTGCGGACGCTGGAGGGGTTCGCGTACCTGGCGTTGGTGACCGACGCGTTCAGCCGGGCGGTGGTGGGGTACGACAGCAGCGGCAGCCTGGAGATGGAGGGGGCGTTGCGGGCGCTGTCGATGGCGCGGCGGCAGCTGCCGGCGGGTGGCCGGCCGGTGCACCACTCGGACCGGGGCAGCCAGTATTGCTGCGGCCCGTACGTGGCGCGGCTGCGGGGTTGGTCGATGGGGATCAGCATGACCGAGGAGAACCACTGCTACGAGAACGCGATGGCCGAGCGGGTGAACGGGATCCTGAAGCAGGAGTACGGGCTGGGCGACACGTTCGCGCGGCGGGCGGACGTGGCGGCGGCGGTGGCGGAGGGGGTGAGCCTGTACAACCACGACCGGCCGCACGAGGCGTTGGGGTATCGGTTCCCGATGGCGGTGCATCTGGGGCGGGCGTCGGTCCCGCGTGGCCATCCGGGGCTAGCCCCGGATGGCCACGCGGGACAGGAGGGAAACTGCAAGCGAACGGAACTGGGCAAGATTAGGTGACAACTTCTAATCAGGACTTGACAGCCCATGTTCCGGAGGATGGCCAGGGCCGTCTTGGCGTCGCCCTTGGCGAGGGCGGCGGCGACGGTGTCGACGGCGGCGTCGGCCAGGGCGAGCAGGCGGTCGCGGGCGGTGGCGACCGACTCGGCCTGCCAGGCGTGATAAGCGGCGGTGAAGTCGGGGTCGGACTTCAGCCAGCGGTAGACCGTGGCCCGGCTGACGCCGACCGCCTCGGCGGCGGCGAGCGGCGTCGCGCCCGACGCCAGCCGCTCGATCGCGGCACGCTGGGCGACCGACAGCTTGGCGATCGCCGTCGCCGTCGCTTCGCCGGCGCCGGCGACCAATCCGGTGGAATCTGGTGTATTCATCCCGACAACCTAACACTAACCGAACTATCATGCAACATAAAAATTCATGTCCTGATTTAATGTGATCGAGAGTGCGTCGCCGTTGGTTCGAACGGCACGTGACGGGAGCCGGACGTGGGACGGCCCACGGGCAGTCTCGCGGCCCGTCTCATGCGTAAGGTTCTTCTAATTCAGCAGTTGAGACGAAACAATGGCGTGCGAGACGGGTTGAAAACCGTCTCGTTTCGTCTCAAAGCGTCTCACGCGGTGAGGATGGGGAACTTGGTGCTGCTGATGGCGAGGCCGCCGTACTCCTCGACCAGTCGTCGGTACTCCTTGGCGACCTGGCGGGGCTTGCGGCCGAGGGTGTAGAGGCCGACGGGGTTGACCTTGCCGCGCTGCTGGGTGAGGGCGGTGTCCCAGTCCTTCATGTCGACCAGGCCGAACCAGGTGAAGCCGACGACGGGGACGCCGTCCTCCCGCAATCGCAACAGGTTCATCCACTCCTTCCAGAGCCACTCGACGGCGTGGGCGGATGCGCGGTTGGTCTCGGTGTGCATGACGGGGAGTCGGTAGCGGTCGAAGTACTGGCGGGTGATGACGTAGTAGCCGTAGACGTCGCCGGCGCCGATGGTGGTGCCGTCGGAGCGGATGACGTGCTCGTTGGTGATGTAGTAGTCGGTGCCCATGATGCAGTGGGACCGCAGGTCGCGCTGGTCGCGGAACCAGACGTACTCCTCGGCGGACATGCCGGCGTTGAGCAGGTAGCGGAACATGGTGGCCGAGACGTCGTGACCGAAGAGCAGGTCGAGGGACAGGAACCGGCGCTCGTTCATGAACAGGGCGTGGGGGACCATGTCTGGGGAGCCGGGGTGCACGTACTCGGTGGACTCGCTGAAGATGAAGTAGGCGTCGGGGCGGAGGTCGAGGATGGCGCGCATGCCGAGGATGGAGGCGCGGACGCAGTGCTTGACGTTGGTGACGAAGGCGGCGTCGGACATCATGCGCTCGTTCCACCAGCCGTAGCTGGCCGAGAACAGGGCGGTGACGTAGATCTCGTTGACGGGGGTGTAGTAGCGGACCCAGTGGTAGCGTTCGGCGAAGGCGCGGGCGTAGTCGGCGAAGCGGGCGGGCCAGTCGGGGTTCTGGAAGTTCCCGAGCCAGTCGGGCAGGCCGAAGTGGACCAGGTCGACGATGGGCTGGATGTTGAGCCGGCGCATCTCGTGCATGACCGGGTCCAGGAAGGACCAGTCGTACTGATCGGGTCCGGTCCAGATGCGGTGGATGGGCGGGCCGTAGCGGAGGTATCGGAGGCCGAGCTCGCGGACGAGCTTGAGATCGGTCTTCCACATCTCGTAGTGACCGGTGGCGTGGAGCTGGTCGACGCGGACGTTGCCGGCGACGGTGGGGCAGGAGCACTCGATGCCGACGGCGAACATGAACCGCAGGGCGTCGCCGGGGTCGGCGACGCGGATGACGGACGCAGCGGGCTTGCCGGAGGTCAAAGCGGGGGCTCCAGAGGGACGACGACGCCGGCGGCCGGCCGGGCGGCGGTCGCGGAGTTTATAGCGTCGGTCCCGGGGCGGGGTGGGACTTCAGGGAAACATTTTCGTCGGCGTTGGCCCACGGGTACCCTCCCCGCCAGCATGACCACCGCGACCCTGACGCTGGGCTACAGCAACACGTTCGAGGACTTCCGGCAGGCGCAACGGGGCCATCTGGCGGCGCGGGGTGGGGCGGGGCTGCGGTGGGCCGTCCTGGCGTTGGCGATCGTGCTGGGGTCGGGCGTGGGCGCCCTGCTGGTGGCCGGTCCGGTTCGACCTGCGGGCCCGCTGGGTCCGTGGGTCGACCTGGCGCGTGGGCTGCTGCTGCCGTTCGCGCCGTGGGTGCTGCTGATGACGTACCTGGTGGGGCTGGCGATCGTCCGCCAGCGCCCGCCGCGGGAGCGGGTGATCGACGTGGTCGGGCAGACGCGCCCGCGCTGGTTCAAGCCGGAGTCGGTGACGATCTGGACGCTGGTGGTCCTCGTCGGCCTGACCCTGGTCGGCCAGGGTTGGATGAACACGGCCGCCGACCGACCGGGGCTGGAGCGGTGGTTGAACTTCCTGCTGCCGATCGCGCCGTACGGCGTCGCGATGCTGTTCCTGTGGTGGTTCGTGTGGCGACGGGTGATGCGCAAGGCGTACGCGGCGCAGCAATCGAAGTTGGAACGGGCGGTGACGACGACGATCACCGCCGAGCGGGTCACGGTCGACGACGTGCTGACGACGCTGTCGTACCGCTGGCCGGCGTTCGCCCGGTGCGTGGAGACGGCCGACCTGTTCCTGCTGTACACGACCGAGGTGTCGTTCTTCATCGTGCCGAAGCGGGCGTTCGCGTCGACCGGGGACGTGGACGGCTTCCGACAGTTGGTCGGCGCCTGGGCCGAGAGCCGGTCGGCGGGGTTTCCGGTGGTGCCGGTGCCGGTGTTGGCGACGACCGGGTGAGCGGCGTCAGCGCCGCCCCGCCGCCCGCAGCAGCGCGTCGGCCCAGGCGGCGTCGTCGGGGGCGAGGGGCGGGGACGGCTCGCCGGTGTAATCCAGCGTGTACCCGTACCGGTCGTCGGCGTAGACGTCGGCAACGAGTTGCCGCAAGTCCAACGGCAACGGTTCGTCCGACTCCCGCAGCGGGATCGGGACCGGCGGAAGCACGCTCCGCAGGGGCATCGGGTAGACGTAGATGGCCGACGGCTCCACCGCAATGCGGACCGTCGCCCGGTAGGTCGACGCGGCGTCCCGCGGGCACAGGTGCGGCTCCAGCAGGCGACGCCAGTTCCCGCGCCGCACGAGGTCGATCTCGACGACGTTCACGCCGCCGTTCAACAGGTCGTCGCGCTTGGCCACGAAAAGGTCCGCCCCCTCGCCGGTCTTGTCCGTCGGGCTGACGAACTCAATGACCGTCAGCAACCGCTCACCGCCGTCGCTCAGGATGACCACCGATCGTTCCTTGGCCGGCTCGCGTTCCAGCACCAGCTTGAACGGAGCGACGACGGCGGTCGCCCCCGACGCCTCCGAGGCCGGTGACTCGAACACCCGCGCGTCCGGCACCACCAGCCGCCGGCGGGATTGCACGGGCCCGTCCTCGTCGACCTCCACGGCCAAGTGCTCCTCGGGCCGGGCCACCAGGTCGGACGGGAGCCGCCGGTTCAACGCCGGGCTTGCGGTGCCGACCCGTTGCGTCTGGACCGGCAGCCAGTGCCGCTCCAGGTACGGGTCCATGCCGGGGAACGGGCTGTCCATGGGACGGTGGTATACCCGGCGTCACCGCCGGCCGGCGGCCCGGAGCAGGCCGTCGGCCCGGGCGGCGTCGTCGGGCCGCAGGGGCGGGTCGGCTTGGCGGGGGTCATCGGCCGTTCGGCCGTACCGGTCGGCGGGGTACGTGTCGTGGACCAGCCGCTGGCGTCCAGCGTGACGGTCGGGTCCGACGCCCGCAGCGGGATCGGGACCGGCTGGAGGCGGGTCCGCATGGACATCGGGTAGACGTACAGGGCCCCCGGCTCCGCGGCCAGGCGGACGGTGGCCCGGTACTCCGACACCGCGTCCCTCGGGCACAGGTGCGGCTCGAAGAGCCGCCGCCAGTCCCCCCGGCGGGCGAGGTCGACCTCGACCACCTTCACCCCAGCGGCGAGCCGCTCGTCCCGCTTGGCGACGAACGCGTCCGCCCCGTCCGGGTGGGGAACGGGCTGCGGACGCGGTCCAAGGCGGACCGCATCAGGCCAGGTCGGGCGGCGATCAGGGCGAAGCGTCTCACGGCCGAAGTACAGCCGCCCGGGCGGCCCGGGGCAAGGGGTGGCCGCCGCGGGACCACCCGGCGCGGAGCCGCCCGGCCCGCGGGATCACGGGCCGGGCGGCGGGTTGTGAACGACGGTCGAGGGCGCTCAGGCGAACCGGTCGGCCAGGTGCCGGCGGAGGTGGTCGCCCTGGGTCCACCACGACGGCGGGGCGAACACGGGGTTGCCGTGCCCGCCGGCCGGCGGCGTGACGACGGCCAGGCCGAGCGCGTGGGCCGTGCCCGGGACCAGGGCGGCGGGGAAGAACACCGGCCCCGTCGGCTCCGACAGCGTGCCGTTGGCAGCGACGTCGACGGTGTGCAGCTGGTTGCCCTGCTGGAAGGCGTCGCTGGTCGTGTGGTCCAAGATGAACAGGTGCGTGCCCGAGGCGTCGAACGAGAACTGGAAGTCCTGGGCCGTGGTCAGCCCCGACTTGGCCGTGGCGGCCGACCCGTCGGCGAACGCCGGGCCGCCCAGGTAGAACTCCTGGGCCAGCTTCGGGGCCGTCGGCGTGGCCAGCGAGTAGACGCTGACGGCGTCCGACCCCGAGTCGGTGGCGTACAGGTGCTTGCCGTCGGGGCTGATGTTCAGCCAGCAGGTGGCGATGCCCGGGCTGTTCACCTCGCCGACGTACTTCACCTGCCCGGTCACGTCGTTGTAGCTGAACGTGGACACCCCGCCGGCCGGGGCCCGGCCGGCGTAGATCAGGTGGTGGACCGGGTCCTCGACCAGCCCCAGCACCAGCGGCGGGTTGGTCGACAGCCCGGCGGCCCCGTTCTTGACGGCCGTCAGCGACCCGTCGGCCCCGTCGACGAACGGCTCGATCGTGTTGGCCAACGACACCTTCAGGTTGCTCGGCGTGGCGAAGTTGTCGACGAACGTGAACCGCCCGTCGGCGGAGGTCAGCACCTGGGCCGGGGACAACCCCTCGGGCAGCGTGACGGTCGCCGACGGGACGGCGAACAGGGCCCCGTCGGCCCCGACGATGAACGACGCCACGGTCGGGGCGACCGTCGCCGGCGTGCCCTCGGCCCCGTCGCCGCGGTTGCTGACGTACAGGTGGTCGCCGCTGAGCGACAGGCTGTCCGGCTCGACCCCGCCCGACGGTGCCGGCGACGCCTCGACCAGCGACAGCGACCCGTCCGGCTCGACGTCGAACGTCGAAACCGTGTTGCTCCCCTGGTTGACGGCGAACAGGAACCGCCCGCCGGGCGAGGCGATCACCTCCTTGTCCGAGTCGTCCGGCCCCAACGCCTCGGCCGCGTTCCGCTGGCCCGTCCCGCCGGTCAGGTACCGGCCGCCCGGCACCGGCGTCAACGCCCCGGTGGTCGGGTCGGCCCGGTAGGCCAGCACGGCGTTCTGGCCCGCGTTGGGGTTGTTGCTCTCGACGTAGACGAAGGACGTCGGGGCGGCCGGGACGGGGTGCCCGGCGGACATAAGCGTGCGGCCCTCCAGGGCCTCGAACGACGGGCGGGGCTTTCGCGGTTGCATTCTGCGTGGCGACATGCGATTCCTCGGGTAACGAAACGAGTCGGTTCGGCGCCGGGCACGACGCGCTGTCGGCCGGCCGCGGTTGGTCGGGCGGGCCGGCCGAACCTGACACCGGCGGCGCGGATTTTTCGCCGGACGCCGCCGGGTCGGGGGCAATTGGAATAGAACGGCACCGGTCCGGGGTTCCCCCACGCGGCCGGCGGGGGCCGGCAGGAACGGAGACGCGGTGCCTCAAGAAACGACGACTCGCCAGCCCGAGCCGGCGGCCGCCCCGCGGCCGGTCGGGGCCGACTGGGTGGAGCGGTTCGGCGACGATTTGTACGGGTACGCCGTCCGCCGGGTCGGCCGGGCGGACGCGGCCGAGGACCTGGTCCAGGAGACGCTGCTGGCCGGCGTGCGGGCGTGGCCCACGTTCGGCGGCCGGGCCGACCCGCGGACGTGGCTGACGGGCATCCTGCGGCACAAGGTGGCCGACCACCTGCGGGCGCGGTATGACCGGCCTGCCGCGGCGGCGTCGCTCGACGCCCAGGGCCAGTTGGCGGCCGAGGAGGAGGCCGCCTTCGACGGCCGCGGACGGTGGCGGGCGGGAGTGGCGGACGGGTCGAGCGACCCGCACCGGTTGGCCGAGGGCCGGGAGTTCCGCCGGGCCGTCGACGCCTGCGTCGGGAAACTGCCCGGGCGGATGGCGCGGCTGTTCGTCGGCAGGGTTGTCGACGACGTGCCGACGGCCGACTTGTGCGCCGAACTGAACATCACGCCCGACCACGGGTGGACGCTCCTGCACCGCGCCCGGCTCCGCCTGCGCCTGTGCCTCGCCCAGACGTGGTTCAAGGCCGAACGCCGTTCGACCCACAACCGCCCGGGTGACGCATGACGACGCGACAGTTCCTGGCCACGCTCAACCTGAACTGCCGGCGGGCGGCCCGGCTGCTGTCCGACGCCAGCGAGCGGCCGCTGACCCGGACCGAGCGGTTCGGCCTGTCGGCCCACCTGCTCGGGTGCCGGTCGTGCCGCCGGTACCGCGCGCAGCTGCGACTGATCTCGGCCGCCCTCCGCCCGCCCGCCCGGCCGGGCGACGACCGCCTGTCGACCGAGGCGCGGGCCCGCATCACCCGGTCCGTCGACGCCGCCGGCGACCCGCCCGGCTGACGCCCGCGGGTTCGCCTCACCCGGCCCGCCGCAGGACGACCCGCTGTTGCGACGGCAAATCGGCCTCGCCCATCCGCCCGCGGCAGAAGTCCGTCGATGCCCCCTCGACGTCGGCCAGCACCTGCGTGAAGAACTGCCGGGCATCGGCACTCATCGGCAAGGCCATGATCTTCTGGAAGTGCCCCCGGACGGCGTGGAACTTGTCCCGCGTCCGGCCGTCGGTGCCGTCGATGCCCATCGGGTCGTTGGCGAAGAAGCCCGTCGCCCGCACGACCGCCGGCGCGGATGAGGGCCGACCGCTTGTCGGCCATCTGTCCGAGGCCGGCAGGCGTTTTGTGGGCAGGACTGAGGAACTCCACGACGCAGACGAAATGCCCGTCGGCCGGGCGGATGATGCGGATGAACAGCTCGGTCGCGGGGTCCAGGTCGACCACCAGCTTGTAGGGGGCGGTCAGCACGGCCGTCCCGCCCGCGCTTGCCGCGACGCCGGGCTCGAACACGCGAACGTCAGGCACGATTCGCTGAACCGTGTCGCTCGGCAGGTCTTCGGCTCCGATGGCGAGCCGTTCCTCAACGCGGGCCACCAAATCGTCGGGCAGGTTGCTGTTCAGCTCCAGCATGGCCGCGGGCACGAGGTGGGCACGGACGGCCGACCAGTTCCGTCCGAGGTACGGGTCCAGGCCGGGGAATGGACTGTCCATGGTCCGACACTGTACCGGCCCGCGTGGCCCGTTGGTTGCACGCCTGCGGGGTCATGGCAACCTCAAAAAAGGCAGCGGCGAAGAAGACTAGCACGCAGAAGTCCCTCAAGGCCGGCGACAAGGTGGAGTGGAGCAGCTCGGGCGGGCAGTCGATCGGCCAGGTGGTGAAGAAGGTGACCGGCACGGCCAAGGTGAAGGGGCACGTGGCCAAGGCGTCGGCGGCGGAGCCACAGTACATGGTGCAGAGCGACAAGTCGGGCGGGCAGGCGATCCACAAGCCGGCGGAGCTGAAGAAGCGCGGCAAGTGATGGGCATGGCTGGGGACCGTCGGCAAGGTGCGACGGGTCGCAAAATGGCGATGCTTTCGGAGCGACCCCACGATGAGCATGGCACCGACGCCGAGCCCGGACTTCACGGAAGTGGCGGCGATGATCGTCGCGGCACGACAGCAGGCGTATCAGGCCGTGAATACGACGCTGATCGACCTGTACTGGCGGGTCGGCGAGCACGTCAGCCGAAAGATCGCCGCGGCCGAGTGGGGCGATGGGGTCGTCACACAGTTGGCCCAGCATCTGGCGCGGACGCAGCCGGGGCTGCGGGGGTTCACCCGGCGGAACCTGTTTCGGATGCGGCAGTTCTACGAGACGTACCGCGACAGCCCAATTGTGTCAGCACTGCTGACACAATTGCCGTGGACCCACAACCTGATCATCCTGGGGCAGAGCAAACGACCGGAGGAGCGCGAGTTCTACCTGCGGATGGCCGTGCGGGAGAAGTGGTCGAGCCGCGAGCTCGAGCGTCAGTTCCGCATGGCCCTTTTCGAGCGGACCGTCCTGACGCCGGCAATTGTGTCACCAGCGGTGAGACAATTGCATCCCGACGCATTGTCGATCTTTAAGGACGCGTACATGGTCGAGTTCCTCGACCTGCCAGCCGACCACGCCGAGGCGGATCTGCACCGGGCGTTGATCGCTCAGCTGAAGGGGTTCCTGATCGAGTTGGGACGGGACTTCTGCTTCGTGGGGTCGCAGTACCCGGTGCAGGTGGGCGGCCGGGACTTCGCGCTGGACCTGCTGTTCTTCCACCGGGGCTTGAACTGCCTGGTGGCGATCGAGCTGAAGGTCGGCGAGTTCGAGCCGGAGCACCTGGGGAAGCTCAACTTCTACCTGGAAGCGTTGGACCGGGACGAGCGGAAGCCGCACGAGCAGCCAGCGATCGGCGTGCTGCTGTGCGCCAGCAAGGACGCCGAGGTGGTCGAGTACGCGTTGAGCCGGGCCCTGTCGCCGGCCCTGATCGCCGAGTACCAGACGCGGCTCCCGGACAAGCGGCTGCTCGAGGCGAAGCTGCACGAGTTCTACCTGCTCAACACCCCGCCGGCAGAGGAGGCGTGAGTGGGCCGTCACCGCCCGGTCACGAGCCGGCGGGCCATCAGGTAGATGAACGCGGTGTTCGTCACCAGGTACCGCTTCCAGAGCCGGCCGGGCTCCTGGGTGAGGCGGAAGAGCCACTCGAGGCCGCGCTTCTGCATCCAGGCGGGGGCGGTCTTTTTCGTGCCGGCGTGGAAGTCGAAGGCGGCGCCGACGCACAGCTGGACCGGCCGGATCGCGTGGCGGTTATCGTGGGCGAAGATGTCCTGCCGCGGGCAGCCCAGGCCAATGAAGAGCAGGCCCGCCCCGCTGCTGTTGATGCGGTCGATGACGGCGGCCGTCTCGCCGTCGCTGAGGCGGCGGAACGGCGGGCTCTCGGTGCCGGCGATCTGCAGGCCGGGGCAGCGCTGGGTCAACCTCACCGACAGGGCCGCCAGGACCTCGGGCGTGCTGCCGTAGAGGTAGATGGGGACGGAGTGGTTGGCGGCGGCGACGCAGAGCCGCATCATCAGCTCGGGGCCGTAGACGCGGTCGGCCAGGCCGGCCCCCTGCGTCCTCAGGTGGAGCCTGTTCAGCGCCCAGCGAACGGGCTGACCGTCGGGGCCGACGACGTCGAAGGCGTTGATCCGGTAGCGGTAGGTGAGGTCGTTGGCGGCCGTGACGATGCCGTGCACGGGCAGGAACGTGGCCAGGGCGGGCTGGCCCTGCTTGGCGGCGGCGATGAACTTGGGGACCAGCTCGTCGTAGGTCGTGGCGCTGACCTCGGTGCCGAGCACGTCGAACTTGCGGGGCCAGCGGACGGCGGGCATCGAGGGGGGCGCGGATGGGGTGAACGCAGCGGTGGTGGCGGTCATGCGGGTCTCCACCAGCGACATCGGCCCGACGGGCGGGCCACTTCATCGTCAACGGGGACGCCCCGCATGCGCCTGCGGGGATCCCGACCGGCTCGTCGATGTCCCGGCCGACCCGATCACCGCGCGCCGCGCCGCAGCAGCACGGCGGGGATGGTCTGGAACAGGATCTTCAGGTCGTGCCAGATCGTCCGCTTGCGGATGTAGCCGACGTCCATCCGCACCCACTCGGCGAAGGTGACGGTGCTGCGGCCCTTGATCTGCCAGATGCAGGTCAGGCCGGGCGTCACGTCGATGCGGGCCTGCTGCCAGCGTTCGGCGCCGTCCTGCTCGTCGACCGGCAGGGGCCGGGGACCGACCAGGCTCATGTCGCCCCTGAGGACGTTCCAGAGCTGCGGCAGCTCGTCCAGGCTGGTCTTGCGGAGGATGCGACCGATGCCGGTGACGCGGGGGTCGTGCTTGAGCTTGAAGGCCGGGCCGTCCTGTTCGCTGATGGCGCGGAGGGCCTTCTTCTTCGCCTCGGCGTCGACGCACATCGTGCGGAACTTGCAGATCTTGAACGGCCGGCCACCGAGGCCGGCGCGGCGCTGGCAGAACAGGATCGGGCCGGGGTCGGTGATCTTGATGGCCAGGGCGGCGATGACGAACACGGGCGCGAAGACGATCAGCCCGAACACGGCACCGACGATGTCCATGGCCCGCTTCCACCACGGCATCGGCCGGGCGAGCAGGACGGTCAACGGGTGGGCAACCGGAGCCTTCTTGCCGGTCGCGCCCTTGGGCGGCTTGCCGTTCATGGAGGCGAGGGCGACCTGACCGGCGGGGAGCTTCCCGTGGGCGGCGAGCGTCTCGGTGACGCCGCGGCTGACGAACGGCATCAGCTCGTTCACCGTGCGACGGGCGACGGCGGGGCCGGCGACGATGGCGGCGGCGGCGGCCTTCATCTCGGTCGGGGCCGCCTCGAGCCAGGCGCCCGGGTAGGCGTAGATCGTCACCTGCGGCCGGCGGGCGGCCTCGGGGAAGGCGGCGGAGACGTTGTCGGCGAACCGGTCGGCGCCCTCGCCGTCGGTGTCGGGCAACAGGGCGCAGACCGTGTCCTCGTCGTACCAGCCCACCTCGTCGGTCCCACGGCTGCGGGTCAGGGCCGTCTTGGCCAGGCGCAGCAGCGACCGGCTCGGACCGATGCTGCGCGGCATGCGGAACAGCACCAGGGCGAACGACTGGCCGGTCCGGTCGGCCCGGCACCGCTCGCGGTGGATGGCGTTGTCGGTCTGCTCCTGCGAGTAGAGCGTCCGCAGGTGACGGTTTGGCTTGAGCGCCCGGAACGCTTGCGGCGGAACCGGCAGGCGCCCCGCGGCCGTGAGTCCCGGTGCCACGGGACCGGCGGCGGGGGGCTCGGCGGCGACGGCTGGGGACGCGTTCGGCATAAGTCTCTTCCCTTGACACTGCCCCGGCCAACCCCGCTGGCGCGGTCAGCCGTGACACCTCTCTCAAAAGACAACCATCGGCCCCAACCGTCGGCCCCAACCGTCGGCCCCGTCCGTGGACGGTCCCGTGTCGGCCCAGGCGGCCGGCCCGGGTAGGTCAGGCCGTCGGAGCGGATCCCTCCGGTCTACTCATTATGTCGGCCGCCGACCACGGGTCCTTCGGCCCCAGGTCGCCGCAACCCCCTCGAGGTGCCGCACCGCCGTTCGGGTTATGCCGGACGCGCGGGTCGTGCCGTTCGTCGTCTTCCACCGCCACGCACACATGAAGAACGCGCCGGCACCGCGCCCTCGATCATCACCCAATCGGATGTGAAGTGAGAACAATCGAACCGCTTCGTGGCCTATCGCCCTGTGTTGCTCGCCGACCCATCTAGGTCGGTCAGAACGCGACCTTCTTTGCACGAGCTTAACGGACGGCAATGATCGACGCGATCGTTTTTTCGTCGATTCGCAAGCGTTCCGTTGCGCGCGGGGCACTAATTGAGGATCGGGGAAGCCGGTTCCGATTATCCGGTTGCAATTCTTATCGGACGGCCATGCGGATCCGTGCAAGCTCGCCAGGGGCAGCGTTAACGACGACACGTTGGGATAACGGTGTCATTTAGCCGAGCTATTCGGCCTGCGCCGACGATCTGGACCCGAGCAGGTGTGAGCCCCACGGCCAAAACCGGACATCAGACGGGCGTTCGCCATCCTGAGTGCGCGGCGCAGCACTGTGATCGTCCGCGATGTCTGAAGCGTGAAGGATCAGCGGCGGGAGGCGGGCGGGGCGGTGCGGACGGCGTCGCTGAGCGGATCGTGACCGAGGCGACCACCGGCGAGGAACTCGGGCGTGGGGGGCGGGGCGGCGACGGACAGGTTCACCGGCGTCTTGATCGGCACCATCTCCGGCCGGGCGTAGTACCCGGTGGCCGAGGCGAGACTGCCCCGGCGGCCGACGCCGTTGACGGCAACGCCGATCAATCGCGCCCCGACGCCGCGCAGCCCATCCCGGGCGGCCTCGGTCTGCCGGCGGGTGCTGGAGCCGAGCCGGACGACCAGCATCGACGCGTCCGCACTGGCGGCGAGGATGCGGGCGTCTGTCACGGCCGTCACGGGCGGGCTGTCGATCAGCACCAGGTCGTACCGGTCGGCCAGGTCATTCAGGTAGTCGCCGAAGTCGGGCGTGTTCAACAGCTCCGCCGGGTTGGACGGGATCGGGCCGGCCGGCAACACGTCGAGCCCCTCGATGCCCGTGCGGCGGATGGCGCCGTCCAACGTGTCCGACCCGTCCAACACGCTGGCCAGGCCGGTCCGGTCGGACAGGCCGAACAGCCGGTGCTGGACGGGGGCGCGCAGGTCGGCATCGATCACCAACACGCGTTTGTTGGCCTGGGCCAGGGCGATGGCGAGGTTGCTGACCAGCGTCGACTTGCCGTCGCCGGCGGTCGGGCTGGTGATGAGCAGCGTCTTGGTGCGCGGCGGCAGGCCGAACTGCAGGGCCGTGCGGAGGGTGCGGTAGCTCTCGGAGGCGTCGCCGAACGGGTCGAAATGGACGACCTGGGCGCGGTCGGCGGCCGTGGCGGCGGTGGACGAGGGGATCGACGGGATCGCCCCCAGCACCGGTGCCCCGGCGGCGGCGCGGACGGCCGGCAGGTTGCGGAACCGGTCGTCCGACCAGTCGCGCAGGCAGCCCAGCCCCGCCCCGAGCAACAGCCCCACCAGGGTTGCCACGGCCAGCGTCTTGGTCTTGCCTGGGCGGACGTTGACCCAGTCAACGTGGGGCCGGTCCAGGATCGAGATGTTCACGGCGCCGGCGCTCTTGCTGGCGTCCAGCGAGTGGATGCGGGTGTCGACCGCGTTCTCCTCGGCGTTGATCCGGTCCACCTCGGACTTGAGCCGGGCGTAGTCGACCTGGTTCTGCACGGCCTCCAGCTCGACCCGCTGGGCGTCCGCCAAGCTGCGGGCCAGGGCCTGCTGGTGAAGCTCGGCAATGGACTGCCACTGCTTGGCGGCCACGACGCTGTCGATCGTCAGCTGGGTGATCCGATTGCGGATCGTCTGCACCACCGGGTGGCCGGGCATGTACTGGTTCAACGCGTCGGTCAGCCGGGCCTGCTGCACCTGCAGCTCGGCCTGAGCCGTCTTCAGCTGCGTCTCGGGGCTGGCGACGAACGGCGAGCTCTTTATCGCCTGGTCGACGGCCGCCACCTTCGCGGGGTCGCCGATGATGCTCTGGACCGCCTCCTGGTAGGTCGTGCGGGCGGCGATGGCGTCCTGGTCGGCCTTGTTCTTGGCGTCCCGCAGGCTCAGCACGGCCTGGTGCGTCGGGCTGTTGTTCGCGTCGGCGTCCATGGCCGAGCCCGAGGTCTGCTGGATCAGCCGCATCCGGTCCATGTCCTCCCTCAGCTTCTCCTGCTGGGTGGTGGACCCGGTCTCCAGCCCGGACCGGAACGAGTCGGCCAGGTGGTTCCAGTAGTCGGCGTTGTACTTGGTGTAGGCCTCGACCACGGCCCCGACGATCTGCTCGGCGTCGCGCGGGTACCGGCTCTCAAACGAGACCTCGATCGCCTTCCCCTTCTTGGCCACCGTGGCGTCGACGCCGGACTGCATGACCTCGAGCGGGCGGGCGCTGGCCATCAGCGTGCGGGTGCGGGCCACCTTGTCCAGGGCCAGCGCCAGCACGGCCTCGGACTTGATGACCACGCACTCGGTGTCCAGGTAGTCCTCGGGCACGTCCCCGTTCGCCCCGCCCGCGCCGACCATCGACTTCGGGTCCATCGGGCTGACGCGCAGCTTGGCCGACGCCGAGTAGGTCTTGGGGGCCACCAACAGGTACGCGACCGCCAGCAGCAGCATGACGGCCGTGACCGTCACGAGCACCGGCCACTGCCGGGTCAGGATGTGGATCAGGCCATCGGCCGCTGCGTGGTGATGGTGATCGGCCGCGGACGACGGCCCGTGCCCCGGCGTGGGCGCGACGCCGGGCCGACCGCCCGTCGGCGGCATGCCAGCGGGCGTAGAACCCGGTGCCATCGGCGTCTCGGCAAACAACCCGTTCAGGCCGTTCAGGATGGTCGACGAAGCCTGTGCCTGCGGTGCCGCGTTGTAGACCCCCGACGGCATCACCACCGGCAACGGCGGGGTCGCCCCGCCCCCGTTTCGAGACGCCTCATCGGCCGCCGGGATGTTGTTGTCGGCAGTGTTCTGCTGGCCCATGGTCGACCTTGTCGGCTATTCGCCCGTCGGCTATACGTCCCCGGCCGCGCGGCCGTTCTCCCGCCGTCGCCCCGCCCCGCTACGACTCGGACAACCGACCCACCTTATCACAAGGATTGGTGGATTTCGAGTTTTGCGGGTTTGCGGATCAGGGCCGCCATCGGGTAGTTTGTGCTGCCCTGTGTGGGTGTATCGGTCCGGCCGGGCCGGGCCGTTGGCATCGAGTTCCGGGAGCGTCGCGATGGGCATGTTGACCGTTCAGGTTTGGGACGCGACCGGCAACAAGCGGCAGGACGTGGAGATGCCCGACGATGCCCCCGTCAACCGCATCCTCGCGGTCTTATTGGAACGCATGAAGTTCCCCCAGTACGCCCCCGACGGCCAGCCGCTGTCCTACAAGTTTCACCACCGCCCCACCGGCAAGCAGTTATTGGACGACCAGACGCTCTCCGACGTCGGGGCCAAGCCTGGCGACGTCCTGCGCCTGCAGCCCGAGATCACGGCCGGGCGCGCGCGGAAAATTTGAGCCGCGAGGGCGCGGAGAGGCGACCGTTAGACGAAATAGAGGGAGCGGCGGGCGGAAACGCTGACGCGTCGGCACGGCATCCTCGCGCTCGCGCGGTCCACAGAGTCCTCACACGATGTCCGACACGCTCCACATCTCCGCCGAGTCGCTCGCCGACCCCGCGTCGGACGACCGGTTCCACCGGTTCTCCCTGATCAGCTGGTGGGACCAGCAGAAGCTCCGCGACGCCCGCGTGCTGGTCGTCGGGGCCGGGGCGCTGGGCAACGAGATCCTCAAGAACCTCGCCCTGCTCGGCGTCGGCAACGTGCTCGTGGCCGACCTGGACCGCATCGAGAACTCGAACCTGTCCCGGTCGGTCCTCTACCGCAAGGCCGACAACGGCAAGTTCAAGGCCGACGTCGCCGCCGCCGCCGCCCGCGACATCTACCCCGATCAAGTGACCCACGCCTTCGTCGGCAACGTGGTGTACGACCTGGGCCTGGGACTTTATCGCTGGGCCGACGTGGTCATCGGTGGGTTGGACAACCGCGAGGCCCGGCTCAGCATCAACCGCAACTGCTACCGGCTGGGCAAGCCGTGGGTCGACGGGGCGATCCAGCAGATCGACGGCGCCGCCCGCGTGTTCGTCCCCGAGACGCACGCGCTCGGCAAGCCCGAGGCCCCGTGCTACGAGTGCACGATGAGCGCGACCGACTGGAAGCTGCTCCAGCTCCGCCGAAGCTGCAACCTGCTCAGCAAGTCCGAGATGGAGGCCGGCAAGACGCCAACCACGCCGACGATCAGCAGCATCATCGCCGGCGTGCAGTGCCAGGAGGCGGTCAAGATTCTCCACGGCATGGAGCCGATCGCGGGCCAGGCGTGGAACTTCGCCGGCCTCTCGGCCGACGTCTACATGTCGACCTTCCAGCGGAAGCCGACCTGCTACAGCCACGATCCGGTGGAGTTCGTCGTGGCGATGCCGTGGTCGGCCCAGACGACCACGGTCGCCGAGGCGCTGGCCGCGTGCCGCCGCCAGCTGGGTCCGACGGCCGAGCTGGAGCTGCCGCGCGACGTGCTGCACAAGATGGTCTGCCCCTCCTGCAAGGCCGAGGAGGAGCTGTTCGTCTCGCTGGGCAAGGTGAAGGGGGACAAGGCCGCCTGCCCGTCGTGCGGGGCCGCCCGGCGGGAGGTGGAGACGTTCTACAAGGTCCGCGGGACCGAGCCGTTCCTGTCCCGCCCACTGGCCCAGATCGGGGTGCCGCCATTCGACATTCTGATCGCCCGCACGGCCGACCGGGCCGTGGGCCTGGAGCTGGCAAACGACGCGGCCGCCGCCCTGGGACCGCTCCCGGGCAGCCGGCCCCCGTCTTCGCCGACACCCCCGTCGACCCTGCAGACGACCGACGAGGCGGAACTGGAGTGGACGTGAGCACGGCCACGGTCGACAGCCCCCCCGCCGGCGTGTCCGACCACGGCGGCGACACCGACGTCCGCGACGCCGCCGCCATCGACTTCGCCGACTGGCCCGGCCGCCCCCTCACCGCCCCCACCACCGCCGACCGCGCCGGCCGGTTCCAGGTCGTCTACCGCCAGAGCGCCCTCGACGCGATCCACCTGCACGGCCAGACCCGCACCGACGTCGAGCTGTGCGGCGTGCTGCTCGGCACCGGCTGCCGCGACGAGCACGGCGCCTACCTGCTGGTCGAGCACGCCATCGCCGGCACCAGCGCCAGCAGCCGCTCCACCAACGTCACGTTCACGGCCGACACCTGGCAGCAGATCCAGACCGTCATGGACCGCGACTTCCCCGACAAGAAGATGGTCGGCTGGTACCACACCCACCCCGGCTTCGGCATCTTCCTGTCGGGCATGGACGTCTTCATCTGCGACAACTTCTTCAACCTCCCCTGGCAGATCGCGTTCGTCTACGACCCGCTCGGGGGCGACGAGGGGAACTTCGTCTGGCGAGCCGGCAAGCCCGTCCGCGAGCCGATCCTGCTCGAGGACGACGTCACCCCCCGCTCCGCCGCCGTCCCGCTGATGCCGCTGGCCGAGGCGATGACCGGCACCGATCCGCTGTCGTCGGCCGCGAGCCCCCCGTCGACCGCTGATGCGGCAGCCCCGTACCTGCCGCCCGACGCCGCCCTGGCGTTACAGTCGCAGGCCGCCGAGCTGATGGCGCGCGTCCGGCTGCTGGAGCGGCGGCTG
This sequence comes from Tepidisphaeraceae bacterium, assembly GCA_965198865.1. Classification (GTDB taxonomy): domain Bacteria; phylum Planctomycetota; class Phycisphaerae; order Tepidisphaerales; family Tepidisphaeraceae; genus CBDAQA01. The sequence continues at coordinate 14,553 of CBDAQA010000013.1, read as the reverse complement.
AAGGGGATGGCGTTCGCCATGCTGTTCCTGGCCGTGTTCGTCGCCGTCTGCGTGGTCACGCTGATCTGGACCGGGATGACCGCCGCGCCGCTGCTGTCGCCCGCCCCGGTGCAGCCGCCGTCGGAGAAGTCGTCGATGCTCCAGCCGCCGCCCGTCGCGTCACCCGCAGCGTCGCCTCCGTCACCCGGCCGGGCACCCGTCGCCCCCAACACTCACGTGGGACACTGACCCGATGCCTACCGAAGCCGGCCAACCGACCGCCGCGCCAACCCCCCCGGTCAAGGGGCCGGCCGGCGGCGCGCCGATCCAGATCCAGTGGGACGACCTGAACACCCGCCGGGTCGACCAGCGGCTGAAGGAGCAGGCCGCCCTCGAGCGCAACCGCCGGCAGGCCGCCATGGACCCCCTGTCGGCCTCGACCAGCGCGCTGGCCGCCGAGGACGCCGCCGCCGGTCGCGCCGCCCCCTCCGACGGGTCGCGCAAGCGCCGCGGGATCCTCAGCCACCCGGCCGTCGCGCTGGGGTTGTTCGGCCTGCTCGGGGGGGTGCTGGCGTGGGGCGCGTGGCTGGGGATGGCCGCCGTGCAGCACGACCCCAAGGCCGAGGCCCGCAGGCCGATCGCCACCGTCACCAACTGGCTCGACCGCGCCCGCCACGGGCAGATGGCCACCTCCGACGCCGAGGAGGGGATCAAGAACCTGCGCGACGCCTACGGCCAGAACCCCTACTTCGCCGCCGCCGTCGACCCCGACCTCACCGACGCCCAGCGCACCGCCAAGTTGGCCGAGGTGGACCGCCAGCAGTGGACCCGCCGGTTCGTGACCGACGTGCTCACCTACGGGTTGGCCGGCATGCTGATCGCCGCCTGCCTGTCGGCCGCCGAGCCGCTGCTGGCCGGGAACCGCACGGGCACGCTGGTCAACGGCGTCGTCGGCGCCGCCGCCGGCCTGGCGGGCGGGATCGTGGTGTCGCTGTTCTCCCAGCGGCTGTTCAACCAGCTCGCCGCCGGGTCCGAGGGGAACGACACCGTCGACCCCCACCGCGTCCTGGCCTACGCCGTCAAGTGGGGCATCCTGGGCCTGTTCGTCACGCTCGGGCCCGGGCTGGTGATGCGGAACGGCAAGAAGCTCGCGATCGGCCTGCTCGGCGGGCTGCTGGGCGGGCTGGCCGGCGGGGCCGCGTACGACCCGATCTACGTCAACTACAACGACAACGTCAGCCGGCTGATCGCCCTGATCCTGATCGGCGTCGTCGCCGGGGCGTTCACCGGCCTGATCGAGCATGCCGCCCGCACCGGCTGGCTGAAGGTGACGGCCGGGCTGATCGCCGGCAAGCAGTTCATCCTCTACCGCAACCCCACGTTCATCGGCTCAGGCCCCGAGTGCCCGATCTACCTGTTCAAGGACCCCGCCGTCGGCCGCCGCCACGCCGCCATCCACGCCGTCCCCGGCGGGTTCGAGGTCGAGAACCTCCCCATCGGGGCCGACACCCTCGTCAACGGCCGCCCCGTCACCCGCGCCCGCCTCCGCAACGGCGACGAGCTCCAGGTCGGGGCCACGCGGTTCCGGTTCCAGGAGAAAGAGAAGAAGTGAGTGGGGAGTGGCGAGTTCTGAGTCGGGAGCAAACGCAGATGACGCCATAGCCAACCCTCCTCGCTCCCAACTGCCCGCTCCCAACTCCCCACCGCTCCCCCCCATGCCCTACCTCGCCTATGAATCCGATGGAACCCCCCGCGCCGGCCGGCTCACGGGCCGCGCCCTGATCGGGCGGCGGCTGAGCCACGGCGTCGTGCTGGACGACACCGCCGTCAGCCGGCTGCACGCGTGGGTCGAGCCCAACGCCGAGGGGGGCTGGACCGTCGCCGACGCCGGCAGCAAGAACGGGCTGGCGGTCAACAACCGCAAGGTCGACCGCCAGACGCTGGCCGACGGCGACGTGATCCGCGTCGGGTCGACCCGCATCACGTTCCACGCGACGGACGACGTGCCGCCCGCCGCCGAGCCGGTCAGCCTCTCCCCCCCGCCGGGCGAGCCGGTCCGCACCAGCGGCATCCTGTTCGCCTGCGAGCACTGCGCCTCCCCCATCTGGGTCGGCGTCGAACTGGTCGGCAAGCGCGGCCGGTGCCGACACTGCAAGCAACAGGTGGTCGTGCCGGCCCCCGCCGTGCTTGAACGACCCACCGACGCCCCCGCCGCCGGCCGCCGCCCGCAGTGCGGCGTGTGCCACTCGGCCATCGGCGGGGGCGAGGCGATCAAAGCGTGCCCCGAGTGCGACACCACCTACCACGCCGAGTGCTGGACCGAGAACTTCGGCTGCTCCACCTACGGCTGCGGTCAGGTCGACGTGCTGAACCCCGCGACCGCCAAGCCCGCCCTGCCCGCGTCCATGGTCGAGCCGGCGACGATGCGGTCCCCCGACCCCGAAGCGCCGATCGAGGGCGAGCACGACGAGCCCGATGAGGTCCCCACGCAGTGGGAGTGGTACATCGTCCTGGGCACCCTGGTCGCGTCGGTCCTGGGCAACCTGGCGTTCGGCGCGCCCGCGCTGGCGATGGGCATCGTCGCCCTCGTGATGGTCCTCCGCCGCCACGCCGACACGCGCGTCGGCGTGCTGCTGCTGGCCATCCTGATCGCCGTCGTCGGCACCGCCGTCGGCCTCGCCGGCAGCGACTTCCTGTACCTGAACGGCGCGCACCTGCCGCGATGACGCCCGGCGGAGCCACGCCGTACTGGTCCGACGCCCGTGAGACAAAATGGGACGAAATGGGACGCTTTCCGGCCGTCCCAACATGCACTCAACGATTAATCCTTTATGCAAAACGACTTGCGAGATAGCCATTTGCTTGTTGGAACAACTTGTCCCACGGTCCGGGCCTCCGATTGGCTGCCTGCCGCCCCGCCGGTCGGTTACACTCCCCGCCCATGAAGTTGCCCGTCGTCACGGCCCCGGACCCCGCCGCCGAGAAGGTGTGGTACGAGCAGGGCCTGAAGTTCACCTGCACCACCTGCGGCAACTGCTGCACCGGCGGGCCCGGCTACGTCTGGATCACCGAGGACGAGGTCGCCCGCCTGGCCCAGCATCTGAGGCTCACCGTCGACGAGACCATGGAGCGGTACTGCCGCCGCCTGTACGGCAAGATCAGCCTGAACGAGGCGAGGTCGGTCAGCGGCACCTACGACTGCGTGTTCCTCAAGGAGATCAAGCCGCCGCGCAACAACCGGAAGGGCAACGCGATCGTGCAGGCAAAAAGAGTCTGCGGCATCTACGAGGCCCGCCCGCTGCAGTGCCGCACCTGGCCGTTCTGGCCAGAGAACCTGGACGACAAGCCCGCCTGGGACGTCGAGACCCGCAAGTGCCCCGGCATGAACACCGGCCGGCACTACACCCGGGCACAGATCGAGGCGGTGCGCGATTCCGCCGACTGGCCCGAGGATGGGCCGGGCTCGAAGTGACTCGGCTATGATGTCCGAACCCGGCGTGCCCGCTTCAGCGGGCACGGTCGCGCGGCGACCGTTCGATCCACAGGAGCATCCACCATGGCTCAGCACAAACTCAGCGTCCCCGCACGAACCGCGATGCTCCTGACGATCGCCACATCGGCCGCCGCCCCCGCGACGCAGCCGACCACGCAACCGGTCGGGTCGGCCGACCTGCTCGCCCAGGTCGACGCCGCCTACGCCGCGCTGACGTCGGCCCAGTTCGACGGCCACATCACCGCCCATCTGGACGTCGCCGGCAAGGTGGAGGATCACGACGCCCCGTTCACCAGTTCGTTCGCCGGGCCGACCAAGTTCCGCCACGAGGTGCCCGGCGACGTGCTGGCCTGCTCGACCGGCGCCAAGGTCTACGCCAGCCTGACGTCGCAGAGCGAGTACACGACCGGCGACGCCCCCAAGGGTCGCGTCGCCGGCACCGAGTGGCCGGCCGGCGTGGGGCAGATCCTGGCCGACCAGAACCCGTCGCTGCTGCTGGCCCTGGTGCCGTCGGCCAAGGCCGAGCTGGCCCGCGCCGCGGCGTCGGCGGCGGTGGTGGCGCTGCCACCCACCGCTATCGACGGCGTCGAGTACCCCACCGTCCGCCTCGACGCGATCGACGGCAGCCGGACCGACACGCTGTCGTTCGACCCGGCCAACCACCTGCTGCGCCGGTGCGTCACCGACCTGGCCGCCACGCTGAAGAAGCAGGGGGCGGCCGACGTGAAGTCGGCCACCGTGACGGTCGACTACACGGCGATCCGGCCCGGCGCGACGATCGGTGCCGACCAGTTCGCCTACGCCCCGCCGGCCGCGGCCGTCGTGGCCACGGCCGGCCCGGTCGCCGAGGGCGACGCCGCCGCCAACGACGACCCCGGCGCCGCCGCCGCCCTGCTGGTCGGCAAGCCGGCCCCGGCGTTCACGCTGGGCGACCTCGACGGCACCAAGGTGTCGCTGGCCGACCTCAAGGGGAACGTGGTCGTGCTCGACATGTGGGCCACCTGGTGCGGCCCCTGCGTGGCGTCGCTGCCTCACCTGGACAGCCTGTACAAGGAGCTGAAGGCCAAGTCGGCCCCGGCCCAGTTCTTCGCGGTCGACCTGCAGGAGTCGGCCGACAAGGTCGGCCCCTTCGTCAAGCGGAAGGGGTGGTCGCTGCCGATCCTGCTCGACCTCGAGGGCACCGTCGCCAAGTCCTACAAGGCCGACGCCATCCCCGAGACGGTCGTCGTCGGCAAGGACGGCATCGTCAAGAAGGTGTTCGTCGGCGGCGGCCACGAGGACGGCGTGCGGGCGGCGGTCGAGAAGGAACTATCGAAGTGATTCTCGCCCGCCGATAACGCTCAGATGGGCGCGACCGACGTTGATCTATCGAAACTCCGAACGTCCATCCAATGACATCTGCACGAGCGACGTGAACGGGGGCGGAAAAACTAAGCGTTGAACCACAAGGGCACGAAGACGTCTTCGTGGTTTGAACTCTTCTTGTGACGCCAAGTGCGACGGCTTGTGTAGATGTCAATGATGTCTATCCGAGGCTCCCTCGTCCGCCTGTTGTCCCGCGAGACGTCCGGCCGGGCGTTCGTCCCGCAGATCGACGGGCTGCGGTTCTTCGCGATCGTCGCGGTCCTCGCTTTCCACTTCCGCGACCAGCACCACGATGCGCTGCTCGCCGCTCACGATCCGCTGGCCACGGGTGCCGCCGGCAGTTGGGCGTTCAACCTCGCCGATGCCGGGCAGGTCGGCGTGTCGCTGTTCTTCGTGATCAGCGGGCTGGTGCTCGCCCTCCCGTTCGCCCGGCAACACCTGCTGGCGGCCAAGCGTGTTGACCTGCGCTCCTACATCGTCCGCCGGGTGACGCGCATCGAGCCGCCCTACGTGATCTGCCTGTGCGTGCTGTTCCTCCTCGGCACGCACTGGCATGGCCAGCTGCGGCACCTGGGCTACTCGCTGGCCTACCTGCACAACGCCCGCTACCAGACGCGCAGCACCATCAACGGCGTCGCCTGGTCGCTGGAGGTGGAGGTCCAGTTCTACGTGCTGGCCCCGCTGCTCGCGCTCGTGTTTCGCCTGCGGCCGACGCGGCTGCGCCGCGCGGTGATCGCCGGCGCGATGGTCGCCGTCGCCGTGATCCGCCCCCACCTGCGCGACCCGTATCACGGCCTGACGCTGGCCCACCAGCTCCACTACTTCCTCGCCGGCTTCCTGCTGGCCGATTTCTACCTGCTCGACTGGGCACGCCCGGCCAAGTGGCCGTTCCTGTGGGACGGCGTCGCCGTCCTCGGCTGGGCCGCGCTGGTGGCCGTCATGCTGCGGACGGGCAATGGCCAGCAGCAGTACCTGCTGCCGTGGCTGATCCTGCTGATCGACATCGCCGCCTTCCGCGGCCGGTGGTGGCCGCGGGTCGTCTGCCAGCCGTTCGTCTACCTGATCGGCGGCATGTGCTACACGATCTACCTGTACCACTGGTCGATCGGCAACGCCCTCATGCCCGCGATGGCCCGCCTGCACGTTGGCGGCAACTACTCGGTCAACTGCGTCGTGCAGGTGTTGATGATGTCGACCATCACGATTGCGGCCGGCGCGACGCTGTTCGTCCTGCTGGAGAAGCCGTTCATGCGGCGAGATTGGACGACGCGCGTGCTGCGATTGGTGACGGGGCGAAAGGCCGTGCCGATCGACCCGACTGCGCCGGTGCCGGGGTTGCCGGTGAGTTCCGAGGCGTGACCCGGCCCGCCCGCTGAAGCGGGCGGGCCGGGTCATCGGTATAACGTCGGGCATGTCCACAACGCCCCGCGTGCTGGTGACCGAGGGATCCGACGCCGAGCCGCTCGCGTGGCTGCGCGAGCACGCCGACGTGGTGGAGGTGGGGCCGGGCGATCCGACGTTCGCCGCGGAGCTGGCGTTGGCGGAGGGGCTGGTCGTGCGCACCTACACGAAGGTGAACGCGGCACTGTTGGCCCAGGCGCCGAAGCTGCGGGCGGTGGGGCGGGGCGGAGTGGGGATCGAGAACATCGACGTGGCGGCGTGCCGGGCGCGCGGGGTCGAGGTGGTCTACACGCCGGACGCGAACACGCTGGCGGTGGGCGACTTCGTGTTCGGCTACCTGCTGCAGCTGCTGCGGCCGTGGAACTTCTTCTCGGCGGCCGTGTATGAGCCGAAGGAGTTCAAGCGGATCCGCGACACGGTGCGCGGGCGGCAGGTGAACGAGCTGACAATGGGCGTGCTGGGCATGGGCCGCGTCGGCCGGCGGGTGGGGCACATCGCGGCCAACGGGTTCGGCATGCGCGTGATCTACCACGACGTGCAGGACGTGGCGGCCCACCTCGACTTTCCAGCGACCGCTGTGGAGCCGGCCACGCTGTACCGCGAGGCGGACGTGCTGACGATCCACGTCGACATGCGGCCGGGCAACCACAACCTGGTCGGGGCAGCGCAACTGTCGCAGATGAAACCGACGGCGGTGCTGGTCAACACCAGCCGGGGCGAGGTGCTGGACGCCGCGGCGCTGGCCAACGCGGTGAAGGACGGCCGGCTGTACGGGGCGGCGGTGGACGTGTTCGCGCCGGAGCCGCCGGCGGCCGATCTGCCGTTGCTGGGGATCGAGCGGGTGCTGCTGACGCCGCACCTGGCGGCGCGGACGGGGACGGCGCTGGCCAATATGAGCTGGGTGGTGCGGGACGTGGTGGCGATTTTGAACGGGCAGAAGCCGAGGTATCCGGCACCGTGAGGGGTGGATTTCGAACGGGGCCACGAAGAACACGAAGGGGATGAAACGAAGGAAGCCGGCGTCTGAGGTAGGCCGAAGACCCGGGTCTTCGGGGTACCTCAGACGCCGGCTTCAACGTTTGCTTCGTTGTCGCCGCTGCCGCGTGGGTCAGGCGTAGAGCTGGAACTCGGCGATGTCCGAGTAGCCGCCCTGGGGGCCGACGTAGCGCCAGTAGCGGTAGGCGGTGGTGACGCCGGTGGTGAGGGTCGTCAGCGAGCCGGTGGCCGGGGTGGCGGTGATCGTGGCGACGGTGACGACGCCGGCGGAGAAGTTGGCGGTGTTGGAGGCCTGGAAGATGCCGCCGAGCATGCGGCTGGCGTAGCCGCTGCGGGGGGCGTACTTGATGGCGGTGACCGCCTTGGCCGACCCGAGGTCGATCTCGACGTACCCGGCGGTGGCGGTGGGGGCGTCGAAGTAGGTGGTCAGGCTGCCGTCGGTCGCCTTGGCGACCGTGTTGCCGCTGTTGCCGTACGACCCGGCGGTGCCGGTCGTGGTGCCGGTCAGCTCGGTCGGGGCGGTGGCGGTGGTCGACAGCTGGAACTCGGCGATGTTGCAGTAGCTGCCGGTCGGGCCGACGTAGCGCCAGTAGCGGTAGGCGGTGGTCGTGCTGGGGGCGACGGTCGTCAGCACGCCGGCGGCCGGGGCCTTGGTGATCGTGGCGACGGTGACGACGCCCGAGGCGAACGTGGACGAGTTTGAGGCCTGGAAGACGCCGCCCACCATGCGGGCGGTCCAGCCGGCGCGGGGGGCGTACCGGATGGCGGCGACCGTCTTGGCCGACCCCTGGTCGATCGCGACGTACCCGCCGCTGGCGGTGGGGGCGTCGAAGAACGTCGTCAGGCTGCCGTCGGTCGCCTTGGCGATCGTGTTGCCCAAGCTCTTGTACGACCCGGCCGTGCCCAGCGTGGTGCCGATCGTGGTGGTGGTCGGCGTGGGTGTCGGCGTGGGAGTCGGGGTCGGGCTCGGAGTGGGCGTGGGGGTCGGGGTGGGCGTCGGCGTCGGCGTGGCCGTGGGCGTGGTATTCCCGGCGGCGACGGCGACGGTGGTCGAGGCGACGGTGTCGGCGCCGGGGGTGAGGGTCGCGGCCGACACGGCGTCGCCGAAGAAGTCGCGGCCCGACGGGACGACGCCCTGGGCGGTCTGCAGGTTCACGCCCGACCGGGTGATCGGCGAGCTGGCCTGGAGCTGGTAGCCCGACAGGTAGGCGGCCAGGTTGGTGGTGGTCGAGGTGGTGATCGCCACGCCGCCCGACCCCCCGCTGACCAGCAGCGGGTTGGCCGACGAGCCGACGGCGACGCCCTTGAGCTTCTCCTGGCCGGTGCCGGACTGGAAGGCGGCGAGGGTGGCGTAGGTGGTGCCGCCGTACTGGAGGTTGGCCGACGACCCGCTGCTGTAGAAGTCGTCGCCCTGGAAGGTGATCCCGCTGCTGCCCTTGAGCATGGCGGCGGTGATCGAGACGGCCGGGGCGCCGTTGACGGTGACGACGACGTTGTCGGCGAAGTGCAGGCCCGAGACGAACAGGTTCGGGATCGACAGGTTCGAGATGTTGATGCCGGTCGCGCCGTTGCCGGCGGTGGCGTAGACCGTGTTGCCGTAGACCTGGGTGTTGAGCACCTTGCCCCAGATGGCGATGTTGCCGTAGCCCTGCTTGCGGCCGTTGTTCTGGGCGATGTTGTAGCGGACGGTGTTGCCGGTCTCGATCGAGTCGTTGCGCCACTGGCAGAGCATCAGCCCGCCGCCGTCGTTGTTGGCGGCGTAGTTGTACTGCATGAGCGAGTTGCTCATGTCGGCGTCGAAGTCGAAGCCGTCGCCGTCCACGCCGGTGCTATGGTTGTCATAGCTGGCGTTGTACTGCATCGTGACCTTGTTCCCCTCGTAGGCCCAGATGCCGCACCCGCCGTGGCCCGAGACGCCGTTGTTGTAGGCGACGTTGTGCTCGATCACCCCGCCGTTCAGGTCGCCGGCCATGATCCCGTTGCCGCTGATCGTGGAGAGCGAGGTCGCGCCGGTGTTGCTGTAGACCGTGTTGTAGCCGATGTAGACGTTGGTCAGCGCGGCCTGGCTGCCGCAGGTGAAGATGCCGGTGACCGTGTTGTTGTGGACCGTGTTGTAGGTGATCGTGGCGGCGGAGAAGGTCGTGCCGTAGTCGCCGAGCAGGCAGATGCCGGCGCCGTAGAACCCGCTGATGTCGCAGCCGGTGACCGTGACGGCCGGGAGGGCCGAGCCGGAGTTGGACTCGAGCCGGATGCCCTGCTGGGCAGTGCCGCCGTTGTTCGACCCGACGAACTTCAGGTCCTGGATCTTCAGGCCGCCGATGTTGTAGGTGTAGAACGCGTCCGACGACCCGGAGCTGATCTCGGCCTGACCCGAGCCGTACGAGCCGTACACGACCGGGGCGGCGGTCGTGCCACCGCTGGCCGGGCGGACCTCACCGGTGAACGTCTGCCCGCCCTGGAACAAAACCTGATCCCCGGCGGCGAACCGGGTGGCATTCACTTTGCTAATCGATTTCCACGGGGCGTTGGCCGAGCCACTGTTGGCGTCGTTCCCCGTCGGGCTGACGTAGTAGGTGGCGCTCATCATCGCCCGGCCCTCAAGGGGCTCCAGGGCGGCAGCGACGGCCAACGCGAGCACGCTCTGGCGGCGCAGCGACCGGCTGGGCGGGACGGCCTTGGTTGCCGCCGCGGCGGTGCGCCGAACGACGGGGGTGGAGAGACCAAGACTGTCTGCCAAGACACGGAGAGCCCGTGTGAGCGTGAACGGCATCAGATGTCTCCTCGCGCCTGACGTCGGCGGCGAGCGGGGTGAAGGGAACCGACGACGACAGGGCTCTTAGCGAACGCCCAAGCCGAACGGTTCCCGCGAATTTAGAGGGCCTGCTGCTGATTAGCCGTCGATGCCGTCGGGTGAGTCGGGGTCCCGCCGAGCGGACTCGGGGGGACGCGGACGCCAGCGGACGGAACGGCTCAGACCAAGCCCTCTGCCAGTAAGTGCCCTAGCAAGGCAAGACGCAATATGCAGATCGACCGGAGGGGTGCAACCTCAAACGGCGACGTTCGTGAAAAAAAGTTCAAGGTCCGATAGCATCCCGACCGATAACCGGCCGAGGCCGTCTGGACTTACCCTTCGGCCCTACATCCCATCCATCGGTACGGATCGCACCCAAATTAACCGGTTTTCGACCAGCCGATTTGCATTTTGCACACAGTCGTAGTCAGCCCGTCCCGCTCGCCCGTCCCTCTGACGCGGGCGATCGGTCGTGCCGACACCGGAGATACGACCGATCCCCATCCATGGGTTCGGCACCAAATCGCCGTTTTTTGGGCCAGATCTCAACCGTCGGAGGGGCGGCGGCCGCAATCCGGGAAACGGGTCGGGGCACTGGACGCTTGATTCCCGATAATGTCTGGGACCGTCGCGGTCGGTTCGCCGCGCGAACGCGGCGGGCCACCAACCCTCCCGGAGCGGCAGTGACGCCAAGCCCCCTTGCTGATCTGCCGGTCCCTCGCCGCCCCGGCTTGGCCTACGTGCCCGAGTTCGACGCGTTCCGCGCTGCCGCCATCCTGTCGGTCCTGTGCGTCCACTGGCTGCCCGCCCAGGGGCTGGTGAACCGCCTGCAGGAGCAGGTGTCCAACGGCGTCCAGCTCTTCTTCGTCCTCAGCGGCTTCCTCATCACCCGCATCCTGTTGCAATCGCGGCAGGCGATGGACGACGGCTCAACCACCCTCCACTGGTCCCTGCGGCAGTTCTACGCCCGGCGGGCGCTCCGCATCTTCCCGATCTACTACCTGGCGCTGGTCGGCGGGGCCGTCCTGGCGCTGCCAGGCGTGCGCAAGGGGTTCTGGTGGCACGCCACCTACCTGTCGAACGCCTACTACTACCGCATGCACGGGTTCGATCGGGGCCCGGCACTGGTGTTCTGGTCGCTGTCGGTCGAGGAGCAGTTCTACCTGCTGTGGCCGCTGGCGATCCTGCTGCTGCCCCGGCGGCGGATGATCCCGTTCGTGGTGGCCGTTGCCGTGCTGGGGTCGATCTGGCGGGGCACGTCAATGTGGCTCGACTCGGACCCGATGATCGGCGGCATCCTGACGCCCACCTGCGCCAACTTCCTCGCGTTCGGCGCCCTGATCGCCATCGTCGACCACCCGACGTTTGGCTCGAACCGCGACGCCCGACGGACGCGGTGGATGTTCGCCCTCGCCATCGCAGCCTTGGTCGCCGCCGACGTCGCCCTGTTCGCCCTCCACGGGCCACGCCATGCCCGGGCGATGCGGATCGTCAACCAGACGGCCGCGGCGATGGGGTACGCCCTGCTGTTCGCCCGCAGCGCCCGCGGCCTGCCCGGCTGGATCGGGTCGGCCCTGCGGTTCCCCCCGCTCACGTTCCTGGGCCGGATCAGCTACGGCCTCTACGTCTATCACTTGTTAGTCACGGCCCTCCTGGGCCGGTTCGTGGGCCACTTCGGCTACCCAAAGTTGAATCAGCTCGCCGAAACCTTCGGCGTCCGCTTCGCCGCCACGGTCTTGGTCGCCACGGCGTCGTGGTACCTGTTCGAGCGACCGCTGAACAACCTGAAGCGGCTGTTCCCCTACGCCCGCTCCGCCCGAGCCGGCGCAACCGTCCCGCCCGCTACTGCAATCACATGATGGCGGGCCACGAATGACCGGGAGGCACCCGCCGACCGCTTCTCTGAACCACGCCAACCCGCCAAGGGGGCCAAGAGCCTCAAGAAGAGTGCGGATCAACGCGACATGGGCTCCCGAATGGGCCGAGGGCCAATGGGTCGCATGGGAAAAGGAATGAGCCGCAGATGGACGCCGATGCACGCAGATCAAGATCGCCCTGATTTGGATCTGCGCGCATCCGCGTCTATCTGCGGCTGATTGTCTTCCGGCTGGCAATGCAGCGCCTCGGAGACAGCGCACACGCCGAACGCTTCCCTTCGCCCCACCTTCGCGCCTTCCCGGTTCAAATCTCCCCCGTCTTGCGGGGTGCGAACGCTTGCGTCGGTGCCGACCGCCGGCTCCCCCTTTGGCGGCCTTGGCCTCCTTGGCGTCTTGGGGCGATCACGGCACGATGACGGCCGTGGGGAACGAGGCGAGCAGCGCGTCCCGCTGCTGCTGGGCGCTGGGGTAGGTGCTGAACGGCCCGATGTCCAGCACCGTGTGCCCCACCGCGTCCGACCGCCGGCTGACGACCGACCCCGCCGACCGCAGCGACAGCGTCGCCCGGTCGGCGTCGGCGGGGGAGGCGAACGTCGCCAGCTGGACGTAGAACAGGTGCTGCCCCTGGTGCTGCCGGGCCGCCGGTGCCGCGGGGCTGTTGGGGTATCGCTGGATCACCTGCCGGAAGGTTTGGTCGGCGTCGGTGAACCGGCTCAGCCGCTGCTGGGCCAGCCCGGTGTTGTAGAGCAGCCCCGCCTTGACATCGGGCGCGTCGACCAGCCGGTCGGCCCGGTTCGCCTGCTCGATGCAGGCGGGGAAGTCGTCCTGGAACAGGGCGACCGTCGACAGCCCCAGCCGGATGTACCCCTCCAGCTCCCGGCTGGGCCGGCTGTTGAGCGCCGCCAGGTAGGCCGACTTCGCCTCGAACAGGTTCCGCCGCCGCTCGGCCACGCTGGCGACGTCCTTCCGCTGGTACGCCTGCCCCTTGTCGTACTGCGCCTCGGCCGCCTCGGGTCCGTTGGGCTGGCCGCGCAGGTAGTCGTCGGCGTCGGCGATGGCCGCGTCGAACTGCCCCGCCCGCAGCGCGTTCGCCGCCGCCTCGGCCGGCCCCCCACCCGTCCTGTTGAACTCCGCCTGCGGGTTGCTGCAGCCCGCCAGGCACAGGCCGGCCACGAATGGCACGAACGCGCACCAATGGGAAAGGCGGCGGATCGTCTGATTCGTGTTCATTCGTGCCACTCGTGGCCCCCTCTTCGCGGCGATCGCGTTCCGCATCCGTGCGTCCTCGGGTATCCTGTTCGACCCTGTCCGTGATCTGACCTGACACCCTCTGGCCGAGGCCGAACCCATGCTCATCGAACCGCTGTTTCAGCACGCCGCCGGCCCCCATGGGGACGAGGCGGCCGTGATCGACGACACCGGCAGCTACACCCACAAGCAGGTGGCCGCCCTGGCCGCGGGGCTGGGGCAGTTCATCGCGTCGGCCACGACCCAGGACAAGATCGGCCTGTTCCTGCCGACCGGCGTCGGGTTCCTCGGCAGTTTCTACGGAACCCTGTTGGCCCGCAAGACGGTGGTGCCGATCAACTTCCTCCTCGGCGAGCAGGAGATCGGCCACATCATCAAGGACAGCGGGATCGACACGATCCTGACCGCCCCGCCGCTGATGGCCAAGCTGGCCGGCAGCCCGCTGAAGCTGGTCGACCTGACCCAGCTGCCCAAGCCGACGCCCGAACAATCGGCCGGTCTACTCCAGTTGCCGCTTCCGCAGGCAAAGCCGGATGACCTCGCCGTGCTGATGTACACCAGCGGCACCAGCGGCATGCCCAAGGGCGTGATGCTGTCCTACGGAAACTTGGACAGCGACACCACGTCCGCCATCCAGCACGCCACGCTCGATGGCCACCACAAGTTCCTCGGCGTCCTGCCCCTGTTCCACTCGACCGGCCTGCTGGCGACGCTGCTGGCCCCCACGGTGCTCGGGGCGCAGGTTACCTACATGGGCCGGTTCAACCCCACCGCCGTGCTGAACGCGGTGCGCGACCAGCAGATCAGCGTGATCACCGCCGTCCCCAGCATGTACGCCGCCATCGCCCGCCTGAAGGACGGCAAGCCCCAGGACTGGAAGAGCGTCTACGCCAGCATCAGCGGCGGCGAGCCGCTGGCCGACGTGGTGCGCGAGGGGTTCGAGGCCAAGTTCCAGTGCCTGATGTACGAGGGGTACGGCCTGACCGAGACGATCGGGCCCATCGCCTTCAACGTCCCCGCCGCCCGCAAGGGGGGCAGCGTGGGCAAGATCATCCCCACCGCCGAGGTGAAGATGGTCGACGACAACGGCGCCGACGTGCCGCAGGGCGACACCGGCGAGATCTGGATGCGCGGACCCATGATCATGAAGGGCTACTACAACCTGCCCAGGGAGACCGCCGAGGCCCTGACGCCCGACGGCTGGTTCAAGTCCGGCGACCTCGGCCACCTCGACGGCGACGGCTACCTCTTCGTCACCGGCCGGAAGAAGGAGCTGATCATCGTCGCCGGCGAGAAGGCCGTCCCGCGCGAGATCGAGGACGTGCTGCGGCAGCACCCCGCCGTCGCCGACGCCGCCGCCGTCGGCAAGCGGGACCCCAGCCGCGGCGAGGTGGTCGTCGCCT
>CBDAQA010000012.1:0-66919 GCA_965198865.1 Tepidisphaeraceae bacterium | reverse complement strand
CGAGAACTGGCCGGTGAAGCCGTTCACCACCGTGAGCGACACGGCCAGCAGGATGGCGATGCCGCAGTCGGCCATCTCGTTCCGGGTGGAACCCGCCCACCCGCGGCAGGACGGCGAACGTCACCACCGCCGCGAGCCCAAGGGCGGCGACGAACGGCCACGCCGCCCGGGCGGTGCCCGCCCACGCGGGCGGCGGGGAGTCAGACATGTGAGCGGCGTCGGTCGTCATGGCTTCGTCAAACAAATGAAGCCCCGGAAGGACATCCGGGGCTCCGTCACACCTTCTCCACGGTCGATCGGCCCAGCAGCCCCGACGGGCGGACCAGCAGCACCAGGATCAGCAGGGCGAAGACGTAGACGTCGCGGTAGCCGCTGGTCTCGATCACCGCCGTCGTCCACCCGGCCTGGTGCATGATGTTCCCGGCGCTCACGCCGAAGTTCTCGACCAGCCCGATCAGCAGCCCGCCCAGCATCGCCCCGCGCACGTTGCCGATGCCCCCGACGACGGCGGAGACGAACGCCTTCATGCCCAGCAGCACCCACACGGCGGCGGCGGTGGGGTAGAGCGTGTTGCCCTGGTACTTCATCGCGAACAGGTACCCGGCCGCCCCGGCCAACGCCGAGCCGATGACGAACGTGCCGCTGACCACGCGGTCGACGTTGATCCCCATCAGCGCTGCCGCCTTGGGGTTGAACGACACCGCCCGCATGGCCGTGCCGAACTTGGTCTTGTAGATCAGCAACTGCAGCCCGACCATCAGCAGCACGGCGATGCCGAACACCACGCCGTCCACCAGGTGCAGCCGGACGCCGCTCATCATGGCGACGTGGTCGTGGATCAACTGCGGTACCGCCCGCGGCTGCGTGCCAAACGCCCACGGCAGCTGGCCGAGGTTCTCCAGCAGCAGCGAGACGCCGATCGCGGTGATCAGCACGTTCAGCCGCGGCGCGTTGCGCAGCGGCCGGTAGGCGAACTGCTCGATGCAGAAGCCGACCACGGCGCACATCCCCACCGCCGCCACCGGCACGACGAACGCGGCGACCGGCGCCGGCACGTGCGGCATCAGGCGGGTCGACACGACCAGCGTCAGCCACGCCCCCAGGGCGAACACGTCGCCGTGCGCGAAGTTGATGAACTGGAGGATGCCGAACACCAGCGTGTAGCCCAGCGCGATCAGCGCGTACAGGCTGCCGACGGCCACGCCGTCGACCGCGGTCTGGAGCAGGCTGTGGACGAGCGGGTGGTCGGGCGGCATCGGCGGTCACGGCCTGAACGTGTGCTTCGCACCGCTAAGCGGAACGGTCGAACAGGGTCCGATCACGCCTGGCTACTTCGGCGGCTCGACCCGGCTGTAGAACGAGTACTCCCCGTTCTTCAGCTGCTGCATGACCAGCCCCTTCTTCGCGTTCCGCTGGGCGTCAATGGTGATGTCGCCGGTCACGCCGGGGAAGTCCTTGGTGCCGTTGATCGCCGCGGCCAGGTCGGCCCCGCCCAGGCTCTTGGCGCGACCCATGGCGTCGAACAGCAGGATCGCGGCGTCGTACCCGCACGCGGCCATGCTGTCCGGCTCCTCGTTGTTGAACATCGCCTTAAACTTCGTCCGGAAGTCCGCGGCGATCGGCCGGTTGTCCTCCTTGGCGTAGTGGTCCGAGAAGAAGCAGCCGTCGAGGGCCGTCCCGGCGTTCTTCAGCTGGTCCGACGACCACCCGTCGCTACCGACGAACGGCACGGTCAGCCCCATCTGCCGGGCTTGGCGGGCGATGTTCACCACGTCGGTGTAGTAGCCGGGGATGTAGACGAACTGCGGGTTGGCGTCCTTGATGGCCGTCAGCTGGGCCGAGTAGTCGTTGTCGCCGTCCTGGTACGACGGCTGGGCCACCAGCTTCCCGCCCATCTTCAGGAACGCCCGCCCGAAGTCGCCCCGCAGCCCCGTGCTGTAGGCCTGCGCCTTGTTGTACAGGATCGCGCCGGTGGTCAGCTTCAGCTGCTCGACGGCGAACTTGGCGTCGATCATGCCCTGGAAGCTGTCGATGAAGCAGACCCGGCTGATCATGTCGCCGATCTGCGTCACCTTCGCGTTGGTGCTGCTGGGCGAGATCATCGGCACCCCCAGCCGCTGCGCCACCTGCCCGCCGGCCAGGCTCAGGCTCGACGCCACCTCGCCCAGCAGCGCCACCGCATGGTCCTGCTCGATCAGGTGCGTGACGGCCGAGATCGCCTCCTGCTGCTTGCCCGCGTCGTCCAGCACGACCAGCTTGATCGGCCGGCCCGCCACGCCCCCCTTGGCGTTGCACGCCTCGACGGCCAGCCGGATGCCGTTGTCGGTCGACTTGCCGAACGTCGCCTGCGACCCGGTCATCGACCCGAACTCGCCGACCACGATCGGGTCGGCACCCCGCGCGAGCCCCGCGGACCAATGGACCGACCCCGCGACCGCGAGGGCGGTCACGACGGCAACGGCGAACCGAGGCATGTGCATGGTGCGGGCTCCGGGAACGACCGGCGGGTTGGTGGCGCGGGTCGGGTACGTTCCGAATGTAAGCGGATGGCCCGCAGGCGTCCAATTCGCCGGTGCCCGCGGTGGCTCGTGCGTGACATTTGGTTCGTCCCGGCCGTCCAAACCCTCAAGTGCGCAGGTGGTCCCGTCGACTTCAACATCATGGACTCCCTGCATCGGCTAAGGCTGCGGCGTCGCGGGGCGGAACTGATCGAGATGACGGTCGCGTTCTCCGTGCTGCTCAGCGTGACGTTCGGGATGATGGAGTTCGGCCAGTACTTCTACATCCGCCACTGCTTCGAGGCCGCCGTCCGCGACGGCGGGCGGGTCGCCATCCTGCCCACGGCCAGCCAGTCGCAGATGGTCAGCACCATGACGACCGTGCTGTCGCAGGCGAACGTCGCCTACAGCGCCAGCTGGCTCACGATCACCGACCTGACGACCAGCACGGCCGTCACCGACGTGTCGCTCGTGCCGATCGGCGACCAGATGCAGATCACCCTGTCGGCCAACTACAGCTCGATCCCCAACGCGTTCCGGCCCCTGTACCAGCTGACCGGCAAGGGCATCGGATCCGGCAAGGTGCTGACCGTGACCGCCCTGATGATCAAAGAGTGACCGCCGCGGCGACGCCCGGCCGCCGGCGAAGATGTCCGTGCCCACACGACGGCGAGGGACCCACCCGCATGACTCCCGCATCGCACATCCCCTCAGCGCGCGGGTCCCGGCGGGGCCGGCGTCACGCCCGCCGCCGCGGCGCGACGATCCTCTACGCCTACTTCATCATCATGGCCATCTTCGCCGTGGCGACGCTGGCCGTCGACTACGGCCACATGCAGGTGGTCAAGGCCCAGTTGCAGCGGTGCGCCGACGCGACGGCCCGCGGCAGCATCGAGAATTACATGCGGAACGGGCTGACCTCGGCGCAGTGGTCGGCGGCGGGGTTGGCCGCGGCCAACCCGGTCGACAGCGGGTTCGGCATCTCGCCCACCGTGCACGTCACCTGGGGGTACTGGGACAGCTCGTCCAACGGCTTCGTGGCCGGGACGGGGATCCCCGTCGCCTGCCAGGTGGTCGCGTCCCGGACGGCGGCCAACGGGAACGCCGTGCCGGTGTTCCTGCCGGTCTTCGTCAACGCCCAGGCCAGTCACCCCACCAACGACATCACGGCGACCGCCGTGGCCGTGCCCTACACGCAGACGCCGCTGAGCTACCCCGGCGGGTTCGGCGGGACCGGGACCCAACCCACCCTGGTCGGCTCCGCGGCCCACGTGGGCACCCACCTGCGGCTGACGACCGTCACCGGCAACCAGATCGGGGCGGCCTGGTCGACCACCAAGGTGCCGATCGGCTCCTTCAGCACCTCGTTCAGCTTCCAGCTGACCAGCGCCAACGGCGACGGGTGCGCCTTCGTCATCCAGAACCAGTCCCCGACGGCCCTGGGGATCGGCGGCGGGGGCCTGGGGTACATGAACCTGACCCACGCGGTGTGCGTCAAGTTCGACATCTACAGCAACGCCGGTGAGGGGACCGACTCGACCGGCTTTTACACCGGCGGGGCGTTCCCCGACGTGCCGGCCATCGACCTGACGCCGTCCGGGGTCGTCCTGAAGTCGGGCCACGTGTTCAACGCCACCGTCGCCTACGACGGCAAGACCCTCACCTGGACGATTACCGACGCCACCAACGCCGCCTGCACGATGACCAATTCGGCGACGGCCAACCTGCCCGCCCTGGTCGGCGGGGCGACGGCGTACGTCGGGTTCACCGGTGCCGAGGGCACGTACACCGCCCAGCAGGACATCTTGACCTGGGTCTACTCGATCGCCGCGCCGCAGATGAAACAGTGACGCGGCGGCCCGCCGGTCCGGCGTCCGCGTCACTCCCCCCGCAGCCCGATCGCGCTGGCGGTGGCGTGGGTCTCGATGTGGCTGATGCTGAGGAACCACCGCGCGATGCCGAGCCGGGCGGCGACGGCGGCGCACTCGCCCGTGAGCGCGATGCTCGGCTGGCCGCTGGCGTGCTTGACGACGTCGACGTCGGTCCAGGCGATCCCGCCGCGCCAGCCGGTGCCCAGCACCTTCAGCACCGCCTCCTTCGCCGCGAAGCGGCCGGCCAGGTGCTCGAAGTACCGCTTGGGGTGCAGCGCGCAGTAGGCCTGCTCGGCCGGCGTGAAGCAGCGGTCGAGGAACCGCTGGCCGTGCTCCTCGACCATCTGCCGGATGCGGGCCGTCTCAACGATGTCGATGCCGTGGCCGACGATGGGCATGTGGGGAAGTGCAGAATGATGAATGCGGAATGCGGAATGCGGAATGAAGAGGGACGGGGGGAAACGCCTCTCCCCATTCTGCACTCAACACTCTGCACCTGCGCCGACGATCACGCCACGAAGATCGGCGCCGGCACGTACCCGCTGCGCACCCGGCCCGTCTTGTCGACGCTGCTCTTGAGGTCGCAGGCGTGGGCCTCGGGGCCGAAACCGAAGTCGGCGTCGTAGTCCTCGTGCAGCTGGCGCAGCTCGGCGAAGCTGAGGTTCGGCTTGTCGCACGCCGCGCACGCCTCGGCGATCTCCGCCTCGTTCAGGAACGTGCCGGTGATCGTGGTCAGGCCCCGCTGCTGCAGCAGCCACTTGCAGGCCAGCTGGTGGACGGTCATGCCGTGGTCGGTCGCGTAGTGGCGGACCCGCTCCAGCTTCTTCAGGCCGTAGATCTTCCACGCCTGGTCGCGGAACTTGCGGTGGTCGTTCTCGTCGATCGTGGTGTCGATCTTGACGATGTCCTTGAGAATGCTGCTGTTGTCGTGGACCCGGGCGACCACGCCAGCATTGGCCGAGACGGCCGCCTCGCAGAACTCCCGGCCGGGGTGCTGCTCGAACAGGTTGTAGACCGTCTGCACGGCCTTAGCCCCGCGGTTGAGCAGGGCGTCGAACCCCTCCTCGCGCCAGCCGATCGCCGGGCCCAGACTGACGCCCCACTCGCGGATCTTGCCCTCGGCCTTCAGGTCCTCCAGGGCCGCGAACAGCTCGTCGTTGTACTGCGGCTGCTTCACGTTGTGGGCCATGTACAGGTCGACGTAATCGGTGCCCAGCCGAGCGAGCGACTTCTCCAGGGCCGACCGCATGTAGCCGGCGGAAAAGTCCTGCCGCCGTTCGCGGTGCGAGCCCTTCTCGCCGGGGTCGGTGTAGAAGTCGTAGCCGAACTTGCTGCCGATCTCGACCTGGTCCCGGCGGACCCCGCCCTCCTTCAGGAACCGGCCGAAGACGGTCTCCGCCCGGCCGTTGCCGTAGGCGTCGCCGTTGTCGAAGAAGGTGACGCCCTGGTCGAAGCTGAACTTGCAGAGCTCGACCGCGCGGTCGTCGGCGTAGTGGCCCCACCAGTCGACGCCGAAAATCCAGCAGCCGAGCGCGACGGCCGAGACGGTCAGTTCCGTGTTCCCGAAAGGACGGCGTTCCATCAAGGTTTCCTCAGGCGAAAAGGGTCGCCGGCGATGATAGGACGACGTGCGGACCGTGCAAGCGGGCGCGCCGCTCGAACAGAGCCGGGCCGTGTCGGCCCGTGGCGACCGGAGGTCGCGTCTCGCGCAGCGGTCATGGCCATCGCCGACCACGTCAGCCGCGCGAGACACCGACCCCGCCGGTCTCAGGCGGACACGGTCAAGTGAGGCGGCGGGGCGGGATCGCGGGTACAATTACGCGTCCCGGAGGCGCCCGCCCATGCCGTTGTTGATGACCTGCTCGCGGTGTACGCAGTCGCTGCCCACGACGGCCGACTTCTGCCGCCGGTGCGGCCTAAACGTCCGCGGCGCGGCCCGCCCTCTACCGCCCCTGCCGGCCCGCAGGGGACGGTCGGTCTCGATCGTCGGTCCGATGTTGGCCGCCGGGGTCATTGGACTGGTCGCCGTCGGCTTGGTCGGGGCGTTCGTGTTGGCTCACACGCGGACGGAAACGGTGACCAACTCCCCGGAAGTCTTCAACGCACCAGCACCCGCCTCCAACGTCGTCGTCACCCCGGCACCACCGGCGATCAACTACGCGCCGGCGCGCACCTACCCGCCCACGATGTTGGCCCCGCCGGGCTACCCATCCGTGCCGGCCCACACGCCGCCGCGGGTGATCGTGCCGGCCTACCCGGTCCGGCCGACCCCGCGCGAGCACGTCTACGTCCAACAACACCGTGGGTGATCCGCTTGCCTTCGGCCGCCCCGTCCGGCAAAGTTGCCCCCGTGCCCGACCTCTCCGCCGACCTTGCCGGACTTCGCCTCGCCAACCCCACGCTGACGTGCTCCGGCACCTGCGGCTACGCCTTCGAGTACGCCGACTTCATGGACCTGTCGCGCCTCGGCGCATTCGTGACCAAGTCGATCACCCGCCACGAGCGGCCCGGCAACGAGCCGGCCCGCGTGGTCGAGGTCCGCGCCGGCATGCTCAACGCCATCGGCCTGGCCAACGTCGGCCTCGACCGATTTCTGACCGAGAAGGTGCCGCAGTTGTCTCGCTTCCCCTGCCCCGTGATCGTGAACGTGGCCGGCCACAGCACGGGCGACTACGTCGAGACCGTCGCCGCCATGAGCGGCCTCGCCTGCGTCGCCGGCGTCGAGCTGAACGTCTCCTGCCCCAACGTGAAGGACGGCCTGACCTTCGGCACCCACCCCGGCCGGCTGCGGGAACTGGTCGCCGAGGTGAAGCGCGTGCTGCCGGCCAAACCGTTGATCGTGAAGCTGAGCCCGAACGTCGAGGATATCACCGTGACCGCCGCCGCCGCCATCGACGGCGGGGCGGACGTGCTGTCGCTGGTCAACACGTTCACCGCGATGGCCGTCGACATCCACAAGCGCCGCCCCCGCCTGGCCAACGTCACCGGCGGCCTGTCCGGCCCCGCCGTCAAGCCGATCGCCCTGCACCTGGTCAGCCGCGTCTATCGCAACGTGACCCGCCACAGCAAGACCCCCATCATCGGCATGGGGGGCGTGCAGACGTGGCAGGACGCGGCTGAATTCGTCCTGGCCGGCGCGGCGGCGGTGGCGGTGGGGACGGCGCTGTTCGTCGACCCGAGCACGCCGAACCGGATTGCGGACGGGTTGGACGGCTGGCTGGAGCAGCAGGGCGTCGAGCGGCTGGCGGACCTGGTCGGTGCCCTGGAGCTGCCCGATGATGAGCCGCGGCGGGGGCCGTATCCGTGAGTGACAATGGAGGAAGCTCTATGATGCCCATCAACATTCACACGTTGGTCTGGAACGAAATCATAGCGTTCAGGCAGATGTTCGATTTCTACAAGCAGCGGTTCCCCAATACCGAAATTCGCTGGCACATCTACGACTTCGGGAGCGACGATGGGTGCCGCGAACTGGCTATCTCCCTCGGTATGAACCTCTACAACGTCGATACAGGCGGAACGCTGAATGACATTGTCAACATGCAGTTGAAGAACAACGTTTGGAAGCGAACCGGCGGCTGGGCGATCGTCACGGATTTTGACGAGTGGTTAGACATTGACGAGAAGCAGCTGGCTGAGGAAGTAGCAAATGGCACGACCATTCTCAAAATAGAGGGGTGGGACCTTTGCAACGTTGACGGCGTGGCTGACTTCGCGTCAATCACCACTGGTAGACGCTGGCCCTACGAGGACAAAAACATTTGCTTTGATGCCAGGCTGATCACTGACATGCGATATAACGTTGGAGCTCACCAGTGCGCGCCGATTGGTCATGTTCAGTATTCTAGCCGGGTCTACAGGCTCTTTCACATGAAGTTTATAGGTGAGGAGTACTATGTGAGCAGGCGCCGCCTCATGGCGAAGCGGATAAGCCCTGAAAATCGGCAGTACGGCTTCGGGTTTCATTACTACGATTTTGATGAGCAACAGGCGCGGAAGCAGTGGCGGGAAACCATGGAAAGTGCCAAGGTTTTCCGCTGAAGAAGTACGTCGACGCCCTTGGCGCGTCTGGGCCGCGTCGGCGAGTCTTTCATGCTCAGGTGCCCGCCCGACGTGGACATCGCCACGGTGGCTCCTTCGCCGAGAGATCACAATTTGCGTAGCGTCAGGTCTTCGGCCAGCGCGAACCGCACCTGCTCGAACAGCCGGCTTGCAAAGTGGAACGGCTGCGCGAAGGCCGCGTCGGCGTTGACCTCGGGCGGGTTGGCTGGCCTGCCGGTGCGTGCTCCCCACTCGTTCATGCCGGCCTGCATGTGGACCAGCGGCAGGACCGTGCTCCGCACCAGCTGCGACATCTGCACCTGGCCACCAAGCTGCACGAACAGTGCCCGCATCGCGTCGGGCGACCGGTCGGCGGCGTCGAAGAACCCGACCACCGCCTCAGGCAATGCGGAGCCGACCCCCAGCACGCCGAGCCCGCTGGCGTGATGGAAATTGAAGTGTCGCCGGCCGACGCTGATCTCGTCCCACAGCTGCCACACGCCGAAGTCGGCCCCGCGCTCGGCCGTGTCGTGGAACAGGATGATGCCCCGGTCGCTCATCTTCGGCAGCCACGTCTCGAAGTCGTGGCGGACCGCCTCGTAGGTGTGCAGGCCATCGATGTGGAGCAGGTCAATCGCCCCATCCCCGAAACTGCCGACGGCGACCTCGAATGTCGTCTGCACCAGCCGCGAGAACCGGCCGAACGCCGGGTCGTGAATTCCGCGGAGGCTGCTCAGCACGCCGGGCCCGTAGGTGCCCGAGTGTCGGTCGCCCGTCCAGGTGTCAACGGCCGTGCAGCGGGTCTCGAGGCCCAGCGCCAACACTGCCTCACAGAACGCGCAGTAGCTGTCCCCAGCGTGGGTGCCCAACTCGACGAACTGGCGCGGCGCTGCCATCTGGATCATGGCCATCGCGAAGGGAATGTGACCCACCCAAACCGAACCGGGGGCGATGCTTAGCAGCCGGGGGGGGCGGGCCACGATTGGGTAATCGAGCAGGTTAAACGGCACCGTCATACAGTGGTCGCCTTCGTAAGGAATCCCGGCTGCACGCGGGCCGGACTTCGAAATTGTGTCCCACGGTGTTCCCATTGGCAAGGAACGTCAAACCGGCCCGCGTTGACACCCCTGCCCCCACCCCTAGACTGCCCCCTGGTGTCGTCCGCCCCTCACGCCGGGCGGCCGCTTCGTCCGATCAACCCCAACCACGGTCCGCGATCATGAGCATTTCCATCGAGTTCATCCAGGCCCGCCAAGTCCTCGATTCCCGCGGCAACCCGACGTTGGAGGCCGACGTGGTCCTGGAGGACGGCACGCTCGGACGGGCCATGGTGCCGTCCGGCGCCAGCACGGGAGAGCACGAGGCCGTCGAGCTGCGCGACGACGACAAGAAGGTCTACCTCGGCAAGGGCGTCCTCAAGGCGGTCGACAACGTCAACACGAAGATCGCCCCGGAGTTGATCGGGCTGGACCCGCGCGACCAGGAGGCGATCGACCAGCTGATGATCGAACTCGACGGCACGCCCAACAAGGCCAAGTTGGGCGCGAACGCCATGCTGGGCGTGAGCCTGGCCGTCGCCAAGGCGGCCGCCACCAGCTGCGGGCTGCCGCTCTACCGCTACCTCGGCGGGCCGGCGGCGCGGACGCTGCCGGTGCCGATGATGAACATCCTCAACGGCGGCAAGCACGCCGACAACAACGTCGACTTCCAGGAGTTCATGATCCAGCCCTGGGGGTTCGAGACCTTCAGCGACGGGCTCCGCGCCGGCGTGGAGATCTACCACAGCCTGAAGAAGGTGCTGCACAAGGGCGGGATGTCCACCGCCGTCGGCGACGAGGGCGGGTTCGCCCCCGACCTGAAGGACAACGAGGACGCGCTGAAGGTGATCGGCGAGGCCGTCACCAACGCCGGGTACGAGTTCGGCAAGCAGGTGTTCGTCGCCCTCGACCCCGCCGCCAGCGAGCTGTGGGACAACGAGAAGAAGGGGTACAAGTTCTTCAAGAGCGCCCCGGACAAGATCCTCTCCCCCGAGGC
This sequence comes from Tepidisphaeraceae bacterium, assembly GCA_965198865.1. Classification (GTDB taxonomy): domain Bacteria; phylum Planctomycetota; class Phycisphaerae; order Tepidisphaerales; family Tepidisphaeraceae; genus CBDAQA01. The sequence continues at coordinate 56,475 of CBDAQA010000012.1, read as the reverse complement.
CATGGCCGACTACTGGGCCAAGTGGATCGAGAAGTACCCCATCCGCAGCCTCGAGGACGGCCTGGCCGAGAACGACTGGGCCGGGTGGAAGCTGCTGACCGATAGGGTGGGAAAGAAGGTCCAGCTCGTGGGCGACGACCTGTTCGTCACCAACGTGAAGTTCCTGGAGAAGGGCATCAAGACCGGGACCGCCAACAGCATCCTGGTGAAGGTGAACCAGATCGGCACGCTGAGCGAGACGCTGGCGGCGGTGAACATGGCGATCCGCAACGGCTACTCGGCCGTGCTCAGCCACCGCAGCGGCGAGACCGAGGACAGCACGATCGCCGACATCGCCGTCGCCACCAACTGCGGCCAGATCAAGACCGGCGCCCCGGCCCGCAGCGACCGCGTGGCCAAGTACAACCAGCTGCTCCGCATCGAGGAGCAGCTCGGCGAGCAGGCCGTCTACGGCGCGTCGCTGTGGAACAAGTGAGGCAGCAATGGCAGCGGACGACGACCTGAAAACTCCCGACGGAGCCGCTCGGCCGTCGTCTGCCGCCAACCTGTTGTCGCTGCCCTTGCTGTGCGCCGGCCTGTGCCTGATCGCCGTGTGCGTGCTCGTGCCGCAGGCCGAGGCCAACCGGCGGCTGGCCGTCGACCGCGACCAGCTCCGCCAAGACCTGGACCACGCCGATGCCCAGCTGGACGTGAACGGTCGGTTCCTGTCGGCCGCCACGACCGACCCCGAGGTGGCTGAACGCCTGGCCCAGCGGCAGATGCGGCAGATTCGACAGGGATCGTCCGCCCTGCACCTCGACGGCGAGCTCGCCGGTGCCCCGGCCGTGGCGACGGTGACCGACATGCTCCGCGTGCCCACGCCGCCCCCGGTGGCGGCGTACGAGCCCCCGACCGGCATCCTCGGCAACATCACCCGCACGACGCACCGGCAGCTCTACGCGCTCGGCGGCGGGCTGCTGTTGGTTGCGGTGGGACTGGTGTCGGGGTCGTCGGAATCTCGCGAGACCTGAACAGAGCCGGGCCGTGCCGGCCCGGACGACCGAAGGTCGTGTCTCGCGCGGGGGCCACGGTCGTCGCTCCCGCGCCAACCGCGCGAGACGCGAGCTGCGCTCGCTCGGGCCGACACGGCCCGGCTCTGCTGGGCCCACTTCGATGCGCATCTGCCTCTACACCGGCTCCGCCCTCCCCAAGCTCGGCGGGCAGGAGGCGGTGGTCGACGCGCTCGCCCGCCACCTGCAGCGGCTCGGCCACGAGCCGATCGTCCTCGCCCCGCGGCCGCGGCTGCCGCTGCGGCCGCGCGACCGCGACCTGCCGTACCGGGTCCTGCGCCACCCACGGTTCTACTCGACCGAGCACCTCGTCGAGTGGTACCGGTGGTTCCTCCTGCGCGCCCACCGGCGGCACCGGTTCGAAATCGTGCACTGCCACGACGTCTATCCCACCGGCTACCTGGCGATGCTGTGCCGGCAGTCGCTCGGCGTCCCGGTGGTCGTCACCAGCCATGGCGGCGACATCCGCGCCGGCAACCGGCTGCTCGCCCGGCCCAGGGTCGCGCAGAAGATCGGCGTCACCCTCGATGGCGTCGACGCGCTGATCTCGATCGGTCCGTTCACCTCGGTGAGCTACGTCGAGGCGGGATCGACGGGCGACAACGTCCACCTGATCCCCAACGGCGTCGACTTCGCGCCGCTGCAGGTCCCCGCCGCCCGCCCGATCGACATGGACCGCGCGGTGCAGCCGGGCAAGTACGTCTTGTTCCTCGGCCGGTTGGCCGAACGAAAGGGAATCGACACGTTGCTGACCGCCCTGGCCCGCGTCCCGCCGACGGCCAGCGTGCAGCTGGTGATCGCCGGCACCGGTGACCTGCGGGGCCAGCTCGAGGCGCTCGCCCATGAATTGAAGGTCCACAACCGCGTGCGGTTCGTCGGCCGCGTGGCCGGGCCCGCCAAGGCGTACCTGCTGCAGAACGCCGTTGCCGTCGCCATGCCGTCGCGCGGGTGGGAGGCGTTCCCGCTGGTCGTGCTCGAGGCGTTCGCCGCCGGTCGGCCGGTGCTGGCGTCGGACATCCCCGGCCTGTCCGACCTGGTGGAGGACCACGTCACCGGCCTGCGCGTGGCCCCGGAGAACGTGATCGGGTGGGGCGAGGCGCTGGTCCAGGCGTTGGGCGAGCCCGACTGGGTGGCCGCGGCAGGGCGGGCGGCGCGGGGCGTCGCCGCCGGCTACGACTGGCCGACGATCGCCGCCCGGCACGTCGAGCTGTACCGGAAGCTGATCGCCGACCAAACCCGCGCCGACATGCTCGCGGGGCGCATCCCGATCCCGCCGTGAAGGTGCGGCTGATCGCAGCCGCGGGCTTCAGCCCGCGAAGATCGCGGCCTTAAGGCCGCGGCTGCGATGAATCCACGTTTTGGGCACCGCTCACCCGCCGACGTTGTCGTACCCGTACTTCACCATCCACATGTCGCTCTTTACCTGCTGGTAGAACGCCGCCGTGGCGGGGTCGGTGGCGAACGCCATCGCCCGGCTGCCGTCGATCTGGCTCGCGGCTTTCGCGATCCGGTCCGACCCGTCATCAAGACCGCAGAACCGCGCCAGCGCCGGCAGGTGGTCCATCGGCTTGCGCAGGACGTCCTCGTACCGGACGCGATGGACGGGACTCGTCACGCCGTCCAAGTGGCGTTCCGCCGCCGCGACGTACTCGGCCCACAGGTCGAAACCGCCCTGCAACGTCAGGCACCGCGGCGAGCCCTTGTACCCTGCCCGGTCCAGGTACGTCCGCACGCTCCGCTTGGCCATCCGGCTGTTGAACCGCTCGATCCGCGTTTGAAGCAGCATCCGCTCGCGGACCATCAGGCTCTTGGCCACGTCGACGCCGTTGCGGATGATGTAGACCAGCTTGGCGTCGGGGAACAGCCGCAGCCACAGCGGCAGCGTGACGACGGTGCGCGGGTCCTTCCAGCCCCACGGCTTGTCGTAAGCCGCCAGCGTCGTCCGCTGGCCCAGGAACGGCCGGATGCGGCGGGACGAGAGGTCGACCGCCAGGGCATCGGTCGACATCCGCACCGCGTCGTCGTTCGCCAGGAAGTCCAGTACCGGCAGCGGCCGGTCCCACGCCGCCCCGACGCGGGCGAACAGCTGCTCGTTCAGGTCCAGGAAGTAGGTCGACTCGTGATCGTCCTGCAGTTCCTTCCCGACGAACAGCCCCAGCTCATCGAGCAGTTCCGACACCATCGACGTGCCGGACCGGTGCATGCCAAGGATGATCACGGGCGGGCGAGCAGTGGGGACGGGCATTGGGGCACCATATCACCCGGTTTCGGGCGTGTCGCGATGAGGAGCTGAGGAGCAGAGGGCCGCAGGAGCAGAGGTGACTGGGACCCGCTGCCCCTCCGCTCCTCTTCGCATTCAATCGACGTCCGGGTCGACCGCCCGCCCGGCAAGCACCTGCCGGAACACCCGCCGGTAGCGGTCCAGCATCTTCGACTGCGGGTGCAGCTCGTACGCCTCGGCCCGGGCGGTGTCGGCCAACCGCGCCGCCAAGCCCGGGTCGGCTCGTAGGTCCATCACCCGGCGAGCCAGCGCCTTGGGCGCGTCGGTCGGCGTCATCAGCGCGGTGTGCCGGTCCTCCAGCAGCTCTGACATCACGTACGTAGCGACGGTGACAAACGGTACGCCGGCCGCCATGGCCGAGACGATCGGCAGCGTCGGCACGACGCCGGTCGGGGCGAGCAGGCAGGCGTCGGCGGCGGCGAGCAGTTCCTCCGTCGCCACGGGCCGGCCCAGCGTCGCGCGGGCGTCGGCCATCATCTGCGACTGCTTCAGCTTCCCGGCCAACCGCACCGCCGCGGCCGTGCGTCGGCCGGTGCCCTGCACGACGATTTTGTAGCTGGGGTCGAGGATGTGCAGGATGCCGCACATCCACACCGCCCGCTCGTGCCCGGCGTCGGCGGTCGACTCGCCGGGGGCGAACAGGACGTAGTCCGACTCGGCGAAGCCGAGCGCGGCGCGCAAGGTCCGCCGCGCCTCGGGCGATCGGCGCACCCGGCTGAAGTCGGCACCGGGGCGGATCACCACACACCGGTCGGGCCCGATCCCCTTGCGGACGGCCAACTGGAACTGCGCATGGGTAGGGCAGATCATGACGCCGCGGCACTGCTCAAGCATCGATCGCGCCCAGCCCAACCGGGGTCCGGCGAGGTGGCGGTCGGGCGCGAAGATCACGGGCACGTCCGCCCGTCGACCCATGCCGGCCGCCAGCAACGCGGGTAGGCCCCAGGCGACGATCAGCTCGGCGCTTGACCGACGCGCGCCGGCCGCAGCTGACAGCGGCTGGCGGTAATCGCGGCCGTGGCCGATCGAGCGGGACTCGGACGGGAACTCGGGGCCGAGCCGGGCCACCAGCGACTCGTGCAGCCGCTGAGTCTGGGCGTCGGCCGACGAGCCCAGCAGGTGCAGGACGCGCGGCATGTCGGGGAGCGTAGCGACGGGCGGCGAACGTTCAACGTTCGTCGCCATCAGAGCCCAGCGGCTCCGCCGCGGGATCCCCGTGGCACGGACTTCCAGTCGATGGGCGTGTACGCACGCCAGCCGGCGGTAGCCGGCACAGCAGGAGCGGAGCGTCTGAGCGTGGTGACGCCGAGACGCTTCGGCCTTGCCGTGTCGACGGAGCGCCGGCGACCGTCACAGGTACGTGGCCGCGGACCGGAAGTCCGTGCCACGGGGGGCCCGCGGCGGAGCCGCTGGGCTCTGCCGTGCCGCATCAATGGCTTCCGCCGACCCGGCCGGTAGAATCGCGGCCGTGTCAGCGTTCCGCCTGTTCGTCGCGCTGATGGCGCTGAGTTTCCTGTCGGCGTTCGTGCTGCCGCCGCGGTACACGATGCCGGTCCGATCGCAGGTGCAGGGGCTGTTCGCGCCGGTTTCCTGGCCGACGCGGGCGATCGTCCGGCCGTTCTACCGGCGGGCCAACCCCGATCGGCCGAGCGACGACGGGTCGCCGCAGCAACCGCGGCCGACCACGACCGTGTACGCCGAGAACCACGAGCTGCGGGCCGAGCTGGCGACGCTCCAGGTGAAGTTCGACCAGCTGAGCCGGCTGAACGCCGACCGGCAACTGGTGGGCAACATCTTTCCGCTGTGCCAGCCGGCGACGGTGACGGGGGTCGACAGCTCCGGCGTTCGCGAGGCGCTGAAGATCACCGGCGTCGGGGCGAGCGCCGTCAACCGGGCGGTCGTGCACGGCACCGATCTGGTGGGCAAGGTGCAGACGGCCGGGCTGACCGGGGCGGAGGTGCGGCTGCTGACCGACCCGGGCTTCGGGTTCACGACGCGGATCGCCCGGTACCTGCCCGACGATGGCGGCCGGCTGCGACTGTCGATCGTCGGGCAATTGCAGCCGCTGGTCCAGGGGATCGGGCACGGCGCGATGGCGATCCGCAGCACGGTGTCGATGCGGCAGGTGGACGAGCTGCGCCTGGCCGTCGGCGACCTGGTCGTGCTGGACGATCACGACGGCTGGTCGCCGAACGTCCAGGGGTTCTGCGCCGGCCGGATCGCCAGCATCAACAGCCAGGCCAACGCCCCCATCTTCGCCGACATCCGCGTCGAACCGGTCGCCGACCTGCTGCGTCTGAATGAGGTGATGGTGGTGGTTCGAGATGAGTAGCTGGTTACTGGGTACTTGTTCCTGGTAACCGGTTACTCGGTACTCGTGAAGTTCGAGAAGTAACCAGTAACCAACAACCCAATGCGTTGGCCCGCCTACTTCCTGCTCGCGTACGTGATGCTCGGCGTCCAGCTGGGCGTGGGTGCGTTCGCGCCGGTGCGGGGGGTGGGGCCCGACCTGGTGCTGCTGGTGGTCGTGTTCGTGTCGCTGAACGCCCCGCGGGCGGAGGCGATGCTGGGCGGGCTGCTGCTGGGGGCGATGCAGGACCTGGTGACGCTGCAGCCGTTGGGGCTGTTCGCGTTCGCCTACGGCGGCTTGGCGTGGGTCGTCAGCCGGTCGGCCGAGCACGTCCGCCGCGGCCACCCGCTGACGCACGTCGCGTTCGCCCTGCTCGGCGGGATCGGCACCGGCGCGCTGATGGTCGTTCACGACTGGCTCCACCCCGTGGCGCCGGCCGTCGTGTCCGGCGGCGCGGTGGTCGCCCGCGCGATCCGCATCGGCCCGCGCGTTGCCATCGTGTCGGCCCTCTACACTGCCGCCCTGGCCCCGTTCGTCATCGGCCCGCTCACCCGACTGAACCGCCTGTTCGGCTTTGACCTCGGCCATCGCCGCCGCCGCTACTGACGAGCAGCAACCAGTAACATGTCCCCATGTTCGAACGTCGGCTCAAGATTTTCCTCGCGCTGCTCGTGACGTCGGGCCTGGTGCTGTTCGGCCGGGCATTCTCGCTGCAGGTGTTGAGCCGCGACGAGTGGTCGAAGGAGGAACACCGGCTGACGACCCGCCCGCCGGAGCTGACCGAGACGAGCCGGGGCCGCATCCTGGACGTGCGCGGGACGCCGTTGGCGGTCGACACGGCCTGCACGGACGCGGTGGTCGACTACCGCGCGATCGTCGACCCGCCCGACCCCAGGTGGGTGGAGCAGGTGGCGCGGGGCCGGCTCAAGGCGCGGTACGGCTCCGACTTTGGCCGGGCGAGCACGACGTTCAAGCTCGCGCAGCGGAAGCAGATGTTGGCCGACGCGTCGAGGGAGGTGACGGCCGAGGTGGCGACCATGTGGGACACACTGGCGCTGCTGTACCGCCCGTCCGACGCCGACGCGGCGGCGGTCGCGGCGGCCAACCCGCGGGCGGCGATGGACGAGGTGCGCGCGGGCATCGTCCGCCAGGTCGAGATGCGCCGCCGGCTGCTGTGGACGCTGGCCTACCGCAAGGGCGAGGCGCGGTCGGCCGAGGGGGGCCGGCTGCTGCACTGGCTGGGGCTGAGCGGCGGGAACGCGACCGGCGGGACCGACGCGCCCGACGCCGACACGGCCGGCGGGCCGGACATCGACAGCTACGCCGTCACCACCGGCGAGCAGCAGGCGTCGCACGTCGTGCTGCACGCGCTGGACGCCGACGCGTGCAACTTTCTCGGCAAGCGGCTGGAACAGATGCCGGGCCTGACGCTGCGGCCCAGCACGCACCGGTCGTACCCGTTGGACGACATCGCCTGCCACGTGCTCGGCCAGACGGCGGGGCCGTCGGCGGAGCAGATCAAGGGGTCGGAGACGGAGGACGTCGCCCGGCGGTACGAGCCGACCGAGACCAACGTGGGCCGGGAGGGCGTGGAGGCGCTGTGCGAGCCGCTGCTGCGCGGCACGCGCGGGCGCATCGACCGCCGGGCCGGCGACGGCGCGATCGTCAGCCAGCAGCCGTTCGTGCCCGGCCAGGACGCGCGGCTGAGCATCGACGTCACCCTGCAGGCGGCGTGTCAGGGGTTCCTCAAGCACGTGGTCGAGCACGGCAAGCTGGGCGACGACCTGCACGCCGAGATCACGCCCCAGGGCGGCGCCGACATGCACGGGGCGATCGTGGTGATCGACGTGAAGACCAACGAGGTGCGGGCGCTGGCGTCGAATCCGACGTTCAACGTGAACGAGCTGGAGACGCGGTTCGGCGCGTTGAACGACGACGTGGTGAACGGCCCGCTGACCAACCGGGCGACGAGCGACGCGGTGGAGCCGGGGTCGACGGTGAAGCCGATGCTGGGGTCGGCGGCGGTCACGCAGGGGACGGTGGGGCCGCTGGAGGGGATCGAGTGTACGGGCTACATGTACCTGCCGACGCTGGGGTCGGACGGGAAGCCGACGGGCCAGCGCACGCGGCTGGAGGGGGGCCGGTGTTGGGTGGCGAGCGAGTTCGGGGCCGAGCTGCGCGCGGCTCACATGGGGATCGACCACCACCACGCGCCGAGCTACGCCCAGCACCGGGGGCACGACGGCAACGGCGACGGCTGGCTCACGCTGAGCGACGCGATCGAGCGGAGCTGCGACATCTACTTTGAGACGGTGGCCGACCGCATGGGGCCGAACCTGCTGTGCCACTGGTACGACCTGTGGGGCATCGGTCGGGTGACGGGGATCGGCATCCACGAGGCGCGCGGCCTGCGCGAGGACCAGACCTACGGCCGGGAGGGGGGCGTCGCGCTGAACTACCGCCGGACGAACTGCCTGGCCGGCATGGGGCAGGACAAGACGCTGGCGACGCCGCTGCAGATCGCCAACGCGGCGGCGGCGATCGCGCGGGGCGGGATCTGGATGCGGCCGCGGCTGCTGACGGCCGGCACGCAGGCGGCGCTCGACGCCGTCCACCCCCGGCCGGCCGGGTCGACGCCGGACCGCATCGACCTGCACCTGAGCCCCGCCGCGCTGGAGCAGACACGCATCGGCATGCGGAACGTCGTCGTCGAACGGTACCCCGGCACCAACGAGTTGAGCGCCGGCACCGGCCAGTTGCCCGAGCTGTCGAAGCTGCACCCCTGGCTGACCGTGGCGGCCAAGACGGGCACGGCCGACACGTCGCCGTTCACGTACCTGGCCAAGGGGCCGGACGGGCGGCTGGTGCGGATGGCGCTGAAGCCGTTGAAGCGGGGCGATCCCGAGGAGTCGACGCGGACGCCGTGGTACCGGTCGGAGACGGGCAAGGGCGTGGTCCACGCGTGGTACATGGGGTACGCGCCGGTGGAGGACCCGCAGGTCGCGTTCGCGGTGCTGATCGAGTACGCCGGCATCGGCGGCGGGGCGGCGGCCGCCCCGGTGGCGTCGAAGGTGCTGGACGCCTGCGTGGCGGGGCACTACATCCGGACGCCGGGGGAGGCGGCGACGCAGCCGTGAGGCGGAGGAGAAGAGGGGCAGGGGGGCAGAGGCGGGCGCGACGGACCAAAGCCAACGGAAGCCCCGAATGGACATCCGGGGCTCCCAGCTCGTCCAAGTTGTCGGCGCCGCTTCAGACCATTAGCGCGTTCACGCGGCGGGCGAATCCGGCGGGGTCGCCGATGGCGGAGCCCTCGGCGATCATCGCCTGGTCCAGCAGGAGCCGGCCGTACTGCTCGACCTTGGGGTCGTTCGCGTCAGCCGTGTAAAGCGCCAGCAGCTTCTTCACCACGGGATGGTCGGGGTTCAGCTCCAGCGACCGCTTGAACGGGGCAGTCTCGGTGCCCTGGCCCATGCGGCGCATCAGGCGTTCCAGGTGAGCGGTGGGGGCGTACTCGTCGGCCACGAGGCAGGCGGCACTCTCCTTGAGGCGGTGGGTGAGCTTCACGTCCTTGGCGGCGTCGGCCAGCTTCTTGGTCAGGTCGTCCAGCAGCGGCTTGAACTGCTCGGCGGCGGCCTTCTGCTCGGGCGTCTGCTCGGCCTTGGTCGGCTCCCCCTTGTCGGCGGCCTTGAGCTTCTTGCCCTTGTACTCGGTCAGGTGCGAGACCAGGTACTCGTCGATCGGGTCGGTCAGCAGCAGCACCGCCTCGCCGCGGGCCTTGTAGGCCTCCACGTACGGGCTGTTCTCGATCAGCCCCCGGCTCTCGCCGATCAGGTAGATGATCTCCTTCTGCTCGGACTTCATCTCCGCGACGTACTTCTCCAGGTTCGTGTGCTCGCCCGGCTTGGTTGCGGTCGACTCCAGCAGCAGCAGGTCGGCCAGCCGCTCGCGGTTGGCGTAGTCGGTGCCGATCCCCTCCTTCAGCAGCTCGCCGAACTCCTTGTAGAACTTCTCGTACTTCTCGGCCTCGCCGGCCTTCAGCTCCTCCAGCGTCTTCAGCACCCGGTTGACCACGTTCTTCTTGATCGTGGCCAGCGTCGGGTTGTGCTGCAGCGTCTCCCGGCTCACGTTCAGCGGCAGGTCGCTGCTGTCGACCACGCCCCGCACGAACCGCAGGTACTGCGGGACGACCTCCTCGCTCTCCTTCTGGATCAGCACCCGGCGGGCGTACAGGTCGACCCCGCTCTTGGGCGGGGCGGACATCATCCACTCCATCGGCTTGTGCTGCGGGATGAACAGCAGCGCACGGAAGTCGGTCGCCCCGCCCTCCACCACCGCGTGGACCGTGGTCGCCGGCGGCTGCCAGTCGCGGGCCAGCTGCTTGTAGAACTCGTCGTACTCCTCGGGCTTGATCTCCGACTTGTTCCGCAGCCAGATCGCCTTGCGGACGTTGATCGTCTCCTCCTCGGTGGTCTTGACGCCGTCCTTCTCTCGCTCGGCGTCGATCACGACCGGGTGGTCGATGAAGTTGCTGTACTGCCGGACGATCTCCCGCAGCCGGTACCCCTGCAGGAACTCCTTGGCATCCTCGCGCAGGTGCAGGATCACGTCGGTGCCGCGCGTCCCCTTCTCGGCCGGCTCGACCGTGAACTGACCCTGCCCGTCGCTCTCCCACTTCACGCCTTCGCTGCCCGCCATCCGGCTGACGACGGTCACCTTGTCGGCCGCCATGAACGAGGCGTAGAACCCCACGCCGAACTGCCCGATCAGCTCGGGCTTGTCCTGGGCCTGCGTGGCCTTGAGGTTCTCCATGAACGCCTTGGTGCCGCTCTTGGCGATCGTGCCGAGGTGGTCGACGACGGCGGCCCGGTCCATGCCGATGCCGTTGTCGGAGATCGTCAGCGTGCCGGCCGCCTCGTCGGCGGTCAGCTTGATCTTCCAGTCGGTGTTGCCCTCGGCCACCGACGGGTCGGTCAACGCCGCGAACCGCACCTTGTCGATCGCGTCGGCGGCGTTGCTGACCAGCTCGCGGACGAAGATCTCCTTCTTCGTGTAGAGCGAGTGGATGATGAGGTCGAGCAGCTGCTTCAGCTCGGTCTTGAACTCCATCGTCTGCGGGGCAGTATCGGGGGCGGTTTCAGTGGCGGTCATAATGTTTTCGAGATTGAAGGGTGTAGGCAGAAGTGGCCGCTTCAGCGGCCACCGTCGCAAGCTAGGATCAAACCCGGTGCCGTGGTTCCTCCGGAACCCAAGCGTTGCCCTCACATTGACTTGCGCTACGGCAAACAGAAGCGGCCGCCTGCCGAACCGGCAGTCGCTGCCTGGCCGGCTGTCACTTCGATCTGCGCGGTGAAGAATGAATCAGCCGCAGACGAACGCCGTTGCACGCAGATGAGAGTCTCGAAAATCCCGGACAAGGTTAACCACGGAGACACAGAGGCACGGAGAAAGCACAAAGCGATGCTCATTTGGCCGATTCTCCGCGATTTCTACGTGACTCGGCGTCTGCGTGGTGGCTCAGTCTTGAGGCTTTCGAAGTCCTCAGACTAGAATGAGAGCCCCTTCGCCGCATCCATCTGCGTGCATCTGCGTGCATCTGCGGCCGACTCTCCTCGATGCCCGCTGCTCAAGTGGCGACGCCCGTTTTCCGACAAGTTTGAAGAGGTCCGCGTCTCGACAAAGGGAGCGATGAATGGAGTTGGCACTGACCGGCTTGGGCCTGTTCACCCGCAGGTCCACGCCGGACGTGCCGAACTGCACGTTGATCGCCATCGACCTGGGGTTGAAGGGGACCGTCCCCAAGCCCGATCGTCCGTGGGCCTGTCGCATCTCCACGCCGCTCGCGCGGCCCGCGGCCGACGGCCTCGCCCGTGACGTCCACGAGATCGAACGGCTGGCCGCCTTGGCGAAAGCGACCGTGCGGGGCCTCGCTCCGCAGGCGATCTTCGCCGCCGCCGTCACGGCCGATGGCTCCCGCACCTGGCTCCTCTACGCTGCGGGTGGAAATGTCGACGACACGCTCGCCACCGTCCGGTCGGCGGCCGACGCCGCCTTCGCCACGCATGAGGGTTACACCGCCACGGTGACCGTCGAGTCGGACCCGGCGTGGTCCACATACCTGTCGCTCTACCCAACCGACGCCGAGGCTCAGGCGATCAGCCGAGGCCGAGCGGAGACGACGGCCGTCACCGCCGCCCGCACGGCGACGAAGTCGACCGTGCAATCGCTGCGTGCCGCCGGGGTCGACCTGACGCGACCGTCCGACGTTCGGTACACGGCGTGGCTGCCGACCGACGACGCTCGACAGCAGCTGGCCGAGCGGGCCGCGGCGACGGGGCTGCACATGGCCGGCGGGGATGCGGGAGCCGACGGTGCGATCGCGCTGCACCTGGTTCGGAGCGACCTGCCGGACCTCGCCCTGATCCTGCGGACCGAGCGTTGGCTGATCCACCAGGCGGGCCGGGCCGGCGGGCGCTATTGCGGGTGGGCGGCGGCGTGACGGGTTTGCCGCTCGCGGCTTCGCGGGCTCAGTCGCGCGGCTCCCTCGACGGTCGCGCCGCTGCACCCGCGAAGCCGAGAGCGGCAACGCTTACCGTCCCAGCGCCACGGCCGCTGGGGCGGGCACCGTGGCGACCGCGGGATCCGTATCCACGGTTGGGCCGTCGAGCTGGCCGGCCTGCTGGACCTTCTCGCCGAGCGCGCGGGTGACCGGCGGGAAGACGCCGATCAGCACGGTGGCGACGGCCGACACGAACACGGCGATCACCACCGACGCCGGCTGCGGCAGCCGCGCGGGGGCGACGGGCGACGCGCCGAACAGGTGCGTCGGCTCGGGCCGGAGGAACATCGTGGCGATCACCCGCAGGTAGTAGGCGGCGCCGATCGCGGCGTTGACCCACAGCGTGATGCTCAGCCCCACCAGGTTCGCCCGGGCGGCGGGGGCGGTCAGGAACACCTTGCCGAGGAACCCGGCCGTCGCGGGGACGCCGGCGAGGCTGAGGCAGGCGATCGCCATCGCGATGCCGAGGCCGACGTGCTTCCGGCCCTGGCCGGCGAGGTCGTCGTAGGTCTCGGCGCTGGTGGCCGGCTTGGGGTGGCGCGACGGCAGCAGCTGCAGCACGCCGAACGCGGCGACGTTCATCAGGCCGTAGGTGGCCAGGTAGAACAGGATGCCCTCGACGGCGGTCGACTGGATCGCCACCGCGGTCGGCTCGCCGGCCGAGGCGACCAGCGCGGTGACGCCGACCAGCATGTACCCGCTGTGGGCGACCGAGCTGTAGGCGAACGTCCGCTTCAGGTTCGCCACCTGCACCAGGGCCAGGACGTTGCCGAACGTCATGGTGAGCCCGGCGACGGCGGCGAGCACGTTGACCACCACCGGCGGGGCGGCGTAGGTGCCGCCGCCCACGGCGAACAGCACCTTGATCAGCGCGACGAACCCGCTGGTCTTAGGGACGAACGACAGGAACGCCGTGACCGGCGTGGCGGCGCCGGCGTAGACGTCGCCGGCGTAGGCGTGCAGCGGGACGGCCGCCATCTTGAACGCGAACCCGGCGACCATCATCAGCACCGCCAGCACCATCCAGTCGCCGTAGGCGCCGCTGGACGCCATGTGCGTGGCGATCGCGTCGAGGCTGGTCGTGCCGGTGACGCCGTACAGGTAGCTGAACCCGAACAGCATGATGGCGGCGCTCATCGCGCCCAGGAAGAAGTACTTGAGCCCCGCCTCCTGCGCGATCGGCAGCGGGCGGCTGATGCTGACCATGATGTAGGTGGGGATGCTGGCCAGCTCGATGCCGAGGAACAGCAGGATCAGGTCGTTGGCCGAGGCGACCAGCATCAGGCCGGTCAGGCTGAGCAGCAGCAGGCCGAAGAACTCGGCCGTGTCGGTGCCGGTCTGGCTGGAGGACGTGCCGGTGGCGTCGCGGTTGGTCGGCAGGTTGAGCAGGACCAGCAGGGCACCGATGCCGGCGGCGATCAGCTTGACGAACTCGCCGAACGGCTGGGCGTGGATGGCCGCCCCGGCGTCGACGGTCGAGCCGTACCCGGCCAGCGTGCGGAAGCACTGGATCAGGAAGACGATCACGACCGCGACCAGCGCGAGCTCGCCCGCGAGCTTGCGGGACAGGACGCGCGTCGACGTGCCCAGCAGGAACAGCGCGCAGGCCGTCACGGCCAGGATGATCTCGGGCAGCAGGGCGGTGGACAGCACCTTCATATCAGCCTTGTAGTCGAAAACGTTGGCCGCGAATGGCACGATTGCCCGCGAGTCAGAGGCAGACTATCCACGAAGGACACGAAGAGACACGAAGGGGAGAAAGCGGGACCGGGCCATCTATTTCCTGCTCTTGGTTTCGCTTCGTGTCCCTTCGTGCCCTTCGTGGATCACTCTCTTCCCACTCGTGTTCATTCGTGCCACTCGTGGCCGTTTGGCACCGCCGCCGCGAGGGGGTCCGTCGGGACGGTGCGCGTGGCGTAGGGATTGTCTTCGACGATGGCGTTGGTCGGGCTCAGGATGCGGTCGATCGGGCCGCGCGTCGGGCGGAGCAACAGGCCGGTCGGGAAGAGGCCCAGCAGCACCACCAGCACGGCCAACGGCGACAGAATGGCCAGCTCGCGCCAGTTCAGGTCGGCCGACTGGGTCGAGCCCTTGCTCAGCGGCACCTTGGCCGGCCCGAACAGCAGGCCGTTCACCATGGCCAGCATGTAGACGGCGGCCAGGATCATGCCCAGCGCCGCGATCGCCCCGAACCACGGGCCCAACTGCGACGTGCCGTGCTGCGGCAGGAACCCGCTGGGGCTCGACTGGCCGAACGTGCCGAGCAGCGTGAGGAACTCGCTGGCGAACCCGTTCAGGCCGGGCAGGCCGATGCTGCTCATGGCGAACAGCACCAGGAAGAACGCCAGCTTGGGCATCGATTTGGCCAGGCCGCCCATCGTCGTGCGGTCGAACGTGGCGAAGCGGTCGAAGATCATGCCGGCCATCAGGAACAGCGCCCCGGTGCTGATGCCGTGGTTGACCATGTACAGCAGCGACCCCTGCGCCCCGATCGTGTCGACGGCCATCAGCCCCAGCACGCAGAAGCCCAGGTGGCTGAACGAGCTGTAGGCCAGCAGCCGCTTCATGTCCTTCTGCACCCAGGCGATCAGCGCCCCGTACAGGATGCCGGCCACGCAGAGGATGCCGATCACGACGGAGATGGCGGGGAACGGCGTGCCGTGGTCGTCCTTGTTGAACACCAGCCCGATCGGCAGCGCCAGCCGCAGGATGCCGTACGTGCCGAGCTTGGGCATCACCCCGGCCATGATGACCGTGCCGGCCGTGGGCGCCTCGGTGTAGGCCAGCGGCAGCCACGTGTGCAGCGGGAACACCGCCGACTTCACGATGAACGCCGACAGGAACCCCAGCGCGAGCCAGAACTGCTCGCGGGCGGTCAGCGAGTGCTGGGCGTAGCGGATGGCGTCGGCCATGTCGAACGACTGCGCCTTGGCCCCCAGGTAGATGATCGAGGCCAGCGTGAACACGCCGCCGGCGAACGTGTACAGGAAGAACTTGTTGGCCGCCTCGCGCCGCTCGGGACCGCCCCAGATGCCGATCAGGAAGAAGCTGGGGACCAGGGTGAGCTCGAAGAAGCCGTAGAACAGGAGCAGGTCGCGGGCCAGGAACACGCCGAGCATGGCCGCCAGCAGCGCCAGCATCCAGGCGTAGAACTGCCGGGGCCGATCGGTGGTGATGCCGACGTTGCCGAACGTGCTGGCGATGGCCAGCGGCACCAGCAGCACGGTGAGCAGCACCAGGCAGAGGCTGATCGCGTCGAGCCCCAGGCTGAGCGAGACGGTCGCCGACCCCATCGACAGCCACAGCGGGAACCGGACGAAGGCTCCCTCGACCGGCGTGTTGAGCCCGGCCGCGACGGCCAGCACGCCCGTGAGCAGGGCCACGCCCAGCGCCCACCCCTTGGCCGCCGACGCCCGCGGCAGCACGGCGGCGATGATCGCGCCGAAGGTCGGGACCAGGATCAGAAGCGGGAGGAGGTAGGTCATGGCTGATCGGCAGGCAGAGGCAGAGTGGCCACGAATCGCACGAATGGACACGAATCAGGCCGAAGCCCGATCTGTCACATCTGCGTTCCATTCGTGCTCATTTGTGCGACTCGTGGCCGCCCTTCTCTTTGGATTTAGATGAACACCAGCAGCAGGATCGCCAGCACGCCGAAGAACATGGCCGCGGCGTAGCCCTGCAGGTAGCCGCGCTGGACGGCCACCTTCAGGCCGGCCCCGCCGACCTGTGGGACCATCGTGACCAGCCAGACGACGGAGTCGATGATCACGCGGTCGATCTCGAAGAACCACTTGCCGACCGTCGCCAGCGGGCGGACCACCAACACGTCGTAGATCTCGTCGACCCAATACTTGCCCTCGAGCAGCCCCGTGAGCGGCTGCAGCCCCGCCGCCAGCCGCTCGGCGTCGCGGCGGTCCCGCAGGTGCAACATGTACGCCAGCGTCACGCCCAGCGCGAACGCCAGGGTGCCCATCAGCAGCGAGCCCCACTCGCTCGCCTCGCCGCCGTGGTACGACCCCTCGCCCGCCCAGCCGAACCCCTTGGGCTCGACGTGGATCCCGCCCGACCAGTCGAACGCCTCGGCCGACATCTTGTACGCCAGCTGCAGCGACGGGCTGTGCCCCAGGAAGCTGGTCAGCGACGAGCCGACGTAACCGATCAGCAGCGCCCCGACCGCCAGCACGTACAGCGGCCAGAGCATGACCTTCGGCTCGTGGTCGTGATGCTCGTGAGACGCGGCTTGATCGACCCCGCTCGTGGCGACCGCGGTGGGCGAGCGGCGGGCCGCCTCGTGGCTGGCGCGGGCCTCGGCCCACTGGGGGGCGCTGGACGTGCCGTGATCGCCCAGCCCATGGGCGGTTGCCGAGCCGCCCTCGTCGGCCGGCGTCGTCGGCACCAGCTCCGGCCCCTCAAACACCTGGAAGTAGAGCCGAAACGTGTAGTAGGCCGTGAGGAACGACGTGAACAGCAGCACCAGCCCCAGCAGGGCCGAGTGGGCGAACGCGTAGCCGACGATCTGGTCCTTCGAGAAGAACCCGCTGGTCAGCGGGCACCCGGCCAGCGCCAGGCAGCCGATCAGGATCACCCACCGCGTCATCGGCAGCTGCCGCTTCAGCCCCGACAGCTTCCGCATGTCCAGGTGGCCCAGCATCGCGTGCATCACGACGCCCGACGACAGGAACAGCAGCGCCTTGAAGAACGCGTGCGTCACCAAGTGGAACACCGCCGCCGTGGGGGCCAGCACGCCGACCGCCACGAACATGTACCCCAGCTGCGAGACGGTGCTGTAGGCGAACACCTTTTTCAGGTCGAACTGCCGCAGGGCGATCGACGCGGCGAACAGCGCGGTGAACGCCCCGACGACGGCGATCGTGACCAGGGCGGCGTGGTTGGAAACGAACAGCGTCCCGCACCGGGCGATCATGTAGACGCCGGCCGTCACCATGGTGGCCGCGTGGATCAGGGCCGACACCGGCGTCGGGCCCTCCATGGCATCCGGCAGCCACACGTACAGCGGGAACTGCGCGCTCTTGCCGAACGCCCCGAGCATCAGGCAGAATGGGATGATATTCAGCGACGCGATGGCCGTCGGCCCGAACGCGTTCAGGGCGGCGGGGTTCAGCTGCCCCTTCGACCAGACGGTGGCCGCCTTCTCCAGCAGGCCGCTAAGATGGTTGTCGGAGAAGTAGGTGACCGTCCCGAACGCCCAGAAGCAGAGCATGATGCCCACGGCAAATCCGAAGTCGCCCACGCGGTTGACGATGAACGCCTTCTTCGCCGCAGCGGAGGCGGCCGGCCGTTCGTAGTAGTAGCCGATCAGCAGGTACGAGCAGAGCCCCACGCCCTCCCAGCCCAGGTACAGCATCACCAGGTTGTCGCCCATGACCAGGCAGGTCATGGCGAACACGAACAGCCCCAGGTAGGCGAAGAACCGGCTGTAGCCCGCCTCGCCCTTCATGTACCCGGCGGCGAAGATCGTGATCAGCAGGCCGACGCCGGTGATCACGTTCAGCATGACCGCCGTCAGCGGGTCGAAGTAGAACCCGGCGTTGGCCGTGAAGCTGCCGGCGGAGATCCAGGTGTAGGAGACCTGGCCCGGCTTGAACGGCAGGTCGCCCGTCGCCCCGTGGACGGCGTACAGCATGCCGACCAGCAGCGCGAAGCTCATCGCGAACGACAGCCCCACGCCGATCCAGATCGGCCAGTGCGCCCGGCCCTTCAGAAACCGGTCGCCGAAGAACCCGGCGACGACCGCGCCCAGCAGCGGCAGCAGGGGGATCAGGTAGCTGTGGTCAATGACAAGTTGCATCGATCTGCCCGCGTAGCGGTCGCCCCGGAGGGGGCACTCTTCTTCGGCCACTGTTGTCCCGGCGGAGGCGTGCCCCTGCGGGGCGACCGCTACGCGGCAAACCTCCCCGTCCGCATCAACCCTTCAAGTCCCGCCACGCCTCTGAGTCCAGCGTGTTCCTCTGCCTGAACAACAGCACGACCAGCCCCAGCGCCAGCGACGCCTCGGCCGCGGCGATGACCAGCACGAAGATCACGAACGCCTGCCCGGCGAAGTTGCCGTGGAACCGGCCGAACGCGATCAGGTTGATCGCCACCCCCTGGAACATCAGCTCCGTGCACAGGAACATCACGATCAGGTTCCGCCGGCACAGGAACCCGATCATCCCGATGCAGAACATGATCGCGCCGACGGCCAGGTAATGTTGAAGGGCGAGTTGGGGCATGGTCTCGAATGCAGGAGTCAGAATCCAGAAGTCAGAATGAAGACCAAGATGCAGCTTGCCAGTATTCCATTCTGCACTCTGCATTCATCATTCTGCATTTCCTCTCACGTTTGCGGGTACGCCTTCTGCCGCGGGTTGTCGGTCCCGTACACCGGGATGCTGTGCGGGTTGTCGTCGATCGGCGTGGCCGGCGTGTTCAGCACGTCGCGCGGCTCCCACGCCTCGACGCCCAGCTGCTGTCGCGTCTCGCCCGGCTCGGGGATCAGCACCACCTGCCGGCGCGTGATGATGATCGCGCCCACCATGCTGACCAGCAGGATGATCCCCGCCACCTCCAGCTGCACCAGCTGGCTGTGGAACAGGAACTCGCCCAGCCCCTGCGTCGCCTGAACGGTCGGCATCCCTGTCGCCCCGGTGGCCATGCCGCCGGGGGCGCGGGTCAGGATGACGAACAGCAGCACGCCCATCGTGGCGAACCCGATCGCCGCCGCCACGCCCGGCTCGCGGCTGTGCACGTCGTACCCCGCCACGCCCTGAAGCGGTCCGGCATCCGGTGCCGAGCTCGTCGCCTGCGAGGCGAGCATGATGACGAACACGTACGTGACCAGGATCGCCCCGGCGTAGATCAGCACCAGCGCCGCCGCCATGAACTCGGCCTGCAGCAGCACGAACAGCCCGGCCGAGGCGAACACGGTCAGCACGAAGTACAAGGCCGAGTAGACCGGCCGCGGGTGCGTCACCACGCGCACGGCCCCGGTCAGGGCGATGGCCGAGAAGGCCCAGAAGTAGACCGCGTCCGGTGCCCCGGTGCCGATGGCCGGCACGGCGATCAGGAAGATCAGACCCACCGCCGCCAGCGTCACGCCGCCGATCCGGCGGAGGCTCACCTCGCGGTGGCCCGGCAGCAGGACGGTCGTCGCCACCCCCGCCACCACGCACAGCAGGAGGATCAACACTGGCGTCACCAGCGGCGTCGGTTCGGGCAGGGCGGCGGCGAGTGGGGAAGTGAAAACCATGGGCAGTCGCGTCTCTCGGCCGGCGGCCCCGGCGGAAGTCGCGGCAGGATATGACTGGCCCAAAATCAATGCAAGGCGAAGCGTGAACGATTTCACGAGCTCGCCATGCCACAGAGCCGGGCCGTGTCGGCCCGAGTGACCGGAGGTCGCGTCTCGCGCGGCGCCATCGGCCTTGGAAGCCCACGTCGATCGCGCGAGACACCAGCTCCGCTCGTCTCGGGCCGACACGGCCCGGCTCTGTTACGCTCGGCCGCGTGACCCGCCGCGCCTGGCCTTACCTGTTCCTCGCCCCGTTCCTGCTCGTGTTCGGCACGTTCTACCTCTACCCGTTGCTCCGCAGCCTGGCCCTCAGCTTCTGCGCCACGCCAACGCCGCGCCGGACGACGTTCATCGGCTTCGCCAACTACGCCTACCTCGTCCGCGACCTCACCTTCTGGTTGGCCGTGGCGAACACGGCGGCCTACGTCGCGGCGTTCCTCGCGATGCAACTGCCGCTGTCGCTCGGGCTCGCGCTGGCGTTGAACGACCGCCGCGTCGTCGGCCGGAACGTGCTGCGGCTCGCGTTCTTCTCCACGTCGCTGGTCGGGTCGGTCTTCGTCGCCGTCGTGTTCGCCCGGTTGCTCGAGCCGCGGCACGGGCCGGTGCGCATCGTCTGGCTGGCCGACCCGCTGCTCGCGCGGGGCGCGGTGCTGCTGGCGTGGCTGTGGCTGAGCGTCGGCTTCGGCATGGTCTACCTGTTGGCCGCGTTGCAGGCGGTCGACCCCGCCCTGCGCGACGCAGCCGCCGTCGACGGGGCGGGGCCGATCGCGCGGTTCCGCCACGTCACGCTGCCTGCCATCGGGCCGGTGCTGTCGTTCCTGCTGCTGGCCGGCTGCGTGAGCGGGTTCCAGTTGTTCGAGCTGCCCTACGTGCTGCTCCAGGGCGGCGGTCCCGCGCTGGCCGGGCTGACCGTGGTGGGCTACCTCTACGCCGTCGGCTTCGGGCAGGGCAACCTCGCCTACGCGTCGGCCATCGGTTGGGCGTTGGTGGCGATCACGATGATCGCCGCGTTGCCGCAGTGGCGAGCGGGGCGCGATGCGACGGCGTGAAGAGGATCGACGCCGGCGTCTGAGGTACGCCGAGGACCCGAATCTCCGGCGTGCCTCGGACGCCGGCGTCAACGGTGCTCGACTGATCCCCACCCTGTTGCTGTCCGCGTTTGCGTTGTGTGCCCTGTACCCCGCCGCGTGGGTCGTGTGGACCTCGCTCGGCCACTACCGCCAGCTGTTCGCCGACCACCCGTTCGGGCGGTGGATGGTCAACTCGCTGTTCCTCGCGTCGACGCAGACCCTGTCGGCCGTCGCGCTCGCCAGCCTCGGGGGGTTCGCGATCGCCAAGTACCGGTTCCGCGGGCGACGCGTGATCCTGACCATCTTGTTGTCCGTGCTGCTTCTGCCCTATCAGGTGCTGCTGCCCGGCGCGTACGAGCTGGTCCGCGGCCTCGGCGGGCTCGACACCTACTGGGCCGTGCTGGGGCCGGGTACGGCCAGCGCGTTCGGGCTGGTGCTGTTCGCCCGCGCCATGCGATCGGTGCCGGACGACCTGCTCGCGGCCGGGCGGATCGACGGCTGCTCCGAGCCGCGGCTGTGGTGGTCGATCGCGATGCCCCTGGTCCGCCCGATGACGGCGGCGTTCGCGCTGCTGACGTTCGCCGCCAGCTGGAACGGTTTCCTGTGGCCGCAGGTCGTGCTGCAGGACGACGGGAAGTACACGCTGCCGCTGGGGCTGGCGAGCCTGAGCCTGCTGCCGGGCCAGGACCTGGGCGTGCTGATGGCGGGCACCGCGCTGGGCGTGCTGCCGGTCGCGGTCCTGTTCCTCGCGCTGCAGTCCGACTTCGTCGCCGGCTTGACGAGCGGGGCGACCAAGGGCTAACTGGGAAAAGTGCGAATGACGAAATCCGAATGACGAAACGGCAGGGCGGCGGACTGGCGTCGCCCGGTCTTCGTTTCTGAATTCGTTCTTCGGTCTTCGAGCATTGGTACCCCATTGAATCTGCACGCCGCCGTCATCATGGCCCGCGAGCTGATGGCCGCCCACGGGCTGGCCGGTTGGGCGTTCGCGTACGACCACGCCCGGCGGCGGTTCGGGCGGTGCGACTACACGCACCGGCGGATCACCCTGAGCCGGCCGCTGACGTTCCTGAACGACGAGGCCGAGGTGCGCGACACGCTGCTGCACGAGATCGCCCATGCGTTGACGCCCGGCGCCGGCCACGGCGCCCGCTGGCGCGCCGCCTGCCGTCGCGTGGGAGCGCGTCCGGCCCGGTGTTACACCGATGCCCAGGTCGTCAGCCCGCCGCGCCCGCCGGCGCCGTACCAGTTGGGTTGCCCGAAGTGCGGGTGGTGGGTCGACCGGCGGAGACGATTGCCGACCGGCCGGGCGTACCGGTGCACGCGGTGCCGCGGAGACGCGGTGTTTCGGAACCGGGTGGCGTGAGCACGTCCGGCAGGGTTGCTTCAGCAACCCTGTTGGCACCTCCAAATCGGGGTTGCTGAAGCAACCCTGCCGCTGTCGGCCTGTGCGACCCCTCGTCGTCGGCCAGTCGATTCGCTACAACACCGCCGATGGAGGAATCGAACCCGCTGGCCCGCGCCGTCGCCGAGGCGCAGGCGCTGCTGCCGAAGCTGTCGGCGTTCGCGCCGGAACTCGGTCGGCTGGGGCACGCGCTGCTGGCCTGTTGGGCCGGCCGCGGCAAGGTGCTGACCGCCGGCAACGGCGGCAGCGCGGCCGACGCGATCCACCTGGCGGAGGAGCTGGTCGTGCGCTTCCACAAGGCCCGCCGCGGGCTGGCGGCGGTGGCGCTGACCGACGCGGGCAACCTGACCTGCGCCGCGAACGACATGGGCTGGGACCAGGTCTTCAGCCGACAGGTCGAGGCGCTCGGCAACCCGGGCGACGTGCTGGTCGTGTTCACGACCAGCGGCAACAGCCCGAACGTCGTGCGGGCCGTCGACGCGGCCAAGCGGCAGGGGATGACGACCGTCGCGTTCATCGGCAAGACCGGCGGGGCGCTACGCGGCGCGTGCGACTTTGAGTTCTGCGTCCCGTCGAACACGACGGCCCGCGTGCAGGAGGCGCACCTGATGATCTACCACTGCCTGTGCGAGTGGATCGACGAGCGGGTGGATTGAGTTTAGCCAAGCCGGCGTCCCTCGGACGCCGGCTCGGATCGATTTCGAAGCGTGGTCGACCATGCAGCGCACGACGACGAAACGGTGGTGGATCTCGGGGGCGATCGCCGTCGTGGTGATCGGGCTTGGGGCCGTCGGTTGGCAGGGCCTGAAGCGGAGCTACAGCTCGGAGCTCATGGATGCCACGTGGGCCGCGAGGCCGGGCGAGCCCGCGTGGGACGGGCGGATCGTCCGATGGAACGGCCAGCCGGAGGCGGGGCAGCAAGTGCGGATGGAATCCGGCGTGGGGTCGGCCACCGAAACCACCGACGCGGAAGGCCGATTCAAATTCGGAGCCAACGGCGACGTGCGACAGCTCACGGTGGTCGGGATCGACGCGATCACGATCACCCGATGGAACTGTCCGAAGGGCGGCGGCGTGACGTTCGACATCCACCTGAAGCGCCCGCCGCCGCCGTCGCGGGGGCCGCTGTAAGAGACCCGATGCGCAACGAGCCTGGCAAATCTGGTGGGTACAACTGGATCGTCGCGGTCGGCCTGCTGGCCGGGACCGGCTGCGTCAGCCGGGTGATGCACGTCCGGTCGGACCCGGCGGGGGCGGCGGTGTGGATGAACGACCGGCAGGTCGGGCGGACGCCGTTCGACAAGGAGTTCCTGTGGTACGGCGACTACGACGTGGTCGCCCGGGCCGAGGGGTACCAGACGCTGAAGGCGACGCGTGAGGTGACGGCCCCGTGGTGGCAGTGGGTGCCGTTCGACCTGCTGACCGACTTCCTGCCGGTGCGCGACGACGAGACGATCGAGCTGAAGATGAAGCCGCAGGGCACGCCCGACCCGGCCGCGACGCTGGTGCGCGGCGAGCAGTTGAAGCTGCAACTGGAGCTGAGCGACCACACGACGCACCGCCAGGTGCTGTCGGTCCGGCCGACGTCGCGGACCGCCACGCCGACCACGGAGCCGGCGGATGAACCTTGATGAACCGCGCCTCGCGGGGGTCGACGCGCCGCGTCGTCAATGTTACACGCCATCGGGCGTTCACGCCGTGATATTAGCGCAAGTGGTTTATTTTCAATAAATTGCATTCGATGCGACAGGGCCCTTAGGGTGTAACATTTCGTAACAAAGTGTCACATCTGCTCAGGCGGAACGGAGGATGCGGAGCTGGCCGCAGGCGGCGTTGATGTCGTCGCCGCGGGTCTCGCGGACGTGGGCGACGACCTTGCGATCCCTGAGTCGGCCGAGGAAGCGGGAGACGCGGTCGGTGGTCGGGCGGTCGTAGCGGACCCCGCGCAGGCCGAGACCGGTGGGGTTGTAGGGGATCAGGTTCACGTGCCCGCGGAAGCCGGTCATGAGGTCGGCGAGCAGGTCGGCCTGCCAGTCGTGATCGTTGACCCCGGCGAGCAGGCAGTACTCGACCGTGGGGATGCGACCGGTCGCGTCGAGGAACCGGCGGGCGGCGGCCATGACGGCGGCGACGGGGTAGCGGCGATTGCTGGGGACCAGCACGCCGCGGGTCGCGTCGTCGGGGGCGTGCAGCGACAGGGCGAGGTTCACGTTCAGCCCCGCGGCGGCGAGGCGGTCGATCCCCGGGACCAGGCCCACCGTGGAGACCGTCACCTGCCGCCACCCCAGGCCGCCCAGCTCGGGGTCGGCGATACGCCGGATCGCCTGTTCCACGTTGGCGTAGTTGGCGAGCGATTCGCCCTGGCCCATGAACACGAGCGTCTTCACCGTCCGGCCCACCGCGGCGGCGACGGCCGAGACGTGGACGAACTGGTCGACGATCTCCCCGGCCGCGAGGTCGCGCTGCAGGCCGTTGCGGGTGGAGGCGCAGAAGTCGCAGCCCATCGCGCAGCCGACCTGCGACGACACGCACGCGGCGGCGACGCCCCCGCGGTGGCCGGGCATCAGCACGGCCTCGACGGCGGCGCCGTCGGCCATGCCGAGCAGCAGCTTGGTCGTGCCGTCGGCGGCGACGTGCGCGTGAACGATGCGCGTCGGGCGATCGGCCAAGGCCTCGGCATGGCGGCGGGCACCGCGGCTGATGGGGATGGCGTCCCAATCAGGAGCGCCCTTGCTGGCGTAGAAGTGCCGCAGCATCCGCCGGGCGTGGACCGGGTGGTGCCCGGCCGCGGCGAGGTCGGCGGCGAGCGTGTGCGTGTCGTGATCGACCATCGACGGCATGGGGCGAGTTATACCACGCAATCCCATCACAGAGCCCAGCGGCTCCGCCGCGGGTCTTCCGCAATTCGAGATGGACCCGCGGCGGAGCCGCTGGGCTCTGTTTCGCGCGTCGGCTACACTCCGCCCACCCGTGGCCATTCGTTCCAAGGCACACCCGCTCCGCGCGTCCGACATCCTGACCGCGGGTCCGTCGGTGGTCCTCGCGTTCGTCTGCTGCGTGATGCCGATCGCGTGGATGGTTGGGGCGCTGTGCCTGAATCCCGACGTGTGGCGCGAGGTGTGGCTGACGCCGTGGCGGGCCGGGCTGCTGGCGCGGACGCTGGGGTACAACGGCATCGCCGCCATCATCGCCACCACTATGGGACTGCCGGCGGGACTGGTGCTCGGCCGGGGGCGCGGGGTGATGGCCAAGGTGCTGTGGGTGCTGCTGCCGGCGGCGTTGTTGATGCCCTCGCTCAGTTACGCGTACGGGTGGTCGCAGGTGGTGCGGATCCTCCGGCCGGCGTTGCAGCCGATTGGGGTGACATTCGCGCCGGCGGGGTGGGCCGACACGCTGCGGTGCATCTGGTCGCTGGCGGCGTGGCTGTGGGCGGTGCCGGCGGGGTTGATCGGTTTGGCCTTGCGGCGGATGGACACGGATGTGCAGCAGCAGGCCGTGCTGGACGGCGTGCTGTACCGGATCACGCTGCGGCAGTTGCTGGGGCCGATAATCGCGTCGGTGGCGGTGGTGACGGTGCTGGCCACGCAGGAGTTCGCCGTGTACGAGCCGACCGGCATCAGCGTGGTGGCGACGGAGATGCGGATGGTGTTCGACACGGGCTCGGTGTCGTCGCCGGACAACGCGATCACCGTGACCGGGCTGGGCGGGGCGGGCAAGATGTCGCCGGACCAGGCGGGTCGGGCGGCGGCGGCGGTCGCGACGGCGCTGCCGCTGCTGGTCTGCACCGCCGGGCTGGCGGTGCTGGCCGTGTGGATGGCGGGGCGGACGTCGGCGGCGGATGTGGTGACGGTCGGCCCGTGGCCGCGGGTGCTCGACGCGCCGGGGTGGGCGGCGGTCCTCACCGTGGCGCTGGTGCTGTTGAACGTGGGGTTGCCGGTGGCGGCGCTGGTGGGATCGATGCGGATCCCGTTCTCGCTGCCGCACATGTGGCGGGAGTTCGACAAGCAGGTGTGGGGGGCGATCCTCGTCGCGTCGATCGCCATGGTTGCGGCGGCGGTCGTCGCGCTGTCGGCGGCGGGGCGGTGGACGACCGGGCTGCTTGTGGCGGGCGGGGCGTCGTTCCTGATCGGCGGTCAGCTGCTGGCGATCGCGCTGATCCGCATCTACAACCATCGCCTGCTGCACCTGGACCGGTGGGCGTACGACCGTTGGCCGGTGCCGGTGGCGGCGTACGTGGGGCGGTTCGGGTGGCTGGCCGTGGCGGCGGCGCGGGGGACCTGGACCCGCTCGTGGCGGGAAGTGCGCGACATGGCATCGCTTGACGGGGCGGGGACATTCACCACGGCGGCGCGGGTGGTCTGGCCACTGGCGTGGCCGACGCTGGCGGCGGGGGCGCTGCTCGTGGGGGCACTCAGCCTGACCGAGGTGCCGGCCACCGTGCTGCTGTTCCCGCAGCATCCCCAGGTGCTGACGCCGACGCTGATGACGTGGGTCCACATGTCGCGGTTCGACTCGATGATCGAGGCGTCGCTGCTGATGATGATGACCGTGCTGGTGCCGGCGCTGGCGGCGGTGGGGCTGACAGCGCTGGGGATGCGGCTGGCGCGGCTGCGGCGGGCGGCGATGGTCCTGGGGCCGCTGGTCGCGCTGAGCGCGTTGGGCGGGTGCGGGCGGTCGGGGACGTCGGCGCCGGACGCGGTGTGGCTGGACACGGGCACGGGCCCGGGCCAGGTGGTCTACCCGCGGGGGATCGCCTACTCGCCCTCGGACGACACGTTCTTCGTGGTGGACCGCCGCGCGCGGCTGCAGCACTTCGACCACGACGGGAAATTTCTGAACGAGTGGGAGATGGGCGACCGCCGGGCCGGCAAGCCGGTGGGGCTGAGCGTGGGGCCGGACGGGAACGTGTACGTGCCGGACACGCACTACTACCGGGTGATCGTCTACACGCCGGGCGGCCAGGAGGTCCGGCGGTGGGGCGAGCTGGGGCACGGGCCGGGGCAGTTCATCTACCCGACGGACATCGCGTTCGACCACCTGGGGCGGTGCTTCGTCAGCGAGTACGGCGACAACGACCGGATCCAGGTGTTCGACGCCGCGGGGAAGTACCTGTACCAGTTCGGCCACTTCGGGCAGGGGGACGGGGAGTTCATCCGGCCGCAGGACATGGTGATCGACGGCGACACGCTGTACGTGACCGACGCCTGCAACCACCGCATCTGCGTCTTCACGACCGGCGGCAATTGGGTCCGCAACATGTGCAAGTGCGGCGACGGCCCGGGCGAGCTGCGGTTCCCGTACGGCATGGACATGGACCGCGAGGGGCACCTGGTCGTCAGCGAGTTCGGCAACAACCGCGTCCAGCGGATCGACAAGGCGACCGGCCGGGGGCTGGGCACCTGGGGCACGGCGGGGCGAGAGGTGGGCGAGCTGGCCTACCCGTGGGGCGTGATCGTCGACCGCCACGACCGCGTGGTGGCGGTGGACGCGGGGAACAATCGGCTGCAGGTATTTTCATTCTGAATGGGAGAAGAGAATGGAACCACAGATGCACACAGATGCACACCGATTGGATCAGCTGACCGAGACGATCATCGGGTGCGCGTTCAGAGTGTCGAACGAACTGGGGTGTGGGTTCTTGGAAAAGGTGTACGAGAACGCGTTGGTCCACGAGTTGAAGAAGGCTGGTTTGACCGTTCAGCAACAGCACCCAATTCGCATCTTCTACGACGGCGTGGAGGTGGGCTATTACGAGGCCGACATCATCGTGAACGGAGCGGTGCTGCTCGAGCTGAAGGCGGTCAAGGGATTGGACGAGGTCCATGAGGCGCAGTGCCTCAACTATCTGAAAGCCACGGGGCTGCCAATTTGCCTGCTGATGAATTTTGGTAGAACACGCCTGGGACTGAAACGGCTGGCTGGCCCGTCCCGCCTGAAGCTCGATCCTGATTGATCGGTGTGCATCTGTGTGCATCTGTGGTTCCACCCTCTTCCCGCTCGCCGTCTGGCCCGCCCGGCTGGAGTACATGTCGCCGCTGGCGGCGGTGGGGCTGTTCGCGCTGTTGGCGACGCCGGTGCTGCTCCTGGGCGTGCGCAGCCTCAACGGCGTCGGGCCGGTGCGGCGGCGGGTCATCATCGCGCTGCGGCTGCTGGTCACGCTGGTGCTCGTGCTGATTCTCGGCGGGCTGCGGTGGCAGCGGACCAGCCACGACCTGGAGGTGATGGTCCTGCGCGACATCAGCCAGAGCACCAACGAGGCGACCGAGTTCCCCGGCAAGACGCTCACCGCGAGCCTGGACGAGTACCTGGCGGCGGCATCGAACCCCAAGGACAAGCCGGCCGACGACA
Source organism: Tepidisphaeraceae bacterium (assembly GCA_965198865.1). Lineage (GTDB taxonomy): Bacteria > Planctomycetota > Phycisphaerae > Tepidisphaerales > Tepidisphaeraceae > CBDAQA01. The sequence goes on along the minus strand of CBDAQA010000012.1, from coordinate 28,125 downwards.
AGGTGGGGCAGATCAGCTTTCAGCAGGACGCCCGGATCGACGCGCTGCCCAACGTGCGGCTGTCGCTGGGGACCGGCAGCATCCGCGAGGCGGGGACCAACACCGACATCGCCGCCGCCATCAACCTGGGGTTGGCCACGCTGCAGAAGGACGCCATGCACCGCATGGTGCTGATCAGCGACGGCAACCCGACGCAGGGCGACACGGATGCCGCGGTGTCGGCCGCGCGGGCGGCGGGGGTGCCGATCGACGTGATGCCGCTGCACTACGACGTGCAGCACGAGGTGCTGATGGACCGGTTCGTCGCGCCGACGTGGAAGCGGCAGAACGAGCCGTTCACGCTGTACGTGTACCTCAAGAGCACGAACGACTACCCGGTGACGGGGAAGCTGACCGTGCTGCACCAGAAGACGCCGATGGACCTGGACCCGGCCACGCCGGGCATCCAGCCGACGATGAAGGTGACGCTGTCGCCGGGGACGCCGGACCACCCGTCGGTCACGCCGGTGGCGATCAAGGTGCCGCCGCTGACGCAGGGGGGCGTCCACCAGTTCCACGCCGACTTCGAGGCGGACGATCCCGGCGCGAAGGTGGCCGTCGAGACGGGCCAGCCGGGCGGCGGGGGCGCAGGGGGGGCAGGGGCGGCAAAATCGGACACGTTGGCCGACAACAACGGGGCCGACGCGTTCACGTACGTGCAGGGCAAGGGGCGGATCCTGTACGTCGACAACGTGCCCAACGGCGGCGGGATGGTGCTGGCGCGGACGATGGCGGCCCAGGGGATCGAGGCCGAGCACGTGACCAGCGACGAGTTCCCGACGTCGCTGATCGACCTGCAGAACTACGACGCGGTGGTGCTGGCGAACGTGCCCTACGGGCCGGGCGGGCTGAGCGACAACATGCAGGCCAACCTGGCGTCGTACGTGCACGACCTGGGCGGGGGGCTGGCGATGATCGGCGGGCCCGAGGCGTTCGGGGCGGGCGGCTGGCAGGGCAAGAAGCTGGAGGAGGTGCTGCCGGTCAACATGGACATCCCGGCCACCCGGCAGATCCCCAAGGGGGCGCTGGTGATGCTCATGCACAGCTGCGAGTTCCCGCAGGGGAACTACTACGGCGAGCAGTGCGCGATCCAGGCGATCAACACGCTCAGCACGCAGGACGAGATCGGCATCGTCAGCTACGGGTGGGCCGGGCCCGGGGGCGGGGGGAGCCAATTCGACTTCCCGCTGGGCCCGCGCGGCGACGGCACCAAGCCGATCGCGGCCGCCAAGACGATGCAGGTGGGCGACATGCCCGACTTCGAGGACGCGATGAAGGTCACCCTGCACGGCAAGGGGGCCAGCAAGGGGCTGATCGACTCCGACGCGGCGCAGAAGCACGTGATCATCATCAGCGACGGCGACCCGGCCCCGCCCAGCGCCGCCCTGGTGGCCGAGTACCAGCGGGCCAAGGTGAGCGTGAGCACGGTCAACGTCTACCCGCACGGCGGGAACGTGATCGAGCAGACCATGACGCAGATCGCGCGCCAGCTGAAGGGGAAGGCGTACGGGCCGATCAACGGGAACTTCAACCAGCTGCCGCAGATCTTCGTGAAGGAGGCGACCGTCGTCCGCCGGAGCCTGATCACCGAGAGCGCCGAGGGTATCGCCGTCCACCGTCGGCCGACCGGCAGCGAGATCATGCGCGGCATCAGCGAGGCGCTGCCGCCGGTGACGGGCATGGTGCTGACCAGCCGGAAGCAGAGCCCGCAGGTGCAGCTGCCCATCACGGCCGGCGTGAACGCCGACCCGCTGCTGGCCACCTGGCAGACGGGCCTGGGCCGGGCGGCGGTCTACACGAGCGACGCGACCAACAAGTGGGGCGTGCGGTGGGTGGCCAGCCCCGACTACGACAAGTTCTGGGCCCAGCTGATCCGCTCGGTCGCCCGGCCGCCGATGAGCAACAACTTCGACGTGACCGTCACGCAGCACGGCGAGAAGGGGCACATCATCGTTGAGGGCACCGACAAGGGCGGGAACGCCGCCGACTTCCTGACCATCGACGGCACGGTGGTCGGCCCCAAGGGGACCAACGCCCACCAGGTGCTGCCGCAGACCGGGCCGGGTCGGTACGAGGGCGACTTCGACATGTCGGATGCCGGCACGTACGTGGCGGTGCTCAACTACCGCGGCCCCAACGGCGAGGAGGGGCGGCTGCCCGTCAGCGGGTTGTCGCAGAACACCAGCCCGGAGATGCGCGACCTGCACAGCAACGACGGCCTGCTGCGGGACATCGCCGAGCGCACCGGCGGCAAGGTGCTGCCCGCGTTCGACGCCGCCGCGGCGGAGATGTTCCGCCGGGACGACAAGCTGCTGCCGGCCGTCAGCTCGCTGCCCGTGTGGGACCGGCTGATCCCGATCCTGCTGGCGCTGATCCTGCTGGACGTCGCCGCCCGCCGGATCGCGTGGGACCTCGCGGCCCTCAAGGGGTATGCGGGCAGCGTCAACGCCTACATCCGGTCGTACACCACGGTCCGACAGGTGGAGACGCGCAGCAGCCTCGAAGCGTTGCAGCGCGTCCGCCAGGAGGGCGAGACCAAACCGACGACGCCGGCCGCCGCACCGCCGGCCAAGCCCGACCCAAAGGCGAAGTTCGTCGCCAAGGGCGTCGAGGGCGACATCACCAGCGTGATCGGCGGCGCGACCGACAAGCCGATCCCCAAGGCCGCGCCCAAGCCCCAGCCCCCCAAGGGCGACGCCGGCGGCGGCATGGGCAGCCTGATGGAGGCCAAGCGGCGGGCGCAGGCCAAGATCCGCGAGAAGGAACAGGAATGAGAAGGGCTCGAGTTTCGACATCACGAATTTCGAAACACGAGCCATCGCTGCAACCGTCTTCGTTTCAAGTATTCGAGATTTTGAAATTCGAGCTTCTCTATGTCGCAAACCCCCCTCCCCGGCATCGACCCGCAGATCCAGGCGCAGACCGATGCGTTCCGCCACGACTACCAGGCGGTGAAGCGCGAGATCGGCAAGGCGATCGTCGGCCACGCCGACATCATCGACGGCGTGCTCACCTGCCTGTTCGTCGGCGGCCACGCGCTGCTGGAGGGCGTGCCCGGGCTCGGCAAGACGGCGCTGATCCGCGCCCTGAGCCAGGCCTTGAACCTCAAGTTCAACCGCATCCAGTTCACGCCCGACCTGATGCCGGCCGACGTGATCGGCACGAACATCATCATGGAGGACGAGGTCACCGGGAAGAAGGGGTTCCAGTTCATGACCGGCCCGATCTTCAGCCAGATCGTCCTGGCCGACGAGATCAACCGGGCGACGCCCAAGACGCAGAGCGCCCTGCTGGAGGCCATGCAGGAGAAGCAGGTGACGGCCGGCGGAAAGATCCGCCCGCTGGAGCAGCCGTTCTTCGTGATGGCCACCCAGAATCCGCTGGAGCAGGAGGGCACGTATCCCCTGCCCGAGGCGCAGCTGGACCGGTTCTTCTACAAGCTGATCGTCCAGTACAGCGGCCGGGCCGAGCTGGCGGAGATCCTGAACCGGACGACGACCAACTACCGCGACGAGCCCCAGCCGGTGCTGGACGACAAGAAGATCATCGCCCACCAGCAGCTGATCAAGCGGGTGGTGATCGCTCCCCACGTCCAGGACTACGCGATCCGCTGCACGCTGGCGACGCACCCGCAGGGGATGTACGCGATCCCGATGGTGAACCAGTTCCTGCGCGTGGGTGCGAGCCCCCGCGCGGCACAGGCGATCACGCTGGCCAGCAAGGTGCGGGCGCTGCTCGACGGCCGGTTCCACGTCAGCTTCAAGGACATCAAGGAGGTCGTGACGCCGGCCATGCGCCACCGCGTCATCCTCAACTTCGAGGGCGAGGCCGAGGGCATCACCACCGACATGGTGCTGGAGAAGGTGATCGGCGACACGCCGACGGCCATCGAGGGCGAGGCGGCGGGAGCGCCGGCGATGGCGGGGGCCGGGCGGCGGTGAGCGTGGGTAACCGCCCCGCGTAGCGGTCGCCCCAGAGGGGGCACTCTTCAAACGCCCGGCGCTGCTTCTTCGGTCTAACCGCGCCGCGCTTTACCGTGCGGGGGAAAACCTGCCGACGGTCACACTGACCTGGACCGACAGCACGTTGAACACGCTCAACCGATTGGTTGATGATCCTCGTCGCGTTGGCGGTGATCGGACCTACGTTCTAGCTCATGGCCAAGTTGCTGTCGTTCTCGCGCCGTGACCGGCCTTCACCGAAGGTTGAGCGGTGCGTTCGGTGGATCCGGGTTGTCGGGGCGATACTGGAGCGATGCCGCACTGACGCTGGCTGACCAGGCGTGGACACCGCCGTCAGATCGAACTGCTTTGGACTCGGTGGCCGAACGTTGGCGTCAAGGTGCGGCTGCCGGCCGCCGACGGGACGCCAACCGCCGTTTTCGAGTCGGACGACGAGGCGCTGGTCGAACTGCTCCACCAACAGTTGGAAGCGCACGGCGTCGCCGCCCAACTGCTGCCACGTCGACGCATGCCTGGCACGACGACGTTCCTCACCAGTTGCAGGCAGACGGTCTGGTCCGAAGATGCAGGGTTGGCCCGGGACCTTCTCGACCGCCTATGGCCCCACCGGTGTTCGGCCTGACGAACGATCGGCACCTGCCATCCAGCTTCAGTACGCATCGCCACCGCCGTCAACCGTGCCGGATTGACAATGCCGGCGGCCCTCGCGACTACGGCTGCGTCGCGTTCGTCTGCACCGACACGTGCGCGTGACGCCCGCTGGTGTGGACGGTCGCCCTGCCCTTACCGTTCAGCAACTTCTGCACGGTCGCCAGGTGTTGCCGGACGACGGCGGGGAAGGCGTTCCACTGCTCCTGCGTGTCGACCGGGCCGGCGGCGACCTGTTTGCCGTCGGCGTCCTTCACGACCATCTGCTTGTGGCCGGCGGGGTCGGTCGTCACGCGGGCCGAGTAGGTGCCGTCGTTGAACGACACGGTGGTGCGCGAGTTGCCCGGCAGCGGCAACTGGACGTCGTCGGGGATCCGGCCGGTGACCGGGTCGGGGCCGACGATGCCGGGGAGCGTGGGGACCTTCTCGTCGTCGCCGCCGGTAGCCGCCGCCTGCGGGGCGGCAGGGCGCTGCCGGCCGCCAAGCCTCATCGTCACGCGGGCCGGCTGGCCATCGCGGATCACCGTCAGCGTGACGGCGTCGCCGGGCTTGTGCATCTGCACGAGCGTGGCCATCTGGGCGGTGTTGACCAACAGTTGGTCGTCGAGCTTGTGGAGCAGGTCCCCCGCCCGGATGCCGGGCCCAACGGCGGCGGGGCCGGTCGGTTCAACGAAGGTGACGGTCAACCCGACGCCGTCCGGCAGTCCCGCCGCGCCCGACGCCGCCGCGTCGGCCGGTTGGGCGGCGATGCCCAGGTAGGCGACCGTGGGCGACTCGTCGGCCCGAACCACCGGCGTGACGGCAAACACCACGGTGGCGAACATCCACGCGTTGCGGCGAACACTCATCGTCTCATTCCTCGGGTCACTAGTGGGGGAAAGGTAGCCCGGATGCAGGAGCGTTACGCTTCAACAGGACGCCCGCTCCGCGGCGCTGATCGCCTGCGTCTTCGCCCCGTAACGTCACGGCCGCGGACGCGAAGACGCAACCGACTGCCACGCGGCCTTGCCAGGGCGAACAGCGATTGGCGGTCGACACGCACCATCATTGTAAATCCGGGGCTCCGTCAGAACGTCTCGGCCGGCACGACGGTAACCCGCTCGTCCGGCAGTTGGGCCCACAATCGGGCACCGGTGGCCGGGTCGGTCCACCAGATCTCGCGAACCGTTTGCTGGCGCAGCTGGCGATAGGGCACGCGGCCCGTGACGGCCACGACGCCGTCATCGATCGTCCGCGACACCTCGCGCTCGACCGACACCGGCGATGCGACCGGCACCACGCGGGCGACCGGCGTCGGCCGCGTGCGGCTGATCGTCTGGTACGCCACCCCTGTCGCCACCAGCACGGCCGCCGCCGCGGCCGCCCAGCGGGCAGGGTGGAACCGTCGGCCGGAGAGGGCCGATGAGATTCGATCGTCCATCGCCGCCGTGGGCAACCGGAGCGGCAGGCCGCGGAGCAGTTGTTCCAGATCGTCATCCGCGTCGTTCATCGCAAGCTCGCCAACGGTTCCCGCAGGGCCGTCAGGCCCCGCCTGTATCGCGACGCCACCGTCTGCAGCGGCGCGCCGACCGCCTCGGCCGCCTGGGCGAAGGTCAGCCCGGCGAACAGGTGCAGCACGACCGCCTCCCGCTGGTCGACCGGCAGTTGGGCCAGCGCCTCGGCCACCCGTCGGTCGCGCTCGGCGTCGCCGGCCGACTCGTCGACCGGCCGGCCGGCGTCCACCGCATCGGGCAGATCGAAGATCGACACGTTCCCGGCCGCCCGCGGGCCGGCCCTTCGCCGCTGATCCACCGCCGCGTTCCGCACCGCCGCGAACACGTACGCCACCGGGTCGCCGGCCGGTTTCATTCCGCTGCGGCACAGCCGCACGACGGCGTCGTGGACCGCGTCCTCAGCCGCGTCTGGCCGACCGGCGATCGACAGCGCCAGCGTGTACAACCCGTGGCGGTGTCGGCGATAAATCTGCTCGATCGTGCCGGTCAACGCGCGGGTCTCCGGAAGTGACACGGACGCCGCGGCCAGATTTATTCACGGCGTCCATTGGCCCCTGGCTCCGCCCGGCTCACACCCCGGCAAAGCCGGGGGCTAGTGGACGTTATCACGCCGCCGCCGGGGGGTCCTCGGGGCGGCGGAAGAGCTGGCGCTCGTACAGGTTGTTGTACGCCTCGCTGCTGCGCAGCAGCTCGTCGTGGTTCCCGATGGCCACGACGCGGCCCTTGTCCATCACGATGATCCGGTCGGCGTGCTGGATCGTGTTCAGGCGGTGGGCGATCACGAACATCGTGCGGTCGTGCATCAGCCCCTCGATCGCCTGCTGGATCAGGTGCTCGCTCTCGGCATCCACCTGGCTGGTGGCCTCGTCCAGGATCAGGATCGGCGTGTCGCGGAAGATGGCGCGCGCGATGTTAATCCGCTGTTTTTGACCGCCGGAGAGACCGCCGCCGAGGCCGCCGAGCTCGGCATCGTAGCCGCCGGCCTTCTCCAGGATGAACTCGTGGGCGAACGCCCGCTTGGCGGCGGCGGTGATCTTCTCTCGCAGCAGTTGGCCAACCGGAGAATTGGGGAGGCGAAGCGTGTTGGTCAGCGGGTGGCCGTAGGCGATGTTCTCGGCGATCGTGCCGGGGAAGATCACGCTGTCCTGGGTGACGACCGTCACCTGCTCGCGCAGGCTGTTCAGCGTGGCGTGCCGGACGTCGACCCCATCGATCAGGATCCGGCCAGCGCTGGGGTCGTAGAACCGGGTCAGCAGCGCCAGCAGCGTCGTCTTGCCGCTGCCGTTGCGACCGACGACGGCCACGCTCTCGCCCCGGGCGACGGTCAGGGTGACGTCGTCCAACGCCGTCTGCGTCGCGCCCGGATAACTGAACGTCAGGTGCTCGAAGCGGATGTCGCGCGACACCTGCGGCAGCACGATCGTCGGCCGGCCGGGCCGGGTGGCGAGGGCGCGGGGGCGCTCGACCGGCACGGCCAGCGTCTCGAACACGCGGGTGGCGGCGGCGCCGCTCTTCTGCAGGGTCGTGTTCAGCTTCCCCAGCCGCCGCAGCGACTCGGCGATCGTCGCCAGGCAGCCCATGACCAGCAGGAACCGCTCGGCGCTGAGCTCGCGCGTCACCTGGATCAGCCAGGTCGCCCACAGCACCACGCAGCAGACGACGATCAGCGTCAGCACCTCGACGATGGGGCTGCTGATCGCGTCGATCCGGCTCATCTTCAGCTGCTCGCCGACCAGGCCGGTCATGATCCGACCGTACCGGCGGCGCTCGAACCGCTCGGCGTTGGCGCCCTTGACCACGCGGATGCCGGTCAGCGTCCCCTCGATCTGGCCGAGCATGCTGCTGCTCCGCTGCAAGGCCCGGCGGCTGGCGCGCTTCATCTTCTTCCCGAACTTCTGGATCACCGCCACCATCACCGGCGCGAACAGCACGATGAACAGCGTCAGCTTCCAGCTGACCGTCACCGCCACGGCGAAGGCGACGACCGCGTTCACCGGCATCTGGATCGACTGGCCCAGCACGTTGGTGAACCCGTCCTGCAGGTTCTGGCAGTCCTGGACCAACTTGCTCGTGACGTCGCTGGTGCCGTTGGTGCCGAAGAACGACACCGGCACGTGCAGCACGTGGTCGTAGAGCCGGCGGCGCAGGTCGTTGACCGCCAGGATGGCGGCCTTGTCGGAGTAGTACTCCTGCACCATGCGGGCGCACTGCCCGGTGGCGCTGATGAGGATGCCGACCACCAGCACGACCGCGACGCCCCCGACGGGGCTGGTCGGGAACCGGGCCAGCGCCGGGCGCAGGATCAGGCTGTAAAGGGCCGGGCGGGGCAGCTTGGGGACGGCTGTGGGACGGCCGTTCACGACCAGAGCGGCGACGTGGGTGTCGGGGTCCGCCAACTGGCCCAGGACCCGGCCCTCGCCGGCGAGCGTGCCATCGCCCAAGGCGTCCTTTGCGACGAGCCCGGCGGCGGCGGCGGGGGAGTCGGCGGCGACGCGGAGGATGCGGAGGTCCGTCGCCTCGGCCGCGTCGTCGGCGAACGTCACGCCCAGCCGTGCGGCGGCCACCCGGCGGTAGACCCAGTTGGGCACCGTGTCGCCCCGGATCAGCACGTTCAGCACCGGCAGCATGGTCGTGAACCCGCCGGCCATGGCCAGGCCCACGAACAGGGCGGCCGCCAGCGACAGGGCGATCATCGCCCGGTAGGGCAGCAAAAACCGCATGGCGCGCCAGAAGTCTTCTTGGGCGCGCTTTTTGGCCGCTCGTTTGGCGGTCGTGGCGGGGGGGGCAAGGGGGGCGTTGGAACCAGTCTCACTCATGCAGTACAAGCCTTGTTGACGATGCTCTGGTTATCGGACCGGAGCCCGGCCATTGTACAGCCGGGGGTCCAAGGCTCGAATTTCGAAATCTCAAATTTCGAAACGCAGACCAGACCCTGTCGCCCACGACCCCGTTCCGAAATTCGAGATTCCGACACTCGAGGTTTCCTCCATGCCCGCTCCCATCCCGCTCTCCCAGCCGGACATCACGCAGCGCGAGATCGACGCCGTCGTGGAGGTGCTGCACTCGCCGACGCTGTCGATCGGGCCGAAGGTGGTGGAGTTCGAGCGGAAGGTGGCGGCGACCGTCGGCCGGCGGCACGCGGTGGCGGTCAGCAACGGCACCTGCGGGCTGCACGCGGCCATGCTGGCCGCGGGCGTGGGGCCCGGCGACGAGGTGGTCACCACGCCGTTCAGCTTCGTCGCGTCGGCCAACTGCATCCTGTACGTCGGGGCGACGCCGGTCTTCGTCGACATCGACCCCAAGACGCTGAACATCGACGTCGGTCGCGTCGCTGAGGCGATCACCCCCAAGACCAAGGCGATCGTCGGCGTCGAGGCGTTCGGCCACCCCGGCGGGATGGTCGAGCTGGAGCAGCTGGCCCAGCGGAACGAGTTGATCCTCGTCGAGGACAGCTGCGAGGGGTTCGGCGGCAAGGTCGGCAAGAACATGCGCGCCATCGGCAGCTTCGGCCGGGCCAGCGTGTTCGGGTTCTACCCCAACAAGCAGATCACCACCGGCGAGGGGGGCGTGATCGTCACCGACGACGACGTCTTCGCCGACAGCTGCCGCGCCCTCCGCAACCAGGGCCGCGAGGGCATGTCGTGGCTCGCCCACCAACGGCTCGGCTACAACTACCGCCTCAGCGAGATGAACGCTGCAATGGGGGTCGTGCAGGTCGACCGCCTCGCCGAGATCCTCGACGCCCGCCACCGCGTGGCCCAGCTCTACATGTCCCGCCTGATGGACAACCGCTACCTGATCCTGCCGACGCTGCAGGACGACACGCACATGAGCTGGTTCGTCTTCGTCGTCCGGCTGAACGACCTGTTCGAGCCCGGCGACCGCGACGCGATCATGCAGTCGCTCCGCAACGACGGCATCGGCTGCAACAACTACTTCCCCCCCATCCACCTCCAGCCCTACATGGCCGCCCAGTTCGGCTTCAAGCCGGGCCAGTTCCCCATCACCGAGTACGTGTCGGCCCGCACGCTGGCGCTGCCGTTCTTCGGCAGCATGACCGCCCATCAGGTCGACCGCGTCTGCGACACGCTCGACAGGTTGCTGGACAAGACCGTCACCGCCCGCAAGGGACGCTTCTAGGCCGGACGCCCGTGGGACACTTTGGGACGAAATGGGACGGTTTCAAACCTGTCTCATCGCGACCTAATCGAATGTAAACGCTTGATGTCTTTGGCGTTGTGGATGGGACTGCGCGTGGGACGGCCAGCGTGTCGTCCCGCCGGGCTCATCCGTTGCGCGGACGGGCTGGATCGGTGCTGCCTCCCGACCTTGCACGGCCTCCGCGGCACCGCGGCGTCGGGCGTGGAACTGCTCGCCTTCTGCTGGATGCCCAACGACTGGCACCTGTCCAGCTTTTGGCTCTCCCACCATCTGTTCTCCCCTATCTGCTCCCGGTTAGCGAAACCCGGTGGGGCAGGTCGCTCTGCCGCTCTTGTCAAAGATGCTTGGGCTTGATAGTCCTTTGCGACCGTGAACTGCGTCCGAACACCAGCGCGCGCCCGCTCGGCCCGGGCACGCCGCAAGGCGTTACTGGCGCGGCGACGGATGGCCGTCCACGCGGTCCCGGCGTTGATCGAGGCCGCCGTGGGCTGACGCCCCCCGATCCGGTTTCGATCCGCGCCCGAAGGAGGAGACATGAAGCGTCCGCAGCCCTCGACCGTTGTCCGCCGTTCGACCGCCCACATGGAGCCGCTGGAGGGGCGGCGGCTGCTGTCGGCCACGCTGTACGCGATCGGCTACAGCAACGCCACGCAGGTGGAAAGCCTCGTCACGCTGGACACCGCGACCGGCCAGGCGAACGACGTGGGCGCGCTGCTCCAGGGCGGCACCTCGGTCGGCTCCGTCCGCCTGGCCCAGGCGGCCGGTGGCACCCTCTATGCCATCGGAGAGCGGGACGGGCACGTCTACACCGTCAACACCACGACGGCAGCCCTGACGCAGGTGGGGACGCTCTCCTCGGGCTCGCTGCAAAGCACCAGTTCCGGCGTGGCGTTCGCGGACGACGGCAACCTGTACGCCACCCCGTACCTGAACTCGGCGGTCGAGGTGTTCACCGTCCCGGGGTACGCCCTGTCCAACACGACCTACCCGCTCCCGGCCACCCTGCACCTGGGCGTCTCGGCCGACAAGGCGGCCGGCGTCTACGCCGCCGTCTACTACCAAGACTCGGCCGCGGGCAACGACACGCTGGTGGACCTCAACCCCACCACCGGCGCGGCCACGGTCATCGGCGACACCGGCGTCGGGGGGATGGGCAACGGCGGCCTGGACTCGCTCGCCGTCGGCTCCGACGGCGTCCTCTACGGCCTGCTCGACCAGTTCGCCGACAACGGCACCGAGTCGCTGTACAGCCTCAGCACGACCACCGGTGCCGCCACGCTAGTCTCGACGCTGAAGACCGATTCGGCCGGCAACCTCGGCTTCTCCGTGTTCTCCATCACCGCCCCGCCGTTCGCCGCCCAGACGACCACCCCAACACCCACCCCGACCCCGACGCCGACGCCGACGCCGACCCCCACCCCGACGCCGACCGCCACGTCGGCCCTCACCGTTGCGCCGGCGAAGGCCACCGTACCGGCCGCCGTGGTCGCTGGCACCAAGGTCAAGGGTTCGGTCACGGTCACGCTGGACAACACCGGCGGCACCGCCGTCAAGGGGTCCAGCACGGTCGCCCTGTACGCCGTCACCGCCGGCGAGGCGGCGACGGCCGGGACGCTGCTCGGCACGGCAAAACGCGGCGGCACGCTGGCCGCCGGCCGGTCGGCCAACGTCGCGGTGCCGGTCAGGCCCGTCGCCCTGCCGGCCGGCAGCTACGCGCTGCTGGCCGTCGTGACCGATCCGGCGGGCGGCACGGCGACCGCCGCGACCGGCCCGGCCGTCACCGTCGCGCCGGCCGACGTCGCCCTCTCGGCCACGCTGGCGGCCAAGCCGACCGCGATCACGCCGGGCAAGACGCTGACCCTCACGCTGACCGTGACCAACGCCGGCAACGTCAACTCGGTCGGCCCCGCCACGATCGCCGTCTACCTGTCGGCCGACGGCACGACCTTGAGCATCCCGGTCACGACCACCAAGGCGTCCCCGACGGTCAAGCCCGGGAAGTCGGCCACGGTCCACCTGAAGGTGAAGGTGCCGACGGCCGCTGCGGCGATGGACCTGTACCCGCTGGCCGTGTTCACCCAGGGCACGGCCACCCCGGCCACGGCGGTCGCGGCCAGCAAGGTGGCTGTCGGATGACCGCGGCACGACGTCCGCCGCCGCCCCTGTGCAGGGATACCGCGTCAGGCACCGTCCCGATCAACCTCGACGGGCCCGATTTGCCAAAGCGATTTACGCCCGCATGCTTTCGCCGGATCAGGGGCGTGGTGACCACGGCATCCCAGCCGTCCGGCGAATCAGCGAGGCTCTCAGGAGAGTTCATAATGGCCCACCCCCGATCCCCCGCCGCCCGACGACCGGCGCTGATCCAGCCCTTGGAGCCGCGGCAGTTGCACTCGGCCGTTCTCACGCCGCTGGCCGCGTTCACCGACGGTTCGGCGTACATGGGCGGCCACGTCGCCGTCGACGCCGCCGGCGACCTGTTCGGCGTCAACCAGTCGGCCGACGCGGCCAGCCAGACGTCGTACGTCTGGGAACTGCCCAAGACGGCTGCCGGGTACGCCGCCAAGGTCGTCACGTTGGCCACGTTCCCGGGCGACAGCGGCGGGTTCGAGCGGCCGGCCCAGGAAGGGCTGGTCATCGCCCCCGACGGGAACCTGTTCGGCCTGAACTCCACGTCCAACGTTGACAACCTCGGGCCGTACGGCGTGGACCTCTGGGAGGTGCCCAAGGTGGCCGCCGGCGGGTACGGGGCGCCGACCGTGGTCGGAACGCTGCCGTACATCTACGACGCCGGGCAGATGACCGTTGACCCGGCCGGCGACGTGTTCGGCATCGTCGAGCAGAGCGCCGCCGGGGCGACCACCCAAGCCGAGGTGTTCGAGTACATGGCCGGCGGCCAACTGACCGACGCGGCCGACTTCACGACCACGAACCAGTTCACCGGCGGTACCGGCAACCTCGGCCTGCCGGCCAGCGGCCTGGCCAGCGACGCCGCCGGCAACGTGTACGGGTTCGCCCCCTTCGGCGGCAACGTGCTCACCTCGTACGACAACGGGCTCGGCGGGACCGTCACCCAGGCGACCGGCGACGTGTTCGAGCTGCCGGCCGGGTCGCACGCCCTGCGGGTCGTCGCCTCGGTCCCGGCCGCCGACGCGGACCTGCTCGGCGGCGTCTACCCGCAGGTGTCGGTCGCCGCCGTCAACGGCAACACCGTCGTCTACGGCGACAACGCGACCAACGGCTGGGCGGCGACCGTCGCCGGGCCGGCGGCGTCGGCGACGGCCGTCGACCTGGGGACGTTCGGCCCCGGCGGCAACAGCGTCGACGCCGGCCGGGCGGCCGTCGCCGACGCCGCCGGCAACGCCTACGGCACGACCAACACCGGCATCTGGGAGGCCACGGCCAACCCGGACGGGTCCCACGCCGCCCCGGCCCAGGTGGCGACGGTCTCGTCCGACGCCGAGGCCGGCCCGGTCAGCTACCTGACGACCGACGGCACGTACGTGTTCGGGACGACGGCGACGGGCGTGTTCGCCGTCGGCCCGGCCGCCCTGACCGTTGTCGGCGGCGGCACGACCACGCCGACGCCCACGCCGACGGGCACGTCGCCGTTGACGGTGACGGCCGGCCGGACCACCGTGCCGGCCGGCGTCGTCGCCGGGGCCAAGCTCAAGGGATCGGTCACCGTCGCGATCGACAACGCCGGCGGCACCGCTCTCAAGGGGACGGACGTGGTGAGCCTCTACGCCGTCACGGCCGGGGAGGCGCTGACGGCCGGGACGCTGCTCGGCACGGCCAAGCGCGGCGGCACGCTGGCCGCCGGCCGGTCGGCCAACGTCGCGGTGCCGGTCAGGCCGCTCGCCCTGCCCGCCGGTGCCTACACGCTGCTGGCCGTCGTGACCGACCCGTCCGGCGGCACGGTGACGGCGACGGCCGGGCCGGCGGTCACGGTCGCCCCGGCCACGATCGCCCTCACGGGCGCCCTGTCCGCCAGCCCGGCGGCGATCGAGGCGGGCAAGACGCTGACGTTGACGCTCACGCTGACCAACGCCGGGAACGTGAACTCGACGGGCCGGGCCACGGCGGCCGTGTACCTGTCGGCCAACGGGACGGCCCTGACGCTGCCGGCGACGACGGCCAAGGTCGCCCCCGTGGTCAAGCCTGGCAAGGCCGCGACCCTCCGGCTGAAGGTGAAGGTGCCGGTCGACACGATCGGCACCTACTTCCCGCTGGTCGTGTTCACCCAGGGAGAAGCCACGGCCACCACCGCGGCCACGTCGGCCGTCAACGTGACCGTGTTCATCGGGCGGGGCGCGCGGTAGATTGCAGCCGTGCCCGGCGCCGCCAAGCTCGTGCATTTCCGAAAATTTGCGTTCCGATAGGAGTTCCGATGCCCCGCCCACGTTGTACCGCCGCCCGTCGTCCCGCCGCCCTCGTGGAGTTCCTCGAGGGGCGGCGGATGCTGTCCGCCACGCTGTACGCGACCGTCTCCGACGACACCGGGACCCTGGTCCGGTTGGACACCGCCACCGGGCAGGTGACGACCGTCGGGAACGTCAACGTGAAACAGGAACGGGGCTTCGACAACGACATCTTCTCCGGAAGTTTCAACGGTTTCTCCGGCCTGGCCGCCGGGGCCAACGGGACGCTGTACGCGCTGGCCGAGTACGTGGTGGGCGGGCAAGCGCCCTATGAAGAGCTCTACACCGTGAACCCGACGACGGCCGCTGTCGTCGCCGACCTGGGCGAGGTGGGCGAGGACCCGTTCAGCGGCCTGGCGCTGGGGAGCAACGGCCTGCTCTACACGACGTTCACGCAGTCGGGCACCGAGATCGACCTCTACTCCGTCAGCACGGCCGGCGGCCAGTTCGCGCGGGTGGGCAACTTCACCCCCACGCAGAACATCAATGCCGACGGCGGCCTGACGGCCGATGGGGCGACCGGGCTATTGACCACGGGCGACGTCTCGGGCACGGCGGCAAACGTGTTGGCGGGGATCAACCCGAGCACCGGGGCCGAGGCCGTCATCGGTCCCATCGCGCAGGGCGGCACCAACTTCACCCAAGTGAACGGCCTAGCCCTGGGCGGGGACGGCACCCTGTACGGCTACAGCAGCGCGTCGAACCAGATCTTGTCGATCGACCCGAGCACCGGTGCCGCGGCCGTGGTCTCGACCGTCGCCAACGTCCCGGCTGACGGCCTCTACGCGTTCACGGCCGCGCCGACCGGCTCGGCAACGCCCACGCCGACTCCCACCCCCACGCCGACTCCCACCCCCACGCCGACTCCCACGCCCACGCCCACGCCCACGCCCACGCCCACGCCGACGCCGACGCCGACCAGCACGTCGCCCCTGACCCTTTCGGTCGGCTCGGGCACGGTGCCGGCCAGCGTCGTGGCCGGGACCAAGGCCAAGGGGTCGGTCAAGTTCCTGCTGGACAACTCGGGGACGACGATCGTGAAGGGGACCGACACGGTGAACCTGTACGCCGTCACGGCCGGCGAGGCGGCGACGGCCGGAACGCTGCTCGGCACGGCCAAGCGCGGCGGCTCGCTGGCCGCGGGCAAGTCGGCCAACATCGCGGTGCCGGTCAAGCCGGTCGCCCTGCCCGCCGGCGCCTACACGCTGCTGGCCGTCGTGACCGACCCGTCCGGCGGCACGGCGACGACGACGACCGGGCCGACGGTGACGGTCGCCCCGGCCACGATCGCCCTCACGGGCACCCTGTCCGCCAGCCCGGCGAAGATCGAGGCGGGCAAGGCGCTGACGCTGACGCTCACGCTGACCAACGCCGGGAACGTGAACTCGGCGGGTCGGGCCACGGCGGCCGTGTACCTGTCGGCCGACGGGACGGCCCTGACGCTGCCGGCGACGACGGCCAAGGTCGCCCCCGTGGTGAAGCCTGGGAAGTCGGCGACCGTCCGGCTGAAGGTGAAGGTGCCGGTCGACACGGTCGGTAGCTACTTCCCGCTGGTCGTGTTCACCCAGGGAGAAGCCACGACCACCACCGCGGCCACGGCGGCCGTCGACGTGACCCCGTTCATCGGCCGCGGCGTGCGGTAGCCGCTCCGACGGTCCGGGCCGTCGGGGCCCGCACGGCATCCGCCGTCCGGTCGGCCGGTCGGGCGGGGGCCACGCCGCGGGGGTCGGCCCCGGGGACAACCTTGCGTCCGTTCCCGATCGGTGCGACCCTCTTTGACTGTCGACGCTGTTCCAAGGTCCACCATCCGCCGAGAGGGTCCAGTCATGATCCGCCGCCGCCCAGCCGTCCACGTCGGTTCCGTCGCCCCTGCCCAGGCCCTCGTCGACCCGTTGGAGGCCCGCCGGTTGTTCGCCGTGTCGCTGGTCGCGCCGCTGCCGGCGCTGTCGACCACGTTCACCAACACCCAGCCGTCGACGCTGGTCCGCGACGCGGCCGGGAACCTGTACGGGGTCGACCCCCAGGGCGCGACGTCCGACTACGGCACGCTGCTCGAGGTCGCGCCGTCGACCGGCACGATCAGCGTCCTCTACTCGTTCGATGGTTCGACGGGCGTGTTCCCGACGGCGCTGGCGATCGACGGTGCCGGCAACCTGTTCGGGATCACCGAGGAGTCGACCGCCACCGGGAGCGGCTCGACCGCGATCGGCAGCGGGCCGGGCGAGCTGTTCGAGCTGCCCGCCGCCAACCGCGCGACTCCGACGATCCTGTACACGTTCAGCAGTGCCACCGTCGGCCAGGAGCCGACGGCATTGCTGACCGACCCGGCGGGCAACGTCGACGTGCTGACCAGCGGCGGCGGGACCAACGGGGGCGGGACGATCGTCCAGTTCGCCGCCGCCGGCGGCTACATGACGCCGAGCGTCCTGGGGTCGCTGCCGACCGGCTCGCGGGTCTACGCCGACTCGCTGGTGCTGGCACCGAACGGCACGCTCTACGGCACGACCGGCAGCGGCGGCAACTCGGGCCAGGGCGGGGACGGCGACGGCACCCTGTTCAGCCTGCCGGCCGGGTCGGGCACGGTCAGCACGATCGCCGAGTTCAACGAGGCCACCACCGGCACGCTGCCGCAGGGGCAGCTGTACGTCGACGCCAGCGACAACGTGTTCGGCGTGTGCCAGCAGGGGTCGGGCAACAACAACTTCGCCGGAGACGTGTGGGAGTACACCGCCTCGACCACCACGCTGGCGTCGGTGGCCGGGTTCAACGACACCAGCTACCCCGGCGGCACCGGCCCGGCCGGCGGCGTCGTCGGCAACGGGAGCGGCGACCTGATCGGCACCACCACCCAGGGCGGCGGGGGCGGCACCGTCTTCTCGGCCAACCCCGCCACCGGCGCGATCACCGAGCTGGGCTCCCTGACGGCGGCCACGACCGGCACCACGCCCGATTCGGGCCTGACGCCCGACGGCAGCGGCAACTATTACGGCGTCACCAGCAGCGGCGGGGCCAACGGCCGGGGGGCGGTGTTCGTCGCCAACGCGTCCGCCTCGGGCACGACGCCGACCCCCACCCCCACGCCGACCCCCACCCCGACGCCGACCGGCACGTCGACCCTGGCCGTCACGGCCGGCAAGGACAAGGTCTCGGCCAACGTGGTGGCCGGGACGAAGGTCAAGGGTTCAATCACGGTCGCGGTGGACAACACCGGCGGCAGCACCATCAAGGGGACGAGCACGGTTGCCCTGTACGCCGTCACGGCCGGCGAGGCGGCAACGGCCGGCACGTTGGTGGGTTCGGCCAAGCACGGCACGCTGGCCGGCGGGAAGTCGGTGAACCTGGCCGTAACCGTCAAGCCGGCGGCCCTGCCGGCCGGCACGTACACGCTGCTGGCCGTCGTCACCGACCCGACCGGCGGCACGACGACGGCGAGCACCGGTCCGACCGTCACGGTCGCCGCGGCCTTCGTCGACCTGTCGGCCAAGCTGTCGGACGGGCCGGCATCAGCGGCGGTCGGCAAGTCGGTCGGCCTGACGCTGGTCTTGACCAACGGCGGGAACGTGAACTCGTCGGGCGCGGCGACGGTGGCCGTCTACCTGTCGGCCGACGGGGCGGCACTGACGATCCCGGTCGCCACGGTCAAAGCGGCCCCGACGGTCAAGCCCGGCAAGTCGGCCACGGTCCACCTGAAGGTGAAGATCCCGGCGACCGCGGCGGGGCAGTCGTTGTTCCCGCTGGCCGTGTTCACCCAGGGCACGGCCACCCCGGTCACGGCCGCCGCCGGCGACCCGGTCGCCGTGCACTGAAAAAGATTAGTAAGGAAGAGAACCCTACCCGTCCCGCTCTTGCCGTCCCTGCGCCAACGGTGGCCGATCAGGGGCCACTCTTGCTGTAGGGCGGCAGTAGAATGCTGTCCGTCCGGAATGTACCCCGACCCATCGTCTGGGGTCAGGCCCGGGGTCATGTCGGCGGCGATCGCGTACGTGCTGTCGCCCCGCTTCAGACTCCACCCCAGGCTGACGGCCACGTCGGCCGCGAACGGGCACTGGTAACTGTAGCTCAGGTGCTTCTGGATGCCGGTGGTTCCGGCCCAGTTACACCAGTTCAGGGCCGAGTTCGAACCGCCGCCGAAGTCCCATGCCTTGGCGAGCGTGCTGCTCGGACAGATTCAAGCCGTGGCGGGTGGGCCGTCGGCGCCGAGACCTTGGCAGACCGGCGACGCGAACAAAGCAGCGACAGGCGAGGAGAGCGACCGCTTGACGGCCGACCGCATCCCCGTGGGACCGGTGATATCTGGCTGAGAAACGGCGACAACGCCCCTGTTCAGGGGCGCTCGGCGCGGTTTTTCATTGACGCCACCGCAACCTGATGACATTCTGCCCACGGGGGTGTGTTCGCGGAGGCCGGTGTGCGGGCCAGGGGCGATCCTGTCCGACGTCCGCCGTGCCATGCACCTGGTCGGCGAGTGCCGCGAACTGGGCCGTGACCCGGCGCAGTGGCGGACGCACGTGTGCCAGCGGCTCAACGGCATGGTCGGGGCGATCAGCAGCGAGTCGTTCGAGGTGCCGAACCCGATCGACGGTCGGCCGCCGCGGATCTTTATCGACTTCGGCCTCGACGTGGGGGCGCGGGCGGTGCTTCACGGGTACGTGGGTCGGGCCGAGTGGGCCGACGACCCGATGCCCGTGGCCATCGTGCAGGTCGGCCGGCCGGCGTTGACCCTGACGCGGCAGCAACTGGTGCCCGACCGATCGTGGTACGCCGCCCGGGCCGTCAGCGACGTCCGCCGGGCGGCGGGCGTCAACCATTGCCTGGCGTCGCACCGGACGCTCCTGCGGCACGGCGTGTGTGATGAGATGGGCATCAACCGGCCGCTCGGCGACCGCCCGTTCGGCGAGCGCGAGCGGCGCCTCGTGTCGCTGTTCCACACGGAACTGGCCCGGCTGTGGACCCGCCGGCCGGCGTCGGCCGCCGTGCCGGCGCAGGTGGCCGAACTGCCTCCGCGGGCCCAGCGCGTCTACAGCTTCTTGGTCCGCGGCGCCACCGAGCGGCAAGCGGCGGCCAAGCTGGGGCTGGCCCCGCAGACGGTGCACAGCTACGTCAAGCTGCTCTATCAACGGCTCAACGTGAACAGCCGGGCGGAATTGTTGCTGCGGTTCCAGCCCGCCTACGACTTCACGCCCCGGCTGACGACCAGCACGGTGACGGGTCGGTAGCCAGTGGACACACCGCTGCGCGGGAGCGGTCTGCTTGTCACAGTTGCCGCAGGCCACCCGACTCGGGATACTCCCGAGGCTCATGGGTTCCAAGCGACGCAAACCACGACCGAACGATTTGGCCGACCGGTACCGGGCCGGGGAGTTCGCGGCCGACAAGGTCGACGACGTGGAGGAGGGGGCCGACGAGGCCAAGCGGCAGATCTTCTCCAACCGGTCCAAGCACGCCGAGGCGAACAAGATCGCCAGGACGTCGGTCGAGCGCGAGGAGCGGGCGGCCCTGCTGGCGGCGGCGGCGGAGGAGGCGGGCGATGCGCCGCTGGAACAGTTGCCGCTCGGCGAGGTGACGCAGGTCTACTCGATGTTCAGCCAGGTCGAGTCGCCGGACGGGCACGTCTACCTGTGCGTGGTCCGCAAGACGCTGATCCGCACGAGCGAGACGCACCTGATCGTGGGGGACGCGGTGCGCGTGCGCAGCATCGGCCGGCTCGACTCGGCCGGGCGGACCGAGGCGGTCATCGACTCGGTCGAGGCGCGGCGGACCGTCCTCACCCGCACCGACAGCTTCAAGGGGATCAATCAGCAGCCGATCGTCGCCA
This sequence comes from Tepidisphaeraceae bacterium, assembly GCA_965198865.1. Classification (GTDB taxonomy): domain Bacteria; phylum Planctomycetota; class Phycisphaerae; order Tepidisphaerales; family Tepidisphaeraceae; genus CBDAQA01. The sequence goes on along the minus strand of CBDAQA010000012.1, from coordinate 7,586 downwards.
ACGCCGAGCAGATGCTGATCGTGGCGGCCGTCACCGAGCCGCCGGTGAAGTGGGGGCTGGTCGACCGCATGATCGTCGCCGCCCGCAGCGGCGGGCTGGTGCCGATCGTCTGCCTGAACAAGGTCGACCTGGCCGAGGATGCCAGTGCCGCCGAGCCCATCGAGACCGCTGACGACGAGACGATCGACCCGCTGGCCGCGCTGGACTACTACCTGTCGATCGGCGTGCAAACGGTTCGCACCAGCGTCGAGACGGTCGTCGGCCTGGACGAGCTCAAGGGGTTGCTGGCCAACCGCGTGACCGTGCTGGCCGGGCACAGCGGCGTCGGGAAGTCGAGCCTGATCATGGCGATCGAGCCGGGGCTGGACATCCGCATCGGGGCGATCAGCGGGTACACCGGGAAGGGCCGGCACACGACCACCAGCGCCCGCCGGTACGTGCTCAAGGTGGCCGGCGGGACCGTGGTCGACACGCCGGGCGTGAAGATGTTCGGGCTGTGGGGCGTGACGGCCGACCGGCTGGTCGAGTTCTTCCCGGACGTCGAGGCCGGGACGGCCCCGCCGTGGCGGAAGCAGAGCTACGAACGGATCCTGGCCACGCTGGACGCTTGACTTCCGCCGCCGTCACGCGACAATGTTCGGCCCAACTGAACTACGACCGATTTGGAGTTTGACCATGTACGCGATCATCGAGGCGGACGGCCGGCAGCACAAGGTGAGCAACGGCGACGTCCTGCGCCTGAACCTCGACGTGGAGAAGGCCGGCGTGGAGAAGACGCTGACCTTCGACCGCGTCCTGTTCGTGGGTGGCGAGGGGTCGGCCAAGGTCGGTGCCCCGCTTGTGGCCGGCGCGACCGTGACGGCCGACGTTCTGCGGGCGATGAAGGGTCCGAAGATCGACATCGTCAAGTACAAGCGCCGCAAGGGCCACCACAAGAAGATCGGCCACCGCCAGCCGCTGGTGGAAGTGAAGATCACGGGCATCAACGTCTGATCGACGTCGATCTCTCAATCAAACGACGGAGCCCCGGGTATACGCCCGGGGCTTCTTTTCGTGCGCTGCGTGCCTACGGCAAGACGGTCTCGGCGGCGGAGATGAGCCGGTCAAGTAATCGCAAGGCAGCAAACGCGCGCCTGTCGCGCCTTAGTTCGTTTGCAATCGTGAACGAGTGGTCGACGGGAGCAACACACGACTTTGGATCGCCTAGGACGGTCTGCCAAGGACTCGTCGCGGGTCAGCCCGCGTCCGTCGTAGCCGACAGATGGGCTCGCGGCTTCGATCCGCAGGTAGGTGAGCCTTGCCGAGCTGAGTTGTCGCCACAGACTCGTGAGCGTGAGGCCTGCTGCTTCGGCGATAACCTTCGTGCGAAGTCGGTTGATCTCGGAGAGCACAACGTGGTGCGAGCACGTCGCCTCGGGTTCCGCGTGGTAAAGATTTGCCTTGGCAAACTTCTCGAGCGCCATTTGGAGCAGTTGCAACCGGTGGTTCGCATCGAGGTCGGGGTCGCTTCTCTCGCTGGACGCCATGTACGCATCGAAATCGGCCGGCGCCTGGAGCGCATAGGCACGGGCTCTACTCGACATGCTCGACCTCTCGGGCCGATTTCAGGTCGCCCCACTCCCGGTTCAGCCTGAGCGTTCCAGCCTGGAGCTCTTTCCACTCGGACGGCGTGACCTGGGCAATCTCTGAGCGGAACGGGTAGTCCTTGGACGGGCCCATCGGGAACACCGGCACTATGACTTCGGTGCGGTTGGGTGGGACGCGACGTTCAACGGCCCCCTCGGGAAAGGTGGCGCTTACCTCGATCAGCCGAACGGACTTCTGCTGCGAGTCCGGCACCACGTAGATGTCGACGCGATCGGGACCGATCGCGGGGGCGGCCGCCAGGACGCGCACCGCGTGCTCGTAGGTCTTGGGAATCTCTTCCATCACGGCCGCCAACTTGTCCGTGTACGGGTCGTTCATGACCGCATTGTGTCGGGTTCGCGGTCGGGGCGTGATGTCAGACGTGCCAGTCGAATTTATCACGCCGCCGCGCGGTTGGCGTGGTAGACGCGGACGCAGTTGCGGTTGGCGGTCTTGGCCTCGTAGAGGGCGGCATCCGCGGCGGCGAGCAGGGCGGACCACTGCAGCACGCCCGTCTCCACCGACCGCTCGGCCACGCCGATGCTGAGCGTCGGCTGCTGCTTCAGGGCGTGGATCGCGTCGGTGAAGTCGATGGCGGCGAACGCCTGTCGCAGCTTCTGCACCACCTGCTGGGCCTGGCCGACCGTCGTCTGCGGCAGGGCGATGACGAACTCGTCGCCGCCGTAGCGGAACGCGAGGTCGGTCCGGCGCAGCGTGGCGCGGACGCTGTCGGCGAACGACCGCAGCAGGTGGTCGCCGGCGGCGTGGCCGTGGGCGTCGTTCACCTCCTTGAAGTGGTCCATGTCGATCATCACCAGCGACAGCGTCTGCCCGTGCCGCTCGGCGATGGCGACCTCGCGGATCATCAGGCTGTCGAGCGACCTGCGGTTGTACAGGCCGGTCAGGCTGTCGGTCATGCTGGTCCGCTCGGCCTCCGCCAGCTGGTTCAGGCCGACCAGCGTCCCTTGGGCCGTGTTCAGATAGGTCTGGGCGAGCTGCTTGAGGTTGTCGTCCCACTCCCGGCCCGGTGGCAGCAGCATGTGGGCGACCGACAGCGTCTTGCCGCCGATCGTGAAGGGGATGCAGTACGCCGGGTGGTCGGTGCCGACGCGCAGCGAGTCGTCGATCGCGCAGCGGACGGGCGAGCCGTCCCCGCGGAAGTGGCGGGGCAGGTGCTGCCGGAGGCAGGGGCACAGGGCCGGGTCCATGTCGGCGGCGGGCGGGTCGCGTTTGAGCAGGTCGGCGGGGCAGCAGCCGCGCACGGTGATCATGGGGACGGCGTCCGGCTCGACCGACAGCAGCGCCATGCCGGACAGCCCCAGCTCGGCCTGCATGAAGTGGGTCATGGTCGCCAGCACCTGCTCCGGGTTGCCGGCCGCCTGGATGCCCTGGCTGAACTCGAGGAGCCGGTCGACCGTGCGCGTCCGCGCCGCCAGCCCCGCCGCCGACCGTTCCTGTTCGGTCCGGGACTGCTGGAGTTGGCTGACCATCTTGTCGAACGTTTTGGCCAGGCCGAAGACGTCGGGGATGGGCTGCCCGGCGGCGACGCCGAACTCGCCCCGGCTGACCTGTGACATCAGGTCGCGCAGGCGGTGGAGCGGGCGCAGCAGCCGCTTGATGGTCGTGTAGAGGACGATCAGGCTGGTGGTGCCGGTCACGGCGACGGCGGCGAGCAGCCGCCAGCGCAGGACGGCGGCGTCGGCGTCGAAGCGGCCGGCCGTGCTGGCGAAGGCGACGATGGTCGCCACGCCGGCGGTCGCCAGGACGCAGGAGAACGCCACGAAGACCAGTTGGTAGTGCAGGGACTTGTTGGCAAACAGGTGTCGCACGACCGCGCCTTGGTACGCCGGGGTACCGGTTAACAGACGGCCCGCCCGACCGGTCGGACCCGGCAATGCAACGACCAACGGCACCGCTGATCTCGGGGCAGTTCCATTCGTATCGGGCAAACGCGGCCGTTCACGCCACTCAGCCGCCCGCTCGTGCAGAGTAAAACTCTCCGTTGGCAGGACTCGAGGACTACCCCCGTCTTTTCTCGTAGGTGGAATTCCCGAATACGGAGGGTGGCTGCTAAATCTATTGACATCTGTAGGTGCAGCTGCTTAAATTTTGGACATCACGGGGCCGGGGCCCGCTGGGAGACTGAGCAGATGACAACAAAGGCCGACCAGGAAATCTCCATTCTGACCGAGATTGGCAATATCCTGGCATCCACGCTGGAATTGCGCGATGTCTTCGGAAAGATGATGCAAATCATTTCCGAGAAGCTAAATATGCACCGTGGAGCTCTGGTGCTGCTGGACGAGTCGACGGGCCGCCTGCGCACAGAGGCAGCAGCGGGCATGACGCCCGATGAGATCGAGCGTGGCAAGTACGCGTTGGGCGAAGGGATCACGGGCAACGTCGTCGCCACCGGTCGGGCACGGATCATTCCGGATCTGCGAGCCGAGCCCGACTTCCTGAACCGCACCGGTCGGCTCGACCCGCACGAGGCGACCGCGATCAGCTTCCTGTGCGTGCCGATCCGCATTGAGGGGAGGACGGCCGGGGCGTTATCGGTCGACAAGCCGTTCGAGGGGGACGAACAGCTGACCAGCGACCACGCGTTCCTGACGATCGTCGCCGCCTTCCTGGCCCAGGCGATCCAGATCAACCGGATGGTCCTCCGCCAGAAGGAGGAACTGCTGGAGGAGAACGCCCAGCTGCGGGCGCAGGTGCGCGACCGGTACCGACTGGAAAACATCATCGGCGACTCACCCGCCATGCACGATGTGTTCGCCACGGTCGGCCAGGTGGCCAACAGCCGGGCGACCGTGCTGCTGCTGGGCGAGACCGGCACCGGCAAGGAGATGATCGCCAAGGCGACGCACTACAACTCGCCCCGCAAGGACAAGCCGTTCGTCCGCGTGAACTGCGGCGCGCTCACCGGCACGCTGCTGGAGAGCGAGCTGTTCGGCCACGTGAAGGGCAGCTTCACGGGCGCCATCCGCGACAAGATGGGCCGGTTCGAGGCGGCCGACGGCGGGGACGATTTTCCTCGACGAGATCGGCACGCTCGAACCGCAGCTGCAGGTGAAGCTGCTGCGCGTGCTGCAGGAGCGCGAGTTCGAGCGCGTCGGCGACACGCAGACCGTGAAGGCCGACGTCCGCGTGATCGCCGCCACCAACGTCGATTTGCAGGAGGAGGTCGCCAAGGGCAACTTCCGCGAGGACCTGTTCTACCGGCTGAACGTGGTGCCGATCTACCTCCCGCCGCTGCGCAACCGGCGCGAGGACATCCCCCGGCTGATCGACTACTTCCTGGACAAGTACAACGCGGTGAACGACCGCAAGCTTCGCCGCATCAGCCGGGACATGCTGAACGTCCTGCTGCGCTACCCCTGGCCCGGCAACGTGCGCGAGCTGGAGAACGCCATCGAGCGGGCCGTGGTGCTCAGCAACGCGGAGGATTTCAACGAGGAGCTGCTGCCGCTGAGCGTGCGGATGTTCGCCGCCCAGCGCCGCAGCAGCCAGAGCAGCGAGTCGATCGAGAGCCTGACCAAGCGGTTGGCCGACCAGGCCGTGATCGACTACGAGCTGCGCGAGGGCGAGATCTACCAGCTGGTGATCGACCGCATCGAGCACGCCCTGATCGACAAGGCCCTGAGCAAGTGCAACGGCGTGAAGACCAAGGCGGCCGACTTCCTGGGCATCAACCGCAACACGCTGAACAAGAAGGTGAAGGAGCTGGGGATCGAAGCGGTCGACTAGGCGGGCGAACCCGATGGGCCACGAGGCGATCATCTACGGGCGGATCGAGGGCATCGCCTGGCGGAGCGACCGGTACCGCGCCCTCCAGGACCGCAACGTTGCGATCCTCGATCAGCTGCCCACCACGGACGACTTCCCCTGGCTCGTCCGCGGCATGTTCGCCCTGCCCGCGCCGTGGCCGCAGGGCATTTATCGCCAGCAGGTGATCCACTTCGGGGCCCCTTTCAAGGACGAGCCCTCCGAACCCTCCCTCTGGGACCGGTGGCTGGCCAAGTTCGAGCGACTGCTCGCGCAGCTCTATCTGAGTGACCGCCGTCGTCCATCTCGAGACGGAGTTCGGGGCCCCGCGACTGTGGCGTTGGAACCCGACCGATGCCGCGCTGGCCCGCCTGGGGCAGGACGATCCCGCGCCCGTCGACGATTGGGTGCGCACCGGACCTGGCACCAACCCATGAGGCCTGCCTCCGTGGCCATCGTCGTCCTGATCGTCGCGCTGGCGGCGATGGTGGCCGCCATCGGGTACCGGAACCGCGACGCTCCTCCGGAGCCGTTCGCCGAGACCCTTCCGCCGACCACCGCCGCACCGGAGCTGGTCGTCCCACCCGTGCCGCCGGTTGCAGCAGTCGCCGCCACCGATCCCCCGTGGGAATCGGCCTCGACCTACCGCGTCGACGAACGGTCGGCCATGTTGTCCCTCCCGATCACCTGGCATGGCGAGCCCGGCCGGTTTCTGGTCGACACCGGCGCGACCGTGAACGTCGTCGATGCCACCGCCTTCGCCGACCTGCCCGTCCGGTCCCGCGACCCAGTGCGATCGCCGTGGTCGGGCCAGACCACCGTGCCGATGTGCGATCCGCCGACGATCGCCGTTGGCCCGTTCCTGCTCGGCGACGGCCCGACGGTCGCGCGGCTCGACCTGGCGTCGATGTGGCAGAACGATCCGTCGCCCGCCCGTCCTCGGCGTGCTGGGCATGGCATCGGTCGGCCACGTGACGACCCAGATCGATTTCGCCCGCCACCGATTTCGGTTCCTCCCCTCGCTCATCCTGCCGCCGCCCAGCTGGGGCGTGGCCGTCCCGCTGGCCGATGCCGATGTCGCCTTGCGGACCGTCACCATCCGACACGGCGACACGGTCTGGCAGGCCATCGTCGACACCGGTTGCACCAGCGACGGCGGCGTCCGGACCGAGCTGTTCAACAGCCTGACCGATGCGCCACCGCTGCCCGGCGGCCGGACGTGGACGGCGTTCGGCCTGTCGCCGAGCGACGTGCGCGTGAAGTGGTTGGGCGGCGTGGCCCTGCCCGGGACCGCCGGGGAGTACTGGTCCGTCGCCCTGCAGGACCGCGCCGCCGACGACAACGTCATCGGCGTGAGCCTGCTCTCGCGCAACGCCCTGGTCACGTTCGACCCCGCCGACCGCATGATGTACGTCCGCCAACGCTGACCGGATCGGCCTTGCAGCCTTCGGTGCTCGCCGCCACTGCCCGGACAAGCGCACCGTTGCTGGACGGCCGTTCAAGAGCCGTGGAATACGTCATTCGCCGCGCGTCCACGTTTGCCGTCGCGAAATGGGTACCCGCGGAATCGGCCCGGCGTGCCGTCGGGCGCGTGGGTGTGCCACGTGATTCCGTGCAGCTCGACGGCAGTGCCGGTCTTCCGCGACACGCCGCGCGGTATGTGACCCCGGCATGTTCGACCTCGCCCTCGGCGTGTTCCTGCGGGATCGTGACCCGGTAGTGCTCGCTCATCGGCACGTGCGCGGAGCGGATCATCGCCGGCCCGGTCTTCGGCCGCGACGCTGGCGGTGGAACGCCCTGGACCTGGGGCGGAGATCAGCGTCAGGCAACCGACGCGCGTCGATGCGCGGGTGTTCGTCACGGGAGCCACACTGTGCCCGCCGTCGCTGCGACGTCGCGGTGCGCTGGTCACGCCGGCCCGCATCCGGTACACCAACGGGCATGAACGTCGACGTCGTCCTGCTGCCCAAAGAGCTTGCCGCCGCCCCAGCTGACCGACCGGGCGGTCGCCGTGTTCGACGTGCTGCGCGCCACGACCAGCATCACCGCCGCCCTCGCCGTCGGCGTGGCGGAGGTGCGCGTGTTCGGCGATCTCGACTCGTGCCTGGCCGCCGCCGCCGCGTTCGACGGGCCCAAGCTCACCTGCGGCGAGCGGCACACGCTGCCGCCGCCGGGCTTCGACCTCGGCAACT
>CBDAQA010000011.1:0-149419 GCA_965198865.1 Tepidisphaeraceae bacterium | reverse complement strand
GGGCGACGTGGTACGTGGTGCCGGAGTGGTCCATGGCGGCCTCGGCGACCAGGCGGGGGATGTCGCTGGTCCAGTGCTTGCCGGGGCCGAGGAAGAACGGGACAACGACGATCCGCTTGGCGCCGCGGGCCGCGCAGGCGCGGTAGGCGGTGGCGATGGAGGGCTCGTCCAGCTCCATGTGGGCCGGCTCGACGATGTCGTACTTCTGGCGGAACCGCTCGCCGAACAGGCGGGCGACCTCCTCCAGCATCCGGTTGCTCTCGGCCCGACGGGACCCGTGGTCGACGATGACGATGGCTGTCGTGTTCATGTTGATGAGTTCTGAGTTGGGAGTTCCGAGTTGGGGGTTGCGGTTGAGAGTCCAAACTCCCTACTCAGAACGCCCAACTCAAAACTCTCACCGTGGTGGTTTCCGTTCCCCAGCGTCGCGTGCAGCACCAGCGGCTTGCCATCGCGGGTCAGGTGGACGGCGACGGCGTCGCCGGGCTTGGCCTCGGCGAGGGCGTCGGACAGGTCCTGCAGGGTGTCGAGGCGCTTGTCGTTGAAGCCGACCAGCCGGTCACCGCCGCGGAGGCCGGCGAGGGCGGCGGGGGTGCCGGGGCCGACGCCGCTGATCGGAACGCCACCGGTGCCGTTGTCGCCGCCGAAGTCGGGGACGACGCCCAGCGACGCCCGGCCGCCGCCGCCGGCGTGGCCGGCGACGGAGGCCATCATCGATTGTCCATCGGCGCCGTTGTCGTACGGCTGGCGCTGCATGCCTGCGAAGGCGGTTACGATGCGCTGGGCGACGACCACGATGCGGTCGATGCCGGCGTAGTTGATCTTGTCGGCGGTGTCGGTGGGGCGGTGGTAGTCGGCGTGCAGGCCGGTGAACAGGAACAGCACGGGGACGTGCTGGAGCGCGAAGCTCATGTGGTCGCTGGGGCCCAGGCCCCCGCGCTCGAAGGTGGTCGTGTGCAGCCCGGTGCCGGCGACGGCGGCGGCGACGAGGGCGTCGAACCCCCTGGCCGTGCCGGCGCCGCCGATCAGCAGGTCGTCGCCCTTCAGCCGGCCGACCATGTCCAGGTTCAGCATGGCCGCGACGTGGTCCAGCGGCACCGGCGGGTGCTTCACGAAGAAGTCGGAACCGATCAGCCCCTCCTCCTCGCCGGTGAAGAGGACGAACAGCACCGACCGCGGCAGCGGGCCGGCGGCCCTCAGCTTCGCCGCCAGTTCCAGCACGGCGGCCGTGCCGGAGGCGTTGTCGTCGGCCCCGTGGTAGACGCTGCCGGCGGCACCGAGCATGTGGCCCAACTGCCCCTTGCCCAGGTGATCGTAGTGGGCGCCGACGACCACCCACTCGTCGGCGTGGGGCCCGGTGCCGGGCAGGCACGCCATCACGTTCCGCACGTCGGCGGTGGATCGCTTGACCACGACCTCGCCGGAGGCCGACACGTCGGCCAGCGGTCCCGAGCGCGGGGTGAAGTTGGTGTTGATCTGGTCCTGCAGCGACTTCAGGTCGGGCTGGCCCGCGGTGGTGAGCAGCAAGTCGGCCACCCGCCGGCTGACCTGCACGACCGGCAGCGGCGCGGTGGCCGAGGGGTCGGACTCGGCGAAGAACGGCCGGACGTCGTCCGGCCCGCCGCTGCTGGGCGGCGACACCAACAGCAACGCCGCCGCCCCGCGCGCCGCGGCCGTCGCCGCCTTGGCGTTGAAGTGGGCGGCATCCGACCAGGTCTGCCCCGCCGCGGCAAACCGGCTGACGTTCCGCCCGTCCAGCGGCTCCTTCATCAGCGCCAGCACGACCTTGCCGCGGACGTCGAGGCCGGCATAGTCGTCGTACGACCCGCGCGTGATGCCGTACCCGGCGAAGGCGACCGGGCCGTCGAACCGGCCCTCGCCGCTCAGGCCCAGCGGGTCGAAGTCGGTCCGCACGGTCAGGGGCTTGCCGTTCACCAGCAGGCCGGTGCTGGGGTCGAGCGTGGTCGACAGCCGCATGGTGAACGGCTGGAAATCATCAGTGCGACCGGGCAACGGTTGCAGGCCCAGACGGGCGAAGTCCTCGGCGATCACGTCGCCCGCCCGCGCCAAGCCGGGCGTGCCCGGCATCCGGCCGGCGAGGCCGTCTGACGCGAGGAACGGGATCGTCTGTCGGGGGTCGACGTAGGGCGGGATCCCTTGGGCTGGCGAGGCCGAGGACGGCGTCGCATAGACGGGGGCCGTGTCGACCAATGGGGCCGCGTCGGCGGTCCGACCCGTCGCGAGCGGCGACGTCGGCGGGGGCGAATTGCAGCCGTAGAGGGCCACGGCTAAGGTGGCCAGGCGGGCGAGGATGGACGGGGTCCGCCGCATTCGGGGCCGATGATATGCCGTTGGAACAGGCTCAACAAACGCCGGCGGGCGAACTGCTCGTGGGCGTGGACGTGGGCGGCACGTTCACCGACCTGGTGGCCCTCGATTCGGTTTCGGGCACGTTGAAAGTCGTGAAGGTGCCGTCGACGCCGCCGGAGTTCCACCGGGGTGTGCTGGAGGCCGTCGCCCGCGCGGTCGAGGGCGGGCCACCGCCGGCGCTGGTTATCCACGGGTCGACGGTTGCCACGAACGCGCTGCTGCAGCGGGCCGGCGAGCCGGTGGCGTTCGTCACGACCGAGGGGTTCCGCGACCTGCTGCTGATCGGCCGGCAGAACCGTCCGAAGCTGTACGCGCTGCACGTGGTGCGGCCGCCGCCGATCACGCCGGAGCAGAACTGGTTCACGGTCCGCGAGCGGATCGGGGCCAAGGGGGACGTCGTCGTGCCGCTGGACGACGGCGACATCGATCGGCTGGTGCGCGAGGTGCAACGCCGCGGCCTGCGGCACGCGGCGGTGTGCCTGCTGTTCAGCTTCGTCAACGCCGACCACGAGCGGCGCGTCGGCGCCGCGCTCGAGACGGCGGGGATCACGGTCAGCCTGAGCTGCGACGTGCTGCCGGAGTTCCGCGAGTACGAGCGGGCCAGCACGACGGCGATCAACGCGTCCCTGCGGCCGACCGTCGCCGAATACCTGCGGAAGTTGTCCGAGGGGTTGTCCCCGTTGAGCGACGGCCCGGAGGGCCGGGCTTCGCGCGCCGAGGACGCCCGGCCCTCCGGGCGGTCGCTAAACGGGAACCTGCGCATCATGCACAGCGGCGGCGGCACGCTGTCCGTCGCCGACGCCGCGAAGCAGGCGGCGAAGCTGGTGTTGTCCGGCCCCGCCGGCGGCGTGATCGGGGCGGCGTTCGTCGCCGGGGCGGCGGGGTTCGCCGACGTCATCACGTACGACATGGGCGGGACCAGCACCGACGTCGCGCTGGTGTTGAACGGCGAGCCGCAGTGGTCGAACGGCGGGGTGGTCGACGGGCTGCCGATCGGGCTGCCGGCGTTCGACATCCACACCGTCGGCGCGGGCGGCGGGTCGATCGCGTTCATCGACGCGGGCGGGGCGCTGCGCGTGGGGCCACGGTCGGCGGGGGCGATGCCGGGGCCGGCGTGCTACGGGCGCGGGGGGCACGACCCGACCGTGACCGACGCGAACGTGGTGCTGGGGCGGATCCTGGCCGACCGGTTCCTGGGCGGCGGGATGACGATCGAGATCGACCGGGCCGTGCGGGCGGTGCAGCCGTTGGCGGCGCGGATGGGGAAGTCGCTAACGGATGCGGCGTTGGGCGTGGTGCGCGTGGCCGAGGCGAACATGGCGGCGGCGGTGCGGGCCGTCACCAGCCAGCGCGGGCACGACCCGCGGCGGTTCGCGCTGGTCAGCTTCGGCGGGGCCGGCGGCCTGCACGCGTGCAACGTGGCGGCGGCGCTCGATGTTCGACGGGTCATCATCCCACCGTACGCCGGGGTGCTGAGCGCGCTGGGGATGGTCGTCGCGCCGCCGGTGGCGGACGTGTCGCGCACGGTGGTTCATCTGGCGGGGCAACTGGATGACGGTCGGCTGGCGGCGGAGTTCGCAGCATTGGAGGCACTGGCGGCGGAACAACGGGTTAAGGGCCGGACCGAGCGGTTCGCGGACGCGCGCTTCGCAGGGCAGTCGTACGAGCTGAAGGTGCCGGTCGACGTGGTGGCGATGGCGAGCATCGCGGAGACGTTCCAGTCGGCCTACGCGGCGCAGTACGGGTCGCTGCCGCAGGGACGGTCGGCGGAGATCGTGACGCTGCGCGTGCGGCGCATCGGGCCGGCGGCGAGCGTGACGCTGCCGACGGTGGAGGCCGCGCCGGATGAGCGGCGGACGGTGTCGCTGGTCGATGGCAGCGGGGCGACGGTGATCGCGGCGTGCGTCACGCGCGGCGGCCTGCGGGCGGCGGGGCGGATCGCGGGGCCAGTGCTGTTGGTCGACCCGACCGCGACGGCGTACGTGCCGGGCGGGTGGGCGGCGGAGGCGTTTGGGAATGGGACCGTGGTCGCGGAGCGGGTGGAGTAGTGGTCGACGGTCGACACGCTGATCGCAGCCGCGGGCTTCAGCCCGCGGTGGGACCGCGGGCTGAAGCCCGCGGCTGCGATGGGGGGATCGTCGTCTTCATCGTTTCGTTTCTGCTGGTTGCCGTCCAAGCGCGTGCGACCGTGCGCTTGCCGACCGACGGGTACGTCCGGCCGGGACGGTACTTTCCCGTGGAGGTGTCGTCGGACGCCCACCTGCGCGCGGCGGGGTGCCTGCCGTGCGACGTGACGGCCGCGGGGCGGGCAACCGTTCCGATGCTGGCGGTGGCGATACCCGGGCCGCTCTCGTGGGGCGAGGGAACGGCGGCGCTGCGGGTGCCGGGGGATCACGAGCGGCTAGTGGGCGCGACGAGCGGCATGCCGGACGGGCTGTTCCCGGGCGAGCGGATCATCCCCGTGCGGCTGGACCCCGCGGACCCGCTGCCGGGGCCGGCGGCGGCGTGGGAGGTGCTCGACGCGGTCGTGCTGGACCCGGCGGCGATGGCGGCGCTGGGCGAGGCGCGACGATCCGCCTTGCTGGCAGGGGGCGTGACGCTGGCGGTGAGCGGGGACGCCGCGCCGGACGACCGTTGGCGGCGGCGGGGCGCGCTGTGGGTGCTGTCGTACGCCCCGGCGGGGCCGACGGGCGTAATGGCGGAGGGGGCGTACGCGCCGACGGAGGCCTGGACGCCGGGGTGGTCGGATCGGGAGAAGTGGATCGTGGTGGCGGTGGGGACGTCGACTTGCGTGTTGACGACCGCTGCGATCGCGTGGCCGCTTGCGGCTTCGCGGGCGCGGTCGTGCGGCGCTGCACGGGATGGGGAAGCGAAACCATCGGATCCGCGAAGCCGCAAGCGGCCCGATTGGGGTTTGGTCGTCGCGATCGGGATCCCATTCGTCGCAACCGGTGGCATCCTGATCTGGCGGTCCAGGTTGAACTCCGTCGCCTACGGCGGCGGGGACGTCACGGTGTCAGGCCACGGGTGGCGGCAGCGCGACACGTGGGTGTACGAGCGGGCCCGGATGGAGGCCGACGTGGTGGTGCCGTGGAAGGGATGGACGCACCCGGTGTTCGCTTCGGAAGAAGCCGCGGATGTGAACCAGGCGCGGCTGACGGTTGCGGCCGACGGGACGTTGGCGTTCGCGATGCACCTGAACGCGGGGAGCGCGATGGCGTTCGTGCGGCGCGACGTGGGGCTGGGCGAGGTGCCGCCGGTCAGCGGGGAGCAGGGGGCAGCGATGCGGGGGATCGCGCCGCTGTACCTGTCGGCGGGCGACAAGGTGGCCGGCGAGACGACGGCGTCACCGGGGCGGTGGGCGGGGGTGGCGATCGTGCGGCCGTGACCACGAAGTCAGAGCCCAGTGGCTCTGCGGCGGATTCTCCCATCCAGCGATTGTCGCGCGTTCAAGGCACCCGCGGCGGAGCCGAAGTGCTCTGATCGGGTGGGTTCGTCACACCTTGATGAAGCTGGCGTCGTCGGTCCACTTGGCCTCGCTGAACTCCTTGGTGCAGTCGACCATGACGTGGCCGTTGGCGTCGACCTTGATCGCGTAGTGGGGCAGGGAGGTCTTGGCGGGGCCGTCGGTCACCTCGCCGTCGCGGGTGAAGACGCTCTTGTGGCAGTTGCAGAAGAAGTCGTCGGCCCGGACCTGCACGGGGCAGAAGCGGTGCGTGCAGATGCTGCTGACGGCGAACAGCTTGCCGTCCTTGCGGACCAGGAAGAAGCTGCCGGCCTTCTTGGCCCAGGCGTCGGTGACGCCGTCCTTGGCGTAGTCCTTGAGCGAGCCGACGTCGATCGGGTCGGTCGGCGGGACGGGCTTCTGCTTGGGGGCGGCCTGCGCCTCCAGCACGGGCAGCGACACGACGACGGCCGTGGCCGTGGCGACGGTGGCCAGAAACGCGCGGCGGTTCACCTGGACCGGATCGGGCATGGGCGGACTCCGACAGACTTGAATCGGGCGGGGTCGCGCGACCCTCAGCCGCCGGTCAGCTTACCACGGGTCGCCCCGGCCTGCGCGAACGCCCCGGCGCACCGCGCGCCAGCGGGGCGCGGGTGGCCGTCGTGGTCGAAGTTCGTGCCGGCAATGGCAACGCCGTCGGCCGGTATGTTGCCGGTCGGGCGGCCGTGGGCGTCGACGGTCACGTTGGCGAAGCGGTCGCCGGTGACGGGGGGCATGGCGAGCCAGGCGTCGGTGGGGACGTACCGGCCGTAATCCTTGGTGCCGACGGGGTCGATCACGCACATGCCGTTGGCGTCGTGGTCGTACGCCTCGGGCGCGGGCCAGACGTTGTGGCTGATCGTCCTGAAGCCGCTCAGGTTGTCGGCCAGCACGTAGAGGGCGGACGCGCCGTTCTGGCCGGCGTGGAGGTGGGGGGCGACGAACAGGTTGTCGACGACCGACAGGCCGTCCTGCCTGCCGAAGGTGCGGAGGAAGATGGCCGACTGCCCGCTGGCGATCACGGTGTTGTGGGCGAAGGTGACGTCGGTGACGGTGCGACCCGCGGGGTCGGGGCCGTTGAGGTGGCAGGCGGTGGCGTCGGCAGAGCGGTCGCCCAGGTGGACGACGTTGTTGCGGAACATGATGTGGTGCGAGCCGGACTGCACCTCGAGGAAGGTGTCGGTGAGGTCGTTGCCGTCGGCGACGCACCAGTCGGTGGCGGTCTCGGGCCTCTCGGTGCTCCCACCGCGCGGGCCGGTGCGCAGCGGGCCGTCGGCGACGCGGTTGTGGGCGATGTAGCCGAACGATCCCAGCTGCATCTGGATGGTGCCCTTGCTGATGTCGCCGGGGTCGGTCTTGGTGCGGTCGAGGTTGGTGAGGTCGTTGTCGTAGATCAGCACCCGGCTCAGGCCGGACATGCGGATGTTGTGCTCGCGGGTGGAGTTGCCGACCGTGTTGCCGAGGTAAGCGTGGTCGGTGCCCTGTCCCCAGACGAGGTAGCCGCGCAGGTCGGTGGGGCCGGGGGCGTCGCAGCCCTGGACGAGCAGGCCGACGGGATTTGCGAAGGCGTTCACGGCCTCGTCAAGGCCACGGAACGAGCAGTCGAGGACGGTGATGTTTCGCCCCCGCGGGTAGATGGCGGTGATGCCGACCTTGTCGGCTTTGGCGGCGGGGTCGGTCAGGACGTTGGGCGTGGCGAACGTCAGGTTCCGGATGACGACGCCGTCGCAGCGGCCGTCCGTGCCGAGGGAGGCGCTGGTCGACTTGCCGCGGGCGTCGGGCTGGCCGCGGGAGAAGAGCAGGATCGGCTTCGGTCCGTCGCCGTAGCGGTCGAGGACGGTGTCGGAGCCGCTGATGAACGGCAGGTTGTCGGCCGGGTAGGTCCCGCCGGCCTTGAAGCGGACGTCCACGTCGCCGCCCCGGGTGCGCGCGACGGCGGCGAGGATGGTCTTGAGCGGCGTCGCCTCGGTCGCGCCGTTGTTCGCGTCGCTGCCGTCGGGGGAGACGAAGACCGACCGGCGGTCATCGGGGCGAATCTCGACGGTCTGCTTCAGCGCCGTGACGTGGCCGGCCTCGTCGGTGACGGTGAGCGTGATCGGGTAGGTGCCGGGCTTGTCGTACAGGTGGGCGGCGACCCAGCCGGGCAGGGTGTTGTACTTGCTGCCGGGGTCGCCGAAGTCCCAGGCGTAGTGGGCGGTGAGCGGCGTGCCGGCGGCCAGCGGGACGGTGAGGGCGTTCACGTGGAAGGCCGCGGGGGCGACCCGAGGGCCGGGCAGCAGGGTGAAGGCGGCGGGGCGGCCGTCGTTGGTCGGGGTCCAGGGGTCGGCGGTGGGTTGTTGGGCGAGGGTTTGGGTGGCGGCGAGGCAGATCGTCAACAACGCGGCGGTCGTCGTTCGCATGGGGGGAGTATACGACCTGTTGGGTAGGCAACCCGCCAGCCCGGACCGCCCGTTGGTCCCTGCTCGCTGAAGCGAGGAGGCCGGGATGAACGTGAGTGCGGTGGACGAATTGCATTTCGGGGTGCGGGTCGTAGCTTGCTGCGGCATGGCCGAATCGAACCTCGTCGACGCTGGATCTGTGGGTCTGGTCCCCGTCCGCCGGGCGCTGTTGAGCGTGTCGGACAAGAGCGGGCTGGCCGAGTTCGCCGGCGCGCTGCACCGGGAGTTCGGCGTAGAGCTAATCTCGACCGGTGGCACGGCGAAGTTCCTGCGCGATGCGGGGCTGCCAGTGACCGACGTGTCGGACGTGACCGGCTTCCCTGAGATGATGGACGGCCGGGTGAAGACGCTGCACCCCAAGGTGCATGGCGGGCTGCTGGCGCTGCGCGATCACCCGGACCATGTGAAATCGATGAAGGCCCACGGCATCCAGCCGATCGACCTGGTCTGCATCAACCTGTACCCGTTCCAGCAGACGATCGAGAAGCCGGGCGTCACGTTCGAGGAGGCGATCGAGAACATCGACATCGGCGGGCCGAGCATGGTGCGGTCGGCGGCGAAGAACCACGGGTGGGTGGTCGTCGTCACGTCGCCCTCGCGCTACGAGAAGGTGCTGGGCGACCTGCGCAAGCACGGCGGGAAGTCGTGCGCTGCATTGCGATTGAAGCAGTCGCAGTCGGCGTTCGCGCACACGGCCGAGTACGACGGGCTGATCGCGAAGTACCTGGCGAAGCAGATCACGCCGGAGGTGGACGCGGCGAGGCAGGACCAACCTACGGGCGGGCCCGGCTGGCACCCACAGGAGCCTCACCATGGCGTGGTCGCCACGATGGCACCAGCTGCCACACCGCCGCGCGGGTCGGCGTCGGCCGGTGGCGAAAATCTTGTGCGGCTGGTGAAGAACCTTGTCGCCGCCGAGGGTGATGTGTCCACTTTTCTGGCTGACCTGCTTGCGACACAGGCGGTGAGCGTTGCCGGCACGGAGGCCGCGGCGTTCCTGGCCGGGCGTGTCACCAAGGATGTTGAGGGCAACCCGGCGATTCTCTTCACGGACGTCGCCCACATCCGACCGGATGAGTCCGACGCGGCAACCCGCGCCGCCTCGTTGAAGGCGTTCAAGGAACTGGCCGTCCGTTGCGTTGTCGACGGCAAAGACGGCTCGATCGAGGTTGGTCCACCCAATGAGGCCAACGAGGCGCAGTATTGCCTGATCACGCTCCTTCGCGATGGTCGGGACATCGCGGCAGTATCGGCAGTGGTTTGCCGGTGCGCCGATCGCAATGTAGCTCGTCGAAGGCTGGCGACCATGCAGTTGATCGCCGGCCACTTTGAACTGTATTCGCTTCGCCGAACATCGCTCGCGCCGGCATCGATTGAATCCAAAAACGCGCCCCTGCCTGGCACGCTGTCGATCTCGCTCACGAAGAAGCAGGACCTCCGCTACGGCGAGAACCCGCACCAGAAGGCGGCGCTGTACGTGGGGGCGAAGCCGGCCGAGGCGTCGGTGGCGTTTGCCAAGCAGCACCATGGCAAGGAGCTGTCATACATCAACCTGCTGGACGCCGACGGGGCGTTGGCGTGCGTGAAGGAGTTTGCCGGGCCGGCGGCATGCATCGTGAAGCACACGACACCGTGCGGGTGTGCGGCGGCCGAAGATCTCGCGATGGCGTTCGCCCGGGCCTATGCCGGCGACCCGCTGGCGGCCTTCGGGGGGATCGTGGCGCTGAACAAACCCGTGGATCTGGCGGCGGCGGAGGCGATCACGGCGATCGACAAGCTGCTTGAGGTGATCGTCGCGCCGTCGTACGCAGAGGATGCACTGCAACTGCTACGGTCACGCTGGAAGAACGTCCGGCTATTAGAAGTTGGACCGGTTGAGCGGGGCGAGGCGACCGAGATCAACCTGCACAAGATCGCCGGGGGGTATCTGGTGCAGGAGCGCGACCTGCTGGGGCTGGACGAATCGACGTGGCGGGTGGCCAGCAAGCGACAGCCGACGGCGGCCGAGATGGCCGACCTGCGGTTTGCGTGGCTGGTGTGCAAGCACGTGAAGAGCAACGCCATCGCGGTGTGCAAGGACCGGATGTTGCTGGGGGCCGGGGCGGGACAGATGGATCGGCCGAGCGCCGCACGGCTGGCCGTCGGTAAAGCCGGAGACCGCATTGCCGGAGCGGTCGCGGCGAGCGACGCGTTCTTCCCGTTTCCGGATGGACCGAGGTTGCTGCTCGATGCAGGCGTGACAGCGATTATCCATCCCGGCGGATCGCTGAAGGATCAGGATACCATCGATCTAGTCGATGCTCACAGTGCGGCGTTGGTGTTGACGGGGCAGCGGCACTTCAAACACTGACAGGGCCCCGGACGGCGCGTGTCCGGGGCTCCGGTTTTTGTCACTTTTTCTTTTTGCAGCTTCCCTGGGCTCCCGGCTTTTTCCCAGGTACAGGTTCATACCCGGCCCAGCAGCGGCTCGTCTTCTTCGCCTTCCTCTTCGTGGCTGCCATCGGTGCTCCTTGTGAAATGACCGCCCGGTCCTGAGCAACGCCGGTACCATCGAAAGCGGGCCACATGACGTCAGTCCTCCTCACCGCGTTTGAGCCGTTCGGCGGCGACGGTCGCAACCCGTCGGCCGAGGTGCTGGCGGCGATCACGGCCGACCCGCCGATCGAGGGTCTGGTGGCCGAGGTGTTGCCCGTCGTTTACGCCTTGGCGGGTCCACGCGTCGCGGAGTTGATCGTCCAGCATCGACCGGCGGCGTGGATCGGCCTCGGGCTGCATGCCGGGGCGGCGGCGATCACGCTGGAGCGGCGGGCGGCCAACTGGGACGAGGCGACGCTGGCCGACAACGGCGGAGACGTGCGGCAGGGCGTTCCGATCGACCCGGATGGACCCCAGTACCGGCCGGCGACGCTGCCGTGGGGCGCGGTGGCGGCGGCGACGCCGGTCGTCTTTTCCGACTCGGCCGGGCGGTTCGTGTGCAACCACACCTTCTATCGAGCGGCTGCGGCGGCGGAGCGAGGCTCGCCGGCGACCCTTGTGGGGTTCATCCACCTGCCGTGGCCGTGCGACTGGGATGCGCGGTCGACCGGTCGAGCGGCCCATGCGTGTCGGTTTGCCGATCTGGTCGCGGGGGTGCGAACGTGCCTGGAAGTCGTAGCCTTGCGCACCGGCGCCTTGTAGATAGGGGACGACGTGGGCGAGCCGCGTCCCTTCGGGACAGCCGCTACACGGGCTCGTCGTCGTAGTGGAAGCCGGGGATCGTCGTGTCGAACTCGTACACGGCGGTCCCCTCGCCAAACTGCTGATTCTGGCAGGCGAGGGCGGCGACGCGGGCGCCGGGGACGCTGCCGATCCAAGTCTCGGCGAACATGCGGTTGCGCCACGGTTCTCCACCCCAGATAAGGTCGGCCGGCTGGGACAGGCGGTAGACGTGGGGCGGGTCGAGCTTGGCGACCCACTCGGCCCGGCCCATCCAGATGTTGCCGCTGAAGTGGGGACGGATGATCGACTGGGTCCAGTTGACGCCGACCAAGTCGACGTCGGCCAGCAGGGCGACGTTGCGCCGCCAGTCGGCGACGACGTGCCGCTGCATCAGGCGACGCCAGGCGACGCGGCCGCGGTCGGTCGGTCGGCTGACGCCCTTGGTGTGCAGGTACATCACCGGACGCGGGGTTGGCTTGCGGCGGCAGGCGGCGTGCAGCAGGGCGAGCGTGGGCAGCTCGGCCAGCGAGAGGTCGGGCTGGCGAAACGCGATCTTCAAGCTGACCCCGGCCGCGGCGGCGAGGGCGGTCAGGGTGTTGCCGTCCTCCACGTCGCCCAAGAGGCCCACGGTGACGTTGTCCGTCAGGCCCACGTGCGCCAGCAGTTTCAGTTGCTCGCGGACCACCGACCGCCACGTGTTCATGGCGGCCACATGGTAGTAGATGGCCGGCGGTTGGGGGCTCGGAGCGGGGGGTGCCACGGTCGACTCACCAGGGTCGGGCGGGGTGCTCGTCGGAGTTGTCGTCCGGGTCGGCCGGGTGCATGTAGCTCGGCTGGTTCCGGTACTCGGGGTGCTGGTCGTAGAAGGCCGCCGACCCGTCAATGTTCGTGGTGCAGCCAACCGCCGCGTGCGCCAGCAGGATCAGCGTGCCGACGATGGCGAAGGTTCGAGAGGTGGGCTGCATGGGCAACTCGAGGTTGGCTGACTAGCGGCGAACGGGACCATCGCCCCGACCCGGCCGCTCACTTCGCCCACTGGAACACGATGCCCGTCTGAATCGCGGGACTGAGGCTGCGACTGACGGGGCACTCGATGGCGGCCCGCTCCAGTGGCAACCGGTGCTCGTTGGGCACAGATGACGGGCCGGTGATCTCGACCGTCAGTTTAGACACCCTGCGCGGGGCCTCGGCGGTCATTTCCTTGCGGACCCGCACGTGCGCGCCGGTCAGGTCGACGCCCAGTCGGTTCGCAGCGATGCCCATAGTGGTCAGCATGCAGGTGCCCAGGGCGGTGGCGAGCAGGTCGGTCGGGCTGAACGACAGGCCCTGCCCCTGGTTGTCCTTGGGAGCGTCAGTCGAGAGGGTGGCTCCCGACTCGGCGTGGGTGGCGCGGCACCGGAGTCCGCCGTCGTAGGTCGCGTCGATCTGAACCATGGCCGTTTGCTCGCCGTAAGTGGGGAATTGCCGAGTCGTTCGGCGTCCGGGGATGTGTGAACGGAGTCCGATTATGACGTGCCTGACATCGGTCCGCCAGTCAGAATGGCGGAAGTTGCAGGCCGGCCGGTCGAACCGCCGCGGGATTCGATCGGATCGTCATAAATGGTGACGTGACCGATAACAGTGGCGATCGGGGACGCTCATATGAGAAGATTTTTTGGGTTTCAGGTTGCGATTCCCTTGATCGATATGGTTGAAGTCGTAAGGTCGCCGTCACAAAGTCGCGGTGTGGCAGTCGTGGATCGACCGCCGAACGAAGTCATCGCAGACCAGAGCCTTGAGCCCGCGAGCAACCGGAAAGGAGCGAGATGAAGCGCAAGCGAATTGCCATCATCCGCACGGATTGTGTCGCCCTATTTGTGAACACGGCATCACGGGGGGGCCGGCGTATCGCACGACTCCTGCCCCGCCTGGCGTCCCGCACGCAGCAAGGTCCGGTCCCATCAGCTCCCGCCCTCCCGGTGTAACCGACCCCGGGTACTTCCCGCGGCACCAGCGGTTGAGCCGCGACCGCCTCTGTTTGTGAGCCTTAGTGTTTCGCCCCGAAGTTCGACAGCCGTCCTGACGACCGCCCTCCATCGGCAAGTCAAACGGTGAGTTCCGACCGGTCCTCCGGTCTGGTCGGAAGGTCCCCCTCTCGCTCCGGTTCGTTGTTCCCCACCCCGCGTGGCGAACTTCCGGTGGCGAAGCAGTCGGGGCCGCCCGGGCCTTCCAACGGCCTGAGGCGTCGACGTCGATCCTCGTGCCAGACAGCCGAATCGGCATCCGCCGGGCCCCCACCCCAATTTTCGGTGGGCACGCCTTGGTACCGCTGGTTCCCCGTCTGGACCGACCGAGCTGATCGGCGTGGCGAACCGGACGAATGAGCCCCGAACGTGGACTTCCCCATGCGACACCCGCACCTGACCGCCGCCCGCCGTGCCAACTCGTTCAGCTACAACGCCGAGACGGCCCTGATGTCGGCGCTGTACCGCACGAACCGGCTGAGGCAAGCGGCCCGGCTGGCGGTGGCCCGCGTGGTCAGCGACCTGCTGCGGCCGGTGTTCGGGTCGTCGGTCGACCGGCTGCTGATGGTCGGCGGGTCGTTCGCGGCCGGCCCGCGGTCGCTGGAGTCGCTGGAGAACCGGCAGCTGATGTCGGCCGGGTCGATCACCTTCAGCAACGGCCTCCTGACCGTCAGCGGGCCGTCCGACGCCGGCAGCGCGATCTCGGTCCAGCCCATCAACAGCTCGACGACCTTCACGGCCAACACTGGGGACGGCCACCTGTACGTGGTGCCCAGGTCTGCGGTGACGTCGATCGTCATCAACGGCGGCACCGGGGCCGACAACATCTACGCCGACACGGCCATCACCGTCCCGGTGACGATCAACGGCAACGGCGGGAACGACACGGTCCGCGGGGGCGGCGGGGCGAACACGATCCTGCTGGGCGACGGCAACGCCTTCGTCCTGACCCGCGGGACGGCCAGCTACGTCAAGACCGGCAACGGCAACGTCACCCTGCAGGGGTCGACCGGCAACGACACGCTGATCGGCGGCAACGGGTCCAACTACATCGACGGCGGGCCGGGCAACGACTCGCTGACGACCGGCAACGGCAACTCGACCCTGATGGGCGAGGCCGGCAACGACACGCTGGTGGCCGGCAACGGCACCGACGTGCTCAACGGCGGCCTGGGGAACGACAGCCTCGTCACCGGGGCCGGGACCGACACCGTCTACCCCTCGGCCGGCACCAACACGGTCGTCGAGGGGAGCGCCAAGACGACGGTCGACCCCACCGACGGCGGCGTGAACACGATCACCACCGCGACCGGCTCGGTCGTCGGCACCCCGGCCTCGTCCCCGACGCCGACCCCCACCTCGACCGGCACGGTCGCCACCGGCTGGACCACCTACGCCGGCTCCGCCGCCAGCGGTGGGTCGCCGCAGGCGGTCATCCAGGTGCAGGACCCGGCCGTGATGACGAACACGGGCGTGGTCGTCCGCGGGCTGAACTCGGTCCTGGGGGCCGGGTCGCCCATCGACGCGAACTTCGCCTGGAACTTCGGCGACGCCTCGGGGACGCACAACACGCTGGAGGGGTTCAACGCCTCCCACGTCTACGCGAACCCCGGCACGTACACGGTCACGCTGACCGTGACGAACGTGAACGGCAAGACGTCGACGGCGTCGGCCCAGGTGACGATCGCGGCCGACACCCGCCGGGCGATCTACGTCAACTCGGTCAGCGGCAACGACGCCAACAACGGGTCGACCACCTCCCTGGCCGTCAGGACCGTCGCCCGGGCCGTCCAGCTGCTGGGCGACAACACCGAGCTGCTGTTCGCCCGCGGGCAGACGTTCAACTTCGCCGCCGGCGTCGGCGTGACGTGGGACAACGTGCTGGTCGGGGCCTACGGGTCGGGCGCCCAGCCGGTGCTGAACTTCACCAACCCGGTCGCGGGCTCGGCGTTCTTCTGGACGTTCAACACCACCGCCCAGTTCACCGTGCAGGACGTGACGTTCACCACGCTGCTGGGCGTGAACTTCAGCAGCGTGGCCACGCCCCCCGTCGCCGTCAGCGCCGCCGGGTACGACATCACCGTCCAGCGGTGCACGTTCGCCTACATGAGCTACGGCGTCGACGCGTCGGGCGCGCCGGTCGGGCTCAACGTGTTCGACGACGTCAGCCCGAACGCGGACGGCCTGGACGGCTACTTCGTCTGGGGTCAGGGGTCGGACCTGGTGCTGGTCGGCAACTCCGCCGCCAGCAGCGTCGGCCAGCACATCTTCCGCACGCTGGACACGTCCGAGGTGCTGGTCGCCGACAACGACTTCACGAACCTCGACGGCAAGGGGTGCATCGAGATCCAGGCCGGGTCGTACGCCTGGGTGAGCGGCAACACCGTGACCGGCGGCGACATCCGCGTCGGCCCCCGCGGTGGCCCGACCGAGGCGGTCACGACCGTCACGGCCTACGCGGTGATCCAGGACAACACGGTCATCAACAACTGGATCGCCGCCGACGCCGGGTCCGAGCACATCATGATCCGCAACAACGTGATCGACACGTCGCTCGGCAAGTACTGCATCGTCCTGACCGGCCAGGACAACTACGGCCGGCAGTCGGCCGACATCCGCGTGTTCAACAACACCGGCATCGAGAGCCAGAACGTCGGGACCTTCCTCACCTGCATCGGGTACGTGAACGGCGTGCAGCTGGTCGACAACCTGTACGTGGACCCGACCATGTACATCGGGGCGGGCGGCACGGCCCCGGTGTACGTGATCGCCAGCGACCTGTCCGGCTGGACGCTGGTGACCAACAACGTCTGGCAGACGCCGGCCGGGGCCAACCTCTGGTCGCAGGGCGGCATCAACTTCGTGGGCACGAGCTACGTCCAGTCGGGCGAGCAGACGGCCGGCGAGTGGAACGCGCTGCCGCAGGTGGGGACCGACCTCTTCTCGGCGACGAGCATCAACTACACGACGTTCGCCCCGGCGGCGAACAGCGTCGCCGCCACGGCCGGCGTGGCCGTGGCCGGCGTCTCCGACGACATGTACGGCAACGCCCGCACGGGCACCCTCTCCGTCGGGGCCGTCGAGGTCGCCTGACGATCGCCAAATCTTCCCCAGCCCACACGCCCCGTGGCCGCCGATCTTCGGATCGGCGGCCACGCTGCATTTCCGGCGTGGCGATCCGCGGTTGGCGGGTGGTACAGACGCTCGGCCGATCCACACACGCGCGGTGCCATCCCATGCCGATACTGACCACCCTGTTGGGCCGACCGCTCTCCTCGTCCGAACAGGGCGGCCAGAAGATCGGCGTCCTGTCGGCCGTCCCGGCGATGGGGCTGGACGGGCTGAGCAGCGCCGCCTACGGGCCCGAGGCCGCCCTGACCCTGCTCGTCCCGCTCGGCATGGTCGGCCTGCACTGGATCGCGCCGATCATGCTGGCGATCCTCGTCCTGCTCGCGCTGCTGGGCCTCAGCTACCGCCAGACGATCGCCGCCTACCCGGTCAACGGCGGGTCGTACACGGTCGCGAAGGAGAACCTGGGCCGGCAGGCGTCGCTGGTGGCGGCCGCCGCGCTGATGGTCGACTACGTGCTGAACGTCGCCGTCGGCATCTCGGCCGGCGTGGCGGCGCTCACGTCGGCGTTCCCGCACCTGCACCGGTTCACGCTGCCGCTGTGCCTGGGCGTCCTGGCCATCGTCACGCTGGCCAACCTCCGCGGGACCGGCGAGGCGGGCATCGCCTTCTCCGTGCCCACCTACGCCTTCCTGCTGATGATGGGCGTCGTGCTGATCGCCGGCCTGGTCCGCGCCGTTCACGCGGGCGGTCATCCGGCGTCGGTCGTCCCACCGCCGCCGGTGCCCAAGGCGACCGAAATGGTCGGCGCCTGGATCCTGCTCCGCGCGTTCGCCAGCGGCTGCACCGCCATGACCGGCGTCGAGGCGGTCAGCAACGGCGTCTCCGCCTTCAAGGACCCGACGGTCCGGTATGCCCACCGCACGCTGACGATCATCGTCGTCGTGCTGGCCGTGCTGCTGGGCGGGATCGCGCTCCTGTGCAGGGCGTACGGCGTGACGGCGATGGACCAGTCCCATCCCGGCTACCAGAGCGTGCTCTCGCAGCTCACCGCCGCTGTGCTGGGCAAGGGCTGGGCTTATTACGTGACGATCGGCGCCGTGCTGGCCGTGCTCTGCTTATCGGCCAACACCAGCTTCGTCGACTTCCCCCGCCTGAGCCGGCTGCTGGCCGACGACGAGAACCTGCCCCGCGCCTTCGCCATGGTCGGCCGGCGGTTGGTCTTCTCGGTCGGCATCCTCTTCCTCGCCGGCGCCGCCGCCGGGCTGCTGGTGGCGTTCCGCGGCATCACCGACCGGCTGATCCCGCTGTTCGCCGTGGGCGCGTTTTCGGCGTTCACGCTCAGCCAGACCGGCATGGTCGTCCACTGGCGGAAGCAGAAGGACGCCGGCCGGTGGCACGCGGTCCACCTGGCCGTCAACGGCACCGGTGCCGTCGCCACCGCTCTCGCCCTGTGCGTGATCCTGGCCGCCAAGTTCGCCGAGGGCGCGTGGCTCGTCATCCTGACCATCCCGTCGCTGGTCGGCCTGTTCAACCTCGTGCACCGGTACTACCGCAACCTGGAGCGCGAGCTGGCCACCGACGGCCAGCCTCTGGACCTGCACGAGACGCACGACCCGGTCGTCGTGCTGCCGATGCGTCAGTCCAACCGGCTGACCGACCGGGCCTTGGTCTTCGCGCTGCGGATCAGCTGCGACGTGATCGGCGTCCACCTGGCCAACGTCGGCGGCAGCGAGGCGAACGACGCCTGCGACAAGCTGCGCGCCGACTGGGCCCGCCGCGTGGACGGGCCCGCCCGCGCCGCCGGCATCCCGCCGCCGAAGATGATGTTCGTCGAGTCGCCGTACCGGATGTTCCTCGACCCGCTGCTGGACGCGCTGGCCAAGATCCGGGCCGACCACCCCGACCGCCAGATCGCCGTGATCGTGCCGCAGCTGATCAAGGCCCACTGGTGGCAGCGCCTGCTCCACGACCGCCGCGGCGAGCGGCTCAAGCGCGCCCTGCTCGACCGCGGCGGGCACGGGATCGTCGTCGTGAACGTGCCGTGGCACCTGGACGAGGACGCGACGCCCGCCGCGGGAGCCTGACCCGCGTTGCATGCGTGACGGTGCCAGGGTTGAATGGATCGGTCTCGCCGCCGTTCCATCTCGCCGGGGGCCACATGGGCAGGTACGACGCGGTCTCGAAGCACCTGATCGAGGGCCGCCCGCGCGACTGGTTGACGCTGGCCAAGCTGCCGCGGGGCCGGTCCGTCCGGGTGGTGGACACCGACCTGTCCACCGTCACGGCCATCCCGGACAAGCTGGTCCGGGTTGCAGGGGGCCCCGCCGGCTCATACCTGGCGCACGTGGAGTTCCAATCCGGTCGCGATCCCGATCTCGACCGGCGGGTGCTGATGTACAACGTGCTGGCGGGCTGGCACCACCAGCTGCCGGTGCGCAGCGTCGTGTTCCTGCTCAAGCGGTCGGCCGGCCCGCCCAGCGTGCTTGGCCGGGTCTGCGAGGCGAACGACCCCCATGCGAGGCTGGAGTTCGACTACCGGCTCATTCGCGCGTGGGACTTGCCAGGGGACGAGTTGCTGTCGGGTGGACTGGGAACGTTGCCGCTCGCGCCGATCTCGGCCGTGCCCAAAGGCGACCTGCCACGCGTGCTGCGCCGGGTGCATCAGCGGCTGACCCGCGAGGCGGAGCCACCGGAGGTTGCGGAACTCTGGACCGCCACGGGAATCCTCCTGACGCTTCGCTATAATCGCCCGTTCGCGATAGGCCTCCTCCAAGGAGTTCGCACCATGCGTGAATCCTGGCTCTACCAAGACATCCTGAAAGAGGGCCGGGTCGAAGGCCGCGTCCAGGGTCGTGTCGAAGGTCGTGTCGAGGGTGAGCGGAACCTGCTCATCCATCTGGGGACACACAAGTTTGGCAACGCGGACGCCGGCGTGCTGGCCCGATTGGGGGCGATCGGGGACGTGGCCCAACTCAAGCGATTGGGTCTGGCCGTTCTCACCGCCGACAGCTGGGAGGAGCTCTTCAGCCAAGGTTCCAAGCGACGCCGCCGGTCGCCCCGCGCGGTTCGCCCGTCGAAATAGGTCGCCCGCCCGCCGCGATCGTCGACATGATCGCCGCCTCGGTCATCTGTGCGCCGGTCAGTTCACCGACCTTCTGCCGGTCGCGCAGCACGGCCACCCGCTGGCAGCTCCGCACGACCTCCTCCAATTCCGAGCTGATGAACAGGATCGCCATGCCGTCGCGGCACAGGTCCTCCATCAGCTTGGCGATCTCGAACTTCGCCCCGACGTCGATGCCGCGGGTCGGCTCGTCCAGGATCAGCAGCTTCGGCTCGGTGATGATCCAGCGCGCGAGCAGCACCTTCTGCTGGTTGCCGCCGCTCAGCAGCTTCACCGCCCTCTCCGCGTCGGGCGTGCGGATGCGCAGCGCCTCGATGAACCGGTCGGCGATCTCCCGCTGCTTGCCGGCCGACACCCTTGCCAGCCAACCCTTTCGCGCCTGCAGCGCCAGGACGATGTTCTCCCGCACGCTCAGGTCGGGAATGATCCCGGCCACCTTCCGGTCCTCAGAGCAGAACGCCAGCCCGTACCCGATCGCCTGACGCGGCGTTTGCAGGTGGACCATCTCGCCGCCGATCGTCAACGTTCCCCGGTCAGCTGGGTCGATGCCGAACAGCACGCGGGCGATCTCGGTCCGGCCAGATCCGAGCAAGCCCGCGAGCCCGACCGTCTCGCCCGGGTGGAGCTTCAGGTCAAACGGCTCGATTGTCCCGCGGTGGCCCAACCCCTCGGCCAACAGGAACGGTGCGCTCCGCCCAGCCACCTCGGTCGCCTCGGCCGGATTGTGCTCTAAGTCCGACGCTGGCCGGCCGATCATGTGTCCGACCAGCTCCAGCCGCGGCAGCGAGCGGGTCTGGTACTCGCCCACCAGCGTGCCGTTGCGCAGCACCGTGATGCGGTCGCTCACGTCGTACACCTGGTCGAGGAAGTGGGTGACGAACACGATCCCCAGCCCCTCGCCCCTCAGCCGGCGGACCACGTCGAACAGCCGGGCCACCTCGCCGCGATCGAGGCTGCTGGTCGGCTCGTCCAGGATCAGCACCTTGGCCCGCACGTCGACGGCCCGGGCGATGGCGACCATCTGCTGCATGGCGATCGACAGGGTGCCCACCGGTCGGCCGACGTCGATGTCCAGGTCCAGCCGTCGCAGCGCCGCCTTGGCCGCCGTCCGCATCGCCCCCCAGCGGACGAACCCGAACCGCCCCGGCTGCCGGCCCAGGAACAGGTTCTCGGCCACGCTCAGCTCCGGCACCAGGTTCACCTCCTGGTACACGGTGCTGATGCCCAAGTCCTGCGCCGCCAGCGGCGACGCCGGGTGGATCGGTTGCCCGTCCAGCGTGAACGTCCCCGACGTGGGCCGGTAGACGCCGGTCAGCACCTTGATCAGCGTCGACTTGCCCGCCCCGTTCTCGCCGAGCAGCGCGTGGACCTCGCCCCGGCGAAGCGTGAAGTCGACGCCGTCAAGCGCCTTCGCGCCGGGGAAGGACTTCACCAGCCCGCGGATCTGCAGCAGCGGGGGGTCGGCGACCTCGGTCATGCTGGGAAGGATAACCGCGCGATCAGGTGGATCGAAGACCCGGCTTTGCTGCGGCGTCGCTATCCGCGATGGCCCAGCCGCTACGCTCCTGTGACGTCACCGGTGACAGCCGGGCCGCGAGCGTCTCGACGGTCAGCTCATCGGGCCGGGCGGCGTCGGCGACGTTGAACGGGCCGACGCGCGTGCGGCGAAGCTCCGTCAGGTGACCGCCGACGTTCATCGCCTCGCCCAGATCGCGGGCGATGGCGCGGACGTAGGTGCCACGGCCGCAGTCGATCCGCAGCCGCAGCAGGGGCCACTCGTAGCGCAGCAACTCGATCCCGTACACGTGGATCGGCCGCGGCGGCAGCACCACCTCGGCCCCGCCGCGGGCCAGGTCGTACGCCCGTCGGCCATCGACCTTCATCGCGCTGAACGGCGGCGGTCGCTGAAGGATCCGACCGACGAACTGCGGCAATGCCGCCGTCACCGCCTCGAGCGTCGGGGGGACGGCATTCGGCCAGTCGACGGCCGGCGACGTCGGATCGTCGGTCGCCGTCGACGCGCCGAGCCGGACGGTCGCCTCGTACTGCTTGGGCTGGTCCATCAGCCGCTCGCACGACTTGGTCGCCCGGCCGACCATGGCCAGCAGCACGCCGGTCGCGAACGGGTCGAGCGTGCCGGCGTGGCCGATCTTCGTGCCCTTCGGGATCAGCCCCTTAAGCCGGTTCAGCACGCGTGTGGACGACGCGCCGGCCGGCTTGTCGAGGTTGAGGATGCCGTTCAGACCGCCGTCCACCGTTCCCCTCCGCATGCGGTCGTGCCGCGACCGGCGACGACCGAGCTCCCGCACTCCGGGCACCGCTCGGGCGTGGCGCGGACGTCGTACCCGCAACTGACGCAATAGCCGCTGCCGCGACCGGCGCGAAGTTTGCGCCGGCGCCACCACAGAACCGGGTCGATGGCGAGCAGCGCCGTCGGCAACCACAACGGGACCGCCACGGCACAGACGTCCGCTCCGGAGGATACCCCAGCGGCCGATACCATCGCCATGGCGGCGGCGGCCATGCCGAACCCGAAGCCGTTCGTTGGCCGAGCCGGAGAGACGGCGACCGCGATGCCGACCATCGGGCCCGCTCGGCGCGGAGCGAACCACCGGTGAGTAGCGCTCGGTGCGGCCCCGAAGACGTCGACCGTGAGGTTGACCGTGCCGATCCAACCGCCGTTGGACGGCCGCACGCGGCAGATCATCAGGCGCCCCCGGTACGACTGCAACGCCAACCCCGGCTGCGCGACCTGGCCCGGCACAGCGTCGAGGATGCCAAAGCTCCGCACGCAGAGGGCGGCGGTTAGCGTGCACAACACGAGCGACGTTCCGGCGACGAAATCGAAGAGCCTTCGGCGCCACATCCGGCACATCGTAACACGGCGTGCGACAGGCGGGGCACGACCGCCGCCGAACGTGCCGATCCGCGTTCGGGATCGCATCGCGGCGCGTTGACCCTCGTCCCTAGCTGAGTAAACTGAGCAAACGCAACGACGTCCGCTCGATTTGGGATCCGTTCACCGCAAGGGGCCGTGCGATGGTTTGGGACAAGCCGACGATCCTCGCCTCGCTGAGGAGGCTGCACAAGCAGGGGGCCGACCTGTCGTACAACGCGCTGGCCAAGCAGCAGCAGCCGCTGGTGTCGGCGGCGGCGTACCACTTCGGGTCGTACCGGGCGGCCGTCGAGAAGGCCGGGATCGACTACGCCGAGATCGTCCGTCGACCGCGGTGGACCAAGGGGGCGATCATCAAGCAGATCAAGGACGCCCGCAAGGCCGGCAAGGAGCTGCACTGGTCGGCCATCACCAAGCGGCGCGACGAGCTGGGCAAGGCGGCGTTCGCCAGCCTGCAGCCGCGGCTGTTCGGCAGCTGGGACCGGGCCCTGCACGCGGCGGGGCTGGATGCCGACGACATCAACCGCTACCGCAAGTGGACGCGCGAGTCGGTCGTGAGCGAGCTGAAGTCGCGCAGCCGCGAGGCCGAGCCGATGAACAGCGGCGCGGTGCAGCGCGACGACCCCGGCCTGCACGCGGCGGCCGTGCGGCACTTCGCCGGGTATGACCAGGCGTTGCGGGCCGCCAAGCTCGACCCGGACAAGGTGCGGCAGCGGAAGGTGTGGGATCGGCCCGACGTGATCGCCGGGCTGAAGGGTGCCAAGCGAGCCGGCAAGCACCTGAGCGACTCGGCCGTCCGCCGCGAGCAGCCGGCGCTGTACGGGGCGGCCGTGCGCATCTTCGGCTCGTTTACCGCCGCTCGCGAGGCGGCGGGGATCCGGATCAAGCGCGATGGATGACCGCCGCCGGGGAACGACCACCGTCGACGCGCCGGCGTCGCTGGCGGGGTCCGGCCACCGGCTGCCGGGGCTCGACGGCCTCCGGGCGGCCTCGATCGCCGCCGTCGTCCTGTACCACGCCGTGGCGACCCCCCGGTCGCCGTTGCTCCGCCGCGCCTTCCAGCACGGTGGGTCGGGGGTCGAGGTCTTCTTCGTCCTCAGCGGCTTCCTCATCACATGGTTGCTGATCCGCGAGGAGGCGGCTCGGGGGCGCTTCTCGCTCGGCCACTTCTACGCCCGCCGGGCCGTGCGGATCCCGCCGCCCGTCCTCCTCTTCGTCGCCCTGATCCCGGTCCTGGAATGGGCCCGTCATCGCCCGGTTGACTGGCGGGGCGTGGCCGCGGCGGCGGGATTCTGCCGGAACGTCGTGGATGGATCGGTCGACACGGAACACTTCTGGACGCTGGCGATCGAGGAGCAGTTCTACCTGGTTGGCCGCTCTTCCTGTTGCTCTGCCCGCGACGGGCCTGGCTGCCGGCGATCCTCGCGCTGCTGTTGGTCGTGCCGTGCTGGCGCGAGGCGCGCTTCGCCTGGTTCGGCCCCGACGGTGTCAGCCGTCGGCGCGCGGACCTGAATTGCGACGTCCTCCTGGCCGGTTGCCTGCTGGCGCTCGCCGACGAGGACGTGCGGACCCGACGCTGGGTGGCGAGCCGGGTGCTCCGCAGCCCGTGGTGCGTATCAGGTGCCGTCGTCGTGGCGCTGGTCGTGACGAGCCTGCACCGCGAGACCGGCTGGGGCGTGTTCCGCCCGACGGTCAACGGGCTATGCATCGCCGTTGTGATCAACCGCCTGGTTCGCCGGGACCAACCCGCCGGCACCCTGTTGGACCGCCTGTCCAATGCCGGCCCGGTGACGTGGATCGGGCGGCTGTCGTTCAGCCTCTACCTGTGGCAGCAACTGACGTGCGTGCCCGAAGCGGTGCTGGGATGCCGGTTTCCCGTTAACGTCCTGGCATCCCTAGCCATGGCCGCCGGCAGTTACCACCTCGTTGAGCAGCCGATCCTGCGGGTTCGACGCCGCCTCGGCTCGGTGAGCGCGGAGCGAACCGTGCCGCTGGCGGCAGTCTGAGAGGGTTGTGTGTTCGTCAGGCATCTCGCCCGTGCGACCGCGCCGGCGGCGTCGTCGCCTCGACGGCGGAGAACGTCTCCAGGATGCGGTAGGCGTGCCGCTGCCCCTTGTTCACGACCCAGGAGTCGCCGGGCTCGAGGGTGACGGTCTGCCCCTCGATCTCCAGTTCGGCCCTGCCCTTGAGGACGTAGCCGACCGTCTCGTAGTCGCGCGCCTCGGCCACCTTCGCCTCGCCAGGCTGCTCGTTCTCCCACATCCGCATCGCCGTGGTGATGCCGGACGCGAGGTACTTCTGCCCCATCGCTCCCGTCGGCGACTCGCTGCTGCTCACCTTCGTCACGCTCGTGTTGGCCATGGTCGACTCCTTCAAGTGAAGCGCCGGTTGTAGGCCGGTCGCGCACGACCGTGAACGTCGAAAATGATCGACGGAGCGCACCCGATCAGGCCAGCGGAGCCCGACTGGCCAGCTGCCGGTCGAGCTTTTGGTATCGCGACCAGTCGCCGTTTAGAATCGCCGCCCATGCCAGTCCCCGTCGAATCCCTCGTGCGGCTGATCCGCGACGTGCCCGACTTCCCAAAGCCGGGCATCCTGTTCAGGGATATCACGCCGTTGTTGGCCGACCCGTCCGGGCTGGCCTTGTCGATCGAGTTGCTGGCAAATCCCTACCGGAGTCAGCATGTC
Source organism: Tepidisphaeraceae bacterium (assembly GCA_965198865.1). Classification (GTDB taxonomy): domain Bacteria; phylum Planctomycetota; class Phycisphaerae; order Tepidisphaerales; family Tepidisphaeraceae; genus CBDAQA01. The sequence continues at coordinate 124,149 of CBDAQA010000011.1, read as the reverse complement.
GATCTGGTGGTCGGTGCCGAGAGCCGCGGGTTCATCTTCGGGACGGCGGTCGCGTGCTGCCTGTCGGCCGGGTTCGGCCTGGTGCGGAAGCCGGGGAAGCTGCCGAGCAAAACCCTGTCCATGACCTACGACCTCGAGTACGGCACCGACACGCTGCAGATGCACGCCGACGCGATCAAGCCCGGCCAGCGCGTGCTGATCGTGGATGACGTGCTGGCCACCGGCGGGACGATGCGGGCCTGCGTCGACCTGGTGCGGCAGTTGGGCGGCGAGATCGTCGGGGCGGCCGTGCTCACCGAGCTGGTCGCCCTGGGCGGTCGGGCCAAGGTCGGCGACGTGCCGGTCCACTCGGTCATCCAATACTGAACGGGTGCAATGGAGCGATGGGAATGGGCGTGCGGGTGCGGGCGTCGGCTATCTGCTTGCGGGGAGGCGAGCTGTTGACCGTTCGCGCCACCGACCCGGTCACGGGGGAGCGGTACCTTTTCCTGCCCGGCGGCGGCGTCGAGCCGGGCGAGTCCCCGGCGGCGGCGGCGGAGCGGGAGACGCTGGAGGAGACCGGGTACGCCGTCCGCGTCGAGTCGGCGGCCGTCGTGCGGGAGTACACGTTCGACTGGGCCGGCGCACCCGTCGCGTGCCGAACGACGTTCTGCCGGGCGACGCTGGTCGATCCGGATGCAGCCGCAGCCACCGTTGACGACGCCGACTACCTGCACGGCGTCGAATGGGTGAGCGTCGATCGGGTGTCCGACGTGTTCGCCTACCATCCGGTCGTGCGCGAGGCCGTGCAGGCCGTACTGGCCTGCGCGTGAGTCACCGATCGATACACGTCTAATCTGAGGTGGCGTGATGCGCCTGCCGTGGCCTAGTGCGGCTCGGGGTGCAGTTCCGCCTTCAGGGCGTCCGACCGCTGCAGCTTCTGATCCTTGTCGGCGGCATAGGTGTCGGCGACGGTCATGCCGGCGACGTCGACGGTCGCCAGCCGCTTCACGTTGATGAACGTGCCGGGGGCGACCTCGGTCGTCTTGTTCTTGCCGCCGACCAGGATCGACTTGTCGACCATGAACACCGCGTCGAAGCCGGTGGCCTCGGCCGTGTTCAGGAAGAGGAAGTCGTCGATGCGGTTGGTGACGACCCTCCCGTCCTCCATGAAGCCGATCGGGTAGTAGTCCTTGGCGGCGCGGAACTCGCCGTTGTCGGCCGGCTCGCTGCGGACGACCAGCCTCACCTGCGCGGGGCTGAACCGGATGACGTGGTCGGCGTCATCGGTCGCGGTCGAGCGAACCTTGACGCGGAGCACCAGGGGCACCAACCCGCCCTTGCTCGACAGCGTGTCACCCCACGGCTGCTTGTACCCCAGCGGTCGGATCTCCAGGTCGGGGACGCGGGCCTTGGTCTGGCCGTACCCGTCGAAGGTGGGCAGCCCCTCGCCGCGGAAGACGGCGTCGACGGCGACGGGGTGGTTGGCGGGGGTGACCAGGGCGACCCGGCGGTTGCCGGTCTGCTCGCCCAGCCGCTCGCCGAAGATCTCGCCCAGCCAGTCGGGGTGGATGCTGGCCAGCGTCCTGCTGCCGGCCAGCGACCCGCCGTCGCTCAGGTGGTAGACGGTGTTCAGGACCACGTCGTCGGCCGGCAGCCACAGCTTGCCGGTCTCCTTGTCGGCGTCGAGCGAGCTGTCCACCATCTGGTAGTGGACCATGGCGTCGTCGTCGTTCTTGTTGCCGCCGTAGTGGACGTAGACCGGCCGGTCGGACGGGCCGACGGGGAAGCGGGTGTACCCGAACAGGCTGATCGCCGGCCCGAACGGGAGCATCTGCAGGGCGATCGTGAAGATCCCCACGGCGAACGTGCCGGCCACGAGGCCCATCAGGGCACCGCCGACCTTGTCCAGCGTGGCCGGCGTCCGCACGTTGCCCGGGATCAGCTTGTCGATGACCATCCGGATGACCGAGTAACCGACGACGAACAGCAGCACCAGCGCGATGGAGTGGGCGCTGTCCGCCATCGAACCGTGGAACACCTGCGTGACGACCGGCTCGCAGTACGAGACGGCCAGCACCGCCCCCAGCACTGCCGCGATGGCGGAGATCAGCGCGCTGAAGAACCCCTCGGTGAAGTGGTAGCCGGCGATGGCCAGGACCAACACGATGACGACGATTGAGGCGACCATGGCGGGTGCTCTGCTGACGATCGGGCGGTGCGGGACGGGGACGCGGGCGACGGCCCGGTCAGGCGGTCGCCTCGGGGGTGACCGGCGCGGGCGGCGGTCGACGGCGCGAGCTGCTGCCGCCGCCCGACCCGCCCGACCGCGGCTTGGGCCCGCCCTCTTCCGGGGGCTTCAGGACCCGCAGCACCTCCTGCACGCTGGTCTCGCCCCGCTCGACCAGGCCCAGTCCCGACTCCTGCAGGTACTTGCCCCGCTGCTTGCGGAACGCCGTCTTCATCAGCGACGCGTTCTGGTCCGGCGTCATCGTTGTGGTGGCCACCTGCATGACCGGCTCGTCGACCAGCAGCAGCTCGTAGATGCCGGTGCGGCCCTTGTACCGCAGGTCGTTGCAGAACTCGCACTTGATCGGGTTGCCCTTGGGGTCCTTCGGGGGCTCCTTGCGGGCCTGGAACAGCTCGGTCACGCGGGCGGGGTCCATGTTCAGCTTGCGGAGCGTTTCTTTGTCCGGGGCGTAGGCCTGCTTGCAGGCGCTGCACAGCTTCCGCAGCGGCCGGCCGTTGATCACCAACTGCAGCCGCTTGACGGCCAGCTTGTCGTCGCCGACCAGCTTCCGCCACGCGGTCAGCGCCTCGAACGTGCTGTTGGCGTTCAGCGACACGTAGATCCGGCGCTCCCCGGTGGCCGCCTCGATCAGGGCCTTGGCCGTCTCGGGCGACTCGGGCCTGGAGACCAGCAGCACGTTGGGCTGCTGGCTGAGGATCCAGTTGACCATCTTCAGCTCCTCCTCGGCGGTCGCGCCGCGGTCCAGCTTGTTCTGCGTGATCCCCTCCAGGTCCTGCTCGGCGTCGCGCTCCACGGTCTGCACGAACTGCAGGAACGAGTCGTGGGCCCGCATCATGCCGTAGGTCAGGCTGGTCAGCCCCTGTCCCTTCGGCGCCGACAGGATCGTGATCCCGCCGCCCAGCTCGTTCACCATCTTGATCGTGTCGACCTGCTCCGGCGTCATGCCGAGCGACTCGGGCGTGAACGTGTGGCGCCCCTTGGCGTTGGCCATGAACCGGGCCGACTCCCCGGCCGTGCTGCCGCGCGTCTCCAGCCGCATCTCGCGCCGCTGGCCGTTGATGTTGAGCTTGATCGACCCCTTCTGGGGCTTGCGGACCTCGGCCACGTCCAGCCCGGCCGCCGCCTTCAGGTACAGCAGCGCCTCGGGCACCACGGCCTTGGCGACCGACGCGCCGTCGTAGGTCACGCCGTCCACCGTGTACTTCACCGACGACCCGTTCTCGGTCGGGCCGATGTCGATCACGTCGGCGTTGTTGGTCAGCGGGTCGGTCAGCAGCGTCTGGATGCCCAGGTACGCCTCGGCTTCGGGCGTCTCCTTCTTCGGGGCGGGCAGCAGCTTGCCGTCGGTGCCCACCAGCTGGACCGCGCCGCTGATCTCCTGCACCTCCTGCGCCCCGCCCCGGAGGCTCGCCACCCAGTTCTTGAACTGCACGACCAGGTCGGCGTTGCTGCCGACCTTCGCCTTGCGGATCTGCAGGTAGACGACCCCCTCGATCGCCGCCACGCCGATCAGGGTGGGCAGGGCGATCCAGAAGTTGGGCAGGAACAGGAACGCGCCGAACGCGATCACCACGCCGCCCAGCAGGGCGGAGTTGATCTTGTCGCGGGCCATGTTGTTGGCCAGCGTGTCCTTGTCGACCCACGTCAGCAGTCGCAGCCAGATGACCAGGGCGACGACGACCGGGATCACCTTGAGCCCGTTGACGTAGTCGCCGGTGGGCACGACGGCCGCCAGCATGTGCAATCCCATCAGCTCTCCTCCGCGGACCCGGGCCAACCTGACGTCGCCCGGCGGGCCCGCCGGCGTCGTCGGAACCGGCCGATTGTATCGGACGCGACCGACCGCGGGCAACCAAAGTCGGCTCGTCGACGGCAACGCCCCCGCGCTGCGACGCTACTGAACGGGAATTCCCTCGTCCTCGTCCTCCGCGTCGTCGATCCGGTACACCTTCGGTGACGGCTCGCCACCCCCGGCGCCCCGCCGGCCGAACGCCTGGTCACCGATCGGGATGATGACCTCCTTCTTCGTCTCCCCCCGCCGGATCACCTCGTAGGCGCGGGCCATGTCGCCGGCCAACTGCTTCACCGTCAGCCCGCCCACGCTCAGCACCAGCAGCAGGAACGCCACGAACTGCAACCCCCCGGTTGCCACGCCCATCCCCAGCGCAAAGCTCGGGCTCGTCCCGAACACCAGCGCCAGCGTGTGCACCGCGATCACCCCCAGCAGGCAGGCCATCGCCACGTAGTACTGCGGCCGGTTCTTCACCAGGCTCGGCATCACCAGGCAGACGAACAGGAACGCGACCAGCACGGTCGTCACGCCGTCCAGCGTGGACACCAGTGCGATCTGCGGCGGGTTTGCCGGGACGGACGGCAGGTCGGCGATGAACATGCCCCGCAGGATACCGCGGGGGGTGGCCGATTCGCTACGGACTGTTTGTCAGGGAGCGACGGGGGCCGACAGCTTCGCCTTGAGCGCCGCCGCCGCGGCCCGCACGTCGTCGGCACCGGAGACGGCCGCCGTCACGGCCACCGCCCGCACGCCGGTCGTCAGCACCTGGTCGACGTTCTCGACGGTGATGCCCGCGATCGCCACGGCCGGGATGCGGATCCTCCCCGCCACCGCCGCCGCGTACGGCAGCCCCGGCGAGATGTCGCGCGGCTTGGTCGAACTGCGAAACACCGGCCCGACGCCGACGTAGTCGGCCCCGTCGGTCACGGCCCGCTCGGCGTGGGCGAGCTCGTGCGTGCTGACGCCGACGATCTTCCCCGGCCCCAGCAGCTTGCGGACGTCGGCGGCCGGCAGGTCGCCCTGGCCCACGTGGACGCCGTCGGCCCCGCTCAGCAGCGCGATGTCGGGACGGTCGTTGATGATCGCGATCACATCGTGGCGGCGACACATCGCGACGAATCGACGGGCCCGGTCTAGCAACTCGCCGCCGTCCATCGACTTCTCGCGCAGCTGCAACGCATCGGCCCCGCCCGCGATCGCCTGCTCGGCCGTCTCCTCCCACGAGTGCCGGCACGCCGACCCGGTGATGAGCACGTAGAGCCGAACCGCCGCGAATCTGCCGACCGGCCGAAGCGTGCGAGCCAACTGCTGCTCGACCGTGTAGAACCGATACCGGATCGCCTCCAGCTGAGCGGCCGCGTTCGGCGAGAACGTCTTGGCGTACTCCTCCAGAGATCGGATGGCCTCGCCCAGGCGCTTGCCCGCGGCGGTCACGACATCGGCCAGGTCGGACCGGTTTTGTTCAGCTGCGGTGGTGATCGTCGTGCCGACGTCGCCAACGGTGTCGCGGTGCAGGACCGCTGCGAGCAAGAAGGGGCGAGTCGCGGTCGACAGGTCGTGTCGAAGGCCCTTCAGCGCGGCTGACAGCACGTCATGATCGAGCACGAACCGGGCGTAGTCCTCCAGCACCCGCAGCGCCTCGCGGGCGCGGTTGGCGTTGGCGTCGAAAAGCCGCTGGACCGCGCCCCCATCTCCGTCATTCATGCCAGCCGTCACAGCGGGCCGATTATAGGACCATCGGCCGCTCACGCCAGCGGACCGCTCGTTCCCCCGGAGGTACTCCATGAAGCTCACCCAATCCCGCAAGGCTGCATTTGAGAAGGGGTTAGTCGCCCTCCGCCGGGGAAAGCTGGGGCGTGCCCCGTCGCTGGCGCGGCCGACTGTTGGTGCCATCCGGCCACGACTCTATAGTCCTGACGGAATGCCAACGGACAACCAGATTATCCAGGGCGACTGCATCGCCTCGCTGAACGACGGTCCCGAGGGTTGGGTGGATTTGGTCTTCGCCGACCCGCCGTTCAACATCGGCTACCTGTACCACGGCTATCAGGACGAGCGGAGCGTCGACGACTACCTGAACTTCAGCCGCGACTGGATGAAGGCGGTCAAGCGGGCGCTCAAGCCCAACGGTAGCTTCTTCCTGGCGATCGGCGACGAGTTTGCCGCCGACCTCGCCGTCATCGCCCGGCGCGAGTTGGGGTTCAACCTGCGCAACTGGATCATCTGGCACTACACCTTCGGCCAGCAGCCCAAGGCGAAGTTCGCCCGCAGCCACACGCACATCCTGTACTTCACCAAGGACGCGAAGGAGTTCACCTTCAACGCCGACGCGATCCGCGTGGCCAGCGCCCGCCAGACGACGTACGGCGATGCCCGCGCGAACCCCAAGGGAAAGCTGCCGGACGACGTGTGGTACCTGCGCCCTCAGGAGGCGTCGGCCGAGTCGCCGCTGTTCGGCGACGACCTGGACGTGTGGAACGTGAGCCGGGTGTGCGGCACGTTCAAGGAGCGCGAGGGCTGGCACGGCTGCCAGATGCCGATCGGCGTGCTGGACCGCATCATCAAGTCGGCCAGCAACCCCGGGGACGTCGTGCTCGACCCCTTCAACGGCAGCGGCACCACCTGCGTGTCGGCTGCCCTGAACGGCCGGCGCTACGTCGGCATCGACCAGAGCGACGAGTACGTCGCTTACGCCCGCAAGCGCCTGGAGCACGCGCTCTCGCAGAAGCCCACGACCGACTCGGCCGCCGCCATCGCCGCCGTGATCAACCCGGCCCGGCAGAGCAAGGTGATGACCGAGACCGACGCCTTCGGCCGCAAGCGCGTCGCCCGCCGGAGGGCGGCGGCGAAGTCGGCGTGAGACCGTGGACTGTCGAGCGTCTGTTCGCGAAACGCTACCGACGAAATCTCGGGCGGCAGCGGCGACCGGGCACCCAATCATCGGGTTGACCCGCTTGAGGGGGGACGACGTTCTGCACCTGGGGGTCGATCATCTGGCCCTTTCGCTCAGGCTCGGGATGGCACGTCCCCGAGCCATTCGTCCCAACGCGTGGCCGTCAACAGGCTCTCGCTCAACTGTTCCAGAATCTCGGGATCGGTGATCGCCTCAAGCCGAGCAATAGCGGTCGTTTCGGGCGATCCGAATTTCTTCGTCGCCAGCCGAATTAACACCCGCCGCTCGCCCTCGATTTGGCCCTTGGCTTCGCCGCGACGCTCACCGATCTCGATGATCTCCATGTACGTGGTCGATTCCTTCATATCCACCAGTCCCTTCATCAGCACGTTGGCGACGCCACGATTATACCGCAGGCCAAGCAGGATATGCGTGGTCGCCCACAGTTCGCGGGCCTCAAGGGTGCTCATTTCACTGTCGGCCCGGTGCCTCATCCGATCGATCACCCCTGGCAGTTCCGCCTCGGCAACGTCCGTCACCGGGGCCAGCGGGAGCGTGCCCATTCCGCCGTTCAGGACCATCTCGACCGGCAGTTCCCAAACGCGGATCAATCGGTAGTCGAACTCGAGCCGCGCCCCGACCTCCAGGACCTCACGAACGCCCCCGGCCAGCGAGCGGGTGATGGCGTCAGGCCGGAGCAGGTAGACCACGCTTCGCACCGGAACGCGGTGCCGCCAGCGGGCCAACACGTTGTACACCAACACGCGGTGGTCCAGATCGGCGTCCGCGCTGGCCTGGAACTCGACGTGGGCCACGTATGGCCCGTCGGGGCCAGCCACGCGGAGCAGCTTGTCGGCGGCCGTCGTCACGGTCGACAACTCGGCGTCGACGACCGTCACGGCGTCGGGCGCGGGCGACACGGGCAGGCCGGCCAACGTCAGCCAGTCCCGCGGCCCGCCCTCGATCAGGTGTTTGGTCGTCGTGTCGAACTTCGCCATCCCGCCGCGTGTTGTACCCGCCGATGGGCCGCGTCGCACTCGACAGCCGCGTGGGCGCACAGGCTGGGTCTGGCCGGACGCGTTGGCACCGGTGATACAGACAGAGCCGGGCCGTGTGGCCCGAACGAGCGAAGCTCGTGTCTCGCGCGACGGAACTGGGACGCCAAGGCCGATTTCCTCGCGCGAGACGCCGGCTGCGCCCGCACGGGCCGACACGGCCCGGCTCCGTCAGTCAGCCGCTGCTCACGAACCTGAACACGCCCCCCAGACTCGGCAGGACCCTAGTTCTGCACATCGCGCGAGCCCGTTTGCAAGGCGTGGCCATCGTGCCATCAGCGAGCGTGACCGAAAGGTCAGCCTGAGGTTGCGACGGCACCACACGTTGCGTTGACTTTCAAATCGGCTGAACCGCGCGAGGCTTTGACCGTCGGCGGCCGTTCCCTACAATCGCGGGCGACCCCACCGACGAGGACCTGCCCACGTGTCAACCGCAACCGCACCCGACTTCGCGATCGCCAACACGGGCCACCCGTACTACTTCATCGCCCGCCGGCTGCACTCGTTGACCGGCATCGTCTTCGGCGGCTACCTGGTCGTCCACCTGCTGGTGAACGCGACGCTGGTGCAGGGCAACGCCGAGGGGGGCGGGGCGACCGTGTTCCAGGTGCAGGTGGACAAGATCCACAGCCTGCCGTTCCTGCCGGCCGTCGAGTGGTCGTTCATCTACCTGCCGATCCTCTACCACACGTTCTACGGCATCTGGATCATCGCCACCGGCCAGCCCAACCTCGACCGCTACGGCTACGGCAAGAACTGGTTCTACACCCTGCAGCGGGCCAGCGCGATCGTGCTGGTGCTGTTCATCCTGTTCCACATCCTGGCCATGAAGGGGCTGTTCGGCGGCGACGTGGGCCGCGCGCTGACGTTCGTGCCCGTGACCTACGCCACCCAGAGCACCGCCCGCCACATGAGCGCCGCCTGGTGGGTGTGGGGCATCGTCTACCCGATCGGCATCCTGGCCAGCTGCTACCACACGGCCAACGGGTTCTGGACCGCCGCCATCACCTGGGGGCTGACCGTGAGCGCCCGGTCCCAGAAGCGGTGGGGGCTGGCCTGCATCGGGCTGTTCGCGTTCATGCTCGGCTGCGGGTCGGTGGCGTTCGTGTCGCTGGTGAAGATGGGCTCGCCGCACCAGCCGATCCCGGTGGTAAACGACCGCGCGGGGAACCCTTCGTGACCCCGGAGCAGATCGAACACTACGCGTCCGGTGGCCAGCGCTTGGCGTTGGCGATCCGCGGCCTGACGGCGGCCGACATGGCCGCGCCGTCCGAGCCGGGGCGATGGTCGATCGGCCAGCTGGTCGTCCACGTCGCCGACGCCGAGCTGGCGATGGCCGACCGGATGAAGCGGGTGATTGCGATGGACGAGCCGATGCTGCTGTCGTGGGACGAGAACGCGTTCCTCGCGTCGCTGCACTACGACGCGCAGTCGGTTGAGGACGCGGCGATGCTGGTCGAGCTGACCCGCCGACAGGTGGGGCGGATCCTCCGGCTGCTGCCGCCGGCCGCGTTCGACCGGGCCGGCGCGCACAACGAAATTGGCCGGGTGACGCTGGCGCGGCTGATCTCGCGATCCGACGCTCACCTGGAACACCACCTGCGATTCCTTGCCGACAAGCGTGAACGGCTGGGCAAGCTGATGTGGTGAACGAGTTCTGAGTTTCGAGTTCTGAGTTCCGCGCCGGTCGGCTTGGAACGTCAAAGCTCCTGCTCAGAACGCACAACTCGACACTCCGAACTTTCTCATGGCAACTGCAACCAAAAAGCGCGTCATCGTCGTCGGGGGCGGACTGGCCGGCTTGGCCTGCACGATCAAGCTGGCCGAGGCGGGGGTGGCCGTCGACCTGTTCTCGATGGTGCCGGTGAAGCGCAGCCACAGCGTGTGCGCCCAGGGCGGGATCAACGCCTGCAACGACATCGCCCGCCAGCAGGGGTACAGCGAGTGGGAGCACTTCGAGGAGACCGCCCTCGGCGGCGACTTCCTGGCCGACCAGCCGCCGGTGCTGGAGATGACCACCTGGGCGCCGAAGATCATCGACCTGCTGACCCGCATGGGCGTGCCGTTCAACCGCACGGCCGAGGGACAGCGGGCGCTGCGGCTGTTCGGCGGATCGCTGTTCAAGCGGACCTTCTTCGCCGGCGCCACCACGGGGCAGCAATTGCTGTACGCCCTGGACGAGCAAACGCGCCGGGCCGAGTCGGAGGGCAAGGTCAAGAAGTACGAGTTCTGGGAGTTCCTCTGGCCCGTGCTCGAGAACGGCCAGTGCGTCGGCATCGTCGCCCAGGACATGCGGACGATGCAGATCCGCTCCTTCCGCGGCGACGCCGTCGTCATGGCGACCGGTGGGAATGGCCTCATCTTCGGCAAGAGCACGATGTCGGTCATCTGCACCGGCGGCGCGCTCGCCCGCTGCATGCAGGCGGGGGCGAAGTACGCCAACCCGGAGATGATCCAGGTCCACCCGACGGCCATCCCCGGCGAGGACAAGTGCCGGCTGATCAGCGAGAGCGCCCGCGGCGAGGGCGGCCGGGTGTGGGTGCCGCGCAAGGAGAAGGACACCCGCCCGCCGAACTCGATTCCCGAGGACGAGCGGTTCTACTTCCTGGAGGAGCGGTACCCCAAGTACAAGAACCTCGTCCCGCGCGACATCGCCACGCGCGAGATCTTCCAGGTCTGCACTGAGCTGAGGCTCGGCGTGGGCGGCGGGAACATGGTCTACCTCGACCTGCGCGACCAGGTGAAGGAGAAGGGCCGGGCCGCCATCCTCGGCAAGCTCGAGGGCATCCTCGAGATCTACGAGAAGTTCGTCGGCACCGACCCGCTGGACGAGCCGATGAAGATCTTCCCCGCCGTCCACTATTCCATGGGCGGGCTCTGGGCCAACTTCAAGGCCAAGGACGGGAACCCCACCGCCCACACCGGCGGCCTGGTGTTCGGCCACCCGGACAACATGAGCACGAACGTCCCCGGCCTGTACACGATGGGCGAGTGCTCCGTCGGGTACCACGGCGCCAACCGGCTCGGCGCGAACAGCCTGCTCAGCTGCATCTTCGACGGCCTGTTCGGCGGGACCGGCATCGCCAACTACATCACGGATGTGGCCAAGGTCGCCGCCGCCGACGTGCCCGAGTCGACCTACGCCGCCGTCGTGAAGCAGGAGACCGACCGCCAGAACTGGCTGGTCAACAACGACGGCACCGAGAACCCCTACCTGCTGTGGCAGGAGATGGGCAAGTGGATGACCGAGAACTGCACGGTCGTCCGCTACAACGACCGCCTGCAGGCCACGCTCGACAAGTGCCAGGAGTGGAAGGACCGCTACAAGCGGGTGAAGCTGTCCGACACCGGCATGTGGACCAACCAGAACCTGAGCTTCGCCCGGGCGACGCGGGACATGCTGATCCAGTCCGAGGCCGTGCTCAAGGGTGCCTTGGCCCGCGACGAGAGCCGCGGGGCGCACTACAAGCCCGACTTCCCCACCCGCGACGACGAGCGGTTCCTCAAGGCCACGATCGCCACGTACAACGCCGCCGAGGACGCAGTCGAGATCAGCTACGCACCCGTCGACGTGAGCCTGGTCAAGCCGCGGGCGCGGACGTACGGCAAGCAGGCCGACAAGCCCGCCGCAGCGGCACCCGTCGCCGAGAAGCCCGAGCCCGTTGCCGTCTGACCCGGTGCCGAACTGTCCCGCGGAGCCCCGCATGTACATGCGGGGCTTCTTTCGTTTACGGTCCGGCCAAGTGAATCGCACGCACCTGTTTCTGCTCGGCCTGATCCTGGCGTTCGCCGCCGCCGTGCGGGGCTACGACCTGGCGGGGCTGGGGTACTGGACGGACGAGCTCTGCACCCTGTCCGACGCCCACGGCCACGGCCTCGACCTGCTGAACGTGCCGGCCGACACGATCGTCCCGCCGCTGCCGGTTCGCACCCGATGGTTCGATGCCGCCCCGGTGTCGCAGGTGATCCCCGGCCTGGCCCGCAGCGACACGCACCCGCCGATCTACTACCTGCTGGTCCGCGCCTGGGAGTCCATCTTCGGCGACGCCGAGTCGGGCGTGCGCTCGCTGAACGTCTGCCTGTCGGTCGCCGCGATCGCGCTCCTTTACGTTGCCGCCCGGCCAGACATTGGGTCGGCCAATGCCCTGTGGGCGTGCCTGCTGATGGCCGTCGCGTCGCCGCAGGTGACGTTCGCCCGCGAGGCCCGGGACTACGTGCTGGTGCTGGTGTTCTCGCTCGCCGCCGCGATCGCCCAGCGCCGGTTGGCGGACCGTCCCACGTTCGCCCGGGCCGCCGCGCTGGCCGGCTGCCTGCTGGCGATGATGCTGACCCACTACTACGCGGCGGGCGTCGCGCTGGCACTGGCCGCCAATGCTGCGATGTCGATCCGCCGTCGCGCGCTGGCGTTCGCGATCGCTGCCTACGCCGTCGCCGCCGTTGCGTTCGCCGTCGGCTGGGGGCCGTCGTTCATCCGACAACTGCCCGTGTTCCAGTACGGCGACGTCGCCTGGCTCACCGATCCGCTCCCCAATCACCGCCTGCGCGTGCTGCTGGACCTGTGCCAGCTTCCGGTCCGGTGGGTCGCCGACGTTCGCTCGCCAGCGGCTGCTGTGGGCGGCGTGGCGCTCCTGCTCGTTCCCCTCGCCTTCGCCGCCCGCCCGCGGCTCCGCCCGTGGGTGCTCTGGCTGGCGATCCCGACCCTGGCCGTCGCCGCCACGGACCTGTCCAAGTCGACGGTCCAGCTGTCGCTGATCCGCTACACGCTGTTCGCCACGCCGGCCGCCTACGTGCTGCTCGCCGCCGTCGGCGGCCGGTTCGGGTGGGTCGTGCCGGCGGCGGCATCGGGGCTGGCCCTGGTGGCGCTGCCCCACGCGTACGTCCCCGCCTGGAAGATCGACCTGCGCACGCCGACGCAGTACGTCGCGCGGCACCTCGGCCCCGACGACGGGCTCGTGGTCAGCGGACCCGATCGCGTGTTCGACGCCGTGACGTTCGCCGCGTTCCAGCACTACCTGCCGCACATGCCGACGACGTCGGTCCTGCTGACCCGGCCCGCCGACGGACCGACGCTCGCCCGCCTGCAGCAGTGCCCGCGCCTTTGGGTCGTCTGGATGTGGCCCGACCGCCCGATCCACGCGTTCCTGCCCGGCTACCAGTCGACCGAGGAGGGGCGACTGCCGTCGTTCGGCACCGTGGCGATGGGGCGAGTCACCGCGTCGCCTCCGAGATGATCGACTTCAACCGGCCCGATACCACTACGCGGTCCGTCCCTCGAGCACGACTTTCCACCGCTCGGGCACGTCGGCGTAGGCGGCCGCATACGTCGGCTCCAGCGGCACGTTTACGTATCGCCCCGGCGTCAAGAACAGCGGCAGTTCCGGGAGCGAGTCGCCGACGGCCAGGGGTTCGACGTAACAGGTGACCGGCTGGGCTGCCGAGTAGGCCGCAGCCGTGAGCGGCTTTCCGGGTGGCGGGGCGTAGGGCCTGTTGAACTGCTCCCAGATCGCTCCGTGCAGGCCGTCCGGATCGAACCGCCGCGGCGGAAAGAGGTCGACGACCTGAAGGTGAACGCCATCGCTCAAGACGCCGACCGCCTTGTTGACGAAGTCATCCGCTGCCATCCGCGAGTGCTTGTTCCCCGGCGAGACCAGTTCGATGAACGCGACGATGCGATCGCCGCTGACGTGCCGGATCGCGACCCGATCCGCGCGGGCGGCATAGATCGCGGCTTCGTCGGCCGCATCGGTCACGCTCAGCCGAGGCGGCGCAACTGCGACGGCCAGGCTGCCGCCAATCGAGACGGGCAAGTCGGCGCGGGATCCCTTCGGCAGACCGTCGTCGTCATCGCCCGCCACTTGCAACGTCAACACGTCAGACACGGCCGGTCGGGCGACCTGCTCGGCCTGTGCGTAGTAGCCGGGAGGCAAGCGCCGCTGGACCGCACGACGGATCTCGGTGATCCACGTGTGGTGGAAATCGTGGAAGGTGCCAGCGTACACGCGGGTCCAGTCGTGGATCGGCATGGGCTAATTATACCTGATCGCCCAACGCCGCGGGCCCCGCACATCGCTGTGCGGGGCCCGCGGCCATTCCGAGGCTGCTCGAACAGGTCAGGCCGTCGCCAACTCGCCGACCTCGCCCCTCTCGAAGCTGAAGTCGTGCTTGCTCGGGTTCACGCCCACGTGGATCGTGTCGCCCTCGCCGAAGTCGCCGGCCAGCAGGTGTTGCGCGAGCGGGTTCTCGATCCGCTGCTGGATCACCCGCCGCAGCGGGCGGGCACCGTAGGCGGGGTCGTACCCCTCCTCGGCCAGCAGCGTGCGGGCGGCGTCGCTGAGCACCAGCTTCAGGTTTCGGCCCGACAGCCGCCGTCGCAGCGTGTCCAACTGCACGTCCACGATCTTGTCCAGCTGCTCTCGGCCGAGCGGGTGGAACAGGATCGTCTCGTCGATCCGGTTCAGGAACTCCGGCCGGAAGTGGTCGCGCAGCAGGTTCTTCACCGCCGCCTCGATCTCCCACTCGGGCGCGTCGGCCTGGCCCAGCTTCTGGATCTCGGACGAGCCCAGGTTGCTGGTCATCACGATCACGGTGTTCTTGAAGTTCACCGTCCGGCCCTGCCCGTCGGTCAGCCGGCCGTCGTCCAGCACCTGCAGCAGCACGTTGAACACGTCGCGGTGCGCCTTCTCGACCTCGTCGAACAGGATCACGCTGTACGGCTTGCGACGCACTGCCTCGGTCAGCCGGCCGCCCTCTTCATAGCCCACGTACCCGGGTGGGGCGCCGATGAGGCGGGCCACGCTGTGCTGCTCCATGAACTCGCTCATGTCGATCCGCACCATGGCGTCGTCGCTGTCGAACAGGAACTCGGCCAGCGCCTTGGTCAGCTCGGTCTTGCCGACGCCGGTGGGGCCGAGGAACAGGAACGAGCCGATCGGCCGGTTCGGGTCGCCCAGCCCGGCACGGTTGCGACGTACAGCGTTGCTGATCGCCCCCACGGCGTCGGCCTGGCCGATCACGCGCTTGCCGAGCCGGTCCTCCATGTGGATCAACTTCTCCCGCTCGCCCTCCAGCATGCGCGTCACCGGCACGCCGCTCCACCGGCTCACCACTTCCGCGATCTGCTCAGCACCCACCTCCTCCTTCACCAGCGAGTTCCCGCCGGCCATCAGGTCCTTCAGACGGGCCTCGGCCTTCGCCTGCTTCGCCTGCAGGTCGCGGATGTCACCATACTGGATGCGCGCCGCCGCCTCCCAGTTGCCGGCCCGCTGGGCCTGCTCCAGCTCCGTCTGCTTGCGGTCGATGTCGCCGCGCAGCTTCTTGATCGCGTCCATCGCCCCCTTCTCGTTCTCCCACCGGGCGGTGAGGCCGCCGTTCCGCTCCTGAAGGTCGGCCAGTTCCTTCTCGGCCTTGGCCATCTGCTGCTTCGATGCGGGATCCCTCTCGCGCCGCAACGCCTCGATCTCGATCTGCAACGACATGACGCGCCGTCGGATCTCGTCCAGCTCCTGCGGCATCGAGTCGTTCTCGATCCGCAGCCGGCTGGCCGCCTCGTCGATCAGGTCGATCGCCTTGTCCGGCAGGAACCGGTCGGTGATGTACCGATGGCTCAGCGTGGCGGCCGAGACGATAGCCCCATCCGTGATGCGGACGCCGTGGTGCGTCTCGTACCGCTGCTTCAGGCCGCGGAGGATGGCAATCGTGTCGGGCACGGTCGGCTCGCCGACCTGCACCGGCTGGAACCGCCGCTCCAGGGCGGCGTCCTTCTCGATGTACTTCTGGTACTCGTCCAGGGTCGTCGCCCCGATCGTCCGCAGCTCCCCGCGCGCCAGCGCCGGCTTCAGCAGGTTGCCGGCGTCCATGCTCCCCTCGGTCTTGCCGGCGCCGACGACCGTGTGCAGCTCGTCGATGAACAGGATGATCCCGCCGTCGGCCGACTGCACCTCCTTGATGACCGCCTTGAGCCGGTCCTCGAACTCGCCGCGGTACTTCGCCCCGGCGATCAGCGCGCCCATGTCGAGCGCGATGATCCGCTTGTTCTGCAGCACGGCCGGCACGTCGCCGTTCAACATGCGGATCGCCAGCCCCTCCACGATGGCCGTCTTGCCGACGCCCGGCTCGCCGATCAGCACCGGGTTGTTCTTCGTCCGCCGGGCCAGCACCTGCATGGTGCGCCGGATCTCCTCGTCCCGGCCAATGACCGGGTCGATCCGCCCCAGCCGGGCCATCTCCACCAGGTCCCGGCCGTACTTCTGCAGCGCCTGGTACTTCTCCTCCGGGTTCTGGTCGGTCACGCGGGCACCGCCGCGCACCTCCTTCAGGGCCGACAGCACGGCGGCGTGATCCACACCCGCGGTGCCGAGGATCTCCTTCGCCTCGCTCTTGATCTGCGTCAGTGCGAGCAGCAGGTGCTCGGTCGAGACGTAGTCGTCCTTGAGCCGGTCGGCCTCCTTCTGTGCCGCGGCCAGCACGTCATTGGTCGACCGATTCATGCCGACCTGCGTCCCGGTCGCGTGCGGCAGCCGGTCCAGCTCGGACAGGATGATCTGCTGGAGTCGCGGCACCTGAACGCCCAGCTTCTGCAGCAGCGGCTGGAACACGCCATCCGTCTCGGCGGTCAGACCCGCGAGCAGGTGCAACGGCAGGATCTCCGCGTGATCGTGCTTCTGGGCAAGCTCCTGAGCGCGGGCGACCGCCTCCTGAGCCTTGATGGTCAGTTTGTCAAAACGCATTGGGTTGTTTCTCCTTTGGGGGCCGAGGTCGGCCCACTCACCTTTCGCAAAGGTGGTGCCGAACCCGCCGCCGCAGCGTACGGGCAACCCGAGCGCAAAAGTCGAAGAGAAATTGGTTTATGTAAGCGGATCCGCGCGTGCCGAGGGGCCAAATCGACCATCACCTGCCAGAAATTGTCCTAGTCCGATTCGGCTTGCAAAAGTGGCAGACGCGATCAGATGGGGCTTGAAAGCCAAAGCAGCAAGCTGCCCGGGATTTGGAAACGATCAGAGGTCCGCGGCCGCCTTCAGCAGCGACACCTCGTTCAGCACGTTTCGCAGGTCGTGGATCAGCTTCTCCGGCGTGGCGGTCTTGAGCAGCCGCATCATCTCCGCCTCGCGATGCGCCATCGCCTCGTGGAGGGCCGGGTCGATCGCGCTGGTCGGCGGCGACAGGAGGCGCTCCAGCAAGTCGTCGGCAACGGTGTCGCCCAAGCCAAGGTCACGGCACGCGCGACGCAGCGCGTCGCCGTGGGCGTTCAATGTGTTGGTCATGTGCATCGCCTCTCGCGCTGCGCCGGCCCCCACGCCCCAACCCAAATGCACCCGGCCAGGGGGATGGCACCCTCTTTGCCGGGCGTCGACCATGGCCCGGCACCGATGTGCTCGGATGTCGTCAGATCGACCGGGCGACCACCAAAGTTAAGCTGGGAGAGCCGAATGGCAACCCTAATGCAAAGCCTGAGCGAGTCCGACCCCACAGCGCCCCCCGTCACCAACGACCGTGGCGGGGCGTTCAACGTCAACGTCGGCCAGTCCGAACGAGTTGCCTCGGCGGTAACGGGCGGCGTCATGGTCCTTTACGGGCTGAGTAAGCACAACCCCGCCGGCCTGCTGATCGCGGCGGTCGGCGGGGCCATTGCCTACCGCGGGGTGAGCGGCCACTGCGGCCTGTACCAGAAGCTCGGCCTCAGCACGGTCGACGCCGACGCCGACGGCCACACGCCCGCCGAGCGGTTCAACCGGCACGGCGTCCACGTCGAAGTGTCGTTTACCGTCGAGAAGCCGCGGCAGGAGCTCTACGACTTCTGGCGCGACTTCTCGAACCTGCCGCAGTTCATGAAGCACCTGAAGAGCGTCACCGTGCAGGACGAGAAGCGGTCGCACTGGATCGCCGAAGGGCCAGCCGGGACGACGGTGTCTTGGGACGCCGACGTGATCAACGACAAGCCCGGCGAGCTGATCGCCTGGAACAGCCGCGCCGGCGGCGACGTCGACACGGCCGGTTCCATCCGCTTCCGCGACGGCCCGCCCGAGCGCGGGACCGAGGTGAAGGTCTCCCTGTCTTACATCCCGCCCGGGGGGAAGCTCGGCGCGGCCGTCGCCAAGCTGTTCGGCCACAGCGGCGAGGCCGAGGTCCGCGAGGACCTGCGCCGCTTCAAGCAGCTGATGGAGGCCGGCGAGATCCCCACCACCGAAGGCCAAAGCCACGGAGTACGCTGAAACGTGAAGACGTGAAACGTAACCTCTTCTCACGCCTTCACTGTTCACGTCTTCACCCTCGAACCCGCCCCGATTGGATTGCACATGCGAGCAGTGTGTTGGAACGGCAAGATGGACGTCCGGGTTGAGACGGTCCCCGACCCCAAGATCCTCAAACCGCGCGACGCCATCATCAAGGTGACCAGCACCGCCATCTGCGGGTCCGACCTACACCTCTACGATGCCTACATCCCGACCATGATGCCCGGCGACGTGCTCGGCCACGAGTTCATGGGCGAGGTGGTCGAGCTCGGCCCGGCCGTCAGGAACCTCAAGGTCGGCGACCGCGTCGTCGTCCCCTTCACCATCGCCTGCGGGAACTGCTTCTTCTGCAAACGACAGCAGTTCGGCATCTGCGACAATAGCAATCCCAACAACTACGTGATGGAGAAGGCCTACGGCTTCGGGGCCAGCGGCATCTTCGGCTACTCGCACATGCTCGGCGGCTACGCCGGCGGGCAGGCGGAATACGTCCGCGTCCCCTTCGCCGATGTCGGCCCCGTCAAGGTGCCGGATGGACTGCCCGACGAGAAGGTGCTGTTCCTGACCGACATCTTCCCCACCGCCTACATGGCCGTCGAGAACTGCGATGTCCAGCCCGGCGACACGATCGCCATCTGGGGTGCCGGGCCCGTCGGGCAGTTCGCGATCAAGAGCGCCCTCCTGCTCGGCGCGTCACAAGTCGTGTCGATCGACGACGTCCCCGAACGGTTGCGGCTGGCCGAGCAGAGCGGCGCGAAGACGATCGACATGAGCCGCGAGAACGTGTTCGACACGCTGCTGGACCTGACCGGCGGCCGCGGCGCCGACGGCTGCGTTGACTGTGTCGGCCTCGAGGCGCACGGCGCCACGCTCGACGCAGTGCTCGACCGCGCCAAGGCCGCCCTCTACCTCGCCACCGACCGCCCCCACGCCCTGCGCCAGGCGATCAACTGCTGCCGCAAGGGCGGCACCGTCAGCAGCCCCGGCGTCTACGGCGGGTTTCTCGACAAGTTCCCCTTCGGCGCAGCCTTCAACAAGGGCCTCACCTTCAAGATGGGCCAGACCCACATGCAGCGTTACCTCCGGCCGTTGTTGGAACGCGTGCAGAAGGACGAGATTGACCTCAGCTTCATCATCACCCACCGTGGGACGCTGGAGGAGGCCCCCGCGTTCTACAGGACGTTCCACGACCACGCCGACCACTGCATCAAGTGCGTGATGAAGCCCGGATAAGCCAACGATTGCTTTGACGCCGCGGAGCCCCGAATGTGCATTCGGGGCCTCTTGCGTTGAAAGTATGGCTCGTGCCATTCCTCGTCCCGGCCCCCTTGCACGCCGCCGTGGGCGAACGGTTTCCGCCCTGTACAATCGACCCCATGTCCACCCGCCTGATCGACCTGGTCGAACACCTCCCGCCCACCCGCGTCGTGCTGGTCGGCGACTACATGGTCGACCGCTACCTCTACGGCAACGCCGAGCGGCTCAGCCCCGAGGCCCCGGTCCCCGTCCTCCACTTCCAGAAGGAGGAGCTCCGCCTCGGCGGGGCCGGGTCCGTCGCCGCCAACCTGGCCGCGCTCGGCGCCCGCGTTGCCGCCGTGGGCGTCATCGGTCTGGACGAGACGGGTCAGCAGCTCGCCGCCCTGCTGCGCGACATCAACGCCGACCCCACCGGTCTGGTCGAGCTCCCCCGGCCCACTACGTGTAAGCTGCGCCTGGTCGGCTCGGCGCAGCACCGCCATCCGCAGCAGATGATCCGGCTCGACTTCGAGGAGGTTCGCCCCGTCGACGCCACCGCCGCCGCCGCCCTGGTCGAGTCGGCGTCGGTCGCCATGGAGGAGTCCCACCTGGTCTGCATCGAGGACTACGACAAGGGCGTCGTCACGCCCGACGTCTGCCGCGGCGTGATCGACGAGGCCAGGCGCCGCGGCACGCCCGTGCTGGTTGACCCCGCCCGGATCGCCGACTACCGCAAGTACGCCGGCGCGACCTGCCTCAAGCTCAACCGCCCCGAGGCCGCCCGCGCCACCGGGCTTCCCGTCGAGACGCCCGATCAGTACCGCCGCGCCGCCGAGCGGCTGCTGGAGACGCTGTCCTTGGAGGCCGTCGTCCTCACGCTCGACAAGCATGGCGCCTACATCGCCGCACGCTCCGGCGAGCGGCGGCTGATCGGCACCCGCCCCCGCCAGGTGTACGACGTGACCGGCGCCGGCGACATGGCGTTCGCCATGCTGGCCGTCGCCCGCAGCGCTGGCGCATCCTGGGACGAGGCCACCCAGCTGGCCAACACCGCCGGCGGCCTGGAGGTCGAGCGGTTCGGCGTCGTCCCCATCCGCCCGCAGGAGGTCGCCGCCGAGCTGCGCGCCGAGGCCCACGTCCGCCCCGGCAAGCGCCGCACGCTGGCCGGCCTGCTCCCCGACCTCGACCGCGCCCGCCGCGAGGGCAAGCGCATCGTCTTCACCAACGGCTGCTTCGACCTGATCCACGCCGGCCACGTCGGCTACTTCCAGTTCGCCAAGCGCCAGGGCGACGTCCTGGTCGTCGGCGTCAACACCGACGCCGGCATCCAGCGCCTCAAGGGGCCCACCCGCCCCATCACCCCCGAGGCCGACCGCCTCGCGGTGCTGGAGGAGCTGGAGAGCATTGACCACCTGTTGCTGTTCGACACCGACACGCCCCTCGCCCTGATCGAGGCCGTGAGGCCTGACGTGCTGGTGAAGGGTGCCGACTACACCAAGGACAAGGTGGTCGGCGCCGACTTCGTCGAGGCCCACGGCGGCACCGTGGCCCTGGCACCGCTGGCCGAGGGTCGCAGCACGACGAGCGTGATCGAGCGCATCCTCGGGGCGTACCGCGACAGGTGACGGCCTGCACGCCGTTGCGGCGAACCAACGCTGCAGACAGAATCAACCGCCATGAAACAGGGGACGCATGCCCGCCGGACCGTGATCGCATTTGCACTGCTGTCGGTCGGAGCGGTGGCCGCGGGACCAGCGACGCGGCCGACGTTGCCGGTGGACCGCGAATCGTTGCCAGCGGGTGCCGTCCGGCGGCTGGGCGAACTGCGGTTCCTGGTCGACGGGGCGAGTCGTGGGCCGGTGGCCCTTTCGCCGGACGGTCGGCACGCGGCGGTGGCCGACGCGGGCGGGGCCAGCGTGTGGGACCTGGTGACGGGCGAGCGGACGGCTGTCGTCCGGCCGGCCGATGGGGCGGCCCACGACCCTAACGTGCCGGCCGCGTTCGGGGTGGCGTACGCGTCGGCGGACACGCTGGCGGTGGCGCTGACGGACCACCCCATCCAGATGGGAATGGCCCGCCCACGGACCGGGACGGTCAGCCTCGTGTGGGCCGACGCCATCACCGGCGCGGTCCGTCGGCGGGTGACGCTCGCCGGGTCGGACCAGGTGACGGGGGGTGACGACTGGATCGCGAACTCGGCCAACGACGAGCCGGGCGGACTGGGCGTCTCGGCCGATGGGCGACGGGTCGCCTTCGCCGCCGGGCGGAGGTCGGTGCTGCTGTACGACCTGGCGACGGGCCAACAGGTGGCCGATCTCGGCCCGCCACCGCCGGCGGGCGATGCCCCGCGGCGGCCCGTCCGCGGCAGGGCGTACCCGGCGTCGCAGCCGGCGACGATTGGTCACCGGCCCCTGTTCAGCGGGGATGGCCGCCGCCTGGTCGTCACTGCTGCCGATGGGCGGGCGACCGTGTTCGACGCCGCTACCGGGCGGCCGACCGATGATCGCCGCTACCCCGCCGACCGGTCGGCCAGCCTGTCGGGCGATGGGACGTTGCTCGCGACCGTAACCGCCGACGGCGTGCCGCACCTGTTCGAGCTGCCCACCGGTCACGAGCTGGAACTACCGCCGGCGGTGCGGGCGGTGTCACCGGGACCCGCAACGATCCCCTCGGTGAACCGGCCGGGCCGGCGCTGGGCCTACCCGACGTTTGTCCCGCCCACCGGCGCGATTGAGGTCTCCTTCGCGCCGGCCGGCGGTCGACTGGCCGTCACGCGGATGGAACCCTTGGTGCCGTCGACCGCGCCCGCGATGGCTCCAGCGATGACGAGACGGGCATCGGGGCCACCCCGGCTGTTCGTGATCGACACGGCTGCCCGTCCACCACGTGCGGCTGCCGCGTTGGATTTGCCGGCCAATTCCAGTTTCGTCCCGGTCTGGTCAGCCGACGGGCGGATGGTCGGCTGCTCGGTCACGCCCCGTGGGGTGGTGGCGTTCGACGCCGACACCGGAAAGCGGCTCTCGCCGGCCGTCACACCGGGCACGCGGGTGACGGGCTTGGCCGTCTCGCCGGACGGCGGCGAGGTGGCGATTGCGGATGCCTCGGGCGATCTGCGGGTGGTTGACGCCGACACCAACGGTGTCATCGCCATCCGGCCGCCGGAGCCAGGTGCCAACCGGTTCGAGGAGTTCGGCGATCTGCAATACACGAGGGCGGCCGCTGACGGGCAGCCGACATTGGCCGTCCGATCGCGGTCTGGCCTGCTGCACCTGGACCCGCGGACCCTTGCGACGCGGCGGACGTTCGGCGCAGTCGCCGACGCCCGTCCGGGCCAGCCAGCACCGTACGCCGGCGGGGCTCGTCCGGTCTTCTCGCTGGACGGGCGGTGGTCCGCCGAGATGGACCTTCAGAGTGTGGCGATCGTCGATCCCGCGACCGACGCGATCAAGGCCAGTTACGCCTACGTGGGGCCCGATGGCCAACCGGTCGATGGCGTGGTCGGGCAGCCGATGGGCACTTGGTTCTCGGCCGATGGTCGGCGACTGGTCGTGCGGACCTCCGTCGGTCTCTAGGTGGCCGACGTGCCCACGGGCAAGTTTGGCCGGCTGGTCAGGATTGCCGACCACCCGGAGGCGCTCGCGACGGCCGTCTCACCGGACGGCGCCTGGGTGGCGATGAAGGAGCAAGGGCTGCGGGCGCACGCGACCGACGCCCTCCTCGGCGGCAGTGCCGAACCGGTGTGGTCGGTCCCTCTATCACGGTTCGGCAGCACGTCGGCGGCACCGATGTTCAGCGACGACTCGGCATGGGTGATCGTCCACGATCCGATTTCGGGCGACCAGTTGCCCGTCCAGTGGGGCGTGGCCGTGTATGAGGCGACGACTGGCCGGCACGTGCTCGACCTGCCGACGGGCAGCTTCGCGGTGGTCCGGTTCGCGGCGGGTCGGCCGATCGCCGTCACCGCAGAGCCGAACGGGACCGTCCTCGTGTGGGACCTGCGCGCCGTCCTCGCCGCCACGGGACCGGCCCCGACCAAGGGGCGGTCGGACGCGAACCTGTGGGCCGATCTGGCCGACCCCGACCCGGCCACGGCGCTTCGGGCTGGATTCATCCTGCTCGACCGGGGCCGGTTGCGGCAGTTGGCTGGCGTCGGGGCGGCGACCGCTCCGACGCGCGCAACCACTGGCCCCGCTTGGGCCGAGCTGATCGCCGACTTGTCGTCTACGGACCGGCGGACGAAAGAGGCGGCCCACAAGCGTCTGGAGGCCGGCGGCCCCGCCGCTGCGATCGAGGTCCGCCGGGCCCTTGCCGCTCACCCGGGCGGTGAAACCGAGGCACGGCTGGAGGCGATCGCACGACTCCAGACGGACAGCGACGTTCCGGCAATTGCCGATGCTACGGCAACGCCGACCGACGGCGAGACAAATGCCGGTGACGTTCGCCGTCGCCGGGTCGCCCAATTGCTCGGCTGGTCACAGACGACCGCTACCCAGCAGTGACGGCGGGTAGCTTACGCATGAGTTGGAGCCCGCTTCCGGTTAGGTCGGGGAAGGTGAGCGGGGCGCACCCTTGCCTGCCGCCGATCACGTGGCATGGGCCGTTGGTCGCGTCACCGACTTACGCGCTCTTTTGGCTGGTGAGCTGTTGGCGACGAACTGCTTGCCGGCACGACTGCCGGCCACCTTCTTCTGGTCGGTCGCCTTTCGCTCGGCCGTCGACAGCTTGGCCCACGCCTTCTTCGGCAGGTAACGGTGGGTTGTGCCGCCGCGGATGGCGGGCTTGCCGTCGGCGGTCTTCCACTTCTCGTCCGTCCACTGCTGCAGATGCTTCTGGCTGTCCGCCTTCGGCCCCACGTACCCGCCGCCTGCGGCCTCGTATTCGTGGGCGACCAGTTGCGCCTTGCGGGCGCTCCACTGCCCGGGCCGGCCACCCTTGTCGCCGGCGGTCACCTTCGCCTTGATGCGGTCGCGGAGGCTGGGGTTGTCGTAGACCTTCTTGGTGCCTGCCATGGGGGTCGTCCGTTGAGGTGCGGGATCACTGCGCCGGCGAGGATTTGGTGGCCTTGCTGGCACGATAGCGATCCAGCAGGCGCGTCCCCTTCGCCGCCAGCCGCTTCGCCGCGGCTGCAGTCTTCGGCACCGGCTCGCCCCAGGCATGGGCGGAGAGGGCGAGACGGGTCGGCTTCCCCTTGTCGTCGACCATCGGCCCGCGCGGGTTGGCGAAGTGACGACGGAGGAACGACCCCTTGCGCTTCTGCTTCTCCGGCGTGTCGGCCTCCCCCTGCACGCCAGGCTTCAGGTGCGCGCCCTCAGTCTTGGCGAAGTGCTTTCGACCCGCTGCGGTTAGGCCGCCGGAGGGGTCCTTCAGTCGCTTACCTGTCGCTTTCGAATGGGTGGATTGTCGAGTGGTCGCGGTCGCCATGCGGCCTCCGGTTGTTTGTCCCCGCCGCCGGGGACGCGTGTGTCCCGGCCAGCGATGCTGCGGGCAGAGCAACGTCGATGCCATCCACGGCGACACGCATGCCGGCGGATCGCGACCGGTTTACTTAGAGGAGCTGGAAAAAAAGACGGACCGAAAGGGAGCCACCACTTTCGGTCCGCCATGCGTTGAACTGTCCGCTAAATGTACCGTGACATGACGAAACGTCAACCAGTAGTATTTTATACGACAGGCAACGCCAACAAGTGGTCGCGTAGCCGGGGGGCTAACGGCGACCAGACGGCCGGGTCGGAGGCGGCGAAGGCGAGGTTGGCGGCGAGCCAGTCCACGGGGTTGCCGATGTCGTGCCGACAGGCAGTAAGAATGACGCCGCGGACCGGCTCGCGCTGGCAGAGCAGGCCAAGGGCATCGGTCAACTGCACCTCGCCGCCGACGCCGGGCTTCACCTGGTCCAGGCAATCGAAGATGGTCGGCGTCAGAACGTACCGGGCGGCGACCGCCAGGTTGCCCGGCGCGTCGGCCGGCTTGGGCTTCTCGACCAGCGTGTCGAAGCGGAACGCGCCGTCGCCCAACTCGGTCCCGCCGACGATGCCGTACCGGCCCACCTTGTCGGGCGACACGCGCTCCAGACCGATGACGGCCGTGCCGAACCTCGGGTGCGCCTCGGCCAACTGCACCATCGGCGGCACGCCCCCGGCGAAGACGGTGTCGGCCAACATGCACGCGAACGGCTCGTCGCCAATCACGCCGCGCGCCACCATCACGGCGTCGCCGAGCCCGCGTTATTCGTGCTGCATCACCGCGCCGATGCGGACGCGGGCGATCAGGTCGTCCACGCTCTTCAGCATCGCACCTCTGCCCGCGCTGTTGGGCCGCCTGCGCAGCGGGTCGTTGGGATCGCCGTCGAAGTGCGCCAGCAGCGCCGGCTTCAGCGGGCTGGTGACGAGCGTGACGTCTGTGATGCCCGCGGCGGCCGCCTCCTCAACGACGTACTGCACGGTCGGGCGGTCGAGAATCGGCAACAACTCCTTCGGGACCGCCCGGGCGGCCGGCAGCATGCGCGTGCCGAACCCGGCAGCGGGGAGGACGGCGCGCCGGAGGGAGGATGTAGGCATTTCCAGGGTTGTGAAGAGAGGGGCAAGTTCCGCGTTCGATGCGAGCCTCGGCGACGCGCAGATGAGTCGTCAACGTCGCGTCGTCACGCTGGTGAGGTTACCCGAAAACGCGGTCGCCGCGATCATCAGGTCGTACGCACCGATCGGCGTCCCCTCCTCGTTGGAGGTGGGCCCGTCGGCCGCGAATTCGTCAAGCGGTCCGCAGCCCACCACCTCGCTCTGAAATCGGCTACGGTCGTTTTCGACAGCTTCTAAACGCAGGAGCGACCGGCCGATTCTCCCTTGCACGCGCCATAGTGGCGTTGCCTTCGGCCCCGCCCATGCATCATCTGAACGCCGAAGTTTCCACCCGCCGTCGATCCCTTGGAACAGCGGCCTGCCTCGCCCTGGCGGTGCCGGCCACCACCGTCACCCGCGCCGGTGCCGCGCCGACACCGGCCGAGGTCATGGGCGAAAGGTCGACCCCGGCCAGTACGGGATCACGGTGGGGCAATCGAGCCGCGACATCGTCGGGGCGGCGACGGTGGATGTGAAGTGAATCTCGTTTAGCGTCGGCCCGGAGGGCCGGCATCAACTTGTAGCCGGCCCTCCGGGCCGTCGCTCAACGATCACGTGTGCGGCACGCCCACGCGACTCGCCGACGCGTTCGCCTGCTCGCGCGTGATCGCCCGCATCTGCTCGGCCACGATCTTCAGGTCGGCCACGAAGTGGTCGTAAGCCGCCTCGCGGGCGTCGGCGTCCGGCGTGCGCAGGATCGCCGACGGGTGGTTCGTCGCGATCACGGCGGGGGCCCACTTGGTGTCGGTGAACAGCTGCCCGCGGTCGCGCGTGATGCGGAACGCGGGGCCCATCAGCGTCTGGGCGGCCGTCGCGCCGAGGCACACGATCAGCTTCGGGCGGACCGACGCGATCTCCGCCTCCAGCCACGGGCGGCAGGCGTTCATCTCACGCGCGCCCGGCTTGGCGTGGATGCGCCGGTCGCCCTGCCGCTCGAACTTGAAGTGCTTGACGGCGTTGGTGACGTACGCCTCGGTGCGGTCGATGCCGGCGTCGTCGAGGCCGCGGTTGAACATCTCGCCGGCGGGGCCGACGAACGGCTTGCCGGCCCGGTCCTCCTTGTCGCCCGGCTGCTCGCCCACGAACATCACGCCGGCCGTTGCGGGCCCCTCGCCGAAGACGGTCTGCGTGGCGTGCAGGCACAGGTCGCAGCCCTGACAGTTCGCGGCCGCCGCTTTCAACAGCGGCAGTTCCAGCGTCGCCGGCACGAACGGGGCGGCGCTCTTGGCGACGGGCTTATCGTTCTTCGTTTTGGCCACCATGATCTCCACGCGGGGCGACGCCTGCCGCAGCAGATCATCGATCAGCTCCGCCTCGGGCAGCGTCGGCCAGTGGCGGACGGGCATCTCCTTCTTCATGGCCGCCACCTTGACGCGGGCGGGGTTGAAGATGGAGCCGTAGTACGTCTTCCACAGCGACTCCAGCTCGTCCGGCCGCGGCGCGGCCGACGCGGGGACGCCGGGGCCGAAGCAAAGCTGGTGCCCGTCCCAGCTGGTCGAGGCGTCCGGTGTCAGGATGGTCCACCGCATCGGCCCGAACCGCTTGGCGAACCACGGCCCGATCGCCGGCACGATGAAGTGGTCGGGCCGGTGGAACGCGACCATCTGCTCGACGCCGTCGTCGCCGGTCACCGACCGGAAGCGGACGAATGCGTGCGCCTTGTGGATGTCACGACGGACGGACCGCTCCATGCTGTGGAGTTGGGCCACGTCGTCGTCCACGGTGATGTGCAGCAGGTTCGGCTCGCCCCGGGTCAACCGCCACAGCAGCCGGTACAGCAATGCCCACCGGCCCGGATCCCGGTGAAGGCTGACGGTTTGGGCGGTGGAGACGAACTCCTTCGGGACGCGCGTCGCGCCGGGTGCCATGCGGTCCGGCGGGACGTCGCACATGCCGGGCAGCGGGTCGGATTGAGCCCGCGCATCCGACCACACGATTTGATCGGGTGGCACGCCATCGGATAGCAGTCGGCGGGCAGTGGTCCGCCACGATGCGAAGTCGGGTTGGATGGTCGCGTGGGTCATACCGGTCATGCCCGGCCCGCTCGCTTCAGCGGGCAGGGGAAGTTAAACGGACCCTGCAAGCTTCCTGTTCGCCGAAGCAAGCAGGCCCGGAAACGGTCAGAGCTCTCCGAACGTCGCAACCGCCTCGGTCTCGAACAGGTTTAACTGCCGATGCGCCGGCGCGACTCGCTCGCGCAGGTGCCCCGCGTCGATCAACATCGCATCCGGGTTGTGCCCGTCCACGATCACGAATGGCCTCACCCGCTTGAAAGGCACGTGCAGCTTGACCAGGTCCTCCAGCCGGATGCGGTGGAACCGGCGGATCGACAGGATCCGCTCGACCGTGCGCACCCCCAGCCCCGGCACGCGGAGCAGCTGGCCCCGACCGGCGCGGTTCAGGTCGATCGGGAACGACGCCCGATTGCGGAGTGCCCACGCTAACTTCGGGTCCATCGACAAGTCGAGGTTCGGCTCGGCCGACGTCGTCAGCTCGTCCACGCGGAACCGGTAGAACCGCAACAGCCAGTCGGCCTGATACAGCCGATGTTCCCTCACCAACGGGGGCTGTTGGCTGGGGAGGCGAGCGTCGGCGAACGGGATCGGGCTGTAGGCGGAGTAGTAGACGCGGCGCAGCTTGTGCCGGCCGTACAGGTCGGCCGACGTGGCCAGGATCGCCGCGTCCGGCGTCGGCGTCGCGCCGACGATCATCTGCGTGCTCTGGCCCGCGGGGGCGAAGATCGGCGCCAGCTTGCTCGTCCGCCGCTCGGCCTTGCTCTCGTCCACCTTCGCCTTGATGGTCGTCATCGTCGACTCGACGTCGGCGATCGTCTTCTCGGGCGCGAGGTCCTTCAGGTCGGCGGCGGTCGGCAGTTCGATGTTCGCGCTCAGCCGGTCAGCCCATTTCCCGGCCTCGGCCAGCAACTCGGCGCTCGCGCCGGGGGCGGCCTTGAGGTGGATGTAGCCGTTGTACTTGTGCTCGACGCGCAGCGTCTTCGCCACGCCGATCAGCTGCTCCATCGTGTAGTCGACCGACTGGATGATGCCGCTGCTGAGGAACAGCCCCTCGATGTAGTTGCGCTTGTAGAACTCAACGGTGAGCCGGACCACCTCGTCCACGCTGAACCGTGCCCGCGGGACGTCGCTGGTCACGCGGTTCACGCAGTACTGGCAGTCGTAGATGCAGAAGTTGGTGAGCAGGATCTTCAGCAGCGACACGCACCGCCCGTCGGGCGTGTAGCTGTGGCAGATGCCGATCTTGTTCGTGTCGCCCAGCTGCGTGCCGTCGTTCTTCCGCTTGCTGCCGCTGGAGGCGCACGAGGCATCGTACTTGGCCGCGTCGGCGAGGATCGTCAGCTTGGCTTTGAGATCCATCGTCGACACCGTACAAATGATATTCCGAACGGTTCCCTAACTCAACTTTCGTTGGCCGTCCGAAGCGGGACGGGCATCCGGCGGGCACCGCCGATAAAATGGGCGGCGCGCAGACGGGAGGCGGCTGATGCAGGCGATTCGCGCGACGGTACGAGACGGTCGCATTGAGCTGGACGATCCGGTCGACCTGCCGGTGGACGGCACCGCGCTGATCGTCTTCGGACGCGATGCGATCGGCGGCAGCGACGAGCGCGCGGACGACTCGCTGGAGCCGCTGGTCTTCACGCCTGACGAGCAGCGCGCCTGGGACGAGGAGCGCGAGGCGCGCAAGCAGCGGGAACCGGCCCATGCGGACACGCGTTCAGACCGCTTACGGGACATGTGGCGATGAGGCGGTTCCTGCTCGACTCCAACGCCATTAGCGCGCTCATCGACCGACGCGAATCGCTCGCAACCCGCTCGAGGGACGCGCGTCGGCGAGGAGACCGGATCGGCACGTGCGAGCCGGTCGTGGCAGAGTTGTTCTACGGGCTCGCACTGAGTTCCAGCCGGGATGAGAACCGCCTTCGGTTGGGGCGGGCGCTGAGCCAAATCACCACCTGTCCTTTCGACCGCCGGGCCGCGATGGCGTATGGCGTGGCGGCCGACCTGCGAAGGCGCGGTCGCCCGATGCAGGCCATCGACATCATGCTCGCGGCCGTCGCGATGACGATCGACGACTGCGTCGTCATCACGACGGACTCCGATCTGTCCGCGGTTCCCGGCCTTCCCGTCGCCAACTGGATGGCAGCCGATCCGGGGCAAGCGCCATGATCCCGAGGCTGGCCATAGGGTCGAGTCGCCTCACGGCAATTGCGGCGTCGGCAGCGTCGTCGGCTTCAGGTTTGGCGGCTCGGTCATCCAGTGATACCCGGCCCGGCCCAGCTGGAAGCCGCGGTCGAACAAGCCCTGGATCGTCTTGGGGTCGAACCCCTGGCCGGCGTTGGTCGGGGTGTCGTCGGGAATGGCGGCCAGGCGGAAGTCGAGGCCGTCGCGCCGGCACACGTCGTACACCTGCGCCACGTCGCCCACGCCCTGCGACTTGACCAGCATGTTCACGGAGCGCTCGGCGATGTCGAACAGCCGGGGGTCGACGTCCTTGGGCTCGGGGGTGAGCTTGGCGTTGCGGACCACGTAGACTGTCGGGAAGACCGGCGCGGGCAGCCCCTGCTCCCGCGCGTGCCGCTGGATCAGCTCCGGCACGTGGAGCACGTTGCCGTAGAGCACGACCTCGGTCGCCACGCCGCCGTCGACGTGCATCTCGTCGTAGTCCTGGCCGCCGGCACGCACCCGCAGGTAGACCGGGGGGAAGATGACCGGTTGGGCGGCCGAGGCGAGGATGACGGCGCGGAACAGGTTCACCGCCCGCGCCCCGCCGACGGCGGCGATGCGGGTCAGGTCCCACAGCACCGGGCGCTGGGCGTCGAGATCGGTGGTGGCGACGAACAGCCGCCGGCCCTTGCGCCCCTCGGCCGCCACGGCCGCGACGAGCCGGGCGTCGTAGAAGCCGCCCAGGAACGCGGCCAGCGGGCGCGTGTCGGTCAGCGAGTCCGACCCGAACGCCGCCAGCAGCCCCTTGGCCTGGTAGACCTTCTGGTCGTCGATCTGCGTCGCCAGCCGGCGCAGCGGGCCGTCGTAGTCGGTGCCGAGGAAGGCGAACGGGGCGACGATCGCGCCGGCGCTGATGCCGGTGACGATGCGGAACACGGGCCGGTCGCCGTGCTGGGTCCACCCGCACACCAGCCCCGCGGCGAACGCCCCGTTGCTGCCGCCCCCGCTGATGGCCAGCACCGTGTGCGGCTGGTCCTTCGCCCCGTACGCCGCCACCGCCTGCTGGCCCGCCTCGTCCAACGACTGCTGGAACGCCGGGCTGAACTGGTCGCCCCAGGCGCGGATGCCATCGGGCATCCCCTCGACCCGGGCGGCGTCGCGCAGCTTCGCCGGGACGGGGTGACGCGTGGTCGGCGTGCCGCAGCCGACGGCGAGGGCGGCGACCACGCTCCAGGATGCACGTCCCACCCGACTGGCCATGGCCCTTCTCCTCCTCGCCGGCTTCTACCTTGCGGTCGACAGCGGCGACAACGGCAGAACCGGCGACGCCGGCGAGCGGATTGGACGACCCCAACCCGTCCCATACAATGCGGGCACCGAGGTTCAACGATGCCGCTACGCGATCCTTTTCGGCCGCCGGTGAGCCGCCGCTCCTCGTGGGAAGCGGTCCGTGGCGGGCGGCCGATGGTGATCGTGCAGCAATTGGTCCGCGCGCTGCCCGACCGTTACATGGCCGAGCCGCGCGTCCACCTTGGTGCCGAAATCGAGGTGGACGTCGGCGCTCACGAGGAGGTGACCGGCAACCGCGGAACGCCGACCGACGATGTGGGGTCCCGCCCGCGTCCCTGAGCGGTGGCGCAGCCGACGCTGACCTTGGAGACGGAGCTGGCCGACACCGACGAGTACGAGGTTCGCATCTATGACACGCGCCGAAACCGCCGGCTGGTCGCGGCGATCGAGCTGATCAGCCCGTCCAATAAGGCCCGTTTCAGGGCGCGGGCGCAGTTCGTTTCCAGGTGCGCCGCACGCGGCGGCGAAGCGTGTCGGTCGTGCTGGTGGACGTGGTGACCGTCCGCCGCGCAAACCTATACGCCGAACTGCTCGACTGGGTTGATGGCCGGCTACCCGTCGCCGCGCAACCCGCCATCGCCGACCCACGCCGCCGCCTGCCGGTGGCGGCCGGTCGGGGCGCGGATGGTGCTCGAGGCGTGGAGCGGACCGCTGGCCGTGGGCGAGCCGCTGCCGACCCTGCCGCTGTGGCTGGCGGAGGACCTGGCCGTCCCGCTGGACTCGGAGGCGAGCTACGAGCAGACGTGCCGCGACCCGCGGATCGCGTGAGCGGCACATGCGGGGTTAGCACTTGCTTGCCGCGCCCCTACCCTGGCGACGCGGCGGGTGAGGACTGGCAGCCGTTGCGCGAGGTGCGCTCGGACATCGGTATAATCGTTATCAAGACACGCGAGGTCCACCATGGCCACCACCCTTTTGACGCTCGACGTCCCCGAGCCGTTGCACCGCTTGTTGAGCGAGCGCGCGGCCCGGTCCCGGCGGTCGGTGGAGGAGGAGACGCTGGACCTGCTGGGGTCGGCCGTGCCCGACGGCGCGGCATTGCAGCCGGACCTGGCTGCGGCGGTCGAACCGTTTCCGCTGCTGGACGACGAGTCGCTGTGGCGGGCCGCCCGCAGCCGGCTGGCGGTCGAGGCGGCCGAGCAGCTGGAAGGCCTGAACGTGAAACGACAACGGGGCGGGCTCCCGGCCGAGGACGAGCTGGCCCGGGCGGCACTGATCCGCCAGTACGAGCGGGCCATGCTCATCCGCGCCGAGGCGGCCGCCGAACTGCACCGGCGGGGGCACGACGTGTCCGGACTGGTCACGCCATGAGCTCCGCGCGTGTCCCGGCTGAACTCCGCCGACGCGTGTCGGCCCAGGCCCGGCACCGGTGCGGCTACTGCCTGTCGACCGAGGCGATTGTCGGCACGCCGATGGAACTGGATCACATCATTCCCGAGGCGCTCGGCGGCGAGACGGTCGAGGACAACCTGTGGCTGTCCTGCTCGCTGTGCAACGGCCACAAGGGCGACCGCATCGCTGCAGTGGACCCCGCGAGTGGTGACGTCGTCCGGCTGTTCGACCCGCGTCGGCAGGCGTGGGCCGACCATTTCCGCTGGACGCCCGAGGGCGACCATGTGGTCGGCACCACGCCGAGCGGCCGCGCGACCGTGATCGGCCTGAACCTGAACCGGCCAGTCCTCGCGCGGGCCCGCCGATCCTGGGTGACAGTTGGTTGGCACCCACCGAGGGACTGACGATGAGCCGGCCGGGCCAACTGACCGGTTTTAGTGCTGCGTCGCCTCCTCTCAGTTCGCCACGCCCAGCTTCCCGCTGGCGTGGTACGCCTCGACGCCGCGCCGCAGGTCGAACTTGGGCGCGAAGCCGAACGCTCGCCGCGCGTTGGTCAGGTCGGTCTCGGTCCAGTCCTGCGTGAAGCTGTAGGGGTTGGCGAAGTAGTCGGGCGGCAGGTCGGTGCCGAGCGCGCGGTTCAGCTCGGCCACCACGTCGTTGAAGCTCCAGCTCTGGCCGGCGCCGACGTTGAACGCGCCGCTTTCCTTGGCCCACAGCGCGTCGAGGTTCGCCTGCACGACGTCGTCGACGTAGACGAAGTCGCGGCGCTGGGTGCCGGGGTCGAAGATGCGCGGGCGCTTGCCGGCGCGCAGTTGCTTGGCCAGCTGGTGGATCATGCTGGCCAGCTTCCCCTTGTGGTCCTCGCCGGGGCCGTAGACGTTGCTGTAGCGCAGGCCGACGATCGGGTGCCTCAGGCGCGGTGCGTAGCGCAGCGCCATCCGCTCCTTGGCCAGCTTGCTGAACGCGTAGATGTTCAGCGGCTCGGGCGCCTGTCCCTCGCGCATCGGCACCGGCCCGCGGCCGTAGACGCTGCAGCTGCTGGCCCACACCACCCGCGCCCCGGTGCGGACCGCCTCGTCGAGCAGCAGCCGGAACGGCTCGACGTTGTTCAGCATCATCGCCTGTTGGTCCGACTGGTCCTCGCCGTTGGAGCCGACCACGCCGGTCAGGGCAGCCTGGTGGAAGATCACGTCGTACGGCCCGAGCACCGTCATGGCGGCCACGTCGGCGGGCGACTTCAGTGTTAGCACGTCGCCGGGGAAGTCGATCAGGTTGGCGAAGTGGGCCGAGCGGAAGCTGTCGGCCGCGACGACGTCGTGACCGTCCTTCGCGAGCCGTTTCGCCAAGTTCGACCCGATGAATCCCGCTCCGCCGGTGACCAGAACGCGCATGGCGGCGAGGCTACGGGCGGCCCCCGGGATGTCAAAGGCGAGTCACCAGGAACGCCTCGGAGGAAAGAGGTGGAACCACAGATGCACACGGATGCACACGGATCATGCAGAAGCAAAATCGGCTCATGTCCCGAATCTGTTCTGAGGAGCTATCCACGAAGGACACGAAGGGACGCGAAGCGGAAGATTGCCCCGCCAACTCTTCCTTCGAGTGCCTTCGTGTCCTTCGTGGATAACTCTTTCTCCGACCGAGCGAAAACAGAATCGGTACATGAGCCGCGAAATCTTGATCTGTGTGCATCCGTGTGCATCCGTGTGCATCTGTGGTTCCAAGTTCTTCATCCCCCCGTGACCTGCTGGATCGTGTTGACGAGATCATCCGCCGAGTAGATCCCGTCGAGCAACGCCGGGTGCCCGTCGCCGGCGGCGTGGGGGGCGTAGACGGCCGTCAGGGGGATCGACGCCGTCGGGTGCAGCCGGGCCAGCAGCGGCTGGCCGACGGCGTCGCGGTGGGTCACGTCGGCCTGCAGCATCACCACGTCGTTCCGGCTCACGGCCTTCACCACCCTCGCATCGTGCAGCACCGTCCCCTCCAGCCAGTGGCAGTTGCCGCACCAGGTGGCGGTGAAGTCGATCACCACCGGGTGACCGGCCGCCGTGGCGGCGGCCAGCGTCTCGGGCGTGTACGGCTTCCACTGGTACGGGTGCGACGTGAACCGCACCGCACCGTAGCTGGCCGATCCGATCACGACGGCGCCAACGACCCCGGCGATCGCCACCGTCCAACGCGACTCGCTCAGCTGGATCGCCCGCGTCACCAGGAACAATGCCCCCGCCGCGATGACGGCCGCCATCAGCCACCACGTGGCGTCGATCGACATCACGTACCCCAGCAGCGGCTGGCCGAAGAACACGGCCGTCGCCAGCAGCAGGAAGCCCATCTCCTGCTTCACCACGTTCGACCACGGCCCCGTGCGCGGGAACCGGCGGGCCAGCTCGGGGAACGCGCTGAGCAGGAAGTACGGGAACGCCATGCCCACGCCGACCGTGACGAACACCGCGAACCCGGCCGCCGGCGGTTGCGTCAATGCCCAGGTGAGCAGGGCGACGAAAAGCCCGAACGTGCAGGGCGTGCTCAGGGCGGCGGTCAACATGCCGAACAGAAAGTTGCCGGTAAACGTGTCGTGCCGGGGCGTGAGCGAGTAGACGGAACTGGGCAGGACGAAATCGAAGAACCCGAAGGTTCCGGCCGCCATGGCCAGCAGGACGGCCGTGATGGCGACGGTGAACCAGGTCTGCTGGAACAGCCCGCCCCACTTGATCACGTGCAGGCCGACGATCAGCAGCGCCAGCACGGCAAACACGAACACCAGCCCCGCGCTGAACACCGCCCCCAGCGCCAGGCACTTCCCGCGGCTGTGCTTGGAGACCTCGTAAAACCCCATGATCTTCAGCGGCACCACCGGCAAAACGCACGGCATGGCGTTGAAGACGATGCCGACCAAGAACGCGGCGACCAGGGCGAGCGGCAGCCCGCCGCGCGTCAGGTTCAGGCCGAGGATGGTCGTGCCCGTATCCGCGGCCGACGCCTTGGCGGTTGGATTGGCGGCGGGCGGCGCGGCGGCAGGGGGGGCGGGGGCGGTCGTCGGCTTGGTCGTCGGCGGCAGCACCGGCACGGCGGCGTCGGGGCCGACGAACAGCTCGGGGTGGTTCGGCGTCACGGCACCCCCCGCGGCGACCACCGTCACCGGCACCTCGAACTTCACCGACTCCGGCGGGAAGCACGAGCTGCTGTTGCACGCCTGCAACTCCACCGTCCCGCTGAACGTCACCGGCCCCGGCTTGGCGTCGGGCGCCACCGACACCGGGACGTAGGCGATCGTCTGGCCGACGTAGACGTTGAGCTTGCCCAGCAGCGGGTAGCTCTCGTCCTTGCCCGGCGGGTAGCGCACCTCGCCCGCCGTCACGCCGGCCGCGGGCTTGGTCTTGATCTCCAGCGGGATGTAGTCCTCGTTCCCCGGGTGGTGCGACTGCGCGTGCAGCCCCGGGTGGACGTCGATCACGACGGCGACCATCCCGCGCCCGCCGACGGGGAGCGTGGTCGTGCTCAGCTCCGCCGACACGTCGGCCGAGTCACCCGCGCGGGCGGCGGCGACGAGGAACAGTGAGACCAGCAAGAACGCGGCGAGGCGGCGTGTCGTGTTCATGGTGTGGGATCGTAGCATGCTGTCCCGTTTAGCGACGGCCCGGAGGCCCGGCATCAACCTGTGGCCGGCCCTCTGGGCCGTCGCTAAACCGTCGTCACGGGTACAGCCCCGTCGACAGGTATTTCATCCCCGTGTCGCAGACGAGGAACGCGATCGTGTTCCCCCGCTCCGGCCCGCGCAGCAGCTCCGCCGCCGCGTGCAGCTGGGCCCCGGTCGAGTAGCCGGCCAGCAGCCCCTCGTGCCGGGCCAGCATCCTCGCGCCGGCGGCGGCGTCGGCGTCGGTGCAGGTCAGGTGGCCGTCCACCTTCACGTCGCCCAGCAGCGTGAGCGCCCCCTTGCCGTACCCGCCGCCCTGGATCGCGTGACCCGCGTCGGAACAGCAGCCGCTGGCCAAAGACGAGGCGGCCGAGGGTTCGACCACGTAGACGCGCAGGTCGGGCTTGCGCCGCCGCAGCCCCCTGGCCAAGCCGCCCAGCGCGCCGCCGCTGCCGACGAACGCGACGATCGCGTCGAGGTCGCCGCCGGTCTGCGACCACAGCTCGGCGCTGGTGGCGGTCTCGTGGGCGACGGGGTTGGCGGGGTTCT
The DNA here is from genome assembly GCA_965198865.1 of Tepidisphaeraceae bacterium. Lineage (GTDB taxonomy): Bacteria > Planctomycetota > Phycisphaerae > Tepidisphaerales > Tepidisphaeraceae > CBDAQA01. The sequence continues at coordinate 87,054 of CBDAQA010000011.1, read as the reverse complement.
CGAACTGGTCGACGAAGAACGCCCCGGTCGCCGCCACCAGCTCGGCGGCGCGCTGCTTGACCACGCGCATGTCGCAGCCGTTCACCTGCCCCGGCACGCCCTCGGGCAGCTGCGCCACCAGCACCACCTCGGCCCCCAGCGCCCGCATCATCTGCGCCCGCTCGCGCGTGTTGCCGTCGCTCATGACAGCGTAAAAGGGGTGCCCTATCGCCGAGCAGACGATGGCCAGCCCGGTGCCGGTGTTGCCGCTGGTCACCTCGACGACCGCCTGCCCCTCGGCCAGCCGCCCGTCGGCGCGGGCGGCGCGGATCATGCTGAGCGCGACGCGGTCCTTCTTGCTCCCGCCGGGGTTCAGGTGCTCCAGCTTCGCCAGCAGCCGCCCCTCCACGCCGAGCAACTGCACCGCGCGGTTGAGCTCCAGCACCGGCGTGTTGCCGATCAGGTCGAGGATGGACTGGGCGATCACCGTTGGTCGGGCGGTAGGTTCAGCAGTCATTCGTGTCCTTCCATGTGAGCCGCTTGTTACAGCAGGGGCTCGACGGTGCTGTTGGCCCGGCAGGCCTTGTCATTCGTCGGCCAGCGGGAACCACATCACGGCCATGCTGTTCAGTATGGGGTACGGGACGGTCACCTGGAACACGTCGAACTCCGACGGATCCCAGCCGACCCTGTCGAACGTGTACGCCGACAGCCGAGCGTAGTCCTTGACCTCGATGGCAGGGATGACACGGTCGGCGGGGCCGAGCGGGACGAGCCGTTCCGCCGAGGGGATCTGGGGGACGTCGGCGGTCAGCTCGGACAGGAAGCTGTGGCCCCGCATCGGCACGAACCGAAAGGCCGGGTTCACCGGGCCGAACGACGGCCGGTGGACGGCCAGCTCCAACACGGCCAACTCGGTCGGCGTGACGATCCCCGTGCAGTCCCAATAGACCCGCGCGCCGTTCTCCAGCGTCGTCGCCTGATTGCTCCGCTTGCGAATGCCGCTGGCCATGTTCACCGCGCCGGAGAGTCCGAGTTTGTCGGTCTCAATGGCGTCGTATACCCACCCGTCCTCGGCCTTGATTTTGGCCAGCCGCGGGAGCGGGCGGGTGCTGAACTCTGACAGGAGTGGAGCCCCGCACCGGCGTTGAGCCTCGGGGTCCAGCGGCTCGGTGTCCATCGGGGCCGGCTGGGCGTCGGGCGTGTCGTGGTCCCGCTGGCCCCACAAGATCGGTCGGACGCCGCTGCGCAGGCACATGAAGCTGGCCTTGAGGATCGTGTTCACCTCGTCGAACCCGGCCGACTCCCGACGGACGGTGGTCCGGGCGTAGAGGACACCGATCTGCGCCCCCCACAGCTGCGAGTCCTGTCGGAAGGCCGTCCGCCGGCAGGCCAGCGTCGCCGGCTGGCCCCCGACGGCGCGGCCGCCCATGGAAGCCACCATGGTGGCGAACGTGTCCCGATCGCCGGAGTGGGACTGGACCACCCAGTCGAACCGCGACAGGGCGTTCCGCACCCCCTCGGCCGTGTCGGCTGGGACGCCCCGCCCCCGCGCGGCGGCCAACATCTTCTGTACCGACCGTGCCGGTGGCACGTGTCGAGCGCCGGCAAGCGCATCGGACGACTTGATCACCTCGAAAATGTTCCAACACACCGCGTAGTTGGCCGACAGCAATTCCTTCAGCTGGGACGCCCGCGTCGGCGGTTCGGGAAACGCCGACAGGAACGCCGAGAGCCACCGTTGGACTTCCTCGAACGCAGCCTCGACGTCGGTCTGCAGCGTTGAACCCTCCGCTGTTCTCATGAGACCATCACCATACACGCCGTCCTCCCCCGGGACGAGATCTGGACCCGACAAAGCACGCCGATCCGCCGCCGGTCATCCGCCCGCCGCCGGCCGGGTCGGTTGGGCGCCCGCCCGCTGGTACTCGTCCAACACACGCCGGGATTGCTCGATGGCCTTGGGGTCCCGGGAGCGAGCGGGGGCATTCTCGAGCGACCGGACCAGCGCGCTCTGAACGGCAATCGCCTGCCCGACGTTCCCCGTCTTGAAGTCGGCCTCGGCCAGCAGCTTTTTCAACGCGGAGAAAAGTTCCAATCGGTCTGACGCCCGCTCCAACAGCCGCCGGGCCATCGGATAATCCCGGTCGCCGCCAACCGGCCCCGTGATGATCGCCCTCGCCAGGCCGGCCAGCAGCAGCGGGGCATTCGGCTGGCCAGCCAGGACGCCGGCGGCGAACACCGGGGCGGCCGGCGGGTCGGTGTGCGTGAGGATGAGGTAGCGGTTGGCCACGCAGTCCTCTTCGGCTACCCCTGAGGGCAACGCCCCCAGCCGCTCGTTCACCGGTGCCGCCTCGGCGAACTTCCCATCCTTCATCAGGGCCGCCACCTGTTCGTACAGCGAAGCCGATGCCTTGAACTCGGCGGCGGTCTGCTCCCGCACGGTCCGCGCCGCCGCGGCGTCGAACTTGCCGGCCAGGAGGAGGTCGATCACCCGCTCCATCCCGACCGCCGGATGCCCGTGCCACGCGATCCGGCCGGACTGGTCAATGACGAACGCCTCGGGAATGCCGTCGACCCCCGCCGCGTCCAACCACGTCCGGACCATTTGGGAGGGCAGCCCATCGGCCCCCACGTTGTAAGCCATCATGTCGCCGGCGCGGGTGACGAACGCCTCGACCTTCGGGATCGGGTCGGCCATCGGGTCGGCCCCGTGCGACCCTTCCCACACGCTGACCCCCGAAACCGAGACCCGGTCGCCGTACTTCTTGGCCACGGCCGACAGGTGTGGCATCCCGTGCTTGCAGGGCGCGCACCAGGTCGCCCAGAACTCGACAACGTGGACCCGCCCGTCGGTCAGCGACGTGGGCTGAGCCCCTTTGATCCACTTCTGAACCCGGATCGGCGGGGCAAGGTCACCAACGTGGAGCGTCACGGCCGGCCGTGCGGGTCGCGTGGCCGGCTGCTGGGCAACCAGCGCCGTCGCGGATCCATTCACGACCGAGCCGGCCATTACAAGGGCGAATGACAGACGGAGTTTCATAGCGAGTCTCCGAAATCTGAAGCTTGGCGTCACAATCATTTGTCGATTGCGCCGCGAGAACTGAGGCGGGTCGACTTCAACGGTCGACAACCCACCGATCGCAACGTACCAAGCAGAGGCCGCGGCCACAAACATTATCATTTAATAAAGATAAACCGAAAAATTGGGGACAATTTGAGTCATTCGAGAGTACCGAAATTTATCTTTTGATAAATTTTTATTGACTAAACGGCGAGCTTTTGTAGGCTTGATCCCAACCGATCGCTGAGGCCTTCTACTGAGGATTTGCCATGCTTGCCCAACACGTTCGCCCGCTGCCGTCGATCGGCACCGCAGAACCGCGACGAAGTCGACCGGTGGGATTCACGCTGGTCGAACTTTTGGTCGTGGTCGGCATCATCGCCGTTCTGGTCGGAATCTTGCTGCCAACCCTGAACAAGGCCCGGGCCCACGCCCAAGCCGTACAGTGCATGGCCAACTTGCACGGCATCGGCCAGGGGTTCTTCATCTACCTGAACGAGACCCACCAGTGTGGCCTTATGTCGGGCTATCCCATCCCGACCGCCAGCCTGCCGCCGAACTACTCTGCCGAGACCAGGTTCTGGTTTGCCGATTACGTGACGACGACCGCAGGGGTGAAGACCTGGGATTACACGGGCGGGTACGTCACGCGGTTCATGAAGGACCAACGAATCGTCCTCTGCCCGACCGTCGCAGGGAACAACGGGACAAATATCGCCCAAGCTGCGCTCGGCCTGCCCAACATTGCCTACGGGTACAACACGCAGGCGACCCTGGTCCCAGCCCCTGGGTACCCCGGGCTGCCGACCCTCAAATACTCGGAGGTGGAGCGCCCGTTCGAGACGGTCGCGCTCGCCGAGAGCTCGTTCTGTAGCAAGACCGGTCTCAAGCCGTACTACATCAGCCACCCGCCGGACAACGCCTCCCCGGAGTTCACGGGCCGCCATTCCGGTACGGGAAACGTGCTGTGGTATGACGGACACGTCACGGCGGAGCGACCGTACGTTCCATTTGTGGCAGCCGACATGACGGGGTCCTCTTATGCCGCAGGCCTCGCTGCCACCTTCCAGGCGAACAACGTCGGATACTTGACCCGGCTCACGAAATCGACCCCCGAGCCGATCTGCACCAACCCCGACGTCGACTACTACTACTGGATGAACAAGGGTGCGAGATATTGACCACCGTGGTCCCTTGCAGTTCGGGAGAGATTCCTCGCCGAGTGGCAGTCGCGTACCCCATCCTGTTTCCGGCCGTGCGGTTTGACTTTCACAGTGTCGACTAAGGCTGCCGCAGATCGCGGCTCTTGGTCGATGCCCCGCCAACGAACTACGGCCCGCCGACGAGGCTCGCCGGCGGGCCGCATCCGTCTCCCAATCACGGCGCGATCAGTTCGCCGCTGCGGTCGGCGTCGCCTCGGCCAGCAACTTGGGGATCATCATCTCCATCTCGCTGCGGGCCCGGACGGTGCGGAGCACGCCGGCGCGGTCGATCAGGAACATCTGCGGGATCGATTTGATCTTGTACCGCTGGGTGAGGGGATGCCACCTCTGCTCGGCGGCGGCGGCGGGGTCGAACAGGCTGGGCCAGGGCAAAGGGTTCGCCTCCAGGTAGGACACCAGCGCATCCCGTCGGACGTCGTTCGACACGCCGAGCACCTCGAACCCCTGGGCGTGGTACTTGGCGTACAGCGCCTTCACGCGCGGCAGCTCGGCCTTGCAGGGGCCGCACCAGCTGGCCCAGAAGTCGACCAGAACGACCTTGCCGCGGTACTGGTCCGCTGTGTCGAGCGCGACGCCTTCGGGCGTCGTGCCCGACAGCGCCATCGGCTTGCCGACGTACCGCACGGAGAACCGCTGGTCGGCGTAACGTTGGGCAACCTCGGGCGGGGCGTAACTCTGGAACAGCGAGCCGGCCCGGTCGGCGGCAGGGTCGGTCATCACCATCAGGCAGTCCATCACCGCGTTGAACACGGGGGTGAAGCCGGTGCCACGGGCGTCGGCGGGGGCGGACTTCAGTAGCCCGTCCATCCGGTCCAACGCATGCAGCTGGCCTGCTGGGGTGGGGGCGATCAACAGGCCGGACAGCGCCAGCGTGCACCGGCCGATAAGCGCGACCTGCGGGTCTGCCGAGCCAACCTGATCGTCGACCACGGCCCTGGCCCGGTCGTCGCCGACGGTCACCAGCAGCACGCGGTAGAACACGTCGGTGCTGGCGGCCTGGCGGGCGAGGCCCTCGGGTGTGGGCGGATCCTGAATGTCACCGGCGCGCACCTTCGCCTGGTGATACGCCTGCTGCAGCGGGAGGAACGTGTAGAACGCTTTGGTCAGACCGGGCCTGACGCGCTCGCGGTCGGCGGGGTCAGGGAGGTCGGCCATGTTGCCGACGGCCGCCCACGCCGCGTGGGCGGCGGCGGCGTAACCGGGCGGCGGGGGGACCGTCGGGCGCGTCGTCTGGCCGTGAGCACTTGCGACGGCAAGGAACAGGGTTGCGGCGGCGCACGGGGTTCGCGTGTAGTTCATCGTCGTCACCGGGTTCGTGTCGGTCGATCGGGCGTCGCGGGGCGGGTCAGTTCACCAACGGTTGTTCTTGTTCAGCCAATAGTAGTAGTCGACGGACGGGTCACTGCAGAGCGACGGCTCCGGGGTGGTCGAGGGGGTCAGCCGGGTCAGGTAACCCATGTTGCCCGCCACGTACTGCGGCTCGAAGGGGTAGTAGGCGGACAGGTAGTTGGCCGACGAGGTGACGATGTACGGCCGCTCGGCCGTTACGTGGCCGTCGTACCACAGCACGTTGCCGGTCCCCGTGTGGCGACCGACGAACCCCGGCACCAGCTTGGTCGGCGTGTTGCTGACGTAGTAGGGCGTGGTGATCCCGCCCAGCACCAGCCCCTGCTCGGCCAGCGCGACGGTCTCGACCGGGCGCTCGATCATCGAGATCTTCTGGGTCGTCACGTAGACCGACGACCCGATCAGCGCCCGCGAGTTCACGCCGTAGCAGACGTTCGGCAGCCCCGCCGCCGACAGCGTCGACACGCCGACCGCGCCGGAGTTGGCCACGACCGGGCACACGAGCACGCGCGGCTCCTTCAGGTACCGCGTGAGCGTCCCCTGCGTGAAGTCCCAGGTGGACGAACCGCTGATCGGGGTCACGTTCTGCGCGAAGTAGTAGTAGATCGTCGACTTCACGCCCGGCGGGAGGATGGCCGGCGGGGTGGCGGTCGTCGACTGGCTGTACGACCCGAGCAGCCCCATCCCCTTGTTGTCGTTCAGGTAGATGTAGAACGACTGCCCGATGCTCCGCATGTTGGCCATGCACTGCACGGCCTGGGCGTGGGCCCGCGCCTTGCTCAGTGCCGGCAGCAGGATGCCGATCAGCAGCGCGATGATACCGATCACAACTAACAGTTCCACGAGCGTGAAGCCGGTCCGACGGCGCAGTGGTTGACGTCGCATGAATCACCCTAGCCTTCCAAATGTTGCGGTTGAGCGCGTGCGGACAAAATAGACGAGGACCCCGCCGACTGTCAAGCGTATTATATGATACGCCTCGGCAAGGCGACATTTTTGTGCGTGGGCGGCCCACTGCCGGACGCCGAACTCGGCCCCCCGTAGAACCAAGGGTGATACACTGATGACGATGGCCACGACCGACACCGAGGCGACGGCGACGTCGCCGATCCGACCGATGCAGTTCGCGGGGGAGCTGGCGCGGTTCCTGCCACCGCTCCAGCGGGGGCTGGGGCGGCTGCTGAAGGAGGTGGGCTCGCCGGGCACGCCGCGCGAGCTGCAGCACCAGTTGGAGTTCAAGAACTACGCGACGTGCTGGCGGATCTTCCGGCTCGTCCAGGCGGCCGACCTGACGGCCGAGGCGCGGCACGCGCCATCCCCGGGCGAGCTGAAGCGCGTGCTCGCCCTGGCCCGCGGTCACGGCGCGACGGCCGAGACGGTCGACCAGATCGCCGCCGCCGCCGAGCAGTTCCGCACGTTCGTGAAGCGGCACGCCGAGGACCGGTCGGCGTTCGACTCCATGGTCGCCGGCGGGGGGACGGCCACGACCGCCGCCGCCGAGACGCTGGTCGTGCAGCGCCGCCGGACGGCCTACCGCGCGATGAGCCACCTGTGGGGCGTGCAGACCGACCTGTACCACATGACCAGCCTGATCGGACCGCGCGACCCGGTCGACCTGCGGAACTACGTCACCCTCACCCAGCAGCGGGGCGTCCGACGGTTGCGCACCGATGCCCAGGTCACGCTGACCGGGTACCGCACGCAGCCCACGGGCCCGGCCGGGTCGGTAGTGGACCGGGCGCCGCTCGACCCCGCGGCGGCGGCGACCCACGGCATGCCGATCCTGCCGCAGTTCTCGTCCAAGCCACTGCCCGGCGTGTCGGCGGTCGACAAGCCGTCGGGGTGGCGGCTGTACAACATGGTGGCGGGGGAGGTCGGCCTGCGGTCGAACCTGGACTGCACGCTGGCTGTCATGTCGGGCCAGCCGACGTCAGAGCTGGACGAGAATGGCCGGGAGGTGCAGTCGCTGTCGTTCACGACGCACCGCAAGCCGATCGCACTGCTGGTGCTGGACCTGATCGTGCACCGGGCCTCGTTCCCGGGGATCCGGCCGCGGTCGCTGATCCACCAATACGCCGAGGGCGTCGCCACGCTCGCCGCGGGTCGGGCCGCCCAGCGGTTCCCCGGCGAGGACCACGTCGCCTTCGCCGGCCCGGCCGATCGCCTGGCCCTGCCTGAGGCACCGAACTACGGCTCACTGCTCCGGTTCACCGCCGGGGCCAAAGGTTGGGACCTGGCCGGGTTCGACGCCTACCGCATCCGGGTGCCGTACCCGATCTTCTCGACGACGACGCGGGTCTACTTCCACACCGATTCGGTCCCGGCCGACGTCTGATGGGCCGGAGGGAGACACATCGTCATCGCTGGGCCGAGGCTGGCGACGTGCTGGGCGCGCGACCGTTCATCGCGTCGACCAGCAGGCGGAGTCCGCGGACGGGGGCGGCCTCGTGCAGCGGGATGTAGGTCGCCACGGCGCCGCTGCGGGCCGGGTTGCTGGCCGGGCCGTCGCCCTCGCGGGTGGTGGGGCCGCCGGCGCGGGGGGCGGGGCGGTCCATGGCGGGGCCGGTGAGGGTGGAGATCTTCGACACGTGGGCCATGATGCTGCAGCACTCGTCGACGACGGCCGCGCCGCTGCTGCCGGGGGACCAGTTCACGCTGACGTCCATGCGCAGGCTGCGGGCGTCGGCGATGGTCATCGGGTCGCCGGTCAGCTTCGCGCCCTCCCAGTAGAAGCGGTCGATGGCGCCGGTGCTGAAGTAGCTGGCCGTCCAGGAGGGGTCGCTGAGCAGGTAGACGGCGTCGCCGGGCGAAGTTTGGTCATTGATGCCCATGGGGACCAGGCCGGCCGCATGGCCCAGGCGGAAGACGGCGACGTCCATCTGCTCGTCGGCGGTGAGCACCTGCGTTACCGCGTAAGCCTTGCCCGCGAGGTCCTCGGCGTACAGGTAGGCCTCGCCGTGTTGCTGCCGGGGTGCCCGCAGGACGTGGTACCGCGCCGGCGGCGGCGTCGGCGTCGGTGCAGGTCAGGTGGCCGTCCACCTTCACGTCGCCCAGCAGCGTGAGCGCCCCCTTGCCGTACCCGCCGCCCTGGATCGCGTGACCCGCGTCGGAACAGCAGCCGCTGGCCAAAGACGAGGCGGCCGAGGGTTCGACCACGTAGACGCGCAGGTCGGGCTTGCGCCGCCGCAGCCCCCTGGCCAGCCCGCCCAGCGCGCCGCCGCTGCCGACGAACGCGACGATCGCGTCGAGGTCGCCGCCGGTCTGCGACCACAGCTCGGCGCTGGTGGCGGTCTCGTGGGCGACGGGGTTGGCGGGGTTCTCGAACTGGTCGACGAAGAACGCCCCGGTGGCCGCCACCAGCTCGGCGGCCCGCTGCTTGACCACGCGCATGTCGCAGCCGTTCACCTGCCCCGGCACGCTCTCGGGCAGCTGCGCCACCAGCACCACCTCGGCCCCCAGCGCCCGCATCATCTGCGCCCGCTCGCGCGTGTTCCCGTCGCTCATGACAGCGTAGAAGGGGTGCCCCGTCGCCGAGCAAACGATGGCCAGCCCCGTGCCAGTGTTGCCGCTGGTGACCTCGACCACGGCCTGCCCCTCGGCCAGCCGCCCGTCGGCGCGGGCGGCGCGGATCATGCTGAGCGCGACGCGGTCCTTCTTGCTCCCGCCGGGGTTCAGGTGCTCCAGCTTCGCCAGCAGCCGGCCGTCGAGGCCGAGCAACTGCTTCGCGCGGTTCAGCTCCAGCACCGGCGTGTTGCCGATCAGGTCGAGGATGGATTGGGCGACAGAGGGGACCACATCGAAGCTCCGAAAGTCGACCAGGGACGAGGTGGCGATGGTACCCTGGGGCCGACCGTGGCGGCCAGGGTGCGACCCCGATGAATTCACGCCGACGGCGCCGACCACACGGTGGCGGGCAGGGTCCACTTCATGCGGACGGTGGCCTGGTAGATCGGGAACTCCAGCCGGATGCGCCAGGCCTCGTGCGACTCGATGTCCCAGCCGAGCCGGGCGGCCGTCGCCCGCAGCAACTCAGGGTAATCGGGCAGGTCGGGCGTGGCCAGCACGTCGGGGCCGGTGCCGAGGAACTCGACCCGGTGGTCGCCCAGCACCGGCACGACGTCGCCCGGCAGGCCGGCGGCGTCGCCGTGATTGTTGCCGAGCAGCACCTCGGCGGTCGGCCTGCCGCCGCGCATCAGGCCGGGCGTCACCATCGCGTCGCTGACCAGCAGTTCGACCGGCTTGTCGACGACGACGTCGCCCTCGAACGAGTTGTCCGACCCGCCCGCGCCGGGGATGGGGTGACCGAAATAACCGGTGGCGAACCGCAGCGTGCAGGCGCCGAGGTTGCCGACGGCGGGCCGTTCCAACTCGCTGGCGACCCAGCCGGCGTCCATCTCCTTGAAGGTCATGGCGGGCAACGGCTCGGTCGAGAAGTCGGGCAGGAGGTACCCTCCGGCCAGCGTGGCCTCGGGTCCGAGCCCCTGGCGGCGGATCCGCTGGCGCGAGGCGGCGTCGACGATCCGCATCCGGTAGACCAACGCCTTGGGCAGCGCCCGCAACATCCGCAGCCCGACCAGCCCGCTGACGACGCCCATGTCCCACGACTGCCCATCGGGCGAGCCGTTGTAGATGCCGCAGATGTGCTTGGCCCGGGCCTGCATGCCCAGGACGTGGCTCATGGCGCGGTAGGCGTTGCGGCGGTGCTGCGCGTCGGCGGTGGCCCACTCGGTGTCCATGCCGGCGGCGGCGGAGACCATGGAGTTGAAGCTGGTGCGGTCGCCGGCGTGGACCTCGACCAGCCGCTCGAACCGCTCATAGCTGGCCCAGACGCGGTCCACCTTCGCCTCGTCCACCCCGCGCGACTGGGCGGAGTCGAGGAACTTCTTCAGCGAGGTGCGGGATGGCACGTTCGGCCCCGCCGACAGCGGCGACGTGCCCCCGGCCGAACCCCAGGCCACTTGGAACAGCTGCCAGCTGAGCGTCCAGTCGAGCTTGAACGACTTCTGCAGGTCAGCCGGCTTGCGCAGGCCCCCGATCGACCCGAGTACAGTGGCCACCGTGTTGCGCAGGCTCGACAGCACATCGTTGGCCGCCACGTCGAAGGGGGTGCAGGACTCGTCGAGGGCCACATCTATCATTGTCATAGCGTCGTCTCCGGCCACGAAGAATACCAGACCCCACAGCGATCCGTTCACGAAAAATCCATTTTAAAATGGATTTGACTGGACACCCTGACATGATTTGGTAATTTCCCTGCAACCAACTCGCACTCCTGATCTGCCCAGGTCCACGCAGAAGAAACTGAGGAACGCCATGCTTCGACGCTCCGCCACCGTCCATTCCCGCCCCGCTGTCGCCAGCACCCCGAAGGGGTTCACGCTGGTCGAACTGCTCGTGGTGATCGGCATCATCGCCCTGCTGATCGGCATCCTGCTCCCCACGCTGGCCCGGGCGCGAGAGGCGGCCAAGGGGGTGCAGTGCCTGTCCAACCTCAAGCAGCTGGGCCTGGCCTTCCAGATGTACGCCCAGGGCAACAAGAACACGATCTGCTTCACCGTGCCCGCGGCGACGACCGCCACCGTGTCGGCCGACAACCCGTCCATCGCGTGGTTCGGCGGGTATACCGACCCGAGCTACGCCACGCGGACGTTCGACCCGAAGCTGGCCATGCTGTGGCCCTACATGCGGGCGAACCTCGCCTCGTTCCTGGACTGCCCCAGCATGCACGACCTGCAGACCTGGGACAGCACCTACTACGTGGGGACGAAAAACGCGCCGTCGTACGGCGTCCCGTACGACCTGACGATCACCAAGACCTACATGACGTCCGGCTACGTGAACTGCACCATCCCCTGCGGGCTGCGGCTGAACTCGGTCCAGATCCCCAGCCAGACGTTCATGGCCGCCGACTGCAGCAACATGCAGGGGCCGCGCCTGTTCCGCTCGTACACGTTCGGCGAGCCGGTCTACGGCAACAACGTGGCCTCGGTATTCAACCAGCTCTACTTCCACGGCCGGCACAACAAGAAGGGGAACGTCCTCTGGTTCGACGGCCACGCCACGCCCGAGACGGTCACGTATCCCGCCACCGGCGTGGACCCGTCGTACCGGCTGAACAACGTCGGCGCGTTCACCGGGAATTGCCCGGACATGAACAAGCTGGACTGCAACTTCCCCTACTGGCTCAACAAGCAGAGCCACAGCCTGAACACCAGCCCCGGCTGGAACTGATCGGCCGACCAGAGACCCTCGAACCGCCCCATCTACTGGAGACGCTCATGAAACTGAAGTTCCCCGCACGCTCGCTGCTCGCCCTGTCGCTGGCCGCCACCCCAGCGTTGGCCCAGTCCACCCGCCCGACGACGATGCCCGCCGCCCCGGCGCTGGGCGTGGGTGACCCGGCCCCGGCGCTGAAGGTCGGCGGCTGGTTCAAGGGAACGCCGGTGACGGCGTTCTCGCCCGGCCACGTCTACGTGGTCGAGTTCTGGGCCACCTGGTGCGGGCCGTGCAAGCGGTCGATCCCGCACCTAACCGAGCTGGCCCACAAGTACCGAGCGGACGTCACCTTCGTCGGCGTCGACATCTGGGAGCGGCCGTCCGAGCGGACCGACGCCACGATTGCCGCCCTGGTGCGGCCGTTCGTCGATCGGATGGGGTCGAAGATGGACTACACGGTCGCCGCCGACGGCGCCGACGGGTTCATGTCTGACCGGTGGATGAAGGCGGCCCTTCAGGACGCCATACCCGAGGCGTTCATCGTCGGCCGGGACGGTAAGCTGGCGTGGATCGGCTACCCGACGGCGATGGAACCGGTGCTGGACGCGGTCGTTGCCAACACGTGGGACGTCGCCGCCGAGGTCAGGCGCGTGGGGGCCGAGCGGGTCGCCACGGCCGGCAAGCGCGCCCTGTTCGCGCAGGTCATGACGGCCCGTCAGGCCAAGGATTACCCCGGCGTGACCGCGGCCGTCGACCGCACGGTAGCCGCCTACCCGTCCGAGGCCGAGAACGTCGACCTGCCGTCCGTGCGGATCGACGCCCTGGCCCACTACGACGTGCCGGGCCTGCTGGCTTACGTGCGGCAGCTGACCCGGCCCGGCGGGCTGGTGGACCGCCGGCCGAACCTGGTGTGGTCGATCGTCCGGGCGGTGCCCGTCGACCCGGCCAACCATGACCTGTCGCCGGGCACTTACGGGGCGATTGTTGACGCTTGCAGGCCGATGGTCGGGCCAGCCCAGCAGGGCGAGCCGGCGATTTGTGCCGTTTACGCCGACCTGCTCGCCAGGGCCGGCCGCACGACCGAAGCGGTGCCGTACATGAGGCGGGCGGTCGATGACGATGCCGAGTTCGCCGCGGCCCACCCGGAAGACGCGAATCTGCCGCACAACGTCGCTTATCGCAAGGGGCACCAGGACCGGCTGGCGGCGCTGACGAAGGCCGCCGGGAGCGGCGCCTGACCTGATGCCCACGACCCCCGGTTTGGACCGAAGCCGAACCGGCCGGTTGGCCAACCTGTTCGTCGCGTTCGAGCCGCTGGAGGGTTGGCGCCACTACGAGGTGACGGCCCGGCGGACGCGGGCCGACTTCGCCCACTTCGTCCGGGACCTGCTCGAGGGCCGGTACAAGTACGCCACGAAAGTCGTGCTGGTCATGGACAACCTCAACACCCACAACGTCGCCAGCCTGTACGCCGCCTTTCCGCCGGCCGAGGCCCGGCGGCTGCCCGAACGGCTGGGGATCCACCACACCCCGAAGCACGGTAGCTGGCTCAGCGTTGCGGAGATCGACCTGGCCGCGCTGGACCGGCGGCTGCCGGACCGGCTGGACGACGCCGCCGAGCTGGCCTGCCACGCCGCGGCCATCGAGAAGGACCGGAACGAAGCCGGGAAGGGCTGCGACTGGCGGTTCACGACGGCCGGGGTCCGGGAACCTTGAAACCCGTTTCGCTGTCCACCGAGCGTTCACCCCGCCGGGACTCGCTCGCCAACGTCCTGCTACCAGATCGGGATGGCTACCGCGTGGGGCTGAGCGAGCTCGCCTGGCCACAATGGCCAAGGACCGCCGGGCGGGCTGCTTCACGCACACGATCGTGTCCGCGGCCAACCCGGATGGGGCAGCCCGGGCACCTGTGGAACGGCGTGGTCCGGCTGCCCCATCGTGGAACTTGAGCATGGCGGGCATCCGAGGTCCGCCGTCGGCCGGATAGGGCGGATCAGGTGCCAGGCGCCAACTTCCTGTACGCCGCGAGCTTCTCCCTGGCCGGCGCCACCAGCTTTTGGTCGGCTCCAGCCTTCTCGAGCGCATCGACAACGCTCGCCTGGATCTGGGCGGCCCTCTGGTAATCTCCGGTTTTAGCGGTCGCCTCGGCAAAGGTCTGGCCGTACGCGAGCGTGAGCTCGGTCGCCTCGAAGGCCTTGTCGAACGCCCGTACGGCGAAGGCGTAATCTTGCTTCCCGGCGGGGACGGTCCGGCCATCCATGGCGGTGATCGCGACGTCGGACAGGAGGAATGGGTCGCTACCGTACTTGGCCAGAACATCCGCTTTGAAAGCCGTAAGGGCGGCATCGTCAGTGTTGGCCAAAATAATGTACCGATTGCGCACCCAGGCGCCGTCCATCGACTCGAGGGCGAAGCAACGATCATTGAGGATGGTGGCCTCAGCCCAATCCTTGGACTTGAGTGACGCCGCCAACGATTGCCTGGCAGTATCCCACTCCTTAAGCGTCGCCCGATACTGCTTGGACAAGGTCTGTGGGTCGTCGGTGCCGGCGACCACGGCGTCAACGACCTGTTTAAGGCCCAACCCTGGCATGCCGATCCAGACAACCCTGCCCTTGCGATCGACGACCCAGGAGGACGGAATGCCGCGCACGCCCGCCCGCCGCAGCCAAGTGTTGGCTATGACGCCGGCCTCGTTGTCCAGGGCGACGTTGTAGTCCATCGTCTTGCCCGACCGAGCGAGGAACGCATCCACGTTCGCCAGCTGGTCGGCACGGGTTTGCCCCGGCTTGGCGTACTGATCCTCCCACACGTCGACGCCGGTAACGGAAACCTTGTCACCCCACTTGTGGGCGAGGCGGGACACGTGCGGCATGGCATGACGGCAAAAGCCGCACCAGGTGGCCCAGAACTCGAAGACGTGTACCTTGCCGTCCGTCAGTGACGTGACGGGGGTGCCCTTGCACCACCTCTCAACGATCAACGGGGGTGCCATGTCGCCGACCTTGAGCGGCGGCGGCACCGACGACCTGGAGACGCCTTCAGGGGTATCGGGTGCCTGGGCCGGGGCAGGCCGGGTGGTCTGAGCGAGGGCCGGGCTGGCTCGGGTCAGCATGGCGACGGCTAAGGCAATCGTCGCGGGGTTGCAGCGGATGGGGTTCGTCATGAGATTTTCCAATCGTGGTGGCGAGTTCGCAGAACTTGGCGGTCTTGTCAGGGATTGGTCGGCCGACGGGCCGTCCGGGTGCTCGGCCGTGCTCGACCCGACGAAGACGACCCGGCTGGCGTACCGCCCGGACGGTTTGGTCAAGCACGGCAGGTCCGAGACGCAGGGAACGCACCAGCTAGTGGACCGTCAAGCGTGAGTTGGGTTACCTATCAGAGCCCAGCGGCTCCGCCGCGGGTTCCCCCGCCCGGTGGATCCCGCGGCGGAGCCGCTGGGCTCTGACGAATCGCTACCCATTTCATCGCTGATGGACCACTAACCGTGACTCGATCGCATCCAATTTATTGTGGGCGAACGACGTCCCGGACTGGCTCGGGGGGGTCAGGTCACGGGTTGTAGTGGAAGCCCATCTTCTGCAGGTCTGCCATGTTGGTGGCGCACGCGCCCGCCTTGTCCCACATGAAGTAGTAGTCCGCGTTCGCGTTGCCCGGGTTCAGGTCCGACGGGTTGCGGACGAGAAACCCGATATGCGCGGCGTTGACCGCCGCCAGGTTGCCACCCATGAGCTGAGTGCCGGCGAGGGTCTTCAGGCTGGCGTTCGGCGGGACGGGCGTCGCCTTCTCCATGGTCGCGTGCCCGTCGAACCAGAGCACCCCGCCCAGCCCGCCGTGGCGGCCGTGGAAGTTCGGCTTCGCCGGGACCGTGATGTCGGTGTTCAGGCCCACGTTGAGGGGGTCCCAGAACCCGAGCGCGGTCGAAGCCATGTTCGTGTTGCCGGTCGTCGGGTCGCTGATGTCGGCCATCATGACGGTCTCGGTCGGCATGTGAATCTTGTTCAGGCGGATGCCGGCGAGGCCGCCGACCCGGGTGAACGGGGTGCCGACCCCGTACGACGTGGGCATCGACGCCGAATTGGCCGCCGCCTGCTGGTAGGTGGTCGTCTCGGACACCAGCGGGCACACGATGATGTTCTGCGTGACGCCGTACTGCCCCCACAGGGTCGAGTCACGGTTGGACGGAATGATGGAGAAGCCGCTCCCGAACCAGTAGTCGTTGTAGCTGCCCGTCCCGTTGATCGTTTCTTGGCCGATGCCCTGGAACGCGATCGTGTTCTTAAAGTTGCTCGCGTACATCAGGCCGGCCTGGCCGATGTTCCGCAGGTTGCTGAGGCATTGGACCGCCTTGGCGTGTTGCCGCGCCTTGTTGAGGGACGGCAACAGGATCGAGATCAACAGCGAGATGATGCCAATCACAACCAAAAGTTCGACGAGGGTGAACGCGCGTCGCCGCCGCGTCGTCGACGGCCTAGAACCCAGGGTTGCAATGCGTGCGCGAGCGCCCGTCAGTTGGTCAGAAGTGGCCGACATGGTGTGAAACCTTTTCCTGCCCGGGGGCAGCATGAAAGCGAGCCGCGGTGGTTGAACGTTTCTACACAGTCGGTTTGTTCTCGTCAATCTTTTGGTCAAAAAATTCAGCCGAATTTTTCGATGCCAGTTGAAATTGTCGGATGGGTCTCGCTAATCTCCACACATGGTGACGGCGACAGCGACAGCGGGCGGGTTCGGTAGTCTCATCGACGAACTTGGATTTAATGCGACAGCGGTGCAGGGCGCGCTGGCGAGCTTGGTCGCCGAGTTGGGCTCGCCGGGGACGGCGAGCGACCTGAATCGGCTGTCGAACGCGGGGACGACGATCTGCTGGCAGGTTTTCCGCATCATCAAGGCCGGCAATCCGCTGGACGAGGCGCGAAACATCCCGACGGCATTCGCCTTGCGAAAGCTATTGGCGGCCGCAAAGGCCGCTGGCGTCTCAAAGAGGGCCATCGATGACGTGGTCGAGCGGACCACCGCGTTTGAGCAGTTCAGCGGGCGGGTGGCAAGCGACAAGGCGACGTTCAACTCGCTGATCGCCGGCGTCCACGGAGGCTTGGAGGAGGAGAAGATCCAGCTCGCCCAGCGGCGGGCGGCGTACCGATCGGCCAGCCATATCCGGGGCAACCAGATCGACGTCATCTTCAAGTCGGCAATGGTCGTGAGGGCGGCCGAGGGCGTCGATGGCGTGTCGTTCCAGATGAAGAAGGGGATGCGGCGGCTCAGGCCGGACGCGCAGCTGCCCCTCTACTCGTTCGCGAAGAACCCCAGCGAGCAGCCAGGGTACCTCCGGGTGGAGTTGCCGTTGGACCGGGAGGCGATGGACCACCACGGGATCCCGGTGCTGCCGCGGTTCTCGTCGCGGCCGCTGCCGCTGGCGCGGCGGGATGACTCGTCGACCAAGGTGATCTACAAACTCGCCGACGGCGAGATCATGGGAAAGGGGGCGGACGACCTGACGATCGGCGTGAAGGTTCGCGGGGTCCCGTTCATGACCGACACCGATGGCCGCCAGCTGTACTACAACTCGGTTTCGATCCTGCAGAACCCCTGTGAGATGCTCGTCCACGAACTGTTGGTCCACCGACCCACGTTTGGCCCGGTGGTGCCGAAACTGTTCGTCCATCACCACGAGGACGAGTCCAGCCAAGAGGCGGCGCGGAACGCACAGCAGTTCCCGATCGACGAGACGCTATCCCGGGTGGGGCGTGCCGACCAGGTCGGGTTGGTCGAGGTGCCGAAGTACGGCGAGTTGCTCAAATATGGGGCGGCGGCGGCCGGGTGGAACCTGTCGGACTTCGACGTGTGGCGGGTGAAGATGCCGTACCCGATCATGTTCGCGACATCGCGGATCTTCTTCTACGTGGACTGAGCGGGGGGAAGATGTTGAACCCGAAGCCGCGAGGACGCGAAGGAGGGCGAAGAGCGTCCGAACTCGTTCGCGTCGCGGATGGATCTGTGTTACAGCGGGATACGGTGTTGCCTTGGTGTAACAGCGACATAAGTTGCTTATTTGTGTAAACTAATGGCGATCTTTGGTGCGGATGTGACACTTCGGAAAAGTGTAACATTTCGTAACATAGTGTAACATGGCAGGGGGGCGGCTCGTGGGTCGTCCGTTGACGCTGTGTCGGGCGGTCCCTACATTTCCCGACGGGGATGCAGGCAGGAGCCAACGGGATTGCGGCTTTCCAAGCGAACGGAGTACGGGTTGCGGGCCATCGTGCAACTGGCACGGCTGGAGCCGCGCACGTACATCCAGTCCAAGGACCTGGTGGCCCGGGAGGACCTGCCGAACAAGTTCCTGGAGTCGATCCTGCTGGCGCTGCGGCGCGGGAACTTCCTGGAGAGCAAGGTGGGCAGCGGCGGGGGGTACCGGCTGAGCCGGCCACCCAAGGAAATTTCGGTGGGGGAGCTGATCCGGCGGCTGGAGGGGCGGTTAACGGTGAAGGAGGAGCCGGCCGTGGCCGATCCTTCGCCGGGGCAGATCGCGTTCCACCTGTTGAACGAGAAGCTGACCGACGCCGTGGACGACGTGCTGGACGCGATGTCGCTGGAGCAACTGCTGGAGGCCGTCAACCGGGCCAGCGGGGTGTCGCAGGAGATGTACTACATCTGACCGTGCGTCTGTTTGCGCCCGACCGACCGACCCCGCGGAGCCCATGGGCATGACGCTCGCCCTCGCAGCCATCGACGCACTGACTCCGGCGGATCCTCTGGCCCTGCTGCACCTGCACCTGCACATCTTCGAGCGCGTCCAGCAGTCGATGCGCTCGGCGGGCTACCCGGTGCTGTTCGGGTTGCTGCTGAGCTGTGGGCTGGGGATGCCGCTGCCGGAGGACATCCCGCTTCTGCTGGCCGGGTTCTTCGTGGCCCGGGGGGAGATGTCGCTGCTGCCGGCCGCGGTGTGCGCCTGGTGCGGCATCATCGGCGGGGACTGCGTCCTGTACTACATCGGGCGGCGGTTCGGCATGAGCGTCACCAAGGTGCCGGTCATCGGCAGCCACATCAAGGTGGAGCAGATCGAGCGGCTGCACGCGCAGTTCGAGAAGTACGGCGTGTGGGTCGTCGCCGTCGGCCGGCTGTTCGCCGGCGTGCGCGGGGCGATGGTGCTGGTGGCCGGGACGATCCGGTTCACGTTCGTCCACTTCCTGGTCGCCGACGGCCTGGCCGCGGTCTTCAGCGGCGGGCTGTTCATGGGCCTGGGGTACTACGCCGGCCGGAAGTTCGGCGACCTGAAGCAGATCCACGAGGCGATCGGCGAGTACTCGCGGTGGATCCTGGTCGGGCTGATCGTGGTGACGGCGATCGTCGCCGCGATCGTCTACTGGCGCCAGCAGCGAAAGGCTGCCCAGCGCGGGTTCGCCCTGGCACCGGCCGAGGCGGAGAAGGTGGCCACGAGCGACTCGTCGCCCACCTGAACCCCGTCAAGGCCTGGTCGTCGCCGTCGGGGGCGACGGCAGGCGATTCAACTGCTCCACCACCGCGGCCGGCACCGGCGTCGCCTTGATCGGCGGCAGGGGGGTCCTCTTCTCGCCCCAGGTGGGTGATCCGTACTTGTCCTTGATCGACGCGAACACCCTGTCCAGGTTGGCGGTCGAGCCGTTGGCCAGGAAGTAGGCATCGTGCAGCTGGCCCCACTGGCCGTCGCCGCGCGCCTTGGTGAGCGGCGTCAGGTGGGCCGGGTCGTCGCCGAGCCACAGCTTGTAGGTGGCCAGCCGGGCGATCTCCCTGTCGGTGCCGGCGAAGTTCTCCAGGAACGAGTTCATGCCGCCGCCGATCGTGCCCACCTCCGGGTGGCCGCCGTTGGGGCTCTGGATGACGGCGCTGAAGATCCACTTCTGGGTGGCCGGGTCGACGATGTAGTAGCAGGCGTCGGTCGCGTCGGGCTTGTCGGCGGCCGGCACCTTGCGGACGAAGAACTGGAAGGTCTGCCCGACGGTCCACGGCCAGCGCATGTGCGTGTGCCCGCCGGTCCCCTCGCCGCCGAAGCGGTCGGTGACGGTTCGCGGGTCCATCGCGGTCGACGTGGGGTGCAGGTCGTCCGTGGTGTCCCAGATGGAGAAGATGGTTCGGCGTTCGTCGGTCTCGTTGTCCTGGATGCCGCAGTACCCGCCGGCCGGCTCGCCGGGGTGCCAGTTGACGCCGCAGTAGTAGATGTGCGGGTGGGTCGCCAGCACGGTGATCTCGCCGTAGACGCACGCGGCGTGGTCCTGGCCGGCGTGGTTCCACCACAGGTGCTGCGCGCGGGCCGGGCGCGCGAGCAGCACCACGAGCGCCACGGCCGCGAGCAGGCAGAGCGGGGTTCGTCGCATCGGCCGAACGCTAGCGAACCCGGTGGTCAGCAGCAAGGCGAACGCGTGGCATGACAACGTCGTGCCACTGCGGGCAGCCGTTCGCCGGCGCGTACCTCTTCCCCACGCCGCCCGTTGGCGGTACAAGCCAAGGGTGTTGGAGATCGCGTGGAAGATCGTGGCGACGCTCGGGCTGGTCGCGCTGAACGCCTACTTCGTGGCCTCGGAGTTCGCGGCCGTCACCGCCCGGCCGGGCCGGCTCAAGCCGCTGGCCAAGACCAGCCTGCTGGCCCGGGCCGCGCTGAAGGTGAAGGGGCAGCTCGACCTGTACCTGTCCAGCTGCCAGTTGGGGGCGAGCCTGGCCACGCTGGCGCTGGGGGCCGTCACCGAGCCGGCGATCGGGTCGCTGGTCGAGCCGCTGGCGGCCCACCTGCACCTGGGGCGCGAGGCGCAGAAGGTGGTCGACTTCGCCCTGAGCTTCTCGCTCAGCGTCGGCCTGCACATCGTCGTCGGCGAGCAGGCCCCCAAGAACCTGTCGATCCGGGCGGCCGACCGCATCCTGATGCCGCTCGCGCCGCCGCTGATCGCCTTCACCTACCTGTTCTACCCCGCCATCTGGCTGCTCAACACGTCGGCCAACGCGGTGCTGCGGATCGCCGGCGTCCCCCCGGCCGACCAGGGCCACGGCGGGGAGTTGGCCCACAGCCAGGAAGAGCTGCGGGCGCTGCTGCTGCAGGCCGTCGCCGCAGGCACGATTCCCAAGGGCAGCGCGAAGATCCTGACCGGCGCGTTCGAGTTCGGCGAGCTCAAGGTCCGCCAGATCATGACCCCCCGGCTGAAGGTCGACTACCTGTCGCTCGACGAGCCGATCGGCAAGGTGCTGCGCACCGTCCAGAAGAGCGCCTACACCCGCCTGCCGCTGTGCGACGGCGACCTGGACCACGTGGTGGGCGTGGTCCACATGAAGGACCTGTTCGCCCACCTGCACCTGGCCCCCGGCAAGCTGCGGTTCGCCGACCATGACCAGAACGGCGCCGGCCCTGCGATCGCCATCGCCGACGGCCAGCCGGGGTCGGCCCTGCACGTGATCGGGTCGGGCGAGGTCGACCTGCGGAAGATCCAGCGCGAGGTGCTGTTCGTCCCCGAGCTCACGCCGGTCCCCCACCTGCTGCGGCAGTTCCAGGCCCGCCACCTGCACCTGGCCGTGGTGGTGGACGAGTACGGCGCCACGCTGGGCATCGTGACGCTGGAGGACGTGCTGGAGGAGATCGTCGGCGAGATCGAGGACGAGTTCGACCCCGCCACGCCGCAGCAGCCGTTCGTGAGGGAGGCCGACGGCCGCTGCCGCGTGTTCGGCCAGTACCCCCTGCACGAGCTGCGCGACCGCCTGGCCCTGCCCGACGACCTGGACCTGGGCGAGAACGTCGACACCGTGGGCGGGTACGTCACGCGACAGCTGAAGCGGTGGCCGAAGGCCGGCGATTCGGTCGCGCTCGGGCCGTACGAGGTGCGGGTGACGGCCGTGCAGCAGAACCGCGTGCAGCAGGTGATGATCTCGCCGCCGGCATTGGCCGAAACCACTCCCGTTTAGCGACGGCCCTCCGGGCCGCCGCTAAACGGGGGCGGCGTTCACCGCCGCGTCGCCGGCCGCGTGGTGGGTTCCACCCCGTCGTACCCGACGAACCGGTCCATCGCCGTGGCCAGCTCCTTGGCCGCGTCGCGGTTGTGGTAGACCATGTGGCCGCTGGGGAAGTACAGGTGCGACACGCGCGCGCGCGACTGCGTGTCCAACTGCAGCCGGTTGACCGTGTAGTCGGCGGCGAAGAACGGGGTGGCCAGGTCGAACAGCCCGCTGACGAACTGCACCCGCAACCCCGGGTGTTGCAGGATGGCGTCCTGCAGGTCGTCGATGTTGTACAGCGGGCTGTTCCCCTCGCCCAACGGCCACGGCCCGACCTGCTCGCTGAGCACCTCGTAGGGCAGGTCGTTGTCGTACTTCAGGCCGTCGTGGACGTACTGGTTGAACGTCGACTCGTAGGCCGGCAGGAAGTAGCTGAGGCTGGGGTCGAACGCCGGATGCGTGGCGTTGCCGGCGGGGTCGTAGCCGGTGACCCGGCCGTCGAACCGGCCGACGATGTGACGGCCGTCGCCCAGCAGTTGCTTCTCGAACTCCCCCGGGCCCACGCGGAGGTTGCCGCGGTCCCAGGTGTCGGCGGGGATGCCCGTGAGGGCGGCCAGCTGGTCGACCACGCGCTTCCGCCGTTCGGCCGGCAGTCCGGCCCCCTGGTTCAGGGCCGGCAGGTAGTCGTTGGCGGCGAAGGCGCGGGCGTCGTCGATCGTCCGCTGCAGGTCGACATCGTACGGGGCCGTCAACTTGTGGTGGTAGAAGGCGACGGCGGCATAGCTGGGCAGCCACAGCTCGTACGGCAGGTCGTTGCCCGGCGTGGGCGAGAGGGTGCCGAAGTCGAGCACGCTGGAGATGAGCGTGACGCCGTTCACCTCGATGCCGTACCGGTCGGCCAGGTAGCCGGCCAGGCCGGCGCAGCGGGTGGTGCCGTAGCTCTCGCCGGCCAGGTAGATCGGCGACCCCCAGCGGTGGTACCGGGTCAGGTAGGTGCGGATGAAGTCGGCCGTGGCGCTCAGGTCGTTGCGGTAGCCGTAGAACTGCTTGGCGTCCTCGCCGGGGGCCGGGCGGCTGTAGCCGGTGCCGACCGGGTCAACGAACACCAGGTCCGACCCGGCCAGCCACGTGCTGGGGTTGTCGACCAGTCGGTACGGCGCGCCCATGGGCCGGCCGTCGTCGGCCAGTTGCAGCACCTTCGGCCCGCACCCGCCCAGGTGCAGCCACACGGCCGCCGCCCCGGGGCCGCCGTTGAACAGGAACGTGATCGCCCGGTCGCTGGGGTCCTCCTGCTGGTTGTCGTAGGCCACGAAGAAGATGTTCGCCTTGGCCTTGCCCGACTCGTCCCTCATCGCCATCTGCCCGGTCGTGGCCCGGTAGGCGATCGGCTGGCCGTTGCGGGTGACGGTGCCGCGCGTGACCGACAGGTCCCTGGCGTCGCCCGTCGCCGCCGGCGCCGTGGTGGCCGGCTGCGAGGCGGGCGGTCCCCCCGGCCGGGGGCGGCGGTGCTCCTGCCCGAACGCCGCCGCCGCGGGGATCAGGGTTGCGCACGTCAGGAGGGTCGTCCACCGTTTTTTCATGCTGCCTCGTCAAAAGTGGCAAAATGGGAGCGGCAGATGATATCACGTACGCAATCTCATGCACGGCCGCGGCCGCAACCGCACCCGCTCGCGGTGTGCGGCGTCGACCCAGCGCCAATCCCGCATGTCGAAAAATGCGATTTCATGACGACCCGTTGCGGGTATGATCGCCGCCCGTGGCAACGAAACGACTACCGGCGAACAGGGTGATCCACTTCGGGCAGTTCATGCGGTGGCACCGCGTGAACGGCGGCAAGACGACCGACGCCTACGCGCGACAGGTCGGCCTGACCGCCCGCCGGCTGATCGCCATCGAGGCGATGGCCGAGCCGGCCGTCCAGCACACCACGCTGGCGGCGCTGGCCAAGGCCATGGACATGTCCATGGAGGAGTTCGACCGCGCCTGGCGGTCGACGCCCGTCCCGGTCACCGACCGCAAGACCGGCCCCTCGACCGACCCCGCCCGCCGGTTCACCGCCGCCTGCAACGCCGTCACCATCGCGCCCGCCGAGGGGCTGCGCCGGCTCCGCCTGTGGATCATCGACCAGCCGCCCGAGGTCCAGCGCGAGGTGCTGTCCTACGTCGGCAACAACGGGGTGCAGGAGGCCGAGCCCCGGTTCACGAAGCCGGTCGATCACCTTCAGGATCCGGCCCAGGCGGTCGCCGACCGGATCGGCGCGCGGGCGCGGCGTCAGGCTACCAAACCGGCGGCTCGGACTCCTCCAGCTCCGGACCGATCACCGGCACCGGCCGCCACATCTGGAAGCAAGCGTCGCTGACCGCCACCGCCACCACCCACGCCCGCTCCGCCACCGGCACCGTCCGGCTGATCCGCAGCACCCCCGCGGCGTGATCGAACTGCGCCGGAAAAACCTCCCCCTTCCGCGTCGGCAGCGGCCCGTCCACCTCCACCAGTTCGTACTGCCGACCACCCATGGGGAAGAACCGTGCCGCGACCGACTTGCTTTTCATCTTCATACCGAACAAAGTACGAACATGCGGTTGCCCCGACAACTTTGATATCGGCGCGTGACAGGTCGTAGCCGCAACCCGGCCTGCCCGGCTCAGCGGCAGGATCTCGTAGCAAGGGCAGGTCATCCCATGGCACCCCTGGGCCTCCTCCTCCGCGGCATCCGCCTCGGCAAACGGCTCGACCTCCAGGCGATGTCGAGCGAGCTCCGCACGACCCCGCAGCGCCTGCGCCAGGTGGAGGCCGGCACCGCGTTCCCCCCGGCCGCCGAGCGCCGCCGCTGGGCGCGGTCGCTTGGCTTCCCCGACCTGCCCGCCTTCGACGATCAGTGGCGGTCCGACGCCGCCTGGTCGCGGCTGCTCGACGCCCACCGCTCCGGCTGGATCCCCGTCATCAACAAGGCCCCCGCCGGCCCGCCGGTCGACTACGAGGAGCACGGCATCGACTCGCTCACCGGCGTCGACTACGTCCCCCGCTCCGCCGACCAGGCGCCCGACGGCCGGCTGTTCGCCGTCGTCATCGTCGGCGACTCCATGGCCCCCACGTACCGTCCCGGCGACCTGGTCGTCTTCCGCCCGGCCGACGTGGACGCCACGCGCGACGTGCTGCCCGACGGCTCCGCCGTCTTCGTCCGCTTCGCCGCCGACCGCAACCACGGCTGCACCGTCAAATCCCTCTGGCGACGCACCGACGGCCGGTACGACCTGCGCCCCGAGAACCCCGCCCATGACATGATGATCGCGTCCCCCTGGGAGATCGCCCGGCTCGCGGTCGCCATCGAGCGCCGCCCGGCGTTCTGCCGGATGGACGAGCCGGTCCGCCGCGTGCCGGACGAGCACGCGCAACCGTTCCCGGACGAGCCGTGATGATTCGGATCGTTACGGGCGATAGACTGGTGCTCCGAGGAGCCATCGTGACAACGGTATCACTGCGCGGGACCATCGGCGCCGACGGAACCCTCCAGCTCAACGTCCCGGTCGGGCTCCCCCTACCGCTTCGACGCGACCACGCTGGCCGACGTGCGGCTATGCCCGATTTCGGCGATGTGCCCGAAATGCACGACCGTCTGATCGTGGTTGCCGCCGACCGGCTCGCGGCGATGATCATCGCCGTTGACCATGAGATCCGCTCGTCGACACGCGCCAAATGTCTTCGGTGACCGGCCGCTCGTCTGCGTCCTATGCACCATGCGCCGCTCTACGATTTGCTGGCAAGTTCACCGCAGCTAAGGAGCGAAGGCCATGCAGATCCACTACCGCACGCGCCAGGTCGGCAGCGTCGACGTCTTCTACCGCGAGGCCGGGCCCGCCGACGGGCCCGTGGTCTTGCTGCTCCACGGCTTCCCCACCAGCAGCCACATGTTCCGCGAGCTGATCCCGGAGCTGGCCGGCACGTGCCGCGTGATCGCCCCCGACCTGCCGGGGTTCGGCAACACGGTGGCCCCGCCGCGGGGGCAGTTCGAGTTTACGTTCGCCAACCTCGCCCGGGTGATCGGCGAGTTCGTCGACGCGCTGGGGCTGACCCGCTACGCGATGTACGTCTTCGACTACGGCGCCCCGACCGGCTTCCGCCTGGCGCTGGCGCACCCTGGGCGCGTGACGGCCATCGTCAGCCAGAACGGCAACGCCTACGCCGAGGGGCTCAGCCCCGGCTGGGAGCCGTGGCAGCGCTACTGGCGCGAGCCGACGCCGGCCCATCGCGAGGCCTGCCGGGACGCCTTGGGCGCCACCGTCATCCGTGACGTGCAGTACCGCCACGGCTCCAACGCCAGCCGCGTCTCGCCGGACGGTTACACGCTCGACCTGGCTTACCTCACCCGGCCCGGCGCCGATGAGATCCAGCTCGACCTGATCCTCGACTACCGCACGAACGTGGCAATGTACCCCGCGTTCCAGGCCTACTTCCGCCAGCACCGTCCCCGGCTGCTAGCGATCTGGGGCAAGAACGACCCGTTCTTCCTGCCCGCCGGCGCCGAGGCGTTCGGCCGCGACCTGCCCGAGGCGACGATCCAGTTCCTCGACGCCGGCCACTTCGCCCTCGAGACCCACGCCGCCGAGATCGGCGCGGCAATGCGGGCGTTCCTCGGCACCCATTGACGCCACGGCCCGGCTCTGTTGCTCGCTCGCGTACCCGTCACCCATCCCCTATCCTCCCGACCCGTGGCAACCCCCTCCGACCTCGCGATCGACGTCCGGGGCGTGACCAAGATCTACCGCGGCCGGGTCGCCGCCCTGCAGGGCGTCTCGCTCCGCGTCCAACGCGGCGAGGTGTTCGGCCTGCTCGGGCCCAACGGCGCGGGCAAGAGCACGCTCATCAAGATCCTCATGACCGTCGTCCGGCCCACCACGGCCGCGGGCACGCTGCTGGGCCATCGCGTCGGTCACAAGCCGACGCTGGCGCACGTCGGCTACCTGCCCGAGCACCACCGCTTCCCCCGCTACCTGACCGGCCGACAGACGCTGGAGTTCTTCGCGGCCCTCAGCGGGGTCGAGCGCGCCACCCGCCGGCGGCGCGCCGGCGAGCTGATCGAGATCGTCGGCATGACCGCCTGGGCCGACCAGAAGGTGGCCGCCTACTCCAAGGGGATGATGCAGCGGATCGGGCTGGCGCAGGCGCTGGTGAACGACCCCGACCTGGTGCTGCTGGACGAGCCGACCGACGGCGTCGACCCGGTCGGCCGGCGCGACATCCGCGACGTGCTGGTCCGCCTCCGCGACACGGGCAAGACCGTCTTCATCAACAGCCACCTGCTCGGCGAACTCGAGATGGTGTGCGAGCGCGTCGCGATCATGGTCGGCGGACGGATCGCCAGCCAGGGCACCATGGCCGAGCTGACCGCCGACCGAGGGCGGTACGAGGTCGAGGTCGACGCGCCGGCCCACGCCGTCCTAACAGCAATCGGTGGTTTGTCAAATGGTGCCGGAACGCTCCACAGCGGCATCGCGGTGCAGGTGGACGGCGGGCGGGTCCGCGTCGACACGACCGATGCCGCCGCCATCCAGGAGGTGCTCGACGCGGTCCGCCGGGCCGGGCTGACCATCCGCCGGGTGCAGCCGATCCGGCCGTCGCTGGAGGACCTGTTCATGGAGGCCGTCACCGACGCCGACACCGGCCGCCCGCGTTCGCCGGGGGCGGCCGGCTTCGAACCCGTGATGCGGGGCCCGACATGACCAAGACGTTCGCCCTGCTCCTCGACAGCTACCGTGAGCTCAACGCCAAGCGGCTGTTCTGGGTCGTGCTGGCCATCTTGGCGCTGGTCGTCGGCCTGTTCGCCGCGATCGGCGTCAGCGGCGGGACGGTCACGCTGTTCGGCTACGCCACGTTCCGCTCGCCCTACCTCTCGTTCTTCAGCCCCTCGGCGTTCTACAACTACCTGTTCGTCACGTTCGGCGTCGAGGTGTGGCTGTCGTGGCTGGCGGCCATCCTCGCGCTGGTCTCCACCGCCGGCATGTTCCCCGACCTCATGGCCGGCGGGTCGATCGACCTCTACCTGTCCAAGCCCCTCTCGCGCCTGTGGCTGTTCTCCACCAAGCTGGCCGGCGGGCTGCTGTTCGTCGCGCTCCAGGTGACGGTCTTCTGCCTCTGCTCGTTCCTGGTCCTCCGCTTCCGCGGCGGCACCTGGCAGCCGGGCGTGTTCGTGGCCGTCCCGCTGGTCGTGCTGATGTTCAGCTACCTGTTCGCCGTCTGCGTGCTGCTCGGCGTCCTCACCCGCTCGACCATCGCGGCGCTGCTGCTCACCCTGATGTTCTGGGCCACCATCGCCACCGTGCAGTGGGTCGAGCGGCAGGCGATCCGCGGCCAGGCGATGTACGAGCAGCGGGTCGCCAGCCTCGACCGGCAGATCGCCTCGACCGAGGCCGGGCTCGCCGCCACGCAGGCGACGACCACCGCCCCCGCAACGGCACCCGCCGACGACGCCGCCCCGCGCCACGGCGGGGCGTGGCTTGGCAGCCTGTTCGGCGGCGGCGATGGTCGGCGGACGCGTTCCCGCCGGCAGCTGGAGATGAGCCTGACCAGCCTGCGCACCGAGCGGCAGCAGCTCCCGCCCGACCCGCTCGCCACGCCGCGCGCCGTCCTGTCGGGCGTCCTCGCGCCGCTGCCCAAGACGTCGGGCACGATCGAGGTGCTCGAGCGGCAGCTGCTGAAGCTGACCGACCTGCCGCCCGTCGCCGATCCGTCCGAATCGGACGACGCCGCCTTCGGCCCGCCCGACGACCCCGCGGGTCGCCGCCGTGGTGGCGGTCGCCGTCGCATGGAGTACTCCGACCGCCAGCTCGACATCCAGCTTCGCCAGCGGTCGGCCGCCTGGATCCTCGGCACCAGCTGCGCGTTCGAGGCCGTGGTGCTGGGCCTGGCGGCGTGGGTGTTCTGCCGGCGGGACTACTGACCGTCTCCGCTAGCCCCCCGCCCCGCGGGGGCGCGTGAAGAACCGCCGCAGAGCGAGGGGGGGACCGAATGGCAGGAGTTCAGAACTTCCCGATGATGTAGTTCTGCAACTCGTACTCGCTCCAGTACCCACCGGGGGCGCCGCTGGTGGGGTACAGCACCAGGCCCTGGGTCCCCAAGCTGCGCCTGGAAATCCTCGACGCGACCGACGCCCCGTCGATCTACGAGGTCCGCGTGCTGAAGGTGAAGGGCGACTGATCGTCTTGCCCCCGCTCCCGGTGCGCCGGGAGAGGGCGGGGGTGAGGACGAGTTCGAGTGCCAGACCGGCTCGACGGGACCCTCTACCGACCACTACCCTCCGTTGTCGTCGACTCCTCGTCGCACGGGCGTCTCCCACGTGTTCTGAGACAGCACACACGGTCGAGCCGCCCCTGCGACCCCGAATTACCGCTGCAGTCCCCTCACCCGGCGTACCGGCAAAGGGCTTAACGCAGTCTGGCAAAACGACGGGGCCCCGGACGTTCGTCCGGGGCCGCGTCTCGTTTACCTGCACATCAATCCATGCCGAGGCTGCCTCACGCGATTTTCGCCCGCCGTCGCCCCAGCATGAGCGGGGCGGCGGCGAGCCCGGCCAGCAGCAGGCTGGTCGGCTCGGGGGCGGCGGACACGTCGTTGAGGACGAGATCCCAACCGTTGCCGTCTTGAGCTGAGGTGAGGGAGAGGGCGTCACCCGTCGCGGCGGAAGTCGCGCCGGTGGGCAGTACCAACGCGTTCGCGGCGATCGACGGGCCGAACGGGTCAGCGATCGGCGAGGTGGCGTTGACGCCGGCGGTCGCGATCACGATCTGCCCGTTGCTGCCCAGCTGGACGTTCTGGGGGCTGACGGTGAACACGGTGGACGAGGAGGCGTTGGTCGCGTTGATCGTCAGGCCCGACATGATCAGCAGGTCGCCCGTGCTGGGGCCGGTGAACTTGGCCGCGTACGTGCCGCCGGGGTTCCACGTCTGGCCACCGCTGGTGTTGAACGTGCCCACGGTGTTGTCGTCCACCCCGGCGGTGATGGTGCCGCCGGCGTTGACGGTGACCGAGCCGGTGATGGTCGCGTTCCCGCCGACCAGGCCGCCGTTGACGACGACGCTGCTGCTGCCGGTCGCCGATCCGGACCCGCCGAGCCGCAGCTCGCCGGCGGTGACGGTGGTGGTGGCCCCCGAGCCGTAGGTGTTGGCGGCGTTGAGCGTGAGCGTCCCGAGGCCCGACTTCGTCAGGCCCCCGGCGCCGGAGACGACGCGGGAGATGGTGGTCGAGAAGCCGCCCGTGTTGATCGTCCCGCCGCCGGTGCCGAGCGCGATGGTGAGCGGATTGGCTGCTGCCCCGGTGCTGGAGAAGAGGGAGGCCACGTTGGCGGTCAGGCCCAGGGTGCCGCCGGTGAAGTTGACGGTGGCGCCGCCGCTGGTGCCGTTGTTCACGGCGTCGACGAACGGCTGCGACGTGTTGAACGTTCCACCGGCGAGCAGGTTGAGGGTTGCCGTTCCCGACGTGCCGGTGCTGGTCGTCCCGCCGATGGCGATCGGCGTGGTGCCCGTGTAGTTGAACGTGCCGGCGACGCTGGCGACGGTGGTGTAGCTGGTGCTGACCTGCGACGCGACCGTCATCGCGCCGCTCTGGTTGAACACGCTGCCGCTGTTCACCGTCAGGTAGCCCAACCGACCGATGTTGAGGGCACCGCTGTTGTTCACGGTCGCGGTGCTGCTGCCGCTGGCACCAACGTTGATGTAGGCGAACACGCCGGCCGACGGCTGGACGGCGACGATCGGGGCCGTGCTGACGATCGTCGCGCCCGCACTGAAGTTCAGCGTGCTCGACGTGGTGCTGGCACCGGAGTTGACGTTGAACCCGCCGGTCGCGGCCGACTCGTTGCCGGTCAGGGTCAGCGTGCCGAGACTGACGTTTGTAACTCCCGTGTACATATTGTTGCCGCTCAACGTGACTGAGGTGGTCGTCGTTTTTGTCAACGTGCTCGCGCCGGCCAGTACGGCGCTGACGGTCGTTCCGCCGGCCACGGTGTACGAGGTGGCGGAGAGGTAGCCCGGGGTCGTTCCGGTGTCGACGATGGAGCCAGACGTCAGGTTGATGGGACCCGTGAGTGCCCCGACGCCCTTCAAGTCGAGCGTGCCGCCGCTGATGAGCGTGGTCGCCGCCGTAGACCCCAGGGCCGCGGAGTTGCCCAGGGCCAGGGTCCCGGCACTGATGTTCGATCCGCCGCTGTAGGTGTTGGCACCGCTGAGGGTTGCCGACCCGGTAGTCGTCTTGTTGAGGGCGGCCGTACCCGCCAGGACGGCGGAGACCGTGCCGGCGGAGAGGTTGTACGCGGTGCCGGTGAGGGAGCCCGGGGTGCCGCCGGAGTCGACGATCGAGCCGGAGGACAGGTTGACGACCCCGGTGGTGATGCCGAAGCCGGCCAGGTCGAGCGTGCCGCCGTTGACGACGAGGGTGGCGGCGGTCGATCCCAGGGCGGCGGTGTTGCCCGCGGCGAGCGTCCCGCCGCTGACGTTGGTGCCGCCCGTGTAGGCATCTGCGCCGGACAGGGTTAGCGTTCCGGCACCCGACTTGGCGAAGCCGTGGGTGAAGGTGTTGGGGATGGCGGTGGCGTAGGCGACGGTGCTGCCGTTGGTGTCGATCGAGATCGCGCTGGTCCCGGACGTGCTGAAGGTCGACACCAGGTCGGCGTTGCCCGTGAAGCCGGTCGCGTACTGGAGCGTGCCGCCGTTGAACAGGACCTTCTGCGTGCTGCCGAGCGAGCCGGGCGACGTGATGCCCAGAGTACCGGCACTGATCGTGGTATTGCCGACGTAGGCGTTGGTGGTGCCGAACGTCAGCGTTCCCGCGCCCAGCTTGGTGAACCCCTTGGTGAACGCGGCGGTGATCGGCGTGTTGAACGTGGCGGTGTTGCCGTTGGTGTCGATCGAGATGGCGGCCGTGCTCGAGGCGTTGAAGTAGGAGACGACGTCGGTGCTGCCGGCAAAGCTGGCCCCGAGCTGGAGCGTGCCGCCCTTGAACAGCACCGACGGGGTGGTCCCCAGGCTGCCGGACGAGAAGTTCAGCGTGCCGCTGGTCAGGGAGATCGGGCCGGTGAAGGTGTTGGCCCCGCTGGTCAGGGCGACGCTGCCGGCGATGTTGACGGGCGTGGCCGCGCCATTGTCCGCCAGGACGCTGGTGATCGCCAGCGTGCCGGCACCCCCGCCCAGCAGGTAACCATTGCTGCCCGGCGTCAAGGTTCCGCCAAACGTGTAGGCCCCGCTGGAGCCGAGGTGGAGGGACGGATAGCTGGCAAGGGTTAGGTTGGTGGAGTCGGACTGGCCGATCGCGAAGGTGCCGGACGAGGTGTTGACGACCTGCCCGGTCGTCCCGGCACTGTTCAGCCAACCGGCCGCCGTCTTGTAGTTGGTGGCGTTGCCCGTCCCAGCTGCCGTGCCCGTCCCGACCAACACGGCGCCGGTGGCGATGTTGTACGTCGTGTCGGCATAAATGGCGGTTGCAGCGAAGTTGGCCAGGGTCCAGCTGGCCCCAAGGGTGTAGGCCGAGACATCGCCGAGCGACGTGTTCAGGTTCAGGAACGAGGAGGCGCTGGCCGCCGGCAAGATGACGGCCCCGAGGTAGCTGTTCGCAGTACCACTGATGTTGACGTTGTGGGCCGAGGCGGCCCCGATTGCGTTGATGGTCAGCGAGCCGGACCCGGTGACGTTTCCCGTCAGGTTGATGCTGTGGGTGAAGGAGGACGCGTTGAAAGTGAGCGTGTTCGTACCGGAGCCCGTGTCTAGGAGGGTGAGCGCGGTGTTCAGGATCTGCGTCGTCCCGTTCGTGGAGATGAAGTTCAGGGTGGAATCCGTCAACTGGGTTCCCGTCTGCGAGCCCATGTTGGAGACGTTGTAGGTCTGGGTATATGTGCTGGAACTGGACCCGTTGAAGACGAGCGTGCCGCTGGTCACTTGGAGGCCGGCACCGTAGAAGTTGTCCGCGCCCGCGTTGGTGATGAACGGTGCGGACAGCACCTGACCAGACCCGACCATGTAGGTGGTGGTCGGGACGCTGCCGGTGTTGGTCGTCGGGTCGGATCCGTCGCTCCACGGACCTGACCAAGGCGACGGTGAGGACGTCAGCGTTGCAGCGTTCGAACGGGTTGCGGTCATGGCCGTCAGCCCCGCCGCCGCCGCGATGCCGAGGCTGGCGGTGGCGACGCGGCCACGTCGCCTGCCGGAGGTCGTGATGGCTGCCGTACCTGAACGAAAAGTCGCGTTCGCCATGGTCGTCTCTCCCTGATCCGAGGCCGCTTCGCGCCCGTCTGTTCGGGCGGCCCGCAGAAGCCTTTGGACGTCACACTGCCCACCACGCGGCATCGGCTTGCACCGGACCGCCGGGGCAGAGTGAGCTTGAATTGATGCTGGAGGTCGGGCAGAGCGAACCGTCCGACCGCCTGATAAATAACTT
This sequence comes from Tepidisphaeraceae bacterium, assembly GCA_965198865.1. Lineage (GTDB taxonomy): Bacteria > Planctomycetota > Phycisphaerae > Tepidisphaerales > Tepidisphaeraceae > CBDAQA01. Next base: position 53,853 of record CBDAQA010000011.1, on the reverse strand, counting down.
ATAACGATCTTTACGCGGATGCCAGTACTATTTGCGCAATGTCGTTATCAGTATGCGAAATCTTGGCGGCGGTAGTCGGCTGGCACTACGGTACAGTTTGCCCTGGTTATCGAGGCTGTTTGTCGATGGTGGGGCGATGACCTATCGGCTAGCGGGGAGAGCGGCGGAGTGGCACGTCAGCCAGGATCATTTCTCGTCCCGCCGGTGACGGCTCCCGCCAAGCGACGGTGGTCGGGAGGTCGGTCGCTGTAACATGCATTAAGTGTTTTACCGGAATGATTTTATGGAGTATTTTCCACGGTCTCGCGGTGTAACATTGTGTCACATTGTGTAACATCCCGTTGCGAATTCGGGCGGTCAGCCGAGGACGCGGACGGCTAGGTTGCCGTTGAAGACGAGTTGGGTGGCGGGGTCTTTCGGCGTCCAGCGGAAGGTGGCGACGCCAGGCTCGGCGTCGGTAAAGGTGGCGAGGGTGTCAGCGGCGAAGCCGAAGGGGGTGCCGGCGTTGTCGGTGGTGACCCGGCGCACGGCGACCCGGCCGAGGGCGGCGGCGGCGATGTCGCTGTCAGCGAAACTGCCGGGGGCTTTGCCGGTGATCGTGAACGAGGCGATGTGCTGCTCGGTGGCGAAGTCGGTGGGGGCGGTGGGGAGGGTTGTTACGGCGGGCGAAACACCGGCGAACAGGGTGGAGCCGACCATCGCGGTGGCGCGGACGGCGGCGAAGCTGCCGGCCGAGCGGATGGCGGCGTCGCTGATCGTGCCGCCGACGGTGAGGGTGGTGGAGCCGCCGGCGAAGAGGTTGATCGTGCCGGAGAGGTTGGAGCGGACGCGGATGGCGTTGGCGGTGGCGGACGTGAGCGAGCCGGCGGCGTTGCCGTTGACGATCAGGGAGCGGAGGCCGTCGAGGGTGGCCGACCAAGCGGCGGCGGTGCTGCCGGCGGTTAGGGTGCCCGTGAGGCCGTTCACGGTCCACAGGCCTCCGGTCAGGGCGCCGTTGATTCGGGCGGTGTTCAGGCCGCCGTTGCCGACGGTGAGGTCGGCGGCGAACGCCCCGGCGACGGCGAGGGCGCGGATGCCCGGGGCGCTGATGGCCGCGGTGCCGGACGGGTCGGCCCAGCTGGTGACCGAGAGGGTGGACAGGGGCTCGGCGGTGTCGACGGTGAGGTCGGAGACGTTGCCGAGCCGCAGCGAGCCGGTGGCGGCGGTGCCCTGGATGCTGAGCGTGTGGCTGCCGGTCGCGTTGGCCAGGACGAGGGAGCCGATCGTGCCGGTGACGGTGAGGTCGCCGGCGAGGTCGACCGCGGCGGCGGCGAGGGCGGACAGCGAGCCGGTGACCTGCAGGCCGTCCAGCGTGGTCGTGCCGCCGGCGGGCTGGATCGCGAGCCTGGTGCGGGCGGTGGTGCCGGTGGTGGCGAGGGTCACCTCAGAGACCGAGTTGTCGGCCAAATCGCCGACGACGCTGACGATGCCGGACCCGGGGCCGGTCAGGGCGACGGTCACGGTGCGGCCGGCGGCGTCGGTGTAGGTGGCGCGGTGGCCGTTGCTGAAGGGCAGCTGGGTGACGGGGAGGTCGGTGATGGAGCCGGTCGCCTGGCCGCCGTCGAGCAGGGCGTTGGGGCTGGGGGAGGTGAGGTTGACGTTAAAGGTGAGCGTGTCGTCGGCGCTGATGTCGAGCAGGACGGGGACGTCGACCGTGGCGGAGGTCTGGCCGGGGGCGAAGGTGAGCGTGCCGCTGGTGGCGGCGTAGTCGGTGCCGGCGATGGCGGTGCCGTCGGCGGTGGCGTAGTCGACGGTGACGGCGGCGGCGGCGGGCTGGTCGAGGGAGACGACGAACGACAGCGTCGCGCCGGCGGCGGTGGGGGCGACGGGGGCGGGGCTGGCGATCGAGATGGCGGGCAGGGTGGCCAGGGCGACGGACAGGGTGTAGAGGCCGGTCTTGGTGGCGGCGGTGGTGCCGGTGCCGTCGATCGGGCTGTAGGCCGCGTTGCCGCTGCCGCTGACGCCGAGGTAGTAGGTGACGCCGGCCGTCAGGTCGGCGCGGATGAAGCTGGCGGTGCTGGTGCTGTCGGCGTTGTCGTTCGAGGCGAGCTGGGTGCCGGTGGCGGTGAAGAGGCGGAGGTAGGTGTCGGCGCTGCCCTCCTGGCTGGTGCCGGTGCGGAGGTCGTACGCGCCGGTGGTGGCGGGGGTGAAGGCGTAGAGGTCGACGTCGGTGTCGCCGACGACGAGGCCGCCGTCCATGCCGATGTCGCCGGAGACCGGGCCGGCGGTGGTGACGGTGCCCGGGGTGCCGTCGTCGACCGAGTTATCGTTGATCGCCTTGGCGGCGGCGCTGGCGAGGGAGAAGGTGGACGAGGCGAGCGCGTAGGTGCCGGTCTCGCCACCGCTGCCGCTGCCGAGGGAGTACCAGTCGAAGTTGCTGTTGCCGGCCCCGGTGACCGAGACGTAGACCGGCGTGCCGGCCGTGACGGCGGCGACCAGGGCCTGGCCCGAGCCGGTGACGCCGGCCAGCTGGGTGATGCCGACGGAGCCGTCGCTGTTGGTGGTGAGGGTCCAGAGCTGGACGTTGGGGCTGAAGCCGGCGCTGGTGGCGGTGGCGGCAAGGTCGAGCAGGCCGCTGACGGCGGGGGTGTAGACGTACCAGTTGACGTACTTGAACCCGCCGTTGGCACCCTGGCCGGAAACGGTGGATCCGATGTCGCCCGAGGCGGTGGCGCCGACGGTGGCGGCGCTGGCGAGCAGGGCGGTGCCGTTGGTGTTGCCGTTGTCGAACGTCAGGTAGAGGTCGTACTCGGTCTGGGTTGCGGTGCTGTTGGCGACGCGGTCGAACGGGTCGGTGGGGCTGAAGGACGCGTTGGCGTCGACGGTGACGGCGACGTAGTAGGTCTGGCCGAGGGTGACGGGGAAGGCCAGCGTGCTGTCGGAGGCGAAGTTGCTGGCGACGCCGTTGCTGCCGACGACGGTCACGTTGCCGGCCGAGTTCTCGGTGAACACCTTGACGAAGGAGTCGGCCCCGTTGAGGCCGTAGGCGGAGGCGTCGACGTTGGCGGTGAGCGTGCCGGTGTCGGGGGCGACGACGGCGAACATGTCGACGTCGCCGTTGGGGACGCTGACGCGGGTGGAGCTGCCGGTGGGGGGCGGGTCGGAGCCGAGGACGCCGTTGTAGACGTTGGCGACGACGTTGTTCGCGAGCGTCGTGTTGGGGTCGGTCAGGTCGACGGCGACGGCCCCCTGGACGACGCCGTTGGGGTCGGGGTTGCTCAGGGCGAGCGACAGCGTGTAGTCGCCGGTGGAGCCGGTGGCGCCGGTTCGGTTCCCGCCGGCGCCGGTGATCGTGTAGGCGGCGTTGCCGGCGCTGCTGACGCCGACGTAGTAGGTGCCGACCGCGAGCGGGCTGGATTCGGTGCCGGCGGTGATGGTGGGGTAGCCGGCGGTCGAGGTGCCGGCGGCGGCGGCGATCTGGTCGCCGGCGGCGTCGAAGATGCGGACGTCGGCGGTGAAGGTTGTCGAGATCCCCGACAGGTCGGCCGTGAGCGCGCCGGGGCTGGTGAGGGTGACGGCGTACAGATCGACGTCGTCGGCTCCCACTTGATTCAGGCCGTCGGTGCCGACGTTGCCGGTCTCGGTCTGCACCGCGGTGCCGTCGAGGTCGGCCACGGCGGTGGCGGTGGCGGTCGTGTCGTCGGTGTCGGCGTTGGAGACGGTTCCAGTGAACAGGGCCTGGACGGCCTCGATCGCGTGGAGCACGTTGACGCGGTCGTAGGTGTCGCCGGTCTCGGGCAGGTCGTAGACGGTGCTGCTGACGAGCTGGCCGTCGCTGATCTGGACCCGGCCGTTGTCGGCCACGTTGCCGTCGACGATGTGGTCGGAGGTGGCGCGGATGATGTCCAGGACCTGCTCGGGGTCGGTGATGTACCGGCCGCCGTAGGTCAGGGCGGCCTGCTGCATCAGGGCCACCACGCCGCTGATGAACGGGGTGGCCATGCTGGTGCCGGACAGGGTGTTGTGCAGCAGGTCGGAGCCGCCGTCGTCGGTGCTGGAGCCGTTCCAGTCGGAGTAGATGTCGACGCCGGGCGCGACGACCTGGTTGGCCAGGGTGGAGCGCTGGCTGGTGGCGCTGAAGCGGTCGACGGCGGCGGAGTCCTCGACGGCGGCGTAGTTGTCGTAGGCGGTGCCGTAGGCGTAGGTGTCGAAGTCGTAGCCGGCGCCGGTGTCGGACCAGCTGCTGGCGACGGCGATCGTGCTGACGATGGCGGGGTAGCTCTCGCCGACCGTGGGGTCGTTGGCGTAGCTGTTGCCGCTGGCGGCGACGACGGTGATGCCCATCGACTCCAGCAGGGCGATCTCGCGGCTGATGTCGTCGGAGGCGGGCACGGTCGAGTCGTTGATCCCGCCGGTGCTGCTGGCCTCGCCCAGCGACATGTTGACGACCTTGATGTTGTAGTTCGCCGCGTAGGTCGCCACGAACTGCAGGCCGCGGAGCAGGGGGTCGCCGCTGAGCTGCTGCTCGTTGTCGTCGGCGATCACCTTCACGTCGACCAGGTGAGCCCCGTAGGCGACGCCGATCGCCGGGTTGGCCGAGGCGGCGATGCCGCTGACGTGGGTGCCGTGGCCGTCGTTGTCGACCGCGCCGGCGGCGGTGGGGGCGGCGGTGGGGACGGCGTCCTCCACGGCGTTGAAGTAGGCCACCACCTGGCCGGTGAGCTCGGGGTTGGCGGCGTCGACGCCGCTGTCCAGCACGGCGATGCCGATGCCGGCACCCGTGATGGACGTGTAGGCCGCATCGGCGCGGAGCGAGGTGAGATCGGTCACGTCGAACGAGTCGTTGTGGACCGTCGCCGCGAACAGGACACGGAATTCGAGCCGCTCTATCGGGACGCGACGGGTGGACGGCACGGGGCGGGCACTGCGACGGCGGGGCACGGACACCTCCGGGGCGGTCGTTGGAATGGACTGGGCACCGGCAACAGACGCCGGATGGGGCTTCGAGGTTACGCGATTCGCGATCGCCGCGGCGCCGATAGGGAGGAATATGACGTCTGTATTGGGCTGCGGGAACGCGGGTCCGATAACGCGCAGAACCTCGCAGGCCGCAAGGACGGTAAAGCCGGCAACGTCATCCGCCGAAAACCCCTACAGGCCCGGACGGTTCGACGCGAAGCGGCGTCGGAGCCCGGTGTCCGGGTCCTCGGAACGGAGTCTTCCCATGAATGCAAAGGCGATGGTGCCGTTGGTGCTGGCGGTGGTCCTGGGCCTGACGGCGGCCCTGCTGGTGCGGAGCGCGATGTCCCACCGTGGTTCGGCCCCGGTGACGGCGTCCAACCTCGTCACGGTCGTCGTGGCCAAGCAGGACAGCGATCCCGGCCATGCCCTGACGATCGAGGACGTCGGCACGGCCAAGGTGCCGGCGGAAGTGGCCCCGAGCCAAGTGTTCTCCGACCCGATGCAGCTGGTCGGGCGTGTGGCGGTGACGCCGCTGGTCCGCGGGCAGACGATCCTGGAGACCCTGCTGGCTCCGAACGGGACCGGTTCGGGGTTGCAGTCGTTGATCCCGACGGGGTACCGGGCGGTGACGCTGGAGGTGACGGAGTTCAGCGGCGTGGCCGGCATGCTCGAGCCGGGCTGCAAGGTCGACGTGGTCAGCGTCATGCAGGACACGGCCAAGAAGGGGTCGATCGCCCGGACCGTGCTGCAGGACATCAAGGTGTCGGCCGTCGGCCGGCAGATCGCCCCGGCCCACCCGCAGCCGGGGCAGCCGATGCCCCCGCCGAGCAACAGCATCACGCTGCTGGTGACGCCGAAGCAGGCCCAGACGCTTCAACTGGCGACGAACACCGGTCGGCCCTGGCTGGTGCTGCGGGCGACGAAGGACGGCGTCGAGCTGCCGCTGGAGAGCACGACGCTGGCCGACCTCCAGGGGACGCCCAACGTCGACCCCAACGCGGGCGGCGACCCGGTGGCCGACCCGATGTTGAACCCGCAGGCGGGCCCGACCCCGGCGACGCCGGCGTCGGACGAGTCGGCGACCCCGCCCACGATCCGCAGGTCGATCACGATGATCAACGGCGGCGTCGAGTCGCAGGTGACGGTGACCGTCCCGAACCCGCGGGCCAGCATCATGGCCCCGCTGGACCGCGGCGACGAGGTCCCCGCCATCCCCGGCGATCGCTGAACCACGACTCCCCCCTCCAACCCACCACCCGCGAGAAGATCCCATGAGCAAGCAACGCGCGAACAAGGATGTCGCCCGCACGATCGCTGACGCCCGTCGGCGGAACCGGACCGGAGCCGTGCTGGCCGCCGCAACGGCCACGCTGGGGCTGTTCCTGGCGGTCGGTGCCGCGGGTGGGCAGGACGTCGGGACGACGCCCCCGGTCTCCCCCGCCCCGACGCCGGGCCAGCCCTATCCCAACGGCACCCCGGGCCAGCCCTACGGCGGGGCGGCGCAGCCGGCCCCCGCGCCCGAGGCGGCCCCGCCCGCCACGCAGCCGACCCCCGCGGTGCTCATGGTCCCCGCAACGCAGCCGACACCGGCGGTAATGCCGACCACGGAGCCGATGGCCCAGGCCCCGGCCCCAGCGGCGGCCGACAACGGCCTTCACCTCGACGCGGGCCGCAGCATGATCCTCCACCTGGCGCGCGTGCCGCAGACGGTGTCGATCGGCGACCAGACCGTGGCGTCGGTGAACGTCCTGCACGATGGCCGGGGACTGCTGATCACCGGCAAGAAGGGCGGGAGCACGGCCCTGATCGTGATGGATGACATGGGCAGGTCGGCCGTCTACGACCTGACGGTCGACCCCGACTTCACCGCGCTCCGCCGGCAGCTGAAGGAGGCGTTCCCGGGCATCGCCGTCCAGGCAACGCCGCTGAACGACACGATCGCGCTCCGCGGGCTGGTGCCGTCCGACCAGGTGGCGGCCCAGGTGGCCGAGATGGCGGCGACGTTCGCCAAGGTCCACAACTTCATGAGCGTGGCCGGCGGGCAGCAGGTGATGCTGCAGATCCGGTTCGCGGAGCTGGACCGCTCGGCGGTCCGCAACCTGGGCATCAACTTCGGCGGGACCGACGGGATCTCGTCGTTCGGGAACAACGTCGGGCAGGTGAACCCGCTGGGGTTCATCACGTCGGGCACGAGCCTGAACGGGCTGGCGCTGGGGGCGCAGTCGGCGGGCAGCGCGATCACGCTGTTCGGGCAGGGGCAGTTCGGGCGGACGGCGTTCGCCTACTTCATCCAGGCGCTGGAGGAGAACGGCCTGGTGCGCGAGCTGGCCGAGCCGAACGTGGTCGCCATCAACGGCCAGGAGGCCAGCTTCATCGCCGGCGGCGAGTTCCCGATCCCGGTCAGCCAGGGCGGGGGCACGGGCGCGGGGGCGGCCGTGACGGTGCAGTACCAGGAGTACGGCATCCGGCTGAACTTCACGCCGCTGGTGCTGGGCAACGGGCAGATCCGGTTGAAGGTGGCCCCGGAGGTGTCGGAGCTGGACTTCGCCAACGCCGTCCGCAGCAACGGGTTTCTGATCCCCGCGCTGACCAAGCGGAAGGTGAGCACCACGGTCGAGCTGGCCGACGGGCAGAGCTTCGCGCTGGCCGGGCTGATGAGCGACACGACGACGACGGCGACCGACGCGGTCCCGCTGCTGGGCGACATCCCGGTGCTGGGCATGCTGTTCCGCTCGACCAAGTTCCAGCGGCAACAGACGGAGCTGGTGGTCATGGTGACGCCGCACCTGGTCGGCGCGACCGACCCGGACACGACGGCGGCCCTGCCGGGCGAGCACTGGCGCGTGCCGACCGACGCGCAGACCTACTTCCTGTGGGACATGGGCGGGGACCAGCTGCGGAAACCGACGAAGCGGGGCGAGAAAGGTGCCGATAGGAACACGGAGGCGACCGTCCCGCCGCGTGCGTTCCACGGCACGTACGGGTTCACGCCGAACGGGGCGGGCGGGGTGGACACGACGGGCGGCCACTGAGCGCGTCGACCGGGCCCCCCGGGTGGCGGGGGTCCGGGGGGCGGTGGCGGCGGCGAGCGACGACGGAACGAGCGAGACACCATGTACGTCCAACTGAACTGCGCCATCATCGACGCCGACCCGACGAACCTGCAGGAGCTCAGCGGCTTCCTGGGCCAGTTCGGGGTCAACGTCATTGCCGCCGCCGCCACGCCCGAGGGGTTGCCGTCGCTGCTCGGCAAGCAGGACGCGCCGCAGTTGGTGATCGTCAACCTCGACCCCAGCTCGCACGAGACGCTGAAGCGGATCGAGAACATGCCCCGGCAGTACCCGGCCGTCAGCTTCTTCGTGATGTCGCAGACGATGGACGCGACGCTGCTGATGGAGGCGATGCACGTCGGGATGAAGGAGTTCATCCCGCTGCCGATCCCCGAGGCGAAGTTCGCCGCCGCCATCGAGCGGGTGGCGGCCGTCCACGGGATGGGGAAGCGGGCGCGGGTGCTGAGCTTCATCCCGACGATCGGCGGGTGCGGGTCGACCAGCGTCGCCTGCAACGTGGCGGCCTGCCTGGCCAAGACGGGCCAGAAGACCGTGCTGGTCGACCTGGACCTGATGCGCGGCGGGGTGGCGAACTACTTCGACATCCGCCCGCGCTACACGATCGCCGACGTGATGGAGGCGACCGCCACGGTGGACCGGCAGCTGCTGGACAACGCGCTGACGGTCCACGCCGGCAGCGGCCTGTCGATCCTGGCCCGGCCGGAGATGCCCGAGGACACGCAGCGGGTGAACCAGCCCGGGCTGCACCGGTTGCTGGGGTTGCTCAGCCGCATGTTCGACAACGTGGTGATCGACTCCATGATGTCCATCGCGCCGCTGTACCACACGGTGCTGCAGGCGAGCGACGTCAACTCCATCGTCATGCAATTGAACGTGCCGTCGTGCAAGAACGCCGAGCGGTTCGTCGGCGCGCTGCGGCGCATGGGGTGCGAGTCGTCGAAGATCAAGCTGCTGGCCAACCGGTACGTGAAGAAGGGCTGGGACATCGAGCCCGACGAGGTGGAGCGGGCATTGGGGTTAAGCCTGGCCTGGATGGTGCCGAACGACTTCAAGAACGCCATCGCCGCCATCAACTTCGGCGAGCCGGTCGTCCTGCGGTCGCCCAAGAGCGAGATGAGCACGAGTCTGGTGGGGCTGGCCGCGATGTTGAGCGGCAAGAACGACGGTGCCATGGCCAGGGCGGCGTGACCGGGAAGCCCCGGGACCCCGGCGGCGCGGCCGCGGGCTCCCTCGACGACCGATAACCAGCAGATCGACGGAGCAACGACATGGGCCTGTTCACCCGATCCACCTCAAACGCCGCCACGCTCGAGCCGCCGTTGGCCGCGCCCTCGGGTGTCGTCCCGCCGCCGCCCTCGGGCGGGTCGGGCCTGTTCACCCCGTCGTCGGGTGCCGCCCCGGCCGCGCCCCGGCCGGCACCGACGCCAGCCGCGACGCCGGCCCCGGCGGCCGCGCCCGTCTCGCACGAGCGGCAGGTTTACCTGCAGGGACTCAAGGCGAAGATCCACCACAACCTGGTCGACCGGCTCGACACGCAGACCCTGCGGACCATGCCCGCCGAGCAGGTGCGGAACGAGGTCCGCGTCCTGGTCCGCGAGCTGTGCCAGAGCGAGAAGGGGCTGATCAACACGGCGGATCAGGAAAAGCTGATGGACGACGTGATGGACGAGACCTTCGGTCTCGGGCCACTGGAGATCCTGCTGAAGGACCCGTCGATCAGCGACATCCTGGTCAACAAGTGGGACCGCATCTTCTGCGAGCGGAAGGGCCGGCTGGAGCTGAGCGAGGTGACGTTCCGCGACAACGCCCACCTGCGGCAGATCATCGACCGCATCGTCGGCCGCATCGGCCGCCGCGTGGACGAGACCAGCCCCATGGTCGACGCCCGCCTGGCCGACGGCAGCCGCGTGAACGCGATCATCCCGCCGCTGGCCCTGGACGGCCCGGCCATGAGCATCCGCCGGTTCGGGTCCAAGCCGCTGCGGGTCGAGGACCTGATCCGCCACGGTGCGTTCCCCCAGGGCGTGATGGACTTCCTGTCCGCGGCCGTCATGGCCCGGTGCAACATCATCATCAGCGGGGGCACCGGCTCGGGTAAGACGACGCTGCTGAACAGCCTGTCGCGCTACATCCCCGAGGACGAGCGCGTCATCACCATCGAGGACGCCGCGGAACTGCAGCTGCAGCAGCCGCACGTCGTCCGCCTCGAGACCCGCCCGGTCAACATCGAGGGCAAGGGCGAGGTGAACATGCGCGAGCTGGTGAAGAACTGCCTGCGCATGCGGCCGGACCGGATCATCATCGGCGAGTGTCGCGGCGGCGAGGCGATGGACATGCTCCAGGCCATGAACACCGGCCACGACGGGTCGATGACCACGGTCCACGCCAACACGCCGCGCGACGCGATGATGCGGCTGGAGGTGATGATCGCCATGGCCGGGTACGACATCCCGACCCGCGCGTTGCGGACGCAGATCGCCAACGCGGTGCAGATTGTGATCCAGGCCCGCCGGATCACCGGCGGCAAGCGCAAGGTGACCAGCGTCAGCGAGATCACCGGCATGGAGGGGGAGAACCTGCAGATGCACGAGATCTTCAGCTACGAGCAGAGCGGCGTGGACCAGGAGGGGCACTCGATCGGCCGGTTCATCAGCACCGGCATCCGGCCCAAGGCCCTGGAGCGGATCGAGACGCGCGGCACGAAGTTGCCCGCCGACCTGTTCGCGCGGCGCGTGATGGAATGAGCGGGTTGTGAGTTTCGAGTTCTGAGTCAGGAGGTTGGAGTCGAGCGTCAGTTCGGGTTGCTCCCAACTCGGATCTCACCACTCATCACTCACAACCGCCCGAAGGGCACACCATGGACGGATACCTCGTATACATCCTCATCGCCGCCGTGAGCGGCCTGTTCGCCTGGGGCGGGTACTGCCTGATCCAGGGGTTCAGCGACGGCGGCGAACGCAAGAAGCTCGCCGAGCGGCTGGCCAACGAGGACCGCCTCGGCCCCATCGGCGGCACCGGTGGCGCGAACGGCCGGCCCAGCATCGTCATCCAGCAGATGGAGAACAGCGGCCTGTCGCCGAACCTGCAGGCGATGCCGTTCTTCCAGGGCCTCAACCGCAAGCTCACCCAGGCGTTCCCCGACTTCCAACTCGTCAAGTTCCTCTACATCGCGGCCGGCCTGTGCGTCTTCATGGCCCTGATCACCTGGGCCGTCACCGGGTCGCCCGTGTTCGGGCTGATCGGCGGCGCGGTGGGGGGGTACGCGCCGTTCTTCCTGATCGCGTCGCGCCGGTCCAAGCGGCAACGAATGCTGGCCAACCAGATTCCCGATGCGCTCGACTTCCTCAGCCGCGTGCTCCGCGCCGGCCACTCGCTGACGACCGGCCTGCAGATGATGGGCGAGGAGCTGCCCAAGCCGATCGGCGACGAGTTCCGCAAGTGCTACGACCAGCACTCGCTCGGCCAGCCGCTGGAGGAGTGCCTCAAGGCGATGAGCGCCCGCATCGAGTCGACCGACTTCGCCTTCTTCATCACGGCCGTGCTGATCCAGCGCCAGTCCGGCGGCGACCTGTCGGAGGTGCTCCGCAACATCAGCGGCATGATCCGCCAGCGCATCCGCCTCCAGCAGCACGTGAAGGCCAAGACCGCCGAGGGCCGGTTCACCGGCTACATCCTGGTCGCCTTCCCGGCCGTCATGTTCTGCATCGCCTACGTCCTGAACCCCGCCTACGCCGGCATCCTGGTCCACACCAACACCGGGCTGGCCCTGCTGGGCACCAGCTTCGGCCTGTGCATGGCCGGGCTGCTGGCCATCCGGAAGATCACGACCGTCAAGGTGTAGCAGCGAAGGATCCGAGTTGAGAGTCCCGAGTTCTAAGCGGTAACCGCAGAACGCCGATCTTCAACTCGGAAGGCATCACTCAAAGCTCAGAACGGAAACCCCATGGACCTCGAACTCCCAATCATCGCCTGCGTGGCCGGCGCCGTCGGCCTGATGGCGTACGTCGTGTGGACGATGGCCGCCGGCAAGGAGGGGGCCGGCAAGCTGCGCAACCGGCTGGTCGGCAAGGCCGGCACCGACGCCACCCGGCCCGACGGGCACGGCCACCTGGCCAGCAGCGTGCTCCGCAAGGTCGGCGACGTCGCCGCCGAGCCGTTCATGCCCAAGAGCCGCGAGGCCCAGTCCGAGCTGCGCCGCCGCCTCGGCTACGCCGGCATCTACGCCCCGACCGCCTTCAAGCTGGTCACCGGGGCCAAGGCGCTCAGCCTGGGCCTGGGCGTGATCGCCGGCGGCGTCGCCGCCGCCTACTCGGTCAACGGCCTGTTCATGCAGATGGCCGTCACCAGCGTCGGCGGCATCATCGGCTACATGGCCCCGATCTTCTGGCTCAAGAGCCGGATCAAGTCCAACCGCAAGCAGCTCACCCACGGCCTGGCCGACGCGCTCGACCTCATGGTCGTCTGCGTCGAGGCCGGCCTCACCGTCGACGCCGCCATGCAGCGGGTCGGCGGCGAGATGGCCCTGGCCCACCCGGCCATCGCCCGCGAGCTGGGCATCACCCACATGGAGACCCGCGTGGGACTGAGCCGAATGGAAAGCCTGAAGAACCTCGGCGTCCGCACCGGCTGCGAGGCGTTGCAGAGCCTGAGCGCCATGCTGATCCAGGCCGACCGCTTCGGCACCAGCATCGCCAGCGCCCTGCGGGTCCACGCCGAGACCCTGCGGCAGAACCGCTTCCACGCCGCCGAGGAGCTGGCCGCCAAGGCGTCGGTGAAGATGAGCTTCCCGCTCGTGCTCTTCATCTTCCCCGCCACCTTCATCGTGCTCGCCGGCCCCACCGTGATCGGCCTGATGAACAGCCCGTTGTTTAACTAGGAACGCGTTCGAGTTCCGAGTTGGAGGTTCTGAGCGAGACGGTGACCTGATCGGCACCAGCTCTGAACTCACAACTCAGGACTCACAACTCCCCACCCCGAGGATCCCATGCGAACCGACCCCCACCGCCTGTTGCCGCTCGCGATCGTCGCCCTGGCCGCCATGGTCGGCTGCCAGGACAACCTGCAGCACGGCGAGACGTTCGACGACACCGACCACCCGACGCCGATCGGCCTGGTCGCCCAGGCCCAGGCCGCCGCCGGCGCCAAGGCCGACGCGACGCTCTACGACCGCCACTTCCGCGGTGACCGGCTCGACCCGCTGGGCCAGGCGAAGCTCGACCTGATCCTCAAGGCCACCGCCGCCGGTGACGCCGTGCCGGTCTACCTCGACATGCCCGAGGACCAGGCCAACGCCCGCCGCGCGTCGGTCAACGCCTACCTGGCCAAGGCCGGCGTCCCCGCCGACAAGGTCGAGCTGGCCGTCGGACCCAACCCGCACGGCACCACCCCGACCGCCTACAACCTCGCCACCGTCTACAAGTCCGAGGGCAACGCCAACATGGGTGAGGCGGCCGACCTCGGCGTCACCGGCGGCCTCGGCGCCAACGGCCCCGGCGGCACCGTCGGGAAGTGATCCCGATCGGACGGATAACACTCCAAACGTGGCGGGGCGGGTCACCGAGACCCGCCCCGTCTCGTTCCGATCCGTCCCAGCCGAGGGCGGACGCCCGCGGACCGTGTCCAACGAGCACGGCCTCGCTCGCCGGCGATCCGCCGGCTGGCGCCCGCGGCTGGAACGGCACCCCTGTGTGTAAAAACTTCCTCGTCCCCGCACCAAACTCCGGCTCATCCCATGCCTCGCTCCGTCCGATCAACGGATCGGGGTCGACCCGGCATAACGCTGGATCCCCCGAGCCAATCCAACCGGAGGTCTCGCCGTGCCCAACCTGATCCGCCTGGTCTACGTCAGCGAGGCCGCCCAGCCCTTCTCGCCGGCCGACCTGACCGCCCTGCTGCAGAAGTCGCAGCGGAACAACGCCGCCCGCGGCCTGACCGGGCTGCTGCTGTTCGCCGGGGGTCACTTCATGCAGGTGCTGGAGGGCCGCGCCGACGTTGTGTCCGAGCGGCTCGCCGTCATCTCCGCCGACCCGCGCCACCGCGACGTCCACCAGCTGTTCTGCGAGGTCGCCACCGACCGCCTGTTCGGCCGGTGGACCATGGGCACCCTCAGCGTCGACGCCGTCGCCCAATTCGACCGCGCCCAGGTCCGCCGCCTCATCGAGTGGCCCGACGACCCCTCGATCCCCACCGACCGCACGCAGATCCACAAGCTGCTGCTGAACTTCAGCAACCAACTCGCGACGGCCACGCGCGCGGCCTGAACCCCCGTTCACTCGCGGGGTCGGCACGACAGCCGCTTACGCCATCGCGTTCGACGGCACGGTGACCGCGATGACGCGAGCGACCGCGGATGAATACGGCGATCAAACTGCACGCACCGCTACTTCGCGTCACCTTTGCCCCCATACGCCGCCCGCAGCGCCGCCAACTGTTTCCCGGTGATGGGCGTGATCGACCCGTGCCGGAACGGGAACGGGAAGGTGAAGTCGGCCGCCGGCGCGAACTGCCCGCCGGCCAGGTCGTGGGTCGTGAACGGCTTGTACCCGCCCCCCTTGCTGAAGTGGTCCAGCACCAGGCACCACGTGGCCGGCCTGCCGTCCGTCGCCAGCTCCACCGGGTAGCACTCGGGCCCCTCGTACCCGCGCAGCTTCGCCAGCGAGAAGTTCGGCACCGCCGACCATGGCCCCATCAGCTTCGGCGCCACCTCCATCGTGATGGCCGAGAAGTTCTCGTCCTTCGAGAACCGGAAGTACTTCCCGCCGTCGCGCACGATGTCCGTGTCGATCACCGCCCGGTCCCGCTCGATGTAGACGAACGGCTTGCCGAAGCTGACGAAGTCCGTCGTCCGGCTCGCCCAAATCCGCTGCTTTGCGAAGTGGTCGCGCCGGTTGGTCGAGGCCCAGAACATCAGGTAGTTCCCCGCCTCGGCGTCGTACACCGCCTCCGGGGCCCAGGTGCATCCCGCGTCGTCGGCAGCCACCTTCGCCAGCCGTGGTTCACCCCAGTGGACCAAGTCGGCCGACTGCCAGATCACGAGCGACTTGCTGCCCTCCTCCACCGCCCGCTTCCAGCTGCCGTTGTTGTGGATCGACAGGTCCGTCGCCAGCAGGAAGTACTTCGACCCGTCATTCGACCGCACCAGGAACGGGTCCCGCACCCCCTTCTCGCCGACGTTGCTGACCAACACGGGGTTTCCGCCGTTCAGCGACGACCACGTCCGCCCGTCCTCGCTCGCGGCGAAGTATATCTGCTCCGTCATCGCCGTCCGCTCACCCTTGAAGGTGACGAACAGGAACCCACCGTCCGCCGCCATCACGGCACCGGGGCAAACGATGACGATCAGCAGCACCAAGGACTTCATGCCGCGATCCTACCGAAGCCCGCCATTGCCGTGCTCAATCACTGCCTGCCGACTTGCCCAGATTTCCTGAAGCAGAAATACTTTCTCTGGTGCCAATTGAACCGGTCTTTGAAGTGAATGTTCGTCACAAGTCAATTCAACTGTATCAATTGCGCTGAATATGCGGTTCCCAACAAAAAGGGTGTGGTTTGCGCTCTAAATCGTCTTATAACCTTTTCTTGCCGCAATTCCCTTAAAACCAGAAGATTGGCCGGTAGTATCGCTTGCCACAATCGCGGCATCGTCGAGGCCGCAGCAACAGCAGGACGAGCGGCCAGTCGTACCACCTCATCCTCGACCGCGGCGCGTTGCAGCTGCCGCACCGGGCGCATCGGGTCGGCCCGACCCAAAGTAGCGGCCTCAGGTACCGCCGGAAGCAGTGGGGACACACCCACGCCCGGATCGACAGCAACAGCAGCGGCACCTCGTACCACCTCGGCCACGATAGGCGACAGCGGATGTCAGAACAGGCCGGGCAGACAATGGAACATCCGATCGGTAATGCCACGTAGCGTTGGTCCGCAACTGGCGTTCCTACGCCTTCTCGGGCGTCCTCCCGGCAGGACGACCGGCCCACAAAACCGCGCGGAGCCGGGTGTGGCTGGCTTTGTTGGCGCGCTGGCGGAACAGAGCCAGGCCGTGTCGGCCCGTGCGACGGAAGGTCGCGTCTTACGCTGGGCCGATGGCCTTGGTCAATCACGCGCCGGCCGCGCGAGACGCGGGCGGCGCCCGCACGGGCCGGCACGGCCCTGCTCCGTCATTTTGCTTGGCGTCGTGCCAACACTTCCGGCCACACCCTCGGAGCCGCAAATTCCTCCACGGCAGCGACAGTCATCCCGAGTGTCCGCACGAACTGCCCGCCGCCCGTTCGCCACCGTGGCCGTGATCCTCGCCTGCTCCGCGGCCGCCCGTCCCGAGGACGGCTATGCCCTCTGGCTCCGCTACGCCCCGCCGGCGAGCCGGGCAAAGCCGCCGCGAGCCTCGTCCGGGGCCAATCGCCCCACCCTGTCGGCCGCCCGTGACGAAGCCCGTCCCTCCGGGTCGTCGCTGAACGGCTTCACCGCTTCACATCCCACGCCTCGCGCATCAGCGCGACCAGCTTCGGGTTCGAGCCCCGATCCGCGGCGATCGCCAGGTCCTTCGCCGTCAGGTCGTCGGCCCCCGCGTTGTGCGCGATGAACGCCAACAGCAGGTGCGGCCGGGCCGTCTGCTCGGTGGCGGCGATGTCGGTCAGCTCGCCCTGCACGAACTTCAGCCGATCGGCACCCAGGAACCCCGCCAGGTCGTAGCGTGCCGCCAGCAGCGCCGGCTCGGACAGGATCGCCCGCGTCAGGTCGGCCTCGCCCCGGCCGTAGTACCCCGCGCCCAGCTCGGCGAACCCGCGGCCCAGCGGCACGAATGGGTTGTTCGGTGCGACGCTCGCGGCCGCATCGTACGTCTCGACCGATCGGCCGAACGCGCCCGACCGCATCTGCCCTTCCGCGTCGCGCAACAGCTTGGCCAGCGCACCGTCCTTCGTCCCCACGGCCAAGCTTGAGATCAGGAACGGTGCGTCCGGACGATCGCCGCCAACCGCCGGTCGGCCGGACGCGAACCGCTGTTCCAACGCGGCGAGCTGCGCGCTCTGCGTCGCCGGCGGAACGACCGGATCGATCGGCGACGCGGTCGGCGGGGCAACCGGTGCCCGTGCCGTCGTGGACGGCTCGTCGGCCTGCACCGCGCGCACGCCGAACAGCGACGACGCGTCAACGTGGGACTGGGCGGCGCCGGTCGCGTCGGCGACCGTCCGACCGCCCGTGGCCGGGCCGGCATCGATCGGCGATCGCGCGGTGCCGCCGACGGCCGTCAGGCGGGTGTCGTTCACGTCGGGCGTCTGGCCGACCGGCGCGGTCGGCGCGAGCGACGACGGCGAGCCCACGTGCGTCTGCGGGTCGTAGTAGGGCGCGTAGTTCGGCACGCCCGTGGTCGGGCCGGTGTAGGCCGGGGTGGCCGACCGGCTGAGGAAGTCCTGGACCGCGCGGTCGTTCGAGTTGGCCTGGGTGACGTTGGGGTCGAACGTGTCGTACAGCCCGTGGAAGCGGGCCAGTCCCGTCGCCGCGCCGGGGTTGAGCTGCGTGTTGGTGCGCCCGCTGCCGTCGGCGGGCGTGTTGACGCCGCCGCTGCCCATGCGGTTGTTCGCGTCGTTGGCGTGTCCGTCGCTCCCCACCCGCGCCTGCGCCCCCGCCCACGGCGCAGCCGACAGCACGGCCGTCGCCGCCATCCCGACCAGCGTTGACAATCGACGCGCGCCACACGACCGGCCAAGTTGATTCAACATGTGCATGGCTCTCACCTCGATGTCCCACGAACGGTCGGACGGAGCGACGCTCCACCCCCGGCCCATCTTATCCGCTCCGGGTGCCACCGTGTGACGGCGTCGCGGTCGCGGTCCGCATTCATGCCGTCACGAAGACGATGGGCCGGGCGAGTGCTGGACCGCGTACTCGTATTGGATCGCGTGGCGCACGCACCAGGTCGTCGCGCACGCCGCCACCACCGCGATGGCGAGCGACGCAACGGCCACCCTCGTTTGGAGAGCCTGCGTGGCGGGATGGGCGTAGTCGAGGAGCATGGCGCGACCCATCGTAGCACTGCGGCTGTGAAACACGGTGGACGGCTCACGCTCCTGTGAGTCTCACCGGCGCGCTCTCCGGCACGAACTGCATCGCCACCTGCGCGATGGCGGTGGCCGTCAGCAGGTACCAGGCCGGCGCCATGGGGTTGCCGGTGACGTGGACCAGCCAGTTGACGACGAGCTGGCAGGTGCCGCCGAACGTGGCGATGGCGACCGCGTAGAGCGTGGCGAACGCCCCGCCGCGGATCGACTTGGGCAGGCTCTCGGTCAGGGCGATGTAGAACCCGCCGGCGGGGATCCCGCCCACCAGGCCCATCACGCCCATGCCGGTCAGCAGGGCCGTGCCGCTGCGGGCGTCGACGACCCAGCGGAACAGCGGGTACGTCAGCAGCAGGGTCGCCAGGTTGAACCAGATCATGACCGGTCGGCGACCGATGCGATCGGACAGCCACCCACCGAAGAGGATCCCGGCCAGCGTGGTCACGCCGCTGACGATTCCCACGGCGAACGCGGCCCGGGCGGACATGTGCAGCGTGTCCTGCGTGAACGTCGTCATGTAGTGCGTCACGTACGTGCGGATCGTCCCGTGGGCGAGGATGGCCAGCCCCAGGACCAGGATGCGCCAGTGCTCGAGCGCGGCACCGAACCGCGTGGCCGCGTGCGACGCGGCAGCGGTAGCCCCCTCGATGTCGTGGAGCGTCTCCGGCAGGCTCCGGCGGACCCACAGGCCGAAGGGCAGCGTGACCGCGCCCAGCAGGAAGGCGATGCGCCAGCCGTACGCGTCCACCGCCCCCGGCCGCAGGACCAGGGGCAGCAGGAACCCCACCAGGGCGCCGGCGGTGGAGGAGATCCCCTGGCACGCGCCCTGCCAGGCGACGGTGATGCCGCGGCGGCCGAGCGGCGCGATCTCCATCAGGTAGGCCGTGGTCGGCCCCACCTCGCCGCCCAGCGAGAAGCCCATCACCATGCGGGCCACGACTGCCAGCACCGGCGCGGCCAAGCCGATCGTGGCGTAGGACGGGATCAGGGCCATCGCGACGATGGCCCCGCCCATCATCGTGAAGCTCAGCGTCATCGCCGCCCGCCGGCCGACGCGGTCGGCGTAGGCGCCGATGACGACCGCGCCGATCGGCCGGGTGCCGAACCCGGCCCCGAACGTCGCCAGCGACAGCATCAGGCTGCTGTAGGCGTTCCCGGTCGGGAAGAACGCCCGGCCGATTTGGATCGCGAAGAACGTGTAGGCGACGAAGTCGTAGAACTCCAGCGCGTTCCCCACCGTCGCCGCGACGATCGCCCGACGCGACGAGGGGAGCGAAGCAGCAGGCAGAGCTTCGCCCATCCCGGCCTCCATCGCAGACGCGGCACGGTTCCGCAAGCGCGGCGGGCCGATTTCACGCCGCTCGCGGCTTCGCGGACCAACGCCCGTGGCAGTCGTCGCCGCGCCACGGGCGTTGGTCCGCGAGGCCGCAAGCGGCAAGAGAACGCCGTCACCGCCGCGCTTTGGTCACCCGGGCCTCGGCGTCCCCAGGTACGTCGCCTCCAGGCCGAGCACGTCGGTGAGCAGCCGTTGGATCCGCCCGATCTCGGCGTAGGCGACGGCCACCGAGCCGGAGGCGTTCCGCAGCCGGCGGTCGTACCCGTCGGGCGCCCGCAGGCCGGGCCGGAGCGGGGCGCGCCGGCTCAGGCAGTCGCACCCGACGAGCGACACCCGCGCGAACCCGCAGAACCAGATGAAGTGCAGCACGCTGTGGATCGTGCCGCTGTGGACGTACAGCCGCCGTGCTGCGGCGACGGCGTCGCGGTCCATCTCCAGCAGCTCGCGCCGGCCCGCCTCGCACCAGTGGTAGAAGGCCACCCCGCCCCGGTGGCCCAGCGTGAGGTTGGGGTCCCGCTCGAACAGCTTGCCGTCGATCGGCAGGACGGCCGTCGACCGCAGCCGCCCGTCCAGCCACGGCAGCGTCTGCGGGTCGTGAGCGAAGAAGAACGTCTCGCCGCGCGCGTGGCCCTCGAGGCACACCGCATCGTTGATGAAGAAGACCGGGTCGGCCACGTCCGCCAGGGACGCGTAGTCGAACTCGGTCGGCCCGCGCCCAACGACGTGGCACGACCGCCCGCGGTACCGGTTGTTGAACGCCGCGAACGGCACGACCGTCGCCACTGGAAAATGCGGCCCGCCGGTCGGCGGGGGCGGGGGTTGGCTCGGTTCCATCCCCGGTACGATGCTCCGCGGCACGGTCGGGTCGATCGGGAGATTCCCGAAAATGCCGAGACATTTGAAGCGGGGGCAGACATCGGCCGAGCCGCCGTGTCGGTGGGGTGGGCGTAGCCAACCGTACATGATCTGGCGGTCAGGTCGTCTTGATCTGCGTCGGGTATAATGGTTCTCATCGCTCGCATCTGTTGCGTTGACGTCGGGCGGTCGGGCCCGGATAGTTGTGCTGGATCCCATGCGAAGTCGCCCCCGTTACTTGCTCGCCGTGATGTTGGTCGCCACGGCGCTGTGCGCCGACCGGGCCACGGCGGCGGCGTCGCGGGCGGACCTGGTGCCGACGCGGGGATTGGTCGACCGGCTGGCCGACGGGTTCCGCCGCACCGTGGCCACCCGGCCGGTCGTGCGGCAGCGCTGCCCGTGGTCGGTCGCGGCCACCGTCCGGTCGCCCGGCATCCCCGCCGTGCCGGTGGCCATCGTCCCGCCGCCGGTGTGCCCGGCCTGCCTGCCGCAACCGCCGCCGGTTGAGTGAAGAGCAGAGCTGAAGAGGGGCGGAGGGGCAGAGGCGAATGACCTCCGCGTCACCGTCGCTCTTCCCATCCCCTCTGCCCCTCTTCTGCTCCGCCCCTCTGCTCCTCACCCTGCACCCGTCCACACCACTGAAGGTTCTCCCATGGCCACCACCACCACCGCTTTCGGGCGGGCGATGACCCGCATCTTTGGCTCGCGTAACGATCGGCTCATCAAGCGGTACCGCCGCATGGTTGCGGACATCAACGCGATGGAGCCGAAGGTCATGGCGCTGACCGACGAGCAGCTGCGCGAGCGGACGCAGGAGATCCGCGCCGGGCTCACCTCGGGCAAGCTCCGGGGCGCCGACGTGATGTCCGAGGCGTTCGCCATCGTCCGCGAGGGGATGGACCGGCACATCGGCATGCGGCAAATCTTCAACCCCGACGAGAACTTCGACCCCGACAAGTTCGACGACGAGACGCTGGCGCTCTACGACGGCGTGCAGCGGCGGATGATCAACGAGGGGTCGCACTGGTTGGCGGTGCCGATCCCGCTGCCGGTGTACGCGGCCGTGCGCAAACTCTACCCCGACAGCCGGCCGCCGTTCCGGGCGCGCTGCTTCGACGTGCAGCTGATGGGCGGGCTGGTGCTGTACGAGGGCAAGATCGCCGAGATGGCGACCGGCGAGGGCAAGACGTTCGTCGCGCCGCTGGCCACGTTCATGCGCGTGCTGGAGGGGTTCCACTGCCACGTGATCACGGTGAACGACTACCTGGTGAAGCGCGACGCCAGCTGGATCCAGCCGGCGTTCGCGAACCTGGGGCTGAGCGTCGGTTGGCTGCAGCAGCCGATGGAGCCGGGCGGGGATGATCGCCGGAGCCAGTACCAGGCCGACGTGACGTACGGCACCAACAGCGAGTTCGGGTTCGACTACCTGCGCGACAACATGAAGAAGCGGGTGGACGAGCAGGTGCAGGGGCCGCTGGACTTCGCGATCGTGGACGAGGTGGACAGCGTGCTGATCGACGAGGCCCGCACGCCGCTGATCATCAGCGGCGCCGCCCGCGACGACGCCGGGAAGTACAAGGAGGCGGACGCGGTGGCCCGGGCGGTGATCGCCAAGAACAAGCCGTGGGACGCGATCGAGACCAAGTGCGACGCCGCCAAGCGCGCCATCAAGGCCGCCGAGGGGGAACTGGACCACGCCACGACCAAGGCCGACAAGGAGGCCGCCAAGGCCCGGCGCGTCGAGGCCGAGAAGCAGCTGGCCGCGGCCGAGTCGGAGAAGGAGGGGCTCACGCAGTACTACGAGGTGGAGCTGGACCGCAAGACGGTCCACATGACGCACGAGGGCATCGCCGCCGCCCAGGAGGTGGCGGGCGTCGGCAGCTTTTACGTGGGCGACAACATGGAGTGGCCCCACCTGATGGAGCAGGCGCTGCGGGCGCACGTGGTGTACGAGCGCGACAAGGACTACGTGGTCGAGCGCGGGCCGCGCGGCGAGATGGAGGTCGTCATCGTCGACGAGTTCACCGGCCGGAAGATGGCCGGCCGGCAGTGGTCCGACGGCCTGCACCAGGCGGCCGAGGCGAAGGAGGGCGTGCCGGTCAAGCAGGAGACGCAGACGCTGGCCACCATCACGCTGCAGAACTTCTTCAAGCTGTACCGCGCGCTCAGCGGCATGACCGGCACCGCCCTGACCGAGGCCGAGGAGTTCCACAAGATCTACCGGCTGGACGTGGTCTCCATCCCCACCAACCGCGCGCTGATCCGCCAGGACAACGAGGACCGCGTCTACCGCACCGAGAAGGAGAAGTGGACGAACATCCTCGACGAGATCAAGGCCGTGTCCGACCTGGGCCGGCCGGTGCTGGTGGGCACGACCAGCGTCGAGAAGAGCGAGATGCTGTCGAACCTGCTCAAGCGGAAGTTCGGCATCGACCACGAGGTGCTGAACGCCAAGAACCACGAGCGCGAGGCCCAGATCATCGCGCTGGCCGGGCAGCAGCACAAGAACGCGCACGGCGAGCTGGTGGGGAACGTGACGATCGCCACGAACATGGCCGGCCGGGGGACCGACATCAAGCCGCAGCCGGGCACGTTCTACGAGGTGATCAGCACGCCGGGCGCGAAGGAGGACGGCGGGACGTACGTGGTGGAGCAGCGGACGACGGGCACGCGGCTGGAGGTCCCCGCCGCCACGGCCGAGCAGTGGAAGGCCGGCACCGAGGACCCGCGCGTGAACCTGCTGGCGCTCAAGCCCGGCGCGAAGGTGGTGGGGGGCCTGCACGTGATCGGCACCGAGCGGCACACGGCCCGGCGCATCGACAACCAGCTGCGCGGCCGCGCCGGCCGGCAGGGCGACGCCGGCTCCAGCCGGTTCTACGTCAGCCTCCAAGACGACCTGATGAAGATGTTCGCAGGCGAGTGGACCATCAAGGTGCTCGGCTTCCTGGGCCTGGAGGAAGGGATGGCCATTGAGGACAAGCGGATCAGCCGGGGGATCCTCAACGCGCAGAAGAAGGTGGAGGAGCGGAACTACCTCAGCCGGAAGAACATGCTGGAGTACGACGACGTGATGGACGCGCAGCGCATGCACTTCTACGGCACGCGGCAGCAGGTGCTGGAGGGGCGCGACGTGGCCGGCGTGATCTGGGGGATGATCGACGACGCCATCAGCGACGCGGTCGACAAGTACGTCACGCAGGACTACGTCGCCTCGAGCGTGGCCGAGTGGGCGGCGGGCAACTTCCAGGTGCAGATCGACCCGCGCGACCTGCGCGGCAAGCGCGACGTCCACCAGCTGGAGCAGTACATCAAGGGCCAGGCCCGCAACGAGGCCGAGACGAACCTGCCGACCACGATCGGCGAGTTCACCGGTGAGGACGAGGGCGACACCAAGAGCTGGGACACGCGCGGCCTGAGCAGCTGGGCGATGAGCCGGTTCGGCGTGAACCTGAGCCAGGCGCAGATCCGCCGCAGCACGCCCAAGGACCTGGAGGAGCAGCTGCGCGCCGCGGCCGTCGAGCAGATCGAGCGGCGCGACGCGTCGGGCCTGTCGCGCTACGTCGAGCCCCTGTACGCCGAGCGCGAGCTGGCCGGCTGGGCGCGGGACAAGTTCGGCATCGAGCTGACCGCCGAGGAGATCGCCGACACTGCCAAGCAGACGAGGACCAATCCCGCCGATGCGGTGCGCGGCCTGATCGAGGGCCGCGCCCGCGAGGCGTACGCCAGCCGCGAGATCGAGTATCCGGTCAACAGCGTGTTGACCTACACTCTGGGCGGCGAGCACGGCAACCCCAGCACCGCCCCGCAGGAGGCGATCGAGTTCCTCACCACCTGGGTCCGCCGGAAGTACGGCGTCGAGTGGACGGTCGAGCACGTCCGCGACCACAGCGTCCGCGACCTGCACGACGAGATGTGCGGCTACCAGGAGGAGCTGGTCCGCGGCGGGAAGCTGAAGGCCGACCTCGACACGATCATGGCCGCCGGCACGAGCCGCGAGGCGCAGCTGGCGGCGTTCAACGCCCGGTTCGGCTTGAACTTCCCCGACCTGATCTTCACGCCCGAGAAGCTGCCGCCGGGGTTGCGGGCGATCGTCGGCGAGCCGACGAAGACGACGACGACCAACGCCGCCGGCGACGCCGCGACCGAGCTGGACCCGCGCACGATCTTCACCAACATCAGCACGGCCCTGCTGCGCAAGGAGCTGACCGAGCTGGAGCAGTACGTGCTGATCGAGATCTTCGACCTGGCGTGGATGGAGCACCTGTACGCGATGGACATGCTCAAGAGCGGCATCGGGCTGCAGAGCTTCGCCGAGCAGGACCCGCGCGTGCTCTACAAGAAGGAGGGGTTCGAGTACTTCCGCATGATGAACGCCGGCATCCGCGACAAGGTCACCGACCAGATCTTCCGCGCGAAGCTGATGGGCCAGGGCGAGGGCCAGCCGAGGCGCCGCAGCAACTACCGCGTGCTGGCCACCAGCCACGCCGCCGACGCCGGCTACGGCGTCAGCGAGACGGTCGGCGGCGGCGGTGGTCAGCCCGACAACCGCCAGGGCGAGTCCGGCGAGTCCGCCGGCGGCGTGACGACCAAGCCGATCGTCCGCGACGCGGCCAAGGTCGGCCGCAACGACCTCTGCCCCTGCGGCAGCGGCAAGAAGTACAAGAAGTGCCACGGCGCCGGGGCGGCGTGACGCGGTGATCTCGCAAGTCCGACGGAGCCCCGGATGTTCATCCGGGGCTTCTTCTTGCGCGGAACAGGACTCGTTCAACCGTAGAAGATGATCGGCAGCCGCGTACGGCAGCTGATCGACGCGATCTCCGACAGTTGTTCGAACTGCCGGCGGACCTGCCGAATCGCGTCGGCGTCGGCGAGGCCGTCGCGCTCGACCACGTCGATCTCGCCTCCCATCGCGGTCAGTTCCGCCATCAGCCGTGGGCTGGACCCGACCGCGCGGTGGAACGTCCACGTCCCCGCGATCGTGTACGACTCAACGTGGACGATGGGCTCGAAGTCGACCGGCAGGAAGTAGCCGGCGAAGCAGTCGTGATTGAGAACCTGGGGATACGTCAGGGGTCGCGTCGGCCCGGCCAGTCGGGCCGGATGTTCGTAGTAGTTGCCGGTGGACGGCGGCTCGAACCGCGGCAGTTGGTCGCGGTGGTCGAGCCACGCCGCGAACGCGCGGAGCGGCGCGAAGTCCGACGCCTGCTCGCCGTAGGCGACGTCACCGTCGTTGTTCCAGAGGACAGGCCGGCCCAACTGGCGCTTGATCGCCCGCCGCAGTTGCGCGACGGACCGCCTCGCCCTCCACCGGACGATCGCGCCGCGCGCCGCCTTCCGGTCGGACCCGACAATCCGGCTTGGCGAGACGGTGTACGAGGGAACGTCCGACCCGAGCAGCCGCTGCACGGGGGGCGTGAAGTCTCTGGCCTTGAACCGCCAGATCGGCATGACGTACACGTCTAATCCCATGGTGCCCTCGGAGCCGATTGACGCAGCGCGGGCTGTCGGGGCCGCTCACGGTTCGGACATCGGCCGCATCGCGTGGATTCTGGCGATCCTCACCGGCGGGTTCGACCGGGGCGCGGCGGCCACCATCGCGTCCACCAGGGCGCGGCACTCGTTCGCCCCGGTGGCGAGCAGCTCGCGGAACGACTTGATCCGCGACATGAACCACAGAAGTGCCGCCACGGCAGGCGTGGGGCTGCCGTTCAGGATGGACTTCCCCCGCGGGTAGACCTTGAATCCCAGTCCTCGGATGAGCGCGAAGCTCTCCTTGACGCCGCGCGCGAGCACCATCGCCTCGCCCCACGATGCGCCGCCCCCGCGGCGCATGCCGGCGACCGACACGCTCTCGAAGGCTACGCACAGCGGGGCGTGGCAACGCAGCCACAGGAGCACGTCCAGCTCGAGGACGGCCGGCAGCCCGGCAGCGTTGAACAGGTCAACCCACCGCTGCTGGCCCAGCCGCGTCTTCTGGCCGGCGGCACCGATGGTCGCCTTGAGTTTGCCGTCCCCGTCGAGGTCGGCCTGCACGAACGGCATGCCGAAGGCGCATCGCCCTGGGCCGAGCGCGTCCCGCAACCGTTCCGGCTCGAAGTTGTTGAACATGAACAGGACGCACCGGGCGGCGCTCCGCTGCAACGCCGGCAGCGCCCCGTCCACCTGATGCGAAAGCAGGGTGACGACGACCAGGTCGTAGGGCACCTGCTCGTCCAGCGCGTCGGACACCTGCACTGGTGCCCGCTCGCCGGCGACGTTGACGATCCCCCCGTCGCGCTGCAGCTGTTGAAGCCGGGCGGAGCCCGGCCGTGCGATCACGGTGACGGCGTGGCGGCCGGCCCGGGCCAACTGGAAGGCGAAGGTGCTGCCGATTCGGCCCACGCCCAGGACCGCGACGCGCAGGGATGGCGACGCGGCTGGAGAGACGTCCGTAGTGCTCGGAGCGGTCGAGCCGGCCGTGGCTGGGGGAACCATAGCGATCCCGTGGTTTGACGAGCGTGGGCGGGTGTCGATGCGGCCCGCGTGGCGGTCGTCCCGAAGGGGCACCCTTCGACTGTTCGGCAGAGCGCCCCTCCGGGCCGACCGCTACGCGGCAGGCCACGCCACGGGGTTCACTTCACCGCCGACGTCGCCCGCACCTCGGCGATGGCCGGGGTGGGTGTTGACGGCACCCGCAGGGCGACCGTCCGCGGCAGCAGCCAGGCGCGCTGGGCCTCCGCCTTCTCGAGCATCCGCTTCAGGTCGCTCATGCCGTCGGCGTCCAGGCGGAGCGTGCCGATGCACTTGACCTCGAAGTGGTAGTCGGTCGGGCCGGCCGACACGGCGTGGATCGTCGCGCCGCCCACGGTCACGTCGTTGTCCGGGTCGGGGTGATGCACCACCTCGTCCAGCGCGGCGGCGAACAGCTTGCTCTCGCCGTCCTTCAACTCGATCTCGCGGACCGTGGCGTTGCCCAGACCGATGCCGGGGATCGTGCGGACGGTGACGGTCCACGTGATCGGCAGCCGGGTGGGGTAGACGTCCAGGCTGACGTTGGCCCGGCCGTCGAGGACGCCGATCGAGCCGACGTTGGCGGTGATGAACATCGACGTGGGCCGCTGCTCGCCGGCGGCGCTGGTGCCCACCGGGGTCGCCTCCTCGGCGGCGGCCTCGTCGCCGCGAAGGCCGGACACGGCCCAGTAGGCGGCGACCGTCGCCAGCACGGACACGCCGCAGACGACGACCAGCCACCGCCGGACGGTCATGGTCTCCTTCAGCCAGCGCTCCGCCTTTGTCATGACATGATCGTGCCCGTCAGACCGACACCGGTCAAGCTGGCCAACCGCCGGCCGGGCGGCATGTTGGGGCCAGCGCTTGCCGGCTGGGAGGCGGGCAACGCCCGTGCGGTGGGACCGGAGCGTTCTCGGACGTGTGGTCGGCGACTACGTGAAAGCGCCCCGGCCGCGCAACGTCGCGGGGCCGGGGCACTCGTCTGGGTCACCGGTACGGGGACCGGAATCTCACGGCCCGATGGCGGCGGTGCCGCTCTCGCCGGTGCGGATGCGGTAGCACTCCTGCAGGTCGAGCACGAACACCTTGCCGTCGCCGATGTTGCCCGAGTAGGCGGCCTTCACGATGGCGTCGGTGGCGGGCTTGACGTACTCGTCGTTGACGGCGATCTCCAGCTTCACCTTGCTCAGCAGGCGGATGACCACCTGGTTGCCGCGGTACTGCTCGGAGTAGCCGCGCTGGCGGCCGCAACCGCGGACGTCGGAGGCGGTCATCAGGTACACGTCCACGCCGTTGAGGGCCTGCTGGACGGCCTCCAGCTTTTCCGGCCGGATGATGGCGACGATCATTTTCATGGTGCTGGTCCTCTCGAGGTGAAACCCCGCCGCCGGGCCATGGTGCCAGTGCGTGCGCGGGGGGAAATTGTCGGATGCTGCGGTGGGACTTGTCAATCGTTGGTCCTTCCCAAAAGACGTGCCCCCGGTCGGGGTTGCGACCGGGGGCACTTGTCAACGATCCCCTTCACGCGGGGTCATCTGTCACGTTGGCCGGCCATCCTCAGACGACCGACTCGCTCATGCGACCGTGACGGCTGCTCGACTCGGCGAGCACCGTGTCCGGCGGGCTGCCGGCGGGGGCGGCCAGGGCCGAGATGACGTACTCGGGATAGGCCGCGATGCCGTGCTCGTGGATGTCCATGCCTTCCATCTCGCCCTCCTTGGAGATGCGGAGGATGCCGAACAGGTTCAGCACGAAGAACACCAGCATGGCCACGGCGAAGGTGCTGGCGCAGATGATCGCGCTGCCGATGCACTGGGCCTCGAAGCACTTCCACCCGCCGCCGTAGAACAGGCCGGTCAGGGCGTCGGCCCCCTTGTACACGGGGGACGGGACGCCGCTGTTGCTGCTCCCGGCCAGCGCGTACTGGCCGGTGGCGAACAGGCCCAGGGAGAGGGTGCCCCAGATGCCGCACAGCCCGTGAACGGGCCAGGCGCCGATCGGGTCGTCGATCCGCGCGAACTCCAGCAGGTCAACGCCGAGGATCACGATCACGCCGGCGACCGCGCCCAGGATGCACGCCCCGGTCGGGCTGACCCAGTAGCAGGGGCAGGTGATCGCCACCAGGCCGGCCAGGAAGCCGTTGGTGATCGCGCCGGCGTCCCACTTGCCGGTGCGGAAGTACATGAAGAACTCGGCGGCCAGGCCCCCGGTAGAGGCGGCGAGGGTGGTGTTGGCGGCGATGCGGCCGATGCCGGTGAAGTCCATCGCGCTCAGCGACGAGCCGGGGTTGAACCCGTACCAGCCGAACCACAGGATGAACCCGCCGATCACGCCCATGACCAGGTCGTGCGGGAGCATGGGGCCACCGCCGTCACGCTTGAACCTCCGGCCCAGGCGTGGCCCGAGCATGATGCCGCCCGCCAGGGCGATCCAGCCGCCGATCGAGTGGACGACCGTGCTGCCGGCAAAGTCGTGGAACGGCATGCCGCTCATGTGCGTCGCGAACACGCCGGTGAACTTGTCGGTCGCGGCCGAACCCATGGTTGCCAGGAAGCCGTCCGGTCCCCACGCCCAGTGTCCGATGATCGGGTAGATGAACCCGCTGACGAACACCGAGTAGATCACGTCGCCGGCGAACGCCGTGCGGCCGATCATGGTGCCCGAGCAGATCGTCGAGGCGCAGTCGGCAAAGGCGAACTGGAAGACCCAGTGGGCCAGGACCGGGATGCCGCTGGTGCCCCAGGTGCTCAGCGCGGTCACGTTCTGCAGGAAGAACCAGCTGTGGATGACCGTGGTGTCCTGCGGGTTGTGCCAGCCGATCAGGCCGTTGCCCGCCCCGAACATGAAGGCGTAGCCGAACGCGTAGTACAGCAGTCCGCACAGGCAGGTGTCGAACACGCACTCGACCAGCACGTTCACCGTCTCGCGGCTGCGGCAGAAGCCGGCCTCGAGCATGGTGAACCCGGCCTGCATGCCGAACACCAGGAATGCCGCCACGAGCGTCCACACCGTGTTGAGCGGATTGATGATGCTCGTCGGTGCAGTGCCCTTGAAGGCCGTTGCCGGGTCTGGCTCGTTGGCATCCACATTGTCGGTTGCGCCGGCCGGGGTCGCGGCCGCCGCCGCAGCAGGGGTTCCGGGGGTCGCTGTCGGTTGGCTGGCGGACGCCGGCAATGCCTGCTGCTGGGCGTGCGCGGTGCTGCCGAAGTAGCTCGGCCCGACCTCGACGGCCAACATGACCAAGAAGATGAGGCCCAGCCCCAGCATCTTTGCCGCCAGCAACGTGCCGCCGTACTTCCGCCACTGCGGATCCTTCAGCCGCTGCCCGAGCCGGCTCATCTTGGCCGACATGGACAGTCGATCCTCCAACACCGCTGTTGAACGCATGGACACTCCTTGAACCGATGGACCATCCGCCGTGGACGCGACGGCGACGCGGGCCGAGAGGCCGACAGGATGAACGGTGGGCGACCCCCGAAGCCGGGACTCTCGCGACACCCTTGAGCAAGACAGACTTGGAGGCACCAACAACCCACCCGTTCGTTCCCTTGGCAACCGTTGTGCCGAACCGCGCAGCAGCCAATGCCGGAAACGCTGACTTGAGGCGCGACACGCCCGTTGCCTGTTGCCTTGGCATCGCGCATTACGTTTTATCGTCTGCTAAGCAGCACGCCGCCAGTTGCCGCTCTTCCGAAAGTCGCAAGTAAAATCGTAAAAAATTGACCAGTCTAAACTTAAGCCTAGTCTCGCAGCGTGCCGCATCAGTCGGAGCAGCGCAAATATCAAAAATCTGCCGGCGCATCGGATAAACGCGACGACCCAAAAATTGAGCATCGACGATGGCGTGACATAAGTCATTTTTCAATAACAACTAATGGGAGAATAAAGATATCTGAACCCGTCAGATGGCCTGTCTCTGCTCATCGAACGAACACAAATCATGCACACGCTGCAGAAAGAGATTAAGGATTGCATACTGCAGCGAGCTGAAGCGCAATTGGCAACGGTCTGACGGGTGCTGTTGGAATAAGCACCGGTGATCTCGGAGGGGTGCTGATGCTTAAAGCCTTAGCGAATGGGCTTGATCCGCAGATTTGGATCCGTTACATGATCGGACGCCCAACCGCACCGTGTCATGAACCGAGTGACCACGAGCCTTCCGCCCGTTGATCGCCACCCGATATGGGACGTGCTGATCGTTGAGGTGGAGCCGGAGGCGGCCGTCCGGCTCGCCGCTTTTCTGCGGGCCGAGGGGCACCGCCCGACGATCGTGCCGACCGCCGCGGCCGCTCACGCGGATCTCGTCCAACATCCAGCCGACCTGATCTGCCTCACCCTCGATCCCTCGGGCGGCATCGGAGGCGAGGCCGTTCGGCAACTGCGCCATCACGCCCCGTCGGCCGACGTCGTCATCGTCGCCCCCGCGTCGGACGCCGAGCGCGTGCTGCAAGCGGTCCGGCACGGGGCGGTCGATCACCTGCCCGCGCCGGTCACGCCCGCCGCCGTCGAGCTGGTCCTGACGCGTGTCGCCGAACGGCGACGGCTGGCGACGGAGCTCCGCTCCGCCCGTGCCGACCTCGACGACGACCCCGATGCCGACCTCCCGACCGACTCCGCCGACGTCCGCCACCTGCTCGCCGTCGCCCGCCGGGTCGCGACCAGCCCGGCCGCCGTCCTGATCGTCGGCGAGCCCGGCACTGGCAAGGGGAGATGGGCCCGCGCCCTGCACGCCTGGGGCGGGCGATCGGCCGGGCCGTTGGCGGTCGTGTCGTGCGCCGGCGACCCCGAAACACTGGAGGCCGACCTGTTCGGTGTCGCCGAC
Source organism: Tepidisphaeraceae bacterium (assembly GCA_965198865.1). Taxonomy (GTDB): domain Bacteria; phylum Planctomycetota; class Phycisphaerae; order Tepidisphaerales; family Tepidisphaeraceae; genus CBDAQA01. The sequence continues at coordinate 22,287 of CBDAQA010000011.1, read as the reverse complement.
GGCGACCCGCAGGGGCACGTCGCCCGGTGCCGGGGCGGCACGCTCGTCCTCGACCGCGTTGGCGACCTGCCGCCGTCCCTCCAGCCCAAGCTGCTCCGCCTGATCGCCGACCGCCAGTACGAGCGGCGCGACGAGCACTGCCCCCGCCCGGCCGACGTGCGGGTGGTCGCCGCCGCCGTCGACGACCTGGTCGCCGCCGTCCGGGCCGGACGGTTCCGCGACGACCTGCGCTTGGCGCTGGACGTGGTCCGCCTCGACCTGCCGCCGCTGCGCGACCGGCCCCGGGACGTGCCGCTGCTGGCCGATCGCTACCTGTCGCACGCCGCCCGTCACCACGGCCGGCCCGTGGTCGGCTTCGCGCCCGACGCCCTGGCCGTCCTGGCCCGCTACCGCTGGCCCGGCAACCTGCGCGAGCTGCGGAACGTCGTCGAGCGCGCCGCCCTGATCGCCCCCGGCCATCGGATCGAGGCCGCCGACCTGCCCCCCGACGTCCGCGGTGCCGGCGGCGACGACGGTGCCGCCCACATGCCCGGCGACCTCGTCCCCCTGCGCGCGATTGAGGACCAGCACATCCGCCGCGTCCTGGCGACCGTCGGCAACACCCGCGCCGCCGCCGCCGTGCTGGGCATCGACCCCAGCACGCTGTGGCGACGGATGCGCCCGCGCCCCGAGTCCATCAAGGCGAGCTGACGCCGCCATAGCCCAGCAACGTCGCTCAACCGAACGGGTTGGCAGTCGCTTGCGCCATCGCCGTTCACCGCGTCATCGCGATGGCGCAAGCCACTGCCGATCACGCCTGCGAGTCGGACCGCGTTCGCCCGCCGCGCCAATCCAGTGAATCGCGATGCCGTTCCCGTATACTCGCCGGGCCTATGTCGGCACGCCTCATCGATGGACTGGCCCTGGCGGACGCGCTCAAGCGGGAGACGGCCGCGGGCGTGGCGGCGCTCACCGGCCGGGGGTGCGCGGTCCGGCTGGTCGCGCTGATCGTCGGGGGCACGCCGGCCGGCGACCTGTACGCCGAGCGGCAGGGGCAGGCGTGCCGGGCCGTCGGCATCGACTACCAGTTGTTGTCGCTGCCGGCCGACATCGGCCAGCGCGACCTGAAGCACCAGATCCGCCGGCTGAACGGCGACCCGGCCGTCACCGGCATCATGATGCACCTGCCGCTGCCGGCCCACCTGGACCGGGCCCGGCTGCAGTACGAGATCGACGTGGTGAAGGACGTCGAGGGCGTCAACCCGGCCAACATCGGTTACGTGGTCTACGGCCACACGCTGATCGCCCCCTGCACGGCGGCGGGCGTGATCGAGCTGATCGGGTCGACCGGCGTCGAGCTGCGCGGCGTCGAGGCCGTGGTCGTGGGGGCCAGCGAGATCGTAGGCAAGCCGGTGGCGCTGCTGCTGGCCGAGCGGATGGCGACGGTGACGGTGTGCCACATCGCCACGCGGGACCTGGCCGCCCACGCGCGCCGGGCCGACGTGCTGGTGGTCGCCGTCGGCAAGCCGGGGTTGATCGGCGCCGAGCACGTCAAGCCCGGGGCGGTGGTGATCGACGTCGGCATCAACCGCGTGACGGTCGCAGATGGCACCAAGCGAACGGTGGGCGACGTCGACTTCGACGCGGTGCGGGCCATCGCCGGCCATCTCACCCCCGTGCCCGGCGGCGTCGGGCCGATGACGGTGGCGATGCTGCTGCGGAACACGCTGCGCAGCGCGCAGATCGTCCACGCCGACGCCGTGCCGACAGCGTAGATCCACCAGAGCCCCGGATGTACATCCATTGAGACGCCCGCGGCTTCCCCTTTGTGACGGCTCACACGGGCGACGCCACGTGCTGCGGATGGTCCGATCGCACCATGTCCAGGTTCGCGGCGTCGGCGTTCTTCTCCAGTTGCGCCGCGCTCTTGCAGCCGGGGATGACGGCGGTGACGGCCGGGTGCTGCAGGCACCACGCCAGGGCCCACGTCGCCATGTCGGTGCCGGGCGGCACCTCGGTTCGTCGAATCTGCTGCACTTGCTCCAGCTTCTCAGCGATGACCTTGGCGTCCTGCCGCTGGCGGACGTCGCCGACGGTGAACGCGTCGCCGGGCTTGTACTTGCCCGACAGGAACCCGCTGGCCAGCGGGACGCGGGCGAGGATGCCGAGGTCCTGTCGGATCGCCAGGTCGAACAGGCTGGGGGAGCCCTCCTCGGGCTTGCGGTCGATGCGGTTGTAGATCACCTGCAGCACGTCGGCGTGGAACTCCGCCGACCGCTCGGCCTGAACGTTGCGACCCGTCTCCCCGGGTCCGGCGTTGCCGATCGAGTTGCCGACGAACCGGACCTTGCCGGACCGCACCAGCTTCTGCAGCTCATCCCGCACGGCGGTGTCGAAGAACTCCTCGTCGCGCACGGAGTGGTACTGCAGCAGGTCGATGTGGTCGGTGCGCAGGGCGCGCAGCGACTTCTCCACCTGCGGCACCACGTCCCGGGCCGATCGTTCATCGGTGCGGTTGAACGGGCCGTGGAACACGTGGCCGAACTTGGTGGCGACGACCCAGCGGTCCCGGTCGCGGTTGATGGCGTTCCCGACGAACGCCTCGGACGTGTGGTCGCCGTAGCACTCGGCCGTGTCAATCAGGTTCACGCCGCGCCCGCGGGCGGCGTCGAAGATGGCATCGACCGCGGGCTGGTCGAACGGTTGCCCCCACTCGCCGCCGTACTGCCAGGTGCCGACGCCGACCACGGAGACGGTCAGGTTGGTCTTGCCAAGGCGACGGTATTTCATGGCTCAAGCGTAGGACCGCAGGTCGCGTGTCATGTACGCCTTGGATGCTGGCGATGGGCGTCCGCCCACGCTTGGGGGTCCAGCGCGCCGGTCCCGCACGTTGGACCGACCGACGCGGCACCCGGCGATCATGATCGCGCAGGGACCGCGTTCCATGCTCGCCGCCGTCCCATTGGCCGTGACGGAGCGTGTACGGCATCGTGCGCGGCGTACGGCCCGGAGGGCCGGCACAGCTTGTAGCCGGCCCTCCGGGCCGTCGCCAAACGGTCACAGCCCCACCTGCACGGCCAACCGCAGCACCTCCGCGACGCTCCACGCCTGGGCGTAGCAGCCCACCGACCGCCTCGGCTCGTCGCCGTCGAAGATCTCGGCGATCTGGCCGAGGCAGCCCTCGTCGGCGAAATGTTTGGCCAACGGCTTGAGCCACGCCTTGGCCTGCGCCACGGCGGCGGGGGAGCGGTCGTTCACCTTCAGGTAGGCGTCGAGGAACGGGCCGATCAGCCAGGGCCAGACGGTGCCGTTGTGGTACGCGCCGTCGCGGTGGAACTGGTCGCCGGTGTAGCGGCCCCTGTAGTTGGGGTCGGACGGGGCGAGCGTGCGCAACCCCATCGGCGTCAACAGGTCGCGCTGGACGACGCTAACCACGGCCCGCTGTTGATCGGGCGTCAGCGGGCTGTGGGGCAGGCTGACGGCGAAGATCTGGTTCGGGCGGACCCGGCGGTCGGGCTGGTTCAGGTGGATCACGTCGGCCAGGCCCTGATCGTCGCCGAGCCAGAACTGGGCACGGAAGCTTTGGGCCACCTGGGCGGCGAGGTCGTCCTCGCGCATCAGCAGCAGGGCGTGGTACCAGAGCGCGTTGATTTCGACCGGCTTGCCCTGGCGGGGGGTGAAGACGACGCCGCCGGTCTTGGCGTCCATCCAGGTCAGCTGTGTGTCGGGGTCGCCCTGGTGGATCAGGCCGTCGGCCGGGTCCATGCCGATGTGGTAGCGGGTGCCGGCGCGGTAGCCGTCGATGATCTTCCGGCAGGCGGGCATCAGCACCTCCGCCAGCGCGTCGTCGTCGCCGCTCAGGCGGGCGTACTCGAACGCGGCGTGGACGAACCAGAGGCTCGCGTCGACCGTGTTGTACTCCGGGGCATCGGTGTAGTCGTCGAACCGGTTGGGGATCATCCCGCCGTCGACGTACTGGGCGAAGACGCTCAGCACCCGCCTGGCCTCGGCGAACCGCTTGGTGACCAGCATCAGCCCCGGCAAGCTGATCATCGTGTCGCGCCCCCAGTCGCTGAACCACGGGTACCCGGCCATGATTGTGGTGCCGGGCGAACCGTCGGGGCTCTTGCGGGCGACGACGAAGTCGGCGGCGGCGTGCGACAGCTGGTTCACCGTGCGCGACGTGGGCTTGGGCGGCATCGGCGCCGGCGGCCGCCTGGCCAGCTCGGCGTCGTAGGTGGTGAACGTGGCGCTCGGGTCGAGCGCGATCCACAGCGTGAACGTGCCGCGGCCCCGGCCCTGGAGCGTGAACGTGCCGGGGGTGAACAGGTCCTCGGTGTCGTCCTGGCCGCGCTCGGTCTCGATCGGGTAGACGTGGCCGAACCACCAGTCGGCCGACTCGGCGAACGTCGCGCCGTCGCCGGTGATCGTGACGCTGTTGTGACCATCGGTGACGGTGACGCGCTGCTCGGCCGGGGCGATGGAGAACGCCTGCCCGACCCTGCGCAGCGCGTGGAAGTCGCGCAGGCCGAGGAACGGGCGGACGGCCAGCTTGAACTGTCGGCCCAGGCCGTTGGCGGCGGTGCCGGCGTAGACGGTGTACCGCACGGCGGCCGCCTGCTGGCCCCAGAGCAGCTGGACGTTCTTGTCGACCCGGACGCCGTCCACCACGTAGCCCCAGCGGGCGTCGTCCTCCAGCGCGAAGCGGGTGAGGTACTGCTCGCCGTGGGGGTGGATGACGGAGTTGGCAAAGGTGTTGATCGACAGCTCGTGCGGGCTCGGCTCGTCGCCGTCGAGGGTGAGGATCTCCGCGACGCGATTGACCGTGACCACGCGGCCGACCGGCGGGACGGTGGCGGCGACGAGCAGGCCGTGGTAGCGGCGGGTGTTCATGCCCACGACGGTGCCGTCGGCGAACGCGCCGGTGCCGTTGGTGAGGAGCCACTCCTGCTGGTCGTGGGGCGCGAGCTGGCCGCGGACGTCGACGGTGAACGGGGTCATGCGGCGGCAGTCTAGCGATGCATGGCGGGAGGCAAAGAGACGAGGCCAAGCCGGCGCCTGAGGTACGCCGAAGGCCCGGATCTTCGGCGTACTTCAGACGCCGGCCTGGGTGATTTGGAGCAGCTTGTCGAGCGTTTCCAGGTGTTGCTGTTGGGCGGGGAGCAGGCGGTCCTGGATCAGCTGGGCGGAGGGGGCGTCGACCGCGTTGAGGGCGGCCTCGTAGTCGCGCTGGCCGTGCTCCTCGCCCTCGCGGAGGGCGCGGAGGGAGCCGACCTCGCCACCGATCAGGGTGAGCGTCGACTGGACGGTCTGGGCCCAGATGCCCCAGACGCCGGAGCTGTCGGCGGGGGTGCCGCCGAGGTCGACGATGCGCTCGCGGAGCAGCAGGCACGATCGGGCGTGCTCGGCCTGGACGCGGGACAGGGGCTCGCGCTGGTCGGCGTGGGCGGCGTCGTCCAGCTTCTCCAGCACGCCGCGGTACGTCTCGGCGGCGGAGATCTCGCCGCGGAGCAGGCCGTTCAGCTGGGCGATCGCGGGGGATGGATCGGCAACCGGGGCGGGGGCGGCCAGGATCGAGTCGGCACCGGTCGCGTCACTGGGATACCCGGCGAGCGGGTTGGGAACGGCGGTCATGAGGGTTGCTCCGTTTCGGGTGGACCGTTGGAAGCAACGGGAGGGCCAACCGGTGGGTCAAAGGGGTGGGCGGCGGGAAGTTTTCGCTGGGGTGACGGGGCGGGCTTTCGAGCGGCGAGACGACGCCGACGCAGACGGCGACGGCGGCCCAGTAGCCCGGGAGGATCCGCAGGCAGCGCTTGGCGAGGTACGCGGTGACCGACCGGGAGGTCAGGTCGCTGCGCGTGACGAGGAACCCGCTGACGATGAAGAAGCAGTCGACCGCCAGATCGCCGAGCGTGACGTGCCCCCGGGTGAGGCGCTGCACGGGCTCGTCGTTGCCGGTGCCGGTGGCGAGCGCGAAGCAGTGGGAGTAGATGACGGCCAGGGCGAGCAGCAGGCGGATCAGGTCCAGGTTGTTGTGGTGGTGCGCCCCCGCGGTGGCCGGCGCGGGGGGAGCGATCGTCGCTGCTGGCATGCGGGTATCCGGCTCCCCTTTCGCCCCGGTGCGAGCTGCCTCGGCGGGGCGTTGGGAGGCGAAACGAAACGGCCGCCGACCCGTGGGATCGGCGGCCGAGACGGCTGGGGCGGGCCGGGGCCCGTCGGGTCACTGGTGGGCCAATTACTTCTTGGCGGGCTTGGGGCCGCCGAGGATGGCGTCCTTGGCCGACTTGCTGATGAGGAACTTGAGCTTCTTGCTCTTGGGGATGCGCTTGACCTTCCCCTTGTCGGCGCCGAACTGCATCACCATGTCGCGGGCGGGGCGGTCGGCGATCTTGAGCTTGCCGATGCCGGGGATCACGAACTGGTTCTTCGCCTGCTTGTAGGCCAGGGCGGCCTGGGCCTCGAAGAAGGCGGAGACCTGCTTCTTGGTGATGCCGACCTGCTCTGCAAGGGTGGCGGCGATCTCGGACTTGGTCATGGCCATTGGGCGTTTCCTTTCCGCTGGGGGACGTGTTCCGCCGACGTTGGACGGCCGGCGGGGAGCCAAACACCGGGCCGCCGCGCTGGCGGGTCCCGCGTGTGTCGCGGCCGCCCCTGCGACCGCGGGACGGGAAAGTATCGAGATTTCGCTGGTTTTCAAGACCCCATCAGCGAATCGTCCCGGTTTTCAGCGGGAAACGTGGGCGAGGGGGATTTCGGCCCCGAAGTCGCGAGGTCGGCGAGCCGTCCGCGAAGGAGGAGGGGATTACCGTGGAGGCACGGAACCACGGAGAAGGTGGTGTTGCGTGCGCGTCGTGCCCTGACGTGACCCGCGTGGACGATCCTCTGCTCAGGCTATTTGTGGAGACGGCTACGACTGCGTTACGGGCGTCGGGGTCGGCTCGGGCAGGGCTTCGTACTCGTCGAGCAGGTGGCACATCTTCTCCGCGGCCTGCTCGAAGTAGTCGAGGAACTCCAGGGTCTCCTCGCGGGTCAGGCCCGTGTCGAGCGCGGAGGTGCCGAGCTTGAGCGCGTTGATGCACCCGCGGATCGAGTGCCGGAGGCGGGACGCTTCGTCTTGGTGCATGCTGGACTCCCGTCGCCGGTCAGGCGTACTGCCGCGGGCCTGCGGCCGACAGCCGCACGAGCACTTCCTGGGGGCTCACCTGCCACGCGGCGGCGACGTCCTGCTCGGTCACCCGGGACAGAACGTCGTCCGGGTCCGTCGGGGCGTCCGACCCGAGCAGGACCACCTCGTCGCCGACGCCGTCGCCCGGGCCGATCTCGACAAAGGCTGATTGCATGCCCACTTCCACGATGCGGCACGGACGGCCGCCGACGCGGCAGGGCCCGGGCTTGAGGCCGTTCGAGTAACCCATGCGGATCACGCCCAGGCGTTGCACGCAAAACCGGGTGTAACCCGCGGGGCCAACGGCGTCGCGCACCTCAATTAGGGGGGCGGTGACGCGCAGCGCACCCACGTATAGGGCCAGTCCGGGTCGCACGGCGTCGAAGCGGGCCGACGGCACGTCCAGCAGGGCCGACCCGGCCGCGTGCAGGGTGGGGCGGAACGGCCAATCTGCGGTGAAGCGTCGCAGTTGGTCGGCCTGCTCGAGGCGGGTGGCGTGCGTCATCGCCTCGTGGCAGGCGCCGGCCTTCTGAACCGCCATGGCATCGGCGGGGGGGCAGGCGAACCGCTGCTGGCCGGTGTCGAGGCTGAGGACGGGCTCGGCTGCGCGAAGGGCGCTGGCCCGGTCCACCGTCCAGACGACGGGGTTGATGTGGGCCTGCCGATAGTCGGCCGCGTCGGCCGAGTCGCCGTGCAGGGCGACGGTGCGCCGACCGGTGCGGCGATGGAGGTCGGCCGCGACCGCCTCGGCGGCGTCGAACACGTAGAAGCCGGCCAGGCGGTCGCCGAGGTCGGACAGGGCGTCCGAGACCCGCGGGGCGCCGAGGCCGTAGGCGTCGGCCTTGACGACGGCCAGGAGCGGGACGCGGGCCGTTGCCGCGATCCGTTCAGCGTTGGCGCGAATGCGATCGAGGTCGACGCGGACGGGCATCTTCGTCGAACGATAGCTGGCATCGTGCGACGAAAGAAGCCCCGCACGTGCATGCGGGGCTCCTGTGAACCGAATGGCGACGGCACCGCGCGCGTGACGCGCCGCCCTCTGCCGGCCAGATCCTTGCTAGATTGCCAGCTGCACCTGCCCGCGGAAGACGAACTGGTTGTTGCCGCTGTCCTTCAGGACGCCGGCGGCGTCGGCGTCGGCGGGGGAGCCGTTGGGGAGGTAGTTGGCGTCGACGGTCACCTTCAGCTTCTGGCCGTAGACGTAGTAGTTCGCGCCGACCGTGAACTCCTGCAGGATGTGGGTCGTCAGGCCCGACACCTGCCGGGTGGAGCTGGGGTCGAAGTGGACGTAGTCGTACCGGGCGAACGGCTCGACCTTCTGGTTGATCAGGTAGGCCACCTGCCCCTCGAACGCCAGGTCGTAGTAGTGACCGTTGGGGCTGACGCCCTGGTTCGTGTTGATCTTGCGGTAGGTGCCGTAGTAGCCGGCGTAGGCGCTGAGCCCGCCGACCTGGTTGTACTGGACGTCGGCGCCGTGCAGGATCACGTCGTTCGCGCCGGCCTGGGAGTAGTCGGCGCCGGCGCCGACGACCAGGATGTCCTGCTTGGCGTTGAGGCTGGTGAACTGGTCGTACTCGCTGTAGGGGTTGAACGCCTTGGTGCGGTTGCCGATCAGCATGTACTCGACGCGGGTGGAGAAGCCGTAGTTGGTCGGGTCGACCCCGGCCGCCCCCCCGACGCCGCTCGCCACGCCGCCGGCGTCGAAGAACTTGGTGTTCTGGCTGTCGAACCCGTCGTGGGCGACGATCTGGGCGCGGGTGCGATCCTGGTCGTAGGTGATGGCCCCGCCCTGGATGCGGCTGCCCTGCCCGCCGGCGAAGAACTGCTCGGCCAGCGTCCGGTCGACGGCCAGCAGGTTCGCCTCCGACAGGTTGCGCTCGTGCCAGACGGGGTCCTTGAACTGCCCCGCCTTGAGCGAGAACGGGCTCTCGCCGATCCGGTAGGTGGCGGCGGCGTCCAGCAGCGTGAGGCTCGCCCCCTGGTCGGCCGAGAACTGCAGGATGTAGCTGACCTGGTGGAACAGCGTGCCATCGAACAGCAGGCGCAGGCGGGAGATGTCGATCCCGTTCTGCGTGTCGTACCCGCTCTTGGTCACCTCGCTGCCGCCCCCCTTGGCGGGGACGCGCTCGCGGTAGTCGAGCAGGTCCCGGATGTCGGCCGTCAGGCCCGGGTGGAGGCTGAAGTTGCCGTCGGAGCTCTTGAGGACGAACTGGCTGCCGTTCCACCCGCCGGTGATCACCGCGCCGTTCGCGTCGGTCGCCGGGAACGCCGACGGCGGGTGGAACGTGTCCATCGGGTCGGAGTCGGCGCGGCGGCCGAGGTCTGATCCCGCCCCCGGCTCGACCGTCACGTTGGGCTGCCCCCGCGGCGGCGTGGCCTGCTCCGCCGGGCGGGTGGCCTCCCTCGCCTCGAGCCGGTTCACCTTGTCCTGCAACTGCTGGATCTGCGCCGCCATCTGCTGCGCGTCCGGCGTGGTAGGCGCGGGATCCGCAGCCAGCACTGCGCCTGTCATCGCCGTGATCGTCCAACCCGCAACCGCCGCTCCGAGCACCTTCCGTCGTCGCATCCGCGCACCATCCTGTCGGTAATACCCCCCTCAACTTCTACAAGGGCGGCCTTTAATACCGATCAAGTAGGAGACGTGCAAGTAGTTGAGTGCGGAGACCGCAGTGGGTGCGATTCTGCCAATCAGTGCAGGCCGTTCATCTCCATCTGGTTGCCGTTGTTGCCGACGCCGTGCGTGCGTTGGCCGTCGTCGCCAGACTGCATGGTGTCGCCGCCGAGCGCGTGATTCCCGCCGGCGCGGGTGTCGCCGTTGTTGGTGGCCGGGTCGTGCGCGTTGCAGCCAATCAGCGCCACCCCGCTGATGGTCAATGCCGCCGTGATCGACCACGTGTGGGCCCGCTTCATGGTGTTCTCCTGTTGGTCATCCCGAGCGGCGGTGACGCAAAGGGGGAGCCAGCGGCAGCGTTGGCGTCAGACGCCTCCATCACCTCACCCCGCGGTCAGCAGGTGGACGCCGAACAGCTGCTCGTCGTCGGTCCACACCTGCCGCGACCGATACCCGGCGGCGGTGGCGAGCGCGGCGAACCCCTCGGGCGTGAACTTGTAACAGCTCTCGGTGTGGATCGACTCGCCGGCCTCGAACGCCACCGGTCGCCCGGCGACGGTGGCGGCCTGCTTCCGCAGGCTCACCAGGTGCATCTCCATCCGGCCCAGCGTCGGGTTGAACGGCCCATAGTGGGCGAAGCCGCTCACGTCGATCGTGCCGGCCAGCTCGCGGTTGATGCGGTGGAGCAGGTTCAGGTTGAACGCCGCCGTCACGCCGGCCGCGTCGTTGTAGGCGGCGTGGAGGCGGGCCGGGTCCTTCTTGCGGTCGACGCCGATCAGCAGCGCGCTGCCCGGCCCGCACGACCGCCGGATGTTGGTCAGGAACGCCACGGCCGCGTCGGGCTCGAAGTTGCCGATCGTCGAGCCGGGGAAGTAAGCCACCACGTTGTGGGCCGCGGCGTCGACCGGCAGGTCGAACGGCCGGGTGTAGTCGGCGCACACCGGCAGGACCCGCAGGCCGACGTAATCGTCCGCCAGCCCGCGCGCGGCGGTCATCAGGTGGCCCCGGCTGATGTCGATCGGCACGTAGCCGGCGGGCGATCGCAGGGCGTCCAGCAAGAGGCGCGTCTTGGTGCTGCTGCCGCTGCCGTACTCGACCAGCAGGGCGTCGGGACCGACCGCCTTGGCGATCGTGGCCGCGTGGCGGCGCATGAGGCCCAGCTCGGTGCGCGTCGGGTAGTACTCCGGCAACTCGCAGATGCGGTCGAACAGGTGCGAGCCGCGGTCGTCGTAGAAGAACTTGCAGGGGAGGGTTTTCGGCGACCGCGAGAGTCCGTCCAGGACAGCGGCGCGCAGGTCGTCGACGACCGGCTCGTAGTCCGTCAAGACCAACGGGTTTGCCGGCCGCACCACGGTGTCGGTCGGGCAGGAATGCAGTTCCATTGATTGAGCTCCGTTTAGCGGTCGCCCGGAGGCGCGCACGTCCTTCAGCGGGCCAAACGAAGCCCCATGAACTGCCACCGCGCATCGGGTGGGAAGAAGTTTCGGTACGTCCGCCGGATGTGCGACGCCGGCGTGGCGACGCTTCCCCCCCGCAGCACGAACTGGTTGCACATGAACTTGCCGTTGTACTCCCCCAGCGCCCCCGGCGGCGGGCAGAAGCCGGGGTAGCCGAGGTAGGCGCTGGCGGTCCACTGCCAGACGTCGCCGAACATCTGTTGCAGGCCCGGCGCGTCGGTGGCGGGGGCCGGATGGCCGTCGCCGTGTTCCACGAAGGGGCCGGTCATCGGCACCGCCTCGCTGGCGACCTCCCACTCGGCCTCGGTCGGCAGCCGAGCCCCGGCCCAGCGGGCGAACGCGTCGGCCTCGAAGAAGCTGACGTGAACCACCGGCTCGGCGTCCACGACCGGCCGCAGGCCGCTCAGCGTGTGGTTCCACCACTGCCCGTCCTGCTCGATCCAGTACATCGGGGCCCGCCAGTCTTCGGCCCGGGCCGTCGCCAGCCCCGCCGACAGCCAGCAGTCGGCCCGAGCGTACCCGCCGTCGGTCATGAACCGCTTCCACTCGCCGTTGGTGACCAGCCGGCTGCCGAGCTCGAACGGCTCCAGGTAGACCTTGTGGCGGGGCGACTCGTTGTCGAAGGCGAAGCCGTCCCCGGGTCGCCAGCCGATCTCCTTCAATCCACCGTCTAAATTCACCCATCGCATGGGCACCGGGTCGAGCGGAGCCTCCCTCGTTGCCTGCCGGTAGGCGGGCCGAAGCGGGTTGACCCAGAAGACGTGCTTCAGATCGGTGAGCATCAACTCTTGATGTTGCTGCTCGTGGTTCAACCCGATGTCCATCAGCTCCGCGGCCGCCGGCGGCAGGTCGGCCAGCAGTTGCTCCATCGCCGCGTCCACATGCTTTCGGTAAGCGTAGACCTCGGACACGGTGGGCCGGCTCAGCTGCCCGCGGTTCTGCCGGCAATGGCGGTCGCCCACCGTCACGTAGTACGAGTTGAACAAGAACTTGAAGGCAGGGTCGAACGGCTGATAGCCGGCCAAGTGCGGCGTGAGCAGGAACGTCTCCCAGAACCAGGTCGTGTGGGCGAGGTGCCACTTGGTCGGGCTGACGTCGGGCATCGACTGGACGACGTAGTCCTCGGTGATAAGCGGGTCGCACAGCCGCTCCGACGCCGACCGCACGGCCCGGTAGGGCGTGATGAAGTCGTGGGCAGGCACGGGGGCCGGAGCGACCGGTCTACACGGCACGTCGAACATGGTCATGCGATCACTCCTGAACCCTATCATTCGCCAACCATTCGCTTTGGCCAAGTGGAAAACCGGACAGGGGGTGGCCGCGGATGGATGACCGCAGGCAACCCGGGCAAGCGGTGCCGGGCGGGCATGGCGATTGCGGCCGCGCAGGCGACACACGAACCCGAGGTGCAACGCAATGTCATTCCTGAAGATCAAGAAATCGGCCTGGGACCAGATCAAGTCGGCCGTCGCCCACGCCGCCGAGTCGGCCGGGGACCGCGCGGGCCATTTGAGGGAGGCGGCCGCCGACGTCTACGAGCGGGTCCAACCCCGCGTGTCCGACGGCGTCTCCCAGGTACGCGGGGCCGTCCACGACGGCGTCCACGCCTCGGCCGATGCCGTGCGAACCGGCGCGTCAGCCGTCGGTCGCGGCGTCCAGGCGGTCGACCAGAAGGTGGAGGACGTGGCCGACGGCGTGCTGGCCGGCGCGATCGCCGGCGCGCTGGCGGCGTGGATGATGAACCAGTTCCAGGCCGTCAGTGCCAAGCCGGTCGCCCAGCGCAAGCTGGACGCGCCACCGGCACCCGACGAGGGCGACAACGCCACGACCAAGGCGGCGGAGGCGCTGGTCGGCCACACGATCCCCGCCGCCGCCAAGCCCGCCGCCGGCGCGGCCGTCCACTACGGCTATGGCGCCGCGATGGGCGCCCTCTATGGTGGCCTCGCCGAACTCGTGCCGACCGTCGGCACCGGGCTGGGCATCCCCTACGCGACGGCCCTGTGGCTCTTCGGCGACGAGATCGCCGTCCCCGCGCTGGGGCTGAGCAAGCCGCCCACCGCCGCCACGCCGGCCGAGCACGCGTCGGCCCTGTCCGCCCACTTCGTCTACGGCGTCACGCTCGACATCGGCCGGCGCATCCTGCGGCACATCGTCTGACGTTCCGGCGGAAGCATTCTGAACCACGAAGGCGCGAAGACACGAAGGCAGGACGAAGACAGGAGCAGCGTGCAGGTGCGCCCATGTCGGGACGGTCACATGAGAGGCCGTCTTCGACATCCGCGGCGATCACCTCAGGACTGGCGTCACCTCACAGTTGAGCCGGCCCGAATAGCTTGAGCTTTTCCCTCCGTCCCACCCTCGCGTCTTCGCGCCTTCGTGGTTCAAATGCTTCTGCCCGGACCATCCGGAAGGAACATCCGAATGAAGTCCCCGCTCCGCGACCACCTATTGGAACTGCTGAAGGAGGGTGCCGCCCACGCCACGTTTGACAAGGCTGTCGCCGACTTCCCGGAAAAGCTGCGTTCGGTCCGTCCGCCCCACTCGCCGCACACAGGGTGGCGGCTGCTGGAGCATCTGCGGATTGCGCAAGCAGACATCGTCGCCTTCAGCAGGGACGCACGCCACAAGTCGCCCAAGTGGCCCGACGAGTACTGGCCTGCCGGCGATGCGCCACCCAAGCCGTCGGATTGGGATCGGTCGATCGCCAGCTACCACGACGATCGCAAGGCGATCATCGCGCTGGTGAAGGACCCGGAAGCCGATCTGCTCGCGGCGTTGCCCCATGGTGGTGGGCAAACGCTGGCCCGCGAGGCGATGCTGCTGGCGGACCACACCGCATACCACGTCGGGCAACTGATCCTGCTCCGACAAGTGCTCGGCTGTTGGTCGAACTGACAGGGGCGTCACTTTGGCCCGACAGGCGACAGACATATCGACGCAGTGAGACGCGACGCAAACAAAGCAGGGGCCAACGGTTGTCCGTCGGCCCTTGCAAGTTCGTCGAGATAACTGCGTCAATCACATGCCGGTCGGCATCGTGGTCGGCGCGGTGGCTGACGGCTTCATCACGGACCGGTCGAGGGTGAACGTGAACTGCTGGCCGCCGATAGAGGCGTCCACGCCGAACCCGCTGTTGGTCTTCGTGAACACGCCCACGCCGTTGTTGAACTTGGCGTCGGCGTGCGCGCCCTCCTTCAGGGCGACGGCGGACGCCTGGGCGTCGAACTTCAGCTGGTTCGCCTCGAAGTTGTCCATGGCCGCCTTCGTCTGGAAGATCAGCAGCTCGGCGTAATCCTCGCCGACGACGGTCAACCCCACGTTGACGATGCTGAGGTGGCTCGTGCCGATGTATTTGCCCTGCTCGTACGCCACGCCCTGGCCCGAGGCGACCGACACGCCGAGCCCGCCCTTGCCCACGCTGGGGAAGATCGCGTAGCCGTAGCTGTTGTCGATCAGCGTCTGCAGCTCGGGGAACTGGCGGGTGAGCGTCTTGAGCTTCGTCTGCGAGTCGTCGGCCAGGTTGGCCCGCTCCACCGGTGTCGTCGGCGTGCTCCCGCAACCGGTCAGCGTGAGGACGCCGACCGTGGCCGGGGCGAGCAACAGGGCCAAACCAATTTTGGCAGCCTTCATCGGGGGTCTCCTTCCGTAGCGCGATACTTTTGCAAGCGCCGGCACGCCAAACGCGTGCCTCTTGCACGGGGAGGCCCGATGCAAGGGCCGTACCGTGCCCAACCATAAACAGATCGCTTAAACAGGTCTCGAAAATCCCTAGAAGGGTTCATGGCCGAGGCACCGGGGCACGGAGAAAGCACGCGCCCGCCGATGCGTTCTCCGTGCCCCCGCACCAAACCAATCCTCACTCAGAAAATGGACCCTAGCGGGAACAGGCTGCTGAGGAAGCCGTCGCTGTCGTCGTCGGTCGTGCCGGGGATCGTGACGATGTGCAGCACGTCGGTCACGCTGAAGTAGTCGTTGACCTTGTCGGTGTTGAGCGAGTGGATCTCGAAGGTGTTGGTGCCGTCGCCGCCGAGGATCGTGTCGGGGCCGAACGGGTCGTGGAGCGTGTCGTTGCCGGCGTCCCCCTCCATCGAGTCGCGGCCGCGCCGGCCGTCGAGGAAGTCGTTGCCGGCCCCGCCGATCAGCGTGTCGTTGCCCGCCTGCCCGCGCAGGCTGTCGTTCCCCGCCCCGCCGATCAGCAGGTCGTTCCCGCCCCCGCCGAACATCGTGTCCGGCTCGTCCCCGCCGGTCACGGTGTCGTTCCCGCCCCCGGCGTCGATGTGCGTGGCGATCGGGAAGATGCTGTAGGTCTGGTCAATCGTGATCCGGTCGGCCCGGGCACCCCCCTCGATCACCACCAGCGAGATCGACGCGGTCACCGGGAATGACCGGGCCATCGTGTGGCCCTTCGCCTTGTTCCCGCCGCCGGTGTACCAGGTGTCGTTCACGGTCACCTGCGACAGGTCGGGCGACATGCCGACCACGATCGTGTTCGCCGAGTTGGCCGTGCCGACCACGACCAGGGTTTGACCCTTCAGGGTCACCGACGCGTAGAGGCGGCGGGGCTCCAACGGCTCGACCGGGGGACGGCTGGACGACAACGGCATCGGGCTCCTGACACGATCGGGGGACACGCTACTGGTTGGCCAAGCGGATTCGCCACGGAGGCACGGAGAGCAGGGTGGTCGCCAACGTCCTCGCGTCGCGCCAATCGTACAGACGCAAGGGACGACCCATCGCACCCCCGATCAGATTCTCCGTGCCTCTGCGTCTACGTGGTGAATCGGTTTCTTCTCGCGACGGATCACAGGAACGGCAGGATCCCGCCGAGGATGTCGCCGATGCTCGGGTCGCCGTCGTCCGCGGTCTTGGGCAGCGGGATGATGTGCAGCTCGTCGTTGACGTCGTTGTAGTCGTTGGTGACGTCGGCCCGCAGCGAGTGGATGTTGAACGTGTCGTGCCCGTCGCCGCCGATCACCGTGTCGGGGCCGTACGGGTCGAACAGCGTGTCGTCGCCCGCGTCCCCCTCGAGCGAGTCCTTGCCGGTGCCGCCCGACAGGTAGTCGTTGCCGTCGCCGCCGATCAGCGTGTCCCGGCCCGACATGCCGAACAGCGAGTCGCCGCCGCCCCCGCCGACGATCAGGTCGTTCCCGCCCTGACCCCAGACCGCGTCCGGCTCGTCGCCGCCGGTCACGGTGTCGTTCCCGCCCCCGGCGTGGATCTGCGTGGGGACCGGGAACGAGCCGTTGCTCTGGTCGATCAGGATCACGTCGGCCTTGTTGCTGCCGGTGATCTTGATGGTCGTGAACCCGTCGGTCAGCGGGAACGACTTGGTCAACGTGCGGGCCGCCACCGCCCTGCCCTTGCCAGCCGTCCAGGTGACCGTCGCCACGACCGACGATTCGTCGGGCGACAGCCCGACCGTGATCGAGTTCGACACCCCCGCCGTGGCCGACACGACCAGGTACTTCCCCTGCACCCCCACGGCAGCGCACAACCGTCGGCCCTCCAGGGGCTCGATCGGCAGTCGGGACGGGAAGCTGGGCATGCGACTCCTGGGGCCTGGCAACGGAACGGCGCAGGTGCCACCGTATCAGACGGTCGGGCCGGATCCAAAGGGAAACCGGCAGCCCTAGAGGTCTTTTCGGACCGATCCCATGCGGAGGCGCGTCGATCCGACAACGGACCCCATGCAGAGCGGTTCCCCGCGCGCGCTGGTGTGACGGACGCCGGTCCCGCCCCGCGTCGCAAGGTTCACGCCGCCGCGGTCGCCGACGCCGGGGCGGCGGGGGCCGCGGTGCCGCCCTTCTTCGCCGCGAGCAGGCTGGCCAGGGCCGCCAGGGCCTCGTGGTCCTCGCTGGTCGGCAGCTGCACCTTCGTGCCGTCGAGCTCGGCCGTCAGCTGGGCGATCCGCTCGGCCTGCTCGGCGGCCTGCTTCTCCAGGCCGGCGATCGTCTCCTGCAGCTGCGTCAGCCGCTGCCCCTGCCGGTCGCACACGGCCTCGGCCTGGTCCTTGGCGGTGCGCGTCGCGTCCAGCTGGCTGGTCAGGTCCTGCACCTGGCCGTTCAGGCCGCCGATCTCGGCCGTCTTCTCCTGGAGGGTCCGCTCGTGCTCGGCGATCGTGCCGGTCTGGCCGGCGATGGTCTCCTGCATCGCCTTGATCCGGTCCAGGTCGCCTTTGATCCGGTTGGACTGCTGGACGATGATCTGGCGGGCCTCGGTCAACGCTTGGGCGAAGGACATTTCCTGTGGCATCGGGACGGCTCCGGGATCTGCGGACGGTTGCGGGACGGCTAAAACGCTTACGCCGACGCCGGCCTCGGGGTTCCGCAGCGCCCTTGGCCGACCCCTTGTCTGTCGGCCAGCGGGGCCACAAAGGGCGAGTTCCCTTGGGGCGCGGGCGACCGCCGCGGGGCGGGCCAATAATCGGTCGCTATGCCGATTCATACCCGCCGCTGGGACGACCCGCCCGGCCCCGACGAGGGGCTCAAAATCCTGGTGACGCGCTATCGTCCCCGCGGCCTGCCCAAGGGTCAAGAGACGTGGGACCGCTGGCAGCCGGGGGCGTGCTCGTTTTTCCGGGACGTCCGATTTCTCCGTATAATCCCGCGGTCCGCTGTTGACACGGATGTTGGCAGCACCCCTCACAGGAGCCAGTCATGGATGGCCACACGAGTCAGGTCCAGGTGCCCGAAGGCGCGTTCGTCGAGGCGATGCGGCAGGAGACGGAGCTGATGCTCGCCGAGGTGATGGCGGCGGTGAACCGGGCGCCGGACGGGGCGTGGATCAACGCCAGCGAGCACGAGGTGCGCGACCGGATGGCGGAGTACCGGAGGCGGACGTTCGAGCGGGCCTTGCAGATGAGGGCCGACGCGGCGGCGTCGGCTTTTCCCCCCGGTGGACCCGGCGGGCGGCGGGCGGCTGAGGTCCAAGGGGTCCGACCCGCGGAGCACGCTGACCAGCAACGGCCGCGTGGTCGTCCGCCGCACGCGGTGGCAGGGCAGGGGGGGCGGGGGCGTGACGCCGGCCGACGCGCTGCTGGACGCGGCGGAGGCGACGGTGAGCCGGGGGGCGCGGGAGCTGTGCTGCCGGCTGAACGCGACGGGCAAGAGCTTCGCCCGGACGGTGGAGCAGCTGAGGCACGCGGCGCAGCTGACGCTGGGCGAGACGCTGCTGCGCGAGGTCGTTGAGGCCGAGGGCAAGCGGGTGCTGGCGGCCCGGGAGTCGGGGGCGGTCGCGCCGCGGTGGAAAGCGAAGGACTGCCTGGTGAAGACGCCGGAGGGGAAGGAGGTCTCCCGGCTCTACGTGGGGATCGACGGCTTCACCGTGCCCACGGTCACCGACGCGGAGAAGCGCAAGCGGCGCGAGGCGGCCGTGGCGGCGCGGGCCCGGCGCCCGGCGGACGGGCCCAAGCTGCCGCCCCTGCCCCGCCGCCGGGCGGGGACCGACCAGCGGTACAAGGAGTTCAAGCTGGTGCAGTTCCACGACGAGGCGGTGGGGCGCCGGCTGGTGTCGGTGACCCGCAGGCCCTGCGCCGAGGCGGGCCGGATCATGCGGCGGGACGCGAGGCAGGTCGGCTTCGCCGGGGCCGACGAGCGGGTGGCCAACGTGGACGGCGGGCCGTGGATCCTCAACCTGCTGATGGGCTGGACGGTCCTGCTGTCGGCGTGGTGCCTGGACTTCTGGCACCTCGGGCAGCACGTGAACCAGGGCGCCCGCGCGACCTTCGGCGAGGGGAGCGAGGCGGGCCAGCGGTGGGCGGCCCAGGCGATGCACCGGGCCCGGCACGACGGGTACGACCCGTTCTGGAACCACCTGGTCCAGTGGCGGGCCGCGCAGCGTGGCGGGAAGCGCAAGGAGGCGGACCAGCTGCTGAGCTACGTCGCGCCGCGCAAGGAGATGATCGCCTACGCCGAGTGCGAGCGCCGCGGCTGGCGGATCAGCAGCTCGACGACCGAGAGCGAGTGCGGCGCCGCGCCGCACCGGGTGAAGGGCCCGGGCAAGCGGTGGGATCCGGACCACGCCGAAGCGGTGATCGCGTTGGAGACGCTGCACCAGAGCCGCCTGTGGGACGAGTACTGGACAACGTGTGCGGCGCGAATGAATTAGGATCGCCCGGAAAAACGAGCACGCCCGCAGCCGGAGCTCGCGCCGAGCAAGGCGCTGCACGCCCTCGCCTACGCCAAGAACGGCTCGCTGGGCATCGCTTGGGACCAGTACCGGGCGCGGTACCTGACGGAGATGCGCGCCCGGTCAGCCGCGATCGACGGGTGGGCCAAGGTGGTGCGCGACGGCGGGACGATCACGCTGCTCTGCTCGTCGCAGTGCGACCGCGCGTCGCGGTGCCACCGGTCGCTGCTGCGCGAGCTGATCGAGAAGCGGGCGGCCGGGCGGTTCAGCGACGGCCCCGAGGGCCAGGCTGGCACGTGACACGGCCCCGCCGGCTCACCGCCACCGGCCGTAGTACCCGCGGTATCCGAAGCCGCCGTACCCGTAGTAGCCGAAGCGGTGGGGGTAGTAGCCGCCGACGTACACGGGGCCCGGCCCGATGACCAGCCCCGGCGTGTAGACGGCCGGGCCGGGCACGTACACCGCGCAGCCGGCGAGCCCGGTCAGGGCGACGGCCGCCACGGCGATCAGCGACTTTCTCAGGATGCCACGCATGTCACACCTCGCCCAATATAAGGACGACCCGTCGGGCCCGGTCGGTTACAAACGCCGGGCCGGCTCAGAACGGCAGCCGCACGCGAAGCTCGGCCCGCGGGGGCAGGCAGGGGGCGGCCACGTAGCTCGCCTCCCAGTGGCCGGGCGCGACCAACTCCTGGCGCTCGACGTCGGCCCAGTGGCCCTCGCAAACCAGCTGCTGCTGTTGGACGGTCTCGTAGTGGGCGGGCGTCACGACCGCCGCGTCGCACCGGTCCTCGTCGTGGGCCGGGACCAGCACGACCCACTGCCGGGTCCGGCACGGCCGGCCCCAACGGTCGAAGGCCACCACCGTCTGCCAGCCGCACTGGTCCGGCACGAACACCCGCCGCGTCGCGGCGGCGGTCGTCGTGGCCGGCACCCACACCTGGGCGTCGACGGTCCGGTACGTCGCCGGGACCCACTGCCGGTCGCAGACCGTGCGGTACACCGGCTCCACCCACACCCGCGCCGGATCGTAAACGACCGGCTGCGGCGGGCACGGGTCGACCACGACGGGCACCGACACGTCGACGTTCCAGTGGTGCCCCGCGTGCGCCGTCGCCGGCAGGGCGGCGATCACCGTCGCCACGGCGGCCGTGGCCAACGCACGGCGGGGGGTCCGCGTCACCGAATCGAGCATCTGGGTCAACATGGTCCGACTCCTTGCGTCCGTCTCAGCCACCGGCCGTTCCGGTCAGGCGGGCGATCGCCTTGGATCGCCGCAGTGAGAGACACGAGGGGTGGGGCGAAGTTAGTTTTCGCTATTCAGAGCGGGCTGCGAGGGTTACGGAGGACCCTGGAAATTGCAGGCGAAGCCGGTTCTGAGGTGCGCCGAAGAGCCGGGTCTGGTGCACGCAAACATCCGGCTCTTCGGCGTACCTCAGAACCGGCTTGGAGGGGGCTGATTAGTCCAACCGTAAATCGACGGTGAGCGTGATCGTCTCGGTGCCGCGGCGGACGCGGATCTCGGTGGCGCCGCGGCGGGCGGCGATGACGGCGGCGAAGGTGCGGGGGCCGACCGATTGCCCGGCGACGGCCAGGATCACGTCGGCGGGGCGGAGGTCGGCGCGGGCGGCGGCGGAGTCGGGGTCGACCGCCGAGATGCGGATCGCCGCCGGTCCGCCGGGCAGGGTGGGGTCGAACAGCTCGGCCCGGTGGATGGCCTGGGCCGTCACCCCGAGGCGGGGCCGGCGGACGGTGCCGCTGGTGGCGAGTTGCTCGACGATGGGCCTGGCGGTGGCGGCGGGGAGGAAGTCGTCGGCGAAGGCGAAGCCGGCGCAGGTGCCGTCGGGGCGGAGGACCAGGCCGGTGTCGGTCGTGGTGGCGGACCAGACGGACAGCCGGGCCGAGCCATCGGCGGCGACGATCATCGCCAGCGACCCGTCGGCCGGCCGGCCGACGTCGGTGCCGAGGTCGGCGGGGTGCCCGCCGGGGTCGGCCAGCTTGAGCACGGTCAGGTTGGTGATCCGGTCCGACCCGACGAACGTGGCGACCGTCGGGTGCCCGTCGCCGCTGAGGGCGGCCAGGGGCTTGCCGCTCAGGTCGGAGCGGTCGACGAACAGCGGGAACACGGCGTTCCCCGAGCCGTCGATCAGCAGCCCCGTCGCGACCAGCACCCGGTCGGGCACCGGCGTGATGGCGACCGTGAGCCCGGTCGTGCCGACCGGCCACGACGGCGCTGCCTCGGTCGTCGGTCCCGTGGTGGGTGAAGTGGTCGACCGCGGGCGAACCGCCCGCTCCTGCATCTCGAGCAGCTGCTCGCGGGCGGCGGGGCTGAGCTGGGCGCCCCACTTGGCCAGCAGCATCTGGTTCTGCCGGACCAGCCACTGCGGCGTGGGCAGGCGCACCCGCACCATGCCCAGCCGGGCGTGGGCGTACATCTGCTGGGTCTCATCGCTGAGCTGCTGGAGCAGCGGCGGGGGGCGGGTCGGCGCGAACGGAGGGGGCGGGAAGGACCGCCAGCGCGGCGAGGGCAAGCCAACCGGCGCGGCGAGGGTGGGCGGGGCGGGGAGTCATGGGGGGGTCGCCTGGCGTCCGACCCGGGTCTCCGGGGTAGCTCAGACGCCGGCTTGGCCAGATGGGGATCAGTACCGCAGGTCCGACGCGAGGCGGGTCGAGCCCTCACCGATGGGGCCGGCGGAGGGGTCGTGGGCGCGGTGCAGGTCGTCCATGAACCGGCGGGCCTGATCGGCGCTCTGGAACCGTTGGGTGGCGACGAGCCGGCCGTACTCATCGGTGATCGGCACCTCGACCGGACCCTCGGTGGAGGCGACGGCCGTGAAGCCTCCGTTGGACACGGCGCTGGTGTTGGTGGCGACGGCCGTCTGCTGCGTCGGCCCGCGGCCGAGGCGGCCGCCGAAGAAGCCGAGCAGCACGCACGCCGCCGCGGCGGA
>CBDAQA010000010.1:0-150764 GCA_965198865.1 Tepidisphaeraceae bacterium | reverse complement strand
AAGCACACCATTGCAGAGCGGTCGTCACGACCCACATGCTAAGCCACACTTTAACGGAAGCTCGGACAGGCTTCTCTGCACAGTGCTTTTCAATAGCAGAGCCCATTACGTCCGCATGGTGACTGTTGTCATTGACTTGGTCTTGCCCCGTATGGGGTGGTTGGATTGCCCGTCTGATGCAGCCCAGTGGCAGCCCATGTTGCAAGGGGCATACCACTCACCATGAAAGCTATTGTTATGCTATTGTTCGTACATGCACTCTGGTCAGAGAGGCGGGGATTTACTGCAGCAGGAGCTGAAAGTACAAGCAGTTCATCTTGCTTAAAACACCCAACTTCTGAGTGGCGCACAGGCAATCGTGGCGCGAATACGCGTGACAGATAAGCTGTCAGAACATCGCGAAGCATATGCTCAGTTTGCGCTTGTGTACACTACACCCAGTGGGGACCGGCGCATTCGCGTTAGCACATTGGGCCTGCAGACCTCAGCCACCGCTGGCATTGTGTTCCGTGGTGCAGACCTTGACGCGCAGCTCTGTGCATTAGCTGCCACTGCAACTGCTGAGGCGCGTTTGCACTCCTATTTGCTGTGTCATACTTCTGAGGGTACTAATCCCAGTCTATGTTCTGGTTGAGGCGGGTTTCCCAGTATAGGACAATTAACTCTTCGGTCCTGAAGCAGCAAATGTGAAAGTCTACTTGGTGGCATCTGCAGCCCATAGCACATTTGCCATTAAGATCTCTGCACAATGTTGCAAATGTCTCCAAGTAGCCTTGGAAGACTAGGAGTGCTTGATACAATAGGGCATGGGGTGTGTGCTCACCCCCATCAGCTGCGGGCTATGTTCAGTGGCTTAGCAATGGCTTCCCAGTGACCTTTCAAATAGAAACATGTGTGATTTATTGTTCAGTCCGCAAGTGCACATCGCCGGGTATCGCCTGGGTCTTGGCCATGCAAATATCATCAGCTATCTATGGCATGGGAGCCAGGTATGCACAAGAAACAAGGCTCTCTGTACAGTACACATTGAATTCATCTGGACTCGCTGACTTTTTCTCAGCAACGACTTGGATGTTTTGGGGTAGCTTGTTGCTTCCTTCCGCGGTGTTGTTGCTGTGGGGCCTCAGGAATGTGCTGGTTGGCTGCCCATGCAAAGGCACCTGTGCGCTCTGACATTGTTTAGTAGCTGTCCTGTACTAGTGAGGGCCTCTGCGTTTGCAGTGCAGCACATCGTGTTTGCGGCCGTGTGCAGCCCTTGGATCACGCAGTCACAACGCATGTGTAATATAACACTGGGACTCACCAAGACTTGGATCGCCGTAGCTCTTTTTTTACAAGCTGAAGCGTGCTCCCTGAATGCAAATTGCCCCACCATCATCAGCAGGGGGATATTGCTGAAGGTGAGGGAGGCGATGTCAATATATGCAGGTGAATATCAATTGCAGATAGGGGTTGTTGGTGAACCTCATTGCCACTCTTAGCGAAGCCATTCCTGTGTGTGCCAACAGGTTCCAGGCGGGACGCTGACAACAGTGCGCAGCAATGTGGCTGGGGCAGTAGTCGACACTTTGGCAGCATATAGGCGGCATTGCACCAATGCAACAGCACAGGGCCAGCTCATCCTACCTGAGGCCCTGAAGCTCCTGCCTCTTTACAGCATGGCGCTCACTAAGTGCCCTGCGCTGCGGTAAGTCGCCCATGCAACCGGCTTAGCCTCCATGGGGATGCGCTTGCCCTCGAGCAGTCTGCCTGACAACAGTGCCGACGTAATAGAGCAGGATGCGTGCAACTCCCATATTAGCCGTGATGTAGGCAGAGGCATGCTTCCTTCTCACAGGTCCTCAGGGGCATGGCATGCAAAGCATCTTTGGACGCGCCTGTATTGCAAGCTTTGTCGCATGCCTTCATACCCTAATGCAGTCCGCGTGCAGGGCGGGAACGCGGGCAGACACTCGTGCGGCATGGCTTGCACGCATACCACAGCTCGCCCCAGGTCGGCTGACATCCGCGCTGCTTCCACGGGTGTTTCCGTTGCACCGCCTTCCTGCCCTGGGTGGGCCTTTGTCTGAAAGTGATGGCTCGAGCAAGCGGCATCTGGCCTTGCCTGAGCCTTTGACAGGGCTCACCGCTGCTGGTCTGGAGAACCCAGGAGTGTACTTGATGGAGAATGGCTTTGACGCTCTCCTCTACCTGGGACCCGCAGTCCCATCTGAGCTACTTCGCGACATCCTTGGTGCAGTCATTTACCATGCTTCTCGTGCCTCATCATAACTACCACAACCCTTCACGCCCTGTTGTCTATTAGTTATCAGCATTATTGAATCATACCACATTCAGGTGAAGCGCAATAGTGTGGGTTGGGAATACATAGACAGGCGCTATGCATGGAGTCGACAAGGTGCTCAGACAGGATGGACGCGCACGAGCCATGCATAATCTGTGTTGTAATAGCCTGAAGTGCATAGCATGGTCTGCAGTGCATTGTACGAGCTCAGTACTAGCGGCAGAGACTGCTGCAAATTGTCTTGTCAGTCAGCCATTGTTCAGAGCACTACAAAAACAGGGCTGACTGGCTGTTGCAACAGGCGTAAGCAGCGTGGAAGCAACCCCGGGAAGTGCAGGGCAGCCCCTCTTATTGCCTGTCTTGGACACGCCGGCCTCTCGCGCTCTGCACACCGCACTTCAGACGATTCGCACTCAGCGCAGGGCGTGGATGCACCTACGCATTGCCAGGCGGTGGGTTCGACCATGTGTATGTTTGTCTACTCTACACCTTATGATATTGCGAAGCATAGTTGCACAAATTAACCGATGCCCTCCAAGGATAACTATAGAGGTTCCAAAGTGACATAAGCCTGGCGCCACGCTGCGTGCGCAGGGGGGATTTGCATGAGGGCGAGTTCATTGCGGGCCTGGTGGAGGACCGTAGTTTGGCTGGCGACTCATATATTGAGTACCTAGTCACGCTACACCGCCGCATCCAGGAAAAGACTAAGGGCTTCTAGGGCGCGCAGAGCATGGCCGTTGTGCTTCTTGCACCAGTTCTTGATCCTTCAACTCACCCGACTCCTCCTAAGCAAGCACTCCAGGTCATTCCAAGATGCTTCCAGCAGGCAACCGGGGACTCAAGTTTTTGCTTAATGGGTACCTCCATCACTGCAATATTGCATGCATAGAAGCAGAAACGACTGTCAGAATGGCTGCCTTGGTTGCCCTTCCCATAGTTGGACAGGCGCTTCATGTTGGTGTCTCTTGCATACGGTTGCTTCTGAACAATATAACAGCCAGGTGCATAGCGATATTTGAGCGTCTATGTATTGCAGGCTACAACAAACAGGCAGGGTTGGAATAAGCAGGGGTGGCATGCAAGTGCAGTAAAAGTTGCAGCGGAAGCATGACTTACTTGTGCTCCTAGCTAGCTAGCAAAGAAAAAAATTCCAGCACTGGCCAGTGTCACAGCAAGCTGGCGGTTGAGATATCTTACATTAGGGGGTATTCGGTAGCTGTTTCAGATACAGGCCTCCAACACAAAAAGACTTATATGCAACAGCTGGGTAACAGTAGGCAATGCATTAGAGAACCACATCTTTTAGGCAGGCAGGATTTGGCTTCGTATGGGAACACAGCATTGCCTTAGTATGGGAACACACTGGTGCAGCTGGACATGTGAAAGGCAGCAGAAAGAACTCGAAACTGAGATCTTCAAAGGCATGGCCTGGTTACCGAGACAGCATCCTGTATAAACATCTTCTATTGGCCTCCTACACAAGAGGGCTGCACCCCTAGTGTTGCAAGTGATTACCACCAGATCGCCTTCACGATGCAGGACTTATGGTTACCATGCTGGCGCAATGTGCTGCAGAGTGATGTAAGACTCTAAGCCCTCCTCTGTAGAACAGCACAATGCGTGGCCTGGGGTAGATATGAGGAGTCACACATACTAAAGGCCTGCTGCGGGAGCATATGCACATTGATCTGCATGTTTCAGAGTACTCTCATGCGACTTGAAGGAATATTGCAGACCCTGCCACAGGAAGGTAGTGATCAAGCATGCAGTGCAGCTTGATGTCCACTTCATAAGCTATCAGCGCATATTGGTTGTGGCAGTGTTAGTTTGCCACCAGGGCCAAGACAACTATCATCTTTAATTTGCAGCCTATTCTTTACAGCAGGTGTGGACGGTTGTGAGGGACAAAGTCAGAAGTATAGTCCATAAATATCGCTCTGCTGTGTAGATGTGGTATGATATCTGTGCATGGTGTACTTGCAGATTCTACCATGCCTGAAACCTGCAACACAGGTTGACAACGTTTCTAATACTTAGAAACAACATAGACTATGCTGCAGGAAAACAATGAGCTCAATCACAGCCGCAACAAGCTCCCGAGCATGTAGCCGTGCTACATGGATGGCAGTGCATCCATGGCAGTGGGCTACCATGCATTGCAAGCAGCTGTGCGACAGATAAAAGGCAAGGCATGGCGTATTGGACGCGCTGGGCACGGGATTCCCTTGCCATAGCTGTTGTGATGGATGCCAGCTCCATGATTTAGAAAAGGATTGGCTTCAACATCTTGGTTTTCCAAAGCACACATGCGGTAGTGAGCCGCGCAGCGGCCACCGCACTCTAACCGAGCGGGGGGCCACATGAGTATACACTGGCACAGAGCCGCGTCACCTCTGGCAGCGCAGCAATGGCGTCCAGGACCTCCGCCTGCAGAGGCAGGAGAGCTTGTGGGGCTACTAGATGTGATTTTGAGACAAGCAGCAATGAGGTTGCCATCAGAGTCCTAAAGCAAGCTTTCTACATGCGTTAGATGGTGGTGAAAGTTTAGTGACATGACAACATCCTGACAAGTAACTGCGTGCATTGCATGCCAAGGCAATTGCACACTGTGAGATGTCGCAGTTGGTATGCGCCTGCTTCACATAGCATAGGATGACCTGCAGGGTGGAGCCAGGCTGCAGCAAGGAGTCAGCTACTGCAGACACACGTGGCACTGTCTTCGCCAGGGCCTGCTGTGTGCCACTGAGCTCTTGTTCCACTGCGGATGCCACAGCTGCTGCCGCGCATCGGGCAGCTGCCTGCACACATAGCTGAGCACATCTAGCAGCCAAGCACGAACTCAACAGCGCCTCTCTTGGGGTTTTCCACCAATTGCTTGCAAGTTGGCAAAAGTATTGAACAGGTCTGCCTTTCAGCTCTGTGCAGGCGCCTTTGCACATGCGACATCTAGGGTGTGCTTGGCATTGTGAGATTAGCACCCACACACCATCACCAATATGTGCTTTTCAATGGGCTTCTGTAACTGTAAAGCTGGAATGGCAACCTTGGCACCCCCCGCCATCACGCACAAAATAGCTTTGAGGTTGTGCAATAACATGGCTTAGGGCTGTTTACTGACAAGGCCAAATACCTGCATGGCAGCACGGAAGCGTGCGGAACCAAGCACAATACGCGCCTCTCCCACAAGTCCGCGAACAATGTCCTCATCACATGCTGCACCAGGGGCCGCTGCCAGCGCACTGTTGTCAGGTGGCGCGCGGCAGAACGATGCAAAGTACTGCGCTGCCTCTTCTGGGCTGGGCAGCGCCAGGGCAGGCCACCCGCCTGCTGCAGCCGCCCATACCTCAAATCGCTCGTGAATTGCAGACAATGCCAGCAGCACCTGCACGCACAACGCATCAGTCCCCTCATCTGTCATTCCAACAAAAACTTGGCGGCTTGCAGGTGCTCAGCGCGGATACGATCCAGAATTCTTGCAACTTGATCCAAGGGGCTTGGAATCATAGCCAAACATGCAGCCGGGCTCCTTTGGGCGTATGTCAGGTCAGTCTCAACTGACTTTGCAACTCAAGCATGTAATGCCCAGTATCTCCCATGGAATTACTCCACAACTATAGCAAGCAACACTGTTCCAAGAAAGTCAATGGAGAGATTGTGCCTGGGGCGGAGCCAGCAGTTGAGTCAGGCCCAAGGAGCCCAGTGCAGCAGCAGCTGCCTCACGCAGTGCGCCAAGTGCAGCCTCGCAACCCCGCTCTGGCAGGAAATGTGCATATTCCAAGAAAAGACCCTGCGCGCCGCGGCTCACACGTAGTGGTGCACTTGATGCACCGTTGCTCCCGCCAGGGGTACCAGGCTGCCTGTTAAATGCCACCACAACACCTGCCTTGTGTTAAGAGTCTTTGCCCTGTCTTCAACAACCCCATGCTGGCCAGAACTGGCCAATTCTGCATCCTGGATTTATGCTACTTCAACAGGAGGCGGTTCTCTGGGTCAGACCCTGCGCCTTTATGTGTGAGCATGGAAGGCTAGCTGTCAGCTCAGCACATCAGGAGAGCAGTCACACCGGCCTTCCAGGAGATTGGACTCCAGGAAGAGGTGACGGCCCAGGATGTTGAGCTGGACGCGCAGCAGCAGGTCCATGAGGGGCACCGTCCACGTGGCAGCCGCGGCGCGCGCAAAGCTGGCCTCTGCAAGCTGTCGCCACAATGCGTGCTTGGCGTTCGTCCCTCCCTCACTTCCTGCGACCTTGGCTTGCCTGCACTAGTACCAGGCAGCATTGGTGGCTTACTTCCCCAAGAGCAGCACTACAGGGCATGGCATGTTGTCCTACATCATCAATCTCTCCTGAGGAAGCCGCAGCTCTTTCGAGCCCTGTATCACGTTCCCCCTGTTGCTGGAGAAGGGTTGCATGCTGCGCACCGCAGGCGCTCAATCAGCACGTCCACAGCAGCAGACCGGTTGAGGTGCTTCTCCAGCTCGAGCATCATCTGTGGAAGGGTGGTGGAGTCTGATATGACTTGCACGGAGTGGAAATGATGTACCAGGTTGGCGGCCGCATCCTCAACTTCTGCCGTCTTCCTGCTGCTAGGCGCCTCTGAAGTGCTGGGAGCTGACACCTGGCCCTCATCCTGACGCTGAGCCGTGTACCAGGTTTTGTACCTGCATGTGGCATCCATTTGCTGAGGGCTGCCGAGCCACGTGCATTACTTGGAATGCAGGCGTGCTTGCGGGCCCTACCAGTAGTATGCGGCAAGACTCGAGCCTGCAGCAATACCCAAGGCAGCCAGTGCCCGTCTCCTGGTCCTGCAATAAGCGACTGGTGCTTTTGAGGCACAAGTGTAAACGCAATGCGTGGGTCGAAAAGTCAGCCGTCAGCCTACTCGCTTGCGTACCATGGTGGGAAGAGCCCAGATATCTTGCTAGCGGCGGACATTGGGTCTACCATCGCCAGGCCATGCTCGCGCCAGAGCGTTGAGGAGATACTAGTACCAGCACTACGTTACCCCTATCCGCGGCAAGGGCAGTGCCGCTGCTTCATTGACACCGTCTGGACGGCCAAGTGGGTGGCGAGCTGGGTAGATGCAGGGGCCGAGGCTGGGGACTGCAGACACAGCGCCCGGCAGCGGGCGGCGCGACGGGTGCGCGTGGTGGAGAGAGCGCAGCGCAGGGCAGGGCAGGGCAGGCAGGGGCCAGCGGGGGCGGAGGGGCGGCCAGGCGCGGTCACAGGGCGGTGCTCAGCGGGCGCCACCGTTGCCCAGTGCCCCGGGCTGGGGACCTCGGATCTCCGCCAAGCCCTCCTCCGCCCTTCGGGCCGCCCCGCCAACTCCCCTGGCTGTTGTGGGCGTGGGGACGAGGCCCGGCCGTGGGGAGTACGGGTTCGGCTGCTCAGCAACACGAGTCTCGATGAAAGTGGTCACTATACTGTGGTCTTGATCTGCCAGGGGATGTCCTGGCAGCACCTGCATCAGGTTTGTGCGGCTGGAAAGGTGTAATTCTCTCTCTCCTCTGCCCATCACTCATATGGTGTATGAGTGTTTTCTTACGGTTTAGGATGGGTTGCCATTCCTTGCCAGTTGTGCGTGGTAGACGGTCTGGGGTCCCTAGGCGCCTACGCCTTTGCTCATATTGTGCTTCGCATTCTGTCGGGGATGAGCGGCACTTCGTGTTCGACTGTATTGCTTTGACACCAATTCGGGTGAAGTACTTAGACTTGTTTGGGCCCACAATTGTTACCATGCAACAATTCATGTGGCAGGATAACCTAGTTAGGGTTGCACATTTTGTGTTTGATTGTTTCGCGTCGTTGCAGACTTTGGGTGGTGGCCAGTAGGATCTGCCTTATCAAACCATGTCACTAACTCTTTCCTGTGTTGCGGGGAGTCACACAGCCGGAGCTTACTAAGTATTGTCCTGTCCGGGGAACAGCTTCCTTAAATCCAGCCCACCGCTTAGGAGCAATTTTCTTCAATCTTTTCTTGCATGTGCATCGGGGGGACACTCTGTCGAGATGGGAGGCCACACATGCATTCCTGCGATCGTCACGATCTCCGCAGTATTGGCTGGTGGGCAGGCAAGTCAAGTGCCACCCGGCTGCAGCCAGCCATGCTGTGGAAGGAGAGGTTGTGGATCCCGGCACATCTGCCCGATCTCGTCACAACGTTCTTGTTTGCAGAAGTGGCGCACCTGCAGCAGAACAACCTCGTATCAACGGAATGGCATTGTGGCCAGTGGGAAATCTTCTTTGGCCTATCCTCGGGGCCCTTGCTTACAGTACTGCCTGAGCATATGTGGCAACACATGGACTGATGCCCTGCATGCGGCGCACTTTTGAGCTGCTTGTCTCTAGTGTGCAAAACCAGGTGGGCTGGTCTGTTTTCCTCGTATTGTACCTTGGCCAGCACTATGTGTGTGTGTGCGTAAGTGCGTGCTTCCATGTTGTTCTTCATGTCTCTGGTATCTCTGGAATTCAAATCCCATCCTTGGAGCACATGCTTGCTTCCTTGTCTCTTATTTGCTAGTGTTGGCCAGGCTTTGGGGAGGATAATTGCTTCCTTGCCTTAGACTTTGTTCATAGGCTCATAGGGGGACTCATAGGCTCATAGTGGGACTCATAGGCTTGTCCTTCTTTGTTATGATGACACTGTTTCATCTTTGGGATCTGCCAGGGGATGTCCTGGCAGCACCTGAATCAGCCTCAGGGCTGGATAGGTGTAATCTCTCTCTCTCTCTCACTCCGCAGCTGTACAGCACAATGTTTACCATACACTTGTTTCGTTCGTTGCGGTCTGCTTGAGGGTTCCTTCCCTTGCGTCCTTGACCATCTAGTTCGACGTGCAGCTTTAAGTCGTGCTTCTTGGTTTCCAAGCTCACTCTTGTTGTTGCGACTGGCCTACCTCCATGCGATCAGCCCTCAGCGGAAAATTACAGATGTGTGATTCTTCTTCTTCTCGTCCTTCTTCTCCTTCTCGAACCTATCGATGTCCGGCGGTAGCCACCCATAATTCTCGCAAAGTGTTCAGCTTGCGTGTTCAGAACGGAATGGAAGAACGGAAGAGGTCTGGTTTTGCCAGATTTCGTTGTCTGTCAGGCCTCATGCCAGGGCTGTAAGATCTATCTTTGTTCACGTCTCTATTACTTATAGGCTTGTCCTCCTTTGTATTGATGCACATTCTTTCATCTTTTGGGATCTGCCAGGGGATGTCCTGGCAGCACCTGAATTAGCCTTGGGGCTGGATAGGTGTAACACTTCTCTATCTCATTCTCTCGCTAAGCGATCCTCGATGAGCAGGCTATAAGCACTAGATAGATAGATAGATATATATTACATCCCTAGCACTAGATAGAATAGAGCAGGTTCGGGCCTTTGGCCAGTTGGAATCTGATGAACGGGCCTGTTTGCCGAGACGGAGCGGGCAACTTGGTCAGGGTTCCCGTGACCACCATCACTGCCTGGAAGGTCCGGCCCGGAGCGACAGGGCCCCGCGGGGCCCCGCGGGCGGGGGAGCAGCAATGGCGGGCGCCTCCCACGCCCAGGACAGCGCCGGGCTAGCCGGGCGGCCGCGCCCCCACCATGACCAGCCGCTCGGGCCACCGCCTGCTGCAAGCTGTGCGTGCTGGGCCCCCTGCAGCCCTGCTTCCGGGTTGCGGCGCACAGGTCGGAGCGGCGTCAGCGTGCGCCTCCACCACCGCCGCTGAGAGGCCAGCGCCTGACCCTCCCAGCAGGGCCCGATGGTTCCAGCGCATCTCCGTGGAGCCAGACGCGCAGGTATCGCTGGGTGCGGATTATCATCCCCAGACTTCCTCCTGCGGCAGCTTGGGTTGGCTGGGTAGCTGCAAGAGTGTTTGGTGCATGCAGGGACGGCATATGGTCCTGCTGGACGGGAAGGTCCTGCGCACACCCGCCCGCCACGTCCTAGCAGTCCCCACAGAAGCTCTGGCACTGGCGATTGCCGCTGAGTGGCAGTGGCAGGTGCCTATGTGGTGCACTGTCGTGTGGGAGCCAGCTTGAGGCCTTCTGCACATGGTGTGAAGGAGTGGACATGGTCCCTCCCCAGGAAGCCGGCAAGTTGCGTCCGTTCACCATGCCCCTGATGTCACTAGCAGCAACCGCTCTAGACCAGGTGTGCGGCTATGAGTGACTTGTCCGTACTGCGCTCCTTCCCTCATTGACATCGCATCTGGTCTGATGGGCCCCTGGCGTGCAGCCCAAACCTAGAGAAAAGGTCATCTGTACCCTGTTGGACTATCTTCATACCGACTCTGCCTGTTGCCGCCACGAGCCAGGCCCATTGGCTGAAAGGCAAGCGCAGGTCATCCATGCGAGTTGCAGCACCACAATAGATGGTCATGTACATCCCAATGAATGGCATGTACATCCCTGCATCACTGCAAAATAGTCTATTTGCTCATGGACAACTGATGAGCACCCTGTCCCATGCATACTCTTGCTGCACAGGTTATGGACCCAGTAGTAAGATGGGTCGAGCATAGGCTAGGCGTACGCATCAATGTGTCTGACAGCATCTTTGGCGCTGATCAGCCTGGCGAGACCGTGGCCACTGTACAAGAGCTCCTGCAAGGTGGTACCCTTGGTTTCAATCAATGGCTACAGCAATGAATCCAAGCCGTTAATTGTAGAGGATCCTGATATGGGGCTGTGTTCATGGCCTTGGGACACAGGCCTTGATCCTTGGCATCTGGCTACAGCGGAGTTCTTGGCCGGTTCCTGTAAGTCAGTCTGCGTCGGCTTGGCCATCATGCATGTGCGCCCCAAGCCCCTGGGACATGTGCAGTTCACATGGCAAGCAATAACAATCAAGTCAAGCTGGGATGACAGTGGATTGGCCGAGTATCTCACAGCTCAGCAGCAGGAAGATTCTGCACTACGCATTGGATGCTTGGGTCCCTTTTGTGTTGAGGAGGCTGGCTCGGGCCATTGTGCCTTGTCTGATATGCATCCGACGTCAGCTCGCAGCACTATGGGCATGGCTGCCTTCCATACTCACAAAGCGATGTCAGTCCACAGCCACAAATGCTGGTGCATGCCTGTCTGCATAGAGGGCACTGCCCGCTCCCAGTTGGCAGCGCATGCTGCTGGGAATGGTCCACCAACAGGGCCCTTATACTGAGCTGCACAGTAGTCC
This sequence comes from Tepidisphaeraceae bacterium, assembly GCA_965198865.1. Classification (GTDB taxonomy): domain Bacteria; phylum Planctomycetota; class Phycisphaerae; order Tepidisphaerales; family Tepidisphaeraceae; genus CBDAQA01. The sequence continues at coordinate 139,334 of CBDAQA010000010.1, read as the reverse complement.
TAGGGATCAATAAGAGCTTGCCGGCATGTCCTAGCAGCAATAGGAGATCAGAGTCCCCTCTCCCAGTACTCGAGCAGGGTTGAGGTGCCGCAATAATGTTGCAGGGGCGCCTAGGGCTTACTGCGGCAATGGAGGCTGCGCGGCTGGAGGAGGATGAGCAGATGGCAAAGTGGGGCCTTGTGGAGGGCGGCCACGATTTAGATCAAGCTGACATTGCTGTGCGGGTGGCTGCTGGCTCGCTTTTTGCTCGCCTGCTGCACGTGCCACTTGCACCATCGGGGCTCGCCGAGTGATTCTTTGTGTCAGCCTCGTGAATATAAGCTGATGCATGCAGGCTTAATATCCCGCTTTTGCCTGAGCGGTATCAAACAGCCATGGGTTGAATTGTGTTGCACGTGTGATGCCACGTGTTCGTTGCATTAAAGCAATTCCTGCAGGCTTTTCATAAATGCAAATTTTTGTGCGCGTACCTACAAGATCCATCATACGTTTCCATGCACAGGTGTTGTGTGCTGATCCCAAGTTTGGGCTAGATATTGAGCAGCAGGTGCTAGTCCTCCAGAACCGAGGTGGCAACATGAATTGGGAATGTAGAAACTTTTAGCGCTTGGTACCGTATGATTGTTTTATTGAACCTAAGGTGTCTTCTGTGATCAACACATCCTGGGTACCTGTTTTGCCAGCGATGCCAGCTCCGAGTGGTCCCCACATATAGTACCAAGTATGTCTTCAGCCTGGTTGGGATCCTCAACTGGTGTACAAAGGTAGTGAACAAAGAACTGAACCTCTTAGGAGCCGCAAGGATCAGGCAGAGCTCAAGCGCATTTGGTGAACACCAGCAAGGGTCCAGCCATTTCACCTAGACCGCTGTAAAGCTTCAGCCGTTGACCCGACTGCAAGGGCACCTGTGTAGGTCGTGCGAAGCTGCAAAGGGTTTGCCCGAGTCAGGCTGACAACTGGTTGCAAGCAGTGATGCTATCTTCCAGATTCTGGCTCGTTAACGTTTCACGAACACGTGCCAGAATTTGCTATTCCATCGTTGAGCCATAACGAGCAGCACCTCCCCACCAGAAACATGCTCATCGAGCTCGTATTCTTTGTAAGGTCGGCTCGTTACCCCCATTATAAATGTTCGCCTAAGCCGCTTAAGACTTCGAAGCCAGCTGGCAGTGCAGTGGATTCAGCGTTCAAGATTGACAACCCTGACAGCCAACGTGACCAGCCTAGCCGCCTCCTCAACCGTGATACTATTGGTGATAGGCCCTTTCGGTCAACGAGCAGCTTGGGATTGTGGTCAAAGAGTCGTTGAGGCATAACGAGCCGAAATAGTTTCGAGCCTTTGGCCCCAAAAGTTTCGACGAGCACCCCCTCAACCGTCCGTCAAAATTTGCCATAAACGCGATTTGCTCGTTACCTACGCACAAGATAGCTTCACTGGTTTCAAGTAGGACTAGTTCATGTGTGGTTGCCTTTGGCGTTTCATCCTACCAGATATGGGTGACTATGGGGCAACCATGACGTGCATGGCGGTGGACCAGGTAGTGTGGCAAGCTGGTGACAATGTGGGAGCCTCGAGGAGCTTGAGTTTTTCCATATCCTGATCTGTCACTGGAGGTGGCATGACATATGCTGTGAGCTTATGCTTGTTAGCGCTTGCCTGTTTCATGACTGAGCCATGCATGTGCAAAATGCCATACAGCAACTCCCCAAGCAGTTGCATCCTGCAACTGACCATGGCAATACGGGAAATATTTCATTACCATTAGCAAGTATGCTGCTGCCAAGCATGTCGGTTGCAGCCAAATAAGGTGCGATAACAAAAATCGTTGCACATGCTCCTGAGAGTTCCAAGTTACACCTGTTCATAGAGACTGTCTGATGTTGGAATTACGGCGCGATCTTCTCCGAGTGGGGCAAGGCGTTGACGGTCGCCCAGGCCGAGGGCACCGACGGCACCCACTACGAGGCGGCCGACTACGAGGGCGACTTCCTCAGCGTTCGCCACGCCATCCCCTGGGGCAAGGGCACCTTTACCTACGCGGTCACGGTTGACCGGACCGAGACCGTGGATGGCAAGCCCTACACCTGGATCCGCTGCGACGTGCGCGACCACCAGACGAACCAGACGCAGGACATCGGCACGCTGCGCTTCCCCGGCGTCGACCTGACGATGACGCCCCGGCTGGCGAACTTCGTCGAGATCTACTCCACCGAGAAGGTCCCCCGCAGCGACGTGCCGGCCGTCAACGTGACGTTCGGCTACCCGGTGATCAACGGTGCCTGCCCGCCGATCCGGTCCGTGTCGGTCCACCACCCCTGGGCCAAGGAGGCGTCCGCCTCGCCCGACGTGGCCAAGGTCACGGTCGACGGTTCGTCGCTGAAGGTGGAGGTGGACGCCGAGCCGTTCGCGCGCGACGCCAAAGGCCGGCGGTACGTGCTGCACCCGGCGACGCCGACGACGCAACCGTGACTGTCGAGAAGCCCGAGCCAACAACGGCAGGCGGACGATTTGTTTGCTCGCATCATAACGTTTTGGTAAACAGCGGTGAATCTTTCGGGTAAAGGCTCGCATGAACCGCATGACAACGACGACTGACCGGACGCTGGCGCTCGCGATCGCGGGCCTGTTGTGCGGTGCCGCGACGGCCGGGGCAGCTGTCGCGCCGGCGGGCGTGTTCCCCATCCATGGCCCGTTCACCGCCACCGCGACGGCCGACGCCATGACGGTCGGCAACGACGCGATCTCGCTCGGCTGGTCGGTCGCCGACGGGCAGCTCAAGCCGGTCAACCTGAAGGACGTCGCCGCCGGCAAGACCACGCCCCTGGCCGGCGAGGCGTTCGAGCTTCGGATGGCCGACGGGTCGGTCATCAAGGGCTCTGAACTGCACGTCACCGCTGCCCCGGTCGTGGCCGATGCGCCGGTTCACCCCGAGGCACCGAAGCTGGCCACCCACCTGCCGGGCAAGCAGGTGACGGTCGAGCTGGAGGACGCCGCCCACAACCTCAGCGTCACCTGGACGGCCGTCGGTCGCGACGGCGGGAACTACGTGCGGACCGACGTGGTCGTCAGCCCGGCGGCGCACGGCGTCCCGCTGCGCGAGATCGTGTTGTTCGACGGCCCGTTGCCGGGGGCCAAACTCTCCGGCCCGGAGAAGGGGCCGGTCGTCGTCGCCGGCGACGTGTTCCTCGGCATCGAGCACCCGATCGCCCACGCCACCGTCGCCGGCGACGTCGTCCGCTGCGGGGTCGACCGGGCGATCGACCTGGGCGTGGGCCAGTCGGTCGAGGCGTCGGCCGTCTTCGGCACGGTCCGGCCGGGGCAGCTGCGCCGCGACGTGCAGGCGTACGTGGAGCGCGAGCGGGCCCACCCTTACCGGCCGTTCCTGCACTACAACACCTGGTACGACCTCGGCTACTTCAACCGCTACACCCGCGACGACCTCATCGCCACCATCGCCAGGTTCGGCGACGAGCTGACGGCCAAGCGCGGCGTGGTGCTCAGCAGCTTCATGCTTGACGATGGGTGGGATAACCCCAAGACGCTGTGGGACTTCAACCCGGATTTCGCCGGCGGGCTCGCGCCGGTGCGCGACGCCGTCGCCAAGTACCACACGGCCCCCGGCATCTGGATGAGCCCCTGGGGCGGGTATGGGAAGCCGCACAAGCAGCGGCTCGCCGCCGCCACGCAGCAGGGGTACGAGGCCAACAAGGACGGCCCCATCCTGTCGGGCCCGAAGTACTACGACCACTTCCGCGACGTCTGCCTGGACCTGATCAAGTCGGCCGACGTGAACCAGTTCAAGTTCGACGGCACCGGCAACGCCAGCGGGTGGTTCCCCGGCAGCAAGTTCGGCAGCGACTTCGAGGCCGCCATCAGCCTGATCGGCGAGCTGCGGGCCGCCAAGCCCGACCTGTTCGTCAACCTGACCACCGGCACCTGGCCCAGCCCGTTCTGGTGCCAGTACGCCGACAGCATCTGGCGCGGCGGCGAGGACCACAGCTTCGCCGGCGTCGGCACCTGGCGGCAGAAGTGGAACACGTACCGCGACGCCGACACCTACGCCGAGATCGCCAGCGTCAGCCCGCTGTTCCCGCTCAACTCGCTCATGCTCCACGGCATCATCTACGCCAGGCACGCCAACCACCTGAAGGACGACCCCAACCACGACTTCGAGAGCGAGGTCCGCAGCTACTTCGGCACCGGCACGCAGCTGCAGGAGCTGTACGTGACGCCGTCGCTGTTGACGGAGGAGAACTGGGACGTGCTGGCCGAGGCCGCCAACTGGAGCCGCGCCAACGCCGCCACGCTGGTCGACACCCACTGGGTGGGCGGCGACCCGGCGAGGCTGGCCGTCTACGGCTGGGCATCGTGGTCGCCGGCCAAGGGGATCCTGACGCTGCGGAACCCGTCGGACAAGCCGCAGGCGATCGCGATCGACGTGGCGAGGACCTTTGAGTTGCCACCGGGTGCTGTGACGACGTTCACGGCGAGGAGCCCGTGGAAGGACCAGCAGGCGAGGCCCGCGATCGGCCTGGCCGGCGGCACGCCGCACGAGTTCGCGCTGCAGCCGTTCGAGGTGCTGACGCTGGAAGCGACGCCGGCGAAGTGAGGAGACGAGTTGAACCGCCCAGACGCGAAGGCCGGCTCCGCCGCCGAGCCTGGCGTGCTGGACGAGAAGGGCAGACGGCTCCGCCGAGAACGCGCTCGACGGCGACACGTCCACCACCTGGCACACCCGGTACAACGGCCGCAGCCCGCCGCACCCGCACATGATCGTGCTCGACACGGACGACGATCAAACCGTGACCGGCCTGCGCCACGTCGCCCGCCCGAACGGCGGCCCGGCCGGATCAGGGATTACAAGGTCTACGTCTGGCCAAGGTGATCCGCCAAATGCGAAGAGCTATCCACGTAGGGCACGAAGGGACGCGTAGCGGAAAAGCCCATGCATTTCTCTCCCTTCGTGTCTCTTCGTGTCCTTCGTGGATAACTCTTCGGTCCGAACCCCCAACCCTCAGAGGAGTCCATCCGATGCGTCGAAACCGAACCGTCCTGGCCGCCGCCGTGTTGACCGTCGCCACCTCGATCGCCAACGCGCGGGTCGTGGTCGAGTACCCGATGTCCGACGCGAGCGGGTACCTGAAGGACACCGTCGCCGACCACCGGGTCAGCTCGACCACCGACCTGTCCGCCGCCACCGACTACGCCCAGCCCGGCCCCGCGGCCGGGACCTACGGCGACATCACCCTGACCCCCGACGGCGCCGCGGCGATGAAGTCGGCCCACTTCGACGGCAAGGCCAAGCTCAACCTCGGCCCCGCCAAGGACAGCCCGCTCAACCTCACCGGCAACTTCACCGTCACCGCCTGGGCCAAGTTCGAGAAGACCGACGGCTACCACATGATCCTGGCCACCGGGGCCGGGTCGGGCAACGGCTGGAAGTTCGGCATCAACGACGCCAACCCCACCTTCACCGCCAACGGCGTCGCCGACGTCGCCGTCGACGACGTCAACATCGACGCGGGCAAGTGGGTCTTCCTGGCCGTCACCGTCAAGGGGACCGCCGGCGAGCGGACGATCACGTTCTACGTGAACGGCAAGAAGGTCGGCACCGACGCCCTGACCGCCGAGGACCTCAAGCCCTCCGACGTCGCCCAGATGCACCTGGGCGGCGCCGACAACGCCAACGACACCGACGAGAACTTCGTCGGCAACCTGTCGAACCTGAAGGTGTACGACGAGGTCCTCGACGCCGCCGCCGTCAAGGCCGCCGCGACCAAGAGCTGAGGTTTCCACCATCCCCGTTTAGCGAAGGCCCCGAGGGCCGGGCTCCGAGCGCGCCAGGTCGCTCGCGCCCGGCCCCCCGAGCCGTCGCGCGAGGTCGCACCCCGATGCGCCTGCAGGATCGCCACCCCATGAGACGCTACCGGTACCTCATGCTGACGGTCATTTGCCAGCTGCTGCTGTTGCCCACCGCGCCGTCCCGCGCCGAGTACTACGGCTTCAACGTCCCCAAGGGGTCGGACATCCTCACGCAGGAGGTCCGCTGGCCGTCCTGGGCCGAGTCGACCTACAACGCGATCTGGAGCACCCAGGTGGTCGGCGCGGGGCCGGCCAGCGCCTACTTCTACGGCGGCGTCCCCGAGGCCGACCCGGACCGCCCCGACGAGCGCCCGGCCCACATCATCTGGAGCTTCTGGCCCGTCGCACACGCGGACGGCCCGGACCACGCCGTGCGCGTGTCGTGGGGCCATCCGCAGATGTACGCGCCGCTCGTCGTCGGCGAGGGGGCGTCCGGCAAGGCGTCGGGCGCGTGGCCGCAGCTGAGGACCGGGCAGTGGTACCAGTTCGTCATGCGCGTCTGGCAGCCGACGGTCAACCCCGCCGGGCACGCGTTCATCGGCCAGTGGATGCGCGACCCGGCCGACGGTCACTGGTACCACCTGGCCACCATGGACGTCCCGTTCCGCGCCACCGGCCTCGACGGCCTCGGCGGGTTCATCGAGGACTTCAGCCACGGCAACCGCAACCCCCGCCGCACCGAGTTCCGCCACGCCTACGGCCGCTCGCCCGCCGGCACCTGGGCCGCGGCCGACCAGTTCACCCCCAGCGTCCGATCGCCCCGCGAGAAGGGGTCCGATGGCCTGATCGACGACGGCACCGCCGCCTTCTTCGAGACCTGTTCCGGCCCTGACTACAAGGGCAACCTCGACTTCGACGCCGGCCCCAGGAAGCAGACGCTCACGTTGCGACAACCGCCGCAACCGAACTTTCCCGCGCCGGCCGTGCGAGGGGTCGTTGCCCGCCGGGTCGGAGATCAGGCGATCGTCACCTGGGACGTCGACCCCGCCGCTGCGCCGCCGTTCGCCTGGCGCATCGATGCGCTCGCCGCCGACGGGCACGTCCTCACCACCGCCGCCGACCGCGACCCCGAGGCGCGGCAGGCGATCCTCACCGCGCCCGCCGTCGGCGTCACCGCCGTCCGGCTGACCGTCACCGACCTGTTCGACCACGACGTCGCCGTGCCGCCGACCGTTCTCGCCGCGGTCGATCTTCATCCGGCCGCCGCCCTGACCGCGCACGCGCCAGGGCTGGACTTCGTCTACGTCGAGGCGCCCTCCGCCGGTGCCGCGTGGGACCGCCTGCCCGACCTGGGGTCGATGAAGCCGCAGTTGAGCGGCACCGTCGACGGCCTCGACCTGACCGTTCGCCGCCGCCGCACGCGGTACGCGGTCGGGTACCGCGGCTACGTGAACGCCGCGGCCGACGGGATCTACGGGTTCCGCCTCGCCTCCTACGACGGCGCCCGGTTGACGATCGACGGCATCGCCATCGTCGACAACGACGGCATCCACAGCTACACCGACCGCGCCGGCCACGCCGAGCTGGCCCGCGGGCCGCACGCGGTCGAGGTCGACTACTTCTGCGACGTCGCCGTCGGCGAGGGGTCGGATTACGCCGACCGGGTGGACCTGTCGTGGCAGCCCCGGGCGATGGCGATGCAGCCCGTGCCGCCGTCGGCGTTCGCCCGGGCGGTCGATCGCACGGGCGTGGCGGCGTCCATGTCGCTGCGGTCGAGCGACGCGCCGATCGGCAACGCGGCGGTGCCGCTGGCCGTCGCCATCGACCGCGGCGCCGGCCGCGTCGTCCGAGTGGCGTACTACGTGGACGACGTGCTGTGGGCGACCGCCGACGCCGCCCCCTGGGCGACGCGGGCGATGTTGCCGGCCGGGGCGTTCGCGCTTCGCGCCCGGCTGTTCACGCGCGACGGCCGGTCGTGCGACACGTCGGCCGTCCACGTCCGGACGCGGCAGGAGCCGACCGCGCCGTGGCAGGTGGCGCAGATCGGCACGCCGCCGCCTCGCCGGCCGCTCGGGGCGAGCGCCACGGCGCCGGGCGCGGTCGCCCTGGTCGGCGATGGGACGGGCATCGCGTGGCAACGGGTCGCCGGCGACGCCACGATCACCGCCCACGTCGCCGCCCGGCCCGACCGCCATCGCGGCACGCAGGACGACGGCACCGCGCCCGGCGAGGACTGGATGGGCGGCGTCCTGTTCCGGACCGACCTCGAGTCCCACGACACGTTCCTCGGCGACGCCTTCTGCGCCGCCTACGCCCGCGTCGACCGCACGACGCACCTGCAGTGCCCGCTGGACCACAACGGCGGCGGACCCGTCGCCGGGCCCGACCTGGGCCGCTTCGACTGGGTCCGCCTGCGCCGCCAGGGCGACACGTTCACCGCCGGCCTGTCCGCCGACGGCGCGACGTGGACCGACGTCGGGACGCGCACGGTCGGGCTGCCGGCGAAGCTGTACGCTGGCGTCTTCATCTTCTCGCGGCCCGGGTATAACCCGGCCGTCAACGGCTGGCGGTTCGACCACGTCGCCGTGACCCGCTGACCCACCCTCAACCGGCAGGCCCCAACCATGCGACTTCAGCGATGGACCCCGATTGCCCTGTGTGCCGCCACCCTCGCGCTGTGCGGCGCCGCCGAGCCGGCCCCCGCGCCGCCGTCCGCCCCGCCGGGCTACAAGCTCGTCTGGTCCGACGAGTTCGACTACGCCGGCAGGCCCGACCCGGCCAGGTGGACCTACGAGAAGGGGTTCGTCCGCAACCACGAGCCGCAGCGCTACACGGACGACCTGGCGAACGCCCGCGTCGAGGACGGCCACCTCGTGGTCGAGGCCCGGACCGACCCGGCCGACCCCGCCAAGTTCACGTCGGCGTCGGTCATCACCCAGGGGAAGGCCGACTGGCTCTACGGCCGGATCGAGGTGCGCGCCAAGCTCCCCAACGCCCCCGGCGCCTGGCCCGCCATCTGGATGCTCGGCGCGACGCACGGCAAGGAGCGGTGGCCCCAGTGCGGCGAGATCGACATCATGGAGCTGTGGGGCGGCAACGACCCGAAGCTGGTGAAGTCGACCGTCCACTTCGCCCGCGACGGCAAGCACGGCTCCAGCGGCGGGTCGCTGGTGGTCGACGACCCCGCCGACGCCTACCACGTCTACGCCGTCGATTGGACGCCCCAGACGCTCGCCTTCTTCGTCGACGACCGCCCGGTGAAGACGATCGACATCGCCAAGCTGAACGTCGACGGCAAGACGTTCCACGCGCCGCAGTACCTGCTGCTGAACGTCGCCCTGGACGTGAAGCGGCGGCCGATCGACCCGAAGAACCTGCCCATGCGGATGCTGGTCGACTGGGTCCGCGTGTACCAGAAGCCATGAAGTGCATCGCGTGCCCATCGCAAGGCTGCAGCCGCCCCCGTCGTTGCGACGCCGCCGGCCCCCTATGCGTCGGTGCCGTCGGCGTGGCGGCGGAGCCCGGCCCGACCGTTCCTAACACTACAGCGCAGGTTCGTCGGGACCCGCCCCCCGTTCGGACTGCAAGCAGAACGGCCACGAATGGCACGAATCAACACCAATGAGGACGGGCCGGCCAGCGCGCCTCAGCCGCCGATCGCCCGATCAGTTGGCTCGGCTGTGCTCGTCTTCGGTCTCCATGATTCGTGTGCATTCGTGCAATTCGTGGCCGTCCTTCTCGCCGGCCGACCATGAACCTGCGCTGTAGTGCTAAGAACGGCGGGTGCCGGCCGTCTTGCTCTCGTCCGATGGGTCTTCAGGGTAAGATGCGGCTTGCTCGTCGTGGCTCGCCGTGCGCGCGTGGCCGCGGCGCAGATCTGTCGCCCCGAAATGGACACCGCATGACCACGCGAAAGTCGAAGCGACCCGCCGTCGGGTCGGCCCGTCGACCGGCACCGGTCGCCGAGGCGATCGAGCGCCGGCTGTACCTCGCCGCGACGGTCGAGGCGGCACCGCTCGTCGTGCTCGCGTCGAACCTCGCCACGCCCCAGGGCTACAGCTCGCCCAGCGGCGCGCCGCTCACGCCGGCCAAGATGCGGTCGGCGTACGGGCTGGGGCCGGTGGGGAACAGCAACGTCACCTTCGGCGGCATCCAGGGCGATGGGGCCGGCCAGACGATCGCCATCGTCGGCAGCGGTGACTACCCGACGGCCGCGTCGGACCTCGCCGCCTTCGACGCCTACTGGGGCTTGCCCGCCCCGCCCAGCTTCCAGAAGCTCAACGCCTCCGGCGCCGCCAGCCCGCTGCCCGCCACCGGCAACGCCGGCGAGGCCGCCCTCGACGTCGAGTGGGCCCACGTGATGGCGCCCGGCGCGAGCATCATCCTGTTCGAGGGCAGCCTCTACACCGCCATGACCACGGCGAAGAACACGCCCGGCGTGTCGGTCGTCTCCGTCAGCTACAACATCTCCGGCAACCAGGCCGACAGCTTCTACGACACCCCCGCGGGCCACACCGGCGTGACGTTCCTGGGCGCGTCCGGCGACAGCCCGACCGACGTCGCCGAGCCGGGCCAGTCGGTCAGCGTGGTCAGCGTCGGCGGGACCGCCCTCACGCTCAGCGGCTCCAACTACGGCAGCGAGACCACTTGGAGCAGCGCCGGCGGCGGGCTCGCCACCGACGAGCCGCAGCCCGCCTACCAGGCCGTCAAGGCGGCCCCCTACTCCACGCAGTACCGGGCCACGCCCGACGTGTCGATGGACGCCGCCCCCAGCACCGGCGTGGCGGTCTACAACACGACCAGCAACGCCGCCGCCACGCCGTGGTCGGCCATCATCGGCGGGACCAGCCTGTCGACCCCGCTCTGGGCCGGCCTGATCGCCGTCGTCGACCAGGGCCGCGTCGACGCCGGCCTGACGTCGATGGACGGCTACACGCAGACGCTGCCCCGGCTCTACACGCTGCCCAGCGCCGACTTCCACGACATCACCACCGGCGCCGCCGGCAACCCCGCCGAGCCCGGGTACGACCTCGCGACCGGCCTGGGCACGCCCATCGCCAGCAGGCTGCTCGCCGACCTCGCCGGCGCAGACACCGTGTCCGGCCGGGCCTTCGCCGACGCGAACGACGACGGCACGTTCGACGGCCTCGATCAAGCCCTGGCCGGCGCGACGGTCTACCTCGACACCAACGACGACGGCGTGCTCGACGCCGGCGAGCCGACCACCACCACCGCCGCCAACGGCATCTACACGTTCACCGACGTGCTGGGCGGGCTGACGGGTGCCGTCCGGCTGACCTCGTCCCCCGTCGGGTATCCGGCCGCATCGACCGCCACCACGTTCGCCACCAGCTACGACGCCACGCAGACGGTCGACCTCGGCTTCCACGCCAACGCCTCGGCCACGGCGCCGACCGTCGTCACCCCGGCGACGGCGACGCCGAACCCGACGTCGACGACCACGACGAACCTGTCCGTGCTGGGCACCAACGGCGAGGGCGAGTCGTCGCTCACCTACGCCTGGGCCGCCACGGCGACGCCGGCCGGCGCGGCCGCCCCGACCTTCTCCGTCAACGGCACCAACGGCGCCAAGTCGACCACCGCCACGTTCACCAGGGCCGGCACCTACGGGTTCAGCGTCACCCTGACCGACGCGGCCGGCCTGACCACGACCAGCGGCGTCACCGTCACCGTCGCCCAGGCGCTGACGGCCCTGGCCCTCTCGCCGCCGGACCCGAACCTCACCGCCGGTCAGACGCAGCAGTTCTCGGCCGTCCAGAACGACCAGTTCGGCAACGCGATGGCCAGCCCGGTCGCCGTCACCTGGCTGCTGCTCTCCGGCGGTGGGACGATGGCCACGTCGGGCCTGTACACCACGCCGGGCACCGGCACGCTGGCCCTGGTGCAGGCGACGGCCGGGTCGGTGGCGGCGACGGAGGACGTGTACGTCGTCTCGTCGCCGTGGACGTCGGCCGACGTCGGCGCGCCGGCGCTGGCCGGGTCGGCGTACGACGCGTCCGGCACGTTCGCGCTGGCCGGGGGGGGCGGCGATGTCATCGGGTCCGACCAGCTCCACTACGTCTACCAAACGCTGGCCGGCGACGGCACGATCGTCGCCCGCGTGGCCAGCCTGCAGGACACGGCCGCGACCGCCCTGGCGGGCGTGATGATCCGCGCCTCGCTGGCGGCCGGGTCGGTCCAGGCCACGATGGCCATGACCGCCACCCAGGGTCCCGAGTTCGTCTACCGCACGACGACCGACGGCGGCACGACGGGCTTCCTTCCCAACCCGTCGTACGCGGCCCCGTACTACGTCAAGCTGGTCCGCGCCGGCGACCTGTTCACCGGCTACGACTCGTCCGACGGCACCACGTGGCACGCGGTCGGGTCGGCCACCGTCGCGATGACCGGGACGGTCTACGTCGGCCTGATGGACACCAGCGGGACCGCGTCCGCGCTGGACACCGCCACGCTGGACCACGTCGTCATCGGCCCCACCGTCGCCCGCGCCGCCGACGCCACGCCGAACCCGGTCACCGGCACGACGGCCGCCCTGTCGGTGCTCGGCGCCGACGACAACGGCGAGCCGACGCTGACCTACACCTGGTCGGCCACCGCGGCCCCCAGCGGTGCGGCGACGCCGACCTTCTCCGTCAACGGCACCAACGGAGCCAAGGGGACAACGGCGACGTTCCACCAGGCGGGGGCTTACGTGTTCGCCGTGACCATCGCCGACGCGAGCGGGTCGACCGTGACCAGCTCGGTCGCCGTCACGGTGACCCAGACGCTGACGGCCGTCGTCGTGTCGCCCGCCTCGGCCACATTGGTGGCCGGCGCGAAGCAGCAGTTCACGGCCGTCGCCTACGACCAGTTCGGCATCGCGCTGGCGGCGCAGCCCACGTTCGCCTGGACGGTCGCCGCCGGCGCCGGGACCATCAGCAGCGCCGGCCTGTACACCGCCGGCGCCAGCGGCACCGCCACGGTCCGCGCCACGGCCGGCACCGTGAGCGGGACGGCGACCGCCACCACGGCGGCGAACACGATCAGCGGCACGAGCGGCAACGACGTGATCCGGCTGGTCCGCAGCGGCGCGAACCTGCTGGTCTACGTGAACAACGCCGCCGCGCCGCTCTACACGCTGGCCTACGCGTCGCTGGGCGCGCTGGCCCTGAACACCGGCGCGGGGACCGACGCGGTGAACGTCGACTTCAGCGGCGGCGCGACGCCGGTGCCCGCGGGCGGGCTCACCGTCGCCGGCGGCGGGGGGGCGGACGCACTGACCGTCACCGGCACCACGGCCGCCGACGCGGTCGCCGTGGGCGGGACGGCCGTGGCCGTCAACGGATCGTCGTTCGCCTACAGCGGCATGACCGCCATCGTCGTCAACGGCGACGGCGGGGCCGATGCGCTCACGCAGGCAGCGCAGCCCGGCGGGCCGGCGACGCTGGCGTTCAATGGAACGACCGGCGGCGGCCCGTCGTCGGCCGACACGCTGAGCGTGAACGGCGGCACCTACACGTTCGCCGCCCCCGCGGCCGGCAGCGGGCAGGGGGCGATCTCGCTGTTCGGCCTGACCGTGGCCGCCGGCGCGACCGTCGCCGTGAAGACCGCGGCGGCCGCGACCGACCGCTGGGCGCTGGTCGTGTCGTCGCTCGCCGACGCCGGCCGACTCGACCTGGGCGGGAACGACCTGATCGTCCACAACGGCGGCCTATCGGCGCTGACCGCACTGCTGAAATCGGGCGACGCCAGCGGGGCGTGGACCGGCACCGGCATCGACTCGTCCGCCGCCGCGGGCGACGCGTCGCACCACACGGCGCTCGCCATCGCGCCGAACGTCAACGTGGCGGGGACCGCGCTCTACACCACGTTCGACAAGCAGGCCGTCGTGGCGACCGACGTGCTGATCCGCAGCACGCTGTACGGCGACGCCAACCTCGACGGCGTGGTCAACATCGCCGACTACACGCGGGTCGACGTCGGCTTCATCTCCGCCGGCAAGCTGACCGGCTGGGCGAACGGTGACTTCAACTACGACGGGGCCATCGACGGCAACGACTACGCGCTGATCGACAGCGCGTTCGCCGCGCCGGCCGCTGTTGCGACTGCGGCGGTCGAGCCGGTCTCGCCAATGGTCGTCGCGCAGGCGGTCACGAAGCCGTCGGCAAGCGCGGCGTCGAACCGCGTGGTGGCCGCGGCGTTCCGCCCGGCGTCGCCGTTCGCGGCGTCGCCGCCGATCTCGGCCCCGCCGTCCTCGGCGAGCGACGTGGTGGACGAGCTGCGGAAGCACGCGCGCCGGTCCCTGGCCTGAAGAGTTCCCGGACGACCCACCGTTCAAGCCGCGGGCGGAAGCCGGCGGACCGCTGGGCATCGCGGTGGCGCTGGTTCGCAAGCGATCCGCTGGCTCCCGCCGGCGGCTGGGACGGGGTGGCGCGTCGCGCTCGTGCGGATGGTGGGTCCGGTAACCGGCGCGAGGGGCCGAAGTTCAAGGAATGATAACCCGTGGGCGGATAGATCAGGTGTGACGTCCGATTCGCCGCCCGAGCGGCGGCGTCGCACCGTTCCATTCCCGGAGCCCCGATGAACGACCCGCAGTCGCCCCGCGATCCCGCCGCCGCGGACGGCCCGACCCGCATGGGCCGGCTCGCCCACCACCTGCCGGCCGACCTGACGCTGTACGCGGCCCTGACCGGCGGTCCACCGGTGATCGACCCGACCCTGGCCGACCCGCTGGTGGCGGCCACGCTGGCCCGCAGGGAGCGCCCGTGGTCGCCGGCCGTGCTGGGCATCTACGTCCGCGAGATGGTGCGGGCGAAGGGGTCGCATCTGAACCGGCCCGAGGTGGCGGCGTGGGTGCGGAAGCAGTCTGAGGGTGCCCGTCGACGATTGGCCCGGGCACGCGTGAGGGGCGTCGGGTTCACCGCGTCGAAGAGGGAAGAGCAGAGGTGAAGATCAGCAGGGGGAAAGAGGCGAAGAGCAAGGCCGCCCTGCTCCGCTGCTCCCCTCAACCCCCGCCGCTGCCGACCATGTCGGCCTGCGGGCTGGTCATGCGTCTTGCATCCAGCACCTTGGTCAGTTCAGCATCCGACAGGATCTTCTGAGCGGCGGCGACCTGGCGCACGGTGGTGCCGTTCTTCACGCTTTCCTTGGCGATGGCGGCGGCCTTGTCATAGCCGATCACGGGGGCGAGGCTGGTGCACATCGCCAGGCTCTGCTCGACCAGCGACTCGCACCGCTCGACGTTGGCGGTGAGGCCGGCGACGCAGCGGTCGGCGAAGACGCGGGCGGCGCGGCTGAGGAGGAAGATGCTCGACAAGATCGCATCAGCCATCACGGGCATCATCACGTTCAGCTCGAACGTCGAGCCGAACGCCCCGGCCCAGGCGACGGTGGCGTCGTGGCCGACGACCTGGGCGGCCACCTGCAGCACCATCTCGCTCATGACGGGGTTCACCTTGCCGGGCATGATGGAGCTGCCGGGCTGGGTGGAGGGGACGTTGATCTCGCCGATGCCGCAGCGGGGGCCGCTGCTGAGCCAGCGGACGTCGTTGGCGATCTTGGTCAGGCTGACGGCGATCGTCTTGAGCAACCCGCTGGCCTCGACGACGCCGTCCTTGGCGGACTGGGCCTCGAAGTGGTCGGCCGCCTCGACGAACCCGATGCCGGTCTGCTCGGCGAGGACCGCGACGGCCCGCCTGGCGTAGTCGGGGTGGCTGTTGATGCCGGTGCCGACGGCGGTGCCGCCAAGGGGCAGCTCCAGCAGGGCCGTGATGGCCCGCTCGGCCCGGGCGATGCTCAGCTTGGCCTGGGCGGCGTAGCCGCCGATCTCCTGGCCCAACCGCACCGGCGTCGCGTCCTGCAGGTGGGTCCGGCCGATCTTGACGATGCCGTCCAGCTCCTTCGCCTTGGCGGCCAGCACCTCGTGCAGGTGCCTGAGGGCGGGGACGAGGGCACCCCTGATCTCGACGGCGGCGCTGACGTGCAGGGCGGTGGGGATCACGTCGTTGGAGCTCTGCTCCATGTTGACGTGGTCGTTGGGGTGGACCGGGTCCTTCCCGCCGCGCCTGCCGGTCGCCATCTCGTTGGCGCGGCTGGCGATCACCTCGTTGGCGTTCATGTTGGTCGACGTGCCGCTGCCGGTCTGGAACACGTCGACCACGAACTCCGCGTCCAGCTTGCCGTCGATCACCTCGCGGGCGGCCCGCTGGATCAGGTCCTTCTTCGTCGCGTCCAGCAGCTTCAGCTCGAAGTTGACCTGGGCCGCTGCCGACTTGACCCGGCCCACGGCGGCGATGAACGGCCGGGGAAGTCCCTTGCCGCTGATGGGGAAGTTCTCGACGGCACGGGCGGTCGACGCGCCGTAGTGGGCGTCGGCCGGGACCTGCATCTCGCCCATGGAATCGCGTTCGGTTCGGGTGCTCATCGTCGTGCTCGCTCCGGTACGGGGTCTGTCGGCGGATGGTATACTGCCCGGCCGCCCGACGGAGAAGACGCCGATGCCCAGCCCGTTTCCTGGAATGGACCCGTACCTTGAGGACTCGTGGGAGGATGTCCATGGCACCCTGATCACTTATTTGCGCGACGCACTGCTTCCTCACCTTCCGCCAGGCCTGTTCGCGCGGCGCGAGCAGCGGGTCTACGTTGACACGGGCGGATACGACTCCCTCGTCCGCAAGCCAGACGTACGGGTCGTTGAGAGGCCTCGGTCATCGCGTCTACGGCCGACGGTGACAATAGAGGGGCGGGGAGGGGCGCTGGTGGCTGCTCAGCCAGTGCTGCTTGAATTCGTGACCGACCCGATCATCGAGGGGTACATCCAGATCATGGATGCCAAGGGTGGGCGTATCGTAACGGCGATTGAGGTCGTCAGCCCGGCGAACCAGGTCGAGGGCGCGGGCCGACGCGCCTACCTGCGAAAGCGTGCCGAGTTCGTGCGAAGCGACGCCAGCCTCGTCGAGGTCGACTTGGTCAGGGCTGGAAATTGGGTCACCATGCTTGACGAGTACCTGGTGCCCGAGACCTTCCACACCACCTATCGCGTCAGCGTGAGGCGCTCCGCTCCCGATGCGAAGGGTGAGCTGTACCCGATCCGATTGGACGAGCGCCTGCCCGTTATTCCCATTCCCCTTCGAGCGGGTGAGCCGGACGCGCTGATCGATCTTCAGGCGCTGATCGACCGCGTATATCAAAACGGAGGATACGTCGAAGAGACGGACTACTCCGTCGAATGCGACCCACCGCTGACCGGCGACGAAGCCGTGTGGGCGGACGAACTGTTGCGTGCGGCGGGGCGGCGGCAGCGAGAGGGGTGATCATGCCAAGCCCATTCCCAGGGATGGACCCCTACATGGAACTGAAGTGGGGCGACAGCTGCACGCGGCTGATCGTCCATGCCGCCGACGCGCTCAACCGGATTTTGCCGGACGACTTGGCGGCGGAGATCGACTGCGAGCGGTATCCGCTGCCGGGGCTCGACGATCCGATCACCGATCGTTCCATTCACGTCTTGCCGTTGCTTGACGATCGGCCGGTGACGGCGATCACGTTCGTCAACCCGTGGAACCGCGTGCATGGACCGGGCCGGGCGGCGTATGAGCGACGGCGAGCCTGGGCGCGGGCCGACGGCTTCAACTTGGTCGAGATCGATCTCGTCCGGACGGGCGATCCGGTCGTGCCATCACCGCGAGCATCACTGCCGGACGCCATCGCGTCAGCGGAGTATCGCGTGGCCGTCACACGAGCATCGAGCGGAGGAACAATAGAGCTTTACCCCCTGCCGCTTCGCAGTCGACTTCCGAAGTTCAGGATCCCTCTGCGGCAACGTGAGGCGGACGTTGTGCTGGACCTGCAATCGCTGATTGACCAAGTGTGGGACGGCCGCCGCAGCTGGCGGGCGCTGTACGCTCGTGGTTGTCACCCGCCGCTGGGCGAGGACGATTCGCAATGGGCCGATGGTCTGTTGCGCGCCGCTGCACTTCGACCATAAAAGAAGAGGCCCCGGGTGTACACCCGGGACTCCGTCTTTCGATGCGATCCGATCCAATCCCCTCACGGCTGCGGCGCCGGGCTCGCCCCGCCGCCGAGGAACCGCGTCAAGGCGTCGGCCATCTGCCGGCGGTTACCCCTCCTGAACTCGGCGTAGTCGCCGGCGTGCACGGGCGACCCCTCCATGAACAGGAACGCCATCTCGTCGGTGGTCTGCTCGCCGTAGTGGACGGCCCTGGGCGGGGTGTTGGGGTTCCGCTCGTTGTCGGCGGAGTTGTCGTAGGTGTACTCCATGTGGACCACCGTCCTGGCGGGCAGCCGCACGGGCTCGGCGTAGCGGTAGGTGCCCTGCCAGTTGAAGTCCCAGTCGGCGATCCAGATCAGGTTCTGCCGGCTGCCGTCGGGCAGGATGGCCCACCCCTTCATGTCCTTGCACAGCAGGTGGGCGTGGGGCGTGATGCCGATCAGGTCGATGTCGACCGGCACCGTGTACGTGGCGTCGCGGACGTAGCTGGCGTCGCCGGGCGGGATGTTGATGGCGAACGTGTGGGCGTTGCCGTTCACCGTGACGCGGCTCGGCCGCTGCTTGGCGAGGTAGATGCCCAGCGTCGCCTGCTCGGTCTCGGGCTTGCCGGTGGGGTGGAAGTGGCATTGCAGGATCAGGTCCGACCCCTGGCGGACCGGCCGGCCCCACCCCTCCGGCAACGGCTCGGGCAGCGCGCCGGGCGCCCAGCCGCCCAGCCCGCCGGTGACGGGGATGCCGGGCCCGCCGAAGCTGACGTAGCCGGGCTGGCCGTCGTTCGACTGCGCCTCCTTGCGGCGGCCGGCCCCGTTAGAGCAGGTTCAGTTGAGCCGTAGCGCTATGGGGATCGCACTGGTACTTTCCGAATCTCAAGGAGAGGCACCAGATGGCATATTCGACCGACATCCGTTCCCGCGTGCTGGCCCTGTACGACGACGGCGTGAAGACGGCGGCGATTGCCAAGCAGCTGATGGTGTCGCCGGCCTGGGCGCGGCGGGTCAAGCAGCACCGGGACGCCGACCCGGCCCTGCGGCGGCCGGTCGGCGGGCGCAAGCCGAAGCTGGACCGGGCGGGCCGCGACCAACTGGCGAAATGGGTGGCAGAACGGCCCGACGCGACGCTCGAAGAGCTGCGGGCGCGCGTGGCCAAGGAGCTGAAGGTCACCGTCAGCATCGGGTGCCTCTTCAACACGCTGCGGGCCCTGAAGCTGACCTTCAAGAAGAAGTCGCTCGTCGCCGCCGAGCAAAAAGAACGCCCCGACGTATCCAAGGCCCGCGACGCGTTCTTCGCCGAGCAGCTGAAGGGCGTGCCGCTGGCCGACATCGTCGTGATGGACGAGAGCTACGCGACCACGCAGTTCACGCGGTTGCGTGGCCGCGCCCCGGCGGGCGAGCGGCTCCACGAGCACGTGCCCCACGGCCACTGGAAGCGCCTCACGATCCTCGGCGCGATGACCGTGTCGGGTCCACTGGTCGCGACGACGATCGACGCCTCGACGTGCGGCGACACGTTCCGCACGTTCGTCGACGACTTCCTCTGCCCGGCCCTGCGGCCGGGGCAGGTCGTCGTCATGGACAATCTCTCGGCCCACAAGGTGGCGGGCATCCGCGCCTCGATCGAGGCGGCCCAGTGTCGCCTGGTCTACCTGCCGCCGTACTCGCCCGACCTCAGCCCGATCGAGCCGATGTGGTCCAAGGTCAAGCAGGCGTTGAGGACCGCGGCCCAGCGGACCGTACAAGGTTTGATCGACGCCGTCGGCCCCGCGTTCGCCACGGTGACCGCCGGCGACTGCCTGGGCTACTTCACACACTGCGGATACACGCTACACCTCAAGTGAAAATGCTCTAGCGTCGAGGAAGAACAGGGCGTGGTGGATCACCGTCCGGCTGTCTGGCCGGAACTCGACGGCCGTCACGAACTCGTCCCGGTCCAGGTTCAGCGGGACGACGAACGCGCGGTACACGTCCCGCCCGTGGTTGCCGTCGGCGGGGATGCTGAACGGCTTGTCCATCTTCACGATCAGGTCGGGCTTGCCGAGCCGCCAGTCGCTGCTGAACGTCGGCACCGGCGGGGCGGCGGCCGGGTCGCCCTGGGGGGTGCCGTTGTCGGCCCACGCCTTGAGGATCTGCAACTGTTCGTCACTGAGCCGCCGCTCGCCCACGAAGTGACCCCAGCCCGGCTGCGGCTTCCACGGCGGCATGTACCGGCTCTGCGTGACGGCGGCGATCTGCCTGGCGTGCTTGCGGACGTCGTCAAAGGTCTGCAACGAGAAGGGAGCCGCCTCGCCGGGGCGGTGGCAGCTGACGCAGTTGGCGTAGACGATCGGCGCGACGTCGTGCGCGAACGTCGGCACGGCGGCCGACGCGCGACCCGCAAGCGCGGCGCTCACGACGATCGCGATCAAAAACGGATCCACGAAGGACACGAATGGCCACGAAGAGGAAGACCGGTTGCATTTCCTCGTGTTCATTTCGTGTCCTTCGTGGATGATCTCTTCCGGGGAGCGTCAAATCGGACACCCAACCGCCTTCGTGTAGGCCACCGCCACCGGTCGGCCGGCGACGACCGCGGCCAGCGCCGCCCGCAGGTCGTGCGTCGACGCCTCGGGCCGCTTGCGACCAAACCCGACGTACCGGTCGTCGATGCGCCCGCGGTAGATCAGCCGCCCACCCTCGCCGATCACGGCCACCTCCGGCGTCACCGTGACGCCCAGCCGGGCGGACAACGCGTGGTTCGGGTCGAGCAGGGCCGGGCAGGCGTAGCCGTACAGCGCCAGATGGGCCTTGGCGGCGGCAGGCGTCGCGTCGGTGTAGACCAGTTCGAACCGCACGCCGTCCCCCTGGTGCCCGGCCATGATCCGCTGCAGCTCCGGGGCGTAGCCGTTGGAGATCGGGCAGTCGGTGGCGACGAAGATCAGCACCGCCGTGCCGCACCCGTCCAGCGGCCGAACGGCGTGCCCCTCCGCGTCAACCACCTGGACCGGCACCCGCGAGATCGCCAACCAGAGCAGATGGGCCACGAGTATCGTCACGCGGTTACAACGTCGGTTGGCGGCGAATTGTTTTCCACGACGTTTCGGGCGGAACGATTAACGACCCGTCCGGCACATGCGCCCATGTAGCGGCAGCCCCTAAAGTGGCGCTCTCCGACCGCCGCAGCGTGTCCCTTCGGGGCGACCGCTGCGCTCGCACTCACGAGGCCCTAAAGTGAGCCCCGCATGCGCTTCGATGACCTCGGCACGATGAGCTACCGCGACGCCTGGGCGGCGCAGGAGTCGGCCCACGCCCAGGTGCTGGCGGGCGGGGCGGAGCGGGTGTTCTTCGTCGAGCATCCGCCGGTGGTCACGTTCGGCCGACGGCCCGGCGGCGAGCGGAACCTGCGCGTGTCGCCCGAGGAACTGGCCGGGCGGGGCGTCGAGCGGGTCGAGAGCGACCGCGGCGGCGACGTGACCTACCACGGGCCGGGGCAGCTGGTCGCCTACCCGGTCCTGCGGCTGGCAAGCCACGGTTTCACCGTCAGCGCGTACGTCCACTGGCTCGAGCGGGTGGTGGTCGACACGCTGGCGGGCTTCGGCGTGCCGGCCCATGCCGACCCGACAGCGGTGGGGGTGTGGACCGAGAATCATCCCCCGGCCAAGATCTGCGCGATCGGCGTCCGCATCCGCCGGGGCGTCACGCTGCACGGGCTGGCCCTCAATGTGACGACCGACCTGGCCGGATTCGACCTGATCGTGCCGTGCGGTCTGGCGGGTCGGCCGGTCACGTCGCTGCGGCGTGAACTGGGCGATCGCGGACCCGATCTGGCTGCCGTTCGCGCGTCCCTGGCCGCTACAATCGATATAGCTCTCCCATCTTCTCCCGGCCGGTCCAATCCGTAGAGTCGGAACTCCCACCGCCTTCGGTGCTACCCGCGTCCGGTAACTGACTTCGCCCGATAACACCGCTTGCGGCGGCCCCGGAATGAGCTAGTTTGTGCCACGTCTGAGGGGTCTGCCGAGCCATTGGCGGACGGATGGCCGCCGGCTCACTTCTGACGCCCCGGCGGATTCGCGACAGGACTCGTCATGCTGAACACCCGGAACCGGGCCCGCGCGGCCCGTCGGAACCCGTCTCGCCCCGCCCCCGGCACCGAGCGGCTGGAGCGACGGCAACTGCTGGCGGCCCACATCGTCGGCAGCACCGTCGGCTACGCCACCATCCAGGCGGCGATTGACGCGGCCACCGCCGGCGCGACCGTCACCGTCGACGCCGGCACCTACGCCGGGCCGATCACGATCAACAAGACGCTCACGCTGCAGGGCGCCAACGCCGGGGTCGACGCGCGCGGCACGCGGGGGGCCGAGTCGATCGTGACGACCACGACGACCGGCATCGACGTGACGGCCAACGACGTGACGATCGACGGGATGGACGTGGTCGGCGACAAGGCCGACGTCGGCGCGGCCGAGTACGCCGGCATCATCCTGGGGCCGTCGATCCACGGCAGCCACGTCGTCAACGACATCATCGCCGACAACATCTCGGGCCTGTACCTGTCGAACAACAGCGACGCCGACGCGGCCGTCATCCAGCACGACTGGTTCCACGACAACTACGAGACGGACGAGTGGTTCGAGTACGGCTGGAACGGCAGCCGGCAGATCTACACCGACGGCGAGGTGAGCGGCGGGCTGCTGACCAACGTGCAGATCGACGCGAACCTGTTCACCCTCGACGCCAACGTCACCGCCGAGCCCGAGATCGGGCTGCAGGCGCAGTCGGCGGGCAAGCAGTTCAACATCACGATCTCGAACAACACGTTCTCCGTCGCCGGCTACGGGGCGAAGGCGGTGCTGGCGTTCAACGTGACCAACCTGGCGATCGTCGGGAACGAGATCACCGGCCACAACGACGGCGGCAGCGGCGGGCTGCGGTTCGAGGGGAACGACCACAACGTCGACATCCAGTACAACAACGTCCACGACAACCTCGGGCCGGCCGTCGTGATCGACTCGTCGGGCACCGACGGCGACAGCGGCGGGTTCGTGATCCGCAACAACAACATCTTCAACAACGCCGCCGGCTTCAACAACATCGGCGTGATCAGCGGCGACGAGCAGTACGACGGGCTGCTGGTGGCCACCAACGACTACTGGGGCGACCCCAGCGGCCCCGGCGGCGACGGCACCGGCACCGGGCAGGCGCTGTGGGCCGACGGCGACACCGGCCACTTCGTCGTGCCGGTCGGCATCGCGGGCGGCAGCGTGTCGTTCTCGCCCTGGGCGACGGCCCCGATCGCGATCGCCGGCTACGGCGCGCCCGCCGCCCCGACCGCGCTGACGGCCACCGCCGCCACCGCGACCAGCGTCACGCTGGCCTGGACCGCGTCGATCAGCACCGCCGCCAGCGAGCTCGTCCAACGCTCCACCGACGGCGTGACGTTCGCCACCGTGGCCACGCTCTCGCCGCTGGTGACGACGTTCACCGACGCCGGCCTGGCGACCAACAAGAGCTACTCCTACCGGATCGTCGCCGCCAACGTGTACGGCACCGCCGTCGGCCCGACGGCGAAGATCACGCTCGGCACGGCGACGCCCACACCTACGCCGACGCCCACTCCTACGCCGACTCCGACACCCACGCCGACGCCAACGCCCACGCCGACGCCCACTCCAACCCCAACGCCCACTCCGACTCCGACGCAGCCGAAGGCCGTTGCGAGCGCGGCCGACGTCGGCCCGTCCGGCGTGGGGCAGGGGCTCTACACGTTCACGGTGGTCTACTCCAGCGCGGCTGGGATGAACATGTTCTCGTTGACCAACACTCAAGTGCAGGTGGTCAACCCAAACGGGACCTCGGAGTTCGCGGCGGTCAACAACATCGCCCTGTCGGCCGACGGCAAGACCGAGACGGTGACGTACGCCATCGTCGCCCCCGGCGACGCGTGGACCGCCGCCAGCACCGGCGCCTACTCCGTCGTCCTCGTCCCCGGTGCGACGGTCCTCGACAAGGGCGGGGCCGCCGTGCCGACCGGCACGCTCACCACGTTCAAGGTGAACGTGACCACGTCGACGCCCACGCCCACTCCGACCCCCACACCCACTCCAACCCCGACGCCGACGCCGACGCCGACTCCAACGCCCACGCCGAGCCCGACGCCCACTCCGACCGCGACCTCGGTCGCCTTGTCGTCGCTCACCTGGACGTCGGGGACGACCGGTTACGGCACGGTCGAGAAGAACCTGTCGGAGGGCGGCAACACGCTGACCGTCGGCGGCAAGGCCTACGCCAGCGGCATCGGCACGCACGCGGTCAGCACGATCAGCTACGCGCTGGGCGGGTCGTACACCACGTTCTCGTCGACGGTCGGCGTCGACGCCGAGGTCGACGGCAAGGGGACGGGGTCGGTCGACTTCAAGGTGGTCGGCGACGGCGTGACCCTGTTCGACTCCGGCGTGATGACCAACGACCAGGCCAGGTCGTTCACCGTCAGCGTGGCCGGCGTGAAGGTGCTGCAGCTGCTGGCGACGAACGGCGTCGCCAACAGCATCGACTACGACCACTCCGACTGGGCCGGGGCAACGCTGACGACGACCGCGCTGGCCGTCCCCGCCGCCCCGGCGGGGCTGACGGCGACGGCCCTGACCGCCACCAGCGTCGAGCTGACCTGGACCGCGCCGGCCGGCGTCATCGCCACCTACGCGGTCGACCGGTCGACCAACGGGACAACCTGGACAACGGTGAGCACCACCGTGGCCGGGTCGGCGACCACCTGGACCGACCCGACCGTGCTGACGGCCAGCACGAAGTACGACTACCGCATCCGCGCGGTGAGCGGCGCGGGCCCCTCGCCCAACTCGGCCGTCGCCACCGCGAGCACGCCCGCCAAGCAGACGGCCACGAACCTGAGCGCGCTCACCTGGGCCAGCGCGACGGCCGGGTGGGGCACGGTGCAGAAGAACGAGAGCGTCGGCGGGAACACGCTGAAGGTGGCCGGCGTCAGCTACGCCACCGGCATCGGCACGCACGCGCCCAGCACGATCGTCTACGCCATCGCCGGCGCGTACTCGGCCTTCACCGCCACCGTGGGCATCGACGACGAGGAGGTCGGCAAAGGCACCGGCCACGCCGACTTCAAGGTCTACGGCGACGGCGCGCTGCTGTACGACAGCGGCCTGCTGAGCAACGGCCAGTCGGCGAGCGTGGCGGTGAGCCTGGTCGGCGTGAAACAGCTGACGCTCGTCGTGGCGGCCGGCCCCGACGGCGACAACGACTACGCCCACTCCGACTGGGCGGGGGCGCAGCTACTGGTGTGACCGCTAAACGGTAGAGAACCCCTGGCTTGCCCATCACGCGCAACGCGGGCAAGTCGCGTCGTCGGTACAGCCGGCCCCGCCTGATCCCCAAGCTTCTGAGGATGGCGCTTCGCTGCCACAATTCGATTGTCGGCTCCGGCACCAGTGTTAGTTTCTCGTGACGGCGGGGCGATAGGCGGCCGGCGGCAAAAATTGCGGGCCGCTGCCATGGTGCCATCCAAGTTGCCCCTCGACGGTCGCGGCTGCCACAGCCGTCACAGGTCGAACCGCATTGGTCGCCAACCCATGAGTTCGGGGCCGGTCGACCGGATGTTGGACCGCGATTCCGCCGTAACTGAGAGGAACGCCGAGCGCTTCGCCGGGTGGATCGACCCGGCGGTGCCAGCGCCACGGCGACCGAGGACTTCCATCAATGGCTGAGCAACTGACGGGCAGGCGGCGGCAAGCGAAACGCGCGAACGGTCGGACCGGCCGGGGTGGAAACCGGGCCGGGACGCTGGAGCGGCTGGAGCGGCGCGAGCTCTTGGCGGCCCACATCGTCGGCAGTACGGCCAGCTACGCGACCATCCAGGCCGCGGTGAACGCCGCCCTCGCCGGCGCGGTGATCACGGTAGACGCCGGGACGTACGACGAGACGGTCACGATCAACAAGTCGCTGACGATCCGGGGCGCCAACTACGGCAAGGACGGCCGGGGCACGCGGTCGGCCGAGTCGATCGTCTACGCCACGCAGACCGTGTTCGCCGTGGATGCGAACGACGTGACGATTGACGGGTTCACGATCGAGGGCAACGGCGCCAACATCGGCGCGCAGGAGGGGGCCGGCGTGCTGATGGCGCCGAGCATCCACGGCACGCAGGTGCTGAACAACATCATCCAGAACAACGTGACGGGCATCTACCTGTCGAACAACAGCAACACCGACCCGGCGCTGATCCAGCACAACCTGATCCAGAACAACTTCGAGGCCGGCAACAACTGGCAGCTGCCGGTGGGCGAGAACGGCAGCCGGGGCATCTACACCGACGGGACCGTCTCCGGCGGGTACCTGACCAACGTGCTGATCGACAGCAACACGCTGTACAACAGCAACTTCAACGGCGGCGACGAGGACGAGGGCATGATCGCCCTGCAGGCGTTGACGGCCGGCAAGCAGTTCAACATCACGATCACCAACAACAAGATCGGCAACGAGAGCAAGGCGCTGCTGGCCACGAACGTCACGAACCTGGTGTTCATGGGGAACACCATCAGCGGGTTGAACGACGGCTCGAGCGGCCCCGTGCGCTTCGAGGGCAACGCCAACGCGGTCGACATCCAGTACAACACCATCACCGGCAACCAGGGGCCCGGCGTGGCGGCCGACAGCTCGGGCGTCAGCGGCGACAGCTCGGGGTTCGTCGTCAACAACAACGACATCGTCGGCAACGACGGGATCGGCGTGCTGGTGATCGCCAGCGTCTACGACGGCCCGCTGGTCGCCGTCGGCGACTGGTGGGGCGCCACCACCGGCCCCAGCGGTGACGGGCCCGGCACGGGGTCGGCCGTCTGGGCCAACGGCGTCAGCGGGCACGGCGTCAGCCCCAAGGGGGCGGCCGGCGGTGGGCCGGTCACCTACTCGCCCTGGGCCACCGCGCTGATCGACATCACGAAGATCCCCGCCCCCGCCGCCCCGACCGGGCTGGGCGCGACGGGGCTGTCGGCGTCGTCGGTCCAGCTGAACTGGACGCCGCAGATGTCGACCGCCACCGGCCAGCTGATCCAGCGGTCGACCGACGGCGTGAGCTTCACGACGATCGCCACCGTCCCGGCCCTGCTGAACGCCTACACCGACACCGGCCTGTCGGGCAGCACCGCCTACACGTACCGGGTGATCGCGTCCAACCCGACCGGCAACTCCGCCGCCACGCCCGCCGCCAAGGCGACCACGCTGTCGGCGGCCGGCGGCACGGTCGCGCTCTCGTCGCTGGGCTGGACGACCGCCACGGCCGGGTACGGGTCGGTCACGAAGAACCTGTCGGTCAACGGCAACCCGATCACGCTGGCCGGCACCGCCTACGCCAGCGGGGTGACCGCCAACGCGGCCAGCACGATCACCTACAACCTGGCCGGGCAGTACACGGGCTTCAGCAGCGCCGTCGGCATCGACGCCGAGGAGGACAGCAAGGGGACCGGGCACGTCGAGTTCCAGGTGATCGGCGATGGCGTGGTGCTGTTCGACTCGGGCGCGATGACGAACGACCAGGTGAAGCAGGTCAACGTCGGCGTGGCCGGCGTGCAGACGCTGCAGCTGGTCGCGACCAACACGATCGCCAACAACATCGACTACGACCACGCCGACTGGGCCGGGGCGACGCTGACGCTCGGCTCGACGCTGCCGGCCGCCCCGACCGGGCTGTCGGTCCTGCTGAGCGGCACGGCGGCGGCGAAGCTGTCGTGGACGGCCGGCGGGTCGAACCAGACCAGCTACACCGTGCAGCGGAGCACCGACGGCGTCACGTTCACCACCGTCGCCGCCGCCCTCGCCGCGACGACCTACACCGACGCCGGCCCCCTGGCCGCCGGCACGACCTACCAGTACCGCGTGCTGGCCAACAACACGCAGGGCAGCTCGGCCCCGTCGGCCGTCGCGTCGCTGGTCACGCCCCCGGTCGGCACGATCACCGTGTCGCTCAGCGACCTGACGCCGACCACCGCCACCACCGGCTACGGCATCGTCATGAGGGACGCCAGCGTCGGCGGTCACACGCTCACGCTGGGCGGCGTCACCTACGCCAAGGGCATGGGCGTCCACGCGGTCAGCAACCTGGTCTACAACCTGGCCGGGCAGTACACGACGTTCACCAGCGACGTGGGCGTCGACGATGAGGAGGACGCCGCGGGCGTCGGGTCGGTCGACTTCCAGGTGATCGGCGACGGCAGGGTGCTGTTCGACAGCGGCGTCCTCCACAACGGCGTGGCCGCCACCCACGTCAGCGTGAGCGTGGCCGGCGTGCAGGCGCTGACCCTGGTCGCGACCAACGGCGTGGCCGGCAGCATCGACTACGACCACGCCGACTGGGCCGGGGCGACCCTGACCGGCGTGCCCACCGTCCCGGCCGCGCCGACCCACCTGGTCGCCGCCGCGCAGACCTACAGCACGGTGTCGCTGAGCTGGACGGCCGGCTCGACCAACGCCACGTCGTACGCGGTCGACCGCTCGACCGACGGCGTCAGCTTCGCCACGGTGACGACGACCGTCGTCGGCACGGCCACCAGCTGGACCGACCCGGCCAGCCTGTCGGCCACGACGAAGTACTACTACCGCATCCGCGCGGTGAACGGCGCCGGCGCGTCGGCCAACTCGGCCGTGGCGTCGGTCACGACGCCGATCAAGCGGACGATCACCTACCTCAGCGACCTGACGGCCACGTCGGCCACGGCCGGCTACGGCACGGTGCAGAAGGACGCGTCGATCAGCGGCAACACGATCACCGTGGCCGGCGTCACCTACGCCAAGGGCATCGGCACGCACGCGGCCAGCACGATCGTCTACAACCTGGCCGGCGCGTACACGTCGTTCGTCAGCACGGTCGGCATCGATGACGAGGAACTCGGCAAGGGCACCGGCGAGGTCGAGTTCCAGGTGTACGGCGACGGCGTGCTGCTGTACGACAGCGGCGTGCTGACCAACGGCCAGTCGGCCAACATCGCCGTGAGCATCGCCGGCGTGAAGACGCTGACGCTGGTCGCGACCAACGGCATCCCCGACGACATCGACTACGACCACGCCGACTGGGCGGGGGCGCAGGTCATCGTCTGAGCCGCGCTTCGGTCGGCGACTGTCAAAACACGAGTCCGTGACCGAGAATGCCCGCGCCGGCCGTGCGGGCATTTTCTTGCGCCGGCCCGCGTAGTTTTGCCGATCAGGAAATCTGTGGCTCCCCAGTTTGACATCGTGGCGGAACGGATCCGAGAGTCGCTGGCGGCGCCGCTGCTCGGCGACGAGTTGCCAGCCGTGGCCGACCCCCGGTTCCGGCGGATGCTGCTGAACGCGGTGCTCGCGCCGCTGGTGCTGATGTTCGTCGTGGCCGTGCTGCTGGTCGTGCAGATCGGCCGGCTGCTGCACGACGCGGAGCTGGTCGAACACTCGGACCTGGTGCTGTCGCAGGCCAACGAGGTGCAGAAGCTGACGATTGACATGGAGACGGGCCTGCGCGGGTTCCTGGTGACGGGCGACGACCTGTTCCTGGAGCCGTACGACCGCGCCCTCCAGTCGTTGCGCGACGCGTCGACCGAGCTGCATTACCGGGCCCGGGGACGCGCGGACCAGCAGGACCGTGTGCTGGCGATCGACGCCTGCCGGACGCGCTGGCTGGCGTACGCGACGGACCAGATCGCCCGCCGCCGGGCCGGCGGCGACTATGCGGCCGTCGTGCGGGAGGGTCGCGGCAAGAACATCATGGACGAGATGCGCGGCCGGTTCCGCGAGCTGATCGACATCGAGACGAAGCTGCGCGACGACCGGGCGAACCACGCCCGCTGGGCCAGTTACCTCACGTTCGTCCTGGTCGGCGTCATCGCCGTCGTGGGCGGGGCGATCCTGGCCGCGTTGGCCCGGCACCAGTTCGGCCACATCACCCGGACGTACGACGCCGCCATCGCCGAGGCGCGCGACGCGAACGTGCTGCTGGAGCAGCGGGTGGCCGCCCGGACGGCGGAACTGGCGAACGTCAACGACCGGCTGGGGGAGATGAACAAGGAGCTGGAGGCGTTCGCCTACTCGATCAGCCACGACCTGCGCGCCCCGCTGCGGCACATCAGCGGGTTCGCCAACCTGCTGCAGACCAGCATCGGCACGGCGCTGGTGCCGGACGACGCGGAGAACCTAACGACGATCCACGACACGGCCAAGCAGGCCGGGCGGATGGTGGACGACCTGCTGGCGCTGAGCCGGGTGGGGCGGGTGGCGATGGCGATGTCGCCGGTGGAGGTGGGGAAGCTGGTCGAGGCGTGCCGCCGCGAGCTCGAGCCGGACACGGCCGGGCGCAAGATCGACTGGACGGTCCGCCCGATCCCGATCGTGCAGGCCGACCCGTCGCTGCTGAAGATGGTGGTCGGCAACCTGCTGTCCAACGCTGTGAAGTACACGGGCAAGCGGCACGAGGCGACGATCGACATCGGCCCCGCCGAGTGGCCCGCCGATGCCGGGCCGACGAAATGTGCCGGCACGGCGGTCACGTTCGCCGTGTCCGACAACGGCGTCGGCTTCGACATGGCGTACGTCGGCAAGCTGTTCGGCGTGTTCCAGCGGCTGCACCGGGCGGAGGATTTCGCCGGCACCGGCATTGGACTGGCGAACGTGAAACGTATAATCCAGCGCCTGGGCGGGTCCGTCTGGGCGTACGGCCGGCCCGACGGGGGGGCGACGTTCTACGTTTGCCTGCCCGCCGCCGGGACGGCCGCCGCGACGCACGTGTCGGTCTAGCCCCCTTCCCGTCTCACCGAGGTTTCGCCATGGCACCACTGAAGCGGATCCTCATGGTCGAGGACAGCATCAACGACATCAAGCTCACGACGGCCGCCCTGCGCGCCGCGGGGCTGGCGAACGAGATCGTGGTCTGCCGGGACGGGGCCGAGGCGCTGGACTACCTGTTCCGGCGCGGGACGTACCAGGGGCGGACCGACGACAGCTGCCCGGCCGTGGTCCTGCTGGACCTGAAGATGCCCAAGGTGGACGGGCTGGAGGTGCTGGCGCAGCTGCGGGCCGACGAGCGGTTCCGGACGATGCCGATCGTGATGATCACCAGCAGCGCCGAGGAGCAGGACATGGTCCGCAGCTACAACCTGGGCGTGAACGGGTACGTGGTGAAGCCGGTCACGCACGACGAGTTCCTGGCCGCCATCCGCGAGGTGGGGCTCTACTGGGCGGTGGTGAACCAGCCCCCGCCGCAGCTGAGCCGGCCCGTGGCGCGCACCGCCTGACCCCGGGCACACGGCGATGGTCTCGATCCTGCACCTGGAAGACAACCCGTCCGACCACAAGCTGGCCCGCGCCCACCTGTCGGCCGACGGGCTGCACACGGCCATCACCCGCGTCGAGACCGAGGCCGACTTCCGCGCCGCCCTGTCGGCCGACGCCGACGTCGACCTGATCCTCTGCGACTACAACCTGCCGCAGTTCAACGGCCTGTCGGCCCTGATGCTCGCCCGGGCCGCCCGGCCGGGGGTGCCGGTGATCATCGTCTCGGGCGCGATGGGCGAGCAGGCGGCGGTCGACATCCTGCGGGCCGGGGCGACGGACTACATCCTGAAGGACCACCTCGACCGGCTCGCCCCGGCCGTGAGGCGGGCGCTGCGCGAGGCGCAGGACCGCCGCGCCGCCCAGCGGGCCGAGCAGGACGTCCGCCACGCCAAGGAGGTTGCCGAGCAGGCCCGCGAGGCGGCCGAGGCCGCCAACCGGGCCAAGGACCACTTCCTGGCCGTGCTCAGCCACGAGCTGCGGACGCCGCTGACGCCGACGCTGACGACGATCCAGTCGATGGAGTCGGACCCGAACCTGCCGGCCGAGTTCCGCGAGTCGGTCGAGGTGATCCGCCGGAACGTCGAGCTGGAGGTGCGTCTGATCGACGACCTGCTCGACCTGACCCGCGTCAGCCGGGGCAAGCTGGAGCTGAACCTGCAGCGGACCGACGGCCACGAGGTGCTGCGGCAGGCGATCGCCATCTGCGACAGCGACCTCCGCGGCAAGCAGCTGGCCCTGACGCTCGAGCTCGGTGCCGAGTCGACCATCGTCGGGGCCGACCCCGCCCGGCTGCAGCAGATCTTCTGGAACCTGCTGAAGAACGCGGTGAAGTTCACCGCCGTCGGCGGCAGCGTCCACGTCCGCACCTATGACCACGCCACAGGGCCCAGCGGCCCGGCCGCGGGTTCCCCCGCGTGCCAGTTCGCCGTCGACATCACCGACACCGGCATCGGCATCGAGCCGGCCGTGCTGGCGAAGATCTTCGACGCCTTCGAGCAGGGCGGGAAGGAGATCACCCGCCAGTTCGGGGGGCTGGGCCTGGGGCTGGCGATCAGCCGGGCGTTGGCCGAGCAGCACGGCGGCACGCTGGCCGCCGCCAGCGGTGGGGCGGGGCAGGGGGCGACGTTCACCGTCCAGCTGCCCGTCGCCGCCGCCGTGGCGGCGTCCACCGCCGTCCCGACGCCGGCCGACGGCTGCTCGGCCGACCACCTGGTCGGCTGCCGGGTGCTGCTGGTCGACGACCACATCGACACCGCCCGCGCCATGGGCAAGCTGCTGCAGCGGTGGGGCTGCATCGTGCAGACGGCCGACACCGTCGCCAGCGCCCTCAAGGCCGCCGACGCCGTCCGCCCCGACGTGCTGGTCAGCGACATCGGCCTGCCCGACGGGTCCGGCCTGGACCTGATCCGCCAACTGCTCGCCCGCCACCCGGTGCGCGGGATCGCCGTCAGCGGCTTCGGCATGGAGGAGGACGTCGCCCGCAGCCGCGCCGCGGGGTTCCTGGAGCACCTGGTCAAGCCCGTCGACGTGAAGCGGCTGGAGCAGATGGTCCGCAGGGTCGCGGCGGGCGGCAGGTGACCTGACCGAAGCTGGCACAGCTCTCTGACGCCACACGTGGTATGACTACCACTACAGCGCAGGTTCATGGTCGGCCGGCGAGAAAGACGGCCACGAATTGCACGAATGCACACGAATCATAGAGACCGAAGACGAGCACAGCCGAGCCAACTGATCGGGCAATCGGCGGCTGAGGCGCGTAGGCCGGCCCGTCCTCATTCGTGTTGATTCGTGCCATTCGTGGCCGCCCTTCTTGCAGTCCGAACTGGGGGCGGGTCCCGACGAACCTGCGCTGTACTGCTACAATGGTTGCGTGAATGTGGTGATGCTCGCCGACCTGCACCGCGACGTTTGAGACGCGCGGCAAATGACATCCTCGCCGGCATGCGCCAGCTCGTCGACGTCCTCCAGTCCGGTCGACGGCCCGCCGACGTTTTCCCGTCGAGGACCTACACGGTTCCGTCCCCATCAACGTGGACGGCAGATCGGGTTCGCGGCCTGCGCGACCGTCTTGGCGTCGCCCAGCCCGTCTTCGCCAAGCTTGTCGGCGTCTCCACGATCCTGGCCCAGGGCTGGGAGCAGGGGCGTCGCACGCCGGCCCCGGTCGCCGCCCGGTTGCTCGACACGATCGATCGCGACCCGATGGAGTGGCTGGCGACGCTTGGCACCGCGTGAACGTCGCGATCATGGGCCGCTGGGTTAACCGTCGGTTAACTGTCGCGCACTGCGATCCGACCTAGACACGGGCACACCCATCCGCTAGCATCCCCGGCGGATGCATGAATCTCGCCGGTCCGACTGGACAGAACGCCGCCCGCCCGTTTCGCCCGTTAGCCCGCCGACTTTTGCCGCCCCCGCCGCCTTTTCGACCGTTGATCGGGTCACTGTCGCTCGGCCCTGTCGGCCCGGCCCTTGAACCCACTTGTACTCCCAGACCGGGCGCGGCGGCCCGATCGACCCTCGCGGAACGCGAACCATGTCCGACTCCCATACGTCCGAACCCCTGCACTCCCAGATCATTGACCACCTGAAGTCCGCCAACTACAGCCCCCAGGGGCCGCGCCGGTTGGCCGACGACCTTGAGATCCCCGACACCGACGAGCACTTCCACGCCTTCCGCGACGCCCTGAAAGAGCTGATGCGCGCCGGGCGGGTCGTGCTCGGCGCCCAGGGGTCGATCATGCTGCCCGCCTCGAAGTCGACCGACGGCGAGATCCTCGGCACCTACCGGCACAACAAGCGGGGCTTCGGCTTCCTGGTGCCGACCGACCCGTCCGGCCACGAGGACCTGTACATCCCCGAGGGCCAGAACGGCGGGGCGATGACCGGGGACGTCGTCCGCGGCACCATCACCAACCGCAGCCAGCGCGACGGCAAGACCATGTTCAGCGGCAAGGTCACCGAGGTGATCACCCGCAGCCAGAAGCGCTTCGTCGGCACCCTGGCCACCGTGGCCGGGAAGTGGGTCGTCCTGCCGGACGGCAACACGCTGACCGAGCCGATCCTCGCCCCCGACGCCGCCGGCCGGCACGTCCGGCCGGGGTCCAAGGTCGTCGTCGAGCTCACCAGCTACCCCGGAGACAACCCCGACGGCCCCAACAAGGGCCAGGCGTCCGGCGTCATCACCGACGTGCTGGGTGCCGCCGGCGAGAAGGACGTCGACCTCAAGTCGGTCATCGTCCAGTTCAACTTGCCCGGCGACTTCCCGCAGGAGGTGAAGGACCAGGCCCGCCACGCCCTGGATACGTTCGACGCTGACGAGGAGAAGGCCGTCCGCGTCGACCTGACCGACCAGATCATCTGCACGATCGACCCCGACGACGCCAAGGACTACGACGACGCGATCAGCCTCCGCAAGCTGCCCAACGACGAGTGGGAGCTGGGCGTCCACATCGCGGATGTGAGCCACTTCGTGCCCGCCGGCAGCCCGCTGGACCTGGAGGCGGTGGCCCGCGGCAACAGCAGCTACTTCCCCGGCACGGTCATCCCGATGTTGCCCGAGGTGCTGAGCAACGGCGTCTGCTCGCTGCAGGAGGGCGTCGCCCGGCTCTGCAAGAGCGCGTTCATCCGCTACGACAAGGACGCCAAGCCGATCGGCACCAAGTTCGCCAACACCGTCATCCACAGCCGAGCGCGATTCCGCTACCTGGAGGCCCAGGCCATCCTCGACAAGGCCCCGGTCATCCCCCACCCCGAGGGCAAGCGCACGGTCAAGGATTACGACCCGATCGTGATCAAGCTGCTGTTCCAGATGGACGCGCTGGCCAAGCGGATCCAGGCCCGCCGGATCAAGGCCGGCCAGATCAACCTGGACATGCCCGAGACGGAGCTGGTGCTGGACCCCGACGGCAAGGTGATCGACGCCGTGCCCGAGGACCACAGCTACACGCACACGCTGATCGAGATGTTCATGGTCGAGGCCAACGAGGCCGTCGCCCGCCTGTTGAACAACCTCGACGTGCCGTTCCTCCGCCGGACCCACCCCACGCCCGGCCCCGAGAACCACGAGCGGCTCCGCTCGTTCGCCAACGTGACCGGCAAGAAGCTCCCGAAGGAGCTCGACCGCCACGCCATCCAGGCGCTGCTGGCCAGCGTCAAGGGCAAGCCCGAGGCGTTCGCCACCAACATCGCCGTGCTGCGCAGCCTGACCCGCGCCGAGTACAGCCCGCAGGTGATCGGCCACTACGCCCTGGCCAGCGAGCAGTACTGCCACTTCACCAGCCCGATCCGGCGCTACGCCGATCTGACCATCCACCGGTTGCTGGACACCTACTTCGCCGCCCGCGCCAAGCCCGAGAACAAGGGCGGCAAGACCCGCGCGAAGAAGATCGACATCAAGGGCGAGGTGCCCACCTACGCCGAGCTGGTCGAGCTGGGCAAGCGGCTCAGCTACACCGAGCGCCGCAGCGACGACGCCGAGCGCGAGCTCCGGCAGGTCAAGCTGCTGGAGCTGCTGGGCCAGCACATCGGCGACGAGTTCCCGGCCGTGGTGTCGGGCATCACCAACTTCGGCGTCTTCTTCCAGCTGCAGACCTACCTGATCGACGGGCTGATCCGCTACGAGCGGCTGATGGACGACTGGTGGGAGGTCGACGACAAGGCCGGCTTCGCCCGCGGCCAGCGCAGCGGCATCAAGATCGGCATCGGCGACGCCTGCGTCGTCCGCGTGGTCCGCGTCGACCCCGCCCGCCGCGAGCTCGACCTGGCCGTCACCCACTTCATCGGCAAGGACGGCAAGCCGATCGTCATCGCTCCCCCCACCGGCAACCGCGACGGCGGCGGGCGATCGGGCGGCGGGGGTGGGCGGTCCGGCGGCAGCAGCGGCCGCCGCGAGGGCGGCGGCAACCGCAACAGCGGCGGCGGCCGTGGCCCCGTCCAGCGCGACGGCAACCGCAACGGTCCCCAGTACCGCGACGGCCCCGCCCCCCGCGAGGGCAACCGCGCCCCCATGGGCGAGATCGGCTCCGGCGGTCACGCCAACCGCAAGCCCCCCGCCCACAAGCCCGCCCCCGTCGGCGGTGGCAACGGCCGCGGCGGACGGTCCAAGGACCGCGGCCGGCGGCGGTGAGGTCGATCCCGTCAATCGACCGGGGGCGGACCGTGGACCTTCTCCAGTTCCTGAAGGTCTAGAAGGTCCTTGGTCCGTCCTGCGGTGCGCTTCAGACGTCGAAGCCAAGCCAACGAAACGAAGCGAAGGCCTTCGGATTCGACTGCGGAGTCGAACAGCTCCTGCACGTCAACGGCTGGCTCGCCAGGTGGGTAGTCGAAGAGATCGATGAACCCGCGAGGGGTCCACAGCATCATCAGGTGCGTCGTTCTGATGAAGATCCTGTCAACGGCGAGAGCCCTTTCGATCCCGGTATCGGGGTCCTTCTCGGTGCCGATGTACTTCGCCTCCGATTCGGTCAACGCTTCCAGCAGCGCCGCCTCTGACGCTGGCGTCCGCTGCCAGACGACGTCTGCGTCATCGGTGCCTCGAACGTATCCGTGGTAGTTGACCGCGTGCCCCCCGATGATGACGAACGGCACGCGGTGTCGAGTGAGGATCGCGAACAGGTCGAACTCATCCGACATGGGGGTCCGTCCCTTCCGATGCCCGCGTCGCCCGCGCTCGCCACTGGTGGCGAAACCACCGTTCGTACGCCTGCGGATTCGACCGCAACAGGTTTCGGCTCGATCGCTGTAGGCGCATCATCGCCTCGACCCGTTGCTTTGGTGTCAGCAGTCGCCACTGATGGATGCGAAAGCGGTCGCGAGCAGCCAGTTGATCTGCGATTGCCGGGTCCATCTGCGGCGATTATACGCGTGGCCGCCCTACCATCCGCCATGTCCACCAAGCCCCTGACGTTCGATCCCGCCCGCGCCGCCCTCGTGCTGATCGACCTCCAGCGCGGCATTGTCGCCCGCCCGACCGAGCCCCACGCCGCCGCCGACCTCCTCGCGAGGTCATCCAGGCTCGCCGAAGCCCTCCGCCCCCTCGGCACGCTCGTCGTCCGCGTCCGCGTCTCCTTCGGCCCCGGCCACGCCCTCGCGCCGGTGAACGACGTCGACCAGCCCAACGACTTCTCCAAGCTGCCCGCCGGCTGGGACGAGCTGGTGCCCGACGTCCGCATCGACCCGGCCGACCTGATCGTCACCAAGCACCAGTGGGGCGCGTTCTACGGCACCGACCTGGAGCTGAACCTCCGCCGCCGCGGCATCGACACGGTCCTGCTCGGCGGCGTCGCCACCAACATCGGCGTCGAGTCGACCGCCCGCGACGCCTGGGAGCGCGGCTTCAAGCTCCTCCTGGTCGAGGACATCATGGCCACCGCGAACGCCGCCGCCCACGAGATGTCGGTCAAGACGATCTTCCCCCGCCTCGGCCACGTCTGCTCGGCCGCGGACGTGATCGGGGCCGTGGCGCGGTGACCGTGCGCCGCCACGGTCACGGGGCGAAGAAGGCGAGCAGTTCGGCGGCCGTCTCCTCGGGCCGTTCCTCGGGCAACAGGTGGCCGCAGTCCAGCGGCCGGCCGCGGACGTCAGTCGCCTTCTCGCGCCACGTCGCCAGCACGTCGTACAGCTGCCCGACCGTCCCCCGCCCGCCCCAGAGGGCCAGCAGCGGGGCGGCCACCTTCCGCCCGGCCCGGTCGTCGGCCCGGTCCTGGTCCAGCCCCACGCCGGCCGCCGCCCGGTAGTCCTCGCAGGCGGCGTGGATCGTCCCCGTGCAACAGTAACACCGCAGGTACTCGGCCATCGCCGCGGGCGTGACGGCACCGGGCGTTTTGGACTGCACGTCCAGGTGCTGCCGCATGTAGAACGCCGGGTCCAGGCCGATAATGTGCTCGGGCACGGGGAACGGCTGGATCTGGAAGAACCACCACACGTACCGCGTGGCGAAGGCGCGGTCCGTCCGGTCGTACATGGTGAGGGTCGGGGCGATGTCCAGCACGGCCAGCTTGGCCACCCGCTGGGGGTGGTCCAGGGCCATGCGGTGCGCGACCCGCCCGCCCCGGTCGTGGCCGGCGACGGCGAACCGGTCGAACCCGAAGTAGTGCATGACCTCCACCTGGTCCTGGGCCATGGTCCGCGCGCTGTAGCCGGCGTGGTCGGTCCCGCCGTCGGGCTTGTCGCTGTCGCCGTACCCGCGGAGGTCGGGCAGGACCAGCCGGAAGCGGCCGGCCAGCCGGCCGACCACCTTGTGCCAGGTGACGTGCGTCTCGGGGTGGCCGTGGAGCAGCAGCAGCGGCGGGCCGTCGCCGCCGACCAGCACGTTGATCGTCGTCCCGTTGGCGTGGACCGACACCCGCCGGAAGCCGGGGAACAGGGCCGCGTCGACCCCGGCCGGGGCCGGCGGCGGGCGGGCCGGCAGGGCGGTCCCGGGGGGCGGCAGGGCCGGGTCGGTGGCGGGCGTCATGCGGCCTCCGCCGCTCGGCAGATCGCCTCGGTCACCTCAACGGTCGTGCTGGTCCCGCCCAGGTCGCGGGTGCGGACCTTGCCGTCCCGCAGGACCGTCGTGATCGCGTGCATCAGCCGTGTCGCCAGCTCCGTCTCGCCCAGGTGGTCGAGCATCAGCTGGGCCGACCAGATCGTCGCGATCGGGTTGGCGACCCCCTTGCCCATGATGTCGAACGCCGACCCGTGGATCGCCTGGAACAGGCTCGGGTGCTTCCGCTCCGGGTTCAGGTTCGCGCTGGGGGCCAGGCCCAGGCTGCCGGTCAGGGCCGCGCCCAGGTCCGACAGGATGTCGCCGAACAGGTTGGAGCAGACGAACACGTCGACCGTGCCCGGGTGGGTGACCATGCGGGCCGTCATCGAGTCGACCAGTTGCTTGTCGTGGCCGATCGTCTGGTACTCGGCCGCGACGGCGTCGAACACGTCGTCCCAGAACACCATGTTGTGCTGCATGGAGTTGGACTTGGTCACGCTGGTCACCCGCTTGCGGTCGTGCTTGGCCGCCCAGTCGAAGGCGAACCGCACCAGCCGTTCGGTCACGCGGCGGGTGAACACGATCGTCTGCAGCGCCACCTCATCGGCCGTGCCCCGGTGGACCCGCCCGCCGGTGCCGGCGTACTCCCCCTCGGAGTTCTCGCGGACGCAGACCATGTCCAGGTCGCGGGCCTCCCGCCCCGCCAGCGGCGTGGTCACGCCCTCCATCAGCCGCAGCGGCCGCAGGTTGATGTACTGCTCCAGCCCCTGGCGGATCGGCAGCAGCAGCCCCCACAGGGTGACGTGGTCCGGCACGTGCGGGTCGCCGACCGGCCCCAGCAGGATCGCGTCGAACCCGCCGCCGTCCAGTTGCCGCACGCCGTCCTCGGGCATCATCTGCCCGGTCTTGTGGTACCGGGCCGTGCTCCAGTCGAACTCCCGGTACTCGAACTTCACCCCGCCGTGCTGGCCGGCCAAGCGGTCCAGCACCGCCCGCCCGGCACCGATCACCTCGGGCCCGATCCCATCGGCCGGGAGCAGGGCTAAGTGGTAGGTCTTCATCCGACGCCTCCCATGGTTGGATGTCCGCAACAATCCGGTGCAACGGTCGTGCCCGGCCAATCAAGGTCGAGTGTTTCCCGACCACGCGTTACACTGGCCGCCGGTGCCACTCCGGGAGTCCCCGATGACGACGTCCGACCGCGACCGCGACCCCGACCCCGACGCCGTCGAGCTGGCCGACGCCGCCCGGCTCCGGGACGCGCACGCCGCCCTCAAGGCCGAGCTGGCCAAGGTCGTCGTCGGCCAGGGCGAGGTGATCGACCAGCTGCTGATCGCGCTGTTCACCCGCAGCCACGCGCTGCTGGTCGGCGTGCCCGGCTTGGCCAAGACGCTGCTGATCTCCACGCTCAGCCAGGCGATGGACCTCAGCTTCAAGCGGGTCCAGTTCACGCCCGACCTGATGCCCAGCGACATCACCGGCACCGAGGTGATCTACCACGACCCGGTCACCAACGGTCGCGAGTTCCGCTTCGTCAAGGGCCCGATCTTCGCCAACATCGTCCTCGCCGACGAGGTGAACCGCACGCCCCCCAAGACGCAGGCCGCCATGCTCGAGGCGATGCAGGAGCGCCGCGTCTCCGCCGGCGGGACCGAGCACAGGCTGCCCGAGCCGTTCTTCGTCCTGGCCACGCAGAACCCCGTCGAGCAGGAGGGCACCTACCCGCTGCCCGAGGCGCAGCTCGACCGATTCATGTTCATGATCCGCGTCGACTACCCCACGGCCGCCGAGGAGCGGCAGATCATGAGGCAGGCCGCCGGCGGTCCCACGCCGCGCCCCACGGCCGTCCTCGGCGGCCAGGAGATCCTCCACCTGCAGGCCACCGTGCGCCGCGTCCCCGTCGCCGAGCACGTCTACGCCTACGCCGAGCGGGTCATCCGCGCCACCCGCCCCAACACTGACGATGCCCTCCCGCTCAGCAACAAGTGGCTCACCTGGGGCGCCGGCCCCCGCGCCAGCCTGAACCTGATCCTTGCCGCCAAGGCCAGGGCCGTCCTCGACGGCCGCTTCGCCGCCAGCTGCGACGACATCGCCGCCGTCGCCCCCCCGATCCTGCGCCACCGCCTGATCCTCAACTACGCCGCCCAGAGCGAGAACGTCACCACCGACGATGTCGTCAAGCAGATCCTCGCGGCGATCCCGAAGGACGAACGCCTCTAACTGGCCGCGGTGAAGGCGGCCACGAATGGCACGAATGAACACGAATCGATCCAAGATCCGAGCAATACGACTTCGCGGGACGATGCCGACGTCGACGTGCATGTGTCCATCTGATTCGTGTTCATTCGTGCCATTCGTGGCCAATCTTCGTCTTGCCTTCGCATCTTCGCGCCCTCTCGGTTCAAAACCGGATTGACGATGCCGCCCGACTTGTTGGACCCCGAGACGATCAACCGCGCCCAGGCCCTCGGGCTCGCCGCCCGGTTCGTCGTCGACGGGCACATGGCCGGCGACCACCGCAGCCCGTTCCGCGGCGTGTCGGTCGAGTTCGTCCAGCACCGCGCCTACGTCCCCGGCGACGACACCCGCCGCCTCGACCACAAGGTGCTCGGCCGGACCGACAAGTACGTCGTCAAGCAGTACGAGCAGGAGACTAACGTCGTCGCCCACCTGCTGCTCGACGGCTCCGACTCCATGCGCTACCGCTCCGCCGACGGCCCCGTCGCCAGGTCGGTCGAGCCGGCCCCCCTCAGCAAGTTCGACTACGCCCGCAGCATGGCCGCCTGCCTGGCGTACCTGGTCCTCCGCCAGCGCGACGCCGTCAGCGCCACCGTGTTCGACGCCGCCGTCCGCCACCACGTCCCGCGCACCTCCACGCTGGCCGGCCTGGGCGACCTGATGACCGTCCTGTCCGAGGCGCGGCCGCAGTCCCACACCGGCATCGGTGACGTCCTCCATGCCGCCGCCGCCACCATCCGCCGCCGCGGCATCGTCCTGCTCATCAGCGACCTGTTCGACGACGAGGAGCGGACCCTCGCCGGCCTCCGCCGCCTCCGCCTCGGCGGCGGCGAGGTGATCGTCTTCCACGTGCTCGACCCCTACGAGCGCACGTTCCCCTTCGCCGGCAACGTCCGCTTCACCGGCCTGGAACCGACCCCCAACGAGCAACCCCTGAACACGCGCCCCGCCGACATCCGCCGCAGCTACCTCGCCGCCCTGAACGGATTCTGCGACCGCCTGCGCGCCGGCTGCGAGCGCCACGGCTGCCACTACGTTCCCGTCGACACCGGCCAACCCATGCACGAGACGATCGGCGGCTACCTGGCATCGCGCAGGAAATGACGAATGCCGAAATCTCGAATGTCGAAACCAATGCCCTGACTGCCGTTTCGAAATTCGAGATTTCGAACGTCGAGCTTTGACCCCCCATGTTCCTCCACCCCTTCATGCTCGCCGGCCTGCTCGCGACCGCCGTGCCGGTCGTGATCCACCTGCTCTCGCGCCGGCGGACGGTCGACGTCACCTGGGCCGCCATGCGGTTCCTCCGCGTGGCCGACGACCGCAACCGCCGCCGGCTCCAACTGGAGGACCTGCTCCTGCTCGCCCTCCGCTGCGCCGTCCTGGCGCTGCTCGCGCTCGCCGCCGCCGGCCCCGTGTTGGGCGGGCTCGCCGCGTCGCGCGGCAGCGTCACCGCCGTCGTCGTGATCGACAACTCGGCCAGCATGACCGGCACCGACGGCGTCGCCTCCCGCCTCGACAACGCCCGGGCCGCCGCGGATCGCTTCATCGCCGACCTGCCCGCCGGCTCCGCCGTCGCCGTCCTGATGGCCTCCGATGCCGTCGCGCCGCTGGTCCCCGTGCCGACCCGCGACCTCGCGCTGGCGCGCAAGCTGATCGCCGACGCGCCGATCACCGACCGGTCGACCAACCTGCTGCCCGCCGTCCGCGCCGCGGCCGACATCCTCCGCCCCGTCCAGGGCGGGAAGGAACTGGCCGTCCTCACCGATGGCCAGCGCGGCGGCACCGGCGCTGACGGCATCGCCGCCGTCCTCCGCGCCGCGCCCGACGTCTCGGCCCGGTTCGTCGTCGTCGGCCCCGACGTCACCCGCAACGTCGGCCTCGCCGACCTCCGCCCGGCCGGCGACCTCGCGCCGGCCGGCCGGCCGCTGCGCTTCGAGGCGACCGTCACCAACTACGGTGCCGACGTCGTCACCGACCTCCCCGTCCGCTTGTCGGTCGACGCCGACCCCGCCACCGCCGAGGCCACGGTCGACAAGCTGCCCCCCGGCGAGTCGCGCGTCGTCCCCCTCTACGCCAAGCTCCCCGCGCCCGGCCCCCACGCCGTCACCGCCGCGCTCCCGCCCGACCGCCTGCCCGCCGACGATCGCCGCACCATCCTCGTCCGCGGCGTCGATCAGCTCCGCGTGCTCCTCATCGATGGCAACGCCAGTGAACGCAACGACCGCAGCGCCGCCGCCTACCTGCGGGCCGCGCTCCTGCCCGTCCCCGCCGATCGCCGGGCCGACTACTTCCTTCAGGTGACGACCGTGCCCCAGTCGGCGTTGGCCGCAACGCAGCTGTCGAACTACGCCGCCGTCGTCGTCGCCGGCATCCCGCCTGCCGACGCCATGCCCGCGCTGGCCACCTACGTCCGCAACGGCGGCGGTCTGATCGTCTTCCCCGATGCGCCATGCTCAGACGCGCTCCACCTGCTCCCCGCCGCCGTCGGCCCGACGACCGGCGACGCCGCCCACCCCCGTGTGCTCTCAGCCGGCCCGTTCGACCACCCGATCGCCTCGCTCTGGAATGACGCCGCCAACGGCTCGCCCGGCTCTGTCCAAATCTTTCGCGCCGCCACGCTCGCGCCCGACGAGACGACCACCCCCGACGCCGGCGCCGCGAAGGTCGTGCTGCGTTTCGCCGACGGCTCCCCCTTCGCGATGGAGCGTCCCTTCGGCCGCGGCCGGTCCGTGCTGTTCGCCATCGCCGCCGACACCGCCGCCAGCGACCTGCCCGACCGCGGCGGCCTGTTCGTGCCGCTCATCTACCGCTGCCTCGCGTCCATCGTCACCCGCGGCGACGAGCCGCTGAACGTCGCCGTCGGCCAGCCGCTGCTCGGCCCCGCCGCCATCGCCGACGTCGGCCGCCCCGTCGCCCTCCGCACGCCGGCCGGTCCCGCCGACACGACCGTCACCCTGACCGGCGATGCCGCCGCGTTCCGGTACGATGCGACGGATCGGGCGGGGACGTACGCCGCCACCGTGGACGATGTCGCGACGCTCTTTGCCGCCCAGGCCGACCCAGCCGAGTCGAGGCTCGATGCGATGACCGCCGCCGACCGGGCGACGCTCTCGTCTGTCGCAACCGTATCGGAAGGCACGAGTGAGACGGCGGTCGCTCCATCGCGCTCTGCCAGCGGGGGCGTGGCGATGTCGCTGCTGTTGGCCGCGCTCGCGCTGGCGGCGGCGGAGCCGTTCCTGGCCAACGGCATCAGCCGGTCGCGATAGGAACCAACAGAGCCCCGCGGCTCCGCCGCGGGTCCTGCTGGCGATGGTAGAACATCCCGCGGCCCAGCCGCCGGGCTCCGAGTGTCGTCCACGATGTTTGACCGCCTGCTCATCCGCTCGTTCGCCGCCGGCGCCGCCCCGCCGGGCAGCACCGTCACGGCCGCGGCCGTGTCGCTCGCCAACGGGCGGTGGCTAATGCCGGCAATGGTGGTGCTCGTTGCCCTCGCTGCCGCCGTCGTCTGGAGCTACCGCCGATCGACCGGCCGGTTCGCCCACCTGATGGCCGGCCTGCGGGCTGCGCTGCTGGGGCTGATCCTGCT
This sequence comes from Tepidisphaeraceae bacterium, assembly GCA_965198865.1. Classification (GTDB taxonomy): domain Bacteria; phylum Planctomycetota; class Phycisphaerae; order Tepidisphaerales; family Tepidisphaeraceae; genus CBDAQA01. The sequence goes on along the minus strand of CBDAQA010000010.1, from coordinate 94,934 downwards.
CGCCATCGTTGACCCCGTCGTCCGGCTGTCGATCCACACGCCGTCGCGGCGGTCGGTCGTGCTGCTGTTCGACGATTCGGCCAGCATGGCCCTGCGCGACGCCCGCCCGGCCGACGCCGACGTCCGCCGGGCGCTGATCGCCCAGGATGCGCTCGACCCGGCCAAAGGGCTCAACCAGCCCATGGGCACGGTCGCGAAGCCCCCCACGCCCTCCCGCGTCGAGCTGGTGCGCTCGGCGTTCGCCAACCGTCGCCTCGACCTGCTGGGCCGGCTCGGCCGCGACGGCGACGTCCGCCTGTCGACCTTCGGCCGGCCCGACGGCGTGGCCGACCTCGACGCCGTCGACCACCTGACGGCCGCCGGCCCGTCGACGCCGTTGGGCGACGCCATTCGCTCAACCCTGGCGCGCGGCCGGGGCCAGTCGGTGGCGGCCGTCGTGCTGGTCACCGACGGCCAGTCCAACGCCGGCGGCAGCCCGGTGGCCGCGGCCACAGCAGCCGGTGGTCAAGGCGTGCCACTGCTCATCTACGGCGTCGGCGTGTCCGACGCCCGCGACATCATCGTGTCCGACCTCTTCGCCCCCGACGTGTCGTTCGTGAGGGACGACGTGCCGGTCACCGTGCGCGTGCGCGGCGTCGGCCTGGCCGGGCAGGTCGGGCACCTCGTCCTCAAGCTGGGCGACGCGACCGTCGACCGGCAGGACGTCACCTTCACCGGTGCCGAGCAGGCGATCGCGATGCGCGCCACGCCGCAGGCGGCGGGGTCGTTCGTGCTGTCGGCATCGATCGCCCCCCGGCCCGACGAAGCGACCCCCGCCAACAACTCGGCCGAGGCCCGGCTCCGCGTGGTCGACGGCAAGCTGAAGGTGCTGCTGGTCGACTCGTCCCCGCGCTGGGGGTTCAAGTTCCTCCAGGCATCGCTGCTGGACGATCGCCGCGTTTCGCTGAAGTGCCTGCTGCAGGGCGCCGACCCCGGCACCTCGGCCGACCCGGCGTCGCCGTACGTGTCGGCGTTCCCGGCCGACAAGGCGGAGCTGTTCGACCACTACGACCTGGTGATCCTCGGCGACGTCGACCCGGGCGGCTTCTCGGCGGCGCAGGTGGGGGCGCTCGCGCAGTTCGTCGACCAGTTCGGCGGCGGGCTGCTGGTGGTGCCGGGGAAGCGATTCGGGATCGGCGGCTACGCCGGGACGCCACTCGCGAAGCTGTTGCCGGTCGATCCGGCCACGGCCCGCGCGGCCGATGGTGCCCACGCCATCACGCTCAAGCGGACCGAGGCCGGCACGCGAAGCCCGATGATGCGGCTAACGGCCGACCCGGCGGCATCAGAGGCAGCGTGGGCGGCGCTGCCGCCGATCTACTGGGACCTGCCGGCCGTCGCCAAGCCCGGGGCCGAGTCGCTGCTGCTCGACCCGGCCGACGACACGCGGTCGGTGCTGGCCGTGCAGCCGTACGGGCGCGGGCAGGCGATGTACGTCGGCACCGACAACACCTGGCGCTGGCGGCGCGACGGCGGTGATCGCCTCTTCACGACGTTCTGGGCACAGCTGGTGCAGCGGCTGGCGTTGCCCCACCTGCTCGGCGAGTCGCGCACGGCTCAAGTGGCGACCGACCGACCGACGTACGGGCTGGGCGACCGGGTGACCATCACGGCCCGCGTCTACACCGGCGGGTTTGCGCCGCTGGCCGATCCAGCCGTGCCGGGCGTGCTGACGATCGCCGGCCGCGCGACGCCGCTGGCGCTGTCGGCCGTGGCCGACGAGCCCGGCGTCTACCGCGGTGAACTCGTCGCCACGGCTGCGGGCGACTACACCTATCGCCTGGACCGCGACGCCAAGGCCGAGGCGGCATTCGCGGTTGCGGCGACGTCGCGCGAGCTGTCGGCCACGTCGATGAACGAGCCGCTGCTGCGCGAGATGGCCAAGGCCAGCGGCGGTGCGTTCTTCCGCGAGGAGGATCTGATCCGGCTGCCCGACGCCGTGAAGGCAGCCGCGGCCGACGCGGCGGTGTCGACCATCGACGTGTCGCTCTGGTCGACGCCGGCCTACTTCGTGCTGATGGTCGCCGTGGCGACGGCAGAGTGGATCGTGCGGCGGGCGGCGCACCTGCGGTGAGCGTGACCGGTTTAGCGGTGGGGGCTCTGCAAGGTGGATCGAGCGGTTGCAACCCGGGAAACGATGGTGACGAACAACCGGCGAAAGCGCTTCGCCCGCCGCCTTGGCCGGCAACTGTTCACCGCCGCCTCGGCGGTGTCGTTGGCGCTGTGCATGCTTTTGACGGGGCTTTGGGTCCGGCAGCAATTCGTGAAGGATCGGTGGTCGTGGCAGTTCACCTCCCACTCGCATTCGCCTGACGCTCTCGCGGCCGGCCAAGCGTATGACTTCTTGAGCGGCAGCAACGGCATGCTCTTCTTCGGGCAACATTGCGAAATTATGAGCAGACTGGACATAGTGGCCGAAGACGGCTTCGCTCATACGACGGGGGAGGCGCATTGGGCTGATCTGGTGCCCAGCCTTTTCAACGTCAGCTACAAGGCGTACGTCCCCGATGCGGCCAAAGCTTGGCATCTCGTCGCGTCGTCCGGTGAATATTCTTATTCGACATCGCGTGGGAAGATGATCGCCGTCGAACTGCCCACTTGGTCACCGATCGTGGCGTCCGCAGTTCTGCCGCTACTCTGGGGACTCCGTCATCGGCGTGCCTTGCGTGCTCGCCGACGTGCGGCTCAAACCCTCTGCCCCGCCTGCGGCTACGACCTGCGGGCCACGCCCGGCCGGTGCCCCGAGTGCGGCGCTCGACGGAAACACACGATTGAGCCGCAAGCCGTCTGACCGCGGGCCGATGTCCCGCCGCGGACCCGTGCGCCACCTCCGAATGTGGCGCGTCGGCATCTCTTGTGTAAGTAATAGTTAATCAGTGACTTATGATGATTCGGTACCAGCCGGGGGCGGGGCGGAGAGTGGCGCATAGTGGCGCACTGTGGCGCACGTCGGCACCGCACGCCGCGGGCCGGGCCAACGCCCCTGGTGAGGGACGGTAGAGTGGGACGAGCCGATGCGTAGCCCGTTGATCGACAAGTTGAACGGCGTCCGCCGTCGCCACGCGGCGGTGTCGCTCGGCACGGCGGTGATCGCCATCGCCGCCATCGCGGTGCTGTGCCTGGCGGGCGGGATGCTGCTCGACCAGTGGATGGACCTGCCGTACGCGGCCCGGGCCGTGTTGCTGTGTTGCTACGGCGTGGCGTCGCTCGCGCTGCTGGTGTGGCGCGGGTTGCTGCCGGTCGTGCGTGGCCCGGACCTGGAGCAGGCGGCGCTGTGGGTGGAGCGGGCGGTGCCGGCATTCGCGAGCCGGCTGATCTCGGCGGTGCAGTTCATGCGGCCGGCGGGGGTGGGGGCAGGCGACTCGCCGAGCATGGCGCGGGCCGTCGTCCGACAGGCCGAGGCGGCGGCGGCGGACGTGGACTTCGCCGTGGTCGTGCCGGTGCGCGACCTCAAGCGGCTGGCCGTGGCGAGCGCGGCGGTGGTGCTGGCGATCCTGATTGCGTTCGCGTGCGGGGGGCGAACGAGCGTGGCGCTGGCGCAGCGGGCGCTGCTGGTGCCGGGCGTCCCGTACCCGCACCGGACGTTCGTTGCCGTGACCAGCGGGGAGATGGTCGCGGCGCGCGGAGATCCAGTGACGCTGTCGGCCACGGCGACCGGCGTGGTGCCGGCGGTCGGTCGGGTGTTGATCCGGTATGGGTCCGGGGCGACCGCCACGCTCAGCGCCGCGGGGGCGGGCAATCGGTTCGAGCGGGCGATCGAGAACGCGCAGGAACCGTTCGCGTATCGCTTCGCCATCGGGGACGACGAGTCGGGCGAGTACCACGTGCGGGTGGCCGACCGGCCGGCGGTGCTGGGGCTGCGGTGCCTGGTGACGCCGCCGGAGTACACGGGGCTCAAGGCGCGGGAGCGGTCGCCGTGGGACCTGTCGGTGCCGGCCGGGAGCAAGCTGGGGCTGGCGATCACGACCAACGTGCCGGCCGAGGGGACGGTCCACTTCGTGGGGACGAGCGTCGACGTGCCGCTGTCGCGCAGCCTGCTGCTGCTGATGCCCGAGGCGGACATCCCGCCCGCGGCGACGGGGTTCACGATCGCGCTCGTGTCGACCGATGGGCTGAAGGGCCGGGATCCGGTCGTGTACCGAATCGACCAGGTGACCGATCGACCGCCGACCGTGCGGCTGACGGCGCCGGCGGCGGACGTGACCGTGACGCCGATGGCCCGGCCGACCGTGGCGATGGAGGCCGACGACGACTACGGCGTGGCGAGGCTGTCGCTGCGGTACCGGATCACCAAGGCGGGGCAAACGGTGGCGGTGGATGACGACCCGAACGGGCTGACGGGCACGTATGGGGCGGCGGGGGTGACGCGGGTCGACCCGGACATCAACTTTGGCTGGGGCGCATCGCCGCCGCCGCCGGGGGTGGATGGGAACCGGTCGTTCTTGGCGCGATGGGTGGGGTGCATTCGGCCGGCCGTATCGGACACGTACTGGTTCGACAACCGGGGCGGGGTGGACGTGGTGGTCGACGGGCACAACGCCAGCCGCGAGCCGGTGACGCTGCAGGCGGGGCGGATGGTGCCGATCGTGGTGACGACGACGGCGACGCCGGGCGGCGAGGCGCGGCTCACGTGGCGGGGGCGGCGGGTGCCGACGCAGATCGTGCCGCACGGTTGCCTGTTCCGGCGGACCGACCCGTACGTGCCGCCGCCCGATGCGGACGGGCTGGTGGGGTACTGGCCGATGGACGACGCCGAGCCGGGGTTCGTGCGCGACGCGGTGGGGCTGGCCGATGGCACGGTGTTCGACGCCGCGCGCGCGCCGGGGAAGGTGGGGACGGCGATCCAGTTCGGCGTCCACCCCGGCGCGGGCAAGCGGAGCCCGCACGTGGAGCTGGCGGAGACGGGCGCGACGCAGTTCCGCGCGGATGAGAGCTTCACGCTGTCCGCGTGGGTGGCGGTGGGGCCGGTGACGCCGACGTGGCAGGCGGTGGTGGCGGTGGGACGATGGGGCGGGAGATGGTCGGGGATCGGGATCGGGCCGGGCGGGCACTTCGTGGCGGCGTCGGCCAGTGGGGACCTGGTCGGGCCGATGGCGACGGGCGGGTGGCATCACGTGGCAATCGTCCAAGATGGACCGGCGGGGCGGCTCACGCTGTACGTGGACGGGGCGGCGACGGTGACGGGGCCGGCGCGCGAGACGGCGGGGGGACCGATGCTGTTCGGGAACACGCCGGATGGGAAGCAGCCGTTCGACGGCGGGCTGGACGAGGTGCGGCTCTACGCGCGGGCCGTGCCGGCGGATCAGGTGCGGGCGATGGCGGCGGAGCCGCGCGCGGTTCACGTGCCGACGGCGGCGGAGATCGGCGGGCTGCCGGGCGGGGCGGCGAGCTCGGTGCCGGTGGAACTGCCGGCGCGGCCGACGCCGCACGTGGTGCGGAAGCTGGCGTGGGATCTGTCGACGTTGCCCGTGCGGCCGGCGGTGGGGGACACGATTGACCTGTGGGCCGAGGCGGCCGACGCGAACGCGCTGTCGGGGCCGGGCATGGGGAGCAGTGAACACCGAAAGCTGCGCGTGGTGGACGAGGCGGAGAAGCGGCAGGAACTGATGGTGCGGCTGGGCGATTACCTGGGGCGCGTGAAGGACGTGTCCGACGACCAGCGGGACCTCACCGACAGGGTGGGTACGATGGTGGGGCCAACAACGCGGCCAGGCGGGGGTAGGTGATGGTGGGAGCGCGGATGGACATGAAGCAATACACACGTTTGGGGCGGGTGATCCGGGTTGCTAAAGCAACCCTGCCGCTGGTGTGTCTGGCGAACGCGCGGGTGTTCGCCGAGCCGTTAGGGGAGACGGCGGATCGGCAGGTGGCGATCTCGGCGCGCACGGCAACCGTGGCGGAGCAACTGGACGGGGCGATCGCGGAGTTCCGCGAGAACGGGCTGGGCGGCGGGGAGGACGTGCGGACGCTGTCGGCCGTGCGGGACGTGCTGGGGAAGCTGTCGGCGGAGCAGATGCGGCGGGTGGCCGACCTGCTGCGGCAGGACCATGTGGGCGAGGCGCACGCGGGGCAGCAGGACATCGTCGCGCAGCTGGGGGCGCTGCTGCGGCAGTACCAGCGCCAGCAGGCGGCGGGGGAATTGGCGGGTCGGCTGAACGCGTTGGCTGATCGGCAGGCGGCGAACCTGCGGACGACGGTGGAGCAGTCGCGGACCAAGGGACCCAAGGGGCGGTCGGTCGAGGACCGGGACCAGATGCGGGCGGCGCAGGCCGAGCAGCGACGGCTGCAGGCGGACGTGGCCACGGCGATGGCGGATCTGAAGGGGCTGGCGAAGCAGGCGGATGCCGACCCGACGGCGGCGGCCGCGGCGGAGCATGCGGACGAGGTGGCGAGGCGGGCGGCGACGGCGGCGGACGACCTGAAGGCCGACCGGCCCATGGTGGCGGCGGCGGGGGAGCAGGCGGTTCGCGACGCGCTGCGCGACATGGCGAGGCAGGTGGGGCCGGCGGTGTCGCGGGACGAGCAGTTGCAGCAAGCGGCGGAGCGGATCGACCAGGCGATCGCGGAGCAGAAGGGGGTCCTCGCCCAGACGCAGGGGACGCGGGACAAGCCGCAGCTTGCGGCGGCGGAGCACCACCAGGCGGAGGTGGCCGACCAGACGGAGCAGGCGAAGCGCGATGCCGCCGACGCCGCGCCGGCGGCGGCGGGGCCGTTGAAGAACGCGGCCGACGCGATGCGGCAGGCGGATGCGTCCCTGTCGAACAACCGTCGTGATCAGGCGGCGAAGCAGGAGCAGGCGGCGCTGGCGCAGCTGGAGCAGGCGCGGGCGGCGGTGGCCGAGCAGGCGAAGCAGGACGCGCCGGCGGTGGCGGATGGGCCGCAGAAAGACCCGGCGGCGCGGGCGGGCGATCTGCAGAAGCAACAGCAGGCGCTGGCGAACAAGACGGAGGCTGCGCGGAAGGATCACGTCGACCCGGCGGCGCTGGCGGCGGAGCAGGCGAAGCTGGGCGATCAGGCGCAGGACCTGAAGGCCGACGTCGGGGCGAAGAACCCCGAGGCGGCGAAGGCGATCGACGCGGCGGCGGGGCAGATGGCGGCGGCGCAGAAGTCGCTGGAGCAGGGGCACCGGGCCGAGGCGGTCGCGAAGCAAAAGGCAGCGGCGGATCAGTTGGCCAAGGCGGGCGAGGCGATCCAGCAACGGCAGGCGGCGGCGGCGAAGCAGCAGGACGCGACGGCCAAGGCCGAGTCGGCGCGGGACCAGGTGGCGGCGGCCATGGTGAAGCAGGCCAACGCGATGGCGTCGACCGCCGGCGGGGCCAAGGGTGCCGGCGAGCAACAGCGGGCCGCCAAGGGGGCGGCGGACGCGGCACAAGATGCGGTGAAGGAGCTGCCTCAGGGCGAGGCGGCGAGCAAGGCGGTCAACGCGGCGCGGGGGGCAATGGAGGATGCGCAGCGGAAGGTGGATGCCGACGATCGGGCGAACGCCCTGGTGGCGCAGCGGGAGGCGTTGACGCAGTTGGCCGCGGCGAAGGGGGCGTTGGACGAGCAACTGGCGGCGGCGAAGGGGTTGAAGGTGCCGGGAAATGCGGCGGCGCTATCGGCGGTGACGTCGCAGTTGCAGGCGGCGGGCGACCTGGCGACGAAGGCGGCGGGCGAGGCGAAGGGGGGACAGGCGCAGGCGGCGTCGGGCGACCTGCAGCAGGCCATGGCGGCGGCATCGAAGGCATCGGCGTCGGACCAGGGGCTGCTGGGGCAGAGCGGGCGGCAGGCGATGGAGCAGGCGCAGGGGGACCTCAAGCAGGCGGCGGACGCGCTGGCGAAGGGGCAGTCGAACGACGCGGCGGGCCACGCCGAGGCGGCGCGGGCGGCGATGGCGAACGCGATGATGGCGGCGCAGGTGGCGGCGGCGGGGCAGCCGACGCCCGGTCAACCGACGCCTGGGCAGCCGATGCCGGGGCAGCCGCGGAACGACGGGGACAAGGCGACGCCGGGGGCGGTGGCGTCGGCGGCGCCGAGCTTGCCGCGGGGGGACGTGCATGGGGGCGGGGCGTTCGTCGGGCTGCCGCCGCGGGACCGGGCGGCGGTGGAGCAGGCGCAGCGGGACCCGGTGCCGGCGGCGTACGGGGGGATGGTCGAGCAGTACTACCGGAACCTGGCGGATGGGGGGAAGTGATGGGGCGCGACCCGGGTCTTCGAAGTACCTCACACGCCGGCTTGGGGGTGTTTCTCCTCCTGCTGGTGTTTGCGATGGTGGCGCCTTGCGCGGCGCGGGGGGAGGAGCCGCGGGTGGACGCGGAGGGGCGGCGGACCATCGACGGGGCGCTGCGGTGGCTGGCGTCGAAGCAGTACCCGGACGGGCACTGGGGCGAGCGCCAGCACAAGGCGGCGTACACGGCGTACGTGGTGATGGCGTTCCTGGCGGGGGGGCAGTTGCCGGACGAGGGGCCGAACGGGGCGGCGGTGACGCGCGGGGTGAAGTACCTGCTGGACTGCGTGCGGGCCGACGGGTACGTGGTGGCGGCCGACGAGGTGAACGACGACAAGGGGATGTACGGGCACGGCATCGCAACGATCGCGCTGGCGGAGGCGTGCGGGCAGACGGGGGGGGCCGGGACGGAGGACGCGCGGGCGAAGCTGAAGCGGGCGGTGCAGCTGATCATCAACACGCAGAACCCGCAGGGCGGGTGGCGGTACTTCCCGCGCGTGGCCGACGCCGACCTGTCGGTGACGGTGCTGCAGGTGGTGGCGCTGCGGGCGGCGAAGAACGACGGGATCGACGTGCCGCAGCAGACGATCGACCGGGCGGTGGGGTACGTGCGGTCGTGCCGGACGCGGGACGCGAGCGGCGGGTTCGCGTACCAGCCGGGCGGCGGTCCGGGCTTCGCGCGGACGGCGGCGGCGATCTACTCGCTTCAGGTGTGCGGGCTGTACGACGACCCGATGGTGCGGGCGGGGTCGGACTACCTGTTCCAGCAGCAGACGGGGCCGGCCCCGCTGCACTACTTCACGTACGGGAACTTCTACGCGGCGCCGGCGGAGTACATGATCGGCGGCGACTCGTGGAGCAAGTGGTACGCGGACGTGCGGGGGCGGCTGATGGGGCGGGTGCGGAGCGAGGGGGACCTGTGCTACTGGCCGACGCTGGACGGGGACGGGTCGGGGTTCAGCTCGATTTACGTGACGGCGGTGGACACGCTCATCCTGGCGCTGCCGGATGGGGCGGTGCCGCTGTACCAGCGATGATCGGCGCGATGATCCGGGTCTTCGGCGTACCTCAGACGCCGGCTTGGGTGGCGGTGTTGTTGGTCGGGACCGTGGGTCGCGCGGATGTCGTGCGGACGACGGATGGGCAGCGGTTGGCCGGAACGGTCGCGGTGGAGGGGCATGCGCTGCGGGTGGGGCAGGCCGTCGTTGCGCTGGATCATCTGCTGGACGTGACGTTCGACCATCGGGTGCGCACAGGGGCGGCGTCTTGCGTGCTGGTGGACGGTTCGACGCTGGTCGGGCGCATCGATGGGATCGACGACAAGTCCGTGCGGGTGACGACGGCGGCGGTGGGGTCGGTGCCGGTGGCGATCGGGCGGGTCGCGCGGGTGTGCTTTGGTCCGGTCGATGGCGATCTTCTGGGGCGGGTGCCGGGGGGGGCCGCGGGGCTGCTGCTGCGGGACGGGGACTTCTTCGAGGGGACGCTCGTGCGGTTCGACGGGGCGGGGGTGACGATGACGTCGCCGCTGTTGGGTGAGGCGACGTTCGCCACGGCCGACCGGGCGGCGGCGCTGGTGCTGCGACCGGCGGGGCCACGGCGGGGCGATTGGGTCGTGCGGACGACGGACGGGTCGGTCCTGGCGGCGGACGGGCTGTCGGTCACGGGTGGGGCGGTGCGGATGAACGTGGATGGGGTGGGGGCGATGGCGGTGCGGCTGAGCGACCTGGGTTCGGTGCGGGCGGGCGGAGATCGGGTGGTGGAACTGGCGGACGTGAAGCCGACGGCGGGGACGGCGCTGTCGGACGCGACGCCGGTGGGGCTGCCGGCGCACCTGATCGGGGGCGCGGTGAACCGGGCGGTGTGCGTATCGGGAGGGACGTCGGTCACGTACGGGTTGGCGGGCGGCTACACGGCGTTCGCGTGCCGGGTGGGGGTTCCGTCGGGAGTGGTGCCGATGGCGGGAGTGGCGTGGTCGATCGCGTTGGACGGGCGGCGGGTGGCGGATGGGGGCGGGCCGCGAACGTCGGTGGATGACCCGGTCGCGGTCGTGGTGCCGACGGCGGGGGCGCGGGAGCTGACGCTGTCGGTCGAGCCGGTGGCGGGCGGGGTGGGGGCGTTGGTGTTGTTCGCGGAGCCGGTCCTGGCGCGTCGGGCGGGGGCGACGACGGGGCGAGCAGAAAAATCTGAAGTCCGATAGCTATTGAATTGTTGCCGGTCGATCGTATAAATTGCGACGGTCGTACGCGAGCCCCGCGGATCCAGCGGCAGGGGAGCCGTCCCGCGGGGGTCGCCAGCGTTGTTCTCACATCAATTGCACCGCCCCGCCCCGGTGTTCTTCGGCCGGCCGACGGGGTGGTCGCACAAATTGGGAAGGTCGGACCATGTCCACCATCGTGTCCGCGGTCGAAGCGACCGCCGCCGTCGAGTCCATGAACGTCGCCACTGGGAACGCCGGCCCCGGCAGCCCGGCGGAGTCTGCAGCCGCCACGTGCTGTGGGACGGTGAAGTGGTTCGACTCCAAGAAGGGGTTCGGGTTCATCCTCAACCCCGAGGGGCAGGACGTGTTCGTGCACTTCAGCAGCATCGAGGGGGACGGGTTCCGCGTGCTGAAGGATGGCGAGCGGGTGTCGTACGAGCAGCTGAGCGGCGAGAAGGGGCTGCTGGCCCGCCGGGTGCGGCGGGAGCATTGAACGCGTTCTGCGTTCTGAGTTGGTAGACGGCGGGCGGCCCTTCCCGCTCCAAACTCAGAACTCGCAACTCAAAACTTCCCCGAAGGGGACCTCCGCCGTACGCTCGCCGACTATGGCGGCGGGTCTGTTTTTGACGGGACTAACGACCGGCCTGGCGGCCAGCGGGGTGGCCGGGGCGGCGGTGGGGGCGTACGCCTACCGGCGGTTCGTCCTGCTGGAGCGGCGCGCGCGGCAGTCGGAGCGGCTGGCGGAGTTGGGAACATTGACCGGCGGGCTGGCGCACGAGATCAAGAACCCGCTGTCGACCGTGCAGCTGAACCTCCAGCTGCTGGGCGAGGACCTGGACGAGCGCGACCCGCACCAGCAGCGGGTGATCCACCGGTTGAAGACGGTGCAGCGGGAGACGGCCCGGCTGCGGGAGACGCTGGACGACTTCCTGAAGTACGCCGGGAAGATGGAGGTCGACCCCCGGCCGACGGACCTGCACGAGCTGCTGGAGGAGCTGGCCGACTTCTTCGCCCCGCAGGCGCAGCTGAACCGGGTGCGGGTGCGCCTCAAGCCGAGCGACGGCGACCGGGTCATGGCCAACGCCGACCCGAAGCTGGTGCAGCAGGCGGTGCTGAACCTGATGCTGAACGCGGTGCAGGCGATGGGGCCGAAGGGGGGCGGGGACCTGATCCTATCGGCATCGATTTTGGACGGTGAGGCACGGGTGGACGTGATCGACACCGCCGGCGGGATCCCGGCCGACGCGGTGCCGTTCCTGTTCGACGCCTACTACTCGACGAAGAAGGGCGGGACGGGGCTGGGGCTGGCCATCAGCCGGCGGATCGCGCGGGAGCACGGCGGGGACCTGACGGTGGCGACCGAGGCGGGGAAGGGGTCGGACTTCACGTTGACGTTGCCGTTGGCGGAGGTCAGTCCGCGTTGAACACTTCAGTCACGTCGACGGAGAGCCCGGGTAGAACCTGAACTGGCCCGGTCGCCCCGGTGATGGACGCCGACCGGCTCGTAGGCGCTGCCATGCAGGCGCATGACCGTGACCTCGCCAAGGAGTGGGTCCACGATCCAGTACTCGGAAACGCCTGCCATCGCGTGCTTCCGGCGTTTGGTGTGCAGGTCGTGCGATCGGTAAGCGTCGCTGACCACTTCGATCGTGAGGTCGATTCCGTTGGCGTGGGGAGCACCTCGATGCTTCCAGCGACAAGCTCAATTGAACGGTTGGTGTCCAGAGAGAAGTCATCGTCGTCGGTCCACTGCCCGCGAGACGGGAAGAGCTCAACGATGTTGCACGTCGGTTCAAGGCCGGTCGTCCGAGCCGAGGACGGCACGGGTGGGGAAACGATTGGGTTCGCGATCGTCATGGGGCGGCTCTCCCGTCGCTGGGGTGATGCGGTATCATACCACGCACGTATGTCCGACATCCCCGTTCCCAAGTCTGCCATCCTGGTCGTCGACGACGAGCAGGAGCACGCGGCCGTCATGTGCGAGGCCCTGAACCGGCTGGGCCACAAGTGCGACGTCACCTACAATCTGGCCGAAGCGCAGCAGCGGCTGAACCGCAAGAGCTACGACGTGATCGTCACCGACCTGATGATGGACGGCCGCCGCGACGGGCTGGAGTTGCTGCGGCGGGCCAAGCAGTTGAACCCGCCGCCGCCGGTGCTGCTGGTGACGGCCATCAATGACGTCCCCACGTCCAAGCAGGCGATGACCGAGGGGGCGTACGACTACATCGTCAAGCCGCTCGATTTGGAGGATTTCCGCACGCAGGTGAACCGGGCGGCGGAGCGGGCGTCGCTGCAGCGGCAGAACCTGGCGATGGCCGACCAACTGATGGAGGTGAGCGGCTTCGCCGGCATCGTCGGCACGAGCCGGGCCATGCAGCAGGTGATGCAGACCGCCCGACAGGTGGCGGCCAGCGACATCCCGGTGCTGATCACCGGCGAGAACGGCACCGGCAAGGAGCTGATCGCCAAGGGGATCCACACCAACAGCCGGCGGCGCAAGCAGCGGCTGGTGGCTTTGAACTGCGCCGGGCTGAGCGAGTCGATCCTGGAGGATGAATTGTTCGGCCACGTGCGCGGGGCGTTCACGGGGGCCAACACGGAAAGGGAAGGAAGGTTCGAGCACGCGGACGAGGGGACGCTGTTCATGGACGAGATCGGGGACATGCCCTCGCCCATGCAGGCGAAGCTGCTGCGCGTGCTGGAGAACGGCGAGGTGGTCCGGCTGGGCAGCAACGAGCCGATCAAGGTGAACGTCCGGCTGATCAGCGCGACCAACCGCAAGCTGGAGGAGATGGTCGCCGACCGGCAGTTCCGCGAGGACCTGTACTTCCGGATCAAGGGGATCACGATCCACCTGCCGCCGCTGCGCGAGCGGCGCGAGGACATCCCGCTGCTGATCCACTACTTCATGCAGCACGCGGCCGAGAAGTACCACAAGCCGATCGACGGCATCGACCCCGACGCCCAGCAGGTGCTCATGTCCCACGGCTGGCCGGGCAACGTGCGGCAGCTGAAGAACGCGGTCGACACGATGGTGGTGCTCACCGCGGGTCCCAAGTTGACCGTCAACGACCTGCCACCCGACATGCGACCACCGGGCGCGGGTGGGGTCGTCGGGTCCGGCGGGTGCGGCCCCGGCGGGCTGGACAACGTCGGCGGCATCCGGCTGGAACAGCTGGAGCGCGAGGCGATCGCGAAGACGCTGAAGATGGTCGACGGCAACCGCGAGCAGGCCGCCAAGCTGCTGGGCATCGGCGAGCGGACGCTGTACCGGAAGATCAAGGAGTACGGGCTGTAGGGGGAAATCTCGAATTTCGAAATCCCAAATTTCGAAGCCGGCTTTTCGAAATTCGTTCTTCAAAGTTCGGACTTTCCTCATGCTTCCCTTCCGCATCGGCCACGGCTACGACCTGCACCGCCTCCAGCCCGGCGGGCAGCTGGTGCTCGGCACCATCGTCGTCTCGAGCGAGATCAGCCCCGTCGCCCACAGCGACGGCGACGTGGTGCTACACGCGCTGGTCGATGCCGTCCTTGGCGGGATCGGCGGGGGCGACATCGGCGAGCTGTTCCCCAACACCGACGAGCGCTGGCGGAACGCGCCGAGCCGCGTGTTCGTCGACGAAGCATTGAAACGCGCCAAGGCTGTCGGGTACGGCGTCGGCAACGTCGACGTGATGATCCTGGCCGAGCGGCCGAAGCTGAAGCGGTTCAAGCCCGAGATGGTCGCCGCCGTGGCGGAGCTGCTTGGCGTGACGACCGACCGCGTGAACGTGAAGGCCGGCACGAACGAGGGCTGCGACGCCATCGGCCGCGGCGAGGCGATCGCGGCGCACGCGACGGTGCTGCTGGTGGCGGCCGGGTGATCGGCGTCGTGCGGCACGTAATGGCAGCTGAGCGCTGGTGAGACCCGTCGCTCCGGTTCCAGCCGCGGGCGGAAGCCAGCGGTCCGGTTGGGATGCCAACAGCGTTCGTTCACCGGTCATCCGCTGGCTGCCGCCGGCGGATGAAACGGGGGACGAGATCCCCGTCGGCCCAACTCTTCGGCGCAGCCTGCGCGGTCGGAGACGTTGAAGCTGATCTTGCGGCGAGACCCTCGCCACTCGCCCTCGCTTGACGTGTCTGATAATCTACTGCGGGCCAGTGCGGCGAATCCGCCGGCTCTGCTCGCGTCCCGAACCGGAGTGCCCGCGGGTGATCCACGGCAAGCGCCTCGTCGTCGTCATGCCGGCCTATAACGCGGCCAACACGGTCCAGCGGACCGTGGCGGACATCCCGGCCGGGTTCGCGGACGACATCGTCCTGGTCGACGACGCGAGCCGCGACGCCACGGCCGCCGTGGCCGAGCAACTGGGGCTGACCGTGCTGCGGCACCCGAAGAACATGGGGTACGGCGGGAACCAGAAGACCTGCTACCGCGAGGCGCTGCGGCTGGGGGCCGACGTGGTCGTCATGCTCCACCCCGACTACCAGTACAGCCCCAAGCTGGTCGTGGCGATGGCGAGCATGATCGCGACCGGGCAGTACGACGTCGTGCTGGCCAGCCGGATCCTGTGCGGGTCGGCCATCGGCGGGGGGATGCCGATCTACAAGTACGTGATGAACCGCATCCTCACGCTGATCCAGAACCTGCTGATGGGCGCGAAGGTGAGCGAGTACCACACGGGCTACCGGGCGTTCAGCGCCGACGTGCTGCGCAAGCTGCCGCTGGAGGAGAACGACGACGACTTCGTGTTCGACAACCAGATGCTGGCCCAGGCGTTCTTCTTCGGCTTCCGCACGGGCGAACTGTCGTGCCCCACGCGGTACGAGCCCGAGAGCAGCAGCATCTCCCTCAAGCGGAGCATCAAGTACGGATTCGGCGTGCTCAGCACCACCGTGCAGTACCGGCTCGAGAAGTGGGGCCTGTCCCATTATCACATCTTCGCTGCCGATGGCCGACGGCTGGCGACCACGGCGGACGCGCCCGTGTCGGCGGAGACCGTGACCCCGTGACGACGACGACGGCCGACCCCTCCATGTCCCTCGACGACGCGCCGACCCCTGATGCAGCGACGCCGGGCGACCCGTGCGTCGTCTGCGGGGCCACGGTCTGGGTGGCGCAGTTGCGCGGGCTCGCCGACCACCTGACGGGCGAGCGGTTCGACGTCGACCGGTGCGGCGGGTGCGGCGTGCTGGCCACGCGCCCGCCGCCGCCGGACGCCGACGTCGGGCGGTTCTACCCGCCGCGGTACCGGGGCAACCGGCACGCGTTCACCGGCGGGCTGCGCGACCACCTCCGCCGCAGGGCCGTCGAGCGGTGCTTCCCAGCTGGGTTCCGGGGGCGGCTGCTGGACGTCGGGTGCGGCAGCGGGGCGTTCGCGATGCACATGCGCGCCCACGGCTGGGACGTGGCCGCGACCGAGATCGACGGCGTGACGGTTGATCGCCTGCGGTCCCGAGGGATCGACGCCCGGCTGTCGGCCGACGCCGACGGCTTCGCCGGCCGGCCGTTCGACGCCGTGACCTGTTGGCACGTGATGGAGCACGTGACCGATCCGGGCGGGTTGGCCGGGTGGGTCGGTGCGCAGCTTGCGCCGGGCGGCATGTTCCAGGCGACGGTGCCGAACGTCGCCAGCTGGCAGTCCCGCCTGTTCGGCCGACGGTGGATGCACCTGGACGTCCCCCGGCACCGGCACCACTTCACGCCCGACACGTTCCGTGCGCTGCTCGCGCGGGCCGGGCTGACCGTCGAGCGGCAGACGAACGTCGCCCTGGAGTACGACTGGTTCGGCGTGATCCAGAGCGCGCTGGACCTGGCCTGCTCTCGCCCGAACGTGCTGTTCGACCGGCTCACTTCCGCCCCCGAGGCAGGGCGGGCATCGGCCGGTGACTCCGTGATCAGCCTTGCCCTGGCGGGACCGCTGGCGGCGCTGTCCCTGCCGCCGCTGGCCGCCGGGTGGCTGCTGGGCGACGGCGCGACGTTGACGCTGACCTGTCGGCGGTTGGTGTAGGCGGGTGCATCTCGGTCCGTCCAAGTCGGCATCTGAGGTACGCTGAAGACCCGGGTCTTCGGCGTACCTCAGACGCCGGCTTGGCGGAATGCATTGGTCGATTTCGCCCCCACATCCGGAAACGCCCATGTCCCACCTGCTCGGCATCGACATCGGCACCAGCGGGACGAAGACGCTCATCTGCACCGACGACGGCGCAGTGGTCGCCACGGCGACGTCGCCGCACCCGATCTCGTCGCCGAGGCCGGGGTGGTCCGAGCAGGACCCGGCCGACTGGTGGTCGGCCACCGTCAGCGCGACGCGGGCGGTGCTGAGGAAGGCGAAGCTGAAGGGCGGCGACATCGGTGGCGTTGGCCTGTCGGGGCAGATGCACGGCAGCGTGTTCCTCGGCGACGGTATCAAACCGCTGCGCCCGGCGATCCTGTGGAACGACCAACGCACCGGCGCGCAGTGCGCCGAGATCGAGTCCAAGGCCGGCGGGCGGGCGAAGCTGGTTGGCATGGTCGCCAACCCGGCGCTGACCGGCTTTACCGCGCCGAAGATCCTGTGGGTGCGACAGAACGAGCCGAAGGTGTACGCCAAGACGAAGCACATCCTGCTGCCTAAGGATTACATCCGCCTGTGCCTGACCGGCGAGTACGCCACCGAGGTGTCCGACGCGAGCGGGACGCTGCTGCTGGACGTGGCAAACCGGCGGTGGTCGGACCCGCTGCTGTCGCTGCTGCAGATCGACAAGGGTCTGCTGCCGTTCGTGTCGGAGTCGACCGAGGTGACGGGCCGTCTGACGGCTACGGCGGCGTCGGAACTGGGGCTGGCGGCGGGCGCGCCGGTCGTCGGTGGCGGCGGCGACCAGGCGTCGGGGGCGGTGGGCAACGGCATCGTGAGGGCCGGCATCGTCAGCGCCACGCTCGGGACGAGCGGCGTCATGTTCGCCCACAGCGACCAGCCCACCGGCGACCCGCTGGGACGCGTCCACACGATGTGCCATGCGGTGCCGGGCAAGTGGTGCGTGTTCGGCTGCATGCTATCGGCCGGCGGCAGCTTCCAGTGGTTCCGCAACAACCTCGGCGGCCACGAGTCGGCTGCGGCGCGGAAACAAAAGGTCGACCCGTACGACCTGCTGGTGGCCGAGGCGGCGACCGCCCCGGCCGGGTGCGAGGGGCTGTTCTTCCTGCCCTACCTCACCGGCGAACGGTGCCCCCACCCCGACCCGACCGCCCGCGGGGGATGGGTTGGCCTGACCACGCGGGCGACCCGGCCGATGATGATCCGCAGCCTGCTGGAGGGCGTCACCTTCGGCATGCGTGACGCCCTGGAGATCATGCGCTCCATGGGCATCGGCGTGAGCCAGGTGCGCGCCAGCGGCGGCGGGGCCAAGAGCGACTTCTGGCGCCAACTGCAGGCCGACATCTACCGGGCCCCGCTGGTGCTGACCAACGCCGCCGAGGGGCCCGCGTACGGTGCCGCCCTGCTGGCCGGCGTCGGCACCGGCGCGTGGGCATCCGTCGAGCAGGCGTGCAAGAGCAGCATCCGGGCGGTGACGAAGGTCACGCCGAACCGCAAGTCGGCCGCGAACTACGACCGGTACTACGCGGTGTACGACAAGCTGTACGGCGACCTGAAAGCGCGATTCGCGGAGATAGCGGGGCTGTGACGGCCGCTCAATCGCGGAAGTGTTCCGGATGGTCGGCGGCATAGAGCAACCAAGCCTCTCGGAGCTTCGCGGCGGTCTTGTAATAGGCCCGTTCCAGCGGGTCGAACGCGGCACGCAACTCGTCAAACCGACCCTCGAAAGCCGTCAGCCGAAGTTCGCGCTCGGGCTCGCGGGCGAGGGGTCCAACGATTTGCACGGCCTCGGCCAACGCGTGCTCTGCTTCTTTGTGGGCCAGATCGTTGAGGACCAAGAGCGTGTCCGAGGCGTGGTCGCCGCTGCTGTTGCCGAAGAACTGCAACAGGCCGCCGTTGCACACCTCGGCGTCGAACAACCAGGCGAGGTAGACGACCCGCTGCTCGCGAGTGAGGGAGTCGTACCCGCCGTCGTGATGGATCCGACCGAGCACGAATCGGACCGGGTCGGGTGCTGCGCTGAGGTGGGCGATCGCCATCGCTGCCGCCTCGCGGATCTTGTCGTCGTGGTGGCCGAGCAGTTGCTCGGCGGTCGGTCGGACGTCCACGCCGGGAAGCATCGTCAGTGCTGTCAACGCTGCCGCGACCACGTACCCGAGCGGGTAGTAGCGCTCGCCCACCGCACGGGGCAGCGCCTCGTTGAGCAATCGCCAGAGCAGCGGTGCCGGCAATTTCAGCTTCGCGTCGTTGCAGGCGGCGATGATCCTGTGGGCATTGTTGTTCGCCAGGTCTAGCCACCGCTCGTCGCCCAAGTCACGGCTCGCCCGGCCGAGGTCAACCGCGATGAGATAGGTGGCGGCATCGTTCAGCGCGCCGACCCAGTTGGCGTCGAGTTGAGACAGCAGCAGGTCATAGGCCTGCTGGCGGAACTCGGGGTCCATCTCCCCAGCGTCGGCGGCGCGGCCGATCCCCATCGCGACGTACGACCTGACGTATCCGTCGTCATCCTGCATCAATTGACGCAGCAACGGCACCACCCGAACGCAACCGGTGCTGGCCAAGTGCAGCCCGACGTTCTTTCGAACCTCGTCTGACTCCGAAACGGCCAGCGGTAGCGCGATCCGCACCACCTCATCGGGCGCGTGCGGCACCAACAGTTCGAGGATGGCCGGCAGCGGCGCGTCCACCATGACGTGGGCGTCCCACTCGGCCAATCTCGACCGTGGATCGTTGAACAATCGCAAGAGCGACGGAACCGCCGCGGCACCAATCATCTCCAGTTCCCGCCTTGCCATGTCCGCCCTGGAGCGATCGAGCAGCTGTCGGGCCAGGCGATCCATGTATCGCCGCGAGGGGTGCGCGGGCGGTTGGAAGTTCAGTCGCCGATCGAGCTCGACCTGCATCCGCCGGCGCGCATTCCAGTCGGCAACAAACTTGCGGAAACCCATGTGACGCCCGGTGCGATTTGAGGAAAGATTCTGGGATGGCGGGGCTGTGATCGGATCAAGGCTGAGACTTCGCCCGACGTCGTCGCAAGTCGGCGACGAACGCGGCGTGCTCGGGTGAAGCGATGCCGCGATGAACGTCGGCGGATGCCCTCGCCATGTCGCCTGCGACGAGCGCGTGGAGGTTTAGCCAGAGGCCCGGCAGGCTGCTGCTGCGGACGATCCCCCCGGCCGGCGGTGGGACCTTGCGGTACCGCCCGGTGCGGAGGCGGAAGTAATCGAAGTCGATGTCCAACGTGCGCCAGATGCCATACTCGGGCACGCCGTTCCGGCGGAAGACGGCCATCTTCTGGTGAAGGTCGTAGTCGGCGGAGGTGTTGGCGACCTCGATGACGAGTTCCGGGGGGCCGACCACATAGCCCTCGGCGTTTACCGTCGCGCCGCCCCCCAGGCCGGGCGCGATCATCAGGAAGGCGTCGGGCTGGGGCAGGTTGTCCAGGTCGAGAAACACAGAACCGTCGTTGCCTCCGACGATCCCGGGTGTGGCAAACTTGTAGATGCCCAGCAGCGCGACCACGTCGAAGTGTGGCCCGCTGTGGAAGTCCTGCGTGACCGGTGGCGGCATGTAGACAATCCCCTCGATCAGTTCCGCCTTCGTGTCGGGCGGCATGGCGTCGTATCGGCGGATGAACTCGTCCCGATGGAGATTGTCACCGTTGCGAAGCGGGGGAATCGCCGGCCGCGCGAGCCGCGGGTGCGGCGGGACGGTGCGGGAGGGTCGCTCGGCAACTCGAGTCATGGCGTCGCTACTATACCGAAGTGGCGCGTCGGACGGGCAAGGGAACTCATCGCGGACCCCGGCGTCAAAACACGCGGGGACGCGCTTCACTTAGTCATGCATGCGGGCCCAACGCTTTGGTGTCCTGTCGCTGATCGCGGCGGTGTGCTGCGCCGCCACGGTCGACCGGACCGAAGAGTCCCGCCGGAGGTACGCCATGGCTGGCCAACTGGAGGTCACGTTGGCTGAGGTTGACGACCAGTCCGTGACCGACGGGCCGGTGCGGGTGACGATGCGCTGCCGCCTTACCCAGGCGGGAACGTACGCTTCCAGTTTGACGCTGTCACCGCGGGTGGCCGGGGGGAGGTGTTGACCGTCGTCTCGCCGGCCCCACCGCCGTCCTCGCACCGGTCGATCCTGCCGGGCGGCATTCACGGCGGACCGCCGCGCCCCACCTCGGGCGACCGGGGACGACCGTGCAGCGCGACCCCAAGGAGTTGGACGTTGTGACCATCCGGTGGGCACACGACGCGTCGCGCCGCGGCCCATCTGGAATGGACCTGACCCCATGTACGTATGCCGAGCCCGCCGCGCCGGCCACCCCGCCCGCGACGGCACCGGTTCGTTGAACGCGGAACGTTGCGTCCCCCGACGTGGCGACAGTCACCCCTCAACCACGCTCATCTCGATCGGCTCGACGGTGACGCCCTGGTTGCGGACGAAGTCGATCGCCGCGCGCACGTCCGTCTCGGGCCCGCTCAGCAGGACGGCCATGATGCCGATCTCGTGCTGCACGCTCGCCTGGCGGATGTCGAAGCAGACGTCGGGATACCTCCGGCTCATCAACCAGATGACCGGCTGCTCGACCTGGGTCCGGGTCGGGAACGTGAACCAGCAACGCTTGGAGTAGGTGTCGGGCATCAGGTCGGCTCAGGTGACATTTCGATTTCGGATCCGGCCGGCCACCCACTCGGCGTCGTCGGTCGAGAAGGGGGGCCGCGGTGGCAGAACGGCATAATCGATGATTGACCCATACCGCGCGGCCCTATAGGTTCCAACGAACGGCTCGCCCAACGGAAGCATCACGTCCGGGTGGGCGGAATCCAGCGGCACCGGCACCGCCGGCAACGGGTCGCGGACCGACCACGCGTATGCCTCGGTCATGGGTCGTTGGTCGGCGCGGGACACGAACGCGAGGTAGTGCCCGGCCGGGATTGGTCGGTCAAACCGCAGGCGGGGTCCGGCGCGCAGCAGGTCTAGCTCCACGATGTGCACCGGTCGGGCGAGCAACCGTCGCCGCTTGCGACCGTAGATGCCGCGGCCCTCGCCGTATTTGTTCGTCGGCGACAACAACTCGATGACCGTCACAACGGCCATATCGGGTAACCGAAGCACCTCGAGGAATAGCTCGGCGTAGTCGTCGGCGTAGCGCACGTTGCCGACGACCGTTGGCATCAATGTGGCCGCACCAGCTCCGCCACCCGCCGGCTGGCCGGTGGTCGGCAGCGGGTTGAGGTTCGCGAGCCGGTCCACGACGGTGATGTCCGGCAGGTACGCAGTGTCGCCTTCGTCACCCGCCGCCTCCGGCAGGACAGGCGTCACTGCCATGACGTGCTCGCCGACCCGGGTCACGAACTGGTCCGGCAACCGCTCGTTGATCGCGTCAGCGAGGCGGTTGATAAACCGAAAGTGAAAGTCCGACCAGTGGGTCGGGCTCTCCAGGTACGGGTCCATTCCGGGGAACGGGCTGGTCATGGCGGAACCTCCGGCCGACGCTCACCCGCCCGCGATCGCCGGGACGATGCTCACCTCGTCGCCGGCCTTCACCGGCGTCTCCAGGTTGCTGAGGAACCGGATGTCCTCGTCGTTCACGTAGACGTTGACGAACCGGTTCAGCTGGCCCGGCCCCTTGAACAGCCGCTGCTCCATGCCGGCGGCGGTGGCGATCACACCGGCCAGGACGGCGGCGACGGTGTCGCCCTCGGCCTCGACCACGTCGACGCCGTTGGTGTAGCTGCGGAGCGGCGACGGAATGCGAACTTTCACGGGCATGGTGCGGTCTCGTTTCCGAAAGGGAAGTTGAAGTTGGGGATCATTGTAGCCGGCCCGCCAGCAGGGCGGCAGCCCAGGCGACATCGTCGCCGGACAGCGGTATCGGCGGCGGACGCGAGTAGTCCAACTCGAGGTCGTAAGCCCAGTCGTCATACATCGTCGTCAACGCGTCCTGCAGATCGAGCGTGACATCCGCGTCACCTGGAAGCAGCGGAACCGGCACGATCGGCAACCGTTCGCGTAAGGCAATCGTCCACGCATCGGTGTCCGGTCGCCGGTCGGCCCGACTGAGCAGGACGCAGTAGTCGGTGGGCGGCACGGGATCCGCCATGGGCAGCCGTCGGCCAGACCGCAGAAGGTCGAGCTCCAACAGGTGCGTACCGCTCTGGAACAACCGCTGCCGCTTCGCCAGGTAATCTGCCCGGCCCCGTCGATCGATCCTTGTTCGTGGGCGACAACACTTCGATGGCAGCCACCAATGAGCGGTCGGCAACGTCGTAGATGTTGACCGTTACCTGAGGCACTTCTTCGGCGTCGGCAAACCGGAGGTGAAGCGGCACCTCGATCAAAGCCGTCCCGCCGGCAAACCCTGTCGTCGCCAGCGCTCCCTCGTCGTCCGTCGCGGTCAGGATATAGACCTTCTCGGTGCGGACGACGTACTTCGGGCGGAGCTTCGGTACCAACTGCCGTCCGATCTCCGCGGCCAGCTGCGTGTGGACGCTCCGCCACTCCGGGCCTTCCAAATACGGGTCCATGCCGGGGAACGGGGATGGCATCGCGTCTCCAGGTCGTCCGCACCACAGAGGGAGCCCCGGATGCACATCCGGGGCTTCGTCACACGCCCACGGGTTCCGCCGGCGCGGAAACGACCTCGCGTGCCGCCTCCACCAGTTGGTCGAACTCGCTCAGCTTCGGGTCGATCACCGCCGGGTACGGCAGCTCGCCCTGGACCACCTCCTGCGTCTTGAGCCCGTTGCCGGTGATGCTGATGACGATGCTCTGGTCGCGCGGGATCCGGCCCGACGCGATCAGCTTGATCGCCGCCGCCAGCGTGGTCCCGCCGGCCGGCTCGGTCCAGATGCCCTCCAGCTTGGCCAACAGCTTGATCGCCTCCACGATCTCGGTGTCGGTCGCGCTCTCGCCCCAGCCGCCCGAGTCCTTGACGACGTGGTAGGCGTAGTACCCGTCGGCCGGGTTGCCGATGGCGATGCTCTTGGCGATCGTGTTCGGCTTCTGCGGCTCGATGATGTCCTGCCCCTTCTGGATCGCCTTCACCACGGGGTTACAGCCGCTCGCCTGCGCGCTGTAGATCTTCGGCCCGTTGTCGGCCACCAGGCCAAGCTCGATCAGCTCTTTGTAGGCCTTGTAGATCTTGGGCAGGATCGTCCCGCCGGCCGTCGGCACCACGGTGTGCTGCGGCAACTGCCAGCCCAGCTGCTCGGCGATTTCGAAGCCGAACGTCTTGGCCCCCTCGGTGTAGTAGGGCCGCAGGTTCACGTTCACGATGGCCCAGCCGTACTTGTCGGCGATCTCGGTACAGAGCCGGTTCACGTCGTCGTAGTTGCCGCGGATGCGCACCACGTTGGGGCCGAAGATCAGGCTGCCCAGCACCTTCCCCTGTTCCAGGTCGTGCGGGATCATCACATAGCACTTGATGCCGCAGTGGGCCGCGTGCGCCGCCACGCTGTTGGCCAGGTTGCCGGTGCTCGCGCAGCCGACCGTGTCGAACCCGAACTCGACCGCCTTGCTGATGGCGACCGACACCACCCGCTCCTTGTAGGAGTAGGTCGGGTAGTTGCAGCTGTCGTCCTTGATGTACAACTCCGAGCAGCCCAGGTGCTTCGCCAGCCGGTCGGCCCGCTTCAGCGGCGTGAACCCGCTATGAAAGCCCGTCACCGGCTTGTCGACCGGCAGCAGGTCCTTGTACCGCCACATGCTCTTGGGCCCGCGGGCGATGCTCTCCCGCGTGACCTTCCCCTTCATCGCGCCGTAGTCGTACTCGACCTCGTACGGCCCGAAGCACTGCTCACACACGTGCACCGGCGCCACCGCCGTCCGGTGCCCGCACTCCTTGCACTTCAACCCGAGGACGTAACTCATGGACGAATCCCAACCGCGCAACGAAAAGAGCCTCTTCCGGTAAGAAGAGGCTCGCGGGTGCGCGGTTCGGTGAGTCGCTCTTCTTATCTTCCCCGGACCATTCCGGGCGGGAGTTAGCACCTACCCGATCAACCGCTCCGAAAAGCGAATCGACCGGCCGGTTGCTGTGGCGTCAACGGGCCCAACCCTCAGCCACTCTCGATAAGAACCGTATTCAGTTTTGGTCCGCGAGTGTAATGAACGATTGGCTCACCTGTCAAGAATCCTGCCCCTTCTGCGGGCACCAATGCACCAATGGGTGTAGCGCGCGATCTTGGCGGATTCGTCATAATGGCCGTCGGTCAATGATTGGAGGACCGATGGACCTGAATGATCTGAGCGGGAACGAGCGGCTGGTGGCGGAGCAGTCGGTGCTGGCCTACCGGGCCATGGTGCGGGCCGGGTCGGCGGCCCCGCCGGGGCAGGGGATGGCGGCCCTGGAGGGGGTCGCGGTGGCCGACGGGTACGAATCGGTCCGCAAGATGGTCGAGCTGAGCGCCTCGGAGCACGCCGAGGCGCAAAAAGGGGGGCCTGCAGCCGGCCGTGCCCGTGCGCCGAGCCGGCGACGATGAGCTACCGGGGGCGGGTGGCCAAGTCGATCGTGACGGCCGTGGGGGAGGTGCGGGTGGAGCGGCGGTACTACGCGTCGCGGGGGCCGTGCGGGTGCAAGGCGGTGCCGTGGGACGACTGGGCCGGGGTGCCGGCGGGGCACAAGCTGACCGTGGCGGCGCGGCGGATGGTGACGCTGGCGGGGTCGGGCTGGTCGTTCGACGAGGCGGCGGAGAAGGTCCGCGAGCTGTGCCGGCTGCCGGTCAGCGACGACGTGGTCCGGCGGGTCTGCGACGCCGAGGGGGAGGCGGCGGCCCGGTGGTTGAAGGGCGACCCGGCGTCGGCCGCGCCGATGGCGGCGGCCGAGGGTGAGGTCGAGTTCTACACCGACGGGGTCAGCGTCAACACGGTCGACGGGTGGCGCGAGATGCGGGTCAGCGTGTTCGCCAAGCGGGCGGCGGCCGACCCGGTGCCGCCGGCCCAGTGGGACCAGCGGGACCTGGAGCCGCCGGCGTGCCGGGTGGCGTGGGCGGCGATCGCCAGCAGCGGCCTGGTCGGGGCGTCGTGGCGGCGGATGCTGGACCACCTGGGGCTGGCCGGCTGCCCGCGGCTCAGCGTGCTGGCGGACGGGGCGCGGTGGATCTGGGACGAGGCGGCCAAGCGCTTCCTGGCGGTGGTCAACGTCGAGTGGGTCGTGGACGTCTACCACGTGGCCGAGCACGTGCACGCCGCCGGGCAACAAATGTTCGGCCGCGGGACGCCGGCCGCCCGGGACTGGGGCGAGCGGCAACTGGCGGACCTGATCCGGCTGGAGGGCCCGCGGTTCATCGAGCACCTCGAGCGGGAGCGAGCCGACCTGTCGAACGGCGGCGGCGACCCACGCGTGGCGGCCCTGGACGGCCTGATCGGCTACCTGTCGGCCAACCGGGACAGCCTGTGGTACCGCACCCGCCTGGCCGCGGGCCTGCCGATCGGGTCGGGGCTGGTCGAGGGGACGTGCAAGAACATGATCGGCAAACGGCTGAAGCTGAACAACCCGCGGTGGCGGGTCCGCCGGGCCGAGCACATGGCCGCGTTGCGGTGCCTGCACTACAGCAAGCTGTGGCCGGCCTACTGGGAGTCAAAGTCAGCCGCGCTGGCCGCCTGAACCCGACCGCCAAGAAAAGGAGCTACACCCGGCACCAATCGGTGCGCCGGATTGGTGGAACGCGTGAACGGGCACGAAGCCGGGCCATGTCGGCCCCAGCGGTCCGGTACGCCGGATCGCGCCTCACGCGATACGCGTTGAAGCCGAATGCCCCGACCCCCGCGCGAGACGCGGGCTGCGCTGGCACGGGCCGGCACTGCCCGGCTCCGTGCCCGTCATCAGGCACCTTTGCCGAGAGTGCTGGCCACACCCGGCATCGACGGTTGCCGCTCCCCTGCCGTTGCCGACCTACCCCGGGCCACCCGCCGGCTGCGTTGCCGGTGCCTCCGCAGGCCGCGTCGCCGGGCTGCTCGACACCTGACATCCGACCAGTTGGACGTCGTTGCCGTTCGCGCCGTCGTACCGGCCGACCACCGTGATCGTGTCGCCCGCCCAGACGGCGTTCATCGCTGCGACGTCCTCCTCGCCGAACGCGCACAGGATCCGACCCGGCCCGGCACCGCCGCTCCCGCCCAGCCCGATGCACGGCGTGCCGAAGATCCCCCGGCCCACCGTCTCCACCCGCCCCTGCACCGCGATCGTCCGCCCGGCGTACGTGGCGTCGGTCAACTTGCGATCCGTTTGATACGCCTGCAGCACCTCCGCAGCCGTCACGTGCAACGAGGGCACCAGCGGTCCCTTGGGGCCCGCGGGGATCATTCGTGGGGTAGACGCCGTCAAGTTCGGTGCCACATTGGGCACCGGAACGGTGCCCGGCACGACCACCGTTCCCGCCGATTCGTCCGTCGCGACGGTCTCCACCGGCCGCGTCGCTCGCCAGGCGTACCACCCGCCGCCTGCGACCAAGGCGACGACCACCGCAACGACCACTCCCGCACCGCCCCCAGCCCTCTTCTTCTTCCGGCCACGCCCGCGGGACGGCGCCACGTACGTGTACCCAACCGCGTCGCCCGCGCTCGGCAGTGGCGTGAGGACGCTGGCCATCTCGATCGCCGCCGTGCCCGCCGCGCTGTCCTCCGGGTCCAGCGGTCGCGCCCGCTCCACCACTAGGCCGCGACGGGATCCCCGGCGCACGGCCGACGCCTCGTCGTCCGCGTCCAGCACCAGCGTCTGGCCCCGACCCGTTACCCGGTCGGCCCCGCACACTTCCCATTGCATGTCGTGCCCCTTGTCTGCAGGAACGGCGAAACGTCGAACGCTGACCCGCCTGCCCGGCGATCGGATGTGGACTACCGCCGCCTCGACGATTATCGTGTTCGGCAGCAAATCGAGCAGGCTAGATCGTTGTATCAGACTTTCGTGGAGCCGTCATGCCCGACCCTCAAGCGGATGAACCCACCGGTGCCGTCGCGGTTGCCCCGGCCAAGCCGAAGTCATCCGCCAAGCCCGACCCCAAACCGTTGCCGCCGTACCACGTCGTGCTGTTGGACGACGACCACCACACCTACGCCTACGTGATCGAGATGCTCGGCTCGCTGTTCGCCCACCCCAAGGAGGCGGCGTTCAAGCTGGCCGAGGAGGTCGACGCCAAGGGCCGCGTGATCGTATGCACCACGCACAAGGAGAAGGCCGAGCTCAAGCGCGACCAGATCCACGCCTTCGGCAAGGACGTCCGCATGGCCACCTCTGCTGGATCGATGTCCGCCCGCATCGAGCCCGCGACGGCGTGACGTTCATTCCAGCAGAGGGCGGGAGCCCGCGGACGCTCCGCAACCTCCCTGCCGCGGCTGGAATGGAGGCGCGCAATCACGATCGTGGGTCTGCGCAGCGCCCCATGAAGAGCACGGTCCCCGCCCGCGTGTCGCGGATCAGGTACAGGAACGGCCGGTCGGCCACCAAGTTTATGACCGGGCCTGCTCGCATCGCCATCGCCCCCAGCATGATCCCGGTGGCGGCCGCCGCCTCGGTCCCCTTCTCGTCGACGGCCACGAACGACTTGTGCGCCACGCCGGTGATGCACACCCGCTCCCCGTCCGCCGACGGGGCGATCATCCCCGAGAAGTCGGCCCGGCTCGCGTCGAACGCGTCCGTCATCCCCATCGCGACCAGCGTGTCGCGGAGCGAGTAGCTGCCCGCCGCCCTGAACCGCGGGAACTGCAACGTCGCCTGTGCCCGGCGCAACCCGCCAACCCATCGGCGCAACGTGTCGCCCGTCAGCCCCTTCTCGACCGCCGCCAGCCCGTCGACCGCCTTTGGGATGATGACCACCATCGACGTCGTCCGCCCCTTGTACGGCAGCTCGATCACGTCGACGGCGTCGTCCTGGAACAGCGGCATCGACCCGGTCCCCAGCCGCATCATGGGCACGTCGGCGTCATGAGAACCGTCCAGGTGGAACGGTGCCGGCGCCGTCTGCCCCGCCGAGAACGGCCGCTGCCAGTCCCCCTTGAAGTAGACCGCGTTGGCCAGCACCAGCCGCGTCATCGGCGTGACCGACCCCGCCGGCAGCAGGTCCTTGATCTTCTCGTGCGTCTGCTGCTCGACCCAATCGTTGACCCGCTTGCGGGCCGGCTCGGGCGCGGCGCGGAAGTCGACCGACTCGGCCGACGCCGCAAAATCGGACGTCAGCCGGTCCACGAACGCCGGCCGGAACGGCGTCCCCTCCTGACCCCAGATCGCGTTGGCGACCGTCAGCTGGACGTCCGCGCTCACTGGGGGCGTCGCGGCGCGGAACGCCGCGGCCGTCTGGTCGGGCGTGCCCGCCGGCAGCCGCAGCACGTCCGCCATCTGCTGCGCCGTCGCCCCGGCCGCCCCGGACGCCGTCATCGCCAGCGCCGTCCGGACGCTGGCCGGCGACAGGAACACGTTGCCCGTGACGCCGGTCGCCACCCGCCCGAACAGGGCGGCCGCAAAGTCGGCGTCGCCCGGCACGCCCGCCGCCGCCGGCGGCTCGGCCGCCGACGCGGGCGTAAACGACAGGGCGCCTGTCAGAGTACCGATGGCAAGGCTGACCAACGCGATGACGGGAACGATCCACATGGGCGTGTCCTCCTCGACAGGTGACGGGTCGACCCTCGCGCGGGCGGCGGCGTCGCGGGCGCACGACCCCGCACCGCCGGCGAATGGTACGGTAAAGCCGATTCGATTGTCTTTTTCGGACCGCGTGATTATCGGGTGGTGCCCCGCTTAGGCTGCACGTTTGACGGCTGGCAGGGCGAGCCGGTCGGCCAGTGGCCACACGTGGTCGGTCGGGCCGGCCGCCATGGCCGGCGTTGGGGGTTGCCTCGGGCTGCCCGCGCCCCTGTCCGACAGCGTCCGCACGGGCCAGCAGAAGTCGTAGCGGTAGGCCGCGAAGTGGCCGACCGCGTCGTGCGTGGGGACGTCCTTGCTGAACCGGTAGGTCCGGCGGCTCTTCCGCGCGTTGCGGTGCCTGTCCGTGCCGTGGGCCCGCTCGATGAACGAGGCGTTCACGCGCCTGCTGCACGAGGACAGCCGCCGGGCGGCGGCGAGCATGGCGGCCGTGCCGAAAAACAGCGTGGTCACGACCGACGCCATGCGTCCCCTTGCCCGCGCCTTGCGGACCGTCGCGTAGGTCAGCTCGGGGTGGGGCTCGCGCCGGGTCCGCCGTGGCCGGCCGGGCTTGCCGGTCCGCGGCGGCGTGACGGCCACGCCGAACGCGTCGAGGATCGCCTGCTCGTGCGGGGCGTGCCCGTCCGTCGTCACCAGCCGCGGGGTGCGGCCGCCCATGCGTCTGGCCGCGTCCGACACGACGGCGGCGGCGGCGTTCGCCGCCGTCCGCTTGCCCGGCACGACCGACAGGACCAGCCGGTGTTCCGGGTCCAACGCCACGTGGTCCCACCGGTCGCCCCGCTCATCGTCGGCCGGGCTGGCGAGGCCGCGGTTCGTCGCCTCCTTGGTCCCGACCAGCCGGCCCGTCCGCCGCATGCCGCACCCCTCCCGCACGTGGGCCAGGATCGAGGTGACCTTCGCCGCCGGCAGGTGGGACCCGAAGAAGACCGTCCCCCGGCGATCGCTGAACCGCGACTTGCACGCGCGGCACCGCAGCAGCCGGTACTGGCCGTCCCTGCCGATCCGGGCGGTCACCGTCAGGTGGCCCGCGCCGCGCCTGCCGTGCTCGGCGCAGGACGGCGTCTGGCAGCAGAACCTCGACAGGTCACCCTCATCCGTGGTGGGGTCATCCATGACCGCGGCCTCCAACTGTCGCCGGCGACGACCCCGCCACCCAGCACCACCAAAGGCCTGCGCCGACGGCATCGGTCAGGAGGACGAGCGTGACGATGAGGACGAGGGCCCGCCTCAACCATCTCCGCCGCCGGAACGAGCGTGGACTTCGGGCGTACGTCCGGCTGACGTTGGGGTCGAAGCGGTTGCCGCACTCGGTGCAGCGGTTTTCAGGCAACCCGCGGAGCGCGCGCTCCGTAGGCGACCAAGGCGATCGCAGCCACCTGGGCCAACGCGAGCGCCGCCAACCCGATCAGCCACTTGCGTCGATCCATCGCAACGTGTCCCCAAGTTTCCGGCCGTCCATCTTACAATCGCTACCCGCCCCTCCGACGCGGCATCCACCTCACCGCCCGTACTTCGCCTTCCACGCCCGCAGCAGCTCGAACGCCGCCATCGGCGACAGGTGGTCGGCATCCACGGCGGCCAACGCCTGCATCAGCTCCACCGACGGGTCGACGAACAGCGGCATCTGGTTACTGTCCTTCTCCGCCGCCCGGTTGCCGCGGCGGCTGACCTTCGGGCGGGCGACGTGTTGCACGGCCAGTTCGCCCAGCAGTTGCCTCGCGCGGTCCAGCACGTCCTTGGGCACGCCGGCCAGACGGGCGACGTGGATGCCGTAGGACCGGTCGGTGCCCCCCTCGACGATGCGGTGCAGGAAGATCACCGTGTCCTCCCACTCGCGCACCGACACGTTCAGGTTCTTCACGCCGGTGAACCGGTCTGCCAGGTCGGTCAGCTCGTGGTAGTGCGTGGCGAACAGCGTCCGGCAGCCCACGTTGCTGGCGATGTGCTCGGCGATCGCCCAGGCCAAGCTCAGCCCGTCGAGCGTGCTGGTGCCGCGGCCGATCTCGTCCAGCACGACCAGGCTGCGGTCGGTCGCGTTGTTGAGGATGTTGGCCGTCTCGGTCATCTCGACCATGAACGTCGACTGCCCGCCGTGCAGCTCGTCGCTGGCGCCGATGCGCGTGAACAACCGATCCGCAAGTCCCACCGTGGCCGACTTCGCCGGGACGTAGCTGCCCACCTGCGCCAGCAGCGTGATCAGCGCCACCTGCCGGATGAACGTGCTCTTGCCGGCCATGTTCGGGCCGGTGATCAGCTGCAGCGAGTCGCCCGCGGCGAACGACACGTCGTTGGCGACGAACTCCGGTCCCAGTTGTTGCTCCAGCACTGGGTGGCGACCGTCGATGATGTGAAGCGTGTGGTCCTCGGTGATCGTCGGCCGGCAGTACCGCCGGTCGGCAGCCAGGGCCGCCAGGGACGACAGCACGTCCACTCGGGCGATCGCGTACGCCAGCTCCTGGTAGGTCGTCACGTGCGGCAGCAGGGCGAGCCGCACCTGCTCGAACAGTTGCTGCTCCAGCGCGACCGCCTTGTCGCGAGCCCCCAGCGCTTCGCTTTCGAAATCCTTCAGCTCGGCCGTGATGTACCGCTCGCTGTTGGTCGTCGTCTGCTTGCGGGTCCAGCTTAGCGGGGCCTTGTCCCTGTGGGCGTTGGTCACCTCGATGTAGTAGCCGAACACCTTGTTGAACCCGACCTTCAGCGACGGGATGTTCGACTCGGCCGACAGCTTGCCCTGGTACTCGGCCAACCACCGCTGGCTGTTGGTGCCCAGGTCGGTCAGCCGGTCCAGCTCGGCGTCGAACCCGGGCGCCATCACGCCGCCCTCGCGCAGGTGTGGGGCGGGATCGGGCTTGATGGCCGATTGCAGGTACTCCGCTTGGGCCGCACAGAACGGCCGCAGCTCGACCAGGTCCGGTGCCACGTCCGCCGCGGCCGGCAGGGCGGCCAGCGTCTCCAGGAACTTGGGCAGGTTCGCCACGCACCGCGACAGTGCGGCCAAGTCGCGCGGCCCCGCCCGGCCCACGGCCACCCGGCCGACGATTCGCTCCACGTCGCACACGCCGTCCAGCGCCGACGTGATCTGCCCCAGCACCGAAGGCGACGCCAGCAGTGCCGCAATCGCGCTCTGTCGGGCACCGATGTGTTCCGCATCGCGTAGCGGGTATCGCAGCCACTGTCGCAGCGTCCGTGCCCCCATCGGCGTCCGCGTGCGGTCGATCGCCGACAGCAGGCTCCCTTCGGTCCCGCCGGTGCGCACGGTGCGGTCGACCTCCAGCGATCGCCACGACGCGGGGTCGATCGCCAGGAAGTCGTCCACGCTGTGCCGGCGAAGCGTCCGCAGGTGAGCGGTGCCGGCCGACTTCTGCGTCTCCTCCAGGTACGACAGCACCGCCGCCGTCGCCAGCACGGCCGGGTCGTCGTCATCGAAGCCGAACCCGCCGGTCCCGCGGACGCCCCATTGCCGCTGGACCTGCTCCTTCGCGTGGTGCGGCGTGAACTGCCACCCCGGCCGCGCCACCACGCCCCGCAGCCCCGCGGCCGTCAGCTTCCCCCCGATCGGGTGCGGCTGGCCCGACGGCAGCTCGGGGATCAGCACCTCCGCCGGCCGCAGCCGGGCCGCCTCGTCCAGCACCTGCGCCTCGGTGCCCGACAGCGCCACGCACGCCCCCGTCGACAACTCCACCCACGCCAGTGCCGCTCGATACCCGTCGTTCTTGGTGACGTGGAACGCGACGGCCGCCAGGTGGTTGTCGCTCCGCCCGTCCATCAGCGCATCGTCGGTCAGCGTGCCCGGCGTCATCAGCCGGACGACCTCCCGCCGCACCACGCCCTTGGCCGCCGACGGGTCTTCCATCTGCTCGCACAGCGCCACGCGGTGACCCGCGGCGATCATCTTGCGGAGGTATCCTTCGACGGCGTGGAACGGCACGCCCGCCATCGGGATCTCGTCCGGGCTCCCCTTGTTCCGGCTGGTCAGCGCCACCCCCAGCACCCGGGCGCAGACGCGCGCGTCCTCCCAGAACATCTCGTAGAAGTCGCCCATGCGGAAGAACAGGACGTAGCCGGGGTGCTGGTCCTTGAACTGCCGGTACTGCCGCATCGCCGGCGACAGGTTGGCGAGGTTGATCGGCGGCGGCTCGGTGGGGGGCGGAACGTCGGACATGGGTAGCGACGGAGCGTACGAAACGGCAGAAGGGCACACAATGACGGGCGACGAGCGGGATCCGAACCGAGCCCGGCGGCTCCGCCGTGGGTTGCTCGACGGCGGATCGGTGCCGTTGCCAAAGGGAACTTTTCCGCGGCGGAGCGGGGCGACCGCTACGCTATGGGCGGACGCAAACGCGACAGCGTCAGACGCCTGAACGTCAGGATCGCGCGGTCGAGCCCGAGCGGCTTCCGATCGGCCCGAATATCGCTAGCATTCGGCCCGCGTCGGCGACAGGGTCGACCCATGCGGACCGGAGTGCGAGATGGCAGTGGACAGTTCGGTCGGCGAAGCGCAGCCAGCAGGCGCGGCCAAGGGCGCGAAGGCGTCCGGCACCCCCTCCGTCGCCGACCTACTGTCGGCCGGCAAGTGCAAGCAGGCGGTCGAGCTGGCGAAGGATCTGCACAAGGCGGCCCGCACGCCCGAGTCCGAGGCGCAGCTGGTGACCGCCTACCTGGCGCGGATCGAGCAGTTCCAGTCCAAGGGCATGACCGGCGACGCCGACACGTTGATCGGCCTGGTGCAACAGCGGTTCCCGGACTATCGGGACCGGCTGGCGACGCTCCGGATCCGCGCCGCCGCGGGGGCCGGGCGGGTTGATGAGTTGGTCGCCCCGCTGGCGCGCTCCGACACGCCGGCCGAGGTGCGGGCGGCGATCGAATCGGTCCTCCGACAGGAATGGATCGACCTGCCGGCCCTGGCGGCGTGCGTGGCGCTGCCGGCCGACCACCCGCTGCGCGTCGCGGCGGCGGCGGTCCACCGCGCGTTCGAGGCCGTCACCACCGGGCCGACCGACGAGGCGGCGCTGGCCCTGCCCGAGGTGTCGTTCCGCAGCCCGCTGGCCGGGTGGAAACTGCTGGTCCGCGCGATCGGGGCGTTCTACCGGAATGACGACTTCGCCTGCCGGCGGGCGCTGGAGGGCATCCCCGCCGACGCGGCCGTCCGCCGGCTGGCGCCCGCCCTGACCGGCATGCTCGACCGGACGCCGGCCAAGTCGGGCCACACGGCCGTCCTGCAGGCCCGCGTCGCCGCCGACGACCGGCCGGTCCGCGCCGCCCTGGAGGCGGTCGAGACCATACTCACGTCGCCCAGCCTCCGGACCCTGCACAAGGCGATCAGCACGGCCATCAACCTGTGCGCCGCGGCCTACCCGGACCGGTGCGAGCGGCTGCGGCAGCACATCGTCGCGGCCTGCCTCATCTCGAACGTGTCGGACCGGATGTTCCGCGCCGCCTTGGCCGGCACGGCGCCCGCCAACGCCTACTTCTGGCGGATGTTCGCCCGGGAGGCCGAGGCCGCCGGGCAGCGGCCGGAGGCGGCGGTCTACTGGAACCGCTTCCTCGTCCACGCCGTTGCCGAGGGGCTGTTCCCCGCAGGTGGGGCCGAGGCGGCGGAGGTCTACCGTCGGGCCGCGGGGCTGCTGGCGACCGTCGACCCGGAGGACCTGGCCGACTTCGACGACCAGATCGGCCCGCTCGAGCTGCTCGCCGCCCCATACGTTAACCAGCCCCCTGAGATCCTCGCGTTGGTGCCCCAGTCGGAGAAGGGCCTGCGGGCCGAGGCGATGTCCGTCCCGGCGCTGCTCCGCCGGGCGATCGACTGCCGGCCCGACCGCGACTCGTTCCAGCTGTGGTGGCAGTGGTCGCTCACGGCCGACGAGCCGGAGAAGAGCCGGGAGGCGATCGCCACGCTCTGGCACGAGAAGCGGCCGGGCGACGCCGAGCCGCTGCTGCACCTGAGCGACATCGCCGAGGGCCGCAACGCGCTGGTGATGGCGGCCAAGCACCTGGCGTCGGCGGAGGCGATCGACCCGATGAACCCGGCCGTGCGGCGGGCGCGGCTTCGGCTGACGGTCGCGATCCTGCTCCGCCACTTCCGCGAGAAGAAGCCCCACCTGGTCGCCAAGGACCTGACGGCCCTGGCGGGCCTGCCGGGGATGGCCGAGGGCGACCGCGCCGCCGGGCTGACGGCCCTGCGCTGCGGGTGGGCCGCGTTGGCCGGCGACGCCGCCGCCGAGGCCGACGGTGTGGCCGCGGTCGTGCAGCATCTGGGCCCGGTCGCGGCGCGGGCGCTGCTCGACGCCGTCGGTGACATGGCGAAGCTGCCGGCCAAGCGGGCATGGGTGGGGTTGCCACCGTCGCCGGCACTGCCGGATGCGCGGGAGGTCGCCCGTGCCGACGCCCGGCTGATCGCGTTGGCGACCGACCTGGGGCTGAAGATTCCCCGGCCCCGGCAGTGGGACCCGCTGATCGACGCGGTGCTGCGCGAGCGGCCGTGCCCGCTGTCGGTCAGCGAACTGCTGGCGATCGGTCGGTCCGCTGCCGATCGGCCCCACCCGCGGCAGGCGTACCTGGCGTCGGTGGCCGGGCTCGCCGCGACGGCTGCCGGTCGGGGTGGCGAGGCGCGGTTCCTCGTGATCCGGTCCGGGGGCCTGGTCGCCTATCACGCCAGGGCCCGCGCCGTCCAGTGCCTTCGGGCCGCGCTGGAGTTGGCCCGGCAGGCGAACGACGCCGACCTGATCGCCCACGTGTTGGGGGCGATCGACCTCTACTCTGAGGCCCATCGTGCCCTGTCCGGCGGTCGCAACGGCGAGCCGATCGGGGACGAGCTGCTCGCCGAGGTCCTCAAGGCCGAGCGGGCCGCGACGACCTTCCCCACGACCGCCGCCGAGGCCGACCGCCACCTGGTCCTCCGCGAGCCGACCCGGCGACCGGAACTGTTCTTCGGCGGCGGCTTCGACGACGACGATGA
The DNA here is from genome assembly GCA_965198865.1 of Tepidisphaeraceae bacterium. Taxonomy (GTDB): domain Bacteria; phylum Planctomycetota; class Phycisphaerae; order Tepidisphaerales; family Tepidisphaeraceae; genus CBDAQA01. The sequence goes on along the minus strand of CBDAQA010000010.1, from coordinate 58,838 downwards.
CGACGACGACGACGACGACCACGATGTCAGCAGCCCCGGCGCCGGCCTGGGCTTCGATCCGGGAGCGATCCTGGGACGGTTGTCGCCGGCGTCGCTGGAGAAGCTGAAGAGGGTGGTCGCCAAGCTGGGCCGGTTCCCCTCGCCGGTGGACATGATGGGGTTGGACCCCCAGCTGATGGTGGAGCTGCTGACCCTCGTGCAGGAGACCGAGCCCGGCCCCGGCACGGGCGGCCGAGGGACCGGCCGACCGTGAGGGTCGCGCCGCTGAACCGGACCGTTCACAAGGTGGAAACCGATGTCGCAATCAGGACCAGCCGCCATTGATGTCGACGCCGCCGCCGCCCTGCTGGGCGTCGGTGCTGGGGCGACCGACGACGCGCTCCGCGCCGCCTACCTCGCGCAGGTCCGGCTCTACCCGCCCGACCGCGACCCGGAGCGGTTCGAGCAGGTCCGCGACGCCTACGCGCTGCTCCGCGACCCCAACGTCCGCGCCCGGCAGGTGCTGCAGTCGCCGCCGGCGATCCCGCTGTCGGCCATCTTGGAGGGGACGGAGTCGAGCCGCCGCTTCGCCGGGCCTGCGCCCTGGCTGGCCGTGCTGAAGGAGAACCGGTCGTGACGTTCGAGCCCCTTGATCCCACGGCCACCGAGCCGGACGCAGCGCCCGTCGATGTGGCGCCCGCCAATACGGCGACTGCCGATGGGCTGGCCCCTGACGTCCGCCGGCGACTGGTCGAGCGGTTCGAGGCGTGGATCGACCGCGTCGCCGCCGGCGACCCGCCGCCGCCGGGCGTCCCACCCGAGCTCCTGACCGATGCCGTGACGGACGACCCCGACGGCACCGGACCGGCGGCCGGGCACGACCTGTACTCGGTCTTCGCCGGGCTGACCGGACTGACCGGTGAGGTCCGCCTGCAGGGCCGGGCGTTCAAGCAGCTGGCCGACCTGCTCGGACCGCTGTCGCGCCTGCCCGAGCAGTTCGACGAGCTCGCGGCCGTGCTCGTGCCGGGCGAAGCCGAACCTCAGGCCGATGCCGCCGGGCTCCTGCCCCCACCGGCGGCGATGCTGGAGCTGGTCCTCGACCTGTACGACCGGCTCGACCGCGGCCTGCGCAACACCGAGGCGGCGTTGAGCGCGACCGGTGGGAAGGCGGGTTGGTTCGACCGGCTTCGCGGCCGGGCGGCGGCGGGCGACGGGGCCGCGACGGTCCGGGCGATGCGCGACGGGTACGCGATGACGCTCTCCCGCGTGACGGCGGCGCTGCACCAGTGGGACGTCGAGCCGATCGGCCGCGCGGGCGAGCCGTTCGACCCCCGGCGGATGGTGGCGGTCGACGTCCGCGCCGCCGGCGAGCGGCCGCCCGGCACCGTGGTGGAGGTCAACCGCAGCGGGTGCGCCGTGCGCGGCTCGGTCGTCACGCCGGCGCAGGTCACGGTCGCCCGGTGAACCGTTGATCTGCCTGACCTTCCGCTGTACACCGCAGGGCACGGGCCGGACCTGAGTGGACCGTCGGCCCCCGTAACGGAGCGAACCGGATGAGCGAGGCGACCGAGATCATCGTTGGCATTGACCTGGGCACGACCAACTCGGAGATCGCCGCGTTCATCGACGGCAAGCCGCAGGTGATCGGCAATGGGGGCAGCCTGATGCTCCCGTCGTGCGTCGGCCTGACGCCGACCGGCGAGCTGCTGATCGGCGAGGCGGCCCGCAACCAGATGTTGCTGTACCCCGACCGAACCGTCCGCAGCGTCAAGCGGCTGATGGGGTCGAACCAGTCGGTCACGCTGGGCGACAAGACCTACAGCCCGCCGGAGATCTCGTCGCTGATCCTGCGCGAGCTGGCCCGCTGGGCCACGGCCAAGCTCGGCCAGCCCGTGCGCAAGGCGGTCGTCACCGTCCCGGCCTACTTCTCCGACGCCCAGCGGCAGGCGACGCGCGAGGCCGGCGAGCTGGCGGGGCTCGAGGTGGTCCGCATCATCAACGAGCCCACCGCCGCCAGCCTCGCCTACGGCCTCGACGCCGACGCCCGCCGCCGCACCGTCATGGTCTACGACCTGGGCGGCGGCACGTTCGACGTGGCGGTCGTCCGCATCGAGGGGGACGTCACCGAGGTGCTGGCCAGCCACGGCAACAACCGCCTGGGCGGCGACGACTTCGACGAGCGGCTGGTCGACCACCTGCTGGAGCAGTTCCGCCAGCAGCACGGCGTCGACCTGCGCGACCAGAACCCCGGCGCCTACGCCCGGCTGTGGTGGGCGGCGGAGTCGGCCAAGAAGCAGCTGAGCGCCGAGCCGTTCGCCCGGGTGCGCGAGGAGTCGCTGATCCAGCTGGACGGCCGGCCCCTGCACCTGGACGTTGAGGTCTCACGGGCGCAATACGAGGCGATGATCCGGCCCCTGCTGGAGCAGACGATCGACAGCGCCAGCCGCGCCCTGACCGACGCCGGGCTGGTGCCGGGGTCGCTGGACGAGATCCTGCTGGTCGGCGGGTCGACGCGGACCCCGCTGGTGGTCGAGATGCTGGAGACGCTCTGCCACAAGGCGCCGCGCCAGGACCTGCACCCCGACCTGTGCGTGGCCCTGGGCGCCGGCGTGCTGGCGAGCCGCCTCGGCGGGCACGACGTGCAGCGGGTGCTGGTCGACGTCTCGCCGTTCTCGTTCGGCCCCAGCCACCTGGGCGAGCGGGACGGCCGGCCCTACCCGCACTGCTACCGGTCGATCATCAAGCGGAACACGCCCCTGCCGGTCACCCGCACCGAGGCGTACTTCACCGCCTACGACCGGCAGACGGCCGTCGAGTTCGACATCTACCAGGGCGACGACCCCGACGCGATGCGGAACGTCCACGTCGGGCACTTCCGCATCGAGGGGTTGCGGTCGGTGGACGGCCCCAACGAGGTGCTGTGCCGGATGCGGCTGGACATGGACGGCATCCTGCACGTGACGGCCATCGAGAAGGCGACGGGCCTGAGCAAGCACGTCGCCATCAGCGGCGCGACCCGCCGGCGCGACGCGACGGAGATCACCCGCGGCCGCGAGCAGCTGGAGAAGCTGTTCGCCACGCGCGCCGCCGACGTCTACGCGGACGCGCTGGAGGACGATGACGACCAGGACATGATCGAGGCCGGGCGGGTTGACGCCGACGATGTGGACGACGGCGACGCGGATGCCACGCCGCCGCTGGACCCGTCGGAACTGGAGGGCCTGGCCGACGGCGATGTCGACCCGCTGCCGACCGGTCCCGCCGCGGCGCCGCAGGTGCTGATTGACCGCTGCCGAGCCCGGATGGGTTCGCTGCACGCCGAGGATCGCGAGGAGGCCGAGCAGTTGATCGGGGGCTTGAAGGCGGCCCTGGACGGCGGTGACGCCGCGGCGATCGACGTGGCGTCGAAGCGGCTGGGCGAGTTCCTGTTCTTCATCGAAGCGCAATGACCGATCCGACCGCCGCCATCGAGCCGCCCGCGCTCAAGTGCCCGGTGTGCGCGGCCCGCTTCCGCGACCAGGCGACCTGCCCGCGGTGTCGCACCGACCTGACCGCGATCATGCGCGTGGCCGCCCGCGCCTGGGGCGCGCGGCAAAGTTCCCGCGACGCCCTGCTCGCCGGCGACCTCGACGCGGCGTTCCGCTGGGCCGCCACGGCCGACCGGCTGCGCGGACGATGACGCGCCAGCCGTTTGGTGCCCGCCGCGTGGCGGTCGCCCCGCAGGGGCACTCTGCCGAACGGTCGACGAGTACCCCCCTCGGGGCGACCGCGACACGAGGCGCGCTGCGCGGCAACTCCCAGTCGGGAACAAGAGCCCAGACCCCGAGCCCGGCAAGATCAGGCGGGGGCGGCCGAGGGCCGGCGGGGCCGGCGGCGGCCCATCGTCAGCAGCCCGCCGACGATGCCGGCCAAGCCGGCCGACGCCGGCTCGGGGACCGCCGTCAGCACGTACCCGTCGGTCGCGGTGCCGGTGGTCGTGGTGCTGGTGGTGCTGTACCCGACGATGTCCCCCGCGTCGTCGATGCCGTATGCCTCCGCGTACGTGCCCAAGGTTGGGGTGGGCGCGCCGATGCTATTGAGGTTCGAGAGCGTGCCGTTGGAGTAGAGGAATGCGTTGACCGTCGAGCTGTTGTTCAGGAACCCGTAACCGACCACGGCACCCGAGTCGTTGACGGAAAGGGCATCCAACACGTTGGTGTACGTCCCGCCCAGGCCGCCCAGATCGACGATGCTGCTGTCGTTGGTCACCTCGAAGGACCGCGTGTAAGTGGTGGACCCTGCCTTGTACTGGTACGTCCCGACGACGTACTCGCCATTCGCGCTGACGGCAGTGGCGTTGCTCGAGTAGTACGTGTCGCCGGCGGGGATCAAGCTGGCGATCAGGGTCGGGGTCGTGGCCAGGTCGGTGAACGTGTACCCGCTGCCGCCGGCGGTCGGGGTCCCGTAGATCGCGTCGGACGGCGTGGCGCTGTTGGCCAACCGGGAGGCATTGCCCTGGTTTCCCACCACGATGTTGTTGCCGCTGATCCCGTTCAGGGCGCTGACGCCGACGGCATTCTCGTTGGTCGTGTTGTAGGGGAACGTCAGGTTCGCGGGGTTGCCCCCGATGTCGGTCGTCGTCTTGCTGGTGGCGTTGTAGATGACGCCATGTTGCACGATGGGAGCGGGACCGGGATTGACGCTGCTCACGCCGGACAGGGCGAACGTTTGCAGGCCGACGGCGTTGCCGCTGGCGTTGATCGCGTACGGGACGAGCTGCGACGGAGTCTGCGTCTGCGTGAACGTGTTGGCGTTGGCCGTCGTGTAGGTGTAGGTGCCGTTGTAGGTGCTGTCCAGCGGGAACGGCGTGAAGGTGGAGGTGTAGGACCCGCCCGGGTTGGGGGTGGCGGCCGTGGATTCGGCCAGGTAGGTGCCGCCGTTGTTGACCAGCTGTCCGATCGCCGATCCACCGCTAGAGGAACTGAGCGGGGAGGTCAATCCAGTCGCGTAAGGGGTGGTGCCCCCGGGCGGCGTCGCCGTGAAGTAGACCCGCGACGTCGTGCTGCTGGTCGTCTGGTAGTAGCCCTGGATCACCGCCCCGGTGGACGCGTCGGGCGCGATGGACAAGGCCCGACTTGAGACGACGGCCCCTCCCGTCGAGCTGGCGGCCAGGGCGTTCACGTCGGTGTACGTGTAGGCGCCGCGGGCGGAGCCCGAGGCGATCAGGCCGACGGCCGCGGGTGCGCCCGCCAGCAGGCCAAAACGACGACCGACACGGGACGAACGAAGGGCGTTTGACATGATCTCTCTCTCCATCCTGAAGGGGCTTGAACCGTTGGGACGACGCGGTGACGACCGGGCCGTTCAGGTGCGGGTTGCGGATCGGCGGCGGGCGAACAGTGGCACGGCCCCCGCGGCCAGCAGGGCGAGCGACGTCGGCTCGGGGGCGGCGACCGTCAGCTCGTAGGCGTTCTGCGCGAGCCCGCCGCTCATCGCGTCGTAGCCGACGATCTGCCCGGCGTCGTTGATCCCCAGGGCGCTGGTGAAGGTCGCGCTGGCCGGGGCATTGAGGACCAGGGCGTTGAGGTTGGCCAGCGTGGCCGTGCCGGTGCCGTTGGGCGTGTAGACGAAGGCGGCGGTCGAGCCGGACGACGCCGCCGACGCGCCGACGACCTGCCCCGAGTCGTTGACCGAGTCGGCCTGGACCCCGTAGGCACCCGCGGCGATCGGGTTGCCCAGGTCGACGGCCGAGGTGCCGTTGGTGACCTCGAACGAGCGGGTCTGCGTGCTGCCGCTGACGGTCACGGCATAGGTGCCGATGACATACGTCCCGTTCGCGCTGATGTCGGTCGCGGCGGCACTCTTGAGCGTGCCACCGCCGGCCACGAGGGGGAGGGTGCGGAGCAGCGACGTCAGGTCGGCGTACGTGTACCCGCCGGAGCCATTGGGCGTCCCGAGGAAGGCGGTGTTGATGCTCCCGTTGTTGGCCGAGCCGACGATCAGGTTGTTGTCGCTGATGCCGATCAGCGAGCTGTGGCCAGTGGTGGCATTGCCCGACGAGTTCAGGACGGCCCCGCCGATGTCGGTCGTCACGCCGGTCGTCGGGTTAAAGATGACCCCGTGGGTGTTGCTGCTGGGGTACTGCGACGTCGGTTCCGTCTGGAAGTACTGGGTGCCGACCGCGACGTTCGTGGAGTTGACCGCGAACGGTTGGATGCCCGTCGCAACCTGATTGGCGGTCTGGTATGTGGTCGCGGCGGGGAACTGGGTGTAGGTGGACGTGGTCGGGTTGTAGTACCCGCCCACGGTCGTCCCATCGCTCGGCTCGGCGGTGTTGACCGCGCCGCTGGCCCCGAAGAGCCCGGCGTCGTTGATCAGGCGGCCGCCGCCGGGCTGTTGCGTCGGGTACGACAGCTGCGTGCCGTTGACGGTCGGGAACGGCTGGGCCGTCCCGTTGGCATAGGTGAAAAAAGTGGTGCCCGCCGACGTGGTGTAGTCGCCCAGCAGCGTCCCGGTGTTGTTCAACGCGTAGACGAGACTGCCTTTGACGGTCGCGCCCCCGGCGGCCGTGGCCACGGCGGCGCTGACGTCGGTGTATGTGTAGCTGGCGGCACTGGCCACGCCCGGGACGAGCGACGCGGCGGCCAGCGTCAGGGCGGCACGGCGGCGGGTCAACGCGGTCAGGCGGCGGATCGCGATCTGCATGTTTCTCTCCCTTGAGATGCCCGAGCGGTACAACGCGGACGACGATTCGGTACGAGCGGTCCAACTCCGGCCGCAGCGGGCGGCGGGGCGGCCAGAGGTGAACGACGGCATAAGTCTCTCCAGGGCCCCCGCGGATCACGATCGGGTGCGGCAGCGACGGCCAGGGATGAGTGAGCGCGCGACGGACGGAACGGGCCCAGGGCGAGCCCGCGGCGCGGGTCAGGAGCCGGGGGCCGGGGACGGGGCCCGTTTGTCGAGCGTGAAGTAGTAGTTGGCTTGGTCCCGCAGGGCAGGGTCGAGCACGTCTTGGGTCGCGGTACAGCGGGTGATCGTGCCCAGATTCTGGCTGATGGCCAGCGTCCGCATGGCGTCGGTGTAGGCCGACCCGACGGTCTGTCCGTACTTGCCGTAGACGTAGACCGGCTCGGAGGACACGTGGCCGTCCAGCCAGGCGACGGACGCCCGGTTCAAGTGCCGGCCGTGGACGTACGTCGCCGACGCGCCGTACCCGGACGTCGTCTGGGGGATTGTGTCGGCAGGGTATTGCAGCACAGCGGAGCTTGTGTTTGGCGTCAGCATGTTGGCCGCATCGGTCGCCTCGAGCGTCTCGGCCGGGTTCGAGACTTGGGTCATCCGGTATCCGGAGATGCCCATCGCCATGCTTTCCGGGCTGCCCTGCGTGCCGTAGACCCCGTAGCCGGTGATCGCCTGCGTCTTCTGCAGCACGTACTTATCGTCGGGCGCGAAGCTCGGGCACACGTACCCGTTCAGGTTGCCCCGCATGTACTTCGTGATCCACCCGCCGTTGACGTCATAGCTGTACGTCGTTGTGCCGGTCGGGGTGGACAGGTACGCCCAGTGGGCGGTGATAGTCTTATAGGTGCCGCCCACCGAGACCTGGCCCTGGGGCAAGGCTTGGCCGATGAACCCCTGACCTTTGGAGTCGGCCAGGTACGCCTCGAAGGCGACGTCGATCTGGTGCAGGTTGCTCTTGCACTTGATCCCCTTGGCCGACTCGCGGGCCTTGGTCAGGCTGGGCAGGAGCAGGCCGACCAGCACCGCGATGATGCCGATGACCACCAGCAACTCGACCAGCGTGAATGCGCCGCTGCTTGGCCCGGGGCGGGCACGGGGCACGAGGGTGGCCGGGAAATGCTTCTTCATGGGAACTCGCCGATGTTTGGATCCTCGCGGTTGGTGCCCCGAATATTACCAGTGTGTCTGCGCCTCGCAAGAGTTTTCTGAAACATTTCCGAAACCACCTTGGCGTTGTCGGGGCACGCTGGTATGATCTGGGGGAGGCCGCCCGCCTTGAAGCGGCGTTTCCCCTCCAACTCAGGTGCCCATGTCGCTCGGCTGCGTCACGACGACCTCCGCCCCCCCCGTTGTCCCTGCCCTCACCCCCTCGTTCCACACCGAGACGGCGGACGTCGTCGTCCGCCTCCGCGCGGCCCTGACGGCCATGGTCGCCAGCGTGGCCGGCGGGCCGTTGGCCAAGAGCCGCGACGCGCAGAAGCACTTCGACGTCGACGTGAAGCTGAGCTGGCAGCTGTTCCGCACGCTGGGGGCCGACGACCCGCTGGAGGCGATCGGGCACATCCCGGCGCCCGCCCCGTTCGGCAAGCTGCTGCGCGAGGCCCGCCGGCGGCACGTCGACCGGGCCCTGGTCGAGGAACTGCAGCGGGCGTACGACGGGTTCGAGCAGCACGTCCAACGGCACGCCGGCGACCGGACCAGCTTCGCGCGCCTGCTGAAGTCTGGCGACGGACCGGCCGACGCGGCCGACGAGCTGCCCTACCGCCAGGCCGCCTTCGAGGCCAACCGCCAGATCTGGGGCACGGAGATGGACGTCAACCTGCACGTCACCATGCTCCACCCCCGCCGCCCCGCCGACGACAACGCCGCCGCCGCCGCCGCTGGGGATGGCGACGAGCGGCTGGAGATGGTGTCGCTGGCCGCCCTGCGGGGGTTCCGACGATGGCGGACGTCGGCCCCGGTGCTGCTGTTCAAGCACAAGTTCCTCGCGGCCACGCGGGCGTCGCCCGACCGCCAGCCCCAACCGCTGGACCCGCAGACGTTCGCCCAGATGGGGGTGCCGCTGGTCGGCGCGTTCTGCTCCGACCCCCGGCCGGCGCTGCGGACCCGCCGGGCGGGCGACGACCTGGTCGTGACCGAGCTGGCCTCCGACGCCGTCGGGAAGCTGAACAGCATCGACGTCACCCAGGGCCAGTTCTTCCCCGCCGTTCACCTGATGCCCCTGCCCGGGGACCGGCTCGGCTGGCAGCTGGCGCGGATCACCGCCACCCCTACCCGGGTGGCGGTGATCGACCTCATCGTCCACCGGCCCACGCTCGGCCGGCTCACGTTCGAGACGGCCCGGTGGGGCAACACCAACGCCTTCCCGCCCCACCTCGACGACCTCGACGCCGCCCCCGACGTCCCGCGCCTCCCCCCGGTCGACCGCGTGTCCTACGTCGGCAACGTGCTGGCGGCGGGCCCGACCGCCCGGGTGGACGGCTACGCCGACCTGCTCCGCTACGTCTGCGAGCGCCAGGGCTGGCGGCCCCAGGACATGGACGTCTACCGCCACCGCAGCGAGTACCCGCTCCTGTCCACGCTCGACGCCGTGACGTTCACCGTCGCCGCCCGCCCTTGAACCGTCGCCCTTGAACCGTCGCCCACGGCCGGCGGCCGCCCCCGGGCCGCGACTTGCGGTATGCTCGCCCCCCGTGCTGGCCAAGGTCCAATCGTTCGTGCTGGTGGGGATCGACGCGATCCGCTGCGAGGTCGAGTGCGACGTCAGCCAGCGCGGGCTGTCCAAGGTCACGCTCGTGGGGCTCGCGCAGTCGGCGGTGAAGGAGTCGATCGAGCGCGTCCGCCGGGCGATCATCAACGGCGGGTTCGCGTTCCCGCTGCACGCGGTGCTGATCAACCTGGCCCCGGCCGACGTGAAGAAGGAGGGGCCGAGCCTGGACCTGCCGATCGCGATCGGGCTGCTGCGGGCGACCAACGCGATCAAGGATGACAAGCACCGAGACTTCCTGATCGCCGGCGAGCTGGCGCTGGACGGCCGGCTGCGGCGGATCAAGGGGGCGCTGTCGCTGGCTCTGCTGGCGAAGCAACTGGGGTTGCGCGGCGTGATCCTGCCCGAGGAGAACCGGCGCGAGGCGGCTGTGGTGGAGGGGATCGAAGTCTACCCAGTGACCACGCTCGGCCAGGCGGTGGCGTTCCTGAACGACCTGCTGCCGCTGGAGCCGTACCAGCTGGACGGCGAGCCGTATGCGACGTCGGCCGTGGCCAGCCCGTTGGACTTCGCAGATGTGAAGGGGCAGGAGGCGGTGAAGCGGGCGATCGTGATCGCGGCCGCAGGTTTTCACAATATTCTGTTGATCGGGCCACCTGGGACAGGCAAGAGTATGCTGGCGGCCCGGATGGCTGCTGTGCTGCCGCCGCTGACCCGCATGGAGTCGCTGGAGACGACCCGCATCTACTCCGCACTGGGCCTGCTGCCCGACGGCATCGCCCTGATGGACCAGCGGCCCGTGCGCACCCCACACCACAGCGCCACCGCCCAAGCCCTGGTCGGCGGCGGCTCCATCCCGCGGCCCGGCGAGGTGTCGCTCGCCCACCACGGCATCCTGTTCCTGGACGAGCTGCCCGAGTTCCAGCGGTACGTGCTGGAGATGCTGCGGCAACCCCTGGAGGGCGGTGACGTGACCGTCGCCCGCGTGAACGGCAGCGTGAAGTTCCCGGCCAAGTTCATGCTCGTGGCCGCGATGAACCCCAGCGCCAGCGGCTACGCCGCCGACAACCCGCGGGCGCGCGACAAGTACCTGGCGAAGCTGTCGGGGCCGTTGCTGGATCGGATCGACATCCATGTTGAGGTGCCTGCCGTTCCGTACAACGAGCTCACGAATCGACGGGCCGGCACGAACAGCGAGACCATGAGGGAGTCCGTCGCCCGCGCCCGCCGGGTGCAGCAGGAGCGGTTCGGCGACGGCACGACGAACGCCCGCATGGACAGTCGACAGCTGCGCCAGCACGCCGAGCTGAGCGACGGCTGCCTGCTGATGATGAAGCAGGCCATGGACGAACTGGGCCTGAGCGCCCGCGCCTTCGACAAGGTGCGACGGGTGGCGCGGACGCTGGCCGACCTGGACGGGTCGGACAGTATCGGCGAAGGGCACATTGCCGAGGCGGTGCAGTATCGGCTTCTAGACCGGAAGTTCTGACCGCCATCGAGCGCAAGGCCGGCAACGGGCGGTGAACTCGCGACGCGGCTTCCCCCGCCAGGTCGTGGGGAAGCCAGCGATGGAAGTCGGTGCTCGGCTTCCAACTCCCGCCCGATCATTCCAGACGGCCGACGCATCGTCGGCTGTCTGCTGGTGGCGCAGGGTCAGGTCGGGATCGAGACCCGGCCGATCGCGGACAGCGGTTGCTCCTGCGACGTCCGACCGTGCAGGGTGACGCGGACCGAGCGGAAGCAGTCGGGGCCGTCGTAGGGGCCGGAGCGGGTCCAGGCTAGGGTGCGGGTGGCGTCGTCCCAGGTGAAGGTCGTCCGCCGGACGTTGCCGCCGAGGTAGGCGGTGGAGGAGCCATCGTCCTCGACCAGGGTGAACCGGCCGTCGCGGCCGGGGAAGACCTGCAGGTCGAGCGGGCCGCCGGGCAGGTCGCGGGTGTGCTGGACGACCGGGGCCAGCGGCAGGACGGCCCCGCCGCGGACGTAGAGGGGGACGGCGTCGAACGGGACCGTCAGGTCGACCGATCGGCCGCCGGCGACGCGGTCGCCGGTGGCGAAGTCGTACCAGATGTCATCGGGCAGGTAGACGGTGCGGTACCCGCCGGCCTGCATCACCGGGGCGGCCAGCAGGTCCGGACCCACCAGCCACTCGCTGGTCAGGTCGGCGACGTTGGGGTCGGCGGGGTACTGCATGACCAGCGGCCGCATGATCGGCTCGCCCGTGTCGTGCGTCTGGTGGGCCAGGCTGTAGAGGAGGGGCACGAGGCGGTAGCGCAGGTCCAACGTCCGGCGGAGGGCGTCCTCGGCCTCGGGGCCGTACAGCCAGGGGAAGTGGGGCTTGACCGTCACCTCGGAGTGGGCCCGCATCACCGGGAAGAAGGTGGCGGCCTGCATCCAGCGGGTGAGCAGCTCGGGCGTGGTCTCGCCGAAGAACCCGCCGGTGTCGCACCCGCCGTAGGGCATGCCGGCCAAGCCCCAGTTGAGCAGCGTGGCGGGGGTCTTGCGGAAGTCTTCCCAGGTGGCGTGAATGTCGCCGGTCCAGGCGGCGGCCCCGTAGCGGGCGGTGCCAGGCTGGAAGGCGCGGTTCAGCGTCCAGAGTCGGGCCGTTGGGCGGACGGCGTCCAGGGCCTGCCGCTCGGCCTGGTTCCAGCCGTCGTAGGTCATGTAGGTGAACTCGCCCTCATCGTTCCACCACCCGTCGACGCCGGCCCGAAGCAGCGGTTGGGTTTGGGCGGCGTACCAGTCGCGCAGGGCGGGGACGTCGTACCGAAGGTCGCGGGCGTCGTAGCTGGTGCCGCCGCGGAAGTCCCAGTCCTTGGCGCGGACGGACACCAGGGCGTCGCGGTTGCCCAGCCGCGGCTTGCGGATGCCGACGAAGTGGACGCCTGCGTCGTGCATCTCCTTCAGCTGAGCGGCCGGGTCGGGGAAGACGTCGGGGTTCCACCCGAAGTCGGTGAAGTCGGCCTCGCCGGCCGGCTTCACGTCGTAGTCGGGCAGCTTGGTGTACCACTCGAAGTCGAAGATGAAGGCGTCGACGGGCAGCTTCCGGTCGGCGAACTGCCGCAGCGTGTCGGACACGTAGGCCCGGTTCTGCCACCCCCACCGGCTCTGCAGGTAGCCGAACGTCCACCGCGGCGGGACGGGCGGCCGGCCGGTCAGGCCCAGCAGCGACCGGGCGGCGTCGGACAGGGTGGGGGCGACGATCAGGTACAGGTCGGCCGACCGGCCGGGCACGGCCCAGGTGACCGAGCCACCGTCCACCCGGCCGTCGCACTGGGCCGGGGCCTGGGCGTCGCGGCCGACGACGAAGGTGGCGAACCCCGCCGCCGACCAGAAGAACGGCTGCACGGCCACGCCGTTGGCGACGTGGGCGGCGACCAAGTGCTGGACCAGCCCGTTGGCCCCGTTCCCGCACCCGTAGACGGCGAACGGCCGGCCCTGCGGCCAGCCGACGTGAAGGTCCAACGTCGTCGGCGTCCCGCTGGCGATGGTCACGAACGGGGCGGGCGGCGTCAGGACCGCCCCGTGTCCGTCCAGCAGCGAGAAGGTGCCGGCGGCCGGGTCGACGTCGAGCGTCGCCGCGTCCGTCACGAGTCGGCGGTGGCCGGCCTCGTCGGCGGTCCGCCCGACATCCCCCGGCCGGAAGTCCGGATCGAGGTAAGGGCTTTGGATCGGGTTCGTCCCGTCCCCGACGCTGATGCGGAACACCGACGGCGTGACTGCGGTGATCCGCACGTCGGCCTTGCCCGTGGAGACGGCGAGCGTGTCGGCGTCGGCCGACCGGCCGCAGACCGCGGCGGCGACGAACAGGGCGGCGAGGTGGATGCGTCCGTTGGTCATGGTCGTGCGTCGCCGATGCCCAGGTCGTGAGAACAGTATCCCGAGATCAGCTCGCCCGGCCAAGCCGGCGTCTGAGGGTACCCCCGAAGACCCGGATCGTGCATCGGTTGATCCAGGTCTTCGAAAGTACCCTCAGACGCCGGCTTGTGGAGCCGGGCGCAGGTCGAAAATCAGGGGAACACGGTGGTCGGGCGGTACGGCGAGACGCGCACGCGGCTGAAGTCGCTGGGCTGGATGCTCTCGCCATGGCCGTCGCAGAAGACAACGTCGATCCTGCCGTTGGCGTGACGGGCCTTCTGGCCGGGCAGGGTGCCGGGGAACGCGGGGGAATAGTTGATGGGCAGCCGGTTGCCGAGGTAGGCGCACTGGGCCACGGACTGCAGCGTGCCGTACGGCTGGCCGGCGGGGATGCCGGAGAGGTAGTCGGTCGAGTAGTACAGGGCGTCGTTGCGGTTGAGGATCACCGACGACCCGTTGCCCGGCCGGACGCCGCAGTCGGCGTAGAGCAGCACCTGGGCGGGCATGTACACGCTGAACAACTGGCAGTTGAGCGGCTGGTGGGTGGGATTGTTCGCCGGCCCGCCGAGCGGGCCGCCGGGGACCGACACCTGGTCCGGGTTGTAGGTGGGGTTGCCCATCCGGCCCGTGCCGGTCTGGTCGAGCAGGCAGGCGATGTCGGCGTTGACCCCGTACGAGATCGGCACGTACCCCAGCGGGTCCAAGGTCGGGTTGTTGTTCGGGGTGTTCGCCACCAGCGCGTAGCCGGCCGACGGCGTGCCGTCCTGGGCGGGGTCGCTGGGGCAGACGAACGCCTTGGACTGCTGGTACGGCGCGTTGGCGAAGTTGTTGGCGTCGCTGAACTTGGTGCCGAGGTAGGGGACCAGCGAGCTGGCCCAGTCGAACACCACCGCCCCGGACGCGTCGTTGCGGTAGACGAACTTGGTCTTGTAGGGGTCGGCCGCCTGCACCCAGGTGTTGTCCGACACGGTGGGCATGTAGCCGTGGTGGTCCTGAGCGAACATCATGGTCGCCAGGGCCAACTGGCGGACGTTGGACAGGCACTTGGTGGCGTTCGCCTGCTCGCGGGCCCGGTTCAGGGTCGGCAGCAGGATGCCGAGCAGCACCGCGATGATGCCGATCACCACGAGCAGCTCAACGAGCGTGAAACCGACGCGGCGACGCGGGATACGATTGGGGTGGGACATGATCAAACCTCAAAGGGAGAGACCGGGTTGCTTGCCGTTCTGTTCTGTTACAGGTGTGTGAATTCACGATGTCGGCGTGCCGCGTTGGGCCGCCGCCGCCGGTCGCTGAGCACGCCACCCACGCTCAGGGCGAGCAGCGACAGCGAGGCCGGCTCGGGCGTGGCGGCGGTGCTGAAGGTGTCGTAGTCGGAGAACGTGACGCTCCCATTGGAGCCGGCGTTGGTGCCGCCCCCGTCGCTGCCGGCGAGTGTCAGGCTGTCGGCGATCGTCTCGTTCGACCGGTAGGCCGGCGTCTGGTCATTGGGGTTGCTCGGGTTCGGCTGGGTGCTGATCAGCGTGCCGACCAAGTTGAAGCTCGCCCCCTGTGACAGGCCGATCTGCGACAGCGAGAACGTGAGCGCGTCGGGCTCGGCCGACTGCGACGCCCCGGTGATGTAGGTCAGGTAGTTGTTGCCCCCGGGCAGCGGCAGCGAGAACAGGCTGACGTAGTTGTCCTGGAACGACAGGGCGTAGCTCGCCTGGAAACCGCTGGCGAAGTTCACGGCCGTGACCGAACCCGCCGTGGGGTCGGCCCCGCTGACCGCGCGGCGGCCCTCGTCGCCGAGGTCGCTGTTCGTCGCGAGCGAACTGGTGGTCGACAACCCTGGTGCGCCGGTCGAAAGGTACACCACTAGGTCGTTGCTGGTGGGATTGGGGTTCGCAGCGGTTTTTTCCTGTACTACGCCGAGCGACCCGCCCGGCGCGGCGAACGAGAACGTGACGTTGCCCGCCCCGTCCGCGGTCACGGTCAGCGCCCCGTTGCCGACCGGTCCACCAAATCCCGTCGCCCCGTTACCCAAATAGGTGCTGGCCCCGGCGCGCCCCGGTAGCAGGGCCGTACCGACCACCGCCAACGCCCACAGACAACTGGCCTTTGCCTGAGTCATCACCGACCTCCTCATTCCGACCCCCATCGCCGACCGCTCGAACCCATCTCAGGTTAACCGCTTCACCATACAATTAGCAAGCCGAATGTGCAAAACGGGATCGAACGTCGTTAAATGAGGCAGCGGTGAGGCGCACAATCGTTCAAACCGCCTCGAATTGACACGCGGGTCAATATGCATCGGTGAAGCATGATTTGCCTTGCAATCGTTAACTGGGGCATTAACCTACAGGCGTTGACATGGATAAGCGACCCGGGGCGGGTGTCCGGGTCGGTTCACGAGAGGCAAATGGTTACTGAGGACGGCCAGAAGGTACTGCCGGGCGTCGCGGCGACGGGCATCGCTGCGGGGTCGCCGTCTGCCCAGCCGGTGAGCCTGCGGGACGTGGCGCGGCTGGCCGACGTGTCGGTCGCGACCGTCTCGATGGTGGTCAACGACAACCCGCGGATCAGCCAGGCCACTCGGCTGCGGGTGCAGAAGGCGGTCGAGCAGGCGGGGTACCGGCCCAACCGGCTGGCCCAGGGGCTGAGCACGCGGTACACGCGGATGCTGGCCGTGCTGCTGCCCCCGCTGCGGCACGCGATTGGCAACCCCTACTTCGGCGAGATCATGTCCGGCATCTGCGACCGGGCCGGGAAGCTGGGCTACAAGGTGGTGATCGAGCAGGCCAAGGCCGACTTCGTCCGCGAGCGCCGCCACCTGGAGATGTACGACCGGCGGTTCGTCGACGGCATGCTCGCCATGGGGTTCAACGACAGCCACGGCTTCCTGGCCGACTTCGGCGCCGACCGCCGACGCTACCCGTTCATCGCCATCGACAACACCTTCGACCACCTGCCGGGGATGGACCAAGTCGTCTGCAACTACGGCGCGGGGGCCCAGCAGGTGATGAGCTACCTGACCCAGCTGGGCCACCGGCGGATCGGGCTGATCCACGGGCTGACCGAGGTCGGCACCGCCCGGACCCTGGCCGACGCCTACCGCGCCGGCCTCCGCGCGGTCGGCGCCGACGACGTCGCCGACGACGCCACCTGGCGGCTGCCGGGCAGGTTCACCGAGGTGGGCGGCGCGACGGCGGCCCGGGCGCTGCTGGCCCGCCACCCGGACCTCACCGCCATCTTCGCCGGGAACGACAACATGGCCATCGGCGCCATGAACCACCTGCGCCGCCACGGCGTCGACGTCCCGGGGCAGGTGTCGGTGGTGGGGTTCGACGACCTGCACCAGAGCGCCTACGTCCGGCCGGCGCTGACCACCGTCCACCTGCCGGTGTACGAGGCGGGCATGCTGGCCTGCGAACGGCTGATCGAGCGGATCCGCGGGCAGGCCGACCGCGTGGCCGAGGTGCTGCCGACCCACCTGGTCGTCCGCGAGTCGACGGCCATGGCGTGCGACGCGGCCGGCACCGGTCGCGCCGCTGCGAGCATCACGGGCTGAACCCAACTTCCCTGCCGCACCCCCGCTCCGGGGGGCGGTCACACCTCTGGCGGAGAGCGCTCATGTACGCGTGCGATTCCTGGCGGCGCGGCATGGCCGTCGCCCTCCTGCTCTTGTGCTCCCGGGCAGCCACCGCCGCCGATGCCGCGCCGGCCGTCCCCGCCGGGTCGGTCCCCCACACGTTCCGCTACGTCCCCCCGGCCGGCGCACTCGCGGTGCCGGTCAGCGTGGCCGGCGACTTCAACGGCTGGACCGCCACCACGCCGCTGACCCGCGGGGCCGACGGCAGCTACTCGGCCACAGTCGCCGTGCCGCCAGGCACCCATCAGTACAAGCTCGTGGTCGACGGCAAGTGGATCGCCGACCCGGCCAACCACGACGCGGCGTTGGAGACCCCCGACCCCAACGGCGGCAAAAACAGCGGGTTCGTCGCCGGCCCGGCGGCCGCCGCCGCGGCACCGGCACCCCCGGCCGGGTCGGTCGACCACACGTTCCGCTACGTCCCTCCGGCCGGGGCACCCCCGATCCCGGTGAGCGTCGCCGGCGACTTCAACGGTTGGACCGCCACCACGCCACTCACCCGCGGGGCCGACGGCAGCTACTCGGCCACGGTTGCCGTGCCGCCGGGCGTGCACCAGTACAAGCTCGTGGTCGACGGCAAGTGGATCGCCGACCCGGCCAACCATGACGCGGCATTGGAGACCCCCGACCCCAACAGCGGCCGCAACAGCGGGTTCGTCGCCGGCCCGGCCGGTGCCGCCGCACCGGCCGCCGCCGCCGCGGGGCCGACGACCCCGCAGACGTTCCGATTCGTCCCGCCGGCCGGGGCGCCCACCGTCTCGGTCAGCGTCGCCGCCGACTTCAACGGCTGGACCGCCACCACGCCGCTGGCCCGCGGTCCCGACGGCAGCTACTCGGCCACGGTGCCCGTGCCCAACGGGCTGCACCACTACAAGATCGTCTACGACGGCAAGTGGATCGCCGACCCGGCCGGTGACAAGTCGCTGGAGCAGGACGACGGGTTCGGCGGCAAGAACAGCGGGGTGCAGGTCGGGCCCGTTGCCCCGCCACCGGGGGCGGTGAACCCCAAGGCGGGCGTCCCCATCGTGCCGCCGCACGCGGCGGCCACGCACACGTTCCGCTTCGTCCCCCCGGTGGGCGCACCGACCGTCCCGGTCAGCGTCGCCGCCGACTTCAACAGCTGGTCGGCCACGGCCAACCCGCTCACCCGCGGCCCCGACGGCACCTACGCGGCCACCGTCCCGGTCCCGGACGGGCTGCACCACTACAAGGTCGTCTACGACGGCAAGTGGATCGCCGACCCCGCCGCCGACCGGGCGATGGAGTTCGACGACGGGTTCGGCGGCCGCAACAGCGGGTTCACGGCCGGCCTCGAGGCCGACGGCCTGCCCGCGCCCGAGGCGGGGGTGATCGATGCGGCCGCCGTCGCGTTCGACCCCGGCAACCTCGCCGACCTGGACGTGATCGGCCCGACCCAGGCCCGGCTGACGGTCCGCGCCCGGGCCGACGACGTGACCGAGGCGGCCGTCGTGACCGGCCCCCCGGCCACGCCGGTCCGCACGCCGATGGCGCGGGTCGGCACCGAGGCGGGGATGGCCCTGTTCTCGGCCGTCGTGCCGCCGGGGCCGTTCGCGTTCGAGCTCCGCAAGCCCGACGCCGTGGCCTACGTCGTCGAGGGCCGGGCCTACCCGTTCCTGCCCGACCGCCGCTACGCCGTCCCCCCGGCCGCGGCGACCTTCGTCACGCCCGACTGGGCCCAGCACGCCATCTGGTACCAGATCCTGCCCGAGCGGTTCCGCAACGGAGACCCGGCCAACGACCCGCCCCACACGGTCGCGTGGACCAGCAAGTGGTACGACCTCCAGCCCGGCGAGCGGGGCGACTTCTACGCCGCCATCTGGGACCGCCGCTACGGCGGCGACCTCCAGGGCGTCCGCCAAGAGCTGCCCTACCTGCGGCGGCTGGGCGTCAACGCGATCTACCTCAACCCGATCTTCCAGGCCCACAGCCTGCACAAATACGACACAACCGACTACCGCCACGTCGACGAGCACTTCGGCGTGGCCGGGGACATCGAGCAACTGCAGGGCGAGACCGACGATCCGGCCACCTGGCAGTGGACGGCGTCGGACAGGGTATTCCTCGACCTGGTGGCCGAAGCCCACCGCCAGGGGTTCCGCGTCATCATCGACGGCGTCTACAACCACGTCGGCACCCGGTTCTGGGCCTTCCAGGACGTGGTGACGAACGGCCGCGACAGCCGCTACGCCGGCTGGTTCGACATTATCGACTGGACCCCCGGCACCGACCGGTTCGGCCACCCGATCCCGTTCCACTACCGGGCGTGGGACGGCGACAACGGCGAGGTGCCGCAGTTCCGCAAGGACGATGAAATCGGCATCGTCCACGGCCCCCGCGAGCACGTCCTGGCCATTGCCAAGCGCTGGCTTGCCCCCGACGGCGACCCGTCCCGCGGCGTCGACGGCTTCCGCCTCGACGCCCCGGAGAAGGTCCCCCACCCGTTCTGGGTCGACTTCCGCCAGGCGGTCAAGGCGATCAAGCCCGACGCCCTGATCAACGGCGAGATCTGGCCCTGGGCCCAGGCGTGGCTCGACGGCCGGCAGTTCGACGGTGTGACCAACTACCAGTTCGCCATTCCCGCCCAGCAGTTCTTCGCCGACCGCAGCGCCGCCATCGGCCCGACCACCCTCGCGGCCGACTGCGCCCGGCTGGTGATGGACTACCCGTTCCAGTCGGCCCTGGTGAACATGAACCTGCTCGACAGCCACGACGTGGACCGCGTGGCGTCGATGTTCGTCAACCCCGACCTGGGCTTCAACGCCGCCGACCGCATCCAGGACCACCACCCGACCTACAGCCCCCGCAAGCCCAACGGTGCCGAGCGGCAGCGGATGCGCCAGGCGGTCGCGTTCCAGATGACGTTCGTCGGCGCACCCATGGTCTACTACGGCGACGAGGCCGGCATGTGGGGGGCCGGTGACCCCAGCGACCGCCAGCCGATGCTCTGGCAGGACCTGGCCCCCTACGCCGACCCCGAGGTGACGTTCGACGCCGGCCTGTTCGACGCCTACCAGCGGCTGATCGCCGTCCGCCGCGCCCTCCCCGCCCTGCAGACCGGTGCCTACCGCCCGCTGCTGGCCGACGACGCGGCCGGCACCTTCGCCTTCGCCCGGGACGGCGACGGCCGACACACCTACGTGGTGCTGAACCGGTCCGACCGGCCGGCCACGGTCACCGTCCCGGTCACGGCCGGCGCAGACCTGATCGACTGGCTCGACGCCGGCAGCGTCGACGTGACGACGACGGCCGACCGCCCTGCAGCCGTGCCCCGTCCCGCCCCGCGGGTGCTCCCGGTCGTCGGCGGCTCGGTCCAGGTGCCGCTCCCGGCCTACGGGACCGCCGTGCTCGCGCCACCGGTCGCGGGATGACGCACCACTGCCGCCGTCGCTCCAGCTTGCCCAACAGGGGTGAGCAATAGGGTTCACACCTGACCCCGTGCGCGCCTTGCCTGTCACGCTCTCGGCGGTGCCCCGGCAGAATGGGCGGCCGAACGGGGAGGCAATTGCGGCTCGATTTGCGGGACGTCGACGGGGACGAGTGGCGCCGGCGGGTTGAGGTCGAGGCCGACGCGACGGCCTGGGAGCATGCCGGGCCGTGCTGCTGGCCGCAACGGGCGTGAAGTTCCCGGCGAAGTTTCATGCTGGTGGCGGCGATGAACCCTAGCGCCAGCGGCTACGCCGCCGACAACCCGCGGGCGCGCGACAAATGGCTGGCGAAGCTGTCCGGGCCGCTGCTGGACCGGATCGACATTCACGTTGAAATGCCGCCCGTCCCCTATGCCGAACTCGCGAACCGGCGCGCCGGCACGAACAGCGAGACGATGCGGGCGTCGGTCGCGCGTGCCCGAGACGTCCAACAGCAGCGGTTCGGCGACGGCACGACGAACGTCCGCATGGACAGCCGGCAGCTGCGCCAGCACGCCGAGCTGAGCGACGGCTGCCTGCTGATGATGAAGCAGGCCATGGACGAACTGGGCCTGAGCGCCCGGGCGTACGACAAGGTCCGCCGCGCGGCCCGCACGCTGGCCGACCTGGACGGGTCGGCCCACATCGGCGAGGGGCACATCGCGGAGGCGGTGCAGTACCGGCTGTTGGACCGGAAGTTTTGAGTCCGCCGAATGTAAGTTGCGGCGTTGCGGCGAGCGCCCGTTGCGCGGGCGAACGTCAATGTCGTCGGCTATGGTATAGTGATCCGTAGTGTGAACGGACCAGGAGCGGTGACCATGACCGTTCTGAACGCCGAGGAAACTCGCCTCACCCGCGCGGCCGACGCGCTGTCCGGTTGGGATGTGATCGTTCTAGCGAAATTGACCCAGTGGGAGCGGGCGCCATTGTGATCTGAGGTGGAGTTCGACGCGCCTACATCGGCGAGCATGGCCTCCGCCCGTGCCGTGGCAACTGCCCGTCGGGATGAGGGGGAACCGCCACCCACGCGGATCGGCGCAGACGGAAGTGGGGGCATCGCCTTCGAGACGGTAAACGGGCAGGCAATCGTTCAACGAATTGAGATATCTGACGCGGGGCGGGTCGATTTGTACGAGTTCGCTGTTGATGGGCAATCGATGCGGCACGAAGCGCTCGGCCGGTGATCGACGGCAACGGTGATATGGCTGACGGCACTGAACCAATCGAGGACGCCGAAGTGCTGCTTCGGCGCATCCCGGCCGCCCTTCGACCCGACACGGACGGACCGCTTCGGATGGACGCGTTCCTCCCTCGCCGATCCAACGATCCCGACGGGCTTTCGCTGACCAGGGCGAAGTACGCGTCGGTAGACCTCGTCGGTCGATCGGCCCCGGCGCCTGTGATGTCGCACGACTACCGGCAGCTCAAATCCGTGCGATCGGCCTGCATGTCCATCCTGATCCCAAACTTGGCAACCCTGGGCACGCGCTCGTCACCGCCCTGAACTCTGCGGCCCGAGCCGACCCCGCCATTCGCCTCAAAGTTCGAAAATTGGTCGACGCGTGCGTTGGAATATCTGGCCCCTTCATTGGCGAGCGCGAGTGACGTGAGCGCAACGCCGAGCCACGCACTCCGTCCAGGCCCGTCTCGACGCACCCTCGTCGTCGCCTGCCTCGCGCATGCGCTTCACGATGGCTACACCGATTCGCTGTACGTCCTGCTGCCCGTGTGGCAGGTGGAGTTCGGCCTGTCGTACGCGGGGCTGGCGGTCGTGCGGTCGCTCTACTACGGCGTGATGGCCGGGGCGCAGGTGCCGATGGATCGGGCGCTGGGGTCCGCGGGACCCCGGGCGAACCTGGTGGGCGGGACGCTGGTCGCGGCGGCCGGGTTCGGCGTGATGGGCGCAACGCACTCGCTGGCGGGGCTGTGCGCGGGGCTGGTGCTGTGCGGGCTCGGGTCAAGCGTGCAGCATCCCCAGGGGTCGCGGGCGGTGGCGGAGGCGTTCAGGGCCAGGTCGCGGGGGCCCTTGGGGACGTACAACTTCGCGGGCGACATCGGCAAGGCGACGCTGCCGGCGGCGGCGGCACAGCTGCTGGTCCGGCTGCCGTGGCGGGCGACCGCGTGGGCGATCGGCGGGCTCGGGGCCCTCGTGGCCGTGGCGATCGCGGCGGCGATGCCGCCGTGCACGGCGACCGCCGCGGTCGACAAGCCCGAGCCGCGCGCCGGGGCGGCGGGCGGGTTCGCGGTCCTGCTCGCCATCGGCATGCTCGACACGGCGACGCGCATGGGGTACCTGCTGTTCCTGCCCTTCCTCTTGCAGTACAAGGGCGGCGGCGGCCCGGCGACCGGCCTGGCGTTCTCGCTGCTGTTTGCCGGCGGGGCGGCGGGGAAGTTCGCCTGCGGGTGGCTCGGCGGGCGGTTCGGCCTGCTGGCGACGGTCGTGGCGACCGAGGGGGCCACGGCGGCGCTGATCCTGCTCACGATCGGCACGCCGCTGGCGGCGACGATGTGCGTGCTGCCGGCGCTGGGCGTGATGCTGAACGGCACGTCATCGGTTCTGTACGGCGCGGTGCCGGAACTGGCGAGGGATGGCGAGGCGGGCCGGGCGTTCGCGCTGTTCTACACCGGCGTGATCGGCGCCGGGGCGCTGGCGCCGATCGCGTACGGTGCGCTCGGTGACCACGCCGGCCGGACGGTGGCGATCGTGGCGTCGGCGATCACCGCCCTGGCGACGCTGCCGTTGGCGGTGGCGCTGACGCGGCGGATGCGCTCGCACGCGTGAACAGAGCCGGACCGTGCTGGTGCGGGGCGACTGAGCGCCACGGCTCGCACGGTTGGCGCAGCACGGTCGCGGGACGCGGGCCGTCACTCGTGGATCTTCCGCCCCTCGGCGAGCATGGCGACGAACTGAGCGATCCGGCGGGGGCGGGTCTCGGGCCGCTTGGCCTCGTGGACGCGGTAGAGCACGGCGTACCGGTTCGCCCGGTCGATCGTGGCGAAGAACGCGGCCGCCTTCGGGTTGTCGACCAGGGCGGCGGCGAGGTCGTCGGGCACGGTGATCGTCCGACTGTCGGCGTAGGCGGCCCAGCGGCCGTCGGCCTTGGCGCGGTCGACCCGCCGCTGGCCTGCGGGCCGCACGCGGCCCGCGGCGATCAGGGCCTCCGCCCTGTCGCAGTTGATCTTCGACCACCTGCTCCGCGGCGACCGCGGTATACGACGCGAGCGCGGCGCGGACCAAACCGTCGGGGAACGGGAACACGTCCAGCCGCATGCGCTGCTCGACGAGTTCCTGCGTCTCGGGGCCCAGGGTGGTTGCCATGGCGGTCGCCTCCGGTGCGGGACCCTGTTACGAACGTCCGCTGACGTTGGCACAGAGCCCGTCGGCTCCGCCGCGGGATTCATCGGACGGGGGGACCCGCGGCGGAGCCGCTGGGCTCTGACGGGTTCGCTACCGCCCGAAGTGGATCAGCGCCCCGATCCCGCAGCCGATGACGCCGAGGACGATGCCGGCGATGGCCATCCCCTTGCCGCCGCCCTCGCCGCCGTTCTTGGACACCTGGGCGTAGCCGACGCCGCCGAAGATCAGCGCCAGGACCGGCGCGATCACGGTGCAGGCGGCGGGGATGCCGATGATGCCGAGCACCAGCGAGGCGACGCAGAACCCGTTGCTGGTGCCGGCCGCCTCCAGCGTGGTCCCCTCCATGGTGAAGGGCATGCCGCACGCCTTGCAGTTGTTGGCGGTGATCGGGCTGGCGGCGCTACAGCGGGGGCAGCGGATGATCTGCTTGCCATCACTCTGGCGCGTGATGCCGGGCGCGCGGTCGCCGGCGGCGGCGTAGGCGTGGACCGGGTGGGGGTCCTGCTTGATGATCTGCCGCGTCTTGGGGTCGATCAGCCGGCCGTACCGGTCCTGGATGGGGATGGTGATCGTGTTGCCGCAGGTGGGGCACTGGCCGTCCTGAGCGGCCATCGACTCGGTTGCCTCCAAGCGGCTGGAGCAGTACCCGCAGTTGAAGCCGTACCGCTTGCCGCCCGAGGCGGCGGGCTTGAACCCGGCCATCGCCGAGGGGCGCGGGGCGGAGGGCCGGGGGGCCGGCGGTGGCGGGGCGGTACCGCCGCCGCCGACCCCCGCGCCCACGGGCACGGCCGCCGACTGTGGCACGGTCAGCTTCGTCCGACAGTTGGGGCAAAGGACCAGCGACCCCGCCTGGCTCGGCTGGGCCGACAGTTTCGTCCGACAGACGACGCAATCGAAGACGATCATCCCGACCCCCACTTTAGCCGGACTGCCCCGCCGTTGCACACCGCGTCAATTGGAGCGTCGCCGTTCGGTCGGGTAAACTACATTCGATGACGACCGTTGACGAGATCATGACGGCCATTGAACGGCTGACGTTCGACGAGCGGGCCGAGTTGGCTCGGCGGATGCACGGGTGGGAGGACGACGATTGGGACCGCCAAATCGCCGCTGATTTGGACGCGGGTCGGCTCTACGATTTGATCCGCTCGGTGGACGAGAACTTTGCAGCGGGCCGGCATGGGAGACCCCGTGAGATCCCCGACGGACCCCACCTTTGGGAAGCGGCTGGCGGCATCGCCGGAGCCCGTGCGGCGGACGGCAGCACGCAGGTACCGCGCCTGGCGAGATGACCCGTTCGCCGGGACCTTCCACTTCAAGGAAGTCCGACCAGACGTCTGGTCCGTCCGGGTCAACGGTGACTATCGCGCCCCGGCCCGTCGCAACGGTGACCTGTTCGCATGGTTCTGGATCGGCCCGCACGCCGAATATGAAAGACTTTTAGCCACCCGTTGATGACGCGCTGCAGTTCCCTGCCACTGGAAACACGATGTTTGACACACTGACCGACAAGTTCAACGCCGCGTTCCGCAGCCTCAGCGGCAAGGGGCGGATCTCCGAGGAGAACGTCCGCGACGCCATGCGCGAGGTGCGCACGGCCCTGCTGGAGGCCGACGTCAACCTGGCCGTCGTCAAGCAGTTCACCGACCAGGTGGTCGAGAAGGCCATCGGCCAGCAGGTCATCAAGGACCTGCACCCGGGGCAGCTGATGGTGAAGATCGTCTACGACGAGCTGCTGCAGCTGCTGGGCCCTGTCGACACGAACATCATGTTCGTCACGCCCGGCCCCACGGTGGTGATGATGTGCGGCCTGCAGGGGGCGGGCAAGACCACCACCTGCGGCAAGCTGGCCCGCTACCTGGTGGCCAAGGGGCACCACCCGCTGCTGGCCGCCGCCGACCTGCAGCGGCCGGCCGCCGTGGAGCAGCTGCGCGTGCTGGGCCAGCAGGTGGGCGTGCCGGTCTATACGGACGACGCGAAGATCGCACCCCACGGTGAGGTGGCCAAGGGAGCAGCCGTGTCGGTCTGTCGCGCCGCGATCGCCCAGGCCAAGGCGAACGGTCAAGATGTGGTGATCCTCGACACCGCCGGCCGGCTGGCGATCGACGAGCCGTTGATGGCCGAGCTGCGCGAGATCAACACGGCCCTCAAGCCGCACCAGATCTTCCTCGTGCTCGACAGCATGACCGGGCAGGACGCGGTCGAGAGCGCCCGGCGGTTCAACGAGCAGCTGGAGCTGGACGGCCTGATCCTCACGAAGCTCGACAGCGACACCCGCGGCGGCGCGCTGCTGAGCGCGAAGATGATCACCGGCAAGCCCGTGAAGTTCCTGGGCGTGGGCGAGAAGCTGGAGGGGCTGGAGGAATTTCGCCCCGAGGGCATGGCCCAGCGGATCCTGGGCATGGGCGACATCGTCGGCCTGGCCAACGAGGCGCTGACCAAGTTCGACGCCGAGGAGACCGCCAAGCTCCAGGCGAAGATGGAGAAGGGCACCTTCACGCTGGACGACTTCATGTCGCAGATGAACCAGGTGCGCAAGCTCGGCTCCATGGGCCGGGTGATGGGCATGATCCCCGGCATGAGCGAGCTGTCCAAGACGGTCGGCCAGAACGAGGGGACCATCGAGCGCAGCATGAACCGCATGCGTGCCATGTACGACAGCATGACCAAGGCCGAGCGGAAAAAGCCCGACCTGCTGGACGGCCCGCGCCGCCGCCGCATCGCCGCCGGCAGCGGGGTGCAGACGAACGAGATCGGCCAGTTCATCAAGCAGTTCGAGCAGACCCGCGACATGATGCGCGCCGTCACCGGCGGCGGCAGCGGCATGATGAACAAGATGCGACTCATGAAGGGCCTCATGTCCGGCCAGGGCATGGCCGGCCTCGCCGGCGGCGGGAACCCGCTGCTGCGCACGAAGCGGTCGGGGTGGCAGGCGCCGAAGGACCGGAACAAGAAGAAGAAGCGGTGATCAAGATGGCAAAAGCGATGATCGAAGTGCCGGTCGATGAATCACTGCTCCGCCGCGCTTCATTACCTCATTGGCAGGCAGTTCGGTCAGGCCATGGCCGACGGTGCGGTCCGATCGCTCTCGCGTGTGTTCACCATCGCCCCTGTAGATGCGGCCGTTGTCACTGACGCCATTGCAACGGGTAAACGCGACTCCGAGGATGCCGTTCAAGCCGTCGCCGCTCTGCGGGTGGGCGCGACGCACGTGGTGACGCGCGATCCCAAGGGGTTCGCTGGTTCGGGTCTTGTCGTTATGACGCCGTTCCAGTTGATCGCCGCCGCGGGCAACGGAACGCCCTGACAAACCATGCCCACCGTCACCCGCATCTCCGCCCAGCGCCGCGCCGCCAACCGGCGCAACGTCTACCTCGACGGCACGTTCGCCTTCGGCTGCAACCTGAACGTCGTCGCTCGCTTCCGCCTTCGCGAGGGGCTGGTCCTGTCCCCCGACGAGGTGGCCGCCATCCAGCAGGGGGAGGTTCGGCAGGACTGTTTCGACACGGCCATCCGCTCGCTCGAGTCTCGCCTCCACGGCCGGTCGGAACTCAAGCGGAAGCTGATGGCCAAGGAGTTCGGCGAGCCGATCATCGACGGCGTGCTCGACGACCTCCAGCGGATGGACTACCTCGACGACGCGCGGTTCGCCCGCGCCAGGGCCGAGTCGGCCGCGAAAGTGAAGCACCACGGCCGCCGGCGGGCGATGGTCGAGCTGACCCGGCGGGGCATCCCGCGTGACGTCGCCGACGCCGCTCTGGGGGCGGTGTTCACGAAGGAATCGTCGCTGGCCGGTGCGACCGAGCTGGCCGAGAAGCAGGCCCCGCGCCTGAAACGCCTGGACCCGCTCGTCGCCCGCCGCCGGCTCGTCGGCATGCTGCAGCGCCGCGGCTTCGACTACGACGCGGTCAAGCCGGTGGTCGACCGCGTGCTGGGGTCGCGTGCCGACCACGACTGACCCCAACAACAGCTCCGCCGCGCGATCGATGCGGGACCGCATGGCGCAGCGGTTCCGCGCCGGAGCCGCTGGGCTCCGTTGTTCCCGCCTTCCCCACCGCGTCGCGTTCGCCGTACAACGCCGACATGAACCGCATCCCCGCACCACCGCCGCTCCCCGCTCGCCCCAAGGATGGCCACAAGGGCACCTTCGGCCGCGTCCTCGTCGTCGGCGGCAACGCCGGCATGATCGGCGCCCCTGCCTTCGCCGGTCGGGCGGCGCTGAAGCTTGGGTCGGGATTGGTCGAGGTCGCGGTGCCCAACGAGATCCTCGGCCCCGTGCTGTCGATCACGCCGGAGCTGATCGGCATCGGCCTGGGCGACGGCGTCCCGCGGGCCCTGCTCGACGCCGCCGAGAAGGCCGACGCGCTCGCGATCGGTCCCGGCCTCGGCCAGCTGCCCGCCGCCGACGAGCGGCTGCGTGCCCTGCTCGAAACGCCCACGCCCGCTGTGGTCGACGCGGACGGCCTGAACCTGATCGCCAAGCTCGGCCGGTGGCCGACGTGGTTCCAGGCGAGCGCCGTCCTCACGCCCCATCCCGGCGAGATGAAGCGGCTGGCGAAGCTGATCGGCCGCGACGAGGTGCCGGCCGACGAGGCCGGCCGGATCGACATCGCCGCCGCCGCCGCCAAGGCGTTCGGGCAGGTGCTGGTCCTCAAGGGCAACGGCACCGTGGTCACCGACGGCGATCGCGTCTACGTGAACGCCACCGGCGACAGCTCGCTCAGCAAGGCCGGCACCGGCGACGTGCTGACCGGCATGACCGCCAGCCTGATCGGCCAGGGCATGACCGGTTTCGACGCCGCCTGCTGCGCCACCTACCTCCACGGCCGCGCCGGCGAGATCGCCGGGGCCAAGCTCGGCCAGCGGTGCGTCCTGTCCGAAGACGTGATCGGCGCGATCCCGAAAGCCGTGGCGGAGTACGAGAAGCGATTCGGCGTGCGTTGACGTCTTCACGACCGAGGTGGCCGATCCAGCCGCCACCGGTGGCCGCTGAGGCGGCCACCCCGGTCGGAGCACGCATGGCATTTTCCGCGGGTACGCAATACCGTCGCCGCCGCATGGTTCGCTTTGTCGTGGTCACGCTCGTGTTCGCGCTGGTCGGTTGCGACCGTGCAGCCCCTGCGCCCGCCACCACGCGAGCAGCTCGGCCCACGATCGCCTCCACCGTCCCCGCCGCCACGGACCTGATCGTCGGCATGGGTGGGCGCGACCAGCTGGTGGCGGTCAGCACCTACGACCGCAACCGACCCGACGTCGCTTCGCTGCCCAAGGCGGGCGATTACCAAACCGCCGACTGGGAACTGCTCGCCACGCTTCGGCCCACGGTCCTGCTGACCGCGATCCGTCCCGATCGTGAGCCGGCCGGGTTCCGCGACCACGCCGCAGCGTTGCACATTGACGTGCAGAACATCCAGGTCGACCGACTCGACGACCTCGCCCCCGCGATCGACCGACTCGGCGTCGCGCTCGGCAACCCCGCGATGGCCGCCGTCGCCAACCGCGGGATCGCCGCCCGGCTCGCCGCCGTCGCCAGCCGCGCCGCCACGCGGCCGAAGGTGCCGGCACTGATCGTCTACAGCCCTGACGCAACGGCCGTCGCCGGCCCCGGCACTTACCTCGACGACCTGCTCCGCGAGGCGGGCGGCACCAACGTCCTGCCCACCACGATGCAACCGTGGCCCACCATTGACCGCGAGCTGCTGTTGTCGCTTCATCCCGCAGTGGTCCTCCAACTCCTGCCCGACGCCAAACCGCAGGAGCTGGCCCAGGCCCGGGCGACCTGGGCGCAGTTGCCATCAGGTGCCGTGGGCCGCGTCTGCACGATCACCGATGCGTACGCCACCCAGCCCGGGTGGCACCTGCCCGACTTGGCCGAACAGTTCGCACGATGCCTGCACCCGTCGCCAACTTCCGCCCCGTGACCGCCTGGGGGCCACAGCAGTTGCTGGTCACGCTGGTCACCTGCACCCTCGCCTGGGCGACGGTCGCAGCGGCGTGCCTGTGCGTCGGGTCGACCACGGCCGGGTTCCACGTGCCGTCCGCCGGCGCGGCCCGGATCCGGCTCGATACCGTGCTGCTCGCGTCGCTCGTCGGTGCCGCGTTGGCCGCGGCGGGGGTCGCGTACCAGGCGGTGCTGCGGAACCCGTTGGCCGACCCGTACCTGCTGGGCGTCAGCAGCGGGGCCTCGCTGGCGGCCTACCTGTGGCGCATCGCGCCGACCGCCGCCCTAGCCTCGGCCGCCGCGGCGTGCAGCCAGCAGGCGTTCTCGCTCGCCGGCGCGCTGGCGAGCGTCGCCGTCGTCTTCGCCCTGTCGACCCGCCGCGGCCGGCTTGAACCGGTCACGCTGCTGCTGGTCGGCGTGATTGTCAACGCGATCGACGGGGCCGTGTTCCTGCTGATCAACGCCCTGAACCAGGACCGCGCCGGCCCTAGCGGAGGGGCGACGGCGTTTCTGGTCGGCACGTTGCAGCCGAACCTGACGGCCGGGCAGGAGGTCGCCGCCGGGGTCACGGTGGGCATCGGGTGGTTCGTGCTGCTCTACCTCGCGGGACAGCTGAACGCCGCCGCGCTGGACGAGGCGGAGGCGATCGCACTGGGCGTCCGCGTCCACCGGCTGCGGTGGGCGGCGCTGGGCATGGCGTCGGTGGTGACGGCGGCGGCCGTGGCGGTCAGCGGGCCGATCGGGTTCGTCGGACTGATCTGCCCCCACGTGGCGCGGCGGTTGGTCGGGCCGGACCCGCGGCGGTCGCTGCCGGTCGCGACGGCGGCCGGGGCGATCCTGTTGGCCGTGGCCGACGCGGCCAGCCGGCAGCTGTCGCGGACCGCCGGCACGCTGCTGCCGGTCGGCGTGCTGACCGGGCTGCTGGGCGGGCCGTTTTTCCTGGCGCTGCTGTGGCGGGCGCGGCGACGATCGAGTTGACCGGTCGACGCCCAGCGGCTCCGCCGCGGGTTCTTCCCAGTGGGACCTTCTCGGCGACCACCGTGAGATTCGAAGAGCCCGCGGCGGGGCCGTTGAACTCCGATGTATTGTGTACACGCGGGGCTCCGTTCGGCACACTGCGGGCCGTGCTCGTCGCCCGGGAAGTCACGCTCGCCTACGCCGAACGCCCGGTGCTCCGCGGCGTCAACGTGTCGCTCTCCGCCGGTGAGGTCGTCGCCCTGATCGGGCCCAACGGCAGCGGTAAGACGTCGCTGATCCGCGCGCTGCTGGGCGCGGTCCGTGCGACGGGGGCGATCCGGTGGTTTGAACGACCATCGCACGATTGGCCGCGCCGCGAACTGGCACGGCGCGTGGCGTACCTGCCGCAGTCGCCCACGTGGGACCCGGGGCAGCGGGTGGTCG
Source organism: Tepidisphaeraceae bacterium (assembly GCA_965198865.1). Taxonomy (GTDB): domain Bacteria; phylum Planctomycetota; class Phycisphaerae; order Tepidisphaerales; family Tepidisphaeraceae; genus CBDAQA01. Next base: position 27,821 of record CBDAQA010000010.1, on the reverse strand, counting down.
ACGTGCTGCGGTTGGGGCGGACGCCGTACGGCGGGGCGTTCGGCCTGGAGTCGCGCCGCGATGCCGAAGTGCTGGATGACGTGGCGGCGGCGTTGGAGCTCACCGACCTGTTGGACCGACCGATCGACGAGCTGTCGGGCGGGCAACGGCAACGCGTGTTCCTCGGGCGGTGTCTGTCGCAGGAGCCATCGGCGCTGCTGCTGGACGAGCCGAACACGTTCCTCGACCTGCGGCACCAGGTGGAGCTGTGCCAGCGGTTGCGGCGGCTGGCGGCCGAGCGGGGGATGGGCGTGCTGATGGCGGTCCACGACCTGACGCTGGCGTCGCTGTTCGCCGACCGTGTCGTGCTGCTGCAGGATGGCGCGGTCAAAGGGGCAGGACCGCCGGCGGAGGTGCTGTCGGCGGACGTGATCTCGGCGGCCTACGGGTTGCCGTTGGTCCGGCTGGCGGGGCCGGGCGGGCGGCCGGTGTTGGTGCCGGACGCGTCGGGTTGAGCGGCGGGGCGGATCAGCTCATCCGGGACGTCGAACAGCCGGAGCTGACCCATCACCGGGAACGGCTCGATCAGCTGCACCCGGCCGAGCTCCCAGGCGTAATGGTCGGGGTAAAAATCGGCAATGCAGGCGAACGGAATGTCGTCGCGCGTCATCCTCCGACAGCCGACGACCTCGACCGTGCAGAGCGCCGCCCCATGCCGGTGCCCGTCGATGACGGGCCGCCGGCTGCTGACGATCAGCAGCGGACCGCGGTGGTCCGTCGGCCACTGCCGGATCTCCCGCGTCTTCACGCCGGCGGCGATCAGCGAGGCCCAAGGTTGCTTGATGGAGATGGCCTTCATGCGTGCGCTTCTCCGCCGCGTAGCGGTCGCCCCGCAGGGGCACTCTTTCGGCGTGCGAAGAGTGCCCCTGCGGGGCGACCGCTACGCGAGGGAGATCAGGCCCTCGTATGGGGTCACGAAACTCCACCGCTGCGCGGGTTTTCCGTCCTTGATCAGGTTGGCCTCGACGTAGGCGATCGCCCGCCGCAGGTCGGCGTCGCAATCGAGGAAGCACGACCATTCCTTCTTCGCCCACGGCGTCGGCAGCTTGCCGTTTCGATAGGGTTGGCCGGCGAACGGGTGCAGCTCACGACGGTTGTGTTCAGTCGTGGCGGCACCCTTGAGCAAGTTGGCGGTCTGCTCGACGGGATGCGGCATGCGCCCCACGACTAGGTGGCTGTGGCGGGGCAAGATCGACGCGGCGAAGATCTTCAGCCCCGACCGTTGGACGTAGGCCGCGAACCCTATGGCGATCGCGAGTGCCTGTTCGCTCCTGAACACCACTGGCGATCGTGCGAGCGCCTGTTGCGCGGCGATCCGTTTCGCGCGATCGTGTCGCTTGTGTGCCAGCGATCGCCGGGACGTCGTCTTCGTGGCGGGGCCGAACGCTTGCAACTCCCATGCGCGGACGAAGTCGGACCACGATCCGCGCGGGTCGTTCGGCAGCCAAAAACCGAACGCCGTAAGGATGAGGTGGTAGGCCAGGACCGGCGGGTTCATGGTGTGGTCATACCATCGGCCGCGCACGGCGCACAAGTCATTTGCGTAGCGGTCGCCCCGCAGGGGCCCTCTTGCGACGGTCGAAGAGTGCCCCTGCGGGGCGACCGCTACGCGTTGGGGGCGTACCGCGTCGGGTCGGGCACGCCGGCCTCGACGAAGCCCCTTCTTCTCAGCACGCAGCTGTCGCAGCGGCCGCAGGCGAGGCCCTCCGGCGTTGGGTCGTAGCAGCTGTGGGTGATGCCGTAGTCGACGTTGAGCGCGACGCCGCGGCGGATGATCTGGGCCTTGGTCAGCTGCATCAGCGGGGCGTGGATGCGAAACGGCGCGGCGCCCGGCTCGGTGGTCATCCGCGTCGCCAGATTGGCCATTGCCTCGAACGCGTCGATGAACTCGAGCCGGCAGTCGGGGTAGCCGCTGTAATCGATCGCATTGACGCCGACGTAGACGTCACGGATGCCCAGCACCTCGCTCCACGCCAGCGCGTAGCTGAGGAACACCGTGTTGCGGGCCGGGACGTAGGTGATCGGCACGCCGGTCGTCATGTCGGATTCGTCGCGGTCCTTCGGCACGGCGATATCGGCCGTCAGCGCGCTGCCGCCGAACTGGCGGAGGTCGATCTCGATCACCTTGTGGGCGGCCCCGAAGTCGTACGCGACCCGCTCGGCGGCGAGCAATTCCTGGCGGTGGCGCTGGCCGTAGTCGAACGTGAGGGAGTAGAGGCGGACGAACCCGTCGGCCTTGGCGATGGCCATGCAGGTGGTGGAGTCGAGCCCGCCGCTGGTGAGTACGATGGCGGCGCGGCTGGCGGGGGTGCTGGACATGCCACGGTTGTAGCGCGGTGGGGACGGCGGGGCAATGACGCGCGGCGGAACGGCCACCGTTCAACTTTGCCGAGCCCCAACCGGAATCGCGGAGCGGCGGGCCGGGGTCGATGGGCAGGCGGCGCGTCATTCCACTCCTGGCGGAGAGGAATCGAACGATCACCAACCACATCACGATCTGAAGTCCGATGATTAGAACGATTCCGGCGGCTATCAGGAGCGGTGTCATCGTGCCCATGGTTGCGTGGCCTCGAAGGGTGAGCCCTGCCTTGGTGGACGGGGTCGCCGCGAAGGCGCAAGCGACTGCTGGCCGCGTTCAGGCACGGGACGCCGTGCGTGCTTCCACGCGTTGCCAGATCGGCTTCAGGTCGACCACGGTTCCCATGGTCCGCGCCTGCTCCGCGGTCAAGCACGTCACGGCGGCGGCGATGCCGGTGGACAGGGGCGTGGGGGTGGCCGCGCCAGTCGTCATCGTGGCGAGCAGTTCGCGGACCATGACGCCGTCGCCGCCGCCGTGCATACCCGCCGACGAGCGTTGGTCGAACGTGGTGGTGGGCGTGTCGTGGCCGATGCGGCGGTGCTCGATGACGCCGTGGTTCAGGTCGGCGCGGATCGCGCCCTCCGTTCCTAGCAGATACAACCGGCGTTCGGGGAGGCCGCTGTTGAGGTTCGTGTGGAAGCTGGCCTTGACGCCGTTAGCGTAGTCGAGGATGGCGACCTGGTGGTCGACGATGTCCTTGTCGGGCGAGAAGGGGGAGACGCCGTCGCGGCCCTCGCCCCAAGCGCCGTAGGCGGGGTTGCCGTTGGGGTCTTCGCCGAGCTTTTTGGCGAGGGGTTCGTGGTCGGGGGTGAAGAATGCGACGCCGCCGAAGCTGGCGACGCGGGCGGCGGGGGCGTCGACGATCCAGTTGACGATGTCGAGGTCGTGGCTGCACTTCTCCAGCAGGTGGCCGCCCGACAGGCGGGTGTGGCGGCGCCAGTCGGACATGATGAACCCGCCGTGGTTGAAGTCGAGCGTCTCGTTGAACTCCAGGCTGACCAGTTTGCCGATGCCGCCGTCGCGGACGGTCTGCACGATCCGGCGGTAGAGCGGGGCGTAGCGGAGGACGAAGCCGACGACGAACTGTCTGTCCGTCGCGGCGTGGGCGGCGGCGATGGCGGCGCACTCGTCGATAGTGATGCCGACGGGCTTCTCGCAGAAGACGTGCTTGCCGGCCGCCAGGGCGGCGACGACCTGCTCGTGGTGGCGGTCGTTCTGCGAGCCGATCAGCACCCACTGCGTGGCCGGGTCGTCCAGCATCGCCGTGTAATCCGTCGACACGCGCGGCGGGTCGTGCAGGGCGGCGGCGACGGAGCGGCAGGCCTCAGATTGGCTGCAGACGTGTCGCAGCTGGACGGAGCCGGCGGCGGCGTCGGTGAGCAGCTTGGAGACCTGCTGCATGCGGCGGCCGAAGCCGATCACGCCGACGCCGAGGGGACTGTGAGACATCAGAACTCCGGGGAAAAGTCGCTGCGAAGAGATTATCCACGAAGGACACGAAGGGACACGAAGGGACACGAAGGAGGAGGGCGTGAGCAATGTTTTCGCGTGGCCGCAACGTCGTTCGTCTGGGGTCCAAGAAGTTGGAACCACAGATGCACACCGATCCACACAGATTACATCAGAATCGGCGGGGATCTGATCGGTGTGCATCGGTGGTTCCGCTCTCTTCCCTTCGTGTGACTTCGTGTCCTTCGTGGATGATCTCGTCCAAAGGGGAACACGAAGAAGCCCCGGATGTGAATCCGGGGCTCCGTAGGTGGCGACTGCGATGGACGCGAATCAGACGGGTTGTGCACGCTGCGTGAGGGCGGCGAGCTTGTCGACGTCGGCGACGAGGTCGACGTGGCCGCACTGGGTGCAGGCGTTGGCCCTCACCTGGATGTCGCCGGTCTTGAGGGTGAGGAACTTCGCGTTGGTGGGGCGGAAGTAGACCCCGCCGGCCGAGTGGACCGAGCCGGGCTCGGCGGCGTTGCCGCCGCACCGGGAGCACTGGTAATCGAACGCCATGACGGACCTCCGAACGTGGACGTGGGACTGGGGACCGGCGGTCGGGCCGGCCCCGGGGACTTCGTGGTTGGACAGCAGGCCGGCGTAGGTAGACCGGTCGATCGTGCCGGCGGCGAGCTGGCGGGTGGCGAGGACGCGGTCGACCTTGGCGGCCGAGATCTCGACGCCGTTGAGCGACAGGAACGTCCGGCAGATCGCGTAGGCGGTGCGGACGTTGCCACCGTCGAACGGCTTGCGGGTGGCGACCTCGGCGGCGTAGGCGGCGGCGAGGGCGAACAGGTCGGGCCGGGCCCGGCCAGCGGTGACGGGGACGGCGGCGAGGGCGTCGGCTAGTGCCTGCGGGTCGCGCACGGTGCCGGTGCCGCCGTGCTCGGTGGCGAGGCGGTCGTGGACGGCGGTCGCCAGGGCCGGGGTGATCCAGGTGACGGTTCGCATGGCGGGGTTTCCTATGAACGGCGAAGAGGGTTGAACCACAGATGCACACGGATGAACACCGATCGGAAACGGACGGCCCACTGATCGGTGTGCATCCGTGCGCATCTGTGGTTCCAATGCTTTTCCGGCGATCAGTCGCCCAAATGCTTGAGCACGTCGCGGTCCTCACGGGCGACACGCTCGGCGACGTCGAGCTGCTTGGCGAAGTCGGCGTCGTAGGCGGTGAGCGTGACGCCGCCCGGGACGTCGAGCACCTGCAGCAGGTCACCCTTGCCGACGCGCAGCTTCTCCAGCAGTTCGCGCGGGAGCACGACGCCCACCGAGTTGCCGACCGTGATGACCTTTAGCGTGACCGCCATAGCTGCCCTCAGTTATAACATCCGTTATCACGCGTGGGTGAGGCCAAAGTTGCAGCGATTTCGGACCACACGTGCAACCGCCGTTGAACCAGCAATGATTCGACAAATAGGTGTAACATTTCGTAACAATGTGTAACACGCCCGTCCTGGAGTTGCGGTCGGCTCGATTGAGACGGGCAGGGATCGCCGTTAGACTTTCGCGACCCATGAAGATCCACGAATATCAGGCGCGGCAGATCCTCAGCGAGCATGGCATCCCGGTGCCACCGGCCGAGGTGTGCCGGACGCCCGACGAGGCAGCGACGGCGTTCAAGCACTTCAACGCCGCCGCTGGCGGCGGCCAGAACATGTGCGTCGTGAAGGCGCAGGTCTACGCCGGCGGCCGCGGCAAGGCGGGGTTCGTCAAGCTCGTGAAGAGCGCGGACGAGGCGCTGGAGGCGGCGAAGTTCATGCTGACTCACCGCATGACCAGCAACCAAACCGGGCCCGAGGGGGTGCCGGTGTCGGTGCTGATCGTGGCGCCCGGGGTGGACATCGCCAAGGAGTACTACGTCGGGATCGTGGTCGACCGGGCACGGCAGACGTCGACGCTGATCGCCTCCGCCGAGGGTGGCGTGGAGATCGAGGAGGTGGCGGCAAAAAGTCCGGAGAAGGTGCTGAAGGTGCCGCTGCACCCCATGCTAGGGCTGCAGGGGTTCCAGGCTCGCGAGGTGGCGTTCAAGCTGGGGTTCACCGGGAAGATGGCGGGCCAGGCGGCCGGGATCATGATGAACCTGGCCAAGGCGTTCCTGAAGACGGATGCGTCGCTGGCCGAGATCAACCCGCTGGTGGTGACCAAGGGTGGCGAGCTGGTGGCGATCGACGCGAAGTTCAACTTCGACGACAACGCCATGTTCCGCCAGAAGGCTGTGGCCGCCATGGAGGACGAGACTCAGGAGAAGGTGCTGGACGTCCGGGCGAAGAAGGCCAACCTGAACTACATCGCGCTGGACGGCACGATCGGCTGCCTGGTGAACGGGGCCGGGCTGGCGATGGCCACCATGGACATCATCAAGCTGCACGGGGCGGAGCCGGCCAACTTCTTGGACGTGGGCGGGTCGGTCACGGCCGAGGGGGCGATCGAGGCGTTCCGCATCATCCTGGCCGACGACAAGGTGAAGGGGATTTTGGTCAACATCTTCGGCGGCATCGCCAAGTGTGACCTGATCGCCGAGGCCCTCATTCAGGCCGGCAAGGAGATCGGCTTCAAGGTGCCGGTCGTGGTGCGGCTGGAGGGGACCAACGCCGAGAAGGCTCGCGTGATCCTGGCCGGAGCGAAGAACGACTTGCCGACGCTGCAGGCGGCGGCCGACCTGACGGACGCGGCCCAGAAGGTGACGGCCGCCGTGAAGGCTGCCTGAACCGGCGTGACAATCGAGTTCTCATGAACCGCCGACCAAGCCGGTTCTCAGGCAAGCCGAGGGGCCGGGTGCGTTCGCAAACGACCCGGCTCGTTGCCATTTCGAGAGTCTCCACCATCCGGCTGACGAGCGTCCGTGTGTTGGTCGATGACTTCGAGGCGTGCCACGACCTTTACGCCCGCGTGCTCGGGCTTGTGCCTCGGTTCGGGCGGGGGCGTCGTCGCGCTGTTCAAGCGAGGGTTGATGGCCGACGCCGTTGAGGGCGTCCCGCGGAAGCCGAACGCGGCGTGCCGCGACCCGGTCGTGCTCACGCTGGAGGTGGACGACGTGGATGCGGCCGTGGCCGACCTGGTCGGGATGGGCGTGACGCCCGCCGCCGAGCCGACGGATCAATCGATGGGGCGGCTGCGCGTCGCCCACCTGCGCGATCCGTGCGGAAACCTGGTCGAGCTGAACGCGCCACTGCGGCAGTGAGGATCGCCGAATTATCGGTCTGGAGCGGAAAGAGCGCGTCGCCACACTTTTTCTGTTTGTCAGCGGTGAAAATGAATTGGACGGTTTTCCCAACTGCGTCCCGGCGGGTGCCGGGCGTTCAAGGAGGACCCACCCATGCAGTTCGACGACGATTTCGGCGTGCCATTCTCGGCGCTGACCCAGCCGGTCAGCCTGCCCCTCAACCAACCGCAGTCGCTGCCGACGACGATGTTCGACGGCGGGATCCCGGCCGTCCACTTCGCGCCGGTGGAGCCGATCCACTTCGCTGCGGTGTCGCCGCTGCACGGCCCGGAGTTCGTGCCGATCTATCACTCCGGCGTCGTCCACGCCCACACGCACTTCGCGCCGGCGCACCCCGTGCTAGGGACGCACTTCGACACGCGCGCCTGACGGGGCGGCGTTCGACGGTCGGCGGCCCTAAGCTTGTCCATGGGCGCGACCGCCATCCTGCCGCTGTTCCCGCTGCCGAACGTGGTGCTGTTCCCCCGTGCGCTGCTGCCGCTGCACGTGTTCGAGGACCGCTACCGGCAGATGACGGCCGACGTGCTGGCCGGCGACCCGCGGATCGCGATGGCGATGCTGCGCCCCGGGTGGGCGAGCGAGGACCGCGACTGCCCGCCGATCGAGCCGGTCGTTTGCGTCGGAACGGTCGTCGCGCACGATCGGTTGGCTGACGGGCGGTACAACCTGCTGCTGCGGGGCGACGAGCGGTGCCGCGTCTGCCGGGAGGTGGATGCGGACGAGCACCTGTACCGGTCGGCCGAGGTGGAGCGGGTCACCGAGCCAACCGTGCTCGAGATCGACGTGGAGGAGGAGCGGCGTCGACTGCGGTCGTTCTTCGCGCCGGGCGGTCGGCTGGCCGGCTCGCCGGCCGGCGGGAAGTTCCACGAGCTGTTGGCCAGCTCGGTCCCCACCACCGACGTGGCCGACCTGATCGCGTTCCACCTGTTGGACGATCCGGCCACCAAGCAGCAACTGCTGGCCGAGGCCGACCCGCGGCGGCGCGTCCGCCGGGTGGCGGCACTGCTGTCGGCACAGGGCTCGCCGGCTGGCCCGGTCGCGAACGACGGCCGCGTGAATGTGAACCTGAACTGAGGGCTTGTTACGACAAGTCCCGCGCCAGCCGCGTGAACGTCTCGCCCCGCTGTTGGAAGTTGACGAACTGGTCGTAGCTGGGGTGGCCCGGGCTGAGCAGCGCGACGTCGCCCACGGTGGCCAACTCTCGCGCGGCGGCGATGGCGCTAGCCAGATCGCCGCACGACCGGGCGCGACCGGGCGACCGTCGGTTCACCGCGGCTGCTAGCGCTTCGCCGGTCTCGCCAACGCAGAGCACCCCCTTCGCCTCGGCCGCGAGCGCGTCGCAGAGCGGGCCCACGTCCAACGCCTTCTTGCCCGACCCGCCGATGATTTGCACCACCCTGCCCCTTGGGAATGACCGCAGGGCGGCAATGGCGGCGTCGGGGATCGTGGCGATCGAATCGTTCACCCACCGCACGCCGCCGGTGTCGGCGACGACCTCCAATCGGTGGGGCAGGCCGGTGAAGTCGGCGATCGCCTGCTGCGCAGCGTCCCACGTCACGCCCGCCGTGGCCGCCGCGGCGAAGGCGGCCTGCGCGTTCAACTGGTTGTGGTCGCCTGGCAGTCGCAGCGAGAAAGGGTGTTCGTCGCCGACGTTGAAGTGGACCGTCGTGGCCGCCGTCGCGCCGGACCAGTCGACCGGGTCACGGCGGTTCAGCACGGCCGTGTCGCCCGGCTTCTGGTGGGCGACGATGTTCCGCTTGGCGTCGACGTAGGCGTCGACCGAACCGTGCCAGTCGAGGTGGTCGCGGGTAACCATCGTCACGACGGCCACGCGCGGCGACCACGCGATCTCGCCCAGGTAGTGCAGCATGAAGCTGGAGAGCTCGAGCACCACGCGGTGGTCGGGCCGGATGTTCGGCAGCTCCGGCAGCAGCGACCGGCCGATGTTCCCGCCGAACCAGGTCATGAACCGCGGGGCGAGCATGCGGCCCAGCAGGGTCGACGTGGTGCTCTTCCCCTTGGTGCCTGTGACGCCGAACACCGGGGCGGGGCAGCGCTGGGCGAACAGGACGATCTCCGTCGTCACCGGGACGCCGGCCGCGCGCGCCGCCAACAGCGACGGGTGGTGTGGCGCGATGGCCGGCGACGCGACGACCAGGTCGGCCAACGCGAAGTCGGCGTCCCGCTGCTCGCCCTTGAACCAAAACTCGATCGGCAGCCCGTCCAACTGCAAGATGGAGTCGGCCAGCACGTCCCGCGGCGAGTCGTCCACGACGGTCACGTGGGCGCCCTCGCCCACAAGCCACCGGCTGACGGCGATCCCGCCGCCGAAGTGGCCCAGCCCCAGGACGGTGACCCGCTTGTCACGCACGTCGATCATGTTCGTTCCCCCAGTGGCGACAGCCCGTGCCGCCGGCGGGCCTCCTGGCATTGGTCGCTCCCCGCTGCGAACGCCCGGCAGTTGGTTGGGCGGGTCTCGTAGATCACGCACCGGTTAGACCCGTCGAGGAAGCAACAGGCCTCGTGGAACGGCAAGGGGTAGAGTTGGAACCGCCATGCCGACGACGCCAGATGGTCCGGCAACGCTCGCGTCTCGGTCGCCAGCCGAGGCTCTCGCACCGCGTCGTCGGCCGACGCGAAGATCGGAAACGTCCGGCAACAGGCCCCGCACTGGTCGCAGTCGTAAATGGGCATACGTGGTCGGCGGTATACTATCCGACATGGCAAAGCCAAGCCCATTCCCTGCCATGGACCCGTGGCTGGAACGGGTCTGGACGCCGGTCCATCACGAGTGCATCAGTCAACTTCGACGGCAACCGGCAGCCCAACTGCCTGACGATCTGTACGCGCAGGTGGAGACGGACGTGTATGTGGTCGACCGTGATGAGGTGGGTCGCCAATATCGGCCGGATGTCGCTACGTTTGGGCCGGACGGTCCCGATCCGGAGGAGCCGTTCGCCAGTGGTGGTCCGGTGGCGACCACAGTCGCGGAACCTGTACGGGTGCCGGTGCGGAGGCAACCCGTGCCGCACCGCCATGTCGCCATCCGCGAGCCCGAGACGGGCCACCGCTTGGTGACCGCCGTCAAGGTGTTCAGCCCGACGAACAAGGGCACCGCGGCCGACCGGGCCGCGTAGCGCCGCAAGCGCGACGACTACCTGATCGCCCCGGTCAACGTAGTCGAGATCGACTTGATCCGATCCGGCGGCGATCTGCTCGACCTGTCGCTGGAGGGATTGCCCACCGCGACTGGCACGGCGTATCGGGCTTGCGTGCGTTACGCTGACCCCGACATCGGTGGCGAGGCCGAGTTCTACGCCATGCCGCTCCGGGCGCGGCTGCCACGCATCGCCGTGCCGCTGCGGCCGGGTGACGCGAAAGTTGTCATCGACTTGCAATCGCCGATGACGGACATCTACGCGTTGGGCCGGTACGACCTGCAGATCGACTACGGTCGCCCGCCCATCCCACCGCTGCCGCCCTCCGACGCCGCGTGGGCGGCGGAGCGGATCGCGGCGGCCGGCCGCGCGGCATGATCAGGGCATGGCCAAGTCAATCCCACCTCCTGCCTATCAACTTGCGGCAAGAGCCGAGGCCGCCCGGCCGCAGAGCAAGAGATAGATGGTTGCGACTGCCGACGGGACGATCGTGGACATCTGTAGGACGCCGATCACCAAGACGGCGGACGCCGCGACAAGGGCCACCCAGACGGCCCATGAGACGGGGTTACGCCAGCGAACGATTGGGCGTGTCCACAGAGGGACAGGCAGCGGCCGGCCCATCGTGGCGAGATTCACGCCGAGCACGACAACCGGGAGGCCGACCACGCCCAACACGGCAACGCCGGCGCACGGGATCATGATGATGTCGCCCATGGGCGGATAGTCATCGCGGACCGACGTGTAGACGTAAAACACCCAGGCGGACGGCACGAACGACAGCCACGCGAGAATGGCGGACCATCTGAATTGCCGCCGGGTTGCCGGCGATCGCAGGTCGCCCAGATCGGCCCAGGTTCGGACGCCCGCGCCAGCGAGGACGGTGGCCAAGCCAATCCCCAGGCCGGCCGCGGCAATTCCCAGGTCTTGCTCTTCCTCCCGTGCGGTAAGCAACTTGGCTCGCAGCGCGAACCATGCGTCGGCAGGCGTGTATCGATTGAACCACTGCGGGCCATACAACTGGTCTCGCCAGTGCGGATCGTTGTACTGCGAGTTGAAACGCACCGGCCGCGAAAAGTCCCACCCCGCTGATTAGCAACGCCATGGGGATGACATAAGGTGACCGTCGGCGCATTTCGGCTCTCCTCCGCCGGCCAGCATCTTCTCAACCACGTCCACAATCGTCGCCGGCTCGCTCAGCCGTCCCGACCCGACGTTTCGGCACGCCAACCAACCCGCTTCCGGGCCGATGAACCGGTGTCCCAGGCCGTCCAGCTTTGCGACGTTCTCCTTCGCGATCGGGTTCTCCCACATGCGGTTGTTCATCGCCGGGGCGTAGGCGATCGGGCAGGCGGCGGCGGCGGCGAGCAGGCTGACGATGTCGTCGCACAGGCCGTGGGCGATCTTGGCGATTGTGTGCGCGGTGGCGGGGGCGATCAGCAGCAGGTCGGCCTTTTCCGTCAGCCGGATGTGCTGCGGGTCGGCGGGGTCGGGCAGGGTCCAGATGTCGGTGTGGACCGGCCGGCCGGAGAGGGCCTGGAACGTGAGCGGGCCGACGAAGCGGACGGCGTCGGGCGTCATCGCCACCGTCACGCCGGCCCCGGCTTGGACCAGCTTCGACACGACGTCGGCCACCTTGTACGCGGCGATCCCACCGCAGACGCCGACGACGATTTCCCGGCCATTCAGCTCACTCATGGAAAGATTTGAACCACGAAGGCGCGAACACGCGACGGTCGGACGAAGCAGAATGAATTTCCTCGTCTTACCTTCGGGTCTGCGCGTCTTTGCGGTTCAACCTCTTTATTCGGGTTTGATCAGCCCGCTCGCCTCGTAGTCGATGGCGATCTTGTCCTGCAGGATCTCCTGGATGACGGTCTCCAGGTCGGTCATGTGCTCGCGCTCGACCAGCGGGCGGGCACCGTCCATGATCTCCAGCATCCGCTTTTGGATCAGGGCCGTCAGCTTGAACCGGCCACCGACCTTCTTCACGATCTCGTCGCTCTTCAGTGCTTCAATCATTTCGCTCCGTTCAGAGTATTGAGTTCTGAGCCGCGAGCTGATCGTTCCTAGTCCTTCCTCAGAACTCGAAACTCTCAACTCACAGCTCGTCTAGATTCCGCCCGGCGACTTCTTCTGCCGCACCAGGCACGCGATCTCGCCCACGGCCCGGTCGACGCTGTCATTGATCACCATGTCGTCGAACGCGCGGCTTCCCTTGGCCATCCAGATCTCTCTTTTCGCGCCGCGGAACCGCTTCTCGATCGCATCGTCGCTGTCCCGGCCACGGTTGCGCAACCGTTGCAACAGGCTGCCCTCATCCGGCGGCAGGATGAAGATCAACAGCGCGTCGGGGTACTGGAACCGCACCTGCAGGGCGCCCTGCACGTCGATCTCCAGCAGCACGTCCTGACCGGCCGACAGGTAGTCCAGCGTCGGCCGCTTGGGCGTCCCGTAGTACTCGTCAAACACCTTGGCGTACTCGAGGAACTCCCCCCCGTCGAGCCGGCGGTTGAACGTGGACAGGTCGACGTACTCGTAGGTCTTGCCCAGCTTGTCCATCTCGCTCTGCTGGCGGGTGGTGGCGCTGGCGATGTACTTCAGGTGCATCCGCTCGGCCAGCTTGCCCGCGATGGTGCTCTTGCCGACCCCGCTGGGGCCGACGAGAACGATCAGGTGCCCCGGCGGTGGAGCGGGGGGAACGGGCTGGGCGGCTGTCACGCTCATGCGGCTACTCTACGTTTTGGACCTGTTCCTTCAACCGGTCGATCGCGCCCTTGATCTCGACGATGCTCCGGGCGATGGCCGCGTCGTTCGCCTTGCTGCCGATCGTGTTCGCCTCGCGCAGCATCTCCTGGGCGATGAAGTCCAGCTTCCGGCCGGCGTGCTCGTCCTGCCGGCACGCCTCCTCGAACGCGCTCAGGTGGCTCGTCAACCGCTGGATCTCCTCGGCGACATCGGCCCGCTCGGCGAACACGGCCACCTCGCGGATCAGCGCCGTCTCGTCCACCCGCAACTCGGCCTTGGCCAGCAGCTGGTTCACCCGCTGTTGCAATCGCTTATGATAGTCCTCGACCACGGCCGGGGCGCGGGTGGCGATGTCGGCCAGCGACTTGGCGATCACGTTCACGTGCCGCATCAACTCGTCGAACAACGCCCGCCCCTCGCGCTCGCGCATCGCCTGTAACTTGGCGACGGCGGCGGTCGTCAGCTCGCGCACCACGTCGCCGTGGGCGGCGATCTCGTCCGACTCGTCGCGCGGCTCCTGGCACACGCCCGGCAGCTGCACCAGGCTGGCCAGGTCGATCGTGACGAACCGGTCCAGCCCCTGGATCGTCCGCAGCTGGTCGACGTACGCCTTCAGCGCCCCGGTGTTGATGTGGTAAGCCGCCTCGGCCGAGTCGGACCGCATCTTGAAGATGTAGGTGATCGACCCCCGGCCCAGACGCTCCCGCAGCGTCGACTCCAGCTCCGGCTCCAGCCCGCTGATCGCGTCGGGCAGCTTGATGACGGGCTTGAAGAACCGGTTGTTCAGCGACCGTATCTCGACCGCGTAGTGCGTGCCGGCCCGCTCGGCGGTGGCGTCCCCGAAGCCGGTCATGCTGACGATCATGCGGGTTCCTCCGGGCCAAAAGTGGGACGGCGACGAGGGGTCAGTGGGGCTGGGTGGCGGCGGGCGCGGTCGTCGGGACCATCAGTGACGGCACCTTGAAGGAAGGGACGGCCGGCAACGTCGTCGCCTCCACCGGCACGTGCGGGATGGCGAACCCGGTCGGCAGCGTCGTCGGCATCGTGGTGGCCGCGGCCGACTGCTTCAGCCGGGCCAGCTCCTGCGTGATCCGGTCCGTGCCGTTGATGGGGGCCACCGTCGTCGGCGTGGACGTCTCCGCAGTGGCGGCCGTCGACGTCGTGTCGGTTGGGGTCGTGCTGGCGTACTGGTGGTTCACGACCAGGTCCAGGATGACGGCCAGCAGGATGAACACCCCGAACACGATGCTCGTGGCCCAGGTCAGCACGTCACCGGTCTTGGCCCCGAACGCCGTCGACCCGCCCGATCCGCCGAACGCGCTGGACAGCCCGCCCCCGCGACCCTTCTGGATCAGCACGAGCAGGATCAGCAGCACCGCCACGAACAGCAGCAGCGACATGAACAGGTAGAAGACGAAGGAGGCCATGATATTGTTGCTCGGTCAGCTCGGTCTCATTCGCTCGGGCGGAACCCCGCCGAGCACGACGTCAGACACACGATCCCGTCCCGGCCCGTCCGCTTGAGCGGGCAGGAGCAAGCCCGGCCCAACCAACTATCCCTGCTCGCCGAAGCGGGCAGGCCGGGCGGGGACCCGCTGGCACGATCAACTCACGCGTGCCCGCCCACCGGGGCGGCGGCGTTCACGATCGCCAGGAAGCTGTCCGCCTTCAGCGAGGCCCCGCCGATCAGGCCGCCGTCCACGTCGTGCATGTGCATTAGCCCGGCCGCGTTCTCGGGCTTCATGCTGCCGCCATACTGGATGCGGACCGCGTCGGCGAAGTCCTTGCCCCACCGCTTGGCGATCGTCAGCCGGAGGTACGCGTGCGCCTCCTGCGCCTGGTCCTCGGTGGCCGTCCGGCCGGTGCCGATCGCCCAGACCGGCTCGTAGGCGATCACGATCCGGGAGGGGTCGTCCATGCTGTCGGTCAGCTCGCCCAGCTGGGTCTGGATCACGTCGAACGTGGCGCCGCTGTCCCGCTCCTCCAGCGTCTCGCCGACGCAGTGGACCAGCGTCAACCCCCCGGCGAACACCGCGTGGGCCTTGCGGGCCGTCAGCTGCTCCGGCTCGTTGAGCACGTGCCGCCGCTCGCTGTGCCCGGTCAGGCAGAACTGCACGCCCAGGTCTTTCAGCATCGCGACCGAGATCTCGCCGGTGAACGCCCCGTCCCTGTCGTGATAGACGTCCTGCGCCCCCAGCAGCACGCCCGACCCGGCCAGCGCCTGCCCCACGGCGTCCAGGTACACGAACGGCGGGGCGACGCCCACCTGCACGTTGGCCGGCACGCCCGCGGCCACGCCTTTGGCCAAGGCGACGGCCGCCGCCTTGGTCGTGTTCATCTTCCAATTGCCGGCCACGAATGGTGTACGCGCCATCAGTTCCTACCTACATCAAAACGGGAGTTAGCCACAGATGGACACAGACCGATTACGCGGCTGATGAACCCCTCTTCATCTGTGTGCATCTGTGTTCATCTGCGGCTAATTCTCTTCGCCTCACGCCGGCACGGCTTCGGTCGCCTCGGCGAACTCCTTCCCGAACACCTCCGCGATCGTCCGCAGCTGCCCCATCAGCCCGGCGAACGCCGCCGGCAGCAGCGCCTGCGGGCCGTCGCACTGGGCCTCGGCCGGGTTGTAGTGGACCTCCACGATGATCCCGTGGGCACCCGCTGCCATCCCCGCCGCCGCGAGCGACGGCACGTAGTCCCGCCGGCCCGCCGCGTGGCTGGGGTCGACGATGATCGGCAGGTGCGACAGGTGGTGGGCCACCGGGATGCTGGTCACGTCCAGCGAGTACCGGATGCTGTCCTCGAACGTCTTGATGCCGCGCTCGCACAGGACGACCGACCGGTTCCCCTGGCTCAGCACGTACTCGGCCGACAGCAGCCAGTCCTTCACGGTCGCCGCCAGCCCGCGCTTCAGCAGCACCGCCCGGCGCGTCTTGCCCACCTCGCGCAGCAGGTCGAAGTTCTGCATGTTCCGCGCGCCGATCTGGAAGCAGTCGACGAACGGCTCCATCTGCTCCACCTGCCGGGTGTCCATCACCTCCACGCAGATCGGCATGCCCAGCTCGTCCCCGCAGGCCCGCATCCACCGCAGGGCTTCCATGCCCAACCCCTGGAACGAGTAGGGCGAGGTGCGCGGCTTGAACACCCCGCCCCGCAGCACCGTGGCCCCGCCGTCCCGCACGTGCCGGGCGATGCGGTTCAACATCTCCTCGTTCTCGACCGCGCACGGCCCGGCGATGCACGCCGCGTGGGTCCCGCCCACCAGCACGGCCGGCACGTTCCCGGTCCCGCCGATCGTCACGACGCTGTCGTCCTCGTGGAACTCCCGGCTGGCCAGCTTGTACGGCTTCAAGATCGGCACGACCTTCTCCACGCCCTCGAGCGACGCCAGGTGGACCGGGTCAATCGACCCCTCTTCCCCCACGGCCCCAATCACGGTGCGGAACTGCCCGCGGCTCAGGTGGGCGGCGTTGCCCATCCGCTCGATTTCGGCCACCACCCGGTCGATCGCGTCGGCCGGGGCCGCATGGTTCATGACGATGATCACGGCCGACTCCGCTCCCGCGCGACCCACCGGTCGCGCAACAAACCGAACCCCGGCACGGCCGGGCGAGCCGCGTAATGTACGCCAGGTTGACGCCCGACTCAAGACGCGGCCGAGCGCGCCGGCCGCTTCAAGTGGCCAGGCCCGATCGACGCACAGCATGCCATGCCCTTCGCAAGCGTCGATCCTCATGAGACAAAATGGGACGGAATGGGACACTCCACGGCAGGCCACCGCTTTGGTGTGCTAAGCATTCGCGAACAAGCACTTACGGATCATCGAAATGCTTGTGGAAACAACTAGTCCCACGCGTCGATGACCGGAGCTGCGGGTGCCCGCCGGTTGCCTTGCCCGAGCTCGACGGCGTCGACGCAGTCATGCAGCTGCAGCAGGCTGGGGGCGACTTCGCCTGACACCGTCGCGGTCCTCGCCTCCACCGGTGTTCGGCTACCATGCCGCCCCCATGCGCCGCCGCGCCCTGTCCCTGTTGATCCCGCTCCTGCTGCTGGGCCTGACGCTGGCCGTCTACTGGCCCGTCGGCCGGTTCGGCTTCGTCGAGCTTGACGACCCGTACTACGTCTACGACAACGCCGCGCTCGCCAGCGCCCACGGCACCGCCGCGCTGCGGTACGCGTTCACCACCTTCACCGGCGGCAACTACCACCCGCTGGTCTGGCTGTCGTACCTGTTCGACCGTTGGGCATGCGACCTCCGGCCCGGGCCCATGCACGTCGAGAACGCCGCCCTGCACGCCGTCTCAAGCGTCCTCGTCTTCCTGCTGCTCGCCGACGCCACCGGCCGCGTCGGTCGGGCGGCCGTGTGCGCCGCGGTCTTCGCCGTCCACCCGGCCCACGTCGAGTCGATCGCCTGGATCAGCGAGCGCAAGGACGCGCTGAGCACCGTCTGGCTGCTGGCCGCCGCCTGCGCGTACGTCCGCTTCGCCCGGACGGCTCGGCGGCGCTGGTACGCCGCCCTGATCGGCTGCTACGCCCTCAGCCTGTCGGCCAAGTCGATGGGCGTGACGCTGCCGTTCGTGCTGCTGCTGTTGGACATTTGGCCGTTGAGTCGAAACAGAGCCGGGCCGTGCCGGCCCGAGGCGGCCGCAGGCCGCGACTCGCGCGATCCACGCCGCTCGTCCGACCCGAGCCCCCCGCGCGAGACGCCGGCTGCGCCGGCCACGGGCCGGCACGGCCCGGCTATGTCCGCACGGCGCGTGCTCGAGAAGCTGCCGCTGTTCGCCATGGCCGCCGCCGCGTCGGTCGTGGCCTACGTCGCCCAGCGGTCGGTCGGCGCGACCGCCGCCCTCGCCACCACGCCGGCCGAGCGGCTCGGCAACGCCGCCCTGTCGGCCGTGCGGTACGTCGGCGAGCTGTTCTGGCCCGTCGATCTCGCCGTCCTCTACCCCTTCCGACCCGTGCCCCCGGCGGCGGCCGTCGCGTCGGCGGCGCTGCTGCTCGCGGTCACGGCCGCCGCGCTTCGCTTCCGAGCGCGACGCCCCTACCTGCTGGTCGGCTGGCTCTGGTTCGCCGGCACGCTGCTGCCGGTCAGCGGCGTCGTCCAGATCGGCCTGCAGGCCATGGCCGACCGGTACGTCTACTTCCCCTCGATCGGCCTGTCGGTCGCCGTCGTCTGGCTGCTCGCCGACCTGCTCGCCGGCCATCGCTGGCTCACCGCGGCACTGGCGACCACCGCCATCACCGCGCTCACCTTTGCAGGATACCGGCAGGTCGGCTACTGGCGCGATACGCGCACGCTGCTTGCCCGCGCCGTCGACGTCACCGACGGCAACTACCTCGCCCTCAACGGTCTCGCCCTGGGCGCGATGCGCCAGGGCGACCTGACCACGGCCGTCCGCGACCTGAACGCCGCCCTCGACGCCCGCCCCGACTTCGCCCCCACCTATGCCAACCTCGGCCGCTGCCTGCTGATCGCCGGCCGCCCGGCCGGGGCGCGGTCCGCGTACCAGAGCGCCGTCCGCCTCGCCCCCGGCGACGCTGCGTACCGGGCGCGCCTCGCCGAGGCGATGTCGCCCCCACACGACCGTGACCCTCAATGATCCGCAGCGATCAATGAACGCCGGTCCTGAGGCGCGCCGAACGGCTGGCTCCGCCACGCCCGCCGGCCCGCACCCGGCCCTTCGGCGTACCTGATAGTCGTGCCGAGTGATGGTGTCGCGTTCGCGCAAGCCGGCAAGCGACTCCCATCCCGTTCGCGCGGATGCGACGACATCATCCGGCACGGGTATCAGGACCGGCGTCCCACCACTGCAGAGCGCAGCCCCGTCCCGCCGTCGGCCGTCCGATAGAATCCGCCAGCCTGAGATGACCCCCACCCCCGCTCCACCGCCGCCCGCCGCATCGCCCCCGCGCCGACCCTGGCGAACGGCGGCCGCGTGCGGCCTGCTCGTCCTGCTCACGGCCGTCGCCTACGCGCCGGTGTACCGCTTCGGGTTCGTCCCGTTCGACGATCAAGACATGATCTGGGGCGAGCCGCACATCCGCGGCGGCGTCACGGCGGGCAACGTGCGCTGGGCGATCACCTCGTTCGACACCGGCCCCTGGATGCCGCTCGAGCGGCTCTCGTACATGGCCGACAGCCAGTGGTTCGGGTTCAACACCAGCGTCATGCACGCCGAGGACGTGGCCATGCACGCCGCGGCCGTCGTGTTCCTGTTCCTGTTCTTCGCCAAGGCGACCGGCCGCGTGGCCCGCAGCGGGGTGGCGGCGGCGGTGTTCGCCGTCCACCCGATGCACGTCGAGTCGGTCGCGTGGCTGGCCGAGCGGCGCGACGTGCAGTGCCTGGCGCTGTTCGCCGCGTCGCTGTGGGCCTACGCCCGGTATGCGCGGGCAGGCCCGAGGCGGGGGCGCGTCGCGTACGGGCTCGCCGTCGCCCTCTTCGCCGGGGCCGTGGTCGCCAAGGCGACGGCCATGGCCGGGCCGGTCCTGCTGCTGCTGGCGGACGCTTGGCCGCTGCGCCGGTGGCGGGCCTCGGACGATCGGGCCGCCCGGCTCCGTCTGGTGCTGGAGAAGCTGCCGTTCGCGGCCGTCGCCGTGCCCGTGGCCGCGCTCGCCGCGCACGGCCTCCACGCGGCTGGTGCCACCTCGTCCCTCGCCGCCCAGCCGATCCCCGCGCGCCTGGCCAACATGCTGGTCACGACCGCGCTGTACCTGTGGAAGCTGGCTATCCCGGTCCGCCTTTCGGCGATCTACCTGCCGCCCGTCGGGGGTTGGCCACCCGGCCCCGTGCTCGCCGCCACCGCCGCCCTCGCCGCGGCCGCCGCGCTCGCTCATCGGGTCCGCCGACGCGCCCCCTACGTGGCGATTGGGCTGGCGTGGTTCGCCGTCGCCCTCCTCCCCGTCAGCGGGGTGGCGCAGGCCGGGTATCACTCGATGGCCGACCGGTACAGCTACCTGCCGTCGATCGGCGTCACCGCCGCCGCCGTCTGGGCCGCCGCCGACCTCGTCCGCGCGGGCCTTGCCAGCCCCGTCGGTCGCCGCCGAGCGTCGGTCGCCGCGGCGACCGTTGCGGTGGTGACCCTGACGATCCTGTGCCAGCGGCAGGTCGGCTACTGGCGCGGCGGCCGCGCCTTGTTCGCCCACGCCGCCGCCGTGACCGACGACAGCTGGTTCGCCGAGTACCAGCTCGGCCTGTGCGACGCCGGCGACGGCAACTACTCCTCGGCCATGGCTCGGTTCACCCACGTGCTCCAGCTCAACCCCGAGTACCCCGAGGCCTGGGTCGACCTCGGCAACTGCGTCGTGCTCGTCGACCCCAACCGCGCGGTCGACATCTACCGCCAGGCGCTCGCGCTGCATCCCCTCGGCCGCCCCGCCGCCCGCGCCTGCGCCAACCTCGGCAACGCCTACCTGGCGCTCCACCGCCCCGACGACGCCGCGTCCGCCTTCACGCAGGCGCTGCGGTTCGACCCCGCGTCCGGCTACGCCCGCCAACGGCTTGCCGAGGCGTCGAAAGGAGCCGCGCACGGAGGTACTCCGCAGTAAGCGGGTTCGTCCGGGTCCGCTTACTGCGGAGTACCTCCGTGCGCGGCTCCGGTCTCCCGACCTCAACGCCATGACGCCCGCCGTCGATCGGCTACCATGCCGCCCCCGTGCGTCGCCCCGGCCCGATGCTGCTGGTCCCCCTTGCCCTGCTCGGGCTGACGTGGGCCGTCTACGCGCCGGTCCACTCGTACGGCTTCGTCGACTACGACGACCCCGACGTTGTCACGAACAACCCACACGTGAACGGCGGCCTGACGCCGGCGAACGCCGCGTGGGCGATCACCGGCTTCGCCGCCGGCCACTGGGAGCCGCTGACGTGGTGGTCGTTGCAGGCCGACGTGTCGCTGTGGCGCGGGCGGCCGGGGCCGATGCACGTGGAGAACGTGCTGCTCCACGCGGCCGGGTCGTGCCTGCTGTTCGGCCTCCTCGCGTCGGCCACCGGGCAGCTCCGCCGGTCGGCCATGGTGGCCGCCCTGTTCGCCGTCCACCCGATGCACGTCGAGTCGGTCGCCTGGATCACCGAGCGGCGGGACGTCCTCAGCACGCCGCTGCTGCTGCTGGCCGTGTGGGCGTACGTGCGGCACGCCCGCGCCGGCGGCCAGCGATGGGCGTGGTACGCCGCGTTCCTCGCCCTGTACGCGCTCAGCTTGTCCGCAAAGGCGACCGGCATGACGATGCCGGTCGCCCTGTTGCTACTCGATGTTTGGCCCTTGCGTCGGTCGGGCGGGGCGCGACTCGTAGTGGAGAAGGTCCCCGTCGCCGTCCTGGCCCTCGCGACGGCGATCCTCGCCGCCGCCGCCCAGCGGGCCGTCGGCGCCGCCAGTTCCCTCGCCGACCTGTCCGTCGCCGATCGGCTCGCCAACGCCGTTGTCACCACGGTGCTGTACATCGCGAAGCTGGCTGTCCCCACCGGCCTGTCCGCGCTGTACCCGCACCCCGGCACGCGCCCGCTGCCGGCCGTGGTCGCCGCCGGGGGCCTGCTCGCGCTCGTCACCCTGTTCGCCTGGCGACAGCGGCGTCGCCGGCCGTACCTGATCGTGGGGTGGGGCTGGTTCCTCGTGACGCTGCTGCCGACCAGCGGCGTCCTCCAGTCGGGCAAGCAGGCGATGGCCGACCGGTACACGTACGTCCCGTCGATCGGCCTGCTCGTCGCCGTGGTGTGGGCCGTCGCCGACCTCGCCGCGCCAGCGGTTCGGGCAGGAATTTCGGCCGTCGTCGTCATCGCGTTCGCCGCCGTCGCCGGTCGACAGGTCGGGTACTGGCGGGACACCGAGACGCTGTTTGCCCGCGCCGCCGCCGTGACCGACGACAACGCCGTGGCCGACGTCGCGCTGGGCCGGATCGCCCTCGCCCGCGGTCAGGCCGACGAGGCCGAGGCGCACTTCCGCCGGGCCGTGATCGAGCAACCCGGCGACGCCCAGGCGTGGGCCGCGCTCGGCGACTTCAGCCTGTCCCACGGCGCCCCCGCCGACGCCGCCGACCAGTTCGCCCGCGCGGTCGAGCTGCTCCCGTCGGTCGCCGCGTTCCACGTCGCCCACGCCCGCGCGCTCGCCACGTTGCCCGGCCGCCGGGCCGCCGCGATCGACGAGTGCCGCGCCGCCCTGGCCATCGACCCCTCAGACGGCCCGGCCCGCGCCGGGCTGGCCGACCTGCTTGCCCGCCCGCCGGCGCCCGGACCCTGACGGCCCAACCGGATCGGATACCATGCCGCCCGTGCGTCGTCCCGTCCCCGCCTTGCTCACCGTCCTCGCCCTGATCGGCCTCGTCTGGGCCGTCTACGCCCAGGTCCGGGCGTTCGGCTTCATCGCGATCGACGACGCGTTGTACGTCACCGGCAACCCGCACCTGGTGGCCCAGCCGGGTTCCTCGCCCGACCACGGTTTCGCGGCCGCCCGCTACGCCCTGACGACCTTCGCCGTTAGCAACTGGGCCCCCCTGGTCTGGGCGAGCTTCTTCTTCGATCGTTGGGCGTTCGGCCTCGCGCCGGGACCGATGCACGTCGAGAACGTGGTCATCCACGGCGTCGCGTCGCTCCTGCTGCTGGGCGCGCTTGCCGACGCCACCGGCCGGCTGGGCCGCTCCGCGATGGTCGCGGCCGTGTTCGCCTGCCACCCGATGCTCGTCGAGTCGGTCGCGTGGATCAGCGAGCGCAAGGACGTGCTGAGCATCGCCTGGCTCTTCGCCGCCGTCTGGTGCTACGCGCGGTTCGCTCGCACCGGTCGGCGCCGCTGGTACGCGTCGACGCTTGGCTGTTACGCGCTGAGCCTGTCGGCCAAGTCGACCGGCGTCACGCTGGCCGGACTTCTCCTGCTGCTCGACGCCTGGCCGCTGGGACGCCTGCGGTGCCGGGCCGAACTGATTGGGCGGATTGCCGAGAAGGTGCCGCTCCTCGCGATGGCCATCGCCGTGGCCGTCGTGACCGTGGCAGCCCAGAGGGCATCGGGTGCCGTCCAAACCATAGCCGGGGACCCGCTGGGCAATCGGGTGGCGAACGCGGTCCTGTCCTACGTGACCTACGCGGCCAAGCTGGCATGGCCGACGCGGCTCGCCTGCTTCTACCCGATGGCCAAGACGTTCCCGGCCGCCGCCGTCGCCGCGGCGGCGCTGCTGCTCGCGGGCGTCACCGCCATCGCCCTTCACCTGCGACGCCGCCGGCCCTACCTGCTCGTCGGCTGGCTCTGGTTCCTGGGCGCACTGGTGCCGATGATCGGCCTCGTGCAGGTGGGCGACCAGGCGATGGCCGACCGCTACGCCTACCTGCCGTCGGTCGGATTCACCCTGGCGATCGTCTGGCTCGTTGCTGACGTGCTACCGCGCAGGCTGGCCGGCACGCTGGGCGTCGCCGTCGTCGTGGCGCTCGCGGTCGCGGCACACCGGCAGGTCGGGTACTGGCGCGACAACCGGTCGCTGTTCGTCCACGCGGTCGTCGTCACCGACGGCAACTACCTGGCGCTTCACATGCTCGGCCACCACGAGCTGGACCAGGGCCACGTCTCCGTTGCCGCGGCCCTCCTGAAGCGGGCCGTCGCCGCCCGCCCCGGCTTCAGCGATGCCGTCCACGACCTCGGGCGGTGCGCGCATCTCGCCGGGGATGACCGTCAGGCCGTGATCCTGTTCGGGCGCGCCGTCGCGCTCGATCCGGGCAACGCGCAGTACCAGGCGGATCTGTACAGGACGATGGCGGCGGTCCGACCGCCGCGCTGAAGGCGCTGCAATTGTCACGCTGCGGCACCGCGCCGATACTGCCCGTCGCCATGGACACCACCGCCTCGCTGGCCCTGCTGACCGACCTGTACCAGTTGACCATGGCCTACGGCTACTGGAAGGTCGGCCGGGCCGACCGCCCGGCCGTGTTCCACATGACGTTCCGCACCCTGCCGTTCGCCGGCGGCTACGCGATCGCCGCCGGGCTGGGGCCGGCCATCGAGTTCATCGCGTCGTTCCGCTTCGACGATTCCGACGTCGCCTACCTCGCCACGCTGGCCGGCAACGACGGCCGGCCGCTGTTCGAGCCGCCGTTCCTGGCCTACCTGCGCGACCTGAGGCTGGCGGTGGACGTCGACGCGATGCCCGAGGGGACGGCCGTGTTCCCGCACGAGCCGCTGCTGCGCGTGCGCGGGCCGATGCTCCACTGCCAGCTGCTGGAGACGCCGCTGCTGACGATCCTCAACTTCCAGACGCTGGTCGCCACCAAGGCCGCCCGCGTGTGCCTGGCGGCCAGGGGCGACCCGGTGCTGGAGTTCGGCCTCCGCCGCGCCCAGGGCATCGACGGCGGGCTCGCCGCCAGCCGGGCGGCGCACGTGGGCGGCGTCCACGCGACCAGCAACGTGCTGGCCGGCAAACGGTTCGGCATCCCCGTGCGCGGCACCCACGCCCACAGCTGGGTCATGAGCTTCGACGACGAGCTCGAATCGTTCGAGGCGTACGCGTCGGCCATGCCGAACAACTGCGTGTTCCTGGTCGACACCTACGACACCCTGGCGGGCGTCCGCCACGCGGCGACGGTCGGGCAACGGCTGCGGGCGCAGGGCCACAAGATGGTCGGCATCCGGCTCGACAGCGGCGACCTGGCCTACCTGTCGATCGAGGCCCGCAAGATCCTCGACGCCGCCGGCCTGCACGACGCCGCCATCCTCGCCAGCAACGACCTGGACGAACGGCTCATCACGTCGCTCAAGGAGCAGGGGGCCACCATCGCCATCTGGGGCGTCGGCACGAAGCTGGTCACCGCCTACGACCAGCCCGCGCTCGGCGGCGTCTACAAGCTCGGCGCGGTCCAGGGCGATGATGGCAGATGGCACCACAAGCTCAAGCTGAGCGAGCAGACCGCCAAGGTGAGCACGCCCGGCGTGCAGCAGGTCCGCCGCCACTACCACCCCGACGGCACCGCCGACGGCGACGCGATCGTGGACGAGCTGACCGGCCCCCCGCCGGGCCCGCTGACGATCGTCGACCCCGCCGACCCCGGCCGCCGCAAGACGTTCCGCCCGGACGCCCGCACCGACGACCTGCTCGTCCCCATCTTCCGCGCCGGCACGCAGGTGTACGACGTCCCCCCGCTCGCCGCGTCACGGCAGCGCACGGCGGACGAGCTGGCTCTGTTCCACCCGACCACCAAGCGGCTGGTCAACCCCCACCCGTACCCGGTGGGCCTGGAGCAATCGCTGCACGAGCTGAAGGTGAAGCTGATCGGCGAAGCCCGGGTCGAGACGCACCGCTCGTGATATACTTGTGCGCATGGCACTGACGATCGAACTCTCACCGGAAGCCGAACGGAAGTTGCGCGATCGCGCGGCCAACGGCGGTGTCGAGCCATCGCAGTTGGCGTCGCAATTGGTCCAAGAGGCGCTGTTGCCACCGGCCCCTCACGCTCTGGCCGAGCATGCCGCAGCAGCCGAGGCGGCCCGTCAAATGTTCGCCGAGTGGGCGGCCGAAGACCCAGTGACGGGCCCGGAAGACTTGAGGGACCGGGAACGCGAGTTTGAAGAGTTCAGGGCGAGCATGAACGAGGCCTCTTTGTCTGGCCACCCAATCTACCCATGAGCCTCACATTGTTCCTCGACACCGGTCCTCTCGGTTTGATCGCCCAGCGGTCGGCTGTGGTGAACGCCGATGCTTGCCGCGGCTGGGTCATGTCCCACCTCGCCGCGGGCGACCAGTTCATCGTTCCCGAAGTGGCAGACTATGAGCTCCGCCGGGAGCTGATCCGCATCCGAGCGGTTGGCGGACTCCGGCGTCTTGATCGGTTCATCCAAGGTGCGCCGAACCGCTATCTGCCCCTCACAACCCCGGCGATGCGTCGTGCCGCCCACCTTTGGGCCGACGTTCGCAGTCGCGGCATGCCGACGGCGGACCCGAAGGAACTCGACGGCGATGCGATCCTGGCCGCACAGGTGCTCACCTCCGGGTTGGCCGGTCCTGACACGATCGTTGCCACCACGAATGTGTCTCACCTGTCGCGATTCCTGC
This sequence comes from Tepidisphaeraceae bacterium, assembly GCA_965198865.1. Classification (GTDB taxonomy): domain Bacteria; phylum Planctomycetota; class Phycisphaerae; order Tepidisphaerales; family Tepidisphaeraceae; genus CBDAQA01. The sequence goes on along the minus strand of CBDAQA010000010.1, from coordinate 1,777 downwards.
CTGCCCAGCTGTGGTCGTCGATCTGACGCTGGTTGCTCCGCGTTCGTCCCCTCGGGTACTGTTCCACTATGGAAGCGCCTCTCCGCCAGATCCGTTTCCTCCCGCTCGTCGCGCTCCTCGCCACCACCGGCTGCCTGTTCGGCAACAACTCCACCGTCAAGCGCACCGGCACCGACGTGTCGGCCGCCACGTTCGAGCAGATCCAGCCCGGCACGACCACCGCCGCCTGGGTGCGGGCCACGCTCGGCGACCCGACCTCCGTCAGCAGGGACGCCCACGGCGAGGTGTGGGCCTGGACCTACACCGAGCACGTCGACAGCAGCGGCTACGTCTTCCTCATCTTCGGCGGCTCCAACACCACCGAGACCACCCGCAAGGCCTTTGTCGAGCTGAGGGACGGCATCGTCGTCCGCAAGTGGCGGGGGTGAGGGAGGAGCAGCAGTGCATAACGCGGAGTGCAGAATGCAGAGTGATAAACCCGAACAGCACCATGGCCCAGCTGTGCGTCCCCCATTCTGAACCCGTCACTCTGCGCCTCCAACCCCATGACCGCCCTGATCATCGTTGACGTCCAGAACGACTTTCTCCCCGGCGGCCCGCTGGCCGTGCCGGAGGGCGACGCCGTCATCCCCGTGATCAACGGCATTGTCGACCGGTTCGACCTCGTCGTGGCCACGCAGGACTGGCACCCGCCGGGGCACGCCAGCTTCGCCGCCAACCATCCCGGCAGTCGGCCGGGCGACGTGATCGACCTGCACGGGTTGTCACAGGTGCTGTGGCCGACGCACTGCGTGCGCGGCACGCCGGGGGCTGCCCTCGCGTCGGGCCTCGTCGGCGACCGCATCGAGGCGATCTTCCGCAAGGGGACCGACCCGGCGATCGACAGCTACAGCGGCCTGTTCGACAACGGCCACCGCCGCTCCACCGGCCTGGCCGACTACCTGCGCGGCCGCGGCGTCGCCTCGGTCGCCGCGTGCGGGCTCGCCACCGATTACTGCGTGCGGTTCACCGCGCTCGACGCCGTCGCCGAGGGGTTCGACGTCACCCTGATCGAGGACGCCAGCCGCGGCGTGAACCTCAAGCCCGGCGACGTGGATGCCGCCATCGAGCAACTTCGCGCCGCAGGCGTGCGCATCGCCCGCAGCGACGTGCCGTGACGATCGGACGCCCCGCATGTACATGCGGGACCGCACCAGCCGATACTGTTGGTTTCAGGAGGAGCCCGTGTGCCGTCGTCGCCCGATCGCCTGTGAGAGGTTGGAACCCCGCCAACTGTTCGCCGCCGCCCTGACGTGGACCGTCGCCGCCACCGCCCCGCTCACGCGGGCCGAGGGGTCCAAGGCCGTCGTCAACGGCAAGCTCTACACCGTCGGTGGGTTCATCGACGCCAACACGCTGGCCGTCACCAAGGAGCTCGACGTCTACGACCCCGTGGCCAACGCCTGGTCCCGGCTGGCCGACATGCCCGTGCCCGAGACGCACGGCGGCACCGCCGTCGTCGGCAACGACTTCTACGTCGCCGGCTTCTTCAACGACAACGGCACCTCGGCCAGCACGCTGGTCTACAAGTACGACACCGTCGCCAACGCCTGGACGCAGATGCCGTCGCTGCCGGGCGCCCGCGGCGCCGTCGGCATGGCCGCCATCGGCGACACGCTGCACGTCTGGGGCGGCCTCACCGGGCAGACCACCTCCGCCGCCGACCACTGGGGCGCTCAACCTGGACGGACACCGCCGCCGGGTGGGTCACGCTCGCGTCGCTGCCGCAGCGGCTCGA
>CBDAQA010000009.1:0-399081 GCA_965198865.1 Tepidisphaeraceae bacterium | reverse complement strand
GACACCACGGTCGACCCGCTGCAGCGGCGGGCTCGTGTTCGCGCCGAGCCAGGGCGGCGAGCCGCTGCGGGACCTGCCGGTCGTCCACGAGCACCGATGCACGTCACGGTGGTGTCGGCCGACCTGCAACGGTTCGACCACGTCCACCCGGTGCCCAGCCCGATGGCACGCTCCAGCTGGACTACAGGTTCCCAGCGGTCGGGCACTACCTGGTGTTCGCCGAGTACATGCCGCGGGGGCAGCGCGACCAAGTCTTCCGATTCCCGTTGACGGTCGGCCGCCCGGCGAGCGACCCGCACCCGCTAGCCCTGCAGCCGACGTTCGGTTCAGCCACACCGATCACCGGTCGCCCCGAGATGACGGCCGAGCTTGTGTGCCAGCCGCGGACGATGGTGGCCGGCACCCACGCCATGCTGCTGTTCCGGCTCAGCGACCGCGGGCAACCGGTGACCGACCTCGAGCGTACATGGGCGCGATGGGCCACTGCGCGATAATCTCCGAGGACACGCAGGCGTTCATCCACTGCCACCCGGAGCAGCTGTTCCCGCCGCGCCCGCGACAGCCGCGGCGGGCCGGACATCCCCTTCCACGCCAGTTCCCTCGCCCGGCACGTACAAGGTGTGGGGCCAGTTCCAGCGCGGCGGCAAGGTGGTCGTGGCCGACTTCGTCGTCCGCGTCGAGTCGTCGTTCCTGCCGCCGCGCCTGGTCAACTTCATCCTCGGCGACAACTGATCGCGTGGACGAATCGGGACGAAATGGGACGGTTCTCAAGGCGTCCCGCGAATGAAATTATACACCCATTGCCTATCAGATCATCACTTAATGGTGTGACTGTGAATGGGACAGCAGTTCCCGCGTCCCACCAGCAGAATAGTTGAATGTTGCCGCACCGTCACCGCCTTGCTCGTCGCCGCCGTGGCTGCCACGCTGGCTCCCGGCCTGCTCGCTTCGGCGAGCAGGTGTTGCGACGCGCGGCGTGCCTGCTCGCTGAAGCGATCAGACGGGACAGACCGGATTCCAAGGAGAGCCTTGCGACCGAGCAACTCGCAGGGCGTTTCCGTGGCCGTCGGTTAGGATGTGGGCATGGGCAAGTGCAACGGTCGTGGCGGGAGAAGCTGGCCATCGTCGACCGGACGATGCGGGCCATCTCCGGCGTGACCGACCCGGACGAGTTGGTCAGGCACCTACTGGAAGAACATCCGCGAGCTGAACCCGATCGACGACTTCGTGTCCGTCTCTCGGCGGGACGTCGACCCGCCGGGCTACTTGGTGACGCGGTCGTCCCGCTTCGCCGAGGACATCAACCCGTGGACCCAGCGCGACCGGCTGCCCCGGCTGAGCGGCGGCATCCTGGGCGAGGTCGCCTACGCCAACGCGCCGGTGTTCATCGACGACCTGCCGTCGCGGCTGTCGGCCGACGACCCGGGGTACTTCTACCTGCAGGGGTTCCAGTCGGTGGTCGCGCTGCCGCAGTACGACGACGGCGTGGGACTGAACGTGACGGCCATGCTCGCCCCGCCGGGGACCGAGATCGACCCGGACCTGATCCCGATGATGCACTGGCAAGCCGGCCTGTTTGGCCGGGGCACGACGAACCTGGTGCTGAAGAACCGGCTGGGCGAGGCGCTGGCCGCGCTGAACCGCGAGCTGCAGGCCGTCGGCGAGATCCAGCGGTCGCTGCTGCCGGAGACGCTGCCGGTAATCCCCGGGTTCGAGCTGGCCGCGTCGTACCAGACCAGTGCCCACGCCGGGGGTGACTACTACGACTTCTTCCGCCTGGCCGACGGCGCCGGCTGGGGCATGCTGCTGGCCGACGTGTCGGGCCACGGCCCGCCGGCGGCGGTGCTGATGGCCATCACCCACGCCATCGCCCACGCGCAGCCCGGCTCGCACACGCCCCCCGCCGCCCTGCTGTGCTACCTCAACGATCGGCTCACCCAGGCCTACACGCGCAGCGGGACGTTCGTCACCGCCTTCTACGCCGTGCTCGACCCCCGGGCCCGCATGCTCACCTACGCCCGCGCTGGCCACAACCCGCCGCGGCTGGTGCGCGGCGACCGCGTCCTCTCCCTCGACGGCGCCGGCGGCCTGCCGCTGGGCATCCTCGATGGCCAGAAGTACTGCCAGACGACCGTACCCCTGGAGCGCGGCGACCTCCTGCTCCTCTACACCGACGGCATCACCGAGGCGATGGCCCCCGCCCCCAGCGGCACCAGCCGCGAGCTGTTCGGCACCGACCGCCTCGACGACCTGCCTCAAGCTCGACCTCGGCGGCGGCAACGCCCAGGCCTGCATCAACCGCGTCCAGGCCGCCGTGACCGACTACTGCGGCTGCGCCGTGCCCACCGACGACCAGACGCTGATCGCGCTCCAGTGTTTGTAGGTTTCGCCAGAGCGGAGACGACGAAGACCCGGGTCTTCGGCGTCCCTCAGACGCCGGCGTCTCCGACAAGCACCGCCTCTTTCGGTCGTGGCCCAACCAGGTGGGCGACGACGGCCACGGCGACCATCGCGACGGCCACCGCGCAGACGCCGGTCCAGCCGAAGCGCGACCATGCCGCCGCGCCCAGCACCGACCCGCCGGCCCCGCCGACGAAGCGGGCGACCATGTAGAGCGTGTTGATCCGGCTGCGCGCGCCGGGGTCGAGCGCCATCACCAGCGACTGCTCCGCCACCTGGATCGACTGCACGCCCAGGTCCATCAGCAGCACGCCGGCGATCAGGCCCACGACGTTCACCTGCCACGCCATCAGCAGGTACGCCGCGGCCGACGCGGCCAGCGACAGCGTGACCGTGAACGGCGGTCCCTTGCGGTCGCTCAGCCGCCCCGCCAGCGGCGCGGCCAGCGCGCCGACCACGCCCACGATTCCGAACAGCCCCGCCTCACTGGCGCCGGCGTGGAACCGGGCCCTCATCAGGAACGACAGCGACGTCCAGAACGCGGTGAACCCGGCGAACGACAGCGCCCCCACCACCGACGCCGTCCACAGCGGCGGGTGGCTTTTCAGCAGGTCGATCATCGAGTGCAGCAGCTTCGGGTACGGCATCCGCAGCACCGGCGGGCGGCGCGGCAGCTCGACGCGCAGCACGACCGCATCCACCACCATCGCCACGGCGGCGACCACGTACACGGCCCGCCAGCCGACGTGGTCGCCCAGGTACCCCGCGGCCGTGCGCGCCAGCAGGATGCCGCAGAGCAGCCCCGCCATCAGCGTGCCCACGGTGTCGCCCCGTCGCTGGGGCGGCGTCAGGTCGATGGCGAATGGGATGATGATCTGCGAGCCGAGGCACGCCGCCCCGACGAGCAGTTGGAAGCCGATCAGCGTGGCGAGCGTCGGCGCCGTCGCCATGCCGATCAGCAGCGCGGCGCAGGCCCAGGTGAGGGTCAGGATCAGCCGGCGGCGGTCGACCAGGTCGCCCAGGGGGACGAGGAAGAACATGCCGGTGCCGTAGCCCAACTGCGCCGCCGTCGCCACGCCGGCGGCGGCGGCGTCGCTCGCGCCGAAGGCGGTGGCGAAGTCGCTCAGCAGCGGCTGGTTGTAGTAGGCGTTGGCGACCGTGACGCCGCACGCGGCGCTCATCACCCACAGCGTGCGACGGGTGATCGGGGCATCGACAACGCTCGCGTAACCGAGCAGCGCCTCGGCGGGGGTGACGTCCAAACTCATATGACCGTGAGCATAGGATCTCGATCCGGCACGGCCCGGCTCAGTACCGCCCACGCACGCCGGGAAAGTCGGCCGTGCCTGCGCGCGACTGCCGGAATAAAACATCGACAGCGGTTGCTTTCACCACCGTCAATCGGCTTACGATCACCCGGTTCCGAAAACAGGCGCGCACCCCGCGGAGGCATCCCATGAGCGACACGACGAATCCCTCGGTCCAAGCCAGTGATACGGTCTCCCGGCGGAAGATGCTGGCCGGCGTGGGCGCGGCGGCCGTGGCCACGGCCGCCTACTCGAAGCTGGCGCTGGGCGAGATGCCAAAGGGGTCGCGTAACCCGACGGAGCCCGACCCGAAGAACCCGCCGCTGCACAACCTGTTCCCCAACTCGTTCGACGGGCCGGCAACCGACCATGGCGACGTGAAGCCGTTCTGGTACAGCTTCGAGATCGGCCGGAACAAGATCAGCGATGCCGGCTGGGCGCGGCAGGTGACGGTGCGCGACCTGCCGATCAGCACGGCGATCGCCGGCGTGAACATGCGGCTGAACAAGGGGGCCGTGCGCGAGCTGCACTGGCACCAGTCGGCCGAGTGGGCCTACATGATCACCGGCACGGCCCGCGTGACCGGCGTGGACGAGCTGGGCCGGGCGTTCGTGGGCGACATCGGGCCGGGCGATTTGTGGATCTTCCCGTCGGGCATCCCGCACTCGATCCAGGGCACCGGTGACGATGGCTGCGAGTTCCTGCTGGTGTTCGACGACGGCATGTTCAGCGAGTTCGAGACGTTCCTCATCACCGACTGGATGTCGCGCACCCCGCGGGAGATTTTGGCCAAGAACTTCGGCCTGCCCGAGTCGGCGTTCGACCCGGTGCCGAAGGAGGAGCTGTACATCTTCAACGCCCCGCTGCCGAACTCGCTGGAGTCGGACCAGAAGGAGATGACCGGCGAGACGGGTGCGGTGCCGAGCCCGTACACCTACAAGCTGTCGCAGCAGAAGCCCGACATCAGCAACAAGAGCGGCGAGGTGAAGATCGTCGACTCCGGCCGGTTCAAGGCGAGCACCGCCATCGCCGCCGCCCAGGTCACGCTCAAGCCCGGCGGCCTGCGCGAGCTGCACTGGCACCCCAACGCCGACGAGTGGCAGTACTACGTCAAGGGCAAGGGTCGCATGACCGTCTTCACCGGCGGCGGCAAGGCCCGCACGATGGACTTCCGCGCCGGCGACGTCGGCTACATCCAGAACAACCAGCCCCACTACATCGAGAACACCGGCGACGCCGACCTGGTCTTCCTCGAGACGTTCAAGACCGACGAGTACAAGGACATCTCGTTGACGCAGTGGATCACCCACCTGCCCGCCACGCTGGTCAAGGCCCACCTGGGCATTGACAAAGCTACCCTGCTGGGCCACGAGAAGGACAAGCCGGCCGTGGTGCCGAGCTGAGGAACGATCGTCCAAGCCGGCGTCTGAGGGACGCCGGCTTGGGTGGAGATCCTGCCCACTTCGAACGGCCGACTTGACCCGCCCGTCTACACTGTCGCATGCAACTGACAGGCATCCACCACCTCACAGCCGTCACGGCCGACGCCGCGGGCAACCATGCCTTCTACACCAACACGCTGGGCATGCGGATGGTGAAGAAGACGGTGAACCAGGACGACACGTCGGCCTACCACCTGTTCTACGCCGACGGCCGGGGGTCCCCGGGGGCGGACATCACGTTCTTCGACTGGCCCACCCCGCCGGAGCGGCGCGGGACGCGCAGCATCGTCCGCACCGGGCTGCGCGTGGGCTCGGTCGAGTCGCTGGGCTACTGGGCCGATCGGCTCGGCGGAAACGTGATGGAGCGCGACGGCCGACCGACGCTGGACGTGGAGGACCCCGAAGGTCAACGGCTATCGCTGGTCGTTGACGGCGGCAGGGGCGAAGCGCACCCGTGGGCGAAGAGCCCGGTCCCGGCCGAGCACCAGGTCCGCGGGCTGGGGCCGATCACGATCAGCGTGCCCGACCTCGGCCCGACCGAAGGGATCCTGACCGGCGTGATGAACATGCGGAAGGCCCGCACCTATCCACTGGGTGCTGTGACGGTCCACGTCTACGAGATGGGCGACGGCGGGCCGGCGGCGGAGCTGCACGTGGCCGTCGAGCCCGGGGCTCGGCCTCACTCCCCGGGCGCGGGCGGCGTACACCACGTGGCGTTCCGCGTGCCGACGTTCGCCAAGTACGACGCGTGGGCCGCCCGGCTGAACGAGCTGCGCGTCGGCAACAGCGGGCCGGTCGACCGGTTCTACTTCCGGTCGCTCTACTTCCGCGAGCCCAACGGCATCCTGTTCGAGCTGGCCACCGACGGTCCCGGCTTCCACGCGGACGAGCCGATGGAGACGCTCGGCGAGAAGCTGTCGCTGCCGCCGTTCCTGGAGGGTCGGCGCGCCTCGATCGAGTCGGGGCTGAAGCCGTTGTAAGTTTTCGCCGCGAGCGGCAAGGCAGGTTTGCCCCATGACACGTTTCGCTCGAGTCGGGCTCGCCTTCACGTTGTGCATCGCCTTGGGCGCCACAACCCGGCCGACGAAAGACCGGAGGTTTGCTTTCAGTTACGACGCGACGATCACGGGGTTGAAGCCCGGGCAGGCGGCGCGCGTGTGGGTCCCCGTTCCCCCCGCCGACGACACGCAGTCGGTCGAGATCGCATCGGACCTGCCGGGCGGGGCGGCGGTGACGACCGAGCCGCGCTTCGGCAACCGCGTGCTCTCGTTCCTGGCCACGGCGGACGTGGCGGGCAACATCCCGATTGCCGTGTCGTACCGGGTCACGCGGCACGAGGTGTCGGCGGCGCAGGCGAACTGCCCCGTTCCGGTGGGCGCGGCGATGAGCGATCCGGCCGCGCTGCTCAGGCCCGATGCGCACGTGCCCATCGGCGGCACACCGACGCAAATCCTGCTTGCCGGCAGACCGCTGCCGGCCGACGCGGACGCCGCCGCCCGGGTGATGTACGACGCGGTCGACGACCACATGCAGTATCGCAAGGACAGGCCGGGCTGGGGCACCGGCGACGCCGTGTGGGCCTGCGAGAGCGGGTTCGGCAACTGCACCGACTTCCACAGCCTGTTCATCAGCCTGGCCCGGACGGACCGGCTCCCGTCGGTGTTCCAGATCGGCTTCCCGATCGGCGAGAAGCCAGCGGGTGCTGTGAAGGGGTACCACTGCTGGGCGTGGTACGCCGCCCACGGCGGCTGGTCGCCGGTCGACATCTCCGAGGCGAACCAGCACCCCGAGAGGCGCGACTACTTCTTCGGCCACCTCGACGCCAACCGTGTCGCGTTCACCGTCGGCCGCGACCTGGACCTGGTGCCGAAGCAGGCCGGCCCGCCGCTGAACTTCTTCGTCTACCCGTACGCCGAGGTGGACGGCGTGCCCGTGCCACAAGAGCGGATCACGAAGTCGTTCAGCTACCGCGCGATGGACTGACGGGACGACCAACCGAATTCGCCGGTAGGAGGAACGTAAAGAGCACAGCGCGTTCTGCAATTTACTCGATCCTCGCCGCCAGCTTTCAAGTGTCGGAGGCGGGCTGCGGTTGCAAGCTGTAACCGTGTAACTCTCGGCTTATGAGGCGTTTGAGCGATCGACCGAATCGCGCCGCCGATGGGTTGCCGTGGCCGACGCTCAAAGCTAGTGTAACGTTCGCTCGACGTGATCGTTTTGAAGCCCCCGTAACTCGCTCCGGTGACGGCCGGCGTGGCCGTCCACCAGTTCGATCATTTCCGGCAGCACCACCGACATGGCTCATCAGCGATACACGATCGGGCTGGACTTCGGCACGAACTCGGTCCGGGCGGTCATCGTCGACGTGGCCGACGGCCGCGAGGTCGGCACCGGCGTCTGGGACTACGCCCACGGCACCGCCGGGATCATCCTCAACCCCGCCCTGCCCGACCTCGCCCGCCAGCACCCGGCCGACTACCTCAGGGGCGTCGAGGAGACGATCCGCCAAGCGGCGGCGCAGGCCAAGTCGGCCGTCAGCGGGTTCGACCTGGCGAGCGTGATTGGCATCGGCGTCGACACGACGGGGTCCACGCCCATGCCGGTCGACTCGGCCGGCCGATCGCTCGCCATGCTGCCCGGCTTTGAGTCCGACCCCGATCGCATGGCGTGGCTGTGGAAGGACCACACGTCCCACGCCGAGGCCGACCAGATCACCGCCGCCGCCGCAGCCCTTCGTCCCCAGTACCTCGCCAAGTGTGGCGGCCGATACTCGTCCGAGTGGTTCTGGGCGAAGATCCTCCGCTGCGCCCGCGTCGCCCCCAAGGCGTTCGACGCCGCCCACACCTGGGTCGAGATCGCCGACTGGATCCCGGCCGTGCTCGCCGGCAACACCGACCCCAAGACCATGGTCCGCGGCGTCTGCGCCGCCGGGCACAAGGCGATGTTCAACAGCGCCTGGGGCGGGTACCCCGATGAGGCGTTTCTCGCCTCGCTCGATTCTCGGTTGGTCCGCGTCCGCCAGTCGCTGCCGGACAGGGCCGGCCAGGCGAACGAGGCGGTCGGGACGCTGTCGGGCGAGTGGGCGACCACGCTTGGCCTGCGGCAGGGGATCGCGGTGGCCGTCGGCGCGTTCGACGCGCACCTCGGGGCCGTGGGGGCCGGCGCAGGCGACGGCACGCTGGTCAAGATCATGGGCACCAGCACCTGCGACATCATGGTGGCCCCCATGACCCGCGCCTTGGCCGACGTGCCCGGCCTGTGCGGCATCGTCCCCGGCTCGGTCCTGCCCGACTACTACGGCCTCGAGGCCGGCCAGTCGGCCGTGGGCGACATCTTCAACTGGTTCGTCCTGACCATCAAGCCCGGCGGCCCCGAGGCGGCCACGCACAGCAACCTGACCCAGCTGGCCACCAAGCTCAAGCCCGGCGAGAGCGGACTGCTCAGCCTCGACTGGCACAACGGCAACCGCACCGTGCTGGTCGACCAGCGCCTGACCGGCATGACCGTCGGCACCACGCTCCGCACCACGCCGGCCGAGATTTACCGGTCGCTGATCGAGGCGACGGCGTTCGGCGCCCGCGTCATCATGGAGCGGTTCGAGGCGTTCGGCGTCGACGTGACCCGCGTAGTCAACTGCGGCGGCATCGCCGCCCGCAGCCCGCTGGCGATGCAGATTTACGCCGACGTGATGAACCGCCCGATCTTCATCAGCCGAAGCGACCAGACCTGCGCCCTCGGCTCCGCCGTCGCCGCCGCCGTGGTCGGCGGGGCCTACCCGTCGTTCCCGCCGGCCATCGCCGCCATGACCGGCGTGCAACCGAAGCAGTACGCGCCGATCCCCGCCAACGTCGCGATCTACGAGCGGCTGTACAAGCTCTACCGCCAGCTGCACGACGCCTTCGGCGTCGCCGGTCACACGGCCGACGTGTCCAACGTCATGAAGGACCTGCTGCACGTCCGCGACGAAGTGCTCGGCGTCAAGGAAGCAACGTGACGCCCGATGTGGGGCGTGGATCACCACGCCGGCTGCCCGCGCCGCGGCGTGGTGAACCACTACCCAACTGACAATCGACCTTCCCATGAAGAACCTGAAGCCGATCGAGTTTTGGTACGTCACCGGCAGCCAGCACCTGTACGGCGAGGTCGCCCTGAAGCAGGTGGCGGCCAACGCGCAGCAGGTGGTCGAGGCGCTGAACGCCAGCGGCCGGCTGCCGGCCCCGGTCGTGTTCAAGCCGATCGTCACCCGGCCCGAGGAGGCCCGCGCCGTCTGCATCGAGGCCAACACCAGCCCCGCCTGCGGCGGCGTCATCCTGTGGATGCACACGTTCAGCCCCGCCAAGATGTGGATCGGCGGCCTCACCCAGCTGGCCAAGCCGATGTTGCACCTGCACACGCAGTTCAACCGCGACCTGCCGTGGGCCGACATCGACATGGACTTCATGAACCTGAACCAGGCCGCCCACGGCGACCGCGAGGCCGGCCACCTCCACACGCGCCTGCGCCTGAACCGCAAGGTCGTCGTCGGCCACTGGTCCGACGCGGAGGTGCAGGGCCGGCTCGGCACCTGGATGCGCGCCGCCCGCGCCCACCACGATGCCCAGGGCGCCAACTTCGCCCGCTTCGGCGACAACATGCGGTTCGTCTCCGTCACCGACGGCGACAAGGTCGCCGCCGAGGCGAAGTTCGGCTACGCGGTCAACTACCACGCGGTCGGCGACCTGGTGAAGCACGTCCTGTCGGCCACCGAGCCGGAGGTCGACCAGCTCTGCGCCGAGTACGCCGACCTGTACACGGTGGACTCCGAGCTGCGCAAGGGCGGGGCGCGCCACGAGTCGCTCCGCGACGGGGCCCGCATCGAGCTGGGCCTCCGGTCGTTTCTCGAGCACGGCAAGTTCAACGGCTTCACCGACACCTTCGAAGACCTGTACGGCCTGAAGCAGCTCCCCGGCCTCGCCACCCAGCGCCTGATGGCGGACGGCTACGGCTTCGGCGGCGAGGGCGACTGGAAGACCTCGGCCCTGGTCCGCGCCATGAAGGTGATGGCCGCCGACCTCAAGGGCGGCACCAGCTTCATGGAGGATTACACGTACGACCTGAACCCGGCCGGCCACCTGGTCCTGGGATCGCACATGCTCGAGATCTGCCCGACCATCGCCGCCGGCAAGCCCAGGGTCGAGGTCCACCCGCTCGGCATCGGCGGCAAGGAGGACCCGGTCCGGCTGGTGTTCGACGCCCCCGCCGGCCCCGCGCTCAACGCCTCGGTGGTCGACCTCGGCAACCGCTTCCGGCTGATCGTGAACGAGGTCGACGCGATCGCCCCGCCGCAGCCGCTGCCGAAGCTGCCCGTCGCCCGCGCCGTGTGGAAGTGCCGCCCCGACTTCAAGACCGGCTGCGCCGCCTGGATCCTGGCCGGCGGCGCCCACCACACCGGCTTTAGCTACGCCGTCACCACCGAGCACCTGCGCGACTGGGCGCGCATGACCAACCTCGAGGTGGCCGTCATCGAAGGCTCCACGCAGGTCGACGCGTTCGAGCAGCAGCTGCGGACCAACGAGATCTACTACCACCTGGCGCCGGGGTTGGGGCGGATGTGATAGGTAACCAGGCCGGCTTGGTCGGAGAGACGAATGCCCTACGAAGCGCTCAAGGAACAGGTCTTCCGCGCCAACCTCGCCCTGGTCGAGGCCGGCCTCGTCGTCCTCACCTGGGGCAACGCCTCCGGTGCCGACCGGTCCGCCGGCGTCGTCGCCATCAAGCCCAGCGGCGTGCCGTACGACGGCATGACCGCCGCCGACATGGTCGTGCTGTCGCTGGCGACGGGCGAGATCCTCGACGGCCACGGCCGACGCCCCTCGTCCGATACGCCGACCCACCTGTACCTCTACCAGCAGTTCCCCGGCGTCAACGGCGTCGTCCACACCCACTCCACCTGCGGCACCAGCTTCGCCCAGGCCGCCCGCGACATCCCCTGCCTCGGCACCACCCACGCCGACAACTTCTACGGCCCCATCCCCGCCACCCGCCCCATGCGCGACGCCGAGATCAAGACCGACTACGAGCTCAACACCGGCCGGGTCATCGTAGAGACCTTCCGCGATCGCCGGATCGACCCTGACCAGGTCCCCGGCGTCGTCCTCGCCGGCCACGCCCCGTTCGCTTGGGGATCCTCGCCCGCCAAGGCCGTCGAGAACGCCGTCGTGCTGGAGTTCGCCGCCCAGATGGCCCTGCACACGTTCGCCCTTCGCCCCGATGTCGCCCCCATCCCCCAGCCGCTGCTCGACAAGCACTACCTCCGCAAGCACGGCCCCGGCGCCTACTACGGCCAACCCGGGAAGTGACCTTCTCCAAATCGAAAGGAGCCGCGCACGGAGGTACACCGCAGTAAGCGGTTTGACGCGCCTCCGCTTACTGCGGACTACCTTCGTGCGCGGCTCATTAATCCCTCGCGCCACCGTTCACCTTTGCATTCGCTTCCCCCGCTCATACCCTTCCCGCCATGAAGGTGCTGCACACGATCGCCGAGGTCCGGGCCGAGCGGGCGCGGGGCACGCCGTTGGCGTTCGTGCCCACCATGGGCGCCCTCCACGCCGGTCACCTGTCGCTGGTCGCCGTCGCCAAGACCCGGGCCCCCGCCACCGCCGTCAGCATCTTCGTCAACCCCACCCAGTTCGGCCGCGGCGAGGACCTGTCCAAGTACCCCCGCCCGATCGACGACGACCTCGCCAAGTGCAAGGGTGCCGGCGTCGACTTCGTCTTCCACCCCTCGGCCGACGAGATGTACCCCCCCGGCTCGGCCGACGTCGTCGTCGACCTGCCCCAGCTCGACACCGTCCTCGAGGGCAAGCACCGCCCCGGTCACTTCCGCGGCGTCTGCCAGGTCGTCGCCAAGCTGTTCAACATCGTCCGCCCCACCGTCGCCTGCTTCGGCCAGAAGGACTTCCAGCAGCTCCGCGTCCTCTCCGCCCTGGTCGAGGCGCTCAACTTCCCCGTCGAGATCGTCGCCTGCCCCACCCTCCGCGACCCCGACGGCCTGGCCATGAGCAGCCGCAACCAGTACCTCTCCCCCGCCGACCGCACCCGCGCCCTGGCCATCCCCCGAGCCCTGTTCGCCGCCGCCGACCTCGCCCACGGCGGCGTCCGCCAGGCCAGCCGGCTCATCACGACCGTCCAGCAGGCGCTGCTCACCCAGCACCTGAACATCGACTACGTCGCCGCCGTCGACCCGGTCACGCTGAGGCCGGTCGAGCTGATGACCGGCCCCACCGTCCTCGCCATCGCCGCCCGCGTGGGGGCCACGCGGTTGATCGACAACGTCATCTTCCAGGTTAGCTGACCGTCGTTTGCCGGGCCACCGCAGCCCCGCACACTCCGTCGATCTTGTCGGCGCTGCACCGATGGGCGACGCAGGAAGCGGTGCAGAACGGGTCCACGCCCGCGGGCGCATTCGTTGCCGCGCTACTAGTCCCTGCAACCTCAGTACGGCCGTGCGACAGAACACCACACATCGGCCGTCCGACGGCCGCCGACTCGACGATGAGACAACGAAACGCTTGTTTTCGAAAAAAGTAGTTGTGGTTGGGCCGCAGATGCCCTACGTTGCGGTGTCAATTGGTATTTGGGTTCAGTCGTGTCTTGGCGGAAGAGGTACTTGGACTTTCTCGCGACAGCCGTCCGGCTCAGGTTTTCCGGTTTCGCTAAAGGACGTCGTCCTGGCGGCGCGGTAGAGTTCGGCGAAAATAGTGGTTACTTGCGAGAGACCTGCAACGGGGTGATCTCGCGTTGGAATTTGCGTATGAACTTCAAAACCGGTTTAAAGTTAGCCGACTCTCGTCTAGGATTAGTACGCTCGGCAAACGCCTGCTGGTGGCTTGCGCCTGCACTGATCATTGGTGTCGGAACCTCGGCGTCAAATGGCAGCCAATTCTCGTACAACGAGGCTGGAAATCTCAACTCGCCAGGTGCTACCCTAAATCCCAATTCCGTAATTAACTTTAATCTTGCGCCCTCCGGAAGTGGCAGTCCAGCGAATCTCGGATCTTCGGCAACCATCGCTGGTCTCATCTTCCAGTCCGCCGCTTCCGGATACGATTTGACGGCATCGTCCGGCACTCCAACCCCGACACTGACGCTAAACGCCTATGGAACGGGGGGCACTGGAACTTCATCCAGTGGCAGTAGTTCCGCGTCAGCAATCTACCTTGCGTCGGCTGGTACAGACACGTTTGATCTTCCAATCGCCTTCGTTCCCACATCCAATGTGACGTCATACGTCTATCAGAACGGTGCGTCTGGCGCTTCTAGCGTGTTTAACGGGACGCTCGCCTCAAGCAACACGGTCACGTTTCGTATCGCAAATACCAATAGCGTGACGATTAATGGCGCGAATTCAGGGCTAACCGGCACCGTGGCACTTGATTTGACCGGGAGTGGGACGGCCGGCACGCTGTACCTTGGGAATGACCAGGCGTTAGGCTCAAGCACGCTGAGCTTCACCAGCTCGGACACACTCGCATCAACCGGCCCACGGACAATCGCGAACAAGATCCTGTTGGCTGGTGACGGAACAATCGGCGGCACGAACGCCATCACATTCAATGGCAGTGTGACTAGCAGCGCATCGTCCAGCCGAATCGTTTACATCAACAACACGGGCGGTACGACGTTCGCCGGCCCGGTGAACCTTGCGCCAGACGACGGCAGCACCAAAGGTTTGACCATTGCCGGCAGTTCACCACTGCTGATTTCCGGCTCGATCGCGAACGGTACCGGTAACACGGTGGCAAGCCCCTTGATCGTCACTAATACTGGCGGTGTCAATGTTAACAGCGTGAGCACGTACACCGGCACTACGACGATTACTTCGGGAGGGATTTTGACCGTAGGATCGTCCGGAGCGCTGGGGACGGGGAATGTGACTGTCGGTGGAAGTGGCACTAATCCGGCGGGTACGCTTACGCTGACGAATGGGGCATCAATTTCTGATTCGGCGACGCTCGGATTTTACGAAACCGCGACCATCAACTTAAACGGTCCGAGCGGGTCATCAGAAACTGTGTACGCGCTCAAAGATCTGACAACCAATGCCACCTTCGCCGACGGCTACTATTCGGGAAGCTATCTCAACAGCAAGTTCCCAAGCGTCTTTCAATCGGCGAACGGCGAGGGAATCACCGTTGTCAGTACGCCGGAGCCGACCAGCTTGCTGCTAATGGGCTTGGCCGCCGGGCCGTTGGTGTTCGCCCGGCGAAAGCGCTGATCGCATCTGGCCTCCAAATGGCTTCCTATTGGCGGACGGAACGAGGGGCAGATCAGAATCGCCGCAGAGTCGCGCAGGGGGCCTACTCGGAGCGGGTGTCGGTCGGGTAGAGGTCGGGCCGGGTGTTGAAGGTACGCAGGACGTGCCCGCGACCGCCGCTGTCGCCGGTCGTCGTGAACGGCCAACGCCGCGCTTCGCGCTGCGCCTCCAGCCACCGCCCCAGCGGCACGTCCTAGAACCGCGACCAGGCCGGCGTGTCGGCCGCTCGACCGATGGCCGGCAATGTGGTCAGCAGGAGGAGGACGACGAGCGCGAACGCCCGGCACTGGGGGCCGTCCGTCGGAGCGACTGGGGATCGCGTGGGATCGTCGTGTACCTGAGCAGGGCCGGCGAGCGGCGCCCCGGACGGCCGCGCTTCTCGGATCAACCGCCGCGCAAAGCTCGGCCTGCCGGGCCGTCGCTAAATGGGGGATCGGTCGTTCCTTGCCGCCCACGGCTCCGGCGGGTGATACTCTCGGCCCCATGGCCACCCCGACCACCAACCGTCTGTCGCCCAGGCCCGACACGCCTGAGGAGCACTCGTCGTTCTGGCAGAACGCGCACCTGTACTTCGACCGCGTCTACCAGCAGATGAACCTGGACCCCACCTGGCGGACGGTGCTGAGCACGCCCAAGCGGGTGGTGACCGTGTCGTGCCCGGTGCGGATGGACGACGGGCACATCCAGGTGTTCACCGGGTACCGGGCGCAGCACAACAACGCGCGCGGGCCGTTCAAGGGCGGGCTGCGGTTCGACACGTCGGTCAACCGCGACGAGGTGATGGCGCTGGCCATGCTGCAGACGTGGAAGAACGCGCTGGTCGACCTGCCGTTCGGCGGGGCCAAGGGGGGCGTGGTGTGCGACCGCAAAGCCCTCAGCGCCGGCGAGCGCGAGCGGCTCACGCGCCGGTACACGATGGAGATCATGCCCGTCATCGGCCCCCACCACGACATCCCCGCGCCCGACGTCGGCACCGACGCCCAGGTGATGGCGTGGATCCTGGACACCTACAGCACGATGATCGGCTACCAGGCGCTGGGCGTGGTGACCGGCAAGCCGATCGCGCTCGGCGGCAGCGTCGGGCGCGAGGAGGCCACCGGGCGCGGCGTGATGAACGTGCTGCGGAAGTTCCTGGCCACCCAGAGCAAGACGCTGGACGGCGTGCGGATCGCGATCCAGGGGTTCGGCAACGTCGGCTACCACGCGGCCCGGCTGCTGGACGAGCGCGGCGCGACGATCGTCGCCATCAGCGAGAAGAACGGCGGCATCACCAACGACGGCGGGATCGACATCGAGGCGGCCGGCAAGCACTACCGCGACACCGGCACGCTGGCCGGCCTGCCAGACGCGGACGAGGTCGACAACGACGAGCTGCTGGCGATCGACTGCGACGTGCTGGTGCCGGCCGCCATGGAGAACACGCTGGACGCCAAGAGCGCCCCGCACGTGAAGGCCCGCGTCGTCGTCGAGGCCGCCAACGGCCCCACCACGCCCGAGGCCGACGAGATGCTCCGCGACAACGGCGTCACCGTCCTCCCCGACATCCTCGCCAACGCCGGCGGCGTGACCGTCAGCTACTTCGAGTGGGTGCAGGGGCTGGAGAACTTCTTCTGGGACAAGAAGCGGGTGGAGGACGAGCTGCAACGGACCATGGAGCGCGCGTTCGACGCGGTCAACGCCAAGGCCGACGAGGCCGACTGCGACTACCGCACCGCCGCCTACACGATCGCCGTCGGCCGCGTGGCCGAGTCGTGCCGGCTGAAGGGGCTGTTCCCGTGAAAGGGACGACGGCCGCCGCCGTGGCGGTGCCGGCGAGCAATTCGGCAGTGGGACGAATGCAGGAGCGATGCGGTCCTGTGGCGATGACCCGGTTAGAGGTCAGCGTTAGTGGCCACTGGCCCCGGGCGGCGCTTCCGTCGGCGATCACTCCGGCAGCACGAACAGCTCGTTGACCGTCGCCGCCACGTCGCCGCTGCGCATCAGCGTCTCCCCCACCAGCACGGCCCGCACGCCGGCGGCGCGGACCTTCCGCACGTCGGCCAGCGTGGCGATGCCGCTCTCGCTGACCAGCACGCTCTTGTCCTCGATCAGGTCCGACGCGCGCAGCGTCGTGCCCAGGTCGGTCTTGAACGTGCGCAGGTCGCGGTTGTTGATGCCCAGCAGGCTGTAGCTGCGGTGCGGGAAGCCGACCACGTGGTCGAGCACCCGCATCAGGTTCTCCACGTCGTGCACCTCGATCAGGCAGGTCAGGTGCAGCTCGGTGGCCAGGATCTGCAGGTCGATCAGCTCGTTGGTGCGCAGGCACTCGGCGATCAGCAGGATCGCGTCCGCCCCGGCCGCCCGGCTCTCGTACACCTGGTAGGGGTCGAGGATGAAGTCCTTCCGCAGCACCGGCAGCTTCACCACGTCGCGGATCGCGTGGATGAACGACAGCTCGCCCATGAACCCCGGGCCGTCGGTCAGCACGCTGAGCGCGTCGGCCCCGGCGGCGGCGTAGGCCTGGGCGATGGCGACCGGGTCGAAGTCCTCGCGGATCACCCCCAGGCTGGGCGACGCCTTCTTCACCTCGGCGATCAGGTTGACCCGCTTCTGGAACGTGCCGGGCGGTCCCTCGGCGGCGGGGTCCTTGGTCACGGCGTGGAAGAAGTTCCGCGGCCGGCCCAGCGTCTCGATCGTCTCCAGCAGTTGCTCGATCGGGGCCGACACCTTTCGCTCGGCCACCTCCAGGCGCTTGCGGTCGACAATCTGCTCAAGGAAACTGTCGCTCATAGGGGTGGCCGCACGCCTGTTGCTGGCGGGGACCGGTGACTGTAGATGGGGTCGGCATGATGTCAATCGGGCTCGCCGCGGCGGCCACCACGCTGCCGACGACGCTCCCCGCCGTGCCCCCGGTCGACCCGACCGACGGGCCGCCCTGGCTGCTGGCGGCGCTGGTCGGGTGGGCCGTGATCGGGCTGGTGGCGGCGCGGGGGCTGGGGGCGTTCCGCAAGCCGGGCATCAGCGGGCCGGAACGGCTGGCGCCGTGGGACTCGGCCTGGCCGCTGCTGGCCATCGCCGGCGGCGCGATCATCGCGCTCGTGGCCGGCACCCTCGTGGCCAACTTCGGCGTGGCGACCTTGATCGGCATCGCCGGTGCCCACCCGTCGCAGGATGTGCGGACCCTCGCCATCGGCGCGCTCGCCGAGGCAATCGCGATCGTGGCCGTGGTGGCGATGGTCCGCGAGTTCTGGCCGGACCGTCACCAGGGACTGCGGCTGATCGGCCTTCGACCCCGCGGCATTCCCAACGCGTTGGCCGGGGGGACGGCCGCGCTCTTCATCCTGTACCCGCTGATCGGACTCACGGGCTCCGCGGTGGTCAAGCTTTACCGCTGGCTGCACCTGACCCAGGCCAAGCCGCACCCGGTGCTGGAGATGTTGCGGGATGATCACCACCCGTTGATGGCGGTGGTGGCCGTGCTGACCGCCTCGGTCGTCGCCCCGATCGGCGAGGAGCTGATGTTCCGCGGCCTGCTGCAGACGGCGCTCGGGCGGCTATCCAACTGGTTCGCCGACCGCCTGGGCGTGCGGTCGCGCTTCCCCTTGGTCGCCACCGTCGTGACCGAGACGCTCACCCAGCCGCCGACCGACGATCCGATCCCGCTCCACTACGCGCCTGGCCTACCGGTGGAGGGCATGGTGTCGCCCCTGCGCCCGGTCGCGCGCTGGTCGGCCGTCGTCATGACGTCGATCGCCTTCGCCGCCGTCCACGGCGAGCCGGCCTTCTTCGCCCCGCTCTTCGTCCTGTCGGTCGGCCTCGGCTTCGTCTACGAGCGGTCGGGCAACCTGTACATGAACATCGTGACCCACAGCCTGTTCAACTCGGCCCAGATCGTCATCTTCCTGTTCGTTGGCGGCTGACCGGCACGTGGTCCCCCGCGCCACATCGGTCAAAGATCGAGAAGGTTTGTCGTAATCCGCAGTGAGCCGCCGGGCACCCCGCCGTTAGCATCTTTAGGCTTCGGGGGAATCGGAGAGCGGTTGATGACGGGACAAGGGTCGAAGGCGCGTCGTGGATCGATGGTCATGCTCGTGGCGGCGGCGGCGGCGACGCTGGCCGGGGGCCGGGCGACCGCGCAGCCGCCGGTGGCAGGGCAACAGCGGTTGCTGGCTTGCGACGGCAAGGCCAAGGCGCTGCTGGCGCGGATGACGCTGGACGAGAAGATCGGGCAGATGCTCCAGCCGGACCAGTCGGCGCTCAAGGACCCCGGCGACGTTCAGAAGTACTTCCTCGGCTCCCTGCTGAGCGGCGGCGGATCGGGGCCAAAGGACAAGTCGAAGTACACGCTGGCGGGGTGGACCGACCTGGTCGACGGCTACCAGAAGCTGGCGATGCAGACCCGGCTGGGCATCCCGCTGGTGTACGGCGTCGACGCCGTTCACGGTCACAACAACATCCCGGGCGCGACCGTCTTCCCGCACGAGGTGGGCCTCGGCTGCACGCGCGATGCGGCACTGGTCGAGCGGATCGAGCGCGTGACGGCCGAGGAGGTCCGGGCGACAGGCATCAACTGGGCCTTCTCGCCCTGCGTGACGGTGCCGCAGGACGCGCGGTGGGGACGCACGTACGAGGGGTTCAGCGAGGACCCCGCCGTCGTCGCCGAACTGGGCGCGGCCGCCACCCGCGGCTTCCAGGGTGCCAGCCTGTCCGATCCCCTCTCGGTCTTGGCCTGCGCCAAGCATTTCGCCGGCGATGGCGGCACGTCGCTCCACACCAACATCAAAGACAACGACGAGGCCGGCCTGGACCAGGGCGACACGCGCGTGGACGAGGCGACGCTGCGCCGCGTCCACCTGCCCGGCTACCCCGCGGCCCTGGCCGCCGGCGCGGCGACGATCATGCCGTCCTACAACAGCTGGAACGGCGTGAAGTGCTCGGCCAGCCACTTCCTGCTGACCGACGTGCTCAAGCGCGAGATGGGCTTCGAGGGTTTCCTCATCTCCGACTACAACGCGGTCGACCAGATCGGGCCCGACTACAAGCACGACGTCGAGGTGTCGATCAACGCCGGCATGGACATGGTCATGCTGACCGACCGCTACCCCGAGCTGTTCGCCGACATCAAGGCTTTGGTTGACGAGGGGCGCATCCCGCTGTCGCGCATCGACGACGCCGTCACGCGGGTCCTGCGGGTGAAGTTCGCCATGGGGCTGATGGAACGGTCGCCGCTGGCGGATCGATCCCTGTGGAAGTCGTTCGGCTCGGCCGAGCACCGCGCCGTCGCCCGGCGGGCGGTGCGCGAGTCGCTCGTCGTGCTGAAGAACAACGGCGATGTCCTGCCGCTCAAGAAGTCGGCCCGCCTCCTCGTCGCCGGACGTGCCGCCGACAGCCTCGGCGTCCAGTGCGGCGGCTGGACGATCGGCTGGCAGGGCGAGGCGAGCCAACCCAAGATCATCGGCACCACGATCCTCGCCGGCCTGAAGTCCGTCCGCGGCGCCCAAGTGACCTACTCACCCGACGGCACCGGCACCGCCCTCGCCGACGTGGCTGTGGTCGTGGTGGGCGAGAAGCCCTACGCCGAGTGGTTCGGCGACAAGATGGACCTGTCGCTCGACGCGACCGACGCCGCTGCCGTGGCCAACGCGAAGAAGCTCGGGGTGCCCGTGGTGGTCATCGTCGTCAGTGGTCGGCCGCTCGTGCTCGGCGGCGTCGCCGACCAGGCCGATGGGTTGGTCGCCGCCTGGCTGCCCGGCACCGAGGGCGGCGGCGTGGCCGACGTCCTCTTCGGCGACGCCAAGCCCGCCGGGAAGCTCTCGCGCACCTGGCCCAGGTCGAACGATCAGGCCGATCTAACCATCAACAGCCCCCCGGCCAAGTACGACCCGCTGTTCAAGTTCGGCTTCGGCCTGACCTACCGTTGATCGCCCAACCCGTTTGCCCGGCGTTGTCGGCACCGTTATGCTCGGCTACCACCGGCCGTCCATCCCGGACGACCGTTCACAACCGACAGGTGGTCATGGGCCGAACGGCGCGCAACGGATTCACGCTGGTCGAGCTCCTGGTCGTCATCGGCATCATCGCGGTGCTGCTCGGCATCCTCCTGCCCTCGCTGAACAAGGCCCGCCAGACCGCCCAGCAGGCGGCGTGCATGTCGAACATGCACCAGCTGGGCCTCGGGTTCATCATGTACTGCGACGCGAACAAGGGGCTGATCCCGGCCAAGGGGCCCGACGGATCGGATTCCGTCTACCCGAACGGCAACCTCTTCGGCGTGCCGACCGGGACCGACCCGAGCCAGGCGGGCAACGGCGTGAGGGGGGTCGATGACCCGAGCCTCTGGTTCAACGCCGTCGCCAGCTCGATGGGGAAAAAGTCGTACTACCAGTTGCTGCTGGACGACCAGTCGGGCACCGCCCCGGCGCCGACGAGCGGCAAGTCGTCGGCCTTCGTGTGCCCGTCCGCCACCGGGGCCGGCACGATCCCCGGGGCCGTGCCCCCAGACGTGCTGTCCGCCGACGGCCAGTACTTCCTCCTGTACGGGACCGACTCGCTCACGCCCCACCAGCTGACCCCCATCACCTCGCCCGGCGGCGGCCCGTTCTTCAAGTTCAACATGTCGTACGCGTCGAACGCGTCGCTCACGAACACGTTCGCCAACACGCAGTCGTTCAACACGGTCAAGCTGGCGCACCTCCGCCCGGCGTCGAGCGTGGTCGTGATCGCCGAGAAGCTGGTCAACCCGTCCGAGTTCACCGATGCCGGCGTACAGCGGTACGTCGCCGCCTTCTCCGCAGGCGGTGGCGGCGGCTACTGGAAGTCGCTGATCGACGCGCGGGGATTCATCAGCAACGTCGGCCAGCCCAAGGCCAACTGGAAGCGGTTCGCCGCCCGCCACAACGGCGGCGGCAACATCCTGTTCGCCGACGGGCACGTCGGCTACCTGAAGTGGGCCGACGCCCAGTTCCCCCTGAGCCAGCTGCCGTTCGTGCGCAAGTCCGGCACCACCGGCAGCGACTTCAACCAGCCCAGCCGCATCATCTGGAGCATCGCCGGGCCAGTCCAGTGACGGCCGTCGCCCAACCGCTACTCCTCGACTTCGACGCACGCCCCCTCGATCTGAACGCACACGGCCTGGCCGACGTGAACGGCTCGCGGACCCACATTGACGCGCAGCCGTTCGCCTCCCACACGCAAGACCGCGACCCGCGCCACATCTGCCCTGTCGGGCGGGCGAACCTCGACCGACTCCACGGTTCCTCCAACCCCCTCGTCGGCCAGCCGCGGCTGCGACGATCGGACCAACAGCGTCACCCGCCCCGCCGCCGGTCGCGCCAGCGTCACCGCCCCGAACAACGTTGTCGCGTGACCGTTCCCGTCCGCTTCGCCTTCGATCAGTTGACCCAACCCCAAGCACCGCACGGCCGCGGCGTGGCGCGGGTCGGCAAGCACCCGTTCGAGCGTGTCCGCCACGACCGGTCGCCCGCGATCCAACACCAACACGCGATCGGCCAGGTCCAGCGCGTCGTCCCGCGCGTGCGTCACCAGCACGACCGTCACGTCGGTCCCATCCAACAGCGAGCGCAACAGCCCGCGCATCTCTGCCCGGCGATGATCGTCCAGGCTGGCGAACGGCTCGTCCATCAGGATCACCGCCGGCTTCTGCGCCAATGCCCTTGCGAGCGCCACGCGTTGTCGCTCCCCACCCGACAGTTGATCCAGCGGTGCCGAACCTCGGCGCCCCAGCCCGACCCGATCGAGCAGCCCCTGCGCCGACTGCCGCCCGCCTGGACCGCGCGCCGCGAACGCCACTTGATCCAGCGCCCGCAGGTGCGGGAACAACGCCAGCCCTTGGAAGACCATCGCCACGCCGCGGTGCTCTGGGGGGACGAGCAACCGACCCGGTCCAGACACCAGCCGTCCGCCGAGGCGGATCGCGCCCGCGGTGGGCACGTCCAGCCCGGCGATCAGCCGCAGGAGCGTCGTCTTGCCGCTGCCGGATGAGCCGACGACCGCCAGCCGCTCGCCTTGCTCCAGCGAAAGGTCGACGCCGGCCAACACGGTCGTTTCGCCGTGGGTCCGCGTCAGCCCGGTCAACCCCAGCGCTTCGCTCATCGCGACCCCCATCGGCGAAGCAATGCCACCAGTGCCATGGTGAGGACCGGCGCTGCCACCACGATCATCAGCAGCATCTGAACCGCGGCGATCTCCGGGTCCTGTCCCCGGCGGATCAGGTTGACGACCGACGGTGCCAGCATCGGAGCCCCGGGCGGGGCGACCAGCAACGTGGCGACGCACTCCGTCGCGCACAGCACGTACGTCGCCACCCACGCCGCCGCCAGCCCGGGAGCGGCGCTGGGCAGCACGACTGACATGAACCGGCGCAGCGGCCCCCGTCCAGCCAGCGATGCCGCCTCGAGAATTTCCGGCGGTACGCGCACCAGCGCCACCTGCACCAGCAGCACGGCCACGGGCAGGAACCGCGCCAGCCACGCCAGTACCACGACGGCCGGGCTCTGGTAGATGATCGCGCCGTCCCCCCGGTTCCAGATCGTGATCAGGCCCAGCCCGACGACGGGGGCCGGCACCGCCAGCCCCGCGCCCAGCGCGCCGGTCATCCAGGCACGACGGGACCGCACCGCCGGCCAGACGATGCCGATCGACAGCGCGACCGCCAGGGTGGCCGTGAGGATCGCCAGCACCGCCGTGCGCATCGCATCGCCGCCGGCCAGTCCACAGGCGCCGCGGAACGCCTCGACAAAGCCCGACGCCCGGAGTACCCGATGTTCGCCCCCGGCTGACGCCGGCCGGTCGGCCGACAGCGCCAGCCACGTCAGCGACACGGCCGGCAGCACGATCGCCGGTGCGATGGCGGTCGCGGTCGCCGCCACGCCAATCGCATTCGCGGCCAGCCCGCCGCGCCCGCCCGCGAACGTCGGCACCTCCCCTTCGAGCCCGGCCACGCTGGCCGACCGCGCCCGCACGAGGATGAACGCCCCCACGCTGCCGGCCAGCACGATGGCCGGCAGCAACGGGAACCCCAGTGCCGCGGCCGTCGGCAGGTCGCCCTCCTGGATCCGCTCGTAGATCGCCTCGCCCATCGATGGCACCCGCAGCAGTTGCGGCACCACCGACTCCGTGAGCGCCAGCGCGAACGCCAACAGCCCCGCGCCCAGCGCCGGTGGGACGAGCGCGTGGGCGACGACGCTCGCCACGCCGATGCGTCCCCGCATGAGCCGGGCGGCCTCGAACACGCGGTGGTCGATCCGCCGGCTCGCGCCCGACACCGCGACCGCGACAATCGGGAACAAACACCCGCCGACCAGCAGCCCCGCCGCCGGCGTGGTGTAGACCCAGCCGGGGACCGCGTATCGCGCCCGCCCCACCCGATCCGACGCTGGCGGTCCCCAGCCGGCCAGCAGCGCGAAGCCGCGCGACACCTTCCCCGTTGGTCCCAGCAGCACGATCGCCGACTCGGCCACAATGTAGGGCGGGACGATCAACGCCGCCGCCGCGAGCCCCCAGGCGGCGCGTCGCACGACGACGCCGGCCCGGTCCACCACGATGGCGAACGGGAGGCCGGCCAGCACGGCCACAACGGCGGCGATGGCTGCCGCGCCGGCCGATCCTGCCAGCGGGCGGCCGGCGTGGCGCAGCGCGTCGACAGCGACGTGGCGATCCAAGCCCGCGCCCGCCACCGCCGCCACGAGCGGTGAATAGACGATCGCCGCGGCCACCGCCGCCAGGGCCGACGCCATCACCACGGCCAGCGGTCGCGCGGGGGTGCTCATCGGTTCAGCAGGATCTCCTTGATCGCCCGCTGCGCCGCCGGGTGAGCGGCGACGGCGGCGGTCCAGTCGACGGCCATCTGGCGCACGCCGCGCGGGATCCACGCCGGCCGGACGTCGGCCGCAACGCTGCCGGGCAGCATGCCGAAGTTCTGACCGGGGCCGGTCGAGAGGACGCGCTCGGTGTCCGGCGTCAGGAGGAACCGCAGGAACGCCGCCGCCTCGGTCGGGTGCGGTCCGCCGGCAATCATGGAGACGGCGTTGAAGCCGTTCATCGCCCCAAGGCCGCCGGGCTCCTGGTCGGGGAACACGACCACGACCGGCTTGCCGCCGGCGATGGCGACGTGCGCATCGACCGTGCTGGTGATGCCGAACCAAAGCTCGCCGGATGCGACGCGGTTCTTCACGTCGGCCATGCCGGCGCACAGGGCGCAGTCGTTGTCCTTCAGCCCCTGCAGCCACCGCCGCCCGGCCGGCTCGCCGAGCGTGCTGAAGATCGCCGCGACGTGGGCGGCCATCCCGCCGAACAGCGGGTTGGCGATGCCGACGTGGCCCTTGAACGTGGGGTCGGTCAGGTCCCAGATCGATCGCGGTCGGTCGGCCGGGTCGGGCAGCACGTCGGTGTTCACGATCAGCACGCGGTATACGCCGGCGAAGCCGAGCCACCGGCCCCGGGCATCGTGCGGGGCCGTCCCCTCGGCCGCGGTCAGGTCGGCCGGCGCCGGCCTCAGGCACCCGTCGTTGGCCAGGATCGTCTGGAAGAACGCCTGCCCGCCCCACAGCACGTCGCACTGCGGGCGTTGCTTCTCCTGGCGGATCGCCTGGACCAGCCCGACCGACTTGGCCGCCTCGCCGTCGAACTTCGCGTCGACGCGGACGCCGGTGTGACGCTGGAACGCGTCGATCAGGTCCTGGGCGATCTCCCGGTCGGTGGCGCAGTAGAGGACCAGCGTGCGCGGCTCGGCCGCTGGCGAGCGGCCGTGGCGCAGGAACGCGAGGGCGGCCGCCGAGCCGCAGGCGACGAGCAGGATGGCCAAGATCAGGCGACGCATCGTGCTCACCTCCCCGGCACCGTTGGCAACGTCGCCAACAGCCCCGTCGCCTCCCGGCCATAGTCCGACGCCGGGGCCACGGTGGCGGCGGCGGCGAGCTCGTCCCGCGCCCGGTCGAACCGCTTGGCCTTGATGTCCTGCAGGCCGCGCACCAGATTTCCCCCTGCCATCGCCTCCGCCGACCGCGGCCCCAGCGTGGCCATCAGCGCCTGCGCCGCGTGGCGCGCCTTCTCCGGCTCGACCATCCACAGGTGCGAACGCCCCAGTGCCACCCACGCCCGCACCCGCACGTCCACGTCGGCCGAGGCGTCGGCCGCGACCCGCCTCAGGTGCGGGATCGCCTCCCGGTCGTTGTGGTGCGACAGCAGGAAACCAGCGAGCGCCATCCGCGGGGTCACGTCGTCGGGGTGCGCCTCGGCAGCTGCCGACAGCCGGTCGAGCTCCGCATCCAGTTGCGGCCCCTGCCCAGCGGCCTGAGCGATCTGCCGCCGGACCCGCTCGCCGGTGATGTCTCGGTCGTCGCGGCTGCAGATGACGCCGTGGGACGACAGGCAGACGAGCGTCGGCGCTTCGAGGCCGTGCAGCGGGGCTGCATCGGCCCGGTTGCGGGACGACGTGAGATCGAGCTCGACCGGCACCGCGCCGGCCGTCGACAGCTCGAACGCCGTCCGCGCGGCGCGGTCGGCATCGCCGCGGCCGGGATCGAACACCAGCACGGCCACGGGCAATCCCCGTCGTCGTGCCTGAAGCAGGCCCGCGTCGAACGCGCTGCCGACGATCGGCTGTGGCGCGGGCGTCGAGTCGCCGCAGCCGGCGACCAAAGCGGCCAGCGCGAGCCATGCTGATGGGGCACCGCGCCTCATTGGGTGGGGCCGATGTTCAGGTTGGCGAAAGCTGTCACGCTGTCCGCCTTGGTCCAGAGGCCGACCTTGCCAGCATCCTTGAACGTGGCGTCATCCGCCTTGATCACCGTCTTGCCGTTGAACGTCACGGTGAGATGTGGCCCCTTGGCGGCGAAGCCGAGGGTGTGCCACTGGCCCGGCGAAACCTTGACCGGCACCTCGGCGATCTTGAGCCGGTTGCCGTTGATCGTCTTGAACAGGTTGACGTTGTCCTCCAGCGCGTTGGCCCGGGCCACGTAGTAGTTTTCCGGCCGGTACCGCAACACGAGCCCGGCCGCCTGGTCGACAGTGCCGGAGATCGACTTGAAATCCACGGTGGCGGCCGCGTCGGCGAGTTCGGCCCCGTCATAGACGCAGAGGGGGAAGCGATAGCTCGTGTCGTCGGTGCTGGCCTGCACGATGACCGGTCCGCCGCCGGGGGCGCCGGGATCGTCGCGGACGACCCACGAGACCGGGCCGCCGCCGCCGGTCAACGCCTGCGTGAAGCCCGCGGGTCCATGCCCGCCGTCGCTTGCGGAGAAGCGGATGGGACCGTCCTTGAGCGTGGTCGGCGCACAGCTCCACGACGCCGTCAGGGCCATGGCTGGGAACAGTACCGCTGCGCGGACTTTCATCGTCTGGAGTGTGCTGAGGACCACCGGCACCGTCAACCGCGCACGGCGCCGGCTGACGCACATGCACGCAGATCAGAAACGCCTTGGTTTTGATCTGCGTGCATCTGCGTCCATCCGCGGCTCATCTTGCTCCGCCTCACCTGTGCGACACCCGATGCAGAGCACGAATGCCGCGTCCAGACTCCTGGCAATTCGCGTCATTCGCGGCCGTTCGTCGTGGCGCGGCTCACTCGCCCGTTCACTGCGGCGGCTCGATGCGGATCGTCTGCTCGCGGCCCTCTCGCTTGACGACCATGACGATCGCGTCATGGGCGTGTGCCTTTCGGAAGTCGCCGTAGGCGGCCTTGAAGGCGTCCAGCGTGGGCGAGGGCTGCCCGTTGACCTGGACGATGAGGTCCTCGGGCTGGAGGCCGGCCGCCTGGGCGGTCGACTCGGGCTTGAGGACGGTGACGACGACGCCGCCTGCGTCGGCGGGCTTGAGGTGGCGGGCGTAGCGGTCCAGCAGCACGGGCTCGCGGACGCCGAAGCCGATCTCGTCGGTCCAGAACCGCTTGGCGCGGTTGGCGGGGTCGGGGCGGGTGCCGAGGGTGATGGGGATGTTGATCAGCGGCTGGTCGGGGCCCCCGCGGAGCACGCCGAACGTGACCGTGGTGCCCGGCGGGAACTGGGCCAACTGGTGGCGGAGGATCAGCGGCAGCTCCTCCGGCACGTCGCCGCGGCCGAGGGGCTTGCCATTGACCTTCACGATGATGTCGCGCCGCTTCATGCCGGCCCGGGCGGCGGGGCTGTCGTCAAGGACGTCGCCCACCTGCACGGCGGGCTGACCCTCGAGGCCCAGGTACGCCGCCTCCTCCTTCTTCAACCCGCTCAGCTCGGGCAGGCCGGTGTAGGACAGCACCACCGGGCGTTCGGCGGTCGGCGTGTCGACCAGGCCGATCGAGAACTCCTCGGTCGGCACGAAGTAGCGGTTCGTGGCGAGGCTGCCGAGCAGGTGCTGCTGGGGGTTCTTGTCGTCCAGCACGATGGAGGCGGGCGGCT
The DNA here is from genome assembly GCA_965198865.1 of Tepidisphaeraceae bacterium. GTDB lineage: Bacteria > Planctomycetota > Phycisphaerae > Tepidisphaerales > Tepidisphaeraceae > CBDAQA01. The sequence goes on along the minus strand of CBDAQA010000009.1, from coordinate 371,267 downwards.
CGTAGCCGACGATGCCGATGGCGGTGCCGGTGGCGTCGAAGACCGGGCTGCCGAAGCCGGCCAGCCCGCCGCCGGCGACCTGCACCTGCTTGATCGGGCCGCGCAGGTAGGCCGACAGGACCGACTGCGTGAAGACCGAGTGGTACCCGCCGCTGCGCGGCAGTACGCCGACCGAGTAGATCGCGTCACCGATGGCGGGCGACCGCTGGGCGAAGTGGACGGGCACCCAGGTGCGACGCGTCGCCGGCCTGGTGGACGCCTTGGCCGGCCTCACGCGGACGAACGCCATCTGGGCGCGCTCGTCGCGCCCCTCGAAGGTGGCGTCCAGCTCCTCGTTGTCGGTGTCCTGCCGCGGGACGATCACCTTGAACTTGCGCAGCTGCTCGTCGGGCATCTGGTCGTTGACGGCGGCCAGCGGGAACATGACCAGGCCGTGGTCGTCGACGACGATGCCGGCCACGATCACGTCGCCCTGCTGCACCTCGCCGGTGAACGTGTACTGGACGGCGACCAGCGACGGCGTCACCGCGTCGTACAGCCGCTGGGCGAAGTTCGGCCCGGCCGGCACGACCGGCGCGGCCGGGGGCAGCGGCGGGATCGCCTTGGCCGCCCGCGTCGTGGCGGGCGCGGTGGTCGGGGCGGTCGTGGCGCCGGTGGTGGCGAGGGCGGCGGCGAGCGTCAGAAACAGGGCGGAGCCTCGGCGGGACATGCGTCTCCAGGGTCGGCGGTTCGATGGAAGGCCGCCGATGACATCGGCGGCTCTATTGTCGGATGTCAGTTCGCGGTCTGCGTGGTCGGCGCGGTGCCGTCGGCCTTCTCGTCGTCGGCGGCGTCGTAGGTGACGGTCATGACCTTGAACAGGTCGGCGTGGCCGCGGTGGAGGTCGAGCCCCACCTTGGCCGCGTGCCGGGCGACCGACTGCTTGTAGAGCCGGAGGAACTCGTCCAGGTCGGGCACGGGCTTGCCGTCCATGCTGTGGATCACGTCCTCGCGCTGCAGGTCGGCCTCGGCGGCGGGGTGGCCGTCGGTCAGGGTTTGGATGGCCACGCCGCTGTCGTCGTCCAGCTGGGCATCGCTGGCGTAGGCGCGGGTGACCTCGCGGACCGACATGCCCCACACCTTCAGCTCCTTCTGCTGGCCGAACACGCTCTGCAGCCGCAGGGTCTTGGCCGACATGTGCATCGACTGCTTGCCCCGGCGGATCTCCAGGTCGGCGGTCGAGCCGATCGGCATCTCGGCGATCATCAGCCGGACCGGCGCGATCTCCTCGGGGAACCGGCAGTTCGTCGCGTGGCCGTTGACCGACATCAGGATGTCCTGGCTCTTCAGCCCGGCCTTGGCTGCGGCACCCAGCGGGTCGACGCTGTTCACCAGCACGCCCCGGTCGATGTCGATGTTGTAGAAGCTCTCCAGGTCCTGCAGCGGCTTGAAGTCGATGCCCAGGTCGCTGCGGTCGACCCGGCCCTTCTTGTCGGGCGTGGCGCTCTTGAGGATGGCGGCGATCACCGGCTTGGCGGTGTCGATGGGGATGGCGAAGTTCAGGTTCTGCCCGCCGCCGCGCGTGTTGATGCCGACGACCGCGCCGTTGAGGTCGACCAGCGGCCCGCCGCTGTTGCCGGGGTTGATCGGCGTGTCCATCTGCAGCCAGTTGGAGAAGTCGCCGGTCTCCAGGTCCTCCTCGCGGGTCATGTCGATCGTCATCCGCTCGGGGTAGAACGTGCGGTCGTTGTTGCTGATCTGGCCAAGCGTGGTCGTGCGGTTCAGCCCGAACGGCGTGCCGATCGCCATCACGTCCTGCCCGGTGATCAACGGCTTGCTGTCGCCCAGCTCCGCGTGGCTGAAGGTGACGCCCTTCTTCTTGATCTCGTCCATGTTCATCTGGACCACGGCCAGGTCGGTCCAGTGGTCGTCGCCGACCAGCTTCGCGCCGATCCGCTCCTTGCTGGACAGCGTGACGTACAGCTCGGCCGATCGCCCGGCCACATGGAAGTTGGTCAGGACGTGCCCCTCGTCGTCGATGATGACGCCGGACCCGATCCCGCGTCGGAGCGTCCGCTTGCCCTGGACGTAGATCTCCTGCGCCACGTCGATCCGCACGACGGCCGCGCCCACCTTCTGGCTGACCCGCACGACCGCCCACGGCGTCGCCGGGGGGAACGGGGGCTTGAGCTCGGACGTGACGGACGTCGAGTCCCCCTTGGCAGTTTGCAACCGGTCGGCCGCCGCCTCGAGGCGCTGGGCGGCCGCCTCCAAGCGGGCCACTGCGGAATCGGTCGACGCGGGCGACTCGGCCCGGGAAACCGCGGCCGGTCCGAGAAGAGCGGCGGGCAGCGCGCAGGCGGCGAGGATCGCACGCAAGCCGGAGCGGACGGTCGGCCGATGTTGATCGCGTGTCGGGTCGTTCATGGAGTCGGCGGTGAGTGCAGGTGCAGCGGTGCGTCGGTCGGACCGGGCCGAACGGCCGCGGTCGGAGCGTGTACCATGCGCGATCGCCGCGAAGGTCGCAACAGGAAGGGTTTCAGATGGGTTTCGCATCCGGGTCGGTGTCGTTCCGCAGGTTTATGGTCGTCGGGAAGAACCACCCCACCGCAGCTGACCAGGGCATGCTGGACAAGCTCGCCGCGCACGTGCTCAGGCCGCAGGAGCTGGGCGTGCCGGAGGAGTCGGAGTACGGCTGGAGCGGCGGCCGGCACGTGCTGGACGACCAGTTCAGCTTCGACGCGAACGTCTTCGCCGACGCGGTCAGCTTCGGCATGCGCGTCGACACGCACCGCTTCCCCGGCGCCCTGAAGCGGGCCTACGCCGCCATGGAGGAGCAGGCCGTCGCCAAGGCCAACGGCAAGAAGAAGGGTGAGAAGGCGGGGTTCGTCTCCAAGGCGCAGAAGAAGGAGATCAAGGAGAACGTCCAGAAGCGGGTCGAGGAGGAGCTGCGCGGCGGGAAGTTCCGCCGGAGCAAGGTTCTGCCCCTGCTGTGGGACCTGCCGACGCAGACGCTGTACGGCTCGGCCAGCGGCAAGGGCTTCGAGATGCTGGCCGAGCTGTTCCAACGGACGTTCGAGCTGGACCTGCAGCCCGTGTCATCGGGCACGACCGCCCTGCGATTGCTCGAGCCGCGCGGCCAGCTCCGCGACTACGAGACGCTGAGGTCGACCCTGTTCGTCCCCGGCCCCGAGGGCGACGGCCAGCACCCCGAGTACCCGTGGGTGCTGAAGGGTGCCGAGCCGAAGGACTTCGTCGGCAACGAGTTCCTCCTGTGGCTGTGGCACGAGGCCGACGCCCGCGAGGGGACGCACGTGAAGGTCGAGGGGTTCCGCGACGTGGCGTTCATGATCGACCGCAGCATCGACCTGGACTGCGCCTACGGCCAGACCGGCCGCGACGGCCTCCGGGGCGACGCGCCCGGCCGGATGCCCGAGGCCCGCGACGCCGCCCGCAGCGGCAAGGTCCCTCGCAAGGTCGGCCTGCTGCTGAACGTCGACGGCGCCGACTACACGCTGACGCTCAACGGCGAGTCGTTCGCCATCGGCGGCGTGAAGCTGCCCGAGGTGGACGGGGCCGAGACGCCGCGCGTGCTGTTCGAGGAGCGCATCGCCCTGATGCGCGACCTGTGCAAGGCGATCGACGGGCTGTTCGACACGTTCCTGAAGGTGCGGGCCAGCGGCAGGTGGGAGCACGAGGTGGCGACGCTCAACCAGTGGATCCTGCAGACCGCGCCGAAGATCGTCGCGGCGGCGTGACCACGCACAGCCGGATGTGATTGCGATTGTTGAACCCAGCGTCGTAGTCATCGCATCATACGCGATGGGCAGCGGCGGGCCACGCGTTCGAGGCGGGACCGTCGGCGCCCGCCAGGAACCGCGCCAGCCACCCGCCGCGCTCGGCCAGCACGCGCGGCGGGCCGCTCTCGGTCACCCGGCCGTCCTCGATCACGTAAGCCAGGTCGGCGGCGCGGATCAGGCTGGGGCGGTGGCTCGTCAACACCGTCGTCCGGCCGGCCATCAGCCGGTCGAGCGCGGCGACGATGGCGGCCTCGCTGTCGGGCTCGACGCTGCTGGTCGGCTCGTCCAGCAGCAGCACCGGCGGGTCGGCCAGGAACGCGCGGGCGATGCTGATACGCTGCTTCTGCCCGCCGCTGAGGCGGATGCCGCGCTCGCCGACCTTTGTGTTGTAACCGTCCGGCAGCTTGGCGATGAACTCGTGGGCGTTGGCCGCCGTGGCGGCGGCGACCACGCGGTCCATCTTCGCGTCGGGTTGGCCGTAGCGGACGTTGTCCAGGATCGTGTCGTTGAACAGGAACGTCTCCTGCTGCACGAGCGCGAACGCCCGTCGGAAATCGAGCTTCCGCAGGTGGCGCAGGTCTTGGCCGTCCAGCAGCACGGCGCCCGCCGTGGGGTCGTAGAACCGCAGCAGCAGGTTCAGCACCGTGCTCTTGCCGCTGCCGCTGGGGCCGCACAGGGCGACCGTCTGGCCGGGGTGGATGGTGAGGTCGATCGCGTGCAGAACCTCTTCGCCGCCGGGGTAGGCGAACGACACGCCGCGCAGCTCCATCGCGCCCCTCACGTGCTCGACGGCCACAGCATCGGCTGGCTCGGGCAACTCCTCCGGCGCATCGAGCACGTCGAACACGCGCCGGCAGGCGGCGTTGGCGCGCTGGACCATGTCGTTCAGCCGGGCCAGCGTCTGGATCGGCCCGAACAGCCGCCACCAGTAGCTGCGGAAGACGACGAGGTCGCCGACAGTGAAGGCGGCGTTCCTCTGCAGCATCAGCCACCCGCCGACGCCGATCATGAACACGTTGCTGAAGAAGCCGACCACGTGGGTGAACGGGAAGAACAGGCTGCGGGCCCGAATGGCCGCGACCTGCTGTTGGTAATGGTTGGCCGTCGCGGCGCGGAAGCGGGCCGCCTCCTCGCGTTCCCGGCCGAAGATCTTGATGACGACCACGCCGCTCAGGTTCTCCTGCAACCGGTTGCCGATGTCGCCCAGCGTGCTGCGGGCGGCGGCGTAGATCGGCTTCACCTTGCGGTTGAAGAACCGCAGCAGGAAGTAGACCACCAGCAGCGGCGCGAGCGAGACCGACGCCACCTTCCAGTTGATGTAGAAGACGAACGCGACGGTCCCCAGCCAGAGGATCCCCTCGCTGAACAGCGTGTCGATGCTGTTGACGATGAACGAGTTGATCTCGTCCACGTCGCCCATCGCCCGGGCCATCAGGTCGCCGGTGCGCTGCCGCTGCAGGTAGGCCAAGCTCTGCCCCTGCAGCTTGGCGTAGACGTCGTTGCGAAAGTCGAGGATGAACCGCTCGGCCACGCGGTTCAGGATGTAACCCTCCACCGTCTCCAGCGCCTGCCCGAACACGTACACGACCAGCAGCCAGCTGACCGACGACAGCAACAGTTGCCCGGGCGTGTGGAGCCGACCGCCGAAGCTGAACCACGGCGTCAGCGCGTGGAACTTGCTCGGGTGGTCCAGCACGACCACGTCGGTGACGTACCCCCACACGACGGCCGGGAACAGCTCGCTCGGGGCGGCGATGACGACGAACGCCGTCGACAGCGCGATCCACCCCCACCACGGCCGGAGCAGGCCGATCAGGCGGCGGAAGGTGCGATCGTCGGCGGGACGCGGCGTGGCATCGGTCATTGGATCAGAATAGCCCTGGAAATCCCGGGCAGCTCGCTGCCCGGGTTCGATCTGCAGCAACCGCACCCCGGCAGCCAGCTGCCGGTGCTGCACGCGCGGTCAGTTGACCGGATCGGCTCCGAGCGTCCCGACCAGCGCGTCCAGATACGCCGGGGAACCGACCCGTTCCAGCTCCGCCGTCGCCGCGGCTCGGCGCGCCGCCAGCCCGAGTCGCTCCGCCTCCTCCGCGTTGGCCGGCGTTGCCAAGAACCCGTCGAGATAGCTCGCGTGCCGGTGCCACAGGGCGACGTCGACCCGCTGCTTCTGCTTCAATCGCAACTTGTACCAGTAGCTGTTCAGCAGGTAGTCACGGGTGAACATGGCGCGCACCTCGGGGTGGTGGGCGGTTTTCCCCTCCCACGTGCCGTTGGCCATGATGTGCAGCAGGGCCTGCAGCGGCGGGCAGGCGTCGGCGACGCTGCCGTCGGCCAGGTACTCGGCGGCCACCTTCTGCTGGGCCTCGACGATGTTCAGGATGCCGTCGGCGTACTGGTCGGCATCTTGGCTCTCGGGGCGCAGGATCGCGTCGTCGAACACCTTGCTCGGGTTGTCGAAGATCCGCCCGAAGTAGGTGCGCACGAACTTGTGCGTAATGCGGTAGCCGAGCCGGCTCGCCGGGATCGGACGGCCGTTGTGGATGTAGTCGTCCAGCTTCTCCAGGTGCCCGTCGGCGATCAGGTGGCTCGGCTCCCGCTCCTCGGGCGTCAGCCGGCACCAGATCTCGGGCACGAGCAGGCTGATGTCGTGGTCGACCCGCACGTTCGGCCCGATGTACCCGGCCGCCGTGCTGAACCCGCCCAGGCCGGTCAGGATGAAGCTGACCAGCGCGGTGTTCAGGTCGGCCGTGGGGCGGAGCATGTTGAACGGCGCCTTGGTGAGCGCCCCCTCGCTGCCCGCGCCCGTGGTCGACGGGCTCTTGCCGGTCAGCGAGCAGATGAAGTCCATGAACAGCTCGGGCAGCTCCTGGTAGTGGATCGGGTTGAACACGGCCAGGGCCCGGATGCCCACGTCCGGCTCGGCCGGGTTGTTCCGCCGGCCCATCAGCACCGCGTCCACGGGCCAGTAGACGGGCTGGTCCCTGGGGATCTTCCGCAGGAAACGCAGGCCCTGCTCGGCGACGTACCAGCTCATCGGGTCCATCAGGTCGGGCCGGACCTGCAGGTAACGCGGGTTGGCCGTCCGCTTGCCGTTGACGATGCGCGGCTCGGCCGAGCACACCACGTAACCACGCCCTGCTGTGGCCGCCGCCGCCATCAGCTCGCGCATCGGCAGCGTGAACTGGTCGAACTCGGTCACGCGCTCGACCATCGTCGCCGCGTCGCTGTGGGTCAGCGGCTCGAAGTTGCTAATGAAGTTGTCCGGCCGGCTCATGTCGGCCTCGGTCTGCTTGTCCAGCCCGCGGTGGACGGCGTCATCGGGCCGTTGGAACAGCCGGTACTCGGTGTTCACCGCGAACTTGAACGCCCCCCGCTCCACCGGTCCGCCCGCCGCGTACGCCGGGTTCATGTTCGACAGGAACCGGGCCGGCACCACGGTGCTGGCGGTGATGTCGTCCTCGGTCTGGATCTTCGTGGCCGCGGCGAAGTCCTGCCGCACCTTGTAGGTCCGCCACGCCGTCTCGGTCAGGCCGATGCGCAGGTAGGTGCCCACCAGCTTCCGGCCGTCGTACTTCAGCTCGTGGCCGGGAAAGCCGTTCACGATGTCGACGCCGAAGTGGCCGCGCCAGTCGCCGCCCCACTCGGCCTTGTAGAACCGCTTGATGATGAACACGATCGGGTAGACGTAGTTGGGGATCGTGTCCAGCCACCTGTTGTAGGCGTCGCTGTACTCGGCGGCGGGCGTGAGCAGCTTGATCACGCTGCCAAGCGTGCGCTCGCTGCTCAGCAGCGGTCGGCTGGCGTGGGTCGATCGGTTGCCGTCGGCCCAGCGGTCGCCGTAGTCCTTGGCGAAGATCTCGTCGACCACGTCCAGGTCGCGGTCGGGGTCGGCCACGAAGATCGGGCCGTACAGCATGTAGTCGCGCAGGCTCTTGCTGATCTCGCTCTTGCCGCCGCCGCTCACCGTGCTGGGCTTGTGGCAGAACGTGCCGGTGCCCACCGTGCCGATCAGCCGCCAGCTAGGCGCGCCGGGGTGCTTCTCCAGCCGGACCTTGAAGCCGCTGGGCGTCATGTAGATCTTGCCCGGCAGCAGCGGGATCGACTGCTCCTTGCCCTCCTTGGTCCACCACACCCTTCCTTTGGCGACGCTGGCGCGGGCGTCCTCGGGCATGTAGATCAGGTCGGGCCATTTCTTGTCGACCGCGTGCCCCTCGGGCTGCACGGTCATGCAGTGGCCGTAGTCGCGCACCACGTCGGCCAGCGTGGCCCCGTTCACCTTCACGCTGTTCGTCTGGCTCTCGAGGCCCAGGCTGAAGCTGGCGAACGCGATCGCCCCGCCGGCGTGCTCCTCCTCGGCGTTGCCCAGCAGGTTCGCCGCGTAGCTGATCTGCGTCTTCACCTCCTTTTTGCAGTAGCCGTAGTAGTTGTCGGCCAGGATCGTCACGACCACGCCTGCCGACGTCCGGCAGGTCAGCTTGAACGCGCCGCCGTTGTTGTACTTCTCGTCCTCGGCACGCCAGCACATCCCGTCCTTGCGCTGCCGCTCGGTCGCGTCGTCCCAGTGCGGCAGGCGCAGTTGCTTCTTCGTCAGTTGCACCAGGTGCGGCGCGAGGATCACGCACCCCGTGTGGCCGGTCCAGTGCTCGGTGTCCAGCCCGGCGTCGTTGGCCGGCAGGAAGGGGTCGCCCCCGTTGCCGAAGATGCTCTCGACGAAGTCGAGGTTGCTGACCAGCGACCCCGGCGCGAAGAACCGCACCTCCATCGACCGCTTGGGCCCGACGTTCGGCACCGCCGGCACCACCGTGGGCCGCAGCAGCAGCGACACGAACGACTTCGCCTGCTGGAACCCCTCGTTCGTCAGCGGGATCACCAGCAGCTCGTCGGGGGGCGACATCGCGTGGCGGAACAGCTCGGCGAACGTCCGCTTCGGCACGGCGAACTTGTCGAACGGCACCGGCAACCCGCCCTCGACCACGTGGAACGTCCCCTGCGTCGTCCGCCGGTCGCTCTTGGGGTTGTGCAGCACGCCGTTGCGGAGGCGGTAGCTGGTCAGCAGCGGGCTGACCACCTTGTCCCCCTCGGCCGGCAGCGACAGCTCGCGGGCGATGCCGTGCCGGCCGAGGATCACGGTGCGCGCGGGCAGTCGCAGGCGGAAGTCGAGGTTCTGGTCGGCGAAGTGGTCGCTGAGGAACGCTTCAATCCGGCCGTCGGCCGGGCAGCGCACGTCCGCCAGCAGCCGGGCCTGGGCGCGGAACGCGTCAAGCAGCCCGCGGGCGACGTCGACGTCCTCGGCGTCCCCCTCGGCCTCGGGCAGCCCGGCGGCGGCCAACTGCAGGTTCACCTGCCGCAACCGGTGCCAGCGGGAATCGGCCGACAGCGGCCCACCGGTGGCGGTCAGCCCCAACGTCTGTTCTGCATCCATGGGTTCGGCGTCCTCTGAGCGTTGTGCGGTCGGCGCGCAAATCTAGGGCCACGCGATACGGATGTCGACCGGAGGTGGCCGTCAGGTTTCGACCGATGTCGTGTGGACGCCCGCCCATCGCCCGTCGCGCGTTCGGCCGACCACGTAGATGTGTACCTCGGCCGTGCCGTCGGACGCGCGGTACGCCGCCAGGTCGGACAGGTGTGCCGCCAACGCCCGGTGCAGCGCGTCAAACCGCTCGGCATCCGTCGTGTCGCGCAGCGGGTCGAAGAACTCGGCCGGCGTCAATCGCTTCACCGTGGCCCCGGTCGGCACGTGCGACGCGATGGGCCCGGCCGGCCAGTCGACGATGTCGAACTCCCGGTCGTCCTCGCTGGGGTAGGCGAGCCGGTCGATCAGCGGACCCAGATCAGAGCCCAGCGGCTCCGCCGCGGGCACCCGGGGCGGAGCCGCTGGGCTCTGACCGCCGTCTTCATCAGTCGCCGCCATGGTGCATCTCCTTCGGTGGCGGCAACGGCATCCGATCGACGCGCTGGCGCAGGAGGTCCGCCACGTCCGGCCGCAGCCGATCGAAGAAGTGCAGGCCCGTCCTCCGCTCAACGTCGGCTGGGCTGGTGCGGTACTGCGCCCACTCCTCGCCGACCGAGCCTTGGTCGTTGGGGACGTCGATCGTCAACACGCGCGCATCTGCACCGATGGTCGACGGGTCGGGGTCGACGCCGGTGTCATCGAGGATGAGCGCGATCTTCCAGCAATCGCTCGGCACGACCACCCGGCCGTTGGCGATCGTGTCGACGTGGCCGTTCCGCCCGGTCCCCCCGCGCCCGGCGGGGCCTGACGTGATGTACAACCGGTGGCCGTTCCGCGCCAGGTCGCGGCAGTAAGACTCGCATTGATCCCACGCCTTCTGGTTCACGTTGGCCGCTTGGGGGATCACGTTCGTCATCACGAACGTCGCGTAGCTCATGTCGTGGTCGGCCGAGCGGTCGCCGTGCGGGCACATGTGGCCGCGGTCGAACCCGCCGCCGCTGTAGTCGCGGTGCGTGATGCGGACGAACCCCTCGGGCAGCGTGGCGTCGGCGTCGAACTCCTGCTTCCGCGGGGCCGTGCCCACGTCGCCCGCCACCAGCCGCCAGCTCACCCAGTTCGGCGTTCCCTTGGCGTTGTCGTAGCTCAGCGCGAAGTACGGCTTCACCATCAGGTAGTTGTCCGCGTCCGACCCGGCGTTGCTCGGGTTCCCCAGCCACATCTGCGGCGATCCCGTCGCCACCGGCCCCGGCGGCGTCACCAGCGGTTGTGGTTCCCCGCTGACCACGAACGCGAGGAACAGGCCGCCGACGATCAGCACGATCGCCACGAACAGTTGCATCGCCACCGGCAGCCGGAGGAACGCGTTCACGATCGACTGCAGATCGGTCAGGTTGAAGGGCGGGTTGTTGTCGTCGGGCCGGCGCGGAGGCATGGGCGCGAAGCATAGATCGCCGACCTCAGCACCGATAGCCGAAGCATGACCCGGCCCGCCCGCTTCAGCGGGCGGGTCCCACGATCGCCACTTCGTGCCTTCCTTCACACGGAAATCTGCGGCCCCCGTTGCAACTCCGCCCGACCGAACACGTTTGCTTGTTCAACAACCCAGGTCGGCCCACTCGTCCATCGGAGGTTCCCATGAGCCTGCAGGCGATCCCCCCGCGTCCGTCGACCCTTCGCTCCCTCGTGCGGTTCGTCCACGACCGCAACCCGTTCTACCTGCTCAGCGCGCTGTCGATGTTCATCGGGTTCCGCGTGGTCATCGCCGCGCTCAACTCGCCGGCCGGCGACTGGCAGACGCTGCTCCGCCTGATCGTCACAATGCAGGCGTACGAGGCGGCCATGGTCGGGCTGGCCCTGTACCTGATCGTCCGCCGGGGGCTCCAGCGCGACGGGTGGATCCTGCTCGGCATCGAGTCGCTGTTCCTGGTCGACCTGACCAACCTGAACGCGGAGCTCTACACCGCCCTGCCCAGGCTGGGATCCGTCGTGAGCGCGGCCTGCTTCCTGCTCGCGACGGTCAAGATCGGCGCGGTCGTCCGCGTCCTGCGCCTGCGCCTGACGCCGGCCACCACGCTGTTCATCGCCGCGCAGCTGGCGTTCCTGTTCGTGCTCCCCGGCCTGTTCCGGCTGATGCGGTCGAGCGCGGCGACCGTCTCGCCGCTGCAGATCTACGTCGTCTGGTGGCTCGCGGGCGCGCTCGTCGCCGCCGGGGTCGTGATGGTCCGCCGCGATCCGCGCACCGCGGGCAACCCAATGGCCCCGTTGCCCGAGCGGCTCTACGTCGTCGTCCCGCTGATCTCGCTCCTCGTCCACCTGGCCAGCGAGAACCGCGTCTACTGGGTCCACTTCCAGCCGGCCAACCTCGCCCCGCTGTTGCTGGCCGCCGTCGTGGCCGTCCACCGAGGCCGTTACCAGCCGTGGCAACTACCCCTGTCGTTGGGGTTGATCGCCGGCGCGGTGCTGCTGTCGACCGTGCCGGACGAGTACCGATCCGAAACGACCGCCCGCCTGCTCGGCCTGAGCGTGACGCCCTTCCGCGTCACCGTCCTGGCCGCGGGCGTCGCCGGGGCGTGCCTGGCGACGTGGCACCTGTCGTGGGTCGCCGCCGGCACGCTGGTGATCTGCGTCATCCTCGCGATGCTCGGCTCCAGCTGGGCCGAGATCGTGCAACGCCTGACCCGCGCCGGCCTGTGGGTGCTCCACACGCTCGAACGCTTGATCCCTGAGACCGCCCTCGAATGGGGCTATGCCGCCATCGCCGCCGCATTTGTCCTGCTCGGCGTCGGTGCCGTCGTCAGCCTCAAGTCGAACGGGATCGCTCGGCCAGAAAACGAACTGGCCTGATCGCGGTTCGGCCGGCAGTCGCTCGCCCCATCGCCGCCCGCGTGACGCCCTCACTGTGGCGGCGACGTCGGCGTGATCGTCAGCGTCACCGTCAGGTCCGCCACCGGTTTCGTGACAACGATCGCGATCCGCGTCGGCGGCTTGGCGTTCGGCCCGAACGGCGCACCGCTCACCGTCCACGCCTCGCCGCCGGTGTCGACGGCCACCCGGACCGCCTGCCCGTGCTGCCAGATCGTCAGCGACTCGCCGTCGTTCTGCGCCCACTGCCCGTACGTGATCAGCGCCGACTCGTACGCCTGTGGCCCGACGAACTCCACGTGATCGGTCACGCGCAGTTGAGGGTTGGCACCCCGCACGAAGTGGAACGCCCGTCGCATCGTCGTCAGCGCGACGACCGGGTACGCCGACGTCAGGTCCAGGTCGTAGTCGTCGGCGGCATCGGAGAAGTCGGCCCGCGTCACCCGCGCGACCGCGCTCTTGCCCGGCCGCTGCAGCTGCCCGGCAAGCCGCGGCACCGGGTGGCCGAAGCTGCTGAGCATCGGGTTCTCGTACCGCCGGGGGCTGAACGTGTCCTTGGTGTAGGGCGAGTTGCCCGGGTCCAGGATCAACGGCTGATCCCCCTTCACCACGACGAACGTGCCCAGGTCGTTGTGGTTGTGCGGCTCGTTGTTGTTCCCACCCTTCAGCGACACGCCGAAGTCGCCCCCGTCGGCGGGGCGGCAGGTGAGGATGCCGCTGCTTCGAAAATGGTCGCCTACGCGGCGGCCGTCAGGGTCACTTTGTACCCCATCGCCTCCAGCCGAGACACCATCTTCGCCTTGTCCTGGTCCGCCGACGGGCGGGCCTCCAGGTGGGCGCCACCCAGGTCGCAGTAGCGGGTGCCCCGGCTGAGCATGTGGTAGATCGTGACCAGCTGGCTGTGGCCGACGGCCGTGATGGCCCGCTTGCCGCCGCGGCGCTTGCTCAGCCGGCGGAACAGGGCCCCGAAGTACCCGCCCTTCTTCCGCGCGCCGGCCCAGGCGGTCTGGTTCAGCGTCCGCTTGAGCCACTTGTCCCCGTCGTTGGTCCGCCCGCTCCGCCGCTTGCCGGCCGACTCGTTGTTGCCCGGGCACATGCCCGCCCAGCTGGCCAGGTGGGCGGCGGTGGGGAACCGGGACATGTCCGTGCCGACCTCGGCCACGAACACCTCGGCCGAGCGGACGTCGAACCCCGGCACCTCGTCGATCCGGGCGACCGCCTCACGCTCCAAAGGGGTCATCACCGCCTCGATCCGGGCGTCGAACCGGGCGACCTGCTGCTCCAGTTGCTCCAGCTGGGTCAGGGACTCGTCGAGCATGAACCGGTGGTGCGCGGTCACGCGGCCGCTCAACGCCTCGGCCAGCTGGGGGATCTTGACCCGCAGCTTGCCGCGGGCCAGCTCGGCCATCTGGGCCGGGGTCTGCTTCCCCTCGACCATCGCCCGGAGCATGTCCCGGCCGCTGGCGCCCAGCACGTCGGTCGCCACCGATGCCAGCTTCACGTTGGCGTCCTCCAGGACTTTCTGGAGTCGGTTGGCCACGCGGGTCTTGTCGTCCATCAGCTGCGCCCGCTGGCGGGTCAGGTCCCGCAGGTCGCGCTGCGGCCGGTCGGGGACGAAGCTGGGCGAGAGCAGGCCCGCCGCCAGCAGCTGCGCGATCCACTGGCAGTCCTTCACGTCGGTCTTGCGCCCGGGCACGTTCTTGATGTGCCGGGCGTTGACCAGCATGAGGGTGATCGGCTCGCCGTCGGCCGTCGCCCGCCCCTCGAGCAGGTTCCACACCGGCTTCCAGTAGACGCCGGTCGACTCCATGGCCACGGCCGTCACGCCCGACGCGGCCAGCCAATCGCCCAACTCCAACAGCGCCCGGGTCGTCGTCCCGAACGTCCGCACCTCGTTGGCCACCGTCCCGTTCGGCCCCGCGGCCGAGCGGACGCAGGCGACCACCGTCTCCTTGTGCACGTCGATCCCGCAGCAGCGGGCGTGGACCACCGTCAACGCGTCCATAGCGACCTCCCGTTTGTACCGGGTCGCCGCCGGCGGGAGCCACCTGAGGGGGTGAAACAATCTGCTTCACGCGGTCAAAGCCGCAATCTCGGGTTCGTGCAGGCGGCCGGGCCAAACTGTTCTTCGGGCTCGAAGACGCCAGTCGTCGACGGCCTCGCCCGGCCGGCGGCGACCGCCCTCAGCCTAACGCGCAGCTACGGCGCGCCGGGTGATATTTTCATCCGCTCGGGCGTGGCGTACGCGCCACATGACCAACTGTTCTGGAAGTAATCGCGCAGCGGCGCCGGCGGGTAGCACGCCGGCGCGGTCGCGGGCCCGCGCGCGGTGGCCGAGTTCGGCAGCGACAACAGCATTGATGGCTGGATCAGGTCCTGCCGACCCACGAGCGACGGCACCTGCCACGACTGCACGCCCGTCCCGTACCGCAGCGTGGCGAACGTGAACAGCGGCTTGGACGGCGGTCCGCCACCCCCGCCGTCGGCGTAGGCGGGCGTCACGCCGTTCACGATTGCCAGCCGCACCGGGTACATCGCCGCCAGGCTGGCACCGGGGATGTCGAACAAGTCGAGCTTGCCGTGCGTCGCCTGCGACGCCAGTTCAGCCAGGAACAGGAAGTGGCCAAAGCCGTAGTTCCAGTAGCCCATCCCCTCGGCGCAGTACCCGTCCCCGCCGAACCCCTTGATGTAGTCCGGTTCGTACATCTCCGCGCCGGCCAGGAACAGGGCGCGGTCGTGCTTCTCCAGAGCGGTCCCGAGCGCGACGCCGAGCACGCCGTACGTGCAGACCGGGTTCCAGTTCGCCGCGTTGTCCATCCATGCCAGCTTCGGTCCCGTTCCAGTCAGTGATGCCCGGTACGGGTCGAGGATGCGCCGGCAGCACTCGTCGTGGATCCGCCTGCGGGTGGCCGCGTCCAGGCGATCCCTCAGCAGGCCGGCCGCCTCGGTCATGTCCTGCGCCGGCATGAACGCGCCCAGGTCGACCCACACCGCTCGCTTGCTCCAGTAGTCCAGCTTCGGATCGTGAAAGTTGAACGTCCACGTCGGCTCGTCGCAGACGCTGGCGATCACGTCCTGCAACGGCCGGATGAACCTTCCCTTGTTCTCGATGCACTCGGCCAGCGTGAAGATGCCGATCCGCCCGTGCCGATCGGCACGCACGTCGGCGTAGTGCTTCGTCCGCGTCCCCGTCTTCAGGTATTCGCCGTACACCTCGGACGTCATCGCCGGCATCGGCTTGGCCAGCGCGGCCTCGGCCCGGGCGATCGAGTCGTGGAACGCCCTGGTTCCCGCCAGCTTCCCCCAGGCTGCCCGATCCTCGATCGGCGGTCCCGCGATGAACGGGGCGTCGTCCAACATCGCGGCGATCTGATCGACCCGCGCCATGTCGACCGGTCGCACCCTCGGCCGCTCCGCCGCCGTGGCGACGGACGACGCGATCAGCACCGCCAACGCAGACCCGCGCGCCAGTGACATCCTCATGCCCGTGTCTACCGGCCGGTCCGGACGCCGTTGCCACGCCTCACGCCGAGTGCGTCGCCAGCTCCACCCCCTGAGGCAGCACGCAGGTCACGGTCGTCCCGCCCCCCACCGTCGACTCCAATCGCACGGATCCACCCAGTGCCGCCACCGCATGCTTCACGATCGCCAGCCCCAGCCCCGTCCCCCGGCCGGCCGTGCCGCTGCGGGCCGGGTCGACCTGGTAGAACCGCTCGAACACGCGGTCCCTGTGCTCCGGCGGGATGCCGATGCCGGTGTCCACCACGCTCAGGTGCAACGCCGGCCTGCGGTCGACCTCGGCCGCCCGCATGTTGACCGTCACCGTGCCACCGGGCGGCGTGAACTTCAGGCTGTTCTCGACCAGGTTCTTCAGCACCAGGTTGAGCAGGTGCTCGTCGCCCCGGAACGAGTCGGGCGTGATCGGGTCGTCCCCCAGCAGCAGCTCGACGCCCTTCTCCCGCGCCGTTGGGCCGAAGGTGCTGCGCACGCTGGCGAACAGCTGCCACGGCTTGATGTCGACCAGCTGCGGCTTGGCGTCGGGGCTCTCCAGCCGCGACAGGTCCAGCAGGTCGCGCAGCAGGTCCTCCAGCCGCCGCACGTGCCCGTCGATGATCTCCACGCACCGCTCGGCCTGGGGCGGGTCGTCCACGTACGCCTCGCGCAGCGTGTCCAGCGCGATCTTGATCGCCGCGATCGGCGTCCGCAGCTCGTGGCTGGCGTTGGCGACGAAGTCGGTCTTCATCTGCACCGCGTCGGCCATCGCCGTCACGTCGCGCAGCACCAGCCGCGCCCCGCCGGTCGCCGTGCGCGACGCGAACGACTGGTACGTCCTCCGGTACCCGTCGCGCACCAGCCGCACCTCCCGGTAGATGGCCGGCGTCTCCCAGGACGGCGCGACGTCGCCGGCCGCCTCCAGCAGCTGCAGCAGCGCCTGGTCGCCCACCACGCTCGCCGTCTTCTGCCCCACCACGCGCGGCGGCGACAGCCGCACCAGGTCCGCCGCCGGCACGTTCACCAGCTCGATCCGGCCGGCGGCGTCGGTCACCAGGATCGGGTCCGGCAGCGTGTCGACCAGGCTCCGCAGGTCCCGCCGCTGCCGCTGCAGCTCGGCCAGCTGCTGCTCGGCCTGCGCGGCCAGGTTGTTGATCTGCGTGCCGAGCTGCCGCACCTCGCCCGACCCGCGCAGGTCGACGCGCACCTCCCACTCCCCCGCCGCCAGCCGCCCCGCCGCGGCCGACACGGCCCGGGTCGGCCCCACCCACTGCCGCTGCAGGATGCCCGCCAGCACCGCCAGCATCGCCGCCGTCACCACCGCGCCGGTGATGGTCACCGCCCACAGCGGCGTCTGCAGCGACGCCCAGGCGTTGTGGACGTAGCACACCCGCGCCACGGTCCCGGCGGGATCCACCTTCATCGCCAGGTAGATCGCCGGCTGGCCCAACGTCTGGCTGAAGTGAGACGACGTGCCCACGCCGAACCGGCGGGCGTCGATCACCTCGGGCCGATCGTTGTGGTTCACCATGTGGGCCGGGTCGGCGTCGTTGTCGAACCGCACGACGCCGTCAGCGCCGATCACGGTCAACCGGCACCCGGCCGCCGCGCCCATGGCCCTCAGCTCGGCGTCGCTCGCCCCCCGCCGGACCGCCGCGGCGGCCCCATGCAGCGTCCGGATCTGCTCGAGATAGACCGACCCCCGCGCCACCCACGCCGTCAGCCCCAGCGACGCCGCCGACACGATCACCCACAGGGCGACGAACGGGATCAGCAGGCGCACGAGGAACGGACGACGGTGCATGGGGCGGCAGTATACGGATGGTTGTCGTGCGGGGATGAGCGGGTGAGGGGTGGGTGGGTGATGACAGATCGCGCCCTGCCATCACCTCACCCCATCGCCCCCTCATCCGCACCTACGTCCCCGCTCGGCCGCCCTGGAGCAGCGACAGCGGCGACGCCCGCGCGACGCTGATCGCCGGCCACAACCCCGCCAGCGTGGCCACGGCCAGCACCATGGCTATGCCGGCCGACACGATGCCCCACGGCACGATGATGGCCGGCTTGTACCCGGCGATCAGGTTCAGCATCGCGTGCCCGTCCAACGTGGCGACGATCGCCGCCACGCAGCCCAGCGCCGCCCCGACCACGCCGACCAGCGCCGCCTCCCCCAGCACCAGCCGCAGCAGGTGGCCGCGGGTCAGCCCCACGCTCCGCAGCACGCCCAGTTGCCACCGGCGCACGCGGACGCTCGCCATGATCGTGTTCGTCACGCCGAGCGAGGCCACCAGGAGCGCGCCCAGCGGCACGATCAGGATCATCAGCGTCACGTTGGCGAACGCCGACCTCATCCCCTCCTTGATGTGCCGCACGTCGCCGGCCTGCAGCCCCTCCAGCTTCAGCGAACGCTCGACCAGCTTCATCACCCGGTCCCGGTCCGACCCGGCCTCCAGGTTGGCGGCCAGCACGCGCACGCCGTCCACGCCGAAAAACCGCTTCGCGTCGGCCATCGACCCGAACACGCCGCCCACCGTGCGCTGGTCGAACTGCCGGCCCATGTCGAACTGGCTGCCGATCAGGTCGATCCCCGGCGAGTAGACGACGGCCGCGATCGTGAAGTCGACCTTGCCGCGCGTCGTCGTCAGCGGCAGCACGTCCCCCTTGTTCAGGTGACGCAGCTGGTGCAGCTCATCGGTGATGATGACGTGCTGGCCCTGGTTCAGCTTCGCGATGGCGTCCGCCTCGGTGCCCTGCCGGAACTCGAGCTTCATCATCCGCATGCCCTTGGCAGGGTCGAGGCCGAAGTACATGGTCGCCTCGGGGTTCAGCGCGGCCATCGCCAGCGCCAGCTCGCCGCTGCCGCCGGTGCTGGGCGAGGCCAGCCCGATCGGCAGCACGTCGTTCGGCCGGATGCCGGGCGTCTGCTCGATCTTGGCGACCTCGCCGTCGGTCAGCCCGTGGCTCCAGCTGACGATGAACAGGTCGGGGAACTGGTCGGGCAGCCGCCACCCGGCCATCATCGACTGCCCCTCGGTCTCCATCGTGATCAGCGTCGACAGGCCGACCATCAGCGCCGCGCACGTGCCCGCCGCCCGCCAGACGCCGCCGCTCAACTGCTGCCGCAGCAGCGCCGGCCGGACGCGCAGCGCCCACGCCACGCCAGGTCCAGCCAACCGCTCCAGCACGAGCACAAACGCCGGGGCGACCAGGAAGAAGCCGACCATCGCCGTCGGCAGGCCGAGGATGAAGTGCAGCCAGATCCGTGCCCAGCGTGCGTGCTCGAACCCAACCATGGCGTCCCACGGCCCGAACAGCAGCAGCGGGTCCACCGCGACGAGCATCGCCCCGACGATGGCCGCCACCACCGGCCCGCGCGTGCGCGACGGCGGCGCCGCCGACGGCGACATCGCCTCCAGCGGGTCGACGCGCGTCGCCCACCACGCCGGCAGCAGGCTCGCCGCCAGCGCCGCCCCGCACGACGTCCCCGCCGCGAACGCCACGCCGCCCCAGCTCACCGTCAGGCCGGCCGCCATCGCCTCCTTGAAGTACCGGTGTACGATGTACAGCCACGCGTACCCCAGCGGTGCGCCGATGGCCACGCCCGCCACCGCCAGCAGCACCCCCTCGGCGATCACCAGGCCCGCCACCTGCCCCTTGGCCGCCCCGATCGCCCGCAGCATGGCCAGCGTCCGCGACCGCTCGGTCACGCCCATGCTGAGCGCGCTGAAGATGATGAACGTCGCCGCCAGCATGGCGACCGTCCCGCCGAGGTAGGCCATCAGGTGGACGCCCAGCAGGTTCTGGTCGATCCGGTCGCGCACGTCCCGGCCCAGCCGCAGCGTGAGGTCCGGGTCCACCGTCGCCAGCCGAGCCTTCCAGCGCGCGGCGAACGCGTCCAGGCTCGCTTTGGGTTTCAGGTCGACCATCACCCGGTTCACGCCCGGCGCCTGGTCCGGCCGCAGGAACTTCTGCAGCGTCCCCAGCGGGAGGTAGATCGACTGGATGTGAGACGCCAGCACGGCCGGCTTCTGCACGATGCCCACCACCGTCAACCGCAGCGTCCGGCCCCCGCTGGGCATCGTGATCGTCCCGCCCACGCCGGCGTGCAGGTTGTCCGACGCCACCTGGTCGATGACGGCCACGTCACCGTCGTCCGTGTCGAACCACTTTCCCTGCCGCACCTCCAGCTGCTCGACCCGCGTGTCCTCCGGCCGCCGCAGCCCCGTCACCTGCGGCAGGTGGCCCATCGGCGACTTCCCCCTGGTGTCGGCGACGACCGCCTCGGCCTCCAACCGGCCGGTGACGCGCTTCACGTCGGGGTCGCGCCGGATCTCGTCCACGATCGCTTCGGGGAACGTCGGGTGCGGGTCCGAGCTGAGCGCCTTCTTGGTCAGCATCGCGTCGGCCGTGCCCATGTACCGGTTGACGAACCGGTAGGCCATCGACTCGACCGTGGCGTACCCGCTGGTGACGGCCACGACCAGGCTGACCGACAGCGCGATGGCCGCCACCGTCAGCCCGCTCCGCGTGCGATGGACCGACAGGTTCGACGCGGCCAGCTTGCCGACTGCACTCATGCGGGGATCCTCCGTGGGCCGGCATCATACGCGGGTCGTCACAGTTGCGAGTCGTCAGAAACGTCGTCATGCTCGCCGGGCGTGCCCGGCCCCCCGCTCACGTTCCGCCGGATCGACGTCGACCGCGACGGCCCGGCCGCCTACGCCCGCTACCGCGACGCGGCCACCGCCAGCCTCGGCTCCGACCGCGCCGGCGACCGCCGGCTGCCCTACCTGGCCGGCCTCCGCAAGCGCTGCGCCGAGTACCCCGACGGCCACGTCTTGGCCCTCCTCGGCGACGACGTCGTCGGCCAGCTCGAACTGCAGGTGCCCTACGGATCGACCGTCGGCTACGTGAACCTGTTCTACGTCGTCCCCCGCTGGCGTCGGCTCGGCTTCGGCCGGCTGCTGCACGAGCACGCCGTCCACTACTTCCGCAGTTGGGAGGCCGCCACGGTCGAGCTCCACGTCGGGCCGGGCAACGTGCCGGCCGTCTCGTTCTACCGATCCCTCGGCTACCGATTGGCCGAGGCCGGCGGCGCGCGGCTGTGGAAGATGCGCCTGGAGCTCGACCGCGAAGCGGTCGGGCCGGGATGAACGGGGCCTAGCCGCTTGCGGCTTCGCGGGCCAACGCCGTGGTGCGGCGGCGACCATCACGCCCGTGGGTCCGCGAAGCCGCGAGCGGCCGACGATCGATCTAACGACCGGCCCGCTGAGGGTGCAGAACCCCTGCCGTTGACTGCACCGATAACTTCCCGTCCCGCACGGTTGGCGGTCCCGTCAGCGCCTCGCCCCTGGGCGCGGTCCACGTCTCCTCCGCCACGCCGGTGGTGGGATCGACGAACGTCACCGCCTCGCCGCCCAGGACGAACCGGCCGTCGACCACGCCGGCGCAGGTGGCGTCGTCGGGCAGGGCCGACGTCTGCCAGAGCACCGCGCCGGTCATCCGGTGCAGTCCCCACGTGGGGGCCGCATCTTGCGGGGCGACGCAGACGACGTCGCCACAGGCCACGGCCGCGGCGGACCACCGCAACAGCGCCGGCCGCGGCAGCGGCGGGAGCGTCACGATGCCGGCGATCCGGCGGCCGGGGTTCCCCTCCATCGTGGCCGGCGGGTAGGGGCGGACCCAACGCACGTCGCCGCCGAAGCGGTCGACCGCCACGACCGCACCTCCGTTGTCGGGCACGATCACCAGGTCGCCGGCCACCGTCGGCGTGGGCGCGTCACGAAAGGGCTCGGGCGCGTTCATTCGGAACCGGGAGAGGTCGAGCCTGCGGACCGGGTCGGACACGGTGCCCAGGTTCGCCCGCCAGACCGGGTGGCCATCGGTCACGTCGGCCGCGACCAACTGCAGCGACGCGGTGTCGGCGTCCGCCATCGACAGTGCGACGACCAACGCCAGCCGGCCATCCACGGTGGGCGGGCCGAGGACGGACAAGCCGGCCCAGGCGGGATCGCCGGCGGAGGTCCAGAACAGGTGGCCGTCGCTCGCCCGGTAGGCGGTGAGGTTCGCCCCGTCGCGGACGACGACCAATTGCGCCCGGCCCGTGCCGTCCGACAGCACGGCCGGCACGCACAGTGGTCCGCGACCGGTGCCGGAGACGAGCGCCGGATCGACGGCCAGGCCAGTCGCCGCCGTCCGCCAGAGGACGGTGCCGTCCGAGCGGTTCGCCAAGGTGCCGCGCTCGCCGGTCGTGTACGTGACGTCGGCCGCCGTCACGGGAATGACGCGGGGCTCGCCGAAGTTGTTCAGCTTGGCGTACCAGTCCGCGGCGAACGGCGGGACGAACGGCGGGTTCGCCGGTGGCAATGCGGCGAGCCGGACCGATGCGGCATCACCTGGGATGGCCAGCGCGCGGGCGCCGCTCACATCGCCCTGGTCCAGCGCTCGGCCGGCGGCGGCGGATCGGGCCGTGCTGGCGACGGTCGACAACGGATATCGGACCGCGACCGCATAGAGATCGCCCAGCCCATGATCGGGGCGGCTGCGGACCTGACCGAGCAATTTCTCGGCGTCGGCGTCGAACCGGGCCGCATAACGATTGGCGACCCCGGCGCGGGCGGCGGCGGGGAGCGTGGCGACCGCCTGCCGGAGGCTGATCAGGCCGCCGTCCGGCACCGCGATCAGGTCGGTGCCGTGGTTGTCGAGCATCTCCTGCAGCCATTCGACGCTGGCATGGCCGGCGGCGGCATCGGCGACCCAGGCGCGCCAGGGGTCGGGGGACGGGAAGGTTTCCGTCGGGCAGACGACCGTCGATGCGTTGGCGGCCTGCGCGGCGACGAGCGCGAAACAGCCGATGAACAGGGGCCGGCGGAGGCGGGCGAATGTCAGGATCATCGTTATCTCCGTGCGACCGTTGCCCGGGCCGGACGTGAACCATAACGTGCGGGGCCGAACCATTGGAGGCGGACCGATGACGACGTTAACCCGATCAACGCCGAGCCCTGCCGAGGTGCCAGCCGGGCCGACCGTGCTGGTGGTGGACGACGACCCGGTGGTGGTGCGGTCGCTGACGGTCCTGCTGAACCGCGCCGGCTTCGCGGTGGCCGGGTGCGAGACCGGGGCCGCGGCCCTGGCGCGGGCGACGTCGCCGGGCGAACACCCGCCGGTGTCGGCGGCCGTGATCGACATCCACCTGCCCGACGCGAACGGGTTGGCGCTCAGCCAGCAACTGCGCGCGACGCTCGGCCCGGCCGTGCCGATCATCATCCTGTCCGGCGACAACTCGATGCAGACGATCCGCGCCCTGCCGGATGCGGGGGCCACCTACTTCTTCGCCAAACCAGTGAACACGGGCATGCTGATCAGCCAGCTGACACATTGGACCCAGCGGTAGGCACCGTCGCAGCAAAGCCCGCGCAGGCGTCGACGTGGCACGCGTGGATTTCAGCAGGTATCTTGCCGCTCGATGGATGAGGAGACCGGCAAAACGCTTCGCAGTGCAATTTGAGCATTGGAACGCGCCGTGATCCTTTGTACGGCGGTCATCGGGCTAACCGTGTTCGGGATTGTTCACGAACTCAAGCCGGAGGAGCCGTGGTGGAGAGTGCTTCTTGAGGTCGTGGTCGGCCCGCTGTTGATCGGCAAGTACGGTATCCTCCCGTGGCTCAGGATGTGGTGGAAGCGTAGGGTTGATCGCCGTAAAGGAAAAACGTGAGCATTCTGCTGATCATCTCAATTGTCGGGCTTGCGTTTGGCATCGCGGGTCTCGAGGTCGCGACCGAGGCCGCGCTCCAACTGGCCGAGCGACTGCGGGCAGAAGTCGCGGCCGAGGAGTCCGACTCCCTTCCGGAACGGGCTCCTGCCGGCATCACCTTTGATGGTCAACCGGTGGACCCCAGGTTCGTCTTGGCCGCCAGTGAGGCCCTCGGTTGGCTGGACGAGTGCGAACGTCTGAGGGTGCGTACCAATGGCCGATACCTCCTTCGGGTCCGGCCGGGGGTGAGCGGGCATCCGGAGCGCCTAGCCTTGCGTCGTCGACGTGGACATGTCGTGTTTATCCGATCGGCGCCGGCTCAGTCCTCGTACGCCACGACCAAGCCAGCCGTAGCCAGCTGAAGGCCACCGAAGGTGGCTTGGCAGAGGCCGCGCGTCCGAAGTTGGCCAGCGGCGATGCGCACGCGGCCCTCGGGCCAGCCCATGTGCGTGGCCAAGTCCGAATACTCAACGAGCTGGATCTGCCCGGAGGTCAGTTCGGCGACAGCACGGAGGACGTCGCGCCCATCGTCGGTCATGCGAACGCTCCAACGGAGAGGACGCGCGCGAACAGCGTCAGGTTGCGGGCGGCCGTCACCTCCACGTCCACCAGTTGGCCAACCTGCGAGGTGTCGCCATCAAACACCACGATCTGGTCGCCACCCGTGCGACCGACGAGCTGCGACGAGGCCGGCTCGGTCGGGCGGCGGCGCCTCTCCCAGCCCAGCTCGACGTTGCTCGCCGGGTAGGCGGTCTTGGTGGCCAGCTTGCTCTGCCCCTCGACGAGCACGGTCACGACCTGCCCGACCATCTCGCGGTTGTTCGCCTCGCACACGGCCGACTGCACGGCCAGCAGCTCGTTGTTCCGCCGGCGCTTCACGTCCTGGGGCACGTCGTCGGTGAACCGGTCGATGGCGGTCGTGCCGGGGCGTGGGCTGTACTTGAAGATGAAGCTGTTCTTGAACCGGCAGTGCCTCGTCAGCTCGACCGTGGCGGCGAAGTCGTCGTCGGTCTCGGTCGGGAAGCCGACGATGAAGTCGCTGGCCAGCGACACGTCGGGCATGAAGCCGCGGGCCCGGTCGATGAACTCCAGGTACTGCCCGGCCGTGTAGCCGCGGTTCATCGCCTTGAGGATGCGATCGCTGCCGCTCTGGGCGGGGACGTGCAGGTAGCGGCAGATGCGGTCGCAGTCGCGCATCGCCATCAGCGCGTCATCGGTGAAGTCGCGCGGGTAGCTGGTGACGAACCGCAGCCGGGCCAGGCCCGGCGTCGCCTCGTGGACGGCGTAGAGCAGGTCGGCGAACGTGGTCGTCCGTCCGTCGCCGTGCTTGAACGCGTAGTGGTTGATCGTCTGCCCGAGCAGCGTCACCTCGCGCACGCCAGCGTTGGCCAACCGGACCACCTCGTCCACGATGTTCTGCGGCGGGCGGTGCACCTCCGGCCCGCGCGTGTAGGGCACGACGCAGTAGGTGCAGAACTTGTTGCACCCGCGCGTGATCCGCACGTACGCCTGGGCCGGGGCGTCGTGGGCGCTGACGCTGCGCGACAGGTCCAGCAGTTCCAGGTTGTCCTCGGCCGCCACGAGCGTGGACGACCGGCGGACGGTGCTGCCCATCAGCGCCACCTGCCGGTCGGGCCGGCCGTTGGCCGAAGCCGTGACGACCGCGTTGTGGATCATGCCGGCCAGCTTGTCCAGCTCGCCGGGGCCGCAGAGCACGTCGACGTGGGGGAACTTGCGGAACAAGTCGTTGCCGTCTCGCTCGGCCATGCAGCCGATCACGCCGACGACCACGCCGGGGTCGGCCTGCTTGCGGTCGCGCAGCTCGCCGAGGCGCGACCACACCTTTTGCTCGGCGTGCTCGCGGACGCTGCAGGTGTTGAACACGACGACGTCGGCCGTGTCGCGGTCGTCGGTCGAGACGTACCCCTGCCCGCGCAGCTGGCCGAGCACCAGCTCGCTGTCGAGCACGTTCATCTGGCAGCCGAAGGTCTCGAGGAACAGCCGTTTTGCCACGGGGTGAGTTTACCGCAGTACACCGGTAGAAAACAGAGCCGGCCCGAGGCCACCAGAGGTTGCGTCTTGGTGCGGGGAGCGCTGGCTTTCAACGCGAAATTGACCGCCCGAAACACGAGCTGCGCTGGTCACGGGCCGGCGCGGCCCGGCTCCGTCCGACTCGACCAAAACAGCAGCCCGGCGTAGGCGATGCCCAGGGCGCCCCACAGCGGCCACGGCTGCGCCGGGCTGGGTGCGGCCTCGCGAGGGTCGACGTCGCCGCTCTCGATCTGCCGCTGGCGCTCGGCCTTGGCGGACCAGTCGCGGTTGATCGCCCAGATGACCGTTGTCGCGGCGACCAGCGCCCACAGGACGCCGACGCTGGCAAGGCCCTCGCGCTGCCGATGGCGACGCCGGATCGCTATGACGATCGGCACCGCGACCAAGAGCGCAGCCGCGGCGGCGACGCCGACCGAGACCAGCACGATGAGGGCGTTGACGTCCAACGCCTCGGCTGGAGCACGGGCAAGCAAATCAAGGGTCATCCGGTCCCCGGGGTCAGTCGCCGTGGCGCTCGCGCAGCCGCGGGCTGATGCGGAGCATCAGTTGGACCCGCTCGACCTCGTCCAAGCAGTCCTGCAGCACGGCCGACGTCTCGTCGGCCGCGGGCGGGACGGAGCCGGTCTCGCGGGCCGCGCCCAGCTGCCGCCGGGCGAGGGCGCGGTAGCGGTTGAGCGTGCGGTCGCCGACTCGTCGGTGCCGCTGCAAACGTATTGGTCATCGTTGAGCGCGGCGGCGAATTTGGCGGACAACATGAAAGAGTCAACGCGTCGATCGTACCTCGATCGGCGGCCGACGCCGGATACAGTAAAACTCGAACGGGGAACAAAACGACCGGGCGTGGCTAGAGTGGGTCACCATGCAACAAATGTTGGCGATCGTGGGGGTGTTGGCGCTGCTCATGGTGGCGGGTGGCGTCGCCGCGGCCCCGCCGGCGACGATGCGGGTGTACGTCGGCACCAGCGGGCACGACCCGCGGAAGGGGATCTACCGACTTGAGCTCGACCCGACCACGGGGCAATTCGTCGGCCCGCCGGCGCTGGTCGCGCAGGCGGAGGCGCCGGAGTTCCTGGCGATGTCGGCCGACGGGAAGTTCATCTACGCCAGCAACGCCAAGCGCGGGCAGCCGCCCCGCCCGGCCGACGGCACGGTGGACACCTACGCGGTGTCCGCGGATGGCTCGCTCCGCGCAATGCGTCCCCAGCCGCTCGGCGGCGACCGGGGCACCTTCCTGCTGTTGGACGCGGCCGGCCGGAACCTGATCACCGTGGCGTACAGCTCGGCGAACGTCGCGCTGCTGCCGATCGACGCGGCCGGCCAGCTTCAGCCGCCGACCGTCGTGCTCCAGCACAAGGGTTCGAGCGTGAACCACGCCCGTCAGGCCGAGGCGCACCCGCACACGGTCACGCTCGACCCGGCCGGTAGGTTCGCCTTCGTGCCCGACCTCGGCTGCGACCAGATCGTGAGCTACCGCGTGGACTCCGAGGGTCACACGTTGACGGCGAACGATCCGCCGTTCGTCGCCACGCCACCCGGCTCGGGCCCGCGGCGGATCTGCTTCACCCGCGCCGGCCGGTTCGCCTACGCCGTCACCGAGATGGGCGTCACGGCGATCACGTACCAGTACGACGCCGCCCGCGGCGCGCTGACGCCGGTGCAGGAGACGCCGCTGTTGTCACGCCCGATCACAGCAGGCGACACCGGCTCGGAGATCGCGCTCGGCGCCGACGATCGGTTCGTCTACGCATCCGTCCGTGGCCAGAACGTGATCGTTGTGCTGCGTCGGGATCCGTCCGACGGGAAGCTGACGCCCCTCAGCTGGCAATCGACGCTCGGCAAGACGCCCCGGCACTTCGCGATCGACCCGGCTGGCCGCTGGCTGTTCGTGGCGAACCAGAACTCGGCGTCGGTGAAAGCATTCAAGATCGATCCGGCGACCGGCGGGCTCTCGACCGAAGCGGCGTCGGCCGACATCGGCTCGCCGACGTGCGTGCTGTTCGACCGGGCGGCCCGGTAGCGGCGCGACCGCCTCGATGACGACGGCAACACCACACCGGTCGCCGACTACAAGCAGGCAGTGCCGATCCACCGCTACAAGTTCTTCGCCCCCACCGACGCGGCCCGCGTCTCCAAGCTGCAGTTCACGGCTCGACAGGTGGTCGAGGGGGTCATCACCGGTCAGCACAAGTCGCCGCACAAGGGGTTCTCGGTCGAGTTCTCCGAGCACCGCGACTACCAGCCGGGCGACGAGATCCGCCACCTGGACTGGCGGGCGTACGCCCGGTCGGACCGGTACTACGTCAAGCTGTACGAGCAGGAGACGAACCTGCGGGCCACGCTGGTGCTGGACACCAGCAACAGCATGACCTTCGGCGGGAAGCTGGACTACGGCCGGCACCTGTGCGCCTGCCTGGCCTACCTGCTCAGCACGCAGCAGGACCTGGCGGGATTCGTGTCGGTGGACGACCGGGTGCGGGCCGAGCTGCCCCCGGGGTCGTCGCCGGCGCACCTGGATCGGCTGTTCAAGATTCTGGAGGCGGTGAAGCCGGGCAAGCAGACGGACCTGCCGGCGCAGCTGCACGCGCTGGCCGAGCGGCTGCCGCGGCGGTCGCTGGTGGTGCTGGTCAGCGACCTCTGGGTCGACCCGGCAGAGCTCATCCGGGCGCTGCAGCACCTGCGCTATCGCAAGCACCAGGGAATGGTGCTGCACCTGCTGGACCGCGCGGAGATCGACCTGCCGTACGAGAAGCAGGTGACGCTGGAGGACCTGGAGACCGGCGAGCGGGTGCAGGTCGACCCGGCCGACGTGCGCGAGGCGTACCAGCGGCAGGTGCAGACCTACCTGACCGACGTCCGCCGGGCCTGCGTCGGCGGCGACGCGGAGTACCACGCGATCTACACCGACCAGCCGTACGACCGGGCGCTGGTGCAACTGCTCAGCCGACGCACATGATGGGCAAGCAAAGCCCCGGATGTGCATCCAACGACATCCTCCCGAGCGACGTGACCAGGGTGCAAAAAACGAATAGCTGAACCACGAAGGCACGAAGGTCGGACGACGGCAAGAGTTCAGGGTGCGGCTGTGGTTCTCCCAGCCAAACCTATCTCCTGATTTTCTCCTTCGTCCTACCTTCGCGTCTTCACGCCTTCGTGGTTCAAATTCTCCCTGTGTCGCTGCGTGTGACGGCTTGTGCGGATGTCAATGGATGTGCATCCGGGGCTCCAACTCGATCGAATGCGATTCACATCTCGGTGCCGATGATCACGCCCTCGAAAACCACTTGGCCATTCACCACGCCCTGGACATCGCTGGTGAACCGGCCGTGGCGGACGCCGGTCTGGCTGCTGAGGATGTACAGCCGGCAGCCGGGGGTGACCGGCAGGCGGAACTTGACCTTCTCGACCCCGCCGAAGCCGACGAAGCCGGCCCACTTGTTGACGTACTTCACGTAGAAGCTCGACAGCTGGGCGGCGGCCTCGATCATCAGGACGCCGGGCAGCAGCGGCCGGCCGGGGATGTGACCGGCGCACCAGAACTCGCCGTCCTTCACGTCCTTGTAGCCGAAGATGCGCCCCGACTGGTCGTACCAGACCACGGCGTCGAGGTGCTCCATGTCGCCCCGCTGGAGGTTGGTCTCGCGGATCTTCTCCGGGCCGGCGTAGGGGGCCGTGTCAAGCAGCGACGAGATGTCGAACAGGAGCTTTGGCGGCATGGCGGGGGCCGGGGAGCGGGAACCGCGGTCGGCCGACGAGGCCGGTTCGGGCCCCACGGCCGACCGCAAGGGGGCGACGGGATCGGGACGAGATGGGCGGACGGACCGAGCGCTCAGTCGGCCTCGGCGGCGGCGGTGCCGGCCTCACCGGCCTCGCCCTCGCGGCCCTCGAGGACCTTCTTGCGGACCTCCTGTGCGGCCGACTTGATTTCCTGCATCTTCTTGCGGACGCGCGTGCCGGCGGCCTTGTTGCCGCCGATCGCCTTGGCCACGTCGTCCTCGGCCTCGGTCACAAGTCGCTTCAGCGTGTCGAACTCAGTCATCGATCCTCCGGGGTCACCGTGTCGGCCGGGCAGCAGGCACACCACCTGCAACCTACGTGGGGCAAAATGCTAATGCGGGCCGCAGGCGAGTTCAAGCCGGACAGTGCGCCGCGTCATCCTCGAGCGCGACTAAAGTCGGGGTGGGGCGGAGCAGAACCCACGAGTGGCACGAATGCACACGAATCGGAAGGGGTCGCTCTCACTTCTGCGCCACTGGACCCCGATTTGTCGAGCACAGATCGTGAGCCGTGGCTTCCCATTCGTGTTCATTCGTGCCATTCGTGGCCCGCTCTTCCTCAGTGGCGGACGTAATCGCGGAACAGCGCGATCAGCCGTCGGGTGACCGGCCCGGGCTCGCCGGTGCCGACGGGCCGTCGGTCGACGGTCGTCACCGGGATCACCTCGGCCCCGCTGCCGGTCAGGAACATCTCGTCGGCGATGTACAGGTCGTGCCGCTGCAGGACCGACTCGCGGAACGGCACGTCGTTCCTGCGGCACAGGTCGATGATCACCTTGCGGGTGATGCCCTCGAGCGCGCCCTCGGTCGCGCCGGGGGTGAGGACGGCGCCGTCCTTGACGATGAACACGTTGTCGGCCGACGCCTCGCAGACGTTGCCCACGTGGTTCAGCATGATCGCCTCGGGCACGCCGGCATCGGTCGCCTCCATCTTGGCCAGGATGTTGTTCAGGTAGTTCAGGCTCTTGACCCGCGGCGGGATCGCGTTGGGGTGGTTGCGGACCACGCTGGCGGTGATGACGGGCATGCCGTGCTCGTACATCTCGGCCGGGTAGAGGGCGATCAGGTCGGCGATGATGAACACGCCGGGCCGGGGGCACTTGTGCGGGTCGAGCCCCAGCGTGCCGACCCCGCGGGTGACCACGAGCCGGACGTAGCAGTCGGTGAAGCCGTTCGTCTTCACCGTCAGCTCGGTGGCGGCCCGCAGCTGTTCGGCGGCGTAGGGCACGTCGAGCCGGATCGACTTGGCCGACTCGAACAGCCGGCGGAAGTGGGCGTCGGCCTCGAACAGCTTGCCGTGGTAGACGCGCATGCCCTCGAACACGCCGTCGCCGTACAGCAGGCCGTGGTCGTAGACGCTCACCTTGGCGGCCGATTGGTCGACCAGCTCGCCGTCCATCCAGATCTTCAACGCCATCCCAATGCTCCGATTCGCGACAAGCCGCAGGATAGGCGACGGGCCCGGCGGGGTCGAGCGGAGCGGGGAGAAGAGGAGCCGAGGGGGAGGAGGGGCAGAGGAGCAGGCGTGCCGGGGCGAGTTGGGGCACCTGTGCCCACTCACCTCTGCTCATCGGCCCCTCTTCAGCTCTGCTCCCCCTATCGCCCCAGCTGCTCCCTCATGCCGCCGATCGCTCCGAGGAACATGGGCAGCTGCATCATGCCGCCGCCGCCGGTGTTGCCGGCGGAGAGGATCTCGGCGCCGGGGAAGGGGCTGACGGCCGTCGAATGCCAGCCGGTCGCATCGGCCCAGGAGACGGAGCCGCTCGGTGCCAGCTCGACCATCACCTGGCGGAGCGGCGGGACGACGAACATCGGGGCCTGGGCGCCGAAGATGTCACCGAGGCCCAGGAACAGCCGGGTCGTGCTGAGCAGGTCGGTGTAGCCGTCGGGGGCCACGCCGGGCAGGTTGGTGAACGACAGGCTGGCGGCGGGGTGATCGCCGAGGCGCTTCATGGTGGCGGCGAACTCGGGGCGGGTGAGGATCGACGGCGACTTGTGATCGACCGAGTCGACGGCGGCCGCCACCACCTGCGGGTAGAGGCCGACGTACAGGTATCCGCCCTTCACCGCCCAGGTGGGCGTCACCAGCGGGACGGCCAGGTAGTGCAGCGTGGTGCCGTTCACCTTCTCGTCCCGGAACTGGATCGACACCATCGGGTTGCCCAACTGGCGGGCGACGATCGTGTTCAGCCGCCGGCTCAGCTGCGTCATCGATTGGTCGGCGCGCACGGGGTCCCGCAGGCGGTTGGCCAGCACCGACCCGAGCACGCTGGACCCGCCGATGGACCGGTCGGAGTAGGTCACCCACTGGTCGCCGAGGGATCCGATCAGGTCGCGGCGGACGTTGATGCCGGCCTGGTCATTCACCTGGCCCAGCGTCTGATCGACCTTGGCGGCGGCGTCCGGCGAGAAGGTGGCGATGCCGTCGTGGATCGCGTCGAACCCGGCCGCCAGGTCGAACCGGCTGGCCGCCACGCGGTCGGCGGTCCTGGGGACGACGCCGAGCAGGTCGCCGTCCAGGGGCCGGGCGTCGAGCATCGACAGCAGCCCGGTGTGCCCCCCATCGGTCGAGGCGAACGTGCGGTCGACCCAGTCCTTGCCGTCGAAGCCCGACGTCAGCGCGACCTGCCGGAACCCGCCCAGCCCCAGCGACGCGCGGATCTTGGGCCACTGGGCGACCGCGTCCTTGTCGTTGCTCCGCTGCACGCCCTCATCGAGCGCCTTCACGACGCCCTGCACGTCGAGGTAACCGACCAACGCCGCACCCGTGGGGCGGCACTGCGCCAGCGCGGCCGTGAACTTTGCGTTGGTGCCGAGCGCCCTGCCGCCGGGCTGGGCGAACAGCGCGTCGGTCTTGTCGGGCGACTGGAGGGACAGGACGACCAGGTTGCCGTACGTCCGCACGGTGGGCCTCGGGTCGGCGTCGGGCGGCAGCTCGGCGATGAGCTGGTTCAACTGGTCGGACAGGCTGCCCGCGTCGGCGCCGGCGTCGCACAGCAGGGCCAACCGGGGCATCGGGTGCGGGCCGGCGTAATCGACGCCGCCGAGGTAGAACGCCGTCGGGTGGTGCCACGCCGGCGACCCAACCGCGACCAGGCGGTCCAGGATTTCACCGGCGTGCCCGTCCAGCCGGCCGACCCGGCGGACGATCTGCGGCACGAAGCTGGTGAACACCTGCGGGATCGACGAGGTGCCGATCACCGACTTCAGGTGCGAGGCGTCGTAGCCGGGGCAGGCGTCCGACCCGGTCCACCCCAGGTACGCCAGCGCATCGCCCGGCACGCGATCGACCAGCGGCGCCGCCGCCGAGGCGGGGACGGACAGCGACAAGACGCACAGCAACGCGAACAGCGATCGGCGGAATGGCATGGGCACCCTCACGTTCAAAATCTGTCGGACTCCGCAGGCATTGATAACCGACGGAGACGCGTGCTGGCTACTGCTGAGTCG
The DNA here is from genome assembly GCA_965198865.1 of Tepidisphaeraceae bacterium. GTDB lineage: Bacteria > Planctomycetota > Phycisphaerae > Tepidisphaerales > Tepidisphaeraceae > CBDAQA01. The sequence goes on along the minus strand of CBDAQA010000009.1, from coordinate 338,654 downwards.
CATTGCCCCGTCGAACCGACCCGCCCCGATCGGTATCATCCGCCCCCAATGCCCGAGATACCCGCACCCTCCCGCGAGCAATTTCTTCAAGACTTCGTCGATTGGGCCGCCGTCCACATCACCGGCGACGAGAAGGGCCAGGCCCAGGTCTTCATCGACCGCCTCTTCCGCGCCTTCGGCCGCAAGGGTGCCCAGGAGGTCGGCGGTACCTTCGAGGAGCGCATCAAGAAGCTCTTCGACGACGGCTCCAAAACCAGCTTCGCCGACTACGTCTGGAAGCCCGTCGTCCTCATCGAGATGAAGAAGCGCGGGTCCGACCTTGCCAAGCACCGCCAGCAGGCGTTCGACTACTGGACCCACATCGCCCCCGGCCGGCCGCGCTACGTCGTCCTCTGCAACTTCGACGAGTTCTGGGTCTACGACTTCAACAACCAGATCTACAGCCCCAAGGACAAGGTCCAGCTCGCCGACCTCGCCACGCAGTGGGGGCCGCTCGCCTTCCTCTTCCCCACCGACGAGGCTCCCACCTTCGGCAACGACCGTGAGAAGGTCACCCGCGACGCCGCCGACAAGCTCGCCGCCTGCTTCAAAAAGCTCATCACCCGCAAGGTCGACCGCGACCTCGCCCAGCGGTTCGTCCTGCAATCGATGATCGCCATGTTCGCCGAGGACATCGGGCTCCTCCCCCGGTACATGTTCACCAACCTCATCGCCGAGTGCGACAAGCCCGCCGACAGCTACGACCTGCTCGGCGGCCTGTTCGAGGCGATGAACTCCAAGGAAACCCCCGCCGGCGGCCGGTACAAGGGCGTCCGCTACTTCAACGGTGGCATCTTCGCCAAACCCGCCCGCGTCGAACTCCACCCCGACGAACTTACCCAGCTCCGCGGCAACGGCGGCAAGCTCTTCGGTGCCGCCCAAAGCGACTGGTCCAAGGTCTCCCCCGAAATCTTCGGTGCCATCTTCCAGGACTCCATGGAGGCCGAGGAACGCCACGCATACGGCGCGCACTACACCTCGCCCATCGACATCATGAAGATCGTCAAGCCCACGATCTCCGACCCCTGGAGCGAGGCGATCGAGAACGCCAAATCTGCCAAGGCCCTCAACGATCTACTCGCCCGCCTCACCACCCTGCGCGTCCTCGACCCCGCCTGCGGCAGCGGCAATTTCCTCTACCTCGCCTATCGCGAGATGAAGCGACTCGAAACCCGCATCCGCGAACGGCTCAAAACCGACTTCCCTGGCTCCCAGCCCATCCTCAACCACGTCCACGCGCGGCAGTTTTTCGGGATGGACATTAACCCGTTCGCCATCGAACTCGCCAAGGTCACGCTGATGCTCGGCCGCAAACTGGCGATTGACGAACTGCACATAGCGGATGAGGCGGATTTGCCGCTAGACAACCTCGATTCGAATTTCCACATCGGCGATGCGCTAATGACAACGGTTGCCACTGACGGACCGGCATCCGCCATTCAAACGCCGTGGCCACCTGCCGATGTCATCATTGGAAATCCCCCGTTTCTCGGTGCGAAGTTAATGAAGCCAGAACGTGGAGGTGACTACGTGAGGGCTCTGCGAAAGCTCTATCCACTGGTTCCCGGCATGTCCGACTATTGCGTCTATTGGGTTCGGCGTGCACAAGACCACTTGCCGCCTACAACAAAGGTGGATCCGCTCGCCGGTCGCGCGGGACTGGTGGGAACGCAAAACATCCGAAACAACCAGTCTCGGGTTGGGGGACTCGAGTATGTCGCCGCCTCTGGCACGATTCTGGAAGCGGTGCAGAACCAACCGTGGAGTGGCGATGCGAATGTTCACGTTTCGATTGTGAATTGGAGCAAGACCCAAGATCCCTCCCTTGTCCCCAAGGCGAGGCGTCTTTGGTACGCCGTCAATCCCACTGCCACAAGGCGGAAAGTCGACGGCGGGCCCTCGGTAAAGCACTACGAACTGAACTTTCGAGACGTGGAGTCCATCAGCTCGTCCCTCTCAGACGCCACGGATACGGCGACCGCAGCCGTGCTTGAAACGAGTGCGAAACCACAGCGCGTTTTCAACGGGCTCTATCCGAGGCATAAGGGTTATCGCGTCACTCCAGAGGAGGCGAGAGAGATGATCGCTGCGGATCCTCGCAACGCGGAGGTCGTGCATCCGCTTCTGATCGGACAGGTAATGCTGACGGTCGGTGCTCCCGACGTGTGGTTGATCGACTTCCAATATCGTGACATGCTCAACGCGGCGACCTTCAAGCTTCCATTTGCGAAGCTCGAACGAGACGTGTTGCCGCACATAAGCCGACTTGCCAAGGCGGAGCGAGAAAAGACACGAAAGGAAACGGGTCAGGACCAAACCTGGCTAAACACATGGTGGCGACACTTTCGCTCGCGACCTGAGCTCGTGGGACAGGTCTCAAAATTTGACTCGCTACATGGTGTGCGTTGAGTTGACAAAGCGACCGATTTTTTGCTTTGTCGACGCCGTCATTCGTCCAGACAAGACCCTAGAAGCGTTCGCATTCGAGGACGATTACAGTTTCGGAATCATCCAGTCGGCCTTACACACCCAGTGGTTTTGGGCGAAATGCTCAAATTTCAAGAGCGATCCGAGATACACCCCAGAAAGCGTCTTCGACACCTTCCCCTGGCCGCAGTCGCCGACGGCGAAGCAGGTGGAGGCGGTGGCGATGGCGGCGGTGGCGGTGCGGCGGGTGCGGTCGGAGGCGTTGGCGGTCACGACCGGCGGCCTGCGGGCCGTGTACCGGACGCTGGAGCTGCCCGGCAAGCACCCGCTCAAGGATGCCCACGCCGCCCTCGACGCCGCCGTCCTCGCCGCCTACGGCTTCACCCCCAAAAAGGACCTCCTCGCCCAACTCCTCGCCCTCAACCTCGCCGTCTCCGCCAAAGAAAAAGCCGGCCATCCCGTCACATCCCCCGGCATCCCCACCACTTACACCACCCCCGAAAAGCTCATCACCGACGACTGCATCCGCCCGTGACCGGCGTACTCCAAGGAATTAGCCCGTCATTCCGAGGAATGAGCGGCATGTTCCTTCGAGTATCCCGCTTATTCCATGGAGTGGCCGGCTTACACCAAGGAATAAACGCCTCAGACCAAGGAATGGCCGCGCCACGTAGAGTAATCACGCGGCCATTCCTCGGCGTACGGGGAGAATTCCTAGGAATCCTGGAGCCCCACCACGGAACAACACCCTGACCGAATAGGAAAGGGGATCGGCGTGTTGAAACACGCCCTACCCGACTGAAATGCGACCTTGCTCCGCCATCCGGCGGCACATTTTATTCACCACACCGCAATTTGGCCCTTCATCGAGCGTACGATCTGTTGAGACCCCCCACTGGTGGTGGTCAAGCTCCGTAATTTGTTGGAGAACGAGATGGCCACGTCGAAGTCCGATGCGTCGAAGGCGTCCAAGCAGCTTTCCAATCCAAAGTCCACGCCCGCTCAGAAAAGCGTCGCCGGGTCTGACTTGTCCCAGCGCAAGGGAAACGGGAAATCTGCGAAGTAACACGAGTGCGAGATCCATCACACTGCGAGCAGTGACGCGGCGTGATGGATCTTGCATTGCGCCTTCAGATTGAGCTCCACATGCTTGCGATATCAGCGCAAGCGCACTCGATGTTCTCCGTTCGCCTAACAGTTGCGCTGGGCGGAAAGTAGGTTTTCGAGCGAAACACGTCGACTATCGACATTTGCCGCTTGCTGCACGTGTCTCCAGGATGGGCGGATTCTAAGTAATTTGCCAATGCAGTTCCCATGTACGCGGCCTGTTCGTCATCTAGCGGGTTGGTCTTTCCCAGGTAAAGCTTCACGCAGCCACGGCACGGCGCAGACTTGTTCGGTGCGACGAGGCTCGCCGAGGGCGAGATGATGACCTTCGCTCCGGGGAGCGAGTAATTCTTGATCGCTGGCGGGTCGGAATACGTCGCATCTTGGCGGATGAAATCGGTCTGACAGGCGTGCAGATTTTTCAGGGCGGCCACGTTATTCGCGAGTCTCTTCAGCTCGTAGTCCGACTTCGCCTTGTCGGCTTTGATTCGCAGGCTTGCTTGAAGGAGTCCGTCACGCTCCCTTGTGCCATCGCGCAGATGGCGACGCAACGCAGCGTTTACCTCACGGTAGTACGGCGGCTGGGCGTCCGAGTCGTAATACTTCTCTTCACGCAAGATGGCTCGCCGAGATGCGGGACGAATTGTCGTCATGTACCGCGAGAGTCCCGCGATCGTCATCTGTGGAACGGCATGAGCTTTCTTCTCACCTTTGGCCATGTTGTCTCACATTCTTTGCAGTCACCTCATAACCCAAAACCGTGCGATAATGAGTGGGTTGGCTCGGGGTGCATGGCTCGACTTTTCGGAACGCGCGAAGTCGGACCGGCGTCGGTTAACGCGCGACATTGTCATGCGGCCCGCCAATGGTCCGGGTTCCCCTTGTCCGTGTTCCGAACGCGGGCGATCAGCGGTTGGTGGCCGGCCTTCTTGGCGGCGGCGACGGCTTCGGCTTGGGTTTTGTAGTCCGTGTAGTCCATCCGCCCGTTGTGGGCGAATTCGAGCACGTAGTGGGTAATCGGAGTTCCCTCCGGCCGGCCCTTCGGTTGCGGTTCGACGTAGACGTTGGCCACAAGTGGCCCCCTTTCCTGATTCGTGCCGGGCAAGACAGCACTCCGGACGGATGAACGGGACCATCGCCTGACGGCCCCGCACCGGACGCCCCATCCCCGAGACAGGAGCACATTACCCTAACTGACATGGTACCACAAGCGAAAGACTTGTCCGCGTTCATGCGGGCTGTTGACGGCCAGAATGTACGACCGGCTCGCAAACGAGAAAGCAAACGAAAAAGGGTCACTTCCAAACGAAAATGGCTCACTACTGAATTAACCACTAACTGCTGTGTTCAAGCCACGGCTGAGCGTGGTGCGCCACTCACCGGCGCGCCCGCTCGCTCGGTATCGCCATACGGGATCGTGATTTAGGTCGCGTTTGATGTGGCCCGAGCGCCGGGCTGGGAAATGGCGCATAGTGGCGCATTTTGGCGCACGGGCCGAATCTCCGGGTACGAGATGCGGGACGGCGACGCGCAGCGGATGCGGGGGGTGGCCGATGGGACGGAGGCTGACGCTCACGCCGCCGGCTTGACCGACCTTTGTAGCGTGTCGCTGCCGCCGGGGAGGATGACGTCGCTGTCGGCGATGGCGATGCGGTCGCGGCCGGCCTCCTTGGCGCGGTACAGGGCCTTGTCGGCCGTGGCGATCAGGATGTCGGCGCTGGCGGCCTTGCTGGCCTGGAGCGAGCCGATGCCGACCGACATCCGCACGCCGGCCTCGCGCTGCAGGACGACGCCCGAGGCGGCGAAGTACTCGTCGCGGATCCGGCGGATCACGTTGGCGGCCTCGGTGGCCGTCTGGTGCGGCAGCAGCAGGACGAACTCGTCCCCGCCATAGCGGGCGGCCACGTCGCTGCGGCGCAGGTTGGCGGCGATCACCTTGCCCGCCGTCACCAGCAGCGCGTCGCCGGTCTGGTGGCCGCAGCTGTCGTTCAGCTGCTTGTACCCGTCCAGGTCGATCATCACGCACGACAGCTCGGTGTCGTACCGGTGCGCCTCGGAGAACAGCTGGTCCAGCACGCGGCTGAAGTGCCGGCGGTTGTACAGGCCCGTCAGCGGGTCGGTGGCGGCGACGCGCTCGACGCGCTGCAGCGACTCCTCCAGCTGCCCGTTCTTCAGCTGCAGCTCGACCATCGCCCGCTCGACCTGGGCCTTGAGCTTGGCGTTCTCGCGGACCATGTTCGCCGTGGCCAGGTTCTTCTCGATCACCAGCGGGATGGTGGCCAGGTAGTCGCCCAGCTTGACGACGTAGTCGGTCGCGCCGTGGCGGACGGCCTCGGCGGCGATCTGGCCGACGTTCTCGCCGGTGACCATCACGACCGGCGTGTCGCAGCGGCCGCGGACCTCGTCCAGCAGGTCCATGCCGCAGCCGTCGGGCAGGTTGTAGTCGGTCAGGATCAGGCTGAACCCGGCCACGTTCAGCGCCAGGGCGGCGGCCATGGAGTCGACGGCGACGACCGTGCCGGCGCCGAAGTGGCCCTCGAGCGTCTCGCGGATCAGGTCCCGCTGGTCGACGTCGTCCTCTACGATCAACAGCTTCAGTTCATCCACGGCCGCACCGCCTTCCGGGTCTGACCCGCTCCACCCTTGATCTACGATTCGCCCTCGCCCCGGGCAAACCGGTCAACGCCGGCAGGCCGACGCCGGCAGCTGGTGGCCCGGGAACTGGTGGACGGCCAGCCAGTAGTGCGCCGATGCGGCGACGGTCCGCAGGAACAGGTCCGCGTCGGCCGGCTTGATGGTGTAGCTGTTCGCCCCCGCCGCCGCCGCCGCCCGCAGCATGGCGTCGTCGCTCACGCCGGTCATCATCACCACGGGGATGTCCCGCAGGGCGGCGTCGGCACGGATGCGCCGGACCAGCTCGATGCCGTTGATGCCGGGCATCTCCAGGTCCATGTAGATCAGCGCCGGGCGCGGGGCCTTGGCGAACTCGCCCCGCTGCTGGAGGAACCGCAGGGCCGCCTCGGCGTCGCCGACCTCGTAGGCCGTGGCGTGGACGCCGCTGTCGGCGATCGCGTCGCGCACGAGCATCCGGCAGTCGGGGTCGTCGTCCACCAGCAGGACGGTGATGGGAGGGGTCGCGGTCATCCGTGTGTGCCTCGTGCGGTTCCGACAGGAGCGTCAGATGGACGGACGCCCACACTCTTATTCGGGCGTCGGACCCCGATCGTTAACCTGTGGGCTCCCGGTTTGCCCGTCCGCCGATGAGCCGCGCACGGAGGTGCTCCGCCGTGAGCGCTCTTCGCGAACCCGCCTACCGCGGAGTACCTCCGTGCGGGGCTCCTGACCTGCGACTCACGCGGCCTTGCGGTCGATCAGGGGGACCTTCGCGGCGACGAACTGCCCGTTCACGGTGAAGCGGAACGTGCTCCCCTCGCCGGCCACGCTCTCGACCCAGATCGAGCCGTTGAACGTCTCGACGATCGCCTTCACGCTGGCCAGCCCCACGCCCTTGCCCGGCACGTTGCTCGCCGCGGCGTTGCGGCCGCGCCGGAACACGTGGAACACCTTGTCCAGGTCGTCGGCCTCGATCCCCACGCCGGTGTCGCGCACGTAGAACGCCGTCTCCGCCTCGCCCGGCACGCAGCCGACGTGGATCTCCTTGGCCTGTCCGGGCCGCTCGCCCATGTACTTGATCGCGTTGTCGATCAGGTTCTGGAACACCTGCCGCACCCGCGCCCGCTCGGCCGTCAGCTGCGGCATCGGGCCGTCGACCACCAGGCTTATTCCCTTGCTCTGCAGGTCCTGCTCGAACACCCCGCCGATGTCGCCCACGAGCGCGGCGACGTCGACGCGCTCCGCCTCGCCGCGGCGCGTCTTGATCCGGCTCAGCTCCAGCAGCTCGCCGATCAGGTCCGTCTCCACCTGCACGTTCTTCTGGATCCGGTCCAGCCGGTGCAGGATGTCGGCGTCGAACTTGTCCTTGTGCTTGGTCACCAGCATCGACGCCATGCCGGCGATGTTCCGCAGCGGCGCGTTCAGGTCGTGGCTCACGGCGCGGAGGAAGTCCTCCTTCTCCGAGATCTCGCCGCTCAACCGCCGGTTCGCCGCCTCCAGCTGCCCCGTGCGCTCGGCGACCTTCTTCTCCAGGTCGCGGTTGGCGTCGGACAGCTTGGCGTTGGCGACGTTCAGCGCCTCGTTCAGGTTGGCCAACGCGGCATTGGCGTTGTTCAGCCGGCCGTTCGCCTCGCCCAGCTGGACGTTGCTGGCGTGCAGCGCCTCGCGCTGGCGGCGCACCCGCCCGGCCATGTCGGTGAAGCTGCGCGACAGCTCGCCGATCTGGTCGGACCGGTCCGTGTCCAGGTTGAAGTCGTTCCGACCGGCCGCCATCTTGCGGGTCGCGTCCACCAGCTGGCGGATCGGCTTGAACATGCCGTACACCAGGATGAACGCCACCGGCAGCGACATGAGCACCGTCACCCCGCCGATGCAGGCGACGACCCAGGTGACCCACTCCAGCTCGGCCCGCTCGCGGTCCAGCGACACGCCGACCACGACCGTCCCCAGTCGCCGGGCGATGGCGGCCTTGCCGGTCGCGCCGCGCGGCGGGTGGAGGTAGACCGGCGCGTAGACGTCGACGTGCTCGCCGAACGTCGGGTGCGGCACCGGGTGGACCAGGTACAGGGCCGTCGCCGCCGGGTTCACCTTGGCCACGTTTGCCCAGCCGAAGTCGACGTAGCGGTTGGCCAGCTCGACCGGCTTGCCGTTGTCGTCCAGGAAGGCGACGTACAGGATGTTCCGCGTGTTCAGCAGGTCGTGGCCGATCGTCGCCAGCGGCTTGTGGTGCCCGGTCGCGAGGTACGGCTCGGCCGCCAGGGACAGCGTGTAGGCGACCAGGCGGGCCTGCTCGCCCAGCATGCCGTCGAGCTGGCCGCCGCTGCGGGTGCCGAACAGCCAGCAGGCGCTGCTGAGGGCGATGGTCAGCAGGCAGCCGAACGCGATCGTCAGCCGGCCCTGGAGCCCGAGGCCAAAACGGCGGTGCCGGCGGACCCCCGCCTCGGGGGACGGCATGTCCTCCGCGAGCGGGTTGGCCGACGGTGTGACCTGCGGCTTGCGGTGTTCGTCAAAGCTCATGTCGCCTGCATCCCGTTCTGTCCCCGACATCGGTCGGGACGGGATGCAGGTTTACGTCAGACGTTACAGATCAACCTCCCGCAGCGGTCCGATAAGGTTTTCGCGCGATCGCCGGTCCATCCCGCTGACCCAATCCACGGCTGTCCATCTCGCGAAACCGCTTACTGCGGAGTACCTCCGTGCGCGGCTCCTTGACGATGGCGGACAGATGCTAATGGATGCGCATCTGGGGCTTGGCGTGCGGCGATAGCGAGTCTTCAGATGTTGGGCTGTGCCACGATGTTCGTCAGGGCCGACCCGTTCTCCCCCTGGCGGCGGGACAGCGTGAACACCCGCCAGACGGCGGTTACCAGGGCGATCACCACGATCACCCCGGTAATGACCGCCGCCAGGTGGCTGATCACCACCAGCAGCCCGGCGGCGAACAGCCCCGCGCCCAGCACCACGCACACGGGCAGCGTGAGCACCCAAGCCAAGAGGATGTTCCGCATCGTGGCCGCCTGCAGGCCCGACTTGTTGGCCGCCATCGTCCCGGCGATGCCGCTGGACAGGACGTGCGTCGTGCTGACCGGCATCGACAGGTGGTCGGCGGCGAAGATCGTCGCCATCGCCACCAGCTCGGCCGACATGCCCTGGGCGTAGTTCAGGTGCTCCTTGCCGATCTTCTCGCCCACCGTCGTCACGATCCGCTTCCACCCGATCATCGTGCCGCAGCCCAGCGCCAGCGCGACGGCCACCTTCACCCAGGTCGGCAGGTACTTCGTCGTCGCGTCGAGCAACGTGTGGTACCCGGCGATCGCCTTCCGCTCGTCGGCCGACTTGAACTCGCCCGCCTTGGCCATCTTCGCCAGCGTTTGGTCGACCAGGTACAGGTCGGTCCGGAGCGCCTTACGCTGGTCGGGGGCGACGTCGCGGAGCGAGCCCTTGCCGGCGACCAGATTCACCAGGTCGCGGTTGGCCGCCGCGACGGCGGCGAAGGTCTTGGCCGACAGCTTGCCGTCGGTGCCCAGGTACTGCGACAGCTCGGCCGCGGTGTCGCCGGCCGCCCCGCCCGACGGCGTGTCCGTCGCCACGGCAACCGGGCCGGCCGCCGCCGAGGAAGCGCGGGCGTCCAGCATCGGCTGGACCAGCGCCGAGGTCTGCTCCAGCTTCCGCAGGTCCTCGCCCTTCGCCCCCAGGTTGAGCGCGTACTCGGCCGGGAGGATGCCGATCAGGATCAGCAGCAGCAGCCCCATCCCCTTCTGCCCGTCGTTCGACCCGTGGAAGAAGCTGACGCCCGTGCAGGTGGCGATCAGCGTCGCCCGGATCGGCATCGGGGGCGGCGCGTTGGGGGCCGGCGGTTGGAACAGGGCCGGCGACCTGACCAAGAACTTCACCACGAGCAGCAGCAGGCCGGCCAGCACGAAGCCGACGATCGGCGACACCAGCAGCGTGAGGAACACCTTGTTGACCTGCCCCCAGTTCACGCCCGACAGGACCGGGTGGCCGGACATGAGCGCGTTGGCCAGCCCCACGCCCAGGATCGAGCCGATCAGCGTGTGCGAGCTGGAGGCCGGCAACCCCAGGTACCAGGTGCCCAGGTTCCAGAGGATGGCCGACAGCAGCAGCGCGAAGATCATCGCGAACCCCGCGCCCGACCCCACGTTTAGCACCAGCTCCACCGGCAGCAGCGCCAGGATCGAGTAGGCGACCGCCCCGCTGCTGCTCAGCACGCCGATCAGGTTCCAGACGCCCGACCACACCACCGCGATCCACGGCGGCAGCGCGTGCGTGTAGATGACCGTGGCGACGGCGTTGGCCGTGTCGTGGAACCCGTTCACGAACTCGAACGCCAGCGCCAGCCCCAGGGCCAGCACCAGGAACACGATCGATCCGGTCGGCAGTTGGCTGATTGCGTGCATCGGGACACCTCCGTTGGAGCCGGAGGTTTTGCACGCTGAACGGCGGCCGCCGATGAGCGTTTGGTTAACGTCGCGCTAAGGCGCGACGGCGATCTCGGCAGGCTGAACCGGCTGAACGGCACCGCGTGGCCGCCCCGCACCCTTGCCCCACCCCATCGTGTTGATCAGCCACCTGCCCAGGTTCTGCCCCGGCTGCTCGATCAGGTAGTAGCTGAGCGTGGCGGCCGGCATCGTCGCCACCACGACGACCAGGTACAGCCCGCAGAACTGCAGCGTTGGCCCCATGTGCTTCGACAGGGCTCCCAGGGTCGGCTTGGTCAGGTGCTCCAGGAACCAGAAGTGCCAGATGTACCCGCTGAAGCTGACCATGCCGATGAACCGCGTCACCGGGTTCACCAGCACCCACACCGGCTTGCGCGCCAGCCCCACGGCCAGCATCACGAACGCCACGCACGGCAGCGCGTCGACGCCCAGCGGCGCGATCAGCAGCGCGAACGCCGCCGTCGCCAGCAGCCACCCGCCGACCCGCCCGTTCGGCGAACCCGCCGGCTCGGCCAGCAGGAAGTAGAGCACCATCCCCACGCAGAACACCGGGAACTGCGACGGGAACGAGTAGTACACGAAGTTGTGTACAACCTCCGCGTAGCTGGCGGGGAAGTGCGCCGCGATGTGCGTCTCGACCGGCCCCGAGAATCGGCCCACGAGGACGGCCGCCACCACCGACAGCCACAGCGCCCCGTTCAACGTCCGCACGCGCGCGAACAGGACCGGGATGCACAGGTAGAACATCACCTCGGCCCCGATCGACCACCCGCCCGGCACGACGGTGTTGATCGTCGTCGGGTACCAGCCGTGGACGAACAGCAGCGTGCTCACCACGTGCGGCCAGCGCACGCCGTCCGGCGCCGACACGGCCCGCGTGAAGTTCGGCCACACCATGTAGAACGCGATGGCGACGTAGAACAGCGGCGCGATGCGGAACAGCCGCCGGGCGTAGAACGCCAGCATCGGCCTCCGGTCCTGCGACCGGCGCGAGCGCAGCGACCAGAACAGGGTGAACGCGCTGACGATGAAGAACAGCTGCACGCCGAACCGCCCCTGCATGGCCGCCCCGCGCAGCCGGCCGTGGAAGTCGCGGCAGACCAGCGTGACGTGGACCATCATCACGCCCAGGATCGCCAGCCCGCGGAGCGAGTCGACGAAGTCGAAGTGGCGCGGCGCCGACGGGTCGGCCGGGTGGGGCTCGGGCGGGAGCGGCGGCGCGGTGCTGGCGGCGTCGGCGAGCGGGGTCGTCATCGTCATGTCGGACATCCTCTTCACCGAACCGGCGCACGCGCCCGCGGATCCCTCATCGACCCAAGCGCCCTGACGCTTGAGTCCCGTAAGATGCGCCGCGATGCCCCGGCCCCCAAGACGTCTCGCCCGCGCGCCGCTCGTGGCCCTCGCATCGGCTGCCGTGGTCGTCGCCGTCTGGTTCGCCTACCGATACCACGGCCCCACCGTGCCGGTCGAGATCTACCGCGGCGTGACCTACGGCTGCGACCGCATGGGCGACGCCGGCGGCCTGGTCCACTGGGCCCGCGCCGACCTGACGGTGCCCGGCGTCCGCCTCTACGCCACGCCGATCGACCCGGGAGCCAAGGCCGCCGGTTGGGAGTACAAGCTCCGCCACGTCTCGACCGCCGTCGCCGCGGACCATCTTGCCGCCGCCGTCAACGGCACGCTGTTCGGCTCCGACTCGACCCTGATCCGCCTGCCCGGCGATGACGCCCGGTCCCTCGAGACGATCGTCGCCGACGGCGTCGCCAACCACGTCGATCCGAACACCTACCTGCTCTGGTGGGACCGCGCCGGCATCGCCCACCAGGAAACGACCAAGCCGCCCATGTTGACTGTGCTGGCGCAGTCGGCCTGGGCGATAGGCGGGCAGCAGACCGTGGTGTTGGACGGCGCGGTCGTCGCCTGGGCGGATGGCACGGCCGAGGACCATCGCACGGCAATCGGTGCCGACCCCGAGCGACGTCTCGTCTGGATCGCCTGCTTCGACCATGCCTCGTACGCCAGCGCCGGTCGGGAACTGGTCCGGCTCGGAGCCAAGATCGGCATCCTGGTCGATGGCGGCACCAGCACCGCGATGGCCCTGGGGGGCGACGCCCGCGGCGTCCGGCCGGGCACGGTCACCGGCAACTGGCGGCCGGTGGCGACGCAGTTCGGCTTTCGCGCCGACCCGCTGCCTCGCTAAATTGCGGTTGGCGATATCGCTTCGGGGCGACCGCCACGCGGGGGAGCGTCGCCAGTGGCCCACGATCGCACGTCAGTCCCACCGGAAGACGCCCTTGCCCCAGGCGTAGAAGTAGGCCACGAGCAGGATGGCGATGAAGAGCAGGATGTCGACCAGCAGCGCCCCGGCCACCTCGTGGTGGTGCAGCGACGTCTCCCGGAAGATCGAGCAGAGCGGGTAGAAGAAGACGATGTCGACGTCGAACACCAGGAAGATCATCGCGACCACGTAGAAGCGGACGTTGAACCGCTTGCGGCTGTCGCCGATCGGCATCACGCCGCTCTCGTAGGTCCCGCCCTTGACCTGCCCGTTGCGGCTGGGCCCGACCAGCAGCGACAGGGTCAGCGTGCCCGCCACGAAGCCGACGCCGATGATCAGCAGCAGCAGCACGGCCGCCCAGTTCGCCACGGGGCCGCCGACGGTCCCGTCGGCCAGCAGGTTGGGGAGTGCGTTCATGCCCGCCGAAGATAGGCGGGCGGGCCTCAAATGCAATCCGATCCGAAGAGCCGCGCACGAAGGTACGCCGCAGTAAGCGGTCCTTCCTAGCCCGCCGAACCGGTTACTGCGGAGTACCTTCGTACGCGGCTCCTTGATCCGAGTGACAGCTGCCCACAAACCCATATGGTGTGTGCCGCCATGCCCTTCAAGTGGGACCCCGCCGAACACCTCCACCTCGCCCGCCACTTCCTGAAGTGGCTCGCCATCGGTGTGCCCACGGGCATGATCATCGGGTCGGCCGTCGCCGGGTTCCTCTGGCTCCTGGGCGTGGCCACGCAGTTTCGGTACGACCACCCGTGGATGCTCTGGCTGTTGCCGGCCGGCGGCATCGGCGTCGGCTGGCTGTACCACCGGTTCGGCCGGTCAGTCGAGGGGGGCAACAACCTGCTGATGGACGAGATCCACCGACCCGGCGGCGGCGTGCCGATCCGCATGGCGCCGATCGTCCTGATCGGCACGGTGCTGACGCACCTGTTCGGCGGGTCGGCCGGCCGGGAGGGGACGGCCGTGCAGATGGGCGGCAGCCTGGCCGGCGGGGTCGCCCGCCGACTTCGGCTCGGTCCGGTCGACACCCGCACCCTGCTGACGGCCGGCATCGCCGGCGGGTTCGGCGCCGTGTTCGGCACGCCGCTCACCGGTGCGGTCTTCGCCGTCGAGGTGCTGGCGATCGGGCTCGTGAGCTTCGACGCGATCGTCCCCTGCCTGATCGCCAGCGTCGCCGGCGACCTCACCGTCCACGCGTGGCACGTCCACCACACTGCCTACCCGCTGTCGGAGATCCTGCCGGGGCACGTCGGCCCGCTGACCGAGTCGTTCGAGCTGCTCATGCTCGCCAAGGTTTCCGTCGCCGCCGTCACGTTCGGACTGGCCAGCGTGATCTTCGCCGAGCTGACGCACGGGCTGCACCGCGCGTTCAAGGGGATCGTCCCCTCGCCCATCTGGCGACCCGCCGTCGGCGGCGTGATCGTCATCGGGCTGACGTTCTGCGTCGGGCCCGACTACCTGGGCCTGGGCGTGCCCGCCGACCTCCACCGGCCCGGCGGCGTGTCGCTCACGACCTGCTTCACGCCAGGCGGCGCGCATGCGCTCAGCTGGTGGTGGAAGATCCTGTTCACCGCCGTCACGCTGTCGAGCGGCTTCAAGGGGGGCGAGGTCACGCCGCTGTTCTTCATCGGCGCGGCGCTCGGCAACGTGATCGCGCGCTTGCTGCACGCGCCGGTCGGCCTGTTCGCCGGCCTCGGGTTCGTCGGCGTCTTCGCCGGCGCGACGAACACCCCGCTCGCCTGCACCGTGATGGCCATCGAACTGTTCGGGCCCGCCGGCGGCGCCGGCCTGCTGTCCGACGGCTTCGTCGTCTACGCCGCCGTCGCCTGCTTCGTGGCCTACCTGTTCAGCGGCCACTCGGGCATCTACCTGTCGCAGCGGATCGGTCGGCCGAAGGGGACGATCGAACTGCCGGCCGACGCCGACCTGCGGTCGGTCCGCAGCGGGCGACGGGCGTTCGGACGGTGATTGATAGCCGTCGCTAAACGGACATCATCTGCTGTGTCTCAAGGCCCCTTCATTGCAAAAATGCGAATGGAACCACAGATGCACACGGATGCACACCGATCCCAGTTCCGCCGTTTGTAATCGGTGTGCATCCGTGTGCATCTGTGGTTCCACACTCTTCGTGGACCAAAGTGGAACCTTGAGACAGATCAGGCATCATCCCCTTCCCGGCTGCCAGTCCTTGTACTTGATCCGCGGCATGTCGAAGAACGCGTCCCGCGTGCGGACGTACGCCCCGTGGCCGTTCATCCGGCCGATCGCGTGCAGCTCCGTCGCGCGCACGTACGGGCCGGCCGGGTCGATGAACTGATCCTCGACGTGGATCGCCACCACGCGCCCCAGCACGATCTTCGACGGTCCGACGTCGATGATCTGGTGTACCACGCACTCCAACGCCGCGTGGGCCTGCGCGATGCGCGGCACCTTCACGACCGACGACGGCACCGTCGTCAGCCCGGCCTGTTCCAGCTCGTTCACGCCGGGCGGGAAGTCGATCGCGCAGGTGTTCATCTGCTCGGCCAGGTCCTCGGTCACGACGTTGACGACGAACTCGCCGGCGTCGTGCGCGCCGCGGGCGGTGTCCTTCACGCCGTAGGGGCCGGGCGCGACGCCGATGCCGACGATGGGCGGGTCGATGCTGAGGTAGTTGTAGGCGCTGAACGGGGCGGCGTTCAGCCGGCCCGCGCCGTCGACGGTCGTCACCCAGGCGATCGGGCGCGGGGCGCACAGGCCGATCAGCAGGTTGTACGTGTGGTGCGGCGACGTGTCGGCCATGGTGAACAGCATGGCTCGATTGGAGCGCGGTAGATGTGCGTTGGCAACCGCAATCGGCAACTGGTTTCCCGTTCCGACCGGGCTTACACTCGCCCCAGCATGGCGACCGCCGCGATCGACACCCTGGCCGACATCCCCCCCGAGAAGTTCCCGCGGCACGTCGCCGTCATCATGGACGGGAACGGCCGCTGGGCCGTCCGCCGCGGTCTGGAGCGGGTGCGCGGCCACCAGCAGGGGGCCCGCTCCGTCCAGTCGATCGTGACCGAGTGCGCCCGGCTCCGAAAGGAGCACGGCGGACCCGACTTCCTCACGCTCTACAGCTTCAGCCTGGAAAACTGGAAGCGCCCGGCCAGCGAGGTGTCGTTCCTGATGGAGATGTACATCGACTACCTCCGCAGCGAGCGGCGGACGATGATGGACAACAACATCCGCTTCCGCCAGATCGGCCGGCTCGACCACCTGCCCGACGCCGTGATGGACGAGGTGAACATCACCCTCGACGAGACGGCCCACAACGACGGCATGACGCTGGTGCTGGCCCTGAACTACGGCAGCCGGGCCGAGATCACCGACGGCGTGCGGGCCATCGCCGAGCGCGTCGCCCGCGGCGAGCTGCGCCCGGCCGAGATCACCGAAGAGACGATCGCCGACCACCTCTACACCGCCGGCTGGCCCGACCCCGACCTGCTGATCCGCACCGCCGGCGAGCTGCGCGTCTCCAACTACCTGCTCTGGCAGATCAGCTACGCCGAGCTTTACGTGAGCGACGTCCTCTGGCCCGACTTCGGCGTCGACGACCTGCACGCGGCCATCCGCGCGTTCTCGCTGCGCAACCGGCGGTTCGGGGCGCTGGACAAGACCAACACGCTGGCGGGGCGGTGACCTCCCATTTAGCGGTCGCCCCGAAGGGGCACTCTTCAACGCCCAAAGAGTGCCCCTTCAGGGCGACCGCTAAACGCGTCATCCTTCGCGTCAAATGGTGACGACCGACTCCGATGGAACAGTCCCTCCGCAACCGCCTCACCTACGGCCCGATGATGCTGGCCGGCCTCTTCGGCCTGCTCGCGCTGGACCACTACGTGCAGAAGTGGACCGCCACGCCGAACGTGCCGGGCACGGGGCTGGCCGGGCTGGGGTTGCTGGTGCTGCTGCTGGTGATCTCGCCGATCGCGATCGTGGAGCTGGCCACGCTGTTCACCGCCGAGCGCGTCCGGCCCTACCGCGTGCTGGCCGGCAGCGCCTGCGGGCTGCTCATGGTCCACGCCTTCTGCACGCAGTTCGACGCGTTCAAGTCTGTGGCCGCCTCGTCGCTGGCGTTCATCGTCGTGTTCGTGATGCTCGCCGCCGCCCTCACGCGGTCGTTGGACCAGCAGACCGAGGGCGCGATCCACCGCATGGCCGGGACCGTGCTGGCCACCCTGTACCTCGGCGGGCTCGCCTGGTTCCTGGTGGCGCTGCGGGTGAAGAACGCCGGTCGCCACCACTTCAACGGGTCGACCGGGATCGTCCTGTTCATCCTGCTGGTCGTGAAGTCGACCGACATCGGCGCCTACTTCGGTGGCCGCGCCACCGGACGGCACAAGCTGATCCCCTGGCTCAGCCCCGGCAAGACGTGGGAGGGGTTGGGCTGGGGCCTGCTCACGGCCGCCGGCGTGGGCATCCTCTGCTCCCGCTTCGTGCGGTCGCACGACTACCCGTTCGTCTGGTGGAAGGCCGCCCTCTTCGGCGCCGTCCTCGGCGGCATCGGCCAGCTGGGCGACCTGCTGGAGAGCCTCATGAAGCGCGACGCCGAGGTGAAGGACAGCGGCCGCCTCGTCCCCGGCTTCGGCGGCATCCTGGACATCATCGACTCGCCCCTGCTGGCCGCGCCGTTCGCGTACCTCATGTTCAGCTTGTTCTAACCGCAAATGCAGCGTGATGACTGCAAAGTGCAGAATGAAGATCAGAACGGCACGCGTCTCACTCCATCGTTCTGCATTTTGCGCTCATCACTCTGCACCGGGCTTCACTTCCCCAGCCCCACCGCCGCGTACGGGTTGTGCCCCGGCGTGACCGAGATCACCTCGGCCCTGTCGATCGTCTGCGGCGTGGTCGGCTTGTCCCCCTCGCCGGTCGGCGTCGACCCGATCGTCGTCACGGCCGTGAACCCGTCGACCACCCTGCCGAACGTTGTGTACTTGTTGTCCAGCTGCTGCGTCTGGGCGTAGTCCAGGCAGACGAAGAACTGGCTGCCGGCCGAGTTGGGGTCGTTCGTGCGGGCCATCGAAAGCACCCCCTCCTTGTGCGGGTAGGGGTTGAACTCCTGGTTCTGCGAGAACCCCGGCCCCCCGCCGCCGGTGCCGGTCGGGTCGCCGCCCTGGATCATGAACCCCTTGATCACGCGGTGGAACATCAGCCCGTCGTAGTACCCCTCGCCCGCCAGCCGCAGGAAGCTGTCGACCGTGTTCGGCGACGAGTCGTAGTACATCGTCATCGTCATCTGGCCGCCGGTCGTCTTCATCTGCACGTACTGCAGCGGCTCGAGCTTGGTGATCATCGGGGCGTTGCTCCCCTGCTCCTTGTTGTTCAGCACCTCGACCACGACCGGCGTCCCCACGAAGTCGGCCGGCGACGTCTTCCCCTGCGGGTCGGCGTACACGACGTACGTGCCCGGCGCGTCCAGCACCGGGAACACCGCGTGCAGGTCCGCCGTCGCGCCCGCCGCCACGTCCGCCGACCCCTTGGCCGGCACCGGCTTTCCGTCGAACGTGGTCATCACCAGCGTGCTCGCCTGGTCCACCTTCACCGTGATCGGCTGGCCGGGCGCGAACCACAGCTTGCTCGGCACGACCACCGAGAACAGCGACAACAACACCTTGAGCATCGGGACGGCTGGCATCAGACCTCCATGGAAGTGCCGGGCCGCACGCAGGCCCGTCGACAGTGTGACAACCATACGGCTGCCCGCGGTTGCACTCAATCCGCCGGGCGAACGGCCCGGATCCGCAACCGCCGGTAGTCGGCGTGCCAAAGTCCCTTGCGCCACAACACCGCGGCGTCCCCGCGCACTGCCAGGCGGTCGCCAAACTGTTGCTCCTGCCCGCCGATGCGATCGAGCACGGCCGGCCGAAACATTCGCGCCCATTCCAGCAGTCCGCGCTCCCCGTCCAGCGGGGTGGGCCGGTCGAACAGCATCGCCAGCTCGACGGCGAACCCGCCCGCCTCCAGCAGCGACGCGTACGCGCCGATCGACGGGAAGTAGTTGATGTCGACCTCGGCCGACAGGTCGACGCCCACGTCGCGTCCGGCCGCCGTGATGGCCGCCAGCACCGCGGCGACGTTCCCGTGCCCGCCCATCTCCAGCACCAGCCGTCCTCCCGGCCGCAGAGTGGCGAACATCCGTGCGATCGCCGCCTCCGGCGGCCGCACCCAGTGCAGCACGGCGTTCGAGAAGATCGCGTCGAACGGCCGGTCGAACGCCATCGTCGTCGCGTCGGCGACGTCGAAATGTAGGCCAGGGAACGCCGCCCGCGCCCGTTCCACCATCGCAGGCGACGCATCGACGCCCAGCACGTCCGCCCCAACATCGGCGATCTGCTTCGTCAACGGACCCGTGCCGCAGCCAAGATCCAGGATGCGCTCGCCCGGTTGCGGCGCAAGCAGCTCGACCACGCCCGCGCCAAGCTGGTGGACGAAAGCGTGCCGATCGTCGTACAGCTTGGCGTCCCATTGATCCCGCGTGGCCATGTCACCCCCCCGCCGGCGGCGGCGTCAGCTGGCCGGCCTCTTGGTTCACGGCCGTCGTCCGGTTCCTCACCCACTCGACCAGCGTCCGCACGCCCCAGCCGGTGGCGCCCTTGCCGTAGATCGGCGTCGCCTTGTCCGTGTCGGCCACGCCGGCGATGTCGAGGTGGGCCCACTGCACGCTGCCGTCGGTCGGGACGAAGTGGCTAAGGAACGCGGCCGCCGTCAGGGCCCCGCCCTCGCGGCCGGGGGCGTTCAGGATGTCGGCCGGGACCGATTTGAGCTTCTCGCGGTGCTCCTCGTCCACCGGCATCCGCCACACCTTCTCGCCCGCCTTCTTCGACGCCCGCTGCAGCTGGGCCACCAGCTCGTCGCTGTTGCTCATCAGCCCGGCGATCGTCGTGCCCAGCGCCACCACGCACGCGCCGGTCAGCGTGGCCAGGTCGACCACGCACTTCGGCCGGTAGGTCTCGATCCCCCACGCCAGCGCGTCGCCCAGCACCAGCCGACCCTCGGCGTCGGTGTTGGTGATCTCGACCGTGACGCCGTTGTACATCCGCAGGATGTCGCCCGGCCTGTACGCCGTCCCGCTGATGTGGTTCTCCGCCGCCGCCAGGATGCCGACCACGCGCGTCGGCACCTTCAGCTTCGCCAGCGCGTACATCAGCCCCAGCACGGCCATCCCGCCGCACTTGTCGAACACCATCGACTGCATGTTCGCCGCCGGCTTGATCGAGATCCCGCCCGTGTCGAACGTGATCGACTTGCCGACCACAAGGAGGGGTTGAAGGTTGGAGGTCAGGTCAGCGGACCCCTTGTCGCCCTTGCGTTTCTTGCCCGACTTCTTACCTCCAACCTCCAACCCCTCCCACTCCAGCACGATCATCCGCGGCGGCGTCGCGCTCCCCTTGCCCACGCCGAGCATGCCGCCCATTCCGAGCTTGGCCATCTCCTTCTCGTCCAGCACGCTGAACCTCAGCCCGACCTCCTCGGCCAGCTGTTTCGCCACGTGCGCCAGCGACGGCGGGTTGATGTCGTTGCCCGGCCGGAAGGCGATCGTCCGCGCGAAGTTCTGCGCCTCGGCCACGACCACCGCGTCGGCCACCGACTCGGCGTCGACGTCGCCGACGATCGTCAGCTTAACCGGCGTCGGGCGGTCGTCCTTGTCGGTCGCCGTCCCCTTGTGCTCGCCGTAGCTGAACCGCCCGAGCACGAACCCGCTGGCCAGGGCCGCGGCGTCGGCGTCGCCGGGCATCACCGCGACGGACCTCAGCTTGTGCTGCCTCGCCGCCCGCGCCAGCGTTCCGCCGGCGTGCCGGGCGCTGTTCGGCTTGGCCGGGTCGCCCAGCCCGATCACCAGCAGCCGCGCCGGCTTCTGGCCGTCGAGCAGTTGGGCGACCGCCTCGCCCGCCTTGCCGGTCGCCAGCCCGGCCTTCACCATCGCCGACACGACCGCCCCCAGGGCGTCGGGCAGGTCGGTCGGCACCGATCCTTTAGTCAACACCACGGCCACGGCGTCCGCGTCGGACGGCACGGACTCGCGAACGGCCACTTTGATTTCGACTGGCTTTGGTAGCATTGCGATTTCCTCCGGTTCCGGCCGCCGCAAGCCGGGGGGCGACAGTATACGGGGCGTTCCGAGGACGACCACAGGACGAGCCCAAGCCGGCCTCTGAGGTACGCCGAAGACCCGGGTCTTCGGCGTACCTCAGACGCCGGCTTGGATGGCGTGTTTGACTTGATCTACGCCGTCGCGCGGATCTGCCTCGTCGCCGGGGGCAGGCACGCCTGGTCGTCGCACGGCTGATACGTCAGCGCCAGTCGCACCTCGGTGCCCGTCGCCACCTCGGACGCGAAGCGCACCGTGATCGTCACGTCCCCCGCGTACACCTGGATCGGCTCGGCGGCGAACGCGAACGTCACCTCATGGCCCGGCGGGTAATCGACGCTGGCGATGGCCGCGTCGCCGGCGACCGACAGCTGCGTGGCCGTGAGGCCGGCCGAGGCGTTGTGGGCGTTGATGTGGTACCCGGCGGCGATAGTGACTTGGACGTGCAACGTGCGCCCGTCCGCCCACTCGGCACGCGTGCTGACGATCTCCGCCGCCGTCTCGGCCGGCGTCTGAACCGCCCGCCGCGGGCCGGCCTCCACCCGGATCGACTCGTGGTCGCGCAGGTAGGCGACGGCCGCCGTGAGCAGCGTGCTCATGCCCTCGCCCTGCACCTCCAGGACGGCCGCGAACAGCGCCACCGTGTCGGCCGCAGCGGCGGGTTGGTCGAGGCAGATCAACGCGAGCGCCGCCGCCCCGTTGCCGCTGGGGAGCGGGCTGTCGGTGCCCACCTTCTGCCGCACGATCTGGTCGGCGGCGCCGGCCTCGGTGAAGTAGAACCCGCCCTTGTCGGCGTCGGCGAACCGCGTCGTCATCACGGCCGCCAGGGCGCGGGCGGCGTCCTTCCACCGCTCGTCGGCCCCGGCATCGTGCAGCGCGATCATCGCCTGCACCGTGAAGGCGTAGTCGTCGAGGAACCCGGCGTACTTCGTCACGCCGTCGCGGCTGGTGCGGAACAGCCCGCCGTCGGGCGTGCGGTGGCGGGTCAGCAGAAAGTCGGCGGCCCGCGCGGCAGCGTCCACATATGTCCGCTCGTGCAGCACCTGCCCGCCGAACGCGAGCGCGCGGATCATCAGCCCGTTCCAACTGGTGATGATCTTCGTGTCGAGCAGCGGCTGCTTCCGCTCCTTCCGCTCGGCCAGCAGGACCTCGCGCAGCCTCGCCAGTTCGGGGTCGAGCAGCGCCGGCATCTTGGCCCCGGCCGGCTCGGACAGGAACAGCACGTTCTTCTCCGGCCGACCGTTGCCGTGGTGCGGGTCGGCGAAGTTCGGGCCCTCGTCCAACCCATACGTGCGGCAGAAGCGGTGGATCTCGTCCTCGCTCACGTCGGCCGCGGCCAACGTGGCCTCGACGTCCGACCGCGTCCACAGGTACGGGTCCCCCTCGCGGGCATCGACCTCGGCGTCGAACGCGGTGTAGAACGCGCCGTCAGGGCTGGTCATCTCCCGCAGGACGAAGTCGAAGATGCCGCGGGCGACGGCGGCGTAGCGGCGGTCCTCGGTCTGGCGGTACGCCTCGGCGTAGCACCAGCCGAGCATCGCGTTGTCGTACAGCATGATCTCGAAGTGCGGCACCAGCCACTCGGCGTCGGTGCTGTAGCGGTGGAACCCGCCGCCCAGCTGGTCGCGGATGCCGCCGTGCGCCATGGCGTCCAGGGCGTGGCGGACCTCGTTCAACCGCCGGTCGCTGGGGTGGGTGCGGTTGTAGGTGAGCAGCAGCTCCAGCAGCGTCTGCCGCGGGAACTTCGGGGCCGAGCCGAAGCCGCCGTGGCGGCGGTCGTAGTCGGACGTGGAGCGGTCAATCATCCGCGCGATGTAGTCCTGATCGATCGTGACGGCCCCCGCCGGCGGCGGCGGCTCGGCCAGCTGGCGCACGGCGTTCGTGATGCCGTTCGCCGACGCCTCCACCTCCGCCCGGCGGTTGCGGTAGGCGTCCTCCAGCCCGTCCAGCAGCGACACGAAGCCCGGGCGATCGCCCTGGTCGGTGGCGGGGAAGTAGGTCCCGCCGTAGAACGGCCGCAGGTCCGGCATCAGCCACACGCTCATCGGCCAGCCGCCGCGGCGGGTGAGCAGTTGGACGGCCGTCATGTAGGTCTGGTCGACGTCGGGCCGCTCCTCGCGGTCGACCTTGATGCAGATGAACCGCCGGTTCATCTCGGCCGCCACGGCGGGGTTCTCGAACGACTCGCGCTCCATCACGTGGCACCAGTAACAGGTGCTGTACCCGACGCTGAGGAAGATCGGCTTGTCCTGAGCCTTGGCCGCCGCAAGCGCCTCGGGGCCCCAGGGGTACCAGTCGACGGGGTTGTGCTGGTGCTGCAGGAGGTAGGGGGACGTCTCGAGGGCCAGGCGGTTCTTTGGGGCGGAGGTTTCGTCGTCGGCCATCAGCTTAGCTCCAGGTGGAAACGGTCGGATGGTAACGTGACGGCGACGATCGTCACTCCCCGGCCGCCTGAGGTATCTGGGCGTAGAAGGCGGGGGTGATGAAGAAGTGCAGTTCCGAGCGAAGCCGGTCGACCCACGGCCGCACGGCAGGAACGAGCCCCCGCTGCTTCGCGCGGATCAGGACGCCGATGACACCAACCGAGTTAAGTCCGACCGCCTTGGCGGCCGCGCGGCCAAGCCGCTCAGTTCACCTGCGGCGATGAGGCAGCGGCTCGGCGGCGAACTGCTGGAGAAGGTCGACCATCTGGAACCGGTTCTCCATGATCCCGCCCCGGTAGAGCGAGGCCTGCGGATGCACCGAGTAGAGCGCGACGGGCCGGCCGTCGACCTGAAGGACCACGCGGATCTGCACCGGCGACCCGCGAGGCGCGGCTCGGGCGCACCGACGAAGGCCCGCCGTGAGAAGAAGACGGCGAGCCCGCGGCCTATGCAAAGCACCTGGCCGCAAGTCCGCGCGCAGGCGATCGCGGCCTTTAGCACACGCGAATCGACGTGACGATGCATGTTACACCACCCAGGTGCCACAAGTGTCGCAAGTCTAATTCTGAAAATCATTTACCAGAATTGTGACGGGGCCGCGATGTGTAACATTATGTCACATTGTGTAACATGGCGTCGGTTGATCAGCGGAGTGCAACGTCGGCGACGATCGGCAGGTGGTCGGAGCCAATGTAGCCACCGGCGGCGTAGCGGGTGCAGGTGAGGGCGGGCGAGAGGTAGACGTGGTCGATGCGGACGCCGGGTAGCCAGGCGGCCCAGCGGGGGCGGACGGGCCAGGTCGACCCGCGCCCCCAGCCGGCGAGGTCGAAGGCGTCGGTCAGGCGGACGCCCGTCAGGGCGGCGGCGTTGGGCGTCTCGGCGGTGAAGTTGAAGTCGCCGGCCAGGATGGCCGGCAGCGGTTCGCTGCGGAGTTGGTCGGCGAGGTCGGCGGTGGCGAGGCGGTTCGACAGGATGCGCTGCCGGGTCCTTGGGGACAGCGGGTGCAACACGTAGAGGGCCACGGGCCGACCGTCGACGCGGATCACCGCGCGGATCTGCCGGCGGCGGTAGCTCGCCAGGACGGTGGGTTGCCCTTGGAACGGCAGGCGGGAGTAGAGGGCGAGGGCGATGTCGCCGCTGAGCCGCATGCAGCGGAAGGGGTAGTCGGCGCCGAACGCGCCGTCCAGCGTGTCGCGGACCGGGCTGGCGAACTCCTGGACGGCCAGCACGTCGGGGTTGAACCGGCGGACCTGTGCCACGATGTCGGCCGCGTCGCGGTTGGTGTACTTCGTGTTCATCGACATGACACGCACCGGCCGGCCGACCGGCGGCGACGGGTGCCGCGGCAGGCAAGCGAGAGCGGTGGGCCAAAGGGCGACGGCCGCGAGGACGACGGCGATCAGGGTCAGCCCACGGCGTCGCAGGCTGAGGGCGACGATGGCGATCGCGAACAGCATCAGGCCGGCGTGGAACGTGAAGACGCGGCCGAAGTAGGCGACCGTGACGAGGCGGAGGTACGCGGGGTCCGGGTCGGTGAGTCGCTGCGGCAGGCCGTACGAGAACGCCAGTGTGGCGGTGATCGCGACCAGCGCCATCCAACCGGTGGCGGTCGCCAGACGGTTGAACGGCGCGCGCCGCCCGCGTGGGGCCGGCGGCGCGATGGGGGCGGGCGACGTCATGCGGGTGTGCATCGGCGCGCGGCGGGTCAGTCCTCCGGCTTCTCGCCGGCGTCGGCCATCTTGACGATCTTGGGGTCGAACCGGGCGATCACGTCGACCAGGTCGCGCTGGGCGTTCATCACGGCGTGGATGTCCTTGTAGGCGACGGGAGCCTCGTCGATCCCGGCCGAAAGGAGCTTCACGCCGGCCGCTTCGAGCATGGGGCGGACGTGGGCCCACCGGTAGTTGTTGCGGGCGGCGGTCCGGCTCATGGTGCGGCCCGCGCCGTGGCTGGCGCTGTCGAGCGACTGCGGGCCGCCCTTGCCGCGGACGACAAATCCGGGCGTCGCCATTGAGCCTGGGATCACGCCCAACACGCCCCGGCCAGCGGGCGTGGCACCCTTGCGGTGGACGATGACATCGCGGCCGCCGTGCCGTTCCTTCCAGGCGAAATTGTGATGGTTCTCGATCGATGCCAGAGCCTCAGCGCCGATGGCGGCGGTGACGCGCTTGTGGATGATCTCGTGGTTCGCCGCGGCGTACCGGCCCATCAGCTCCATGGCGGCCCAGTACTCCTGGCCCGCCTCGCTGTCGAGGTCCAGCCACGCCAGCCGCCGCAGGTCGGGCGGCAGGTCGGGGTGGAGGTCCATCGCCAGCTTGGAGTAGAAGTCGGCCACGGCGGCCCCGGTGCCGCGGCTGCCGCTATGGCTGAGCAACGCCAGGTACCGGCCGGGAGCGAGGCCCAGCTCGGGGTCCTCCAGCGTGAAGATGCCGAACTCGACGAAGTGGTTGCCACTGCCGCTGGAGCCAAGCTGGCCGCGGGCCTTGTCGAAGTTCCGGCGGGTGATGGGCGAGACGGACCAGTCGGCGTCGAGCACGTCGTGTTGGTTGGGCGTTTTGAACGTCGCGCCGACGCCGAACTTGGTCTCGCGCTGGAGGGCGCGGGTGAGCGGTTCGTCCAGCCGGGCGAGGTGGTCGGCGGGGATGTCGAAGACCGTGAGCCGCATGCGGCAGGCGATGTCGACGCCGACGGCGTAGGGGATGACGGCGTTGTCGGTCGCCAGCACGCCGCCGATGGGCAGGCCGTACCCCAGGTGGGCGTCCGGCATGAGGGCGGCGGCGACGGCGACGGGCAGCCGTACGGCGGCCTTGAGCTGGTCGACGGCGGTGGGTTCAAGTCCTTCGCCCCAGATGCGGTACGGCGCCGGGTCCGGCCGCTCGACGTACGGCGGCCGCTCGGCCTCGTCTCGCAGGGCCAGGGCCACCTCGGCCAACTGCGGGTGGGCGGCGTTGGCGACGGGGTCGGCCAGCACGGCTTTCAGCTCCCGCTCCAGGGCCTCGGCATCCAGCACCTTCGCCGCCTCAGGGATCGCCCGCAGCGCCACGCCAATGACCGGACCCGGCCGGTACCCCATCGCGATCAGCTCCTTCGCGTTCATGCGGCCAAGTGTACCCGAGCTGGGACGATGCTCGACCGCGGCAGAATGGAACGTCCCGCCCGGCACACTGACGGGCTCGCCCCTCGCATTTGCCCGACGTCACCAAGAGGCATCGCAGCCCTGGGCATTATGTCCGGTCGGCACATGGGTTGCTTACCCTGCAACACTCGCCCGCCCCCGGCGTCGGGGCGCGGGTGACCTCAAAGGAGCACAATCATGTCCCGCACGAACGATCCCATGGCTGAGCAGGTTGGAAACACGGCGTCGAGCGTCAGCGGCAACGCGAAGGACGCCGCCGCGAGCGTCAAGGCGAACGCCAAGGATGCGGCTGCAACGGTCGCCCAGAACGCCCGCGATATCGGTGGGCAGCTGAAGGACGCGGCTAACGAGAAGTACGGTCAGATCCGCGATCAGGCCAACGAGAAGATCGGGCAGTACAAGGACCAGGCGAACGAGAAAATCGGGCAGTACAAGGACCAGGCGACGGAGTACTACAACCAGAGCCGCGCAGCTGCCCAGGAGTGGGAGCAGAGCCTGGAGACGTACGTGCAGGAGAAGCCGCTGCAGGCGGTGCTGATCGCTGGCGGGGTCGGGCTTTTGCTTGGACTGCTGTGGAAGCGGAGCTAGGCGCGGGCGCCCACTCCGCAGCGCGCGGATCAGTTGGCCAGGTGTTTCCTGAGGGCGGCCCGCCATTGGTGGGCCGCCTTCACGGTTCTCATGTGTTCGCGCCCTTGATCCCTCTAACTCTCGCACCGGATCCCCAGCATGGTTGTCGATGCAAATTCACCCAGGCCCGGCCGGTTTGAAGAAGAGACCGTCGCCGTGCCGACCGGCTTCGAGGCGATCAGCCTGCGGCTGCGCGAGGTGATCGAGTTCGCTTCGTACTATGCATCCGCCCAAGCTGACCGTCTGAAGCTGACGGCGATCAATTTGGCGATGTTCGCCATCCTGGGCGCGGTTGCGGCGTTCGTCGGCGTGGCGGTCGTGCTGACGGCCGGCGTCCTGCTGGTCGTCGGCGTGGCGGGCGGCCTGGGCGCGCTGTTCGGAGGCCGGTTGTGGCTGGGCGACCTGGTCACGGCGGTCGTCGTGCTCGGCGCGCTGTTGGCCGGCACGGTTGTCGTCTTCAAGATGGTCACGGGTAGCACCCGCCGAAAGTTGGTATCGGCCTATGAGCAGCGAAAGTCCCAGCAGCGCACGAACCTCGGCACCGACGTCGGGGTCGAGTCGCGTCGGTGATGCACCCCCACTGCCGGGCGAGGGCGTTGCGGCCGCCGGAAGCCCCGGGGGCGACGCGTTCCTGCGCGAGCAGGCCGACGAGGCACGGGCAGCGCTGATGCGGGGCGTCAACGACCTGAAGGCGGCGCTGGCGGGAACGCTGGATCCTCGCCTGCTGCCCCGGCGGTACCCGTTCATCACAATTGGAGCGGTGGCCGTGTCGGGCTTCGTGGCGGCGCTGATCGCGATCCCGTCGCGTGAGCAGCAAGAGCTGAAGCGGCTGGAGCGCATTAGGCGGGCGATGTACCCAGAGCCTGAGCCGGCGAAGGCGCCACCGTCGAATGGGGACGGCACAGCGGAGAAGGCAAAGACGCCGCTGTGGATGACGCTGGTACGGGAGGGGATCCAAGCGGCCCGTCCAGTATTGGTCAGCCTCGTCACCGCCTCGATCAAGGCAAGGCAGGACGCGGCGAACCCGCCACCACCTGTCGACAGTCCGGACGGTCACTGAAGCTCAATCGAGAAAATTTTTTCGCCGCGTTATCGGGCCGGACCTCAAGAGGTTCGGCCCGCTTTCATTCGTTACCGGTCAGAGCTGGGATTTCGGTTATCGGACTGCCAACATCGGTTCCTCCGTTCCGTTCCTCGCTGTTATTGGACGGGGGTCCGATAACGTCGGCGGCTTGCTGGCAGGCGCCGACGGTGTAGCCCCTCGGTCCGATGGAGCCGGGACCTAAGGTGAACGGGTCGCGACTCGAATATTCCGTTGGCTAGTCAAGGCGGCCGGTGTACTTTCCATCGGTCAGGCCCACTCGATGCGATGGCGACGAGCCGTCTGAATCGCCCGTAACGGCAGCGGCTGTTACGGCTGGGCGGTTTGATCCCTCTGGGAAGGCCTTGGCCATGCCCGTCCGCTCCGCCACCCTGCGTCGTAGAGTGTTGAGCGTCGTCGCGGCTGCCGCCGTGACACTGCTGTCCCACCACGGGTCGAACCGAGCCGCCCGCAGCGTGACCGCCGCCCCGGCGAGCGCGGTCGCCCAGCGGTACTACCCCGAGGTTCGCCTCCGCAAGCTGCACCTGGTCCGTCCCGACCTGATCCCGTTCCCGATCGATTTCGACGTCTACTGCTGATCGCACCTCTTCCCGTTCCGCAATTTCTGGCCGGTGGGTAGGATGCGGGTTCACACCCTCCTTCCTATGGCCACCACAGCACACGACCCCGGCACCCAACTGATCCAATACGACCCGTGGCTGGAGCCGTACCGGCCACGGCTACGGGATCGATACGCGCACTACAAGGCCGCCCTGTCGAGGATCGATGCCGCGGGTGGCCTGACGGGGCCGGTCAGTCAGGGGCACCGCTACTTCGGCCTGAACCGGGGCGAGTTCCACGGCAAGCCGGGCGTCTGGTACCGCGAGTGGGCACCCGGCGCGCTGCAGCTTCGCCTGATCGGCGACTTCAACGGGTGGGACCGCAACGCCGACCCGATGGTCCGCGGCGATTACGGCGTCTGGGGCCTGTTCCTGCCCGACGACACATACGCCGGCCGGCTGGTACACGGGTCGAAGGTGAAGGTACACGTCGTCGCCGAGTCGGGGTCGATGGACCGCATCCCGGCCTACATCCGCCGGGTGACGCAGGAGCACGACCACAGCTTCGTCGGCGTCTACTGGGAGCCGCCGAAGCCCTTTGCGTTCCGGTACACCTCGCCGGTGCCAGCGGATGCGCTGCGGATCTACGAGTCGCACGTGGGCATGGCGACCGAGCAGGAGCGGGTCGGCACGTACGCCGAGTTCACGCGTGACGTGCTGCCGCGCGTCGCCCGGCTGGGGTACAACGCGATCCAGCTGATGGCCATCATGGAGCACCCGTACTACGGGTCGTTTGGCTACCACGTCAGCAACCTGTTCGCCGCCAGCAGCCGGTTCGGCACGCCCGAGGAGCTCAAGGAGCTGATCGACACCGCCCACGGCCTCAACCTCACCGTGCTGTTGGACGTGGTCCACAGCCACGCGGTGAAGAACACGCAGGAGGGGCTGAACCGGTTCGACGGCACCGACTACCAGTACTTCCACGCCGGCGGACGGGGCCTGCACTCTGCGTGGGACTCGATGCTGTTCGACTACAGCAAGTTCGAGGTGCAGCGCCTGCTGCTGAGCAACCTGCGCTTCTGGCTGGAGGAGTACCGGTTCGACGGCTTCCGGTTCGACGGCGTGACGTCGATGCTTTACCACGACCACGGCCTGGGCAAGGGCTTCAGCAGCTACGACGACTACTTCAACGGCAACGTCGACTTCGACGCCGTCGCCTACCTGCAGCTGGCCAACGATCTCGTACACAAAGTGGCCCCGAACGCGACCACGATCGCCGAGGACGTCAGCGGCATGGTCGGCCTGGCTCGGTCGGTCGCCGATGGCGGGCTGGGGTTCGACTACCGGCTGGCGATGGGCGTGCCCGACTACTGGATCAAGCTGCTGAAGGAGAAGCAGGACGACCACTGGAACATGGCCGACCTGTTCCACACCCTGATGAACCGCCGGCCCGGCGAGAAGCACGTCGGCTACGCCGAGAGCCACGACCAGGCGATGGTGGGCGACAAGACGATCGCGTTCCACCTGATGGACGCGGAGATGTACTGGAACATGGGCAAGGAACGCGGGTCGCCGGTCATCGACCGCGGCATCGCCCTGCACAAGCTGATCCGGCTCATCACGTTCAGCCTGGCCGGCGAGGGGTACCTGAACTTCATGGGCAACGAGTTCGGCCACCCCGAGTGGATCGACTTCCCCCGCGAGGGCAACGGGTACAGCTTTAAGTACGCCAGACGGCAGTGGTCACTGGCCGACAACGGCTCGCTCCGCTACCCGTTCCTGCAGGCGTTCGACGTCGCCATGCAGCGGTTGGACGAGCAACATCACTTGCTGTCCGACCCGTTCATCGAGCAGCTGTACGCCCATGAGGACGACAAGGTGCTCGTCTACCGGCGCGGCCCGCTGGTGTTCGCGTTCAACTGGCACCCGACCCAGAGCTTCGACGGCTACCGCATCCCCGTGCCCGACCCCAAGGACTACCGTCCCATCCTCAACAGCGACGACTGGCAATTCGGCGGCCAGGGCCGGTCGGCCACGGACGTGACCTACCCCAAGCAGTACGGCTATAGCGGCCGGGCGCAGTCGATCCAGCTGTACCTGCCGAGCCGGACCGCGCAGGTGTTGATGCCGGTTTGAAGATGATGCCAGACGGCGATCTGCGTCGCGCCCAATCCTGTCGGCCCGGTCCACGAGATCGGGGCCGGACGTGCCGCCGCCGGTTCGCCGGAGACGCAAATAGTGCCGTAGCGTGGTGCTGTAGGGTTCGGAAGAAGTGGATCGTGCAATTCCGCCGAGTGGGCACCGTGATCGCAGCCGCCCGCTTCAGCCGGCGGGCCGTTGCCGGACCGAACGTCGTTGCACCTTTACGTTCGTTCCGCAGGCTGAAGCAGTGCGGCTGCGATGGCAGCAAGCCCCCTACCGCTGACTTCCATCATCCTCCGGGCACGGCTGCGCCTCCGTCGGCAGCGGCCCGTCGATCCGCTTCAGCTCGACGATCCGCTCCAGCTTGAACGTCCGCCGGTCGTCGCGCAGGTGGCAGTGGGCGATCAGGGTCAGGTTGCCGCTCAAGCGCCGGACCTCTAGCGGCTCGATGATGCGTTCGGTCCGCGTCTGCCGGGCGTCCAGGTAGATCATGAGCACCGGCCGCCGCTGCTCGAGCGCCTCCTCCAGCTCCAACGGCAGCGGATTGTCCCGGGGGTTGGCCGGCAGTAACCCCATGGGCCCGCCCTGCTGGGCGATCGCGTCGCACAGCGGCATCTTCCACCCGCCGACGGGGGCCATCAGGTGCTCGAACACCAGGTGCGTCGTCTGCGCATCGGCCAGCGCACGGTGGGCCGTGACCGAGTCGATCAGGAACCGCCGCGCCAGTCGTTGGAGGCCGTTCCCCCCACGGCCGAACCGCTTGCGCGCGATCCGCACCGTGTCCAGCACGTGGACGCCCGGTCCCAGCACGGTCGGCAGGTCCTGCCCCGCCCGGCGGTACTCCTTGGTGATGAACGACAGGTCGAACCGCACGTTGTGCCCGAGCACGGCCGCCCCGCTCAGCAGTTCGGTCAGTCGGCCGGCCACGT
Organism: Tepidisphaeraceae bacterium; assembly: GCA_965198865.1. Lineage (GTDB taxonomy): Bacteria > Planctomycetota > Phycisphaerae > Tepidisphaerales > Tepidisphaeraceae > CBDAQA01. The sequence goes on along the minus strand of CBDAQA010000009.1, from coordinate 306,716 downwards.
CCGTGAACGTCGGCTGGCCGGCGCACATCTCGGGCGAGATGCCGGTCAGCGCGGTGATGCCGGGGCTGATGCGACGCTGCGGGTCGAGCAGCTGCTGGTACTCGGCCACGCGTTGGCCACCCTCAAGGCGCACGACGCCGAGTTCGATGACACGGTCGCCGAAATCGGCGCTGGCCCCGGTCGTCTCCACATCGATCACGGCGACCGGCACCTGATCCAGCGGTTGCAGCAGGGAGAAGGGCATGGGTCGCGATTGTACGCCGACCGCATGCGTCACGGCTGCGTCGTTGGCGTGACGATCGACTTCAGAAGGTCGGCCAAGCGGTAGCCGGCCAGGGCGATCCGATCGTCGGCCACCTCGTGCGCTCTCCGCTCGTAGCCGGCCGGCAACGGCGGCGCGCCGTCGCGCGCCTTTGCCGACTGCTCCTTTGTCGCGCCGACGATCTTGCCGTCGAGATACACATCGTGCTTCGCGATCTCGAAGCTCTCGCGTGCCCAAACGATCGGGTCGGTCGCCGCCACGTCGGCCGAGGTGCGCGGGTGCGCCTTCTCGATCCGGTCGGCCAGCTTGCGGATGACGGCCGCGTCGAAGCTGCGCCCCTCGATGCCGTCCCACACGGCGTGCAGGTTCGTGTCCGGGTTGTCCGCCGTCGCCACGTGGATCAGGTTCCCGCCGCGGTCGCCGGTGGGGTAGGCGTCGGAGTACTCGGCCACGGCGTGCAGCGGCTGATGGGCGTCGCCCACCAGGTGCAACACCCAGCACAGGTCAATCGCCCGCCGCGGCGCCGGCGTGGCCGGATCGCGGAGCTGCGCGGTCACCATCTGCAACGCTTGTAGCAGGTCGGTCGGTGCCGCGTGCCCGTCCCACTTCTCAGCCGGGCGCGGCCCGCCCTTCCCGTCGAGGTCGTAGGGGTAGTCGATGTAGTGCCACTCGGCATGGTGCTCGTCGCGCGACAGCGGATTGGTCGGCGTCCGCACGGCGTCCGGCCACGCCGCCGCCTCGCGGAACGCGTGCTCGGCCGGGTCCTCGCCCGGCTTCGCAAACTGCATCAGGTCCTTCTGGAACCGCGGATGGCCCCGCAGGATCTGCCCGCACGCCGACCGCTGCGCCGGCGACAGCTGGTCCCACGCGATCAGGGCCACCACCTCGTGACCGGTGCCGTTCCAGGCGCGGGCTGGGGTGCAGAGGAACACGATGTGAAACGTCGCGAGTGCTGCGAGGGCGTGCCGGGATCTCATCGAAGAGCATAGAAGCGGCTGAGGCGACAGTTCCACGAAATGTCGGCGGCTTCGGTAATTGGGAGCGCTCGGATTCGAACCGAGAACCCTAGGATTATGAGTCCTGTGCTCTAACCGTTGAGCTACGCTCCCCGCGAGGCGGCCCAATGGTATCAGTTCCCCGGCGGCCTTCCAACGAGCGAGCCGTGATCGCAATGCACGTTACACGACTCCCAACCTTGATCGGCGCGGCTCGCTGAAGCGCCGCGACCCAACATCAGCTGAGTTGCCACTTGACGTCCCCGCCGACGATCGTGTGCGTTGCCCGCCCGGTCACCTCCCAGCCTTTGAAGGGGCAGTTGCGGCTCTTGCCGCGGAACTTGCTCACGTCGACCGTCCACTTCAGGTTCGGATCGACGATGGTCACATCCGCGTCGGCCCCGACGGCCAGCGTGCCCTTGCTCAGCTTCGCCACCTTCGCCCCGGCGATGGTCATCAGCTCGATCAGCTTCGGCCAGCCGATGTGGCCCGGCTCGACCAGCGCCTTCGCGTAGAGCGGCAGGGCGCACTCCAGGCCGATGATGCCGAACGGGGCATCCGCAAACTCCAGTTCCTTCTCCTCGGCTCGGTGCGGGGCATGGTCGGTGGCGAGGCAGTCGATCGTGCCGTCGACCACGCCGGCGATGCATGCCGCCACGTCGGCGGCGGTGCGCAGCGGGGGGTTCATCTTGTAGTTCGTGTCGTACCCCCGGCAGTGCTCGTCCGTCAGCAACAGGTGGTGCGGCGCGACCTCGCACGTGACCGACTGCCCGTCGGCCTTAGCCCGGCGGACCAATTCGACGCTCCAGGCCGTGCTGACGTGCTGGACGTGGTACCGGCAGCCGATCGTGCGGTTCAGCAACAGGTCGCGGGCGATCATGAGCTGCTCGGCCTCGGGCGGGATGCCGGGCAGGCCGAGCGTAGTCGAGACGAGCCCCGCGTGCATCGCACCTCCGCCCAGCGCCGGCTCCTCGCAGTGCTGCATCAGCACGGCGTCGAACATCTTGAGGTACTGCAGACCCTTCCGCATGACCGACGCGTCGCCCACGCCGACGCCGTCGTCGCTGAACGCGACGGCCCCGCGCGCGTGCATGGACCCGATCTCGGCCAGCTCCTTGCCGGCCCGGCCCTTGGTGACGGCACCGATGGGGTACACGTTGGCCAGCCCGACCCGCTGCCCCTCGCGGAGGACGAACTCAATCGCCGCCTCCGCGTCCAGCGGCGGCCGCGTGTTGGGCATGCAGCAAACGGTCGTGAACCCCCCCGCCACCGCGGCGGCGCTGCCGGTGGCGATCGTCTCCTCCTCCTCGTCGCCCGGCTCGCGGAAGTGGACGTGCACGTCGATCAACCCGGGCGCGACCAGCTTGCCGGTCGCGTCGATCGTGTCGTCGGCCGGACCGAGGTTATGGCCGATGGCGGCGATTTTGCCGTCGCGGAGCAGAACGTCGGCCAGCTCCATGCGCGCTGTCGACGGATCGATGACCGTTCCATCTCGAACCAGTAACGTTGCCATTGTGTATTCGAGCCTTCGACTCTTCCCATCATCACCCGGGCACCACACCATCCAGCGATTATCGTCCCCGGTGAACACGGCCGATTCTGGGTTCTGCCCTACGAGGTCCGTTCGCCGGAGCGAGATCGTCATGACGCCTGCATGATCGAAGGGTCAGACATAAATCTTCACCCGTATGTTGTACGGCACCCGTAATTTGACGGCCGATCAGATCGCAGAGGGCGTCTCGCCAGCCTGGCTGTCCTTCCCGGTAGACCTGCCCTGCCGCAACGACGACCGGACTTGCGATGCACGTCAGCCGCGGACCGTTGAAAGTGAGCTGCACGTAATCGCGGATGAAGACGACGGAGTCCAGTTCCTCACCGGCGAGGTGGGCAAAGGTATGAACTCGTTTCCTGTCGGCCATACGCGCCTCTGACCCCACTCAACTTTGCGTCACCAGATACAGCACCGCCATCCGCACGGCCAGCCCGTTGGTCACCTGCGTCAGGATCCCGCTGGCCGGGCCGTCGGCGATGTCGCTGCCGATCTCGACGCCCCGGTTCATGGGGCCGGGGTGCATGACGAACACGCCGGGCTTGCAGCGGGCGAAGCGGTCGTGGGTCAGGCCGAACAGGTTGGTGAACTCGCGAACGGTCGGGAACTGACTGGACTTGATGCGCTCGTTCTGCACGCGGAGCATGTTCACCACGTCGACCTCGCCGATCACGCTGTCGAAGTCGTGGACCACCCGCGCCCCCAGCTTCTCGAACGCCCGCGGCAGCAGCGTGGCCGGGCCGACCAGGATCACCTCCGCCCCCAGCTTCAGCAGGCCCCACAGGTCCGACCGGGCCACCCGGCTGTTGCCGACGTCGCCGACGATCGCCACCTTCAACCCCGCAATCCGGCCGAACCGCTCGCGGATCGTGTACAGGTCCAGCAGCCCCTGCGTCGGGTGCTCGTGCGCTCCATCGCCGGCGTTCACCACGCTGCACTTGAGCGCTTTCGACAGCGACTCGGCCGCCCCGGCCGCGGGGTGGCGGATCACCATCACGTCGATGCCCATCGCCTCGATGTTGCGGGCCGTGTCGATCAGCGTCTCGCCCTTGCTGACGCTGGACCCCTTCTCGGTGAAGTCGACCACGTCCGCTGAGAGCCGCTGCGCCGCCAAGCCGAAGCTCATGCGGGTGCGGGTGGAGTCCTCAAAGAAGGCGTTGACCACCACCCGTCCGCGAAGGGCGGGCACCTTCTTGATGCTGCGGGTCGACACCTCCTTGAACGAGTCGGCCGTGTCGAGGACGAAACGGATCTCGTCCGGCGACAGCGACTCGAGCGACAGCAGGTGGCGGCGCGTCCAAGTGGTCATGCGGCGGCGCCTCCAATTCGGGGGGGGAGAGTCAGCCACAGATGAACGCGGATGCACGCAGATGAGACAATGTCATCCGGATCTCCTCTCCATCTGCGGGCATCTGCGTTCATCTGTGGCCAAATCTTCGTCACGCGCTGCGCGGCTCGATCACGACCTCATCGGTCCCGTCACGCTCGGCCAGCTTCACCTTCACGCGGTGGGTCGCCGGCACGTGCCGCTCGACCAGCGCGACGTGGTCTGGCTGGATCGGCAATTCGCGCCCACCGCGGTCAACCAACACGGCTAGCCGAACCGCCTTCGGTCGACCGAAGTCGGCCAGCGCGTCGAGCCCGGCCCGCACGGTGCGGCCAGTGAATAGCACGTCGTCCACCAGCACCACGGTGCGGCCGCCAATGTCGCCGTCCATGGTCGTCGGGCGGACCATCGGCCGCGGGCCGATCTCGCTCAGGTCGTCGCGGTACAGCGTGATGTCCAGCACGCCCCGCTCAATTTTGGCGTGACCAGCCGCGGTCAGCAGGGGCACGATGCGGTCGGCCAGCAGGTGCCCGCGCGTGCGGATGCCGACCACGACCAGCGGCCCCACCGACGGCCGGTGGGCGGCCGTGATTTGGCCGGCCAGATCGGCGATCATCCGGCCGACGTCGGCCGCGTCGAATTGGGTCCGCATGCGGTCCGCGAACGTAGAACAACACGACCCCCTTTTCAACGGCAGTGGCCGCTTGGTGATTAGCTGCCTAACATTTGCTGCGGAGGTAATGCTTTGAACCGGAACACGTCTGTCGAGCGACTGCACGCGCGGTCGGAACCCTGGGAAATCGCGATCATCGGCGGCGGCGCGACCGGCGTCGGGGCGGCGGTCGACGCCGCCAGCCGCGGGTACTCGGTCTGCCTGCTGGAGCAGAGCGACTTCGGCAAGGGCACCAGCAGCCGCAGCACGAAGCTGGTCCACGGCGGCGTGCGCTACCTGCAGCAGGGCAACGTGTCGCTGGTGATGGAGGCGCTCAAGGAGCGCGGCCTGCTCCGCCAGAACGCCCCGCACCTTGTGCACGACCTCGCCTTCGTCGTCCCCAACTACGCCTGGTGGGAGGCGCCGTTCTACGGCATCGGCATGAAGGTCTACGACCTGCTCGCCTTCCGGTACGGGTTCGGCCACAGCAAGCTGCTGAACAAGGAGCAGGTGCTGGAGCTCATCCCCACGCTGGAGCAGGAGGGGCTCCGCGGCGGCGTCGTCTACTACGACGGCCAGTTCGACGACAGCCGGCTGCTCAGCGACCTCTGTCGCACGGCCGACGAGAACGGCGCGACGCTGCTGAACTACGCCAAGGTCACCGCCCTCACGCACAACGATGAGGGTTTCATCGACGGCGTGTCGTTCGAGGACGTCGAGACGGGCGAGAAGCACACGCTGCGGGCCAAGTGCGTGGTGAACGCGACCGGCGCCTTCACCGACGCCGTCCGGCGGATGGACGACGCCGACGCCACGCCGATGATCGCCCCCAGCCAGGGCGTCCACGTCGTGCTGGACAAGTCGTTCCTGCCCGGCGACACGGCCATCATGGTCCCCCGCACCAGCGACGGCCGGGTGATGTTCGCCATCCCCTGGCACGGCCAGACGCTGGTCGGCACGACCGACACGCCGATCAAGGAGGCCGTCCTCGAGCCTGCCGCGCTCGACCACGAGATCGACTTCATCCTCGAAACCGCGTCGCGCTACCTGGCCAAGCGCCCCACCCGGGCCGACGTGCTGAGCGTGTTCACCGGCATCCGCCCGCTGGTGAAGGCGACCGACGTGAACAACACCGCCGCCCTGAGCCGCGACCACACGATCCAGGTCGCCAAGAGCGGCCTGCTGACGATCTGCGGCGGGAAGTGGACCACCTACCGCCGGATGGCCGAGGACTGCGTCGACCACGCCGCCACGCTGGCCGGGCTGGACGAGGAGCCGTGCGTGACGAAGACGCTGAACATCCACGGCCACCACAACCACCCCGAGCAGTTCGGCGACCTTTACTTCTACGGCTCGGACGCGCCGGCCGTGAAGAAGCTGATGGACGGCGATCCGAACCTGGCCGAGCGGCTGCACGCGGCACTGCCGATCTACGCTGCCCAGGTCGTCTGGGCGGTGCGCCACGAGATGGCCCGCACGGTGGACGACGTGCTGTCGCGCCGGACGCGAGCCCTGCTGCTGAACACGCGGGCCGCCATCGCGATGGCGCCGAGGGTTGCCCAGCTGATGGCGGCCGAGTTGGGCCGCGACGCGGCGTGGGAGGCGGCGCAGGTGACCGAGTTCACCGCCATCGCGCAGCACTACCTCATCCCGCCGAAGGTTGCCCCGTCGCGCTGAGCAACCCGCGTAGCGGTCGCCCCGAAGGGGCACTCTTCCGCGCGGTCGAAGAGTGTCCCTTCGGGGCGACCGCTACGCGGGACGGGTGTACGGCTCGCACCTGCCTCACATTACTGGGGTTCGCCATGTCACTCATCCTCGCCCTGGACCAGGGCACCACCAGTTCCCGCGCGATGTTGTTTGACCGCGAGGGACACGTTCGCGGGTCCGCCCAGAAGGAGTTCCGCCAGTCGTTCCCACAGCCGGGCTGGGTCGAGCACGACCCGGACGAGATCTGGCAGTCGCAGTTGGAGGTGGCCAAGCATGTGCTGGCCGACACGGGCACGGCCGCGGCCGACATCGCCGCCATCGGCATCACCAATCAGCGGGAGACCACGCTCCTTTGGGACCGCGAGACCGGTCGGCCGGTTCACCCGGCGATCGTCTGGCAGGACCGCCGGACGGCCGGGTTCTGCGACGGGCTCCGCAGGGACGGCCACTCGGCGATGGTGCAGAGGAAGACCGGGCTGGTGATCGACGCCTACTTCTCGGGGTCGAAGCTGCGCTGGATGCTGGACCACGTGCCGGGCACCCGCGAGCGGGCCGAGCACGGCGAGCTGGCCTTCGGCACGGTCGACAGTTGGCTGCTGTGGAACCTGACCGGCGGCCGGCTGCACGTCACCGACGCCACCAACGCGAGCCGGACGCTGATGTACAACATCCACGACGGCCGGTGGGACGATGAGCTGCTGCAACTGCTACGGATACCCCGCTCGGTGCTGCCAGAAGCCCGGTCATCGAGCGAGGTGTACGGCGAGTCGGACGCGGGCATCTTCGGCAAGGCGATCCCCATCGCGGGCATCGGCGGCGACCAGCAGGCGGCGCTGTTCGGCCAGACCTGCTTCGAACGAGGGCTGGCCAAGAACACCTACGGCACCGGCTGCTTCCTGCTGATGAACGTCGGGCGCGAGGCGATCACGTCCGAGCACCAGCTGCTGACGACGGTCGCCTGGCAGCGGGGCAGAACGGTCGACTACGCCCTGGAGGGCAGCATCTTCGTGGGCGGGGCCGTCGTGCAGTGGCTGCGCGACGGGCTGGGCATCATCAACTCGGCCAACGACATCGAGGCGCTGGCCGAGAGCGTGCCCGACGCCGGCGGCGTCTACCTGGTGCCCGCGTTCGCGGGCCTTGGCGCGCCCTACTGGGACCAGTACGCCCGCGGCACGATCACCGGCATCACCCGCGGCACGACGGCCGCCCACTTCGCCCGCGCCGCCCTGGAGGGGATCGCGTTCCAGGTGGCCGACGTGGTGGAGATCATGCGGGCCGACAGCAACATCCCCATCCGCGAGCTCCGTGTCGACGGCGGTGCCGCGGCCAACAACCTGCTTCTGCATTTCCAGGCCGACCTGCTGCAGGTGCCGGTCGTGCGACCGAAGGTGACCGAGACCACGGCGTTGGGCGCCGCCTACCTGGCCGGGCTCGCCGTCGGCTACTGGAAGAACGTGGACGACGTCCGCGCCAACTGGCAGGTCGACCGCACGTTCGAGCCCCAGATGGCCCCCGCCGAGGCCGAGCACCGCCGGCTCCGCTGGAGCGAGGCGCTGCAGCGGTCGCGCGACTGGGAGGAGCGGTCGAAGATCAAGGTCGGGCAAATCACCTAGTGGTGCCAACGCAGAGTGATGAGTGCAGAGCGCGGAGTGGCAGACGCGGCCACCCATGCGTTCCGTACATTCTGCACTCATCACTCTGCACTCTCTTCATGGGTTCACCGATGGCGCACGTCAACCCGTTTCCAACGGAGCTGATCGACACCGCCATCATGATCGTCTTCGGCAACGGCATCGTGGCGTGGTGGCGATCACCATCGCCTGGGGGCTGGCCGTGTTGGTCGCGGTGCTCTGCGTGTCAGCCCGCAGCTTGGGACGCGGGCTGCTGTGCGTCGGCAACTTCCAGCCGGAACACGGTCACCTCGGGCCGGCACCAGTCGAGCACCCGTTGGCCGTAGCTTAGGCCGCGGTTGACGTACAGGTGCCGCCCGTCGACGGAGTAGTAGCCGTGCGTGAAGTGGCGGAACCGCTTGGCGTAGAACGTCCGGCCGAACCTGCTGGTGGCGACCTGCCGGCCGTGCGTGTGTCCGCTGAGCATCCACTGCCACGGGTGTGGCAGCAGTTCGCGGGCGTTCACGGGGTTGTGGTTCAGGCAGACGATCGTCTCGGCCGGGTCGACGGTCTGCCACGCCGCCGCGGCATCGAGCGCACCGGTCCACTCATCATCCAGCCCGACCAACGTCACCGGTTTCGCACCGGGCGGGCCCACGCGGATCACCTGGTTCCGCAGGCAGATCAGGCCGCGATCGGCCAGCGATCTCGCCAGGAAGTCGGCCCGGCGTCGTCCCTCGGCCTTGTTGCTTTTGCCATAGACGCTGTAGTCGTGGTTGCCCAGCGTGCAGACGACGCCGTGGGTGGCCCGCACCTGGGCGAGGATGGTGGCGACGCGCTGCGCGTAGCGGTAGCCGCCGGTGATGAGGTCACCGGTGACGACGACCAGGTCGGGCTGGAGGTCGTTCACCCAGCGGACGAACTGGATCAGGTACCGCCGCCAGACCACGGGGCTGTAGTGCAGGTCGGACAGCTGGACCAGCTTCAGGCCGACGAGCTTGGGATCCAGCCCGACCAGCGGCATCGGCCGGCGGTGGATGTCGACCCACCGTCTGTTGACGGGAAGCCCGTGGATGCCCGTCAGCCCCACGCGCGCCAGCGAGTCCCAGATCCCCTTCCGCCAGCGGTGCTGCTTCCGCCACTCGGGCCGTTCGAGGTAATCGCGGATGTCGTCGATCACGGGATCGGATTTGAACCGCAGAGGCGCCAAGATGCGAGGCGAGCCGATCGTTTAACGACCGCCCGGAGGGCGGTGTTTTCGGGAGAGAAATCACCGCCCTCCGGGCGTCGCTAAAACTGGTGAGATCACGACAGCGCCGCCAGCGCCCCGCCGATCTCCCCGGCCCCCTTGGCGTCGCCGGCCCGCTTGGCCGCCGCCTCGCCGGCGGTGTAGGCCTCGCGGGCGGACGGGATGTCGTTCCGCGACTCGAAGATCTGCCCCCGCTGGAAGTGGGCGTAGGCGTAGTTCGCGTCGAGCTCCGTCGTCCGCGTCAGCAGCCGCAGGGCCTCGTCCAGCTCGCCGGCCTTCTTGTGTTCCAACGCCAACGCGTAGACCAGGAACGCGTCGTTCGGCGTCCGCTCCAGCAGCTTGCGCAACTGATCTTGTCTGGCAGGCATCCAATACCTTTCACCACGGAGACACTGAGAAGATCGAGCCGAGCACGCGACGTTGTCAGTCCACCCTTCTCCGTGCCTCCGTGGTGGAGATTCGCTTTCAGTGCAGCACCGGCTCGTGCTTGATCCCCAGCGACTGCGCCACCGCCGGGTGCGTCACCTTTCCGCCGACGAGGTTGATCCCCTCGGCAAAGCCGGGGTCCTCGGCGGCCGCCTTCTCGTACCCCTTGTTCGCGATGCGCACCGCGTACGGCAGCGTGGCGTTGCACAGCGCGATCGTGCTGGTCCGGCCGACGGCGCCGGGCATGTTCGTCACGCAGTAGTGGATCACGCCCTCGACGTCGTACGTCGGCTGCTGGTGCGTGGTCGGACGGCTCGTCTCGAAGCAGCCGCCCTGGTCGATGGCGACGTCGACGATGACCGACCCCTTGTGCATGGTCGTCAGGTCCTGCCGGGTGACCAGCCGCGGCGCGGTTGCGCCGGGGATCAGCACGGCCCCCACGACCAGGTCGGCCGTCGACAGGTGGTCGCGCACCGTGTGGGGGTCGCTGAAAATCGTGCTCACGTTGGCCGGCATCACGTCGTCGAGGTAGCGGAGCCGTTCCAGGTTGACGTCCATCAGCACGACGTTCGCGCCCAGCCCCGCCGCCACCTTGGCGGCGTTGGTGCCGACGATGCCCGCGCCCAGCACGACGACGTTCGCCGGCGGCACGCCCGGCACGCCGCCCAGCAGGATGCCGCGGCCGCGCATCGGCGCCTCCAGGTACTTCGCGCCCTCCTGGATCGACATCTTCCCGGCGATCTCGCTCATCGGCGTCAGCAGAGGCAGCCGGCCGGCCCTGTCCTTGATCGTCTCGTAGGCGATGGCCACCACGCCGGTCTTGCGGATCGCCTCGGTCAGCCCCGCGTCGGCGGCCAGGTGCAGGTAGGTGAAGATGATCTGCTTGTCGCGGAAGAGCTTGATCTCCTGCGGCTGCGGCTCCTTCACCTTCACGATCATGTCGGCCGCCGCGAACACCTCGTCGGCCGTGCCGACGATCTTCGCCCCGACGGCCGCGTACAGCTCGTCCGCGAAGCCGCTGCCGATGCCGGCGTCCCTCTGGATCAGCACCTCGTGCCCCGCCCGCACCAGCACGTCGGCGCCGACCGGCATCATGGCGACGCGGTACTCGTCGGACTTCACTTCCTTGGGGACGCCTACTCGCACGGTGACACCTGCCAGTCAGAACGCGGCAACCGTGGCCCGACGGGCCAGCCGGCGCAAGGTATCCTGTCGCCATGGCCAAAACCAGCGCGCCCCCTTGAAGCCCCACCGTCTCCAGCAGCCCGGCTTCACGGGACGAGGCCATCACTCCACGGTACAGGGGTCCATCGCTCATGCTCGAGCTGTCCTACCGGCCCAACATCCTCTACCCTGCCGCGTCGGGCGTCGTGATCAACTCGACCCTCAACGGGATGCCCCACCAGGCCCGCCAGGCGAAGCTCAACGCGATCCTGGCCAACGGTCTGACGGTTGCCGTGCACTCCGCCGTGGGGGCGATCGCGGCCCTCATGCCGGCCGAGGCTACCGTCAAGGCGAATTGAACCGCCGGGCACGTCGTTTATACCCATCACATGCCCAAGACCAGCGCCGGCCTGATCGTGGTTCGACGGACCCGCGCGTCCTGGGTCGAGGTGCTCCTCGTCCACCCCGGCGGCCCGTTCTGGAAGAACAAGGACGCCGGCGCGTGGTCGATCCCCAAGGGCGAGGTCGCCGACGGCGAGGAGCCGCTGGCCGCCGCCCGCCGCGAGTTCGCCGAGGAGATCGGCACCCCCGCCGGCGACGGGCCGTTCGTGCCGCTGCCGCCCGTCAAGCAGAAGGGCGGCAAGACCATCCTCGCCTGGGCCGTCGGCGGCGACCTCGACGCGGCCGCCGTCGTCAGCAACACGTTCACGATGGAGTGGCCGCCCCGCTCCGGCAAGCGGCTCACATTCCCCGAGGTCGACCGGGCGGGGTGGTTCAACCTTGAAACCGCCCACGTGAAGCTGAACCAAGCGCAGGCGGAATGGCTGCAGTGCCTCGAAGTCTTGGTGGACGCCGGCACCCTCGCCGTGCCGTCGGTCGACTCCGGCCAAGCCGGCGTCTGAGGTACGCCGAAGACCGGGATCGACGGCGCGCGATCCGGGCCGTCGGAATACCTCAGACATCTACTCCAGAGTTGACATGCGGCGGTAGCCGCACCCTGAGGGGATGTAAGAGTGGCGCGGCCCGTTCCGCCGCTCCCATGCGACTGCCGCTCGGCGGGCCGCCCGGGCCAACACGCGTTTTCGCCCCGGAAACGCAGTTTTCGGTCGAGTTTACAGAACAGCGTTCCGAGACCCGCCCGTTCACAGGTCGAAGTTCAGCGGCGTCGGGTTCGTCGCCGCGGCGCTGTTCCCCGCGGCATCGGTCACCACCACGCTGTAGTACAACGGCGTGTCCGTCAGGCCCTGGTCGGCGTGGCCCAAGGGCACGCTGGCGGTCAGCTTGTACGTGCTCGTCCTCTTCCCCTTCGCCGGCAGCTTCAGCGTCACCGTGTTCGACGTGATCTTCGTGGCCGTGTCGACCGCGAACGCCGGCTGCGTGGAGAAGTAGTAGGTCAGCGTCACCGGCTCGCTCACCGGTGCCCCGCTCACGTTGGTCAGCGTCACGGTCGACGTCAGCTTGATCAGCGTCACCGCCTCCGTCGTCGGGTCGGCACCGATCTGCGGCTGCACCTTGGGCAGCGCCACCGAGTAGGCCACGGGCGCCGCCACGCCGGCCGCGCCCACGGCGATCGGGTTCGACGCGGCCGACGTCGTCGTCACCCCGTTGGGGTCCACGACCGCCGCCACCAGGTCGTACGTCCCGGCCGACACCGACGGGATCGAGTCCAACGGCACCGCGACCGTCGTCGCCCCGCCGTGCCCGATCTTCGACTTCTCGATGTTGACGCTTTGGACGGCGGTGCCGCTGGCGACGGTGCCGTCGGGCGTCAGGTAGACCGTGACCGTGATCGACCCGTTCGACGCGTCCTTGCCGGCGTTCTTGATCTTCACCTTGTCCACCGCCGCCGTGGCCGTGGCGGCCGTCACCGTGGCCGGCAGCTTCGAGATCGCCTGCGTCTCGCTCAGGCTGATCAGCGGCGGCGGCACCGTGAGTTCCGCGCCCGACCCCGAGGCGGCGTAGAACCCCGCGTCGTGAAACTCGGCGTAGACGCCGTACGTCGTCGCCTCCAGCTCGCCCTGGAACGAGAGCTTGCCCTTGATCGTGTAGGTGGCGGCCTGCCCCGGGGCGAGGGACGAGTGGACGTAGACGAAGCCCACCCCCTCCGACCGCACGTCGATCGTCCCCACGCCCAGCGGCACCGTCGAGGCGAAGATCTCGATCCCGTACGGCGACGCCAGCGTCACCGTCCCCGTGTTCTTCACCGTGACCGTCGCCGACCCCTTCAGCGGCTCGACGGTCGACGCCTCGGCCAACGTCGAACTGACGACGGTCACCGCGACGCTGGCGTCGAAAAACGTTCGACCCTCCAACGTCTCAACTGCCGCCCCGCCGCTCGCACGCCGAATGGATCGCCTTGACATCTCGTCCTTCCGAGGAGTTGACCGCCGCTGCGCCCCCCAGCGGCGGTGAAGCTATCGCAAAGCGCTGCCAGTGCAAAGTGTCGGCGCGGATGGTCCCACCACACAGGGCGTGCTCGTTTTTCCGGGACGTCCGCTTTCCCCGTATAATCCCGCGGTCCGCTGTTGACACGGATGTTGGCAGCACCCCTCACAGGAGCCAGTCATGGATGGCCACACGAGTCAGGTCCAGGTGCCCGAAGGCGCGTTCGTCGAGGCGATGCGGCAGGAGACGGAGCTGATGCTCGCCGAGGTGATGGCGGCGGTGAACCGGGCGCCGGACGGGGCGTGGATCAACGCCAGCGAGCACGAGGTGCGCGACCGGATGGCGGAGTACCGGAGGCGGACGTTCGAGCGGGCCTTGCAGATGAGGGCCGACGCGGCGGCGTCGGCTTTTCCCCCCGGTGGACCCGGCGGGCGGCGGGCGGCTGAGGTCCAAGGGGTCCGACCCGCGGAGCACGCTGACCAGCAACGGCCGCGTGGTCGTCCGCCGCACGCGGTGGCAGGGCAGGGGGGGCGGGGGCGTGACGCCGGCCGACGCGCTGCTGGACGCGGCGGAGGCGACGGTGAGCCGGGGGGCGCGGGAGCTGTGCTGCCGGCTGAACGCGACGGGCAAGAGCTTCGCCCGGACGGTGGAGCAGCTGAGGCACGCGGCGCAGCTGACGCTGGGCGAGACGCTGCTGCGCGAGGTCGTTGAGGCCGAGGGCAAGCGGGTGCTGGCGGCCCGGGAGTCGGGGGCGGTCGCGCCGCGGTGGAAAGCGAAGGACTGCCTGGTGAAGACGCCGGAGGGGAAGGAGGTCTCCCGGCTCTACGTGGGGATCGACGGCTTCACCGTGCCCACGGTCACCGACGCGGAGAAGCGCAAGCGGCGCGAGGCGGCCGTGGCGGCGCGGGCCCGGCGCCCGGCGGACGGGCCCAAGCTGCCGCCCCTGCCCCGCCGCCGGGCGGGGACCGACCAGCGGTACAAGGAGTTCAAGCTGGTGCAGTTCCACGACGAGGCGGTGGGGCGCCGGCTGGTGTCGGTGACCCGCAGGCCCTGCGCCGAGGCGGGCCGGATCATGCGGCGGGACGCGAGGCAGGTCGGCTTCGCCGGGGCCGACGAGCGGGTGGCCAACGTGGACGGCGGGCCGTGGATCCTCAACCTGCTGATGGGCTGGACGGTCCTGCTGTCGGCGTGGTGCCTGGACTTCTGGCACCTCGGGCAGCACGTGAACCAGGGCGCCCGCGCGACCTTCGGCGAGGGGAGCGAGGCGGGCCAGCGGTGGGCGGCCCAGGCGATGCACCGGGCCCGGCACGACGGGTACGACCCGTTCTGGAACCACCTGGTCCAGTGGCGGGCCGCGCAGCGTGGCGGGAAGCGCAAGGAGGCGGACCAGCTGCTGAGCTACGTCGCGCCGCGCAAGGAGATGATCGCCTACGCCGAGTGCGAGCGCCGCGGCTGGCGGATCAGCAGCTCGACGACCGAGAGCGAGTGCGGCGCCGCGCCGCACCGGGTGAAGGGCCCGGGCAAGCGGTGGGATCCGGACCACGCCGAAGCGGTGATCGCGTTGGAGACGCTGCACCAGAGCCGCCTGTGGGACGAGTACTGGACAACGTGTGCGGCGCGAATGAATTAGGATCGCCCGGAAAAACGAGCACGCCCCACCACACACGACACTGGCGCGGCCCCGCTCTGTCCCTCCAATCGTATCGATGCACGTCCGATAACGGCGTCGTTCCTCAGTTTGAAATCCGGACCGTTGCATGGCGGCAACGAACGTGGTTGCCGATGTATGGGGTGGGTCGGCCGCACCGTTGCACCGAAGCGACGCGGCCGCCCGACGACTGCTGCCAACCGTTGCCATGACACCACGCGCCCTCCGAGTGCAGATCCTGGATGCCGACCGAGTGCTGTCGGCCAGCGTCGCGGGCGTGCTGCGGGCGGCCGGGCATGAGGTGCGGACGTCCGATGATCCGGCCGACGCGCTGGCGCAGCTCGCCGGCCATCGCGCGCAGGTGCTGGTGGCCGACGTGAACATGCCCGGCGTTCGCGCCGGCGAACTTCTACGCGAGGTGCGTCAACGCGCGGCTGATGTGGCGATGGTGGTGCTGACGGCGTACGGCTCCATCGCCGGTGCCGTCGACGCGGTCCGCCATGGCGTCAGCGACTACCTCGTGAAGCCCGCCTCGGATGAGGCCGTGCTGGCGGCCGTCGAACGCGCCGGTCGGCAGCAGGCGCTCGTCGCGCCGGTGGCCGAGGGCTCGCCGGTGGAGGGCGTGGTCGGCCGGGACCCGCAGATGCTGCGGACGTTCGAGCTGGTCGACGCCGTGGCCGACGGGCGGACGACGGTCCTCATCAGCGGCGAGAGCGGCACCGGCAAGTCGGTGCTGGCCCGCGCGATCCACGCCCGCTCGCCCCGGGGCGACAAGCCGTTCATCGAGGTCAGCTGCGGGGCGCTCACCGAGACGCTGTTGGAGTCGGAGCTGTTCGGCCACGTGCGCGGCGCGTTCACCGGCGCGACGGGCGACAAGCCGGGCCGGTTCCTGGCCGCCGACGGCGGCACGCTGTTCCTGGACGAGATCAACTCCGCCTCGCCCGCCATGCAGGTGAAGCTGCTCCGCGTGCTGCAGGAGAGGGCGTTCGAGCCGGTCGGCAGTTCGGTCACCAGGGCCGTGGACGTCCGCGTCGTGCTCGCCAGCAACGTCGACCTGGCCACGCTGGTTGCCGAGGGTCGATTTCGCCAGGACCTGTACTACCGGGTAAACGTGGTGACGATCCGGCTGCCGCCGCTGCGCGAGCGGCCGGGCGACATCCCGCTGCTGGCCGAGTCGTTCCTGCGCCGGTTCCGCGCCGAGTCGAACCGCCCCGCCATCGGCTTCACGCCGGCGGCGATCGCGGCGCTGCGGTCGTACTCCTGGCCGGGCAACGTGCGGGAGCTCGAGAACGCCGTCGAGCGGGCGGTCGTCCTGTGCCGTCGTCCGGCGATCGACGTGGACGAGCTGCCCGAGACGGTGCGGTTCCAGCAGGGGCCGAAGGTGGTGACGGTCGCGATGGCCGCCGCGCTGATGTTCGACGCCCCGCTGCCGCTGTCGGTCGCGCTGGAGATGCCGGAGCGCAAGATCATCGAGGCGGCCCTGAAGCGCAACCACGGCAACCGCCAGCACACGGCCGACGAGCTGAACATCAACCGGACGACGCTGTACAAGAAGATGTTGAAGTACGGGATCGATGCGGGTCCACTGGTTTGATGGGCCCGTTTCCCAAGTCGCCATCGGCCCTTCGGCTCGCGATCGAGCTGGCGCTGGCGGCGATCGCTTGCTGGGCCGTAAACGCGGCGGCCTACGCGCAGGGGGCCATCTCGCTGGCGATCGTGCTGTTGCCCCTGTCCGCAGTCCTCGCCCTGTTGCTGGTCACGCAGCTGCTGTCGGCGCTCGCGCGCAAGCTGCTGAGGAGGCCCGAGCCGGCGACCCCAGTGAACCGGCACTTTCAAGCCACGATGCGGCGCTGTGGGGCGTGCGGTTACGACCTCTGGGCAACGCCGGACCGGTGCCCGGAATGCGGGACCGAACCGCGGTGGGAGGCGCCGCCCGTGGAACCATCACCACACGGCCGGGGCGAGCCCGTAGATTCGCGCGGCGCGGCGTGACGGGCACTGGTCTCATCTGGTGCGAGGAGCAAGTCCGCCACTGGTCGCATGGATCGCGCCAGACACGGCGTCGAGTACGACACCGTTTGGACCGACGCGGCCCGGCTCCGTTGTGGGTGAGAATCACCGACGTTTCTGTTCACGACCTGGAGAGGGGGTGATAACTTGATGCGTCCACACCCGCACGCCATGCCGCCAACCGACTTTCGCCTCGCCAACGCCGTTCGACTTCACCAGGCCCGCCACTACGCGGAGGCGGAGCAGGCGTATCGGTTCCTCCTGGCGCACCAGCCGAACGACACCGATGCGCTGTTGCGGCTCGGCACGTTGCTGCACGAGACTGGCCGGCACGAGGAGGCGGTGGGGACGCTGCGCCGCGGCGTGGCGGTGACGCACCGGTCGGCCGAGCTGCGGCGGGCGATGGTGGGTCCACTGGTGGCGCTGGGCGACCTGCCGGCGGCGATGGACCAGGCGCGGGAGGTGGTCCGGCTATCGCCGTCGTCGCCGGACGGTCACCTGATCGTCGCCCAGCTGCTGATGCGCGCGGGGAACCTGGCGTCGGCCGAGCCGTCGGCGCGGAAGGTGGTCGAGCTGTCGCCGTCGTCGGCCGTGGGGTGGCTGGTGCTGGCGCGAATCCTGACCAGCACCGATCGGCCGGTCGACGCGATGGCGGCGTTCGACCGGGCGGTGATGGTGGCGCCCAACTTCCCCTATGCGGTAATCGAGCGGGCGTACCAACTGCAACAGCTGGGGCGGCTGGACGAGGCGGTCGTCGCGTACGACCAGGGGTTGCGGTTGACGCCGCACAACCTGGCCGCGCTGAACAACGCGGGGACGAGCTACGTGATGCTCGGCCGCGCGGACCTGGCGCTGCGGTACCTGACCGACGCCGCCCGCCTGTCGCCGGGCGAGGCGCGACCGCTGAACAACCTGGGCGTGGCACTGAAGGAAACCGGTCGGATCGACGAGGCGCTGGCGAAGCTGACCGAGGCGGCGGAGCTCGACCCGTCGTACGCGGCCCCGCAGGGCAACATCGGGCTGTGCCACGCAGCCGTGGCGGACCACCGGCGGGCGATCGAGGCTTACGGGGCGGCCGAGGAGATCGACCCGGCGTACGACGCGGCGGGGAGCAACGCGCTGCTGTCGCTGTTGGCGATGGACGACGTCGAACCGGCGGCGGTGCGCGTGGCGCACGTGGAGTGGGCGAGACGGCACGCGACATCGATCGGCCAGACGCCGCCGGCGATCACCGACGCGGATCCCGAGCGACGGCTGCGCGTTGGATACCTGTCGCCCGACTTCCGCGACCATGCGGTGCGGTACTTCATCGAGCCGGTCTTGGCGGCACACAATCGGTCGGCGGTCGAGGTACACTGCTTCGCCGCGGGGCGTCGGCGGGACAAGGTGACGGCCCGGCTGTCGAAGCTGGCCGACCACTGGCACGACGTCGGCGCGCTGGGGGCGGCTGCCACGGCAGACCTGATCCGGTCGAACCAGATCGACGTGCTGGTCGACCTTGCCGGGCACACGTCGGACAACCGACTGCTGGCGATGGCCCGCCGGCCGGCACCGGTGCAGGTGACGTACCTGGGCTACCCGGCGACGACCGGGATGGCCGCGGTGAGCTACCGTCTGACCGATGCCGTGGCCGACCCCGCGGGGGCCGACGGGATGTACGCCGAGCGGCTGGTGCGACTGCCGGATGGATTCTTCGTCTACGCCGGCGACCCGGCCGCCCCGTACGATCCCGCCCTGCCGGCCGACGCGAACGGGCACGTGACGTTCGGCGCGTTCAACAACTTCTCGAAGGTGACGCCGGCCACGCTCGCGGCTTGGGCGAGCATCCTGTTGGCCGTGCCGGGGAGCCGGCTGCTGTTCAAGGCGAGCCCGCTGGACAACCCGTCGACGCGGGCGGCCGTGCTGGCCGCGTTCGCCGCCGCGGGCGTGACGGCCGACCGGCTCGACCTGCGGACGTGGGTGTCCGCCAACGACCACGTCGCCCTGCTCGGATCGGTAGACCTGATGCTCGACACGTTCCCGTACAACGGCCACACGACGACCTGCGAGGGGCTGTGGATGGGCGCGCCGACGCTCACGCGGTACGGCACCGAGTTCCGCGGGCGCGTCGGCCTGAGCATCATGACGCAGCTGGCGATGCCGGCCTTCGCCGTGGCGTCGCTGGAGGACTACGTGCAGCGGGCCATCGTGCTGGCGACCGACTTGGCGTTGCTGCGCGAGCTGCGGCCGACGTGGCGCGAGCGGATGGCGGCGTCACCGCTGTGCGACGCGGGGCGGTTCACGCGAAACCTCGAGGCGGCCTATCGGCGGATGTGGCAGGCGACCGTCGGCACCATCGGCGAAAGCTGAAGCGATGGGCTGCTCGACGCTTGCAGCCGTCGTACGATTCGACTCATGACGCCCGTCATACGACCGCCGCCAAAGGGTTCCCTCGGCCGATCGTGCCGTCGCCGCTGCAGAACGGCGACAACCTCACGCGTGACGACTTCGAGCGGCGGTACGACGTCACGCCGGACGGGCTCAAGGCGGAACTCATCGATGGGGTCGTCTACATGCCTCCCGCGGGCTCATCTGGCGGTCATGGTCGGCCACCCATCAAGGGCGGCACGGTGGTGGGCAACTACGAGGGGGCAGCGCCCGGCGTACTCGCGTTTGACAACGCGCCGGTTCGGCTCGACGTCTGCAGCATGCCGCAACCAGACCTCGGGCTGCTGATCGATCCCAATCTGGGTGGAACGGCGGCGCTCGTCAACCTCGACTCCACCGCCGCCTTCGGCACCCTTCGCCTGGGGCTGGCCTCGACCGGTCACGCGGCGTTCGTCGCCGAGCTGGCCCGCCGGTGCGCGGCACGATGATCGCGCCGATCCACCTCGATACGGGCGGAAGCCCGCGGACGCCGCAGCGGCGTCCGCGCGGTTCGAGAGAGGACTCGGGATGAAACGCCTGTCGCGCGTTGTGGCACTTGCCTTATTGGGTGGCTGTACTGGCTCGCCGCCAGCCGCACCACCGCCTGACCTTTCCCCATGGAGCGTGGACCGCGCGGCGGCCGATGTGGACGCAGCGATAGCTCGCCGCGATTACGGCTTGCTCAGCATGAACGGCGTCGTCCCCCACACGCCCGGGATCGACCGGCGGCAGGGCTGGCCTTCGGTGAACGGTCACGACGCGCCGACCACGTCGATCGGTGGGTCTGACGTGATCGATCCGGGGGAGCTGCCGGTCGTGCGTGCCATGGAGGCGTACGCCACCGCGTACAACCACCGCATGACGGCGTACCTGGCCGCCAACCCGCGGCCGCCGATGCCGACCACTGCCGGCTCGGGCCGACCTTCCGATTGACCGTTGGGCTGGCGTCGATACCTTGGCCGGTCCACGCCGCGATCCGGGTCTTCGGAGCACCTCAGACGCCGGCTTCACTGGACACTTAGGAACTGCCATGCGTTGGACCCAATCGCTGATCCCGACCCAGAAGGAAACGCCGGCCGACGCGACGATCGTCAGCCACCAGCTGATGGTGCGCGCGGGGCTGATCCGCCAACTCACCGCGGGGGCGTACGACTTCCTTCCGCTGGGGTACCGGTCGCTGCGCAAGGCGATGCAGATCGTCCGCGAGGAGATGGACACCATCGCGGCCGAGGTGTTCCTGCCGGCCCTGCAACCGGTCGAGCTGTGGCAGCGGTCGGGGCGCGACGTGGCGTACGGCGACAACCTGTTCAAGTTCAAGGACCGCCACGGGCGCACGCAGGTGCTGGGGCCGACGCACGAGGAGGTCGTCACCGAGCTCGTGTCGGCGTTCGTCAGCTCGTACAAGCAGCTGCCGCTGAGCCTGTACCAGATCCAGACGAAGTTCCGGGACGAGTTCCGGCCGCGCTTTGGGCTGCTGCGGGTGCGCGAGTTCATCATGAAGGACGCGTACAGCTTCCACGCCGACGTGGAGAGCCTGAACACGGTGTACGACCAGTTCTACGCGGCGTACGAGCGGATCTTCACGCGGTGCGGGATCCCGTACGTCGTCGTGGAGGCCGAGAGCGGGCCGATCGGCGGGAGCGCGAGCCACGAGTTCATGGCGGCGTGCGCGGCGGGCGAGGACACGATCCTCACCAGCGACAAGGGCAACTACGCGGCGAACGTAGAAAAAGCAGCCACGGGCGATCGGCCGAGCGACTTCGGCGGCGACCCGAAGGGCGAGTACGAGAAGGTCCACACGCCGAACCTGGCGGGCATCGAGGACGTGGGCAAGTTCCTCAAGGTGAAGCCGAAGAACATCCTGAAGACGCTGGTGTTCAAGACCGACGCGGCCGGGGCGACGCAGGAGAACGGCACGAACGCCAGGTGGGTGGTGGCCGTGGTGCGCGGCGACCACGACGTGAACGAGGCCAAGCTCAAGGCAGCGGCGAAGGCGAACTTCGACGTGGGTGGGCTGGCGCTGGTGGACGACGAGGCCGTGCGGGCCGAGTGGGCCATTGGGTTCGTCGGGCCCGACGCGGCGGCGCGGAACAAGAGTGCCGTGTTGCTGGTGGATCCGGATGCCGCTCAGCCGGGGTTCTGGCTGGCCGGGGCGAACGAGGCGGACCACCACGCGAAGTACTTCAACTGGTTCCGCGAGTGCGGCGACGGGCTGGCGGACCTGAAGAAGACGGCCGTCGCCGACATCCGCAACGCCGTCGCCGGCGACCCGTCGCCGAGGAACGACGGCGGAAAGCTCGTCGCGGCCAAGGGGATCGAGATCGGCCACGTGTTCAAGCTGGGCACGCGGTACAGCACGGCGCTGGGGGCGAACGTGCTGGACGCCGAGGGCAAGTCGCTTCCGGTCATCATGGGCTGCTACGGCATCGGCGTGGGGCGGATCCTCATCGCGGCCGTGGAGAGCCTGCACGACGACAGGGGCATCAGGTGGCCGGTCGCGATCGCGCCGTTCAGCGTGGTGGTGACGCCGATCAAGTACGACGGCGAGGTGAAGACCGCGGCCGACCAGCTGTACGCCGAGCTGAACGCGGCCGGCATCGACACGCTGCTGGACGACCGCGACGCCCGGCCGGGGTTCAAGTTCGCCGACGCCGACCTGATCGGGTTCCCGGTGCGGGTGACGATCGGCGACCGCGGGTTGAAGGACGGCAAGGTCGAGGTGAAGCTGCGGTCCAACGCCGACCCGGAGATGGTCGACGTGGCCGGGGTCATCGACCGGGTGCGGTCGATGCTTGCCGAGTAGTCGGGTCGAAGACGGGGGCCGTCGTCGGCCGGGTCGCGGGGAGGGCGACCAGGCCCTGCCGGTAGGCGGTCAGGCGGTTCTGGATGGCCGTCGCCATCTCGCCGTTGCCGGTCGCCTTGGCAAGGGCGAGCGCCCGCTCGCCGGCGGCGACGGCGTCGTTGGTCCGGTCGAGGCGGGCCAACACGATCGAGTAGGCGTACCACGGGTAGGGCTGGCCGCCGGCGACGGGGTCGTCGCAGGCGCGCTGGGCGAGCGGGGCGATGAACGCCAGTTGGTCGGGGGTCGAGTTGCCGCTGATCGCCAGCAGCCCGGCGAGCTTCGACGCGGTGGCCGGGCGACTGTCGCCGTTCTCGATGGCGATCAAGTAGTGCTCGGTGGCCCCTTCCAGGTCGCCCGACTTCTGCAGGGCGGCCGCCAGGTCGCCGTTGCCGACGGGATCGTTGGGGAACCGGCCCAGGAGGTATCGCCACACGTCCAGGGCCTCGGCGGGGCGATTCTGGTCGTCGAGCAGTCGCGCCAGCAGGTTGGCGGCGCGGATCTCGTCGGGGTCGAGCCGCAGCGCCTGCCGGTAGGCACCGATGGCGTGGTCGATCCGGTCCTTCACCACCTCGGGCTTGCGGCCCTGCGCGGTGAAGATCGCCGCCTGCCGCGTCAGCGCGCGGCCCATGCCGACCCAGGCCAAGGGCTCGATCTTGCGCAGCTTCACCGCGGTGACGAACTGCTCGAGGGCGGGCGTGACGTCGGCGTCCCGGTCGGTGGCGAGCAGGCACACGCCCAGCGTGACGCGTGGCGACACGATGCGGTCGCCCGTCAGCTCCAAGGCGTGCCGTGCCCGTGGCGTCGCCCCCGCGACGTCGCCCTTGGCGAGCAGCACGTCCGCCACGATCAGCATGGCCTCGAAGTTGTCGGGGACGACCTGCTCGGCGTGGCTGAACAGGGTGTAGGTGTCGCGCCAGTAGGCGACGGTGGTGACCGACGCGGCCAGCAGTGCCGCGGCGGCGGCGCCGCCGAGCGCGCCGGCGAGCCGGGCCAGCCCGGGCGGTCGGAGGGCGGCCAGCGCCCAGACGACGGCGACGGTGAGGCCGATCGCCGGCAGGTAGGTGTAGCGGTCGGCCCGGGCCTGCGCGCCGACCTGCACGAGGCCGATCACGGGCACCAACATGACCAGGAACCACAGCCAGCCCACGGCGACCGCCGGCACCCGGTGGCGCAGGGCCGCCGCGGCAGCGGTGACGGCCAGCACGACGGCGACCGAGAGCGCGATGGACCACAGCGGGTGGGATGCGCCGGTGATGGCCGGGTGGGGGTAGAACACCGCCAGCCCGGTCGGGCAGGCGGTCTGGCGGAGGTATTCGGCGGTCGACACGACCGCGTTGGCGACCCGGGCCCCGACGGGGAACAGCGCCAGCGGGCCGGTCGAGCCGACGACGGTCTGCATCTTGAGCTGGTAGGCGATGTCGGCCACCGTGAGGGCCGCGAGGGGCAGCTTCTCACCGAGGCGGGCCAGCCACCAAGCGCGGTCGGCCCGGCGGTCGGCGCGACCCAGCGGCCAGTAGTCGAGCAGGAGCAGGACCGCCGGGACGGTCACGGCCATGGGTTTGGCGAGCATCGCCAGCGCCAGCAGGGCCGCGACGGCGGCGTAGCGAGCGGGGGTGCGGCGGCCGGCGTAACGGGCGTAGGCGATCAGGGTGAGCAGCGTGAACGTGCCGCAGAGGATGTCCTTCAGCTCGGAGACCCACGCGACCGACTCGACCCGCAGCGGGTGCCATCCCCACAGCGCCGACGCCAGCGCCGCCGGCCAGAACCCGGCCGCAGTCCGGCGGAGGAAGACGAACATCAACCCGACGTTGGCCGTGTGGAGGGCGGCATTCACGAGGTGGAACGGGCCGGGCCGAGTGCCGGCCACGGAGCTGATCGCCAGCCAGACCAGCTCGGTCAGCGGGTGGTAGTTCCCCAGCACGACGGCCCGCGACGCCCAGCCCAGGTTCCCCATCGACAGGCCGGCCAGCACGTGGGAGTTCTCGTAGACGTAGCCCGCATCGTCGTACTGGAGGAAGGCGAACCCGACGGTGCGCCCGTAGATGGCGATCGAGCCCAGCAGCAGGATCACCAGGGCCACCACGTCGGCACCGGTGACCCGCCAGCGAAAGTCGGCGGCGGCAGGGATCAGGTCCGGCGCGGGGGCCGGCGGCGAGTCGGTGGGAATCGTCATCGGTGGGGTTCCGGGCGTCGGCGCGACGGTGGCGGCGACGGGCACGTCAGATCAAGCGGTCGGCGAGGAAGGCCGCCACCTGCTCGGCGGCAACGCGCTCCTGCTGCATCGTGTCGCGGTGGCGCACCGTCACGGTGCCGTCGGTCAACGTCTGGCCGTCGACCGTCACGCAGAACGGGGTGCCGATCTCGTCCATGCGGGCGTAACGGCGACCGATCGCCTGCTTGGCGTCATACTCACACGTGAACCGCTGGCGAAGTTGCAGGTAGAGCTTCTCGGCGAGCTCCGGCATGCCGTCCTTGTTCACCAGCGGGAAGATGCCGCACTTGATCGGGGCGAACTGCGGCTTGAACGCGAACCACTCCTCCGCGCCCTGGCGACCCTTCTCGTTTCGGTAGCACTCGCACAGCAACACGAGCACCGCGCGGGTGAGGCCGCTGGCGGGCTCGATGACGTTGGGGACGTACCGGCTCTTCGCCCTCACCTCGTCCGGCGGCAGCCCTTGCTCCTTGAGGCGAAGCTGCAGGTCCTGGTCGAAGTAGCTGAGGTCGACGCGCGAGTGGGTCCTGTGCTGGGTGAGGTCATAGTCGCCGCGGTGGGCGACGCCCTCCAGCTCGCCGAAGTCGGGGGCGGTGAAGGGGTAGAGGTACTCGATGTCGACGGTGGCCTTGGAGTAGAAGGCCAGCTCGTCCTTGTCGTGGTCGCGGAACTTGAGGTTCTCGGGCTTGATGCCCAGCGACAGCCACCACTTCATCCGCTCGGCCCGCCAGAACTCATACCACTTGAGGGCGTCGTCGGGCGGGCAGAAGAACTCCATCTCCATCTGCTCGAACTCGCGGGAGCGGAAGATGAAGTTGCGGGGCGTGACCTCGTTGCGGAAGCTCTTGCCGACCTGCGCGACGCCGAACGGCACCTTCACGCGGGTGGTGTCGCAGATGTTCTTGAACTCGAGGAAGATCCCCTGGGCCGTCTCTGGGCGCAGGTAGGCCTTGTTGGCCTCGTCGCGGATGGGGCCGGGGTAGGTGTCGAGCATCAGGCTGAACGGCCGGGGCTCGCTGAGGGTGCCGACCTCGCCGTTCAGGGGCGATGGGAAGGTCGCGAACCGACCGATGAAGCCTGCCGTGTGCAGGTTCAGGACGTCCCACGTACCCGGCCTGCCACGAAGTTGACCGGACACCGACTCGCGGTCGGCGATCACGTCACGCAGGCCAAACAGCTTTTGGAGCTTCTTGTCCGAGGTCAGCAGTCCCACGACCTCGCCGGCTGAGGAGCCGATGCAGGTTGCGACGGGAACGGCACTGGCGGCGTCAGTGCCCGTGGGAACGAGCCCGTACAGGTGGTCGGCGCGGTGCCGGCCGCCCGCCTTGTCGTCGACCATGGGATCGTTGAAGCTCGCAACGTGGCCGCTGGCCTCCCAGGTCATCGGATGCTGGATGATGGCCGAGTCGAGGCCGACGATGTCGACCGGGTGTCCGTCGGGGCCGATGGGCGGGCACTCGACCATGTTCCGCCACCAGTGGTCGCGGATGTTGTTTTTCAGGAGGACGCCCAGCGGCCCGTAGTCCCAGAAGCCCCGGAGGCCGCCGTAGATCTCGCTGGCGGGGTAGATGAAGCCTCGCCGTTTGCACAGCGAGACGATCTGTTCCATGACGTTGGGGACGACGGGGTCGGGCATGGCGAGGGCCGGTGCGTCACAGGTACAAACTGTTTAGCGGTCGCCCCGAAGGGGCACTCCGGTGCCGGATGGCGCGCAGAGTGCCCCTTCGGGGCGACCGCTAAACGGTGCGGAAAGTCGGCTCAGGCCTTGGCGACGAGCGCCGAGCCCTTGACGCCGCTCTTGAGCAGGTTCAGGCGCTTGGCGAGCCGGCTGCGCTTGCGGGCGGCCGTGTTCTTGTGAATCGTGCCCTTGCTGGCGTTGCGGTCGAGGCGCTGGACGACCTTGTTCAGGGCGACCTCGGCCTTGGGGGCGTCGCTGGCGGTCAGGGCGGCGTTAAGCCCCTTGATGGCCGTCTTGAGCAGCTCCTTGCGGGTGCGGTTGCGGGCGTTCCGCTTGGCGGTCTGACGGACGCGCTTCTTGGCAGACAACGAGTGGGCCACGGGCAGTTCTCCAGATCAATCTACACCGCCGCCCAGCATGGGCGGCAAGGGTCGGGAAGTGTAGTGATAACCGGGCGAATGTCCAGAGCGAAAGGGGATGCCCGCGAGTCTTTGCGAAACTCTGTTAGAGGGGGAAGGGTTCACGTACGGCAGACCGCCCAGAAGAGCCGCGCACGAAGGTACTCCGCAGTTAGCGGATTCGCGCGAAGCCGCTTACTGCGGAGTACCTTCGTGCGCGGCTCCTCAAGACACACCATCGCCTATGGCGTTCGGGAACTTTTCAGCGTTGCTCACTTCAGCTCCTCGCGGAGCTTCTTGATCCGGGCCTGGACGTCGCGGTAGTTGAAGTTGGCCTGGGCGACGACGCTGTAGGTCTTGAGGGCGGTCTGCTTCTCGCCCTTCTGCTCCAGGGCGCGGGCGTAGATGTACATCATGTCGGTGTACTTCGCGTCGCCCTTGCCGGGGTACTCGCCGGTGACCTGGGCGAGCGTGTCGATCGCCTCGTCCACGTAGCCCGACTCGAGGAACGCCCGGCCGAGCAGGCCGCCGGCGTCGTACTTGTACTTGGGGTCGACGCGCAGCTGTTGCAGCAGCGGGATCGCCTCGTCGAACTTGCGGAGCTGGACCAGGCGGATGGCGACCTCCCACTTGTAGACGCCGCCGGTGGGGTAGTTCTCGGCCGCCAGTTGCCACTCGGACAGCTCGGTCAGCAGCTTCTCCTGGGCGAACTGGGCCCAGGTCTGCTTGGCCTCGGCGTCGGCGGGGTTGGCGTTGGCGGTGGCGCGGAGCTGCCGCTCCATCCGGGCCATCTGCTGCATCTTGATCCCGCCGATGCGCAGGCGGAAGCGGAACTGCTGGGTCTTGTCGAACGCGCCCTGGAGCAGGTCGATCGCCTTGTGCTCGTACTCGGGCTGCTCGGTCTTGACCAGGACGTCGACGTACTTGTTGATCTTGCCGGCCTCGTTGGGGTCGGCGCGCCACTCGGCCTCGGCCGAGGCGATCAGCTGGGAGAGCTGATCCATGGTGCGGACGTCCTTGTCCTCCATGAGCCGCTTGTCCTGGGCGGCCGAGTTCTTCTGGCTGTCGCGGAAGCCGCCCCCCTTCTCGTAGTTGCCCTGCACCATGGTCTGCTTGGCGCCCAGGTCCTTCAGCTCGCGCGTCAGGTCCATGTCGTCGGGGCGGAGCAGGACGGCGTAGTTGCAGGCGTCGGCGGCCAGCTGCCACTTCTGCAGGATCTTGTAGGCGTCGCGCAGGACGATGAACTTCTTGAAGTCGGGCTTGGGGCTGTCGGCGTTGGCCTTCTGGAGGATGGGCCCCATCCACAGGACGGTGTCGAAGAACCCGCCGCGGAGGGCGTTCTGGATCACGCCGATCATGTGGTCGGTGTCGCCGGGGTCGAACGCGAGCAGCTTCTCCTGGTTGAGCAGGTTCTGCTTGTCGTCCTTGCCGGGCCGGCCGAGCTTGAACTTCTCCATCATGCCGATCGGCTTGCCACCGGTCGCCTTGCGCTTGAGGGAGATGCCGCGGAGGGTCTCGTGGGCGTCGACGGCGTCGGGGTCAATGGCGAGGCCGGAGAGGTACATCTCGATGGCGTACTCGTAGTTGCCGGTGCGGGCGACGGTGTCGCCGCGGTCGAAGAAGGCCTTGGCCTTCTTGCGGTCGGCCTCGGGGATGTCGCGGTATGCCGGCGTCTCGTCTGCCACAGGGGCTGCCCTCGGGAAAAAGCTCGGTCGAAGTGCGCCGGCGGGGCCAAACATCAGCCTGCGCCCACCGGACGGTTGATGTAAACCCTTTCGCGTCGACGTGTCAACGAATTGAACTCCGACGCACACCTATTGTAGCCTACGCCCGGCCGGTTGGACCGGTCGGAAAACCGTCGACGCGCCCGCCATGAACCCACCGCTGCAGATCATCCGGTATCCCGACCCGCGACTGAGGAAGGTGAGCGCCCCGATCACCGCGTTCGACGCCGACCTGGCGGCGACGGCCGCCCGGATGCTCGAGCTGATGCGCGAGGCGAAGGGCGTGGGCCTGGCCGCCCCGCAGGTGGGGTTGAACATCCGGCTGTTCGTGATGAACCCCACCGGCGAGCCGGCCGACGACCGGGCATACGTGAACCCGGTGCTGACCGACGCTGACGGCGAGGACGAGGACGACGAGGGGTGCCTGTCGCTGCCGAAGATCACGATCCCGGTGATTCGCAACACGACGCTTCGGCTGCGGGCGCAGACGCTGACCGGCGAGACGGTCGAGGCGGTTGAGACGGGTTACGTCGCCCGGATCTGGCAGCACGAGACCGACCACCTGAACGGCATCATGTTGACCGACCGGATGGGGCCGGTCGCGAAGATGACTAACCGGAAGACTCTACGCGAGTTGGAAGCCAAATATGCCGAGGCTCATCCCGCCAAGAAGCGGCGGTAGCGGCCCGCTTCAGCCTGACGACAGTTGTCGTCACCATGTGTAACATTTCGTCACATTGTGTAACACGCCGACGACCCCTGGGGAACTCCGCATGACCGATCCGCTTCGCATCCTGTTCGCCGGCAGCGGCGCGTTCGGCGAGCCGTCGCTCCGCGCCCTGATCGGTGCGGGGCATCAGGTGGAGCGGGTCTACACCCAGCCCGACCGGCCGGCCGGTCGGGGGAAGAAGCTGACGCCCACGCCGATCGCGACGGTCGCCACCGAGTTGGGTCTGGACCTGCTCCCCACCGCCAACTTGAACGCCGAGCCGTTGCCCCCCGCCGACGTGCTGGTGGTGATCGCGTTTGGCCAGAAAATCGGGCCAGCGGCTGTGAGTCACGGCGGGCTGGGGAGCGTGAATTTGCACGCCTCGCTGCTGCCGAAGTACCGGGGGGCCGCCCCTATCAACTGGGCGATGCTGGCGGGCGATGCGGTGACGGGGAACTCGATCATCCGGCTGGCCGAGAAGATGGACGCGGGCGCGGTCCTGGGCCAGTCGCGGGTGACGATCGGCGAGAGCGAGACGGTCGGCGAATTGCACGATCGCCTGGCGGCGGACGGTGCCCCGCTGATGCTGCGGGTGCTGACGGAACTGGCCGCCGGCACGGCCGTCGAGGTGGAGCAGGACGCCTCGCTGGCGACGATCGCCCCGAAGCTGTCCCGGCAGACGGCTGTCATTGATTGGTCCCGCCCGGCGGCCGAGGTCGTCCGGCGAATCAACGGCCTGTCGCCGTGGCCGGGGTGTCGGGTGCGAGTGATCGACGGGGAGAAGGAGACGGCGACGGTGACGCTGGTCCGCGCCAAGCCGGGCACGGCCGCCGCGGGCCAACCCGGTACCATCAGTGGGGAAGGCGTGGTCGCCGGTGATGGTTGGTCCGTCGAGCTGTTACAGCTGCAGCCGGAGGGCCGGCGACCGATGGTGCCGGCCGAGTACCGAAACGGTCGACCGTGGCGGGACGGCCTGCGACTGGAATCGGTCGGATAGCGGGTCACCGGTGCGAACCTTTTCGCCGCGCAGTCGTCTAACTGATACCCCGTTAGTGTCGCGCGACCCGTTTTTATATTTGAACCGCCGACGCTGCCGGGGTACACCATCGCCTCGCGGGGCACGCAGGCGGGGGGCGGCGACGCGCAGAGGAGCACACACGCCATGGCCACGCCACGTTTCGCCTGGGGCATCGACATTGGTAATCGGGCCCTGAAGGCCGTCAAGTTGGTCTCGTCTGCTGATGGGCTGACGATCGACGACTTCGACGTGGTCGAGCACGAGACGGTCCTGTCGGCGAGCGGGGACAATCGCGACTCGCTGATCCAGGCCGCCCTGTCCACCTTCGTCGCCCGCCACCCGGGCATCGAGAAGGGGCAGGTCGGCGTCAGCGTGAACGGCCAGCGGACGTTCGCGAAGTTCATCAAGCTGCCGCCGGTCGAGAAGAACAAGGTGCCGGAGATCGTCCGGTTCGAGGCGATCCAGCAGATCCCGTTCCCGCTGGACGACGTCGAGTGGTCGTACCACCTGTTCCAGGACCCCGAGTCGCCCGACATCGAGGTCGGCATCTTTGCCATGCGCAAGGAGCTGGTGAACGGGCACATCAAGTTCTTCACCGACGCCAACCTGAACGTGCAGGTCGTGCAGATGTCGCCGTTGTCGGTGTACAACGCGATGTACTACGACAGCCGGATCAAGGGGACGACGATGATCGTCGACCTCGGCGCCGAGACGACGGACCTGATCATCGCCGAGGGCGAGGGCGTGTGGCTGCGGTCGATCCCGATCGGCGGGAACAACTTCACCGAGGCGCTGACCAAGAGCTTCAAGGTCGACTTCGACAAGGCCGAGGAGCTGAAGCGGAACGCGACGACCAGCCGGTACAGCCGGCAGATCGTCCAGGCGATGCGGCCGATCTTCGCCGACCTCGTCTCGGAAATACAGCGGTCGATGGGCTTCTACGGCTCGACGCACAAGGAGAGCCGAATCAGCCGGGTCATCGCGTTGGGCAACACCTTCCGCCTGCCCGGGCTGGAGCGGTACCTGCAGCAGAACCTGTCGCTGGAGGTGAAGGCGCTGACCAGCCTGGGGTCGGGCGTGATGGAGGACCCGAAGCTGGCCGGGCTGTTCCAGGAGAACCTGCTGTCGGCGGCCGGGGCGTACGGGCTGGCGCTGCAGGTGATGGGCCAGGGCAAGATCGCCAGCAGCCTGCTGCCGGAGCACATCCGCCGGGCGAAGATGTGGCGGGAGAAGAACAAGTGGTTCGCCGCCGCCGCCGCCCTGTTCGTCGCCGGCACGGCCGTGGCGTACGGGCGGTACTACCTCGAGGACGGTGAGCTCAGCAGCGCGTCGAACGCCGCGCTCAAGGCCGACATCGGCAACCTCGAGCGCCAGGCGAAGACGCTCAGCACCGACTGGGACCAGGTCGAGCAATCGGGCACCGCCGACCTCCAGCGGATCAAGAACGTCGACGCGCTGGCGGAGGACCGGGGCGTCTGGCCGCAGGTCAACACGCTGATCCACGCGTGCCTGCCCCAGTTCGGGCCCGACGTGTTCAAGGGGTTGCCGCCCTCGGTCACCAAGGACCTCGCGTTGGACGCGGCCAAGCGCTTCGGCGACGGCGACGTCGACACGCTGAAGAAGGTGCCCCGCCGCGACCGCAAGCAGATCATCGTCTCGGCGTTCACCTCGAAGTACGCGCCGGACCTGTCGCCCGTCCTGGCCGACCCGTCCATCCTGTCGAGCAACGTCGACCTCTCGGTCGATCAGGCGGCCCCGCTGGGCGGGACGATCGAGTCGGTCGCCGCCGTCGCGCTGGCGCCGGGGGCCGTCCCGCCCGATGCGACCAAGCGTGGCTACTACGTCACGATCAAGTGCTCGACGCCCAACGCCGGCGGCGCGGGGATGTTCGTGGACTACATCGCCGCCCTCAAGGCCAGCCCGCCGACCCCTTCCCGCCCCTGGCGCGTGAGCGAGGCGACCGTGGTTCGACAGCTGCCCGTGAGCAGCGACCAGCCCCGGCTGGCGGCGATGGTCCTCGCGTACACGAACGCCCAGCGGCTGAAGGCGGCCGCCAACCCCGCCACGCCCGACATGGCAAACAACCCCCAGCCGTTGCCCGGCATGCCCGGCGGCGCGTTCGACAACGGCATGGGCCGCGGGGCTGGCCTGGCCGGGGGGAACCAGCCGAACGGCATCCCCGACGAGGCGTACCAGGACCCGCAGCTGCACGAGGACGTTCGCAACGACACCGAGGCGATCATCGTCCTCGCCGTCCAGATGGACCCGACGCCGCCCGCGCCGGCCACCCCGCCGCCGGGCACGCCCCCGGCCGCGCCGGTGAAGTCCGTCGCCCTCGTCCCCTGACGCCGCCGTTCCCCGCCGGGCCCGCAAGGGCGACCGCCGGCACACCGAGGTCCCCCGATGGACAAGACAAAGATTCTCGACTTCATCAAGCATAACGCCTTTGCCCTCTGCTGCGGCCTCGTGGCGGTGCTCGCCGTCGTCGCCAGCTTCTACCCGTTCGGCGGCATGGTGACGGCCCTGTCGGCCAAGGCGAGCGAGGAGGCGGCCCCCTACCAGTCGCTGACCGGTCTGGTCCACTCGCGGAAGTTCCCGCAGGTCGACCCGACGAAGGCGACCCCGGTCGAGCTGACCGGCTTCCCGAACCACGACCAGGTGGAGGCCGGGAAGGCTGCGGTGGCCAAGCTGGCGTCGGAGAGCACGGCCTCGCTGACGGTGCTGGAGCAGCGGAACGACGACAAGCTCGTCCACCCGCTCCTGGTCGCCGACGCCCTGCCCTCCCCCGTGTCGGACACGCCCAAGTTCACGTTCGCCCAGGTCTACAAGAACGTGCTCAGCATCGACCCGACCATGAGCGGGCTGGGCTCGCCCACCGTCCCCCCGCCGGTCCAGGCCAACGGTCCGCAGCCGACCCCCATGGCCGTTGACGAACGGCTGCAGTCGGTCCGGGCGGTCAACCTGTGCAACGACATTCTCCGGGCGGGCGTCCCGGCGGACCTGAAGCTGCTCGAGGCCCGCAAGCAGTGGTTGAAGAGCAACGTGTACGACCCTCAGCTCATCCAGGACAACGCCGGCGCGTTCGTGAACTCCGCGGAGGTCCAGCAGAAGATGACGGCCGACTTCCTGCAGCTGCCGGACAAGCTGAACGCGGAGATCGCCGCACGGTCGCACGTCTACCTCGACCCGAACGCGTTCGCGGTCAACCCCAGCATCCTGTCGGCCGCCACACCGCAGATGACGGACATCTGGTTCGCCCAGCTGTCGCTCTGGGTGCAGACCGACATCGCCAAGGCGGTCGCCGCCGCGAACGCGGGACTCGACTCGGTCGCGTCACCGATGGGGTCCGCGGTCGAGGTGCCGGCCGCGTCGGTCGCCGCCACGTCGCCGGACGCGCCGGTGCTGCGCGGCGTGGCCGCCTCGCCGGTCAAGCGGATCCTCCGGCTCGACATGAAGCCGATCCCCATGTACCAGTTCGCCCTCGCCAACGGCGGCCCCGCCGCCCTGGACGAGACGGCCATCCTCGCGCCGGTCTACACCGTCTCGCCGACCGGCCGGACCTCGAACAAGATGTACGATGTGGTGCCCTTCCGGCTCACCGTTGACGTCGAGGCCGACCACGTCAATCGCTTCATCTCCACGCTGACCCGCGACCGGCTGATCTACGTTTACAACGAGGACCTGTTCAGCATCGATCCCTCGACGCTCGCGCCGCAGGGGTTCCAGTATGGGTCCAGGCCGGTCGTCCGGCTGATCCTGTCGGGCGAGGAACTGTTCCTCCGCAAGTGGACGGTGCCCGTGATGCCCCCGCAGATCAAGTACCACCTCGGCGTGGAGCCCCCCCCGCCGGGGTCGAAGGTCCTGCCGTGGGGTGGCGGCGGGGCCGACACCGCTCAGCAGCCGGGGTTCAACCCCGAGGGCGGGATGCCGGGGATGGCCCCGCCGGGCGGGATGTGATCGCGTCGTGGTCGTAACCTGGACGGTCCACCGTGACCGTCCCAAACTCGCGTCGGGCCGATGGCCCAAACGGGGTGATCGTCATGGAAAAAGTCAAAAAGATCCTCGAGGGCTACGTCGAGTGGATCGCCCTCGCGGTGGGCACCTGCTTCCTGATGTGGATGGTCTACAGCTACGTCTACCTCCCCCCGGTGACGGTCGCCGTCGGCCAGACGCAGGCGGTCCTGCCCGGGCAGATCGACACGACGATCTGGGAGACCCAGGGCAAGTCGCTGAAGGCGCAGATCGACGACCACCACCCGCCGCTCAAGGTGGCGGTGCCCGCGTTCAGCGAGTCGGTCGCCCAGGCGATCAGCCGGACCACGCCGGACACGGCTCCGTTGGACGGCGCGTTCACCGTTGAGGTTCCGACGTCCGCCGGGCCGCAGATCGACATCGACAAGCCGACGCAGACGCCCGATGCGCCCGGCGCCCAGGTGGCCGCTTTGCCGATCGCTCCGAAGCCGCTCAACCCCGTCATCTCGACGGGTCACAGCAACACGTTGCCGGCCGCGGACCCGAGCACCGGGACGGCGGCTGCGGTCGCCCCGGCCGTCGGTCAGCCGGCGGCCCCGGGGATGCCCCCGATCGTACCGCCTAGCAACGGGGGCGTCGTCCCCGTGGCCAACGCGGCCACCGACAAGGGTTGGGTGACGGTCGCCGTCACCGTGCCGTCGATGACCGCGATGAACGCGGAGTTCACCAAGTCGAACATCCCGGCCCAGGTGCAGTTGCGGCAGACCACCGTGCTGCGGGTCGAGCTGTTCCGAGAGGAAATGGACGCCTCGGGGAACTGGGGGCCGGAAACCCTGATCAACCCGCCGCCCATTGACGTCCTGCCAGCGATGCCACCGCCGGAGTACAAGGTCCCGAGCGACGCCCGCCTGCAACGGAGCTACCTCGACTTCGCCGGCAAGGACGCCCCGCTGATCCTCCGCCCCGCGTTCTACCAGATCGTCCAGGGCGACAAGTGGTACGTCCCCGGCGCGGCGAACCCCAACGTCCGCGCCGACGAGCTGGTGACGGAGAAATTCGACCCGGCAACCTACACCGGCAAGCTGGACGACCTGTCGAAGGAGGATCGCGACGCGGTGCAAAAGGCTCGGGCCGACCAGAGAAAGCTCGCTGCGGCACAGAAGGCCGCAGCTCAAAAGGCGGCACAGCTTGCAGCGCAAAACGCAGCGCGCGCAAATCGGAACAGTCGCGGCAGCCGCGGTGCCGGAGCGACGCCCGGCGGTCCCGGGGCGGGTGGGGCGGGACCGGGCGGCGGTGGCGGGTTCGTCGTAACCGATGCCGGTCGCCCCACGGACGCCTTGGCCATGGCCGATGGGCCGACGTTCTTCGACGCGCCGCCGGCCCCCGTTCGCCCGCCGGGCATGGAGGCCATGCCAGGCGGCCCGAGCGATTCGCCCGGTATGGCACCGGGTGGCCCCACGGGATCCTCAGTCGACGATCTGCCGAAGGGCTCGTTCGACCCCGCCGTGCAGAAGGACTTCACCGTCTGGGCGCACGATGAGACGGTCAAGCCGGGCAAGAGCTACCGGTATCGGATTCGGTACTCGATCTCGAGCCCGGTCTACGCCACCCAGCGGCTGTGCAAGCCCCAGTCGCTGGCGGCCGTCTTCACCATCACCAGTGAGAAGAGCGACTGGACGGCTCAGGTCAACGTTGAGTCCGACGCCAACTTCTACGCGTCGGCCATCGGCCCGAAGGGGTCAGTCACGTTCGACGTCTTCAAGTGGCAGGGCGGCGTCTGGACGATGAAGACGGTCGACGTCAACCCCGGCGACGCGATCATCGGCACCGATTGGACCGTCGTTGACGTCCGCGACGTTCCGAACGACCCGGTCAATCGCCTGGTCATCCTGGCCAGCGACAACGGGATCCTGCAGAAGGAGATCAAGGCCGACCGGAAGATCAAGAAGTACCACGAGCTGGTGGCCACGGTGAAGGGTCCGACCGCGCAGCAACCCGGTGCCGGCCCGATGGGACCGGGTAACCCGGGCAGTCCGCCGATGCTGGCGCCGGGCGCGCCGCCGAATGCGCCGTGAGGCTCGGTCGCCCGTCCTTTCAAATCTGGCTGGGGTGCGATGCCGACGCGATTGTCGTGGCGCCTCGGCGGCCCTTATCATCACCACATGAACCCCACCGTGAGCGACACCACCGCGGCCGTTCCTGACGCATTGGCCGGCCACAAGGTCGTGATCCGCATCCGCCGGCAGGACGGTCCGGGCAAAGAGGCGCGGTGGGAGGAGTTCGCCGTACCCCATCGGGCGAACCTGAACATCATCGCCTGCCTCCAGTGGATCGCCGCCCACCCTACGCTGACCGATGGCACGCCCACGACGACCCCGGTCTGGGAGAGCGGGTGCCTGGAAGAGGTGTGCGGCGCCTGCACCATGGTCATCAACGGCAAGGCGCGCCAGTCGTGCTCGGCCCTGGTCGACAAGCTCGACCAGCCGATCACCCTGGAGCCGTTGACCAAGTTCCCCATCGTGCGCGACCTGTGGGTGGATCGAAGCCGACTGTTCGAGGACCTGAAAAAAGTCAAGGCGTGGGTACCGATCGACGGCACCTACGACCTCGGGGCCGGCCCGCCGATCAGCCAGGAGCTGCAGGACGAGCGGTACCCGCTCTCCCGCTGCATCAGCTGCGGCTGCTGCCTCGAGGCCTGCCCGCAGTACACGCCCAGCAACCACTTCGTGGGTGCGGCCGTCATCAGCCAGGCCCGCCTGTTCAACGACCACCCGATCGGCAAGGCCCTCAAGTCCGAGCGGCTCGACGTGCTCATGGGCGAGGGCGGCGTCACCGAGTGCGGCAAGGCCGGCAACTGCGTGCAGGTCTGCCCGAAGGAGATCCCGCTGCTGGAGAGCATCGCCGCAGTCCAGCGGCAGGCGACCGTCCACGCTGTCAAACGGTTCTTCGCCAAGTGACCCAGAACGCTCCCGCGGGCGGCGATGGCAACTGCTTCTCGGGCCGTCCGGAGCGGTACGGTGCCGCGACCTGGTACAAGTCTTCTAAGGCGATCCGCACCGGGCGTTTGCTCTTCACAGTTGCGCCTCGCGCCCCTGCCGCTGAAGCAGGTGAACCAAGTCCCGTGCCGATCTCCCGCACGCTGGACGGTCAGAGGTCCATGTCACCGCGGAAAACCTCGGTTGCCGGGCCTGTCATGTACACGTTGTTATCTGCCGCGCGCCATTCCAGGGTGAGGTCCCCGCCGGGCAGGTGGGCGAGAACGGCTTGGTCCGTTCGCCCGGTCAGCACGCCAGCGACGGCGACTGCGCAGGCACCGGTGCCGCAGGCGAGCGTGACGCCGCTGCCGCGCTCCCACGTTCGCATGATGACCTCGGCGCGCGAGACGACCTGCACGAAGTGGACGTTCACCCGTCGGGGGAACGCGGCATGGTGCTCGACCAGCGGACCCAGTCGCTCCAGGTCGACCCTCAGGTGGCTGGGGACGAACACCACCGCGTGCGGATTTCCCATGGAGACGAACGTGGCGTCGAGCGTGCCACCCTCGTCGCCGAGGTCCAACCGATACTCGGGCTCGCGCCCGGCCCGGACGACCTGCGTCACGTCGACCGGCACGTCGGCCAGGTTCAGCACCGGCTCGCCCATGTTCACCGTCACCTGCTCCACCTTCCCGCCGCTGACGGCGAGGGAGAGGCTCAGGACGCCGTTGCCGGTCTGGACGCGCATCGGGTTCGAGCGGGCCAGCCCGTGGTCGTAGGCGTACTTGGCGACGCAGCGGATGCCGTTCCCGCACATCTCGGCCTCGCTGCCGTCGGCGTTGAACATCCGCATCCGCACGTCGGCCCCGCCCGGCTCCACGGTGTCGGGCGGGACGATCAGGATCAGGCCGTCGCTGCCGATACCGACGTGGCGATCTGACACCAGCCGAGCGACCTTGGCCGGGTCGCTCACCCGCTCGGCGAAGCCGTCGACGTAGACGTAGTCGTTCCCGATCCCGTGCATCTTTGTGAACCGCATGTTGGGCTCATCATACGGCCACCGCTCAAGCCGCGGCCAGCCAACGGCCGATGTGCGGGCAGATGCCCACCGCCGCGCTCGCCCCCACCGTCGCCCCGCCGCCCGCCACCGACCGCGTTGCCGGCCGATACTGGCGGGCGAACCTGGCAGCGCTGGCCCTGCGGCAGCCCGCGCAGGCGGCGACGTTGGCCGACTGCGAAACCCCGATGGGCTGGTGTACGGCCCGCGACCGCAGCGTCACCCTGCGGGACGGCGGAGGCGGATGGTTCGCCGGCTGCTCGGTCCCCCTGCTGGCGGGACGCGCGCTGCTGAAGTCGCTGGTCGTCGAGGCGGGTGGCCACTGCCTCCTCGCCCCCGCCCACGCCGGGTTGCTCGTCGCGGCGCGGGAACGGCTCGGCTCCGACTGCGTGCTCTTCGTCGTCCAGCCCGACCTGGCCACCTGCCGGGTCATCCTCGGTTGCTGCGACGTATCGGACGACCTTTCCGCCGGCCGCCTCTGGATCGCCGCCGGTGTCAGTTGGGCCTCGGCCCTCCGCAGCGCGTTCGAGGATCATCCCGGCCTCGCCGCACCGGCCCGCTTCATCCAGACCCGCCTAACGCCGAGCAATCTGACCGAACCGCTGATCGCCGGATCGCAGCAGATCATCGGAGCGGTCGCCGTCACCCGTGCGGCCGAACTGGACCATCTGATCCGCGATCGACGGCCGCCGCAGATCGGCCGGACCGTGATCATCGCCGGCTCGCGCTTCCGCCTGTGGCAGCCCGGCGCCGATGCGTTTCGCGCAGCTCTGCCCGTCGATGCGAATGGCTCCAGTGCGGTCTACGACACCGACGATGCGCTCACCGCGACGGCGATCGCACTGGCCCGAGCGACGGACGGTGCAGCGACCATCGTGACGCCTGACCTTGGTCGTTCCGACGCCGCGTCAGTCGTCAGTGCCGACACATCGTGGATCACCTGGCAGACCCGTCCGACCCCTCCGTCGGCCGCCTGCGTGGGTCGAGAGGACCACCTGATCTTGGCCGACCCAAACTGGCGCTCCGCCGCCCTTGACGCTGGCTGGCGGGACGACCACATCCATATCGGCACCTGCGAGCGAGGAAGTCCCAACGCCGCGCCGGCGACACCCGCTCTGGGCCTGATCGCCGACACCTGCTCGATCGACGTCCCCGACGCCGTGCAGGCCTACTCCAGCCATCAGATTTTGTGGGAGGCGATCGCCGCCGAACTGCATGATGCGCCGCACGTCGTTGCCGATTCGACAACCTACCTGGTCGACCGCGCCAGGCGGTTGAGCGTCGACCCGTCGGAGTTAAACACGAACCTGTTCATCGAACGGCTGATCCAGCCCGCCTACGCACAGGGCCTGGCTCGCCTGCTCCTCGCCGCGGGTCTTCCGGTTCAACTTTGGGGCGATGGGTGGACCGAGATCCCCGAGTTCACCAGCCACGTGGCCGGAATCGTCGGCGATCCCGAACAACATCAAGCTGCCATCGCCGCGAGCACGGCAGTCGTTCGGCATTTACCGGGACGTCACTGGCACCCCCTGGAATCGTGCGGCCGACCCGTCGTGTCGGCCGTGGGTCAGAACGCCGCCGCGTGGCTCGCCCATGCCACGGCAGCCCTTCGGCCCGGTGCCGCCACCCCTCCTGCACCCCGATCACCGACGCTGGCTGAAACGCTCGCCCGGCTCCTGGCCAATGATGGGCACCGTCGTCAGGCGGCCACGCACGCCACGGCCTTCGCGGGCCGCTGGGCACAGCGATGAGACGCGTGTGCCCACAAACGTCGGGTCGACTCGTCGCAGGCCATCGCGTTCGACTCGAACCACTCGACCGCGTCCGGCAGTCGAACGGCGGCCCGAAACGATTCGGCGTCGCCCAACTGCATCAGGATAAACGCCGTTGCGAACGGGTCCGATGGCAGCCGGCGAACCGGCGGGTTTGGCCAGGTGCCCTCGTCCTTCTGCAGATTGCCAAGGTGAGCCAGCCCACGATCGACTGCCGCCCCGTTGCCCCGGCCGCACATCAGGGCCCGCAGGCAGAGCGCCGTCAGCATCGGCTCGCCCCAACCGCCTTGAGGGGTCTGGGCCGCGACGATGACCCGGACCGCCTCCGCGTACAGGGGGGCGAACGTCTGGGACATCTCGTCAAGCCGGATGACGACCATCGCCGCGGCGGCGACGGGACCCGTCAACTCCGACATCAGCCGGGGCGACGCCTCGGCACGCGGCCCCAGCAAGTGCTGAAATAACTTGTCGAACGCCCTGCCCGACCACAATCGCTGAATTTGACGCACCGTTGTCATGACGATCCTTCGTCAGAGACCCCACTTTGTTAGGACTGAGTATGGGTTAACATCGACCGCACGTCAAGTCGTCTGATCCCGCTTTTTTCAGAAGTGGGTCAGCTTTGCCGGCCCGGCATGGAAAGGGGTGCGGTTGGCCGTACAATCCGCAGCCCGGGTCGAACGATCCGAACCTGAAGCCGACACCCGTAGGACCGGGCACCCACCCGCGGCCATCCATGTCTGCCAAGCTGTCCCGATACAACCCGTTCCGATTGCTGAACAGCGTGCCGTTCGGGATCGCCCTGATGGTGCTGATCACCGGCTACATGGCCGCGGGGTCCGGCCGGCAGTGGTTCCGGGCGACGGGGATTGACCAGTGGCCGATCATCCGCGACTGGTTCGACAAGACCGACCTCGAGTTCTTCAACGCCTGGCCGCTGAAGACGCTGATGGCGTTGCTCGTGGCGAACCTGATCGTCGTCACCTGGCGGAAGATCCCCCTCACGCCGCCGCGGTACGGCGTCTGGTGCGTCCACGCGGGGATCATCACGTTGGTGCTGGGGACGGCCATCCACTACGGCAACAAGGTCGAGGGGAGGGTGCGGATCTACACCGACCCCTCGGGCGGCCCGAACAGCGTCGACAGCTACTACGACAAGGACGAGCGGGCCCTGTTCGTCCGCACCGGGCGGGACATCCCCGCGGCGTTCACGCTGCCCGCTCTGCCGCGGTTCCAGGAGTACGACGAGGCGGCCGGCAACGCCGCCACCCTGCGGCGACGCGGGCTGTGGGATCGCCCGCTCACACTGCCCGTCGCCGACCGCACCGGGAAGGTACACGATGAGAGTCTCGCCGAACTCGTCGGGGCCAAGGGCGACCTGAAGTTCGACGTCGTCGGCTACTACCCGTACGCCAACGTCCGCACCGACTTCGACACGTCCGACCCGACCTCCCACGTCACCGGCGTTGAGCTGTCGATGGGCGACCCGCAGGACCCGGCGACCGTGAGCGACTGGTACGTCGTCGCGTCCGACCCTCGGTTCCGCGCCGACAACGATCACCTCATGGAGGTCCAGCACCTGGAGGGCGACACCGACGTCGCGAACAAGGTGGCCGAGGCGGCGGGCCAATTGTTCCGCATGGACGTCAGCGTCGCCGCCGCCGCGCAGCCCGCCCTCTACGTGCATCCAGGGCAGATCGTCACGGTGGGCAAGACTGGCTACACCCTGCAGGTCGAGACCTACAACCCGGCCTGGCCGATGTTCGGCACGCACGAGCCGGTGCAGGCGATGACCATGCTCGTCACGGCCCCGACGCAGCAGTACCGCCGGATGGTGCTGGTGGGCAAGACCGTCCAAACTGACTTCAAGCTCGGCGTCGCCGGTGCCGGTCCGATGGGGAAGCGTCAGCCGGCCCCGCTGGACGACGCGCTCAAGATCAACTTCCAGGTCCAGGACCCCTACCAGCTGATGCCGGCCGAGAAGGCGGTCAAGCACACGTTGCTGACGCCGACGGGGTCGAAGGAACTGGTCGACGTGGAGGTGACGCGCAACTCGGTGTCGGCCGTCCACCGGTTCGCGAACGGCAGCGGCGACATCCAGTTGACCGCGCCGTCGGCCGAGGAGATGGGAGGACAGCCCGAGGCCGACAACGCGGCGGCGGAGCACCCGTCGATCAAGGTCCACCTGGAACGGCACGACCACCTTGACCCGCAGGACACCGTCGCCCCCGTCCCCGCCCGCCAGCGCGAATCGCAGGCCGACGAGGACGGGCTGTTCCAAGCCGTAAAGCTGCGGGTTCGGCTGGGCGATTGGTCGCGCGACGTGGTCGTCCCCTACACGCCCGGCGCGGCCGACCGTCTCCGTCAGGATCCCTGGCGCGGCGGGTACGTCACCCTGCCCGGCGCCGTCGCCCCGCTGCAGTTCCAGCTCGGTAACGCGCGCCATCCCCTGCCGTGCCGGCTGACGCTCGACAACTTCAAGGTGATCCCGTTCGCCGGCGGGGCCGACTCGCCCGAGGCGTTCATCCAAGACTACCGCTCGACGATCACCATGAGCGGGTCGGACGACTCGGACACGCTGACCGACGTCGCCTCGCTGAACCACCCGATCTACTTCAACGGCGGGCGTTGGCTGTTCTTCCAGGCGGCCTACGACCCGAGCGTGCCGCACGCTTGGACGCAGCTGGGCGTCGGCAACCGGCCTGCGGTGCCCGTCATGATCAGCGGCTGCGTGATGATCTTCGTCGGGCTGATGTACGCGTTCTACGCCAAGCCGATCATCATCCGCCGGATGAAGCAGCGCGCCCTCAAGGCCGCGGCCGCCCGCGTCTCAGCACCGAGGCAGCAGGCCGAGTTGGTCGGGTCGTGACGTCGCAGTCGCGCGGGCGTCCCGCCCGCGCCATTCACCACAGCACGGGCGGGACGCCCGCGCGACGAGAATCGCACATGAGAACCTTCTGCCTGTCTCTGCTCGCCACGTTGTTCGCCCTGGCCCCGCTCGCCCGCGGCCAGGCGCCGGCCACCGCGCCGTCGGCCGCGCAGGCGATGCCGCCGGTCGCCGCGGTCGACCCGAGCTTCGCGACCAAGGTCGACCTGTCGCCGATCCGGACGATGTCCGTCCAGCACATGCAGACGCTGAAGACGTTCGACAGCTTCGCCCGGCAGACGCTGGAGGCGATCACCGGCCACGGCTCGCTGAACGGGCAGGACCCGACGTTCACCGTGCTGGACATCGCCTTCCGCCCGCAGGCGTACATCGGCGAGAACCTGATCAAGATCCGGAACGTGCCGCTGCGGACCGAGTTCCGCAAGCTGCCGTTCCTGTCGGACGAGGAGCAGGCCCGGATCGTGAACACCGGCATGGTGTCGCTCGACCTGCTCTCCCGGCCCGAGGTGCAGACGCTGCTGCGCAACGCGCAGTCGAGCGACGTGCGGAAGGCGCAGGCCGTCCAGCAGTTCGTCGGGGCGATGCAGTCGATGGACCAGCTGTG
Source organism: Tepidisphaeraceae bacterium (assembly GCA_965198865.1). Lineage (GTDB taxonomy): Bacteria > Planctomycetota > Phycisphaerae > Tepidisphaerales > Tepidisphaeraceae > CBDAQA01. Next base: position 263,478 of record CBDAQA010000009.1, on the reverse strand, counting down.
CGCCGCCGTCGGCACGTCGGACCTGTTCGTCCCGGCGGCCGTCGTGCCGCCGGTGAATGGTGGGACGCAGTGGCAACGCGTCATCGAGGTCGCCCCCGCCGACCCCAAGTGGGTCGAGGTGACCAAGGCCGGCGGAAAGCCGGTGCCCGCCGCCCCGGCGGGGTACACGGCGGACATGGTTCGGCCCGTCGTGTCGGACGCGGTCTACCTGTTCGCCGCCTGGCGGGCACAGGACCCTCGTGCGGTGAACGAGGCGGCGGCGTCGCTGGCCCAGTCGGTGGTCGCGGTGAACCCGGCCGCCTACCCGTCGTCGCTCCAGCGGAACGTCGAGGTGACCTACAACCGCTTGGCGAAGATGACTCTGCCCGGGGCAGCCTGCTACTTCTTCGCGTTCGTCTGCTTCCTGGCCGCGGCCAACAGCGGCGTGGCGTCGCTGCGGCTGTGGGGGTTGCGGTTGCTGGCGCTGGGGCTCGTCGTCCACACGGCCGGCATCGCCGTCCGCTGGTGGCTGGTCGGGTCGATCCCGATCAAGAACGAGTTCGAGAGCGTCATGTTCTCGGCGTGGTTCGGGGTCGTCGTCGGCTTCTCCCTAGAATTGGGGCTGATCCAGGCGGCCGTGCGCGGGCTCGCCCGGGTCGGTGGCGTGAAGATGGATGCCGGGTCGCCGATCCGCAACCTGTTCGGGTCGGCCGCGGGGTTCGTCGGCTGGCTGTCGCTGATCGCCATCTTCACCGTGCCCTACGTGTTCGGCACGAACATCGGCCAGGAGGTCGGGCGGTCGAACGGCGTGCTGTACAGCTACTGGCTCTACATCCACGTGACCATGGTCACCGCCAGCTACGCCCTGATCGGCATGGCGTTCTGCCTCAGCGTCTGGTGGCTGGTGAAGTACTACGCCAACTTCGGGACCCTCTCCCGCCTGCCCGAACGGCAACTCGAGGGCGACGCCCGAGGGTTCGACGTCGTCTACCCCGGCGGGGGCGGCGGCGGTGCGGCGGCGGTGAGCTTCCCGACCACGCTGGCGCAGATGATCTTCTTCCCCGTCGCCAAGCCGGCCGCGGTGCCCCTGGCACGGGTGAAGTCGGACGGGGCCGTCTCGCCGTCGATCAGCTTCCTGGCGGCGTTGGACGCCTGCAACCTCGTCGTGCTGCAGATGGCGTTCTGGGTGCTGGGCACCGGCATCATCCTCGGCGCGATCTGGGCCGACCAGTCGTGGGGCCGGTTCTGGGCATGGGACCCGAAGGAGACGTTCGCGGCCGTCACCTGGATGGTCTACCTGATCACCGTCCACGTCCGCATCGCCACCGACCACAAGGCCTGGTGGACCGCCGTCCTGGCGACCATCGGGTTCTTCGTGATGCTGTTCAACTGGGTCGGGGTGAACTACTTCTTCCACGGGCTGCACAGCTATGCTGGCTGAACCCCGAGCGTGGCGGCGCAGCGGCGCGGTCGGAGGGTCCAGCCGGCAGAGGGCGACGCGCCCTTTCGCCGTGGATGCCAGCAGTCGATCTGAAGACCGTGATCGTGTCGGCGGCTCTGTTCATGGCTCTCGACGAACCAAAGCTTCGCAAGCTCGTGGCGCTGGATCCAACTGATCCACTGAGCCGGTTCGCGCTGGGTCGGAAGCTGGCCGAGGCGGATGAAACGCTGGTCGAAGCGGTGGATCATCTACGGTTCGCCAACGCCCACGCGCCGGATCACCTGGCGACCTACAACATCCTGAGCGACGCGCTAATTCGCCTCGGCCGCTTGGATGAGGCGCGGGCCGTCCTGATGGCCGGCATCCCCCGGGCCGACGCCGTCGGCGAGGGGATGGGGCGCGACCTTGCACCTGCACTGCGAGCGATGCTCGACGGCATCGCTGGCCGGGCGGGGTAGATTCCTTACAATGCGGGGCGGTCTACTGCCGGAGTCCCAGCGCGAATCGTACGTCGCCCTCTGCCGGCTAGACCCTTCGACTGCGCGGCTCCGCCGCTGCGATCAGGGTGTTTATGGCTTTCCTCTTCCGCTGCGACGACCTCACCAAATCGTTCGGCCCGCGACGGCTGTTCACCGGGATCTCCATCTCCTTCGAGGACGGCGAGCGCACGGGCCTGATCGGGCCGAACGGGTCGGGCAAGTCGACGCTGATGAAGATCCTGGCCGGGCTCGAACACGCCGACGGGGGGACGCTCACCAACCGGCGCGGGCTGAAGCTGGGGTACGTCTCGCAGGCGGACAGCTTCGCGCCGGGGGCGACGCCGCGGCGGGTGTTGCAGGACGCGATCGACGACCCGCACGCCGAGGAGCACGACCGGCAGACGCAGGCCGCCATCCTGCTCGACCGGGTGAGGTTTGCCGATCCCGACCAGCCGGTGGAGTCGCTGTCGGGCGGGTGGCGGAAGCGGCTGGCGATCGCCCGGCAGCTGATCCAGAAGCCCGACGTGGTGCTGCTGGACGAGCCGACCAACCACCTCGACCTGGAGGGGATCGAGTGGCTGGAGCGGGTGCTCTCGTCGGCCACGTTCGCGTTCCTGGTCGTCAGCCACGACCGGTACTTCCTGGAGCGGACGACCAACCGCACGGTCGAGCTGAACGCCGCCTACGCCGACGGCTACCTGAGCGCGACCGGGCCGTACAGCGAGTTCCTGACGAAGAAGAGCGAGTACCTCGCGGCCCAGTCGAGCCTGGAGTCGAGCGTGGCCGGCCGGGTCCGGCGGGAACTGGAGTGGCTGAAGCGCGGCGCGCAGGCCCGGTCCACCAAGGCCAAGGGGCGCATCCAGCAGGCCGGGAAACTGGTGAACCAGCTGGCCGACCTCAAGACGCGGAACGCCGTCGGCGGGTCGGCGCAGCTGGACTTCGTCGGCTCGGAGCGGCAGACGCGCAAGCTGCTGTCGGCCGAGCAGGTGAGCAAGTCGCTCGGCGGGCGCGAGCTGTTCCGCAACGTCGGCTTCGTCCTCGGGCCCGGCACCAAGCTCGGGTTGCTCGGGCCGAACGGCGCGGGCAAGACGACGCTGATCCGCCTCATCACCGGCGAGGTGGAGCCCGACAAGGGGACCATCAAGCGGGCCGACCAGCTGAAGGTCGTCGTGTTCGACCAGTCGCGGGCGGCGCTGGATTTGAACCAGACGCTGAAGACGGCGCTGTCGCCGTCGGGCGAGTCGGTCATGTTCCGCGGCGAGCCGATCCACGTCTCCAGCTGGGGTGCCCGCTTCCTGTTCCGCAAGGAGCAGCTGGACATGCCCGTCCACTCGCTCAGCGGCGGCGAGCAGGCCCGCATCCTGATCGCCCGCCTGATGCTCCAGCCGGCCGACGTGCTGGTGCTCGACGAGCCCACGAACGATCTCGACATCGCCTCGCTGGAGGTGCTGGAGGAGACGCTCGACGGCTTCCCCGGCGCGGTGGTGCTGGTGACCCACGACCGGTACCTGCTCGATCGGCTGTCGACGGAACTGCTCGGCCTCGACGGGCGCGGCGGGGCCGAGATCTACGCCGACCGCGAGCAGTACGAGCGGGCCAAGGCCCAGGCAACCAAGGCGCTGGCAGCGAAGCCGGCCGTCAAGGCGACGCCGGTGCCAATGGCGGCCCCGAAGCCGAAGAAGCTGTCGTACATGGAGGAGCGGGAATGGGCCGAGATCGAGGAGAAGATCTCCGCCGCCGAGTCGGGGCTGGCGGCGGCACAGGCCAAGCTCGGCGAACCCGCCGTGATGGCCGACCGGATGAAGATGACCGATGCGTCCAAATCCGCCGCCGCCGCCCAGGCGGCGGTCGATAAGCTCTACGCCCGGTGGCAGGAACTCGACCAGAAGCGGTCACCGGTGGCCTGAACGGACTGGCTTCCCCGCGCCACAATGCGCCACAACGCGCCACTGTTTCCGACCGGTCCGATCGACGCTTGTTGTTCGCAAACGACTGCAAATAAAACTCTTGCAATCGCATGATCCCGTTATACAGACGGGTGCCTGTCGCGCAGCCACATAACATAAAATTGCTTTAACTTGGCGTCGCTTGGGAGCCGGTTACGGCTCCTTCTCCTGACCCCGAATCTCGCACCTCGGGATCGGCGGTCCGGCCCTGCCGCTCGCGGCGGCCGCGGTGCGAGTCGACCAGGCGACCGGTGATTTGCTCGGCACGAGGCCCGGGGTCGGGCAGCGCGTCAATGGGGTGGACCAGCCGCTGGAGACGATGCGTCTCGGGGTCCGTCGGCGGCGGCTCGGCGCGACCCTCGCGCAGCATGTCGCGCATGGCTCGGGCGACGCCTTCCAACCGGGTGGCCGTGTGATCGGTGAACAGCCGCACGTCGCCGCCGGCGACGCGGGTGATCAGCACCTCGGCCAGGGCGATGCCGCCCCCGGTGTCGGCCGTGTGGGCGATCACGACGTCGGCGATGTCGTTCCGCGTCCATCGGTACCATCGTCGGCGCAGCGGCGACAGGAACGCCAGCCGCAGGTCGTCGTACTCGACCGTCACCACCGTCCGCCGCCAGGTCTGGTGGATGACGGCGACCATCGTTGCGAACTCGGCCACCCACGCGGCGCTCAGCACGATGGCCAAAAACGGGTCGGGGCGGACCCGGTGATGCTTGAAGTCGTACACGGCCCCGACAACCGACGAGCCGACCACCAGCAGCACGACGAAGGCGAACACCAACGCCGTGACCGCCTCTGCCTCGCCGGCCAGCGACTCCTCGATCGTCACGCGCCCGTCGTCAACCGTGACGGCGAGCCGGCTCACCGCCGGCAGCCGCAGCTTGCCGCGCTTCCGCGGGCTGGCGTAGTCGAGGATGGCGCCGGCGTCGTTCATGGGCACGATTGTACGTCGAGCGGCCGTGACAACGTCGTGTTCAGCACGTCGACGAGCCAGAGGCATTCGGCCTTGGGCACATTCGAGATGATCACGCGGTCCAGCCCGAAGCGGCACCCCACGTACAAGGTGGCAGTCATGCGGCCGCGCAGCAGATCGGGCTGGCCGAGCGATGCGCGATACCGGCGTGGCCTGCTGACGCGCCAGGGGCGACCGGTCAGCGTGATCGGGCCGTTCAGGACGGTCAGCCCTCGATGGTCCACGGTCAGGGTCAGCGTTCGAGCCCGGGTGTTCCGAACGTGAGCGAGCACGATCGTGCCCAGCCCCGCCAAGCCCAGCAGGCCGATCGCGATGCCGGCCCAATCGCCCGGACGACGGTGCAGGTCTGACAGCGCCTCGGCAGCCCCCAAGATCGCAGATCCGTACAGGCAGATCGCCACGAAGATGGCCGCGGTTGCCGTGAGGTAAGCCGGGGGCAGCGGCTTGGTGAGGACGAGGCCGCCGGGCGACCGCTGGAGCGTGAACAGGCTGTCGATCGGCTGCCCGGGGCGGCCGTCGGCGTAGGCGAGCACATGCACCGGCGTTGATTCGCTCACACCCCGATGTCCTCGTTCCACAGCGTCGGGTTGTCCCGGATGAAGTCGGTCATCATCTGGATGCACTCGGCGTCGTGCAGGTTGACGACCTCGATGCCGTTGGCGGCCATGAAGTCGCCGGAGGTGCCCCACTTGGCCTCGCCGCCGACGAAGGTGACGTTCTCGCCGACGACGACCTTGGGGATGCCGAACTGCACGGCGGCGCCGGTACACAGGTAGCACGGCATCAGGGTGCTGTAGAGAACCGTGTCCTTGTAGGTGGCCTGCCGACCGGCCTTGGTGAGGCAGTCGATCTCGGCGTGGGCCATCGGGTCGCCGTGCTGCACCCGGCGGTTGTGGCCGGCGGCGACGATCTTGCCGCCGCGCACCAGCACGGACCCGATCGGCAGCCCGCCCTCGGCGAGGCCCTTTTTCGCTTCGTCAATCGCGGCTCGGAGGAAGGGGTCCATGGGGAGCTTTGCATTGGGAGTGTTGAGTTCGGAGCTGAACGATCGCGGCATCGTAACCCATGGGGCGGGGTCGGGGCCACCGGTCTTGCGCCAGGGACATCGCCCGCCACTGAGGTCGGGGTGGGAGTACCTCAGGCACCGGCTTCACGGGACGTAAAGCGGCCGGGCCGCGTCAGGCCCAGTAGTCCTTCCGCTGCGTGCCGAAAGCGATGCCGACGCAGGCGATGGACGCGAACGTCAGGTAGAAGCTGGCGATCGGGACGAGCGCGAGGCAGAGCAGGGCCGCGGCGAACAGGGCGGCCGAGGACCGGAGCAGGACCGTCCGCAGCGGGGACGGCGGCAGGCTGTCGTCGGGGCTGTCGGCCACGGTCTGGAGGTGGCGCGGGGCGACGGGGATCACCGTCATCGAGGCGATCACCTCATGCATGACGCGCTCGGCGAAGGCCGCGTTGGGACCCACGTCGAGCTCGAGCCGGTCCTGGCCCTCGATCCGCAGGACCAGGCGATGGTTGAACGCGTTGACGTGCGCCTCGGTCAGGGCTGAACGCGGCCAGGTCGACCGGCGGGTGCCGAACGGCCCGGCGACGGCCAGGCGGAACGCGAACGGGGTGACCTCCAGCGACACGCCGGTCGGCACGATCACCCGGCGGAGGTCGTGGCCGGCGCGGAAGATCTGCAGTTCATCAACGCCGGGCGGCAGCGAGGCGTCGGCGTAAGGCAGGATGGGTGCCGGATCACGGGCCACGGGTGAACCCAATTTTGAATTTCGAACTCTCGATTGAGGCGTTTGAAAAACCAGAACGGACTCACCACGGAGGCACGGAGACACGGAGACACGGAGAAGTCGCTGTTTTTCGACCTCTTCTCTGTGTCTCCGTGCCTCCGTGGTAAATCTGCCTTGGGTTTTCAAAGCGTTTGATTGTCGAAACGAACAAGCCTTGCCATTTCGGTATTCGAGGTTTCGACGTTCGGCCCTTTCCTCAGAACATCTTCATTTGGTCGCGCTCGTACTCGAACCGGGCCTGGGGGTTGTCGATGGGGATCTTGTAGTCGCCGGACCAGCAGGCCGTGCAGTAGGCATCGGGCGTGCGATCGAGGCAGGCGAGCATGCCGTCGAGGCTCAGGTAGGCGAGGCTGTCGACCTCGAGGAACTCGGCGATCTGCTGGACCGTGCGGTCGTGGGCGATCAGCTCCTTGCTGGTCGGGAAGTCGATCCCGTAGAAGCACGGGTGGCGGATCGGCGGGCAGCTGACGCGCAGGTGGATCTCCCTCGCGCCGGCCCGGCGGATCGCCCGCATCTTGGAGCGCGTCGTCGTGCCGCGAACGACGCTGTCCTCGACGATCACGCAGCGCTGGCCGGCCACCACGTCGGGGATGATGTTCAGCTTGGCCGCCACGGCGCGGTCGCGCTGGCCCTGGTTGGGGAGGATGAACGTCCGGCCGACGAAGCGGTTGGGGACGATGCCCTCCTCGAACGGGATGTTCGACTCCTTGGCAAATCCCAGCGCGGCGCTGCGGCCGCTGTCGGGCATGGGCATCACGTAGTCGGCCTGAACCGGCGCCTCGCGGGCCAGCTGTCGGCCCATCCTGGTGCGGACGGTGTGGACGGTCTGGCCGAACACCTTGCTGGCGGGGTTGGCGAAGTAGACGTGCTCGAACACGCAGTTGGCCAGCGGTTCGGCGGGCGGCAGGAACCGGCGGCTGCTGATGCCGCTGTCGTCGATGCGGACGATCTCGCCGGGCTCGACGTCGCGGATGTACTGGGCATCAAGGGCGTCGAACGCGCAGGTCTCGCTGGAGACGCACCAGTGGCCATCCGGCGTCCGGCCCAGCGCCAGCGGTCGCACGCCCCAGGGGTCGCGGCACGCCTCGATCCGGTCGGGGAACAGGAACAGCAGGCTGTACGCGCCCTGCAGGTGGCGCAGCACGTGGATCAGCGGGTCCTTCCGCTCGGCGTGGGTGGGCTTGGCCAGCAGGTGGACGATGATCTCGGTGTCGGTGGTCGACTGGAAGATGTGGCCGTGCCGCTCGTACTCCTCGCGCAGGATGCCGGCGTTGATCAGGTTGCCGTTGTGCGCGACGGCGACGGGACCCAGGCGGAACTGCCGCAGCAGCGGCTGGGCGTTACAGAGCTTGCTCGACCCCGTGGTGGAGTAGCGCACGTGCCCGATGGCGGCGGTGCCGGCCAGCTCCTCCTTCAGCATGCGCGGGTTGAACACCTGGCTGACCAGCCCCATGCCGGTGTGGCCGTGGAGGTCGGTGCCGTCGGTGACGGTGATGCCCGCGGATTCCTGGCCGCGGTGCTGCTGGGAGAAGATGCCGGAGTAGACGATCGAGGCGGCGTCGGGCGTGCCCCAGATGCCGAAGACGCCGCACTTCTCCTTCTTCTCGGGCTCGTCCGCATCGTGAACGTCAGCCAAGTCCAGCACGGGAAGGGGGACGGACAAGTTCAGCTCCGGGTCAGCAACGGGGGTGTGCCGGGAGCTTAGTCCGATCGGGGGGGCAACTCAAACGGGCGGATCGGTCGAAGACTGTGCACCACGAGGGCACGAGGACGCAAGGGTAGGACGAAGGGGAACATGAAGCAGACTGACAGCGATGTAGACGTGGAGGCGACCCCATTTCGTGGCATGGGTTTGCAACCCGTGAAGCGCCTGACCCGACAATTTTTCGACTTCACGGATGAACCGCCTCGAACTCTTCGTCCGACCGTCGCGTTTTCGTGATTGGAAATCTGCTGCGACAGGGCTCAGCGCGTGCCCAGCACGCCGTGCGTGGCGGTGTCGAGGATGACCTGGTGGCTGGCGGTCGCCTTGGGCTTGAGGAGGGTGAGGCGCTGGCCGCCCCACTCGCTGACGTAGACGTTGCCGGTGTCGGTGTCCTCGACCAGGTCCAGGGGGTCGATGAAGCGGGTCAACCCCTCGACGCCGGTCGCCTCGGTGCGGAAGGTGCCGTCGGGGTTGAGCTCGAGGATCATCACGTCCTTGCCGCTGCTGTAGCGGGTGGTGAGGATCTTGCCGTCGAGGTAGCCGTTGAAGGCGTTGCCCCTGTACTCGATCAGGCCGTTGCAGGAGTAGCTGATGCCCAGGTTCCAGGCAGCCGGGTGCCAGTTGCGGTCGGGTCGAACGCCCCTGGGGTAGTTGTGGACCTGGTAGTTGTCGCTGCCGCCGTCGGGGTTGCCGCCGAACATCACGTACTCGCCGCGGGTGTCGTTGGGGTGGCCGTAGTAAGCCCCCTTCATAATGTCGACGAACAGGTCGGGCTGGGTCTCGGTGACCGTCTCGATGCCGGGCACGGCCGGGCCGGTGTAGCGGCCGTTGGCCCGCTCGTCGATCCGGGTCGGAACGTCGGCGAGGTTGGCCGGCGTGGCTGGCGCGGCGCCGCCCTCGGCGCCGCCGTTCAGGCAGCTGTAGAGGTGGCCGTTGCTGTGGAACAGCAGGCCGAAGCCGCTGCGGATGCCGGTGGCGTAGAGCTTGAGCGGCGCGTCGGGCCGCCACGGGTCGTAGTGGCCGTCGTCCTCGGTCTTCACGTTCAGCGTCTTGCCGGCCGACATGATCCGTTCGATGGCGGTCACGTCGACCTGCAGGCACGCGGCGGTCAGCAGGTGCTCGGGGTAGAACCCCCACGTCGAGTCGGCCGCCCCGGTGCTGCTGCTGCTGCCCTGGTTGAAGTAGAGGTGGCTGGGGTCCTTGGGGTCGAACGCGATCTTGAACGACAGGTGATCGCGATACGCCCGGGGCAGGCCAACGACCGCATCCTGATAGTTCTGCAGGGCAGGCCCGCTGAGCCGGCTCAGCTTGCACGACCAGTCGGGGCAGTGCTCGACGGCGCAGACGCCGTTGGTGATCCACAGGACCGGCGCGTCGGCCGTGCTGCGGGGGTCGAAGCAGATGCCGGTGATCAGCCGGAAGCCCATGCGGTTGTCGGGCGTCACGTTGTTCCGCAGCACCGTGTCGATCACGACTGGCGGGTCGGAGAGCGTGCCATCGGGCAGGAAGTCATACCGGTAGATCCGGCCCTCGTAGCTGCCGGCGTACAGCCGGTGGTCGGGGCCGACCGTCACGCCGGTGAACACGTGGCCCGCAGTCTTGGGGAGCATGATGTGTTCGAAGGCGACAGGGTACTGCGAGAAAGCGTTGGAGGCCGCCGTGGTGAAGGTCATGGAGAACGGCTGGAACTCGACGCCGGAGGTGTCGGTGACGCCGTCGCAGGCGAAGCGGTAGGTCGCGTTGCAGTCGAGCAGGCCGGCGGGCTGGAAGATGATGGTGTCCCCCCCGCCACTGGTGTTGGCGTGGCCGTCGACCTGCCGCTCGGTGCCGTCGGGCATCTGCTCGTAGAGCCGGACGTGCCGGGGAGTCATGGTGCTGGTCGAGACGCCGTGACCGACGTTCGGCAGGTAGACCGGCGTGAAGATGGCAACGGTGGGCGGCACGTTCGTCGCGCCCGGCATAGGCCGGCAGCGGCCTCCGATGGCGGGCCGCGGCGGGAGGGGCTCGTTCTTCACTTCCCAGTGGGCGAACCGCACCATGCCCGCGTACAGGCCGGCCGTGGCGCAGAGCGCGATGGCCCACGCCGCCAGGGTGAGAACGCCGACCCTCGTCCGCCGTGCTGTGGGGTAATCGATGGGTCCCATGGTGGTCAAGTTGCCGTCAGATACGCCCGCCGCCGACGAGATTATCGTCCAATTCTGCTCGCGACCTGACCGGCACCAATTGCGGGGTGGTCCGGCAGTCGCACTAACGCTGCGTCGAGCGGGCGTTTGCGCTGCACAACGGCTACAGTCGGTTCGCACGGCACGCGGTTTACTGGACCCGCGGCACAGGGCGAGGGGTTTAACGCTTATGCCGACGTCACGGGCTGTCGATTCTAGGCGGGGAACGATCAGGGATCGACGGTCCGACGGGGACCGGACCAACCCGGACCGGCCGTTCCGACGACACTCACCGGTGCGTGACGCCCTGGCCGACCTGCATTCGGACATCCCCCGCGACAAGGCGACGACGGCGTTCGTCGAGACGTGCCTGGAGGCCGTCGCCGACAGCGCCGCCGCCGCCGTCCGCCGCAACCGCGGTCGGCCGCACGCCAGTCGGCTGCTGCGGGTGCTGGCGCACAAGAAGAACATCCTCGTCACCACGCATCAGCATCCCGATCCCGATGCGCTGGCGTCGGCGCTGGGCATGGTCTACCTGCTGCGGGCCAAGTTGCCCAACGCGCTGGTGAGCATGTCGCTGAAGGGGAAGATCGGCGGCGGGATCAACCAGGCGTTCGCCGAGCTGAGCGAGCTGGACCTGGTGGCCTGGGACGACGAGCGATTGCCGGCGTACGACGCGGTGGTGCTGCTCGACGTGCAACCCCAATCCACCTACAGCCCGTTGCCCAAGACGATCGAGCCGACCGCCGTCATCGACCACCACCGCACGCCGTTCAAGCTCGCCAAGTGCTCATTCTGCGACGTGCGCACCGGCGTCGGGGCGACCAGCAGCATCCTGTTCAGCTACCTGATGGAGCTGGAGATGGAGATCACGCCGTCGCTGGCGGCGAGCCTGCTGTTCGCCATCGAGAGCGACCTGGCCGGTGCCGCCGGTGAGCCCGGCGAGCTGGACAACCTGGCGCTGTCCAGCCTGACGCTGATCGCCGACACCCACAAGCTGTACCGGATGCGGTACGTCGACCTGCCGGCGGCCTACTTCGTCAGCTACGCGGCGGCGCTGAACAACGCCACCCACTACGACGTCGGCGAGGGGGCGATCGTGTCGCACCTGTCGTCGATCGACTCGCTGGAGAAGCCGGCCGTGATGGCCGACTTCCTGCTCCGGCTGAACGGCGTCAACTGGTCGCTGGTGACGGCCGTCCACGAGAACCGGCTGGTGATGAGCCTGCGCACGCGCAGCAAGGCCGTGTCGGCCGTCGACGTGATCCGCAAGATCACCCGCGAGATCGGCACCGGCGGCGGCCACCGGTTCAAGGCCGGGGGGTTCGTTGCCCTGACGGACGGGGCCGTGCCGGTCGACATCCACAGAACGCTGGTGAGGCGGCTGCTGCGGACGCTGCACATCCCGTCGGGCAAGGGGTTGCCGCTGGTGCCGAAAATGTAGGGCGTCGTTCACCTCGCCTTCCACCGACCACTACTCAAGTCGGGGATGTGGCCGTATGATTTGCCCCGATGTTCGCCCCCCGCTCCATTCCGGTCGTCGTTATCTAGGGTCGCCGGCTCCGTTGCCCGGCCGACCCCACCCCTTTACGATCCGGCCCCTTCCGTAAAACCAAGCTGTCCTTCCGCCTCAGGTTGATGCCATGAGCACCGCTGACCATTCCCCGGAACTCGCCAAGACGTACGACCCCGCCGCCGTGGAGGCCGAGGCGTACCGCGTGTGGACCGACGAGAACTGCTTCACCGGCGACCCGGCCCGCCCGGGGCCGGCCTACTCGATCGTCATCCCCCCGCCGAACGTGACCGGCGCCCTGCACCTGGGCCACGCGATCAACAACACGTTGCAGGACATCCTGGTGCGCCAGCACCGCATGGCCGGGTTCAACACGGTGTGGATCCCCGGCATCGACCACGCCGGCATCGCCACGCAAGCCGTGGTCGAGAAGCAGCTGAAGGAGAAGGAGAACAAGACTCGCCACGACGTGGGCCGGGAGGGGTTGGTCGAGCGGATCTGGGCCTGGAAGCAGCAGTACGGCGACCGCATCCTGATGCAGCTGCAACGGCTGGGCTGCTCGTGCGATTGGAGCCGCACGCGGTTCACGCTGGACGAGATGTGCGCCCGTGCCGTGCGCGAGACGTTCTTCAAACTGTTCAAGGATGGCCTGGTCTACCGCGGCAAACGGCTGGTCAACTGGGACACCCACCTGCTGACCAGCATCAGCGACGACGAGCTGTACACCGAGACGGTGAAGACGTCGATGTGGCACATTCGATACCCCATAGAGGGAACAGAGCCCAGCGGCTCCGCCGCGGGTTCTTCGACGGGCGCGACATCAAGATCGGAAGACCCCGCGGCGGAGCCGCTGGGCTCTGACCGCCCCACGTTCATGACCGTGGCCACCACGCGCCCCGAAACCATGCTGGCCGACACCGCCGTCGCCGTGCATCCCGAGGATCCCCGCTGGAACTGGGCGATCGGCAAGCAGGTCCGCCTGCCGCTGACCGGCCGGCTGATCCCGATCATCGCCGACCCGATCCTGGTCGACATGGCGTTCGGCTCCGGCGTGGTCAAGGTGACGCCCGCCCACGACCCCAACGACTACGCCGTCTACGCCCGGCACAAGGGGACGCCGACCGAGATCGCGATCCTGAACCTGATGACGCCGGACGGCCGCGTGAACGACGCCGACCCGTCGTGGGCACCGTACGCCGGGCTGACGTTCGCCGCCGCGCGCAAGAAGATCGTGGAGGACCTGGCCGCCGGCGGGTTCCACAACCCCGAGACGGACGTGAAGCCGCACGAGGCGAACGTCAGCTTCAGCGACCGCAGCAAGACGGCCATCCAGCCGTACCTGTCCGACCAGTGGTTCGTGAAGATGGCCCCCCTGGCCGAGCCGGCCCTAGACGTGGTCCGCGACGGCACGATCAAGTTCTTCCCCGAGCGGCACGCGCAGCAGTACCTGTCATGGCTCGGCGAGAAGCGCGACTGGCCGATCAGCCGGCAGCTGTGGTGGGGGCATCGGATTCCGGTGTGGCTCTTCAAGTGGAACGGTCCGGTCGCAACGTCCCCGTCGGACTCGCAGAACGTCAAGCTCGACCTTGAATATCTGACGCCAGAACAGAGGACTCACGTCGCGCCCCAGGTTATTCGGCCCGGTGGTGACGGTGACATCTACATTGGTTTCGCCGTCCGACCGGGGCATCCTGAGATTGAACGGCTCATCGAGAAACACGGCGGCATTCAAGACCCAGACGTGCTGGACACCTGGTTCAGCTCGGCCCTGTGGCCGCACAGCACGCTGGGCTGGCCGGAGCGGACGGCCGACCTGGCCAAGTGGTACCCGACGTCGGTCCTGATGACCGGCCGCGACATCATCACGCTGTGGGTCGCCCGCATGGTGATGATGGGGATGTACAACATGGGCTCCACTCCATTAGCCCCCGGCTCCGCCGGGGTCGAACCCGGCCAAAGGCCGGGGCTAACGGAGAGAGGAGTTCCCTTCACGCATGTGTCCATCAACCCCACCATCCTCGATGGCAAGGGCGAGCGGATGTCCAAGTCCAAGGGCAACGGCGTCGACCCGGTGGACATCATCGACACGCACGGGGCGGATGCCCTGCGGTTCACGTTGACCAACATGGCCACCGAGACGCAGGACGTGCGCCTGCCGGTGAAGCGGGACGCCCAGGGCCGCAACAGCAGCGAGAAGTTCGACCTCGGCCGGAACTTCTGCACCAAGCTGTGGAACGCCGCCAAATTCGCGCTCGCCAACCTGGCCGAGCCCGGGCGGAGCCCGGCGCTAAAGGACGCTCCATTAGCCCCCGGCTCTGCCGGGGTTCTTCCTGCCGTCGACGAATCCCAGTGGTCCCTCGCCGACCGCTGGATCGTCTCCCGCTTCAACCGCACGCTGACCGACGCCAACGCGGCCCTCGCAATCTACCGCTTCGACCAGTACGCCAAGGCGTGCTACGACTTCTTCTGGCGCGACTTCTGCGACTGGTACGTCGAGGCCAGCAAGCCCGCCATGAGGGACCCGGCCCGCCAGGCCCAGACCGCCCACGTGTTGGCCGCCGTCCTCGACGGCGTGCTGCGCCTCATGCATCCGATGGTCCCGTTCATCACCGAAACCATCTGGTGGAAGCTGAACGAGGTCCGCCCCACCCGCGGCCTACCCGGCCGGCTCGAATGCCCGCCCAGCCCGCGTCTCATCCGCGCGACCTGGCCCACGCCCCTATCGACCGACGGCGATGCCGAGCACCTGTTCCCGAAGATTCAGGAGATCATCGCCGCCATCCGCACCCTGCGGAACGACCACAAGGCCGACCCGAAGAAGCCGGTGGTGGTCAGCATCGCCGCCGCAGACGAGCCGCGCCGGCTGCTGCTGGCCAACCGCGAGATGATCGAGCTGCTCGCCGTCTGCACGCTGGCCCGCGTCGAGCCAAGCTTCCCGGCCCCGCCCAATGCCGCCCGCGCCAGCGCCGCCGGCAACGACATCTATGTCGAGGGCTTGATCGACCCCGCCGCCGAGGGCCAGCGCGTGGCCAAGCTGATCGAGCAGAAGCAGAAGCAGGCCGCCGCCCTGCGCGGCCGCTTGGCCAACCCGTCCTACGCCGACAAGGCCCCGGCCCACCTGGTGCAGCAGACCCGCGACGAGCTGGCGGCCGTCGAGGCGGAGTTGGCGAAGCTGACGGCACAATCCGGTTAAGCGCTGACCTTGATATCATTGCCGTCGCCATGGGCGAGCGGGTCACGAAGCTGAGGGAACACGCGAGCGGTTTAGACGTGCCAGCGGTCCTTCACGACTTGCTTACGCTGGACGACCTGTTCACGGCTGAGGAGCAGTGGTGTACCCATCGCATTGCCGTGTTGCGAGAGCTGGCCTCCGCGGGCCGCCATGACGCAAGTGAGGGCTGGCCGGGAAGCATCCACTGGAGTTGGGCAACGAAAGCCGCTTTATGCCTGCCGTCACGGCTGAATGAGTTCGGCGACGTTCGCCTGTTCGGGATCGATGTTGCCGGGCAGTGGCAGGCACTGCTGTTCGGTCTGAATGACGATCACGTCACTCGGCTGGGAACGGTCGGCCGGCCGCTCGTTTACGTGGAGTTCGTCGAGGTCGCCCCGTGGAACTGGGACATCGCTTTGCTCGAAAAGGTGGGCCGCTATCGAAGTGCCGGTACGCAACTGATGAAGTTGGCAGTCCGTTGGAGTTACGCGTTGGGCTACAAGGGCCGCTTAGGACTTCATGCCTTGCCGCAGGCAAAGGCGTTCTACCGGGCCCGGTGCCGGATGCGAAGCTTCGGTCCAGATGCGAACTACGATGACATGACCTACTTCGAGTTGTCCGAGGCCAACGCGCACGTACTTGTGTCGGAGAAACCATGAACAAGATCGAGCAGAGCCGAGTGAAAAACGCTCCGCTGCTGACCGCCGATGACGACGACGACGCTTTCGTCGCGTGGGCGCTGTCCTTTCCGGACGGGTCCATCGGCGCGGGACGTCAGAACGCGCTTGGTCGCTCAGCTTCCGCACGTGATGGCAGGGCTCCCGCAAACCCACTGCAGACGCGAGACGAACCGGCGGCGGTCGCGGCGGATCTGGTCAAGCCAACGCCGTAACGCACCCCAACAGAGCCGGACCGTGTCGGTCCGTGACAACCGAAGGCCGTGTCTCGCGCACGGCCGAACCGCCTCCCCGCCCCGCGACGACCGCGCGGTACGCGGGCTGCACCCGCCACGGACGGATATGGTCCGACTCCGTTCGACCGAACCCCCCGGCAAATTTGGCGTGACTCGGCCGCCCTTTCCGCATTAGGGTACGGTGCCGAAACCGTACCCCTTTGCCCTGGGTTCCCGATGTCCAACCTACGAAACTCGCTGATGCTGGCCGGCCTCGTGCTGGTCTTCTGCTGCCCGCTCGCCCGCGCGGGGGACGACGACGCGGTCAACGTGTACAAGTCGTTGAAGCCGTCCGTCGTCAGCCTGCAGAACGTCGAGGGGTCGGGCACCGGCATGCTGGTCGACTCGTCCGGCCTCATCCTCACCAACGCCCACGTGGTGGCGTCGCCGCTGCCGTTCACGGTGAAGGTGCAGCCGCCCACCGGCGACGAGGTGGTGTTCCACAACGTACACATCGTCGGCTACCACCCGCGGCTGGACCTGGCGCTGGTGAAGATCGACCCGGCCGAGCACCGCGTCACGCTCAGGCCGGCCCACATCTCCAAGGTCAAGGCCGAGCCGGGGCAGCGGATCTTCTGCATCGGGGATCCCGCCGGCGGGAACGGCATGATCCTGGCCAAGACCATCACCAGCGGCATGGTGAGCGGCGTCGACCGCGAGGTCGAGGGCGAGCGGTACTACCAGACCGACGCCGCCATCAACCCCGGCAACAGCGGCGGGCCCGTGTGCGACAGCCACGGCGACGTGCTGGGCGTCGTCACGTTCAAGTTCACCGACGTCCAGGCCACCGGGTTCGCCATCCCGCTGTTCGACGTCGACCTGAAGTCGTTCGTCCCCATGACCCGCCGCAAGACTGACCCGGCCAAGGCGACGGAGCTGGTCAAGCTCGCCGAGAAGTACGCCGGCCTCGCCGACCAGGCCGGCCGGGAGGAGGGGATGGACAGCGACGACCGCAAGCTGTTCAACACCTACGCGGCCGTCTGCTACCACGAGGCGCTGCTGGCCGACCCGACCAACCCGTCGCTCTACTACAGCACCGGCATGCTGCTGCGCACGCTGGACCAGGACGAGACGGCGGTCGGGTACCTGACGCGCGGGATCGAACTGCAACCCTGGGACAACTTCGAGGGGGCCGCCTACCGCGAGCTGGGCCTGTCGCTGGTGAAGCTGAAGCGCGATGAGCAGGCGAGCGTGGTCTGGCTCGAGGGCGTGGCCAAGGACCCGTACAACTCGAAGATCTGGGAGGACATGGCCATCCACGGCGGGAACGTCGCCGCGAACGTCGACGCCTACGTGTCGGCCGCCACGGCGGTGCTGGTGGCCGAGGCCGACACCCGCGTCCACGTCATGGAGACGCTGCAGGACGACGTCCACGCCAAGCTGGGCCCCGCCGACGCCAAGCGGGCCGACGAGCAGGCGACGCCCAAGGCGATCATCGCCAAGCTCGACAAGCTGCTGGCCGCCTCGAACGACGCCCGCAGGCGCCGGCAGCTGTACGTCACGCCCGCCTTCGCCAGCCTGATGCAGAAGATCGGCGGCGGGCCGATCCCCGGCGTGGAGAAGTCGATCCCCGCCGCCCCGCTGCCGCGGCTGCCCCGTCTGTCGAGCTACGACGGCAACGGCAACGCGCCGGTCACGGTCGCGGGGTCGAGCGGCGGCAACGGGCCGCACGGCGGGTGGATCAGCGGGCACGCCGGACCGCCGACGACCGATTCGCCCGTCACCGACACGCCCAGGACCGACACGCCCAGGCGCGACCGGTCCACCGGCGGCGGCTGGATCGGCAGGCCCTCGGACGGCGCCGCGTCGACGTCTGAACAGGCGGCGGTGCCGAGGGTCACCAACGAGGAGCTGGGCCGCGCCCCGCACAAGGTGCGCGGGGCCGAGGTGACCAAGCTGGACGTGAAGGACCCGGTCGACGTGATCTGGTCGGCCGACGCGAGGTTCGCCTACGTGCTGGAGAAGGCGGGGGTGATCCACAAGGTGACGGTTAACGGGCTGGTCGAGGAGCGCCGGCTGGACGTGGGCGACGCCTGCTCGGCGATCGCCCGCAGCGCCGCCGGGCTGGTGGTCGCCGTGGCCGGCAAGGAGGAGGTCTGGCTGCTGGACGACGACCTCAACGTCAAGCGGCGGGTCGTGTCGCCAAAAGTGAAGCTGCTCGTCGCCTCCCCCGCCACCCCCTACGCCTACGCCTCCCCCGCCAACGAGGACCTGCAGGCGATCGACCTGACCACCGGCACCGCCCGCGCGATCCAGGGCAAAGAGTTCGAGGACGACGGCGGCCCCGACCAGCACGTCCGCGTCGCGTTCTGGCTGATGTCGCTCACGCCCGACGGCAGCCGGCTGTTCGTCGAGGGCGACAACGTCGGCCTGATGCGCTTCAAGGTGCGCGGCCAACGCCTGACCTACGACGGCGCCTCCCCCGTGCAGGCCGGCAACCCCCACGAGATCGACATCAGCGGCGACTCGCAGTACGTCGCGATCCCCTCCGGCGGCGGCAACTACATTGAGGGCCAGCCCAAGACGCACTACGCCACCTACGTCTTCGCCGCCGACGACATCACCCGCCCGGCGGCCGTCATCGAGAGCGGCGCCTACCCGCAGTCGCTGGGCTTCGACGGGGTGACGCACACGATCTACGCGCAGAACTTCCAGGAGCCGCTGATGCTGTTCAGCGGGTCGGGCGAGAAGGGCAAGTCGTACAAGGTCGTCAAGGGCGGCACGACGTCACGCTTCGTCGTCCACCCCGCCGGCCGGCGACTGTTCATGATCGACAACGGCCTGTACTGGGTGACGCTGCCGTGACCGTTGCGGTTCGCGGTCGCCCGCAATCACGATGATGACGCGTGCCAATGGTAAGACATTGCAGGGTCCCGCTAACGCGGTTGGCAGTCACGTGCGCCTTCGCGGTCCCCGGAAGTGAGCGCCAACCGCGATGGCGCAAGCGACTTCTCCACCGCCGCGGCAGGCGGCGCGTCTGACTCACGCACAATCCTCGCACTTGCGCCGGGCCTCTACGCGCCATCGCGTTGCCCGCAAATGCCACCAAGCGCCCGCGGCCGCCCCGCCCACGGCGTACGCCACCACGTCCCACGGGTCGGCCGTCGTGTCGAACGCCGGCCCCATCCGCGGCGGCAGCACCTCGAACACGACGGAGAAGATCGCCCAGTGCTGCGCGATCTCCCACGGCCGCGGTACGCCGTCGTGCCGCCGAAGGCCGGCCACCCGCTGGGCGTACAGGATCATCGGCAGGAACAGCGGCAGGCAGATCACGTCGTTCGGGTACCCGTGCGTGGACCGCCCACCGATGTGGTTCGGCTTCAGGTAGAAGCGGTTCAGCGGGTAGAGCAGCAGGCAGGCGACGCAGGCAGGGTCGGTTTGGTAGCGGAACTGCCGCCCGTCAGCGGCCGTCGAAGGGCGCGGATTGGAAGATGGCCACGATGCTCGCGACGAACAGCCCCACCAGCGTGGTGAGCAGCACCTGCGCGATGATCTTCGACATCGAGGGGAAGGGGTGACGAAGGTATGTCCATCGCCATTTGTAGTTGTACCGACGCTGGCATGATGGGCAGATGCCGACTCGGGCAACATCGATCGGCGGCAGTTCAGCGAAGCACCTTCGACAGTACACGGTCGCTCCCACTCAATGAGGCGAACGGCTGTTATCGTCGGACAACGGTTGGAAGTCCGGAACCGGCTCGGCTGGCACCACGCCGCTCAGCGATGGCCCCTCAATGGACCACGTGCCGCCCAGAGGCTGAGGGGCGTAGTGGACGCGCAGAAATCGATGTAGAAAGGGGAAGGTGATGCCGCCGTCTACCTCTGGTCTCGCCAACACTTCTTCAAATCGCTTCGGCAGGTACGTCGGAACCAGCTGATCGGTTGGGCACAGCCAATGCCCTGTGTCACAGTGGTAAGCCACCCATGCCCTCAGAACCGGCGCACAGTCCTGATTGACCAGATCGATGAAGTCGGACGGCGCTGGACGGGTGAGACGATGGTAGATCGAGTAGTTGGGTCCGAAGTATAACGCGACCAGCATTAACCAGATGGCGATCGCGGCGCGATAAGTGATCCTGGCCCAAGACCAAGCCGTTTTCGACCGTCCCTGCATGTCTGTCACCCCCGAGCATTGCAATCACCGCAGCGCCTGATGCGCGATGTCCTTCCGGTAGTGCATCCCCTCAAAGTGAATAAGTTGCATCGCCTCATACGCCTTCCGCTGCGCATCGGCAATCGTGTCGCCGAGTGCCGTCACGCCCAGAACGCGACCGCCATCGGTCACCAGCGTGTCACCGTCCATGCGGGTGCCGCCGTGGAACACCTTCACGTCGGGCAGCCCGTCGGCCCGCTCGATGCCGGTGATCGGCACGCCAGTCTTGTACTTGCCGGGGTAGCCGCGGCTCGTGGCGACCACGCACACGGCGGGCCGCGGGTCCCACTCCAGCTGCACCGTGTCCAGCTTCCCGTCGGCCACGGCCAGCAGCACGTCCAGCAGGTCCGTCTTCAGCCTGGCCAGCAGCGGCTGCGTCTCGGGGTCGCCGAAGCGGCAGTTGAACTCCAGAACCTTCGGCCCCTGCGTGGTCAGCATCAGGCCGGCGTACAGCACGCCCTTGTAGTCGATGCCGTCGCGCACCAGCCCGTCGACCAGCGGCACCAGCACGTCCTTCTCCACCTGCCGCAGCATCGCCTCGCTGATCACCGGCGTCGGCGTGTAGGCCCCCATCCCGCCGGTCATCGGCCCGGTGTCGCCGTCGTCCACCGCCTTGTGGTCCTGGCTCGGCTCCAGCACGTAGATGCTCCGCTTGTCGACCAGCGCCAGGATCGACACCTCCGGCCCGCTCAGCATCTCCTCGATCACGACCCGCCCCCCCGCCGCCCCGAACGCCTTCTGCCGCAGCGCTCGGTCGATCGCCTCGACCGCGTCCGACGTGCGGTAGCACACGGTGACGCCCTTGCCCTTGGCCAGCCCGACCGCCTTCACCACGCAGGGGGCGCTGCGGATCGTGACGTACTGCTCGGCCGCCGCGGGATCGGTGAACGTGCGGGCCTCGGCCGTGGGGATGGCCTGCTGCCGCATCAGTTCCTTGGCGAACCACTTGTCCGACTCCACCTGCGCCGCCGCCTGGGTCGGCCCGAACACCTTGACGCCCGCCTTGATCAGCCGGTCCGCCAGCCCCGCCGCCAGCGGGTCCTCCGGGCCGATGACGACGAAGTCGACCTTCTCGCGCAGGACGACCTTCTCGATGGCGGCCAGGTCGTTCACGTCGCCGGGGATGTTGTCCGCCACCTGCGCGGTGCCGGGGTTGCCGGGCAGGCACATCAGCCGCTTGATCTTTGTCGAGTCGGCCAGCTTCCACGCGATGGCATGTTCCCGTCCGCCATTGCCCACGATCAGCACGTTCATGCCCGCACCTTAGCACGCCGGCCCGGCCCGTGAAACGGAGCCGAAGGCCCGCGCCGCGTTGTTGTCATTGGCCGGCTGGCCTGCTACAGTGGCCCAACGCCCGGGGCGTAGCTCAGCTTGGTAGAGCGCTTGACTGGGGGTCAAGAGGCCGCAGGTTCAAGTCCTGTCGCCCCGATTAGAAGAGATAACAAGCCCTCGACCGAGAGGTCGAAGGGCTTTCTCGTTTGCGCGATGCGGTTTGCGTCCCTCCAACCGGACGTTCAGCGACTCGTCCCGTCGACTTTGGGGGACGGCCGATATGCCGCGGCGCACTCGCCGACCGAGTGTCTCGTACTGGGCATTACCGGCGGGCGTGGGTAGCCGCGTCCGACGGGCCCATCACTGGGGCCGGTCACAATCGCAGGGCGATCTGCGACTCGACCGGGGCGAGCCGCTCCACGATGCTGGCAGCGGCGGCGGCGGCCTGGGCGCGCAGCTCGGGAACGGCGGTGCTCTCCCAAAGGTCGGGCTTGCGGAGCGTGCCGACGACGAACAGGCCGTCCACGGTCGAGCCGTCGGCCCGGCAGGCCTGGCCATCGGGGCCGGTCACCACGCCCAACCGGAGCGGGTCGACCACCAGTTCGTCCTGGATCAGCAGCGAGCCGATCGCCGGGTTGGACTCGGGCGTGTTCGACGGCGACGGGCCGGTGCAGTTGATGACCCAGGCGGCGTCGAGGTCGATCGGGGTCCCACCGCTGCGACAGCAGACCGTCAGGCGGACCGCCGACTCCCCCGCCGCCGCCGCCGTGACCCGGCCGGGCATCAGCGTGACGAGCTTGGCGGCGCGCAGGGTGGCGAACCGCTCGGCCACGGCCTGCGGCATGCGGTGGCGGTGGACCTCCCAGAACTGGCGGACGTGGGCGAGGAAGCGGCGTCGCTCGCGGGTCGGCAGCCCCTGCCAGATGGCGGCGGTGTGCGGCCGGATGCCGTCGACGAACGCCCGCCAATCCTGCGGCCCCTCCGCCACGGCCCGGCGGACGCGGCGAACCAGTTGCCGCACCGTGCTGACCGAGCGAAGGTCGGCCATGTCGACCGGCGCAATGCCGGGCAGGTGCGGCTGGGGCGCGAGGCCGCGGCGGGAGATCATGGTGACCGGCGCGGTCCGCCCGGACTCGGCGAGCGAGACGACGACGTCGACGGCGGTCAGCCCGGAGCCGAGCATGACGACCGGGTCGTCGGGGCCGATCGCGTGGAGCGCCATCGGTCGCCAGGGGTCGGCGATGAACCGGGCGCGCGGGCCGGACCAGACGGCCTGGAGCGGGTCGTTCGGCGGGCGGTGACCCACGGCCAGGACCACGGCGTCGGCACGGACCGGTGCGCCGCGCCCCAGCGTGACCATCCACGCGCCGTCCGGCGTTCGGGCGACGCGGCGCACCTCGTCGAGCACGATCGACAGCTCGGCCTCGGTCCCGGCGGTTCGACCGGAGCGGAGCAGCGACTCGCGGACGTACTCGCCGTACCACTGCCGGGGCAGGAACTCGTCCGGCCGGACCGGGCCGTAGGCGCGGCTGGCCCAGCGGACGAAGTCGTCGGGCTCGTCGGGCCAGGCCGACATGCGCCCGGCCGGGACGTTCAACCGCAGGCAGGCGTCGCGGGCGCCGTAGGCGACGCCCTCGCCAACCGCGCCCCGCCGCTCGGCGAGGATCACCCTCAGCGGCAACCCCACCGATTGGCGGAGCAGCTGCGCGGCGGTCATCGACCCGCTGAACCCGCCGCCCACGACCAGGACCGTGGGCACGGCTCGCGCCGGCGTCGCGGCCGAGCCGTCGGCCCTCCGGGGCCGGGCGACGAACCGGCGGAGTTCCTTCAGGGGCGGCGCGTAGATGTGGACGGTCACCAGCGTCTCCGTGGCGGCGGCGTCGTTGCGGATCGTGTGGACGGCGGCGTCGTGCCCGGCGATCACCTCGCCGGGCTCGACGACCGTCTCGTAGTCGGGCTCGACGTAGCCGTCGTCGGCCACGAGGTAGTTCTGCTCGACGGCCCGCCCGACCAGGGCCTGCATGGCGCAGATCGACCCGCCGTGATCGTGCGGCGGGCTGGCCTGACCAGGGGTCCAGGTCATCACCAGCAACTCGTAGGCGTCGCGCAGGCAGACCAGGCCGCGGTTGTAGCCGCGCGGGTTGGTGCGGACGTGGTCAGCCACGTCGGGCAGCGAGAGGTCCGCCGACCGCAACGCATCGGTGAGCTCGACCAGCGTCGGGCTGCTGCCCAACGTGTCGAGCCGAGCGACCAGGTCCCTCAGCTTGCCAGTGGCTGGTCTCATCGCGCCTCCAATCGGGTGACGGTGCGGGCCCAGGTTATCGGACCTTGCGATGATGGGTAGGTAGTGAGATGCGCCTAACGGTGACGCGGCCTCGCGCGTTCCGCGATCTCAAGAAGCCCCGCACGCACATGCGGGGCTCCGGGACGCGATCGAGCGGCCCACCCCTTCACACGGCCGACGCGTGGTGCGACGCGCCGTGGAACTCCTTCTTGCGGTCGGCCATCTGCGCCTTGAGGCGGGCCAGGATGCTGCTGTGCATCTGGCTGACGCGGCTCTCGGACAGGTCGAGCGTGGCGCCGATCTCCTTCATGGTCATCTCCTCGAAGTAGTAGAGGATGATGATGAGCCGTTCCGCGCGGGAGAGCCCCTTGGTGATCAGCTCCTTCAGGTCCTTCCGCTGGATCTCGCGGACGGGGTCGGCCCCCTTCTTGTCCTCGAGGATGTCGATCTCGCGGACGTCCTTGTTGCTGTCGGTCTCGAACCACTTGCGGCTCAGGCTCACCACGCCGACGGCGTTGGCGTCCTTCTGCATCTTGTCGAACTCGGCCATCGGCACCTTGAGCTGCTTGGCCAGCTCCTCGTTGGTCGGCGCCCGGCCCAGCTCCACCTCCAGCTGCTTGGTCGCGCCGTCCACCTTGTGCGAGCGGGAGCGGACCAGGCGCGGGACCCAGTCCATGGAGCGCAGCTCGTCGAGGATCGCGCCGCGGATGCGCGGGGCGCAGTAGGTCTCGAACTTGACACCCCGCTCCATGTCGAACGCGGCGATCGCGTCCATCAGGCCGAAGATGCCGGCCGACATCAGGTCGTCCAGCTCCACCTCGTCGGGCAGCTTGACGTGGATCCGCTCGGCGTTGTACCGCACCAGGTGGAGGTACTGCTCCATGAGGTAGTTTCGCAGCGGCTCGGCCTTGGTCCGCTTGTACTCGTTCCAGACCTCCTTGATGTCCCGCTTGGGAACGGGCGGCTTGTTGGGGATGGCCGACTGGATGGTCTTGGTCATGGGTGCTCCCGCTCCGTGGGTTCGCTGTCGATCGCTTCGTGGTTGGGGTCAGCTCGGGGATCCATCCCCGCCGACCTGAGACGGCTGTGCCGCCGGGTTCGTCGCTCAGTCACTTGTTGGTTATCGGGCCTGCGCCGCCACCGGCTTGACCGGTTCGGGCGGCGACCTCACCGGGGGCTTCTCCGCGGGCGTCAGGTTCTCCTCGATCGCCCGCCGGCCCATCGCGCCGACGATCAGGCCGACCATGTACGTGCCCGCCATCGCCACGAGCGCCCGCCCCACTGTCGTGGTGAAGGGGTTGCCCGCCTGGAACCCGCCGACGCAGAGGCAGACGGCGAAGGCCAGCAGGGCGACGATGGCGGCGAGTCGTTGTGGCATGGCGGCTTCGGTGGTGGATGCAAAAGGCAGCGCGACTACAGGCGGTCATCGGTCAACACCGGGAAAAAACTACAGTTCGCGCCACTCACCGCCGGAACAACCCGTTCATACGGCTGAAGAACCCCGTCGGTTCCCGGTCGACCACCAGCCCCTGCTCGAACCGCATCGCCAGCCGGGTGATGCACTGGCCGGCCGGGCAGTTGGGGTCGGACAGGACGAACGGCACGCGCCGGCGGACGGCCATCGGCACCGCGTCGTCCGACATCACGTGGCCGGCGTCGAACACCGTAGCCCCGAGAAACTGTTTTGCCACCCGCGCGATCCGGTCGTGGACGATCCGCCCCTCGCCTGCCGAACGGGCCTGGTTCACCAGCAGGTTGATGCGGCGGTTGCCCGGGTCGCGGCTGACGCACTTGATCACGGCGTACGCGTCGGTGATGGCGGTCGGCTCGGGCGTGGTGACGACCAGCACGTGGTCGGCGGCGCGGGTGAAGCTCAGCACGTTGGGACTGATGCCCGCACCGGTATCGATGATGATGATGTCGGCCTGCTGCTCCAGCTCGGCCAGGGCGTCGGTGAGCCGGCGGCGGTCGTCGTCGGACAGGTCGGCCATCCGGGCCAGGCCGGACGCGCCGCCGATCAGCCGGAACCCGCCGGGCGCGTGGACCAGCACGTCGCGGAGCTCGCGCTTGCGGGCGATCACGTGGGACAGGTTGGCCGGCAGGTCGACGTTGCACAGCACGTCGGCGTTGGCCAGCCCCAGGTCGGCGTCGAGCAGGACGACGTCCTTGCCGCTCTTGGCGAAGCGGATGGCGAGGTTGACCGCGACGTTGCTCTTGCCGACGCCCCCCTTCCCGCTGGTGATGGCGATCACCGTCGCCCGGGGTCGGGCGCGGGCGAGCGATCGGAGGGCGGCGGCCTGGTCGTGTACTGCTGGCATGGTGCTCTTGTGCGGGCGTATCTAAGGGCAATCGTGCGAACCGGGCTCGCGGGCTAGTGCGGCGGGATCGCCTTCGGTTGCGTCACCTGGGGCACGGCACCCGGGCAGTTGGACAGGATGATCTTCGCCAGCAGCCGCCCGCGGCCCACCTCGATGTCGTTGGGCACGTCCTGCCCGGTCGTCACGTACGACAGCGCCTTGTTCACCTTGTGGCACACGTTCAGCACCACGCCGACGTGGCTGGCCTCGTCCAGCTTGGTGAAGATCATCTTGTCGACCCGCACCGCGCTGAACTTCTCGTACGCCAGCTCGACCGTCGCCTGGTCGGTGGTGCTGCTGAGGACCAGGTGGACGTCGTCGGGCTGGATGCTGTTGAGCAGCTCCCGCAGCTCGTCCAGCTTGGGCTTGTCCTTGGGGCTGCGGCCGGCGGTGTCGATCAGGACGAAGTCCATGTTCGACATGCCCGCCACGGCCGCCCGCAGCTCGTCGGGGTTGGACACGACCTTCAGCGGCGACCCGATGATGTCGGCGTAGCGGCGGAGCTGGTCGACGGCGGCGATGCGGTACGTGTCGAGCGTGATCAGCCCGACGCGGTGGCCCTCCTTCAGCTTCAGGTTGGCCGCCAGCTTCGCCAGCGTGGTCGTCTTGCCGACGCCGGTCGGCCCGATCAGCGCGAGCACGTGCGGCCCGGCGGTCTGCTTGCGGACGATCGGCCCGCACGAGGGGACCAGCCGCTCCAGGTGCTCGGCCAGCCGCTCGCGAACGACGTCGGGCCGGCACAGCTGCTCCGGCCGGAGCTCCTTCTGCAGCGCCTGCACGATCCCCAGCGCCAGCTCCTCCGCGACGTGGTTCTGGATCAGGTTCAGGTAGTAGTCGAACAGCTCCTCGGGCACCTTCGGCAGCGCGTTGTGCCGGGTCGTGTTGACCAGGTCCTTGACCATCTTCTTGAGGTCCGACACCTCCTTGCTGACGTCGAGGATCAGCGCGTTGCCCGCCGCCGGCATGCCCAGCAGCGTCTTGCCGTTGGCGACCGGGTCGAACGGCACCGGCTTGGCGGCCGGCGACGGCGCGAGGGGTGCCGGCGGCGCGGGGGTGCGGGCGACCGCGGTCCGTCCCTGCGATTGCTGGTAGATCGACAGCCCGGCCACGCTGCCGCCGGGACCGGAGGCCTTCGGCGTCCGCGGGGCGAGGATCGAGCCGACCGTCGAGTCGTCGGGCGACGCGGCCGGGGGCGGCTGGCGGCGGCGCGTGCCGGGCTGGCCGGTGAGGCCGCGGCCGGCCGTCACCTCGACCACGTCCTTGCGGCGCAGCCCCATCCACTGCCGCAGCTGGTAGGTGCGGGTGTGGAGGATGACCGCGTCGGGCCCCATGGTCGTCTTGACCTGCTGGAGCGCGATGGCCATCGTCGGCGCCTTAAACGTCTGCAAGTTCATTCGACTGACCCCGTCCGTCGGACCCTCACCCCCAAGCCCACCGCACCCCCGCTCGACCCGCCCGCGCTCACCCGTTCATCCCCACGAGCCCGACCGCCTCGACCGACACGTCGGGCACGACCTCGTTGTAGGACAGCACCGCCACGTGCGGCAGGGCCGTCTCGATCATCCGGCGCAGCGCCGACCGCACCTGCGGGCTGCACAGCACCACGGCCGCCCGGCCCGACCCGGTCAGCTCGGCCGCCTTCGCCGACAGCTGGGCGACGATCTGCTGCGCCGTGGCCGGGGGCATCGTGTTGGTCGTGCCGCGCTCGCCGCGGTCGAGGTGACCGTTGATCAGGTCCTCCAGCGCCGGGTCGAGCGTGAGGCAGTTCAGCCGGTCCTGCTCGTCGACGTACTGCTTGCAGATCGTGCGGGCCAGCGCGTTGCGGGCGTACTCGGTCAGCACGTCGAGGTCCTTCGTCCGCCCCGCCACGTCGCCGGTCGTCTCGAGGATCGTCTCCAGGTCGCGCACGGGCACCCGCTCGCGGAGCAGGTTCTGCAGCACCTTCTGCAGCTCGCCCGGCTTGACCACCGTGGGGACCAGCTCGTCGACCAGCGCCGGCACGCGCGCCTTGAGGTTGTCGAGCAGGTTCTTCGTCTCCTGCCGGGTGAGCAGCTCGTGGGCGTGGGCTTTGATCAACTCCGTCAGGTGCGTGGCCAGCACGGCGGTGGCCTCGACGACGGTGTAGTTGAGCAGCTCGGCCTGGTTGCGCTGCGACTCGCTGATCCAGTAGGCGGGCAGGCCGAAGGCCGGCTCGGTGGTGGCCTCGGCGTGGGGGATGGGGCCGCTGGTCGCGCCGTTGTCCATGGCCAGGAACTGCTCGGGATAGGTCACGCCGCGGCCGACGGCCTGGCCCTTGACCTTCACCACGTAGTCGTTGGCCGACAGCTGCATGTTGTCGCGGATGCGCACCGGCGGGACGATGATGCCCAGGTCGAGCGCCACCTGCCGGCGGATCAGGCTGATGCGGTCGAGCAGGTCGCCGCCCTTGGCCGCGTCGACCAGCTTGACCAGGCCGTAGCCGACCTCCAGCTCCAGCGTGTCGACGTCGAGCAGCTTCTCGACCTTCTCCGGCTCCTTCTTGGTGACCTCCGACGCCTTCTTGCGGGCCGTGGCGAGCACGGCCTGCTGGTCGTTGCGGGCGAGGATGAACGCCAGCCCGCCGCACGCGCCGGCCATCACGGTCACGATGAGCTTGGGGGCGCCGGCGGCGATCAGCACCAGCGCGAACACCGCGACGATCACCAGCGCCCTGGGCTTGGCGAACAGCTGGGCGATCATCTCGTTGCCCAGGTCGGCCTTGCTGCTGGTGCGCGTGACGATCAGGCCGGCGCCCAGCGAGATGACGAACGCCGGGATCTGGCTGACCAGGCCTTCGCCGATCGTCAGCTTCGTGTAGACCTCCATGCACTTCCAGACGTCCATCTGCTTCTCGGCCATGCCCACGTACAGGCCGCCGAGGATGTTGACGAACGTGATGATGATGCCGGCGATCGCATCACCGCGGACGAACTTCGACGCGCCGTCCATGGCCCCGTAGAAGTCGGCCTCCTGGGCGATGGCGGCGCGGCGGCCGCGGGCCTCGTCCTCCTTGATCATGCCGGCGTTCAGGTCGGCGTCGATCGCCATCTGCTTGCCGGGCATGGCGTCCAACGTGAACCGGGCGGCGACCTCGCTGATGCGCGTGGCACCCTTGGTGATCACGACGAACTGGATGACCACGATGATCGTGAAGATGATCACGCCCACGGCCAGCTGCCCGCCCGTCACCAGCTCGGCGAACGCCTGCACGACGTCGCCGGCGGCGTGCGTGTCGCCGGTGCCGGTTAGGATCAGCCGCGTGGCAGCCACGTTCAGCACCAGCCGGAACAGCGTGATGGCCAGCAGCAGCGACGGGAAGACGGCGAACTCCAGCGGGCTCTTGACGTAGATCGTCGTCACCAGCACCAGCACGCTGAGCATCAGGTTGCAGACGAGCAGCACGTCCAGCATCCACGTCGGCAGCGGGACCAGCAGCACGACCAGCAGGCCGATGAACGCGAACGGGAACAGCATCCCCCGGTTCTGGTGGACGGTGGCGAAGATGGGGTTGGTCGGGATGGCTGACATGAGTGGTTCGCTACTGGTTCCTCGTTACTGGTTCCCTGCGACTTGCGGCGGGACGTGGCACGAGGGCCATCCACCGTCCCAAGCAACAGATATCCAGTAACCACTAACCCGCCTTCGCGAAGTGCTTCTGCTTGAACCGGCCGTTCAACTCGTAGACGTACGCCAGGATCTCGGCGACGGCCGAGAAAAATTGTTCGGGGACCTCGCTGCCGACGTCGCACAGCTTGTACAGGGCGCGGGCCAGCGGCTTCCGCTCCAGGATCGGGATGCCCGACTCGATCGCGATCTCGCGGATGCGGGCGGCGATGATCCCCTGCCCCTTGGCGACCACCCTGGGCGCGGCCATGGCGTCGGGGTCGTACCGCAGCGCGATCGCGAACTCGGTCGGGTTGGTCACCACCACGTCGGCCTTGGGCACGTCGACCTTCAGCCGCTCCTTCAGCGCGGCCAGCGCCAGCTGGCGACGCCGCTGCTTGATGTGCGGGTCGCCGTCCATGTTCCGCATCTCGTCCTTCACCTCCTGCTTGGTCATCCGCAGCTGCTGCGCCCAGCGGTAGCGCCGCCAGACGTAGTCGCCGACCGACAGGGTGAGCAGCAGGATGCCGATCCGCAGCGCGATGGAGAACAGCACCTCCGCCGCCAGGGCGAACACCTGCTGGAACTCCAGCTGCTGCGACATGACGATCTGCGCGATCCGGCCGCGGAGCGCCGAGTAGGCGACCGCGCCGACCAGCAGCATCTTCAGCGAGCTCTGCGCCAGCTGCATGAGCCCCTGCCCGCCCGAGAACATCCGGCCCAGCCCGCGGACGGGGCTCAGCGCCGCGGCTTTGGGAGCCAGGCGCCCGGGGTTGAACGACAGGCCGGTCTGGGCCACGTTGGCCAGGATGACGATGACGGCGATGCCGACCAGCAGCGGCGCGACGGCGAGGCCGATCGCGACGGCCGCCCGCGCCAGCGCCATCCCCCCGTCGCCGGCGCGGGGGTCGACGTTGCTCATCGACGCCGACGACAGCATGGTGTGGGTCAGCTCGGCCATGGCGTTGATCGCCCCGCCGCCGAAGATCCGGAGCAGGACCAGGCCGCCGACCAGCAGCGCGGCGGAGGTGATGTCGGGGCTACGGGCGATGTTGCCCGAGTCGATCGCCTCCTGCCGACGCCGTGGCGTCGCGGCCTCGGTCTTGTCCCCGGTCGATTCAGCCATTCGGTTCCCTGGTCATCCGCACCCGCGCCGTGGCGCACCCCGGTCCCGCCGCTCGCCTACCGATGCCCGGCCCACATCAGCCGGGCAACCCGGATCGACTCGTCCAGCCCGCCCCACAGCACCGACTGCGTGGCGAACAGCGCCACGCCCAGCGCGAGCACGCCGATGCCGACCATCGCCTTGAGGCTCAGGCCCGCGGCCATCACGTTCAGCTGCGGGATCGTCTTGCCGAGGAAGCCCAGCGTCAGGTCAAGCACGAGCATGGTGAGCAGGATCGGCGCGGCCAGCCGGGCGGCGAGCACGGTGGAGGCCGAGAACGCCTGCAGCACGATGTCGAAGACGGGCCGGTCGACGCCGACGCTGAGCAGCGGCATCGTGTCGAAGCTGTCGCGCAGGCCGGCCACGATCTGCCGGTGCCCGCCGACGTTCAGGAAGATGACCAGCGTCAGCATGTAGTACATGTCGCCGACCACCGAGCTGGCCGCGCCGAACTGCGGGTCGAACGTCTCGGCGATGTTGAACCCGATCTGCTGGCCGATCAGTTCCCCCGCCCACTGCACGGCGATGAACACGAACGACAGGACCATGCCGACCGCCAGGCCGAACGCGAACTCGCCCCCGATGCCGACGACGGCCTGCCCCAGCGTGGCCGGGAGGTGCGCCGGCCGGGGCAGGCCGGTCATCATGCCCAGCGCGATCAGCACGCCGATCAGGCCGCGCACCCGCTTGGGGATCCGCGCCGAGCCGAACAGCGGCGCGAACAGCATCATCCCGCTGACCCTGCACAGGACCAGCACGAACACCGGGACGTCGGCCAGGAGGCTTAGGGCTTGGAGATTTTGAACTGGGCTCACCGGCATGGGGACGGGTTCCGAGCGGCGGACCGTGACTGGCAGGCGACGCGTTGACGAGCGGGGCGCTCAGGGCAGCGGGCCACCGCCGAAGATGGCGGCCGAGTACTCGATCAGCCGGTGGGTCATCCACGGCATGAGCACGATGGCGGCGCACACCATGGCGACGATCTTGGGGATGAAGGAGAGGGTCTGCTCCTGGATCTGCGTGACCGCCTGGAACAGCGAGACGATGATGCCCACCGCCAGGCCGATCAGCAGCATCGGTGCCGAGACGATCAGCGCCAGCAGCAGGGTGGTGCGGACGAGGTCCGTGGCTTGGTCGAGGTTCACGGGCTGGCCATCCTTCCATGGATGCCGCGGCTTGCCGCCAGTGCGACGGGGGCGCGGGACGGGCGGGTCGAATGGCAGTCCTGCCCTTCGCGTCTGACGCCGCGTTCCATCCGTGAAACGCGGCCCGAAACAGGCCCGATGACTTACGTCGCGAAACCTACCATGAGGCTACCCGTTATCAAGTGCCATCCGTCGACAAGAACGAACAATAGCAATTTGAACGGCAGCGAGATCAGCGCCGGCGGCAGCATCATCATGCCCATGCTGATCAGCACCGACGAGATCACCATGTCGACGATCAGGAACGGCAGGTAGACCTTGAACCCCAGGTAGAACGCCGTCTTCAGCTCGCTCAGCATGAACGCCGGGATCAGCGTGAACGTGCCGACGTCCTCCCACCGCCTGGGCGCCGGCAGGTGGGCGGCGTCGGTGAAGAGCAGCACGTCGTCGTCGTTGTGCGCCCGGTCGATCTGCTTCTCCATGAACACCCGCAGCGGCGCGACGGCCCGGTCCAGCGCGACCCGCTGCTCCAGGTCGCCGTGCAGGTAGGGCTGCAGCGCGTCGCCGTTCACCTTCTGCCAGGTCGGCCCCATGATCAGGAACGTCATGAACAGCGCCAGCCCCATCAGGATCTGGTTCGGCGGCAGCTGCTGCGTGCCCAGCGCCTGCCGCAGCAGCGACAGCACGATGATGATCCGCGTGAAGCTGGTCGTCATGATCAGGATGGCCGGCGCCAGCGACAGCACGGTCATCAGCACGATGATCTGCAGGGCCGACCCGAACGACTGCGGCTTGGACAGGTCGGGCAACGCCATCGGCGACGGCGAGAGGGGCCCGGTGACCGGCGCGATCGTCGGCGGGAGGATGGCCGGCAGTGGCGCGTTGGGCCGGCGCAGCTCGACGTCGGGCACCGGCTCGATCGCGTCTTGTGCGCGGGCCGACCTGGCCGATAAGAAGATCAGCAGCAGTGCGGCCAAGACCGGGCCGATCCGGCGGGCGAGAGCGTCCTTGCTCATCACGATTCCTTGATTAAACGCGGCGTGGCGGCGCACGTTCCTGCTCCCTTTCCCGGTACGCCGGGAGAGGGGACCAGATTCACGCGACGACGTGGCGCGGCCCGCATTACCGATCGAATTGCTGTCGCAGGCCGCGGACCTTGTCCAGCAGTCCCACCACGTCGCTCGGCGCTTCCTCGCCCTCAACGGGCGGCGTCGCCAACGACGACGGGTCC
Organism: Tepidisphaeraceae bacterium; assembly: GCA_965198865.1. Taxonomy (GTDB): domain Bacteria; phylum Planctomycetota; class Phycisphaerae; order Tepidisphaerales; family Tepidisphaeraceae; genus CBDAQA01. The sequence continues at coordinate 230,096 of CBDAQA010000009.1, read as the reverse complement.
GACCCGTCGCCGCCGAACGGCTCGGCCGCGCGGCGGAACAGGCTGCCGAACGACTTCGCCCCCGCTGCGCTCGCGTCGGACGACTTCAACTCGCCGACCAGCGCGGCCACCTCGTCCGGGTCGGTGATCTCGCACAGCGCCCGCATGCCGGCCGCCCCCCCGTCGCCGACGACGACGACCCGCCGGCCGACCTGTATCAGCAGCACTTGTTGCTTGGGTGAGAGGATCGTGCGCGACAGCAGCTTCACGCCGCGCCCCGGCCGGCCCACGGTCGGCACCAGCGCGAACCGCCGGGCGACCCACCGCAGGCCGAAGATGATGCCGATCACGATCGCCAGCGCGAGCGCGACGTGGGACAGGTCGCCCACCGTGCTGGCGGCCGGGCTGGCGGGGGCACCCACATCGCCGCCGGCCGCTCCGGCCGACTCGGCGTGGTGCTGCAGCGGCTCCTGCTCGATGCTCGCCGACGTCGTGGGCCCGGCGTTCGACCGCCCCGTCGCTCGGGCGTGGGTCGACAGGATGGAGAGCGACAGCAGGCAGCCGACGGCGAACCCCCGCCGTGTGAACCGGCGTCGCCCGCGGCGCGTCTCGGCCGAGGCGGTCGTCACAGCGACTCATCCCGCGCCCCGGCGACGATCTCGTTCACCCGGACGCAGAAGTTGTCGTTCAGCACCAGCACCTCGCCGCGTGCCACGAGCTTGTCGTTGACGTATACGTCCACCGGGTCGCCGGCCAGCTTGTCGAGCTCGACGACGCTCCCCTCGCCCAGCTTGAGGACGTCCTCGACCATCATCCGCGACCGGCCCAGCTCGATCTTGACGTTCAGCTCGACGTCGTTGAGCAGGTCCAGGCCCGCGGTGGTCGGCACGCTCGCGCCGGCCGTCGCGCCGAATCCGGGCAGGTCGAACGATCGGGTGGGCAGCGCCGGGGCTGCGGCAGCGGAGGAACCGCCGCCGGCGGTTGGCGGGGTCCACGCCTCGACCGGCTTGGACGCGTCGCCCGCGTTCAGGCTGGACGGGTCCTCGAAGCTGGCCTGCTTGAGCAGCTCGTCGATCGACGCCTGCGCCGCGGCGAGGTCCGCATCGACGCTGGCCAGCACCGCCGTGGAGGCGCTGAGGTCGGCCAGGGGATCCGTGGGGGGAGCGGCTGTCGCCGCGTTCGATTCATCGGCCATGTCGCACCATCCTTGGTTGCGGCCAGGTCGGGCGGGCGGCACGGGTACGCCCCGGTCGCCACGGTTCAGATGTCACCGCCGGACGTCCTGTCCAACGCAAACCGACTCGCCCGGCCGGCTCAGTAATCGGTCCGGAACGGCATGCACCGGGGGACGAGCACCTCGCTGATCAGGCCGTCGCCGACGATCTGGTCCATCTGGAACTTCACCTGCCGGCGGAGCGTCTCCAGGCCCGGCTCGCTGCCGCCGCCCAGCTTCTCCGGGTCCATTTCCGCGATGATCGTGCGGACCCGGTCCTTTATCAAGGCGTCGCGGCTGGAAATCAGGTCCTTCACTTTGTCGCCCGACTCGGCCCTCACGACGGCGAAGATGCTCACGTCGTACAGGAACGTCCGGCCGCTCTGCTTGTTCGGGGCGCGGATCTCCACGATCGGCAGCTCGACGTTGGCCTTCTGATCCTTGGCGCCCCCCTTGGCGCCGCCCTCCTTTGCCTCGCCACCCTTGCCCTCGCCCTTCTCGCCGGCGGCGGGCGCGGCGCCCTCCACCATGTCGATCCCGGCCGCGGCGTTGCGGGGCCCGCCGCCGAGGAACTTGAAGCCGGCGAACAGGATCACCGCCTCGACGACCATCACCGCGCCGACCACCATCGGCGTCTTGGCGAGCAGGCCGCCGCCCTTGGCGTGCTCGGCCTTGCCGGCGGCCGGCTTCTTCTCGTCGGCCGCCGCCGGCTTCTTCTCGGCGGGGGCTGCTGCTGGCTTGTCTGACATGCGATCACCGTCCTACGTCTGCCGGGGCGGGTCCCGTACCGGGGCGGCGGCCCGCCCGCGTGTACCACCCCGCCGGTTCCTGCATCGGCAAACCGACGCGCGCCCTTTCGGTGGAATCCCGCGCGATCCCCGTTTAGCGACGGCTCGGTGGGCCGGGCTCGGCGCGCCGATCGCCGGTCGCAGCCCGGCCCTCCGGGCCGTCCGCCAAACGGGAGGACGGTCAATCCGTCACGGGCCGGCGCACGATCCGGGCGTAGTCGATCGCCTTCCGCATCACCTCGGACAACGGCTCCCTCACCATCATCTTCTCGCCGGTGTCGCAGCAGACCACCGTGTCCGGCGTCGACTCGATGTACCGGATCTTCTCGGCGTTGATCACGAACGACTGGCCGTTCAATCGGGTCAGGGCAATCATGGGGACCTCCGGTCCTTGAAGTGCAGAATGCAACGTGCAGCGCGCAGAATGAGGGACGGCAGGTCGAACGGGGCGCGGGTCGCGCCAGCCCGTTCTGCACTCTGCACTCATCGTTCTGCACTCACGCCTCACCGCTGCGTGTTCAGCAGGTCGGTCAGCATCTGGTCGCTGGTCGTGATGACCCGGCTCGCCGCGCTGTAGGCGGTGCTGGCGGTGATCATGTTCGTGAACTCCACGGCCAGGTCGACGTTGCTCGACTCCAGCGCGCCGGCCTGGATCGTGCCCGACCCCAAAGTCGAAGGCGTGCTGATCTTCGCCGTCCCGCTGTTGGCGGCGGCGGCGTACATGTTGCCGCCCAGGTTGTTCAGGCCGTTGTTGTTGTCGAACGTGGCGATCGCCATCTGCCCCAGCGTGCGCACCTGACCGTTGTCGAAGCTGCCGGTGATCGTCCCGTCCCCGCCCACGCTGTAGCTGGTCAGCACGCCGATCTGGATCCCGTCCTGGTTGCTCATCTGGATCTCGGACCCCGCGTGCGACGCGTCCTGGGCCAGGGCCGACGTCCCGCTGAAGTCGAGCGAGACCGCCATGTTCGGCGACGCGCCCGTCTCGGACCGGTGGATGTTCAGGTCGTTGCCGGTCACCTGCTGCAGCTGACCGGCCGTGTTGAACGTCAGCGTCCCGGTGCCCACCAGCGTGCCGCCGGGGTTGGCCGGGTCCTCGTTGTCGCCGCTGGTGGCGTAGAACTTCCAGGTCGTGCCCGTGTCGGTCTTGCTCTGCAGCACGGTGGTCAGCTGGACCGTGACCGGCTGCCCGAGCGAGTCGAACAGCGTCATGCTGGTGGCCGTGCTCTCGCCGGCGGGGTTGCTCGTCGCGTCGGCGGTGAACGTCAACGGCGTGTCGCCGGCGGGGTCGGCAAAGCCGGCCGAGGGGATCGTCAGCGCGTTCGCCTTCCCGCCGTTGCCCACGATCTGCAGCTTCGCCGACCCCGCCGCCCCCCCGGCGACCAGCCCCGCGCCCGCGCCGGCCTCGGTCGTGTCGATGCCCAGCGAGTTGTTGTAGAAGCTCTCCAGGTTGCCGACGGTCGTCGTGGGCGACACGGTCAGCGTCTTGCTGGGCAGGTTGCTCGCGTCCCGCTGGGCCGTCAGGGTCAGCACCTGACCGCTGGTGAACGCCGGCTGGCCGGTGGAGGTGGTCAGGACCGACGTCAGCAGCGTCGCCGCGGTCGGGGCGGTGCCGCCGGCGGTGGTGATGTCCTGGCTGTCGATCACGCTCGACCCGCTGGAGACGTTCCCGTCGGACGCCAGGTTGCCGGTCAGGCTGGCCTTGGTGGTCGCCTTGCTGATGGTCTGCGACCCCAGCGGGATCGTGACGGTCTGCAGCTTGCCGGTGACGACGTTCGCGTCGGCGTCCACGCCGTAGCCCTGCACCAGTGACCCGTTGCTGGTGACCAGCTGGTTGTCGCTGTTGAGCGTGAACTGCCCGTCGCGGGTGAACTCCTGCCCGACGGTCGAGTTCTGCACGACGAAGAACCCGTTCCCGGTGATGGCCAGGTCGCTGGGCACGCCGGTCGAGGTGACCTGCCCCTGCGTGAAGTCCTGCGTGACCGACGCCACCTGCGTGCCCAACCCCAGCTGCTCCGGGTTGCTGCCGCCGTAGTTCCCGTCCACCGGGCTGCCGGCGTTGTCGGTCACGTACGACTGCGACGAGAACTGGACCTTGCTCGCCTTGAACCCGGTCGTGTTGACGTTGGCGATGTTGTTGCCGACCACGTTCAACGTGGTCTGGTTCGCGTCCAGGCCCGAGATCCCGGCGTAGAGTGCTGCGCTGAGCGACATGTGCGTGTCCCGTTGCTAAGTGAGGTGATGGGTCCGTTCGCCCCGGCAATGGCGGGCCACGCGCCCGTCGGCCGGCCTGGCCGATCAGTTGGTGGTCGTCGACCCACTCGTGGTGGTCGAGCCGGCGGTGCTGGTCGCCGCGATGGACGAGACGTTGCTGATCGCCACGGTGTCGCCGGTGTCCAGCTTCAGGTTGACCGTCGAGCCCGACACGCCGACCGAGTCGACCGTTCCGGACACGGACTTGTTGGCCGTGTTGATGCCCGTGATCGACTTCCCGATCAGGGCCGACGCCGACCCGACCTGCGTCTGCAGCGTGACCGACTTCATCGTCGTCTGCAGGTCGGTCGACGACTGGAGCTGGCCGATCTCGCTCATCTGCGACAGCAGCTCCGAGTCGCTGGCCGGCGAGAGCGGGTCCTGGTTCTTCAGCTGCGTCACCATCAGGTTGATGAAGTCGGCCGGCGTGAGCCCGTACCCGCCGCCCGAGGCGTTCGACCCGCTCGAGGCGTTGGAGCCCCCCGACGCGTTCGAGCTCGTCGTGGGGCTGAGCAGGCTGCTGAGTGCGGATGAAATGGTGCTCATGATGTCCTTACTTTCGGCCTTTGAGGCAAGCTGGGTTGACTTTTCTCGGACGTTGGTCTGGGAGGTTTGATTCCCGAAGATCGCGTGCGGTCACGCGCGGCGACGACGGTCGTCGCCGGCGAGGGCGAGGCGTCATTCGATGTCAGGCGACAAGGTCGATGGGGTCGCTGCCGCCGCTGAGGCGTTGCCACATTTTCTGCAGCAGGTCGCGCCGCTGCTGGTCCTGGCGGGCGCGCGACTGCTGGTCTTCAGATGCGCCGGCCCGGCCGTCGCCGCCGGCACCTTGGCCGTCCTTGCCCGTTCCGGCCGAGTCGTTCCCGGACGACTTGGGCGACTGTGCGACGTGCATGTGGTCAACCGCGATGCCCGTCGCCTCGAGCGCCGACTTCAGCTGTCCCAGGCTGTGGCTCAGCATGCGGGTGGCATCGTCGTTGTCCGTCTCGAACGAGGCCGACACGCTGCCGTCCCTCACCCGCACGGTGACCTGGACCGAGCCCAGGTTGGCCGGGTCGAGCCGGATCTGCAGCGTCCCCCCGCTCGGCAGCAGCTGCCCATGCACGGCCGCCGCGATGTTGGCGTGGTTATCGTCGGCGAACGAGGCGTCCTCGGTCGACGCGCCCCCCGTCGTGGAGCCGGACGCAGTTGCCGCCGCCTTCGCCGCATGCGTCGACGCTGGCGTCACCGGTGCTAGACCAACCACGCTTGCCGCCGGCGCGCCGGTGGTTGCGGGCACCGCGGCCGGCGCGGCGACGGCCTTGGCGTCGGTCGAGTCGTCGGTATCGGCGTCCGTGGAGGTTGACCCATCGGTGGCGGCCGCGGCTGCGGGGGCGGCCGCGTTGGCCGCCGCCGTTGCATCGGTCTTGCCGTTGGCAGCGCGACCGCTCGGTGCCTTCACCTTCGCCGATCCGAGGCCGGTCGCTGGCGTTGCCGCATCGTCGGTCGCAGCGGTCGACGGCGCATCGGCCTGCCCGTCGTCGTTGTCGGTCGCGTCGGCGGTGGCTGTCGTCTGCTTGTTCGCGGTAGAGGGACCAACCCGCTTCGCGGGCGACCGCACCGCGGCGGCCGCCGCCTCCGCCGTCTGCGGGTCGGTCGGCTTTGCCGGGGCCGCCGCAGTCGTCGGCTGCGGAACCGCGACCGGCGCGGGATCGGCCGGCTTGTCCGTCGCCGCCTTCGCGGTCGGCTTCGCCTTGTCCTTCACCTTCACCGTCGCCTGCTGCACGTCGATCGGGGGCGGCTGCGCAGCCGCGGCGTCCGCCTTCTGGGCATCGGTTGGATCAGCGGTCTCGCCCTCGTGAGCAGCCGTGAGGTCGTCGCCGTTGGCATCGGCGTGCGGGTCGTGGTCGGCGGTCGCCGAAGATTCGGCGGCCTCGGATGCCTCGTCTGCCGTGGCTTCGTCAGCGGCGTTCGCGGCGGCGGCAGCGCCCTTGGCCGACGTGCCGGCCTTGTCGGCCTTCTTCGACGCCGCATTCTTCGCCACGGCCGCCGTGTCCGCCTTCGCCTCGGCCGCCTTGGCCTTCCGACCGCGGGCCTTCTTCAACTGCTGGTCGAACGTCGTGCCGTCCGGCTTATTGGACGCGTCCGTTGAGTCCTGAGCGTCGTCGGTCGACGACGTTGACGAGGACGACGACGTCGGCGTCGGCGTCGGGGTGCGCGGCGTGGGCGGGAGGAGCGAGAGGCTACTGGTGGGGGCCATCAGCGGGGTCCTTGCGTGTTGTGTTCAGCGGCCGACCGGCAACGCGGCAGTGGCCGTCGGATCTGTCGGGGCGTTGGCGCGGGCCTGGCGGATCTTCTCCAGCACCTGCTGCAGCCGCGCGACGTCCGCGGGCGACTTGAACTCCTTCATGATCTTCCCGGCCTGCCGGGCGTCCATCGCCTGCAGGTACTGCTGCACCGTGTCGTCCGGCAGGGCGGCGAAGATCTCCTTCACCTGCCGGGCGGGCAGCGTCTGGTACAGCTGCAGGCTCTCCTGGAACCCCTTGTCGGCCGCCGTCACCGCCTGCTGGTCGCGCTGCGCCACCAACGACTGCCGATCGCGCAACACGGCATCGTGATCGGCCGTCGCCTGCGACTGGGCCAGCTCGGCCTGGTGGCGGACGTCCAGCATCTCGCGGCGTCGCCGGTCCAGCTCGGCCAGCTGCGCGTCCTCGGCCAGCTGCACCGCCTCCAGCTGCTCGCCCGGCGCCCGACCGGCCGCGCTGGCCACCATCGCGCCAAGCCGGCCGACCGCGTCGGTCGGCTCGTCGGAGGCGGTCGGCTGCGTGGTCGGCCCGCTCGGCTGCGTGGCCGGCGGCGGGAACAGCACGTTGCGGACGTCGGCGATCCGCGCCCGGGTCAGGTGGCCCGACGCCGCCAGCCAGCCGACGCCGCCGGCGGCCAGGGCGAAGTTCATCGCCAGCGTCATCACGACCACGTTCAGGATTCGCTTCATGTCGAGGGCTCCGCCTCTTTGCCGCCGGCGTGGGGGCCGGGGTACGCCATCTGCATCGCGACCTCGTCCGTGGCGGCCGCCTCCCGGCGGGCCTCGCCCTCGGACCACGACGCCTGCTGCTGCTCCCGCAGGGTGTCGATCGCCTTCCGCTGCTTCGCCGCCTCGGCCAGCGCCCGCTGCGCGACGTCCATCTTCGCCTGCGCCACCCGCACCTGGTCGGCCCTGACCAGCTGCTGCCGCTGCATCGCCAGCATGAACCGGCGGTGGGCGGCCAGGTACGTCAGGTCGATCTTGCCCGACAGGTGGTTGGCCCGCAGGTCGTTGAGCGCGTCGCGGACGGCCGTCTCCACCTGCAGCAGGTCCGCCCGCGCCGCGACCAGCTCGGCGCCGGCGACCGACGCGTCCCGCTGCCGCTCCTTCTCGATCCGCTCCCGGTGGGCGAGCAGCGATTGGAGTGAGAAGACGAATCGAGCCATGGCCGGTGCCTGACGTGTTTATCGGACCGCCGCGCCCGCCGACTTCAACGGCTCCCCGTAATTGGACGGTTGCCTGGGCGGGGCTGGGCGCGGACGACCTTCTCGATCTGGTCGATCCACTGGTTCAGCTCGGCCAGCTGCCGCACGGCACCCTCCAGCGTGGTCGGCTGCGACGGCTCCTGCTGAAGGAACTGCGTGATGCGCGGCCGGGCCTGCACGGCGACGTCGTACTCGGCGTTCGAGCCGGCCACGTACGCGCCGATGTTCACCAGGTCGGCGACGTCGGCGTAGGTGGCCCACACCGACAGCACCCGCCGGGCCATGCGGGCCTGCTCCTTGTCGGTCACGTCGCCGCGCACGCGGCTGATGCTCTGCACGATGTCCAGCGCGGGGAAGTGCCCGCGGTTGGCCAGCGCCCGGCTGAGCCAGAGGTGGCCGTCGGTGATGCCCTTCACGGCGTCGGGGATCGGCTCGTTGAAGTCGTCGCCCTCGACCAGCACGGTGTAGAACCCGGTGATGCTGCCGACGGACGTCTTGCCGGCGCGCTCCAGCACCTCGGGGATCAAGGCGAACACGCTGGGCGGGAACCCCTTGACGGCGGGCGGCTCGCGGGCGGCCAGGCCGATCTGCCGCTGCGCCTGGCACATGCGCGTCAGGCTGTCGAGCAGCAGCAGCACGTCCTTGCCCTGGTCGCGGAAGTACTCGGCCACGGTGGTGGCGACCTTGGCGGCCCGCACGCGCAGCAGCGGCGGCTCGTCGCCGGTGCTGACGACCATCACGCACTTCGACAGCCCCTCGGGTCCCAGGCTGGTCTGAAGGAACTCCTGCACCTCCCGGCCGCGCTCGCCGATCAGGGCGATCACGCAGACGTCGGCAGAGCTGTGCTTGGCGATGCTGCCCAGCAGCGTGCTCTTGCCGACGCCGGGGCCGGAGAAGATGCCCATCCGCTGCCCGAGCCCGCAGGTGTGCAGCGCGTCGATCGAGCGGATGCTGGTCGAGATCGGCTCGCGGATGTTCTCGCGGCTCAGCGCGGCCACGCTGCGCGCATCGATGCGGCGCGACTCGCTGTTCCAGATCGCCCCCTTGCCGTCGATCGGCCGGCCGAGGCCGTCGATGACGCGGCCCAGCAGCCGGTCCGAGCACCCGATGCGCGGGGCGGCGGCGACGTTCTCGATGCGGTCGCCGCGCGACGTGCCCGACGTCGGCGTCAGCGGCATCAGCAGCGTGCGGTCGTGCTGGAAGCCGATCACCTCCGCCATCGCCGTGCGGCCGCCCAGGCTGTGGATGCGGCACATCGCCCCCAGCGGCAGCGGCAGGTCCGCCGCCTCGATCGTCAGCCCGCTGACGGCCTGCACGCTGCCCACGACGCGGTACGGGAGCGCGGCGTCCACGGCTTCGAGTTGAGCGGTGAGGTAAGGCATGGCGGAAGTGCGGAGTGCAGAGCTCAGAATGAACAGATCAGAGCAAACGGGTGAGCGGTTCCGAGGCGGTTTCAGCAACATCCCATCGCCCGACCAAGCCGGTTCTGAGGTACGCCGAAGAGCCGGATCGGACGCCCGACGGATCCGGCTCTTCGTTGTACGTCAGAACCGGCTTGGAGGTATCGAAACAGCGTTTCACCGTCCCCGCGTTCAATCTGCACTCCGCATTTTTCTATCCGCCGTCGGGCATCAGCTCGGCCACGATGCGGTCGAGCTGCGACTCGATGCGGGCGTCGATCTCGCCGCCGCCGCGGGTGAGCACTCGGCAGCCGCCGGGCGTGATCGTGGCGTCCTCCACCAGCTCGACGTGCGTCAGCGAGGTCCACTCCAGCTTGATGCGCGGCAGTTCCTCTTCGATGGTTTTGCGTTGGTCGGGGTGGACGACGAGCCGGATGTCGGCCGCGCGGACGGCGAGGCTGAGCGCGTCCGACAGGTTCGCGGCCAGCACGCCGGGGTCGAGCGCCGCCTGCCGCTTGGTGATCCGCTTGGCGATCGCGATGGCCAGCTTCACCACCTCGGCCGTGGCCGCCTGTTCGAGGTCGTGCCGGCTCGCGTCGAGCTGCCCCAAGGCCAGCACGATGGCCGAGTGAGCGGCCGTCAGTTGCGGGCCCACCTCCGCAAACCCGGCCGCCCGGCCGGCGGCGTGGCCCTCCTCGGTCGCCCGCTGCAGTCCCTCGGCCTTGCCCTCGGCCATCCCCTGGGCGATGCCGGCGGCGTACCCCTCGTTCCTCCCCTCCTCGCGGGCCTGCTTCCGCAGCGACTCGGCCTCCCGCTGCGCCCGGGCCAGCACCATCTCGGCCGCGTGCCGCGACTGCCGCACCAGCTCGTGCGCCTGCTGCTCGATGTCCCGCATCGAGAACGGCGACGCGGACGACGGGGCGTGGGTGTGTTTGATGACGGGCATGGGGGGAGTGAGTTCTGAGTTGGGAGTTTTGAGTTCCGAGCCGGCGCGTCCGGGTTCTGCTCAGAACGCCGAACTCACAACCCGGAACTGATCTCACACGACCATTTCCTTCTCGCCGCCGCGGCCGCTGATGATGATGTCGCCGGACTCCTCGAGCTTGCGGACGACGTCGACCACCTTCTGCTGGGCGGCCTCCACGTCGGCCACGCGCACCGGACCCATGAACTGCATGTCCTCCTGGATGAGCTGGGCGGCCCGCTCGGACATGTTCTTGAAGATCTTGTTCTTCAGCTCCTCGCTGGCCGTCTTCAGGGCCAGGCCCAGCTCCTGGTTGTCGACCTCCTTGAGCACCGACTGGATGCCCTTGTCGTTGACCAGCAGGATGTCCTCGAACACGAACATGAGCCTTCGGATCTGCTCGACCAGGTCCGGGTCGTCGGCCTCGAGCCCCTCCATGATCCCTTTCTCGGTGCTCCGGTCGGCCAGGTTCAGGATCTCGGCCACCGTGTCGACCCCGCCGGCCTTCTCGAACGTCTGGCTGACGATGTCGCTCAGCCGGTGCTCCAGCCCGCGCTCGACCTCCTTGATGACCTCGGGGTTGGTCTGCTCCATGTTCGCGATCCGCTTGACCACCTCGACCTGCTTGGCCGCCGGCAGGCCGACCATGATCTCGCTCGCCTTCTGCGGCGGCAGGTGGGCCAGGATCAGCGCGATCGTCTGCGGGTGCTCGTCCTGGATGAACGTCAGCAGGTTCTCGCTCTCGGCCTTCTGCAGGAAGCTGAACGGCGTCGTCTGCACGGACTGGCTCACCTGGCGGATGATCTGCCGGGCCCCCTCGTCGCCCAGGCTCTTGATCAGCAGCGCCTTGGCGTACTCGAGGCCCCCGTCGCTGGCCCAGGTGTTGGCCAGGGCCAGGTTGTAGAACTCGCCGAACACGTCGCGCCGGCTGTTGGCCGGGATGTCGCCGAGGGCGGCGATCTCGCGGCTCACCTCCTCGATGGAGTTCGGCGGCAGCCGCTTGAGGATCTGCGCCGCCTCGTCCTGCGGCAGCGACAGCAGCAGGATGGCCGCCTTGCGGAGGCCGGTCAGGTCCTTGGCGGCGGGCGACGTTGCGGTGGCGGTGGGCATGGGGAGTTCTGAGTTGAGAGTCGGGAGTTCAGAGTCACGAGTCGAACGTCGGGCGTGGCGAGCCGAGGAACCTCCTCAGAGCTCACTCCCAACTCACAGCTCGTTTTCACGCCCGGCTGACCCAACGCTTGACCAGCGCGGCGGCGGCGTCGGGGTCCTCCTTCACCAGCGTCGACACTTGGTCGAGCATCTGCTGCGTGCGGAGCGTGTCGGCGTCGAGCTCCATGCCCTCCATGCCGCCGACCAGCATCTCGGCCTGGCTCACGGTGGGGGTCGGCCGCTCGTCGCCCTCGTCGTCGTCGTCCCCGCCACCGCCATACGACATGGACGGCATGCCCATGCCGGCCAGCGACGGCATCTGGCCGATCGGCAGGGCGACGTTCGACTTGCGGGCCATCTGGAACATCATGGCCAGGCTGACCACCGCCAGCACGCCGACGCCGATCTCCTTGGCGTGGACGGCCAGCCCGCCCAGCGCGGCGGCCGAGGTCGACACGGCCGGGCCGGCCGCGGCGGCCAGCGTGAGGTCGGCCAGGTTCTGGCCGTCGGCGAAGGTGTCGACCGACAGCCGGTCGGCCGTCGGCGACAGGCCGACCACGCCGGCCACCTTCTGCCGCACCCGCGCCACCTCGGCGACCGAGGCCTGCTGCAGGTCGGCGTCGGTCGGGTCCTTGACCGAGGGGTGCGTCGCCCGGAACTCCCGGGCGATGTAGCTCATCGGGATGCTGACCGCCGCCGACAGCACGGTCGTCTTGCCGGCGGGCGTGATGATGTGCTGCACCTCGTCGGGGGCGAACACCTGGTTCTGCGTCTGCTCGTCGGACGTGGTGGTCGAGGTGCTCGTGCCCCCGCCCGACGCCGCCGCGTTCCCGCCGCCGGGGCCGTCCAGGCCGTCGTTGGTGGCGGCGCCGGGCTCGCGGCTGCCGGCGTCGGTGCCGTGCTGCTCGCCCGAGGTCGTGTGCTCGTTCAGCGGCTGCACGAACGAGGTGGCCTTGTCGAACTTGTGCACGTCCGACACGCGGGTCTGCGTGTCGATGTCGCACGTGACGGCCACGGTCAGCTCGGGGATGTAGGCGAACTGGGCGTGAACCTTCTGCTCGAGCGACGCCTCGGTCCGCTCGCGGAGCTCGATCATGCTGGTCACGTCGGTCCCGCCGCCCGCGTCGGCCGAGGCCGTCGGGACGTGCGTGCTGCGGCCGTTGACGATCACCTTGATGTGGTCCGTCGTCAGCCCGCTGACCGCCCCCGCCACGCCGTCGGCGGCGGCCTGGACCAGCTGCTTGATCGGGGTGGCGTCGGAACCGGAGCGGGTGCGGACGTCGACCATGGCCGACGGCAGCACGCTCTCGCCGATGTGGCGCTCGCTCTTGTTGTTGATCACCACGCGGGCGTCGCTCACGCCGGGCCACCGCCGGATGACGGCGGCCAGCTGCAGCTCGGTCGCGTGGTTGTAGACGGCATCGCGCTCGCTCTGGCTGCTGAACCAGTTCAGGTTCTTCGAGGACATCTCCTCGAACGCCGAGTGGGTGTCGCTGGGCAGGGCCTGGTTGAACATCAGGTTCGCCAGCACCTCCTGCTTGCGGTCGGCCGGGACCATGACGCGGCCGTTCACCACGCTGTGCGTCACGTTCGACGCGTCCAGCTGGCGGTTGATCGGGCCCATCTCCTCCTCGGACAACGTCTGGTCCAGCACGGGGACCATGTCCTGCGTGCCGGCGTACCTGCCCCAGTAGGCGAGCGTCATGGCCATCACGGCCACGAGCGTCCCCACGAGCATCCGCTGGCTGCCGGTCAGGGCGGCCATCTGTTCACGAACCCGATCGAGCTGGGCCTTGAGCGCGTCCATGCGTCAACCCTCTCACTTCCGAATATGTTGCCCGTGCCCCGCGGCCAGCGGCCCGTCTCCGACGGACCCACCGGCCAGGGCCTGTACCGTCCCACCCGCGACCCCGGGCCGACTTCTGTCGGCCCGTCGGGGTCACATCGGCATCGCCTTGATCTCGTCGTAGGCGTCGATCAGCTTCGAGCGGATCGCCAGCAGCGTCTTGAACGCCAGGTCGCTCTTCTCGACGGCCGTCATCACGCCCGACAGGTCGCCCGTCCGGCCGGTCGCCAGGTCGGTCGTGGCCTGCGTGGCGTCCTGCTGCATCTTGGCGACCTCGTCGATGCTGCTCTTGAGCGAGTCGGCGAAGCTGTTGGTCGGGCCGGCCGCCTGCCTGGCGGCGCTGGTGCCGGCTCCGCCGGCGCTGCGGGCGGCGTTGGCCGCGGCGTTCATCAGTGAGTCAAACATGCGTCTTCTCCTTGGCGCCGGGGCTCCGCCCCGGACCGGTGAGTGGCGGCGGCCGGCTAGGCCAGCAGCCGCAGGGTCGAGTTGATGGTCGACTTGGCCGTCTCCATCATGGTGACGTTCGCCTCGTAGGCCCGGCTGGCGTCGAGCGCGTTCACGAACTCGACGGTCGTGTCGATGTTCGGGTAGGCCACGTTGCCGTTGGCGTCGTGGTCGGGGTTGTTGGGCTCGAACTTCTGGATGAACGCCGAGGGGTCCTGCTGGATCGTGTCGACCCGCACGCCCGGCAGGTGCGGGGCGAGGGGGCCGCCCGCCTCGCCGTTGGCGCCGGGCCGGCCCGCGGCGAGCGTGACGAACCGCCGGCGGAACGGGGACTTCTCCCCGTGCGGGCCGTGCGTCGTGTTCACGTTGGCGAGGTTCTGGGCGATCGTGTCCAGCCGCGTCCGCTGCGCCTGCAGCCCGCTGGCCCCGATGTCGAGTGCGTCAAACATGGTGCGACCTTCCTTGGTCTTCCCGTCTTGGTCTTCCGGGCCGGCGACATCCTTGTCGCCGGGTGATCTCTTGGTCCTACGTCAAGCTCAGCTGACCTGGCCCTTCAGGGCCATGTCCAGCGTCTGGTACTGCCGTCGCAGCAGCTCCACGACGGTGTTGTGCATCAGGGCGTTCTTCGCCCCCTCGCTCATCAGCGACTCCATCGACCGGTTGTTCCCATCGTGGGACAGGATCCCCGACTGCATGCTCTGCACGGCCGCGCCGACCGGGTCTTCCGAACCGTCGCCGCCGTGCTCGCCCTTGGCCAGCCGAGCCTGCAGCGCCCGCTGGAAGGCGGCGACCGACAGGTCCTTCTGCCGGTAGCCCGGCGTCGACACGTTGGCCACGTCCTCGGTCAGCAGGTTCTGGCGGGCCTCGGTGAACCGGAGCATCCGCTCCAGGGTCGGGGTCGCGCCGCTGTTGATGACGTCGTCGATGAACATACGCGAACCTTCCGGGACAAAAAGCGTGCCGAGTCTGATAACACTTTTCTTATCGGACGTGATCCATTCGACGCTCCAGAAATTGCACCACCACGGTTCGGGAGGGTTGGGCGATTCACCCGGCTGCCCGCTCTGGGGCCCGCTCCGGCGCCACGACCGGCTCGCCCTCGTCCCGCCATCGCTTCAGCTTGATGCCCAGCGTCCGCACGCCGATGCCCAGCGCCCCCGCCGTCTTGATCCGGTGCCCGCGGAACTGCTGCAGCGTGGTCAGGATGATCTGCTTCTCGATGTCGGCCAGCGGCTTGCCGGCCAGCGCGTCGACCGTCGCCGCCACCGGGTCGACCGCCGCCGCCCGCAGCCACGGCTCCACCAGCGCCGCCCGCAGCGGGTTGTCCGGGCCGCTCACCGTGTAGGCCCGGTCGACGAAGTTCTGCATCTCGCGCACGTTCCGCGGCCAGGCGTACTGCCGGAACAGGTCGAGCGTCGCCGGCTCGGGCTCCCACGCCCGCCGACGCTCGCGCCGGGCGGCAACCGCCACGAAGTGCCGACACAGGTCGTCGACGTCGCCCGCACGATCTCGCAGCGGCGGCACGACGATCGTGTCGACCGACAGCTGTTCCAACGCGGGCGACGACCCGTGGGCCGTCGTCGCCACGACTCGCACGTCGGCATCCGGTGAGGCGAGCAGTTGGAGCAGTCCATCGCGCGTGGCCGGCCCCAGCGCGCCAACCTCGCGGAGGACGACCGTGCCGCCCCGCGCGGATGCCAGGCGACCAGCCTGACAGGGTTCCCCGCCCGTCCGCCCGAACAGTTCGATGTGAAGCTCTTCGTCG
This sequence comes from Tepidisphaeraceae bacterium, assembly GCA_965198865.1. Taxonomy (GTDB): domain Bacteria; phylum Planctomycetota; class Phycisphaerae; order Tepidisphaerales; family Tepidisphaeraceae; genus CBDAQA01. Next base: position 214,809 of record CBDAQA010000009.1, on the reverse strand, counting down.
TCGAACGCGGCGCAGTCGACGGTGAGGAACGGCGCGTCGCAGCGACGGCTGGCGTGGTGGAGGGCGAGGGCGGCGGTCGCCTTGCCGGCGCCGCGCTCGCCCGCGATCAGCACGGGGCCGTCGGCGGTGGCGAGGTCGGCAACCTGGCCGCGGACGGCCCGCATGGGGGCCGACTCGCCGATCAGGATCCGTGACATCTCAGCCATCCGTGGCCTCCGCGGGGATCGTCTCGTTCGTTCATCCCGTGACGCCGGCGTCTGAGGTACGCCGAAGACCCGCGGGCGCGCCTCGGACCGCGGCGTACGGGCGCGATCCTACTGCTGCATGTCGAGCGTCGACCGCGGCGTGCCGTAGGCGGCGGCGGCGTAGCTCAGGTTCACCGCCTTGGCCATCGTCGCCCGGTCGATCTGCCGGCCCAGGTTCAGCTTCCGCTGCTGCAGCACGACGGCGTCGTCCCGGTCGGACGCGGTGATCTGCTCCAGCAGCAGCCGCGTCTCGGCCAGCATCCGCTCGGCCGTCGTCTTCTGGTCGGGCGACAGCTTGCCGGCGAAGTCGGTCCAGGTGCGCTTGGCCGGGCTGACGACGCGCTCGGCGGCGGCGATCGCGTCGATCACCGTCTGCCGCTGGTTCAGCACGTCCAGCAGCGACTCGGTGTCTCCGCTCTGCACGTGCTTCCGCTGCGCCTCGGCCAGCCGGGCCAGCTTGCGGTAGCCGTCCACCTGTTCCTGCAACGCGCTCAGGATCGGATCATTTGGCATCGGTCGCTCCCAACCCTTCTCCACTTCAAACTCGAAACTGGGGCCGTGGGAAAAACTCAGGGCGGATCCACCACGGAGGCACGGCGACACTGAGAAGACCCTGATGTCCCTGGATTCTCCGTGCCTCCGTGGCGAGTCCTCTTTGGTCTTCCAGAAATCTCTGCTCCCGCCGCCCGACCCCGTCCCTCACCACATGCCCGACCCGCTGGCCCAGCGGAGCTGGTTCTCCCAGTACTCCTTGGGCATGGCGAACGTGTCGTTCGCGAACGACTGGGCCGGCATCTGCCGCAGCATCACCTTGGCGCGCTCGTTGGCGGCGCGGGCCTCGTCCGGCTTGCCCAGCGCGTAGTAGGCGTTGACGATCTGCACGTACGCCGCCAGCGACGACGGGTCGTCCTGGTACCGGAACGCGGCGGCGTCGTACTGCCGGATCGCGTCCTCGTACCGGCCCGAGTCGTACAGGCAGTCGGCCCGGTAGAAGTGGGCCAGCTTGTTGTACAGCAGGTCCAGGTCCGACTTGGCCGGCACGTCGCGGTAGTGGACGACCACCTGGTCGTACGCCGCCCGGGCCAGCTCCAGCCGGTCCTTGCGGGCGGCGGCCGCCTCGGCCTGATCGATGACGGCTACGGCCGGCCGCGTGGTCGCCGCTTCGTTTGCGCCGATCGCGTTCGACTTGGTGTCCAGCAACGCCGCGCTCTTGCGGTAGCTGTCGGCCGTCAGGAACAGCGCCTGCCCCATGCGGTCGTCGTCGGTGTAGCGGGCGGTCCAGTCGTTCAGCCGGGCGATCGCCTGCTCGAACCGGTCGGTGCGGTAGTAGAGCCGGGCCAGCTCGAACAGCGCCTGCTTGTACTCGTCGGCCTCGGGCGTCAGCAGGGGGTTGCCCTCGATGACGCTCCGCAGCACCGCCTCGGCCCGGGGGAAGTCGGCCACGCCGCGCGCCATGTAGGCCTGCGCCAGCGGCACCGCCGACTTGCTGGCGGCCAGGCTGTTGGGGTAAAGGAACTGGTTCCGCTGGTAGGCCGTGATCGCCTTGTCCAGCTGCCCCGCCGCCTGGTACGCCCGGCCGAGCCGGTAGAGCGCCGTGGGCGCCAGCGGGTCGCTCGGCCGCTCGGCGACGAACAGCTGGAGCGCGTCGATCGCCGCCGGCAGGTCGGCCGAGCGGTCGTACAGGTCGATGCCGTGCCACAGCGCCTGGCCGTACCCCTTGTCGTTGGAGATGGTCAGTGCATGCGCCTCGGCCACGGAGGCGTCGGCGGCGTGCGTGAGCAGTTCCCGCACCTCCTTGGCCCGTCGCACCGCGTCGGCCGCGGTGACCGTCCGCGACCCCTCCTGGTACGACACGGGGATCACGTCACCGGCCGACCGCTCGACCTGGTCGGCCCGCCGCTCGAAGACGACCGACAGCTGGTGGAAGAACTCGGCCGTCGGGTGCGGGTCGAGCTGGTGCTCACCGTCGAGCATCTCCAGCGCGCCGGCGTAGTTCGCCCGGGCCGCCAGCGTCGACGCCGCCTGACCCAGCCCGTTGGCGACCGTCGCGTTCGACTTCAGCTCGGGCGGGTCCTGGGCCAGCTGCCGGCGGGTCAACTCGTGAAGATCTTCCAGGCCCGCGTCATCGCTCGCACCGGACGTGTCAGCCAGCCGCGCCAGCCCTCGACCGAGCATGGCCGTCGGCACCATCGCCGACTCAGGGTGGTTGACGATCACGTCGCGGAAGAACGCCTCGGCCGTCTTCGGGTCGTTGCGATCGGCAGCCAATTGGCCCAACAGGCAGGCGGCGTCGGCGTCGAGCGGGTTGTCCGACTTCAGCTGCTGCCGGGCGGTTCGCAGCAGTTGCTCGGCAGCCGTGGCGTCGCCGGTCTTGGATGCGCAGTAGCCGAGGTAGTAGCTCACCTGCCCCTGCGTGGCCGGGTCGGCGTCGAGCTTGGCGGCCTGGGCGAGCAGCGCTTTGCCGCGGACGTAATCCTCGCGGTCGATCAGCAGCCGGGCGCGGTTGCACAGCGCCCACGCGCGCTCGCCGTCCGACAGTTCCGGCGCTTGCAGGTACCGGTCCAGCGACGCCTCGGCCGGGCCGGTGTCGCCGGTGGCCAGCTGCAGCTCGATCACCTTCTTCTGCAGGCGAAGCGCGTGGTCGGGGTCCATCGCCGCGGCCTGGCGGTAGTGCTCCAGCGCCTGCGGTCGTTTGCCAAGCGCCTCGTAGCTCTCGCCCAGCCGCCGCTCGATGTCGTACGCCGGCCGGACGCCCATCGACAGGGCCAGCTTCGACTGCTCGACGATCTGCTCGTAGTAGGTCCTGAGGCTCAGGTGCTTCTGCGTCTGCAGGGCCTGCAGCGCCTGCCCCTCCAGCAGGTGGACGGCCCCCTCGTGGTCGCGGTCGAGCTTTTCGACGCGCAGGATCGTGTTGAGCGTGTTGATGGCCGCCTCGGGCCGCTCGCTCTTGAGCATCTTGCGGGCGACGTCGATCTTCTGGTCGATGGTCGGCCCGGCGTGGGGGTCGATGAACAGGTAGGCGGCGAAGCCGAACATCCCCAGCGCGACGACCAGCAACGGCACCTGCCAGAGCTGTCCGAGGCCCGAGGCGCGGCCGGTCGGGTGACGTGTGGCCATGGCATCCCTGCCTTCCGGCGGCCCCCATCCGTGGGCCGGTTCACGCGCCGCCTGCCCTGCGGTCATCCGTGACCTAGCAGACTACGCGTGGGCCGTATTGCCGCAAGCTGCGGTGTGACGGTCAACAAGTCGGATGTTAATTGGGAAATTATCGGACGCAAGCGGATTCTGACGTTTCGCCGTTTGCCCCGGCAATTCGACGTGGCATCGGTCGGTAGAGCCACATCGCGTCGACCGGGAGCACCGCCAGGATTCCGACTGCGTAGGCCAGCAGGTCGAGCCAGTAGAACCCGACGCCGATCAGCAATCGACCGATTGCGTAGCTGCGGATGAACTCCAGCGGTGCCGCGTGACAGCGCTGGCTGAACTCGATCGCGAACGTGACGACAAGCGAGACGATGGCCACCCCACGCGTCGACCACGCGGGCCGAACGATTCCGAGCGCCAGGAATGCCGCGGTAGCCCAGAGCGCATCGACCGTCCGCTTGCGGATGGGGAGCGGCAGGACGAAGCCGTACCGCCGGCTCGCTAGGCCCGCGGCGATGACGGCGAGCAGCACGGCGAAGGTGAGCAGTTGTCGCCTTCTCACGGCCCGAGCAGCTGCGACGCCGTCGAGATGAACCGCGACCGCGTCTCGTACAGGGCCGCGTCGAGCATCCCCTGCTCCTCGGCCGTCAGGTTGTTCTTGGTCTTCTCCTCGAGCATGGCCAGCGTGTCGAGGTGGTGCTTGGCCATGTCCAGGTCCATCATCGGTTGCCCCCCCGCCGCGGCGATCTCGCCCAGGTAGTACAGCACCTGCGTCATCACCGATTGCACCAGCGACGCGAACCCCGGCACCGGCACCTCGCGCCGCCCGCGCCGTCCGCCGCCCGCCCCCCCTGCGCCGCCTGCCGCCTTCGGCGCGACCGCCGCCGCCGCCGGGCTCGACGCGGTCGGCAGCACCGCCGGCGGCTTCGCCGCCCGCGCGGCCGCCTGCTGCTCGGCCAGCTTCCGCTTCTCGGCCTGCGCCTGCTTCTTCCAGTCCGTGTCGACCTGCAGCGACGGGATCTCTTCTGCCATGGTTCACATCGTTGCCGACCCGCACCCATTTCTCAAGGCGACCGGCGCGGGCAATTCTCATCCTTCCGGCGTGTCGATCAGCATCTGCAGCCGCGCCGCCATTTCGGGCTCGAACCGGGCCGGCCATGTGCCGTCGATCAGGCCGACGTCCAGCATGTCGGTGAGGTGAACCTGATCCTTCCGCCGGAACGACGTCAGCTTCATCCGCACGATCGCCTCCAGCGCGATCACCCGGAATCCTTCGGGACTGACCGATTCGTCCACGTCGGGTGTGATGACCAAGTCCCTATCACGAACCTTCTCGCCGGCGAAGATGATGTGAACCGCATCACGCGGTCCGGTGTTCGGCCCATCGAGAAACATGTCGATGTCCGACACCTGCGCATGGATAAACCCCGCGGCGGCCATCGCAGACTTCGCGGCATTCAGGTCGCCACGGCGAAGCAGAATGTCCACGTCCTGGGTGTTCCTCACTGCTCCCGGATCGACCGTCGCCACCCACGCCGCCACGGCGTTCCCACCGATGACGGCGTACGGCACGCCTGCCGCTTCCAGGGCGGCCGTCGCACGTTGTAGTCGATCGCGTACCCGTTCCACGGCCGACACCATCCGTTCCAAGAGAGACTGATCTGCCCATGCCCGAGCCATGCGATAAATCATAACAGGCGCACCTCACGCGTGGCAGGCGTGGCCTTGTGCGGCGGGAATCCGCGCCGATGGCCGGGCGTGTACTGACCGGCGATCGGCCCGGCCTTTGCAAACCGCCACCGCCGGGCTACCATGCTCCCCCTTTCCGCCGGTTGTGCGGCGGGCTGAGATCCGACAACGACTTGACAGTGACCGAGGTTGCCATGGCCGAGAACGAGATGGGCGGCGTTGCCGTCGCCGAGGACGAGCAGGACTTCCAGTACCCGGTCACGGTCGAGGACGCGGGTCCGGCCACGAAGAAGGTGTCGGTCCAGATCCCCGAGGGGCGGATCAAGACCAAGCTGACCGAGCAGTTCAAGGAGATCCGCCGCGAGGCGGCCCTGCCGGGCTTCCGCGTCGGGCACGCGCCGGCCAAGCTGGTCGAGAAGAAGTTCGGCGGCGAGATCAAGGAGCAGGTGCGCCGCGACCTGATCCGCGAGAGCTACGAGCAGGCGGTCGAGGCCAACAAGCTCGCCGTCCTCGGCGAGCCGACCTTCGACGCCGGCAGCAACATCACCCTGCCCGAGACGGGCGACCTGAACTACACCTTTGAGGTGGAGGTCCAGCCCGAGTTCACCCTGCCCAGCCTGACCGGCATCCCGGTCAAGAAGCCAAAGGTGGAGGTGAAGGAGGAGAACGTCGACCAGGCGATGCAGAACCTGCGCGAGCAGCAGGGGACGCTGGTGCCGGTCGAGGAGGGGGGCGTCGTTGCCAAGGACTTCATCACGGCCGACGTCCACCTGAAGGTCGACGGCAAGGTGGTCGGCCACCAGCACGACGCCCAGCTGGTCGCCCGGCCGGCCCGCATCGGCGGGATCGAGGTTGCCGACTTCGAGGCGCAGATCGTCGGCACCAAGGTCGGCGAGACGAAGACGATCAACGCCAAGGGCCCCGACACCCACGCCAACGAGGCCGTCCGCGGCAAGGACGTGGCCATCGAGGTCACCGTCAAAGATGTGAAGCGGCTGGAGCTGGCCGAGATCACGCCGGAGTTCCTGGAGGACCTGGGCTTCTCGAACGAGGCCGAGGTGCGCGACGCGCTCCGCGAGCAGATGGTCGAGCGGATCACCTACGACGTGGCCCAGGCCCAGCGCGAGCAGGTCTCGAAGTACCTGATGGACCACACCACGCTGGACCTGCCGACCAAGCTGTCGGCCAAGCAGGTGGACCGGGTCGTGCAGCGGCGGGCGATGGACCTGCTGATGCGCGGCATCCCGCAGGACCAGGTGATGAGCCAGATCGAGGCGCTCCGCGCCGGTGCCGCCGAAGAGGCGGCCAAGGAGCTGAAGCTGTTCTTCATCCTCCAGCAGATCGCCACCGACCAGGACACCCACGTGGACGAGGCCGAGCTGAACGGCCGGATCGCCATGCTCGCCGCCCAGCGCGGCGAGCGGCCCGAGCGCGTCAAACAGGAGATGAGCAAGGACGGCTCGCTGGCCAACCTGTACATCCAGATGCGCGAGCAGAAGGCCCTGGACAAGGTGCTGGAGTCGGCCAACGTCGAGGAGGTCGACGTCGCCGCCCCGGCCGCCGCCGATACGTCGACGACCTGAGCCGGACAGAGTCCGAATTCCGAAGTACGAAACCTCGAATTCTCGAAACGGGCCGGTCGACCTGACCACCCGTTTCGAGGATTCGAGGTTTCGTCATTCGAGGTTTGACATGAACAAGATCCAAGCCCCCAAGGGCACGGCCGACACGCTGCCGGCCGACGTGTGGCGCTGGCAGGCGGTCGAGCGCGTCGCCCGCGAGACGTCGGAGGTGTACGGCTTCCGCGAGATCCGCACCCCCATCTTCGAGCACTCCGAACTGTTCCACCGCGGCGTCGGCGAGACGAGCGACGTCGTTCAGAAGGAGACGTACACCTTCGAGGACCGCGGCGGCCGGTCGGTCACGCTGCGCCCCGAGGGGACGGCCGGCGTCGTCCGGGCGATGATCGAGTCGGGCGCGCTGAACGACCAGGGGGCGCGCGCCAAGGTGTTCTACATCGGCCCGAACTTTCGGTACGAGCGACCCCAGACCGGCCGGCTGCGGCAGCACCACCAGTTCGGGGCCGAAGCCTTCGGCAGCCCCGACCCCGAACAGGACGTCGAGTGCATCCTGCTCCAGATGGCCTTCTACCGCGGCTGCGGCGTGAAGGATCTTGAGCTGCACGTGAACAGCCTCGGCGACGGCGAGAGCAAGGGTCGCTACCGCGATGCGCTCACCGCCTTCCTGTCGCCCAAGGCGGCCGAGCTGAGCGACGATTCGCAGCGGCGGTTGACCGAGAACCCGCTGCGCATCCTCGACAGCAAGGACCCGCGCGACCAGGCGGCGTGCGTCGGTGCCCCGCCGCCGGCGGAGACCCTGTCGGCCAAGAGCCGGGCCCACTTCGATCGCGTTCAGCAGTTGTTGAGCGACGCAGCCGTGCCGTTCAAGGCGAACGCGAACCTGGTGCGTGGGTTCGACTACTACACCGACACGCTGTGGGAGGTGACGGCCGGCGGCCTCGGGGCGCAGAACGCGATCGGCGGCGGCGGGCGGTACGACAACCTCGTCGAACAGCTCGGCGGCCGGGCGACGCCCGGCGTCGGGTTCGGCAGTGGGCTGGAACGGCTGCTGCTCGCCCTGGAGTCGCAGGGCGTGGCGCTGATTGACGCCCGCAGGCCGTTGGTGTGGATCGCCCGTCAGGGTGAGGCGGCAAGACCGATCGTTTGGCAACTGCTGCTTGAGTTTCGCGCCGCAGGACTGGCCGCCGACACCGATGTCAGCCGCGGCATGAAGGGCCAGATGAAGCTGGCCGACCGCGAGAGGGCCCGCTGGTGCGTGATCGTCGGCGACGCCGAGGTGGCGGACGGGACGGCCGTGCTGAAGGACATGCTGAGCCACACCGAGACCCGCCTGCCGCGCGGCGAGGTCGTCGCGCGGCTTCGCACCGTTTAGCGACGGCCCGGAGCTACAGGTTGATGCCGGCCGTCCGGGCCGTCGCTAAACGGGGTGACGATAGTGGACCCTCTCCCCAATCAACCTCCGTCGCCGCTGGCCTACGCCCCGCGACCGCCGCGGCACCGCCGGCGGTCAACCGTGCGGTGGGCGTGCGTCGCCGTCGTGATTGTCGCCGCGTCCATCGCCGTCCCGCGTTGGGCACGGCCGGCGTGGCGGCGGGTCGTCACCCTGTACTGGCAGCACCGCTGCCTGGCATACACGGCCCCAGCCGACTCGGTCGCCTACGACTGGGACGTGCCGCCCGTTCCCTCGGCCGGGGATGCCGCGTTCCAGGCGTTCTATCGACTGCTCTCGCCGCCCGGGGACCGCGGTGCGCCGGTCATCCTTTCCCATGTGCTGCGCACGCCGAACGGGTCGTCCCGGCTGGTAGTGGTGCAGGCCTACGTGTTCGCCGACGGCGCCGGTGAGGACGCGGTGTCGCTCATGGTCACCTTCGGCACCCGCGTGTTCCGGCCCGGCGGGCTGACCACGCCGCCGACGCAGGTGCTGGCGCGCGACACGGGTTCGCTGGTGATCGCGTCCGGCCGGCCGACGACGATCTACGCCGGCCAGCCCGATTCGGCCGATCCCACCCACTTCACGCTCACCGGCATCTCCGGCGGCCGGGCATTCGCCGTCGACGGGTGGCTGCAGGACGACGAGACGGTGACGATGGACCTGCGGGCGAAGCGAACGATCACATTCAATAAAGCCGCCGATGTCATCGGCGGTCCGGGCGGTCCCCGCCGATGACATCGGCGGCTTTATGGCACGCTACTCCCGCACCGCCGCCAGGAACGCCTCCCCGTATTGTTGCACCTTGAACGGGCCCATGCCCTTGATCGCCTGCAGCGCGTCGAGGTCGTTCGGGGCGGCCTGGGCGATCGCGCGCAGCGTGCTGTCGTGGCAGATGCAGTAGGCGGGGATCTGCTTCTCGCGGGCCAGCTCGGTGCGGATGCCCTTCAGCTTGGCGTAGCGGGCCTCGGTTTCGGGGTCGGTCTGGAACTCGTCGGGATCGCCGCGCGGCTCGGCCCTGCGCGGTCCCTGCCGGCTGATCGCGTTGAACGGGTTCGGGCCGGACGAGTTGAACGACCGCGCCTCGCGCCGCTGCGGGATCAGGTCGGCCAGCGTGGCCGGCGGGGGCACCTCGCCCTTCATCACCTGCACGCCGGCGGCGGTCAGGTCCATCACGGGGCGGAACTTCACGCCGTCGGGGTCCTTCTGCCGGGCCAGGCCCGACTCCATGCACCGGTGCAGCATGGCGATCACCCGCTTCACCGGGTACTGCCGCAGCAGGCCGAACGTGGTGAGCGTGTTCAGGCCGAACCGCTGGTTTCGCTCGGTCTCGGCGCCGGTCAGCACCTCGGCCACGGCGCCGACGCCGAACTTCCCCTTGCACCGGGCGACGGCCGACAGCAGTTGCCGCACGAGCAGGGTCGTCTCGTCGCTGATGACCACGTTCGCCGTCGTCGCCACGATCGCCCCGCCCCGGCGGCAGACGTCGCAGGTGCAGCCGACCACCTCGGCGTCGTCGCCGAAGTAGTCCAGGATCGCCCGCCTCCGGCACTTGTGGGTCTGGGCGTACTTCAGCATCCACTCCAGCTTGCGCTCGGCGTTGGCCTTGATGCTGGCGATCGTGTCGGGGTCGGCGTCGGGGTGGTCCTTCCCGATCTTGTCGATGAAGAACTCCTGCGTGTACCGGTCCTGGTAGCTGAACAGCATCACGCAGCGCGCCGGCTGCCCGTCGCGCCCGGCCCGGCCGGCCTCCTGGTAGTAGGCCTCCAGCGTGCCGGGCAGGTTGTAGTGGATCACGAACCGCGTGTCGGGCTTGTTGATCCCCATGCCGAACGCGTTCGTCGCCACCGCGATCGCCGACGGCGTCTGCATGAACCGCTCCTGGTTCGCCGTGCGGGCGGCGGGGTCCATGCCGGCGTGGTAGGCGAAGATCGGTCGGCCGCGCAACCGGGCGCTCAGCAATCCCGTCACCTCGTCCACGGCCCTGCGCGTGGCGCAGTAGACGATCCCGCCGCCCGGCTCGCGCTCGATGAAGTCGAGCATCGCCGACGCCTTCTCGGCCACCTTCGCCACCCGCTGGCACTCGTAGCTGAGGTTCACCCGGTCGAAGCCGGTGACGACCACGGTCGGGTCCTGCAACCCCAGCCGGCGGATGATGTCGGTCCGCACGTCGTCGGTCGCCGTGGCGGTCAGCGCTATCGTGGGCGGCTGGCCGAGCCGGTCGCGCACCTCGCCGAGGCGGCTGTACTCGGGCCGAAAATCGTGCCCCCACTGGCTGATGCAGTGGGCCTCGTCCACGGCCAGCAGCCGCGGCTGCAGCTGGTCCATCGTCGCCTGGAAGTTCGGCGCGAAGCACCGCTCCGGGGCAACGTAGAGCAGCCCCTCGAACCCCGCGTGCAGCTTGGCCAGCGTCTCGCGCTGCTCCTGAGCGTTCTGACTGCTGTTCAGCAACAGGGCGGGGATGCCCTCGTCGGTCAGCTGCTGGACCTGGTCGTTCATCAGCGAGATGAGCGGGCTGACGACGACGGTCAACCCGCCCAACACCGCGGCGGGCAGCTGGTAGCACAGGCTCTTGCCGGCCCCCGTGGGCATGACGCACAGCACGTCGCGGCCGGCCAGCACGTCCTCGATCACCTCCCGCTGGCGCGGGCGAAAGTCGTCCAGCCCGAAGAGGTTCTGCAGCTGTTCCTGGAGGTCCACGTCCATGCGGCTGGGCAGTATAGACGCCGTCATCCCGATCCGCGCGACGCGTTGCCACCGCAGAACATGCAGCGCCACGTGTGACCAACGATAAATTTGTGGGCTGCGACAAGTTGGCACACGGCGCAGTGCGATGTTTCTCTCGCACCGCTAACGGGTGCCGATTTGAGCCCCTGGCCCCTTACCGCCAGCTAATGCGTGGCCCTAAGAGTGTTCGGCAACCCTTTTGCTCCCTGTCGGAATTAAGTGTAGTCGACGGCGTGGGTTCTCGGTTTCGGTTAGGTTGACACCGCCATGGAGAAAATCAAGTTACTGCTGGCCGACGATCACGAGATTTTAAGGTCAGGACTGCGAGCCCTGGTCGAGCGGTCGCCGAACATGGTGGTCGCCGGCGAGGCCGCCGACGGCCGGACGGCCGTGCGGATGGCGGGCGAGTCGCGGCCGGACGTGGTCGTGATGGACATCGTCATGCCCGACCTGAACGGCGTGGACGCCACGCGTCAGATCACCGAGCGGCACCCGGAGATCCGGGTCATCTGCCTCACCGGCCGATCCGACGAGAAGGTCATCAACGCCGCCCTGACGGCGGGGGCGACGGGGTTCGTGCGGAAGGAGTCGGCGTTCGACGAGCTGGCCGAGGCGGTTCACGCCGTGGTCGCCGGCAAGACGTACGTCAGCCCGTCGCTCGCCGAGGCCGTCGCCCGGAGCCGGGACGGCGTGGACGGGCGGGGCCACGCGAAGCTGAGCGGCCGCGAGCGCGAGGTGCTGCAGCTGATCTCCGAGGGCAAGGCCACCAAGGAGGTCGCCCACGCGCTCAGCGTCAGCGTCAAGACGGTGGAGACGCACCGGGCGAACCTGATGAACAAGCTGAACCTGTTCAGCGTCGCCGAGCTGACGAAGTACGCGATCCGCGAGGGAATGTCGGGGTTGGACTGAGCCGGCGGAACTTACTGGTCAACTGTTATTGATTACTTGTTGTTGGACGCGCGGTCCTCTACGCAACCAGGAACCAGTAACGCACAACCGGTGACCAGAAGCACTGTCCTCACGTCTCCAGCAGCGCCCACAGCGTCCGCACCAGCCGCTCGGGGTCGACGGGCTTGGCGACGTGCTGTTGGAACCCGCTCTCCGACGTCCGTCGCCGGTCCTGTCGGCGGACCAGGGCCGTGAGCGCGACCGCGGGGGTCACCACGGCTTTGCGGTCGGCCTCCAACGTGCGGATCTGGCGGATCAGGTCGTTGCCGTCGCCATCGGGCAGGCCGACGTCGGACACGATCAGGTCCGGGTGGATCGCGTCGAACGCCCTCAGCGCATCGATGGATGTGCCGACCGGCGTCACCTCTGCGCCGGCGGCCTTCAGCACCACCACCAGCGCGTCACGCGTCGGCACGTCGTCCTCCACCAGCAGGATGCGGATGCCGGTCAGCGACGGCGACCTCTCGCCCCGGCGGGCCGGCGCGCGGACGTTGCGGCCCTCGGCCGGCAGCGGCAGGCGGATGCGGAACGTGCTCCCCTTGCCGACCCCGCCGCTGTGCGCGTCGATCGTCCCGCCGTGCAGCTCCACCAACTGCTTGGCGATCGCAAGCCCCAGCCCCAGCCCCCCCTGCGTCTGACGGGCGGCCGACTCGGCCTGCCAGAACCGCTCGAACACGTGCGGCAGCTGGTCGGGCGCGATGCCCCGCCCGCTGTCGGTCACGGACACCTCGAACGCCTCCGCGTCCTGCCGGGCGGCCACGTCGACCCGGCCGCCGGCGGGCGTGAACTTGACCGCGTTGCTCAGCAGGTTCCACAGCACCTGCCGCAGCCGGTCGGGGTCGACGTCCACGCCCTGCAACCCCTCGCCGGCCGTGAGGCCGACCGTCACGCGCTTGGCATCGGCGGCCGGGCGGACCTGCTCCATCGCCTCGAGGATCAGCGGGCGCACCGCCACCCGCCGCGCGTCCAGCCGCAGCTTGCCGGCGACGATCCGGCTCGTGTCGAGCAGGTCCTCGATCAGCTCCCGCTGGCTCTCGGCGGCGCGCACGATCGCGTCCAGCCCCTCGGTCACCTGCCGCTCGTCGCTCGCCCGGCTCGTCCGCAGCATCTTCGACCACAGCATGATGGCCGACAGCGGCGTCCGCAGCTCGTGGCTGACGTTGGCCAGGAACTGGTCCTTCGCGTCGTTCGCCGCCTCCGCCGCCCGCCGCGCCCCCTGCTCCTGCTCGATCAGCCGGTCGCGCTCCTGCTCGGCCCGCATGCGGTCGGTCACGTCCAGCAGCGTGCCGATCACGCGCACGGCCCGCGGCTGCCCCTCGAACACGGGCCGGCCGTGCTTGACGACCCACCGCACCTCCCCGCCGTCGTGGACGACGCGGAACCGGATGGCGAAGTCGGCCGCCTGCTCGGTGGCGCGGGTCAGCGCGACGAGCACCCGGTCGCGGTCGTCGGGGTGGACGCGGTCCATGAACAGCGACAGCGGCCCGCCCGCCGGCGCCGGTGCCAGCCCCATGATGCCGTTGTGCTGGGCGTCGCCCCGGTCGGTGTTGCTGAGCACGTCCCAGGCCCAGAACCCGATGCCGGCGGCGCCGGCGGCGAGCTGGGTGCGCTCGGCCGACTCGCGCAGGCTCTCGACGGCCGCCCGCTCGTCGTGGACGTCGGTGGCGACGCCGAACCACTCGACCGCGCCGCCGGCCGGGTCGCGCGAGGGGCGGGCGTCGATGCGGAACCAGCGGTACTCGCCGTCGGCCCGGCGGAGGCGGTGCTCGCGCCGGAGCGGCTCGCCGGTCCGGATCGCCGCCTCGTAGGCCGCCCGCGACGGGTCGCGGTCGTCGGGGTGGATCGCGTCGGTCCAACCGCGACCCCGGGCCTGGGCGACCGTCTGGCCGGTGTAGTCGAGCCACTGCTGGTTGAACCAGTCGGTGTGGCCGGCCGCGTCGGTCCGCCACAGCAGGCCGGGCACCACGTCGGCCAGGGCGCGGAACCGCGCCTCGCTCTCGGCGAGGCGGGCGACGGCGCGGCGGCGCTCGGTGACGTCGACGACGAAGTTGACCATCGTCCCGTCCTCCAGCCGGGCGCCGGCGAACAGCCCCCACCAGCGGGTGCCGTCGGGCCCGGCGCACTCGGCCTCGCGCGCCGTCAGCCGGCCCGTCTCGCGCAGCTCCGCCACGCCCCCGGCCATCGGCTCGACGCTGTCGGGCGGCGTCAGCCGCGCCCACGTCAGCCGCCCCGCCGACAGGTCCGTCCGGTCGTACCCGCACAGGCGGAGGAACGCGTCGTTGGCGTCGGTGATCCGGCCGTCGGCGTCGAAGAAGACGATGCCCACCGTGTCGACCGCCAGCACGCGCCGCAGCCGCTCCTCGTTCGACCGCAGTGCCCGCTCGGCCACGATCCGCGCGGTGATGTCCACGAACGTGACCACCACGCCGTCGATGCGGTTGTCGGTCGTCCGGTAGGGCAGCGCCCGGCGGACGTACGTGCGGCCGGCCGTGCTGGCCACCTCCCGCTCGATCGGCACCAGCCGGGCCAGCACCTGCTCGGCGTCGGGCAGCAGCTCGGGGTCCTCGAACTTCCGCGCCAGGTCCTTCAGCGGCCGGCCCACGTCGGCGCCGATCAGGTCGATCAGCTGCCCCACGGCCGGCGTGAACCGCCGGATGCGGAAGCGCGTGTCGAGGAAGATCACGGCGATGTCCGTGCTGGAGAGCAGGCTGGTCAGGTCGTTGGTCGCCGCCTGCAGCTCCTCCATCTTCGCCTGCAGCTGCGCGTTGACGGTCGTCAGCTCCTCGTTGAGCGACTGCATCTCCTCCTTGCTGGTCTCCAGCTCCTCGTTGGTGCTCTGCAGCTCCTCGTTGACGCTGGTCACCTCCTCGTTCGAGGCCCGCATCTCCTCGTTGGTCGCCTGCAGCGCCTCGACCGTCGCCTGCAGGTCGTCGCGGACGCGGGACAGCTCCTCCTGCAGCGGGACCTCGCCCGCGTCGCCCTTGGCTGGCGATGGCGACAGCGTGACCACCGACAGCAGCTCGAAGCTGACCAGGAAGTAGTTGCAGTTGGGGCTGGGCTGTAGCGGCACCGCGCGGACCGTCACCTGCCGGGGGCCCTCATCCGTCTGGATCGTCCCGTCGCGCGCGCTGCCGGCCTCGTGCCGCTCCACGGCCGCGTTCAGCACCGCCCGCAGCGGCGCGCGCACGGCGATCCGCGCCAGCACCATCAGGTCGCGCGTCGGCTCGCCGCGGGGCTGGTCCAGGAACGGCTCGGTCCGGCCGTGGTAGTAGACGATCCGCAGGTCCCGGTCGACGACGACCGACGCCGGCGTGTACCGCTCGAGCAGCGTCTGCTGCGTCAGCTGCGCCAGCGACACGCGCGTCGGCGCCACCAGCGGCCGCTCCACGTCGTGCCCGCCGGCGCTCGTGCCGATCCCCAGCGCCTGGGGCGTGCGGAACTCGACCGCGCCGTGGCGGGTCGGGCCCATCCGGCGGAACAGCCGCGCCCGCTTGTCGATCGGGTCGAACAGGTCCTCGGCGCCGGCGTTGGTCTCGCTCGTGCCCAGGAACAGCACCCCCCCCTCGGTCAGGCCAAAGTGCAGCAGCGAGAGCACCTTCCGCTGCATCTCCGGCTCGAGGTAGATCAGCAGGTTGCGGCAGGAGCAGATGTCCATCCGGCTGAACGGCGGGTCCTGCAGCACGTTCTGCGGGGCGAACACGATCAGCTCGCGGAGCTCCCGGCGGACGCGGTAGACGCTGTCGTCCCGGTCGAAGAACCGGTCCAGCCGTTCGGGGCTCACGTCCGACTCGATCCCGCCGGGGTAGATCCCCGCCCGGGCGTGGGCCAGGCTGCGCTCGGCCATGTCGGTGGCGAAGATCTTGATGTCGAAGTGCTTCCCCGCCGCCTCGGCCGCCTCGACCAGCAGGATCGCCAGCGTGTACGCCTCCTCCCCGCTGGAGCAGGCCGTGATCCAGCAGCGGATCGTCCCGTCGTCGGGCCGGGCCTGGATCAGTGGCAGGATCGCCTTCTCGCGCAGCACGTCCCAGGCGTCAGGGTCGCGGAAGAACCCGGTCACGTGGATCAGCAGGTCGTCGGCGAGCGCGACGGCCTCGGCGGGCGTGGTGCGGAGCAGCTTGGCGTAGTCGGCCAGCAGCGACACCTGGTTCAGCCCCATCCGCCGCTGCACGCGCCGGATCACGGTCGGCTTCTTGTACCCGCTGAAGTCGTGCCGCGCCCGCGTCCGCAGCACCGCCAGGATCTCGTTCAGCGACTTCTGGTCCCGCCGCACGATCGCGTCGACGCTCTTGCCCCCCTTGGCGTAGGGGTGGGCGGCGTAGCGGGCGAGCGTCTCGGGCATGTCCGACGGACGCAGGATGTAGTCGCTCAGCCCCGCGTCGATCATCGCCCGCGGCATGCTGGGGAACTTGGCCGTCTCCGGGTCCTGCGCCACGCAGATCCCGCCCACCGCCTTCACCATCTGCGCCCCGGCCGTCCCGTTGCTGCCCATGCCCGACATCAGCACGCACACCGCGCGCTCCCGCTGCTCCTCGGCCAGGCTGCGGAAGAAGTCGTCGACCGGCCGCTGGTGGAACCGCTTCTCGACCGGCTCGCCCAGGTGCAGCTTGCCGAACCGGATCGTCAGCGTGTTCCCCGGGCGGATCACGTAGACGTGGTTCCGGTGGACGTGCAGCCCGTCCTCCACCTGCCGCACGGGCATGCGCGTGTGCTTGGACAGGATGTCGGCGATCAGGCTTTCGCGCTCGGGCGGGAGGTGCTGGACGACGACGAACGCCATGCCGGTGTTGGACGGCACGGCATCGAAGAACTCGGTCAGCGCCTCCAGCCCCCCCGCCGACGCCCCCATGCCGACCACCGTGAACGGCAGCCGCGGCGCCTGCTCGCGGTCGACCGGCAGGACCGTGCGGTCGTCCTCCGCGCCGCGCTGCTGGCCCCCGTTGCCGTTGTGCGGCTGGCCGTTGCCAGCGTGCGGATCCGTCTTCTCGTCTGCGACGCCCTGCTCCGCCATGCCGGCAGTGTACCCGCGAACGCCAACGGCGGGCACGCACCATCTGGTCGGGTCTGCGCCGCCGCTGGTGACGGGGCCACCCCCCTCGCCGATCCAGCGACTGGCACGCCCGATCGTCCGGCACCGCCGCGGCGGGTGGACACGCCCGTCCGCCCGTTGCGGTCACTCCGGCGCGACCGTCACCGTGCCGTGGGAGTCGGTCCCGCCGTCGCTTCGAACCAGGACCGTCAGCGTGTACCTCGCCCCCGTGGCCAGGCTCGGCACGGCGAGCGTGTAGACGTTGTTCCGGTCCGACCCGCCGGTCGTGCCATCGTGCGTGTCGCGAGCGACCTCGGTCCCGCCGCTCGACAGCGCCGCCCACTTCACGTCCAGCCGGCAGGCACCGTCGGTGTACTGCAAGGTGACGCGGTACCTCCCGGCCTTGGTGATCGCCTTGGACACGTCCCATTCCAACGGCTTGAACGTGGTGCCCATCTGGCTCGGCACCCAATTGCCGATCGGCATTGAAACGCTCGGCTCGGGCGCGTCGAAGTAGTTCACGCCCATGACCTTCAGCCGCGGCTTGAGCCCGTCCCACCGGCGCAGGAAGTCGGCGTAGTCCGCGCGGTCGTGGGCCGTCCAGGTGACCTCGGCGATCGCGCAGGCGCGGGGGAACGCCATCAGCTCCACCTGCTGCAGGTTCGGCATGTACTCCGTCCACACGTTCCCCTGCGCCCCCAGCACGTGCTTCACCTGGTCGGGCGACAACCCCTTGGGCACGAGGTCCAGCGCGTAGACCTTCCGCAGCGGCAGGTTCCCGCCGATGGTCGGCGGCTGGTCCTTGCGGCGCGTCTGGCCGTAGTCGAGGTAGGCGTTGGAGGTCGGGCTGAGCACCACGTCGTGCCCGGCGTTCGCCGCCGCCACCGCGCCCCCAACGCCCCGCCACGACATGACCGCCGCGCCCGGCGCCAGGCCGCCCTCGAGGATCTCGTCCCAGCCGATCAGCCGCTTGCCCTTGGACTCGACCAGCTTCTCGGCCCGCTTGATGAAGTAGCTCTGCAGCTCGTCCTCGTTCTTGAACCCGTGCGCCCTCATGAACGCCTGGCACTCGGCCGACTTCTTCCACGGCCCCTTGGGCACCTCGTCCCCGCCCACGTGGATGAACGGCCCCGGGAACAGCCCGGCCACCTCGGTCAGCACGTCACCCAAAAAGTCGAACGTCTCGTCCCTCGTCGGGTTGTAGATCCCCTCCATCACGCCCGCCCCCGCGGCGATCGTCAGCGGCCGGGTCGTGCTGGAGAGCTGCGGGTAGACCGACAGCGCCGCCACGGCGTGCCCGGGCATCTCGATCTCGGGCACGACCGTGATGTGCAGCTTCGCCGCGTAGGCGACCACCTCGCGCACGTCGTCCTGCGTGTAGAACCCGCCGTACCGCCCGGCGGCGTCGTAGTGGTTGCTCCGCTTGGGGTCCAGCCTGAACCCGATGCCCGGCCGCCACGCGCCGTCCTCGGTCAGCTTCGGGTACTTCTTGATCTCGATCCGCCAGCCCTGGTCGTCGGTCAGGTGCCAGTGGAACGTGTTCAGCTTGTGCAGGGCCATGACGTCGAGCAGCCGCTCGACCTCGCCCTTGTCGAAGAAGTGGCGGGCGCAGTCCAGCATCAGCCCGCGCCACGCGCACCGCGGCGAATCGGTGATCTCCACGCACGGCACGTCCCAGGCCACGCCGGTCACCTTGTCACGCGTCTCGATCTGCGGCGGCAGCAACTGGCGGAACGTTTGAACGCCGTAGAACATCCCGGCCGTGGTCGTCGCCCGGATGGTGACGCCGGCAGGCGTCACCGACAGCGTGTACCCCTCGTCACCCATCAATGGGTCGGCACCCTTGTGAGTCAACACTATCGCGCCGGCCGGCGCATCGCCGGTCCTCACGGCCGGCGACGATCCCAGCGGCTTGGCCACGAGGTCGACCAGCACGGCCGCAGTGTCATCCAACGAAGCGTCGTCGACGCAAACCGCCGTCGTGGCCGACAGCGCAAATTGCCCGGGCCGCTCGGCGACGGAGGTCGGCCGCGGGATCACGTCGCCGGGATTCGCCATCAGTGGCGGGGTGATGGCGAGCATCAGGCACCCGGCGAGCAGGATTGCTTTCGTCATCGGCGCGACATCATCTGTAGAATTTCGATCCCCCGTTCGCGGCAGGGTTGCTTCAGCAACCCTGTTTCATCGCCGGGGGTCCCCAGGGTTGCTGAAGCGACCCCGCCGCTGTCCGGCGTTCACTCAAGCTGCAAACCGGCACGGATCAAGCGCCGGCGACCGCCGCCAGGTCGGCCAGCAGGGCGTCGACGTCGGCCTCGCCGGTGTCCCACGAGCACATGAGCCGGCCCCCGCCGCCGATGAACGAGTAGAACAGCCACCCGCGCGCCCGCAGCTTGTCCCCCACGCCGGCGGGCAGCTCGACGAACACGCTGTTCGCCTGGACCGGGTTCTGGATCCTCACGCCCGGCAGCTTGCGGATCCCCGCCTCCAGCCGCTTCGCCATCGCGTTCGCCTGGCCGGCGCGCCTGAGCCAGGCGTCGCCCTTCAGCATGCCCAGCCAGGGGGCGGCCAGGAAGCGCATCTTGCTGGCCAGCTGGCCCGCCTGCTTGCACCGGGCGGCGAACTCCTCGCTCAGCTCGCGCTTGAAGAAGATCACCGCCTCGCCCACCGCCATGCCGTTCTTGCTGCCGCCGAAGCAGAGCACGTCGACGCCGGCCTTCCACGTCAGCTCGGCCGGCGCGCAGCCCAGCGACACCACGCCGTTGCCGAACCGCGCCCCGTCCATCTGCACGTTCATCCCGAACTCGTGGGCCGTCGCCGACAGGCTCGCCACCTCGTCCAGCGAGTAGGTCGTGCCCAGCTCGGTCGGCTGGGTGATCGACAGCACCTTGGGCCGGGGGTAGTGGATGTCGGTCCGCTTGGTGACGACCGACCGCACCACGTCCGGCGTCAGCTTGCCCAGCGGGCCGGGGCACAGCAGCAGCTTCGCGCCGTTGCTGTAGAACTCGGGCGCGCCGCACTCGTCGGTCTCCACGTGGGCCGTCTCGTGGCAGACGACCGAGTGGTAGCTCTGGCACAGGCTCGCCAGCGCCAGGCTGTTGGCGGCGGTGCCGTTGAACACGAAGTAGACGTCGCAGTCGGTCTCGAACAGCTCGCGGAACGCGTCGGTCGCCCGCTGCGTGTAGCTGTCGGCCCCGTAGCTGGGCACGTGGCCGGCACCGTTCGCCTCGGCCATGGCGGCCCACGCCTCGGGGCAGACGGCGCTGGCGTTATCGCTGGCGAAGTTGCGCTGGCGCCGCGGCGCGTCCCTGGCGACCGGCTGGGCGACGGGCGCGGCCGCGTGGTTGCTGAACGTGGCGACCGGGTCGGCCGCGACGGCTGGGGATGAGCTCATGGGTGTTCACCTGGTGGCAGGCCGCGGGGTCCGTCCAAGTCGACTTCACTTGGTGCCGGCCGGCGGCAGGGCCGGTAGCTTAGCGTCGCCTTGCGGCCGTGTAATGGTCGACCGCAGCTTGTTCGTCGTCTTCGTGTCGCCGCCGGTCTGCAGGTAGAAGTGGTCGCCCACCACGCCGGCGTCGATCGTGTCCTTCGCCTCCCACGTGGCCCCCGACGCGGTGAACCGCGCCTTGGTCAGCGGCAGCCAATCGCCGTCGGCCGGCTTCACCCAGGCGTTGCCGAACTCCGCCCGCCGCACCTCGGTCGCGCTCTCGGTGTCCCGGCGGAAGTCCTCGATGAACGAGTAGAGCCCGCTCAGCCGCTTCCCACCGTCGGGGCACGAGAACGTCGCCACGTGCATCCAGTCCTTCTTCGCGGGGTCGCGGAACCAGGCGTCGTACTTCGTGTCGGCCCCGTCAACGGTGGCCGTCAGGTAAAACTTGTAGGTCTGGCCGACCACCCAATCGCAGTCGAAGTCGCTGTGCCCGCCGGTCCCCTCGCCGCCGAACCGGCTGGCCCGCACGCCGTCGCCGGTGAACAGGGTCTTCACGCGGTTCTTCCGGTCCACGGCCTTCTGGTCGTTGCCGGTGACGCCGGTGTCCCAGACGCTGAAGATGCCGACCTTCTTGTCGCCCCGCTCCTGGATGCCGAAGTAGCCGCCGGCGAACCCGCACGATTGGAAGTAGCTGCCGAGCGTCGTCTTCTCGACCGTCACCTCGTTGTAGAACCCGACGACGCCCTTCCCGGCCGCCTCAGGCAGGACGTACGACAGGTGGACCGACCGTGCCGCCTTGGGCGCGACGGCGTCGTCAGCCGCCTTGGCGGTCGCGCTCCCGGCCAGCGCAACGATCGCGGGGGCGAGCAGGCACCGGCACAAACGAATTGGACGAGACATCGCTGGGCTCCGTGAAGAGGTGGCAAATCAAAGCACCCGCGTCGCCGCCGGCCCGGCGGTCGTGCGGAAGAATCGGGATCGGGCCGCGGCTTCGGGGAACCGCTCCGCATAGGAAGCGGACCACGCGGCGGCGAACCCGTCGGCGGCGGCGGTCGGCACCATCGCCCACACGCTCCCGCCGAACCCGGCCCCGAACGCGGTCGCGGCCACGGCACCCCGCCGCCGAGCCTCGGCCGCCAGGAACACCGTCTCGGGGACCTGGTTGCCCAAGCCCGCCTCGGCCCCGGCCTGCGACCGGTCGACCAACCGGCCCACCTCGTCGAGCCGCCCCGCCGCCAGGGCATCGGCGGTGGCCGGGATGATCTGCTCGCTCTCGCCAATGAACTGGTCGAGCCTCGCGACCAACGCTGAAGCCGGGAACGCATCGACGTGGGACGCCGCCAGCACCGCCCGCAGCCGCTCGGCCGCGTCGGGGCTCGACCGCACGGCCTGGGCCAGCGTCGTGCCGAACGCGCCGCCGGCCAACCGCCACTCGTCCAGGATGACCGACGCCGTGCGCGACACCCGGTTGTACTTCTCCAGGGCCGCCCGCGTTTTCTCCGCGATCACGCCGCTGGACGAGACGACGAACACGTGGCCCGCCGGCAGCGGGACGGTGCGCTGGTGCTCCACCGGCGTGAACCCGTACTGCACGAGGTGGCCGCCGATCCCGTTCAGGATGGCCGTGTGGTCCTCGCTCCCGCCGAACGTGCCGACGCCGCGGTTGCCCATGAGCGCCTTGAAGGTCTGTCCGTTCTCGATCGTGCCCAGGTACCCGCACAGGTCCTCGGGCGTCTTGATCGAGCCCTTGTACTTGGCGTGGTTCGTCAGGTCGTTCACGTCCGACAGGACCATGAACGCGCCGACGACCAGCGCGCTCGAGCTGCTCATGCCCGCCGCCGGGGGGAGGTCGCTGGTGAACGCCAGGTCGACGCCGCGCAGGCCGCCGGGAAAGTTCGTCGCCGCGCGGGCGGCGGCCGTCATCAGGTAGTTGGACCAGTGGCCCATACGCGGCTCGGCCGGCGGGACCAGCGGGAACGTCGCGCGGTCGCCGGTGGTGGCGGCCGTCACGTGGATCATCGCGTCGGCCCGGGGCCGGGCGACCATGCAGAAGCCCTGTTCGACGGCGCACAGCAGGCTGCGCCCGCCGCCGTAGTCGGTGTGCTTGCCGAGGAACTCGATCCGACCGGGGACGAACCACGCGACGGTCGGCTCGGGCGCCTCGAGCGCGGCTGCCGCCTGGGCGAACAGCCGCCGCTTCGACGCCGCCGCCTCGGGCGCCATGCCCGCGGCGACCAACCGGTCGGCGATCGCCGCCGTCGCGTCGTGCGACGTCACGTTCAGGGTTTCGGTCACAGCGACACCTCCGTCCCGGCCAACCGCTCCGTCACCGGCCCCACGTCCGCCCGGCACGACAGGTCCAGCACCGGCGCGTCGAACTTCAACACGCGGAACCGCTCGCCAAGCTCGTCGATCGCCAGCTGCACCGCGTCCGTGATCTCCAGCTCGCCCCGCGGCGACGGCGCAGTCCTCCGGCACGCCTCGAAGATCGCCGGCGTGAACCGCCAGCAGTTCATGCCCAGATAGACCACCGGGCCCAAGGCGGCCAACGTGGCCGCATCGGGCTTCTCCACGATCCGCTTCATGTGTCCGTCGCCGTCGGTCTCGACGGCGGCGAACTTCACCACCCGGTCGGCGGGGATGTTGCTCGTGCGGATCATCGCGTCCCGCTCGAACGCGGCCACGGCCGACCCGGCCGTCTCCCGCAGCGCCTTCACAGCAGCCACCGGATAATAGTTGTCGCTGTTGATCATCAGGAACGGGTCGCCGGCCGCAAACGGCTCGGCCGCGGCGACGGCGTCAGCCGTGCCGCGGGGTTGCTCCTGAACGGCGAACGAGATCTCCAGGCGCGACGCCCTCAACGTCCTCCCGTAGTACTCGCGCAGCTCGCGGTGCTTCGGCCCGATCACCAGGCACACCTTGCGGTACCCGCCGTTGGCCAGCACGTGCAGCACGTAGTCGAGGAACGGCCGGTCGATCGGGATCAGCGCCTTCACGCCGGTGTCGGCCACGGCGGCCTGGGCTGCGCCCAGCGTCGCCGCGCCGTCCGCCTTGCGCATTCGCGTGCCCAGCCCAGCGGCCAGCACGACGGCCTTGTCGGTCGTGGCACCGCTCACCTGGCACCCCCCGACACGGTCTTCGCCGCCGCCAGCGCCGACTCGGCGCCGCCCTGCTGCCACTCGGGCCGCCACCGCACGAAGCCCTCGATCGCCTCGTACTCGGACAGGCCGAGCTGGTCGTAGACCTTCGCCGTCCCGCGGTTGCGGTCCTCGGCCCGCTGCCAGAACTCGCGCGGGTCCGACCCGGGGAACATGGCCTTGTCCTTCTGGCTCTGGTGCTTGAAAACGGCCGATCGCTTCCGCATCAGCTCCCGGGGGCTGATGGGCACGGCCATCTCGATCTGCTCCGGCTCCCACTCCTGCCACGCGCCGCGGTACAGCCACACCTCGCACTGCTGCGCCCACCGCTCCTCGCTGACCCGGTCGAACGCCTGGAACACCGCCGACAGGCACACCCGGTGCGTCCCGTGCGGGTCGCTCAGGTCGCCCGCAGCGTACACCTGGTGCGGCTGGATGCGGCGAAGCAGGTCCACCGTGATCTGGATGTCCTCCTCGCCCAACGGATTCTTGCGCACCGCGCCGGTCTCGTAGAACGGCAGGTCCATGAAGTGCAGCCGGTCGATCGGCACGCCGCAGTCCCTTCCGGCCGCTCTGCACTCGCCGCGACGGATCAGTCCCTTGATCTTCTGCACCTCGGGCGAGTCGGCCTGGCCCGGCTGCTTGTTCCGCAGCGACTCCTCGATGTGCTGCTCGATCTTCGCCGCCTGCGCCGCGGCCGCACCCTCGCCGCCGGGGTTGAAGATCCGGTTGTACTCGGCGGCGAAGTCGGCGAAGCGGATCGCGTCGGCGTCGAACACGGCGATGTTGCCGCTGGTCTGGTAGGCGACGTGGACCTCGTGCCCCTGGTCGACCAGCCGGATGAGCGTGCCGCCCATGCTGATCACGTCGTCGTCGGGGTGGGGGCTGAAGATCAGCACGCGCTTGGGGAAGATCGAGTCGCCCGGCCGGCCCAGGTCGCCCGGCCGCTTGCGCTGCGGGGGCTTCCCGCCGGGCCAGCCGCTGATCGAGTTGGTCATCGCCCGGAACACGTCCAGGTTGATGTCGTACGCGCTGCCCCCGCCCAGCTCGGCCAGCAGGTCCTGCAGGCCGTGCTCGTTGTAGTCCTCGTCGGTCAGCTTCAGGATCGGCTTCTTCACCTGACGGGCCAGCCAGATGACCGCCTTGCGCACGGCGGCCGGGTCCCACTTCACCGGCCCGACCGACCACGGGCTCTTGAACCGCGTCAGCCCCGCCGCCGCCGCCTCGTCCAGGTGGACGGTCGACCGCGCGTGCTGCTGCAGGAAGCTGGCGGCGACGGCCGAGGTGATCGGCCCCTCCACGGCCTTGGCCACCACGGCGGCCTTCCCCTCGCCGAACGCCATCATCACGATGCGCTTCGCCGACAGGATCGTCCCCACGCCCATGGTGATCGCGCGGCGCGGGACGTACTCGGCACCGAAGAAGTCGGCGGCGGCGTCGAGGCGGGTCACGCGGTCGAGCGTGATCAGCCGCGTCTTGCTCTCCCGGCTGCTGCCGGGCTCGTTGAACCCGACGTGCCCCGTGCGCCCGATCCCGAGCAGCTGCAGGTCCAGGCCGCCGGCGGCGGCGATTTGCCGCTCGTAGTCGGCGCAGAACTCGGCCACCTTCTCCAGCGGCAGCGTGCCATCGGGGATGTGGATCGCGTCGGCCGGGACGTCGATCCGGCTGAACAGGTGCTCGTGCATGAACCGGTGGTAGCTCTGCAGCTCGCCGCGCTGCATCGGGTAGTACTCGTCCAGGTTGAACGTCACCACGTTCGCGAAGCTCAGCCCCTCCTCCTTGTGCAGCCGGGCCAGCTCGTCGTACACGCCGACCGGCGTGCTGCCCGTCGCCAGCCCCAGCACGCACTTCTGCCCGGCGGCGGCCTTGGCGCGGACCAGGCCGGCGATCTCGGCGGCGACCGCCCGGCTCGCGTCCTTGGCCGCGGGGTAGATGACCGTGGGGATCTTCTCGAACTCGCTCGTGGTTTCGTGCATGAGTACCTCGCCGACAATTAATATCGCCTTGAATATTAAATCTCAAGCATTTTCTTTCGTCTCTGCTCGTGGCTCAGTATTATCAGTGAGTATTGCAGTTGAATTTGCGTATACTCGCTGCTTTAATGCGTCAGTGGATCCGAGGGAACAAGCGGTGGTTCGGGCGGTGTGGCAGGCGGGTCGGCTCAGCCGGTCGCAGCTGCGCGCGCTGACGGGCCTGACGCCGAACGGCGTGGGGGTGGTGGCCGACGGGCTCGTCCGGCACGGGTTGCTCCGCGAGTGCCCGCCCGAGCCGGGCGCCGGTGCCGGCCGGCCACGCGTGCCGCTGGAGATCGACCCGACCACCACGCACGCCGTCGGCCTGGCGATCGGGCCAGGGCGGGTCGAGGTGGGCCGGGTCGGGTTCGGCGGCGTCCCGGTGTCCAAGGCAGTCGCCCGGGAGGTGTCCGACCCGGCCAAGTTGGTCGAGGTCGCCGCCCAGCTGCTCGCGTCGGCCGTCGGCAAGCACACGCTGGGCGTCGGCATCAGCGTCACCGGGTTCGTCGACCCGGTTGACCCGGCCATCCTGTTCAGCTCCGCCCAGCCGGGGCGCCGGCGCGCATCGCTCGCGCCCGTCTTCGCCGCCGCCGGGGATCGGCCGGTGGTGCTGGAGAACGACATGCACGCGCTGGCCGCTCGCTGGCTGCTCGGCCGGCGGGCGGCGGTGCCGGCGCGGGAGGACGTGCTGCTCGTGTCGGTGTCCGACGGCCGCCTGGGCGCGGCGATGCTCATCGACGGCCGGCCCAACCGCGGCTGCGCCACGGGCGCCAACGAGTTGGGGCACGCGCGGTTCCTCGCCGAGACCGAGCCCTGCTACTGCGGGCACGTCGGCTGCCTGGAGCGGATCGTCTCGACCGAGTTCCTCGGCCGTCGCGACGCGGCGCACCGGTCGCGTTCGCCGGCCGGCCTGCCCACGCGTGCCGGCGCTTACGGTGTGTCGCCGGACGCGTCGCTCGACGAGGTGCTGAGCTACCTCTCGTGCGGCATCGCCAACGCGGTCAACTTCGTCCGCCCCCACCAGGTGATCATCGTCAACCAGATCGCCGAGAGCCCGGCGTTCGCCGCGGCGCTGGTGCGGTCGGTGCGCGCGTGGCTCCTGCCGGAGCTGGTCGAGCGCGTCCACCTGAACGTGGCCGGCGAGCCGACGGCCGGGTCGGCCGAGTCGGCCGCGTGGCTGGCGATCGCCGAGACGTTGCACGGCGGGTGGGGCCGGGTGGCGTCGGCGTCGGTTAAAACACCACGCGCGCGGCGGAGCCGGGTGCTCGCATAGGGATCACCGTTGCCCAACCCGGCGTCTGAGGTACGCCGAACACGCGGGTCGTCGGCGTACCTCAGACGCCGGCTTGGGCAAACTCGGCACCCCTCACACAGTTGGAACCGAAACAAATGTCGGAGCAGAACGGACGGATCGCGGTCGTCACCGGGGCGGCGGGCTTCATCGCCAGCCACATCACGCACGCGCTGGTCGAGCGCGGCTACGCGGTGCGGGCCATCGATGACCTCACCGGCGGGATGGGCTGGTTGCGTCTGGACGACTTGGGCGATCGTATCGAACGCCACCAAACGTCGATCCTGGCGTCGGACGGGCTGGCCGCGGCGCTGCGCGGGGCGCAGGTCGTCGTCCACCACGCGGCGCTGATCAGCGTGCCGGAGTCGGTCGAGCGGCCGATCGACTACCAGCTGGTGAACGCCACCGGCACGTTGCAGCTGCTCGAGGCGTGCCGCGCGGCGGGCGTCGGGCGGGTCGTCTACGCGTCGACCAGCGCCGTCTACGGCGACGGGCCGGAGCAGCCCAAGCGCGAGTCGAT
Source organism: Tepidisphaeraceae bacterium (assembly GCA_965198865.1). GTDB lineage: Bacteria > Planctomycetota > Phycisphaerae > Tepidisphaerales > Tepidisphaeraceae > CBDAQA01. The sequence goes on along the minus strand of CBDAQA010000009.1, from coordinate 187,634 downwards.
GGTGCCCGACCCGATCAGCCCCTACGCCGTGTCGAAGTACGCCGGCGAGCGGTACGTGTCGGCCTACGCCCGGCTGCACGGGATGGAGACGGTCTGCCTGCGCTACTTCAACGTGTTCGGCCAGGGCCAGAACCTGAAGAGCCAGTACGGGGCAGCCGTGCCGGCGATCGTCACCCGCATCCTGCGCGGCGAGGCGCCGACCGTGTACGGCGACGGCGAGCAGACCCGCGACTTCTGCCACGTGAGCAACGTGGTCCGCGCCAACGTGCTGGCGGTGACGGCCCCGAAGCTGGCCGGAGAGGTGGTCAACATCGGCTGCGGCCGCCGGGCGAGCGTGAACGACATCGTCGCGGCGGCCAACCGCATGCTCGGCCGGTCGCAGCGGGCGAACTACGCCGCGGCCCGCGCGGGCGACGTCAAGGATTCCCTGGCCGACGTGACGCTGGCCAAGCAGGTGCTCGGGTACGAGCCGGTCACCCACTTCGAGCAGGGGCTGGAGCAGACGCTCCCGTGGTACCGCGAGCAGGTGGGATAGCACCGGCGACAATGGCGGGCGGATCTTGTTTGACACGCCGGGATGCGGGTTGCTAGGCTGATCCTCCCAATGGCCCGGTCGACTCACAGCTTCTGGCGGTTCAGCCACTACTTTAAGGCACCCGAAATGGTGTTCTGAGCCGACCGACCATACTTACCGTGGAACGTGGTGGAGCCTCAGGACAAGCGTCCTGGGGCTCCTTTTGTTTGCGGGGCGTCGTCTCGCCCCGGAGCCCCCAATCGAGGCCCTGCCATGATCGTCGTGATGAAGCCCGGTTCGACCCAGCAGCAGGTCGACCACGTCGTGGGACTGGTGAACGAGATGGGACTGAAGGAACACGTGATCGTCGGGACGGAGCGGACCGTGGTGGCCGTCATCGGTAACGACCGGATGAAGGACCGGTCGGCGTTCGAGAGCGTGCCGGGCGTCGACAAGGTGGTGCCGATCCTGGCGCCCTACAAGATGGCCAGCCGGGAGGTGAAGAAGGAGCGGACCAGCGTCCCGCTGGGCGGGCCGATCGGGGCGACGATCGGCGGGACGCGGGTGGGCGTGATCGCCGGGCCGTGCAGCGTGGAGTCGAAACAGCAGACGTTGGAAATCGCGCACGCCGTGAAGGAGGCGGGCGCGGTGGGGCTGCGGGGCGGGGCGTTCAAGCCGCGGACGAGCCCGTACGCGTTCCAGGGGATGGGCGAGGCGGGGCTGAAGATCCTGGCCGAGGCGCGGGAGCAGACCGGTCTGGCAATCGTGACCGAGGTGATGGCGGTCGACCAGGTGAAGCTGGTGGCCGACTACACCGACGTGCTGCAGGTGGGCGCGCGAAACATGCAGAACTTCAACCTGCTGAACGCGGTGGGCGAGTCGAGCAAGCCGGTGCTGTTGAAGCGTGGGATGAGCGCAACGCTTGAGGAGTTCCTGCTGGCCGCCGAGTACATCATGAGCCGGGGGAACACGAACGTGATGCTGTGCGAGCGGGGCATCCGCACGTACGAGGAGTATGTCCGCAACACGCTGGCGCTGGCGGCCGTGCCGGAGCTGCACCGGGTGTCGCACCTGCCGGTGGTGATCGACCCGAGCCAGGGGACGGGCAAGAGCCACCTGGTCGACAGCATGTGCCGCGCCGCCGTGGCGGCCGGGGCGGACGGGCTGATCATCGAGGTCCACAACGACCCCGAGCACGCGATGACCGACGGGGCGCAGAGCATCACGCCCAAGGCGTTCGCCGAGATGATGAAGGCGATCAAACGGATCGCGGCTGCGGTGGACCGGGAAGTTTGATGTTGGCTTGGAAGCGAAGTGAAGCGCCGTTCGTCCAGTGGTAGGGCCTGCGCCTCCAAATCGCAAGACGGGGGTTCGATTCCCTCACGGCGTGTCACGTGGCGAGCATGGATCCGTTGTTGATCGACGTGCCGGAGGAGATCGAGACCGACCGGCTGGTGATCCGCATGCCGCGGCCGGGCGAGGGGGCGGCGGTGAACGCGGCGGTGGCCGAGTCGTTCGACGAGCTGCACCGGTGGATGCCGTGGGCGGCCACGTTGCCCACCGTCGCCGACAGCGAGGCGCACTCGCGTCGGGCCAACGCGCGGTTTCGACTGCGGGAGGACCTGACCTACCGGGCGTGGCTGAAGGGGAGCGACACCTGCGTGGTCGGGAGCGGGCTGCACCGGTTGGACTGGTCGATCCCGCGGTTCGAGATCGGCTACTGGTGCCGGACCCGGCTGGTGGGGCAGGGGTACACGAGCGAGGTCGTCCGCGCGCTGACCACGCTGGCAGTGGAGCGGCTCGGTGCCAGGCGGATCGAGATCCGCGTCGACGGGTCGAACGCGCGCAGCCGGCGCGTGGCCGAGCGGTGCGGGTTCACGCTGGAGGGGACCCTCCGCAACGCCGGCCGGAACGTGGCCGGCGGGCTGTGCGACGAGTGCGTTTACGCCCTCGTGCGGTGACGGACGGTTGATCCACCGCACAACATATGAGAGCTCGACACGCTTTTTGCTTCCCACGGGCGATCGGTCAGCGGTAGGCTTCGGTGGTCCAACCCAACGAGGAGCTTGCGATGTCCATGCACGCGAACGTCGTGATTGCAGCCGTGTGCTTGATGGCCCTCTGCGGGTCGGCGTCGATCGCCTTCGCCGAGGACCGCAAGCCGCCGGCGACGCAGCCGGCGCCGACGCCGCAGTTGTCGCCGGAGCAGGTGGTGAAGGTGGTCGTCGCTGCGCTGAAGGCGAACGACGCGGGGGACAGCGGGATCCGCATCACGTTTGCGTTCGCCAGCCCGGCGAACCAGGAGATGACGGGGCCGATCGACCGCTTCATCCCGATGGTGAAGACCCCCGCCTACGCGCCGCTTGTGAACCACCAGAGCTCGTCCGTGAAGGAGCTGGGCGTCAAGGGCGACCAGGCGGCGGAGATGGTGACGGTGATCGACGCGGCGGGGAACGTCGCGCACTACGTGTTCCAGCTGTCCAAGCAGCACGACGCTGGGCCGCTGAAGGATTGTTGGATGACCGACGGCGTGATCCGCGTCGAGCCCAAGGCGGGCGACGGGCACACCGCCTGACGCTCGGCCGCTCACGTCAGCTCGGCGGCGACCAGCTCGTCCCACTCCGCTTCGAGCGACCCCTTGAACTCCGGCGACCGCGCCCGGCGGTACCAGTAGCCGGCGTTGGACACGTCGCCCTCCCTGCGATGCAGGTAGGCGTGCAATCGGTCGTATGGCTGCGTCCCCTCGCACGACTGGGCAATCGCGTGGGCGGCGGACCAGTTGCCATTTTTGTCGTGCCACAGCGCCTGCAAGATTGGCCCGGCGTCGGTCGGTGGGTGCTGGCGGTCGAGCGAGGCCGTGAACTGTTCGCGAGTCATGTCATCACCGTTGTGAAAGGGTCGTCGACGCTCCGTTATGCGACAATTGTCGGCCGCTGAGAAGGGCCGGTCCCTTGCGACGCGCGTCGGTCGACAGCGTGCAGCGGGAAGGAATGTTAGAGTGGGAAACCTCCGTCCATCCTGATGGTTCTCGCGCGGCGTACAGATCGTTAAACTTTGGCAAGCCGACGCAGTCGGTCCACCCGATTTCAGGCCGGATCGGCGAATGTAGCGCGGCCCTATCGCCTGCGGTGGTCCCGTCGCCCGATTCCCGCACATGACGGCGAGCCCGGGTTGCCGATCAGACGGGTGTATCAGACGTTCTTGCAGGTGGGGTCGATGGTCGGCTGTTGCCGACGCGACCCACAGCAATAACGGCCCGGCCATGCCTGACCTGACGACACACCTCGACCAGCTGTTCTACTCGGCCACGCTGGCGTACGACCAAGACCACTTCGCCGCGACGGCCGAGCTGCTGTCGCCCTACCTCCAGCACCGGCCCGGGCACGGGTACGCGTGGTTCCTGTACGGCGACGCGCTGCGGGCGATGGGGTTGGTCCACGAGGCGGAGCGGGCGTTACTGCGATCGCAGGAGTTGTGCCCGAACCAGCCGTGGCCACGCGTTCGGTTGGGGATGCTGAAGGAACAGCAGGGCCACCGCGAGTCGGCCGAGCAGGACTTCGCCGCCGCCGCCAAGGACAAGGACGTGAGGCGCGCCGGGTGGTTCTGGGTGATCCGCGGGACGAACCTGGCGTCGATGGGGCAGTTCAGCCAGGCGGAGGCGTGCCACCGCAAGGCGCTGCGCTGCGCCGATGCCGACGCCGGCGAGGCGTACCTGAACCTGGGGTACGTCCTGCGGGCGCAGGGGCGGTACGTCGAGGCCGTCGACGCGTTCGAGTCGTGCCTGCGGGCCTCGCCCGACAACGCCGACGCCGGCGCGGCGATGGGGACGCTGGTGGGCGTGCGCGAGGCGGCGACGCTCGCGGCGGCAACCCCGCGGGCGTGACGCTGCGGCGCGGCGTTTGTTACGCCGGCGCGCATGATCCCGGCCGCACCGCCCGCAACCGACCTCTCCGCCAAGGCCCTGACCGTTCATGAGCGGCTGTGCGCGTCGTACCGCTGCCCGATCGGCTACTTCCACAACTTGGACCCGCTGAGCGAACTGGTCTCCTCGCTGCTCAGCCACCGGACGCGAAACGCCGACAGCGGGCGCGCGTTCACGGAACTGCGGCGGAGATTTCCAACGTGGGCCGGCGTGCGAGACGCGGCGACCGCCGAGGTGGAGTCCGCCATCGCCGCCTGTACCTGGCCGGAACAAAAGGCACCCCGGCTTCAGCACGTCTTGAGGACCGTGACCGAGTTGCGGGGGGAGTTGACGGACCACGCGCTCGATTTCCTCGGAAAGGTGCCGGTCGATGAGGCACGGGCGTGGCTTGAGCGGCTGCCGGGCGTCGGGCCGAAGACGAGCGCGGCGGTGTTGTCGTTCAGCACGCTCCGCCGGCCAGCGTTGCCGGTCGACAGCCATCATCACCGCGTCGCCGTCCGGCTCGGCCTCATCGGACCGAAGGTGGCGGTCGGCCCATCGCACGCGCTGCTGCAGGCCCAGCTGCCTGGCGGGTGGACGGCGCAGCAGGTGTACGACAACCACGAGGTGATGATGCTGCACGGCCAGCAGTGCTGCTTCTACGCCGACCCCGCCTGCCAGCGGTGCCCCCTGCTCGACCTGTGCCCGACCGGGCAGACCCGGCGTGCAGAACGTGCAGACCCGACGGCGACCCGACTAGAATCGGGGCATGCGTTCGGCGAGCGAGACACTGGACCAGACGTTCCTTGAGATGCGATGGCGATGCCTTTCGCTGGCGGCCGACCTGGACCGGGTCCAACGGGCGGACGGCGGCACCGCAGCGCTGCGCGATGATCCGCGCCTGCGGCAGTTGCGGCTGGCGCTGGCGACGCTGTCGGCGCAGGAGCCGGGGCGGGCCGAGCGGGTGCAGATGATCTTCAGCGACACCACACCGGGGCCCCTGTGAAGTTCGTCGATCCCCACATCCACTGCGTGAGCCGGACGACGGACGACTACCAGTACATGGCCCGGGCCGGCGTGGTCGCGGTGAGCGAGCCGGCGTTCTGGGCGGGGTACGACCGGAGCACGGCCAGCAGCTTCGCCGACTACTTCCGCCACCTGATGGAGGTCGAGCCGCTGCGCGCGGCGCGGTACGGCATCGACCACTACTGCTGGCTGTGCATCAACGCCAAGGAGGCGGAGAACGTCGCACTGTCGCGCGAGGTGATCGCGCTGATCCCCCCGCTGCTGAGCCACCCGCGCGTGCTGGGCGTGGGCGAGATCGGATTGAACAAGAACACGCGGAACGAGATCACGATCTTCGAGGCGCAGGTCGACCTGGCCGCCCGGCACGACCAGCTGATCCTGATCCACACGCCGCACCTGGTGGACAAGCACAAGGGGACGTCGATCATCACGTCGATCCTGAAGAACGACGCGCGGATCCGCCCCGAGCGGGTGCTGGTCGACCACTGCGAGGAGCACACGATGCGGCTCGCCCGCGACGCGGGGTTCTGGGCGGGCATCACGATCTACCCGGTCAGCAAGGTGACGCCGCAGCGGGCGGTGGACATGCTGGAGACGTTCGGCACCGACCGCGTGTGCGTGAACAGCGCCGCGGACTGGGGTGAGAGCGGCCCGGCAAACTTGACGGACACCTATCTGGAGTTTCGCCGACGTGGGCACGGAGAGGCGGAGGGGACCAAGGTGTTTCACGACAACCCGTGCCAGTTCTTCGGCCAGAGCGGGAAATGGCGGTTGAAGCCCGCGGCCGAGTAGGGGCGATCCGACGGGAGCCACCAGGAGGTCATTGGCTACCGGTGGCGACGGGGAGGAACAGTTGGTTGCCTTCGTTGGCGCGGACGGTCCGCACGTGGTTGCCGACCTCGTAGGTCACCTCGAGCCGCTTCTTCCAGCCGGGCGTCGGGTCGGCCTTGAGACCGGCGTCGGTGGCGGGGATCGGCTCGCCGGCGGCGGCGAGTTCGGCGACCCGGTCGGTGACGTCGGCCCAGTTGTTCCCGCCGCCCCAGCGGGCGGAGATGATCCGGGCCACGGCTGGGGAGGTCGCTGGGGTGGTGGGCCGATCGGCCACGCCGAGCGTGATGTGGGCGGCGGCCACGACGACCTGGTTGGCCGTGTGACCGGGGATGACGACGTGGACGGCCTTGCCCGCCGGGCGGCGCAGGAAGATGTAGCCCCAGTCGCTGTCGTTTCCGAGGAGTCGACCGACGCCGATGCGCGTCCAGCCGACGGCCTGCGCGGCGCTGCGGGACGGGGCCCCGCCGCTGCCGTCGGCGATGATCAGGTAGGCGACCGTGTCGGCCGGGACGTCGACGGTCACGCCGGTGTTGGGGCCCTCCCCCCGCCGGGTGAACATCAGCCCGCGCAGCTCCTCCGGCAGGTGCGGGAACGACATGTTGCGGTTCAGGTAGTACCGGGCGTTCTGGTCCAGCACCGCGATGTCGGTCTGGCCCGTCGAGTAGGTGGCGACGACGGCGTCGGCCGAGACGGCGGCAACGGCGGCCCCGGCATCGGTGGCGACGTGGCTCAGCGCGGACGACGGCACCACGGCGACCGGTCCGCCGTCGACCGCCCACACCAGTCGCGCCCGGCCCTCGTCGGTCTCCCGGTGGCGGTACTCCACCTGCACCGAGTGGCGACCGGGCGGGACCGGCGATCGGCAGTACTCGGACCCGGCCCCGTCAAAGTGAAACAGCTCGATGCCGTCGACCACGACCCGCGCCCCGCCCCCGGCATCCATGCCCACCCATGCGCCACCGATGGGCACGTCGAGCGCGCCGGTGCATCGGACGGAATATTGGCCGGCCTGCAGCACGGCTGACGCGGCGGTCCCGACCGGTGAGTCGGCGTCCAGTTGGGCCTCGACCTGCGTGGCGATCGGATGGCCAAGCTGCAGGTCGTCGAAGTACGTTGCTTGGAGCCCCGGCCGGGCGTCGGCCGGCGGCACGGGAGGCGGGTCGATGGTGGTCGGCGGGTCGACCTGCAGGCGACGGGCGGCGACCAGCACGCCGCTCCAACCCGGGGCCGGGAGGACGAGGTGCACCGGTGTGAGGGAGGCGGGCCGCTCGAAGATCGAGCAGTCCCACCCGAACCCGCCGGCGCCGAACCGACCAACGCCCACCCTGGACCACCCAGCGGCCTGAGCGGCGTCACGGGCCGGGCCGGCGCCGCGGCCGTCGGCCAGCACGAGGTCGATCGCCTCGCCCGCCGGACCGTCGACCGTGACGGCCGACTGCTGCCCGTAGGCCCGCTGGGTGAATGCCAACCCGCGGACCCGATCGATCGCGGTGCCGAGCGTCGCCCCCATGTTGGTGAAGCAGGCGACGCCCGCGTCGAGCCGGCCGAGCCGGGTCTCCCCCCGCGCGTACGCCACGCGGACCGGCAACGCGTCGGCGGCCCCAAAAGCGGCCGGGCCCGATCGGTGTCGGAACCAACCGACGGCGATGGCGGCCGACGCGATCAGCACCAATGCGGCGATGCCTGCGGCCAGCGGGCCACGCGGTTGGCGACGGAGCCGGCCGACCCAGTCGGGCCAGCGCGGCATCGCCCGCGGCGGTTGGGCGGTGACCGACTCCCCGGCCATCAGCCGTCGCACGTCGTCAGCCAGGGCCGCGGCGGTCGGGTACCGGCGGGACCGCTCCTTGCTCAGCGCCTTGGCGACGATCCCGTCCAGCGGGCCGCGCACCTGCCGGGCCAGTTGCGATAGGGCGGTGGCGCGGTCGGGCGGCGCCAAGCGGGCGGCGGCCAGCAATCGCTCGCTGGCCGGTGCCGGGTGGACGTCGCGGAGCACGCGGCGCACCTCGGCGGCGTCGGTGCTGGCGAACGCCGACCGCTCGACCGGCGGGGCGGCGGCCAGCAGCTCGTACAGCACGCCCCCCAGGCCGTACACGTCGGTGCGGAAGTCGAGCGTGGCGGCGGGGTCGGCCTGCTCGGGGCTCATGTACTGCGGCGTGCCCAGGATCTGCGGGCCAACGGTCAGGGCGGTGACATCGGGGCGGGCGTCGTCGACGGACATGGCCTTGGCGATGCCGAAGTCGATCACCTTGGGCGCGGGCTCCCCACCCGAGCGGCCGACCAGCACGTTGGCCGGCTTGAGGTCGCGGTGGAGGACGCCCCGGTCGTGGGCGTGCTGGACGGCCTCGCACAGGGCCAGGAACAGCAGCAGCCGGTCCGGCAGGTCCGACCGGTGGTCGCGGCAGAAGTCGGTGATCGGGTCGCCGTCCACCCACTCCATGACGAAGTAGGGCCGGCCGCGGTCGGTGACGCCGGCGTCGAACACCCGGGCGATGTTCGGGTGGTCCATCTTGGCCAGCACCTCCCGCTCGCGGTCGAAGCGGGCGACCACCTGGCCGGTGTCGAGCCCGGCCTTGATCACCTTGATGGCGACCAGCCGCGCCAGCGGCGCGTCCTGCTGGGCCAGGTAGACCGTGCCGTACCCGCCCTCGCCCAGCGGCCGGAGGATCGTGTGGTCGCCGACCCGGCTCCCGGTGCCGAGGCCGAACTGGGCGGCGATGCGGTCGCCCGTGACCGACGGGTCGGCCAGGAACGTGCCGGCCCGGTCGTGGGCGTCGAGCAGGGCGAACACGGCCATCCGCACCGACGAGTCGGCCCCGACGGCGACCAGGAACGCCATCCGCCGGTCGGCCGGCAGGTCGACGGCGGCGTCGAACAGCTCGTGAATCAGGTTGGCCTTGAGTGCCACGTCCATGGGCGCGGGAGCCTCGGGTCGGGATTTCGCCGTCGCGGTGAGACGTGAAGACGCGCAGGTCACGTCTTCACGTTTCAAGTCACCCGTCCTGGTCTTCGAGCAGCCGGTACAGCCAGGCGCGGGCGAAGGTCCATTCGCGGTTCACGGTCCGCGGCGACAGGTCCAGCGTCTCGGCCGTCTCGTCCACGCTCAGGCCGGCGTAGAACCGCAGCCGCACCACGGCGGCCGCGCTGGGCGACTCCTGCTCAAGGCGGGAGATCGCGTCGTCCAACGCCAAGATTTGCGCCGCATCCGGCACGACGGCCAGATCGAGCACGTTGGACGACAGCTCGACCGCCCGCCGTCCGCCCCGTTTGGACGTGCCCTTGGCCCGGGCGTGGTCGATCAGGATGCGGCGCATCGCCTCGGCGGCGGCGGAGAAGAAGTGGGCCCGGTTGGCGAACCGGGTCGTGCCGTCGCGGCCATCGCCGGCGACGCGGAGGTAGGCCTCGTGGACCAGGGCCGTCGCCTGGAGGGTGTGGGCCGGGTTCTCCTGGCGGATGCGGTGCCGGGCCAGCTCTCTCAGTTGCGCGTAGACCTGCGGCAGGAGGGCGTCGGCCCGTTGCCCCGGCGCGTCGGGCGGGTCGTCGGAGCGGGTCATGCGGCTCGTCTCGACAAAAATCTTGGCACCCCCCGACCGGCGACCACGCATTGTGGGTCGAAGCGGACGCGATTCAAGCGGACGCCGAATCGCCTCAGACGCAAAGGTGACCTATGCGGGTATATCTCAGCAACCGATCGAATTTCAAATCGGCCAGCCACCCCACCCCGGGCGGACCGATCCGCGAGGCGGCGTACCTGACCGGTTTGGCGACCGTGGTCGGATCGATTTGGTTCTACGGCTCGGCCCAGGCAGGCGCGAGCGTCGACTTCATGCCCCCCCAAACGCAGGCGACCACCATCCTCCGGGCCGAATCGCTCGAGACCGCCCCGGTCTCCCCGACGATCGTCGCCGACGCCCGGATCCCGGCTTCAAGCCGCTGGCCTTCCTGAGGCGCGCACGGACGCCGGGTCGGATGGGCCCCGTGAGCGTCACACCCGGCTCTTCAACCGGAGCGTGTTCTCCACGGCCGGTCGGCCCATCGGGTAGTACTGGAAGCCGGTCTCCCGCATCACCTCGCGGTGGAGGCAGTTGCGGCCGTCGAAGATGATCGGGTTGTTCATCGTCGCCGCGATCTTGCGGAACGGCAGCGTCGTGTACTGGGGCCAGTCGGTCAGCAGGGCCACCGCGTCGCTCCCGGCGGCGGCGGTGACGGGGTCGACGCACCATTCGACCTCGTCCTTGAACACCGCCTTCATGTTCTCCATGCCCTTGTAGTCGTGGGCCTTAACGGTCGCCCCGCTGTCCAGCAGCAGGCGGATCACGTCGATGGCGGCCGACTCGCGGATGTCGTCGGTGTCGGCCTTGAACGCCAACCCCCACACGGCAATCGTTGACCCCTCGATGGGCCGGCCGAGCTTGTCGATGATCTTCTGCGCGAATCGCTTCTTCTGGTTCTTGTTGACCGTCTGGATCGCGTGCACGAACAGGTTCTCGTGGCCGACCGCCTTGGAGATGTGCTCCATGGCCGAGACGTCTTTTGGGAAGCAGCTGCCGCCGTACCCGCAGCCAGCCTTGAGGAACGACGGCCCGATGCGGGCGTCGGAGCCGATGCCCTTGCGGATGTCCTCGATGTCGGCCCCGTAGCTCTCGCAGAGGATCGTCATCTCGTTCATGAACGAGATGCGGGCGGCCAGCATGGAGTTGGCAGCGTACTTGGTCAGCTCGGCCGACTCCCAGTTCATCGTGTAGAAGTTCTCGGCCGGCGAGACGAGCGGGTCGTACATCCGGCGCATCATGCGGAACGCCTCGGGGCTCTCGCCGCCGATGACGATCCGGTCGGGCTTGAGGCAGTCCTGGACGGCCGTGCCCTCCTTGAGGAACTCGGGGTTGCTCACGACCTGCACGTACGCCTTGGTCTGCTGCTTGAGGAAGTTGTACAGCTTGCGGTTGGTCCCGGCGGGCACCGTCGACTTGACGACGATCGTCACCATGTAGTCGTTGTTCAGCTCGGCCAGGGCGTCGCACACCTCTTTGCCGGCCCCTTCCAGGTAGCTCATGTCGACCGTGCCGTCCGGCTTGGGCGGCGTGCCGACGCACAGGAACACGACCTCGGCGTCCTTCACGGCGGCCTTCACGTTGTCCGTGAATTGCAGCGACCCCGACGCGTAGTTCTCCTGCATCAATTCCTGCAGGCCCGGCTCGAAGATCGGGCAGTGGCCGTCCTGCAGGGTCTTGAGCTTCCTCGCGTCCTTCTCGACGCCGCGGACCGTGTGTCCGATGCTGGCCAGACAGGTGCCGGTTACCAGACCCACGTAGCCGCACCCAATGATGGTCACATCCATGAAAGCACCTTCCTGATTGTCGCGAGCTCCCGGCGTCCCGATCGGTGGCGGCCGGGCGTCGCGCGGTCCACGTCGGGGGCGCGCCCCGTATCAACTGACGTATCGGCTGGCGGGCGGTTCGCCGTTATCACGATAACCGCCCGGCCGCGACGGTCAAAACGGTTTCGCCCGATATCGGACCTGCGCCGGCACCGCCTCGTGCTCTACTCCGCGCCGGCGGCCGGGGTTCGCACGTCGGCCGACGGCGCCGTCGTGTCGATGTCGATTACCCCCTCGCCGTCCGAGGCATCGCTCCCCGCGGCGTTGGCGTCGGACAGCGACCGCCGTGGCACGGCCGCCCCCTTCTCGTGGACCAGCCCCGCCTTGTACGCCGCCACGAGGATCGACCCGCCGATCACCATGTAGAACGCCATGGCGTACCGCACCCGCACGAACACGATCGCCGCCCCCAGGACCACGAAGGCGAACGCGACGGCGTAGATGATCAACACCGTCTGGCGGACCGAGTACCCCCGGTTGAAAATCTGGTGGTGGACGTGGTGCCGGTCGGGGCTGAACAGGGGGCGGCCGTTCACCGTCCGCCGGGCGAACGCCAGGGCCGTGTCGAGCACCGGCAGGGCGAACATCACCAACGCGGCCAGGAACCACCGCGGGCTCGCCTCGGCCATGGTGAGGATCAGCGTCGCGCAGCTGAACCCCAGGAACAGGCTCCCCGTGTCGCCCATGAAGATGCTGGCCGGGTTGAAGTTGAACAGCACGAACCCCAGCACCGCCCCGAGCAGGGCCAGCGCCAGCACGACCCGCATGCCGTCCAGGTTGGTGATCTGGGCGATGCTGTACAGGTCGGACGGGTGCCCGTAGGTGGCCATGTGGACGGCGAGGAACAGGTACCCGGCCGCGATGATGCTGGTGACGCCGCCGCAGAGCCCGTCCATGCCGTCCATCAGGTTGGACGCGTTGCAGCAGCCGACGACCATCGTGATGGTCAGCACCCCGCCGGCCAGCGTGATGACTGGGTGGATCCAGGCCGGGTCCCAGCCCAGGTAGACCTGCGTCCGAACCAGGACCGGCCCGAGCAGCGGCTCGACCGAGTGGACGCCCACGCCCCCGGCCAGCAGCATGCAGGCGGCCAGCACCTGGACCAGGATCTTGTACCGGGCCCGGACCCGCCGCAGGTCGTCCGACAACCCCAGGCAGGCGATCGCCGCCGCCGCCAGCACGACCGGGACCGGCAGGTGCAGGTGCTTCAGGCCCGCGTCGGGCCGGTGGACGGACGTGAACTGGCTGATCGCCAGCCCCGCCACCCAACCCAGGAACATCGCCACCCCGCCCAGGTAGGCGACGGGCGACGTGTGCAGCTTCCGGTTCCGGTCCGGCGCGTCGACCACGCGGTAGTAGAGCGCCACCTGCCGCATGACCGGCGTGAACAGGAAGGCGACGCCGAACGCGGCGTAGAAGACGTAGATGTACGGCGACAGCACCTGGTCGACCGTGGCCGTCCGCGGGTCGTCGCCGGCGGGGGGCACCAGGGTCGGCACCGTCGTCGCCAGTGTGGCCAGGAGTGAGATCGGCAGGTGGAGCATGGGCCGTCGGCCGGGCCGGTCACGCGGGGTGGACCCCGTCCCCCTATCGGCCGCATGGGGACGGCAGGTAAATCGCCGGCCCCCTAGTTGCCCCCTGCCCCCGCGAGCGCCCGCTGGTCGTCCACGACGGACCGGATGATCTGGTCCAGCGAGAACGCGGGCGAGAACCCGATCGCCCTGCGGATCCGGTCCAGCAGCGGCACGCGGCGGCGCAGGTCGTCGAACGCCTGCCCGTACGCCTGCTCGTAGCTGACGAACTGCACCTGGCTGCCCGTCCCCGCCGCCTGGATCACGCGCCGGGCCAGGTCCAGGATGGTGATCTCCTGGTCGCCGCCGACGTTGAACACCTGCCCCGCCGAGGCCGAGGTTTGCATCAATTGGACCAGCGCCCCGACCACGTCGTTCACGTGGCAGAAACACCGGGTTTGCGTGCCATCGCCGTACACCTGCACCGGGCGACCCGCCACCGCCGCCGCGGCGAACCGCGGCAGCACCATGCCGTACTGCCCCACCTGCCGGGGCCCCACCGTGTTGAACAGCCGGACGATGGTCACCGGCAGCCCGAACTGCTTGTGGTACGCCAGCCCCAGGAACTCATCGATCCCCTTGGCGTAGGCGTAGCACCAGCGGGTGTGCTTGGTCGGCCCCATGACGACGTCGTCGTCCTCGCTGAAGGGGACCCGGGCCCCCTTGCCGTACACCTCGGAACTGCTGGTGATCAGCACCGGTCGACCGTACCGGTTGGCCGCCTCCAGCACCACCTCGGTCCCGTGGATGATGGACCGCAGCGTCCGCACCGGCTGGTCGACGATCAGTTGAACCCCCACGGCAGCGGCCAGGTGGAACACCGCGTCGCACTGGCTCATCAGCGTGCCGACGGTCGCCTCGTTCTCGACCGAGTCGCGCACGACCTGCACCCGCCGGTGGTCCGCCACCGCCGCCAGGTTCGCCGACCGGCCGGTCGACAGGTCGTCCAGGATGGTGACGGCGTGCCCGGCGGCCGCGAGCCGCTCGGTCAGGTGCGACCCGATGAACCCGGCCCCCCCGGTGATGAGGAACCGCCGCGGGCTGTCTGCAGGGACCACCGACATGGGCGCGAGCGTAATCCACGCCGTGAGCACCGTCCAGCTTGCCCCGGCGGGTGCGACCGCAATCGTTGACGTCGATGCGTGACGACCCGCACAGAGCCGGACCGCGTCTCGCGCTGCCAGCATCGCTCCCCCCCGCGTGCCAACAGATCCGGCCACGCCCGTGACGGCGTCCAGGCGCAAGGAGCCGCGCACGAAGGTACTCCGAAGTAAGCGGATCTTCCGGCCGTCGAAGACCGCTCACTTCGGAGTACCTTCGTGCGCGGCTCCTCAAGATATGCACCGCGATCGGGGTGTAGCTCCTTTTCTTGGCGGTCGGGTTCAGGCGGCCAGCGCGGCTGACTTTGACTCCCAGTAGGCCGGCCACAGCTTGCTGTAGTGCAGGCACCGCAACGCGGCCATGTGCTCGGCCCGGCGGACCCGCCACCGCGGGTTGTTCAGCTTCAGCCGTTTGCCGATCATGTTCTTGCACGTCCCCTCGACCAGCCCCGACCCGATCGGCAGGCCCGCGGCCAGGCGGGTGCGGTACCACAGGCTGTCCCGGTTGGCCGACAGGTAGCCGATCAGGCCGTCCAGGGCCGCCACGCGTGGGTCGCCGCCGCCGTTCGACAGGTCGGCTCGCTCCCGCTCGAGGTGCTCGATGAACCGCGGGCCCTCCAGCCGGATCAGGTCCGCCAGTTGCCGCTCGCCCCAGTCCCGGGCGGCCGGCGTCCCGCGGCCGAACATTTGTTGCCCGGCGGCGTGCACGTGCTCGGCCACGTGGTAGACGTCCACGACCCACTCGACGTTGACCACCGCCAGGAAGCGCTTGGCCGCCTCGTCCCAGATCCACCGCGCCCCGTCCGCCAGCACGCTGAGCCGCGGGCAGCCGGCCAGCCCCAGGTGGTCCAGCATCCGCCGCCACGACGCCCCGACCAGGCCGCTGCTGGCGATCGCCGCCCACGCCACCCGGCACGCCGGCGGCTCCAGGTCCCGCTGGTCCCACTGGGCCGGCGGCACCGGGTCGGCCGCCGCCCGCTTGGCGAACACGCTGACCCGCATCTCGCGCCACCCGTCGACCGTGTTGACGCTGACCCCGTCGGTGTAGAACTCGACCTCACCCTCGGCCGCCGCCATCGGCGCGGCCGACGCCGGGTCGCCCTTCAACCACCGGGCCGCCGCCTCCCCCTCGGCGTCGCAGACCCGCCGGACCACGTCGTCGCTGACCGGCAGCCGGCACAGCTCGCGGACCTTCTCCGCCGCCTCGTCGAACGACCAGCCCGACCCCGCCAGCGTCACCATCCGCCGCGCCGCCACGGTCAGCTTGTGCCCCGCCGGCACCCCGGCCCAGTCGTCCCACGGCACCGCCTTGCACCCGCACGGCCCCCGCGACGCGTAGTACCGCCGCTCCACCCGCACCTCCCCCACGGCCGTCACGATCGACTTGGCCACCCGCCCCCGGTAGCTCATCGTCGCCGGCTCGGCGCACGGGCACGGCCGGCTGCAGGCCCCCCTTTTTGCGCCTCGGCGTGCTCCGAGGCGCTCAGCTCGACCATCTTGCGGACCGATTCGTACCCGTCGGCCACCGCGACCCCCTCCAGGGCCGCCATCCCCTGCCCCGGCGGGGCCGCCGACCCGGCCCGCACCATGGCCCGGTAGGCCAGCACCGACTGCTCCGCCACCAGCCGCTCGTTCCCGCTCAGATCATTCAGGTCCATCGGTCCTCCAATCATTGACCGACGGCCATTATGACGAATCCGCCAAGATCGCGCGCTACACCCCGCGATCGTCGTGTTGACGCCCGTCGTTGACCCGACAGGGGCGGTCCACTACATTTTCCCGTCCGGCCGGCGTCGCATGGCGACGGCGGCCCGCTCAGTATCCCCAGAGAACGGATCGGTTCATCATGCGTGCCAGCGACATTCGCAAGGGTCAGGCGGTCATCATCGACTCCAAGCTGTACGTCGTCACCGGCGCCGACCACAACACGCCCGGCAACCTGCGGGCCAAGGTCCAGTTCAAGCTGCGCGACGTCGGCAAGCAGACGATCATCGACAAGCGGGTCGGCGCGACCGACGACATCGAGACGACCAACCTGGACAGCCGGGACGTGGAGTACCTGTACAGCGACAAGGACGGGCACGTCTTCATGGACCAGGAGTCGTTCGAGCAGGAGACGATCCCCGCCGCCGTGTTCGGCGACGACATCAAGCTGATCAAGCCCAACACGCAGATCACCGCCAGCTTCCACAACGGCAAGATCGTCAGCTACGAGCTGCCCAAGACCGTCGACCTGCTGGTGACCGAGACCATGCCCAGCATCAAGGGCAGCACCGCCACCAACCAGCTGAAGGACGCCACGCTCGAGACCGGCCTGACCACCCGCGTCCCCGGGTTCATCGTCATCGGCGAGACGATCCGCATCAGCACCGAGACCCGCGAGTACATGAGCCGGGCGTGAGGCGACGACTGCTGTCGATCACCGCCGTTCTGTCCGTCGTGGTCGCCTCGGCGTTGGCCCTCGGTTATGCGGGCTACTTCGGCGTCGTCTTCGCTGAATGGCGACCGGCAGGATCCCGATCGCGGTTCGTCGCTGTAAAGGTAGCCGTTGATGAGGGGCGGGTGCAACTCGCCGCGGATGCCCTCCGCGGAAGTGGGGCGGCGACGATGCCTGCCGCGGTTGCGTCGGTTGCAGCGCGGCACGTCGACTGGCGTGGGGACTTTCGTTGGCGCTTGGACGTTCGCCGCGTGTTCTGGGAATGGGACGCACGCATTGTCGGTAGTGGCACCAGCCACATGTACAGGTTCAGGGCACCCATCTGGTGTTTCGAACTGCCGTGCCTGGTCGCCCCGTTGCTGTGGCTGCGCGATCGTCGCCGACATCGACCCGAACCGCACGGGTTCGTGGTGACCGCTAAGTAACGGTGTCGATCGCGCAACGACCGCTTGGACATCGCCGCCCCCGTTTAGCCCATGAACACACCCGGGGCTCGCGTGGTGATCCACGGCCCATCTTCATGCTAATCACAGGCGCCGGCGCGCCACGTTAACCCCGGGTGTGTTCACCCCAGGGCTAAATGGGGGCGTGTGGAAATTACACGCCCGCGGCAACCGCAACCGTCGCGGCGGTGCTCTCGGCGCTCACCTGCTTTTTGGCCGAGCTGCTCGTCGGCATTTTCAGCGAGTCGTGCGCCTCCTTCACCGGCACCAGCACCTTCAGGATGTCGCTCAGCACGCGGATCTGGCTCATCGTCGCGTCGATCCGCTCGATCTTCTCGTCGTGGTAGAAGTCCAGCACGGGCCGGGTCTTCTCCTCGTACTCGACCAGCCGGCGCTGGATCACCTCGTCGTTGGCGTCGTCGAACCGGTTCTCCCGCAGGGCCCGGCGGCGGAGCCGCTCGACCATCTTGCTCAGGTCGACGCAGCGCAGGTAGATCACCTTCTGCACGTCGATCGTGTCGTCGATCAGCTGCGCCTGCTCCAGGTTGCGGGGCAGGCCGTCCAGCACCAGCAGCTCGTTCTCGGGGTGGAACTGGTGGACCATCTCCATGCCCTGGATGTACTGCCGCCAGAGGCGGATGGTGATCTCGTCGGGGACCAGCTTGCCGGCGCCGGCGTACTCCCAGAAGATCCGGCCCATCTCGCTCTGCAGGTCCAGCGAGCGGAAGATGTCGCCAGTCGCGTTGTGGAAGAAGCCGGGGATCGACCCGAGGATCTTGCCCTGGGTTCCCTTGCCGCTGCCGGGGGCGCCGAACAGGAGGATGGCTTTGTAGCGCATGGGGCCAAGCATATCCCACCGTGGGGGAAAAGCGGAAGCCGACCGGCGCGACGCGCCGATGACCGTTGTAAAATGCCCAGCATGACCCTGTCGCCGCCGTCCGAGTCCCCCGCCGCCGCACCGTCCGCATACGCGGACGTGCCGCCGATCATTCTGATCGCCCCCAACGCCTCCGAGCAGATGGGCGGGGAGGCCATCAAGGCCCTGCACATCGCCCTGGAACTGGTGAAGCGCGGCATCCGCGTCCGGCAGATCACCCACGAGCGCGTCAAGCCCGAACTCACAGCCAAGTACCCGCAGTTGGACGTCACCTACATCCCCGAGACGACCGTGCAGGCGCTTCTGTGGAAGAGCGTGCTCCTGCGCCCCCTGCTGAAGCTGACGTTCCAGTGGAAGTCTGCCAAGGTGGCCGGCGAGCTGCTGAAGCGGGAGCCGGGCGCGGTGCTGCACTACACGTCGCCGGTATCGCCGGTGCTCCCGATGTTCCGCACGCCCGGCGCCACAACTGTTATTGGCCCGTTGAACGGCAGCATCTTCTACCCGCCCGGCTTCCGCCACCGCGAGAGCTGGACCGACTGGCTGCGGCGCGTCACGCACGTCCCGCTCCAGTTGGGCCACCGGTTGCTGTTCCGCGGCAAGCAGTCGGCCGACGCGCTGCTGGTCGCCGGTGGCGAGCGCACCTACCGCTCGCTGCGATTGGCCGGCTGCACCGATGGGCAGTTCGTCGACAGCGTCGACAGCGGCATCCTCGACCGGCTCTACGACCTGCCCCGCGCCCAGCAGCACGGCACGAACCTGCGCTTCATCCACAACGGCCGCCTGGTCGACCACAAGGGGACCGACCTGGTCATCCGCGCCGTGGCCCAGACCAAGAACCCGGTCGAGCTCACCGTCATCGGCCGGGGCCCCAACAAGGCCAAGTGCGAGCAGATCGCCGCCGACCTGCAGCTCGGCAGCCGCGTCACGTTCATCGAGTGGATCAAGGACCACAACCAGGTCGCCCCCACGCTGCAGCAGTTCCGCGCGTTCGTGTTCCCCAGCCTGGCCGAGGCGAACGGCATCGTCGTGCAGGAGGCCATGCTGCTGGGCGTCCCCGTCATCACCCTCGACTGGGGCGGCCCCGCCCTGCTGGTGACGCCCCAGACCGGCATCCTCGTCAAGGCGACCGACGAGGCGACCGTGGTGAAGGACCTCGCCGACGCCATGGACAGGCTCGCGACCGACGGCGACCTCGCCGAGCGCTTCAGCATCGCCGGCCGCGAGCGCGCCGTCGCCGAGGCCTACCGCTGGCAGGACCTCATCGAGCGGTGGATCAACGTCTACCGACGCGTACGGAAGTCCGAAGTGTTAAGCTCGAAATCCGAATGAGGTCTAGGTCTCAGTCGGGACGCCCGCGCCCGGCCGCCCGTTCAAAATTCGGTCTTCGTCCGTCTGGCTTTCACCGCACGGCGGCTTCCCGTATCATCCCCGGCCCTAACCCCGGAGAGCGAGCCGAGCCCACCATGTCCCTGATCGTGCAGAAGTTCGGCGGCAGCAGCGTCGCCGACCCCGAGAAGATCCACCGCGCCGCCGCCCGCGCCGTCGCCGCCAAGCGGGCGGGCAACGAGGTGGTCGTCGTCGTCAGCGCGATGGGCGACACCACCGACGACCTGATCGACATGGCCAACGCCGTCTGCCTGGTCGACGGCGTCCAGCTGCAGCCCCCCAAGCGCGAGATGGACCAGCTGCTCGCCACCGGCGAGCAGGTGACGATCGCCCTGATGGCCATGGCCATCTGCGCCCAGGGGCACGGGGCGATCAGCTACACCGGCGGGCAGATCGGGCTCGTCACCGACTCGGCCTTCTCCAAGGCCCGCATCCAGTCGATCGACAAGCGCCGGATCTTCGACCAGCTCGACGCGGGCAAGATCGTCATCGTCGCCGGCTTCCAGGGCATCACCCCCCAGGGCGACTTCACCACCCTGGGCCGGGGCGGGAGCAACGCCACGCTGGTCGCCATCGGCGCCGTGCTGAACGCCGAGGTGTGTGAGAACTACACCGACGTCGACGGCATCTTCACCGCCGACCCCCGCCTGGTCCCCAACGCCCGCAAGATCGACCGCATCAGCTACGACGAGATGCTCGAACTGTCGGGCCTGGGGGCCTCGGTGCTGCAGACCCGCGCGGTCGAGTTCGCGAAGAAGTACAACGTCCGCATCCACGTCCGCAACAGCCAGAACGAGACCGACGGCACGATGATTGTCGCGGAGACCCCGAACATGGAACACATCGTCGTCAGCGGCGCGGCCCTCAAGCGCGACCTCACCCGCGTCACCATCAAGGCCGTCCCCGACCGCCCCGGCATCGCCGCCAAGATCTTCGGCGACATCGCCGAGGCCAACATCGTCGTCGACGACATCATCCAGAACGTCTACGACGACCGCACCGCCAACATGGGCTTCACCGTCGAGCGGGGCGACCTGCACGACATCCGCCCCGTCGTCGACCGCCTCTGCCGTGAGCTCGGCGCCCGCACCGCACCGCTCTACCAGGGCGGCCTGGCCAAGGTCAGCGTGGTCGGCGTCGGCATGCGGACCCACACCGGTGTCGCCCAGCGGATGTTCAAGGCGCTGGCCGACGCGCAGATCAACATCCAGAACATCACGACCAGCGAGATCCGCATCAGCTGCATCATCGTGAACGAGGACGGACCCCGCGCCCTGCAGCTGGTCCACGACGCCTTCGACCTGGGCACCGCGCTCGCCAAGTGACGCCGGCGGAGGTCCCGTGCGATTCCCCCGCCGCACGCTGATCGCCACCGCCGCGGCCGGCCTGCTTGCCACCGTGCTGGCCGACCATCTGTTCAGCCATCGTGGCGACGACTGGTCCCGCTACGACCACCGGACCGTCACGGTCGCCGCCGTCCCCACCGGCGACACCCTTCAACTCGACGACGCCACCCGCATCCGACTGCTCGGCATCGCCGATCCCATTCCCGCCGCGGCGGAGCGGTTGACCACCGCTGTCGCCGGCCGTCGCGTGACAATTATGCTCCCCCTGGTCGGCACGCGCGACGCCGACGGCCGGCTGCTCGCCTACGTCTACGCCGACGACGGCACCTGCCTGAACGTCACGCTCGTCCACGACGGCCTCGCCTACGCCGACCGTCGCGGCGCCGACGTCATGGCGGGCCTGATCGACGTCGCCGAGTCCGACGCCCGCCGCAAGCATCGCGGGCTCTGGGACGGCCTGCGGTTCGAGCAGATGCCGCCGTGGCGGCAGGCGTGGCTGCGCGGGTTGCGGAAGCCGCACTGAAGAGCTCGACACCCGGATCGAGCGTCACGCACGCGCACGCCCCGAACCCGGCAGTTGCCACCCCCGCACGTCCGTGCCATGATCCTGCAAGGGGGGCGCGTCACGTCGCCAACGCAGGAGGTTGCCCATGTCAGACCCGAACGAGATCCCGCTCGGACCCGAGCCGACCCCGCCCCCGCCGCACATCATCCCGCCGTCGGCGTCCGCCAGCGCGCCCTACGCGGCGCCGCCGTCCTCGCCGACCGGCCTGCCCTACGCCGGCCCCGAGCCCACGCCCGACGCCAAGACGATGGCCATGCTTGCCCACCTGCTCAACATCACGCTGCTCGGCCCGCTGATCATCTACTTCGCCAAGAAGGACGAGCACCCGTTCATCGCCGACCAGGCGCGGGAGTCGCTGAACTTCGCCCTCTGCTGCTTTATCGCCCGCATCGCCTTGGTGATCCTCCCGTTCATCCACCTGTTCTGCATCGCCTCGCTGCTGCAAGCGGCACTGTCGATCGCGCAGCTCGTGCTCGGAATCATCGGCGGCCTCAAGGCGCGGGACGGCTTCGCCTACCGCTATCCGATGAACGTCCAATTCATCAAGTGACGCGCCTCCCCGGAGCCACGCACGGAGGAACTCCGCAGCAAGCGGTTTCGGCCGCACCCGCTTACGGGGAATACCTCCGTGCGCGGCTCCTCCAATGGTGTGCGGCCGCGTCAGTGCAGCACGTACGCCCGCACGGCGGCCGGGCCGGACACCAGCGCCAGCTCGCCCGGCTTCCTCGCCAGCAGGTCGACCAGATCGGGGACCAGATTCTTCGGCTCCAGGATGACGATCCGCGCCGCCGCCGCGCGCCACCCCGGTGGCACGCCGCCGCGGAAGACCAAGCTGCCCGTCTCGCCCACCGCCGCGTCGCAGCCGGTCACGAGCACCGTCTCGCCATCCACGTCGGCCACGATCTCCATGTCCGCCGCGACGATCGCTTCCGCCAACCGCACCTTCCGCAGGATTGGCGAAGCCAACAGCGCGACCCGGTGCAGCCCCTGCTGCTCCAGGAACGTGACGAGTTCCGTGCCCAGGTCTTCGACGTGGACCATCTGCGCCGTCATCCCCCCGCGGGCGGCGGCGTGGGCGAACAGTTCCGGCAGCCCCAGGTCGCTGTAGACCAGCCGGGCCGTCGGCTCGTACACCAGCGGCGGCGGCGGGACGTGGGGCCCCTCTCGGTTGAGCGCGCGGCGAATGCGGTCCATCGTTCCCTCACCTGGGGCGCTGTCGCCAACGGTCGTGAAATGACGGCCCCGTCGGCGTCGGCCACGGGTCGCGACTCCGGCGGCGACGCAGCCGGGCGGCCCAACGGAATCGCGTCGGCGACAGCAACACCCACGCCCACAGTCGCAAGCGAATCGTCATCCGCGGCGACCGGGCTCGCAGGGCGATCAGGTGGGCCGGCAGGTCGATCCGCACCGGGCACGCGTCGGCGCACGACCCGCACAACGTCGACGCATGGGGCAGCTCCGCGGCGGCCGGGCTCGGTCGCAACAACGGCCGGGTGATCGCCCCGATCGCCCCCCCCCACAGCCCGGCCGGCGCGACGTCGGCCGAGCGGTAGACCGGGCAGACGTTCGTGCAGGCACCGCACCCGATGCACCGCAGGACCGGCCGGAACTCACCGGCGAGCAGGTCGCTGCGGCCGTTGTCGAGCAACACGACGTGCAGCGATCGTCCCACGCGGCCGGGATCGACCAACAGGGTGTAGGCCGTCATCGGTCGACCGCTCGCCGAGCGGGCCAGGAGCTTCAGCATGATCGCCAGGTCGGCCACCCGCGGGACGACCGCCTCAATGCCCGCGACGCAGATGAGCGTGTCGGCCTCGGTGGCCATGGCGATCGCCGGGTCATCCGACGCCACGCACACCTGCCCCGTCTCGGCCACCACGAACGCCGCCGCCACGATCGCGACGGGTGCCGGCGACGCGGCGGCCGCCAGTCCGATCTCATCGCACACCGGCGATCGCAGCACCTGGGCCGGCCCCGTTCCAAGTCGACCGTCGATGATCCGCCGCGCAGCCGCGGCGTCATCCGCGAGGTCGACCTGCCCGCCCCCTTCCCGCACGCGGGCGCGGAACGCCTCCAGGTAGCCGTCGAGGTGGTCGAGCGTGTGCTGGCGGATGTCGCGGGCCAGGCCGCGCAGGTGGAGCAGGTCCGGCGCGTCGGCCGGGCGCGGACGCGCGGTGGCGACCGATGGATCCGACAGGACGTGCAGCGGCTTGCCCAGCCGGTGGAGGAGGCGGGCGGTGTTGGCGTCGACGGGCTCGGCGGGGCCGGACATCCGGCGGATCGTAGCGGCCGGCCCTCCTTTGAAAATGGGCGGGGGCTCGGCATACTGCCGGTCATGATGCGTAATCCGATTGGGCGGGCGGTCGCCGTGGCGTTCGCGGGGTGGTGCCTGGCGGCCAGCGTGGCGCACGCGCAGACCGGTCCCAGCCTGCTGGTCAATCCCTGGGCCACGGGGCAGGCGATCGACACCAGCTCCGACGCGATCATCCGCGCCGCCACGCACACCGACTCGGGCAAGGAGACGCAGGTCAACGACTACGAGTCGCACGGCCGGTGGCGCATCCTGCCGGACAACGAGGCGTCGCCGCGGCTGGGGTACGACGTGCTCGACTACGACATCAACTCGTCCGACCGGTCGCTGCCCCAGCACCTGTGGAACACGTCGGTCGGCTTCGCCCAGCCGGTGGCCCGGCTGGGCAAGTACTTCGCGGTCGTCACCGCGGCCGTCGGCTATGCGGGCAACAAGCCGTTCAGCGACGCCGACGCCTACTACGCCACCGCGAACATCCTGATCGGCCGGCAGTTCTCCGACGACAAGGCGCTGATCTTCGACCTGAACTACGACGGCAACCGCACGTTCCTGCCGGACGTGCCGATCCCCGCCCTGGAGTACAAGGACCGGGTCAACGAGTACCTGACCTACACGATCGGCGCCCCGATCAACCAGATCACCTATACGCCGCTCACGGGGCTCCAGATCGACGCCGGCTGGTCGCTGGTGGAGACGTTCTCCGCCCGGTTCGGGTACCGGTTCGCCAAGCCGTTCGAGGTGTACGGCGAGTACGTCGACCGCCTGACCGGCTTCCACATCTCGGCCAACCAGAACCCCGACAGCCGGCAGTTCTTCCAGGAGCGCCGCGTCGGCGTCGGCATCAACTGGACCCCCACCCGCCTGATCAAGGTCGGCGTCATGGGCGGCTGGGCGTTCAGCGAGGAGCTGTACCAGGGCTTCGACGTCCGCGACTACAACGTCGTCCGCCACCTCGCCGACGGCGCCTACGGGCAGGTGCAGATCGACATCGGGCTGTGAACGAGCGGAGGGGAACAGGGGCCGAGGAGCCGAGGAGAAAGACCAGGACGACCAGCGAGCCGAGCACCCCTCCGCCCCTCTTCCCCTCTCTTCACCCCAGCCGGTCCAGCGGCGACGCCACCGCCACCGCCGGGCGGTTCATCACGTGCGTGTACACCATCGTCGTCTCCAGCTTCGCGTGCCCCAGCAGTTGCTGCACCTGCCGCACGTCGTACCCCGCCTCCAGCAGGTGCGTGGCGAACGAGTGCCGGAACGTGTGCGGCGTCACCCGCTTGCCCACCCCGGCCCGCACCGCCGCCGCCTGCACCGTCCGCGCCAGCACCCCGGGGTGCGCGTGCCACCGCACCCGCACCCCGTCGACCTGCCGTCGCGACACACCGCTGGCGAACACGAACTGCCACCGCCAGTCCCGTTCGGCGTACGGCACCTTGTTCAGGAGGACGTCCGGCAAGGGTACCGCGCCGCCCCCCTTGGCCGCGTCCCGCGCGTGTCGCCCCCGAACCCGCCGCACCTGCTCGCCCAACCGCCCCACCAACACGCCCGGCAGCATCACCACCCGGTCCCGGTCGCCCTTGCCCCCGCGGACGAGGATCTGGCCCCGGTCGAAGTCCACGTCCCGCACCCGCAGCGTGCAGCACTCGGCCACCCGCAGCCCCGTGCCGTACAGCACCTCCACCATCAGCCGGTGCATCGAGCCCTCGGCCACCGCCGAGATCACCCGCCGCACCTCGTCCACGCTCAGCACCGTCGGCACCCGCGCCCGCCGCCCGGCCCGCGTCCCCGCGATCGGCCCCAGGTGGTCCTCCCCCAGCTCGCCCGCCAACACGTCCCGGTACAGGAACACGATGGCGTTCATCGCCTGCGTCTGGGTCGACCGGGCGCACCGTCGGTCCGTCGCCAGATGGGTCAGGAATGCGGATACCTCCTCCCCCCGCAACTCCGCCGGCGTCCGCCACCGCCCGCCCTGCCGGCTGAACGTGAGGAACTCCCGCACCCACCGCGAGTAACACTCGGTCGTCGTCGCCGCCAAGTGCCGCCGCGCCGCCGCGTCCGCCAGCCGGTCCATCAGCTTCATCCGACACCTCATCTGTTGCGCAACGTATGCGTGCCAGAACTTCGCCCTAACTTAGAGTGAGAATGGCGGGCGCTCAAGTTGCAAAATCCCGTTGACACAACTCGCTGCCGCGGCGTACCCTAGTGCCGCCATGTCAACCGGTCGGTGGGCCGTCCAACTGTACGGTGGCGCGATAGAATCAGAGTTCTAGAACACGCAAGTCTTTCTACTGCAATAGTATACATCAAACACACGCCTGCGACTTGACAGCTATGGTATGCTCCAGCGGTCGCGCGCAGAAGCAAGCTTGCTGCGGACGACCGCTGGAGCATACCTAGCGCCGCCGGCTCCGACCCCTCGACTTCTGTCCCGGCCGCGCGAGCGTGTTCGAGAACCTCCCGATGCTGTGGACGGGGCTGCGGGCGCAACCGGCACTCGGGCGTCGCCATTGCAGCCCCGCCACAGATCTCCATCCGTTATGCCTGCAAGCACCTGGCCATTTGATCAGGCCCCGAACGTCGCCGCGATCACTACTCGACAAGTTCTCGAGAAAGGACTGCCGGTGCTCCGTGTCACACATTACGTCGATGACAACTCCTGGGCGTTCGGTTGCGGTACGACAGACCTCGTGGGGGACGGTCGGGTAATCGCAATGGAAGAGGCTTTGGCGTTGGATCCAACGTTGGTTACCATCGCCGACTTGCCTCCGGGCTTCACCGCATGGCGCGAACGCATTGGTGGGATATGGCACCGCCGCGCCCAGCAGGCATAACCAGCCGCTGCTGTGGACCGGCCCGCGTCGCGGCTGTATGCTGTTCTACTCCTCGGCCCAGCACGCGCGTCGCGTTGCCGGCCACAGAGTTGACATGCGGCGGTAGCCGCACCCTGAGTGGATGAAAACCTTGAGCGGCCCCCCTCAGCCCGGCTAGGATGCCCCCAGCCGCCGGGGGCGGCGGGCGAGGCCGGCGACGATTGGCGTCGTTCACTCGCGAACCCGACACAGAGTTTGGCCCGGCCGTCCCCCCACGAAGTGCGAGATTGCGGCCCCGGTCCCGCCGGCGACGGCGGCGGCCGGGTGACCGCGTAGAACAGACTGTTCCTCCTTCGCAGGGACGGCTCCCGCGCGCCCGGCGGCACGAACCATTCACCCCCCGGAGGTGCGTGATGAAGCCGACGACGACGCCGACCGAGCCGGCCCTGCCGCTGGTCAACGCCTGCTGTTGCGGGATCGACGTGCACAAGGACACCGTGGTCGCCTGCATCCGGACGACCGGTGCCGACGGCCGGGCCGCCAACGACGTGCGGACGTTCGGGACGACGACCCGGGCCCTGCTCGAACTGGCCGACTGGCTGGCCGAGCGGTGCGTGACGTCGGTCGCCATGGAGTCGACCGGCGTCTACTGGAAGCCGGTCTGGAACCTGCTCGAGGGACGGGCGACGGCCGACGGCGAGCCGATCGCGCTCATGCTGGTCAACGCCCGGCACATGCGGAACGTGCCGGGCCGCAAGACCGACGTGAAGGATTGCCAGTGGATCGCCCAGCTGCTGGCGGCGGGCCTGCTCTCGCCCAGCTTCGTGCCCGACCGCCCGCAGCGCGAGCTGCGGGACCTGACCCGCCAGCGCGCCCAGCTGGTCGGCGACAGGGCCCGCTTCGCCAACCGGCTGCAGAAGGTGCTGGAGGACGCGAACGTGAAGCTGGCGTCGGTGGCCAGCGACGTGCTGGGCGTCAGCGGGCGGCAGATCCTGCGGGCGATGCTGGAGGGCAAGCAGACGCCGGCCGAGATGGCCGAGCTGGCCAAGGGGGCGCTGCGGCGGAAGATCCCCGCCCTGGCCGAGTCGCTCAAGGGCGGCGTGAACGACCACCACCGGTTCATGCTGCGGCAACTGCTGGAGCAGGTCGAGCACGCCGAGCGGCAGGTCGCCGCGTTCGACGCGCGCATCGAGCAGGTGATGCCCCCTTTGGCCCTTGAGGCGGTCGACCGCCTGGACGCGATCCCCGGGATCGACAAGCGCGCCGCGCAAAACATCCTGGCCGAGATCGGCACCGACATGTCGCGGTTCCCCACCGCCGGCCACCTGGCCAGCTGGGCGGGCCTGTGCCCGGGCAACAACGAGTCGGCCGGCAAGCGGCGCTCCGGCCGGACGACCGAGGGGGACAAGTGGCTCAAGCGGACGATGAGCCAGACCGCCTGGGCCGCCGCCCGGACCAAGGGCAGCTACTTCCAGGCCCAGCACCGCCGCCTGGCCAAGCGGCGCGGCCCCAAGCGGGCGACGATGGCCGTGGCCCACAGCCAGCTCTGCACGATCCACGCCATGCTGAAGAACGGCACGACCTACGTCGACCTGGGCGCGGGCCACTTCGAGCACCGGGACGCCGACCGGCTGAGCGGCCAGCTCGTCAACCGCTTGCAACGGCTGGGCTTCAAGGTGACGATCGAGCCCGCCGCCGCCGCGTGAGCGACGGAGTTTTCAGAACAGTTGGTCATGTGGCGCGTACGCCACGCCCGAGCGGATGAAAATATCACCCGGCGCGCCGTAGCTGCGCGTTAGGCTGAGGGCGGTCGCCGCCGGCCGGGCGAGGCCGTCGACGACTGGCGTCTTCGAGCCCGAAGAACAGTTTGGCCCGGCCGCCTGCACGAACCCGAGATTGCGGCTTTGACCGCGTGAAGCAGATTGTTTCACCCCCTCAGGTGGCTCCCGCCGGCGGCGACCCGGTACAAACGGGAGGTCGCTATGGACGCGTTGACGGTGGTCCACGCCCGCTGCTGCGGGATCGACGTGCACAAGGAGACGGTGGTCGCCTGCGTCCGCTCGGCCGCGGGGCCGAACGGGACGGTGGCCAACGAGGTGCGGACGTTCGGGACGACGACCCGGGCGCTGTTGGAGTTGGGCGATTGGCTGGCCGCGTCGGGCGTGACGGCCGTGGCCATGGAGTCGACCGGCGTCTACTGGAAGCCGGTGTGGAACCTGCTCGAGGGGCGGGCGACGGCCGACGGCGAGCCGATCACCCTCATGCTGGTCAACGCCCGGCACATCAAGAACGTGCCCGGGCGCAAGACCGACGTGAAGGACTGCCAGTGGATCGCGCAGCTGCTGGCGGCGGGCCTGCTCTCGCCCAGCTTCGTCCCCGACCGGCCGCAGCGCGACCTGCGGGACCTGACCCGCCAGCGGGCGCAGCTGATGGACGACAAGACCCGCGTGGCCAACCGACTCCAGAAAGTCCTGGAGGACGCCAACGTGAAGCTGGCATCGGTGGCGACCGACGTGCTGGGCGCCAGCGGCCGGGACATGCTCCGGGCGATGGTCGAGGGGAAGCAGACCCCGGCCCAGATGGCCGAGCTGGCCCGCGGCAAGCTGCGGGTCAAGATCCCCCAGCTGGCCGAGGCGTTGAGCGGCCGCGTGACCGCGCACCACCGGTTCATGCTCGACGAGTCCCTGACCCAGCTGGAGCAACTGGAGCAGCAGGTCGCCCGGTTCGACGCCCGGATCGAGGCGGTGATGACCCCTTTGGAGCGTGAGGCGGTCGCCCGGATCGACGAGGTGCCGGGGTTCGACGTCCGCTCGGCCGAGGTGTTCGTGGCCGAGGTCGGCACGGACATGTCCCGGTTCCCCACCGCCGCCCACCTGGCCAGCTGGGCGGGCATGTGCCCGGGCAACAACGAGTCGGCCGGCAAGCGGCGGAGCGGGCGGACCAACGACGGGGACAAGTGGCTCAAGCGGACGCTGAACCAGACCGCCTGGGCCGGCGCGCGGAAGAAGGGCGGGTACTTCGGGGCCCTGTTCCGCCGGCTGAGCAAGCGCCGCGGCGGCAAGCGGGCCATCACGGCCGTCGGCCACAGCCAGCTGGTCACGATCTACCACATGCTCAGCCGGGGCACCCGCTACTGCGACCTGGGTGGCGCCCACCTGGAGGCCCGCCCGTCGGCGGACCAGGACAAGGCGAAGATGGTGTCTCGGCTGGAGGCGATGGGGTACAAAGTGACCCTGACGGCCGCCGCGTAGGCGACCATTTTCGAAGCAGCGTCGTCCGTTCTTCCGCCGCCGCTCACCGGGCAAAAATGAACCTCTTCCTGTCAACGCGAGCCATGACCGATGCGCGCGAGGACCACCTTACGGAATTCTTCGCGGACGCGCTCCACCTCTTCCCGCAAACTCGAAGCGCGTTTTTCGACCTCGCACTTGCGCCCTACTGCCGCGCCCGCGGGTGGGCACCGGTAGAGATAAGCAGCGTTGAAACGCAGCCGTGTTATGACGAGGCGTCGTGCAGACCGGACATGCTTTTCAGCTTGAGCAATGGAAAGCTCATTGCCTGCGAGAACAAACTTGATGCGATGGAAACCATCGGCCCCGAAGCTGATGAGCGCCCGCAATTGGAGCGGTATCTGGATCTCCCAATCGATGGGCTGATGTACGTTCGGGCATCTTGGCGGCCGCCCGAAACGCATGTACTCTGCCATCCGAAATACATCAAACCAGCGCATGGGGAACATTTTCTGTGGCGGGACTTATATCCACTTTTCGAAAATAGCACCAACCTGCTCTGTCTCAAGGCTCGGTGCCTTGCAAGACCATGATGTTGTGAACGACGCAACGGAGCAGTAGTTCCATGGACCGCCGATGTGGGGTGCGAGCGCGGAGGGACGAGCCCAGGTTCCGCTTGATCATGCTGTTCACCGTCTCGACCTGCCACCGCTGGCCGTAGGTCGCCTGGGTGTGCTCTCGCTTGAACTGCTGCTTCATCAGCCGCCGGAACCGGGCGGTCGGCTCCTTGTCGGTCGGCCGGCCGATCAGCGGCGGGATCACGGTCCGCACGCCCATGTCGAGCCGGCCGATCGCGTGGTTCTTCTCCGAGTCGTAGCCGGCGTCCGCCACGAGCACGCGCACGTCGGCGCGCCGCCAGGCGTCGAACAGCAGCGGCTCGAAGTGGGGGTGGTCCGACCCCATGCCGACCGTGGCGCGGGCGGCGAGGATCAGGTGGCACGACGCGGCGACGGCGACCGAGAGCTTCGGCAGGCCACGGACGGTCTTGGACCGCTTGAGGTCGGCCGCCGACCTGCCCGGTTTGCCGCCTTTTTTTCGGCGTTCGCCTTGGCCGCCGCCTTGGCGGTCTGGTCCTGCCGCCGCTCGAAGTGCCGGCTGACGTGGCGCGACTCGAAGCAGGTCGAGTCCATCGACGACGGCTTGGCCGCGTCGCCCCGCACGTCCAGGCCGGCCGCCCTCGCCCGCTCGACCTGTAGGTCCAGCGCCCGGTTCATCGACCGCGACTTGACGAGGTGCTTGAACGCCCGGCACAGCGTGTTGTGGTCAGGCGCTTTGGACAGCCCGACCGCGTCGCGCAGGTCCGAGCAGTCCTCCAGCAGTGCCTCCACGCCGCGGTAGCTCTTCTTCTGGTGTTCCCGCAGGACCAGGCACGAGAACAGCTGCGGCAGCGTGAAGTCCTTCCGGCTGAACTTGTGCGCACGCTCGTCGAACAGTTGCCGGCCCAACTCGTGGGCCGCACTCAGGATCTTCACGGGCGACTTGCAGGTGATCATCCCGCATGGTCTACAGGCAGGCCGACCGTCGCGCTACCGAACACGCGCCGAACACCGGGAGCCTAGAGACAGAGCAGCACCAACCCATTTTTGGTGTGGCTGCAAGAGGGTTTCGAGCGGCTGGGTTTTACGCCGCCTCACCCGCAAGTCGGGGAACTAAAGACCGAAGCTGATCGGCATAATTTTGCTAAGCTGTGGTCCAAGGTTCGTAGCCACGCTCACCAGCTTGGATGGAGTTCGAGTGCGGGATCAATCGTTCAACTGTATTTGGACTCTAATGACAATTCCGCTGCGGATGTGATTTTCATCCAGCCCATCGCCGGCGGATTTCAGTTCCGCGCTACACCCAAGAACAAACACCGCGACCGCTGCTTTGCGTCCCTCGCCTCGGTGTGCAACGCCATACCGGGCATCGCCGACCACGGTGTTAAAATCGTTCGGCGTAAGGAAGGTAAAGTGGCGGTTTACGACATCGAAGTGCCAGCAGCGACGGTCCTGGGCAAAGGTGAACTTCCCGCCGCTGCAACCGAAAGCAAGTTGTATGATTTTGTTTCGCCGCTGTTGAACGCCGTCCAAAATCCAGGGCGTTGAGTCAGCAGCCGGGCAAGCGCACTACGGGGCGGCGGAAGAACCAGCCGTTGCTGTGGACGGGCCCGCGTCGCGTCGTTACTTTGTTCTACTTCAAACGTTCCTCTGCGCGTCGCGTTGCCCGCCACAGAACGTCATCCGTTATGTCGCAGGGGACGATGGCATGTTCAATCCGATCCGCGAATTGGATCGTCGGCTCACAAGTGCGACGGTCGCCGGATCGCCCAACGTTTTCACCGCGGCCGACGTCCGTCGATGGGCGGTCGAGACCCTGGAAGACCGTGATCGCGAGTCGGCGCGCTTCCCGGAGAACCGCGGACAGCCGTTCTGGGACTTGTACATGATGGATGTCGAGGCCGAGAACGCCCTGTTCGTTCTACTGGTGTTCGGCCCGACAGGTATGGACGTGTCCTGCGGTACCGGGTCGGCGTATGCCATCCGGCAATGGTCTGACGACTACGACGGCAGCACAACCGAGGTGGCTGCGGCGGCCGCACAGGAGTTCGCGGTTGCCGCCGAGCCCCTGCGGTTCGGCCGTCCGGCCGCCGAAGCATGGCTATGCCGGGGCTGGTGAGCGGGCGTCGGCTCCGCGCCTCCCGCGGCACCCCGGCCGCGACATAACCAGCCGACTATGAAGCCTTCTTGGGTGCAAGTGTAATCTTTCGAGGGATCTCATCTTTTCCTGCCTTTCGATGTAGCGTTCGGCGCGCACCGCGTCCGTCGTCCGCCGCTTGGGCCAAGGCGGCAGAGGCTTGCGAGGGGAAGCCGGAGGGGGGTGGGGACGCGGGGCGGGGGGCACCGCTTGGGGCCGGATGGGGTGCCCCCCGCCCCGCATCTCTCTGCCGTCTCCGGGTCCTTGTTCTTCTACGTCGTCGTCGCGTCACGCTCCCGGCCACGCCGATCCGCCGTCCCGCCGACACACCGCCGGCCGTGCCTCCAGCCGACTATTCGAGTTGCGGGCCGGGTACGTCTTGGCCCGTCTCATTCACCCATGCGGCGGCTCGCGCTCATTCGCTGCTTCGCGATCCGCCGGCGGTCGCCCGCCGACGGTCGCAGCTGGTTATTCGAGGTCGGCCGCGCGTTGCACTTTCGCCGGTGTGTACGCCGTCGGGAATCGATCAGTCGTCAGCCTTGTATGGTGTCAGTTGTCGGTTGTCGGTTGTCGGTTGTCGGTTGTGGGATCACCTCCATCGTTGGGCTCCGCGCGTCCCGCCCATCATGCCGAGGCGACTGCGGCGATCGCGTTGTCCGCCGCCGCCGCCGTCGCCGCCGCCGGCTCCTGCCACGGCTTGTTGTCCCGCAGCATCGCCCACAGCCGGACCAGCAGCTTGCGGGCGAGCGCGACGATCGCGATCTTCTTCCGGCCCGGCACGCCCCGGCTCACCCGCTGCACGAACGCCTTGGCCCAGGGGCTGTGCCGGTAGACCATCCACGCCACCTCGACCAGCATGCCGCGGAGCAGCGACGGGCCGCGCCGGGTCACGTGGCCGCTGCGGTCCATCTGCCCGCTCTGGTACTGCTTGGGCACCAGCCCCGCGTAGCTGCCCACCTGCCCGGCGTTCGCGAACCGGTGCGGGTCGTCCAGGTGGACCACCACCGTCTGCGCCAGGCCGATGCCCACGCCCGGCACCGTCATCAGCAGCCTCACCTGGTCGTCGGCCAGGTCCTCCAACTTGTGGTCGACCTCGGCGACCAGCTTGTCGACCTCGGCCAGCATCGCCAGCTCCACGTGCAGTCGCCCGCGCCACAGGTCGTCCAC
The DNA here is from genome assembly GCA_965198865.1 of Tepidisphaeraceae bacterium. Classification (GTDB taxonomy): domain Bacteria; phylum Planctomycetota; class Phycisphaerae; order Tepidisphaerales; family Tepidisphaeraceae; genus CBDAQA01. The sequence goes on along the minus strand of CBDAQA010000009.1, from coordinate 154,018 downwards.
GCCGCACTCGCCCAGCACCCTCGCCTCGTCCGCCAACTGTTTGACTCCGGCCTTCGTCCAGCACTTCCCCCCGCGCGGCAGCGGCAACCCCTGCTGGCCGAAGATCGACCGCACCTGGTTCTTCACCCGCGTCCGCCGCTCGACCAGCGCCCGGCGGTGGTGCACCAGCCGCCGCCGCTGCCGCTGCTGCGGGCCGGGCATGTGGACGGTGGGCAGCTGGTTCATCGAGGCCATCTTGGCCAGCTTCAGCGCGTCGTCCCGGTCGGTCTTGCGCTTCACCTTGGTCCACCGCCACGCCTCGTTCGACGGGTTGGCCACCGCCACCGACAGCCCCAGCCCGCTCGCCACGTCGTGGACCCACCCGGCCGACTCGCACGTCTCGAACACGACCAGCGTCCGCTTGGGATCCGCCGTCGCGTGCTCGGCGAGCCGGTCGTGCACCGTCCGCCGGTCCGAGGCGAACGACGCGAACGCGTGGGCCGCCGTGGCCGGGTCGAACACGCACAGGACCGAGTTGAACTTCCCCAGGTCGACGGCGACAATGCGGTCGTAGGCGAACGCGTGCATGGCGAGTGCTCCTCCCGGGCGAAACGGTGCCTCGGCGGCGAGTACCCCTCGACCGCTCAACTCTGATTGTGGCACGGAAACGTGACCACGCTTTGCACCCCGTTCCCGCGAGGAGCACTCGGCTTGCATGGGTTCTCTGCTGTGGACCGGCCCGCGTCGCGGCGGTATGCTGTTTTACTCCTCGGCCCGCCCCGCGCCTCGCGTTGCCGGCCACAGAGTTCTCATGCGGCGGTAGCCGCACCCTGAGTGGACGAAAACCTTGAGCAGCCCCCCTTGGCCCGGATAGGATGCGCGTCAGCCGCCGGGGGCGGCGGGCGAGGCCGGCGACGATTGGCGTCGTTCGCTCGAACCCGACACAGAGTTTGGCCCGGCCGGACCAGCAGGTGCCAGTGGTTCGGCATCAGGCAGTACGCCAGCAGCCCGACCGGTCCCGCGACGGCCAACGCGTGGGCCAGGCACCGCTCGAATGCGGCGTAGTCGCCGTCGTCGTCGAACAGCCGTTGCCGGCCGACGCCCCGGTTCAGCACGTGGAAGATCGTCCCGGCCGGTGCGACCCGCGCAGTGCGTGGCACGATCGGCAACATATCGACCGGACAGACCGAGGCGAAGGGAAAACGGAAAAGCGTACCTGTACTGCTCTGTCTCGACCCTCAGTTTGGGCGACAAAGGAGAACGGAACCACAGATGCACACGGATGCACACCGATCAACACTGGGCGCCTTTTGATCGGTGTGCATCCGTGTGCATCTGTGGTTCCACGTCTTCGCAGTCCAGAATCGGAGCGTCGAGACAGAGCATACCTGTACCACTTTTGGTCGCCCACTTTCGGTCCCGGAAAAGCGTACCTGTCCCACTTTTGGTCTGGTCCTGTCCCGCTTTTGGTCCCCGCTTTTTGGTCCGGTCCCGCTTTTGGTGCACAGCCGTGGATGAGCTTGGTGGGACGCCGGGCCCCCGTCCCACCGCTCGTCCCGCGGGCAATTCTTGAGTGGTTGGACACTTGCGCTGCGTTTGGGCGTGTGGGACGGGTTGATAACCGTCCCGTTTCGTCCCATTTCGTCCCACGGTCCGTGCGATTGGGGGCTCAGCGGCGCCAGAACAGGGTCCAGCCGAGCAGCCGCCGCAGCGGCTGGACGGCTCGCAGCACCCGCAGGCGGAACTCCAGCCGTTGCAGGTCGGGGTCGCGGGGGTCCAGCTGCAGGCCGCGGTCGACCCACTTCAGGGCGGGGCCGAACTGGCGGAGGGTCTGGTAGGCCAGGGCGAGGTTGTAGATCGTGAGCAGGCTGCTGGGCTCGCGCCGCAGGGCCTCCTCGCAGTTGGCGATGCCCTGGGCGTACTGGCCGCGCATGAACTGCGCGACGGCCAGGTTCTGCCAGCCGCTGACGTTGGCGGGGTCGACGGTGATCATCCGCTTCAGGCAGGCAATGGCGGCCCGGCTCTGGCCGTTGTCCATCAGCAGGTTGGACAGGTCGAGCAGGGTCCGCGGGTCGGTCGGCCGGAGCAGCAGTTCGGCCCGCAGGTGCTTGCGGGCCTCGGCGCGGTTCTTGTTCCGCTGGTGCAGCTCGCCCAGCCGCATGTGCGCACCGGGGTAGGTGGGGTCGAGCTGCAGCGCCTTGTGGAACGCGACCACGGCCGGCTCGTCGCGGCCGGCCTTCAGCAGCCACCGGCCGTGGCAGAAGTGACCGGCGGGGTCCTCGGGGGCCTGCTCGATCACCCGGCGGAACTTCTCGCCGGCCTCGTCGGTCAGGCCCATCTCCAGCAGCAGCTCGCCGAGGTCGAGCAGGGCGTCGGTGTTGCCGGGGTCGATGCGGAGGCCGGCCAGGAAGTGCTGGCGGGCCGTCTCCAGCTCGCCCTTCTTCCAGAAGGCCGAGGCGATGCGGACCTGCACGTCCTCGTGCCCCTCGTCAAGGTCGAGCGTCCGCTGCCAGCAGTAGATGGCCCGGTCGTAGCGGCCCCGGTCGAACAGGCTGCAGCCGATGTTGTAGTAGCAGGTGGGGCAGTGCTCGCGGTAGAGCCGGGCGAGGTAGAACATCTCCTCGGCCTTCTCGTGGTCGCCCAGCTCGGCGTAGGTGGCGATCCGGTTGCAGTACGACGGCTCGAACGACGCGTCGACCTGCTCGATCCGCTCGTAGGTGTTCAGCGCTTGCTCGAACTGCCCCACCCGGTGCTGGTCGACGCCCAGGTGGTTCAGGGCCTGCACGTCGTCGGCGTCGATCTCCAGGGCCTTGCGGTAGGCGTCGATCGCCTCCTCGTACCGCTCCATCTCGTCCAGCGTCAGGCCGGTGTTGAAGAACCACCCGCCGTTGTATGGGTTGATGTTCGTGGCGGCGCGCAGCTCCTCCAGCGCCTCCTGCCAGCGGTGCTGCTCGAACAGCTCCTGCGCCCGCTCGACCCGCTGCTCGGCATCGTTCCAATCGTTCATGGCGTCGGGGACGACGGACCGGTGACGAGCCGGACCGGCGCGGTGCAAAGGGCCTGGAGATCGAACGTGACGTGCCCACCCCGCCACGGGCGGCGGCCGGTACTCTTATGCCACGGCCCGCATCATATCAAGTGGCCGCGGCAAGTTCGCCGGTGCGCGGCGGTGCGTAGAGATTTCCTGCGAGGCTGACACCGAACGTCGACGGCCGACGTTCGTCCGATCCGCCCCTCGCCTCTTTGTTTGGCCGGGCGAATGCGTTACGCTCGGCAGCCGCGCCGGGATCGTGGGCCGCGGCCCGCCCGTACCCGGCGCACGTGACGTCCGGCGACCCCGCCCACGCGACCATGACCGCCCGCGGCGGCGGTGCCGCCGGTGGCGACGCCGGTCACCCCGCGCGGGAAAAGGGCCGACGGTGCGCCGGAACCTGTGGATCAGTGCGGCATTGCTCGCGGCGGTAGGGACGCACGCCGTCCGCGGGGCCGACACGGCATCCCCCGCCCCGGTCTCAGGCACGGATCGGTACCGCACTGCCCTGCTCGCGCCCGACACCAAGCCCGTCGCCCGCGACGAGTCGGCCCGCCGGCTGGCTTCCGGCTCCACCGCCGCCGACGTCGCCGCCGTTCGTGATGGGTTGGTTGCGGGGATGGTTCCGCTGGCGCAGATCGCCGCCGCGCGGGCGATCGCCATGACCGACACCCGCGACCCGACGTGGGTCCCGTCGCTCATCGCCCTGCTGGGGTCGAACCGCACCGTCAGCGACCCGGCCATCGCCGCCCTCGGTGTTTACGCCGGCACCCGATCCAGCGATGCCGCGTCGGACGGACTCCGTCGTTTCGCCACCGGTGGCGCACCGCCCCAGGCCCGCGCCCCAGCCGTTCGCGCCTTGGGCCGGTTCCCCGACAAGGGGACGGCCGACGCGCTCGTCCGCGCCATCGTCACGCCCAATCCCACGATCCAGTCGGCAGCGGCCGACGCGCTGATCGAGATGACCGGCGAGGCCGACCGTGGCACCAGTCCCGCCCAGTGGCAGGCGTGGTGGGCCGGGCACCAGGGCGATACGTCGCTCGCGTTCCGGTCGTACCTGCTGGACGTCCGCGTCGCCGCCGCCGGGCCGACCCGCGCCCGTCAGGAGCAGCTCAACGCCGAGAACCTGGCGTTCGACCAGATGAACTACGAGGCCCGGCCCCCGGCGGACCGGGCCCGCGTCCTGGCGTCGTACCTCGACGCCCGGTCGGCTCCGATCCGCGCGCTGGGCGCGAAGCTCGCCTCGGGCGAGGTGACCAACCGGCTGATCCTCGACCCCGCCCTGCCCCGGCTCCGCGACCTGATCGCCGACGAGGACCCCGACGTCCGGCTCAAGGCGGTGCGGGCCGTGCAGGCGGCGTTCGACCAGCAGGCCGACCCGGCCCTGGTCGCGCAGCTGGGGCGCGAGCGGGTGCCGGAGGTGCAGAAGCAGCTGTTCCAGGCGGTGGGCAAGCTGCAGGCGCTCGAGGCCGCGCCGGTGCTCGTGTCGCTGCTGGGCGATGGCCGCCCCGACGTCGCCACCGCCGCCGCCCGAACGCTGGGCGAGGGGGACCCGGACAACGGCATCATCGGCATGGGTCGGCCACTGCGGGCGCAGCGGCCCGCGGTGGCCGACCAGGCGTGCGTCGAGATCCGCCGGGCGCTCGCCTCCCGCGCCGCGCCGCCGTTCGACGCATTCCGTGCCGAGTGTGCCAAGGCGCTCGCGGTCCTGGGCGACCCGAAGGCGTTCGACACCTACCGCGGCCTGCTGAACGCCCAGCCGCCCGAGCCGTGGCCCGTCCGCGCGGCCGCCCTGACCGGGCTCGGGATGCTGGGCGACACCCGGGCCGACGCGATCGTTTCCGCATCGCTGGACGACCGCGACAACCGGGTCGTCCTGGCGGCGGCCAAGGCGATGCGGACGGTCGGGAAGATGTCGGAGATCCAGCAGCTCTACAACTACGCCAACCTCCCGCAGGAGCCCGACCCCTCGATCCGCGAGGCGGCCTGGGCGGCGCTGTCCCACCTGCTCGAGGGCGGCAGCGTCGAGCTGCTGTCGAACTGGGTGACCCGGTTCGACAACGACCCGGCCCGGCGCCTGGTCGTCCAGCAGGAGTACGGCCGTGCCCTGCTCAAGGCGGGTCAGGCGAACGACGTGGCCGCGAACAACCAGGGGATCGCCGACACGCTGGTCGAGATGAAGCGGTACGACGACGCGATCGCCCCGCTGCAGGCGGCGATCGACTACTACCAGAGCGCCCAGGTGCCGGGCGGCGCGGGCAAGCTTGAGAACCTGGTCGGGCAGATGCTGAAGGTGCAGCTGCTGGCCCGGCAGTGGCCCGCCGCCGCCGACTTCGCCGGCCGGGAGATCCGGGCGTTCCAGAAGTACCAGCAGATCGCCGGCGTCGCGTTCGAGGAGGCGGCCGAGAGCCTGAAGTCCGACCGCGACCGCGACGGCCTGAACGCCCTGATCGCCGCCGCCACGTCGATCAAGGACCCGCCGCTGGAGAACCGGTTCATCGTGTTCCTGAACCAGATCCGCAACGAGCTGTCGGCGATGCCGCCGCCGCGATGAACATCCGATGCTGGGCGACCCCGTTGACTTCCGCCGCCGGCTGCTCGCCTGGTACGACCGATCCCGGCGCGACCTGCCCTGGCGCGTCACGCCGGGGACGGTCGCGCCGCTCGACCCCTACCACGTGCTGGTCAGCGAGGCGATGCTGCAACAGACGCAGGTGGCCACCGTCATCCCGTACTACCAGCGGTTCCTGGCGCAGTTCCCCACCGTGACCAGCCTGGCGGTGGCCGACGAGCAGGCGGTGCTGCGGGCGTGGCAGGGGCTCGGTTACTACTCCCGCGCCCGGAACCTCCAGCGGGCCGCGCGACAGGTCGTGGCCGACCACGGCGGGCAGGTGCCGTCGACCGTGGACGGGTTGCTCGCGCTTCCCGGCGTCGGTCGGTACACGGCCGGCGCGGTCGCCTCGATCGCGTTCGGGCAACGGGCGCCGATCCTCGACGGGAACGTGGCCCGCGTCCTCTGCCGAATCGACGCCGTGCGTGCCGACCCGCGTGAGCCCGCCACGCGCGAGCTGCTGTGGACCCGCGCCGAGGCCGTGCTGCCCGAGGTCGCCGACGTCGCCCCCCGCTTCGGCGACTTCAACTCGGCCCTGATGGAGCTGGGCGCGACCGTCTGCACGCCACGGTCGCCGCGGTGCTTGGTCTGCCCCGTGCGAGACCACTGCGAGGCAGTGGCCGCCGGCCTTCAGGAGCAGATCCCTCCGCCGAAGAGGGCGAAGGTCAACCCGCTCGAAAAGCGTTGGACGTTCTGCATCGCCGCCGGCGACCGCTACCTGGTCGAGCAGCGGCCCGCGACCGGGCGATGGGCCGGCATGTGGCAGTTCGTCACCGTCGAGGCGACCGCGGGGAAGCCGACGGCGGCGCTGCTCGCCGAACGGTTCGGAATCTTCACAGGACGACCGCAGCCGCTCGGCCAGGTCGAGCACGCGCTGACGCACCGACGGTATGTGTTCGACGTCTACCGGTGCATCCTCAGCGGGGTGGCGTCTCCGCCCGACGTGGCCCCGCGCCGCTGGTCGACGCTCGCCGACCTTGCCGCCCTACCGCTCCCCAAGCCGCACCTGCGCGTGGTCGACCTGCTGGCCGGCCGATGACGCCGCTGTCACACAATGTGACGAAATGCTACACCGACATAACAAAAAATTGCCTCGATCGACGGCCATTGGTCTGCTGTAGACTGTCGAGCCATGTCCAGACCCAGGCAGAATGATGGTCGAGTTCACGGGGTGATCGTCGCGTGCCGGAACGAGGACGGCCGGTGGCTCTGCATCCGCCGGTCCGACCGGGTGGCCGCCCCGCTAAAGGTCTGCTTTCCCGGCGGGGCCGTGGAGGTGGGCGAGTCGCAGGCGACGGCGCTGGTGCGGGAGATGCGCGAGGAGCTCGGCGTCACCGTGGAGCCGATCCGCTGCGTCTGGCACTGGGACTCGCCCGGCGACCTCACCCTGTGGGGCTGGACCGCCACCTGCCCCACGACCGACCTGCGCCCCGAGGCCTTCGAGGTCGCCGACGTGATGTGGCTCACGCCCCGCGAGATCGTAGATCACCCCGACGCGATGCCGAGCAATCGCGATTTCGTCGCGGCACTCCTGGCGGATCGTCGCTCGTCAGATGCCTAGCCCCCCGTCGACGTAGCCGTTGCTGGTCACGCTCCCGTGGACAGATTTCCCGTCAACCAACTGCTCTAGGCGGCGACGCAGCACCCGCAGGCCGTCCCGCGCCTCCGGCCGCTCGCGCCCCACCTCGGCCACCAGAAGGGCCAGCTCCGCCAGCAGATCGTTTACGGCCCGGCGGTACCCGGCGTCAAACCCCGAGGTGCGGTGCGCGTCCGAGACGACGCCGAACACGCCTTCCAAGCTGGAGGTAGCGGACAACGACGGAAGCTCAAGTGTCGCGGTCATGCCCAACAAGATAGCTGCCCGCCGACGCCGATCAAGTCATAGTCTATAAAAACGAGCGAAATTAGCGCCGATTGCGATTGCCTGTTTACCTGATCGGCAGGTTCAGCTCGCCGGCGTGGGCGGTGGGAACCGGTTGCCCGATTTCGATCGGCACCTCGGTGCCATCGGGCATCATTACGTACCGCCGCGGTGGCGACGTCCGCTCGTCCATCACGCGCCAGCCCGTCGGGATGGTCGGCTTGACCGTCGCCGAGTCGAAGGCCGGGTCGTTCACGACCACGTCGTTCACTCGATAGGTGTACCTCCGCGACGCCCGCCGCAACTCGTCCGAAGTCAGCGTGGCTCGCATCGGATACCAGAGGCCCGGCCGGAGCTGTTTCAAGTCGAGCACGTCGGCCGTCTCGAGCGCCGACTCGCGCGGCAGGATCAGGCCCGTTCTGGATCGCACCAGCGCGAAGCCTCGGGCCGGGTCGAACCAGTAGGCGAGGGTGAGGCCGACCGCTTCGAGTCGGATGGCGTCCACACCGTTCACCCATTCTCGACCGACCTCAATTCGCACGTGCCCTGATCCACCGAACTCGCGGAAGAGCTTGGCCACCGACGTGAGCGGCGGCTCGAACGTCGCCCGCGCGTTGGGCACCATGTACTGCAGCGTGAACCCGACGCCCGTGAAGTAGCGCGTCTCCGCGCCGATGTCCGACGAGTCTGCCGCGGGTGTGAGCCGGGCCTGCCGGCTGCGCGAAAACGGCCGGCGCGGCCCAGGCTCGGCGGGCGTCAGCTGCAGCACGGTCTGGCCGTCGGTGCTGAGGTCGAGCGACTGCGTAAAGCTGCCCCCGCCCTCGACCGGCAGCGTCTGGGCGGTGTAGTGAATCCGCTGGGGCCCATCCCGGTCAGCTCCGTACCAGGCCGATCCGGCAAACCGCGTCACCCCCGGCGTCCACGGCGCGGTCGCCGAGGTGCGCTGCTCCGTCGTCGTCTGAAAGCCGATCACGTGAACATTGGTGAACTGCCGCTCCGTGCGGGCTATCGCTGCCAGCACCTCATCCAGCGACATGCCGGCCGGCCGGGTGACCGGTTGAGCGACCGCGATGGATTCGATCGGGTTCGCCGTAACTGGCGCCGGTGCACGCTGCGGCCGCAGGAGCGCGTAGCCGACCACCGCCATGACGACCAAAGAGGCAGCGATCGCCAGCGGCCACGGCAAGCGTATGCGAGCGGCGGCCGGCCGCGGGAGCGGCGTAAGTCTGGACCGCAACGCGGTGCTCGCCGGCGTCACGCAGTGGGACAGGAGGACGGCCGAGAGGGTCGATTGAGTCGCCGCGACGCCGTGTCGGCCGAAGTACTGCCGCAGCTTCTGCACGGCTCCATCCACCCGCTTGCGGGCACCGTCCTCGGACAGGCCCAGCGCGCTACCCACCTCGGCGAACGTTCGCCGCTGATAGAACCGGAGCAGGACCGCCTGCCGGTCCGCGTGTCGCAGGTGGCCGACCGCCGCCTCGAGCAGCGGCGCGAGTTCGGGCCACGCGGAATCCTCGTCAGCCGACTTGGGTTGGATTGCCGATTCGTGGTGCTGCCGCCGGTCGCGATCGCGCAGGGCCCTGGCCGACGCGTGCCGCATGACGCCGAACAGCCAGCTCGCCACGCCGACCCCCTCCGCCCGATGGCCGCTCGTCGCCAACGCCAGGAACACCACCTGGGTGACGTCCTCGGCCAAGTGATCGTCGCCGACCCGCCGGCGGGCGGCGGAGTAGACCCAGTTGACGTGGCGTGACACCAACGACGCGAACGCCTCGGCCGACCCGGACCGGTGGCGGGCGAGCAGTTGGAGGTCGGTCGGCGTGTCCATCACCGTCATGTGCCCGGCGACGCCCAGAACCGGACAAAATACAAGCAGAGCCCAGCGGCCCCGCTGCGGGTTACGCTGATCGTGAGGAACCCGCGGCGGAGCCGCTGGCTCTAACCGGGCTTTCTGGGGCGCGTCAGACGCCCTTGATCTCGTCGGTCACCACGTGGAACTTCGTCAGCCGAGCGGCACCGAAGGACGTGGTGAGCGCCACGTCGGTCGCGTCGCGGCCGGTGGCCATCAGGATGCGGCCGATCCGCTGCTTGTTGTGGCGGGCGTCGACCGTCCACCAGCGGCCGCCGAGGTAGACCTCGTGCCAGGCGCTGAAGTCCATCGGGGCGGGCGAGTAGGGGATGCCGATGTCGCCGAGGTAGCCGGTGACGTAGCGGGCGGGGATGTTCAGGGCGCGGAGCAGCGTGACGCTCAGGTGCATGAAGTCGCGGCAAACGCCCTGCTTCTCGTGGTAGACGTCCATCGCCGTCTTGGTCGACCGGGCGAACTCGTAGCCGAACGTGACGTGCTGGTGGACCCAGTTCAGCACCGCCTGCACGCGCGGCCAACCGAGCGGCGTGTTGCCGAACAGGTTCCAGGCGATGTCGGTCATCTCGTCGACCTCGCAGTACCGGCTGCTGAGCAGGTACTGCAGCACCTCGGTCGGCAGGTCCTGCACCTCGTGCTGCTCGGCCACCCAGCCGACCACGTCCAGCTCGCCGGTGTCGCGGATGACGTTCTGGTGCGTGATCCGCAGCGTCCCCGCCGGGGCGACGATGCGGGCCATCTTGTTGCCGAAACCGTCAATGAAATCCGTCACGGGAACGTTCGGCTCGACCTGGATCTTCTCCGGCCCCTGCAGGTCCTTCTGGCGGGACGGGTGGACGTACAGGGCCAGGATCATGGCGGTCGGGACCGGCACTTCAAAGATGAGCTCGTAACCGATTCGGATGTGCATTGTTCTCTCGCGCGGACGTCAAACTGCCGGTATGGATCGCCATACATAGCGGGATCTCTACGCGCGGGCAAGTTTGCGCCGCTTGCAACCGACGAGCCGAAACGTCGCGGTATCAATTCGGCGGGAGGAAACCGGTGACGCCGGCGCCTGAGTCACGCCGGAGACCCGGGCCTTCGGCGTACCTCAGATCCGGCGTCAACGAGGTCTGCATCCAACCCGGGCGTGGCAGTGGGCACCCCCTGCGGTTGTCCGTGCGTCCCGCTTCGGTGAAAGTGGGGTGCAACCGATCCGAACCAATGGCCCGATATGCGACGAACTGTCCGGCCTCTCGCCGCCTTGCCCGGTTTAGGCGTTCTCGCCGGCTGCCTGGTCGGTCCGGATTACCACCGTCCGACGGCCGACGTGCGACCCGACTGGAAGGCGGCCGGCCCGACCACGTCGGCGGTCGACCCCGGCAACGCGGCCGGCGTGCCGACCTCGCGGCCGTCCGTCATCGTGCCCGGCGGCGAGCTGCCCGACCAGTGGTGGATGGCGTTTGACGACCCCGTGCTGGACGGCCTGGTGTCGCGGACCGCCAGGTCGAACCTGACCCTGCGTGCCGCCGCCGCGCGCGTGCGGGCGGCCCGCGCGCGCACGGCCGGCGCGACGGCCGGCCTGTTCCCCACCGCCCGGGCTGACGGCGAGCAGAACTTCAACCACGCCGGCGGGCCGCTGTTTCCGGTCGAGACCGGCGACTACCAGTTCGGGGCCCTCGGCTTCGACGCTTCGTGGGAGCTCGACATCTTCGGCGGCACCCGGCGGGCGATCGAGGAGGCGACCGACAACCAACAGGCATCCATTGAGGCACGGCGCGACGCGCTCGTATCGCTGCTGGCCGAGGTGTGCCGGGATTACGTCGGCCTCCGCACCGCCCAGGCACGGGCGGCCATCGCGGGCGACAACCTGCGGATCGCCAGGCAGCTGCTCGACCTGACCCGCCGCAGCCGCGCCGCCGGGGTGGCCGGCGACCTCGACCTCGTCCGCGCGCAGGCGCAGGTGACGACGACGGCCGCGGCGATTCCCACGCTGGATGCCCAGGCGCAACAGTTGATCCACGGCCTCGGCGTGCTGATCGGCGAGCCGCCCGATTCGCTGTTCGCCGAGCTGTCGAAACCCGGTGCCGTCCCCAAGCCCCCGGCGCGGGTGCCGGTAGGGTTGCCCGCAGACCTGCTGCGCCGCCGACCCGACGTGCGGCGCGTCGAGCGACAGCTGGCGGCGGCGACGGCGTCGATCGGCGTGGCCGAAGCGAACCTCTACCCGCAGGTGTCGCTCACCGGCAGCCTCGGCGTCGGCGCGACCAGCCCGTCCGACCTGTTCAACTGGTCGAGCCGGTTCGTCGGCATCGGTCCCCAGGCCCGCTGGCTGCTGTTCGACGCCGGCCGGGTGCTGGCCGACGTCGACAGCCGGCGGGCGATCCGGGAGGAGACGTTGGCCGAGTACAAGGAGACGATCCTGTCGGCCGTGCGCGACGTGGAGGACGCCGTGGTGGCGTTCGACCGCGAGCAGGACCGGCGCGACCTGTACCGCCAGACGGTCGCGTCGAACGCCGAGGCCGTCCGCATCGCCTCCGAGCAGTACGCGAACGGGGTGACGGGCTTCCTCACGGTGCTGGACGCCCAGCGGTCGCTGTTCGCCACGCAGGATGCGCTGGCCGTCAGCGACGGCACGTTGGCGGTCGACGTCGTCGCGATCTACAAGGGTCTGGGTGGAGGCTGGGAGGCAGCCGAGCGAGTGGGGCCGAAGGTGAAGGGCGGGCCGAAGGGCATCATGCCGGCGGCGCAGATCGTTGAGCGGTGAGTTACCTGTTTAGCGACGGCCCGGCGGGCCGGGCTCTCGGACGTCAACCGGCGCTCGAAGCCCGGCCCTCCGGGCCGTCGCCAAGCGGGTGGGGTCACCGCTGGTCCACGTAGATGGTACACGTCTCGCCCGCCGCCAGGTGGACGTTGGCCGGGACGTTGTCGATGTGCAGCCGGACCGGGATGCGCTGGGCCAGGCGCACCCACGTGAAGATCGGGTTGACGCGCGGCAGCCCCTGCTCGTCGGGGGCGGCGTCGGTGTCGGTGATGCCGCGGCCGATGCTGTCGACGTGGGCGGTCACCGGCGTGTCGGGGTAACCCATCAGTACGGCACGGGCGTGCTGATCCACGCCGACGTTGCGGAGCTGGGTCTCCTCGAAGTAGCCGTAGATGTAGAACGAGCCGGCGTCGACCACGCTCAGCTGCCGGTGGCCGGCGTCGGCGTAGTTGCCGGCGCGGACGGTCAGGTTCGTCACGTAGCCGTTCACGGTCGAACGGACGACGCAGCGCTCCAGGTCGATCGTGGCCTTGTACAGGGCCGCCTCCGCCGACTCGACGTTGGACCCGGCGACCGTGGCGGTGATGGCGAACGTCTGCTTCTCCTCTTCGGACACGTCGCCGAGGCGCAGCCTGTCGCGGCGACGAGCATTGTCCTGCTGCAGCGCCAGCTGCTGCTTTGCCCCGTCAAGCGCGGCCCTGGCCCGGCGGGCGGCCGCCTGGTAGTCGCGCGGGTCGATGCGGTAGAGCACGTCGCCCCTGTGGACGAACTGGTTGTCGACCACCGGCACCTCGGTGACCAGCCCGCCCACCTCGGGGGCGGCGTCGACCACGTACACCCGCACCCGCCCGTCGCGGGTCCACGGGCTGTACTCGTAGAACCGGTAGGCCCAGACCGACAGCGCCACCGCGACCAGCACGATCGCCAGCGTGATGAAGATCCGGAGCCCGCGGTCCTTCTTGGGCTGGTCGACCGATCGTTCGTGTTCGTGGATCTCTGACATGTGAGGGTCCAGTGGGAGTTCAGCCGACGCGCAGGGTCAGGATGGTGATGGCGTAGAACGCGATGTAGAGCGCGACCTCGACCACGGGCCGGTTCCAGACGAACCGGTTCAGGTCGACCCGGGCCGTGAGGCGGTGGACGAGCAGGGACGGCACCAGGGCCACCAGCAGCATCACCGACGCGGGCGTCACGAACACGCCGAGGATGTCGAGCTCACGGAGCGGAAACAGGAACACGGGCCACCTCCGGTCGGCGGAACTGGGGCCGCAGCGACGCCCGGCCGGCCAGCAGCAGGTCGACGGCGACCCGGCGGTCGGACGCGCCACCGCCGGCGGCCTGGAGGCGGCGGACCTCGTCGTAGGCCCGCGTCTCCCAGCGCATCTGGGCGTCGTGGTCGGCGGGGCCGGCTCGGCGGGCGTCGGCGACGCGCTCGCGCAGGGTGGACAGCTTGTGCCGGACGCGCCTGGGGCCGTGCCCGCCGGGGTCGATCAGGACGAACAGGTAGCGGGCGATCAGCGTTCCCAGCACGACCGCCAGCGTGCCCTCGATCGACGCGGCCAGCCCGTACGTCTGGGGGTTGCTGGGGTTCAGCGCCCCGACGATCGCGTTGCCGTAGGCCAGCGACAGCGCCGGCGGGAGCGCCGTCGTCTGCATCCACGGGGTGATGGCCAGGATCGGCACGAGCACGACCGCGAGCCAGCCGAACCCGTCGCCAAGGGGGAAGAGCAGGAACAGGGCGGCGATGCCAACCACGTTGCCGATGATCGAGCCGGGGAGGAACCCGCGGAGGCCGGCCAGCGGGTCGTCGGCCGACAGGGTGATGATCAGGGCGACGACGATGTTCACCAGCAGCGTGGTGCCGTAGGGCCAGGCGGTGGCGTCCCAGATGAGGAAGCCGAGCACGGTGCCGACCGTGACGCGGAAGAACGCCGCGCGCGACTTGGCCCGCTCGGGGGCGAACCGAACGGGCGGGAACGGCCGGACCGCGCGGGCCGGCGGGCACAGGGTGAGGACCGCCTCCAGCCCGGCCAGCAGGTAGGCGACGCCACCGGTCAACTCGGCCGCGGCGGGCATGGACGGCGCGCTCCGGGCCAACCGATCCGATTCGGCCCGCAGTTGGTCGACCGGCACCCTCGAACCGGCGCGCATGAGCTCACGCACCCGGTGCAGCATCGCCCGGCCGGCAACGGCATCGGTCCCGAGCCGGCCCAGCTCGAGCGCGGACGACTGCACGGACAGCAGCGACGTCGGAAGCCCGGCGACCCACGTCTCGACCCGCTTGAGCGCCGGCCGCTCGGCGTCGGCGTTGACGATCGCCGTGTTCAGCAGCATCAGCGGGCCGGTGAAGGGGGCGTCGTCGACGCGCGGGATCGCCGGGTCGAGGCGGTCGCTCGCCCACTCCAGCAGCGGGCCGGCCAGGGCGCAGACGCGGTTGGCCAGCGCGGCGGGCACGTCGTCGGAGCGGCTCACCAGGGCTGACGAGACGGCGGCGAAGAGGACGCCGACCGTGGTGGCCGAGCCGCGGTCCAGGGCGGTGAAGAAGACCTGTTGCGGCTGGCTCGCCGTGCTCGCCCCGACGATGGCGGCGGTGAACCCCGCCAACACCGCGCCGTAGGCGACGTACCCCTGCCACCGCGTCGCCATGAACCCGCACCCGCCGATCCACACGGCCAACGCCAACACGTAGCCGATGCGGTCCTGCGGGAAGAGCCCCGCGATGGCGACGGCGGCGACGCAGCCGACCGGCGTGCCGATCAGCCGCGACGCCGCCTTGCGGACCACGTCGCCCCGGCTGGGCGGGGTGATGACCAGCACCGTCCACATGGCCCACCGCGGCACGTCCAGCTGCAGCCACATCGCCGCGTACAGGGCGAGCACGGCCGTGACGGACACGCGGAGCGAGTAGATCAGGCTGAACTCCCAGTACGCCCACGACCGGAAGTCCGGCCGGGCCGGGGCCGGCGGGACGGCTCGAAGTTGGGTCGGGGTCGAGGGCATCGGCACGGCGGCGGAAGATACACGCCGGCGGACGCCGCGGCGCACCTGACTGAGCGTGAGCACAGCCCACGGCGCACGGGAGCGAGCCTTGCACGCCCCCGCCGCCGGCCCTAGTCTTACCGGCCCCAATCGGATCACCATCTTCTCGCGGAGGAACCCACCTGTGGCGACGACCTTCAAAGACGTCATCGTGCCGGCCGACGGCCAGACCATCACCATCTCCGACGGCGTCCTGAACGTGCCGGACCGGCCGATCCTGCCGTTCATCGAGGGCGACGGCACGGGGCGGGACATCTGGCGCGCCAGCGTGCGCGTGTTCGACGCGGGCGTGGCGAGGGCGTTCAACGGTGCGAAGAAGATCGCCTGGATGGAGGTCTACGCCGGCGAGAAGAGCTTCACGAAGTACAACAGCTGGCTGCACGAGGAGACCGTGCCGGCGTTCCAGCAGTTCCTGGTGGGCATCAAGGGGCCGCTGACGACACCGGTGGGCGGCGGCATCCGGTCGCTGAACGTCGCGCTGCGGCAGCTGCTGGACCTGTACGTGTGCCTGCGCCCGGTCATGTACTTCGAGGGCGTGCCCAGCCCGGTGAAGCACCCGGAGAAGGTGGACATGGTGATCTTCCGCGAGAACACGGAGGACATCTACGCCGGCATCGAGTACGCCGCCGGCACGCCCGAGGCGCAGAAGGTGCTGAACTTCCTGGAGCAGAGCGACCCGAAGAACTTCGCGAAGATCCGGTTCGGCACGGCGGCGGCGACGACCGCGTTCGCCAAGGCGTCGATGCCGAGTGACCCGGGCGAGCAGAAGGTGGAGGTGGGCATCGGCATCAAGCCGGTGAGCAAGATGGGCACGCAGCGGCTGGTGTACGCGGCCATCGAGTACGCGATCAAGCACAGGCGCAAGAGCGTGACGATCGTCCACAAGGGGAACATCATGAAGTTCACCGAGGGGGCGTTCCGCGACTGGGGCTACGAGCTGGCCAAGGACGCGTTCGACGCGGTCGAGATCGACGCCGGCCCCTGGTGCAAGATCCCCGAGGGCAAGCCCGGCGCGGGCCTGGTGATCAAGGACGCGATCGCCGACATCACGCTGCAGCAGGTGCTGACCCGGCCGGAGGACTTCGACGTGATCGCCACGCTGAACCTGAACGGCGACTACCTGAGCGATGCCTTGGCGGCCCAAGTGGGCGGCATCGGCATCGCGCCGGGCGGCAACGCGAACTACATCACCGGCCACGCCATCTTCGAGGCGACCCACGGCACCGCGCCCAAGTACGCCGACCAGGACGTGGTCAACCCCGGCTCGGTCATCCTCAGCGGCGTCATGATGTTCGAGTACATGGGCTGGCAGAACGTGGCCGACCTGATCGTTGCCAGCCTGAAGAAGGCGATCGCGGCCAAGACGGTGACGTACGACTTCGCCCGCCAGATGGAGGGCGCGACCAAGGTGAAGTGCTCGGCGTTCGCGGACGAGATCATCAAGCACATGGGGTGAGGTGAATGCCCGGGTTTGCAGACGGCTTGGCCGGCGACGGGCCCATCCAAACGCTGGACGCGGCCGCCCCGTGGCGATTGGCCGACGCAAGTGTGCTCGGATCAGGCGGGCGCGTAACGGCGGCCGCCTATCTGTACGGCGACGTCGCCGAGATTTCGGCTCGCAGCCGCGTGCGGTCAGCTCGCCGCGATCGCCCGCCGGCCGGGCGCGTGGTGAACGTGCTGGGCGTCGTGCAGCCGCTGGTACGTGCCGCCGGCGGCCACCAGCTCGTCGTGCGTGCCGGCCTCGGTGATGCCGTCGCGGTCGACCACGACGATCCGGTCGGCGTGACGGACCGTCGTCAGCCGGTGGGCGATCACCAGCGTCGTCCGGCCGACGGCCAGCTCGGCCAGCGAGGCCTGGATCACCCGCTCGGTCTCGGTGTCCAGCGCAGACGTCGCCTCGTCCAGGATCAGGATCGGCGGGTTCTTCAGGAACATCCGGGCGATCGCCAGCCGCTGCTTCTGGCCGCCCGACAGCTTCACGCCCCGCTCGCCGATCACGGTGTCGAGCCCGGCGGGTAACGCATCGATGAATTCGCCCAGGTGTGCCCGGTCGGCGGCGGCGCGGATGTCGGCCTCGGTGGCGGTCAGCCGACCGTAGAGGACGTTCTGGCGGATCGTGCCGGCGAACAGGAACACGTCCTGCTGGACGATGCCGATCTGCTGCCGCAGCGACGCCATCGTCATGTCGCGGATGTCGATCCCGTCGATCGTGATCCGCCCGCCGGTCACGTCGTAGAACCGCGGCAGCAGCGAGCACAGCGTCGTCTTGCCCGCCCCCGACGGGCCGACGAAGGCGACCGTCTCGCCGGCGCGGATCGCGAGGTCGACGCCCGCCAGCACCGGCGTGGTGCCGCCGTCGTAGGAGAAACTGACGCGCTCGAAGGCGATGTCGCCGCGCAGGTGGTCGACGGCCACCGCGCGCGGCGAGTCGACCACGTCCGGCTCGGTCGCCAGCAGCTCGCTGTACCGGCGGAAGCCCGCGATTCCCTTCGGGTAGGTGTCGAGGATGGCGTTGATCTTCTCCAGCGGGCGGAAGAAGACGGCGGTGAGCAAGAGGAACGCGACGAACCCGCCGTTGGTCAGCTCGCCGTGCAGGACGAAGTACGTGCCGGCCAGCATGACGATCACCTGCACGAACCGCATGGAGAAGTAGGACAGGCTCATGCTGGTCGTCATGACGCGGTAGGCATCAAGCTTGGTCGTGCGGTAGGCGGCGTTGTCGACGGCGAACAGGCGGCGCTCGTGATCCTCGTTGGCGAACGCGCGGACCACGCGGACGCCGCCCACGTTCTCCTCGATCCGGGCGTTGAACGCCCCGACCCGGCCGAACAGGTCCCGCCAGGTTCGCGTCATCCGGCTGCCGTACCGGCCGGTCAACAGCGCGACGACCGGCACCACCGCCGCCGTGATGCCGGCCAGCTTCGCGTTCACGACCATCATCATCGCCAGCGCGCCCAGGAACGTCATGACGGCGATGAACAGGTCCTCGGGCCCGTGGTGGGCGACCTCGCCGATTTCCTCCAGGTCCTTGGTCACGCGGGCCACGAGGTGGCCGGTCTTCTGGCCGTCGAAGAACCGGAACGACAGCTTCTGCAGGTGGTCGAACGCCCGGCGGCGCATCTCGGTCTCGATGTTGATGCCGAGCACGTGGCCCCAGTAGTTCACGACGACCATCAGCCCGGTGTTGACCGCGTACACCGCCAGCAGCCCCGCCGATGCCGCCGCGATCAGCCCCCACCGCTGCCCCGGCAGCAGCCGGTCGACGAAGAGGTTGACGGCCATCGGAAACCCGAGTTCCAGCAGCCCCGAGAGGACGGCGCAGGCGAAGTCGATGACGAACAGCCGGCGGTGCGGGCGGTAGTAGGCGAGGAACGAACGGAGCATGCGACCACCCGTCGCCGAAGCCGGGCCGGGTGTCAACCCTGGGCGGGGCGTCGGGCCGCGTGCGGACGTTTGCGCCGGCTCATCAACCTGTCCATCCGGACGCCGTCGCAGAGATGCGGACGCGTCGCTGGAGCGGCCGCCTCTCGTGGCACCGGCTTGCAACCCGTGGATGCCTACTCGCATCGATCGACGGTACCCCCAGGCGAACCGCGACGGCCACGTGCGACCGGCCGGCGTGGGTAAACGCCCATGGCTTGAAATCCCGTGCCACGACGTTCAGGCGATGTGCCGTCCAAACGTCAAAGGGTGTCACTACCCCAGAGTCGTCCGCCGCCGGCGTTCCCTATCTCACTATTGGAGCGTTCAACGACTGACGCGGGCCTTGCGGCCATCGTGCGATCTGCAACGTTGCATCGCAGGCGACGTCGCCGGATGCACGATGACGAGCGCGTTCTCGACCGCCTCACCCGCATTGGGACGTCGCCAGGCCGGATGGGGCCTTCACGGGGCATTTGGCACCCCCTTCGCGAAAGGGTTGGAGTCGTCATGTTTGGACTTCGTCAGAGACTCGCGGTCGGCTTCGGTGGGCTGCTCGCCACGCTGCTGCTGGTCAGCACGCTGGGCGTGGGCGTGCTGGTGCGGTACCGCGGCGCGCTCGACAAGTTCTTCTACGAGAACTGGCGGAGCGTGGAGTACGGCCAGCACGTGGACGACGCCGTGCAGCGGCTGGACGAAATTGCGGCGGGGCTGCGCGCCGCACCGCCGGTTGAGGCGACCCGCGCCGACGCGGCGGCGGCGGTCGCCGAGGCCGACGCGAACGTGGCGTCCGAGGATCGCAACATCACCCTCGACCGCGAGCAGCAGATCGCAGCCGACCTCACCCGGGCCTGGTCGGGCCAGTCACTCGATGGGCATAGCCTCACGGACGACTCTTACCGAGGGGCGATCGAGCGGCTGCTCGACCCGGCGGTGACGGGCGACGCGCGGGCGGCGGCGTTCGACGCCACGCGCCGGTGGTCGCCGGTCGTGCGGGACCGGGCCGGCGACGTGATCCACCTGAACCTGGCCAACATGCGGCCCATCGACGGCCGGGCCAAGCAGATGGCCGACAAGGCGGTGACCATCATGGTCACCGGCGCCGTGGTGGGCACGCTGCTGGCCGTCGCGTTCACGGTCCTGGTGGCCCGGTCGATCCTGCGGCCGCTGCGGACGGTGATGTCGTCCATCCGCGAGATCGAGCAGGGCAACCTGGACCTGGTGGTGCAGGTGCGCAGCCGGGACGAGTTCCACCAGCTGGCCGAGGCGTTCAACGCAATGACCGCCAAGCTGCGCGAGTATCGCAGGACCAATCGCGCGAAGCTGGTGCGCACGCAGCAGACCACGCAGCTGGCCGTGAACAGCCTGATCGACGCCGTGGCCGTCACCGGTCCGGACGGGACGATCGAGCTGTCGAACGACGCGGCCCAACGGCTGTTCCGGCTGGACCCCGGCGCCGTCCTGGCGGCCGTGGGCGACCGCCGGTTGGTCGAGGTGTACCAAGAGGTCACCGCGTCGGGCCGGCCGAGCAAACCGCGCGGGTACGAGTCGGCCGTGGAGGTGTACGACGCGGGCGGGCAGCTGCGGTTCTTCCTGCCGCACGCGGTGCCGATCGTCGACGCCGACCGCACGGTGGGCGTGACGCTGGTGCTGGCCGACGTGACGAACCTGCGGCGGCTGGACGAGATGAAGTCGGGCCTGCTGTCGGTCGTCAGCCACGAGCTGAAGACGCCGCTGACCAGCATCCGCATGGCGGTCCACCTGCTGCTGGAGGAGCGCGTCGGCCCGCTGACGCCCAAGCAGGTGGAGCTGATGACGGCCGCCCGTGAGGACAGCGACCGCCTGGACAAGATCATCGCCGGCCTGCTGGACATGGGCCGAATGGAGTCGGGACGGGCCGAGCTGGAGTTCCGACCGGCGCATCCGGACGTGCTGGTGCGCGAGGCGCTCGACCCGCTGACGGCCCTGTTCCACGACGAGGGGCTGACGGTGGACGTTCAGGTGCCGGATGAGCTGCCGGAGGTGATGGTCGACCCGGTGCGCGTGGGTCACGTATTCACTAATTTGTTGACAAACGCTGCCAAGTTCACCGACCCCGGTGGCCGGGTGACGATATCGGCCGAGGCGGATGGAGACTGCCGCGTGCGGTTCGCAGTGGGCGACACCGGCGTCGGCATCCCCGCCGAGCACCTGCCGCGGGTGTTCGACCGGTTCTTCC
This sequence comes from Tepidisphaeraceae bacterium, assembly GCA_965198865.1. Classification (GTDB taxonomy): domain Bacteria; phylum Planctomycetota; class Phycisphaerae; order Tepidisphaerales; family Tepidisphaeraceae; genus CBDAQA01. The sequence continues at coordinate 133,252 of CBDAQA010000009.1, read as the reverse complement.
GCGTGCCCGGCAGCGCGAACGTTGCTGGGGCCGGGCTGGGGCTGGCGATCGCCCGCGAGATCGTCCAGGCCCACGGCGGCGAGATGGACGTGCAGAGCGACGTGGGCAAAGGGACGCGGTTCAGCTTCACGCTCAGGCGGGCGACGAGCGAGGTGCCATCATGAATATCAACGGTCCGATTTCCGTGCTGGTGACCGACGACGAGAGCAACATCCGCATGATGCTGCGGACGGCGCTGGAGACCGAGGGGTACGCCGTGTCCGAGGCGGGCGACGGCCGGGCGGCGCTGGAGGCGGTGCGGCGCGACCGGCCCGACCTGATGGTGCTCGACCTGAACATGCCCGTGCTGGACGGCATGGCCGTGCTGGAGCAGATGAAGGCGATCGCCGCCGAGCACCGGCCACGCGTGGTGGTGCTGACGGCGTACGGGTCGATCCCGGCGGCCGTGCGGGCGACCCGGCTGGGGGCGGCCGACTTCCTGGAGAAGCCGGTCACGCCGGACGGGTTGCGCCGCTGCGTCCGCGCGGTGATGGACGACCCCGACCCGACCGGCACCGTCGAGCTGCCACCGCCACCGGGCGGGTACGAGCAGGTCCTGGACCGGGCGCGGAAGGCGCTGCGGCTGATGGACCTGGCCTCGGCCGAGCAACTGCTGGAGGCGGCGGCCGAGCGGCGCGACCAGCGGGCGGCGGCGCACTTCAACCTGCTGGGCCTGCTGTACGAGAGCCGGCACCAGTGGCGGCTGGCGCGGAAGTTCTACGGCAAGGCGATCGACGCCGACCCGCGCTACGAACCGGCGCTGACCAACGACCGCCGGCTGGACGAGATGCGGCGGACCGGCCACACCGACCGCCGCGTCGTCCTCGGCGACGAGGCCGACGACGTCTGGTACGCCCAGGTGCCGGCCCGGTGAGGGTCCAACGTCGACGCGGGGGCGGCACGCTGGCCATGGAGAGGCACGACATGATTCGGGACAAACGGGCAAAGGTGTTGGTGGTGGACGACGACGCGAACCTGCGGACAACCGTCTGCATGTGCCTGGACGAGGCGGGGTACGCCGTCACCCGGGCGGGGGACGGCGCCGACGCGCTGGCGCGGATCGGTGGGGACGCGCCGGACCTGGTTCTGCTCGACCTGTCGATGCCCCGGCTGGACGGCATCGCGTTCCTGACGGAGCTGGGCCAGCGGTCGGCGGGCCCGATCGTGCGGACGGTGGTGATGACCGGGCACGGGTCGGTGCGGGCGGCCGTGCAGGCCGTGCTGCTGGGCGCCCGCGACTTCCTGGAGAAGCCGTTCACGCCCGACGACCTGCGCCTGAGCGTGGCCGGCGTGCTGGACGACGACGGCGTCGCGCCGCCCCTGCTGCCCACCGCCGGCCGCACGTACGACGCCGTGCTGGCCGGCGTGCGGGACGCGCTGGCCGACGGGCGGGTGGACACGGCCCAGTCGCTGCTGAGCACGGCCGGCGCGATCACCGACGCCGACCCCGGGTTCCTGAACCTGGCCGGCGCGATCCACGAGGCCCGCGGCCGCATCGCCAGCGCCCGCCGCTACTACCGCCGCGCCGTCGCCACCCGCCCGGGCGGCTACGCCCCGGCCCGAAACAACCTGGCCCGCCTCGACCTGGCCGACCGGACCGGCCTACCGGTCGCCGACGCGGCCGACCTCGGTGCCGACCCCACCAAACGCTTTTGAGGAGACCCCCATGTTTGACGCGCTGTTCATCCTGGCGACCGTCGGCTTCTTCGCCGTCGCCGCCCTCTACACCTACGCCTGCGGGAGGCTTTGACCACCATGGAGATCACCGTTGTCGGCGTCGTCGCCGTGCTCCTGATCGTCTACCTGTTCTGGTCGCTTGTGCGGCCCGAGCACTTCTGAGGTTCCCATGCGTCCGATTGATTGGTTCCAACTCGCCCTGATCCTGGGTGCCGTGGCCGCGGTGACGAAGCCGGTCGGCCTGTACCTGCTCCACATCCTCGACCCCGAGCGAGAGGGGGGCACGTTCCTGGAGAAGCTGTTCGGCCCCGTCGAGCGACTGCTGTACAAGCTGGTCGGCGGCGGGCGCTGCCGGCAGGACCAAAACTGGAAGCAGTACAGCCTGGCCATGCTGACCTTCAGCTGCGTGACCATGCTGGCCACGTACGGCCTTCTGCGGCTGCAGGACCGGCTGCCAGGCCAGGCCCTGCTCAACCCGCAGCACCTGCCGGCCGTCGCCGACCACCTGGCGTTCAACACGGCCGCGAGCTTCCTGACCAACACGAACTGGCAGAGCTATGCGGGGGAGTCGACCATGACCTACCTGAGCCAGATGCTGGCGCTGGTCATGCACCACTTCTTCTCGGCTGCGGTGGGCATCGCCATCGCCGCGGCGCTGATCCGCGGGATCGCCGCCAGCCGGGGGACGACGGTCGGGAACTTCTGGCGGGACCTGGTCCGGCTGAACCTGTACCTGTTGATCCCGCTGTCGGTGGTGTACGCGCTGTTCCTGGTCAGCCAGGGCACGCCGCAGAACTTCCGGCCCTACTCGGTCGTGCACGCGCTGGACCAGTCCGGCGCCGCCTCGACCACCCAGCCGACCGTGCAGACGATCGCGCAGGGACCGGTGGCGTCGATGATCTCGATCAAGATGTTCGGGACCAACGGCGGCGGTTACTACAACGCCAACAGCGCCCACCCGTTTGAGAACCCCAACCCGCTGGTGAACTTCGCGCAGGTCATCTCGTTCATGGCCGTGGCCAGCGGGCTGACCTACTACCTGGGGCGGATGGTCCGCAACCAGAAGCACGGGTGGGCCGTGTGGGCGACGATGTTCATCGTGCTGGTCGCCGGCATCCTGGTCTGCTGGGGCGCCGAGGCGCACGGCAACCCGCGGGTGACCGAGCTGGGCGTGGCCAACCCGACGGGCAACATGGAGGGCAAGGAGGTCCGCTTCGGCGTGATGAACTCGGCCACGTTCGCGGCCATGACGACCAGCACGACGTGCGGGGCGGTCAACTCCATGCACGACAGCTTCACCCCGCTGGGCGGGCTGATCCCGCTGGTCAACATGCAGCTGGGCGAGGTGATCTTCGGGGGCGTGGGGTCGGGCATGTACGGCATGCTGGTGTTCGTGTTCGTCGCCATCTTCATCGCCGGCCTGATGGTCGGCCGAACCCCGGAGTACCTGGGCAAGAAGATCGAGGCGTACGACGTGAAGCTGGCGTCGCTGATGATCCTGGTCACGGCGTTCTGCGTGCTGGTGCCGACCGCCTGGGCATCGATCAGCGACTGGGGCACGGCCGGGCTGAACAACGCCGGCCCCCACGGGCTGGCCGAGATGCTCTACGCGTTCAGCAGCGGGACCGGCAACAACGGGTCGGCCTTCGCCGGGCTGACCTGCGCCCCGGCCAGCAACGACCGGCACTGGGACACGATCCTGGGCGTGGTCATCCTGTTCGGCCGGTTTTTCATGATCGTCCCGGTCATGGCCCTGGCCGGCAGCCTGGTTCGGAAGCAGCCCGTGGCGACCAACGCCGGCAGCTTCCCGGTACACGGCGCCACGTTCGTCGTGCTGCTGATCGGCACCGTGCTGATCGTCGGCGCGCTGACCTTCTTCCCCGTGCTGGCGTTGTCGCCGATCGTCGAGCACTTCCTGATGACCAAGTCGGCGGTGACGTTCTGAATCGTCAGTGGCCAGGCGCGGGTCGCCGGTTGTGGGCTGTTGATCCCACCGCCGGCCCCACCACTGAGCACTGAGAGCCAACAACCCACAACCCACAACCCCCCCACAAACATGTCTACCAAAGCCCGTCCGCTGTTCGACCCGGTCATCCTTTGGCCGGCCATCGGGGAGAGCTTCAAGAAGCTCAACCCGGTCCACATGGTCAAGAACCCGGTCATGTTCGTGACCGAGGTCGGAGCCCTGGTGACCACGCTCGACCTGTTCGTCGCCCACCCGGGGACGCGGTCGTTCGTGGCCCAGATCTCCGTCTGGCTGTGGTTCACCGTCGTGTTCGCCAACTTCGCCGAGGCGATGGCCGAGGGGAGGGGCAAGGCCCAGGCCGACGCGCTCCGCAAGAGCCGGACGCACGCGACGGCCCGCAAGATCAACCCGCGCGACAAAACCGAGGCGACCGTCGGGGCCGAGAGCCTGCGCAAGGGCGACCTGTTCGTGTGCGAGGCCAACGACCTGATCCCCGCCGACGGCGAGGTGATCGAGGGCGCGGCCAGCGTGAACGAGTCGGCCATCACGGGTGAGTCGGCCCCGGTCATCCGCGAGGCCGGCGGCGACCGCTCGGCCGTCACCGGCGGGACGACCGTCCTGTCCGACCGGATCGTCGTCGAGGTGACGGCCAACCCCGGCGAGTCGTTCATGGACCGCATGATCGGCCTGATCGAGGGCGCCAAGCGGCAGAAGACGCCCAACGAGATCGCGCTGTCGATCCTGCTGAGCGCGCTGACGATCATCTTCATCGTCGTCTGCCTGACCCTCAAGCCGTTCGCCCGGTACAGCGGGCCGGACGTCGACGCGGCCGTCACCGTGCCCGTGCTGGTCTCGCTGCTGGTGTGCCTGATCCCGACGACGATCGGCGGGCTGCTGAGCGCGATCGGCATCGCCGGCATCGACCGCATGGTCCAGCACAACGTGCTGGCCATGAGCGGCCGGGCCGTCGAGGCCGCCGGCGACATCGACGTGCTGCTGCTGGACAAGACCGGCACGATCACGATCGGCAACCGGCAGGCGAGCGAGTTCATCTGCGCCCCCGGCGTCTCGGCCGACGAGCTGGCCGACGCCGCCCAGCTGTCCAGCCTGGCCGACGAGACGCCCGAGGGTCGCAGCATCGTCGCCCTGGCCGAGCAGAAGTACGGCCGGCAGCCGCGGCTGATGACCGACATGCACGAGGCGCGGTTCGTCCCGTTCACCGCCCAGACGCGCATGAGCGGTCTGGACGTGAACGGCGACACCTACCGCAAGGGCGCCGCCGCCAGCGTCCGGGCGTTCGTCGCCCAGGCGGGCTCGAGCTACCCGGCCGAGGTCGACGCCGCCGTCGAGCAGGTCAGCCGGGCCGGCGGCACGCCCCTGGTCGTCGCCACCCGCACCCGGGCGCTGGGCGTGGTCCACCTGAAGGACATCGTCAAGCCCGGCCTGCCCGACCGGTTCCAGCGGTTCCGCGCCATGGGCATCCGCACGGTGATGATCACCGGCGACAACCCGCTGACCGCCGCCGCCATCGCCAAGGAGGCCGGCGTCGACGACTACCTCGCCCAGGCCACGCCCGAGGACAAGCTGGCGCTGCTCCGCCGCGAGCAGGCGGCGGGGCACCTGGTGGCCATGACCGGCGACGGCACCAACGACGCCCCCGCCCTGGCCCAGGCGGACGTCGGCGTCGCCATGAACACCGGCACCCAGGCCGCCAAGGAGGCGGGCAACATGGTCGACCTCGACTCCAACCCGACCAAGCTGATCGAGGTGGTCGAGATCGGCAAGCAGCTGCTGATGACCCGCGGCGCGCTGACCACGTTCAGCATCGCCAACGACGTGGCCAAGTACTTCGCCATCATCCCCGCCATGCTGGTCGGGGCCTACCCGTCGATCGCCCCGCTGAACGTCATGCGGCTGGGAGACCACAGCGCGATCCTGAGCGCGGTCATCTTCAACGCCGTCATCATCATTGCCCTGATCCCGCTGGCCCTGCGCGGCGTGAAGTTCCGACCTGCCCCGGCGATCGAGATCCTCCGCCGCAACCTGCTGGTCTACGGCGTGGGCGGCGTGCTGATCCCGTTCCCCGGCATCAAGCTGATCGACCTGCTCGTCCACAACTTGTTCCACTTGGCCTGAACAACCGGGCCTGGACCACCTGGCCTGAACAACATCGCATCAACCCCTGCAAGCGAGACGTGTCACCCATGGAAACCACCACCCACACCAAGCCCACTGAGCCCGGCGGTTCGCTGCTCGGCCACCTGCTCTCCTCCCTGTCGGCCATGTTCGTCCTGGTCGTCATCTGCTGCGGCGTCTATCCGTTGCTGGTCTGGGGCATCGCCCAGGGCGTGTTCCCCAACCAGGCGAACGGGTCGCTGCTGACCAAGGACGGCAAGCCGACGGTCAAAGACGACGACGCCGTCGGCTCCGCCCTGCTCGGCCAGCCGTTCCTGCTCCCCGGGTACTTCCACCCGCGCCCCAGCGCGGCGGGCAACTCGGCCGGCAGCAGCTTCTCCTCCACCGGCGGGTACGACCCCACGTCGTCCGGCGGCACCAACTACGGCCCGATCAACGACGGGCTGTTGAACGGCGCGACCACGCAGCCGTCGGCCCCGGCCGCCACCCAGCCGGCCGCCACCCAGCCGGCCGTCCCCCAGCCGACCGTCGCGGCCGCTGCCCCGGCCACGTCCCCCCCGGCCACCGCGCCGGCGGCCACGCAGCCGGCCGAGGTGCTCGCCTACGACGGCATCCGCCTGCGCACCCTGCACTTCGCGGTGGACAACGGGCTGACGTTCAAGCTCCGCAAGGGCGGCGCAGAGGTCCCGCTCAAGCAATTCCAGGCCGCCGACGGCAGCCTGAACGACACCGCGCTGGTCGATGCCTTCCCGCACCCGACCAGTGACGCCGGGCTGACCGGTTTGACCGCCGACTCATTCGCTGGTCCCGACGGCAAGCCGATCGAAATTCCGGCCGACGCCGTGACGGCGTCGGCGTCGGGGCTGGACCCGCACATTAGCCCCGCAAATGCCGCCCTTCAGGCACAGCGGGTGGCCGACGCCCGCAAGGTGTCGCTCGACAAGGTGACCACGCTCGTGGCGCAGTACACCGACAAGCCCGACCTGGGCATCCTGGGCGACCCCGGCGTCAACGTGCTGCGGCTGAACCTGGCGCTCGACGCGAACTACCCGCTGCCCGCCCCGCCTGCCACCCAACCGGTGACGCCGCCGGCCAAGTGACGGGCGGCAACGATTCCTCCGCTGGGGCTGCGGGGCGCTGGCCGGGCGACACGCCCGGTCAACCCCGCTGCCCAACGGACTGCTGACCGGCGGCCACCCGCCAGTGCCCCGGGCCGGTCAGAGGATCACGCCCGGGGCCTCCTCCAATCCGCCACGTTGTTCCGGCGGACCGATGGCGCCATGAGTGAAACCGACCTCACGTTCGTGATCCCCACCTACCGCCTCCGCGACGTCAGTGAGACGGTCGAGCTGTACGACGAGAACTTCCACCGCAACGGCCACGCCTGCCCGATCGTCGTGTTCGACGACTCGAGCCTGGCCAACCACCAGAAGTACTTCGCCAAGCTCGAGCAGACCCGGACCGAGAACGAGCTGTTCTACGTTGGCCCCCGCGAGAAGGAGGAGTTCATCCGGTCGATCAGCCGGCGGCTGAGGGACAAGAAGCTGGACCTGCTGGTGCGCAACCTGTTCCGGCCGAGCTACGGCGGGAACCGGAACTTCACGCTGATGTACACGCTCGGCCAGTTCATGGTCAGCTCCGACGACGACATGCGGCCGTGGGCGCTGATCGAGGACAGCCCCGAGACGCTGGCCGACGGCGAGATCAGCCGCGGCAAGCTGATGCGGGCCGGGGAGCCGGGCTACACCCGCAAGTCGTTCGACCTGCTCAGCAGCTTTCGCGACGTGCTCGGCAAGCGGGTGTCGCAGGTGCCGGCGAACTACTCCCGCGGCGAGCTGCTGGTCGACACGGCCATGGACCTGGAGACCAACGCCTCCAACGGCCTCGCCCGCGAGAACTCGCTGCTGCTGCGGCCGGGCCGGCTGCCGTCCACGTCGGTCGTGCGCATGGCCCAGACGTTCCGGTGCGGGACCAACGACATCGACGCGATCGACTTCGTCGACATGTACCTGGCCGACCCCGACCGGGCCGGCGACATGGACGAGCTGAACGACCTGTACGTGCTGGTTAACTTCCGCCCGGCCGTGACGGACAAGAACTGGCGGATGGACTGCGGCGTGGCGGGGTACGACAACCGCCACGGGCTGCCGCCGTTCTTCCCCACCCGGCTGCGGTTCGAGGACTACATCTACCGGCTGTGGGTCCAGCAGCCCGGCGTCGCCGCCGCCCACGTCGACTCGGCCCAGACGCACGCGAAGAACAACTACATGCGGAACCCGCTGGCCTCGGAGGTGTTCAACGAGGAGCTGGCCAACCTGCTCAAGCGGAAGATCAAGACCTCGGTGACGCGGCTGGACGACCTGACGATCGACTTCGACTACGAGGGCGAGGTGACGGCCGACGACACCGAGGAGGTGCTCGCCCGCATCATGGCCCTGCACGCCCGCGTGCTCACCGCCGCCGCCGACGCCGAGCGGCCGCAGCGGCGGGAGTCGCTGGTGGCGTTCGCGGCCAACCTGAAGAAGGCGTTCTACGGGTTCGAGCCCGACTTCTTTCAGCAGAACGTCACCCGCATGGTGGACGACATCGTCAGCATGATCCGCTCGTCGCTGGACCTGTGGCCGACGCTGGTCGAGATCGTCTACTTCCGCAAGAACCGCCAGAGCCTGCCCATGGTCCGCGTGCGGAACGGCAACAGGCGGACCGTCGTGGCGGCACCGGCCAAGCGAGCGCCGCGTGGCGGCGGCCGCGGGGCGGGCACCCTCCAGCCGTCGGTCGCCGGCCGGGCGTGACCGGCGGGAACTCGCGACGCGCCCAACGATCGGGATCAGCCACCATGCCGGAAGATCGAGCACACGCGTTCCTCCAGATGATCCGCCGCTCGCAGCGCGGCGGCTCAAGGTGTACCTGGGGTACGGGCCGGGCGTCGGCAAGACGTACCAGATGCTGTCGGAGGCGCACCGGCTGAAGCGCGAGGGGATCGACGTCGTCGTCGGCCTGGTCGAGACGCACGACCGGGCCGACACCGTCGCGCTCGTCGAGGGGCTGGAGCTGGTGCCGCGGCGGCGGGTCGACTACCGCGGGATCGTGGTCGAGGAGATGGACGTCGACGCCGTGCTGGCCCGCAACCCGCAAGTGGTGGTGATCGACGAGCTGGCGCACACGAACGTGCCGGGCAGCCGCAACGGCAAGCGGTACCAGGACGTGCAGGACATCCTCGCGGCCGGGATCCACGTGCTGTCGGCCATGAACGTGCAGCACCTGGAGAGCCTGTACAACACGGTCGAGCAGCTGGTCGGCGTGAAGGTGCGCGAGCGGATCCCCGACGCCGTGCTGGCCGAGGCGGACCAGGTGGTCAACATCGACCTGGCCGCCGACGACCTGCAACAGCGGCTGCGGGACGGCAAGATCTACCCGCGGGACCGGGTGCAGTCGTCGCTGTCGAACTTCTTCACGCGGTCCAACCTGGAGCACCTGCGCGAGCTCACCCTGCGGGAACTGGCGGCGCAACTCGACACGCGCCGGCGCGAGGCGGCCGGCGTCACGCCGGCCGCGGCGACGACCGAGGCCGACGCGGCGGCGCCGGACCAGATCATGGTCTGCCTCAGCAGCCGCGGGCCGAACACGGCCCGGCTGCTGCGGTTCGGCTCGCGGCTGGCGGGCCGGTGGAACCGGAACTGGTACGCCGTCTACGTGCAGACGCCCGACGAGGCGCCGACCGTGATCGACGCCCGCACGCAGCGCGTGCTGGCCGAGCACCTGACGCTGGCCAACCAGCTGGGGGCGACCGTGTTCACGTTCAAGGGGCAGGACGTGGCCGACACGATCCTGCGCTTCGCGGCCGAGTACCGGGTCGGCCAGGTGGTGATCGGCCGGCCCCGGCCGGTCCGCTGGTGGAAACGGCTGGCCGGGGAGCGGAGCGTGGCGGAGCAGCTGATCCACCGGGCCCGCCGGGTGACGGTGGTCGTGGTCGACGCGGACGAGGCCGACGAGCCGCCCGCGCCATCGACCGGTCCAGCCACGCCGGTCACCCCTGGTCCCGATGGCAGGGCCAACGCGCTCGCCGGTTGGCTGCCGGCCGACCGCATCGTGGTGTGCGACGATCCGGTCACGCGCGACCAGGTGCAGCGACGACTGGTGGACCTCATCCGGGCGACGACGTCCAACTTCGACGCGGACCTCGCCCTGCAACGCTTGGCCGAGCGAGAGCGGCAGGGGTCGACGTTTCTGAATGAGGGCGTTGCGCTGCCCCACGGCCGGGTTGAGGGGTTGTCGGAGCCGCAGGTCGCGCTGGCCGTCACGCATGCCGGCGTGCTGGACGGCGGCACCGACAAGCCGATCGAGCTCGTGTTCCTGCTGCTGTCGCCCGTCGCCGGGGCCACTGCCCACCTGAAGTTGTTGTCACGGGCGAGCCGGGCGTTTCAGGACCGATCGCTCCGTCAGGCGTTGGTCCAGAGCCAGACGGCACGCGAGGTGGCTGCGGCGATCGCGCAGTACGAGGAACAAGCCCCGACGTCGGACGGTCGCCGGGCCGGGTAGCCGGCGCGGCTGGCCACCAGTCGGGCGCCGACGAGCGCGGTCACTCTTCGGATCCCCGCCGGCCCTTGGGCTTGTCCGTCCGGTCGTACCCCTTGGCCAGCTGCGCCCTGGCGCGCTGCTCGGTCTCCTCGGGGTTGCCGCCGACCTCCCTCACGACGCGCTTGTACATCGCCTCGATGCGGGCCGCGTGCTCGGGCCGGGCGGCCAGGTTGGTGAACTCGCCGGGGTCGGCCGACATGTCGTACAGCTCGCGGAACGGGCCGTGGTCCTTGTCGATCGTCGTGTGGAACGTGTGCTTCCAGCGGCCGCTGCGGGCCATCACGTAGCCGGACGCGATCGACTTGGCGTAGTACTCGCTGACGGCGAAGTCCTTCCAGGCGTGGCCGGCGCTGTCGAGCCACGGCAGCAGCGAGTCGCCGTTCCAGTCATCCGGGCAGTGGCGGCCGCCGATGTCGGCGACCGTCCTGACCAAGTCCAGGTGGCTCGACGCGCCCGCCCGCCGTTGCCCGCCGGACCACCGTTCGGGGTAGCTCACGATCAGCGGCACGCGGGACGACTGCTCGTACATGCAGCTCTTCCACCACATGTCGTGCTCGCCCATGTTCTCGCCGTGGTCGGACGTGTAGATCACCACGGTGTTCTCGGCCAGGTCGCGGTTGCGCAGCACCCTCAGCACCTTGCCCATCTCGTTGTCGACCCAATCGGTCAGGCCGTAGTACAGCTCGCGGCCCTTGCGGACGATGTCGTCCGGCACGCCGATCTCCTGGAATGCCGCCCGCAGCACCTTGTAGTTCAACGGGAGCGAATCCAGGAAGCCCGGCGGGATCATCGGCAGTTCGACCTTGCCGCGGTAACGCTCGTAGTACTCGTCCGGTATCACCAGCGGGAAGTGCGGCGCGAGGTACCCGACGAACAGGAAGAACGGCTTGTCCGCGGCCGAGCGTTTGGACAGGAAGTCGACCGCCCCCGCCGTCACCCTTCGGTCGTGAACGACGGACGCCCCGCGGTGGCCCGGGTGGAACTGGCGGGTGAACCGCTCGGCGATCGGCCCGTCCTGGTGGACGGCGAGCGGCGACTCGCGGGTCCCCTTGCCGGTCTTGAACGAGTTGTTGAAGTTCCCGCCCACCTCGGTGAACCCGTACCGCCGGTCGTAGTCGTAGTGCTGCTTGCCGCACAGGAACGACTCGTAGCCGGCGGCGTTCATGACCCGCGGCAGCGAGGCGATATCGGCGCTGGGAAGCTCGGTGGTGAGCCCCCAGGTGTCGACGCGGGAGCAGTACTTGCCGGCCGTCAGCGACGCGCGGGACGGCACGCAGATGGGCGAGTTGCAGTAGTGCGTGTCGAACGTGACGCCGGTCGCCGCCAGCTCGTCCATGTGCGGCGTGCGGACGACCTTGCTGCCGTAGCAACCGGTCACGTGCGGGTTGTGCTCGTCCGACATGATCAGCAGGACGTTGGGCGGGCGCGAGCCGCGCGTGGTGGTCGGCGCGGCCGACGCCCGGTGGGACAGGCCCCTCAGGGATGCCACACCAACGGCGGCGGCCCCGGCCAGAAAGTCGCGGCGGGATACGTGCGGGTCGCGAGTTGGCATCATCACCTCTTGAGTCAAACGTCGAGGGGCACCGTCCCTGCGTGGCACGGCTTTTCAACCCGCGCGTCTGACCACGCGAGACAGATCGAAATCACGGGTCGAAAACCTGTGCCACGGAAAAGGTCGCAGCCACGCGCTGGTCACTTGTCATCCGTTCCCTGCCGCCTTTTGCTGCTGGGGTCGGGCAGGACGTGCGTCCGATCGGCCCACGCCTGCCACTTGGCCAGCAGGGACGCCGCGAGCTCGGGCTTCTCCTTCGACACATCGTGCAGCTCCGTGCGGGCACCCGCTGGCCCATGGTCGCCAGCTCGGTGCCGGTGTGGAGGACCGCCGTCACCATGGAGTTGGGGCCGATGCCGTGCCCGTTGCCGGCGGTGCCGTCGCCGTCGGGGAAGCCGACCTTGGCGTCGAACCCGAATGGTGCCCACTCGGCGCAGGCGCCGTTGTCGCTGAGGAACAGGACGAGCGTGTTGTCCAGGTCGCCGTGCGCGCGCAGGTCGGCCAGCACCCGGCCGATGTCGCGGTCCATGTGCTCGACCATGGCGGCGTAGATCGCCATGCGGTAGGCCAGGTCGACCTGACGGTCGTGGTCGAGCGACGCCCAGGCGGGATTCACATCGGTGTCGATGCCCTCGCGTTGGGCTAGGTCGGGCCGGGGGATCAGGCTGCGCGGGGAGAGCTCGCCCGACGCCGGCAGCACGCCGAGCGACTTGAGCTTGGCCAGCCGGTCGGCACGGATCGCGTCCCAGCCCTTCTCGTAGACCGGCACGTACCGCTGCACCTCGTCCTCGGGTGCCATCAGCGGGACGTGGGCGGCTTGGTAGGCCAGGTAGACGAACCACGGCTTGCCCGCGTTCTTCCGGCCCTTCTGTACGAAGTCCAGGGCGTCGTCGGTGATGGCGTCGGTGGCGTAGAACTTGCCCGGCCCATAGCGGTGCATCGGGCCGGGCGGGAACAGGCCCATCAGGTTCGGGTTGTACGAGTTGGTCGTGTACCCGCTCATGAACCCGTAGAAGCGGTCGAACCCGCGGTCGACGGGGTTGATGCGGTCGCCGACGTGCCACTTGCCGGACATGAACGTCTGGTACCCGGCCCCCTTAAGGACCTGGCCCAGCGTGACGCAGCTGTCGTTGAGCGACCCCGTGTAACCGGGCTGGTTCCCGTGGCCGGTCATGAGTCCTACGCCGGTCTGCTAGGCGTACAGGCCCGTGAGCAGCGACGCCCGCGAGGGGCAGCAGCGGGAGCCGTTGTAGAACTGCGTGAACCGCGGCCCATCGGCGGCGAGGCCGTCGATGTTGGGCGTGCGGATCTCGCTGCCGTAACAGCCGACGTCGCTGAACCCCATGTCGTTGGCGAGGATCAGCAGCACGTTCGGCCTGGGGGCCACCGCCGCCGCAGTAGCAACGACGGGAGTCAAACACGTGGCGATCGCGCCTGCCAACACCGCCGTGGCCCGCCGCACTCCGTTCCAGATCTGCACTGTTCGGGCCTCCGGTTGAACCGTCGTCCGCCGTCGCACTCATCGGAACCGAGGTTCACGGCGCCGGCACGTAGACGTTCCGCCGCAGCAGTTCGGTCTTGAACTCCGAGCTGTACCGCAGGCTGCCGGCGTGGCCATCGACGTAGAGGAAGTGGGCCATGGTGTTGGCCATGTGTCGCCAGCTGACGTTTCAGTTGTTCGTGGCGGGCGGACCGTTCTTGTTCAGGCCCCCGTCTACCGACTGGCCGAGGTCGACGACGCCGTTTCGCCGACAACGTAAACTGCTTCTTAATTTGTTTTTCGTGTCGACTTTCGACGTGGGGTGATATCTCAGGATTCGCGGTTGAAGCCTCGGCCGGTGTCAAAACCGCACGCGTGTGGGTACTCCGAAACCCCGCCTTACGGCTGCCGCAGCTTCCGCTTGGGGTGCGCGTCAACGCCGAGGGCGTCCTGACCCGGGCGTACAAAGCCCTTCATCCACACGTCGAGCCGAGCCCGCAGTTCCTTCACCTTGTCAGGGTTGGCCGCCGCCAGATCCTTCGTCTCGCCGAGGTCGGTCGCGAGGTTGTAGAGCTGCACCGAGCCGCTCGCGGGCTCCTCCTGCTCGGCCTCCTCGGTGTCCTTCGTGCTGGCGCTGAGCAGCAGCTTCCAGTCGCCGATTCGGATCGCCACTCGCTGGGGATCGTTCCCGCAGAGCAGCAGCGCATCGTGCGGCGAGCGGGCACCGGTCGCGATCGTCGGCCAGATGTCCAGCCGTCGATCGGCAGCCTCTGCTCCAGTGACGCCCCGGCCAGCTTGAGCAGCGTCGGGTACCAGTCGACCACGTGAACCGGCTCGCCGGTCCGCCCGGCCAGGATGTGGCCGGGCCACATCGCGAATGCGGGCACGCAGAGGCCCCCCTTGTAGATCGTTCCTTGCCAGCGGGCAGCGGCCCGTTGTTGGCGATCGTGCCCGACTACGCGCCGCCGTTGTCGCTGGTGAAGATCACCAGCGTGTCGTACAGGATCCCCTTCTGCCTCAGCGCGTCGATTACGGGCTGGATCGAGTCGTCCAGGGCCGCCACCACCGCCGCGTACTTGGCCCGCTTCCCCCCGAGACTCGCGTACTGCTTCAGGTACTCCGGCGGCGCCTGCAGCGGCTGGTGCGGGGCGTTGAACGCCAGGTTCAGGAACAGCGGCTAGTCCGCCCTCATCTTCGCGATGATCCGGCACGCTTCCTTGGCGTCCAGGAAGGTCGAGTAGCCGGCGTCATTGGAGAGTTGGTCGTCGCGGTGCCAGTCCAGCACGCCGCCGCGCATGTGGGTGAAGTAGTCGATCATCCCGTACCAGCTGCCGTACTGGACGTCGAACCCGCGATGGATCGGCTGGTACGCCTCGGTCGATTTGCCGAGGTGCCACTTGCCCACGATGGTCGTCCCGTACCCGGCCTCGTGCAGCGCCTGCGCCAGCGTCCGCTCGTCCAGCGGCAGCCCCCAGTTCGTGTCCAGGTCCACGGTCCGGTAGACCCCCGTGTGGCAGACGTACCGCCCCGTGAGCAGACTTGCCCGCGTCGGCGAGCAGACCGGTTGCCCGTAGAACGAGGTCATCACCATGGCCCTGCTGGCCAGCGCGTCCAGGTGCGGCGTGCGGATGTCCGTGCAGCCCATGAACCCCGTGTCGCCGTACCCCATGTCGTCGGCCAAGACGTACACGATGTTGGGCCGCGCCGGCTGGGTCGCCGGCGCGGCCATCGCCCACGATCCACCCCACAGCAGGGCCAGCACGCCCATCGTCGTCCGCAGCAAACTCATTTGCGATGCTCTGGTGTCCTTCGGGGCGACCTCGTCGACGTCGCGGCCTGAAACGATTTATGCCGCTGGGTGCCAGCGGGTCAATCCGGACACCGGGATCTATCTAAATGCGCGAGTTGCGGCGGCCGAGCGAGCCGAGGTTGCGAAGGTCATCGTCAGCATGCCATCGGCGGCCGCAGACCTGTGGCGGCTCAGATCAGCGGCTTCCCGCCGGTCACGGCGACGGTCGCGCCCGACACGAAGCTGGCGTCGTCGGAAGCGAGCAGGACGTAGACGGCCGCGAGCTCCGCGGGCTGGCCCGCCCGCTTCATGGGAACGGACTGTCCGAAGTCCTTGACCTGCTCGGGCGGCACGGTCGCGGGGATCAGCGGCGTCCAGATCGGGCCGGGGGCAACGCAATTTGCACGGATGCCCTTGTCGGCCAGCAGTTGGGCCAGGCCACCGGTGAAGTCCTGGATCGCCGCCTTGGTCGCGGCGTAGGCCAGCAGTGTCGGCCTCGGCGTGTCGGCGTTGATCGACGACGTGTTGATGATCGACCCGCCCCGGGGCATGTGCGGCACGGCCGCCTTGGTCAGTCGGAACATGGCCCCGATGTTCACGTCGAACGTGTGGTCCCACTCGTC
Source organism: Tepidisphaeraceae bacterium (assembly GCA_965198865.1). Lineage (GTDB taxonomy): Bacteria > Planctomycetota > Phycisphaerae > Tepidisphaerales > Tepidisphaeraceae > CBDAQA01. The sequence goes on along the minus strand of CBDAQA010000009.1, from coordinate 117,412 downwards.
CTCGCTGATCTGGTCCAGCGACTCGTGGCTCATCTGGAACGCGGCGTTGTTCACCAGCACGTCGACCTTCCCGAACGATTCGACCGCTTGGTCGATGACCCGCTTGCACACGATGCGGTCGGCCAGGTCGCCGCGGACGAGCACGGCCTTCCGGCCGGCCCGCTCGACCCAATGGGCCGTATCCTTCGCGTCGTCGTCCTCGTCGAGGTAGCTGATCAACACGTCGGCCCCCTCTCGGGCGAACGCGATGGCCACGGCCCGGCCGATCCCGCTGTCGCCGCCGGTGATGACGGCCGCCTTGCCGGCGAGCTTCCCCGTGCCCTTGTAGGTCTGCTCGCCATGGTCGGGCTGCGGGTCCATCGGCCGGGTCCGACCAGGGACCTGCGACTGGTGTTGCTCGGGCTGCGGTGGCTTCGGGCGTGACTCGGACATGTCGGCTGCTCCTTCTTGGATTTAGCACGACGTATAGCAGCGCAGCTGGATAGCCAGCGCTTCCCGTTTTCCCCTATGCCGTCGGTTAGGGACGAGGCTCCGCAAGTCGTCGTTTCAACAGGTCGAACGCGTGCTTGCGGTACCCATCATGCTTCACGAGCCCCATGTGGTACTCGTTCTCGTCGACGTGGAACCCCTCGATCGCGTCGCGCTCCGGGTCGAGGTCGACCAGGCTGTAGAGGTAGTACCGGCCGGGCGGGGCGTCGCACAGCTCGTCGATGGCGGCCGTCTGCAGCTCGTACTTGGCCTCGCGACCCAGAGCCAGGTCCCAGGTGGCGACGCCGGTCTCGGTGACCCAGATGGGCCGGCCACCGGCGTGGGCGGCGATGGTGGCGAGGCGGTCGGCCCAGCCGTGCCAGTCACGGTGCCAGTCCCAGTTGGGGTTGTCGGGGAACCACATGCCGGGGAAGCCGTGGATGGCGACCACGTCGATGTGCGCCAGAACGCCGTACCAATTCATCAGGTCCAGCCAGTGCGGGTCGACGGGGATCATGCCGCCGAGAACGGTGTGGCAGCCGCGCCGCTTGGCCCAGTGGGCGGCCGCGCCGACCATCTCGGCGAACTTCGCCCACCAGGGGTCGTGCTCGGGGAAGTTCCACTTGAACCGGTTGTTCGGCTCGTTCCAGAGCTCCAGGTGCTGGAACGCGTCGCCATGGTCGGTGATGACCGTGTCGATAAAGTCGGCGTAGTCGAGCAACCTGCGGGGCGGGCCGTTGCAGGCGTCGCCCTCGGCCAGGCTGGGGGGCGTGTGCCAGACCGACAGCAGCACCTCCAGCCCCGACTGCCGCAGCCGGTCCATCTGCCAGTCGCACCACCGCCGCCCGCCGGGCCGGAGGTAGTCGGCCCAACTGATGCCGGTCCGCAGGTGCTTCGCCCCCAGCTCGTGCATCAGCCCGATCGAGCGGTCGACGGCGTGGTGGTCCTCGAAGTGGAACCACTGGCAGACGCCGATCTGCTCGCGCAGGTCGACCGGTCGAACCCCATCCGGCGGAGCGTCCAGCAATGTCATGTCGGTTCCCTCGTCGCGCTCAGTAGATCCACGTCACCACGAGCCCCGCCGTGGCGGCGAAGATGCACGCGGTCGTGAACCACCCCAGCGCGTTGATCGCCCGCCCGTTCACCTGGTCGGCCATGATGTCCCGGCGGTTGGTCATCAGCATGATCAGCAGCATCAGCGGCGGCGTGAACCCGTGCACGATGTTCGAGCAGACCAGCACCTTCATCGGGTTCAGGCCGACGAAGTTGACGGTCACGCCGAGCAGCGTGAAGCCGAAGATCGCGGCGTAGAAGGCCCTGGCCTCGCGCGGCTTCAGCCCCAGCCCGGGCCGCCAGCCGATCGTTTGCGGCAGGTCGTACGCGGCCCGCGAACAGCCCCTTGCCCGTCACCTGGCCCAGCTTGGCCGACAGGCAGACGACGGCGAACATCATGGGGAACGTGGCCGGGGCGGTCCAAGGAAAGCGCGGCCCGACTTGGGTGCCTACCTGGGCGTAGACCGTCGGGTAACTGCAGGTTGTGGAACCACGGACCCAGGGCCGCGATGTCATCGGTCATGGGGAGCCCCGCAGTTCGAGGAGGTGCGATGCGAGTTCCGCCGCCCGGTGGGCCGCGGTGTGCGCGGCTAGTACGCGCTCACGGCCCCGTTGCCCAATCGACCGACGGGTGGCGTCATCGATGTTCCGCAGGTAGCCGAGGACGTCGTCGGCCGAGCGGGCGATCAGCGCCTCCTCACCCGGGCGGAAGAACCCGTCGAACCCGTCCCAAGCGTCGGAGATGATCGGCGTCCCGCACGCGGCGGCCTCGAACAGCCGGACGCTGGGCGAGTAGCCGGCGGCGATCATGTCGGCCCGCGTGACGTTCAGCGTGAATCGCTGGCGGCTGTAGAACGCCCGGTGCTCGGCCGGCGGCAGGTGGGCCACGCGGTCGACCCGGCCCCACTCGATCGTGTCGGGGTACTGCGGCCCGGCGACGACGAACCGGCCCGCGTCCCACCGGCGGCTGGGCTCCAGCAGCAGCCGGTCCATCGTCGGCTGGCGGTCGTCGCTGTAGGTGCCGAGGTATCCCAGGTCCCAGCCGGGGTGGACGTCCTCCGGGTAGTAAAGGGCAGGGTCGACGCTGCAGTAGAGCGGCCGGGCCCGCGGCGAGCCGAACTCGCGCTCCAGGCGATCCAAGGTCGGGCCACCGGTGAAGCTGAGGTACAGGTCATAGCGCGGGATCAGGTCGCGGGACAGGTACTCGGCGTCGCCGCGAACGAGCTTGGCCAGCGTGACCGGCGTGTCGATGTCGTAGAACGCTCGCACGCCCCCTGCCGTCGTCACGACCCAATCGCCGACGGCCACGCCGTCCGGCACGTAGGAGCCGACGATGACGGCGTCGGCGTCGCGCACGTCGCCGGCGAACCGCTGCCGCAGATCGTCCAGGCCGTCATAGAGCGCGGTCCGCCCGTACGGCGGGTTCGGCAGGTCGCGGTGGTCGGCGTACCAGGGCTTGTCGTGCTCGAGGAACAGCACGTCGTGGCCACGGGCGCACAGCTCGCGGACCAACCCGCGGTATGTGGTCGCGTGGCCGTTGCCCCACGAGCTGGTGATGGTCAGACCGAGGAAGATGATCCTCATCGCGCCCCTCCCGCCATGCCCACGGCCAGCACTTCCTCCAGCAGCTCGACGCGGTGGGCATAGGTGTGATGGGCGAGCGCCCGGCGCAGGGCGGCCTGACCGATCGACCACGCCCGCGACGGCGACAGGTCGCGCAGGATCGCCGTCACCTGGTCGCCGTCGTCGGCCACCAGCAGTTCGACCCCCGGCTCGAAGAACTGCTCGACGCCGACGAACGCGTCGGTGATCAGGCACGCGCCGGCCCCCGCGGCCTCGAACACCCGCGTGGCCGGCGAGAACCCGAACCGGGCCATGCTCTCCCGGCTCACGTTCAGCACGGCCCGGGGCGTGCAGTTGAACGCGTTGTGGTCGCGGGTGTAGACGTGGCCGACGTCCCGCACGTTGGCCGGCATCGGCTTGTCGTGCCAGCCGTTGCCGCCGATCAGGAACCGCTTGCCCGGCAGGGCGGCGGCGGGCGTCAGGAAGAACGCCTCGACGCGGGCCTCCCGGTCGGGCAGGCGGTTGCCGAGGAAGCCGACGTCGCCGTCGAACCGCGGGTCGGCCGCGACCGGGTGGTGCGTCGACGGGTCGAGCGCGTTGTAGATCGGCACGCACCGCCGAGCGCCGAGGGCGGCGTAGGCGTCGATGACCGGGTCGCCGCCGCCGTAGGTCAGGACCACGTCGAACTGCGGGACGAGCGGCCGGAACGGGTCGCGCGGGTTTTCCCGCACCCGCTCCAGCGTCGCCGGGGCGTCGACGTCCCAGAAGCAGGTGGTCGTCCGCATGGCCGCCACGGCCGACTCCAGCAGTTCGTCGAACACGCCGTTGCCGCTCGCCTTGACCACCAGGTCGGCCGACGCGGCGGCATCGAGGCAGCGGCGGACGCCGTCGACGCCCTGCGATGGGTAGACGATGACGGTCGCCCACGGCGGGTCGGGGATGTCGCGGTGATGCTGGCGGTCATAGGCGTCGGACTCGTAGAACGTGACGCTGTGGCCGCGGTCGGCCAGGGCGCGGACGATGCCGCGGTAGTACGTGGCGGCCCCGTTCCAGTACGCGCTGACCAGGCTGGAGCCGAAGAAGGCGATGTTCACGCCGCCCTCCCGGCGAGGATGTCGAGCAGCTGGTCGACGCGGTGTCCGCACGTGTGGCGGGCGAGGATCGTGGCGAGCCCATGGGCCGCCAGCGACCCGGCAAGTTCTGGCTCGTTCAGCACGGCACGCAGGTGCCGTTGCATCTCCGCCCCGTCTCGGGCGACGAGGTAATCCTGCCCGGGCGTGAACAGGTGCTCGGCGTCGTCCCACGGGGAACAGACGAGCGGGATGCCGCAGGCGAGGGCCTCGAACGGGCGGATCGTCGGGATGCCGGGCAGGTTCTGCGTGTACGGGCGGCGGGGGACGTGGACGGTGACCCGCGCCGCGGCGAACGCCACGGGAGCGGCGAAGTTCGGCAGCCATCCGGCGTACTCGATCCCCGCATACGCCAACGACGCCCTGGCCGGCTCGGGGTATCGCACGCCGTGGACGCGGGCCCTGAGTCCAAGTTCCCGCACCGGGTCGAGCAGGAACTCCTGCAGCTCGGCGGTCCGCTCCTCGTCGCCCCAGTTGCCGACCCAGACCAGGTCCCGATCCCGCGGCCGATCGGGCAGCGGGTGGAAGACGCGGACGTCCGCCGCCTCGTGCCACGCCCACGCATGGCGGGTCCAGCCGCGCGACAGGTACAGGTCCCGCAGGACGGCGCCGAACGCGAGCACGCCGTCGTAGTGCCGCAGGTCGTACGCGGCCATCGACGCGGCCTCGGTCACCGCCCGGTGGTGCGTGTCGTGAAACAGGAGTTGGAAACGCCCGCCGTCCGACCGCAGCTGGCCCAGCCGCCGGACGAGGTCGTGGGAGTTCCACTCGTGCACGATCACGGCGTCGGCGTCGCCGGTGGCATGGTGCAGGTCCAGGCCGGCCGGGTCGTACACGACGCTCGTGGCGCCGAGCGTCGGGTAGGCGGCGTGGAAGGCGTCGAGGGGGCCCTCGCCATGCTCGGCGCGGAGCTGTTGGACGCTCCAGGCGTCGGCCGGCTCGTACACCTTCACGTCGTGACCGCGGGCCAAGAGTTCGGTCACGACGCCGCGCAGGAAGTGGGCGTTGCCGTGGTTCCAGTCGGACCGGAGCGAGTGGTAGAAGAGCGCGAACTTCATGGGGTCACCACCTGACGGGCGGCCGCTTCAAGCAGTCGGCGGTAGACCGACCGGTAGCGGCCGGCCATGGCCACGTCGGAAAAGCGAGCCGAGCGTTCGGCGGCCCGTCGGGCCAGTTCGGCGCGGCGCCCGGGCGAGTCGATCAGGCCCTGCACCGTACCGGCCAGCGCGTCGAGATCGTCGGGGTCGACGAACAGGGCGGAGTCGGCCCAGAGCTCGCGGAGGCTGGCGATGTCGCCCAGGACCAACGGGCAGCCGGCGCGGGCGGCCTCCAGCACGGACAGGCCGAACGGCTCGTACCGTGCCGGCAACGCGTAGATCCCGGCGGCGCCGAACTGCCGTTGCATCTGCGCCGGGTCGAGTTGGCCGAGCAGTTCGACGCCGGGGAGCGGCGCGGTTCCGACCCCGCCGGCCAATCGGACCGGCCAGGTCAGCCCCGGGGCGATGGCGGCCAGCGCCGCCACGTTCTTCGCCTCGTCCCACAAGCGGCCGGCGGCGAAGACGAACGGCGACTTGCCGGCCGGGGGGGGCGCCGACGTACCGGTGCCGTTGTAGATCACCGCCGTCCGGGGCAGCGGCCCGTAGTGGTCGTGCAGGGCGTCCAGCATCGCCCGCGACGGTGCGACCACCAGATCGGCCGACCGCAGCCCGTCGGTGACGGCCGAGCGGTAGCGATCCCACTCGGGCGGCGCGGGCTCCCGTCGCACCGCCCGCCACCACGACGCGACGCACGAGTGGCCGACGACCATCACGGGTGATCGGAACGGGAGCGACCCGTGGGCGAACCCGTTCAGGTGGACCGCGTCCGCGTCGGCGTTCTCCTCCAACTGCAGCAACCAGTCCCCCGCCGCGGCCACGTCGGCCCAGGGGTCGTCCATCCACTCCAATTTGAACCGGCCTTCAACCGCCTCGACGTTCGACAGGGCCGCGGTCTGGCGAGCCTGAGCCGGCGACATCGGCGGGCCCATCGTCGCCAACGTGAACCGGACCTCCGGCAGGGCGCGGCACAGCGTGACGGCGTAGGTCCAGACGCCGCCGACGGTGTCGGCCGTCATGAGGATGCGCGGCGGTGGGCTCACAGCGTCACCAGCGCTTTCAGGAATCCGTCGGGCCGGTCGGCGGTCGCCCGGAGCGCGTCGGCCAACCGGTCCAACGGGAATCGATGGGTGTACAGCGGGGCGGGGTCGAGCGCCCCGCTGGCGACGAGGTCGACGGCCGCCCGCATCCCGCTCAGGTAGACGGCCGGGTCCCGCTCGTGGGCGTTGATCACGTCGATCCCGCGCCAGTTCCACAGCTGGACGTTGACCGACCGCATCCCGTCCTGGTGGTAGCCGGCGACGACGAGCCGGCCGCGGACGGCCGTCAGCTCCGCCGACAGGTTGAGCGGCCACTCCTTGCCCGCGCACTCGATCACCACGGGGCAGAACTGGCCGCCGGTCAGCTCCTTTACCCGCTCGACGATCCGGCCGTGGTCGTCCATCGGCACGACGTGGTCGGCCCCCGCCGCCCGCGCCACCTGCTGCGCGAACGGCCGACGGGCGACCGCGATCACCGTCGCCCCGGCTCGTTTGGTCAGACGGATCAGCAGCGCGGCGAGGAACCCGATCCCGACGATCGCGACCGTCTGCCCGGCCGTCACCCCGCTGCGGGCAAAGATGTTGACCGCGCACCCGAGCGGCTCGGCGGGGAACGGCTGGCCAATCAGGGTCGGGGGCAACCTCACCGTTTGGCTCTCGTCGCCGACGTCGTACTCGGCATAACTGTGGTTCGACAGCGTTGCCACGCGGTCGCCCACCCTGAACGTCGTCACGCCCGGTCCCACGGCATCGACGATGCCCCACCCCTCGTGGCCCAGCTGACCGGGCTCGAAGGGGTACGTGAACCACTCACGGCCCTCGAAGGGCGGCACGTTGGAAGCGCAAACGCCGCACCCCTGTACCTTGATGCGGACCTGCCCGGCCCCGGGCGTCGGGACGGGCACCTGGCGCAGCTCGACCCGGCGCGGGCCGACCAGGACGGCGGCCCGCATCGTGAGCGACGTGGGTCCCGCGCCGCTCACAGAACCTGCCGTTCACGCCGACCGGCGCTGGCGAGGGGCCCGGGGCGACGGACGGCCTTCCGCGGCGGCAGGTGCCGGTCGCGGAGCCACTCGTACAGGTCGGCGACGCCCTGCTCGACCGACACCTTGGGCGACCAGGCGGTCGTCCGCCGCATCTTGTCGGTGTCGGACACGTAGTACCGCTGGTCGCCCGGCCGCCACGCGCCGAACTGCGTCTGGGGCCGCGACCCGTGCAGCCGGCCGATCAGGTCCAGGAGCTCCAGCAGGCTGGTCGTGTTCGCCGGCCCGCCGCCGATGTTGAACGCCTGGCCGGTGACGGTCGACATTTCCGACTGGGCCAGCAGGAACGCGTCGACCAGGTCGTGGACGTTGAGCACGTCGCGGACCTGCATGCCGTCGCCGTACAGGGTGATCGGCTCGCCGCGGAGGACGCGGATCAGGAAGTGGGCGACCCACCCCTGGTCCTCGTTGCCGCACTGGTGGGGGCCGTAGATGCAGCTCATGCGGAACACGGTCGCCGGCAGCCCGAACGTGCGGGCGTAGTCCAGCACGTACTGGTCGGCGGCCCCCTTGGAGCAGCCGTAGGGGCTGTGGAAGTCGAGCGGCCGGCCCTCGCCGATGCCGGTGGCTCGCAGCTGATCGTCGGCCGGCTCGTACCGTTGGCCGCGGAGCTGGAGCCGGACGTCGGTCAGGCCGCCGTACACCTTGTTGGTCGACGTGAAGACCAGCGGCGGCGGGTCGTCCTGGGCGCGGACCGCCTCCAGCAGGTTCAGCGTCCCGCGGGCGTTGACCTGGAAGTCGTGGACGGCGTTCACCAGCGACGTGGTCACCGCCACCTGGGCGGCGAGGTGGAACACCTTGCTGGCGCGGTCGACCGCGTGCCGCAGCACGTGGGGGTCCTGCACGTCGGCCGCCTCGACGTGGAGCAGGTCGCCGTGCCGCTCCCGCAGCCAAGCCAGGTTCTGCTCCACGCCGGGGCGGGACAGGTTGTCGAACACCAGCACGCGCTGGCCGCTGGACAGGATCCGGTCGGCCAGGTTGGTGCCGATGAACCCGGACCCGCCGGTGATCAGGACGGGCTTCTCGACGCCGTTCCCGACGTGCGCCGATTTCCCCAGCCAGTACGAATCGCGGACGGCCTCGAGCCCACCCGCGCGCCAGAGCCGGCCGAGCAGCTTCTCGCCGCCGTCGGCCCGCCGCAGGCCGAAGTGGTAGTCCCGCTCGTCGGCGTGGAAGCCGTCGACGGTCGACTGCGACGGGTCGAGGTCGTGGACGCTGTGCCAGTAGACCCGGTCGACCGGGGCGGCGAGGGCGTCCACCAGGGCGGTCAGTTGCCGCCGCTCGTCGTGCCGCCAGGTGGAGTAGCCGGTCTCGGTGATCCACACCTGCGCGTCGGGCTGGAAGGGGGCGACGACCTCGCGGATGCGGCCGACCAGCGTTGCCCACCCCTCCCACTTGCTGTCGGACAGGCCGGGGAAGGCGTGGATGCCGACGGCGTCGATGTACTTCAGCAGCCCGCGCTCGCCCATGAGCCGCAGCCAGCCGGCATCGATGGGGCTCATGCCGCCCAGGACGGTCTTCTTCCCGCACTGCCTGGCCCAGTAGGCGGCCGCGCCGACCATCTCGCTGAACTTGAACCAATAGGGGTCCAGGCCCACGTCCCACGCCCGCAGGTTGTTGGGCTCATTCCACAGTTCGACGTACTCGAAGCACGAGCCGAACTTCTTGATCATCAGGTCGATGAAGTCGGCATAGCTGCGGGGGTCCTGGGGCGGGGCACTGCATTTGGCGGCGACACCCCAGCTGGGGGGCGTGTACAGGAAGCAGGGTAGCACCTCGGCCCGGCGGCTGAGCTGCGGGAGCAGCCAGGCGTACCACGCCTCGCCCTCGGGCGTGTGCCAGTCGGCCCAGGAGATGCCGGTGCGGATCGCCGTCACGCCCAGCCGGCGCGCGTCGTCCAGCACGCGGTCCACGCGGTCATGGTCGCCGGGCCGGAACCACTCGAGCACGCCGACCGTCGGGTCGGCTGGGGTTTTGGTCGGTTTGGGGTCGGGCATGGACGGGTGCTCCCTGGGCAGCGGCGCGAGTGTTGAGGTCAGATGGCGAGGCCACGGGTGTCTAACTCGGCGCGGGCGGCGTCGACGCGGTCGACGGCCACTTGGCCGTCCAGCCAGCCGGCCAGCTCCGCCAACCCCTCCTCCAGCGTCACCTCCGGCTGGTACCCCAGGAGTCGTTGGGCCAGCGACACGTCAGCGAAACAGTGGCGGATGTCGCCCACGCGGTACTTGCCGGACACCTCGGGCTCGATGTGCTCCTTGCCGACGGCCGCGGCAATCGCCCTGGCGATCTGGAGGACCGTGTACGACTGGCCCGACCCGATGTTGATCACGTGGCCCGCCGCCTCGGGCACGTCCATGGCCAGCCGGCAGGCGCGGGCGACGTCGTACACGCTGACGAAGTCGCGCTGCTGCAGGCCGTCCTCGAAGATGACCGGCGGCCGGTCGTTCAGCAGCCGCGCGGCGAAGATCGCCAGCACGCCGGTATACGGGTTGTTCAGCGCCTGGCGCGTGCCGTAGACGTTGAAGAACCGCAGCGCGACGGTGGGGACGCCGTACGCCCGGCCGACCATCAGGCACATTCGCTCCTGGTCGAACTTGCTCAGCGCGTAGACGCTGGCGAGCGTGGGGGGCTTGGTCTCGGGCGTGGGGACCGGCACGAGCGCGTGCCCCCGATGGTCCCGGACCTCCCAGTCATGGCGACCCAACTGCTCCAACGTTCGCTCAGAACCGTCGGCCACGTGGCCTGCGCGGTCGCGGTACATCCCCTCCCCGTAGATGCTCATGCTCGACGCGACTACCAGTCGCTCGACATCCGCGCGCCGGGCGAGCAGCCCTTCCAGCAGTGTGGCGGTGCCCAGGTTGTTCAGGCTCGTGTAGCTGGCGATCTCGTACATGCTCTGGCCCACGCCGACGGCGGCGGCCAAGTGGTAGACGGCGTCGACGCCCGCTAGGGCCCGTCGGACGACGGTCGCGTCGCGGACGTCGCCGACGATGAGGTCGACGTCGGGGTCGAGGTAGTCGGGTCGTTCGCTGTCGACGCCATGAACCTGCGGCGACAGGTAATCGAGCGCGCGCACGCGGTGCCCTTGCCGGAGCAGTTCGTCTGCCAAGTGCGAGCCAATGAAGCCGGCCCCACCGGTGATGAGAATCCGTTTGGCCATGTGGAACGATCCGTTGCGAGGCGGTGATGGGTGACGGCGGACTGATCCACAAGCCGCGTTCCGCGGCGCATGACACCCGGCCGCCATCAATGCCGCGGCGGCCGACCCGATAAGCGACCAGGGCTGGAAAACGGGCCTTCTCGACGCCAGGGTGATGAGCAGCCGTACACCCGTGTACGGAAAAGCGAAGGCGACAGCCGAAAAGCCTGAGACTGCTGCGGGGGCGGGGGACCCCGGCGCGGCGCAGGGTGTCGCACCCCACGGTGGTGTCCCGTCAGAAACGCCGCGGGTTAGACCTGGACTTCGAGCGTGATCAGGCCGTGGAGGATGGCGAACTGGGTGAGCTCGGCGATCGAGTGGCGGTCGAGCTTCTTCATGATGCGACGCCGGTGGGTCTCGATCGTCTTGGGGCCGATGGCGAGGTCGCCGGCTATTTCCTTCGTCGACCGGCCCGACGCGATCCGTCGGAGCACCTCGAGCTCGCGGGGCGCGAGCGCTTCGGACATCGGTTCATTCGATTGTGCCCGGTGGACCATACTGGCAACGAGCGCGGGGCTGACGAAACTCTTCGCCGCCGCCGCCGCCCGGGCGGCGGCCACAAGTTCGTCCGACGAGCAGGTCAGCGTCAGGCAACAGTTAATGCCAGCCTCCATCAGCGATCGGACGTCCCAGTGCTGGGCCTCGGGCACGACGGCCACGATGCCCACGTCGGCGTGGAGTGACCGGATCCGCCTGGCGTCACCTGTCAACTGCGAGGCGGGGGGGCGGGCGATCAACGTCAGCACCTGCACGTCGAGCGGCACGACAAGCTTGCATGCAGACGCGATGTCGTCGGCCTCAGCGACGACGCGGAGATCCGGCCTGCGGTGCAGCAGCGCGCACAGCCCCTCACGAGTGAGCTTCCGCCCCGCAACGACCATGACGTTGACACGTGGGACCACGGCTTCCCGTAAAAGCTTCATCCTAATCCCTAACGATCGACATCGAAGGTCAGGATTTTCCTGTAGAGGCCGCTTGAGGTCGCACGGCCCAGCAGACCGTGATTATCTGCAACCGATCGACCGCAACTGCGTGTCCAAGATGCTGCCGGCGTCTCAGGAAGTCATTCAGGCCGATGCCCCCAGTTCACGTAAGCCACACGTTCTCACAGCTCACGGCGAACCGGCCGCATCGTCATGCTCGGAACCGGTCGGGGCCGCTGACCCTGCCGAGGCCGCCTTGCTCAGGCTTTTCCAACCCGATCGACCGCAGCATCCTGTTTGCCAACGGCTCGCGGTGCCGTGCCCACGCCCGTTGGTCACGATCGACGGGGACCCACGACTTTCCCGCTGCGACAACGCCGTCCCTGCTGTGCCATCCTCTCCTCGATCATGAACCCACAACAGATCCATCTGCTCGACCCCCGCCGGCTGCTGGTGGGCAACAACCCGACGTGGTTTCTACTGGAGATCGCCGGCCGGGCGGTCGTCACCTACGTCATCCTCTGGGCGGCCATGCGAATCATGGGGAAGCGGGTGGCCGGGCAGATGAGCGCGATGGAGCTGACGATCATCGTCACCCTCGGCGCGGCGATCGGCGTGCCGCTGCAGGCACCCGAGCGCGGCTTGATCGGTGCGGTCGTGATCCTCGCCGTGGCGATCGTGTACCAGCGGGGCCTCAGCTACTGGGCGTTCAAGAGCCGACGGGCGGAACTCACCCTGCAGGGGGACGTGGCCACGGTCGTCGCCGACGGCTGCCTGGAGCTGAACGAGCTGCGGCGGGCCGTGCTGTCGCGGGAGCGGCTCTTCTCCGCCCTCCGGCAACAGGGCTTGGTCCACCTTGGGCAGGTCAAGCGGGCCTACCTCGAGGCCGACGGCCACTTCAGCATCTACCAGGACCCCGACCCACCGCCAGGCCTGTGCCTGTTCCCCGCTGCCGACACCGAGTGGTTCGAGCAACGCCAGGGGGTCGCCGACCAACACGCCTGCCGGAGCTGCGGGAACGTCGTCCACCACGCGGGCGGGCAGCCCGCCGCCTGCGGCCGATGTGGCGCTGGTTTCTGGTCGCCCGCCGTCCGCTCGGCAGCTCCCGCCGATCTCTTGCCACCGCCCTCGGAAGACGAACGGAACAAGCCGCCTGCAGCGGGAAGCGACGACCCTGGCTAGGTCAGGCCACCGGGACGACGAGCGTGGGTCGTGCGGTGGTGAATCGCTGGCGAGCAGATGACGTCGACAACGTGATGTGCCGCCGGAGCAGATCTCCCGAGCCTAAGAGGACCTCGCGTTGCTATCGCCGGGCAACAATTCGCGAGCGTCAAGACGAGAGTGCAGTTGAAACCGTTGAGCGACCCGGTCATCGCCATCACCGGGGCAACAGCGGCATCGACGGCCAGTGCGCAGTGCCGTTCGCCAAGGCTGCGGCGAAAGTGTGGTACCCGTCGCCTGTCGGAGGTGTCGATCCCGATATAGAGGGGATGCATGCGACGAGCAAGCATGCGGTGATGCGTCTCACCGATACGCTGCGCGATGAGATCAAGCATCACGGGCTGCCGGTAAGCGTGACGCTGATTAAGCCGGCCGCTATCAACACGCTTTACGCCCGGCAAGCGACGAACGACCTGGACAGGAACGCCACGCTGATCTCTCAGCAAGCACCACAACCATGTATGGACAAAGTTGAAGGCACTGACCAGCCACATTGCCCAGCACCGGCAGATGACGCTAAGTTACCGCTTTGGCTGAGTTTAACCCAAAGCCGCTTGTCGGGCTTGAACCGACGACCTATGCTTTACGAAAGCATCGCTCTACCACTGAGCTAAAGCGGCGTTTTTCCTGTCCGATCGCCCAACGCGTCGCCGCGTTGAGGTGAGACAAGATAGTCCGGCCACCAACGAATGCAAGGCCCCCGAAGACCCTTCGTTCATCGCCACGCATCCCTCCTTGAAGCGGAACGAAAGGGTAACATGCCACGCCGCCGATGATCTCCAACGAGTCCGATGACCGACCTTCGATGCTGGCCTTGCTCGGTGTCACGCTGGCCGGGGGGCTCCTGCGGTTCGCGTGGCTGGGGCGGCCGTGTCTGTGGGGTGATGAGGCGCTGGTCTACTGGCGGACCTGCGGGTCGTACGGCGACCTTCTGCAACCGTTGCACGCCGACGGTTTCCCGCCGTTGCACTACGAGTTGTTCTGGGTGATCGTCCACGCGCTGGGGCGGACGCCGGGCCCGGCGGTGATGCGGTCGGTGGCGGCCGTTTGTGGGACGCTGCTGGTGCCGGCCGTCTACTTCCTCGCCCGGCAGCTGTTGGCGAGGCGGGCGTCCCTCGTGGCGGCCGCGTTCACGGCCGGCAGCGCATTCGCCCTGTTCTACAGTCGCGACGCCAAGATGTACGCCGAGGCGTGGCTGGCGATGACGGTCGGCGTCGGCTGCCTACTCTGGTGGCTGCGAACCGGCAGGTCGACGGCGTGGCTCGGCTGGGTGGCGGCGGGCGCGGCTGCCGGGGGGCTTCAAACGTTGGCCCTCGTCAGTGTGATCGGCCTGGCCCCGATGCTCCTGCTGACGCAACGCAGGGCGCACTGGCGGCAGACGCTGCTGTGCTTAGCGGGGATCGCGCTGATCGTGGCCGGACCAGTGGGGTACTACGCGCGGTTCAACAGTTGGGCGGAGAACGTCAACGACCGGGGCTGGTCGGCGAGCGGGATTGCGTGGGTGCAGTGGCTCAACTTTGGCCGCACGGGTCCCGATCAGGCCCGGTACCTGGCCACGACGTTCCTGACCGGCTGGGAGTGGCCCCGATCCGGACCGGTGGAGCGGATTCCGCTCGGTCGCTTGCGGCTGCTGGAGGTGGCCACGGCGACCGCCTGCGCGGCGGTGTTGGCGGGACTGCTGCCGTGGCGGACGGTCGCCACGTTGGTCGGCCCCTGTCCGCCTGATGAGCGCACGCCCGAGCCGCCGTGGCGTGCGACGCTGTGGCTGACCGCGTGGGTCGCCCTGCCGGTCTACGGCTTCTACTGCCGGTCCGTCGTCGACTACGCTCCGCCGTTCTCCAACCTTGGAATCGACGACCACCCCTGGATCTGGGGCTTCGCGGTCGCGGGCGCGATGGTCGCCCTCGCGATCGGGATGGTGTTCGCGCGGACGCGCTTGCTGGCCGTGCGCGGGCTCCAGTTGGCCCTCATGTTCGCGGCACTGACCGGGGCGTGCCAGGGGATGGCGATCGTCATGGCGGCGGCGGCGCGAGCGGCGGCGGCAGACGGGCACCCGTGGCAATCGGTGTGGGTGCCCCGCTACCTCGGGTTCGTCTGGCCGGCCGTCGCAATTTTGGTGGGCGTTCTGGTCGACCGGATTCCGACCTGGCCGGCGCGGTCGGCCGTGCTGGGCCTGGTCCTGGCGACCAATCTGGGGATGTTCGGCTTCAGGCTGTTCGGCCAGACCGAACCGCCGGTCGACCTCATGGCGGCCGACGTCTGGGCCGCGCAGCCCCGTGACGGCGGTACCAACCCGTCCACCGTAACGTGGCTTCGCATTGTCGACGGCTCATGGATGCAGGCGGGCCCCGGTTTGGGGAACCTGTTAAGTGACCCTGGCCGCTACTACCTGCAAGTGCTGGCGAACCGGCCGATGAGCCCAACGCTGTTCAAGCAATCGCTGGAGACGTTCACGATCAGCCGCGGCGGGGACCTGGTCCGTGGCGTACAGCGCGCCGCTGGCACTGCGGCCCGGGTGGTTGTCTGGGAACAGTTTCGCGACCCGCCGACAGACGAAGACCGGTTGCTCGTCCGTTGGCCCGAATGGCAGCGGACTGACGACACGTTGTACCCCGTGCGCGACGTGTGGACAGGACAAGACCGCGCCTTCTATCGGCGTCGCGAGTATCGCCGGTCGCCCGCAACACTCCCCTGAGCGATCAGATCGCCGCCCATGGCTAGACGCCGCGGGGCCTACTGCGGGGCGACACGAAATTAATATAGCGGCGTAGCTAACTGTCCGCGGCAGCTACTTTGGCATACCACCTGCCACTGATGTAGGCCAAGAAACTCACACTTGTCCGACGTGGCCGCGCAAGAGTTGGCAACTGGGGCATACTAGCGGTGACAACACGAGTCACCCCCCTAAATGCTGCATTGCGGAGGGAATTACGGGTCTCGGCGTCGCGGTGGTTCGCAGCGCCCACGTTATGTCGTCGGGCCGGGTTCGTTTCAAGCGGATTGGCGAAATCAATGCGTGCAGGCAATTCGTTGGCGCCGCGGCATGGCCTTGGATTCGTCGCGATGGTGACGGGCATCCTGCTATTGGCGACGGGGCTGCGGTGTCACGGGCTCGGCGACCGCAGCCTGTGGACCGACGAGTACCTGAGCCTGGAGTGCTCGGCCGGGTGGGGCAGGTCCGACCTGCGGGTGGGGGCATCGCACGCGACCGCGCCGGACTTGATCGGGCATGGATCGGCCCGGCCCTGGACGCGGATCTGGGCATTGATCGCGGCCGACGAGAACCCCCGCCGCTCTACTTCCTGATCTTGCGGGCGTGGCGCATGGCGTTCGGCGACGCGCCGGTTGCCCTGCGGTCAATGTGGGTTGTAACGTCGGTGACGGCCAAGGGGCTGATGATCGCGGCGGGCACCGAGGCGTGCGGACCGGCGGCTGGGCTGTGCGCGGGGCTCCTGATGGCCGTGGCCGTCCCGCAGCTGCGGGAAGCCCGAGACGCGCGGGCCTACATGCCGGTGACGCTGGGGTGCACGGCGGCGCTGGTTGCGGTGCAGCGGACCGACCGGCGTGGGCCCAACCGGTGGCGGGTCGCCGGCCTGTTCCTCGCGCTGCTGGCCCTGCCGCTGCTGCACTACATGGCGCTGGCGACGGTCGGCGCGGTGGCGATCTACGGCACCATCGGCATGCGCGGCCCGGCCCGATGGGCGACCCTGCTGGCCACGGCGTGCGCGGTCGCCGTCTTCGCCGCGATCTGGGGACCTCAGCTGATCGCGCAGCACCAGCGCATGCTCGATGGGAGGCGATGGTTGGTCGAATCGGCCGCGGGGGGCGTGGGACGGACGGTGGCTGAGTTGCTCTCGGCCCCGGTGCGACTGTTGATCAACGCCAAGCCCGCCGCCGCCGTGGCCGGCGGGTGCGCGTGCTGATCGCCCCACCACTGCTCGCGTGGGCCGGACGACGACGGATTGCACGGACGGTCTCCGACGCGACACGCGGGATGGCTGACCGGCTTCTCCTGCCGTGGCTGTGGCTTGCCGCGCCGGTGGTCGTCGTGGGCGTGATCGATGCGGCCGGGTCGCGGCACGGCCTGTCGTTCGCCAAGGACACGCTGGCCGGGGCACCGGGGCTGTACCTGATGTTCGGGGCGATCAGTCTCGAGTATTACTTGTCGCGAAGGCCGGGCGGCCCCCGGGCCATCTACGTTGTTGACGGCCCGGCGTCGGGGCCTGAGTTGGGGGCGCTCCAGCGGGCCCGGTACGCGTGCATCATCGGCAGTTGCCTCACCCCGTCGACCAACGGCTCCTGTCGGGACTGACGATCGACCGGTCGGAGATGTTCGTCGGCATGGGCATCCTGGGCACCGCCGACCGTGCCGCACCGCTCGCCATGCGGTGACGGTTGCCCGCCGGCGCGTCACGCGCCGGGGCGGAACGGCTCGGCCCACCTGGCGTCCGGCTCGTAGCCGAGCTCGGCGACGGCCGTGGGAAGCTCGGGCAGGTGGTGCAGGACGTCGGCGAGGCGGGCGGCGTGGTCGGGGTTCCGCCAACGGGCGACCCGTGACGTCTCGACCGGCCGGCGACCGCGGAGGGTGGTCGAGTCAAAGTCGGGCCGCTCCACCGTCATGCAGTCGGCAAACGGCACCGCCATCGGGTGGCCGACGAACCCCTCGATCCGCCGCTGCTCGGAACCCACGTCGGCGACCAGGTCCTCGTACTTCACCACCTGGGCGTCCGGGTGGCGGCGGTTATGGCAGAAGGCGACCCAGTACTTGCGCCACTGCTCGGGCGACAGACAGTAGTCCTCCACCCCCGCCTCGTTGGCATGCCGACCGCAGCCGCCGGCACCGATGCCCGTCTTTGGGCGGCGGGCGGTGAGCAGGTCGCGCGGGTCACGGAGCATCAACAGAACCCGCAAGCGAGCCCGGCGCGTGGCGTAGAACGCCCGAAGGGCGGGCAACCGGAACACGTCGTGCGGGACCTTTGAGATGACGACCGGGTGGTTGCGCCAGGCGTAGGTCGCCGCCCGCCACCCGCCAACCTCCTTCCCGAACCGGCGGGCCTGGGGCAGGCCGTTTTCCAGCATCAACTGCAACAGTGTGGTGCCTGCCGCAGGGAACCCGCAGATCAGCACGTGCGACTGCAGCGGGGTGAGCCCGAACAGCCCTTGGTCCGGGAACCGGTACACGGACGCCATCAGTCGCCGCCGCAGCCGTTTACATGCCGACCACTGGTCGAAAATCGTACCCGGCGACCGGTCCTCGACGGATAAGGATTCGGGAAACGCACGGATAAGCGACATGCCGCCGTGTTACGATATTCCTTAGTTTCCGGCAATACCAATCCGAGGCTCCAATAGGATTTCTTCTTACCTATGCCGTTTGGATTAGGCGCGGTTCATCATCGCCGCGGCGGTGTCAACGAAGTAGGGCCAGATCGCGGCCGCGACCTGAGCGTCCAGTTCGACCTCGGCGATAGCAGCGGACATCAGCAGCAACCAACGATCGCGCTCCGCCGGCCCGATGGGGAACGGTGCGTGTCGCATCCGCAGCCGGGGATGGCCCCGCTGTTCACTGTAGGTCGTCGGCCCACCGAAGCGTTGGATGAGGAACTGCCGCAGCCGCCACTCGGCGTTGTCGAAGTCGTCGGGCGGGTAGAGGGGTCCGATCAGGTCGTCCTCGCGCACGCGGCTGTAGAAGGCACCGACGAGCCGGGTGAGAACGGCGTCGCCGAGCGCAGCGTAGACATCAGCGTCGGTCATGGCCGCCCCAGGTGCAGGTGGGGGACGAAGACCAGCAGGCCGATGGCGACCGACCCGACGGCGCTGAGCAGCACGCCGCCGGCAGCGACGTCCTTGGCCTTCTCGACTGCGGGGTGGAACGACGGCGAGGCGACGTCGCACAGGAACTCGAACGCGGTGTTGAGCGCCTCGGCCGTCCAGACGGCCATCATCGCCGTCACCAGCCAGCACCAGTCGCCGGCCGACACGCGCAGGGCCAGCCCGACGATCACCACCGCGACGGATGCGCCGGCGTGGACCCACGCGTTGTGCTGTCCGGCCAGCATCGTGCGGACGCCGCGGACGGCGTAGCGAACGCTCCGCAGCCGACCGGTGAAGGTGAAGGGGCGAACGTCGGTTTGCGTCGTCATGGGGTTGCTCGCTTTCGCCCGTCCAGTCTATCCGCAAACCGGCGAGGCGCGGCGGCGCCGCGCCCCTACAATCGAGCCCATGCCCGAATCGATCGTCTCCGCCGACCACCTGACCCACCGATACGGCGATCGCGTCGCGCTGGACGAGCTCTCGCTGGACGTGTCTCCCGGCGAAATTTTCGGGTTCCTCGGGCCCAACGGCAGCGGCAAGACGACGCTGTTCCGCATCCTGTCGACGCTGATCCCCGCCCCCGTCGGAGCCGTGCGCATGTTCGGGCTCGACGTGGCGACCGAAACCGCGGAGGTCCGCCGGCGGATCGGCGTCGTGTTCCAGTCCCCCAGCATCGACCGGCAACTGACGGCCGCCGAGAACCTGCGGCACCACGGGCACCTCTATGGCCTCCACGGCCACGACCTGGAGGACCGCATCGCCGCCAACCTCACGCGCGTCGGCCTCAGCGACCGCGCCGGCGATCGCACCGATACGTTCAGCGGCGGCATGCGTCGGCGCGTCGAGCTGGCCAAGGGGCTGCTCAATCACCCCGACGTCCTGCTGCTGGACGAGCCGAGCACGGGGCTGGACCCGTCGGCGCGCATCGATCTTTGGCGGGCGCTGGCCGACGTGCGCAACGCCGGCGTGACGGTGCTGGTCACCACCCACCTGATGGACGAGGCCGACCGGTGCGACCGGCTGGCGGTCTTGGCGGCGGGCAAGCTGATGGCGTGCGACAGCCCGACGGCGCTCAAGGAGCGCATCGGCGGCGACGTCATCACCGTCCGATCGCTCGATCCGATCGCGCTGGCGGAACGGTTGCGGGATCAACTGGGTGTGACGGCGGAACGTCTGGATGACGTGCTGCGGTTCGAGCGACCGCGGGGGCACGAGTTCGTGCCGCGCGTGATCGAGGCCGCTCCCGGATTGGTCGAATCGGTCTCGGTCGGGAAACCGACGCTGGAGGACGTGTTCATCCGGCTGACCGGACAGCGGCTGCGGACGGAGGAGCCGACTTGGCCATCGAAATTGAGTCTACGCTCCCGCCGGCGGGTCGGCAGCACCTGATCGTAAGCTCAGCCAACGGCGTGCGGAGCCGTGGCCGCCCTGTGGACGATCCGCACGTCGAACCGCTGGACGTCAATCTGCAGCGACGCCTCGTTTGAGTCGACCCGGCCATTGAGTCCGTAAAACACCTGCTTGCCCGCCCGACGGTTGCCGATCACGTTGTTCATCCGCAGCAGCCCGAGGTGATGGCTCACCGTCGGTTGCGGCAGCTGCAACTCGTCACACATGCTGCTGACATTGCGCTCGCCATCGGCGAGCATCAGCAGGATGTTGAGGCGCGTCTTGTCCGACAGCAGTCGGAAGAGCGCCGTCAGCTGCTCTAGGTCTTGATCCGATGCTGCGACCTCATTCTTGGGCATGAACTCCTCTCGCATCCTGGACCTCGGCTTCTGATTGGAACGCGTTGGCACCGTACGCACGCATACGGACCGTCGCGTCAGTAGATGTTCGTCACTCTAGTTCCGGCATTTCAAATCCGTCAAAATCGTTCAAATCTGTTGAATCCCGTGAACCTGCGGCCCTTACCGTCGTCTGGCGTGACCGACGTCGATCGACATCCCTTGACCACGCCGCGTGAGGCAATACAATTCCGCCTGTTCGACCGGGGCCATGGTCTAACGGGATGACGGCTGAATCGCATTCAGTAAATCAGGGTTCGATTCCCTGTGGCTCCACTTGCCTTATCTCACATCGAACGATAACGCTTGCTGAGGTACGCAAAGCCTTGGCCAACGGATTCAGATATTTCTCTGCCTCTGAGTCGCCGTAGGTAGACCACACCGGCAATCGATGGAACGCGATTTAGCGGAAGCTCTTGCGTGCATCACGCCCGGCGTTGACCCAGACCCCGGTTTGGTGCATTGGGCGGCGGACGAACTCCTCTCCGGCCGCGAGATGGCAGCGGTCCTGTCCGAGTTGACCGCCCAGGGGTGGCCCGCCGACATCGCCGAGGCTTCCCTTGAAGCGGCGCGGGTACGAACCCGCCGCGAACGCGGCGTCGTCACCCGCGATGACGTGGCCGGGCCACTCGAGGCCCGCCACCGCCGCTCGACCTCTGGCATGGCGGCCTTCTACCGGTCCGGCGGTGGTCCCCTTGGCATCATCGCCTTTGCGACCGGCCTCCGGCAGGCGCTGGCGGCGATGCGGCAGCTGAGCCGGATCGCCCGCAAGAATCGTCCGGATCGCGATTGACCCGACCCCCACACCATCTCGCTGTCACCGCCCACCGTGCGTTCTAGATTCGACCAACGACATCGCTAAGGTGGTCGCCAGCCACCGTTAGGGTGCCGCCCGCGCTTTCGGTGCGGCCGCGTGTCGACGTCGATCGCAGGGGTCCAGGGAGTTCGGGCGGACATGACCGACGCCGAAGCGCCTCAGCACGCGATTGTCCCCGAGGCGACCCAAGGGTCGATGCCTCTGCCCTACGCCGCGCCGGTCCGACCCGCGGCATCCTCGCTGCCCACCCACGGTTCGCCCGGCCGGGTCGAGATGATCGATGCCGTTCGCGGCTTAGCGTGCCTGTGGGTGCTCATGCACCACAGCTACCTCTATTGGGTCTGGCGGATCCGCCTGCCCGTCCTTTGGCACCTGAACGACGCCGCCCGGCTCGGGTTCCTGGGCGTCCACCTGTTCCTGGTGATCTCCGGCTTCGTCCTGTTCTTCCCGGTCGTCCGGCGTCACGGCATCCGCGGCGTGCGGGTCGACAACGGGCCGTTCTTCCACCGCCGCGCGCGCCGAATCCTGCCCCCCTACTACGCCGCCCTGATCATCTTCTCGTTGCTCACGCTCTGGCCGCTCTACCACGAGAGCGGCTCGATCTTCAACCTCCGCAGCGTGCTTGAGCACATCGCGATGGTCTACAACCTCGACCCGTGGAACATCACGATGTTCAACGGGGCGTTCTGGTCGCTGGCGCTGGAGTTCCAGCTCTACCTGACCTTCCCGCTGCTGCTGTGGGGATGCCGGCAGTTCGGGCTCGGGGTGACCGTGCTCGGGGCGCTGGCCGTGTCGGTCGTGTGGCAGTGCGCCATCGTCCCGCGCGTGATCGTGTTGAACCACGTCGCCCTGAACAAGCAGCAGTGGCCCACGCAGGCGGTCTGGTACGATGCCGTCCCGGGCCGCTGGTTCGAGTTCGTCATGGGCGCCGCCGCCGCCGCGCTGGTGGTGCGACCCCAAGCGTTCCAGAAATGGATCGCCTTGGCCGCCATCGTCCTGTGCGCCCCGATCGCGGCCTGGTTGAACATGAAGCCCGGCGGCTGGTTCGGCCCGTTCCGAGATCAACTCTGGGGCGTGGTGTTCTCCTCGGTGCTGCTCCTGGCCGCCGTCACGCCCGCTTGGATCGCCCGCTCGCCCATCGCCCGGCTCATCGCCTGGGCAGGCGGCATTTCGTATAGCGTCTACCTCACGCACGAGCCGCTGCTCCACTTGTCGCAGCTGCTGCTGAAGCGGTTCAACATCCCGCTCGAGATCCGCCTGCCGCTGTTCATCGTCTGCGGGCTGCCGATCCTGGTCGCCACCGGCTTCGCCTTCCACCTGGCGTTCGAGCGGCCGTTCATGTCTGCCACCGGGCGTCCCCCCCTCTCGCCCGATGCCCTGGCCCCCGCGCCGGTCCCCGCCGCCGACGCCGCGGCGTAGGAACCGCCCACACGCGCCGAAGGCCACGTCGATGCCTTGCGACGCTGGCGCGGGGCCGATACCGTCTGCCTCATTCCACTCGGAGAGGTTCATGCCCGTTCGCAGGCGTCGGCTCATCCTGGTCGTCCTGATCGCGGCAGACCTCTTCGGTTTGGTAATCGCCACGGTTTGGGTGCTGCGACGACCCGCCGCCGCAGCGTCCGCCGGCTCCCCTTCCGCCTCGGCGATACCGTCGTCGTCGAACGGGGCAGGCGCGAATCCGATGTCCGCCGGGCATCCCGTCCCGACGCCGGTGCCGCAGCGGGCCAGCTCCGACGCCGACCGCCGCCTCAGCGGGGGACCCAAGTACGTCACCTGCGCCGCCGTCGACCTGCAGGGGAACGCCTGGGTCGGCACGGAGGACCAGGGCCTCTGGAGCTACCAGAGCGGCGACAACTGGCTCTCCTACGGCACCGCCGAGGGGCTGGCCGACCCCGACGTGACCGCCCTCGCCTGCGACGCCCTGGGCCGACTGTGGGTCGGCCACCCCGACCACGGTTTGTCGATCTTCAACGGCCAGGAGTGGCGCGCCTACGACCGCTTCTCCGGCCCCGGCGCAACCCACATCTTCTGCATCGCCGCATCCCGTGACGACGTTTGGCTCGGCACCGACGCCGGCCTCGCCCGCTACTCGATCAAGGGCGACGCCTGGACCTTGTACGATCGCAGCACCGGCCTGCCCGGCGCCGCGGTGACGTCACTCGCGGTCGACTCCGCCGGCACCCTGTTCGCCGGGCTCGACTCCGGCGGCCTCGGCATCGCAACGGCGGCCGACGGCTACGCGAAGTGGACCACCGTCAATGGACCGACAGACCTCCCGATCGTCGCCGCCGGGCAGGGGCTTCCGAGCCCGCTGGTCAACGCGATCTGCGTCACGCGCGACGACACCGTCTACGTCGGCACCTGCCACGGCCTCGCCCGCAGCGTCGACCACGGGGCCCACTGGACCTTCGTCCGCGGCCGAAACTGGGCGGCGCTGGCGAGGGGCCGTTATGACGGTGTCCCAGCGAAATTCACTGGCACGGCCGTCGGGCCACTGGTGGAGGATTACGTCTCTGCCCTGACGCAGGATGCCGCCGGCACGCTGTGGGTCGGCCACCGCGAGGCCGGGTTCGAGTCGTTCCCCGACCCCTCCGCCAAGGCCGACCACGTCGGCAAGGGCAGGGTCACGGCCCTCGTCGGGCAGCCCGATGGCCCGTTTCTCGTCGGCACCTACGGCGACGGCGTCACCCAGTGCGGCACCACCTACACCACCGGGGCCCTCGTCACCCCCGCACCGGGCACCGCGACCGCCACGTTCCCCACCCCGGCCCCGGCGGCGACCGCTGCGGTGCTCGACGCGCTCCGCGCCCAGGTGGAGGCGCTGCCGCCCGGCCACGACGGGATCGACTTCCTCGGCGACGACTGGGGCACGCAGGGCGACTGGTGCGGACGGTACGGCCACAAAACGGCGATGCTGCTGGGCTACCACGGCATCAAGCTGACCGACGGCTACGACGTCGGTCTCGGCGTCGGTCCCTACCGCTCGGCCTCGCCCCGGTACTACTGGGACCACCCGCCGAACAAGGACCACCGCGGCCAGCTCAACCCGTGGAACGGCGTCCGCGCCGCCTGCGAGTTCAACGACGAGTCGTACGCCACCAACACCCACCCGCGGACCTCGCAGGGACCCGACATCTACCTGTCCATCACCGTGCCCGCCGGCGTCCACCGGCTCAGCCTCTACTGGTTCAACCACGACGCCCACAGCGGCAAGACGGCGTTCTGCCGCGACTATCCGATCGACGTCCGCTGCCCCACCCTCGCCGCCGCCGCCGCCGACAACGCTGATGACCAGGGCAGCCCCGACGCCTACGACGGCGGCCGCCGCCTCGACCGCGACCACACCGTCGCCGCCGAGCTCGCGCCATCGCTGGCCCGCACTCGCGTGTCGCGGTCGTGGCGGCCGCAGCACAAGCAGTTCCTCATCCGCGGGGCCGGCACCTACTACGTCCGCGTCGACCGCAACGACAGCGCCTGCACCAAGGTGAACGGCGTCTTCATCGACCGGCTCGACGGCCCGACCGAGTACGATCCCAAATACCCCCACCCCGCCAACCCAACCAAGACGGACTACGCCGCCGAGGCCACCCCGCGTGGGGCGGCGGCCCGGCTGTGGGCGGCGCTGGATGGGGCGATTGGCCGGCAGGGCTACGCCGCCATCGCCGGTCGCGCCCGCAACGCTGCCTACTTCGCCGCCGCCGCTGGCGGGGTCGACCCCGACACGCTGGCCCGCTGGCGTTACCAGATGCCGCTGTGGCTGGGGGACGACCATCCCCAGTTCGACAAGTACGCCGCGGCGATCCCACCGGACAAGGCCGACCAATGACCTGGGGCACCCCATGACCCACCTGGAACGCAACGCCGTCGCGGTCGTCGGCCTCGTCACCGTGCTGTGGGCCGGAGGACTGTTCGTCGCGCACGCGCTGCGGGAGACGCCGCCCCCGCCCCACCCGACCGTCGCCGTCCAACCCGTGGCACCCGGCGTCGCCGTGGAACCGACGGTCAAGGCCGTGTCGTTCGCCGGAACGTCGGTGACGGCAACCGACGCGGGCCTGCCGACGCTGGCCGAGAAGCGGGCGCACCTCGAGTCGGGGCCCGCCGACGAGGGCCAGCAGATCACCGGCCACCCGCACGCCCGTTGGGAGGATCGCACCGGCACGCTGTTGCCGCAACCGGCGGGACTGCCCGCGACGCCGGTCACGGTGCATCTGAGGGACCGTTCGATCCGCCAAGCACTGGCCGATCTGGGCAAGGCGGCCGGCGTCAAGCTGGTCATCTTTCCGCCGTACCAGTTGCAGCAGATGCCGTTCCCAAAGGTGACGCTGGACGCCGACGGTCGGCCGCTGCTGGAGGTGCTGAACGAGTTCTGCGCCAAGACCGGCCTGACCGCCGGCACTCGCCCCATGCGCTATGCCGGCGGGCCGGCATCGGCCGATCCGGCATCGCCGGTACTTGGGCTTCAGCCGTTGGAGATCGACGGCGGCTTCGGCCCGTGGGTCGTTTCCGGCCCGTTCGCGTTCGAGGTCCAACGCGTCAGCCACCTCGCCCCGATCGCCACAGGCCCAGAACCGTCGGGCGATTCGCTGACCGTCACCCTGTCGGTGCAGCACGAGCCGCAACTCGTCGTGCTGGGCCAAGACTTCCAGTCGGCCGTTACAACCGCCGCCGACGAGGCGGGTCACTCCCTCGTCCCGGCCGTCGCCCCGGCCCCGCCGCCGCCCGCGCCGATCGGCCGTGGGTCGATCCTCTCCCGGCTCTTCGGCGGCCGCCAGACTTCGGTGAAAACCTTCGCCGTCGGCAGACAAGCCCCCGAAGGCACGGTCGACCTGCCGCTCGCCTGCCCGCCCACCGTGGGCCGGCGGATCGCGATGCTCCGGCTCAACCCGCGCTTCGTCGTGCAAGCCAAGTCGGAGCGAGTCGAGACGCCCGTCGGCGCGGCGGCCGTCGAGAAGACCATCGGCGGGATCTCGGTCCGCATCGGGCCGTCCCTCGGCTCGCCGGCGGTGAACTGCCCGGTCGTGTTCACCCGCGTCCACCAGACCGATGTCGAGTGGGCGCAGATGCGATCAGCCCTGAGCAACGTCGTGCCCGTGATGGTCGACGACCACGGCCACGCGCTGCCCGTACCGCAGCGGAACGGCCGGCAGGACAACGACATGTCGATCACGGCCCAGTTCTATTGGTACCAGCAGCAGTACTACGGCTCGCCGATCCTGAAGCCGGCAAAGCTGGTGATAGACGTGCCTACGGCTCTGCGGAGCGTCGAGGTGCCGGTGGAGTTCAAGGATTTGCCGCTGCCGTAAAGGCTGCCGTTTTCAAACCTCCGCCGCTTGCGGCTTCGCCGACCAGCGTCCGTGAGGGGCCGGCGACCAGCCGCAGGGCTGATATGCGAAACCGCAAGCGGCTGCAACGACGCGTGAATGAGAGGACCGGCCTATGCCCCGATCGGCCCGCGGAACTCGGATCGTCGCAATCGTCGCCGCCGCGTTGATTGCTGCCTCGGCCAGGGTCGACGCGCCGGCGGGGAACGACCTCCGGCCAACGCTGGTCACGCTTCACGTTCACGACGGCTCGTTCCCCCTCGCCATCACGTCCCTGGCCAAGCAGGCCGGCGTCCCGATCAACGTCGGCCACGGGCCCGGCATGATGGGAAAGGGATGGCCCAATGTGACAATCGACGCCGACGACAAGCCGGTTTGGCAGGTGTTGATCGACCTGATGAATCAGGTGCACGCGACGCTGGCCCCCGGGGAGTTCAACATCGTCCCCGCCACACCGGCAACGGCCGGCCGGACGATCGCCGCCGGGCCGGTGCTGGCCACGTTCCGGCAGGTAGAGCACCTGAACCAACTGACGGCCAAGCCGGCCGTGGCCGATTTCTGCGAGGTGGCCGTCGACGTGATGTGGGAGCCGCGGCTGGCCGTAGCCTACTACCTGCCAAGCGGCCGGCCGACCGAGGCGACCGACGAGAACGGTCGCTCGCTCGTACCCGCCAACGATGCCGCGGCCGAGGTGGACCCCCGTCAACCCTTTAATTGGCACTCGTTCGGAGAGTACCAGCCGATCCAGCGGCAGCCGCAGTGGCCGGGGCAGAGCGATTCCGCTGGGGCCGCCCTCAACACCCTTCGGTACAGCGTGCGCCTCAACGTCCCGCCTACGGCCGGCCGGCGGCTCGCGCACCTCAAGGGGCAGCTGAACTTGTGGTTCGCCGGTCCGGATGAGCGCGCCGAGATCGTCGACCTGCCCAACGCCGGCAAGGTGAAGAACAAGCGCTACTCTTTGGGGTCAGCGATCAATCTGCGCGTGACGGGCGTGTCGTTCAGCCGGGCAACGAGCATGTCGAGTAGCGAGGATGTGGTCCAGGTGCAGATGACGGCGGCGCGCGGCCAAATGCTCCCCGACGCTTGGGACCAGGCGCGAATGCTGATGCAGTCGGCCCTGCGGGTGCGCGTGCTGGACGCCACCGGCAACGAGTGGGGCCACAACCTCGGCCAGTCTGGATCGAGTTTCAGCGCCGATGCAATGTCGCTGTCCCCCTACGTCAAGGCGACCGGCAGCAGCGCAGGCAAACCCGACAAGTTGATCGTCGAGGGGCCGGTCACAGCGACAGCGGTTGAAGTTCCGTATGAATTTCACGCTCTTCCGCTGCCGTGATCAGAAGAGCTGAGGGGAGAAGGGGCGAGGGTGAGGATGGGATAGGTTCAATCGGTGGCCGTCGCCGTCCCGGCACCACGCCGGTGAACAGCACGGCCAGCCCGGCGGCGATCAACAGCCCCGCCTCGTGCGGCCCCAGCGCGGTCACCAGCTTCTGCACTGCCGGCGAACGCGACGGATCGGTGCCGAGCAGCTGCCCGCCGATCATGCCGGCCGCGGCCAGCGTCACGGCGATGTGGACCACGCCCAGTCCGGACGACGCGGCGATCAGCATGGACGACAGCACCGCACCCCACACCTCGTACCGGTCCATCATCTGCGCCAGCAGGCTGGGCATCAGCATCCACGGGGCGATCAGGGCGGCCAGGAACCGCGGGTCGTTCCGTCGATCCTGCACGGCCGCACCGATGCCCGCGACGAGCATGACCAGCCCGTAGACCGCCAACAGCGTCTCGCGCACGTCCAGCGTCATCGCCGAGCCGTCCAGGTGCCACGACCGCAGCCAGTGCGGCACCGGTCCG
The DNA here is from genome assembly GCA_965198865.1 of Tepidisphaeraceae bacterium. GTDB lineage: Bacteria > Planctomycetota > Phycisphaerae > Tepidisphaerales > Tepidisphaeraceae > CBDAQA01. The sequence goes on along the minus strand of CBDAQA010000009.1, from coordinate 89,085 downwards.
GGCCGGCCGGCGTAGAGCATGCCGGCGACGTCGGGCGGGCGGAACGACAGCATCTCGTCGTGCGTCTCCCACCCGAAGTCGCGCTGCAGCACCGTGCCCATGTTGCTGCCGGCCCCGTGGCTGATCTCCAGGTGGTCGTGCTTGCGCGTGCCGTACTCGAACCCGACCGCCTTCCACGACCAGTCGCCGTGGTACAGGTACGCCCCGCCCCACACGGACATCGCCAGCACGGCCGCCCCCCACGGCACCAGCGATCGCCGCCGCAGCACCCACGGTGGCACGAGCACCGTGAGCAACGCCAGCCCCGCCCACGAACCCCGCGGCAACTCCGCGTCCGCCGGCCAGCGGTCGACGACCAGCAGCGTGTCGACCACGATCGCCGCCAACACCGCCGCGGCGAAGGAACCCACGCCGACCAGCGACACCGCTGGTGGCGGCGTCACCTCGGTGCCGTCCACCAACACGGGTCGACGCAGCACCCGGCGCACGGCCGGCCGAACCTGCGGCCGCGCCCAGAGCCAGTAGCGCGCGGCGACGCGCGACGCCGGTCCCCGGTAGAGCGACAGCACCGCGCCCACCACGCCCGCGATTGCCACGGCGGCAACCCACCGCAGCGGCTCCGGATTGTCTGCGGGCGATCGCCCGGCCAACAGTAGCCACGGGCTCATCAGAACGCCGGCCGACAGGATGAACCCGATCGCCAGCCGCCCCGCCGCTCCCCATCGCAGCGACAGGAGGGGCCACAGCAGCAGCACGGGCGAACCGATCAGGAACTGCCCCTTGAACATGCAGCCCACGCCCATTACCAGACCGGCCGCCAGCCACCAGTCGAGCGACGCCAGCAGCGCCGCCAGCAGCAGCGGCGGCAACAGGTAGACGTCCCACTGCGGCCAGACGTGTGCATTCACCAGCAGCGTCGGATCGAACCAGACGAGCAGCCCCGCCACCGTCCCTGCCGCCCAACCGCGATGCTCCGGCGGCAGCACGCGCAGCGCCCCGCACGTCAGCGCGAACACCACCGCCAGCCCGGCCCACGCCCACCGGTCAAGCCACGCCGCCCCGACCACGCCCGACGGCGGGGACGGCTGGATCGTCCCAGGCGTCGCGATCAGCGTCGCCTCGTCGCTGCGCGTCGTACCCCGGCCCACTTCGTCGCGCCGAGCGCCGTCGTTGCGGGCCACCAACCGGTAGTGGACGGTCGCGCCCGGCGGCAGGTCGGTCAGCTCGGCCGACACGTTCGTCATGCCCGACCCGCCGCCGGCCGACTGCTCGTTGGAATTGTGATCGAACACCCCCGCCGTCGTGCCCCACTCGACGTGCCACCGCGTGTCCGCCCCCTGCGGGTCGACCGACCCCGACACCCGCGCCGCGCGGTTCGGCCCCACCGCATACACGGCCGGCGGGCCTGCCCACGACACGGCCGGCGCCGGCGCATTCATTGGCAGCACGGCCACGGACAGCCCGTACGCGAGCGGCATCACCGCAATGGGGAACAGCACCAGCCCGTTCGCCCGCCGCAACGGCGTCGCCGGGCCGGCCGTCGGCCGCCGCCGACCCTTGGGGACGGTGCCGCGCCGGTTGCCGCGGTCGACCCAAAGCCACACCAGCGCGAACGACAGCAACGCCGTCGCCCCGCCCGCGGCGGCGTTCATCCGCAGCAGCGGCTCGGCGATGTCCTCGGTGGCCAGCGTCGCGGCGCGGCTCTGCGGGATCGGGTTGGGCGACGACCGCCGATCCGGCCCCGCCGGCCAACGGGTCAGGCCGGGGTAGCGGTCCTGGACCGCCCGCGTCCACAGCGTCATGGTCAGCAGCCGCAGTGGCGGGTAGTCAAGGTCGAAGTCGCCGCCGGGTTGCCCGTCGACCAGGTCGGCGTAGGTGCGACCCTCCCCACGGACGATCTCGAAGAACGTCAGCCGATTGCCCGGCCCCCGCTCCGGCGCGATCCCGTCGGCCGTCAGCGGGTCAGGCGGCACCCGCCCGCCGGCCATCGCCTCCGCCACCCGCAGCACCCGGTTGCCCCACCGCATCGCGTTGGCGATGTCGTTGTGAAACCGGATCGTCCGCGAGCAGTCGAACGCCCGCTCCCGCACGCGCATCCCCGTCCCGCACGCCCACCATCCCAGCGCGATGACGAACGCCGCCACGACGAGCCGGCCTGCCCAGGTCCACATGCCCGCCCGACGCTCGTCGATCCCCATGTGCGCCCCATCGATGTTACGGTAAGACGTGAACACTGCGCCCACTGGGACTCGAACCCAGGACCCACGGATTAAAAGTCCGATGCTCTACCAACTGAGCTATAGGCGCGTCGCGGACGCATGATAGGGGTTGCCGCGCGGGCGCTCAAGAACGCGCCGTTGCGCCCGGCGGGCCACTACAATCGGTCCATGGCCTTGGCCCGCGACCGGTGCATCTGCGTCCGCAAGACCGAGTTCAGCGAGACGTCGCAGATCCTCACCCTGTTCGGCCGGGAGCACGGCGTCGTCCGCGTGATCGCCAAGGGGGCGCACCGGCGCACCAAGGTGGGGGCCAGCAAGTTCGACGGCGGCGTCGACATGCTGGACGTGGGGGACGCCGTCTTCACCCTGCACGTCGAGCGCGACCTGAACACGCTGACCGAGTGGGGCCTGAAGGACGGCAGCCAGCCGATCCACCGGCACCTGCGGGCGATGTACCTGGGGCTGTACGCGGCCGAGCTGGTGTCGACGCTGATCGAGGAGCACGACCCGCACCCGCAGCTGTTCGACCGGTTCCAGACCCTGCTCGCCGAGCTGCCGACCGACCGCACGGAGGAGGCGTTCCTGGCGTTCGAGCTCGACCTGCTGCGGTACGTCGGCATCCTGGCCGACCTGTCACGCTGCGTCGCGTGCGACCGGGCGGCACTCGAACCGACCGGCGACGGCTACTTCTCGCCCGAGCGCGGCGGGCTGGTCTGCCGATCGTGCGAGGGGAAGGTCACCGACCGCCTTCGGCTCGACGGCCGGCTGATCCGACTGGCGCAGCAGATCCTGCGGCTGCCGCGCGTCGACGGCACGCCGATGCGGCTGCCACGGCTCACCCGGCATCAGACGGACCCGCTGAACGGGCTGTTCGCGCGGCAGGTGACGCACACCGTCGGCCGACGACTGCGGATGCCGAGCTACGTGCTTTGACCAGAGCCCAGCGGCTCCGCCGCGGGTCCTACCGACGCCCGACGGGTCCTGCGGCGGAGCCGCTGGGCTCTGTCGATCAAGCGGGCGAATCGGCGACGGGGTCGAACCGGCCGTAGACGAGCCCCAGCAGCAGCACGACGCCGACGAACGCCGCGGCCAGGGGCAGCCACGCCGCCGCCGCCGCGGCGGGAAGCGACCGGCCTGTCGCCACCCACGTTCCGAGTCCCACGGCGAAGGACAGGGCCAGCACCACGACCAGCACCAGGAGCCGGCACAGAAGCACGACCGACTGCCGGCCAACCATGCCCATGTCGCCGGCGACGGCCGTGGCCTGTTGCGAGGGGAACAGCAGGAACAGCAGGTTCTCGGTGGCGACCAGCACCGCGTTGATCGGCACCACGAACGCCGCGGCAGCGATCAGCCACGCCGCGGGGACGTGCCCCCACACGGCGGCGGCGACCAACAGCAACGCCTGCACGGCCGACAGGACGACGGTCGGCGCGACGATCTCCCCGGCCGCCACGGCCACCGGTCGCAGGGGCAGCGCCCGCAGCACGTCGAGGTGGTCGAGGTCTCCGCGGAAGTCGAACTTCAGCAGCGAGGACAGGAACAGGTTGACGCCGACGCTGACGATCACCAGCGACAGCAGCGACTGCGGGTCACAGTCGGCGTGGGCGACGGTCCCGCCGCCGGCGAAGGCGACGATCGCCACGACTACCAGTAGTCCCCGGCCCGTGCGGACGACGCCGGTCAGCTGCCGCCACGCGACCGGGCCGGCCCCGCCGAGCCAGGGCAGCGGCGGGACGCGGAACCGCGCCGACCCCGCGTTGGCCGTGCCGGCCAGGCCGACCCGGCGGATGCGCGACGACCGCGCGTATCGCCGGGCGCTGGCGTTGGTCGCCGTCTCCAGGTAGTTCGCGTCGAGCAGCATGACGACGCCGACCAGCGCGCCGTCGATCGCCAGGCCGAGCGCGTCCCAGCGGAGCGCGTCCGGGAAGAGTCGCGGCGTGGTGATGGCGTTGCCATAGACGGCGAACGGGGCAAGGGCGACGCGGCCGGCGGGCGACTCGCGCAGCGTCCGGCCGATGGCCGAGGCGGTCATGTTGCGGTTGGCCCAGGCGCGCGGCGCGACGACGGCGACGACCGCCGCCAGCAACGCCGCGAGCAGCCACCATCGGCCGGCGGCGAACACGCGCTCGCCCAGCGTGGCCTGCACGAGCGCGAAGGTCATGGCCAGCATCTGCATGAACTGGAACGTCAGCCAGATGCCAATCACGTGGCCCCAGAAGGTGCCGGCGTAGCGGGACAGGATCAGGCCGAACAGCAGCGCCGACAGCATGCCGCCCACGCCGGTCTTGACCAGCTTGTAGGTGAGCAGCTGCCGGCGGGTGAACGGCCCGGGGAAGAGGAAGTCGACCTCGGCGGCGGAGAAGCTGACGGCCCGCTCGCCGGCGGACGCGAACAGGTTCATCAGGCAGAAGCCCAGGATCGCCACCGGTGCCGCGGCCCGGACGCCGCTGGGGTCGACGGGTGCCGAGTGGCCATTCACGTAGATGGCCGGCAAAACGCGCAGTCCGATGACGAACACCCCGAGCAGGAACAGGACGACGCCGCGCACGGACCGCGCCTGCCGCCAGATCCGCCGGAAGCCGGCCCGCGTCGTCAGCCAGAGGAGCGTCCAGAGGGGGGCAGGCATGGATGGGTTTCGGTGGGTGAAGAGCAGAGGAGAACAGGGGCAGAGGAGAAAAGACAGGTCGCCGATCAGCCCATGCCCTTCTGCTCCGCCACGACGCCTTCGGTCGCCTGGAAGAACACCTCCTCCAGCGACGCCTCAGCGCCGGACCCGATGGCTGAGCGGGCCTCGGACACGGGGCCGAAGAAGAGCCGTCGGCCATGGTGCAGGATCAGCAGGTGGGTACACAGGTCCTCGACCAGGGCCAGCAGGTGGGAGCTGACGACGACGGCAGCGCCGGCCGCGGCGCGCTGTTGGACGGACGCCTTCATCTGCCGGATGCCGCGCGGGTCGAGGCCGGTCAGCGGTTCGTCGAACAGGATCGCAGAGGGGCGGTGCAGGTAGGCTGCGCAGATCGCCACCTTCTGGCGCATGCCCCGGCTCAGCTCCTGGGCCAGCGCGTTACGCTTGGGCGTGAGCTCGAACTGATCCAGGAGCGCCGTCGCGTCGGGCTCCCATTTGGGGACGCGGTAGGCCAAGGCGGCGAACCGCATGTGCTCCCAGACGGTCAGCGCGTCGAACAGCTTGGGGTCGTCGGGCACGTACGCCAATCGGCGCTTGGCCTCGATCGGGTTCGAGACCACGTTGAAACCGTCCACGGCAAGGTGGCCGCCCGTCGGGGGAATGATGCCTGCGATCGCCCGCATCGTGGTCGTCTTGCCGGCGCCGTTGGGTCCCAGCAGCCCCAGCACCTGCCCGCCCTGCACGTCGAACGTTAGCCCGTCCACCGCGACGGTATCGCGGTACGCCTTGTGGTAATCGACAACCTGAATCACGGACGACACTCTACGGACCGGCGGCGCGCTCCACCACGGATGGGATCCGCGAGCGGTCACGCCGCGTAGCGCAGGCCAACCGGCATGTGGTAGACCGGGTACCCGCCGATGCGGAGGCACGAAATGCCATCGGTCAGCACCGGCGCGGACAGCTCCGGCGGCTCGCGGTCGATCTGCCGGATCACGGCCGACTCAGGATCGTGCAGCGACCGTCGCGCATCGTCCGCCACCGCGTACGTCGAGAAGATGCCCACGAGCCGCCGGCCCGTGACGACCGCAAAGCACCCGGCCCACGGGGCGAGGTCGCCGAGGTGCTGCTGATACGTCGCTTCGGCCTGTTCAAGTTCGACTTCCACCATCGCCGATCCTCCCAAGATTTGATGAACCGGCCGGAGCAAGCGGGGTGCCGCAAAGTGCCTGAAATCGATCGATACGCGCGACCCATAATCGCGTGTGCTCTACCTAGATTGACGGCGATCGCCCCACTACGTTCCGATGCTCGTTCAACGCGTTGATGTGACGCCGACGGTACGGCCGTTTACGTGGCGTTGTGCGACACAGTCACCCGCCACTTTGTCGATTCATTCTGGCGCACGATTGAGGTCGGTCATATCTCTGAACACACCTTCGCCGGGCGCTCAATGGGCCGAGGCCATCTTCGATAGGGCTTCCAGGTGCGCCACGTTATCGTGGTACTCCTTCAGCAGCCTCGCGTAGGTCCCAGTGTTCTTGGTGCAGATGAGCACCTGCGGCCGAGGACGGCGGTCCGTCTGACGATCGAGGTCAGCGCTGACCTTCTGAATCTCCGACTCCAGGTGATTTCTACGCGACTGGGCCATCTTGAACGCATGCTGCCGCTCCGCCGGGTCGGCTAGAAAGCGGTTCAACTCGGCACAGTCGGCGCACGCGCAGGTGACCCCCGCCGCGCGTCGCTGGTCGGCCGGAGGTTGGGGGATCGAGGCAGTCAGCGATTCGAGCCGCCGGCGAGCATCCGCGAGCCAATCGTCAAAGCCCGAAAGCCGTCGCTTGGGGTGCTTCCGCAACCATTGGCCCAGCATCGTCAGGGCCACCAGTTGAACGGCCTGAAGCGGATACCGGCTTGGCGTCGACGTGACGTGAGCGACGAGCCGCGTGAGACCCTCATTATCCCGGAGGCGGAGCAGGACCCTGGCGAGCCGCGCGAGCCGCACGGCGACGACCGCGGCGTCGCGGGGCGCGACGTGCTCGCGGTTGCCGTCGATCGCCACCACCGCCGCCACGGTGATGGTGGCCAGCCGACGGCAGACGGCGCGTGCGTCGACCCGGCGGGGTTTCTCGTCGATTCGGACGGCTGCACGGCTGAGCTGGTCCAGCAGTCGGATGTTTCGGGTGAGCGACCGACCCTCGGTCTGCTCGAACAGCGCGGCCAGGTCAGGCTCGAAGGTCAGCCACCCGTGGCGGGTCAGGAAGCCGGCCAGACCTGGGCCCGGCCGCAGGCCGACGTCCTTCCGAAGCGCGTCCCGGAGGTAGGTCCGCATCAGCGGCACGTCATCGACGAGGTCCACGGCCGGCAGGGGATCGGCACTGGTGGGCTCTTCGCGCGACGAGTATCCCGGGATCGATTCCGGCCAGAGCCGCAGGACCGCCTGGGCGAACGATCGGCACCGCTCCCGTTGTGCGGCGTCCCCCGACTGGCGGGCGGCGGCCGTCGCCTGTAGCAGGGCCGGGACGGCCTGCTTCGCCCCGGCCTCGCAGAGGACGTCGAGGTGGTGCGCGTCCGGCCACAGCACGATGGCGGCCCTGCGGTACCACCGTTCCAGCGTCATGCCCGCGTTGCCGGTGTACCCCTCGAACGCCTCCTCGGGCTTCACGTCCGACAACGACCCGGCCGGGCAAATCTGCGACTCCTCCAACGGAAGTGAACCGAACGGCATCGCGGCACCATCTGGGGCCCGCCACGCCTCGGCCGTGAGCGAGCTGTCGATCAGCTCGCCCATCTCGTAGTCGCCCTCCCGGTTTTCGTCGTCCCCCTCGGAGTCGTCCTCTTCGTCGTCGTCGTAACCCCGGCCGTAGTAGTCGTCGTAGCCGTCGCCCTCGGACGAGCCGACCTCCCAGAGGGTCAGCAGGGCAAGGTAGGCGTGGCAGCCGGCGGCGGTGGCGGCGGTCGCCAGTACGTCGGCCCGGGCGCGGTCGATCCCCTTGAGCGCGTCCCAGGCGAGGCCGTCCTTCGTGTACTGGTGTTCGAGAGTGACGGCGAGCTTCTGAGGCGCGTGCGCCGGCCAGCGGCCGAGCAGCTCCGTCGCCCGCCGAACGTGCTCGCCCCGCTGCGGGGCCCCGACGCCTCGCTTCGATTTCGCCAGCGTCAGGTTGTAGACCAGGCAGAGCCGGTGCCCGCCCGTGACCGGCCTCACCTCGTGCTCGCAGTCGGCGTAGAAGGCGGCGTACTGGGTCTGGAACCGCGACGGGTCCCCGCCCAGGTCGATCACCTGCTCCTGCCCCTCATGTCGGACGATCAGCTCGCCACCGGTGTAGTGCGACGGCAGCATGACCACGAGCGTGGCCACCATCCGGTCGAGCTTCTCGCCATCGCGGTGCGGGAGGAAGAACCCGCCCGGCTCGTACAACAGCAGGTCGTACAGGTGCGGCTGGAGCGCGCGGTCCTCCAGCCCCAGGTCCCGCTGGACGGCGACGACCATGGTGGCGACGGTGTTCTGCCAGGCGGGATTGGCCAGGGTGAAGCGGTCTGGCGTGAGCCGCCACACCCGGCGGACGCTGGTGTCGACGACCGTCTGGACGCCCTTCCCGTACGCGGCCTGCTCGCACTGCCGCTTGAGCCGGTCCGCCTGGTCGGCGGAGAGCGGCAGGCCGATCGGGCCCAGTCCCGCGACCTCCAGGCCCGGCGTGGTGTCCGGCGCAACGCCGCTGACGCAGAAGTCGCCCGGGCGGTCGATCGCCGCCGTCGCGGCGGCCATCCGTGCCGACCAGGGATCGCCCGTAAATGCCGTTCGCTTCGCCATGCTCAATGCTCCTCCGGCGCAAGGTATGGCACGGGGAGGGAACACATCAAGGGCCAAGTGTCAGTAACCCAAGGTCACTTGAAACAAGATCCGATGGCAAGTGCCACTAACCCAAGGTCACCTCGTCGGCGTTCATTCCCGGAACCGCTTCATCGGCGGCGCGTACTGCGTCGTACACAGCAGTCGATGGTTATCGTGCTGGCGTCGGCGGAGGGCGTGGAAGCGGATCTGCTTCGCGTCCAGGTCGACGTTGGCGCGGACGAGGCGGCTGGGCCACGCTGCGTCGACGGCGTACTTGTGGCCCAGCACGGTGACGTGGCCGGCGGCATCGCTCCGCCGCAGGAACACGACCCGGCCGGCCAGCGGCTTGCGAAGCGCCTTGGCCGTCGACCAGCCGGCGGGGAACGGCCGGCGCGGCGGGGCCGACTCGATCCGGGGGGCGGCGCGCAGGCGTGCGGCCGCGACGTACCGGTCGGACCGCTCGACCAGCACGGCCAGGGACAGGTGCTTGAAGCGGGCCCAGACCTTGGCCTGCCAGCGGCCGTTGTAGCTTTCGATGGCGGCCTGGAAGCCGGTCTCGCGCGGCGGGGCGAAGACCGGCACCACGCCGAGCGACAGGCAGGTCCGGGCGATCCGCCCAAAGGTGTCCGGCCACTGGTGCGGCCCCTGGAAGATCGTGTCGTTGTCGAACTGGGCGTAGCGCGGCAAGTCCGCCTTCCGCCAGCGGCCGACGGCGCGGTCGACCGCATATTTGGCCGTGACGACGGTGGTCGGCCATGAGTCGACCAGGCCGCCGAAGAGGCTGATGGCGTTGAGCACCTCGACGTCGACCGCGGGGGCGTCGGCCGTCTTGCCGATGACCAGCCCCTCGACGACGTCGAAGCTGTCCAGCTCGACCCGCCGGCCGGCCAGGTCCGCCAAGTACCAGCCGGGCGGCGGCGCGGGCCGGCGGACCCGGCGGGCCCCGTCGAGCGCGCCGTGCCGCTCGAAGATGCGGTTGATCGTGCGGACCGACGGCACCCCTTCGGTCCGCAGCTCGACGAGGCGGGCGTGGACGGCGGCCGCGCCGTACTCGCCCAGGTCGCTGTTGGCCCGGAGGTCGGCGCGGGTGGTCAGGACCAGCTCCTCGAGCTGCGCCGGGGTCCGGCGCGGCCCGACGGGGCACCCGCCGGGCCGGTCGGCCAGGTCGGCGCGGTCGAGGCGTTTGCCCTTGCCGCGCGCGAGCCAGCGTTGGACGGTGCAGAGGCGGACGCCGAACCGGCCGGCGACGGACCGCATCGACACGCCGCCGCGGACGGCGGCGACGATCGCCTTGCGGCGGGCGATGTTGGCGAGGGACCGCGCGGCATTTTTTGTTCATGGGCCGGCGACGCCGCGGGCGTTTTTCTGGCAGCTTACCGACCTTGGGTTACTGGCACTCAAGTGACCTTGGTTTACTGACACTTGGCCCATCAAGGCAAGACGGATCGGTTTATTTCGTATCGGCCCCGCCGAGGATGAGAAGCCCCAGATGTACGAGAATTATGTGTGACGGTGGCCAACTGACGGTAATCGAGCGTCAGCAAACTAAGGCGACGTTGGCAACTGACAGTGTCCCAGCGTCACGCGCGAAATCGGCCAGTCGGCACCGTGTACGGAACCTCCGCCAACAGCGGATGCTGGTTCGGGTCCCGACGTCGCAACGCGAAGAACCGCACGCGCCCGGCCGTCAGGTCCACCTCCGCCCGGACCAGCCGGTGCGTCCAGGACGCTGACACCGCGAACGAGCGGCCCAGGAGCGATGCCTGCCCCTTGTCGTCGGTCCGCCGCAGGAAGATCACCGTCCCGCGCAGCCGCCGCTGCAGGTCCGGCCGCCACCGCGCCGGGACCGCCCGCCGCCGCGGTGCCCCCTCGATCCGCGCCGCCGACCGGACCCGCGCCGCGGCCACGAACGCGTCGGACCTCTCGCGCAGCGCCGCCAGGCCGGCGTGCTCGAACCGGTGCCACACCTTGGATTGCCACCGCCCGTTGTAGTTCTCGATCGACGCCTGGAACCCGGTCTCCCGCGGCGGCGCGAACACCGGCGTCACGCCCAGGCTCAGGCACGTCCGCGTCACCCGCCCGAAGCTGTCCGGCCACACGTGGGCCGCGTGGAACTCCGTCCCGTTGTCGAACTGCGCGTACCCCGGCAGCCCGAACACGCGCCAGTGCTCCAGCAGCCGGTCCACGACCGCCTTGGCCGTCGCCCCGCCCGCCGGCCAGCTGGCGCACAGCCCGCCCAGCAGGCTCACGCCGTTCAGCACGACGACGTCCGTCCCGCCGCGGATCACCAGGCCCTCGACCAGGTCGAAGCTGTCCAGCTCCAGCCGGCCCGACGCCACCGCCGGCAAGTACCACCCTGGCGGCGGCGGGGCCGTGCGCCGACGCCGCGCACCATCCAACGCCCCGTGCCGCTCCAGCACCCGGTGGATCGTCCGCTCCGACGGAACCGCGGCGGCCGCCTTTCCCGGCTTCGCCTGGGCCGCCGCCTCCTGCAGCAGGGACCGGCGGATCGCCGCCGCCCCGTACTCGCCCAGCGCCGACCGGTCGCGCAACTCGCGCCGCAGCGACAACACGCGCGCCTCCACCGCGGCGTCCGACCGTCGCGCCGACGCGCGGCAGCCCGGCGGCCGCGACCCCAGGTCGGCCCGGTCCAGCCGCTGCCCGCTCGCCCGCCCGACCCAACGCTGAACCGTCCGCAGGTGGACCTTGAACCGCCGCGCCACCGCCCGCATCGGCGTCCCCCGACGGACCGCCGCGACGATCCGGCGACGCGTCAGCTCTGCCGAACTTTCTCAGCCATGAGAACCTCAACTGAACCTGGAACAGAACCCGTTTGCCATGACTATACCGACGCCGGATCACTGTCAGTTTGCTGACGCTCGATTGCTGGCAGTTGGCCGACGGTCGTAAGCGGCGTGAGGGTGTGACGAAAGCGTCTGGTACGCTTGCGCCTCCGCGGTTCGCGGCAGTGAGCGTCAGTCGCGATGGCGCAAGCGACTGCGTGGCCCGCATCGCGAAACGGAGTTCGCGCTCACGCATAACCATCGTATATCCGGGGCTTCGCTCGCCGCGCGCGACCGATTCCTGATCCGCGCGGGCAAGTTACCCCATCAGCTCCCGGATCGCCGCGCGGAGCCCGTCTAGGCCGATGGGCTTGACGAGGTGGCGGGCGAAGCCGGCGGAGTGGCTGCGGCGGACATCGTCGTCGGTGCCGTAGCCGCTGACGGCCATGGCGATCGGGGCCGTGGGGCAGGCGGCGCGGACGTCGGCTAAAAGCGACCAGCCGGACCGGCCGGGCATGCCGATGTCGCTGATCAGCAGGTCGGGGCAGTCGGCGCGGGCCATGTCCAGAGCGGTGGCGGCGCTGTCGGCGGCGCGGACGTCGTGGCCGAGCGACTGGATCAGGCGGGTCATCATCCGCAGGGTGGGGACGTGGTCGTCGACCAGCAACACCTTGAGCCTCCGGACGGGTGGGACGGGCTGTTGCGCGACGACCGGGGCGGGGGTGGGGGCGGTCGCCAGCGGCAGGCTCAGGGTGAGCGTGGCACCCCGGTCCTTGCCGGCGCTGGCCGCGGTGAGCGACCCGCCGTGCATGTCGGCGATGGTGCGGCCGATCGTGAGGCCGAGCCCCAGGCCGCCGAACCGGCGGGTGATGCTGCGCTCGCCCTGCTCGAAGGCGTTGAAGATCCGCGGCAGCGCCTCGGGGTCGATGCCGACGCCGGTGTCGGAGACCTCGACGACAAAGTGGGCGCGGGGACCCGCGGCGGAGCCGCTGGGCTCTGTTCGCGTGCGTACCGTGACCCGGCCGCCTCTGGGCGTGAACTTCGCGCCGTTGGCGAGCAGGTTGCACAGCACCTGCTGGATGCGGGTAGGGTCGGCGCTGAGGTCGCGGTCGGTGGCGGCCATCTCCACCGCGAGGGCGACGCCGGCGGCGTCGATGGTTGCGCGGCACACCTCGATCGCCCGGCGGACGAGGTCGTGGCCGTCGAGCCGCTGCAGGTTCAGCAGGAACTTCCCGCGCGCGATCCGGGTGAGGTCGAGCAGGTCATCGATCAGCTTCGCCTCCAGCTCGACCTGCTCGACGATCATGGCGACCGCCTCGCGCACGTCGGGGTCGAGCCCGGGGTCGACCTGCAACGCCGAGGCGGTCAGCAGCACGGGCGTGAGGGGCGTGCGCAGCTCGTGGCTGAGGACGGCCAGGAACTGGTCCTTGGCCTCGTTCGCCTGCTCGGCCGCCTCCTTGGCGCGGCGGAGGTCGGCATGCGTTCGCTTCAGCTCATCGACGTCGGTCGCGGTGCCGACCCAGCGGATGACGCGGCCGTCGGGGTCGGTCTGGGGCGCCGTGCGAACCAGGAACCAGTGCCCGTCCTCAGTACACTGGCGGCCGCCGCACCAGCGGACCTCCATCTCACCGGCGGCGACGGCCACGCGGTCCTGCCGGAACCGGTCGATCAGCGACGCGAGGTCGTCGGGGTGGACGAACGCCGCCCACCCCGCGTCGACGTCGCCGAGGCGTGCCAGGTCAACGACGGTCAGGCCGGTGAAGTCGGCGAACCGGGCGTTGACGTACTCGAACGCCCCGTCGGGGGAGAGGGTCCACATCAGCTGCGGCATGGCGTCGCCAAGCGTGCGGTGCAGCTGCTCGCTGGTGCGCAGGGCGTCCTCGGCCCGCTTGCGGTCGGTGATGTCCTGGCCGACCGCGACCTGGCCGACGGCGTTGCCCTCGGGGTCGGTCTGGCGGTGGGCGTTCCACAGGATCGTCCGGCGTTGCCCGTCGCGGGTGAGCAGGACCCCCTCGAACCCACGCGTGGCCGTGCCGCCGACAATCCTGGCCGACTCGGCATCGACGGCCGGGCGGATCTCCGCCGGGAGGAACAGGTCGTAGTAGTTGCGGCCCAACACCTCGGCCCGGCCGTAGCCCGACACGCGCTCCGCCGCCTCGTTCCACTCGTTGATGCGGTGGTCGAGGTCGAGGCCGACCACGATCCCCTCGGCCGTCTCGATCAGCGAGCGGTACTTCTGCTCGCTCTCGCGGAGGTCGCGCTCGGACCGGTCGCGCTCGGTCATGTCGACCACCAGCGCGACGCGCACGGCCCGCCCGGCGACGACGAACCCGTGGCTGGTCACGATCACCGGGTACGTCGACCCATCCGCCCGGCGGTGGTGCAGCTGCAGGCTCTGGCTGGCCGTGCCCGGGGTGTAGGACGCGACCAGCGCTTTCGCCCACGGCGCCTCGTCGGGCCGGCACAGCTCGAACACGTTCATGCCGATCAACTCGCCGCGCGCGTAGCCGTACTGGGCCACCATGGCGTCGTTCACGATGGTGATCTGCTTGGAGCCGACGTCGTAGACGAAGATCGGCAGCGGGCTCTGCTCGAAGATCAGGCGGTACCGCTGCTCCCGCTCGGCGAGGTCGGCGTCGGAGCGGCGCAGCTCGGTCACGTCGGTGAACGTGACCAGCAGCCGGCCCCCCGGCATGGCCCGGCACCGGACGGCAAACCAGGCGTTGCGGTCGGCCAGGAACTGATCGAACCGCGCAAGCGGGCCGCCGGCGGCGAGGGCGGCGCGGTAGAGCCGTTGGCGCGAGGGCTCGGCGGCGTCGGGGAAGGCGTGCCAGAAGCCGTCGACCTCGGCGGCGGCGGCGGCCGCAGGGCCGAGCAGGTCACGGGCGGCGACGTTGGCCGTCACGACGCGCCAGCGGTCGTCCAGCAGGAACGTCGGGTCGGGCACGGCGTCGAGCAGCGCGTCGGCCGTGGGGCCCGCGCCCACCGGGTCAGCCGAATCCGAGGTTGGGCCGGCGAGCTGCTTCATGGCCCCGTGGGACGAACGACCGCGCAATCCCTGGCGCTCGGACGCGCCCCGCCCTCGACGCTGTTCCGGTGAAGCCGGTTTCTGGGTACTCCGAAAAACCGGATCGGGTGGCAAGGCATCCGGGTCTTCGGGGTACCTCAGACGCCGGCTTCTCGGGCAACCCGTCCCGGATCAACTCGCTAATGCACGGGAGCCGGTGCCGCAGCAGCCGCGGGCTTGGTGGTCGGCGACAGCTTTCCCATATTCAGCAGGCCAACCGATGCGGTGGCGTACGCGGCAATGGACGGGTTGGGGTCAGCCTTCAGCGTGTCGAGCACCTTGTGCTGCAGCGCTGGCTCGCGGACGGCGGTCGCCAGGATGGCCGCGAGCAGGCGGTGCCGCCAGTCACCGCTCGTCGCCAGGTCGTTGAGTGCGGCAGCCCGGCCGGCGCCGTCGGACAGGAAGAACACGGCCTGATCGGCCCAGGCGGCGACGGCGGGCGAGGGGTCGGAGCGGGCCCGCTTCAGCGCGGCGGCGATGTTTATCAGGTTGCGCCGGTCCGCCGGGGTCACCTCGTGGGCCGTGCGCAAGTCGGCCACGTATGCCTGCAGGATGCCAACCGCGGTGAAGCGATCGGTGGCCGTGTTGCCGTCGGCACCCACGCCGTTGACCTCGCTCTGGGCGTCGGCCACCGCCTTGTCGTTGACGGCCGACCGCGCGAACGGCTTGTCGATCTGGACGGCGTACCCGCCGATCCCGATGTCGGCGTTCGTGGCGGCCTTGCCCTCCACCTGGAAGGCGAGCCGGACGGTGCGGTTGATCGTGGACGCCAGCGCCGCCTGGTCGACGCGCACGACCTGCGACAGCGGCACGCGCGGGTGGAGCACGACGGGCCCGGCCAGCGTGTCGAACGCGGGGTACGCCGTCGGCTGCGCCCCGATCAGCGGCGCGAGCTGGAACATCAGCCCGGGGCGGATCACGCCGCCGTTGCCGATCGTCAGGTCGATCGGGCTGAAGTTGAACAGCGTGACGCGGACCAGCAGCGGCTCCCCCCACGCCCGGGCGGTGTCGACCGGCTCGACGTGGATCGAGTAGATCCGGGCGGCGTTGGTCCCGACGGTGAACAGGTCGTGGGGGAACGACGCGATCAGCGCCTGCAACTGCTGCATCCCGTTCTTGGGGATCAGCTTGACGCGAGGATTGGTGATTGCCTCGACCAGGAACGCGCCGATCAGGCCGTCGGGGTGATCCTGGAGCAGCTTGCGGGCCTCGAGGTCGGCCTGCACGGTGTCGCTGGGGTTGTCCTTCCACTGCGCCAGCACGAGCCCCATGGCGGCGATCGGGTCATCGCGCGCGACGCCGGCCAGCGTGGCCAGGGCGGACTTGGTGTCGCCGGAGATCAGGCTGGACAGGCCGCGGAGCTGCGCCAGCAGCGGGTCGTTGGCCGGCTGGAGCTCGGCGAGCGCGTCGAGCAGCGGCTTGGCGACGTCGGGCTTGTGGGCAAAGTAGATCTCCAGCCGGGCGAGGTCGGCTACGGCCTCGACGAACTCCTGCCGCAGCTGCGGGGGCAGGTCCGTTCCCTTCAGCAGCGGGACCACCGGGGCCACGTCCGGCAGCGCGAACGGATCCGGGGCATCGAACGGGCGGGTCGTCGCCCGGGCGGGCTTGGGATCGGTCGACGCCGGCTTGGTCGCCGCCTTGTCGCTCGCGTCCAGCGCGGCGTTGATCAGCTCGGCCACGCGGTCGCTCATCACGACCGTGGCCCGCTGCAGGTCCTTGTCCTGCACCGCCTGCTGGAACCCGGCCGACCGCACGGTCAGCAGGTCCAGGTACCAGGCGTCCAGGTTGTTCGGGTTCGACGCGAGCAGGCTCTGCACGTTGCGGTAGGCGTCGACCTTCTGGTCGGCCACGAACAGCTCGGCGAACCACTCGAGCGCCCCCTGCAGGTCGGGCCGGCGCAGGGCGACGCTGGTGTTGACGCCGAGCGAGAAGAACGAGATCGCCTCCTGCGTCAGCCCCGCATCGGCGGCGACGAGGGCGGCAAGGCGGGCGTAGCGCGGCTGCAGCGGGTTGGCCCGCAGGATGTTCAGCAGCGCCTGCTCGCGCTCGAACGGCGTCGACTTCGCCGGGAGCAGCCGGTACTGCAGCTGCAGGGCGTCGAGGTCGAGCGGGTTGTTGGTCAGGACCGACCGCAGCAGGACCCGGGCCGCCTGCTCCTTGCCCTGGTCGAACAGGATGTGGGCGTGGAGCGAGCCGGCGTGGGCCAGGACGGCGCGCGGCAGGTTCAGGCCTTCCAGGTCCGTGAGCGTCTTGATCTGCTTGTCGGCCGCCTGGTCCTGCCCGACCTTCATGTCGACGAGCTTGTCCCAGGTGAACTCGTCGCCCGGCTGGAGCGCGAGGATCGAGACCAGCGACTGGTACTGATCCTCGAACTTCGCGTCGCCGTAGAACAGCGCCTCGGACCGCTTGCGGAAGTACCGGACGTTCGCCGGGTCGAGCTTGCCCGCCGCCTGGAACAGCGCCGCCTGCTGGGCGAACACGAAGGGCCGGTCGTCGCCGGTGGGCACCTGGGCCGGGAACGTGGCCGAGGCCAGGGCCTCGACCCGGTCGGCGAGCGAGGCGTCCTCGGGCGCAGGGGGGGCGACGGCGGCGCGGGCCGTCGCCGCGGCGACGACCGGCAGGAGGGCGATCGAGAGGGCCCGGTGGGCGGCGTTCCGAAGCGTCGTGGGCATCAGCCGCATTCTCATTCTTTCCGCGTGGGTACGGGCGACGGCGGGCCGGGCGGCCCGTCGGTGTGGCCCGGTTGTATCCGAAGGGGCAGGCGAACCGCCAGACGACGGGGCTGGCGGGAGGCACCTCTCCCTAGTCGGTTATCGACACAGAGTGCAGATTTCAGAATGCGGAATGAAGAATCAGGACAAAAGCGGACGCCGTCGGCGGACACCATGCTGCACTCATCATTCCGCGTTTCCGATTGTCACCGCCCCGCCATCCCGAGGGCGATCGCGCTGACCAGCGACGCTGCGAACAGGCTCGCGGTCAGCACCTGCAGCACCCGGTCGGAGAGCTTGGTCTGGTAGAGGTTGCCGACGACGAGCACCAGCAGCACGGTCTGCGCCAGCGCCCCCGCCGCCACGGCCGCCGAGCGGACGGCCCACAGCACCACGTCGGGCCGGTCGGCGTCGACCGCCAAATGCGGTGCCTGCTGCCACACCCACAGGCAGGCGACCATTAACGCGGCACCGACAATCGAACCCGCCCCGATCATCACCTTCGTCACGCGCCGACCTCCGTGTCGCGCACTTCCCCTTCGCCCCGCTCCGCCGGCGGTCGCGGCGGCGCATCCTGCGCGGCCGCGAACACCTCTGCCACTACGGGCCGCTGGGCCACAAGTTCGCCCACGTCGACCAGCAGCCCCACCCGCAGCCGCAGCCAATCAGCCAGGTCGGCCCGGCCCGACCGCATCGCCGCCAGCGCCAGCAGCGCCTGCGACCGAGCCGCCGCCATCGACGGCAGCAG
This sequence comes from Tepidisphaeraceae bacterium, assembly GCA_965198865.1. GTDB lineage: Bacteria > Planctomycetota > Phycisphaerae > Tepidisphaerales > Tepidisphaeraceae > CBDAQA01. The sequence continues at coordinate 71,099 of CBDAQA010000009.1, read as the reverse complement.
CTCGGCCAGCTGCACCTTGTGCCCCACGTTGGTCAGCATCGAGCCCCACGCCCCGATGCGGGCCTCGTACTCCAGCTGGATCACCAGCAGGTTCATCGCCTCGTTCAGCGACAGCCGCTGGGCGAACAGGCCGGACAACGCCTGGTGGGCGCCGGCCATGTCGTTCATCTCGATCAGGCTGTCGGCCAGCATCAGCTGCGTCGTCCGGGCGATGCCGGGGGGCAGCCACGACGGTTGACGGGCGGTGGCGCGGCCGAAGATCCAACCGCTGAATAGTCCCGGCCGGGCCAGCCGCAGCAGTGCGCCGGACAACATCGCCGACTCCTGCCACCGCCGCTGGGCATGCCGAAGGATGGCCAGGTGGTGCAGGCCCAGCAGCTTCGCCGATCGCAGCGACCAGAAGGTGCCGAGCACGCGCTCGATCTGCTCCTCGGCCTCGTCGTACTGCCCGGCCGCGATGAGCGACGGGCTGTCCAACGCGATGGCGGCGCTGCGGGCGCCCCGGCTGACGACGGCCATGCCGATGCTCACGCCCAGCACGATCAGCATCAGCGAAGCCCCCGCCCCCGCGGCCGGCGCGAACAGCACCGCCGCAGCGATCGCCAGCCCCGACGCGACCTTGAGGACCGACCCGATCGTCAGGTCGCGGCGGAGGACTTGGATCGCCCGTTCGGCAGTGATCATGCGACCTCCTGCGGGGCCGGCGTGGGCGGGTACTTGCCGGCCAAGGGTTGAAGTTCGGGGTACCGCCGGTGCAGCTCGGCCACCGGCGCCAGGGCGGTCGCCCGGCCGTACGCCGCCGCCGCCTCAGCATCGCGACCGAGCATGTCGTGGGCCCGGGCGACCAGGGCGTGGGCGTCGGCGACGCGGTGGCCGAGGTGTTGCCGAAGCACGGTCTGCCGGGCGGCGAACAGCTCGATCGCCTCGGCCGGGTGGCCGGTCTTCACGTCGCGGTAGATCTCGATCAGCGCCAGCGGCCCCGAGTCGCGGGCCGGTCCGCGACGGCGGAGGTCGGAGATCGCGCGGTCAGCGTCCAGCAGCGAATCCTCGCGGAGCAGCGCCATCGCCCGCATCGCCCGCACGCCGTACGCCCCGCCCTCGTCGAGCAGGCCGTCGTGCTCCAGCAGGAAGTCGTCGACGACGACAGCGTCAGTGAACCGGTGGTGCCGGGCCAGCACGGCCGCTAGTTGCACCAGCGCTCGGGTCCAAACGCGCGGGCTGCGGACCGGCGTGGACAGGAACCGCTCGAGCAGGATGCCGGCCGGCTCCCACCGGCGGAGCTGCACCATCTCCTCAATCGCCTCGACCGTCTGGACCTGCTTGCGGTGCCGCCGGACGGCCACGACGAACCCGCCGATCGCGAGCCCGGTCAGGAGCAGCAGCAAGGCGTCAGCCACCGGCTGGCCCCCCGCCGTCGGCGTGCGGACCGCCGCCATCGCGGTGTACACGGCGAGGGCCAGGCAGCCCATCGAGACGAACCCCACCCAGTTGACCCGCGGCTGAGGCCGGCTCTGGTGCAACAGGTCCGGCACGGCCAGGAACGGCACCGGTTCGGTCGGCGAGGGGGCCTGATGTTCGATCGTGTCGCTGGGCATCTGACGGTTCCCTGGGCCACCCCATGGCGACCACCCGAACCAGCGAATTGTAGGGGGGCAATATCCGATTGGAAGGGGCGACGCCCACCGGGCGTCGCGGGGGTCCTGGCGCGTAGCCAGATTTCGGCGTACCGACAGAGGCGGCCGTGTCGACCCGTGACGAGCGGAGCTCGTGTCTCGCGCAGCATGCACGGGCGACCAAGGCCACTAGCCCTGCGCGAGACGCGACCTGCGGTCGCTGGGGCCGACACGGCCCAGCTCTGTCCATCCCTCGCGCGCGAACCAACCTGGAGTATCCACGCCCCGGTGGCCCGCGGGCGGCAACCGATTATACTGCTGGCCGCGACGCCTCCCCCGATCGTCCGCGGACCGAACACCATGGCCAATCCGCCTGAACAGTCCCCCGCTCAGTTCATCGTGTTCGACGGCGGCGAGGGGTGCGGCAAGAGCACGCAGGCCCGGCTGCTGCAGCAGGCGATGGAGCGGGGCGGCCGACGGGTGCTGGCCGTGCGCGACCCCGGCACCACGGTGATCGGCGAGCTGATCCGGAACATCCTGCTCAACCCCGACCACGACGAGATGGCCATGCGGTGCGAGATGCTGCTCTACATGGCCGCCCGCGCCCAGATGATGCGCGAGACGATCCTGCCCGCCCTGGCGAACGGCGTGACGGTCATCAGCGATCGGTTCGTCAGCAGCACCCTGGCCTACCAGTTGGGCGGCGACGGGCTGACGGGCGACGAGATCCGCCGGGTGGCCCAGATCGCGATCGCCGGCCGTTGGCCCGATCGCACGGTCATCCTCGACATGCCGACCGAGGCCAGCATCGCGCGCGTGACGCGCGCCAAGGACCGCATCGAGCAGCGGCCGATCGACTACCACCGCCGCGTGCGCGACAACTACCTGGCCCAGGCGTCGGCCATGCCGGACCACTACCGTGTGGTGCGGGCCGATAGGGGGATCGAAGCGGTGCATGCGGACGTGCTGCGGGCCGTCGAGATCTGACTGTACAGAAAAGCCCCGGATCTGCATCCAAGACATCTACACAAGCGAAGTGATGGGGGTGAAATACCAAACGTTGAACCACGAAGACGCGAAGGTCGGACGAAGGACAGAGTTCAGAGGCGTGGCTTCGATTCTGCCAGCCAAATCTATAGTTCGACTTCCTGCTTCGTCTTGCCTTCGCGATTTCGTGGTTCAAATGCTCCTTGTGTTGCCGGGTGCGACGGCTTGCGTGGACGTCGCTGGATGTAGATCCGGGCCGTCGGCGGACGCCAACTGGAATGCAGATGTCACGGCCGGACCCCATCGAATACGCTCCCCCCTCGCCCGTCGCGTGGCGATGGCGTCGCCAGGCGGGGATGGTAGCGTTGGTCGTGGCCGCCGCCGCGATCGGCTGGCGATGGGGACCCGACCTTGCCCGCCGGGAGGTGCTCGCCGCCCCGACGGGCGTGGGCAGACCGGCCGTCGTCGTGACGCCAACGGAGACCCTCGCCCCCTGGGTGGACAGCCTCACCTGGGCGACCGCCCACCCCTTGTGGTTGCGCGTGCGGCCCCAGGTCGCGCCGGTGCAGGCCGGCGAGTGGCTGCCGGTCGTCCCGCTGTTCATGCAACAACGGCGGACGGCGAGCGGGTCTCGCCTGCTCGTCGTCTTGTACGCCGAGCCGGACGCCGGGCAGGATGGTCTATGCATCAACCTCTTCGTCCGCCTGTTCGATCCGGGGACGTTCCTCCATGCCGACTTCCGCGAGCTACCCGTACGGCCGGCGGTAGGTCTCGCAGCCGATGGACCCATACCGGGATCGCCCGGTGCCCGCTACGTCCTGGCGAACCTTCCCTGGGCTCGCGAGTTCAGCCTGTCGGTCGCCCAGGCCGATCCGTCCAACCCGTCACAGGTGCTGCTCTCCTACACCTTGCAGGGCGCTGCGCACCGGATCGTCGCCCGCCTTCGCGATGACCAGGGGTTCACGTTTTGCACCGACGACGGCACGGCCTTGCCGATCCAACCGTCGCGCAACCCGTCGACGCGTCCCGATTGATGCCCACCATCCGACACCCATGCCAACCTGGACCGACATCCTCGACCAACCCGCCGCGGTAGACCAGCTGCGCCGCGCCTATGCCGCCGACCGGTTGCCGCACGGGATGGTGTTCGCCGGGCCATTCGGCGTGGGCAAGGGGACGACCGCGGCAATGCTGGCCACGCTGTTCCTGTGCGAGCGGCCCAGGGGCGACCAGCCGTGCGGCACGTGCGAGAGCTGCCGGGCAATGGCCGCGAACGCGCACCCGGACCATCACGTCGTCTACAAGGAGCTGATCCGCTACCACGACAAGACCGGCACGAGCAAGGGGATCGATTTATCGATCCACGTGATCCGCCCGGAGGTGGTCGAGCGGGCCAGCCGGGCGTCGGTGATGAACCGCGGGAAGGTGTTCGTCATCGAGCAGGCCGATTTGATGAACGGACCGGCGCAGAACGCGCTGCTGAAGACGCTGGAGGAGCCGGCCGGCAGGACGCTGGTGATCCTGCTGACCGACTCGCCAGGCCAACTGCTACCGACGATCCGCAGCCGATGCCAGGTTGTGCGTTTCGGCGAGATGGACCCGGCGACGGTCGTCCGCGAGCTGCAGAAGCGCAACGTGCCGCCGGCCGTCGCGACGACGGCGGCACGCGTTGCGGGATCGTCGCTGGGCCTTGCGCTGCGGTGGATCGAGGACGGCGTGGTCGACGCCGCGGCCCAGTTGGTCCGGCAGTTGGACGACGTCTTCAACGGTCGCTCGGCCGACGGGTTGCCCGAGTGGTTCAAGTCCGCCGCCGACGGGTACGCCGCCAAGCAGTTGGAACGGGACGAGCTGGGCAGCAAGGACGCGGCGACCCGCGAGGGGCTGGGCCTCTACCTGCGGCTCGCCGCCGACAACGTCCGCGGTCGGCTGCGGGTCGCGACCGACCCCGACGAGCTCGAACGGCTGTGCGGCGTGATCGACGCCCTCGGCCGCGCGGAGGAGTACCTCGACGCGAACGTGAACGTCGCCCTGCTGTTCCAGCAATTGGCGATCAGCCTCGGCCGCGCCGCCGGGCCAACCTGATAGACGCCGGTCCGCCGCCTTGCACAGTAATACGAAGGGGTTGGAACCACAGATGCACACGGATGCACCCCGATCAGAGGTCGGACAATTCCGGTCGGTGTGCATCCGTGTGCGTCTGTGGTTCCATTCTCCGCTTCCAAGTGCCACGCGTCGCCGCGGTGACCTTCTGCTCGGCCTCTGTCTTCAGTTTGGATTCGCTCACGTCAGGGCCCGTGCGGTCCGATAAAGGTGGACCGTCCGATAAACCACCCACGAGGAGAACGAACATGGCTGCCAAGTCCACCCCGTCCCTGAAGAAGCGTTCCCTGGCCGCGGCCCGCGCGTCGACGAGCAAGACGATCGCCACCGCCAAGGTGCCGGTCGAGATCGTCGCCGTGACCGCCGCCGTCGTGCCGACGCCGGCCCCGGTCGTCGTCGCCAAGCCGACACCGGTCGTCGCCGCCGTCGCGCCGGCGATCGCCGAAGTCGCGCCGGTTGCCGGCCCGTCGGCCGCCTGCCTGTCGGCGATCGCCAACCTGACCAGCTTCAACGCCGACGTCGCCCGCGACGCCGCCACGACGCTTGGCGACCTGGGCGAGGCAGCCGCCGTCGAGCCGCTGATCGACGTGGTCGCCAACGCCGACGGCTACTACCACGGCGTCGTCCGCACCGCCGCGGCCATCAGCCTGGGCCAGCTCGGCGACGCCCGCGCGATCGACGCCTTGACCGGCCTGGTCGACAGCTGGATGGCCGAGGCGAGCGTCGAGGCCGTCCGCGCGCTGGCGAAGCTCGGCGACGCCCGCGCCGCCGCGTCGATCCGCTCGGTCATGAATGACACGACCGGCTACTACGCCCCGATCGTCCGCCACGCCGCGGAGATCGCGCTCCCCCGCGTGATGGCCGCCCGATCGAACTGACCGAGGCTTCAACAGCCGTCGCCGCGAACCGGGAACCCCCGAGTTGCGGCGACGGCTCGTGTTGGTGGAGAAGCCAGCCGCGACAGAGCCCAGCAGCTCCGCCACGGGTTGTTCCGACGGCGGCCATCACCTGATGAGGGGGCCGGCGGCGGAGGCGCTGGGCCCTGTTGGCGTCGATATCACGACGCCGTGCGCCACGTCCAGGCGAACGCCTGCGAGATCCGGCCGAGGACCCCGGTCGCCTCCGTCGGCGACCCGGTCGCGGCGGCGGCCTTCGTGGTCAGCTCCTCCTCCGACACGGTGCGGTCGAAGTGGACGCCGATCGCGAACAGGTCGGGGGCCAGGGGTTCCCAGTAGACGACGCGACCCAGGACGGTGATCGACTCGGCACCCGCGCGGGGCAGCCGGACAACCAGCTCAGCGTCCAACGCCATGCGCTCGCGGTGCAGCAGGCCGACGCCGCCGGCCGACAGGTCGCGGACCTTTAGGCTCAGGACGGACGTGGGGTCGTCCCAACCGCAGACGGCCAGGAGGGCGGTCGTGTGCGCGCGCGGCGACCGGCGGTCGGCGGCGGTGGGGCCGGCGAGGGTGGCCGACGTGGCGGCGACGATCTGGTCGAACATCTCGGCAGACAGGTCCATGGCGGCCCTCCGGTGGCGACGCCCGACCGCCGCGGCACGCCGCGACCGCCAGCGACACTGCCCTCTCCATCGGCAGTCGCCGCCGCCGCCTTCACCTGCGCCCAATATTTCGACGTCCCACCCGGTTGAATTGCCATTGTCCCGCGCGTTTCTGTCCGATAGCCTCCGCCGCCGTGATTGTCGGAATCCTGAGTGACACGCACGGTCGGGCAGATGCCGCCGCGATCGCCGTCCGGCTGTTGATCGCCCGCGGCGCGGCGCAGTTGATCCATTGCGGCGACGTGGGCGACGGGAGCGAGGGGCGTGCCGTGCTGGACGTGATGGCCGGCCATCCCGCGCTGTTCGTCTTCGGCAACAACGACTACGACGCGCGCGAGCTCGCCCGGCATGCCGGCAGCCTCGGCATCGCCTGCGGGAACCATCACGGCAAGATCGACCTCGGCGGGAAGGCCGCCGTCGTCACGCATGGCGACGACGCGAAGCTGGTCCGCCGGACGCTGGCCGAGCAGCGGGCCGACTACCTGTTCGTCGGCCACACCCATGTGGCGATGGACCGTCGTGACCGGCGCGTGCGGACGATCAACCCGGGGGCGCTCTACCGCGCGTCGACCAAGACGGTGGCGCTGCTAGACACGACGGCCGACACGGTGGAGTTCATCACCGTCGCTGTGCCGGCGTAGCCACACTATAGAGCCCAGCGGATCCGCCGCGGGATCTTCTACGCGCTAGCGACGAACTCGCGGGAAGGACCCGCGGCGAAGCCGCAGGGCTCTGTGAGTTGCCTCTTCACCCGCGCTCGTCGAGCACCGACACCGGCTTCCGCCCGGCGAAGCCGGCCTTCATCTCGTGCCAGTAGCGGATCGTCTCCTCGCCCAGCCGCCAGCACAGCAGCACGTCGCGGCCCTCGTGCCGGCCGACGAAGTCGACCTGGCCGGTCCGATAATCCTTGAGGTCGCACCCGATGGCGGCCAGCTCGGACACATAGTCCTGCAGCCGGTCCATCGCGGCATCGAGCTCGGCGTGCGAGACGGCGTGGGCCGAACTGCCCTTGCCCGGCTTGGGGTCGATCTTCGCCTGGATGGCCATCGCGTGGTCGTGCGTCCGCACGACATCGGCCACGATGCGCGAGACGAGCGGGATCGCACGGTTGGCCTGGATGAGGGTGAACCGCCGGGTGGGGCGGCTGGGGGCGGTGCGACGCGGGGACGGCGAGACGGGTCCTGACATGGCGGGAACACCTCCTGCACGATCTCGGCGGCGGCGGCCCATCACCGGCAGCGGGGCCACCTCGATCTGCAGCAATTATGTCACGGCGTTTACAAGCGGCCAATCACGGAATCCGCTGGCACATGGCGGGTGCCGAGGATGGGATGGGACGCTGGGGCGGCCGAAGCGATTGAGCAGCCGCTGCCGTCACTCCCGCGTGTAGTCTCCCACCCCTTCCGGGACGACGCTCAGCAGCTTCTCCACCACTTGGTCGGGCCCGACCCCCTCTGCGTCGGCGTTGAAGTTGGTGAAAATCCGATGCCGCAGCACCGGCTTGGCCACCTTCCGCACGTCGTCGCAGCTGATGTTCAGCCGCCCCTCCAGCAGCGCCACCGCCTTCGCGCCCAGCACCAGGTACTGAGCCGCCCGCGGCCCCGCGCCCCACGTCAGATGGTCGTTCACGAACGGCGGCGTGCCGGGCTCCTTGGGCCGGGTGGCGCGCACCAGGCTCACCGCATAGTCGACCACATGGTCGCTGACCGGCAGCTTGCGCAGCACCTTCTGCACGTGCAGGATGTCGGTGGCCGACAGCACCGGCTCGGGCGTCGCCTCCAGGTCCATCGTGGTCGCCCGCACGATGGCCCGCTCCTCCTTCTTGCTGGGGTAGCCGATGTTCACCATGAACATGAACCGGTCCAGCTGTGCCTCGGGCAGCGGGTAGGTGCCCTCCTGCTCGACCGGGTTCTGCGTGGCCAGCACGAAGAACGGCGGCTCCAGCGCGTAGGTGCGCCCCCCCGCCGTCACCTGGTACTCCTGCATCGCCTGCAACAGCGCAGCCTGCGTCTTGGGCGGCGTGCGGTTGATCTCGTCGGCCAGGACGATGTTCGAGAAGACCGGCCCCCGCACGAACCGGAACGCACGCTTCCCGGTGGCCTGGTCCTCCTCGAGGATGTCGGTCCCGGTGATGTCGGCCGGCATCAGGTCGGGCGTGAACTGGATGCGGTTGAAGTCGAGCTTCAGCACCTTGGCCAGCGTGGAGATCATCAGCGTCTTGGCCAGCCCCGGCACGCCGACCAGCAGGCAGTGGCCGCGGGCGAACAGGGCCGCCAGCAGCAGCTCGATCACCTGGTCCTGTCCGATGATCACCTTGTGTAGCTCCTTCAGCAGCAGTTGCTTCACCGTGCCAAATCGCTGGAGGAACTGGGCCGCCTGCTCGGGCGTGGTGGGGACAACCGGCAGCGACGGGGGATGGGCGGGTGCTTCGGGCAAGTCGGACTCTCCTGTTGACCAGTTGTACCGCCGCCCTGACGCAGGGTTGTCGCGACCTTGGTCACACGGGCGATTGGCGTTTCATCCATGCGGTTGGATCGCCGTCGCTTGCGCCCGCGCGGTTCGCAGTCTAGGCGTCGCGATGGCGTGAGCGACTGCGAGAGCGCGTCCGCCATTGATCCGGCTTGACAGGGCGCATCAGTCGCCCGACTCGAACTCCCCCGCCATGTACCGCTCGGCCAGCTGCACGTAGTGCCCGCTGAGCCACCGTGCGTATTCGATTTCCGGATCGCGGATCGGCCGGACGATCTTCCCCGGCACGCCCATGACGACCATGCCGTCCGGCACGGTCAGCCCCGGCGGCACCACGGCCCCCGCGGCCACCAGGCATCCCTTGCCGATCACCGTTCGCCCCAGCACGGTCGCCCCCATGCCGATCAACGTGCCGTCGCCGATCGCCATCCCGTGGACGATCGCGCCGTGGCCGATGACCACGTCATCGCCGATGCAGTTGGGCACGCCTGTGTCGCAATGGACGATGGCGTTGTCCTGAACGTTCGACCGCTTGCCGATCGTGACCGCCGCCACGTCGCCGCGGACGACGGCGTTGAACCAGACGCTCGCCCCCTCGCCGGCCGTGACGTCGCCGACGACGGTCGCGTTGTGGGCCCAGAACGATCCATTGCGACGGCGGGTGAACAGCGGCATGGACGGGGTTGAATAGCGGAACCGGGCGGGGATGTACACCACGGGCGGCGGGTCACGCTTAGGGCGCGCGCACGAATAACCTGTTCAATCCTACGGGTTGGGTTCGATCGAGTAGTTCCACTCGCCGTGGAAGTCCTCACGCTTGATCCGCACGGCCTCGAGTTCGGCGTCGGTCACCTTGATGCCGCTCTCGTAGGTCGCGGTGTCCAGGGCCGCGTTGACCTTGAGCCCGCCCTTGGTCGTCGTGGCCCCGATCAGGTCCACGATCACGTCGTGGCTGACCAAGTGCCGCCCCCGCCAGTTCTGGGTCACGTGGCAGAACATCCGGTGCTCGATCTTGTTCCACTTGCTCGTGCCCGGCGGGAAGTGGCTGACGTGGATGGTCAGGCCCGTCGCGTCGGCCAGCTCTTGCAGGGCGACCTTCCACAGCCGGCAGCGGCTGGAGTTCGACCCGCCGCCGTCGGCCGTCACCAGCAGTTCGGTCGCGTCGGGGCACCGGGTCCGGCCCATGCGTTCCCACCACGTGAGGATCGTCTGGGCCGCGAACCGGGCCGTGTCGTGGTCCGTCCCGACGCTGACCCACCCCTCGTCGGCCGCCAGGTCGTACACGCCGTACGGCGTGACCCGGCCCTTGCCCGGGGCCTGGTCGATCAAGTCGTACACCCGCACCTCTTCGGGCCGGCCTTTGGGCTGCCACTCCCGGCCGCCGTTCCTGAAATCCCCGACCAACTCCTTCTTCTTGGCGTCGACCGACACCGCCGGCTGGCCCCGCGCCCCGGCCGCCGCCACCCGGGCGTTGATGTGGGCGAACTGGGCGTCCCGGTCGGCGTGCGTCGCCCCCTCGCGGGTCTTGCGGTTGCCCTGCAGGCTGTAGTCCTGCGCCTTGAGCAACGCCGCCACCGTCCGGGCCGACACCCGGTGGCCGCGGCGGGTCAGCTCCGCCGCCAGCCGGGCCGTGCTCTTGAGCGTCCACCGCAGCGGCGACGTCGGGTCGCCCCGCGTCGACGGGCCGACCAGTTCGTCCAGGGCGGCGACGATCGCCGGGTCGGCCGCGGCCAGCGGCTTGCGGCCGCCCCCGGCCGACCGCACCCGCGGCCCGACCGGCCCCGCGGCCGACCCGGCCCGCGCCCGCAGTTCCCGGACGCCGAGGTTCACGGTCGTCCGCGACAGGCCCGTGGCCGCGGCCACGGCCGACACGCCGCCCCACCCCAACGCCATCGCCTCGGCGGCGGCCCACTGCCGCCGCGACCGCTCGTCGAGCACCGGCCCCAACGCCTCGAACTTCCGACGGACACCGTCGCCGATGGCTGGATCGAGCATGCGGGCTATCAAACCGCGTCAGAACGAAATTGAACAGGTTATTTGTGCGCGAGCCCTTAGACGAAAAGCTATTCCGACCGAGCCCCCCCACCCAGGGCGACCGGTCGCGGGATGGCCGAGCGTACCGGCCCGGCTGACGTCATCGTCGTTCGACTGGCCCGGCCGACGGGCACCGTGGGGCGGGTCGCGCCGGCGTGGCTGAGCCGGATCGCGGGTGGCGGCATCGCACGGGGGCAGGTAACGTCGGCGACCAACCAAGCGCCGATCAACGGAGGCCCCGCCCGATGCCCATGAGCCGTATCCCCCGCCGGTCCGTCCCACTGCTCGCCCTGGCACTCTCGGCCGCCGCCCGGGCGGCGACCCCGTCGTTGCTCCAGCAGCCGGCGGCCTCTCCGGATGGGCGTGAGGTGGCGTTCGTCACGGCTGGCGGGATCTGGACCGTCCCCGCCACCGGCGGGGATGCCACGCCGCTGGTCGCCAACCTGGGCGACGTGCTCCGGCCGCTCTACTCGCCGGACGGCCGGCGGCTCGCGTTCGTGTCGACCAAGTCGGGCAACGGCGACATCTACGTCCTCTCGTTCGACACGGGCGAGCTGAAACGGCTGACGTACGACGACGCCCCCGACCGGCTCGACGCCTGGTCGTCGGACGGCAGGTCCCTCTACTTCTCCAGCGGCGGCCGCGAGGTCGGCGGGACGAGCGACGTCTACCGCGTCCCCGCCGATGGCGGCACGCCCGTGCCCGTCGTCGCCGAGCCGTACGGCGGGTACTGCTACGCGGCACCCGCGCCCGACGGTCACACCGTCGCGTTCGTCGGCGGTGGGATGGCCGTGGGCCAATGGTGGCGGCACGGCCACGCGCACATCGACTGCTGCGCGATCTGGACCACTGACGGCGCGGCCAAACCGGCGTACGCGCAGCTCACCAACGACACGTCCAAGCACCTCTGGCCCATGTGGTCCCCCGACGGGCGGACGCTGTACTACATGTCTGACGAGGACGGGAACGAGAACCTGTACAGCGTGCCGATGGCCTCCAGCGCAACCCGCCCGGCCCCGGTACAGCTCACCCGCTTTCACGACGGCCGACTGCTCTGGCCAACGCTGTCGGCCGATGGCAAGACCGTCGTCTTCGAGCGCGACTTCGGGGTGTGGAAGCTCGATGTGGCCACCGGTGCCGCCGGCCCGATTAACGTGCGGTTGCGCGGCGTCGTGTCGGCCACCGCACCGCAGCGGCAGACGTTCACGCGTGACGCCAGCGATCTGGCCGTGTCGCACGATGGTCGGAAGGTCGCCGTCGTCGTCCACGGGCAGGTGTTCGCCGGGCCGACCGTTGCGGGCGAGCGGGCGCAGCCGGCGTTCCGCGTGACGCACACCGATGCGATCGAGTCGGAGGTCGCCTGGGCGCACGACGACCGGCGGGTGGCGTACGTCAGCACGCGCGATGGGCCCCGGCACATCTACATGTACGACTTCGCGACCAAGGTCGAGACCCGGCTCACCAACACGGCCGGCAACGACACCGACCCGGTCTTCTCCCCCACCGACAACGCGATCGGCTTCGTTCGCGACGGGCGACAGCTGCGGTCGATCGACTTCGGCCTGCGGGTGCGCCGCCGGCGTCCGACATCCGGCACGACGACGGCCGCGACGACCGGGCCGTCGACGGCCGAGGCCGCGGAGCCCACGACTCGCTTGGCTACAACCCGGCCGACCGCAATCCGCGTGTTCCGGGATCGATTGTTGGCCGACGGGCTGACGCTACCGCGCCCGCCGTGGACAGGACGCGGGACGATCCAGTGGGCGCCGGCCGGCGACTATCTGGCCGTCGTCTCGACCGGGGCCAAGGGGTTCCGCAACGCCTACCTGATCCCCGCCGTCGGCGGCGTGCCGCGGCAGGTGTCGTTTGTCGCCAATGCCGAGAGCACGGAGCTGGCGTGGTCGCCGGACGGGTCGACGTTGCTGTTCGGCAGCGGGCAGCGGACCGAGGACTTCGAGCTGGACCGGGTCGACCTCAAGCCGCGGACGCCGACGTTCCGCACCGACCAGTTCAGCGACCTGTTCCGCCAGCGCCCGACCCGCCAGACGCCGGAGCCCACCACGCCCCGCCAGCCCTCGGGCGATGCCGACGGCGCGGTCGCCGCGGGCCCCGCGACCACCACGCTCGCAACCGTGGGCCCGGCAACCGAGCCGGCGACGCGACCGGCGCGCACGGAGGTCGTGTTCGACGGCATTGAGCAGCGGCTCAGCCTCCTGCCGGTCGGGGTCAACGTGGACGAGGTGGCGGTCAGCCCCGACGGCAAGTGGGCCGGCGTGATCGGCGAGGCGGGGAACCGGCAGAACATCTACCTCTACCCGCTCGACCCGCTGGTGGAGAGCCCGGTCGCCCGGCAGCTGACCGCCACGGCCGAGGCGAAGTCGGACCTGCAGTTCGCGGCCGACCCGGCCGGCGGGGGCACGCGGATCTACTTCCGCGAGGGTGGGCGGGTGCGCTACGTCCCGGTGCCCGCCCGCGCGGGCGCCAGCGCAGGCGGGACCGACCTGACGGGCGACGTGGTCGTGCAGGCCGAGATGGAGGTCAGCTTTGACCGCGACAAGCGGATCGCGTTCGAGCAGGCCTGGCAATATCTCGGCGACCAGTTCCACGACCCGGCCATGCACGGCCTCAACTGGGCCGCTGTCCACCGGCAGTTCGCCCCGCGCATCGAGGCCGCCCGCACGCCCGCCGACCAGCGGCGGGGTGCTGTCGCTGATGATCGGCGAGCTGAACGCGTCGCACATGGGGATCACCGCGCCGCGGGAGGACGACCGCGCGCCCATCGCCCATCTGGGCGTTTCGTGGGACCCGGTCGAGTACGCCCGCACCGGCAAGCTGCGCGTGGCGGCCGTGCTGCAGTTCGGCCCGGCGGCGCTGGCCGGGATCAAGGTCGGGCAGTTCGTGTCGGCCGTCGACACCGCCCTGACCGATCGGCCCGCCAACGTCGATCAGCTGCTCGAGAACAAGGCCGACAAGGAGGTGACGCTGTCCGTCGCCGACGACGGTGCCGGCAAGGGCAAGCGCGACGTGAAGGTGATGACCGCCAGCGGCGGCACCGAGCGGACGCTGGCCTACAAGGCGTGGGTGCAGGCCAACCGCACCTACGTTGCCAAGGCGAGCAACAACCGGCTCGGGTACGTTCACCTGGCGGCCATGGGCAAGCCCGACATGGCTCGCCTCTACGCCGACCTCGACGCTCGCAACGCCACGTACGACGGTGTGGTCGTCGACGTCCGCAACAACAACGGCGGGTTCGTGAACGGCTACGCGCTCGACGTGTTCACCCGCCGCAATTACGTCACCCTGCAGGACCGCGGCGGCCCGCGCATCGCCGGCCGCGTCGCGCTGGGCCAGCGCTACCTCGGCCTGCCCACCGTACTGGTCACCAACCGCGAGACGTTGAGCGACGGCGAGGACTTCACCGAGGGGTACCAGGCCCTCGGCCTCGGCGACACGGTCGGCGAGCCGACCGCCGGGTGGATCATCTTCACCAGCGGCACCACCCTGCTCGACGGCACCGGCCTGCGGCTGCCGGCGGAGTCGGTGTACGACCACAACGGCCAGGAGATGGAGATGCACCCCAGGCCCGTCAACGTCGAAGTGCAGCGCGTCGTCGGCGAAGCGTCCGCAGGGAACGATGCCCAGCTGGACGCGGCCGTCAAAGACCTGCTCGAGAAGTTGAAGTGAAACCCAGGACCGGAATCTTGTCCCGGTCCTGCGCACGCCAAATATTCGCCGGTCATAACCGACGCAAATCTACTGCGGGCGTACGCGGAACACCGGGGCGAATCGGCCTTTGCCGCACTGATGGATCGTCGCGGCGGCATGGTCCACGCCACCGCCCGCGGGCCGGCGGCGGACGACGCCGACGACGTTGACCAGGCGGCGTTCCTCCTCCTGGCCAGGCGGGCCGACGGACTCCGGCGACACGGCAACGTGGCTGGATGGCTGCACGAGACGACGCGGCTCTGCGGCGCCAACGCCCGGCGGTCCTGCTCCCGCCGGGCCTGCGGCGATGGCTAGGCTCACCCGGGCAATGAAAGCGGGCGGGGCGGCGGGGCTTAGGGAAGCAGAGGCGGATGCGAGGAAGGACGCTGACCTGCAGCGGGCGGCCCGGCGCATCATGTCGGTCGGGCAGACGGTCAACGCGCGGCGGGACGCGCAACAGGAGGCACACCACACCGACGCCCGGCCGACGGGCGTCGTTCCCGAGCGGCAGTTCGTGGACGAGTCGGGGCAGACCGTGACGATTCCCGGTCCGCTGCTGTTCCCGGCATGGCTGCGATCAACTGGAGCGTACAAGGACTGGCAGGTTCGCCACGACGTCCGCACGTTCGTGACCCGCGACGACGCCGGGAACATCTACGCCGTGTCGACCATGGGCGCGATCAAGCTCGCCGATGGCGCGGCGCGCGAGGCGATCAGCCAGATCCGCATGTACCGTGCGGACCGGACACTGGCGGCGGTCACGAGCTGGGACCTCGTCGGCGGCGAGGTGTCCGAGTGGGATACGATGGACGCGACCGGCGGGCGGATCACTTGGAAGGTGGAGCGGCGACGCCGCGGCGACCACATGGCGCTTGGCCGGAACCTCCACTTCGATGCCGACGGCAACGAGCACTCCTACGAGTTCTCCGAAAAAGAAACCGTCAGGTTCGAGTCCACGCTCGACGCCATCGGTGCGAACATGCGGTCGGTCCGGGAGCCGTAAGTGCGAGCGGTTCAGCGATTCCCCGGCACCCGGTTGTAGATCAGCACGATCACGAGGGACAGGCCCGTCAACAGCCAGACCGAGGACGCGGCTTGGTCGAGGTCGCCGTTGAGCGTGCGCGTGTAGACGGCGATGGGCAGGGTCTGCTGCCCGTCGAAGGTGGCCATGACCATGTCGGTCGCGCCGAACTCGCCGAGGGCGCGGGCGAAGGCGAGCAGCAGGCCGGCCCCGATGCCGCGGCGGGCGAGGGGCAGGCCGACGTGCCAGAACAGGCGGAGCCCGCCGGCGCCGCCGATGCGGGCGGCGGCCTCGAGGTCGGGGTCGACGCCGGCGAAGGCGGCGCGGGCCGGCAGGTAGAGCAGGGGCATCGCGACCACGGCGGCCGCGAGGATGCCGCCCTCGGGGCGGAACAGGATCGTGTACCCGCCGGTCCAGCGCGAGACGGGCCCGCCGATCCAGCCGTGCGCGCCGAACAGCACGATCAGCAGGAACCCCACGACGGTCGGCGGGAGGACCAGCGGCAGGGTGAGCACGGCGTCGACCACGAGCCGCACGAGCCAGTGGGCCCGCGCCGTGATGTAGGCCAGCGGTACGCAGACGAGGGCGACCAGCACCGTCGCCGCCGTGGCGATCAGCAGCGACAGGCGAAGCGGTTGCCAGAGGTCGTACATCGGGGCGGCTCGCAGAAGCCCCGGATGTACATCCGGGGCTCCGCCTCACATCGAAATCACTTGGCCGCGGGAACGCCGAAGCCGTGGGCGGTGAAGACGGCCCGGGCCTCCGGCGTCGCCAGGTAGTCGAGGAACCGGCGCGCCGCGCCGGCGTGGGCCGACTTGGCGAGGACGACGGCGGGGTACTCGATCGGGTCGTGCGTGGCCGGGTCGGCCGTGGCGACCACGCGGACGGCCGCGCCGGCCTGCCTGGCGTCGGTCGCGTAGACCAGGCCGGCCGACACCTCGCCGCGCTGGACGTAGGTCAGCACCTGGCGGACGTTCTGGCCGAGCACGAGCCGCGGGGCGAGGGCATCGGTCAGCTTCAGGTTGGCCAGCGTCTGCTGTGCGTAGTGGCCGGCAGGGACGCTCTTGGGGTCACCGGCGGCGACCTTGCCGGAGCCGGCCGCCAGGTCGGCGAACGACTTGGGCCCGTCGGCCGCGGCGGCGGGGACGATCAGGACCAGGGCGTTGGTGACCACCACCCGGCGGCTGGCGGCGTCGGCCTGGCCGGAGCGCGTCAGGTCGTCCACCTCCTTATCGCCGGCCGACACGAAGCCGTCGACCGGGGCACCCTGCTTGATCTGCTGTTCGAGCCGACCGGAGGCGTCGAAATTGAGGCACGGGTCGTCGCCTGTCTTGGCCTTGTAGTCGCGGCCGATCTGCTCCATCGACTCCTTGAGGCTGATGGCGGCCGAGATCGTGATCGGCTCGGCCCGGGCGAGCGGGGCCAGGGCCAGGAGAAGGACGACGGGCGCAACACATCGCATGGGAGCCTCCAACGGCGTTATATCGGCCCTGGCACAACGTGTACAAATTCGGCCGCCTCGCGTGGGGCACGCGACGGTTGCGTGGGCTCGGGTCGTGCCTACCCTGTGGGCACACCCACACCCGAGGAGATGCGCGATGGCGACCGCTGATTTCAAGAGCTACAGGCCTGACCCCAAGCACAAGTTCACGTTCGGCCTGTGGACGGTCGGCAACGTCGGCCGCGACCCGTTCGGCGGGCCGACGCGGGAGCCAATCTCGTCGGGGCAGATCTGCGACCTGCTCGGCAAGGCGGGGGCGTACGGCGTCAACTTCCACGACAACGATCTCATCCCCATCGACGCCACGCCGGCCCAGGCGGAGGCGATCAACACCGAGTTCCGCGCGGGGCTCAAGCGGAACAACCTCGTGGTGCCGATGGCGACCACCAACCTGTTCGGCGACCCGGCGTTCAAGGACGGCGCGTTCACCAGCAACAGCGCCCAGGTGCGGGCCTACGCGATCCAGAAGACCATGCGATCGATGGATCTGGGGCACGCGTTCGGGGCCACGATGTACGTCTTCTGGGGCGGGCGCGAGGGCGCCGAGACCGATGCGGTGCGCGACCCGACGGATGCCCTCAAGCGGTTCCGCGAGGCGATGAACTTCCTGGCCGAATACAGCGAGAGCCAGAAGTACGGCTACCGGTTCGCGTTCGAGGCGAAGCCGAACGAGCCGCGCGGGCACATCTACTTCGCCGTCACCGGCAGTTACTTGGGGTTCATCCCGACGCTGGACAAGCCCCACCTGTTCGGCGTCAACCCGGAGGTGGCGCACGAGCACATGGCGGGGCTGAACTTCGTCCACCAGGTGGCGGCGGCGCTGGAGGCGAAGAAGCTTTTCCACATCGACCTGAACGACCAGGAGTTCGGCCGGTACGATCAGGACTTCCGGTTCGGCTCGGCCAACCCCAAGCACGCGTTCTTCCTGGTGAAGCTGCTGCTCGATCACGGCTACGACGGCTGCCTGCACTTCGACAGCCACGCCTACCGGCAGAGCGACTACGCCGACGTGCTGCAGTTCGCGCGCGGGTCGATGCGGACGTACGAGATCCTGGCGGAGAAGGCGAAGCGGTGGAACGCGGACCCGGAGATCCAGGGGCTGTTGAAGGTGATCAACGTGGAGGACGGCGAGCTGTCGGGGCTGACGAAATCGTTCACGGCCGAAGGGGCCAAGACGCTTTTGGCGGCGCCGCTGGATCGGGTCAAGCTGGCCGCGGCGCGGCTGCCGTATGAGGAGCTAGACCAGCTGACGATGGAGATCCTGTACGGCGTTCGATAACCGTTAGCGCAGGCGTACTCGCCGTAGTCGAAGGGCCTAGCCGGCAGAGGGCGACGCGCGGCTCGCCGAGGGCGGCTGGCAGTCGAACTGAGGACCGCAGAAGGCATGGCCGCGCTCCTGGGCGCTGCCGACTTCGTTGCCGCAGTCGTCCGTGATTGCAGCGCGGGACACGAGCTTCCCTCGTCTCGTGACGGCCCGGCTCTGCCCGACCCGTTGCCACGTGCTCGGGCTGCGCCGACGCAGTCAGCTCGACGGCGGAGCCCCTTGGGATTTGCCCGTCGCCCTGTGCCGGCTAAACCCTCCGACTGCGCGGCTGCGCTCAGGGTCGCGGGTACATCTCGTCCCGCAACGGGATCTGGACGAACCGGTTCGGGTCCAGCGTGGCCTGGTTGAGCGTGTCGACTACGCCGCCCACGTAGTTCAGGTCGACCGAGGCAGCCTGGCCCGTGGCGGTGTCGTACACCGTGCGCGTGCCCTTGATCGTCTCGATGAAGTCGGCGGCGTTGCGCTGCCTCTGCAGCTGCCGGTCCATCTCCTGCTGGTTGTGGGCGGCGTAGCCATCCACCTGGGCCTGGTGCTGCTCGTTGTAGATCCGGTTGCGGCTGTCCTGGCCGGCCTGCCACGTGTCGTGCTGGCCTTTAAGCACGGCGTCCTCGGCCGCTCCCGTGGCCTGGATCTGCGCGATCGCCTGCTGGGTGTTCGCCTGCATCTTCTGGGCGTAGGCGTCGTTGTTCAGCTTGAACGAGTTCAGGATGGCCGACATCAGCGGCATGTCCTGTTTCCACCGGTCGGCCGGGCCGTGGAAACCGTTGGACATCATCACCCAATCGGCGGTCGGGGTCTTCCACATTTGGATCATCGCGAACTGGCGGATGACGAGCGTGTGACCATCGGTGTAGGTGCGGGTCACCTCGTACGCCAGGCCCGCCGCCTGCCCGTTGTGGACGGCGGGCGGGTTTTCCTTGTGCCACAGGATGCGGTTGAACGTGACGGTGAACGGGAGGCCCCTTGCCTGGCCGATCTTGCTCCACTCGGCCGTCAGGTCGGCGACGGCGCGCTGGGGGTCCGTGTACGGGAGGACGATCGTGCCCGGCATCAGCGGGGCCTCTGGCGGTGGCGGACGGTGGATCATGGCCGCCGTCCGCGCCTGCGTCGCCCGGGTCCGCGCCCGGATCTGCATCAGCTGGCCGTCGGGGGAGAGGACGTGGACCTGGCCGCCGAAGATGACCTGCTCCTCGTCCGGCCCGTCGGCGATGACCGGCCCAGTGGCCGACTGCGCCTTGGACGACCACCCGTCGGGCAGCAGGATGCTGCCGGTGCCGTCGGGCAGGTCGTACTCCTTGGCGTTGGCGGTGGTCAGCGTCAGCGCCGGCGGGGCCTCGGCCGGCGCGGGGGGCGTCGTCGTTGGGACGTGGGGATCCACCAGGGCGTCCCAGTCCGCCTTCGACGCGTCGGGCCGGCCGTAGACGACGGCGACGGTCGCCCCGCCGCCGTCGTTCAGCTTGCAGCTGACGATGCCGCGGACCGGCGCGCCGGCGGCGGTGGCGGTGAAGGTCGCGCCGCCGCTGCCGTGATCGTGTGCGTCCTCGTACGCCGAGCCGATCGTGGGTCGGTCGCCGAAGTAGGCGGCCAACTCGGGGAACGTCGCCCTCAACGCGGCGGTGATCGTCGTGACGCCGGGCTTCTGTGTGACCATTGACTTGCCGGCGTTATTGATCGCCGCGACGGAGTACCCCGGAGGCGCATCGGCGGCCCGCTTCAGCGCGTAGCGGGTGCCGCCCGTGGAGACGGTCAGCGTGTCGTCGGCCAGGGCGGCCGTGAAGGCGAACTCGCGTGTGTTGGCCGTGAAGGTGCCCTCTACCGATGGCCCGCTTCCATGCGCGACGGCGGGGAACTGGCGGTCGCCGAGCGTGAACGTGCCGGCGTACCCGTCGTCCTTGGCCGACCAGTCGACCGTGAGCTTCCCGTCGGTGAACCGGCCCGCCATCGGAGATTCCGCCGCGGCGCTGGCGGCGGTCAGCAGGCAAATGGCAACCAGACCCGATCCGGATCGACATCGCATGGCGGCTCCCGTTGCAGGATTATGAAATGCGACTTCACCCCGGCCGGATGCGCTTGTCAACACCCGATCGGCATAGGCCGGCCTACCCAGCGCGAGCAGAGCCGGGCCGTGTCGGCCTGAGCGGGCGTATCTCGCGCGGTCGAAATGACCTTCATGCGTCGCGCGGGTTGCGCGAGACGTGGGCTGCGCCCGCACGGGCCGACACGGCCCGGCTCCGTCAGGCTCGGGCGCGGGGGTGGTCACCCTTTGGCCCGGCCGTTCGAGGGCGGTATAGTCCGGCGTCTGTTCGGGGGACCATCGGGAGCCGACCTTGACCGCCGTTGCTGCCGCGAAAGACCTGTTGTCCGACCTGACCGAACCGCAGCGGGCGGCGGCGACGCACGTGGACGGGCCGCTGCTGATCGTGGCGGCGGCGGGGTCGGGCAAGACGCGCGTCATCACCCGGCGGGTGGCCTACCTGATCTCGCTGGGCATCCCGGCCAGTTCGATCCTCGCGCTGACGTTCACGAACAAGGCCGCGGGGGAGATGAAGGAGCGCATCGGCAAGGCGGTGGACCGGCCGGTACGCGACTTCGGTCGGCTGGATCAACCTTGGCCAACGATCTGCACGTTCCACAGTTTGTGCCTGCGCATCCTGCGGCACTACGCGCCGGCGTTCGGGCTGCCGAGCAACTTCAGCATCTACGACTCCGCCGACCAGACGCGCGTGGTGAAGGAGGCGCTCAAGCAGTTGGAGATGAGCACGACCAACTTCCCGCCGGGCAGCATGCACTCGGCGATCGGCAACGCGAAGAACCAGCTGCTGACGCCGGAGGCGTTTGCCATGGGCGCGAACGACTTCTACACGAAGAACGTCGCCCGGGTTTACAAGAAGTACCAGGAGATCCTGGCCACCAACGGGGCGCTCGACTTCGACGACCTGCTGGTGCGGGTGGTGCTGGGATTGAAGGCTGCGCCGCAGGTGCTGGCCGAACTTCAGGAGCGGTTCCAGTACATCCTGATCGACGAGTACCAGGACACGAACCACGCCCAGTACGTGCTGGCCCACGTGCTGGCGATGAAGCACCGCAACGTGTGCGTGGTGGGCGACCCGGACCAGAGCATCTACGCCTGGCGCGGGGCCGACATCCAGAACATCCTGGACTTCGAGAAGGACTACGCCGACGCGAAGGTCGTGAAGCTGGAGCAGAACTACCGATCGACGAAAACCATCCTGGCGATCGCGGGGCAACTGATCGCCCGCAACACCCAGCGGCGGGACAAGGCGCTGTGGACCGAGAACGCCGACGGTGCCAAGGCCGACCTGGTCCTGTGCCAGGACGAGCACGACGAGGCCGACCAGGTCGCCCGGCGGTTGAAGGACCTGCACGAGCGGGACAACTACTCGTGGGATCGCATGGCGATCTTCTACCGGATGAACAGCCTGTCGCGCGTGATGGAAGATGCGCTGCGGAAGCTGAACCTGCCCTACGTGATCGCCCGCGGCGTGGAGTTCTACAACCGCAAGGAGATCAAGGACGTGCTGGCGTACCTGCGGGCGATCGCCAACCCGGCCGACGAGGTGAGCCTGACCCGCATCGTGAACACGCCCGCGCGCGGCATCAGCGACGCGTCGGTGAAGTCGCTGTCGGCGCAGGCGGTGGGACACGGCGTGTCGCTGTTCGAGGCGATGCGACTGGGGGCATCGGACGGCCTGACATCGCGGGCCGCCAACAGCGTCAAGGCGTTCGTGCAAGTGATGGAGGGATGGCGTCGCCCCAACAAAGCTGCCGATGTCATCGGCGGTCTTCTCGACAACGGCGAGGTCGCCACCAAGGGAACCGTGCAAGCCCTCATGGAGGACGTCGTCCGCCGCAGCGGGCTGGAGGCGTACTACAAGAAGGAGGGCGGGGAGGAGCAGAGCGAGCTGGCCAACATCGACCAGCTGATCACCAGCGCCGCCGAGTTTGATCGCGAGCACGAGGACGGAACGCTGGACGAGTACCTGTCGATGGTCAGCCTGGTCAGCGACGCCGACCACATGAAGGGCAACGGGGGCGCGATCACCATGATGACGCTGCACGCCGCCAAGGGACTCGAGTTCCCTGTCGTTGCGATGATCGGATTGGAAGAGGGCTGCCTGCCCCACGCCCGGGCACGCGAGAGCATGGCTGACCTGGAGGAGGAACGCCGCCTCTGCTTCGTCGGCATCACCCGGGCCCAGGAGCGGCTGATCCTGACCAAGGCCGGCAGCCGGATGATCCGCGGCATCACCGAGCGGACCGTCATCAGCCCGTTCCTGGCCGAGATGCCGCAGGAGCACATCGAGACGACCGACCGCACGGGCGTCGGCGGGTACGGTGGTGGCTACGGCGGCGGCGACGGGTACCGGTTACCCGCGCGGACGCCGTCGAGGTATCCGGGGCTGAAGAAGGGCCAGCTTGTGCGACACGCCAAATTCGGCCTCGGCCGAATCAGCGAGATCGACGAGACGCCGGTCCAGGCGAAGGCCGTGGTCGACTTCAACGCTGCGGGGCGGAAAACGCTGATCCTGGAGTATGCGAAGCTGGAACCCGTGGGGTGAGCGGCCCCGTCGCACCTGACGCCTTTCCCATAGTTCGGACACATGCGGCCAACCCCAACGAACATGCCCGAAACCGTAAGGCGTCGAACGGCCATTTGGGTGGTCGTGCTCGGCGTACCGGTGATCGCAGCGGCGCTGGTCTACCGGACGTTTGACGGCGTCTTCTGGCAGATCACCTGGCCGCAACGCTATGCCTCCATTGCGAGCGGATACCGTCGGATCGCCGCCGATCGGCCGGCCAACACCAACCTATTAGCCGTCTTCCCGACGGTGCTGCCACCGGCGGCCCAGAACACACGATTCTCCTACTGGACGCCCCCCGGCGACGTGAGCCTCCAGCTACGGTGCACCCTGCCCGCAGCAGACGTCGCAGCGATCGTCTCTCGCTGCGCACCGGCAGCACTTTCCACGGCTCGTGGATCCACGCAGGAGTCGGGCTACTACCATGGTCCCACCGACTATCACCAGTTCTTCGTCGGCGACGGGCCCGGTGGTTGGTTTTTGCCCGAGACGTACGTGGTCTACACGATGGCCTTGGGCCACGAAGTGGTAGATGGCACGACGCAATACACCTACGAAGTCGGCGTTGCCATCAATGACACGCAGAACGACGTGATCTACTGGATGCAGGGGATCGCCGAACCGGTGCCCGCCGGTGCGGCAACTCGCTGATTCGGCTGTTCGTCGTTGTTCCGACAACCGCGGCGGAGCCGCTGGGCTCTGCCTGTGCTCACCCCGCCGAGTCTTCATCCCCGCCGATCACCTTCGGCAC
The DNA here is from genome assembly GCA_965198865.1 of Tepidisphaeraceae bacterium. Taxonomy (GTDB): domain Bacteria; phylum Planctomycetota; class Phycisphaerae; order Tepidisphaerales; family Tepidisphaeraceae; genus CBDAQA01. The sequence continues at coordinate 47,435 of CBDAQA010000009.1, read as the reverse complement.
CTTGAAGAACGGCCCATCCGTGTCCGGCGCGTTCTGCAGCACCTTCTCCAGCGGCAGGCTCGGCTCGACCACGTCCTCGCGGAGGACGTTGTGCAGCGGCAGCGCGTGGGCCATCGGCTCGACGCCGGCCGTGTCGACCTCGCCGATCTTGGCGACGTATTCGAGGATGGACTCGAGTTGACTGGTCAGGGTGGCGAGCCGCTCGGGCGGGAGGGCGAGGCGAGCCAGCGTGGCGACGTGGGCCACCTGCTCAAGGGTGATCTGCTGTTCGGGCATGGGCGTGTACGGTAAGCGGGCGGCAGTAAACGCAAGAACGGGCCGCGGCGCGCGGCCCGTCCTCGATCTTGTGTTCCACGATGCACCCCGTCCACCTCAAGCGGCGACGGCGGTCGGCTTGGTGTACTTCCGGCGGACCGGCTTCACGACCAGCCCAGCCTTGATGGCCTTGGCGCTGACCTTGATCCGGACGATGCGGCCGTCGATGACGGCGCGGACCTTCTGGATGTTCGGCTTGAACGTCCGGGCGGTGATGCCGGTCACCTTCGTGCCGACGCCACCGAGGTACTTGGCCTTGCCGCGGTGCGTGATCTGGTTGCCGAAGGTGGTCTTCTTGCCGGTGAAATAGCAGACGCAGGGCATACGGATCCTCATTCGCAAAATCGAGCCGGGCACTATAGGGGAAGGTACGCCGCGTCGCAAGGGCGGCGTCGGCACTCGCCGGACTTTTTGAACCGGGGAGGGCCGGCCCGATTCGTGTTCATCCGTGTGGTTGCTGGCCGCTCTTTCTTCCTCACCTCGGGTCGGGCGTCGGCATCGGGAACGCCGGCTTCTCGCCCTGCCCCTTCAGCCAGCGGTAGACCTGAACAGACTGGTCGGCCTTAACGTCCCAGGTGAATTGCTCCCGGGCCCGCCGGATGGTCGCCTTCGACATCCCCTTCAACGGCGAACGGTCGGCGGCCAACTGCGTCAACAGCGTCCGAAAGCGTTCGACGATCTGCTCCCGCGAGCCCAGCGGGACGCGGTAGCCGGTGGCGTCGGTGACCAGTTCGGCCGGGCCGGCGTAGTCGACGACCATCGGGACGCAACCCACGGCCATCGCCTCCAGCACCACGCCGCCGCCGAACTCGCGGACGCTGGGGAAGGCGAAGATGTCGGCGGCCGCGAACGTGGCCGCGACGGCCTTGTGATCGACCCAGCCGGGGATGTCGAGGCCGCCCGGCAGATTCAGGGCGGCGGCTTGACGCTTCAGGTCCTCCAGCTGCGGGCCGTTGCCGGCGATCGTGAGGTGGACCTTGCCCTCGCGGATCAGGGGGGCGGCGGCCTCCATCAGCATGTCGGCCCCCTTGTAGGGCACGAGCCGGCCCACGAAGGCGACGCGGAGGGGCTGCGCGGGGTCGTACGACCGCTCCGCCGGGGGCGGAAAGCGAGCCGGGTCGATCGCGTTCTCGGGCACGTAAAACATCTTCCCGCGGTGGGCGGGCGACATCTGCTCCCACACGTTGCGCGAGGCGATTAGCAGGGTCGACGCGTTGCGGCGGAAGGCGTGTACGCCGGGCATCAGGTGGGCCAGCCCGCGCACGTAGCTGAGCCACTCCTTCTCCTGCCGGCGGGCGGCGTTGAACTGCGTCGGCCAGGGGACGCCGCCGTTCATCGGGCCCATCACGAACGGCACGCCGATCCGGCGGCACTTGCGGGCGACCGAGCTGGTGCCGATGGGGCTGAGCGGCGTTATGCGGTGGACGACGTCGAACTCGCCAGCCTTGAGGCGGGCGCCAAAGGCATTCCAGATCAGCCGTTCAAACTGCGAGTAGACCATCGAGTTGATCGCGGCCAGCGTCGTCCAGCCCTTGCCCTTCCCGCCGCGGAGCTTGTCGGCCAGCCAGTAGGCGGGGCGCGTGAAGCGCTCGGTATCGATGGGCGTGAAGTCGACGCCGGACTTGAGGCCCGCCCGCTCGAGGGCTCCGACGTTGCGGACTTGCGTGACGATGTGGACCTGAAGGTCAGGGCGTCGCCGGAGCGCCTCGGCGTGGGACCAGCCGATCAGCGGAACGCTGACGAACTCGGGGTTGCAGGCCTCGGCGACGATCAGGACCCTGAGCGATGCCGTACTCGGCGGAGTCGAAGGGTCTGGCCGAGGAGAGGGCGACATGTGGCTCGCCGAGGGGGGTGATGGGTCGGGCTCAGGGTTGGGTCGATCGGGCATTTATGTTCGTATCTATCACCGGCGGTTCGCAAATCGACTGGTGCATCGACTTCAGTTCGAAGGCTTCGACTGCTGAACCGACTGGCGAAACCGCGCGTCGCCCTCTGCCGGCCAGGCCCTTCGACTCGGCCGAGTACGGCTACGCTCAGGTCTAGACCTTCTCGATCTGCCAATACTCCAACTCCAACGGCGTAGGCCGACCGAAGATCGTCGTGATCAATCGGACCTTCCCCTGGTCGCCCAGGATCTCGTCGACCTCGCCCTCGAAGTTCTGGAACGGGCCGTCGTTGACCTTGACCTTGTCGCCCTTCTTGTACTCGGTCTTGAGGCTGGGGGCGTCGTCGGGACGCTCGGCCTCCTCGAGCATCTTGGCCTGGTCCTTGACGGACATGGGCGTCGGCTTGCCGTTGGAGCCGATGAAGTCGCCGACCCCCTCGGTCTCCTTGATCATGAACCAGACCTTCTCGGGGATCATCCCGGTCTTGTCCAGTTCCAGTTCGGTGAAGACGTAGCCGGGATAGAGCTTGCGGTCCGACTCCTTCTTGACGCCCCCCTTCATCGAGCGGACGCGTTCGATGGGGACCAGGATCCGGCCGACCTGGGCCTCGAGCCCCTCAATGCGGACCTTGCGGGTGAGGGCGTCGCGGACGCGGTCCTCTTTGTTGCTGGCGACTCGCAGGACGAAGAATTGCATAGGGGTCAGTTGTTGGTGGTCAGTGGCCAGTCGAAGGGGACGAAAGCGACCCGTCGCTCACCGTCACGCAACTGACGACGGACAACGGACAACTGACAGTCTACTGCAACACCCGGATCAGGTGGAAGAACTGGTGGAAGACCAGGTCGACGGCGAACAGGAACAGGGCGATGAAGACCAGGAACAGCACGACCACGTACGTCGAGCCGAACAGCTCGCCCTTGGTGGTCCAGTTCACCTTCTTCATCTCGCTGTCGGTCGCGATGAGGAAGTCGACGTTGCGCGGCTTGTTCGACAGCCAGAACGCAAGCACGGCGAACCCGGCCAGGAACAGCGCACAAGCGACCATCACCCACCGGCGGGCCGCAGCCGGGTTCTCGATCGGGAGGTAGGGCTGGGCGTAGATGTAGAGGTTGTACGCCGTCAGCAAACCCAGGGCGGCCGCGGCGAACACGGTCCCGAGCCGGGTCCACTTCCCCTGCCCCTTCTTGTAGATGGTGAAGAAGCCGGACCCGTCGACCGACGGCCTGACGATGGGCCGGCCACCCTTGGGCGTGGCGACGACGGCGTCGTCGCCGTCGGCATCGTCCACCGCGGGGGCGGCACCGTTGCCGGGAACAATCTCACCTTTAGCCATCGCGGTCACTCACGTCAGGGTCGCTGCGGGGAACACGCCAGGTAGGACTTGAACCTACAACCTGCCGCTTTGGAGACGGCTGCTCTGCCAATTGAGCTACTGGCGTAATCGGCAAGTGCAGAGTTCGGAATGCAGAATGAAGACCAGCATCTTGCCGTCCTTTGCCTTCATTCTGCACTCATCACTCTGCACTTCCCAAGCTCACTTCCGCTTGATCTTGTGCAGCGTGTGCCGGCGAAGGCGCTTGCTGTACTTCATCAGCTCGATCTTCTGCACGCCGCCGGCGACCTTGATCTCAGTGCGATAGTTCAGATCGCCGGTTTCGGTGCATTGCAGCCAGACGTTCTCGCGGTTCTCTTTGGCCATGATAACTCCCGTGAACGCAGAATTCAGAATGCAGAATCGAAGGGGGGACGTCAACGACCGTCGTCTTCATTCTGCATTCTGCACTCGTCGTTCTGCACTCTGCTTTACGCCAACACTTTCGTCACGACGCCCGACCCGACCGTCTTGCCGCCCTCGCGGACGGCGAAGCGGAGCTTCTCCTCCAGGGCGATCGGGGCCTGCAGCTCGACCTCCATAGTGATGTTGTCGCCGGGCATGCACATCTCGGCCCCACCCATCAGCTTGGCCGAGCCGGTCACGTCCGTCGTCCGGAAGTAGAACTGCGGCCGGTACCCGTTGAAGAACGGCGTGTGACGCCCGCCCTCCTCCTTGGTCAGCACGTAGACCTCGGCCTCGAACTTCGTGTGCGGCGTGATCGACTTCGGGGCGCACAGCACCTGCCCGCGCTCCAGGTCGTCCTTCTCCACGCCACGCAGCAGCACGCCGACGTTCTCGCCGGCCTGGCCGTTGTCCAGCGTCTTGTTGAATGCCTCGATGCCGGTGATGACGGTCGCCTTGTTCGGCTTGAGCCCGACGATCTCAACCGCGTCGCCCACCTTGCACACGCCACGCTCGATTCGGCCGGTGCCGACCGTGCCTCGACCCTTGATGCTGAACACGTCCTCGATCGGCATCAGGAACGGCTTGTCGACCTCGCGGGTCGGCATCGGGACGTAGGCGTCCAAAGCGGCGACCAGCTCGTCGATCGGCTTGCAGGCGGCGTCGTCGGCCGGGGCGTTGAACGCCGGCAGGCTCGAACCGCGTACGACCGGCGTGTCGTCGCCCGGGAAGCCGTACTTGGTCAGCAGCTCGCGGACCTCCATCTCGACCAGGTCCAGCAGCTCGGCGTCGTCGACCAGGTCGATCTTATTCAGGAAGACCACGATCTTCGGCACGCCGACCTGACGGGCCAGCAGGATGTGCTCGCGGGTCTGCGGCATCGGGCCGTCGGCGGCCGAGACGACCAGGATCGCCCCGTCCATCTGGGCGGCACCGGTGATCATGTTCTTCACGTAGTCCGCGTGGCCGGGACAGTCCACGTGGGCGTAGTGGCGGGCGGGGGACTCGTACTCCACGTGGGCGGCCGAGATGGTCACCGTCTTGGTCGCGTCGCGCTCGGTGCCGCCCTTGGCAATGTCCTTGTAGCTCTTGGCGGTCGTGCCGAACTTGGCCTGCGACCGGGCCGACAGCGCCGCCGTCAGGGTGGTCTTGCCGTGGTCGATGTGACCGATCGTGCCGACGTTGACGTGGGGCTTCTTACGCTCGAAATTGGCCTTGGCCATGGGGAACTCCAAATCAGGTCAGACTGACCGGCGGTTGTCGAACCCGCCCGGCGACCCCCGCCGATCCACGGGAGGCGTCGCCTAAACCACTCGCATAGTTCGGCACCCCGACATTAGGCACCGCCCACGGGAACCCTTCCCATGGGCGGTGCCAAATGCCGCGGTGCCGCCAAAGCTGCCACTGGGGCTTGAACCCAGGACCTCCACATTACCAATGTGGCGCTCTACCACTGAGCTATGGCAGCGTGCCGGTCGATCCACGCCAGGGCGCGAACCGGCAGCGTCAGGGAGGGAAAAGTATAGGGATGGCCAAACGGGTGTCAATCCGATGCCGATGAACAATCCAGCGGTCGCCGGCCCGCCCCAGCCGATCGCCCGGCCCCGTTTGGCGTCTAGCGTAGTGCTACGCGTCCCCCCTCGTCCACCCCGCGCCCCCCGGAGCCGACCCGCGTGACCCACCGACCGACCCGAACCCCCGCCGTCCGCCCCGCGCCCCTCGAGCCGCTCGAGCCGCGCACGCTGCTGTCCGTCGCCGTCACCACCCCCCTGCCCGCCGTCGCCGCCAAGCTCGGGGCGGCCGCCGCCACGGTCGACCTCTCGGCCGACTTCTCCGGCGCCGACGTCCCCGCCAACACCGTCTTCTTCGACACCAGCATGGGCCTGATCCCCGTCGAGCTCACCCCCGGCACCACGCCGCTCACCGTCGCCAACTTCCTCTCCTACGTGACGGCCGGCAGCTACGACAACTCCCTCGTCCACCGCTCGGTCGACACCACGGGCCTCGACATCTGGCAGGGCGGCTCCTTCACCGCCGCGGCCGCCGCCAACGGCACGCTCACCTCGTCCCCCATCATCGCCGGCTCGGCCGTGCCCAACGAGTACGGCGACGCCCACCCCAACGTCCGCGGCACCATCGCCATGGCCAAGGTCGACGGCGACCCCAACAGCGCCACCGACGGCTGGTTCTTCAACGTGGCCGACAACTCCTCCAACCTCGATAGCCAGAACGGCGGCTTCACCACCTTCGGCACCGTGATCGGCAACGGCCTGGCCGTCATGGACGCCATCAGCGCCGTCCCCACCTACGCCCTCGGCAACCCCTTCAACGACATCCCGCTCGTCAACTACACCGCCGGGTCCCCGCTCGACTACGACAACGCCGTCACGGTTGCCACCGTCCGCCAGGTGGCCGCCTACACCGTCACCAGCGACGACCCCGCCGTCGTCACCGCCGCCGTCGATGGCGACGCGCTCACGTACGCCCCCGTCGCCGCCGGCACCGCACGCCTCACCGTCACCGCCACCGGCCTCGATGGCTCCTCCGCCATCGAGACGTTCGCCGTCACCGTCGTCGACCCCACGATCGGCCTCCTTCCCGCCGTCACCAAGAGCACCGTCCCCGCCAACCTCGTCGTCGGCAACCCGACCACCGGCTCCGTCGCCCTCACCCTGACCAACACCACGGCCACCCCCAACCAGGGCATCAACACCGTCCAGATCTTCGCGGTCCCCGTCGGCTCGACCGACACCGCCACCGGCATGCTCCTGGCCACCGTCAAGCCCAGGACGAACCTCGCCCCCGGCGCCAAGCAGAAGCTCACGGTGCCCATCCGCACGATGCCCGCCACGTCCGGCGCGTTCACCCTGCTGGCCCGCACCACCAACGTCGCCGGCACCGTCGTCACCGCCGCCGCCGGCCCCACCGTCACGGTCTCGGCCCCGTCCGTGTCGCTGTCGGTCGCCGTCGCCGCCCCCAAGCCCTCAGCCGTCGTCCCCGGGCACCCCGTCACCTACACGCTCACCCTCGCCAACGACGGCAACGTCGACGCCACCGGCAAGCTCACCGCCACCGTCGGCCTCACGCTCGACGGCATCCACGTCACCGTCGCCGCCGCCACCGTCACCAGGTCCCTCCGCATCAAGGCCGGCGGCAAGCCCCTCGTCCTCCGCCTCAAGGCCAAGCTCCCCACCACGGCTGCCCCCGGCACCTACCAGCTCCTCGCGACCATCTCCCAGCAGTCCACCGCCGCCGCCGGCCTCGGCACCGCCCCGCTCACCGTCGGCGTCGCCTGACCGCCAGATCCGACAGATCCGCCAGATCCGACAGAGCCGGGCCCTGTCGGCCCGAACGAGCGCAGCTCGTGTCTCGCGCACCCCGCGTGGATCTGCCAAGGATCATCCCCCGCTTGAGACGCCGGCCCCGTCCCCACCCGACCACTGGCAACCCCACCCCTAGCCGGGTATGCCACTCGCCATGCCATCCCTCACGATCTGGTGCAACGCCAAGCTCCCCCCCGCCGACCTCGACCACCTCCGCCGCTCGGTCGCCCCCCACCGCCTGCTGGTCTCCACCAGCACGCCCGCCTCCAACCTCCACCCCGGCCACCCCGACCCCGCCCTCGCCACCGCCGACGTCGCCCTCGGCCAGCCCGACCCCCAGCAGGTGATCGACTCCCCCACCGTCCGGTGGGTCCACCTCACCAGCGCCGGCTACACCCGCTACGACACCGACCCCTTCAAGGCCGCCATACGGTCCCGCGGCGGCGCGTTCACCAACAGCTCCTCCGTCTACGACGCCCCCTGCGCCGAGCACGCCCTCTCCATGATCCTCGCCCTCGCCCGCCAGCTCCCCCAGTGCCTCGACGCCCAACGCGGCCCCCGTGCCTGGCTCGGCGACACCGTCCGCCACGGCTCCGCCCTGCTCGACGGCCAGTCCATCCTCATCTACGGCTACGGCGCGATCGGCCGCCGACTCGCCCAGATGCTGCTCCCCCTGCGGATGAAGATCACCGGCGTCCGCCGCACCACCGGTGGAGAGGGGCCGGTCCCCCTCGTCACCCCCGACGCCGCCGACGCCCTGCTCCCCACCGCCGACCACGTCATGAACATCCTCCCCCTCTCCGACCACACGCAGAAGTTCTTCGACGCCCCCCGCCTCGCCAAGCTCTCCCCCACCGCCCGCTTCTACAACATCGGCCGCGGCGGCACCGTCGACCAGCCCGCGCTGACGACCGCCCTGTCCACCGGCCGGATCGCCGCCGCCTACCTCGACGTGACCGACCCCGAGCCCCTGGCCCCCACCGACCCCCTCTGGTCCCTGCCCAACTGCTGGATCACCCCCCACTCCGCCGGCGGCCACGCCACCGAGTTCCGCCGACTCGCCGACCACTTCCTCGCCAACCTCGCCCGCCACACCGCCGGCCAACCCATGGCCGACCGCATCGTCTGATCCCCGCCACCCGTGAGACAAAGTGGGACGAAATGAGACGGTTTCCAACCGTCCCGTCGTCCTCAATCTCGCCACAAGTTCAGTGATGAAAACCCATTGCCAACGAGATCGCCCATGGGACGCCCCCACCGTAGTCCCACCGAGCTCAGCAGCTCCAACCCCAACGATCGCTCCCCGAAACCGGCGTCTGAGGGACGCCGAAGACCCGGGTCCCCCCCGCTTCTGATTAACGCAGCCGGTCCAACGGCGACGCCACCGCCACCGCCGGGCGGTTCATCACGTGGGTGTACACCATCGTCGTCTCCAGCTTCGCGTGCCCCAGCAGTTGCTGCACCTGCCGCACGTCGTACCCCGCCTCCAGCAGGTGCGTGGCGAAGCTGTGCCGGAACGTGTGCGGCGTCACCCGCTTGCCCACCCCGGCCCGCACCGCCGCCGCCTGCACCGTCCGCGCCAGCACCCCGGGGTGCGCGTGCCACCGCACCCGCACCCCGTCGACCTGCCGTCGCGACACACCGCTGGCGAACACGAACTGCCACCGCCAGTCCCGTTCGGCGTACGGCACCTTGTTCAGGAGGACGTCCGGCAAGGGTACCGCGCCGCCCCCCTTGGCCGCGTCCCGCGCGTGTCGCCCCCGAACCCGCCGCACCTGCTCGCCCAACCGCCCCACCAACACGCCCGGCAGCATCACCACCCGGTCCCGGTCGCCCTTGCCCCCGCGGACGAGGATCTGGCCCCGGTCGAAGTCCACGTCCCGCACCCGCAGCGTGCAGCACTCGGCCACCCGCAGCCCCGTGCCGTACAGCACCTCCACCATCAGCCGGTGCATCGAGCCCTCGGCCACCGCCGAGATCACCCGCCGCACCTCGTCCACGCTCAGCACCGTCGGCACCCGCGCCCGCCGCCCGGCCCGCGTCCCCGCGATCGGCCCCAGGTGGTCCTCCCCCAGCTCGCCCGCCAACACGTCCCGGTACAGGAACACGATGGCGTTCATCGCCTGCGTCTGGGTCGACCGGGCGCACCGTCGGTCCGTCGCCAGATGGGTCAGGAATGCGGATACCTCCTCCCCCCGCAACTCCGCCGGCGTCCGCCACCGCCCGCCCTGCCGGCTGAACGTGAGGAACTCCCGCACCCACCGCGAGTAACACTCGGTCGTCGTCGCCGCCAAGTGCCGCCGCGCCGCCGCGTCCGCCAGCCGGTCCATCAGCTTCATCCGACACCTCATCTGTTGCGCAACGTATGCGTGCCAGAACTTCGCCCTAACTTAGAGTGAGAATGGCGGGCGCTCAAGTTGCAAAATCCCGTTGACACAACTCGCTGCCGCGGCGTACCCTAGTGCCGCCATGTCAACCGGTCGGTGGGCCGTCCAACTGTACGGTGGCGCGATAGAATCAGAGTTCTAGAACACGCAAGTCTTTCTACTGCAATAGTATACATCAAACACACGCCTGCGACTTGACAGCTATGGTATGCTCCAGCGGTCGCGCGCAGAAGCAAGCTTGCTGCGGACGACCGCTGGAGCATACCTAGCGCCGCCGGCTCCGACCCCTCGACTTCTGTCCCGGCCGCGCGAGCGTGTTCGAGAACCTCCCGATGCTGTGGACGGGGCTGCGGGCGCAACCGGCACTCGGGCGTCGCCATTGCAGCCCCGCCACAGATCTCCATCCGTTATGCGGCGGCAGGCACACCGGTGAGGACAGTCATCGCACACCTGTGGGGCACGAGCGAGCCGGCCGTCACCGCCGTGCTCGACGCGGCGTTCCCGGAGCAGCCGGGGCCGACGTGGGTCGCCTCCGTGGCGGGCGACGCCTGTCTGTACATCAGCATCTACCGGCACGGGCCGGTTGAGTACCCGGATTGGGCGACTCGGTTCGACCAAGTCGGCGGGCATCCTGACGTCAGCGTGTCCGCCGACATCAGTGGTCGCCACAACGGCTGGCCACAGGTCGAGCACTTCATGGGTGTCCTGCTGGGGCGGTTCCGCGGGTTGGCGGAGGACGACGACTCCGACCGTCTCTGGTCGCTGGCCGAACTTGCGGGCGAACGCCGGGCCGGGCACCGGTTCGGTGAGTATTGGCGTGAGTGGGGCAAACTGCCCGCGTGACGGGCCGCCGCATAACCAGCCGCTGCTGTGGACCGGCCCGCGTCGCGGCTGTACGCTGTTCTACTCCTCGGCCCGCCTCGCGCGTCGCGTTGCCGGCCACAGAGCGTCGTCCGTTATGCGGCGGAGGGCACAGCGGTGTCGGCACGAGAACACCACATCCAGATGAAGTACCTGCTCGCCCGCATGGCGGCCCAGAACCCCGACCGGTTCTTCGCCACCTTCGGTCCGGGTGGCGACACGGCCTACCTCGCCGACCTGTGGACAGCCGTCGGCGAGGACCTGCCCGCCGACGAGCGGGTGCCGAACACGGGCGTAGCCGCGTGGCAGACGCCGGACGGCGTGGTGCCGGCCGTTCTGGTCCTCACCCTTCCAGCCCCGGTGGCCAGGAACGAGGCATACTTCCTCGGGGCGGCCCGTGCGGCCGGGGGCGGTTGCCGGGTGTTCTGCCTCGAACGGGCCGCGGACCCGCCTGCAGGCCAGGGGGGCACGGTCCTGGCCGAACTGGGTGGGGGCGGCCGATCGCATTGGGGGCCAGGCTGTGCCCCCGCTGCCCAGGTGTTCGCGGCCGACGTGGCCGCGGTGGTCGCCGACCCGTCGGCACGTCCCCTGTCGTTCGTTCCCATGCCGGCCGGCTGACGCCAAGCCGCCGCGGTCCGGCCGCCGCATAACCAGCCGCTGCTGTGGACCGGCCCGCGTCGCGTTCGTATGCTGTCCTACTCCTCGGCCCGCCCCGCGCGTCGCGTTGCCGGCCACAGAGTTGACATGCGGTGGTAGCCGCACCCTGAGGGGATGTAAATGTGGCGCGGCCCGTTCCGCCGCTCCCATGCGACTGCCGCTCGGCGGGCCGCCCGGGCCGACCCGCGTTTCCGGCCCGGAAACGCCGTTTTCGGTCGAGTTTACAGAACAGTTGGTCATGTGGCGCGTACGCCACGCCCGAGCGGATGAAAATATCACCCGGCGCGCCGTAGCTGCGCGTTAGGCTGAGGGCGGTCGCCGCCGGCCGGGCGAGGCCGTCGACGACTGGCGTCTTCGAGCCCGAAGAACAGTTTGGCCCGGCCGCCTGCACGAACCCGAGATTGCGGCTTTGACCGCGTGAAGCAGATTGTTTCACCCCCTCAGGTGGCTCCCGCCGGCGGCGACCCGGTACAAACGGGAGGTCGCTATGGACGCGTTGACGGTGGTCCACGCCCGCTGCTGCGGGATCGACGTGCACAAGGAGACGGTGGTCGCCTGCGTCCGCTCGGCCGCGGGGCCGAACGGGACGGTGGCCAACGAGGTGCGGACGTTCGGGACGACGACCCGGGCGCTGTTGGAGTTGGGCGATTGGCTGGCCGCGTCGGGCGTGACGGCCGTGGCCATGGAGTCGACCGGCGTCTACTGGAAGCCGGTGTGGAACCTGCTCGAGGGGCGGGCGACGGCCGACGGCGAGCCGATCACCCTCATGCTGGTCAACGCCCGGCACATCAAGAACGTGCCCGGGCGCAAGACCGACGTGAAGGACTGCCAGTGGATCGCGCAGCTGCTGGCGGCGGGCCTGCTCTCGCCCAGCTTCGTCCCCGACCGGCCGCAGCGCGACCTGCGGGACCTGACCCGCCAGCGGGCGCAGCTGATGGACGACAAGACCCGCGTGGCCAACCGACTCCAGAAAGTCCTGGAGGACGCCAACGTGAAGCTGGCATCGGTGGCGACCGACGTGCTGGGCGCCAGCGGCCGGGACATGCTCCGGGCGATGGTCGAGGGGAAGCAGACCCCGGCCCAGATGGCCGAGCTGGCCCGCGGCAAGCTGCGGGTCAAGATCCCCCAGCTGGCCGAGGCGTTGAGCGGCCGCGTGACCGCGCACCACCGGTTCATGCTCGACGAGTCCCTGACCCAGCTGGAGCAACTGGAGCAGCAGGTCGCCCGGTTCGACGCCCGGATCGAGGCGGTGATGACCCCTTTGGAGCGTGAGGCGGTCGCCCGGATCGACGAGGTGCCGGGGTTCGACGTCCGCTCGGCCGAGGTGTTCGTGGCCGAGGTCGGCACGGACATGTCCCGGTTCCCCACCGCCGCCCACCTGGCCAGCTGGGCGGGCATGTGCCCGGGCAACAACGAGTCGGCCGGCAAGCGGCGGAGCGGGCGGACCAACGACGGGGACAAGTGGCTCAAGCGGACGCTGAACCAGACCGCCTGGGCCGGCGCGCGGAAGAAGGGCGGGTACTTCGGGGCCCTGTTCCGCCGGCTGAGCAAGCGCCGCGGCGGCAAGCGGGCCATCACGGCCGTCGGCCACAGCCAGCTGGTCACGATCTACCACATGCTCAGCCGGGGCACCCGCTACTGCGACCTGGGTGGCGCCCACCTGGAGGCCCGCCCGTCGGCGGACCAGGACAAGGCGAAGATGGTGTCTCGGCTGGAGGCGATGGGGTACAAAGTGACCCTGACGGCCGCCGCGTAGGCGACCATTTTCGAAGCAGCGTCGTCCGTTATGCAGCAGGGGAAGCCCGATACTCGTCCGACTTTCCGGTGGCGGTGGCTCGCCGTATGGGAGACCGTTCTCGCCTGTTCCACTGTCGCGTTCGTTGCCGTGTTCTGCACCTTCAACGAAGTGATGCGTGGCTTCGTGGCCTCGCTCTTCACCGACGGTCCGGGCAAGGCGTGGCCACTCGTGTTCGCGTTCGTAGTGCCGGTCGGTTACGAAGGGCTCCGGTTTGGTCTTCTCACCGCGTGGGCCAAAGCTTCGGCACACCGGCCTGCTGCATAACCAGCCGACTATGAAGCCTTCTTGGGTGCAAGTGTAATCTGTCGAGGGATCTCATCTTTTTCTTCCTTTCGATGTAGCGTTCGGCGCGCACCGCGTCCGTCGTCCGCCGCTTGGGCCAAGGCGGCAGAGGCATACGAGGGGAAGCCGGAGGGGGGTGGGGACGCGGGGCGGGGGGCACCGCTTGGGGCCGGATGGGGTGCCCCCCGCCCCGCATCTCTCTGCCGTCTCCTGGTCCTTGGTTCTTCTACGTCGTCGTCGCGTCACGCTCCCGGCCACGCCGATCCGCCGTCCCGCCGACACACCGCCGGCCGTGCCTCCAGCCGACCATTCGAGTTGCGGGCCGGGTACGTCTTGGCCCGTCTCATTCACCCGTGCGGCGGCTCGCGCTCATTCGCTGCTTCGCGATCCGCCGGCGGTCGCCCGCCGACGGTCGCAGCTGGTTATTCGAGGTCGGCCGCCCGTTGCACTTTCGCCGGTGTGTACGCCGTCGGGAATCAGATCGGTCGTTCGCCTTGTCGAGTTCGTCCAGCCGGTCGTGAACCGTCCGCCGGTCCGAGGCGAACGACGCGAACGCGTGCGCCGCCGTGGCCGGGTCGAACACGCACAGGACGGAGTTGAACTTCCCCAGGCCGATCGCGACAATGCGGCTGTACGCGAACGCGTGCATGGCGAGTGCTCCTCTCGGGCGAACCGGTGCCTTGGCGGCGAGTACCCCTCGACCGCTCAACTATGATTGTGGCACGGAAACGTGACCACGCTTTGCACCCCGCCCCCGCGAGGAGTACTCGGCTTGCATGGGTTCTCTGCTGTGGACCGGCCCGCGTCGCGTCATATGCTGTCCTACTCCTCGGCCCGCCTCGCGCGTCGCGTGGCCGGCCACAGAGTTGACATGCGGCGGTAGCCGCACCCTGAGGGCAAGTACATGTAGCGCGGCCCATTGCGGGTCATCGCGAGCAATAGCTTCTGGCAGGCCGCCGGACTACTCCGCGATTTTTCGGGCCGGGACAGCGTCGTCCGTTCTCCGGCACTCGGGATCGGCTGCGATCTTACCGTCAGGAGCGTGGAACATGGCCCGTGTACTGGTGATCGGTTACGCCCCCGAAGCGACTGATTTTACAGACCCCGCCGTGCCTCCCGGGCTGGACCAGGCGAAGGTCGCCAAAGGGATTGAGGACGACAGGCGAATCCTGCGCGAGCGAGGTTGGGCCGCGGAACATCTTTCGATCCGGCCGGACGACCCGGCCCTTCGCCAACATATTTCGGACCATCTCAAAGCGAATGCGTTCGATTGCATCGTCATCGGGGCCGGCGTGCGGATGACCGTGAAGCACGTTCCCGTGCTCGAGATCGTGATGAATGCGGTGCGAGAGGCCGCTCCGCAAACGCCGGTCGCGTTCAATGCCAGTCCTGACAGCAGTGCCGACGCGGTGGCCCGCTGGCTACCCCAGTCGGGAAGATAGACCCGCTCGGTTGAGGTTCGGTCGACCCCTCGCGATCACGTGTACCATAACCATTTGCTGCTGTGGACCGGCCCGCGTCGCGGCCAGTTCTGCTCTACTCCTCGACTGGACCCAGCCGCCGGGGGCGGCGGGCGAGGCCGGCGACGATTGGCGTCGTTCACGCGCGAACCAACACCCAGTATGGTCCAGCCGTGCTCCCTGGAACCCACTGGGTCGACCGAGACGAGCTGGGCAGGCAGATCTGGAACGAAGAGCAAGAAAAGCTGCTAAGGCCGGCCCTTTCGCCCAAACAACATCGGGAAGCCTTGCCAACGGGGTGAGGGACCACCCCTTCTTCAGATCCTTCCTTTTTCAGTTCGCTGCTCTTGTCACACGCGATCGCCTTGCCAGAATGGGCAGGATGCGCCGACGCTTCCCCTTGGTTCTCCTCGCCGCGCTGACGGCGATGACCGCCAGCCTCTCGCCGCTGGGCGCAGAAGAGGCGCCCCGTCAACGCCTGCTGGCAGATTTCGGCTGGAAGTTCGCCAAGAGTGATCCGCCGGACGCCCAACAAATCGCCTTTGACGATTCCGGCTGGCGCGGGCTGGACCTGCCCCACGATTGGAGCATTGAAGGACCTTACAGCGAGACCGAACCCAGCGCGGGCGGCGGAGGCTACCTGCCGACGGGCGTTGGCTGGTACCGCCGCGCGTTCACCGCCCCGGCCGCCTGGCAGGGCCGCCAGACGGTGGTGGAGTTCGACGGCGTCTACATGCGCAGCGACGTGTGGCTCAACGGCAAGCACCTCGGCAACCGGCCGTTCGGCTACGTCGGCTTCGAGTACGACCTGACGCCCCACCTGATCTTTGGCGGGCGCAACGTGCTGGCGGTGCGGGTGGACAACTCGCGGCAGCCCAACAGTCGCTGGTACTCCGGGAGCGGCATCGACCGGCACGTTTGGCTGACCATCACCGACCCGCTGCGCGTGGCGCACTGGGGCGTGCAAACGCAGACCCCGCGGGTCACTGCCGAGCGGGCGACGCTGCTCGTGCGGACGCGGGTTCAGAACGGCCGCGGCGCGGCGCAACCCGTCACGGTGGTCAGCCAGGTCATCGGCCCGGCGGGCGAGGTCGTCGCGTCGGCGGAGGGGGCGAGGGACATCGCCGCCCACGGCGACGAGGTGTTTGAGCAGTCCGCGGAGGTGCCCGCGCCGCAGCTGTGGTCGCCCGACTCGCCCGTGCTCTACCGCGTGCGGTCCCTGGTGAAGACCGGCGGTCAGACCGTGGACCAGGTGGAGACGCCGTTCGGCATCCGCGACGGCCGCTTCGACGTCGAACGGGGGTTTCTGCTCAACGGCCGGCCCGTCAAACTGCGCGGGATGTGCCTGCACCACGAGGCGGGCAGCGTCGGCGCCGCCGTGCCGGAAGACGTGTGGGAGCGGCGGTTGCGGTTGCTCAAGGAGATGGGCTGCAATGCCGTCCGCACCAGCCACAACCCCGAGGCGCCCGAGTTCTACGACCTGTGCGACCGCTTGGGCGTGATGGTGATGGACGAGGCGTTCGACGAGTGGAAGGGCGGCAAGGGCGGCTCGATGAACGCCGGACCCGGGGCGAGGTCGCAGGGGTACTCCACGTTCTTCGACGCGTGGGCCGACCGCGACCTGACGGACATGCTGCGCCGCGACCGCAACCACCCCAGCGTCGTCATGTGGAGCGTCGGCAACGAGATCGGCGAGCAGCGCAGTGCCGCCGGGGCCGGCGTGCTGCGGCCGCTGGTGGAGGCCTGCCACCGCGAGGACCCCACGCGACCGGTCACCGCCGCCTGCGACGGCATCTTCGAGGGCGGTCGCGGGGGCGCGAGCCTGGAGTTCCTCAACCTGCTGGACGTCGTGGGGTATAACTACGTGGATCGCTGGGGCGCGCGGCGCGAGACGTACTACGCCGACGACCGGCAGCGCTTCCCGCAGCGCCGCTTCATCGGCACGGAGGACGTGAACATCCGCCAGACGCGCGGCGAGTACCTGTTCCGCCCGCTGGGCGCCGCGAAGTTGGAACGGGCCGACTACGCCACCGCCATGATCCGCGCCGAGCAGCTCTGGAAGTTCGTCCGGACGCACGACTACGTCGCCGGCTACTTCCCGTGGACGGGCATTGATTACCTGGGCGAGGCGCGCTGGCCGCGCAAGGGGTCTACCAGCGGCGTGCTGGACACCTGCGGATTCCCGAAGGACAACTACTACTTCTACCAGAGCCAATGGACGGACAAGCCCGTGATGCACCTCTTCCCGCACTGGAGTTGGCCGGGGCGGGAGGGGCAGACCATTCCGGTGTTGTGTTACACGAACTGCGACGTCACGGAGCTGTTCCTCAACGGGCGCAGCCTGGGCGCAAAGGGGTTGGAGTTCCCTCGCCAGGGGACCCGGGGTGGCTGGAACACCTACGCCAAGCCCGATGTGTACGCCAGCACGGCGGACCTGCACCTGGCGTGGGACGTGCCGTACGAACCCGGCGTCCTGCGGGCCGTCGGTTACAAGGACGGCAAACCGGTGTGCGAGCAGGAGGTCCGCACGGCGGGTGCGGCAGCCAAGCTGGCGGTGAGCGTCGACCGCGCGTCGTTTGCGGCAGGCTCGCGCGCCGTCGCCCACCTCACCGTGCGGGTGACGGACGCCCGTGGCAACCCGGTTCCCGACGCCAGCGACGCCGCGACCTTCGAGGTGAGCGGGCCGGGCAAGCTCATCGGTGTGGACAGCGGCGATCCGGCGAGCCACGAGGACTACAAGGCGGCGACCCGGCGGTTGTTTCACGGCCTTGCGTTGGGTCTGGTGCAGGTGCGAAACGAGCCGGGCCTCATCCACGTTCGGGTCCACGGCGCAGGCTTGGAGGAAGCCGTTGCGGTCATCGAGGCGACGGTGCCACCGCGGACCACGCCGTTGGCACCCTGAGCCGACAAACGAGGGCGGGAAGGGAAGAAACGGAAAAGGGGAAAAGTCCGTCTCGCCCTTTTAGTGCGGCCTAAGGCCGGTCGTCCGGATCGGCGTAGACGCATCTGACGAAAGCGTCGGCGTAGGTGCTGGCCCAGTTGGGGTGCTGCTTCTTGAGGTCGGCGCTGATCCGCCGGCCGGCCGCGGTGGCGGAGTGGCCCTGGTGCTTCAGAGCCAACGCCTGCGTGCGGATCCCGGAGATCAGCTCGCGCTCGGCGGCGATGAGCGAGGCGTCGCCCGGCGGGCTGTGGTCGGGCAGGACGCGCCGGACGTTCAGCGCAGCCACCTTGTCGAGCACGGCGAGCCAGCTGCTCGGCGTGCCGCCGTCGCCGAAGATGTTCGGCACGGTCATGTTCTGCACCACGTCGCCGGAGATCAGGGTCTGGTCCGGCTCGACCAGGGTCAGTTCGTCCCCCTTGGTGTGGGCCTCGCCGAACCAGAGCAGCCGGGCGGTGACGCCGCCGCCGAGGTTGACGTCGGCTTCCTGATTGAAGGTGACGTCGGGGGCCCGCAAGGTGACGTTGGCGAGCAGCTCGTTGAACTGGGGTGAAATGTTCTTGAACATGTTGACCATCTGTTGGCCGTGCGCCTCCATTTCGCGCTGCTGGGCGTTGTCCCGGATCAGGATGGTGCCGGTCGGGAAGCCCGACTCACCGGCGGCGTGTTCGGGGTGGAAGTGGGTCGTCGTCAGGAACCGCTTGGGGTTGCCGGGGGCAAGGGCGGCGGCCACGCGGGCGACGGTCGCGCCATTCTGCGGGCCGAGCCCCGTGTCCACGACCAGCGTGGCCGACGTGCCTACGACGATGGCCACGTTCGGAAACCCGGTGATCTCCCAGACGTGGTCGGACACCTTGGTGGTGGCCTCGCCAAGGACCGGCTGGTTCATGAACGGGACCTGGATGGGGTTCGAAGCCGGCTGGGTCGCCGGGGCAGGCACATCCGCGGCGGACAACGCGGTCAGTGACAGGGCGACCAACACCACCAGGATCGGCAATGACTTCATCTGATTGTTTCCCAAGCGGGTCCCCGACAAGACCGAACCACGGTACGCGCGCCGTGTTGAGTTATCGACCGACCGAGGGGTCGGAGGCCCGCCACAGCGTCGAGGAACGTCTCGTCCAGCGATGTCCATCGGCTGGCCGGGGCGGAGCATGCGCGTGTCGCGTGGCAGCGTCGCGGTGAGGTGCGTCCGTTACAATCAGTCGCATGGTGCCGTTGCCGATCGACTCGTTTCTGGCGGACATCGTGGCGAAGGTGCGGGCTTCCCGGTCGCTGGTGCTGGTGGCGGAGCCGGGGGCGGGGAAGACGACGCGGGTGCCGCCGGCGATCTTGCGCGGGGGGGTGCTGTCGAAGGACAACCCGGTGACGGTGGTGCTGCAGCCGCGGCGGGTGGCGGCGCGCACCGTGGCGGCGCGGATCGCGGAGGAGAACGGGTGGGCGCTCGGCGGGCCGGTGGGGTACCACGTGCGGTTCGATCGGCGGGTGGGGCCGGACACGCTGCTGCGGGTGGTGACGGAGGGGATCCTCACGCGGCAGCTGTTGGACGACCCGTTCCTGGAGGGCGTGGGGTGCGTGGTGCTGGACGAGTTCCACGAGCGGTCGCTGCACACGGACGTGGCGATCGCGCTGCTGCGCGAGGTGCAGCAGACGGTGCGGCCGGACCTGTGCATCGTCGTCATGTCGGCCACGCTGGAGGCGGAGCCGGTGGCGGCGTACCTGGGCGGGTGCCCGGTGGTGCGCGTGCCGGGGCGGACGTACCCGGTGGAGATCACTTACCAGGCGGATGAGTCGCCGCTACCAACGCGGGTGGCGAGCGCGGTGGAGCGTGCGATCGAGTCGGGCGAGGGGGACGTGCTGGCGTTCCTGCCGGGGGCGGAGGAGATCCGGCGGACGGGCGCGGCGCTGGAGTCGATCGCAAGCCGGCGCAACGTGGCGGTGCTGCCGCTGTACGGGGCGCTGTCGCCGGCCGAGCAGAACCTGGCGCTGCGGCCGGATCGGGCGGGTCGGCGGAAGGTGGTGCTGGCGACGAACATCGCGGAGACATCGCTGACGATCGACGGCGTGCGGACGGTGGTGGACGGCGGGTTCGCGCGGGTGGCCAGCTACGACCCGGAGCGGGGGCTGGACCGGCTGGACCTGCAGCGGATCAGCCGGGCGGGGGCGGACCAGCGGGCCGGGCGTGCGGGGCGCACGGGGCCGGGGCGATGCGTGCGGGTGTGGTCGGACCGGGAGAAGCTGGCGCCGTTCGAGTTGCCGGACATTCGGCGGGTGGACCTGGCGGGGACGGTGCTGTCGCTGCACGCCTGGGGGAAGCCGGACGTGCGGGGCTTCGGGTGGTACGAGCCGCCGTCGGAGGAATCGGTCGGTGCGGCCGAGCGGCTGCTGGACATGCTGGGCGCGCTGGACGGCGGGCGGATCACATCGATGGGGAAGCGGCTGGCGGGGATGCCGGCGCACCCGCGGCTGGGGCGACTGCTGATCGCGGCCGCGTCGCGCGGCCTGCTGCGCGAGGGGGCGACGATGGCGGCGCTGGTGAGCGAGAAGGACATCGTGGTGCCGGGGCGACGCTGGGATGGGCCACGCGGGCCAGCGACGGCTGGGACCTCGGATCTGATCCATCGGCTGGAGTTGCTGGAGGAAGCGGAACGACAACGGTTCGGCGGGCACCTACTCGATCGCGGGATTGATCCGGGGGCGGCACGGTCGGCGTGCCAGGTGCGGGATGAACTGCTGCGGGTGGGACGGTCGCTCTCCTCGGGACCGGCGTCGGTGGCAACCGAGGAGGACCTGCTGCGGTTGCCGTTGAACGCGTACCCGGACCGGGTGTGCCGACGGCGCGAGAAGGACCCGGCCACCGGGGCGATCGTGGGGGGCGGTGGGGTTCGGCTGGCGCCGGAGTCGGCCGTGCGGCGCGGCGAGTTCTTCCTGGCGATCGACCTGCGGCACGACCCGTGGAGCGCAACGCGCGAGGCGACGGTGCGGGTGGCGAGCCTGCTGGAGTCGGCGTGGCTGGCGGAGACGTTCCCGGGGTCGGTGCGGAAGGAGCGCGGGGCGGAGTATGACGCCGAGCGGGAGCGCGTGGTAGGGTTCGTGCGGACGTGGTACCGGGACCTGCTCATTGCGGACGAGCCGAACGCGGCGGTCGATGCGAGCACGGCCGGGGCGGCTCTGGCGGCGGCGCTGCGGCCGAAGGCGCTGGAGCTGTTCGCCGCGGACGAGGGGGCAGCGTCGCTGCTCGCGCGGGTCGCCCTGCTGCGGACGCACCTTTCGCAGCATCCGTG
The DNA here is from genome assembly GCA_965198865.1 of Tepidisphaeraceae bacterium. GTDB lineage: Bacteria > Planctomycetota > Phycisphaerae > Tepidisphaerales > Tepidisphaeraceae > CBDAQA01. The sequence goes on along the minus strand of CBDAQA010000009.1, from coordinate 26,467 downwards.
GCCGGCGTTCGACGATGCGGAGTTGGGTGAAGTGTTGGCCGAGGCGTGCGAGGGAAAGCGGTCGCTGGAGGAACTGCGGCGTGGCGGGGCGCTGGCGAACGGGCTACGGAATCGGCTGGTCTACCCGATGGACCGGGTGCTGGAGGAGCAGGCGCCGGACGGGATCGTGGTGCCCAGCGGGAACCGGATCCGGCTGGAGTACGTGAGCGGCGGGCCGCCGGTGCTGGCGGTGCGGCTGCAGGAGCTGTTCGGGTGGACCCAGACGCCGCGGCTTGCCGGGGGGCGGGTGCGGGTTCGGCTGCACCTGCTGGGGCCGAACTACCAGCCGGTACAGGTGACGGAGGACCTGGCGAACTTTTGGGCGACGACCTACTTCCAGGTGCGGAAGGACCTGCGCGTGCGGTACCCGAAGCACAGTTGGCCGGAGGAGCCGCTGGCGGCGACGGCGGAGGCGCGGGGGCGGCCGCGCACCCAGAGGTAATTGCCGGTCGCACGCGATCCGGCTCTTCGGTGTACCTCAGACTCCGGCTTGGCGGGGGGGTCACAACGCCTGGAGTTCCTTGACGACGCCCTCGTCGTCGGACTCGATCTCTAACGGCGCAGGCTGCTTGCGGATCTCGCGGAGGCACTTGGCGATGGACCGCTCGTCCAGCGTGGCCAGCGGCAGCAGGCCGCCGACGGGCTTGCGGGCGAACAGGTGGTGGGTGACGACGCCGATCCGCTCGGCACCGATGGCGTCGACCGTCGCGGGATGGTGAGCGGCGGCGGTAAGGGCGGCGCGCATGAGCTCTGACGGCTTGGCCGAATCGTCGGTCAGGCACAGCAGCGGCTCGACCGCGCCGGGCGTGACGAGGAACGCCTTGACCGTCCCCGGGCGGGGCCCCGGCTGCAGGGCGAGGTACTGGAAGTGCGACAGCTCGGCGACGTGGCGGAACGGCCCCTTGCCCAACTGCGAGAGCTGGTCGACGTAGGCCTTGATCTTGCCGGCCAACTCGAAGCGGAGCTCGCCGGCGGCCTGCCGCATGCGGCGGCCCTGCTCGCGCGCGTGATCGGCGGGGTCGGCCAGCACCCGTCGCGACCAGCCGATCAGGTGGCGGTACTGCCCCATGGAGATCGAGCCGTCGCACGGGGCGGGGCACTTGTGCATCTCCTTGTAGGCGCACGGCTGGCCGCGGGGGGACTGCACGAGCACGTTGTAGAACCGACAGAGGTCGAACAGGTCCTCGATCAGCTCGATCAGCCGGGCGGCGGCGTGCTTGTCCTCCAGGGGGCCGAGCAGCGTGCCGGCGAACGTGGTGAGGTCGATCGTCTTGACGTACCGGGGGAAGGGGGCGTCCTCGTCCACGTGGATGAACCAGGCCGGGCGGAAGCCAACCATGCCGCGGTAGGTTTGGGGGAACAGCTCGCGGGCGGCCTCGTGGTAGGCGAGGTCGGCCTCGAAGGCGCTGTCGACCCGCCGCCAGTGGACCCGGCGGACGAGCGCGCGGTAGTCGACGCGCCTCGACGCCGGCTGGTCGGCCTCGGGTGGGCCGAGCCGGCGCCTCAGGCTGTGGCGCAGGTTCTTCACGCACAGCAGTTGGACGGGGCGGTCGTGCTCGTCGGCCAGCAGGTAGACGACCCACCGGGCCGGGACGGCCAGCGGGTCGAACCCGGCGGCGGGGTCGAAGGCGAACCCGTGGTCAAACAACGGAGCGAGCGACGACGGAACCACATCCATCGCGGACACCGACCTGAAAAGGCGAGCGGGAGCGTTCGCGCCACGGCGGCGGAACGGCGGCGATTGTACGGACGCCGAGGCGACCGACCAACCCGGCGGGCACCGGGGTTCAGGTCGTCCCCGTGATCCGCTGGTACTGGTGCATCTGCCCCTCGGGCTGGCCGCTGCGCGGGGTCTCGGGGGCCACGTCGCGCGTCGGCCAGTGGGCGATCTTCTTCGTCGGCACGTTGCCGTGCGCGGGCGGGCCGCCGGCCTCGACCTGGACGCAGAACACCTTGCCCTCGTGCATGGAGACGTTGGGGTCGGCGACGATCGGGACCAGGTCGTTCGCCTGCCCGCCGACCGACTCGCCGGCGAAGCCCCAGTGGAACGGCAACCCCACCTGGTGGACGGTGGTGCCGGCCACGCGGAGCGGCTTCATCCGGCGGGTGACCATCGCCTTGGCGTGGATCGCGCCGCGCGGGCTGCGGACGATCGCCCACCCACCGTGGACGATGCCGCGCTCGGCGGCCAGCTCGGGGCTGACCTCCACGAACATCTCGGGCTGGAGCTCGTTGAGCCAGCTGTTGAACCGGCTCATCGGGCCGGACAGGTAGTGCTCGGTCAACCGGTACGTGCAGGCGACGACCGGGTAGTCGCTCTGCGGCGCGTGGGCGAGCAGGTTGAGTGGCCCCTCCAGGTAGCGGACGGCCGGGCTGTCGTTCTGCTTCGGATAAAGCAGGTTGGGCACGGGTGACTCGACCGGCTCGTAGTGCGCGGGGAACGGGCCGTCCTTGGTCGCCCCGGGCGCGAACAGCCAGGCCAGCCCATCGCTGTGCATGATAAACGGCTCGTTGCCCGCGATGGCCGCCATGCCCTTGGCATCCTGGGGCGGACGGTACGACGGGTCCTTGGTGGGCTCGTAGTCGGGCACGTCGGGGCCGGCCCACTTCTTCGCCTCGGTGTCCCACCAGAGCAGCTTCTTCCGCTCGCTCCAGGGCTTCCCCTCGGGATCGGCGCTGGCGCGGTTGTAGAGCACGCGGCGGTTCAGCGGCCAGGCGTAGCCCCAGTTCGGTTCGATGCCGGAACTGTTGGGCGTGCGGCGGCGCTCGCGCGAGCGGTTCCGGCCGTACTCGGGGAACACGCCGCTGTAGATCCACCCGCCGCAGGCGGTGCTGCCGTCGTCCTTGCACTCGTTGAAGTTGGCCAACAGCTTGGGCTTGTCGGGGTGCTTCTCATCCCGCACGTTCACCTGGTAGCCGTTGATCTCCTGGAGGATCTTCTCCATGTCCGGCTCGCCGTGGATGCGGCTGGGGGTGCCGTCGGGCAGCAGCGGGTGCTCGTCGAAGTCGTAGTCCCAGGTCAGGTGCTTGATGAACTGGTCCTGAGGCTTGTCGCTGTCGGCGTAGAGCGCCTTGAGCCGCTTGCCCAGCTGGAACAGGAAAAACGAGTCGCTGCGGCTGTCGCCGTCGGGGTCGACCGCCTTGTCGTGCCACTGGATCAGCCGCTGCGTGTTGGTGAACGTCCCCTCCTTGGCGGCGATGCTGGCCGCGGGCAGGAAGAACACCTCGGTCCCGATCTCGTCCGGCGGCGGGCCGTCGGGGTCGTTCTTCCAGAACGTCGCCGTCTCGGTCTCGAACCAGTCGGCGACGACCATCCACTTCAGCTGCCGCAGCCCGTGCTTGTGGACCTTCGTGTTCATCGACCCGGCCGCGGGGTTCTGGCCGAACAGGAAGAACCCGTCGACCTTCCCCTCGCACATCTGCTGGGCGAACATCAGGTGGCTGTAGTCGCCGTCGATGCGCGGGAGCCACCGGAACGCGAAATCGTTCTCGGGCGTGGCGGCGTCACCGAAGTAGGCCTTCATCAGGCTGACGATGAACTTCTTCGTGTTGGCCCAGTACCCCGTGAGCTGCCCCTCGCGATCGCAGTAGTCGGCGATCGTGTCGTGGTTCTTGTCCGCCGACGGCTGGGGCAGGTAGCCCGGCAGCAGGTCGTACAGGGTGGGGATGTCGGTGCTGCCCTGGATGCTGCTGTGGCCCCGCATCGCCATGATCCCCCCGCCGGGGCGGCCGATGTTGCCCAGCAACAGCTGGACGATGCCGGACGTGCGGATGATCTGCACGCCGGTGCTGTGGTGCGTCCAACCGACGGCGTAGACGATCATGCTCGTGCGGTCGCGGCCGCTGTTGTCGCACAGCGCCTTGGCCACGGTCTCGAACTCCTCGACCGAGCACCCGCAGATGTCCGACACCATCTGCGGCGTGTACCGCGCGTAGTGCTTCTTGAGCAGTTGGAACGCGCACCGCGGGTGCTGCAGCGTCGGGTCCTTGGAGATCTGCCCGCCCTCGGGCGCGTTGGTGCTCTCGCCCGCCTTGCCGGAGTGCGACGATGCACCGCCCATCAGCCCGTAGCCGTGGATGCCCTGGCCCGACTCCTCGCCCGGCACGCTGCGGCCGCCCGCCCCGTCAGGTCCCACCCCGCCCGGCCCCTGCGGCGGCGGCGCCTGATCACCACGGTCGCCCACGGGCTTCAGCGACGCCGTCGATCCCTCGTACGACCACCGCGTCTTCTCCGTGTGGTACGCCCGGTCGGCGTGGTCGTAGCCGCTGAAGATCCCCTCCAGATCCTCGGTCCCCTCGTAACCGGCATCGATGATCGTGCTGGCGTTGGTGTAGGCGACCACGAACTCCTTGAACCACCGGTCATGGGTCAGGATGTAGTTGACGATCCCGCCCAGGAACGCGATGTCGCTCCCGGCCCGGACGCCGACGTACGTCTGGCACATCGCGCTGGTCCGCGAGAAGTGCGGGTCGACGTGGATCAGGTGCGCGCCCTTCTCGCGGGCCCGCATCGGCCAGCGGAACCCGACGGGGTGCGCCTCGGCCATGTTCGAGCCCATGAACAGGATGCAATCGCTGTTCGCCAGGTCCTGCTGGTAGTTGGTCGCCGCACCACGACCGAAGCTGGCACCCAGACCGGGCACCGATGCGCTGTGTCATATCCTCGCCTGGTTCTCGATGCTGACGATCCCGAGCCCCACCCCCAGGAGCTTCTTGATGAGGTAGTTCTCCTCGTTGTCCAGCGTCGCCCCGCCCAGGCTGCCGATGTTCGTCACGCTGTTGACGTACTTGCCGTCGTCGTTCTTCTCGCGGTACCCCGCGTCCCGCGCCTCCTTGGTCAGCTGGGCGATGCGGTCCATCGCCCACTCCAGCGGCACCTGCTCCCACTTGTCGCTGAACGGTGCCCGCCGCATCACGTGCTTCACGCGGTGGGGGTTGTGGTGCAGCTGAAAGGTGTTCGCACCCTTGGGGCACAGGCACCCCTCGTTGATCGGGCTGTCGGGGTTGCCCTCGATGTCGATGACCTGGTTGTCCTTGGTGTAGATGCTGGTCGCGCACCCGACGGCGCAGTACGGGCAGACGCTGTCGACCTTGATCGCCCCCTTGAGGCGCGACTCCTTCCCCTGCGTGGTCGGGCTGAACGGCTGGCGGTGGCGGACGTTGGCATTGTCCTTGCCGACGAAGAAGTCGCTCAGGATGGGCAGCTTGAACATGGCGCGTCTCCACGGAAAGTGTCGGGGTCACCAGCCACAGCGATCGTAGCCCATTCGCTGCCGCCGGGCCGGGACATCGCTCACTTTTGGCGCGGCGTCCGTGCGTCACGCTGGCGCTGCGTGTCCATCGGCGGCCGAGGTTGAACGGACGATCGGGGCGGCCGTACGCTTCGATGGCTGGCGCATCGATCGCCCTTCCCGTCCTCCGTCGCACGCAATAGGATGCCCGGCTCACCATGCCGCGCATCCACCCCACCGCCATCGTTTCCCCAGGCGTCGAGCTGGCCGAGGACGTCGAGATCGGCGCTTACGCCATCGTGGACGGTCCCGTCAAGATCGGCGCGGGCACCGTGGTCCTGCCGCACTCCCACGTGCTGGGGAGGACGACGGTCGGCCGGAACTGCAAGGTCGGCCCCGCCGCCTACGTCGGCACGCCGCCGCAGCACCTCAAGGCCGACCCCAACGCCGGCTCGCTGGTGATCGGCGACGACGTCGTGATCCGCGAGACCGCCACCCTGCACCGCGCTGCCACGCCGGGCGACGACCACGCCACCCGCGTCGGCGACCGCGTCTTCGTCATGGCCTGCGCCCACGTCGGCCACGACTCGGTCGTCGACCACGACGCGATCCTCGCCCACGGCATCATGCTGGGCGGCCACGTCCTCGTCGGCGAGCGGGCGTTCATCGGCGGCGGCGCGGTGATCCACCAGCACTGCCGCGTCGGCCGGCTGTCGATGATCCGCGGCAACGAGGCGGTCAGCCAGGACGTGCCCCCCTTCGCCACGCTCACCTGGACCGCCCTCAAGGGCTACAACGCGATCGGCGTGCGCCGCTCGGGCATGCCCCGCGCGTCGGCGCAGGCGATCCGCGACGCCTACCGCTGCATCCACAACCACCGCCTGATGGCCGCCGCCGTCGAGGAGATCCGCAGCCTCGGCATCGCCGACGTGCCCGAGGTGGCCGAGCTGATCGCGTTCATCAACACGACGAAGCGCGGCATCGTCCAGAGCGTCCGCTTCCTCCGCCACGCCGCCGAGAACGACGACGACGCATGAGGCGCACGTCCCAGTGAAGCCGGCCTCCGAGGTACTCCCAAGACCCGGATCGAACCGCCAGCGATCCGGGTCTTCGGAGCGCCTCAGACGCCGGCTCCCACCGATCACACCGGGAAGGTTTGCTCGGCGGACGTCCTACTCCTTCCCCACCGCCATCGGCCACGCGTACAGCCGGATCGTCCCGTGCAACACGTCGATCGGCTCCTGCGCCGCCAGCTGCGCCAGCAGCGGTCGCTGCGCCGGGTCGACGTACAGCCCCTGCAGGTGCGTCACGCTCACCGCCAACACCGCGGGCCCCGGCGGCAGGTTGAGCCTCGGCCGCCCGTCGGTCGTCCGCTCCCAGATCTTTTGGTACCGCAGCCCGTAGAACCCTGGGTCGACCGACGTGAACAGGTCGGCGTAGAGCGGGACGCTTGCGTGTGAGCGCTGCCACTGAACGAGGGCCGGGATGTCCTGCCCCCAATCGAGGTTGCCGTCCGCGAGGTGGCTCGCCCCCCCGCGTGGGCCGCCGACCACGCCGTTGAAGTAGGCGACAAAGTCCGGCCAACCGGCAACGGCGGCCAGCGCCTGCCCGCCGATCAGCGCAATGGCCACGACCGCCGTCCGCCGCGGCGCCCGCCGCCATGCCCACGCGGCGGCCACGCCGACCATCACGTCGGCGTACGGGTAGATCGGCAGCGCGTTGCGCAGGCCGATGTTCAACCGCGTCGCCAACGTCGCCGTGCCCAGCGCAAGCGCCGGACCCCCGACGCAGGTGCCGGCCCAGGCCACGCCGGGTCGCCGCCAGGGTCGCCGCAGGCCCGATGCAATGGCGATCAACGCGGCCACCGCCACGGCGGCCATCTCCGCCAGCGGCGTCTTGTACGCCGCCGCCAGCGGGAAGTAGTACCACCGCCCATCGTCGTAGATCTGCCCGTCCAGAAACGCCGGCCACTGTCGGACCGAGATCGCCTGGAGCAGCACCCCCGCCGTGTAGGCCTGCGGAAGCAACCGGTGGTCGTCGATCCACCGGGTGGTCGCCGTCAACCCGCTCCCCTCGCCGGCCACCGCCCAGATCGCCGGCAGGTCAACCGCCGCCGCCAAATCCGGTGCCGGCCGATACCGAAAGCGATAGCAGCCCCAGACGAGCGCCAGGCACACCGCCGCCGCGACCAAGCCGCCGGCCGCGGCAACGATTAGCCGGGATGCGCGGGTGTTCGCCACGCCGCGCAGTGCCGGCCAGGCGGTCGGCGCCAGCGCTCGCGCGGCGAGGAGCACGATCAGCAGGGGTCCCGCCAGCAGGCCCGAGAACTTCACCGTCACCGCGGCACCGCAGGTCAGCCCGAGCGCGACCGCGCGGGCTACCGTCGCCCGCTGGCCGAAGCGCCACGTCGCCCACCCCAGGCCGAGCATCGCGAGCCCCTCGCCCACGTCGCCCTTCACCAGCGGCGCTTGCCCCAGAACGGTCGGGTCGAACGCGAACAGGCAGACGGCGACAACCGCCGCCACCGGCCCGGCGAGCCGGTAGGCCCAGGCCGCGACGGCCGCGCCGAGCGCCGCGCCGACGATCAGCATCATCGCCCTCGCCCGGCCGACGAACGCCGCCCCGTCGGTGCCCGGCGTGTCGAACAGCGCCCGCCGCGACCACGGTAGCTCCGCCGGCGTCGCCCACGCCACCGGTTGCCAGATCGGTCCCGACTTGTCCAACGGCGGCGTGACGAACGCGTTCCCCAGCGCGGCCCACAACTTCCACAGCGCCGGGTTGGTCGTCTCCAACCGGTAGTCGCCCTGCCGCAGCGCGATCCACCCGCTCAGCACGTGGACCGGCTCGTCCATCGTCGGCCCCTTCGTCGCCACCGCCGACCCGGCCAGCGCGACGAACGCGACCAGCACCGCCCCGCATGCCGCTGCGGTCACCCACGCCTGCCGTCGGGTCGCGTCCATCTCGGCCGCAGTGTACCTGCACGGGCCCCGCCACGGTTATCGGTTGGCCTCGGCCAGCCGCGCCCGTGCCGATGCGGAGGTAGGGTCGGCGCGCAGCGCCGCCGCGAATTCCGCCGCCGCGGCCCGCCGATCGGTCGCCATCAACAGCAGGCCCAGGAAAAAGTGAGGCCCGTACGCGCCGGGGTCGCCCCGCTCGGCCCGGCGCAGGTGCTCGATCGCCTCGGCGTTCCGGCCGAGCTGCACCAGCGCGACGCCCCAGTTCGTCTCGACCGCCACGGCCCCCGGTCGGTTGGCGGCCGCCCGGCGGTAACACTCGATCGCCGCCTCCGGCCGACCCTCGACGCGCAGGCGGAGGTTGCCCAGGTTGTACGGCGCAGCGTCGTTCGCCGGGTCCAGCCGCATCGCCTCGGACAGGTGCAGTTCCGCCCCCGCGACGTCGCCCGCGGCGACCGCCTGCGTCCCCAGCCACTCCTGCCGGGCCGGCTCGCCACCGTCGACGAACATCATCCGCCCCTTGAGCGACGTCGTGTCGGCCCAGGTCCACACCTGCCGGCGCGCCGCCACGCCCATCGCGACCAGCGCGGCCGCCAATAGCGCCGGCACGGACCGCCCCGGCACGTCGGCCGCGCACCAGGCGACCACGATCGTCAGCCCGACCATCGGCAGGTACAGGTACCGGTCGGCCATCGACTGCGACCCGACCTGAACCAGCCCCAGCATCGGCACCATCGTGCCGACGTACCACAGCCAACCGACGGCGATGTGCGGACGCCGCCGCCCCACGCCGACGGCAAGCGCCGTCAACCCCAGCATGGCGATCGCGCTGCCCACGACGGTCGACGTCGGCAACGGCCACACGAGCCGGTAGAACGCCGCCAGATCGTTCGGCCAAGCGGTCTCGCCGAGGTACCGCACGTAGGCGACGACCCCGTTGCCGATCCGAGCGGTCACCGGCACCGCCTCGACCTTGGCCATCGCCCCACCCGCGTGCTGCGCGACGGACGTCATCGTCGCCCCGGCCAGCGCCAGCGCGAACAGCGGCAACTTCTCGCGCACCGCCCCCCACCACTTCACCGCAACGTACTGCGGTGGCAGCACGCCACGGGTCCGTCGCAACGGCCACCCGTCAAGCAGCAGCAGCACCGCTGGCCAGGAGACGCCGGTCGACTTGGCAAGAAGGCTCGCCGCGTACGCCGCCAGCAGCCCGGCGTACCACCGCCGGCGCCCCTCGGCGTAGCGGACGTAGCAGTGGCCCGAAAGGAGCAAGAAGAAGACGCTGAGCGTGTCCTTCCGCTCGGTGACCCACGCGACCGACTCGACGTGGGCCGGATGCAGCGCGAACACGCCCGCCACAAACGCGGCCGGCCAACGGGCGCCCGTCATCCGCTTGAGCCAGGTGAACAGCAACACGGCCGACGCCGCGTGCAGGGCCACGTTCTCGACGTGCATCGGCCCGGGCCGGAGGTGCCAGACCGATCGGTCGAGCAGGAACGACACCCACACCAGCGGGTGGTAGTTGGCCGCGTGGCAGGTGGTGAACGCCCACCGCAGCCCCGCCGGCGACAGGCCGGCCGACAGGGCCGGGTTCCTGTAGATGTACTCGTCGTCGTCGAACGCGACGAACCCGAACCGGGCGACCGGCCAGTAGACGGCGACGACCGCCGCCAGCAGGGCGAGACTGATCAGCAGGTCGGTCCGGCGGTCGCGCGTCATGGGTGGTGCCCCGCCGCCGCGAACTCGGCCGCCGCCAGGTCGGGCCGGCCGTGCGCGAGCATCAGCCGGCCGAGGTTCAAGTGCGGGTCGGCCCAGTCGGGGCTGTCGATCGCCGCGGATCGAAACAGCGCGGCCGCCTCCGCCGCCCGCGCCGGGTCGACCGAGAGCGCGACGCCCAGGTTGTTCTCCGCCCGCGCATCGTGCGGCCGCACGGCCAGCGTCATCCGGTAGTACCGGGCCGCCGCCGCGGGGTCGGTCGGCAGCACCATGTTCGCCAGCAGGTACGTCGCGTCGGCGTACCCCGGGTCCAGCCGCACGGCCTGCTCATAGTGCCATCGCGCCGTCGCGACTCGCCCGTCGATCTTGTCGAGGTACCCCAGTTGCGCGTGGGCGAACGCGTTGTCCGGATCGACCGCCAATGCGCGTGCGAACAGCGTACGCGTGTCGCTCCAATACCCAATCTGCCGCCAGGTGATGACCATTAGGGCGACGACCATCGCGACTGCCGCCATCCATCCGCCGACGCGCGCGGTCGGGGTTCGCCGGATCAGATCACGCGCACCCCAGGCAACCATGACGGCCGGGCCGATCATCGGCAGGTACAGGTAACGGTCGGCGATCGCCTGCCGCCCGGCGGGGACGAAGCCAACCACCGGGGCCAGCGTCACCCCGAACCAGATCCACCCGGCCGCCAGGTGCGGGAACCGTCTGCCGCACTTGAGCACCGCGCCGGTGACCGCGAGCAGCAGGACCACGCTGCGGGCAACGACGAGCGGTGGGAGCGACGGGTGATACGGGTAGTACGGTGACAGGTCGGTCGGCCAGAGCACCTTGAACAGGTATCGCACGTAGGCCACCGGCACCTGTTGCGCTCGGGCCGCCAGCGGCCGGTCGCCGATCGACTGCACCGCCCCCGCCGACGCCTGGGCTGCGAACGTCACCCACGACAGTGCCGCCGCCGCGACGATCAACGGCACCTTCTCGAGGATCGCGCGCGGCACCGTGACCGACCCCGCCGCCGGTGCGGGCCCCCACGCGAATCGCCGCAGCGGCCAGAAGTCGATGACCAGCAACACGACCGGCAGCGTGACCGCCATCGGCTTGGACAGGAGCGCCGCCACCCCCGCCACCAGGGTTAGCGCGAAAGCGGCGCGGCGTCCGCCGGCCGTGTCGGCCCGGGCGAACTTCACGTGGGCAACGATCGCCAACAGGTAGAACCAACCGCAGAGCAGGTCCTTCCGCTCCGACACCCAAGCCACCGATTCGACGTGGACCGGATGGACGGCGAACACCGCGGCGACGAACGCCGCCGGCGCGTCGGCGCCGGTCGCCCCGGCCAGCAGCAGGAACAGGGTCGCCACGGTCGCGGCGTGCAGGGCGACGTTCGTGCGGTGCATGGTCCGCGCCAGCGGCTGAGGGTCGGCCCCGGCGATCGATCCGTCGGCCGCCAGCGAGACCCACGTCAGCGGGTGGTAGTTCAGGTCGTACGCGGTCGTGAACGCCCACCGAACCGTCTCCAGCGACAGGCCGCCGCGGACGTGGGCGTTGTTGCGGACGTACTCGTTGTCGTCGTAGTTGACGAACGGCAGCCGGCTGGCCGGCGCGTAGGCGACCGCGGCCAACACGGCGAGCGCCGCGGCGACCACCATCCGACGCAAGCGGCACGACGAGGCGACCATCCGCTGCCGATCGTCCGCGCAGTGCGGCCACGCCGCAACCCCAGCCGGTCGTGTACCATCCGCCCGCGATGGGCGACGGACGATGGGCACGGCTGACCGGGCGGGCGACCGCGGCACTGTGCGCCGCGATCCTGCTCACGTCGGCGGCCCTCTCGTACTCGGCCGCGCTGACCAAGTCGGCCACGGTCGACGAGCCGAACCACATCGTCAGCGGCTGGCGGGCGGCGCGGTCGGGCGACTTCCGGCAGGACGTGGCGAACCCGCCGCTGTGGCGCATGTGGGCCGCCCTGGCGAGCCCCGCGACCACGCTGCACCTGCCCCGCGGCGGCCCCCTCGCCCGCGATGTCGTGTTCGCGCCCGACGACGAGGCGCTCTGGTCGACGCGCACCCTCTACGACACGCCGGGCACCGACGGCGGCCGGTTCGTCAACCGCGGGCGATTGGCGATGCTGCTCGTGGCGATCGCCGTCGGTGCCGCGCTCGCGGCTCTGGCGTTTAGATTAGGTGGCCCCGTATCGGCCCTGGTCGCGACGGCGCTGTTCGCCTTCGACCCCGCGGTGCTGGCGCACGCGTCGCTCATCAAGAGCGACCTGCTGCTCGCCCTGGCAATGCTCGGCCTCTCAGGGCTGGCCATCCGCGCCGGCCGCCGGGCGACGCTCGCCTGTGCAGTCGGCCTCGGGATCATGTGCGCGCTGGCGGTTCAGGCGAAGTTCTCGGGCCTGTTGACCGGCCCCATGCTCGCCATCCTCTTGCTGCTTCGCGCCCTCCGCCCCGAGACTTGGCCTGCGCTTGGCCGCACCGCGACCACCCGGCTCACCCGGCTCGCCGCAGCTCTGGGAATCGGAGTCGTGTCAGCGACCGTCGTCTTCACGCTGACCTGGGCCTGCTACGGATTCCGCTACCGACCGGCACGGCCCACGGCGGCCAACATGGACATGCCGGTCGCCTACGCCCGCGCGGCCCGCGCCGAGACCGCCGCCGACCTGGGCCGGCGGCCCACCGCCGCAGACTTGGCCGCCCACGCGCCGGGACGCCTGGTCCGTTTCGTCCTGTGGTCCGACGATCACCGGCTGCTGCCGCAGGCGTTCCTCGCCGGGCTAACCCTGCAGTACACCGCGACCGACGTCTGGCCCGGGTACCTCAACGGGCAGGTTTACTTCGACGGCCGGGCGGTCTACTTCCCGCTGGCGGTGCTGTACAAGACGCCGCTGGCCGAGCTGGCCACGCTGGGCCTGGCGCTCATCGTTGGCCTGCCCGCGATCCGCCGGTGCGGTTGGCCGGGCGTGTGCATCGCGGTGCCGGCCGTGATCTTTGGCTGCTCAGCGCTGGTGGCACACGTGAACATCGGCCTGCGCAACCTGCTGCCGCTCTACCCCGATGCCGCCCTCGCCGCCGGTGCCGTCGCCGCCCATGCGTACCGGCGACGGCCGCGGCTCACGTTGGGCCTGTCATCCCTGTTGCTGACGGCGCAACTGATTTCGGTAGCGACCGCCTGGCCCGACTACCTGCCGTACTTCAACGCCGCGGTGGGCGGGCCCGTTGAGGGGCTGTCGCACCTGGCCGACTCGAACGTCGACTGGGGACAGGACGTCCCGGCGCTGGCCGAGTGGCAGCGCGCCCACCCCGGCGTGCCGATGTACGCCGACCTGTTCCTCGGCGTAGACCCGGCGTTCTACGGGCTTCAGTGCGACTGGCTGTTCACGCCCGACGCCGCGGGCCGGCCGCGCCTGAACCTGCCCGATCGCCCGGCCGTCCTCGCCGTCAGCGCGACGCACCTGGTCGGCCTGTACGTGGACGCTGAACAGCGCCGGTTCTTCGCCGGCCTGGTCCATCGCCCGCCGCGGGAGGTGCTGCACGGGTCGATCTACCTGTACGATTACCGCCCCTGATGCCCGACCCCATGACCGTCCATCCTGGCTATGCCGCGCTCATCCGTGAGATCGGCCTGACCGACGTCCGCGCCGACCCCCGCATCCGCGTCTGGCGGACGCTGCCCGACCGGGAGAACGCGACGCTCGACCACGTCCGTCCGGATGGGACGCCGGTGCGGTTGCACGTGAAGCGGTACCCGACCGGGAACGCGACCGCCGCCGCCGAGGTGGCCGGCCACGCGCTGCTGCGGACGGCTGGCATCCCGACGGCCCCGCTGGTCGCGCACGGCAGGTCGTTCGTCATCTTCGCCGACCTCTCCGGCTACACCCCGGCCGACAAGCGGGTCGCCGGCGGGACGCCGTTTGAGGATCTGCTGATGCCGACCGCCGACCTGTCGGCCGCCCTCCACGCGGCCGGCCTGCACCACCGCGACCTGTACCTCTGCCACTTCATGGTTCGCCCCGACCCGTTCGACGTCCGCCTGATCGACGTGGCCCGCGTGGCCCGCATGACCAACCCGCTCACCCGCCGGCGTTGGGTCGTGAAGGACCTGGCGCAGTTCTGGTACAGCACGACGAGGCTGGACGTGTCCGACGCGCAGCGGGCGCGATGGCTGGAGCGGTATGCCGAGCGCCGGCGCACGGCGGCGTGGCAGTGGGCATCGGCGGTGGGCCGGAAGTCGGCCGCGATCGGCCGGCACGATGCGAAGCTGAACCGGCAGCAGCCGACCCGAAACGTGTCGATCCCCGTGGAATCCGCCCGCCCATGAACGTCGCCCTGGTCATCCTGCACGCCGACCCGTCGCGAGGCGGTGCCGAGCGCTACACCCGCGACCTGGCGGCCGGGCTGACCCGGCGTGGCCACGCGGTCAGCCTGCTCGCGACCACTTTCGCCGACGTGCCGACTGGCGTGGTCACGATGCCGCTCGACGCGTCGGGTGCGACCCGGGTCCGGCGGTACGAGCGGTTCCTGGCCAACGTCGACGCCGCCATCGGCCGGTTCGACGTCGTCCACGCGATGCTGCCGGTGCACCGCTGCGACCTGTACCACCCGCACGCCGGCGTCGCCGCCGAGGCGGTGTCGGCGGCCGGGTGGACGGGCCGGCTGAACCGGCGGCGCGTGCGGTTCGGCGCGGTGGAGCGGGAACTACTGACCGGGCCGCGGCCGCCGATCGTGCTGTGCCTGTCGGGGCTGATCCAAGCGGCGGTGCGGCGGCACTATCCGGCGCTAGCCGAGGATCGGTTGGTAACGCTGTTCAACGGGACCGACCTGGCCCGGTTCGATCCCGTCGGTCCGCGGTCCGAGTTTGGCGTTGGCGGGCCGGTGGGTTTGATGTTGGCACAGGACTTCAACCGGAAGGGATTGGCCGAGGCGATCGCGGCCGTCGGCGAGGTGCCGGGGTGGACGCTGGTCGTCGGCGGCCGGGACGACCCCGCGACGTTCCGCCAACGTGCCGCGGCCCGGGGCGTCGCGGATCGCGTCGTCTTCCTCGGCCCCGTCGCCGATCCGGCGGCCGCGTACAGGGCGGCCAACTTCTTCATCCTTCCCACCCATCACGATCCCTGCAGCTTGGTCGTACTCGAATCGCTGGCGATGGGCGTGCCGGTCATCAGCACGGCGCAGAACGGGGCTTGCGAGGCGATGGTCGACGGCGTCCACGGCCGCGTCCTGCCGTCGCCGGGCGAGGGGCTGGCCGATGCCGTGCGGGACGTGATGAGCCGTCGCGACCCGATGGCCGCAGCATGCTTGGCGCTGCGGCCGACGCTGTCGCAGGAACACCACCTGGACGCGGTGGAGCGGGCGTACGCCGATGTGCGGGAGGCGTGCCGTTTAGCCGCGACCCGAAGGGGAGCGCGTTCGAACGCTGCGGCGCGCTCCCCTTCGGGTCGCGGCTAACCGGCGTTGTCCGGCGTGAGCAGCGTCCGCCACGCCTCGGGGTGGACCTGGAGCCACACGCGCCCGCCGCGGTGGCCGACCTCGACCGGGAGGCCGTACACGTCGGACAACACGGCCGACGTCAGAACCCCCGCCGGCGGGCCGCTGGCGGCGGCGCGGCCGTCCTTCAGCACCAGCACGCTGGACGTCTGCGGCATCAGCTCCTCCACGTGGTGCGTGATCATCACCACCGCCGGGCGACGGTCGGCCCGGGCGACCAGCGCGGCCACCGTCGCCAGCACCTGCTCGCGGCTGACGAGGTCCAGGCCGTTCGTCGGCTCGTCGAGGATCAGCAGCCGCGGCTCGACCACCAGCGCCCGGGCGATCAGGCAGCGCATCCGCTCGCCGCTGCTCAGGGTGCGGAACGGCTGACCGGCCTGCCGGGCGAGGCCGACCTGCTGGATCAGCGCGGTTGCGCGGGAGCGCTGGGCGGCGGTCGTCCCGTGGTAGAGGCCCACCGTGCCGAAGAAACCGGTGAGGACGATGTGCTCGGCCGACTCGTCGGCGTCGGCCTCGAGCGGGCCGCCGGTCTGGACGAGGCGGACGTCCTTGCGGAGCTCGTTCAGGTCGGTCTCGCCGAACGGTTGCCCGAGGACGGTCACGTCGCCGCGTGTGGGCCACATCTGGCCGAGGACGACGCGGACCAGCGTGCTCTTGCCGCTGCCGTTGGGCCCGAGCACGGCGGCGATCGCGCCGTCGGGCACGGTCCAGCTGATATCGTCGAGGATCGTGCGCTCGCCGCGGACGACGGCGACGCGGCGGAGGTCGATGGCCGGCGGTTGCCGGGGGGGGTCGGGTTGATTACGGTTCGCCGCCATGTCGTCCACCACCGCCGCCCCCCCGCCGAGCTCGTTCGTCCCCGCCGGCCTCGACCCGTCCGACGCCGGGCAGCTCGAGCCACTGTACCGAACCTTACTCGCCCGGCCGGTCGAGTCCACGGAACAGCTGAGCCGATGGTTGGCCGATTACTCCGACCTGTCGGCCGTCATCGGCGAGTACCGCGCCCGGCGGTACATCGACAAGAGCTGCCACACCGACGACGCCGAGATCCAGGCGCGGTACATGCACTTCGTCGAGAAGGTGTCGCCGGTGCTGCAGCCGCTCGGCTTCGAGATGCAGAAGAAGTTCCTCGCCTCCCCGGCGGTGGGCAAGCTGGACCCGAAGCGGTTCGGCATGGTGGTGAAGGGGTGGCGGGCCGACGCGGACCTGTTCCGGCCGGAGAACGTGCCGCTGCAGACGCAGAACGCGAAGGTGACGGCGGAGTTCGACAAGCTGAACGGCGCGATCACCGTCGACTTCGACGGCCGCGAGCAGACGCCGCAGCAGATGGCCAAGTACGGCGAGGCGACCGACCGCGACCTGCGCGAGCGGGCCTGGACGGCCACGGCCTACCGCCGGCTGCAGAACCGCGACGCCAACGACGAGCTGTTCGAGCGGGCGGTCGCGCTGCGGCACCAGATGGCCCGCAACGCCGGGCAGGGCAACTATCGCGACTACGCCTGGCGGCAGAAGCACCGGTTCGACTACACGCCCGACGACTGCCTGGCGTTTGCCGACGCGATCGAGGCGGTGTGCGTGCCGGCGGTGAAGGAGATGGACGCGGCCCGGCGGGCGGCGCTGGGGTTGCCGGCGCTGCGGCCGTGGGACGGGTCGGTCGACGAGAGGGGCCGCCCGCCGCTGGCGCCGTTCCGCGACGGCGACACCGAGA
The DNA here is from genome assembly GCA_965198865.1 of Tepidisphaeraceae bacterium. GTDB lineage: Bacteria > Planctomycetota > Phycisphaerae > Tepidisphaerales > Tepidisphaeraceae > CBDAQA01. The sequence continues at coordinate 9,330 of CBDAQA010000009.1, read as the reverse complement.
CGTTCGTCACGCAGACGCGGGCGCTGGTCGAGCGCGTGTCGCCGGAGCTGGGGGCGCAGTTCGAGTCGCTGCGGCAGAACGGCAACCTGGACCTGGACAGCCGAAAAGGCAAGCAGCCGGGCGGCTACCAGTCGTCGCTGCCGCTGTCGAAGCGGCCGTTCATCTTCATGAACGCGGCCGGGCTGCACCGGGACGTGGTGGTGCTGCTGCACGAGGCGGGTCACGCGGTCCACTACATCGCGGCCGCCGCGGCCGAGCCGCTGACGTTCCTGCAGCACGCCCCACTGGAGTTCTGCGAGGTGGCCAGCATGGGGATGGAGCTGCTGGGCGCGGAGCACTTCGACCTGCTCTACAAGGACCCGGCAGAGGTGGCCCGCGCGCGGCGGCAGCACCTGGAGGGGATCGTGCGGTTCCTGCCGTGGATGGCCACGATCGACGCGTTCCAGCACTGGATCTACACGCACCCCGCGCACACGCGGGCCGAGCGGACGGCGGAGTGGCTGCGGATCGACGGGCGCTTCGGCCGGGACGTCGACTGGACGGGCCACGAGCAGGTCCTGGCCTGCGCGTGGCAGCAGCAGGTCCACCTGTACAACAGCCCGTTCTACTACATCGAGTACGGCATCGCTCAACTGGGCGCCCTACAGGTCTGGCTGAAGTCGAAGGAGGACCCGCGCCGTGCGCTGGCCAACTACCGGGCGGCCCTGGCGCTGGGCGGCACCCGGCCGCTGCCGGAGCTGTTCTCGGCGGCGGGCATTCGGTTTGAGTTCACCGAGCGCACGTTGCGGCCGCTGATCGATGCGATCCGCGAAGAGTTGGACACGCTGCCGGAGTGACGGCGATGTGCCGTTCTCGATCTGTGCTGTCCCCTGGAAATTTCTGCCAAGGAGTTACGCCATGCGGTTGAAGGACAAGGTTGCGTTGATCACCGGGGCCAACAGTGGGATCGGCAGGGCGATCGCCGAGCGGTTCGCCGACGAGGGGGCGCACGTAGCCGTCAACTATCGCCCCAACCCAGATGGCGCCGCCACGGTGGCCGACATGCTGACGAAGTTTCCCGTCGAGGGTCTGGCCGCGCCGGCCGACGTGTCGAAGCGGGCCGAGGTCGAGCGGATGGTCGCCGACACGGTGGCCAAGTTCGGGCGGCTGGACATCGTGATCTCCAACGCGGGCATGGAGAAGAAGACCGCGTTCGTGGACACGAGCGACGACGACTGGAACGCCGTGATCGGCGTGAACCTGTACGGGTCGTTCATCGTCAGCCAGACCGCCGCCCGGCAGATGATCAAGCAGGGGAGCGGCGGGCGGATCATCTTCACCAGCAGCATCCACGAGGACGTGCCGTTCCCCGGCTTCGCCAGCTACTGCGCGAGCAAGGGGGGCGAGCGGATGCTGATGCGGAACCTGGCCGTCGAGCTGGCCGAGCACCGCATCCTGTGCAACAACATCGCGCCCGGCGCGATCGCCACGCCGATCAACCAGACGACGCTGGACGACCCCGAGAAGAAAGCGGCGGCCGTCGCGCCGATCCCGCTGGGGCGGTTCGGCACCACCGTCGAGATCGCCGCCATCGCCGTCTACCTGGCCAGCGACGAGAGCAGCTACACGACCGGCAGCACGTTCGTCATCGACGGCGGGCTGACTCAGAACGTGACGAAGTACTGAGCGGGCGCGCTGCGCTACCGCGGGCTGCAAATCGTCCTCGCGGCGCTTTGTCTTGCTCCCTCTCCCGGTACGCCGGGAGAGGGGGCGTGTATGACGCTGCAACTCGGCGTGGACCGCTCTCTAGTGAGGTCGCACGATCAGCTGTGCCGCGAGCGAGGCCACCGGCACCAGGGCGTTGGGCCACAGGCAACCGGTCAGCAGCACGATCACCATGCCGAACGTGGTCGCGGCGGCCAGCATCCCCAGGGGGAACAGGATCGTCCGGCCGTAGTGGGCGCGGTCCTGCGCGGGGTCGCCGCTCCACTCCGGGTACCGGCGGTGCAGCACCATCAGCGCGACGCCTATCGCGAGCACCATCACGTCCAGCCCGACCAGCTGCGGCGTCAGCCGCACCCGCACGGCGACGAGGTCGGCCGAGAGGGCGACGAGCACGGCAACCGTGAACGCGATCTGGCCGAGGTACATGATCGACCACAGCCGCCGGTTCAGCCGAACGCAGCAGGGCGAGATGTCCGTGCGCGTGTCCGCCATTGTCGTGGACGTCATGAGGTCTCCCTTGCCGATCCCTTGAGGCGCGTGGCGCTCCGGCACGCCCGGAACGCCCGACGGGAGCATCGGATGAACGGGGAGCCGAGGCGCGGCGGAAATGAGCCGTGCGCCGAATTCAAAATGCTAGAGCGGACTCGCAAACTGCGTCGCGGTTGGATCGTCCTCCGATTGCGGCCCCGCGGAGCGACGCCCGTGGACGGGCGGCGACCTGCCGCGGGCGACGGTCCGCGTCGCCGCCAGCGGCACGGCTCGAGCGCTACGCCTCAACCGAATGTGCTCGGCGACGGCGGGCGGTGCGCCTGGGGAACATCCACAGTTGAATGAGCAGTGAGACGGCGGGGACCACGCACATCGGCCAGGGGTCGCCGGTGAGCAGGATGACCGTCAGACCCATCGTGCTGGCCAGATCGAGCGCGGCGATCGGGCCGATCACGAACGCTTCGCGACGCAAGACGGCCGAGTCGCCGGTGTCGCCCACCCCACGACAGCGGGCACGGAGTTCCAACACGAGCCCGAAAGCCAGCACCGCGCCGCCCACTCCACCTAGCGCCGACGTCGGAAGTTTGCGCCCCCCTCCCCCGCCGTTGGCCAGGATGATGCCGACGACCACCGCGAAGCCGAGCTGCCCGGCGATGGCTGCGAACCAGACGATGCGGTTCACCCACACCGCCGACCTCGGCAACGAGACGCGATCATTCCCGTCCTGCTGCGGTAGTGCGTCCGGCATATCAAATTACCCTAACGTTCTGCGAACGCGGCATCCTCTTTGCTCGGCAGTTTATCGGTCATTCAACGGAGCAACAGCCATGCAGAAACCCGATTTGCGGAACAACGACATGATGCGTCACCTGATGGACTCGCTGGCGGAGGGGAAGGACATCGGCCACTACGGCCGGCTGACGTTCGCCATGGTCGCCCGGCACTTCATGGGGCCGGACGAGCTGGTCGCGCAGCTGACGCAGGACAAGGACTTCACCGAGGACCAGGCTCGCGTGATGGTGCAGCAGGTGATCGACAGCGACTACAGCCCGCCGCGCGTCAACCGGATCCGGGAGTGGGAGAAGGAGCAGGCCTTCCCGATCATTCCCAACGACGACCCCGACGCAGCCAACTTGTACCGCGACCTGAAGTTTCCCGACCACGTCTACGAGAAGATCGAGGAGTACCGCGAAGCGAAGATGCACGCGGCGGGCAACTGAGCGGCGCACACAAGGAGCCCCGGATGTACATCCGGGGCTGCTCCGTGTGGACGCAGCGTGCTCAGCCGGCGCGGGCCGGGTAGTACGTCGGCGTCGTCACCGGTGCCGTCGGGTGGGGAAACGGGGGGATCACCGCCCCGCCACCGGGGACCGTCGGGGCGTCGGCACGCGGGTGGGCGTCGTCGTACGCCTGCTTCATGCGGGCCGTCGTCAGGTGCGTGTAGACCTGCGTCGTGCTCAGGCTCTGGTGGCCCAGCAGCTCCTGCACGCTGCGCAGGTCGGCCCCGTTGTTGAGCAGGTGCGTGGCGAAGCTGTGACGCAGCGTGTGCGGCGAGATGCCGGGGTCCAGGCCCGCCTCGACCAGGTACTTGTCGAGCTTGCGGCGGACGGACCGGGTGGACAGGCTCTCGCCGTGCTTATTCAGGAACACCCGGCCGGTCACCTTGTCGGCCAGGCGCGGCTCGCTCATGCGCAGCTCGAAGTAGCGCTGGACCGCGCGGATCGCCTGGCTGCCGATCGGCGTGAGCCGGTCCTTGCGCCCCTTGCCGCGGACGCGCAGCACGCCCTCCTGCAGGTCGATGTCGCCCATGTCGAGCTCGACCAGCTCGCTGACGCGGATGCCGCTGCTGTAGAGCACCTCGAGCATCGCCTTGTCGCGGGCGCTCAGCAGGTCGCCGTCGCCGGGGGCGTCCATCAGCTTCTGCACCTGCTCCAGGTCCAGGCACTTGGGCAGCCGCCTCTCCTGCTTGGGGGTGCGGATCGAGAGCAGCGGGCTCTGCTGACAGACATTTCGGCGGATGCAGAACTTGTAGAAGCTGCGCAGCGTGGCCAGCTTCCGGGCGGTGGTGCTCTTGGTGTAGTTCTGGGCGTGCAGGTAGGCCAGGAACTCGCGGACGGTGAGGGGCTCGCACCCGGACAGCTTGTCGTCCATCGGGAGCGCGGCGTGCGCCGCCGAGGGGGGCGTGGCGTGGGTCGACCCGATCTCGCCGCCGAGGAACTGGCAGAATTGGGCCAGGTCGGCGCCGTAGCTCTTGCCCGTGTAGTCGCTGAAGTGCTTCTCGAGCTTCAGGTAGTCGAGGAACTGGCGCACCAGCGGGGCGACCGGCCGGTCGGCCACGGGCTGTGCGACGGTCGCACTGCCAACGGCCGGGGCCGGGGGTCGGACGGGTGCGGCGGGGGCGGTGACGTGGGACATAGGCAACCGGTCGCGGAATCGCGGGCGCGGGGGAATCCGTTGGAATCTGCCGACGACAGGGACGCGGGGGGATCAACCTCCCGTGCCGGCCGGCGGCCCACGCGTGGACGTTCCACGTCACACGGTCGCCATGCGGTCACGGCGACGGGCGACCGGCCATCCCGGGTGGCTCGCGGACCCCCTCGGGACCCGTTGACACCGCGTGAAGCCGATAACCCTTACGCTGCTTTCTTCGGCAAATAAGGCTTCAACTCTTTCGCCAAATGCTGGCCGAGCTGGTGGCTGAGCACGGCGGCATCGAACCAGTCGAAGCCCACGTCCTGGCGGTTCACCATGTCGACCAGCGCGTCCAGCACGCGGGCCTCCTGGCCCGTCTCGTACCGGAAGCAGAACGTGTCCTTGCCCTTGACCAGGCTGAGCGTCTTCAGCCCGGCCGTGCCCTGTTGTTGCTGCTGCTGTTCGTCGTGCTGCATCGACCGACCTCCGGTGCGTGTGGATCCGCGGGACACCAAACAGGGGGGCGGCTCGACGCCGGCACCCCGGTGCCGCGGCACGGGCGCGTGCGCCCGCCGCTCTCCTACGATCGGCCAGATCGGGCCGGTCCTAAGGCTGCGTCGCCGGAACCGGGGGCGGTGGGGGCGGGGGCGAGACGCGGTCCAATAACTGGCCGATCAGCGTGTGGTAGACGAACCCGCAGTACCGGTCCATGTTGACGAAGTACTCGTCGGGGCCCAGCGGTTGGGCGGGGTCGTTGCGCCCGGCCGCGTAGGCCAGCACGGCCGCGTGGACCGATCCGTTCACCGAGTCGTACATCCCGACAACCTGCACGAACGGCGGGTGCCGAGGCAGGGTCTGGTCCTCGGATGGCGTCGCCTCGCGGGCGAGCTGGCGCGCGTCCACGTGGGGCGCGTTGGCCACCGGGTTGCGCGTCAGCAGCGCCAGCGACGCCGACAGCTTGGGCGGGTTGTAGGGGTCGTAGATCGTGATGGTGGGGACGACCAGCGCGTCGCACCCCAGCTGCTCGCAGACCAGGGCCGCCTGCTCGGGCGACTGCACCTTCTCGATCCGCAGGGCCGCGTACACCTGCACGACGCGGTCGACCGGGATCACCGTGACGTTGTTGACGGCCTGCAGCTGCTGGAAGACCAGGTCGGCCTGCAGGACCGGGTCGACGTTGCGCTCGCCGCTCAGGTTGATGGCCGGGGCGACGGCCCACACCGGGTGTTCCCCGCCGTAGAACGTCTGCTGGTTCTCGTAGCCGTACTTCGGCTGCACGCACCCGGACGCGAGGCAGAGCGCCACGGCCGCGGCGCCAACGGAGATGCTCCGCATCTGTCGCATGGTTCCATCCTGGAAATGAGGTTCCGATGTCGTCGCCGGCCCCGCGTGGCGGTCGCCCCGAGGGGCACCCTGCGACGGTCGAAGAGTGCCCCTTCGGGGGCGACCGCTACGCGAGGAGGGCCGCCCTCACCGATCCGCATCGCGCGTGTCGAGGTTCACCGAGGCATCGTGCGGCACCGTCGTGTTCGGCTTCGCGGTCGGGCTGGCGACCGGGGGGGCGTTGGCGGCGGTGAAGGTCTGGCCGACGTCGGGCCGGACGCTCCAGACGTTCTCGACGCCGCCGCGGTTGCTGACGAAGTAGACCCGGCCGTCGCGCGCCCAGCAGGGGGACAGGTTCACGCCGTTGCCGTCGGTCAACCGCCGGCGGTCGGTGCCGTCGGCGGCGACGGTCCAGATGTCCTGCTCGCCGCGGCCGCGCTTGGCGCCGATCGTGTGCGACGGGTCGAGCACCGTGGCGAACGCCAGCCGCTGCCCGTCGGGGCTCCAGGTGGGGCTGACGATGGCGGCGTTGGAGCTGACGGCGACCTCGGTCACGTGGCGGGCCTCGCCGTCGACCAGGTCCAGGGTCCAGAGGCTGAACCACCGGCTGCCGCGCTCGCGGGCGCGCTGGAAGGCGATCTTGTCCACCCCGTTGCGGGCCGGGCACCAGGTGGGGAACAGGCCGTAGCCGATCTGCTGCCGCTCGCCGGTGCTGAGGGTGATGACCCACAGCTCCCACTGGTGGCTGCGCGTGCCGAGGCAGCTGTAGGCCAGGCGCGTGCCGTCGGGGCTGTAGGTCGGGTGGACGCACTGCGCGCCGCCAGTGGTGAGGGTGACGACGCTGCGGCCGTCGGTGTCCATCGTGTAGATGTTCCACACGCCGGTGCGCGTGGAGCAGAAGGCGATCTGCTTCCCGTCGGGGCTGAACGTGGGGAAGGCGTTGTCGGAGTCGTCGCTGGTCAGCCGGGTGACGCTCGCGCCGTCGGTCCGCTGCAGGTACAGGGCCGACCGCGTGCCGTTGCGGGTGGAGGCGAAGCACATCGACTTGCCGGTGGGGTCGACGACGACGTCGGCGTCGTACCCCTCGTCGGCGAAGCTGTGCTGCTTGAACCCCTCGTCCCCGATGGGCCGGGCGGTGCCGCGGGCGACGCCGTCGAGCTCGCCGAAGACGTTGACGGCCGGCGCGGGCGGCGGAGGGGCGGTCGGCGGGATCGTGTCGAGGTCGTCGGCCGGCGTCACCTCGGCGGTCGCCGTTGGGGCCGGCGGGAGAGGCGTCGCCGCGACCGGGGCCGTGCGGTGCGCCGAGGCGCACCCGGCCAACGCCGCCGCGGCGAGGGTTGCCCCGGCCCGCTTCAAACCCTTACCGACCCGCGTGCCGCCGCTGTTCCGCATCGTCATGTCGTCCTCGTCTGGTTCCGTGGGGAGCGTCCCCGGAACGATATCGGTCGTGGGCATGCGCCCGGCCAACAACCGGCCGGACCACCGGGCCAATACCCACGTTATCGGACGCCATCGGCGGGCAACTTGACGGGGAAGCGGGGGTGAACCGTTTTGTGAAACGACAACGCCGGCGTCCCGTGGGGCGTCGGCATTGGCCGATGTTCGGTTGGAAGAGGTATGCGACCATTCTTGGCGGCGGCGGCGCATCTTCTGGCACCCTCTCCCGGCGTACCGGGAGAGGGAACTGGATATTGGCTACGACGGCCGCGGCGGCCCGAAGGTCTGCGGCTTGCCGGCGGGAGCCGACGGGCCCTTTGGACCCGACGGGCCGGGCGCCGCCTGTTGCTGGCCGGGCGGGACGAAGAACTGCGGGATCCGGCTCACGCGCCAGCCGTGGTCGCCGGCCCTGAAGACCATGTCCGTTCGCACCGGCTCGGGCGAGCTGTTGAACTTGATGAACACCATGCCGCCGGCCACGCGCTGGTTGGTCAACGGGTCGTTCTCGAACGTGAGCTGCCCGTTCCAGTCCAGGCCGATCATGGTGCCGAGCAGGGCCGAGTGGCGCACGTTCTGCCAGACGCCCTCAAACACCGGCCGGGTCACGTAGCTGCGGAGGTCGGGGTCGCACAGGTCGTAGGCGTCCTGATAATTGCCGGCGACCACGTCATCGCCCAGGCGGTGGATCAGGTCGATCACCTGCGTCTGGTCGGCCCGTGCCTTCTGCCAGGCGATCACGACCTGGCTGCCCTCGTACCCGCCCAGGCCCAGCGAGAGGACGAGGCCCAAAAGGGCCAGCCCGCGCCCGGTCAGCGTGCCGTTGCTCCGGCCGATCTGGACGAACGCCAGGACGCCGCAGACCAGGCCGGCGAGCGGCACCAGCAGCAGCAGGTGGACGTGGAACAGGACCAGCAGGCTGCCCACGCCCAACAGGACGGCGGCGATCGACAGGCCGCTGATGGCGACGTAGTCGCCCGAGCCAAGCCCGGCCGTGATCGACATCTTGTGGAGGCGGAGGAACGGGTCATCCCCGGCGGCGTCGGGGCCGGCCGCGGCGGGGGGCGCGGAAACGGGCGGGGCGTCTGCCATGGGCGGGGGGCCGTGCTTACTGCACGTTCCAGTGGGTCAGGTGGGTGGCGGGGTCGAGCTCGAAGATGTAGTCCACGTCCTGCTGGATCTGCTCGTACTCGTAGCCCCAGTTGCGACCGATGCGGCTGAACCGCTCCTCGGTGCTGTAACCCGGGGTCCCGCATCCGGTCAGCGACGACAGGCCCGCCGTCGCCGTCGCCATCGATGCCATCAGGGCCAACTTCTTCATGTCCGAGCCTCGCCGGGTAAGGGGAACTGATTCAGCGTTCCGCGGAAGTCTACCGGTCGTGCCGCGGGGTTGTCAAAAGGCACTGTGGATTGCCGGTCTACTCGAATCACGGCACCGCCGATCCGGCTCAGGCCAGTCCCGCCCGTCGCCGCAGCGCCCACTCGGCCGTGAGCAGTCCGAGCACCCCGGCGTACAGGTACGGGCCGTCCCACAGCGGCAGTTCCACGGGGCGCGACCCGTTGGGGACCGGTGCCGTCAGCAGCGTCGATAGGGCGTCGAGCTGATCGAGGCGAAACGCCTGCCCGCCGGTCGCATCGCTGAGCCGGCGAAGGAACCCGTCGTCGCCCGAGAGGTCGGCCAACTCGGCGTCGGTTGACGGCCGCACGCGCAGCGGCACGCGCGGCCGCGCCGCGGCGCCGCCGTCGGCCTCCAACGTGTAGTCGCCGGCCGCCAGCCCGGACAGGGCCAGGTCGAACCGTCCACCGCCGCGCGAGCGAAAGGGCACGGTGCGCGCCACGCTCCCCGTGGGCGTGAGAACCCGGAGGGCACAGGTCGAAGAGGTCGCCGCGCCGGCCAGTTTCAGGCGCAGGTGAACGGCCTGCGAGGGCGAAGCGACAAACGCGTCGACGTCGAGCGCTGCGCCCCCC
>CBDAQA010000008.1:0-132801 GCA_965198865.1 Tepidisphaeraceae bacterium | reverse complement strand
TCGGTGATGGGATACTCATTAGCACATCGGGATGACGATCATCGAGGTCCAACTGGCGGGTCGGGCGGGGACGACCTGACGCCGGCACAACGGCGGGCGATCCAACGGTTGACGTCGGGCGAGTCGGCGACGGCCGCCGCGGCGTCGGCCGGGGTCCACCGCCAGACGCTGCACCGCTGGCTGCGCGAGGACGCCGCCTTCCGCGCCGCGTTCCACGCCTGGCAGGCCGCCGCCGCCGAGCACGCCCGCGCCCGCCTCCTGGCCCTGGCCGACGCGGCCGTCACCACCGTCGCCGCCGCCATCACCGCCGGCGACACCCGCACCGCCCTGGCCATCCTCAAGGGACAGGGGTTGCTGACCCCACCCGCGCCGGGCCCGACCGACCCCGACCACGTCGCCCGCCAGCAGTGGGCCGCCGCCGCCCGTGCCGAGGCCGCCATCGTCAAGGAGGAGTTCCTCGCCGGCGAGGGCATCTTCGACCCGGCCAAGGTCCGCGCCCCCCTCCCCGCCCGCCGCCGCCACCGGTCAGGCCCGACCCTCCCGCCCCACGTCGATGCCCTCCCGACGGTTCCCGACGACACCGTCAGCCCCGACCCCTTCGCCCTCCCGCCGCTCGACCCGCCCGACGGGCGGCTGCCGTGAAGCCAAACCGACCCGAGTGGCACGATCGGTCACTGCCATGGGGTTCACCAATGGTTTTCGTCCAACCCAGCGAGCACCTGCAGCAACCGGACGGCAATCAGTAGTAACCCTTTATCCGTCTGCACGGTCGCCATCAAGACCGACCACCCCGGCGACTTCCAGTCGATCCGGTCGCTGCTAGGCCGGCCGGGGCCGAGCGGGTTCACCGACGACCCCGCCCGCCTCGGCCCCTCGCCCCGCCTCCGCCGCCGCGACGTCGAGCCGCCGGCCACGTTGCCCCCGTTCAGCCCCGAGGTCGCCCGCCGTTACCGCGTCACCGCCGAGCCGACTTCTGGGCCGACCCCGCCGCCGCCGGCCACACGCGATACCAGCCGTTCGCCGGCCGGACGACGCCGTTCGAACGCCGATACCGGGCCAAGCGCCTGCCGATCTACTACGTCGAGCTGACGGCCCGGGCTGTCACCGGGGACCCGGCCGCCCGGTCACGAGTAACGTGGGTTTTGGCCGCTCGACTCACTAGTCCCAGATCGTCGGTGCCCAGCCGGTCGCTCGCACGTCGGCGTCCCGGGTCACCAGTGCGGCATCCGTTCCCAGCTCGATGAGGCGTAACACCGTGGCCACGATGCACCGGTCGTGGATGTCACGGAGCGACACCAACCGTTCCGTCAGGACGGCCACCCGTTCGTCCATCGGGACGACCGAAAGCCGATCGTCGGCACCGAGAGCCGTTCGCAGGTCCGACAGGCTCAAAGGTGATCGCCCCTTGCTGATCAGGTCGATCAACTCCGCGACCGCCAACGCCGGTAGGCACAGGGCGACCGCCGGATCCTCGATCCGCTGCCGGACGAGGTCCGGCAATTTCGGGTTGCCTTCCAGCAGCCAGAGGAAGGCGTGGGTGTCGAGGACCAGGGCCGTCACTCGACAGTCCTGTTCCACGACCGCTTCACGGCGTCCAGGTCCTCGTCGGTGGTCAGTCGCCCCCCCGGGTCGGCGAACATGCCGAACCGGAGGCCGGCGCGTTGCGGTGCTGGCACCGCCGGTTCGACGAACTCAACGACCACCCGCGCCTCGGTCACCCCCTCGGGCGGCCGGTCCAACGAGACGACCCCGTTCCGATACGTCCCCGCAATCACCTGGCCCATCGCACCACCTCGTTCGCCGCACTGTACCGTCGGGCCACCCCAAGCTGCCATCGTCAGCGGAGCAGGATCTTAAGGCGGGTGGATGCCACCGGCTCTGACTCCGCCAACGGATCGACGTCACCGCCGACGTCGCCGACTTCTGGGCCGACCCCGCCGCCGCCCGCCACACCCGGCCCCACCCGTTCGCCGGCCGGACGACCACGTTCGAACGCCGATACCGGGCCAAACGCCTGCCGATCCACTATGTCGACTTGATGGACCGTCGGGGCGATCGGGGCGGTGACGACTCGGTCGTCCGCAAGCCAGGCCCGGTTGCCCGCGAGGAGACGGCGGCTACCATGTCACAATTTGGAAGGGTACTAAAAGGGACCATCGCTCACCAAATCCGCGTTTTCGATTGAGATTGGGCGGTTTAGTCCCCGTTCCATTCGACTCCATCCTGCACCCTTGCGTTCATCCCGGCTCAGCTGGTCAGCAACGGTGCCGAACATCCCACCCCCTTCGCCTGTTCGCACCAGCACGCTCCCACCACGCGAATCGCCCGGACTTCGTTGCCGGCCGCGAAAAGCGGCCCGGCGGGTCGCTCAGCGGTTCGGATACCGACCGACGGGGCGATCGGGGCGGTGATGAGTCGGTCATCCGCAAGCCAGGCCCGGTTGCCCGCGAGGAGACGGCGGCTACCATGTCACAATTTGGAAGGGTACTAAAAGGGACCATCGCTCACCAAATCCGCGTTTTCGATTGAGACTGGGCGTTTTAGTCCCCGTTCCATTCGACTCCATCCTGCACCCTTGCGTTCATCCCGGCTCAGCTGGTCAGCAACGGTGCCGAACATCCCACCCCCTTCGCCTGTTCGCACCAGCACGCTCCCACCACGCGAATCGCCCGGACTTCGTTGCCGGCTGCGAAAAGGGGCCCAGCGGGTCGCTCAGCGGTTCGGATACCGACCGACGGGGTGATCGGGGCGGTGATGAGTCGGTCATCCGCAAGCTAGGCCCCGTTGCCTGGAGCGAGACGGGCGGTCCCTTCCGTCCCGTTCGCAAGTGCATCAGACGGGTGCATTTGCAGGATTTTTAAGTCCTGACGCAGAATGTTCTTGCCAACGGTTGCGGGCACTTCTACCATACACCCAACAATTTGCACTGAAAGGGTCAAATGGAACAGTTGACATCCGATCTGCCGAGGGCTGTTGAAGAGGGCTACGTCCGAAGCGCCGATCCGAAATCCCTAGTGGGTCTAATCGAGCTACTCAGGCAAATTCCTTCGGCAGAAAGGGTGCGAGTCGTCGAGGCGGCGATGATTTTCCTCCAAACCCCTCTGACGTCGGGCAGAGGCTCGACTCCATCTACGGGATCGACAGGCTCGCGACAGCTCTCCCATGCGTCGGAACAAACTGACGATTTGCCGCGACGTGTTCAAACATGGTTGGCGCAGAACAACCTCGTTGAAAAGGAACTGGAATCGGTATTTCATCGGACTGGGGCGGGCTTTGAGTTAATCGCACACTCGCTGCCGGCGACGACCAACAAGGAGCGGGTACAGCAATGCTACCTGCTCAGTGGCGCACGGGCATTTCTGTCTACCGGCGAACCTCGTTTCGACGACGAAGCCGCTCGGCAAGTTTGTCGCGATCTCGGTTTCTACGACCGCGACAACCACTCGACGTACATGAAGGCGATCGGAAATTTGATGATTGGGTCAAAGTCGACGGGTTTCGAACTGACGCAACCGGGCCTGCGTGCAGCGGCCGAGATGATCCGGAACATGTCTAGTTAAAGACAAGCAGTGACCGCGGGCCGGTCTTCGCAGTTTCACTTTCCACTTGCGTTAGGCGATGAAATGACCGCTGTCGAGTTCATGCACCCGCTCCGTAGATCCACCGACCGCAAGAAGGTCGTTGCTGCTTTGTTCTACTTGCACCGACATTTGTCAACAGCCGAAGCTAGTACAGATCAGATCCGGCAGGTGTTGAAGCAAGCTCGAATTCCAAGATCTAGCACGATCGACGTGGCGGGTATACTCAACCGTGCGGGCCACCTGGTTGACTTTTCGGAGATTTGTCGTGGCAAGCGGCTCTGGCGACTAACAGATCTCGGCAGCAATCTGATCGGAACAGACTCGGATCTGCCGGCAGGCTCGCCGCCGGCTCAAAGCGTCGTGACTGCTGAGGAAACGCCGGAGGCCAACTCTGTGCTTTCCCATAAAGTAATAGTCGAGTTGGATCTATCACGTTACATCGACATTGCGCGAAATCTGGAGGAGAACCTTGGTGCTGCGGCAGTAAGGCAGTTGAACGAACAAATTGAACATCTGGTCGCGATTGGTCTTCGATCAGTTGGAGCGAAAATGTCCGACACTCGCCTTCTGAACACGGGCGACGGAGCAATCCTTGCGTTCGCGACGGCTCTCGAAGCTTCCAGATTCTCAGAAACTATGCACCGCGTCGCACAATCTCACAATCGGGAGAAAACCGTTGAACTGGCGCAGAGGCATTTCCGCGTCGGCATTTACAGCGGTGAGATTGTTCTGACGAAGTGCTTTACACAAAGCGGTGAGTTTCACAGCTTCAAGATGGCTGGAACTACGATCGCAAATGCTGTTAGGCTCGAATCATCGGCGACCACTGGCGAAGTGTTGATTTCGTCAGATACATGGGGCGATCTGCCGCGTGACGAACGGAAATGGTTTGCACCCGAGGAGATCGTGACAGGCAAACGTGAGGAACGGTTACGGATTCATCGGCGCAAGGTGGTTCCTCCCGCACCTTGGGACCGTGATTAGAGCGCCTGAGGACGGATTGCAAAGCGGGACAGCTACACCTCGTTTGACTGTTCGGTACGTTCCGCCGAACCCGGTTCCGTCGTCGAGCACGGCGGACGGCAGTCCGCGGACGAGGGTAGGAGGTCTGTCTTTGCTGTGTCGGGCACCCATATTTCGCCATGACCGGACACTTGTATAATCCGCCCTGCCGCACAACCGCCGGGCGGCGCGGTCGGGGGAGGGCCGTGGCCGCTTTGAGGCAGGCGTCCCGTTCGGTCTGCATGGCCGGCGAGAGGCGGCCGAGGGTTTGGACGAGGGTGTCGGCGCCCTCCGTGACGAGGACGAGGCAGGAGACGACGCGGTCGCGGACGTCGCCGGTGGCGCGGCCGTCGGGGATGGCGGCGTCGATGAACGGGCAGGCCGGGTCGCCGGCCAGGGCGGGGTGGCGGGTCACCTCGGCCACCACCGGGGTGCCGAGCCGGGCGGGTGCCGGCGGGCGGGGGCGGTAGTCGCGGTCGGAGGGCGGCTCCGCCCTACGGGGTGGCCGTCTCGTAGTTCCGTCGGAACTGCCAGACGGCCTCGAGCAGTTCGGCGTCGGTGGCGTCCCACAGGCCGCGGCCGTGCAGGTCGGCGCACAGCTCGCCGACGGCAGCCATTAGTTGGCCGACCCGCATCTCGGGGACCCGGTGGGACAGCTCGGCGAGGCCGGCGTGCAGGTCGGATCGGGCGTCGGTCATCGTTGTCGGGCTGGGGTGGTTCATCCTCGCTCCCTCACCGTTGCCGAGCCGGACCGGCTGCGGCGGTAGTGGCCGATGATCAGCACCGGGACCGGCCGCTGGGGGTCCAGCTTGGCGATCCGGGTGGCCCGGGTGACGGCGTCGATGATCTCGAGGAGGCCGTCCGGGTCCTCGTACACGAAGATGGGTGGCATCCCGGCGGTCGATGGGCCGAACTGCCGGATCTGCTGGTGCAGCTTCCACGGGTCGGCCCCGCCGCCGCGGCTGGGCGGCAGGCGGAGGTCGCCGGGCAGCACTTCGCGGACCGCCTCAGCCATGCCGGCCAGTTTACGACCGTCGATTGGCCGTCACAACCGGGGTGCGGGTCACGTTCAGGTCGTTAGGCCGAGGGAGCGGGGCAGGCAGCGTTCGATGTCGGCCACCACGGCGGGGGTGATCGGGCCGGCCAGGGGGCCGCGGGCGAGGCGGGATTTGTGAAGGTAGCTGACGTTCTCGC
The DNA here is from genome assembly GCA_965198865.1 of Tepidisphaeraceae bacterium. GTDB lineage: Bacteria > Planctomycetota > Phycisphaerae > Tepidisphaerales > Tepidisphaeraceae > CBDAQA01. The sequence continues at coordinate 127,024 of CBDAQA010000008.1, read as the reverse complement.
AGCGGGAAATGGAGTCGTGGGCCAGGCCGCCCTGGCCGGCGGGGAGCGGGACGTGCGTGGGGGCGGGGCGAAGGTTGGTGGTGACGGGGACGGCCAGCACGCTGGTGGCGGACTCGATTGCGGGCGTCGGAACACAATATGGGACAGGTACGTTTACAGCAGCTATATGCAATAACGCCCATTCCGCCTTGGAGCCCATCGTTGCCATCGACGCGGGCCATCGGGAAGCCGTCCCTACGTGCGCCGTCGGTGGGCGGCGGTTGTGCGGGGGAGGGGCGGGATTTACGCTTAGCCGGCATGAACACCCTGCTGGAGATCGAGTCGGCGGTGGCGGCGTTGCCGCAGTCGCAACAGGAGGAGGTGCTGCGGCACCTGACCGACCGGGTTGTCGGCCGAGAGCAGGCCAGGCGTACGCTGCCGGTGGTGGCGGCGACGGGGCGCGAGATCACTCAGCAGGAGATCGACGATGCCTGCGACGCCGCGTGAGGCCCTGTTGGACGTGAACGTGCTGATCGCGGCGATCTTCGCCGACCATCCGGCGCACCCGTTGGCCCGGGCGTTCGTGGAGGGTTGGATCGGTTTCACACCACGCCGACGACGCAGGGCGGGTTGTTGCGGTTCGCGACGCGGCCATGGAAGGACACGGGGCCGCGCCAGTACCCACCGCGACTGACGATGGCGGCCGGGGTGGAGACGCTGCTACAGCTGACCCGTTCGCCAGGACACGTCTTCACGCCGGACGATGTGGCGTACACCGAACTGCCCGCTGATGCGCTGCGCGGGCACAAACAGTGGCCGATGCGTACCTCTTACATCTGGCCGGGAAGCACGGGCTGACCTTCGCGACGCTGGATGCGCGGATGGTCGGCCTCGACAACCCGGCCGACCCGACGATTCACATTCTGAAGTGAGCACGCGGAATTCGGACGCGGGGCGCGGCGTTGTCCGCGGCCATCCCTGTGGTCTTCCGCCCGGCGGGAGGGAGCCGATACAGCGGGAACGCGCGCCCTGTCGATCCGCCAGCCCGCATGGCGAGTTGATCGTGCGGGCATCAAGCCGATCGGGTTCCGCAGTCGGCCGGCGCGGATCATCGTGGCGCGGAACATTCTTCGGCGGCGACATCCGCTGTTTGACGTTCGGTGCCAGCGGGCCGAACTCCGGTTCCTTGTGAATCAACACGGCGTCAAACCGCAGCGCTGCAGCGGCGACGAACGCGTCGGCGAAGGAGATGCGGTGCGATGCCTTGAGCTTGGCGGGAAACGTCAAGGCCCGTTCGAGCGGCCGCGAAACGGTGTTGGAAAAGCCGGCCCACACGGGTCCGGCTTGAGGTGCGCGCGGGCGGTTGGGAACGTGAGCTGTCCTGCCGGGAAAAGTGGGGCGGCCGACCGCATCAGCGGGACGTATTGACGGACGCCTCCCGCCGTACAACAATCCATCCGGATGAAGGGATGAATGCCGCCGGTGGGCGGGCGCGTCCCGTGACGGAAGGAAAGCGAACATGTCAGCCGCACGCAAGCCGTTCATGGAACTGGTGTCCGAGCGCATCGTCGTCCTCGACGGGGCGATGGGGTCGAACCTGCAGACGCGCACGCTCGACCTGCAGCGCGATTGGATGGGGCAGGAGAACATCTCGGAGGTGCTGAACTTCTCGCGGCCGGACCTGATCCAGGAGATCCACGAGCTGTTCCTGGCCGTGGGGTGCGACGCGGTCGAGACGAACACCTTTGGCGCGAACAAGATCGTCATGGCCGAGGCGGGCATGGCGGATCGCGTGTTCGAGAACAACAAGGCGGCGGCCGAGATCGCGCGGCGGGCGTGCGACCGGTTCGAGACGGCCGACCGGCCGAAGTATGTGGTGGGGTCGATCGGGCCGGGGACGAAGATCCTGACGCTGGGGCACACCGACTGGGACACGATGCTCGACAGCTACGCCGAGCAGGTGCGCGGGCTGATGGCGGGCGGGTCGGACGTGCTGCTGGTCGAGACGCAGCAGGACATGCTGGTCATCAAGTGCATCCTGGCGGCGATCGAGGTGGCGTTCGGTGAGGCCGGGCGGCGGCTGCCGATCATGGTGCAGGCGTCGTTCGACCTGAACGGCGGGCAGAACATGCTGACCGGCACCGACCCGGCGGGGTTCGTGGCGACGTTCGACTCGTTCAGGTCGGTCGACATCCTGGGCGTGAACTGCGCGTTCGGCCCGCCGGAGCTGACCGAGACCGTGCGGTTCATCGCCGAGAACTGGGACCGGACCGTGAGCGCGCTGCCCAACGCGGGGCTGCCGATCATGGTCGACGGCAAGAGCGTGTTCCCGATGAACCCGACCGACTTCACGAAGGGCATGATGCGCTTCGTGAACGACTTCGGCGTGGGCGTGGTGGGCGGGTGCTGCGGGACGATGCCCGAGCACCTGAAGATGCTGTGCGACGCGGTCGCCACGGTGAAGCCGAAACAGCGGACGGTGGTTAGGAAGCCGCAGGTCTCGAGCCTGATGACGGCGTCGGACGTGCGGCAGGACCTGTCGTACCTGATCGTGGCGGAGCGGACGAACACCAACGGCAGCCGGCAGTTCAAGCGGCTGTTGCAGGCCGAGGACTGGGACGGCTTGGTCAGCATGGCCCGGGACGAGGTGCGCGAGGGGAGCCACGTGCTGGACGTGTGCGTCGACTTCGTCGGCCGGGACGGCGTGCGCGACATGCGGGAGGTGGTCCGGAGGTACACGAACAGCGTGAACGTGCCGCTGATGCTGGACAGCACGAACCCCAAGGTGCTGGAGGCGGGGCTGAAGCTGGCGGGGGGGCGGTGCATCCTGAACTCGATGAACCTGGAGGACGGCGAGGAGAAGCTGATCGACATCTGCCGGCTGGCCAGCAGCTACGGGGCGGCCGTGGTGGCGGGGACGATCGACGAGGACAAGCTCAACGCCATGGCGCGCACGCGGGAGCGGAAGATCGCCATCGCCACGCGCATCCGCGACCTGGCGGTGAAGAACGGGCTCCGCGAGGAGGACCTGATGTTCGACCCGCTGGTGCTGCCGATCACGACGGGCATCGAGGAGGACCGGCGGAACGGGCTGGAGACGATCGAGGGCACCCGGCTGATCTCGCAGCGGTTGCCGAACTGCCACACCACCGTGGGGCTGAGCAACATCAGCTTCGGGTTGAAGCCGGCGGCGCGGGTGGTGCTGAACAGCGCGTTCCTGCACGAGCTGCGCGAGGCGGGGCTCACCAGCGCGATCGTCCACGCGTCGAAGATCCTGCCGAAGAACCGCATCCCGGCCGAGCAGTGGGACGGGGCGTTGGACCTGATCTACGACCGGCGACGAGAGGGGTTCGACCCGCTGACGCACTACATCTCGCTGTTCCCCGAGACGGGCGAGCGCACGGACGCCGCGGCCGCCCCGGTGGCGGATCTGCCGATCGAGGAGAAGCTGCAGCGGCACATCATCGACGGGGAGAAGCGGAACCTCACTGTTGATCTGGATGTGGCGCGGGAGAAGTACACGCCGTTGGCGATCATCAATGATCACCTACTGGAGGGGATGAAGGTGGTGGGCGACCTGTTCGGCAGCGGGCAGATGCAGCTGCCGTTCGTGCTGCAGAGCGCCGAGACGATGAAGGCGGCGGTGGCGTACCTCGAGCCGTTCATGGACAAGGCCGAGGGCAGCACCAAGGGGAAGATCGTGCTGGCCACCGTGAAGGGCGACGTGCACGACATCGGCAAGAACCTGGTCGACATCATCCTGACCAACAACGGGTACACGGTCTACAACATGGGCATCAAGCAGCCCGTGAGCGACATCCTGAAGGAGGCCAAGGCGCGCTCGGCCGACGCGGTGGGCATGAGCGGGCTGCTGGTGAAGTCGGTCGCGGTGATGAAGGAGAACCTGGAGGAGATGAACGCGGTCGGCATCGACGTGCCGGTGCTGCTGGGCGGGGCGGCGCTGACGCGCGACTATGCCGTGAACGATCTGGCGAACCTGTACAAGGGCAAGCTGTTCTACTGCAAGGACGCGTTCGCGGGGCTGCACACGATGGACTCCATCGTGGGCGGCGGCCTGCAGGTGGCGTTCGACAAGCAGCAGGCCGAGGGGGCGCGCCGCGTGGAGCTGCGGGCCACCAAGGGGTACGTCGCGCCGGACGTGTCGACGCTGCCCGCCCGGAGCGACGTCAACACTGACAACCCGGTGCCGCTGCCGCCGTTCTGGGGGCGGCGACAGGTGACGGGCATCCCGGTCGAACAGGTGTTCCCGTACATCAATCCCAACGCGCTGTTCCTGGGCCAGTGGGACTTCAAGAAGAAGGGGCTGAGCGACGCCGACTATGAGAAGCTGTTGGACGAGAAGGCCCGGCCGGTGTTCGCCGCCCTACAGAAGCAGGCGGTCGCCGAGGGGCTGCTCGAGCCCAAGGTCGTCTATGGTTACTTCCCGGTCCAATCAGACGGCGACGACCTGGTCGTCTACCACACGGAGGAGTTCCAGGGCTGCACCTGCGGCCAGCACGGCCCCGGCAAGCTGACGCCCACCGGCACGCCGCGCGAGTGGACGCGGTTCAGCTTCCCCCGCCAGAACACCAAGCGCCGCCTGTGCGTGAGCGACTTCTTCCGCGGCAAGGCCACCAACGAGTACGACGTGCTCGGCCTGCAATTGGTGACCGTCGGCGACCGGTCGGCCGAGGTGGCGCAGGAGCTGTTCAAGGCCAACCGGTACCAGGACTACCTGTTCCTGCACGGCTTCGGCGTCGAGAGTGCCGAGGCCTTGGCCGAACTGTGGCACAAGCGGATGCGCCAGGAGCTCGGCTACGGCAGCGAGGACGCCCCCAAGATCCCCCAGCTGTTCCAGCAGGGCTACCGCGGCTCCCGATTCAGCTTCGGCTACGGCGCCTGCCCGAACCTGGAGGACCGCACGAAGATCGTCGACCTGCTCAAACCTGAATCGATCGGCGTGACTCTGAGCGAGAACTACATGCTCGTGCCGGAGCAGAGCACGGATGCGATTGTCGTGCACCATCCGCAGGCGAAGTATTTTGACACGTGATTCGGATGGTGTGTACCATGGCGTCACACCGGAGACCGCCATTGGATGACGCGTCTATCAAGTTCCTAGACTTCTGCTTCCACCCGAGCCAACGGGATCGCTTCCGGGCTGGGGAGCTTGGGCTACTTTGGGCAGATCGATATCCTGAGCTGTTCGACGAAGATGACCTTCGGATCTACCGCACGCAGTGTGCATCGGGATACCATTTCTTTGAGTGGCTCGGGCCGTTCTGCTGTACGAGGCGACGGGATACTTGAGCCTGGTCGAGAAATATTGGGCTGGGAGCCACCCTCGAAAGTTGAAACTCTACGAGTCGTTGGTGCCCGAGGAAGTATTTGAAATGGAGGGCGTTGGCTGGCCCGACCTGTTCTGTCACTCGCCAGATCGACTTGATTGGCACTTCTGCGAAACCAAGGGAGCAACGGACACTCTTGGCGTGGAGCAGATCCGTCGTTGTCGCGAACTCCATCAGGCCACAGGCCGGCAGGTCTGTGTACTGCGACTCAAAGAGAGGACACTATAGTTAAGTAATTCGGCCACTGGCCGCCAGTACGAAACGGCGGTAGCCCGCGCCCTCCCGAGCTCGATCGGAGTAGCAAATGCCGATGATCTCCGAAGCAACCCAAACGTCGCCCGCCGACGCCGACCGCCTCATCGGCGACCTGATCCAGCTCGGCCATCCGCTGTTCGGCACAATTTGGATCAACCCCGACCGCATGGGCGGCGAGCCGTGCTTCTACGGCACCCGCGTGCCGGTCCAACACCTGTTCGACTACCTGGAGGGCGGTGATCCGCTGGCGGAGTTTCTCGACGGCTTCCCCGGCGTCAGCCGGGATCAGGCCGTCGCCGTCCTCAAGTTGGCGCGCCGCGATCTGCTGGCGAGGCTGCCACGGCCATGAGGGTACTGCTAGACCATTGCATCAACTGGCGATTGCGTCGGTCGATGCCCAGCCACGCCGTCACGACGGCCGCAGAGATGGGATGGGATGAGCTGAAGAACGGCAAGCTGTTGGCCGCCGTCGCCGCGGGACCGTTTGACCTGCTGCTGACGGTCGACCGGAACATCAAGGCACAGCAGAACCTGTCCACACTACCGGTGACAGTGGTGGTGCTAATCGGACCGTCCAGCCGTTTGCCGGATCTATTGCCATTGTTGCCCACGTTCGACCGGGTGGCACCCACGCTTCAAGCCGGAGCATTCATCGAGATCAGGCCGAGTGGAATTACGGTCATCGATGCTGGAAGGGCTCCGTAGCTCGTGCGCCGTCAGCACTCGGCAGGTAGGCGGGTTACGGGGGTGATTTCACAGGTTCCGCTCGCCGCTTCCCACAGTTCTACTTCTGACCAGCGACAGCATCCGACGGCGAGACGATCAGCCGCAACGACTGCCTGCGGGCCGACGCATCGAGCCCGGCAAACAGGTCGACCTGGTAGAAGGTCGAGCGGCCGTCGACGGTTACTCGCACGACACCGTGGCCGGGGGGGGCAATCGCCGGCTGTTGGAGGTAGAGTCGGTCGGGTCCGACGGAGGCGACCTCGTACCGCTCGCCGTGCAGCGTCAGGTCGATGCTGATCGGCGGCGAGTAGCCGGCGTCGGGCGCCGTGGAGATGTCAGCCATGTGGAAGCCCAGTCCTCTCCAACTTGAGCGGATTGCAATCTACTGCGGCTGCCGAGAGATCGCCGTCGAGAACGACGTGCTTGGCGGAGGCAAAGACGGCGGCGTTTGGCAGACGAACCGCATGACGGCCCTCAAGATCCATGATCGCGCTGAATCATACCGTGCCGAGCGGAACGCGTACATGCGATTCCGGGACGTTGGGCTCATCGACGCGAACGGGTTCAACGTCCCCGAACTCACCGAGCATGACGACGAACTGCTCGCCTTGGAGATGACGATCGTTCGGCCGCCCTTCGTCGTCGACTTCGCCTCCGTCGTGCTCGACGTCGACCCCGAGCTGATCGAGGACGAGGGCCACACGATCGCGGACCTGGTCCGCGACCGGTTCGGCCACGCGCGGGTCGGCGACGTCCTCGGCATCCGCGATGAGCTGATCGCGCGGGCCGGGGCGTACCTGTCGGACCTGCACGGGCACAACATCAAGTTCGGCGTCCAGTCGAGTAGTTGAGTATTCGAGTAGGGCGTGGTTTTCATCACGCCGGTTTGAGTTCACGTCCCAACGAGCGCGGGACATTCGGCCCGAAAACCACAGAACGGGCCTCGTCGGTCGGCCGCTGAAATGGGTGAGACGGCCCGTCGGCCGTCCCGCGACGTCGCTCGGCATAACCCCCCTCACAGGATGTTCACGCCGCGCGCCGCCAGGAGGATCACCACGGCCAGCGAGATCGTCGCCTGCACCATGGTGAGCACCTTCGCCCAGCGGCTGAGGATCGGGGCGTCGGTGGGGCTGAAGGCGGTGCTGGTGTTGAACGCCAGGAACAGGTAGTCGACGAACTGCGGCGACCAGGCGGGGCCGTCGTCGGGCTTGGCCAGGTCGGGGTTGGTCATCTGCGGGAACAGGAACGCGCCGCTCTCGTGGCCGAGCCGTTGGTCGCGGCCGTTGGGGCCGCCGGCGTCTAGTCGCCAGTACCACAGGGCGAAGGTGAGCACGTTGCCGAACCACAGCGCGCTGGCCGAGCGGAGCATGGTGGTGGCCAGCTCCGACTTGTAGATCATGGCGCGGACGAGCAGGGCGAGCGAGAAGACGACGAACAGCGTGAGCACGGCGCTGTTCACGTAGCCCAGGACGTGGTTCAGGCCCGGCTTGCCGACGTGGTGGGCGGCGGTGGTCCAGGCGGCCAGGGCGACGATCAGCAGCGGGAACAGCCAGCGCGGGCCGACGGCCAGCGACTCGGGCAGCGCCAGGTAGAGCAGCCCGATCGCCAGCATGGCGACGATGGCGGGCCAGCGCGGCTCGGGCGGGTCGAGGGGCCCCGTCGCGGCGGGCCAGGGGGGCGCATCGGCGGGGGCAGGCGGGGGGTTGGCGGTGGTCGTCATGGGCGGGTACTGTTCTCCCATCCGGCCCCGCGGCCCGCAACCCGCGTTCCGACCCCCGAACGTTCCCTACCCATGACCCACTGGACCGACGAGGACGACGACGACGGCGACTGGAACGCCGACCGCGAGGAGGGCGACGGGGCAGGCACGCTGTCCGACGCCGAGAACCCCGACCCGTCCGACACGAACCCCGACGACACGGGCGCGTTCGTCCCCTGCCCGTTCTGCCGGCGGTCGCTGCACGAGGACGCCGACGTCTGCCCCAGGTGCGGGAACTTCATCGGCGGGTCCGACGACCCGTCGCGCGGCCGGCCGCTGTGGGTGAAGGTGGTGCTGATCGTCTGCCTGGCGGCGATGGTGCTCACCTGTGCGATCAAGATGTGGTGAGGGTCGTCACACGGAGCCCAGCGGCCGCCGCGGGTTCACCGTCCGTGAACGTGAGTTTCCCGCGGCGGAGCTGCTGGGCCCTGTTGGGTGGTCGTGCATGAAGTCGCTCAAGGGACATTTTCTGATCGCCGCCGGGTCGCTGACGGATCCGAACTTCAGCAAGTCGGTGGTGCTGATGCTGCAGCACGACGAGGGCGGGGCGCTGGGCGTGGTGGTGAACCGGCCGCTGGACGTGACGGTGCGGCAGGCGTGCGAGCAGGTGCTCGGCGTGGCGTGCGAGGTGGACGGTCCGCTGCACCACGGCGGTCCGTGCGAGGCCGTCATGATGGTCCTGTTCCCCGCCGACGCGGCCGACGACGACGATGGGGACGACGATGCCATCGTGCCGGGCCTGCGCTTCACCAGCGACAAGCAGCAGATCGAGCGGCTGCTGCGCAGCGGCCCAACCGCGGGCGACGACGGCGCGGCCATGAAGGTGGTCGTCGGCTACAGCGGCTGGGGCGCGGGCCAACTGGAGGCGGAGATGGAGTCGGGCTCGTGGCTGACCATCCCCGCCACGGCGACCCGCGCGCTCGGCCCCGCCGGGCCGCTGTGGACGCGGCTGGTGACCGAGGCCAACCTCGGCAAGTTCATCGACCCGCGCCGGATCCCCGACGACCCGTCGGTGAACTGACGCGGGGAGCGTGAGTCGAACCGACGCCATCGCAGCCGCGAGGCTTTAGCCTGCGGGTACCCGACGTCCCGCCAGCTAAAGCTGGCGGCGGCGATCGGCGGCCACCTTCGCGCCTTCCGCCGTTCAGCCGGTTGTCATCTGAGTTCGCCGTGGGTCGAGAGACGACGGCCGTGCCGCAATCGCCGGACAGGGGAACGCGAACTCCGTCGCGCGATGCGGCTCACGCAGTCGCTTGCGCCGTCGCGACTGACGCTCCATACTGCGAACCGCGAAGGCGCCAGCGACTACCAGGGGCTTTCGTCCCGCTCGCGCGCCGCTTACGGCCGTCACGCATCACCCTCGTATATCCGGGGCTTCTTCGCGCAAGACGAATCCCGCGTGTCACGGCACGATCAGCTTCTGCCCGACCTTCAGCGGCCCCGTGGCCGCCGAGGGGTTGGCGGCGGCGAGGCGGTGCCACTGGGTTCCGTCGCCGTAGGTGCTGCGGGCGATCGCGAACCACGTCTCGCCGCGGCGGACGATGTGGGTGCGAGCGTGGGTGGCCGGGGTCGTCGGCAGCGGGGCCTCGGCGAACATCACCGGCGACGGTGCGAGCGTCGCCGTGGCGACGACGGGGGCGGGCTCGGTCAGCGGCTGCGGGGCGATCGGGGTGATGCCCGACGTGTCGTAGATCGGCGGCTCGTAGGCCGGCGCGGCGTCGGCGGTCGAGCGCGACATCGGGCGGATGTCGGTCACGTCGCTGCGGACCGGCGCATCGGTCGCCGTCGCCGGTGGGGGGGTCGTCTTGCACCCGGCGGCGGCGGCCGCAACGAGCCCCATCGTCGCCCACGTTCGCCGGCTTCCCGTGCTGATCATCGCTCGCTCCTGTTGCTGACTCGCCACTGGGTGAATATCGGATGCCGCGTCGCCGGATCGTGAGCCCGCCTCGGTTCGGGTAGAACCCGAGGCGGATGACCCCGCACGCGCTGTTCACACTGGTCGGGATGCTGCTGGCGCTGGGCGTCGTGCTGGGGGGCGCGGTCGTCGCGCTGACGGCGTGGTCGATCCTTCACCCGCCGCGGATGAGCGATGGCAAGGCGGTGTACCGGCTCCGGCGACTGTCGCCGGGCGACCTGGGGCTGCGGTTCGATCTCGAGCAGTTCACCGTCCGCGACGCGCGCACCGCCCGGCCGATGCGCGTCGCGGCGTGGTGGATCCCGGCCCCGTCGCCCTCGGCGGCGACGGCGGTGCTGGTGCACGGGTACGCCGACGCCAAGGTGGGGGCGATCGCCTGGGCGCCACCACTCTGTCAACTGGGGCTGAACGTGCTGGCCGTCGACCTGCGGGCGCACGGCGAGAGCGACGGAACGATGTGTACCGGCGGGGGGGCCGAGGCCGACGACCTGAACCAGGTGATCGACCAACTGCTGACCCGACGGCCGGAGGCGACGCGGCGGCTCGTGCTGTTCGGGGCGAGCCTGGGCGCAGCGGTCGTGGCGGCGGTGGCCGGCGGGCGGGCCGACGTGTCGGCCGTCGTGCTGGAGTCGCCCTTCTCCAGCTACCGGCGGGCAGTGCGGGCACACGCGCGGATCGTTGGCCTGCCCGGGGGAGCGCTGCTGCGCGCCGCGGTGGCGATGGCAGAGGCGGCGTGTGGGGTGCGGTTCGACGCGGCCCGGCCAATCGACACGATCCCGCGCATCCGGTGCCCGACGCTGGTCGTGCTGGGCGAGGCCGACCTGCTGCTGGACGCGACGGACGTGGCGCTGTTGCGCGATGCAGTGGCGCGGCAGGGGGTGGCGGGCTCGTCGCTTTGGATCGTGCCGAGCGCGGGGCACCTGTACGCGCTGCACCAGGATCCGGCTGGATTCCGGCGGCACCTGCGCGACCTGCTGGTGGCGGGTGACGTGCCGTTGACGCTGGCTGTCCAACTCTGAAACCGCGGCGAACGGCCGCCGCGTCACACGCCGAGCCGCTGCTTCCACGCCGCCAGCTGGTCCTCGAACGGCTTGCCGCCGGCGGCACCGGCGCTCTGGTACCGCTTCACCACGTTGGCGGCGCCCAGGCAGGTGTAGACGTCGTCGGTGACCGTCAAGCCCGGGGTGCTTGCACCCTGGGACTTTAACGTCGCCGCGATCACCTCGTTGAACTCGGCCACCGACAGCTGCGCCAGCGCGTGTTTCCCCTCGCGCTCGCACCGGGCCACGGCCGACCCCACCACGTGGTGGGCCGTGCGGAACGCCATGCCCTGCGTCACCAGGTACTCGGCCAGCGACGTGGCATCCAGAAACCCGCGGTCCAGCGTCGGCTCGATGCGAGCCTTGTCGTAGCTAGCCGAGTTGACGATGGCGGCGGCCATGGTCAGGCAGGACGAGACGGTGTCGTAGGCGCGGAAGACGATCCGCTTGTCCTCCTGCAGGTCGCGGTTGTAGCCGATCGGCAGCCCCTTGAGGATCGTCATCAACGCGAACAAATCGCCGTACACGTTCCCGCACCGGCCGCGGATCAGCTCCAGCATGTCCGGGTTCCGCTTCTGCGGCATCATCGAACTGCTCGTCGTGTACCGGTCGGCGATCCGGATGAAGCCGAACTCCGTCGTCATGTAGATGATCCACTGCTCGGCCCAGCGGGAGAGGTGCTGGGCGATCATGGCGCAGGCGTAAACGAAGTCGCACGCGGCGTCTCGTGACGCGGTCGAAGCGATGCTGCTTTCGGAAGCGAGCAGTGCCTGGTTGTAGTGGCGTTCCACTTTCTGATCGTCACCCTGCATCGTGTAGGCCACGAAGGGCGTTGGACCGCGGAACTTCAGGAGTTCCGCCGTGAGCTCGCGATCGATCGGTAGGCTCGTACCCGCGATGGCACCGCTTCCCAGCGCGGACGTCCGCAACGCCCCCCATGTGTAGAACAGGCGGTGGCGATCGTCCTCGAATAGCTCGACCCACGCCAACGCTTCCGCACCAGCGCAAATCGGCTGAGCGCGTTGCAGGTGAGTGAACGACGGCATCACGATCTCTTTGGACCGGTCCGCGAGATCGACCAGCGCTGCCCGCAAATCCTCCAACTGCCGTACGGTCTGAACTCTCGCGTGCCGCAGCCAAAGCTGAAGGTCCGTCGCCACCTGATCGTTCCGGCTCCGCCCCGTGTGCAGCTTGCGGCCCGGCTCGCCGACCCGCTCGATCAGGGCGGCCTCGACGACCATGTGGATGTCCTCCAGGCTTTCGTCGAAGACAAAGGTGCCGGCCTCGATGTCCCGCTCGATCGACCGCAGCCCGGCGACGATCGCGTCCCGCTCGCCGTCCGTCATCAGCCCCACCTTGGCCAGCATGGTCGCGTGCGCGACCGACCCGGCGATGTCCTGCTTGTAGATGCGGCGGTCGTAGCTGATCGACTCGACGAACTTCTGCGCGACCGCGTCCGTCGCCTCGCCGATGCGGGCCTGCCAGGACTTTTGGGGGGTTTGCTCGCTCATCGCCGCAGTGTAGACAAATGCGGCGTCGGGTCACTTGCCTAGGCCGGGTCAGATCACTTCGATCAGGTAGGTCGTCATCCACAGGTCGATCTGCCCGAACTTCGCCTTTGCCCGCTCTTTGAACGCGGTGAAGAATTCGCGGTGTTCCGCGGCGTCCGGCACGTCGACGTACAGGCGTACTAGGTCGTCGCGGTAGGTCTGCCCCTGGTGCCGCCACTGCCCGCGGGTGTTTTGCGTCTCGCAGGAGACGGCCCCGAACTCCTCTTCGAGTTCGGTCAGCACCTCGGCTAGGAGGTTATCAGGGATCGCCGTCCCGTCATTGAACCGCAAGGGCAGGAGCAGCTCGAACCGCCGATACGTTCCGCTCAGAGCTGGCCGGCCCTTCAACGGTGAATGGGATCCCTTCCACGGCCAGGAACGCCAGCGCGTCTTCCGGCACCATCATCTCGCCGGTCGCCCAGCTCTTGAACGTGAACCGACCAGGCAGCTTGCCGAGGGCTTGCCGCTTCGCATTTGCGTCGAGAAACCGGATGACGATCATGCCATTAGCTTACGCTGCGGCCCGGGTGATCGCCACCTGATCGTTCCGGCTCCGCCCCGTGTGCAGCTTGCGGCCGGGGTCGCCGACCCGCTCGATCAGGGCGGCCTCGACGACCATGTGAATGTCCTCCAAACTCTCGTCGAAGACGAAAGTGCCGGCCTCGATGTCCCGCTCGATCGACCGCAGGCCGGCGACGATCGCGTCCCGCGGCCAGCTCGGGCAGGTCGATCACGTGCGAGTCCAGGCGACGATTGATGCGGATCGCGTTCATGGGGCCTCAGGAGCCCCGTTCTACTGTGGGAACAACATCCGTCGATAACTCCACCCACCTTTTGATTCGCCCGCGAACATCGCTATGTTCGCGCTTGTGCTGAATGACGCCTGACGACGCTCAAAAACGCAACCCCTTGCGGCCGGCGCTGGTCGCGATCGACTTCGACGGGACGCTGCTGACGCCCCGGGGTGAGGTGACGCCGCGGACGGTGGCGGCCGTGCATCGGGCGGTCGCGGCGGGGCTGAAGGTCTGCTACGCCACGGGGCGAAACTGGACCGAGAGCCGGGCGATCGTGGATGCAGTGGGCCACCGCGGGCTGGCCGTGTTCGTCGGCGGCGCGGCGGTGGTCGACACCGCCGACGGGCGCGTGCTGAAGCACTCGCTGATGGAGTCAAAGCTGGCCGCCGACGTGTGCCGGTTCTTCGAGTCGCACGCTCAGGCGGCGATGGCGCTGCAGGACACCGGCGCGGCCGGCGTCGACTACCTGATCACCGAGCGGGCCGCGATCGGCCCCGCGCTGGCGCTGTGGATGCGGCTGACGAAGGCGGCGTACCACCGCGTGCCGAACCTGGCCGAGTACCACCATCGCCACACGATCCGCGTGAGCGTGGTGAACGAGCCGGCGATGACGGCGACGCTGTCGGCGGGGCTGACGGCGACGTTCGGCGGTCGGGTCGTGTTCCACAGCGTGGCGGTGCCATCGCACGGGGTCGACGTGCTGGAGGTGTTCGACCCGGCCGTGAACAAGTGGAACGGGCTGCTGGTCGTGGCGGCCCAGCTGGGCGTTGATCCCGCGGCGATCGTCGCGATCGGCGACGACGTGAACGACCTGCCGATGCTCCGCGGTGCCGGGCTGGGCGTGGCCATGGGCAACGCCCGGCCCGAGGCCAAGGCCGCGGCGAAGCGGGTGATCGGGTCCAACGCCGATGACGGGCTGGCCGCGTTCCTTGACGAACTGGCGGCCGAGCGCGAACGAGAGAACCACGCCGCGGCGTGACGACGAGACAAGGACGGTGCGAAAGGATTCGCAGATTTAGACGGCCGCCGCGCGGGATGCGCGGCGGCCGTTTGTCATTTCGACCGCCTCGCCACAGAAGCGATCATCCACGAAGAACACGGAGGGACGCGAAGAAGAGATTCGCGACAGGTCCCTCTCCGCTTCGCGTCCTTCGTGGACATCTGATTTGCGTTCCGTCAGCCGCCCACGATCAGCAACAGCCCGCGCTTGGCGGCAAGTTTGATCGGGGCGTCGGCCCAGTAGATTGCGGCGTCTTGAAACCTCCCGATCGCCGGCGCGACGAGTCTCGTCGGCTCCAACCCGAGCGTGCCCCAATCGATCTTGAGCGTCGCATTGGCGGCACCGGTGTCGAAGTTGCCGACGGCGATCATCGTCTTGCCGGGCTTGCGGTAGACGGTCGCCAGCACCTTCGGCTGATCGGCGCGAACCGGGCAGGCGGGGTCCCACCAGCCGACCATGTCGCTGCCGGCCATGCCGAAGTCGTCCCAGGCCTTCCACATGGGGCGTGGATCTGTCTTGCCCCAGCCGAGCCGGCCGGTCTCGCCGAAGCACATCCCGAGCCACGGGTTCCCGCCGTTCTGCAGCATGTCGGCCATCAGGCCGTAGGGGACGCCGCACATCTCGATCAGCCAGTAGTCGGGCGAGACCTTGTCGCAGTCGAACCCCTCGCCCAGCCACAGCCGGTCGAGGTACGGCATGATCTCCATGTAGACGCCGGCGCTGTCGCTGTAGTGGGCCTTGACGTTGTTGTGGTTCCACGAGTGCAGGTCGACCAGGGCGTCGGGCCGGGCGTCGAGGATGCGGCGGGCGCGCTGCATCGACCGGTGGTCGAGGGCGGTGTCGTCGATGTACAGCCCGTCGATCTTCGCCCGGTCGCAGAGGAACTGCAGGCCGGCCAGGTAGAAGTTGTTCCAGCGCGTGTCGGGCGTGGTGATGACGGAGTAGTCGGCCTTGTTGTAGGGCGAGCCGATCTTGGCCCGCCACGCCGGGACGTACGACTCGCCGTGCAGGTGCTTCAGCATCCAGGGCGGCGGCCCCTGGGGGTTCACGACGGTCGTCGCCGCCGCGCCGGGGCCGGGGAGCACGACCTCGCCGTCCAGGCTGGTCATCGCCCAGAACTCGGGCAGGTTCGTCGTCACCTCACGCATGGTGTAGTAGACCTTCGCCCGGCCGCCGTGGTCGTGTACCTGCTTCACGTAGCCGGCCAGCGTGGCGAACGAATCGGCGTTGAACGGGTAGTTGATAAACGGGTTCACGTACGTCGCGTGGTGCAGCTCGATGATGTTCGGCCCGGCCGGCTTGAACGTGGCCAGCGCCTTGTCGACCGCACCCTTGCCCGACCCCTCGAACGGGTGGATGTACCGGTCGCCCCAGTGCCGGTCGGTGCCCAGCGTGTGGAACGGCGTCAGCAGCAGGTCGACCCGGAAGTGCAGCGTCCGCCCCGCCGACAGGTGGCAGGGCCCCGTGTAGGCCGACACCGTCACGCGGTCGTCACCCACCTCGAGCACGTCGATGCCGCCGTGGCCGCCGAGGTCCCACGAGTCGGGCAGGTTCAGCGGGCGGAACGGGTAGTAGATGTTGACCGGCGGACGCTGGTAGTTGCCGCCCTTGAACCGCAGCTGCACGCCGCCGTTCACGTCGCCGATCCAGAGTGCATCCTGGAATTTGTCGGCGTCCCAGTTCCAGCGGATCTCCTTCGGCCGAACGGAACCGAAGTGGCCTAATCCCATCGTGTACTTCGCCACGGCCCGCCGCAGCGGCAGCTCGAAGCGAATGTCACGGCAATCGGTGTCGGCGGCGGCCGTCACCTGGCAGTCGAGCGTGGCGCTGCCGTCGAACTCCATGTGGCCGACGACCCTGACCGTGCCGGCGTCGGTCGACCAGTCCGCGTCCGCTTCGCGGTGGCCGGTGAGGGCCGCCCTGCCCGGCACGATCGGCGACCCGGAGATCGGCGTGACCGTGAACGTCGCCGGTGCCGCGAGCAGCGGCATGGCGGTCGGCAGGACCTTCGTGTTGCTGCCCGAGAAGTGGCTGTCGACCTGCGCCGGCAGGCCCGTGTCGGCCAACGTCAAATCGCGACCCAGGATGTGGATCACGTTGCCGTCGCACGTCAGCGGCACGTACTGCTGGGTCACCGTCGGCTCGCTGCCGACCGTGCTGTCGAGCCAGGCCATCCGGGCCAGCCGTGCCGCGTCGTCAACGCCACCATCGATCACGGCCGGTCCGGAGACGTGCAGCGCGACGTGCGCGGCCGCCTTCGTGCCGCCCGACGCGACAACGATGTCCCCCGCGATGTCGCCGGCTGCATCCTTCGGCACGTCGAGGCCGAACCAAAGCGGCTTCACGCCGCCCGCCGGCACCTTGATCGACTTGCTGAACGGCGTGCCGTCTGGGCCGGTGCCGCCCGTGCTCAGGCAGTGGAGGTGGTCCGCGGAGATTGATCCGAACCCGCTGCAGCCGATCGACAGCGGGCCGATCGCCCCGCGCGGGGCGACGACCGCGACCTGGAACACAAAGTACTCGCCCGGCCGGGCGTCGCCGTGGAACGTTGCCCGCTCGGCCGCCGGTCGTTGCAGCCACGTTTCGGGGATGCCGTCGAACCGGCGGACCGAGTGCTCGCGCGATTCGGTGAAGAGCACGAAGTCGCCCGGCAGCGCGCGCAGCTGCTCGGGCGGCGCGAGCTGCTCCATGACGTCGGTCGCGTCGGCCGGGGCCGTCGCGGCCATGGCGGCGGCGGTCGGCACGTTGGGCTCGGCGGCGGGGCACAGCCCCGGCGCGACGGCCAGGACGAGTAGAAGGGCGGGTGCGATGGGTCGCATGATGATCGCTCGGGCGGAAGGTCGGCCGCGTCACTCGCCGCCGAAGGTGAACCAGGTGTAGCCCGACGCCGGCACGGTCACGGGCAGGGTGATGGAATCGTCGCGGGCGAGGTCGTGATCTCGCGGGTCACCGTCCTCGTGCCGCACGTGGGCCACGCGGGTGAGGCCGGCGTAATAGAGGGGCACGTTCAGGTCCTGCGTCAGCGGCCGGGGCAGCGGGTTGTAGACCATCAGCAGCGCCCGCTCGGGCAGCGTTGGGTTCACGTGCAGGAAGTAGTCCAGCCCCTGTGCATCCGGCCGGCGGAGGTGCAGGATGTCGGAGTCGAGGATCGCGCGGTGCCGCTTGTAGAAGCCGACCATCCGCTTGACCATCGCCTCGGTGTCGGGCGCATCGTACAGGCGCGGCCCGCGGTAGCAGGCCTGCACGCCGGCGCCGAACAGGTCGGCCATGCGGTGCTCGTAGTGCTGCAGGTGGTCGTGCAGCGGCTCGATCGTGGCCGCGGCGCCGCCCCCCTCGTACTCGGTCAGCGGGACGAACATCCAGCCCATGCTCGGCGTCTTCTCCCAGGTGCCGTCGAACACGTTCTGCCGCTCGATCAGCTCCTGCTGCTCGCGCGGCAGCGACCAGTTGCTCTCGCGATAGCCCATGCCGGTCTTGCTGCCACCGTTGAAGAAGTACCAGTCGGGGATGTTGAGGTAGACGCCATTGCCCCGGCACCACTGGTAGAAGCCGGTGATCGCCCGCCACTGCGCCCACTGCGAGTCGGCCAGGCCCCGGTGGAACGGGTGCGTCGTGGCCGTGCAGGCGTCGCCGGGGTAGGAGCCGTCGTTCTCCAGCACGCCGAGCCCCGCCCCGTCGATGAAGCGGTGCAGCTGCGCCAGGTAGTCGGCTCCCCACTGCGAGCAGAGGCACGGCGCGACGCCGAACATCGGCTTCACGCCCTGCACGTTGTCCGCCCTCGTCGCGGCGCTGCGGCTCGACAGCAGCGAGTACCCGCCCAGCACGATCCCCCTCGATCGCGCGTGGTCGGCCAGCCCCTTGTACCGCTCCTGGTAGTTGGGATCGCGGCTCTCGAAGTTGAAGCCGCTGCCGAACGACAGGATGACCATCTCGAACCCGACGTCGGCGCACTGGTCGATCGCCCGGCGCACCGCGTCCGGCCGGGCCGACCGCACGTGCATCAGGATCGGGTTCTCGGTCACCCACGGGTTTATCGCCCGGTACATCTGCCGGACGGCCAGCCCGCGGCGCTCGCGGTCGGTCGAGTCGTACGCCAGCTCGAACGTGCGCAGCGACGTGAACCGCTCGCCCGGCGCGATCATCTGGTCCGGCCCCAGCGGCGGTCGCACCTCCAGCAGACAGGGTGCGGTCCGATCGTAGTTGACCTGCGTCTTGTAGGTCGGGTCCGCCAGCCAGTGGACGGCCGAGTTGCGCGACAGCGGGTCGTTCCCGCCGAACGAGTAGTCGGTCTCCACGTCCAGGTTCGGCAGCCGCGGCTGCGACGGCCTGTCGACCAGCGACTCCCCCTCGACCGTCGCCAACACCTCGCTGGTGAACGTGGTGAGCCGCACCGGCTTGGCGGTGCCGTTGTCGAGCGTGATCCACTTGCTGATCACGGGCAGGCCGTCGTAGATCTCGTAGTGGACGTCGACCGACACGTTGCCCACCGCTGCCGGCGCGGCGAACGAGAGCGTGACCGACGCGCCCGGCGGCGGCCAGGGCAGGGGCTTGGGCATCCACTGGGGCCGTGGCTTCCACGGGAACCGCTCGGCCGTGCGGCCGACGGTTGCCTTGGTGAAGTGGAACGCCGCCGGGTCGGCCTGCAGCGCGTCGAGGGCGGCCGGGTCGAGGTCGTTCTGGACCTGCTGCCCCGCCAGCCCGCCGACCGCGTACCGGCTGCCGTCCAACTCGATGTACGCTTCGGGCCGCACGGCGCGCAGGAACGACTCGTCGGTCGCCACGTTGGTGAGGGCGACCGTCGCCGCGTCCGGCGTCAGCCGGATCACGCGGCGGACCAGGCCGTTGTCCAGCGTCAACCGATCGGCCGCCTGGGTGACGGTCGCCTTGAACGGTGCGCGGTCGATCAGCCAGTCGACCCGCGGCGCGGCACCGTGGGCTGAGGTGCTGAGGATCGTCAGCGTCGTCAGAAGGATGGGCAGGCGAGGGGCCACGGTGCTCCTGGGTCAGCGGTGGGCGATGAACGATTTCGTCGCCGTCCACCACGGGGCTGCCTCGTCCCAGGGCGGGGACATCTTGCCGGACGACGACCAGAGCACGACGCCGTCGGCGCCCAGGTCGCGGGCGGTTTCCATTTCGAACGTCCATTGGTCGGCGGGCAGGACGTCGTGCTTGCCGCCGTGCAGTTGCGGCCAGACGTAGAGGTAGACCGGCTTCCCCGGCGCGATGGCGTGCGCCTGGCGCAGCAGCGTCTGGGCCCTGGCCTTCCACCTGTCGCGGTTGCCGTCGAACGTGTACATCGACGGGAAGAACGCGTCGACGGCCGCGGCCAGCTTGGCCGCCTCGGCGGCGAACGGTCTGCCGGGCTCCTCGGGGAACAGGCCGTGGCCGTAAAAGCCGACGACGTGGCCCAACGCGGCCTCGCGCGTCCATCGGACGAGGGTCAGGAACAGGTCGAAGTGGGCGCGGGCAACCGCCGGGTTGCCCGACAGGCTCAGCCCCTCGAAGTCGAGCACAACCGGGCCGGGCCGGAGCGTGCGCGACCGCACCGCCCGCTTGTAGGCCGCCTCGTCGGGCAGCTTGCCGTAGTCCGGCCCCTTCTCCGCGCCGGGCCAGACGTGGCCGCTGTAGACGATGTTGCACCCCGCGAGCCCGGCGTCGGTCAGGTCGGGCTTGCCCTGGTTGAACAGGTTGTCGAACACGACGAACGGCGCGGGCCGTGTGGTGGGCACGGGCGGCGCGGCGGCGACGCAGATCAAGCACAGCGCAAAGACCGTCGCAGTACGCATGGGGTCACTTCGCCTTCTTGGCAGCGGGTTGGGTGGCCACGGGCATGGCGGCCGCGACCGGCCGCCATTTGGCGAGGATCGCCCTGGCCAGCGCGACCGGGTCGCCGTGCGGCGTCGACTCGTACGGCTCGTGCCCGTGCGGCCACGCCTCCTCCCACGCGGCCAGCTCGGTGTAGAACGGGTTGGCCCGCATGGTCGGCCGGGCGTACACCTCCCTCAGCTCGCCCTGGACGTACGGGTGACCGGCGTCCATGGAGGCGTCGAGCATGGCGAAGAACCTCTGCCATCGCGGCAGGTAGTAGCCGCGGATCAGGCCCGACCATTCCCGCCACGAGTAGTCGTAGATCGCCGGGTTCTGCTCCGGCCCCCAGGTGGTGACCAGCATGCGGGCGTTCCACTCGTACTGGTCGCGCTCGGCGTCGGTCGTGCCCCAGCGGCGGGCGTCGGCGATCCACGCGCCGAGCATGAACTCCCGCCGGGTGGCCAGCAGCGCGTCCATGTCGGTCATCAGCTCGACGAACCGCCTGCACGAGGCGTCGAACCCCGCCCGATCCCCCGCGAGGTACTGGGCCGACAGCTTGCGCTCCAGCGGCATCGCCAGGTTGCACAGGCACTGCCGGCCGACGTCGGCCAGGTCGTACCGGTACGTGTCGACCGTGCCGAGCGCGTCCGACTCCTTGAGCAAATCGTCCAGCGCGCCCCACAGCAGGTCGGGCTTGTAGAGCAGCGACATCGTCGCTCCGCTGGGCGTCGCGTGCTTCGCCGGCAGGGCGGGGCGGGCGCAGACCATCGAGTCGATGTACCCGCGCGACTGGGCCGACGTGCGGATCTGCTCCCACGCGGCCGCGGTGTTCGGCAGGTCCCGGCCGTACCGGCGTGTGGCCCAGTCGTGCGTCCACTGCGCCAGGTCGGGGGCCGCGTCGCGCCACGGCGTCTCGTACATCAGGTCGTACAGGATCGGGTTGTTGATGATCCCCTCGGGCAGCGCGCCGATGCCGACGCAGTTGGGCGTGCTCTTCGCCGCCGCCATGCCGTGCACGCAGTAGGACAGCGGCCCGCCCAGCTGCGTGCGACCGCCGAAGCTCTGGATCATCCCGCTGACGAACGGCCGGCCCCAGAAATCCTTGTTGGATTTGGCCCGGCTCCCGTCGTCGTCGAGCACCATCAGCCGGTCGGCGGGGATCGCCTGCGCCAGCGTCGGTCGCAGCGACCAGCTCTGCATGACCCACGTCGCCTTGGCATCGGCCGACGCCATCGTGTCGTAGACGGCGTGGGCGACGGCCGGCAGGTAGTCGGGATCGGTCCGCGGCGGCGACCCCTCGTGGAAGGGGTCGGCGGCGTACAGGTGGTCGGTGCCGAACAGTTTCGTCTGCTCCTCGATGAACGTGCGGCCGACATCCTTGAACAGCGGGGCCGTCGGGTCCATCTGGAAGATGCCCTCCTTGAAGCTGCACCAGCCGTGCTGCTGGTCGATGCGGACGTCGGGGTGCGCGTCCTTGAACGCCCGCGGCACGTGGCCGGTGAACCCCTGCAGGATCGGCGTCATGCCCATCGCCCGCTCGCGCGCCAGGATCTGCTGGCCCAGCTTCACGTGGCTGTCGATCCAGCTCTGCGGCAGCGGCCCGCCGAAGCTGTCGATGTTGCCCATGAACTGCCACGCGAAGTAGGCCGGGCCAACCAGGTACTCGCGGGTCTGTTGGTCGGTCAGGCCGAACCGCTTGAACGTGTTCTGCCAGACACCCTCCTGCCCGGTGATGGCCAGCGGCATGTTGATGCCGTTCATCGCCATCCAGTCGATCTCCCGCTGCCACCGCGACCAGTCCCACCACGGCATCGAGTAGCTGAACGTGCAGTAGTTCAGGTACACGCGCCGGCTCATCGGCGTGACGACGCGCATCTTCGTGGCGGTCGGCAGCGGCGTCGGCATGTTCAGCTGATCGCCGCACCAGGTGAGCTGACAGTGGCAGCTGTACTTCAGGTACCAGTTCAGCGCCGTCGCGACCGAGACGGCGTTGTTGCCGCGCAGCACCACGGGCCCGGTCGGGCCCGGCTCGATCTCGAACACGTCCGCCCCCTTGTCGGCGGGCGGGATGATCTGCACTTCGAACGCGGCGGCGCGTGACGGCAGCACCCGGGCGACCAGCGCTGCCGCCGCATCTGACTCGGCCGCACGCACCGGCGTGCTCCGCGCGACGATGCACAGCAGGCAGAGCAGACTGGACCAGCCAAGAATTCGCATTCGATCTCGCCTCCAGAGTTTCAACGGGCCCGCCGGTTCCGCGTACTACGACGTTATGACAAACCGCTTTGGTCGCGCCCGGCCAACGGCGGAAACATAAACCCTGTTGGGCGGACGACTGATGACCACTACTGCGAAACGTCACGTGCGTTGGAATCTGTTGGCGATTTCTGTCGCGGCCGCCGCCGTTGCCGCGGGACCCGCCACCGCGCCGGCCCCGGCTGCCAAACCTCTGGTTGCTGTGGTCGAGACGCCCGAGCAGCACGAGGCGAAGATGCGGTGGTGGCGCGAGGCCCGGTTCGGCATGTTCATCCACTGGGGGCTGTACGCCACGTTCGCCGGCGTCTACCACGACAAGCCGGTGCCCGGCATCGGCGAGTGGATCCAGAACCGCGCGAAGATCCCGGTGGCCGAGTACGCGGCCAACGCGTCGAAGTTCAACCCGGCCAAGTTCGACGCCGACGCCTGGGTGTCGCTGGCTAAGGGTGCGGGGCAGCGGTACATCGTGATCACGGCCAAGCACCACGAGGGGTTCGCCATGTTCCACACGGCCGTGGACGACTTCAACCTGCACGATGCCACGCCGTTCCACCGCGACCCGATCAAGGAGCTGGCCGACGCCTGCGCGAGGCAGGGGATCAAGTTCGGCGTCTACTACTCGCAGGCGCAGGACTGGCACCACACCGGCGGGGCGGGCGTCAGCTGGGACCAGAGCCACGACGGCAGCATGGACGACTACCTCGACAAGGTGGCCGTCCCGCAGGTGCGCGAGCTGCTGACCAACTACGGCCCCATCGCCGAGCTGTGGTGGGACACCGCGATCGGCATGACCCCCGCCCGCGCCCGGAAGTTCTTCGCCGACGTCAACCTGCAGCCCGGCGTCGTGATGAACAACCGCCTCGGCGGCGGCGTGGCCGGCGACCTGAACACGCCCGAGCAGTACATCCCGCCCACCGGTTTCCCCGGCCGCGACTGGGAGACGTGCATGACGATCAACGACACCTGGGGGTTCAAGACCAGCGACACGCACTGGAAGTCGGAGCAGACGCTGATCCGCAACCTGGTCGACATCGCCAGCAAGGGCGGGAACTATTTGCTCAACGTCGGCCCCACCGCCGAGGGGGTCATCCCCGAGCCCGAGGCCGACCGCCTGCGGGCGATGGGCCAGTGGTTGGACGCCAATGGCGACGCGATCTACGGCACGTCGGCCAGCCCGTTCGCGCGGCAGCTGGCGTTCGGCCGGGCGACGCGGAAGCCGGGCAAGCTGTTCCTCACCGTGTTCAACTGGCCGGCCGATGGCACGCTGGTCGTGCCGATCTCGAACCCGGTCACCCATGCGGCGCTGTTGGCCGGTCCCAAGTCGGAGCTGAAGTTCACCGCCACCCCCGACGGCGTCCGCGTCTCGTTGCCCGCGGCCGCGCCGGACGCGATCGCCACCGTCATCTCGCTCGACGTGACCGGCCCGGTCCAGCCGTTGCCGATCCCGGTGGCGCAAGACGAGGAGAGCGGGACGATCACGCTCGACGCCGCCACCGCCGACCTCCACGGCGGGGTGAGGCTGGTGGTGCCGAACAGCAACGCCTCCCCCTACGCCACCGGCCTGGCGACGGGGTCGGCCACGTGGCCCGTGCTGGTGCAGAAGCCCGGCACCTACGCGGTGGCCGTGTCGGCGAAGGCGGCGGCGGCGGCAACGGTGACGTTGTCCGGCGCGGGTGCCGACGTCACGGTGGACGTCCCGGCAACGGGTGCCGCGTTCAAGTCGGTCAAGGGCGGCACCGTCACGCTCGACCGGACCGGGGTGGTTCAGATGACGGTGACCGGGCGGTCGTGCGACTTGGGCAGCCTGACGCTGGTGCCCGTGAAGTGAGAGGTGCCGCACGCGGCGGCGGCCCATCACGTCTGGTGCTGCTTCGCGTACAGCCGGGGCGTCGTGCCGGCGTACCGGCGGAAGGCGCGGATCAGCCGCACCGGGTCGCCCAGCCCCGACGCCTCGGCGATCGCGCCCAGCTTCATCTTCTTTCCCAGTAGCAGCCGCTGCGCCTCCTCCACGCGCTTGCCGTTCAGCACCTCCAGGATGCCCCGGCCCAGGGCGGCGGTGAAGCGGGCCTGCAGCGACCGCAGCGACACGCCGGCGTGGGCGCCGACGTCGGCGACGGTGATCGGCTCGGCGAAGTGGCGGTAGATGAACCCCAGCGCGGCCGCCACCTCCGGGTCGTCGGTGGCCAGGATGTTGGTCGACTCCCGCTCCACCACGCCGCTCGGCGGCACGTCGATCGGCCCGGGCGGCGGGGGCTCGCCGTTCATCAGCCGGTCGAGCAGGGCGGCCGCCTCGTACCCGACGCGCTCCATGTTCGGGTCGATGCTGGTCAGCGTCACCGGGGCCGGCAGGCACCGGCAGACGTCGTTGTCGATCCCCATGATCGCCACCCGCTCGGGCACGGCCAGCCCCAGGTCCTCGCACAGGGCCATCGTGTGGACCGCGATCCCGTCCGTCGCCGCCAGCAGCCCGATCGGCCGGGGCAGGGTGTCAGCCTCCCGCCGCAGCTGCGCCAGCGACAGCAGCGTGTACCCCAACCCCATCCGCTGCGTCTCGTCGCGCATGGCGTCGCGACGCCGGCTCATGACGGTCGACTCGCAGACGAACCCCATCTCCTTGAACCCCCGCCCCGCAAAGTACTCCACCGCCAGCCGGGCGATCGCCCGGGCGTCGGTCCGGACCCGCGGGAAGTCGCTCATATCGCCGTACTCGCCAATGTCGACCACCGGCACGGTCTGTGCCTTCAGGAACTTCAAGTGCGGCTGCGACGGCCCGTGGAACGAAATGACGCCGTCCCCGGTCCACTCCGGGTCGAACCCCCGCGTCTGCGCCCGCGTGTCCTGAAGCGTCCAGCCGGCCTCAGCGGCGTACCTGGCGATCCCGACGTGGTGCGCCCGATCGTAGTACCACGGCGCCAGCAGCACCCGGCGGCGCTTCTGGGCGGGCCCGAACTTGGCAAACTTCGGAATCATGCGCGAAACGATAACGAAGTTTCCGAAAATAGGCTAGGAATCGCCATTAAATGGTTATGATCGCGTGAAGTCAGCCGCCGATCAATTCTGCGGCGTCTGACACAGGCCTTCATCGTCTTCAAACTGGAGCCGCCATGCGTAGCTCGAAGAATCGTGCCTTCACGTTGGTCGAACTGCTCGTCGTGATCGGCATCATCGCGCTGCTGATCGGCATCCTGCTGCCGGCGCTGAGCAAGGCGAAGAAGAACGCGCTGCAGGTGAAGTGCCTTAACAATCTAAAGCAGCTCGGCAACTCCGTCCTGATCTACGCGAACTCCAATAAGGGTTACTTCCCCGTACGTTCCAATTCAGGCTACCCGCAGCCAGAGTATTATCTCGAGGGCACCTTCACTGACAACCGGGACATGTTCAAAGGGTACATGCCGGGCTGGACAACTTACGGCAAGAATGGGGCCGTCACATATGACGCCCCCCCATATTGCTGGTGCCCGTTCACCGATGGAACCGATGTGGAGAAGGGCCGGACGTTCCCGTACCCGGGGACCACGAACTACGTAATCGGGTACATCTACTTTCCCAGCTGGGACGTCTTGGGCAACCCACAAGCGAACACCTATGGCTGGAACCCCATGTCCAAGTCGACGTGGCGCTACACGACGAAATCGATCTATTTGGCCACGAGCCCGACGGTGATCGCCACCTCAACGACGAGCTGCACGTTCGGACCGCGCAAGCTGGGCGATCGCGGCCCGCTGTGGGGCGACAACATGTGCAAGGAGACGTACCCCGGCACCGGTTACGCAGCCACGTACCCGAACTTCACTTACGCGAACCACGTCTTGGGCGGTGGTCCCCACGCCCAGCCGCTCAACGCCAAGGTTTTGGGAACGAACGTCGTGATGACGGACGGGTCGGCCCGCTTCTACAGCTATCCGAATGAGACGGCCCCAATCACGTCGCAGTTGGGTGCCCCGACCCGCGACTATTACGGCCCCAAGTATCAACCCTGATCGCAGCCGACAGTATATTCACGACATGAAAAGTCGCTTCGCCGCTTCCGCCCTACTCGCACTGCTCGCCGGGGCCTCCGCCGCTCGCGCGGCCGAGGCCCCGGCCCCGTTCGGGCCCACGCCCTCGCCCGTCCAGGTCGGTTGGCACGCCCTTGGGTACTACGGGTTCTGCCACTTCACGGTGAACACGTTCACCGGCCGGGAGTGGGGCAATGGCGACGAGCCGAACGACACGTTCAACCCGACCGACTTCGACGCCCACCAGATCGTCCGCGCCTTCAAGGCCGGCGGCATGAAGGGGGTCATCCTCACCGCCAAGCACCACGACGGGTTCTGCCTGTGGCCCTCGGCCTACACGGACCACAGCGTCAAGCACTGCAAGTGGAAGGACGGCAAGGGCGACGTCGTCCGCGAGATGGCCGACGCCTGCCGCGACGAGGGCATGCTGTTCGGCGTCTACCTCTCCCCCTGGGACCGCAACCGGCCCGACTACGCCAAGCCCGAGTACATCGCCTACTACCGCAGCCAGCTCCGCGAGCTGTGCTCCAACTACGGCCCGCTGTTCTGCGTCTGGCTGGACGGCGCCAACGGCGGCACCGGCTACTACGGCGGGGCGAACGAGAAGCGGACGATCGCCCCCGACTACTACGACTGGCCCAACACGATCAAGATCATCCGCCAGCTCCAGCCCAACGCCGCCGTCAACAGCGGGAACGACTTCCGCTGGATCGGCAACGAGCGGGGGCAGACGCCCGAGACCTGCTGGTCGACCATCGGCATGGCCCCCGGGACCGCGCTCACGCCCGAGCAGCGCAAGACGCTGGCCGCCGGCATCCACGGCGGGCAGCGGTGGTGCGGCGCCGAGACCGACGTGTCGATCCGCCCCGGCTGGTACTTCCACCCGAAGCAGTCCCCCAAGACGCCGCAGCAGCTGCTCGACATCTGGTACGGCGCCGTCGGCCACGGCCAGTGCCTGAACCTGAACCTCCCCCCCGACACCCGCGGCCGGATCCCCGACGCCGACGTCGCCGCCGTCACCGCCATGAACGAGACGCTCAAGGCCACGTTCGCCACGAACCTGGCCGCCGGCGCGAAGCTGACCGCGAGCAACGTGCGCGGGAACGACCCGAAGTTCGACGCGTCCCAGCTCACAGCAGCCGGTGGTCATTACTGGGCCACCGACGATGACGTCCGCGCGCCGACGCTGACGGTCGACCTCGGCAAGCCGACCGCGTTCGACGTGGTCCGCTTCGGCGAGTACGTCCCGCTGGGCCAGCGGATCGAGGCCGCGACCGTTGAGGCCCGCGACGGCGACGCGTGGAAGCCGATCGCGACCGTCACCAGCGTCGGCTACCAGCGGCTGGTCCGCCTGCCCGCGCCGGTGACGGCGAGCCAGATCCGCCTGACGATCACCCAGTGCCAGACCGCCGTGACGTTGGTCGACGTCGGCGTGTTCAAGCAGCCGATCGCGCCGTGAAACGAACCGGCGTCCCCCCGTCTGGCGGAGCCCCTGATGGATGTCCAACAACATCTCCACAGGCAGCGCAAACGGGTGTAGCGCGCGATCTCGGCGGATTTGGCACAACGGCCATTGGGGTCCCTATTCAACGGAGGCGGTGGTGCCCCGCTTAGGCTGCACGTTTGACGGCTGGCAGGGCGAGCCGGTCGGCCAGTGGCCACACGTGCCGCCCCGCCGACGTCAACTGAGAGCCGCCAAAACTGTCACGCACCCCCGGGGCACTACCCGGTTGCCTGTCTGCCAGTGAAAACCGATGCCGTTGCACGATGCGCTCCGGGCGATACCGTGCCGGAATGTTTGGTTCCCACCTCTCCATTGCTGGCAGCATGCACAAGGCCCTCCTCGCGGCGGAGAAGCTGGGCATGGGGACGGTGCAGGTCTTCACCGGCAACCAGAAGACGTGGTCCGCGAAACCGTTGGACGACGCCGGCATCGCCGCGTGGGCGGCGGAGCGGGACCGGCTCGACTTCTCGCACACCGTCAGCCACGACAGCTACCTGATCAACCTCGCGTCGGCCGACGACGCGCTGTGGGACAAGAGCATCGAGCGGTTCGTCGACGAGCTGGACCGCTGTCGGCTGCTGGGCATCCCGTACCTCGTCACGCACCCCGGGGCCCACCTGGGCACGGGCGAGGAGGTCGGGCTGAGGCGGGTGGCGGTGGCGATGGACCAGATCCACGACCGCGTGGCGGCCGGGACGATCACCTGCCTGGAGATCACCGCCGGGCAGGGGACGTCGCTGGGGTACAAGCTGGAGCACCTGGCCACCATCATCGAGCACGTGAAGCAGCCCGACCGGCTCGGCGTCTGCCTCGACACGGCCCACCTGTTCGCCGCCGGGTACGACTTCCGCGGGCGGAAGTACACGAAGTTCCGCAAGGCGCTGGACGCCACGATTGGCGTCGACCGGGTGCGGGTGCTGCACCTGAACGACTCGAAGAAGGAGCTCGGCAGCCGGGTCGACCGGCACGACCACATCGGCCGGGGGACGATCGGGCTGGACGGGTTCAAGCCGTTCGTGCGGGACGCCGCGTTCCGCGACATCCCCAAGATCCTGGAGACGCCGAAGGACGGGCTCGCCGAGGACGGTCGCGAGTGGGACGCGGTGAACCTGGAAGCGCTGCAGAAGCTGATGAAGTAGTAGTGGCCGATGAAGCCGGTTCTGAGCTGCGCCGAAGGGCCGGATCGAACGCCCAACGAATCCGGCTCTTCGGCGTACCTCAGAACCGGCTTCATCTTCACATGATCCCCGCCCCACGCCGCACGGCGTCGAACAGCGCCTGCGTCCCGTCGCGTCCCCGGCCCTCCCGCTGCAACGTGGCGAACAACTGGGCGACGTGAGCGACGGTGTCCAGCGACAGGCCGAACGAATCCGCCGCCTCGCGCACCAGGCGCAGGTCCTTCGCCTGCAGGTCGACCATGAAGCCCGGCGCGAAGTCGCCGGCGGACATCTTCGGGCCGAGTTGGGAGAGCTGAAAGGAACCGGCGGCCCCGCCGGAGACGGCCGCGATCGTCTTGGCCATGTCGAGCCCGCCCGCCCTGGCCAGCGACAGCGCCTCGCACACGGCCAGGTTGGTCACGCTGACCAACACCTGGTTGACCAGCTTCGTCAGCTGCCCCGCGCCCGACGGCCCGCAGTGGGTGACCGTCTTGCCCATCACCCCCAGCAGCGGTAGCACCCGCTCGAAGGCATCGGCTGGCCCGCCGACCATGATCGACAGGGTGGCGTTGCGCGCCCCGACGTCACCGCCGCTCACCGGCGCGTCCAGCAGCGTGACGCCGCGTTCAGCCAGGATGGTCGCCATCTCGCGGGTGGCTGTCGGGGAGATCGTTGAATGGTCGACAACGACCGCCCCCGGCCGGGCCGACTGGATGACGCCCCCGGGTCCCAGCAGCACCGCCCGCACGTCCGGGGTGTCGGGGACGCAGATGAACACCATGTCGGCGTCGGCCGCCGCGGCGGCGGGGGTGTCGGTCCAAACGGCACCGGCCGACAGCAGTTCATCTGCGGTCGGCCGGGTTCGCGTGTGAACTGTCAGGCGATGCCCGGCCCGCAGCAGGTGGCCGGCCATGGGCCGGCCCATGATGCCGAGGCCGATGAAGGCAAGCCGGGTCGGTGCCACAGCGGTCTCACGGGGCGGCGTATCCATCCACGACACCGTACTTCTTGACCACGTCCGGGTACACCTTCGCGACGGCGCTGGTCAATATCTGCGTCCCGTGGGGCATCCAGAGGGCCGGGTTGGCCGAGGCCAGCTCGCTCAGCGTTTCCCCGTGGCCGTCGAAGAACACCGCGTTCATGCGGAAGTTCTTCGTCGCCCCACCGTGGCGGTAGGCGAACGTCCGGGGGTCGAAGGTGCCGGTCGGCGTCCCGTTGGCCGGGTTCCAGCTGCGGTCGTAGGCGCTGGTGTTGATCCAGAACGGCCCGATGTCCGAGTAGTTGCTGGTCGAGCTGCCGACCGTGCCGTAGGTGTCGCTGACCGTCAGGTCGTAGTTCAACGGATTTCCAACCCGGCAGTACTTCGCGCCGTCGGCCATGAAGATCTTGTTGACGCCGACCCGGCCCACCCGAGCGTGGTACGCGGGGGGCGGGTAGGGCCAGGCGGACGTCGACGGTGCCGAGTAGGTGGGGGGCGTGCCTCCCGGGCCCACCATTCGGCTCACGCCGGTGATGCCGTCCGCCCACTGCGAGCTCGACGTGAGGACGTTCATCCATGCCGTCACGTAGCTGGGCGCCTGCGTGACCGGACCCTGGGGCCCCTTCGAGTAGGGGACCGCGACCACGCCCTGGTACGACGGGCACTGGAACTGCGGCATGCTCATGTAGTCGACCCACCGATCGATCGCGCTGGGGTGTCGGGTCTTGGTCGTCCAGGTGCCCTTCATGATCAGCAGCATGGGCGCGAAGTAGTCGGTCCCGTGCAGCGGCATCGCATCCGGGACCGTCGTGGCGTCGTAGACCGGCGTGGACGTCCACTTCGCGTCGTAGAGGCCGCGGCCGCTGGTCTGGGCCGACCCCAGGATGTAATCGTTGTTCTCGGCGGCATAGATCTGCATCGCCTGCCCCATGCTGCGCAGGTTCGCCAGGCACTTGACCGTCTGCGCCTGTCTTCGGGCGGCGCCGAGCGCGGGCAGCAGGATCGAGATGAGCAGCGCGATGATGCCGATCACGACGAGCAGCTCGACGAGCGTGAACGCGGGGCGGCCTTCCCCAGGCCGGTGGTGGTGGGCGGTACGCATATGGCAATTCCTTCTCTGCGGGTCGGATGAGAGGTCGTGATGTCCGCGCGGCGCTGCAACGGAGTCGGCGTCGGCCGGGCGTCAGTGGTGCATGGCTTTGTAATGGTCCTCGGTCATCGGCGGGGCGTCGCCGGGCGAGGGGGACGGGTTGTGCGGGACCACCAACCGGTGGCAAACCGGGCAGAACGTCGGCCCGGGGATCGGCGGGATGTGCTGCCGGTTCAGCAACACGTAGTCGGGCGTCGTCTTGGCGGTGCCCTCGGCGGTCCAGAAGCAGAGCTCCGGCTCCACGCCCGTCGGGTTCCCGGTGAACGGCGACTTCACCGGCATCGACAGCCCGGGGTAGATGTCGACCTTGAACGGCTTGCCCGACTCGGCATCGATGTAGGTCCGCTGCCGGGCGATGTCGGTGGCGGTGGGCGGGCCGCCGAACAGGGTCAGGTACACCGCCACGGCTCCCACCGCGACGATGGCGAGGGCGATCACCTTGCCGAGCGGTCCCTGAAGCGTTTGTCGAAAGCTCTTCATGCCTTTGGGGGCACCTTTCATGCCGACCATCTGAACGTGCACGGTCATCGTTAAGCCTCCATGTCACCACCCGAAACGCAAAGCCACCGACCCAAGTGAGGGCTTGGCCATCAGAGGTGTCGGCCGCGGCTGATTTGCTACCGAACTCACTGCCGTCCGCGAACCCGTCCACCCCGGAAATAAGCACGCAGCCGTTCAATGTCGCAGGTCGAAAATCGGGGCGACTCCACAACGTACACGAGAGGGCCCGTGCGACGCAACTGCATTTCAACACGGCATTTTCGCCCCAACGACGCCCCGCTTCGGCTGCGTAGCGGAGCAGCAAAACGCTGGCGATAAAATAAGATTGCTCACTTTTTACGCATGTGTGTAAGGCCGACGTACACCTATTTCATCAATATGCGTGTGTGACGGATGAGGCCAACTGCACTGCCAAGTTAATTTTGCAATGCCGTCATGGCGCAAGCGGGCTTTCGCTGTAATCACTTGTTGCGGCTATTCACCGGGCTTGCTGATTCGAGCCGAAATGCGCGCCTGTAGCGGCTGCGTTCCGTGCTGCCGTTGGCGATCGTGATGATTGCCAAGAGCGCCGAGTAGGAACGGATCGCCGGCAGACGTGATTGCGGCCAAAAGGAGGGGCCGCCGGACGTCGTCCGGCGGCCCCCTCGAGTGCCGAACGTATTCGTTCAGGAAACGCCAAAGTCGCTGTGCTTCGCGATCATGGCTGTCAGTACGGAGGCGTCGAAGATCTCGCCGTCGCTCTCAGCCGTCCACCGTTGGCCTGGCACCGTAACCTCGGCCATGATGGCGTTTCCACGGTGCGGGCTCGGTCGGCAGTCGTGTCACGCAGGTCGAGCCCGCAAAAACCACCGTTTGGCTACGGCCCGTAAGGCCGGGGTCGAGCGTCGATTGACGTTCGAAACCCGGCCCTCCGGGCCGTTGCTAAACGAGTTGTCCGCGCGGCGACACGCCTACGCCAGCGTGCCCAGCTCCATCTCGTGGAGGCCCTTGCCGCTGGGGACCATCGGGTAGACGTGCTCGTTCGGCTCCACGAAGTAGTCGACCACCACCGGTCCCCTGTGGGCGAGCATCTCCTTGACGGTCTTCTCCACGTCGGCCTTGTGCTCGCATCGGATGCCGCGGACGCCGAACGCCTCGGCCATCTTGGCGAAGTTGGGGTTCCGCATCACGCTGTGGCTGTACCGCTTGTCGTAGAACAGGTCCTGCCACTGCTTGATCATCCCCTGGAAGTCGTTGTTCAGGATGCACACCTTCACCGGGATGTCGTACTCGGCGATGGTGGCCAGCTCGTAGCAGGTCATGAGGTAGCTGGCGTCGCCGTCCACGTCGATGACGGTCTTGCCCGGCGAACCCAATTGCGCCCCCATGGCGGCCGGCAGGCCGTAGCCCATCGTGCCCAGCCCGCCGCTGGTGATCATCTGCCGGGGGTACTGCCAGCGGATGAACTGGGCCGCCCACATCTGGTGCTGGCCCACCCCGGTCGTGAAGATCGCGTCGCCCTTGGTCTGGCGGTTGATCTCCTCCAGCACGTACTGCGGCTTGGCGTTGACGCTGTCGTCCAGGTAGCGGAAGGGGAACTTCTCCTTCCAACCCTTGATCTTGCCCAGCCACTCCTTGCGGTCGCGGAACTCGATGTAGGGCAGCATCGCCGCCAGCGACGCCTTGGCGTCACCCACGACCGGCACGTCCACGTCGACCGTCTTGCTGATGCTGCTGGGGTCGACGTCGATGTGGATGATCTTCGCGTGGGGGGCGAAGGTGGCAAGGTTGCCGGTGACGCGGTCGTCGAAACGGGCACCGACGGCGATCAGGCAGTCGCTCTCCTGCACGGCGTAGTTGGCGAACGCGCTGCCGTGCATGCCCAGCATGCACAGGGCCAGCGGGTCGTACTCGTTGAACGCGCCCATGCCCAGCAGGGTGGTCGTGCAGGGGATGTTGCCCTGGGCGGCCAGCTTGCGGACCTCCTGCCAGGCGTCGGAGATGATCGCGCCACCGCCCACGTACAGCACCGGCCGCTCGCTGCGGTTGATCAGGTCGGCCGCGTCCTCGATCTGCTTGGCGCTGCCCCCGGCCAGCGACGTCTTGCGCCGCTTGAGGATGTGCTCGCGCGGCGTGTCGTCCACCTCTTCAGGACAGGCTTCCACCTGGATGTCCTTCGGCAGGTCGATCAGCACCGGCCCCGGCCGGCCGCTGGTGGCGATGAGGAACGCCTCGTTCACCACGCGCGGCAGCTCGCGGATGTCCTTCACCAGGTAGTTCCACTTGGTGCAGGGCCGCGTGATGCCGGTGACGTCGGCCTCCTGGAACGCGTCGTTGCCGATCACCTTCGTCGCCACCTGCCCGCTGAAGATCACGATCGGGATGCTGTCCATCTGCGCCGTCGCCAGCGGCGTCACGGTGTTGGTGGCCCCCGGACCGCTGGTGACGATGCAGACGCCCGGCTTGCCGGTGGCGCGGGCGTAGCCGTCGGCACAGTGGCCCGACGCCTGCTCGTGCCGGTTCAGGATGAACTTGGCGGGCGACTTGTACAGCTGGTCGAACATCGGCAGGATGGCCCCGCCGGGGTAGCCGAACATCGTGTCGACCTTGTGCGGGCCGACCAGCATCTCGTGCAGAATCTGGGCACCGGTCTTGCCCTTGTACTTGGGGCGGTCGGCGACGGCCGGTGCGGCCGCGGGTCGGGTGGCCGGCTCGTTCTGCAGCATCGACATGGGGTAACCTGCTGGGTAGGGACACGTTCGGGGTCAGACGGACGACGTAGAACGCCCCACTGTAGCGGACGGCGGGGGGCTGTTCAACCTGTTTCGCAGCGGTGGGAAACAGAGCCGGGGTGTGTCGGCCCGAGCGGGCGCAGCCCGCATCTCGCGAGGTGGACGCGGCTGGGAAAGACACGCGGCCCGCGCGAGACACGACCTTCGGTCGTCACGGGCCGACACGGCCCGGCTCTGCTTCGTCGGTGCCCCAGCTTCACGCTCGTCGAGCTCCTCGTGGCCGCGCCCACTCCGGCCCGGTCGACTACGCCTACAACGCCGTCTGCCTGAGCGACTGCCCGACCGGCGGGTCGGTCGCGCCGTTCCGGGGCCGAAGATGTCGCAAGTGAGCGCCCGCCCCGGCCGCGTGTGTCCGCGTGGTCGGTGCCCTACAATCCGCGACTCACGATCAGGAGACGGGTACCGATGGCCGAGAATGGCGAGCGAATCGAGCAGTTCCGGAAGATGGCCGAGGCCGACCCCACCAACGAGGTCGGGCACTTCTCGCTGGGGCGAGAGCTCTTGGCCGCCGGCGACGCGGCCGGGGCGGCCGCGTCCCTGCGCCGCGTGATCGAGCTGAACCCCAACATCTCCAAGGCCTACCAGCTGCTCGGCCAGGCCCTGCAGCAGTCGGACGACGGCCCCGGCGCGATCGACGCCTGGAGGCGCGGCGTGACCATGGCCGACGGCCGCGGCGAGCTGCCACCGCGCGACGAGATGGTCGCGCTGCTGAAGTCCATCGGCGCCCCTGTGCCCGCGCTGACCAACAGCCGCGCCGCCGTCGCCGCCGGCGAGGGCGAGGTGCTGTGCAAGCGGTGCGGCAAGGTGAAGCCGCGCCTGTCGCGCGTGCCGTTCCGCAACGCGTTCGGGCAGGAGGTGTACGACAACACCTGCAACGACTGCTGGCAGGAGGCGATCCGCCTCGGCACCAAGGTGATCAACGAGCTCCGCCTCCCCCTGGCCGACCCGCAGGCCCAGAAGGTGTGGGACCAGCACATCCGCGAGTTCCTCAACCTCGCGCCGGCAACGTGACGTCGACGTGCGTTGACGTCCCGGATCGCCGCCGGTGAGGCCGGCCTCTGAGGTACCCCGAAGACCCGGGTCCCCGGGGGTACCTCAGCTTCCGAGTCCGCCGGCGGCCAGGCACGTGGCATCAGCGGATGACGATCTGCTGGATCGAGCCGTTCGTCGGCAGGTCGGTGCCGAACGACAGCGTCACCGTCGCCGTCACGTTGGGCACGCCATCCACGCTTACCTTCGGCGGGGTCGTGTAGCCGGCGCCGGCGTCGGTGACGTCGAAGCGCACGACCCTGCCGTCGCGGACGACGGCCGACGCGGTGGCGTCGCGGTGCCGCCACATCTCGCCGTGGCTGCGGACGTAGCGGTAGTAGTTCGAGACGGCGTTGATCCGGTCGTCGGTCACGCCGTACTTCGACAGGCCGTCGAGCAGGGCGCGCTTGTTCTGGCGGGCCTCGGCGTCGGTCGGGCCGCCGCGGTCGGGGCCGGCGGGGTGGACGTGGGTGAACGTCTGGCGGAAGACGTCCGCCGGCACGCCCATCCCGGCGGCGACCAGCGTGACGGGCCGGCCGCCGTCGCGGCCGTCGGTGTCGTGGCCGCCGGTGAACGTGACGGCGACGCGCCGCTCGCCGGCGGCGAGCGGGGGCAGCGGGGCGACCGGCGTCGCCGGCTTCGCCTCGGCGTCGCTGTCGTCGTGCCGTTCGCCGCGCGGGCCATCGTGCGCGAGCTCGGCGGCCAGCCGTTGGTACTGGTCGGCCGACAGGATGGGCTTGGCCTTCTGCAGGAACGCGTCGCGCGCCTGCCGCTGTTGGCGTTGCAGGTCGGCCACGAGCGGGTCGACCTCGGCCCGCTGGTCGGCCGAGAGGTTGAGGTCGTCGACCGCCCCGCGCACGTCGCCGGGCGGCGGCGGCGGGCCGTCCTGGGCGGCGGCGACGCCCATCCAACCGACGGTCGCCAGCATCGCCGCCGCCGCCAACACGCCGCCGATGCGAACCGCTGACCTGCT
This sequence comes from Tepidisphaeraceae bacterium, assembly GCA_965198865.1. Lineage (GTDB taxonomy): Bacteria > Planctomycetota > Phycisphaerae > Tepidisphaerales > Tepidisphaeraceae > CBDAQA01. Next base: position 90,532 of record CBDAQA010000008.1, on the reverse strand, counting down.
CATGCTGCGCCTTTCCGGACCGGCTGGGTCCGAGTGAGTCTTGATCCATCGCATCCCGGGCGCGGAGCCTCGGATGCAGATCCATGACAGCTACATGACCAGCGCACCACGCTGTTCAGGAAGAATTTGGGCCACGAAGGCGCGAAGATGCGAAGGTAGGACGAAGAAGAAAGCATTCAGACGGCTCGCCTACCTCGACACTCCCGCACGCCTCAAAAAGCGAAGAGGTAGGGACCACAGACCGCACAGATTACGCAGATCAGGGCTAAGCCATCTATGAAATCTGCGCGATCTCTAGTCCCAAATCTTCGCAGGCCAGAACGCTGCCGACTTCTGCCAGCCAATCAGACCATATCTGATTTTCCGCTTCGTCCTTCCTTCGCGTCTTCGCGTCTTCGTGGTTCAATTCTTCGTCTTGTCGCGTCGGTCGTGCCCCTTGCGTAGAGGTCATCGGATGTGGCTTCTGCGGGGCCACGCGCGGGGGTGATCCGATCGATTAGTGCTGCAGGGCTCCGGTTTGGTTTCGGCGATTCAGACCGACCTTTTCCCACGTGCCCAACGAGGCTCAAACGCCGCGGGAGCAACCCAGGCGGCCGACTGCCCGTGCGGCCGGCGCGGGGCGTGGGTGCCGATCAGGTGGTCGGCCACCTGGTGGCGGGCGTGGCCGTCGAACCGCTTGGGAGCGGCGCGGTACCCCTCGATGAGCGTCTGCACGCGGGTGGGCACCGCCTCGATCTCGCAAGTCTGGGACAGGGTGGTTCCCCCGGCGACGGCGACCAGACCGTCGATGGGCAACCCGGCGAGCCGGCCGAGGCCGTGCGGGTCGAATTGCTCGGTCAGGACGCGACGGAGGACGTCGGTCAGGCCGCGCACCTTGGCCACCGTCTCGACCGAAGCGACGGCAGCGGCCTCGATGACGATCAGGCCGTAGCGGTGGATCAGGACGTGGTCAAACTGAGCGTGGCCGCCGACGCCCTGGGGCAACGGCAGGCGCAGGTCGTTGAGCACGAGGACGGCGGTGCCTATGGCGAACGCCCGGCGCAGGCGGTTAGCGATCTCCATTTCCGCGTCGGGGCCGGCTGGGCGTCCGCGGGTCGACCGATCCGATGCGTTCCGATCCTTCACGATCATGGGCGCTTCCGCGGCACACGGCGTGCCAGGCGGCCCCACTGTCGCAGGCAAGCGGCGAACGGGGGCCGAGGGTTAGCGCGCGTCGCTGTGGTATGTAGCACGCCACCGCCCATTATGTTGTCGTCGCGAACTCCTGGGGCGTGTCGACGATCCGCAGGCAAACCGCGGGGCCGGCCATGCCGGGCAGGGCGTTGATCTGGGCGAGGGCGGCGCGGAGGGAGCCCTCGCGGGCCTTGTGGGTGGTGATGACGACCACGACCGGCTGGCCGTCGGTGTTGGCCTCGTGCTGGAGGACGGCGGAGAGGCTGATCCGCTGGTGGCCGAGCATGGCGGTGATCTGGGCGAGGACGCCGGGCTCGTCGCGGACGGTGAGGCGGAGGTAGTACCGGCCCGACAGGTCGGCCGTGGGCAGGATGGCGGGTCGCTCGGCCCGGTCGGGGAAGACGTTCATCTGCCGGGCGGCCAGGGCGGCGGTGCCGAGTGCGACGTCCACGAGGTCTGCGACGACGGCGCTGGCGGTGGGGCGACGACCGGCGCCGCGGCCGTAGAACAGGGTGTGCCCGACGGCGTGGCCGTAGACGCTGACGGCGTTGAACCCGCCGCTCACGTCGGCCAGCACGTTGCCGGTGTGGACCAGCGTCGGGTGGACGCGCAGGGCCAGCTGTTCGCCCACGCGCTCGCCGATCGCCAGCAGCTTGATGACGTAACCCAGCTCGCCGGCGAGGCGGATGTCGACGGGGTCGAGCGTGTCGATGCCCTCGACGGAGATGTCGGACTCCAGCACGCGGGCGTTGAAGGCGAGCCCGGCGAGGACGGCCAGCTTCTGCGCGGCGTCGCGGCCGGAGACGTCCATGGTGGGGTCGGCCTCGGCGAAGCCGGCGGCCTGGGCACCCGCAAGCGCTTCGGGGTAGGGCATGCCGTGCTGGGTCATCTGCGTGAGGATGAAGTTGCAGGTGCCGTTGACGATGCCGACCAGCGCGTCGATGCGGTTGGCGACCAGTCCGTGGACCAGGGCGTGGACGATGGGGATGCCGCCGCCGCAGCTGGCCTCGAAGGCGATGGGGACGCGGTGCTGCCGGGCGAGGGCGAACAGCTCGGGGCCCCGGACGGACAGCAGCGACTTGTTGGCGGTGACGACGGGCTTGCCCGCCCTGAGGGCGGCGGCGACGACCTCGGCGGCGACGCCGGTGCCGCCGATCAGCTCGACCACGATGTCCACCGTGGGATCGGCGATGGCGGCCATGGCGTCGGTGGAGAGGGGCAGGCCGGCTCGGCGGTCGCCCCTGGCGGGGTCGCGGACGACGACGTGGCGGAGGTCGAAGCGGATGCCGGTGCGCCGGCGGAGCAGTTCGCCGTCGTCCAGCAGCAGGTCGGCGACGCCGCCGCCGACGATGCCGCAGCCGAGCAGGGCGACGCCGACGGTGCGGTGGTCGGCGCGGGGGTCAGGCGAGTCGGGCATAGTCGGTGCAGGGTACACGGAACGGCGGGCGACGTCAGCCGGGGCGCAGCCCGGGTCTTGCGCGGTGGGCGCGGCCTGTCAGGTCCGCGCGGGTCGCGCGAGACGCGACCTTCGGTCGCACGGGGCGACACGGCCCGGCTCTGTTTCCAGCAGACCTGATCCCATCTGGTGGACGGGACGTTCACAGCCGCGCGGCGGGAGCCCGCGGACCGTGGCGCGTCGAAGGTCACTCGCGCGCCGACGCCCCGCTGGCCTCCGCCCCGCGGCGGCAACGAAGACGGCGAGCACCCGATGGGCGCCCGCCGTCAGTGGACCTCGAACCGCGACTCGATCACTGCGACCCGGCGACGCTGCCCGCGGTGGCGGGGGCGGCGGCGGCGATCACGGTGGCGGGGTGGGGCTGCAGGCCCAGGGCGGCGGCGAGGATCTCCTCCTCCTCGACCTCGTGCATCTTGTGGCTGCCGGTGGCGGGGCTGGCGGCCTCGTCGCGGCCGCAGTAGGCGAGGGTGACGCCGGCGGGGAGCAGCTCGCGGACGCGGGACTCCATGAACGTCCAGCAGCCGCGGTTGCGGGGCTCCTCCTGGACCCACAGCACCTGGCGGGCCGTGCGGTACTTGGCCAGGACGGCGGCGATCTCCTTGGCGGGGAAGGGGTAGGGCTGCTCGACGCGGACGATGGCGACGTCGGTCAGCTTCTGCTTGCGGGGGACCATCTTGTTGCCCTCGCCGAGCTCCATGTCGCGGGCCTGGGCGAGGCTGTGGTAGACCTTGCCGCTGCAGAGCAGGACCTTCCGCACGGTCGATGGGCTGGGGTTGGAGGGGTCGTCGATGACGGCCTGGAACTGGGTGTCGCCGACCAGTTCGTCCACGGTGCTCAGGCCGACCTTCAGCATGGCTTTGGGCATGAAGAAGATGACGGGCTTGCGGAACCTGCGGTGGATCTGCCGGCGGAGCGCGTGGAAGTAGCTGGCCGGGGTGGAGGGGATCACCACCTGCATGTTGTTCTCGGCGCAGAGCGACAGGAACCGCTCGACGTAGGCGTTGCTGTGCTCGGGGCCCTGGCCCTCGTAGCCGTGGGGCAGGAGCACGCACAGGCCGTTCATGTAGCGCCACTTGCTCTCGGCGGAGGTCATGATCTGGTCGATGATCGACTGCGCGCCGTTCACGAAGTCGCCGAACTGCGCCTCCCAGCAGACCAGGTTGCGGGGGTCGGCCGAGGCGTAGCCCCACTCGAACCCGAGCGTGGCCAGCTCGCTGAGCATCGTGTTGCGGATGAAGAACCGGGCGTTCTTCGGGGCCAGGTTGGCCAGCGGGGTGTACTCCTCGCCGGAGTTGTAGTCGTGCAGGACGGCGTGGCGGTGGCTGAACGTGCCGCGCTGCACGTCCTGACCGGTGAAGCGGATCGAGGTCCCCTCCAGCAGCAGGCTGCCGAAGGCGAGCATCTCGGCCGTGCCGAAGTCCAAGCCCTTGCCAGTGGCAACCATCTCCCGGCGCGCGGCCAGGATCTTGGCGGCCTTGGGGTGCGGGGTGAACCCCTCGGGGGTGGCGGTGGCCACGTCGACGACCCTCTTCAGCACGTCGCGGGTGACGGCGGTCTTGGCGGTCCAGTCGGCGCCGGCCTTGCCCATGCCCTTCCACACGCCGCTGAACGCCGGCAGCTTCATGCGCGGCTTCAGCTCCTGGGCGCTGGCGCGCGCCTGGTCGAGCCGTTCGATCACGATCTTCTTCCGGCGGTCCAGCTCGGCCTGGTCGACCTTGCCCTCGGCGAGCAGCTTCTCCTCGTAGAGCTTGCGGACGGTCTTGTGCTGCTTGATCTGCCGGTACATGACCGGCTGGGTGAACTCCGGCTCGTCGGTCTCGTTGTGGCCGTGGCGGCGGTAGCACCACATGTCGATGAACACGTCGCACTTGAACTGCTGGCGGAACCCGATGGCGAGCTTGGCGGCCCAGACGACGGCCTCGGGGTCGTCGCCGTTCACGTGGAAGATCGGGGCCTGGATCATCTTCGCCACGTCGGTCGGGTAGGGGGTGAAGCGCCCCTGGCGCGGCGGCGTGGTGAAGCCGACCTGGTTGTTGACGATGACGTGGATCGTCCCGCCGGTGCGGAAGCCCGACAGCTCCGACAGGTTCAGCGTCTCGGGGATGATGCCCTGGCCGGTGAAGCTGGCGTCGCCGTGAATCGTGACGGGGACCACGCGGGTGCGGTCCTTGTCGCCGGCCACCTCCTGCTGGCAGCGGACGATGCCCTGCTGGATCGGGTCGATCAGCTCCAGGTGGCTGGGGTTGGGCAGCAGCGACACCTTGACCTTCTTGCCGCTGGGCATGGAGCGGGTGTTGCCGTAGCCCAGGTGGTACTTCACGTCGCCGTCGCCCTCGGTGTCCGGGGGCAGGTTGGTCTCCTCGAACTCGCTGAGCAGCACCTCGTACGGCTTGTTCAGCACGTGCGCCAGCGCGTTGAGCCGGCCGCGGTGGGCCATGGCGATGATCAGCTTCTCGGCGCCCAGCTCGGCCCCGTGCTCGATGATCGTGTTCAGCAGCGGCAGCAGCGACTCGCCCCCCTCGACGCTGAACCGCTTCTTGCCGATGTAGCGGGTGCCGAGGTACTTCTCGAACTCCTCGGCGGCGATCAGCTCGCCCAGGATGTTGCCGGCCTCGGTCCGGCTGACGGCCGGCTTGTTCTCGATCGGCTCCATCTTGCCCTGCAGCCACTCGCGCTGGGCCTTGTCGCTGATGCCCGTGAACTCGACGCCGATCGTCCGGCAGTAGGTGGCGCGGAGCTTCTCGATCAGGTCGCGCAGCGAGCCGACCGTCCACCCCGTGAACCCGCCGCCGCCGACGGGCTTGTCGAGCATCGAGCTGTTGATGCCGAAGTTGCTCAGCTCCAGCAGCGGGTGGTTCGGGCGGTCGTGGCCGAGCGGGTCCAGCTTGGAGACGAAGTGGCCCAGCTCGCGGTAGCTGTGGACCAGGTCGAACAGGCCGATGGCGGCGTTCACGGCCTCGGCGTTGGCGGCGGGGACGGCGTCGAGCGAACCGTCGGCGGCGACGGCCGTCGCGCCGGCCGAGCGGTCCTGGCCAAGCTCAAAACCGGCGAAGAACGCCTTCCAGTGCTCCTCGACCGAACGCGGGTCGCGCTGGTACTGCTGATAGATGCGCTCGATGTAGTCGGCGTTGGCTCGGTTGACGAAATCGAAGGTGTCCATCGGATCTCTAGACTCCAAGTGGCAGGGCAGGGGGGGCGGGGCGGCCACCGTCACCATCACAGGCGTGGGGGCGGGGTCGTGCCGTCAACAATAAGGACGTTATCGGGAGGAGGGGGCGTGGTCCGTCGACAGATTCGCAAGGCTGGTCGCAAACGTGTCGCACGGAAGAGCATACGTTACCAGAAACGGCCAAGGTCGGAATATTGACGTTCATTATTTGGCCATGTGCAACGCCACGCTGTGTCACACCCTCAGACGCCGCCATCGAATGTCCAAATAGGACGGGCGCTGGCCATTCTCCGCCGCGACGGCCCCGTTCCACCCGACGCCGGTTCGCCGGGCGGCCACCGACACAGACACGCATTATCGGACGTCGTTGGTACGTTGGTTGCGGACTGAGGGGCTCGTCCGGCACCTGGCCCGCGGTGGCCGCGTTGCCAGGCGGCTGGTGTGACGGCGTCGCCCATGGATGGCGTTGCGATGCGGTGGGGCTACGAAAGGATGTCGCAGATGGCAGCCGAGCAGCAAACCGGGACCAAGGGTCGTGGGTTCGCGTCGATGTCCGTCGAGAAGCAGCGGGAGATCGCCCGCAAAGGGGGGCAGGCGGCCCACGCCCGCGGGACGGCCCACGAGTTCACCGCCGACGAGGCGCGGGCGGCCGGCCGGAAGGGCGGCGAGCGGGTCAGCGAGAACCGCACCCACATGGCCGAGATCGGACGCGTCGGCGGTCGCACTTCGGCCGGCCGACGGTCGGTCGTCAAGACTGATTCCGATGGGTCAAAGCCGTCCGGACAGGCCTGACCCCGTCAGTTCTGGAACGCGTACGTCAGCTTGAACGTGATCCCCCAATGGGGCGACCCTCGGTTCACGCCCAGCGGCACCCCCGCGGCCAGCTCGAACGGCCCCGAGCCGCGGTAGACCACCCCCGGCGTGATGCTGATCAACGGCCGGCCAAGCCGGTTGCCGGTCGTGTTGAAGAACTCCACCACGCCCGCCAATCGGCGGATCTCGTAGCTCGCCGCCAGCCCAACGCGAAAGTCCGAGTTGGTCGTGGCCGTGAACCCCAGCAGCCCGTAGGCCCCCAGCGTCCCCGGCCCATGCTCCCCGAAATCCTTGTACGCCAGCGCGAGCGGGCGGAAGCCGAAGTGGCCGGTGTCCCGCAACGTGCTGGAGCTTCCGGTCGGGAGGATTAGGTCCACCTGGGCCGTCAGGTCGATGATCTCCGGGTTGATGACGCGATCGAACTTGTACTGCCCGTAGATGCCGACATCGCCGAAGCCGGTGTGCTTGCCATCAAACTCGGTGTGCAGGACCGGGATGAACGCGCCGGCCGCGATCTGGTCGGTGATGCCGTACTGCCCCTGGATCTGGTACCGGTACTGCCGGATCGCCCCCGGAAATTTCAGGTAGTTGAACTGGCCCGAGATGTACCCCTCGCCCGCGGCGCACACGTTCGGCGTCGTCTCGAACTGGAAGAGCTGGTTGAACTGGTTCGTGTTGGTCTGAGACGACGTCTGGTCGGCCGGCTCCTCGGTCGGCAACGGCTGCTGGCCCGGCGCGGCGGGGCCGCCAGCAGGGGCGGGGGTCGCCGGGGTCGGCTCGGTCGTTGGCGGCGCGTCCTGGACCAACTGGATCGGCTGCCCAACGCCGATCGCCGGCGGTCCCTCGGCTCGCGTGACGGCGGGCAACCCGCAGGACGCGGCGACCCCGAGCATCAGGGCCACCGCTGTCGCCAGATCGCGCCCAGCCGTCAGTCGTCCGGTCATCCGCGTGGCCTCCGTGCCCGTCCCGCCCGAGTCGGCTCCCGCGCGCACGGGACGGCAGCGGAATCTTCGCACCCGGTCGCCCGGTGTCAATCAACGGCGCCGGCCTCATCCCGCGCGGGGCACCGTCGGTCCCAGATCGCGGGCCAGCCGCTCCAGCACCTGCCGCCACGCCCTCCCCCAGCCGTCGGCGTAGCCGGCGGGCGTGTCCGGCGACACGGGGACGTCAACGGTGTACGCCGTGTCCGAAACGATCGGTGACCCGTTGCCGGCGTCGCGCGTCAGGAAGAATCGGGCGGAGATCGTCGCCTTGGGGCGCAGCCGATCGCTGCGGTCGATGAGCAGCTTGGTCACCTCGGCGTCCAGCACCAGGTCGGGCCGGACGGCCGACCCCGCCAGGACGACCGGTGCCGGCCCGGCCCGGTCGAGCCAGTCGGTCAGGCCGCCCGTCAACAGTGCCGCCGGCGGGGCGATGAAGTTCGCCGTAGTAGTCCGTCGTGTACTGCGCCGGCCCGTCGCGGTAGACGAACGCCAGGCCGTCGTACGGGGCGGCCAATCCGCACCGGTCGCACCAGCATGACGCTGCCGCCCACGGGCCGGGGTCGTGCCGACCACGCTGGCGTCGCGGTTGATGTACCCGTCGGGCCGCGCCGGCGGCGTCATCGCGACGGACACGTCCGGCATCCCCGGCTCGATGCCGAACAACGCCTTGGCCGGGTACGGCTGCTTCAGAAGGTCGCCGCAACCGGCCAGGCAAACCGTCACTGCAGCGAGGTATCGTGGGAATCGAGTGTTCATGGGTCCGTTCGTTGCGAGCAAGAGACGATCCACGAAGGACACGGTGAGACGCGAATGGGAGATGACTGGCCACGAATGGCGCGAATGAACACGAATGAACACGAATGGGAGCGACGCCGGATCGCAACCTCCGCAACAAGATGCCATCAAATCCTCGCCAATCGACATCCGCGAGTTTGTCTCAGATTCGTGAGCATTCGTGGCCAGTCTTCTCTTCTTCGTGTGGCTTCGCATCCTTCGTGGATCAGCCCTCTGGTTGATTGGCAAGCGTCACTGTCCCTGCACCGGCGGCCGCGTGTCGGCCGGCGGGGGCTTGCCGAACAGGAGCCGCGACGGGTTCGCCCGCGCGTCGTCGGCCAGCGCCGACCCGTCCGACGCGAGGCGCCTCAGGTCGGCCAGGATCGACCGGATGTCCTCGCTCTCGCCGGCCAGCAGCTGCTGCGCCTCGTGCGCCAGCCGCCGCACGTCCGCCAGCGCCGCGTTGGCGTTGTCGCCCACGCCCGAGAGCCCGGTGATCGCCTTGTCGACGCGGGGGTCGCGCAGGATCTCCTCCGCCCGCGAAGCCGTCGCCTTCAGCCGGGCGGCCGTCTCGGGCAGCGACGCCATCGTCCTGGTCAGGTTCTCCCGGTTGGCGGCAACCGTCTGCTTGATGTCGGTCACGGCGGCCGTCGCCTCGGTGGCCAAATCGTCGATGTGGCCGATCACCTTGTGCAGGTCGGCCTTCTGCAGGTCCGACGCGATCTGCCCGGCCGCGTCCAGCACCTGCCCCAGCGTGCTCGGCGCCGATGGGACATACGTGACGTCCGACACGAACGCCTTCGGCGGCGGCGGGTTGTCGGCGGGGTTCAGGATGTCGAACTCCACATACGACTGCCCGCTGATCCCGGCCGGCGTGACCCGGGCCCGCAGGCCGCGGGCGATCATCGTCTTGGCCGTCTTGACGATGTCCGCCTCCGACTCGCCCGGGAACGCCGTCTCGCTCAGGGCCATCTCGATCAGGATCCCGCGGATGTCCCGTATCGCCCGGGACGGGTCGCCGTTGGCCGGCGTCCGGTCCACGGCCGACTCGGGGTACTTCGACGACGCGAACACGATCGCCGTCACCTTGCCGATCGGCACCCCGCGGTACTTCACCGCCGACCCCACGTCGAGCCCGTTCACCGACTCGTACACCAGCGTCTCGACCGGCACGGTCCGGCGGAACAGCGCGCCGGCGCCCAGCAGGATCACGCCGGTCACCACCGCGGCGACCGACACCAGGACGAACAGCCCCAGCTTGAAGTACCGCGCCGAGCTGGACGTGTCGTTCGACTCGCTCATGATCCCTCCTTGGGCCCGCCCGCCTCTTCGGCCGACCCCTTGCGATTGAAGAACGCCCGCACCCACGGGTCGTCGCTCGTCTGTCCCAGCTCGCGCGGGTCGCCCTCGGCGACCAGCGTGTGCCGCTTCCCGCTGAACAGCAGCACCCGGTCGGCCACCTTGTCGATGCTGGCCAGCTCGTGGCTGACGATGACGAACGTCGTCCCCATCAGCTTGTTCAGCGACAGGATCAGCGCGTCCAGGTCGGCCGAGGTGATCGGGTCGAGCCCCGCGCTGGGCTCGTCCATGAACACGATCTTCGGGTCCAGCACGATCGCCCGCGCGATCGCCGCCCGCTTCTGCATCCCGCCGCTCAGCTCCGCCGGCAGCTTCTGCGCGCTGTCGGCCAGGCCGACCAACTGCAGGCTGGCCAGCGCGATCGCATCGGCGCGCCGCCCGGTGATCCGCGCGAACTCCGCCAGCGGGAGCTTCACGTTGTCCAGCACGGTCATGCTGCCGAACAGCGCCCCCGACTGGAACGACACGCCGAACTTCCGCAGGATCCGGTCCCGGTCGGCCCCCCGGGCCGCGAACAGGTCGTCGCCGTCGATCCGCACGGTCCCCGTGGCCGGCCGCTGCAGGCCGATCAGGTGCTTCAGCACCGTGCTCTTGCCGCTGCCGCTGTCCCCCGCGATGAACAGCACCTCGCCCCGGCGGACGCTGAAGTTCACGTCCTCCAGCACCGTCCGGCCCCCGTACGCCGCCGAGAAGTCCTTCACCTCGATGATCGGATGCGCATCGCCGCCGCCGTCGCCGGCCGAGCTCTGAGGTTGTTCCGCCGCGTTAGCCATCGTCACGCCAGACCGATCTCGCCGCTATGGTCAACGATCCACCAGCAACTGACAACCGGCTCACAATCCCAGGTAGTAGAACACGACGCCGAACACCCCATCGGCGGCGATGATCAACACGATGCTAGCCACCACGGCGCGGGTCGTGCTGTCGCCGACCGCCCCCGGTCCGTTGCCCGTGCGCAGCCCGCGCAGGCACCCGACGCCGCCGACGATCAGGCCGAACACCAGCGTCTTCACCTCGCCGCCGAGCAGGTCCTTGTAGGTCAGCGCGTGCTGCACCTGCCGGGCGTACCGGTCGAACCCGAAGCCGTAGTTCACCATGACCGTGTACCCGCCCATCACGCCCATCAGCGAGCTGATGATCGCCAGCAGCGGGGCGGTGCCGATCGCCGCCAGCACGCGCGGGACGGCCAGGAACCGCACCGGGTCCAGCCCCATCGCCCGCAGCGCGTTCACCTCCTCGGTCACCTTCATGGTCCCCAGCTCGGCGGCGAACGCGCTGGCGGTCCGGCCGGCCATCAGGATCAGCGCGATCAGCGGCCCCAGCTCGCGGACCACGGCGATGCTGACCAGCGTCGGGATCCAGTCCCGCCCGCCCAGCTTGCCCATCGCCGGCGCCGACTGGAACGCCAGGATCGCGCCGATCAGGAACCCCAGCAGCGACACGACCGGCACCGCGTCGGTGCCCACCTTGTCGGCCGTGGTCAGCAGGTCGTCCCAACGCAGCCGCCTCGGGTGCAGGACGGCCCAGCCGATCGCCGCGCACACCTCGCCGAGGAACGCGATCTGCACGTACAGCTCGTCCAGGAACGTCGCGGTCGACCGGCCCGCCGCCACGATCATCCCCGGGTGCCGCGGCACGCGCAACTGCGGTGCGGACGGGTCGGCCAGCGTGGCCATGCCGACCAACTGCTGCAGCCCCGGCGACAGGTGGTCCAGCTGCAGCTCGCCGCCCCACCCCGCCAGTTCCCGCCGCACCTCGGCCAGCAACCCCAGCCCCGCGCCGTCGCAGTAGTCCAGCCGCTCCGCCTCGATCGTCACCCGCTTCGGCCTCGCCCGGCGGATGGGGTCCAGCGTCGCGTCCCAGGCCGCCCCCAGGGTGCCGATGCTCAGCGACCCCTCGATCGCCAACGTCAGCGCCCCTCCGTCGCCGCCGCCGTTCACCTCGCGAACGGTGACGTCCCTCGGCTGGTGAATGTCGGTGGGACGGTCGGCCATGCGTCGACTGATACCGGTATTTGCGTTGACGTGCCACGCGCCGATTTGTCGGGGGCCCGCCGGTCAGGTGCCAATGGCGACGGCGACCGCCCGCGTTCCGGCGTCCGCGATGGCCGCGGCCGCGTCGGCGGCGGAGCCGTGGTCGTCGAACAGCGTGAACAGCGTGCTGCCGCTGCCGCTCATGCGCACGGGTCGGCCGAGGTCACGCTCGATGCGTGACCGCAGGTCAGCCAAATCGGGACGAAGGGCGAACGCGGGGGGCTCAAGATCGTTGACGAGATGGCCCATCAGGTCCGCCGCCGGCAGGGAGGCCCACGCCCCTTCGCCCAAGCTGGCGTCGGTGTCGGACCCCAAGCCCATCTCATCGAACTTCCGATAGACGGCCGCCGTGGGCATCTCGATGCCCGGCAGGATGAGCACCGCGTGCCGCGCGACGGCCGGGACGGCGACCGGCACCACCCGTTCGCCCCGCCCCCGGCACACGCTGCTCGGCCCGTACAGGAAGAACGGCACGTCGCTGCCGACCGTCGCGGCGACGTCGGCCAGCAACGCCGGATCGTCCACGCCCCACAGCTTCGCGACGGCCATCAGCGCGTGGGCGGCGTCGGAGCTGCCGCCGCCCAGTCCACCGCCGGCGGGGACACGCTTGGTCAGGTGGACCGCGACGGTCGCCTCGCGGCCGAGACGGGCGGCGAGGCCGGCGATCGCCTTGACGACGAGGTTCCGCCCGTCCGTCGGCAGCGTCGGATCATCGCAGGTGAACGCGAGCCGATCAGCCGGGGCGATCGTCAACACGTCGGCGAGCCCGACGGTCACCATCCAGGTGACGAGCGGATGGAATCCGTCCGCCCGGGCGGGTCCGACCCGCAGGTGCAGGTTGATCTTGGCGGGGGCGAGGAGCGGCGCATCGTCCATGCCATCGACTTTGGCAGCGGCAGCCCGGGAGTCAAGCGTGTTCTCAACCCACGGCAGCCGGCTGCGGCAGGGGCGGGTAGACGTACAGGTCGTCCACCATCTCACCGCCGATCCAACTGCTCCCTCGAGGCCGAGTGCGTCCGTTGGGCTCGTCTACCCGGAGCGCCAGGACGTCGGCGATCCTCCGATCGTCGGCCTTCAACAGCCTGACGCGCGACGGGTCCAGCCCGTAGCCGTCCACCTGACTCGCAATCCGGATCTGCTCACCGATCGCGTCGAGCATGTTGGCGTCATCGATTCGATCCGAGGCGACGTACAGGTACGGCTCGTCGCGGTCGCGGTCCTTCGCCCAAAACGCGACCTTGATCGGTGCGAACTTGTCGAACTCCCGCACGAACTCGGTGCCGGGGACGATGTTCTCATCTACCAGTATTGCTTGAGCCATGGCAGCACTCCAACAGAGGGATCCGTCACCGCATCGTACAGGTTGCGCGCCTCCACCTCGGTCCATCGTGTGTATCGCGAGGCCTCGCTCCAACCTTTGACGACCTCCCATTTCGCAGCGAACCGCAGATCGCCGCGCCGTCGGGCGTCATGCATGCCGGTCAGCAGGGCGACGCGCAACAATGTTCCGACGTCGTGAGTATAGCTTTCGCTCGCCAGTTTCTTGTCGGGGAAGTCCTCCGCCTTGACCTGCTTCGGGATGCACGCCTTCAGCGCGCACTCGACCGCGTACCCCGCCAGGTAGTACGCCGCCGACCACCGGCCGGCGGCCAGCAGGGCCGCGGCGTCGGGTGTAGCTCCTTTTCTTGGCGGTCGGGTTTAGGCGGCCAGCGCGGCTGACTTTGACTCCCAGTAGGCCGGCCACAGCTTGCTGTAGTGCAGGCACCGCAACGCGGCCATGTGCTCGGCCCGGCGGACCCGCCACCGCGGGTTGTTCAGCTTCAGCCGTTTGCCGATCATGTTCTTGCACGTCCCCTCGACCAGCCCCGACCCGATCGGCAGGCCCGCGGCCAGGCGGGTGCGGTACCACAGGCTGTCCCGGTTGGCCGACAGGTAGCCGATCAGGCCGTCCAGGGCCGCCACGCGTGGGTCGCCGCCGCCGTTCGACAGGTCGGCTCGCTCCCGCTCGAGGTGCTCGATGAACCGCGGGCCCTCCAGCCGGATCAGGTCCGCCAGTTGCCGCTCGCCCCAGTCCCGGGCGGCCGGCGTCCCGCGGCCGAACATTTGTTGCCCGGCGGCGTGCACGTGCTCGGCCACGTGGTAGACGTCCACGACCCACTCGACGTTGACCACCGCCAGGAAGCGCTTGGCCGCCTCGTCCCAGATCCACCGCGCCCCGTCCGCCAGCACGCTGAGCCGCGGGCAGCCGGCCAGCCCCAGGTGGTCCAGCATCCGCCGCCACGACGCCCCGACCAGGCCGCTGCTGGCGATCGCCGCCCACGCCACCCGGCACGCCGGCGGCCCCAGGTCCCGCTGGTCCCACTGGGCCGGCGGCACCGGGTCGGCCGCCGCCCGCTTGGCGAACACGCTGACCCGCATCTCGCGCCACCCGTCGACCGTGTTGACGCTGACCCCGTCGGTGTAGAACTCGACCTCACCCTCGGCCGCCGCCATCGGCGCGGCCGACGCCGGGTCGCCCTTCAACCACCGGGCCGCCGCCTCCCCCTCGGCGTCGCAGACCCGCCGGACCACGTCGTCGCTGACCGGCAGCCGGCACAGCTCGCGGACCTTCTCCGCCGCCTCGTCGAACGACCAGCCCGACCCCGCCAGCGTCACCATCCGCCGCGCCGCCACGGTCAGCTTGTGCCCCGCCGGCACCCCGGCCCAGTCGTCCCACGGCACCGCCTTGCACCCGCACGGCCCCCGCGACGCGTAGTACCGCCGCTCCACCCGCACCTCCCCCACGGCCGTCACGATCGACTTGGCCACCCGCCCCCGGTAGCTCATCGTCGCCGGCTCGGCGCACGGGCACGGCCGGCTGCAGGCCCCCCTTTTTGCGCCTCGGCGTGCTCCGAGGCGCTCAGCTCGACCATCTTGCGGACCGATTCGTACCCGTCGGCCACCGCGACCCCCTCCAGGGCCGCCATCCCCTGCCCCGGCGGGGCCGCCGACCCGGCCCGCACCATGGCCCGGTAGGCCAGCACCGACTGCTCCGCCACCAGCCGCTCGTTCCCGCTCAGATCATTCAGGTCCATCGGTCCTCCAATCATTGACCGACGGCCATTATGACGAATCCGCCAAGATCGCGCGCTACACCCGCGGCGTCGGCGGCGCGCTCGTCGGCAAGGCGCTGGAGGTCCGTGCGGTTCATCTGCGTCCCCTACCTCAGCCGACCCGCGCCTTCGCCGTCGCGGGGCGGCAACGCTCAGCCGACCAGCTTCAGCTGCGTGATCTTCGGCGGCACCTCGACCAGGTCGGCGATGGCCGGCCCCAGCTGCTTGAAGTGGGGCGTGCCCAGGTGGAACGCGAACGCGGCGGCGTCGGTGTACCGCTCGTAGAACACGAAGTGACCGGCGGCGTCGCGGTCCTCGTGCAGCTCGTACAGCTTGCACCCCGCCTCGGCCCGCGACGGCGGCAGCATGGTCAGCAAAATCGGCCGCAGGGCGTCCGCCTTCCCCGGCTTGGCCGTGATGGTGGCGACGATCCGCATTTCCGTTTGCATCTCTGGTGTGGGCATGGCGGCCAACGTACCGCGGGCCCACACCCGGCGATAGACTGCCCCGCCGCATGTCCGATGCTCACCTCCACCTGATGCCCTACCCGCGCCACGTCACCCGCGCCGACGGTGCCTATCGCGGCCCCGCGCGGTGCGACGTCCGCCGAAAGGACCTGGGAGACCAGCGGTACCGGCTGACCATTTCTCCCGGCGGAATTGACGTCGTCGCGGGCGGCCCCGCTGCGGCGGCGTACGCCAGGCGAACGCTCGCGCAGCTGGTCGCCCAGTTCGGCGACCGCCTGCCGTGCCTCACCGTCGAGGACTGGCCCGACTTCCCCGTGCGCGGCGTGATGCTCGACGTCAGCCGCGACAAGGTGCCGACGATGGAGACGCTGCGCGCGACCGTCGATCGGCTGGCCGGGTGGAAGATCAACCAGCTGCAGCTCTACACCGAGCACGCGTTCGCCTACACGGCCCACCGCACCGTTTGGGAACATGCCAGCCCGATCACCGCCGACGAGATCCGCGAGCTGGACGCCCACTGCCGCGAACGGTTCATCGAGCTGGTCCCCAACCAGAACTCGTTCGGCCACATGGAGCGGTGGTTGAAGCACCCGCGGTACGCCCACCTGGCCGAGGCGATCGACGGGGCCGAGACGCCGTGGGGGTTTCGGTGGCAGGGACCGTTCAGCCTGTGCCCGACCGACCCGGCATCGCTGGAGTTCCTGTCCGGCCTGTACGCCGAGCTGCTGCCGAACTTCACCAGCGGACTGTTCAACGTCGGCTTCGACGAGACGTTCGACGTCGGCCAGGGCCGCAGCAAGGCGGCGGTCGAGCGGAGCAGCTTGACGGCCGTATACCTCGACTTCCTCCGCCGGGTACACGAGCGGGTGCGGTCGCACGGCCGGCGGATGATGTTCTGGGGCGACATCGTCCTGCACCACCCGGAGCAGATCGCGAACCTGCCGCCGGACGTGATCGCGCTCAACTGGGGATACGAGGCCGACCACCCGTTCGACAAGCAGACGGCCGCGTTCGCGGCGGCGGGCGTGCCGTTCTACGTCTGCCCCGGCACCAGCACGTGGAACAGCATCGCCGGGCGGACGGACAACTGTCTTGCGAACCTACAAAACGCAGCGGAGGCAGGCCGGAGGCACGGGGCGGCCGGTTATTTGATCACCGATTGGGGGGACAACGGGCACCTGCAGTATCAGTCGGCCAGCTACCTCGGGTTCATGGCGGGCGCCGCGATGAGTTGGTGCGCCGAGACAAACGCGAAAGCCGATTGGGCGGCGGCACTCGACCGCTTCGCGCTCCCGGGGCTGGGTCGGGTCGCGGTTGACCTGGGCAACGTCTACCAGGCGACCGGCAAACCGAACGCGAACGGGTCCACGCTGTTCCGCCTTTTGGTGCCTCCGCCGTTCGACGCCCACCCGGAGAGGGGGCTGACGGCCGCCAATCTGGACGCCGCGGAGGCGGCGATCCACTCGGTGGCGATCGATGGGGAAGGACTGGACGCCGACGAGTTCAGAAGCGCCGCCGCGATGCTGCACCTGTGCGTGGCCGCCGGACGCCGGCGGCTCGGGCTTCCGGCCGACCTCGATCCAGCACCGGTGATTGCCGAACACCGTCGCCTTTGGTTCGCCCGCAACCGCCCCGGCGGGCTCGACGACAGTTGCCGCCGGCTGGTCCTACCCTGAAGCCCCGCATGTACATGCGGGGCCCCGACCGGCAGAATGGGCGGGTGTGGACTGGACGTTCGTCGTCGCCTTTGTGCTGCTGGCTCCCGGGTTGATCCTGTTGATCGCCGTCGTGGGCTACCTCGGGTTCGCGGGGCGGAACGAGCGAGGCGACGGCAACGGATCGGGTAGCGAAGGGCAACCGTGATGCGCAGGTCGGCACGAACGTGGACGCGGGCGGCGGTGGTGTCGGCGGCCGTCGTCGCGGCGGCGTGCGCCGGGCGGGCGGCGGGGCCACGCGCGTCCGTCGGGGCAACGACCGCACCGGTCGAGTTACCAGGGTTCGATCTGGGCGACGCCAAGCCGCTGGCCGAGCTGACGCCGGGGGACCTGCAGGCCAACCTGACCGACAAGCTGTCGCCGCCGCAGGTGAAGGATCACGCCGTCTACTTCGGCGAGGTGGACGCCTACGACGGGCCGGAGCAGGACGCGAAGCTGGTCTCGTCGCTACCCATTTTGGCAGTCAAGGCTGGCGACGCGTGGCGGGCGGTCCCGGTGGTGGGGCCGGGGCTGGCGAACACCGGCTGGCGCTACGTCGGCGCGGGCCCGGCGAAGCTGGAGGTGTGGGGCGTGCTGGACACGGCCGTCGGCGACGGCGGGCCCGACCTGTTCCTCGCCCACAGCACCGACGGCGGCGGGGCGTTCAAATTGTTCAAGCTGCACAAGCCGGCCGGCCCGGCGACGGTGTTCGACTTCGCGATGGGGCGCGACGGGCACGGCCGGGTGATCGTCTCGCTCGACGAGGCGGTCGGCCGCGCGAAGCCGGGGCTCTACTACTACGAGACGACCGACGACGGCCAGACCTGGTCGACGCACCCGCGGTTCGAACCGGACGGCATGATCCGCGCCGACACGGTGCCCGATGAGGAGCAGCCGGACGCCGAGGGGGACGGGAAGAAGCCGTCGAAGACGAGCCTGCCCCAGAGCCCAGCGGCTTCGCCGCGGGTCGTCCCAACGCGGGGCGGGCGATGAGTCGACGGACGGGCGAACCCGCGGCGGAGCCGCTGGGCTCCGTGGCGGAGCCGCTGGGCTCCGTGGCGGCGCGCGTCCCCGACGACGTCGCCTACTGGCTGCCCATGGGGCTGTTTCTCGCCTGCCTCTGGGTCGGCGGCCAGTGGGACGCGGCGTTCGTCCCGTCGTACGTCGCGCGGGTCGTCCTCACGGCCGCGGCCCTGTTCCTGCTCCGCTCGCACTACACGCGGATCCGCTGGAACGGCTGGTGGCTGGGCCTGATCGTCGGCGTCGTCGGCATCTTCCAATGGGTGGGGATACAGACGGCGCTCGAGCGCTTCGTCCCGTTCTTCCGCGGCACGGGCGAGGTGTTCGACCCGACGGAACACTACAAGACGGCGGACGCGTTCTGGGCGTTCGTCGCCATCCGGCTCACCGGCGCGGTCCTGGTCGTGCCGGTGATGGAAGAGCTGTTCTGGCGCGACTGGATGTGGCGGACGATCCTGGCCCCCAACGATTTCAAACTGGCCGGCGTGGGCGAGTTCGCCTGGGGCCCGGTGCTGATCGTCAGCGGGGCGTTCGCCACGGTACACGGCCACTGGTGGCCAACCGCCATCGTGTGGGGGCTGATGATCGCGGGGCTGCTGGTCTACACGAAGAGCATCGGCGCGTGCGTCGTCGCTCACGCGACGACGAACCTGCTGCTTGGACTCTACGTCCTGCGGTACCACGCGTGGTCGTACTGGTGAACCGGCCTATCCGAGGAATGCCCATGTCGAACGCGAAGTGGTTGGCGGCGGTGGTCGTGATGCAGGCGTTGATCCTGGCGACGCTGTGGACCGGCGGCCCCGGTGCCCGGCCGGCGACGGCGCAGGTGCCGGACGCGGGGGCCCAGCAGCAGCAGGTGATCGACCAGCTGAAGGCGACGAACGAGAAGCTCGACAAGCTCCTCGACCTGCTCGGCAGCGGGAACCTGCGCGTGCGCGTCGGGGCCGATGCACCGAAGACTCGTTGAAAAACGGGGCGGTCGTCGGCGGTGAACTTCACTGGCAGTGACGCCCGGCCGGCCGTTATCAGACGGCCTCGACGGGTGCGCGATTTTGCGGGTCGTGACGGGGGGATCGGCCGATCACTCCCCACATGGGCAACCGTTGCAAAGCGATCGCGGTCGTGCTGGCCGCGGCCGTGGCCGTCGCGGCGGGGCCGACGACGGTGCCGTCGGGGGTCAGCGTGTCGGCGCCGCAGGTGACGGTGGCCGACGGCGGCACGGTCGAGCTGCACGTGAACGACGCCGACGTGCTGGAGGTGCTGCGGACGCTGTCGCTGCAGACGCAGCGGAACATCGTCGCCACCAAGGGCGTGACCGGTTCGGTGACGGCCAACCTGTACAACGTGACGCTGCCGCAGGCGCTGGACGCGATCCTGACCAGCAACGGGCTGGTCTACCGGGAGCGGGGCAACTTCGTCTACGTCTACACGCCGGCCGAGCTGGCGGCGCTGGACCGGGCGGCGCGACCGATGCCGGCCCCGGCGGTGTTCCGGCTGTCGTACGTCGCCGTGAGCGACGTGCTGCCGATGCTCAAGCCGCTGCTCAGCCCCGACGGGACGGTCGTCGGCACGAAGGAGTCGGCCAAGGGGATCGACGCGAGCGGCGCCAGCGGCGGAACCTCCACCGGTGGCGGCGGCACCGACACCGGGGGCAACAGCTACGCCGGCAACGACCTGCTGGTGGTGACCGACTACGCGGAGAACGTCGAGCGGGTGCGGCAGCTGATCGCCGCGGTGGACCGGCGGCCGCAGCAGGTGCTGGTCGAGGCGACGATCATGGCCGCCACGCTCAGCGACCAGAACTCGCTGGGGATCAACCTGTCGTTCCTGGGCGGGGTCGACTTCGACAGCCTGCTGACCGGCGGCGGGTCGCAGGGCGGGCTGCTGGGCAGCAGCGTGCTGAACGGCAGCGGAACGACCAGTGGATCGAGCACCGGCAGCACGGCAACGGGTGGCAATGGCCCGTTCGTGGCCAAGGGCTACGCGGGGTTCGCCAGCGGGCAGGGCGGGCTGCAGGTGGGCGTGCTGCACAAGAACCTGGGCGTGTTCATCAGCGCGCTGGAGAACGTCAGCAACACGACGATCCTGGCCAACCCCAAGGTGCTGGCGCTGGACAAGCAGTCGGCCAAGGTACACGTGGGCAGCAGCTTCGGGTACCAGACGACGACGGTGACGCAGACGACCAGCACGCAGACGGTTCAGTTCATCGAGACGGGGACGATCCTCAGCTTCCGGCCGTTCATCGGTGCCGACGGCCACGTGCGGATGGAGATCCACCCCGAGGACAGCACCGGCGGGCTGAACGCGAGCAACCTGCCGTTCACGACGACGACGGAGATCACGACCAACGTCGACGTGAAGGACGGCAACACGATCGTGATCGGCGGCCTGTTCCGCGAGCAGACCGACCGGGCCCGCGGGCAGGTGCCGCTGCTGGGGAGCATCCCGTTCGTCGGGGCGCTGTTCCGCAACCAGACCGACACGAGCAGCCGGCAGGAGATCATCATCCTGCTGACGCCGCACGTGATCAAAGATGACTCGGCGTACGCGGCGGTGTCGGCCGAGGCGCTGCGGCACGCGGAGCAGTACCGCGTGGGGGCACGCAAGGGGCTGATGTTCTTTGGCAACGAACGGCTGGCCGAGGCGGCGTACGAGAACGCGCGGGCCGAGCTGGGGCGCGTGCGTCCGAACCGCGACCTGGCGATGTGGCACCTGGGGATCGCGACGAACCTGAACCCCGGGTTCATCGAGGCGATCGAGCTGAAGCAGCAGGTGACCGGCCGACAGGTGACGGAGGTGGACAACTGCTCGGTCCGCGACTTCGTCCGGCGGGCGATGCTGGCGGACCCCCCGGCGCGATGATTGTTGTGGTGTCGAAGGTACCCAAGCCGGTTCTGAGGTACGCCGAAAAGCCGGATCGGGCGCCGAATGGATCGGCGTACCTCAGAACCGGCTTGGAGTCCGAAAATCATGCGATGCTACGCAACGATCATCGTAATCATCTCACTTGCGATCGCCGGGTGTGACGCGGTCAAGCCTGCGCCGTCGCCGTCGAAGGTCGCGCAGCAGCAGTGGAACGACACGCGGGCGGGGGTGCTGGCGGTGCTGGCGCAGGACCAGTACCGCAACGGCAGCTTCGAGAAGTGCCAGTCGACGCTGGACGAGGCGATGCGGCTGTCGCCGCAGAACGCCGAGCTGCACCTGCTGGCGGCGCGGCTGGCGATCGAACAGGGAAACCTGGAGGCGGCGCAGGCCCGGCTGGAGGCGCTGCGGCCGCTCGCCCCGACCAACCCGCAGGTGGACTACCTGAGCGGCGTGGTCCTACAGCGGTGGCAACGACCGACGGCGGCGCTGGCGGCGTACGCGGCGGCGGCGGCGAAGGACCCGGGCGAGGTGTCGTACGTCATGGCCGAGGCGGAGATGCTCGTCGCGCTGGGACGGGCCGGCGACGGTCTGAACCTGCTGATGGGGAAGCTGGACACGTTCGACCACAGCGCCGCGCTGCGAGACGCGGTGGGGCAGCTGCTGGTGCAGCAGCGCCGGTATCCCGAGGCGGTGGACGCGCTGCGGCAGGCGACGCTGCTGGCGGGGGACGACACGGTGATCCGCGAGCACTTCGGGCTGGCGATGTTCTACGCCGGGCAGTTTGCCGAGGCGGCCGACGTGATCGAACGGCTGGTACACGACGACGCCCATGCGAAGCGGGCCGACCTGTTCGCGGCGCTGGGCGAGAGCCGGCGACAGCTGGGGCAGCTGCCCGCGGCACTGGAGGCGCTGACGACGGCAGATGACCTGACGCCGGAGGTTCCGGGCTACGCAACGGCGGCGGGGCGGGTGGCGATCGAGATGGGCGACCTGCCGCGCGCCGAGCGGGCGGCCCGGCGGGCGGTGGCGATCAGCCCGACCAACGGCGAGGCGCAGTGCCTGCTGGGCTACGTCCGACTGAGGCAGGGGCAGCTGGAGCCGAGCCTGGCGGCGTTCCGCGCCGCGGCGGCGGCGGATCCGAACGACACGACCGACCTGTGCATGCAGGGGTGGGTGCTGGCGAAGCTCGGGAGGCGCGGCGAATCGCGGGTCGCGTTCGAGGCCGCCCGGCAGATCCGCCCGGACGACGCGCTCGTCGCCAAGTGCGTGGCCGATGCCGGGGAGTGACGCTCGGCCTCGTCCTCCGGCCGGTTCGTGTAACATGCCGCTTCGCCGCTCAGCGGGTGGTCACGCCCCGGCGCGGCAACCACGGAGGTCAGGCATGTGGCGGAGCAAGCGGCGGCGGCGGACTGTTCGGCGGGCGGCGGTCGCAGGGGTGAACGTCGAGCCGCTGGAGGGCCGGACGCTGATGACCGTGGCGCCGGTCGCGCTCACGCCCGGCACCGCTGCCGGCCCGGCGGCGGCCCTCGCGACCTTGACGCCGACCTTGACGTGGTCGGCCGTGGCGGGCGTCAACGGGTACCAGGTGCGGGTGCTGGACCGGACGGCGGGGGCGTACGCGGTGGCGGCGACGGTGGGCTCGACGGCGACGTCGTACGCGGTGCCGTCGGGCAAGCTGACGGCGGGCCACGCGTTCACGTGGTCGGTGTGGGACGTGATCGGTAAGGCGACGGTGGCGCCCAGCGCGCGCCTGAACTTCGGCACGCCGATCCCGCCGGCCCCGGTGGCGACGCCGTCGGTGGGCACGGGTAGTGCCAGCCGGCCGGTGCTGTCGACCTACCGGCCGACGCTCGCGTGGTCGGCCGCGCCGAACGTGACCGGGTACGTCCTGCACGTGACCGACGCCACGGCGGGGAACGTCATCACCCACACGCTGTCGGCGGGGACCACGAGCTACACGTTCGCCGACGGCGAGCTGACGCCGGGCCGGCAGTACAACTGGAACGTGCGGGAGGTGATCGGCACCACGACGACCAAGATCGTGAGCAACGCCGAGCACTTCCAGCTGCCGGCGCTGCCGGTCGTGGCGACGCTGGGGCCGGGGGCGACGGGTGGTGCGGGCGATGTGCTGCCCACGTTCACGCCGACGTTCACGTGGGCACCGGTGACGACGGTCGGCGGGTTCAGCGACTACCTGCTCACGCTGGTCGACCGGACGACGGGCCGGTCGACGCCCGTCTCGCTCAAGCCGTCGGCGACGTCGTACGCCCTGCCCGCGGGGCAGCTGGTGGCGGGCCACCGGTACGTGTGGGACCTACGGGTCGTGGACGGCAGCGTGACGGGGAAAGTCGTGCCGGGCGAGTTCCGGTACTTCGCCGCGCCACGTATCTAGCGCCGCGAACCTGTGCTTGTGGGATTGAACGGGCATCGTCGGTCCACTGACGACATCGGTGGCAAAAACAGGCGTTGGGTTTCCTTTGCGTTGTTCCGCGGGCCGCTAGAATCATCGGCCCAACCCGGAAGGACCGAACCAATGATGCTCGCACAGACCGACCCGCGGATCGCCGACCTGATCGCTAACGAGGGTCGCCGGCAGGCGACGACGCTGGAGCTGATCGCCAGCGAGAACCACGCCTCGCCGGCCGTGATGGAGGCGATGGGGTCGATCCTGACGAACAAGTATGCCGAGGGGTACCCGGGGGCGCGGTACTACCAGGGGTGCGGGTTCTACGACGAGATCGAGAACCTGGCGCGGGACCGGGCCAAGCAGCTGTTCGGGTGCGGGTTCGCGAACGTGCAGCCGCACAGCGGGGCGCAGGCGAACGCCTCGGTGTTCCTGGCGCTGCTGAACCCGGGCGACACGTTCGCCAGCCTGGTGCTGGCCGACGGCGGGCACCTGTCGCACGGGCGGAAGGTGAACCTGTCGGGCAAGTGGTTCAACCCGGTCCACTACCCGCTGGTGTACGACGCGGGCAGCCCGAACTTCGAGCTCATCGACTACGACGCGGTGCGGGCGGTGTGCCTGGAGCACAAGCCGAAGATGCTGCTGTGCGGGTACAGCGCGTACCCGCGGGTGATCGACTTCAGGCGGTTCCGGGAGATCGCGGACGAGGCGGGGTGTTTGCTGATGGCGGACATCGCGCACATCGCGGGGCTGGTGGCGGCGGGGGTGCACCCGTCGCCGTTCCCGCACGCCCATGTCGTGACGACGACGACGCACAAGACGCTGCGCGGGCCGCGGGGCGGGATGATCATGACGAACGACGCGGAACTGGCGTCGAAGATCGACAAGGCGGTGTTCCCCGGCATGCAGGGCGGGCCGTTGATGCACGTCATCGCCGCCAAGGCGGTGGCGTTCGGTGAGGATCTCAAGCCGGAGTTCAAGGTCTACAGCGAGCAGGTGGTGAAGAACGCCCGGGCGCTGGCGGCGGCGCTGAGGGAGAAGGGCTACCGGCTGGTGGGCGGGGGGACGGACAACCACATGCTGCTGGTGGACCTGCGGCCGCGGAGCGAGTCGCTCACGGGGCTCGACGCGGCCGTCGCCCTGGAGAAGGGCGGGATGATCTGCAACTTCAACGGCATCCCCAAGGACCCCCGCCCGGCGAAGTTCACCAGCGGCATCCGGCTTGGCACACCGGCGCTGACCACCCGCGGGCTGACCGAGGCCGACATGGCGACGGTCGCCGGGTTCATCGACCGGGCGCTGGTCGGCAAGGACGACGAGGCGGCACTGAGCGTGATCAAGGAAGAGGTGGCGACGTTCGCGGGGCGGTTCCCGATGCCGCATTGAGACGGCGCGCTTGGATCGGTCAGATATGCCAGACAACGCACCGCCCTTCGCCCGTTATTTTTGGGGATCAATCTCCGCTTGTGCGTTCGTCGCTGTAGCGTGGATCTGGAGTTTTGCAAACGCCTGGTCCCTCGACCGGGGTCGGCTGTTGCTGATTGTTGGCAACCTCGACGAGGCTGTGCAGAACCAGCGGGGCATGGTCGGGCATCCCGAGGTGGCGGCCAATTGGTACGCGAACCGGCAAGTCGTAGCCGCGAATGGCGGCCAGGTCAGAACGGGCTGGGGTGGTGTCGAATACGATTTCGTCTCCTGGACGAACGGCGAGATTCGACTCGTGGCAGTTCCCATTTGGCCATTCGCGATTCCGCCAGTAGTCACGTTGGTGGGCGCTGCCTGGTTCCGCCGTCGTGCAAGCAGGCGGGGCACCAGCGGTCGGTGCATTCAGTGCGGGTACGACCTTCGCGGCTCCCCCGGCCGGTGCCCGGAGTGCGGGACCACGGCCTGATCCCCTCACGCCTTGGCGGCCATGGCGGTGCCGATGTTGTCGGTGAGCTGGCGGAGCAGTTCCCAACTGGCGCGGTGATACGGCAGCGGCACGTCGAGCACCTGACCGATGGCCGCCCGCGCCATGGTGCCGCTCTTGTCGACGTACTGGGTGTTCGCGATGCCCAGGCCATGCACGAGGATGTCGCGGGTGGCCTTCACCTCGGTGAACTGGCGGATCTCGGCGTCGGTTGGAACGCCGAGGTTCACGCGGTCGTTGAGGAACCGGAACCAGTTGGCGGGCCGATCGTAGAGCACGGAGGCCAGTTCCTTCGTCGCAAGTGCATCGACGATGGCGGCCTTGTCCGGTAGGGCGAGGATGTCCTCGCCGGTCAATTGTCGCTTGCTCAGCGATGCGGGGTGCGCGACGAGCCAGATCCGCAATACGTCGCCGAGGAACGCCTCGAAGATCGAGACGAACTGCTGGAGCGTCGCCTCGGCGAGCTCACGGGCGACGTATCCCTGGGAGCGGGCGATGACACTCGTCTGTGAAGCTGAGGTGCCAGTGAGCGGGTTGCGGAACGTAAAGACGAGCTCGCGGAAGTCAACTTGGAACTGGAGTACACGCCACGCCTCAGCGGTGAACTCAAAGTAGTCATGAGCGTCGACCAGCCGGGATAGGGCAGCGTCGCGAACCGTGCAAATCGCATCCTTCAACGACACGTTCAAGGCCCCTTCTCCATGGCGCGCGTGGAACGAATCAGCCGACGGCGTCGAAGAACGGTTGCACTTCTGCGGTCGTATGCTCGCGGCCTAGATTGACGAATATCACTTCGGGTCCGCCGTTGACGGAGAGGGAGCTTTCGTCCAACCAGTAACGAATTTGGTGGTCCATCAAGATGGACTCAACCGACCCAAGTTGTTCCAGAGAAACGATAATGTAGGGGCCGGCGGTGCCGCCCTCGCGAAGGGTCACTCTACGGCTGGTGATTTGGTCGATCACTGGTGTATCCCTCGAATAACGTCAGATCCGCAACGATACGGCGCTCGGCGAAGTCAGGCAAGCACCGCCAAGCCTTCAAACGCAGCCGGCCCGGGCGACGATTGTCGCCCGGGCCGGTTCGGTTTTGCTGTTGGCCTCCGCCGGGAAGCTCAGGGGGGCAGGGGGGATCAGCGGTTCTTCAGGACCTCGATGATCGCCTGGGTCTTGATGACCATCAGGTTGTCGTCGGACAGGTGGAACGACTGGACCAGCAGCTCGTGGCTGCGGCGCTCGACGTCGAGGACGCTCAGGGTGCCGCCGTTCTCGCCGGTGGGGGGGAGGTCGGCGACCATCAGCTCGCGCTTGGCGGCGTAGCTGGCGATCTCGTGCTTGGTCGCGTCGTACAGGGTCTGGGTCAGCTGCTCCTCCTGCGTGCTGATCATGTACTTGACATTGGGCCCGATGGTCGTCTCATGGTACTTCTCGCCACGGCAGGGGACGGTCTGGACCAGGCCGCGGTCGGGCAGGTTCAATGGGAGCGTCGAGATCACCTCGCCGAGGGCGGTCTTGCCGGCGACGAAATTGATCACGTGACCGCCCTCGATGAGCCAGACGTCGGCCTCGTAGGCGCGGCGGCTGACCTGCTCGCTGGCCTGGATCTTGAAGAGCTCGGGGTGGAGCGGCCGCTGGAAGAGCTGCAGGGTCAGTCCGCCGGAACGCCGTTGTTTGGTTCGGTTACTCATGACAAGCGTCCATGCACTTTCTGGGCGAGTTCTCGCCGAATGGGGACAACAAAACGGCCGACACATCGACTTCGTGACGAAAAGCACAAAGTCGGTTCAACCGATACGCCACTGCCACCGCGGGGGTTCGGGTGGGCACGCGAGCACAGATTCGTCCGTAAATCTGTCCGGAGGTAGCGTTTGGCCCCAGTCGCCCGTTGCGATCGGGGTCGTCTGGAGAAGTATATGGGAGGGGGGTGCCGGGCAGATAGGAAATAATTCACGCTCACGCCGGGGCGGCGGCCCGGAGGAGCACAATTGCGATGTCATAACCGGCGTGCGCACCAGCTGTTAAACCAAAACCACGGCAGGCGAAGATCAAGCCAAAATAGATGCCTGCTAACGTGCGGAAAACGAACGTTTCCCAGTAGAAAGATTCGGTTCCAGACGGCTTGTAGTGGTACAGGCTGAACGCCACCGCCGACGTCAGCACCATCAGCGGCAGGGCGGTCAGCTTGGGCATCCGCAGCAGATCGACCAACAGGAAACTGAGAACGTTAAACGCGACCAATCGGAAGACGAGTTCCTCGTACACCCCCGCGCCGATCGACAACACGAGCAGGGCGCGGGGGTTGCCGTTCGGCGTGACGGGGTACAGGGGCAGGTAGTGCTGGAAGGCGTAGCCGAGGGCGACGAGGGGAACGGCGTACATCGCGCTCTCGATGGCCATGCCGAGCAGAACGGTCGGCCGGGCCGCCCAGTTGTCGCCGCGCGCCAGGTGCCAGGCGACGAGGATCGACGCCACCGCCCCGGCCGGCATGTACTGCCCGCCGGCCCCCCACAGGGCAAAGAACTGCTGCATCAGGTTGAAGGCGACGATCCGCTGCTCGACGTGGCTGACCGGGTCGGACGCGTACCACCGGGTCCCCACCTCGTAGGCCACCATCAGCGGGATGACGAACAGCAGCGACGTGAGCGGGTAGCCCGACGCCTCGATGTAGCCGATGCGAGCCTCCCCGGCCGGTTGGGCCGGGGCGGGGCGGGCGGCGGGCGAGGGTTTGGGGAGGGACGGCACCGCTTGCGTTCCCAACGCCAGCCGACTCATGCGTGATTATCCTTGGCGGCGGCCACGATCTCGCCGCTGACGCGGGTGATCCGCACGGCTTTCTTCCCCCGCAGCTGCCCGATGGCGGCGGCGAACTTCGCCTTCCCCTCCACCTGGATCGTGATGTCGCGGGTCTGCGCCTTCTCGGTCGTGATCACGTCCCCCACGCCCAGCGAGAGCAGGTCCCGCATGGTCATGGTGGTCGACCCCAGCAGGGCCCGCATCTCCACCGGGGCCGACGAGACGTTGGTGGTCAGGCTCTTCAGCAGCGACCCGCTGGCGTCCTTCTTCTGGTAGCTGAACCAGTTCTGGGCGGCCAGCTTGCTCAGGATCGGCTCGATCGTGTTGTACGGGATGCACAGGCTCATCGTGCCGGCGCGGTTCCCCATCTTCACCTCGAAGCCGATCACCACCACCGTCTCGTTTGGCGGGACGATCTGCACCAGCTGCGGGTTGCTCTCGAAGTCGCTCACCGTGAACGTGGTGGGCGTCAGGTGGCCCCACGCCTCGCTCAGCTGGGCGGTGGCGCGGTCGGTGATCCGGCTCACCAGGCGCTGCTCGATCTGCGTCAGTGGCCGCTGCGGGATGAACAGCTCCCCGCTGTTGCCGCCCAGGAGCCGGTCGATGATCGGGTAGACGATCAGCGGGCTGATCTCCAGGCACATCTGCCCGTCCAACTGGGCGATCTTCAGCAGGTTGAAGCAGGTCGGGTTGGGCAGGGAGTGGGTGAACTCGCTGTAGGTCAGCTGCTCGATGTGGGCGACGTTCACCTCCACGATGGTGCGAAGGAAGCCGCTGAGGGCCGCGCCGAAATTGCGCCCGAACCCCTCGTGCAGGCCTTCCAGGGCCCGCATCTGGTCCTTGCTGACGCGTTCGGGGCGTTTGAAGTCGTAGGTGAGCACGTCCTTGCGGGACGAGCCGTAGACGGGGCCGCGCGAGCTGGGGGCGGCGGTCATGGTGGTGGCCGCGGGACCGGCCAGTTGTCCGCCATCGACGGCCGCCAGCAGGGCGTCCACTTCAGATTGTTCCAGAACGTCCACGCCTTCTGCCTCCCTGCCGAGCCCGGCAGAATTCGCCCCCCTGATCGTTGTCCGGTCATTATCGGACGCGGCCGGCCGTTTTCTACAGTCGTCCGTTCACGCACCGGCTGGGACGCCCGTCGGCCGGAGCGAGTCGATGTCTAGGCTGCCGGTTCACTCACGGCGGGCACGAAGAGGACGCTCGTGCCGTGCTGCTGTTCCAATTCGTCCTCAACGTTTGCGAAGACGTTCACGGTGACCTCACGGGGAACGTCGTGCCCGTTCCGCGTGGCTAGGACGGGGACGTACCACCAATCGCCGTCGCGCCGGACGCCATCCTCGATGATGTCGAACGCGATGCCGTGACCCACGGCGGCAAACCGTTCTCGGAGCAAGGCGAGCAGTTGCTCAGGATTCATGGCGTTCTCCAAAAATGCGGAACACTTCGGCTACATCCCGCATGCTCTCTCGGACCGCGTGGCGGTCGATCATCTGACGTGGCCGGTAGTCGGCGTCCTCCCGACGTTGGCGCAGCCGCCGCAATGCTCGGCGGACGGCTCGCTTGCCCGCCGCGCCAAGGCCAGGGAGGCTGTTGACGTACTTCGGTAGGTCGGCGTGGGATGGATTCCGCCAGCCGTGCGCGTAAGTGATCCTCAACGGCTCCAGCTGGTGTGTCACCAGCGAATAGGCCGCATAGTACGACCGGCTGCATGAGGGTCGCTCGCCGTGTGCCGAGCGAGACAGCAGCGATGCGGCTCGGAGTTGGCTATCGGCCAGTTCGTTCCAGTCCACCAATGAAGGTTACAGGAAGGTAAGCCGCCTGTCCCCGGACAACCGAAGCTGAACGTCGGCATGGCCCTACCCGTTCTCAGGGAGGAGGCAGCGACGCAAACACGTTGGCATGGCGTGACGGACCGGATTGCCATGCAACCCATGGGACCGTCGCGCGTATGTCCAGATGCCGGCGTCGAGGTTGGGCCGTCGTCTTGACACCGCCGGCCACCACCCGTACCTAGACGGCCCCTTGCCGCCGGGGGTTGACCGGCCGCGACCCACGAATTTGTTCCGAGGACTCCCCAACGTGATCTCCGTCTCCCAGCTGACCAAGGCCTACGGCAACCACCTGGCGGTCGACGGCGTCAGCTTCGACGTGCCCAAGGGGCAGGTCGTCGGCTTCCTCGGCCCCAACGGGGCCGGCAAGTCGACCACCATCCGCATGTTGACCTGCTACCTCCCGCCCACCAGCGGCGGGGCAACCGTCAACGGGTTCGACATCTTCAAGCAGTCCGAGAAGGTCCGCGCCAGCCTCGGCTACCTGCCGGAGTCGACGCCGCTCTACACGGAGATGCGCGTCGACGAGTACCTCGACTTCCGCGGCCGGCTCCGCAAGATGCCCCGCGCCCTCCGCAACAAGCGGATCGACTACGTGCTGGACCGGTGCTGGCTCACCCACCGCCGACGCACGGTGATCGCCCACCTGTCCAAGGGGTATCGCCAGCGCGTGGGGTTGGCCGACGCGTTGCTGCACGACCCGCCGGTCATCATCCTCGACGAGCCAACGGTCGGGCTGGACCCGACGCAGATCCGCGAGACGCGCAAGCTGATCCGCGACCTGGGCGGAGATCACACGCTGATGCTGAGCACGCACATCCTGCCCGAGGTGGAGGCGGTGTGCGACCGGGCCATCGTGATCGCCCGGGGCAAGATTGTCGCCCAGGGCACGCCGGACGAGCTCCGCCGCAGCCGCCAGATGCAGGCCCGCGTGCTGGTCGAGTGCCGCGCCCCCTCGACCGACGTCGAGTCGGTCCTGGGCAAGGTGAGCGGCGTCGGCAAGGTCGAGATCCTCGGCAACGGCGACTACACGACCGCCGCCCTCCGCCCCGACGACGGCCAGGACATCCGCGAGGCCGTCGCCTCGGCGGTCGTCGGCCAGGGCTGGGCCCTCCGCGAGATCCGGCTCGAGGCGGCCACGCTGGAGGAGTTCTTCGTTCAGGTCACCGCGAACCAGGCGGCCGGCGTCGAGGCGTAGCCAAACGTGGGGCGGGCACGGCCCGCCACGATCAGCAGCGGCGGGTAGTGCCCGCCCTTCATTCCCCCTTCCCATGACCCGCGCAACCACCATCGCTCGCCGCGAACTGACGAGCTACTTCTTCAGCCCCATCGCCTACGTGGCGATGGCCCTGTTCGTCCTGGCCAGCGGCATCTTCTTCTGGGACGACTTCCAGCCCGGGCAGCCGGTCGAGATGCGGCACGTGTTCGACTGGATGGTCTGGATCCTGGTCTTCATCACCCCCGTGCTGGGCATGGGACTGCTCAGCCAGGAGTGGACCACCGGCACGATCGAGACGCTGATGACCGCACCGGTGAACGACGCCGAGGTGGTGGTCGGGAAGTGGCTGGGCGCGTTCGGCTTCCTGTCGGTGCTGATCGCGCCGACCGTGCTGTTCGTCGGCATGCTCCGCGTCTACGGCCGGCCCGACCTGGGGCCGATCGTCAGTGGGTACCTGGGCATCGTGCTGGTCGGCATGCTGTTCACGGCCATCACGCTGTTCTGCTCCAGCCTGACCCGAAGCCAGGTCGTGGCCGCCGCCCTGTCGGCCGCCATCCTGTTCCTGGTCACCATCGTCCCCTACGAGGTGGCCGGCCGGGCGACGCTGGGGCCGTTCTGGCGCGGCGTGACCGAGCAGGCCGTCTTCCGCCGCTACGCCGACTTCAGCCGCGGCATCATCGACCGCGGCAGCGTCGTCTTCTTCCTGGTCACCACGGCCGTGTTCCTGTTCCTCACCACCAAGGTGATGGAGTCCCGCCGCTGGAAGTGAGCCCCGGTCAACCCAAGCCGGTTCTGAGGCACGCCCAAGGGCCGGTTCAAACGCCAAGATTCCGATGAGCGAAGAAACAACCCAATCCGACTCCCAGTCCCAGCGGTGGCTGAAGTACGGCTCGAACACGGTCCTGGCCAGCGTCGTCGCCGTGCTGCTGGGCGCGCTGGTGATCTACCTCGCCCAGCATCGCAACCACCAGATCGACACGACGGCGGCCGGGCTCTACAGCCTCAAGCCGCAGACGGTGAAGCTGATCGAGGAGAACAAGCAGAAGATCACGATCACCAGCTTCTACTCCAAGGCCAAGCGGGCCGACACGACCTACGGCACCGGCGCCGACGCCGCCGCCGCCGAGGCCGCCAACGTGCTCGAGCAGCAGGCCGGGCACGTGTCCGACCTGCTGGACGAGTACGCCAGCCGCGGCAGGAACATCACGGTCGAGACGATCGACCCCAAGCTGAACCCGAGCAAGGCCGACGCGCTGATCGAGCAGGTGACCGACCAGTACGGCGGCGAGGTGAAGAAGTACAGGGACTTCACCGACGGCCTGGGCAAGCGGTACGACGCGATCGCCGCCACCGCCACCGCCGAGCGCGCCAGGGTCGCCCCGCTGCGGGCGCTGCTGCCCCAGACCGACGAGGGCGAGTCGGTCGCCGAGGTGCTGGCCAGCGTCGCCCGGATCCCGGCGTTCCTGAAGGAGGACCAGGCCGCGTACCAGGCCGTGCTGAAGCAGAAGCCCCCCGACTACAAGGGTGTCGCCGACAGCGTCAGCAGCAAGATGACCGAGCTGTCCAGCTTCCTGGGCCAGGTGCAGGAGGGGTTCGCCGCGTTCAGGGACAAGCCCACCGTCCCGGCCGATATCCGCAGGTACATGTCCGCGGCGGGCCCCACCTACCAGGACATGAAAAAGCAGGCCGACGCCCTGATCGCCGACGTGAGGGGGCTGGGCGAGCTGAAGCTCGACACGATCCGCGAGGCGCTGCACCAGGACAACGCGATCCTGGTCCGGGGTGACAAGGACTGGAAGGTCATCCGCTACGACCAGGTCTGGAAGAACGACAGCCGCGACCTGCGCAACCTCGGCACCGGCGTCACGCCCAAGCCGCGCTTCGCCGGCGAGCAGATGATCACCACGGCCATCCTCGCCCTGGAGCAGCCGACCAAGACCAAGGTCTGCTTCGTCCGCGCCGGTGGCCCCCCGCTGGCCGAGTCCGGCGGGCAGTTCTCGTCCATCGCCGGCCGGCTGCGCGACTACAACTTCGACGTCAGCGACAAGGACCTGACCGGCCAGTGGCAGATGCAGGCGATGCAGCAGCAGCAGATGCCCACGACGCCCGAGCCGAGCGACGCAGACGTCGACGACGCCATCTGGGTCGTCATCGCCCAGGAGCAACAGCAGCAGCAGAACCCCATGATGGGCGCCCCGCCGCCGTCGACGCTCGCGCCGAAGGTGGCCGAGCACATCGGCAAGGGGCACCACTGGGCCGACGGCAAGAGGCTGCCCGGCGGGTGCGTCTACGTGCTGGCCCTGCCCCACGGCGAGGCGCTGGCCGAGTCGCTGACGCCGTTCGGCGTGACGATCCGCACCGACGCGATCGCCGTCCACGAGCTGGTCCAGTCCGAGGGGGCCGCCAGCACCGAGGACCGCATCAACGAGGTCGAGAAGAACCCGGTCGTGTTCCCCATCAAGGACTGGGGCCACTCGCCGATCACCGACACGCTGGCCGGCCTGCCGGGCGTGCTGCTGCAGTCGACCGTCATCCAGACGGCGACCGCCGGCGGGGCGACCAACACGCCGCTGATCCCCGTCCCCGCGCCGCCCGATGGCCCGCCGAGCTGGGGCACGACCAGCCCCGAGTCGACCCAGGCCGCCCCGAAGTTCGACAAGGCGACCGACCTCGCCGGCCCGCTGTTCGCCGCCGGCGCCGCCGAGCGGACGGCCGACGGCGCCCGCGTGGTCGTCATGGGCTCGACCCCGTCGTTCATCGGGTCCGACTCCGGCGCGCTCAGCGGCAGCATCGTCGACTTCCCCGACCCCGAGCTGCTGAACAAGGGCGTCGTCGCCCCGCGGTTCCCCGGCAACGCCGAGTTCTTCATGAACGGCGTCTTCTGGCTCAGCCACCAGGAGCCGATGATCGCCATCAGCCCCGCCGCCATGACCGTCAGCCGGCTCGCCCCGATGAGCCGGGTCGGCCAGGGGTTCTGGCACGTCGGCGTCCTGCTGATCGGCCTCCCCGGCCTCGTCGTCGCCGCCGGCGTCGCCGCGTACCTCAGCCGTCGCGATTAGGTCCCGTTTAGCGGTCGCGCCGAAGGGGCATTCTTCGACCTTTCGCAGAGTGCCCCTTCGGGGCGACCGCTCAACCGGGGATGGCATCTGACATTCACCCTCCAATGAACTTCAAATCCACTGCCGTCCTGCTCGTCCTGCTGCTCGCCGTTGGCGGGTACGTCCTGTTCAGCCACGACAAGGCGACCACGACCGACACGACGACGACCCCGCCGGCCCACACGGTGCTCGACGTGAAGTCGGCCGACGTGACCGCCATCGCCGTCACCGGGGCCGACGGCAAGGTCGCCGTTGCCCTGGAGAAGGTCGGCGATGCCTGGCACCTGACCCAGCCGGTGAAGGCCGTCGCCGAGAGCTACGCCGCCTCGCAGCTGGTCGACGCGGTGACGAGCGACCTGAAGTCGACCAACGTCATCAAGGCCGCCGATGCCCCGCAGACCGGCGTTGACCACCCCCAGTACACGGTCGACGTCACCGCCGGCGGCAAGACGTCCAAGCTGGCGGTCGGCAACAAGCTCGGCGTCGGCGACGGCGTCTACGCCCAGGTGGCGGGCTCCGATTCGATCGACGTGGTCCCCGCCACGCTGCTCGACACGCTGGCCAAGCCGGTGAGCGACCTGCGGAAGAAGCAGCTGTTCGACGGCGTCACCTCGTCCGACGTGAAGCAGTTCAGCATCACCCGCAAGGACGGCACGAAGCTGGAGCTGCAGAAGACCGGCAGCGCGTGGAAAGTGGTCGGCGCCAACCCGATGCCCGCCGACACGACCGCCGTCGAGGACGTGCTGGCCACCGTCATCAACCTGACGCCGGTGTCGTTCGTCGATGACCCGAGCGAAGCGGTCGGCCTGACCCACCCAGCGGACGTCGTCTCGTTCAGCACCGCCGCGCCAACCACCGCGCCTGCCACCGGCCCGGCCCCGACGCTCGTCAAGATCGGCGGGTACGACGACGTGCAGAAGAAGAACGTCTTCGCGGCCCTGGCCGACGGCACCACCGTGAAGGTGGCCGCCACGGTGCTGGAGACGCTGAACAAGTCGCCGCTGGACCTGCGCGACAAGACGGTGCTCGACGTCGACCCGGCCACGGTGACCCGGGTCGAGGTCGCCACCGAGTCGACCGCCACGACCCAGCCCACCAGCAAGCCGGCGTCGAGCAAGACCCTCGTGCTCACCCGCCGCCCGGCCAAGCCGGTCGTGATGGGCCCCAGCACCAAGCCGACGAGCGGCCCGTCCACCGCGCCCTCCACCGTCTGGATGCTCGACGGCGCGAGCGACGCCGACGACGCCAAGGTGACGACGCTGCTCGGCCAGTTCCACCCGCTCAAGGCCGACAAGTACCTGGCCGCCTCCGGCATCACGACCCCCGCCCGCAGGTTCACCGTGACGCTGACCAGCGGGTCGAACCCGCCGGTCGTCGTCCACCTCGATGACCCCGGCCATGACCTGAGCCTGGTCGGCACGACCAACGGCTTGACGTTCAACCTGCCGACGACCGTCGCGACGGACCTGGCGGTTGAGTTCAAGAAGTGACCTCGACGCTTAGCGCGACGGCCCGGACGGCCGGCCACGCTTGTAGCCGACCCTCTCCGGGCCGTCGCCAAACGGAGCTATACTGGCCCCTATGCCAGACCAGCCCCCGCTCGCCCACCTCGGGCACAAGTCGATCCTGACGGCCGACCAGATCGCGCAGCCGCGGACGATTCTCGACACGTTCCCCAGCCCGCGGCCCGGCCGGTCGTTCGAGGTTCGTTTTGTCTTCCCCGAGTTCACCAGCATGTGCCCGGTGACCGGCCAGCCGGACTTCGCCACGATCACCGTCACCTACGTGCCCGACCAGCGGTGCGTCGAGATGAAGAGCCTGAAGCTCTACTTCCTCGCCTTCCGCAACAAGGGCATCTTCTACGAGGGCGTGGCCAACCAGATCCTGGACGATTTGGTCGACGCGCTGGCCCCCCAGCGGATGACGATCGTCGCCGACTTCGCCGTCCGGGGCGGGACGGCGGGCATCGTCACGGCCCAGTACCCGTTCGAGAAGAAGAGTTGAACCACGAAGGCGTGAAGACGCGGAGGTAGGACGAAGGAGAAAGCTGAACTGCTGGGCCCAGTTGCCGTCCGGCCGGGTGTGAATCGTCTGGCTCGTGACGCGGATTTGATTTTCTTCGTCCTGCCTTCGTGTCTTCGCGCCTTCGTGGTTCAATTCTTCCCCGTCCGACAAACGAACCCTAAACTGGCTGGAGTCCGACCGAACCAGCTCAACTGAAAGTGCTCGCACATGACACCACGACCGCCGCCGGGCCAGGGACCGGTTGACCCGCGAGGGGCGTTCGCGCCACCGCCGCCGCCGGGGGGCGGCGCGCCGATGATGCCGCCGCCGGGCCCGCCGCCCGGGGGGGCCGGGGGGATGCCGCCGTTCATGCCGCCGCAGCCCGGCTACTACCCGCCGCCGCCGCCGTACTACCCCCGGCCGCCGCGGTCGTTCGCGCGCGCCATCTTCACCACGCTGGCCACGTCGGTGCTGGGCTTCTCGCTGCTGGCGAACGTCTACCTGCTGATCGCCAGCGGGTTGATGGGCGACCACAGCGGGCAGTCGAACGTGATCGCCGAGGGGGACGGCAAGCAGAAGATCGCCGTCGTGCCGATCGTCAACTCGCTGATCACGGCCAAGTCGTACGACCAGTTGGACAAGCTGCTCCGCCAGGTCGAGGCCGACGGTGACGTGAAGGCGTTGGTCCTGCGGATCGACACGCCCGGCGGCGAGGTGGCGCCTTCGGACCAGATGAACCACCGCATCACCGCGTTCAAGGCCAAGCACCCGGGGATGCCGGTCGTCGTCTCGATGGGCAGCCTCGCGACGAGCGGCGGCTACTACGCCGCCGTCGCCGCCGACTACCTGGTCGCCGAGCCGACCACGCTCACGGTGAACGTCGGCGTCTACAGCGAGAGCTTCAACGTCGCCGGGCTGATGCAGAAGTACGGCGTCAAGGACACGACGATCAAGTCCAGCGGCACCCCGTACAAGACCGCCGGCACGCCGTTCCGCGACCCCACGCCGGAGGAGCTGGCCTACCTGCAGAAGATGATCGACGGGTTCAACGACCAGTTCCGCGCCGTGGTGAAGCAGGGCCGCGGCACGAAGCTGACGGCCCCGCTGGCCGACGTCTGCGACGGCAGGGCGCTGCACGCGGATGAGGCGCTGAAGCTGGGCGCGATCGATCAGGTCGGCTACCTCGACGACGCCTGCAAGTACGCCGCCGGCAAGGCGGGGCTGACCAAGCCGCAGGTCGTCAAGTTCGAGCCGCCGTCCACGCTGGCCGAACTGCTGGGCGGATCGTCCGGCGCGTCGACGGTTCCGATCCCGAGCGCCGGCGTTCACCTCGACCTGCCTGCCCTCGATCGCAAGTTGGACGAGGTGCTCGACCCGCGGCCGATGGCGCTGTACCGGCCGTGAGCGTCGGCACTGCTCCGTTGCTCGCGCAGGTGTGCCGCTTACGAAGTCGCAAGCGGCAGACGCAGGGCATCGTGGCGCAACATCGCTGCGGTCGAGGCAAGAAATGATAAAAATTTAAGTGGGACGGTGCTGGTCTAGTCCCATCGACCGAACGCACGTTAAGCCATTGACGCAATGGGGTTTGCGATCCTTTTCAGCTCATGGGACGGAACGGGAACCGTCCCATTTCGTCCCATTTTGTCTCACGGCAGACGCGGGCCAGCCCCGCAAACGAAGAAGCCCCGGATGGACATCCGGGGCCCCAACGGTTGATCGGGTGATCGTGCTCAGGCGGCCAGCATCAGGGCGCCGCCGTCGTCGCTGCAGGTGATGTGCTCGAACCAGGCGAGGTTCAGCACGCCGGCGAACTCCCGGTCGAGCACCTTGGCCGCCACCCGCTGGTTGACGTGCCCGCCGAAGCGGGTGTCGTACTTCATCGCCTCGCACTGCACGCAGGCGACCACGTGCCCGTCCTGGGCGGCGACGGCCACGTCGACGCTGGCGGCGGCGTCGAGCGTGCGGACCGAGGCGACCACCCACCGCACGGTCAGCTTCAGCCGGTCGCGCAGGTCCTCGGCGGCGTTGAGGGTCGTCAGCAGCTCGTCGATCTGCTGCAGGGTCGCCGTCGTGTCGGTCGTGTCGTTGAAGTGGAAGATGCCCGACTCGCCGGCCGCGGCCTGGAAGAACAGGCTTGACGCGGTGTTCGGCGTCTGCTCGATCCGCAGCTCGGCCTCGCTGTTGATGGCCGACTCGATCGCCGCGTCGCGGTGGTCGGGCGTCGTCAGGCGGATCACCCGGCTGGTGCTGTCGACCGGGCGGTTCAGCGTGGCGTCGGCCAGGATCAGCGTCTCGGTGACGGCCGAGCGGATGCGGTCGTCCAGCAGCGACTCGAGGTCGACCTCGATGGTGAGCATCGCGCACACCTCGGGGGCGATCTGGCAGATCTCGATGTCGTCGCTGTAGGCGTGCAGGTACTTCGACAGCTCGTTGGCCACGTTGACGACCGCGACCGACTTGCGGAGGTCGAGCGAGTACTTGTCCTCGGGCATCAGGTGCGGGCTGTGGTGGAAGCGGATGCCCTCGATCAGGTCGGGCGGCAGCTGCCAGAGGGCGGCGACGTAGGCCCCGATGTCGGCGTGGTCGGCGCCGAGCACGCGCCGCTCGCGGGCGATCTCGCCCTCGCCGGCGGGGCCGGGCTGGTGGAGCTTCTCGCGCAGGTCGGCCGGGCCGCGGAGGACGACCAGCTTGCCCAGGTCGTGCAGCAGCCCCAGCGTCGAGCAGTACTGCTTGTCGGCCCCGTACTTCACGGCCAGCACCTCGGCGATCTGCGACACGGCCATGCCGTGGGTCCACAGCTCCTCCAGCTCGGTGTTGGAGCCGGTCGCGCCGCTCGACTGGTTGTCGAGCTTCATCCGCAGCATCAACGTGCGGACCGCCGAGAAGCCGAGGTTGGCGATGGCCTCCTGCACGCCGACGACCGGGGTGCCGACCGAGTAGGCGGCGCTGTTGGCCGTGCGGAGGATGCCGGCGGCGAGCACCGGGTCCTGGCTGGCCAGCTCGGCCACGCTGCGGGCGGAGCTGTTCTCGCTGTTCAGCTCCTTCAGGATGCGGATCGCCTGCTGCGGCAGGGGGGGCATCGACTCGATCGTCTTCATGATCAGCGTGTCGAGCTGCTCGACCGTCCCCGGCGGCAGGGCGGGGCGGTTGACCGCCTTCACGGGGGCCACCACCTCCGGCTTGGGCGGGGCGGCGGTGCCGCTGGCGTCGGATGACCCGGCGAACGCGAACCGGCCGGACGCGCTCCGGCGGAAGAACTGGCTCAGACGGTTTCGGAAGATGCCAAACATGATGTGTCCTCTGTCCTTCCTTGAGTGGCGAGGCACGGCCACACTGACCGTTGCCGCCGGGACGCCGCTCGACGGGGCGCGAGTCCTCTGCCTAGTTATCCGCTTGACAGACGCCCGACTTTAATTTTGCGGCCCACCCCAAACCCTCACGTGGCTTTTTGATTTAAGCCCCCTCCGTTTGTGCCGATGAGCAGTGTGCCCGGATCGGCGGAGCGTTTCGCCGGCCGCTTGGGCAGGGACTTTTCGGAACGGAGTATCGCAATGGCTACGGAAAACACGATCGCCGGCGGCGTCGAGGCTCAGCTGGCGTCGCTCTACAAGGAGCGGGAGATTCTCGAGAAGGAGCTGGGCATGAGCGACGCCGGCGACCTGGTCAAGCACTTCCGGTCGATGGAGGCGAAGATCGCCAAGCTGAACGACGAGCTGGCGGCGAAGTCGGCCGCCATCGACCCGCAGGGCGCGGCGGCCGAGCTGCGCCTGCTCCGCGAGCAGTTCAGCGACTGCGGCAAGCCCGAGATCAGCTTCGAGTCCATCGACGGCAAGCGGACGCTGCGCGTCCTGTGGAAGGCCGCCGCCTG
Source organism: Tepidisphaeraceae bacterium (assembly GCA_965198865.1). Taxonomy (GTDB): domain Bacteria; phylum Planctomycetota; class Phycisphaerae; order Tepidisphaerales; family Tepidisphaeraceae; genus CBDAQA01. The sequence continues at coordinate 50,513 of CBDAQA010000008.1, read as the reverse complement.
AGCAGGGACTCCCTGCCCGACCACTGAACCTGACACACTTTCGGAGCGAGCACACCCATGAGTACCACACTCGACGCCGTCGCCGACCCGTCGGCCACGACGTTCGTCCCGGCCGAGGTCCTGTCCCAGGCCGGCACGATGAACAAGCCGCAGGCCGACCTGTGCGGGTTCGGCTGCATCCAGGTCGACGACGGGGGTCGCGTCCTGCTGTTGAACCGGTACCTGAGCGAGATGTCCGGCGTCTCGTCCAAGTCGGCCGAGGGGAAGAACTACTTCACCCAGGTCAACCCCTGCACGAACAACCCGATCTTCTTCGGCGCGTTCAAGCGGGGCGTCGCCAGCGACGCCCTGGACGAGCAGTTCGACTACGTCTTCACGTACCAGATGCGGCCGACCAACGTGAAGGTCCACCTGTTCCGCGACGCGCTGTCCAAGACCAACTGGATCTTCGTGAAGAAGGCCTGAGCCGGTCGCGGTCAACCGTCCAACGCAAACCAACCGGGGCCGGCCGGGTCAGCGATGACCCGGGCCGGCCCCGGGCGCGTTCGCGCCGCCTCACGCGGTGGACCGCCGGCGGAGCGCGTGCAACAGGCCGTGAAGCTCGCCGGGGTCCGGCGCGACCGTCGGGTCGGCCGCCCACTCGACCAGCCAGCGGAGCCGGGCCTGGTCCGACCCGGGCAGGGCGGCGAACCTCAGCTGTCGCGCGGCCCACCGGTCGAACATCCGTTCGCCGGCCACGTCGCACGTCACCCGGTGCATCCGTCGCCGTCGCCCGCCGCCCCCGTCGTGCGCCCCGACCTGCTCGGCCATCGCCACGGCCTCCGCGGGCCCCTCGAGCACCTGCAGGACGTGCCCGCCGGCAAACAGCAACAGCCCGGTCAGACCGTGCGCCGGGTGGCCACGGTCGGACCACTCGATCAGCGCGTCGAGCTCGGCGCGCGCCAGCGGGGCGGCGGGGTCGCTGACCAGCATCGATCGGACGAGGTTCATCACGCGTACACCTTGCGAGACTGTTTCCGAACTCGTGCATTATCGGCCGTACGCTCCTGAAAGCGTTGGCGGAACGCCGACCGTCACGACGCCTGCGGCTGCGCCTTGCCGGTCCCGAACCGGGCCTCCTTCACCGCCGTTTCGTACTCGGCTTCCGTCATCAGACCAGACTCCATCAGGAACCGGCTCGGCCGGCTGGCCTTGAACTTGGCCGTGCGGCTGCGGGCGAACGTGTCCTGCCGTTGCCGGCACCAGGTCACGCGCAGCAGCTTGCGGGCCCGCGTGAAGCCGACGTAGCACAGCCGCCGCTCCTCTTCCACGCCCGACTCGCCGTTGTCCTTGACGGCCTTCTCGTGCGGCAGGATGCCGTGCTCCACGCCGATCATGTAGACCACGTCGAACTCCAGGCCCTTGCTGGCGTGCAGCGACATCAGCCGGACGGCGTTGTCGTCCTTCCCGCCGTCGCTGCTGGTGTAGAGCGAGATCGACTGCAGGTAGTCGGCGATGGTCGCCTTGCGGTTCTCCGCGCAGAAGTCGGCGATGCTGTTGGTCAGCTCGGTCACGTTCCGCTGCCGGCTCTCGTACTCGTTCTTCTCCTCGTACTTCTCCTTCAACCACTTGTCGTACTGCGTGCGGGACAGGATCTCCATGACGATGTCGTGGACGCTCATGCCGTCGGTGTCGAAGAGGAAGATGTCCAGCGCATCGTCGCACGCCTTGCGGGCGGAGTCGGCCAGCGGGCGGTCCTGCTCGTCGCGGACGTCCTCGCTCTTGGCCAGCGCTGAGATGATGTCCATGTCGTGCCGCTCGGCGTGGGCCTCGACCCGGCCGATCAACGCGTCACCCATGCCGCGTGCCGGCTTGTTGGCGATCCGGGCGAAGCTGATGCCGTCGCGCGGGTTGCACAGGAACCGCAGCATGGACAGCACGTCCTTGATCTCCATCCGGTCGTAGTAGCTGCCGCTGCCCACCACCTTGTACGGGATCTGCCGCTTGGTCAGCGCCTGCTCGATCAGCCGGCTCATGTCGTTCGTGCGGTAGAACACCGCCATCTCGCGCGGCGGCGTGCCGCCCTGCCGCCACAGCTGCTCGATGTTCATCGCCACCACCTCGGCCTCGTCCTCAGGCCGGGGCAGGGCGACCAACTTCACCGGCTCGCCGCTCTGGTTGATCGTGCTGAACTCGACCGCGATCCGGTCCACCGAGCACTTGATCAGCCGGTCGGCGACGGCGATCACCTCCGGCGTGCTGCGGTAGTTCACGCCGAGCTTGACGATCGTGCACTTGCCCGTCTTCCGCTCCCCGTTCTTGATGAACCGCGGGATGCCGTCGGGGCTCGCGCCGCGCCAGCTGTAGATCGACTGGTCCCCGTCCCCCACGGCCAGCACGTTGTCCTCGGCGTCGGCCAGCAGCTCGACGATCTCGTTCTGCGCCCGGTTCGTGTCCTGGTACTCGTCCACCTGGATGAACCGGAACTTCCGCTGCAGCTTCAGCTGCGTCGCCCCGTCCTCGCGGAGCAGCCGGACGGTCTCGCTCAGCAGCCCGCTGAAGTCGCACTGGTTCCGCTGCCGCAGCGTCTGCACGTAGGTCCGCAGCACGCCCACCTCGGCGTCGTCGGCCTTGTCGGTCGCGTCGAGGTCGGCGTCGGTGCCCAGGTTCTCGCGCCAGTCGTTGACCAGCGTGGCCAGCCCCCGCGCCTGTGGCTTGGTGAGCTCCAGCCCGCGCTTGCGGCCGATCTGCAGCAGCAGGTCGATCTGGTCGCCGCCATCGCAGACCGTCATCTTCTCGGTGTACCCGATCGCCCCGCCCATGCGGCGGAGCACCACGCCGGCCAGCCCGTGGAAGTTGCTGATGAACACCTTCTTGGCGACGGCCCCGTGGACGCCGATGATCCGCTCGCGCATCTCGTCGCGGGCCTTGTTGGTGAACGTCAGGCAAAGGATGTTGTGCGCCGCGACGCCCCTGTGGATCAGCCGACCGGTGCGCTCGGTCAGCGTCTTGGTCTTGCCGGACCCCGGCCCGGCCAGCGTGAGGATCCGCCCGTGGACGTGGTTCGCGACCTCTTCCTGGGACGGGTTCAACTGCATGGGCGGAGCGCGGACGTGGTGGCATTTTGGGCGGTCAGTTCTTCGGGAGCGACTGCAACAGCTGGCGCGCCTGCGCCGCAGCCGACGTCTTCGGGTATTTGTCGATGATGGCCTGCAACTTCGTCCGGGCCGAGTCGTACCGGTTCGCCGTGATATAGTTCTGCGCCATCTCGAGCGCGGCCTTGGCCGACCGCTCCGAATCGTCCGTTGTCACCGTGGGGGCATGCGGTGGCGCTGCCGGCTGCGGCGAGGCGGCCGGCACCGGCCGCGCCGTTGGCGGGCGCGGTGCCGTGTAGCCCGGTGGCGGGCGGACCGCGGCCATCACGGCGTTGATGTCCACCGCAGCGGCCGTCAACCGGCCGGCGTCGGGCTGTTGGTCGTACTTGCCGTGGTGAATGCCCAGGACCAGCCCGTTCGCGTCGACTACCGGTGCCCCGCTGAACCCGCGCGTCGCCGGCGTGCCATCGATCTCGTAGCCGAACATCGACTCATCGTCGTCCTCGGAGATGACCGTGCCCTTGTAGACGCGCTGTGCCGCCTTGTCGCCGTACGGCACCCCGAGCAGGTAGACGGTTTCCCCCACGACCGGCGGGGTCTGCCGGGGCGTGAGCAGCTCGGCCGGCCAGCGGGTCGGCTCGTCGACCGTCATGACGACGCAGTCCAGCGGCTTCCCGCCGGCCTGGCGCTCGGCATCCCACGCGATCTTTCGGAGATGGACGCGGGCGGTCGACCTGGCCGGCGGGGCCATGGTCCAGACAGTGGAGGGCTTCTCCAGCGACGGGACGTCCAGTGTTTCGCCGAACACGTGCCGTGCCGTCACCGCCAATGGCTGGCCGGACGGCAGTCGCACGAGGAAGCCGCTCGCCCCATCGAAGTCATTGGAGGTCGCCTTGAAGCTGTTCTGCAGCAGCAGTTGCGGCCACGCCTCAGTGGGTTTGGTCGACCAGGCGGCGGACGCCTGCGCCGCGGGAGCAGCGGGCGCTGGCCGGTGCTCCACGAACGCCAACGCCTCCTCCAGTCGCGACGCGGGGGGCGACGCGTGGGCCATGCCCGGCACGTCGATCAGCGTGGCCTGGAACCCTTCCTTCTCGAACCCGCCGTGAAAGAGGTCAACGATGAAACCGTGGCGGAAATCGCGGCTGCCTGTGATCAGCGCGAAGCGCACGTCGGCCTTTGCGGCCGCAACCTCCGCGTCCGTACCCGGCATGCGACCGTACTCGGCGTCGGTCGCGTGCTCGGCATCCCTCGGTGCCACCTGCGGGACCGGGTGGGGGAAGTCGGCCCCGCTGCACTGGATCGTCCCGCGGAACAGGTCCGACTGGTAGAAGCCCAGTTGCCCCGCGACCCGCGCGCCGCCCGAAAAGCCGGCCGCGTAGATCCGCTTGGGGTCGATCGGGCAGAACCCCTCTAACCGGAGCGCCACACCGACGGCCAGCCCGCACCGCCGGTCGGTCGGCTGATCGTTTCCCGCGCCCAGCGGGGCCGCGAAGATTAGCTTGTGTCGATCGAGCACCTTCTCCCAATTGGGCGGCAACTCGGCAATCTGATCTTCGGGGGAAACGAAGACGACCAACCCCAGATGATCGCCGGCCGCGGCACCCTTCGGCAATCGGACCCACGCCCGTTCGGTGTTGAGGTTGATGTTGTATGCAACGTTCGGGTCGCGAGAGGGAATCGCCATGCCCGGACCGACTAGCGGGATGACCTGCCCCTCCCCTGGCATCAGCGTCTGCGCGGCGATCGGCCGTGCCGCCCACAGCGCGTGAATAGAGATGGTGAGCAGGCACAAAAAATGTCGACGGTCCATCCGTTCCTCCCTTGGTCGCGGAATAGTCTGACACGCTTAGGGCGTATTCTGTGGATGTGCGCGATTTTACGTCTGCTTCAGGTGGTCGATGAACGTGTTCGCCTCGTCGATCGAGCTGTCCATCTTCTTGATCAGGTCCTGCACGTTGCTGTCGATCCCGGCGGCCGTGCCGCTCAGCGAGCTGATCGCGCTGGCGTTGAGGTTGTGCTTCAGGAACAGCACCCGGTCCTTGAACGCCGCCAGCACCGGCTGCATGGCCGACTCGCTCCTGCGCATGGCCGCCAGCAGGTCGGCGTACCGCTGTTTGCTCTCGGCCAGCTTCGCCGTGCTCGACGCCTTCAGCGACGGGTCCGTGTACTGGTCCAGCTCCGTCTGCCACTCGGCGAACATGGCGTTGGCCACCTTGTCCACGCCGTTGATCCGCTTGGTCACGTCGGCCGCCTCGGACTCGCAGTCCTCGTAGCTTGAGTTCAGCTTGCGGTACTCGCCCTCCAGGTCGCCGCCGTTGAAGTTGGTCAGCGACTTGAACTCGTCCAGCGTTGACGCGAACTGCTTCTTCGCATCGGTCTGCTCGTCGCGGGCCTTCTCCACCCGGCTCACCAGGATGTCGCGCTTCTCGTACCCCAGCTTCTCCCACGCCGAGTAGTACGTCGACGAGCAGCCGACGACCGTCGACGCGAGCAGGGCGGCCAGCAGTAACGTCCGGGGTGGGGTGGGGTGCGACATGCGACCAAGGATACCTGAACGCCCGGGGTGCCGGTACCCTGTGGGCATGACCAGCCGCCGCTCGCTGCCGTTCCTCGCGTTGGCCCTGATCGTGGCCGGCACGGTTGCCGCGACGACCGGTACCCCGGCCGCGCGGAAGCGGGGCGTCAGCGATGGCGGCAAGTCGGCCGCCGCCATGGGCGCCGGGTGGTACTACACCTGGTACATCGACCCGGCGCCTGACGTCACCGCCGAGTTCGTGCCGATGATCGCCCACGGCAAGGACGCCAACGGCTGGTACTTCGACCGCATCGCCAAGCTCAGGCAGCAGGGCAGGGTGACCACGCTGCTGGGCTTCAACGAGCCCGAGCGGAAGTCGCAGGGCAACTGCTCGGTCGACGACGCCATCCGCGCCTGGCCCGCGTTTGAGAGGACCGGCCTCCGCCTCGGCAGCCCCGCGCCCGCCTACGACGACGCCGGCCGAAAGTGGCTGGCCGACTTCATGTTCAAGGCGACCGCCAACCACCTCCGCGTCGACTTCATCGCCCTCCACTGGTACGGCGACGTCGCCGGTGGGGCGGCGTCGGTGCCGGGCTTCGTGAAGTGGCTGCAGGGGTTCCACGACCAGTACCACAAGCCCATCTGGATCACCGAGTTCGCCGGCCTGAACTGGGGCTGGCTGCACCACGCGATCACGGCCGAGCAGAACCAGCGGTTCGTCGCCGCACTGGTGCCGCAGCTGGAGCGGACCGACTGGGTCGAGCGCTACTGCTGGTTCGACAGCAAGCCCGCCAACCTGTTCGAGGACGCCGCCCATGCCCAGCCGACGCGTCTCGGCACGATCTACGCCGGCGGCAGGTAAGATCGCGACGCCCATGCCCCGCTGCACCCGCTCCATCGTCCTCGTCCTGATCGGCACGGGCCTGACCCTGCCCGGGTGCGACGACCGTCAGGGCCGCGACGTGCCGACGCCGCCGCCCGAGCCCGACGGCAGCTTCGGCAGCGCGCCGACGACCAACGCCGTCGCCGAGGGCTACGCCGCTCCTTACAGCGACGGATCGACCTACGCCCCCGGCTATCACTCCGGCATCGGGTGGATGGGCGGCACGATGTTCAACAATCGGCCCGGCGTGGTGCGGTCGGCGCCCTGGTGGACGCCATCGTACGCCGGTGCGCGCGGGCGGTCGTCCTTCTTCGGCGGCTCGCACAGCTCCGTCGCGTCGCATTCGTCCAGCGGGGACGGCAGCCACACGTCGTTCGGCGGCTTCGGCGAGCACGCCTCCTCCAGCCATGTGAGCGCCTGACCCGTGCAACGCTTGACGATCCAGCCCCGGCCCAACTGGCGGCAGAAGGTGGAGTCGCAGGGCTTCGCCTACCACACCGCCGATGGCGGCCAGCCCTACTGGGACGAGTCGGTCTACTACCACTTCACGCCCGCCGAGATCGACCAACTGGAGGCGGCGACATACGCGCTGAACGACATGGCGCTGGCGGCCGTCGACCACGTGATCGCCAACGACCGCTGGGCCGACTTCGACGTGCCCGAGCTGTACGTGCCGTGGATCAAGCAGAGCTGGGACCGGGACGAGCTGACGATGGTCGGCCGGTTCGACCTCGCGTTCGACGGCTCGGGCCCGCCCAAGCTGCTCGAGTACAACGCCGACACGCCCACCAGCCTGCTCGAGGCGGCCGTCGTCCAGTGGTTCTGGCTGAAGGACGTCCGGCCCAACCGCGACCAGTTCAACTCCATCCACGAACGGCTGATCGAGGCCTGGGGCAGCGTACGCCAGGCCGTTGGCGGCCGCGTCCACTTCGTTGGCCTTCAGGACAGCATCGAGGACTTCATCACGACCAACTACCTCCGCGACACGGCCATGCAGGCCGGTCTCGACACCGCCTACATCGACGTGCCGCAGGTCGGCTGGGACGCCGACGGTCGCCGGTTCGTCGATCCCTCGCTCCGGCCGATCGCGACGGCGTTCAAGCTCTACCCGTGGGAATGGATGATGGACGAGGCCTTCGGCCCGCACCTGCCGGGCAGCCCGACGCGCTGGTTCGAGCCGCCCTGGAAGGTGATCCTGAGCAACAAGGCGATCCTCGCCGTGCTGTGGGAGCTGTACCCCGACCACCCCAACCTCGTGCCGGCCAGCCTGACGGGACCGCCCGATGGCGGCGACGTCGTCCGCAAGCCGCGCCAATCGCGCGAGGGCAACAACGTGGCCATCACCCGCCGCGGCCAGCTCTGGCACGAGACGGCCGGCGACTACCCTGGCCCCCACGTCTGGCAGCGGTACGTCCCCATCCGCACGTTCGACGGCTTCACGCCCGTCGTCGGTTCGTGGATGATCAACGGCTACGCCGCCGGCATCGGCGTCCGCGAGGACGCCACGCCGGTCACCGGCAACCTGAGCCGGTTCGTGCCCCACGCGTTCGGATGAGGACCCACCCCATGATGACGCTCGCCGCCGTGATGCCCGTGTCCGAGCTCGCCCACGCCCTGCTCAACATGGCTCTATTCGGACTGGTCGGCCTCGCACTGATGCTGGTCGGCTTCAAGGCGTTCGACTGGATCACGCCGGGCATCGATTTGGAGAAGGAACTGACGGAGAAGAACAACCTCGCCGTCGCGATCGTCGTCGCCGCCGTGCTGCTCGGCGTGGCCGCCATCGCGGTGATGGCGATGGCGTGAAGCAAAGCTCTCCAATCGGTGCTGCCGTCGCGTCGCAAAGCCTATGACCGGTGTCCTGGCAATTGGCGCCGCCGACGCTACGATGTGATGAGCGACCAGCGTGGGCCGTCGACAGACGACCCTGGGCTTTGCCCCTGGCCGCTCTTTTTATGCGCTCAGCCCTGGGCATGGTGGCGGGTGAGCCACTGCATGATGTCGGCGAAACGCTCGTCGCCCTGGTAGCACAGTTGGACGGCCCTGGCGATTCCCGAACCGTCGACCGACTTCCCCGGGAGCCCGATCAACCGCTCGTGATGTTTGCGCAGGCTCAACGCGTAGAGGTCGCAGAGTTGCAGCGGCAGGCTCTTGCTCGACTCGATGAAGAATCCCTTTTCGATGATCTGCCCCAACCGTAGGGCACCGACCTCACCGCGGAGGACGCGGATCGACTTCTCGATGTCCGAAACGAATTCCTTGTTCTCGTCCGAGATCAGAATGCCACGCGGCTTGCCCGGCAGTTGTTGCAGGTAGTCGTCGACGCACCGCGCGACCAGGGCGAACGCGGGGACGTGCGGGTTGATCTGCACGCCCGCGCCGAAACGGTTCGCCGACCACCTGCCGTACCGCCTCTTCTCGATCGCGCGGTGGATCAGTCGGACGCCGAATTGTTGCCCCACGTCCATGAAGGCGTCCCGAGCCGCGATACGCTCGGGCACGCTGACGCCGCGAAACGGGCCGGTCCCGTTGCGCAGGTCGGAAGCGTGTATCTCGAAGGTGGGGTCGGCAGACTGGGCGGGGAAGCGTGATTGGACGGTTGCCGCCAGCGCCTGCTCTAGCGGCTGCCAAACGTGCTCGTCGACGGCCATCGCGCACAGGACGAATACAGGCTGCGCCGGATCATTTAAGTTCAGCCCCGTGTTTCCCGACTCATCGAGGTAGATCAAATGCACGGGCGATCCCTCTCAGCAAGGCGTGAGAATCTGACATGATACGGGAACTTCAACCGATGTGGTGGTTGGCGGTCTGCGGCAAGCGTCGAATTGCTGTGGAAGGGAGCGCTCGCTTGCCAGGTCGCTGGAATCCCGCGCCACGGCTGCCAAACTGTCTTGGGTGACGGCGACCAAGTCCATTGTGAGAATGCTGACGGTCGACCCTCATGCGGCCGCGGGGGACCACACTTGACCTCTCAGACGATTGACCGCTGGTTCACGGTCCGTAACGCCTTCGACCCGAGCCTGGTGCGGGGGACGATCGAGACGCTGGCGACCGTGCTTGTGGCCTTTCCTATCGGGCTGTCGATTGCCGACCGGGCGAGTCGGGTGCCCGTAACGTTGAGCGAGGACCTCTGGGACCGCTACCGCTCGTGGCTGGTCCTGATCCCGCTGATGTTCGCCCCGGTGCTGCTCGGGGCGGCGGCGACCATCGCCGCGGTGGGCGTGCTCAGCCTGCTCTGCTACCGCGAGTTCGCCCGCGCCACCGGGTTGTTCCGCTGGACCGCCACCAGCGCCACCGTGGTGCTGGGCATCGGGCTGATCACGTTCGCCGTGGCCGACCACTGGTACGGGCTGTTCGTCGCCGTGCCGCCGCTGTGGATCGGCCTGATCGCCGCGACGGCCCTGCTGGCCGATGACCCGACCGACTACATCCAGCGCGTCTCGCTCGGCACGTTCGCGTTCCTGCTGTTCGGCGTCTGCCTCGGCCACCTGGGGTACCTGGCCAACGATGGCCGGTACAGGTCGATCCTGGTCTGGCTGGTCGTCAGCGTCGAGTGCAACGACGTCTTCGCCTACGCCACCGGCAAGGCGATCGGCGGGCCGAAGCTGGCGCCGAACACGAGCCCGCACAAGACGGTCGGCGGGGCGGTTGGGGCGCTGCTCTGCACGTCGGTCCTGTCGACGCTGACCGGCCGCGTCGGGCTCGCCGGCACGGGCGTGGCCTCGTGGGGTCGCCTGACCGCGCTCGGCATCATCGTGAGCGTCGCCGCCCAGCTGGGCGACCTCACGCTGTCGTCGGTCAAGCGAAACCTGGGGATCAAGGACTGGGGCGTCACCTTCCCCGGCCACGGCGGGCTGCTCGACCGGTTCAACAGCCTGCTGTTTGCCGCCCCGGCCGCCCTGCACTTCATCGGTTATCTTGGCGGCATCGGCCTCGACCAGCCGACGCGCATCTTCTCGGGGAACTGAACGTGGAACCGTGGCACTACGACCGCGCCAAGGACCATGGCCTGCCGATCTCCCAGCGCCTCCGCAGCGTGCGGCGCGAGAGCGGCCTGGCGGGCAAGGTCGGGCAGTCGCTGTGGTGGGGCTGGGTGTCGATCCACCTGCGGCTGCTGGAGCGGGTCGCCGTCACCGGGCTGGAGCACCTGCCGGCCGCGCCGCCGTTCGTGCTGTGCGCGAACCACAGCAGCCACATGGACGCGTTGGTCCTGGCCACGCTGCTCCCGCGCCGGCTGCGGGCGCAGACGTTCCCGGTCGCCGCGGGCGACACGTTCTTCAAGACCCCGGCCAAGGCGGCCTTCGCCGCGGGGCTGATGAACGCGCTGCCGATGTGGCGGCGGAACGTCGGCCGGCACGCCGTCGCCGACCTGCGCGATCGACTGGTCGGCCAGCCCTGCGGGCTGATCCTGTTCCCCGAGGGCACCCGCACCCGCACGGGACAGATGGGCCGGTTCAAGCCGGGCCTGGGGATGCTGGTGGCCGGCCGACCGGTGCCGGTGGTGCCGTGCCTGCTCCGCGGGACGCTGGAGGCTTGGCCGCCCGGCGCGACGCTGCCGCGCCCGGGCAGGGCGATGACGGCCGCCCTTGGCCCGCCGCTACGGTTCGATGACGTCGCCGACGATCGCCACGGCTGGCAGCGGATCGCCGCCGCCGCCGAGGACGCGGTTCGCGGACTCGCCTGACCGGCCGGGCACCGTGTTACACAATGTGACGAATTGTTACACTCGCTGGCCCCGGAACATCGCCAATGACTCGCGTCATAAGTATCATCCTGATAAACATTTATGACGAAGAAGCTCGATGATACACCCAGGTGACACGTAACTCGGCAGGCGAACCAGCACACTCAGAGTTTGAGTGAGATGTCGTGACCAAGACCAGCCCCGCGAGCAGCTTCGCCGCCGCGGACAACCACTCCGCGAGCACCGGCGTCGCCGGGTGCCGACGTCGGTCGACGAACGCCACGACGTCCATGCCCGGCCACGCGAACCGGTAGCCGGCCCGCCGCTGTAGGCGAAGAAGATCGCCGTCGTCAGGCCCCACATGATTCCCCATCGTGACGCGCGGGCGGCCGAACCCACCACGACCGCGGGAAGCATGAACAGCGGCAACCCATTTGTCCACGTGATTGTGACAGATGCAACGGAACACGTCGCGACTCATCATCGGGCTGTGATCCCCGCCCGACCAACGATGCTGCCGCGTTCTAGCAAACGCGAAAAACCAACGCTGGCGGGCGGGCACGCGATGACCGTTGCGACCCGACTCTCTGCCGCTTGGCCAACCCGGTCCGGGCAAGGCCTTCTACGCAAGCGCGACGGGTTCCTTCCCGACCTGGTCGCCGGCCCGAAAGCACACCGACACGGCAAGGGCGCACGCGATGGCGACGCCGGCCTGCGCCCACCAGATCGCGCGGAAGTCGGGTGTCGCGCCGGTCGCGCCCTGCGCGACCGTCCGGTCGAACAACTGCGCGTAGGGCCCCGCCAGCGCCGGGCCGATGCCGAACAGGGCGATGCCGAACACCGTCTGCGCCGAGTGCCGGATCGCTGGCGGGGCGAGGCGGTCGATGAACAGGGCCGACGTGGTGAAGAAGCAGGCGAACGCGACGCCATGGAGCGTGAGCGCGACGCACACGACGACCGGCGGTGGGTTGATCGCGAAGATCACGAACCGCAGACCCTGGGCCGCCACGCCGAACGTCAGGATGCGCCGGTACCCCAGCCGCTTGAGCGCCGGCCCCAGCGCGAACAGGCACGCCACCTCGCTCAGCTGCGCGATCGCCAGCACCGGCCCGACCCACCGCAGCGGGACGCCCACCGCGTCCGACAGGAACGGCCCGATGTTGAGGTAGTAGGCCGTGTGGATCGCCGCCACGGGGATCGCGATCAGCGTCAGCGCCAACACCGACGGGTCGCGCAGCAGCCGCAACGCCCGCGCCGGCCAGGTCGACCCGGCCGCCGCGTCGCCCGGCGGCGTCTTGGGCAGCAGCAGCACGGCGTAGATCGCGTAGCCCACCGCCATCGCGCCCGCTGCCCGCATGGCCATGGGGATCCGGCCGATGTTCGTCGCCCGGTCCGGCGACCGCAGCACGACGTACGTGAACAGGGCGGACGTGGTGATCCAACCCAGCGTTCCCCATAGTCGGACGCGCGGGAACGACCGCTCCCGGTCGGCCAGGTGCGACACGGCCAGCGACGTCGTCAGCGACTGCGTCGGCGCGTAGGCCACCGAGAAGCAGATCATCACGCCCAGGAACAGCGGGAACGTGGTGGACGACGCGTTCAAAAACAACAGCCCACCGGCGACCAGGTGCAGCGCCGCCAGCGCCCGCTCGGCGTTCAGGTGCCGATCGGCCAGACGCCCGCCGATCGCCGGTGCCAGCACTGCCCCCACGGCCCCGGCGAACCCCAGCACCCACCCCGTCTGCCCGACCGAGAACCCCAGCCCGCCGTTGGCGTGCCCGGCCATCAGGTAGTTCGCCAGGAACGGGTACCACATGCCGCGCACCGCGTGCTCGAGGAACATCATCACGCAGAGGCGGACGGTGACGGAGCGGGTCATGGGTCGGCAGTAGACAGCGATCGAACTCGCCGGAACAGCCTCTTGATGCGAACGGTCCAACCGCGGTGCAGATCATCAGGGGATGGGGCGGACACCATCGCAGCCGCCCGGCTTCAGCCCGCGGAGTCCCGCCAGCTAAAGCTGGCGGCTGCGACCCGCCAATGTCTTAACGTCGTGATTTGGAGTTGGCCGCGAACGCCCAGCGTAGCTACAATGTACTCACACGGAGCGAGAAGCATGAAGGTCGACATCGTACCCATCGGCAACTCCCGTGGGATCCGCATTCCGAAGACCTTGCTGGACCAGTGCCGGTTCGGGCAGAGCGCCGAGATCACCGTGGAGGACGACCGGTTGATCGTGAGCCCGACCCGAGAGGTGCGGAAGGGGTGGGAAGAGGCGTTTCGCAAGATGGGCGAGCGCGGGGATGACCAGCTCCTGGACACGCCGGCCCCCACGTTCGATGAGGAGGAATGGGAATGGTAGCGATCAGGCGCTTCGACGTGTTCCTCGTCGACCTTGACCCCACGGTCGGCGCCGAGATCAAAAAGACGAGGCCGTGCGTGGTCATCTCGCCAGACGAGATGAACCGCGGCATCGCCACGGTGATCGTGGCACCGATGACCAGCAAGGGCAGGGAGTACCCCTCCCGAATCCGGCTGACCTTTCAAGGCAAGCGGGGACAGGTCGTGCTCGACCAAGTTCGGACGGTGGACAAGTCCCGCCTCGCCAGACGACTCGGCTCGCTCACGGAGACGACGGCGAAGGCCGTCAGCCGGGCGCTTGTGGAGATGTTCCTCTACTGATGCCCCCGGGGATTGCCGGCCCCCTTTGTGCGGATGGTCGACGACCCTCCCCGCGTCCGCCCGCGCGCTGCTGAAGGTGGGCGGCACCGGCAAGACGACGATGCGGGAGTTCGACGCCGCCTGCCTGGCCGTGCCCAAGCCGCTCCAGCCGCGGGATATCCGCCTGCTCCGCGAACGCAACCGCGTGAGCCAGCCCGTCTTCGCCCAGTATGTCAACACGAGCGCGAGCACGGTGGAGAAGTGGGAGACCGGCGCCGAGGTTGTCGCAGACCTCGGGGTGGCTGTGGGCGATCTTGTCCCAGGGGCGCGATCCGTGATGGCGGGCGATGACGTTCACGCCGCGGTGGCCGACGGCGGGAGGCCGTTGAACAGCACGTTCAGCCCCTCGGCCATGGTGGGGTGGGCGAGGACGGCGTCGCGCAGGGCCGTGAACGGCAGGCCGGCGGTCATCGTCATCTGGACGACGGCCATCACCTCGCCGGCCTCGGGGCCGACCATGGTGAAGCCGACGATGCGGTCGGACGGGTCGACCAGCGCTTTCATGAAGCCCTGCATCTCGTCGAGCGTCCGCGTCCGCAGGACGGCACCGATCGGGATGCGCGCGACCCGCACGACGAGGCCGCGGCGGGCGGCCTCGGTCTCGGTCAGGCCGAGCTGGGCGACCGGCGGGTCGGTGTAGAGGCAGGAGGGCATCAGCCGGTCGGTCGTGGCCCGATGTCCGCCGGCGAGGTTGTCGCGGAGGATGCGGTAGTCGTCGTACGAGGCGTGCGTGAACTGCGGCGTGCCGGCGCACTCGCCGATGCCCCACACCTGGGCGGCGGTCGTCTCCAGTCGGTCGTTCACCTTGAGGTAGCCGTGCGCGTCCAGCTCGACGCCCGCCAGCTCGGGGCGGATGCCGACGTTGTTCGGCGTCCGGCCGGCGGACGCCAGGATGTCGGTGCCGTCCAGCGTGCGCATGCCGTCGGCCGTCTTCACCGTCATCGTGATGCCGACGCCGCTGGTGCCGGTGACGGCCGTGATCTCAGCCGACAGCACCAGGTCGATCCCCTCGGCGGTGAGGAACCGGGCCACTTCGGCGGCGACGTCGGGGTCGGCCCCGGCGAGCAGCTGGCGGCCGTGTTGCACCACGGTGACCCGGCTGCCGAACCGGCGGTAGGCCTGGGCGAACTCCAGCCCGACGTACCCGCCGCCGATCACGATCAGGTGGCCGGGCACGCGGTCCAGTTCCAGCATCTCGACGTGCGTCAGCGGCCTCGCCTCGGCCAGGCCCGGCACCGGCGGGAGGGTCGCCCGCGTGCCGAGGTTGAGGAACATGCGGTCGCCGGTCAGCGTGCGGGTGCCGCTGCCGTCATTGAGGCGAACGTCGACCGTGCGGGGGCCTGAGAACGTGGCCTCGCCCATGATCAGCTCAGCGCCGGTCGCCCGGTACTTGTCGAGGTGGATCTTGATCAGGCCGTCGACCATCTCGCGCTTGCGGCTGCGGACGGCGGCCATGTCGATCGTCGGCTGGCCCGCGACGGCTCCGAAGCGGCCGGCGTGGCGGACCAGGTCCGCCACCTTGGCGCTCCAGATCTCGTTCTTGCTCGGCAGGCAGTTGACGTTCGGGCACGACCCGCCGATCCACCGCCGCTCGACGACGACGGTCTGCTCGCCCTTGGCGGCCAAGTGCCACGCGAGCGACTTGCCGCCTTCGCCGCTGCCGATGATCAGGTTCTTCACGTGCTCGATGGGCATGGCAGCCGTCCTCCGTTGGCGGGGATCACCACTGGACGCCGGGCAACGCCGGGTCCAGGTACGCCTTGGCCCACAGCGCCACCTGTAGCTGGAGCGACCTGCACCAGGCCGCGTGCATCGCCTCGACGTCGGCCGGCGCGTGGCCGCCGGCGTTCATGTACGGCTTGATGGTCTGGTTCATCACGGCGACGAAGGCGAGCACGTCGCGCAGCGGCACGAACGGAGTGGACGCCACACCGTCCGTCCGGTTCTTCAGCGACGACGTGTGCCGGCGGGCGATCTCGTGCTGGTAGTTCAGCCAGTCCTGGTCGTACGGCCGACGGCAGATGTCGAGGATCCACTGGCGGAACCGCAGGTTGCTGGCCGCCAGGTAGTCCGGGAGGGGCTGGCCGTCGACGCCGCGGGAGTGCCGGGCCAGGTGCGGGATGGAGGCGATGATGGTGCTTCGCCAGTGGCCGACGATCGCGGCGGTCTGG
Source organism: Tepidisphaeraceae bacterium (assembly GCA_965198865.1). Taxonomy (GTDB): domain Bacteria; phylum Planctomycetota; class Phycisphaerae; order Tepidisphaerales; family Tepidisphaeraceae; genus CBDAQA01. The sequence goes on along the minus strand of CBDAQA010000008.1, from coordinate 34,465 downwards.
TCGGCCAGCACGTCGCCCGCGCGGCGGAGCCGGGCCTCGTCCTCCAGCGTGAGGCCAACGGTGACGCGCAGCAACGCAAGGTCAGCGAACGTGACCGGCGACGGCGCGATCACCGGGGAGCCGTAGGCGTAGCCGGGGATTTCGGACGCAACAAGTGACATACGTTGTGGCCCGGCGGTCAAGGTAATCGACAGCGCCAGAGGGTCAACCGTGGCAGGCAGGGGATCGTGTTGGCGCTCGGGGACGAAACCATCCCATCTTCGTTGCCCCGCCATCGAACCCGTCGATCCCGACCGACAGGGCTCTTGTCCTCGCGGGCGCGGAATTTGACCCGGCCGACGGCCTTGGGACACTGCGACGATCGGATCGGAACCTCACAGCACCGCCTCGCCCGGCCACAGTAGGTTTGCCGACCGGCTGGCCGAGTTCGCCGACCTGATCGCTCCGGCGGGCACGTTCGGCGTCCCCTGGTCCGATTGGTTCGCGGGGCGGCTCGGCGACCGGTTCGACGGCCGGGTCTTCTGCGAGGTCGGTTGTTCCGACGGGGAACTGCTGTGCGACGTCGCGGCTGACCGTCCCGACTCGGGGTTCGTCGGCGTCGACTGGGCGTACAAGTCGGTCCACGCGGCGGCCGCCCGGGCGATGGGCGGCGGGCTGCGGAACGTCGGGCTCGTCCGAGGTCGGGCCCAGGACCTTGGACGCTGGTTCCGCGGGTCGGAGTTGACCGGCATCTGGGTCTTGCACCCCGACCCGGTCGACCGTGGCGGGCGGTTGGTCGGCGAGCCGTTCCTGTCGTCGGTACACCCGCTGCTCCGGCCCGGCGGGATCGTGGCGATCAAGACGGACCACCCTGGGTACTACCAGGCGATCCGTGCGATGCTCGGCCGACCGAGCCCAAGCTGGTTCACCGACGACCCCGGCCGGATCGGCCCGTCGCCCCGCGTCCGCCGTCGCGATGTCGAACCAGCGGCGGCGTTGCCACCGTTCAGCGAGGAGGTCGCCCGGCGTTTCCAGGTCAGTGGCGACTTCTCCGATTTCTGGGCGGACCCCGCTGCCGCAACCCACACGCGGCACCAACCATTTGCCGGCAAAACGACGCCGTTCGAGCGCCGATTTCGGGCGAAGCGGCAGCCGATCTATTATGTCGAGCTGACGGCCCGGCCCACCGTTGGATACCGAGCCGAGGGTGGATAAAGCAGTCGCCACGTCGCGGTCACCCATCGCTTCCTGCCAAGTTGCAAATCAATCATTAGTCACCCAAGTAGTCGCCCCGTTCCCCAGCCGAGCGATGACGGCTTGCCACAGCAGGACGGCAACACGGTCTGGCTGAACTCTACCGGTTCCCAGGCCGCTTCAACGTTCTGCGGCCGAAGCGCGCATCCGTGATTCAATGCGACGCCTGTCGGCCATCACGGCCGTCGACGCGCGTTCGAGGAACGTGCTGAACTTACGAATCGAACGATCCACGGACCAAAAGTTGTGGAACGTGTAAACGAGTGACGCCGGCCTGCTCCAGGTCACGTCCGTCGGGCTGGTCTGTCCAGCGGTCGGGCCTTGCGGGTGAAGGGAAATTAACACGCGCATCTGATCCGCAAACCATTGGCGGCGCTGCGTGGTCGATTCGATGTGGGCTCGGAGCAACTCGTTATCTCCCGTACGTACCAATCGGTCGCGCGAGAGCAACTCGGCAATTCTGGCAAGCCGACCGTTGCGGTGAGCCGCCTTGCGGGCCTGCTGGGATGCGGTTGGGGCGGCCGTCTCCATCGGTTCATGGTACGCCATAAACATCCGCCTCACAAAGATTCAGATCGCCACGTCAGACCCGTTCCACTGAGGGGCATCCTTGCCATGGCCGCGGCTGATAAATCCGGCCACCTCTGGCGCGGTTAGGGGCTCGACGCTGTAGAGATGGCGTCGGTGTCGACATCGGTAGAAAGACTGGTTAGGCAAGCATGAACCAGTCACGCGGCACTTAGCGCGCCCATCCTCGAACAACTCGTATCGGACCCGCATCCACGCGTAGGGTGCCCAGAAGGTCGTTAGCAGGCGATTGACCACGTTCGTCCATCGCCCGAGCATGAAGCCGATCTGCTGCTCGAGGACGACGCGGTCCAGCCCGCGCTGGACCGCAACCCCGGTGTTGCGTCCCCTGCCCGGGCTGTAGTGGGCGAGGATCTTCAACGGCTTTATTAGGCGCATCGGTGTGAAGCCAATGTATGAATCGTCCACAACCTCGGTGAAGGTCGCGTCAACGAGTCCGTCGGAATTGCGGAACACCCGCACATCCTTGAGGAAGAAGGCGGCCCGATACTCGGACGAATTCAGGTGCGACAAATAATCGGCGTGACTGCTCCACGTCAGGGGTGGGACGGGACTGTTGCCGGACGCGAACAACTCCTTGAAGGCTAGCTTCAGCTTAAACTTCTGCCTGCGGCGGGACCGCGTGGCCACGTACGTCGCGAAACCTGCATATGGAATCGGACCGGTTCGCGCATAATAGGGAATCCACGCGACCGCGTGGAACTCATCGGCGTCGTACGGAAACAAGCTTGACCCTCCCGCGATCCGTCCCTCGAAAGTCGGCCGACGTGCACCAACCTGCGGCGCCACATTCGTCCCCGGCCATCCTTCACCAACTGTACCAAGTCCTGTTGGTGAAGGGATGGCACATAGAGCGCATCACCCCGCGCCCTGCGCCCACTTGATCAGGATGTCCGCCACCTCTGGCCGGCTGAACTCCAGCGGGGGGCGCTGGCCGGCGCGGAGCATGTCGCGGACCTTGGTGCCGCTGGGGGCGATCTTGTCCTCCATGCCGTGCGGGCAGGTCTTGGTGGAGACGATCGCCTCGCACTTCTTGCACCAGGCGGTGTGCTCGAACTTCAGGATGGTCACGCCGATGTCCTTGGGCAGATCGAACCCGTCGAAGATCGTCTGGGCGTCGTAGGTGCCGTAGTAGGCGCCGACGCCGGCGTGGTCGCGGCCGACGATGAAGTGGGTGATCCCGTAGTTCTTGCGGATGAGGGTGTGCAGCACCGCCTCGCGCGGGCCGGCGTAACGCATGGCCAGCGGCATCACGCTCAGCATCGTCTTCTTCGGGTTGTAGTAGCCGTCGACCAATGTCTTGTAGCAGTCCATCCGCGTCTGGGCGGGGATGTCATCGGACTTGGTCTCGCCGACCAGCGGGTGGATCAGCAGGCCGTCGGTCATCTCTAGGGCGCACTTGGTCAGGTACTCGTGGCTGCGGTGGATCGGGTTGCGCGTCTGGAACGCGGCCACCGTGCTCCAGCCCTTCTCCTCGAACGCCTTGCGGGTCTGGGCGGGGGTGAGGCGGTACTCGGCGAACTCCGGCTCGTGCGTGGTGGTCGTCACGTCGATGTCGCCGGCCAGGCAGAAGTTGCCCTGGCCCTTGACGATCGCCACGCCGGGGTGCTTCTCGTCCTCGGTGCGGTAGACGTTGGGGATCTCCAGCGCCTTGTCGTGCGGGTACTTCTCGGTCACCGTCATCGTGCCCAGCGGGCGACCCTTGCCGTCGAGCAGGGCGATCGTCTGGCCCACGTTGATGTTGGCGGTCACCTCGTCGGACGGGGAGAGGACGACCGGGATCGGCCAGACGGTGCCGTCGGCCAGCCGCATCTCCTGGCAGACGCGGGTGAAGTCGGCCTGGCCCATGAACCCCTTGATGGGGCTGAACGCGCCGATGGCGATCATCTCGAGGTCGAACGCCTCGCGGGGGCTCAGCGTCACCGAGGGGAGGCCCGGCTTGGCCGCAGGGGGGGAGGTGGTGGTGACGCGGTTGACGAGGGTGCCACCATGGGCTGCGATCAGGGCCATTCGCTTCTGTGCTCCGGAGCGGTCTAGCGTTGGTTTTCCCGTCGGAACTACTCCGATGGGGATGTAGGACACGGTAGCGGATCGATCACGGTTTGCCAGCCGATCCGCCGCCGTTTGGAGTTGCTTTTCGGCCGAAACTTTGGATTCTGGGCACCTCGCACCGATGATGAAACGATTCCGGTCGGCGCCGCGGCAGATGCCGGGGGACCGGTGGTCCGCCCGGCCCAACGGGTCGCCGTTCCAGGTCGATGTCCGCCCGAGGGTTACGCGCATGCACAAGGTAGAGGGTCGTCGGCTGGGTCGGTGGACCGCTTCGGCGCTGGCGACGGCGGTGGCGGCAGGATTGGGGTCGGGGTGCGCGTCGGTTGCCGAGCGACCGATGACGTCGGCGCTGTTTATGCCGCCGGCAACGGCGTCGGTCGCGCTGGTCGAACAGGAATCGGTGGACCCGGCGTTGGGGAGCGTGCAGTCGGCCCGGGCGGTGGTCCCGCCGGACGATGGCGAGGGGTCGCCGAAGAAGGCGATGATCCTGTCGTCGGTGCCGCCGCCGACGTTCGACGCGGTGAAGCCGTTGGCCCCGCTCGCGGCCCCGAGCCCGACGACGATGCCGACCGAGGTGGCCGCGCCGGCATCGGTGGCGATTCCCGAGACGGTGGCCGCGCCGGAGGCGGTGGCGGTGAGCGCGATGGCGTCGGGCGTCTACATGACGGTCGGCGGGGTGCTGGCCGAGGTGAACGACACGCCGATCTACGCCCACACGGTGCTGGCGCTGCTGGACAAGGAGCTGTCGGCCCGGGCGCGCGACATGGACGCCGAGACGTTCCGCCGGTTCGCCCTCGGTCGGATCGCCCGTCAGACGCAGGAGCTGATCCGCGACGAGCTGGACTACACGACGGCCGCCAAGACGCTGACCAAGGAGGACCAGGCCTGGGTCAACGCGATCGCCACCGAGTCGGAGCAGGCGAAGGTGAAGCAGGCCGGCGGGTCGCGCGAGCTGGCCAAGCGGCGGGCGGCGGAGGAGGGGTACGACTTCGACGAGCTGGTCCGCCGCGACTACCGCCGGATCGTGGTCAGCGTCTACCAGCGCAAGCAGATCGACCCGCACGTGCAGGTGTCGGCCCAGGACATGCGCGAGTTCTACGCCGCCAACGGTGCCAAGCTGTACGGCGACAAGGACCGGCTGCAGTTCCGCGTGATCGAGATCGACCCCGCCCGCATGGGCGGCAAGGACCCGCGGGCCGCGGCCGAGGCGAAGATCAACGCCATCCGCGCCAAGGCCGTCGCCGGGCAGGAGTTCGCGGCGCTGGCGTCAACTGAGAACCACGACGATGCCCTGCGCGCCAGCGGCGGGGACCCCGGCGGCTGGATGGACCGCGGCTGCTACCGCGTCGACGCCGTCGAGGCCGCCCTGTGGCAACTCTCGCCCGGCGGGGTGACGCCGGTCGTCGAGGACGGGGGCGTGTTCTACGTCGCGAAGCTGGAGGACAAGCACGTCGGCCGGACGCGACCGTTCGACGACCCGACGGTGCAGGACGACGTCCTGAAGCGGCTCACGCAGCAGCAGATGTCCGCCCTCTGGGACCGCGTCCGCGACGATGCCTACGCCGACGCCATGCTCTCCGCCCCCGACGACCGCATGCAGATCGCCCTGGAGATGGTCATGCAGAAGTACGCGCGGTGGAGCGCGAGGTGAGTGGGATGTCGTTTGTTACTGGTCAATTGTCGCTGGTTGCTCGCAATGCGTTGTTAACAAGTAACGAGCAACCAATAACCAGCAACATACTTCCCCTCACTCGCGCAGCCGGCTCTGCACGTTGTCCAGCACGTTCATGAAGTTGATGTAGCTGTCGTACGGGCTCTCGTAGGGGCTGAAGTGGCGGTTGACGTCGCCGTCGGACCAGTACTTCGTACACATGTAGTAGAAGTGGTCGCTGGTGCTGAGCCGACGCCAGTCGGTGAGCAGGTCGGCGTCGCCGCGTTCCTTGAGGGCGCCCTCCACCTTGTACAGCTCGTGCAGCGCGTTCGACTGCATCGCGTTGCCCAGCCAGGCCGACAGGTCGCGCTCGCCCGCCTCCCAGCTGATCAGGTGGGGCACGTCCACCTCGCTCACCGCGTCGTACCGGTCCAGCACTTGGCCGGGCGTGAGGAAGTCATTGTCGCGCGACTTCAGCACCTCGCCCGGCAGGTGGGTCAGGAAGTCGAGGATGCCCGTCGCCGCCCAGTGGTGCTCGCCGAACGTCTCGAAGTCCAGGAACAGGTTGCACAGGTTGCCCTGCACCTCGCCGATCGACCTGGCGAACCGGTCGGCCGTCAGCGGGTACCCCTCCCAGCTGCGGTCGGCGAACCGCAGGGCGATGTCGTCGCTGAGCTTGTCGTTCTTCATCAGCAGCTTCAGCCGCGGCGCGTGGGGCGGGCGGTAGACCGCGTTCACGTCCCGGTACCCCAGCACGTGATCCACACCCTCGGTGATCACGCCGTCATACCCCATGTGCCCGACGAAGTGGGCCAGGTCGTTGTTGTAGATCAGCTCCGTGTTGCGGAAGACGCGCGGCTCCTGACCGAACAGCTCCTTGATCTTCTGCCGGTGCAGCTCGACCTGCGCCCGGAACTCCTCCCGGCTGTACAGGAACGCCAGGCTGTGGTGATACGTCTCGTCCAGGAACTCCACGCACCCCGTGGCGTTGATCTGCTGCAGCAGGTCGATCACCTCCGGGGTCGACCGCTGAAACTGCTCCAGGGCCGACCCGGTGATCGACATGCCGAAACGGAACCGCCCGTCGTGCCGGCGGGCGGCATCCAGCAACACCCGCCCGGCCGGCAGGTAACACCTGTCGGCGACCCGGCGGCAGACCTCGGCGTTCAGGCGGTCGTCGAAGTAGTGCCGGTCGGTGTCGAACACGCTGTACCGGCGCAGCCGGAACGGCTGGTGGACCTGAAAGTAAAAGCAGACCGACGGCATGAGCAGGCCCTTCGCAAACGGCAGAACCCACCGCGTCTTCCGGCGGAGCGGGCCGGTGCGGTCGCCAGCCATTCTACTCGGCAAGGGTTATGGGTCTACGGCCGGCAGGTAGGCTGAACCCGATCACGGCCCGCCCGCCCCAGCGGGCAGGGGCTCACGGTGCCGCGTGTGCCAGCACCGACTTCCGCGCCAGCCTCGGCCTCAGATGTTCCCACGCAGTGGAATCGGTCAGCTTCTCCAACTCAACCGCACGCTGCGCCACGTAGGCGTCTCGCCCCGCCAGCGTCTCGTCCAGCTCGCCCGGATGCACGCACCACTCGACCACGCCCGCCGCCGGCAGGTTCGACAGGAACGCGCCCCAGGGCGACGGCCGACGCAGGTCGCCCGGCGCGATCATCCCAATGAAGTAATCGTTGGCCCACATCCACCGCGTGCCGAACGTCGCGGCCGCGCGCCGCCCCAAATGGTTGGCGATCGCCCGCTTCACCCGCTTCGGCCCGACCCGCCACCGCACGCGCGGCGGCTCGACCGTCGTCCGCGTCACCGGCGGCAACAGGTGGTGGCTCACGACGTCGAACAGCGCCTCCCGCACCACCGGCAACTGATGGACGTGGTGATGCCCGTCCACATACGCCGGCAGTCGGCCCAGCAGCTTGTGAAACCGCTCCGTCTGTGCCGCGATCTCGTCGGCGACCCCCCGCTGGTCGAGCCGCCCGGTCAGCCCGCGCAGCCACAGCTGTTCCAGCGACAGGAACTCGCCGTCCCGCCCGGTGAGGCCCGACGACTCCCGCGCCATCAGCGGCCGCTCGCCGCACCGCGTCAGCACCAGGTGCAGCCCGACGTCCAGGTCAGGACACTCGGCCAGCAGCGGCACCGACCGCCGGGCGTGGTCGCCGGTCACCGTCATCAGGCTGGTCGCCGTCACCGGCCCATGCGCGTGCGCCCGCACGATCCCCCGGCTGGTCGCCAGCCCGATGCCGAAGTCGTCGGCGGTGACGATGAGGTGCAGGTCGGGGGTCAATCGGAAGCCATCGGTCATCAGAAAGCGGACTCGCCACGGATACGGGGTGGCGCGAAGCAGAAGGCACGTTGTTCAGCCGCCGATCTGACCGCACTCGGGGCAGGGCCCGTCCGAAGCCCGGCGGTCGTAGCCACACTTGCTACAGCGACCGGCGGCCAGTCGAAAAATGGGCTGCATCGAGAACCACCCCACCGCAAGCACTGCCAGCATGAACAGACCCAGGGCGACGATCAAGCCCGCCTTGAGCCACTCGAGCGACGTGGGGGCGTGTCGACGATTGAGCAGGAGGACGAATGCGACCGCGACGACAACCACAGTGACGACGGCCGCGCCAATCAGGCCGATCGCAAACGAGCGTTTCGCGTCGTCCTGCTCCTCTCGATCGGTCGGATCGGGTGGCGGGCTGTGGGACATCGCGTGGGTCCGGTCATTTGATGGTCGGGATGTCCGGCGCGAACGTCGCCAGCGTGCCCGACTTGACGCGGTCCATCTCCTCCTTCACCCACGGGATCTTCGCCGCGTTCCGCTCCATCCACAGCGGCAGCGGCGTGTGGAGGCCCTTCTTGTCGAGCTCCGCGAATTCCACCACCGCGTCCTTCCGGCTGTAGCCGCTCAGGTCGTGCAGCTTGCCCATGTGGATGCAGTCGGTCGGGCACGGCTCGGTACACAGGGCGCAGAACAGGCACTTGCTGTAGTCGATCGCGAACCGCAGCATCTTGCCGTTCTTCGGGTCGTCCTCGTTCACCAGGCCGGTGCCCTTGTCGATCCGGCGGGGGGCGGTCTTGTCGATGTAGATGCAGTCGACCGGGCACGCCTTGGCGCACAGGTCGCAGGCGATGCACTTGTTCAGCTCGAACTCGTGGATGCCGCGGTACCGCGGGGCCAGCGCCAATCGCCGCTCGGGGTATTGCACCGACACGGGTCGTTGGAACCAGTACTTCAGCGTGATCCGCATGCCGACCACCACCGACCGCACGGTGTCGGTCACGTTGCGGAAGTAGTCGGCCACGGGCGTCGGGGCGGCGGGGGACAGGGGGGGCATCGTCATCGGATCGTAGGGCGACGGGCCCCGATCGCAACGGCGGTGACAGGCCACCGGCAAGTTCTTCAAATTGAAGCTTGCAGATGAAATTTGGTTAGGATAATGTTCCACCGTCCAGCGTCCGAACGCCGATAGCCAGCGTGGACGTTGATCTCGACCAGGAGCATCCGCCATGAATCTCACCCCGCGTCAGACCGACGTGATCGTCGCCATCCGCAACTACCGCCACCTGCACGGCTACGCGCCGACCATGCAGGAGTTGGCCGACCAGTTGGGGACCAGCAAGGTGACGATCTTCGAGCACGTCGGGGCGCTCGAGAAGAAGCGGGTGCTGCGGCGGGACAAGCACAAGGCCCGGTCGTTGGAGTTGGTGGGTGACGAGCGGTTGCCCGACGAGAGCCGGAGCACCAAGCTCCCGCTGCTGGGGTCGATCGCCGCCGGCAGCCCGATCGAGGCGATCGAGAACCGCGAGGAGCTCGACCTGGAAACCATGTTCCACGCCAAGGCCGGCGTCTACGTGCTCAAGGTGCGCGGCGAGAGCATGATCGAGGACCACCTGTGCGACGGCGACTTCGTCGTCATCGAGCGCCGCGAGACCGCCCGCAACGGCGAGCAGGTCGTCGCCCTGCTCGACAGCGGCGAGGCCACCCTCAAGCGCTTCTACCGTGAGGGCAACAAGATCCGCCTGCAGCCCGCCAACAGTTCCATGCAGCCCCGCCTGGTCGACGCCGACCGCTGCAAGGTCCAGGGCGTCGTGATCGGCGTCGTCCGCTCGTACAACAATTGAGTTCCGCGTTGGGAGCTCTGAGCGGGGCGTCGAAGGCGAACAACGTCCAACACGGTCCTCCCCACTCGGAACTTCCCACTCATCACCCCCAACTCGTTCCGGAAGGAGCCCGTCATGACCGCCACGCAATCCCCGCGTCCCGCGTTTCGTCGCTCCCGCAAGCCGGCCGGTCCGAAGCCCGAACCGGTGATCCTGTTCCAGGCGTTCTTCAAGTCGGTCGGCCCCCGCACCTACGCCGCCCAGGTGAAGCGGGCGGCCAACGGCAACCACTTCCTCGTGCTGACCGAAGGCAAGCGAGACGAGAAGACCAACGAGCTCCGCAAGAGCCGGCTGTTCATCTACAGCGAGGACTTCTCGGCGTTCTTCAAGCTCATGAAGGCGTCCGCCGAGTTCGTGAAGGCCAACCCGGTTCCCGACGACGTCAAGGCCAAGCGCGACAAGGTGTGGTCGGCGAAGCCAGCGTCAGCTGCGGCAGGATGAACAGTGCCCACCACGGAGGCACGGAGAGACGGAGACGAACAGCCACGAATTGCACGAATAATCACGAATGAGACATTTCTAGGAGTTACGCAGTTTCCATCCGTCGATGGTACGGATTTCTGCGATAGTCGCGGATTGCCTCGTGCAGGATCTCCCGCTTGGCCGACAGCCAGTTGACCCCGGTCCGGAAGCAGTACCGCTCCAGGATCACGAACGCCCGCAGCGCCAGGCCGATGTGGCCGCGCTGGGCCCGGCCGACCCGGCACTGGCACCGCTCGACGTTGGTGGTCTGCTTGATCCCGCGGTGGTACTCCTCGATCCGCCAGCTGGCGTCGGCCATGCGGATCCGACCCAGGTCGTCCATGGTCAGGTCGTCGGTGGCCCAGTGGTCCGCGGTGCCGTCTTTGGCTTCGATCCGGAACACTTTGACCGGCCCGTACCCTTCCAGGTGGACGACCGTGCCCGTGTCGGCGATGTCGCACTCGCTCACGGGGCGCAGCCCGGACCGGTCGGGGTTCACCCGGCGGTTCGTCTTGAGCCGGGTCTGCCAGTGCCAGCCGAGCGACCGGATGTGCTTCAGGTTCTCCAGCCCGCTGTACCAGCCGTCGAACAGCACGCATTCCGGGGCGAAGCCGCGTTCCTTGGCCACGTTCAACAGCTCCCGAAAGTGGTCGTTCTTCGTCTTCCCATCCGTGACCTTGTCGTACAGCCGATAGTCGCACGGCAGGTTGCGGTCCCCGTCGGTCCAGAGCAGCGTGAGCAGGCCAATGCCTTTGACCACGCCGTGGTGCTTGCCCGACCACTGGTGGTGGACCAGGTCCATCTTGCGGGCGTACGGCTTGTCCAGGATCGAGTCGTCCAGGATCGAGTCGTCCAGGATCAGCATGCCGGACCCGAGGCGGACGTCGAGCCGGACCTCCTCCCACAGGGCCTGAGCGTCGGGCTCGAGCCGGTGGAGCAGCCGGGTGTACGCGTCGTGAGCGGCGGCCGCGACGCGCCGGTCGACCGGCGGCGGCTGGGTCCGCACCGCCTCGGTGGCCGTGGCCTGCCTGGGCGTGGCGATCAGGAAGTCGATGAAGTCCGCGTCGCTGACCTTGGGCCGTGGCATGCGCGGCAATGTAGGCCGCCCGCACGAATCGCGCAATCGCACAAGATTGCGACCGCGTAACTCCTAATTTCTATTAGTGCCCATTCGTGTCATTCGTGGCCACCTTATGTCCGCTCCGTGCCCGCCGTGATGAACCCTCTTTGCAACCTCACTCGTACCGCAGCGCATCGATCGGGTCGAGCCGGGCGGCCTTCCAGGCCGGGTAGAAGCCGAAGATGACGCCGACGGTGGCCGAGACGATCACGCTGGCGACGATCGCGGGGATCGAGATCTCCGTCGGGTAGTGCAGGAAGTACCGGACCGAGATCGACGCCAGTCGGCCCAGGCCGATGCCGACGGCCCCGCCGGCGAGGCAGAGGATGACGGCCTCGATCAAGAACTGGGTGAGGATGTCCCGGCCGCGGGCACCGACGGCCAGCCGCAGGCCGATCTCGCGGGTTCGCTCGGTGACGCTGACCAACATGATGTTCATGATGCCGACCCCGCCCACCAGCAGGGAGAGGACGGCGACGCTCAGCAGCAGGCTGGCCATGCGGTTGGTGGTGCTCCCGAGCATGTCGGCGAACTCGGTGGCGCTCTCGACGCGGAAGTCGTTGTCGACGTGGTCGCCCACGTGGTGACGCTGGTGCAGCAGGCCGGTGATCTCGTCCACCGCCCGCCTGACCGCCGCCGAGCTGCCGGCGGAGCAGATGATCTGGTCGACGTTGCTGAACCGCACCGGTTGCGGCGTGTCGGCCGCCTGCACGGTCGAGACGGCCGGGTAGAGCACGGTGTTGGCCGACGCCGTCGGGTAGAGGTTGCTCAGCGTGTTCACCGCCGTCGCCGACGCGGCGGCGGTCACGGCGGCGGCCTGCTGCCCGGCGGAGTTGCCCGACTGGTTGCTCAGCCGCCACTTCACCGTCGTCCACGGCGCGAGCAGGATGTCGTCCTGGTCGTCCCCGAACATGTTCGCCCCCTTGCCGGTCAGCATGCCCACCACGCGGAAGCTGACGTTGCCCACCCGCAGGTCCTTGCCGATCGGGTTCTCGCCGGCGAAGAGCTCGCGGACCAGCGTCTGGCCGATGATGCACACCTTGGCCGCGTTGCGGACGTCCCGGTCGGTGAACGGCTCGCCCGCCTGCAGGGGCGTCCAGTTGTGGATGTCGAGGAAGCTGGCCGTCGTCCCGCGGATGTTGCGGGGGATCCAGTTCCGCCCGCCGTACACCAGCTGCGTCTGCCGGCACCACACCTGCGGGGCCGCGTAGCGGACGGCGGGGCAATCGCGCCGGATCGCCTCGCAGTCCGACGGCGTCAGCGTCATCGCGCTGCCGGTCCCCAGGTTCACGCCGCCGTTCACCGTCGCCCCCGGCGAGACGTTGACCGTGTTCGCCCCCATGCTGGCGATGCTCGTCGCGATGGCCGACGACGCCCCCTGCCCGATCTCCATCATCGCGATGACCGCCGCCACGCCGATGATGATGCCCAGGCAGGTCAGCGCCGACCGCAGCACGTTCCGCCGCAGGGCGATCGAGGCGGTTCTCAACGTTCGTGTCGTCGTGTGCATGGGGGAGTTGAGAGAGAAAAAGTATCTACCACGGAGGCAAGGAGGCACGGAGGACGCACGGAGAAGAGGGTGGAACCACAGATGCACACCGATTCACACTGATCATAAGGACCGCCCAAATGATCAGTGTGAATCGGCGTGCATCTTGGTTGACTCGCTTTTGCTTCTCCGTTTCTCCGTGATTAGATGTCTCCATCCGCGTCAGATGGTTGCGTGTGCGTAGGCGTGCTCGAACGAGCCGCTGGCGATCAGGCCGTCGCGCATGACGATCTGGCGCTTGCAGTGCTGGGCCACGTCGTGGTCGTGCGTGACGAGGATGATGGTGATCCCCTCGTCCTGGTTGAGGCGTTGGAACATCTGTAGCACCTCCTCGCTGGTCTTGCTGTCGAGGTTGCCGGTCGGCTCGTCGGCCAGCAGCAGCGGGGGGCGGTTGACCAGGCTGCGGGCGATGGCCACGCGCTGCTGTTGGCCGCCCGACAGCTGGCTCGGCTGGTGGTCCATCCGGGTGCCCAGGCCGACCAGGTTCAGCAGGTCCCGGCCGCGCTGCTTCGCCTCGCGGTCGCTCAGGTGCCCGGCCGTGTAGGTCAGCGGCATGATGACGTTCTCCAGCGCCGTCGTGCGGGCCAGCAGGTTGAAGTTCTGGAACACGAACCCGATCTTCTTGTTCCGCACCATCGCGCGACCGTTGGCCGACAGCGTGGCGATCTCCTCCCCGTCCAGCTGGTACGACCCGCTCGTGGGCCGGTCCAGGCAGCCGAGGATGTTCATCAGCGTGCTCTTGCCCGAGCCGCTGGCCCCGGTCAGGGCGACCATGTCGCCGCGCTCGATCGACACCGACACGCCGCGAAGCACGGGCACGTCCAGCTCGCCGACGTGGTAGGTCTTGCGAACTTCGTTCAGGTCGATCAGCGGCATAAAAAATGGTCCTTGGGGGAAGAGGTAATCATCCGCGAAGGACACGAAGGGAGAGCGTCGTGCTCTGTCTCAAGGCTCGAACGACCGACCGCCCGGCCTGCCCGCTTCAGCGAGCAGGTGTGGTGACACAGGGCGTTCCTGCTCGCTGAAGCGAGCAGGCCGGGCAGACGCGGGTTTCCACGAAGAGCCTTGAGACAGAGCAGGAACGTCGGCTTTCGATTTTTCTTCGTGTCGCTCGTGGATGACTCTTCCGTCTTGATCAGCGTTTCCGCTTGCCGAACTGCGGCAGGAACGGGTTCGCGGTCGCGCCGGCGTCGGTGGCGTCGGAGGGGTCGACCTCGCCGGTGACGACGGCCGACCCGTCCGGCAGGGCGGCCGGGTCGAGCGGGGCCACCTCGGTCACCATGCCATCGGTCACGCCCACCTTCACCCGCACCGGTCGGACCGTGCCGTTCCCGACCGACAGCCAGACCGTGCCGCGGTCGCGCATCTCGTCCGGTGCCGGCTGCGTCGTCGGCGGGGCGACCGGCGCTGCCACGGCCGTGTCGCGGTCGTCGTCGGAGCCGGGGGCGATCTGGGTGTCCTTCGGCATCCACCGCAGCGCGCCGTTCGGCACGGTCTGGGCGTTGGGCCGCTTGTCCAGCTCGAACTTCACGTTCGCCGTCAGGTAGGGCAGCAGCCGGCCGTCGGTGTTGTCGACCGTGATCTCGACCGTGTACGTCACGACGTTCTGCGTCATGCTCGCGTCGTACCGCACCTTGTCGACGGTGCCCCGGAACGTCTGCCCCGGCCGGGCGTCAACCGTGAACGTGACCGACTGGCCCGCGTGGATGTTGCCCACGTCGGCCTCGTTCACCGACGCCCACACCTGCATCCGGCGCAGGTCCTTGGCGATCAGGAACAGGCTCGGCGCGCTCATGGACGAGTTCACCGTCTGCCCGGCGTTCATCCGCCGGGCGATGATCGTCCCCTTCACCGGCGAGTTGATCGTGCAGTAGTCGACGTTCTGCTGCGCCTGCAGCAGCGCCGCCTTGTTCTGCGCCAGCGTCGTCCTCGCCTGGTCGATCACCGCCTGCTGGTCGGCCACGTTGGCCTCGGCGATCAGCAGGTTCGCCTTGTACTGGTCCCGCTCCTGCTCGCTGATGCCCGCGTTGGCCGCCCCCAGCTTGTCGACGCGGTTCCAGTCCTGCTGGGCCTGGAACAGCTTGGCCTGCATCTGGCCCAGGTCGGCCTCGGCCTTGGTGATGTTCGCCTTGGCCGAGTCGACGCCCGCCTCGGCGTCCTCGAGCGCGAACTTGTAGGGCCGGTCGTCGATCTTCGCCAGCAGCATGCCCGCCTCGACGTTCGACCGGTTGTCGATCGTCTTGCCCGGGTGGTCCTCGTCGGCCCCGAAGCTGACGATCTGCCCGTTCACCTGCGCGCCGACGTCCACCACCTGCTCCGGCTCCAGCGTGCCCGTCGCGCCGATGGTGGCGACCAGGTCCTGCCGCGCGACCGGCACCGTGCGGAACCGCGCGGGCTCCGCCTGATGGCGGGCCACGAAAAACGCGCCGCCGCCCAACAGCACCACGACCACCGCGAAGATCAAGAGCCACTTGGGCATGCGAACCGTTCCTCTGCTGCAGGTGTGTCCCCCGGCCGACGATGGCGCGGCCGGACTGTAGTACGGCGGTCGTTCGGATCAAGTTTGCCGATCCGTCGACTATCATGCGCCCCCACCCCGGTCGGTCGCACCGACGGGCGAAACCCCTGGAGGCGCGAACCCATGCGAACGCTCGTCATCGGCGGCACCGGTCTGATCAGCCGCGGCATCGTCAAGCACCTGCTGGCCCGCGGGGCCGAGGTGACCGTGCTCAACCGCGGCAAGCGGGCCGACCCGCCGCTGCCACCCGAGGTGCGAACGATCACGGGCGACCGCGACGACGCCGCGGCCCTGGCCGCCGTCGCCAAGGCCAACCCGTTCGACGTGGTGATCGACATGGTCTGCTTCAGGCCCGAGCAGGCCGCGGCGGCCGTCGCCGCGTTCGACCGCTGCTGTCAGCACTACCTGTTCTGCTCCACCGTCTGCACGTACGGCGTCGGCGTGCCGCCGGGCATCCTGGTCGACGAGTCGTTCCCGCAGCAGCCGATCAGCGACTACGGCCGGAACAAGGTGTCGGCCGAGCAGCTGTTCCTCGCCGCCCACGCTGCCGGCAAGTTCGCCGCCACCATCATCCGCCCCAGCCACACCTACGGCCCCGGCAGCCCGCTGATCGACAACCTCGAGGGCGACGCCATCGCCTGGGACCGGATCGAGCGTGGCCTACCGATCCTGTGCGCCGGCGACGGGCTCGGCCTGTGGGTCTCCACCCACCGCGACGACTGCGGCAAGCTGTTCGCCTACGCGGCCCACAACCCCGTCACCTACGGCAAGGCGTACAACGCCACCCGCCCGCAGCACACGACGTGGTCTGAGTATTACCGCCTAGCGTCGGCTCCGTTGGGGCGGGCGCCCAATTTGATCTGCATGCCGCGCGACTGGATCGTCCGCCACGACCCAAGGCGGTTCGGCCTGCTGAGGGAGATCACCGGCTACCACGGCGCGTACGACAGCAGCGCCGCCCGGCGCGACGTGCCGAAGTTCAACTGTGAGATCGACCTGACCAGCGGCGCGGCCGGGGTGTTCGCGGACCAGCGGAAACGCGGGGCCTGGAAGGACAGCCGGTCCGATACCGTGTACCAGATGATGGTCGATGCCGCGCTGGCGACTGAGCAGCAGCCAACTGCTGTCTGATGGTACGCAGCGATGAACGCCTCCCACGAGAGGGCGGCCGGACGTTGCCCGAAGCAGGGGCAGTCGACCTGTACCGAAGGGTTTGGACGAGTCGGTAGATCAACGCTCCACTGAAAGCCGTCCAGCCGATCCACCTCAAGTGTGAAACTCATTGATCCCTGCGTCCAGCTCCTCCCGGTGCCCGTCCGGCGAGACGAACTCGGCCGACAGCCCCTCGGGTACCTCCACGCGGACGACGAGCTGGTCCTCGCCGCCCTTCTCCCACTCGACGCGCAGCGGGCCGTGCGGCGTCGGGACGACGCCGCGGGCGAACTCCAGCTGCTCCGGCACCGGCGCGATCCGCACCGACTGCCACCCCGGCGACGTCGGCCGCACGCCCAGCACGGTCTGCATCAGGTGGTACACCGGCGATGCCGACCAGGCGTGGCAGCGGCTCTCGTTGGTGATCGTCCACATCTCGTAGAACGTCGTCGCCCCGTCGTCCAGGAAGAACTCGCCCCACTTGTCGCGGATCAGCTCGATCACCTCCGCGCGCAATCCCTGTTTCTCCAGGGCCTCCAGCACGTAGGCGTAGAAGAACGGGCTGGCCGTGATCGTCTTGGTCCGCTTGGTGCGGGCGCTCTTGAGCAGCACCTCGCGGGCGATCTCGGCGTGCGCCTCGGGCTTGAGGCCCATCAGGATCGCCAGTGCGTTCGTGTGCTGCGACACCTGCTCGACCGGCCTCTGCGCAGCCGCGTCGAACCCGTCCCGCCAGCACTTGAGCTTCTCGTCCCAGAACGAACGTTCGACCGCCGCCTGCAGCTTGGCCGCCCGGGCGTCGTACGCGGCGGCGGCAGGGTCGCGGCACAGCCGGCACAGCTCGGCCGCCCAGCGCAGCGACTGCAGGTACATCAGGTTGAACGGGGCGCTGTGGTCGCCCTTGAAGATCGGCACCCAGTCCAGAAACATCCAGTACCCGGCGAACCCGCCGATCAACCCGGCCGAGGATTCGGCGGTCGACTCGTGGGCACCCAGGAACTCGAACAGCCGGTGTACCGCCGGCAGGCACTCGGCGGTCAGGTCGGTCCGCCCGGTGAACTGCCAGTGGTCGCGCAGCGTGCCGACCCAGGTCATCATGAAGTCGGGCAGCATGTGCCGGGGGACGTCGGCGGGGGGGTGGGCGTGCAGGGCGCCGGCGGGGGTTTGGCTCCGGGCGACCAGGCGGATGCCGCGCTCCAGCAGCGACGTGTCGCCGAACGCGAACGCCGTCACCCGCGCCTGCACCCGGCTGTCGCCCCACCACATGGCCTGCTCGCGCCCGGGGCAGTCGACGAACGCGTCGAACGCGCAGTTCAGCTGCGTGTTGACGCCCACCTTCCAGATCTCGTTCAGCCGTTCGTCGCTGCACGTGAACGACCCGGCCCCCTCGCGTTCGTCGTCGGGGAAGGCCGCGTGTACCTGCCGCACCGCCAGCCGCCGCACCTTCAGCGGCTTCGCCTCGACCTGCCGGAACACGACCAGCGCGTACCGCAGCCCGTAGAAGAAGAACGACTCGAACCGCTGTCGACCCGGCCGGCAGCGGTACCGCAGCGCCCGCGACTCCCGGCTGTTCTCGTCCACCGGCATCAGGTAGGGCAGGCCCGACTTCTCCAGGTGGTCGCCGAACAGGACGTCGACGAACTCGTCGCCGGCCGCGTCGTCGATCTCGATGATCAGGTGCCCGGTCCGGTACGTGCCCAGGTCCAGCACGGCGGCGATGAACTCCCCCTCCTCGGGCGGGGCGACGTCGGCGGTGGCGTCGTCGTCGGTCAGCATCGCCGCGGCGTTGGGGATCGCACCGTCGTCCCGCTTCACCGCCTCGGCGTCGAACAGGTGGTAGACGTCCTCGGCCACCTTGTAACCGCGCGGGTTCTCGCCGCGGAACTGGGAGACCACAGCGACGAACGACTCCGCGTGATCGGCCAGCAACGGCACGCCGCGCGGCTCCATCAGCAACCACGGGTGCGTGCCGACCGGACCGACCGTGCGCGGCGTTTTCCAGCCCTGTTCCTCGGTTGGCACGAAGTCGACCGACAGCCAGTCGGTGGGATCGGCGTCGGCATCGAAGTGCTCCTGGAAACCCAACTGCATCGACAGCCGGGCCGTCGTCCGCCGCCACCCCTTGGCCGGGCGCGCCAGCCAGCCGGTCGGCGTGTGCAGCGGGACCGGGGTCGACCCGCCCTCCAGTTCCACCACGCCGTCGAGCAGGAACCCGCTCGCCCCGCGGTAGACCCGCTGAAACGTCTCGGCGCCGAACTGGTAGGCGACCACGCCGATCACGTTCGGGCCGGGCTGGAGCAGGGGGGTCAGGTCGAGCGTGTCGTACGACTGGTGCTCGGGGAAGCACCGGGCCGGCCCGTGGTGGACGCGGGTGCCGTTCACGTACAGCGTGTACAGCGCGTCGGCCGACACGCGGACGACGGCCCGGCGGGGCGACGCGGGCAGGTCGACGTGCCGGCGCAGCAGGACGTACTGGT
Source organism: Tepidisphaeraceae bacterium (assembly GCA_965198865.1). GTDB lineage: Bacteria > Planctomycetota > Phycisphaerae > Tepidisphaerales > Tepidisphaeraceae > CBDAQA01. The sequence continues at coordinate 15,511 of CBDAQA010000008.1, read as the reverse complement.
TCCACGGGTGGTAGGCGTGGCCGGTCCAGCACCACTGGCCGCCCCAGAGCTTCCGTTGTGCCGCCACCCGGCCCGCGATCTTCATCGACATCCTGCGTCCCTTGTCCCGACCGTCGCCCGGCACCTGCCGTCCGGTTGAGGTCAGCCGGGCAGGAGAATACTGTACCCGACGGCGGCGTAGAAGCCCGCCCGACCCGGCCCCGCCGATCCCGCCCGCCCGATGCCGATCACCGTCGCCTTCTTCATCTCCTGCCTGACCGACCAGTACTACCCCCGCGTCGGCGTGGCGACGGTCAAGGTGCTCGAGCACTTCGGCTGCGGGGTGACGTTCCCGATGGGCCAGACCTGCTGCGGGCAGCCGCTGCTCCACGCCGGGCTCGATCCCGAGGCCAAGACCGTCGCCCGCCGGTTCGTCGAGTTGTTCGAAACCGCCGAGTACGTCGTGACCCCCAGCCCGGCCTGCGCGTCGATGGTCCGCGAGCGATACCCCAAGCTGCTGGCCGACGACGCCGCCTACGAGACCGGCATGTGGCACGTCGCCGGGCGGACGTACGAGCTGGTCGAGTTCCTCACCACGGTCGTCCGGGCCGACCTGCGCGACCTGCGGTTGACGACCTCCGCCGCCTACCATCCGGCCTGCCCGCTGCGGACGCTTTCCGTGCAGGACGACACCCCACGGATCCTGCGGCAGTTGGGCGCGAAGGTAAGGCCGATCCCGGCAGCCGACGTCTGCTGCGGGTTCGGCGGCCCGTTCGCCGAGCGCTACCCGTCGATCAGCCGCACGATGGCCGACGCCAAGGCCCGCGCGATCGGCGCGACCCACGCCGACCTGACGGTGTGCAACGAGGCGGGGTGCGCGATGACGATCGCGAACGCCAGCGAGCGGGCCGGTTCACCCACGCGCGTGGTCCACGTTGCCGAACTGCTTGCCGAGGCGCTGGGGTTGGACACGGAGAATTTTTGAAACTCCGTTCCAGCCGCAGGCGGAAGCCAGCGGACGCTGTGGATGCAAGACGGCGTTCGTCCGCCCGTCCGACCCTCCGTCGGCTCAAACGGTCGGGACGGCCGCCCTGCAGCGCCCGCATAGCTCGCCCACGACGTCGGGCCGGCGCTTCCAGCACCGGGCGCACGCGGCGAACAGCTCCCGCGCGTCGGTCACGCGCACAGCCGTCTCGCCCGGCTCGACGGCGTGGTGGCCGCAACCGATCAGGTCCTCCAGATCGACGCCGTACGCCGACAACCGTTCGCGCAGCCCATCCGGCAGCGCGAACGCCACCGTCGCTTCCGACGCCTTGTTCAGCCCGACCGACTTCTTCAGCTCGTCCAGCTGGCCCAGCCCCTGGTCGCGCAACTCCATCAGCGTCGACCAGTCGGCCCGAACCTGCTCTGAGACGGCGTGGCCCGACGGCTCTGGCAGCCGGGCCAGGTGGACGCTCGGCAGCTCCGCCTCGGCGGCGGGCTTGTGCGGGATGAAGCCCCACGCCTCGTCGGCGGTGAAGACGACCATCGGCGACAGCAGCTTGGTCAGGCCGATCACGAGCCGGTGCATGACGGCCTGCGATCGCCGCCGCAGCGGCGAGCTGGCCGCGTCACAGTAGAGCCGGTCCTTCATCGCGTTGCCGTACAGGCTGCTGATCTGCACCGAGCAGAAGTCGTGCAGCAGGCGGAAGGCGCGGTGCGTCTGGTAGGCGTCGTACGCGGCCACCGTGTCGCGCACCATCGCGTCGAACTGGTCGAGCACCCAGCCGTCCAGGCTGGCGGCCGGCACGTCGACGGCGACGCCGTCGTAGTCGTACAGGTTGCTCAGCAGGTACCGCAGCGTGTTGCGGATCTTGCGGTACTTGTCGCCGAACGCCTTGGCGGAGTTGAAGCTCGAGGGGATGTCGCCCTCGAAGTCGAGGCTACAGACGAACAGGCGAAGCGGGTCGGCCCCAAAGGCGGCCATCATCTTCATCGCGTGCGGGTAGTCGGGATTCTTGTCCTGCTCCTGCTTGCTCCACTTCGTGCCGTCCGGCTTCACGGCGAAGCCGTGCGTCAACACCTGCTCGTAGGGCGGACCGCCGGTTACGGCGAGCGACGGTAGTAACGACAACTGAAACCACCCGCGGTGCTGGTCGGAGCCTTCGAGGTACAGGTCCGCCGGGAACTTCATGCCCCGCGCCCGGAGCACCGCATTCCAGCTGCTGCCGCTCTCGAACCAGACGTCGAAGATGTCCTTCTCCTTGCGGAGGTTCGTCGCCGTGAACCCCGGCGGGTACGCGAAGTCGCCGCCCAGGAGAGCGACCGGCTCCTCGTTGAACCAGCAGTCGGAACCCAGCTCCGCCACGCGCTTCGCCACCGCCCGCACCGACGCCGGCGTGAGCAGCGGGTCGCCCCTGTCGTTGTAGAACACCGGGATAGGCAGGCCCCACGCCCGCTGTCGGCTGATGCACCAGTCGGGCCGGCCGCTCAGCATGCCGGTGATGCGCGCCTGGCCCCACTTGGGGACGAACTCGACGTCGTTCGACACGGCCGACAACGCGCGGTCGCGGAGGGAGACCCCGGCGGAGCCGGGGGCTAACGGAGCGGCCGTGTACGGCTGATCCATCGCCACGAACCACTGCTCCGTCGCCCGGAAGATGATCGGCGTCTTGCTGCGCCAGTCGTGCGGGTAGCTGTGGTTGATCCGCTCCTCGGCGAACAGGACGCCCAGTTCCTTCAGGTGCGGCGGGATCAGCTTGTTCGCCTCCCACACGCTCTTGCCCCTCAGCCAGTCGGGCACGGTGTCGTCGTACTTACCGTTGGCCAGCACCGGGCTGTAGACGTCCAGCTTCTCCTTCAGGCCGGTTTCATAGTCGTCCTCGCCGTGCCCTGGCGCGGTGTGGACCAACCCCGTGCCGGCGTCGGTCGTCACGTAGTCGGCCAGCACCACCCGTCCCACGCGATCGACGAACGGGTGGCGGTACTCCAGTCCTTCCAGCTCGCGACCCGCCACGGCGCCGACGACTTCGTACGCCGCCCCCGCCAGCTTGAAGACGCGCTCCACCAGGTCGGCCGCGACGACGGTCGTGTGGTCCCCGTGCCTCACGCGGACGTAGCTCACCTCTGGCCCCGCGGCGATGGCCAAGTTCGCCGGCAGGGTCCACGGGGTCGTCGTCCAGATCAGCAGCGTGCCGCTGCCGTCGACCAGCGGGAACTCCACGTAGACGCTGACGTCGTCCACGTCCTTGTACTCCAGCTCCGCATCGGCCAGGGCCGTCTGATTGGCGATCGACCACGGAACCGGCTTGAGCTTGCGGTACACCAGCCCGGCCTCGACGAACTTGGCGAACACCTCGAGCGTGCTCGCCTCGTAATCCTTGGTCATCGTCAGGTATGGATTCGCCCAATCGCCAAGGATGCCGAGCCGTTGGAACTGCTCCGATTGCACGGCCGCGTACCGCTCGGCGTAGGCGTAGCAGCGGCGGCGCACCTCCAGCGTGCCCAGCTCGTGCAGGCGCTCGCCGGCCTTCTTGGCCTCCTCCTGGATCTTGTGCTCGATCGGCAGCCCGTGGCAGTCCCACCCCGGCACGTACGGCGTCGCATACCCCTGCAGCGTGCGGAACCGCAGGATCACGTCCTTCAACGTCTTGTTGATCACGTGCCCGATGTGGATGTCGCCGTTGGCGAACGGCGGCCCATCGTGCAGCACCCAGGTGCCCCGGCCTTTGGCGGCGCGGTCGGCCTGCACTTTGGCGTAGAGGTCCATACCCTTCCACGCGGCGAGGCGCACGGGCTCGTTCGTCGTCAGCTTCGCCTCCATCGGGAAGGGCGTCTGCGGCAGGTTCAGCGTCTGCTTGTAGCTCGGCTTGTTTTGCGTAGCCATGGGAAGTTGCCTGGTGATCGAAAAGACCGGCCTCGAATGGCACGAATGAACACGAATCAGAGGTTGCCCACTCGGGCTGACGCGCGGTTTCGCCTTTCAGTCATTCGTGTTCATTCGTGCCATTCGTGGCCGTGTTCAACTGGAGGGTCAGCACGCGCCGCCACTTGCCACGGGCGAAGCGGGTGTAGGTGAAGACACTCAGGATGAAGCCGTACACCATCGCCGCCGACCAGGGGCCGACGGGACCCCGTTGCGGTGCCAGTTGGGCGATGATCCGACCGGCCAGGACGACGATGCCCCAGCACAGGGTGGCCGTCACGACGGCCGGCACCAGCGTGTCGCCGGCGCCGCGGAGGCCGCCGTTGTAGATGATGTAGGTCGCGTCGAACAGTTGGTACACCGCGGCGAAGATCAGCAGCGTGCCGCCGGTGCGGATGACGGCCGGGTCGCTGGTGAACAGCCCGATGAGCTGCCGGCGGAAGACGAACAGCCCGACGCCGCAGGCGAACATGTAGGTCGCCGTCACGATGAACCCCAGCCGCGCCCGCGCCACCGCCGTCGCCGGCTGGCCCATACCGATGTACCGGCCGACCAGTGCCGTGACGGCCACGCTCAGGCCGAACGCCGGCATGAAGCTGACGCTCATGTAGCGGAACACGAAGATGTTCGCGCCCATCGCGCCGGTGCCGAACGGGGCCATCACCCACATGGAGAACGCCGACCACGCCAGCACCTCGGCCACGATCTGCACGCCCGACGGGATGCCCATCTTGAGCAGCTCGCGCATGACGCGGGGCCGGAATCCCCAGTCGCCAGATGCGAACTGCCGCCGGGCGACCGGCAACGCGGCGAAGCCGATCACGATCAGCAGCTCGGTCCCGACGCCGACGTTCTGCGCCCACGCCGAACCCGCCACGCCGTGCGGCGCGAAGCCCCACCGGCCCAGCACGATTGCCCAGGCGACGACGGCGTTCACCGCCACCGCAATCACGGATGCCACCGCGACCGCCATCGGCCGGTTCACGCCCAGCAGGAACTGCTCGACCGCCGTGGCCGACAGTTTGAGCACCGCCGCCATCAGCACGATGCGGGTGTAGATCACCTCCGGGCCCACCAGTCGCGACTCGTGCCCGAACCAGGCGAACACCAGCGGCGCAAAGTGGGCCAGCGGCAGCAACGCGACCGAGAAGGCGAAGCCGAACCAGATCCCCTGCCACATCACCGGCCCGCAGTCGCGGTGCCGGCCGGCGCCGAACGCCTGGCTGACCAGCGCGTTGACGATGAACATCACGCCCATGCCCAGGCTGATGACGGAGAACGCGATCAGCCCCGCGTTCGCCGCCGCCGTGGCCGGCGCCACGTCGCCCGCCCCGGTCGACCGGGCCAGGATCCACGTGTCGATGAACTGCATCAGCGTGTACGACGCCATCTGCGCCACCGTCGGCGCGGCCAGCGTCAACAGCTCGACCAACGGCCGGATCGGCCGAGCGATCGTCGGTGGTGGGAGTAGTGTGGCGGCGTCGGTCATCGGTCGGCCAAACGAAAAACCCCGGGGCGGCTGGCCTCGGGGTCGACGGGTCGTCAGAGTCGAACGTTGACCTACCGGCGGCGGGGCCGTGCGAGCTGTTGGATGGCAATGGTAATCCGTGCCGCCATGGTGCAGGAGTCTTGCCGTTCAAGTCGTTGAAGTCAAACGGATCGCTCTGCAGAGGAGCCTCTGCCCGGGCCAAGCCGAACCTTCCGGAGAAGAGAGGCGGCCACGAATGGCACGGACCCACACGAAAAAAACGCGGGCCTCGAAGCTAACCGAGGCGGGGATGTGGCGATCCATTCGCGAACATTCGCGCCGTTCGTGGGGGCGTTTCTGAGTCTTTGGGATGGATCATCACGCTGCCGGCACGGGTGACGGGTCGCCGTCGAGGCCGAGCATTCGGCGCAACCGGTCGGCCTCGGCGTGGGGCGTCGCGCCGAAGAACCGGCGGAACTCGCGGCTGAACTGCGACGGGCTCGCGTACCCCACCTTGGCTGATGCCTCGGCGGCGCCGACGCCGTCGTGGGTCATCAGCCCCCTCGCCTTGTGGAGCCGGACCGACTTCAGGTACTGCAACGGCGACGAGTGGTAGGCGGCGACGGTGAGCGCCGATCACCCGGCCGGGACGTGAGCGGCGGGCGGTGAGACGCCGGTCACGAGGGGGCACTGGTCGACAATCGAAGAGTGCCCCTCCGGGGCGACGGCTACGCGCGATCGATCATCACTTCGCCAGCGCCGTGGCGGCGGCCTTCTCGATGACGGCCTCGACCTCGGCGGGGTGGGACAGCATCACGACGTGGCTCGACGGGATCTCGGTCGTGTCGGCCGTCATCCGCGCCGCGAACGACCGCTCCAGCACCGGGGAGATCATGCGGTCGTTGCCGGCGACGACGTACCAGTTCGGCTTGGACTTCCAGGCCGGCACGGTGATGTTGGCGCCGAGGGCGTTGACCGACGTCCACCCCTGCGAGGCGATCATCATCTCCTGCTCGGCGGGGGTCAGGTCGGGCGCGAAATCCTCGGTCATGCCTTTGGGCGTGAGGCGGAGGTAGCCCGACGCGTCGGGGCGGATCTCGTTGCCGCCGGGCGTCGGGTAGGGCTTGCTCGCCTCCAGCGCCGACTGGCCCGCATCGGGCGCGAACGCGGCGACGTAGACCAGCCCGGCCACCTTCGGGTCGGTGCCCGCCTCGGTGATGACCGCGCCGCCGTACGAGTGGCCGACCAGGATCACCGGACCGTCCTGCACGGCGATCGCCCGCCTCGCCGCCGCGGCGTCCTCGGCCAGCGACGACAGCGGGTTCTGCACCGACACGACGTGGTACCCCTTCGCCTGCAACAGCGGGATCACCTTCGCCCAGCTCGACCCGTCGGCCCACGCGCCGTGCACGAGGACGATGTTCTTCACCGTGCCGGGCGGCAGGGCGACGTCGACGGTCCTCGCCGGCGCCTCGGGCATCTCGGCGCAGCCGGCCAACAGGAGGACGGCTGCTGCGGCGGCGGCGCGAATTGGGTTCAGATGTGGCATGATCGATGACTCCGACAGGGGGACGACCGGGCCAGTGCCCGGGGGCGAGCGGGGCGGCGACCGATTCGCGATCGCCCCGTTCTTCCCACGTTTCTCAGCGGGAGGGGCGGTCACGCCGGCGGCGATGCCCGCGCAGGATGTGAGATGTGGGCTTGGCGGACCCGCCGGAGGATTGACCTCGGCGTGCTGGGAAGGACGTGCGTTCAATCGCCCTTTGCCTTGGCCGATCCGCCGCGCCGGCGTCACGCCGCCGCGGCCACCGGCTGGGCGTGGGGGAAGAACCGGGCCGGCTCGCCGGCCAAGGTGATGTCGCTGTAACCCTGGGCCTGACCGACCAAGAACGGGTCGGGGGCATAGGCCCCGATCACCGGCATGCAGGCGGCCAGGGCAACGTCGCAGTGGTCGTCGGTGATCGACTCCCACAGCCGCAGCAGCCCCGGCATGAAGCGGCGGCGCAGGGCGAAGGCGTGCGTCCGGTTGGTCATGACGCACCGGACGACGCCGGCCGCGACCGGGAGCGGTGCCGTCAGGTGTTCGCCGCCGAGCATCAGGCAGTCCCAGTCGGCGGGCACGCGGGCGAGGAAGTCGGCCGCCCGGGCGGCGAACCCTGGGGCCGGCAGGGCGTCGTCCTCCAGGATCAGGATCGAGTCGAGTCCGTCGTCGATGGCCGATTGGAGCACCCGCCGGTGCGACGCCATGCAGCCCCACGCGCCGGCCCCCTTCGTCCATCCGGGCGGTGGGGCGTTGACGTGGCCGTCAACGGCCTCGAACCGTTCCGGTCGGCGGAACGGCCAGGCGTCGCCCAACGTCTGCCGAAACGCTGCCAGCCGCTCGGGCCGACGGGCGAGGTTCACGACGACGACCCGGTCAAACGTCGCTTCGATGGAGGGCATGCACCCGCTTATCGGCGACGCCGACCGTGCGTCGGCAGCGTTTCTGGCCGGCACGCTGCGGGACAGAATTGTTCTCATGGTGAGGACCGGGCCCGATCGCCGATCGTCGCTGGGCGCGGCCACCGCGACCGCGTTACCCGTTCCTCCGCTAACACTTAAGAAATATTCGTAGGGACGCCATACTGATGTTTAATGTCGAACAAGAGGTTGGCCCGGTCCGCCCGCGGGTGGCGGTGATGGGCCTGTACAATTCGGGGTCGACGGCGCTGGCTGGCATGCTCAGCCGGATGGGCGTGACTTTGGGTCCGCCGTTCTGGCGGAACTCGGAGGAGGGGCATCCCGAAAACTTCTACGAGTCCCGGCACCTGTCGGGGACCCTGCGATCTTGGTGGGGCGAGCCGCTGGCGACGCCGATGGTGCCGGAGCACACCCGGATCGGATACCTGCTGGCTTGGGCCCACTTTTACGAGGGGCGGCATCCGGGTCCGATCGGGGCGAAGCACCCGCTGCTGTCGCTGTGCGGCCCGGACCTGCTGACCGCCTGGGGATCGGCCGCGCGTTTCATCCGTTGCGGTCGCCCGCTGAACGAGTCGATCGACGGTCTCCGCCGCCGGGGCTGGTTCCCCGGCCACGAGGTCGGGCTGCAGACCCGCCTGTGGGACGCCCTGGTCGACCTGGAACGGCAGCCGAACGCCAACGTGACCACGGTGGACTGGGGCATGGCCAAGGCCGACCCGCTCGGGGCGGCGCGGGCCGTGGCACGGGCGGCGGGGATCGACCCGTCGGCAGAACAACTGGATGCCGCCGCGGCGGTCGTCCACCCGCCGGCGCTGATGCCGCTGGCGGCGTGAGCGTGCGGCCACCTGAGGTGAACGGGGACACGGCGCTTTCGATGTGCGGCCGCATCGACCAAGTGCCGTCCCCTTGCCGCAGGAACGTGAGCACGTAGGGCCGGTCCTGGGCCACCAACACGTACTGCTCGAACGACGGCACGGCTTGGAAACCGTCGAACTTTGCCCCACGGTCGTCAGCCTCGGTCGTCGGCGACAGCACCACGATGATCAACTTGGGGTTGACGACGGCCCGTCGGTTGCTCGGCCCGCTGCCGTACTGCCGAGGGCCGCAGATGACGGTCGCGCTCGACAGGACCCGGAGGTTGCTCTCGTACACCCGGCGGGGAGTCGTCTTCAACCGGTTGCCGACCTCGCGGACGATGTTGCTGATGATGAGGCTGTGCTCGCCGGTCCCGCCGGCCATGGCGAGGATCCGTCCGCCGCGGAACTAGGGACGAATCGGCGAGGCGGGTTCGGCCCGGAAGTAGTCGTTGACTGTTGCCGGTTGCGGTAGGGCGATCCGTTGTTCCACGGCGAGTCTATACCGCGGGTCGGATCCGCCGGCACCGGCCATGGTCGTCGGGCGTCGCCAGGGCCGTCGCCGCGTTGCGGCGTGCATCGATCGAACAGGTTGGGCCGACCGGCCCAGCAGTCGCATTGGGCGGGTAGCGAGGTAGGGTGGGCACTGCCCACCGCATCGCGATCACGGCTGGCAGAGCTCACGCTACCAACTGCGTCGTTGCCGGCGGGAACAAGTCGTTGACCGCGACGGCGAAGCCCGGCAGGACCGGGTCGCCGGTGAGCGTGTCGCCGGAGCGGAGCTGCGTGACCGACCCGTCGAGCCGGAACACGCGCACGATCCGGACGGCTGGGATCACGACCCACACCAGCGGAATCTCGGCCGCGCGATAATCGGCCAGTTTCAGTTCCAGTTCGTCCACCTCGTCGTTGGGCGAGGTGACCTCGACGGCCAGGTCGGGCCGGACCAGAACGTGCCCGGCCGGCCGGGGGGACGGGACCCGGCCGGCGGCGATAAATGCGACGTCGGGGCGGCGGAACGCCGTGGGGTCGTCGGGGAAGCAGCGGAACGTTTGCTCGGGCAGGACGTCGCCGGACTTGGCCTGCCAAAGGTGCACGTTCAGCCGCGCGGTGATCTGCCCGGCGGTCCAGTTGGCGTCGTAGCTCAAGTGCTTCGCCAGCACGCGGCCCTCAGTCAACTCGACCAAACCATCCGCGTTGAGCAGGTCGTCCGTGATGCGTTCGTTTCGCCCATCGAGCAAGGTGAGCGGCGGGGAAGCAATCGTGGCCATGAAAGGACCTCCGGAAACCATCTTGATCGTAACGCGTCGCCAAGCTTCACGGCTTACAAAGCCGGGCAACGGAGGTCGTCCGAGCCGGGTCGAACGGGTTCAACACCGACGTGCGGCACGACGACCCGTTCTGCCACGGCTCCCTCCGCCGTGCTTGCCAGCGCGACGGATCACCGTGTAGCCCGCGATCGCTCAGATGTGAATCGCCTTCCCCACCGCCGCGCCCGCGGCTTCCATGATGGCCTCGCTATAGGTCGGGTGCGGGTGCATCGCGTCGAGGATCTCCTCCTCGGTCGCCTCCAGCTTCCTGGCCATGACCAGCTCGGCCAGCAGGTCGGTCACGTTCTCGCCGATCATGTGGACGCCGAGCAGCTCGCCGTACTGGGCGTCGAAGATCAGCTTGACGAAGCCGTCGGGCTCGCCGGCCGCCAACGCGCGACCGCTGGCCTGGAAGGGGAACTTGCCAATCCGCAGCTGCCGGCCGGCCTCGCGCGCCCGCTTCTCGGTGTAGCCCATGCTGGCCACCTGCGGGTGGGTGTAGGTGCAGCCGGGGATCTGCTTGTAGTCGATCTTGCCGTGGCCGTCGACGAACAGGTGGTCGACCAGGTGGACCGCCTCGTGGTGGGCGACGTGGGCCAGGTCGGGGTGGCGGTAGCCGCCCATGCCCTCGTGTTCGGGCCAGTGCAGGGCGACGCAGTCGCCCACGGCGTAGACGTTCTGCAGGTTCGTCCGGTAGTCGGGCGTCGTCTTCACCCGGCCGCGGAACAGCTCCAGCCCCGCCTTGGGGTCGGCCACGCCGTCGGCGTTGCCGGTCACGCCGATCGCGATCAGCACGGCATCGGCCTCCACGGTGCCGGGCTTCGCGCCGCTCAGCGTCAGGCGAACGCCGGTCGGCGTGGTCTCCACCTGGTCGGTCTTGGTGTTCGTGCGGACGTCGATCTTCCGCTTGTCGAAGCTGCGCTCCAGCACGCGCGCGACGTCGTCGTCCTCGTTGGGCAGCAGGTGCGGCAGCATCTCGACGACCGTCACCTCGGTGCCGATGGCATTGTAGAAGTCGGCGAACTCGCAGCCGATCGCGCCGGCGCCGATGATGGCCAGCCGCTTGGGTTGCGTCGGGAGGTTCATCGCCTCGCGGCTGGTGATGACCCGCTTCCCGTCGAACGTCGCCCCCGGCATCGGCGTGGGCTTGGCGCCGACGGCGATCACGATGTGGTCGGCCGACACGGTCCTGCCGTTCACCTTCACCTGGTGCGGGCCGATCAGCGTGGCGGTGCCGACCTCGCTGGTGACGCCGTACTTCTTGAACAGGCTGCCGATCCCCTTGGACAGCTTGTCGGCAATGCCGCGGCTGCGGGCGATCACCGTCGCGAAGTCGAGCTTGAAGTTGTCGAACGACACGCCGTGGGCGGCCGCCTCGGTGCGCATCTTGCGGATGAAGCTGCCGTCCTCCAGCAGCGCCTTGGTCGGGATGCAGCCCCAGTTCAGGCAGGTGCCGCCCAGGTTCTCCTTCTCGACGCAGAGCACCTTCTTCTTCAGCTGCCCGCCCCGGATGGCGGCCGCGTAGCCGGCGGGACCCCCGCCGATGACGAGCAGGTCGTAGTCGAACTTGCCCGGCGAGCTGACGATCTTCGGAGCCGACGACGGGGCCGGGGCGGCCATCTCCGCCGGCGCCGGGGGCTTCGGGCCGGTGGGGGCGGCCGGCGCAGCCGTGCTGGGTGCGCCCGCGTACTTCGCCCTCACGGCGTCGACCGTTTCGCCCGCCGTCGCCAGCACGGCCAGCACGCCGCCCACGGCGATCTTCTCGCCCGCCTTCACCTTGATCACCGCCAGGACGCCGTCGTCGAACGCCTCCATGGGCATGGTGGCCTTGTCGGTCTCCACCTCGGCCAGCTCCTCGCCCGCCTTGACCTTGTCCCCCTCCTTCTTGTTCCACTTGACGACGGTCCCCTCGGTCATGGTGTCCGACAGCTGCGGCATCGTCACTTCGGCTGGCATCGTGCGGTCTCTCTGGGCGTTAAGCGGGTCGATCAAAGGGGCAATGGACCCGAAAAGGTTTCGATCGGGCCGCGGATGATATTGGTGACCGGTCCGCTTGTCACCACGGGCGGTGAACAGCGGCAGCCAACGAAGCGGGGCGGGCCCGACGCCGTCGGGCCCGCCCCGTCAGTTCAGGTCGTGAGGTGCGGATCAGCGGTGTCCGCCGCCACCCCCGCCGCCGTGGAATCCACCGCCGCCGCCGAAGCTGCCGCCGTGCAACCCGCCTCCGGAGAGCCCGCCGGATCGGAAGGCGTTAGCGGTGCCGAAACTGCTGCCGTACGACCGACCCCCGCCGCCGTTCAGGACGTAGCCGCGCCCGTTGCCGTAGTTGGAGCTGTGGAACGTCGGGTTCGCGTGCAGCCCGCCATACCCGCGGCCGTAGCCCCTGCCGTACCCGTAGCCGTGGCCATACCCATAGCCGTGGCCATACCCATAGCCGTGGTAGAACCCGATGCCGCCATAGAAACCAAAGGCGAACGGGCTGTAATACCCGCCGTACGGGTAGCCGTAGCCATAGTCGTAATCGCCGTAGTACGAATCGGGCGAGTAGTACGACGGGCTGCTGTAGTAGGCGCTGGTGGGTGCCTGGTCTACGTAGCTCGGTGCCGGATCATTCACCACCGTGATCGACGGCTGAGCGGCGGGCGCTGATGGTTGCGCCGTGGCCGAATTGGGGTCGTACGCCCCCGCGACCGGCATCCCCATCGACCGGTCCGGCGGCAGCAGCCGTTGCAACTGCGTCCCCATGGCGTCCTCCAGCTGGAAGACGCTGTTCATCGGGGCCTTCGCGCTGAACCCGCCCACCGGCTGGCCGGTCCCGACGTCGATCAGCTGGCCGTCGGCCCGCACCTGGTCACCCTGCACCTGATAGGTGCCGGTCACGGCGAGGTTGGCGTAGCTGGCCTTGGCCGCCTCCAGCGGCGTCGTGTGCGGCGGCAATACCGTACCGGCGATCACCAGCATCGCGCCGGTGTGAGAGACATCCGTCTGCAGGCTCTGCTGCAACCCGCGCCCGACCCAATCGAGCCCGTTCGCGCCGGCGACCGGCTCAAACGGGAACACCTGCACCCGTGGGGCGGGTCGCGGCTGCCCGTACGTCGACGCCGGCTGCGGCTGCCGGGACTGAACCGTCGGCGGGTAGCCCGCCGGGGCCGACGTGCTCGGCGGGTAGTCGCCCATCGCCAGGCCGGCCGTAGCCAACACCGCTGCGGCCGCAATCGCTGTGAGACGCTTCATGATGTTCACCTCTGCCAGCGTGTCCGCCGGCAACCCATTCTAGGCGGTGTGGGTGCGAAACCTGTACCAATCGCGCCTCATCAGACACCGCTCGCCGCCGGGGGTTGGGCCGGGTACGATCCCCGGCATCCCCCTCGGAGTCCCGCCATGGCTCAACTCCTGCCGCCCGCCCCGACGATGACCACCGCCGAGTTCGCGCGCTGGCCCGCCCGCAAGCTGCACGAGCTGGTGGACGGCCGGCCCGTCGAGCGGTTCGGGGGGCCCGCGGTTGCGACGCTTTCGGCGACCGTCCTCCACGTGCTCATGGACGGAGCCCAGAAGGTGCGCGGGGCGGTCGTCTTCCCCAGCAGCCTGGGTTACGACTGCTACCGGCACCGCCCGAACACGATCCGCCGGCCCAGCGCCACGGTCGTGACCCGCCAACGGCTCGCCGTCGTCCGCGGCGACCCGGAGCTCATGCCGTTGCCCGCCGACCTGGCCGTCGAGGTCCCCTCCCCTGGCCGGGGCAGTGGCGGTCCGGTGCTGCCCCGCGTGCAGGACCACCTGGCCGCCGGCTTCCCCATCGTCTGGGTCGTCCGCCTGAACGACCGCTCCGTCACCATCCACCGGCCCGACGGCTCCTTCGACACCCTCGTGCCCGGCCAGACCCTCACCGCCCCCCACGTCCTGCCCGGCTTTCGGTGCGACGTGGCCGACCTCTTCGCCTGAGCCCGCAACCCATGAACACCGTCGCCCTGAAGATGCTCGTCGGCGACCGCGCCAAGTACCTCGGCATCGTGATGGGCATCACCTTCGCCTCGCTGCTGATCACGCAGCAGCTCGGCATCTTCTGCGGCCTGATGGCCCGCAGCTACGGCGCGATCACCGACATGGGCTACCCCGACATCTGGGTGATGGACCCCAAGGTGCAGTTCATCGACGACACCAAGCCGCTGCAGGACACGCAGCTGGACCGCGTGCGCGGCGTCAGCGGCGTCGCCTGGGCTGTCCCGCTCTACAAGGGCATCATCCGCGCCCGCATGGAGAACGGCACGTTCCAGTCGTGCAACGTCTACGGCCTGGACGACGCCTCCCTCGTCGGCGGGCCGCCAGTCATGGTCAAGGGCAAGCTGGAGGACCTCCGCCGGGCCGAGGCGGTCATCGTCGACCAGATCGGCGCCGAGGACAAGCTCGCCCACGTCGCCCCCGACGGCGTGACGCGGATCCCCCTCCGGGTCGGCGACGAGATGGAGCTGAACGACCACCGCGCGATCGTCGTCGGCATCTGCCGGAACAACCGCACCTGGCAGTCCCAGCCCGTCGTCTACACCACCTACACCCGCGCGACCACCTTCGCCCCCGCCGAGCGGAAGCTGCTCTCGTTCGTGCTGGTCAAGGGCCGCGCCGGGCAGGACCTGCCCCAGCTCTGCCGCCGCATCAACGGTGCCACGGGCCTGAACGCCCAGACCGGCCCGCAGTTCGCCCACGCCACCTACATGTACTTCATGGAGAAGACCGGCATCCCCATCAACTTCGGCATCTCCGTCGCGCTCGGCTTCTTCGTCGGCACCGCCATCGCCGGCCAGACCTTCTTCCAGTTCACCCACGACAACATCCGCCAGTTCGGCGCCCTCAAGGCCATGGGGGCCGGCAACGGTCTGCTCCTGCGGATGATCCTGATCCAGGCCGCCTTGGTCGGCACCATCGGCTACGGCCTCGGCGTCGGCCTCGCCGCCGGGATCGGCGCGCTGACCAAGCACACCGAACTCGCCTTCATGCTCCCCGGCTGGCTCCTCGCCTTCACCGCCGGCGCCGTCACGCTCATCTGCATGGCCAGCGCCCTGTTCAGCATCCGCACCGTCATGGCGGCTGGAGCCGGCGATCGTGTTCAAGGCCTGACCGCGACGGCTGCGATGTTCCACAATGTGACGAAATGTTACACGTTCAAAACGGCGCAAGCGAACCGTAAGTAATTCTCTTGTAATGACTTATGTACTGATTCGGCAATGTTACACCCCGGGTCGGCCGGGACGGGGGGATCGAGTCCGAACGCGTTGACCCCGTCGAGCGCCTTGCGGCTCGCCGCCAAGTCTGAGATCAGCACCCGCGCCGACCCGCGCGGGGTCGTCGGTCCCCTTCTCGAACCGGTCGACGACCCGCTTCATGTCGGCGTGCCGGACCCGCCCCGCGTACACGGCCGCCGTGGTCACCATCGCGCCCAGCCGTCGCTCGACGGCCGCCGCCGCCGCCGCCGCCGCCGCCGCCGCCGCGCCGCCCTCGCCCGGCCGCAGCCGCGCCTGCAGGAACGCGCGGCTCTCCGGGC
>CBDAQA010000007.1:0-41659 GCA_965198865.1 Tepidisphaeraceae bacterium | reverse complement strand
CCTGAGAGAAGGTGTACGCGATGACGCCGGCCAGCACCGGCGTGGCCCAGCCCAGCGACGCGGCCAACCCGAACGGCACGAACGCGCAGAACAGGTACGCCGCCCGGTGCAGCAGCAGCGTGTAGGCGAAGGGCAGCGGCGTGGACCGGATCCGCTCGCACGCCGCCCGGATGCCGCCCATGGCCGAGACGTGGGCCTAAATCAACTGGAACGGGACGTCGCGCACGCGGTCGGCCACGGTTGTGGTGATCGACAGCAGCAGCAGCAGCGCGTCGGCCACGTTCGGCCCCTCTGTCACCGCCACCCAAGGGCTCGCCGCCGCCGCCTCGTCCTCGGCCCGCAGGTGGGCGTTGAGCGCGTGCGCGAACCCCACCACCGACCGCAGCAGCCCCGCGCGGAACGGCCGCTCGCCGTCCCCCGGGAACAGCGCCGTGACCAGCCGGGCGAACGCCCGCATCTCCACGACAAGCTGCCCCCACTGCCGGCGGCCCTCCCACCACCGGTCGTAGCACGCCCCGTTGCGGAAGCTGAGAAAGATTGACAGCGTCAATCCCAGGAGCGTGAACGGGGCCGGCGACAGCGCGGCAAACAGCGACGGGTGGTGCCGCGGCAGCAGGACCACGTCCGCCGACACGGCTGCCACGCCCGGCACCTGGGGGGCACCTGCGGCAAGATCGACCCGCGAAGGGACGTAGAACGGCCCCCACAGTCGCGGTTTGGCCCGAACGATCATGGGTGTCGAATCATCAGACGAGCGGACGCCGCGGGTCGGATCGGGGAAACGATCTCGGCGCGCCGAGCAGCGCCGGGCGCGGCTACTTGCCATGGATCCGCTGCAGGTCCCCCTTGGCGTCGTTCGCCGCGGGGCTGTTCGGGTACTGCGAGATGAGTTGCTGAAGTTTGGCCCGCGCGGGTCCGTCCTGCTCGGCGGCCTCGTACATCCGGGCCAGGCGGAGCGCCTTGGCGGCGGGATCGCCGCTCGCAGCCGCCGGTGATGCAGCGGGCGCCTTCGCCACGATGGGCCTCGTCGACGGCGGCGCGGCCGTCGGAGCAGTGGTCGGCGTCGCGTCCACCATGGCCCGGGTCGCATCCGGTGGGGGCGTCACGGCTGGCGCGGACTCGATCGGCAGCTTCGCGGCGTCCAGCACGGCGTGTATGTCTGCGGCCTGGGCGACGATCACGCTGCCGTGCGTCGACTCCGGGTAGTAGCCGGTCATGAACCCGAGCACGCGACCCTCGCGGTCCAGCACAACGCCACGCATGGTCGCTGGGTCCACCTTGGAGAAGATGCCGAAACAGAACACGCCCGGCCGGTGGTGCGCGTCCGGTCCGACGATATGGGCGGGGTAGATCTCCATCGGCCCCCAGCGCGTTGGACCCCTGTCCCGAGGGGTTGTTGGGGACCATCACGAAAATCCCAATCGTTCGGATCGGCAGCGGCTCCGGAGCCGGTGTGAGGACCTGAATGCCGGCCGCCGACGGGTCGCCCGTTACCGGCGACACCATGCACTTCAGCGACTCGCACGCCGTCGCCGGCAGGACCTCGGCCCCCACCCCAATGCGACGGCTGGGCGAGCCCAGCGGGAACACGGACCAGGATTTGACCGCGCCCTTCGGGGTCGGTCAGATCCACCCCGCCGGGCGATGGCGACCAGGTGGAAACGGCGACGGTCTGCCCGGTCGGCGCCTTCATCAGGAACCCGAGCAGCCCGGTCAGCGTCCGCTTGTCCTTCAACGCGATCTGGTGGGCAAGCAGGATTTCGGTCCACTTCAGCGGCCCCAACTCGCCCCAACGCTGCCGCGGTATGGCGGACGATTTCGGCGGGGCCTGTCGGGCTGGCGGCCCGCTGTCCTGCTGCGCCCGGCCGGTACTGGCAACGGTGATCAGGACGACCGACAGCACTGCGAATCGGAACGGCATAACCATCACGCGGGCTCCTCCCGGATCGAGTCGACAATCTTATAGACCCCCTCGCGCGGGGCAATGAATTGCGCGACCGCCGGGCCGGTCGAGCCGGTGGGGGAATACAATGCTGCTCACAATGACGGATCGCCTCCAGAAGCTCGCCGACAAGGCCAAGTCGCTGCCCAAGGCCCCCGGCGTCTACCTGATGAAGGATGACAGGGGGCGGGTGATCTACGTCGGGAAGTCGGCCAGCCTGCGCGACCGCGTCGGGAGCTACTTTCAGCCCAGCACGAAGCTGGAGCACAAGAAGGCCGGGCTGCTGGAGAACGTCGTCGACTTCGAGACGATCCAGACCGACAGCGAAGTGGAGGCCCTGCTGGCCGAGAACCGGCTGATCAAGGACATCCAGCCGAAGTACAACGCCCGCCTGCTGGACGACAAGACGTTCCCGTACCTGATGGTCACGACCAAGGACGAGTTCCCCGGCGTCTACGTCACCCGCGAGCCCGTCAAGGACGCCAAGCTGTACGGGCCGTTCACCAGCGTTTACGCATTGAAGGAGGCGGTGACGCTGCTGCAGAAGGCGTTCAAGTTCCGCACCTGCCACCTGGAGATTTCGAACGCCGATGACAAGCGGCGGTTCTTCCGCCCGTGCCTGCTGTACCCGATCAAGCAGTGCACCGCCCCGTGCGCGGCCAAGGTGTCCAAGGAGACGTACGGCGAGGACATCAAGCGGCTGATGAAGTTCTTGGACGGCGACAAGAAGCGGGTCGTCGAGGGGCTCGAGCGGGACATGCTCGAGGCGTCGAAAGACATGAACTTCGAGCGGGCCGCCCGGCTGCGGGACGAGATCAAGGCGCTGCAGGGGCTGAGCGCCCGCGGGGCCAAGGGGGAGCAGGAGTTCTGGCAGCCCGAGGCGTTCATCTCCAATCCCAAGGAGGGCGTGGCCGCATTGCAGGAGGCGTTGGGCTTGGCCGAGCCGCCGCGGATCCTGGAGACGATCGACATCGCCCACCTCCAGGGCGAGGAGATGGTCGGCTCCAAGGTCTGCTTCATCGACGGCGTGCCGTTCAAGGACGCCTACCGCCGGTACAAGATCAAGCACGGCCAGGGGAACAACGACTTCCTCAGCATCCAGGAGGTGGTCAGCCGCCGCTACCGCGAGGCGGGGTCGAACAACGAGCTGTACCCCGACGTGATCTGCATCGACGGCGGCTTGGGCCAGCTGCACGCGGCCATGGACGTGTTCAAGCAGATGGACGTCAAGCCGCCGATGGTGATCAGCCTGGCCAAGAAGGAGGAGCTGGTCTACGTGCAGGGCCGGGGCGATCCGGTCAAGCTGCCGCGGAACAACGTGGGCCTGAAGCTGCTGCAGTACAGCCGGGACGAGGCGCACCGCTTCGCCCAGCACTACCACCACATCCTGCGGCGGAAGGCGCAGCTGGAGGAGGGCATGAAGCAGGGCCGCCGCCCCCCGGCCGCCAAATCGCCGTCCGCCCGGAAGAAGGCGTACACCGATGCCCTCGGGACCACGCCTCTCAAGCAGCCGGCCCCCGGCGAGAACCCGCACACGACGCTGGCCAGCCTGCCGATCCTGCAACCACGGACGGAGACGGAGGCGCCGGTGACGCCGGTGGACGCGGAGGACGGTTCCTGAACTCGTGCAGCCGGCGGGCACGCCCGCCGGTTGCGACTCGCCGAACCAGGGGAAGGGACGCCATGGGATACGAGTACACCGTCCAGGGTTGGTGCATGCTGAACCGGCCGGTCGACCTGGCGGCACCGCTGTCAACAGTCGGCGACGTCACCTTCGACCAGCACCGCGCCCCACACCACTGGGCGCGTGTCACCGGCGAGCGGCGTGACCACGTCGTCTTCGCCGCGCAGGCCAAGTGGGTGGGCAACTACTACGTCGCCCTGATGACGGCGCCGCTCGACACCGCCGGCGGCGGCACCGGCTTGATCACGGTCACCGGCGAGATCACGTGCGACGGCAAGGACCGCGTGATCGCCGCCCACGGCGGACGGGCGTTGACGCTGCCAATTCGCCGGCTGTACGACGCGCGGTCGAGGTGGAACGCGGTCTACCTCGCCTCGCACTACATGGCCCGAGACGTCGAACAGTTGGCTGCTGTGGACGTCGGCCACCTGCGGCCCGCGTTGGCCGGGCGATCGACCGTCCACGGGTGGGTCCAGCTGCCCCTCGAGTCTGGCCCAACCGAAGGCCGGCTTGCGTCCTGGATGGACCGCCTCGCCGCCGAGCCGACGCTGGGCGGCGGGCTGGCGTCCATGCGGCAGTACGGCGAGCCGTACGTCCTGATCGGGCAGGACTGCGTCGACGCCGTCGTGGCCTTGGCGGCCCTGACGGCCGAGCTGCCGGGGTCGTACGGCATGCTGTACTGCGGGTCACCTACCGACGGCGGCCTGTGGCAGGTGCCGGTCACGTATGAGGCCGGCCGGGCGCGGGTGCTGCCGGCCGTTTCGCTGTCCGCCGCCGACGAGCCTGACCCAGGGCCGGCCCGGGCCGACGCTTATGAAGGCCTTGACAGCGGCCTCGCCCTCTGCCCGGTCCGCGCGCCCGGCGACCTGCACGCCGTCTACGCGGCCATGCGCCGGGCGCTGCCGGCCGATCCCGTCACGGTGATGGACGACACCGCCGGGCCGTTCGGCTACTCGTTCACGGCCGGGCCGCTCACGTGTGACCTGACCGCCGACGACGGCCGACAGTTCAGCGCCGACGCCGTCGGTTGGCCCTTCCTGTTGACGGCGACAATGCGACACGAGGCCGACCCCGTCCGGCTGCGGCGGCTGGTTCGCGAGTTGGCCGCCACCCTGGCCGCGGCCGGCGTCGACGTCGGCCCCAACCGGATGGAAGCCGACCACCGCGGCGACGCTCGCCCGATCAGCGAGTGGGAAACGGCCGGCAAAGAACACCACACGGTCGAGTTCTCCCACCACGCGAGACCACCGCTGGGGGGCGTTAGCGTTATTTGCCCGGTCCGCTTGCCCTGATGGTCACGCTGGAGACGCGATCGCATTGGGGCGGCACGGGTTGGTTCACGAGTTCCCCAACGCCGCGTCGCCGCCTCGCGCCCTGTGGCGGAATGCCCGCCTGGCTCAGCTGCGGCTGGCCCGACTCGATCCGCCCCGAGCTGAGGTCGCTGCTGATCGGCGGTACCGCGCTGCATGCTGCTCGCCATGACCTGTTTGGAAGCGGGCGAGCGGGTCCTGAGCTCGACCGCCCTGCTGGTGGCCGCGTACTGGTGCGGCGTGACCCTGGTGCTGGTCCACCGGGCCAACCGGCTCGCCGCCGGCGACCACCGCCACTTCGGGTGGGCCTGCTGTCGCTATTGCTGGTCGGCGTTCCCTCTCACGATTTCGACTTGGCGATGGCGGATCGGCTGATCGTCGCCAGCATCACCGGCCGGCGTACACTCCCGCCATGTGGTCCTTCGAGCACACGGTGACGGCGGCGGGCGTGACCCGGCAGCAGGTGTGGGCCGTCTGGTCCGACCTGCCCAACTGGCCGACGTGGGACACGGCCGCCGCGTGGGTGCGGCCGGACGTCGCGGGGCCAATGTCGGTCGGTCAGCGGTACACCCTCCAGCCACGACAGGGGCCCAAGGCGCGGGGCACAATAACGAAGGTGGGACCGGGGCGGTCGTTCAGCGATGCCACGCCGCTGCCGCTGTGCCGGCTCGGGTTCGACCACACGGTGGAGGACCTGCCCGACGGCCGGGGCGTGCGGGTCACGCACCGGGTGACGCTCAGCGGCCCGCTGACCGCCTTCTTCCGGCTCGTGCTGGGCCGGCGGATCGCGGCTGGCATGCCGGCCGTGATGGACAACCTCGTGGTCCGCGCCTCTAAAGCTACCCCCGCCGAAGGCGTCGCTTGACGCCCAACCGTATCCGGATCAGCAGGTCGACGGGCTTGTCCGCCCGGCGTTTCGAGGTCGCCCGACGAACCGCTGACAGGGGCTGACGGCGTGGCCTCTTGGCGGGACCGCGTCAAGCACCGCGTTCACCCTGTCCGCCGCCGTGTCCCGGGCCGACGCCGACGCGTCCGACGACGCAAGGCTTGGATTGCCGGCCGGCGATGCCAAAGGAGCGACGTGGCGGCCCCCGGGGTCCGCCGGTGGCCGCGGCACCGGGCACTCGCTGCAGGTGTCGATGACGCCGACCGACCAGGCGGGCATGTAAGAAAGCGAAGGATGCCAGCGACAATACCCTCAGAGGTCAGCGGCTTCTGAGAAAGGGTCGGATGGACGCGTCGAAGTGGTCGCAGGTCGTTCGCCAGAACGCGCCGCTGGTGTGGCGGACGGCCGGCCGCCTGCTGCCGGACCCGGGCGACGCGGCCGACTGCTTTCAGGACACGTTCGTCTCCGCCTGGCAACTGGCAAGCCGGCAGCCGGTCCGGAACTGGCCGGGGCTGCTCCAGCGGCTGGCGACCGCCCGGGCACTGGACCGGTTGCGGTCCCGCCGGCGGCACGCTGACCGACACCCCTCGGCACCGGGCCTGGCCGACGTCCCCTCGGCCGGCCTTGACCCGTCCCGGCAGGCCGAGTCGGCCGAGCTTGCCGCCGAGCTGCGGCGGGCGCTGGCCGGCCTGCCCCGCCGCCAGAGCCAGGCGTACTGCCTGCGGCACCTGAACGGGTTCAGCTACGAGCAGATCGCGGCCGAGCTGTCGATGTCCGTCTCGGCCGTCGGCGTCACCCTGCACCGGGCCGGCCGGCAGCTGCGAGAGGCGATGGCCGCCCAAGACCTGGCCGAGAGAGGTGACCGATGAGCCCTGACACACTCGCCATCGCCACCGAGAACCTCCGCGACGCGCCGGTCCCGGCCGGGCCGCCGCCGGAGTCGATGGACGCGGCCAAGCGGATCGCAGCCAGCGCGGTCCGCCGCCGGCCATGGGCCCCGCGCCTGAGCTGGGCTGCCGGTGTGTTGATCGCCGGCGGCGTCGCGGCGTACCTGCTGATCCAGCGGTCGGCCACGCTCGTCTTCGCCGACGTGGTGCAATCGGTCCGCCAGACCCACACGGTCGAGGGAACGGTCACGCTCGGCCCGGAAACCATGCGGATGTGGGTCCGCGGCAACCAACTGCGGGCCGAGGCCAAAATGGCCGGTCAGGACGCCGTCCAGGTGATGGACCTGTCGACGGGGACGGCGCTGTCCCTCGACGTGGCCAAACACGCGGCCCAAATCGTCCACGGCCAGCCCATGCCGTACGACGTGTACGGGTTCTTTGCCGGCCTGCACGGGAAGAACGACGGCAAGCCGTTCGGCGAACGCACCATCAACGGCCGGCGGGCGCAGGGTTTCAACGTCACAGGGAAGACGCCCGGCGCACCCGAGCTCCCGCTGACGGTGTGGGTCGACTCGGCGACCCGGCTGCCGGTGGAGATCCAAGCGAACCTCGGTCTTGTGACCGCCGTGGCGCACGACATGCGGTTCGACGAGCCGCTCGACGATCGGTTGTTTTCTCTGACCCCGCCCGAGGGCTACCGCTTGGCCGAGAGCCGGGCCACCAGATACGCCGGGCGGGTGACCGACGAGCAAGGCAAGCCGTTGGCGGGCGTCGACGTGTCGCTGACGGACCGGGCGTACTACATCCACAGCAGGGCCGGCGGCCCGGGCGAGCCGGTCAAGACCGACGCCGACGGCCGGTTCAGCATCGCCGGTCAAGATCCGCCGGACGCCGATGGCACCGGCCTGACGGAGCCGAACGTTCGCCTGGAGTTCCGCCGGTCGGACCTGTTGTACGCCCGGGTCGAGGACGTCCACCTGTTCCCGCCGGAGCAGCGGGCCGACCTGCGGGTGCGGCTCGGCCGCGGGGCCAGCCTGAGCGGCACGGTCGTCGACCCGGCCGGCCATCCGATCGCCGGCGTGCGGGTGCGAGCCGTCTTCGGGGTCATCGGGGTGCCCAGGGCGGACCCCGAGACGCGGGACGAGTACCTCAAGGCGGCCGTCACCGACCCGGCCGGCCGGTTCGAGCTCCGCGGCCTCGCCCCCGGCAAGGCAGCCATCGGGGCCTTCCAGGCCGGAGGGGACGGGACGATCCTGTGCGGACGGGTGAACGTCGACCTGGCGAAGCCGGCGGCCCCGGTCCGGATCACGGTGCGCCCGCTCGAGCTGCCGCCGGGCGCCTTCGTTCACGACCTGCTGGGCATGCGGCTGACCGACGTCACGCCGGCGTTGCACGCCGCCCTGTTGCTCAGCGAGGACCGGGGCGTGCTGGTGCTGTCGCCCGGCCCGAACGGCCACCGCCTGTTCCGCGTCGGGCAACCGCCACGGGCCGGAGATGTGATCTGGATGGCCAACGAACGCATCGACGGCTACCGCGACCTGGTCGGCCGAGTGGCGGCTGCGACCGCCGGCCAGCGGACTGCCGGGGCCTCGTCGGGCACATGCCACATCGTCTCCGACGTCACCCACGACGACGGCAGCGAGGGAAGCTCGGGCACGATTGTCATCCTGACCGCCGACGACATGGCCGCGGTGGCCCGGGCGGCGGCCGCGGCGCACGACTGATACGGATCTGGGTTAATCGAGGCGCGTGCCAGCGACCGGGCTGCCGGCTTTAGCTGGCAGTAACTGCTCGCTCAAGCGAGCAGCCCGGCGGGATCGAGCGCACCGGATAGACCAGACCCGTATGACGGGCGCGGGTCAGGCCGGCGCCACGCAGTCGCGGGTCAGGCCGGGGATGAACGCCTGCCATGCCCCGCCGATGAAGACGACCTTCTTGCGGTTCTCATCCTTCTCCGCTTGCGTTTGCAGCGTATCGTCGACGAGCTGGGCCGAGCAGCGGCCGACGAGCCCGTAGACGGGCCGGACCAGCCGGATGCGCAGCAGGTGGTCCATCGAGTTCCACTGCTGCGTGACGGCCGCCCGCGCGCGGGCGAACCGCTGCGGGTCGACGCCGAGCCGGCCGGCCCGCTGCAGCGACCCCTCCAGACCCGGGTCGTTCACGTCCAGCGGCTTGACCGATGACCACCACGGGCTCACCGGGCCGACCGCGGCCAGCGGGTACTTGGTGTACTTGTAGAACTCCCAACCGACGGGGAACAGCCGCGGCGTCCCCCGCCCCACGAACGGCGCGCGGTTGTTGGCCGGCAGCTGGTCGAACGTGATCCCTTCGTTGAGGATCGGCATCGAATCACTCCGTGAGGTGCTGCTTCGCCGGGCCAGGGCGTACGAAACGCCCGGCTGCGGAGACGGTTTTGCATCTTACCCCATCCTTGCTCGAATCACAGGCAACGGCACGTTCGTCGCCGTCGCCTCCCGCGCCGGGTACAACACCGCCTCCAAAGAGCCGTGCGCGACCGTGCGCCATCCTCTGTGCTCGGCGGGTCGGACATGCGCCGCAAAGGCACCAAGGAGCGCGAAGGCCGACGCAAAGAGATGCGTTTGAGTCGCTGCCCGCCCCGCCGCGGCTCAGAGGCCACAGGGCCGAAGGTCATCAGGCCGTAGAATCTGTTGCGTCTATCTTCGCGCTTCTTCGCGCCTTTGCGGCGGATGAGCCGGCCTGGCGAAAGCGCGTGATCGCGCACGGCCAATTTAGTGCGGGGCAACTCGGAGGCGACCTTGGCGATTTGGCTGCTGGTGTTCGGCGTGGCGACGGTGCTGGTGCGGGCGGGGCTGGCGATGCGGACGGCCGCCGCGGTGGGTCCCGGCGACGCGGCCGACGCGCTGCTGCGGGCGGCGGCCGAGACGGCCGCGGGACTCCTGGCGTTCTGGGCGTTCGGGGCCCCCCTGCTGTTCGGGCGGCAGGCGAACGGCTTCCTGGCGTTCGACCCGGGGCTGATCGCGTCGCAATCGATCGACTCGGCAGGCACGGAGTTCTTCCACGCCATGCTGGCGACGCTCGGCGGGGCCGTGGTCGCCGGGGCGATCGCGGGGCGGGCTCGGTTCAGCGTCGGCGTCGTCGCCTCGGCCGTGCTGGGCGGGGTCGTCTTCCCGATCGTCGGCCGACTGGTCTGGTCCGGCTGGCTGCGGCAGTACAACGTGATCGACTTCGGCGGCGCGACGGCCGTCCACCTGACGGCGGCCGTGTTCGCGGCGGTGGCGGTGGCGATGATTGGCTCTCGCCCGGGCCAGTACACCGACGCGACCGCTGGGGAGCCCTCCGCGGACGCCGCCGGACTGCCGCTGACCACGATGGGCGTGGTGCTGGTGGCCGTCGGCTGGTTCCCGTATCTGTTGGCTAGCCTGATCGCGCATCCGACGGAGTTCAACACCGTGAGCGGGCCCGAACTGGCGGTGACCGTAATGAACACGGCGTTGGCCGCCGCCGGCGGGCTGGCGGGCGGGCTGGCCTATGGTCGGCTGCGGAACGGCCGGTCGGACCTGTCCTCGACCGCGCTCGGGTTGCTCGGCGGACTGGTGGCGATCACGCCGTCGTGCGTGGCCGTCGGCAACTTGGGGGCGGTCATGATCGGCGTCATCGCCGGCGGGCTGGTGCCGGCCTCGGTGGCCGCCTTGGACCGGCGGGCCCGACTGGACGACCCGGTCGGCGCGGTGGCGGTCCATGGCGTGGGGGCGATCTGGGGGATGCTCGCCGCGGCCCTGTTCGCCGCCAATCAGCCGGCCCAGGCGCACGTCCGGCTGCTCGCCATCCAATCGATGGCTCTGGCGGTCACGCTCGTGGTGGCGGCCGCGGCGGCGGTGGTAACGTTCTCGCTCCTCCGCCTGACCGGTCCCTTGCGAACACCTTCCCGCTGACCGTTCCGCTACACAGCCTGTGGGGGGATCGAGCACGCAGATACCATCGCAGGCCAACCGGTGTTGATCTTGACCGCTAGATGCCGGTATAGTCGGGTTGCCATAAGGACCGTGGTGGCAGGCTGCCCGCTCCGGGCGATCCCAACAAGCCCTGGGTGAGGACGCCGCACCGGGTGCCGAGTTTTCGGCCGTCGGACGCTTGGTCCCCATCAATCGTTTGGCTTCGCGGGTCGTCCCAGAGAGGATCGGTATGAGCCAGAATGCGGGTCCGTCCTCCGCCCTGAACCTTGGGGCGGCCTTGCCGCTGGGCTTGTCGCCCGGCGTGCTCAGCCCCGTCGCGGCCGTGGCTGCCATCGGCGCTGCGCTGAACGCCAACGTGCTGGTCCTGAACCGGTACTATCAAGCCATCCGGGTCATCAATGTCCGCCGGGCCTTCTCGCTGCTGTGCCGGGATCTGGCCGAGGTGGTCCACATCGAGAAGGACGCCGCCGGCCAGAGCCGGTGGCAGAACTTCGACTTCGTCGAGTGGACGGAGCTGAGCCAACTCAAGCGGGAGTTCGAGCCCGAGGGGCACGACTGGATCAAGACGGTTCGGTTCGACGTGGCCGTGCCGCGGATCATTCGACTGTTGGGGTACGACAAGCTCCCCAAGCAGGACGTGAAGTTCAACCGCCGGAACATTTACGCCCGGGACGGCAGCAAGTGCCAGTACTGCGGCAAGCGGTACGCGACCACGGAGCTGTCGCTGGACCACGTGGTGCCCAAGAGCCAGGGCGGCAAGGCGACGTGGACGAACATCGTCTGCTGCTGCGTCAAGTGCAACGTGAAGAAGGGCGGCCGCACGCCCGACCAGGCCCACATGCACCTGATCACCAAGCCGACCAAGCCCCGGCGGAGCCCGGTGATCAGCATCAAGCTGGCCGACGAGCGGTACCACAGCTGGAAGCAGTTCCTGGACACGGCGTACTGGACGGTCGAGCTGAAGTGAGTGCAAGCACGGTCGGACTTGTTCAAGTCAGGCGGAGCCCCGGACGAACGTCCGGGGCTTCTCTGTTTCAGGGGCAACCGCCAAAGAGGACCGACCGGGTAGCAGGACCATCAGTTGTCGGGTTTGTTGTGCCTGGCCCTGCTGGGCACCCGGCTGCGGGTCGTACCCAGCGCTGGGCAGTCGTGGCACCCGCCCAACGGTGACGCAATGCGACCGCGACGGGGGATGCCGCAGGGGCAGAGGTGAACGCCGCGGGTGATATGGGTTACACTCCCGTTCACGTGGCTGTCGCCCACAGAAATGTGGCGATAGCCGGGCGCTTGTTGCGTGCCGGTGCGGTTTCCGATCTGCCGCCCGAGATCGCCGGCACGGCGCGAGAGTTAGCCTTGCAGCAGGGTGGAAACATCGCCGCGTCGTTCACGCCCCGTGGCGGGTTAGCGGCCAAGTTGTGGTTGAGCACGGCCGTCGCCCATGCCTGAACCGTTCATCCACACCATCGAAGTGATGCCTGCGGCCATCGACGCCCAGGGTCACGCCAACAACGTCGAGTACGTCCGCTGGATGCAGGACGCCGCCCTGGCGGCGGCCGACGCGCTGGACCCCAGCAACGCGCTGATGCATGCCGCGGCCGCGACGTGGGTCGTCCGCAGCCATCACGTGGAGTACGTCCGCCCTGCCCTGCTCGGCGACCGGCTGGCGATTCGCACGTGGCTGACCGACTTCACGCGGGTCAGCTGCGTCCGCCACTACGAGTTCACCCGTAACGGCGAGCCGGCCGTGATCGCCCGTGGGCGCACCGAGTGGGTGTTCGTCGATGCCGCCACGGGCCGCCCTAAGCGGCTGCCGGCGGACGTGCGAGCACGCATCGGTGCCGACGCGACCGACGCCGGGTAACCCGCGATCGGAGGACCGCATGTCCAGCCCGTTCGTGGACATGGGCCCGCGCCGCTCGCCGATCCCGTGACCCGCCCCGGCCTGCAATCGTTTGAATGCTCCGACAGTTCAACCACGCCTCACCATGACCGCCGCCGACGCCCCGGCGTTCCACCTCGGTCGCGGGCGACACTGAAGTCACTCGGACAGGCTGGCCTTCCAATCGGCACCCAGTTCGGCGGCCGTCTTGCCGGTGTACTTGACCCACAGTTCGTCGGAATAGGTCCCGTTGAAATTGGCGGCGTTCATCTGGGCCACGACGTCCTTGTCGTGGTGGGCGATCACCCAGTTGAGGAACGCGGCCGTCGTGCGGTAGCTGGCGTCGTACTTGGCTTGGTCGGCCGAGGGGTGGGGCCGCAGCCGGGCCGGCTCGTACTGGAACCAGCGGATGTAGTCGCAGCTCCCCTCCAACAGCCAGATCGGCATGTGTTGCCCGTGCATGTTGTGCCAGGGCAGCTGCACCACGTGCACCATCTCGTGCAACAGGGCGCCCACCGCCTCGCCCTTCAGTTGCGACCGGAACCAATCGGGGTTGGCCACCACGTGCGTGCCAGAGGTCGCGGCCACGCCCTTGTAGCTGGGGTCGAACACGATCGTGAAGTGGTCGGCCGGCACATGGCCGGCGACCGGGATGTCGGCCGCGACCTTTGGGTACCACTCCCTCAGCGTCGGCACCAACGCCTGCTCGGCCCAGGGGGCCAGGTCGGGTGCCTGCGAGGTGTCGACGGTGATGCGAACGTCGCCGACCGCACCACCGACGCCATGATTGGTCCCGCTGGCCGCGCCGGGCAGCGACGGCCGGTTGTCCCACAACGCCCGAACGGTGGCCGGCGGCAGGGCCGCGTTCCAAATGTTGAACGCGCGGATCTGGCCCGCGAACCGGTTCTGCGTCGACCACGGGTCGATCGGCGCAAGGCGGACGACCGGCTCATCATCGGCGAGCGTCACCTCCGTCTGCCCGACGGACTTCCCGTCCTTGTACATCGTCACGGTCTTCCCGTCGCACACGGCCGACAGCATCTGCCAGTGGCCCACGTCCATCGGGACGTCGGTGTCGATGTCCTGATTCCGGCTCCAGTAGTGCAGCCCGTCGGGGAACTTGCACAGGTAGCGGCCGTCGCCATCGGCGTCGTCGGCGCACCGGCCGAAGCCGGCGATCACGGTCTGGCCGTCGGGGTCACGGCTGGGCTGGACGAAGCAGTTGATCGTCCACGGCTGGCCCGAGCGGACGTGGATGCCGGGGGCGGGCCGCACCAGCTCGTTGCTGCCGTCGGCGGTGAAAGAGGCGATGTTGAAGGCCGAGCGGGCCATGGTCACGGGGACGACGGCCGACGCCACGGCGTTCGCGGCCGGCGAGACGTCGGTGACGCCGGTGACGGTCAACCGGAACGCGGGGAGGGCGGCCGTCGGGGAGGCCCCGGGCCGGGTGCTGGCCCCGCCGCCGCTCAGGGTCAGCGTCACCGTCCGCCCGTCTTCGCCCAGCTGGGTTCCCGCGATCTGCAGGGGCGGCTCGAACCGGTAGTGGGCGGCGTCCTCGGCCGACGCCTTGACGACCTGCTCCGAGAAGGTGACGTCCACCTGCTCCGGCGTCCCCTCGGCCGACAGGACGGTCGGCGGGGTCGTGTCGTGCACGTCGACGGTCCGGCTCGCGACCGGGCCGGCGTGGCCGGCGGCGTCGAACTGCGCGGCCTTGATCGTGGCCGTCGCCGAGACCGCGATCGGGCCGGTGTAGGCCGGCGAACTGGCGACAGGGTCGCTGCCGTCGGTCGTGTAGCGGAGGTATCCATCCTGCCAGTAGAGCGGGTGCTCGAGGCGGACGTGGACGGTGTCGTGGTAGGTGTTCCCGGAGGAGGCGACCCCCTCGACCTCGATCGCGGGCGGCTGGTCGGCCGTGTGGTCGGCGAGCGTGTCGTACAGCGGCCGGGCGGCCAGCACATCGTCGTGCGTGCCGGTGGCGGCGGTGACGGCGAACACGTGAACCGCGGCGTCGTCCGGCAGCGTTAGCGTGGTCGCCCCGGTCGGCACGTCCAGGCCGTACTTGAATAGGTAGCAGTAGTTGTAGATCTCGTTGCCGCTCTGCGGGTGGTGGCGGTGGTCGGCGTGCCAGGCGACGTCGGCTCGCTTGACGTACCCCGGCACCAGGCCGTCGAGCCGGTTGCCCCAGTTGTAGGTCAGCTCCGACACCTGGCCCTTCCAGAGCCGGTTGTCCCACTGGCCGACGTACCCGGTCCAGTTCTGCACGGTCAGGTCCGTGACTTGGTCACCGACCTTGAACGCGGCGGTCTGATCGCCGTCCGATGAGGCGGCCAAGAAATAGACCCGGCGGCTCCCCGCCGGCAGGGTCACGGTTTGGCCGTGACAGGCGACGGCGTTCCTCTGCCCGTCGGCCGCGTCGCCGAGGTGGAACGTGACCCCCTCGCTCACGACCTCCTTGGGCCACTGCTCGGCGGGATAGGTCCGGCCGTCGGCGTCGAACCCGCCGTCGGTCAACCCCTGCTCCGAGGAGACGGCGTCCGTGTCGTACGGCAGCTCGACCGGCGTGCTGGTCGCCACGGCCACCGTCGCCGACGGCGGCGCGAGGCGGACGGCGTACGCCCGCAGGTGGTACGGCTTGAGGTCGACCCGCAGCTTGCCGCCGTCGATCATGGCCGGGCCGAGCGCGGCCTCCTGCCCGTCCACCTCGCGGGCCGACACGACCGGGCTGGCGAACGTCAGGTGCGCGCCGGCAACCGGCTTGTCGTCGGTCTCCTTCACGCGGACGATCACCTCGTCGCTGTCCTCGGCCCGCTTGACCGCCTGGACCGTGAGGCCGGCGTTGTCGCTGCTGATCAGCGAGAACGACCGGCCCAGCGACCCCGCGTGCGGCGTCGTCTGGAAGGCGACCAGCGGTTGGTTGACCTCCGCCGCCTCGTCCCGCGTGTGGCCCGCCCGCCAGTCGCCGGTGTGCCCGACGAAGGCGTAGGTCAGGTCGTGCTTGCCGAAGTCTTGGCTGGCCTCGTCCTGGTACCCGCCGCGGACGCCGGGCGTGTGCAGCAGGGTCAGGCGGATCGTGCGATCGTCGGGCTTGTCCGACCCGTACTTGCAGTCGTTGAGCACCGAAACGCCGTAGCTGTTGTCGGGGTTGGTCAAATCCAGCCACTGCTGCTGCGGCACCTCGTATTTGCGAGGGTTGTTGTTCGGCCGCTGGATCGTGCCCACCTGCACGTCGTACCGGGCCACGGGGTTGCTCGTGGCCATCGGCATCACGGCCTCGAGGCTGCACTCGGTGCTGCGCCAGTCCAGGTGCGTGGGGCACTCGACCCGGTCACCGGCCGCTCCGGCCGAGAGCTGGACCCGCTCGACGAAGGAACTGCCCCGGGCGTGCCGGGTGATCTCCACGGCCACGCGCACCGGCCCGTCCTCGACCACCTTCACCTCCGCCGGGCCACCGACGTACTCCTGGCACGGCTTCTGGCGGTCCTCCCAGTCCATGTTCCAGGCCGGGAACTGCGACGGGTTCTCGTGCAGGAACCCCAGCCGAACCGGGGCGGCCAGCAGCGGCCGGCCGTTGGCCTTGTCGAAGATCTGGGCGACGTCACCGGCCGCGTCGATCGTCACCCGGTACCGGGCGTTCTCCAAGGATGTGTTGGAGACCTTCAGCTCGGACGGCCCGACCCGCGCCGGGGCCGTCGCCGGCCGCACGTCGAACGTGGTGAACGACACGGACGGCACGTGGGCCAGGACGAGGATCTTCAGCCCGTCCACCCCTTCCTTGCCGAGCACCTGCGAGGGGACGACCTTCCCGTCGGGACCGGTCACCGTCACGGCGGCGGGAGCGGCCCCGGGGAAGTGGACGGTCGCCTCGAACGTGTCGTGGCGATCGATCGAGAGCGGGTTGTAGACGACCAGCGGCACGCCGGTGCCGTCGGCGGCGGCGGCGGCGGCGGCGGCCGATCGCGTGTCCAGGGCCACGGCAACGCCGCCCACGCCGTCCTGCTCGGCGGCGGCGAAGCCGTTCAGCGCCAGCACCTCGTCGTTCCAGCTGTACTCGTAGCACTTGGGCAGGCAGTCGCCGGGCAGGATGTCGTGCATCTGCCCCTCGAGCAGCAGCATCCAGCTGTTGTAGAGCTTCTCGGTCGGGTACGGCGTTCCACCCAACCAGGCGGCGGCGACGCTGGCCCGCTCGGCGGCGTCGGCGAGCAGCTCGTTCTTCCGGTTCCACCGCTTCATGTACGCCTGGCTGGTGATCGACCCCGAGGAGTGCCAGGTCAGCAGCAGCTCACCCTTGTACCGGGGCAGCTTGGCCCGCTCGGCGGGCGTGATGTCGCGGAACATCTGGTCGCTGGTGGCCGAGACGACGTGGACCGGGCCGTCGCCGTGGACGGACCTCTCCATCATCTGGACAGACTGCTCGGCCGGGGCCCCGCCGCGGTCGCCGGTGCCGTAGTACCGGTAGTCGACGCCGACGCCGGTCTTCCGCACGTCTTGGTCGAGCCGGGCGACCCAGGTGTGGTCGTTGCTCAGGTCATCGGTGAGCTTGCTGTCGTACGGCTGGGGGTTGAACGCCGCGACGACGCTCTGGCCGTCGACGCCCTCCCACACGCCGACGTTGAACGGGATGCCGACCGCCGACCCCCACGCCAGCTTGGCCGTGTGGAACCCCTTCAGCGAGCAGTGGGCCAGCACGCTCGGTAGGGAGAACGGGAACCCGAAGCAGTCGGGCACCATGAAGTCGACGCCGCAGACGCCGAACTCCTTCATGAAGTAGTGGTTTCCGTACAGCACGTGTCGGACGACCGACTCGGCGCAGGGCACGTTTTGGTCCGTCTCGTCGACGTTGCTCCCACCGGGGAACCACCGCCCGGCCTTGATGTACCCCTTCATCCGCTCGTACTCGGCCGGGTAGTACTCCTTCATGAACTGGTAGCGCCGCGCCCCGGTGAAGTTGAACACGTAGTCGGGATACTTCTCGATCAGCGGGAAGTTGTCCTGGAGCGTGTTGGCCAGAAACCGCCGGATCACCTGCGGGTAACCCCACCGCCACTGCGTGTCCAAGTGCGCGTAGCCGACGGCGTACAGGGTCTTGCCGTGAGTTAGGTCGATCGGTGCCGGCCGAGTGGAAGGAGCCTCCGCCGCCTCAGCGCCGTGGCCGAGGAGGCCAGCGGTGGCCAGGCCTGCCACGAGGGGAACAATCCACCGACGTCCACCGACGCGCTTACCGTTGCTCATTGAAGAAAGACCTTTCGTATGTCACGTTCCGCCCCACCGCCTGCGAGGTCAGATGCATGGCAGCCCGCCCGCCGCCGCGAGGGTCATGGCGTGCCGCCGGGCACGGATGATCATGCTGCGGTTCGGACAGCGCCGCGATGCGGTGCGCCGCCCGGGCAGAGTTTAGGACACTGCCGGTTCAAGGCAGGGCAGCCGTGGGCAGCCCTGCCTTGTATTGGTTCATGATCTCGTCGGGCGACAGCGCGCGGTCGTACAGGGCCAAGCTTCCCATCCGACCGTCCCAGTACCCGACCTGACTGCCGAGGGAAGGCTCCACCCCGTCGTCGTCGGCCTTGAACCCGATCGCCAACGAGTGGACGGGCACCGAGGCGGGGATGGGCATGCAGGGGTGACTGGCGATCAGGCGACCGTCCCGGAACAGGCTGGCCGTGTGACCGTCGCAGGTGAAGGCGACATGCAACCAGCAACCGGTCGGCAGCGAGTGCCCCACGCCCTCGGAAACCTCGGTCACCGGGGTCTCCACATCGAACGCGGCCGGCGTCTCGCCCCCCAGCTCCAGCGCGAGGTCTCCCCCTGGGTCGTTCAGCCCGAAGTGGAACGCGCCGTCCAGTTCCGAGCCCCAGTTCTTCGCGATGCTGGCCCAGGGATTTCGATGCCGGCAGAACACCCAGGCGGTGCAGGTCATCTCGCCCGTGCGGGTGGCCGGGTAATCGGGCACCAAGAGCCGCTGCTGCTTCGCGGGATCGAAGTCCACCGCCGATAGGCCGGGCAGGCGTCCCGCCGCCCAGGCGGGCGCGTAGTCCCCGTCAAGTCGCAAGTTGTAGCGGCCGAACGTCGCCGCGGCTCTGTTCACCACGACGTCGGGGCTCTTGGTCCGGTCCCCGAACGAGTAGTACAGGGCCAAGGTCGGGTCGCGACACACCTGCTGCTCGGCCGCGCGGACCCGCTCGGCCGGCGTGGCCGCCGTCGTCCATTCGGCGAACTGGCCCACCCGGACGAACCGGCTCGCCACGACGTCGATGGCGACGGCCGGACCGGCCGCGCTGTCCAGGTGCCGCCCCTGTCCTTGGGTCAGCACTTCCGGCGGGCCGGCCTGACCGTTCAGCGAAACCGAACCGCGGAACACGGCCACGTCCGTCCGGCCATCCGGACCGACGTCGACCCCGAACTCCGTCCCCAGGTCGACCACGCGACAGGACGGGCCGGTGACCGCAAACCCGTGTGCCGCCTTCGGCACCTCGGCCGTGACGCGACCCGTGGTCACCTGTAAGTCGGACGCCGAAGACGCCTGCACGGTCGCCGGTGCCTCGACAACGACCGACGCCCCGTCACCGAAGGCGAGCCGCGCCCATCCAGTTTTCAGGCTCACCGGTCCGTCGGGCATCGCATCGCCCACCCGCAACGGTCGGCCGTCCATGCCGCGCGGATCGGCGTTGACGGCCGCGACCAACGTCGCCGCAGCGCCGTGCGCAGACGACGCCGAGATCACGCCGACCGGCTGCTGCCGCGCGGCGTGCCGCAAAGCCACGACTCCCACCGCAAGGGCGACGACGGCCGCCAACCCGCCCAGCCCCCCAGGTCCGATGCGGCGTCGACGCGTCGCCGATCGCGCCCGCTCGGTCAATGATTCACCGCCCATCAGCCCGTGCGCCGGCGTCACCGTCGCTCCAACGACCGGCTCGGCGGGCGCGCTCCGGCGGACGTCGCTGTCGTCACGGATGGCCGGCTGAACGATGGCGTCGTGCAGGGTCAGATTGCCGCTCTCCACCGTCTCGGCCGGGGGGGCGTCGTCGTTGGACAGGCGATACCAGCCCTGGGACGCGGCCTCGCGACCGGTGATCGCGTGTTCCGTCAGCAGGCCATGTAGGCGGGCGAAGCGGACGAATAACTCGCGCGTCGGCTGGTGCACGCCTAACCATTCGTTGAGGGTCCGGACCTCCTCGTCCGGCAGGGAGCCATCGAGGTACCTCACGACCCGGTCGGCCGCCGCGTCCTCGGACAGTTCGTTGATGGCAGTTGGGTCAGGCACGGTCCCTCTCCTCCATCTGCGAGATGCGGGCCTCAATGCAGTCGGCGAGGAGGCGGTACGAGCGACTCAGGCTGACATACACGGTGTTCACGTTGCGTCCCAAGGCGCGCGCCAGGTCCTCGCCGGACAGCTCGTCCTCGAATCGCAACCGCAACATCCGCCGGACGTTCGACGTCAACCTGCCCAGGCATTGTTCCAGTGCCTCGCCCAAGGGGTTCGCCGGTCGCCGGTCGGCCACGCTCCATTGGCTCTCAAGCATCGTCAGGACGTTGTCGTCCAAGGCAACCGTCCGCTGCCGCTTCCGAAGGGCGTTGTTGACCTCGAACCTGGCCGCGGTGCGCGCCCAGGATAGGAATCGCTCCCGGGAGTCAACCTCAGGACTCTTCTCACTCGTGATCACGACCAGCGTCTGAAAAACGTCCTCAGCCAAATCCCGATCACGGGTCAGCGAAACAATGAACCCCAGCAGAGGCCCTCGTTCAGCCACCAGCAGCCGCAGCTGATCGTTCTTGTCGAAGGCCATCGTCTGCTTGCTGCGACAACGCGAGCGACCATCCAGAGGACGGAAACGAACCCCCGGATAGAGACTGCGTCGGCTAACGAGACGTACTGTACATGCCCCTACAGAATTAACAGTTTGCCCGCTCGGAGCGCGCCTTCGACACTCTCGACAACAGCCGCTGAGTGCCACCAATATAGGCAGCAGCTGCGGTCGACAGGGCATCTGCCTAGCTTTGGAACAACATCAGGTCTGGAACGCCGCAAGCACCTGCTCAGGCTGGAAATTTTGTTACCGGTCGTGTACAGAATAGACCAGCCCGTAACGCTGGTTTAACGGCGGCTTGTTTGGCCGCTCACATCAGGTCATGCACCGGTGAGGCGTCCACGCGTCGGGTTTCCGGCGAGGGTGTGGCCATGTCGGTTCTTTGATCGGGCGTGTGGGGAGCCCAAGCGGCGGCGAGGCGCTGTTGGCGCGCACGCCGGAAATCCCTGCCGAAAAGAAATGGAGCTGCTCGTGTACAACCGCCCGTCCGACCGTTCGACCCGTCGTGGTTTCACCTTGGTCGAACTGCTGGTGGTGATCGGAATCATTGCTCTCTTAATCGGAATATTGCTGCCTGCCCTCAACCGGGCGCGTGAGCAATCCTACAAGGTCAAGTGCCTGTCCAACCTGCACCAAATCGGGTTGGCGATGATCATGTACACGAACGCTAACCAGGGTGTTTTCCCCTCCGCTGCTCCAAATGGAGGCATGAACGACCAATACGCGGAGGATTTCGTTTGGTGGCAAGGAGCTAATCTCTCTAACCCGAAGCTCGCATGGAACAGCTACAACCCAGCTGCGCCTTACTACAACACTCGTCCCACCCAGCCAACCATCGGCACCACCTTTCAAAAGTATGCTGACCAGGGCGCGCTCGTTCAGTACATGGGCTCTCACTTCAACGCTGCCGTGTGGACGTGTCCTTCAGACCCGGTCGCGGCGCATAAGGTCAACTCGGTCGGTTCTACTGTTTGTGCCTACCCGTACAGCTACACGATGAACATTTTCCTGAGCTGCGAGATAGGTCCAGGATCCGGTGCATATGCGTACATGGGCCATAACGTCAAGATGGCAGGTGTTCGCCATTCGAGTGACGTGATCATGATGTTGGAGGAGAGCGAAGCGACCATCAACGATGGGATGACGGTTATGGAAGATTACGGCACTGGGGCTGGGTCGGCACAAGTCGCGACTGGGCTCTCCTTCCAACCGGGCGGTGAGTTTGGGATCACGGGCGACTTTTTGGCCGTTCGCCACGACTCCACGCGGCGCAATCCCGACAATGTGTACATCGCCAGCAAAGACGCACCTGGGATTCCAGATTCGAGCGCAAAGGGTTGCGTCGCCTTTTGCGATGGACATGCAGATTACGTGACTCGGGCCTACGCCCAGACGGTTCTGACCCATCATTGGGACCCGATCTGGTAGCTCAGTGTTGATTGGGCAACTGTCCGCCGTCTCAGGAAGACTTGCCGAATCCCGTAGCTGCGCCGGTGGGGACGTCGTTGACCTCAGCCTTTACAATCTCGATGCCGGATGCTGTGATGGTTTTCGAGTGACCCGAATTAACTTCTGGGGACGGCAAGGCGGGTGAGCCAGCCGTCCGTTGATGCGGAGCGTCTTTGGCACTGTGGATTCCCGACCGGCGGTCCCGGACGGTTTGTGCCGACCTCTAGGTGTTCATTTGGAGTGGGAGATATGCTCAGCAAAGCTAATTTGAAGCGGGGCGCAGCCGGTCGTCGTGCACGGCGTGGGAAGCGGGTGTGTGCCCTGGCGGCCGTCGGCCTCGGGGCCAGCGTCTCGGCCGAGGCCGCCCGCGGCGACACGCTGCTGTTCCTCTCCAACCCCTCGGTGGCCACGACGGCGACCGACGGGTCCGAGGCCGACGGCAGCGGCCCCTGGGACACGACCACGGCGAACTGGGCCGACCAAACGACGGGGGCCGTGCCCATCCCCTGGACCAACAACTTCACCGACACCGCCGAGTTCGGCGACAACGCCAACGCGTCGACCCCCGCCTTCGCCCAGTACACCGTCACGGTGCAGCCGGCCGGCGTGAACGCCGGGGGCATCGAGTTCTCCTACGGCGGCTTCAACATCTCCGGCGGGCCGGTCAACTTCAACACCACCAACGGGCTGATCACCACCGACAACGCGACCATCTCCGGCCTGATCACCTCGACCCTGACCGGCACCGGCGGGATCACGCTGACCGGCGGGGGAACCGCCTTCCTGGCCGGCGCCAACACCTTCACCGGTGGGCTCCAGATCTCCAGCGGCGCCCTGAGCCTGAGCACCATCAACAACGCCGGCACCGCCGGGCCGCTCGGCATGGACACCGGCGCCGCGGCCGCACTCAGCTTCACGGGGAACAACGCCGAACTCGTCTACACCGGTGCCACCGCCACCACCAACCGCGGTCTCAACTTGGCCACGAGTGACGACTATGTGGACGTTGCCAGCGCCAGCGCCTCGCTGACCTTCACCGGTGCGGTAACCGCCGGAAGTGTCGGCAACAACTCGTTCTACAAGGTCGGCCCGGGCACGCTCGTCTTGACCGGCAACACGGTGCAGCTGTCGTCCAACCAGAACGTGTTCTTGGGCGACGGCGGCATCGTGCTGACCGGCTCCGGGACGAACGCGCTGATCACCGCACCCAACGCCGGGATCGGCAGCCTGTTCATCGGCAACCAGAACTTCTCCCCGGCGGCCACGGACACCGTCGCGTTCATGAACGTGTCCGGCGGATCGACCCTGTCGGTCGAACACCTGTTCATCGGCGAGGGAAACAACAACGGCGTCAACAACGTCGCCGTGCTCAACGTCATGGGCGCGGGCACGACCTTCGTCACCGAGGACTCGGCCGGCCTCGGTGAGGGCGGCACCGGGTTCAGCAACGTCGGCACCGGCGTCATGAACATCAGCGGCGGGGCCACCTTCCTCTCGAACAACAGCGACTTCCGCATCGCCGAGACGATCGGGACCGTCGGCACGGTCAACCTGACCGGCGCGTCGACGTTGAACATCAGCAACGGCACGCTGTACGTCGGCAGCGGGAACAACAGCATCGGCACGTTCAACCAGACCGGCGGCACGGTGAACACCGGCGGCTACCTGGTCGCCGGGGCCTCGCCGGGGTCGGTTGGCACCTACACGATGACGGGCGGCGTCGTCAACACCACCTTCCAGCTCACCGGTTTCGGCGGCAACAACGGCAACGCGCTGGGGATCTACAACCAGGCCGCTGGGACGATCAACGTCTCCGTCGAGACGTTCCTCGGGTACGACACCGGATCGGCCGGGATCTATTACCTCGGCAATGGTTCGGCCGGGTCGGCCACACTATCGACCTATGGCTTGACTACCGGGAACGGCACCGGCACCGTCTACTTCAACGGCGGGATCCTCCAGTCGGCCCCTGGTAACGGCGGCGGCTTGGTGTTCAACGGTGGCACAGCCCTTACTGCCGTCGTGATGGCAGGTGGCTTGATTGTCGACAGCAACGGAACCGACGTCAGCGTCGATGTTCCCCTACAGGCCTCCACGACCAGCACGGGCGGCGGGCTGACCAAGATCGGAGCCGGCTCCATCACGCTGAGCCAGACCAACACCTACACGGGTCCGACGGTCGTGGCGGCTGGGACCCTGTTCGTGGACGGGTCGACCCCGTCAACCGGCATCGTCCGGGTGGCCAGCGGTGGAACGCTCGCGGGCAACGGCAGCGTCGGGTCGGTCATCGTTGCCGGCACGATCAGCGGTACGGCGCTTGACGTGGACAATACCGGAGCCACCTTCGTCAGCACCCTCACTACCGGGCCTGAGACCTGGAACGGCAGCGGCGCGTACTCGGTGCTGCTCGGCAACAGCAGTTCCAACAGCAAGCTGATCATGTCCGGGCTAACCATTCAGGCCACGGCGGGCTCGCCCTTCGTCATCGCGCCAGTGGGCACCGGTAACAGCTCCTTGGGTGCCGTTTACGTGATCGCCACCGACACCACGGCGACCACGAACCCGTACGCCGCGGCGATTGCAGCCCAGGCGCTGATCCTCTCCCCTAACACTGTCCCCCCGACGGATGGGTCGACGTTTGCCCTGACCAGTGCCGCTGACGGGGGTGGCGGTTACGACCTGCTGCTGGAGGACGTCGCCACCCCCGAGCCGACCAGCTTGGCGCTGTTGGCGCTCGCTGCCGCGCCGCTGACGTTGGGACGCCGTCGACGGTGCCAGGGGGCGAGCCTGTCGGTTTGAACCGGTGTCTGTCGATGGGCGTCAAGGACAAGCCGCTGACCCGCCGGCCGGATCTTGGCCGGTTGTTTGGCAACACCCCACGCGCTGGATGCCCTGGCGACCTGGATCCGGTGGGCACGCATGCCCCGGCAATCCGGGTTTGCCATTGGGGGACGTTGCGTCCTGCCGTGGTTTCGATGAGGACGTGACGCGGGCTTACGCCAGAGGCGTGCAGACCCACCAGTGCGACAAGGTTGAGCCTAACTCAAGCGATGACCGGCATGTGAGTGACGGCCGGCTTACGGCGTAAAGCGTGTACGCGTCTCCGCGATAGGTCGGAGCGGCGGGTGCCCGCTCTGTGTGGGTCAGTGTTCTTGTGTGTCCATCGGGAGTGAGAGATATGCAGATGATTAAGTCGAACGCAAGTCGCTGTTTGAACGGTCGGCGTGCGCGGCGTGGGAAGCGGGTGTGTGCCCTGGCGGCCGTCGGCCTCGGGGCCAGCGTCTCGGCCGAGGCCGCCCGCGGCGACACGCTGCTGTTCCTCTCCAACCCCTCGGTGGCCACGACGGCGACCGACGGGTCCGAGGCCGACGGCAGCGGCCCCTGGGACACGACCACGGCGAACTGGGCCGACCAAACGACGGGGGCCGTGCCCATCCCCTGGACCAACAACTTCACCGACACCGCCGAGTTCGGCGACAACGCCAACGCGTCGACCCCCGCCTTCGCCCAGTACACCGTCACGGTGCAGCCGGCCGGCGTGAACGCCGGGGGCATCGAGTTCTCCTACGGCGGCTTCAACATCTCCGGCGGGCCGGTCAACTTCAACACCACCAACGGGCTGATCACCACCGACAACGCGACCATCTCCGGCCTGATCACCTCGACCCTGACCGGCACCGGCGGGATCACGCTGACCGGCGGGGGAACCGCCTTCCTGGCCGGCGCCAACACCTTCACCGGTGGGCTCCAGATCTCCAGCGGCGCCCTGAGCCTGAGCACCATCAACAACGCCGGCACCGCCGGGCCGCTCGGCATGGACACCGGCGCCGCGGCCGCACTCAGCTTCACGGGGAACAACGCCGAACTCGTCTACACCGGTGCCACCGCCACCACCAACCGCGGCGTCAACCTCGCAACAAGCAATAACTTGATTGACGTCGCCAACGCTGCGACCACCCTCACCTTCTCCGGCCAGATCTCGTCTGGGACCATCGGGAACCAGTCGTTCTACAAGGTCGGGCCCGGCACGCTGGTCTTCTCCAGCAACAGCCCGGTCACGTTGGGCACCAACCAGAGCGCCTTCATCGCCGACGGCAACATGGTCGTGTCCGGGACGGCCGCCAGCAATCTCACGTCCGGCACGGTTTACATCGGGCCGAACAACATCAACCCGTCGGCCGGCGACACCGGCGCGTCGCTGACCTTGGCCAACGGAACCTACACGGCCAACCGTATTTTCTGTGGCCTAAGCAGTTCAGGCACCATTAGCACGGTCGATACGTTGAACCTGACCAGCAACGCGACGCTGACCACCGTCAACAATGACGGCTTTGGCGAGCCCGGCACCGGGACCACTACGCCGGGAAACGCCGTCCTCAACATCAGTGGGGGTGCCAGGTACATCCACACGGCCAGCGACTTTAGCTTGGGCGAAGCGGCGAACACCTCGGTGGGGGTCAACATCTCCGGCCAGCAGTCGGGCGGCCTGTTCGTCAACAGCGGCTTCCTCTACATCGGGCGTGGGGCGGGCACCACTGCTACGGTGAACCAGACCGGTGGGACGGTCACGGTCCCCAACGGCTATTTCGTCCTCGGCGATGGGTCGGGCTCGGTTGCCACGTACAACCAGAGCGGCGGCAATGTGAGCGGTCAATTCGTGCTCCTGGGCTACGGCGGGAGCAATTCGACCGACGTCTACAACCTGACCGGTGGCACGGTGACGCCCTCCAACGGCGTGTACCTCGGGTTCGATAGCGGTTCCAAGGCAAGTTTCTTCCTCGGCAATGGCTCCGCCGGGTCTGGAACGTTGACGACGAACTACGTCACCGCCAACGGTGGCACCGGTAATCTTTACCTGAACGGTGGCACGCTCCAGGCCACGGGCAACAACGGGAACTTCATCAACACGTTGGCCGGCGTCTTCGTGATGTCGGGTGGTGCCCATTTCGACTCGCAGACTTACAACATCACCGTCGCCCTGCCCTTGCAGGCGTCGACCACCAGCGCGGGCGGCGGCCTGACCAAGATCGGCACCGGCACGCTGGCGCTGACCGGGTCCGACACGTACACCGGTGGGAACACCGTCTCGGCCGGCGTCCTAGACGTGGAGAACGTCGGGTCGCTCCCGTCGCTCACGGCCGCCACGAACACGGTCGCCAGCGGCGCGATCCTGTCCGTGGGCGTCGGGGCAGCGTCGGGCGTCGGCGGGTTCACCTCCGCCAACATCGACTCCGTCCGCGCGAACACGACGTTCGCCACGGGGTCGGCCCTGGGCTTCAACACCGCGTCCGGCAACTTCAGCTACGGTTCGACCATCACCGGGCCTCAGGGGCTGGTCAAGGGCGGCATCAACACGCTCACGCTCACGGCCAACAACACCTACACGGGCGTGACGAACGTGGCCAACGGCGTCCTCGTCGTCAGCGCCCTCCCCAACGGTGGCGTGCCCAGCCAGATCGGGATGTCGAGCAACGCGTCTTCCAACCTGGTCATCGGAGGCACGGCCACCGCCACGACCAGTGCGCAGTTCCAGTACACCGGGGCGACCGCCACGACCGACCGGGGCATCACCTTCGCCGGGACGGGCGACAGCATCTTCAACGTCGCCAATGCCAGCACCGTCCTGACCCTCGGCGGGCAGGTGTTGTCCGGGTCGACCGGCCAAACGGCCATCGAGGGCAACGGGACCTTGGTGATCGCCAACACCGTCGGGACCAACACGCTCGGCGGCACGGGCGGCCTGTACGTGGCTGACGGTGGGCTGGTGCTGAACGGGACCAACGTCATCAACGGCACCCTCCGCGTCGGCAACAACGGCCCGGCGAGCGAGTTCACGAACACCATCCCCGCGTTCCTGACCATCGCCAGCGGGACCACGACCGACACCGGCAGCTTCTTCCTGGCCGAGAACAGCGGCCTGGGCCGGGCCGAGACGATTAACGTGCTGAGCGGGGCGACGCTGGACGTCGTGGGCTCCGGCGTGTTCCGGACCGTGGGCGGCAACGCGAACAACGAGGGCCCGGCCGTCATCAACATTAGCGGCGGGGCGACGTTCGTCGGCGGCAACACGCTCCTGCTATCCCAGGCCACGAGCAACATGTCCGGCGGCACCACGACCGTCAACGTGGGGGACGGGTCCGCCACGGCCGGCGTGCTTTCCATCCCGGCGATCAGCCTCGGCGGGGGTGCCGCCACCGTGAACTTCAACAACGGTACCCTCCAGGCCAACGCCAGCAACGGGACCATCCTGCCGACCGGTGTGACGGC
Organism: Tepidisphaeraceae bacterium; assembly: GCA_965198865.1. Lineage (GTDB taxonomy): Bacteria > Planctomycetota > Phycisphaerae > Tepidisphaerales > Tepidisphaeraceae > CBDAQA01. Next base: position 13,618 of record CBDAQA010000007.1, on the reverse strand, counting down.
CAACATCCTCGCCGGCGGGCTGACCCTAGACAGCCAGGCGTTCACCGGCGTGGTCATCAATGCCAACCTGAACAACTCGGCCGGCAGCACGGCCGGGGTGATCAAGGTGGGCACGGGCGTCATCCAGATGTTCGGGACCAACACCTACGCTGGCGCGACGAACATTTCGGCCGGCACGCTCCGGGTGAACGGGTCGACCCTGTCCACCGGGACGGTACTCGTGCAGTCCGGCGCCGCCCTGGGCGGCAACGGCAGCGTGGGGAGCGTCGTCGTTGCCGGCAACCTGACGCCCGGCCCCAACTCGACCACCATCGGCACGCTGACGACCGGGGCCGAGACGTGGAACAGCAGCGGCGGGTACGGCCCCAAGGTCGCAGCCGCCGGGGCCAGCAATGACCAGTTGGTCATGTCCGGGTTGACCATCTCCAGTACGGCCACCAGCCCGTTCACGGTTACGCCGTCTGCCCTGAACGCGTCCAGCCCTGTGACGTCATCGTCGCTCGTCTTGGCGATCGACACCAACACGGCCCAGGCCGGCGTGTTCGCCAACGCGATCACGGCCGGTAGCCTGACGCTGTCGTCGGCCAACACGGTGACGTTCAGCAGCGGTGGGACGCCGACGTTGGCGGAGTCCGACGTGTCGGGCACCGGTGAGGAGCTTCTCCTGGAAGCGGTGGCCACCCCGGAGCCGACCAGCCTAGCCCTGTTGGCGTTCGCGGCCGCCCCGCTGACGGTCGGGCGCCGCCGGCGGCGACAGGCCGCGACGGTCGCGGCGATTTGAGCTGTTCGGTATGAGAGGACGCTCGGGTAGGGCATCCCGGGTTTGCTAACCGTGCCGCGCTGCGACCCGGAGCTGGAGCGAAGGCTCCGGCTCCGGGTCGCACGTCGTTTGGAATGGGCATCCCGCGATGTCGAGGTCGGCGATCAGCGGTTGAAGGAGCAGCGCAATCGCCCGCGCGTGGGCCTGACCGCTGTAGCTCAACTGCTCCCGGTCATCGCCGCCCCCCCAGATACGCTTTGACCGCGGGCGAGACGAGCGTCGGCCCGTCGATCCCGTCCAGAATCGCAGGCAGCCGGCGAGCGCTCGCCCCGACGTCGACCGGCTCGCCGCCAAACTGGAGCCGGGCTGGATCGCCCACGACCGCCGCCAACTGAGCCTGCTGGGACTCGAACCCAGGACCCACGGATTAAAAGTCCGATGCTCTACCAACTGAGCTACAGGCTCGACGCTGGCGATGGTACGGCGGTGAACGGGGCCGCTCAAGGCCGCTCAATCCCTCGCCAACGCTCGTCGGCGGTCGGCAGCAGGCCAGCCGCTGGGTCGACGGCGCTATAATTCAACCCATGTCCTTGGCCCGCGATCGTTGCATTTGCGTCCGCCGGACCGAGTTCAGCGAGACGTCGCAGATCCTCACGCTGTTCGGCCGGGAGCACGGCATCGTCCGCGTGATCGCCAAGGGGGCGCACCGCCGGACCAAGGTCGGCGCGAGCAAGTTCGACGGCGGCGTGGACATGCTGGACGTCGGCGAGGCCGTGTTCACCCTGCACGTCGAGCGGGACCTGAACACGCTGACCGAGTGGGGGCTGCGGGACGGGAACCAGCCGCTGCACCGGCACCTTCGCGCGATGTACCTGGGGCTGTACGCGGCCGAGCTGGTGTCCACGCTGATCGAGGAGCACGACCCGCACCCGCAGCTGTTCGACCGGTTGCAGACGCTGCTGGCGGACCTGCCGACGGCCCGGACCGAGGAGGCGTTCCTGGCCTTCGAACTGGACCTGCTGCGGCACGTCGGGCTGCTGTCGGACCTGTCCCGGTGCGTCGCCTGCGACCGGCCGGCGCTGGGGGCCACGGGCGACGGCCACTTCTCGCCCGAGCGGGGCGGGCTGGTGTGCCGGCAGTGCGAAGGCAAGGTGGGCGACCGGCTGCGGCTGGACGGGCGGCTGATCCGGCTGGCGCAGCAGATCCTGCGGCTGCCGCGGGCCGATGGCACGCCGCTGCGGCTGCCGCAGCTCACCCGTCACCAGACCGACCCGCTGAACGGGCTGTTCGCCCGGCAGGTGGCCCACACCGTCGGCCGACGGCTGCGGATGCCGGCGTACGTGCTGGGGTCGGGCTGACGCCACCGACCGTCAGGCCGGCGCGTCGAGGCTGGGGTCGAACCGGCCGTAGATCAACCCGAGGAGGGCGACGACGGTCACCACAGCGCCGGCCAACACGAGCCAGGCCGTGGTCACGGCCGCCGCCATCGACCCGCCGGCGACCCAGTACGCGATCGCCCCGCAGATCGCCGAGAGCCCGGCCAGCAGCAGGAGGGTCACCAACCGGCACATCAGCACGACCGACTGCCGCCCGACCATGCCCATGTCACCGGCGACGGCCGCGGCCTGGCGGGACGGGAACAGGAGGAACAGCAGGTTCTCCGTCGCCACGAGCAATCCGTTCAGCGGGACCACGTAGGCGGCCGCCACCGCCAGCCACAGGCCAGGGACGTGGCCCCACACGGCGGCCGCGGCCAGGAGCAGGGCCTGCACGACCGAGAGCACCAGCGTGGGGGCGACGACCTCCCCCGCCGCCACGGCCGCCGGCCGCAGGGGCAACGCCCGCAGGACGTCCAGCTGGTCCAGGTCGCCGCGGAAGTCGAACTTCAGCAGCGACGACAGGAACAGGTTGATGCCCATGCTGACGATGACCAGGGACAGCAGCGATTGCGGATCGTGGTCGGCGCGGGCGACGGTGCCCCCGCCGGCGACGCAGACGATGGCGACCACGACCAGCAGCCCCCGGCCGGTGCGGAGGACGCCGGTCAGCTGCCGCCAGGCGACGGGTCCGACGCCGCCCAGCCACGGCAGGGGCGGCACCCGCAGCCGGGCCGCCCCCGGGTTCGCCGTCCCGGCCAGCCCGACCCGGCGGACGCGGGAGACGCGGGCGTACCGCCGCGCGCTGGCCGTGGCGGCCGTCTCCAAGTAGTTCGCGTCCAGCAGCAGCACGACGCCGACCAGCGCCCCGTCCATGGCCAGCCCGACCAGGTCCCACCGCAGGCCGTCGGGGAAGAACCGGTCGGCGGCGATCGCGTTGCCGAACACGGTGAACGGGGCCAGGACCCACCGCCCGGCCGGTGATGTGCGGAGCTGCCCGGCCAGCACGGAGGGGCTCACGTCACGGTGGGCCCACGCCACCGGCGCGACGGCCGCCACGGCCACGGCAGCCAGCCCCGCCAGCAGCCATCGTCGCCCGGCGGTGTACACCCGCTCGCCGATGGCCGCCTGGAGCAGGGCGACGACCATGGCCACCATCTGGATGAACTGGAACGTCAGCCAGATCCCGATGACGCCGCTCAGGTATGACCCGCCGTGGCGGATGAGGAGGCGGCTGAACACAAGGGCCGACAAGGCGCCGCCCAACCCCGTCTTGATCAACTTGTAGGCCAGCAGCTGCCGCCGCGTGAACGGGCCTGGGAACAGGAAGTCGACCTCCGGCGGCGAGAAGGTGACCGCGCGGTCCCCAACCGACGCGAAGAGGTTCATCACGCAGAAGCCAAGGATCGCCACCGGTGCAATCGCGCGCAAGCTGGCCGAGTTCGACGTGCCCGGCGGGCCGCCGAGGTACGCCATCCGCAACACCCAGGTGGCGACCAGGGCGACGCCCAGGACCAGGAACGCCACGCCGCGCGCCGACCGCGCCTGGCGTCCCATGCGGCGGAAGGTCGCGCGGGCATTGAGGTACAGGAGCGTCCAGAGGGCTGCGGGCATACCAATCCGAATCGCGAATGCCGACGTGCGAATGACCAGTCAATGTCCCCGAAGGACGAATGCTCGAATGACGAAACGGGAGGACGCGCCGATGGAGCAATGTCGGCCCAGCGGTGGGATCGCCATTCGAGTTTGGGCATTCGTCATTGTTTTGTCATTCGAAGATCCGCGTTCGGGTCCCCCTCCGTGGCTCGGAAGAACATTTCCTCCAGCGACGCGTCGGCGTCGGACCCGACGGCGGCGCGGGCGTCGGCGACGGGGCCGAAGAACAGGCGGCGGCCGTGGTGCAGGATCAGCAGGTGGGTGCACAGGTCCTCGACCAGCGCCAGCAGGTGCGAGCTGACCACGACGGCCGCGCCGGCGGCGGCGCGGTGGCGGACGCTGGCCTTCATCTGCCGGATGCCGCGCGGGTCCAGCCCGGTCAGCGGCTCGTCGAACAGGATGGCCACGGGGCGGTGCAGGTAGGCGGCGCAGATGGCCACCTTCTGCCGCATGCCCCGGCTCAGCTCTTGGGCCAGGGCGTCCCGCTTGGGCGTCAGCTCGAACTGGTCCAGCAGGGCGGCCGCCTCGCCCTGCCAATCGGCGACCCGGTATGCGGCGGCGCTGAACCGCAAGTGCTCCCACACGGTCAGCGCGTCGAACAGCTTGGGGTCGTCCGGCACGTACGCCAGCCGCCGTTTGGCCTCGACCGGGTTGGCGACCACGTCGTACCCGGCCACGACCAGCCGCCCGCGGGTGGGCGGGATGATGCCGGCCACGGCCCGCATGGTCGTCGTCTTGCCCGCCCCGTTCGGCCCCAGCAGCCCCAGCACCTGCCCCGGCTGGACGTCGAACGTCAGCCCGTCGACCGCCACCATGTCGCGGTACGCCTTGTGGTAATCGACGACCTCAATCACGGGCGGCAGTCTACGGAACCGCCGGCCGGTTCACCACAGGAGCGCCAAACCTGCGACCCCGGAGCGGTCGGTGCTACACATGCTACACAATGCTACACTTCTGAGGTCAATATGACAGATAATTGCTTCACCGAGTATTAGCGTCGGCTGGCGTGGCGGCGTGGCGGCGTCGGCCATACCGCGACGTGATGACCGGAGCCATGCTGACGCTGTCCGAGGTGGCGAGATCGCTCGCCTCGGCGGCGTGACGTTGTCGGCCGTGGGCTCGGCTCCACGTGGCAAGGATCGCGTCCAAGACAAGTGCCCGGTCGCACGCCGGTGACGCCGGGGTCTGAGGTACCCCGGAGACCCGGATCGCTGGGCGTCCGATCCGGGATTCGGGGTACCTCAAGCCCGGCTTCGCCGAGAACCAATTTTGAAGTCGTTTAACATTCGGCCGGGGCCGCCGTCTGTCACGGGTGGGAGCGCCGGCAGTGGCGACCCCGACCTGCAAGGGAGCTGCCGCGTGGATCGACCGACGTTCGACCGGCTGGTGGTGGAGCACCTGCCGGCGGCCCAGCGGTTCGCGGTGCGGCTGACCGGGCGGGCAGACCTGGCCGAGGACGTCGTTCAGGATGCGATGGTGCGGGCGGCCCGGGCGTGGCCGGGGCTGCGGACGGCGGGCGGGTTCCGGACGTGGTTGTTCCGGGTCGTCGTCACCGCCTGGCGGGACGGCCATGACCGCGAGGCCCGGCGGCCGGCCGGGCGGCTGATGTCCGACCCGGCAGGGCCGACGCACGAGGGACCGGCCGACCGGGCGACGACGGCCGAGCTGGGCGAGCGGGTGGCGGCGGCGGTGTCCGCCCTGCCGCCCCGGCAGCGGGAGGTTCTGGTGTTGACGGTGTACGAGCAGCTGTCCGACGCCGAGGTGGCGGCCGTGCTGGGGACCAACCGGCAGAACGTGCGGACCCACCTGCACCTGGCCCGGCGACGGTTGGCCGCGCTGCTGCAACCGTACCTGAGCAATGACCGAGCGGAGGCGAACGATGCCCGTCGATGAACCCGATGACCCACTGGACGCACTGTTGGCGGCGGCCCGCTGGCCGGAGGTGCCGCTTGGATCGGCCCGGCGGGTCCGGCAGACGTGGGAGACGGCAGTGAGACGGACGCGACGGCGGCGGAAGGCCGTGGGGCTGACCGGCGTTGCGATGGTTTTCGCGGCCATTGTGAGTTTGGCCGTTGTCACGTCACGGCGGCCGGGGAGCGTCGCGCCGCCGCTCGCGCTGGTCGCTTTGCCACGGACGACCCCGGCGGTCGAGCCGGGCCGATCGCCGACGCCTTTGGAGCTGGCGATGCTGCACGCCACGCGGGCCACGCCGGGGTCGAGGGGTGCCGACGGCGTGCCGCTGGTCCCGCTGGTGACGGGGTGGCACGTCGCGCAGGTGCAGGAGCATCGAATAACATCTGCGGTGGCGGTCCCTCGTGATGCCGGACGCGGTGGCCGGCTACAGCTGGTGGAGCGGGGCGACGGTGCCGACCCGGTGGCGGCGGCCGCGCTGGCCGATCTGTTGGCCGACCCGACGACCGAGGCGGCGGCAGCGCGGGCGGCGGCGAGGCGAGCGGCGGTGTGGACCGACGCCCTGTTCGATGACCTGGGCGACCGCCGGGTGGCGGTCCGCCGGGCGGCGGCGCGGGCGTTGGCGACGATCGACGGGCCGGCGGTGACCGGGCGGCTGATCGGGTTGGCGCGCCGCGGCGTGTGCCGGCCTGAGGCGGTCGCGGCGCTGGTGAGGATCCGCTCGCCGCAGGCCCGCGGGTTCGTCGCCGCGGCGGTGGGTTCGCCTCAGTTGTCGGCGGTCACGCGGTCGGAACTGGCACAGGCGGAGAGTGCCGGACAGTTCTGAACCACCGCCGTGTTCGTGCTGTTGCACTTGTCGGACGTTGGCAGCAGCCGGTGGCGGCTCTGGGTGGGGCCACACCGCGGGCCGCGAAGACGCAAGCGACTGCCAGGCCGCTTCTGGAAGTGACACCGTTCATTGAGGCATGCACAAGAAGTCGGGCTCATGTGCCGAGCTGTTTCGGACCGTCTGCAAAGCCCGCGGCACTGCCGTGGGTCCGGTCGTCAGGCCCACGGCGGTGCCGTGGGCTTTACCGGCCTCGGCACATCGGGTGCGCGAGCCACTCATTTTCCCAGGAGATCGCCATGCGCCAGAACTTTGCCCGCCCCGCCCTGATCGCCGTCGCCGTTGCGGCGGCCGCCAGAGTTGCCGTCGCACAGCAACCACCGGTGCCGGCCAAGCCGGTTGATGCTCGCGGCGGGGAGCTGGTCACGCGGGTGTTCGACGTGCGCGACCTGACGTTCGTCGCTCCCAACTACCCGCTGGGCGGGTCGCTGGTCTCGCCGACGCACATCCCGACCGCGGGTGCTGCGACGGCAGCAACGGCCGGTGGCGGCGGCGGCGGCGGCGGCAATCAGACCCTGTTCAGCAACGGGGGCGGCGAGCAGCCCAAGCTGACCACGGTGTCGACCACGGCCGTGGAGGGGATCCGCCGGCTGCTGGTGGAGACGGTGGACCCGCCGTCGTGGGGCGACAACGGGGGCAAGGCGTCGATCACGGCGACCGATGCCGGGCTGCTGTTCGTCACGCAGACGCCGGCCGGCCTGCAGCGGGTCGCGGCGCAGCTGGACGGGTTGCGGGGCGGGCGGACGGGGATGGTGCGGGTGCGGGCCGACTGGGTGCTGCTGCCGGCGGGCGAGGTGCGGCGGCTGTTCAAGAACGGGCCGACGGATCTGGCCGCGTTGCCGGAGGTCGACCGGGCGGCGCTGGACGCGGTGCCGCACGCGTCGGCGTCGCTGGCGTGCATGAGCGGGCAGACGGTCCACCTGACGTCGGGTCCGGCCCGCTCGTTCGTGGGCTCGGCCACGCCGGTCGTCGCGCCGGGCGCGATCGCATTCGACCTGCAGCAGACGATCGTGCAGTACGGGCTGGCGCTGCAGGTGACGCCGACGCTGGGCGGCGACACGGCCACGCTGGACCTGACCAGCGTGGCCAGCCGGGCGCCGGACGCGCCGGCCGCCACCGCGGCCACGCCTGTGGCGTCGGCCACGACGCGGCCGGTGTCGGGGGACGCGATCCCTCCGGTGACGGTGACGGCACCGTCGGGCATCGACCGGTTCGCGGCCACCGTGCAGGGGTTGCAGACGACGGCGCAGGTGCCGGTCAACCGGCCGGTGCTGGTCGGCGGCATGACGCTGGACGCCGGCGTCGCGGGGCCGGGCGGGGCGGAGTTGTACCTGGTCGTGGAGGCCGACACGGGGCGGTGAGGGCGGGCGGTCCGGCAGGTGTGAACCGGCCGTGGGACGGGCATTCCTGCCCGTCCCACGGCCGAAGGACCGGAACGGGAGTGACCGCCGGTGGACGTCGACCATAGCGACCCGGGCGCAGCCCGGGGCTAACGGAGGGCGGCGAGGGCTTCGCGCGACCGGGTCAGCCGGGGCGGTGGCCGGCCTGCCAGTCGGCATACCTGATGCGGGGCATGTGGAAGAAGGCGCCCTGGGTGCGGACGTAGGCCCCCTGGCCGTTCATGCGGCCGATGGCGTGCAACTGCTCGGCGCGGACGTAGGGGCCGGCGGGGTCGATGTAAGCATCGTCGACGTGGATGGCGACGACGCGGCCGAGCACGATCTTGGACGGGCCGACCTCAATGATCTGGTGCAGCTGGCACTCCAGGGCGGCGTGGGCCTGGGCGATGCGGGGGACGGAGACGACCGACGAGGGGGTGGTGGTCAGGCCGGCCTGCTCCAGCTCGTTGACGCCGGGCGGGAAGTCGATCGCGCAGACGTTCATCGCCTGGGCCAGGTCCTCGGTGACGACGTTGACGACGAACTCGGAGAGGTCGGCGGCGCCGCGGGCGGTGTCCTTGGTGCCGTAGGGGCCGGGGGCGACGCCGAAGCCGACGATGGGCGGGTCGATGCTGAGGTAGTTGTAGGCGCTGAAGGGGGCGGCGTTGAGGCGGCCCTGGGCGTCGCGGGTGGTGACCCAGGCGATCGGCCGGGGGGCGCAGAGGCCGATCAGCAGGTTGTACGTGTGGTGCGGCGGCGTGTCGGACAGGGTGAACTGCATGGGGCGATCAGAGGCGGGTGGACGGCGGGAGGCAAGCCTCCGCATGTGTTGCGGCAAGCGGATGCGACGCGAAGGCACGAAGGGGCGCGAAGGAAGACGCGAAGCGGCTGGGGCAACGGGACACGCGGGACGCCAGCGATTTCCGCAGCGGGGCCGCCATCCATCAAAGCCCGTTGATGCCTTCGCGTTTGTCTTCTCGCTCCTTCGTGCCTTCGCGGCGCAACCGTCGGATGGCGAACAGCGTGTGATCGTGCGAGGCCGTTGGGGCATCCGCGCTCGGCGGGCCTCGCGCGTGACGCGAACTGGTTTCCGGCCGGCGGCAGGCTTACACTCGGCCCCGTATGGCGACCGACAGGCTGTCCGACATCCCGCCCGACCGTTTCCCGCGGCACGTGGCCGTCATCATGGACGGGAACGGGCGGTGGGCCGTCCGCCGCGGGCTGGAGCGGGTGCGGGGGCACCAGCAGGGGGCCCGGTCGGTCCAGTCGATCGTCACCGAGTGCGCGCGGCTGCGGAAGGAACACGGGGGGCCGGACTTCCTCACGCTGTACAGCTTCAGCCTGGAGAACTGGAAGCGGCCGGCCAGCGAGGTGTCGTTCCTGATGGAGATGTACATCGACTACCTCCGCAGCGAGCGGCGGACGATGATGGAGAACAACATCCGCTTCCGCCAGATCGGCCGGCTGGAGCACCTGCCCGACGCGGTGATGGACGAGGTGAACGTCACGCTGGAGGAGACGGCGGCCAACGACGGGATGACGCTGGTGCTGGCGCTGAACTACGGCAGCCGGGCGGAGATCACCGACGCCGTGCGGGCGATCGCCGAGCGGGTGGCGCGGGGGGAGATGCGGCCGGGCGAGATCACGGAGGAGACGATCTCGGAACACCTGTACACGGCCGGGTGGCCCGACCCGGACCTGCTGATCCGCACGGCCGGGGAGCTGCGGGTCAGCAACTATCTGCTGTGGCAGATCAGCTACGCCGAGCTGTACGTGAGCGAGGTGCTGTGGCCGGACTTCGGCGTGGACGACCTGCACGCGGCCATCCGGGCGTTCTCGGCGCGGAACCGGCGGTTCGGGGCGCTGGACAAGACGAACACGCTCGCGGGGCGGTAACCGCGGTTGCCGCCACGCCGGCTAAGCACGGGCCCCCCCGACCGACCGGAGTACGCCGTGGGATTATCGGTCCGCGGCCCGAGCCGCCGCTTAAGTTTGATTGCCACCGTGACCGTCGTCGCGGGCGGTGCAAGCCTGTTCGGCGTCCGGCACGTTCTCGTCAACCGGGCGAGGCTGTTCTACTGGGAGTACCGATGCGCGAGGTGGGACGGACCCGTCTCCGGAAGGCGGCCGGCGTGGGCGGCTATTAACGTGCCGGCGTGCCTGCTGTCCTACCGAAAAGCCCTGGCAGATAACGGTTGGAACGGCGCACATGAGTTAGGCTTCTTCGACGCGGACCCAGTTGTCTTTCTCCACGAGCGAGTGAGCACCCACGGCACCCACCGGATCGTCTGCCTGTCCCTCGGGTCTAACGGGCACGAACAGTTCTGCAGCCTTTACGGCACCGTCTTCAACCCGACGACGCTAATGGGGACACCCGCGGCCACGCTCAAATGCCTCGCCTGGGTGCAAGGCTGGCAGAGTAACGTGCGCTGGGATCGTCTCACGGCGGCGGTGGCCGACCCGGCCGATCCGGCCCACGTCGTGTTTCGCTACGACGAGGTTCGTACCAAGGTCGGGTCAGATGAGGATCCGGACGTCGACGGCGAGAGTCCCGATCAGCTCGCGCTCGCCAAGCACACCGTTGACGCATGGCTTCGCGACGACGGTACGGTGGACGCGCAGGAACGGCCCGTCGATACGGCACCATTCGCTACCACCCTGCCGACGACGAAGTAACATCCGGTCGCATGGAGCAATCGTTACGCAACCGGCTCACGTTCGGCCCGATGATGCTGGCCGGGCTGTTCGGGCTGCTGTGGCTGGACCACGCGATCCAGCATTGGACGGGCGATGCGCGGCCGGGCAGCGGCGTGGGGGGCGTGGGGCTGTGCGTGCTGATGCTGCTGGTGCTGCCGATCGCCACGGCGGAGCTGGCGACGATGTTCACGGCCGAGCGGGTCCGGCCGTACCGCGTGCTGTCGGCGGCGGCGTCGGGACTGCTGGTGGGACACGCGTTCTGCACGCAGTTCGCCCGGTTCCGACCGGTGGCGGCGTCGACGCTGGCGTTCATCGTCGTGTTCGTGATGTTGGCCGCCGCCCTGGCCCGGGCGCTGGACCGGCAGACCGAGGACGCCATCCACCGCATGGCGGGCACCGTCCTGTCGACCATGTACCTGGGCGGGTTGGCCTGGTTCCTGGTCGCCCTGCGCGTGAAGCACTCGGACCCGGGCCACCCGCACCGGTTCAACGGCAGCACGGGCATCATCCTGATGATCCTGCTGGTGGTGAAGGCGACCGACATCGGGGCGTACTTCGGCGGACGGGCGACCGGGCGGCACAAGCTGATCCCGTGGCTGAGCCCGGGCAAAACGTGGGAGGGGCTGGGGTGGGGACTGCTGACGGCGGCCGCCGTCGGGGCGGTCTGCTCGTTCTACATCCGGCCGACCGACTACACGTTCCCGTGGTGGAAGGGGGCGGTGTTCGGCGCCGTGATCGGCGGCGTCGGCCAGCTGGGCGACCTGCTCGAATCCCTCATGAAGCGCGACGCCGAGGTGAAGGACAGCGGCCGGCTCGTGCCCGGCTTCGGCGGCATCCTGGACATCATCGACAGCCCCCTGCTGGCGGCGCCGTTCGCGTACCTGATGTTCAGCCTGTTCTGAGGAAACGGTGAACGCGGAACGATGAACGAAAGGCAGGGGTAACACTCCCCGTCTTCGTTCTGCGTTCATCGTTCATCGCTCATCGTTCTCCTTCACTTCCCCAGCCCCACAGCCGCGTACGGGTTGTGCCCGGGCGTGACCGGCAGCACCTGGGCGTCGTCGATCACCTGCGGGGTGACCGGCTTGTCGTTGGCCCCGGTCGGGGTGACGCCGATCGCGTTGGCGGTGGCCATGCCGTCGACCACCTTGCCGAAGGTCGTGTACTGATTGTCCAGCTGCTTGGTCTGGGCGTAGTCCAGGCAGACGAAGAACTGGCTGCCGGCGGAGTTGGGGTCCGACGTGCGGGCCATCGATAGGACGCCCTCGGTGTGCGGCTTGGGATTGAACTCCTGGTTGAGGCTGAACCCCGGCCCCCCGCCGCCGGTGCCGGTGGGGTCGCCGCCCTGGAGCATGAACCCCTTGATCACGCGGTGGAAGGCGAGGCCGTCGTAGTACCCGGCGCCGGCCAGCCGGAGGAAGCTGTCGACCGTGTTGGGCGACGTGTCGTAGTACATGGTCATCGTCATCGCCCCGGCCGTCGTCTTCATCTGCACGTACTGCAGCGGCTCGAGCTTGACGACCATCGGCGTGGTGCCGCCCTGCTCCTTGTTGGCCAGCACCTCGACGACGACCGGCGTGCCGGCGAAGTCGGCCGGGGCGCGCTTGCCCTGCGGGTCGGCGAACAGGACGTAGGTGCCGGGCGTGTCGATGGCCGGGAAGACCGAGCGGAGGTCGGCCGTCGCGCCGGCGGCGACGTCGGCCGAGCCCTTGGCCGGCACCGGCTGGCCGTCGAAGGTGGTCATCACCAGCGTGCTCGGCTGCTCGAGCTTCACCGTCACCGGCGTGGCCGGCGGGAACCACAGCTTGGTCGGCACGGCGACCGAGAACAGCGACATCAGCACCTTCAACATGGGCATGGCGGCAGCGGCGGTGGGCATCGATCCTCCGGTGAACGCCGGGCCGCACCTGTGGGCCCGGACAACAGGGGACAACCATACGGCTGCCGCGGGTTGCACTCAAACCGCGGGTCGGACGGCCCGGATGCGGAGCCGGCGGTAGTCGGCGTGCCAGCCGCCGTTGCGGAACAGCGTGCCGCGGGCGCGGCCCTCCAACGCGGCAACGAAGGCGTCCCGGCGGTCGGCTGGGATCGCGTCCAGCGCGGCCGGGCGGAACATCTGCAACCAGTTCAACAGGCCTGCATCGCCGTCCAGGGGCGTCGGCCGATCGAACAGCATGGCCAGCTCGACGGCGAAGCCGCCGGCCTCCAGCAGGGCGGCGTACTGGCCGAGGGTGGGGAAGTAGTTCACGTCGAGGAGGGCCGAGAGGTCGAGCCCGACCTCACGCCCCGCCGCGGCAGCCGCGGCCAGCACGGCGGCGACGTTGCCGTGGCCGCCCATCTCCAGGACCAATCGACCGCCGGGTCGAAGCGCGGCGAACATGCGGGCCACCGCCGCCGCCGGCGGTTTGACCCAGTGGAGCACGGCGTTGGAGAAGACCGCGTCGAACGGCCGGTCGAACGCCATCGTCGTCGCGTCGGCCACGTCGAACGACAGGCCCGGGTAGCTGGCGCGGGCCCGCTCGACCATGGCCGGCGAGGCGTCGACGCCGAGCACGTCGGCCCCGTGATCGGCGATCTGCTGGGTCAACGGTCCGGTGCCGCAGCCGAGGTCGAGGATGCGCTCGCCCGATTGAGGGGCCAGCAGGTCAATGACGCCGGCCGCCATCTGGTGGACGAACGCGTGGCGGTCGTCGTAGAGGGCGGCGTCCCAGCGGTCCATGGCCATGGCGGATCGTAGCGCCAGCCGGGCGTCCATCCCGTGTAGCCGGCGGGCCTGCCCGCCGCCGGCCGGCCGCCGCGGTACCGGCCGTTCACGCGGGCCAGCTACACGGGTTGGACTCACCCCCCCGCCGGCGGCGGCGTCGATTGGCTGGCCTCGGCGTTCACACCGGTACCGCCGGTCACCCACTCGACCAGCGTGCGGACGCCCCAGCCGGTGGCGCCCTTGGCGTAG
>CBDAQA010000006.1:0-25353 GCA_965198865.1 Tepidisphaeraceae bacterium | reverse complement strand
CCCCGGTGCCTGGACGGTCCACCCGTCGAAGGACGCGACGGCCGACGTCGTCGTCTTCGTCAACGCCAAGGCCGACGCCGAGATCCAGTACATCCTGGCCGCGCCCGACTTCAGGATCAGCCCCGACGTGACCGGCCAGATGGCCGTCGGCATGTGCAAGTCGCTGAAGGAGAAGCACGAGCGCGACCACATCACCGTGGTCATGCCCCCGACGGTCGAGCACGACCGTCGGCTGGACATCGTGATCCACGAGAAGTTCCTGGTCGGCAAGGGAAGGGAGCAGGAGACCGAGGACGAGATGCACCTGTACCGCTCGGTCGGCCCGCGGACGCTGATGGTGACCGTCGGCAGCGTCGCCCACGACCCCGCCGCCGTGACCGACGCGTTCAACGCCGCCAAGGCATCGCTGGCGTCGGCGAAGTTCAACCGGTCGGCGAGGCCGAAACCGAAGCCTTGAGTTCCGGCGGAGCGGTAGCCCCGAGGGGGCACGCTCCGCCGGTCGGGAAATACCCCTCCGTCGCGACCGCTGCGCCGCGCTGGAACGGCTGGGGCACACCGCTAGGATCGCGGCGATGATCCCGATCCTTTCGCTTGCCGACGTTGCCGACCGCGCGCAGGTCGAGTCGTTGCTGTCCGCCCTGCGGCTCGACGTGAGCCAGCTCACCGCCGGCGGCCGCTTCGCCGCCGAGGCCGAGTCGGTGCGCCAGACGATCGCCGACGTCGCCGCCCGCGGCGACGCCGCGCTGGTCGACGCCGCCCGCAAGTTCGATCATGCCGACTTCACCGCCGACATGCTGCGCGTCTGGCCCGACAAGATGGCCGCCGCCGCGGCGCGGGTGCCGGCCGATCAGATGTCGGCGGTGCGACGGTCGATCGCGCAGGTGCGCGAGTACCAGGAGCACATCCGACCCGTGCCGCCCCCCGCCGCTGCGGCGGCCGGGCGTCGAGCTGGGCATCCGCTTCACGCCGGTCGACTCGGCCGGCCTCTACTTCCCCGGCGGCAAGGCGTCGTACCCGTCGAGCCTGATCATGCTCACGGTGCCGGCGATGGCCGCGGGCGTCGGCAAGATCCTGGTCGCCACGCCGCCCAGCAAGTACGGCCGCAGCGACCTGGTGCTGGCCGCGTGCCACGAGCTGCAGTTGGAGCACGTCTACCGCGTCGGTGGCGCGGCCGCGATCGCCGCCATGGCGTTCGGCACGGCCACGATCCCGCGCGTCGACAAAATCGTCGGCCCCGGCAACGTCTACGTGCAGCTGGCCAAGCGCGAGGTGGCCGACGCCGTCGGCACCGACGGCTTCCTGGGGCCCAGCGAGATCCTCACGATCGCCGACGAGACCGGCGTCCCGCCGTTCATCGCCGCCGACCTGATCGCACAGGCCGAGCACGACCCCGGCAGCTGCTTCCTGCTGACCACGTCGGTCAAGCTGGCCGCCGACGTGTCTGCCGAGATCGACCGGCAAATGCTCGACCGCGGTCGCGGCGCAGCGCTTGAGAAGTCGCTGCGCGACCACTCGGCCGTCATCGTCGACGACGACATGGATGCGCTGATCGAGCTCGCCAACCGCTTCGCCGCCGAGCACGTGAACCTGCAGGTGCGCGACGAGCAGGGCGTGCTGGCGAAGCTGCGCCACGCCGGCGCGGTCTTCGTCGGCCCGCACTCAGCCGTCGCCGCCGGCGACTACGTCGCGGGTCCCAGCCACTGCCTGCCGACCAACACCACGGCCCGCTTCGCCAGCGGCGTCAGCGTGTACGAGTTCCTCAAGCGGACCAGCGTGGTGCGGTACGAGCCGGCGGGATTGGCCGCCGACGCGCCGGCGATCACGTCGCTCGCCGAGGCCGAGGGGTTGGACGGGCACGCGGCGAGCGTGCGCATCCGCGAGGCGCACTGAGCGTGCGCGGCAGCGCGGATTTCCTCGCCGATTCTTTTCGCGGCCGCGCGTTGGTTTGCTAGACTCCGACGATGGCTCCGAACTTTGTGCGCGAGACGGTGCGCGGGATGGACGGGTACACGCCAGGCGAGCAGCCGGGCGCGGCGGACCGCGTGGTGAAGCTCAACACGAACGAGAACCCGTTCCCGCCGAGCCCGAAGGTGATGGCGGCGATCCGCGACGTGGAGGCCGAGTGCCTGCGGCGCTACCCGAACCCGACCGGCGACGAGTTCCGCCACGCGGCGGCGAAGGTGCTCGGCCTCACGCCCGACATGATCCTCTGCGGCAACGGCAGCGACGACATCCTGACCATTGCCATGCGCACGTTCGTGCCGCCCGGCGGCGCGATCGCCTACCCCGACCCGACCTACTCGCTCTACCCCGTGCTGGCCCAGCTGCAGGATGCCCGCACGGTCAGCGTGCCGTGGGGGCCAGGGTATGCGTTGCCGATCGAGGCGCTGGTCGCGACGGGGGCGAACGCGATCTTCCTGGCGAACCCCAACGCGCCGACCGGCACGTTCGTGCCGCCGGCGCAGATAGCCGAATTGGCGAAGGGGTTCGCCGGCGCGGTGCTGGTGGACGAGGCGTACGTCGACTTCGCGGACGAAAACTGCCTCGGGCTGGTCAAGGACCACCCGAACGTGATGGTGAGCCGAACGCTGAGCAAGGCGTACGCGCTGGCGGGGCTGCGGTTCGGGTACGCGGTGGCGCAGCCGCGGGGTCATCTTCGAGATGATGAAGGTGAAGGACAGCTACAACGCCGACGCGATCTCCATCACCGCCGCGGCCGCGGCCATTCTGGACCAGCCCTACGCGCGGTCGAACTGGGCCAACATCCGCGAGGAACGGGCGCGGGTGACGGCGGCGCTGGAGGCGATGGGCTGGCAGGTCTTGCCAAGCCAGGCCAACTTCGTGCTCGCCACGGCCCCCGATGGGCGGGGGCGCGAGGCGTACCTGGGGCTGAAGGAACAGCACATCCTGGTGCGGCACTTTGACAAGCCGGGGCTGTCGGACAAGATCCGGATCACGATCGGGCAGAGCCACGAGAACAACGCGCTGCTGGCGGGGATCAAGGGGCTGGCCACCGCTGCGGAGCGGGCGCGCGAGGAGGCAAGCCGGGAGGAGGCGAAGGCGCGCCGCACCGACGAGATGACCGCGCTCGTGGGCGCGGCCGCCGGCACGTGATCGGTGCTTTGACGGAGCCGGGCGGCGGCCGTCGTCTTGCGAGACGGGTGCGGCACTTCCACACCACGTCCTCTGCGCGAGACGCGACCTTCGGTCGCACGGGCCGACACGGCCCGGCTCTGTTGTCATCGGCAACTGGGCTTCGCGCGTCGGTCGCTTCACTGTTTAATGGACGCCGTGGCAGACGCAACACACCGCTCGGCTGAGATCACCCGCCAGACGAACGAGACGCAGGTCCGGCTGTCGCTCGACCTCGACGGCACGGGGACCGCCAACGTCCACACCGGCGTCGGGTTCCTGGACCACATGCTGGACCTGTTGGCCCGGCACAGCCTGATCGACCTGACCGTGGAGGCGAGCGGCGACCTGCACGTCGACGCGCACCACACGGCCGAGGACGTCGGCATCGTCCTGGGGCAGGCGATCGACCGGGCCGTGGGCGACAAGCGCGGCATCCACCGGTACGGCTGGGCGATCGTGCCGATGGACGAGAGCCTGGCGCAGGTGGCGGTGGACCTGAGCGGCCGACCGGCGTTCGTGTACGCGATCCCGTTCCGCGGGGAGCTGATCGGCACGTTCCCGACGGAACTGGTCGAGGAGTTCTTGAAGTCGGTGGCGAGCAACGCGCGGATGAACCTGCACGTCGCGGTGCCTTACGGGACCAACAACCACCACATGGCCGAGGCGGCGTTCAAGGCGACGGCGCGGGCGCTGCGGATGGCGGTCGCGATGGACCCGCGCAACCCCGGCGGGATGCCGAGCACGAAGGGGTCGCTGTAGGCTTGCGGCCATTGGTCTCACCCCGCCCCGTCCGTGGGACGAAACGGGACGAAATGGGACGGTTTTCAAACCGTCCCATTGGCTCTTTTTGTAATGCAACTCGAAATCGAAACAAGATTTACGCGTGGGACGGACGATGGGACTGGCGTCCAGCCGTCCCACCGAGCTCATCCGTCGCCATTACGCGCCAGCGATGGGCGTGGGCGGGAACAGTTCAAGCTGTTTGGCGGCGGAGAGGCAGCACTCGTCGATCTGGCTGTTGATCTCGGCACCGACCAGCAGCACCCACGCGTCGAGGTAGAAGAACAGCAGCAGGACGGCCACGCCGCCCACGGCGCCGTAGGTCTTCTGGTAACTGCCGATCTTATCGACGTAGATGCGGAACCCCCAGCCCAGCGCGAGCCAGACCACCAGCGTGAAGACCGCGCCGGGCGACACGAACGCGAACGGGTGCTTCACCACGGTGCCGAACTGGTAGACCAGGGACAGGAACGCCAGCACGAGGGCGACGGCGATGGCGAACCGGCCCAGGTTGAACAGCCACAGCGCCGCCGTCGGCAGCCGGAAGTGGCGGGCGATGAGATCCTGAAAGCTGGTGGCGACCGGCAACAGGACGACCACGGCGGCGACCATGACCGACACGATCAACGTGAGCAGCACCGCCAGGGGCCACTGGACCCAGAAGGGCCGGCGGCGCTTGGCGTCGTAGGCGGTGTCGAGGCTGGACATCGTGGTCCGCATGCCGCCGCTGGCGACCCAGAGGGTGATGAACAGGCCGATGCTGAGCAGGCCGCCCCGGGGGACGTTCAGCACCTGGTTCAGGTTGGTCGTGATCGTGTTGGCCGCGTCCTGCTGCATGACGTGGCCGATCGTGGCGGTGACCTTCTCGACCACCTTGTCCCTGTTCTCCTTCGGCATGTACGCCGCCAGCGTGATCAGGAAGATCAGGAACGGGAAGACGGCGAACAGCCACGCGTAGGCGACGGCCGCCGCCTGCGTGGAGAGGTCGTCGTCGGCGATGCGGGTGAAGAGGTTCTTGAGGAACCGGAGCGTGCCGACGGAGCGGACGGCAGCGGGAACGTCGCGGACTCGGGCCATGGACCGCAGTCGTACGCGGGGCGGGGTGGGGACGCAAATCTCGATCTTGATGAACAGAGCCCAGCGGCTCTGCCGCGGGACCTCTCGGCCAGATGCAAGCCGTCCTTGCCTGCGCGATGCGAAACCCGCGGCGGAGCCGCTGGGCCCTGTTGCTGTGGGGTCAATCCTTCTGTTTCGTCGCCCCCAGCTCCTTCGCGATCTCGCTCTCCAGTTGGTCGAGCTTGCCGAGCTCCGTCTTCTCCGCGGCCAGCACGTCGGCCTGGATCATGCGGTCGATCTCGGC
This sequence comes from Tepidisphaeraceae bacterium, assembly GCA_965198865.1. Classification (GTDB taxonomy): domain Bacteria; phylum Planctomycetota; class Phycisphaerae; order Tepidisphaerales; family Tepidisphaeraceae; genus CBDAQA01. Next base: position 20,078 of record CBDAQA010000006.1, on the reverse strand, counting down.
GTCGCTGACCAGCTCCTCCTTGCCCATGCTCGCGCCGCTGGCGGATGTGGCCGAGCTCTCCATGCTGTCGAGGAACACGTCCATCCGCTCCTCCAGGCTGCCGGCCTGGCTGACGGCCTTCTCCCACTGGGTCTGCGTCTTGGTCAGGTCCATCTCGCCGAACGTCTTCGTGATGTCGGCGGCCATCAGCTGCATGCTCTCGGCGAACTGCTGGCTGGCCCGGGCCTGCTGCTGGATCAGCATGGCGTTCTTCATGCTGAGCAGCTGCCGCTCGAGCATCTTCTTCGTGGCCGCGGTGCGCTTGAGGGCGCTGCGGATGAAGCTGTACTGCCCCATGTCGCCGATCTTCTGGGCGTGCTGGGCGTTCTTGACGAAGTCGTCGGCGAACTTCTCCTGCTGGCGGATCGACCGCTCGATGTTCCGCATGCCGGCGCGGATCTTCATCTCGCGCTCGATCCGCCGCTCGTCCTTGCTCTTGAACAGGCCCATGTTGACGACTCCCAAATCGCGACCCACATGCTCTGTCTCGACCCTCAGTTTGGGCGACAAAGGAGAATGGAACCACAGATGCACACGGATGCACACCGATCAACACTCGGCGGCTTTTGATCGGTGTGCATCCGTGTGCATCTGTGGTTCCACGTCTTCGCAGTCCAGAATCGGAGCGTCGAGACAGAGCACGACCCACCCGCTTGGCGACGGCCCGGAGGGCCGGCATGAAACCGTTGCCGGCCCTCCGGGCCATCGCTAAACGGGAGTGTAGCGCATCATCGCGGCGGCAGCCGTCGAAACCGCACCCAGAGGCGAACCGCCCAGGCGATCGGCGTCAGCGCGATCACCATCGCCCGCTCGGCGGCGTTGTTGCGGTGCAACCTCACGGCCCCTCCGGCGGCTCGCGCCATCGGCCGACCCGTCCGGGCCACGGCATTGTCAGCGAAACGAGCGTTGCGCCGAACCCGAACGCGTCCGGCGACGAATCGAGTTGACCGTCGTGGCTCAGGTACATCCCGAGGCCCGCGGCGAGCAATCCGATGCCGATGGAGAACACGACCTGCCGCCCGGTCGCGGCCCAGTTCATCGGTGGGCGACGTCGCATGCTGCTTCGGATGGCGTAGGCGATCGGCGTCACCCCGGGAATCGGTTCGCTCACACGCCCTCCCCGCCGGCCGACATCTTCCGCCGGGCCGCCTGGTCGGCCTGCTCGAACGCCTGGTCGTGCTTGACCGCCCCGCGGTCAAGGTCGTCCCAGATGTTCATCAGCTCCTGGCCAGTGCTGGACAGGCCGGCGTTGGCCAGGGCGTCCTTGTCGCCCTGGGCGCCGAGGTCCAGCAGGGTGTCGAGGCGGTCGCGGTAGACGTCCTGGCCGACGTTGTCGTCCTCGATCAGGCCGGCGATCTTGGCCACGTCCTTGTCGGTCAGGTTCAGGCGAACGGCAGCCCTCCCGGCCTCGTTGTTCTCGCGGACCATGCGCAGGCGGCTGACCGTGAGCAGCTCCTTCGACCGCAGGTTCAGCTCCCGGGCGGCCATCAGCTGCTCCTGCGTCTTCAGCTCGAAGTCCTGCGCGAGCGCCTTGCGCAGCTCGGGGCTCCTCTGCGTCGCCCCCTGCTTGAAGATCACCTGCTTGGCGGTGGAGATCGTCTCGATCTTCTTGAACAGCCGGTCGCGCTGCTTGGTGAGCAGGATCTCCTCGCGGCGCAGCTCCGACTTGTCGAGCTGCGACAGCGTCTTGTGGCGGCCGAAGATTTTGTCGATCAGGGCCATCGTGTTTGCCAAAGGGAATAGGAGCCGCGCACGGAGGGTACGCCCGGAGTAAGCGGGTCTTCGCAGGTCACGGACCGCTTACTGCGGGAGTACCCTCCGTGCGCGGCTCCTGGCGACCGTCGTACAACGCCGTCGGCGTTCCCTGGCGATTCAGAGTGTAGTCGATCTTGTCATCCACCTCTTCACTCGTCCGCAGATGGCGAGTGCTGCCGTGCCGTGCCCACCGTTTCCGATCCGCGGACTCGAAGCCGGCCCGCGTCAACATGCGAGACGCGCGGGCCTTCATGTCGGCCATCATTCGGTCCGGATCGCCGTCGGCGCTGACGACCACGTGAACGTGGTTCGTCCGCACATGGACGGCCAACATTTGCCAGCCGCGTTCCTTCGCCAAAGACACGATCGCATCGCGCACGATCGCTCTGCGGGCCTCGTCCAGCGTGTAGGTCGGCTGCGACATCGACTCGCGTGCTGCCGCCTCGCGGTCGGGGTCGGGTTCGACGAACGCCTCGCCGAACTGGTTGTGGTCGCGGTCCACGGAACCGAGTCCACGATCGGTCCCGTGGAGCCAGGCGCCGTACGTGGAGAATGTGATGAAGTATCCCATCGCCATGTGGATCTCCGCTCTTCAGGAGCCGCGCACGGAGGGTACTCCCGCAGTAAGCGGTTTTTCGCCGGCCGCAGACCGCTTGCTCCGGGAGTACCCTCCGTGCGCGGCTCCTGACCGTTCATCACCCCGCCTGTGGCTCTGCACGACGCTGCGGGGCGATCGGTGGCGCGACCTCGGGCGTCACCGGTGTGGACACGTTCGGCTCGGCAAGTGCCGAATCGGCCGTCGCCACCGCCCCGCCACCGGCGTCGCGTTCCAGCTCGGCGTACAGCGCCTGCTCCTCGTCGCTCATGCCGGCCAGGGAGACGCCGCCGACGCTGTTGGCCAGCTCGCTGTCGGCCTGCAACCCTGCGAGCATCTCCTCGGCCTTGGCGGCGTCGGCGGCCACCTCCTCGTGGTCGGGCAGCTTCGCGCCCCTGCCCTGCTGCACCAGCTCCAGGTTGTGCAGGTGCGTGCTGACGATGTTGATCTGCTGGTTCAGCACCTGCTGCAGCTGCTGGCGGCGCTCGACGTCCTTGCGCAGCTGCAGCATCTGGCCCGTGACCCGCCGTTTGGTCAGGTCGCTGGTGGCGGCCCTGAACTCCTCGCGCAGCTTCACCTCCTGCTGCTCGAACGCGCCGATGTCCTCGTAGCTGCGGTCGCGCTGCTGCATGAGCGCGGCCCGGCGCTCCGACAGGAAGCTGATCTTCTTCTCGTGCTCGCCCCGGCGGGCGAACAGGGTCCTCATCCGATCGAGCAGCGGCATCTCACCACCTCCGACCGCGCTGGTCGCGGCCGGCGGCACGCTCCCCTCGCGGAACAACACCACCCGCCCGTCCAACCGCTTGGCCACCAGGCCGGGGTGACCCTTGGCGTACGACCGCAGCTCCGCCTCCACCAGCGGCAGCGGCAGCTGCGTGCGCGCCGCCAGCCGGTCCGACGCCAGCCCGGCACCGGACAGCTCGGCGACGGCCGCGTCCACCTCCTCGTGGACGCGCGACCGCTTGCTGTCGTCGGCCTCGGGGTCGAACAGGTCGACCAGCGCCCTGGTCTCGATCGGCCCGAACACGCCCCACCCGCCGGCCATGTTGGGCTCGACCAGGATGACCGTGCGGTCCGACCGTCGCTCGGCCAGCTCGTGGGCCTCGGTCGTGAAGCCGCTGGTCGACATCAGCACGACCGTCGTCGGCACGGCCGGGCCCTTGGGGACCTCGCCGAGCAGCTTGAGCACCTCGGCCGGCCTCAGCGGCTGCGGGTCGCCACCGGCGAGCAGGGTGCGCGTCGGCGACGTGGTGACGGCGTACAGCCGGCCCACGGGCGACTTCAGCACGAGCATCTTCGATTGCAGCAGCGTCACGTCCACCGAGGCGCCGACGGGCATGCGGTGCTGGAGGTCGCGGTCGGGCTTGCGCATCTCGGCCATCACGCGCTTCAGCTCGACGGCCCGGTCGGCGACGACGACGGTCTTGGGCAGGCCGACGACGGGGCGCCGGCCGCGCACGGTGTCGATGCGGAGGCGGTCGTCGTCCAACAGCGCCTGCACGTGCTGGATGAAGTCCTGCTCGCACTGGCGGTGGACGGCCGGTTCGGCCAGGGCGGCGGCGGCCAGGGCCGAGGGGGGCGGAGTTGTCATTGATGCTCGGCTCATGGGCGAACTTCAGCCTCCGTGCCGAGTGGGTCGATGGGCACCACGGGGAATCCAGTTCGCCCCGGCCGCGATCGCACGGGCCGCTGCCGGTAGAGGACCACGGTCAGGACGGTGCCGGCGATGGCGAGCCAGCTCCAACCGATCCACGAGAGGATGATGTACATCGTCCGCATCGGGATCAAGCCTCGGCCCGGTCGGCGGCCACGGTCGCGCTGCCGCAGCGCGGGCAGAACGCGGCCGGCGCGGGCAGCCGATTGCCGCAGTTGGGCGTGGGGCAGAACCGGGCAGGGCCGCTCGACCCGACCAGCGTCATGGCATCGCCGGCCTGGGCGGACAGGCCCTGCTTCAGGCGCGGCGAGATGACGTCGGCGTAGCGACGCTGGGACGCGCCGGCCAGGACCATCGGGATCGCCCACCAGGCGTGCATGCCGCACAGGACGATCGCGCCGATCACCCAGAGCGCGTTCAGGCCAAGCATTCGACTGCCGCTGCGGACCGTCCGGACCCTGTCGCCGCGCGTGACGGCGTTCGTCCATCGGGCCAGGTCCCCGACGCACCGGGCCTGGACGCGCACGGCGTAGAAGTGGCAGGCGTAGGCGAACGTCAGGCCCCACAGCCATACATCGTGGACGTGCCGGTCGAGCGTGGTCCCCCACACGTGAACGCCGGGCCGGAAGCGGTAGGTGCAGTCGGCCAGCCTGGGCAGGAGGTCGTGGTAATCGGGGCGTTGGTAGATCAGCATCAGCAGGGCTGACGCGAACGTGAACGCCGCTGCCAGCCAGGGCAGGACCATGAGGATCGGCCGGGGGCGGAGGCGGTCCAGGATATCGTCGAGTTTGTCGGCATCGGCGGCGGTGACGCGGGTGCGCCACCAGTTGGCCAGGTCGCGGTAGTAGGGTCGGTCGCGGTCGAGCAGGCTCGCCCAGCGCCACGGCCAGACGATGGCCGGCAGGAGGCCGAACGTGACGCCGGCCAGGACCGACGCGGTGGCGGCCATCGCGGTGACGCCCAGCGTGGGGCGGCCCAACTGGTTCCACGGGGGCTCGCCGGCGGACTTGGCGGGGATGGGGTTGGAGATCGCGGTCACGGGCACCTCATCGTACGACCGCTCAGGCCACCGACCGCGACGGCTCGGCCCTGGGGTACATTGGAACGCTGGCCGAGACGCCCATCGCCGATCCGCAGCGACGGCAGAACCGGGCCTGCGTCGGGTTGATCGTGCCGCACCCGCTGTTGTTGCACCGCGGGCCGGCGGTAGTGGCGGCGGTGCTCGGCATCGTGCGCACCTCGCCGGCCACCAGCCGCCAGAGCGAGCGCGTGCCGGCCAGGATCACCCAGCCGACGAACACGACGGGCGTCACCACGACGACGATGAAGAGGAGCAACCAGGTCATGGGGCAAATCGGTGAGGCCTGCGATCAGGCGGTGGCCAGTTCCTGCTTGAGCGTCTCGCCGCAGAAGATGCAGTACTTGTCGGTCCCGTCGGGGTACGCCCCGCACTTGCGGCAGCGGCGGACCTGGGCGACCAGTTGGACGCCGCAGTGCATGCAGAACTGGTCGGTCGACTCGACCGGCTGCCGGCAGCGGGGGCACGCGGCGAACGTCGCCGGCTTGGGTCGCTGCGGTGGCTGGATCGACGGCCGCACCGGCGGCAGCGTCGGGTGCGAGAGGAGGCCCTGTCGCGACCCGGTGGCGGCCAGGGCGGCGTCGAACTCGGCGGCGGAAGCGTACCGCTTCTCCAGCCGGGCGTAGCTACGGCGGAACACGTCGTCCAACGACTTGGGCACGGCGTGGTTGACGTCGCTGGGCACCTCGGTGCCGGCCGGCTTCTCGCCCGTGAGCAGCTCGTAGAGGACGACCCCGCAGGCGTACAGGTCGGCCCGACCGTCGATGGCGCCGCCCGTGCGTTGCTCGGGGGCCATGTAGTCCAGCGACCCGGCAATGTCGCGACCGGCGGCGTCGTTCAAGGAGGCCGAGAAGGCGATCGACTGCGCCGCGATCGCAGTCGCGGCCTTTCCCAGGCCGAAGTCGGTCACCTTGACTAACCCCTCGGTCCCGTACCCGGCCGAGGCGGCACGCTCGTGGACGAGGATGTTCTCGGGCTTGATGTCGCGGTGCACCAGGCCGTTGGCGTGGGCGTAGGTCAGGCCGGCCAAGACCTGCCGCAGGACGGCGACGGCGTCGGGAATCGACAGCTTGTGGCCGGGAATGAACGGGCGAAGGCTGGTGCCGGGCACGTACTCCATCGCCAGGTAGGGCGTGGCGGCGAAGGGGTCGAAGCCGATCGCGCGGACGATGTTCGGGTGCTGCAGGCCGTGGACGGCGTACCCCTCGTGCTGCAGGTTGCGGATGTACTGGGGGTCGGTCGGGATCTTGACGGCCACCAGCTGGTCGGTCCACGCATGGTGATGGGCGCGCCACACCTCGCCGAACGCCCCGCCGCCGACGTGGCTGTCCAGCACGTACTCGCCGACCCGTTGATTCGCCGTTGCCATTGCGTCACTACCTCTCGCGGACCCGAAGAACTGGCCACGAATGGCACGAATGAACACGAATCAGGACGAGCGATCACTCTTGATCTTCATTCGTGTGCATTCGTGCCATTCGTGGCCGCCTTCTGCTAACTCACCCGCTCGGCGATCCAGTCGCAGGCGAAGAGATTGTACACGCCCGCGATCAGCACCGCAGCGGCGTAGACCGTCCAGAGGGTCGCCCCGTGGACGGACCAGCCGAACAACCACGCCAGGATCACCGCTTGCACGGCGGTCATGCCGAACACCAAGGCCGCCCCCGCCGCGTTCGTGTCGAACTTGGCAACCCAGCCAACCAACGCAAAACTCGCCCAGGGCAGAATTAACACTAATAGCGTCCAACCGATGATCCGCCCGGAGTCGGTCAGAACGGCGTGCTTCGTTTCCGGGGCGGTCTCGTACCACGCCAGCCCGGCGACCCCGACGGCCAGCACGACCACCCCCGTTGCAATCTTCCCGCCAACCGTCTTGAGGAAATCCATGCCCATCCTGTGACCGGGGGAGTTTAACCGATCGGTCCGCGCCGCTGGGTTATAAACCGGTCGGAATCGCCCAACCGCTGTCGGGACAAGGCCGGTTTGACGCCCGGCCCCCATGGCATACGCTTGGCGGCATGTACCGGCCCGGCACGGTCAAGCGGTTCGACTTCCCCACGGGCCGGGCCGTTTCGGGCAAGTACGTCATCGAACGGCTGCTGGGCTCGGGCTGGGAGGGTGAGGTGTACGCGATCGTCGAGCGGAACACCGGCATCCGGCGAGCGGCCAAGTTCTACTACCCCCACCGCGACCCGCTCGGCAAGGCGGCCATCACCTACGCCCGCAAGCTCGACGCGCTCCGCCACTGCCCGATCCTCATGCAGTACCACCACCAGGAGGTGGCGTACGTCAAGAAGAAGCGCGTCGTCGTCGTCATCAGCGAGCTGGTCGAGGGCAAAAAGCTCAGCGAGTTCCTGCGGGACCAGCCCGACCACCGCCTGAGCACGTTCGAGGCGCTGCACGTGCTGTACGGCCTGGCCAAGGGAATCGCCCCGATCCACGCCCGCGGCGAGTACCACGGCGACATCCACGACGCGAACATCATGATCCGCCGCAGCGGCATCGGGTTCGAGGTGAAGCTGCTCGACTTCTTCGACCTGGGCTCGCCGACGAAGTCGAAGGTGCGGAAGGACGTGCTGAACCTGGTCGAGGTGTTCCACACGATCGTCGGCGGCCGGCCGGCCTACGCCGGTCAGCCGAGGGTGGTGAAGGACATCATCCGGGGGTTGAAAGACTCGCTGATCCTGGCGCGGTTCCAAAGCGCGGGCGACATCGCGCGCCACCTGGAATCGTTGGTCTGGCCGTGAGCTGAACCGCATCGCCAGCCCCTTCGACGCGACGTGGCCACTTTTGTAGACTGCGTCCCGTGACCTCCGTGCCGTCCCACCTCGAGCGCTCGACGCGCGCGCCACGAGTGCTGGTCGTCGAGGACGAGCCGCGCCTGCGGGAACTGCTGGGCGACGTCGTGCCGGAGATGGGGTTCGACACGCTGGCCGTGCGCAGCGGGGAGGAGGCCGTGCGGGCCATGGCGGGCGACCCGCGCGACATCGTGCTGCTCGACCTGCACCTGCCCGGCATCGGTGGGATGGACGTGTTCGCCGAGGTCCGGCAACGCTGGCCGGGCACGCAGGTGATCGTGCTGACCGCGTACGGCGACCTGGCGGCGGCGCAGGGGGCGATCCGCCTGGGCGTGGCCGACTTCCTGACCAAGCCGTTCCACCTGAACGACGTCGAGGCCGCCCTGGACCGCGCTCGGCAGCGGTTGGCCGACGCGCCGCCGGCGCCGGCGCCCGACGCGAGCGTGGAGCCCGTGACGCTGGCCGAGGCCGAGCGGGCAGCGATCTCGGCGGCGCTGTCGCGGCACGGCGGCAACCGCACGGCCGCCGCGGCGGAGCTGGGGATCAGCCGGCGGAAGCTGCACTACTGGCTGTCGGACAACCCGAGCGACCTGGGGTGAGCGAGGGGAGATCGCGGGACTGCGTCGGCGGTCGCTTGCGACTGCTTACCTACTCGCGCGGATCAGGGGCCTTCAAGTGCCGCGCGGGGGCGCGTTCGCTCGACCAGGATGATCCAGCCGAGTTCCATCAGCAGCAGCACGTCGGCGAAGAACGTGTTGCCGCGGGCGCGGATCGGTCGGAAGGGTCCGCCGATCGTGAACACGAGCAGCGACAGGGCGACCAGCAGCCACACGAGGGCGACGACGCCCTGCCGGCGGGAGCGGGCGCGGGCCAGGATGAACCACAGCACGACGGCGATGCCGCACATCAGCCAGCTGTTGTTGTACGTGAACGACAGCGGCGAGAAGAGGATCACCAGGATCAGCAGCATGGCACCCTCGGCGGCATCCGTGAACGGCGTGCGGTCGCGGTCGCGCCAGGGGATGACGGCGACGTAGGCGAGGCCGGCCAGCACGGTCAGCACCTGCACGATGCGCTGGATCGTCTCGAACGGCAGGTCGGCCACGTTGACCTTCATCCCCGCCACGCCCTCGGTCGGCCTGAGGACCATGGGGATGGCGGCGTTGTCGTCGTCGTCGGCGACGACCGGGCGGAGCCAGCGGTGGACCACGCTGGTCAGCGACCCGTTCTGCCAGGTGTAGCTGCGCGCCTTCCGCTGGCCGATGATCTCGGGCGTCTGCTGGCCGGCCATGTTCTTCGACCACCCCTTGAGGTCGTCGATCGCGCCGCGCGGGCCGCGGAAGATCGCGGGAAGGACGACCAGCAGGATGACGAGGCCGCCCAGCGTGAAGCCGATCGCCTTCCACTCCCGTCGCCAGATGAGGTAGGGCAGGGCCAAGATCGGGAACCCCTTGAACGCCGCCGCGAACGCCAGTGCCAGCCCCGCACCCCAGGTGATGCGCCGCCGCAGGCAGACGAACATCACCAGCAGGCAGGCCGACAGGAGGAACGCCGGCTGCCCCTCCAGGTAGGTGTTCCAGATGAAGAAGATGCAGGCGAGGCTCGGCACCCAGAACAGCAGGCCAACGGGGTCGCGCTGGACGTCGCCGGGGCGGAGGCGACCGGTGAGCAGGTAGACCGGCGCGAAGATCGCCACGGCCCAGGCGAGCGTGTTGATCGCCACCTGCAGCGCGACCAACGGCAGCTTGCCGGCGACCGAAGCCGGCGCGAGCAGGGCCGCGGCCGCCGGCGGGTACATGAACCGGTACTCACCGTTGCTGTCGGCGTAATACGCGCTCTGCCCGTGGAGCACCCGCTGGCCCGTTTCGTACCAGAGCGGGTAGTCCTTGCTGCCGCGCTCCCCTCGATGAATCTTCCGGGCGTTGTTCGAGACCGCGACGCCGCAGAACACGACGGCGATCACCAGCAGGACGGCCAGGGCGACGGGGCCCGCGGGCGATCTGGTTCTGTCCGGCGGAGAGTCATCCAGCGTCGCCATAGGGGTGCGGATTGTGCCGGCGGCGAGCGGCGATTCAATCGTCGCCGGCCGGCCAAATTCCCCAACCGTCGGGCGGGCGACATACCTTGACCGGCATAGACCGTTCCACTAATCTCCCCGGCCGGAGTTCGTGCCAAAAGGCACGAACCCCTCCCGGCGGAGCGGAGATGGCCACAAACGACCCCCAGAAGGACAACGAGGTCGACTGGGGGAAGGTTGCGGGCGTCGGTTTCGAGATCGCGGTCGGCGTCGGGCTCGGTGCCCTCGTCGGCACGTTCGTCGACCGTCGGTTCCACTCGAGCCCGTGGGGCGTGCTGATCGGCGTGATGCTCGGCGTCGCTGCCGGCATGTATCTGCTGATCAAAGAGGCGTTGCGGGCGAACAAGGACTGAGGACCGGCGTGGTGCGGACGATCGTGGTCAACCCGGTGCTCGTCGCGGTCACGGTGGCGGCCGCCCTGCTCTGTTGCCGGGCGGGCGGCTTGAACCCGCACGGTCGGGACGCCGCCGCCGCCGCCGCCGTGGCGGTCGCCGCATCCATCGTCGCGGGCACGGTCCTGGGTCTGGGCCGGCTCCAATCGCCGACGCCTGCCGGACCGGCGATGTCGTCGCTGCTGGCCATGTCGGCATTCCTGGGCACGACGTTGTTGTTGTCGATCGTGGCCGTGATGGCCGTGGGCGTTGACGGGGTGCCGTTCGCCTGCTGGATGTTGGGCCTGTTTTGGGTGACGCTCCTCGGGCTGGCCGCCGTGTGCGTCTGGACCGTGCGGGCCGCGGCCCCGAGGCCGGCGCTGCCCGGCGCAGCTGGATAGCGGACTGAGTGGTCTGGGCCGACGAGTCGGGAGCGCGAGATCGCGATGATGCCATACTTCCTAGCCGAGGGTCCGCTGGACGAGGTGCTGCCGCACACGTTCTTCAGCATCGGGCCGATCCACTTCACGAGCACGATCATCATGTCGGGCGTCGCCGCCCTGCTGATGCTGATGATCTTTCCCCGGCTCTTCAACCGGCCCGACAGCAACGCGCCGGCCGGGGCCAAGAACCTGTTCGAGTCGATTCTCGAGTACCTGCGGATCGAGGTGTTCCGCCCGGCCCTGAAGGAGAAGACCGACCGCTTCCTGCCGTTCCTGTGGACGCTGTTCTTCTTCATCCTGTTCTGCAACGTGCTGGCGTGCGTGCCGTTCGCCGCGTTCTTCGAGTTGATCACGGTCGGCCACGTGACCCACCTGGGCGGGGCCGCGACGGGGACCATCTCGACCACGGCCGCGCTGGCCGTCGCCGCCTTTTTCTTCATCCACGGCCAGGGGATCGACCAGATCGCCCGGTCGCTGATGGACGGCACCTACGGCCACCACGGCCATGGCAACGGCGACGGCAAGGAACACGCGTCCGACCTGGAACACTCCCGCGGCGACGCCCTGCCGGCCAACGTCGGCGGTGACTTCCGCGCCCTGGCCAACCCGACGGCTCACTACGGGGATGGGTCCAAAGATCTGTCGTCGCACGAGCACGCGGCCATACCGATCCACCGTGACGCCGACATGACGCCGCTGAAGGCGCTGCTGCTGTCGATCCCGATCTACCTGTGGAACTTCGCCCCGCACCCGTTCCGACCGCAAAAGGGCGAGTCGCCGACGAAGTGGTTCATGGACGTGCCCATGTGGGCGTTCCTTCTGGTGCTGGAGCTGCTCGGGGCGGTGATCAAGCCGTTCGCGCTCTGTCTTCGGTTGTTCGCCAACATGGTCGCCGGGCACGTGTTGCTGGCCGTGCTGATCACGCTGATCGTGACCGTCCACGGAGCTGCGCAGCTGGCGATCGGCCTGCCGGTGTCGATCTTGGACATCGGCATCCAACTGCTGGAGATCTTCGTCGCGTTCCTCCAGGCGTACATCTTCACCTTCCTGGTGACGCTGTTCCTGGCCAGCGCGGTCGCACCGGAACACTGAAGCTGAGGAAAGACCGAAGGCCGAACCCTCGAATTTCGAAACAGGGATTTAGCGTCCCGTTGCCCCCGTTCCGAGATTCAAGATTTCAACATTCGCACTTTGGGATCGCCTGCGATCCCACACGGTCCCCGCCCGGGCTGCCGACCCCGAGCGTCCCAAACACCAAGTTCGGCCAACATCATCCCGCGGACCCGTCGGCCACCCCTACATTGCCGGCGACCGCGACACTTTCCGGGCCCGGCCCGGAGGAGCATCGCAATGGTTTCCACTCTCCTGGCGCAGGTCGCCCCCATGATCGGTGACAAGGGCCTGGCGATCGCCGGCGCCGGCATCGGCATGGGCATCGCCGTCCTCGGTGGCGGCAAGGGCATCGGTCAGATCGGCGGCTCCGCCGTCGAGGGCATCGCCCGCCAGCCCGAGGCCGGTGGCCGCATCGGCACCAACATGATCATCGCCGCCGCCCTCATTGAGGGGTTCACCTTCACCGCCATCATCCTGGCGTTCGTGCTGGCGAACGGCGTCAAGTAACGCTTCACCCGCGACCGCCAGGGGAAACCTTGGCGGCCGCGTTCGGATGGCGTACAACCCCCCGCCCAACGCTTTGAACAACGGTGCCCACGGCACAGACGAGGATCGCATGACGCGGATGACGAGGACCAACCGACTGGCAGCGGCGGCAGCATGGGTGTTGCTTTTGGCCCAGCCGCTCATGGCTCACGCGGCCGAGCCGTTGCCCGAGCCGGCCCAGCCGGGGCTTCTGGATTTCGACTACGTGTCGATCCTGTGGGTGCTGGGCATTTTCCTGGTCCTGGTCTTGATCCTTGGCAAGACGGCCTGGCCGAACGTGGTGGCCGGGCTGAACGCCCGTCAGAAGCGCATCCAGACCGACATCGCCGACGCCGAGGCCGCCCGCGTGAAGGCCGAGGCCTCGCTGGTCGAGTACAACAAGCAGCTGGCGACGGCCGAGACGCAGGTTCGCGAGCTGCTGGCCAGGGCGGTCGCCGACGCCGAGCGGATCGCGACCAGCATCAAGATGCGGGCCCAGGAGGAGGTCGAGGCGTCGCGGGAGAAGGCGACCGCCGAGATCGAGGCCGGCAAGCAGCAGGCGCTGGCCGAGATCTACGAGCAGACCGCCGCCCTGGCGACCAGCGTGGCCGAGAAGATCCTCCGCCGCCAGATCAACGCTGACGACCAGAAGTCGCTGGTGGACGAGAGCCTGAGGCAGCTGCAGGCGTCCGGTTCCGCGTCGTGAGCTCTGGGTTCTGAGCAAGGCTGGAACGCCGCTCGACTCGCCACGCAAAACTTCCAGTTCGGAGCGCATCAAATGGAACCCACCCACCACAGCCCCACGGTCCTGAGCTATGCCGAGTCGGTCCTCGAGCTGGCCGAGGAGGCGGGCCAGGCCGAGCCGGTCGGGGCCGAGCTGGCCAGCATCGCCGAGGTGCTGGAGCAGAACCCGACCTTCGCGCGGTTCCTGGCCGACCCCGGCATCAGCCACGCCGAGCGGGACCGGGTGCTGGGCGACGCCTTCGGCGGCGGGCACGCCTCGCCGATGGTCTGGAACTTCATCCGCGTGCTGAACGTCAAGGCCAAGCTGGCCCTGCTCCCGGACATCATCGCCGCCTACGGCGACCTGTACGACGAGAAGCACGGCAAGGTCGAGGTCGACGTGACCGTCGCCCAGCGGATGGACGCCGACGACCTGCAGTTCGTCCAGCACCGGATCAGCGAGGCGCTGGAGAAGGACGCGGTCGTCCACCAGTACGTGGACGAGTCGCTGATCGGCGGCATGGTCCTCCGCGTCGGCGACCGGCTGATCGACGGCAGCGTCAAGGGCCAGCTGGCCGCCATCCGCAAGCAGATGGTCGCCCAGCGACCCGCGTGACCCCCGCAATCGCTTAAATCACAACTCCCCACTTTCAACTCAGAATTTGCTATGGCCATCAACGTCGCGGAAATCACCAGTGTCCTGAAGCGGGAAATCGCGGGCTTCGAGCAGCAGCTCCAGGTCAGCGAGGTCGGCACGGTCATCGAGGTGGGCGACGGCATCGCCCGCATCTACGGCCTGCGCAACGCCATGGCCGGCGAGCTGCTCGACTTCAACGGCGTCATGGGCCAGGTGTTCAACCTCGAGGCCGACTCGATCGGCGCCGTCATCTTCGGCGACTACCTGAAGATCAAGGAGGGGGACACCGTCAAGAGCACCGGTCGCCTGCTGGAGGTGCCGGTCGGCGAGGCCGTTGTCGGCCGGGTGGTGAACCCGCTGGGCCAGCCGCTCGACGGCGGTGGGCCGATCAACACGACCGAGAGCCGGAAGCTCGACATCGTCGCCCCCGGCATCGCCGAGCGCCAGCCGGTCACCGAGCCCATGCTCACGGGCATCAAGGCGATCGACAGCATGATCCCCGTCGGCCGGGGCCAGCGCGAGCTGATCATCGGCGACCGCAAGACTGGCAAGACCGCCATCGCCGTCGACACGATCCTGAACCAGAAGGGTCGCGGCATGAAGTGCTTCTACGTGGCCGTCGGTCAGAAGGAGTCGACGGTCGCCCAGGTCGTGGAGACCCTTCGCAGCCACGGCGCGATGGAGTACACCACGGTCGTCGTCGCCAGCGCCGCCGACGCCGCCCCGCTGCAGTACATCGCCCCCTACGCCGGCACGGCCATGGCCGAGTACTTCATGTGGAAGGGCGAGGCCACCCTGATCGTCTACGACGACCTGACCAAGCAGGCCGTCGCCTACCGGCAGCTGTCGCTGCTGCTGCGTCGTCCCCCGGGCCGCGAGGCGTTCCCCGGCGACGTGTTCTACTTGCACAGCCGGCTGCTGGAGCGCGCCGTCAAGCTGAGCAAGGAGAACGGCGGCGGCAGCCTGACCGCCCTGCCGATCATCGAGACGCAGGACGGGGACGTCTCGGCGTACATCCCGACGAACGTGATCAGCATCACCGACGGCCAGATCTACCTGGAGCCCGAGCTGTTCTTCGCCGGCGTCCGCCCGGCCGTGAACGTCGGCATCAGCGTGTCGCGCGTCGGTGGTAACGCTCAGACCAAGGCCATGAAGAAGATCGCCGGCAGCCTGAAGCTGCAGCTGGCCCAGTACCGCGAGCTGGAGGCGTTCAGCCAGCTCGGCACGGAGCTGGACAAGGCCACCCAGGCCCAGCTCGACACCGGTGCCCGCCTGGTCGAGCTGCTCAAGCAGCCCCAGGCCACGCCGATGCCGGTGGAGCAGGAGACGATGGTCGTCTACGCCGGCACCAACAAGTACCTGGACGACGTCCCGGTGAACAAGGTGCTCGACTTCCAGAACAAGTTCCTCGCCTACGTCGACCAATCAGCCCCCGACCTGCGGAAGGATCTGGCCGAGAAGAAGGAGCTGTCCAAGGAGATCGAGGACAAGCTCAAGAAGACGCTGGCCGACTTCAAGTCGAAGGCTTGGAAGGCCTGATCGGGTTGAACCGGTCCGACTAAGATGGAACTCCCGGCCGAGGCGATCAAATCGCCTCGGCCGTTTTCGTCACGTCGCATAGGCTTCGCGGGTCCAGCGCCGCCGCAGCATGCCGCGGTTGGGCAGGCATCAGTCCGACAGTGATTTGGGTCCTTACCGGCCACAGCCCAAAAATTCGGCCGGTTCTGGCCGCAAATGTACGCCGATCGGCCTACAAAATTCTGCGAGCCAATAAACGGACACGGCGGTCGTTGATACAAACGGTGGCGTTGTTGACCGAGTGCAGCAGGTCGTTTTCGGGGAGGCTGCGATGAGCGTTGTCAGTTTTGGTCAAGGTGAGATTCCGAAATCGCTGTTCGGGTACGACGTGGTTCACTGCCTCGGCGAGGGGGCCGGCAGCAGCGTCTACGCCGTGAAGCGGCCGGGCTCGGGCCAGATGTTCGCGCTGAAGCACGTCCAGCGGAAAGAGGAGAAGGACGTCCGCTTCATCGAGCAACTCGAGAACGAGTACGCCGTCAGCCAGCACTTCGCCCACCCCGGCCTGCGGCGGTCGATCGACGTGAAGGTGCTCCGCTCCCTGCTCCGCAAGCCCACCGAGGCGGCGCTGGTCATGGAGATGTTCGATGGCATTCCCCTCGACGGCCGCAACCGCGCCAACGTGCTGGCCACCGTCGACGTCTTCATCCAGGTGGCCGAGGCGCTGGCGTCGCTGAACGACCAGGGCTACGTCCACTGCGACCTCAAGCCCAACAACATCCTGATCGACTCGGCCGGCTTGGCGAAGGTGATCGACTTCGGCCAGACGTGCCCGGTCGGCACCACCAAGCCGCGCATCCAGGGGACGCCCGACTTCATCGCGCCCGAGCAGGTGAAGTGTGCCCCGGTGTCGGTCCGCACCGACGTCTTCAACTTCGGCGCGACCCTCTACTGGGCCCTGTGCGGCCGCCACCTGCCGACGCTGTTCACCGTCAAGAAGGCCGAGAACAGCTTCCTGTTCGACGACGTGATGGCCACGCCCATGTCGATCTGCCCCGGCGTGCCCGAGCCGCTGTCGAACCTGGTCATGGAGTGCGTCAAGACCAACCCTGCCAAGCGCCCGCCCGACCTCAAGGACGTCGCCCGCCGCCTCGGCGTGATCCGCTACGCGATGGACAAGCAAGCCGCCTCCCGCGGCAGATCGGACGCTTGATCGGCGTGCTCAGTCCCTCGAAGAAGATCATCCACGAAGGACACGAAGAGACACGAAGCAAGGCATTGCGCACCGCTTCTCTTCTTCGTATCCCTTCGTGTCCTTCGTGGATAACTCCCCCCTGACCGGTTGAGCGGCGCGACTGGCGAATCGATGCGACCCACGCCAGAATCGGCCGCATGGACGTCGACCTCGAACAGATCCGCGCCGCCCGGCAGCGGATCGGCACCGCGATCTACCACAGCCCCTGCCCCTACTCGCTCACGCTCAGCCGGCTGTGCGGGGCCCAGATCTACTGCAAGCTCGACCACCTGCAGATGACCGGCAGCTTCAAGGAGCGCGGCGCCCGCAACCGCCTGCTCCGCCTGACCGACGCCGAGCAGCGCGCCGGCGTCGTCGCCGCGTCGGCCGGCAACCACGCGCTGGGCCTCGCCTATCACGGCAAATTGCTGGGCATTCCCGTCACGGTCGTGATGCCGTCGTTCGCGCCGCTGGTGAAGGTGACCAACTGCCGCAGCTTCGGCGCGACCGTCATCCTGCACGGCGAGACGTTCGCCGACGCCGTCGCCGAGGCGACGCGCATCGCCGAGGAGGCCGGCCGGCCCTTCATCTCCGCGTTCGACCACCCCGACACGATCAACGGCCAGGGCACGATGGGCCTGGAGATCCTGGAGGACGTGCCCGACGTCGACGCGATCGTCGTCCCCGTCGGCGGGGGCGGCCTGATCGCCGGCATCGGCACGGCCGTCAAGGCGCTCCGACCGACGGTGCAGATCTACGGCGTCGAGCCGACCAACGCCGCCTCGCTCTCGCCCGCGCTCGCCGCCGGTCGCCCCGTACAGGTCGTCACCCGCCCCACCCTCGCCGACGGCCTGGCCGTCCCCGCGACGGGGCCGCTCTGCTTCGACATCATCCGCCGGGTGGTCGACCGCGTGGTGATCGTGGACGAGCCGCGCATCGCGCAGGCGATCGTGCGGTTGCTGGAGATGGAGAAGACCGTCGTCGAGGGTGCCGCCGCCACGCCGCTCGCGGCCGTCACCGGGCCGCTCCGCGAGACGCTGGCGGGCAAGAAGGTCGTGCTCTGCCTGTGCGGCGGGAACATCGACGTTACCGTGATCAGCCGGATCATCGAGCGCGGCCTCGCCACCGAGGGCCGCCTCGCCCGCATCGAGGTCGCCGTCAGCGACCGGCCCGGCTCGCTGGCCCGGCTGCTGAAGGTCATCGCCGACGCCGGCGCCAGCATCAAGGAGGTCGAGCACGACCGCCACTTCGGCCCCGCCGACGTCGCCGACGTGCGGATCTCCTGCATCGTTGAGACGCGCGACCACGACCACGTCCGCCACGTGCGCCAGGCCGTCGTCGACGCCGGGATCAACCTGCGCCCGACGGCCGGCGACGCGAGCTGATCGGCCCCGTGCCGCGCCGTTCGCGGCTTCACGGATCGGCGGCGGCGTCGGCATGGGCGCGTCAGTAGGCGCGGACGATGAGGGCGCCGGGAAAAGCGGCCAACACGATCTGGCGGTAGTCGGCGCCGCGCTGCGCGCGGGCGTTGGCGCAGTACTGGCACATGCCGACGCCGTGCCCGCGGCCGTGGCCGTCGTCGAAGGCGATCGCGTCGCCGTGGTCGTCGGGGCGGAACAGGCTGCTGGGCAGCCGCAGCTTGGGCGGGGCATCGGTGTTGACGGCGGTGCGGATCTCCTCGCCGGTGAGCGTGAACACGCGGCCGCGGACGTCGGTCACCGTGAACCGCACCGGCCGGCCGACGCCGTTGGTGGCGGCGATGGCGATCTTGCTGACCGTGGCGAGGTCGCGCTCGGGCCGCTTGTGGGCCTCGCCCCAGCGGCGGATGTGGCGGGTCAGCTCGACCTTGGCGACGATGATCGGCGCCCACGTGTACGACGGCGAGGCGGCGCACAGCGTGCCGCACCCCTGGGCGGCGAGCGGGGCGATGGGCGTGTCGCCGAACGCCTCGGCGGCGCTCTGGCCGCGACCGCCGCAGCAACTGCTGTAGTAGGCCTTGAAGATCCGCTCGCGCCCGGCAGGACCGAAGGCGACGACCTCGCCGTCGGTCGACTCGACGGCGGCGCGGGCCTTGGGCGACTCGCCGGCGAGGCCGCCGTACATCTGGCTGCGCTCGTCGGCGTAGAGGTCGTAGTGAGCGCCGGCGCTGGCCGACTTCACCGTGTAGAGGGCGTAGGTGCGGGCGACCACCGTCTGGGCGGCGCAGGCGGCGGGCAGGAAATCGGCGGGCATCTCCTTGGCCACCACGCCGCGCAGGTAGTTCTCGACGTCGACGTCGTTCACCACGTCGAACGCGGGCGGGCCGTTGGCCGTGGAGAGGCGGGGCACGAAGCGGAACCGGCCGCGGTAGGCGTGGCCGTCGACCCGGACGGAGCCCTCGACGGTGGGGAGCAGCGTCAGCTCGATCGGGCTGTGGAGGCGCGCCGCGCCGAGCTGCCAACCGGTGCGGGTCAGCGTGAGCGGCACGGGCACGCCGGGCGAGAGGTCGACGCGGCGGGTGTCGGGGTCGCCCAGCAGCTTGGCGGTGGGCGGGACGTCGGCGGTGATGGTCACCTTCGACCGGGACGACAGCACCAGGACGCGGACGATCGGCGTGCGGCCGCTGAAGTCGGCGGGGCGCAGGGGCGTCGAGTTGCACCCGCTGGTGAAGCCGACGACCAGCAGCAGGACGCCGGCCAGTCCGTTGATCCACCGGCGGCGGGCGATCGGGTGTTGGGCCATCGCGTCCAGAGGTGTGCGGGCACCATTCGAAAGAAGCCCCGCATGTGCATGCGGGGCTCCCGAAGTCGCTGCGACGGACGGCCGATCAGTCCTCGAGCTTGCGGAGGCCCAGGCCGAAGCTGGTCATCTGCTGCTTGATCTCGTTGAGGCTGGTCGCGCCGAAGTTCTTGCAGCCGAGCAGCTCGTCCTCGGTGCGGCTGGCGAGCTCGCCGAGCGAGTTGATGTTGAGCCGCTGCAGCGCCTTGCGGCTGCGGACGGAGAGCTCCAGCTCCGAGACGTTCTTGGCCAAGATCTCGGGTGCGATGTCGCCGTTGACGACGCTGGGGCGGCGGGCGGGGACGCCGGCCGTGGGAACCGAGGCGGTCGCGGCGACAGCGGTGGTGAACCCGGCGGCGGCGAGGCCCGCGGCACCGCCCCCGTCGACCGACTGGCCGAGGCGGAGGCCTTTGTGGGCCAGCAGCTGCTTGATCTCGTTCAGGCTGGTCTCGCCGAAGTTCTTGTAGCTCAGCAGCTCCTGCTCGGTGGTCTTCAGCAGGTCGCCGAGCGTCTTGATGTTCATCTTCTTCAGGCAGTTCCGGCTGCGGACCGACAGCTCGAAGTCGGTGACCGGGATGTCCAGCACGGCGTTCCGCGACGAGCTGCGGTGGTCGTCGTCGTCGTAGTACATGCTCCGGGCCGACTCCACGTCGCGCATGTACAGCCGGGCGCGCTCGTGGTTCGGGTCGGTGCGGAGGACCGCGTCGAGGCAGCGGTGGGCCTCGTCGTAGTGGTTGTTGTCCTCGTACAGGACGGCCAGGTTG
>CBDAQA010000005.1:0-114373 GCA_965198865.1 Tepidisphaeraceae bacterium | reverse complement strand
CGGCCAACGATTCGCGCATCGGAGTCGCTTGCGTCTTCGCGGCCCACGACGGTTGGCGCAAATCGCGAAGACGCAAGCGACTCCACTGCCGGTCGCGCGAAACCGATCGAGACGGTGAAGCTTGACCCTCACACAGGCGGACCGCCACCCGTTCGACCCCGGCCGGTGACGGCGTCACGGCGGGCGACGCCCGGTTCCACGCTGAGCGGATCGTTAGCTGACGTGTCGCGTCCGACCCCGGCGTGCCCGCTCGCAGCGGGGCACGGTCGCGTCACACGCGTCCCACGGTCCGTGCACCGCTCGGTCCGTGCGCCGCTGAGGCGGGCACGCCGGGCCGGGGGTCGTTGTTACACGCGAGACGGGGGCGATTTACCGCCCGCGGTCGATCCGGCCGAAGGTCGCCGTCGCCGCCCGGACGGCCGCCGCCAGCGTCGCCGACACGTGGCCGTCGTCCAGGAAGGCGTGGTCGAGCCGGCCGTCGGGACCGAGCGTGTACCGGTCGGCGGCGGCCGTCAGGCTGGCGGCGGCGGCGTGCATGCGGGCGGCCGTGGCGAACACCGACGCCTCCTCCATCTCGGTGTACGTCGGCCGGGGGGCGGCGAACCGGTCGCCGGCCAGCAGGTCCCGCACCCACGCCTCGGGCTGGAAGTAGTAGACCGGCACGGTGTACCCGACCATGGGCGTGGCCGCCGGCCCGAGCCGGTCGAGCAGCCGGCGGGTGAGGGCCGGGTCGGGGTACGCCAGCCGGGCGTCGTCGTCGGACAGCAGCACGGCCGCCCCATCCTTGTACGCCCCGGTCGAGACGACCACGTGGCGGTCGTCCCCGGCCGGGCCGAGCAGGCCGCTGGTGCCGATGTGGACGATCGTCCGGCACCCCAGGGCGACCAGCTCGGCCGCCTGCGTGGCGGCCCCGCCGGCCCCGGGGCTGGCCCGGTCGACCACGAACGGAGTCCCGCCCGGCGGCCGCACGACGTACAGCCGGCTCGGGTCGGTCGTGCCCAGCTCCAGCGTCGTCCACCACGACCGGTCGAACCCCGCCGCCGGCAGCACCGCGTCCGGGTCGGCGTGCAGCAGGATGGCAAACGGCGGCAAGTGATCCAGCTCGCCGTGGGTGAACCGGCTCGACTTGAGGTAGTCGACGTAGCCCCCCGGCAGGTTCTGCCGCGGGCCGGCGTGGTCAGCCGTGTACTCGGCCAACGGCGGCGGGGCGGCACAGCCGGCCAGCAGTGCCAAGCCCACGACGAGTGCGGTGCGCATGACCACCTGTATACCCCGCCACCGTTCCCCCGTGCCCGCAAGGCCGCCGGGCCGGGTATCGTGCCGGGATGAAAACCCTGCTCATCCTCGTGCTGCTGGTCGGCCTGTTGGCGGCCGCGTTCTTCACCCGGCCGTCCCAGGCCGACTTCAAGCGGTACCTGACCGGCCAACTCCAGGCCGGCGGCGGCCGGCAGACGTCGGACGTCAAGCAGGACCTCCGCGGGCTGGCCAACAACATCTCCGCCGACGCCTACCTGCGGACGGTCACGTACCACGACGACTACCTGTGGACGACCGTCAGCCAGGGCGACAAGCCGCAGTACGTCGGCGCGTTCAGCCACTGGTTCAAGCGGAAGTCGGCCTCGTAAACCGCGACGCTCAAGCGGCGACGGCGAGCGGCTGCAGCCGGGCCATCGGGATCGGACCCGCGGCGATCACCACCGGCCGGTTCACCCGCCGGAGCGATAGTGCCGTCACCCCGACCAACACCGCCGCCGCCAGCCCGACGTGGAACCGGCCGGCGACCGGGGCGTTGACGAACAGCTCGGCGTACAGCACCACCCAGGCCGCCGTCAGCCGCCGGTCGCGGGCCGGGTCGGCGGCGTACAGCGTCAGCGGCACGGCCAGCAGCAGCAGGTCGTAGTCGAAGTAGAACGGCATCAGCAGCGGCATGCCGCACACGGTCGCCGCGATCAG
This sequence comes from Tepidisphaeraceae bacterium, assembly GCA_965198865.1. Lineage (GTDB taxonomy): Bacteria > Planctomycetota > Phycisphaerae > Tepidisphaerales > Tepidisphaeraceae > CBDAQA01. The sequence continues at coordinate 112,420 of CBDAQA010000005.1, read as the reverse complement.
TCGGTCCCGCCGGTCGACGTGCCCCCGCGCCCGCCACGCCGCCCGCCCCAGCGGGCCGGCGACGGCGACCCACGTCACGACCGTTAAGCCCGTCGTCACCCGCCACGGCTCGCCGGCGGCCGTGCCCTGGAGCAGCAGCCGCCAGAACGCCTTGATCGTCACGTGGCGGTCCCACAGGTACGGGTGCTCGACCTGGATCGCATGCACGTTGGCCGGCAGCTTGACCACCCAGTCCCCCAGCGTCCCCGGCAGGGCGACGGCCGTGACGAGCACCAGCCCCACGCCGGTCGCCGCCAGCCCGCCGACGGCCGCCCACCCCAGGTCGAGCACCATCACGCCCGCCACCACGGCCGCCAGTTGCGGCTTGTAGAACAGCAGCCCGCCGACCACGCCCGCCCACGCCCCCCGCCCGGCCCGCCAGAGCGCGACCGTGCCCGTCAGCAGCAGCAGCGACGTGCCCGTGTTCTGCCCGTGCCCCGTCGCCTGGATGAACGGCATCGACGTGAGCACCAGCAGCGGGACGAGCGCCGCCGACCGGAGCCCCGGATGTACATCCGGGGCTTCACCGTGGAGCACCATCCGCCCCAGCAGCACGCATGCGGCCGCCACCGCCGCCAGGTTGACCCACCGCCACACGTCCAGCGCCCGCCCGTACGGCAGGGCCGTCAACGGCTCCAGCGCCAGGGCGTAGAACGGCGGGTTCCACCACGGCCCGAACGCGGTGCCCAGGTCGATCCCGGCCGCCCGCGCGACCCGCCCCTCGGCCGACCGCACGGCCGGCAGGTCGTACAGCTCCCGCCCGCGGCCGTCGCGGACGAACGTGGCCGCCGTGTAGAACGCCAGGAAGTCGCGGCCCAAATCCCCCCGCCCGACGGCCCGGTCCGGGCGGATCAGCCCGTTGCCCACGCACAGCGTGAGCAGGAACAACCCCAGGCCCGACCCGCCGACCCACAGCCGCTTCCGCGGCGACGCGTGGACCAGCACCGACGGGAACGGGGCGAGCCGCATGACGCTCACCATCGGCACGCCGCCGGCTCCGGCGTCAGTCGGGCCCCGACGCCGTTCGCCACCCGTCCGCGGCCGGGGTACGATCGACGCATGCCGACCCCCACCCCCGCCACGTACCTGGGCCACCGGTTCGCCGAGTACGGCACCGGGTGGCCGTCGGCCGACCACGCCGACGCCATGGCCTGCCGCGACCTGGAGGAACGGCTGGCGTACGGCCTGCAGCTGTACCAGCTCGTCCAGGACCGGTACCAGGCCGACCGCGCCCGCCTGCTGGCGTCCGGGGCGGCGTACGACCTGCCGGCCGCCAAGTACGTCGAGCAACTGCTGTCCCTCTGGGTCGCCCCGGCCGCCGCCGCCCTCTGGCAGATCGACGCCACGGAGGCCAAGGGCTTCACCGTCGAGCGGGCGGCCGAGTTCCGCGACGCCGTGCTGGACGTCGGCGTGTCGCTCAGCATCCCCGTCGAGCGGGCCGCGGCACAGGCCGAGGACTACGCCCGCAATGGGGTGCCGCGGGGTCGGACGACCGAGGAGCTGCGCCGTGAGTTACGGAATCGAATGGGCACCTAAGGCCGACGCGATCCTGGTCGCCCTGGACCCGTGGTTCGCCGCCGCCGTGCTCGACGGGGCAGACCGTTTGGCCGCCACCCCGACCGCCCTGAGCCGGCCCGGCGGTTGGCCCTACTACGGCCAGGAGCAGCGGTACACGTTCGAGGTGGACGGACGACAGGTGACTCTGTTCTTCCGCTACTCGCAGGACGAAGAGCGGCTGCACGTCACCGACGTGTCGGTCCTGCCGCCGCCGTGATAGTGGCCGACGAGTCTGAAAGGGACAGGCGCGATGGAGTATGCCGACGCTGTCAACGTGATCCTCATGCACGGCATCGGGCGAGAAGACGTGCCGCTCGACCACGCGCTGGTGCCAGACGGGTTTTTGTCTTGCCTGCGACCGTACTCGGGGTTGCGGGAGGTGAACTTCCTACAGGTGATGGACGCGATCGTCGCCCTCAAGCCGCATGTGTCAGGGGCGACGTCCTTGGACCGTCAACTGGTCGAGGGGCTATGGGGCTTGACGACTAGGGCGCGAAGATGGGGGTTGGACCCCGGCGGAATGCTGCAAAGAAACCGACTGTTGTCGGCCGATGATTCGGATCGGCTGCTGCGGTGGGTTCAATGCATCGAGATGGCTGTCGCTCGCCTGCTGAGGGGTGACGATCCCGGCGAAGCGCTGGCGTACTACCGCGGCGAATCGGCCGACGATTGACTCGGCCGAGCCTGCCAATCGCGGTGCCTCAGGGTGAACTGCCGCCGGCCGGCCGATATGCTCCGGCCCCATGCGGGAGCGGCGGCGGCTGGCCATCCTCGGCGTCGGGCTGATCGGCGGGTCGGTCGGCCTGGCCGCCCGCCGCACGGGGGCGTGGGACGTCGTCGGCCACGACCCGGTCGGCGGCCCGGCGGCACTGGCGGCGGGGGCCGTCGACCGACTGGCGGCGGACGTGCGGGCGGCCGTCGCCGACGCCGACCTGGTCGTGCTGGCCGTCCCGGTCGGCTCGGCCGCCGGCGTGCTGAGGTCGGTCGCCGGGTGCCCGGCCGTCGTGACCGACGTCGGCAGCACCAAGCGGTCGGTCGTGGCGGCCGCGGCCGAGCGGGGCGTCCGGCGGTTCGTCGGCAGCCACCCCATGGCCGGCGGCGAGCGGGGCGGCGTCGCCCACGCCCGGGCCGACCTGTTCGACGGGGCCGTGTGCCTGGTCACGCCGACGGCGGCCACCGATGCCGAGGCGACCGACGCCGTCGAGGGGTTCTGGCGGTCGCTGGGCATGCACGTCCGGCGGCTGACGCCCGACGACCACGACCGCCTGGTGGCCGACGTCAGCCACGTCCCCCACGTGGCGGCCGGCCTGGTCGCCCGCCAGGCCGACCCGGCCGCCGTCCCCCTGGCCGCCGGCGGGTGGCGGGACGTGACCCGGATCGCCGGCGGCAACCCGGACCTGTGGCGGGACATCCTGCTCGACAACCGCGACCACGTCGCCGCCGCCCTCCAGCGGGTCCGGGCCGACGCCGACGCCCTGATCGCCCGCCTCGACGCCGGCGACGCCGACGCCGTCCGCGACTGGCTCGCCACCGCCGCCGCCGCCGCCCGGCGGCGGTGACCGGCGGCGGTGACCGGATAGGGGCAACCCGCCGCGTCGAACGGAGCCCAGCGGCTCCGCCGCGGGTCAACGCATCCCCTGGTCGCCGGCTGTTATCATGGCCCCTCCTATGACCCCATCCCCAACGGCTCCCGCCGGACCGGCCGACCCCGGCGCGTACTGCCCGGGGTGCGGGTACGACCTGCGGGGGTCACCCGGCGGGCGGTGCCCGGAGTGCGGGCTGGAACGGGACGCCGTCCCCGCCCGGCTGGCGTGGGAGCGGCGGCGGGAACTCGGCCGCCTGCGGACGTTCGCCCGCGCGGCGTGGCTGGCCACGGCACACCCGGACCGCCTCGTTCGACTGACGGCCGCCCCCGTCGACTTGCCGTCGGCCCGGCGGTTCCGACGAGTCGTGCTGGCGGTCGTCGCGGCGGCCGTGACCGTGGCGTTCGTGACGACCGTCCGCGACCAGGGCGGGCCGGCCGTGTTCAACGTCGTGCCCGACCCGCGATATGGCCCGTCGCCGTTGGTGACCGCCCCAGTGGTGTTCTGGTCGGCTGGGGCATCGCTCTGGCCGGTCCTGCCGATCGGATTCGGGATCGCGTTGCTGGTCGGCACGCGGTGGGACCACTGGATGGCGTTGGGAACGGCACACCCAGTCCTGCGGCAACGGGCGATCGTGGCCGCCCGGTACACGGTCGCGCCGCTGCTGGCGGTGGCCGTCGCCGTGGCGTGCCTGACCGTCGGCCGGGTCCCCGGCCTGCTGTCACGGCGGGCGGCCGGGCTGAGCGACTCGGTCGCCGTCCTGTACGGCGGGGCGGCCGTGCTGCTGACGGGAGTCGCCCCGGCCCGGTTCACCCTAGCAATGCCGCTCGCCGGCCGGCTGCGGGCGGCGGTCGTGCTGGCCGGCACCGTGGTCCAGTGGGCCGTGGCGGTCGCCGTGGGGATCGCGCTGTTCCCGGCCGTCGTCGGCCTGCTGTGGGTGATGGCCGACAGTCTGCGGTGAGCGTCAACCGTTAGCCCCCTGTTTCGCGGGGGTTCTTCGCCCGGCCCGGACTTCCGCAAGGCACGGGTGTAGAGCCGATTCGACTGACCCACAGCGTCCGGCCGTGGCACGGGTTTCCAACCCGCGGGCGTGTACGCGCGCCGGCCCGCGGACGGGCCGCACGGGTTGGAAACCCGCGCCACGACAGAGGCCGCCACGGTTGACCGGAAAACATTCGAACGGAGCAGATCACCGGGACAGGTCGTACCACTGCACCGGGCCGGGGTTGTCGGCGAAGCAGGGGACGGCGGGCAGGGGGACGGTGGCCGGGTCGAAGTCGCGGGGGCCGACGAACAGGAGGGGGCGGCCGCCGCGGACGACGTACCCGACGGGCGGGGTCCCGCCGGCCGACGGGTCGGTCGGCACGGCGGGCAGCTCGGCCGGGACCAGGTCGGTCAACGTCGCGGGCCAACGGCCGGCGTGGTCGGCCCGGTAGGCGGCGACGGCCAGTGCCGTGGCGGCCGCGTGGGCCTCGGCCCGGGCTCGCCAGTTGACGTCAACGAACCTCCGGGCCGAGGCGAAATTGTTGTAGTCGAACAGGCGGGAGACCCGCGGCGGCCCGACGGCGGGCGAGGCCCAGGACCGGGGCAGCTGGTCGCGGCCGGTGGGGTCGGCGTCGAACACGGCGGCGGCCGCCGCGGCGTCGGGCTGGCGGGCGGCCCGCACGTCCACGTCGCAGTAGGCCAGCGACCGGGCCGTCGCCAGGTCGACCATGGGGGATAGCAGGCCGTTGTGGACCCGCCTGCCGGCGAGTTGGGTGAGCATGTAGACCCGCTCGGCCTGGAGGGGCGTCGCCGTCGCCTCGGGCGAGGGGTCGGCAAGCAGGCGGGCGATCAGGGCGAGGACCCGCCGGCGGCGGTTGGTGCCGGGTCGTCCGACGTCCAGGTCCGGGGCGACCAGGGCCAGCCGGCGGGCGGCCGGCGCCCGGATGCCGACGGCGACCAGGCGGGAGAGCATGCTCGGCTGCTGGTCGACGGCGTCGGCCAACGCCAGCACGTCGGCCAGACGGGCCAGGCAGCGGGCGTCGTCGGGGCGATCGTTGGGGCGGGTGCCGAAATGGGCGAGCAGGGCCGAGTCGACCACTACGTTGGCCAGCCTGTGGCTCCCGCCGTACGGCAGGGCGGCGAACCCGTTGGCGGCCACGGCCGACGGGCCGGTCAGCCACCGGGCCCGGGCTAGCGGGGCGGCGCGGTCGGCCAGCGGGAAGACGGCGGCGTTGGCCGCCTCCGACGCCCGGGCGGTCGCCCACCATGCGGGCGGGTACGGCGGGCGGTCGGCGTAGGTCAGGGTCGAGGTGGTCGGGCAGTCGACGGTGGGCGACACGGCCGCGATGGCGGCCGACCAGGCCGGGGCGGCGTCGTCGGCGGCGACCACCGGCGGGTTGGGGAAGTCGGCCGCCGCGGTCGGGTCGCCGCGGTGCCGCACGGCCGCCAGCGCCACCGCCAGTCGGCGGGACGCCACGGCCGACCAGCCGGCCCACAGGCCGGCCACGACGGCCAGCACGGCCGCGACGGCGACCGCGAAGCGGACGGCGGGGCGGTACGGGCGGACGGGATCGGCGGCGTCGGTCGGCACGGCCGGGCAGTGTACCGTCGCCCGCCCGGGCCAGGTCGCCGACATTGGCACTCCGGTGACCGCCGCCGGTGGAAACCGGCGAGTGGCCGCCGCTTGACACGGGCCGCCGATCGGCTACTCTTCCGCACCCGTGTGGCGGAGAGAAAACCGGCAGCGAGCCGGGGGTGTAGCTCAATTGGTTAGAGTACCGGACTGTCGATCCGGTGGTTGCGGGTTCGAGCCCCGTCACCCTCGCTGAACACGATTGCGTGCGTAGGCCGTCCGAACTCGCGAGAGTGCGTGACAAAGCCTGTATCGATCCGACTTCGTGTCCCGCGAAGCACGGATGCCAGCCGGGGCAGGAACTGTGGGCCAAGATCGGGGTGCCGTCCTCGGTACGGACTGCGGCCGACCGGTCTGCGCCGACTTGTCGGTCGTTTTCACAGTTCGCTGAGTCGCCTCGCAGGGTAAGTCCCTGAGTCGGGCGGACGGCCGGCTCCACCGCAAGACGCCGTGCCGGCTCCGGTCCTTATCCGCCGTCAGCCGGTTCGCCGGTCGGCAAAGTCGGGGGGGACGGCATCAGCACGTCCACAACACCTGACCCGCCGGGGGATGCCGCCCATCGGGCTGTTGACCCCCGTGGACGGCCCGGTCGGGTCCCGCTCTGAGTCAGGTGCTACTGGTCGGGCTGGTCGGCAAGGAAGACAGACGCCAAGCGGGTATGGGCCGGCAACGGGGGAATGGCTGCAAAACTCGTTCAGGGAAACGGGTTCGGCCGGGCCTTGGCGTGCGCCGCCATCACGCTCGACGTGGATGGAAGAGCCGTCGCCGACGCCCCCCCGGTCCACGCCGCCCGCGGCGGCCATCTGCTGGACCCGATTCGGGGGTTAGAACCTGTCCGGTCCCCGAGATCGGTAGGCCAAACGATCGGCCGTGACGCCCCCGGGGTTGCAGGGTGACTCTGGCCGTGTGGACGGCCACCGGACGCCGGCGAGTTCCTGCTCGGACTTCGGGTTGCTACCGAGCGCGGGTTTCCCGTGCTGTCACTGGCCGACGGCCGGGATTGGCTGCCGCCCTTCGACCCTCGGTCGGACCGGGCCGTCCGCTGGACCGCATGTGAAATCATCCTGCACACGCCCGGCTACTCGCGCAGGCTGCCGGCCTCGGCGACGTCGTATCAAATCAAACGCCGGATCGTGTGACGCGGCCCGGCCACGCCGGCGTCTGGCTCGACGCTTGGTCGCCCGGGAGACCGGCGGGTAAACTGCCGCCCGGCGTGAGGTCTCCCCTCTGGCGGCGAGGAACAACAGATGGAAACGCGGCGCACCCTGGTGCTGTTGGGCGGGTTGTTGGCGATCGGGCCGGCGGTGGCAACGGCGGCCGACGGGCCGGCGACGGCGACGGCGGCGGCGGTGGTCGACCGGTTGCCGGCCGACGCCCGCACGCCGCTGTACCCCGGCAACCGCGAGCCGCTGGCGGCCAGCCCGGCCGTCCAGCTGCCGATCGGGGCCATCAAGCCCCAGGGGTGGTTGCTGCGGCAGTTGCAACTGTCGGCCGACGGCATGACCGGCCGGCTGCCGGAGGTGTCCACCTGGTGCAAGTTCGACGGCAACGCCTGGACGGATCCCCACCGCCGGGGCAAGAACGGGTGGGAGGAGGTGCCGTACTGGCTCAAGGGGTTCGGCGACTTGGGGTACGTGCTGGGCGACCGGCGGATCATCGCCGAGAACCAGCGGTGGATCGACGCGATCATTGCCGCCCAGGCCGACGACGGCTGGTTCGGGCCGGACGGCCTGCGGACGGCCAACGACGGCGAGCCCGACCTGTGGCCGCACCTGCCGATCCTGAACGCCCTCAATCCAACTACGAGTACACGGCCGCCCACGGCCATCCCGACGAGCGGGTCATCAAGCTCATGCAGCGATATTTCCGGTGGGAGCAGTACGCCGACATCCACGGCTGGCCGACGTTCGACGGCTACGCCACCACCCCGTGGAACTACGGCCTGGTGCTCGACGCCGACCCCGCGGCCGAGTTCCAGGTGACCCGCCGCCCCGGCCCCGTGCCGGCCCCGCCGTTCACGCCCGAGGACGTCCCGCTGCGCATGACGGCCCGGGCGAAGTGGATCCCGAACTGGCAGAAGGACCGGTTCAACCTGGTCGGCCTGCCGGCCCAGAGCCCGGTCAAGAGCGACGAGCCGACCGAGACGGTCACCCTGATCCCGATGGGGGCCGACCGGCTGCGGATCAGCCAGTTCCCCGTCATCGGCACCGGCGAGGCGGCCCACGACTGGCCGGCCCCGCCGCCCGCCCCGGCGTACGCCGTCTCGGCCAGCCACTGTTACGCCGGCGACGCGCTCGACGCCGTCTGCGACGGCATCGTCCCCGCCGCCGGGTCGGCCGACCCGTCCATCCCCCGCATGACGTTCTGGAACCACCGCGGCACGGCCGAGTGGATCCAGTACGACTTCCCGGCCCCCAAGAAGGTCGGCAGTGCCGAGGCCTACTGGTACGACGACGCCAAGACCGGCGGCCACTGCCGCCCGCCGGCCAACTGGCAGGTCCAGTACCGCGACGCCACCGGCCAGTGGAAGCCGGTCGACGACGCCACCCCCGCCGGTGTGGCCGACGACACGTTCAACCGCACCACGTTCACCCCCGTCGCCACGACCGGCCTGCGGCTGGCGATCCAACTGCAACCCGACGCGTCCGCCGGCATCCTCGAGTGGCGGGTTGCCGACTAGAATCACGACCCCCAGCGGAGTGGCGGCTCGAGCCGCCACTTCTGAACCGCCCAGCCCCGCGCGACTTCCACCCCGCGAATGCCCAAGCCCTACGACGCCTCCGGCAAGCACCTGTTCGACCTCGGCCCGGCCGACTGGCTGGCCGTGGCCGGCCTGCCCGTGCCGCCGTTGCCGGCGGCCGTGACCGTGGTCGACGCCGACCTGTCGACCGTCACCGCCGCCCCGGACAAGCTCGTCCGCGTCGACGCCGGCCCGGCGTCGTACCTGGTCGTGGTCGACTTCCAGGCCGGCCCCGACGCCTCGCTCGACCCCCGGGTCATGATGTACAATGCGATCGCCCGGTGGCGGCACGGGCTGCCGGCCCGGAGCGTGGTGTTCCTGCTCCGGCCGCAGGCGCTCACCCGGGGCGTGACCGGCCGGGTGGTCGACCGGGTCGACGCCGACGTCGGCCTGGACTTCGCCTACCGGCTGGTCCGCGTGTGGGAACTGCCGGTCGAGCCGCTGCTGACCGGCCCGCTCGGGACGCTGCCGCTGGCCCCGGTCGCGGCCGTGCCCCGGGCCGACCTGCCGGCCGTCCTGGGGCGGGTCCGCCAGCGGCTGGCCGCCGAGCCGCCGGCCGCCCGTCCGGCCGACCTGTGGAAGGCGACCCAGATCCCTGGTCACGCTGCGGTACTCGACCGAAGTCTTGGAGACCATCATGTACGACCTCCTGCAAAACCCGCCCGAGGGGACCGCCGCCTACGACCTGCTGAAGCGGGGCGAGGCCCAGGGCGAAGCGATCGGCGAGGCCCGTGGCGAAGCGATCGGCGAGGCCCGTGGCGAGGCCCGCGGCCGGGCCACGCTGGTCGTCGAGCTGGCGACCGACCGGTTCGGCCCGCCGGCCGAGGCGGACCGCGCCCGCGTCATGGCCATGACGACCGACCGGGACGAGCTCCGCCGGCTGGCCGCCCGCCTGCCGGCCGTGTCCGGGTGGGCCGAACTGCTCGGCGGTTTGACGCCGGGCCGCCGGCGTCCACACTACGGGCGTTTCGACGGGCGTTGAACCCAAGCGAGCGCATGTCCCAGACGACCGAACCATCCCCCCGCGTGCCGATCCTGTCCGACGACGACGCCACCGGCGCCGCTGGTGCCGCCGACGTCGCCCCGCCCCTGGCCGACACCGGCACCGGCGTGACGTACGCCGCGCCGCTCCCGCGGCGGCTGCCCAGCCTGCAGTCGTTCCGCGTCGTCTGGCCGGTCGCGGCGTTGTGCCTGCTGCTGGCGTACAACGCGGCGTTCACGACCGGCTTCTTCCACCTCGGGTCCGCCGGCCGGCCGGGCTGTACGGGACGCCCGTCGACGTCCTCCACGGGGCGTCCCTGATCGTCGTCCTGGCCCTGGGCATGACGCTGGTCATCGCCACCCGGCGGCGTCGACCTGAGCGTCGGGGCCACCATGGCCATCGCCGGCACGATCGCCGCCGCCTACGTCCGCGGCCCCGTCACCCCCGGCGGCCTGCCCACCGGGACACGGCGGGTCGATCCTGATCGGGCCTGGCCCTGGCCCTGGGGGCGGCCCTGGCGTGCGGGGCGTGGAACGGCCTGCTCGTGGCCGTGTTCGACATCCAGCCGATCGTCGCCACCCTCATCCTCATGATCGCCGGCCGGGGCGTCGCCCAGCTGATCAGCGACGGGCAGACCATCACCCTCGCCGACGGCACCCTGCACTGGCTCCACCTGCTGCCGCCCGACGCCGGCGCTACCCCGCCCCTGCGGTGGCTGTGCCGCCGGGTCCTGTACCCCGTCCCGCTCGACGTCCTCTGGGCCGCCGCGGCCGTCGTCGTCGTCGCCACCGTCACCCGCCGGTCGGCCCTGGGCCTGTTCGTCGAGTCGGTCGGCAACAACGCCGTCGCCAGCCGGTACGCCGGCGTCAACGCCCGACTGGTCAAGTTCGTCTGCTACGCCGCCTGCGGCGTCACCGCCGGCGTCGCCGGCCTGCTCGCCACGGCCGACGGGGACGCGGCCAACCTGTCCCTCGCCTCAACCGCGAGCTGGACGCCATCCTCGCCGTCAGCCTCGGCGGCACGGCCCTGGCCGGCGGCCGGTTCTCCCTGGCCGGGTCGGTCATCGGGGCCGTCATCATCTCGACCCTGTTCCAGACCATCCAGCGACGCACATCGCCGGCCGCCAGATCCCCGACCAGTGGTTCCAGGTCGCCGAGGCCGTCGTCATCGTCGCCTCTGCCTGCTCCAGTCCGAGGCCTTCCGGGCGATGATCCTGAGCGCCGTGCCGAAGGCACGCGGTCGAAGGACCTAGCCGGCAGGGGCGACGCGCGATTCGCCGCGCCGCCGGCACACGACCCAACGCTCCGCAGCCCGTAGGCCCCGCCCATGACCACGTCGACCTCCAGCCGTTTTCCGCCGCCGGCCGCTTCAACCGCCATAACCGCCAGAAGCCCTGCTGGCCACGGTCCTGGTGTGCGGCCTGCTGTACGCCCTACGCCTCGGTCCGCTACCCCCACTTCGACGACCTGCAAACCTTCGTCGACTTCGTGGGCCGGCCCGGCAACGCCTTCCTCGGCGTCACCGCCGTCGGGCTGACGTTCGTCATCCTCGCCGGCGGCATCGACCTGTCCGTCGGGGCCGTCATCGGCTGCTCCAGCACCCTGCTGGCCGTCTTCGTCCAGTGTGGCACGTCCCGCCCGTCCCGGCCATGCTGATGGTCCTCGTCATCGGCGCCGCCTTCGGCACCACCCAGGGGCTGCTCATCCGCCTGTTCAACATCCCCCCGTTCCTGCTCACCCTCGCCGGCCTGTTCTTCGCCCGCGGCGTCGCCCTGGTCATCAGCGCCCAGCAGATCCCGATCGAGCACCCGCTCTAACGCCCGCCTGTCGACCGTCGCCCTTACGGTCGGGTACGACGACCGTCACTTCCCCGTCACCCTCTCGCTCCAAGGGATCGTGTTCCTGGTCACGCTGCTCGCCGGCATCATCGCCGCCCGGTTCACGCGGTTCGGCCGGCCACCTACGCCCTGGGCGGCAGCGAGCAGTCGTCCGTCCTCATGGGGTTGCCGGTCGGGTCGACCAAGGTCGGCGTCTACGCCGTCAGCGGCTTCTGCGCCGCCCTGGCCGGCCTGGTCGTCACCCTCGACGTCCAGAAGGGCGACGCCAACTACGCCACCGGCCTGGAGCTTGACGCGATCGCCGCCGTCGTCGTCGGTGGCACCGTCCTGACCGGCGGCAGCGGGTCTCCGGGCACCCTGTTCGGCGTCCTCACCTTCGCCGTCATGCAGACCATGATCACGTTCGACGGCCACCTCAAGCCGCCTGGAACCGCATCTTCGTCGGCCTGCTCCTGCTCGCGTTCATCCTGCTACAGAAGCTGATCGGCCGCCGGGGCCGCGGCCGGGCCTGACCCGGCTCGCCCGCCTCGGCGGGCGGGAACGCCGCAACAGCCGGTGTTCACCCAGCACCCGCACCGCCAGGTCCCCGTTGAACGCCAGCCGACTCGTCGGCTCCCGCGGCGTCCACTTGAACGTCGCCACGCCCGGCTCGGCGTCCGTGAACGACGCCAGCGTGTCCCCTGCGAACCCGAACGCCGTCCCGCCGTTACCGGTGTCGATGTCGCGGACGGCCACCCGGCCCAGCGTCGCCGCCGCCACGCCCCGCTGCCGGCGAAGTCGGTGCCCGACCGGCCGGTCACGGTGAACGACAGGATCGACGCCGCCGCCGCGAAGTCCGACGCCGCCGTCGGCAGGGCCGTGACGCCGCTCGCCACGCCGGCGAACAGCGTCGATCCCGTCATGGCCGCCGTGCGGACGGTGCCGACGCTGCCGGCCGTGGCGACCGTGCTGCCCGTGATCGACCCGCCGACGGTCAGCGACGACACGTCGGTCGCCCCCGCGTCGGTCAGCGTGACCGTGGCCCCGGCCAGGTTCGCCCCCACCCGCAGCGACCGGATCACCCCGGCCGTGATCGTGCCCCCGGCCGACCCGGTCACGTCCATCGCCGCCACCGTCCCGGTCACGTCGGCCGACCACGCCGCGGCCGTGCTGGCGACCGTGACCGTGCCGACCGACCCGTTCACCCGCCACGCCCCCGCCGCCACGGGCCCCGCCGATCCGCACGGCCGACAGCACCGTCCCGCTGCCGCTGCCCACGGCCAGGCCGGCGCTGAACGCCCCCCGGTACGACCAGCGACCGGATCGACGGGGCCGTGACCACGGCCGCGTCCGACGGGTCGGCCCACGCCGCCGCCGACAGCAGCGACAGCGGCTCGGCCGTGTCCACCGTCAGGTCCGACACGTTCCCCAGCTTGAGCGATCCCACGGTCCCCGTGCCGGCGATGCTCAGCGTGTGCCCACCGCTGGCCCCGGCCAACTGCAGCGAGCCGACCGTGCCGGTCACGGTCAAGTCGCCGGCCAGGTCCACCGCCGGGGCCGTCACCGACGCCAGCGACCCGGTCACCTGCAACCCGTCGAGCGTCGTCGTCGCCTTGCCGCTCGGCCGGATCGTCAGCCGGCTCTTGGCGGTCGTCCCGGTCGTGGCGATCGTCACCTCGCTCGCGTCGGTGTCGGTCGTGTCGGCCGACCCGACCACGCTCACCACGGCCGACCCCGGCCCGCTCAGCGTCACGCTCACCGCGTGGCCGTCCGCGTCGGTGTACGTCGCCGCCTTCCCCTGGCTGACCGGCAGCTGCGCCACCGGCAGGTCGGTGATCGTCCCCGTCGCCTGCCCGCCGTCGAGCAGGGCGTTGCTGCTGGGCGAGGTCAGGTCCAGCGTGAACGTCAGGGTTCCGTTGGCGTTGGCGTCGTACAGGACCGGCACGTCGACCGTGCCCGACGTCTGCCCGGCGGCGATCGTCAGCGTGCCGGCCGTGGCCGTGTAGTCGGTCCCGGCCACGGCCGTCCCGTCGGCCGTGGCGTAGTCGACCGTCACGGCCGCCGCCGCCGGCTGGTCGAGCGACACGACGAACGCCAGCGTCGTCCCCCCGGCCGCCGTCGGGTTGACCGCCGCGGGGTCGGCGACCGTGATCGCCGGCATGGTCGCCGCCGCCACCGACAGCGTGTACAGGCCGGTGCTGGTCGCGTCGGTCGTGCCGGTCCCGTCGACCGGGTCGTACGTGCTGTTCCCCGTCCCGCTCACGCCGACGTAGTACGTCACGCCGGCCGTCAGGTCGGCCCGGACGTAGCTGGCCGTGGTCGTGCTGTCGGCGTTGTCGTTGCTCGCCAGCTGGTTGCCGCCGGCGTCGAACAGCCGCAGGTACGTGTCGGCGCTGCCCTCCTGGCTGGTGTTCGTGCGGATGTCGTACGCGCCGGTGGTGGTCGGCGTGAACGCGTACAGGTCCACGTCGGTGTCGCCGACGACCAGCCCGCCGTCCATGCCGATGTCGCCCGACACCGGCGACGCCGTCGTCACCGTGCCCGGCGTGCCGTCGTCGATCGAGTCGTCGTTCAGCGCCTTGGCCGCCGCGCTGGCCGGGTCGATGACCGACGAGGCGAGTGAGTACGTGCCCGTCTGCCCGCCGCTGCCGCTGGCCAGGGAGTACCAGTTGAAGTTGCTGTTCCCCTCCCCGGTCACCGACACGTACACCGTCTGCCCGGCCGTCACGCCGTCGACCAGGCTCTGGCCCGACCCGGTCACGGTCCCCACCTGCGTGATGCCCGTGCTGCCGTCGCTCTCCTGCACCAGCGTCCACAGCTGCACGTTCGGGCTGAACCCGCTGCTCGTGGCCGTCGCCGTCAGGTCCAGCAGCCCCGTCGTGGTGGGCGTGTAGGCGTACCAGTTCACGTACTTCGACCCGCCGTCGGCCCCCAGCCCGGCCGTGGTCGACCCGATGTCGCCGGTCGCCGTGGTGCCCACCGTGGCCGCCGTCGCCGTCAGGGCCGTGCCGTTGGCGTTGCCGTTGTCGAACGTCAGGAACAGGTCGTAGTCGGTCGGCGTGGCCGTGCTCCCGGCCACGCGGTCGAACGGGTCGGTCGGGCCGAACGTGCGGTTGTCGTACGCCGTCACCGCCACGTAGTACGTCTCGCCCACGGTGACGTCGAACTGCAGGTCGCTGTTCGACGGCCCGGCCGCGGCCGTGCCGTTGCTGCCGATCACGGTCGTCGCCCCCGTCGTCGCGTCCTGCGTGAACACCTCGACGTACGAGTCGGCCCCGTCCGCCCCGGTGTCGGTCGCGTCCACGTCGGCCGTCACCGTGCCGGTGTCCGGGGCAACGACGGCGAACATGTCCACGTCCCCGTCCGGCACGCTCACCCGCGTGCCCGTGCCCCCGGTCGGGGCCGGGTCCGACCCCAGGATGCCCTCGTACTCGTTGGCCGTCACGCCCGAGTTGTCCTCGTAGTTCGGGTCCGTCAGGTCCACGGCCACAGCCCCCTGCACGACGCCGTTGGGGTCGGGGTTGCTCAGCGACAACGCCAGCGAGTACGCCCCCGTCCCGCCGGTCGCCCCGGTCTCGTTCCCGCCCGTGCCGGTGATGGTGTACGCCGCGTCGCCGGCGCTGCTCACGCCGACGTAGTACGTGCCCACGGGCAGGGGCGCGCTGTTGCTCCCGGCCGTCGCCGTCGGGTACCCGTCGGCCGTCGTGCCGGCGGCGGCCGCGATCTCGTCCCCGCCGGCGTCGAAGACCCGCACGTCGGCCGTGAACGACGAGCTGCTGTCGCCCGCCGCCACGGCCGCCGTGAGCGCCCCCGGGCTGGTCAGCGTCACCGCGTACAGGTCGACGTCGTCCGCCCCGACGTCGTTCAGCCCGTCCGTGCCGATCGTGCCCGACTCGGTCTGCACGGCGTTCCCGTCGATGGCCGCCACGGCCGTCGCCGTCGCCGTCGTGTCGTCCGTGTCGGCGTTGGACACCGTGCCCGTGAACAGCTGCTGCACGGCCTCGATCGCGTGCAGGACGTTCACCCGGTAGTACGTGTCGCCCGTCTCGGGCAGGTCCTGCACGGTGCTGCTGACCAGCTCCCCGTCGCTGATCGGCACCCGGCCGTTGGTCGTCACGTTGCCGTCGACAATTTGGTCGGCCGTCGCCCGGATGATGTTCAGCACCTCCTGCGGGTCGGTGATGTACCGCCCCCCGTACGTGTACGCCGCCTGCTGCATCAGCGCGACCGTGCCGCTGATGAACGGCGTGGCCATGCTCGTCCCGCTGAGCGTGTTGTGCAGCAGGTCGGTCCCGGCGTCGCCCGTGCTGCTGCCGTTCCAGTCGCTGTAGATGTCGGTCCCCGGGGCCGCCACCTGGTTGGCCAGCGTCGACCGCTGGCTGGTGGCGTTGAACTCGTCGGCCGCGGCCGCCGTCTCCACGGCCGCGTACGTGTCCTCGGCCGTCCCGTAGGCGTACGTGTCGAAGTCCGACGCCTCCCCGTCGTCGGCGAACGTGTTGGCCACGCCGATCGTGCTCACGTCGGCCGGGTAGCTCTCGCCCGGCACGGGGTCGTTCGCGTAGCTGTTCCCGCTCGCCGCCACGACCGTGATGCCCATCCCCTCCAGGACGCCGATCTCGGTGCTGATGTCGTCCGCCGCCGGCACCGCATCGCTGTTGATCCCGCCCGCGCTGCTCGCCTCGCCCAGGGACAGGTTCACGACCTTGATGTTGAACGTGCTGGCGTAGTCGGCCACGAACTCCAGCCCCCGCAGCAGCGGGTCCCCGCTCAGCTGCGTCTCGCCCGAGTCGGCGATCACCTTCACGTCCACCAGCTTGGCCCCGTACGCCACGCCGATGTCCGGGTCGGCCGACGCCGCGATCCCGCTCACGTGCGTCCCGTGCCCGTCGTTGTCCACCGCCCCAGTTGCCGTCGGGGCCGTCGTCGGGACCGGGTTCTCGACGGCGTTGTAGAACGACTCCACCTGCGGCGTCAGGTCCGGGTTGGCCGCGTCCACGCCGCTGTCCAGCACGGCGATGCCGATGCCCGCGCCGGTGATGCTGGAGTACGTCGGGTCGGCCCGCAACGCCGTCAGGCCGGTCACGTCGAACGAGTCGTTGTGGACGGCCGTCGTCGTCGCCGCGTACAGCGTCCGCACCTCCAGGATCTCGATCGGGGCCAGGTACACGACGGGCGAAGACGCGGACGGCGAACGGCGACGACGGGGCACGGAACCTCCTCGGGACGGGACGGGCGGTCAACGACGGGGGCCTGCCGCAGAGACGCCGGCCGGCCGCGCTTGGTTACGTGCCGGACGATACTCCCGTCGGCTTAAAACCGGGTTAAGGGACCGGCCGATCTCGGCCCCGGTTTTAATCCGAGCTCCGGCGTTCGGTCCAACAGCGGGACGAGGCCGTGGCAGCGGGGGGGGCGGGCGCGTCACGTCAAAGGCTCGGTGAAATACCGGCCCGTGTGACGGCGTGCAGGAAGGCGGCGAATGCGTTGAGCTTCGACTGGAGGGCTTCCGAATCGGCCGCGAACGGCCGGCCGGACATGCCGGCCAACTCCTCGCCCAAGAGCGTGAGATCGGACAGCTCTTCGCGCACCTGCGAGGCCAGGGCGTCCCGATCGATCCCCTCGGCCAGCCGGCCCACCTGGAAGAGCAGGTCGGCCATTTCGTGCCGCATGTCGCGGATCTTCCGGAGCGTCTGCCGCTGCCAAATCCCGAACACCCGGTGTTGGGCGGCCCGCAGCAGAGCGATTGCAAGCCCGCCGATGACACACGTGCGGAGGATCAACCCGGTCGGGTTCCCGGGCAGCGGCAACACGCCAATGCCCACCAACGGGACGAGGCCCGACCAAATGAAGATTTCAAACCGTCGCAGGTACACGACGATTGCCGTCGGCCACGGTCGATCGACCGGGAGCCGTGGCCAGGTGATCTGTCGCCAAATCATTATGGCACCTGCCTGAGTTCGGCCCGCACGCGGCGAGTCGCGCGGGCGACGATCGCGACGACGTCGACCACCACGTACGATAGCGCCCCGACGAGGGTGCTGATGCCAAACGCCCAACGGAGGACGGCCAGTACCAACCCGTCAGTGCCGTGTAACCGCATCGGCTCGATTACGAAGTGGTCGCAACTCCAGTTCACAACCGTCCAGCTGACCAAGACCGCCGCATCGATCACCAACGAGACGGTCAAGTTACCCAGCTCGTGCAACCTCTGCCGGGCGTACTCTTTGACCGAGACCTCGCCGGCGGGGTCTCGGTTCATCACCGGGGGCGGCGTCGAGGGCTGCGGGGCCACCGCCGGAGTATAACAGGTGTCGGCGGCGTGTGGTGCCCGCACCCCGGTCGTTACAATCCGCCCCCATGTCCACCCGCCTGATCGAGCTCGTCGAGCACCTGCCGGCCACCCGCGTCGTGCTGGTCGGCGACTACATGGTCGACCGCTACCTGTACGGCAACGCCGAGCGGCTCAGCCCCGAGGCCCCCGTCCCCGTCCTGCACTTCCAGAAGGAAGAGCTCCGCCTGGGCGGGGCCGGCAGCGTCGCCGCCAACCTGGCCGCCCTGGGGGCCCGCGTGCTGGCCGTCGGCGTGATCGGCCTGGACGAGACCGGCCAGCAGTTGGCCGCCCTGCTCCGCGACCTCGGGGCCGACCCCACCGGCCTGGCCGAGCTGCCCCGCCCCACCACCTGCAAGATGCGGCTGGTCGGGTCGGCCCAGCACCGCCACCCCCAGCAGATGATCCGCCTGGACTTCGAGGAGGCCCGCCCGGTCGACCCCGCCGCCGCCGCCCAGCTGGTGGCGTCGGCCGCCGTCGCCATGGACGAGGCCGACCTGGTCTGCATCGAGGACTACGACAAGGGGGCCGTCACGGCCGACGTCTGCCGCGGCGTGATCGAAGCTGCCAAGGACCGGGGCGTGCCCGTCCTGATCGACCCCGCCCGCATCGGCGACTACCGCAAGTACGCCGGGGCCACCTGCCTCAAGCTCAACCGCCCCGAGGCCGCCCGGGCCACCGGCCTGCCCGTCGAGACGCCCGACCAGTACCGCCGGGCCGCCGAGCGGCTGCTCGAAACCCTCTCCCTCGAAGCCGTCGTCCTCACCCTCGACAAGCACGGGGCCTACGTCGCCACGACGGCCGGCGACCGCAAGCTGCTCGGCACCCGCCCGCGGCAGGTGTACGACGTGACCGGGGCCGGCGACATGGCCTTCGCCATGCTCGCCGTCGCCCGCTGCGGCGGGGCCACCTGGGAGGAGGCCACCGCCCTGGCCAACACCGCCGGCGGCCTGGAGGTCGAGCGGTTCGGCGTCGTCCCAATCCGCCCCCAGGAGGTCGCCGCCGAGCTCCGGGCCGAGGCCCACGCCCGCCTCGGCAAACGCCGCACCCTAGCCGGCCTCCTCCCCGAACTGGCCCGGGCGCGGTCCGAGGGCAAGCGGATCGTGTTCACCAACGGCTGCTTCGACCTGATCCACGCCGGCCACGTCGGCTACTTCCAGTTCGCCAAGCGGCAGGGCGACGTGCTCGTCGTCGGCGTCAACACCGACGCCGGCATCCGCCGCCTCAAGGGGTCCACCCGCCCCATCACCCCCGAGGCCGACCGCCTGGCCGTCCTCGAAGAACTGGAGAGCATCGACCACCTCGTGCTGTTCGACGCCGACACGCCGATCGACCTGATCGGGGCCGTCCGCCCCGACGTCCTGGTCAAAGGGGCCGACTACGCCAAGGACGCCGTCGTCGGCGCCGGCCTCGTCGAATCGAACGGCGGCACCGTCGCCCTCGCCCCCCTGGCCGAGGGCCGCAGCACGACCGACGTCATCCGCCGCATCCTGGCCGCCCACGCCGAGGGGTGAGCGAACGTCATTCGGCGACATGATGGTCGATCGTCGCCGCGTTCAAGTCGGGCCGTGCGCCGAGGAACATGACCAACCTTTCGGCGGGTCAGCGAAGGTAAGTTGTCTGACATCTTCAGGCCGAGCTACTGAACGTTGCAATCACTCATCGTCGTGGCCGCCGCATAGGGAATTAGTACTACAGCGCACCTTCGCCGTTGGACGCACCATTCTTCACCACGAAGACACGAAGGCTCGAAGGTCGGATAAGTCAGTCGACTGCACGGTCGCGTACCCCTCTGATCGTTCCGACCTTCGTCCCTTCGCGCCTTCGTGGTTGGAATCTGACCGCCGAAAGTCGAAGGTGCGCTGTAGTGTTAGGGTGCAATAGGAAGAAGCGGAAGATCAGTTGGCGATCGTTGAAGTTCATCCCGGCCGGCGGCGGCCCGTCACAGAGAAGCCGTCGGTGTTCCGCGGTGTTTGGTACCCGCCCGAGCAATCGATCGAAATGCGGAACAGGCTGCTCGCCGCCGCCATGCGGGAGTACATCTCGCCGGAGTCGCCGGCGGAGGGCGTGCTGGCGTGGCCCTCGAACGGCAGGGAGAAGGAGAGCCGGAACTTCATGATCACGCTCCTGCACGGGGTGGACTGGCTGCGGGAGCCGCCCCGGAGGGCCGAGGCGGCGGCGGCCAAGCCGATCGTCAAGCCGGAAGGGCGGGTACTGATGATCTGGCCGTGAGCGGCAGGTGCGAGCCATGGGATGCCCGTCGCCACTGGCCGACCCCTCTATGCGGGGGCGTTGCTCACCGGTACCGGCTCAGGCCGGTACCGGTAAACCGTCGTCCTGCTCTTGCCCGTGGCCGCAATGATGCCGCAATGATCTGGTTCGGACCGTTGCCGTCCCGCCACATCCGCCGGATCGTGTCGATCGTTCCCAACTCGGCGTAGGTTCGCTGCGGCGACGGGGCCGTCAGGTGCGGCAGAAGCTGCTCCCGCACGGTAGCGAGGGCTGCGACCACCTTGTCGCGACCACCTTGTCCCGGTCTGCGCTGGCGTAGACGTCGAGGAGGTCGTCATCGGTGGCCGGGCTCTCCCCGCGTGAGAGGTACAAAGGCGCCACCTCGCCGTCGGCGACCTTGCGAACGAGGGATGATCCCGACTTGCGGACCCACTTGAAACCGAGCCGCCTAAAGTCGGTCTCTTCGTTGCGGACACGAGAAGCTGATTCCAACTATTGGCAATGCCCTGGCGGTCGGCAGGGATTCTCTGAAACTCGGTCGCCGCCAATGCACGGGTCTCGGGCCAGACTAACCGTCGCCCGATCACCCCAGTTTTCGATCGAAGTGCTGTCGTCTCGGTGCCGGTGCGGTGCTCGGGGAGCAGGTTGAGAATCTCCGCCTGAGCACCGCCGAAGTTCAAGTCGAGCAAGAGACGCATCCGCTCGGAGGGCAACGCAAATCGCCAGAGCACGCCGCATTCCTCCAGCGTGTAGCAATTGCCAAATCTAACACTACAGCGCACCTTCGCCTCCCGGCCGACGGATTTTCACCACGAAGGCACGAAGCCACGAAGGTCGGACGAAGCAGTAGACCGCCACGGGCATCCGTTTCCCACCTGTCCGACCTTCGTCTGTTCGTGCCTTCGTGGTTCAAATCCGACCGCCAGAATGCGAACGTGCGCTGTAGTATTAGCACTACACCGCTACTTCGTTCTCCAGAGCTGGAATGAGCCACAGATGGGGCACGGATGAACACGGGTGAGAAGGCCCGCCTCGAACGGTGAGGCCGGGAAGACCAGGCCGCAGCAACGAGTGAGGCCGCACGTCACAGTGTCCGATCTGTGTTCATCTGTGCCCCATCTGTGGCTCGTTCCTCTTCTCCCGGACGAACTCACGCTGTAGTACTAAGCAGGACCTCCCGTCGCTCCTATTTGGTGCGTCGGATGCGGACCATGGTCGCCTCCCGCCAGCGGTCAGGCCGCCGCCAGCCGTAGTGCCGGCCGGCCCACTCGACGAGCGCCCGGATCACCCTGAGGCAGTTGCGGACCCTGGTCAAGGTGATCGGCTTCTCGTGCTTCCGGCTCAACGGACGTGCGGTGGCGGCCAGGCACCACGCGGGCAGTTGGGCGTAGGTGGTGGCGGAGAGGCGAAGGTCCGGGGCAACGAGTCGGGGTGCGAAGCTGACGGCGTTCCCATGCGTCTTGGAATACTCGGTCGGCCGGTCCGTGCCGGGCTCGACGTGAGTCTTTGTCGAATCCTTCTGGGCGGCGTCGAGCGCCTGCTGGACGCTGAGGGTTCTGCCCTCGACGGCACCCGGGCCGGCCGCCTCCTCAAGGCGAGTCTCAAGTGTCGCAGCCTTGCGTCGGAGCGTGCGGTGCATGGCGTCGTTGACCTCGTCGGTCGAGAAAGCCCGGTCGATTTTCCTCGGCCCCCCCACCTTGCGTAGGCCCTCGGCGAGCCGCTCCGATAGTCGGCCTCCGATTCGCCGAATCGGAAGAGGCACTCGACGGCCTCACCCTTGGCGATCAGGCTGGCCATTCGCTTGTGCTCGTCGGTCCATCCGTCGGCCGAGATGCGAGCCCAGAAGTCGACCAGTGCGACCTTCCGCCGCTGGGCGGCCTCCGGGTCACCGCCGAGGTAGAGGCGGCGTGGGAGCTTGCCCACATCGCACCGGAACTGCCCCGAGTTGGCGTCGGAAAGCGAGCGTCTTCTTCAGGGCCGTAGAACCCCGGATCGGACAGCCGAAGGCGAATCGGACAAAAATGGGATAAACTCTGGGCCGTGCGGCAGGTCGTGAAACGAAGAAAGCCCCGGGAATTCCGGGGCTTTCTCGTCAAACCAGGTGGAGGCGGGGGGAATCGAACCCCCGTCCCGAAACGGCCCGAGTGGCGGCCTCTACATGCTTAGCCCTGTGTTTTGTCTTAGGCCCGGCGGCGATCACGAGCAACCTTCGCCGGGCAGCGGCCGGAGTTTTCTCGCCGTCGCACCACCGGCGGGGTGCGACAGCCAGCCCCCTGTTTGCAACCGGCGTGGCGGGGGCACCACACCGTGTTGAGGTTGCCTTTAATTAGGCAGCCATAACCGGGGCGGCGGTGAAGCCGACCCGGCCTGCGACAGCAACGTGATCGTTGTTGGCAGTTGTTTTTTACCCACGTGTTTTACGAGGCCAAGCGGGCGTCCTCGGCATGCCACCACCACCGTAGTCATCCGGTCGAAACCGATCGCCCCCGGTAGTGCGGACGAATGGTAGCACCGGGTTGGCAAGCGGGCAACCGTCCGGGCGAGAATCCGGCACCGGTCGGGCTTCGACGGCCGGGCTCAGCGGCCGGGCTCAGCGGCCGGGCTCAGCGGCCAGGCTCAGCGGCCGGTCATCTGCTCCAGGCGTTCGGGACAGCGGGCCCCCTGGACGGTGATGCGGGACGCCGCGTCCTCGACCGCCTACAGGTCGGCGGGCGTGAGCCCGACGGCGACCGCTCCCGGGTTCTCGTCCAGCCGGTGCAGCTCGGTCGTGCCGGGGACCGGGGCGATCCACGGCTTCTTGGCCAGCAGCCAAGCGAGGGCGACCCGGGCGGGGCGACCTTTTTCTCGAACGAGATGTGCATCGTGCGTCTCCCCGCGGTGCCGAGTTCAGGCCGATCGGTCGGGCTTGCGGTACTGCTCGTCGGTGACCTTCTCCATCCAGTCGACCGCCTTGCCGTCGAGCTTCTCTTGGATGGCGATGTGGGTCATGGCGGTGGTGGCCGTCGCCCCGTGCCAGTGCTTCTCGCCGGGCGGGAACCAGACGACGTCGCCGGGGCGGATCTCCTCGACCGGGCCGCCGTCCCGCTGGGCCCACCCACACCCGGCCGTCACGACCAGCGTCTGCCCGAGCGGGTGCGTGTGCCACGCCGTCCGGGCGGCCGGCTCGAACGTGACGACCGCGCCGCCGACCCGGGCGGCGTCGGTGCCCTGGAACGGCGAGTCGATCCGGACCGTCCCGGTGAACCAGTCCGCCGGCCCCTTGGCCGACGGCTGCGAACCGTTGCGTTTGATCTCCATCCGGCATCTCCTTCGGGCGTGCTGGCGGCCGCCGACGGTCGCCCGCCTCGGCAGGTCGATCGGGCCGCGGTCGCGACCGGGGGAGGGGCGGGCCCCTCGTCTCCCGTGGCGTGACTCTACGGCCGCCGCCGACCGGGACGGTATGACGATCCTCGGAGATGTTTGCACGATCCTTCAAAGTCGGCCGGCGGCGACGCCGGCCGACCCGGCGGGGCGAGCTACGATGACCGGCATGGTGAACCCCGCCGCCAACCCCACCTTCAACGCCACCCTCAGCCCTACCGCCGATGACCGTGACCGACGCGTGCGGGCCGACCGGGACGAGCTGGCCGAGCGGATCGCGCGGGCGGTGCCCCGCGACGGCAAGGTGGACCTGCAGCCGGGCCTGCACGTCCACCGCGTCTCGGCCGCGGGCGGCCGGTCCACGGCGTGTCCGAGCCGTCGTTCTGCTTCGTCGCCCAGGGCAGCAAGGACGTGCTGGTGGGCGACGCCCGGTTCCGGTACGACCCGGCCCACTACCTGATCACCACGGTGGGCGGGTTGCCGGCCGTCGGGACGGTCGTCGACGCCTCGCCGACCCGGCCGTACCTCAGCGTCCGCCTCACGCTGGACCCGGCCGTCGTCACGTCGGTGATGGCGGAGGTGGGCGTGGCGGGGTCCCAGGGCGGCGGTGGCGACGGCGGCGGTGCCGTCACCGCGCTGGACGTCGGCCGGCTCGCCCCGAGCCTGCTCGACGCGACGCTGCGGCTGGTGCGGCTGGCCGGGACGCCCGGCGAGTACCGGGTCCTGGGGCCGCTGGTCACCCGGGAGATCGTCTACCGCCTGCTCACCGGCGACCAGGCCGCCCGCCTGCTCCACCTGGCCACCGTCGGCGGGCACGGGCACCGCATGGCCCGGGCGGTCCGGCGGATCAGCGACGCGTTCGACCGGCCGCTGCGGGTCGAGGACGTGCCCCGCGACCTGGGCATGAGCGTGTCGGGCTTCCACGCCCACTTCAAGGCCGTGACGGCCATGAGCCCGGTCCAGTTCCAGAAGCAGCTGCGGCTGCGGGAGGCCCGGCGGCTGATGCTCAGCGAGCACCTGGACGCCGGCGAGGCCGGGTACCGCGTCGGGTACGACGACCCGTCCCACTTCAGCCGGGACTACAAGCGGCACTTCGGCGAGCCGCCGATGCCGGACGTGGAACGGTTGCGGGAGCTGGCGACGGCTTGACGGGGGCCACCCCCGTCGGACCCGAATCGCATGGCCCGAGACGGGCCGTTCACCGGCAGCGACAGCGACAGGTCGGGCCGCCTGCCGCCTAAAACCTGCGTCCGGCTTTACCGTCGCAGGGATCCGCCAGGTCGGTACCGTTCTCGACATCCAAGCTCATAATCATCGGAAATGTCAGATTTTTGTTCTAGGCCGCCCTCGACGCGGTCGCGGTTTACGGGCTGCACCGGGGCTCTGCCGTTCCGTTCTCGCACGGCTGGTCGACGACGTGGTTCCCTTCGGCGGTCGCCCGGTTTGCGTTCCTGGTCGGCGGCCTCTGCTCCACTTGCGCCAGGCCAGCTCCGGGGGCGGGAGACGCGTGACCCGCCGCTCGTCCGAACCGGTGAAGCTGAGGCTCCGCGCGAGTCGGCAGCTCAGTGGCGGGTCGGTGGCCCGCGTCAGTCGACCGTCGTGCCGACCGGTTGCCGCTTGCGGATCGGGTTGCCGTCGCCCTTGATCGAGAGCATGCGGTTCAGGGCGACGAGCGACCAGCGGCGGGTGTCGTCGTCGACCTTGATCGGGTTGACGACGCGGCCGTCGACCAGCTCCTCCAGGACCCAGCACAGGTGGGGCAGGTCGACGCGGAACATGGTCGTACACAGGCACTGGCAATCACTCAGCACGGAGATGTGCTGCTCGGGGTGCTGGTGGCGGAGGCGGTTGACGAGGTGGGTCTCGGTGCCGATCGCCCACCGGGTGCGGGGGGGGGCGGCCTCGACCTGCTTGACGATGTAGGCGGTGCTGCCGGCCATGTCGGCCTTCTGGACGACCTCCCACTTGCACTCGGGGTGGACGATCACCTTCACGTCCGGGTGGGCGGCCCGGACCTGGTCGACGTGCTCGGGGCGGAACAGGGCGTGGACCGAGCAGTGGCCCTTCCACAGGACGAAGTCGGCCCGGGCCAGGGCGGCGGCGTCGTTGCCGCCCAGGTCCTCGCGGGGGTCCCAGACGGCCATGTCCTCCAGCGGGTAGCCCATGCTGTGGGCCGTGTTGCGGCCCAGGTGTTGGTCGGGGAAGAAGAGCACCTTGACGGTCGGAACCCCGGCCGGCAGGGTGCCGGGCGTGACTAAGCCGGCGGCCGGGTCGTTGATGGCCCAGGCCAGCACGTCGCGGCAGTTGCTGCTCGTGCAGACGGCCCCGCCGTGCTCGCCGACGAAGGCCTTGATGGCCGCCGAGCTGTTCATGTACGTGACCGGGACCAGGCGTTGGCCGGGGCAGGTTTCCAAGAGTTGGGCCCAGCAGTCCTGGGTCTGGTCGAGGTTGGCCATGTCGGCCATGGAGCAGCCGGCCCCCAGGTCGGGCAGGATCACCTGGACGCTGGGGGCGGTGAGGATGTCGGCCGACTCGGCCATGAAGTGGACGCCGCAGAAGACGACGAACTCGGCGTCGCGTTGGTCGGCCGCGCGGCGGCTCAGCTCGAAGCTGTCGCCGGTGAAGTCGGCGAAGTCGACCACGGCGTCCTGCTGGTAGTGGTGGCCGAGCACGACGACCCGGCTGCCGAGCTTCCGCTTGGCCAGGTCGATGCGGACGCGGAGCTCGGGGTCGGTGAGCCCGGCCAGGTTTTCCGGCAAAGGTTGCTGCCACACGCGTCGCACGTTCCGGCCTCGTTGCAGAAGGTCTGGGTTGCCGAGCCTGTCGGGGCGGGAACCTCGGTTTTCACCGGTCGATTGTACGCCGGCCGGGGCCCGAGGTCGGGACGATCTCATGTTGAAAGTGACGGCGAACCTGCGGCAGCGGTACGGCATCGGATTGGCAATCGCGGCGACCCATCTACGACCGCCCGGTCGGCCGGCCGAACAACTACACCGAGGCCACGTTCGGCGTGACGGTCAAGCCGTTCGCCAAGAACTCGGTCTTCCGCAACTTGACGTTCCGGCCCGAGGGCCGGGTCGACTACGCCGGCCACGCCACGTGGGACGGCGGCACCGGCCACTACCAGTGGACGGCCGAAATCGAGGCGTTCTACGGGTTCTGAACCCGGCGGTAGCCGCCGCCCGCCTCCTGCCGGGGCGGGCTCGACGGCGGGGGGCGTGGGCTGGGGAATTTGCCCACCGCCATGTCGCGAGCGGCCCCGGGGCTTTTGCTCGCCACGGGAACCTCACTATATTGCCTGACCGGCCCCAGCCGCCCGACCGGCCCGCCGGTCTCGTTGAGACCGGCGCACCGCTCGCCGCCGGGGCCGGACACGTCGAAGGGTCGTACGGCCGGTGCCCGCGGGTGCCGGGCGGGCCGCCGGGACACACCCGGCGGCCCGCCCGGTCGACATGAGCGGCGGCGGCATAGGACCAGGGCTCGCCCCGCGCGGGGCGGCCAGTCATCTTGGGAAGGAGTTCGCAATGCATCGGAAACAGGGTGTCGCGTTGGTCGCGGCGGCGGTCGCCGCACTGGCCGCCGGCGGTCACCGGCAGGCCCGGGCGGCCGACGACATGATCCCGGCCACGCCCACGAGGCCGGCGGCGGTCACGCCCGCCACGGCACTGGGTGTCCCGCCCGCCGCGCCGCTGCTCATGGACGACACGGCCCCGGCCCCGGCCGGGAATCCCGTCCCGGCCGGCCCCACGGCCCCGGGGACGGTCACGCCCGGCACCACCAGCCCGAACCTGTCCACCCCCGTCACCCCGGCCGCCCCGGCCCCGATGACCCCCGCCCCCATGGCACCCGCCCCGATGGCACCCGCCCCGATGGCACCCGCCCCGGTCGCCGCCGGAACGACCACGGCCCCGGCGACGGCCCCGGCGACCACGGCGGGCACGACCCCGCTGATGGGCATTCTCGGCTCGATCGGCGTCGGCAAGGGCCTGAGCGATGCCGGCATCAGCGTGACCGGCTTCGTCGAGGGCGGGTACACCTACGACTTCAGCTCCCCGACGGGCAACGTCCTGTCCGACCGGGCCTTCGACACCCGCCACGACAGCCCCGTGCTCGACCAGGTCGAGCTGAACGTCAGCCGCACGGTCGACTTCACCAAGCCGTTGGACTTCGGGGCCCAGCTCGAGCAGATCTACGGCACCGACTCGGCGTTCATCCACTCCAACGGCCTGACGATCTACTCGTACGGCAAGGTCGCCGGGCCGTTCTACGGCACCGGTACCGCGTCCACCATCGCCCCCCGGGCCCAGTACGACCTGACCCAGGGCAACTTCACGATCTCCAGCAACGCCCTGTTCAAGGGCATCGCCTTCGAGGGCGGCAAGTTCGCCACCCTCCTCGGGGCCGAGCTGATCGACGCCTACAGCGGGGCGTCGACCAACGCCTTCTACAGCCACAGCTTCATCTTCGTCGAGGAGCCGTTCACCCACACCGGGGCCCTGGGCATTGTGAACTTCAACGACATGTTCACGTTCCAGGGCGGCATCACCCGCGGCTGGGACCAGGCGACCGAGGACACGAACGGGAACATCGACTTCATCGGCCAGGTCAAGGCCGTGGTCAGCCCCAAGCTGACGGCCTACTTCAGCGGCATCACCGGCAACGAGGAGCCCGACCTGCCCCCCGGCACGCCCGGCCACAACGGGTACCGGACCGTGCTCGACACGGTCGTCACCTACGCCCTCAGCGACCAGCTGACCGTCTCGGCCAACGGCATGTACGCCTGGGAAGCCCAGACGGGCAACGCCGGCAACTTCGGCGGGCTCGGGCAGTGGTACGCCGTCGCCGGGTACGCCAGCTACAAGCTGAGCGACAACTTCACGTTCAACGCCCGCGGCGAGTGGTTCGACGACCAGGACGCGGCCGCCCCGACCCAGTTCGGGCCCGTCCGCCGGCCGAACGAGTACTACGAGTTCACCCTCGGCACGACCATCCACCCGCTGCCCAACGACGCGGTGTTCAACAACTTCTTCATCCGCCCCGAGGTCCGGTTCGACTACGCCGACAAGGCCACGTTCGACCCCGACCTGACCACCGGCCAGCCGACCGACCACTACTTCTTCAGCTTCGGCGTCGACGGCGTGTTCGCCTTCTGAGCGACTCTCGTCCCCAACGACCGATCCCCCGACGGGCGTCGCGGCACCAGCCGCGACGCCCGTCGGCGTTGAGTTGTGTCTCCGAGGTGGTCCCGGCGTGCCCGCTTCGGCGGGGCACGGTCGGCCGGGAACGTGCCCCGCTGAAGCGGGCACGCCGGAGAGGGCGGTTCAATCGAACGACTTGACGTAGATCAAGAGGTCCTGGTCGCGGTAGATGCCGGCGTTGCTGCCGACGTGGTGGTAGCCTTCGCCGGTGAGGAAGGCGCGGGCGATGACGTGGGCCTTGTTGCCGGTGCCGACCCACGCCCGCCGCAGCGGCGGGCCGGCCAGCTGGCCGCGGGCGGCGTCGTACAGGCCGTGCAGCAGGCGTCGGCCGTGGCCCCGCCGCTGGTGTTCGGGGGCGATGGCGATCGACACGACCTGGATCAGCCCCTCGGCCGGGTCGGTGACCACCCACCCGGCCGTGCCGATCGGCCGGCCGTTGCCGCCGTCGTCGAGCAGGTGGACGGTGCCGGGTTGGACTTCGATCCGGGTCATGGTCGGGTGGCGGCGGGGCGAGTGGCGGGGCGAGTGGCGGGGCGAGTGGCGGGGCGAGTGGCGGGTTGGGCGGTGGGGGGCGCGTAGGCCGCCTGGGCGGCGGCCGTGGCGGCGGCCACCTCGGCCAACGTCTCGGCCACCCGCGTATCGCTCGTCACGGCGTGGAACGTGCCCTGGACGGTGAACGACCCGAGCGGGTCCCGCAGGTCGCCGAACCGTTGGGCCAAGGCGAGCGCCCCGTACGTCACCGTTACGTCGGCCCCGTCGCCGGCCGGTTCGACCAAGGCGAAGGCGGTGCCGACGTAGTGCAGCAGGCTGACCGGCCCGCCGGCGGCGGGCCGGGCCCACACGTACCAGTGGACGACGGCGTTCAGCCCCGCCTCGGTCGTCAGCTTGCCCGACTGGGCCCGCCAGTGCAGCCGGATCGACAGCACCGTGTACAGCGGCGGCCCGGCCAACGGCCGGATCAGCTTCGTCGGCTGGTCGGGCGTCGTCTTGTCGATCGGGGCGTTGACCAGCACGACCTGGTCCTCGCCGTGGACGCTGCTCAGGCTGACGAACGCCCGGTCGAACGTCTGCCGGAGCGACGCCGTGTCCCCCTGCGGCCGGACCGACACCGACGGGGCCGACCCGCACCCGGCCAGCATCAGCGCGAGCGAGATTCCCACCAGACGAGAAGAAGCCCCGGATGTACATCCGGGGCTCCGGCGACGGGTCACGCGTCGTTCGGGGAGAGCGGTCACAGCCCCAGCAGCCCCAGGGCGTCCCGTTCGACGATGCCCCGCAGCGCCTCCCGCGGGACGGTCGGCAGGTTCGTGCCCTGCGAGAACTGGTTGATGCTGTACAGCGCCTCGATGCAGTCGGTCGCCGTCGTGTAGGGGAAGTCGCTGCCGAACAGCAGCTTGTCGATCACCTGGTTCTGGTGCGCCGCCACCAGCGCGTTGTACGCCTGCCAGCTGCGGCTCAGCAGCCCGCTCACGTCGGCGAACACGTTGTGGTGCTTGCCCAGCAGGACGATCGTCTCGTCCACCCACGGCTGGCCCAGCTGGGCGACGATCAGCGGCAGCCGGGGGAACACCCGGGCGATCTCGTCCAGCAGGTACGGCCGGGCGTACTCCAGCTTGCTCTGCTCGGTGAACTGGCCGACCGGGTGGATCAGCACCGGCATGCCCAGCTTCTCGGCCTCGGCGTAAACGGCCATCGCCCGGCTGTCGGTCGGGTGGAAGTCTTGGTTGGCCGGGCTGATCGTCACGCCCCGCAGCTTCAGCTCGTTCTTGGCGACCCGCAACTCGTCCACGGCCGACGGCTCGGTCGGGTCGATGCCGGCGAACCCGATCAGCTTCTGCGGGAACCGGGCCACGTAGTCGGCCACCAGGCGGTTGGGGATCTCGGCCCGCAGGTACCGGCTCTTGAACCCGAGCACGAAAGACTTGTCGACGCCGGCCGACTGCGCCCAGTGGTGATCCGGGTCGGCCGCCGGCACGTTCCGCCAAGGCGTGCGGGCCACGGGCGAGAACCGCGTCGCCCGCTGCCGGGCCGGGCGATGCAGGTCGCCCAGGTCCACTTGCCCGAGCTGTTCGGGGCTCTGCCAGATGTGCGTGTGACAATCGACGATCATAAGCGGCCGGCAAAAGCAGCCAAGGGCAGTTTACCCCGGACTGGCCCCAGGTCAAAGGCGGCGGACGGTTCGCAACGGAAGGGCGGACGGCGGCTTAGCGAGCTCGACGGGAGCGGGACGGGAGCGGGGCGGGAGCCGGGCGGGGTCGCCACGGGCCGGCCCGCCGGCAATTTTGAACGGTCCGGACCGAACCCGGGCGGCCCGCCCGGGGGTATAACTGGGTCCGCCCCGTCCGGCCGTCGGCCGGCGGGGACCGTCCACGCGCGAGGCAGCACATGCGGATCGACCAGGTGATCGGGCTCGGCCAACCGGCCATGTCGTTCGAGTTCTTCCCGCCCAAGACCGACGCCGGTTTCATCGCCCTGTTCCAGACGATCGACGAGCTCAGGCCGCTCGAGCCCAGCTACGTGTCGGTCACGTACGGGGCCGGCGGGTCCACCCGCAGCAAGACGTTGGAGCTGACCGAACGCATCCAGCGGGAGCTGGCCATCCGCACGATGGCCCACCTGACGTGCGTCGGCCACACCCGGGACGAGCTGGGCGGCATCCTCGACGAGCTGTGGGACGCCGGCGTGCGGAACGTGCTGGCCCTCCGCGGCGACCCGCCCCTGGGCCAGGCCCAGTTCCAGGCCACCGAGGGCGGGTTCGCCAACGCCAGCGACCTGGTCGCCTTCGCCGCCGCCCGCCACGACTTCTGCCTGGGCGTCGCCGGCTACCCCGAGGGGCACCCGCAGTGCCTGAACCTGACCCGCGACCTGGAGCACCTGAAGCAGAAGGTCGACGCCGGCGGCGACTTCGTCGTCACCCAGCTGTTCTTCGACAACGACCAGTTCTACCGCTTCCGCGACGCCGCCCGCGGCATGGGCATCCGGGCCCCGATCGTGGCCGGCATCATGCCGGTCCTGAACGTGGCCCAGATCAAGCGGTTCGTCGGCCTGTGCGGGGCCAAGATCCCCCAGCCCCTGCTGCTGCGGTTGGAGGCCGTCGAGGCCGACGCCGAGGCCGTCCACGCCGCCGGCGTCGACCACGCCACGCAGCAGTGCCGCGACCTGATCGCCAACGGCGTCGACGGGGTGCACTTCTACACGCTGAACAAGAGCAAGGCGACGGCGAGCATCTGCCGAACGTTGAGCGGAACCCGGCACGACTGAGCGGGCGCGGAAAGTCGGCCTGCTCGCATCCCCCTCCGGCGATCGCGAGGATTCACGGCAGGGCCGGCCCCACCGGGGCGGTCACGGCCCAGGTCTGGCGGGCGAACGCCGCCTGCTGGGACAGGGCGTTGCCGAACCGGACCAGCATGATCAGGTACATGATGCCGAACACGATTAGGGCGATTCCGGCTAGCCCGGCGACGCACCCGAACGCGGCGATCCCCGCCGGCAACCCGGGACCGCCGCCGGCCCCGCGGCCGACGGCGGCGGCGACGGAGACACCGATCAGGCCCAGGGCGAGCACGCCGGCCGGGATGCCGATCCCGTACATCAGCAACCGGGCCCGGTCGGCCAGGGTGGCATCGGGAATCCGCCGGGCCAGCTTGCCCAGGTAAACCAGCGTCGCGAACGTGCCGACCAGGCTCACCAGGGCGGCGATGCCGGCCAGCAGGCCCAGTGCCAGGTTGAGGGCCGGCGGGACGGCCCCGCCCTGCTGGGCGAAGGCGACCGCCTGCTGGACCAGGCCGAACACGAGCGTCACGCGGATCAGCTTGCGGCTGGTGCCGTACCGGTCCTCGCCCAGGCCGCTGGGGTCGGGTGTGGTCAGCAGCCACGCCCCGACCAGCGACAGCAGGCTGCCGCCCGTCTGAACCACGACCGACACGTACCGGTTGTGCAACGCCGCGGCGACGACCCCGCCGAGGATGCCGCCGACGATCAGGACGGCGACCGCCCACAACATGCACAGCACGCCCGTCCGCAGCGTGCCGACCCAAGCCGGATCGCAGTACCGGAGCAGGTCGCCCTGAGTGGACAAGCCGACCGCCGCCCCGCACTCGGGGCACCGTCCCTCGGCCGGCAACCCCCGCAGGTCGTACTGGCACCGCCGGCACGGCGTGTCCGTTGTCACGACGATGGCGGCGGGGGGCACGAACGGCGGCAACGCCGGCGGCAGGCCGCCACCGGCGGGTTCGAACACGGTCATGTGCGGTCCCCCGAAGCGGATCCGAAGTGGACGCGGACGGCGGGCGGGCCGACGCGTCGGACGCCGGCGTGGGGGGCAGACCCCTGTGAACCCGTGCCCGACAAGAGCCCGATCCCGTCACATCGGGCGCACTGCTGTCCGTCATATTTACTAACGCAATCTTAACTTGCGCTCCCGCAGCTCGTTCGCGATGCTGCCGGCCATCGTGGAGCAGGCATCGCCAGTGATCGAGATCGAGCAGGACCAGGTGCGGTCGCTGGCGGTCGTCCGGCAACTGCTGCCGTGGCGCGAACAGCTGGCCACCGGCTTCGGCACGGGCCACGGCAACGCCAGCCTGCAGGTGATCGACGTCCTGATCGTCATGCTGGCCGGGTTCTTCAACCCGATGGTCCGCAGCCAGCGGCTGGTCGAGGCGCTGTCCAGCCAAGAGTGGATGCGGGGGATGACCGGCGTCGGCCGGATCCCCCGCTCGACGCTCAGCGACGCGCTGGCCCGGTTCGACCCCGAGCAGCTGCGGCCGCTGATCGCGGACCTGGCCGCCCGCGTGCCGGCCCTGGGCCGCCGCGACGCCGACCTGGCGCAGGTCACGCGGCGGATCGTCGCCGCCGACGGGTCGTTCTTCACGATGGCCGGCGAGGTCGCCTGGGCCATGCTCCGCGGCAGCCGCGGCGGGGCCAAGGACCGCGACCAGGTCCGGCTGAACCTACAGCTGGAGGTCGACTCGTTCACGCCGCTGGACTGCGACGTCAGCGGCCGGGACGACGCCTCCGAGCCGGCCGCGTTCGTCCGCCGGTTGCACCCCGGCGTCGTCTACGTGGCCGACCGGAACTTCTTCAGCTACGCGTTCGTCAACGCCGTGCTGGGGTGCGGCTCGAACCTGGTCCTGCGGGTCCGCAAGAACACCGCGTTCGACGTGGACCGGCCCCTGCCGCTGGAGGCGGCCGACGTCGAGGCGGGCGTCGTCGGCGACGACCTGGTCCGCTTCCGCGGGGCGACCGACCGGTCCAACCAGGACCACCGCTCGTTCACGGACGCGCCGCCCGACCGGACGATGCGCCGGGTCGTCGTGTGGGACGAGCGGAACCAGACGAACGTCGTGATCGTCACCGACCTGCTGGACCTGCCGGCGCGGGTGATCGCGGCCATCTACCGCCACCGCTGGCAGGTCGAGCTGTTCTTCAAGTGGCTCAAGTGCCACGCCAATTTCGACCACCTGATCAGCCATCATCACAAGGGCGTGACGTTCCAGTTCTACGTGGCCGTGATCGCCACGCTGCTGCTGCACCTGGCGACCGGCCGGCGGCCGAGCAAGTACGCCCTGTTCTGGCTCGGGTGCGTGGCCAACGGCACCGCCACGTTCGAGGAGATGGCCGCCGGCCTGGCGCGGGTCGAGCGCGAGAAGGAACTCGCGCGGGCCCGCCAGCAGCGCCGCGCGGCCCAGAAAAAACTGCCCGCCTGACCTCCCGCGCCCCCTCCCGGCCCCGACGGGGCCGGGCGTTCATGCTGCGCCGACGGATCGCCAGCGTCGCGTTGCAGCCACCGGCCACGCCGAGGAACGCAACATTCCATGCAGCAGTGAAACGCTCGTGCTAAAAATGACGGACAGTAGTGCATCGGGCGGGGCGTTACTGCGCCCGGTTGAACCGGTCGTCGGCCGTCTTCCAGTTGACGACGTCGAAGAACGCCTTGATGTAGTCCGGCCGGCGGTTCTGGTACTTGAGGTAGTAGCTGTGCTCCCAGACGTCGAGGCCGATGATCGGGAAGGCCCCGTCCATGATGGGCGAGTCCTGGTTCGGCAGCGAGATCACCTCGATCTTGTCGCCCTTTTTCACCAGCCACGCCCAGCCGCTGCCGAAGCGGGTCGTGGCGGCGGTGGTGAACTTCTCCTTGAAAGAATCGAAGCTGCCGAACGCGGCGGTGATGGCCTCGGCCAGCTTGCCGACCGGCTGGGTGCCGGGCTTGCCGGCGGGGTTGAGGATCTCCCACCACAGGTTGTGGTTGTGCCACCCGCCGCCGTTGTTGCGGACGGCCAGCTTGATGTCCTCCGGCACCAGGGCCAGGTTGTTCTCCAGCAGCGTGTGCAGCGGCTTGCCGTCCAATTCCGGGTGCTTGGCCAGGGCGGCGTTCAGGTTGGTCGTGTAGGCCGCGTGGTGCTTGTCGTGGTGGAGGACCTGCGTCTCCTTGTCGAACGACGGCTCCAGGGCATCCGGGGCGAACGGCAGCGGCTTGAGTTCAACGGGCATGGGCGGGGCTCCTTCGGGGGTGGGAAACCCGGAGCGTACGTCCGGTGACCGACGACGGTCAACGCCCGCTACGCTCGGCCCGGCGATGCACCTGTTCAACCCGGTAGCGTTTTCCGCTGCAAGTGGCCGTGGATGGACAGTTCGAGGATCGCCTGATGGGCAGTTTGTGCCGCACGGTCGCGGACCTTGGGCCAGTGGGTGATGATTTTGAGGCCGTACCGGTCTCACGGCGTGTTCGTCCGGCCGGACGCCAGGTAGACGAACGTGCAGCCGCTGGATCGGAGGGCGGCCCGCTCGGCCTGTTTACGGAGGATCCGGCCGTCGCCGCCAATGATAATTGGCTGTGGGTGCCACGCGCCAATGGCGAGGAGCCAATCCAGGTCGGGCGTCCCGCGGGGGAAGTGGTCGAGCAGGTGGCTGAACGTGTTTTGTTGGTTGTCGTAGGCCCGTAACAGGTCGACCGCCCGACGAATGAAGTTCTCGTCGGCGAAGAACCTCACGCCGCCCGTCGCCGGTGGTTGTCCTCGAACCGAACCGCGTGCCGCACGTCGGCGTCCGTCACGTCGTACAGGTCGGCGACCATAGTGGCGTTGCCGCCGTTGGCCCGGAACTGGTTGGCCAACACGTACGTCGTCACGCCCGACCCCCGGGCCACCGGCTTGCCGAAGCTGACCCGCGGGTCGATCACGACGCCGTCGCCGATGTGCCAATGTACGGCCAGCCGTGACGTTGGGCTGAAGGTGAACCGGCCCAGCTTCATCTGAGCGAAGAAGTGTTGGCGGGAGATCACGTCCCGCAGGTCGCCGTCGGCCGTGGCCAGGATGATCCGCTTGCCGTCGGTCCTCAGGTCGGCATGGGCGAACGGGTGCGAATGGCCCAGCTCGACCTGCAGCAGTTCGTGGGCACGCCGCAGCCGATCAGGCCGGACGCCCTCGGTGCGGAAGAACCGGGCGACGTACGCCTCAACCAGGTTCAGGAAGCTGATCGCGTAGTCGCCGTTTACTGGCGGCAGATCGGACCGGAACAGTGGGCCCCGGCCCCGCCCACCGGGCCGGGGCTTGAACCACGACCGCACCGTCGCCGCCGGCAGCCCGGCGTACCGCGCCGCCTCGGCCAACGGATAGGCTCCTTCTCCGACCATGCCCACCACCTCCGGGGCCGAGAGTGTACGGGCGGCGTTCGTCCGCTTCAATCACTCCTGAGAGGTTCAGACGCTGGTCTGTCAGCCACGAACTGCGCACGCCGCTGACGGTGATCCTCGGCGAGTGCGAGATCGCGCTGGCGGGCCATCGCGCCCGGGCGCTGGTGCCGGCGGGCGAGATCCTCCCACCGGACGAGGACGCCCGCGAGGCGGACCATGCCGCCTTCGGCGTCATCCGGCGCCGGGCGCGGCGACTGCAACGCCGCGTCGAGGACATGCTGCGCGTCGCCCGGTCCGAGAGCGGCACGATCGAGCTCCATTTCCGGCCGGTGACGCTCCAGGCCGTCTGCGCCAGCGCCGTCGAGGCCTTCGAGGGCGCCACCAAGCGCAAGGATCTCGTCATCTCCATCGCGGACGCCGACGGCCGGGACCTCGTCGTGGACGGCGATTTCGAGTGGCTGCGCCAGATCGTCGAGGGGATGATCGACAATGCCTTGCGCTACGCGACGGGAGCCACCCGGATCGTGCTCCGCGTCGCCCGGCAGGAGGAGGCCGCGCTCCTGGCGGTGAGCGACGACGGGCCGGGCTGGGGCGTCGCCGACCCGCAAGGCCTGCTCGAGCGCTTCGCCCGCCGCGGCGAGAACGACGGCCGGCGCGGTACGATCGAGACCATCTCGGGCCACGGCATCGGCCTTTCGCTGGTGAGCTGGGTGGTGGACAAGCATGGGGGACGTGTGAAACTTGACACCGCCGGCGCGCCGCTCGGCGGCGCCGAGATTGCGATCACCCTTCCGCTCGCGAAACCCTCATGAACGCGCCCCTCGATGCCAGGTAAGGACGTGCTCGTCGTCGAGGACGACCCCGACATCGGCGCGTTGCTCAAGCGCGGCCTGGGTGCCGCGGGCTTCGCGGTGAAATGGGTGGACACCGCTCGCGGCGCGCTGGACCACATGGCCGGCGCCAACCCGAACGCCGTCCTGCTCGACGTGATGCTGCCCGACGGCACCGGCAACGATCTCTGCCGATCCTTCCGCCAGCACGGCTTCGCCGGTCCGATCCTGTTCCTCAGCGCCAAGGACGAGGTGTCCGATCGCGTCGAAGGTCTGGCGGCGGGCGGCGACGACTACATCGTCAAGCCCTTCGTCTTCGACGAACTCGTCGCGCGCCTCAGCGCCCAGATGATGCGCCGCGCCGCCGTCAACACGAACCTGTTGGAGGCCGGCGGCCTTTCGCTCGACCTCGACACGCGGCAGGCTCGCTACGGCGACGCCATCGTCCGGTTCACGCAACGCGAGGCCGAACTCCTCGCCCTCTTCATCGCATCGCCCAACAAGCCGATCGCGCGCGGCGACGTCTACGACAGGCTCTGGCCGGACCAGGGCGGCTCCTCGCTTAACGTCGTCGACGTCTACGTCGGTTATCTCCGCCACAAGCTCGCGGAGGTGACCCGCTCCGGCGGTCCGGGCATCGCCACGGTGCGAGGACGCGGGTTCATGCTCGAAACCTCACGCTGACGCAGCTGCGGCAGGTCGCCGGCTCGCCCCTGTTTGCTGCGGCGCAATAAAGAGCCGTTCTCACGTTGCTCTTAGGAAAAAGAAGTCGTTGGATGCCTGCGATCTACTTGCCAGATTTTCCCGACAGCGGCATATGACATCCACCTGCTGCTGAGGCGGGACGTTACAAACCTTAGGATCTTCTTAGAAGAGGCTGTCAAGGTCTCGCAGGATCCTGGACACTGGAGAGAATCATGAACTGGGTTGCCCCGATCGTCGAAGAGATCTGCGTCGGCATGGAAGTCACGAGCTACGAGTCGGCCGACGCCGGCGTCGAGTTCTAAGCCAGACGATCATCACGGAACGAGGGCGGGCGTGAGAACGGTCATCCTTGGATCCGCGGCAGGCGGCGGCGTTCCCCAGTGGAATTGCCGCTGTTTTGTTTGCGAGCTGGCCCGTGCCGGAGACCCGCGTGTCGCAGCGCGGACGCAATCCTCGATCGCCGTCAGCGCCGACGGCGAGCATTGGCTACTGGTCAACGCGTCCCCCGACATTCGTCAGCAGATCGCCGAGAATGCGGTCCTGCACCCCAAAACCGGGTCGAGGCATTCGCCGATCTCCGCCGTGCTGCTCACCAACGGCGACGTCGACCACGTGGCCGGCCTGCTGACGCTTCGCGAAAGCCAGCCCTACAAGCTCTACGCCACCGACACGACGCGCGAGAGCGTCGATGCCAACCGCATCTTCTCCGTCGCGAACCCCGCCTTCGTGCCACGCCTGCCGATCACGCTCGACCAGGTCTTCGAGCCGGTGCCGGGGCTCAGCGTCGAAATGTTCGTGGTGCCGGGCAAGGTGCCGCTCTGGCTCGAGGACGAGACCATGAAGATCGGTGAGGCCACCGAAACCACGGTCGGCCTCGACATCAGGGCCGGCGGCAAGCGGTTGCTCTACATTCCGGGCTGCGCCGAGGTCACGGACGCGGTGAAGCGCCGCATCGAAGGCGCAGACGCGCTCTTGTTCGACGGCACGCTTTGGACCGATGATGAAATGATCGAGGCGGGGCTGGGCGTGAAGAGTGCGCGCCGCATGGGCCACGTGCCCATGTCCGGTCCTGGTGGGTCGATCGAGAGTCTGAGCAACGTCGCGGTCGGACGACGCGTCTTCGTCCACATCAACAACACGAACCCCGTCCTCGTCTCCGACACGAGCGAACGGGGTCAGGCGGAGGCCTCCGGTTGGGAGGTCGGTCACGACGGGATGGAGATCGCCCTGTGAACACCCTCATGTCGCCCGACGAGCTCGAGCAGGAGCTTCGCGGTATCGGCGCCAGCCGCTACCATATCCTCCACCCGTTCCATAAGCTGCTGCACGGCGGCCACCTCAACCGCGAGCAGGTGCAGGCCTGGGCGCTGAACCGCTTCTATTACCAGGCCATGATCCCCATCAAGGACGCCACGATCCTGGCGCGGATGGAGGATCCCGAGCTGCGCCGCATCTGGCGCCAGCGCATCGTCGACCACGACGGCGAGAACGCCGGCGACGGCGGGATCGAGCGCTGGCTGATGCTGACCGATGGGCTCGGCTTCTCGCGCGACTACGTGACCTCGCTCCAGGGCCTGTTGCCGGCGACGCGCTTCGCCGTCGACGCCTATGTGCATTTCGTGCGCGAGAAGCCGCTGCTGGAGGCGATCGCCTCGTCGCTGACGGAGCTGTTCTCGCCCAACATCATCTCCGAGCGCGTGTCCGGCATGCTCAAGAACTACGACTTCATCTCCGAGCGCACGCTCGCCTATTTCGGCAAGCGCCTGACCCAGGCGCCGCGCGACGCCGATTTTGCCTTGGCCTACGTCAAGGCAAACGCGCACACCCCCAAGGAACAGGCGTTGGTCTGCGACGCGCTGCGCTTCAAATGCAACGTGCTGTGGGCGCAACTCGACGCGCTGCAGCATGCCTATGTCGAGAAGGATGCCGTGATCCCGCCCGGCGCCTGGCAGCCCGGCCAGGCGATCACGGCCATAGCGGCGGAATAGCCCAGACCCATGGAAGCCGTGACCGGCGCCAGCATCCCGAGACTGCCCCGCGGGGTGCGCCTGCATTTCGATCAGGTGCGCAACGCCCACGTGTTGCTCGCACCCGAGCGCGCCTTCAACGTCGATGGACAGGCCGTCGCCGTGCTGCAACTCGTCGACGGCCAACGCTCGATCGGCGCCATCGCCGGTGACCTCGCGGGCCGCTACAATGCCGATCCCGCGCAGATCGAGCGCGACGTGACGGCGATGATCGGCGACCTCGTCGCCAAGAGAGTGGTGGAGGCGGCATGACCTCGTCCGCGATGCCCGTGACCTCGGCGCCGGGACTGCCGAACCCGATCGGCATCCTCATGGAGCTGACGCACCGCTGCCCCTTGCACTGCCCCTATTGCTCGAACCCTCTCGAGCTCGACAAGCGCTCGCAGGAGATGGACACCGCGACCGTCCTTCGCGTGCTGGACGAAGCCGCCGCGCTCGGCATCCTTCACGTGCATCTTTCGGGCGGCGAGCCGACGGCCCGCCAGGACATCGTCGAGATCACCGCCAAATGCGCCCGGGCCGGGCTCTATTCCAACCTGATCACCTCGGGTGTCGGCCGCGCTTTGGCCGTGCTGCCGGCGCTCTCGGATGTCGGACTCGATCACGTACAGCTGTCGCTGCAGGGCGTGGACGTCGCATCGGCCGACCGCGTCGCCGGGCTGAAGGGGTCGCACGAGACCAAGATGCGCTTCGCGGAGGAGATCGCCCGGCTCGGCCTGGCGCTGACGGTCAATGCCGTGATCCATCGCGGCAACATCGACCAGGTCGAAGACTTCATCGATCTGGCGCAGAAGCTCGGCGCCCGTCGGCTCGAGATCGCGCACACGCAATATTACGGCTGGGCCTACAAGAACCGCGCGTCGCTGATGCCGGCGCGGCCCGACGTCGATCGCTCGCTGCGCATCGTCGACGCCGCCCGAAAACGTCTCTCGGGCTCGCTGGTGATCGACCTGGTCGTTCCGGACTATTACGCGCTGCGGCCGAAGGCTTGCGCCGGCGGTTGGGGCCGGAAGCTGATGAACGTGTCGCCGGCGGGCAAGGTGCTTCCCTGCCACGCGGCCGAGTCGATCCCCGGCCTCGAGTTCTGGTTCGTGCAGGATCATTCCCTGGCCGACATCTGGCGCCGATCACCCGCCTTCAACGCCTATCGCGGCACCGACTGGATGCCGGAGCCATGCCGCAGTTGCGAGCGCAAGGAGATCGACTGGGGCGGCTGCCGCTGCCAGGCGCTCGCGTTGCTGGGCGACGCCGCGGCGACCGATCCCGCCTGCGGCAAATCTCCGTTCCACGCCAGGATCGAGGCGCTGGCCACCGCCGAGGCTGCGACGGATGTCGCCCCGGACTACATCTATCGCGGCCCGGGCCGCCTGCCGCAACGCGAAGTCGAGGATATCCAAGCTTGAAGACCTGTTCCGTTCGCAGGCTGGCTTTCGCCACCCTGCTCCTGGCCTCCAGTGTCGGCGCCTCCGCCGATCCGGCGGCACCGGCCGCGCCGACGAACGGGTCTGCCGGGGCCGCCAAGGCGCCGGCCGGCCAGCCGGATGTCGCGACGCTGCTGTTCGGCACGCCGATGTGGGACAAGGCGCCAGCCGGCAGCAAGCTGACCTACACGTTCGACAAGACCACGTCGGAGGCGGCGCTGGGAGCCCCCTTCAAGGACCAGGTCGTGTTGACACTGGACGCCGGTGACGACGCCAAGAGCCGGACGATCGCGATGCAGCTCTTCAGCGGCATCAATCGCAAGCCTGCCGGCCCCTTCCCTTCGGATCAGCAGAACCCGCTGCTTCTGGTCATCCTCGAGAACAACGTCCAGGAGTTGTCCGCGCTGTTCAAGGCCAATCCGCGCTACCTCAAGAACGCGATTCGAAAGGCGTGGCGCGACAATCCCAAGATCGAGCAGGCCGAGGACACCATCGACGGCAAGCCCGTGGCCGTCACGCGAGTCACCGTCGAGCCCTTCGTCAACGACGCAGAAGCCGAGAACATGAAGGGGCTGAACGCGATGACCTACACGGTGGATGTCTCCAACGACGTACCGGGATATATCGCCGTCATCGACATCCACGCTCCCGCGACAGGCAAGCCGCTCTTCGCGGAAACCCTACGATATGCGTCGGAGGTCAAGAAATGAGAGCTGCCTTTTCGACCGTCCTGGTCGGTACGCTGGCGATCGGGGTCCTGGCGGCCTCGATGGCGACTTCCGCTTCGGCGACCGACTCGCAAGCGAGCGACTATCCGACGTCGGCGCGTGCCGACTACGTGCTCGGCTGCATGGCGGCCAACAGCAACACCCGCCCCGCGCTCGACCATTGCTCCTGCTCGATCGACGTGATCGCCTCGATCCTGCCGTACGACAAGTACGAGGAGGCGGAAACAATTCTGTCGATGCGGCAGGGCATCGGCGCCCAGGCTCGCGAGTTCACCGCGGCCAAGGGGCTCAACGACATCGTCGCCGACCTTCGTCGGGCGCAGGCCGAAGCCGAGATCCGCTGCTTCCGCTGAAGCGCATCTCGGCCCCGGCGCAAGGTTCGGTCGCCGCAATCTTTGAATGAAGCACCATCGTAGCGAACGGGCGTCAGGCTCGGCCGCAAACGGCGGACGGGCTTCCACACCAACGGTGCGAGCCTACGGCTGTCCAGCGGGCGGACCGCTTGCTGCGGGACCCGGCATCTTGAAGTCTTGGGGAACGGCGGCGGGGCCGGGCATCTTGTAGCTTCCGGC
The DNA here is from genome assembly GCA_965198865.1 of Tepidisphaeraceae bacterium. Taxonomy (GTDB): domain Bacteria; phylum Planctomycetota; class Phycisphaerae; order Tepidisphaerales; family Tepidisphaeraceae; genus CBDAQA01. The sequence continues at coordinate 70,058 of CBDAQA010000005.1, read as the reverse complement.
CGACACGCGCGGCGGCCGGCCGGATCTGCCGCCGGCGGCGCCTTCGCCCGTCGCGTTCGCGGTAGCGGCGCCGGTGACGGCCTGCGCCGGGGGGATCAGCCTGCCGGCATCGTCGATCAGCGGCACATTGTAGTCGACCAGCACCTTGTCGATGTCTGCGGCGCGATCGCGCTCCACGGCCTCGAGCCTGTGTTTCCAGTCCGGCTCCTCGTGACGAATGCCGAACGAGATCCGGAAGCTGAAACCGGGCTTGTCGGCATCCTTCGACAGGGGGGACAGAACGAGTGCTCCGTCCGACTTCCTGACGTCCAAACCCGCCAGCGGGCCCCACACGATCGCAGCCTCGATCTTGCCGGATTTCAAGTCGTCGAACATCGTGGTCAGCGGCGAGTCGAAACGGTGGTCGACCAGCAGGGGATAGACGACCGCCTTGTCCATCAACCCCTTCGCCAGCATCAGGTTGACGGGCTGTGTGGCGGCGAAGACGCCGAGGACCTGCCCTTTCAGCCGGGGATCGTCGAGGCTTTGAACCCCGACGAGCGCGCTGCCCTTGCGTGTCACGATCACGTAGGTCGAGCGATAGTACGGGTTGGTCGATTGCATCACGTCCGAACCGACGGCGACGCCCATCACGATATCGCAAAGGTCCGAATTCAAGGTGTTGCGGGTGAATCCCGGACCCGAGGGCGCCCAGAGATAGCGCACCGGCTCCTTGAGCTGGTCCCCCACGATATCGGCGATCTTGTTCTCGAAGCCCTGCTTGGATTTGTCGCTGAAGGGCATGTTGGCGGGATCGGCACACACGCGAAGCGCGGTGCGCGAGACGAGCTCGGGCACGACCTGCGACGATGCCGAAGACCATGATGAGCACAGGACGACGATCGCGACCGCAGCCTGCGACATGCTGCTGCCGATTCGGTACAGCCCGGACGATATGCACGTCATTGGGATCGTCATCCTGATCTGTTGGCCTGCCAACACCGCTCGTGAACGGTACTCGCGCCGTTTTGAATACGAACGTCCGCTCGAGCATCCCGACATGAAAACGCCCGGCTCGTAGCCGGGCGTCCTGCAGATGCTCAACGCAGGCGAGTCGACGCCTACTTTTCCGTCTTCGGGAACTGCGCGGTCGCGACATCGTCCTTGGTCAGCGGCTTGTCGCCGGCGGGGACGTTGTTCTTCTTCAAGATCCAGGCGAGGATTGGATAGAGCTCCTTGTCGGACAGCGACTTCGGCGCATTCTGCGGCATGTTCTCGTAGACGAAGTCGCGCAGATCCTTGACCGGCTTGTTGGCGAAGATGGCCTGGAAAGCTGCATCGTGAAGGTTCGGCCCGAGAGCACCGTCAAGCTTGGGACCATGGCACTCGGCGCAATGATTGTTGAATTTCGTGTGGCCTTCGTCGGCCTGAGCCTCGGTGTAGGGACCGGTCGCTGCCTGGGCCACGCTGGCGGCCAGGAAAGCTCCAAGACCGAGCGCGATCATGATTTTACCAGAACGTATCAGCACCGTTTCCTCCTATGACTCGGTGACCGGACCGTGACGACCTAAGTCGATCGAACAGAGCAGCACCGCTACACGCAATTACGCAGGCGGACACGTCGAAATCAATTGGAAGAGTGGTCGCAGGGGTATTTTGTTGTGGTCTCGTAATATTGTGCACTGCAGCACAAGACCCTTCAGGGATCGTGACGACAAACAAAAAGGTCGGCCCAGAGGGCCGACCCGTAGTTCGTGGAAGCAGAGAGCTTACTGGTTGCTCGGGATCGCGAACACGGTGAGCGTACCACCGAGAGCGGTGTACTGGTTGAGGGCGGCGTAGCCACCGACAGCACCGAGACCGGCGTTCGGATCGTTCAAGCCAGCCGCGAGGCCGATGCCGGCCCAACCACCGACGCCCGAGTAGACGGCGACGTACTGCTTGCCCTTGTGCTCGTAGGTCATGACGTTGCCGATGATGCCCGACGGCGTCTTGAACTTGTAGAGCAGCTTGCCGGTCTTGGCGTCGATCGCCTTCAGGTAACCCTCGAGGGTACCGTAGAAGACCACGTCGCCGGCGGTGGCGAGAGCACCCGACCACACCGAGAACTGCTCGGGATCCGACCACACGATCTTACCCTTGGTGGCGTCCCAGGCGATGAAGTTGCCCATGCCGCCATGGCTGTTCGGCGCGGGGTACATCGAGAGGGTGGCGCCGACGTAGGGCTGACCCGGCTCGTACGACACCTTGAAGGGCTCGTAATCCATGCAGACGTGGTTGGTCGGCACGTAGAACAGGCCGGTCTTCGGCGAGAAGGCCGCAGGCTGTTCGTCCTTGGTCCCGAGTGCGGCCGGGCAGATGCCCTTGGAGTTGTTGTCTTCGCCGTTGTGCTCGGTCGAGTACTTGGCGATGACGTGCGGGCGGCCGTAGTCGGGCGACGACTTGTCCATGTCGACCTTGTCCGACCAGTTCACGGCCGGATCGAAGTGCTGGGCGACAAGGAGTTCGCCGTCGGTACGGTCGAGCGTGTAGCCGTAGCCGTTACGATCGAAGTGGACGATGAGCTTGCGATCCTTGCCATCGATCTTCTGGTCGACAAGCGGCATTTCGTTGATGCCGTCGTAGTCCCACTCGTCGTGCGGGGTCATCTGGTAGACCCACTTGGCCATGCCGGTATCGGGGTTACGAGCCCACATGGTCATCGACCACTTGTTGTCGCCCGGGCGCTGCTTCGGGTTCCAGGTCGAGGGATTGCCCGAGCCGTAGTAGAACAGGTTCAGCTTCGGATCGTAGGAGTACCAGCCCCAGGTGCAGCCGCCGCCCGTCTTCCACTGATCGCCTTCCCAGGTCTTCAGCGAAGAATCCTTGCCGATCGGCTTGCCGAGCTGCGTGGTCTTCTCCGGATCGACGAGAAGCTGATCGTCCGGGCCTTCCGAGAAGGCGCGCCACACGCGCTTGCCGGTGTTCTCGTCGTAGGCGGTGACGTGGCACTGCACGCCGAACTCGCCGCCCGAGATACCGACGATGACCTTGCCGTTCACGGGAAGAACCGTGGCGGTGTTGGTGGCGCCCTTCTTGGGATCGCCGTTCGCGACCTTCCAAAGTTCCTTGCCGGTCTTGGCGTCGATCGCGACGACGTTGGTGTCGGCCTGATGGAGGAACAGCTTACCATTGTCGTACGCGAGGCCGCGGTTGACGGTGTCGCAGCACATCACCGGAATGACGCTGGGATCCTGCTTCGGCGTGTACTTCCAGACGATCTTGCCGTCGTTGTTGAGGTCGAGCGCGTACACGATGTTCGGGAAGGGCGTGTGGACGTACATCATGTCGCCGATCACGAGCGGCGAGCCCTCGTGGCCGCGCAGCACGCCGGTCGAGAAGGTCCAGGCGACCTGGAGGTTCTTGACGTTCTCGGCGTTGATCTGGTCGAGCTTCGAGTAGCGCGTGTTGGCGTAGTCGCCGGTCTGGAGAACCCAATCGTTCGGGTTCTGCATCAGCTTGGCAGCGGTCGGCCCGGTGACTTCTTTCGGGGCGTCCGTCTTAGCGGCATCCTGCGCCATTACGGGCAGGGAATAAGCAAGCAAACAGGCAGTGGCCGCAGCCAGGCCAAAATATTTCATGTGCTTCCTCCGAATGTGAACGCTTGAGCCGAACTCGGCCGTGCTTTCACAAGATTGTAGAAATCGATGGCTTCAGCTTGCTTCGGCAGCGCGTCGCTTGTTGTTGCTTTTATACGACAGCCAAGAACCCTCTGGGGTGACTTCGCTTCCGAAGACGAGCGGGACACTACCAATCTCGCGAGACGACGCAAGGCGTTTCTTAGAAACCCCTCAAGCGCGCCGCATCCGTCTTTTGGCGGAGCCTGGAACCCTTGGGACCGAAGTGTCCGTGCATTCAAAGACGCACCGCGACGCGGCAAAAGAATCCCGTCCATTCTGCTGTATGTCGAACCTGCGGCGAAACTTCGCGGATGCTGCCGTGTCGTCAGATCAAGCGAGATCCGGACCGTCGCGATGGGTACGAAGAAGCGACTCGCGCTCGGTTTCGATCCAAGCTCGGTCGCGCTGTTCACGCGGCTGCACGAGCGCGAGCTCGGCGACGACCTTGGTCGGCCGAGGCCCCAGGAGCAGGATGCTGTCGCTCACCAACAAGGCCTCGCGTACGTCGTGGGTCACCATCAGAACGGTGGCTCGCCGCCGCTCGACGGCACCGAACACGACGGCCCGAAGGGCCTCGGCATTGCTCTCGTCGAGGGAGACGAAAGCCTCGTCGAGAATCAGGAGGTCGGGGTCCACGGCGAGCGCCCTGGCCAGCGCGACGCGACGCGACATGCCGCCCGACAGCTGAAGCGGACGATGGTCGCGCCACTCGAGGAGCCCCACCTCGTCGAGCAACGCGTCGACCTGCGCGCGCGACAGTCGCGGCGCCGCGAGACGCACGTTCTGCGCGACGGTGCGCCAGGGCAGGAGACGCGCATCCTGGAAGACGACGCCGAGCCTCAAGGTGTCGACGGGCGGCGAAACGCGCCCCTCGTAAGCCTCGTCCAGGCCCATCACGATGCGCAGGGCGGTGGTCTTGCCGCAACCCGACGGGCCGAGCAGGCAGGTGACCTCGCCGCGACGGAGAGCGAAGCGCAGGTTCCGGATGATCTCCAGCGTGTCGTGCCCGCGCGCGTGGACCTTGCGCTCGATCAGCGCCTCAAGGAGCAGCGGGACGCCAGCGTCGGGCATAATCGTCCAGCGGTTGAAGGATGAACAGTTCGATGGCGAGCATCAGGATGGTGAAGGCGACGCTGTATCCCAGGATGGCGACCGTGTCAGCGAATTGGAAATAGCTCGAGATCTTGAAGCCGACGCCGCTCGACATGCCGAAGAGTTCGACCACGATCACGATCTTCCAGACGACGCCGATGCCCGAACGCGCGGCGACGACGACGAAAGGCACGGCCTGCGGCCAGATCACGTTGCGAAACCGCGACAGAAAGGAGAAGCGGTAGATCGTGGCGATCTCGTCGAGCGCCGGATCGAAGGTCCGGACGCCGTCGCGCACGATGATCGTGTTGTTGGGAAACTTGCCCACGGCGGCCGCGGCGACCGCCGCCGCCTCGTTCAAGCCGAACCAGATGAAGAAGAGCGCGGCGATCACGATCAGCGGCGTATTCTGACAAAACAGGACCCACGGCATCAGCGCGCCGTCCTCCCGCCGCGAACGGCCCAGCCACAGGCCGAGCCAACAGCCCAGCACCATGGCGATGAAAAAGGCGGCGGCCGAGCGCCACAACGTCATGGCGATGTTGAACAGCATGTCGCCGTGGACGAGATCGACGCCGATGAAGGTGAACACCTGCCCTGGCGGCGGCAGCTTCTGGGGATGGAACAGCGCGACGACCAGCGCCCAGGCGACGACGAGCCCGGCGAGCGAGAGGACGAAACGGAGGATCCGCAGCACGCGCTAGCCGTAGACCTTCTGGTCCACGTAGAGACCGGCCGGCAGCGTCGTCGCCTTGCCGACCAGGGCCGGGCCTCCGATCGCGGCCAGCGTGGCATAGAAGGCCGTGGCTTCGGCGATCTCGGTGTCGCGCGGCTTGCGCGGGATGCCGCGGAGAAAAGCGGTCTTGAGCGCGGTGAAGGTCCCGTCGTCGGGCGCGTTCATGAGCGGACGAAGCTGCGTCCATATCGCCGGATCGGTCGCCATCAGGGCTTCGGCCTTCCGTTCGGCCCTGCCGAAGGCGGCCAGCGTCGTCTGGGGCACGTTGTCCTTGAACACGTAGCCGACAAAGGCGATCCGCCCCTTGGCGCCGAGGGTCTCGGCGAGATCTTCGACACTGATGACGGTGCGGAAGTCCTTCGCGGCGAGCCTGGCGGCATAGGTCCAGTACAGCAGACCGGCATCGAGTTCCCCGCTCTCGAGCTTGAGCGAGAGCAACGGCGGCGCGCCGAACACGGGCCTGGCGTCCTTGGTGAGATCGAGCCCCTGCTTCTTGGCGGCGGCTTGCAGGAGCAGCCAGCTCTTGTCGAGCGCGCCGCCGGCGACGCCGATGGATTTGCCTTTGAGGTCGGCGATCGTCCGGACGGGGGATCCCGCCTTGACCACCAGCGACCCCTCGCTCGTGGAGTACGGCAGAAAGGTGATCGGCTTGCCTTCGGAGCGCAAACGGGCGGCAAAGAGCAGGTCCGTCACGATGGCGTCGACGGAGCCGGACAGGAAGCCGATGCGCGCAGCCTCGTTGGACGCCAGAGGCACGTCCTGCACCGTGAGGCCGGCGGCCTTGTCGAGGCCGCGATCGAGGATCGTCGCGATCTCCCAATGAACGGCGCCGAACGGCAGCGTGCCGACACGCAGCACCGGGCGATCCTCGGCGAAGGCCCGCGGCGCGAGCAGCGTGGCGGCCGTCCCGACGAGAACGGAACGGCGCGAGAACGGGGAGATCGAGGTCATGATGATCGGATCATACGCGAGGCGCGCCGGGCGGCAAGCGCAGCGAAAGACGCGTCGCCGTCTTTCCTCGCATCAACAAGGATTGACCGCACCTCCATCATTTATCCACGGCATGTTCTTCCAAGACCATAGGTCTCGGATTAACCCTTGTGCCAGTCGGTTCTTTTTGCGACGCAACCAAACGCATAATGCAGCAATTGCCGATTAAGGAGGGGCGTTGATGCGCAGGTTTTTGATATTGGTGTTGGTGGTGGGTTCGATATCTCCGACTTTTGCTTCGACTGACAGATTTCATGTCACCGACGCGGAGAAGGCCGCCTGCACCACCGATGCCGTGCGTTATTGCTTCGGCACCTATCCCGACGAGACCAAGCTTTTGAGCTGCATGAAGCAGAACCGCTCGGCGCTGAGCGATGTGTGCCGCAACGCCTTCGATGCCGGGGTCAAGCGCCGCCGTCTCTGACCGCCGCCAGTTTTGCGATCTGCCGCCCATCCCCATCGAAATTACCAGGCGCCAGCCAGCGCTCGAAGCCCAGCCGTATCGCCGGCCATTCTTCCGCGACGATCGAATGCCAGGCCGTGTCGCGGTTGCGGCCCTTGGTGACGACGGCGTTGCGGAAGATGCCCTCGAAGACGAAGCCCAGCCGCGCGGCGGCGCGTCGCGAGGGCATGTTGTGGCTGTCGCATTTCCATTCCAGCCGACGGTAGCCCAGTTCGTCGAACGCGCGTCGCATCAGGAGGAACAAGGCCTCCGTGGCGGCCGGCGTGCGTTGCAGGGCGGGCGAGAAATGAATGTGCCCCAGCTCGATAGTCCCGTTGCCGGGATCGACGCGCATCAGCGCGGCAGAGCCGAGTGCGTCGCCGTCGCAGACCACGGCCATGTGCAAGGGATCGGGCGAGGCCGAGCGCGTGGCGACCGCCGCGCGAAAAGCAGCGCGGTCGAACGCACGCTCCTCCGGCAGGTAGGTCCAGTCCCGCGCGTCGGGTGCCTGTGCATAGGCGGCATGCAAGGCGTCGGCGTATCGTTCGACATCCAGCGGCTCCACGCGGCAGAAGCGTCCCTCGAGCGGCGTGCGCGGGGGCAAAGGACGCGGCGTCCATTCGGGCAGAGCCTCGCCGATGGGCTGGCCGAAGGCGTTGAAGCGTGCCGTGGCGGTCATGGGCGGACGAGGAAGGCCTGCACGGCTTCCGAAACAGCGATGTTGTGACCGAACGCCACCACGGCCTCGTCGCAGAGCGCATGCGCGACTTGGCTGTCGACCGCAACGGCATCGAGCGCCTTGCGCAGCGCGAGTTTGGGCTCGGCCATGTCGGTGTAGGCGGGGAAGTCGTAGAACGCGAGAGCGTCCGGGCCGAGACCCAACATCCGGGCGAGGAGAGGCTTGAGGATCTGGCCGCCACTGAGGTCGCCGAGGTAGCGCGCGTAGGCGTGGCCGGCGAGGCGGGCCGGGTCGGACGCGACGGCGGTGATCGCCTCCGCGTAGCTCTCGGCCTCCGGGACTAGCGGCAGGTCCGCCCATTCCGTGCCGGCGATCGCGCGCAGATCCGCCGCGAGCGCTTCGAGGCGGTGCAGGCGCGGGTCGGCGAAGGCCCCGGCGAGCGGATGATCCGCGAGGGCGGAGAGCGCCGGCTCGAGCGCGGCGTAGGCGGGGTAGAGGTTGCGCAGAAAGAGCGCGTACCCGCTCTTGGTCGCGCGACCGTGCAGCAGGTCCGCGATGAAACCGGCGCGCTCCGCGGCGCGATGCACGAGCTTGGTACGCTCGCGGACCAGGGCGGCGGAGCCGGCCTCGGGCTCGGCAACAGGAATGGCGACGGCGAGGCTTTCGGACATGGCCATCGCTTAGGACGCCGACCCGAGCGCGTCCAGCCGATCTGTCGATCCCGAGTCGGTCGCGAAGACCCCGGCGTAGCCGAGGCCTTCGCGACCCGAGTTCAGTACGTCGGGTCGGCTCCCTTCGGCGGCTCGGGCGCGTCCGTCTCGGGTCCTGCGGGCGCGGTCGCCGCCGGAGCTGTCGTAACGGGCTCGGCGGAAGCCGTCGGCCGCGGCGCCGACTCGTTCGTCGCCTTGGGCTGCGCAGGCGGCGGAGCGGGAGCCGCGGTCGGCGCAGGTGCCGGCGCGGTGGGCGACATCGCCGGCGTGGGCTCGCCCTTCTTGTCGATGCTCGCCACGTCCGTGGTTTCGGTCAGCTCGGGATAGGTTTCGATCATCGAGGCCCCGAGCAGCGGCTTGAAGGCTCCCTGGTGGCACGTCGCGCAATTCACCTTGGGCACGTCGCCTCGAGGCCCGAGACGGTTGGCGGGAAACACGCCGTCCAGGCTCTCGAGGTAGTTCACGTTCATGTCCCGCACCATGCGGATGCCGTACCAGGCGTTGACGCGTTGCGGGGTCGATTGGCTCCAGTTCGAGAACGCCCGCGTGTTGTGGCAGTAGGTGCAGTTCACGCCGAGCGACGTGCTCATGTGCATCATCAGCGAGTAGGTACCCTCGGCCTGCTTGATGGACTGGTGGTCGGTCCCGGCCAGCGGCACCGTGGCGTTGACGCGGATCTCCTTGGCTCCCTGCAGATAGGGGGTCAGCGGATCGGTCGGCAGGGACGAGTTGCCGGCCAAGGCCGCCGGCACCGCCATTTCCGCGAGCGTGCCCGGACTGTTGAACCAGATGTAGGACGGCACGGGCTGTCCACGGTGGCAGGTCCAGCAGGTGACCCCGACGTTGGCGACGTGCGATTTCCAATCGGCGTTGGTGTGACGGGTCATCTGGAGCATGCGCCGCGCCACGCGTTTGGTGTAGAGCGCGTCGGAGGCGAAGTTGCCTTCGTTGCCGTGACAATAGGAACAGCCGCCGTTGTTGGGGGCGACCCAGGTGGCGAAGCTCGTCATCACCCGCAGGAACTCCGCGGCGTCGACGTCGCCGAGCACCTGGACGTTCTCGTAGATGTCCTTGGCCTTCGTTCCGGTCTTCTCGACCGGGTCGATCACCTCGGGCAAGGCGTTCTTCTGCTGCGCCATCGCGAGCTCGGCGCGATGGTAGACGAGGTCCATGCCGGTGCCGCGGTAGCCGTGCTGCACGCTCTCCGTGCGCGGCGACTGGAAGGTGCCGAAGACGATGAACCCGAAGGCCGCGACGGCGAAGGCGCCGCCGATCCAGATGCCGATGCCGATGCTCTTCATTGCGGTGCCCCCGTGAGCGTGGCGGGATCCACCACCGGCGGACCGGCATGTGGGTATTGCGGGGCGACGCCGTGCTTGACCGCCCAAAGATACCAGTTGTCGACGGCGGTACCGGAGAGAAGGATGCCGATGCCCCCCACGAGTGGGGTCAGCACCGCGAACCACCACGCCCAGCGGTGCACCGACTCCATGGTGGCGTTGAAGCCCATGGTCCAACGCCAGAACAGGGCGGCGCGCTCCGAGGCGGTGCCGCGGTCGACGATCTGCTCGATCTCGCGCTCGCCGCCCAGGCGACTCACCGCCAGGATGGTGGCTCCATGCATGGCGAAGAGCAGCACCGACCCGTAGAGAAAGGCGATCGAGAGCATGTGGAAGGGATTGTAGAAGAGGTTGCCGTAGCGCAGCGAAAACGCCGCGGTCCAGTCGAGGTGCGGGAAGATGCCGAACGGCACCGCCTCGCCCCAGCTGCCCATCAGCAGCGGGCGGATGAAGCCCAGCACCAGGAAGAGCCAGATCGCCGACATGAACGCCCAGGCGGCGTGCGTGCCCATGCCGAGGATCTTGGCGCGGCGATAGATGCGCCCCCACCACAGCAGCACCGAGGCGGTCAGGAAGAAGCCGGCGATCTGCCACCAGCCGCCCTGATCGAGCGGACAGATGATGCACAGGCCCATGGAAGGCGGCGGCGGCTCGAGCGCGAGCCACGGCAGTTGGCGGACGAACTGCACGGGATCCCAGTTCACCGACGCCCACATGTTGAGACCGATGATCTCGAAGGCGAGCACGCCGCAGAGAAGCGAGGCGACGCCGAGGACGCCGAGGTAGACGGGGCCGACCTGGGCGTCGCCGAAGATCCCGGCCAGATAGCTGAAGAAGGGCGAGCCGACGCGCTCCTTGTTGCCGTGGCCCGGGAGGGCGACGCCGAGGTAGAGCGGTCCGCGGATCTGGACCTGCGTGAAGATGTTCTGGTACTCAGCCATGTCGCATCCCCCCTCAGCGCCAGATCGGCATGTTGAGCCACCACGACCACCATTCCGGCCAACCGCGCGTCCAGAACGGCCCCGAGATCACGATGCAGACCGCGCTCCAGAAGCCGGCGGACAGAGCCAGGAAGAGGCCGAGGCGATGGATGCCGAGCGTGCCGATCGACCAGCCGACGTAGTCGCGAAACACCGTGTTCTCGTGCTCGGGTGTCTTGACCCGCTGTCCCTTCTGCGGATTGGTCGAGGACAAAACCAATGAACCGTGCAGCGACAAAGCGAGCGTCGTGGCGAAAAAGAACGTGACGGCCAACATGTGCGCGGGATTGTAGTGGAAGTGGAGATATTGGTATCCGGTGTTCGATACCCAATCGAGATGCGAGAGGATGCCATACGGGAAGCCGAAGCCCCAGGCGCCGAGGAGCATCGGCCTGACCACCTCGAGGCAGACGTAGGCCAGGATGGCGACGGAAAAGGCGAAGGGCACGTGGAGACCGATGCCGAGCTTGCGGCATATCTCGACCTCGCGCAGAGCCCAGGAGCCGAAGGCTCCGACGGCGCAGATCGTGGTCAGCTGCCAGAGCCCGCCTTCCTTCAACGGCGCCAGGGACAGGCCGTAGGCGACATCGGGCGGCGCGATGTTGATCTGCCAAATGTTCCAGGTCGGCCCGATCGCCGCACCGTAGATGATCAGCGCGGTGCCGATAAAGGAAAAGAAGATCGTGGTGACGCCGAAGAAGCCGACGTAGAAGGGTCCGACCCAGAAGTCGAACAGGTCGCCTCCGACCAGCGTGCCTCCGGGCACGCGGTATTTGCGCTCGAACGTGAGCATCGACATGGATGTACCTCCCCGCACGTAGCGCGGGTCAGTTCGGCCTCGGCGACGTGCTATGATTATTCTTGTTGCAGCAGCTTGTTCCCGATGACGACGGCCGGGAGCCCCAGCCGTCTTCGTTGTTACGCGTCGAAGCGGTGCTTGCCGGGCGCTAGTGCGCCGGCGCGGGGACCGGCGACATCTGGCTTGCCGCCGCAGCCTGCTTCGCGTGCGATCCTTCAAGCCAGTTGAAGCGATCGGTCGAGAGCAGGATGAAGTGGATCAGGAGAGCCAGGGCGAAGAGGAACGTGAACAGGGCGACCAGCGTCCTGCGGGGATCGAAAAGCAGCCAAACACGCCACATGGTATGATCTCCCCCTTAACCGAGCATCGTGAGCGCGTGATGGAGCAAGTCCATCGAGGTCTTGTAGCCGTTCGGACCCGGAATCCAAGGACGCCACAGCCATACCAGAATGTGCGCGATGATCGCGATCACAGTAAAGGCGATGAAGCTGGTGACGAAGATGGAGTGGAATTCACGTGCTTCCGGTTCCGTCATGCCTGAAATGGAGACGTCGCGTCCCGGGACTTCAGCCATGTTACCCTCCCTACTAAGGCCCCTAAGGGCAGTTACCGCGACCGTCCCTGCGGCGGGATTGTCGGAACACCATGTCCCGACGTTTTATGCGTCCGGCAGCCCGGACGTATAACTGCGACGCGGCCTCAGCCCGCGAGGGCGAAGCGCGCGATGGTGCCGGCCGCCTCGCGGGCCTCGGCGAAGATCGACCGGCGCGACGAGGCGTCTCGCCAAAAGGACGGACCCAAACGGCGCGCAGCGGCGGCGAAGAAGCAGGCCGGCAGGCACGTCGCGAAGATCACGCGGAACTGCAGGCTGTCCCAATCGCGGGCGGCGCGGTCGTTGGCGGTCATAAAGGTCATGCGATCCTCCCTTGGAGCCTGTTTGCCGTTTGGCGCGGAGCGTTCATGCGGGCTGTCCCGCGGCGAAGAGCGAGGCCGAGGCCTCGACGTGGTCGGAGGTGACCCGCGCCCCCCCGGCGCGCTCGGCGGCGCGTTCGGCGGCGTCGCGGAAGCGCTTGGCGGCGGAAATGCGCACCAGCACCGGCTGCGCCTCCACCAACGTCTCGAGCGCGGCACGGGCATCGTCGTCCCACGCCAGGGTCGCGGTGCGCGCGCCCAGCCGAGCCGGCGTGGCCTCGACCTTGTCCATGGCCGAAGCCAGCGGGATCATGTGGAAGAGCGCGTCGAACAGCGCGTTGCAGACTTCCTGCACGATCCACGTCGCGCCGGAGTACCCCATGACCGGCGTGCCGGTGTGGCGGCGGATGACGGCGCCCGGAAACGACAGCGGGATGTAGGTCGCGCGCGAGCCGGCCTCGGCGAGGTACATGCGCTCGTTGAACGAGCCGAACATGACCAGCGGCGGCTTCTTGTGGCAGAGCGCGCGGACCTCGTCGTTCTGCGGCTTGACGCCGGGCTTCCTCGCCACCGCAAAGGTGCAGGGCAGCCCCATCTCGTTCTCGAGAAAGTGCCGGACGCCGCGCGAATAGGTTTCCGTCGCCACGATCGCGAAGCTGGCCGTGCCGAAGAAATCCTGGGTCACGGAGCGCCACAAGTCCCACAACGGCTTGATCGTGGTGTGCTTCTCGCGCTCGATGAAGGGTTCGGGATCGAGCCCGGTGAGCTCGCCCAGCGTGCGCAGGAACTTGGTGGTGGAATGCAGGCCGATCGGTGCCTGCAGGTAGGGGCGGTCCAACTGCTCGCACAGCAGCCGGCCGAACTCGCGGTAGAGGCAGATGTTGACCTCGGCCTCGGCCAGGCGGCCGACGTCGGCGACGTGGCTGCCGAGCGGAAAGGTCATCGCGACCTCGGCGCCAATGCCTTCCACCAGGCGCCGGATCTCGGCGAGGTCGGAGGCCATGTTGAAGGTGCCGTAGATCGGCCCGATGATGTTGACCTTCGGCTTCGCGCCCTCCTTGCGGGGCTTGCGCGCCGGCATCTTCTTCGGCCCGAACTCGGTCCACAGCCAGTTGATGGCGCGGTTGGCCGACTGCCACTGGTCCTCGTCGATGGTGCGCGGCAGGAAGCGCTTGATGTTGGTGCCCTCGGGCGTCACGCCACCGCCGATCATCTCGGCGATCGATCCCGTGACCACCACGGCGGGCTCGTCGGGGTTCAGCACCTTGTGGGCGCGGCGCATCGCGCCTTCCGTGCCGGTCTTGCCGAGCTCCTCTTCGGAGAGGCCGGTGACGACGATCGGCAGCTCGTGGGGCGGCAAACCGTCGGTGTAGTGCAGCACCGCCGTCACCGGCAGGTTCTCGCAGCCGACGGGACCGTCGATGACGACCTGAAGCCCCTTGATGGCGGTGAAGGCGTAGACGGCGCCCCAGTAGCCGCCGGCCCTGTCGTGATCGAGGACGAGCATCAGGCCTGCCCTCCCAGATCCTGGGTTTCGGCGGCGCGCTGCTTGGCCTTGATGTCGAGCGCCTTCTTGTACTTGGCGCGGAACTCCGGGCGATCCACCGGCTGGTCCTGCCACACGCCGGCGGCGTGGCCGCTGCCGACGCCCTCGAAGAAGTCGCGCATCGCGTCGAAGCGCGGCTTGGAGGCGATGGCGGTGTTGATGACCTCGGCGAGCGATCCCGCGCCCATGGTGCCGAACAGCGGACGGGCGGAGATGAGGTTGGTGAAGTACAGCGCCGGTATGCCGCGCGCCTTGGCCTTCTGCACCAGCGGCGTGGTGCCGATGGCGAGGTCGGGCTCGAAGCACTCCATCGCCTGCAGATCCTGCTCGAGCGAGGCGCGATAGGTCACGGGGATGCCGCGGGCGTCGAGCCACTCGCGGTCGGCCTCGGACCAGGGCGTGCGCGGGCAGGCCGTGCCGACGTAGCGCACGTCGGCGCCGCTCTCGACGAGCAGGCGGGCCACCAGCAGTTCCGAGCCCTCGTAGCCCGAGACGGTGATGCGGCCCTTGATCGGCTTGGCGGCGAGCGCGCCCTTGATCGCGGGAAGGAAGCGGTTCTTGGCGGCGTCGATCCTGTCCTGCGCCACGCCGGCGGCGCGGCCGATGCCGTCGAGCCAGGCGGCGGTGCCGTCGACCCCGACCGGGGCGGAGCCGACGACCGGCCGGCCGGCCGCCTCGAACTCGCGGATCGAGGCCTTGTAGAAGGGGTGGATGGCCGCCGCCACCGCGCAGTCGAGCGCGGCGTAGAGCTCGCGCCACTCGCGCGTCGGCACGACCGGGCCGGCGGCGAGACCGAGCGGCTCGAGCAGCGCACCGATGCCGATCGGGTCGGCCGGGAAACATCTCGCCGAGCAGCGCCACCGACGGGCTTCTCCGAGCGGCCCTTCTCGGGCGCCGCCACGGGGCCGGCCATGACCTCCTCGCGGGCATAGGCCAGCATGGCGCCGGCGAGCACGTCCTTGGCTTCCGCATGCGTGGGGATGCCGAAGCCCGGCACGTCGATGCCGATGATGCGGACGCCGTTGATCGCCTTCGGCAGCAGCCGCAGCGGCACGCCCGAGGCGCTCGGCACGCAGAGATTGGTGACGACGATCGCGTCGTAGTCCTCGGGCTTGGCGAGCGCGTAGACGGCGTCGCGGATGTCCTCGAAGAGCTTGCCGGTGACCAGCGTCTCGGAATTGAACGGCACGTAGCCGACCGAGCGGCGGGCGCCGTAGAAATGCGAGGTGAAGGTGAGCCCGTAGACGCAGCAGGCCGAGCCCGAAAGCACGGTCGCGGTGCGCTTCATGCGCAGGCCGACGCGCAGCGAGCCGAAGGCCGGGCACATGCTCTGGGGCTGGTCGTGCGGACCCTGAGGGTAGTCCGCGGCATAGCGCTCGAGCATTGCGCTGTTGCCGGCCTCGGCGGCGGCGCGGCGCATCTCCGCCTTGCCGCCGTGGCAGCCGTCGCCGCTCGTCGAGACCGGCTCGCCGGCCTCCGACAAGGTCACGGCATCGGCGACGTCGGCGTGGAGGGGTGCGTCGAAATCCATGCCGCTCACGCCTCGTCGTAGACGACTTCGAGGGTGGGCTTGGTCACGTCGGCGCGGCCGCACATGTCTTCCATCGTGGCCGGCACGAGCACCACGTGGCGGCCGACGACGTCGCCGGAGAACAGGCCGAGCAGGCCGTCCTGGGTCATCGGCTTCGGGCGCACCGGCGGCGCGTCGGCGACGTTCTGGGCGAGGTCCTCGAAGACCGAGGCCCAACGGTTGCCCGGCGTGCCGATGATCTCGTAGTTGGCGCTCTTCTTGCGGATGTCCTCGTCGGCGGGGATCGCCGCCAGCACCGGGATGCCGGCGCCCTCGGCGAAGGCCTGCGCTTCGCCGGTGCCGTCGTCCTTGTTGATGACCATGCCGGCGACGCCGACGTTGCCGCCGAGCTTGCGGAAATACTCGACCGCCGAGCACACGTTGTTGGCGACGTAGAGCGACTGGAGATCGTTGGAGGCGACGACGATGACCTTCTGGCACATGTCGCGGGCGATCGGCAGGCCGAAGCCGCCGCACACCACGTCGCCCAGGAAGTCGAGCAGCACGAAGTCGAAGCCCCACTCGTGGAAGCCGAGCTTCTCGAGCAGCTCGAAGCCGTGGATGATGCCGCGGCCGCCGCAACCGCGACCCACTTCCGGGCCGCCGAGCTCCATGGCGAAGACGCCGTCGCGCTTGAAGCAGACGTCGGAAATCGAGATCTCGGCGCCCGCCGCCTTCATCTTGGCGGAGGTCTCGATGATCGTCGGGCAGGCCTTGCCGCCGAACAGCAGCGAGGTCGTGTCGCTCTTCGGGTCGCAGCCGATCAGCAGCACCTTCTTGCCCTGCTGGGCCATCATGTAGCTGAGGTTGGCGAGCGTGAAGCTCTTGCCGATGCCGCCCTTGCCGTAGATCGCGATGATCTGCGTTTCCTTCTTCGCGGGCGCGTCCTCGTCGAGCACCGGCACGGCATCGGGCTCCATCGCCGCCTCGGCGCGCAGAGCGTCCTTCATGCTGATGGGGGCGAAGGCGTTCATGATTGTCTCCAGTCGAGCACCATCTTCAGGCAGGACGCGTCGCCGAAGGCCGTCGCGTAGGCCTTGGGCGCGTCGCCGACGTCGGCGCGGTGGGTGACGAGGTCGTCGAGGCGGAGACGGCCGTCGGCGGCGAGGCGACCGACGGTCTCGAGATCGTGGCGCCCCCATTGCGCGGCGACGCGGAAGCGCGCCTCGCGCATGAAGGCCGGCGGAAAGGTGAAAGACAGCGCGTCCTTGTAGAACCCGGCGAGCACGATCTCGCCGCCGGGTGCGATCCGCTGCACCAGCGCGTCGAGGATCGTCGGATCGCCGCTGACGTCGACGATGGAGCGGTAGTCGCGACGCGCGTCGTCGTCGGGATGGACGACGCGGTAGCCCTCGCCGCCGCCCATCCGCTCCGGGTTCCGCTCCCAAACGGTCGGCGCCTCGCCGCCCAAAGCCAGGACGATGCGGGCCAACAGCCGCCCGAGCGTTCCATGGCCGACGACGAGATCGGGCATGGCGTCGTGCGGGCCGGAGAAGGTGTGGCGGGCGGTGGCGGCGAGCGCCAGCAGCGTGGCGCTCTCGCCGAGGGTCTCGGGAACCGGCAACAGCCGGGCGGCGGGCAGAGCGATATGCGAGGCGGAGGCCCCGAAGAGCCCGCGCGCGCCCTCGTAGCAATTGGCGCCCGGCACGAAGACCGCGTCGCCGATCGCCAGCCCGCCCGAGGGCGCCTCGACCACCCGGCCGACGGCCTCGTAGCCCGGCACCAACGGGTACCCCATGCCGGGGAAGGCCGGCATGGTGCCTTCGTAGAGCAGACGCTCGGTTCCCGTGGAGATGGCGCTCCAGTCGACGGCGACGACGACGTCGTTCGCGCCCACGACGAGTCCGAGCGTCTCAACGTCGATCTGTCGGGGTTCGCGAAGGACGATGGCCGTGGTCTGCATGAAACGCTTCCACTCCTGTGCTGTCACCTTAAGCTGACATGTCGCACTGTCAACTATGCCTTACAGCCCTGTTGCGCATTCCGGCGCTCTTCTGCGCGACGATCAGGCTCGTCAGCATCGGTCTTGGCGTGGACACCAGCCGCGCGCGGGCGAAGCCGGCGGCGTAGAGGCGGCCCGCGAGATCCTCGAAGGTGCGCGGGCGGCCACTGCCCATGGCCATGAGGTACATGGCGAAATAGGCGCCGACGCGCTCGGCGCCGCCGGTCTCCGCCATGGGCTCGGCGAGCAGCAGGATGCCGCCCGGCGGCAGCGCTTCCCAGATCTTGTCGAGCAGCGGGTCGAGGTCGGCGTCGTCGAGATCGTGGGCGATCCGAACCAACGACATGAGGTCGGCGCCCGCCGGCAGCGGGTCTTTCTTGTAGTCGCCGCCGATCG
Source organism: Tepidisphaeraceae bacterium (assembly GCA_965198865.1). Classification (GTDB taxonomy): domain Bacteria; phylum Planctomycetota; class Phycisphaerae; order Tepidisphaerales; family Tepidisphaeraceae; genus CBDAQA01. The sequence goes on along the minus strand of CBDAQA010000005.1, from coordinate 52,286 downwards.
CGCGCGAACGGCCGGCGAGTCGTTCGGCCTCGAACCGCGCCTCGGCGCCCTTCGCCACCGCCGGGAGATCGAACAGGGTGACGTGGAGGTCCGGCCGGCGATGCGCCGCCGCCGCCAGGAAGTCGCCGTTGCCGCCCCCGATGTCGAGCAGGTGGGCGTGGTCGACGAAGGGGTAGGCGTCGAGCACGTCGTCGGCGAGCATCGCCAGGGAGGACGACATCAACGCGCCGTAGGGCGCCACCGCCTCCTCGCCGAGTTCGTGCGGCGCGTCGGCCCCGGCGTAGGGCCAGAACCGCGCCAGTTCGCTATCGCCTTTCGCACCCTTCAGCAGCGCGACGGGATCGGCGAGGTCGCGGTAGAACATGGCGTGATGGGCGATCATCGCGCCGATCCCGGGATTGCCGAGATAGGCGGCGCCGTGCATCCCGAGACCGTGGCCGGCGTCGCGCTTCTGGGTGAGGCCGAGCGCGTCCGCTGCCTCGAGCAGGCGGGCGAGCCGGTCCGGCACGAGGTCGAGCCTGGTCGCGAGCGTCTCGAGCGGCACCGGGCCGTCGGCCATGGCCTCGAAGAGCTTCAGCTCGACGCAGGCGAACAGCACCTGCGAATAGACGAAGCCGGCGCAGAGATCGAAAAGGCCGGAGGCGCGCCGGGCGGCGATCGGCTTGAACGGCGGAAACGTCGAGGCCCAGCGCTGGAAGCGCGGCTCGGCGAGGAGCTTGTTGCGCCGTTTGTAGAGGTGATCGCTCCAGCCGGTCTTCCCGGCGGCGTCGGCGGCGGCGGGCATGCTCGCCTCAGGCCACGGCCGAGGCTGCGACGCTCTTGGGAACGAGCCGACGCGCCTCGGATCGCACGAGCGAGCGCATCGAATCCGCGCCGCGGCAGGGCGGCACCGAGCCGACGGCCTCGGCGACGAGGTCCTCGAGCCGACGCAGCGCGCCGTCGAGCCCGAGCTCGACGACCGCGTTGGGACGGCCGAGCACGATGTCCTGCCCGACCGGCTTGCCGAGTTCGCCCGCCGAGGACATCGCATCGGCGATGTCGTCGGCCGCCTGGTAGGCCTCGCCCAGCGTTTCGCCGAGCTTGCGCCAGGGCTCGGCCTCGGCGCCCGACGCCGCCGCACCGGCGATGGCGGCGGCACCGAACAGCGCGCCGGTCTTGGCGCGGTGGTAATGTCGCAGATCGATCTTGGGCTCGCATTCCCAGGCCTGCCCGGCGATGATGCCGGCCGGGGCGCCGACGGCCCGGGACACGGTCATCAGCAGCAAGGCGAGCTTGCCCGGCGCGTGGGCGAGCAGGCCGAGGGTCTGAAACGCGAGCAGGATCAGGGCGTCGCCGGCGAGCACGGCGAGCGGCTCGCCGAACGCCTTGTGCACCGTGGCAACTCCGCGCCGCGTCGCGGCATCGTCGAAGCAAGGCAGATCGTCGTGCACCAGCGAGGCGCAATGCATGAACTCGATCGCGCAGGCGGCCGCGTCCGTGACGCTCGGATCGTCCTCGCCGCAAGCGGCGGCGACGGCCAGCGTCAGGCGCGGGCGCACGCGCGCGCCGGCCGGAAAGACGGAATGATGCATGGCCGCCAGCAGGCGCGGCGGGCACGAGGGAACGGCCACGGTGGCGAGCGCCGCCTGCAGCGCCTGTTCGATACGGTCCGACATGAGGTGTTCCTACGCTCGACCTGCCCAACCCTGGTTGTCAGGCTACGTTGTCGTGCTCTAGTGTCAAGTCAAATGGACATTTCCTGGCCGAAGGGACGATCGTGAAAGCGCTGCGCGTCGTGGTGATCGGCGCCGGCATGGGCGGCCTCGTCGCCGCACTGGACCTCGCGCGGCAGGGCTGCGCGGTGACGCTGCTCGAGAAGGAAAGCGCGCCCGGCGGCAAGATGCGGCAGCTCGCGGTCGGCGGCGCCGCGATCGACGCCGGGCCGACGGTGCTCACGATGCGCTGGATCTTCGACGAGATCTTCGCCGACGCCGGCACGAGCTTCGAGGCCCGCGTGCCGCTGCAGCGGGCGGAGATCCTCGCGCGCCATGCCTGGAGCTCGAGCGAGCGCCTCGATCTCCACGCCGACCTCGAGCGCAGCGTCGCCGCGGTCGGCGCCTTCGCGGGGCCGGCCGAGGCCAAGGGCTACCGCGACTTCGTCGCCCGCGCCCGCCGCATGTTCGAAACGCTCGACGCGCCGTTCATCCGCCGCCAGCGGCCGCGGCTCGACCAGCTCGTCGCGTCCTACGGCCTGCTCGGCGCCGGCAAGCTCGCCGCCATCAGCCCCTTCAACATCTTCGACAAGGCCCTCGCGGAGCACTTCTCCGACCCGCGGCTGAGGCAGCTCTTCGGGCGCTACGCCACCTATTGCGGCTCGTCGCCGTTCCTCGCGCCGGCGACGCTGATGCTCGTCGCCCATGTCGAGCAGGCCGGCGTGTGGCGGCCGCAGGGCGGCATGCATGCGCTGGCCCGCGCGCTCGCCGACCTCGCGCAGGCCAAGGGCGCCGCCCTGCGCTACGACGAGAGCGTGGCGTCCCTTCGACGCGACAAGGCCGGAGCCGTGGCGGGCGTCACGCTCGCCGGCGGCGAGCACCTGCCGGCCGACGCGGTGGTGGTGGCCGCCGACTCGGCGGCCGTGACCGCCGGGCTCCTGGGCGCCGACTTCGCCGACGCGGCACCTCGCATCGCGCCTTCCGAGCGCTCGCTCTCGGCCATCACCTTCGCGATGAATGCCCGCACCTCCGGCTTCCCCCTGGTGCGCCACAACGTCTTCTTCTCGCGCGACTACCCCGCCGAGTTCGAGGCCATCTTCGGGCGCGACCGCACGCCGGACGAACCCACGGTCTACGTCTGCGCCCAGGATCGCGGCGACGACGACGCGCCCCGCGACGGATCGGAGCGCCTGCTCTGCCTCGTCAACGCGCCGCCCACGGGCGACAGGCGCCCCACACCCCTCGAGGAGATCGCGCGATGCGAAACGGCGATGCGGCGAGTGCTGGACCGCTGCGGCCTGACGATCGAGCCCGGACCGTGCCGGGTGACGACGCCGGCGGACTGGGAGCGGCTGTTCCCGGCGACGGGCGGGGCGCTCTACGGCCCGGCGAGCCACGGCTGGCAGGCGACCTTCAAGCGGGCGGCGGCACGGACCAAGGTGAGGGGCCTCTACCTGGCGGGGGGCAGCGTGCATCCCGGTCCGGGCGTGCCGATGGCGGCGATGTCGGGCCGGCTGGCGGCGGCGGCGCTGCTGGCGGATCAGGCGGAAGGGAACAGCCGCGTTTCGACATCGTGGTGGGGCAGAACGGCTACGCCTGGTGGTACGTCGACGCGCTGAGCGCCGACGGCCGTCACGGGCTGACGATCATCGCCTTCGTCGGCAGCGTGTTCTCGCCCTACTACGCGCTGGCCCGCGCCCGCGGTCGCGGCGACCCGGAGAACCACGTCTGCATGAACGTGGCGCTGGACGGGCAAGCGCGGCGGTGGGCGATGACCGAGCGCGGTCGCGCTTCGCTGCGGCGCGACGCCGGCGAGATCGCCATCGGCCGCAGCGCGATGCGCTGGAGCGACGGGCGGCTGGAAATCACCGTCGACGAGCCGACGGTGCCGCTGCCGGGGCGCATCAGGGGCACCGTCACGATCACGCCGCGCGTCCGCGGCGCGCGCACCTTCCAGCTCGACGGCGCCGGGCGCCACCTGTGGCAGCCGATCGCTCCGCTGTGCGACGTCGAGGCCGATTTCGAGACGCCCGCGCTGTCGTGGCAAGGCACGGGCTATTTCGACACCAACCGCGGCGACGAGCCCCTGGAGGCGGCGTTCCGATCCTGGACGTGGACGCGGTTCGAGGACGAGCACGGCGCCCGTATCGTCTACGACGTCACGGAACGCTCGGGCGGATTGCGGCCTCTGTCCCTGCAGGTCGACGCCGACGGGGTCCGCGAAGTGGCGCCGCCGACGATGCAGCCGCTGCCCCGCACGATGTGGGGCGTCGAACGCATGGTGCCGTGCGACGCGTCCGCGACCCCCGCGCAGACGCGCATGATGGAGAACGCACCGTTCTACGCGCGTTGCGGCCTCAGCAGCGTCCTCGACGGCAAGCCCGTGCTCGGCGTGAACGAAAGCCTGTCCTTGCGCCGCGTCGCCAACCCCGTGGTGCGGCTGATGCTCCCCTTCAAGATGTTCCGGCGCGCGGTCTGACGCCCCGTCCTGGAGCGGCGGCACATGCCGGCGCCGTTCACCTCGCCGCCTAGCGCGAGCCGACGAGCTGGCGCCGACGCTCGACGCGCTCGAAGAGCTCGAAGACCCAGAGCACCTGCCCGCCCAGCGTGAGGCGCCGGCGCTTCGGCGTGGCCAGCGCCACCGCCTCGATGAGAAAGGCGGCGGCCTTGAGCGGCGGCGAGCGGTCGGGCGCCTTCGGCCACGCCAGAGCCGGCGCCCGCGCGAGCAGCTTGAGCTTGGTGCGCGCCGGCACCGTCGCACGCGACGAGACGCTGTCGTGGCCGCGCCGCGCCACCTCGTCGCCGATGGCGGCGTAGAGCAGCCGCGCGGCGCCGATCCCGGAGCGGCACGCCAGCGGCAGCGCCCCGATGCCGCGCGTGCCGGCGGCGTAGAGCCGATCCGCCTCGGCGAGCAGCCGCGCCACGAGGCGCCCGACGGCCGGCGTGAAGGCCGGCGCAGCAAGGAACGCCTCGGGGTCGATGCCCTCTTCGCGCAGCCAGGCCAGCGGCAGGTAGAGACGGCCGGCGCGCGCGTCCTCGCCGACGTCGCGGGCGATGTTGGTGAGCTGCATGGCGGCGCCGAGGTCGCAGGCGCGGGCCAGCGCGTCGCGATCGCGCACGCCCATCACCACCGCCATCATGACGCCGACGGAGCCGGCGACGCGCGCGGCGTAGCCGTGCAGGTCGGCGAGCGTCTCGTAGCGGCGACTGTCGGCGTCCCAGGCGAGGCCCTCGAGCAGCGCCTCCGGCAGCTCGCGCGGGATGGCGTGCCTCGCCACGGTTGCGGCGAAGGCGCGATCGGCCGGCACGGGCAGCGGCGTGCCGGCATAGGCGCGATCCAAGCGCACGCGCAGCCGCGCCAAAGCGGCGGCACGGCCGGGCCCGGTGGGGCCACCCTCGACATCGACGGCATCGTCGGCGAGGCGGCAGAAGGCGTAGAGCGCGGTGGCCGGCTCGCGCACCTTGGGCGGCAGCAGGTGCGAGGCCGCGTGGAACGAGCGCGAGCCGTCGGCGAGCAGCGCGCGGCAGGCGGCACGGTCGGCGGCCGCCTCGATCATGGCTTCAGGAAAAAGCATGGGCCTCCGGGCAGACCTTGTCGAGGATGCGGGCGGACGACAGCACGCCGGGCAGGCCGGCACCGGGATGGGTACCGGCGCCGACGAGGAAGAGGTTCTCGACCTCCTCCGACTTGTTGTGGGGCCGGAACCAGGCAGATTGCGTCAGCACCGGCTCCAGCCCGAAGGCGGCGCCGTTGAGCGAGGAAAGATCGTCGCGGAAATCGAGCGGCGTGATCATGCGCGAGCTGACGACGTTGGCCTCGAGGTCGGGCAGGAGCGTCCGCGACAGCAGTTCGGCGATGGCCTGGCGGTAGGGCTCGGCCTGGCTCGCCCAGTCCGTGCCCGAGGCCAGGTGCGGCACCGGCGAAAGCACGTAGAAGGCGTCGCACCCTTCCGGCGCCAGCGACGGATCGGTCGCGGTGGGCCGGTGGAGATAGAGGCTGAAGTCGTCGGCCAGCTTGTGGCGGGTGAAGATGTCGGCGAGGAGCTCGCGATAGCGCGGCCCGAGCAGGATGGTGTGGTGCTCGACGTTTTCGTAGCGCTTCTTCGTGCCGAAGTACCAGACGAAGAGACCCATCGAGTAGCGCGACTTGTCGAGGCGCTTGTCGCTCCAGCGGCGGCGGTGCTCGGCGCCGAGCAGGTGCTTGTAGGTGGTGGCGGAATCGGCGTTGGAGACCACGATGTCGGCGGCGACGCGCTCGCCGCTGTCCAGCGTGACACCGGTGGCACGGCCGTCGGCGACCTCGATGCGGGCTACGCCGGCGCGCCGGCGCAGCGTGCCGCCCTGCCCCTCGACCAGCCCGGCGAGCCCCTCGACCAGCCGCCCGGTGCCTCCCATGGCGAAGTGCACGCCCCAGCGCCGCTCGAGGAAGCAGATCAGGCAGTAGATCGAGGTGGCGCTGAACGGATTGCCGCCGATCAGCAAAGGGTGGAACGAGAAGATGGTGCGCAGACGCTCGTCCTTCATGAAGGAGGAAACGAAACCATACACCGAGCGATGGCTCCTGAGCTTGACCATGTCGGGCACGATGCGCGCCATGTCGCGCCAGGACGAGAACGGCACGTCGCCCAGCTGCTCGAAGCCGACGCGGAAGATGCCCTCGCTGGCCTCCATGAAGCGCTCGTAGCCGGCGACGTCGCCGGGCGAGAAACGGGCGACCTCGGCGCGCATGGCGGCGGCGTCGCCGGTGTAGCGGAAGGTTTCGCCGTCGGCGAAGCGGATCGCGTAGAACGGGGTCACGGGCCGCAGATCGACGTCGTCGGCGAGGCGCTTGCCACAGAGCGACCACAGCTCCTCGAAGAGGAAGGGCGCGGTGACGATGGTCGGCCCGGCATCGAAGGTGAAGCCGTCCTGCCGCCAGACGCCGGCGCGGCCGCCCAGCTGGTCGCGCTTCTCGAGCACGGTGACGCGGTAGCCTCGCGCGCCGAGCCGCACCGCGGCCGCCAGCCCGCCGAAGCCGCTGCCGATGACGACGGCGTGCGGCCTGCGGTCGACCGCGTCGGCGCGGATCGAGGTCGGCAGCCGTGCGTCGCGCGTCAGCGTGTCCATGGGCTCATGTGTAACACGAAGTTGACACCTGTCGAGAGCCGAGCGGTGGGACCTTCGTGTTTGAAAGCCGGTTTTCGTCAATGGCTGCGTCAGCCTGCGTCATGCGTCATGCCAACCCGACCATCGCCGTCGACTTTTTCCATCACCATGTTAGGTTTTAATACCTGGGCGAACGCTACGCAAGCAGCATCCCGGTCCGGCAGCCGGCACCGTGATCCTTGCAAGGTCCGCGGCATCGACGCGACGCTCGTCGCCCGCACCATGCGCGACGCCACGAGGCGCCCCGTCGACCTCAGCGCCCCTGCCTCAAACGGCGGGCGTGAGGACACCGACTTCCCGCGCGAACGCCACCATCAGCTCGGCCACCTCGTCCGGCGCCTCCTCGTGCGCCAGGTGCCCCAGCCCGCGCATGATCTCGACCTTGGCCTTGGGCACGATCTCGCGGATCGCGAAGGCGTCCTCCGCCTTGATCGCCTTGTCGTTCTGGCCGGCGATCAGCAGCAGCGGCACGTCGAGCTGCGCCATGTCGCGCGACAGCGGCTGCAGGTCCCAGTTCGCCATCATGCCGAGCGCTCCGCACGTTCGCCGGCAACTCGCTCGCCATCCGCCCCTCCGCCCCGCCGCGCGTTGGTCGCCGGATCGCCACCGCTTTGCAAGCGGTCCTCGTTCCGGTAATGGCCGCCGATGCGAACCTGCTGGCGTCTCGTCTTCCCGTTGGCCCTGGCCGGCTGCGGCATGTTCGGCGGCGGCAGCGCCAAGAAGGCCGAACCGGTCGTCCTCGGCGACCAGCTCTCCGCCGAGAGCGTCTCCCTCGAAGACGGCTACGGCATCAACTTCCCCAAGACCGTCGCCGGCTTCACCCGCACCGACACGGACACCCACGGCCACGGCACCGACTACGTCGCCGGCTACGCCCGCACCATCGATCCGTCCCCGATCGTCGCCACCGTCCGCGTCCACAAGCTCGACGCGCCGAGCGGCCTCGACCTCCTCGGCACCGGCAGCGGCGGCGTTACCGCCAACGCGAACCACTCCCGCGCCGCGCTGGACCGCTCGATCGCCCAGGTGCACCGCTTCTACCCCGACGCCCAGGTGCTCGACACCGGCCCCGCCTACATCGTCCGTTTCGGCGCCCTGCAGAACGGCCGCGCCGCCACCCTTTCCTACATCGACACCATCAACGGCACCCGCCAGCCGATCACGCTCCGCATCGAGACCTTCTGCTGCGTCGACGCCCGCTGGGACTACGAATACCGGTTCCGATACCCCGCCTCGCTCGCGGGCGTCGATCAGCCGATCGCGTCGTTCATCAACGCCATTGCCTGGAGCGCCGATCCGTCCAACAGCATCGACAAGCCGGAGTAGAAGGCGAGGGGCTCCGCCCCTCGACCGCCTCGACCCCGTTGGGGCCGTCACGCGAATGCGTGCTGCGCACGACGGCCCCAAACCCCACCAGAAGGCAACGACCGTGACAAACCGACGCGTCTATGTGGCCGGAACGTTGGATACCAAGGGCCGTGAACTGCGCTACGTCCGCGACCTCATCGAGGCCGACGGCGCGCCCACCTGCCTGGTCGACCTCTCGACCCAGAACCCAGACCCCGACGTCGACGTCACCGCCGCCGAAATCGGCGGCCCGACCCTCGGCAGCGACCGCGGCGCCTCCGTCAACGCCATGGCCGCCGCCTTCGCCCGCTTCATGGCCAGCCGCACCGACGTCGCCGGCCTGATCGGCCTCGGCGGCTCCGGCGGCACCACCCTGGTCACCGCCGGCATGCGCGCACTCCCCATCGGCGTCCCCAAATTGATGGTCTCCACCGTCGCCTCCGGCCAGACCGCCCCCTATGTCGGCCCTACCGACATCACCATGATGTACTCGGTCACCGATATCGCCGGCCTCAACCGCATCTCCCGCGTCGTCCTCGGCAACGCCGCCCACGCGATCGCCGCCATGGCCCGCAACCCCATCCCCGTCGAGCCGACCGCCCGCGACGCCGTCGGCCTGTCCATGTTCGGCGTCACCACCACCTGCATCACCCAGCTCACCGCCCTGCTCGAGCCCGACTTCGACTGCCTCGTCTTCCACGCCACCGGCACCGGTGGCCAATCGATGGAAAAGCTCGCCGCCTCCGGCCTCGTCCGCGGCCTGCTCGACATCACCACCACCGAAGTCTGCGACCTGCTGATGGGCGGCGTCTTCGCCTGCACGCCCGAGCGCTTCGACGTCGTCGCCGACACGCGCCTGCCTTATGTCGGCTCCTGCGGCGCCCTCGACATGGTCAATTTCGGCGCGCTCGACACCGTCCCCGCCGCCTACCGCGACCGCAACCTCTACGTCCACAACGCGTCCGTCACCCTGATGCGCACCACGCTCGAGGAAAACCAGCGCATCGGCCGCTGGATTGGCGAGAAGCTCAACCGCTGCCAAGGTCCCGTCCGCTTCCTCATCCCTCAAGGCGGCGTCTCCGCGCTGGACGCCCCCGGCCTGCCCTTCCACGACCCCGCCGCCGACGAAGCCCTCTTCGCCGCTCTCGAAGCGACCGTCGAGCAGACCGACCACCGCCGCCTCCTCCGCCTCCCCCACCACGTCAACGACCCCGCCTTCGCCGACGCGATCGCCACCCACTTCCGCGCCCTCCTCTGAGGTCCCCATGCCAGCCATCCCGCGCCAAGCCCTGCTCGCCCGCTTCCACGCCATGGCGCGCGAGCGCCAGCCCATCGTCGGCGGCGGCGCCGGCACCGGCCTGTCGGCCCGGTGCGAGGAGGAGGGCGGCATCGACCTGATCGTGATCTACAATTCCGGCCGTTACCGCATGGCCGGCCGCGGCTCTCTCGCCGGCCTGCTCGCCTACGGCAACGCCAACGAGATCGTCATGGACATGGCCCGCGAAGTCCTGCCCGTCGTCCGCCACACACCGGTTCTCGCCGGCATCAACGGCACCGACCCGTTCTGCAACTTCGATCTCCTCCTGGACCAGGTCAAAGCGATCGGCTTCTCCGGCATCCAGAACTTCCCCACCGTCGGCCTGATCGACGGCGTCTTCCGCGCCAACCTCGAAGAAACCGGCATGAGCTACGCCCTCGAAATCGACCTCGTCCGCCTCGCCCGGTCGAAGGACCTCCTCACCACCCCCTACGTCTTCAATCCCGACGAGGCTGTCGCAATGGCCGAAGCCGGCGCAGACATTCTCGTCGCGCACATGGGCCTGACCACCGGCGGCAAGATCGGCGCCACCACCGCGCTCACCCTGGACGACTGCGCCACCCGCATCACCGCCATCGCGGCGGCCGCCCGCACCGTCCGGCAGGACATCATCCTCCTCTGCCACGGCGGCCCCATCGCCATGCCCCAGGATGCCGAGTTCATCTTGAGAGCGTGCCCCGACTGCCAAGGCTTCTACGGCGCCAGCAGCATGGAGCGCCTTCCCGCCGAACAGGCCCTGGTCGCCCAAACCCGCGCCTTCAAATCCATCCGCCCTCATTGATGGGGTCTGGGGCCCCCGGCCCCAGCGTCGGGCCCCTTCGCGCTTGCGCGAAGGGAACCCTGTCCAGGGCAGAGCCCTGGCCCTCCTCTTAGGGACGTCATGAACGCCTTCGCCCTCTTCTCCGTCCTCCTCACGCTCGCCGCCCTGTTCGGCGTGCTCAACCAGATGACCGTCCGCCTCCCCAACACGGTCGGCGTCCTCGTCATCGCCCTCCTCAGCTCCCTCGTCATGCTCGCCGCCGACCCCCTGATCCCCGGCTACAGTCTCCGCGGCCTCTCCGAACGCGTCCTCGGCTCCGTCGACCTCCCCGTGACCCTGCTCGACGGCGCTCTCTCCTTCCTCCTGTTCGCCGGCGCCCTGGAGGTCGACCTCGGCGAGCTCTGGCGCCGCGTCGGCCTCGTGCTGACCCTGGCTTTCGTCACCACCCTCTTCGCCGTCGCGCTGACCGCGGTCGCCATGTGGGGCGTCTTCGCCGCCCTGTCCCTCGACGTCCCCCTCGTCTGGTGCGTCGTCCTGGGCGCCATCGTCGCCCCCACCGACCCTGTCGCGGTCGTCGGCCTGCTGCGCCGCATCGGCCTTCCTCCCGGTCTGCAGGCCGTCTATGCCGGCGAGAGCCTGTTCAACGACGGCGTCGGCGTCGTCGTCTTCAGCGCCTCGCTCGCCTTCGCCGTCGGTGGCCACGCGGCCACTCTCGGCCACGCCGCGCTCGCCTTCCTCTTCGAGGCCGTCGGCGGCGGCATTCTCGGACTAGTCACCGGCCTGCTCGCCATCGGCCTGCTCCGCCGCGCCCACGCCCGCAACCTCGAGGTGATCATCACCCTGGCACTCGCCGCCGGCACCTTCAGCCTCGCCAACGGCATCGGCATGTCCGGACCGATCGCCGTCGTCATGGCCGGCCTGTGCGTCGGCAGCCACCGCGCCCAGTCTTCGATGGACGACCGCTCCCGCCATGAGCTGCGCACCTTCTGGTCGCTGATCGACGAGGTGCTGAACTCGCTCCTCTTCCTGCTGATCGGCTTCGAGGTCATCGCCCTCTCGCTGCGCCGCGCCGACCTCGTCGCCGCCGCGGCCGCGATTCCGATCCTGCTGGTCGTCCGCGCGCTCAGCGTGTTCGTCCCCACCCTGCCGCTGTCGCGCGGCAACCCCAACCGTTTCCGGGCCCTGACAGTCCTGACCTGGGGCGGTCTGCGCGGCGGCATCTCGGTCGCCCTGGCGTTGAGCCTTCCCTCGCACGAACGCGTCCGCCCGGAACTGCTGACCGTCTGCTACGTGGTGGTGGTCTTCTCCATCGTCGTCCAGGGCCTGACGATGGAACGGCTGGCCCGGCGCCTCTACGCGACCGACCCGCCTCCCGCCAGCCTCGCAGAGGAGCCGTCATGAAGACCGTTCTCATCGCCGGCGCCCAGGGCGTCTCCGGCCGCGCCGCCGCCCAGCACTTTCTCCGCACGCCAGGCACGACGGTCTACGCCCTGTCCCGCCGCCCCACCGGCCACGTCGAAGGCGTGCACCCGATCGCCGTCGACCTCCTCGACCCGGCCAGCGTCCGCGCGCGCGTCGGCCCGCTCGAGGACGTCACCCACATCGTCTTCGCCGCCTACATCGAGAAACCCACCGCCGCCGCGCGCAGCGACGTCAACGTCGCCATCCTCCGCCACCTCCTCGACGTCGTCGAAGAGCGCGACACGCTCCGCCACGTCACCTTCTACCAGGGCGGCAAGGCCTACGGCGCCGACCTCGGTCCCTTCAAGACGCCCGCCCGCGAGGACGACCCGCGCCTGATGCCGCCCAACTTCTACTACGACCAGGAGGACCACCTCCGTGCCCGCCAGCACGGCAAGACCTGGCACTGGACCGCGCTCCGCCCCGAAGCGATCTGCGGTTTCGCGCTCGGCAACCCCATGAACCTGACGATGGCGATCGCGATCTACGCCGCGATCTCCAAGGAGCTCGGCCTGCCGCTTCGCTTCCCCGGCACGCTCGCCGCCTACCGCGCCCTCTACCAGGTCACCTCGGCCAAGATCCTCGCCGCCGCCACCGACTGGGCCGGCGAAACGCAAGCCGCCGCGAACGAGATCTTCAACATCACCAACGGCGACTACTTTCGCTGGGAACACCTGTGGCCCCGCATCGCGCGCATGTTCGACATGGAGTGCGCACCCCCGGTCCCCACGCCGCTCGCCGAGTACATGACCGACAAGGCCGGCCTATGGCGGCAGATGGTCGCCCGCCACAACCTGCAGAATATCCCCTACGACCAGCTCGTTTCCTGGCCCTTCGCCGACTTCATCTTCGCCTCCGGCTTCGACAACATCTCCAGCACCATCAAGGCCAGACAGGCCGGCTTTCACCCATGCATCGACACCGAGGAGATGTTTCGGCTTTTCTTTGCCCACCTCAAGGACGAGCGCGTCATTCCGCGGTGACAGGTCGGGGCTCTGCCCCGAACCCCGCCGGGGCCGAGCGGCCCCGGACCCGCCAGACCAGTCCATAGTACAGCGCCTGCAAGACGAACATCGTCGAGAAGGTCGCCGCAAACGCCCACCAGACGCCGTCCAGGCCGCGAACCCTGGCGAGCCACGTCGCCACCGGCACCTCGACGAGCACGATCGCCGCGATCGACAGCGCCATCGGCGCCAGCACCGTCCCGCTCGCCCGCATCACCCCCGCAAACACGCCCGCCATCCCGAACAGCATCGTGCTCCACGCCACCACGTGCAGCAGATGCGTGGCCATCCGCACCACCGCGTCGTTCGTCAGCAGCAGGTGCAGCATCGGCGCGGCCAGCAGATACGACAGGCATATCAGCCCGCCGGTGATCAGCACGTTCAATCCCAGGCCCGTCCGCGTGATCGCCGGCAGCATCTCGGGCGTCTTCGCCCCGATCGCCTGCGCCGCCAGCACCGACGCGGTGATCGAAATCGAGAACGCCGGGAACTGCAGATACGTGAGCAGCACATTGACCGCCCCGTACGCCGCCGTCGCATCCGCCCCGAACCGGTTGATCAAACCGACCAGCACCAGCTCCGCCGCCGACATCACGATCATCTGCGCCGAACTCGGGAGCCCCAAATGCAGGATCTCTCCGAACACCCGGCCATCGACCCGCAACCGCCGCGCCAGCGCCCAGCTCGGCGCCAGCGGATGCCCCCGCCGCCGCAGGTCCCGACCCAGCCACCACAGCGCCACCAGGATCGAGAACGCGTTCGCCACCGCCGCACTGACCACGCCCAGCCCCGCCTCGATCAGCACCGGTGTGACCAGCACGCCCACGCCCACCGAGACGATCGTCATCCGCAGCGGCGTCTTCGTATCACCCGTCCCGCGCAGCACCGCCTGCGGCAGGAAGAACGCGAACAGGATCGGGCTCGCCGCCAGGAACACGCGCGCATACCGGATCGACGGCGCCAGGATCGACGCCGGCGTCCCCAACCCCCGCATGATCGCCGGCGCGAACACCTCGCCGACCCCGCACACCAGGAGCCCCATCAGCAGCGTCGCCGCCACCGACGTCCCCGCCACCAGCCTGACCCGCGCCTGATCCCCCGCCCCGAACGCCCGCCCCACCAGCACGGAGGTCCCCGCCGCCATCCCCATCAGCAGCGAGAACAGCACCAGCATCACCGGAAAAAACGACGTCGCCGCCGCCAGCGCCCACGTCCCGATCATCTGGCCGAGAAAGATGCTGTTCAGCGTCCCCGACAGGGATTGCGTGACGTTGCTCACCATCATCGGCCCGAGAAAGACGAGAAAGCGGCGCTGCAGTGGTCCGATCGTCAGCATCATCACGCCGTTCATGCCGTTCACAAGCAGGGGACCACCCCCAACCCCGGACGACCCCGCCCGTTGCCCCGCCGGACCACATCACCGGATTTTCCCCAATGAGCGCCCAGACCAGCAGCCAGTACGCGATGCAGGACCCCCGCACGCAATACCCGCAGCCCAAGTTCGACGAGCAGCCCCAGTCTGCCCCCGGCCTGACCAAGGACATGGACCCCAAGCCGGACCACGGCGAAACCTCCTACCGCGGCTACGGCCGCCTCGCCGGCCGCAAGGCGCTGCTCACCGGCGCCGACAGCGGCATCGGCCGCGCGGTCGCCATCGCCTTTGCCCGCGAAGGCGCGGACATCGTCCTGAGCTATCTCGAGTCCGAAGAGGAGGACGCCAAGGACGTCGTCGCCCTGATCGAAGCCGAAGGCCGCAAGGCCGTCTCCGTTCCCGGCGACATCGGCAGCGAGCAGTTCTGCCGCACGCTGATCGAGCGAACCGTCAGCGCGCTCGGCGGCATCGACATCCTCGTCAACAACGCTGCCAAGCAGACCGCCGTCAAGGACATCGCCGACCTGACCACCGACCAGTTCGAAGCGACCCTGCGCACGAACATCATGGCGACCTTCTGGCTCAGCAAGTTCGCCGTCCCGCACATGCCGCCCGGTGCGACGATCATCAACTCCACGTCGATCCAGGGCTACCAGCCCTCGCCGATGCTGCTCGACTACGCCTGCACCAAGGCGGCGATCGCCAACTTCACCCACTCGCTCGCCAAGCAGCTGGCCGAGAAGGGCATCCGCGTCAACGGCGTTGCCCCCGGCCCGATCTGGACCCCGCTGCAGCCGAGCGGCGGCCAGCCGCAGGAAAAGATCCCCGACCTCGGCAGCGCCGTTCCCCTCGGCCGTCCCGGCCAGCCGGTGGAACTCGCCCCGATCTACGTCCTCCTCGCCTCGCAGGAGTCGAGCTACGTCACCGGCGAAATCTACGGCGTGACCGGCGGCAACCACCTGCCGTAAGAGCAGGGGCTCTGCCCCATCCCGGCACGACCAAAGTGGGGCGGGTCTGGGGCCGCTGGCCCCAGCGGGGTCAGGGGCAGAGCCCCTGCCTTCACCCCGCCCAATCCGCCACCAACCCGCCGACCTCCCGTAGCACCGCCTCCTGCGCCTCAAGCCCCATAGCGTCCCTGTCATAGTAAGCCGCCACGACCAATGGCGCCCGTCCCGGCCGCCGTGCGATCGCGTAGTCGTTGCACTCGCCGTCCGCCGTTCCCGTCCGGTCGAACGCCACCCAGTCCCGTGGAAAAGAGGCACGCAGCCGGACTTTGCCCCGCGCGCACTCGCCCATCCACCGCTCCATCAACGCCCGGCTGGCCGGCTTGAGCACGTCCCCGAGCGCGATCGTGCGCGCCGTCGCCGCGATGGCGCGCGGCGTCGTCGTATCGAGATCGCCCGAATTCTCTCCGGCCGCGAGCTCATACCGGTCGATGCGCGTCACCTGATCGCCGATCGTGCGCACGTAGCGCGTCACTGCCGCCGGTCCGCCGACGCGCGCCATCAACAGGTTCGCCGCCGCATTGTCGCTGTATTGCAGGATCGCCTCGCAAAGCGCGCCCACCGGCAATGCCCCTTGCCCGACATGCGCCTCCGTCACCGGCGAGGCCGGCAAGAGATCCTTCCTCCCGTATCGAACGCTGCTCGACAGACTGTCCTGCCCCGCATCCACCCGCGCCAGCACGAGCGCGGCCAGCGGCCCCTTGAACGTGCTGCACAGCAGGAACCGCTCGTCCGCCCGATGCGCGAGCGTCCGTCCCGACCCGGTATCGAGCACGAACACGCCCAGCCGCCCCCCATGCCGCCGCTCGATCGCGGCGATGTCGTCCGTCGTCACCGCGTATCCCGGCAGGGACCGCAGCCCGGTCAGTGCCAGCGCCCCGCAAGCGAGCGCGCGCCGCCCGAGCACCTTCACCACGCGTCCCTGTTGGCGATCTTGACCCGAAAGATCGGCTTGGCCTGCTCCAGCGGGTCCTGCTCGTACACCTGTTCCGTCCTTCCCGGGTCGTAATCCCGCCAAAGCCAGGCCAGCGACTCCGGCAGGTCGAGCGCCCCCTGCGCCGTCGAGTGCGTCGCCTCGCCGAACCGGAAATGAAAGTCGTAGCCCTGCAGCTTGAGCGCGTTGGCGAGCGCCACGTTGTGCAGCGGCCAGCTCCCCGCCTGGAACAGATCCGCCCGCCCATGGCTGTCCGCCTCGAGGTCGTTCGAACCGTCCGATATCCAGATCCGGACATTCTTGCGCGGCACCCGCCGGACCCAGTCCGCGACCGTGTTGCCGCCCTCCTGCCCCCGATCCGGATGCCACTGCAGCGCCGTGAAGCTGCCGATGTTGGAATGCACCCGGCTGAACCGCTGCGGATGAAACCAGGCCATGTTGAACGCGCACACCGCCCCCGACGAGAACCCGCCCCCCCCGCACGAATAGGCGTCCTGCCGCAGCTTGAACGCCTTGCCCGCGTCCGCGAGCAGCTCCTCGATCACGAACCGCCCATATCGGTCCGACACCGTGTCGTACTGCAGCGACCGCACCTCGTTGGCCTGCGTGTCGCCGGCGAAGCGCATCGGCAGCGGGTCACCGCCCGTCCCCGGCGAGACCAGCACGTGCACGCACGGCGGCATCGCGCCACGTGCCACCAGATTGTCCGACACCACCTGCAGCCGGTAGTTGATCGCGTCCTCCGCCCCCACGAACCGCGACCCGTCCTGCCAGACCATCACCGGCGCCCCGCGCGCCGCATCGACCCCGGCGTTCGCATACAGCCAGTAGTCGTTCGTCACTCCCGGAAAGATCGAGCTCGCGACGCTCCGCTTCTCCGATAGCGTCCCGCGCGCCACCCCGGGATACTCGTAGCTGGCCGGGTGATAGCCGGCGACCGAGTTGGTTCCGACCTCCACCCCATCAACGACGAACGTGAACACATGCGCGGTTCCGATCGCCAGCCGCGCCCGGTGCAGGAACAGCGACGACCCGGCCACCGGCACCATCGGCACCGGCGGCGCCCCGTCCAGGATCACCGACGCGGTCCCCTTGGCGTCCAGCGCGAAGACGAACTCGTCCAGCCAGACCGCGGCGACGTCGCTGCTCGCCGCCGTCGGCACGGTGGTCGTCCCCGCCACCGGCCGCCCGTCGGGCAGGTGAACCGCCCCCGCACCGCCACGCGCCAACCCCGGCAGGTTGCGCCGCAACTGATCCGCCAGGTCCGGCGACCCCGTCCGTGTCGCCGCGATCAGCGCTTCGATCCCCGCCAGCCGGCCCGCCACCGCCGGCGCCTGATCCGCGCCACCCAGCAGCAGCCCTGCCGCCGCGACTTCCACCACCCGGCGACGCGTCACATCCATGCACCCGCACCCTGTCAAATCCCGCCGCAGCGTCTACGTTCATCATCGAACCTTCAAGAGTGGTCGAGGCACATGCTCACGACGACCGCCATGGCCCCCCGCGTGGCAAGAACCGCCGCGCCCGCCTGGTCCCCTCTGGCCGCCCGGTCGTGCGCGGTGCTCCTGGCGGTCGCCGCCCTCGCGGCCGGCTTCCTCGTCACCGGCCACGCCAGTGCGGCGGCCGCGATCAGCCGCGACGGCCCCGACCTCACCCGTCTCCTGCGCGCCATGGCCGGCCTGAAGCTCTCCTTCGCCGCCGCCGCCATGGCCGGGATCCTGTGGCGCCTCGGCAGTCCGATGCGCCCGGTCTGGCTCCTCGCCTACGCGGCTTCACTCGCCGCCATGTGGTCAGGGCCCGGCCTGATCTGGTTCATGGTCCACCTCAAGCTCGGCGCCCTGCTCCTGCATGGCGGCCTGTTCGCATCCCTAGTCCTGCTCTGGCGCGACCCCGTCGTCGGCACCCGTCTCCAGGCCGCGATCGACGCGCGCCGCAGCGCGCTGCGATCAGGACCCCCGCCCGCCATCCGCTAATCGCTGCGAGAGCCACGCAGTCCCATGAACGCCAGGAGGAGCCAGGACGCGATCAGCACCGTCCCGCCCGTCGGCGCCATCGGGCCTAGGCTGACACCGCCGAGCGCCAACGCGTAGACACCGGCGCAGAACGCCACCGTCCCGGCCGTCAGCCCGAGCACCGCCAGGATCGACACCAGATCCGCACGCCTCACCGAAGCACCCGCCCCGAGCAGGGCGAGCGCATGCCACATCTGCATCTCCACACCCTGCCGCAGAATGACCTGCGCCTCCGACGACAGGAGCTTCGGCCCGAGATGCGCCGCCATCGCCGCCATCGCGACGCCTGTCCCGCCGAACAGGCCGGCGGCCACGACAGAGACCGCCCGAAGCGTCTGCACCCTCATCTCGACAATTCCTGCCGAACTAAACCGATTGGGTTCGCAAGCGTACACACGTGGCCTCCAGAGATCTCATTCCTACACATGCAAGAACAAGCTGAAGTGATCCCAAAAGGCATGGCGTTCCAATTCCGGTCCATTATTCTGCCGCGGTCTTCGAGACCCGAACGAAGTCGGGATAGGGACCAAACAGGGAGAAAACGATGAGCGATCAAAATGATCGGCCGCATGGCAGCACCCGCCGCGCTGTTCTGCGCGCATCCGCCTTGTCGGGCGCGGGCCTGGCCCTCGGCGGCCTGACACCGTTCGCCAATCTCGCCTTCGGCGCCACCGGCCCCAACGACACTACCCCGTCCTTCACGCCCACCGACATCTTCTTCAACGCCCATCATTCTCCGATCGGTGCCTACGCCACCTTCACACTCGGCTACCCGGGCGCGAATGGCGGCTTCGGCCAGCAGCAGAAGCTGCCCGGCAAGCAGAGCACCTATGTCGGTATCGTGCAGGACGGTGCCATCACCGCGCTTCCCTTCTTCGATCCGTCGATCTCGCCCAGCGTCGGTGCCTACGCCCAGGACGCCGTGACCCGTGACTTCCGCGTCGCCAGCGACACCTTCGCCACCACCGACTTCTCGTTCACCCTGTTCTCGCCCGTCCGGTCGATCCCGAACCCGACCGGCGTGCCGGCCGGCAGCCAGCACGGCTCGCTGACCGGCAAGTCGACATCCGGCTCGCACCCGATCGAAGACGTCCTTCTTCCCGCGATCTTCGCCGAGCTCGTGATCGACAACACGAGCGGCACGTCCGCCAAGACCGGCTTCTTCGCCGTCTCCGGCGGCAGCGCCGCCGTCCTCGACCAGTCGAACCCGGCCGTCAGCTTCGGCACCGGCTCCGAGCAGACCGCGATTGCCACCGGCGACGCCGGCGCCATCCCGTTCGCCGCGACTGACCTCGCCACCGGGCTGGCCGGCACCGGCACCGGCGGCGCTGTCGGCGGCATCTCCGTCCACGTCCCCGCCGGCAAGTCCGCCACCGTGCGTTTCGCCATCTGCTTCTTCGCCGGCGGCAACGTCACCAACGCCGTCCGCCCGACCTCCTTCTGGTATACCCGCTACTACGCGTCGATCGGTGCCGTGATCACCGCCGCCCTGACCGGCCTGCCGTCCCGTGTCGCGTCCTTCGCCAAGGACAACCTCCTGGTCGACAACGCCACGATCACGCCCGATCAGAAGTTCCTGCTCTCGCAGTCGATCCACTCCTACTACGGCAACACCGCCTTCCTGCAGGACACCACCGGCGCGCCCTGGTGGATCGTCATGGAAGGCCAGTATCAGTACATGAACACCTTCGACCTCACGGTCGACCACGTGTTCTTCGAAATCGGCATGAATCCGTGGACGGTCCGCAACGTCCTGGAGAACTCCTACAACTTCTATTCCTACCAGACCGGCGTCGAGACCCAAGGCAACGCGGACGCGCCCGGCGGCATCGACTTCACCCACGACATGGGACAGTGGCCGAACTTCTCGCCCGACGGCACCTCGGCCTACGAGAGGCCGAACGTCTTCGGCACCTTCTCCTACCAGGCCGGCGAGGAACTGGTGAACTGGGTGCTGATCGCCGGCGTCTACATCAACCAGACCAACGACCTGAAATGGTACAAGCAGTACATTCCGGTCCTGCAGGCGACCTTCGACAGCATCGCCAACCGCGACAACCCCAACACCGCGCAGCGCGACGGCATCGAGAGCTTCAACGCCAGCGTCGTCGGCACCGGCGAGGAGATCACCACCTACGACAGCGTCGGCCCCGGCCTGACGGAGGCCGTCGGCAACACCTATCTCGGCGGCAAGGAATGGGCCGCCTACGTCATTCTCGAGTTCCTGCTGCTGGGCGCCCCCGACATCGTTCGCTCGGTCGGCGCCTTCTCCCAGGCGTCCAAAGCGGCGGCGACCATCACGGCCGCCATGCAGCCCGCCGGCTTCATCGCGTCCAACGTCTACAACGGCGAGGCCATCCCGATCATTCCGGTCGTCGAAGGCCTGGTCTACCCCTACTTCGCCGGCCGCCAGGACGCGGTGTCCCCGCACGGCCTCTACGGCGACTACATCAAGGCGCTCAACCGGCACCTGACCACCGTCCTGTCCACCCAATACTGCATCTTCCCCAACGGCGGCTGGAACCTCGACAGTCAGAGCCTGAACCAGAACACCTGGCTGTCGAAGATCTTCCTCAACGAGTTCGTCGGCCGTCAGGTGCTCGGACAGTCGATCCGCCCGGTCACGAACGCCGCAGACGCCCAATCGGTCGTCTGGCTCACGCAAACGGCCGGCGCCCTGACCGCCTTCGGCGACCAGGTCATCAACCAGGTGCCCGGCGGCAGCCTCTACTACCCACGCGGCGTGACGAGCATCGTCTGGCTCCAAGAACCCCCCGTGTCCTAGCCGCCACCTCCAGACCCGCAACAAATCCGGGCGGGTCTGGGGCCGCCGGCCCAGCGGGGCTTGGGGCGGCGCCCCAACTCTCTCATAATCGCCCCATGCCCAGAGGCGACCTGTTCCCCGAAATCGGTCCGTTCGAGACCGGCTACCTGCCGCTGACCGCCGGCCACGTGATGTATTGGGAGCAGGTCGGCGACCCCAACGGCCGTCCCGTCCTGTTCCTCCACGGCGGTCCCGGCGCCGGCGCCGGCGCCGTGCACCGCCGCTTCTTCGACCCGGGCTTCTGGCGCGTCGTGATCTT
Organism: Tepidisphaeraceae bacterium; assembly: GCA_965198865.1. Classification (GTDB taxonomy): domain Bacteria; phylum Planctomycetota; class Phycisphaerae; order Tepidisphaerales; family Tepidisphaeraceae; genus CBDAQA01. The sequence continues at coordinate 31,155 of CBDAQA010000005.1, read as the reverse complement.
CGACCAGCGCGGCGCCGGCCGCTCCCGCCCGCTCGGCAGCCTCCACGACAACACCACCCCCGACCTCGTCGCCGACATCGAGAAGCTGCGCGACCATCTCAACATCGACCGTTTCCTCCTGTTCGGCGGCTCCTGGGGCTCCACGCTTGCGCTGGCCTATGCGCAGGCCCACCCCGACCGGGTCGCCGGGCTGGTCCTGCGCGGCGTCTTCCTCGGCCGCGCGCCCGAGCTCGACTGGTTCCTCCACGGCTTGGCCCGCATCTTCCCCGACGCCCATGCCGCCTTCGCGAGTTTCCTGCCCGAGAACGAGCAGGACGACCTGCTCGCCGGCTATCTCCGCCGCCTTGTCGATCCGGACCCGGCCGTCCATCTCCCGGCCGCCCGCGCCTGGTCGCTCTACGAAGGCTCCTGTTCCACCCTCCTGCCGAGCCCCGACACGGTCGCGTCCTTCGCCCGCGACCGTTCCGCCCTGGGCCTTGCCCGCATCGAAGCCTTCTACTTCGCCAATAACCTGTTCCTTCCCCCCGGAGGCCTGCTCGGCAACATGCACCGCATCGCCGACCTCCACGCCGAGATCGTCCAGGGCCGCTACGATATGATCTGTCCCGCCCAGAGCGCCTTCGACCTCGCCGCCTCCTGGCCGCAGGCTCGCCTGACCGTCGTCCCCGACGCCGGCCACTCGGCCCTGGAGCCCGGCATACGCCGCGCGCTCGTGGCCGCCGTCGAACGCTTCCGCAACCGCCGCTGACCGCGGCCTGGCCCGACCCAACGCCTTGAGCAGCGCCGCACGTTTGGTTCTCCTCTGAACCTGATCCGCCGCTCGCCCGCGGCCGCCCTGGTCGGCACGGCCGCCTTCCTCGTTTTCGCGCGCTGGATCGTGTTCGCCACGCTGCTCGGCGCCCACCCCGCCTCGACCCTCTGCCGCTGGGACTGCCGCTGGTATACGGGCATCGCCGCCCACGGCTACGACCTGCCGCCACTCCCGGGTCTCCATGGTCACCTGCAGCGCGGCTGGCCGTTTCTCCCCGTGACCCCCGCCCTGATCGCCGCCGTCCGTGCTGTCTCCGGCCTGCCCGGACCCGCCGCCGCGTCCGTCATGGCCTCGCTCTGCACGTTCGCCGTCGCCGTCCTCGGCGTGGTCTACCGGGCGGCCTCCCGCGGTGATGGATGCAGCGGAAAGGCCCGTGCCTCGACCTGGCTCCTGCTCTGCGTCTGCCAGCCGTTCGGCGCACTCTTCGCCACCGGCTACTCGGAAGCTCCCTACGCCATGTTCGCTCTGGCCACTCTGTTCGCCCTGCGGCGCGGGCTGAACGGATCCGCCGGGCTCGCCTGCGCCGTCCTCATCCTTACCCGTCCGAGCGGGATCGTCTTCGGAGTTCCGCTCGGCGTCGCCTGCCTCGTCCGCGCGGCCAGCGCCCGCTTTCCCGCCTCTCTCCTCGCCCTCGGACCCGGTTTGGCGGCGCTTGTTCCCCTGTTCGCCTGGATGGCTTACTGCCGGCTCGCCACCGGCGATCCGCTTGTCTTTGTCCATGCCCAGTCCGGCTGGGAGCGGCACCTCGCCAACCCGGCCGCCGCTCTCGTCGCCGACACCGCCAAAGCGCTCCGCCCCGGCGGTCCGCACGGACTGCTGCTGTTCGTCGGCATGGCTATCGCCGGCTTCGCCGCCGCCGCCCTGCAGGCGTTCCGCGGCCGCCCGGCCGAGGGCTTCACGCTGGCCGGCACAATCCTGCTCGCTCTCTCCTCGGGATCGACGCAGAGCATGGGCCGCTTCGTCGGCGCCAACCCCGTCTTCCTCCTCACGCTCGCCGACCTCATCGACCGTGTGTCCGGCCGCCTGCCGCGTCTTGCCGCCCTGCTCGTCCTGCTCGCCATCGAGATCGTGTGTGTTCGCCTGTGGGTCGGTGGCTGGACCGGACTGGTCTGATCGTGGGACACGGAGCCGCCAGTCTGGCCTGCGCCAGACTTAGGCAGTCCGCTAAAGTCGGCTCTGGACAAAGTCGGCGAACGTTTCACTTTCTCGCGCGTATGTAGCCGGTGCAACGGACCATCGCGTCCTCGAAGTACAACAAAAGGGCCCATACCATTATGAACAACGTCATTCGCTGGGGTTTCGCCCTCGGTCTCCTTCCGCTCGCCGCCTGTGCCGGCAACCCGCCTCCGCCGCCCGCACCCCCGGCGCCGCCGCCGCTCGCCGCCGGCGACGCGGCCTTCATCACCGCCGCCACCCAGGGCGGCCTGGCCGAAATCGCCGAAGCGCAGATCGCCCAGAAGAACAGCCGTTCGCCCGCGATCCAGAACTTCGCCCAGACGATGATCACCGACCACACCCAGGCGAACAACCAGCTCGCCCAGATCGCGGCCAAGAAGGGCGTCACACCGCCTGCCAGCCCGTCCGACGCGCAGACGCAGGAGGCCACCGCCCTGTCGGCCGAGCACGGGCCAAAGTTCAACCGCGACTACATCGCCGACCAGATCGCCGACCACAAGGAAGTCCTGGCCGCCTTCCAACAGGAAGCAACCTCCGGCACCGACCCCGATCTCAAGGCGTTCGCCGAGCAGACCGAGCCGACCATCCAGCATCACATCGAGATGGCCGATGAGATCAACGCCAAGATGATGGGCCATCACGGCGGCGGGCATTATCACCACCATCACCACCACACCTCTGCGTCGTAGCATCATCGCCTCGTAGCGCCTGAAGGGGCGGCGGCATCCAGGGGCGTCTCAGCCTCTGGACTTGCAAAGCCGCCCCGTTTCCGCAAACCCTCCGGCGCTTCAACCGGAAACCGGCTCATGACGGTGCAAAGTATCGATTACGCCGTCGAATCATTCGTCCGCGAGGTCTTCAGCGGCCGCCGCGACGAGTTGGTGATCTCCGGCTGGCTGGTCGCCGATGCGCCGCCGCGTGCGATGACCTTGCGATTCCATGGGTCGAGGCCGGCCACATTTCCGATCACCAACATCAACCTGCCAAGTCCCGATCTTACCCGGTTCAAGGGCGCGATGGCCGAGAACGCCCGCTTCCACGCCGTCATCCGTACGGGAGACGACCCTCTTGACTTCGACGACGTGCGTCTCGAAGTGGACCTCGGCCGCTCCCGTGTCTTCATCGAGGTCGGCTCCGCCTTCGACGACGGCTTGGCCGTTACATCGGACGTCGTCGATCTCTTCACGCGTTGCGAGAGCCTCGGCGACAGCTGCGAATTCGGTTTCGTCCAGCGCAGGTTCGGCGTCGACCAACTCGGACTGTTCCGTTTCACAGGCTCGTCTGACCCGTTCCGCATCGCCGACGCCATCCGTGCCGACTTCGCCGGCTTCGCCGAGGATGGCGACCTCGAGGCCGGCGAAGTCCTCGGCGAGTGGCTCGTCAAGAGCCGCGCCTTCGACTTCGTCCTGCACACCGGTCGGTTCCCTTACGCAATCTCGGAGGCCGACATCCAACGCAAGGAGTCGGTCAAGCTACGCTATCTCGCCCGGAAATTCCTCGAGGACCTTCAGGATGCGGAGAAAACATTCATCCGGCGGGTCGAAGGCGGCGACGAGCGGGGCATGCGCGAACTGTTCACCGCGCTGCGCGAACGCGGCCCGAACCGGATGGTCTGGGTCACCCGGGCTGACGAGGCCAACCCGCACGGCACCGTCCGCGAGGTAGAGGACGGCCTGTTCCGTGCCCATATCGGCTATCTCACGCAGATCGACCGCGCCCTGGAAAACCGCCCGGACCTCTGGACGGATCTCCTTCGCCGCGTGCCAGGATTGATGCCCGAATGAACAAGACGTCGCCGTCCGACCAGGACATCTTCGAACGGATCGCGGGCTTGATCCGCGAGCATCTCGACGAGCCGGACCTGCCTCTCGAGCCCTCCACCTCGGCCCGCGACGTGGAGGGCTGGGACTCGATCGTGATGATCAACATCATTCTCGACGTCCAGAAATCCTTCGCCGTCCGTTTCCGCAGCGCCGAGGTCGACAAGCTCTCCTCGATCTCCGACTTCGTCGCACTGACACGCCGCAAGATCGACGCGAGCACCGGCGGCACGAGGGTCGGAGACGTTGCTTGACCGAAACGCTTTCGCGCTCTAGCTCTGTCAGCCGTGCGTCCCAGGCGCCGGAGACTTCGAGATGACCACCACGTCCCGCCGCCGGCCGCGTCTCGGCATCGCGGTCACCACCTACAACCGCCGCGACGCCATCATCGACCTCGTCCACAGGCTCGAACGCTTCACCTCCGTCGACTACGATCTCGTCATCTCCGACGACGGCTCGACCGACGGCACGCCCGAAACCCTGAGCGGCGCCCGCTTCGACGTCATCGCCGGGCCTAACCGCGGCATCGCCTGGAACAAGAATCGCGGCCTGTTCCACCTCGTCAACAGGACCGGCGCCGACGTCATCGTGCTGATGGACGACGACGTCCTGCCCAGGCTTCACGGTTGGGAACAGGAGTGGATCGAGGCCACGCTGGCGTTCGGCCACGTCAACTTCGCCCCCGCCCATCTGCGCCACCACGTGCTCACCGGCGCCTGCCGCGCCGCCGATCCCGGCATCACCCACATCATCGGCGGCCAGTGCCTCGCCTTTACCCGCGAGTGCCTGCTCAACATCGGCTACTTCGATCCGCGCTTCGGCAAATACGGCCATGAGCATTCCGATGTCTCGTTCCGCTGCCTGCGCGCCGGCTTCGGCGGCGTCCGCCGCGACAATGGACCCGAGCCGAGCGCCTACTTCTATGTCGTCGACAGCGGCCTCGAGCTGCGTGACGTGCCGTCGAACTCCGACATGGACAGCCTGGAGCGAAACGGAGCACTTCTCGCCTCCGTGGCCAGGGACCCGATCTACCGTCTGCCCTGGCGCAGCGACGACGAGATGAACGCGTTCCTGTCCGACTTCCCGGCCCTGTCCGCCGCGCGCTGCTACGGCATCGTCACTGCGCCCGGCTTCGACTCCGACCGCTACCGCATGCTCAATCCCGACGTGTCCCTGTCCGGGCAGGACCCGTTCGCCCACTACATTGCTTACGGCAAGCGCGAAGGGCGGCAGCCCGGCTAGAGGCCCAAAGCAGGTGACGGACTCTCGTCCAACCGGGTCAGGCGTGCAATGAAGGCCTCGAGCTACAGGCTCGACATCGCACGCTTCGTTCTGCGCGACCTGGGTGACGCCATGACCCTCGAACTCGACGCGACACTGACCGCCACCGTCCCGCTCGACTCGCTTCATCTCGATCTCCCCGGGCGCGAGCCGCATCTGCTGAGCACCAACTCGGCCGCATCCGACCGGATCGCGCTGTCCGCCCGCCTTCCCGCCGAGGATGACCCGGCTCTCGACGACGCCTCCCTGATCCTTCAGGCGGCCAACGGCGACCGGATCTCGTTCAATCTCGGCGCCCAGCTCCGCCGTCCAGGCTGGTGGCCGCGCATCCTCGATCTCGCTGCGGCCGACGCGCCCGCGCTCCACGCCCCCGACGCGCTCGCCCTTGCCGACGCGCTCGCCACAAGCTTCGACGACCTTGATCTCGAGGATCTCCACCTCCATCCGAGCCAGGGCGTCTGGCAGGCGACTAGCCTGCGCTACGGCGTCACCTTCGACACCGTCTTGCCCGCCGCCGAGCTCGACCGGACCACCGCGGGCGCCCAGTCCTGGCCCGCCATCCGCGCGAGGGCCGACCTCATCCTCGCCGCCGTCACCGAAGTGGGCCCCCTCCTGCTCGTCATCGAGCGAACCGATCGAGACACGGACCAAACGATGAAGACCCTGTTCGATACGTTGCGCGGCCGCAATCCGGACGCCGCCCTGCTCTGGCTGGATCGGGCGAGGGCACCCGGCCCCGTCACGCGCTACGGCAACGGCGATGACCAAGCCGACGCCGGCCCGCCAGACCTGCTCCTCGGCAGTCCAGCAGCCGATCGCCAGGCGACCCTGGCGCAGGCCCGCGACATCCTCCTGACCGGCGCATGATCTACTTCCTCACCACGCACGGCACGCTCCTCGTCCACCGCGACGGTGGCCTCGCCCACGAATCGCTGCGCGACATCAAGGACTCCGCCAACCTCTTCGGCGTCGACCTGCCGATCGAGGCAATCCGGCACGACTGGCGCGATTTCATCGCCGATCACACCCGCCCGCCCGTCGCCTTCACGGCCGATCCGATCGAGGGTGCCATCGGCCCCGACCCGACACTCGACATCGTCACCATCGCCCGCGACGACGGCAAAATCCTGTCCGCCGGAAGGGAAGGGGGTGTCACCGCCTGGACCGACTCCGACCCTGCCGAATGGGAACGCTTCCTCCCTCTCTCCGAGCGAGACCTCGGCCAGATCCTGCAACTCTACGCCAGCACCTGGATCATCCGCTCGACCGGCTCCCTCGTCCGCGGCTGGGACGTGTCACTGTCCAGGACCTTCAACCTGCGCGTCGGCCCGATCGAGATCCCGCTCAACCGCAATCTTCCCTTCGAGGGCCGGCCCTGGCCGTTCCGCATCACCTTTCTCCTCGAAGGCTGGCGCGTCGAGGAGCTCTGCCTCTACCGCCCGATGATCTTCTACGCCGCCTCGACCTCGCCCGCCGTGCAGGCGCAGCTCCAGCAATCGGTCGCTTCGCTGATCCAGTTCGGCCGCTACGAAGGCGACGTCCACGTGCTGACCGACATGCCGCACGCCGAGCTGGCTGCCACCCTCCCCGACCTCGCCCGCGACCGCCTGAGCGTGCAATCGCTCGGGCCGCAGGATTTCGCCGGCTTCGTCGCCTCCAAATACGGCATCCTCGACCACGCCCCCGCCTGGGAGCACCAGCCGCTCCTCTATCTGGACGTCGACATCGTCATCAATGCGGGCCTCCAGCCGATGCTGGCCACGATCGCCGCCTCCGACCGCATCGTCGCACCCGCCGAGAATGTCGGGCCGATGCGCACCTGGCCGCCCGTCGGCGGCACCCTGCTCCAGAGCGACGGCCACGACTCCCGCTTCGCGCTCGGCTTCAACGCCGGCACGCTCGGCATTCCCAACCTGCCCGTCCACGCCGGCACGCTGCGCCTGATCCGCCGGACGCTGTCCAACATCCTCAAGGCCAGAGGCCGCGACGCCCTGCCCTGGGTCGATCAGGAGGTCGCCAACTATGTTTCCTACCGGCTCGCCTGCGTCGACACGGTCGCCATCAGCCGCTTCGTCCGCTATGGCGGCACCCACGACGCCGACACCCCCGGCGCGCTGTCCGGCATGGTGCATTTCTGGAACACCGGCAAAGGTGATCGACACCAGGTGATGGCGCGCTACATCGAGGTGCTGCGTGCCCACGCCCGCTCCGGTCATCATCTCTCCTGAAGGAGACCGCCGATGTTTCTCGCCATGAACCGCTTCAAGGTCCTCCCCGGCGCCGAGCACGACTTCGAGACGATGTGGCTCACGCGCGAAAGCCACCTCCAGTCCGTTCCCGGTTTCGTGGCCTTCCACCTCCTGCGCGGGCCGGCCGCCGACGATCACGTCCTCTACGCCTCCCACACGGTCTGGGCCGATCGCGCCGCCTTCGAGGACTGGACCAACTCCGAACAGTTTCGCGCCGCTCACCGGCCGTCGGGCAGTTCCAAGCCGCTCACCGCCGGTCACCCGCAGTTCGAAGGCTTCGAGAGCCTCCAGTCCATCTCCGCCCTATGACGTCGGACGTCGCCGCTACGCCCGACACCACCATCACCCCCGACGCCGGCATCCGGATCGACCGTATCGTCACCCGCGGCGGCGACCGCGGCCAGACATCGCTCGCCGACGGCACCCGCGTCCTCAAGACCGACCCGCGCATCGAAGCGATGGGTGCGGTCGATGAGACCAACGCCGCCCTCGGCCTGCTCCGCGCCGCAATCGAGGACAGCAGCCTCCTCGCGATCGTCGCCGCGATGCAGAACGACCTCTTCGACCTCGGCGCTGGCCTTTGCCATCCGGGCGTTGTCGCCCGCCTGCCCCAGGCCGCGATCGAGCGGCTGGAGCGCGAGGTCGCCATCCTCAACGAGGCCGTCGGCCCTCTGACCAGCTTCGTCCTTCCCGGCGGAACCGCCGCCGCCGCCGCCGCCCACCTCGCCCGAACCCTCGCCCGACGCGCCGAACGCCGCGCCTGGGCGCTCGGCGACGAGGTCGATCCGCTCGCCTGCCGCTACCTCAACCGGCTGTCCGATATCCTGTTCGTGCTGGCGCGCGTGCTCAACGACAACGGGCGCGCCGACGTCTTGTGGCAGCCATCGCGGAAGTGAGGCGGGGCTCTGCCCCGAACCCCGCCAGGGGCTGGGCCTCTGGACCGCCCTCGATATTCATCAGGCATCATAGGCCGGTCATTGACGCGGGCGTTTGCTACGGGCGGCTCGACGTCTGCGCGGAGCCGGGCCGAATACCGAAACTTCGGCACGCGACCGTCTGGTCCAGCCCGGCCCGCCGCTGCCTGTCGCTCGCCATTCCCATCGCCGCCGCACACCGACGCAAACCCCGGATCGAGCCGCGCCTCCTCGAACTCGATTTCGCCGCCTGGGAGGGCCTCCGCTGGGACGACATCTCCCGCACCCGTCTCGACGCCTGGGCCCGCGCGCCACTCGCCCGCGGCGCGCCCGGCGGCGAAACCGGCGCAGCACTGATCCGCAGGGTCCGCTCCTTCGCCCGCCTGCTCATCAACCGCCCCGGCCGGCACGTCGTCGTCGCCCACGCGGGCCCGCTCGTCGTGCTCGAACAGATCCTCGCCGGCCGTCGGCCCGACCTGCTCGCGCCCCGCCCACCCTTCGGCGTGGCCTACCGCCCACGCCCGAGAAGATCGTTGACCAGCGCAACCAGCTCGCTTGCCAGATAGGGCTTGCGAAGCAGCCGATACCCATAATCGCGCGACCAGCCCGGGTGAAACACGTCCGGCCGCCCCGACGCGATCACCACCGGCATCGTCGGATAGGTCTGGCGCACCCGCGCGGCCACATCGATCCCCGTCGCCTCGCCCTGCATATGAAAGTCGGTCACCAGCACGGTATAGCCGCGCGCCTTGTTCGCGATCGCCTCCAGCGCTTCCTCGCCGCTGCTCACATCATGAACCTCGAAACCGGCCTCGAGCAGGCTCTCGGCCATGATGTCCCTGATCATCGGTTCGTCTTCGACCAGCAGCACGCACACGATCTCAACCCCTGACCCGGCCCGACGCCCCGTAAGAACGAGGTGCGGTCCGAGTCATGCTTATCTCCTGAGCACGCGGCGCGTTCCCCGCCCCGGTCAGATTGCACCCGGACCTGTCGCCTTTCCGGCAATGGTCCTACATAGTCGCCTCGAATGACGGACGACCGCAGCAGCATCTCCGAGGGTCACCACTCGTCGGGTGGGCGCAACGTGATCATCGCGGGCGCCGGCCATGGGGGGCAGGACATCTTCCACGCGGCCGTGCAGATGAGCCGCATGCCCATGTGCCTGTCCGATCCCAACGTTCCCGACAATCCCATCATCTTCTGCAACCAGGCCTTCGAGAAGCTCACCGGCTACCCATCGTCGGCGATCCTCGGCCGCAACTGCCGTTTCCTCCAGGGCGAAGGCACCGACCCGGAGACGATCGCCAGCATCGGCCGCGCCCTCGGCGCGGGGGAGGATGTCCAGGAGGAAATCCTCAACTACCGCAGCGACGGTTCTGCCTTCTGGAACGCGCTGTTCATCAGCCCCGTCGTCGACACCAACGGCCGCCTGATGTACCATTTCGCCAGTCAGCTCGACGTCACCAAGCGCCGCGAGGCCGAGGCCGTGCTTCGCCAGTCCCAGCGCATGGAAACCCTCGGCGGCATGGCCTCGAGCATGGCGCACGAGTTCAACAACCTCATGACCATCGTGCTCGCCAGTCTCGAGCGTCTCGACGGCGAGCCCGACCGCGCCCGTCTCGACCGCTACACCGCCCGCGCCGTCTGGGGCGCGCGCCGCGCGGCACGCCTGACCGACCAGATGCTGTCCTTCGCCCGGCGCCAGTTCCACGACAACCAGGTCGTCGAGCTCAACGAGACCATCCGCGACTTCGACGGCATCCTCGATCAGATGGCCGGCTCGCACGTCTCGCTCGCCCTCCGCCTCGCCCCCGAACCGCTCGTCGTCCGTCTCGATCCAGGCCAGCTCGAACTCGCGCTCCTCAACCTGGTCCGCAACGCCGCCGACGCGATCGGCAACAGCGGCGAGGTCGTCATCGAAACCCGCGCCCGTTCCCTCGAAGGTGCCGTCATCCTTCCCGCCGCCGAGATCGCCGTCATCGACAAAGGCTCCGGCATGCGCCCCGAGATCGTCTCTCGCGTCGTCGAACCCTTCTTCACCACCAAGGACCCCGGCAAGGGCACCGGCCTGGGCCTCTCCATGGTCAACGGCTTCGCCGAACAGTCCCAAGGCAGACTGGAAATCGACTCGACCCTCGGCCAAGGCACCGCCGTCCGCCTGGTCTTCCCCGCCGTCACCGGGTAAGTCGGGCGGGTCCGGGGCGCTCGCCCCCGGCGGGGCGTGGGCAGAGCCCACCTCTTCAGACGCTTGCGGCTAGGTGCCCAAGGGCCGATGATCCGGCCCCCCACAAGGGACAGCCGATGTCGGACGACCGCCCCCTCGACCTCGCCGCCTTCGACCTGTCCGAACCGGCGACGCTCGCCCAAGCGCCGACCGAACACCTCCCCGCCACCACCGACGCGCGTCTCGCCCCCGCCCCGCCCTTCCCGCGCCTGGTCGAGACCGACAACCTCCCGCCCGGCGAACGCGCCGAAGCCGAGCGCGCCGCCGGCAACATCGACTTCCGGCGCACCAACACCCTCCTCGCCCACGGCGAGACCACCCTCTCCGACCTCGCCGCCGCCTCCCGCCAGCTCCTGTCCGGCGTCCGCCTTTCCGATGCCGGCGAGGTCGGCCGCGTCGCCGCCGCCGTCATCGACGGCATCAAGATCCTCCGCATCGAAGACCTCCACGCCGAAGCCCGGTCCGGCCAGACCCCGCGCAAGGGCATCGTCGGGCGCCTCCTCGGAGTCGCCGCCGATGCGGGCTCCGCCTTCAAGGGCTTCACCGAGGGCCGCCGCCGCTTCCTCGACCTGATGGACGCCGAGACCGCCAAGGCACGCCGCATCAAGGAGGACCTCGCGGTCGCCATCGAACTCCTCGACCGTCAGGCCGTCGCGATCCGCGGCAGCCTGCACGCGCTCAAGATCGACATCGCCGCCGGCCAGCTCGCGCTCGACCGAGGCGAGGCCGAACTCGAAACCCTGCGCCGCCACGCGGTCGAGACCGCCGACCCGGCCGACGCCGCCGACGTGCTCGAACTGCGCGGCGCGCTCGCCAACTTCCGCGGCAAGATCGCCGACATGCGCGAAACCCTGGTCGGCTCCGCCCTCCTGATCCCGATCGTCGGCCAGAACCGCAAGGCCGCCGAGACCCGCCTGATGCAGATCTCCAACGGCATGCTCGTCGTCATTCCCCGCCTGATGGCCGTCGCCTCCCAGGCCGTCGTCCAGGTCGATATCGGCCGCGCCGCCGCCGAGCGTGAGCGCCTCGACGACGCCGCCCGCCAGGTGACCCGCCTGGCTTCGCAGGGCGCCCACGACGCCGCCACCCAGGCCGCCCGCTCGCTCGCCGGCGATCCGCGCAACATCGACGTCCTCGCCGAAGCTGCCGACCAGGCCATCCGCACCATGCACGAGGTGATCGACATCGAGGGGCAGGTGGCCGACGCCGACCGCGACCGCGAAGCCCGCCTCGCCGCCATCCGCGACAAGCTCGCCGTCGGCATGCGCGGCGTCGCCGCCCACGCGACCGACCGCTGATGGACGGTGGCTTCGACCGCGACGCGGCCTGGCTCCGCCGCTTCACCGCCGACGCCGAAGGCCAACTCCCCGCCTTCGCCCGCCGCCTCAGCGAGGCAATGCCCGACCGCGTCACGCTCAAGGAGAAGCGCTCCCTCTTCGGCGCCGGCCGGATCACCGGCCTGACCATCCGTTTCAGCGAGCGCGATTACACGCTCGACCTCGACGGCAGCCACCTGCGCGCAGCCGTCGCCCTGACCGTCCGCGGTGTGACGCTCAACACCCGCGAGCTGCCCCCGGCCGAGTGGTTCGCCAGGCTGCTCGACGAAACGAAGCAGGAGACCGCCAACGCCGAAGCGCTCGCCCGCTCCCTCGATGCGTTCATGGCGGGCTGAGCCCGGCGATGTCGCGCATCGACGAACGCGACATCACCGAGAGCCTCCGCGCCGGCCGTGTGCCCGCCGCGGTCGCCGACCGCCTCGGCGCCACCCGCGCCGCCTTCCTGCCCTGGACCGCCACGCTCCGCCCGGCCGAGCTCGCGATTGTCCGCTCCCACGGCCTGCGCCCGATCGCGACCGTCTCTGCCACCTGCTGGATGCATTACGGCTGGTCCTGGACCGAAGGTCACGCCCAGGGCTGGGAGACCGCGCTGCGTCGCCTGCAGGACGAAGCCGAGGCCGCCGGCGCCAACGCCATCGTCGACGTCCGGATGCGCACGCTGCCGCTCCCGGTCGCCGACAGCATGGATTTCACTCTCGTCGGCACCGCCGTCCGCCTCGAGGACCAGCCGCCGAGCCCCAACCCGATCGTCGCCACCGTCCCCGCCCTCGAGTTCGTCCAGCTCCTCGACGCCGACATCATTCCCACCGGCATTGCGGTGGGCGCCCGCTACGCCTGGCTCGACGACTACGCCGGCAACGCCCGCCGCACCTTCGCCGGCAACGTCGAAGCCAACACCCTCAGCCGCTTCTGGGAGGAGGTCCGCCGCGACGCTCAAGCCGACCTTCGCCGGAGCGCGCAAGGCCGCGGCAGCGGCGTCCTCGCCCACGTCAACTTCGCCCAGATGTTCGAAGCCCGCGCCGGCGACAATCAGCCCGCCCGCTATCTCGGCCGCCACATCATCATCGGCACCGTCGTCGACCTGCCCCGCCGGCCCGTCACCAGCCTGCCCGACGCTAAAATCGCGCTGGACCTCCGCGACGATCCCGCCGCCCTGAAAGGCGAGCGCCGGCACCACCAGTCCTACGCTCTCAACGACACCGAAGGAGGCATCTGATGCCGGCCGACCTCCCCACCCACGCCAGGGAACGCCTGCTCGGCCTCCGAAAGGACGCCCACTCCACCGGCGTCTTCACCTCCGACTTCTCGGTCAACGAGTTCCTGCTCGTCCGCAAGGCCGGTTTCGAACCGATCGGTCTGTGCCTCGGCACCTGCGTCTACCATGTCGGAATCCAGCTCGGCGCCTGGACCCGCAACCAGGAACTCGATGTCCTGTCCAAGGCCATGTACCACGCCCGCGAGCTCGCCATGTCCCGCATGCGCGCCGAAGCGCAGGCCATGGGCGCGGACGGCATCGTCGGCGTCAAACTCACCATCAAGCGCCTCGAATGGGACACCAACCTGCTCGAGTTCATCGCCATCGGAACCGGCGTCGTCCACGGCGACGGCCACCGCGGCTTCCGCGCCCACGACGGCGGCCCCTTCACCTCCGACCTCTCCGGCCAGGACTTCTGGAGCCTGCTCCACGCCGGCTACCGGCCGGTCGAAATGGTCATGGGCTCCTGCGTCTTCCACGTCGCCCACCGCGGCGTCCTGTCGGGTCTCGCCACCGTCGGCCGCAACGTCGAACTCGAGAACTTCACCGCCGCCATGTACGAAGCGCGCGAAATCGCCGTCGAACGCATGCAGCAGGAAGCCGCCAACGCCCATGCCGAAGGCGTCGTCGGCGTCGACATCCACGAGGGCAGCCACGTCTGGGCTACCCACGTCATCGAATTCTTCGCCATCGGCACCGCTGTCCTGCCGCTCGACGCAGAGATCGCTCCCGATCGCATTGCCGATCCGATTATGGTTCTATCCGTCAACGATTGAGGAATCCGCCATGATCGCTTCCCGCCTCGGCTTCGCCCTCCTCGCCACCTCCGCCCTTCTCGGCGGCACCGCGCGCGCCAACTCCTGCCACGCCGAACACGCCACCTGTTCGACCAGCATGCCGGCCGGCGGCTACTGCGAATGCTTCCAGCACGGCGAGGCCCTCAGCGGCACCGTCATGGGGCCGGAGGGGCATTACCATCATCACACGCATCACGTGCCGGCGAGCTGACACGGAAGGGCAGGGGCTCTGCCCCTGCACCCCGCTGGGGCCAGCGGCCCCAGACCCGCCCAACGAGGGGTCCTTACATGGTAGTTCGTCGTGCGCTTTGGCGCGTCCTCGCCGCCATCCCTCTGATGGGCATCATGCGGCGCGCACGCGCGCAATCGGGCGACGACTCGATCAGCCCCACCGGCGGTCCGGGCATGGAGATGCTCACCATCTTCCTGCGCCACGACCAGACCATGACCGTCGACCAGATCAACCAGCACCTGAAGAAGACCGGCTGGTTCGACCACTTCCCCCCACCCGACGTCGAAGTCGTTTCCTGGTACGTCATGATGGGGATCGGCCAGGTCGTCACCTTGCGATTCGCCGCCGAAAAGATCCGCGAGATCAACCGCCTGATCGAAGGCGAAGCCTGGGGCGGCTTCGCCACCGAATTCTACCCCACCTACGACTACCGCGAGCTCTACGCCCAACTCCAATCCCAGATGAGATCCAGTCCCTAAGTCATGGGGTCTGGGGCCTGCGGCCCCAGTGGGGTCCAGGGGCGAAGCCCCTGGCCTTCCTACTTCACGACCGGCAACAGAACCGAACTAGCCGCATCCGCCGACCGCATCACCGTGATCGTCGCCTTCCGGTAATCCGCAGCCTGCGCCTCGAACATGTTCGCGACATAAGTCTGCGGGTTGCGGTCGTACAACGGAAACAAAGAAGACTGCACCATCACCATGATCCGGTGTCCCGGCAGAAACGTGTAGTTCACGTTCGGCAAAGTAAACCGGTAATGCTGTGCCTGCCCCGCCGGCACCGCGGACGGCGTGGTGAAGCTCTCCCGATACCGCCCGCGCAGGATGTCGGACCCGATCGGCAGCTCGTAGCCGCCCATCTCCGGCTGGTCCCGATCCTGGCCCGGATAGACGTCGATCAGCCTGACCACCACGTCGGTGTCGGTCCCCGTCGTGGCCTCCACGATGTCCGCGACCGGCGCGCCCTGCAGCTTGATGGGCGCCGTCAGCACGTCGCTGCTGTAGCTCAGCACGTCCGGCCGTCCGTCGACGAAGCGCTGGTCGTGCACCAGCCAGGTCCGCCAGGTCGGCCAGTCGTCGAAGCGCACCGGCCGCGGCTCGAACGGCACCGGCTTGGCCGGATCCGACACGTAGCTGTCCGAACCCTGGTCCGTCGGCTTATCGAACGACAGCCCAAAGCCTGCCCGCAGATAGACCGGCGTCATTGCCTGTGCGCAGCCCTGCACGCACGCGACCGGCCAGTCCGAAAAGCTCTCCCAGTGGTTCGCCGCCGGCGCGTAGAACGCCACCCGCGGCAGGTTCGCCGGCTTGCCGCCCTTCAGATACTGCTCGAAGAACGGCAACACCATGTCGCGCCGGAACTGGGCCGTGGTATCCCCGTCCCACAGCAGCGGCCCGAGATCCCGGCCGGTGGTCCCGACCTGGCTATGGAACCACGGCCCCACCACCAGCCAGTTGTTCCCCTCGTGTCCGGCCTTCTTCAGCGCCGCGAAGCTGTGGTTCGCCCCCCACATGTCCTCCTGGTCCCACATCCCCTGTTCCCACAGCGTGGGCACGTTCGACGGATGCGCCGCGACCAGCCTGTCGAGCGCCTGGTCCTGCCAGAACGAATCGTAGGTCGGGTGGACCTTCATCTTCTGCCACCAGCCGAGCTGGTCCAGCCCCTGCGCCTGCGCATAGGCGCCGGTCGAACCCGCCGCGAGGAACGTCGTGTAGTCGTCGTAATCAGCCCGCGGCACGGTGTCCGACTTGCCCTTCGCCTCCGTCTGCTCGGCGATGTAGTCGAAGTTCGGCACCCGGAACGCGCCGTAGTGGAACCAGTCGTCCCCCATCCAGCCATCGACCATCGGGCTCTCCGGCACCGCCGCCTTGAGCGCCGGATGCGGCGCCAGCAGCGCCATCACCACCGTCCATCCCTCGTAGGACGAGCCGATCATCCCGACCTTGCCGTTCGACTCGTGGATGTTCTTCACCAGCCAGTCGATCGTGTCGTAGGCATCGGTGGTGTCGTCGGTGCTGCTCGTGTTGAGCGGCCCGCGCGGCGGCCGCGTCATCTCATAGACGCCCTGCGAGCCATATTTCCCGCGCACGTCCTGATAGACCCGGATGAAGCCCGCCTGCACCATCTCCTCGTCACCGCGCCGCAAGGCCTCCGTCATCAGCGGCGAGTCGTTGCTGTCGGCGGCCTTGTGCGCGTCGTACGGCGTGCGCGTCAGCACGATCGGTGCGTCGTGCGCGCCCTTCGGGATCACGATCACGGTGTAGAGCTTCACCCCGTCGCGCATCGGGATCATCTCGATCCGCCGCACGTAGTTGTCCTGCGACGTCGGCACGACGAAATGCGGCGGAATGTCGCCCACCACCTTCCAAGCGGACGCAGAAGCAGGCGCCGAGGCGGGCGCCGCTGCTGGCGCCGGATCGGCAAACGCCGCCACGCTCGCCGAGGCGAACACCCCGGCCAGAAAAAAACCCTGGACACTCGGTATCATGAGCCAAACCTCGAAAGCCGCGTCCCCGCCCTCTAGGCGAATGCCATGCCAACCGCAAAGCCCGAGGCATCCATGACCCGCACCCTGCATCTCGGCGCCTTCATGCGCCCGGTCACCATCCACACCGGCGCCTGGCGCTATCCGGGCGCCGCGCCCGACGCCAACCTCAACTGGCCCCTGATCCGCCGGCTCGCGCAAAGCCTGGAGGCGGCATGCTTCGACGCCTTCTTCATGGCCGACCACCTCGCGGTGCTGAACATGCCGCCCGCCGCACTCAAGCGCAGCCACACGGTCGCCTCCTTCGAGCCCTTCACGCTCCTCTCGGCGCTGGCCGCCGTCACCGAGCGCATCGGCCTCGTCGCAACCGCGTCGACGACCTTCGACGAGCCGTACCATGTCGCCCGCCGCTTCGCGTCCCTCGACCATCTGAGTGGCGGCCGCGCCGGCTGGAACATCGTGACCACCGCCAACCCCGACGCGGCACTCAATTTTGGCCACCCCACCGAGCCCGACCATGACGAGCGCTACCGACGCGCCCGCGAGTTCTACGAGGTCGTCACCGGCCTGTGGGACAGTTTCGCCGACGACGCGCTGCTGCGCGACGTCGAGAGCGGCATCTATTTCGACCCCGACCGCATGCGCGTCCTCGACCACCACGGCGAGTATTTCAACGTCCGCGGACCGCTCAACATCGTCCGCCCCGTCCAGGGCTGGCCGGTCATCGTCCAGGCCGGCGGCTCGGAAGCCGGCCGCCAGCTCGCCGCCGAAACCGCCGAGGTGATCTTCGCCGCCGAAGGCTCGCTCCCCGCCGCCCAATCCTTCTATGCCGACATCCACCGTCGCATGGCGGCCCTCGGTCGCGATCCCGAGAGCCTGAAAATCCTCCCCGCCGCCTTCGTCGTGCTGGCCGACACGGTCGAGGAAGCCCGCGCCCGCCGCGCCCATCTCGACAGTCTCGTGCACTACGACAGCGGCATCGCCTCGCTCAACGGCATGCTCGGCCACGACGTCTCCGCCTGCGACCCAGACGGCCCGCTGCCGGACATCCCGCCCACCAACGCCAGCCAGAGCGCGAGGGCGCGCATGGTCGACCTCGCCCGAAGCGAGAACCTGACCATCCGGCAGCTCGCCGCCCGCGCCGGATCCTACGCCGGCCTGGCCTTCGTCGGCACCCCGGCGACCGTCGCCGACGAGATGGAGCGCTGGCTGCACGAGCGCGGCTCCGACGGCTTCAACCTGATGTTCTCCTGGCAGCCGGGCGGCCTGGACGACGTGGTCGAGCGCCTGATCCCCGAATTACAGGCGCGACACCTGTTCCGACGCCGCTACGAAGGTACCACACTGCGCGACCATCTTGGCCTCCCGCGTCCGCCGAACCGCTTCTTCGCCGCCTCAAGCGGCGCGCCGGGTGGCCTAGCCCGTCGGGATGATGTTGGATAACGGATCGAACGAGTCGGCCGGCAGAGGAAACAAATGACGAAAGCCCCCAAGACCACCACCAAGGACGAAGCGCCCCCGAAAGGCACGCCGGTCAAGAAGCCCAAGGAAGGCAATAAGCCGAACGCTCTTCAGCAGCCGCTCCAACCCTCCCCCGAGCTCGCCGAGGTGGTCGGCTCCGGCACGATGCCCCGTGGCGAGGTCGTCAGCAAAGTCTGGGAATACATCAAGGCCCACAAACTCCAGGCGCCCGAGGACGGCCGTCAGATCGTCGCCGACGACAAGCTCAAGAAGGTCTTCGGCAAGGACAGGGTCACCATGTTCGAGATGAACAAGCTCCTCGCCCAGCATCTGAAGTAGGCGTCCCGAGGGTCCGGGGGCCGGGGCCGCCGGCCTCTTCGCGTCCGCGCGAACGTCCCCGGTCCCCCCTCTTTCTCGCACCCCCCGTCCTGTTCCACTATGGGGGCGCTCGCGCGACCGCAGGACCACATGACAGAGCAGCACGCCGATGCCACGCTCCGGCAATTCGCGACCAGGGTGAGCCTCGCCGCGGCGGTCGTCACGACCGTCGTCAAGCTCGCCGCCTGGCTGCTGACCGGCTCGGTATCCCTCCTGACCGCCGCCGTGGACAGCCTGATCGACACCGGCGCGTCGCTCGTCACCTTCGCCGGCGTCCGCTACGCCGAGCGTCCCGCCGACCGCGAGCACCGCTTCGGCCACGGCAAGGGGGAGGCGGTCGCCGCCTTCACCCAGGCGACCTTCCTCGCCGGCGCCGCCATCGTGCTGGCCTTCCAGTCCGCCGAGCGCCTGATCTTCCCCGAAGCCCTGCATGATTTCCGCGTGGGCGTGGTCGTCACGGCCGGCAGCCTCGCGGTCACCGCCGGCCTGGTTCTGATGCAGACCGCCGTGCTCCGCCGGACGCGCTCCACGGCCATCGCCGCCGACCGCGTCCACTACCGGACCGATCTGGCCATCAACGTCGCCGTCCTCGCCGCGCTCCTGGTGACCCATGTCACCGGCTGGCGCCGCGCCGATCCGGTCTTCGCGCTGACCATCGCGGGCTGGATGATCCTCACCGCCCGCTCCATCGCAGTCAGCGCGCTGGTCCAGCTGCTCGACCGCGAGATCCCCCGCCGCGACCGCGAACGGATCCGAACCGCGGTCCTCGCCGTCGACGGTGTCCGCGACGTCCACGATCTCCGCACCCGCTTTTCCGGCGACCGGACCTTCGTCGAATACCATCTGGAGGTCGATGGCGGGCTGAGCGTCGAGCACGGTCACGCCATCGGCGACACCACCGAAGCCGCCGTCGGCGAGGCGCTCGGCGGCAAGGTCGAAGCCACCGCCCATCTCGAACCCGAGGGCATCGAGGACGAGCGGCTCGACGCCAGGGTGACGCGCGTTCCTGCTCCTTAACCTGGCGGCCACGTCTGTATCTCGGCGCGCTGTTCGCGCTCGGCGGCGGGGTGGCGCAGGCGACGCCTTGGACGGTGGGTTTGCTGGTGTTGGGACTGGCGCTGCAGGTCGTGCCGCACGACCTGCCGGCGCGGATCGGCGGGGCGATCGCCGAGCGGCGGGTGCCGGACTGGGCGGTCGCCGCTTGCTTTGCGGTGTGCGGGGTGATGATCAGTGCGGCGGGACCGGCCGGGGTGCCGCCGTTCATCTATTTCCAGTTCTGATGCGCGACCTGGCCGATTGGCGCCTCGTGCGCGTCGTGCTGCGTCGTGCTGGTCGCGCCCGCGGTGTCGCTGCCGCTGGGGGCGCCCGCGGTGCTGTCCTGGAGCGAGCGGGTGGCCGATCCCGGCTTGGGAGCGCTGGCGTACAGGACGGCGTTCCGGTGGAACCGGGCGATGGCGCGGGTCGGGCTGGACGCGCCGTATCGCGCGGTGCGCCGAGCGGAGCGACGGCTGGAGGGGCTTCGGTTCGATCGTGGGACGAAGGTGAAGGTCATGGCGTTGGTCGTTATCCAAACTCATCGTCCAGGCGCGTGATGACCCTTGCCAGGCTCCTGCCCGTCCTGTTCGCCGCCGCCCTGCTCGAGGCCGGCGGCGACGCTCTCATCCGCCTCGGCCTGCGCCAGCACGCGCTCGCTCCCGTCGGCATCGGCGGCGTCGTTCTCGTCCTCTACGGCCTGACCGTGAACGCGTCGACGCTCGACTTCGGCAAGCTGCTCGGTCTCTACGTCGTGGTGTTCTTCCTCACCGCGCAGCTCCTCAACCTCGCCGTCTTCCGAGCACTCCCGGATACGGCCACCCTGGCCGGCGGCGCCCTGATCACCGCGGGCGGGCTGGTGATCGCGCTAACACATCCGTGACGGATCAAATCCTGTCACCGTCTAAAAAATGAGTGCGGCTCCTCCGTTTTTGCGTTAGTGATTGTCATCTCATTAACGGAGACGCCCGATGTTCGCCGTCACGCCGCACTGTCCAGCTCTCGTCGAAACGCCCGACGGCCCTCGCGCCATCGAGACACTCGCGCCGGGCAGCCACGTGACACTCGCCCGCGGCGGGTCGGCGCGCGTCGCATGGCTGGGCCAGCGCCGTCTGCGTCCATCGCCCAGGCTCCATCTGCCAAGCGCCCGCCCGATCGCCATATCACCCGGCGCGCTGGGCGACTGCACCCCGCATGTCGAGCTCCGCCTCAGCCCCGACCACGCCGTGTTCGCCGGCCTGTTCGTCCCCATCGGGCTGCTCGTCAACGGCCGTACCATCCGCCAGGTGGACACCCAGGAGGTCCGCTACGTCCATCTCGAGCTCGACCATCACGACGCGATCCTCGCCGAAGGCCTCCCGGTCGAAACCTACGCCGACACCGGCAACCGCTCCCTCTTCGCCAACGCGCCGGTCGTGGCCCTCCACCCGCGTCTCCCCGCGCCGGTCCCGGAACGGCTCTTCGACGCCGTCTGGCTTGACGCGCTGCGTGCCCGCCTGGCCGTTATCGCCGACGGGCGGCCTCAAACCCTTTCACGGCCGGGCACGACCTGATCTAGGCTCGCCCAAAACGGGGGAGACGTCATGGAACTCGGTCTACGCGGCAAGCGCGCCGTCATTACCGGCGGCAGCCTCGGCATTGGCCTGGCCATCGCCGCCGGTCTCGCCGCTGAAGGCGCCGACCTCATCCTCGCCGCCCGTGATCCCGAACGCCTCACCCGAGAGGCCGCTCGCCTGGCCGGCGCACACGGCGTCACCGTCGATCACGTCGCCGCCGACGTCGCGACCGCCGAGGGCTGTGCCGCCCTGATCGACGCGGCCGGTCGCGCCGGCGGCGCCGACATCCTCATCAACAATGCCGGCGCCGGCTCCAACGAGACCATCCTCGATGCACCCGACGACAAGTGGCAGCACTACTGGGATTTGCACGTCATGGCCGCCGTCCGCCTCGGCCGCGGCCTGGCTCCGGCGATGATCGCCCGCGGCGGCGGCGTGATCCTGCACAACGCGTCGATCTGCGCCGCCCAGCCGCTCGGCTACGAGCCGATCTACAACGTCACCAAGGCCGCGCTGATGATGTTTTCCAAGACGCTCGCCAACGAGCTCGTCGCACACAACATCCGCGTCAACTGCGTCAACCCCGGCCTGATCCTGACCCCCGACTGGATACGCACCGCAAAGGAACTGGCCGGTGCCGATTACGAAGCCCACCTGCAGCGTGTCGCCGAGGAGCATGCCCCCATCAAGCGCTTCGCCACCCCCGAAGAGCTAGCCCACTTCTTCGTCTTTCTCTGCTCCGACAAGGCTACCTACAGCATAGGCTCCACCTATTTCGTCGACGGCGGCATGCAGCGCGGCGTCTAGGGGTCTGGGGCCGCCGGCCCCAGCGGGGCTTGGGGCAGAGCCCCAACCTTCTGCTGGCTCCCGATACCCAAGCGCCGCCCCGATCGATTGACACTCCCTCGCGAGCCACTCTCGGTCATCGTCCCGCAGCTCGTATGAAGCCGGCTCGTGCGAAAGCCCGCGCACATACTCCGCCACCACGCCACGCCCCGCTTCAAACCCCGGCAGCTCCAGCCCGTCATGCACGTCCCGCAACGTCCCGACCGGATCCGACCGAAGCCTCTCGAACGTCACCGTCGCGATCCGGCCCGCCTCAAGCCGACGACCGTCCGACAGAACCCGCCGCATCAGCCGCGGATAAACCCATCGCACCAGCCCCCGCACATCCGCCTCGGGCCGTCCAAGCGACAGTTCCCTGACCAGTGTCGTGAACATCCGCACCGATGACGCGTACACTGCCCCCGGCTCGCGATGGATGTGGATGAAGCGCGCGTCCGGCCAGATCGCAAGCAGGATGGGAATGCGCGCGCTGTTGGCCGGATTGCGGATCAGCAACCGGCGCCCCCCCGCCCGCCACGTCATCGCCCTGACATACCGCTCCAGCCGCGCCGACCAGCCCGCCCAAGCGCGTGCGCCCACGCCGTCGCCGAACACGCCCCGCGCGAACTCTCGCCGCAGGCGCGTCGGGAAATAGACCCCGTGCTGGCACGACAGCGTCGACAGATTGGCCATCGCCAGCTCGTCTTCCTGCGGCAGGTCCGGGCCGAGCGACATCCGGTCGATCAGCCTTGTCGCCGGCATGAACTGGCCGATCAGCGGCGCCATCAGGCGACCGAACGCCAGCGGCTCCGCCGGCAACCCCACGGCCGCCGGCGACAGCAGCCCGAACGACCCCGACCGGGTGAGCAGATTGCTCAGATGCGTCGTCCCGCTCCGCCAGTGCCCGATGACGAACACCGGCGCCGGATAATCCCGCGGCAGCGCGCGCGCGGCGGCCGCCTCCAGCGACGTGAACGGCACCCGCACCGCCGCAGTCGCCAGCGCGAGTGCTGCGACATGCGCCCGCTCCGGCGCGATCCCGCCGCGCAGCATGGACGCGACCAGCGTGTCGAGCCGCGCCCCGCACAGCGGATGGAACACCCGGTGGGCGCGGCCACGTCCCCGCGACGCGAACGCCGGCGGGCGCGGCAGCAGGCGGCTAAAATCCATGTCACCTCTCGCCTGGTGTGCGGCAAAGACGCGAACCGGCGGAAAGTTCGTCTGCTGTGTCCCTACCGCTCCGCCGGTTAAACCTTCGGTGACAATGCCGGTCCATTGTGCGACCGCCGCCGCTCGAGACGGAGTTCGTTCGTGCACGCCATCAGCCTGTCCCCTCCCGACCTTCGGCCGGACGGCGCCTCGTTCGCCGGAGCGAACCATGCGATGGCCGCGCTCGAAGCATGCGGTGTCGGCATCATCACTCTCGACGGCACGCTCCGGCCGATCCTCGTCAACGAGGCGCTCCGCGCCCTGCTCGCCCTGCCGCCCCGCACCCCGCTGACCCTCCGCCTGTCCGACCTGCTCGGCCGTGCACCCTCGTTCGACCCCGCCGCGATCGAGACGGTGGTCGCCCTGTGCCGCGGGCTCGATGACGGCGCCCCCGACGCTCACGCGACCCTGCGCCTGCCCGGCCGATCGCTCCTGCTGCGTGCCGTCCGCCTCGACGATGACTGCCGGATGATCACCTTCGCCGAAGCGCCGCCCGCCACCGGTTCAGCGCCGCCCCAGTCGGACGCGCTCACCGGCCTGCCGACCCGTGAGCATTTTCTCGGCATCCTCGCCGAGCGACTCGACGAGGCCCCGGCGGCCAGTCACGCCGTCGTCGTCATCGACCTCGAGCGCTTCAAGACCGTCAACGACACGCTCGGCCATGCCGCAGGCGATGCCCTGCTCGGCCTCGTCGCCAGGCGCCTGCGCGGCTGCGTCCGCCAGCACGACCTGGTGGCCAGGCTCGGCGGCGACGAATTCGCCCTGCTGGTTTCTCCCGGCCCGAGCCCCGAGGAGGTCCGCAACCAGGCCTGCCGCGTGCTCGACATCCTGTCCCGCCCCTATCTCGTCGAGGGCCAACTGGTCACGATCGGCGCCCGCGCCGGCATCGGCATCGCCCCGCAGGACGGGCGCGTGCCCGAGCGTCTGCTTCGTGCCGCCGATCTCGCCCTGCACGAGGCCCGGAGCCACGGCAGCACCCGGGTCGTCCTCTTCTGCCAGGAGTTCGAGACCCGCGCCCAGCAGCGCCGCTCACTCGAACACGACCTGCGCCGCGCGCTGTCCCACGACCAGTTCGAGCTCCACTACCAGCCGCAGGTCGGCCTCAAGACCGGCGGAGTGACCGGCTTCGAAGCGCTCCTGCGCTGGAACCGCCCCGGCGCGGGTCTGGTCTCGCCGGCCAGTTTCATCCCGCTCGCCGAGGAAACCGGCCTGATCGTCCCAATCGGCGAGTGGGTCCTGCGGCAGGCCGCGACCGAAGCGCTCTCCTGGCCGAACGACCTCTCGGTGTCGGTCAACGTCTCGCCCCGCCAGTTCGCCGAACCCGACCGTCTCGTCGACGCGATCAACGCCACGCTGGCCGACACCGGCCTGTCCGGCTGCCGGCTGGTGGTGGAGATCACCGAGAGCGCGCTGATGCGCGACAAGGAGGCGGTGCTGTCCGTGCTCGAACGCCTGCGCGGCTCGGGCGTGCGCACCGCGATGGACGATTTCGGCACCGGCTATTCCTCCCTCAGCCAGCTCCACAGCTTCCCCTTCGACGAGATCAAGATCGACCGCTCCTTCATTCGCGACGGCGGCGACCTGTCCACCCAGCAGGCGATCATCCGCGCCATCGCCGCCCTCGGCGACGGTCTCGGCATGCGAACGATCGCCGAAGGCGTCGAGACCGCCGAGCAGCTCGACCGCATGGCCGAAGGCGGCTGCACGTCCGTCCAGGGCTTCCTGTTCAGCCGGCCGGTTCCCGCCGCCGCAGCACGCCGCCTGATCGGACAGTTCCGCCGCCCCTAGAGCCGCCCGCCCACAAACGCCACCACGCACGTCATCGCACCGACGCCGCGAGCAGGGCGCCACACTCCGCCAGCACCGACGCGGCACCCAGCACATCGCCCGTATAACCGCCGAGCCATCGCCTCGCCCCGACCCCCACCGCCCAGCCCGCGCCCAGCCCAATCGCTGTCATCGCCACCCACCGCTCCTCGAGGCACGCCGCGAGCGCGACCGCGGAGACCAGCCCCGCCCCGATCCGCACCCGGCCGCTCCCAGCCACACCCGCCCCCAGACCATCGCCCCGCGCCGGCGTGGCACTCGCCATCACCACCAGCATCGCCCCACGCCCGATCACCGAGGCCGCCGCCAACGCCGCCGCCGCCCGCCAGCCACCGAGCGACCCCAGCGCCCCCACCCGCACCAGGGCCGAAAGCCCGAGCGCCGTCGCCCCATGCGCCCCGATCCGGCTGTCGCGCATGATGGCGAGCCGGTCGGCCACCGTCCGACCACCCAATCCGTCCGCGCTGTCGGCCAGCCCGTCCTCGTGCAGCCCCCCGGTCACCACCACCGTCACCGCGACTGCGACCGCCGCCGCGGGAAGCGCAGGAACCCCCGCCCGCTCCAACAGCAGCAACGCGACCGCCCCGATCGCGCCCACCACCAAACCGACGCTCGGATAGGCCCATACGCACGCCGCACCCTCCGGCCAGGCGCCCCGCACCAGCCGCCCGCCCGGCAGCCGCGTCAGCAGCGCCAGCGCCGCCCCCCATTGCGCCGCCCACCTCACACCCGGCCCGACACCCCGGCCTCGGCGAACGTCGCCATCCCGGCATGGCACGCGACCGCCGCCCGCGCGATCAGCAACGCCACCGCCGCCCCCGACGCCTCCCCGAGCCGCATGTCCAGTTCCAGCAAAGGCCGCAAACCGAGCCGATCGAGCAGCATCCCGTGCCCCCGCTCCGCCGAGCGATGCGCCGAGAGACAATGCGCGAGCCCGCCCCCCGCCAGCACCCCCATCGCCGCCGCCGCTGCCGTGCACACGAACCCGTCCAGCAGCACCGGTACCCGCCGTTGCCGTGCCGCCAGCACCGCCCCCAGGATCGCCGCCAGCTCCCGCCCACCCCATTGCCGAGCCGCCTCCAGCGGCTCGACCGCCCCGGCCCGCGCCAGCGCCCGATCCACCGCCCCCGCCTTGCGCGCCAGCCCCGCATCGTCGAGCCCGGTCCCCCGGCCCGCCCAGTCCGACCCCGTCCCCCCGAACAGCCCCGCCGCCAGCGTGGCCGCCGCCGTCGTGTTGCCGATCCCCATCTCGCCCAGACAGAGCAGGTCGACCGGCTCCACCGCCTCCCACCCCGAACCGACCGCCTCGAGGAACTCATCCTTCCCCATCGCCGGCGCTTCGGTCATGTCCGCCGTCGGCCGCTCCAGTGCGAGCGGCAGCACCCTCAACCGCGCCTCCCCCAGCCGGGCGAGCTGAAAGATCGCCGCCCCGCCCTCAGTGAAGTTCGTCACCATCTGCGCCGTCACATCCGCCGGAAACGGCGACACCCCTTGCCGCACCACCCCGTGATTGCCCGCGAACACCAGCACGTCCACCGCGTCCAGACGCGGGATCGCCCGTCCCTGCCAACCCGCCAGCCAGACCGCGATCTCCTCCAGCCGCCCCAGGCTGCCGGCCGGCTTTGTCAAGGCCGCCTGGCGCGCCTCCGCCGCCGCCCGCGCCGCCCCGTCCGCCTCCGGCAAGCCCTCGAACGCCTCCCGCAGCGCCCCCATTGTCGCGAACGCGCTCACGCCGCCACCCGCGCGATCGCGTGAAAGAAACTCCCCGACACGCGTCCCCCGCACCAGCCCACCCACCGGCAGCTCGGCCCCGTCGGCGTCCCGCATCGCCGCCATCGGCAGATCCCCGCCCGTCCGCGATACGGTCGCGTAGTGGAACTCATGCCCCGCCACCATCGCCCCCGCCGGTCCGATCGCGCACCCCGCCAGCAGCCGCGCCGTCCGGTAGCCCAGATGCAGCCGCCGCGCCGCAAAGCTGGTGTCCAGATCGAGCAACCCCGCCATCGCGTGACCCACCCCGTCCCCGTCGACCAGCACCCGCCCCAGCACCATCAACCCCCCGCACTCCCCGTGCACGACCACCCGCGCCGCCAACCCCCGCAACCCATCGAGAAAGCGCCCATTCCCCGCCAACCGCCCCGCATGGAGCTCCGGATACCCACCCGGCAACCACACCGCATCGCAGCCAGGGTCCGGCGCCTCGTTCGCCAACGGCGAGAACGCCACGACCTCCGCCCCCGCCGCCCGCCAGCCATCGACCAGGTGCGGGTAGGCGAACGCGAACGCCTCGTCGCGCGCCAGCGCGATCCGCTGACCCGGCGGCGCGATCGTCCCATCGCTCCCGTCCGATCCCGAACCCGAACCCGGCACCTCCGCCATCGCGCAAACCCGATCGAGATCCACGCCACCCATCAGCCCCACCAGCCGCGCCAACACCGGCCCCAGCGCCAACTCCCCCGCCCCCACCAGCCCCAGATGCCGCGACGGCAGCGCGATCTCCGCCCGCCGCTTCACGCTCCCCAGCACGCACAGCCCCGCCGCCTCGACCGCGCCCGCCGCCCGCGCCCGATGCCGCTCGCTCGCAACGTTGTTGAGCACCACTCCCCCGATCCGCACCCGAGGGTCGAACCGCGCCATCCCGAGCGCCACCGCCCCGGCCGTCTGCGCCTGCCCGCCCACATCGAGCACCAGCAGCACCGGCAGCCCGAGCCGAACCGCCAGCGCCGCCGCACTTCCGTCCGTCCCGCCCGGCCCGACCTCACCCGCCCCGTCGAAAAGGCCCATCGCCCCCTCGACCACCAGCAGCTCGTCCCCGCCGCCCGACCACGCCAGCCGCCGGATCAGCGCCTCGGGCATCGCCCACCCATCGAGATTGACCGACGCGACCCCCGTCGCCGCCTCATGAAACGCCGGATCGATATAATCCGGCCCCGCCTTGGCCCCCCGCACCGCCACACCGCGCGCCCGCAGCGCCGCCAGCAGCCCCAGCGTCACCGTCGTCTTCCCCGCCCCCGACCGCGGTGCCGCGACCACGAACCCCCTCACGACGACATCCCCAGCGCCGCCCGCATCCGCACGATCCCGCCGATCACGATCATCGCCGGCGTCGGCAGCCGCGCCCGCGCCACCGCCTCGGCCACCGACCCGAGCGTCGTCTCGATCACCACCTGCCGCGCCGTCGTCGCCTCCGACACGATCGCGGCCGGCATCTGCGCGTCCATCCCGCCCGCCATCAGCCGGCCCGCGATCTCGCCGATCGTCCGCACCGCCATGTACAGCACCAACGGCTGCCCCAGCCGCGCCACCGCCTCCCAGTCGATCCCGTCCGGCCCCTCCGCCGTCTGCCCGGTCGCGAACACCACCGCTCGGTTGATCCCGCGCATCGTCGCCGGGATCCCCGCCGAGGCCAGCCCGGCGATCCCCGCCGTCAGCCCCGGGATCACCCGGAACGGCACCCCCGCCGCCCGCAACCCCAGCGCCTCCTCGCCCCCCCGCCCAAACACGAACGGATCCCCGCCCTTGAGCCGCAGCACCCGCACCCCTGTCCCGGCGAGCGCCACCAGCCGCGCCGTGATGTCGTCCTGGGCAGGGGAGGGGCGCCCACCCCGCTTGCCCGCGAACTCCATCACCGCGCCCTCGCGCGCCAGCGCCAGCACGCCCGGATCGACCAGCGCGTCGTAGACCACGTGATCCGCCTGAGCGAGCGCCGCCGCCGCCTCAAGCGTCAGCTGGCTCGCCGAGCCCGGTCCTGCCCCCGCGAGCCAGACATGCCCCGGCTCGAAAGTGGCGCTGGAGAACCGGATCAGCGTATCCAACAACACCTCAATGCAGAGTTCCCTCAGACGCGGCTGGACCACGGGCGCCTGCGCCGCCGCCGGCGCCGGAGCCTGCGCCGCGGCCCTGACCACCGGCCTGTTCCCCGACCCCGTCACGCTCACGCTCCCGCGCGGCGGCACCGCCCAGTTCGCGCTCGCCGAACATCATCTGTCCGACGGCGTCGCCGTCGCCGGCATCGTCAAGGATGCCGGCGACGACCCCGACGTCACCCACGGCGCCCTCATCCGCACCTCCGTCCGTCCTACCCCTCCCGGCACCGGCCTGGTCTTCAAGGCCGGCGAAGGTGTCGGCACCGTCACCCGCCCCGGCCTGCCGATCCCGCCCGGGCAACCCGCCATCAACCCCGTCCCGCGCGCCATGATCACCGCCTCGCTCGCCGAGCACGGCCTCACCGACGCCGAGATCGAAATCGCCGTACCCGGCGGCGCCCGCCTCGCCGGCCAGACCCTCAACGCCCGCCTCGGCATCGTCGGCGGCCTCTCCATCCTCGGCACCACCGGCATCGTCGTGCCCTACTCCTGCGCCGCCTGGATCGACACCATCCACCGCGGCATCGACGTCGCCCGCGCCACCGGCCTCACCGCGGTGGCCGCAGCCACCGGCCGCACCAGCGAAGACGCCGTCCGCCGACTGCACGACCTCCCCGACCACGCCCTGATCGAAATGGGCGACTTCGCCGGCGCCACCCTCAAATACCTCGCCCGCCACCCGGTCGAACGCGTCACCATCGCCGGCGGCCTCGCCAAAATGGCCAAGCTCGCGCAAGGCCGCCTTGACCTTCACTCCAAACGAGGCGCGCTCGACATCGACGCCCTCGCCTCCCTCGCCGGCATCCCGCTCGAAGGCGCCGCCACCGGCGCCGACGTCTACGAACAAGCCGCGCGCCAAGGCATCGATCTCCCCGCTCACGTCGCCACCGCCGCCTGGCACGTCGCCGCCCGCCTCATCGAGGGCCGTGGCATGAGCCTCGAGATCGCCCTCTTCGACCGCGCCGGCCAGCTCCGCGCCACCACCGGCTTCATCCCGGCCTGAACCGCCGCACATAGTCGCTTCTATACAGCGCGCTCTCCCCCGCTGCCCCGTCCAACCCGCGCCCGACCAGCACCAGCCCCATCCTCGGCACCTCTCCAGCCTCACCGAGCATCCCGAGTGTCCCCCGCCAGACCCGCTCCTCCGCCCAGCTCGCCCGCTCCACCACCGCCGCCGGACAGTCCGCCCCCAGCACCGGCACCAGCCGCGCCCGGATCTCGTCGAGCCGGTTGACCGACAGATGCAGCGCCAGCACCGCCCCCGTCGCCGCCAACGCCTCCAGCGCCTCCGGCACCCCCGTCGCCCGGCCCGACAGCCGCGTCAGCACCACGCTCTGCGCCACCCCCGGCACCGTCAGCTCCCGCCCGAGCGCCGCCGCCGCCGCGCCCAGCGCTGAGACGCCGGGCGTCATCGTCACCGCGATCCCGCGCGCCCTGAGTCGCGCCACCTGCTCTCCGACCGCGCTGTAGACCGCCAGATCCCCGCTATGCAGCCGCGCCACGTCCTGCCCCGCCCGGTCGGCCTCGACACACACCGCCTCGATCTCGTCCAGCGAGAGCGGCGCCGTATCGACCGTGCGCGTTCCTTCACCGCAAAAGCCGAGCAACTCGCTCGACACCGTCGAACCCGCGAACAGGCAGACCGGGCAGGCCGCCAACAAATCTCTTCCGCGCAATGTCATGAGGTCCGCGGCGCCAGGCCCCGCGCCGATGAAGTGCACGGTCACTGGGGCTCCGCCCCAGACCCCGCCAGGGGCCGGGCCCCTGGACCGCCATCCACGAGAGCGACCGCACAGGTCACTCGGCGCGCCTTGACGCGGGGACCGAGCAACACGGCGCTCTCGCCACCCGCCGCCAACGCCGCCCCTTCCGCCACCGCCCGCACCGCCCGGCAAGGCCGCGTCAAACACCGCCCCTGCACCGCCTCGATCGCCTCGTCCCCCACCGCCACCAGCCGCAGCCCCAGCATGGAAGCCGCCTCCACCAGACAAGCAAGCCGGGCCCGCCCCGCCGGCACCGCCATCAAGCCCGCAACCCGCTCCCCCAAACACCCGCTCACCAGGTTGACCACCTCGAGCGCATCCGCCCCGGAACTACACCCCACCCCCACCACCAATCGGGCGGGTCCGGAGGCGCTGCCCCCGGCGGGGCCCGGGGCAGAGCCCCGCCCTACGGCTTGACCGTGCTCCACTGCGTCACCGCCATCGAAGGCCGAAACACCCGAAACTCCCCCACATCCTCCAACCGCTCGACCGAGAACCGCGTCAGCGTCCCGCCCCACCGCTCCTCCGCCCGGTAGAGACTCGCGTCCGTCTCCAACGTCACGGAGTGCGCCACCATCCGCCCCCCGGCGCGCAGCCGGCCGAACGCCGCCTCCAATACCCGATCCCGCCCCCCGCCGCCCACGAACACCGCGT
>CBDAQA010000004.1:0-32010 GCA_965198865.1 Tepidisphaeraceae bacterium | reverse complement strand
GACGCGCGGGATCGTGGCCGTGCCGAACGCCATGGCGGCGATCGCGGCCGCGCCACCGACGCGGTAGACGTGCTCCAACTGCAGCTCGTGGCACGCGGCCAGCACCAGGTCGCTGCGGCCGTACTTGCTGGGCGGCGTGGCGACCAGGATCTTGCCGACGCCCGCGGCCATCGCCGGCACCGTGAGCATGATCAGGCTCGACGGGTACGACGCCTTGCCGCCGGGGAAGTAGAGGCCGGCCGAGTCGACCGGCGTGAAGCGGATGCCCAGCTCGACGCCCGGCCGCCGCAGCGGCGGGGGGCGGCACGGGTCGGATGTGCTCCTGGTACTCGCGCACCTGCGCGATCGACCGTCGCACCGCCGACATCTGATCGGCCGGACACCCGCGCCGCGGCGGCGGCCATCTTGTCGGGCCAGACGCGCAGCATGTCGGCGGTGAAGTCGGCATGATCGAACTTGCGGGCGGCGTCGACCAGCGCGGCGTCGCCGCGGGCGGCGACGTCGGCGATCGTCTGGCGCACCGACTCGGCCTCGGCGGCGAAGCGGCCGCCGGCGGTGAGCTGGCTCACGTCGAGCCGCAGGGCGGACAGCAACGACTCGACCTGCGCGCGGTCGGCAACGTCGGCAAGCGAAAGGATCGGGATCATCGCCGCGATCCTAGCGGTGTGCCCCAGCCGTTCCAGCGCGGCGCAGCGGTCGCGACGGAGGGGTGATTTCCCGACCGGCGGAGCGTGCCCCCTCGGGGCTACCGCTCCGCCGGAACTCAAGGCTTCGGTTTCGGCCTCGCCGACCGGTTGAACTTCGCCGACGCCAGCGATGCCTTGGCGGCGTTGAACGCGTCGGTCACGGCGGCGGGGTCGTGGGCGACGCTGCCGACGGTCACCATCAGCGTCCGCGGGCCGACCGAGCGGTACAGGTGCATCTCGTCCTCGGTCTCCTGCTCCCTTCCCTTGGCCGACCAGGAACTTCTCGTGGATCACGATGTCCAGCCGACGGTCGTGCTCGACCGTCGGGGGCATGACCACGGTGATGTGGTCGCGCTCGTGCTTCTCCTTCAGCGACTTGCACATGCCGACGGCCATCTGGCCGGTCACGTCGGGGCTGATCCTGAAGTCGGGCGCGGCCAGGATGTACTGGATCTCGGCGTCGGCCTTGGCGTTGACGAAGACGACGACGTCGGCCGTCGCGTCCTTCGACGGGTGGACCGTCCAGGCACCGGGGGGCGGGGCGACGAAGCGGACCAGGTCGTTGCCGATCGAGACGAGGTCGCCACCGCCGGCCGGCTTCGACGTCGGGCTGGCCGCGGGGGCGGCGGCGACGCAGGCGGTTAGGGCCAGGGCGAGCGGGGTGGTGCGGCGGGTCATGTGTGGGGCTCCGTGGCGCGTCAATCATCCAGTTGTCCGAACGGCAGGTGGGCCGGCATCGGCGCGGGGCAAACGTACGGCGTGACCGGCCGATGCGCGCTTCCCGTCGCCGACGCGTCGAGAAAACCCTGCATCAGGTCGAGGACGGCGAACGCCTGCTGCCCGTCGGCCCGGTGCGGCCGGCCACTGCGGATGGCGACGGCCATGTCGGCCAGCCCGACGCTGCGGCCGTAGCCGGTCACGTACAGGTGGGGCACGTCGGTCGCGTCGCGCTCGCCCAGCCGGCGAATCTTCACGGTTCCATCGAAGCCGTTCGGATCAGGCACGTACATGACGCCGTCGGTGCCGTTGACGATGATCGGGTGGCTGCCGTCGTACCCGCCGTCGATGACGGCGAAGCTCTGCGTGATCGTGCCCGTGACGCCGTTGGCGAACTCCATCAGGCCGACGATGTGGTCGGGCGTCTGCACGTCGATCTTCTTGCCATGCTTGGGCTGGCTGGTGATGGTCCGCTCGGGGATGGCGACGGTGGCCATGCCGTTGATGCGCTTCACGGGGCCGAACAGGTTGAGCAGGGCGGTCAGGTAGTAGGGGCCCATGTCGAACATGGGGCCGCCGCCCACCTCGTAGTAGAACTCGGGCGAGGGGTGCCACGACTCGTGGCCGCGGCACTGCATGTCGGCGGTGAAGGCGACGGGCCGGCCGATCGCGCCGTCGTCGATCAGCTTCCGCGCCGTCTGGATGCCGGCGCCCATGAACGTGTCGGGGGCGCAGCCGACGCGCAGGCCGTTCTTCTTCGCCAGCTCGATCACCTTCCGGCCCTCGGCCCGGTCGACGCCCAGCGGCTTCTCCGCGTAGGTGTGCTTGCCCGCCGCCAGCGCCGCCAGCGCGACCGGCACGTGCGCCTTGGGGACCGTGAGGTTGAGGACCACCTCGATCGCGTCGTCGGCGATCAGCCGGTCGACGGTGAGCGCGCGTGGCACGCCGTGCTGCGCCGCGGCCGCCTCGGCGCGGGCGGCGTCGAGGTCGGCCACCGCGGCGATGGTGACGGCCGGGAAGTGCTTCGCCATCCCCAGGTAGGCCCCGCTGATCGCCCCGCACCCGATCACGCCGACCCGTACGCTGTCCGCCATTCGCGCCTCGCTCCTGTGCCCGGGGGATCAGGTTAACACCGGGATCTCGGGCCGACCATCACGCGCGACGCCTTCGTTTTCCGTTCGCGCGGGTTTCCGCTGGGCGGCCAGCGCGGCGAATGGTACGTTCCCGCCGGAGGATCCGCCCGTGCCCCGTCCCAGCCAGCCCGACCCGCGCACCCGCACCTACGTCTGGCCCGATCGCGTCGCCTGGCACCAGGGGATGGGCGCCGACTTCGACCCCAACCGGCTGCTGGAGGCAACGCCGACGCAGTCGGGCGTCGGCCGGCCGGCGATGGTCGTCCTTCGACCCGATGGGACGCCGCGGCCGGGGTTCATGCTCGACTTCGGCGAGGAGCTGTACGGCGGGATCTCCATCACGCTCGGCAGGACCGACGACCACAACCCCGCCCGGCTGCGCGTCCGCTTCGGCGAGAGCCACTCCGAGGCGATGGGCACGCCCAACCAGGACCACGCGATCCACGACCAGGTGATCTCGGCCGCGTGGCTCGGCACGACCGAGTTCGGCAACACCGGGTTCCGCTTCGTCCGCATCGACCTGGCCGACGACGCCGCCGCGGCCGTCGAGGTGCAGGGCGTGCGGGCCGTCAGCGTGCTCCGGCCGCTGGAGCGCGTCGGGTCGTTCCAGTGCAGCGACGACCGGCTCAACCGCATCTGGGAGGTCGGCGCGCGGACGGTCCACCTCTGCATGCAGGACTACCTGTGGGACGGCATCAAGCGCGACCGGCTGGTGTGGATCGGCGACTCGCACCCCGAGGCCAGCGTCATCTCGGCCGTGTTCGGCGACGTCGACGTGGTGCTCGCCAGCCTCGACTTCGCCCGCGACGAGGCGCCGCTGCCGGCGTGGATGAACGGCATCAGCTCCTACTCGCTGTGGTGGATCATCGTCCACCGCGACTGGTACCTGCGGTACGGCCGGCTCGACTACCTGCACGAGCAGCGCGACTACCTGACCGGCCTGGTCGACATGCTGCTCCGCCACATCGACGACGGCGGCAAGGAGACGCTGCCGGCCATGCGGTTCCTCGACTGGCCCAGCAGCGGCGACCCCGTCGCCCTGCACGCCGGCCTACAGGCGCTGATGACGCTGGGGCTGTCGGCCGCGGCCGAGCTGTTCGACGCGCTGCGCCAGCACACCTACGCCGGCCGGTGCCGCGACGGCTGCGTGCGGCTGCGTCGCCACATCCTCGCCGCGCCGGGCGTGAAGCAGGCGAACGCGCTGCTGGCCCTGGCCGGCCTGTACGACCCCGTCACCGCCAACCGCAACGAACTGTCGCGCGACGCGCTCACGGGCCTCAGCACGTTCTACGGCTACTACGTGCTGGAGGCCCGCGCGCTGGCCGGCGACATCGCCGGTTGCCTGAACGTCATCCGCAACTACTGGGGCGGCATGCTCGACCGGGGCGCAACGACGTTCTGGGAGGACTTCGACCTGAAGTGGCTGGACGACAGCGGCCGGATCGACGCGCCCACGCCCGCCGGCAAGAAGGACCTGCATGCCGACTTCGGCGGCTACTGCTACACCGGCCTGCGCCACAGCCTCTGCCACGGCTGGGCGGCCGGCCCCACCGCGTGGCTGAGCGAGCACATCCTCGGCGTCGCGTCGCTCGCGCCGGGCTTCAAGAAGGCCCGCGTCCGACCGAACTGGGGCGGCCTCGAGTGGGTCCGCGGCACCTACCCGACGCCGCACGGGCCGATCCGCGTGGAGCTGAAGCGCTCGCCGGATGGCACGCCGCAGACGGTCGTTGACGTGCCGAAGGGCATCGATCTGGTGCGTGACTGACGCGCGTCGACCGCTTGCGGATTCGCGAGGCCGACGATGCCGACTGTCGAGCCGCCGATGTCATCGGCGGTCCTCGCCCCCTGCGGTCGGGTGTTCCGACACTTCGACCAGATTCGCATCCGGGTCGCGCAGGTAAACCGACCTAATGGGTCCCGCCGCGCCGTCCCGCTCGACCGGCCCCATCTCGATGGCGATGCCAACGGAGCGCAGGTGTGCGATCACCGCGTCTAATGGCCGGCTGGCAATCAAACAGAAGTCGCCGCTCCCCGGCGTCGGCCGATCGGCCCGCGGCAGGATCGGCTCGCCGGCCGCCTCGTGCAGGTTGATCTTGTGCCGGCCGAACACGATCGCGTGCCGGCCGTTCTTCTCCTCGTGCCGCAGGCCCAGGCCGCGCGTGTAGAAGTCGATCGTCGCCCTCAGGTCGCGGACGGTCAGCACCAGGTGGTCGATGCGGTCGATCATGACAGGTCCAAGCCAACGATGCGGACGATGTCGCCGGCCGCCGCGGCGGGGGCGTCCTCCGGCCGAATCACCAATGCGTTCGCCTTGGCCAGCGTGAACAGGTCGGCCGATCCCTTCCAACCCAACGGCGTCACGGTCGAGCCATCCCACGTCGCTGGCTGGTAGAAATCGCGCGGCCCGTTGGCCGGCATCGGCGTCGTCAGCCGGGCGTCCACTAATCCCGCTTCAGCGGGGCCGCCAGCCATGCGTCGCAACACGCGGGCGGCCAGTCGCACCGTGCAGACGTGAGCGCTTACCGGATTGCCTGGCAGGCCGAACGCGATTCGGGGGGAACCCGCGGCGGAGCCGCTGGGCTCTGACGTGGCGAAGACGAATGGCTTGCCGGGCTTGATCCGCAGCTTGGCGATCCTCGCCGTCAGCCCGAGTTCG
Organism: Tepidisphaeraceae bacterium; assembly: GCA_965198865.1. Lineage (GTDB taxonomy): Bacteria > Planctomycetota > Phycisphaerae > Tepidisphaerales > Tepidisphaeraceae > CBDAQA01. The sequence continues at coordinate 26,818 of CBDAQA010000004.1, read as the reverse complement.
CCGAGCAGGCGGGGCACGTGGTCCCGCTCGCCCATGCTCATCCCGCCGGTCACGAACAGCGCGTCGAACCGAAGGCCGTCGGCCAGCGCGTCGCGGATGGCGTCCGGGTCATCGCGGACGGCGTTCGTCGACCCGACCTCACATCCCAATTGCCGCAGCAGGGCGACAAGCATGTGCGCATTCGAGTTGCGGATCTGCGCGCCGCTCGGCGTCTGGTCGATCTCGACCAACTCATCGCCCGTCGACAGCACGGCGACGGCGGGGCGGGCGTACACCGAAACAGTCGCTGCCCCGACGCTGGCGGCGACGGCGACCTGCGCCGGGCCGAGCCGGGTACCCGCCGGCAGCACGACGACGCCGGCCGCCGCATCGCTGGCACGCGGGGCAACCGAATGGCCCGGGCGGACGGCGGCGGTGAACGTCACGCGATCGCCGTCGCGCGTCGTCTGCTCCACCGGCACGACGGCGTCCGCCCCCGCCGGCAGCGGGGCACCGGTCATGATCGCGACCGCCTCGCCCGGGCCGACGGGGCGGACCCCAATTTGACCGGCGGCGACCGTGTCGACCCGCGACAGCACGGCCCCGGCAGACACGTCTGCCGACCGGACGGCGTAGCCGTCCATGACGGCCTTGGCGAACGGCGGGTGGTCGCGATCGGCAACAATGTCGGCCGTCAGGCGCAGTCCAGTAGCGTCGGCCAACAATGAGCGAACGACCCGAGGCGTCACCGGTGTCGCGTCGAGAATGCGGATCGCCTCGCTAACGCCGATCAGGCCAGTCACGGGTGGCTCGGTCATGCGTGACAGTCTAGCGCGGAGTGGCGACTGGCGCGTCCTCATGGATCTTCGGCGCCCCGCACTCAGGGCAACGATCGGGCGAGGCCCGCAGGTCGTAACCGCACTTGAAGCAGTTTCCGCTCGCGGCGCGACCCTCCCGCCGGAGTCGGCGGCGGTCGTAGTGGATGAGGCAAGTGCCGATTGCGGTGAAGGAGAGGGCTCCGATGAGCGTTTCGAACCAGACATGAGGGTGGGCGGAGAATGGGCCAGGAGGTGGGTATATGGTCACCTCGATCGCATCGTACAGGCTGAAGACCAGGCTGAGCGCCAATGCGAACGCCATTGGCGCGATGATGGAATGCCAGAACGACACCGACCAGCGGATCCGGCCTTCGGCGGTGAACACTGGGTGTGCCAACCAGTCCCTCGTGGTCGCCGACCAGACGAGCCCCCGTTCCGCGGCCACCCGCCGACGGTCAAATCTGACCAACGTAAATGCGACGAAGAGATTGAAGCAGCCGTTCAGCAAACCGTCCCTGGACAGATGACGTCCTTGGATGCTGCCCGATGTGTAGGTGGGCCAATTCCACCGCTGGAATGCTTCGCGAGAGCTGCCGACGGCAACGACGATCGCTAGTACCGTGAACACGTAGAGCAGACACCGTCGGCCCGGGTTCTTGGTCAAGATAAACGGTGGATTGTAGGTGGCTCGCGGCAGACCACCGGGCGGCACGCCGCCGCGGAAGCTGATGCCCGCGCCGCGGTTCCGGTTCTCCGCCACTCCGCTCGTTTCCCGTCCAAGGAGGTTCACAACCACCACCCTTCGTCGTCGTGGATTTCCATGTTGCCTCTCGGTATGCCGCAACGCAACGGGCGGCCGGGGATCGTGTTGTACCGGAGTAGAACTGTCACCCCATGACCGGAATAGAAGTGTCACCCCCGGGGCCGCGGTACAGACGGCCAGATGGGAGACCTTCGAATGTCTGCGACGGAACGGGATCGGCTGGACGTGTTCGGTCGGGTGAAGCGAGGCGAGCTGACGGTGGTGGCGGCTGCGGGGCTGCTGGGGCTGTCGGTGCGGCAGGGCCGGCGGGTGTGGAAGCGGTTCAAGGGTTCGGGCGCGGCGGGGCTGGCGCACGGGCTGCGGGGCCGTTCGAGCAACCGCGCATTGGAGGCGGACGTGGCGGCGCGTGCGGTGAAGCTGCACCAGGAGCGTTACGCGGACTTCGGCCCGACGCTGGCGTGCGAGAAGCTGGCGGAGGAGCACGAGCTGACGATGAGCCCGGACACGCTGACGGCGCTGTTGAAGGCGCGGGGGCTGTGGGTGCGGCGGCGGAAGCGTGGGCGTCACCGGAGCCGGCGGGAGCGGCGGGCGAGCCTGGGTTCGCTGGTGCAGGTCGATGGGAGCCACCACGACTGGTTCGAGGGGCGCGGGCCCAAGTGCGTGCTGATGGTGATGATCGACGACGCGACCAACTGGACGCTGGCGCGGTTCTACGACGCGGAGACGACGGTGGCGGCGTTCGACGTGTTCGGGCGGTGGGTGGCGGCGCAGGGCGGCGTGCCGCGGGCGGTGTACGCGGACCGGCACGGGATCTACCGGGACGAGGACCACCCGGAGAAGCCGACGCAGTTCGGGCGGGCGATGAGGGAGCTGACGGTGGAGCTGATCCTGGCGCGGAGCCCGCAGGCGAAGGGGCGCGTGGAGCGGCGTCACGCGGTGTTCCAGGACCGGCTGGTCAAGGAGCTGCGGCTGCGTGGGATCGACACGGTGGCCGGGGCGAACGCGCTGCTGGACGGCTCGTTCCTGGCCGACATCAACCGTCGGTTCGCGGTGAAGCCGGCGAGCGGCGTGGACCTGCACCGGCCGGTGGGGGCGGACGTGTGCCTGGCGGGCGTGCTGTGCGTGGTGGAGGAGCGGGTGGTGGGGAACGACTGGTGCGTGCGGTGGCACAACCGGTTCCTCCAGGTGGACGCCAGGCACGCGGCGCTGCGGCTGCCGAAGCGGACGGTGACGGTGCGGGAGCGGGCGGACGGTTCGGTGGTGCTGGACCACCAGGGCGAGCGGCTGACGTTCGCCGAGCTGCGGGCCCGGCCCGAGCCGGCGGCGAAGCCCAAGCGGCCGGTGGTGAACAACCGGCGGCACGTGCCGGCGGCCAGCCACCCGTGGAGGGCGGGGCGTGCGTGCGGGTGAGGCGGGTCCCGCTGCCCTGCCCGCCCCGGCTTCGCCGGGGCGGGCAGGGCAGCGACCAGGGGGATGTCAAGGTGACAGTTCTACTTCGGCTTGTGGGGTGACACTTCTACTTCTTTACAACAGGGCGGCCGGGGATCGCTTGCGCGAGTACCCGGCCGCCCGTTGATGACTGTTTCGCCGCCCCGACCGGTTCACGAATTACAGCAACGCGGTGATTGCCTTGGCGATGCCGGCCGGGTCGAGGCCCTGATATCCCATCTGCTGCCACAGCCCACCCGAGCCTTCCTTGTGCACGCCGATGTGGTTGTACTTGCCCTTGAAGCCGGCCTGCAGCAGGTAGCTGCCGAAGCGGCTGCCGAGGCCGGTCTTGACGTTGTACCCCTCGACCACCAGCACCCACGGGGCGGCGGCGAGCTTCATCATCATCTCTTTGTCAACGATGTTCAGCGTCGGCTTGTTGATCAGGCCCACCGCCTTGCCCTGCTCCTTGAGGGTGATGACGGCGTCGAGGGCGCGGTAGACGCAATCCCCAAAGGAGACCACGTAACCGCCGCCGGCGGGGGCCTCGCGCACGACGTAGTCCTTGCCCGACTCGAACGGCTTGTCCTTGTAGAGGGGCACGCCCGCGTCATCCAGCAGGTCGGGAAGCGGGGCGCGGTTGCTGAACAGGAACCGCAGCCCCTCGTCCTTGTAGATCTTCTTCAGGCACGCGGCGAACTGGTGCTGGTCGGCCGGGAAGTAGAGCCGGGTCGTGTCGTTCCCCTCGCCGTGGCCCAGCTTCACGCCGCCGTCGGCGTAGAAGCTGTTGATGCCGAAGTGGCACGTGTTGTCGGCCATCGCGTCCACGCCGCTGTGGCTGAAGTGGGCGATCACGTTGCTGAAGTTCAGCCGGGCCATCGTGATCTCGCTGACGCACATCTCCAGGAACGCTGAGAACGTGGCGAAGATGCCCTGTCGGCCCTTCTCGGAGCCGAACCCGCAGGCGGCCGAGAAGTTCCCGCGCTCCATGATCCCGCCCTGCACGAACACCTCGGGGTGGCTCTTGCGGACGTGGACGGTGCCGCAGCTTCCCTCAAGATCGTTGTCGAACACGCGGACGCTGGCCACCCGCTCGGCCTCGCTCATGCCGTCGAAGATCTCGTTGAGGATCTTGCCGAAGTTGTCCCGACAGTTGCCCGCCCCGGTGCTGCCCTTGTACGTCAGCGGGCTCTTGTCGGCCTTGGCGCCCTTGAGCAGCTCGATCGCCGCCGCGTAGCCGTCGGCGGCGTTGGCCTTGCGCTGCTCCAGGTACTTCACGGCCACGTCGACCTTCAGCACCTCGTGGGCGTGCGGGCTGCCCTCGGCCCCCTCGATGCCCGGCGCCATCTCCCGCTTGATGATCAGCCCGTGCGGCTGGGCGTTGCTGAACACCTTGCACAGCGCGATGTACAGCGCGTCGATGTCCTCGCCCAGCACCGTGTCGGCCAGGTACCCGTAGCCGGCCATGGTGCGGGTCAGGTCGTACCCGCTCATGTAGGTCTGCGGGTGGCCGCTGATCGTCACGTTGTTGTCGTCGATCAGCACCTTCACGTTCAGCTGCTTGCCCACCGCCAGGCGGGCGGCCTCGGCGTTGTCGCCCTCCATCTGGCTGCCGTCGCTGCCCAGGACGACGATCGACTTGCCCGGGTTGGCCATCGCCACGCCGTTGGCGAACGCCCACATGTGCCCCAGCCGACCGCTGGCGAACTCCACGCCCGGCGTCAGCCCCTTCTCCGGGTGGCCCGGCAACCCCTGGTCGTACTCGCGGTAGTGCAGCAGCTTCTCGGCCGGCATCGCGCCGTTCAGCACCGACAGCAGGTACTGCGTCGCCACCCGGTGGCCCGCCTCGTCGTAGAACACGTTGACGATCGGCGCCCCGCCGGCGATGAACCCGCGGATGATCATCACCTCCGGCACCGTGTCGTACGCCCCGCCCGTGTGACCGCTCAGCCCCTTGGCACCGGCCAGCGCGGTGAAGAAGACGATCGCGTCGCGCGCCAGCTGGATGTTGAACTTCAGCGTTGCCTTCTGCTCGTCCGTCAGCGTCGTCTGCTTCGGGTCCAACTTGAGCGGCTTCAGCTTCGACAGATCGATGGGGAAGGTTTCGGTGGCCATGGGTGTGGAATATGGGCGGGACGGGCGGGAATGGCAAGGGTGCGGGGTTCTGCGGGGCGGCCGTTCCCTCATGGTCGGGCAGGCCCTCCGACCCATTTCGTGCCGCGCCGCGCGGGCCCCCATCCCGCGGATCGCGAGGGCCACCCACTCTGAGCGTCGGCTACGGCCACCATCGGACGGCTGCCCTCGAGCGTGCAGACGACGGAATATAAGTCTTTGTTACTCAGCCCTCGGCCGGACGTCTCTGGCGCGCGGTCGACACGCTACCGTATGATCCGCCGCTGACGTCCACCCAACCTACACGGATGATCACCACCTCATGTCCCCGACCGCCCCCCAGCAATCGCCCGCCAGCCCGATGGACCCGATCTACGACGCCCTCGGGGACGAGATCCAACAGCGGATGACCGCCGGGTCCGACGAGACGCCCGCCGATCTGTCGCCCGTGGCGGGGCGGTTGCTGGCCGTCCCGCCGGCACGGCTGGAGCGGCCGTCGGACGCGGCCCGGTTCCTCCACCTGCTCGGGTTTCTCTCGCGACAGACCGGGTCGAACGGCCGGCGGACCTGGGACTGGGCCAAGCGCGTCGCCGCCCCGCACCCCCGGGTCCCCGACGTGATGGGGCTGCTGGCGGCGCTCGGCGATCAGCTCCGGCAGGTCGACCCGTCGGCCGCCCATGCGATCCCCCCGGCTGAACTCGAAACCCTGTTTCGCCGGTCGATGGACCTCGCCCCAGATCGACCGACGGCGTTCGGGCGGGCTGGGCTGTTCTTCCTGCACCAGGGCCACGATGCCGAGGCGATGCGTTGCCTGGAGGCCGCCTTCCGGCTCGACCCCACGAGCGGGTTCATCGCGCAACAGTTGGCAGACCTCTACGACCACGCAGGCCGCGCCGCCGACGGCCTGGCCGTGCTCGATGCCTGCCTGCGTGCCGCGCCGCCCCACGCGCCGAACCCCGACGTGCTGTGGAAGGCCGGCCTCGCGGCGGTGGCGTTGGGCCGGCACGAGGCGGTGGCCGAACACTTCGGCCGGCTGGAGCAGGCCGACCCCGGCCGGCGTTGGGTGGCCTACTACCGCGCGATCGCGTTCCTCGAGCTTCGCCGGTTCGCCGACGCCGCCCTGGCGATCGAGCGCGAGGCCGGCCTGATCCAGATGCCGACCGCCCTGCACGTCCACGCCGTCCGCGCCGCCGCGGCGGCGGGGCTCGGCGACCTCGCCGCCCTGCGCCGGCACGTCGACGCGGCCACGCGCTCGCCGCTGTCGCTCGTCGACTACATGCCGCCCGCCGGCGTGGTCGGCTGCTTCACCCGCCTGTGGCTCGCCGCCCGTCCGCTGGAGCCCGACGACACGGTGAAGGCCCGCCTGCGCATCCGTTTGCTCGCGTCCGGCCTCACGCCCGCCGAGCTGTGGGACGACGACCGCTCCGGCCGCGACGCCGTCGCCGGCCTCACCCACTACTGGTGCGACCTGCTCCAGCCGTTGGACGATCAATGGTCGTCAGCCGGCCACGCGATGCCCGGCACCACCGCTTGGACCGCCTACCGCATCCGCGTCGGCGTGATGGCGACCGACGCCGACGACGCGGCCCGCCAGGCGATCAGCGTTCAACAGCAATCGGCGGATATTCCGCCCGTGGTGGAGAGGTTGCTCGCCGACGGCGAGCCGCAGACCGCCGCCCCCGGCGTCACCCGCCGTGGGTACCCCGAGGCCGTCGCATGACATCCGTTGAGCGACGGCCCGGAGGGCCGGGTCTTGAACGGCAACTGGCGCGCGAAGCCCGGCCCTCCGGGCCCTCGAAACGGCGTCGTCACGGCCGCGCCGCCGCGAACGCGTAGCTTCCGCTGCCGATCTCGTACACCGCAAACCCCGGCGCGCTCCGCGCGAACGCCACGCCCTTCGTCTTGTCGACCGGCGCGTCGCTCTCGGTCACGCTTTTCACATCGCCGGTGGGCATGTAGACCGTGGCCGAAACATGCACCGGCATCGTCGCCGTCAGGTGGATCGTCTTCCCGTCCAGCCCCCAGTGGACGCCGACCGGGCCGCGGATCGAGTCGTAGGTGGCGTCCAGCGTCCCGGCCACCCACCATCGCCCGGACGATTGCAGCGACCGCAGGTCGCGGATCTGCCGCTGCACGTCGGCCAGCTCGCGCCGCATCAGGTCGACGGCGGGACTGCCAGGACCGGCGGGCGCGCTGCCGGGCGTCGGTTGGGTCGGGTCGCTCGTGGGTCTTTTTTTCCGAACGGGTCAGATGTGGGGCCGGCCGGTCGTCTGCCTAGACGGCGATCGCCGACCGACAATGCGCGGAGCCCGGCACCGCCCACCCCACCGGTGCCTGACGAGGTCTCCATCGACGCGCCAGATGTTGAACCGTGCGGAGTTTGCCGGGCAACGGCTGATATCTGACGCGGCTGATGGATTGCGTCCACGCGACGCGAGCGGAGCCGCCGCGGCTGAAAAGTTGAGATGGTTGTCCGATTTGCCAGTCGACCGGCGATAGCTCTACGTTCACCGCGGCGATCGCCGCTGCTGCAGGACTCTCGGGGCCCGACTCATGACCGTCGCGAACGACCAGCTGTTGTCCGATGCCGAGCTAATGAGGGATCTGGCGACCGAGCGGCGGGGCGACGCCCTGCGTGTCTTGGTCGACCGGCACGGCCCGGCCGTCTTTGCCGCGGCCCACCGTCAGGCGGACGACATCGGGCTGGCCGAGGACGTGGCGCAGGCGGCGTTCATCGTCCTGCTGCGGCGGGCCGGGTCGCTCCGCCGGCCGGACCTGTTGCCGGGATGGCTGATGAAGGTCACACGAAACTGCGCGCAGACCGCCCGCCGGTCGGCCCGACGACGGGCAACCCACGAGGCGGCGGTCCCACCGGCGATCAACCCCACGCCATTGCCGCCCGACGTGGTCGAACAGGCCGAACTGCTGTCACACCTAGACCGGGTGTTGGCCGGGCTGCCGGAGGTCGACCGCGCGGTCGTCACCATGGCCTACCTGCAGAGCCAGGCCGTCGAGCAGATCGGCATCTCGTTGGGAATGAAGGAGCCCGCCGTCCGCAAGCGCCTGGCGCGGGCGGTCGAGAAGTTGCGCCGCGGGTTTGCCAAGGCCGGCGTGACCGTCTCGTCGTCGACGATGGTCGTCCACCTGCAACGGCTGCCGGCCCCACCGCCGCCGGAGAACCTGTCCGGCGCGGTGATGGCCGCGGCCCAACAGGGCGCGGGAACTTCGGCCGGCGCGATCGCCGTGGCCGTCGGGCGACGTGCCGCCTGGAAGCTGATCGCTGCCGCCGGCACCGGCTTCGCGGTGGGCACCGCCATCGCCGCGACGGTCGTGCTGGTCGAACTGAAAAGGCCCGGCAGCCCCTCGGCCACCGGAACGTCGTCGCGCCGGCCGTCCGAGGCCGGGTTGCAGTCCGGCCCGGCCGACGACGTCTACCACAGCGACTTCGCGCACGATGCCATCGGCTGGTCCGCCCGGGCGATCGACCACACGCCTCTGGCTCACATCCCGTACCTGGGGCCGTTCACGTCGACCAGCGTTCGGCTGCCGATCGTCGGCCTGCCGCCGCACCGTCTTCTGCACGTGCAGGCGGAGCTGTTCCTGATGGGATCGTGGGACGGCACCGGCCACATCTCGGGGCCCTGGGGCTGAACGGCCCGTGTTACTTCACCTTCGGCATCGGCGACCGACCCCCGGTGGTCCGCAACACGGTCACCGACCAGTTCAACGACTGGGGCTTCGCCTACGCCTCCCTGATCCAAACGTACCCGTCGGTCGTCCCCGACTTCCCGCGGGTGATGGGCACCGGGGCGACGGCCGTGCAGAGCCTGGGGGTCATCGAGAAGTTCAACGGTGGGCGCGTCCAGTTCCCGGCCGACTGCCGGTTCCACCTCGACCTGACGCTGCCGCACGTCGCCGACACCGTCGTGGTCCAGTGGGCCGCGTCCGGGTTGATCGGCAGCCAGAAGAACTGGGGGTTGGCCGACGTGAAGGTGGAGGCGTTGTCCGCCAACCCCGCGCCGACGCGCGACCAGCTCGACCAGTGGTGGCAGGCCGCGATCGCCCCAGACCCGGTGCCGGCCCGGGCGGCGTTCCTGAAGCTGCTGGCGGCGGATGACGCGACCGCCGCCTACCTGCTGCAACGGCACGAGCCGCCGCCGTTCAACACGAACGATGTCGTCGCCCGCATGCAGGCGTTGGCCGCGTCCGACCCATTCGACGCGCAGCGCGACCTGGTCGCAATGGGGCCCGGCGTCGAGGCGTTACTGAGCGCCCGGCCGGAGCTGGCCGACCTGCTGGGCACGCGGGCCGGGAAGTCGTTGGTTGCCGTCTACGAGGCGACGGAGCTGCGGCCGATCGAGTCGCTAGCCCTCCGCGCCGCCGCAGTCAAAGCGAAGCTGCTGGCGCAGATCGCATCACCGTCCGCCCGGCAGGCGCTGGTTGACTGGTTCGCGACGGGGCCGGCGTGGCAGCCCGACCTGCCGCGAAAGTTCGAGTCGGACTACCGGTTGGAACCCGGCCAAGCGGTCAAGTACGTCCCGACGCCGGACCCCGCCGCGCGGTCAGACTACCTGCGGCGGCGGGCGAAGGTGGTGCAGCTCGCGCCGCGTAACTCAACCCAGCTCTTCCAGACGCCGCCCGCCGATGGGCCGGCCACGCCGATCGCGTTCACCGTCGTCGAGGAGACGCCCGACCTGTACGCCCCGCTCTGGGCCGACGAACGGGAGGAAACGACAAACGCATTGCAGCAGTCGGCCTACGCCGCCGTCGCGCGCCAGCTGCCGGAGGTCATCCGGATCGTGTCGGTCGCCTCGATCGGGAACAAACCTTGGATCCGCGTGGCCATTCCCAAAGAACTCCGGACGGTTGAGCTGCCGGGCGATTGGGTGGTCCGGTTCCACGCCACCCAGCGGCAGCTGATGACCGATTTGGCGACGGCCCTGTCGGCACGGCTAGGTCGGCCGGTCGCGGTCACGCTGGACCCGTCGGGCGGCGAGGTGACGTCGGTCCTGACGGACGACCCGACGCGGCCAGCCACGCAACCGGCGGCAGGGGCACCGCAACAGGTCGACCTGTACACCGACGCGGCCGATCGGGCCCGGCCGGCCCAGCGTGTTTGGACCCTGCAGCCGGCGCAGTTGAGCAGGCAGCTTTATTACCTGTACGGTCGGAAGATCCAGATCAAATCCTCCGACGATCATCATCCGATCGCCGTTTCGGTACACCCCGGCGCTTCGAGGTCGGTGGAGCCCGGCGAGTCCCTGGACCCGGAGAATGCGGCGTTCATCGATGGCGTGATCGACCACTTGGCCGAGCAACTGGGCATGCGGCGGGAGAACCAACCCCTCGCCCAGCCGGCGTATCGCATCACCGTCAGTCCGTAATCGGCGCGCCGCTGCGCGCGATCCCTAGTCGTGAAGAGGTGCGCATGAGCGAACGGGCGAGCGGGTCGCCGTGGGCAAGGTGGTCCTGTCGGTTGCTCATCGCCGCGTTCCTGATCGGCTTGGCCGCTTGGGGCTGGACGACCGGCGTGGCGCTCCGCGATCGCGTATGGAGCGGCTCGCGCACGATCCGGTTCGACCCGGACATCAGCAACGGGCTGAAGTGGGGCGGCCAGGTTGTCCGGGCGGCGGAGGCCGATGGCACGTCGCGGCGGCCGACGTTCTTCCAGATGGTCCGCGGCGAGGGCCAGGTCTACGCCGAGCTCGCCGAGGGACATCCCGACGGCAGCTTCGGCCTGGACTACCCGCCGCTGCGGCTGATGACGATGGCGCTGTGGGCGCGCTCCGTGCAGGACCGCTATCCCACGCTGACCGAATGGCCCGGAGACATCGAACGGCCGCGGTCGAAGCCGCACGCGGGGCCGGGGCCGACCGAGGACATCGCCGCGCCGCTGCTGCGGATGAACACGATCGCCGAGGCGGCGACGGCCCTGCTGGCGTTCGCGCTGGTGTGGCTGTGGGTCGACCGCGGCGCCCGGTCGGAGGGACCCACGTCGTTGCGGCGCGCTCACGGCCTGGTCGTGTTCCCCCTGGCGGCGGCGGCGTTCGCCTGGGCACTGTCGGTGGCCGTCCTGCCGATCGACGCGCCGCCGCCGGCCGTGGCGCTGTCGGGCGCGCCGGTCGTGGCACCTGATGGACGGTCGGCTCGCCTGTTCGGCTGGGTCGATCCACAAGGGGCCGGCACGGCATGGCACTTCGAGTGGGGACGGGTCGCCGGGCTCTACGACCACGCGACGACGGTCGCCCGGCTGGGGTCGGACAGCGCTGCCGTTGAAGTGTCGGCGCAGGTGACCGACCTGCCGGCCGGGGCGACGGCCTACTACCGCTTGGTCGCGACCAACACGGCTGGGCCACGGCAATCGTCGCGTGGGACGACGCGATCGGCCGACGGCGTGATGGTCGTCATGCCGGGGGTGGTCCAGCCGGCGGCGCCGCGCGAGGTGGACGGGGCCGCGTGGCTCACGCCGTGGCAGTGGGCCGGGGTGGCGGTGCTGTTCCTGTTGGCCAACGGTGCCGCGCGCTTCATGCCGGCGGGCCACCGCGGTTGGGCGGCCGGCACGATGGCGGCGATCTTCGTCTGGTTCGACCCGTCCCTGCTGATCGACGCGCACGTCTGGCCGCAGTGGGACGCGTGGCTGTTGCCGCCGTTCCTGGCCGCGGCACTGCTGGCGTCGCTGGACGGGTGGCTGGCGGCCGGCGCGATGCTGGGCATCGGGGCCATGTTCAAGGGGCAGATGCTGATCGGGGCACCGGTGATCCTGGTATGGCCGCTGGTGTCGCTGCGGTGGGGGGCTGCGGCGCGACTGGTCGTCGGCTTTGCGCTGGCCTCGGGACTCATCGTCAGCCCGTGGCTGCTGTCGATCGGACCGGCATCGTCGCCACCGCTGCGGTGGGCGGTCGGCGTGCTCGTCGCCTCGGGGCTGGCCGCGGCCCTGTCGGTGTACCGTCGACCGATGCGCCGCCTTTGGCTCAAGGTGCGCGACCCGGCCGACGGCGGCGTTGAGGTGTCGCCGCTCGCGGTCGGGCTGTTCGCCGCGGCGGTGCCGGCGACGGTCGCCGCCGTGACGTTGCTGATCCTCCACCCCTGGTCGGCCGACGCCGGATTGTCGCGCGGCTGGGGTGTGGTCCTGGTGGGTTCCATCCTCGTCGGACCGTGGGTGTTGCGACGGCGATCGCTGGGCGCGTGGTCGGCGGCGGTGCTGGCTGCCACCGTGTGGACGGGCGGGTCGGCGTTCAACGGCGACTGGTCGTGGAAGACCGTCGGCTTCGAGTACGGCACCCGCAAGTGGGACCACCTGGCGATCGCCAACGGGCAGGGGGCCAACGTGGGGTCGGTGCTGTCGGATGCCTTCGGGTGGGACACGCACGACCCGATGCTCAGTTTTCGACCGCCGGACCTGGCCGGCCTGCTGTACGCCGGGCGATCGGCGGCACCGGCGTGGCTGCGCGCGATGTCGCTCGACGGTTCGCCGGTCGCGCTCGACGTTCGGCAGACGCTGATGGCCGTCTACGCCGGCGTGGTCCTCGCCGCCGGGATCGGTGCTGCGATTCAGGCGCGCCGGCGTGACCCCCGGTTCCTGGCCGCCCTGATCGCGCCGTGGCTGTTCATGCCGGTGATGCTGGCGCAGATGATGAACCGCTACTACGTGTGGGGCGCGGTCCTCTCGTCGCTGCTGGTCGGCCTCTCGTCGAGCCTGGGCCTGCTGCACGTGCTGCTCGCCGTCGCCGCGGCGGGGATGGCCGGGGCGCAGTTGCTCACGCGCGACCCGGCACGGTCGCCGCTGCTGCTGCGGGCCGTCGACGGACTGGTGCCGCACGCGGCGGGCCTGCTGCTCCTGGCGGCGGCCGTGGTGCTGTGCGTCGCCCTCACGCCGCGGCGACCGACGGCCGTCCTGGCGGTCGACTGAGCTCGGGTCACGTCCGGCGGTGCCGGACCCACCAAAGCAAGAAGGCGGTTGCTATTCGCAACCGCCTTCGCGGCTCGCCGTCACCGGCCATCGGGGCGACAAGATTCGAACTTGCGACCTCCTGGACCCAAACCAGGCGCTCTAGCCAAGCTGAGCTACGCCCCGCAAGCGTGCTCATTGTCGGCCGACGACGGCGAAAAGACAAGGCGGGGCGGAATCAGGCGCGGAACGGGGGTGTAGCGCGCGATCTTGGCGGATTCGTGATAATGGCCGTCGGTCAATGATTGGAGGACCGATGGACCTGAATGATCTGAGCGGGAACGAGCGGCTGGTCGCGGAGCAGTCGGTGCTGGCCTACCGGGCCATGGTGCGGGCCGGGTCGGCGGCCCCGCCGGGGCAGGGGATGGCGGCCCTGGAGGGGGTCGCGGTGGCCGACGGGTACGAATCGGTCCGCAAGATGGTCGAGCTGAGCGCCTCGGAGCACGCCGAGGCGCAAAAAGGGGGGCCTGCAGCCGGCCGTGCCCGTGCGCCGAGCCGGCGACGATGAGCTACCGGGGGCGGGTGGCCAAGTCGATCGTGACGGCCGTGGGGGAGGTGCGGGTGGAGCGGCGGTACTACGCGTCGCGGGGGCCGTGCGGGTGCAAGGCGGTGCCGTGGGACGACTGGGCCGGGGTGCCGGCGGGGCACAAGCTGACCGTGGCGGCGCGGCGGATGGTGACGCTGGCGGGGTCGGGCTGGTCGTTCGACGAGGCGGCGGAGAAGGTCCGCGAGCTGTGCCGGCTGCCGGTCAGCGACGACGTGGTCCGGCGGGTCTGCGACGCCGAGGGGGAGGCGGCGGCCCGGTGGTTGAAGGGCGACCCGGCGTCGGCCGCGCCGATGGCGGCGGCCGAGGGTGAGGTCGAGTTCTACACCGACGGGGTCAGCGTCAACACGGTCGACGGGTGGCGCGAGATGCGGGTCAGCGTGTTCGCCAAGCGGGCGGCGGCCGACCCGGTGCCGCCGGCCCAGTGGGACCAGCGGGACCTGGGGCCGCCGGCGTGCCGGGTGGCGTGGGCGGCGATCGCCAGCAGCGGCCTGGTCGGGGCGTCGTGGCGGCGGATGCTGGACCACCTGGGGCTGGCCGGCTGCCCGCGGCTCAGCGTGCTGGCGGACGGGGCGCGGTGGATCTGGGACGAGGCGGCCAAGCGCTTCCTGGCGGTGGTCAACGTCGAGTGGGTCGTGGACGTCTACCACGTGGCCGAGCACGTGCACGCCGCCGGGCAACAAATGTTCGGCCGCGGGACGCCGGCCGCCCGGGACTGGGGCGAGCGGCAACTGGCGGACCTGATCCGGCTGGAGGGCCCGCGGTTCATCGAGCACCTCGAGCGGGAGCGAGCCGACCTGTCGAACGGCGGCGGCGACCCACGCGTGGCGGCCCTGGACGGCCTGATCGGCTACCTGTCGGCCAACCGGGACAGCCTGTGGTACCGCACCCGCCTGGCCGCGGGCCTGCCGATCGGGTCGGGGCTGGTCGAGGGGACGTGCAAGAACATGATCGGCAAACGGCTGAAGCTGAACAACCCGCGGTGGCGGGTCCGCCGGGCCGAGCACATGGCCGCGTTGCGGTGCCTGCACTACAGCAAGCTGTGGCCGGCCTACTGGGAGTCAAAGTCAGCCGCGCTGGCCGCCTGAACCCGACCGCCAAGAAAAGGAGCTACACCCCGGAACGGGAAGGTGCCGGCCGGCTCCCAGGGGCCGCCGCGGTAGCGGTGCAGCCCGAGGCCGACGGCGTGGCCCGACCGGGGGACCCACGCGGCGCGGAGTCGCTCGAACAGGGCCCGCGCGAGCTCGGGGGCGACCTTGTTCTGGACCGTGATGTGCGGGCGGAACGGCTGGCGGTCCTGCGGGGTGAGCCACGGTGCCCAGGCGGCGGCCAGGGCGGCGCGGAGCGGGAGCAGGCCGTCGCAGCGGACGTCGATCGCCACGCCGCGGCCGAGGAAGCGGGGCGTGGTTAGGGCGAGCGGCAGCGGGGCGATGGGGTCGCACGTGGCGGTGAGCAGGGCGGCGATCTCGGGCTCGTGGTGGCCGGGCAGGTTGTGGAAGAGGGTAACGTGGGCCGACAGGTGGTTCCGTGTCGGCGGAAAGTGCTGTCGGCGGAGGGCGTCGGCCAGGGCCAACGTGTCGGCGTCGAGGGGGAGCGTGACGATGAGCGGGGCGGCAGGGGTCACGGGGCCGGATCGTCGCACGGTTGGCGGCCGGCCGCTATGATCCGCCGCCGAACGATCACGAGCAGGAGGTGCCGGTGCCGAACGACGACGCGATAGCGGGGCTGAGGGAAGCCGTGCGGGTGACGCCCAACAACCTGCCCCTGCGGCAGGCGCTGGCCGACGCGCTCATGGGCACCGGCCGGCACGAGGAGGCCGAGGCCGAGTATAAGGCGGCGCTGGGGCTGTCGCCCGACAACGACAAGCTGAAGGTGGCGCTGGCCACGGCGTTCTACCAGCAGGGGAAGAACAGCCCCGCGCTGGTGATCGTGGAGGACCTGCTCAAGGCCAGCGACCCGCCTGCACGGGCGCTGGTGCTGCACGCGAAGCTGATGGTGCGGACCGGCGACGTGGAGCGGGCCGTGCGCCAGTACAAGCGCGGCGTGGAGGCCGACCCGGCCGCGGCGGACGATGCGTTCGCCGCCCAGCTGGGGATCGGGGCGGGCGAGACCGACGAGGCGAGCGACGGCCGGCTGAGGGCGGCGCGCGAGGACGACGGCGAGGGTCCGCCGGGGCACGTCGAGCGGCCGAAGATCAACTTCGCCGACGTCGGCGGGATGGACGTCCTCAAGGACGACATCCGCATGAAGGTGATCCACCCGCTCCAGCACGCCGAGCTGTACGCGGCGTACGGCAAGACCGTGGGCGGCGGCATCCTGATGTACGGCCCGCCCGGCTGCGGCAAGACCCACCTGGCCCGCGCCACGGCCGGCGAGATCGACGCGAACTTCATCTCGATCGGCATTAACGACGTGCTCGACATGTGGATCGGGCGAAGCGAGCGGAACCTGCACGCGCTGTTCGACCAGGCCCGCAAGAGCCGGCCCTGCGTGCTGTTCTTCGACGAGGTCGACGCCCTGGCCGCCAGCCGGCAGGACATGCGCGCCAGCGCCGGCCGCCACCTGATCAACCAGTTCCTGGCCGAGATGGACGGCATCGGCTCCAGCAACGAGGGCGTGCTGATCCTGGCCGCCACCAACGCCCCCTGGCACGTGGACGCCGCCTTCCGTAGGCCCGGGCGGTTCGACCGCATCCTGTTCGTCCCGCCGCCGGATGGCCCGGCCCGGGCCGGCATCCTGCGCGTGCTGCTCAAGGGGAAGCCGGTCGACGCGATCGACCACGACGCGGTGGCGAAGAAGACCAACGGCTTCAGCGGTGCCGACCTCAAGGCCGTGGTCGACGTGGCGATCGAGGCGAAGCTGAAGGAGGCGATGAAGGTCGGCCGTCCGACGCCGCTGACGACGAAGGACCTGACGGCGGCCGCGGGCACTCTGAAGCCGAGCACGCAGGAGTGGTTCTCGACGGCGCGGAACTATGCGCTGTATTCGAACCAGGGCGGGACGTACGACGACATCCTGAAGTACTTGAAGATGTGATGGATGCCGAAACGCAGCGAAATCACCACTTGGCTCGGGAAGCGCTGAAGCGCAACCGTTGGGATTTGGCAGAGCCGCTCCTTCGCAAAGTTCTCGCGAGAGAGCCACGCGAGTCTTGGTCGCTCACTGCGCTTGCCGCAACGATGCGCGCTTTACACCGGTTCGACGAAGCGGTCGAACAGGCGAGACTGGCGGTTAGGTTCCATCCGAATTACGCCTATGCCCACTTCACATTGGCAACAGTGCTGACGCTCAGGGACGAACTGGAGGAGGGATTGTCGCACGGACTGGAGGCGATCAAACTGCTTCCGAGCCGCGTCCGGTACTACCAGTGCCCAGCGTGTACCCACTACGAATTGGACCAATTTAAGGAATCGGCCGGGATAGCGCGTGATGGGCTCGCATTGGAAGCCGACAACCACGGGTTGCAGCTTTGCCTTGCTATCGCATTGGCTGGTGCCGGAGAGATCGGTGGCGCGGACGATGTCTTGTCGTTGGCGATGGGAACTGCTCCGGGGAACCCGTCCACCCTCTTCGCAGCCGGCTGGGTCCGATTGCTAGCATCCGACCTGGTCGCAGCAGAGCTGTTTTTCCGTCAGGCGCTCGCAATCAGCCCAAACCTCCCTGAGGTGCATGGGGGCTTGGGATTGGTCATGCTCCGGTCTGGAAGAATTTCAGATTCGATCGAGCGACTCCAAGAGTCCTTGTGCGTCAACCCATACCCACGCCGATTTCGTCTCGCACTCGACGAGGCAAGGCTTGCCGCAAGTCAGAAGGTCGAACACGCATGAGCATCGAACGCGGCACGCTTCTATACCGCACGGCTCGGTACGAGCCCGCCGAGCAGCAGTTCCGCGCGGCGCTGGCGGCGGAGCCGAGCAACGCGTTGGCGCACGCGATGATCGGGCTGTGCCTGCTGCAGCGCGAGCAGTACGACGACGCGGCGTTCGAGGCGAAGCAGGCGATCCAACTGCGGCCCGATTGGGACGTCGGGTACGCCACGCTGGCGGCGGTGCTGGTGGGGCGGCGGCAGTATGGGGACGCGGCGACCGCCATCGAGCGGGCGATCGGGCTGGACCCGTTCGACCCCGACCACCGCGGCCAGTTGGCGGCGATCCGGCTGCAACAGCGGAAGTGGGCCGACGCCCTGGCGGCGGCGGACGCGGGGCTGGAGATCGACCCGCAGCACGCGGTGTGCGTGAACGTCCGCGGTCAGGCGCTGGTCAACCTCGGGCGGCGCGACGAGGCGAGCGTCACGCTGGCGGGGCTGCTGGCGCGGGACCCGCACAACTCGACCACGCACGCGAACCAGGGGTGGACGCTGCTGCACGCGGGGGCGCACCGGGCGGCGCTGGAGCACTTTCGCGAGGCGCTGCGGATCGACCCGGAGAACGGCTGGGCCAAGGCGGGAATCGTCGAGGCGCTCAAGGCGCGGAACGTCATCTACCGCGTGATGCTGCGGTACTTCCTGTTCATGTCCCGCATGAGCCAGCAGGTGCAGTGGGGGATCGTGATCGGCGGGTACCTCGGCAGCCGGCTGCTGTCGGGCGCGGCGGCGGCGAACCCGGCGATCGCGCCGTTCGTGTTGCCGGTCACGCTGGCGTACGTGGTGTTCGCCCTGCTGACCTGGCTGGCGGGGCCGGCGTTCAACCTGATGCTGCGGATCGACCGGTTCGGCCGGTACGCGCTCAGCCAAGACCAACGCGTGGCGAGCAACTGGTTCGGGCTGTGCCTCGTCACGGCGGTCGGCCTGGCGGTCGCGTGGGGCGTCACGTGGGACACGCGGTACGCGCTCGCGGCGATCGTCGCGGGGCTGCTGTCGATCCCGGTCACGTCGGTGTTCCGGCTCAGCGCCGGCTGGCCACGGTGGACGATGGCGGCGACGGCCGGCGCGCTGGCTGCGGTTGGCAGCACGTTCATCGCGCTGCTCTTCACCGGCGGGGCCGTCGCGGACGCCTACGCCCGGACCGTGGAGCAGACGTTCTTCTACGGCGTGCTGGGGGCGAACCTGCTGGCGAACGGGTTGAGCGGCGTGCAGGTGCGGCGGTGAGGCGGTCTGGGGACAGGTGGGCTCAAGTTCCCGTGGAGCCGGCGTCTGAGGTACTCCGAAGACCCGGATCGGGCGGCGGACAACCCAGGTCGTCGGAGTACCTCAGACGCCGGCTTCACCGGAACATCGGAGTCAGCACCAGGACGTCACGCAGAGTGCAGGAACCGGCCCAGCCGGCTGGCGACGCGGCGGCGCTCGGCGTCGGCGTCGTACAGGCGCTCGGCGAGCGCGCGGCCGGCGGTGCCGATGCGCTCCGCCATCGCGCGGTCGGCGAGCATGGCGATGCACAGCTTGGCGAACTCGGCGGGCCAGACGGTCAGCTCGATCTCGCGGCCGGGGACGGCGGCGATGCCCTCGGCGCCGACGGCCGTCGACACGACCGGGCAGGCGTAGGCGAACGACTCGAGGATCTTGATGCGGGTGCCGGTGCCGAAGCGGATGGGGGCGACGCTGAGGGCGGCCTCGGCGTAGGTGGCGGCGAGGTCGTCGACGAACCCGCGGAGCACCACGCCGGGCACGCCGGCGACGAGCCGCTTGGTGGCGTCGCCGGTCGCGCCGACCAGGTGGAACTCGGCGTCGGGGACGCCCTTTCGCACGGCGGGCCAGATGTCGGCGACGAAGTGCTTGACGGCGTCGACGTTGGGGCTCAGCTCGTCGCCGGTGCAGTTGCCGACGAACAGCACGATCGGCCGGGTGACGTTGCGGGCGAACGCGGGCGGCATGGCGATCGTGTTCGGCACCACCTCGGGCGGGACGGGCCAGTCGTGGGCGTCGTTGGGCTGGCAGACGAAGGCGAGCTTGGCGTGGGCCTCGGCGGCGTGCTCGAACGCGCGGAGCTTGTCGACGTCCATCCGCGACCGCCGGTCGGTGCCGGCGGCGGTCGCGTCGACCCGCTTGGCCCAGCGGAGGTGCTCGGGGTCGTCGATGTCCAGGATCAGCCGGGGGTGGTCCAGCACGCCGGCGTAGTGGGCGAAGTCGATGCGGAAGGCGAAGACGGCGTCGAACGCCTCGGGCCGCAGGGCGGCGACGGCGGCGCGGCTGGCCGTCAGGTCGAACCCGCGCACCATGCGGGGGACCGGCGAGGTGAGGTCGGCGTAGAGGTTGCGGAGCCGGGATGACGGGCGGCGTGGCGGCATGGGCAGCGGCGTCAGCGCGGCGGCGAAGGGTGGCGCGGGCTCGCCGGCGGGGACGTCGAACATGGCCAGGTGCAGCTGGCCGACCACGTCGGCAAGCGCGTGGATGAACACGGACTGGCGGACGAGGTAGCCCGCGCCGCCGACCCACGGCTTGCCGACGCCGATGTAGAGGACCCGGGTCATGGGTGCCCCCGGTTCGCGGCGGGTCCCGCGGCGGAGCCGCTGGGCTCTGTTTGCATCTGGTCCATCAGTGCCCCCTCAGCGCGCAGGCCAGCACGCGCCAGGAGCGGGACGAGAAGGGGGCGCGACGAAGGGTTTCGACGGCGTGCTTGCGGGCCGTGCGGGGGTAGCCGTTCTTGAGGGCGGCCCAGGCCCAGTCGTGGTGCTGGTCGGACCGCGGCATCGGCGGCGGCGGGGGCGGCAAGCGGTCGGCGACCGCCTCGCCGCGGCGGGCGTGGGTCTCGTCGTAGAGGGCCTGGCGAAGCTCGTGCTGTTTGGCGGCCTTGGTGTGGGTGACGCTGGCGAAGTGCTGGCGGTAGTGCAGCAGCACCTCCGGCAGGTTCGCCAGCCGGCCCACCTCGGCCAGGCGCAGGAACAGGTCGGTGTCCTCCAGCGTGTTGTACTGGTCGCGGTAGCCGCCCACCTCTCGGACAGCGTCGAGCCGCATCATGACGGCGGGGTGGACGACGGGCCAGCCGCGGTTCAGGTGGGCGTGGTCGATCGCCTCGTGCGCCTGCTCGTGGGCCATGTGGCGGATGGGCAGGCCGTCGGGGTCGACGACCAGCACGCGCGAGCCGACCAGCACGCAGTCGGGGTGGGCGTCGAGGTGGGCGACCTGCCTGGCGAACCGCTCGGGCAGGCAGAGGTCGTCGGCGTCCATCCGGGCGAGGTAGGGGGCGCGGGCGAGGGCGAGCCCCTCGTTGAGCGTGTTGGTCAGGCCGCGGTTGGGCCGGGAGACGACGCGCACCCGGCCGTCGCGGGCGGCGTAGCCGTTGAGGATGGCGGGCGTGGCGTCGGACGAGCCGTCGTCGATGGCGACCAGCTCGAAGTCGCCGAACGTCTGGCCGATCACGCTGTCCACGGCCTGGCGCAGGTACCGCTCGCCGTTGTAGACGGCCAGGAGGACGGAGATGCGTGGGGACGACGGGTGCATGGGTCAGGTATCGGACAGGGTTCGACGCCACCGGAGGCGATCACCACCCGCGGATGGCACAGAACATCAGTCGCCAGGACGACAGGGTGAACGGACTCAACCGGACCACGGACCACGCGTGACGGCGGGCGGCGTAGGGCTTGCGGTGCTTGATCGCCGTCCAGGCCCACTGGCTCAGCTCGACCGTGGCGACCATCTGCCGGCGGGGCGGCGGGCGCCACTGGTCGGGCAGCGTGAGGCCCCGGCGGGCGTAGGCGTCGGCGACGCAGGCGAGCTTCTTGTCCTCCTGCTCCTGGAACCGCATGTGGTTCGCGCTCTGCAGGTGCTGCCGGTAGTGCAGCAGGATGTCGGGCAGGTTGGCGGCCCGGCCGATCTCGGTCAGGCGGAGGAACAGGTCCAGGTCCTCGATGGGCACCCGGTCGGGCCGGTACCCGCCGGCCCGCTGGATGGCCGACGTCCGCATCATGGCCACCGGGTGGACGACCGCCCAGCCGACGCCCAGCAGCAGGTCGCGATCGATCGTCTCGTGGTCGAGCGCGTGGTCCGTCTCGTAGACCGGCGACCCGTACGGCTCGACCAGCTGCACGCGGCTGCCGAGCAGGACCACGTCGGGGTGCTGCCGCATGAAGTCGACCTGCAGCTGGAACCGGGCCGGCATGGAGATGTCGTCGGCGTCCATGCGGGCGAGGAACTCGCCGCGGGCGACGGCGATGGCGTCGTTGAGCGCGCCGGCGATGCCGGTGTTGGGCCGGCTGATGACGCGGACGCGGGCGTCGCGCTGGGCGAACTCGCGCAGGATCTGCAGGGAGCCGTCCGTGGACCCGTCGTCGACGGTGATCAGCTCGAAGTCCGAGAACGTCTGGGCCAGCACGCTGCCGATGGCCTCGCGGACGTACCGCTCGCTGTTGTAGACGGGGAGGAGGACGGAGACGGTGGGGGCCGAGGGCATAGTGGGCGGTGATGAAATCGGGTCGGCGGCGGCGGCGTGGGTCCTCGGACTCGATCCCTTATCGGCAGTATCCGTGGATTGTACGCATTTCCGCTAAGGAGCACCGGGCAGATAGAAGGCGCAACGGGTGCAACGGCATTCGCGGGTCAGGGGTGAGGATAGGTCGAATCGATCGTCCATCGCCGGGGGGCACCGCCGGCGACGGTCGCCCCGTTGCCGCGGGCGTGGCATGCGCCCGACATGCTGCGCGGGAGTGTAACCGTAGCGCGGCGGGGTTCGCCAGATGCACGGATTGCGTCGCGTCGGGGCGTAGCGGTTCCGGTCCCCTCTCCCGGCGTACCGGGAGAGGGAGCAAGACGAGACGTCACGAAGAGGTGTAGACCGCTCTAGCGGGCCCGCATCGCGAAGTACAACCCCTTCCACGACTCGGGCGACAGGGGCTGGTTGGACGCCGCGGTCCGGGCCTCGCGGCGGGCGGTGGGGACGTCGTGGGCCTGGATCGCTCGCCACATCCGGTCCTGGGCATCGCGGGCCGCCATCGCGCGGCGGGCACGCCACAGCTCAAGGCGGTCCTTGGCTGAAAGGTAGTCGGCGTACTCGTCCCAGATCTTCTGGTCCTCGGGTTGGAAGCGCGAGGCGGTGGCGATCGTCTTCGACGCGTCGTGGAACCGGAACGCCGCCATGCACTGGCGGATCACGGTGAGCTTGGCGTTGGCCTTGAACCGCAGCCGCATCCAGTACTCGTAGTCGAAGCTGTAGTGCAGGTCCTCGCGGAAGGTGCCGTACTCGTCGAGGAACGAGCGGGCGAAGAACGTGGATTGCTGGGGGATGGGGTTCCACAGGAACCAGTCGGCCTTGGTGTGCGTTGGCCGCTTCATGTAGGGCCAGTCGGACCCGCCCAGCTCCAGGTAGATGGACCAGCCGACCATCCACCTCGACCCGGCATTCCAGGTGTCGGCCACGCGCTGCAGGGAGCGGGGGTAGAGGTAGTCGTCGCTGTTGATGAAGCCGAACACGTCGCCGGTGCAGTGGGCGATGCCCTTGTTGATGGCGTCGGTCTGGCCGCGGTCCTTCTCGCTGACCCAGAACTTCAGCCGGTCGGCGTACCTCTTGATGATGTCGACGCTGTCGTCGGTGCTGCCGCCGTCGACGACGACGTACTCGAGGTTGGGGTAGCCCTGGTCGAGGACGGATCGGATGGTCTCCTCGAGGAACTGGCCCTGGTTGAAGCTTGGCGTGACGATGCTGATCTTCGGGAGGCTCATCGGGGGGCGTCCTTGCCGTGGGGGCGAGCGGCGGTGGGGGCGGTCAGCCGCGACTGGTAGAGCTCGAGGTAGCGCGTGGCCTGGAGCTGCAGGCCGTACTCGTCGACGGCCACCTGCCGGCAGATCTCCCCGTTTCGCCGCCACCTTACGGGATCGGCGAGCACGTGTGCAACGCGGTCGGCGAGGGCGGCGGCGTCGCCGACGGGGGCCAGCTCGCCGGTGAGGCCGGGCCGGACCATGTCGGGGATGCCGCCGGCGTCGAACCCGACGACCGGCGTGCCGCAGGCCATCGACTCGGTTACGGTCTGGCCGAACGACTCCTGCAGGCTGGGGATGACGAACACGTCGGCCGCGGAGTAGGCCAGGGACAACTTGTGGTCGTCGGTCACGCGCCCCAGGTGCAGCCCCGGCAGCCCAACCGGCAGGGCGGGGCGGCGCTCGCCGATCGAGAGCAGGAACAGGTTGGGCAGGTGCGCCAGCCGGCCGAGCGCGTCGAGCAGATACGCGAACCCCTTGCGCTTGACGTCGGTCGCCTCGGCGACGAACAGGACGACGGCCGCCCCGGCCGGGACGCCGAGCGACTCGCGGGCCGAGGGCTTGTCACGGGGGGCGAAGGCGTCGGTGTCGAGGCCGTTGGGGATCACCTTGACGGGGAAGCGCGACAGCAGGCTGCTGACGCGGCTCTCGGCGGCGATCCAGCGGCTGGTGCCGACCAGCGTCATGCGGTCGGACGGCACGTGCGACAGGGCCGCGTGACGCCGTTGCCAGCTCTGGCGGGACAGGTCGTTCACGTCGCCGGAGCCGAGGACCGGGCAGGCGCCGCACATGTTGTGGAACTTGCCGCAGCCGCCATCGTAGTGGCAGCCACCTGTGAGTGCGCCCATGTCGGCTAGACGCCACACGAGCGGCACGCCGCGCGGCAGGCGCGGGAAGAACAGCTCATGGTCGACGAACCCGCCGACCCAGTGGAGGTTGATGATGTCCCACGGCCCGCGTTCAGCGACGTTGCGAATCAGGTCGTACCCCACCTCGCTGCGGTCGTCGCTGAACCACTCGAAGCCCGGCGGGAGCGCGAGCTTGTACTTGGAGAAGTCGCGGTGGATGCGGCGGGTGCGGAACGATCGGCGGACGCGCGTGAGGGGGTCGGTGGCGAACCGCACCTTGTGACTGGTCGCGTCGCCGCTGGTCCGGCGGAGGACGAGCATGGCCGAGTCGACGCCGAGCCGGCGCAGCCCCGTGTGCAGCCGGTGGGCCGCCCGGGCGGCGCCGCCGCCGGCATCGCTGGTGGAGAGGTGGAGGACGCGCATCGGGGGGAAGTGCAGAGTGCTGATTGCATCACGCTGAATGAGGATCAGTCCAACGCTTCGCTATCGGTCGTCACTCTGCATCTGCATTCTGCAGTCCTCATTCTGCATTTACGCCTCCACCATCTCCGTCGCCCGCTCGACCGCGCCGCTGTACTCCCAGTCGGCCGGCCAGACGACGTACCCCTGGCGGTTGTTGGGGATCCGCCCCGTGTTCAGCACGTCGGCGTAGACCACGTCCAGCGGGGCGGCGCGCTCGACCTTCTCGACGATGCCGTAGCCGTCGGCCATCACCAGCTCGACGAAGTAGGAGTTCGGCACCAGCGGCAGCGACGGCACCACGCAGGTGAACTTGCCGTGGTCGGTCCCGCTGAACGTGAACCCGCCCTGGTAGAGCGTGTGGAAGAAGGCGACCCGCTGCCCGCGGTCGTTGGTGATGGCGATGCCGCACATCGCGCCGGTCTTGAGGTCGGCGCAGTCGGCGACTTCCACTTCGAACGTGACCCGCCCGCCGCACTCGACCACGTTGGGGTGCGGGTCGCCGCTGCCGTCGGCCGGCTCGCCGTGGACCGACAGGCCGACGAAGATTGGCGGCCGCTTGCGGTGCTGCTCGCGCGGCCGCTGGGCCAGCGGCAGGTCGCCGCCGCCGGCGCCCAGCGTGAGGTAGCGCTTGATCCCCTCGTCGGGCGTTAGCTTCTCGCTGCTCTGCCCGCCGCTCACCAGCAGCGTGTGCGTGCAGAGCTGCGCGACCGCGTCCATGTTGTGGCTGACGAACAGGATCGTCCGCCCGTCCCGCACGACGTCGCCCATTTTGCCGAGGCACTTCTTCTGGAAGCTT
Source organism: Tepidisphaeraceae bacterium (assembly GCA_965198865.1). GTDB lineage: Bacteria > Planctomycetota > Phycisphaerae > Tepidisphaerales > Tepidisphaeraceae > CBDAQA01. Next base: position 1,495 of record CBDAQA010000004.1, on the reverse strand, counting down.
GCGTCGCCGACGGCCAGCACCTCGTCGACAATAAGAATCTCCGGCTCCAGGTGGGCGGCGACCGCGAAGGCGAGGCGGACGTACATGCCGCTGCTGTAGCGCTTCACCGGCGTGTCGAGGAACTTCTCGACCTCGCTGAAGGCGACGATCTCGTCGAACTTGGCCGCGATCTCGGTGCGGGTCATGCCCAGGATCGAGCCGTTCAGGTAGATGTTCTCGCGCCCGCTGAGCTCGGGGTGGAAGCCGGTGCCCACCTCCAGCAGCGACGCCACGCGGCCGCGCATGACCGCTCGTCCCTCGGTCGGCTCGGTGATGCGGGCCAGCACCTTCAGCAGCGTGCTCTTGCCGGCGCCGTTGCGACCGACCAGCCCGAGCACCTCGCCGCGGTTCACCTGGAACGAGATGTCGCGGATGGCCCAGAAGGCGTCGCTGGGCACCGCGTCGGCGTCGGACGAGCCCTGGCGCAACCGCTTGAAGGGGGCGCGGACGGCGCTGGCGATCGCGTCGCGGAACGTGGCGTTCCGGTCCAGCTTCTCGCCGAGCCGGTACGCCTTGCCCAGCCGCTCGGCGGTGATCATCGGTTGGGGCATGTGGACGCTCAGATTCGAAGCCGTGGAACAGCGGAGATAATGTTTACCACGGAGACACGGAGGCACGGAGAGGAGGGACTGATCACAGATGCACACCGACTCGCACAGATAGAGGAGCTGAACGCGTGTGATCGGAGTCGATCCGTGTGCATCTGTGGTCCACCCCTTTTGTCTTCTCCGTGCCTCCGTGTCACCGTGGTGGTCTACTCTTCACGCGATGTCCGCGAACCGGCGCTCGGTCTTGCGGAAGTAGAACGCGCCGAACACCAGCATCCCGGCACCGATCAGGATCGAGATGCCCACGAACCCCGGGTACAGCGGCGTCCCGCACACGGCCCAGCGGAAGGCCGCGATGATGCCGAACATCGGGTTCAGCGCCAGGATCCAGCTGGAGACCGGGTGGGCGACGATGAACTTCTCGGCCGGGTACTGGACGAAGCTGACGTACGTGAGGATCTGCACCGCGAACGGGATCAGGAATCGGAAATCGCGGTAGGTCACCGTCAGCGCCGACAGCGTGTAGGCGGCGGCCAGCCCGCAGATGACCGTCAGGACCACCAGTACCGGCAGGAGCACGATGCCCCAGTGCAGGCCGAAGTGGTACGCCGGCATGAAGTGGTAGAACACCATCAGCGCGAGCAGCACGACGAACGAGATCCCCATGTCCACCAGCAGGCCGCCGACCGACGACGTCGGGATGAACAGCCGGGGGAAGTAAACCTTGGTCAGCAGGTGCTGCTGGTTCAACAAAGACAGGCCGCCCTGGCTGAGGCTGGTCGAGAAGAGCTGCCACGGCAGCTGTGCGGCGAACACGAGCACCGCGTAGGGAATCGGGTTGCCGCGGCTGTCGGTCATCCCCTCGCCTAGCTTGAAGATCTTGTTGAAGATCACCGTGAACACGATCA
>CBDAQA010000003.1:0-524993 GCA_965198865.1 Tepidisphaeraceae bacterium | reverse complement strand
GCGTGGATCCCACCGCAGCCGACGTCGCGGGCCGTGATCCTGATGCACCGCGGGCACGAGCACTCCGGCCGGCTGGCCGACACCGTGGCGGCGCTGGGGTTCACCGACGTCGCCGTGTTCGGCCCCGACCAGCGCGGCCACGGCCGCAGCCCCGGCATGCGCGGGTTCGCCCCCGGTGGACTGCACACCCTGGTCCGCGACGTCGAGCACTTCGCCCGCCACCTCACGCAAACCCATGGCGTGCGCCTCGACCAGACCGTCGTCGTCGCCCACAGCGTCGGCGGCGTGATCGCCACCGCTTGGGTCCACGACTACGCCCCACCGATCGCCGGCCTCGTGCTGGTCACGCCCGCGTTCCGCGTCCGGCTCTACGTGCCGCTGGCCATCCCCGCGCTGCGACTGAAGAAGGCGCTGTTCGGCGGCGGCATCGTCAAGAGCTACGTCCGCTCGAAGCTGCTGACGCACGACCCGAGGGAGCAGGCCGCCTACGAAGCCGACGGCCAGGTGTTCCGCCAGATCAGCGTCGAGCTGCTGCTGGACCTGCACGATGCGGGGAACCGCTTGGTGGCCGACGCCGGCGCGATCCGCACGCCGGCGCTGGTGCTGGCCGCCGGCACCGACTACGTGGTCGACACGGCATTCGCCCGGCGGTTCGTCGATCGGCTGTCGTCGCCGACCAAGCAGCTCCACGTCGCCGCCGGGCAGTACCACGCCCTGCTGCACGACACCGGCCGGGCCGACGCCGTCGGCCGGATCCGCGCGTTCGTCACCGATCAGCTGAACGCGCCCATCGCCGGCGACGCCCCGCTGCTGTCGGCCGACCGGGCCGGGTACACGCGCGACGAGTTCGATCGACTGTCGACCCCATCGCCCCTGCCGTGGCGGCTGACGGCCGGCGCGATGCGGACGTTCTGCCGGCCGCTCAGCCGCGGGTTCGCGCTCGGCTACCGCACCGGCTTCGACTCGGGCCTCACGCTCGACTACGTCTACGCCAACCGCCCCGCCGGCGTCACGCCGATCGGCAGGATAATCGACTGGTTCTACCTCAACAGCATCGGCTGGCGCGGCATCCGCATCCGCGGCCAGCACCTGCAGGGGCTGCTCCGCGAGACGCTCGAATCGTTGCACCGCGACGGCCGGCCCACGCGCGTGCTCGACGTCGCCGCCGGCGGCGGCAGGTACGTGCTGGAGACGATGCGTGCGACGCCACAACTACCAACCACCGCCCTGCTGCAAGACTACGAGCCGGCCAACCTGGCGGCCGCCCGCGACACGGCGATCGCGCTCGGCGTCGCCGACGCGGTCACCACGGTGCCGGGCGACGCGTTCGACCGAGCCTCGTTGGCCGCCGTGTCACCCCGGCCGACGGTCGCGATCGTCTCCGGCCTGTACGAGTTGTTCCCCGACAACGCGATGGTCCGCGCCTCGCTGGCCGGCCTCGCGGACGCCGTCGAGCCGGGCGGCTACCTGATCTACACCGGCCAGCCGTGGCACCCGCAGGTGGAGTTCATCGCGCGGACGCTGCCGAACCACCGCGGGAAGCTGTGGGTGATGCGCCGCCGCACGCAGGCGGAGATGGACGCGCTGGTGCGTGTCGCGGGGTTCGAGAAGGTCGACCAGCGGATCGACCGCTGGGGCATCTTCACCGTGTCGGTGGCAAGGCGGGTCCGGTCGGTCGCGCAAGCGGAGGCGGCGTGACGCGCGTCACCAGCAGAGCCCGGCGGCTCCGCCGCAGGTCCTCCTCGGACGCGAAGGACCCGCGGCGGAGCCGCTGGGCTCCGCCGTTGCGCACGGCGCTCGTCCTCTGCGCCCTGTTCCTCCTCGTCTACGGCGGCACGAACCTGCTCACCGCCCACCGCGGCCACGTCGGCTCGTGGGTGTTGCCGATCGATCGCCACGTGCCGTTCGTGCCGCTGCTGATCGTGCCGTACCTGTCGATCGACCTGTTCTTCGTGCCCGCGCCGTTCCTGTGCGACGACGACCGCGAGCGGCGACGGCTGGCGGGCCGCATGGGGATGGCGGTGGTCGTCGCCGGCGCGTGCTTCGGGGCAATGCCGCTGCGCTTCGCGTTCGACCGTCCGACGGGCCACCCGGCGTTCGACCTCTTCCATCGCCTGGACGGGCCGTTCAACCAGTTCCCGTCGCTGCACATCGCGCTGCTGGTCGTCCTGGGCGTTCACTACCATCGCCATACGCGGGGGCTGCTGCGCGTCGCGCTGCAGGGCTGGTTCGCGGCGATCGCCGCCTCGACCGTGCTGACCTACCAGCACCACGTGGTCGACGTGGCCGGCGGGCTGGCCCTCGGTTGGCTGTGCCTGTTCGTCTTCCCCGACCATGGCACGGGCGACCACTTGAACCGGCGGATCGGGGCGTGCTACGGCACTGGTGCGATCGCGCTGGTGGCGATCGGCGGGTGGTACAGGCCTTGGGGCGCGCTCCTGCTCTGGCCGGCCGTGGCGCTGGGGATCATGGCTGCCGAGTGCTTCGGCGCCGGGGCGGTCGCGCACCGCAAGGTGGACGGCCGCGTGTCGCGCCGCACCCGGTTGCTCATGGCACCGGTGCGAGCGGGGCAGTGGCTGTCGTGGCGACATTACGCCCGGCGGTCGCGGCCGTGGGACGTGGTGGCGGAGGGCGTGTGGCTCGGGCGGGTGCTGCGACCGGCCGAGGCGACCGAGGCCGTGGCGATGGGCGTGGCCGCCGTGGTCGACATGACGGGGGACTTTCACGCCCCGCCGGCGTTTCGGTCGGTCGAGTACCTGAACCTGCCGGTGCCCGACCTGACCGCGCCGACGGCGGCGCAGTTGGCCACGGCGGCGGCGTTCATTGCCGACCATCGGGCGGCCGGGCGGACCGTGTACGTCTGCTGCAAGGCGGGGTACAGCCGATCGGCGGCGGCGGTGGCGGCGTACCTGGTGCGGGCAGGCCTGGCGACGTCGGCCGACGAGGCGATCGCGCAGATGGCGCGGCGCCGGCCCGGCCTGATCGTGCGACCCGAGGCGCGGCGGGCGATCGCCGCCCTGGCCGACCCTCAGGCGGCGATGGCGTAGCGGACGGCCCGCGCGTCGCGGGCGGCGGCGATCTGCCGGTCCAGCTCCTTCACGGCCTTCCCCAGCTGCTCGGCCAACGATTCGGACACCAACCCGAGCCGGATCAGCTCGTCCAGCCGGTGGCGGCGAAGTTCGAGGTCGTCCAACGCGCTGAGCGGACGGATCGAGCCTGCGATATGCATCATGGGGGGAATCCGGTTGAAGGCGGCCTACCCATTCCATCGGCCGCCGCGTCGGAAGGCTTTACGATACGTTGCATTTCGAGGCGACTTAGCGGTCGATTATCGGCAAAGTGGAACAGCCGACGAACGCTAAAGTACTGCACCGCGTTTCGAGGCATGCTCAAGCGCGTTTCTGCATGCGGTAGTGCGGCCCAACGGTGGCGATGTCGAACCGGTCGGAGCAGATGGCCCAGCCGAGCCGCTGGTAGAAGCCGACGGCTTCCGCGCGGGCGTTGCACCACATCAGCCGAGGCCCGATGGCGTTGACGGTCGCCGCGCCGGCGAGCAGCACCTCGCGCCCGACGCCGCGGCCGCACCAGGCGGCGTCTGTGGCCATGCCGCGCAGCTGCCACGCCGGCTCGCCGTCGTGCTGGTTCAGGTGGAACGTCGCGCAGCCGACCACGTTGCCGTGGCCGTCGACGGCGGCGAAGTGGTGCGACGTGGGCAGGCCGTCGCCGTCGAACATCGCCGTGTCGCGGGGGCGACCGGGGCGGAGCACGCGGTGCCGCAGGTCGATGATCGCCTCGGCGGCGACGAGGCGGACGGTGAAGGTGAGGTTCGTCGAATCCATTCCGGGTTTGATCCACCACCCCGCCGCTGGGCCGCCGGCGCGGGTCAGTTCCCGTTGTTCTGCTGGCCCTTCTTTTTCTTCTTGCCCAGCCCGTTCAGCAGGTCGCCGAGCGGGTTGTCGGACTGGCCCTGCTGGCCGTTGCCGGCGGCGTTGTTGCCGTTGGCGTTGCCCTTCTTGTTCAGCTGGCCGCCGATGATGTTGGCCAGCGTGTTGGGGTCGGTGAACGCCTTCTGCACGAGGCTGACGCCGGCCCCGGCCAGGTCGACCTGGGGCGACGACAGCGACCCGCGCACCGGCACGGCCACAGAGGGCGGCAGCCGGCTGAGGATGTTCTGGTCCTTGGTCGCCAGCCGAGCCAGCGCCGCGCCGGGCAGGCCGACGGAGTAGTTGCGGAACGTCTTGCTGTCGAGCAGCACGTCGCCCGTGAAGGGGATGGCGTACCGGCCGGTCTGGAAGGTCATGTTCTGCGTGGCCACGCCGCGGGCGAGGGTGACGGTGCCGTCCTTCACGTTGGCGACAAACGAGTCGGGCTGGCCGCCGTCGTTGTTCAGCACCTTGCCCAGCACCATGCCGATGCCGGCGCTGCCGACGTGGAGGTCGGTCAGCGAGTACCTCACGGTGAGCGTGCCATCGTTGGCGGCGACGGCCTGCTGGGCAAGCGCCCCGGCGGGGAAGCGGTCGCACTTGACGATGGTGACGTCCAGCAGCCCGGTCGCGTCCTTCGTGCCCACGAACACGGGGTTGTTGATGTACTTGTTGAGGAACGTGTCGGCGAACAGCGGGTTGATGGTCGCGTGCGTCAGCAGCACCTTGTCGGCCGGCATGGAGACGCGCATCGGGTCCTGCGTCAGGTCGACCGTGATGTTGCCGACGTCCAGCTGCCCGTCGTTGGCGACGGCGGCGGGGGCGGTGTGGCCGTCGGCGTCGACGGTGACGAGCTTGCCGTTGCGCACCGTGATGGGAACGTCGAGGTTCCTCACGGACAGGCCGCTGTGGTCGAGCGAGGCCAGGGACAGGCCGCAGTCGACGGACAGGGTCTTGACCGCCTCGGTGAACGGCACGTTGGCCGGGTAGCTGCCGGCGATGTTGGCGGGGCGGTCGAACACGCCGGTGATATTGAGGTCGGCGTAGGGGTCGGGCTGGCCGGGGGTCAACAGCATCGGGTGGATAATCGGCCACAGCTTGGCCAGGTCGTAGTGCAGCGAGACGGGCAGCTTCATCTGCCTCGCGCCGTTGAGGTCGTCGACCCGGCCGTTGGCGATGGCGACGTTCAGGGCCTTGCTGCTCTGCATCGCGACGGCCAGGTTGCGGATGCCGACGGCCGTCATGCCCGGCGGGACGGCGACGTCGTTGGTCACGCTCAACAGGTCTTCGGCGAACTGGACGGTCTGGCCCTGCACCACCTGGAATTTCGCGACGGTCGCCGACCCCTGCAGCGCGACGGACGTGGCGTCGCTGGTCAGGTTCTCGGTCACGGAGAGGTGCCCGCGGTACGGGTAGGCGTCGGCGGGCTTGGCGCCGAAGGCGGCGGCGAGTCGGGTGAGGTCGACCAGCTCGCCGTCGACCTTGAACCCGCCGGCGGCACCGGCACCGGGGTTGGACAGGTCGGCCACGGTGATCGGCGTCGTCAGCGACACCGTCGCCACGCCGGCGTTGGCGTCGAGCTGCGTCACCTTCAGGCCGCGGAGCTGCCGCATGAGCGTCGCGCCGTCGGCCGTGCCGACGCGGGCGGCGAGCTTCGCGGTGATCGGCTTGGCGGCGTAGCTCTGATTGCCCCGGGTGAAGGCGACGTTGTTGGCCGCGCAGGTCGGCACGGCGATCACGAGGTTGTTGCCATCGTGCGACACGTCGGCGTGGACCGACAGCGACCCGCCCGTCACCACCAGCGGCGGCGTCGGGGCGGGGGCCGACTTGTCGGTGGCGGGCGGCGTGGCCGGCGGCGGCGAGAACGACTGCGCCAGCGCCATCAGCGTCTTCAGGTCGGGCACGTCGATGGCCAGGCTGGCCTTCTGCAGCTGGTCGACCATCGACTTGGCCGACAGCAGCACGCCGACGTTGGTGACGGCGGCGCTCGCGAACGGCGACTTGAAGCTGATCTCGTCGGCCGACACGGTGTGGGCGGACTGGTCGGACGACGCCCTGAGCACGATGCTCGCCTTCTGCGGCCCGGTGGTGCCGGTGGCCGAGGCGACGTCGAGGTCGGGCACGTCGAAGTTGCCGACGATGTCGGTCCTGCCCGACGCGGCGGCCGTGAACGCCAGCGTGCCGCTGAGGTGGCCCGTCTTCACGCGCCCGCCGGGGGTAGCGGCCGTCACCGTCTCCTGACCCAGCAGTCGCAGGATGTCGTTGACCGATCCCAAGTCGACCATCACGCCCAGCGTGCCTTTGCCGGACATCGCATCGGCGGTCTTGGTCAGCGCGAAGTCGCCGTCGCCCTTGTGGATGTCGACGATCTTGGTCACGTCGGCGATCGACAGGTCGGTCAGCTTCACGGCCGTCCCGCCGGTCATACCCACGGTGCCAGCGACCGATACGTTCAGCGTATCGTCATTGATGGCCAGCACCTTCTGGCCCGACGCCAGCTGCTTCTGGACGACGAGGCTTGCGAGGGAGATTTTCGTCGGGTCGAGCCGGATCCCGTTGGCCCCGTAGTGGCCAGAGCTGGTGCCGGTGAGAATGCCGCCATCGCAAACAGGGCCTGCCTGACCGGAGGGGACGTTGGCGAACTGCCGCTGCACCTGCGACAGGTTCACGTTTAGCCGCGTCAGGGCGAAGTCAGCCTCGGGCGTCGCGCCCAGCGTGGCCGACGGCACGGCGGCGGCGATGTCGATCGTCGGCGTCTCGGCCGTGCCCGCCTTGATCGTCAGCAGCAGGTTCTTCACCGCCTCGACGGCCGACTTCCCGCTGCCGGTCAGGTCGCCGGTCACGTTCACCTGCACCAGTGGCTCGGCGATGCGCGGCCCGGTCGCGTCGGCGTAGGCGAGGTTCGTCACCGACACGTCGGCCTTCACCTTGGCCGCGTACGGGGCCTGCATCAGTTGCCCGCTGTCGGAGACGTGGATCGCCACGTCGCCGGCCAGCTTGTTCCCGCCGAAGTCGACCAGCTGGCCCGCCTCGGCTTGGAGCGACTGCAGCTGCGCCGTCAGCGTGCCGGCCAGGTCGCCGACGTTGGCGCCGTGGAAGTCGGCGTTGGCGAACTTGCTGCTCAGCGTGAGGCTCAGGTCGCGCAGCGCGTCGAGCGGCTTCCCGCCGACGTCGGCCGCGCCGATCTTCAGCGCGATGGGTTGGATCGTCACCGGCTGCCCGTTGCGCGTCCCGGCCACGCCGGTCAGATTCGTGGTGACGGCCACGGTGGCGCGCTCGGGCGTCAGCGTCAGCTGGATCGACTGGCCGAGCGTCCCGCTGGTGAGCGTGGCCTGGTCGGACAGGTGGGCCGAGTTCTTCAGTTGGGCGACGATCTTGCCGGCGTCGAACTGGTCACCGAACTCGAGCCGGCCGGCCGCGCCGGGGGCCCTGTTGTCGGCCAGGTTCAGCAGCGCCTGGACGGGCAGGTCGGCCACCAGCGTGAACTGGCCCTGATCGACCCGGAACGCGATCGGCCCGCCGCCGTCGACGCCGACCTTCACCACGCCGCTCTGCCAGTGACCCAGCCCCTCGGGGAACGCGGCCGACAGCTTCGGCAGCATGACCAGGAGCGCCCCGGTGCTGAACGTGTCGCCCTTGAGTGCCTTGCCGCCGATCGCGATCGACTTGCCGTTGAGGCTCGCGTCGATCACGGCCGACTTGCCGTCGGTCACGTCGGCCGACAGGTGACCGTCGAGCAGGCCAGCCAGCGTGTCGAGCCCCACCGACGCCGGCACGAACGGCTTGGCGGCGGCGAGGTCGAGCCCGGTCACGTCGAGGGTCTGGCGGACGTTGGCCGCATCGAGGTTGAGGATGTTGCCCTTGATGGCCGATGCGGTGCCATCGGCGACCAGGTGGCCCTCGGTCCCGCCGTCGCCCACGTGCATCGAAGCGTCGAGGTGGTCCGCGATCGGGTCGTTGATGCTCGGGATCTTGATCGTGCCGGCGAGCTTGCTGAGGAACACCGTCGGCCTGCCCGCCTGCGAGACGGTGCCGCGGCTGTTGGTCAGCTCCAGGTCGCCCGACACGTCCGGCAGCTTCGACGGTTGAGCGGTTGCCGTGGGGGTCGTCGAGGGGGCGGTGGGAGCGGGCGTAGCGGGGGTGGGGGCGGACTTGGCCAGCGACGCGAAGTTGAGCCGGCCCTGGCTGTCCACCTTGGCGTCGAACGCGAGCCCGTCGACCACGGTGTGGCCAAGGGGGTACTTGCCTGTGGCCGCCCGCCACAGCGGCATCGGGCAGGTGACGTGATCGGCCTGGGCGATCTGGGTGTTGGCGTCGTCGAACACGCGCAGCCCGTCGATCCGCACGCCGGTCGTCCAGCCCAGCGAGACCGATCCGACCTCCACCCGGCCGTTCAGGCGTTGATTCACCTGCTTCAGGGCGAGGCTCACCACCGGGCTGGTCGACAGCAGCGTCGGGGCGAGCGCGACCAGTAATAGCAGCCCGACGACGACTACGACGGCCAGCAGCAGGAGCCGTCGCACCCATCGCCGCTTGCGGCGGGGTGGGGTCGGCGGGACGGGGTCGGTCGGTGCGGGGGCTTCGGTCTCGGCCATGGCGATCTCGTTTCAGAGGGGAATCGCCCCGTGGTATACCCGCGACGCACCACGCTGGGGAACCCCTGCCGATTGCGATGGACGGGATGGATCGGTTAACTTTTGGGGTCCGCCGGCCGATCAACGTTCCGGGGAAGGACCGCACCGCGTTTGCAGCAGCTTGAGGATCGCATGGACAACCCGTCGCAACAGAAGAAGGCCCTGGTCACCGGCATCACCGGTCAGGACGGGAGCTACCTGGCCGAGCTGCTGCTGGGCAAGGGGTACGAGGTGCACGGCCTGCTGCGGCGCAGCTCGTCGTTCAACACCGACCGCATCGAGCACCTGTACAAGGACCCGCACGACCCGGCCGCCAAGCTGTTCCTGCACTACGGCGACCTGACCGACGGCATTGGCCTGCGCGAGGTGCTGACCCGCGTCATGCCCGACGAGATCTACAACCTGGGGGCGCAGAGCCACGTCCGCGTCAGCTTCGACCAGCCGGTCTACACCGTCACCAGCGACGCGCTGGGCACGATCCACCTGCTGGAGGCGATCCGCGACACGGGCAAGAAGATCAAGTTCTACCAGGCCAGCAGCAGCGAGATGTACGGCAAGGTGCGCGAGACGCCGCAGACCGAGCGGACGCCGTTCCACCCGCGCTCGCCGTACGCCTGCGCGAAGGTGTACAGCTTCTGGCAGACCGTGAACTACCGCGAGAGCTACGGCATGTTCGCGGTGAACGGCATCCTGTTCAACCACGAGTCGCCCCGCCGCGGCGAGACGTTCGTCACGCGCAAGATCACGCGGGCGGCCACCCGCATCAAGGAGGGGCTGCAGAAGAAGCTGTTCCTGGGCAACCTGGACGCGAAGCGCGACTGGGGCTTCGCCGGCGACTACGTCGAGGGCATGTGGCGGATGCTGCAGGCAGACGTGCCCGACGACTACGTGCTGGCCACGAACGAGACGCACAGCGTGCGCGAGTTCGTCGCCGAGGTGTTTGGCCACCTGGGGCTGGAGTGGGAGAAGTACGTCGAGGTGGATCCCCGCTACTTCCGCCCGGCCGAGGTCGACCTGCTGCTGGGCGACTGCTCGAAGGCCAAGGCGGAGCTCGGCTGGGAGCCGAAGGTCACGTTCAAGGCCCTGGCCAAGATGATGACCGACGCCGACTGGAAGGTCGCCAAGCGGGAACGGCTGCTGGCCGATCATAAGGACAAGTGACGATTTTGGATCGCGAAACGTTTTGAACCATGAAGCCGCGAAAACGCGGAGGTAGGACGAAGCGGGCGGGCGTTTAGTTCCTGGCGCACCGATCGCTTTTGGCCCTCGAGCCGAAGAGTTATCCACGAAGGACACGAAGGCACACGAAGAGGTGGAAACGGCAGGACGCACCTTTCTCTGCTTCGTGTCTGTTCGTGTCCTTCGTGGATGAATGTCTGCTGAATCATTCGCGATCCCAGATGGAGTTCCTCTTCGTTCGTCCTTGGTTCTTCCCGCCTTCGTGGTTCAACACTCTTCGCGGTTCCGTTCGAATTGGATTGAATCCATGACCGTCGACAAGTCCGACAAGATCGTCGTCACCGGCGGGGCCGGGTTCCTGGGCGGGTTCGTGCTGGCGCGGCTGCGGTCGCTGGGCTACACGAACCTGGTCAGCCTGCGCCGCAAGGACTACGACCTGACCCGCGAGGCCGACGTCGCCCGGCTGTACGCGGTCGAGCGGCCGGCGGCCGTCATGCACCTGGCGGCCGAGGTGGGCGGGATCGGGGCCAACCGCGACAACCCCGGCCGGTTCTTCTTCGCCAACATGGCGATGGGCATGCACCTGATCGAGGGGGCCCGCCGCCACGGGCTGAAGAAGTTCCTGCAGGTGGGCACGATCTGCGCCTACCCGAACCTGACGCCGGTGCCGTTCAGGGAGGAGAACCTCTGGGCCGGCTACCCCGAGGTGACCAACGCGCCGTACGGCATCGCCAAGAAGGCGCTGCTGGTCATGTGCCAGGCCTACCGCGAGCAGTACGGCCTGAACTCGGTCTACCTGCTGCCGGTGAACCTGTACGGCCCCAACGACAACTTCCACCCGCACAGCAGCCACGTGATCCCCGCGCTGATCCGCAAGTGCGTCGAGGCCAGGGGCGCCGGCGCCGACTTCATCACCGCCTGGGGCACCGGCTCGGCCAGCCGGGAGTTCCTGTACGTCGAGGACTGCGCCGCCGGCCTGGTCGCCGCGCTGGAGCGGTACGACAGCCCCGAGCCGATGAACCTGGGCAGCGGCCGCGAGATCAACATCCGGACGCTGACCGAGCTGGTCGCCAAACTCGCCGGCTTCCGGGGGAAGATCATCTGGGACGCCAGCAAGCCCGACGGCCAGCCCCGCCGCTGCCTGGACGTGAGCCGTGCCAAGGAAGCGATCGGCTTCACCGCCGGCACGACGCTGGAGGAGGGGCTGGCCAAGACGATCAAGTGGTTCGAGGAGCAGAAGGGCCACGTCACCGAGCGCGCGTTCGCCGCGGCGTGAGGCACACCCAGCCCGGACCCGGCCTGCCCGCCTCAGCGGGCAGGTGTTCGCGACAAGCCCCCGCGCACCCCCGCCCGCTGAAGGGATGTCGCCGGTTTGTTGGCACGCGTGGCATTGCGGAGCCGGGCCGGGCCTTTCGACTTCGCTCAGGGTCTCGTGGACCGGCAGATCGCGTCTCGCGCGGGGTCAACGGCCTCAATCGATCACGCCGGCTGCGCGAGCCACGAGCTGCGCTCGTACGGGCCGGCACGGCCCGGCTCTGTCGCACCTCTGATCCTGTTGCCAACAAGTCCGGCCACACGCCCCTAAAGCGGGCTGGCCGGGACCGCTTGCCATCGCGCGCCCGGCGAGGATGATCGCCCGCCTCATGCCGTTCCGTGCCGTCGTCGTCCTGCTCGGGCTGACCCTCGTGGTCCTCGCCGAGCGGGCGCGGACGTACGATGAGCCGCTCGAGAACGACGTGGCGGGGTACGCGGTGATCGCCCACGAGTGGATGGGCGGGCGGTCGCTGTACGCCGACCTGTGGGAGCGGAAGCCGCCGCTGCTGTACGCGACGTTCGCCGCGGCCGAGCGGGCGTTCGGGTACGGGCGGGCGGCGGTCTTCGCGGTGAACGTGACGGCCGCAGTCGTCATCCTGTGGGCGGTGTACTTCGCCGCCAGCGCGGGCGGCGGGCCGATCGCCGGGGGAATCGCGGCGGGGCTGTGGGCGATCGTCGGGGGGGACCTGTGGGCGCAGGCGAACCAGCCCAACGGGGAGCTGTTGGTCAACGCGTGCCTCGCGCCGGCCGTCGCCCTGCTGCTGGCGTGGCCGGCGCGCCACCGGTGGGCGGCGGCCGTCGCGCTCGGGGCGTTGTTCGCCGCCGCCACGCTTTACAAGCATCACGTGATCGTGACGTGCGCGGCGCTGGCCGTCGGCCACGTCGCCGTGCGACGGTCGGACGACCCAGCCCGCCGCCGGATGGGTGAGATGGCGATTGCTTTCGCTATTGTCGCGATCGCGTGGGCCGGGCTTCTGGCCGCGTTCGCGTCGGTCGGGCACCTGGGGGCGATGGTCGACGTGCTGGTCCACCAGAACGCCGGCTACGCGGGGGGGCTGGCTCACAACCTGTTGGCCGCGCTGACGCCGGGGCAGATCCTGCGACCGCCGATGGCGTGGGCGATCGGGCCGGCGGTGCTGGTCGGCGGGTGGCTGCTGTTCGCCGCGCGGCGCGGGGCGGTCGGGGCATCGCGGTCGGCGTGGGGGATCTGGCTCGCGTGGGCGATCGGCACCTGGCCGGCCGTCGCGCTGCCGGGGCAGTTCTTCGGGCACTACTACCAGTACTGGCTGCCGGTCACCTGCGTCGCCGGTGGTTGGGCGGCGGCCGGGCTGCTGGCGGCGAAGCCGCGCATCGTCGCGGGCCTGCGGTGGGGCGTCGTGCTGATCGGGCTGGGGATCGCGGTCGCCCACGACGGTTGGCCCTACGCCACCCTCTCGCCTGACGGGTGGGCCGACGAGAAGTACCCCGGCGGGAACTACGTGCAGCAGAAGTACCTGGGCCGGTCGCTGCCGCGCGAGGTGCTGAGGCCGGGCGAGACGTTCTGGGTGGCCGGCGACGACACGTCGCTCTACTTCGAGAGCCGGCAGTCGCCCCTCAGCGGCCTGCTGTACGTCGACCCGATGGTCGGCGGCGACGGCGTCTTCGCCGCCAATCGTCGCCTCGTCGCCGACCTGTCCCGCCGCCCGCCCGACCTGGTGCTGCTGTCGCCGCTGATCCTGAAGTTCCCGCCGGATGCGCCGATCCACCCGTGGCTGGCGGCCCACTACGTTCCCTGGCAATGCCCGTTGGGGGGGCGGTCGTACCACCTGCTGGTCCGCCGGGGCAGCGACCTGGCCCGGCGCGCGCTGGGCGGCAGTTCGCGATGAGGCGAGAAGCCCCGGGTGTACACCCATCGACACCCACGCATTACAATCGCATCCTGCGCGACGGTGAGGATTTGAACCGCGAAGGCGCAAGCGACTGCCACGCGTTCTTCAAGTCCAGCCACACGTGCGCTCGGCCCTGCTCACTTCTCGATTGACAGCAGCTGCACCTCGAACACCAGCGTGGCGTTGGGGGGGATCGGGCCGGTGCCGTTGGGGCCGTATCCCAGGCCGGGGGGGACGACCAGGCGGGCCTTCTCGCCGACCTTCATGAGTTGCAGGCCCTCGCCCCAGCCCTTGATGACGCCGTTGAGGGGGAAGGTGATCGGCTCGCCGCGGTCGATGGAGCTGTCGAACTTGGTGCCGTCGATCAGGGTGCCGACGTAGTGGACCCGGACCTTGTCGGCCGCGGCGGGGGAGGCGCCGTTGCCGGCGGCGAGCGTCTCGATCTGCAGGCCCGAGACGGTGGTCCGCACGCCCTGCTTCTTGCCGTTCTCGAGCCGGTAGGCGTCGCCCGCCTTCACGTTGACGTCGCCCTGCTCGCGGGCCCTGGCCTCGCCCTCGGCACCGGCCTGCTGCTGCAGGTCATCCAGCGCGGCACGGACCTGCGCCTCGGGCACGGCCGACGGCTTGCCGGCGCTGGCGTCGCGCAGCCCCTGCACGATCCGGTCGACGTCCAGCTTGATTGGCGCGCCGACCAGCTGCTTGCCCATGTTGAAGCCGATGCCGTAGCTCGCGTCGCTCAGTTTCGTGTTCATGTTGGCCGGGTTGGTGGTCGGCGCCGCCCGGGCCGAGGGCTGGGTCGTCTGACCCCGGCCGACGGCCGGGAGGAGGGCGGCGAAACTCAGGGACAGCGCGACCAACGAGCGATTCATGCGGACACCCTTGGTGGAAAGACCGTGGACACTACCCGTTCCGCGGGGGTTCTCGCAAGCGGGCGGGATGGCCACTCGAATGTGGGACAGAGGCGGGCCGTCTCGGGCGCAGGGGTGTACCTCACCGCCTCGGCCCGACATGGCCCGGCCCTGTTGCATTCACCCCGGCTTGGTTTCGCCGTCCTTTGCAGCGGGGTGCTTGGCCGGCAGTAACCACCGGATGCTGGTGAAGAAGACGGGCGTGAGGAACAGGCCGAACAGGGTGACGCCGATCATGCCGAAGAAGACGACGGTGCCCAGGGCCTGGCGCATCTCCGCGCCGGCGCCGGTGGCGATCACCAGCGGGAGGACGCCGAAGATGAACGCGAAGCTGGTCATCAGGATCGGCCGCAGGCGGAGGCGCGCGGCCTCGATGGCGGCCTGGGCGGCGGAGAGGTCGGGCTTCTCCTCCTGCTGCTGCTTGGCGAACTCGACGATCAGCACGGCGTTCTTCACGCTCATGCCGGCCAGCACGACGAAGCCGATCTGCGTGAAGATGTTGTCGTCCATCCCCCGCGCCCACACCCCGGCGATGCCGGCCAGCAGGCACATGGGGACGATCAGGATGATGGCGGTCGACAGGGCGAAGCTCTCGTACTCGGCCGAGTGGGTCAGGAACACGAACAGGATGCACAGGGGGAAGATGAACAGGGCCGTGTTCCCCGCCAGCTCCTGCTGGAACGCCAGCTCGGTCCACTCGAACGTGTACCCCTGGGGGAGCGTCTTGTCGGCCACGTCCCGCATGACGTCCAGGGCCTGCCCGGTGGAGACGCCGGGGGCGCCGGCCCCGTTCAGCTCGGCCGCGGCGTACAGGTCGTAGCGGGCCACGCGGTCGGGGCCGGCCGTGTCCTTCAGGTCCAGCACCGACGCCATCGGCACCATGCCGCCGCTGGCGTTGCGGGTCTTGAGCTGGGCCACGTCGGCGGCGTGGGCGCGGTACCCCGTGTCGGCCTGGGCCATCACGTGCCAGGTCCGGCCCAGGTAGTTGAAGTCGTTGATGTAGTACCCGCCCAGGTACGTCTGGAGCGTGGTGTAGATGTCGCTCACGCTGACGTGCTGCTGCTTGGCCTGGGTGCGGTTGATGTCGGCGTAGAGCTGGGGGACGCTGGCGCGGAACCCGCTGAACAGGCCGGCGGCGTCGATCTCCGGCCGCTTGCGGGCGGCGGCCGTCACCTGGGCGACGGCCGCCTGGATGTCCTGCGACGTGGCCAGCCCGCTGCGGTCCTCGACCATCATCTTGAACCCGCCGGCGTTGCCGATCCCCCGGACCGGGGGCGGCAGCAGCACCAGGGGGAACCCCTCCTGAACGGACGCGTACGCCCCCATCAGCTTTCGCCGCAACCCGACCGCCAGCCGGTCGGGGTGGCCGACGCGGTCGGGGAACGGGGCGAGGGTGACGAACATCGCCCCCGACGCCGACGAGTTCGACCCGGTCAGCAGCGACAGCCCGCTGATCGAGACCGTGTCGCTGACGCCGGGCATCTTGCGGGCGATCTCCGACAGCTTGTGCATGGCCGCCTCGGTGCGGTCGATGCTGGTCGCGTCGGGCATCTGCATGTTCACGATCAGGTACCCCTGGTCCTGGTCGGGGATGAAGCCGGTCGGCACCCGCCGGAACCCCACGTAGGTCAGGAACACCAGCCCCAGGTAGACGACCAACGCGACGGCCGACAGGCGGACGACGTGCCGGAGCACGGCCGTGTAGCCGGCCGTCGTGCCGGCCAGTCCCCAGTTGAACAGCCGGAAGAACCACCCGAACACCGCGTTGATGCCGCGGGTGAGCCAGTCCGGCTTGGCCCCCTTGGGCTTGAGGATCAGGGCGGCCAGGGCCGGGCTGAGCGAGAGGCTGTTGAAGGCCGAGAGGATCGTGGAGAACGAGATCGTCAGGGCGAACTGGCGGTAGAACTGCCCGGTGATGCCGCTGACGAACGCGACCGGGATGAACACGGCCGACAGGCCGAAGGCGATGGCGATCACGGCCGGCGTGACCTCCTCCATGGCCCGGTAGGCGGCGTCGCGCGGCGCGAGCCCCTGCTCGATCCACCGCTCGACGTTCTCGACCACCACGATCGCGTCGTCCACCACGATGCCGATGGCCAGCACCAGCCCGAACAGCGACAGCGTGTTCAGCGAGAACCCGAACGCCCACAGGACGGCGAACGTGCCGACCAGCGACACGGGGATGGCGACCACCGGCACGACCGACGCCCGCCAGCTCTGCAGGAACACCAGCACGACCAGCGTGACCAGCAGGACGCCCTCGACCAGGGTCATCGCCACGTCCTTGAGCGAGTCCTTGACGAACGTGGTCGTGTTGTACGGGGCCGCCCAGGTCAGGCCGGGCAGCCAGGTGTTCTTGTGGGCCAGCTCGTCCATCTTCGCGTCCACGGCGGCGGCCGTGGCGATCGCGTTCGTGCCGGGCAGCTGGTAGATCGCCATGCCCACGGCGGGCTTGCCGCTCAGCTCGCACCCGGTCGAGTAGTCGGCCGCCCCCAGCTCGACGTGGCCGACGTCCCGCAGGTACGTCGGGCGGCCGTCCTGCCCGACCTTGACCACGATGTCCCGGAACTGCTCGGGCGACACCAGCCGGCCCTGGGCCGACACGGTCAGCTGGTATGGGGCCATCCCCGCCGGCAGCGGGGGGCCGCCGACCGTCCCGCTGGCCACCTGGACGTTCTGCTCCTTGACGGCGGCGATCACGTCCCCGGGGGTGATGCTCCGGCTGGCCATCTGCGGCGGGTCGAGCCACAGCCGCATCGAGTAGTCCCGCACGCCGAACACGTTAATGTTGCCCACGCCCGGCAGCCGCTTCAGCTCGTCGAGCACCTGGAGCGTGGCGAAGTTGCTGACGAACAGCGGGTCGTACCGCCCGTCGGGCGAGAACAGCTGCACGACCATCGTGATGTCGGGCGACGCCTTCTGGACGACCAACCCCTGCTGCTGCACCTCCGGCGGCAGCTGCGCCTGGGCGACCGCCACCCGGTTCTGCACCTGCACCTCGGCGATGTCCAGGTCCGTCCCCACCTTGAACGTCACCGTCAGCAGCATCTGCCCGGTGTTGGTCGACTGGGAGGACATGTACAGCATGTTCTCCACGCCGTTCACCTGCTCCTCGATCGGCGTCGCCACCGTCTTGGCAATCGTCTGGGCGTTGGCCCCGGTGTACGTGGCCGCCACCGTGACCGTCGGCGGGGCGACCTCGGGGTACTGGGCGATGGGCAGGTTGAACACGGCCAGCGTGCCGGCGATCACCGTCGCGATCGAGATGACCGCCGCGAACACCGGCCGGTCGATGAAGAAGCGGGAGATGTTCATCGGCCCACGCCTCCCGTTGACGGTTGCCCCGCCGGTGGCGCGGCCTGGGTGTCGGTCCCGTTGGTCCCGGGCGGGGCCCCGACGCCCAGGTCGGCCGTGGGCGACGGGGCCGACGTCGCCGGCAGCCGCCGCGTCGTTGGCGACCGGTCCCCGACCGTCTGGAAGTCGGTCGCCGGGATCGTCCCATCCACCGGCGCGACCTCGGCCCCGTCGTGGACGCTGACCAGCCCGTCGATCACCACCCGGTCGCCCGCCGCCACCCCGGCCGTCACCGACCGCAGGTTGCCGAACAGCGTGCCCGGCGTGACCGGCGTCAGCCTGACCTTGTGGTCGGGCGACATCAGGTAGACGTACTTCAGGTTCTGCTGCGTGCCGATGGCCGCGTCGGGGATCAGCGTCGCCCGGTACCGGCCGCTCCCGGGCACGAGCATGCGGGCGAACAGGCCCGGCTCCAGGAACCCGCTGGGGTTGGGGAACACGCCGCGAATGCGCAGCGTGCCCGTGTTGACGTCCACCTGGTTGTTGATGAAGTCGACCTGCCCCGGGTACGGGGTGCCCTGGTCGCTGATCAGCCCCATGTAGCACGCGAACGCCGGCCGGTCCGGCCGGGCGGCCGGGGCCGTGGTGCCGCCGGCCACGGCGGCCGTCGATGGGTACAGCGACGGCGCGGTGCTCGACCCGTTGCCCCGCGCCGCCAGCGACTTGTACTTCAGGGCCGACCGCTCGTCCACGTCGGCGTAGCAGTACATGGGGTCGACCGACTGGATCGTGGTCAGCAGCGTGCCGCTGTCGGTCCCCCCGCTGACCAGGTTCCCGGCCGTCACGTACCGCGAGCTGATCCGGCCCGTGATCGGGGCCACCACGTCGCAGAACTGCAGGTTCAGCAGCGACGTCTCCACCGCCGCCTCCGCCGACCGCTGTTGCGCCAACGCCTCCTCGTAGTTCGCCTTGGCCGTGTCGTAGTCGCTTTTGCTGACGGCGTTGCTCTGCACGGCCGTCGCGTTCCGCTGGAACGTGACCAGCTCCAGCGCCACCTGCGCCTTCTGCTGTTCGACCGACGCCCGCTTGGCATCCAGGTCGGCCTGGAACGGCCGCTTGTCGATCCGCACCAGCACGTCCCCCCGGTGGACCAGGCCGCCCTCGGTGAAGTTGACCTGCGTCACCTCCCCGCCCACCCGCGCCCGCAGGTTCACCGACTGCGGCGACACCAGGTACCCGGTGTACTCGTCCCAGTCGACCACCTCGCGCACCAGCGGCGTCGCCACGGTGACCGCGGGCGGCCTGGGGCCGCCACCGGCGCCCTTCTTGCCGCAGCCGACGATGGCAAGCGCGGCCGTCAACAGCGCGGTTGCCCGCAGAATCGCACACGGTCGACAACGCATGGTCATGGTCCCGTAAGCCGCCCAGCCGCCCTGCGCCAGCAGGCGCGCGTCGGGACCCTAAACCAGGTGGCTCAGGGGAGACAACCGGCAAAATGCGGTGGGCGTTTGGGCAAGGGAACGAGCGGGGACGGATGCTGTCCGACTCCGATCTGGCGAAGCCGGCGTCTGAGGTACGCCGAAGACCCGGGTCATCGGCGTACCTCAGGCGCCGGCTTGCCGGGGAACCGCTTCAGTCCTCCATCACTGGTCCAGCCGCCAGCGCGGGAAGGGGTGATTGGTCAGGTTGTTCGTGGCGTTCTGGTCGACGCTGTCGAAGTCGGACGTGTTGCTCGGGGACGACGGGGTATCCGAGCCGTTGGGCAGCTGGTCGCCGCGGACCGACTCGCAGTGGGCGTCGGCGAAGAGGAAGTTGCAGCGGGTGCCGTTGGCGTGGCGGAGGCTGATGTTATTCGCGTCCGGGTTGTGGCACTTGGCACCGTCGAACAGCAGGGCCATCTCGGCCGGGTGGCAGACCCGGGTGATCTTGCACAGCTGCCCGCCGTGCATGGCACCGGTGGCGAAGTCGCGGCCCAGGGTCCGCATGGGCTAGAGGGCCAGGGCGGTGGAGGCGTCGCTGTTATCGGCGGCGTAGCCGGGCTGGATGAAGTTGCCGACGTACCAGGTGTCGACGATCACCCCCTTGCGCCTGCTGCTGCTGGGCGTTGGTGCCGGAGGTGTTGGTCCAGCTCTGGAGATCAGACAAGCGGGACACAATCAGGCAAGCGGGACAAATCAGGCAAGCGGGACAGGTACGATTGAGGGTACATTCGTCCATATCGTACCTGTCCCGCTTTTCGCGCCTGTCCCGCTTTTCGCGCCCCGAATAGTCGGCTGGAGGCACGGCCGGCGGTGTGTCGGCGGGACGGCGGATCGGCGTGGCCGGGAGCGTGACGACGACGACGACGTAGAAGAACCAAGGACCCGGAGACGGCAGAGAGATGCGGGGCGGGGGGCACCCCATCCGGCCCCTGTCAAGTCCTGATTAGAAGTTGTCACCTAATCTTGCCCAGTTCCGTTCGCTTGCAGTTTCCCTCCTGTCCCGCGTGGCCATCCGGGGCTAGCCCCGGATGGCCACGCGGGACCGACGCCCGCCCCAGATGCACCGCCATCGGGAACCGATACCCCAACGCCTCGTGCGGCCGGTCGTGGTTGTACAGGCTCACCCCCTCCGCCACCGCCGCCGCCACGTCCGCCCGCCGCGCGAACGTGTCGCCCAGCCCGTACTCCTGCTTCAGGATCCCGTTCACCCGCTCGGCCATCGCGTTCTCGTAGCAGTGGTTCTCCTCGGTCATGCTGATCCCCATCGACCAACCCCGCAGCCGCGCCACGTACGGGCCGCAGCAATACTGGCTGCCCCGGTCCGAGTGGTGCACCGGCCGGCCACCCGCCGGCAGCTGCCGCCGCGCCATCGACAGCGCCCGCAACGCCCCCTCCATCTCCAGGCTGCCGCTGCTGTCGTACCCCACCACCGCCCGGCTGAACGCGTCGGTCACCAACGCCAGGTACGCGAACCCCTCCAGCGTCCGCACGTACGTGATGTCGCTCACCCAGAGCTGGTGCGGCTCGGTCACCGACAGGTCCTTCGCCAGGTTCGGGAACACCCCGAACCCGTGCCAGCTCTGGGTCGTCCGCGCCCCGTTCCGCTTGCGTTCCACCAGCAGGTCGTGCCGGGCCAGCAGCGCGAAGAACCGGTCCCGGCCGATCGACACGCCCGCCGTCGTCAGCTCGCCCCGCAGCAGGTACAGCAGCTTCCGGCCCCCCATCCGCCGGTGCCGGCAACGCTCGGCCCGGATCAGCTCCACCGCCAGCGTCTCGTCCACCCACGATGCCTCCCGGGCCGACCGGCCCTTGTAGTAGTTCTGCCGCGTCATCCCGGCGCAACGGCACAGCACGCCCACGCTCACGGCGCCGCCGCCGGCCGCGGCGTGCACGGCCTCCCACCGGACTTTTTTTTGAACGCCTCCACCTCCTCCCCCAACTGCCCGCACGCCAGCGTCAGGAACTCCGCCTCCAGCAGCCGCTCCGCCTGCGTCTGCCCCAACGCACGCTGCAGCCGCTCCACCTCCCGCCGCAACGCCAACACCCGGTCCGCCTCGCCCGCCTGCTCCACGCGCACCACCTTGGCCAACAAGTGACCCTTGCCCATCTGACGCACCCAACGCACCACCGTCGTCTTGCCCTTGATCCCGTAGTGCGCGCTCGCCGCCGACACGCTGTCGAACCGGCCCGACTCCACCTCCTCCACCACCTGCCGCTTGAACGCCCCGCTGTACCGCAGCTCGACCCGGTTCCGCATGTCACACGCTCCCGTCTTGCCGTCGCACGGGTGACAACCTATTTCAGGACGGGACACCCAAGCGGTGCCCCCCGCCCCGCGTCCCCACCCCCCTCCGGCTTCCCCTCGGATGCCTCTGCCGCCTTGGCGCAAGCGGCGGACGACGGACGCGGTGCGCGCCGAACGCTACATCGAAAGGAAGAAAAAGATGAGATCCCTCGACAGATTACACTTGCACCCAAGAAGGCTTCATAGTCGGCTGGTTATGCAGCAGGCCAGTGTGCCGAAGCTTTGGCCCATGCGGTGAGAAGACCAAACCGAAGCCCCTCATAACCGACCGGCACTACGAACGCGAACACGAGTGGCCACGCCTTGCCCGGACCGTCAGTGAAGAGCGAGGCCACGAAGCCGCGCATCACGTCGTTGAAGGTGCAGAAAACGGCAACGAAAGCGACAGTGGAACAGGCGAGAACGGTCTCCCATATGGCGAGCCACCGCCACCGGAAAGTCGGACGAGTACCGGGCTGCCCCTGCTGCATAACGGATGACGTTCTGTGGCGGGCAACGCGACGCGCCGACAACCGCCAGACTAAAAGAGGCTATATTCGCGCCGCGGGCCCTTCCACAGCAAAGAACCCATGCAAGCCGAGTGCTCCTCGCGGGAACGGGGTGCAAAGCGTGGTCACGTTTCCGTGCCACAATCATAGTGGGACGGTCGAGGGGTACTCGCCGCCAAGGCACCGGTTCGCCCGAGAGGAGCACTCGCCATGCACGCGTTCGCCTACGACCGCATTGTCGCCGTCGACCTGGGGAAGTTCAACTCGGTCCTGTGCGTGTTCGACCCGGCCACGGCGGCCCACGCGTTCGCGTCGTTCGCCTCGGACCGGCGGACGGTGCACGACCGGCTCGCCGAGCACGCGACGGCGGATCCCCAGCGGACGCTGGTCGTGTTCGAGACGTGCGAGTCGGCGGGGTGGGTGCACGACGTGGCGACGGGGCTCAAGCTATCGGTCGCGGTGGCCAACCCGTCGAACGAGGCGTGGCGGTGGACCAAGGTGAAGCGCAAGACCGACCGGGACGACGCGCTGAAGCTGGCCAAGATGGCCTCGATGAACCAGCTGCCGACCGTCCACATGCCCGGCCCGCAGCAGCGGCAGCGGCGGCGGCTGGTGCACCACCGGCGGGCGCTGGTCGAGCGGCGGACGCGGGTGAAGAACCAGGTGCGGTCGATCTTCGGCCAGCAGGGGTTGCCGCTGCCGCGCGGGGGGAAGTGCTGGACGAAGGCCGGCGTCAAACAGTTGGCGGACGAGGCGAGGGTGCTGGGCGAGTGCGGCGTGGACGACCTGTGGCGCGGCCGGCTGCACGTGGAGCTGGCGATGCTGGCCGAGGTCGACAAGCTGGTCGCCGAGGTCGACAAGCTGGTCGCCGAGGTCGACAAGCTGGTCGCCGAGGTCGACCACAAGTTGGAGGACCTGGCCGACGACCAGGTGAGGCTGCTGATGACGGTGCCGGGCGTGGGGATCGGCCTGGCGCAGACGGTGGTGGTCCACCTGGACGACCCGCGCCGGTTCGCCAACGCCGCTCAGGTGGGCAGCTACGCGGGGCTGGTGCCCAAGCAGTACCAGAGCGGGCAGATGGACCGCAGCGGCCACGTGACCCGGCGCGGCCCGTCGCTGCTCCGCGGCATGCTGGTCGAGGTGGCGTGGATGGTCTACCGGCACAGCCCCTGGGCCAAGGCGTTCGTGCAGCGGGTGAGCCGGGGCGTGCCGGGCCGGAAGAAGATCGCGATCGTCGCGCTCGCCCGCAAGCTGCTGGTCCGGCTGTGGGCGATGCTGCGGGACAACAAGCCGTGGCAGGAGCCGGCGGCGGCGACGGCGGCGGCGGCGGACAACGCGATCGCCGCAGTCGCCTCGGCATGATGGGCGGGACGCGCGGAGCCCAACGATGGAGGTGATCCCACAACCGACAACCGACAACCGACAACCGACAACCGACAACTGACACCATACAAGGCTGACGACTGATCGATTCCCGACGGCGTACACACCGGCGAAAGTGCAACGCGCGGCCGACCTCGAATAACCAGCTGCGACCGTCGGCGGGCGACCGCCGGCGGATCGCGAAGCAGCGAATGAGCGCGAGCCGCCGCATGGGTGAATGAGACGGGCCAAGACGTACCCGGCCCGCAACTCGAATAGTCGGCTGGAGGCACGGCCGGCGGTGTGTCGGCGGGACGGCGGATCGGCGTGGCCGGGAGCGTGACGCGACGACGACGTAGAAGAACAAGGACCCGGAGACGGCAGAGAGATGCGGGGCGGGGGGCACCCCATCCGGCCCCTGTCAAGTCCTGATTAGAAGTTGTCACCTAATCTTGCCCAGTTCCGTTCGCTTGCAGTTTCCCTCCTGTCCCGCGTGGCCATCCGGGGCTAGCCCCGGATGGCCACGCGGGACCGACGCCCGCCCCAGATGCACCGCCATCGGGAACCGATACCCCAACGCCTCGTGCGGCCGGTCGTGGTTGTACAGGCTCACCCCCTCCGCCACCGCCGCCGCCACGTCCGCCCGCCGCGCGAACGTGTCGCCCAGCCCGTACTCCTGCTTCAGGATCCCGTTCACCCGCTCGGCCATCGCGTTCTCGTAGCAGTGGTTCTCCTCGGTCATGCTGATCCCCATCGACCAACCCCGCAGCCGCGCCACGTACGGGCCGCAGCAATACTGGCTGCCCCGGTCCGAGTGGTGCACCGGCCGGCCACCCGCCGGCAGCTGCCGCCGCGCCATCGACAGCGCCCGCAACGCCCCCTCCATCTCCAGGCTGCCGCTGCTGTCGTACCCCACCACCGCCCGGCTGAACGCGTCGGTCACCAACGCCAGGTACGCGAACCCCTCCAGCGTCCGCACGTACGTGATGTCGCTCACCCAGAGCTGGTGCGGCTCGGTCACCGACAGGTCCTTCGCCAGGTTCGGGAACACCCCGAACCCGTGCCAGCTCTGGGTCGTCCGCGCCCCGTTCCGCTTGCGTTCCACCAGCAGGTCGTGCCGGGCCAGCAGCGCGAAGAACCGGTCCCGGCCGATCGACACGCCCGCCGTCGTCAGCTCGCCCCGCAGCAGGTACAGCAGCTTCCGGCCCCCCATCCGCCGGTGCCGGCAACGCTCGGCCCGGATCAGCTCCACCGCCAGCGTCTCGTCCACCCACGATGCCTCCCGGGCCGACCGGCCCTTGTAGTAGTTCTGCCGCGTCATCCCGGCGCAACGGCACAGCACGCCCACGCTCACGGCGCCGCCGCCGGCCGCGGCGTGCACGGCCTCCCACCGGACTTTTTTTTGAACGCCTCCACCTCCTCCCCCAACTGCCCGCACGCCAGCGTCAGGAACTCCGCCTCCAGCAGCCGCTCCGCCTGCGTCTGCCCCAACGCACGCTGCAGCCGCTCCACCTCCCGCCGCAACGCCAACACCCGGTCCGCCTCGCCCGCCTGCTCCACGCGCACCACCTTGGCCAACAAGTGACCCTTGCCCATCTGACGCACCCAACGCACCACCGTCGTCTTGCCCTTGATCCCGTAGTGCGCGCTCGCCGCCGACACGCTGTCGAACCGGCCCGACTCCACCTCCTCCACCACCTGCCGCTTGAACGCCCCGCTGTACCGCAGCTCGACCCGGTTCCGCATGTCACACGCTCCCGTCTTGCCGTCGCACGGGTGACAACCTATTTCAGGACGGGACACCCAAGCGGTGCCCCCCGCCCCGCGTCCCCACCCCCCTCCGGCTTCCCCTCGTATGCCTCTGCCGCCTTGGCGCTGGCGGCAGACGACGGACGCGGTGCGCGCCGAACGCTACATCGAAAGGAAGAAAAAGATGAGATCCCTCGACAGATTACACTTGCACCCAAGAAGGCTTCATAGTCGGCTGGTTATGTCGCAGGCCGTGCCGCTCGGAGGACCTGGATCGTTTCCTCGAACTCGCACACCTCAGCAACTTGCAGTGGAGTGCGACCCCTTGCGTCCGTTTGGGCGGGGTCGACGCCCAAGGCAAGAAGCGTTGCAACGCCCTCGTGAAAATTGCAACCGGCCGCTTCGTGCAGCGGCGAAGACCCCGCGCCGCAGCCGTGAATGTCGGCACCGGCTTCGATGAGTTTCGCCAAGATGTCCTGATTGTTCCGCCCACAAGCGAACATCAAAGCCGTGAACCCGGACGTATCAGCTGCGTTCGCCGACGCGCCGTGTTCAAGGAGAACGGAGACGACGCGGGTCGGCTCACCCCACGCTTGCGACATGTCGATCGACCACATCAACGGCGTCCACCCGCCGTCGTCGCGGACGTCGACCGGCGTCCCCAAGGCAAGCTGTTCGATAACACCGTCCGCGTCGTTGGAATAGGCGGCGTGGTGCAGACCCGTCATGCCCCGCTCTCCCGCAGTTGGCACGACGTACACGGGCTTACTGGGCGTGTCTTCCTGCGACATAACGGACGACGCTGCTTCGAAAATGGTCGCCTACGCGGCGGCCGTCAGGGTCACTTTGTACCCCATCGCCTCCAGCCGAGACACCATCTTCGCCTTGTCCTGGTCCGCCGACGGGCGGGCCTCCAGGTGGGCGCCACCCAGGTCGCAGTAGCGGGTGCCCCGGCTGAGCATGTGGTAGATCGTGACCAGCTGGCTGTGGCCGACGGCCGTGATGGCCCGCTTGCCGCCGCGGCGCTTGCTCAGCCGGCGGAACAGGGCCCCGAAGTACCCGCCCTTCTTCCGCGCGCCGGCCCAGGCGGTCTGGTTCAGCGTCCGCTTGAGCCACTTGTCCCCGTCGTTGGTCCGCCCGCTCCGCCGCTTGCCGGCCGACTCGTTGTTGCCCGGGCACATGCCCGCCCAGCTGGCCAGGTGGGCGGCGGTGGGGAACCGGGACATGTCCGTGCCGACCTCGGCCACGAACACCTCGGCCGAGCGGACGTCGAACCCCGGCACCTCGTCGATCCGGGCGACCGCCTCACGCTCCAAAGGGGTCATCACCGCCTCGATCCGGGCGTCGAACCGGGCGACCTGCTGCTCCAGTTGCTCCAGCTGGGTCAGGGACTCGTCGAGCATGAACCGGTGGTGCGCGGTCACGCGGCCGCTCAACGCCTCGGCCAGCTGGGGGATCTTGACCCGCAGCTTGCCGCGGGCCAGCTCGGCCATCTGGGCCGGGGTCTGCTTCCCCTCGACCATCGCCCGGAGCATGTCCCGGCCGCTGGCGCCCAGCACGTCGGTCGCCACCGATGCCAGCTTCACGTTGGCGTCCTCCAGGACTTTCTGGAGTCGGTTGGCCACGCGGGTCTTGTCGTCCATCAGCTGCGCCCGCTGGCGGGTCAGGTCCCGCAGGTCGCGCTGCGGCCGGTCGGGGACGAAGCTGGGCGAGAGCAGGCCCGCCGCCAGCAGCTGCGCGATCCACTGGCAGTCCTTCACGTCGGTCTTGCGCCCGGGCACGTTCTTGATGTGCCGGGCGTTGACCAGCATGAGGGTGATCGGCTCGCCGTCGGCCGTCGCCCGCCCCTCGAGCAGGTTCCACACCGGCTTCCAGTAGACGCCGGTCGACTCCATGGCCACGGCCGTCACGCCCGACGCGGCCAGCCAATCGCCCAACTCCAACAGCGCCCGGGTCGTCGTCCCGAACGTCCGCACCTCGTTGGCCACCGTCCCGTTCGGCCCCGCGGCCGAGCGGACGCAGGCGACCACCGTCTCCTTGTGCACGTCGATCCCGCAGCAGCGGGCGTGGACCACCGTCAACGCGTCCATAGCGACCTCCCGTTTGTACCGGGTCGCCGCCGGCGGGAGCCACCTGAGGGGGTGAAACAATCTGCTTCACGCGGTCAAAGCCGCAATCTCGGGTTCGTGCAGGCGGCCGGGCCAAACTGTTCTTCGGGCTCGAAGACGCCAGTCGTCGACGGCCTCGCCCGGCCGGCGGCGACCGCCCTCAGCCTAACGCGCAGCTACGGCGCGCCGGGTGATATTTTCATCCGCTCGGGCGTGGCGTACGCGCCACATGACCAACTGTTCTGAAAACTCCGTCGCTCACGCGGCGGCGGCGGGCTCGATCGTCACCTTGAAGCCCAGCCGTTGCAAGCGGTTGACGAGCTGGCCCCTCAGCCGGTCGGCATCCCGGCGCTCGAAGTGGCCCGCGCCGAGGTCGGCGTAGGTCGTGCCGCGCTTCAGCATCGCGTGGATCGTGCAGAGCTGGCTGTGGGCCACGGCCATCGTCGCCCGCTTGGGGCCGCGCCGCTTGGCCAGGCGGCGGTGCTGGGCCTGGAAGTAGCTGCCCTTGGTCCGGGCGGCGGACCAGGCGGTCTGGCTCATCGTCCGCTTGAGCCACTTGTCCCCCTCGGTGGTCCGGCCCGAGCGCCGCTTGCCGGCCGACTCGTTGTTGCCCGGGCACAGGCCCGCCCAGCTGGCCAGGTGGCCGGCGGTGGGGAACCGCGACATGTCGGTGCCGATCTCGGCCAGGATGTTTTGCGCGGCCCGCCTGTCGAGGCCGGGGATCGCGTCCAGGCGCTCGACCGCCTCAAGGGCCACAGGGGGCATCACCGCCTCGATGCGCTGGTCGAACGCGGCGATCTGCCGCTCGGCGCCCTCGACCTGCTCCAGCAGCGCCTTGAGCATGAACCGGTGGTGGTCGTTCACGCCGCCCTTCAGCGACTCGGCCAGGGCGGGGATCTTCCGCCGCAGCGCCCCCTTGGCCAGCTCGGCCATCTGGGCCGGGGTCTGCTTGCCGTCGAGCATGGCGCGCAGGATCGCCCGCCCGCTGACGCCCAGCACGTCGCTGGCCACCGACGCCAGCTTCACGTTGGCGTCCTCCAGCACCTTCTGCAGCCGGTTGGCGAAGCGGGCCTTGTCGCCGACCAGCTGGGCGCGCTGGCGGGTCAGGTCCCGCAGCTCGCGCTGCGGCCGGTCGGGGACGAAGCTGGGCGAGAGCAGGCCCGCCGCCAGCAGCTGCGCGATCCACTGGCAGTCCTTCACGTCGGTCTTGCGGCCCGGCACGTTCCGCATGTGCCGGGCGTTGACCAGCATGAGCGCGATCGGCTCGCCGTCGGCCGTCGCCCGTCCCTCGAGCAGGTTCCAGACCGGCTTCCAGTAGACGCCGGTCGACTCCATGGCGACCGACGTCACGCACCGCTCGGCCAGCCAGTCGGCCAGTTCGAGCAGGGCCCGGGTCGTCGTCCCGAACGTCCGCACGTCGTTGGCGGCCCGGCCGTCGGCACCGGTCGTCCGGATGCAGGCGACCACGGTGTCCTTGTGCACGTCGATCCCGCAGCAGCAGGCGTTGACCAGCGGCAGGGCCGGCTCGGTCGGCGTCGTCGTCGGCTTCATCACGCACCTCCGGGGGGTGAATGGTTCGTGCCGCCGGGCGCGCGGGAGCCGTCCCTGCGAAGGAGGAACAGTCTGTTCTACGCGGTCACCCGGCCGCCGCCGTCGCCGGCGGGGACCGGGGCCGCAATCTCGCACTTCGTGGGGGGACGGCCGGGCCAAACTCTGTGTCGGGTTCGCGAGTGAACGACGCCAATCGTCGCCGGCCTCGCCCGCCGCCCCCGGCGGCTGGGGGCATCCTAGCCGGGCTGAGGGGGGCCGCTCAAGGTTTTCATCCACTCAGGGTGCGGCTACCGCCGCATGAGAACTCTGTGGCCGGCAACGCGACGCGCGTGACGACGACGGGAGTATAGCAGAGTTGGACGCGACGCGGGCCGGTCCACAGCAGCGGCTGGTTATCCACCCCGGTCGGGCCGCGGCGGGAACGTGCCGGCAGCGTACGCGCCCCACATGCCGTCGACCAGCTGCAACGACACGCCCAGAGCCGACGCGAGGGCGATGAGTTCGAAGTCGTCGGACACGTACGACGCCAGCTCGTGCTGCGCCGTCGCCCGAGACGTTGCACGGAACGCTTCGTGACGAACCATCTCCACTGCAACGACCGAGGCCGCCGCCGGGACCGCCGCCGCCCACCTAGACGTCAGGGCTTCGAGTGCTTGCAGCCAATCGCGTTCAAATTCGCCGTCGGCGTCCCGCGCGGCCAGCACGGCGTCGTAGTCAACTGCCGCAAAGGAAGACTCGGGCAGCAACTGCCGAGTCCGCAGTTGCACGAGAATGGTGTCAACGCCCGGAAGCACAGGGGTGGATAACTACTATTCTCCCGAGCGTCATGCGGATAGTCGCGGCGGGCTCGGGGCCGACGGGACGCGGTTTGGCAAACCTGTGAAGCAGGTTAGCCAACGCAGGGTGTTGGAGCAAGTGAGCCAAAATATTCGCGTCCCGGAAACACGATCGGTGTTCGGGTCGGCGGGCGGGCGGGCTGGGCGATGGGAGAACCCGGGCACGCACCGGAGCGATCAGGGACGAACCGCGAGATCGTAGAGCTTGCCGGTCTGCAGTTCCAACCCGCTGAGGGACAGCCAAGTGGGACAGGTACGATTTGGGCGCACTGCCGTCTTTATCGTACCTGTCCCGCTTCTCGCGCCCGGCTGGAGGCACGGCCGGCGGTGTGTCGGCGGGACGGCGGATCGGCGTGGCCGGGAGCGTGACACGACGACGACGACGACGACGTAGAAGAACAAGGACCAGGAGACGGTTGAGAGATGCGGGGGGGGGGCACCCCATCCGGCCCCATGCGGTGCCCCCCGCCCCGCGTCCCCACCCCACCCCGGCTTCCCCTCGTATGCCTCTGCCGCCTTATCGCAAGCGGCGGAACACGGAACCGGTGCGCGCTCACCAGTACATCGAAAGGCAGGAAAAGATGAGACGATCCGAGGAATTACACTTGCACCCAAGGAGGCTTAATAGTCTGGTTATGCAACCCGTCTGCGCGCTCGCCGGTCGGTCCACATGAGCCACTGGACGGCGATCACCCACAACACGTAGGGCACGACAAAAAGCGTGCCAATGGTCCCAAGCGCATCCTCCGCCGCGGGGTGCCAGACAAACAGCAGCAGTTCAAGCGCCACACCCAGGATACCGGAGGTGAAGACCGGATATTGGAGACGCTTGTCCCGAACCAGCGACCACGCGCGGACGTGCTGTGTAGGCTGTGGTTGCATGCCCACTATTCTATTACGTCTGCGCAACATATCTGGAACAGGGGTGCCCTGTTGCCGTCTCCGAACTACCGTTTAGGGTAGCCGGCGGACGGCAGCGGTGCAACGGGCTTCCGGAAAACGGCGGGCGGGGGGCGTGGCCGAATGGGTTGGCACGCACGGCGAAAACGGAGCCGGGCGTACGGGTTCGTGGCGACCGGAGGTCGCGTCTCGCGCGGGCAACTTGGATCATGAAAGCTAGATTCCCCACGCGAGACTCGGGCTGCGCCCGCCACGGGCCGACACGGCCCGGCTCCGTTTCCCGTGATGTAGTGCCGACAGGATTGGGCACACCCGCGGGCTGGCAGTTGGGAGTGTGGCAACCGCCCACCCGCGAGGTTGGCTGATGGGTGGCGACGCGGTTGGCCGGCTGGTGAGTCATGCGAGGGCCCTCGATCCGCGGGCGTCCGGAAACGGGGCCGCTTGTGACCCGTCGCGACCCGCAAGCGGCAACAACAATGGTTTGATACAGTGCATGGGCGACCTCCCGTTTCACGTGGAGGCTGAGACACGGGCACGCGGGGCGCGTCCCCCCAAGCGATCGCGGTGGTGGCGATGGGGAAGCGGGCAGGGTCGAAGCCACGGCCGGCTCTGGGCGAGCGACCCTCGCTTGCCAGCCAGGTAGGCACCGCACGCCAATCACGAGCACCATGCGCTGCGGCTGAGCTCGGTGGGACAACGCCCGCCCAATCCCACGCATCGTCCCGAATACAACTCACTGTTTCGTTTTGATTTACCGTCAATTTGAGGCGACGGGACGGACTGGAGACCGTCCCATTTCGTCCCAAAACGTCCCACGGGTCCGGACGGACCGTTGGTGGGCGGGGCGGCGTCATTCACAGACGAGGTTGTCGCGGTGGACGACCTCGTCGTAGGCGGCGTCGGAGAGCAGGGCGCGGACGTCGGCCGTGCGCATGCCCTTGATCCGGGCGACCTCGGGGGCGGCGTAGTTGGTGAGGCCGCGGGCGACGGTGCGGCCGTCGGACGAGGTGATGGCGACGACGTCGCCGCGGGCGAAGGTGCCGGCCACACCGGTGACGCCGGCGGCGAGCAGGCTGCGGTTCTTCTCGGTCAGGGCGGTCACGGCGCCGGCGTCGACGGTGATCGTGCCGACCGGGCGGGCGGAGCCGATCCAGCGGCTGCGGGCGGGGCGACGCTTGGCGCCGGGGACGAACAGGGTGCCGACGTCGGCCCCGTCCAACAGTTGGATCAGCACGTCGACCTGCCGACCGTTAGCGACGACCATGGCGGAGCCGGCGTCGGTGACCATGCGGGCGGCGGTGAGCTTGGAGTCCATGCCCCCCTTGCCCAGGGCCGACTTGTCGGTGCGGACCCAGTCGCGGGCGGCGTCGATGCTGTCGACCAGCCGGACCGGCTCGCCGGCGGGGTTCTGGATGCCGTCGACGACCGAGAGGAGCACGAGCAGGTCGGCGGCGACGGCGTGGGTGACGAGGGCGGCGAGGATGTCGTTGTCGCCGAAGGTGATCTTGACGATCTCGTCGGTGCTGACCGTGTCGTTCTCGTTGATGACCGGGACGCCGCCCAGCTCGTGGACGGCGTGGATCGTGTTGCGCAGGTTGAGGAACCGGTTGCGGTCGTCCACGTCCTCGCGCGTCAGCAGCAGCTGGGCGACGTGCAGCCCGTGCGGGGCGAAGGCGTCGGCCCAGGCGTCCATGAGGCGCCGTTGGCCGACGGCGGCGACGGCCTGCAGCTTGGCGAGGTCGGTCGGCCGGCCGGGCAGGTTCAGCTCCCCGACGCCGGCGCCGACCGCGCCGGAGCTGACGACGGTGACGACGATCCCCCGCTGCCGCAGCGTCGCGACCTGAGCGGCGATGGCGGACAGGAACGGCTCGTCGAGCCGACCGCCGCGGCCGGCGAGCAGCTGCGTGCCGAGCTTGACGACGACGGAGCGGACGGCGGCGAGGTAGGGGGCGCGGGGTTCGGTCATGATCGGCTCGGCCATACGGTTCGCCCAGCACCGTAGCACCGCCCTCGCTGGCCGGCCACAGCGGGAATGAGTGGACCGGCGCCGGGTTCGGCGGGTAGCGTTCCCTGCCATGCGTTGAGATCAGCCCGACCACGTACGACGGGCTTGCCCGGCGGGCGGCGATCGCGCGGACCCCCGTGGACGAGCTGATCGCGCCCCCGTTGCAGGCCCTCGCGTCCCAGGGAGAGGCGACGGCGTCGGTGCCGCCAAAGCTGAGCACTGAGGAGTTTCGTCGGCTACCAGACGCGATGGCGATCGACATGCTGGGCGTCCCACCGCTTCCGGACGACTTCTCTCGGGCAGACATGTACGACGATCACGACTGAGGATCTTCGACGTGCGAGTCCTCCTGGATACGGGCATCCTGCTGAGGGTCCTCCACGCCACCGACCCGCGTCACGCCGTTATCCGTGCGGCGATAAACCGCTTGGAGTTGGATGGCCACACGGTCGCCTGCGGCATTCAGAACATCGCTGAGTTTTGGAACGTGACGACTCGCCCGTCGACGACACGTGGCGGGTTCGGCCAGTCGCTCCAGATGGCCGAGCAGCGGCTGGCAGTCCTTGAGCGGCTGGTCGCCGTCCTGGCCGAGTCGGTAGCGTTTTATGCGGAATGCAGACGGCTCGTCGTCCAGCACCGCGTATCCGCGTGCAAGTTCACGCCGCACGACTCGTAGCCATCATGCGCGTGCATACCGTTGGTGCCCTGCTGACACCCAACGCCCGGGACTTCGTCCGCTACCCGTGGCTCACGATCCTCACGCCGGAGCAGGTCGTGCAACCCGGCGGTGCGCCGTGAACGCTAGTTCGTGAAGTACAACAGCACGTTCCCGCCGTTGGTGTTGTAGCCGTTGCCGAAGTTGCCGGTGTACCCCACACGGAGCCCTGCGTGGCTGTTGAACTTGATGCCGATGCCGGCCTGGGGGGTGAGGTAGCCGTCGGTGTAGACGTTGTGCAGGAAGTTGGTCCAGGTGGCGCTGGCGTCGAGGAACAGGCCGCCCCAGTTCTTCTGGAGTTGCAGGCCGTTCTTGAACTGCCACTGGTCGAGGCGCGTGTTGAAGTCGTAGCCGGCGATGTCGAGGTCGGCCCCGTGGAAGTAGCCGGCCTCGTCGGCGAGGGTGAGGGTGAGGCCGTGCCCGAGGTTCACGCCGAAGCTGCTGTCGACCTGCCCGCCGTAGAGGATGCCGCCGCTGACCAAGTCCTGCGAGCCGACGACGCCGGCGTGGGCGGCGGGGGTGACCTGCCAGAAGAACGTGCCGCCCTGGGCGGGCAGGATGGTGATCGGCAGGCCGAGGATCTCCCCGCCGCTGAAGATGTCGGCCGACTTGATCGTCTGGTACCGCAGCGGCGTGGTCAGGGCGAGGGCGACGTGGTCGTTGAAGTGGAACTCGGTGGCGATCGTCAGGTCGACGTACTGCCCGGTCGACCCGCCGGCGTCGAGGACGCCGCCCTCGGCCCAGTAGCGGGTGACGGTGTGCCCGCCGTCGGTGCTGAAGCGCTGGCCGTCGGTCTCGAACGGCGACTCGTGCAGGGCGAACTCCTGGTACCCGGCGTCCGCCAGCAGCATGTCGGCGGCGAGCGGGTTGCCGTCGACCACTCCTGCGGCGGTCTCCCGACCGACCACGGACTGGAACGCCGTCAGGTCGGCCAACCCCTGCTTCTTCAGGAAGTCTCGCACCTGGCGGTCAAGGTTGCCGTCGGCGTCGGTGAAGGTCTGGTTCAGGCCCACCGTGGGCACCCGCAGGTTGAGCACGCGGTTGCCGTTGGCGTCGAACGACTGGTTCAAGCTGATGGCGTTCTTCAGGCCGGCGTAGCTGATGGTGGAGTCGAACGTCTGGCTGCCGAGCGGTGCGAACTGGTTCTGGTTGCCGGACAGCTTGTCGACCAGGCCGATGAGACTGTTGCCGCTGGCGTGGACGGAGGTGGTGTCGCTCGTTGCCGACGCGTTGAACAGCTGCCCACGTGCCGACGTGTTGGCCCCGATGGCGATCACAAACGCGAGGGTGAATGCCAGCCGGCGAACGTGAAACATGGGCGACCCTCTCCTGTGTGACGCGCGACGACCCCAGCGGCGCGAGACGCGCGGCTGGGGTCGTCACGATCGTACAGGATTCAGGTCGGCCGACACTGAGCGAGCGTTACATCTTCACAGGTCCCTTAGGCGACTTCAGCTTGCCGTCGACCACCATCTGGACGAGCCAGTTCTGGCTGACCTCAACGGTCTTCAGGGAAACGCCGTCCTTGTTGTAGAAGTGCTCGGGCGAGAAGGTCTTGGAGCTGTGGGCGGGCAGCTGGTCGTTCACCTCCAGGAAGTAGGCCTGATTGACCCAGAGGGTGAAGTTGCTGACCGACTCGCTGCCGGCGTTGGCCAGGGTGATCGTGCCGTTGTCGGCGATGCTGAAGAAGACGTTCTCAGCCGTCGTGGCGGTCATGTCGGACGGGTACTTCGTCTGGGCGGCCACCGACGCCAGCTTGGCATCGTCGGCGTGGGGGTCGTAGGCGTTCGACGCGCAACCGGCAACGGCCATCGAGGTCAGGGCGACGGCGGCAACAATGGTGGTCCAGCGGCTCATGGCGTGCTCCTTCAAGCGTTAGTACCGGCAGACTCATGTAAAAGGCATGCCGGTTCTAAACGGGCGTCGACCATAAAGTCTTTTGGTCGCGTGCGAGCTGCATACGCGACAGAATGTCGTCGCCTTCTACATGGATGGTGACGTATCTGACGAACTGGCATGCCGCAGGTCGACTATGATGGACCGATGCGCAACCGATCCCGCCGAATCGTGCGGCCAGCGTTCACGCTGGTCGAGTTGCTGGTGGTGATTGGCATCATCGCCGTGCTGGTTGGGATACTGCTGCCAACGGTGGGACGAGCGCGGGAGTCGGCGAACCGGGCGGTGTGCCTGAGCAACCTACGGCAGATCCACCAGTCGTTCATGTTGTACGCGATGAGCAACGGCGATCATGTGCCCCTGGGGTACCGGCGGGACCCGGTGCCGTCAGAACAGTTCAACAGCATGGTCTACAGCCAGACCACCGGGGCGTACTGCCTGTTCGGGTGGCTGTACAACGCGGGGTTCATGCGGCAGCCGAAGGTCTTCTTCTGCCCCAGCGAGCAAGACCCCCGGCAGATGTACGACACGACCCCGAACCCCTGGCCGAAGCCGGGCGTCGCGCCGAGCCTGAACGTGTACGCGGGTTACGGGTGTCGGCCGCAGGTGGCGCTGCCCGACCTGCCGGTGGCTGGAACCGTGCTGCCCAGGCTGGGGCAGTTCCGCGACTCGGCGATCTTCGCCGACTTAATCTCGACGGCCGGCAAGGTCGACACGCGGCACCGCCAGGGCATCAACGTGCTCTACGGCGACGGGTCGGCCCGGTGGTACCCACGCGGGCCGATCGCCGCCGACCTGAACGCCTGCGGGAACCCGTTCCCGCCGACGACGGCATACAACGGGTTCCAGGACGACCTGTGGGCGACACTGGACCGGCGGTGAGGGGCGTCAATTGCTGTCGCACAAGCCGGCGACCGCGACGCTGAGCTACGGCAAGCCTCCGTCAACACGGCAACCCTGCAGATCGGTCGCAGGTTTCGTAGGCCGATCGAGCTGCGATGATGAAACTGACGTCGGGTGATCGCACGCTGCTCAGGTGCCCGTTGGTCCCCCCGAAGCGTCCCGCCGAACAGCTCTACCAGTCGGCTCAGCAATCTTCCGCCCTCCGCGAGGTCGGCATCAGTGGCCGCTCGTGCCTCTAAATCGCGGCATCGGCGACAGCTGATTGGGGGGTAGTTGGCGCAGCCGGCACGATCGGTCCCGCCGCTCTTAAGTTCCCCACATTCACCGCCGATGTTGGACTGGAGACTATGGGCAGATCAGCAAGTTAAAGCCCAGCCCTCTCGCGTCGCCCACCGTTTTCGGGGCGGAGCCATTGCCGGTTTGTGAGAACCTGCGACGGCTGTACGTTGATCGTTGTGGCGCGGGCCGGTCGTGCCGCGACTGCTGGGAGATCGGTATGAAGACGGTGTTCACCACGGGGGAGGCCGCGGAGATCTGCAAGGTCTCGCAGCAGACGATCATCCGCTGCTTCGACAGCGGCCGCCTCCGCGGGTTCCGCGTGCCGGGCAGCCGGTTCCGTCGAATCCCCCGCGACGCGCTGGTCCAGTTCATGAAGGAGAACGGCATCCCACCGGATGCGCTGGAGTCGGGCAAGCAGAAGGTCCTGGTCGTGGACGACGACCCGGAGATCATCGAGCTGTTCGTCGACGTGCTGACCCGCGACAACCGCTTCGAGGTCCGCACCGCCCGCACCGGCTACGACGCCGGGCTGGTCACGGCCGAGTTCATGCCCGACCTGATCATCCTCGACTACATGCTGCCCGACGTGAACGGCAACGTCGTCTGCCAGACGATCCGGAAGAACCCCACCTTCGCCCACATGAAGATCATCATCGTTTCCGGCGTGGTGAACCCGGACGAGATCAACGAGCTGCTTCGGAGCGGAGCGGATGAGTTTGTGAAGAAGCCGTTCAATATTGAGAAGTTGATTGAGCGGATCGGGGAGCTGACTGAGTCCTGAGCGCACGCCTACTCGCCGCAGTCGAAGGTTCAGCCGGCAGCGGGCGCTGCGCCGTTTCCCCGGACGACTCGGCAGTAGACGGTTTTCCGGTTCCCGCTGTCTTCAGTCCGACTTTCGGCCCCCCGTCGTCGCGGCCCGTCGCCCTCTGCCGGCCTGACCCTTCGACTGCGGCGAGCACCCTTTCGCTCAGGGTTGTATGCTAGACCAAATCCTCCATCAGTTAGACGAGCTCCCCACCCTGCCGGCCGTGGCCGTGCGGGTGCTGGACGCCACCGGTCGCGACGACACGCAGGCGGCCGACGTCACCCGGCTGCTGGAGTCGGACCCGGCCCTGTCGGCCCGCATCCTGAAGCTCGTCCACCGGGCCGACCTCGCCGCCCGCGGCGGCAACGCCGAGACGGTCGCCCGCGCCGTCGCCCTGCTGGGGTTCGACGCGGTGCGCTGCGCCACGCTGGCCGTCGCGGTTTATCAAACGCTCGGCGGCACCGCCGCCTCCAGCGGCACGTTGCCGACCAACCCGAACTACACGCCGTTCGACCGGGCCGCGTTCTGGACGCACTCGCTGGCCGTCGCCTGCTGCGCCGACCTGCTCGCCACCCGGCTACCGGTGAAGGACGTCGCCCCGGCCCAGGCGTTCCTGTGCGGGCTGCTTCACGACGTCGGCAAGGTCGCGCTGGACGCCGCGCTGCCCAAGAGCTTCGCCCGCGTCATCGAGGGCGTCGACCTGCTCCGCGGCAACATCGCCGACGTCGAGCGGACAGTCATCGGCGTCGACCACATGACGGCCGGCCGCCGGCTGTGCGAGAAGTGGCGGCTGCCGGACACCGTCTCCGACGTCGCCTGGCTCCACGGTCAACCCCCGGCGGCGCTGCCCAAGGGGATGCGGAACGGGAGGCTGGTCAACCTGATCACGCTGGCCGACCTGCTCGTCCGCCAGCAGCACCTGGGCTACAGCGGCAACTACGTCCTGACCGACCGCGCCCCGCTGCTGGTCGCGCTGGGATTGTCGGCTGCCGACGCCGACGCCACCGTCGCCGCCCTCGTCGGTCACATGGAGCCGCGGGCGACAGCGCTGGGCCTGAACCAGGCCACCGGCGACGAGTTGTACCGCTCGGCCCTCACCCGGGCCAACCGCGAGTTGGGCCACATCGGCTCCCAGCTGGCGGCGAAGAACCGTCGGCTCGCCACGCGGTCGAAGTTCTTCGACGCGGGTCAGGCATTCCAGGCCGAGCTTCGGCCCGACGCCTCGCCGTCCGACGTGCTCAAGGCCGTCGCCCACACCGCCACCGCCCTCATGGGCACTGCGGTCGTCACCGCCTTCTCGCTGCCGCCGGGCGAGACGTCGGCCGAGGTGGTCACCGTCGACACGGCCGGGACCACGCTCGACTTCTCCAACCTCAACCTGACCATCCCCGACGTGAAGCCCGCCCCGGTGCTGGAGGCCGGCCACGAACTGGAAACGCTGGTTGCCGCCGTCGGTCCCCGCTTGGCCGATGCCGGGCGGTTCTGGGTCCCCCTCATCGCCGACAGTGGCTCTTGCGTGGGCGGCGTACTGTGGGGCGCGGCCGTGGGCGAGCCCGCCCGGCTCGAACCGCAGTTCGCCGAGATGCACGCGATGTCCCACGCCTGGGCGCTGGCCGTCTGCACGGCGCAGGTCCGGGAGTCGCACCGGGTGCTGGCCGAGCAACTGGCCGACGCGAACCGTCGGCTGGTCGACGCCCAGGAGTCGCTCGCCCAAGGCCGGGCCATGAAGGCCGTGGCGGAGATGGCGGCGGGCGCGGCGCACGAGATGAACAACCCGCTGGCGATCATCGTCGGCCGGGCCGAGATGCTGGCGTCGGTGCTGGTCGACACCAAGCAGGTGCGGTCGGCCACGCTGATCGCCGAGCAGGGCCACCGCCTCAGCGGCATCATCACCGACCTGATGGACTTCGCCCGCCCGCCGGTGTCGAACGTCGCCGCCACGGTTGTATCAGGGTTAGTGGAATCCGCCCTGTCGCTTGCAAAGGGGTTGGACGACCCGGCCGATAGGACGGTTGTGACGACGGTTCCGAACGTGCCGCGCGTGCGGGTTGACGCGACGCTGGTCGCGACGGCCCTGGCCGAGATGATCGGTAACGCCGTGCAGGCGACCGACGCCAAGACCGGGCGGATCACCGTCGCGGCCGGCTTCACGCTGGGGTCCGGGCACGTGGCGATCACGGTGTCCGACAACGGCTGCGGGATGGACGAGGGGACCGCCAAGCGGGCGTTCGACCCGTTCTTCAGCGGTCGACCGGCCGGCCGGCGGCGCGGGCTGGGGCTGGCCAAGGCGCAGCGGATCGTGGAGGCCGGGGGCGGGTCGATCCGCCTCGACAGCCGGCCCGGACACGGCACGACGGCCGTGGTCCTGCTGCCGGTCGCCGTGGAGACCATCAGCACCGACGCCCCGCCCCGCCGGGTTGCCAGCGGGTCTGCCTGACCCGGCGTTCCGATCGCTCATGGGCCGCCCCGAAAACTTTGTACCGCTCGTCGCCGATGGTCGATGCACCACGGCGGCGAGCGTCCGACTGGAAAGGTATCCATGCCCTCGACAGCCAAGTCCATCAAGCCCCCGGCACAGAAGCACCGGCCCCGGGTCCTGCTGGTGGACGACGAGCCGTCGCTCGTCGACGTGCTGACGACCGCCCTGACCGGCATGGAGTGCGCCATCACGGTCGCCCACTCGCTGGCGCAAGCCGAACGCGTGCTGGCCGCCTGCGGGAACGGGCGGGGGTTCGACCTGATGGTCACCGATGTCGGCCTGCCCGACGGGAACGGCATGTCGCTGCTCCCCCTGCTGCGGCGGGCGTGCCCGACGGCGTCCACCATCGTCATCACCGGCTCGCCCACCGTGGACCGCGCCGTCGCCGCCCTGCGGGACGGGGCCGTCGACTTCCTGCCCAAGCCGTTCGACCACGCCCAGATCGTCGACCGCGTCCGCCGGGCGCTGGACAACCAGGCCGCGGGGGCTCGGGCCGACAAGCGGATCGCCCGGCTGCGCGGAGCCGTCCGCAAGCTGTCGGCTGCCCGTCGGTTGGTCAGCCAGAAGGTCGACCTGCTCTGCAACGACCTGATCGGGGCCTACACGGACCTGGCGAGGCAGGTCGACGGGGTCCGCACGGCCGAGGGGTTCCGCAAGCACATCGCCGTCGCCGGGGACGACCTGGAACAGCTGCTCTGCCACACGATGGACTGGGTGCTGCGGGAACTGGGCCCGTCGAACGTCGGCCTGTGGCTGGCCAGCGACGAGGGCGTCTTCCAGCTCGGCGCGTACATGAAGCACACCGTGGCCGGCGAGGACGAGATCGTCGAGGCGATGCGCACCGCCATCCTGCCCCCGCTGGCCCGCGACGGGCTGCTCCACTGCGTCGGGGCCGACCTCAAGGGCAAGCTGACCACGGGTCAGCGACTGGCGTTCGCCCAGCAGGACGTGCTGGCGCTGTCGGCCACCTACCTGGGCGAGCCGTTGGCGGCGCTGGTCTTCTTCCGCGACGCGGCGGCGTCGTTCACCGAGGAGGACGTGGCCGTGCTGAAGGCGATTAGCCCCGTGTTCGCCACGTCGCTCGCCGCGGTCGTCCGCGATCCGGCCGTCACCGACGAGGGGGGCGATGGCGAATCCATCAGCCCCTTCGCCGAGGATTCCGGCAACTACGGCGACGATGAAGAGTCCGAGGATCGCCGACCTGAGAACTGGTGGAAGCGTGGCGAAGCCCCGCCCTTTTAGCTCGCAATCCGCCTATTTAAGCATATCCCCCAACCGGCCAAGGTGTGATAAATCTTAGGGCCTCCGCACTTTTACGCTGGCATTGCACGCTGGCAGTGGAATAATAGCGGAACATGCAGGCCGAACCCGCCGTCCTGAAGGACGTCACAATCGAGTCGCTTCCACAATTGTTAGTGGCGGATGACTCGCCGGTGCAGCGAACGGCACTCTCATCCTTTCTTCGCAAACGTGGCTACCATGTCGCCGAGGCCGGCGACGGGACGGCTGCGGTCCGGCACCTCAAGGCGTGCCCCGTAGACTTGTTGCTGCTCGACCTGAACATGCCGCAGGGGGACGGGTTCGAGGTGCTGTCGTATCTGCAGGCGCACCGCCGGTCGCTGCCTGTGATCCTGCTATCGGGGATGCCCGTGGACGACATCCAGAAGAAGATGAACCGCCTGCCCGAGCGGCAGCTGCCGCCACTGCTGCTCAAGCCGGTCGATCCGGAACAGTTGATCACCGTGGTGGAACTGCAACTCAGCGGGCAGATGCCGGTCGTCTCGTTGCCCGAAGCAGTGTGACGGTCTGACAACGTCCCGCTTAGCGACGGGATCTGGTTCCATCTCCGACCCGCGCAGCACCGCACGCCGCCCTGGAAGTCGGGATCGGCGTGCGGCTCTCATCTATGTAACGCGATCACTTCGCCGGCAGGGTGGTCGCGTCGCCCCGCTTGCGCTTCGGCGGGGTCGCCTTGCGCTCGTCCTTTTCCTTACCCATGACGTCGTTCAACTCCGTCTGCTGCTCCGGCGTCAGCAGGGCGGAGATGTCGTCCTTCTCCTTCTCGTGGACCTTGTTCACCTGGTCCAGCGCATCCTCGTGCAGCTTGGCGATCTGGTCCTGCTGCTGCGGCGTCAGCGACTTCATGTCCGAGTAGGGCTTGGTCAGCTTCCGATGCTTCGCCCCCATCTTGGCCGGCTTGGTCGTCGCCTGCGTCGCCGGCGTCTCGGCCGTCACCCGGCCGGCGAGCAGGCTCGCCCCGCCGAGCACCGCAGCCGCCACCCACGTCAGTGTCCCCTTCTTCACGCATCGCTCCTTTCTTTTCGACTCACACCCTGAGAGCGCACACCGCCCCCGATGTCACCCCAGTTCTATCACAATCGGGTGGCCGGGTGGAAAACCAACCCGCGTTCGTGTCAACGCCGCTTGATGTCCATCGACTCGAACAGCGGGTTCGTGATCGCCAGCTTCACCGCCGGCTCGGGCACCTTGGGCTCGGCCGGCTTCGGCTCGACGAACTTGGGCTCGACCACCCTTGGCTCCTCGCGCCGGGGCTCGGCCCGCGCAGGCGTTGGCCGTCGCGGAGTTGCCCCATCTGCCGGTGCAACGTCCGGCCGGAACATCCGCCCGCCGAACGCCTTCTGATACTCGGTCCACGTCCCCCCGCCCTCGCCCCGGCACGCCGACAGCGCCATCATCAGTTTCGCGTCCATGTTCTCGACCATGTGGACGACGATCGCCTCGGGCGTCATGGGCAGCTTGGGGCTACCGAACTGGTGCTCGCCGTGGTGGCTCAGGATGATGTGCTGGAGCACGTCGACCAGCACCTGCGGGACCTCCTCGCCGAGCTTCGCCTCGGCGTCGCGCCGCTTTCCATCCACCCACATCGCCGCCTTCACGATGTGCCCCACCAACTGCCCGCCGTCGCTGTACCCGAACGCCATGTCGTAGGTCAGCTCCCACGTCTTGGCGATGTCGTGCAGGAAGATCCCGGCCACGACCATGTCCCGGTTCAAACCCGGGTAGAACGGGCACACCGCGTCCGCCACCTCGACGGCGTTCAGCGTGTGCTCCAGCAACCCGCCCAGGAACGCGTGGTGAAAGCTCTGCGCCGCCGGCGCGTGCCGGAAGTCGGCCATCAGGTCGTCGTCCGACAGGTAGGCGTCGATCACCGCTCGCAAATGACGGTTGCGAATCCCGGTCAGGATCGTCGTCAGCCGCCCGAACATCTGCGGGATGTCGCGCGTCGTGTGGGCGATCAGGTCGGCCGTGTCGTACGACCCCTCCTCCGGCGGCCACGCCTGCTCGATGACGACCTGCAGGTTGTTCTGGTA
Organism: Tepidisphaeraceae bacterium; assembly: GCA_965198865.1. GTDB lineage: Bacteria > Planctomycetota > Phycisphaerae > Tepidisphaerales > Tepidisphaeraceae > CBDAQA01. The sequence continues at coordinate 482,679 of CBDAQA010000003.1, read as the reverse complement.
ATTCTCGACCCGCCCGCGAATCCGGACGAATCCCCCATCGGGCAGGTCGTCGAAGATCGCCTTCGTGCAGCTCCACCAGCGCGCCGTCAGCGTGGCCGACCGGTCCCCCACGAAAGCCTTCAGGTACGGCTTCCCGTTACTGGCCGCCGCCAGCTGCTTGTTGGTCAGCACGTAGACATCTTCGAACACGTCGCCGGGCTTGGCGTCCCGCAGGTAGAGGCGTGGCATAGGCCTCGGACGTTACGGAGACGACGCGGGGGGTGCAAGCTGACTGCGGCTATCGTCATCGTCCTGCCGTCGACCGCTTCCCGCAGTCGAGCCAGTCGTGCCTGTTCCCCAATGCGGCGTGACAGGCGTAATTGCATGATGGCCTAACGGCAGATGTACCTACACCGTCGACACGGAACATCGATTCCCGCCACGTCACCCATTGCCTGATTCGCGACCATTGTCTTATCCACGCCCTTCCCAGATCCGGCAACCGGTACGACCCGCCAGCAGCTCGCCAATTTGTCCGACATCCCACGATTTGCCCTTCGGCGGAACCGAATAGTACCTGATGGGTGTGCCGCGAGGGATGCCGACGGATCGGCCGCTCGCGGCGTTGTTGAGGCTCATCAACTATGCTGCTCGCCACCACCCAGACGACCGCCACCGCGACGCCGAGTTTCGACTTCCTGACCGGCCCCCGCTATGAGACGACCGCCCAGCTGCCGGCCGAGGCCCGGCGGGCGATGGCCCGGCTGACCGCCAGCCGCCAGCCGCGCATCGACCCCCGCGGGATCCAGCGCCGCACCTATCACGTCCAGGCCGACCTGACCTGGGGCACGGCGGTCGACACCGACGTCTACACCCGCGACGCCAACGCGTGGTCGGTCGGGTTCATCGGCACGGTCCCGCTGCCGGTCGGCGCGAAGGTCCAGATGCGCTTGGTCGCTCCCGACGGCCGGCGGATGACCGTGAACGCTCGCGTCCGCCGCAGCCGCCCGTTCGGCACCGGCGCCTGGTTCGAGGCGTACGCCGAGTTCTGCCTGCCGCAGTACCCGTTCGAGAACATCTGACGCGACGGTCGGCGTCGCTGCCGTTCCAGCTGCGGGCGGCGGCCAGCGGTCCGAGGCCTGCCCGCCGCGGCTGGGACGGACAATTTGGGTGAAACGTGCGCGGCGCATCCGACGCCGCCCGTACCATCCGCCCGCATGGGAACCGAGACCTTCTCCGACTTCATCCAGCTGCTCGACCGCAACGGCGAGCTGGCCCGCGTCAGGGCCCCGGTGTCGCCGGTGCTGGAGATCGCCGCCATCGCCGATCGCGTCTGCAAGACGCCGGCGCCGCACGGGCACGCCGAGCGCGACAAGTCGCCAGCGGCCGCGCTGGGCGGCAAGGCGTTGCTGTTCGAGAACGTTGAAGGGTCCGACCTCCCCGTCGCCATCAACACGTTCGGCAGCTACTGGCGGATCAACCAGGCGTTGGGGTCGGACAACCTCGACGCCTTGGCCGAGCGCGTGCAGCAGTTGGTGAAGCCGGAGATCCCGACGACGCTGATGGACAAGATGCGTCGGCTGCCGGACCTGATGAAGATGGCCAGCTACCCGCCGAAGTCGGTGCGGAACGGCATCTGCCAGGAGGTCGTGCTGGAGGGGGACAAAGCCGACCTGACGCGGCTGCCGATCATCCAGTGTTGGCCGCTGGACGGGAACCTGGACAGCGGGCAGGTGTTCGACCCCGCCGCCTGCGTGGCGGCGAGCCCGCGCGGCACCGGGCGGTACATCACGCTGGGCGGGATCCACACCGTCAACCCCGAGACCGGCGACCGCAACATCGGCATGTACCGCGTCCAACTATTCGGCCCTCGCCTGGCGGCCATGCACTGGCACATGCACCACGACGGGGCCCGCCACCACCGGATCTACAAGCGGCGCGGCGAGCGGATGCCGACCGCCATCGTGCTGGGCGGGGAGAGCGTGCTGCCGTACGCCGCCACCGCCCCGCTGCCGCCGGGCATCGAGGAGCACCTGTTCGCCGGGTTCCTCAACGGCGGCGGGATCCCGCTCGTGCCGTGCAAGACGATCCCGCTTGAGGTGCCGGCCAACGCCGAGATCGTCGTTGAGGGCTGGGTTCACCCCGAGCAAACCCTGATGGAAGGGCCGTTCGGCGACCACACCGGCTTCTACAGCCTGGCCGACCGGTTCCCGGCATTCCACGTGACGGCCATCACCCTGCGGCGGAACGCGATCTACCCCACGACGATCGTTGGCAAGCCGCCCATGGAGGACTACTTCCTGGGCAAGGCCACCGAGCGCGTGTTTCTGCCACTGCTGAAGATGCTGGTGCCCGACATCGTTGACTACAGCCTGCCGATCAGTGGCGTCTTCCACAACTGCGCCTTCATCAAGATCCGCAAGGAGTACCCCCAGCAGGCGCGGCGGGTCATGCACGCGATCTGGGGTGCCGGACAGATGTCGCTGACGAAGTTCATCGTGGTGGTGGACGACCACGTCGACGTGCACGATGAGCAGGCGGTCCTGTTCCACCTGTTCAGCAACTGCGACCCGTTACGCGACGTTGAATTGGTCAAGGGTCCGTTGGACATCCTGGATCACGCGGCCATCGAACTGGGTGCCGGCGGGAAGATGGGGTTCGACGCGACGGTGAAGTTGCCGAGCGAGGGGAAGGTCCGCCCGTGGCCGGCGGAGCTGGCGTTCGACGACGCGACGCTGAAGCTGGTGGAGGGGAAGTGGCGGGAGTACGGGCTGCGGTGAGCTGACGACGCCCGCAAAGGAGCGGTCCGCCGCCCGTCTGTTCTCGGCGACACTCAAGCCGTGGTTCAACGTGGACGATGCAAGCGACGGTCAGTATTATGTCGTGACGTCCCGGGAGGCCTGCCATGGTGAAGATGCTCACGAAGTCTGGCAACTCGCTTGCAATCGTGCTCGACAAAGCGTTGTTGCAGGTCGTCCAACTGGACGAGACCACGCCGGTGAAGATCGACGTCGAGAACGGTAAGCTGGTCCTCTCGCCAGCCCCGGCTGGCGATCGCAGGAAGTTCGAGGCGGTGAAGGCGAAGATGCACCAGCGCTACGCCAAGACGTTCAAGCGGCTGGCCGAGTGAGCGCCCATGGGGGACGTGCGATTCCTGAGCCGCGACGAGATCCTTGAACTGCACGCCGAGCAACTGGACCTGTACGGCGGTGCCGAGGGCATTCTCAAGCCCGAACGACTAGAATCCGCGATCGGGGCACCGATGGCCACGTTCGGCGGCCAGTACCTGAACCCCGACCTGGCCAGCATGGCGGCGACCTACCTCTTCAGCCTGGCGAAGAACCACGCGTTCTGCGACGGGAACAAGCGCTTTGCCGTGGCGGCTGCCATCGCATTCTTGGGGATGAACGACCAGCCGCTCAAGATGGATCCCGACGAACTGGCCGACCTCACGTTGGCCGTGGCTGCCGGCAGTTTAGACAAAGGCCGGTTGACCGAGGCAATTGCGGCTCATTTGCCGGCAACCTGACCCTTGGCGTTGCACTGTTTGGCAACGGCCCGGAGGGCCGGCAACAGGGTCTTGCCGGCCCACCGGGCCGTCGCTACACAGGCGTCGTGTCGTTCCCGCTCACGATCGTCTCCGGTGGCCAAACAGGTGCCGACCGTGCCGCGTTGGATGCGGCGTTGGCGCTCGGCGTCCCGTGCGGCGGCCACTGCCCGCGCGGCCGTCGCGCCGAGGACGGCTCGATCCCGTCGCGCTACCCGCTGCTCGAACTGCCGACCGCCAGCTACCCCGCCCGCACCCGGCGGAACATCGTCAACAGCGACGGCACGGTCGTGATCGCCTTCGGCCCCGTCACCGGCGGGTCGGGGCTGACCGTCGACCTCTGCCGCACGGTCGGTAAGCCGTGCCTGATGATCGACGCCGACTTGGCCACCGCTGGCGAGGCGGCGGTGCTGATGGCGGTGTTTCTCCTGCGGCACCGGATCGCCACGCTGAACGTGGCGGGGCCACGGGCGAGCGGGCAACCGGGCATCTACGCGTTCGTGTTTGAGGCGGTGTCCCAACTGCTCCGGCCCGCTCCTCGGCGTCGACCTCAGGGGGACCTCAAGGCCGCGCAGCCGGCGAGTTGATTTTGCTATACGGGTCCGAGCCGACCGCTATACTGGGTCGGCCCCGGAGTACCGATCGATGTCCTACAGCGTCGTTGACAAGCAGGTGATCTACTCCGGTGCCCGCGTGCGGCTGGAGCTTCACAAGCTGACCGACGACGGGACCGGCAAGCGGATCGAGAAAGAGGTCGTCGTCCACCCGGGGGCGGTGGTGATCCTGCCGCTGATGTCCGACGGCACCGTGGTGCTGATCCGCAACCGGCGCTACGCGGTCGGGCAGGTGCTGCTGGAGCTGCCGGCGGGGACGCTGGAGAAGGGGGAGATCCCCATCAACTGCGCCGGCCGAGAGCTGATCGAGGAGACCGGCTTCATCGCCGGCCGGCTGCAGCCGCTGACGGCGTTCTTCGCCTCGCCCGGGATCATCTCCGAACGGCTGTACGCCTTCGCCGCGTTCAACCTTGAGCCGGCGGCGGTCGACCCGGACGAGGGGGAGGAGATCGAGGTCGTCCCGACCCCGTTCGCCGACTGCGTCGAGATGATCCGCGACGGGCGGATCGAGGACGCGAAGACGATCGCCACCCTATTGTTCTACGACCGATTCGTGGCGCGGGTTACCAGCCCGTGAGCCGCGAGCACCCGGACCCGAATGGGAACACGGGCTGATAGCCCGTGCCACGTTGATGGCTTGGCAGGACCGCCACTACTACCGTGACCGCGACCACACGGCCTGGACGCCGCTGTCGTGGCTGATGTACGGGTCGTTCCCGCTGTTCACCGCGATGGGCATCCGCGTCCGCGCCCACGCCTCGATGGCGCTGTACGCCGCCTGCGTGCTGCTCTTCGGGCTCGGGGCCGGGTTCGCCTGGCAGGACCGGGTCGAGAACGTCTCCATCCTTTTCGGCGTGGTGCTGCTTCACGAGTTCGGCCACTGCCTGACCGCCCGCTGGGTCGGCGGGCACGCCGAGGACATCCTGATGCACCCGCTGGGCGGGCTGGCGTACGCGAGCCCGCCGCGCCGGCCGCTGCCGTCGTTCCTCACCGCCGCCGGCGGGCCCGCCGTCAACGTGCTGATCTGCCTCTCGTGCGGGGCGATCCTCTGGTCGATCTCCGGCTGGGTCCCCTGGAACCCGTTCACCCCCTGGCCCCCCAGCCGGTCGTTCTACTGGTTGGACGTCTACCGGTACGTCTACTGGATCTACTTCATCAGCTACCAGAACCTGATGTTCAACCTGCTGCCGATCTTCCCGTTGGACGGCGGGCGGATGACGCAGACGATCCTCTGGCCGTGGCTGGGCTACTACCGGTCGATGCTGCTGTCGTGCGTGATCGGCATGGTCGCCAGCGTGATCGGTGGGATGGTCGCGCTCGCCAGCCGGAACCTGGGTCTGGCCGTGCTGGCGGTGATGGGGTTCATGTACTGCCTGAACCTGCGCCGGCAGCTGCTGGCGATGGGCCCGGAGGAGTACGCGTCGGACGAGACCGACTACAGCGCCGCCTACGAGCCGGTCACGCCGCCGCGGCGGCGCAAGCGGACCAGCCGCGCCGCCCGCCGGGCCGTCGCCCAGGCGCGCCGCTCGGCCGTGGAGGCCAAGCTGGAGTCGGAGCGGCTCGACGCGATCCTGGCCAAGGTGAGCGCCCACGGCATGGCCAGCCTCACCTGGCGCGAGCGCCGCGTGCTCCGCCGCGCGACCGAGAAGCGCCGCCGGCGCGACATCGAACTGTCGCCGTGATCAACGCGATCTACGGAGTGCCACGCCGTCGTCGGAAAAGCGACCGCCTCTTCAACTGGATCGTTCACGCCGCGGCACGTTGCGGCCGCGCCAACGATAATAGTGCATCCCGCAGTTCGCCCGGCTGGATCGGCTTGGTGACGTACCCGTCCATGCCGGCGGCCAGGCACCGCTCGCGGTCGCCGACGATCGCGCTGGCGGTCAATGCCAAAATCGGCACCGACCGTCCCCCGTCAACCGTCGCCTCCAGCCGGCGGATCTCCGTGGCGGCAGCGAAGCCGTCGAGCACCGGCATCTGGCAGTCCATCAGGACCGCGTCGTAGCCATCGGGTTCGGCCGACAGCGCGTCCACCGCCGCCTGCCCGTCGCCGACGACGGTCGCCCGGCACCCCATCCGCGAGAGTAGGTGGATGACCACCTCCTGGTTCACCTCGTTGTCCTCGGCCACCAGCACGCGCAGGCCGGCCAGCTCCGTCGGCGGCGCGGGCTTGGCCAGGAGCATCACCGGGTCGGCCGCTTCCGAACACTGCTGCACGTCCGCCCGCACGGTGGCGGTGAACCAGAACGTCGACCCGACGCCGACGGCACTGTCGACGCCGGCGCCGCCGCCCATCAGCGTCGCCAGCCGGGCGCTGATCGCCAGCCCCAGCCCGGTCCCGCCGTGGCGGCGCGTGGTGCTGGCGTCGACCTGGCTGAAGCTCTTGAACAGCCGGTCCAGCCGGTCGGCCGGGATGCCGGGACCGGTGTCGGCGACCTCGAATCGCAGGTCGAAGTTGCACCCGCTCGACGCGGTGGCCGACACGTGGACGGCGACGTGGCCGTGGTCCGTGAACTTGACGGCGTTGCTGACCAGGTTGACCAAGATCTGCCGCAGCCGCACGGGGTCGCCGGTGACCGACCGCGGGACGTCGACGCCGAGGTCGGCCGTCAGCGCCAGCCCCTTGGCGTTGGCACGGTGAGCCATCATCTCGACCACGCCGTTCACCACCGCCGGCAGGTCGAATGGGGTCTGCTCCAGCTCCAGCTTGCCGGCCTCGATCTTCGAGAAGTCCAGCACCTGGTTGATCACGCCCAGCAGCGCGTCGGCAGACGTGCGCAGCACCCTGGTGAACCGCGCCTGCTCGTCGCTGAGCGGGGTCCCCAGCAGCAGCTCGGCCATGCCGATCACGCCGTTCAGCGGCGTGCGGATCTCGTGGCTCATGTTGGCCAGGAACTCGCTCTTGGCGGCGCTGGCGGCCTCGGCGACGGCGCGGGCCTGCACCGCCTCGGCCTCGGCCGCCTTGCGGGCGGAGATGTCGGTCGCGATCGCCGCGACGGCGATCATCCGGCCGGCCGCGTCGGTCAGCGGGAACCGGGCCGTCACGGCGACCATCGGCTTCCCGCCCAGCGTCAGCGACTCCTCGAACGTCTCCGCCGCGCCGGTCCGCCACACCTGGGCGTCGTGCTCGCGGATGTGCTCGACGTTCGCCGGCTCGTAGTAATCGCCCAGGCACCGGCCGATCATCCGGTCGGGCGTCGTGCCCAGCCTGCTGGCGTAGGCGCGGTTGGCCATGACGAACCGCCCGTCCCGGTCTCGGGCGGCCACCAGCGTGCCGGCGTTGTCCAGGATCGACCGCAGCCGCAGCTCGCCCTCGGCCAGCTTCAACGCCTGCTCGCGCAGCTGCTCGTTCTGCAGCGCCAGCTCCGCGCGGACCGACTCGGCCTCGGCCCGGGCCGCCTCCGCCGCCGTCTCCGCACCCTTGCGGATGGTCACGTCGGTGAACGTCACGACCATCCCGGCCAGGTCGCCCGAACCCTCGCCGGCGTGGATGGGGAACGCGGCGAAGTCGGCCGCGAACGACGAGCCGTCCTTGCGGAACAGCCGCTCGCTGTCCAGCCGGCACGGCTGGCCCGTGAACCGCGTCTGGTAGATCGGGCACTCCTGCAGCGGGTACGGGGCCCCGTCGGCGTGATGGTGGTGGATCAGCTCGTGCATGTTCCGCCCGAGCATCTCGTCCCGGCTGAACCCCAACAGCTGAACGGCCGCCCGGTTGACGAACGTGCAGCGGCCCTCGGCGTCGATGCCGTAGATCCCCTCGCCCGTGCTCTCCAGCAGCAGCTGCAGCTTCCCCTCGGCCAGCGAGGCGTTCTCCCGCCGCAGGCTCGCGTTCAGCTCCGCCAGCTCGGCCGAGCTGACGGTCATCGCCCGCTCGGACGTGTACCGCTCGTTGTCGGCATCGGTGTAGGCCGTCCCAATCCGGGCCAGCAGCTGCGACCAGACCGCCGGCGTTGACGGGGGTATGGCCTCATCGAGGCCCAAGCGGCGAAGCTGGCGGGCGAGCGTCGGGTGCATCACGGCGTCCACGCTCCTCACGCGGCCTCGGCGAAGCGGGTCACGGTCATCGTCTGGTTGTGGAGCTCGGCCACCGCCGACGCGCCGCCCGTCGAGTGGGGGCAGATCTCGCCGTAGGAGTAGAACCCGACCTGGGCCGAGGCGGTGCCGGCGCACTCGGCCACCGCCTCCAGCTCCTCCTCGGTCCGCTCGCCCAGAACGAGCCGCCGGCCGACGCAGCTGACGGCCACGGTCAGGGCCCGGCCACCCTCAGTCCCGCCCGCGGCACTCGCCGCCGCGGCGGTCGCACCGTCGATCAGGTGCTCAACGTTCCCGCGCATCAGCTGCCCGAAGTGGCCGGTCGGCACGTCGCCGGCGAACGTCATCGATTGGGCCGCCTCGTCCACGGCCAGCACGGTGCGGACCAGCCGGTGGGCATCCTCCGCACCGGCGCGCAGCGCCAGCGGGAACAGCAACGCCGTGGCTGGCAGCCCCGCGGCCCGGTCGCCCAGGTAACGCTTGTACAGGGCCAGCGCCGGTTGGCCGTCGATCTCGAACAGCACGTTGCCGGCCGACCTGGTGATGCGCCGCTCCGGCCCGAACAGGTCCCACCCGCCGGACGACCCGTGGCCGACGCGCAGCGCGTCGCCGTACAGGCCGACGGCCGTCACGGTGCCGGCCCTCGGTGCCCCGTGGTCGAACACCCACGTGTGTCTGAACCGGTCGCCGTCGCCCGCCAGGCCGCCGGTCACCCGAACGTCGGGCCCGACGCCGGCGGCAATCCCGCGCACCAGGTCGCTGCCGTTGACCGCGAGCCCGTCGGAACAGACGAACACCGCGCGGAGGCCTGGTCGCGCCAGCTGCCCGGCGATCGACCGCCCCGCCGCCAGCGAATCGCCGGGCCCGGAGACGGATGCCGCCGCCCGCGCCAGGTCCGTGTGGTCGAACCGGGCGACCGCGGCGACGAGGCCGTCGTCGGTCACGTGCTCGCCGAGGATGTTGCCGCTGGTCGAGCAGCCCAGAACTTGCGAGGCCGGGAACGCCCGCGCCAGGTCGGCCAGCGGCCGCGGGTCGTCGACCAGCGCCGCCGACCCGAACGCCAGCACGAGGGTGCGCGGCCCGTCGGCCGCGGACGGCAACGGCGCGGCCCACCCGGTGGCCGGCTGGTACGACGCGGTTGCCAGTTGCATGCGGGCCCTCTCTGTGTCGATCGCGAAGACTTGCACGTCCCGCCAGTAGATCGGAGCGGCCCGCCAATCGCTTGAGGCCGCTGGGGACAAGGTGTGATAAAACCGAAACACATGGAACCACATTGCATCGGCGGGCGTGGGGGCGCGGTGCGTCGGCTCGCGCGCATCGCGTGGGTCGTGCCGGCCTTGCTGGTCGGCTGCAGCTACGCCAACCGGCCGCTCAACGACGTGTCGGTGGCGCTGGAGGAGCGGGCGCGGAACGCCACCCGCGCCGCCACGTTCGCGGCGGTGGACGCCCCGCGGTACCCGCGGCCGCCGGGGCCGGCGTCGGAGCGGGAGGTCCGCTCGGCCGGCCCGGCCGCCGCCGCCGACCCGGTCGACACCGTGCCCGACGGGTACTTCGTCGGCCTCGCCATCAGCGGGGGCGGCAGCCGGTCGGCCAACTTCGCCGCGGCCTGCATGCTCCAGCTGCAGCGCGTCGGGCTGTTGAAGCGGGTCGACTACATCGCCAGCGTCAGCGGCGGCAGCCTGGCCGCCGCCTACTACTGCCTCCACGGCGACGGGCCCGGCGGGTGGAACCCCAAGGAGGTGCAGCGCCGCCTCACCCACCCCTTCGCCAACGACATGCTGATCCAGGGGATCATGCCCTGGACCTGGGTCGCCCTCCTGCTGAGCGACTACGACCGCGACGACATGCTGGCGCGCACGCTGCAGAACAACCTGTTCACGGCACAGAATGGTCACGGCCAGACCTACGGCGACCTGCGCGCCGACCGCCCGCGGCTGCTGATCACCGCCACGGACCTGCAGTCGGGCCGGCGGTTCGTCTACTGCAACGAGACGTTCGACCAGATCAACAGCGACCTGTCCAAGTACCCCGTCGCCTATGCGGTGGCGGCGACCAGCAGCGTGCCGGTGCTGCTGCACGAGGTGACGCTGCGCGACTTCACGACGATCTTCCCGCAGTACCGCCACCTGATCGACGGGACGATCAACGACAACCTGGGCATCGAGACGCTGGTCGAGACCTACCGCAGCCAGGAGGAGGCGGCCCGCAGCGGGCACCGGCCCGACCCGTACCCGAACGGGGCGGTCTTCATCGTGCTCGACGCCCGCGTGGAGTACGACCAGGACATCTCGACGCAGAGCGACACGGGGTTCATCACCGCGCTGACGTCGGCCGCGGGGCTGACCGGGAGCGCGCTGCTGAACCGCGCCAGCGCCGCCGGGCTGGACGACGTGGTCATCAAGAACGCCCCCGACACGGCGACCGCCCGCGAGGTCCGCGCGGCCCTGGCCAAGCTCGACGCCGACGGGTACACCGAGTTCAAGACGGTCGGCGGCCACCCGATCCGCGTGGCGCACATGGCCCTGACGCAGCTGGAGAGCGTGAGCGAGCTGCCCTACCGCAGCTTCCAGGAATCGGTGAACAGCACCAGCACCTACTTCAACATCGACCCGGAGAAGGCCTATCAGCTGTACGTGGCGGCGGAGCTGCTGATGCGGAACAAGTTCGAGCCGCAGTTCCGCGCGATCCTGAACGAGATGGACGGACCGCCCGCCACGCGGCCGGCGGCGACGCAGCCGTAGCATCGCCGCTGTCTGGCGACGGCCAGGCGGGCCGTCGCTAAACGAGGAACCTCAGTGGACGGTTGTCACGCATGACTTCATCGACCCGACTTCCACGGTTCGCCTGCGCGACGCTCGCACTGCTCGCGGGATGTGCCGCTCAGATCGCGGCGCCCGTCGCGGCGACTAAGCATCCCACGATCCTCCTCGTCCACGGCGCGTTCGGCGGCGGGTGGGGGTTCAAGGAGGTCGCCGAGCGGCTGTCCGCCGACGGCTACCACGTCTATCGCCCCACGCTGACCGGCCAGGGCGAGCGGGTTCACCTGGCCAGTCCTTCGGTCGGCCTGGACACGCACATCGCCGACATCGTGAACGTGATCAGGTTCGAGGACCTGCACGACGTGGTGCTCGTCGGCCACAGCTACGGCGGGATGGTCATCACCGGCGTGATCGACGCGGTGCCGGACCGGATCGCCCGCGTGGTCTACCTCGACGCCTTCCTGCCGCTGGACGGCGAGTCGGCCGTGGACGAGGTCAGGCGCCTGCAGCACCGGTCGGGCCCGACCAAGCCCGACGCGACCGGCTACCTGACGCCGACGTGGGTGTCGACCACGCAGCCGCTGCCGCACGACGTGCGTCAGCCCGGGGCGACGTTCACCCAGCCGATCCGCCTGCGCGAGCCGCCGCCGCTCCGGGGCAAGCCGACGACGTACGTCCTCTACGTCCCGCCGAAGCGGCCGATCGACTACGCGAAGTTCTACTACTTCTATCAGCGGGCGAGGTCGTTCGGCTGGGACGTGACGACCATGACCAGCGACCACAACGCGCAGTGGTCGCACCCGAGGGAGCTGACGCGGCTCATTGAGTCGCTGGCGGACGGGCGGTGATTCGACCGTCATTTCAGCCTCGGGCGGAAGCCAGCGGACCGCCCGCTGACTTCCGCCCGCGGCTGATAGACGTCGGATGTAATCTTGGTTCCCCGCCATCCACCGCCACGGTACACCTTCGCCAATGCCCACCGGCCGCATCCCCCGTTGGATCAAGCTCACCTACTCCGCGTTCGTCACCGTGCTCGTTCCGTCCTACTGGCGCGTCTACGGCCCGGCGAACTTCCTGCAGATCTGCGACGTGGCGGCCTTCGTCACGCTGGTCGGGCTGTGGGCGGAGAGCTCGCTGCTGCTGAGCGTGGAGGCGGTCGCGATCCTCGTGCCGCAGGTGGTGTGGGTGATCGACTTCGCCGCCCGACTGCTGGGGTTCAGGGCGCTGGGGCTGACCAACTACATGTTCGACCCGTCCTACCCGCGATGGGTGCGGTCGCTGTCGCTGTTCCACGGCTGGCTGCCGTACCTGCTGCTGCGGAGCCTGCGACGGCTGGGCTACGATCGCCGGGCGTTCGGCGTGCAGACCGTGGTCGGCACGCTGTTGCTGCTGGCCTGCTACTTCCTGTTCGCCCCCCCGGGCACGATCGGCGGGAAGCGGATCGCGGCGAACGTGAACTACGTCTACGGCCTCAGCAGAAGCCGGCCTCAGAGCCGGATGCCGCACGGCGCGTGGCTGGCCGTCGTGATTGCCGCGGCGATCGTCGGCATGTTCCTGCCGGCCCACTGGGTCCTGCGGCGACTGATGCCGCCACGGCGATAACCCACTCCCTGAGGCGACCGCCACCGCCACCCGTGCGTACACTGCCGACGGAGGCGATCCCGCGATGACCCTGGCCCTACCGATCCTGCGTGACATGTTCGAGGTGGTCGGCGACATGCCCAACGCCTTCCCGCCCCGGCCGACGGCCGTCCCACAGCCGGGGCAAGCAGGCCAGGCCGAGGGGCTGCATCCCATCATGGGGTTCTTCACCGACACCACGCTGTGCATCGGCTGCAAGGCGTGCGAGGTGGCCTGCAAGCAGTGGAACCAGCTGCCCAGCGACGGGTTCAAGCTGTCGGGCAACAGCTACGACAACACGGGACACCTGGGCGCGACGACGTGGCGGCACGTGGCGTTCAAGGAGCAGATGGGCGAGGAGACCAGCCGCTGGCTGATGATGAGCGACGTCTGCAAGCACTGCGAGTCGGCCCCCTGCCAGCACAGCTGCCCGACCGGCGCGATCGTCTACAACACCTATGGCGACGTGTACGTCCAGAACGACATCTGCAACGGCTGCGGGTACTGCGTCAGCGCCTGCCCGTTCGGCGTGATCGCCCGCAGCGGCACCCACCACATCCCCAGCACTGAGGATGCCGGCACGCAGATGTCCTTCAGGGACGGCGACGGCCACGCCCACAAGTGTACGCTCTGCTACGACCGCCAGACCGACGACATGACCCCCGCCTGCGCCAAGGCCTGCCCCACCGCCTCCATCCAGTTCGGCCAGGTGGACGAGCTGCGCGACCGGGCCAAGCGCCGCGTCGAGGAGCTGCACGGCCGCGGCCACGGCGAGGCCTACCTGTACGGCGCCGACCCCGTCGGCGACTACGGCCGGCTCAACGCGTTCTTCCTGCTCGAGGACCACCCGAACCAGTACAACCTGCCCGAGGCCCCGCGCCAGCCGTTCCGCGGGCAGGGCAAGCGCTACGCCGCGAGCATTGGCGTGGGGGCGGCACTCGCGGGGTTGGCGGCACTGGTGTTCGCATCGGGGCGGCGGCAATGAGCGGCCGCGGTGCGAACATCGCCTCTGCCAGTCGCCAGAACCCCGTGGGACGATTTGGGACGAAATGGGACGCTTTTCAACCCGTCCCGCCGGCCCTCAAATTGATGCAAGTCTCTGAATGGTAAACGTTTGTTATCGAGACGGACCATGAGACAGGTTCCGAGCTGTCTCACCGAGCTCTACCGTCGGATGGTGCAGACGGGTGTTCGGCGTTCGACGGTCACTGTTCCCTTGCCGCATGACCCCCGAAGAGCTGGCCCAGCTTCACCCGCGGCTGTTCCACGTCGCCTCGCGCGGCGCGTGGGACGGCATCCGCACGCGAGGCCTGTTGCCCACGAGCCGGCTGCTCGACCTGTTCGAAATCGCCGGCGACCAGCGAACGAGGCTGGAGCGCATGCGCCGCCCCGCGTCGGTGCCGATCCGCCACGCCGTCCACGGCACGGCGATCATCACCGACCAAATCCCCATGACCGAGGCCGCCCTGGCCCGGTGCCTGGACGACGGGCTCGGGCCCGCCGACTGGCTGGCGCTGCTGAACCGCCGGGTCTTCTTCTGGGCCGACGAGGCCGGCCTGGGCCGGCTTCTCGGGGCGCGGGGCAACCGGTCGCGCCCGCTCGACGTGCTGGTCGTCGACACGCTGGGGCTGGCTCGCGCGCACGCCGAGCGGGTCGAGCTGAGCCCGATCAACTCCGGCGCGACGATCCGCCGGCCCGCGCGCCGCGGGCGTTCCACGTTCACGCCGCTGCTGGAACTGTCCTACGCCGACTGGCGGCGCAAGCGCGGCCAGCGCGACCGCATCCTCGAGGTGACGGTGCTCGACGGCGTGCCGGACATCGCGCGACACGTCATCGAGGTGCGGCCGATCGATCCGAAACGGTGACCGCAAGCCCGGCCTATCACTGCTGCATAGCATGTGCGGCCTGTGATCCCCTGTGCTGACGGAGGAGTGTGAGATGCCCGGCGTGAACACCGCGACCAGCCGCCGATCGGACCTGCACCCGTTGCAGAACGGCGCGCAGAAGCACCGGGCCGAGACCATGCCCACGTCGGCCGACCCGCAGAGGGCGGAGGAGCCGTCCTACTACAACATCTCGCTGCTGCAGGCGCCGGTGTGGAAGTGGGAGATCGCGCTCTACTTCTGGTTCGGCGGCATCAGCGGGGGCAGCTACATCCTGGGCCGGATGGCCGAGCGGTTCGGCGGCGGCAAGTACCGCGACCTGTCCACGCTGGCCAGCTACATCAGCTTCGCCAGCCTGCTGCCCAGCCCCCCGCTGCTGATCTACGACCTGGGTGACCCGCGCCGGTTTCACCACATGCTGCGCGTGTTCAAGCCCAGCACGCCGATGAGCCTGGGGTCGTGGATCCTGTCCGGCTACAGCCTGCCCTGCACGGCCGAGGCGATGCGCCACTTCACGCTGAACCGCCTCACCGCGACGCAGCGCAAACGGTTCGAGACGAGCGCGATCAACCAGACCATCACCGCCGTCCACGACGTCGCCGGCGTGCCGCTGGCGCTGGGCTTGGCCGGCTACACCGGCGTGCTGCTCAGCTGCGCCAGCACCCCGCTGTGGTGCAGGAACACCTGGATCGGCCCGCTGTTCAGCAGCAGCGCCGCCGCCACGGCCGCCAGCGCCGTCAACCTCGCGCTCGACCTGACCGGTGCCGACCTGCACGGTCCCAGCAAGCGCGCCATTGAGCGCATCGAGCTGGCCGCCCACGTCACCGAGGCGGTGACGCTGATCGGCTTCCTCAAGCAGTCCGGCCCGTTGGCTCGCCCCCTGACGCACGGCGGCCAGAAGCGCAACCTCTGGCTGACGATCCTCGGCATCGTCGGTGCCGAGCTGCTCAAGGCCCTCCCGCTGCACGGCCGGAAGAAGCGGGCGGCCAGCATCCTCGCCTCGCTGCTCAGCCTCGCCGGCGGCCTGGCGCTGCGGTGGGCCTTCGTCTACGGCGGCCAGGAGTCCGGCGGCAACCCGCGCGACGCCCGACTGGGCAGCAAGCCCAAGCCGTCTACCGAATCGCCCGGCAGCGCCCCACAGGTGCCCGCCGGCGCGAAGATGAACTGACCGCCCCCCAGCGGCAGGGTTGCTTCAGCAACCCTGGTTGCCACCCATGCGTTGGGCCCGACGACTCCTCATCGCCCTGTCGTTCGCGCTCTGCCTGGCGACCGCCCTCGCGTGGCCTTCCAGCTTCTACCGCGGCGTCACCGTCCGCCGCGTCACGCCCGGATTGGTCCTGGCCGTCCGCGTCGGTTCCGGCCGCGCCGGCCTGTTCTGGCAGACGTTCCCGAACACGATCAACCACTCGAGGTCCGCCAGTTTGTCGGCGTCGACCAGTCCCGTCCGCGACCGGTTCTTCCGGGCGAGCCAACGCTGGCGCGAGACCGTCCGCTTCGATTGGACGGCCGAGTCGTGGCGAACCCCGTCCGGCGCGTCGAGCGTGGCCCGGTCGGCCCTGATGCCGCTGTGGTTCCCGCTGCTTTGGTCGGCCCTGCCCCCGTCCATCGCCGCCCAACGTCGGCTCACCCGCCACCGCCGCGCCGCCCGCGGACAATGCGTCGACTGCGGCTACGACCTGCAACACTCGCCCGAGCGCTGCCCCGAGTGCGGCAAGTCAGTACCGGCCTCGGCGATTGTCCCTTCCCTTCCGCTCCGTTGAATGCGTACGCTTCGTTTGCCGAGTCCGTGGCCTCGGTCACGGACCCGCCGGCTGGAGGATCGCCATGGCCCTGCTCTCGTTCCTCGACAAGGACCGCTCCGTCGCCGGGCCCGGGTACAACCGCTGGCTGGTCCCGCCGGCGGCGCTGGCGATCCACCTGTCGATCGGGCAGGTCTACGCCTGGAGCGTGCTGAAGAAGCCGCTCACCACCCTGCTCGGCCACGGCACCCACGCCGCAGGCGATTGGACCGACAAAGAGGTCATGTGGACGTTCAGCATCGCGATCGGCGTGCTGGGCCTGTCGGCCGCCCTGTTCGGGAAGTGGCTTGAGCGCAACGGCCCCCGCAAGGCGATGTTCCTCGCCGCCTGCTGCTTCGGCCTGGGCTTCGTCGTCGCCGCCGTCGGCGTCCACCTGCACCAGATCTGGATCGTCTACCTCGGCTACGGCGCGATCGGCGGCGTCGGCCTGGGGCTCGGCTACCTCGCGCCCGTCGCCAACCTCGTCAAGTGGTTCAACGACCGCCCCGGCCTCGCCACCGGCATGGCCATCATGGGCTTCGGCGGCGGCGCGATGATCGGCGGGCCGCTGGCGACCAACCTGATCGCCCACTTCAAGACCGCCGACCACTCCGGCGTCTCCACCGCCCTGTGCGTCATGGGCGCGCTCTACTTCGCGTTCATGATGTTCGGCGTCTTCACGATCCGCATCCCCCCGCCCGACTGGAAGCCCGCCGCCCCGGCCCCGGCCACGATCGCCACCGCCAAGGCGAAGCGCCCGCCCGGCGCGGATGTCGACGTGTCGGCCGCGGTCCGCACGCCGCAGTTCTACCTGCTGTGGCTCGTGCTGTGCCTGAACACGACGGCCGGCATCAGCATCATCGAGCAGGGGTCGGAGTTCATCCCGCAGCTGTTCGCCGCCCACTTCACCGCCAACGCCGTGGCCGTCGCCGCCGGCACCGGGTACGTCGGCGTGCTGAGCCTGTTCAACATGGGCGGCCGGTTCGTCTGGTCCAGCCTGAGCGACTACATCGGCCGGAAGGCGACGTTCGCCGCGTTCTTCGTCGTCGGTGCCGCCGGCTACGCCGCCATCCTGTTCACCGCCGGCGGCCACCTCGACAGCATCGCCCTGTTCGTCGCCGTCACCGGCATCCTGATCAGCATCTACGGCGGCGGCTTCTCCACCACGCCAGCCTACGTGCGCGACCTGTTCGGCACCAAGGCGATGAACGCGATCTACGGCCGCATTCTGACGGCCTGGAGCGTGGCCGGCATCGCCGGTCCCTACCTGCTGAACACCCTGCACGACAGCCAGTCCGCCCGGCACGTCCCCGCCGCCGAGGGGTACGCCACGATCTTCCACATCATGGCCGGCCTGCTGATCGTCGGGTTCGTGGCCAACCTGCTGATCCGCCCGGCGAAGCCGGCCGCCTGATACTCGAACGGAGCCTCCGATGTCCGACCCTGCCTCCCCGTCCACGACGTCTCGCCCCCCGCCCACCGCCCCGCTGGCCGTGACAATCGCCTGGCTGGTCGTCGGCCTCCCCGCCGCCTGGGGCGTCTACCAGACGGTGATGAAGTCGAAGAACCTGTTCTTCCCCCCGGCCGCCACCGCCGTCGCGACCACGGCTCCGGCGACCGCCCCGGCCCGGTGAACGCCCTCGGAGAGTGCTGGGTACCTGGTGGTCCTCGCGGTCTTCAAAACCGCTGTCGCGTCGCAAGACGCGAGGAGTGTTCGATTCGCTCCCTCTCCGCTCGTCCTCCAAGTCGGCCCGCCAACCGGTGCGCCGGGCACCTTTGGCTCGCCGGCCGTCCTGAACAAGTGCAATGTGCCGTTCCCCCAGTTCAACAACTGGGAGCCGGCACACCGTACACCTGATCGCGTGCTGGTGGGTCCAGCCTCGAGCACACACTCCACGTCAAGCAGTTACACAGGACAAGCACCGGACAGCCTTGCTGACAGTGCCCGCCTGTGTCAAACATCTGATGCCGGCACTTCGCGAATCGCCCTCGGCCGCGGTTCAGTGGATCCGGCCGTTCATGCCGCTGGGGAGGAAGCCGCCGGAGCCGGACTGGGTGGTCACGTTGTATCCGCCGACGTAGACGATGTTCAGGACGCCGGCGAAGGTGCGGGCGTAGGTCATGCCGTTGCCGTTGGCGGGGACGATGTTGGGGATGGGGCCGGCATAGGCGAGCCCCTCGTCGCTGGCCGACACGCCGTCGGCGGCGGCGGAGAGGGTCTGCCGCCCCGCGGCGATCTTGTTGGTGACGGCCAGGATGTCGATCGCCGTGGTGGTGGCGGCCATGCGGTACAGGGTCGTGCGGACCGTGGCCGCGTGGTACCCCTCGGTGGTGAGGATGCCGGCGGCCTTCTGCAGGTAGGTGGGGTTCTTGATGTAGGGCGACCCGCCCTGATAGGCGGTGACGCCGACGTCCTCGAACAGGTAGGCCCCGATCAGGAACGGGACGTCGCCGCCGGTGAAGGGGTCGAACGTCGCCCCCACGCCGGCCGCTTTCGCCGCCGCGTTGAATCCGGCGGTGAAGTCGATGGCCGGGCGGTTGACGGCGGCGGCCGGGGTGAGGTTGGCCCGCAGGAAGCGGACGTGGGCCAGCTCGTCGGCGGCGATCTCCATCGCGTACTGCTGCACGGTGGTGGTGGTGAACGTGACCTTGGCCCCGCCGGTGACCGACCCGGCGGCGGTGCCGGCGCCGCCGGTCGTGTCGGCGTCGGTCAGGCCGGCACCGGTGACGGCGCGGGCGTAGAACTCGGCCTCAAGGTACTCCAGGTTCAGGGCGAAGTTGAGGATGTCGGCATCGGTCACCTTGAACCGGGCACCCTTGGGCCCGTACGT
Organism: Tepidisphaeraceae bacterium; assembly: GCA_965198865.1. Lineage (GTDB taxonomy): Bacteria > Planctomycetota > Phycisphaerae > Tepidisphaerales > Tepidisphaeraceae > CBDAQA01. The sequence goes on along the minus strand of CBDAQA010000003.1, from coordinate 463,636 downwards.
GGCCGGGAGCGTGGCCGCGCTGGCCGGCTGGGGTCGTCCCAGCACGGCCGCCCCGGCCACAGCGCCGGCGGCGACGGCCGCCTTGGCCAGCAGGTTGCGCCGGCTCGTCCGCCGCGCGGCGATCGCCGGCAGCACTTGGTTCAACATCGTGGTCGCGTCTGACATCGTCGTCTCCTTCCACGGCCGCGGGCGTTGCGCCGGCGGCCGGGCGAATGGGTCGTGGTTTGGGGGGAACCTCAGCGGATCCGGCCGTTGAACCCGCTGGGCGTGAACCCGGCGGGCGGCGGCGTGAGCGTGGGCGTCGTGTTCAGGTAGAACAGGCTCAGGATGGCCGAGAAGCTGCGGGCGAAGGCGATGCCGTTGCCGTCCACGACGGTGATGTTGGCGTTGCCGTTGGCGTCGATCAGCCCCTGGTCGGTGACGGCCGGGGCCCCGTTGGCATCGGACAGGGCGGCGGCGTTGCTGCGCAGGTTGGCGATCGCCCCGGCCTGCGCGATCAGGGCGGCGTCGGCCGTCTCCTCGCTCAGGGCGAACAGCAGCGTGCGCGTCTCACCGGCATGGTACGCCTCGACCCCCAGCAGGCCCGCCGAGGCGGCCACGTTGGCCGGGCTGGTCAGGTAGGGCGACGCCCCGATGTAGGCCGTCGGCCCGATGTCGTTGATCAGGTAGGCGGCGAGCAGGAAGTTCCGCTGGCTGGCGAAGGGGTCAAACGCGTCGGCGGTGCCGATCACCCCGGCCGCCCGCATGAACTGCGTGAACGCCCCGGCCAGGTCCAGCGTCGGCCGGGCCGGCACCTTCTTGCCCAGGGCCGTGCGGAGGAAGTAGACGTGCTCGGCCTCGTCGTTCGCTATCTCCATCGCGAACTGCGCGATCGTCGGGTCCGTGAACGGCACCGGCGCGTTCGCGCCGGTCGTCGTGGTGGCCGCACCGGGGACGTAGACGTTGGCCGCGCCGGGCGCGACGGCCTTGTACGGCGACTTGCCGTATCCCTGCCCGCCGGTCGTGAGCGCCGCCGGCAGGCCGGTCCCGTAGATGGCCCGCAGGTAGAACTCGGCCTCGAAGTACTCGGTGTTCAGCGCGAAGGTCAGGATGTCCGTGTCGTCGACGGCGAACTTCTTCTCCGCCGCGTTCGGCCCGAAGGTGGTCCGCGGATTCTGCGAGGCTCCCGCCGAGTTGCCGCGGCGGTTGCCGCCCAGGTCGAGTAACCCCGTTCCCAGCGCGGCGGCACCGGCCACCCCCGCCCGCGCCAGCAGGCCCCGGCGGCTGGTGGCCAGCGGCGCCTCAGTTGTCGTTCCGCTCATGTTCGTTCTCCCGTTGGACGTGGCTCTGACGACCGACCCGGCAAACCACCGCGTCGACGCCCCCGTCAAGGTAGGCCTGTCCCGGTCGCCGCGTAACATCCGTTTCACATGAGGCACCGTGGTCGATACGTGCCGCACGACGATGCAATTCGCTCGGAAACAGCTGATTTCTGGTGGTTTCAGTGGCCGCCTCGCCGACTGCCGATGGCGGCCGCGGAGTCAGGGAGATCGGAAGTCGTGGGGAGGAACGCGCTGCGAACGGGCGCGGGCGTGGTCGCTGGATGGGACGGAATGCTCAATCCACGAGGAAGGTGGAACCACAGATGCACACTGATGCACACCGATCAGAACGGCTGGGCCCCGGCCGACGTGCATCAGCACGCACGGACGGTCCCGCTCCCTCCATTGCAACTATGACGCCTTGATAAATGGCACGATTGACGGCCGGTGCCGAGCCCCCCGGGCCGGTCGACTTCACTACCGGCCGGCGCATTGGAGCCGATTCGTGGTGACCGCCGGCTGCCCGCGATGCCGCAGCCGCGAAGCGGCACAACCTGCGTGTGGGACGATCAGGCCACCATTGTGGCGGGCCGCTTGGCGATCACTCGAACGCTTTGACGCGTGCCGAGTTCGCCGCGGCGACCTCGGCCAAGCGGTGATCGGGCAGGCCATCGAACTCGGCCTCGCCGCGGTGGCCGCCTAGGGGGACCGGGCCGGGGTTGAGCTGGCGGGCCTTGAAGGCCGCCCAGTGGCCGCTGACCTGATCGGAGATGTGCCGGCGGAACACGTCGGGGGAGAACAGCTCGGCGTTGGCGCGGATGGCGTGCGGGTCGAACTCCATCGACTCGAACCGGTCGATGGCGGCGATGAGCGAGCTGGTCGTCTGCTCCTCGAAGAAGACGCCGGTGGTGCCGTCCTTCACGGTCTCCGTCGCCCCGCCGCGGCCGAAGGCGATGACCGGGGTGCCGCAGGCCTGGGCCTCGACGGGGGCGATGCCGAAGTCCTCCTCGGCTGCGAAGACGAACGCCCGGGCCAGCTGCATGTGCCGGCGGAGCCGCTCGCCCGACTCGTGGCCGAGCACGGTGACGTTGGGGCCGGCCAGCTCGCGGAGCTCGCCGAGCTCGGGGCCGTCGCCGACGACGAGCAGCCGTCGGTTCGGCATCAGGTTGAAGGCGGCGATGATCAGGTCGATCCGCTTGTAGGGGACCAGCCGCGAGGCGGTCAGGTAGAAGTCCTCGCGCGCGCCGTCGTTCAGCGCGAAGGCAGTCGTGTCGACCGGCGGGTAGACGGTGGTGGCCGGGCGGCGGTAGGTCTTGGCGATGCGGCGGCCGACGAAGTCGCTGTTGGTGAGGAACACGTCGACGCCGTGCGCCGAGCGGACGTCCCACCCGCGAATGTAGTGCAGCAACACCTTGGCCGGGAACGACAGCAGCCCGCCGGCCAGGCCGGTCTGGCGGAGGTACTGGCCCTGCAGGTCCCAAGCGAAGCGGACGGGCGTGTGGCAGTAGCAGACGTGCAGCTGGTCGGGTCGGGTGATGACCCCCTTGGCCGCCACGTAGCTGCTGGAGACGATCACGTCGTACGGCGACACGTCGAGCTGCTCGATGGCCAGCGGCATCAGCGGGAGGAACAACCGGTGCTTGCGGCGGGCGCCGGGCAGCTTCTGCAGGAAGCTGGGCGTGACCGGGCGTCCGCCGAGGAAGCCGCGGCTCTCGGCGGGAAGGAAGTCGAACAGGGCGAACACGTCGGCCTGGGGGAACACCGCCAGCAGCTGCTCGACGACGCGCTCCGCCCCGCCATAGGTATAGAGGAAATCGTGGACGATGGCGACGCGGAGCCCCCGGAAGGGTCCGTCAATTGCCATGGCGGGCAGGAGCGGGTCGACGACCGCGTCGGGGACGGGCACGGCCTCGCCGGCGCGGGCGATGAGCGGCAGCCGGTCCAGGCCGCACTCGGCCATCAGCCGGGAGAACAGGGCCACGCGGAGGCCGCCGGTCTCCAGGAACATCGACCCGAGCACCTCGACCTCGGCCCGAACGGTGGTGCCGATCCGGCGCTGGGGCACGGGGACGTCGGCGGTGATCGAGTCGGCCGCGGACATGGGGTCGTCGTCCCGGCGGGGGCGACGCCACTTCATCACGTGGGCCGACCCGTCCCGACGACCGAGGGTCAGGTTGAGCCGGCCGAAGTCCAGCACGTCGGCCGCCCGGCACAGGTGCTGCCACCAGTCATCGAGCGTGCGGGCCTTCCGGAAGTGCAGTTGCAGGTCGTAGAACGCGTTCTGGTACCGGCGGGTCTCCCGGCCGATCGCCCGGTTGCGACGGATGGCACCGATCGTCTCGCGGGCCCGCACGGTCCCGGCCGTCTTGAACAGGCCGAAGAGGGCGGCCGACAGCACGATGGCCGACAGGGCGGCGGCCCACGGCGCGCCGAGGATGCAGACGACGGCGACGATCGACGCGACCAGCGTCACGCCGTGGAGCAGCAGGACGACCTGGCCGTGCCGCAGCCCCACGTCCAACATCCGGTGGTGGATGTGGCCCCCCTCGGCCGCGAACAGCGATCGCCGCTGGAGCACGCCCCGGCGGACCATCGTGAAGAACGTGTCGAAGAGCGGCACGACCAGGGCCAGCGCCGGCAGCAGGATCCCCTTGGTCGTGCTGCTGATCGTCGTGGCGGCCAGCACGCAGGTCCCGGCCAGCAGGTAGCCGATGAACATGCTGCCGCAGTCGCCCATGAAGGTGCGGGCTGGGTGGTGGTTGTGAACCAAGAATCCGACGAGGGCACCGGCCAGGCAGAGGGCCACGACGACCGTGATGGGGGACGATCCCGCGTAGCTGCCGACCGCGAGCACGCCGGCGGCGGCGGCGACGATGCCGGCGGCGAGGCCGTCGAGGCCGTCAATGAAGTTGACGCTGACGGTCACCCCGGCCAGCCACAGCAGCGTGACGGGCCACGCGGCGGGTCCGAGGCGGAAGAACTCGTGGGAGCCGAGCACGACGCTGTGCACGACGCAGCCCGAGGCGCACAGCGCCGACGACGCCAGGAGCAGGGCGAGCAACTTCCACTTGGCCGAGATCTGCCAGACATCATCGATCAGCCCGACGGCCAGCAGCGTCACGGCACCGCCGATCAACGTTGCCAGTTGCCCCGCCACCCGGGGCGGCACGCCGGCGAGCAGATCGGGCCGGAGGACAAAGAGGATGACCGCCAGCGGCCCCAACGCGGCGATGGCGATCCCCACACCCCCGATGCGCGGCGTGGGCTGGGCATGCACCTTACGCACGCCCGGCGCGTCCAGCAGCCCCAGCGAGTGGGCCGCCCAGGAAACCAGAGGCGTTAGCAGGGCGGCGGCGGCGGCCGTCGTGCCCAGCGTGGAAAGGGCGAAGGTTGTCTTCGTCATAAGCCTCGACTCAACTTTCCCCCCGCGACGTGCAGAGATCTGCCCCTCACCTGCCCGCACGCCGACGCGAGCCAACGCTACCAGCGTCCTGTTCGCACCGCGTTACCCTCTGCCAGCAACTGGAGATCACGATCGCGATGAGTGCGGGGGTTCGCTACCCATGAGAACTACTCGGCGGCAGGCCGACTCGTTCTCACCGGTTAAAAATTCTGACTGCCGGGCACCCATCGGTCGCCATCCCGCGTGGGGACAGCCGCCGTTCCCGACTCTTCGCAAAGGCAGGTCGTCTCACCCGTGGGTACCCTACTAGGCCCACTGGCCCCGGGCAACCCAAATCTGGCAATTTGCTGCCCTCACGGCTGCCGGTACTGACGCTGGCAACCGGCTGTCCAACACGCAAGGGTCCAACTCCACACCCGCACGACGCCCGATAAACGACCTCAACCGGAAGCGACGGCAACGGTGTTGACGGAAACGCGGTTTGGGCGATCTGGGGCAGGGGGCCTAGGACGCGTCAGGCGATTTTTGTTCATTTTGGCTTGATCCGCCGCCGCATATCGAGTACTCAGTAATCGTCAAGGGTGCAGAGGCCCATCCGGTGGATCAGTGCAATCCGTCCTGATCCAGTCAACCGAAGCCTCGTAGGTCGGTTCGCATCGTGTCGCGAAACAGGACGTGTACGGACCGCAACCCCAGGCGGTTTCCTGGGGAGGCTCAGTTTGTGGACGGGAGATTTATGGCGATCAAGAAGCTTCGGACGGGTGTTTTGGCGGGTTGCGGCCTTGTGGCCGCGGTTTTGTCAGGTCAGACAGCCCACGCGGCGACAATTTACAGCACAGGGTTTGGGACGACTGAAGGGTTCACCAACGGACAACTGGTCGGGCAGACTGGTGGGACGCCGCCGCGGACTTTTGCTTCCACGCCCACCCCGACCCCGACCAGCCTGTCGGCGGCCGTGAGCAACGGCACGGCAGTGATCACCGCCACCAACCTCAGCAGCAACAACAGCGCTGGCGGCGGTGACATTGCGGTCTATTATCCCGGCATCCCGCTCGGCTCGGTCACCCCGAACAGCAGCGGGCAGAACATCATTACAGTCTCGACCGACCTATCGATCACCGCCGCCGCTGGCACCTTCCCCGGCTTCGGCTATGAGGTGTTTGGTTCCTCGGGTTCGGGAACTGAGAATTCAATCTTCAGCTTGTTCGAGTTGGGTGACAACACGATCGACCTCGCCAGCTCGTCCGGCGTCAGCAACCCGGGCGCAGCTGGGCAATACGCCGGGACGCACACGTTTGCCACAACCCTGAACTACACCACCGGCGGCTACTCGGTCGCCGTCGATGGCACTGCCGGGGTATACACCGGATCTTTCGACGCCGCTTTGGGTTTCGGTGGCGTGGGTATTGCAGGTGCCACCTTCGACTCGACGCCGGGTGCCTCGGGTACCGGCACGTTCGATAACTTCTCGGTCACGTCCGTTCCGGAGCCGACGACTGCCTCGCTGGTGGTCGGTGGATTAGCCGCAGCTGGCCTCCGCCGTCGCCGTCGCACGGCTCGCTGAACATCTGCTTAAGGTGCCGTCGTGGCACTTCCGATCAAATGTACGCTTTTGGAGAATAACATGAAGAAGGCTCTCCGCATCGCAACTCTGGCGGCTGTCGCCGTTACGGCGATCCTGCTGTCCTCGAAGCCGGCCCGGGCCGGCAAGGTCACTACCCCGCCGGTTGTGACGAAGGCCTCGACCCCGTGATTGCTTCGGTTCGATCCTGGCAGTGGGCCGTGGTCGTGGATGACACTTAATGGCGGGCTCGCGGTCCTCGGACCACGAGCCCGCTTCATTTGACTCGCCGGTTCCGGGGGCTCAAGGCCTGTTCGGAGTGGCTGGGCGACCGGTGCCAGCCGGCAGTGAGTGGCGCGCGGGTTGACCACTCCAGACTGACGCCGGCCGCATGGGTGGCCGAGCGTCGCGGCGCAGCGCCAAGCGACTTGTTCGCGGTCGATTTGCGTCGTGCGAGTGGCTGGCCAAAGCTGCTGTCGTGCGGCACACTGGAGCAGAACCTCGTATTCCGCCCGCCGTAACGAGCGAACCGGACAAGGGCGAACCGAACCCTGGTGGCCCGCGTACGAGGGGCATCTGCTCCTGGAGAAGAGATCGATGCAAGACGAGAAGCGAATTCCGACACGGTTGCCGGTGGCCGGCCGCCCCACCCGCGAGATCGACGCCTACGGCGGCGGGCCGGTGGGTGGCGGGTCGACCGAGGGGTCGGGGGTGAACGTGTTCCACGCCATCTGGCGGCGGAAGGGCGTGGTGCTCGCGTTCACCGTGATCGCCCTGGCGTGCGGTGCCGCGTACCTGCTGCAGGCCGCGAAGGTCTACAGCAGTTCCTCGGTCGTCTACGTTCAGCAGGCATCATCGACGCAGATCAGCAACAACAGCGAGTTCACGCAGGCGCTCAACTCGGCCACCTACCTGTTCACACAGTGCCAGCTGATCACCTCGACCGCGATCCTGAAGCAGGCCGTGGACGTGCCCGGCGTCGGGGATGCTAAGATCCTACGCGGGATGGAGAACCCCGTCGGTTACCTGAAGTCGGTCATCTCGGCCGTCCCCGCCAAGCAGGGTGACCTGATCATCGTCACGATGGAATCGCCGAATCCCCAGGATGCGGCTACCGTGGTCAACGGGGTCGTGCAGGCGTACGTCGACTATCAAGGCTCGCAGCACAAGTCGAACGCCGCCCAGGTCGCCGCGATCTTGCAGAAGGAGTATGAGACCCGGCACGAGGAGCACGACCGCGACCAGCAGCGGATGCTGCAGATGGTCAAGGACAACCCCGACCTCAACATCCGCACGTCCACCGGCGGCGGCATGATGGCCGACCAGCTGATCCGGCTGAGCAACTCGCTCAACGAGGCCGAGTTTCGCGACGACGACCTCCGGGCGGGGCTGGCTCAGGCGATGGCGGCAGACCCGAACGACCTGGCGACCCTGCGGTCGCTGATCGACGAGTACAAGCTCACGGACCAGCTGCCCGCCTCCTCGCTGCCGCAGCTGTCGATGATGGCGCAGCAGTTGAAGATGCACCTCGACGAGTTGCGGGACATCTGGGGTCCGGCATCGGAGCAGGTCCGCCGGACGCAGGCGGCGCTCGACCGGGCTCAAAACGACGTCGCCCAATCCACGAGGCAGGCCGCGGCAAGCTGCCTGGCGACCTTCAAGTCGGCGGCGGCACAGGCCGACGCCCATGTGAAGCAGATCCAGACGGCCATCGCGACCGAGCGGTCGATCACCCAGGGGCTCAGCGCCAAGGAGGTCGAGTACGCCCAGCTCGATGGCGAGGTGAAGCGGAACGAGAAGGGGATGGACCTGCTGTACGACCGGATCAAGACGCTCCAAGGGTTGCTCGACACCACCGGGCCGACGACGATCTCGATCCTTGAGACCGGCAAGGCGAGCACCGAGCCCGTTCGTCCCCTGCCGTCGAAGGTTCTCGGTATGGCCACCGTCGGCGGCCTCCTCGCGGGCATCGGCATCGCGATGCTGTTCGACAAGCTCGACCAGCGGCTGCGGTCGATCGAGGAGATCGTGTCGCTGCTCGACGCGACGATCCTCGGCGTGGTCCCGCGCATCGTCCGCCGGGTGCTGCCCGCCGAGGCGGGTCGGGAGATCCAGCTGCGGCCCCGGTCGGGCGTCGCCGAGGCGTTCCGCACCATCCGCACGGCGATCTACTTCGGCGGCGAGGAGCGGGCGGTCAAGACGATCCTCATCACCAGCCCCACGCCCGGCGACGGCAAGAGCACGTGCATCAGCAACCTGGCGATCGCCGTCGCCCAGGCCGGCAGGCGCGTCCTGCTGATCGACGCCGACTGCCGGCGTCCGGTCCAGCACAAGACGTTCACCATCGAGGAGACGCAGGGACTGACCGGCATCCTCACGGGCAAGACGACGTTCGCCGAGGCCGTCCGGCCAACGGAGATCGACCGGCTCGACCTGCTGCAGTGCGGCCCGCTGCCGCACAACCCGGCCGAACTGCTGGACAGCCAGGCGCTGCTCGACCTGCTCGGCGAGGCGTCGCGGAAGTACGACCAGGTGCTGATCGACAGCCCGCCGGTCACGCTGGTCAGCGACGCGCGCGTGCTGGCCGCGTCGTGCGACGCCTCGGTGCTGGTGCTGCGTTCCGAGCGTTCGACCCGCCGAGGCGCATCGCTGGCGTGGAACGCCTTGGCGTCGGTCGGCGCGAACCTGCTGGGCGTGGTCGTGAACGACTTTGCGCGTCAGAAGGATGGGTACGGATACACATACTACGGCTACGGCCGGTACGGGTACGCCCCCGCTGCTCCAGCGAAGCCGGAGCTCAACGGCGCGGGTGGCCACGGGACGAATGGCAAGTCGGTGCCGGTCGTCACGACGATCGAGTGAACCGCCACGAACGTCGTCATCCGCGAGGCCGGGCCGGCACGTCGTGCCGACCCGACTTCGCCGTTTGAACGGAACGGATAAACCTCGTCTCGCATGGCTTCCGCCCCCCCGCCGAGTTCGACCGGACCGCAGGCCGACCGGCTCGCTCGGTTCGCGGTCGACGAGTCGGTCGACATCCACTGCCATTGCCTGCCGGGGCTGGATGACGGTCCACCGACCCTAGCTGAAGCACTTGCCCTCTGCCGGCTATTAGTGGCCGACGGGATCACCACCGTCATCGCCACGCCACACCAACTCGGCACCTACGAGATGACCAACGGCGGCGACTCCATCCGGGCGGCCGTGGCGGAACTGACGGCGGCGCTGTCGGCCGAGGGCGTCCCGCTCCGCGTGTTGCCCGGGGGTGACGTCCGCGTCGATGCCGGGTTGCTGGACGGGCTGGCCGCGGGTCAGGTGCTCTCGCTGGGCGACGGCCGCGCGTTCATACTGCTCGAACTTCCGCACGAGTCGCTGATCGACCTTTCCCGGCTGGTCACCGACCTGATGGCGTCGGGCATCACGCCGGTGCTGTCGCACCCGGAGCGGAACGCGGCGCTGGTGCGAAAGTTGGACCCCGTCCTGCCGTGGCTGGCGGACGGCATGGTGATGCAGGTGACGGCCGGCAGCCTGCTGGGCCAGTTTGGCCCGCACGCCGAGCGGGCCGGGTGGAACATGATCGAGCAGGGGTTGGTGGCGATCGTCGCGACCGACGCGCACGACGTGACCCACCGCCCCCCGTCGATGTCGGCCGCCATCGACGCGATCGCCGGCCGGTACGGGCACGCGATCGCCCGGCGGCTGTGCGTGGAGAACCCGCTCAAGGTGCTCAGGGGGGACCGCACCGGACTGGCGGTCCGGCGACAGATCAGGGCGGCCCCGCGGGAGGGGTCCACGCCGCCCCGCCGCCGCTTCTGGGGATGGTTCACATGACCAGTTTTGCTGGCTCGTCGTCATCATCCACTGGGGGTACACGTTCCGTCCGCCGTCGCTCCACCGTCAAGCCCAACCCTGGCACCGGTCGTGCAGCGCTGTCGTTCGACGGCGTCACCGAAACCCTCCTGTACGCGATGCTCGTGTTCTCGCCGCTGGCTTTCGGCGTGCGGGCGGCGTGGAGCCGGGAGGTGTTCTTGCTGTTGGCGGCGGCAGCGGGGGTCGCCGTGGCGGTGAAGCATGCCACCCGCGCCTGGGCCGGGCTGGCCAGCGGGTACCGCTGGTCGTGGGCCTACCCGGTAATGCTGACGTTTGTGGTGCTGTGCGCTGCGCAGGCCGTCCCGCTGCCCGCCGCGTGGGTCCGGGCGGTCTCGCCCGGCACGCTGGAGCTCAAAGCCGACCTGCTGGCCGACCGCCCCGGCGCAGACGGGCTGCTGTCGCGCGTCACCCTCACGTTCTACCCCCACGCGACGGTCGTGCAGACATTGCTGGTCGCCGCCCTGTCCGCCCTGTTCATAGTGGTGCTGGACGTGTTCCGCGAGCCGGCCCGCATCCGCCGGCTGCTGTCAGTGATCGCCGGCATGGGGTTGGTCATGGCCGGCGTCGCCGGGTACCAGAATCTGAGCGGGTGGGTGCTCCCGTTCGACTTCGCCAAGGAGTGGCAGCGCAACTCGGGGCTGTTCAGCAATCACAACCTGTTCAGCCAGTTCATGAACCTGTCGGTCGGGGCGGCGCTCGCGCTACTGCTGGACCGGATATCGCAGTTGTCCGCCTACTGCAGGTCGCCCGGCGAGGTCTGGGCCGTGCTGCGCCAGCCGCGGCATGCAGCCGTGTGGCTGTGGGCGTTGCTCTGCGTGGCCGGGCCACTGGCGGTGATCCTGTCGTTAAGTCGGATGGGGATCGTTTCGCTCATGGTGGCGACGGCGGCGTCGGGCGCGATGCTGGCGTGGCGCGGTCGGGCCGTCGGCGCAGGGACCGACCGGGCGTGGGTGCTCGTCGGGATGGGATTGGCGGTGTTCGGGGTGCTGCTGTATGCCGGGCTCGACCTGGTCACCAGCCGGATGTCCACGTTGCACGACCTGAACGCCGCCGGTGGGGGCCGGCAGGAGATGCTGCGCGACATGGTCGGCGAGTTCAAGCGGTTCCCGCTGTTCGGCACCGGGCTGGGAACGCACGAGTTCGTGTTCGGCATGTACGACCGCCGCAACGTGTCGACGATCGCCACGCACGCCGAGAACGAGTACGCCCAGTTGATGGAGGAGACCGGGGCGGCCGGCGTCGCGCTCGCAGCGTTGTTCCTGACCGGGGTGGTCGTCACCTACGCCCGGGCGACCCGCCGGCCGACCGAGCCGATCGACCAGGTCGCGTTCGGGCTGGGGTTCGGGCTGATCGCGGCCCTGGTCCACAGCGGCTCCGACTTCGGGCAACATTTCCCGGCCGTCGCCGCGGTCACGACGACGTACATCGCTCTGTTGGCCTCGCTCTCCCGGCGGTCCACCCGCGTGCCCGACCCAGTTCCGCCCCTGCCCCGCCGGCACCTCCTTCCCAGGATCGCCCAGTCGGCCGTGGCGCTCGGCTCGATCGGAGCGGCCGTGTGGGTCTTGCTGTGGGCGGACCGGGCGCGGGCGGCCGAGTCGAACTGGTTCGTCGTCCAGCAACAGGCGGCCGCGATGGAGGCGAAGGGCTGGGTGGGAAGCGACGCAGAGTTCGCGTCGGTCCTGCGTCCGGCGGCCGCCGCAGTATCGTGGGATCCCGGCAACGTGGAGTACCACTACTGGGACGGGCTGTACCGTTTCTACGCCGTCCCGTCGGCGCCAGACCCAAGGACGGGCGTCGACACGGTCGCGCCGGAGCACCTGCCGGCGGTCCGCCAAATCGTGGACGACATGGAGGGAGCCCGGCCCATGTGCCCTAGCTACGGCCCGCCCCTGGCCATCATCGGGCAGATCAATCGCGACACGCTGGGGCGAACCGACCTCGGCGCACGGCAGATCCGTCTCAGCTACCGGCTGGCACCGTACAACACCAGCGTCACGCTACTCGCGGGGACCGATGCCCTGACGCGCGGTCGGGAGGAGGACGCGGCGGCCATCCTCCGGCACTACGCCGCCCTGGGCGGATCGGTCCACGACTACGCCGACGCCTGCATCCTGGCCGGCCACCCGGAAGTGGCGTACGACATTGTGAAGGGCAACCGAGGTGACCTTCTGTATCTGGGGGACCGGATGGTGGCGGGCACCCCGAAATTCCCCGAGTGGGCGGACCGGTGCCGGCGCGAGTCGGCCGCCCTTCTGGCCGCCGAGGCGGCCCGGGCGGACGTGCCGGCACCGACGCTAGCGACGCTGGCCGACACTGCGGAGCGCGAGGGTCGCCTGGCGGACGCCGCCGACCTGTACCGCCGCGCGTTGCTCCTCGAGTACGGCAACGTCGACTGGCGAATGCGGCGTGCCCAGTGCCTGGCCGACCTGGGACGTCTAACCGAGGCGATGCAGGAGGCGCACGTGGTCCTGCAACTTCGGCCCGAACAGCCGGCGGCCACCGCCCTGTTGGCCGCCTGCCGGGCGCGGGCGGCGACGATGCCGGCCGCCGACCGCTGACGTCCAATGACACTTTCGGCCCGGTCTTTTGCAGCCGGCGCTTCCGCGGCCGATCGCCCAACATCCGGCGGGGCCATCGGTATCCTCGTCGCAGGGTCCCGGTTGGAAGGTCGCTCATGATGACACGGACGTCGGCGTGGTGCATGTGTGCCGCGGTGGCTGTGCTCGGCCTCGGCCGGGCGGCACGGGCCGATGAGCCGCCGATCAACCCGAAGCTGCCAACGCTCTGGCTGATTGGCGACTCCACGGTCCGCAACGGGCAGGACACCGGGGGGAACGGCCAGTGGGGCTGGGGCAACCCGATCGCGCATTTCTTTGACACGGCCAAGATCAACGTGCAGAACCGCGCGCTCGGCGGGACCAGCAGCAAGACCTACCGCACCGGCGGCACGTGGGACAAGGTGGTCGCCGCCATGAAGCCGGGCGACTACCTGATCATGCAGTTCGGCCACAACGATGCGGGGAAGCTGGACGACCCCGCCCGCGCCCGCGCGACGATCCGCGGGAACGGCGAGGAGACCCAGGAGATCGACAACCCCGTCACGAAGCAGCACGAGGTGGTCCACACCTACGGCTGGTACCTGCGCGACTACGCCGCCCAGGCGAAGGCGAAGGGCGTGGTGGAGGTGGTCATCTGCTCGCCGATCCCCCGCAACGCGTGGAGCAACGGCAAGGTCGGTCGGAACACCAGCTACGGCCCGGTGGCGGCCGAGTCGGCGAAGCAGGTCGGGGCTGGGTTCATCAATCTGAACGAGTCGACCGCCCGGAAGTACGACGCCGAGGGCCAGGAGAAGGTGACGGCCACCTACTTCCCCGAGACGCGCGACGCCCAAAAGACCGAGGTGGTCCACACCGACTGGGCCGGGGCGGTGCTGAACGCCCAGATGGTGGTGGAGGGCATCAAGGGTCTGCCGAGCGGCGACCTCGCCAAGTACCTGCGGCCAACGCCGCCGACCGATCTGGCCCAGCCGCCCACCGGCAAGGTGCGATAGGCCGAAGGGACATCATGCGCATGGGACGAGGGACGTTCGTCGGATCGGCCACACTGTTGTTGGCAGCATCTGCTGTGACCCGCGCGCGGGCGGCGACGGGGTACCGGCTCGCGTTCGGTTCGGGCAGCCCGCCGGCGGGGTTCACCCAGGTCGACCCCGCGTCGCCGTATGGGAAGGGCGGCGGATTCGGGTTCGAGGGGTCGCCGCCGGTCTCGGCCGAGGCCGGCTTCGCCACGGCCGACCACCCGTTCTACTTCTCGGTCGCCGTGCCCGAGGGGAACTACAAGGTGACCGTCGCGCTGGGCGATCCGGCCGGGACGTCGGACACCACCGTCAAGGCTGAGCTGCGCCGACTGATGCTGAAGGACCTCCGCACCGAGACCGGCAAGGTGGAGACGCGGTCGTTCGTGGTGAACGTCCGCACGCCCAGCTATCCGGGCGGGAAGGTCCACCTGAAAGGGCCGCGCGAGCCGATCGCCGAGGCGTGGGCGTGGGACGACAAGCTGACGCTGGAGTTCAACGGCAAGCGGCCATGCGTCGACACGCTCACCGTCGAGAAGGTCGACGTGCCGACCGTGTACCTGCTGGGCGACTCGACCGTGTGCGACCAGCCGGGCGAGCCGTTCGCGAGCTGGGGGCAGCTGCTGCCGTGCCTGTTCAAGCCAGACGTTGCTGTGGCGAACCACGCCGAATCGGGCGAGACGCTGAAGTCGTCGGCGGCTGCACATCGGTTGGACAAGGTGCTGAGCCTGCTGATAAGGCGGGACTACGTGTTGATCCAATACGGCCACAACGACATGAAGGCTAAGGAGCCGGACGCCGCGGCGACGTACGAGGCGACGCTGAGGTCGTGGGTGGAACAGGTCAAGGCGAAGGGCGCGACGCCCGTGCTGGTCACGTCGATGAACCGGCACACGTTCGAGGGGGCGACCGTCACGAACAGCCTGAAGGAATACCCGGCGATGGTGCGCGAGGCGGCCAAGGAGGAGCGTGTGCCGCTGATCGACCTGAACGCCATGAGCAAGACGCTGTACGAGGCGCTGGGGCCGACGGGGTCGATCGAGCTGTTCGAACACGTTGCGGGGTCCAAGAAGTTCGACCCGACGCACCACAGCCCGTACGGCGCGTACGAGCTGGCACGCTGCGTGGTGGCGGGGATCCGGTCGGCCAAGCTGGACCTGGCCAACCACATCGCCGACGACGTGCCGGCGTTCGACCCGGCGAAGCCGGACGCGGCGGCGACCTTCGACGTGCCGGCGAGCCCGGCGGTGACGAACCAGCGGCCGCTGGGGGACTGAGGGACACACGATGCGAAGGGCATGCTTGATCGCAGCGTTCACCGCGTGGATCTGGGGTGGCGTGGCCGTGGCGTACACGGGCTCGACGGAGCCGTTCGACGCGGACTGGCGCTTCCTGAAGGCCGACGCCAGCGGGGCCGAGCGGGCCGCGTTCGACGACGCCGGTTGGCGGACACTCGACGTGCCGCACGACTGGAGCATTGAGGGGCCGTTCGACGAGCGAAACGCCACCGGCCCCGCCGGCGGGTTCCTGCCGGCGGGCGTGGGGTGGTACCGCAAGCACTTCGCGCTGCCCACAGCAGACGCTGGCAAGGGCGTCTTCATCGATTTCGACGGCGTGGCGGCCAACAGCGACGTGTGGATCAACGGCACGCTGCTCGGCCATCGGCCAAGCGGGTACATCGGCTTCCGATATGAGCTGACCGACCACGTCACGTTCGGCGACGACAAGCCGAACGTGCTGGCCGTGCGGTGCGACAACGCGCAGCAGCCGGCGTCGCGGTGGTTCGCGGGGGCCGGGATTGACCGGCACGTGCGGCTGGTCGTCACCGACCCGGTCCATCTGGACCACTGGGCGACGTTCGTCACCACGCCCACCGCCACTGCCGAGCGGGCGACGATCCACGTGCAGACGAGCGTGGTCAACCAGTCCGACGCGGCGCAAGCGGCAAGCGTCCGCTTCACGATCCTGAGTCCCGACGGACGCGCGGTCGGCTCGGTCGACTCGGCGGCGCGAGGGGTGCCGGCGGGCAAGTCGGCCGACTTCGGCGGGGAAGTTTCACTGGCCGCCCCGCTGCTGTGGGGCCTGGATCATCCGCACCTGTATATCGCGGTGGCGCACGTCTCGACCGGCGACGAGGAGGCCGTGCGGTTCGGCATTCGGGCGGCCGCGTTCGAGCCGGCGACCGGGTTCCACCTGAACGGGACGCCGATCAAGATCAAGGGCGTCTGCCTGCACGGCGACGCGAGCGCGTTCGGCACGGCCGTGCCGCAGCGGGCGTGGGAGCGACGGCTGGAGCTGCTGCGGCCGCTGGGCGTGAACGCGATCCGCCTGGCCCACTGCCCGGCCGACCCGGCGCTGCTGGACCTGTGCGACCGCATGGGGTTCCTCGTCATGGACGAGGCGTTCGACTGCTGGACCGTGGGCAAGAACCCGTTCGACTACCACCTGTACTTCGACCGGTGGTCGAAGGTCGACGTGGCGGACATGGTGCGGCGGGACCGCAACCACCCCAGCGTGATCCTGTACAGCGCGGGCAACGAGATCCACGACACGCCACAGCAGGCGCTGGCCAAGAGAATCCTGAGCGGGCTGGTGCAGGTGTTCCACGAGAACGACCCGACCCGGCCGGTGACGCAGGCATTGTTCCGGCCAAACGTAAGCGGGGACTACACCGACGGGCTGGCCGACCTGCTGGACGTGGTCGGCCAGAACTACCGCGAGAACGAGATCCTGGCGGCCTACCGGCAGCGGCCGACGCGGAAGATCATCGGCACGGAGAACGCGCACGACCGGTCGCAGTGGATCGCCTGCCGGGATCACCGGGAGTACGCGGGGCAGTTCCTGTGGACGGGCGTGGACTACCTGGGCGAGGCCGGCCGGTGGCCGTTGATTGCGAGCGGTGCGGGTCTGCTGGACCGGACGGGCACCGCGCGGCCGCTGGCGTTCCAGCGACAGAGTTGGTGGAGCGACAAGCCCATGGTGTACGGTGCCCGCCGCGTGGCGGCGACGGCGACGTCGCCGACCGAGCCGGGGTACGAGCCGGTGCCGACGCGCCGGCATCGGCAGGCGTTGTTCGCAGACTGGTCGCCTCGCGATGCGTCGCCGCACGTCGAGCAGGTGGAGGTCTACAGCAACTGTGAGCAGGTCGAACTGACGCTGAACGGCAAGTCGCTCGGCACGCAGCCGAAGCCGGCCGACGACGCGCCGCGGATGTGGACGGTGCCATTTGCGCCGGGCATCGTGAAACTGGTTGGATCCAATGGCGGTGCGCCGGTCGCCACGCACGAGATGCGGTCGGCCGGCAAGGCGGCGAGGATTCGGCTGACGGTGGATCGGTCCCCGTTGTCGGCCGACTGGGACGACGTGGCGTATGTGACGGCCGAGGTGACCGACGCCTATGGCGTGGTGGTGCCGACGGCGGCGGACGCGATCACGTTCGGCGTGAGCGGGCCCGGCGTGATCGCGGCGGTCGACAGCGGCGACAACGCGAGCCACGAGCCGTTCCAGGCGACGACCCGGCGGGCGTACCAGGGGACGTGCATCGCGTTGGTGAAGGCGAACGGCCGCGGGGCGATCAGCGTATCCGCGGCTGCACCGGGATTGGCCGGGGGATCATTGACGGTCGAGAGCGAGACGCCACCAGGTCGCTGAAGCGACCCGGCCGCTAGCGCATTTGGCCCGCGCGGAACTCAAACACTGCTCGGACGTCGCCTCGATCTGGAAGTATTCGGCGACCGTGCAGCGGCGGTCGGGCGATGGGACCATCTGTTCCATGCCACGATCTTACCCGGTCGGCGGCAAGAGGACGGAGATGGCCTCGGACCGGCCGGCCGCTAGCCATCATTTATGGGCTGGCGCCGTCGCCGGCCCCCGCGTTCGGTGGAGGTCGGCACTCCGCTCGAGAGTTGTCCACAGGATGGCGATCAACACCCAGAAAATCAGAAGGACGAGGAATCCCTCGATCTCATTGTAAATCTTGGCCTGAACCACGAAGAAGTACCCCGCGGCGACGGCCAGGAAGCTAAGGCATGGCCACCAGACGTGCCCCACCGAACTGGCCACAAGTAGGCCGGTCCCACAGTAGATCAACAGGCAAATCGTGAAGGCCAAGCGGCCATTGAGGCGACCGATCCTTTGATGATGTTTCCAGAACCAGCGCGCGGACTTCGACGTTAAATATCTCTTCAATGATCTCGCCTGCGTCTGTTGTCACGTAGAGGGTCTGGGTCGGATCGAGAGCAAGACGCGAACGTGCCACTGCAACGGCGGCATCGAGATTCCCGTGGGCAGAACTGCGGCTGTCGACCGAGATCACATGGCGTGCGTACGAATTCGCGACGTTCGTGTCGGCCTTGCGCCGGTAGTGAACAACCGCCGGGGGCGACCGGTGGAGGAAGTGAGTCTGCACCGGCCTCCTTTCCATCGAAACCACTCAAGCTGGCGGCAAGAGGGTGGCGGCAGACACGGTCGTGTCGGCGACCGGCACGGCGGCGGCACCAGTGTAGACGTCGCGGCGGCGGTAGATGGACCCTTGCGCGGCCGTGGGATCGGGGTCGGTGTGTACCTCGATCTGGCGGTCGATCAGGTTGATGATCCAGTAAACGGGGATGCCGGCACGGGCGT
The DNA here is from genome assembly GCA_965198865.1 of Tepidisphaeraceae bacterium. Taxonomy (GTDB): domain Bacteria; phylum Planctomycetota; class Phycisphaerae; order Tepidisphaerales; family Tepidisphaeraceae; genus CBDAQA01. Next base: position 445,307 of record CBDAQA010000003.1, on the reverse strand, counting down.
AACTGCGGAGTTTGACGGTACGGTCTACGAGAAGAGACGACTCGGCAACCTCGATCACCAGGAGCACGTCGTTCGCCGTGGGATGATGGTCGGCGTAATCGTCAATCGACCCGCGAATGATGGCTCCGTCGGGTTCTGGCTCAGTGGTGTCCAGCCGGATTGGCTGTTCGGAATCGTAGTACTGTCCAGCTTGAAGCAGCGGTTCAATCGCCCTGCGGGCACGGCGGACGCTGGTCGCGTGCGGCGGGTTGCGAGTCATTTTCTTGAACAACACCCCTTCGATAAGTTCGACCGGATCGTCCTCGGCCAGGATGCCAAGCCGCACGAGGTCGCCGTACTGCTCAACCGATAACTGGTAGATCTCGCTGAAATCAATCATGCCAGTGGCGACCGGCACTGACGGCGAATTCTTGCGGATCAGTAAGCCCTCGAGCAATTCCACCCGTTCGTCATCCGTGAAGATGCCCGCATGGCTCATCCCGTGGTATTGGGCGACGGTCAGTCGAAACAGTTGCTCCAGAGGAAGAGCACCGGCGGTTTGAGTCGGCGGGTCGACGAGCACGAAGAGATTGTACCAGCCTCGGACATCGTCAACCAACGAAAGCCGGCCGACCCTGTGAAGGGCCGGCCGGCTTGATGATCCGAACACCGCGGAGGATGTCCGCGGCTTTATCGTCGGCCGATCAGTTCTTCACCTCGTACTCGGCGTCGATGACGTCGTCGTCCTTCTTCGGTTCGGTCGTGCCGCGGTCGGACTGGGCCTCGGGGGCGGGGCCCGCGCCATCCGTGCCCGGGGCACCGCCGGCCTTGTACATCTCCTCGGACATCTTGTGGCTGATGGCGTTCAGGTTGTCCATCGACCGCTTGATGGCGGTGCCGTCCTCGCCCTTGAGGTTGTCGCGGAGCTGGCCCAGGGCCGACTCGATCTCGCCGCGGGTGCCGCCGCTGATCTTGTCGCCGTTGTCCTTGAGCAGCTTCTCCGTCTGGTAGGCCAGGCTCTCGCCCTGGTTCTTGAGGTCGATCACCTCGCGCCGCTTCTTGTCGTCGGCGGCGTGGGTCTCGGCCTCCCGCTTCATCTTCTCGACCTCGTCCTTGCTCAGGCCGCCCGACTTCTCGACGGTGGTCTTGTTCTCCTTGCCGGTCGCCTTGTCCTTGGCCGAGACGTGGAGGATGCCGTTGACGTCGATGTTGAACGTCACCTCGACCTGCGGCGTGCCGCGGGGCGCGGGCGGGATCCCGCCGAGGTTGAACGTGCCCAGCAGGCGGTTGTCCTTGGCGAACTCGCGCTCGCCCTGCAGGACGTTGATGGTCACCTCCGGCTGGTTGTCGCTGGCGGTGCTGAACGTCTCGCTCTTGCTGGTGGGGATCGTCGTGTTGCGGGGGATCAGCACCGTCATCACGCCGCCCAGGGTTTCGACGCCCAGGCTGAGCGGGGTGGCGTCCAGCACCAGGATGTCCTTGACGTCGCCCTTGGCGATCCCGCCCTGGATGGCGGCGCCGATCGCGACCACTTCGTCGGGGTTCACGCTGCGGTTGGGCTCCTTGCCGGCGAAGAGGTCCTTGACCATCTTCTGCACCATCGGCACGCGGGTGGAGCCGCCCACCAGCACGACCTCGTCCACCTGGCTGCCCTGCAGCTTGGCGTCCTTGAGGGCGTCGAGCACGGGCTTCTTGCACTTCTCGACCAGCGGTCCGATCAGCTGCTCGAACTTCGTGCGGTTGACCGTGATCTGCAGGTGCTTGGGGCCCGACTGGTCGGCGGTGATGAACGGCAGGTTGACCGTCGTCTCCATCGCGCCGCTGAGCTCGATCTTGGCCTTCTCGGCCGCCTCCTTGAGGCGCTGCAGTGCCATGGGATCGTTGCGGAGGTCGATGCCCTCGGTGCGCTTGAAGTCGTCGGCCAGGAAGTTGATCAACACCTGGTCGAAGTCGTCGCCGCCCAGGTGGGTGTCGCCGTTGATCGACAGGACCTCGAACACGCCGTCGCCCACGTCGAGAACCGACACGTCGAACGTGCCGCCGCCGAGGTCGAAGACGCAGATCTTCTCGTTCTTCTTCTTGTCCAGCCCGTACGCTAGGGCAGCCGCGGTCGGCTCGGGCAGCACGCGGAGGACGTTCAGCCCGGCGATCTCGCCGGCGTCCTTGGTGGCCTTGCGCTGGGCATCGTTGAAGTAGGCCGGGACGGTGATGACGGCCTCGGTCACCTTCTCGCCGAGGTAATCCTCGGCCGTCTTCTTCAGGTCCTGCAGGATGAAGCTGCTGACCTGCTCGGGGGTGTAGTCCTTCCCGCGGACGCGGATCTTGACCATCTCCTCCGGCCCGCCAACCACCTCGTACGGGACCATCTTCTCTTCGCCGCCCACCTCGCTGTGGCGACGGCCCATGAACCGCTTGACGCTGAAGACGGTGTTCTTGGGGTTGGTCACCTGTTGGTGCTTGGCGGTCTGGCCGATCAGCCGCTCGCCCTTCTCGGTGAACCCGACGACGGACGGGGTGATCCGGCTGCCTTGCGCGTTGATCAGAACCTTGGGGGCGTCACCCTCCATGACCGCGACACAGCTGTTGGTAGTGCCGAGGTCGATACCGATGATTTTTGCCATTTGATGATTCTCCTTACCGGAAACGAACGACTGCAATGCCTCACGGATGCGCGGCCACAGCCGTCGCGTTCCGGCACCTCGTTAACAAAGCAGGTGCCATCTCTCGTGCAACCATGGATCGCCGTATGTGCCAATAGGATAAGATTTTACAGTTAGATCGTGGAATTGATGACACCCTGCAGTCGCATGAACGGCTGCCAAACCGGCAGGGCGTCGTGTTGGATGGCAGATCGCCGGGCGTGACGAGTCGTCCAACCTCGCGCCACCGCAGCAACATCGCGACTTACGTTTTAGTACCGACGCTGTGTGGCGCTTACAGCGACCGAAGCCGTTTGACACTCAAAATTCGCCTGGATCCGATCTCGTCTCGCTGGGTCGAATATGCCTGGCACACCAATGGTGAACAGGCAATTGGTTCGCGGCTATGGAAGCGAACACTCGATTTTACTCCCTCCTCCTCCGACGGCGACCTGTGACGCCCTCGCCCAAGTCGCCGCCTTCATTCGCGGACGGCTCAGTCGCCCGCAATGGGGAACGTGACCTCCAGCCAGACGCAGTCGGACTTCGTCGTCAGCACCGGGTTGGTGAGCCCCGCCGGAAGCAGCAGCGTGTCGCCCTTGCGAACCGCCGTGGGCTGAGCGTGCCCATCAACCTTCACCTCGGCTTGCCCCTCCAGCATCATCCACACCACCGGGTCGCGGTACGGCACGCCCTGCGTGACGCCCTCGCTCATCCGCACCTTCTCCAGCCGGAAGTAGGGGCAGTCGACCAGCCGGCTGACCGTCGTGTGCGGGCCGGCCACATGGGTGCGGGGCGACTCGTCGGCCATAGTCGCGCCTTCGAAGTCGATGCACGCCATCGCCTGGTCCACGTGCAGCGTGCGGGTCTTTCCGGTGCTGGCCTCCACGCGGTTGAAGTCGAACACGCGGAAGGTCGTGTCTGACGGCGTCTGCACCTCGGCCACCAGGATGCCGGCCCCCAGCGCGTGGACCGTCCCGCTGGGCAAGTAGTAGCAGTCGCCATCCTTCACCGGGATAGCGTTGATGTGCGACTCCACCTCGCCGGTGCTGATCGCCGCCGCGAACCGCTCCTGGTTCGTGTGCGGCGCAAGCCCCTTCAACAGCCGCGCACCCGGATCGTGGGCCAGCACGTACCACGCCTCGCTCTTGAGGTGCGCCCCCGGATTGGCATCGGCGTACGCCTGCGGCGGATGCACCTGCACCGACAGGTCCTCCCGCGCATCGAGGTACTTGATCAGGATCGGAAACTGCCCCTGCGGTGCCACCGGCACCCGGCCCATCAGCTCCGGACCGTACTCCGTCACCAGCGCGTGCAGCGACCGCCCCGCCAGCGCCCCGTTCGCCACGGTGGCGCTCACCCAGTCGGTCGACCCGTCGGTCGCACCCGGTGGAAAATCGTAGATCTCCCAGCTCTCGCCGATCTGCTTCCCCGAGGGCAGCGGTTTGCCGAGCACGCTCTCGAACTTCCGCCCGCCCCAGATCTTCTCGACGAAGCGTGGCTTGAACAGCAGCGGGTACAGCGGCGACGACGGCATCGACAAGCTCCTCGCGAGGTCCCCCAACGACTGACGATCCCCAACATTACCATTGATGCCCCAGAGCCGGCAAAACCCTGAGCACCGGCGAATCAGTAAACGCCCACCCCGCCGCGCCTTGCGGCCGATCAGCCCGCTCGGACGCCGGCGTGCCACGCGTTTGCTCCGCGGCGGTTCCGGGTTAGACTGCACCCCGGCCGGCATCACCGGCCCCCTTATGATTGTCGATTGTCACACGCACATCTGGCAGTCCCCGGAGCAACTGGGGCAGGTCGACCTCGGCGATCTGCATCGTCCGGCCCGCGCACGGGCGACCCGCTTTTCGCCGGTCGAGCGGACCCCCTGGCGGGCCGTGCCCGCCGCCGACACCGATCACCATCTGGCACAGTCGACCGGCGTCGACAAGTCGTTCGTGCTCGGCTTCAAGAGCCGGTACCTGCGGGCCGAAATCCCCAACCGTTATGTGGCCGACTATGTCGCCAAGCACCCGCAGAAGCTGATCGGTTTCGCCGGCATCGACCCGACCGAGCCCTCCGCCGTCGACGAGTTGCGGATCGCCCGCAACGAGTTGAAGCTGCGCGGCGTCACGATCAGCCCGGCCAACCAGGACTTCCACCCAACCGACAGCCGGGCCATGGCCGTCTACGCCGAGGCCGAGAAGCTCGGCATGCCGGTGCTGATCCATCCCGTTGGTCAGTACACCGAGCAGAGCAAGCTCGAGTACGCCCGCCCCTACCTGCTGGACGAGATCGCCCGGGTGTTTCCCCGGCTTCCGTTGATCGTCGCGCAGCTGGGCCAGCCGTGGGTCGAGGAGACGATCGTGTTGCTCGGCAAGCACCACAACGTCTTCGCCGACGTGAGCGGCCTGCTGGGCCGACGTTGGCAGGCGTACAACGCCCTGGTGGCCGCCCACCAGAACCAGGTGATCGACAAGCTGCTGTTCGGCAGCGACTTCCCCTACACCAGCGCGTCGGAGTGCATCGAGGCGCTCTACAGCATCAACCAGTTCTCGCAGGGCACGAACCTGCCGAACGTGCCGCGTGAGGCGCTGCGCGGCATCGTCGAGCGCGACGCGCTGGGACTGTTGGGGCTGTAAGCAAATGCAGAACGATGACGGCAGAATGCAGAGTGGGGAAAAGCGCCTGCGCATTTCATTCTGCACTCTGCATTCTGCACTCTGCGTTCTCCTCACGGGGTGCTCCGCCCTCCCCGCCGTCTCCGTCCGACCGCAGGGCGACACCGCCTCGCTGCGCGAGTCGTTCGACCGCGCGTTCGTCAGCCGGACCAGCGACTTCGGCGAGGACCAAGTGGTGCTGGTCAATGCCCCGATCGATCGGCGGACGCCCGACCATCCCGGCAAGCTGATCCAGCCGTTGCCCGAGCCGCCGCTGCACACCGTGATGGCGATCCGCCTCCACTGGCGGGCCAAGTCGGCCACGCTGTCGACCGACGCGGGGCTGAACGCCGTGCTGCACTGGTACGTCTACGGCTCCCCCGCCGGCGGCGGGCCGCCCAGCCTGCTCCACTACGTCGGCACGGGGTTCGTCATCATCGACGACGCCGGCGACGGGGCCGACGTCACCGTCACGCACGGCATGCTGGCCCTGTCCGAGCGGTACGGCGACCTGCGCGATCCGCTGGGCGCGTTCACGCTGAACGGCTCGTTCCACGCCGTCACCAGCGCCAGCCAACTGACCGAGACCCTGGCCGACGTGAAGGCAGCGGGCGCCCAGGCCGCCGCCGCCCACCCCGTGGCCACTCAGCCCGCTGCCACCCAGCCCACCACCCGCCCATGATGCGAATCGAAGCCGAACCCGGGACCGTCCGCCTGTTGGACGACGACCGCCCCCTCGGCCGGGCGACGTGGGTCGTCACCGACGCCGGCGAGGGGTTAATCCAGATCTTGGAGATGACGATCAACCCCGCCGAGCAACGCCGCGGCCACGGCAAGCGACTGCTGCAGGGCCTGTACACCCAGGCACGCGTGGAGTTGGGAGCCCAGCCGTTACGCCGCGTGTGGATCGCCACCGGCAACAAGATCCACGTCGTCGCCCGCGCGTTCCTGACGGGCGAAGGCTACCACCACGTCGGCTCAAACAGCGGCATCTACCGCGACCAAGATTTGCTGATCTACGTCAAGTCGTTCGACTGACGCGGGCCAAATACAGAACGGTGAGCGCTGAACTCAGAACGGAAGCGGACTAACCACTGTTCATTCTGACTTGCACCCATCAGTCTGCATTAACCTTCCCCGCCGTTGCCCGCTCCAGCACCGCCAGGTTCCGCAGGTTCGCCTTGAACCAAACGTCGGCGTAATCGCCCACCCACGGCGTCAGGCCCAGGAAGAACTCCGCCGCCAAGTTGAAGATCAGCCGGGCCATCACCTCGCCGCCCAGCTTGTGCCGGTAGGCGACGACCAGCGGGTAGAACCCCAGTGCCGTGACCACGGCGTCCCCGCCGATCGGCAGCAGGCCGATCACGCCCGACAGCCCGAACCGCATCCCGCCGACGCTGTACTTCGCGTCCAGCCAGTGGGCCAGCCACCGCACCCGGTCCATGTCGGTCTTCAGGTCGCCCGCGGTCAGGAACGACGCCACGCGACTGGCGGTGGTGCCGGCGTATTCGGTCACGGTGTGGGTGTCCATGACGATCTGGTAAGCACACGCAGTACCAGAGCGGCCATGAATAGACGCGAATGGGCAGCGCTCGACCCGACTCTCCTCTGATTCGTAATCATTCGGGGCCCGTCTTCCGCATCGACGCCCCTCGCGTCCCGCTCTATCATCCCCCTTCCCATGGCCTACAACTTCACCGTGATCGAAAAGAAGTGGCAGTCCCACTGGCAGCAGAACAAGACGTTCGCCGCCCTGGACCCGGCCGACGTGCCGGGCATGCCCAAGGCCTACGTGCTGGACATGTTCCCCTATCCCAGCGGTGCCGGCCTGCACGTGGGGCACCCCGAGGGGTACACCGCCACCGACATCGTGTCGCGCTACCTGCGCGCCCAGGGCTACAACGTCCTGCACCCCATGGGCTGGGACGCGTTCGGCCTGCCGGCCGAGCAGTACGCCATCCAGAACAACGTCCACCCCGCCGAGACGACGCGCAAGAACATCGACACCTTCCGCCGGCAGATCCAATCGCTGGGCCTCAGCTACGACTGGGACCGCGAGGTCGACACCACCGACCCTGCCTATTACAAGTGGACGCAATGGATCTTCCTGCAGCTGTTCAACAGCTACTTCGACCCGCGCGCCAACAAGGCGATGCCCATCGCCCACCTGCTGACCGAGCTGGAGAACGAGAACTACGTCGTCGCCCCTGACGGCACGATCCACGTCCGCCCGACCACCGAGGGGCTGAGCGAGGTGACCGGTGAGGTCCGCGTCGAACGGCTCTGGCGCGAGCTGGCCGAGCAGGAGCAGCGCGACGTCCTCGACGGCCAGCGGCTGGCATACCAGGACGAGGTCCCCGTCAACTGGTGCCCCGCCCTGGGCACGGTGCTCAGCAACGAGGAGGTGATCGACGGCAAGAGCGAGCGCGGCAACCACCCGGTCGAGCGCCGACCGCTGCGCCAGTGGCTGCTCCGCATCACGTCCTACGCCGACCGCCTGATCGCCGACCTCGACCAGCTGCAGTGGCCCGAGTCGTTGAAGGAGATGCAGCGCAACTGGATCGGCCGCAGCGTCGGCGCCGAGATCGACTTCGCCGTGGCCGACCCCGAGGATACGCCGTCGACGATGCGCCGGCTGAAGGAGGTTCACGAGGACGCCGAGGAGGAGCTGACGATCACCGTCTTCACCACCCGGCCCGACACGCTGTACGGCGCGACTTACATGGTGCTCGCCCCCGAGCACGAGCTGGTCGACCGCATCACGCCGCCCCCGCACCGCGAGACGATCGAGGCCTACCGCACCATGATGGCCGGCAAGAGCGACCGCGACCGCCAGGCCGACACGAAGGACAAGACCGGCTGCTTCATCGGGGCCTACGCGATCAACCCGATCAACGGCGAGAAGCTGCCCATCTTCATCGCCGACTACGTGCTGATGGGCTACGGCACCGGCGCGATCATGGCCGTGCCCGCCCACGACGAGCGCGATTTCGACTTCGCCAGGAAGTTCGACCTGCCCGTCCGCCAGGTGGTCGAGAGCCCCGGCACGCACGACATCGCCCAGGGCGCCTACGTCGGCGACGGCATCGCCGTGAACTCCGGCATCGCCAACGGCATGACCCAGGCGGAGGCGAAGGAGACGATCACCGCCGCCCTGGAGCGTGACGGCGTCGCGTATCGCTCGACGCAGTACAAGCTGCGCGACTGGCTCTTCAGCCGCCAGCGCTACTGGGGCGAGCCGTTCCCCATCGTGCTGGACGCCGACGGGAACGCCTACGACATCCCCGAGGCCGAGCTGCCGCTCACGCTGCCGCCGATGGACGACTTCAAGCCCACCGGCACCCCCGCCCCGCCGCTGTCCAAGGCGGCCGACTGGCTGAGGTATGACAGGGGCGTTGCCACGTTCACCCGCGAGACGAACACGATGCCCCAGTGGGCGGGCTCGTGCTGGTACTACCTGCGCTACATCGACCCGCACAACGCCGAGCGGTTCGTCGACCCCGAGAAGGAGAAGTACTGGATGCCCGTCGATCTGTACGTCGGCGGCGTCGAGCACGCGGTCCTGCACCTGCTGTACGCCCGGTTCTGGCACAAGGTCCTGTTCGACCTCGGCCACGTCAGCAGCAACGAGCCGTTCCGCCGGCTGGTGAACCAAGGACTCATCCTCGGCGAGGTCGAGTACCACACCGCCGAGGCCGAGCCCCACCGCGTGGACGAGGCGGACGTCGAGAAGGTCGGTGCCGGGTACCGCTTGAAGTCCAACCCCTCCGTGAAGGTGACGGCCGAGAGCTTCAAGATGAGCAAGTCCCGCGGCAACGTCGTCAACCCCGACGCCATCGTGAAGGACTACGGGGCGGACGCGTTCCGCCTGTACGAGATGTACATGGGCCCGTTGGAGGCGCAGAAGCCCTGGTCCACGCGCGACATCATCGGCATGAGCCGGTTCCTCAGCAGCGTCTATCGCAACCTTATCGGTGAAGACGAGACGGTGCCCACCGACCCGCCGACGCCGCCGAGGCTGGCGCGGATCACTGCCGATCCGGTTCCCGAGGCGCTGGACCGCCAGATGCACCGCACGATCAAGAAGGTCGGCGAGGACATCGCCACCCTGCGGTTCAACACCGCCATCGCCGAGCTGATCAAGCTGAACAACGAGCTCACGGGTTCGGCGTCGGTCCCGCGCGAGCTGGCCGAGAACTTCGCGTTGATGCTCGCCCCGTTCGCCCCGCACCTGGCCGAGGAGCTGTGGGAAAAGCTCGGCCACCACAAGTCCCTCGCCCGCCGCCCCTGGCCGACGTTCGACCCTGCGAAGCTAGTGGAATCGACGCTGGAGATTCCCGTCCAGGTGAACGGCAAGGTCCGCGACAAGATCATCGTGGCCGCCGATGCGACCGAGGACGTCGTCCTGGCCCAAGCCGCTGCCGCCGAAAAGATCGTCCCCTACCTGGCGGGCAAGCAGATCAAGAAGCGTTTGTACGTGTCGAAGAAACTGGTGAACTTCGTCGTGCCGTAATCCCGTCGCTCACCGCCCGTACGCGCTCGCAAACTTCCCCTGGGGATCCCACGCCCGCATCAGCGCCCGGAACCGCTCCCCGCCCTCATCCCGCCGCTCCGCCAGCGGGCCACTTTCGTTGTACACCTTCCCCCGGTGCGGCCGCGCGTCGAACGGCAACAGCGCTCGCTCGATCCGCGGCAGCAGCGCCACCACCGCGGCCGGCTCCTTCCGCCACGTGAAGTGGATGCCCACCGATGGCCGGCCGTACGCCATGCTCATCCACAGCTCATCCGCGGCGATGAACCGGACCTCCGACACCTGCAGCACCGGCCCGATCGCCTCACCAAGGGCAGCGACCGCCGCCAGCGCTTCACCGGCGCGCGACCGCGGCACGAAGTACTCCGACTGGATCTCCGCCCCGCTGCTGGGCGTGAACTCCATCCGGAAGTGCGGCAACCGCTCGTGCCACGGGCCGGGAACACCCAGCTGCACCGAGCAGGCGTCAGCCCCCTTTCCGTCGGACGCCACGTTGCCCGACTTGCCGTCCAGCGGGTGCCGCTGCCGATCGGCACGGGCCCCGCCGATCGATCGCAGGTCGAACTGTTGGACCCCGACGCGCGACTTCATCCACACCTGCGTGAACCGGCCATTCTGCCAGTCGGTGAAGCCGCTGACGCTGTACGCGCTGGCGGCGATCGCGTCCATCTGCTCGGCGAACGCCGCCATCGGCACCTGGTCGTATACGGTCTGGGCGATGTCGAACGTGGGGACGAGATCCAGGGTCAGCCGCGTGACGACGCCGAGCACACCGAGGTGAACGACGGCCCCGTTGAAATCGGCATCGCCGCGGCGGAGCGTGCGCGTCGCGCCGTCGGCGGTGACCAGGTCGATCGCCGACACGTGCGTTGCCAGGCAGCCGAGCGTCTCGCCCGACCCGTGCGTGGCCGTCGCGACCGACCCGCCGATGCTGATGTGCGGCAGCGATGCCAGGTTGGGCAGCGCCCAACCGGCGGCGTGCAGCACCGGCCCGAGCTGCCCGTACGTCACGCCGGGTTCGACCGTGACCGTCGGCGATGGGCCACCGGTGTCGATCGACACGATGCGGTTCATCTTCCCGGTCGAGATCAGCGCGCCGCCCGGCGCGTCGGCGATGTGGCTGAAGCAGTGGCGGGTGCCGATGGCGTGGACGGTATCGGCCGCGCGGACGATCGCGGCCACCTCGTCCGCCGTGGTCGGCCGCTCGACCCGGGCCGCCCGGTACGTGAACGTCTCGGCCCAGTTCTGCATGGTCGTCACGTTATCGACGGCGTGACGCCGTCGCCAGCGCGGGCGAGAATGGCGGCATGCGCGACCGCCGGGTGTGGGCCATGCTGTTCGCGACGACGCTGCCCGCACCGTGCCGCGCGGCACCGCTGGTGCCCTACGCCGCGTTTGCCTGGATCGCCCCGGCCACGCCAATGCGGCACGTTGTGGGTGCGGTGCGATATCAGTCCAACAGCAATCCCGACGACGTGGCAAACCGGTTGGCCCAGCACCCGGCCGGCACGCGCGCGCTCCTGCGGTGGGAGAGCAACGACAACCACGTCTGGCACCACCCGTCCGATCAACTGACCGGGCCGACGACCCGCCCCGCCGCGACGTACCAGGGGCCGTGGATTCCGAGCGGGTCAGCGGCCGAGGCGGCGTTTGAGGACCGCTTCGCCGCGGCACTGCGCAGCCGCGGGGCGACGCCGGACTACCTGATCCTCGACACGGAGATGGGCGTCGGCACCTGGGACCCGCCGGAGCAGATCGCGGCCATCGCCGCCGACCCGCGGTGGCCCGCGCTGGCCAAGCGGTTCGGCGTTCACAGCACCGTGGGGTTATCCGGCATCTTCGACACGCCCGACGCGCGGGCGTTCAACCGGGCCATGCAGGTGACGGCCGGCGAGTCCTTCCACGACGCCTTCTTCGCCCCGTGGCTCCGCCACTTCCCCAACCTCCACGGCAGCGACTTCGGCGATGGCGTGCTGGACGACGCCCGGGCGGCGCAGGCCCCCGACGACAACGGCATCGTCCAACCGATGTCCCCGCCGATGCACGGCGACACGCAGTCGCCCTACTGCTACGCGTGGGTCCACAAGATCGGCAAACCACCCGCGAACCGCGGCGTCGACTTCGGCCGACCGCTGCCGGCGCTCTGCTGGCTGACGGGCCTGGTGCGCGCCTATGCGCGCTCGCCGCTGCCGGTCGTGCCATGGCTGGCGGCGAAGAGCTGGACCGACGGCTCCGATCAGAATCCGGCCGGCAGCGTCGCGATCCGCAACACGCCGTTCCAGGATGAGCTGGTGTGGCACGTCTGCCTGTCCGGCGGCTGCACCAACGTGCTGTTCTTCAACCCCGACGGCCCGCGGGCGGACGACATTGCCATGGATGACGACCTCGCCACGCTCCAGCGTCAGACGAATGACGCGCCGTCGCTGCGCCCGCTGACGACCGAGGCGGTGCCGTTCGACGCTGCGGCGCTGGTCAGCGGGGCCGTCACGCCGATGGGCCGGCGGGTCTATCGGGTTACGGTCGGTTCGGTGGAACCACGAGTTCGCTTCGTCATCGTGACCCTTCCGGGCGATCGAGGGAAGACTGCCGTCAACATACCGGCCGGCGCGTGCGGCGCATGGGTCACGCGGTAATGGGGCTCCGGCCGTTCACTTTGCGTTCGGGTCGACGGTCACGGTATAGGCGTCCGTCACCTTCTCGCCGCCGCGGGTGGCGACAGCCTCGATGCGATTCTCGTCGGCGGGCAGCTTGGCGTCGGGCCAGATGAACACGTGGAGGTCGTTCGGCTCCACGGCCCCCAGCGGTCGGCCGTTCACGGTCAGGCGGACGTCGTCGCAGTTCGAGCAGCCAACTCCCAACGCCGGAGGGCAGCATGAGGATGCGAGCTACACGGATCGCGCGAGGCTATTTAGGTCCTCCAGCCGTCGCCGGCCCCTCGAGCGTGACGCGGTCCTCGAGCAGCGAGTCGATCGGGCCCCACGCTTCGTCGGCGTCGGGGACGAGGGCATCAGACTTCCCGTGATCTGCGCGGACACCGGCGGCTTGGTCGTCTTCACGTGCCACGTCGCACCTTTGCCACGACCCGTTGGGTCACGCAGTCGAACAGGACCTTCCGAACCCGGCTGAGCACGCTGTAGATCGCCTGCCCCCAGCGGTGCTGCTGGGCGTGAAGGTACACCACCGGCCCCGCCCAGTCCGAGAAGTTCGTGCCCGGCTGGAAGTCGTCGAACTTCTTCCAGAGGGCAGATTGGCCTGCTGCAGCACATCGTCGGCGGCGACGCAGTTGGCGATCGGCGATCAGCGAAGTCACAAACGCACGCAGCCGAGCCTCATGGCTGGTGAAAAGCCGCACGAGCTCTCGACCCGGTTCGCGTCCGCCGATCAGGCCTACCTGCTCCGGCAGCCGCATCAGCGATACGGACAATCGGGAAGGGAGGATTTCCGTCGGTCGGCATGAATTATTTCAGTGCCCCGTGTCGCGAGTCCAATTGACGGGCCCAAGGCTCCGAACCAATGGGTCAATCGGGCTTGGTGTGTGCGACACATTCCGCAGAAAAACTTGGGCCGCCAAATACGGAACGGTCGCCCCCGCAGGGAAGTCTGACTGGGACTTAAATGAATCGGATTGCAGGTGTTATGACAGGGGCTTACAAAAATGGGCGATACAGGGCTCGAACCTGTGACCTCACGGGTGTGATCCGTGCGCTCTGGCCAACTGAGCTAATCGCCCGACACGACACATCGATGTCGGAGGCGTGGAATCATACCGCCAATCGGGTTGTTGGCAAGGGGCTGCGACACACCAGTTGGGCGGTCGACAGGGCGATCGACTGTAGCTTGAGGGTAGCGGCGATGCGGGACCAGCCGGTCGCCGAACGCTGGTGAGGATCCGTATTTGGCTGGTCAAAAACAACTTACGTTGCCGTTGGATTCGGGAGTCGACCGCAAGTCTCTGATTGACAGAGAAGTAAGCCGTTGTTATAGTCCCCACGTCGCAACCGGGCTGCTTTTTACTGGGTTTCGGTTGTGATATCTGATCCAAGCGTTCAGCGGCTTTCGAGCCGTGGCAAACTTCCGGAGGTGGTAGGAGCCACCCCTCCGGAAGTCTTTTTTTACTCACCTATAATCCGGTCCTGAGTTCAAGTCGGGAGGGCATTAGATTTGCCTTGACCGGTTTTTCTTGCCAAGGGACAATCAGGCCATGGCACTCTACCGGGTGGATTCGATCGCGAATCTGGCACGCCAATTGGCATTCACCCCGATCGACGTGCGGGCGGCGCAGGTCGAAGCCGCTGAACAGCTGTTGCACGATGTCGATCCCGCCAAAGCCTATCCGATCGATTTCATCACCTATCGAATAACGGGCTACCGGCCGAAGGCGACAAAGCACCCCGATGGCCACGCCGATCTGTTGACGGGGCTTGCCCTGCAACACGATTTGGGGGTGCTAATCGAACGGGTGAGCGACACGTTCGACCTGCGGGTGGCCGATGCGGCCGAGCCTGTGCTGGCCATCGATGACGTTACCAGCCGGTTCGACGTCACGAGCAAGACGATTCAACGGTGGCGGCGACGGGGCCTGCCGGCACGGCGATTCCTGTGCAGCGACGGCAAGCGACGCGTGGGCTTCCTGCTCTCCAGCGTGGAGCGGTTCATCGCGATCGGTCGCGACGCAGGGGCGGGACCGGCCACGGCGGCATCGGCAGGGGACGAGGTCGACCGCATTGTGCGCCACGCCCGGCGGTTGGCGGGCGACGGCGGATGCACCGCCACCGAAATGGCCCGCCGGGTGGGCCGGCGGGTGGGCCGATCACCACTGGCGGTGCTCCACACGCTTCGCAAGCACGACGCGGAGCGACCGGGCGAGGCGATCCTGCCCTCGGCGGCGCTGCCGGTGGACGACGAGGCGCGGGCGACGATCTGCGCGGGGGCGGCGGACGGGGTCGGCGTGTCGGAACTGGCCCGGCGGGTGGGACGGCCGCGGTCGACGGTCTACGCGGTGCTGGTGCAAGAGCGGGCGGAGCGACTGGCGGGACGACGGGTGCGGTTCGTCGACGATCCGATCTACCACGGTGACGGTGCCTCGGATTCCATCGCCGCGATCGCCGCCGACGGCGAGTTGCCGATCGACCCGCCGGTCGAGCAACTGCGGACGCCGCGCGACCTGCCCCCCTACCTGCGGGATCTGTACAGGACCCCACTGCTCTCGCCGACGCGGGAGCGGGCGCTGTTCCTGAAGTTCAACTTCCACAAGTATCAGTTCGCCACCGCCCGCCGACGGTTGGACCCTGAACTGGCGTCGGCCCGCGACTTGGCTCGCCTTGAGGGATACCTGCGGGACGCCACGGCGGTGAAGAACGACATCCTGCGGGCCAACCTGCGGCTGGTCGTGAGCGTCGCCCGGCGTCACGTCCGCCCGGCCGGCCGGGGGAGCGTGACGCTGATGGACCTGATCAGCGAGGGAAACCTCACGCTGATGCGGGCCGTCGAGGGGTTTGACGTTCACAAGGGGTTCCGGTTCAGCACCTACGCCACGCTGGCGCTGATGAAGGGGTTCGCCCGCGCGGTGCCGCAGTTGGCCGGGGCCGGCCGGCGGACGGTGGGCGACCCGGATCTGTTGGCGGGTATCGTCGACACGCGAGGGGGGGTGATGGCTGAGCGTCACCTGGATCGGGACCATGTCCACCATCTGCTGGACCGACTGGACGACCGGGAGCGACAGGTGCTGACCGCGCGGTATGGATTGGGTCATGCGCCGGCCTCATGCGAGCAGGTCGGCCGACAGATGGGGCTGAGCGAGCAACGCGTTCGGCAGATCGAGCGAGCGGCGATCGCGACGCTGCGCGGGACGCCGGGCTAGCCGCCTTAACCGATCATCTGGGCGTTCAGTCCTTCTCCGGCTCATAACCCCACCCGGCGTTTACGATGGGCTCGGCCACGTGCGGCGTCCCCGCATCCGACGTTGCCTGTTCGCCCATCTCCGCCGCGTCCGGCAACCGCGTCTCGTACCGCTGGGCGATCGGCATCCGTCGCCCGGTGCCGAAGGCGCGGGTCGTCACCTTGAGCGCGGGGGCAGCCTGGCGGCGCTTGTACTCGCTGCGGTCGATCAGCCTAATCACCTTGAGCACCGTCTCACGGTCGAACCCCTCGGCCACGATGTCGGCGGCACCCTTGTCCTCCTCCACGTACCGGTGCAGGATCGCGTCGAGCACCGGGTACGGCGGCAGCGACTGCTGGTCGTGCTGGTCGGGGCGGAGCTCGGCGGAGGGGAGCTTGTGGATCGTGCTGGACGGGATCACCTCCCGGCCGGCGCGAGCGTTCAGCCACTCGCTCATCTCGTAGACCATGGTCTTGGGCACGTCGCCGATCAGGTTCAGGCCGCCGCACATGTCGCCGTAGAGCGTGGAGTAGCCGACGGCCACCTCGCTCTTGTTGCCGGTGGTGAGCAGCAGGTGGTTGAACTTGTTGCTGAACGCCATCAGCGTGCCCCCGCGGATGCGGGCCTGCAGGTTCTCCTCGGTCACGTCGGGCGGGAGGCCGGCGAAGATGGGGGCGAGCGTGGCCTCGTACGCATCGTGCACCGACTTGATGGGGATCACGTGGAAGGCGATGCCGAGGTTGTCGGCCAACTGGCGCGCGTCGTCGACGCTGTGGCCGGAGCTGTACCGGCTGGGCAGCGCGACGCCGACCACCTTCCCCTTCCCGATCGCGTCAACGGCCAGGGCGGCGGTGAGGGCCGAGTCGATCCCGCCGCTGAGGCCGAGCACGACCGAGCCGAACCCGCACTTGCGCATGTAGTCGCGCAGGCCCAACAGCAACGCCTGGTAAATGGACTCGACGCCGGCGCTGGCAGGGGTGGGTGGCGGGCCGGGGCGGTCGAGGTCGATGACGAGCAGGTCCTCCTCGAACGCCTTGGCGCGGGCGATCACGTTGCCGTCGCGGTCGAAGACCATGCTGTTGCCGTCGAAGATCAGCTCGTCGTTCCCGCCGACCTGATTGACGTAGACGAGCGGCTTGCCGAACCGCTTCACCTGCTCGCCGAACAGCTCGACGCGGAACTGCTGCTTGTCGACCACGAACGGCGACGCGCTGGCGTTGACCAGGATCTCGGCACCGGCGGCGTTCAGGTCGGCGATGGGGTTGCGGTGGTACAGCCGGCGGGCGATCAGGTTCTCGTCGTTCCAGAGGTCCTCGCAGATGCTCTGGCCGATCACGGTGTCACCGACCTTGAACAGGTTCTCGGTCGCGCTCATCGGGCCGGGCTCGAAGTACCGGCTCTCGTCGAACACGTCGTACGTCGGCAGCAGCGTCTTCAGGTGCCGGCTGACGACCTTGCCATCGCGCAGCACGGCCACCGCGTTGTGCAGCGGCCGGCCGACCGGGTCGGCGTTGCGGTCGGCGTAACCGACGATCACGTCGAGCCCGCTCACGCCCGCGGCGATGGTCTGCACCGCGTTCAGGTTGTCCGTGATGAACTGCGGCTTGAGCAGCAGGTCCCGTGGCGGGTATCCGGTGATCGACAGCTCGGGGAACACGACCAGCTGCGCCCCAGCCGCCTTGGCCCGCTCGATGAACGACTGGTGGCGGCGGACGTTGTTGGGGATGTCACCAACGGTGGGGTTGATCTGGGCAAGTGCGATCCGCATGGCGGCGGATCGTACGACGGCAAGGCAGCGCGGAACACGGGCAATTCGGTCAGCTGTCCAGCAAGGCATCCCATCCGTCAGCCGTTAGCAGTCGGTCGGTCCAGCTCGCCAGTTCGGCGACGTCGGCCGACGCCCGGAGCCGCCGGACGACGGCATCCGATGGCGGCCCAAACCGGGCCTGGCCTAACCGGAGGATCGTGTCCTGCATTCCCTCCGCCTTGCCGACCGCCCGGCCCCGCGCCTCGCCCCGGGCTTCGCCCTTGCGCAACGTTGCTTGGTACGTGGTCGACTCCTCAAGCAGATCCGCAAACTTCGCCATGATGGTCTCCGCTTGTTCCGATCCAATTCTCAGCCCCAGGAACACGTTGACGACGTTGGTCAGCTCGCTGGCCTGGGCCCGCGCCACTTCCGACCCGAACCGGTCAATGACCCGTTCAGTCACCTCTGGAAGTCTACCCTCCTCGGCAGAGGACAGCACCGCCAACGGCAGCGTTCCGATCGGTCCCGCCAGCAGCGTATCGACCGGAAGTTCCCACAGGCGGATCACCCGGTACCGGAAGTCCAGCAGCGACTGCTCATCGTGCCGGTCGAACACGCGGCCCATCACGCCGGCACCGGCCCGGCGGCGGAACAGGAACGCCACGCTGCGGACCGGCAACCGGTGCGTGTCGCCGGCCCAGACATTATACCGCAACATCCGCCGGTCGAAGTCGGCGTCCCGGCTCGTCTGGAATTCGACGTGGGCCAGGTAGGGCGCCACGCCGTCGTCCACGCGAACGAGTTTGTCGGCCGTCATCGAGACGGTCGGCATCGTCGTGTCGACCATCGTCACCCCCTCATCGGTCGGCGGCACCGGCAGGCCGGCCAACGCGAGCCACGACCGCGGGTGAAGATCGAAGGCGTACTTCGTCGTGGCATCGGGGACGTGCGGCACTGAAGTATTTTCCCGAACATCGACGTATCGAGCAACCGCTATCGCCGGACCGTGATGCCCGCCAGGATGGTGTACGCCGCTGTGTCGCGTGAACAACCTAGGTCGACGGCGACGTCGAACTGCACGTCGGCCGAAACGGCGCACAACAGGCCGGCGTCGGCGTAGGCCTGGTAGCCGTGACCGAGGGCGACGGGCGCGACGCCGGCATACTCGCCGTACATGTCGATTGGGCCGAACAGGGCGTGGCTGAGGACGACGGTGTGGAGGCAGTCGAAGCCGGTGCCGGTGTTGGCGCCGTTGCGGGGGAAGTCGAACTCGGCTTCGGTGCCGAGCGTGAAGTCGGCCGGGAGGTTCAGCTGGAGCGGCAGGATGAGACCGCCCTGCAACCGACCGGTGCCCAGGCCGCGGGTGGCCGAGGCGGTTGGGAGCGTCAGGTACGGCACGACGCCGAAGGCGACGTCGCCGCCGTTGTCGCCGAGCAGGTTGAGCTTGCTCTGCAATTGCAGGTCGCCGAATCCGTAGGCATGCCCGGCGGGCGTGGTCTGTCGACCACCGCTGGGGGCTGGGCGCACCGTGGTGACGGCGGCCGTGCGTTGGTAGAGGAATGGGGTCACGGTGAGGTCGACCTCGGCCCGGTCGGTCAGGCCGACGCGGAACTCGGTGGGAGCGACGGCGAACAGCTGGCCGCCGTCGCCGCCGGTGGCGATCGACTGATCCTGCGTGAACTGGAGGAAGCTGGCCTCGACCTGCACGTGGCCGGGGTCGACCGTGAACGGGCCGGTGGTGATGCTGGGACGGTCGGAGTTCAGGTCGCGCAGCTTGACGTCGGCGGGGGCGGGGTTGAACAGCGTGTAGGCCGACTTGTCGACCGGGGCCGTGGTGGGCGGGTCGGCGAGGGCGGGGGTCGCGGCGAGCAGCACCCATGCGGCGTGGCGGAATCGCATCGGTGACCACATTACCGGCTCACCGCCGCGACCGGAAATGGCTGGTCCCGCGGACACGGCGGGCGTAACGTCGGCGGATGGCCTTCGCACAACTGCACTGGTTCAGCAGCGTCCTGGGGAAGCAGACGACCACGTGGGCGCTGTTGCCGGACGCGGGCGAGCCGCCGTTCGACACGCTGTACCTGCTCCACGGGCTCAGCGACGACCACACGACTTGGCTCCGGCGGACGCGGCTCGAGGCCCACGTCGGCAAGCGGCCGCTGATCGTCGTCATGCCGGATGGCGGTCGCGGGTTCTACACAAACCACTACGACGGCGGCCCGCAATGGGCCACCCACGTGGGGGTCGAACTGCCCACGTTCATCGAGCGGACGTTCCCCGCCAGGGCGACGCGCGACGGCCGGCACATCGGCGGGCTGTCGATGGGCGGGTACGGGGCACTGCGGGTGGCGCTGGGCCACCCCGACCGGTTCGCGTCGGCCCACAGCCACAGCGGGGCCGTGCTGGGGCCGCGTCGGCGGGTCGACTTCCCGCCGACGCCGGAGTACCGAGCCATCGTCGGCCCGCACCACGGGCTTGCCGGGACGGACAACGACCTGGCCCACCTGGCGACGCAGGCCAAGATGGGGAACCTTCTACCCCGGCTCCAGCTGGACTGCGGCGTTGACGACTTCCTCCTCGAGGACAACCGCACGTTCACCCAGCAGCTGACCGATGCCGGCGTCGAGCACCAGTACGCCGAGTACGTCGGCGGGCACATGTGGGAGTATTGGGACGAACACATCGTCGACGCGCTGGCGTTCCACACCGGCGATCGGTGAAGCCCGAGTCACCAGCCTCAGGGGAGGTGCCGTGCGAACTCGATGAAGCTCGAGTCATCACCGTCACTGATGATGTGCCGTATGGCCAGGTTACGCTCGTAGGCGTGCAATTCGTCCGGCGTCCCGAAGGTCCCGTAGTAGGAGCTCCAAAGGGCTTCCGATCGCACAACCTGACTGGTGGTCCAGGCGAACCCGGCCAGCAATAGAATCTTGATCCAGAACACCATCGCCGCACCTCACGTCTACCATTCGCACGGCTGACCAATCGCTGTGACGCCAACCGTCGATATGCCCGTGTATCAGCCGCTCGCGGCCAGTAACCCGCATCGCCAGAGCCGTCCTTCGGCGTTCAAAACGGCTCCGGACAGGTTGGCGACCGGCTTCTCTCTTCCTCTCGATCGCCAACCCGCACCGGAAACGAACACGCGGGCCGTGCTGGCGTACCCAAGCTGAATTGATGCCCTCGGTGCGGACCTGCGGTCCGCCTCGGCCTCGCCAGGCTCCCGAGACATCCGACGGCGGACAATCGCATTTCGCAGGGCAGTCGCCAACCGGCCGATTAGGTGGTTTTGTCCGCGCGCAGGATTTTCGACCTGGATAGGCTGGCGTCTCGCGGCCGCCGCTCGTTAGACTCGCACACGAACGGCAAGGATTCGACGTCTAGATTGGGGCGCACGTGCCGGGTCGACACAGCGAATCACGCTGCGGGACATGCGGGCGGCGACCGAAACCGTCCAAGAGTGCCGCGATCTGTGGGCCGACCCACCGGCCTGGCAGGCGCACCTGATGCGCCGGGTGGCGGCCCTCACCGGGTGCCGGATCGGGCTCTACTTCGAGATGGCCGACCACGCCGGCATGGCCGCCAACCGCATCCTGGCCGCCAACGACACGGGGTGGGAGACCGAGGCCGAACGGCTGACGGTGGTCGAGGGGCTGGCAAACCGGCCGCTGCGCTACTCGCCGCTCTGGGCCGCGTTTGCCGATGTCCTGGCGACCCGTCGCCCCGCCGCCGGGGGTTGGACGGCGCGACAGGACCGGGTGATCGACGCGCCCGCTTGGCAGTCGTCGGAGATGTACGACCGCCACGTCCGCCCCACCCGCTTGGGCAAGGCGATGCTGAGCGCGGTCTGGCTGCCGCACCTGTCATCGTGGAGCGCCTGGTCGCTGGTGACCGACCGGGGCGACCCGGTCCAGTCGCCGCGGCACGAACGGTTGGCCCGACTGCTGCACCAGCAGATCGCGCCCCTGATCGGGACGCAGCTGTCGACGTGGCGCGACCGCACCGTGGCCACGCTCACCGTCACCCGGCGGCGGGTGCTGGAGGCGCTGCTGGACGGGCAGGGCGAGCCCCGGATCGCCGCCGAGGCCCACCGCAGCCGCTCGGCCGTACACGAGCACGTGACGGAGCTCTACCGCCACTTCGGCGTCCGCAGCCGGGGCGAACTGGCCGCCTTCTTCCTCCGTCGCCGCCCCTCGGTGGCCGGCCGGACGGCGGGCCCGCAGTCGCTGGATCGGTGGCTCGATCGGCCGTGGGCTGGCGGCACCGGGGATTGACAGGGCGAACCGTCGCTTATGGACAGCCACTTCGACGCTTGCCACGCCGTCCCGAGGTCGTGCCATTGTCATCAGGTGCTGGGGCGGAGGTCGTGTTGGGCGACGGCCCAGCGGCGGAGGTCACCGAAGAGTTGGGCCAGGGCGGCGGGCAGGTAGTGGGCGTTGAGGCCGCTGGGGTTCGGGAGCACCCAGGCGTGGCTGCCGCCGAAGAGGGGGACCTGCAGTCCAACGCCCGCGCGCTTGTCGCCGGAGACGACGCGGTAGGGGTGGATGCCGACGAACGCGACCACGGTCGGGCGCCAGCGTTCGACCTTCCCCTGGAGCCGCAGGCCGCCGGCGCGGAGCTCGTCGTCGGTGAGCTCGTCGGCGCGGGCGGTGGGCCGCTCGACGATGTTGGTGATCCCGAAGTTCAGGTCCAGCAGCAGGGCGTTCTCGAACGGCGAGAACAGCCGCGGCGTGAAACCCCCGCCGTGCAAGGCGGGCCAGAACCGGTTGCCGGGTCGACCGAAGTGCCTGCCGATGGCGGCGGTGTAGAGACCGGGATTGATGCCCGCGAACAGGACGATGAGGTTTCGAGAAATGAGATCCGGCACCCGCTTGTCACGCGCGGCAAGCAGCTGCGCCTTCGTGGGCCTCCACGGCGTGGGCGACGTCGGGTGCATGGGCCTGCATCCTCATTTGGTGCCAGAGGGGCACGTTGGCCGTCACTCCATCTCGAACTTCATCTCCACCTGCGGGCCGAGGATGCGGACGGTGAGCTGGGGGATCGGCTCGCCGGGGGTCATCTCGGCGGTGGCGCTGCCCCAGGCGAGGGCGAACTGCTCCAGCTGGTCCTCGGCGTGGACCTTCTCGCTCACGCCGAGCACGACCTCGGTCGCCTTGAGGTCGCGGGCGGCGGTGCAGATGGCGTAGAGCGGGTTGTTGGTCGGCAGCACCAGCGGGTGCACCCGCTTGCCCACCTCCTCGGCGACGGTGACGATCTTCGTCAGCAGCTCGCGGTCGTCGTCGTTAATGTTGCGGTCGGCGTCGCTCACGCCCATGGTCATGGCGGGGATCACCTTGCAGGTGATGACGACGACGTCGCGCTTGTCGGTGTTGACCTCGTGCAGGATCTTCTCCAGCACCGGCAGGCTGCGCGGGCCGCGGGCGGCGACGACGATCGGGTTGGGGTGGGTGAGGCCGAGCGCCTCGACGCTGACCGCGTCGCTGCTGCGCTCGTTGAAGTGTTCCAGGTGGTCGTGGTGAACGCCGTGGTGGCGGTGGGTGAACCACTCGGCCACCATGAACGTGACCATGAACGCGGCCGTGAACCCCACGCCCCAGACGGTGGCCGTCTTCTTGGTCATCAGGTTGACCAGCGCCACGCTGAGCAGGATCAGGAACACGGCGATCGTGCCGACCGGCACCTGCACCTTCCCCTTCGTCGTGTCCATCTTCACGTTCAGCGGCACCTGGTAGGCGCGGGGGGCCAGGTCCTTGAAGCGGAGGACCACCATGCTCATGGTCATGAACACGAACGACCAGACCACGCCGAACGCGTAGGCCTCGCCGAGCGTGTTCACGTCGCCGCGGCTGAACAGGATGACGGCCAGCTGCAGGAAGCCGACCATGTGGATGATGCGGTAGCTGCTGCCGAACCGGTTGTGGGGCCGCTGGAACCAGGGCGTGAGCACCCCGTCCTCGGCCAGCCGGTTCAGGACGCCGTTGCTGCCCAGGATGCTCGTGTTCA
The DNA here is from genome assembly GCA_965198865.1 of Tepidisphaeraceae bacterium. Classification (GTDB taxonomy): domain Bacteria; phylum Planctomycetota; class Phycisphaerae; order Tepidisphaerales; family Tepidisphaeraceae; genus CBDAQA01. The sequence goes on along the minus strand of CBDAQA010000003.1, from coordinate 421,879 downwards.
CCGCCCCGGCGAGGATCAGGAAGCCGGTGACGACGACGAAGCACTCCATCGCCACCTTCAGCCAGCTGGGGCCCGACAGGTAGTTGACCAGCCCGTTGATCAGGTTGTCGCGGTACCCGCCGTCGTCGCGCTCGACGTGCTGGTGGAGGCGGTCGATGACCAGCACCTGCCGTGTCGGCGTGACCGAGTCGTCGGCCGACCGGTTCATCAGGTAGCCCCAGTCGGCGGGGTGGGTGGCGTCGGCAGGGCGGAGGTAGTCGACCTCCCGCCACAGCTTGCCCCGCTCGGCCTCCACGCGCGTGTCGGCCCCGTTGTCGACCACCTGCGTCTTGACCCGCTTGCCGTCGGGGATCAGCAGTACGGCCAGGAAGCTGATGCTGCCGGTCAGAATCAGCGAGTAGAGGAAGATCGTCATCCCCGTCCGCCGGAGGTTCTTCAGCTTGGGGGCCTCGATCTCGCGGTTGACCTGCGCCAGCGACTCCTCGCCGCTCATGGCCAGCAGACTGTGCCCGAACGCGATCAGGATGCCGATCCCGCCCAGGATGCCCGGCAGGTGCTCCAGCCAGCCGCTGCTGGGCTCCTTCGTGGTGTCCTTGCTGGTCTGGGTGAACACCGGGTGCAGCTGCGGCAGCGACAGGTTCAGCGTGTGCCGCTGCAGGAACAGCGTCAGCCCGCTCCAGGCCAGGATCAGCACGCCCATGACGGTGGTCAGCTGCATGATCCGCAGCGCCTTCTCGCTGCTCTCGTGCACGCCGATCAGGTTGGCCCGCCAGAAGTAGGCGGTGACGCCGATCGCGATGACGACCGACAGCCCGTTGATCACCTCCGGGTGGGTGCTGGCGTTGAACAGGACCGGGTTGGCGCTGTGCTTGGTCAGCAGCAGCATCAGGTCCCCGAACAGCCCCAACAGGTACTTGGCGGCCGACACGGAGCTGATCGGCCCGGTCAGCACGTAGTCGAACATCAGGGCCGACACGCTCAGCTTGGCGAACGTCCCGCCGATCGCGCCCTTCACCACCTTGTACACCCCGCCGCGGGTGAACATGGTGCAGCTCTCCATGTACACGGCCGTGACCGGGAAGACGAACAGCATCACCGCCAGGATGAACCACGGGGCGGCCTTGCCGATCGCCTGCTCGGAGATCCCGCCGATGTAGAACGAGGTGCTGGCCAGGTCGCACAGCACGATGGCGGCGGCGCGCCAGAAGCTGATGAAGCTCAGCGCGACGCTGGTGACCAGCAGCACGTTGATCTTGGGGGCAACGGTGCCCGGCGCGACCCGTTCGGGCATCTGCGCGACGTCGTACAGGTTGGGGTTGCCCAGCGACATGAACGTAACTCTCCCGAGCAGCCCCGGAGCGACGGAGGCCGGCCCGTCCTGACACGATCCTGATGGGTGCGAAATGGACGTGCGCCAGCCCGCCGCGATCGCCGGGACGAAGCCCCGGCCCACGGTCGGACCCCACACCGGATGACTCGTGCGTGTTCTCGCTCGCCGCGGGGCGGCGAGCGTCCCTTTCACAGGCCGACGGGGTTCGCTAACGGGCTGGGCGTTGAAAGTCGCCCTCGGCCGAAGCGGCCGATTCGCCCCCGCCACGACCGGCCCGGGTCGTGACGGCGCGGGACACAGGCCCCACGCCCGGACCATCGCTGGGCTTAGGCGTCGCTCAAGATTCGAGGGTTATGGTATGGCACCGCACGCGCGAGTCAACGGACGGGCCGTCCCGGCGTCAGTCCCTGAGGCGGCCCCTCACAGCCGCCCCAGCCGCCAGCCACGCCCGCACGGCCTCGCCGTCGCCGGCCTCCAACCGCTCGGCCAGCCCGTCCACGTCGTCGCGTAGCCGCCGCAGCCCCGCGACGACATGGTCCCGATTGTCCAGCAGGATGTCCCGCCAAAGCGCCGGGTTGCCGGCCGCGACGCGCGTCGTGTCTCGCCACCCGCCCGCCGCCAGCGGGATCGCCGCCGGGTCGGCCTGCCGCGCCACGGCCGCCGCCGCCACGTGGGGGATGTGGCTCACGTCCGCCACCCGGCGGTCATGCTCATCGGGCGTCAGCCGGACGGTGCGCATGCCGACCGACCGCCAGAACGTTTCCACCAGTTCCACCGCTGCCGGGTCGGTCCCGTCCGTTGGCGTGACCAGGCAGACGCCGCCGTCGAACAGGTCGGCCCGGGCGTGGGCTACACCGCCCCGATCTCCGCCCGCCATCGGGTGACTTCCGACGAACCGCCGCCCAGCCGCCGCCGCGACGATCGACCGCTTGGTGCTGCCCACGTCGGTGATCACAGGCCCGACATCGACGTCGCGCAGCAGTTGCGCCGCCGTCGACACCGGCACGGCCAAGACGACCAGTTCCGCCCCCGCGACGGCCATTGCGACCGATCCGGCCATCTCGTGAACGGCTCCCCGCTCGACCGCCGCCGCCCCCGAAGTCGGGTCGAACCCCACGACGTGCCACCCCCCCAGCCGACGGGCGGCCAACCCCAGCGATCCCCCGATCAGCCCCACGCCCAGGATCGCCAGCCTTCGGGTGTCCCACATGGGGACGATTATATCGGCCGCGAAAGTGGAACGAAGGGGCTTCGGTCGACTCAACCGTTCGCCGGAGGGGGCGTTGGTCAACGGGGGCGTCTAAGCGTCCTGGACGGGCGGCCGCGCCCGATCGGCCGCCGTAGATCGGGCCTTCCCGTGGTCTCTGACCCACTCCGCGCCGATGGAATACACGGTCAACACGGCGACGCGCCGCAGGAGTCTCGACCGGCTTCCAGATGTGTCGTACTCCAAGACGTGATAGCCGCGCCCGCACGTTCGCCACGAGGTGCACGGAGCAACGTTGGGCGACTGATCCCACTGGATCGCGCCGCCTCAGTTCGGCGATCGCATCCCCGAACGGGGGGAACTCGCCGCAGACTTCACAGTGGAGGTCGTCCACGATCACGATCATCGGTCCACCACCCGCTGCAATGATTACGGCGGCGGCAAGATCTACACGTCGACGATGTGAATGGACCGCTCGTCCGGGGCGTAAACGAAGAACAGGGTGACGTCGCGGTCGTCGACCGTGAACCCGTAGCGTGGCGACCGCTGTAGTGCGGGTGACCCTTTGGACGGCTGAGCCGCGTCGGCGCTGCCGCCAGACGCTCGGCACCATCAAGCAAAGCCGCGGCGAAGAACGGGTCAAGCGCCTCGACGATCGCCCACGCGTTACGGTCCCATCCGACGGCGTAGCTCACCGCGCAACTCCTCCGTCGACTTGCCCCGAACAAACCCTTCGCGGGCGAACCGCTCCGCCTGCTCGGCGGCCCGTTCCACCGGGATGCTGAGCGATACCCGAATGTCCATCTTCGCCTCGCGGAACTCGGACGCTCGGTCGACTTGAAACCCCTTGGCCTCCATCGCGTCCAGCTGCGCCAGCGCCGACTTGGCCGGCGCGATCCACAGGGACATCAGCGACTCGACGAACCGGGCCCCCTCCAGGTCGTACACGGTCGCCGTCGCCGACATTCGTCGACCGACGGCTTCGGCCTCCTCCTGGGTGATCTGGTACAGGTGGAGCGCGTAGCTCAACCGCTGCTCCAGATCCCGGCATGCCATCGCGTCGGCGTGGTCGGCGGCTGGCCAGCCGTTGCCCCAATTGTTGCCGTAGTCGGCGAACCGCCGGCCGAGGTAGGTGCTGGGGGCGGTGGGTGCCATGGCGCGATCCTACGCCGCCGCACAGGTGGCGGCCAGCGGGCCCCCCGCCGGACTTGCTGCCCGCCAATCCCACCCATACGCTATCCGTCCCGCGTCGCTCGCCGTCGCGGCCACCGCCATGAAAGCAGCCACCCTGATCGAACCGTCGCGTGTCGGAACCGAACCGGTGATCCCCAACGGCAAGCCCGGCGGGTCCAACGGCAGCGGCGGCGGACAGGGGCTCCGCCACGTGCTGGAGTTCGAGAAGCCCCTGGCCCGCCTGGAGCAGGAGGTCCGCGAGCTGGAGGCCGTCCAGTCGGCCAAGGGGGTCGACTACACGGTCGAGCTGCGCGAGCTGCGGAACAACTACACCGCCCTGCTCCGCAAGACCTACGACAACCTCACCGCCTGGGAGACCGTGCAGGTCGCCCGCCACCCGCAGCGGCCGCAGTTCCGCGACTACGTCGACCGGCTGTGCCCGGAGTTCCGCGAGCTCCACGGCGACCGCCGCTTCGGCGACGACCACGCCATCGTCTGCGGCATGGCCCGCATCGGCGGGCACAAGGCGATGGTCATCGGCCACCACAAGGGCCGGGACACCAAGGAGAAGGTCAAGTGCAACTTCGGGTGCGGCCACCCCGAGGGGTACCGCAAGGCGCTGCGCTGCATGAAGCTGGCCGAGAAGTTCGGCCTGCCCGTCGTCTGCCTGATCGACACCGCCGGGGCCTACCCCGGCATCGGCGCCGAGGAGCGCGGCCAGGCCGAGTCGATCGCGGTCAACATCCTGGAGATGAGCCGGCTCCGCACGCCCATCGTCTGCGTCGTCACCGGCGAGGGCGGCAGCGGCGGCGCGCTGGGCATCGGCGTCGGCGACCGGGTCGCCATGATGGAGCACGCCTGGTACTCGGTCATCAGCCCCGAGGCGTGCAGCGCGATCCTGTTCAAGGGCAACGAGGCCGCCGCCCAACTGGCCGAGGCGCTGAAGCTGACCAGCAAGCACCTCAAGCCGCTGGGCATCGTCGACACGGTGATCCCCGAGCCGCTGGGCGGGGCCCACCGCGACCCGCACACGGCCGCCCACAGTTTGGAGCAGTACCTCGCCAAGACGCTCAAGGCGCTGGTCAAGTCGGCCAAGGACAAGGGGATCGAACCCCTGCTGGAGAAGCGGTACGACCGGTTCCGGGCGCTGGGCGTGGTGGCGGAGTAGGCGAGGTAGAAGCTGGACTCGCCCCGATCATCCGGCAAGCATCCGTTCCAGTTCGGCCCGCAACGGGGGCAAATGCTCCGTCACGATCCGCCAAGTCACTTGGTGGTTGATGACGCCATACCCATGGATCAGTTGATTCCGCAGTCCCACAATTCTGCGGTGATCTGTGACCTGGCGTCCGACGGGCTCGTCGGCCTTCAGCAACTGGGATAATGCTTCACCGATCACACAGAAGTTCCATGTCACCGCATCACGGACGACCCTGCTGGCCAGGAACGCCGCTTCGTCTAGGCCAGCCACCTGCTCCGCTATCGTGTTGGCAGAGTCGAGCATGTCACGCAGGTAGCGGGCGGTTTCAGGCGGCATAGAGGGTGACGCGGTGACGATTCGCCACCTCTAAGAAATACGGGTTGGTCGCGTCCTTGGCGCTCACCAAGTCGATCTTGAACCCCAGCGACGCCTCCAGGTCTTCCCACAGTCCGAAGTAACGATCGGCGACCGAGGCATCGTCGGCGGGGTCGAACTCGTAAAAGAAGTCAATGTCGCTTGTCGTTGGGTCGAACGCACCGCTCGCCGCCGAGCCGAACAAATCCAATCGACGGATGCCGTGCCGACGGCACAGTTCCGCGATCCGCTCCCGATTCTGTTCGATCACGTCCAACATGGCGCCGAGAATATACCATCGCGCCGCCGGCATCCCTATAGTTTCCCGCACATGGCCAGCAGCTACACGCAGTCCGTCCAGAACCTGATCAACCAGTTCTCGCGCCTGCCCGGCATCGGCCTGCGGTCGGCGGAGCGGATCGCGTTCCACCTGCTCAAGCAGGCCCCCGAGGACGCCCTGCTGCTGGCCGACGCCATCCGCGACGTGAAGACCCGCATCAAGAACTGTTCGATCTGCTACAACCTCACCGAGCAGGACCCCTGCTCCATCTGCGCCGACGCCGGCCGCGACCCGTCGCTCGTCTGCATCGTCGAGCAACCCAAGGACCTGCTCGCCCTCGAGGCGGCCGGCCTGTACCGCGGCGTCTACCACGTCCTGCTCGGCCGGATCGCCCCGCTCGAGGGGATCGACCCCGACGACCTGACCATCCCCCCGCTCATGGACCGCCTTGCCGCCGGCACGATCCGCGAGGTGATCATGGGCACCAACCCCAACCTCGAGGGCGACGGCACCGCCCTGCACATCCAGCACCTGATCGAGACCCGCACGCCGCAGGTCTCCGTCACCCGCCTCGCCCGCGGCCTGCCGGCCGGGTCCAACATCGAGTACGCCAACCGCAACATCCTCGCCGACGCCATCGCTGGTCGGCAGAAGATGTGACACCGGTCCGTGGGACGAAACGGGACGAAATGGGACACTTTTGAGTACGCCCCCCGCGTCCCATATCCGCCACTAACCATTACGAATCAAGTATTTATGACAATCGCGACAGTGGGATTGCCGAGTGTGCCGTCTCACCGTCCGGTCCACGGTATGCTTCACGCCCGTTCCGGATGGGGAGCCCAAACATGTCCTTCCAGTTCAACTGCGCCTGCGGTCGGCCGCTGATCGCGCCCGAGTCGGCCGTCGGCCGACGCGGGCGCTGCCCCGGCTGCGGCACGATCTTCACCGTGCCCGCCCCGCCGGTGCCCGTTGAACCGATCCCCGTCCTCACGATCCCCAGCGCCGCGCCGGCCAAGGCCGCCCGGCCGTACCATTACCTCCTGCTGCTGTTGGTCCTGCTGCCGCTGGCGTGGTCGACCGTCCGGCCGACCGAGGAGCGCTCGGTGGTCGAGCGCGTCCACCAGACCGTCGCCGCCCACCCCGAGGTCCAGCCCGCCTTCGACGACCTGCCCGAGCGCGTCGGCAAGGCGGAGGTGCTCGCCATCCTCCCCAACGACCGGTGCGACGGCGCCCTGCTCGCCTACGACACCTACGGCCACTGGGCGATGGCCGCCGCCAGCGCCGCCGCCTTCTTCGCCCTCGTCGTCCTGCTCTTCCCGCCCGGCCACACCCGGCTGTGGCAGCTCGCCGCCGTCGCCGCCTTCACCGGCACGGCCGGCATCGTGCTGCTGCTCGCCTTCCAGTGGCTCGCGTTCCACATGCCCCTGTTCCGCGGCGGCAGCGTCGTCACCCTCGTGCTCGACCTGATCTGGCTCATCGGACAGAGCTACGCCATGGCCCTGGGCGACCACGGCTTCCTCGTCAGCGCGCTCGGCTTCACGGCGGGCGTCGGCTTCTGCGAGGAGGCCTGCAAGGCGATCCCCCCGCTGTTCAAGGCCCGCACGACCGGCTTCCTCAACTGGCGGTCCGCCCTGCTGTGGGGCCTGATCTCCGGCGTCGGGTTCGGCGTCAGCGAGGGGGTCACCTACAGCCACGACTACTACAACGGCGTCCTCGGCGGGCAGGTCTACGCCGTCCGCTTCGTCAGCTGCGTCGGCCTCCACGCCATCTGGGCCGCCGCCGTCGGCATCGCCGTCTTCCGCCGCCAGGACCAGGTCCGCCGCGTCCGCAAGCCCGGCGACTGGCTCGTCCAGGTGCTGGCCGTCGTCATCGTCCCCATGGTGCTCCACGGCCTGTACGACACGCTGCTCAAGCAACAGTACGACGGAGCCGCCCTCGGCGTCGCCCTCGCCAGCTTCGGCTGGCTGACGTTCCAGATCGAGATGGCCAAGCGCCGCCTCGACGGCGTCGTGATGACCGTGTGACTACCGGTCCGACCCGAACACCGATCGGAAGTCGACCGCCTTCCCGAACGGCTGCTCGACCGGCCCGGTCGTGGTGATCCGTCCGACGGCCATCGACCCGGGCACCGCCGCGTTGCCCACGCTGCTCGCCCAGTCCATCTCCCGGCCCCAATCGGCCAGCGACGCCAGCGCGTCCGACCGCCACGCCGGGTCCGGGTCGGTGCGGAGCACGCCCAGCCCGTCGGCGTAGTCGTCGCAGTCGAACAGCGCGTTGGCGACCTCCTTCAACGCCCGCCGCCGCCGGTCCGGATACTTCACCAGCGCCGCCCACGTCGCCGACTCGACCAGCAGCTTCGCCGCCGCCGGCTTGCCGCGCAGCTCGCGCACCTCGTTCGCCACGCCCACCGCGTACTCCGCCCGCTCGGGCAGCGGGCTTAGCGCCCGCAGCGTCGCCACCGCCCGGTCGCACGCCGCGTTGGCCTGAGCCGGGTCCTTCGCCCGGCGCGACAGTTCCGAGACGCCGACCCACCCGGCCACGCGGATCCGCGTCGGCAGGCTGGCCGGGTCGGTGTCCGCCATGGTCTGCGCCGCCGCCGCCAGCGTCTGCCGCGCCTCGGCCGCGTGGTCGTCGTCCAACTGCCGGTCGGCCAGGTTCAGCTGCCGGCGCAGCCGCGCCTGCGCATCGGTGATCTGCGCCGCCTCGGCCACCGACATCGAGACCAGCCGCGTGTGCCGATCGACCACCAGCGGCGACTCGCAACCGATGAGCCCAGCCGACAACAACGCAACAACGAACAGCGCACGCATGGCGGTCCCTTCCGTGTGGATGATCGCAGCCGCGGGCTTCAGCCCGCGGGACGCGCGACGGAGCCGCGGGCTGAAGCCCGCGGCTGCGATCCATCTTCTCCGATTCCAGCCGCGCAGCTGGAACGGCGTTCACTTCGCCGTCCGCACCACCGACCCGTCCGTCACCTTGCCCGCTCCGATCGGCGCCACGTCGCCCGGACCACCATCGCGGTCGTAGACGCGGACGTAGTCGACCAGCATCTCCTGCGGGAACGTCGTCGTGCCATCGGGGTTCCCGCCGAACTTGCCGCCGACGGCCAGGTTGATCACGACGTAGAACGGCTTGTCGAACGGCGCGGGCCACGGGTTGGCCGCGTCGCCCGTCTTGCTCCACCAGAAGTCGCGCGTGGCGTAGGTCACGCCGTCGACCGACCACCGCAGCCGGCGGCGAGGCAAAGCGATCCACCAAGGACGGCGATGACGATGGAACCGCCAACAGAGCTCGCACGATTTCCCATCGCTTTGCCGCAGAGACAGAGATGATCCACAAAGGGCACGAGGGGACCCGAAAGAGCATGCTGATCGTCTTTTCTTCTTCGTGTCTCTTCGTGTCCTTCGTGCATCATCTCTTCCGCCGGTCACTGATCGCCCAGCAGCACCGCGAGCAGCCCCTTCTGGAAGTGCAGCCGGTTCTCGGCCTCGGGGAACACCAGCGACCGCGGCCCCTCGAACACCTCCTCGCTGATCTCCAGCCCCCGATAGGCCGGCAGGCAGTGCAGCACCACCGCGTGCGCCGGCGCCGCGGCCAGCAGGTCGGCATCGACCCGGTACCTCGCGAAATCGGCCATCCGCCGGGCCTTCTCGTCCTCCTGGCCCATGCTGACCCAGGTGTCGGTCACGACCACGTCGGCGTCATGGACCGCCTCGACCGGGTCGGACACCGTCTCGAAGTCCATCTCCGGCACCAGGGCCATCACCCGGTCGACGTCATCCTCGGGCAGCTCGTACCCGCCGGGCGCCGACAGGACGAAGCTCATGCCGAACTTCCCGCAGGCGACGGCCAGGCTGCGGGCGACGTTGTTGCCGTCGCCGACGAACGCCATCGTCCGGCCCTTCAGGTTGCCGAAGTGTTCCTCGACCGTCATCAGGTCGGCCATCGCCTGGCACGGGTGGCTGTAGTCGGTCAGCCCGTTGATCACCGGGACCGTGGCGAACTTCGCCAGGTCGAGCACCACCTGGTGCGAGAACGTCCGGGCCATGATGCCGTCGCACATGCCGCTGAGCACGCGGGCCACGTCCTGCACCGGCTCGCGCTTGCCCAGGCCCACCTCGTCGTCGCGCAGCAGCAGCCCCGTCCCGCCCAGGTGCGTCATGCCGACGCTGAAGCTGACGCGCGTCCGCAGGCTCGGCTTCTCGAACACCATCGCCAGCGTCTTGCCCGCCAGGACCGGGTCGTTCCGCCCGGTCGAGCGGTGCTGCGCCTTGAGCCGTTTGGCCGTGTCCATCAGGTGCCGCAGGTCGGCCGGCGACCAGTCGGCGAGCGAGGTGAAGTGCCGCATCGGCGGCATGGTAAGGACGCGGGGCCGTTCAATAAAGCCGCCGATGTCATCGGCGGTCCCCGGTTGCCCCGCCGATGACATCGGCGGCTTTATTGACCGTCCCGCACTCCGGGCACCGGTCCGGCGTGCCGCGCAGATCGTAGCCGCAGCGGCGACAGTGGCCCGGCGCGCTCTGGCGTCTTCGACGCCCCCACAGGGCAAGTCCCGCGACCATCGGGGCCGCGACGGTGAACCAAGCCGGCATCGCTGCGAGGTATCCGGCTTCGACGAACGGCACGTCGTTCGGCAGGGACGGGTCTTCAGCCGCGGTGTCGCTCAGGTAGCCGAAGCCGGCCAGCAGGTGATCGGGGTGACCTTCACCAAGCACCAGCCGTGAGCCCCGTGTGTACGGGTCGCTCAGGTCATAATCGACGTCGCGGTCGTCGTTCAGCGGCGGCAACCTTCGCAATGGCGGACGGGGCCGCATGCGGAGAACGATGCCAATGATCGACCACCGCTCGACTCGGACACCAATGATCGTCGTTCTGATCGACGCCCGCCACAGATGGGAGCCCGTCGTCGATCCAACCGACGCCCAAACAGCGAGTCCCGCCATCGCCCCGGCAAACATGGACATGGCGAGCGCACGCCGCATGGCGGGCATCGTACCGACAGCGGCAGGGTTGCTTCAGCAACCCTGACTCCACACTCACGGTTGCTGAGGCAACCCTGCCGCTGGACGATTCAAATATTCTCCGTGCCTCGGCGTCTCCGTGGTGAAAAGCGTCACCATTGCTACGCTCCCCCCAATGCAAGTGAAGCTGCTCGACCTCCAGGCCCAATACGCGGGCCAGATGCGCGACGAGATCCGCGCCGCCATCGACGACGTCTGCGACCGCCAGGCCCTGATCCTGGGCCCGGCCGTGTCGAACTTCGAGGCGAACTTGGCCACCTACTGCGGCACGAAACACGCGATCGGCGTGACCAGCGGGACCGACGCGCTGCTGGTGTCGCTGATGGCGCTGGACGTCGGCCCCGGCGACGAGGTGATCTGCCCGACGTTCACGTTCTTCGCCACGGCCGGGTGCGTCACGCGGCTGGGGGCCAAGCCGGTGTTCGTGGACGTCGACCCCGACACGTTCAACGTCGACGCCGCCGCCGTGGGCCGGGCGATCACGCCCAAGACCAAGGCGATCATCCCGGTCCACCTGTTCGGGCAGATGGCCGACATGGAAGCGGTCATGCGGGTGGCCGGCGACATCCCGGTGATTGAGGACGCCGCCCAGGCAATCGGCGCCACCCGGCACGGCAGGCCGGCCTGCTCGGTCGGCACCATCGGATGCCTGAGCTTCTACCCGACGAAGAACCTCGGCGCGTTCGGCGACGCCGGCGCGGTCTGCACGAACGACGACGCGATCGCCGATCGGTTGCGTCTGCTGCGCGAGCACGGCATGCGGCCGCGCTACCACTACCGCGAGGTGGGCGGGATGTTCCGCCTGGCCGCCATCCAGGCGGCGGTGCTGGACGTGAAGCTGCGCTACCTCGACGGCTGGCACGGAGCCCGCCGCCGCAACGCGGCGGTGTACGACGAGATGCTGGCCGGCACCGCGGTCGTCACGCCGACGATTGCGCCGGGGAACGTGTCGGTCTTCAACCAGTATGTCGTCCGCATCCCTAAGGGCCGCGACGCCGTGCGGCAGAAGTTGACCGACGCCGGCGTGGGGACCGAGATCTACTACCCCTTCCCGCTGCACACCCAGCCCTGCTTCGCCGACCTGGGCTATCGGACCGGCGACTTCCCCGCGTCGGAGCAACTCTGCGGCGAGGTGCTGGCGCTGCCGATCTACGCCGAGTTACCGGACGACCAACTTCGCTATTCGGCCGCACAATTACGCAACGCCGTCACCCGATGAGCCGGTCGTCGGGCTCTCCCCTAACGATCTGGATGAACCGGGGTACCGATCTGGCCGACCTTATCAGTGTCGGGACCGGCGTCGGCGCGTTCGTCATCGCGTGGCCGGCCCGACGGGAAGGACCGGTCGGTCGCGATGGTGGGAACGACGCGCAGGCGAACCCTGGGGATGGGTGCGGTGACGGCCGTGTGGGCCGGCGCGTGCGTGGCCGGGCTCGCGTGGCTCGGCCGGTACAGCGGCACGGCCGGCGCCGGGGCACCGGCGACCGACTGGCCGGCCGCCAGCGCGCTGGTGCGACCGGCCACTGGTGACGCGCTGGTCGTCGTCTTCCACCCCAAGTGCCCCTGCAGCCGGGCCACCGTCGCCAACCTGGCCGTGCTGATGGCCCACTGCCCAGCGGGGTCGGTGCGGGCCACGGCGCTGTTCGTCCGACCGGCGGGGATGCCGCTGGGGTGGGAGCAGACCGACCTGTGGACCTCGGCGGCGGCGATCCCCGGCGTGACCTGCCTGACCGACGCCGGCGGCGTCGAGGCGGCCCGGTTCGGCGCGGTCACCAGTGGCCAGGCGCTGCTGTTCGACCCGGCCGGCCGGCTGCGGTTCCGCGGCGGGATCACGCCTGGCCGCGGGCACGCCGGCGACAGCGGTGGGGCCGACGCGGTGCTGGCGGTCGTCCGCGGCGAGGCGCCCGCCGCCGAGCAGGCGCCGGTCTTCGGCTGCCCGCTGGTCGACGCGGGAGCCGCTGGGGTGGAGGCCACGACATGCCATCATTAATTGCGTCCGCCACCCGGGCGGTCCAAGTGGCCAGGCGGCAGTGCATCGAACGGCCGGCGGCGACCGACTCCGTCGCCGACGGCCTGTTCCACGACAGCCTGCTGGAGAACCACGCCCGGACCGACCGGCTGTTCGCCGTGCTGATGGCCTGCCAGTTCGTGGCCGGCGTCGCCATCGCCGCCCTGGTCAGCCCCTGGGCGTGGCGCGGGACGGCGGCGACGCTCCACCCGCACGTGTGGGCGTCGGTGCTCGTCGGCGGCATGATCGCCGCGCTGCCGATCCGCCTGGCCATCACGCGGCCGGGCCGGCTGGCCACGCGGCTGAACATCGCGGTGGCGCAGATGCTGACCAGCACGCTGCTGACCCACCTGACCGGCGGGCGGATCGAGACCCACTTCCACGTGTTCGGGTCGCTGGCGTTCCTGGCGCTGTACCGCGACTGGCGCGTGCTGATCGTCGCCACCGCCGTCACCGCCGCCGACCACTTCCTGCGCGGGACGTTCTTCCCCATGAGCGTGTACGGCACCGCCTGGGCCAGCCCGTGGCGGACGATCGAGCACGCGGCCTGGGTGGCGTTCGAGGACGTGATCCTGGTGATCGGCGCGGTGCGCTCCACCCGCGAGATGCGGCGGATCGCCGAGCGGACGGCGGCGCTGCAGGAGAGCGAGGAGCGGACGCGGGCCATCGTGGGGTCGGCGCTGGACGCGGTGGTCACGATGGACGCGTGCGGCACGATCGTCGGCTGGAACCCGCAGGCCGAGCCGATCTTCGGATACGCCGAGGCCGACGCGATCGGCCGGCCGCTGTCGGACATGATCGAGCCGCCCGTGGGCCGCGGCCTGGACGGGTTGCTGGCCATGGCGCACGGCCCGGCGCGGCGGATCGAGCTGTCGGCCGTGCATCGGGACGGGCACCGCTTCCCGGTGGAGCTGGCGCTGAGCGTGCTGCGGTCGGGCGAGACGTTCCTGTTCAGCGCGTTCGCCCGGGACATCAGCGAGCGGATGGAGCACGAGGCGGAGCTGCGCGCCGCCAAGGACGCCGCCGAGGCCGCCACGCTCGCCGCCCAGGCCGCCAGCGTGAGCAAGACGTCGTTCCTGGCCAACATGAGCCACGAGATCCGCACGCCGATGACGGCGATCGTCGGCTACTCCGAGCTGCTGCTGGACCCGGACCGCACGCCGTCGGACCGGGTCGACGCGCTGCAGGTGATCCGGCGGAACGCGAACCACCTGCTGGGGCTGATCAACGACGTGCTGGACGTGTCGAAGATCGAGGCGGGCCAGATGACGGTGGAGCGGCTGGCGGTCGACCTGCCGCAGCTGGTGGCCGAGGTGGCCAGCCTGTGCCGGCCGCGCGCGGTGGAGAAGGGGCTGTCGTTCCGCGTCGCGTTCGACGGGCCGATCCCGCGCGCGGTCCACACCGACCCGCTGCGGGTGAAGCAGATCCTGACCAACCTGCTGGGCAACGCGACCAAGTTCACGCAGGCCGGGTCGATCACGCTGCGCGTCCGCTGCGCCGCGGGCCGGCTGCAGATGGACGTGGCCGACACCGGCGTCGGCCTGACGCCGGAGCAGCGGGACCGGCTGTTCCGACCGTTCACCCAGGCCGACGAGAGCACCACCCGCAAGTTCGGCGGGACCGGGCTGGGGTTGACGATCAGCCGGCGCCTGGCGCGGCTGCTGGGCGGCGACGTCACCGTCGTCAGCACGATCGGCGTGGGCAGCACGTTCACGGCCACCCTCGACCCCGGCGACCTGACCACCGCCGAGCAGCTGACCAACCTGACCGAGGCGGGCCTGCGCCCGGTGGACCTGACCGGTGGCCCCGCCGCCCAACTGCCCCGCCTCGACGGCCGGCGCGTGCTGCTGGCCGAGGACGGGGAGGACAACCAGATGTTGATCACCCTGTACCTGCGCTCGGCCGGCGCCGAGGCGACAGTCGCCGACAACGGCCGGATCGGCCTGGAGCTGGCCACCGCCGAGCGCGACGCCGGCCGCCCGTTCGACCTGGTCCTGACCGACATGCAGATGCCCGAGCTGGACGGCTACGGCCTGGCCCGGGCGCTGCGCGACCGCGGGTTCACCACGCCCGTGATCGCCCTGACCGCCCACGCCATGTCCGGCGACCGCGACCGCTGCCTGTCGGCCGGCTGCACCGATTATCTGACCAAGCCGATCGACCGCGTGCAGCTGGTGCGGATGATCGACCGCTACCTGTCGCCGGCGAGTCCGGAGCCCGACCCGCTCGACGCGCTGGTCGCGATGCGGGCGGCCGTGGACGAGCTGACGTCCATTGTCGAGGACGTAGCGCCGCGCCCGATGGCGACGGCGCGGTGAGGGCACGGCGGCTCATCCAAGCCGGGCCTGAGGCACGCCGAAGGGCCGGGTCTCCCCATGACCCGACCCGGCTCTTGGGCGTACCTCAGAACTGGCCTGGGTTGATCCCACCGGCCGATAACGGACCCCAAACCCGCGACGTTCAGCACCCCCCGCGTGGCGGCCGATACGTCAGCTAACGTGACCGACCCGAACCCGTCAGCCGCCTCCGATCCCCTGGCCCTGCTGGAGCGCAGCCTCGACGCCCAGCTGGCCGCCGCCCAGCGGCAGCTGGACGCGGTCAAGGAGCAGCTCACCGAGAGCCAGCGCCTGGCCGCCATCGGCACGATCGCCGCGGTCATCGCCCACGAGTTCAACAACCTGCTGACCCCGATGGTCAGCTACAGCCAGTTCGCGATGGCCACGGCCGACAAGGACGAGCCGGACATGGCGCTGATCCGCAAGGCGCTGAGCAAGAGCTACCAGGCCAGCACCAAGGCGGGCCGGATCTGCACGTCGATGCTCAGCCTGGCCCGCGGCGAGCCCGGCGCGTTCGGACCGGTGTCGGTGCAGTCGCTGGTCGACGAGGTGCTGAACGTGCTGGCCCGCGACCCGCAGAAGGACGGCATCGCCCTGCGCGTGCAGGTGTCGCCCGGCCTGACGATCCACGGCGACGCCGTCCAGCTGGAGCAGGTGCTGCTGAACCTGCTGATCAACGCCCGCCAGGCCATGCTGGGCAAGGGCGGCGCGCTGACCGTGAAGGCGGCCGCGATGGGGGTCGACCTGGTCCGGGTCCAGGTGATCGACACCGGCCCCGGCATCCCGGCCAAGCTGCTGCCGCGGATCTTCGAGCCGTTCTTCACGACCAAGGCGACCGTCGCCCGCGGCGAGCCGCGCGGCAGCGGGCTGGGGCTCAGCATCTGCCGCGAGATCGTCGAGCACCACGCCGGCCGCATCGACGCCGAGAGCACGGTCGGCAAGGGGACGACGTTCACGATCGTTCTCCCGGCGGGGAAGTGATCACGCCGGCCCCGGCAGAGCCGGGGGCCAAGTGACGAAGGATCACACCATCCGCTGTAAGTAGACCACGTCCAGCCAGCGGTCGAACTTGAACCCCGCCTGCCGCAGCCGCCCCGCCGGCTCGAAGCCGAGCCGCTCGTGCAGGGCGAGGCTGCCGGGCTGCTCGGAGTCGATCAGGGCGACGATCGTGTGGTGGCCCAGCGCCTGCGCCCGGTCGATCAGGTCGACCATGAGCGCAGCGCCGACGCCGCGGCGGTGGCGGTCGTGGCGGACGTAGACGGCGTTCTCCACCGTCCGACGGTAGGCCGACCGGGCGTGGAACCGCGACAGCGCCCCCCAGCCGACGACCTCGCCGTCCAGGGTCGCCACCGTCACCGGGTGCTCCGGCCCCCGCGCCGCGAACCACGCCTGCCGCAGCGACAGCGGCTCCGCCTCGTCCTGGTACGTGCACGACGAGTTCAGCACGTAATAGTTGTAGATGTCGTGGATCGCCGCCAGGTCGGCGTCGGTCGCGAGGCGGATGCGTGGGGTTTCCATACGTGGATCCACGGAGACAGACCGGCCACGAATGGCACGAATGAACACGAATCAGATCAGCAAACACAGCAGATCTTGGTTACGAGCGGCGTCCGATTCGCGGTCCGAAAGCTCACCAGAGAATCATCCACGAAGGCACACGAGGAAGAGCCGCCCAACGCCCTTTCTGAACTTCGTTTCTCTTCGTGTCTCTTCGTGTCTCTTCGTGGATAACGCTTCCGGTCGAAAGCGAGAGCGGCGCATGGTCCCATTCGTGTTGATTCGCGCCATTCGTGGCCGTCTTCAATCCTTCGGCAACGACCGCCCGCGGGTGAGGTTGGCGGGGATGCCGTTGGAGTAGGTCTTGTCCAGCTCGGCGGTGATGTCGCGCGTGCGGTGCTGCGGGTAGGGGTGGGTGACCAGGAACTCGGGGGTCCGGCCGCCGGCGCTCTGCTGCTCGAGGATCTTCATCAGGTCGAGCATCGCCCGCGGGTCGAACCCCGCCTGGGCCATGTAGCGCAGGCCGCAGCTGTCGGCCTGGGACTCGTCGTCGCGGCTGAACTTCAGCTGCGTGACCTTGTCGACCACGCCGGCGATGGCGGCGTCGCGGAAGCCGTTGTTGCTCCCCACGCCCACCGCCGTCACCAGCCGCCGGCCCAGGTTGGCCTGCTCCACCTGCTGGGCCGAGTGGCGCTGCACCACGTGGCCCGTCTCGTGCCCCAGCACGGCCGCCAGCTCCGCCTCGTCGGCCAGGTCCTCGTACAGCGCCCGCGTGATGAACACCTGCCCGCCGGGCAGCGCGAAGGCGTTCACGGTCTTCATGTCGTTCAGCAGGTGGTACTGGTACTGGTAGGGGCTGCGCGCCGCGTCGGACGAGGACCACAGCCGGTTGCCGATGTAGCGGACCTCCTGCGCCTCGGGGTCATCGCGGGGGACGTCGCCGCCGAACTGCTGCGACATCTGCGGGGCCGACGCCAGCCCCAGCTGCGTCTCCTCGCCGGCCGTCATCGAGACGTGCTGCGCCTGCCCGGTGACGGGGTTGACGCTGGTGTGGGTGAAGTACCCCACCACGGCCACGGCCGCGATGACCAGCCCGATCAGCAGCCGCAGGTTCACCCCGCCGCCGCCGTACCCGCCGTTGTCGTAGCCGTTGTTGCCGAACATGGACATGGGGGTCACCGGTTGGGAGCTTGAAGTGAGGAGTTTTCAGTTCAGAACCGCGGCAGTTGTATAGCTGCCCGCTCCCAACTCACAACTCCCCACGCTCAACCTCCCTCAGAAATACTCGTTGCAGAACGGGGCCGGGCCGCGCGACAGGACGTCGAGCACGCCCGGGGTGCCCTCGGCCAACCCCCAGCGCACCGCGTCCGTCGCCGACACGTCGCCGGTGGCGACGGCGGCCCAGGCGCGGTCGGCGCAGGCGAACGTCGGCGTCGCGTCGCTCGCCGTCACCATGGCCCGACCGTCGCTCACGTCGACGGCGAACCGGCTCTCGTGCCCCTCGCACTCGTACACGGCCACCACGGCCGACCCCTTCGCGTCCGCCGGCAGCTTCATCGCGCCCAGGAACGCGGCGTGATCCAGGACGCGCACCTGCATCCGCGTGTACGGCCTGCACCCGGCGACCGCGTGGTTCACCGGGCGGTGCGGCAGCTGCGCCTCGCGCAGGAGCCGGTTCAGCGGCACGTCGGCCGGCAGCGTGAGCTGCGCCGTCGCGTACTGGTCGCGCAGGCTGGCCAGGAAGTGCAGCTGCCGCCGCAGGGCGGCCGGGTCGGCGCAGACGTTCTCATGCACCTTCAGCACGTCCTTCCCGTCCACGTGCTGGTGCAGCAGCGCCATCGACCCGCGCACCGTGCCGCCGTCCACGTCAACCACCTGCATCCCGTCGGCGGCGGCGACGTCCCGCGCCCGCCAGTGGTCGTCGATCCGCTCGATGTCGCACTGCCCGGCGCGGTTCACGCGCCGCAGGCAGTCGGCCCGCGCGGCGAAGTCGCCCGGCTCGTAGAACCGCACGCCGTCGAAGTCGCCGGCCGGCAGCACGGCGATCGGCACGGTCCACTCGTGCCGCCGTTCGACGACGCCGTACCCGAAGTGCTCGTAGAACGACCCGCGGAACGGCATCAGCGCCGAGCAGGCGTCGCCGCGCTCGCGGCCGTGTCGCACCACCTCGCGCATGACGGCCGTCGCCACGCCCGGCCCGTCGCCGCCCTTGCGGCGCATCGTCTTGATCGCCCCGACCCACGCGACGCCCTGGCACGGCACGCGCCCGCCGCGCGCCCACAGGTGCATCGCCAGGTGCGTCGCGGTTCCCACGGCGTGGCCCGCGTCGTCCTCGGCCAGCAGGAAGTCGCCCGGCGAGGACCGTGCGTCGGAGCGGACCCGGCTCTGAAAGTCACCGATCTGCTTGTCGGCCGGCGCGTAACACCGCAGCCGGCACAGCGCGACGCGGTCGAGGTCGGCGTCGCCGACCCAGCGGAGGTGCGTGGGCATGGGGGAATGCTCACCGAAAGTGCCCGCAGTGTTAAGGGGATTGTCGCAGACCGCATGTTTGGGCTATGTTCTGCATCGCAGCCGCGGGCTTCAGCCCGCGGGGGATTGGCCTCAAGGGAGATCCATATGCCCGTCTATCACTTCACGCTGCACGCGTATCGCAGCTGGCGTCCGGACAACCCGCGCGGCTATGTCCACAATTGCCGCGGACCGCTGCCACCCGACAGCGAGATGGCCGACCGGTACGACGCGGACGCAAAGTTCCCGCCCGTGACATTCGACGAACCGATGCAACGGCTCCTGATCCGCGTCGCCCACGACGTCTGCCGACGAAACCGCTGGCGTCTCCACGCCAGCGGCAACGAGCTGACGCACTCGCACATGGTGGTCAGCTGGCGGACGTTCAACCGATATGAGGCGGTTGCGCAGCGGCTGAAGGGGAACCTCAGCTTCGCGCTCGGAAAGGAGATCGGGCCGCGGGGGCGACGGTGGTTCACCCGGGGGCAGAGCGAGCGGCGCGTGTTTGACCGGCCGCACTTTGATCATTTGGTCGGGACGTATCTGCCCGACCATCGCGGGGTGTACTGGCGTGAGGGATGGCCGCTTCTGTAACGAGGGATCCGCGGGCTGAAGCCCGCGGCTGCGATGGGTTCCACTCACCGCCCCGCAGCCCGGAACCGCGCCAGCTGCCGGTGCATGTACACGTCATCCGGCTTGGCGGCCAAGGCGCGCGACTCCAAGGCGATCGCCTCCTTCGCCTGGCCCGAGCGGAACAGCACCTCGGCTCGCGTGTCCAGGCACGCCGCATCCGCTGGGGCCAGGCGGACGGCGTCAGCCGACAGCTTTTCGGCCTCGTCCAGGTGGCGGCCGGAGCGGGCGCACAGCCAGGCCAGGTTGTTCTTGGGCATCGGCTCCGCCGGTCGCTTGGCGACGTCGCGGCCCAGGGCGGCGTAGGCGGCGGTGAAGCACCGATCGGCCTCGTCCAATCGGCCGGCGTCGGACAGCACGGGAACGATGTCAGCGGCCATGCCGGGGTCGTGCGACAACACCTGGCCGGACGCGTCGAGGTCGAGCAGTTGGCGGGCCTGGGCCAGGGCGCCGGGCCGGTCGCCGTCGGTGACGGCGACGCGCAGGTAGTGCCAGTGGACCTCGGCCCACTGGTCGGCCTCGGTCCAGGGGACCGTGTCGCCGTACCGGCCCACGCGGACCATGCCGCCGGCGGTCGACTTCCGCAGGGCGGCCTCCAGGTAGCGGCCGGCGGCCGCGTCGTCGTCGCAGTCGTTGGCCAGCGCGTGCAGCGCCAGGCACAGGTCGGCCGAACTGTCGGCGCCGGGCAGCCACAGGCAACCTTCAAGTTCGCGGCGGGCGGCGGTCGACCAGCCGTGGGCGAACAGGAACCGCCCGACGTCGCAGTGCGCCTCGACCGACGTCCCGCTGGCGGCCATCGCGGCGGCCGTCAGCGCCGCCGACGCCCCGCCGCCGACGAGTCCGCCCTGCCGATCGGCGACGCGGGCCAGGCAGTAGAGCAGTTCCGCATGCGTCAGGTGGGGGCGGTACAGGCGCAGGTCGTCGGCGAAGCCGGGGAACGGGCCGCGCTCGGCGTGGAGGGCGAACAGCTCGGTCACCGGCTCGGGCAGGTCGTCGTCGGCCCACGGCGTGCGGGCGGCCCAGCTGCGGCACAGGTCGGCGGCGGCGGCGAAGTCGCCGCGGTCGGTCGCGCGGTCGGCCGCCCACTTGAAGGTGTTGGCCGCCTGCCCGCGGAACGCCGACGGGTGCGCCGACTCGATCGCCAGCGCCCGCGCCAGCAGCGCATCGGCGCGCACGGGGTCGGTCGGCTGCGCGGCCCAGGCGGCGGCGGCGAGCAGGGCGCCGTTCTCGGCAGGGACCGGGTAGGTCGACGGGTCGGGCGGGAGGTCGACCAGCGCGACCACCTTCGCGGCGGCCGACCGGGCGACGGTGAGGGCCGCCTCGGGCGCGGGGCCGTCGTCGGTGGCGGCGGACGCCGGCTCGAACGCGGCGCGGAGCCCGTCGACCGCCGCCCAGCGGACGCCGGGGTCGGGGTCGGCCGTCAACACCTGCGTCAGGGCGACGGTCGCCGTGGCACCCCTGAGCGATGCGACCCGGGCGGCCCGGTCGTCCGGCGGCAGCGCGTCGTAGGCGGGCGACGGGCCGTTGTCGGGGTCCGGACCGGAGCGCAGGGCGGCGTCCCAGTGGACGGTGCGGAGCAGCAGGGTGGCCAGCCGGTCGGCCGCCTCGGGCGAGGCGCCGGGCAGGGCCGCGATGACGGCCGGGCGGATCGCGTCGCCGGCGAGGGAGAGCGACTCGGCGGCGGCGTTGCGGACGGCGGGGTCGGCGGCGTCGAGGTGGGCGATGGTCCGCTCGACCGGCCGCGTCGCGGCGGCGATGCTCGACAGGCAGGCCGCCCCGACCGACAAGGTCCACGTCCGACGCCGTCGCATGGTGCGACATCGTAAAGCGGGCGCGAGGGCGGGGGCAACCGGGGCGCGGGAAATAAGGGCGGAGGCGAAGGCCCGCCCGGCCTGGGTTTGCCAGCACGCCAAGTGGTCGAGCAGAATGTCGCGATGGGTTCAACGGCCACCGACGACGAATCGCCGCCGCTCTCGCCGATGCAGCGGCGAGGGCAGATCGAGGTGGACACGTTCTGCGCGGGCTGCCACTACAACCTGCACGGGCAGGCGGTGACGGTGGACGAGCGGCTGAACATCCCGGTGTGCCGGTGCCCCGAGTGCGGGCGGTTCCACCCGGCCGGCACGGGCGTGACCGCCAGCAGCGTGTGGGTGCGGCGGATGGCGACGATCCTGCTGTTCGGCTGGGTGGGCATCGTGCTGCTCTCGGTCATCACAATCGGATTCTTCATGGGCCTGCTGGGGGCCGGCGCAGTGGGCATCTACACCTACGGCGAACAGATGACGCCCGAGGGCCAGCTCGTCGAGTATCGTTCGGCCCAATTGTACCCGCGGACCGGGGCGGCGGCCCCCATCGAGGGGTACTACATCGTCGGCACCAACACGCCGGCACCACGCGTGATCTACGGGCATAAGCTCTACCCGATTTTCAGCACGACCATCGTCACCGAGAGCGGCTACAAGCGCCAGAGCCCCGGGCCGGTGCCGTGGTACTGGCTGTCGGTGGGGTCGGTCGCGCTGGGCGCGCTGGCGGCGACGCTGTGCGTGTCGCTGGCGTGGCACTGGCCACGCCGGCGGTACCTGTGGTGCCTGCTGTTGCCGATGCTGGCGCTGGCGGTATTGGGCAACGTCTACGCGGTGAGCGACGAGTTCGCGCTGATCCGGTGGGCGGCGGTTGGCCGGTTTGGCACGCAGACGGCGCTGCAGTGCGTCGGCATCCTCATCGGGATCGTCGTCGGTCGACCGGTCGCCCGCGCCGTTGTGCGGACGATCATCCCGCCCAAGCCGCGGCAGGCGCTGGCGTTCCTGTGGCAGGTTGATGGAAAAATTGCCAACCGTGTAGCGACGGCAAAACACGTGGATTGATCCCGGGCCGGTGTCGGGGTATACAATGGGTTATCGGACGGAGATCGGCCATTTTTGGCCGTGACCTTGAGGAGTAGTCCACGATGATCGCCTTCGGCCCGGACATGGATGTCCCGGCAACGCCGGTGCAGCGAATTGCGCGGCGGGTGCTGGTGGTCGGTTGCACGGTCCTCGGACTGGGCGTGATGTCATCGGTCGTCCGCCTGTCGGCCGCCCCGCCGCCGACCGAGTCAGTCCTCACCCCCCGGCCCCGCGCGTTGGCCGATCAGGCGCGCTTCTCCGCCATGGCCGCCGAGCGGCCGGCCCCGGTGGTGGAGCTGGTCCGCGACGTTCCCCCAGTCAAACCAACCGCCAAGGCGAGCCGGGTGCAGTGGATGCTGGTGACGGCCTACTGCCCCTGCGTGAAGTGCTGCGGCAGCCACGCGATCGGCCTGACGGCCAGCGGTCGCCCGACGACCGCCGCCAACGGCCACTTCGTGGCCGCCCCCGCCGAGTTCGCCTTCGGGTCCAAGGTGACCGTGCCCGGCTATAACCGCGGCAGGACCGTGCCCGTGCTCGACCGCGGCGGGGCCATCAAGGGCGACCGGCTCGACGTCTTCTTCGCCACCCACGACGAGGCCCGCAAGTGGGGCCGCCGGTGGGTGGCGGTGACCATCGCGGGGGAGTGATCGGGTTTCATGCCCGTCCCTGCCGTCGTCCGTTAGCCCCCCGCTCTGCGGGGGTTTCCCCATCATCGGACGCAAGGAACCCCCGCAGAGCGGGGGGCTAACGGACGACGCTGGCCACGTCGCGGGCCATCTGCCGTTCCTCGTCGGCGGGGATCAAACAGACGGAGACCTTCGACGCAGCGGCATTCAGCCTCGCCGGCGCGTCGGGGCCGGCGGCATCGTTGCGCGCGGCGTCGATCTCGACGCCCAACCACTCCAGACCCCGCAGCACCCGCGCGCGGAACGGCGGCGAGTTCTCGGCCAACGCGCCGGACACGACGATGGCGTCCACCCCACCCAGCACGGCGGCGTAGGCACCGACGTACTTTCGAACGCGCTGGGCGAACAGCTCCAACGCCAATTCGGCCCGCGCGTGGCCCGCTGCGGCGGCGGGGTGCAGGTCGCGGATGTCGCCGCTGAGCCCGGACAGGCCGAGCAGGCCGCTCTTGCGGTAGAGCAGTTCCTCCAGCTCGTCGGCAGTGCGACCGTCGCGCATCAGCTGGATCAGCAGGCCGGGGTCGACGTCGCCGCAGCGGGTGGACATGACCAGCCCCTCCAGCGGCGTGAGCCCCATGCTGACGTCGACGCTGCGGCCGTCGCGGACGGCGCAGGCGCTGGTCCCGCCGCCGAGGTGCAGCGAGACGATCCGCGTGGGATTGTTCAGCGTGCGGCGGACTTCCGTCGTGGCGTACTGATGGGCGAAGCCGTGGAAGCCGAACCGGCGGCACTGGGGGCCGAGCGAATCGGGGATGGCGTACCGCCAGGCGAGCTCGGGCAGGGTGTGGTGGAACGCCGTGTCGAACGCGGCAAAGACCGGCACGTCTGGCGCGGCCTGGGCGGCCCCGTCGATGATCGCCAGGTCGGTCGGCATGTGCAGCGGCGCGAGCGAGACCAGATCGTCCAACGCACCTCGCACCCGTGGCGTGATCCGCGTGGGACTGGAGAACTCGATCCCACCGTGGACGACGCGGACGGCGATCGCGTCGATGCCGTGCGGGGCGGCCTCGGCGATCGCCTTCTCCGCCGCCGCGAGGGCGGCCGGCCCCTTCACGTTGTCGACGTTGCCGTCGGCCAGCGCGCGGTCGTCGGCCGTCGAGACCAGCTTGTACCGCAGCGTGTTGCTGCCGGCGTTCAGGGCGAGGATGTTCACTGCGATCGCTCCGTTGATTTGCCCCGAGCCGGCGTCCGAGGCACGCCGAAGACCCGGGTCTTCGGCAGGCGGTCACGCCCCCTCGACCACCTCTTCCAACAGCTCGTCCGTCGACTGCGGGTCGACCGCCCGGCACGAGACCGTCAGCACGTCGCTGAACGACTTCAGCCGCGCCTGCCACGCCTCGGGCTCGAGCCCCTTGGGCGTCACCTGGGCGAACTCGCCGCAGAGCAGGATCATCCGCAGGAAGTGCTTGAACAGGATGCCCTCCTGCTTGGTCAGGTCGCGGCCGCGGACGAACTTGTCGAAGTCGCCGCCGCTGGCCAGCAGGTCGCCCACGGCCCACACGGGCGTGACGAACAGCCCGCCGGCGTGGTCGATCTGGTTCTCGAACAGTAGCCGGGTCTTCTGGGCCAGCGGGATCGGGTACTTCCGCAGCTCGAACTCGACGTCGGACTGGTCGGCGGGCGGGTAGAGCTCCTCGGCCGACAGCAGGCCGGCCGACAGGATCGCCGGGTCGATCACCTCCAGGCTGTACTTGCCCGGCGGAAGGTCGTCGGGCCACGGCACGCGCACCGCCTTGGCGACCGAGCCCGGCATCGCCAGCAGGCTCTCCAGCACCTGCACCAGCTCGTGGTCCTCGGCCACGCCGAGGTGGTCGAGCAGCCACAGCCCGTACAGCGGGTGGACCGCGCGGAACACCATCATCTCCGCCAGCCGCGGCGTCGGCGTGGCGGTGACGGGGTCGTACGGCTCCGGCGGCGGCGGGCCCGCGGGCGTCGGTTTGCCAGGGGCTGCTGTGGAACCGCCGCCGAGCTTGAGGCGGCTCAGCAGGTCGCCGGTGGCGGGCACGTCCTCTTCCGAGTCGTCCACCGGGACGAGCGAGTCGTCCACCGCCGCGATCGACTGCGCCGCGGCCACCCAGCTCGGTGGCGGTGGCGGGTCGAGCACGACGATCCCCATCCCATGTAGCGTGACCAGCATCTTCGTCAGCCGCTTCAGCTCGGCCTCGATGGTCGGCTGGTCCATCAGTCGGCGACGGATGACCGTGCGGATCGGCTCGACCTGCGGGCTCGCGTCCAGCAGGTGGCCGAGCCACCGCCACGTCAGGTTCCCCCGGCTGGCCAGCTTCGCCGGCGGGGCGGTCTGCAGCTTCGTGAACTGGTCGCTGTTCCAGTAGGTGAACCCGGCGCGGCGCGAGGGCTTCTTCTTCAGCAGCCCCTTCTTGGCCTTCATCAGGCCGGGGTCCTTCGTGTCCTCGGGGATCGAGTCGTACTTCGCCTTCCACCGGGCCAGCTTCACGTCGTCCTCGTGGGCCATGGCGTAGACGAATCCCTCGGCGTCGAACTGCGGCCGGCCGGCCCGGCCGAACATCTGCTGCGCGGCACCGGTGTCGATGATCCGCTTCTTGTCCTTGGGCCCCTTGACCAGCGTGGTCAGCACCACCGACCGCGCCGGCAGGTTCAGCCCCGCCGCCAGCGTCTCGGTGCAGACGCAGTAGGGCAGCAGCTTCTCCTGGAACAGCGTCTCGACCACGCGCCGGTAGCGCGGCAGCAGCCCCGCGTGGTGGACGCCCACGCCGCGGGCCAGCAGGGTGCGCAGCTTGTTCCCGCCGCCCACGCTGAAGTCGAACGCCTCCAGCCGGTCGAGCAGCGCCTTGCGCTGCCCCTCGGCGAACAGGTCCTTCCCCTTCAGCACCTCGGCCGTCGCCCAGCAGATCTCGCGGTCGAAGCAGAACACCAGCGCCGGCGTGCGCCGGCGGTCGTCGGTGCCGCGGGCCATCTCCTCCAGCTGCTCGGGCAGCAGCTCCTCGCCCACCCACTCGAACTGCAGCGGCACGCGACGCTCCTTCCCCTCAACCAGCGTCACGCGCCGGTCCAGGCTGCGGGCCATCCAATTGATGAACTCCGATGCCGCCCCCACCGTGGCCGACAGCAGCATCACCCGCACGTGCGCCGGCAGCAGCGACAGCGCCAGCTCCCACACGATGCCCCGCTGCGGCTCGTTGAAGTTGTGGAACTCGTCCATCACCACCGACCCCACGTTGGCAAAGTCGAACGACTCCGGGTGCAGCAGCCGGTTCAGCAACACCTCGGCGACCACCACCTTGACCTGGGCCGACGGGTTCACCGTGCGGTGCCCGGTCACCAGGCCGACGTGGTCGCGGTCGTACCCCCAGCGGGCGACGGTGTCCTGCAGCTCCAGCAGCTTCTGGTCGGTCAGCGCGATCAGCGGCGTGGAGTAGTAGACCTGCTTGCCGGTGCGCAGCCCCTCGTACACGGCGGCCTCGGCGACCAGCGTCTTGCCCGTGCCCGTGGGGGCCGACAGCAGCAACCCCTGGTCGCACGCGGCCCAGGCGAACAGCGCCTCCTCCTGCACCGGGTAGGGCGGGTACTGCAGCTTGTCGAGGTACTCGAGCACGATCTCTTCGCGGGACGCCATGGCGGCGATCGTACCGGGCTCGTGGCGGACCGCCGATGACATCGGCGGCTTTATTCGGACCCCACCGGTGCGCAGA
Source organism: Tepidisphaeraceae bacterium (assembly GCA_965198865.1). Classification (GTDB taxonomy): domain Bacteria; phylum Planctomycetota; class Phycisphaerae; order Tepidisphaerales; family Tepidisphaeraceae; genus CBDAQA01. The sequence continues at coordinate 395,095 of CBDAQA010000003.1, read as the reverse complement.
CGATCCGGGCCTTTGACACGGGCCGCCGTTCCGCCGACGGTATGGGGTCGCCATCGGTGCCAGGACGTTCTCGGAGAGCCACGCATGAAGTTCGCCGTTGTCACCGCCCTGGCCGTGGGGGCGCTCGCGGGTCCGTGGGCCGCTCGCGCCGCCGATGCCCCGCCGCCGGCCGTCACGGGGGCGGGCGTGTCGGCGGCGATCGACAAGGCGACGAAGTTCCTGCTCTCGACCGAGGCGAACGACAACTGGGAGGGGTCGCCAACGCTGGAGATCTACAAGCAGCAGGTGACCGGCTGGACGGCGCTGGCCGTCGAAGCCCTGCTCTCGGCCGGCGTGAACGCGCGCGACCCCGGCATCGAGCGGGCGGTGAAGTACCTGAAGTCGCACCCGACCGAGGGCATCTACGCGCTGGGGCTGCGCATGCAGGTGTGGCAGCGGCTGCCCCCCGCCGCCGACGTGCGGGCCGCCGCCAAGACCGACCTCGCCAAGATCCTGGCCGCCATCGGCAAAAAGGGCGATGCCGCCGGCATGTTCGGCTACTACGGGCTGACCAAGTCGGCCTACAGCCACAGCCGGACCCAGTACGCCATCCAGGGTGCCGCCGCCGCCCGCGTGATGGGGCTGGAGGTGCCCGACGCGTTCTGGAGGGCGACCGAGGCGGCCTGGGTCGACCACCAGGCCGCCGACGGCGGGTGGACCTACACCAAGGCCAACACCAACGGCTACCCCGAGACGGCCGGCATGACGACCGTCGCGCTCGCCTCGCTGCTGCTGGCCCACGACGCGCTGCACCAGGACGAGACCGCCGACTGCCGCGGCACCGCGCCCGACCCCGCCATCACCAAGGGCCTCGCCTGGCTCGCCGCCCACACCGACGAAATCGCCACCGATGCCCGTACGCCGCGCGCCTACCCGTTCTACACCCTCTACGGCGTCGAGCGGATCGGCACCGCCGGGGGCGTGAAGTACTTCGGGTCGGTCAACTGGTACGACAAGGGTGCCGCCTGGCTGCTCGCCAGCCAGCGCAGCGATGGCAACTGGGGCAGCAAGACCACCCTGGAGGACGGCGCCCCCTACGCCTTCATCGACACCTGCTTCGCCCTGCTGTTCCTGGTGCGCGGCCGCGTGCCGCTGTTCATGCAGAAGCTCGACTACTCGCCCGCCTCGGCCACATCCCCGGCGATGTCCCCGGCGATGTCCCCGGCGGTGTCCCCTGCGAAGGGGTCAACGCCGCTGCCCCGCACCGAGTGGAACCAGCGGCCGCGCGACGTCGGCAACCTGGCCGCCTTCGCCGGCCGGTCGCTGGAGCAGGAGTTCGCCTGGCAGCGCATCCCCCTCTCCGCCCCCGTCGCCGACTTCCACGACGCCCCGATCCTCTACCTCGAGGGCCGCGACGCCGTCACGTTCGACCCCGCGGCCGTGGCCAAGTTCAAGGCGTTCATCGAGGACGGCGGCATGATCGTCGCCAATGCCGACTGCGACGGCGCGGCCTTCGCCAACAGCATCCGCAAGTTGGGCACGTCGATCTCCCCCTACGAGTTCCGCAACCTGCCGGCCACGCACCCGATCTTCACCCGGCAGCAGTTCCCCGCCAGCCGGTGGAAAAAGAAGCCCAACGTGCTCGGCCTGTCCAACCGCGTGCGCGAGCTGATGATCCTGCTGCCGAACGGCGACCCGGGCAAGGTGTGGAACGCCGGCACCGTGGTCGGCCGCGAGGCCGAGTTCCAGCTGGGCGCCAACCTGTTCCAGTACGTCGCCAGCCGGTCCAACCTGCGCGACCGTGGCGAGTCGACCGTGGTCGAGGTCGACCCGAAGGTGCAGACCACCGCCAGCCAGACGGTCGGCCGGCTCAAGTACCCCGACAACTGGGACCCCGAGCCCGGCGGCTGGCGCGCGCTGGCCGCGACGGTGCACAACCGCGACCGCCTGGCGCTAACCGTGAAGACCGTCACCCCCGCCGACGACTGGGCGGGCCTGTCGCTGGTCCACCTGACCGGCACCGAGACGGTCAAGTTCCTGCCGGCCCTGTCCGACAAGGTGACCCAGTACGTGGCCGGCGGCGGGACGCTGCTGGTCGACGCCGCCGGCGGCTCGGGCGCCTTCGCCGCCGCCGTCGAGCCGCACCTGTCCCTCTGGGCCGGCGGGGGCCCGCTGGTGCCGGTGCCCGCCGACGACCCGCTGTTCCGCGCCGGCGGCGCGCCGCTGGGCCCGGTGAAGTACCGACCCTTCGCCGCCGACGCCCGCGGCAAGCTGACCGCCCCCCGCCTCCGCGGCGTGAAGGTCGGCGACCGCTGGGCCATCCTCTACAGCGACGACGACCTCTCCGCCGGCCTGGTCGGCCAACAGGTCGACGGCATCCTCGGCTACGACCCCGCCACCGCCACCGACATCACCACCCGCATCGTCAAGTACGCCGCGAAGAGGTGACCCCGCATGACCCGGCCTGCCGACTTCAGCGGGCAGGGCATTTCCCACCGCGCAATGCCCCTTCGCGAGCACACGTTCTCTCCACAACCCAACGTCGCCGACGCCGCGACCGGCACCGCCTTCCCCCCGCGCTTCTGGCTCCTGCTGTTCGCCACCGGCGTCGGCGTCGGCCTCGCCGGCGCATCGCTGATGCTGCTCCTGCAGGGGGTCGAGCACCTCGCCTGGCACCTGACCGACGCCGCCACGCTGCTCGACGCGGTCCAAGGCACGAGCCCCGCCCGTCGCATCCTGAACCTGACGATCGCCGGCGTCTGGGTCGCCGCCGCTGGCCTGCTGCTCCGCCGCGCGTTCGGAAACAGCGGCGGCGACGTCGACTCGGCCATCTGGCTCAAGCACGGCCGCGTCGCCGCCGCCGCCACGTTGGCCCACAGCGTGGCCTCGATCGTCGCCGTGGGACTGGGCATGTCGCTCGGCCGCGAGGCCGCCATCAAGCAGGCCGGCGGCGCGATCGCCTCTCGTCTGGCCGGCTGGGTCGACGTGCCCCCCGAGCACCGCCGCCTGCTCGTCGCCAGCGGCGTCGGCGCCGGCATGGCCGCCGCCTACAACGTCCCGCTCGGCGGCGCGCTCTTCGCGCTGGAGGTGCTGCTCGGCACCCTCTCGCTGCGACTGGTCCTGCCGGCCATCACGATGTCCGTCGTCGCCACCGCCACGTCTTGGGTCGCCCTGCCCCACACGCCGATCTACGCGACGGACACGCCGACGCTGACCGCCGCCGTCACGCTCTGGTCGCTGGTGGCCGGCCCGATCCTCGGCCTCGTCGCCGTCGCCCTCGTGCGCCTGGTCGGTTGGACCGGCACCGTCCGCCCCAAGGGCACGGCCGCCGTCGTCGCCCCCATCGCCACGCTGGCCGCGCTCGGCGTCGCGTCGATCTGGCTGCCCCAACTGCTCGGCAACGGCCAGGACGCCGTGCAGTTGTCGCTCGACGGCAAGCTCGGCCTGACCCTGCTGCTGACCCTGCCCGCGCTGAAGGCGATCGCCACGACCGCCTGCCTCGCCGCCGGCGGTCGCGGCGGGTTGTTCACACCGACGATGATGGTCGGCGCCACCGCCGGCGGCCTGCTCGCCCACGCCTGGCCGACCCCCGTCAACCCCGGCCTCGCCGCGCTGATCGGCGCCGCCGCCGTCCTCGCCGCCGCGTCGCAGGGGCCCGTGTCATCCATCGTGCTGATGCTCGAGCTGACCCGCCACGGCGACTCGACCATGGTGCCGATCCTGCTGGCCACGTTCGGCGCGACGTTCACCGCCGGTCGCCTGGAACCCCGCTCGATCTACTCCGCCCGCGCGCCGTGGGGGCTCCCAACGGCCCAAGTGTGAATCACCGGAAAACGCGGTTTCGCGGTGCCGGTCGAGGAGTCGCTTGCACTTTCGCGCTGTCGACCCATACGCGTCACTCCGCCTCAGCGTACGGCGTGTTCTTCACCAGATGTCGATTGAGGTCGGGCGCCCCATCGGTCCACCACACCGGCCCGCGCTCGCCGAGCGCGACCTTGGCCGCGTCGACCCGCCGCCCCGCGTCGGCCAGCGCGTCCCGATCGCCGCTGCGCCGAGCCCGCCCCACCGCCGACCGGGCCGCCATCAGCTCGCGGACCAAACGCTCACGCTCCGCCGCCGGCAGGTGCGGGTTCGTCGCCCGCCACAGCCGACCGCGGACGATGATGTAGCGGCCGTCGGACGTCCGCTGCACGGGTTCGCTCACGCCACCCGCCCCGCCGCCCGCAGCAGGCCGTCGGCCCAGGCGGCGTCGTCGGCCGCCAGCGGCTCGTCCAGCGGCCGGCGGTAGTCCAGCGCCCGCCCGTACGCCCCGGCCTCGTACGCCTGGTCGACCAGCGATTGCAGGTCGAGCACTATGTCCGGGTCGCCGTTGCGCAGCGGGATGCGGATGCCCGGTAGCCGCTCGCGGAGCTTCAGGCCGTACCCCTCGCGCCGGCCGAACTTGCCGGTGTAGGCCCGCCACACGCTGACCATGTACTCGCCCCGCCGCTCGGCCGGGATGCTGTTCATGTCCATCAACAGCCGGCGGTGGCCGGCCCGGGTCAGGTCGACCTCGACCAGGCTGGTGCGGGCCTCGAGGCACTCGTTCTGCTTGGCCCGGTACGACTGACGGGCGGCGTTGTCGGTCTTGTTCGACGGCGAGAGGAACTCGATGACGGTGACGACGCGGTTGCCGTCGGCGGTGTCGAGGATCTGGACGAACGGCTGCCGGATTGGGTCGGAGCTCGGCGACGTTGGGTCGGCGGTGAGCCGCCGGTCGGTGCGGGCGACGAGGCCGGCGGTGAGTTGGTCGTTGAGCGCGACCTTGGCCGTCACGGCGAGGCTGCCGCCGACGTCGCCCCAGTACCGATCAAGGTACGGGTCCATGCCGGGAAATGGGCTCCGCATGGGCGGGGAGTGTACGTCGGGGGTCAAAGCCGGTCATAGCTCTGGTCGAATGCCCGCCCGATCCACTGGTAAACGGCCTGGGAGTCGGCCGGGTCGGTCGGGAGGTCCGGCCGCGACTGCCGGCGGGCCAGTTCCCGCCGCCTCTCGTCGGCCGCCGCGGACCGGTCGACGGCGGCAGTCAAACGGCCGGCATCGAACGTGAGCTCGTGGATGTCGCGGTACTTCCAAGCCGGATGGAAGCCCATGTGGACGTACAGCTCTTTGACGAAGTCACGCGCGATGAGCAGCCCTCCTGTGAAGGGGATTGCGACATCGGCCAGCGGATACCGGAAACAGGAGCCCGGGCGTTTGCCCGGCCGCGGGGGCGGCGGTTGTGGCGGCTCCCCGAACACGAGCGTCCCACGTCCGTCCAAGGCGTCCTGACGATCCTGGCCGTCGAGGAACACGCTCAGTTGGGTCAACCGCAGGCGGTCGCCGGCCAACGTGTAGGCGCATAGGTACCCGCGCCAGCACGCGCTCATCACCATCGCCGGACGCAGCCCGTGCTGGGCCGGGTCGAACAGGCCGGTCCCGTTCACACCGGCGATGCCGTATGACAGGCCGCGGTAGAGGAACCCGTCGTCCATTTGCGCGGTCATCGGTCTCGCTCCTTCGGCGACGGTCGCGCCTCAACCGCCCTGTTGGTCGCGGCGGGCCTCGTACTCGTCCTCCCGCCGCATCTCGGCGACGCACTCGGCAAAGTCGTCGCGGACGGACGGGGCGAGCCGGTCGGCGAACGCCTCGTCGAGGCCGTTGGCCCGAGCCAGGCTGACCACGTCGGCGAAGTCTTGGTACCGGCGGGCGGCCAACTTCAGCTGGATTAGCGTGGGAAGGTCGACGACGGAAAGGTCGTCGATCGTCTGGCTGACGGCGGCCGGATCGGGGTAGGCGATCGGCCCGGGGTCGCCGGAACCGGGATACCCGCCGGTGATGAGGACGTCGAACAGGACGCCGGTCGCGGGGTCGGTGAACCGCCGGGGCCGCCCGGGGGTTGGGGCGAACTGGCCGGCCGCGACCAGCCCCTTGAGCGTGGCCCACCCGGCGGCGGAGACGAGGAAATCGACGTCCTTGGTCGTCCGCGAGTGCCGGTGGGCGTTGACGGCCATCCCGCCGACGACCGCGTAGGGGACGCCGGCGGCGGTGAGGGCGGCGGCCACCCGCCGCATCGTTTGGTGGACGGCGTCGGTGCCCTGGAAAAACATGCCGATCTCCGTCAGGCGATCGCCGAACGTCCGCGGTAGGGTGGTTGCCGCCATGTCGGTCCCATCATACGAAAGCCCCGGCTGCACGCAGCCCGGGCTTCGAGGGCTCTGCATCGAACGGCCGTCGTCAATCCAAGTTCATCGACATCAAGAACTGCGCGTTGCTCGGCACCTTCTCCAGCCGACCCTTCAGCAGCTCCACGGCCTCCACCGGGTTCATGTCGCTCAGCACCCGGCGCAGGCGGTAGACCAGCTCCATCTCCTTCTTGTCCAGCAACAACTCCTCGCGGCGGGTGCCGCTGGCGTTGATGTCAATGGCGGGGTAGACGCGGCGGTCGACCAGCCGCCGGTCCAGGTGCAGCTCGGCGTTGCCGGTGCCCTTGAACTCCTCGAAGATCACCTCGTCCATCTTGCTGCCGGTGTCGATCAACGCGGTCGCCAAGATGGTGAGCGAGCCGCCCTCCTCGATGTTTCTCGCAGCACCGAAGAACCGCTTGGGTTTCTGCAGGGCATTCGCATCCACACCGCCGGACAGGATCTTGCCGCTGTGGGGGATCTCCGTGTTGTACGCCCGAGCCAACCGCGTGATCGAGTCCAGAAGGACGATCACGTCCTTGCCGAACTCGACGTACCGCTTGGCCTTCTCGATGACCATCTCGGCCACCTGGACGTGGCGCGACGCAGGCTCGTCGAACGTGGAGCTGACCACCTCGGCCTTGGTGTTCCGCTCCATGTCGGTCACTTCCTCGGGCCGCTCGTCGATCAGCAGGATGATCAGGATGGCCTCGGGGTGGTTGATGCTGATGCTGTTGGCGATCTTCTGCATCAGCACCGTCTTGCCGGTGCGCGGCGGGGCGACGATGAGCATGCGCTGCCCCATGCCGACCGGCGTCACCAGGTCGCAGATCCGCATGTTGAGGTCCTTGGGGTCGGCCTCCAGCGTGATCCGCTTGTTCGGGTGCAGCGGCGTCAGGTCCTCGAAGTTGCCCGTGTCGGTGATCCGCTCGGGGTCCTCGCCGTTGATCGCCTCGACGCGCAGCAGCGCGAAGTAGCGCTCCGATTCCTTCGGCGGGCGGATCTGGCCCTGCACGACGTGGCCGTTGCGCAGGCCGAACCGCCGGATCTGTGACGGGCTGATGTAGATGTCGTCGGGGCAGGGCAGGTAGTTGTACTCGGGGCTGCGCAGGAACCCGAAGCCGTCGGGCAGGATCTCCAGCACGCCCTCGCCGTACATCAGGCCGTTCTGGCGGATGCGGCTGCGCAGAATCTGAAAGATCAAGTCCTGCTTCTTGAGCCCGATGAAGTCCTGGATGCCCTCGGCCCGGGCGATGTCGTGCAGGCCGTGGATGTCCATCACCTGCAGGTCTTTGATGTAGAGCTTCCCGCCCTTCACCTGCTCGTACTTGGCGTTGGTCTCGGCGTCCATGCTGATCGCGACGTCGCCGCCGGAACCGTTGTTGTTGGACGGTGCGGGGGCCGGCGGAGCGACGGGCTCGGACCGTTGCTCCTGCGGGGGGCGACGGTCCTGCCGCTGCGGCTGGTCGTTGCGATCGGGCCGCGGCTCGCGGCCGGGGCGGTTCTCGCGGATCTCGGGCCGACCCTCTCGTCCCTCACCGCGGCCCTCCGGCCGCTGGTCGGGGCGCGGCTGCTCCACCCGCGCCTCCGATCGCGCCGGAGCCGGTGCCGGCGGCGCGACGACGGCCGCCTCAACCGCCGGCGGGGCCACGGCGACGGCGGTGGCGGAGCCGTGATCGGCCTCGCCGGCGACGCCGGTCCCCACGTCCTCGGCCGGCGTCCGCTCGTCCTGGGACGACGCCTCGCGGACGGCCGCGTCGCGGACCTCGGGCTCGGTGCGGGTCTGCGCGGGTCGGCGGGTGCGAGGGGTGGTGGACTTCGCCATGGGGCGGGGCTCCTGCGGGTTGGTGTGGTCGGTGGACAAGGGTTTCCGGCGCGCCGGTCGACGAGGGCTCGATGGCGGGCCGCGGTTGGGTCTCGCCCGGCGGTGGCCTGCACGTTGCGCGGGCCGCTGCCGGGCGGGGGGATTGGACGCTGCGGGTTACGGTCGGGTCACGGGTGGTTCCGTCGGATCGGGTTGGTTCACCTACTGCGGTGTTGGTCGGTCGAGCCGCGTTGGGCCAGCGGTTTGGATCGGTTGGTGTTCGCCGATGCCGAGGCTCGCGGGCGGGCCGTCATGCGGCGGGCCATCGCGATGCCGGTCGGGGTGGCGCGAGCGTCGGTCCCTCACCCGGGACGACATCAACGTCGGCCCACCGCCAATCGACGCCGTCGCGTCGCCGGCCCCAAACGTCACTTCGGTCGCTTCTCAAGGATCCGGGAAAGTACGTCGCGGACGTGGCTGCGGGTCGGCCCCGCATCGGCGGTGTTGACGACGACATAATCTGCCATCAAACGTTTGTTGTCCAGTGGGACCTGCAAATTTTCTCGCCGGCTCAGCTCATCCGGCCCCCACCCCCGCCGGTCCCGAACCCGCGCCGCCCGCACCTCGGCCGGGGCGTCCACGAACACCACCGCATCGCACTGAGCGTCCAGCCCGGTCTCGACCAGCAACGGCGTGTCCCACACGAACGCCACGACCTTGGGATCGTCGGCCGCCGCGGCCATCACCGCATCTCGGTCCGCCGCGACCTTCGCGTGCAGCAGCCGCTCCAGCCGCGGCCGATCGGTCGCCGCATCCGGCCCGCTGAAGATGCGGTCGGCGATCGCCCGCCGGTCGACCGACCCGTCCGGCCTGAACACGCCGTCGCCCCACCACTGCCGCAGCAGCGCCTGCACCGCCGGGTCGCCGTAGGCGGCCCGCACCTGCGCGTCGGAGTCGATCACCAGGCACCCCAGCTCGCCGAACAGCGACGCGACGAAGCTCTTGCCGCCGCCGATCCCGCCGGTGATGCCGATGATCGGCTTGGGGGGCAAATGTCGAATGGCGAAACCTCGAATGACGAAACGATCACCGACCCGCCGTTTCGAAATCCGAAGTTTCGAACTTCGACCGTTCCCCCTCACACCTTCCGCGATTCCGCCAGTTCCAGCCAGTTCCCCGCCGGGTCCTTCACCAGAATCGTGTACAGCCCGAGCATCAGCGCCCGCTGCCGTTCGAACCCGATCTCCGCCTCGCCCAGCAGCCGTTCCGCCTCGCGCAGCGACGGCACCTCCACCCCCTGCGGCCGCACGCCGTCCCGCTCCACCGGCGGTGGCCCCTCGCGCACGAAGAACCGCAGCCGCACGTTCTCCGCCCGGTACACCAACTGTGGGTTGTCCGCCTCCCGCCGGAACTGCCACAGCCCGACGTAGAACGCGTCCAGCGCCGCCTCGGTCCCCGGCGGCGTCGGCAGCCGTACGTCCTCCACGGCGACGAGCCGCACCGGCGGCGGGTCGTCCAGCCGCGGCAGCCTGTCGTGCACGATCGGCGTGTCGCTCGCCTCCCCCAGCTCGATCGGCTCCGCGTCGCTCGTCCAGCCGTTGGCCATGCCGTTCCAATGATATCCGCGCGCCACCGAGAAAAAGAGCGGAGGGGCAGAGGCGCGAATGCAAACGTCACCTCCTCACCCACTCGCCCCCTCTGCTCCCCGATCCCCTTCCCGCCGCCGCGGAAACCCGTTACACCTCCCGGCCCATGACCCACCGTCAGCGTGTACTGGCCGACCGGTTGTTCGCGCTGCCCCTGGAGTTCGCGTTCAACGGCCTCGCGCGGGCGCTGGGCGCGACCATGCGGCGGGACCACACGATGTCCCCCGGCAACGTCCGCCGGGTGGCCGTCGCCAAGCTGGTCGGCATGGGGTCGATCGTCCAGGCCACCCCGCTGATCCGCCAACTGCGGCTGCGCTACCCCAACGCCCGCGTGACGCTGGTCACGCTGGCCGCCAACCGCAACCTGGTCCCCGCCCTGCCCGGCGTGGACGACGCGGTGTTCCTCGACGACGGCGGCGTCGTCCGCATGGCCATCACCACCGCCCGCGCCGTCGTCACGCTGATCCGCATGCGCGTGGACCTCTACTTCGACCTGGAGCTCTACTCGGCCTTCGCGTCGCTGCTTGCGCTGTGGGCCGTCGCCCGCAACCGCATCGGCTTCTACCGCCGCAGCACGCAGTACAAGTACGGCACCTACACGCACCTGGTGTTCTTCAACACGCGGATGCCGGTCCGCCAGCTGTACCTGCAGCTGGGCCGGGTGGTGGGCGCGCCGCACCTGACGGACGAGTCGGTCGGCCCGTTGCGGGTCGACCCCGCCGCCCGCGCCGCCGTCGCGGCCCACGTCCCCGCCGGGCCGTACATCGTGGTGAACCCCAACGCCTCGCCGCTGCTGCTGGAGCGCCGCTGGCCCGCCGGCTACGTCGTCGCCGCCGTCGAGCAGTTGACCGCGCTCGGCCACCGGATCGTGTTCATCGGGTCCCGCTCGGAGCAGGCGTACGTCGCCTCCCTCCGCGATCGGCTCTCGCCCGCCGCCCGCGCCCTCGTCACCGACACCACCGGCCTGCTGCCGCTGCCGCAGACGCTGGCCGTGCTGGACGGCGCCGCCGTCGTGCTGACCAACGACACCGGCCCGCTGCACCTGTCGGTCGGCCTGGGCCGGCCCACCGTCTGCCTGTTCGGGCCCGTGCACCCCCAGCACTACGGCCACCTGGCCGCCAACGTGGTCACGCTCTACGCCCCGGTCTTCTGCAGCCCCTGCGTCCACGAGATTGACGAGCCGCCCTGCAACGGCAACAACGTCTGCATGCAGCGGCTCACGCCCGACATGGTGGTGACCGCCGTGCGCGACCTGCTCGACCCCGCCCGGCCGCGCCACGCCGTGCGACTGCCCGTCGTCTCCGACGACATGCAGGGCCAGCCGCTGGGCCTGGTCGTGCGGGCCTCGATGGCCACCCGGCAACTGGTGCGGGACGATTGATGACGGACCCGATGAACGACCCCACCCCCCGCGACCGCGAGATCATCCGCCTGGCCCGCCGCGAGGTCGACGCCGCCCACGCCGCCGAGTTCGCGCCCATCACCCGCGGGCCCGTCGTCGCCGCGCTCGGCCTGGTCGCGCTGGGACTGGTCGCCGTGCCCTACCTGGTGTGGCAACGCCTGACGGGGCGGGGACAATGACGACCCCTTATGACGTGCTCATCGTCGGCTCCGGCCCCAGCGGCGTGCAGGCCGCCACGGCCGCCGCCGATCGCGGCGCCACCGTCGCCCTGGCCGACGTCGGCGAGGTGAACGACGCGTTCGCCATCCCCGAGCAACCCTTCGCGCAGCTGCGCGCCGACCACGCCGGCCAGCACGACTACCTGCTCGGCGACCCCGACACCGCCCTGTCCGACCTGGCCCGCGCCGGCGCGCACCTGACGCCCCCGCGCCGCTACATGGTCCGCCACGCCGACGATTTGTTCGCGCTGGCATCCGAGACGTTCCAACCGCTGCAGGCGACCAGCGCCGGCGGGCTGGGCGTCTCGTGGGGGGCGAACGTCTACACGCTGGACGATGCCGAGCTGGCCCGGGTCGGGCTGGACCCCGCATCGCTGCGACCGCACTACGCCGCCGCCGCCGCCGCCGTCGGCGTCAGCGGTCCCGACGACGCGTTCGGCCGGTCGATCGCCGACCTGCCCTCGCTCCAGCCGCCGCTGGCGATCGACGCCAACGCGCAGTCTCTGTTGCAACGGTATCGCAAGGCACAACCGGCCTATGACCGTGCCGGTTTCCGCATGGGGCAGGCCGCGCTGGCCGTGCTGTCGCGCGACCTGGGCGACCGCCGGGCGAACCCGCTGCACGACATGGACTTCTACGCCGACGCCGGCCGGTCGGTGTACCGACCGCAGTTCACGCTGGAGGCGCTGCGCCGCCGGCCGAACTTCACCTACCTGCCCGGCCGGCTGGCCGTCGGGTTCGACGAGGCCAGCGACGGCGTCACGCTCCGGTGCAAGGGGGGCGAGACGATCGCCGCCCGCCGGCTGATCCTGGCCGCCGGCGCGATCAACACCGGTCGGCTGGCCCTGCAATCGTTGCCACAGTTGGGGCGTCGGCTGCCGATCCTGTGCAACGCGAACCACTGGGTGGCGGCGATCAACCTGGCCATGCTCGGCCGGCCCACCGGCGACGCCCGGTACAGCCTGGCGCAGCTGGCCGCCCTGCAGCGGGTCGGGTCCGACGACGTGCTGGCCCAGTTCTACTCGTACCGGTCGCTGCTGACGTTCCGCGTCCTGCGCGGCATCCCCCTGCCGCCGCGGCTGGGCGTGCAGTTCATGCGGCTGATCGCCACCGCCTTCACCTGCGTCAACCTCCACTTCGCCGACGCCCCCGCCGACACGAAGTACGTCGAGTGGGACGGCACCACCTTCGCCGCCCACTACGCGCAGACGCCCGAGCAGGCCGCCGCCGTGCGCCGCGGCGAGCGGGCCATGCTGCGGCGACTGGCCGGCCTGCGTTGCGTGCCGATCGGCGTCGCCCGCCCCTCGCCCGGCGCGAGCATCCACTACGCCGGCACCCTGCCCCGCGGCGACGGCCCGCTGCAAACCGCCGCCGACGGCCGGCTGAACGGCGCGAGGCACGTCTACGTCGGCGACGGCTCCTCCTGGCGCTGGCTGCCGGCCAAGGGCCTGACGTTCACCCTGATGGCCAACGCGCGCCGGGTCGCCGACGGCGTCGTGACGGGGCTGAGCGCATGATCGCCATCACCGGGGCCAACGGGTTTGTCGGATCAGCGCTGTGCCGGCACCTATCGCAACGCGGCGACGCCGTGCGACCCCTCTCGCGCGCGGCCGGGTACGACCTGACCGCCGACGTGCCGTCGCTGGCCGGCGTCCGGGCCGTCGTCCACTGCGCCCACGACTTCACATCGGACGCCGCCAACCGCGACGGCACGCTGCGCCTGCTGGACGCCTGCGCCCGCGACGGCGTCCAGCAGTTCGTGTTCATCTCGTCGCTCGCCGCCCACGCCGGCGCGCGGTCGACCTACGGGCGCGGCAAGTGGGACCTCGAGACCCGCCTGACCCGGCCTGTCCGCTTCAGCGGGCAGGAAGCCCCGATCGTGACGATCCTCAAGCCCGGCACCATCCTCGGCAACGGCGGCCTGTTCGCGCGCGTGCGCCAGCTGACGCGCCTCCCCGCCCTGCCCGTCTTCTACGGTCGGGCGCTGCTGCAGACCGTCCTGATCGACGACCTGTGCGACGCCGTCGCCGCCGCGGTCGACCGCCGCCTCGCCGGCACGCTGATCGTCGCCGAGCCGGCCGGCCTGCCGGTGGTCGACTTCTACCGGGCCGTCGCCGCGCTCGACGGCCGCCGCCCCTGGCTCGTGCGGCTCAGCGGCGACGCGGCGCTGCCGTTCCTGCGGCTGGCCGAACGGACCGGTGTCAAGCTGCCGATCACGGTCGACAACCTGCTCGGGCTCAAGCATCTGGTCCCGTTCGACACCGCCGCCAGCGTGGCGACGCTGGGGGTCGCGCCGCGTGACTTCGCGGCGTCGATGCGGGCCCTCTCCACGACCAGCGTGCCCGCTTCAGCGGGGAACGGAAACGCCCCTGATGTACACGTGCCCCGCTGAGCGGGCACGCCAGTGCTTCATCCAGATCACGCGGACCTCGATGAAACCCACGACGCCGATGCCCCGACTGGTCCGCTGGTGGGCCGACGCCTACTTCGGCCCCACCCCGGTGGCGGCGGCCGTGCTGGTCGCGATGGCGGCGGTGGAGCTGGCCTGGCCGCACCTGCGGGGCCACGCCTCGTACCCGGACGTGGTGGCCGGCTACCTCGCCCTGCACGACGCCGACAAGGCGATCGACTTCCGCGCCGCGGCCCTGTTGGGGACGACGATCGCCGCCGTGGCGCTCGCGATCGGTCGGACGTTCCGCCGCGTCGCCCCGGCCGGGCCGACGTCGGCGGTCGGGGTGGCGCTGAACCAGGCGTTGCTGTTGTCGCTCGCCCCGGCCGCGTGGCGGCTGACGATCGCGGCGCTCCACCGGGACGACGACGCGCCGCCGGTCCTGCTCGTGGCCGTGTTCCCGCTGCTGGTGCTGGGGGCTGCGTGGGTCCTGCGGCGGTGCCCGCGCGGCTCCGTCCGGCCGGCCGACGTGCGGGCCTGCGTCGGTGGCGCTGTCCTGTCGGTGGTGTTCGCGGCCTTCGCAGCGCTGGCAAGTCTTCTCGCCATTGAACGGCTATCGGCCAGCGGGCGTGTCGCGCGCACCGTTGAGTCGCTGGCGCCGCCCGTCGCCGTGGGCGCGGCGGTGATCGCCGGGGTGGGCGTGCTCGCGGTGGCGACGCGCGATGTCGGTACCTTTCGCCGGCGCCTCCTGCGCGGCCTGGCGCTGTGGCAGTTGCCGCTGCCGCTGCTGCTGTTCCAACTGATGCCGCCGCCGCTGGTCGACCCGACGCGACAGTTTCACGAGCCGTACCCGGTCACGTTGGTGGCCGTGTTGAGCGCGTGCGCGGCGGCGGGCGTCTGGGCGGTCACCCTGCGCGTTCGGCGGCCCGTGGTCACGCTGCGGCGGACCGTCGCGCCGGTGTCGATCATCGCGCTGATGGTGTTCTGCCACGTCGCCGCGGCGGCGGTGCCGGCCGTCGATGGCGATCACTTCCACTACGGCGAGCAGGTGCTGCCGTGGCAGCAGGTGCGCGACTTCCACAGCGTCCCGTACGTCGACTTCGTGCCGGTCCACGGCCTGATGGCCTACGCGCGGGGTGCGCTGAACCAGGCGTTCTTCGACGGCACGTCGGCCCACTACTCGGCGGCCGACGCGCTGCTGTGCGGGCTGGCCCTGGCGGCGGCGGCGGGCGGCGCGTGCCTGCTGCTGGGGACGCCGGCCGCGCTCGTGCTGCTCGTCGCCCCGCTCATGGGGTTCGACCGGCTCTACCTGCTCCCGGCCGGCCTGTACCTGGCGGCGGCCCCGGCGCTGTGGCGACGGCCGGCGCGCGGGCTGGTGCTGTGGGCCGGCCTGAGCGTCGTGATGGTCGGGTACAACGCCGCGATCGGCCCGGCGTTCGTGGTTGGCACCGCACCCGTTGCCATGTGTGGCGCGTGGCGTGCAGGATGGCGACGGTCGCTGGCCGTCGTGATGGCGGGCGGTGTGCTGGTCGCCGCGCTGGCGGCGGTACCGCTGGTGCGGGCGATGGCGATCGAGTTCGGTCGGTTCGTGGTCGACAACGGCTGGACGAACACGACGGCCCACGACATGCCGTGGGACGCGGGCTTTGGCCGGCGCGACCGGCCGGCGGGGATCGGGTCGAGCCAGTTCCTGTGGGAGACGGTCCGCCTGGGCTGGATGGCGGTGGCCGTCGTCGCTGCCGCTCTGGCCTGGCGGGCGATCGCGTGGCGGTCGACGGGCTCCCGACATCGCGACCGACCCCGCGCGGCGTTGTTGCCGCTGGCGGCGTCGACGGTGCTGGTGTTGGTGCTGGCGTTCCCGTGGACGATGGGCCGGATCGGGCCGGGCGAGATGAGCCGGCCGGGCACGACGTCGACCACGGCATTGACCTACCTGTTGCCGGTGCTGCTGCTGCTGGCCGTGCCGGCCCGGCGGGCGGGGTGGGCGGTGGTGGTGGCGGTCGTGATCGCGGCGATCGCCCACGCCCCGGGCACGCCCGATCTGGACGGCTCCGCGCTGCTGGCCAAGGTGGCCGAATGCCGGCGCGTGCCGGCCGGGGCTGACGTGTACGACGGGGCGAAGGCGGGGCTGCCGAACGTGGGCCAAGTGGTGGTCGCGCGACCGAACTGGCTGGCCGACCTCGCCGACCTGCGGCACGGCCTCGACCGCCTGCTGCGGCCGGGCGAGACGTACCTCGACCTGACCGAGCAGCAGGCGTTCTACTTCCACCTGGGGCTGCCGGTGCCGGTGCGGTACGTCGCCTACGTGGCGGCGAACGGCCGGCTCCAGTCGGCCGAGCTGGCGCAGCTGGCGCAACACCCGGTGCCGGCGGTGATGATCGGGCCCGCGGCGTGGTTCGACGAGATGCCGCTGACGCTCCGGTGCTTCCCCCTGTGGCGCGCGTACGCCCTGCGGTACGTGCCGCTGCGCATCGGCTCGTTCACGTTCCTGGTCGACCCCGTCCGGGCGGCCGAGTTCAACGGCACGCCCCCGCCGCCGCCCGGCGTTCGGCCGCCGGTCAAGGAGGTCGAGTTGGAGACGCTCGACGCCTACGCTCGGCCCGACGACCTGCGCGAGATCCCCATCGCGTGGGGCCGGTCGTGGCCGGCCCTGCGCAAGCGGTTCAACGTCGTGGCCCACGCGCCGATCGCGCGGCAGGCGACGGCGGCCGACCCGTGGGCCGTGATCACCGTGCCGAGCGCCCAGGTGCCCGACGGCGCGGCCGCCGACTTCCTGGTGCTGCACGTCACCATGGATCGAATTGAAGGATCGTCCGAGCCCGAGATGTGGCTGCAGTGGCAGGACGTCGGCGGCGCGTGGCCGCCCACGTCGGCGCGCTTCAAGGCGGGCGACGGCACGCTGCTGGTGCCGATCGGCGCGTACCCGAGATGGCTGCTGGGTCGCGGTGCGCCGGCCCTGCGGCTGTCGGTCTACAACGGGTCGGCGGTGCGGTCGTGGCGGCTGGATGGGGCGACGTTCCTGCGGCTTCACCCCGAGCGAAGCGGCGCAGCCGCGCAGTCGAAGGGCCTAGCCGGCACGGGGTGAACCGCGGTCCGCGAGGTGGCGCGGCAGTCGAATTGAGCGGGCGATGCGCGGGAACGGGCCCGCGTAGCGGTCGCCCCGGAGGGGCACCCTTCGAACGTCATGGAGGGCCCTTGCGGGGCGACCGCTACGCGTCAGGTGCCGACTTTGACCGGCGGTCCAGCGGTTCAGGTCTACTGCCGAGGGCCCTTGCGAAACGGCGCGTCGCCCTGTGCAGGCTAGACCCTCCGACCGCGCCGCTGCGCTCAGGGTCCAAACGCGACGTCGGCCACGCGGTGCCGCGCCACGGCGGCGACGTGCAGCTCGGCCGCGGGGCGGCGGCCGTCCCAGGCGTTCCACACGACCACGCGCTGGCGGTCGGGCGGCAACGCGGCCACGCGCGAGGCCGACGCGCACACGGCGCGGACGCCGGTGGGGCCGCCGGCGAAGGTGGTGGTCAGCTGGTCCTCCATGCCGACGCAGGCGACGGGGCCATCCACCGTGGCGAGCAACAAGCGGTAGGTGTTGAACCACGGCAGCAGGGCCGCCCCGCAAATGCGGCCGGCGGGGCGGGCGTCGCCGAGCTTGTCGAGCGATGCCGCGTCCAGCAGCGCCACGGTGCCATCGTCGGAGGCGATCACCAGGTGGTCGGTGGCCAACAGGACGGCGACGACCGGCGCGGGGGCCGTGTGGATCGGCGTGACGTGGCCGGACGCGTCGAGCTTGAGCACGCGGTCGCCGACGGCGAAGGCGGTGGTGCCGTCGGGGCGGCGGACGGGGCAGAGCGGGTTGCCGCCCAGCTCGGCGGGGTGGAGGAGCGTCGTGGGGGCGCGGGTGGAGCCGAGGGTCCAGGTGACGACGCCGCCGTCGCGGTGGACGGCGCGCAGGCCGTTGCCGGCCAGCGTGGCGGCGGTGAAGCCGTGCTCGCTGGTGAGGTCGGCGTACAGGTAGACCTCGGCGGCCGCGGGGCGCGCGGGGTCGACGACGAGCACGCCGTTGCGGGCGCCGATCAGCAGCCGGCCCTGCTCGCAGCGGACGGACCGCAGCGGGCCGGCCGTCGTGGGCAGCGCGATCAGCTCCGGCGCCGGGTTGTCGACCGAGACGTCGGTGCGGACGAGGTACGGGCCGGCGACGGCCCAGAGCGCGGGCGGGTGGGCCGCCCCGCCGCTGGCCATCATGAGCGTGTCGAGCATCGCGCCGCGGTCGGCGGGGGCCAGCTGCTGCAGCACCTTGCCGGGGGTGATGCTGGGGACCGACTTGGCCAGCCCCTCCCACTGCTTGAGCATCTCGGCCGCCCGGGCGAAGTGGCCGACCTGGTCGGCCGAGCGACGCTCGGCGGCCGTCCGCTGCATCTGCTCCAGTCGCTCCCGTTGCAGGGTGGGGCTGGTCACCTCGACGTCCATCGGGGACAGCAGCTCGATCCCGCAGCTGAACGCCGTGGCGACGCCGGCCTGCCTGAGCGCGTCGAGCCAGAGGGCGCGCGCTCCATCGGCCAGGGCATCGGCGGCGGGCGACCGTCCGGCGGTGGCGAGGGCGGCGGTTCGCAACGGCGGCGCTAAGTGGTCGACCACGTCCTGCCCGGTGACGCGCTGCTGGCCGGCGGACAGGAACACCTCGGACAGCAGCTGCCGCTCGGCCGGCTCGTCGACGGCGGCCACGCTGGCGGTGAAGGCGACGGCCAGCCGGTGGCCGTCGGCGGCGACGAGGTCGTCGAACGCCCAGCGCAGCCGGACCGGCGTGGCCGACAACTGGAGCGTGGCGACGCCCTTGGCGTCGACCGCCCGGCGGGCCAGCTCGGCGTCGGTGTTCTGCAGCGCGGCCTGGGGGATCGGTGTGGACATACGCGGGACGATCATACCGGCCGGCCCGCGCGGGGGCGGTTAGAAAACGGGTCGCGGTGCGGAAGCGGGGGTTGTTGTTACTGGTGACTTGTGACTGGTTACTCGGTGAACGGATGCACCCACGACCAGTCACCAGTCACAAGTCAGCAGTAACAAGTCACCCGCAGCCATTTGCCGGTTGCCCCTCGTTCCCGGCCGCCGTTAGGATGGCGGGCTCTGCGTTGGCGGGGCGCGGCACAGGAGGCCCGGGTATGCGTTTACAGCTTCGTCGTTTGGCTCGTCCCCGTCGGTGGATCTCGGCGGCGCTGGCGACGGCCACGGTGGCGGTCGTGCTGGCCGGGACCTGGGGTGCGCCGGCGGCGGCACAGCCGGGCGTGGTGACCGACCTGCAGGGCAAGGCGTACGGCGGGGACGTGACCGAGGACGACAAGTTCGTCTACATCGGCGCGCCCGGCGGGCAGATCCGGCTGGACAAGCGGAACGTCGCCAAGGTCGACTTCGCCGCCGACGTCGACAACCAGTACAAGCAGCGTCACGACAAGCTGGCCGCCAACGACGTGAAGGGCCGGATGGCCCTGGCCGAGTGGGCGAACGGGCTGGCCCGGCCCGACCTGGCGGTGGCGGCGCTGGAGGAGGCCCGGCAGATCGAGCCGGCCAACCGCGAGGTGGCGCTGCAGCTGGACGCGGTGCAGCGGCAGATGGACCTGGACCGCCGGCGCGGCAAGGCGTTCGCCGCCGTCCGCGGGGCGGCCCGGCCGATCCCGCCGACCAACGTCAAGCCGGCGTCCACCACCGGTCCGTCGACCCTGCCGGCGAGCATGCCGGTGATGGAGCATCGCCTGCTGACCGCCGACGAGGTGAACGCGATCCGCCAGGTGGAGATGCGCGGCGGGGACCGGCTGATCAAGGTGCGGCTGGAGCGGAACGTCGCCCGGCGGTACACGCAGGACAGCGGGTTCGACCCCAAGCGGTTCGCCCGGCTGAGCGGCGAGGAGCAGGCGCTGGAGATCCTGAAGAACGGCACGCCCGAGATGGCCAGGGACGTGCGGATCCTGACCGACCCCACGCCGCTGAAGATCTTCAAGACCAAGGTGCTGCCCATCGTGGCGATGGGGTGCGCGTCGACCGCCTGCCACGGCGGGACCAAGGCAGGCGACTTCGCGCTGTACCCGGGCAGCTCGGCCGAGGCGGTCTACACGAACTTCTACATCCTGCAGACCTACGCGGCGGAGATCGGCGGCGTGAAGTACCTGGCCATGGACCGCGAGGTGCCCGAGCGGTCGCTGGTGCTGAAGTTCGGCCTGCCGCCGCTGGCGGGCAAGCCGCCCCACCCGGCGGTGAAGGACTGGCGGCCGCGGTTCCGCGGGACCGACGACGCGTCCTACATGGTGATCGACGACTTCATGACCGACGCCCTGCGGGTGATCCAGCCCGACTACGGCTTCAACGTGAACCCGAAGCTGCCGCCGGGCACGCAGCCGGCGGCGACGATGCCGGCCACGGCGCCGGCGGTGCCGGTGAAGGCGGCCCCGGCGACCCGGCCGGTCGCCCACGGCGTGCCGTTGCCGCGCATGAACAACGGCGCGGTGACGCAGCCGGCGCCGTGAGATCGGCCCCGTTAGCCGCCCGCCTTTCGGGGTTTTTCGTTTGGCGACAAGACACCCCCGCAGAGCGGGCTAACGGACGATGCGGCATGTCACCCCTGATCCTGCTGGCGTTGCTGGTCGCGACGACGCTGCTTGCGGTGGGGATCGACCGGTCGCTGCGGCGGACGGCGGGCAAGGGGTACCGGCGCTTGGCGGTCGCGCACGAGATGCACTACAGCCCCGGCGACCCGCTGCGGGTGACGCCGCGGGTGGCGGCGTCGCTGCCGATCCCGGGGGCGGCGGCGGTCCGCGTGATCGACCTGCTGTACCGCACCGACCGTGCGGGCCATCACTACGTCTTCACGGCCGAGTACACGCTGGGCGTGGTGACGGCCAAGCGCCGGGTCCGCCGTGCGGCGGCGTTCGACGAGCCCAGGGGCGCGGCCGGGACGGCAGTCGGCATCCGCATGGCGGACGATCGGCTGTCGCTGGTCGAGCAGTACGAATCGCTGTTGGGGTCACGCGAGCGAACGCCATGACGGTGCGGACGAGCGGCGCGGCACGACCGGTGACGGCGACGCCGGGTTCTGAGGTACGCCGAAGAACCGGGTCTTCGGGGTACCTCAGACGCCGGCGTCACTGGATTCGGTTCTCCATCGTGCTCGTTGCGTTGGCCTTATCCGCCCGCGCCCGCGCTGCGCCGCCGAACAACCGGATGATCCTGTGCGACGACCACGGCTACCAGGCGATCGGGGCAGAGGGTCGGGGGCTGAACCAGACGCCGAACATCGACCGGGTGGCGAAGGAGGGATGCGGTTCGACGGATTGCAAATGACCTGCCCGAAGCTGCTGCAACAGGCGGGGCACCAGACGGCGTGGATCGGCAAGTGGCACCTGGTGAGGGGCGGTCCTTCCCGGGCAGGGGCAGTACTACAACCCGCCGATGTTCGACGACGGCCGGCGCGTGGTGAAGCACGGGTACGTGACGGAGATCATCACCGACGGGGCGCTGGAGTGGCTGGAGAAGACGCGGGACCCGAGCAAGCCGTTCATGCGGGCGGTGGTTCGCATGGCGCCGCACCGGCCGTGGGAGCCGGCGCCGTCGAACCCGTCGCTGTACGAGGACTACGCCGGCCGGGGCAAGGCGAGCACGAGCAGACCGCGGCGACGGGCGCCGGTCCGCGAAGCCGCTTGCGGCGGAGCTTTGTCACACCGCCAGCGCGCGGCGCAGCGGGCAGTCCGGCACGTCGCGGCCGGCGCGGTAGCCGTCCAGCAGCGATCGGCTGCGCTCGGCCAACTCGCGCCGGACGGCGCGGCGCTCGCCCTTGACGCGGGCGATCGACATGTGGTCGTACGCGGTCGTGTGGTGGCGCATCCAGGCGATGACGGCGGCCTCGGCGCGGCGCTCGACGGGGATCCGCTCGGTGCGGGCGACCGTGCCGCTGCCGACCGGGGTCGCGTGGGCGGTGACGGCGCGGGCGAGCTCCTCGGCCAGGGCGGCGTGGCGCGCGGGGAAGCGCAAGAACGCGCGGACGGCGCCGGCGAACGCGTCGACGTACTCGGCCTGCTCGCGGTCCCGCCGCTGGGCGGCACTCGCCTGCTTCCTGGCGTACCCGGGCGTGGCCCGCTCGGCGCGCAGGTCGTCCCTGACGACGGCGACGGTGGCGGCGGGCGCCCAGACGCCGCGGGAGAACGTGCGGCGGCCGACCCTCTCGGCGACGGTCCAGCTGGGGCCGGCCGCCTTGACGCGCCGCGTGAGCCCGGCGTCGCCGGGCGGGACGAGCGCCCAGCCGGCGGGGACCGGCGTCACCCGGCCCGCGGGGTCGCGGACCGTCCGGTCGTCGGGGCCGGGGGCATAGGTCGGCGGCTGGGATTTGGCGGTAGCGGTGGGCATCGTGTGGGTGGATCGGGTCGCGGGGCGGCAGCACTTGAGCGGCGCGGGGTGAGGGTACTGATTTGGGCACGGTGCCCCAGCGATCCCACGCGGGTACGCCTCGTCTACATGCGGATCATCAAGCCGCGGACGGTCCGCGGTTATATCGCCAAGCACCCGACCGCGCGGGCCAGCCTGACCACGTGGTTGGCGGTCACGGCTAGGGCGGAGTGGCAGTCGATTATCGACGTCCGCGCGCTCTACCCGACCGCGGACGCGGTGACGGTCGACAGCGGCAAAACGGTGACGGTGTTCAACATCGCAGACAACAACGTCCGGCTGGTGGTGGCCATCCACTACAACTGGGGGAAGGTGTTCATCCGCGAGTTCCTGACGCACGCCGCGTACGACCGGCAGGCTTGGACCCGACGGAACTGACCATGGCGACGACCCGGACGAGGAAGGCTCCCCCCGCGATCGCCGACGACTACCTGGCGCTGGTCATGCGGTTCCCGCTGGTCCCGATCCGGAACGATCGCCACCTCGACGTTGCGCACGCCATGATCGACGAGCTGTCGATCATCGATGAGGACCGGTTGACCGAGGGACAGGCGGATGACCTGTCGGTGCTGTCCGATCTCACGGAGGCGTACGAGGCTCCCATCCTTGCGGAGATGGTCGCCGGCGTGACGGGCCTGGACGTGCTCAAGGCGATGGTCGAGGAGCACGGGCTGAGCGGCAGCGACGTCGGGCGGATCGTCGGGCACCGGGAGTTGGGGTCGAAACTGCTCAAGGGCGACCGGCGGATCAGCCGGGAGCACGCCAGGGCGTTCGGCAAGCGGTTCGGGTTGCCGCCCGAGATCTTCCTGCGGTGAACATCCGTTGCGGACCCGTCAGGGGGCAACGCTGTCGGCCAACGACGCCGCGAGGGCGACGGCCTGCTGGCGCAGCTCGGGGACGGCGATCGACTCCAGCAGCGTGCCCAGCCGGGCGGGGCCGAGGTTGAACAGGACGGTTGACGGTTCGCCGGCGGCGTCGAGGAGCGCGCCGTTGGCGTCGCACCACAGGCCGCCGCCGAGGGGGCCGGGGCGGGCGTGGCCGTGGGCGAAGAGGGTGTCCAGCAGCGGGGAGCCGACCTTGCGGTAGTCCATGCTGGGGCCGGTGCAGTTGATGACGCGGTGGGCGGGGAAGCGCTGGCCGTTGCCCAGGGCAACGGTTCCGTCGGCAGCGACGGCGGTCAGGTGGCCGTGGCGGATGATGAGCGTGCCCGCGGCCAGCTCCGCGGCGACGGCGTCGGCGATCGTGGGGGCCATGCGGTGGCGGACGACGTCCCAGCGGCGCTGCAGGTGGCGCTTGAAGCGGCGCTGCTCGTGGATCGGGAGCGCCAGCCAAAGGTCGTTGGTGATCGGTCGAAGGCTGTCGACGGCGGACCGCCACTCGACATCTGCCGCGATGGTGGCCCGGAGGGCGCGCAGGTAGGCGAGGCAGGTGGGTGGCGTGCCGGTCGCGATCGCCGGTTCCGATCGATCGGGGTGAGGATGGTGGCGGCTGGGGAAGACGCCGTGGCGGCTGACCGCGGTGATCGGGCCGCGGTGGCCGCGCTCGCGCAGGCGCAGCAGGACGTCGACGGCGGTCAGGCCGGTGCCGATCAGGGTGACGGCTGCGCCCGGCGCGAGGCCATCATAGGTGTCGTCGGCCCAGGCGTTGTGGCGGTAGGTGCCAGTGGTGGCCGCTTCGGGCGCGACGCCCTTTAGCGGGGCCGGGTCGAAGTTGCCGGTGGCGAGCACGACGCGGTCGGCCGTCAGTCGGGTGCCGGCGTCGAGCGTCAGCGTCGCGCCGGTAGCGGTGGGCTGGCAGGCGACCGCGGTCGTCTGAAGGTGCTCGATCGAGGGGACGTCGGCGAGCAGGGATTGGACGTAACGGCCGAACACGGCGCGCGGGGCGAACGTCTCGGCGGTGGCGGACGGGTCGTGGTTCGCGGCCAGCCAGCGGAGGAAGTGGCCGGGGTCGTCGGGCAGGGCGCTGATCTTCCCGGCGGGGACGTTGAGCAGGTGCAGCTGGCTGGGCGTGGAGTAGGCGAGCCCGAGGCCGAGGCGTTGGCGTGGGTCGATGACGACGACGCGGGCGGCGGTCCCGCGGCGGGCCAGGTGGTAGGCGGTCAGGGCACCGCTGACGCCGCCGCCGACGATCGCGATCAGGGGCGGGGTGGGGGACGCGGCGTTCATGGGGAAAACATAGGTGGTGAACGCGCCGGTGAACACCTCGCGGCAACGGGCGTGGGATCAAGCGCTTCGGCGTACCTCAGAACCGGCCTGGAGGGTCGAGGCGGGGGCTGGTGTAAACTGGCGGGCCATGCACACGGTTCCAACCGTCCTGATTCTGCTCGCGGGGGTGACGGCGCTGTCCGTGTTGGCCCGGCGGCTGGGACTCCCCTACCCGGCGGTGATGGTCGTCGGCGGGTTGGCGGTCGCGTTCATCCCGGGGTTGCCGCGCGTGCAGCTGAGCCCGGACGTGTTCTTCACGCTGTTCCTGCCGCCGCTGCTGTACGCGTCGGCGTGGGACGCGAGCTGGCGGGACTTCAAGCAGAACCTGCGGCCGATCCTGCTGCTGGCGTTCGGGTTCGTCGCGTTCACCACGGTGAGCGTGGGGTGGCTGGCGCACCTGGCGGTGCCGGGGATGGGGTGGGCGGCGGCGCTGGCGCTGGGGGCGATCGTGTCGCCGCCGGACGCGGTGGCGGCGACGGCCGTGGCCGGGCGGCTGGGGCTGCCCCGGCGGATCGTGGCGATCCTGGAAGGCGAAAGCCTGGTCAACGACGCCAGCGGGCTGACGCTGTACCGGCTGGCGGTGATGGCGGCGGTGACGGGCCACTTCTCGGCGGGGCCTGCCATCGGGGAAGCGGTGTGGGCGATTGTGGGGGGCGTGGGCGTCGGGCTGGGCGTGGGGTGGGTGGCGATGCGGATCCACCGGTCGCTGGAGGACCCGCTGGTGGAGACGGTGGTCTCGCTGCTGACGCCGTTCGCGGGGTTCATCCCGGCCGAGGCGATGCACGCGTCGGGGGTGCTGGCCGTGGTGACGATGGGGCTGTACGTGAGCCGGCACAGCCACGAGATCTTCTCGCCGGCGACCCGGCTGCACGCCGTGGGGGCGTGGGAGACGGTCGTGTTCGTGCTGAACGGGCTGGTGTTCACGCTGCTGGGGCTGCAGCTGCCGGCCACGATGGAGGCGATCCGGGCGTACGGCGAGTCGCCGGGGCAACTGCTGACCTGGGCGGTCGGGCTGAGCGCGGTGCTGGTGGTGGTGCGGGCGCTGTGGGTGTTCCCGGCGGCGTACATCCCGCGGGCGATCTTCCCGTCGATCCGCCGGCGCGAGGCGAGACCGCCGTGGCAGTCGGTGTTCCTGGTGGCCTACATCGGGATGCGCGGGGCGACGTCGCTGGCCGCGGCGCTGGCGCTGCCGCTGGCGATGTCGTCGGGCGAGCCGTTCCCGCAGCGGGGGCTGATCCTGTTCCTGACGTTCTCGGCGATCCTGTTCACGCTGGTGGCGCAGAGCCTGTCGCTGCCGCTGGTCGTGCGGTGGATCGGCATCCACGAGGCGTCGGGCGAGGACAAGTGCGAGGAGTGGGACGCGCGCCTGCGGGCGGCGCGGGCGGCGCTGGGGCGGATCGACGAGCTGGAGGCAACGGTGCAGCACGACGGGCAGCGCAAGACGCTGGAGCGGCTGCGGAACCGGTACCAGGAGCGGGTGGGCCGGCTCGCCGGGGCGGATGAGGCCGAGGCGGCCGGGCGGTGCGCGACCGAGGCCGAGGTGGAGGTGTCGGTCTACCGCGGCGTCATCGAGGCCGAGCGGGCGGCGGTGATCGAGCTGCGCAACGCGTCGCAGATCGGCGACGAGGTGCGCCGGCGGATCGAGTACGACCTGGACCTGGAGTGCGCCCGGCTGACGAGCATCGAGGCGTCGTCGGGGGCGTGAGCGCTGGGGAACGAGCCGCGCCCGAAGGTAGTCCGCAGTAAGCGCGTTCGCTCGAAGACCACTGACTGCGGAGTACCTGCGTGCGCGGCTCTTCAGGCGGCGCTTGCGAGGGGTCGGGGCGGCTTTACAATCCGCGCCGCTTTCCTCGCCGCCGCACCATGCGCCCGAAGCCGCATTGAGAAAAGATTTTGCCCCACTGCCGCGGTCGCCGAACCCGACCGGGGCGGCGCAGGTACTACCGATTTTGATGTCGCACTTGGGACCCAGCTCGACCGGCAACGGTGCCCCGCACGCCGCGGGGCTGTTGAGCGTTGTCCTCCCGGCCCACGACGAGCAGGCCGTGCTGCCCGAGACGTACCGGCGGTTCACGGCCGCCTGCGCGACGTTCACGGATCTGGGGTTGGACTACGAACTGGTGATCGTCAACGACGGCAGCGTCGATCGCACGCCGGCCTTGCTGGATGAGCTCGCCGCGCGGGACGCGCGGGTGCGGGTGGTCCACCTGACGCGGAACTTCGGGCACCAGGCGGCCATCACGGCGGGGCTGACCGTGGCGCGGGGCGACGCGGTGGCGGTGATGGACTTCGACCTGCAGGACCCGCCGGAGGTGCTGCCCAGCTTCATCCGCAGGTGGCGCGAGGGGAACCAGGTCGTGTACGCGATCCGCAAGCAGCGGAAGGAGTGGGCGGGGAAGCGGCTGGGCTACTGGGCGTTCTACCGGCTGCTGCGGGTGCTGAGCGACCTGGACATCCCGCTGGACAGCGGCGACTTCTGCCTGATGGACCGATCAGCCGTCGACCTGCTGAACAGCCTGCCGGAGCGGGGGCGGTTCGTGCGCGGGCTGCGGACGTGGGTGGGGCTGAAGCAGGTGGGCGTGGAGTACGAGCGCGACGCCCGGCGGGCGGGGGTGACGCAGTACAACTTCAGGAGCCTGGTGAAGCTGGCGATGGACGGGCTGGTGAGCTTCAGCAGTACGCCGCTCCGGTTCGTGACGCGGCTGGGGATGGCGAGCGCGGTGGCGGCGATGGGGTTGGGAATCTGGGTGGTCGGCGTGCGGGTCCACAAGTGGGTGTCGGGGGACGACCAGACGCCGCAGGGGTGGGCGAGCACGGCGTGCCTGATCGTGCTGATGTCGTCGGTCCAGCTGCTGTCGCTGGGGATTATCGGCGAATACCTGGCCCGGATCTTCCAGGAGGTGAAGGGTCGGCCGACGTTCCTGATCGCCCGGACGTCGCCCGACCGGGACCCGCCGCACGAAACACAAGTGGCCCGCCGCCAGTCTTCGGTCGAGTTGGCCGATAAGTGGGTCAGCGGCCCCGCGCCCGTGCGAGGGGCCCCCGCGGCACTGGGCGCGCCGCCCCTAGCGTGACGACACCATGGCCCTAAACGTCCTGACGATCGTGCTCATCTTCGGCGTGTCGCTGGTGGTCGCCCTGGCCAAGGGGATCCGACCGGTGTACGCGCTGATCTACCTGCCGGTGCTGATCCTGCTGTACCAGGTCCCGCCGCTGGTGCTGACGCACGTGCCGGTCGAGTCGTACTACGCGCCGCTGTACGCGTGCCTGATCGCGATGCCGTTCCGGCAGGAGTCGCTGCGGTTCCGGCCCAGCTGGGTCGACCTGGTGGTGGTGCTGCTGATCGTGTCGGTGGCGATCACCGGGTTCTCGGTCGACGGGTTCGAGGTGGGCGTGAACGTGTTCCGGACCGACACGCTGCGGCTGGCGGTGCCCTACTTCCTCGCCCGGATCGTGTTCAAGGACTGGCAGCCCCGGCGGTCGGCGGTGTACGCGCTGTCGGCGGTGATGGGGATCGTCGTGATCGCCGCCGCCATCGAGGCCCGGATGACGCCAGCGTTCTACCAGCACATGCTGGAGCGGGCGGGCATGAACAACTTCGTGCTGCCCACCTACCTGGGCCGGTGGGGACTGTACCGGGTGACCGGGACCGACTACCAGCCGATCTTCTTCGGGAACATGTGCCTGGTCGTGCTGGGGCTGGTGGCGGTGCTGGCTCGGACGTCGGGCCTGCGGCTGCGGAACCCGCTGGTGGCCGCGACGCTGCTGGCGGCGCTGGTCAGCCTGGGGCTGAGCCTGAGCTTCACGCCCTACATCGGCCTGGGGTCGGGCGTGGCGGCGCTGACGGCCTTCACGCTGGTGCCGATCACCCGCCGGTTCATCCTGCCGATCACCCTCGCGGCGATCGTCGGGGGGTTCTCCTACACCTATTACGTGGCGGTGACGACCAGCCCCGAGGATCGGCGGGCGGCGGCGGGGACCGACTCGGCGTTCGAGGGCAGCCGGGCGATGCGCAACGAGATCATCCGCCAGAGCTGGCCGGTCGCGGCGTCGTCGGGGGCGTTCGGGCGCGGTCTGCACCCGGAGTTCCTGGACATCGACAACTTCGACCTGGTCAGCGTCGACAACACGTACATGTACTTCACCATGACCCGCGGGTGGGTCTACACGGCGCTGTGGCTGTCGATCGGCGTGCTGTTCGCGGGGCGGGCGTCGCGGGCGTTCCGGCGCGTGACCGACCCGTCGCAGGTGCTGCCGCTGGCGATCTGCACGGCGACGGTGCTGTCGCTGATGGTGTCGATGTACACGGTGTTCGCCGGGGCGGTCTACACGATCCTGTGGATCGTGATGCTGGGCCTGAGCAACACGCTGATCGACGCCGTGAACGCCGACGCCGACGCCCGCGAGGGGCTGGCCCGGCCGGGGCTGGCCCGGCTGCGACCGCCGACCGTGCGGATGCCGGCCGTGGCGGGGGTGTGATCGCATTTGCAAAGACCCGGGTAATCGGCGTCCCTCAGACGCCGGCTTGGGCGGATGGCATTGGGGCGGTAACCGCTATGACCCGTCGGACGACCCTCACCTGCCTGGCCCTGCTGGCCGCCGTCGCGTTTGCGGCGCGGCTCGGGGTGGCGGTCCACCTGCGGGCGTGGCGGGCGCCGGCCGTGGTGGAGAACAAGAACATCGCGGCGTCGCTGGCGGGCGGGAAGGGGTTCCGCTACGCCGACTGGAACTACTACGGGCCGAGCAGCGCCCAGGCGCCGCCGTTCCCGTTGCTGCTGGCCGGGCTGTTCAAGACGTTCGGGGCGGTGTCGGTGAACGACAAGGGAGAGGTGGCGGTCGCCGACGGGCCTGCTCGGCACGCGTACGTCGCGGTCATGGTGCTGAACGCCGTGGCCGGGGCGGGGCTGGTGTGGCTGACGTACGGGGCGGCGCGGGCGGTCGGGGCATCGCCGGTGGCGGCGACGGGGGCAGGCGCGCTGGTGGCCGTCTGGCCGACGCAGGTGTACGCGGCGCTGTTGGTGCAGGCGGTCGTGCTGGTCGCCTGCGGGCTGATGGCCATGGTCGTGCTGTACCAGCGGGCCGTCCGCACCGGCAGGGCTGGGGCGTGGTCGGCTTACGCATTTGTGGGGGCACTCGTCGCGCTGACCGAACCCGTGTTCCTGCCCGCCCTGCTGCTCAGCGGTGCGCTGGTGCTACTGGCCCGGCCGTTGACGATTGCCCAGCGATGGCGGAACGTCGCGATCCTGGCGTTCGCGATCGTGGCGGTAGTGGGGCCGTGGGTGGCGCGGAACGCGATCGTCGGTCGGGACCGGTCAAACGACAGTCTGGTCCGGCACGTGACGTTCGTGAAGGGGTCGTTCTGGTCCAGTGTTTGGTCGGGCAACAACGACTTCGCGACGGGGACCGATCGCCTGCGGCGGAGCGCACGCCCGGGAAACCACGTGGAGGCCAGGGACAAGGAGGGGTCGAGCCGGCAGGTCGACGTGCTCGACATCAGCAAGAAGAACTGGCTGAGCAACCGGCCCGAGTCGTTCCGCGAGGCGGTGTTCCGCACCTGGGCGCTGCAGTGGATCAAGGACCATCGCGCCCGGTACGCGCAGCTGTGCGCGATCCGGCTGGCCAAGACGCTGACGGTCGACTGGGACAACCCGAGCCTGCTGAGCAAGCCCTACCTGGCGATGCGTGGCGCGCTGGGGCTGATGACGCTGGCCGGGCTGTGGGTCGCGTGGCGACAGCGGTGGTCGGCGCTGTTGCCGTTGCTGCTGGCCGGGAGCGCGCTGCTGGCGTACACGCTGACGATGACCACCGCGCGGTACGGGCTGCCGTTCGAGCCGATGCAGCTGGTGCTGGGGGCGGCAGCGGCGACCGGACTGCTGCCGCGGCGGCGGATGTCGGCGCCGATCCCGCAGGTGCCGGGACCGATGGTGCCGCAGGCCGACCGGCGGTTCGCGCCGGCGCTGTCGGTCGGGCGGTGATCCGGGTCCCCGGCGTACCTCAGGCGCCGGCTGGGCCGGGATGAATGGCAACCGCATGGACGTGCTGATCGTCATCGTGAACTACCGCTCGGCCGGCCTGGCGGTCGACTGCCTGCGGTCGCTGCTGCCGGAGCGATCCCGCGTGCCGGGGCTGCGCGTGACCGTGACCGACAACGGGTCGCCGGACGACTCGGTGGCGAGCCTCACGGCGGCCGTTGGCGAGAACGGCTGGGGCGAGTGGGTCACGATTGAGCCGCTGGGGAAGAACGGCGGGTTCGCGTTCGGCAACAACGGGGCCATCCGCGCGGCGCTGGCGTCGGCCCCCCGGCCCGACTACGTCGTGCTGCTGAACCCGGACACGGTCGTCCACCCCGGCGGGATGGCGTCACTGGTGCGGTTCATGGAGGCGAACCCGAAGGTGGGGCTGGCGGGCAGTCGGCTGGAGGACCCGGACGGGACGCCGCAGGTGTCGGCGTTTCGGTTCCACACGATCGCCAACGAATTCGAGCGCGGCGTGCGGCTGGGCGTGGTGTCGAAGGCGCTCAGAAATCAGCTGGTGGCCCCGCCGGTGTCGGACGTGCCAGTCGAATGCGACTGGGTGGCCGGCGCGAGCCTGATCGTCCGGCCGGCGGTGTTCGACGCGGTCGGGCTGATGGACGAGCGGTACTTCATGTACTTCGAGGAGGTCGACTTCTGCCTGGCGGCCAGGCGGGCCGGGTGGCCCTGCTGGTACGTGCCGGCCAGCCGGGTGGTGCACCTGGTGGGGGCCGTCTCGGGCGTTAGCGATGCCCGGAAGGTGCGGAAGCGCCGCCCCGCCTACTGGTTCGAGAGCCGGCGGCGGTACTTCGTGAAGAACCACGGCGCGCTGTACGCTGCCCTGGCGGACGCGGCGTTCCTGGCCGGGTACACGCTGTTCCGGCTGCGGCGGATCGCCCAGCGGAAACCGGACACCGACCCGCCAAAGATGTGGGCCGACTCCGTCGCGCACAGCGTGTTCGTGCGCGGGTGGTCGGTCTGAACGGACTCCAAGCCGGCGCGTCCGAGGTATGCCGAAGGCCCTGGTCTTCGGCGTACCTCGGACGCCGGCTTGGTCTGTGAGAAATTGATGACTGAACAGACGACCAATAAAAACCCCGGCCTGTGGGCGCTGATCCGCGAGGACCTGGCGATGCACTCGGGCGACACGAGCCGGCCGGGGTTCCGGGCGCTGGCGGTCTACCGGTTCGGCGTGTGGCGGATGTCGATCAGGTCGGCCCCGCTGCGGATGCCGCTCAGCTTCCTGCACCACCGGCTGTTCCGGCTCGTCCGCAACTGGTACGGCATCGAGCTGCCCCACACGGCCAAGATCGGTCGACGGCTGACCATCGAGCACCAGAGCGGCATCATCGTCCACGGGTCGGTCACCATCGGCGACGACTGCACGATCCGCCAGGGCGTGACGCTGGGCAACAAGGTCAAGGAGCTGCCGTACGACGCCCCTCAGTTGGGGAACCGCGTGAACGTGGGGGCCGGGGCGAAGCTGCTGGGGAAGATCACCGTGGGCGACGATGCGCAGATCGGCGCGAACGCCGTGGTGGTGAAGGACGTCCCGGCCGGGGCGACGGCCGTGGGCATCCCGGCACGGGTGATCTGGTCGGGGATGACAAAGACGGTGACGGTATGAGCGTGGGCGTCGTCGCCATCGGCCGGAACGAGGGGGAGCGGCTGCGGGCCTGCTTGGCCAGTGCCCGGCGCGACTGCGCGGCCGTCGTGTACGTCGACAGCGGATCGACCGACGGGTCCGGCGCGCTGGCGCGGTCGCTGGGCGTACACGTGGTCGACCTGGACCTGTCGGTTCCGTTCACGGCCGCCCGGGCGCGGAACGAGGGGTTCGCCCTGCTGCGGTCAGCCGCGCCGGACGTGGACCGGGTCCAGTTCGTCGACGGCGACTGCGAGATCGTCGCGGGCTGGATCGCGAAGGCGGCCGCAGCGTTGGACGGCGACCCGAAGACGGCCATCGTCTGCGGCCGGCGCCGCGAGCGGTTCCCCGACGCGTCGATCTACAACCGGCTGTGCGACCTGGAGTGGAACACGCCGGTCGGCGTGGCGCTGGCCTGCGGCGGCGACGCGATGATCCGGGTGGACGCGTTCGAGCAGGTCGGCGGGTACGACAAAGCAGTGATCGCCGGCGAGGAGCCCGAGATGTGCGTCCGCCTGCGGCACGCGGGGTGGATCATTCGGCGGATCGACGGCGAGATGACGCTGCACGATGCGGCCATCACCCGCTTCGGGCAGTGGTGGAAGCGAACCGTCCGCGGCGGCCACGCCTACGCCCAGGCGAACGCCATGCACGGGGCCCCGCCCGAGCGGTTCCGCGAGCGCGAGCTGCGGCGGATCGAACGGTGGGCGGTCTGGCCGATCGTGGGCACAGGTGTGATGGTCGTGCTGCTGGGAATCCTCACCCCGCGGTGGTGTTGGCTCGGGTTGGCCCCCCTGCTGCTCTACCCGCTGATTGGCGCCAAGACGGCGAAGTACCGGCTCGGCCGGGGCGACTCGCTGCGCGACGCCGTGCTGTACGGGGCGTTCGTGACGCTCGGCAAGTTCCCCGAGCACCTGGGCGTGCGGAAGTTCCGGTCGGCGCAACGGTCGGGCCGGGCGAACGCGATCATCGAGTACAAGGGGCCGGCGACGGCTTGACCGAGTGGATTGATGTAGCGCTCTCACTTCGGGACCGCCGTCAAACGGCCGATAAACGACCTATGTCCGAACCTGCACCCATCCCCCCCGGCCGACGTTACGCGTTGGTGACCCCCTGCCGCGACGAGTCGCAGTACGCCCGGCGGACGCTGGACAGCGTCACCGGTCAGACCGTCCCGCCGGCGCTGTGGGTCATCGTCGACGACGGGTCGAAGGACGCCACGCCGGAGATCCTGGCCGAGTACGCGGCGAAGTATTCGTACATCAAGGTGATCCGCCGGGCCGACCGGGGCGACCGCAAGCTCGGCGGGGGCGTCATTGATGCCTTCTACACGGGGTACGACACGATCGACCCGAGCGAATTCGACTACGTCTGCAAGTTCGACCTCGACCTGGACCTGCCCAAGGTCTACTTCGAGCGGCTGATGGAGCGGATGGAGGCCGACCCGCGGATCGGGACGGCCAGCGGGAAGCCCTACTTCACGGCGGCCGACGGTTCGCAGGTGGACGAGACCTGCGGCGACGAGAACTCGGTCGGCATGATCAAGTTTTACCGGACCGAGTGCTTCCGCCAGATCGGCGGGTTCGTCCGCGAGCTGATGTGGGACGGGATCGACTGCCACCGCTGCCGGATGAACGGCTGGATCGCCGTCAGCTGGCCGGACCCCGTCCTGCGGTTCGAGCACCTGCGGCCGATGGGCACGAGCCACAAGAACTGGTGGACCGGTCGGGTTCGGCACGGCGTCGGGCAGTGGTTTATGGGTACCGGGCCGGCCTACCTGCTGGCGAGCGCGGCGTTTCGACTGGCCAAGCCACCCGTCGTGCTGGGAAGCGCAGCCATGCTATGGGGATACCTCCGCAGCGCGCTACAGGGAAAGCCCCGTTACGGCGACGCGACATTCCGCAAATTTCTCCGCGAGTATCAGTGGGCGTGCCTCGTTCAGGGAAAGTTGAAGGCGACCGCCGACCTCAACCTTAAGCAGCGATCGGCTTGGTCTAGCGTGTCGCGAGCTGCGACGGCGCGTCAACTTGGGAAAACTTTGACGACGTGAACGATCTTTTCGATCCAACGGTTAAACTGGGCAAAGTGTCGCTGTAAACTTTATTGGACGGAGGGTCCAAGTTCGATTGCCGTTCGGCGGCTGGGCCGTCATGATTGTGGTCAGCGGAGTCATGGGCACCAGGTTGTTCCGTCGATAGGTCAGCCTCGTTTTGCGTCCGCGGCCGACGGGCGCACTTTTCGGGTTTGGTTGGGCAATCCGTCGGACCGATATCCTCTGATGTCGGCCGGGTTCTCGGGCGGTAGTTCCGGGGCACGGGCGGGGCACAACGACACGCGTATGTATCTGCGCCACGGCGATATCTCCTGGGACCAAGCCGACGGGGCCGACGCGGGGGCCGTCACGGCCCTGGGGTCGACCACCGCCCACGCCAACGGCCGACGCGCCAGCGGCCCCCCCAAGTCGGACGTGCGTCTGCCGTCGGTCGACCTGCACGGCGTCCGGCTGCACGCGGTGCGCGAGGCCGAGTGCATCAACCACCTGCTGTCCGAGCTCAACGCCGGCCGGGGCGGGGTGGTGGTGACGCCGAACCTGGACCACCTGCGGCGGTGCGTGCGCGACCTGCACTTCGGCGCCCTGGTGGCCGAGGCCGACCTGGTCGTGGCCGACGGGATGCCGCTGGTGTGGGCGAGCAAGCTGCAGGGGACGCCGCTGCCGGAGCGGGTGGCGGGGTCGAACCTGATCTCGACGCTGAGCGCCGCCGCGGCCGAGGCGGGCCGATCGATCTTCCTGCTGGGCGGGGCGGCGGGCACGGCCGTGGGGGCGGCCGACGTGCTCCGCAAGCGGTACCCGAACATCAAGATCGTCGGCACGCTCTGCCCGCAGTTGGGGTTCGAGAAGAAGCCCCGGCAGATGTCCGAGATCTCGCAGATGGTGACCGAGGCCAACCCGGACATCGTCTTCGTCGCGCTGGGGTCGCCGAAGCAGGAGCAGCTGATCGCCAAGCTGCGCCCGTCGCTGCCGACCGCGTGGTGGCTGGGCGTGGGGGTGAGCTTCAGCTTCCTGACCGGCGACGTGCAGCGCGCCCCGGCGTGGATGCAGCGGATCGGCATCGAGTGGATGCACCGGCTCGGGCAGGAGCCCCGCCGGCTGTTCAAGCGGTACATCGTCCACGGGCTGCCCTTCGCCGCCAGCCTGCTGAGCCACTCGGCCTACCGAGGGCTGTCGCGCCGGCTGGGGGGACGCGTCCCGATGACGGTCATGGTCGCCAACAGCGGCCCCGCCATCCCCACCGCCCCGGTCGTCGAGGTCGCCCCCGGCGGGTTCCTGCGGGCCGCCGCCACGGATCACATGGGCATTGCGGGGACGGTCAACGAACGGCTCACCCTCCGCGCCCGCCGGATGGCCGCCACGCCGATCCACGGCCACGGCCCCAGCCTGTCGCGGCTCAAGGCGCTGGTGCTGCTGGGCGGCAGCGTCCGCCCGACGCCGCTCAGCACGAACATCGGTCGGAGCCTGCTCGACCTGCCGCTGGACGAGAACGGGTCGGTGCTGAACCACTGGCTGAACCACGCGGCCGAGCTGGCCCGCATCGCCGGGCTGGAGAAGCTGCCGGTGCGGGTGATGGTCGATCGCACGTCGCCCGAGCCGATCTCGGCCGCGGTGAGGTACTACGGCACGTTCCGCGTGGAGCGGGACCAGTCGGAGTACCGCGGCACCGGCGGGGTGCTGAGCGACATGGCGGCGACGTACGACGACGACGACCTGATCCTCGTGGCCAACGCGGCCCAGATCCTGATCGACCCGCTGGTCTCGCTGGCCAATACGCTGGACGGCCGGCACGGCGACGTGGGCATCATCAGCCACCGCGACGGCACGCCCAGCGGCATCATGCTGCTCAAGTGCAAGACGCTGCGGCTGGTGCCCAAGACCGGGTTCATCGACATGAAGGAACAGGCGATGCCGCTCATCGCCCAGAAGTACGCCGTCGAGGTGTCCCACCGCCGCCGGCCGACGGGGCTGCCGATCCGGTCGGTGCAGGACTACATCCAGGCCATGCGGCTCTACCACATGCGCCGCGCCGGCAAGCCCTCCCTAACCGATCCGTTGGCCGAGGACTGGCATCCGGCGTTCGGCATCGTTGAAGAGGGAGCGGTGGTCGACCCGACGGCACGCGTTCACGACTCGATCGTGCTGCGGGGCGGCGTGGTCGAGGCCGGGGCCGTGCTGGTGCGGACGGTCGTCTGCCCGAGCGGGCTGGTGCGGCGGGACCGGACGATGGTGGACGAGTTCGTCCGCCCGGTCACGAACGGCCGGTTCGCCGTTGCGGTGCCCGACGAGGTCGGAACCGAGGCGAGCCACGCGGCGTAGAACGACATTGTCTGGCCCCCTCTCCCGGTCCGCCGGGTGAGGGTGAGGGTCCCTCGGCCCACCGAGGGTCGCTCGACGTTCGAAATCACCCTCACCCCAGCCCTCTTCCGGCGTACCGGGAGAGGGAGCAAACGCCCATGACCCCGCGCCTGATCCGATCCGACCGCTGGACCGCCGCCCACGTGGTGGGCGCGACCGTCATGGCCGCGCTGGGCGTGGCCGTCACTTGGCCGGCGTGGGTCGACATCTACCACATCGCCACCACCGACGAGGAGGCCGACCACATCCTGCTGGTGCCGCTGGTGGCCGTGTGGATGCTGTGGGCCCGGCGGATGCGGTTCCGCTACTGCCGGCCGAGCGACACCGCCCTGGGGCCGTTCGTCATCGCCGTCGGTTGGCTCGCCCGCAGCTACGGCTACTACCACGGCGTGCAGTCGTTCTGGCACGGCGGGTCGGTGCTGGTGGTGATCGGCTGCGTGGTGGCCGTGCTGGGCAAGCAGGCGATCTTCCGCTTCCTGCCCGTGGTGGCGGTGCTGGTGTTCCTGATCCCCGTGCCCGGCGAGATCCGGCTGCGGGTCGCCCTGCCGCTGCAGAACTGGACCGCCCACATCGAGCAGGTGGTCTTCAACGTGCTCGGGGCCGACGTGACGCGCACGGGGAACCAGCTGATCTACAATGGCCAGCCGATCCAGATCATCGAGAAGTGCAACGGGCTGCGGATGGTGTTCGGGCTGATCCTGGTCAGCTACGCGTTCGCGTTCAGCCTGCCGCTGCGGAACCGCGTCCGGCTGCTGATCCTGCTGATCAGCCCGTTCGCCGCCATCTTCTGCAACCTGGTGCGCATCCTGCCCACCGTCTGGGTGTACGGCAGCACGACCGACGGGTTCGCCGACGCGTTCCACGTGTACAGCGGCTGGCTCATGCTGGGCGTCGCCCTTCTGCTGCTGCTGGGGATCGTGCGGGTGCTGAAGTGGGCCATGATCCCGGTGATGCGCTACACGCTGGCGGGGTGAGCACCGAGTTATGAGGTTGGGCGTTTTGAGTTCAAGGTCTTGGGCTCATAACTCACAATTCGGAACCCGAACGGCGGCCGCGCAACTCCCCGCGGGGAGGGCCCGCTCATGCAGGAACGCCGGGCGTTCGATAAGTGATCAGGTGAGGTGTGCCACCGCGGGGTGGCACGGCTGGATCGTTTGCGTGACGGATGCGACAGGGACGGACCATTTTCCTTGCCCCCATCGTGGCCCTGGCCATGCTGGTCGGCATGGCCATCGAGACGGCCGGGACGCGGTCGGTCCCGCCCGACGCCGAACCGTACCACATGGCTGCCAAGGCGGCGGTCGACTCCATCCCGACGCGCATCGGCAGCTGGTCGGCGCACAAGGAGGACGTCCCCCGCGAGGCGATCGCCCTGCTCAAGCCCAACGTGATCCGCTGCCTGAAGTACGACGACAACGACGGGCACTGGGCCAGCCTGCTGGTCGACCAGTGCCGGGACGCCCGCGACATGTCGGGTCACTGGCCCCCCAACTGCTACGTGAACAGCGGGCAGGAAAAGATCTACGACCAGCCCCGCGACTGGGTGGTGGACGGGCTGGCGATCCACGGGACGGAGTACCACTTCCGCCAGACCACGGCCACCAGCAGCACGCGCACGGCGGTGTACGACTTCCTGATCGTCCCCAAGCGGGGCATCTTCGCCGACATGGACGGGCTGCGGCGGGCGTCGGAGGACTACCGCCAGCGGTTCTACGGGGCGGCCCAGGTGCAGCTGGTGATGGACGCCGACCTTCCGCAATCCGATCGGGACGGTATCTTCCAGACCTTGATGCAAGCGTGCGCGCCGGCGATCCGCACGCTGGCCGACCAGCCGGCGGGTGGCCAGTGACGGCACCACTGGGCTCCTGCGACGATGGGTGGCCGCACCCGACCCGATTCGCCGACGTACAGACAAGCGACTGATCCACTGACCGACAGCCGACGAGAGGTCCATTCCGATGAGCCACGACTACCAGCTCGCCCACACGACGCCCGCCCCCGCCGACTTCTGGACGCAGGGCGGTTCGGCCGTGCTCGCCCCGCCGACCCCGGCGGCACCGGCGCAGTCGATCGGCGGGTCGCCCAAGCTGTCGCCGCTGACCAAGGCCCACCGGTTGCTGCGCGGCCGGTACCCGCTGGCGATCACGCTGGCCGCCGCCGGCGCCGTCGCCGGGGCGATCGGTGGGTACATGGCGGTCGCGCCGCGGTACGTCAGCACGGGGATGATCCAGCTCGACCCGCGGATCATCACGACGGGGGTCATCGACCCCAACATGAACAACTACACGATGATCCTGCAGAACCAGGCGGGACTGCTGACCAGCGGCGAGGTGGCCGAGGGGGCCATGGCCGACAAGCGGTTCGTCGACGCCTACCGCCTGGCCTACCCGGGCGAGCCGCTGCCGGACGACCCGACGTTCGTCAGCAACATCAACGTGGACCACACGCGCGGCGCGTCGCTGCTGATGTTCAGCTACGCCGACAAGAGCAAGCCCGTCGCCGAGGCGGCCGCCACCGCCGCCCTCGACGCCTACGAGAAGAAGTACGGCAGCGACGAATCGGTCCGCCGGACCGACTCGAAGATCGACTACAACCGCCAGCGCGTCGACAAGGTCGACGCCGACCTCTCCGCCAAGCGGCGCGAGAAGGACGACCTGATCAAGCTGTACGGCGACCCCGACGCCGTCGCCGCCCGCGAGACGTTCGTCGTCAACCACGCCCTGAACGGCGAGAACGAGTTCAAGGCGTTCCAGCAGCAGTACCAGGAGGCCCAGAACACGTCGGCGCACGACGGGCGCGGCGCGAACGACAACGAGATGGTCTACCAGGAGATCGCCGCCACCAACGACCGGACCATGGCCCAGTACCTGAACGAGCGGTACCTGGCCAAGCTCCACCTGGAGGAGTGCGTGAACCAGGGCCGGCTGCCCAGCAGCGCGACCTACCAGACCGCCGCCCGCGCCCTCGACCAGGCCAAGCAGCGGGTCGACGACTACGCGCACACGTTCGTCACCGTCCACCCCGGCGTCATCGCCACCCCCTTGGCCGGCAACGGGAACGCCATGACCAGCCTGGTCATGATGAAGAACCGCCTGGACCAGATGCAGGACAGCGTTGAGAAGCTCAAGGCCGAGGCCACCCACCTGGCCGGCGTCAAGCAGCGGATGACCGACCTGTCGACCGACATCGACGCCCTGAACACCCAGAAGGCGGCCATCAACAGCCAGATCGACCAGCTCCGCGACACCCAGCAGCTGACCAGGACCGTCATGATCAGCATGCCCGGCGAGGCGACCCTGCAGAACGACCGCCGCAAGGCGGTCGCCGGCGTCGGGTTCCTGTTCGGCGGGCTCGTGCCGCTGGGGCTGATGATGCTCTACGGCATGAAGGACAGCCGCTTCCGCTACAGCGACGAGACCACCGAGGCCGACCTGGCCGGCGTCGCGCTGCTGGGCATCCTGCCGAACCTGCCCGACCGGCTCAGCGACCCGCAGCAGGCCGGCATCGCCGCCCACTGCGTCCACCAGATCCGCACCATGCTGCAGATCAGCCGCAGCAACGACGAGCCCCAGGTCCTGGCCATCACCAGCGCCAGCACCGGCGACGGCAAGACCAGCCTCACGCTTGCCCTAGGGTTGTCCTACGCCGCCTGCGGCGCCCGCACGCTGCTGATCGACTGCGACCTGCTGGCGGCCGGCCTGACGCACCGCCTGAACGTGACCAGTCCCGACGGCATCCTCGAGGCCGTCGCCAACCGCGCCCTGCTGGAGTACGTCCGCACGACCGACATCGCCGACGTCGCCATCCTGCCCGTCGGCACCACCCACGCCCACCACGCCAGCACGCTCTCGCCGGTCGCCCTGCGTCGGCTGCTCTCGGAGGCGAAGAAGCAGTTCGACATCGTGATCGTCGACACCGGCCCGATCCTGGCCAGCATCGAGGCCAGCCTGATCTGCGCCGCCGCCGACCGCACGATCCTGGCCGTGGCCCGCAACCAGCAGCGCCCGCTGGTCGAGCGCAGCATCGGTCACCTCCAGGCGATCGGCGCGAGCCTGGCCGGCGTGGTGTTCAACCGCGCCCAGGCGAAGGACTTCGAGCGGAGCATGAGCGGCCTCGCCCTCCGCAGCCGCCCCGCCCCCGGCAACCCCGCCGCCGCCGGCAACTCGCCCAACGGCACCTCGGTCGCCAAGGCCGTCGCCGGGTCGTTCAAGCGGGCCGGATGAGGGGGGAGAGTCCGAAGGTCGAAATCTCGAATGTCGAAACGAGGGGATTGGTCGCCAAGCCCCGCTTCGAAATTCGAGCTTTTAGATTTCGAAATTGTCTCGCGTTCCACGAATGACCGCCGCTCCTTCCATCCTCGCCCCCGCCACACCGATGACGTTGGTCCCGTCCCCCGTCGCCGCCCCGGCGCGGACGATCTGGGGCCTGGACCCGCTCGGGCTCCACACGCGCTACTGGGCCAGCTGCGGCGTGCAGGTCGTCCGCATGGGCGAGCCGTCGGAGATCGTCAAGCACGCCGAGCTGTTCCTGCTCACCGAGAGCCCCACGCTCACGCTGTTCCGGTTGTCCGACCTGGTCGACGCGCTCAACTGGATCAAGCCGCAGTTGCTGTTCGTGCGCCTGCATGACCCCCGCGACCGCGGCTACCGCGAGCGCGTCGTCACCGACGAGTTCGACCAGTTCGTCAAGTTCGAGCGCCTCTACGACGCCAGCGGCCGGCTCACCCGCGTCGCCCTGACGCCCGACTGCGACGTCGCCAAGCTGTGGCAGAGCGCCCCCGACCCGCTGACCGGCTGGCGCCGCATGCGGCGGTTCATCCGCCGGACCGACCGCACCACCTTCAGCATCCCCGGTCAC
Source organism: Tepidisphaeraceae bacterium (assembly GCA_965198865.1). Classification (GTDB taxonomy): domain Bacteria; phylum Planctomycetota; class Phycisphaerae; order Tepidisphaerales; family Tepidisphaeraceae; genus CBDAQA01. The sequence continues at coordinate 353,911 of CBDAQA010000003.1, read as the reverse complement.
GTCTACGACCGGAACAACCCGCGCGACACGGCCACGTTCGTGTACGACCTCGTCGCCCGCTGGCCGCGCCCCGACAGCACGGTGCTCCGCGCCCGCCAGGTGAACGGCAACGCCAAGGTGTGGCGCGACGCCCAGGCCAAGGTCGACCCCGCGGTGAAGTTCATCGGCCCCGTCTGGGTCGGGTGCGGCCGGCAGGTGCGCCCGCACGACGACGGCCACGGCAACATCCTCCCGATCGTCGGCCCCGCCGTCATCTGGGACGACCCCGAGAACCCGCCGGTCAACGACGACATCCACTGGCTCCACATCGAGCCCAGCCCCATCCCCGACGAGGCCCCCCCGCCCCGCCGCGAGGGGCCGGTCGACCGCTTCGTCAAGCGCACGTTCGACATCTGCTTCGCCAGCGCCGCCCTGATCGGCTCGCTGCCGGTCTACCTGCCGATCATGCTCGCCATCTGGCTCGAGGACGGCCGGCCGTTCTTCTTCGCCCACATGCGCGAGACGCGCGGCGGGCGCGAGTTCGGCTGCATCAAGTTCCGGTCCATGCGCAAGGACGCCGAGGAGATCCGCAAGCAGCTGATGGCCCAGAAGAAGAACCAGGCCGACGGCCCCCAGTTCTTCATGGAGAACGACCCCCGCCTGACCCGCGTCGGCCGGTTCATCCGCAAGTACAACCTCGACGAGCTCCCCCAGTTCTGGAACGTCCTCACCGGCGACATGTCGATCGTGGGTCCCCGCCCCAGCCCTCACAAGGAGAACCAGTACTGCCCGCCGTGGCGCGAGGCACGTTTGAGTGTCCGCCCCGGCATCACCGGCCTGTGGCAGGTCAAGCGCACCCGCCGGGCCGGCACCGACTTCCAGGAGTGGATCAAGTACGACCTGGAGTACGTCGAGAAGCGGTCGTGGTGGATGGACGTGAAGATCATCTGGCAGACCGTCGCCAACATGCTGGGCAAGGTCAGCCGGACGGACTGATGCCTCGCGTTTCGCTGGCGCGATCGCCTGTCGGTCAACCCGGGCGCAGCCGTGTCCGATCAACACGATCGCGTCCGGATGAGATCGGGCCCGTCCTACCGGTCGAGCGGGTGAGCCGTCTGGCCCGTGGCGTCGCCGAGCGTGGCAAGGACGGCCGGCAGGGGCCGCCGCAGCGGCGGTGGCGGTGGGAACCCCTGCCAGCCCCCGCCGAGGTTCTGGCACACGCCGACGAAGTCGCTCACGGCTGCTCGTTGGCTCTGGGCGTACTGGTCCTGGAGGGCGAACAGCTGGCGCTGCGAGTCGATCACGTTCAGGTAGTCGATGATGCCACGGTCGTACCGCTGGGTGGCGAGGTCGAACGAGCGTTGGGCCGCGGCGACTGCACGGCCGAGGGCGGCAGACCGGCCGCGGTCGGCGTCGTACCCGGTCAGGGCATCGTCGACCTGCTGGACGGCCGCGAGGATCGTCCCGCGGTAGGACGCGAGCTGCTCGACCGTGGCCTGGTCCGCCTGCTGTCGGCGGGCGTCGGCGGTGCCGAAGTCGAGCAGCGGGTACTGCACGGTCGGGCCAACCGTCCAGATGAACCGCCAGTCGACCGGCGTGCGGCCGAGGCCTTGGCCCTCCTCGCCGGCGGCCGCGGAGAGGAGGATCCGGGGGTACAAGTTCGCCGTGGCCACGCCGAGCCGGGCGTTGGCGGCCATCAGCTGGGCCTCGGCCTGGCGGACGTCGGGTCGACGGCGGAGCAGATCGCCGGGCAGGCCGGCGTCGAGGGTGGCCGGGGGTGTCGGCAGTGGTGCCGCGCGAGCGAGCTCGGCGATCTCCGTCTCGGGCTCCTCGCCCAGCAGCACGGCGATCGCCCGTTCCGACGCGAGCAGTTGTGCCCGCAAAGGGTCGACCGTGGCCTGGGCGCTGGCCAGTTCGCGGTCGGCCAGGGCGGCGTCGAGCTCGTTGACGATGCCGCGGGTGAACCGCTCGTGGGCAAGGTCGGCCGACCGCTCAAGGGCGGCAACCATGCGGTTGGCGATGTCCAGGCGGAACTGGAACGTGCGGACGTTGGCGTACTGGCGGGTGACGTCGGCCAGCAGCGTGACCAGCACCTGGTTGCGGAACTCACCGGCAGCGATGGCGTCCGCCGTGACGGCCTCGCCGGCCCGGCGGAGGTTGCCGAACACGTCGGCCTCGAAGAACGTGTCGACCCCGAGGGCGTGGGTCACCTGGCGCAGCCCGGTCGAGTAGGTCGCGGCGTTGAGCGGCCCGTCGGCGAGGCCACCGCGGGTCTGGCTGGTGCCGGTGCCAACGCCGGCCACGCCGCTGAAGTCGAGGGACGGCAGGGCCGCGCCCGCGAAGACGGCCTCGGCCGTGCGGGCCTGCTGGAGCCGGGCAACCGCCACCTGGAGGTCGAGGTTGGACGCAGCGGCCTTGCGGAGCAGGGCGTTCAGCGCGGGGTCGTTCAGCGCCTCCCACCAGCGGGCGAGGTCGACCGTGGCGGCCGTGGCCGACGTCGTCGGCCGGCTGGTCGGGAGCTCGCCATAGTGGGTGGGCACGTCCACGCTGGGGTGGTGGTAGTCGGGGCCGACGCTGCAACCCGTGACCAGGGCGGTGGTGACTGCGGCGGCGACCAGTGTGGGTCGGGAGTGGGTTCTCATGTCGGATCGCTGAGGTGGTGGACGGATCGGGCATCTCGGGGACATCAGGGCTGGTCCGGCCCCGTGGCGGGCGGCTTGGCTGGGGCCGGCGGGTGGATGCCGCTATCGCTCGCGGGCGGGTGTTCCGCAGGCGAGGGGCGACTCGTGGTTCCCGCCTGCCGCTTCGGGGTTCCGGTGCCGGCGGTGGGCGGTGCGGCGGGCCAGGCATGATCGTCGTCGTCGACGGCGACGGCATCACCCTGGGAGATCGCGTTGCTGATGTTCAACGCCACCCGGTCGCCGGCCGCCACGCCCGAGGACAGTTCGACGACGTCGCCGTCGTCCTTGGCGACCAGGACTGGGCGGAAGTCGACCGTGCCCGCCGGGGTGACGACGACCACCTGCAGGCCCGTCGGCTTGTTGACGATCGCTGCGGCGGGGACCTCGACCAAGCCGTGCTGGTTCAGGCGGAACGTGACCTGGACGTACATCCCGGGGATCAGGGCCAGGTCGGTGTTGGGGATGTCGACTTCGACCCGCTCCGTGCGGGTTTGCTGGTCGATGCTCAGGGCCGAGCGGGCCACCTTGCCGGTGAACACGCGGCCGGGGTAGACGTCAGTGACCGTGTCGGCCGCCAGGCCAGGCACCATGTCGGCGGCCGCCTTCTGCGGCACGTTCACGAAGACGCGGATCATGTTCGACTGGGCCATCGAGTAGAGCGGGTGGCTGTTGGCCGAACTGCCTGCGTTGACCAGGTCGCCGACGTCGCAGTTGCGAGCGGTGATCACGCCGTCGTAGGGGGCGGTCACGTTGCGGAAATCGGACATGGCCTGATAGCGGGCGACCTCGGCCCGGTCGAGCTGGGCCTGGGCCTTGGCCTCTACCAGGTGGGCCCTGGCGGCCTCGAAGTTGGCCTGCTTCTCCTCCCGCTCCTGGTCGGAGACGACCCCCCTGGGCGAGTCCCGCCACCGCTCGAACGTGAGCCTGGCGATCGACTGGTTGCTCTGGGCGACCTGGACCTGGGCGTCGGAGGCGTCGGCCTTGGCACGGGCGGCGGCCAGCTGCTGGTCCAGCTCGGGCGTGTCGATGGTGGCCAGCTTCTGCCCCTGCCTCACGCGGTCGCCGATGTCGACCACCCAGCTGTTGATGTACCCGTCGACACGGGCGTACAGCGGGCTCTGGTACCACCCGGCCGTCTGGCCCGGCAGGGCCAAAGGGTAGACGTCGGGCGTGGCGCGGACGGACAGCGTCTCGACCGTGGGCTTCGCGTCGGCCCGTTCGGCGGTACGGTCGCGCACCGTCCCGGCCTCATGGGAACGGACGGCGTGGGCGACGACGAACCCACCGACCAGAACGACCGCCAACGCGACGACGCCGATCAGCAGCTTCGGACCGGTGCCCGGGCGGACGTCCGTCGAGACGCGATCGTCCGCGTGCTCACGCCCCCCATCGCCATCGTGGTGGTCGGGCCCTGCGTTACCGTTCAGGAAACCGGGACGATCAGTATGCTGAGTATCGGGCTGCACGGGCGCTCCGTCGGGTCGTAGGTGAATGTCGATGTTTGTGGGTACGGCGGTACCGGCTCACGTGACGGGCACGAGCGCCGCCGAACGCGGCGGCTCGGTCTGCCCGTGACCCTCTTCGTGGCCGGAGGGCGTCAGGTATCGGTGGACCAGGCCAAACATGGCCGGGACGAACACGAGCGTGGCGAACGTGGCGAAGGTCAGCCCACCGATGACGGCCCGGCCAAGCGGGGCGTTCTGCTCGCCGCCCTCGCCCAGTGCCAACGCCATCGGCAACATGCCGAGGACCATCGCCGTGGCGGTCATGACCACGGGCCGGAGCCGGGTAAACCCGGCGGCCACGGCGGCCTGGGCAGGGGTCGACCCCTCGGCGAGCCGTTCGTCGGCGAAGCTGACCACGAGGATGCTGTTGGCCGTCGCCAGGCCGATGCACATCAGCCCGCCCATCAGGGCCGGCACGCTGAGGTACGTGTGAGTCAGGTACAGGGCCCACATGACGCCGCCCAGGGCGAACGGGACGGCCAGCAGCACGATCACGGGGCTGACCCAGCTCTGGAACTTGATGACCATCAGCAGGTAGACCAGGACGACGGCCATCGCCATCCCGCCGAACAGGCCGTTGTAGCTGGTGGTCATCGTGTCGATCTGACCGGTGAGGCTGATCGTGACCGGCTCCGACGCGGGGGGCTGGTCCGCGGCCAGAACCCGGCGGACGTCGCCGGCGACGCCGTACAGGTCGCGGCCCTGCACGTTGGCGTTCACGTCGAACACCGGGCGGACGTTGAGCTGGCTGATCAGGGCAGGCGACTGGACCCGGCGCACGTCGGCGACGTTCATCAGCAGCTGCCCCTCCGCTCCACCCGGCCGCGGGTCTGCGGGCTTCAGCGGCATCGACCTCACGTCCTGCAGGCTCTCGATCGTGTAGGTCGGCATCTGGGCCACCAGCGGGTAGCTGACGCCGTTGGCCGGGTTGACCCAAAAGTTGGGGCTGGTCTGCCCGCTGCTGTTGAGGGTGACCAGCAGGCTGCTGGCGGCCTCGCGCTGGCTCATGCCGATCTGCTGGGCCATCTGCCGGTCGAGGTGGATTCGCAGGCCCGGTACATCGGGCACCTGGTACACGTGGGCGTCGACCACCCCGCTGACACCGGCCAGGTCGTGGGCGATCCTGTTGGCCAGGGCAAACGTGCGGTCGGGGTCGGACCCGACGACCCGCACGTCGATCGGGGCCGCCTGGCCGAAGTTCAACACCTGGTTGACGATGTCGGCGGCCTGGAAGAAGAACGTGCAGTCGGGGAACCGCTTGGGCAACTCCAGCCGCAGGTCGGCCATGTGGCCGGCGGTAGGCGTGTGGTCCGCCTTCAGGCTGACCAACAGCTCGCCGTCCATCGTGCCCACCGTGGCCGTGTCGCCCACGGCCATGTTCATGCCGCTGTACGGCAGGCCGATGTTCGACAGGACGCTGTCCACCTGGTCGGGGCCGTTGCCGTTGACGACCTGGCGGACGGCCTTCTCGACGCGGGCGAAGTACTGAGCGGTGGTCTCCAGCCGGCTGCCGGCGGGGGCACGGACGTGGAGCCGCATCTGCCCGGCGTCGACGTTGGGGAAGAAGTCGCGGCCGAGGAACGGGAACAGGGCCAGCGACGCGACCATCAGCAGGCCGAACGCGGCCCCCGTCAACCACGGGGCGGCGACTGCGAAGGCGAGCGCGTTGCGGTAGACCTCGGCGAACCGGCGGAAGCCGGCGTCGAACCCGTGGTGAACTGCGGTGAACGGCCGCTTCATCGCCGCCGTCGCCCGGTGCCCAGCCGTCCGCGGCCGGCCCGCTCCACCCGAGCCCCCGGCCTCGGTCGCCGGGCGATCGACGCCGTGTTCCCCCCGCATCAGGAAGTGGAACAGCACCGGCACGACGAACCGGGCCACGATGAAGCTGGCCACCATCGACAGGACGACGGCGACGGCCAGGGGGGAGAACAGGTACCTGGCCACGCCGCTGAGCAGGAAGATCGGGACGAAGACGATGCAGATCGAGAGCGTGGAGAGCAGCGTGGGGATCAACACCTCGTCGTTGCCGCGAATGATGGCGTCGACCAGGTCGAAGCCCTCCTCCAGGTAGCGGTCCATGTTCTCGATGCCCACGGTCGTGTCGTCGACCAGGATGCCGACGGCCAGGGCGAACCCGCCCAGAGTCATGGTGTTGAGCGTCTGGCCGGTGAAGTACATGACGATCAGGGCACAGAGGATCGACGTGGGGATCGAGAGTATGACGATCAGCGTCAGCCGCCAGTTGCCCAGGAAGAGCAGGATCATCATCGCGGTCAGGCCGGCGGCGATGCCGCCCTCGCGGAGGACGCCGTACAGGGCGGCCCGCACGAACACCGACTGGTCGAACAGCGGGGTCAGCGTCACGTCCTTGGGCAATTGCTTGCGGAGCTCGGGCAGGAAGTCGCGGACCCCGCCCACGACGGCCAGCGTCGACACGCTGCCGGTCTTGCGGATCGTCATCAGGGCACCCGGAGTGCCGTTCTGCGTCACGAGGTTGGTCTGGATCTGGCTGCCCTGGTGGACGTGGGCGACATCGCGGAGGAGAACCTGCCGGCCGTTAACGGTCTTGACCGGGAAGTCGTTCATCTGGTCGATGACGTCGGGCGAGTTGTTCATCGAGACCGGGTAGTCCCGGCTGCCGATCTTCACGTCACCAGACGGCATGATCACGTTGTTCTGGAGCAGCACGTTGCTGATGTCGCCCGGCTCCAACCCCTGGGCCTGTAGGGCCTGTTGATCCAGGTCGACCATGATCACGCGGGGCTTGCCGCCGTAAGGCTGGGGTAGGCTGACGCCGGGCACGGCCGCCAAGGCAGGCCGGATCGTGTTCTGGCCGAGGTCATTCAACTTAGTGTCGGGCTGGCTCTTGCTGGACAGGCTGAGCTGCAGGATGGGCACGTCGGTCGCCCCGTACCGGATCACCATGGGTGGGGTGATGTTGGGCGGCATGTACTTCAGCACGATCAACGCGCTGCTGGCGACCTGGGCGACGGCGCGGGTGACGTCGGCCGACTCGTGCAGGTAGACCTTGATGACGCCGACGCCCTGGTAGCTGTTGGCCTCGATGTGGTCGATGTCGTCGACCAGGGCTGGCATCTGCCGTTCGTGGAGGGTGAGGATGCGGTTCTGCACGTCCACCGGGGACATGCCGGCGTAGGTCCAGACAACGCTGACCACGGGCACGTTAATGGCCGGGAAGATGTCGGTCGGCATGCGGGCGGCCGCACCCACGCCCAACAGGACGATCAATACCAACAGCGACGCGACCGTGTACGGCCGCTTCAGCAAACCCGCAACCATGCAGCGCTCCAATGGGTAATCCGGGACCGAACCACCTTCTGACAAGCACCTGTTCTTATGCGCGGGACCAGCGATTGTTTCGACGTAAATGCATCAAATTGAACGTTTTATGTTTAACTAGAACCCCCACTAGTTCGGTAGGGTTGGTACACACCGTCTCTCCCCAAATCGAGAGGCAAACCGGCGACTTGCGGCTGGGGGACACTCATCGCGCGATCGTGACGGCAGATATACTTCGGCCCGCAACATGACGCTCACCCATCTGCGGACCCACGCCATCGCCGCCACGCTCTTCCGCCCCACCACGCTGAAGCGGGCTGTCCACCGGCTCGGCTTCGTCCAGGCCGATCCCATCCGGTCCCCCGCTCGCGCGCAGGACCTGATCCTCCGCCACCGCGTGACCGGCTATCGCGCCGGCGACCTCGAGCGTCGCTACGCCGCGCTCGACATTGAGGAGGACTACCTCTACGCGTACGGCTTCCTCGCCCGCCCCGTCTGGGAGGACCTGCACCCGCGCTCGGCGAAGAACCTCACCTCCACGGAGCGGCGCGTGCTCGAGATCGTCACGGCCCACAAGCGGATCCACCCCAGGGAACTGGAGGCCTACTTCGGCCGACAGCGGCAGGTGAACGCCTGGGGCGGCTACTCGAAGGCGACGACGCGCACGCTGCACGCCCTGCACCACCGCGGGCTGCTGCGCGTCGCCGGCCGCGAGAACGGCATCCGCCTGTACGAGCCGCCGGGGCCACCGCATGCGCCCAGCGATCCGCCGGATCGCCTGCGCCGCCTCGTGCTGGCGATCGCCGCCCTGCTCGCGCCGGTGTCGGACGTCAGCCTCCGGTCCACCGTCGCCCTGTTCGGCCGCGGCTCCCCGTCGCTCCCGGGCCGACGGTCGATCGTCAAGCAGTTGCTCGCCGACGGCCAGCTCGACACCGCCACCGTCGACGGCGTCCGCTACATCTGGCCCGCCGGTCGCCCCGCGCTCGGTCGACCGCACGACGTCGTCCGTTTCCTCGCCCCGTTCGACCCGGTCGTCTGGGACCGCCGCCGGTTCGAGCACCTGCACGGCTGGCCCTACCGCTTCGAGGCCTACACGCCGCTCGCCAAGCGCAAGCTCGGCTACTACGCCATGCCCCTGCTCTGGCGGCACGACGTGATCGGCTGGGTGAACGTCAGCAACGTCGCCTCCAACTTCACCGTCGCCCCGGGGTACGTCACAGCGCCGCCGGACGAGCGTGGCTACCGCGACGCCTTCGACGCCGAGGTCGGGCGGTTCCGGGCATTCTTGGAGAAGCGGTAGAGTCAATCGGTCCACGGATGGGTGCGGCCGGATATGCCGGGAGTCACTGGACTAACAGAGCCGGCCTCGAACGAGAACTACCCGTACGCGACCGTGTTGGAACTGAGGCGGCTGGGCCACGACGTGCTGACGTCGGTCGGGGCCGGTCAGGCAAACCAGAGGATCCCGGACGATCGAGTGGTGGCTTTGCCACGGCTGCGGGGCGGGCGGTGCTGACGCTCAACCGCCGGCATTTCGTCCGGGAACACACCCGATCGGCAGGGTCCTGTGGCCCCTCCCGCGGAACCTACGCGCCCACCCGCTCCGCGGCGGCGCGGATGGCCTGCAGCATCTGGCCCCAACCCGGGTCCGAATCACGCGACCCGGAACACCATCCGCGGCCCACTGCCCGCCGCCGACCATACGCGGGCCACGTCGGCCAGCGGCACGACGTCCGTCGCCACCCGGAACCCCGCCGGCACCGCGGCCGCCATCAGCTGGCCGATGATCGTCACGAACCGGGCGACGGAAACGCTGCCGATGCCGCTGCCCATCAGCGTGATCGCCGATGATCGCAGCAACGCGCCCGGCAGCGTGATGTCGGGCGCGCTCATCCCGCCGATGTGGACGAACCGCATCGGCGTTCCCTCCGGATTCGCCTGGGCGGCCGCGATCAGCAGTCGCTCGGCGCTGGGGCCCCACAGGTAGTCCAGCACGACATGGACGCCGGTGGCGAACTGCTCCGTGAACATCTGCTCGTTCGCGCCGGGATCCTCGACCAGCGGGATCACGACGTCGGCCCCGAGGGTCGCCACCTCCGCCAGCGCCGCGCGGTTGCGGCCGGTGGCGATGACCCGCACCGCCCCCAGGTGCCTCGCCACCTGCACGGCCAATCGGCCGGACACGCCGGTCGCGCCGTTGATCAGCACCGTCTCGCCCGCCACCAGCTTCGCCCGCTCGGTCAGGGCGGCCCAGGACGACATGCCGGGGTTCGCGATCGCGGCCGCCGTCACGTCGTCCAGCGCGTCCGGGATCGGGATGCACCGGCCCGCATCGACGACCGTCCGCTCGGCCATTCCACCGAAGGGTGCCCGCGGCAGGACGAAGTAGACCCGCCGCCCGTCGGCCAGCCGTCCCGCGCCGTCCACCCCCGGCACGAACGGCAACTGGCCGCTCGAGGAGTAGTGCGTCCCCGACGCCCGCGCCCGCGCCAGCTGGCTCAGCGCCGACGCCGACACCGTCACCAGTGCCTCGCCCGCCTCGGCGACCGGCTCCTCAAACGTCCCGTACACGGGCGGCTTCCCTGCTTCCTCAACGATTGCGGCTTTCATGGCGGACTCCTTCAAAGCGGGCGGTGGCACGCAGGTAGAACTCGCGCCCCAGGCCATCCTTGCAGCGGGAGAGGATGACGAGGTTCTTCGACCAGCTGATTTCTCTGACCAGCGGCTGGAGTTTTGGCCGGCCGCGATACTCGCCGTAGAACAGGCGTTTTGACATCAGTGATGACCCCGTCATCGGACCCGAAAGCTGTGTCGGCTGGGATCCCCTACGGACCGGCGAGGGCCGTCGTCGCCCACTCGATTGCCTGCTCGGCGAGACCGATCACCTGGTCGCGGTCGAACGGGGTCAGTTCGAGTTCCTCCTTCGGGAGGTAGTCGTACCTGAGCTCGGCACCAAAGGGCGTGAGGTCGATGCACTGTTCCAGTTCCGGGGGATAGGCGATGTTGGCCGCCCTCAACAGGTCCAGGTATTGAGCAATGTCGTGGCCCCGACGGAAACGCACCCCGTGGCGTGAGAGGACGGCCTTCAGCGATTTTTCCACTGCCTGCTCGCAGAGGAAACCCATCTGCTTGACCGACACCTGCGCGTCGTCCCTGACCTTCTTCGCCAGGTAGATGTCCTCCCGAGCCTTCCCCAGGAGCACCAGCGCCGGTTCAAGGGGTTGGTCCATAGATTTTCCCCTCGACGAACGCATCGTTGATGACGTTGTTGGGCAGGCCCTTCCAAGCGTCGAACGAGGATCGGCTCACGACGAGCACGTCCGCGGCGATGCCCATGGGGCGGAGCAGCGAGCGCAACCTGACGCTCTCGGCCCGGCGGCTCGCAAGCGTGGGTTGGACGACCAGAAAGTCCAGGTCGCTGTCGCCCGTCGCGTCGCCCCGCGCGTACGAGCCGAAGAGGATCACCTGCGTTCCTGGTGGCGACCGGTCCAGGAGCACTGCCGCCGCTCGGCTGATGATCTCGTCAGGGATCAGGGATTCGACTTCCGTGCTCATGCGTCGTCCCACCGGTGTCAGATGGTACGGCGACCGGCGCCCTCACGCCGTCGTCAGCTTGCTGATCGCGTTGCCGCTGATGGCCGACGCCGTGTGGCCGGCGTTGTCGGTCAGCGTCACGGTGAAGTAGTAGCTGCCGATCGGCAGGCCCGCGTACAGCGACTGCCAGCCGGTGATCTTCACCTTCGTGGCCCTGCCCGGGTGGTACGTCACCTTCACGGGGCGGACCGCGCCGGAGCCGGTGGCGACGAGCGTCTGGCCGAGGGCGTCGGTCGAGATGCCGATCGTCGCGGTCAGCGTCGTCGCGAAGTCGACGTTCCCCGCGTCGGTGATGGCCACCTTCGCCCCGGCCTTGGCGGCGTTCCTCGACAGGGTCGCGAACGCCGCCGTCAGCGAGACGACCGGGGCCGTCACGGTCACCGTCCGGCCGGTGTCGACCTCCTCGGTGTTGCCCCGGGCGTCGGTCGTCACCAGCAGCAGGTGGTACATCCCATCGGTCAGGCTGGCCGGCAGGGTCGTGATGGGGAGGTCGACCGCGGTCGACCCGCCCGGGCGGATCGTGTTGGACTTCAGCACCGACGCCACGACGTGGTCGGTCGGGTCGAACGTCGTCGTCGCCGAGGCGTACACGGCCACGGTGTAGCTGCCCTTCTCGTCGCCGGCCTGGTTGTCGGACAGGCCGTTGGTCAGCGTGACGCGGACCGCGCCCCGGACCTTCGCCCCACCGATCGCCGTGGCGGGGGCGACGGCCGAGACGATCGTGGGGACCAGCGCGTGGGCCGTGACCGACACCCCCCGCTCGACCGACGTGCTGGCGGCGAACGAGGCGTCGCCGTCGTAGGTCGCGGTGATCTGGACCACGCCCAGCGGCAGCCCCGCGGCGGCGGTGGTCAGCACGGCCACGCCGTTGGCCCCGACGGCGGCGGTGCCGATGGCCGTCCCCGCGGAGGTGAACGTGACCGTCCCCGTGGGCGCCAGCGTCGCCAGCGTGGTCGCCGTCACCGTCGCCGGGGCGATCGTGGCGGTCAGCGTGATCGCCTGCGCCGCCGTCTTGCTGGGGTTGGACAGCGCCAGTGTGGTGGCCGTCGCGGTCTGGTCGACCGTGATGGACAGGCCGTCCGACGTGCTGGTCAGGAAGCTGAGGTTGCCGGTGTAGGTCGCGGTCAGCACGTCGGTACCCACGGGCAGGCTGGCCGTGGTGGTCAGCACGGCCAGGCCGGCCGCGGAGACGTTGGCGGTGCCCAGGGCCGTGGTGCCCTGGTAGAACGTGACGACGCCCAGCGTGACCGCCGCGCCCGACGAGGTGACGGTGGCCGTCAGCGTGACCACGTCGCTGGTCGTGATGGTGGCCGCCGAGCTGGCCAGCGTGATGGTCGACGCCGCCGCCGGCGCCAGCACGGTGACCGGGACGGCGGTCGAGCTGCTGCTGGCGTAGGTGTGGTCGCCGCTGTAGGTCGCGGTCAGCGAGTCGGAGCCGACCGCCAGGGCCGCCGTGGTGAGCGTGGCGACGCCGTTGGTCACCGCCACCTGGCCGACCACCGTGCCGTTCGACTCGAACGTGACCACGCCGGTGACGGCCGCGGGGGTGACGGTGGCGGTGAGCGTGACCCCGTCGCCGGAGACGGCCGTCGTGGTCGACGAGGCGAGCGTGACCGCGCTGGCCGTCGCCCCGGTGGTGACGGTCACCACAAACGAGGCGGTCCCGGTGACGGTGCCGCCGCTGTTGGCCACGGTGACGGTCACCACGTCGGCGCCGGAGGTGGCGAACGCGTGGGCCGTCGCCGGCAGCGTCTCGGCACCGGTGGCCGTGAACGTGGTCGCCGCCGTGTTGTCGCCCCAGTTGACCGTCACCGTGTAGGGGCCGGTCGTGCTCGTCTGGGTGAACGAGCCGAGCGCAATCGAGGTGGAGGTGGCGATCAGGGCGGTCTGGGCGGCGGCGGGCGTGACGATGATGGCCGGCAGTTGGGCCACGGTCACGACGAAGCTGTTGGTCCCGGTGATCAGGCCGGTCTCGTCGGCGACCGTCACGGTGACCGTGTCGGTGCCGGCCGCGGGGAACGTGTGCGTGACCGGCGCGAGCGTCCCCCCCGCGTCGGCGCTGACCGTGGTGGCCGCCGTCCCGTCGCCCCAGGCGACCGTCACCGTGTAGGGCCCCTTGGTGCCGGCCTCGGTGAAGCTGCCCAGCGAGACGTTGGTGGCGGTCAGGGGCACGGCGGTCTGGGACGCGGGGGCGGTCACGACGATCAGCTTGGGCACCTCGACCGCCCCGATGTCGACCACGCCGTCGACCGCGCGCGGCTGGCCCCGCTGGTCCGTGGTGACGCCGATGGGCACCACCGTGCTCGACCCGCTCTCCAGGGCCGGGCTGCCGTCGCCGGGCAGCAGGGTCTCCGTCGGCCCGGTGTTGTTGGCCAGGGGTCCCAGCAGCGGGTCGACCGGGTCGGTCCGGGTGCCGGTGATGTCGTCGGCGGTCCAGCCCGTGCTGGTGCCGGTGACGCCGATCAGGTTAAACCCGTGCGAGTTGAACGCCCCCTGGGCGTCCGCGCGGCCGGTCGTCCCTGCGACGATGGTGTTGGCCACCGTGCAGCGGCTGGCCGCCCCGGCGTTAAACAGGCCGTTGTCGCCCCTGTTGCCGTCGATCGTGCAGTCGCTGATGATGACGCTGGCGCTGTCGGTCTGGCCGACGTAGACGCCGGTACCGTCGGTCCCGGTGTTGCCCGTGAACGTGTCGTTGGTCAGCGTCCCCTGGCCGACGTCCAGGTAGATGCCGGCGCCGGCGCTGTCGAACACCTGGGCCTCTCCGGTGGTCGAGTTGTTGTCGAACGTGCAGCCGGTCACGGTGATCGTGTAGATGCTGGCGTAGCCGCTGAAGACGCCGCCGCCGTACAGGGCGGAGTTGCCGCTGAACGTGTCGTCGACCAGGGTGGTCGTGCCCCAGTTTTTCAGGCCGCCGCCGTCGCTGTCGGAGGTGCAGTTGCTGATGGTGCAGTCGGTCAGGGTCAGCGTCGCCTGCTGGTTGTAGATCCCGCCGCCCTGGTACTGGGTGCCGGCCCCGTTGATGAAGTTGACGTTCGACACGGAGACGGTGGCCGACGTGTTGACGACCAGGACGGTGCTGCTCCCGCCGGCGTCGAGCGTGACGCCGGCCGCCGGGCCGATGATGGTCGTCGCCTCCATCGCGTTGCTCAGGGTGAACGCCGTGCTGCCGGCCATCGTGATCGTCTGGGCCGTGGCGAACACGGTGGGGTCGAACGTGATGGTGGTCGGCGCGGCGGTGGCGGCGTTGGCGATGGCGATCGCGTCCCGCAGGCTGACCGTGCCCGAGCCGGGCATGTGGGTCGTGTCCAGCGCCGTGTTGACCACGACGGTGCTCAGCAGCGTCCGCCGTTCCAGCCCTTCCACGGGGGCGTTTCGACGGTTGCCAACGACGCGACGCGATCGGGTCACGGACATGCGAACCTCTCCATGGCCGGCGCGGTGCGGCGCGCTGCCAACAGACGCGGAAACGGGTGTGCCCCCTGCTCATCGCTGAGCGGTGGGCCGAGCGTAAACGCTACATTGGGACGCGTCAACGAACCCCCCGGCCCGGCACCGCCGCGACCGGCCGCCCGGCGGCTTCCGGCAGCATCATTACGGCCTCGTTCGTACCGGTCCGCTTCGACCTTCACCCTTCAGATCCCCTCCTTCAGCATCTTCTGCATCAGCTTCGTGTCGGCCCGCTCCTTGGCCATCTCGTCGTCGAGCGCCTGCCGGGCGTGCTCCATCGCCTGCGGCGACCCGCGCCCCTGGCTGGAGGCGTCCCACGACTCGATGAACTTGATCCACGCGTCCACCAGCGGCCGGACCGTCGGGTCGGCCATCGGGCGGAGCTTGTGCAGGTCGGCCAGCCCCGACTTCACCGCCCCCGACGGCACCGGGTGCTTGGGCGCGTCACCGGACCGCGTGGCCAGCTCCCCCATCAGTCCCCCGGCGGCCGTGAACGTGTAGTACAGCGTCGCCGCCGGCGACAGCGTGCGGGGCGCCTTGCCCTGGGCCGTCTCCAGCAACAGCTTGGCCGACAGGTGCTGCGGCGCCAGCGACACCACCTGCGCCAGCTTGTCCGTCGCCTCCTTCTGCTTGAAGTAGGCCGGCGACTTCTTCATGCCCTGCTGCACGTCGGCGAACAGCGCGACGGCCTGCGCGAGCTTGGCGTCGCGGTCGGCCCGGACGGCCGCGAGCGCGTCGGCCGGCGTGGCGATGCCGATCACCTGCACGTCGCCGATCACCGAGGGGCCGGCGTAGATGGCGGCGTCGGCCAGCTGCTCGTAGTTGTCGCTCGGCAGCGCGACCACCGTGCAGTTGCTGGCCGTCGCGCCGCGCAGCTTCGCCGCCACCCCGCCGATCGCCCGCACCTTGCCGTTGGCGCTGATGTCCCCGGTGATCGCCACCTTCGGGTCGATCTTCACCCCCTGGATCGCCGACAGCGTCAGCGTGACCAGCGCCGCCCCGATCGACCCGCCGTCGTGCCCGTTGTACTTGTCCTCGAACGTCACCTCGGCCTTGCTGGCGAACCAGTCGGGGTACTGCACGCGCACGAACCGCATCGCCTCGTCGCGCGTGGTCATCATCTCCGGCCCGACCCGCGTCCCGAACTCCAGCTGCGTCGGCTTGGCCGCGTGGCCGGTCGTCACGGTCAGCACCACCTCCGACGTCTGGCCCAGCATCATGCCGGTGCCCATCTCCAGCACCTCCAGGCAGTTGATCGACGTCTGCGGCAGCGCCACCTTCACCGCCCGCCCGCGCGCCTCGACCGGGTCCTCCGCAGCGTCGGTGCGATGATGCTTGGCGACCGTCGCGACGGCCGGCGTCGCGCCACCCGCGGCCTCCAGGTCCTTGGCCACGACGATCACGCCGATGTCGCCCGTGTTGGGCACCGACACGTGGGTCTGCTTCGCGAACGCCTGCTTGAAGATCTGCCCGCCGCGGGTGCCCAGGTGGCAGTGCCCCGACCGCCCCCACCCCGCCGCCGCCGCCGCGTCGCGCGCGGCCGCCCCCTTCGGGCCCACACCGATGATCAGGTAGACCGTGCTGCCCGCCGGCGCGTCCATCGTCACGTCGCCCGCCGTCGGCGCCGGGTGGACGATCGCCCGGCGGGTGAACTTCAGCCCCACCATCTCGTCCGGCAGCCCCGTGGCCGTCCCGTCCTCATTGGAGAAGCACTTCGCGTCCGCCGTCAGCTTGGCCACCTGCGTCTCGCCCCCGGCGAACGCCACCCTGACCGCCGCCGGCGCGTCATCGGCCAGGGCCGGGGCGGCCAACAGGAGTAACATCGCCGTGACGGACAAGGCTGCCCGTGCCGCTCGAGGGTTGATCGCGATACGCATGGGTTTCTCCCCGGCTGGTTGAGGTGGGATGGAACCGCCCGACGTGACGGCGACGCATCGTCGCATCCGCGACGGTGGCCATGGCCGTTGTCTTCTATGTTCGCAGCTCCATTGAGGTGGAGGTGCCGAGCGACCCTTGTGGCTTTGGTTCATCACCGGCACCTGCAACGTGTTGTGATGCGTCCCGCCTGCGTGCCAGGTCCACCCATTCCCGAACCAGCCCGGGCAGGCGATCTACGACCTCACGTCCAAACAGAACCTCGTCAACGAAACCCATGTGCAACATGTCGATAATTCGACAAAGGTATGAGCGTCCGCAGGTCCACCATGTGTAATGAGAATCAACCATAAGGTAGTGCTTGACGTCGATATTCTCGTGCTCCCGAAGTTCCTCCAGTTCCATGCCATCGAGTAGCGACTCGTATACCCCACCGGCGACACGGCTGCCGAACGTGGTTGTGTAGTAGTATTCCTTTATCTCCCAAACCGCGACAGGGTTGACAACAGCCGGAAACGCTCCATCCACCCGGCGGGCAAGCGTCCGAACTGGACGCCCGTTTGCGGTGATTGTCGTCAAGACTCGGGGGTCATGATCGCAACCCACGCCGTCGGCGTTCGCCCGGATCAGCATGTTGACAATACCGGTGAAGAACGCAGGTGCCTTTTTGCTGCCCGTCTGCTTGTTCATTGGGATGATATCGTCGGTCGGCTTGTATTTTTTTCGCAAACGCTCGAACACAGATCGAGCCGCTTCCGCGTCCATCAATTGCTTCTGGACCGTGCCGTTCAGCGCTTCCGCACGATGAGCGAAATAATCGAGTAGCAGCTGCCCAAAGATCGTAGGTCTGGCCTCAACGCCGACGTGATCCGAGCGGAGATCGAGAGCTTCGAGAGCGGCAATAACCTCAGCCAGCGTTGGTACTCTAATCGCTGAATGGCCCCGCACGGTGTAGCCGACCTCTTCGGAGATCGAGCGAACGTGTGCCCAGAACGACCGCGGTTGGTTCACGAACCGGCTGTCGGGCTTCATGCGTCCCCTTCAAAACGCCGCACTAGTTCCTTGATCGACATGCCCAGTGCTTCGCAGATTGCTTTCAGTTCCAACAGGTCGAGCCTCTGCTCTGCAGACTCGAAGCGACTCACGTAGCTCTGCGGCTGTCCTAATTTTCGGGCTAAATCGGTCTGTCTGAGGCCCGCCTCAGCCCTCATCTGTCGAAGGAGGCCGGCCAACCGCTCACGCTCATGCGTTTCGCTACGATCCACGAACGCCAAAATTAGGCAGGCTTGACTCGTATGCAAAAATCTCATATCCTCCGGCTCCCGTGCGAGGCAATCGGTCGAGGAGAGGGATGACGCAGCAATGGCTCTTCGGCGCTTTCCCTTCCGTGCCTCGGGTCAAGCCGTTCAGGGCACAGCTGCTCAAGTGGATCGGAAACAAGCAGCGTTTCGCCGACGAAATTGTCTCGTTCTTCCCCCGAGACTTTGGCACGTATTACGAGCCCTTCGTCGGCAGCGGTGCCGTGATGGGCACGCTCGCCCCGAAGCTGGGTGTTGGTTCCGATGCCTTTCTGCCACTGGTGGAGATTTGGCAGACACTGGTGCAATCGCCAGGCACGTTGAAGACGTGGTACGCCGAGCGTTGGCGTGCGTTTCAGTCGGGCAAAAAGGTTGAGGCTTTCGAGCAGTTGAAGGCGTCTTACAACTCTCGGCCCAATGGAGCAGACCTGCTCTTCCTTTGCCGGAGCTGTTACGGCGGCGTGGTGCGTTTTCGTAAGCGCGATGGCTATTGCTCCACGCCATGTGGCGTACACAATCCCATCTCGCCCGATAGCTTTGCCACCCGCGTAGACGAATGGCATCGACGGCTTCGGAACTGCACGTTCCGGCACGCCGACTACCTGCAGACGATGGCTGAGGCAAAGGCGGGCGACGTTGTGTACTGCGACCCGCCGTACAGCCACAGCCAAACAATCTTGTACGGCGCGCAAGCGTTCAGCCTCCTGCGCTTGCTTACGGCCATTGCCGAGTGCAAAGCGCGCGGCGTGTTCGTCGCGCTGAGTATTGACGGCATGAAGCGCACAGGCGATCACCTGTGCCGCCTTCCAATTCCCGAAGGGCTGTTCGCCTCAGAGGTCTTCGTCAACTGCGGACGGTCAATGCTTAGGCGATTCCAAATGGGCGGTGAAACCCTGGAAAACGAGGTGGTTCACGATCGTCTCCTCCTGACACAATAACTCTGCACTTCGCAAGGCGTTTGGTCAGGAAGAAGGCTCGTAACTCTTCAGCCGTCTGCAACGGCCGGTCCCGGCAGCGGCGGTAGTTTCCCGGTCAGCACGAGCTCGCGCAGCGCCGCGGCGATCGTCCGGGTCGGGTCGTGGCCGCGGAGCTTCAACGTCCGGAACACGCTCATCAGCACGCCCTGCACCTCGGCCCCGTCGGCCGAACGGTTGCACAGGATGTTCTTCCGCTGGATCACCGCGGGCCGGATCTGACGCTCGGCGTGGTTGTTGTCCGGCGGCACGTGCGGCTTCTCCAGGAACGTGAAGTAGTAGTCCTGGAACCGCAGCAGCCGCTTGGCCAGCCGGGCCGCGTCGGGGTCGTCGTGCGTCGCCGTGGCCAATGCCGCCAGGCGGCGGTCGATCAGGTCGATCCGCGACCGGTACTGGTCCGGCGAGAAGTCGGGCCGCTTGCGGAGGCGGAGGCCGTCCCGCAGCAGCCGCTTGAGCTTCTTGGCGAACGCGAGCCACTCCGGCGAGCCGTTCCGCTCGTCGACCTTGACCAGTTCCCGCAGCAGGTGCGGCAGGCACACCTGCCGGTCGTCGGCCATCACCGCGTCGTACGCGGCCCAGAAGTCCGTGACCAGCGTCCCCTCGAACGCCTCGTCGAAGAACCGCTTGAGGGCGGGCCCGCCGCGGCTGCGGTCGATCATGTAGAGGCAGGTGACGCGGTCGCAGAAGCACCAGAGCCAGTGGGTCTGCCCGTCGACGCGCCAGCCGGTCTCGTCGGCGTGGAGGCAGGCGGTGGCCCGCAGCTGCTGGTGGACCTGCTGGTACCACGGCGCCAGCGCGTCGGCCATGCGGTGCCAGGCCGAGACCAGCCCGCCGGCCGTCACCTCCATCCGCAGGTGCCCGCCGAGCAACTCGCGGGCCTGCCCGATGCTGACGCCCAGCCCGTAGTGGAAGAAGCCGGACAGCGCCACCGCGTGGTGGGCCCAGCGTGGCCCCCGGCATCGCGTCGGGCACGGTCGGCTCGACGTGCCGCTTGCAGTTGGGGCAGTAGTCGCGGTGGATCGCGTGCTCGGTGACGACCGGCCTGATGTCCCGCGGGACGTCCTCGATCAGCCGGGTGCGGGTCCGGCCGCACCGCTGGAGGCCGCCGCCGCAGCACGGGCAGGCGTCCAGCCGGTGCTCGACCTTCTCATCGATGGTCACCGGCGGCTGGCGGCGCGACCCCTTGTGGCCCGGCTTCGCCCCCGGCGACCTCCGCCGCCGGCCCACCGTCGGCTTCAGGTACGGCGGCACCGCGCCCGACGGCGTCGATGCCGCCGCCGCCGCCCGGGCCGCCATGTGGACCGCCACGGCCATGGCGAACGCCACGACCGCCTCCGGCCCCAGCGACGGCAGCGCCGCCGCCTGCGCCTCGGTCAGCGTCCCGGCCAACGCCGCGGCGAGGATGGTCGACAGGTCCCACGTTGGCTCGGCGGCGGTCGTCACTCCCGATTATCTACACGACCCGCCAGAGTCGCGCAATCCGTACAAGCGCCGAACATCGTTGCAGACGGCTGAAGTCTTACGAAGGCTCTAGCACAGCCCGGCCTCTGCCGGGCCAGAACCGCTGCTTCATCAGTGGTCCCAAGTGGCCAGTCGCCGGGGCGTCGGCCGGGCGATGTGGTGTCGCCAGCTGCCGCCCGAGCAACGTTGGAGGGGCGGCGGGATCACTCGCCGTCGGCGCCGGAGGCGGGGACGGGCTCGTCGGCCCGGGGGGCGGAGAGTCGCAGGCCGGCGGGGGTGCCGTGGACCGCGCCGTTGACCGCGCCGCTGGCGGTGCCGTCGGCGACGCCGTTGGCGGTGCCGTTGACGGGCGGGGTCGTGCCGTACCGGCCGTAGCCGTAGTAGTTGTAGCCGTACCCGTAGCCGTCGCGGGAACGCTGGACGTCGTTGATGATGGTGCCGACCAGGTGCGCGCCGACGGAGCTGAGGGCGTTCCAGGCGAGCCTGGCGACGTGGCGGGTCGACCGCTCGGAGCGGAGGACCAGGATCGACGCGTCGCACACGGCGGCCAGCACGCGGGCGTCGCTGACCAGCGTGACCGGCGGGCTGTCGATCAGGACCTGGTCGTAGTGCCGGCCCACCTCGGCCAGCAGGTCGAGCATGGGCTGGCTGTCGAGCAGTTCGGCGGGGTTGTGGGGCAGCGGGCCGCACGGGAGCACGTCGAGCCGGTCGATCTCGGTCGGGCGGGTCGCCTCGGCCAGCGTCGCCGTGCCGCTCAGGACGCCGCTCAGGCCCGGGCCGACGTCGACGATGCCGAACAACTTGTGCTGGACCGGGCGGCGGCAGTCGGCGTCGATGAGCAGGGTCCGGCGGCCGGCCTGGGCGACGGCGATGGCGAGGTTACTGACGCAGACGCTCTTGCCGTCCCCCGCGGCCGGGGAGGTCACCAGGATCGTCTTGACCGACCGGTCGTACCCGCCGAACGCGATGGCCGTGCGGATCGTGCGGAACGCCTCGGCGGTGCCCGACCGGGGCCGCAGCGCGACCTCCAGGCCGACCTGGACGACCTGCCCCTTCCACTGCACGCGGGGCACGACGCCCAGGACCGGGGCATCCAGCAGGGTGGTGACCTCGGCGACGGTCCGGAGGCGCTGGTCGAGCTTGTCGAGCAGGAAGGACAGCGCCAGCGAGACCATCAGGCCGCCGACCAGGGCCTCGCCCAGGATCTTCGACTTGACGGGGCTGACCGGGACGGGGTTGATCTTGGCCACCTCCAGGACGGTGGTCGACATGGGCCCGACGTCCTCGGTGACGCGGATCTCCTTGATCCGGCCGTCGAGCACGTCCAGGGCCCGCTCGTTCCGCTCGGCCGTCTGCTGCAGCTGCTGGTACTCGGCGGCCTTGGCGTTGAGGGCGGTGGACGCGGACCGCTCGGCGTCGATCTCGGCCTTCATCTCGGCGACCTGCGTGTCGGCCGTCTCCGACGCCGACCGGATCGAGTCGTGGTAGGCGGCGGCGGCGCCGCGGGTGGCGGCGGCGAGCAGGTCGCGGGTCTGGCCCAGCTGGAACTGGGCCTGCTGCACCCGGTCGTTGGCCGGGCCCAGGTGCGCCGCCAGCAGCGCGTTGAGCGTCATCTCCTGCTGCTGGCACAGCGACGCCAGCCCCGCCGACGACGGGACGCTGGTGACGCCGATCCCGTGCTGCTCGGCGATCCGCTCGAGCCGGACCGGGTCGTCCGGGCAGCCGTCGGCGGCGCGGGCGGCGCGGCGCAGGTCGGCGGCGCGGAACTGGGCGGCCGACATCTGCTGCATCAGCTCCCCCATCCGCGTGATGGGCTGGCCGTCCTTGCTCGTGCGGAACGACAGGTCGGGGTTCTCCACCTTCAGGCTCAGCATCCGCGCCTGCGCGCTGGCCAGCTCCGCCTCGTGGGTGTCCATCTCCTTCTGCAGGATGCCCGCCACCTGGACGGCGGTCGACTGGTGCTGCTTGCTCTGGTAGGTGATGTAGGCCTGGACGACGCAGTTGACGATGGCGGCGGCGTTCTTGGGGTTCAGCGCCTCGGCCGAGACGACGATCAGGTCGCCCTGCTTGGACGGGGCGGCCGAGACGCACTCCTTCAGGATGCCGACCAGGTTCTCGTCGGTGTGGAAGATGCTGGTGCCGTCGTCGGCGCCCGGCAGCAGCTGCACGGCGTCGCTGAGGATTACGGTCGACGTGATCAGTTGGCACTGGGTGGCCAGGTAGTTGGCCGTGGTCGAGTCGCCGGACGAGTAGTCCTCGCCCAACACCTTGGACCCCGAGTGCTGCACGTAGATGGTGGACGAGGCCCCGTAGACGTGCGTCGCGCGGGTGAGGTACAGCACCGCCGCGCCCAGCGACAACGCCACGCAGGCCAGGACCAGCAGCCGGTGGTGCCAGAAGATCGCGAACAGGTGCAGCGGCCCGACGTCGTCGCCGTCCGACCCGGAGGGGCCCGACGGGGCAATGGGGGCGAACGACGGCTCGACCTCCCGGGACCGGCGGGCCGTCACGGGCAGGCGGACACGGGACGCTGGCTGGCTGTCTTCCATATCGGTTCCGCACGTCCGCGCCACCGCTAGGGGCTCGCCCCCGGACCGGCACGCTTGGCCGGCCCCGTCTCATCGCGCGTCACGTTTTGATCGAACAACAGACGACTGACGACCCCACGCGACGGTCATTGCCGAGGTCAGCCCTGCGGCAACAACGCGGCGCAACCCCCGATTCACCCGAGCACCGATCAACGTCGGCCCGCAGCAGCCTCGATCGCGACCGTCGGCGATCCCCTTGCGTCCGCCCCTATATAGTGCAACGGACGTCCCGGTTCAATTGACTTCCGAATTTTGCCGTCATAGCGAGCAGAACTCTCGCCCCGTCGACGGGTTGGAAGTGTGACCCCCCAGGCGACGGTAGAGCGATCGGACGCAGGATCGGCAGATGCTGGCGATGGCGGGTTCGGCTGAACGTGCGGGTCGCGTGGGGCGCAGCGAGACGAGGGTCGTGGCGAAAGCAGGAAACGCGCGGCCGCGCTCGGCGTTCCGCTACCGCGGCTCGATCGCCTTCAGCAACGACTGGAGCTGCCGGCACTGCTCGGCACCCAGATCCTTGAAGCTGGCGTCGATGAACGCCCGGTGCTCATTGCGGATGCGGGAGGTTGTCTCGGCCCCCTCGGTGGTCAGGTGCAGCCGGTTGGCGCGCCGGTCGAGCGGGTCTGGGCGTCGTTCGACCAACCCCATCGATTCCAAGCGGTCCAGCAGCGCGCCGACGTTGCCCTTGGTCACCAACAGGTGCGACACCAGTTCCTGCTGGATCATGCCGGGGGCGGCCTCAACCTTGCACAGCGCCTCGAATTGCGACAGCACAAGCCCGTGCGGGTCGAGCACGTCCTCTAACTGCCGCTGCAGCTTCAGCCAGGTGACGACTAACTGCTTGAACGCCAGCAACGCCGGGTCGGCGGTCACGCAGGAGTCAACGGCGGGCAGCTCGGTCACGACAGACATAGTCCAATGTTAGACCAACCAGCATTTTCGGTCAATCCACCGAGGCGTGGAGCTAAATGAGCAGGGTCGGCATGTAATTGAAATTTCCAAGCGATGGTCGCCATGTCGCACCTGCTCGTCCGACTTCCCTAACCCCGTGGACGGCCGCGCGAGACGATCTTGATAGCCGACTGGTGAAAGTTATAGTCCTGGTCCGATAACAACTGCATTGACGGTTTTGTGCCGCGGCCAGGATGGCTTCGGTCGAACTCCAAGGACGGAACCACCATGAACGTACGCCGGTCCATGACCGTCGGGGCCGTCGCGGCCCTGCTCGCGGGGGGATGCGCATCCCAGCTCCCCAGTTCCACGCCCGCCAACGGATCGGGACCCGGTGGTGCCCCAGCGACGTCGGCCGACCACCCCAAGTGGGAAGCCCGCGGCGGCCCGTCGGACGGCCGGCCCACGCCGCAGCAGTTGGCCGAGCGGGCCGCCAATTACGCCAAGACGATGGAATCGCCCGCCCCGGCGACGGTCGCCGCGTCGGCCAAGTCGGCAACCTCGTCGGTCCAGTTCGATGCGCCGGCCACCCCGGCCGCCCCGTCGACCGCGCCGGCACCCCTGGTTGCGACCAGCCCCGCCCCGCCGGTCCCGCCCGACCCACGCGCCGCGCTGCTCGCCAAGGCCACGCAGGGCAACCCGATCGACATCCCCGTCTCCGTGCCGGAGGGGGCCGAGTTCACCACGGCCCTCCGCGCGGTCGACCCCCTCGGCACCCGCCTGGCCAAGCGGGCCAAGGCCCACCCGCAGGATCCCGGCGCGCAGTTCGACTACCAGCTCTACGTGCTGCTGAGCGGCGGGACCGAGTCGGCCGAGCCGCAACTGCTGATGTCGACCGTCGGCCTCCCGCCCGACGAGCGCGACGTGATCGCCGCCATCGTGGACGGGATCAGCAACTTCCGCTCGGTCGTCACGGCCGACCCCAACCTGACGCCCACCCAGCAGGTCCGCCCGCTGCAGGACATGGTCGACCACCTGCGGGCCGGCACCGACCTGTCGCTGGGGGCGGTCGCGCTGTGCAAGCGGGTGACCGGGTTCGGCCTGTACGAGCCGCTCACCCCGGCCCGGTTCCCGGTCGGCCGCAGCAGCCCGCTGCTGGTCTACAGCGAGGTCGACAACTTCCTGCCCCGCCACATGCCCGACGGCCAGTGGGAGACGCGCCTCGCCCAGCGCGTGTCGCTGTACACCGCCGCCGGCACCGTCGCCTGGGAGGACAAGGCCCGCGGCGTGACCGACACCTGCCGCAACCGGCGGCGCGACTTCTTCACCAAGGAGCCCGTCACCCTGCCGCCGACCCTGCCGGCCGGCGCGTACAAGCTGAAGGTGACCGTGACCGACCGCAACGCCAACAAGGTCGCCGAGTCGGACGTGCCGCTGTGGGTGGGGGGGAACTGACCTGCGGTCCCCGCTCCCGGTACTCCGGCAGAGGGGGCCGGAGAGCTACTTCCTCAACCCGTCCAACACCCCCACCGCCGGCAGCGGGCCGACGAGCGGCGTGGCGTAGTCGATGAACGCCTGCGTGATGTCGTTGCCGTTGGCCAGGTAGCTCGCGTCCATGTGCTTGGTCTCGCGGGCCACCGTCCTCAGCGGCGTCAGGAACGTCTCGATCTGGTACGCGCCGCCGGCCGCGCGCCGCATGGCGACGCTGCCCTCGGCGTTGGCGGGGTCGGCGCTGTACTCGACTGCCTTCTTCCCAACCAGCCGCGCCTCAGCGGCGTCCGATGCGCTGGTGAACCCGGGGAACGACCGCTGCAGGTAGCCGAACGTGTCGGCCCGCACGCGCAGCTTCTTCCCCGCGGCCGGCTGCAGCTTCCGCGTGATCAGCCCGGCCAGGTAGTCGCCCAGCGCCCCGGTGCCGCTCAACTGCACGTTGCCGTGCGAGTCCTTCTCCAGCCCGGCGCTCATCGCCTCGGCCCACGTCTTGCCGTCCGGCGTGCTGACGCCCTCGCTCACCGCGATCAGGCACCGGCCGTGCTTCTTGTAGACGGCGTCCACGTCGGACAGGAACTTCTCCTCGCTCAGCGGTGCCTCGGGCACGTAGATCAGGTGCGGGCCATCCTCGGGATGGCGGCGGGCCAGGACCGACGCCGCCGTCAGGAACCCTGCGTGGCGGCCCATGATGACGTCGACCTTGATGCCCGGCAGCGATCGGTTGTCGTAGTTGTCGCCCATGATGGCGGCCGCCACGAACTTCGCCGCCGACCCGAAGCCCGGCGTGTGGTCGTGGACGCGCAGGTCGTTGTCGATCGTCTTTGGAACGTGGAACGTCCGCAACTCGTACTTCGCCGCGGCGGCGAGCTCGTTGACGATGCGGGCCGCGTCGGCCGAGTCGTTCCCGCCGATGTAGAAGAACGTCCGCACGTCGTGCTTCTTGAAGCTCTCGAAGATCCGCTCGCAGTAGGCCGCGTCGGGCTTGTCGCGGCTGCTTCCGAGGGCGGCGGCGGGCGTCAGAGCCACGGCCTCCAGCAGGTCGTCGGGCGCGTTCTTGAGCGGGATGAAGTCGTCGTTGACGATCCCGCGCACGCCGTGGCGGGCGCCCAGCAGTTCCTTGATGTGCCCCGCGCCCTTGGCCGCCTGAACGACGCCCACCAGTGACTGGTTGATGACGCTCGTGGGCCCGCCGCTCTGCCCGATGACCGCGTTGCCCGCCGTGACTCCTGCCATGTGTCTGCTCCGGTGAAAAAGTGAGCCGGGGATGATTGCGAAAATCGCCGTCGCGGGCAAGCGGGCGGCGCGACCAACGCGAGAAGCCCCGGATGTACATCCGGGGCTCCGAGTGCAGCTACGCGCTTCTTCAAGTGCGGCTCACTTGCCGTTCTTCACGTCCTTGTCGTACGTGGCTATCTCGCTCTGCAGCTTGTCGATCGCCTTGCTGATGTGCTCGATCGCGTCGTGCCGGTTGTTGGACCGGTCGGCCATGTCTTCCTTGTCCAGCATGTCCTTCACGCCCTCCAGCGACCGCTTCTCGGCGCGCAGGTGCTCCAGGTACATCGCGTCGTTCTCGACGGCCATGTGACGCGGCGCGGGCGACGCCGCATGGACGGCGACGGCCATCCCGCCGGCGAACAGGGCGACGACGGCCAACTTCAGAGGGTTGTTGTTCAGACGCATCGGAGGCTCCTTCATTTCATGTTTCGGTATCGCCGCCGCGACATCCGCGGCACCAGACGATCCACGCACGCCCGCTAGCTATTCGCGTGCCGCGCCGCTATGGCGGGGAATTGCCTGACCGACCAGAGTTCCCGATCCGCGAGCACGGTGGCGTTGGCAGTCGCTGCGGCATAGCGGTCCAACGCCCCGCGGAACCGACAACCGCCGCCGTGGCACGCCGTCACCGCACGACCTAAACTGCGAGCCCGATGTCCGTCCACGCTCCCGAATCGCCCACGCGCCGCTTCCTCGGCCACGTCCCCGCTGCCGAGTCGCGGGCCATCCTGATCTCGCTCGCGGTCGGCATCGCCCTGCTGTTCGTCAAGTTCGGCGCGTACCTGGTCACCGGCTCCACGGCCATCTTCGCCGACGCGCTCGAGGGGATCGTCAACGTCACCGGCGCCGGCTTCGCCCTGTACGCCCTGATCCTCGCCCACCGCCCCGCCGATCCCGAGCACCCCTACGGCCACGGGAAGATCGAGTTCTTCAGCGCCGGCCTCGAGGGCGGCATGATCCTGGTCGCCGCCGCCGTGTCGGCAGCCAAGGCGGCCGAGGCGCTGTTCCGCCACGGACGCCTGGAGGCGGGCGCGCTCGGCACCGGCCTGACCCTGATGTCGCTGGCGACGGCCGCCAACCTGGCGGTCGGCGTCTACCTGATCGCCGCCGGCCGCCAGCGCCGGTCCATCACGCTCGAGGCCGACGGCTGGCACCTGATCAGCGACGTCATCACCAGCGCCGCCGCCATCCTCGCGCTGCTGGTCGTCCGCTACACCGGCCTGGCCTGGATCGACCCGGCCATCGCGCTGGTCGTGTCGGGCTACATCGCCTGGACCGGCGTCGGCCTGGTCCGCCGCTCGGCCGAGGGGCTGATGGACACGCAGGACGTGGCCGACACGATCCTGATCCGCGGCATCCTCGACGCCCACGTCGGCCGCACCGGCCGCCAGCCGCAGGTCTGCAGCTACCACAAGCTCCGCCACCGCCACAGCGGCCGGTTCCACTGGGTCGACTTCCACATCGTCGTCCCCGGCACCTGGGACATCGACACCGGCCACCGCGTCGCCAGCGCGATCGAGTACGAGATCGAATTGGCATTAGAAGAGGGCAACGCGACGGCACACGTCGAGCCCTGCCCCGATGACGGCTGCCAACGCTGCCCCGTCGACCCGCCCGTCGCCCCGCCGGTCCCCGCCGGCGCGGCGACGACGGCGCACGTGTGACGATGCGTCGTGAACCCCCGGAGAAACCACGATGAGTCGACGGCCCACCATCCTCGCCTGGATCGCTCGGATCAACGATTGGGGTCCCGCAATGCCGCGAATCAACGGCCTGCGAAGGCCACCATCCCATTTGCCGGAAGCAGTGCGTCAACGCATGGTGCGGGAAGTAAAACGGTGGGCCCGGCAATCAACCCGGTGCCGCGTTGGGCTGGCGTTTGCGATTGTCGGGATTCTCTCACCGGAGTTCGTCATGGGCGCACTCGATCGTGCGATCGGACCAGCAGCGATTGTTCAGCACCTTCCACTCGTGCTATCCCTCGCCGCAGTTGGCTATCCAATCTGGCTCATCGCATTGATCTGCATCAACCGGCCGCCGGTGATGGCCATCGTGGAGCGGGTCTGGTGGGACCATCACATCTGCCCCAGGTGCGACTTCGACCTCCGCGGCACGCACGACCGGTGCCCGGAGTGCGGGGCCGTTCCCAGGCGCGGCAGCCCCATACAGCCGTGAGCGAACACCCCCCGGGTTGGGGCGTGCTGTGTCAACGCCGATCGCCCGCACCACCGTCAGACCGCGCGGTCCCAGGGATGAACGCGACGTTACGCAGACACCGCCCCTGCCGCCGGTGTAATTTGTTCACAAGTCATGATATGGAAAACATTTACGGACCCTATTCCGCCAGATGTGACGGGCTCAAACGGTGTAACATTTAGTAACAAAGTGTCACATGGCCTCGAACGGCTGAGCGGCTTGGCGACGCCCGCGGCCATCACTTCTTCAACTGCCGCAGCACCGCGTCGATCCGCTGCTGCGCCTCCGGCGGCTGCTTGTCGCGCGCCGCCTTCAGCGTCCCGCCCACCGCGGGACCCAGCTTCACCAGCTCCTTCTCGGCCGCGTCCCGCGCCTGCCAGTCATCGGCGTCCAGGTCCTTCACCAGCTGCTGCACCTTCGCCTGCATCAGCGCGGGCACCGTGGGCGACGGGTTCGTGTAGCCGTCGATCAGGGCGACCGGCACCTGCACGTCCACGCCGCAGCTCAGGTGGCAGGCGAGCGTCGGGTCCTGCACCTGGCCGTTGAACACCGTGCCGTCCCAGGTGGTGACGGCCACCACGGACGGGTTGTCCTTCGACGGCGCCAGCGACCGCACGCCGGCCGCGTCCACGGTCATCGTGTCGAACGCGGTGTCGACCTTCATCGTGCCGGTCAGCGTGCCGACCAGCAGGTCGTCCTTGCGCACGTGCAGGGCCGGGGCGTCGTCCGAGGTCGGCTTGGATGAATTGTCCGTCGGTTCGTCGCCGGCGAAGACGATCCGGCTCAGCGATCCCACGGCAAACCGGATCGGCTTGTCGTCCGAGCCGGTGCCGGTCGTCAGCGTGGCCGTGAACTCGGGCATCGTGACCAGCCCGCCGAACCGGCTGCCGTCGGTCAGCGTGACCGTGTGGACCGTCGCGTCGTCGCCGGCGAACTGGATGCCCGCCAGCACCTCGGCCGGCAGCGACAGCGGGCCGTACCGCGTCATCACCGGCACCGGCACGGCCGGCAGCTTCACGCCGATCCGGTCGCCCGTCGCCAGCAGCAGGTACGGCGGCTTCAGCTGCCCGCCGGGCTTGTCCGAATCGTCGTCCGCCTCGCCCGGCCTCCGCCGGTAGCCCACGCGCGCCACCTGCGCCAGCGGGATCGACACCTTCTGCCCGCTGGTCAGCTCCAGGCCGATCGCCGCCTGCTGCAGGTGCCCGCCGAAGATCTGCCCGTCGGACGTCACCAGCAGTTGCCGCGGCCGGAAGTCGCCGGCGTTGACGATGCCCACCACGCGGTCCACGGGCAGGTCGACCGTGCCGTAGAACGTGTCCAGCTTGTAGGCCGCGTCGGACAGGTTGCCGTTCAGCCGGTCGCCGTTGTGCAGCTCGACCACGTCCAGCAGGTCGCCGCGGAGCACCTCCTGGTCGCCCAGCAGGCTCCCGGCCACGCGGAAGTTCACGATGCTCTTGCGCACGTCCTTCGGCAGGTCGGCCAGCATCTTGGACGGCTTCATCGCCGTCACCCACTGCGTGCCGGCGTCCACGCTGGCCACGACCAGGTGGTAGTGGACGATCGCCACCTGCCCGTGCGGCGGGACCGTCACCTGCACGTTGGCCGTGCCGACGTTGTTGCCCGGCTGGCTGTCGATGGTCGGGCACACCGCCGCGCCGGGGCCCGCGTACACGTCCACCGCCACCTTGCCCGGCCCGACCGGCACCTGCGCCACCCACGCCAAGTTGCGGGCCGGGTTCTTGGGGTCGGGCACCAGCTGCGTGTTCTGCACGCCGTAGCTGATCGTGCTGGTCAGCTGCAGCGCCAGCTGCTGCTCGGTCGCGCCGGGGTTCTTCAGCACGTCGACCACGCGGACGCCGCCGCTGTCGCCGTCGATCAGCACCCGCCGGGTGAGCGGGCAGGTGCCGACCACCATGTTCTCCAGCAGCAGCTCGCCGGTCTTGTCGTCCACGTGGGCGTTGGGCGTGCCGTTCACCGTGGGCGACTGCCCGCTGGGCAGCTGGATGTTGGCCGTCTGGCCGTAGATCGGCATGTTCGACTGGCTCTGCACGCACCAGGGCTGGTAGATGATCCACGTGTTGCCGTGCCCGTCCGACCCGGTGGCCGGCAGCCCGCCGTTCCCCCCGCCGCGGTTGAACCGCCACTGCCCCGCCGGCCCGCCGACGACGATCCGCCCGAACCCCGCCGACGCGACGCCCAGCGCCGCCGCCACCGTCGCCCGTGCCAACCAACGCCGGCCGATGTTCCCGTCACGCATGCCGATCTCCCGTGCAGTGCGCCCCGTGCCGTCCGCTCGGCGGCGTGGGCGCGGACGCCGATCATCGCCCCCTCGCCCGCCAATGACAACCCGAGGTCGACCCGCCCCGCCTTCGCCGGCGGGGACGAGAGCACCAACGGCCGCCTGCGCATCACGCCTCGCCGCTCGGCGGAACCCGCGGCGGAGCCGCTGGGCTCTGATCCGTCCCGCACTCCGGGCACCGCGCCGGCGTCGCCCGCAGGTCGTACCCGCATCGCACGCACTGCCCGGCCGTCCGCCGTCCAGCGGTCCGCCGTCGCCGCCGGTGCGCCAGCAGCCACCGCGCCGGCGCGATCGACAGCAGCAGGCACGGCCAGCCGTAGCCGACGCGGGCGTGCCAGACGACCGAGTCGTACGTCGTCTGCGTCGGCCGGCTCGCCGGGCGGGCGAGCGACTCATCGTGCGGGCGGAAGTGCCACCGGATCGTCGCCGTCCGCTCGACGATCAGGCCCGGCAGGCGAAGGGTCGACGTGCCCAACGGCGCGGCGTACATCCAGTGGCCCTGGCCCGAGACGATGGGCGGCCGGTCGGTCCGCCGCAGGTCGAGCTGGCCGTCGCCGCTGCTGAGCAGCCACGTCACGCGCGGCGCGACGATCGGTCGTAGGCCGAAGATGCGGACGTAGCTGATCGCCCAGATCACGACGATGCCCGCCACCGCGGTGGCGCACGTCACGGCGAGGATGGCGAACAGGCGTGGCCGCACCGGCCGCGCATGGTAGCCCCGAACCGCGCCGGCGCAATTTGGGCTCCCCGGCGGTAACGTCCGCGTTTGCCCGAAGGAAGCCAGCCCGATGCCCGATGACGTCCCCGCCCCACCGCCGCCGCGCCATCTGCTCCGCTGGTTCGGGGTGACGCTGTGCATCCTCGCGCTGCCGGTGCTGATCTTCGCCGCCACGCGGGCCGTCTTCAGCCGGCTCGTCCAGCCCCCGGCCGACACGCCCGCGGCCCGCAAGCTGCGCGAGATCGGCCACGCCCTGCACCGCTACGCCGAGGCGCACGAGGGGGCCTACCCCAAATCGCTGGCCGACCTGGCCCGCGACCAGAAGTTGCCCGACGACCTGTCGACGGTCCCCACCGCCGCCCCGGGCGGCCCGTACGACTTCGTCTACGTCGGCGGCAAGCTGTCCGACCAGACCGCCGCCAACGGCAGCGTGCTGCTGTACGACCCCCCCGCCGCCAACGGCGGCCTCGGCAGCCACGTCCTCTACGCCGACGGCAGCGACACCTGGATCCCCGCCGACAACCTGCGGATGGAACTGGACCGCAGCCGAGCGCCCGGGCCACCGCCGGAGTGACCTCCGTCAGCCCATCGCCTGCGTCCACACGTTGTCCCACCGCCCCGCCAGCCGCCGGTGGGCGACGGTCATCCGCTCACCGGCGATGCGCACGGCGTACACGCCATCGGTGCCGTTGTCGCCGCGCGCCTTCGGCAGCACGTAGTTGTTGATCCCCCGCCACGCCAGCCGCTGCGCCCAGTGCTGGTGGCCGCTGAAGATCGCCGCCACGTTGTACGGTTTGACGGCATCGCCATACGCGTCGCGCTCGGCGTCCGTCCACCACCGCGGCTGCAGGCTGAACTCGTCGAACCCGTAGTGCTGCATGACGACCACCGGCCGCCCGCTGCCACCGACATGTTTTGCCAGGTCGGCCTTGAGGAACGTTAGGCTGTCCCGCGCGTGACCGGTGCCGCCGGGGTATAGGCCGACGTTGACGAACCGCACGTCATCCCAATCCCACGCGGAGTGCAGTTCGTCGGGCGAGAACGACCGGGCCAGCTTCGACAGTTTGTTCCGAGCGATGATGCCCTTCACCACCGCGTCGCCGGTCTGGTTGTGCACGTCATGGTTGCCGTACCCCTCGATGAGCGGGAAGCGGATCTGGCTCGCCTTCCGCCCGCCGTTCACCGGCCAGTCGTCGGCGTAGCCGTCGTGCGATCGGCCCAGCCAGTAGCCGTTGAAGTTCGACCCCGTCCCGCTGTCGGTCAGGTCGCCCGGCACGAGCACCGCGCGCGGCTCCGCCACGGCCCCCAGTTCGCCCGGCCACGCCGTCCCCGGCAGCCCGTTCAGCAGCGCGATGGCCGACTTGTTACCCGCCTCGTTCGTCTCCCACTGGTCCTGCCCGTAGTGCGTGTCGGACGCGATGAAGAACGTGACGTCCCGCGCCGGCCGGGAGGTCGCGCCGCCCAGGACGACGGTGGCGGCCGTGGCCCGCAGGAACGCGCGTCGGGAAAGGTCGTGGGGCATGGGTGACAGCGTAACGTCAGATTCCCAGGGAGGGGACAGAGCCGGGCCGTGTCGGCCCGTGCGGGCGCAGCCCGCGTCTCGCGCAGGCCGTTCGGTGCCACCTTCCGCGCCCACCGCGCGAGACGCGACCTTCGGTCGCCACGGGCCGACACGGCCCGGCTCCGTTGGCTCGTTGGGACACGACGTGCAACTTCGACGTCCGCGGAGCGTGCTGCCAAACGCGAGGTCCCATGAACACCGATGCCCCACCGCCGCCGCTGGACTACCGCACGCCTGGCCTGCCGTCGACGGTGAACGAGCGGCTGCGGCGTCCGTTGATGGTCGTCGGCCTCACGGTCGCCGGGCTGTTGCTCGCCGGTGTTGCGGTCGCAATGTCGACGCCGCACTTGTACATCCATCCCACTGCGCCGCACGCCAGGTGCGCCTCGAACGAGCACCAACTCGGCCTGGGCATCCTGCTCTACCAGCAGGACCACGGCGGCCACTACCCCGACTCGCTGGCGGCGATCCTGTCGGCCGAGCAGATCGGCGCAGACGTGATGATCTGCCCCGACAGCAACGACATCCCCGCCACGCTGCCCCCGCCCCCGGCGGGCGAGGACCGGCCGACCACGCGGCAGGCGGCGGCCGCGCTGGCGGTGCCGGGCCACCTGTCGTACGTCTACGTCGGCCACGCCGACTGGACCGACGCCAACGTGCCGGCCGACGCCGTCGTGATCTACGAGCCGATCGCCAACCACGGCGGCGGGTCGAACATGCTGTTCGGCGACGGCCACGCCCAGTTCGTGGACGCGCGGCGGGCCGCGAAGCTGATCGCCGCCGCGTCGGCGACCACGCGGCCGGTGTCGGCGGCGGCGGTGCCGTGATAGTTTCCAGGATGATGTCCCCACCCTCACGGCTCGACTATGGCCCGCCGGCCTCTCCCGGTCGCTTGCGACGGTTCGTTTGGCCCTTCGTGGCCGCATCAACGGTGGCCGTGGTGGCCGTCGCCGGCGTCCAGTGGAAGCGGTCGTACGACCGAGATGAGATCGTCCGGCGCGTGCGTTGCGCTGATCATGAACACCTGTTGGGCTTCGACCTGATGCGGTACGAGCAGCGGCACGCGGGCCACTATCCAG
Organism: Tepidisphaeraceae bacterium; assembly: GCA_965198865.1. Lineage (GTDB taxonomy): Bacteria > Planctomycetota > Phycisphaerae > Tepidisphaerales > Tepidisphaeraceae > CBDAQA01. The sequence goes on along the minus strand of CBDAQA010000003.1, from coordinate 319,702 downwards.
CCACGTTGGCCGAGGCGGTTTCGCCTGATGAGTTTGGGTCATCGGTGCTGGTGTGCCCCGACTCCGACGACCGCCCCGCGCCACGGCCGGTGCCGCCATCAGGCCGAGCCGCGCCGACCACGCAGCAGGCCATCGCTGCGCTGGCCGGGCCGGGACGCCTGTCATACGTCTACTGCGGCCATGCCGATTGGATCGACACGGGCGTGCAGCCGGACGCCGTCGTCCTGTACGAGTCGCTGGCCAACCATGGCAACGGGGCGTGGTTCATGTTCGGCGACGGCCACGTCGACTACGTGGCGGCCCCCCGCGCCGCCCGCCTGATCGCCGCCGCGTCGGCCACGACCCGCCCGGTGTCGGCGGCGACGGTGCCGTGACCTTTTCGGTTGGCGACGGCCCGAAGGGGGCCATCACGGCGGCGCCGGCAGATCCGCCGTCGGCGTCGCGGTCGGCGCGGGCAGCGTGGCCTCCGGCCAGCCGGTCAGGTTCGCCGGTGGCCAGTTCTGCTCGTTCACCTCGTACCGGTGCATGCGGACGTAGAGCGTCGTCTCGGCGGTGGGCGGGATGACCACGCCGCGCCACACCTGGCGTTGGCCGCCGTAGGTGGGGAAGGTGACCATCAGGTCGTGGCGGCCGGGGGGGATCGACATCGGCACGGCGAACGTGCTGCGCGGCAGCGTGTCCCACACGCGCAGGTCGGGCTGGCTGGTCACCTTGAGCAGCGCGCCCGCGGCCAGCAGGCCGAGCCCGACGTAGGCGGTGTCGTTGTTGCGGGCGGCCAGCGTGGTGAGCGCCCCGCCGGCCAGCAGGCCGGTGCCCAGGACCGACTTCACCGTGCGGATCGTGTCGATCGTCTGCCACCGCGTGTCCTGGGCGAGCGCCAGCGTGTCGACCAGCGGGGCGTTGACGCCGTTCGTGTCGGTGTACCGGCCGTCGACGTAGAGCTGCGGCAGCGGGATCGGGCCCGCCTGCCAGGGCGTGGGCACGAAGCCGACGAACGACCCGTCGGCGTTGGTCCCCTTGCGTGGCCCCTCGCCGAAGTCGATCACGAGCAGCACGTTCGCCGACGCGTTGCGCTGCGGCTCGGCCATCATCGCCAGGTCGGGCCGGAGCCGGGCGACGCGGGCGAAGTTGGTGGTCGCCTGGTCGTCCTGCCCCAGCCGCTGGTAGCAGCGGGCGAGCATGTACTGGGCGAGGACGAAGTTCGAGTCGACCTCCTGGTACTTGTCCGCCTGTGGCGGGCCGCTGGGGTCGGTGTCCTTGTCGCCGACGCCGTAGTCGCGCAGCTTGAACAGGGCGTTCTCGAACGCCCCGCGGGCGTTGTTGTAGTCGCGCTGCATGTAGTAGGTCAGGCCCAGGTAGAAGTTGGCCATGGCCCGCTCGAACGGCTCGCCGCGCCAGATGCGGATCCCCTCGTCGACCAGCACCGCCCCGGCCGTCCGGCCGCCGTTGTTCACGCCAAAACTGTTCAGGACCTCGTACGCCTGCAGGAACGATTGCTGGCTGCCGTTCAGGTCGTACATAGCCAGCGTGGTCGAGCCCAGCCGGCAGTTGTTCAGGACGAAGTTCTCATTCGTGTCCTTGGCCAGTGGCTGCAGCAGTCGGCGGGCGTCGGCGTAGTCGGCCGCCTCGTAGGCGGCGACGGCTTGCTGGGCGTCGAGCTGCGCCTGGTTCGCGCAGCCGCCGGCGGCGGAAGTTAGAAGACCGAAGACCGAATATCGGAACAGCGGGCGCAGCGAGCTCCGAATGCGTGGGGCGCTCAGGCGACCGAGGTGGGTTGACGGGTCTTTCATTCGGAATTCGATCTTCGATCTTCAATCCAGGAGCCCTTTGACCGCCCGCTTCTGCACCTCGTACGACTTGTTCCACAGCACCGTGCGGTCGGCCAGGTTGGTCAGGGCGTAGTTGCAGACGTAGAAGTCGTTCCGGCCGTCGGCGTTCTCGTGCCGCAGGCTGGTGAACGTGGCGGTCAGCGCGTACTGCGGGCTGATCGCCCCTGGCGCGGGCCCGACGTCGACGCCCTCCAGCTCCTGGCCGCGGAGGCGGTAGAACGCCTCCTTGTTCATGATCCACGTGAACCGGTCGGGGTCGTGATGGGCGAGCAGCGTGCGCACCCGGGCCGTGAACGCGTCGGCCGGCCCGGCCGGCAGCACCTCGCCGGTCATCTGGTTCACGACCGGCTCGACCACGATCTTCAGGCTGCCACCTCGCGCCACGGCATCGCCGACCGCCCGGCTGCCGGCGATGGCGGTCGCCATGTCGTCGGTCATCCGCACCAGGTCGGCCGAGTCGAGCGCCGTGCTCTGCCCGACGGCCACGGCACTCGCGCATCCGCCGGTGATCAACAACAGGACGCTCGTCACATGCCCGATCGAAACCCTCACCGCCACCTCCACAAATCAGCAAGGGATATCCACGAGGGACGCAGAGGGACGCGAAGCAGGGGACTTTCCTTCTGTCTTCTTCGCGTCCCTTCGTGTCCTTCGTGGATGAATCTTCTCACCGCGCGCTCTGGAACTCGTACGGCTGGCTCGACCACACCAGCTGCCGGGTCTTGAGGCCTGTCAGCGTGCCGCTGATGTAGAAGTAATCGGTCGCCCGGTTGGGCATCTGGTCGATCGTGATGTAGAGCGCGTAGTCCGGCTGCACGCCGGCCGCGTTGCCGGCGTCGGGGCCCTGCCCGTAGCTCTGCGGCGGTCCCTCCAGCTCCTTGTTCTGCAGGTCGTGGTAGGTCGCCTTGTTCTCGATCAGCGCCACGCGACCCTGGCCCAGCTGCGCCAGCCTCCCCTTCAGCCGGCTGCTGAACACGTCGTAGGTCATCGTGGGGTCGCTCGTCTTGTTGACCACGTTGGTCAGCACGATGGTCCACTGGTGCTGGCTGGCGTTGAGGGCCGGCTGGCTGAGCAGGTCGTGGGCCATCATGTCGGTGGCGGCCAGCACGTCCTTGGCCTGCACGCCGGTGTTGCCGCCCACGAGCGAGTCGGCCGGGGGCCGCTGGTCCTCGTAGGTCGGGCCGTTGCTGCACCCGACCGACAACCCCAGGGTGATCGCCAGGGCCGCCGTCGCCATACCGGTGCTGATCGGGTTCATCATTCGCTCCTTCGGGGGACTGGTACCGGTGGCAGGATAGGTCGCCACCAGAACGCCGGCAATCGGGCCGGGACCTACCTCGGCGCTCACGGTGATGCCACCTTGACACCCGCCGTCGGCGTCCCGTATCAGACACCGGCGGCGTCGGTCGGATGGTCCGCACCATCCTTTCATCGGCTCGCGTGTCAGTCCGGATGCGGCAACCGTGCCGGCGGCGGTGGAATTCATCGCCGCGTCCCTCGCCTTGCCAGGAGTCCGCGTGCGACCATCGACCGACACAGCCCGCCGAGCCCTGACCGCCGCTGCCGCCGCCGCCCTGCTCGCCGGCGTCGGCTGCCACCACCGCCGCCCCGTCGCCCGCCGGGATGAGGGTCCGCCGCCCGTGCAGGTGGTGACCACGTCCACGCCCTACACGCCGTCCAAACCGTTGCCGCCGCAGGACGCCTACGCGGGCCTGCCGCCCGCCTACGCCGACCCGGCCATCGTCCGCCAGCAGCCGCCGGAGGAGCCGCGGTACGTCCAGGCGTACAACAACATCGGTCGACCGAAGGTGATCGTGTTCGTCAACCGCACCATCACCGGTGAACTGGTGCCGGTGAACCCGAACGTGACCGTCCGCTCCGGCCTCACGCCCTACGACGACCGCGCGACCACCTACCTGCGCGCCGGCCAGTACGACGAGGCGCAGGCGAAGTCGATCGATTACGAGACGATCGAGATCCTGTTGACCGAGGACCTGTCGGCCGACGGCAAGGTGACGTTGATCGCGCCGACGTCGGCCCGGCAACGGTTGTCCAATGAAGAGGTGAGCGAGGTCCAGGCCGGTCGACCGCAGATGCTGGGCGAGCTGGCGACCAAGCTCAACGCCGACGTGCTCGTCCAGGTGACCGCCCGCCCCAGCCAGCAGACCGACGCCGGCCTTGGCATCCGGCTGGTCGCCCAGGCGCTGAACACGCACGGCGGGCAGGCGATCGCCTTCGCCAGCGTCGACGTCCCCCCGCCGCTGACCACGGGTCGGCTGAACGAGTACGTTCGGTTCGTGTCGCGCAAGCTGATGGACGGCATGAGCGGCTCGTGGGAGGCGATGGCCGTACCCGCCCCGATCACCGCCACACCGGCCCCACGGCCCGCGCCGCCGGCCGTGACCGTCACCCCGCCGCCCGCGCCGACATCACCGCCGGCCGCGCTCGACGTGCCGCCGACGACGCCGGCACCGATCGTGCCGCAGTTGCCAGCCTCGACGCCCCCCGCGCCAAGCGCGCCGTCGGCAACCACGCCGGCCGCGCAGCCGACGGTGATCGTCCCCGCGCCGGCCACCCCGCCGCCGCCGTCGACCAGGCCGGCCAACCCGCTCGACCTGCCGCCGCCGCCCTGACCGCGTCCGCCGTCCCGCCGCTCGAACCCCGTGAGGACCCGCCCATGAACGTGCTGAAACTCGGCGTCGCCGCGTTGCTCCCCCTGCTGTGTGCCGTCGCCGGCTGCAACCCCGGCCCGCCGCCCAGCGACGGCCCCGCGCCCGGCATCCCCGAGGAGCTGTCGTCGCCCCAGGTCAACTTCACCAGCACCGACCTGCAGCGGTCGACCCGCATCGGCACGGTCACGCGCACGATCGACGGCAACGGCATCATGCACCTGACCGTCCCGGTCCGGGCCGTGACCGACTCGGACATCACGGTCGACTACCGGTTCACCTACCTGGACGAGAACCACGCGCTGGTCGACCAGCCCGCCGGCTGGCAGGCCCAGACGCTGCACGCCGGCACGTTCGAGTACATCCAGGGCAACGCCCCCTCGGCCCGCGCCCGCGACTTCGCCCTGGACCTGCGGTACGCGCAGTGAGCGACGACGCCGGCCACGTCCCACCGACTGCACAATCCCCGCCGTGCTTCCGCCCACCTGCTACCTGTTCAGCTCCTTCCGCGACAACGGCCAGGACGGCCTGCACCTGGCGTGGAGCGTCGGCGGCCTGACCTGGACCGCGATCGCCGGCGACCGCAGCCTGCTGCGCCCGACGGTCGGCAGGGAACGGCTGATGCGCGACCCGTGCATCGCGCGCGGGCCCGACGGCACGTTCCACATGGCCTGGACCGACAGCTGGACCGACCGCACGATCGGCTACGCGTCGTCGCCCGACCTGATCCACTGGTCGCCGCAGCGGGCGCTGCCCGTGATGGAGCGCGAGCCGACGGCCCGCAACTGCTGGGCCCCGGAGATCGCGTTCGACCCCGTCAAGCGCCGCTTCCTCATCTTCTGGTCGACCACGATCCCCGGCCGGTTCCCGGCAACCGACGGCAGCACGCCCGACCGGTACAACCACCGCATCTACGCGACGACGACCGCCGACTTCGAGTCGTTCACGCCGACGACGCTGTTCTACGACGGCGGGTTCAACGTGATCGACGCGACGATCCTGGCCGACGGCGGCCGGTTCCACCTGATCGTCAAGGACGAGTCGGAGCTGCCGGCGGTGCGGAAGTGGCTACACGTCGCGCACGGCGACGCGCTTGAGGGGCCGTACACCGACCTGTCGTCGCCGTTCACCGAGTCGTGGGTCGAGGGGCCGACGGCCCTGCGGCTGGGCGAGTGGATCTACTGCTACTTCGACGAGTACACCCGACACCGGTACGGGGCGGTGCGCACGCGCGACCTCGTGACGTGGGAGCCGGCCCCGGTGTCGTTTCCGCCCGGCACGCGGCACGGCAGCGCGCTGTCGGTCCCGGCCGACGTCGTGCGACGGCTGCGGTCGGTCGCCCCGCAGCCCCTGTTCCGCGACCCCGTGTTCGACGGCGCGGCCGACCCTGTCGTCATCTGGAATAGCCAACGGCTGCTGTGGTTCATGCTCTACACCAACCGCCGGGCGAACGTGCCGGGGCTGGACGGCGTGGCGTGGGTCCACGGCACGCGGATCGGCATCGCATCCTCCCCCGACGGGGTCACGTGGACCTACGAGGGAACGGCCGACATCGACTACGGCACCCCCGACGACGCCCACTGGGCCCCCGACGTGGCCCGCCACGACGGCCGGTACCACATGTTCCTCAGCGTCGTGCCCGGCATGCATGCGACCTGGGAGGCGGAGCGGCGGATGGTCCACCTGACCAGCGACGACCTGATGCGCTGGACCGATGCGGCGGAGCTGAAGCTCTCCTCCGACCGGGTGATCGACGCCTCGGTCGCGCGGATGGACGATGGCACCTGGCGGCTCTGGTACAACGACGAGCGCGACGGCAAGTCGATCCACCGGGCCGACAGCGACGACCTGAGCACCTGGCGCCCGCGGGGCCGACTGGCCGTCGAGATGCCGCAGGGCGAGGGGCCGAAGGTGTTCCGGTGGTGCGGCGCGTGGTGGCTGATCGTGGACCACAGGAACGGGCTGGGCGTCGCCCGCTCGGAGGACGCGGCGAACTGGGTCGCGCAGCCATCGCTCATCCTGGCCAAACCGGGCATGGGCACGGACGACGGCGCGATGGCGAACCACGCCGACGTGGTCGTCAGCGGCGACCGGGCCTTTATCTTCTACTTCACCCACCCCGGCCGCCGCGGCGGGATGACCGCCGACCTGGGCGACGTCGACCAGCGGCGCAGCGCGATCCATGTGGCAGAGCTGACGCTGGACGCCGACGGCTGGGTGACGTGCGACCGCGACCGACCCACGCAGGTGCGGCTGACCGCGCCCTTGTGATTGGCCATCAGAGCTCAGCGGCTCCGCCGCGGGATGTTTTCGTCAAGCGATGGAGGAACCCGCGGCGGAGCCGCTGGGCTCTGAACGGGCGCGCGATCGCCGCCGCCCGATCAGCGTGTTCGTCGCCGCCCACGCCTGCGGGTCGTCGCTCGGCTCCCACTCGCCGAGGTCGGCCACCGACGGGTCGAGCACGATCGGCTGCCACGCCTGCGGCGTCGCGCCGTCGAGGCTGGCCACGGTGTCCCACTAGACGACGACCCCGCTGTTGGTCGTGGCCGGGTTGACGAGGTTGCCGTCCATGGTGCCGCCGATCAGCTTGTCGTCGCTGCGGGTGACGACCAGCACCCGCCCCCCCTATCGACCAGCACGAGCGGCCGGCCGATGTTGCGGACGTAGCCCCCGCTGGTGCCGAACATGTTGTCGCTGGTCCGGTTGGGGACGTGCGAGCTCCGCCAGGTCGACCCGTCGGAGTAGACCAGCATGTGCTACCGGTTCGGGTTGTTCGTGGCCGAGACGGGCCCGTCGTTCACGTTGTCGAACGGCGTGTACCCGGTGGCCAGCAGCGGGCGGTCGCTGGCGTCGACGGCCATCGTCGTCTGGTCGATCAGGCTCGTGCCCTGCGCGACCGACCTCACCACCTGCGCCACCTGCTTGGCGTTGCCGCTCGCGTCTGTAAAAAAGCGCTGCTTACACTGCCGCGTTGCAGAAACGGTTCAAAGGGCCGCCGGCACGGAGCCTCCGCGATCAGAGCGGTGCCGGCGGGAGGCGCAGGCGAGGCGCGACCTGGATGATGAGCGGTGGGCCGTTCGGGCGGTCGATGCGATTGAGGAGGCGGTTCACGCTGCGGTAGCCGATCTCGTCGCCGCCGATGTCGATGCTGGGGGGTCGGGGGGTAAGGCCGGAGAGGCGGGCCTCCTCGTTGTCGCAGGAGACGACGTGCAGGTCCTGGCCGACGCGCACGCCGTGGCGGGCGAGCAGGGGGTAGACGGACGAGGTGGTGTGGTCGTTGCCGATGAACAGGCCGTCGGGGCGGTCCTCGGCGGCGGCGAGCTTCTCGACGAGGTCGGCCAACCGCTCGGCGGTGACGACCCGGCGGCCGTAGGGCTCGACCGTGCGGGGGTTGTCGGTCACGGCGTAGACGGTGGGCGCGAGGCCGGCGTCGAACGCGCTGTTGAGGAACGACTGGGCGCGCAGGCGCATGAACGGCCAGTTGGGGTCGGTCGTGATGAACGCCGGTCGACGGCAGCCCAGTCCTCGCAGGTGGTTGAAGGCGAGGAACCCGATGCCGACGTTGTCCGGGGCGACGTGGTCGACGCCGTTGACCGCCATCTCCAGGCCCATCGCCCAGACGACGGGGACGAACTTCTGCATGCTCTGGAAGGTCGACTCGTACAGGGTCGTGGGCATCCAGCTGGAGAGGAAGACGACGGCCCCGTCGACCTGGCGGTCGACCAGCAGCGGGCTGGGCTTGGTGGGGTCGTGCATCTCGCCCAGGAGCAGGCGGAGCTCGTTCACGTTCGCGCCGCGCTGGATGCCGCCCAGGACCGAGGCCATGACGGGCCGGTCCTGCCAGATCTGCCCGCTGGGGCCGAGGGTGAGGACGGCGATGTTGCCGGTCTTGAGCTTGACCGACCGGGAGGCGGCCCGCTTGCGGACCGAGCGGGTGCGGAGCCGGGTGTAGTTCAGCTCCTCGACGGCGGCGCGGACCTGGGCGACCGTCTCGGCGCGGACGCCGGGCAGGCCGTTCAGCACCCGCGACACGGTGGCCGTGGAGACGCCGGCGGCCTTGGCCACCTCGATGATCGACTTCGACCGCTCTGCCATTCGATCTCCCCCGGTTTCCGCGGGCTCTGGACGGGTCCCGTCCACCTTGGCACTATACTGCATAAAGGTTTCATGTACATTACATTACCCTGGGCGGCGACAGCTTGATGGTATTGCTAGGCTTGCGAGCGACGACCTAAGGGACGGAGCGGTGCGATGACAGCAAGGCGGCTCGACGTGGTCGGCGACGGGTTTCTGCTGGCCGGCCAGCCGTTCCGATTGATGGGCGGGGCCCTTCACTATGCGCGGGTGCCGAAGCCGTATTGGCGGGACCGGCTGGCCAAGCTGCTGGACCTGGGGTGCAACACGGTCGAGACCTACGGGTTCTGGAACGCCCATGAGCCGTACCCCGGGCGGTTCGATTTTGATGGCATGCTCGACGCGGTTGGGTTCGTCGAGTTGGCCGGATCGATGGGGCTGAACGTCATCTATCGGCCCGGCCCCTACTGCTGCGCCGAGTGGGACATGGGCGGGCTGCCATGGTGGCTTCTCAACGAGCCGGACATCGCGGTGCGGTGCGCCCACCCCGGCTATCTGGCCGCGGTCGAGCGGTACTTTACCGAGCTGATGGGTCGGCTCGCCCCGCTGCAGTCGACGCGCGGCGGGCCGATCATCGGGATGCAGATCGAGAACGAGTACGGCTACTTCGGGAACGACTCGACGTACCTGGCGTTCCTGCGCGATCTGCTCCGCCGGCTGGGGATCGACTCGCTGCTGTTCACCTCGGACGGCACGTTCCAACGGCTGACGATCGCCAACGGCGGGTTGGACGGGACGCTGCGGACGGCCAACTTCGGCTCCAAGGCAGCCGAGCGGCTGGCGGTGCTGCGGGAGTTCCAGCCCACCGGTCCGCTGGTGTGCATGGAGTACTGGGTCGGCTGGTTCGACGAGTGGCGCACCGGCAAGCACGCCACGCGCGGCGCCGACGACGCGGCCAAGGAGCTGGACGAGCTGCTGTCGATCCCGAACACGAACGCCGTCATCTACATGTTTCAGGGCGGGACCAACTGGGGGTTCACGGCGGGCGGGAACTGGTCGGACGAGTTCAAGCCGTTCGTGACCAGCTACGACTACGACGCGCTGCTGACCGAGGCGGGCGACGTCACGCCGAAGTTCGAGGCGTGCCGGGCGGTGGTCCGCAGGCACGTGGGCGCAGCACCGTCGGACGCGACGTTCCCCCTGCTGCCCAAGGCGGCGTACGGGGCGATCCCGTTGACGCGAGGCGCGTCGCTGGACGCGGCGTTGCCAACCACCGCAACCGGAGTGTCATCCGCCACGCCATTGGCGATGGAGAAGCTCGGCCACGGTCACGGGTTCGTCGTCTACCGCACGACGGTGCCGGCCATCTACAAGGGCGAGCCGCTGGTGCTGCGGGGGATGCACGACTGGTGCCACGTCCGGCTGAACGGCAGGACGCTGGCGACGTGGTACCGCAAGGACGACCAGCCGGCGATGGTGCTCGACTTCGACACGCCCACGGCCACGCTGGAGATCCTGGTCCACAACCTGGCCCGGTCGAACTTCGGCCACCGGATGCTGGAGCCGAAAGGGTTGACCGACGGGGCGTACGTCGGCCCCAGCCGGCACGACGAGCGGGCGCTGTTCGGCTGGACGTGCCACTCGCTGCCACTGCTAACATTGCCTGACAAGTTGCCGTTCGGCCCGGCCGAGGGGATCGCCGGTCCGGCGTTCTACCGTGGGATGCTGACGATCGACGGCGAGCCGGCCGACACGTTCCTGGCGCTGCCGAGCTTCGAGCTGGGGTGCGTGTTCGTGAACGGGTTCAACGTCGGCCGGTACTGGAACGTCGGCCCGCAGGGGACGCTGTTCGTGCCGGCGCCGATGCTGCGCCGCGGCGACAACGACATCGTCGTGTTCGAGGCCGTCGGCTGCGGGCGGTCGGTCATCGTGTTCCGCGACCGGGCGGAGTTGGACCGGGTGTATACGCCCAACAGTCAGTAACCACGGATGCACACCGATGCACACGGATCAAGACGAAGGATGATTGGTTCGTGCGCGCTGCGGCGTGGCCTTCATCCGTGTGCATCTGTGGTTCCAATGTTCTCTGATCGGTTGAGCCATGCCCATCCCCGCCGTCGTCGCCGTGCAGTCGTTCCACCAGGTCGCGCCGACGCCGCCGATGGGGTGGAACAGCTGGGACTGTTACGGCACGGCCGTGACCGAGGCGCAGACCAAGGCGAACGCCGACTACATGGCGGCGAAGCTGCTATCGCACGGCTATCAGTACGTGGTGGTCGACATCCAGTGGTACGAGCCGCACGCGAGCGGGCATGACTACGTTGCGGGGGCGAAGCTGACCATGGACGCCAACGGCCGGCTGCAGCCGGCGGCGAACAAGTTCCCGTCGGCGGCCGACGGGAAGGGGTTCAAGGGGTTGGCCGACTACGTGCATGGCAAGGGGCTGAAGTTCGGCATCCACATGATGCGCGGCATCCCCCGGCAGGCGGTGGAGCAGAAGCTGCCGATCCTCGGCACCGATGCGACGGCGGCCGAGGTGGCGGACAGGTCCAGCACCTGCCCGTGGAACCCGGACATGTACGGCGTGGACGTGAGCCAGCCCGCCGGCCGGGCGTACTACGACTCGGTCTTCAAGATGCTGGCCGGCTGGGAGGTCGACTTCGTGAAGGTGGACGACCTGAGCCGGCCCTACGCGGCGCACCAGCCGGAGATCGAGACGATCCGCCGGTCGATCGACGGGTGCGGCCGACCGATGGTGCTGAGCATGTCGCCCGGCGAGACGCCGCTGGAGCACGCGGTGCACGCCGCCGAGCACGCGAACATGTGGCGGATCAGCGACGACTTCTGGGACCACTGGCCATCGCTATTGTCGCAGTTCAAGCGGTGCGCCGACTGGGCGCCCCACACCGGTCCCGGCCACTGGCCCGACGCCGACATGCTGCCGGTCGGGCAGGTGCGCGTGGCCAAAAAGGGATGGACGACGTTCACGAAGGACGAGCAGGTCACGCTGATGACGCTGTGGAGCCTGGCGCGGTCGCCGCTGATGATCGGCGCGAACCTGCCGGCGAACGACCGGTTCACGCTGGACCTGCTGACCAACGACGAGGTGCTGGCCGTCGACCAGCACTCGACGAACGGCCGACAGCTGCGGCGGGACGGCAACAGCGTCGTCTGGTTAGCCGATGCGCCGGGCGGGGCGAAGGTTGCCGGCTTGTTCAACGTCGGCGACCAGCCGAAGGGGGCGACGGACGCGGGCGCGCCCGTATCGGTGTCGTTCCCGGACATTGGTCTGGGCGCACGCTGCCGGGTGCGCGACCTTTGGAAGCAACGCGATCTCGGGTCCGTCGAAGAGCGGTTCCAGGCGATGGTGCCCTGGCACGGCGCAGTGATGGTCCGCCTAGCGACCGAATGATCTTCTGAAGCGACTTGGATCGAGCAGAGGCCCCGCGTGTACGTCCGGGCTTCATTGCTTTTACATTCAGCGACAGACACTCGCCATGAGGACGCAAACCATTGCGTTTTGGAGAGCAGCCCGCCATCATGCAGCATAGGCCGAATTGTAAATTACCGATAATTGACAGGAGCCTGTATGACCCGCGTCCGGCGTTGGATCCCAGTGTTGCTGGTCGCCCTGGCTGCGGCGGGGCCGACGAGCCGGCCGAGCCCGTGGTTGCACTACCGGCTGGAGGGAGAACCGGACCAGTGGGACGCGACGGCGAAGGCGCAGATCGTCAAGGCGATGGACGGCGTGATGGGCGTCTACGCGGGCATGCGGGTGCCGATCAACATGACGATCCCCGTCGCCTTCAGCCCGCAGACGCCGACGGCGGATGCGAACTACAAGGGGCACATCCGCTTCGGCGGGCAGATCGGCACGCGCACGGCCCTGCACGAGATCGCCCACATCCTGGGCGTCGGCACCTACCCCGGCTGGCGGACGTTCGTGAAGGACGGCAAGTGGACCGGGCCGATCGCCCAGCGGATGGTGCGGGCGTTCGACGGGCCGACGGCCGTGCTGCACGCCGACCGGCAGCACTTCTGGCCGTACGGGCTGAACTACGACGCCGAGGGGAAGACGCCCGAGATGTTTCGCCGGCACGTCATGATGGTCCTCGCCATCCGCGCCGACATGGGGCTCGGGCCGGTCCCGCCGACCACGCGGCCGGCGAAGTGAGCTACTGGTTACCGGTCAGAACCAGTAACCAGTAGCAAATAACTGAAAACAGCGTCTCACTTCCCGTCGACCTGCCGGATGACGCGCGTCTCGCGCAACGCGGGGATGTTGCTCGCCCGCATGACCATCACGGGCAGCTCGACCAGTCGCGGGCGGACGGGGCCGTTCTGCTCGACGTGGCGGAGCTGGTCGGCCAGGACGCGGACCGTCTCGTAGCCGCAGCGGTACTGGTCCTGCAGGACCGACGAGTAGATGTCGCCCGAGAGGACGGCCGCCTGCTCGTCGGCCGACTCGTCGAAGCCGATGATCTTCACCTTCCCCTTGAGCCCCGCCTTGTCGACCGCGGCGACGACCGCCATGCCGCTATAGCTGAACAGGCCGACCACGCACTTGACGTCGGGGTGCGCCTTGAGTGCCGCGGCCACGCCGTCGATCGCCGCCTGGCGGTCACCGCCATCGATCACGGTGGCCGGCACGCTGTAGGTCTGGCCCTTGAGGTCGCCAGCGACCGGGTCGTAGGTGTGGCTGCGGTTGAACGGGCGGTCGAGCAGGTCGTCGACCAACCCCTGCCGTCGGTCCCGGCCGTTGCTCATGTCGACGCTGCCGACCGACACGAGGACCGCCCCGCCGTCGGGGCAGGCGGCGCGGACCTCCTCGCCGGCGATCTGACCGGCGGCGTAGTCGTTGGTGCCGACGAACCCGCGCCGCTTGGACGTCGGGGCGTCGGAGTCGAACGTGACGACCACCACCTTGTCGGCCGCCTCGTCGATCACGTCCTTCTGCGACGTCGGGTTGTTCGGGCTGATCGCCAGCGCGTCGACGCCGGCGGCGAGCAGGTCGCGGACGTGCTGCGTCTGCACGGCCGGGTCGGGCAGCGACTCGACGAACGTCAGGTTGACGTTCATCTCGCGGGCGGCGTCGGTCGCGCCCTGCTGGGTCGGCCCCCAGAACGGGTCCTGGTTCCAGGTGACGATCGCGATCCGCTCGCGCCTGGCGAACGCCCCCCGGGCGTAGGCGAGGTAGCCGAGCATGCCGGCGACCGCGACCAGGCCAACGATGACGATCGGCAGCAGGCGTGTCGCGCGCGGGGCGGGTTGCGTGTCCATGGTGTTCCTCGGTCTGTTTCGGCCGCCGGCTCAGCGGTGGTGGCCCCCGCTCGAACGCGCAGATGTGTCGCCCGCAAAGATACCGCAATCCGCCGGCGTACACCAGACGGCGACGGGACGGTGCGGCGCGTGGGAATGGACAGAGCCGGGCCGGGCCGGGTGGCGACCGACAGGTCACGGCTCGCGCGGGGCGGGGTGCCCTTCTTCGCCACGCCGGCTGCGCGAGACACGAGCTTCGCTCGTCACGGGCCGACACGGCCCGGCTCCGTCGCACTGTGTTGGACTCCACCCGGTGCTACGGCACGAGTTCCAAAACCTGGGCCATCTGCGGCGGCAGGTTCTCCAGCCCCTCGCCGTCCCCCTGGCCGACCTTTTGGACGTACAGGTCGAGCACGCCGTCGCGCTGCCAGCGGACGTGGTCGTAGCTGGGCTCCCAGTACCGCACGTCGAAGTCGGTCAGGTCGCGCGTGGTCCACTTCGGCTCGGACAGGTCGGGGCAGCCGGCCATGGTGACCCTGCTGCCGCGCTCGGCGTCACGGAAGACGATCCAGATGCCGGTCTTGCCGTTGGCGCTGCGGGCCAACACTTGGGGGCGCGAGAGCGGGATCGCCTTGCTCCCCCCGCCGCTCAGGCTGAACGGCGTGCTCCGCTCGGTCACGGCCGACGACTGCCAGGCCTTCCCGTCGTACCGCACGACGTGGTACTGCACCACCCTGTCGTCGGGCCCGCGGAAGTAGGTGGCGATCACCGGTCGGCCGTCGGTGTCGGTACACATCGACGTCTGGTTGATCAGCTCGTGCCGCTGCGGGACGACCACCGCCACCTCGGCCGTGGCGGCCGTGATGGGCAGGGCGTACGGGGTGCCGTCGGTCTTCAGCCAGGTCTTGCCGCCGTCGTCGCTGCGGGCGTAGCAGATGTCGTGGTTGCTCTCGACGTTGGGCGACTCGCGCCACACCCAGGCGATGTGGATCGACCCCTTGGGGTCCACGCACCCCTCCCAGTAGGCGTTGCGCTGCCCCTGCCCACCGACGAGGGTGTCGTACAGCTGGGCCCACCGCTTGGACTGGGTGTCGTACCGGTTGATCGCCAGGTTCCCCTTCCCGCTCGACCCGTCGCGGTACATGAAGATCAGGTCGCCGCCCGGCAGCTTGAAGAACTGCGGGTAGGTGACGTTCCGCTCCGTCCTGCCCGTCATCGGCCCGGTCACGAAGTCCATCGATCCCGGCGCGGTCGACCGGGCGTACCGCAGCGGGTTGCCGTGGTGGTCCCACGACAGGTGCAGGTAGCCGTCGCCATCGGCGATGATCGAGATGACGTTGTGCGCGTCCCTCACCTTGCCGGTCAGATCCGTGACCGTCTCGGTCCAGGTTGTCTCGGCCAGCTTGCGATGGGCGACGACGACGTGTCCCGCCTCGTTGTAGTAGGCCGCATACTGGTCGTCCCCAGCCGTGGTGATCGGGTCTGTGCGGAAGACGGTCGCGTTCACCGAGTTCCGCGACCAGGCCGGTCCCATCGGCATCAACGTCACTACGCCCGGCTCGACAGCCATCGCCGACCCCCCAGCGACAAAGCTCAGGCCGATCGTCGCCACTGCAGTCCACATTCTTCTCGAAGCGCTCATCGTCACCTCCACCTGGTATGGCGCGGGTGCAACCCACGCGTTGATTGCCGACCGAACCGACCCGCCGCCGAAGCCCCGAATTGGCAAGATCGTACCGCCGTTGAAGCAGCACACCAATCGTATTTACATTTCCAAAAAGGGCTGCCGGAATACGACACCGACGTACAAAATCAGACGACCGCAGAAAATCGCATAGATCAAACGCCACTGAATGCCGCGCAAGTCAACGGTTTGCCGGTAATCCGCGCCGTTGAATCAAAATTTGCGACAGGTGGCCAAATAAACGGCATCTCAACTGCGACAGCTGCGAGACCTGAAAATAAGAATGTAAACAACGATTTTACTTGAACCGAACAAATTGCCGTGCGATGATGTACTCACACAAGCGAACGGTGCTTCAGTTTGCGGGCCACGTTCGTCCCTGTCCGTCCACTTTCAAGTCGCCTGCGGTCTCCCAGACCGCGTCCGAACACCTGCGGAGGTCTCGATGCTCGCTTCCCCCCGTCGTCCCCGTGCCGGCTTCACACTGGTCGAACTGCTGGTCGTGATCGGCATCATCGCGCTGCTGGTCGGCATCCTGCTCCCGTCGCTGGCCAAGGCGAAGCGGTCGGCGATCACCGTGAAGTGCCTGGCCAACATGAAGTCGCTCGGCCAGGCGTGCATGGTCTACGCCAACGACAACAAGGGCGCGATCCTCCCCACTTACGTCTGGGGCGGCGGCGGCGGGGGCTACGGGGACCCGTGGGCGTTCCTGCTGGTGCAGGGCCACTACCTGCCCGACCCCCGAATCACCAGCAACGGCTCGATCGGCGCCGGCTCGGGCAACTCCGTGCTGATGTGCCCGGCCGTCCGGGACGTCCCCGCGACCGACAACACCGCCAACCCCGTCTACGCCACCTCCTCCAGCGTGGGCGTGACCGACGGCTACTACCGCACCTACTCCCGCGTGCTGATGCCCAACGCCACCGACGCCGCCACCCACGGCTACGTCGGGTACACGCCACCCGAGCCGGTCACCAACAGCCCCGTCGCCCAGGGGGCCTGCATCCTCGACATCGGCTACGGCGTGAACGGCGCGACCGACGCCAACTCCTACGGCACCACGCCCCAGTACCTGCCCATGCAGGCGACCACCTACTGGCCCGACCACACCAGCCCCCACAAGATCATCCCGACCTACCGCCTCTCGCAGTTCCCCCGGGCCGCGCAGACCGTCATGATGTTCGACGGCAGCCAGTGGAACGCCTTCGCCACCGGCACCCATCACATGTGGCGCATCGTCGGGGCCCGGCACGGCAACTGGCACGCCGGCGGCGTGAACCCCGGCACCGGGCATGGCAACCTCTACGACTTCAGCTCGGGCATCGTCAACACGCTGTTCCTCGACGGCCACGCCGCCAGCGTCGGTCGCGGCGAGATGCCGTGCGAGCCCGTCAGCGGCGGCATCTCGACCCAGATGACCGGCGACATGTCGGCCCTGGTCAACAAGACGGTCAGCCCCTACATGAGCAACGCCTACCTCTGGAATAAGTCGCAGCAGCACTGACTCGCCCTGTGATCCGGGGGACCAGCAGTACATCACCAGAGGGCGAGGTCCCCCCAAGGCCTCGCCCTCTCGGTTGGCCGCGCGACCGCACGGGGCCGCCGGTCGGTTGGAGACGTAAATGCAACGACGACTCAAGGGCCTGTTCGTTCTGGGCCGGGACGCGTACGACGTGGTCTACGCCCCCCACGCCGCCGCCGAGGTCGCCCGCCGCGTGACGCTGGTCGCCCCGCCCCAAACCAAGGAGTCCATCGTCGATCGCATGTCGCTGCTGGCCGACGTCGACGTGCTGTTCAGCGGCTGGGGCGCGCCGGCCATCGACGCCACATTTCTCGCCGCCGCCCCCAAGCTCAAGGCGATCTTCTACGGGGCCGGCGCGATCAACGGCTGGTGTACGCCCGCCGTGTGGCAGCGGAACGTCGCCGTCACCACCGCCAACGACGCCAACGCCATCCCCGTGGCTGAGTACGCCGTGGCCACCATGCTGTTCTCGCTCAAGCACGGTTGGCGACTCGCCCGCCACGGCGGGTCGCCCGACGGGTTCAAGATCCGCCCCGAGGTGCCCGGCAACTACCGCAGCACGGTCGGCCTGATCGGCATGGGCACGATCGCCCGCCTGGTCGTGCGGATGCTCGCCCCGTTCCACCCGACCATCCTGACCTGCGACCCGTTCCTGGGCGACGACGACGCCAGGCGGCTCGGCGTCACGCGGGTCGAGCTGGGCGAGCTGTTCGCCCGCTCCGACGTGGTCAGCCTGCACGCCCCCGACCTGGCCGCCACCCGCGGCATGGTGACCGGCGCGCTGCTGTCGTCCATGCGGACCGGCGCGACGTTCATCAACACCTCCCGCGGAAGCCTGGTGCGCGAGCCCGAGCTGGCCGCCGTGCTCCGCGCCCGGCCCGACCTGCAGGCCGTGCTCGACGTGACCGACGTCGAGCCGCTGCCGACCGATTCGCCGCTGCTCGACCTCCCCAACCTGGTCCTCACGCCCCACATCGCCGGCAGCCAGGGCCGCGAGTGCCAGCGGATGGGCCAGTACATGGTCGACGAGCTCGACCGCTACCTCGCCGGCCGGCCGCTGCATTGGCAGGTGCGCCCCACGACGCTCGAGGGGTCGGTCCACCAGCTGACGCGGGTCCCCGGGGTCAGCCGCCGCCGCCTGCCGCGCGACGTCGACGCCATCCCGCTGGTCGTGCCCGCCTGAGCACGTTCCGCAAAGGAGCCGCGCACGGCGGTACGCCGCAGTAAGCGGATTTGCGCGGAACCGCTTACTGCGGAGTACCGCCGTGCGCGGCTCCTCTCCGACCCCGCCGCCACGCCCCCGGTGCCACGCCGGTCCTTGCCTTGAAGTCGGCTGACAAGTGCGACGCGCCGTCGAACCCCAGTTCCAGGGCGATCTCCTTCAGCGGCCGCGCCGTCCCGACCAGCAGTTCCTCCGCGCGCCGCAGCCGCATCTGCAGGTGGTACTGCTTTGGCGTCACCCCAGCCGCCGCACCCACGCCCTGGTCGGCCTCGGCATCCTCACGCTGGTCGCCTCCACCGTCGTCATCGGCTACGGCAACTACGTCGGCTCCCACGCGGGCCACTGATGAAGGCGAAGAGATTCAGCCGCAGATGAACGCAGAGGCAAGCAGATGGGAGAAGCACGCTCTGGTACCTTCATCCGCCTGCATCTGCGTTCATCTGTGGCTAACTTTCTTCTCCGCTGCTCGAAGGGCTCCCCATGCAACGCGTCGGTTTCCTGCTGAAGGTCCGCACCGAGAAGCTGCCCGAGTACCTGAAGCTGCACAACCCGATCTGGCCCGAGCTGGCCGACGACCTGCGTGCCGCCGGCATGCGGAACTACACCCTGTGGCTGGCCCCCGACGGCACCGAGTTCGGCTACCTCGAGTGCGACGACTGGGCCGCCACCTGCGCGACGTTGGAAACGTCCGCCATCCACACCAAGTGGCAACAGCTGATGCAGGACTACCTCGAGACCCCCATCGCCGCCGGCCAGGGCGGCCAGCCCGTGCTGATGCTGAAGCAGGTGTTCAACCTCGACGACTGCTGAAGCCCACGGTGCCGCCGTGGGTCCCTCACCTCACCGCCGACGGCGTGATCAC
Source organism: Tepidisphaeraceae bacterium (assembly GCA_965198865.1). Taxonomy (GTDB): domain Bacteria; phylum Planctomycetota; class Phycisphaerae; order Tepidisphaerales; family Tepidisphaeraceae; genus CBDAQA01. The sequence goes on along the minus strand of CBDAQA010000003.1, from coordinate 300,581 downwards.
CAGCGTCGCGCCGTTCCCCGCCACGTCGAACGTCGCCAGCTGCGCCCACCCGTTCCGGAACGCGTACATCTGCGGCCCCACCGCCGTCGTCGTCGCTCCGTCCACCGCGAATCGCTCAACGCTGTCGCCCAGCCGAACCGCAACGCGCCCGGCCCGCACGTCGACCCGCGTCGCCTCGCGCCCGTCGTTCGCCAGCACCGGCACCACGATCTGCACCGGCCCCGAGAGTCCCTCGACGGTGCTCGTCTGCTCCACGCGCCCCGCCGTCACGACGTACCGCTCGACCACCGCCGTCGGCCCGCCGAAGTCGCCCGTGTACCGAATCGTGAACGCCACCCGCGCTGGCGTCTGCTCGTGCACCGCCAAATCCGCATGGACCTTATCGCCCATGAACTCCGCCAACCGCTTCCACGAGCCGTCGACGCCCTTCCACGCAATACCCACGGCGGCCGTCGTCGTCACAGCACCCTTGGGGTAAACCGGGCTCGGATGGGCGACCAGCCCGTCGCTCGGCCCGATGCTCGGCGTCACGCCCGTCTGGTGGACCCGCAGCAACCCGGTCGGGCTGTAGTGCCCGTCGCCGGCGGTGTCGATCTCGACGTACGTCCCGCCCGCGTTCGCGATTACCTTGTGGAACGGTTCGCGGAGGTCCATCACGAACCCGCCCACCTCGGCCGGCGCGACCGTCGCCGCCACCGCCTCCGTCGTCGCCGCCCGCTGGTACGCTGAGCAGAGCGTCGTGCAGGCCATCAGGTTGTACTGCGACAGGGCCGTGTACACCTCGTACCCAAACTGGTCCTGCGGGTCGACCCAGTTGTGGACGACCTGCAGCTCGCCCGTGTCGCGCTTCCACCGCCGCATCGCCGCCAGCGACAGTGCCGCCCCGCGCTTGAACGCCCCGGCCAGCGCGGGGTCCTTCGCGTTCGCCGCCGCGTCCTCGAACAGGGCGCACTGCAGCGCCTCGTTCCACACGTGTTGACTGCTGCGCGCCCCGGTCGGCATCTCCCCCGCCGGCGACTGCATGAACAGCCCGGTCAGCCCCCCGCGGCGCAGCGTCTCGCCGATCGCGTCGTGGTGCGGCCCCCGGTACCCGTGGGCCACCATGTCCGACAGGAACAGCCGCGGCCACGCGTCGTACGGGATCGGCCCCTCGCCGTAGACGCCCCAGTCGCTGGCCCACAGGTGGCCCTGCGCCGCCAGGCTGTCCTCCACATAGTCCGTGTTCGCGCGGATGCCGAGGTCGTGGAACATCGACTCGCCGGCCAGGGCGACGCAGTTCCAGTTCATCGATCCCATCGCCATCTCGTATCCGCCGTAGGGGTCGTACGACTTCAGGGCCGCCACCCACTTCGCGTACCGCTCGGCCGGCACCTTCGCCTTCAGCAGGTCCATCGCGTGTGCGATGTGCGGTGGGTAGAAATCCTCGTGACTCGTGGCCGCTTTGTGCTGGCTCAACCGCAGCGTCGCCCAGTCCAACGCCCGCGCCGCCGGCTCGATCAGATCGTCGCGCTTGAGGCTCACCGCCAGTTGTGCCGCGGCGAACGCGAAGCACGGCGTCGAGTACTGCCACTCGCCCTTGATGTAGGGGTCGACGATCGCCCCGTTCGCGTCCTGCCGCTTGGCCCAGAAGTCGACGTCGCCCTGGATGAACTCCAAGTACGGCGCGCGCTCCACGGCAAGGCCGACGACACCGTTGGACGACGCCTGGAATCGCTGGAGCAACCCCGCGGTCGGGTCCGGCCGCTTGGCGACGTCGAGCCACGCCGGCGGAGCCGGCTTCTCGGGGTCGGCGAAGTCCTTGTCGACCCGCGGCTCCTGCTTCGCCGTCGCCGGCATGACGACCAGCCCGTTGCAGACCCACCCGCCCTCTCGCGCGGCGAACGTGACGTCCAGCGTGTCGCCCGGCACGTCGACCGTCGCCGACAGGTTGACGAACTGGCCCGCCCGCGTCGTCACCGGCGGCAACGTCGCGCCGGCCACGTTGGTGGTGACGTTGAACTTGTGCCCGGCCCACATGTCGCCGGCGACGACCACCAGTCGGTACCGGCCGGCCGCAGGAAGATGCACGCGGAACGTCGCCTTGGTGATCCCCGTCGCGTAGTCGTGCCGCAGGTCGTCGGGCCGGCCGGTCGAACCGAATTTCAGTGTCGGACCGCCGACCCACCCGTACCCGCGCGACTCGGTGTAGGCCTCGTCGGTGACGGCGGTCCATCCGGTGTAGACGCCGCCCCTGCCGAAGTCGAAGCACCGGGCCGTCGACGGCGGCGCCGAGGGGGCCGTCGTCTGCCCACGGGCCGCCGTCGCCATGACGGCCAGCAAAATCACGGCGGGCAGCAATCGGCGGCAATGGGTCATGGACTATCCGGTGGGATTTGCGACGTTCACCTCGTCCAGCCACGCCAACAGCGTGGCGGCATCCTCGCGGAACCGGTCTGGGTCATCGTTGGCGACGAACTCCAGCGAGGCGTAGCGCGGCAGCCCGTCATTCGCCGCCTCGGCCAGGTAGGCCGGCCAACGGTCGCCGCCTTCCGCCAACGGCCTTCGGTCCCCACCCGTGGGCCACCAGTGGAACACGTGGACGTTCGACAGCCACGGCTCCACGCGCACCAGCCCCGCCAGCGCCACCGCCGGCTCCATGCCGACCGGTGGCTGCCAGAACGTCCGCAGGTTCGGGTGGTCGACCGCGTTCAACAGGCTCACGCAGGAATCGATCTGATCGGTCAGCGTCCCGCCGTGGAACTCGGTCGCGACCGTCAGGCCGCGCTGGGCGGCGAGCCCGCAGCAGCGGGCCAGGTCGGCAACGATCGCGTCCCGGTCGGCCGGCGTCACCTCGGCCGACCCGCGGGTGCCGGCCCAGACGCGCACGGCCGTCGTGCCCAGCGCCGCCGCCGAGTCGAGCACCGCCTCGATGGGCGGGTTGCCCGGCGCGCCGCCGGCCCGGTAGTACGACCCGTACGCGCTGACGGCCAGCCCGTGGTCATCGCACATGCGCCGCGTGGCGCGGGCGGCCCCCAGGTCGCCGTGCGGCACGTGGACGTCGCCGCCCCACTCGATCGCGGCCAGCTTCGCCTCGACCGCCAGGTCGACGACTTGCCTCACCGCGAGCTTGCGGAACGTGACCGACAACAGGCCGGCCCCGATACGGCTCTTCGCCTCGCTCATTGCGTTGCCCCCTCGGAGCCCCAGATGTGCATCCGGGGCTTCCGACTACACGTTTTCCAGGTACGCGTCCCGGATCTTCGCAGTGTACTCGGTCGGGTCCATCGACCAGTAGTGCTCGGAGAACACCTCGACCTCGTGGAACCCGCGGAAGCCGGCCGCCTCGACCCAGCCGCGGATCGTGCGCAGGTCGATGCACCCGTCGCCCATCAGGCCGCGGTCGTTCAGCGGGTGCGTGCTGTTCACCTTCCAGTCGCAGACGTGAAAGCCGAACAGCGTGCCCTGCTGGCCGGCCAGCCTGATCTCCGATTCCAGGTCGGGGTCCCACCAAATGTGGTAGACGTCGGCGGCGATGCCGAGGAAGGGGCTCTTGAGCTGCTCGCACAGCTGCCGGGCCTCGGCCATGCGGTTCACACACGATCGGTCGGCGGCGTACATGGGGTGCAGCGGCTCGATCGCGAGCTTCACGGTCGCCGCCGCGGCGTAGGGTAGGACCGTGGCGAGGCCGTCGGCCACCTGCTTGCGAGCGTCAGACAATGACATGCCTGGCACGGCACCGCACACGAGCACGACCTGATCCGCCCCGATGGCGGCCGCCTCGTCGACGCAGGTCTTGTTGGCATCAATGGCGGCTTGTCTTGCGACGGCATCAAACGCCGGGAAGAACCCGCCGCGGACCAGCGCCGGCACGGTGACGCCCGCGTCGCGCAGCATCTTGCCCGCCGCCGCTGCGCCGCCCGCGCTGGGGATCGCGTCGCGCCACACGCTGATGCCGCGGATGCCGACCTGGGCGAACCCGGCGATGCACTCGGCCAGCGACCACTTCTTGGTCGTGATCGTGTGGATCGCGCACTTGGACACGTCGTTCAAAGGGGCTGCGGCCACGATTCTCCAGAAAAGACGAAATCAGCCGCAGAGGCACGCAGAAGAACGCAGATGTGGAGAGGACATCCCGTTCTGATCTAAGTGCATCTGCGTTCATCTGCGGCTACTTTTCTGACCTCACTTGCTCGGCAGCGGCGGGACGTCGACCCACTTCCGCTCCTTCCAGCTCTGCAGCCCCAGCTCCGCCAGCTGCACGCCCTTGGCCCCCTCGCGGAGGGTCCAGCGGAACGGCTCGTCCAGCGCCACGTGCCGCAGGAACATCTCCCACTGGATCTTGAACGCGTTGTCGTAGTTGATGTTGTTCGGCACGGTCTGCCAGCCCTTGTAGAAGTCGATCGGCTGGGCGATGTCGGGGTTCCACACCGGCTTCGGTGTTTCAGCTGCGCCCTGGACGACCACCTCGCGGAGCCCGGCGACGGCGGTGCCCTTGGTGCCGTTCACCTCGACGGTCAGCAGGTCGTCCCGCCGCACGCGGACGCACCAGCTGCTGTTGAACTGGCACACCGTGCCATCCTCCAGCACGAAGATGGCGTAGGCGCTGTCGTCGGCGGTGGCGGTGTACGCCTTGCCGGCCTCGTCGCGGCGCTCGGGGATGTCGGTGTTGCCGTGGGCGACCAGCGACTTGATCGGGCCGAACAGGTTGCTGATCACGTACTGCCAGTGGCAGAACATGTCGATCATCAGCCCGCCGCCGTCCTCGCTGCGGTAGTTCCAGCTCGGGCGCTGCGCGGGCTGGTCGGGGTCCATGCCGGTGAAGACCCAGTAGCCGAACTCGCCGCGGACGCTGAGGATCTTCCCGAAGAAGCCGAGCTCCCTGAGCATGGCGATCTTGCGGAAGCTGGGCAGCCACAGCTTGTCCTGCACGACGCCGTTCTTCAGCCCCGCCCCGTCGACCAGGTTTGCCAGCCGCAGCGCCTGGGCCGTCGTCGTCGCCGTTGGCTTCTCGCAGTAGATCGCCTTGCCCGCCCTGACGGCCATCTCGACGAACCCGGCCCGCTGCAGCGTGCCGCTGGCGTCGAAGAAGATCTGGTTCTCCCTGTTGTCCAGCGCGTGCCCGAGGTTGGTGGTGTACAGCAGCTCGCGGCCGATCTCGCGCCTGGCCACGCCCACGGCCAGCTCGGCCAGCCTGGTCTCGCTCCGGCCGGTGAGGATCGGCTGCGGCATCAGCGTGAGGTTGTCGCTCACCTTCACGCCTCCCTGCTTGATGATCGCCAGGATCGAGCGGATCAGGTGCTGGTTCGTCCCCATCCGGCCGGTGACGCCGTTCATCACGATGCCGATCTTGCGCGTTTCCATCAGATGCATCCAATCCAGAAAGGAGTCGCCACGAATGGACACGAATGGGGATCAGATGCAATTCTGATTCGTGGCCATTCGTGTCATTCGTGGCCGTCTTTCTTCAGCGTTTGATACGTGCGCTGCCGCCGCCGGCGACGTGCATGAGGTCCTCGAGCTCGATCTGGCTGGTGTCGCCGCGGGTGCTCATCAGCATGGCCCCGTGGGCCACGCCGAGGTTGACGCACTGTTGGGGTTCCTGGCCGGTGAGGAAGCCGTACGTGAACCCGCTGGCGAAGCCGTCGCCGCCGCCGACGCGGTCGGCGATCTCGAGCGCCTTCATGTCCAACCCGTCGTAGAACTTCCCCTCGGTCCAGAGGATGGCCGACCAGTCGTTGATGAGAGCTGTGTGGACGCCGCGGAGCGTGGTGCCGACCACCTTCACGTTGGGGTAGTCCGCCGCGACGCGCTCGACCATCGCTTTGAAGGCCCCGGTGTTCATCTCGTTCTTCTCCACGTCCACGCCCTCGGCGTGGTAGCCGAGCACCTTCTCGAAGTCCTCCTCGTTGCCGATCAGGCAATCGATGTACGGCACGAGCGGCTTCGTGGTGGCGATCGCCTCGTCGCTCTTCCACAGCTTGGACCGGAAGTTCAGGTCGTAGCTGACCATCGTCCCCGCGGCGTGGGCGGCCTTCACGGCCTCAGCCACCACGGCCCGCGTGTTCTCCGACAGGGCCGAGAAAATCCCGCCCGTGTGCAGCCAGCGGACGCCGTCCTCCTCGAACAGCTTCTTCCAGTTCACCTCGCCCGGCTTGATGCTGGCCGTCGCGCTGTGGCCACGGTCGTAAAGGGTGGTGGAGGCGCGCTTGCCGTGGCCCACCTCGGTGAAGTTCAGGCCGATGCGGTCCTTCTTGCCGTACCCGTCGTACTTGCGCGTGACGGCGTGGCTCATGTCGACGCCCACGGATCGCCCATGGTTCAGCACGATCTTCCCCATGGGCGACGTGTTCAGCCCGCCGACCCACGCCGTGCGCAGCCCCAGCCGGGCCAGCGCGTAGGCGACGTTGTACTCGCCCCCGCCGACCCACACCTCAAGCGTTGGGGAGAACTCGACGCGCCCGTGCCCCGGGGGCGACAGGCGGATCATGCAGTCGCCCAGGGCGACCAGGTCGTACTTGCAGGACTCTTTGCTTCGGATGTTCATGGTCGGGCCTCCCGGGCAACCTGGATCGCGGCGGCCGTCAGGGCCGTGATCTCGTCGAACCGCTTGCCGTTGATCATGTCCCTCGTCGCGAACCAGCTGCCGCCCACCGCGTGGACGGCCTTCACCGACAGGTACTCCGGCAGCTGCTTCTCAGTGATGCCGCCGGTGGGGATGAACGACATCTGCCCGAACGGCGCCGACAGCGCCCTGATCGTCTTGATCCCGCCGAAGCTCTCGGCCGGGAAGAACTTCACCGTCGTCAGCCCGTGTTCGATCGCCGCCTGGATGTCGCTCGGCGTGATCGTGCCCGGCGTGATCGGGATGCCGTTCGACACGCAGTACGACACCACCCTGCTGCTGAACCCCGGCGACACGATGAACGCGGCCCCGGCATCGACGGCTCGCTTGACCGTGTCCACGTCGAGCACCGTCCCGGCCCCGACCAGCATCTTCGCCCGCTTGCACATCTCGCGGATGGAGGCCTCAGCCGCGGCGGTGCGGAACGTCACCTCCGCCGTCGGCAGCCCGCCGGCCAGCAGGGCGTCGGCCAGCGGCCCCGCGTCGGCCGCGTCGTCCATGGCGATCACCGGCACCAACCGGCCCGCGGCGATCCTGTCTAGCACGCTCATCGCGTCTCCTACGGAGAAATCTCGAACGCCGAAAACCGCGGATTTCGAAAAAGATTCGCCTGCTCGACCGCCCGTTCCGTCATTCGAGATTTCGAACTGCGAACCTTCCTCCCTCACAGCCGTTGCAGCGTCATGCCGCCGTCCACGTTCAGGACCTGGCCGGTGGCGTACGGGATCTCGCCCCGCGCGAGTGCGGCGACGGCCCGGCCGACATCTTCCGGCTTCCCCCACCGCTTCTCAACCGTCAGGCCCCCCGCGATCAGCTCGTCGTACTTTGCCGTGACGCCCGCCGTCATGTCGGTCGCCATCACGCCGGGCCGGACCTCGTAGGCGTCGACGCCGAACTCGGCCAGCCGCGCCGCCCACAGCTGGGTCGCCATCGCCACGCCCGCCTTGCTGATGCAGTAGTCGCCGCGGTTGACGCTGACGACCGTGGCGCTGCACGACGACACGTTGATCACGCACCCGCGGAAACTCGCATCAGCGTGGTGCTGTTCGACCATCCACTTCGCCGCCGCCTGGGTCAGGAAATAGGGGCCGCGCAGGTTGATCGAGATGAGCCGGTCGAAACTTTCGGGCGAGGCGTCGAGGATGTCGGCCCGCACGCTCGGGGCGACGCCGGCGTTGTTGACCAACACGTCCAGCCGGCCGAACCGAGCGCGGATCTCGCCGAGCATCTTCACGTGGTCGGGCAACTCGGCCACGTCGGCCCGGCAGTAGAGCGCGTCCACGCCCGCCGCCCGCAGCTCCGCCAGCGCCGGCTCGATCTCTGCGTCGGGCCGACGACCGTTGATCGCGACGTCGTACCCGGCCGCCGCCAAGAACTTGGCCACGCCAAACCCGATGCCCCGGCTGCCGCCGGTGACGAGGGCGACTTTGCGTTTCGAACTTGCCATTCCCGTTCCCTCGCCGGCCAAGCCGGTGTCTGAGGTACTTCGAAGACCCGGATTCTTCGACGTCGGATCCGGCTCTTCGGCGTACCTCAGGACCGGCTTGGAGTCGTCACTTCGAATCGAAGAACGTCAGGTATCGCTCGCCCTTCACCAGCCGCCGCAGGTACACGGCCAGTTCGACCGCGTGGTAGTCCCCCCACATACTGCTCTCGCCGCACGGCACCTTCCGCCCGGCCGGCACATGGTCCCAGCCGTTCGGCCGGTGGTAGACGCTGTGCAGGATCAGCCCCTGGTGCTCCGGGTCGGTCGACAGGTACGGCTCGGCGAACAGCGCCCGGCTCACCGCCAGCCCGGCCCGCGTGTACTTCTCGTCGCCCAGGTAGCGGCCCAGCCGAAGCAGCCCCTGCGCCCCGATCGCCGCGGCTGAACTGTCGACCGGCTCGTGGTCGTTGAACGGGTCGGCTGGACGAGACGCCCAGTCGCCCAGCTTGTGCAGGTTCGGCGCGCCGTCGTCCCAGTAGGGGATGCCGTCGCTGGCGGTCACGTCGTCGATCCAGTGGTCGCACGTCGCCTTCGCTGCCGCCTCGTACACCGCCACCACGCCGGCCTTCTTCAGCCCGACCGACGCCTCGAAGGTCGCATCTTCGATCGTCGCGAAGAACTCCAGCTCCTCGGCGTACCCGAGCATGGCCCACGCCAAACCGCGGGTCCACGTGCTGAAGGCGCTGTAGCCCTGCTGGGTGGATCGGCAGCGGAACACGCCGTCGTTGCGGTTGAAGATCGCCTCGTGGGCCGTCCGGCCGCGGACGTCGTAGGTCTGGTCGGTGTCGCCGTGGAACAGCACGTACTGGCTCGTGGTGAGCCCGTGCAGCACCGATCGCTTGAGCAGGTCGGCCGCCCGGTCGTTCTCGTGCATCAGCTTGTGGCCCAGCTGCCACGCGACGCCCAGGATGCGGATCGTCCGCATCGTGTCGACGAACAGCGAGTGCGGGCCGTTGAACGAGTAGACGTAGCCCAACGTGCTCGTGCCCGCGGCATGCCTGCTCGGCTTGCCGTTGACGTTCACGCCCTGCCACCGGCTCGCCTGCACGGCCCCGCTGGCCTTCATCGCCATCTCGTAGAACGCCCGCTCCCAGCCGTGCTCGGCGATCTTCCCCTCGCGCATCAACCGGCGGAGGTTGCCGTAGGTCGACAGGTTGTTGAACCCGTGGTCATGCACGCCGATGTGGCTGACGTGCGGGGCCATGAACTCGACCGTGTTCCGCCGGCCCAGCTCCAGCAGCTTCTCGTCGCCCAGCGCGTCGTACGCCAGGATCGCGCAGCCGTACTGAAACCCCTGCGTCCACTCGGTCCAGCCGCGGGTGGTGTACTTCCCCTCGACGGTGAAGACGGGCGTGCCCTTGGCCGGGTCCCAGGCGTCGGCGATCAGCCGGACCTTCTGTGCCGCCGTCTCCAGCAGCCGATCGACGGGCTTGGCCACGTCGGCCAACGACAGGGACGCGGGGACTTGCATGAGTGGTGCTCTGCGGACGTTGGTCGGCAGGGGCGGCCGCCAAGTCGCCCCGACTGCACGGGCGGAAGCATACGGTCCCCCCGCCGTTGCAAAATGGACTGCCCGAGCATTCCTTGTACAATTCGGTCACATGCCCGCGGCCGAGTTGATCTTCCTCTTCGGCGATTCGATCCCCGCCTGCACCCACCGCATCGACAAGCACTTCGAGGACTACTCCACCCTCCAGTACATGGCCGGCGGATCGGTCGATTTATCCGTCGGCACCCGCCGACAGCTGATGTCGGGCCCGTGGTTCTGGTCCGCCTACCCCGGCCCGCGCGTCCGCTTCGGCCCTGCCGCCGGGTTTGCATCGTGGGTTCACCGCTACCTGGCGTTCAAGGGACCGTTGGTTTGGCGGTGGGAACGGGATGGCCTGTTCCCCGTCCCGCCGCGCCCCGCCCCGGACAGTGAGGGCTACGGCCGGGCGTTCGACGAGATGCTCGACCTGTCGCGCCAGACCGACCGGCGCAGCCACCTGCGGGCGATCCACAAGTTGGAGGGGGTCCTGCTCGACCTCGCCGACGCCCCCGCCCCCGACGCCCCGCCCGCCCCGTGGCTCGACGCAGCGATCGCACAGATCGCCACCTGGGCCCGCGAGGGCACCGACCCCGCCATCGACTACGCCGCGTTGGCCGACCGGCTCGGCACCTCCCCCAGCACCCTCCGCCGGCGGTTCGTCGAGACGACCGGCACCAGCCCCCACGGCTACCTGCTGCAGTGCCGCGCCGCCCTTGCCCGCGAGTTGCTCGGCTCGACCGACCTGCCCGTGAAGGCGATCGCCGACCGGCTCGGCTACCGCGACGTCTACTTCTTCAGCCGCCAGTTCCGCCAGCTCGTCGGCGTCCCGCCGGCGGCGTACCGCCGCACGCGGCAGGCGTGAATTGACCGGGTCTCGCACATCGGAATGATGCGGCCATCACCGGCCCGGGGAAGAATGGCAGAACTCCAAACCAACGTCGGCCCGCCCGGCCCGCCAGGTCCGCAAGGGCCACTGGGTGTTCCGCAACCGCCGCCGAAGCAGGCGCAGAACCCGCCCGCCGATCGACTGACCCCACCGAGTTGTCGGCGATGGCCGAGGCCCGGCTGCACGATGCGGAGGTGCTGCTCGCCAACGGCTGCCACGACGGCGCTGCGTACCTCTGCGGGTACGCGGTCGAGCTCGCCTTGAAACGTCGGATCTGCATCAAATTCGGGTGGCCCGATTACAAAACGAGTCGTGCGTACAATCGTTCGAACACATTTCGTCGGATGCCCCTCGTCCTTTCAACCGATCGCCCGTCCGGCGATAGGTAGAAGCACTGTGCTGCGCCGCGCCGATGATCTGCTCTCCGGACCCCTGCCCGCCCTGGCGGATGCCGCCGTGGCGACGCCCCGCCGCTGGCGGCTGCCGGCCCCGCACCTGTGGGCGCTTCTGCTGATCACGATCTTCGGCGGTTGGCTCCGGATGTACCGGCTGGAGTGGCCGCCGCTCTGGAACGACGACACGCTGGTCTTCTGGCGCGTCTGTGGCACGTACGGGCAGATGCTGGTCCCGCTGCACGACCACGACCTGTTCCCACCGCTGCACTACTCGCTGTACTGGCTGATCGGCCATCCGGTGCCGGTCGGGCCGGTGGCGGCACGGGCCGGCCTGGGCATCCTCGCGGGCATGCTGATCAGCGGGGTCGTGGGATTGGGGACCGCGATCGTCCTCCGGCGAGAATCTGCCTGGGTGCGACGCCTGACGCCCGTGGCGGCGTGTGCATTCACCGCCGCCATCTTGGTCGTGCTCGCCATCCTCTTCGGGCCCGGCTGGCTCTACCCTCGCGGCTGGGTCCCGGCCGAGCGGACGGTCAAGCTGACGCCGTTCGTCATGCGGATGGTGCCGACGCTCTTCGGCATCGCCAACATCCCGGCGATCTACTTCCTCGCCCGGCAACTGCTGCCGCGCGGCACGTCGCTGGTGGCGGCGCTGGTGACGGCCTGCTCGGCGTTCATGCACTTCTACAGCCGCGACTGCAAGATGTACGCCGACGGCTGGCTGCTGGTCACCCTCAACGTCGGCTGCCTGCTGTGGTGGTTCCGAACCGGCCTGTCGACCGCCTGGCTTTGCTGGGTCGCCTGCGGGTGCGCGATGGTCGGCCTCAACGGCAACACGGCCGTCATCCCGCCGCTCACGCTGGTGTTCCTGCTCACCCAGCGCCGGCTGAGCTGGAAAACCGGGCTGCTGTTCGTCCTCGGGCTGGGCGTGATCTTCTCCGGGCTGGGCGTCTACTACACGATGTTCAGCACGGCCGCGGCGCGCATCGAGGCCCGCGGGTGGAGCGAGACCGGGCTGGGGTGGGTCGGCGGGTTCTTCAACGGGGACCGCACCGGGCCGGACCACGTGTGGTACACCGCCTCGTCGTACCTGGCCGGGTACGAATGGCCGCGCGATGCGTACCTGAACGGCATCGAGGATTCGCTGGAGGCGGTGCCGAAGACGGTGGTGTCGGTGGTCGTCGCGCTGCTGGCGGTGGCGGCGCTGCCCTGGCCGCTGCTGCGGGCATGGCTCCGACCCGACCGACAGGCGGCGCTCGACCGGGCCCAACCCGAACCCGCCTGGCGGGTGTGGCTGTGGCTGGGCGCGTGGATCGTCGTCCCCGCGTACGGCTACTACTGCCACTCGGTCGACGCCTTCGCCTCGCCCCTTCGCTGGACGTGGGAACTGACCGACGCGACGTCACCCGTGCAGTGGACTTTGGCATTGGCCGCGGTGGAACTGGTGTTCGCCGCCGCCCTGTTCCACCGGCCGTTCCGACCGATGGTCGCCCGCACCATCGCGTTCTGGCTCGCCACGGCGGGGATCTTCGGGCTGTGCATGGCCGTGTTCGCCGGGTGGGCCTACCCGGAGTCGATGAAGGCGTTCTTCGCCGGTCGACCGTGGGGGCTGGCGACGTCGATCTGGGAACCGCGGTACATCGGCATCATCTGGCCGGCCGTGGGGGTCGGCGTGGCGGCACTGCTGATGCGCCTGCCGACCCGGCCCGTCCGGGCCGCGGCCGTCGCGTTCTTCTGCCTGGCCAACCTGTTCATGATCGGCATGCGGATGGTGCTGTGGACCGAGCCGCCCATCGACCGGTTGGCCGCGGACATCTGGGCGGCGCAGGACCCGAACGGCACGGTGCGGACCTACGACAACATTATCCGCGGTGGCATCGCCGTCGCCCAGACCAACCTGGGTGTGGACGCGACGAAGATCACGGGCGGCCGGTACTACCTGCAGATGCTGTCGAACCGCCAGCCGATGAGCCCGGACCTGTTCGAGCAGTCGCTGTCGCCAAAGGTGGCGAACCCGTACGTGCTGCGCGAACGGTACGATGCCGGGGTCGTCGCCCACGACCTCCGCAAGGCGGACGGCGTGCAGCACATCGTGCTGTGGAGCCAACTGTTCCCCGGGGAACGGCTCGGGTTTGACCCCTACCGCTCGGCCATCCCCGGCGGATTCCGATTGGCCCGCGAGGAGGTCTTCCCCGTCCGCGTCATCTGGGACTGGCGCGAGTACTGGAAGTGGGTCCGGCGCGAGTACGTCCGCGCCGCGCCGCCCGAGCGGTGAGCACTGAACAAGGCCCGGGGGCCTGCATATAGAGGAACTGCGAAGCAGCCGCTTGCGCCTTGGCGACAAGTGCCGAGGCGCGCCAAACTTAATTGAGGTGTTTGGAAAACCAGAACAGACTCACCACGGAGGCACGGAGAAATCGCTGTTTTTCGACGTCTTCTCTGTGTCTCCGTGCCTCCGTGGTGAATCTGCCTTGGATTTTTCAAAGCGTTCAAATTCGCATATCGAGCGACCCTCTTCTACATAAGAGGAATCAGACCCGTGCTCAAACTATGAGGGGACCGACGGTATCATTGGAGAGTGCCTCCCGCCGGTACCATCGGTGGCTTTATGGGTAGCGGGACGGCTCAGACCGGCGCGTGCCGGGGCCGCCCGCCATCGGGTTCAGGACAGTTCGATCACGCGAGCGCCGGGCGGGCGAGCAGCTGCGCGTGCAGCCGCAGGACCAGGTCGCGGACCATTCGGCGGACGGCGGTCTGCCAGTCGGTGCCGCGGGCGTGGCACCGGAAGGTGCCGGCGGCATCCTTCACGTCGGCCCGCAGGTCGAACTGCTTGCCCGAGCGCTTCAGGCAGAGGTTGAGGGCGAACCCGCCGATCCGTTGGCCGAGCTTTTGGGCCCGGCGGAGGCAACCCATCAGTTGCCGGCGAGTGGAGGGCTTGAGCAACACGTTCCCGCAAGTGAGCTGAATCATCGTGCGATCTCCGATTTGCCACTGGACGCGGTTGGATGTGCGACGGACGTCGATCCGTTCGCAACGATTGTGCCGACGGCACACGCCTCGCGTCAACTAAAATCGGCGGGATTCGATTTGTTCAGAAACGCCCAGTATTCAAAGGGTTTTGACGCCCGTCTCGGCTGGGGTCGCTCGGGCGTTGGGATCGCTTCGGCTGCGTTGGGCTTGTGCTATGATGTTCGCCCTGCCGCGTCGCGCGGCAACGTTTTGATCGCGGGACCGCGCCATGATCCGATCCGCCACCATCCACGATGTGCCCCGCATGCAGGCGGTCATCGCCAGCCACGCCGAGCTGGGCAAGATGCTCTTCAAGAGCCTGGCCGACCTGTACGAGCACCTGCGCGATTACGCCGTGTACGAGGACGAGGACGGCGACGTGCGCGGCTGCGTGGGGCTCGCTCTGATTTGGGCCGACCTGTCGGAGGTGCGGGCGCTGGCCGTCGATGAGTCGGCCCGCGGCCGGGGGATCGGCACGCAGCTGGTCGAGTGGTGCCTGGACGAGGCCCGCCGGCTCGGCATCCGCCGGGTGATGTCGCTCACCTACGAGCCGCGGTTCTTCGGCAAGCTGGGGTTCGAGATCGTCGATCGGGAATCGTTGCCGTTGAAAGTATGGTCCGACTGCGTGCGGTGCCCGAAGAACGACCACTGCGACGAGATCGCCATGGTGCGCACGCTGGCCGAGGTGCCCGAGAGCGGCGTGGACGCCGCACCGATGCCGCGGGGGATCAGCATGCCCGTGCTGGCGGGGTGAGGGACGGCCGCCGACACGTAGACTCGGGCACGTCCGCTCGCCAGGCTGGTGCGGCGGGCGATGCCCGGTCTACGGGGTCGTCTTCGGCTGGAGGGCTACGGGCTCGTCATGTTACGCGGCCAACTCAGGAAAAATGGCTTCAATACGGTGTAAATCTATTAATTACAGCAGCTTACATCAAAATTGTATTAGCCAAGTCACGGCCGAACATGTGTAACATTTCGTAACGTTGTGTCACATTGATTGCCGCGCGCAAGTCGATCGAACCGCGCGGAGCGGGTCCATGTAGAGCAAGTCGTTGTCCGTGTCGGAGGGGCCGCCTGAACTGTCCGTTCCGCGCTTCCGCAGACCTTGCTATGGTCGCGCGGATGGACGGCATCGCTATCGAATCGGGCCCGCCGATCTGCCACGAGTGGTGGCAGACCGGCATCATCTACCAGATCTACCCGCGGTCGTTCGCCGACGGCAACGGCGACGGCGTCGGCGACCTCTCGGGCATCCGCGGCCGGCTCGACTACCTCCAGGGGCTGGGCGTCGACTGCATTTGGCTGAGCCCCATCTACCCGTCGCCGATGGCCGACTTCGGGTACGACGTGTCGGATTACGTGGGCATCCACCCGTTGTTCGGCGACATGGCGGACTTCGACGCGCTGCTGGCCGACGTCCACGCCCGCGGCATGAAGCTGATCCTGGACTTCGTGCCGAACCACACGTCGGACCAACACCCGTGGTTCACCGAGGCCCGGGCATCCAAGACCAGCCCGAAACGCGACTGGTACATCTGGCGCGACCCGGCCCCGGGCGGGGGTCCGCCGAACAACTGGCTCAGCACGTTCGGCGGGTCGGCGTGGGAGATGGACCCGGCCACGGGGCAGTACTTCTTCCACGCGTTCCTGGCCAAGCAACCTGACCTCAACTGGCGCAACCCCGAGCTCCGCGCCGCCATGTACGATGCCCTGCGCTTCTGGATGAACCGCGGCGTCGACGGGTTCCGGGTCGACGTGATCTACCACATCGTCAAGGACGACCAGTTCCGCGACAACCCGCGGAACCCCAACTACCGGCCGGGCAACAACCCCTACCACGAGTTTCTCGACGTGTACGTGGCCGACCGGCCCGAGGTACACGACGTGATCGCCGAGATGCGGAAGGTGCTGGACGCCTACCCCAAGCGGATGATGGTGGGCGAGGTCTACCTGCCGGTCGAACGGCTGATGACCTACTACGGCACCGGCGGCGAGGGGGTCCACATGCCGTTCAACTTCCAGCTGGTGACGATGCCGTGGAACGCGAAGACGATCGCCACCGCCGTCGAGAAGTACGAGGCCGCCCTGCCCAGTTTCGGCTGGCCGAACTGGGTGCTGGGGAACCACGACAACCCGCGCCTCGCCAGCCGGGCCGGCCGGGACCAGACCCGCGTGGCGGCCATGCTGCTGCTGACGCTCCGCGGCACGCCGACGCTCTACTACGGCGACGAGATCGGCATGGCCGACGTGCCGATCCCAAAGGAGAAGATCCAGGACCCGTTCGAGAAGCAGGTGCCCGGCATGGGGTTGGGCCGCGACCCCGAGCGGACGCCGATGCAGTGGGACGCCACGGCCAACGCCGGCTTCAGCACGGCCGAGCCGTGGCTGCCGGTGTCGGCCGACTACGCGACGCGGAACGTGACGGCCCAGATCAACGACGGGCGATCGTTGCTGTCGCTGTACGTCCGCCTGATCGCCCTGCGCCGCGCCGAGTCGGCCCTGCACTGCGGCAGCTACGCGAGCGTGTACGCCGACGAGCACACGGTGGCCTACCTGCGCACCGACGGCGGTCGGACGTTCCTGATCGCGCTGAACCTGACCGGCGAGCCGCGGACGATCCCCGAGACGGCCACGACGCGGCCGCCCGCCGCGGGGCGGCTGGTGCTGTCGACCGAGATGGACCGCGAGGACGAGCGCGTCACCGGCGAGGTCGCGCTGCGGGCGAACGAGGGGGTCGTGGTGGAGTGGCACGAGGCGTAAGTTCTCGGAACGTTCTCGTTTTGCGAGTTCGATTAATTGCCGTAAAGTTGACGGCCGTCCGCAAGTTGTCGGGTGGAGCAAAGTGGATGTCCCTCTTATCGCTAATAGGTCTGATCGCCGCCTGCGGTGCGATGGGCGGCGTTGCCAATTGTGCGATAGCGGGCGAGTTCGTCCTGCCTCGGATCGACAAATCAGCCAAGACGTGGCGGCCGGGCTGGATTGGCAACGTACTCGTCGGAAGCATCGCGGCCGTTGTGATCGCCGGCATGTACGGACCTCTGAGCCAGGTGGTGCTGAACGCGACCACGCCACCGACGCTTCCACCAGTCACCATGGCCAACCTGCTCGGGGCCGTTGTGGTCGGACTGGGTGGTGGGAATATCCTCACCCAACTCGCGCAGCGGCAAGCCGACCAACTTGCGAGGGAGAACCTGACTGCCACGCTGGCACAGCTGACCGCGAGCAGGGCTCCCCCACCTAAAAAAGCTAAAGCGAAGGGGCAGGCCTAACGTTCCGAGTCGTTCGCCCGGGAGATGTCCATGCCGAATAGCCAGAGCACCCAGGAAAAGCGGCGTCAACTTCAGGATCTGCTCGCACGGATTCGGTCGGCAGACTCATTCGAATCGGTGACGATCAGCCGCCAGATCAAGGACCTGTCGGCAGACATCAGTGCCGACGAGCAGGTCGACGATTCTGAAACAGACGAGTAACCCGTCGTCACCACAGGCTGA
This sequence comes from Tepidisphaeraceae bacterium, assembly GCA_965198865.1. Taxonomy (GTDB): domain Bacteria; phylum Planctomycetota; class Phycisphaerae; order Tepidisphaerales; family Tepidisphaeraceae; genus CBDAQA01. The sequence goes on along the minus strand of CBDAQA010000003.1, from coordinate 283,185 downwards.
CGAGCATGTCCTCGAGGATCGCGACGTACCCGGGCATGGGTGGCATAATAACGCCGCGGTAACTGCGCGTGGGGCCAATGCCACCCTACAATGCCGCATGCCGCCATACCGCATCGCACCGGGTCAGGGGCAGGAATCGGTGTGGGACTACCCGCGGCCGCCTCGGTTGGAGGCGACGCCCAAACGGCTGCGGGTGATGGTGGCGGGCAAGGTTGTGGCCGAGACGACGCGCGGCCATCGCGTGCTCGAGACGTCGCACCCGCCGGTGTACTACTTCCCGGTGGGCGACGTGGACCCCCTCCACCTCCGACCTGTCGGCGGGACCACCGGGTGCGAGTGGAAGGGGACGGCCCGGTACTTTGATATCGTCGTGGGCGACGTCGTCCGATCCCGGGCGGCCTGGGCCTACCCGCAGCCGACGGCCGGCATGGAACCGATCCGCGACGCCGTCGCGTTCTACGCTGGACTTGCGGACGAATGTACGGTGGATGGCCAGGCCGTCACCCCGCAGCCGGGCGGGTTCTACGGCGGGTGGATCACCCCGGATGTGGTCGGTCCGTTCAAGGGCGGACCGGGAACCACTGGGTGGTAATCACGCGAACGTCCGATAAGGTTTAACAGAACGGCACCGCCCCCGCGGCCGTACCGTTCACGTCGGCGTCGTGCCGACCGCACGTCGGTTAGTCAGGACAAAACGACCATGGAACTCCCCCGCCGCGCCCGCGGAGACGAGATGCTCAAGCCTGGGGAACTGCTCGACATCCGTCGGCGGCTCCGCGGCCCCGCCGCCCGCGCCGACCTGACCACCGTGATCGCCTGCGCGTTCGACCACCGGACGCGCATGCTGCCGTTCATCTTCGCCGACACCCGCATGGCCCCCGCCGGCGTGCGCGGCATTGGCGCGGCCATGGTCGACGCGGGGTTCGTCAAGACCCGCATCGTGCTGCAGCAGTGGAACAAGCACTTCAAGCCGTCGCAGATGCGCGTCGACGGCCGGATCCCCGACCTGTTCATGGTCAGCAGCATGGGGCTGCACAGCGGCCAGTGCATGGAGCTGATCCGCGACGCCCGGCGCATCCCGGTTTCCCAGCGCCCGCTGATCATCGCCGGCGGTCCCCACGCGGTGTACCAGCCGTCGGAGCTGTTCGGCACCGAAGAGCCCAACAGCGCCGACGTGGCCGTGACGGGTGAGGAGTACGTGCTGATGTCGATGCTGGAGGTGCTGCTCGACATGCGGGCCGCCGGCGAGACGATGCGGTCGGCCTTCTACCGGGCCCGTGACGCCGGCGCGCTGGCGGGCATCCCCGGCCTGATGTACGCCCGCGGCAGCCAGGACGGGCCGGCCGAGGAACTGGTCGACACCGGCGTGCAACGGCTGCTGAGCGACCTTGACGAGCTGCCCGACCCCGTACTGGGCTACCGGCTGTTGGAGGCCCCGAGTCGCCGGGCGACGCTGGCGAGCCAACCGCTGGAGGCCAGCCGCGTCCGCGGGCTGAGCCCAATCAGCTCGGTCGTGCTGACGTTCGGCTGCAAGTTCAACTGCCCCTACTGCCCGATCCCCGCCTACAACCAGCGGCAGCACCGGCTCAAGAGCCCGCAGCGGATCGCCGAAGAGCTGACCAACCTGCACAAGGCGTACGGCCTGCGGTACTTCTTCGGGGCCGACGACAACTTCTTCAATCACAAGCAGCGGACGCTGGACATCGTCAACACGTTGGCCGAGGCCCAGATCGACGGCAAGCCACTGCCGAAGAAGGTGCGCTGGCACACCGAGGTGACGGTCCACGACACGCTGCAGATGAAGGAGCACCTGCCGCTGATCCACAAGAGCGGCTGCCGGGCGCTGTGGCTGGGCGTGGAGGACATGACCGCCACGCTGGTCAACAAGGGGCAGTCCGTCAGCAAGACGACCGAGGCGTTCGGCCTGCTCCGCGACAACGGCATCTGCCCGATGCCGATGATGATGCACCACGACACCCAGCCGCTCTACAGCAAGGGCACCAATTACGGCCTGCTGAACCAGGTCGAATTGCTCCGCAAGGCCGGGGCGGTGTCGCTGCAGGTGCTGATGATCACGCCCTCGGCCGGCACGAAGCTGTACGAGGGGACGTTCACCGACGGCATGGTCATCAAGAGCGTCGGCGGCCGGAAGGCCGACCCGCACATGTACGACGGCAACTACGTTGTCGCCTCCAAGCACGCCCGGCCTTGGAAGAAGCAGCTGAACCTGCTGATGGCGTACCTGTACTTCTACAACCCGGTGTGGCTCGCCTCGATCCTGCTGCGGAAGAAGACCAAGGTGTCGCACAAGGCCGCCGGCATGCAGATCGTCGGCATGGCCGGGTTGTTCCACACCGCCCGCCGCACCAGCAGTTGGGCCGTGCGGCTGATGCTCGGGAACATCGAGCGGTTGGCCGAACCGCCCCGGAGCGCGGTGGAGACCAAGGGCTGCGACAGCGGGTCGGCCACCGCCGGGCTGGTGCAGCTAGGCATTCCGGCCGTCGCGGCGCACTGATCGAGACGACTATCGCCGAAGAGCAGGAAGCCCCGGGCGTACACCCGGGGCTTCTTTCGTGTTGCGAGGACGTCGATCGACGGAACGACCCATTTAGCGCCGGGCGAACGCGCCTGGGGTTGGCGTGGAGGTTCGATGCCGACCCGTCGCGTTAATATTGGGCAGTGTTTCGCCACGTCAACCCCCAGCGTATTCGCCAGGGGCTAAATGGGGTTGCCGGTGCGCCTCACGCCATCGCCACGGCCGGGCGATTTGTGTTTACACGTTCGGCCCGTCGCCGCTCGCTGGCGCGCCGGCTCTTCCACCGGCTCCAGCGCCAGGTGCCCAGGACAATCACCATGGCCAGGACTTGGCCGCCGATGGTCTCGGCCGAGTTGTAGACGCCGAGCCAGCTGCCGACCCAGGCGGGCCAGCTGGCGTCGGCGAGCTTGTGGACGGGGAGCCAGCCGACCGTCTGCATCGACCGGACGCCGGCCCCGACGAAGGTGACCAGCACGAAGCCGATCATGCCGGCCGTCAACAACAGCAGCTGGAAATAGGGCACCTTCATGCCGCCCAGCAGCGCCGCCACGCCGAGCGCGACCAGGACGATCAAACCCGCGGCGACGCCCAGCGTGACCGGCCCGCCGCCGGCGTCCATGACGAGGCTCTGGATGAACAGGACCGTCTCGAACCCCTCGCGGTAGCCGATCAGGAAGCCCACGGTGATCAGCTGCCAGGTCCCGCCGTCGGTGGCCGAGCTCTTCAGGCTGGTGACCCACTGCTTCCAGTAGACCTGCTGGAACAGCCAGTTGGTGATCAACATCAGCACGCCGATCGCCAGGATGCTGGTGACGGCCTCGATCAGCTCCGAGTGGCTGCGCAGGCGGGTGATGACGGTCTGGCTGAGGACTACGGTGATGGCGGTGGCGACCATCGACAGCAGGACGCCGTACCAGATCATGTGCCGCTTGCGGCGGTTCGCGTCGCCGCGGAGGCCGGCCAGGATTGCGACGATCACCAGTAGCCCCTCAAGCCCCTCGCGCAGAACGATGCTGCCGGCGTTGAAAGCCGCCGCCGTTGGGCTGACGCCGCTCTTCAGCAGGGCGCCGGCCCGATCCAGTGCCGTCTCGACGCGCGTGTACGCGGCCTCGAGGTCGTCCGGGTTCGCCTTGCGGTCCAGCAGGGCCTTGACGCCTGGCTTGTCGAGGCCGTCGAGGATCAGGTGCTCGATGTCCGTGGCCAACTGCGGGTCGCGCGGCATGAGCCGGGCTTCCAGGTCGGGGTCGTACGTCGTGTACGCCTCCAACCGCAAGCTCTCGGCCTGAGCCCATTCGCCCGACTCGGCGGCGGCCAGGCTCTGGTTCAGCAGCGACCGCGTCTCGACCATCACCTCGTCGACGATGTCGGCCGTGGTGCCGCCGCGGCGGAGCGTTAGGTGAAATTCGTCCTGCAGCGTCGCCTGCGCCAGCTTCAGCGTGCCGGACAGCTCGTCCGGATCGACCTTGGCGGCGATGTCCTTGTCGGCCGTGTCGAGCTGCCCGTCGAGCTTGGCGACCGCGGGGGCCAGCTTGGGGTCGGCGAGCCAGATCGGCGTGAGCTCGTCGGCGTACTGGCGGGCCTGGGCGGTGAACGAAACGGCCTCGCGGTACTCCAGGGGGACCTTCACCTGCCGGTCGGCCACGCCGCTGCGGTACTCGGTCGGGATGATCGAAACCAGCTTTAGCAGCAGGTGCTCGCGGCGGTCGCGCTCCTTGTCACTCAGCAGGCTGGGCAGGTGCGTCTCGATCTGCCGGCGCAGCGGGAGCAGCTCCGGTGCCACCGTCGGCCAGGGACGACCGATGACGCCCGCCAGCTGCGCCTGAACCTGCTGCGGAGCCAGTAGCGACAGCTCGTCGAGGCCGGCCTCGGTCCGCAGCGCGCCCGGCAACGCCGCCAGCGTCGCCGCCTCGCCCAACTCCTCGGCCAGCCGGCCCGGCAACGGCACGTCGGCGTGATCGGCGGCGCCCGTCGCGTCGGCCAGCAGTTGGCGGACGCGGGCCGTCTGCCAGGTGATGGCCTCGCGCACCAGCACGCGGGCGGCGTCGTCGCGCTGCGGCGCCCCGTCGGGCAGATTGACCAGCAACTTGCCCCCCTCGTCGGCTGACACGCCGTGGGGCAGGTCCAGGATCGCCCGCCACGACTGCGCGTCAGCCACCCGACCATCCCGGACCGCGCTGGCCATCTGCAGCACGGTCGCCTGCTGGACCCCGGCGCGGAACCGGCCGAACGCCAGCGATGGATTCGCATCGGCCGGGGCTAACAGCAGTTGCCGGGCAGCAGGTTCGAGTTGGTCCGCGATCTCCGGCGGGACGGCCAGCAGCGACCGGTCGAAGTCGACGCCGGGCTCGTACGACTCGATCAACGCGTCCTGCGCCCGTTCCAGCTGGTCCACCAAGGCCGAGGCGGGCGCCGCGCCGCGCGCACCGCCCACCAGCAGGCCACAGAACAGCACGGCGATGGCACAGGTGCGTTTGAACACGCTTGGGAACCTCAACTTCGTTGGGAGAACGCAGAGTGCAGAACCGATTCGGCACGTCATTCAGCCTTAGATTCCATTCCGCATTCCGCGCTCATCGTTCTGCACTTCCGCCAAGCTCACTTCCCGTTCACGTCGATGCCCAGCTCCGCCGCGGCCTGGCCGACCTGGACGGTGAGCTTGTCGGCCCGCTCCTTCGCCTGGGCGCCGAGCGCGTCGATCGTCTGGATGGCCAGCGGCTTCTTGGCGTCGCGGGCGTCGATCGTGTCGATAAACTGCATCACCTTGGCGTAACCGTGGCTAACCGTGTCCGCCAGGGCCGCGTCCTTGGCGGCGACCTTCGGCTCCATGCTGACCCAGTTCAGACGGGTGGAGGCCATGATGCCGCGCATGTCCGACACGCGGCTGACGGCCACGAACCGGCCGCCGGGGCTGCCGCCGTACTTCTTGCTCTCCTTCCAATCGTCGAAGTACCCCGACAGGGTCGGGGTCATGTTGACCATCGCCTGGAAGAGCGTCCGGTCGTTGGGCTGCCAGGCGCGGGCATCCACGTCGAGCCGCCGGTAGCCGTCGATCGCGTAGTCCGCCAGCGCGACCAGCAGGGCCGGCTTGGGCAGGTTCACCTTGGCGTCAAATCCGGGCAGGGCGACGTCCCGGGCGGCGACGAACAGGGGGTTCGTGCCGAACACGGTCGGCTCGATCAGGTAGTTGTTCAGCGACCCCTGCTTCTCGAACGTCTCGCCGTCGGCGTGGATGGTGATGTCGGCGATCTGGTCCTGCACGCCGGCCCCCTTGGCGGGGACGCCGCTGTCGAGCTCGACGTCGTACTTGATCAGGCTGGGGACGCCGGCCACGATCCCCTCCATGTACTCGTAGCCGTAGCTGTCGACCCGCTTGTACTCGTTGCGGACGCGACGCAGCAATTGGGCGACCCGATCCGGCTGCTGCTTGGCGGCCAGCTCGGGCGAGCCGTACTGCTTGCACAGGTCGGCGTAGCGGCCGGCGTCGTCGCGGAGGTCGGCCGCCCCGCTGCGGGCCGAGGCGATGACGGCCAGCAGGTAGTCCTTCACGCCGCTCCCGCCGGGCGACGTCACGGGCACGACCGGCGCGGTCGGCTCGGCGTCGCGGTCGACGGCGGCACCGGTCGATAGCGGCACCGCCAGCATCGCCGCCGCCGCCATTCCTGCCCATCCCCCCCGAAAGCCGTTGAACCGACCCATACCTGCTCCAGTTGAGACCGAGTTGCAATCGACGTGGGATGGTAACGTGCTGAGACTGAGTTTCAACCGGCGATTACCATTTTGAAAGGTGGTTTATTCAGTGCGTGCGAGGCCCCTGGCATTGCCGTGGTCCTTTTAGATCCGTCTGGCAGCGGGACCCACGGCAGCGCCGTGGGCGTCGCCGGCAAAGGCAGCAGGAGCAGCAATGAACGTGGTCGCCGCCGTTCGCACGGCCGCGTTGATTGGTCTGCGTTGATCGCGGATGCAACTGTGACTCGGGGAGCCCCGGTGACGTCCGATCGCCCTGCCGACCGACGCAGGTCTAGGCGGGCGTGCCGCCGGCGAACCCGACCAGCCAGCCGACCGCCACCAGCAGGCCCCTCAACGTCGGCGGGCCGGTCCAGTCGGACCAGGACCTGCTCGACGAGACCGCCCACGAGTTGGAAGGTTCCCAACCCCCAGCAGCGGCCCGACCTGGAACTGCTGAAGTGGTTCGGCCTGCGCCCTCAGATCGAGCAGGGGGGCCTCACCTGGGCAGCGGGTGCAGCGCGGGAATGCGGCGCGGGTCCGCTCACACCTTCCGCACGACGCGCAGCGGGTCCGGCTTTCCCGCCCGCTGGAACGCGTTCTCCCGCGCCCGGCAGCCTGCGCACGCCCAGCAGGCCTCGGGGCCGGGGCGCTCGCAGCTCCAGGTGCGGTCGAACGGGACGGCCGCCTGGGTGCCGACGTCGACCACCTGCCAGGCTTCCAGCTCCAGCAGCGGCAGTTCGACGGACAGCTCGGGCAGGCCGCAGGGAAGCTGGACGAGCTCGGACCAGATCTGGCCGAACTCGGTGCTGGAGACGAGGGGGTCCCCGGTGGGGCCGACGCGGAGGCCGAGGTGGACGCCGGCCGCCTGGTGGTGGGCGGCGAAGCGGAGGGCGATGCCGACCAGGGGGACCAGGTCCATCAGTCGCGGGCCGACGGGAGGGACGTGGCGAGGATCGGCGCCGGCCAGGGGTGCAACGGGGCGGTCGCCGTCGCGGGCGTCGGCCAGGAACGACAGGTCGAGCACGTGGTCGCGGTACGGCTTGAAGTGGGCCACCTGCTTGTCGAACGCCGCCCGCGACCCGGCGGCGGCGTCGCCATCGCCCTCAAGGGTGGTCTGGGCGTAGAGCATCACCACCCGGTGCCGCTGGGCGGCCAGGGCGGTGGCGACGGCGCTGTTGAGGCTGCCGTTGTTCAGGACGATCGCAAGATCCTTGGCCATGGGTTCCCTTTCGGTCCGCCCCGCTCCCAAACTTTATCGGGCGTGCCACGTTGGTAAACTTTCGATGACGACTCCGAATGCACACGAATGCGATTCATCGAGCTTCGAACGCCGGCGTCTGAGGTACGCCGAAGACCCGGGTCTTCGGCGTACCTCCGGCGTCGCTGGGTTGAAAGCGTGCTGCTGAGCGGCCTTCTCGCGTCAACGGGATGCGCACGCCTTGCGTCGGGACCAATTCCCGTTGCTGCGGCGCAACCTCAAGCTGCTCACATCTACCTCCTCCGCGGGTACCTGGATTGGTACTCGGCCGGGATCGACCGGCTGACCGACGAGCTGCGCGCGACCGGCGTGACGGCAGTCGCCTACCGCGAGGAACAGTGGGGCCACTTAGCCGACGCGCTGATCGCCCAGCCGGCGGGCGGCGGGCCGACGGTGCTGGTCGGGTTCAGCTACGGAGCCGACGACGTGATCGACATCGCCCGACGATTGGCCGAGCATGGCCGGTCGGTCGAGCTGTTGATCACGATCGACCCTGTGACGCCGGACGCCGTGCCGGCGAACGTGCGCCGGTGCGTGAACTTCTACGAGCCAAACGGGTTCCGGGACGTGTTCCCGTTCCTGCGCGGGGTACCGGTGCATGCCGATTTGGGTGGCCTAGAGCCGGAGAACGTGAACGTCCGCGAGCGGGCCGAGCTGGTTGAGCCGGGCACGAGCCACGCAACAATCGCGGGGAACGAGAAGATCGATCAGGCAATTGTCGATCTGGTGCGGGAGGCGTCCGGTCATTGAACCCGCAATTTGGCACTAATCGAAGCCGAGGTCGTTGGCCTGCCGACCATTGATGTAAGGTTCTCTTCAGAAAACGCTTGAGTGAGATTCATTCGAGTGATCCTAACGTCAATCTGAACATGACACTTCATTTCTATTTGGAGTCGCGACTGCGATTGCCGGACTTTTTGCAAACCCCTTGTCGGCGGTAGCCACTCGCTGGGGCGTATCATCCGGTAGGAGGCCGTGTGGCACATCGGGCGGAGCGGCGTTCGCGAACTGGCTTGGGGCTTCTGCTGCTGGCCGGGTGCCTTTGCGCCGCCCCGTCGACGCGGCCGGCGGGCCAAAAACCGCGGCCACCGCGGTTGCCGGCGAACGTCGTGGCCGACCTCGACGTTCGGTACGGTGAGGCCGCCAACTCGGCCAACCTGCTCGACGTCTACCGCCGCAAGGACGCCGGCGACGCGCCGTTGCCGGCCGTCGTGTGGATTCACGGCGGCGCGTGGTTCCTGGGCGACAAGTGGCCCTGCCCGGCCCTGCGGTTGATCGACCACGGGTTCGTCGTCGTCTCGGTCAACTACCGGCTCACCTCGGCCGGCCCGTTCCCGGCGCAGATCCAAGACTGCAAGGGGGCGATCCGCTTCATCCGCGCGCACGCGGCCGAGTACCACATCGATTCCAACCGGATCGGCGCGTGGGGCGAGTCGGCCGGGGGGCACCTGGCGGCCCTGCTGGGCACCAGCGGTGGCGCGGCGGAGTTGGAGGGGACCGTGGGCGGGAACCTCGAGCAGTCGAGCCGGGTACAGGCGGTGTGCGACTGGTTCGGCCCGACCGACCTGACGCAGTTCACAGCCCAGGCGACGGCGAATGGCCACCCGCCGGGAAGGTTCGACAACTACGTGATGCGGGCGTTCCTCGGCGGCGACCCGCCGGCGCACATGGACCTGATCACGCTGGCCAACCCGCTGCACTTCCTGCCGGCGGGCAAGGCGATGGACGTGCCGCCGTTCCTGATCATGCACGGCGACCGCGACCGGACCGTGCCGCTGGCGCAGAGCCAACTGTTGGCCGATGCGCTGGTCCACGGCGGGGTGTCGACGACGTTCCGCGTGGTCGTCGGCCTGGGCCACGGCTTCCCGCTGGGCCGGACCGACACGGGGCCGGTGACGCTCGACTTCTTCCGCCGGGAACTGGGCACGCCGGCGGCGACGACGCGGCCTTAACCGCCCGCCCAAGCCGGCGTCTGAGGGACGCCGGCTTGGAACTGCGAAAACCAAGCAAAGCGACGGGCGTCGCGGTTTGACCGCGACGCCCGTCGTTGTTTCGCTCGATCTCAAACCCGATGGGTTCAGAAGGCGAAGACGGCGTCGACCGCGAACGTGAAGAAGTAGTGGTCGGTCGCCACGCCCGTGGTGGTGTCGGGGTCAAACGTGGCCTTGTCGGCGTAGTCGAACCGGACCTCGGGGCGGAAGAACAGGTTGTGGAACGTCGAGTCGTTGGGCAGCGGGTGGATGGTCGTGCCCAACGTGAACTCGTAGTACTCGTTCGGCCGGCGAGTCGGGCCGAACTGGGTGGGGGAAGCCCCGTCGGGGTCGTTGTACCACTCGCCACGACCGCTGACCGACACGTAGTCGGAGATCTTGTAGGTGGCGTATCCGGCCAAGGCGTACCACTGACCGAGGCCGCCGCCGTTGCCGGCGTTGCCCGTCTGAGCCTCCCAGGCATACATGCCGTTGGCAGACAGGGTCAGCTGGTCCGAGGCGGTGTACGACACGACCGAGTCGAGCACGGTCCGCCAGCCATTGTGGCCCGTGAACCCGGCCGGCAGGTCCGGCTCCTCGTCGCCGGTCACGCCGGACAGGTAGGCGGTGAGCTTGGGGCTGAGGACGGCCTTCACCTGGCCGATGAAGTCGATCGAGCCGTTGTTGTCCTCGGTCGCCTGGTCCCAGCCGCGGGTGATGCCGCCCTGGAACGTGAACGTGTCGTTCAGGTTCAGGATGCCCAGAGCCCCGGTGTGGGTGTAGGGCTCGTTCACGAAGATCAGGCTGTGCGAGTAGAACGCGTTGGTCCCGGCCGACGAATAGGGGTCGATCAGCTCGGCGCCGAGCAGGGTGGCGAACTTGCCGCCCTCGAAGGCGATGCCCTTGGCGACGGCGCTGCTGGAGATCGTGAAGTTCGCCTGGGTCAGGTCGTACTGGGCGCGGGGGCTGGTGCTGGCCGTCGACCCGCCGGCACCGATGACGGTCCCGCCCGGCCCCAGGATCGGGACGCCGAACGGGATCGACGCCTTCCCGTAGCTGACCAGCGTCAGGCCGTTCGAGTGGAAGTACGTCGTGTCGGTGCCGTAGATGTTCTCGAAGTTGAACCCGACGTCGAACGGCTTGGTGAAGTCGTTCGACCGGCTGGCGAACAGCTCGACCTGGTCCAGCTCCAGGCTGTTGTGGCGGACGTCGAACGCCCGGTCGGAGTTCACGCTGTTCGTCGGGGCGCTGAAGTTGAAGTCGTAGCCGCCCTCGACGTATCCGGTGATGCTGATGCCGGCGTCGGACAGCGACTTGCCGGCGCCGCCCAGCAGCCCCATGAGCGGCGTGGTGGTGGGCTCGGCGGCGGGGCCCGTCGCCGGCGCGGTGGCGGGCGCGTCGTCCATCTGGAGCGGCGCGCGGGGGGCGTCGACCGCCCGGACCCACTGCCCACCGGCTAAGGCGGCACAAGCAGCCGCAACCATCGCGAGACCCTGTTTACGAAGCATGGCTTCTCCTTGCCCAAATTGGATCGGCCACCCCACGCGGGGCAGACCGTTTCGTCGTACACCCGCGGGGCACCGCGGTCACCCTACGCCGAGCCCACGCCGGATGTGCCGAGACGTGCGCGCCGTGCGTGTCGATCCGCCACCGTCGTCCGCCACCGTGCCAAGCGTCCTATAAGCTTGGCACACCAGCACTACGGCTCGGGTCGTTCACCAACATAATTAAAATGGCATCGCAGGAGAAGCGGACGGGGCCGCTCGCGACAAGTCGGCAGTTCCTGCCGGTCGCCCGCCGGGAAGCAATGGACAGCCGCCAAGCAGTAGCTCGAGGGTGGGAAGGCAACCGTCGGCGTGCGTCGGGATCCGCGTTCCAACGCGAAAACAGGGTATAATCTCGTCCCGGGCCACCGCATCGCCGCAAGGACCGTGCGGGGCCGAGCAACTGGAAAAGAGGACCGATCGTGCGACGCGTTTGGCAGCAACCCCTACCGGAAAACCTGACCGGCCTGACCGACCCGGAGCTCCGCGTCCGCATCGAGCTGGCCAGGGGGACCTTGGGCAAGCGGGTGGTCGTGCTCGGCCACCACTACCAGCAGGACGCGGTGGTCGACTTCGCCGACTTCACGGGTGACAGCTTCGAGCTGAGCCGGCGGGCCGCCGACCAGCGGGACGCGGAGTTCGTCGTCTTCTGCGGCGTCCACTTCATGGCCGAGTCGGCCGACATCCTGACCGGCCCGGACGTGAAGGTGATCCTGCCCGACCTGGGCGCCGGCTGCTCGATGGCCGACATGGCCAACCTCGAGCAGACCCAGGAGTGCTGGGCCCAACTGCTCGACACGTGCCCCGGCCAACGGCTGGTGCCGGTGACCTACATGAACAGCTCGGCCGCCATCAAGTCGTTCGTCGGCGAGCACGGCGGGGCCGTCTGCACCAGCAGCAACTGCCGGGACGTGCTGGCCTGGGCCATTAACGACCCCGCGGCCGGCACCGTCGCCCCGGGCACGGCCCCCGCCGGTGCACCGACGGTCAAGATCCTGTTCTTCCCCGACCAGCACCTGGGCCGGAACACGGCGTACGCAATGGGATACCCGCTGGAGCGGATGGTCGTCTGGGACCCGCGTGAGGACCTGGGCGACAACGCCGCCGAGCAGGTGCGGGACGCCGACTTCGTGCTGTGGAAGGGCCACTGCTCGGTCCACGCCCTGTTCCGGCCCGAGCACGTCGACCAATTGCGGCAGTTGCACCCGGACACGAAGGTGATCGTCCACCCCGAGTGCAAGTGGGAGGTGGTGCAGAAGGCCGACATGGCCGGCAGCACGGCTTACATCGTGAAGCAGGTCGAGGCCGCCCCGGCCGGCACGCGTTGGGCGATCGGCACCGAGGTCCACCTGGTGCAACGGCTCGCCCGCCAGCACCCCGAGCAGCACATCAGCGTCCTGAGCGACTGCCAGTGCCTCTGCACCACGATGTTCCGCGTCGACCTGCCCCACCTGTGCTGGGTGCTGGAGGAGCTGGTCGACGGCCGGGTGATGAACCAGATCCAGGTGGATGCCGACACGCGCCGGTGGGCCCTGGTGGCGCTCGACCGCATGCTGGCGATCAAAGGGGATGGCAATCCGATCGGCAAGAAGCAGCCGGTGGGCACGACGGTCGACTGAAGAACCATCAAACTGTCAAAGCGCCCGGCTTGCGTCAATTCAGGTGCGCGAACAGGCCCGTGCACTCCGGCACCTTCTCGGCCGCCCCATCCAGGTCGAACTCCTCCGACACCAGCGTGCCGACAAACGCCTGCAGCCGGCCGCTCTCGGCGACCGGAGCCTTGTGCATGGCGGTCTCGCTGGCAACGTTGATCAGGTCGTACACCCCGGCAGGGGGCGGCCAGAATCCGCTGCCGTTTGGCCGACACGCTGTCCAGGTTAGGCAAGCCGTGCAGGGCCTGCAGGCCGCAGAGCGCGTCGAGCTGCTTGTGGTACTCGCTCGCGCCGGCGCCGATGCGGGCCAGTGTGCGTTGCAGCAACATCGCCTCGTTCAGGTACCCCGCCCCGATCAGCTCATGCATGCCGGCGTCGTGGATCGACCGCTCGAAACACAGCTTGAACCGGTCCGACCGAAACGGCGTGGCCGAGGGGCCGGGGATCTTCTTGGGCTCGATGAAGCCGTGCGGGCTGGCCACGGCGACCGCCTGGTCGACGATCCGCGCCTCGTACGGCCCCGGCTCCAACCCCAGAGGGAAAACCGCTGGACACCTCGATCGGCTCATCCACGAACCGTCCGTGCTCGCGAACTGCCCGAACCTCACCCCTGACTGCCGTCGCCCACTGAAGACCGACATTGAGGGAGGTTGTTCGGGCGGACTTCATTTGGGGCGACCGCAACAGACGGTAAGATGTCCAATATGCGGCTGCCGCCCACCGTCCGACGCTGCGCCGCCCCGGTGGTCGTTTCCGTCGCGTTGCTCCTGTTGCCGGCGTTCGCCCGTGCCCGCGCCGGCGGCGGGGGTGGGTTCCACAGCAGCGGGGGCGGCGGCAGTCACAGCTCCGGCGGCGGCCACGGCGGTGGGGGCAGCGGTGACGGGGGCGGCCTGTTCGTGCTGCTGTGGGACTTCACCATCTTCTGTTTCCGCCACCCGCTCTTCGGCCTGGTCGTGCTGGTGATCGTCGCGTGGGTGGCGTGGTACCTCTACAACAACCGCGCGACGCTGTCGGCGATCTCGAACGCCGCCGGTGCCCGTCGTGCCCCCACGGATGTCAACGCCGTCGCCCGGCTGCGGGAGCGCGACCCGGCGTTCGACCCCGTCACGTTCGGCCAGCGCGTCTCCGCCGGGTTCACCAAGCTGCAGGAGGCGTGGTGCAAGCAGGACCTGCGAACCGTCCGGCCGTTCATCTCCGACGCGGTCCACGAGCGGTTCGCGATCCAGTTCGCCGAGCAGAAGGCGGCCGGGTACCACGACCAGATGGACCACATCGGCATCGACGTGATCACCGTGGTCGACGCGACGACCGACGCCGTCTACGACACGGTGTCGGTCCGCATCACCGCCCACGCGGTCGACTACCGGGCGGCGATCGTGGATGGGCGACGCATCTCCGGTTCGACCGCGTCGGAGCCGTTCAGCGAGGTGTGGTCGTTCCTCCGGCGTCGGGGCACGCAGACGACGCCCGGCAAGACCGGCCTGCTCGAGGGGAACTGCCCCAACTGCGCGGCGCCGGTCGAGCTGAACGAGTCGGCCAACTGCGCCAGCTGCGGCGCACTGCTCCGCAGCGGCGAGTACGACTGGGTCCTGTCCGAGATCACCCAGGCCAGCGAGTGGTCGCCCGGCGAGCAGTCCAACGTGCCGGGGCTGGACGCGCTGCGGCAGCGCGACCCTGACCTGAACGTTCAGGCGATCGAGGACCGGGCATCCGTCATCTTCTGGCGTCGCGCTGCGGCCGATCGGATTGGCAAGGTCGACCCGCTCCGCAAGGCGGCCACCGACGACTACCTGAAGGCCGTCGCCCAACAGTTGAGGCCGGGCCCCGATGGCCGCCGCCAGTACACCGGCGAGTGCGCCGTGGGATCGGTGCAGACCCGCGCGTTCCTGCCGTCGGCCGACCCGGCGGGGTACGACCGGGCCGTGGTGGACGTGAACTGGACCGGCACGCAGTTCCGCGTGGACGCCGGCGGGGGTCCGCCGCAGCAGGGCGGGGAGGCGACCGTCCACACGCTGCTGGTGTTGAGCCGAAAGACCGACGCCGTGACCGACGTCGCCAAGGGCATCAGCTCGGCCCACTGCCCCCAGTGCGGCGCCCCCGAGAGCGGCGGTATTGGCGGGGCCTGCGACTTCTGCGGCGCCGTCCTCAACGACGGCTCCCACGGCTGGGTCCTGACCGACATCCAACCCGGCGGCGGGCCGATCGCGGCAGAACTGGTTTGAAATCGAGCTGCAAAATGTAATTGCTGGTTGCCGGCCACATCGAAGACCATGGAGCCGCAGATGCACACCGATTCGCACCACTGGCAGACCTTGGATGACCGGTGCGAATCCGTGTGCATCTGCGGTTCCACCCTCTTCTCCGTGCCTCCGTGTCTCCGTACCCTCTTCGAATTTAAGGACCGCACATGGGCATCTTCGACGCGATCAAGGGTCAGCTGATCGACATCATCGAGTGGACCGACGACTCGTCCGACACGATGGTGTACCGCTTCTACCGGCCCGACAACGAGATCAAGAACGGCGCGAAGCTGGTCGTCCGCGAGGGCCAGGCCGCCGCCCTGGTCAACCAGGGGCAGTTGGCCGACGTGTTCCTGCCCGGCATGCACACGCTGAGCACGGAGAACGTGCCGGTGCTGTCGACGCTGATGGGCTGGAAGTACGGCTTCCACAGCCCGTTCAAGGCCGAGGTCTACTTCGTCTCCACCCGCGTGTTCACCGACCGCAAGTGGGGCACGAAGAACCCGATCATGCTCCGCGACGCCGACTTCGGCGTGGTCCGGCTGCGCGCGTTCGGCAACTTCGCGGTCCGCGCGAAGTACCCGCCGGTCCTGCTGCGCAACCTGGTCGGCACGGCCAGCCGCTTCTCGATTGACGACATCAACGACCAGCTGCGTGACCTGCTCGCCGCCAAGGTGGCCGATGCGCTGGGCAACAGCAAGATCGCCGCGTTGGACCTGGCCGGCCACTACCAGGAGATGGCAACGCCGATCTGCCAGGCGATCGACCCCGACTTCGCCGCGCTCGGGCTGGAGCTGGTCAAGTTCGTGATCGAGAACGTCTCGCTCCCGCCCGAGGTGGAGCAGGCGCTGGACAAGCGGACCAGCATGGGGGCGATCGGCGACCTGAACAAGTACACCCAGTTCCAGGCCGCCAACGCGCTCGGCGACGCGGCGAAGAACCCCAACGGCCTCGGCGGCGCCGGCGTCGCCATGGGCGCCGGCATGGCGATGGCCGGCCAGTTCGCCCAGGCCGTCGCTCCGCAACCGGCGGTTGCCGCGGCCGCCCCCCCGCCGCTGCCGACCGCCACCGCCTACTTCGCCGCGGTGGACGGCAAGCAGGCCGGCCCGTTCGACCGGGCCGCGCTGCAGTCGGCCGTGCGCGAGGGCAAGGTCAGGCGGGCCACCCTGGTCTGGTCGCAGGGCATGGCCGCCTGGACCGCCGCCGGTCAGGTGGCCGAGCTGGGCGACCTGTTCGCCGCGGTGCCGCCCCCGCTGCCGCCGGCGGGGTGAGCGTGGCACGGCCATCCAGGCCGTGGGCGTTTCCCCACGCCGGGCCGCGACAGCCGGCACAGCAAGAGCGAAGCGTCAGCCCCTGACGATGCGATGACGCTGCGCTCTTGCTGTGTCGACCGAGTACCGCCGACCGTCATGAGTACATGACCACGGACTGGAAGTCCGTGCCACACTGGGGGGAACCCGCGGCGGAGCCGCCGGGCTCTGTTTCAGGGGTAGTTGCGGAACTCCGCCAGCAACGCCGCCTGCGCCGCCGGCCCCGCGGCCAGGAACGGCACCTTCGCGCCAACGTACCCGTGCAGGTCGAACGGGAAGATGTCGTTCCCCGCCAGGTCGGTCAACGTCCCGCCCGCCTCGAGCACGATGGCGGCCGGGGCGGCGACGTCCCACAGCTTGCCGTTGCAGGTGACCGCCCCGTGCGCCACGCCCGCCGCCACCTGCACGGCCTCGATCGCGGCCGAGCCCAGGATGCGGGTCTTCCACATCGTCTGCCCGATCCACTTGCACGCCCAGCCCGGCGCCTTGCCGTCCTTGCCCAGCAGGTTGCTGGTCATCATCAGGACCGAGCTGTCGCCCAGCGGCGTCGTCGGCACGCGGATCGGCCGGCCGTTCGCCGTCGCGCCCAGCCCCGCCGCCGCCGCGTAGGTCACGTCTCGCGTCACATCGTGTACCACGCCCAGCACGGGCTTCCCGCCGTCCAACAGCCCGATGCACACCGCGAACGCGCCCAGCCCGGCGATGAAGTTGTTCGTGCCGTCGATCGGGTCGATCACCCAGTTCCGGCCAGACGGGTTCTTCACGTCGAACGTGATGCTGCTGCCGGTGTCGCTCTCCTCGCCGATGATGCCGTCGCTCGGGTGCCGCTCCCGCAGGGCCGCCACGATGTGCCGCTGGGTCGCCCGGTCGGCCTCGGTGACGGCCTCGTCGGTGGTGGCGATGTGCGTCTTGGTCAGCCGCTCCACGTGCCCGTAGTGGTGCGACACGATCTTCCCGGCCGTGTGGGCCAGGTCGACGGCAAACTTCAGGTCATCGGCAAGAGTGTTCGTCACGCCCAGAGCGTAGGACAAGCCGGCCCCCGTGGGTAGAGCACCGTCGCCATGAAGAGCGGTCGTTGACAGTCGCTCCGCCCACGGGCCGGGGCCAGCACCCGGACCACCCGAACGGCGTCGGGCCGGTGAGACAAGTTGAGACGAAATGAGTACCAGTCCAACGGCAACACCATCGCCATGGCGACCGACGGCAACCTGACCGCCTACTTCGACGGCCCCACCGCCAACGGCAACTGGGTCGGCCTCGACCTGGGTGCTGCCACGTCCGTCAGCCAGATCCAGTATGCCCCCCGCGCCGGCTGGACCTCGCGCATAGTCGGCAGCATCTTCCAGGCGTCGAACACCGCCGACTTCAGCGGCGGCGTGGTGAACCTGTACACGGTGACCACCGCCCCCGCCGCCGGGACGCTGACGACCGTGCGAACGCCGGCAGCCCCTTCGGCGACCGGCGGATATCGGCCGGGCTCGAGCGCGCGTGAAGCGTAGGTTGTGACGCTGCTGCGCATCGGGTACCTCCATGGCAGGAGGTCTCCGATGACGCAAGCCGATGCGATTCGCATTGACACGCTCTCGCCCCACCTGCTGCGCGACGTCGACACGGCCTCCCTGCAGCTGCGGCGGATCTACCGGGTCCTGCGCGAGGTGATCCGCGCCCAGTGCGGGCACGTCCTGTCGGCCCCGCTGCTGGAGTCGAAGCGGCTGCTGGTCCGCCACGCGTGGGTGATCGCCGACCACGCGGATGTGCTGCGGCAGCGCGTGCTGGAGCTGCGCCACCCGCGCGTGGACGTGGACGACGACACGCCGCCCGGCTGGGTCGACCTGCTCTCGCGGCTGCCGCGGGTCGACACGTCGGCCGAGTTCCTCGCCGGCATCTATCGGGCGTTGCTGCCGCGCATCATCGACGCCCTGTCGGACTACCGGGCCGGGTCGGACGCGATCGACGATGCCCCCACGCACTTCATCCTCCGCCGCGCGATCCCCGAGCTGGGCGATCTCGTGGACGAGGGCGAACGGCTGTTCGCCCAGCTCCCCGCCGCCGACCGCGCCGCGGCCGCCGGGTGGGAGGGGTACCTCACGTCGTGCCTCACAGCCCTCGGCGGTTTGAACCCCACGGTCGTGCGCGAGTCGCCGGGCACGCTGCCGATCGACTCGCCATATGCCGAGCGGCCGCCGTTCGTGCTGCCATCGGTTCCGGCGCGGGACCCATCGTACGCGCCGGCGGTGATGAGCGTCCCGCCGCGGCAGCCGGCCAACGGGGTCGAGTCGCGCGTGTGGCTGGCGATCGACCACGCGAACGAGAACTGGGCGGGCGAGGTGCCGGCCGGCATGGTGTGGGCCCACGGCGCGACCGCCGACTGGGCGCTGCTGCGCGACTCCACCCGCTGGGCCTACGACGAGTTCCGCCACGCGATGATGGGCGAGCGGCGGCTGCTCGGCTGGGGGTTCGTTCCCGGGCACGACTACCCGGTCGTGTCCGACCACTTCGCGGCGCTGTCGGCCGCGGGGTACGGGCTGGGCGACGCCCTGCTGCTGCTACACGCGCTGGAGCTGAGCGGGCCCCACTGGAAGCGCGACCTGGTCGGCGAGTTCACGTCGCTGGGCGACGCCGAGAGCGCCGTCGACTGCGACTACGACTGGGCCGACGAGTCGGGCCACATCCGCGTCGGCCTGGCATGGACGCGCCGGCTCTACCCCGGCTGGACCAAGCAGCAGGTGATCGAGCGGCACACGCAGCTCAAGCAGTTCTGGGCAGGCTGGATGCAGGCCCGCCACGCCGACGGCTCGCACGGGTACGAAACGTTCCTGCCCCGCATCGACCGCCTGGCCGCGGCGATGGCCGACCGGGCTGACACACCCGATGGGAAGCCGGCGCGGCTGAGCTACGGCGGGACCGACGTGTTCGACTTCGAGATGGACGGCGATGCGAAGGCGGTTCACGCGTGACGGGCTTCACCGGATGAGGGGTAGGGTTGGTTGAGCAACCCCGACGCTGCCGGCGTCGCGCACCCGACCTTCGCCAGTTCCCCCGTCCAGTCGACGGTGCCCGCCCGCACGCCGTCGGCCGGCGGTCGCCCGACGCGGCGCATGAGTTCCATCAGCGCCAGCACCTCGGGCTTCCGCTGCAGCCCCGCCGCCGCGGCCACCTTGCCGCCCTTGAGGTAGTAGGCGATCCACCGGTCGCCGGCCAGGTCGCCGTCGATGATCGTCTCGTCCGGGTCGGTCGCGTGGCCGACGTAGTCCATGCTCTTGCCGTACTGGTTCGTCCAGAAGAACGGCACCTCGCGGAACGGCTGGACGGGTCCAACGATGTTGCCCGCGACGTGTCGGCCGTGCTGCTCGGCCAGCCGCCAGTGCTCGATGCGCGTCGGCTCGCCGCCGGCCATCCAGTCCGGGTACTTCGCGATGTCGCCGACGGCGTAGACCGTGCCGTGGGTCCCGGGGACGGCGAGGTTCTCGTCGACCGTGACCGCCCCGTCGTCGCCGACCCACTCGGCCGGCAGGAAGCCGGTCGCCGGTCGGACGCCGATGCCGACGACGATCACGTCGGCGTCCATGCGCTCGCCGCCATCCAGCACCAGCCCATCGTCATCCACGGCGACCACTTTGGCGTTCATGCGGAACAGCACGCCCTTCGCCTCGTGCGTCGTCAGGAAGAACGCCCCGACCTGCGGCCCCAACTGCGCGAGCGGCACGGCCGACGGCGCGACGACCGTCACGCTGGCCCTCCGCTGGATCAGGCAGGCGGCGACCTCCATGCCGATGAAGCTGGCGCCGACGACCGCCACCCGCTTGCCCGGACCGATGGCGGCGAGGATGCGGTCGGCGTCGGACCAGGTGCGCAGGGTCAGCACGTTCGGCCGATCGTTCCCGGGCACGTCGAGCCGCCTGGGCGCGCCGCCGACGGCCAACAGCAGCTTGTGGTATGGCAGCGGCTCGCCGTCGGCGAACAGCACCCGTCGGCCGGCCACGTCGACGCCGGTCGCGCGGCGCCGGACCCGCGTGATGCCGCGGGCGGCGTGGTACGCGTCGTCCCGCAGCGGCAACCCCGCGGCGTCCATCTGCCCGGCCAGGTAACGCTTGCTCAGGCTCGGTCGGTCGTAGGGTGGATGTGCGTCGGCGGTGACCATCGTGACCGGTCCGGCGAAGCCGAACTCCCGCAGCGCCTCGGCCGCCGCGTTGCCCGCCGCCCCGCCCCCGAGGATGACGACGGCCGTGGCGTCGGTCCCCTTCGCCCGATTTGGCGGCGGTACGTGGGCCGGCTGGGCTTCGTCGACCGTCACGTAGATCTGCCCGCCATCGACGCGCACCGGGTACGTCGCCAGCCCGTCCAGCGCGGGCGGCTCGCGCACCTCGCCGGTGGCCAGGTCAAACGCCGACTCGTGGAACGGGCATCGCAGTCGGCCGCCACAGACCATCCCCTTCTCCAGCGGCAACCCGTAGTGCGGGCAAGTCGCCGCCGCGGCGTACACCCGCCCGCCGTCGCGGGCCAGCAGCACCTTCGTCTTGCCGATCTCAACGGCCTTCAGTTGCCCCTCGGCCAATTCCGCGTCGGCCAGCACGGCGTGTTCGTGGGTTGCCATGCGAACACCGTATCGCGGTCACGACAACGCGCCAGCCGATTAAACGCTGCAAGGCATGACGCACCGATGCGTCCGCCTAAGATAAATGCTTATCTGCACACCGCTTGCAAGATGTTGTTTGTTTGGTTGCGGCGATGCGACGCGTGGTTCACGGGTCTAAAGTTTCGGGTGCAGAACCCAGGGGAATACGACGTTCCGAGCGCGACCGCGAAGCCATCGCCATCCGGCTTGAAGGTGGACATCTACCAGTTGGCCGGCGACGAGATGTTCGCCGAGAACCGGAGCGACGGCACCGGTTGGACCTGGTCGTGGGCCGACTGGCGGCGCGACTGGATGGACCGGACGGCCCACAAGTTCGCCTATCGCTGCCTGCCGCTGACGATCGCCAACCAGATCGGGTGGATGGTGAACAACCCCGTCGGGTTCACCGCCATCTGGACCGGCCGGGCCGAGCCGGACGGCGTGCTGTTCAAGTTCGACACCGATGCCGGCACGTGGCGCGACTGGATCAACAACCAGTTCGGCCACGGGATCGTGTCGTGGAACGCGCCGTTCCTGTTCCGCACCCGCCCGGCCGGCAGCCGGCTGATGGTGATGGGGCCGGCCAACCACTTCAAGAACGGGGCAACGCCATTGACGGCCGTCATCGAGAGCGACTGGATGACCGCGTCGTTCACGATGAACTGGAAGCTGACGCAGCCGGGGCTGCCCGTGCGGTTCGAGGTGGGCGAGCCGCTGTTCCAGGCGTTGCCGGTGGCGACGAACCTGGCCGCCGACCTGGAGGGGGCCGACGTCACTTACCAGAGGCTGGGCGACGACCGGGCGACGCACGATGCGTTCTTCGCCTGGAAGCGGGCCCGCGACGGGTTCAAGCGGGGGCAGCAGGCCGGGCAGATCGACCCCAGCGCCTGGCAGAAGGACTACTTCAAGGGGCAGGACACGCTCGGCCGACCGGTGAGCGGCGGGCACATGACGAAGGTGGTCCCGCCGGCGGTGCGACATCTGGGCCGGGAGAAGACGGCCACGAATGGCACGAGTTCACACGAATGAGAATCCGTTCAAGGCTCATGCGGCTCAAACCTCAACGGGCGGCCGCGTGTGCATCGCAATTCCTCGGCTTGATTCGTGACCGTTCGCGTCATTCGTGGCCGTCTCTCTGGGTGCCGGAGGACGGGTTAAATCGCGATGAATCGGTAGAATGTCATCGTGAAAAAGAACCGGAAAGACGATCGCCCGCGACAGCCGTTCGTGGTCCAGCCGCGGCCGTTGAACATCCCGGCCGGGCCGGCGAAATGCCGGCTGCAGGTCGACATCTACCAGCTGGCGGCCGACGAGATGTTCGCCGCCAACCGCGTCGACGGGACCGGCTGGACCTGGTCGTGGGCCGACTGGCGGCGGGACTGGATGGACGCGACGGCCAACAAGTTCGCCTACCGCTGCCTGCCGCTGACGATCGCCAACCAGACCGGGTGGTTCGTCAACAACCCCGTCGGCTTCACCGCCACCTGGAACGGCAACCCGGGTCCCGGGAGCGTGCAGTTCAACTTCGACACGGGCGCCGACATCTGGGGCAGCTGGGTGAACAACCAGTTCGGCAACGGGATCATCACCTGGAACACGCCGTTCCTGTTCCGCACGCGCCCCGCCGAGAGCCGGCTGCTGATCGTCGGCCCCGCCAACCGGTTCAAGCACGGCGCCCAGCCGCTGACGGCCATCGTCGAGAGCGACTGGATGAACGCCTCGTTCACGATGAACTGGAAGCTGACCGGCCCCGGCGCGGCGGTGCGGTTCGACGTGGGCGAGCCGCTGTTCCAGGCGATGCCGCTGGTGAACAACCTGTGCGCCGACCTGGAGACGGCCACCGTCACCTACCGCCGGCTGGCCGAGGACCCGACCGTGGCGGCCGCCTACCTGGAGTGGCAGCGCGCCCGCGACGAGTTCCACCAGGCCAAGCGCGACGGCCAGGTGGATGCCGACGCGTGGCAGAAGGACTACTTCAAGGGGCGGGACATGCTGGGCCGCGTGGTGACCAGCGGTCACAAGACGAAGATCGTCCCGCCGTTGGTCAAGTACGTCTCGCCGCCGCCGGGCGGCGTCAAATGAAGCCGCGGATGTCACGGGCGGGGGAACCGCGGATGACATCCGCAGCTTTATGGTTTGCGCCCGCGACCGATCGCCTTCTGCAGCAGGATGAACGCCAGCAGCAGGCCGCCGACGGCGATCTTGTTCCAGGCGGGGCGGGGATCGTGCTGGTACGTCAGGATCGTCTGCACGATGGCGAACGTGATCACGCCCAGCAGCGTGCCCAGGACCGACCCGCTGCCGCCGGCCAGGGCGGTGCCGCCGACGACGACGGCGGCGATCGCGTCCAGCTCGGTGCCGGGCGCGTAGTTGGCGTCCCCCTTCTGCACGTCCAGCGTGACCACGATGCCGGCCAGGGCCGCGCAGAACCCGCTGACCGCGTAGACGCCGATCTTCGTCGACCCGACCGGCAGCCCCATCAGCACGGCCGACGGCTCGCTGCCGCCGATCGCGTAGCAGTTCCGCCCGAACCGCGTGAACCGGGCCACGACGATGCCGACGGCCAACGTGACCAGGAAGATGATCCCCTGCAGCGACAGCGTGACGGGAACGTGTCGGTTGTCGTACCCGACCGTGAGCGCGACCTTCGACAGCCGGTCGTACAGCGGTTGGTCGATCGCGACCTGCTCGGGGCTGATGACCAGGCCGATCCCGCGCGCCAGGAACAGCCCGGCCAGCGTGAGCAGGAACGGCGGGATGCTGAAGAGGCGGATCAGCGACCCCTGAGCCGTGCCGAACAGCGTGCCGATCGCGAGCACGGCCAGCATGGCGAGGATCGGGTGCAGGCCAAAGCGCCCGATGAACACGGCCACCAGGGTCGTGGTGCAGCCGATCACCGCCCCGACCGACAGGTCGATCCCGCCGGCCAGGATGACGAACGTCAGCCCCACGGCCGTGACGCCCAGGAACGCGTTGCTGCGGCTGCCGATGAAGTTCATCAGCGTCTGGACGTCGCCGAAGTGGCGGAACCGGGAGGCGGCGTAGGCGTAGAGCAGGCCGGCGACGATCACCGTTGCCAGGAGCGACACGTTCTGGCGCGCGGTGACGATCCGCCACGCCCGGCGCAGCGCGGAAGGGTCGGCGGCCGAGCGATACTCAAGGGTGGGCTGCGTCATAACACTGCGGTACCCGGATCACTGGCCGTCCGATCCGGGTCTTCGGGGTACCTCAGACACCGGCTTCCCTCCAGAAGACCTCATCCTCGTTTGAAGACGCCAGCCACTTTCGACCGCAGCGCATCCGACTGCAACAAACACACCGCGACGATCACGGTGGCCTTGGCCACCTGGAACCACTCGTTGGGAATCTGGTGGCCGTTGAAGCGCGTGAGCAGCACGGTCTTCTCCAGCGTGGAGATGATGACCGCCCCCACCACCGAACCGGCCAGCGAGAACCGCCCGCCGGCCAGGGCGGTGCCGCCGAGGCTGACGGCGAGGATCGCGTCGAGCTCGCGCGTGAGGCCCAGCCCCAGGCTGGCCGAGTCGAGGTCGGCCGTCTCCAGCAGCCCCGCCGCCCCGGCCGTGACGCCGCAGGCGGCGTAGGCGATGAACTTCACCCAACCCGCGTGTACCCCAGCGTACCGGCTGGCAACGGCATTGTTCCCGACCGACTCGATGAACAGCCCCAGCGCCGTCCGCCGGGCGAGGACCGACACCACGATGATCGCCCCGACCGCCCACAGCACGTCCAGCGGCACGGGGTACAGCAGGCGTTGGCGGATCGGACCGCCGCCCGGCGGCAGGTAGTGCAGCCAGCGGAACGAGCCCTCGGGCATGCGGACGTTCTGGCCGTTGCAGATCAGCTCCGACACGCCCCGGCCGGCGATCATGAGGATCAGCGTGGCGATGATCGGCTGGATGTCGAACACCGCGACCAGCAGCCCGTTCCACGCCCCGCACGCCAGCGCCGCGCCGATCGCCAGCACCATCGCCACGGCGACGCTGCCGCCCGGCGTCGTGGGGAGGCCCCCGCTGTCGATGGGGCCACGCACGTAGACGGCGGCGACGGTGGCGGCGATCGCCATGGTCGCACCCACGCTCAGGTCGACCCCGCCGGTGGCGATCACCAGCGTCATGCCCAGCGCCAGCAGCACGGTGGGCGCCGACCGATGCAGCACGTCGACCGGCGTCCCGTACAGCCGGCCGGCCTCGTGGCCCACCTTGAAGAAGTCGACCGTGAACGCCCGGTTGTACGCCAGCAGCAGCCCCAGCGCCAGCAGGGGCCACAGGATGCGGAACGATCGCAACGGAGGACGCCAGCGGGCCGGGGTCGACTGGTCGGGCAACGTGAGCGTGCTTTGCATCATCAGCGTGACAATCGGGACCGGCCCCGCACGACCTGGCCCGCCCGCCTAAGCGGGCGGGTTCACCGAGCCAGTCTCCGGGTCACTCCCCGACGCGCCACGCCAGAATGCCAGCCGCCTACCCCCGCTGCAACTGTGCCCGCACTCGGCGCCGTCGGTAACGCAACAGAAGGGATCCCTGACCACGTTGGCGTCCGACACGCGTGCCGGATCATGGTGTCTCGTTCGCGGAAGCCCGTCGGCGGTTGCTTGCGCGAATGCGACACCACGATCCGGCACGAGTGAGAGGCACGCCGGCGCGGCAAACTCGCTTGACGCGCTACGCCCCGCAGCGTACTTTACCCGGCAAAGCGAAAGGGCCTTGCATGCACCTCGACGATGCGCTCGACCAGATCGCCGCCATCCGCCGGCGGATGGCGGGGGCGACGCTGTTCCGCGGGTACCGGTCGACCACCGCGCTGTTCTCGGCCGGCGTGGCCGTCGTGACGGCCGTCGCGCAGGCGGTGTGGGTGCCGCGGCCCGAGAAGCAGGTCGTCGACTACCTCGACCTGTGGTGCGGCGCGGCCGTCGTCTGCACGGTCGTCACCGCTATGGGCGTGTGGCGGGCGCAGTCGCCGGTGCAGCGCGAGCTGGCCCGGTCGGCGGCGAGCCAGCTGTTGCCGTCGCTGGTCGTCGGCGGGCTGCTGACGTACGTGTTGTTCGCCGCCGCCCACAGTGCGCTGTGGTTATTGCCGGGGCTGTGGACGATCCTGTTCGGCCTGGGCATCCTGGCCAGCCGGCCGTTGCTGCCGCAGCCGGTCGAGTGGGTCGGGCTGTTCTACCTGCTGGCGGGGCTGGCCTCGATCGGCTGGTCGACGCGGCACGCGCCGTTCAGCCCGTGGTTGATGGGGCTGCCGTTCGGCGTCGGCCAGCTGGCCGGGGCGGCGGTGCTGTACTGGACGCTGGAGCGGAAACCCGATGGCCAAGCAGACCGACACAACTGACGAGACCGGCCGGTTCGCCTACGGCGGGCTGGAGCGCGTGATCCACGAGCGGGCCCGCCTCAGCATCCTCGCGTCGCTCGCCGCCCACGACGGCGGGCTGCTGTTCAACGAGCTGAAGGGGCTGTGCCAGCTGACCGATGGCAACCTGAGCCGGCAGTTGAGCACGCTGGCCGAGGCGAAGCTGGTCGAGACGTGGAAGGGGACGCGGAACAACCGCCCGCAGACGCTGGTGAAGCTGACCGCCGTCGGCCGCAAGCGGTTCGCCGAGTACATCGCCGAGCTCGAGGCCGTCGTCAGCGACGCCAAGCAGGTCGCCATCCCGAGCCGGTCGCGGCCGGCGACGGCGTGAGCATGCGACCCGGAGCCCACCCCATGCGCCATGCATTGACCGCTTTACACCGCGGAGTTGCCCGGCTGTTCGACCTGGCAGCACTGGTGATCTACGCCGACCGGCGTCGCCCGCCGTCGCGGCTGGACCTGCGCCGCCGCACGGCCCGGGCGCTGGGACTGCCCCCGCCGCCGGGGCGGCTGCCGCCCCGGTGAGGGTCAGTGTCGGAAGTGGTTGATCAGCACGCCGACCAGGATGATGAACAGCAGCGTCCCGCCGATGATGAGCAGCTTGTAGAGGCCGTGCAGCTCCTCGCGGCTGCGGGCGCCCTTGACGCCGATCCGCTTGATCTCCTGCAGGCGCATGTCCGCCCGCTCCTTGTGGCACTTGGGGCACATCTTCGTGCCCTCGTAGTCGGTCAGGTTCTCCGGCTTGACCAGGTGCCGACACACGCGGCAGGCGACGCGCCCCTGGTTCTCGCGCTCCCGCTCGGCCCGGGCGCAATTCCGGCACATGTAGCCCAGGCTGTCCTTCCGACGCCAGTGCCCGGCCACGTCGGCCCCGCAGACCCGGCACAGCTTCTCGACCACCGGGGCGGGCCCCACGTCGGATGACGACGCGCCCACCATCGACTCCCCCGACATCGATCGCCCGGCCAGCGAGCCCGACATCGACAGCCCCGCCGTGTCGGAGAAGCACCGGCACGGCGGGCCGGCGTCGGTCTCCTCGGTCGCCCCGACGACGCCGCCACAGTCCGGACAGGCCAACTCGCCGATCATGTGACATCCCTCGGTACGAAACGCGCAGGCCCTACGAGCCAGAGATGACCGGTCGCCCGGAGGTACGAGATAATACGGACTGTCCACCGGCCCGGCGATATCGGACAGCTGCGGCCAGACGCCGGCAAATCTAGGCAAAAGCCGATCCCCGGCCTGGAGGGGCTTACCTAGAATCTATCGGCACGATGCCCATCGATCATCGCTCGCGGCGGAGCGCGACAACCCGGCTCAACATTATCGGTCGTGCCGGCCCGACGGCCTGCCGCCCCGCGCGGAGCGACGCCCCATCCGGTTGACGCCGCCCCACCCGCCCGGTCCACTGCCCGCCCTATGACCACTGGCCGACTGGAGGCGTTCAGCGACGGCGTATTCGCCATCATCATCACGATCATGGTGCTGGAGCTGAAGGTGCCCCACGGCGACGGCCCGGCCGCGCTGAAGCCGATGGTGCCGGCGTTCATCGCCTATGCCGTCAGCTTCGTCTACGTCGGCATCTACTGGGCGAACCACCACCACCTGTTCCAGGCGGCCGACCGCGTGACCGGCGGGGTGCTGTGGGCCAACCTGCACCTGCTGTTCTGGCTGTCGCTGGTGCCGGTCGTGACCGACTGGGTCGGCGAGCACCACGCCGCCCCCTGGCCGGCCGCCGCCTACGGTGTCGTGCTGCTGCTGTCGGCCCTGGCGTGGTGGATCCTGCAGACGACGCTGATGTGCGCCTGCGGCGGGCGCGAGTCGACGCTCGGCCGAGCGCTGGGCCGCGACTGGAAGGGCAAGCTGTCGCCGCTGCTATATCTGGCCGCGGTCGGGCTGGCGTTCGTCCGCCCGTGGCTGGCCCACGCGGTCTACGTGGCCGTCGCCGCGATGTGGCTGGTGCCGGACCGGCGGATCGAGCGGCAACTGGTCGCCGGGCCGGGTACGATGGGACGCCATGACGCTTGAGGACTACCTGACCCAATTCTGCGGCCCACACTGCTACGGCGAGCAGGACGAGAACGGCGTCGACCTGTCGCTGATCCGCGAGAATCTACGGCTGACGCCCGAGGAACGGCTGCTCCGCGGCGACCACGCCCGCCGCGGTGTTCTGGAGTTGCAACGCCATGCCCGACGAATCTACACCACCCAACCCCCCGTCGCCGTCAACTGCCAAGAGTGACCTGCGGCAGATCGCCGAGGTGATGGACGCACATCAGGTGGAGTTCCTCGTGATCGGCGGCCAAGCCGAGACGCTGATGGGCAGTCCGCGGGTGACGTACGACGTTGACCTGTGCTACCGCCGTACGGCAGACAACATGGCCCGCCTCGCGTCGGCGTTGCGGGCCTTGTGCGCGTGCCTACGAAACGTGCCGGCCGGCGTGCCGTTCCTCCTCGACGCCCGCACGCTGGAGATGGGCAGCAACTTCACGTTCCACACCTCGGTCGTGAACCTCGACGTGCTCGGGTATGTTGAGCCGATCGGCGGCTATGACGAGTTGCTCCGGTCGGCCGAGTCGTATCAGCTGATCGACGGCCGGATCGTTCGGACGATCGGGCTAGACGACCTGATCCGCGTCAAGACGACGATCAAGCGGTTCAAGGACGGCGAGTCGATGTACCAGTTGCTGGCCATCAAACGGATCCGGGACGAGGGCTCGGCGGGCGGGTGAGCCGCCGGTCACTCCGCTTGCAAATCGCGGGACCGGTCGCGGTACAACAGTTGGTGTCGGGACTGCCCCTCAGCCCACGTCCGTGGGAAACCGCCGCGGCCGAGAACGACCTCCGCAATCGCCGCTCTCATTTGCTGTGCACAGACGTCGGGCGCGACCCGGCCGATCCCGGTGCCGAGCCCGGGGAACGCCACGGTGCGGACGACCGACGCGATCGGGTCGCCCTTGAACGGGTAGTTGGGGAACCGCTCGTGTTGGCTCAGAAGTAGCACCGCCCGGGCGGCGAGGTACGGGTTGACCGTGTCGGCCGGCAAGATCATGGGCACCCGCATCGTCGGGGCGGCGATCACGAACGGGATCCGCGCGTCCTCCGTCCACACGGCTTCGGCCTGACCGACGAGCAGTTCCTCGTGGTGGCGGGTGCGGATGGCGTCCTGCAATCGGTCCTGTACGCCCCAGCCGAAGTGGTGGGAATAGGCGTGGTCGATGCCGCCGTCCATGAAGCCGAAACTGTTGGCGGGGCTGACAACGGCGTCGCAGTGGACGTCGAGGATCGACCCGCGATGAACGGTGACGTTGGGCAGGTCGCCGCAGTGGCGCGTCCACGCTGTGGCCAGTCCATCGTCGACGGCGGCGAGCCCGGTGTTAAGCGACATGGCCAGATCTCCGACGGCAGGGCTGGACCCCTTGACAGGTCCGACCCTGATCGACCAGCGAAGACCGCGGATGCCATCCGCGGCTTTATTTCTGCTCGGTGATCGTCGGCCCCTCCAGCTTCGCGGCGGCCAACCGGATGTTGGCCTCGCGGAGCTGCTTGTCCTCAATGGGGGCCGGCGCCCCGCACATCAGGTCGGCGCCGCTCTGGGTCTTGGGGAACGCGATCACGTCGCGGATGTTGGTCGTGTCGCGCAGGATCATCGTCACGCGGTCGACGCCGAGGGCGATGCCGCCGTGCGGGGGGGCGCCGTACTGCAGGGCATCCAGTAGGAAGCCAAACTTGTTGCGTTGACTGGCGGCGTCGATGCCGAGCACGTCGAAGATCTTGGACTGCACGTCCATCCGGTGGATACGGATGCTGCCACCGCCCAGCTCGGAGCCGTTGAGGACGATGTCGTACGCCTTCGATTTCAGCGACGACAGCACAGAGGGGTCGCGGCTGTCGAGCTTGTCAATATCGCCGTCCAGCGGGCTGGTGAACGGGTGGTGGGTGGCCACCCACTTCTGGTCCTCCTCGCTGAAGTCCAGCAGCGGGAAGTCGGTGATCCACACCCAGGCGTACGGCGTGCTTGGGGCGATCTTGAGGTCCTTGGCCAACTTCAGGCGAAGCTCGCCGAGCACCTTGGAGACGACCTTGGGCTTGTCGGCGGCGAAGGCGATCAGGTCGCCGTCCTTCGCGCCGACACGCTCGATGATAGCAGAGGCAATGGGGGTGAGGAACTTGGCGATGCCGGTGTCGAAGCCGGTTGCGGTGATCTTGGTGACGGCCAAGCCCTTGGCGCCGAACCCCTTGGCCCATTCGGCCAGGGCGTCGGTCTCCTTGCGGGTCATCTTCGCGCCGCCGGGGACGACGACGCACTTGACCATGGGGGCGCTGAAGACCTTGAAGTCGGGCACCTGCGGGCCGAGGTCGGTCAGGTCGTGCAGCTTCATGCCGAAACGCAGGTCGGGCCGGTCGGAGCCGTAGGTGGTCATCGCCTCGTCGTAGCTCATGTGCGGGATCGGGCTGGGCACGTCGACGTTGAGCACGTCCTTCCACAGCTTCCGCAGCAGGCCCTCGACGGCGGCGATGACGTTCTCGCGGTCGACGAAGCTCATCTCCACGTCGAGCTGCGTGAACTCGGCCTGCCGGTCGGCGCGAGGGTCCTCGTCGCGGAAGCAGCGGACGATCTGCATGTACTTGTCGCACCCGCCCACCATGAGGATCTGCTTGAACAGCTGCGGGGACTGCGGCAGCGCGTAGAAGCTGCCCGGCACCAGCCGGCTGGGCACGAGGAAGTCGCGGCTGCCCTCGGGCGTGCTGCGCGTGAGGAACGGCGTCTCGATCTCCCAGAACCCCTGCTCGCCGAGGAAGTCGCGCATGATCTTCGTCACGCGGTAGCGGGTGCGCAGCGTCTGCTGCATCTCCGGCCGGCGGAGGTCGAGGTACCGGTGCGCGAGCCGAAGCTCCTCGTTCGCCAGGTCGTGATCGCCGGGCCGGAACGGCGGCGTGGGGCTCATGCTCAGCACGTCCAGCGTAGCGACGTGGACCTCGATCTCGCCGGTGCCGAGCTTGGGGTTGACCAGCTTGTCGTCGCGGGCCTCGACCTTCCCGGCGACGGCGATCACCCACTCGTCGCGCAGGTGCCGCGCCCGCTCCAGCGTGTCGGCCCCGCAGGTGTCGGCGTTGAACACCAGCTGCGTGAGGCCGTCGCGGTCGCGCAGGTCGATGAACACGAGCCCGCCATGGTCGCGGTAGCTGTGGACCCAGCCCGAGAGCTTGACAGTTTTGCTGACGTCGCCCTTGCGAAGTTGCCCGCACGTGTGGGTGCGGTACCGCGTTTCGATCGCTTCCATGATCGTTGTCCTGAATGAGTCGTGAGTTTTGCGTCGGGAGTTCTGAGACGGGCGGCGGGCACGACCGCGGGCGCGAGGCCGGCGGGTCGCGCCTAGCGATTGACGTCGGCCAGCCTGTCCGTCCGGTGGGCGTGCATGAGGGGCGGCAGTATACGGGGCCGTTTTGACCGACGCCACCCGCGGCACCCGTCGTGCTACGCGCCTGCCGACATGGGCATCTGATAGGAAGGCGGACCGTGGCGGAACAGGCGAGGCTGTCCCTGGAGGAGTGGCGGGCCAAGCGCGAGGCCCGGCGGGCGAAGCAGCGGGAGGCAAACGTCAGCCGGGCCGCGAAGATGCGCGCCGCCCGGCTGGCTGCCGAGGCGGTGGCCGACCCCGTCGCGACGGACGCGGATGGCCCCGCCGTCCACGTCGGCTGCTCGGGCTGGTTCTACTGGCACTGGCGCGACGCGTTCTACCCGCCGGGCCTGCCGACGAAGGACTGGTTCGATCACTACGCGACGCGCTTCCGCAGCGTCGAGCTGAACGCGCCGTTCTACGCTTGGCCGACGGTGGCCACGGTCGAGTCGTGGCGGCGGCAGGCGGGCCGCCGGCGATTCACGTACACGGTGAAGGTCAGCGAGTTGATCACCCACGTGAAGCGGTTCGCCGGCACGAGGGAGCTGGTGCGCGACTTCGGCCACATCGCCGACCTGCTGGGGCCGCGCATGGGCTGCTTCCTGTTCCAGCTGCCGCCCAGCTTCCGGTACACGCCGGCCCGGCTGAGGAACATCCTCGGCCAGCTCGACCCGGCCCGGCGGAACGTGGTCGAGTTCCGACACCGCAGCTGGTGGGACGGGCGGGTGTACGACGCCTTCCGCGACGCCGGCGCGATCTTCTGCTCGTGCAGCGGCCCGCGCCTGCCGGACGAGCTGGTGAAGACGGCCGACGACGTTTACGTCCGCTTCCACGGCACGTCGAAGTGGTACCGGCACGACTACACCAAGGCCGAGTTGGCCGTGTGGGCGGACCGCATCCGCGCCAGCGGCGCGAAGCGCGTGTGGGCCTACTTCAACAACGACTGGGACGGCCACGCGATCCGGAACGCCCGCGAGCTATTGCGGCAGCTCAAGGCGGACCCGCCAGCGGACGGTTGAGACGACGGTCATCGCCCGATCGTGGTAAAGTCGGGCGGGAGGTCGCCGCGATGCCGTCACCGTTTCCGGGCATGGACCCGTATCTGGAGAACCCCGAGCTGTGGACCGGGGTCCATGCCGCGCTGATCGGCCGGATCCAGGATCAGCTCGCACAGACGCTGTTCCCGAGGTACGCGGTCAATTATGAGGAGCGCGTTTACGTGATCACTCCCGGTGATCCGGGATACCGAGTGATCTACCCCGACGTCCACGTTGCCGGACCCCACGCGGCGACCGCCAATGGTCCGGCCGGGGGGCTTGCGATCCCCGAACCGATTGCGGTGATCGAACAGCTCGACGTCGAGTTGCACGAGCGACGACTGGAGTTGTACGACCCGACAAACGGGTCCGTCGTGACCGTGATCGAGTTGCTCAGCCCGACGAATAAAGTGTCCGGCTCACGGGGCCGGGCCGACTTCCTCGCCATGCGCGATCAGCTTTACGCGTCCACCGCGCAGTGGATGGAGATCGACCTCCTTCGCGGCGGAGTCCGAACGGCCAACCGATCGCCCGCCGCCGGCACGGAGTATCAGGCCTTCGTGTCGAAGATCGACCCGGTGACCAACGCGCGGACCGGCCACCTGTGGCCAATTTCGCTCCGCAGGCCGCTGCCGGTCCTCGGCGTCCCTCTACAGCCTGGTGAGCCCGATGCCCCGCTCGATTTGCAAGCGGTTTTCGACCTGACATACCAGCGGGCCATGTACGGATACCGGTTGAACTACGCTGGCGACCCGCCCCTGCCCGAGATGCCGGCCAGCACGCTGGCCTGGTGCCGCGAGCGCATCGCCGCCGCTCAATCCTCTTCCGCCTGAACCGCCGTTTCCCGCAGCAGTTCGGCGAACGCCTCCAGCAACTGCGCCCGCTCGCGGCGGACGGCGCCGTCCGCCGACCGGTACGCCGCCATCGCCTCGCCGCTGTCGATCAGGTCGACGGCGGCGTCGCGGATCACCGCCTGCACGTACCCCTCGCGCCACTGCAACGCGGCCAGCGCCAGGATGACGACGGGCCCGTCGTCGGCGTCGGCCAGGGCGGTGCGGAAGCGGGCGAACGCGTGGGCGGTCGCCGTCGGCACGGGCAGGCCGACGGCCATCCTCCCCTCGAACTCGGCACGCACCTCTTGGGCCAGATCGGACGACAACAGCGCGGTGGCGACGTCGGCGGGCGAGAGCGGTTGCGGGTCGTCCATGGTGAACGATCGTAGTGACGACGATCGCGGAATGAACGCGGGCGGCCAATCCGGGTACTCCAACTGCGGCCCGCGCGCAACCGGTTCCTTGCCGTTGCCATGGCGGGTCGCGATAACCGCCCTTCAGGAGATCCCGCAATGCGAGCAACACCGAAGACGTTTCCGGGGCGCGGCCAGGTTTGTTGTCACGCCTGCCACGAGCCTGGCAGAGCCGGGCCGTATCGGCCCGTGGCGGGCGCAGCCCGCATCTTCGCGCGGTGGGCGCGGCACACAAGTTCCGCGCCGGCTCCGCGAGACGCGACCTGCGGTCGCCACGGGTCGGCACGGCCCGGCTCCGTTGGTCCGGTACGTGCCGCCAAATCTGGCTACACCCCGTTTCCGTGCATCTGCGCCGTCGTGCTAGCCGGGCTGGCATCTGTCCCGGCGGTGCGGGCGCAGGAGGCGCACCGCAAGTGGAAGCACGAGGACACCGAGGTGTGGACGCCCGAGCCGCCGGTGGTGACGCCGGGGCCGGCCGTCAGTGCTCCGCCGCCGTCGGACGCCGTGGTGCTGTTCGACGGGACGACCATGGATGGCTGGGTGAAGGCCGGCACTGATCAGCCGGCCGCGTGGACGCTGGAGGGCGGGGCCATGAAGGTGAACAAGAAGGGCGGGAACATCGAGACGACGCGGAAGTTCAAGGACTACCAGCTGCACCTGGAGTACCAGATCCCCGTCGGCATCACCGGCCAGAGCCAGTCCCGCGGGAACAGCGGCCTGTTCCTCGCGTCCACCGGCGGCGGCGACGCCGGGTACGAGCTGCAGATCCTCGACAACTACGGGAACAAGACCTACGTGAACGGCATGGTCGGCTCGCTCTACAAGCAGTCGATCCCGCTGGCCAACGCCTGCCGCAAGCCCGGCGAGTGGCAGTCGTACGGCGTCGCCTGGACCGCGCCCCGCTTCAACGCCGACGGCACGCTGAAGTCGCCCGCCTACGCCACCGTGTTCCACAACGGCGTGCTGGTCGAGAACCACTTCGAGCTGAAAGGGGAGACCGTCTACGTCGGCCCGCCGAGCTACAAGCGGCCGTACGACACCGCCCCGATCAAGCTGCAGGCCCACGGCGACGGCAGCGCGCCGATCAGCTTCCGGAACATCTGGGTGCGCGACACGCCACAGCAGGCGGCGGTGACGACGCAGCCGACGACGCGGCCGTGAGCAGGTGTGACAGCCCGTTTAGCGACGGCCCGGAGGGCCGGCTACAGGCTTTGCCGGACCTTGGGGCCGTCGCTAAACGCGCTCTTCTTTCGCGGAGCCGATCATGGCAGAACACGGCGAGTGGAATCGAAAGGGAGCCGTGCCGAGCGACGAGACGGCGACCAAGGAGTTCGGCGTGAGCCGGGAGTTCATCGTCAAGGGGATCCGGGCCGGGAGGCTGGAATACCGGCACGGCTCGGTGTGGGGAAACCCGTACCTGCGCGTCCTCCGGCGCGAACTGGAGGCGTAGATCGCCGAGCGGATCGGCGACGTGCCGTTCCGCAGCAGGAAGGCCCAGGCGGAGCTGAAGAAGATCGACAAGGAGATCGCCGAGCTCGAACGGCAGCTGGCCGACTGCGGGCCAGAAAGTCTGGGTACGACGCGGACGTCTTGGCCGACGGTGCGAGCGCCGGGTCGACCGACGTCGCCAGCAAGCCCGCCGGTCAACTGCCGCGGCGTGGGGGTCGGACGCCGTCGCTAGAGTGCGGACCCTGCCACGCGTGGCGGTCGCGCGAAGGGCCACTCTTCGACCGTCGAAAGAGCGCCCCTTCGGGGCGACCGCTACGCGTTCCGTCAACTGTGATCGTGTTTGACAGAGCGGTCGTTCCCCGGCAATCGCGTGCGCGATTCACGGACTCAAAGCGCGGCCGCCGCCACTTCTCCGGCCCTGTCGATGGCGGTCTTGGCCTGACCCAGCACCTCCGGCGTCACGCCGGTCGGGGAGCCGAACACGCCTTGGCTGATCATCCAGATCTCCAGCGCCCCGAGCCCGGCCTGCAGGTGGTCCGGCTGGCCGGGCGGGTGGAGCGTTGAGGCGTCCATGAACCAGATGAACCCCGTGTCCACCAGGCGCGTGCACAGCGCGCGGAACGGCGGCGTCTGCCACGGATCGGCCGCGTCGCGGTCGAAGCCGACCACGCTGCAGACGAAGTGCTTGTGGCGACTCGCCTGGCGGGCGCGGTTCAGCATCCGCATCAGCGTGCGGATGGTCTCATCCGTGGCGTCGATGGCGACCTCGGCGATCAGGAACGGCTCTTGGGCGGGGGTCATGGGCCGCCAATGCTGCGCTTGCGAATTGGCGACGCAAGTCGCGGGTCCGACGCGGAGCGTCGACGTGGCCCCATGACACACACAGTCGGGCATTAAGCCGTAAGGTCACGAATGTGACACTGCCGCTCGACGACCAGATCGGATTTTTCTGTAAGTTCTTATCTGAGATGTACTTATCCAAAAGATATCGTAGGTCGAACGGTGTAACATTTCGTCACATATTGTAACACGCGTTGGTTCAGCCGGGCTTGGGTGATCGGTAGCCGTTCCAGACGTACTCCAACGCCTCGG
Organism: Tepidisphaeraceae bacterium; assembly: GCA_965198865.1. GTDB lineage: Bacteria > Planctomycetota > Phycisphaerae > Tepidisphaerales > Tepidisphaeraceae > CBDAQA01. The sequence continues at coordinate 246,744 of CBDAQA010000003.1, read as the reverse complement.
GCAGGGTCTGCTGCTTGACACCACCGTCGCAGTGGCCGGCGTTGCGGGCGAAGACGAACTGGTAGGCGTACCCCTTGGCCGCCAGGGCGGCGGCGGTGCGCTTGTTGGCGAGCACCCAGTCGTGCATGCCGTCACGCATGGCGTTGGGGTTGAACAGGTCGCGGTCGCCAACCTCCATCCAGATGCGCAGCGGCTTGCGCGGCGCATCGGCGATCAGGTGCTGGGGGTAGGCCCAGGCGCCGTGCGGGCACTGGGGATCGGCGGGCCACTGCTGGTTGACGAAGGTGCCGGAGTAACTGATGACGCGGCGGTACTGCTCGGGGTGGGTCCAGGCCATGGTGAGCGCGCAGGCCCCACCGGAGCTGCAGCCCATGGTGGCGCGGCCGTCGGGGTCGCGAGTGAGCCGGACGTGGCACTGCGACTCGACCAGCGGGATCACCTCGCGCTCGACGAAGTCGGCGTACCGGCCGGAGACCGCGTCGTACTCCAGCCCGCGCTCGCTGCCCTGGGCGTCGCCGCCACCGTTGCCGATGGAGATCGCGGCCATCGGCGGGACGCGGTGGCTGGCGATCAGGTGGTCGAGCGCGGCGAACAGAAGCCGGTCGGGCCCGTCGGCACCGACGATGAATGGCAACACTGTGCCGGCCACGTACCCAGCGGGAACATAGACGGCCACCTTACGGGTGTAGGGGGCGGGATGGCTGGCGACGACGAGCTTGGCCGGGTCGCCCGGGTCCACGTGCGGGGCGACGTGCGGATCGCGGACGACGCCGGGGTAGATCGTGCTGTCGGCCGAGCGCATGATCAGGTTGATCACGGTGCCGCGCAGTACCGCGTCGTTCGGGTTCACGTCGGGCGAGCGGGGGTGCGCGGGCCCCAAGATGAAGTTGCCGTCGGCATCGGACGGTGGAAGGGTGCCGTCGGACAGCGCTTGGGCATGGACGAAGCCGGGCGTGTTAGGATCGCGCGTCGGCGGGGGCGGACGTGTCGACGGCGGACCGGCGGCGAGGGAGCTCGTCGTGATCAGCAGTGACACGGCGGGGATCGAGAGGGGGACGCGCATGTTGTCCAATCGTGGGACAGCGGTGGCCGGCAGTGCCGCGACACCCAACCGCGCCCACAGAGTGGGACGACAGCGTCAGCCCGTAGCCGCGGCCGAACGACGTTCGCGCGGCCGGTACAACGGGATGCCCGCCGGCGAGATGGACGACCGTCGGAACAAATGGGGATGAGAGGCGACCGGCGTCAGCCGGGCATAGCTGACGACGGCACCCAAGATTGGCTCGATCACGAGGAGCGCCAGCAAGAAGAACACGAGCGGATTTCGCACCTCGTGCCGCCGATCGCTTCTCGCTCCGCGGAACCTTGGCCGTCACCTCACCCCCGCTTCGCCTGCTCGGCCACCTTCATCGGCAACCCGAACAGGTCGATGAACCCGCGGGCGGCCGTCACGTCGTAGCCGTCCATGCTGAAGCTGGCCAGCTTGCTGTCGTACAGGCTGTGCGGGCTGCTGGCATTGACGGCCCAGGCCCTCCCCTTGAACAGGCGGACCTTCACGATGCCGGTGACCGTCCGGTTCACGTGGTCCATGAACGTCTGCAGCGACTCGCGCAGGGGGTGGAACCACTGGCCGTAGTAGACCAGCTCGGCGTACCGCAGGGCGGCCTGCTGCTTGAAGTGCATCGTGTCGCGCTCGACGCACAGCTGCTCGAGCGCCTTGTGGGCCTCGTACAGGATCGTCCCGCCGGGCGTCTCGTACACGCCCCGGCTCTTCATGCCGACCAAGCGGTTCTCGACCAGCACCGTCACGCCCACGCCGTGCTTGCCGCCGAGCTTGTTCAGCTCCGCGATCGCCTCGTGCGCCGGCATGTCCTTCTGGTTCACCTTCACCGGGTTGCCGTGGCGGAACTCAATCTCCACCACCTCGCTGTCGCTGGGCGTCTTGTGCAGCGGCTGGGTCATGGTCAGGCACTTGTCCCAGTTCGGCTCCTGGTCCGGGTGCTCGATCTCGGCACCCTCATGGCTGATGTGCCACAGGTTTCGGTCCTGGCTGTAGATCTTCGTCTTGCTGACCGGCACCGGCACGTTGTGCCGCTCGGCGTAGTCGATCGCGCTCTCGCGGTCCCGCAGCTCGAAGGTGGGGTCCTTCCACGGGGCGATGATCTTCAGGTCGGGGGCCAGCGCCATGTACGTCAGCTCGAACCGCACCTGGTCGTTCCCCTTGCCCGTCGCCCCGTGCCCGACGGCATCGGCCCCGGTCTGGCGGGCGACCTCCACCTGCTTGGCTGCGATCAGCGGCCGGGCGATGCTGGTCCCCAGCAGGTAGTCGGCCTCGTAGATCGCGTGGGCCCGCAGCATCGGCAGGCAGTAGGCCTCGGCGAACTCCTGGCGCAGGTCCATGACGACGACCTCGTCGGCGCCGGACTTGTACGCCTTGTCCTCGATGTTCTTCAGCTCGTCCCCCTGCCCCAGCTCGGCCGCGAACGCGACCAGCTTCACGCCGGGGTAACGCTCCTTGAGCCAGGGGAGGATGACGGAGGTGTCGAGGCCGCCGGAGTAGGCCAGGACGATCTTCTTCGGGGCGGCGGGGATGGGGGTCGACATGGACCGCAGTATACGCCCGGCCGGGTTCCCGTCACCCGGGGACGACCCGGTCGAAGAGCGACACGGCATCGGGGTAATGTGAGTCGTTCACGAACCCGTGGAACGTGTCGTAGACAATCAGCGTCGCGTGCAGGCGGACCAACGGGCCGGCGGCGATGGTCAGGTTGTCGAACGTCACCAGCCCGTCCGAGAAGGTCTGGGCGGGGACGGCGGCGAAGTCGGCCGTTTTCCCGGTTCGGGACGTGTACACGCTGATGCTCACCTCCAGCACCAGGCCGTTTTGGTCGGGCTGGTCGGTGAACGTTGTGAGCACTCGGCCCTTGGTATCGACGGCAGCTACGGTGACCGAGAACGGCTGGCCGGCGACCAGCGTCCGCGGCGGCTGGGGCATGAAGACCAAATGGTCGGGCGCGATGCGGATCGTCGTCATGGCGGGTGCGCGCCCGCTTACCGGCGTCGCGTTGGCCGGGTCGAATGGCAGGCCGCCCGGGGTGATCGCCTCCGTGAATGTGACGCGGTAGATGCCGGGGGCGTCGATCATGATGTTCTCGCCGCTGGCGAGCGCATCGCGATTCGATCGGTCGGGGGGCAAGAGCGGGAAACTGGTCCCCCCGCTGAACTGCCCGTCGCCGTTCACCGCCGTCAGTGTCAGCAGGACGCCGACCGACGCGGTCGTCACCAACGGCGCGATGTACTTGCCGGTGGGGAAAATGAGCCCGGCAAAGAGCGGGAAAGCCACGTTAGCAGGCGTCGTCGCGATGTTGCCGTAGGTACGGCCTGTCAACACAGGGTCGAACACCTTGATCGGCTTGGTGGTCAGCGGCAGGATGACGCCGGCCGGCACGGCTGCGCCGGGCGTGTCGAGGGGGGTCAGCGTGAACGTGTACGTGCCAGCGGTCGACACGTCGACCGGTACGCGGTAGCGGATGGATTCGAAGGTCGGCAACTGCGACACCACCGGATCTCCGACGTACGTGCCGGTCCCCGAGACGGCCGTCAGCGAGACCTGTAGTTGCGGCAACGACAGGTTGGTAATCTGCTTGCCCTTGGGGTCGTGCAGAACGACGTCGAACACCGTCTGGCCCGGCTGGACGTCGTCGTTCGTGGCGGCGAGCCGGTCGTCGAAATACGTGCCGTCGTGAACGGTCTCGGCGATGCTGTATTGATAGCCAACCACCTTGATTGACCCCGTCGACACCGGGTCCACTGGCGAGTCGGTGCCGGTCTCGGTGGCCACCAGCTTGAACGTCCCGACGCCGGCGACGGCCGGGCCGGCCGTCGCGGGGAAGGTCGCCACGCCGCCGACGAACGTGGCCGTCGTCGTGCCGGCCAGCTTCGCGCCGTTGCCGCCGGTAATGGTTTGCAGCGAAAGCTGCACACCCGCCGCGTTCTCGGACGTCACCAGTTTCCCCCGCTGGTCCACCAGCGCGACCGTCACCGGGAAGGGGGCGAGCGCGTCGGCCGACGCCGGCGGTTGCTTGCGGATCACCAGGTGGTCGTCGGCCCCGCCCAGCTTCACGGCGTTGGTGGCCGTCGCCTCGTCGGTGCTGCCGTCGGTGTAGGTGACGGCGTCGTCGACCGACGTGGCGATCTGCTTCAGGCCGGCCAGCGTCGTGGCGGCGGGCACGGTCAGGTCGAAGTCGTACAGCCGGGTGTTGGCCGTCCACGTGATCGTGTTGCCGGCGAACACGCCCCCGGCCGTGATGCCGGCCGGCGTGAACCCGGCCGGCAGGGTGAGCACGACGTTGGCCGTCTGGATCGTCTGGTGCGGCGTGACCAGCACGCTGTACAGCACCCGGTCGCCGGGCATCGCCCCCTTGGCCAGGCTGCCGCCCTTTTCCTTGCTGAGCAGCTTGGTCGTGATCTCGACCGTCAGGTCGCTGGTGCCGATGCGAAATTTGCCCGAGGGAGCACCGGCGACGTCGGCGTCGGAGTCGGTCGCATTCAGCACGTACGTGCCGTCGGCCGAGACGGTCAGGTCGCTCAACGTAGCGACGCCGCCTACCAGCGGCTCGGTGGCGGTGCCGCCCAGCGTGCCGGGGGACGTGCCCAGCCGCGACGCGCTGGCCAGCGTCAGCGTGACCGACCCCGTGGCCGACGGGTCGGGGTTGTTGGCCGCGTCCTCGGCCGAGACGGTGACGGCCGGGTCGATCGCCTTCCCCGCCGCGGTCGTCGTCGGGGGACCGGTGAAGGCCAGGTGGTCCTGCGATCCGCCGAACTTCGTAAGCACGGTGGTGTTGCCGTACTGGTCAACCGCCTTCACGACGCCGACGTTGGCGGCGTCGTAAAACGTGGAGCTCGACCCGTCGCTTTGGGAGGTGCTGCCGTCGGACCCCGTCCCCATCGACGCCGCCTCGATCACCTGGACCTGGTAGACGTCGTACGTGCCGGCCGGCACGGTGACCGAGGTCGTCGTCTCCGACATCAGCGTGATCGTGGCCGACTTCGGCGTCGTGGTCACCACCCCCATTGACGGGTCGGTGTCGACCTCGGTGTAGGTCTCCGTGAACGGGACGCCGGCCGTCAGCGACGCGGGGTAGGAGATGGCGTACGGCTGGTCCACGGTGTCGGTTTCGCCGGCGAACGCCCCGGTGCCCTGGGCGACGCCCCCGTACGTCACGTAGTCGCCGGCCGGGTCGAACCCGTCGTAGGCCTTGATGGACGCCCCGCTGGGCAGGTTGGTGTCGACCTCCGTGGCCGCCACGCCGTTGAAGGTGGTCGGCCCGACAACCGCCTGGGTGAAGCTGGAGGTCTGGTTGTCGACCGTGTTGATCTGGTAGGTCCACTGCGTGCCGGTCTCGTTGACCGGCCCGACCAGCGACGCCGGGCTGATGCTCAGCAGCCGCCGCGGCTCCAGCGGCTCCGCCGTGGCACGCTGGCGCGTTGACACTGTCTCTGCCCGGATCCCGCCGCGTGACTTTTTCGATTGCATTTGTCCACCTGTTCAACAAGGGCCCGAACGTCAAAGCGACCCTAATCGAGCCCGCAAGATTTGACGTACGCGGTTCGAGGTGCCCAGCCGGGACGCGTTGTCCAGCGACAACGTCACCGACCCCGTGGCCGAGGGCTCGGGGTTGCCGGCCGCGTCCCTGGCGCCGACGGTGACGCGCGGGTCGGTCACCCTGCCCGCGGCAACGGTCGTCGGGAGCTGGTCGGACGCCAGATGTTCGGCCTGCACCTGGAACGGGTCCGGCGCGGCCTTGTTGCCCGCGGCGTCGGTGCACGTCAGGCTGTACTGCCCGGCCTTGTCGACCGACAGATCCGAGAACGTGGCGACGCCGGCCACGGCCGCCACGGTGGTGGTGCCGCCCAGCGCGCCGGTGCCCGTGCTGGTCGACGCCAGCGGGACCGTGACGGATGCGGTCGACGTGGTGTCGACGGTGCCTGAGGCGGTGAGGATCGACACCTGCACCGGCGGGTCGATCGTTCCGCCGACGGCCGGGTCGGTCGGGCCACGGGTGACGGAGAGCGACGCCGTGGCGGCGGGGGCGACGAGGTCGACCGGGATGTACTGCTCCGCGGGCGAGATCCGCACGGTCGGGTCGCCGCTCTGGACCTGGTTGCCGCCGCCCATGTAGCTGCTGCCGGACGGCACGTTCCCGCCGCCGCCGTAGACGGCCAGGATCAGGTCGTCGCCGAACGAGTCGGCCAACCCGTCGCCGAACGGGGGCGTGAGCGTCAGCGTGGCCGTGCCCTGGCTGTCGAGGGACGGGGTGATCACGGTGAAGTTGGACGCCGTCCCGAGCAGGCGGCCGGCGTCGCCGTACGTGTTGAAGTAGACGAACGAGACCGTGCCGGTCGGGTCCGCGTTCACCTGGGCACCGCTGTCGAGCTGCCGGACGTCAGCCGTCACGCTGGACCCGGAGACCACCTGCAGCGGTAGCGCCCCCGCCACCGAGACCGTCACGTAGGTGTACATCAGCGCCCGCTGCTCCTGGCCCTCCACCGCGTGGGACGCGCGAACGTGCCTACGCGCCAGCGTCCCCCTGCGCCTGCCGACGCGCCACTGCTCTCTCATGCGTGCTCCGGAACCTGATCAAGGAAGCGCCCCACCCGTCGCCGGGCCGCCGCCGTGATAACCGCAACCGCAACCCATCGACGTACGCAATTTGACGTACGTGCCGACGCGTGCGGCGAACGACCGAACCGCCGTTGAACGTTTCTCCGCCAGTCGTCCGACCGGGGCGCGCAGCGACAACTGAGTGCGGGCGACGGAACGTTAGACGGACCGTTTCGACAGACGCCGTCGAAGGGCGGGCCCCTGCCACATCCAGAGCCCGGAGAGAACGATGGCGGGGAAGAAGACGAACCGCACGCGGCCGGCGTACTGCTGCACGTTCGCGGGAGCGCCGTAGATGTAGACGGTGATCGGGATGCTCAAACCGATGTGGATCCAGCGGAGGATGGACCGCTTGACGGCGTTACTCATCGTCTATTCCCTTCCCGGCGAGGATCCGCTCGACGCACTTCTCCACCCGAGACGCCCGCGTTTTGGACTGCTTGGCCCCCGCGAAGTGGAGGAGGTACGCCCGCTGCCGCCCCGGCGTCAGCGCCGCGAACGCCGCCTTCAGGGCCGGGACCTCATCGAACTTGCTCTGCAGCTCCTCCGGGACGGCGAAGTCCGACACCGTCTTGAAGTTCACCTTCAGGCCCGCCCGCTCCACCCCGACCGCCTCTTGGAGGTACGACGTCAGGGTCGATTTCAACTTCTCGATCTGCTGGGCGTTGGAGAAGCGAACCACGCGAACCGACTGCGAGTTCTCCGTCTGCTGGATCAGGATGCCCTTGGCATCCTTCAACAGCGCCCCTTTGACAAAGCTCAGCACGCACGACTCCTTGAACCGCCCGAGGAACACCACGTTCTTCCCCTCGAACGTGTAACAGGGGACGCGCCACTTCACCTCTTCGGTCAGCCCAGTGTCGAGGATGATGGCCCGCAACGCCTTCAGCTCCTCCTGCCACTGCTTGGTCTTCCGGATGTACCCGTCAACCTGTGGGTTCGCTGCGCTCATCTCCAGGTGCTCCATACGCACACCCGGCGTCACACGGCCGGCCAACAACCCGATCACACCCGCCAGTTCATAACCGCAAGATTACGGTTCCTCAAAATCTTCCCGGCGGCCGCACTGACCCTGAGCGGACGCGTCTGCCCATAACCGCTACCATACCCGCATGTACCCGACCCTGTTCCACCTCCCCCTGCTGCACATCCCGATCTACGGCTACGGGCTGATGATGGTGTTCGCCTTCCTCGGCTGCCAGTGGCTGGCGGCGCGGCTGGCGGCGGCGCGGGGCCTCGACCCAGAGGTGTTCGTCAACGCCACCCTGATCGCCCTCGTCTCCGGCGTCGTCGGTTCCCGCATGTCCCACGTGCTCGAGAACCTCCACGACTACACTCGCCCGGAACTGGGCTTCTGGACCAACGCCTGGAACATGGTCAACATCCGCTCCGGCGGCCTCACCCTCTACGGCGGACTGATCCTGGCCGCCCCGGTCGTGCTCGGCTACTTCGTCCGCAAGCGCGTCCCCTGGCGCCTCGCCCTCGACGTCGCCGCACCCTGCGTTGCCCTCGGCATCGCCGTCGGTCGCGTCGGCTGCTTCCTCAACGGCTGCTGCTACGGCGCCGACACCAACCTGCCCTGGGGCGTCACCTTCCCCTACGGCTCCAACGCCTACGTCGACCAGTTCGCCGGCCAGACCTCCGGCGGCACCACCGAGCGCCTTCACACCCCCCCGCCCCCCTCACTGCTCACCTTCAGCCGCGAGGGCGAACGCCTGGTGGCCCCCGATGTCGCCAGGGCCGACCCGCAGCTCGCCCCGATCGCCGCCGTCAACCGGTCGAACCCCGTCCACCCCACCCAGCTCTACAGCACGTTCAACTCGCTGCTGATCATGGCGTTGGTGCTCGCTTACATCGCCGGCCCCCACCCCGCCGGCCGCGGCCTGCCCCTGCTCCTGTTGCTGGAGGGCCCCACCCGTTTCATCCTGGAACTCCTGCGCGTCGAGCCCGCCGTCCTCGGCCCCATGAGCCTCAGCATGATCCTCGGCCTCCTGCTCTTCGCCACCGGCGTCGCCCTCTGGTTCCTGATGGGACCGCCGCTTAACCATACGATCGGTTTCCCGCTGCAACCCGCCTGACATGCGCCCTTGACAGTGGCGACAGCGTGGCGATACAACGGCCGGCCCGAGGGCGGTTAGCTCAGTTGGCTAGAGCACCAGCATGACACGCTGGGGGTCGCAGGTTCGAGCCCTGTACCGCCCATTTACGATAGCTTGGTATAGCTTAGAGGGGCCAGCGGTCACGCCGCTGGCCCCTCTGGCGTCGAGCCCAAACAGCCCCAAAGTCTTGTAGAACACTGCCGCCGTCTTGTACACGGTTTCGAGATGCGGCTGACCTGGCGCGAGCACTCGCAACGGTGGCCAAGGGTGATTGGAAGGGCGGCTGTACAAGTCGGGGACCCTTGGCAAGCTGCTGGAGCACGTTCGGCCGAGTTCGAGCGGGACGGCTGCCTCGGCATGTACCGACACGAGCGGCGTGATCGCGGTCGGGTACGGATGATCCACAACGCGGCTTCAGAGGAACTCGCTCGCGTCTGGCTCAGCCTGTGCCCACGCTGATTTGCACAGTTCAAAATAGCAAGGTGTTCTGGCGGCGTGAAGATGCCGCTGCGACATCGAGCTACCGAACATGCGTGGAAGCCGCGTGGCGTAGCGGCTGGGAGCACAGAAAGTACGATGGCAGGAAGGGGGCGGGCGCGCAGGGGCAGGGCGGCACCTGGGAGCGGGCGGGCGGCGGGTTGGCTTCGCGTTGGGGATGGCGTAGTCTCGCCGGCCGGCCGCGAGCCAAACCGAATACCTCTGATCCGATGCCCCGCCGATGTCGCTTCGCCCCAAGACCAAACGCCGCCTGACGCAGCTCACCGCGGGCGGGGCGGCCGCGGCCGGCCTGGCGGTGGCAGGGGTGGCGTACCAGCTGCACCGGCACGAGGCGGCCCGGCAGCACCTGCGGGCCGAGGGGATGGTCGCGTTCGAGCACGGCGACTACGTCCGCACGCTGGTCGAGCTGCAGAAGTACCTGAGCGACAACCGCGTCGACCCCAAGGCGATCTACACGCTGGCGGTGGCGCGGACCAACGTGCCCAAGCCCGAGCAGGGCCACCTGGTGGCCGCCCGGGGGCTGTTCGTGCGCTACCTGGAGCTGGCGCCGGACGACGTGGACGCGCAGCACCGTCTGCTGGCGATCTACCAGAAGCTGGGGTACCGGCACGAGACCGACACGATGGTCGAGGGGCTGCTGGCGCGCGACCCGAACGACCGGGCCGCCCTGGCGGCCAAGTGGGAGAGCCTGGCCCCGCAGAACCCCGACGCAGCACTGGCGGCGGCGCTGCGGCTGGACGGGGTTGACCCGACCGACGTCCGCACGCAGGAGGCGACGCTGGAGCTGATGGCCCGGCTCAAGCGTGAGCCCGGCGAACTCGTGGCCCGAGCCGAGCGGCTGCGGGCGGAGCACCCGAACGACCCGCGGTTCGAGCTGGTGCGGGCGGTGGCGGCCCACCTGACGGGGGATGATGTCGGGACGCGGCAGTGGCTGGCCGCCGCGGCGGCGCGGCCGTCGCCCGACGGGCCGTTCACCCTTGCCCTGGCGGCGGCGTTCGACCGCACCCGCCAGTGGCCCGAGGCGATCGCGGTGCTGGAGCGGGCCGGCCCCACCGCGCCGGTGCCGGTTCGGCTGGCGCTGGTCGAACGGCTCTGGTACGCCGGCAAGACCAGTGCTGCCCTGGATCACTTGCGGGACGTGGTGGCGACCGACCCGCGGGCGGACGTGCGGCTGCTCGGGCTGAAGGCGCTGCTGCTGGAGGGCGTGGCCGGCCCGGCGGACGCGATGGTGACGGCGTCGGCGACCGACCCCACCAGCCGGCCGGCGGAGGTGGACGGCATCCGGTCGTTCCTGTCGGCGCGAGCAAGCGACCCGACGGCGGCGGCATGGTCGGCGCTACTGCGGGCGACTGACGCTTCGAGCCGGCTCGACCCGCGACAGGCGGTGGGCATCACGGCCGCCGCCGCCCGGAACGACCCCGACAACGCCGCCGCCCGCTTCTTCCTGGGCCTGGCCTACCTTCGGCTGGGCGAGCCGGCGCTGGCGATGCAGACGCTGGCGGGGGCGTCGCTGCTGGCCCCGTCGTGGGCGGCCCCGCAGCTGCTGCTGGCCAGGACGTTGCTGGACGCCAACCAGCCCACGGCCGCCGCCGCCCCGGCGCGGGCGGCCGCGGCGCGGGATCCATCCCCCGTTGTCGCCCGGACGATCCTGGCCGTGATCGCCTACCGCACGCTGCCGCCCCGTCCCACGCCTGCCGAGCTATCGGCCGTGCTGGAGCAGGTTCGCGCGGCCCAGGCGGCAGACCCGACCGAGGCGCGACTGTCGGCGGCGGTGGTCGACCTGCTGGTGCGGTTGGGCCGACGGGCCGAGGCGGCGCGGGTGGGCGTGGCGGCGGTGAACGCCTTGGCCGCCTCGCCGGCGGCGGTGCATCTGTTGGCCAGCGTGGCCGCCGTCGACCAGCTGCCCGAGGTGTCGGCCGACGTGCCGGGCCGGGTGGCGACGCTCTCGACCAGCACGCCGGCCGACGCGTTCGAGGTGGCCCTGGCGCTGGCCGCCGCGGGCCAGACGGACCGGGGGCGACGGCTGTTCGCCGACCATCCCGACGACCCGGCGTGGCAGTTGGCCGACCTGCGCTACCGCGAGGCGACGGCGCCGTCGCCGGCGCTGACCGACGCCTGGGCCGCTTTGGCCGACGCGAACCCGACCGACCTGGCCGTGCAGCGGGCGACGCTCCGCTCGCCGGCCGCGTTCCTGGGGCGGGCGCTGGTCGATCGCACGATCGACCGGCTCCGCACGCTGACCGGCGACGAGTCGGTCGAGTGGCGGCTGGCGCGGGCGCGGTTCCAGCTGGCCGATGCCGACGGTCGGCCCGTGGGGCGGGACGCGGCCAGCGCCGTGGCATCGTCGATGGCCGAGGTGACCCGCACGGTGCCGCACCTGGCCGAGCCGTTGCTGCTGTGGGCGACGGCGCTGGAGCAGCTGGGCGACGTGCCGGGGGCAATTGTGCGGCTGCGGTCGGCGGTGCCGCTGGCGCCGGACGACCCGTCGGTGCCGCTGCGGCTGGCGCACCTGCTGGCGCGGACGGGCCAGTTCCGCCCCGCCGCCGACGCGGTCGACCCGCTGGCCGCCCATGCCGCCGACCTGCCGCCGGACGTCGCGTCGGACGTGGCCGACGTCTACCGCCGGGCGGGGTACGACCGCCGGGCGGTGGCGGTGTTGCAGGCGGCGAGCAGCGGCACGTCGCCCGACGCGACGAGGGACGTGCCGCTGGCGCGGTCGCAGGCGGCGGCGGGCGACAGCCGGGCCGCCGCCGCCACGTTCGACCGGGTGAACGCCACCACGCCGACGGCCGACAGCCTGCGCGCCGCGGCCTGGTTCTACGCCGCCGCGGGCGACGTCGAGCGGGGCCGGCGGGTGCTCGCGCAGCTGGACGCGGTGCCGGCCGTGACGATGGTGCAGCGCGACGTGATCCGCGGGCAGTTCACGGCCACGTTCGGCGACCCCGCCGCCGCCCGGTCGGAGCTGGAGGCCGTCACGCGGTCGAGCCCCGACGATCCCCGTTCCTGGGCCGCCCTGGCCGGGTTCGACCTGCACGCGGGCGACGCCGCCGCCGCCGTGGTCGCCGCCGACCACGGTCTGACGCTCGCCCCCGACGATGCGTCGCTGTCGGCCCTCCGCGCCCGGGCCCGGACGGTCGCCACGCTGCATCTCGGCCCCGCCGCCCAACCGTTGCTCGATGCCCTGGCCAGCGACCCCACGAACGGTGCGGCCGTCGCGACGCTCGACGCGCTGGCCAGCGGTTCGCCTGACGCGGCGGTGGCGACGGTCGCCGCGTCTTACCCGGCGTTTGTCCCTGCGCAGGCGTTGGTCATCGATTCGATGGTGGCGGCGGGCCGGTACGACGAGGCGGCCGCCGTCGCCGGCCGGGCGGCCGATGCGGCGCCGGCCGACCCTGCGCCCGAGCGGTTGCTGGTCAACATCTGGACGGCGGCCGGGCGGCCCGACGCGGCGCTGCAAGCGGCACAGCGGTGGCGGTCACGGTCCCGCGCCGCGCCGCGGGCGGCCGATACCGCCATCGCGTCATCGCTGATCCGCCTGGGGCAGCCCGAGCAGGCGGCGAAGCAGCTCGCGCCGTATGTCCAATCGGCATCGACCGACCCGGCCACGACCGAGGCGTACGCGCGGGCCCTGTCCGCCGCCGGTCACGCCGATCAGTCGGACGCGGTGCTGAAGCCGCTGGCCGCTGGGTCGGCGGCGTGGCGACGGGCGTGGCTGTCGATCGTGGCCGACACGGCCCCCAACGCTGTCGACGCGGCTCGACGGATCGCGTGGGTCGCGTCGATGGTGCCCGCCGGTTCTCAGACCGATGCCATCTCGATCGCGTCCGCCTGGTACACGGCGGGCGGCCGGTTCGGCGACGCCACCGCCGCCCGCCGCGGGTTGGACGCGCTGGCACCGGTCGCCAAGGGGTCCGACGTGCCGACGGACGCCCTGGTGCTGCTGGGCGCGTTGCACCAACAGTTGGACGACCTGCCGGCGGCGGAGTCGGCCTACCGCCGGGCGTTGGCGGGGCATGCGAACCTGCCGCGGGCGATGAACAACCTGGCGTGGGTGATCGTCCTGCGGGACGGCGATGTGGCCGAGGCGCGGTCGCTGGCCGATCGGGCGGTGGCACTCGTGCCGGCCGACGCCGACCTGCGGACGACGCTGGGGCAGGTGGCGCTGAAGCAGGGCGACGTGCCCGCCGCCACCGAGGCGTTCCGCACGGCGACCCGGCTGTCCCCCCGCTCCGCCGCCGCCTGGGCCGGGCTGGCCGACGCCCAGGCCCGCGCCGGTCACACCGGCGACGCGGCCGACGCGCTGAACCGCGCCGAGCAGTTGCTCGCCCCCCCCGCCCCGCCGCCATCGGCGGCGACGGCGGCAGAGCTGAAGCGGGCCAGGGCAGCGTTGGGCCGGCCGAGCGACGCCGGGCCGCGCACGGTTCGACCGGTCGGGTAAGATGTCGGCATGGCCGCCATCCTTGAGAGCCCGCCGCACGCCCTTTCCATTGCAGACTTGGCCCGCATCTCGCAGCGGCTCGCCGATGAGGTGAGCCGGCTGCCACTGCGGAGCGAGGGGTTCAGCGTCGCCGACTACTTGTCGCTCGATGGCAACTACCTAGTCGAATATGTCGACGGCTGCCTTCAGGTGCTGCCCATGCCCGACCTGTTTCACCAGGCGTTGACGATCGTGCTGGTTCGACTGCTGGACACCTGGGCGGAGGCGAGCGACCCCGCTGCGTGCACGGCGCAGGCACCCTTCCGGATGTATCTGTCGGATCGCCTATATCGCGAGCCGGACGTCGCGCTGATGCTCGGGCGGCATGCGGCCAGGATGCAGCGGACGCGGTGGGACGGTGCTGATCTGGCGATCGAGATCATCAGCGACACCAATCGCGATCACGACGTGACGACCAAGCGTGCCGACTACGCCGCCGCCGGCATCCCCGAGTATTGGATCGTTGACCCTGAGCCGAAGACGGTCCGAGTCCTGACGCTGCCGGCGGGTGCAAGCGCCTACGTCGTCGACGCCGATTACGGGCCGGGGACCCTATTGTCCAGCAAGCTGCTACCCGGGTTCAACATGAACCTCGCCTCGCTGTTTGCCGCCGCGGAACGTCGCTTGGGCGCGTGACCTCCATCACCCGCTGATCATCCCGCAGTACACCTCGGTGTCGTGCTCGATCGTGACGGCCCCGCCGACCTGATGTCGGTCGAACAAATCGTTCGCCTCCGCCATCACCGCGGCGTGCCGCGGGTCGGGCGGCAGCGGCATGTAGGACGACGACGCGAGGCGGGCCAGCAGGCCGTCACGGTCGAGGCGCTGTGGATTGTCGAACCTGGCGGTGCGGTAGCCGACGGGGCTGAAGAGCTGTCGGAGCGCCTCTTCAGGCACGCGCAGCGAGTCGACGGCCGGGCGGTCGGCCTGGTGGCGGACGACCAGGTCCTGGTAGGCCGCCGTGAACCCGCCGGCATCGCGGCGGCGCTCGTTCCAGATCATGGCGGCGGTGCCGCCGGGCCGCAGGATCCGGCCGAACTCGGCCCGTGCCTTCCCCACGTCGAACCAGTGGAACGCCTGGGCGGCGGTGACGAGCGCGACGCTGTGGTCGGGCAGCGTGGTCGCCTCGGCGGTGCCGTTGACGCTGTGGAAGTTGGCGTGGCCGCTGAGGCGATCCTCGGCCGCGGCCCGCATGGGGCCGTTGGGCTCGACGGCGTACGTCGGGTGGCCGGCGGCGACGAACAGCTCGGTCAGCAGGCCGGTGCCCGAGCCGACGTCGGCGACCGGGTCCGCGGGCGTTACACCCAGTTGCCCGAGCAGGAACGCCAACAGCTTTGGCGGGTAGCCGGGACGGGCGCGGACGTAGGCGTCCACCCGGTCCGAGAAGCGCCGCGTGTGGTCCGGCATGCCATGCATCCTCGCCGGTTTGGCGTGGCTCTGCCACAGCGTGCCGCCGGACAAACGCGCCACAATGCGCCACAATGCGCCAGTCAAAAACCGAGGTCACCCAGCCTCAAGCAATCCATTGCTCCCGATGGGGCAAGCAGTTGCGAACCGCGTGGCCATGCGCCACCGCCAAGCATGGCGTACGCTGCCATTTATCTTTATATTGCCATAATCGTTCGGGGTGAACGCTCAATCGAACGCTCCATGTATCGCGGCTGCCACCCGCTCCAGCCGCATGCCGCGGGAGCCCTTCAGCAGAACCAGGTCCCCGGCGTGCAGCATCGCCGGGACGGCCGCGGCGGCGTCGGCGGTGGTGGCGACGTGCGACACGTTCGCAATCCCAGCGGCCGTCGCGGCGGCGGCGATGCCAGCCGACAACGGGCCGACGCAGACCAGCGCGTCGAGGTGGCATGCCGCCGCCAGTCGGCCGGCCTCGGCGTGGCCGGGGGCGGCGGCGTCGCCCATCTCCAGCATGTCCCCCAGCACCGCCACCCGCCGGCCCGCCGTCGGCAGGTCGCGGAGCGTCTCCAACGCCGCCGCCATCGAGGTGGGGTTGGCGTTGTAGGCGTCGTTCAGGATCGTGACCGGGCCGGCACGCTCGACCTGCAGCCGCATCGGCGGGCCGGTCACGCGAGACAGGCCCGCGGCCAAGTCGGCGTCGGTCAAGCCCAGGTGCCGGCCGACGAGGATGGCGGCCAGCGCGTTGGTCGCGGCGTGCCGGCCGAGCAGCGGGACGTGGAACGCTTGGTCGCTGGGGGCACCGGGAAACGTGGCCGGATCGTTCCGCACCCGGAACCGCACGCCGTCCACTCCGCAGCGGACGTCTACTGCGTCCAGACTGCCGCCCTCCTCCCCGCCGAAAAAGAACAACTCCCGGTATGTGACCGCCCGGGTGAAGTACATGGCTTGGTCCAGTGCCCGGCCGAGTCGATCGTCGTCCGCGTTGTACACCAGCGCGGCATCGACCGGCCCCGACCCGAAGCAAAGCCCGTCGGCGACCGCCGCGTTCTCCCGCGCCACGCCATCCAGGTCGCCGAAGAACTCCAAATGTTCCGCCCCGACGTTGGTGATCACCGCAACGTCCGGCTCGGCCATGCAGCTCAGGTGGGCGATCTCGCCGGGGTGGTTGGTGCCCATCTCCAGCACGACGAAGTCGTCGTCTTCCCCGGCGGCGAAGAGCGTCACCGGCACGCCGACGTCGTTGTTGAAGCTCTTGGGCGACATGGTGCCGCGAAGCTTGGACGACAGCGCGGCGTGGATCAGGTGCTTGGTGCCGGTCTTGCCGTTGCTGCCGGCGACTGCGATCACGGTCCCCTTAAATCTGCGGCGGACGAACGTGGCCAGCCGGCCCATGGCCCGGCGAGCGTCGTCGACGCGGATCTGGGTCAGGCCGTCCACCGGTGGCACGTCGCGATCGACCAGCGCAGCGACCGCGCCGCCGGCGGCGGCTTGGGCGAGGTAGTCGTGGCCGTCGAACGTGTCGCCACGCAGGGCGACGAACAGGCTGTTCGGTTTCAGCTCGCGCGTGTCGGTGCAGACGGCGCGGATCGCCGGGCCAACGACGGGGGCGGCACCGACGGCGGCGGCGAGGTCGTTGAACGCGATTGGGTTCATGCAATCCCGATGAGCGAGTGCGAATCTCGATGGACTCCGTCCAAGCCGGCGTCTGAGGTACGCCGAAGACCCGGATCGCTCGCCGCCCGATCCGGGTCTTCGGCGTACCTCAGACGCCGGCTTGGGAGATCATCCCGGGCCGTCGAGAGCGCCCTCAGACGGCGGCGGCGGATCCTTGTAGTCGCCGCCGGAGTCGACGCGATGTCCACGGCTGCGAAACCCGCGCGGGTCACCGTGCAGCCAGGCGTTCCTGGTCCCGATGACGATGTGACGCCACTTCACGTTGCCTCCGTATCCAAGCCGGAAGAACGCAAGGCGTTCACGCCGCGGCCGTCTTCCGGCCCAGCAGGCGCTCGCACTCCTCGACGTCGTCGAAATGATGCTTCACCTTGCCGATGATCTGGTAGTTCTCGTGCCCCTTGCCGGCGATCAGGACCACATCGTCGGGGCCGGCGTCGTTCAGAGCCGTTGCGATGGCGCTGCGGCGATCGGCCTCCAAGCACCGCGGCGGGCCGTCCGTCAGGCCGGCGGCGACCTGGGCGAGGATCGACTGCGGGTCCTCGGTGCGCGGGTTGTCGCTGGTGAGGTAGACGTCGTCGGCCAGCCGCTCGGCGACGCGGGCCATGCGGGGGCGCTTGGTGGGGTCGCGGTCGCCGCCGCAGCCGAAGACGACGCGCAGGCGGCCCTTGCACAGCGGGCGGAGGGCCGACAGCACGTTGCGCAGGGCGTCGTCGGTGTGGGCGTAGTCGACCAGCACGGCGAACGGCTGGCCCGCCCGGACGGGCTGCAGGCGGCCGGGGGCGCCGGTCGCGCCGTTCAGGCCGGTCGCGATCTGCGAGACGCTGAGGTGGAACACCTCGCCCAGCAGCGACGCGGCCGCCAGGCTGTTCTCGACGTTGTGCTTGCCGATCATCGGCAGGTTCAGCTCGGCCCGGCCGTGCGGGGCGTGCAGGGTGAACCGCGTGCCGGCGGCCGAGGCGGACAGGTCGCGGGCGCGGTAGTCGGCGTCCCGGCCGAAGCCGTAGCGGATCACGCGGGCGCGGGTGTCGCGGACCATACGGTCGGACCAGTCGTCGCCGGCGTTGACGGCGGCGACGGCGCCCGGGGGCAGACCGGCGAACAGGCGGGCCTTGGCGTCGGCGTAACCGTCCATCGTCTTGTGGTAGTCGAGGTGGTCGCCGGTCAGGTTGGTGAACGCGGCCCCGGCGAAGGTGGCGCCGGCCACCCGGCCCTGGTCGAGGCTGTGGCTGCTGACCTCCATCGCGCACGCCCGGCAGCCGCGGTCGCGCATGCGGGCCAGCAGGCTGGCGACCTCGACGGCGGCGGGCGTGGTCATGGCGGATTCCCACCGGCTGCGGCCGTCGTCAATCTCGACGGTGCCGATCAGGCCGCAGCGGGTGTTGAAGTGGTTCAGGACGTGCCGCAGCAGGTAGGCGATGGTCGTCTTGCCGTTGGTCCCGGTGACGCCGACGAGCCGCAGGCGACCGTCGGCCGAGGGGTGGCCGTGGAACGCGTGGGCCAGCACCGACACGGCGACGGCGGGGTCGGGCACGCGCACCACGGGGACCGGGCAGCCGGCGATCGGCCCGGCCGACACGATGGCGACCGCCCCGCGCGCGACGGCCTGGGCGGCGTGGGCGGCACCGTTGGACTGGGTGCCCTGCCGCGCCACGAAGACGTGGCCCGGCTGCACCTCGCGGCTGTCCTCGGTGACGCCGGTCACCTCGACCGGCGGGAGGGGATCGGCCGGGGCCGACAACGACTGGATCAGGTCGGGCAGGTTCAGCATCGGGGACGTCCTTTTCCCTGGGTGCCGGTGGTGGAATCTGGGGTCGGCGGGCACCGTACCACGCGCGGGTTGAGAATCAATCGGGATCCGCCACGGAGGCGAGGAGAACGCTGGCCACGAATGGCACGAATCAGCACGAATGGGGATGCGGAAGAGGGGAGTTAGCCACAGATGGGAAACGGCTGTCGTCTGGTATGTGTGCGTCTGTTTCATCTGTGGCAAAATCTCGTCTGGCCAGCACCCTATGGGTTGAGAGAGACCAAGTCCGGATCGACTCTCGTTTCGACCGCAACCTCCGCGAAGGCCCTCGCGTCTCGCTTCCGTTCGTGCCATTTGTGAATGGCTTTCCCCGTGGCTCTTGGGCGAACTCCCTGCCCGCTGAAGCGGCCAGGCCGGGCGGGGGGCCGTGCCGGGTGGAGGGCGACCCCGGTGCGGTCCGGCCTCCGATGGCGTATGATCGTCCCCCTGTCCCTGACCGCATTCGAGGTGTGACCATCGCTACCGAACTGTCCAACCCCGCCCCCAAGCCCCCGGCTCCCCCCGCGCCCGCCAGCGAGACCGCCCGGCGGTTCGCCGTGGAGGCCGCCCGGCTGGCGGCGAACACGCGGTGCACGAACGTCGCCGTGCTGGACGTGAGCCGGGTGTCGCCGGTGACGGACTTCTTCGTGATCGCCACCGGCAGCAGCGGGCGGCAGATGCGATCGGTGGCCGAGGAGATCGAGGAGCTGGGCAGGCCGCAGGGGTTCAAGGCGCTGGGCCGGCACGGCCACGAGGGGGACAGCGCGTGGATGCTGACCGACTTCGTGGACGTCGTCATCCACATCTTCAGCCCCGAGGCCCGCGGGTACTACGACCTGGACGGGCTTTGGGGGGACGCGGGCATTGTCGACTGGCAGACCGGGGCCCCGCCGGCGCCGAACGCGCCCGCCGTGGGATGAACCTCCCCAATGACGCCCGATGCGCCCGATGCCATGCTCTCCACCTACCTGGCCGGCCGGGACGTGGCGTGCCCGCAGTGTGGGTACAACCTGCGCGACGGGGTCGGCAACCGGTGCCCCGAGTGTGGCGATGAGCTGGCGCTGCGGCTGTGGCTGGCCGAGCCGCGGCAGGCACCGCTGATCGCGGGGCTGATCGGCCTGTCGGCCGGGGCGGGCATGAGCGGGCTGCTGCTGCTCTACGTCGCAATCCGCGTGGTGCTGGATCGGTACTCCAATCCGAACTTCTATATCGGCTTCGCCGTGGTCACTGGGGCGGGCTTCATCGTCGAGGGGCTCGCAACCTGGATCTGGCTGCGGCAGTGGCGGCGCATCCGCCGGGCAGGCCGGGGCGTGCGGGCGGGGCTCGTCGTGGCCTGCTGGGCGCTGACGGTGGTCAACCTCGTGGTCTTCTCAGTTGCGATCCCGTGACGGGACTCACGCCGCGCCGGTAGCCGCTGTGGCGGGCGCAAGCGATGGTGCCGGTTCGGGTCCAACCTTGAGCCGTGCCGCCAGCCGTCGCGTGGGTCGTTCGACCAACAGGTAGAACCCGTGGGCCACGGCGACGCTGGCGACGGCGCCGATGCAGAACCACAGCACGGCCGGCCCTTGCCGCAGGCCGGTCAGGTGGACGCCGGCGCGGAACACGCGGGCCAGCACCAGCATGTGGACCAGGTACAGGCTGTACGAGATCGTGCCGAAATACTGCACGGCCCGGCCCAGCGTCACCCGGCGGAGGCGGTCGCCGACCGCCAGCAGGCTGATGGCGCACGCGGTCGAGCCGGGCACGAGCAGGTCCCATCGCCGGGTCCACAGGCCGAGGCCGGCGACGCCCGCGGCGACGGCGGCGAACGACGCGCTCCGCGCCGGCACGTCGCCGCACCAGTAGGCCAGCGCGCCGAGGCCGAAGGCCGACCCGGGGTAGATGATCCAGGTTTGCGCGAGGTGGGCGGGGCCGCCGGTGCGGATCCGCCACGACTCCACGGCGAACGACGCGATTGTCGTGATCACCACCAACGCGGGGGCCGATCCGGCCGGCCGCCGTCGCGACATCCGCTGGCCGATCCACAGCAGGGCGACGAAGCAGGCGTAGAACTGCACCTCCAGGCAGAGCGTCCAGGCGACGGTGACGAAGTTCCAGACGCGCCGGTGGCTCAGCACCTCCTGCAGGTAGAGCGCGTTGGCGAGGACCTCCCCGACGGTGGGCATCTGGTGGCGCTCGTCGTACGCGTGGTGCCAGGCCGCCAGGCAGCGGACGATGACGTAGGGCACGAGCACGACCCAGTAGGCCGGCGTGAGCCGGACGAGCCGGCGGGCGAGGAAGCGGGTGCCGCTGCCGAGCGTGACGACCGCGTCGCGGAGCGCGTGGGCGATCACGAACCCGCTGATGACGAAGAAGACGTGAAACCCCTGGATGCCGGCGGTGAGCGCCCGGCCGAGGACGGCCGGGAACACCTGCGACAGCGGGACCTGCAGCTCGCCGACGTACAGGTGGTGCGCCAGGACCGCCACCGCGGCCAGGCCGCGGAGGGCGTCGAGAAAGGCGAAACGGTCGCGATGGGGGCCAAGATCGGCGGGCGCCGCAGGATCGATTGACATCGGCCGATCACACTATCATTCGGCGAGCAAGGCCGCACGTCGCGCGGTTCAAGCCAAGGGCGGGAGCCCGCGGACGATTGGCAGGTCATCGGCTTTGGCGAAACAACGGTCCGCGGGCTGCCGCCGCGCGGCTGGAACGGGGCAGGTCGCAGTCGCTCACACCAGCGTGTCCAGCTCGTCCACCAACCGCCCGAAGTAGGCCAGGGCCGCGTCGACCGGGGCGGGCGTCTCCATGTCGACGCCGGCGTCGCGCAGCAGGTCGAGCGGCCACTTGCTGCAGCCGCCCTTGAGGAAGCTCATGTAGTCGTTCAGCTCGGACTTGCCGCCGTGGGCGACGCGCTCGCTGAGGGCGATGGCGGCGCTGAGGCCGGTGGCGTACTTGTAGACGTAGAAGGCCGAGTAGAAGTGCGGGATGCGGAAGCACTCCAGCTCCAGCTCGCGGTCGACCGCGAAGGTCGGGCCCAGGTAGGCGTCGAGCAGCTGGCGGTAGGAGCCGCGCAGGGCGTCCACCGTCAGGGGCTCGCCCGACTCGACCAGGGCGTGGGTGACCTTCTCGAACTCGGCGAACATGGTCTGGCGGACGATGGTGCCGCGGACGCCGTCGATCTGGCGGTTCAGCAGGTAGGCCCGCTCGCGGTCGCTCTTGGCGTTGGCCATCATGTGGTTGGCCAGCAGCTGCTCGTTGAACGTGCTGGCGACCTCGGCGACGAAGATCGTGTAGCCGTAGTACTGGTACGGCTGGTGCTTGGCCGAGAAGTAGCTGTGCATCGAGTGGCCGGCCTCGTGCGTCAGCGTGAAGACGTGGTCCAGCACGTCGGGCTGGTAGTTCATCAGGATGAACGGCTCGGAGTCGAAGCTGCCGCTGCTGAACGCGCCGCTCTGCTTGCCGGCGTTGGGGTAGCGGTCGCACCAGCGGGCGGTGGTCAATCCCCGCCGCAGCTCCGTCGTGTACTGCGACCCCAGCGGTTCCAGCGACCTCAGCACCAGGCCCACGGCCTGGTCCCAGGTGTGCCGCTTGTCCAGGTCGGACAGGATCGGCACGTAGGTGTCGTAGGAGTGGATCTCGTCCAGCTTCATGGCCCGCCGGCGCAGGTCGTAGTACTTGTGGACGGCCGGCAGGTGGTTGTGAACGCTACTGATGAGGTTGTCGTAGACGGCCACGGGCACGTTGTCGTGGAACAGCGCCCCCTCGCGGGCCGAGGGGTACCCGCGGGCCTTGCCGTAGTAGATGTCCTTCTGGACCGACGCGTTCAGGGCGGCGGCCATCGTGTTCTGGTGGGCGTCGTACTGGGCGTAGTAGGCGTGGAACGCCTCCCGGCGCACGCGCCGGTCGGGCGAGTGCATGAACGCGCTGTAGCTGCTGTGGCCCAGCTCGACGCGCTCGCCGCGCTCGTTCTCGATGGCGGGCCACTTCAGGTCCGAGTCGTTCAGCTGGCGGAAGATCTGCTCGGCGGCGGCGCTCATCTGGCCCTGCATGGCCAGCAGCTGCTCCTCGCGCGGGCCCAGCGTGTGCTCGCGGTAGCGCAGGATGCGGTCCAGCGACAGCCACCAGTCGGCCAGCTCGGGCGACCGCAGGTAGCGGTCCATCGCCTGCGCCGGGATCGACATCAGCTCGGGCCGGATGAAGCTGGCCGCCTCGCCCGCCCGCGTGGCGGCCGACTGGAACCGCCCCTTCATCCGCTGGTAGTTGCTGTTCGCCTGGTCCTCGGTCGCCTTGAGGAACGCGTAGTTCCCGATCCGCTCGGCCGAGCGGTCGACGGCGGCGTCGAACTGGAGCATCGCCAGGATCGTGTCCACGCCCTGCGCCAGCTTGCCGCGGAAGCGGGCGAACCCGTCGATCTGCTTCTCCCACTCGGCGAACGCCACCTCCCACTCGGCGTCGGTGTGGAACAGCGACGACAGGTCCCACTGGTCTGCGGTGGCAACCTCGGCACGCGGCGGCAACGATTTCACGGTCGACATAGGTCGACCACCCTACCAGATCCGGGCCACGCCGTATGCGGTCGGGCGGGTCCGTCTCCGCCCACGGGTGTGGCCGGAAGTGTCGGCACGACGCATGGCGATACGACGGAGCCGGGCCGTGCCGGCCCGTGCGGGCGCAGCCCGCGTCTCGCGCGGCCGGCGCGTGATTGAAAGGCCATCGGCCCTGCGCGAGACGCGACCTCCGGTTGCACGGGCCGACACGGCCCGGCTCTGTTTCCCCCCCACCCCGGTCCTTCAATCGCGACCAAAAGGCACGGTGACCGGCCGCAGCCCTCCGTTGGCACCAGGGTCTGCCCGGGCCCGGCCCGACCCGGGGCCGGGGCTAACGGAGCTCGGCGAGCGTTGCCTCTCGTCACGTCCACGCCCGGTCCGTCCCGACCGTGGCGGGCACTGGCGCCCTCGCCGGTGTAACGTTGCCACGCAGATGCAGACGGTGACACCTTTGGAGCCGCGTGCGCCCCTGCCATGGCGGACGTGGGCGGCGCTCGCCATCATCCTCATCTCGACCACGGCAATCCGGCTCCGCCTGGCCCCGACGCCGCTGGAGCGCGACGAGGGCGAGTACGCCTACGCCGGCCAACTGCTGCTGCACGGCGTCCCGCCCTATCGGCTGGCGTACAACCTGAAGTTCCCCGGCGTCTACGTGGCCTACGCGGCGTTCGAGGCCGTCGGCGGGCAGACGGCGGCGGCCGTCCACCTGGGCATCGCGGCCGCGGTCGCCGTCAGCACGGTCCTCGTGTTCGGCTTGGGTCGGCGGACGTGGGGAGGCGACGGCCCCGCCGTCGCGGCGGCGGCAACGTTTGCGGCGCTGTCGTTGGACCCGAACGCCCTGGCGCTGGCGGGCCACGCCGAGCATCTGGTGCTGCCGCCCGTGTTGGGCGGGCTGCTGTTGATCGTGTCGTTGCCGACGACGCGCACGGCGATCGGTCGAACAACGGTGGCCGGGTCTCTGCTGGCCGTCGGCGTGCTGATGAAGCAGCCGGCCGCGGCGTTCGTCGCGCTGGGGTACGCGGCGGTCTTCCTCGGTGCCGGCTCGGACCGACGCCGACGCGTTGCGCGATCGGCGGCGTTCGCGGCAGGCGTCGCCGCCCCGCCGCTGGCGGCCGCGGCGTGGCTGGCGCACGCCGGCGTCTTGGGGCGGGCCTGGTTCTGGACCGTCGACTACGCCCGGTCGTATGCCGCCCAGGTGCCGCTGAGCGGCGCCCCGCACGTGCTGGGGAACGCCGTCGGCCGACTGACGCGCGACAGCTGGCCGGTGTGGACGCTGGCCGTGATCGGGATCGCCTGGTCGGCGTGGGACCGAGGGCGACGGCGTTCGGCCGTTAGCGTCGGCGCATTGGGCCTCGTCGCGTTCGCCTCAGTGTCAGCGGGGTTCCTCTATCGCAACCACTACTTCATCCTGCTGATGCCGGCCGCGGCGCTCGGCGCGGCGGCATTGTTCGCGGGACGACGCTGGGCGATCGCTGGGGCGGCGACCGTCGCGGCGATCGGCTGGCAGGTGGCGGCGCAGTCGGACGTCCTGTTCCGCCTGTCGCCGGACCAGGTGAACCGCGTCACCTACCGCGAGGAGGCGTTCGTCGAGGCGGCGGCCGTCGGGCGCTACCTGCGCACCCGCGCGCCACCGACGGCGACCCTCGCCGTGCTGGGGTCGGAGCCGGAGATCTACTTCGAGGCCCGGCGGCGGTCGGCGACGGGGTACGTCTACACCTACGCCCTGCTGGAGCCGCAGCCGCACGCGATGGCGATGCAGCACGAGATGGCCGACGAGATCGAGCACGCCCGGCCGGCGTACGTGGTGTGGGTCCACCTGGGCAACAGCTGGTTCCAGCCGCAGGATCAGTCGCCGACCACCTGGATCTTCGACTGGTGGTCGGCCTACTCGGCGAACTACGAGTTGGTGGCCACGGCGGAGCGCGCCGGGTCGGCCGGGTTGCAGGAGCACACGGGAGCGGACGCGCTGCGCCGCGCGTGGACGTCACCGGGCCTTTTTGTGTTTCGCCGGCGCGACCGGCGGTGACGGCCAGACGCGGAGCGCCACGTCGATCGCCCGGTGCAGGCCGGCCCGGTCGACGCCGCTGGCGGCCTGGACGGACAGGCCCTGGAGGAACGTCGTGAAGTAACCAGCCAACGCTGTGGGATCGGCGTCGGGCGGGAGCTCGCCGTCGCGGGCGGCCTGCTCGAAGCGGGCGCGGAGCAGCGGCGTGGTCGACAGCCGCCGGGTGGCCGCCTCGGCGCGGACGGCCTCGGACCCGGGCCCGCAGGCCATCGCCGAGACGACGAGGAAGCACCCGGCCGGGTTCTTGCGGTCGGTCAGGCTCTCGGCCGACCCGCGGAGGACCCGCTCGATGCTCCGCCGGGCCGTCGGCTCGGACAGCGCCGCGCCGAACACGGCCGACGCCCGCTCGCCGTAGCGGTCCATGGCCCGGCGGTAGAGCGACGCCTTGTTCCCGAACGCCGCGTACAGGCTGGGGCGGTTGATGCCCATCGCCTCGGTCAGGTCGGTCAGCGACGCCCCCTCGTAGCCGTTCCGCCAGAAGACGGCCAGCGCAGCGTCGAGCGCCGCGTCGGGGCAGAACTCCCGCGGTCGACCCCGCTTGCAGGATGGTTCTCCAGATTCCATACCTAACAATACAATATTCCGCTTGACCCGCCGAATCCAGCAGAATACGGTTTGACGACCGGTACAAAAAGCAGCAGGAAAACTTGCCCGCCCGACGACTCGGGACTAAATTTGTACCGATCGATAAACAACCGGTTGATGAACGAAGGAGCACTGCGATGTCGGACAAGCTGAAGAACAAGGTGGCGGTGGTGACCGGCGGGAACAGCGGGATCGGGCTGGCGACGGCCCAGCGGTTCGCGGCCGAGGGGGCGAAGGTGTTCATCACCGGCCGCCGGCCGGAAGAACTGAACGCGGCCGTGAAGCGGGTCGGCCACGGCGCGGTCGGCGTGCAGGGGGACGTGTCGAAGCTGGCCGACCTGGACCGGCTGTACGACACCGTGAAGGCTCAGGCCGGGCGGGTCGACGTCCTGTTCGCCAACGCCGGTGTCGGCGAGTTCGTCAAGCTCGGCGAGTACACCGAGGCCCACTTCGACAAGACGTTCAACGTCAACGTCAAGGGGCTGGTGTTCACGGTGCAGAAGCTGCTGCCGCTGATGCCCGACGGGGCCGCCATCGTGCTGAACGCGTCGGTCGTGTCGGTCAAGGGCATCCCCACGTTCGGCGTGTACAACGCGACCAAGGCGGCGGTCCGCAGCTTCGCCCGCACCTGGGCCAGCGAGCTGGGCGGCCGGAAGATCCGCGTGAACGTGATCAGCCCCGGCCCGATCGACACGCCGGCCATCGCGCAGATCACCGGCAGCAAGGAGAACGGGGCGGCCATGCTGGCCCAGATGGCCCAGGGCATCCCGCTCGGACGCCACGGCGAGTCGGACGAGATCGCCAAGGCGGTGGTGTTCCTGGCGTCGGACGACGCGTCGTACGTGAACGGCGTGGAGCTGTTCGTGGACGGGGGGATGGTGTCCGTGTAGGCCTTCGACTGCGCAGGGGCAGTCCACCCCACCCGCTCAGCAAGATGAAGGGACCGCATCATGCCCGACGCGCTCAAGAACAAGGTCGCCGTCGTGACCGGCGGCAACAGCGGCATCGGGCTGGCGACCGCCGAGCGGTTCGCGGCCCCCGCTTAGCGACGGCCCGTAGGGCCGGGCTTCGAACATCGCTCGGCACGTCCCAAGGCCGGCCCTCCGGGCGATCGCTGAACGGGCCTCGCCCTAACCACGCATCACGTGTTCACGTTTCACCAAGCCCACGTTTCCATCCACAGAGGTACTCTGATGTCCAAGTCACTCGAGAACAAAGTCGCCCTGGTCACCGGCGCGTCCAAGGGGATCGGCGCCGAGATCGCCAAGCAGTTGGCCGACGCCGGCGCGGCCGTCGTGGTGAACTACGCGACCGACAAGGCCGGCGCCGAGCGGGTCGTCGACTCCATCAAGACCAGGGGCGGCAAGGCCGTGGCCGTGCAGGCCGACGTCGGCAAGCCGGCCGAGGTGAAGCGGCTGTTTATCGACGCCGACCAGGCGTTCGGCGGGAAGCTCGACGTCCTGGTGAACAACGCCGGCATCTACCGCGGGGCCCCGCTGGACCAGGTGACGCCGGAGCACTTCCACCAGCAGTTCGACCTGAACGTGCTGGGGCTGATCCTGGCGTCACAGGAGGCGGCCAAGCGGTTCGGCGACGGCGGCGGGTCGATCGTGAACATCAGCAGCATGGTGGCGATCAAGGGGTTCGCCGGCCTGGCCGTCTACAGCGCGACCAAGGGCGCGGTCGACGCCGTCACGCGCGTGCTGTCGGCCGAACTGGGGCCGAGGAAGGTGCGCGTGAACGCGGTCAACCCTGGGCTGGTGACGACCGAGGGCACGCACGCCGCCGGGTTCGTCGGGCCCGAGGCGGCGTTCGAGAAGGGGTACGTCGAGTCGACCGCCCTGAAGCGGATGGGCGCGCCGGACGACATCGCGAAGATCGTCGTGTTCCTCGCCTCACCGGCCAGCGGCTGGCTGACGGGCGAGACGCTGTTCGCCAGCGGTGGCGTGCGCTGAGCCGGCCGGTCGTCGGTCCGGGTTGGGTGAGAATTCACGACGGAAAGCCGGAGTCGGTCATGTCGGATTCATTGAAGAACCAGGTGGCGTTGGTGACCGGGGCGAGCAAGGGGATCGGGGCCGAGTCGGCGATCCAACTGGCGGCGGCAGGGGCGTCTGTCGTGGTGCACTACTCGTCGGACCAGGCCGGGGCGGGGCGGACGGTCGACGCCATCAAGTCCGCCGGCGGCCGGGCGGTCGCCGTGCAGGCCGACGTGTCCAAGCCGGCCGAGGTCGAGCGGCTGTTTACCGAGTCGGACAAGGCGTTCGGCGGCCGGCTGGACGTGCTGGTGAACAACGCCGGCGTCTACGACTTCGCCCCGCTAGAGGGGGTCACGCCCGAGCACTTCCACAAGCACTTCGACCTGAACGTGCTGGGCCTGATCCTGGCCAGCCAAGCCGCCGCCAAGCGGATCGGCGACAACGGTGGGACGATCGTCAACGTCAGCGCCGGCTTCTCCGTCAAAGGGTTCCCCGGCACGGTCGTCTACAGCGCGACCAAGGGGGCGGTCGACAGCGTGACGCGGGTGCTCGCTGCCGAGCTGGGGCCGAAGAAGATCCGGGTCAACGCCGTGAACCCCGGGGCCGTCAAGACCGAGGGGGCGGCCGCGTTCCTGACCGGCCCGGACGTCGAGCAGGAGTACGCCAAGCACACCGCCCTCAACCGCCTGGGCGTGCCGGACGACATCGCCAAGGTCGTCGTCTTCCTCGCCTCCGACGCCAGCGGCTGGCTGACGGGCGAGACACTGTTCGCCACGGGTGGCGTGCGGTGACCCGGCCGATCGTCGGTCCGGGTTCGGTGAGAACTTCACAACGGAAAGCAGGAGTCGATCATGTCGGATTCATTGAAGAACAAGGTGGCGTTGGTGACCGGGGCGAGCAAGGGCATCGGGGCCGAGTCGGCCATCCGGCTGGCGGCCGAGGGGGCGGCCGTGGTCGTCAACTACGCGTCGGACCAGGCCGGGGCCGAGAAGACCGTGACGGCGATCAAGTCCGCCGGCGGGCGGGCCGTGGCCGTGCGGGCCGACGTGTCCAAGCCGGCCGAGGTCGAGCGCCTGTTCGCCGAGTCGGATAAGGCCTTCGGCGGCCGGCTCGACGTGCTGGTGAACAACGCTGGCGTCTACCCGTTCGCGCCGCTGGACCAGATCACGCCCGAGCACTTCCACAAGGTGTTCGACCTGAACGTGCTGGGCCTGGTCCTGGCCAGCCAGGCCGCCGCCAAGCGGTTCGGCGACCGGGGCGGGGCGATCGTGAACGTGAGCAGCCTGGTGGCCGTCAAGGGGTTCCCCGGCATGGCCATCTACTCGGCCACCAAGGGGGCGGTTGACGCCATCACCCGCGTGCTGGCGTCCGAACTGGGCCCGCGCAAGATCCGGGTGAACAGCGTCGCCCCCGGGGCCGTGCGGACGGAGGGGGCGGCCGGCTTCCTGACCGGTGACGCCGAGAAGCAGATGAGCGCCATGTCCCCCCTGGGCCGCGTGGGCCGGCCCGACGACATCGCCAACGTGGTCGTCTTCCTCGCCTCCGACGCCAGCGGCTGGCTGACCGGCGAGACGCTGTACACCACCGGAGGCATCCGCTGACCCGCCCTTCGGCTGCGGCGTGCCCGCCGCAGCCGAAGGGCCCAGCCGGCAGCGGGCGACGCGCAAATCGCGAGGGATGCGCGGCAGTCGAACGAACTCTGCATCACGCCGCGATGGTGCGAGCGACTGCGACGCGGCTCGGCAAACGCGCGTCGCCCCCGGCCGGCCAGACCCTTCGACTTCGGCGGAGTACCGACCCCACTCAGGATTGAGCCCTTTGAAAAATCCCATGCAAATCAACCACGGAGGCACCGAGACACGGAGAAAAACGCGGGAAGCCGGAATCACTCTGTGTCTCCGTGCCTCCGTGGTGAGGCCGTCTTGGTTTTTCAAAGGTCTTGATTCATCATGTCCAAGTCACTCGAAAACGAAGTGCCACCGCAGCCTGGCGAGCGGCTTCGCGCAGCACCTGGGCGAGCCGGTCGACGTGCCGAAGCTGGTGCGGACGATCGGGCAGCTGACGGCGGAGCGGGCGGAACTGGTGGTGGCGTGAGGGACGAGTCGTGCGTCAGGCGGACACGCGCCTGGCCATCACGAGGAACGGCTCGCCATTGACCGGATCGACGACCGGGCCGTTGAGGGTGACGAAGTGACATTTCGCGTAGAGCCCGATCGCCGCTGAGCTGCGCTCGTACACGTCGAGGAACAGCGCGTCGTGTAGCGCACTGGTCTCGGCAACCTTACGGGCCGCCTCGTGAACAAGATGGTTCACGATGGACCTGCCGTGGCCTCGGCCCCGCGCGTCTGGGTTGACGGCCAACAACGGGATGTAGGTGTGAAGTCTGCCGCCCGTGTACATCGAGCAGTCGTCGCAGACGTCGAGCGTGCCGAAACCCACGATGTTCCGCTGCGGGTCGAGATAGGCCAAGATCTGGGCATTGCCGTACTTCGCGCGCTGCGGGATGTCGCTGGCCAGCATTCGGGAGACGAATTCGTCCTCGAACGACCACGCTGCGATCGCGCGGAAGACGGGGTCGTTCGGCTGCGCCGGAATCGGGGTGAGCGGCACCTCATCCATCGGGCCCTCCCGGTCGCCATCATGTGCTGCGGGCTTGCCGCAGCGGGGGTAGCGCTGCGAGTTGCGCGTGGACGGCCACCTTCTGCTCGTCGCTGAGCTTCACCGTCACTCGGGCCATTGGCCCGACCGATGGCTGCGGCGTCACCCAGTGGTCAACCAACCACTGCAGCTCCTGCAGGGCCGACCCGAGCATGTTGTGCCCGGGGAGGTCCCAGCACGGCACCTCAGCTGTGCGACCCAGGTGCCACACTTCCGTTGCCCGGGAACGGATCTGGCCGAGTTCGGCGCGCCAGGCAGCGTCGGCCACCGGGTCGAAGACGACGTCGCCGCAGAACACGCCTCTCGCCCACGTCTTGCAGGCCTCCACGACCTCGAAGCACGTCCTGGCGTAGCACTCGAGGTGCGCGTCGAGCGTTTCACAGGCGGTGCCTTCGCCGTGCGCGCAGCCCGCGAACCTGACCTTGAGCGGCGCGAGGGTGGCTGCGACTTGCTCGTAGTCGTAGGTTTTCATGGCTGTTCCCGCTCCGAAGGCCGCGGCTGGCCGCGCTCGTCAGGCCCGTGCATTACCGCTAATTCTCGAACCGTGCAAGAGAGCCGAGGTCGTGAAACTATAGGGCCGTTCGGAGGCGGCAACAGCCCTGAGCCGCTCACCCTTGCGGAGCGCCATGCAGGGCCGTCACGCGGAGGCACCCGCCTTCCGCATCACGAACAGGTAGTTGAACCCCCGCAGGTAGAAGTTCCCCTCCTCGGCCGCCTTGCGGTAGTTGCCCATCTCCAGCGTCTTGTTGTGGCGGACCACGCTGATGATGTCGACCGGCTCGAACCGCTGCCGCATCAGGGCGAACAGCTCGAAGCCGAGCGGGTGGAACGTGCCGCCGCCGCCACCGCGGGCGGTGGCCTTGCCGTGCTCGTAGCTGTCGCTGACGTACAGGGCCATGTGCCGGCCGGGCTTGAGGACGCGGTGGATCTCGCCGATGACGGCCTCCATGGCGTCGAAGTACGACCCGTCGCCGGCGGCGAGCTTGCCGATGTCGCGGGGGTCGGGGCCGTAGTCCAGGTGGGTGCCGTAGGGCGGGTCGATGAAGACGAGGTCGGCCTTGCCGGTCAGCTCCGGCGGCAGCCTGCGGGCGTCGACGCGGAAGATGTCCTTGCGGGCGGGGTGGACGTCGTACCCCAGCGCCCGGCGGTTCAGGTCGCGGGCGACGTCCAGCGTGGTGCCGCTGCCGCAGCAGGGATCGATGACGAGGTCCTTCTCCTTGGTGTACCGCTGGAGCAGGTTCCAGATGATGTAGCTGGGCGTGGCCCCCCTGTAGTTGGGATCGCCCTGCACGCCGTCGCCGTAGTGCTGGGACGGGTAGTCCCACAGCGTGGTCGGCTGCAACCGCAGCGGCGGCTTCTTGAAGTGCATGCTGGCCTCTCACCGGTGACCGTCCATCCCCGCCCCACCCGTTCCGTTGTACCGGCCGGGAGTTCTACAGGCGACACTCTGCCCCTGAACCCTGCGTCGATTCATCTGCTCATGCCCCACACACCTGCCGTTCGCACCAGCGCAGGCCGCTTCTGCAGCGAAATGCCCTGTCGGGCCAACGAACTTTTGCTTGAAGTCGGAGCCTGATGTGGTACACAGAGTTGCGACTCTGCTCCCGGCTTTTGGGGGTGGAACGCTCCGTCGCATCGGGAAGGGGAACCTGTCCGGTCGAGCGATCGCGTGACCATGAAGGTGGGTGCCGCGGCCATCGGCACCGCGGCTTTCTCAACGGGCGGGACAGCGAGTGGGTGATCAACGGACCAGCAGGCACTTGTTGCGCCCGCCGACACGCCTCCTGTCGGCCGGGGTGGTCGCCGCGTCGGCGGCCCTTCTCGCCCCGGCAGCGCGTGCCACGATGACGCTCAACCTCCGCCTCGCGTCCGGAGCCACCACGATGCTGCTCGGCGGCGACCAGGACAACACCGACATCCCCGTCCAGGTCTGGGCGACGGTTACCGGGTCGTCGACGATCTCGCCGGTCCCCGTCGCCGGCGACTACGCCTCCAACCCCAGCCCCACCACCAACGGCGTCTTCGACGGGCTCCAGTACGTCTACTACAACGTCACGAACAGCAACGCGGCCGGCAACTACATCACGGGCGGGATCGACGCGACGTCCGGCGAGGGACCGACGCTGAACCCGACCCTGAAGTTCAACGGCAACGGCTCGCAGCCCGGCGACGTGCCGAATACCCCGGGGGGCATCTCCGTCGGGTCGTCCAGCTCGATCACGCTCGTCGCCAAGCCCCGCTCGGCCGCGGCGGTGTTCGACAACGACACGGCGCTGAACCAGTCGTCGGGCAAGTACCACGTCTACGGCAACGACGGGGCGAACATCACCACCAGCGGCACGTCGGCCAGCTTCCTGCTCGAGACGGTCAGCTTCAAGCCGACCGCCTTCAGTTCGCTGAGCAAGACGACGTTCTCGCTCGCGCTGCCGACCGACGCGCTGGTCGCCTCCGGCGCGGGCCACGACGCGGTCGCCAACTGGTTCGAGGACGCCGCCAACCAGTCTACCCGCGCCAAGGCCGACGGCAGCAGCGCCACCGTCAACACCGCGTGGACGGTCGGCACGACCGTGACCTTCCAGGACACGCTGGCCGGCGACGCGAACCTCGACGGCAGCGTCAACGGGCTCGACCTGAGCGCGCTGGCGGCCAACTTCGGCAAGACGGGCGGCGCCACCTTCGCCCAGGGCGACTTCAACGGCGACGGGGCGGTCAACGGGCTGGACCTGAGCGCGCTGGCGGCCAACTTCAGCCAGTCGATCGGGACGATCACGCCGTCGCTCGCCGCGGCGTCGACCTACCCCGAAGCGCTGGCGATCGTGAACACGGCCGACCCGGGGTTCGTCTCGTCGGTCGACGCCGGCCTGTCGGTGAGCGCCGTGCCCGAGCCGGGCACGGCGGCCGCCCTGGGGCTGGGCGTCGCGGCCTCCCTTGCCCGCCGGCGTCGGGCGAGGCAGGTCGCGCCGTCGCCGGCGACCGCGCGGGCGTCATCCATGGGCTTCCCCGTCGAGTCAATTCGCCAGCGGCATACGGAGGGTGGGCGATGAACCGCGTGATCTCACGGCGTCATATCCGCTGGTGTGCCCTGGCGGCACCCGTGCTTGCGGCGGTCCCCTTCTCACCCGTTCGGGCGTCCGGCGACGTCACCTACCAGATCTCCAACCTCGGGACGGCCGACGACCCCAACTTCGGCGCCGCGACCGGGTACACCGCCTACCTGCTCACGCTGAAGGCGGACGACGGGCAGATCATCTCCGAGGTCACCGCCGGGACATCGAATGCGGGCGACACGATGGGCTTCTTCGGCTCGCTGATCCAGGATTTCAGCCCGACCCGCAACGGTGCCAGTGCCACGCCGCAGATGTCCACGACCAACAACGTCGCCTACGCGTTGGACTCGCACTTCGTCGTCGCACCGACCTACTCCGCTGCCGCCCCTTTCGAGGACAGCAACGGGATCAAGCCCAACGGTCTCCCCGCGAACTACGCCGATGACAACTTCGACCAGTTCGGAACCGGCACCTATCTCCGGGGCTCGTTCGCGGTGGCTGCCGCGTCGACCGTGCAGCTGGCGTACGTGGTCCTGAAGGACGGCACGCAGGCGACGTTCAACCTCCAGGCCGCCGAGGGGCCGACGTCCACGGCGACGACGCTGAGCACGCTGACCGGGACGATCGGCAGCCAGGCCCCCATCCTCGCCCTCTCGGCCGGCTCGACCGCCCCCGCCGGCTTCACCCGGCTGACGGCCGCCACCGCCACGTTCACCCCGAGCTCGCCCGATCCCAACTCGATCAACGTGACCACGACCACGTCCGCCGCGCACGTGCTCGCCGCGGGCGGCGTGGCGTCGGGCAGCGTCTCGGCGGTCGGCTTCAAGACGGGCGACACCGAGGCGTACGGCCTGAAGTTGCTGGTCGGCGGCCTCTCCCCCACCGCCGATCAGGTGAAGACGATCGTCACCGACATCAACACCACCGCCACCACCGACGGCGTGACGGCCACCATCGCCAGCGGCACGGCCCTGTCCACGTTCGACATCGTGCTGACGAACTCGACGGCCGGGCAGTCGCAGGAGTACCTGTCGTGGAACTTCGTCAACGAGGTGAGCGTCCCCAACGTCACCGTGACGGACATCGCCGTCGCCGGCACCCCGGAGCCGACATCGCTCGCCCTGCTGGGCATGGGCGTGGTCGGACTGGTCGGGCGTCGGCGCCGCCGGAGCGTTTGTGAAGGTGTGTCCTGAAGGCCCCGGCAGCTTGCTGCCGAGATGCGAATGCCGGTCATGCAGGCCCAGGCAGAAAGCTGCTTGCCTTTGCAATGGATCAAACTGGCGTAGACGCCGGGCGAGGGCGGAGCCGGCGAACGACGAAGGCGACGACCAGCAGGCCGACGCCCGCATGGAACGCCGTCGGCGTGGGGATGGCCTCAATGGTGGGTGTCAGCGGCCCATGCTCGCCGCCGAGGGGCGAGGCGCTGGCGGGCAGACCCAGGTCGCCGGTCGGCAGGACGTGACCCACGGGCGAGTCGACGCCGTACACGTCGCTAGGGTCGGCGGGTGCAGCCTCGGCCGCGGTGGCGACGCTCGAACTGAAAAACAACAGCAAACCCGCAGTCAGTCGCGACAGGGTGCTTCGCATTTGATCGGGCCTTGGTAACCGTCCCGGCGACCGCTGCGGCACCTGACATCGGCGACCTCAACAGTCTCGAAATGGCCTCGCTGCAGGTGAGCAACGGGCAGGCCACGCCCCTGTGTGGGTGCCCGCTCACTATCGGCGGTTCCCCGTGACGACTTTTAACTGTCCGGGGCGTCGGATATTACAGAAGGGAGCCGCGACCGCCAGGACGGTTCGATACACAGTGGGAACAGTCGACCCAAAACTGACAAATTGCCCAGAGTGCTACGGGATGAGCTCGCCTTGCGCAAAATGTCATCACGGCTGTCGCGGGGTGCCATGTGGTGCCGGTGAAATCGGCCGGTTAACATGATTGGCATGGCATTGACACGGGAACAGATAGCGAAATCCGCCGCGTCCAAGCTGGCGGCGGCCGCGGCTGGGCTGGGGCAGACCAAAGCGCTGATCGGCCTCGACGGCTTCGTCGACGAGATCATCGCCGTGGTCGACAAGCGGCACACGTTCGACAGCTACGAGCCGATCACCACGATCGGCCAGCTGGGCCAGAAGATCCTCAACGCCGCCGGCCAGAGCAGCAACTACGAACTGGTCACCAAGCAGATGAAGCTGGGCGGCAACGGCCCGATCATGGCCAACGCGCTGGCCAGCTTCGGCGTGAGCGTGACGTACGTGGGCAGCCTGGGCTACCCGGTGCTGCACCCGGTCTTCCAGGAGATGGCCAGCCGGGCGAAGGTGGTCACGATCGCCGACGCCGGTCACACCGACGCGCTGGAGTTCGAGGACGGCAAGCTGATGCTGGGCAAGATCACGAGCCTGGCCGAGGTGAACTGGGCGAACATCATCGCCCGCGTGGGCCGGGCCGAGCTGACGAAGATGGTCGACGAGTCGGCCCTGTTCGGGTTCGTGAACTGGACCATGCTGCCGCACATGAGCGACATCTGGGAGCAGCTGCGCACCGAGGTCGTGCCCAACGTCGCCCCCCGCCGCCGGACGTTCTTCGTCGACCTGGCCGACCCCGAGAAGCGTACGCCCGGCGACATCGCCGCCGCCCTGGAGATCATGACCAAGTACCAGGCGACGTTCGACGTGATCCTGGGCCTGAACCTCAAGGAGTCGGTCGCGATCCTGGAGGTGCTGCGCCTGCCGGTGCCGGCCGACCCCGAGGCCGAGATCGAGCACACCGCCAGGGCGATCCGCGCCCGGCTGGGCATCAGCTGCTGCGTGATCCACCCCCGCAGCGGCGCGGCGGCCGCGACGGCCACCGAGTCGGCCCAGTTCAAGGGTCCGTTCGTGCAGAAGCCCAAGATCAGCACCGGCGCCGGCGACCACTTCAACGCCGGCTTCGCGTTGGGCCGGGTGTTGGGGTTGGACCTGCCCGATTGCCTGTGCTGCGGCGTCGGCACGAGCGGGTACTACGTCCGCACCGCCGTCAGCCCCAGCGCCCAGCAGCTGAGCGAATTCGTGAACGAGCTGCCGCCGCCGCAGTGAGGGCATCCATGAGCGACAGCAACGAATCGCCGTACGTGATCGTGATCGCCGGCCCCAACGGGGCAGGTAAGTCGACGGCCGCGCCGGACATTCTCCAGGGCGCAATGTCCGTCACCGAGTTCGTCAACGCCGACGTGATCGCCCGTGGCCTTTCGGCATTCGACCCTGAAGGGGCGGCCGTCTCCGCCGGCAAGGTCATGCTCCGACGGCTGGACGAGTTGGCCGAGGCACGGGTGTCGTTCGCGTTCGAGACGACGCTCGCCAGCCGGACGTTCGCGCGGTTCATCGGACGACTGCGAACGCCGGCCGGCGGCGGCTACCGGTTCCACTTGGCCTACTTCTGGTTGCCCGGGGCTGAGATGGCGGTGGCCCGCGTCGCCCAGCGGGTCCGCACCAAGGGGCACCACGTGCCGGACGACGTGGTTCGCCGCCGGTACGCCCGCGGGCTGTGGAACTTTCTGCACCTGTATCGGCCGATCACCGATAGCTGGCGGTTGTACAATGGGACCAGTCCGACCGGCCCGGTTCTGATTGCGGAGGCACAGGCGGATCAGGTTCAGGTGTACGACGCCGATCTTTGGGATCGCATCACGACGGAGAACGCTAATGACGAAGGCAGAACAGTCGGCCCAGATTAGCCGGGTGATCGCCGAGGGGACCCCGATCGACGAGGCCGCCGTCCGCGGCGTTCGCCGGGCCATGGCCGTCCACAAGCGGCTCGGCCAGTCGGTCGTCACCTGGCGCGATGGCAAGGTCGTCATCCTGTCGCCGGAGGAGATCCCGGTCGGCATCGAGGAGTTCGAGCACCCCCTGTCACGCCCGCCGGCGGACGGTGCCGACCCGGTTCCCTAGCCCCCGGAGTTCGCCGCCACGCCGCACTCCGGACACCGCCCCGGCGATGCCCGCAGGTCGTACCCGCACCGGCGGCAGTGGCCGGGCCGGGGTCCGACCACTACCATTCTGGCCATGCCAAGCACGCTAGCGATTCCGCTCAGGGCGTCGGTCGGCACGCAGGTTCGGCAGTTCGTCACGACGGCCGACAAATTCGACGCGTTGGCTGACGAATGGCTTGAACATCAGGCGGGGCGCTCGACGCTCGACCTGATGCACCCGGCCCACCAGCAGATCGTCGGCATGGGTGCCGCCGCCATCCCGCACCTGCTCCGCGAGGTGGAGCAGCGGAGCGGCAACTGGTTCGCCGCCCTCCGCGCGATCGCCGGCGAGTCGCCGGTCCCGCCCGAAATCCGCAGGAATTTCGAGGCGGCCGCGGCCGCGTGGCTGGAATGGGGACGGCGTCATGGCTACCGGTCGGCGGACGACGACGGCGCGGGGGGCGTGGTGGCTGATCAACCTTCGACAGCTTCGTGAGGCCGACTGCGCGTTCCGCAGCCGGGCCACCCTCGACTACAACTGCGTCGGCTTCGCGATCGGCGACCTGCGATGGTTCGACCCGTCTGGCGTGGACGGCACGACGTGGCCGGGCGATCTGCCGCGCGACCTGTCGCTCGCCACGTTCGGGTTGCTGTTCGATCGGTTCGGCTTCGAGGTGTGTCCTGGACCCGAGTCCGAGACCGGCTACGAGAAGCTCGCCGTCTTCGGCGACCCCGACGGGGACTTCT
Organism: Tepidisphaeraceae bacterium; assembly: GCA_965198865.1. Lineage (GTDB taxonomy): Bacteria > Planctomycetota > Phycisphaerae > Tepidisphaerales > Tepidisphaeraceae > CBDAQA01. The sequence continues at coordinate 208,588 of CBDAQA010000003.1, read as the reverse complement.
GCCACGTCGCCCGGCTGCGGCCCGACGCAGTATGGGTGAGCAAACTCGGCGGCCTGGAGGACATCGAGCACCCGCTCGGTCCGATGAACGGCGCCGGTTACGGGACGATTCGCGTTTACCGCCGCCGGTCGATCGGCTTGCGGACGGTCATCGACGTTCCAAAACGGTATCGGTTGTAGACCAGTCGGCCCGCTCAAACCGCCCGGCCGCACTCCGGGCACCGCCCCGGCGACGCCCGCAGGTCGTAGCCACAACGACGGCAGTGGCCAGCGCTATGGCGGCTTCGACGCGCCCGGACCCACGACGACGTCCAAGATACTGGCACGACCAGCGATAGCGTTGTCGGGATCCAAAGCCGCAGTTCGACGCGGTGTGTCGTCAAAGCGTACATCGTGGCTTCGGACCCCCCACCCTCCATTCCGTCAAGGTCGTGGTTCACCTCCCACGCGATGCCGCCCAGGCTGGACCGGAGCGGATCCCACCAGCCGCAGTCCGCGTCGTGTCCCGAAGGCCACGCTTCCTTCACCGGGACGGTCACCACGTCGCTGAGCCCGTAGGGCGGACCCGTCCTGGGATCCCAGCCTGGGAAGAGAGTCGACAACGCCACTTCAAACCCCCCCGGGTCGTTCGCAGGGAGCGCTGGTCGCGTGGTGACGCTCGGGCCCACGGACAGTCGGGCTCGAAAACGTTGGCCGACCGCGACCAGCAACTGGCCCCGATCGATGCGGGCTGTATAGCTGCGGTAGGCTGCAATGCCCCAGCCGTCGGACGCGAAGTGACTCCGGACCCACAGCGTGGCAAAGGCGACGGCGAAAAGCGACGACCAAACCGCCGCCACGTTCCACGCCCACCGCCGCGCCCGGTGACGCACGCGCGGCGGGGCCGCCGGCCTTTGTGGCTGCGCATCGGCTGTCCGATATGATCCCGCCATGTCCACCCGCCCCCGCATCCTCACCGGCGACACGCCGACCGGCAAGCTGCACCTCGGCCACTACGTCGGCTCCATCGAGAATCGGCTGGCACTGCAGGCCGAGTACGAGTGCTTCTTCCTGATCGCCAACAAGCACGCGTTCAGCACCCGCGCCGACCGGCCCGACGAGATCCGCCAGAGCGTGTTGGACATCGCCACCGATTGGCTCGCCGTGGGCATCGACCCGCAGGTGAGCGCCATGTTCATCCAGAGCGAGGTGCCGGCCATCGACGAGCTGACGTTCTTCTTCTCCATGCTCGTGCCGTTCAACGTGGTGATGAAGAACCCCACGATCAAGGACGAGATCCGCGACAAGGGGCTGGGCGACAACTACCCGTTCGGGTTCCCGCTGTACGTGGTCGGCCAGGCGGCCGACATCCTCGCGTTCCGGCCGGACATGGTGCCCGTGGGCGAGGACCAGCTGCCCCACCTGGAGCTGGCCCGCACGATCTGCAAGCGGTTCGACCAGATGTACTGCGGCGTCGACCCCCAAACCCCCGACGACAACTACGCTAAGGCCGGCGGGCTGTTCCCCGTGTTCAAGCCCAAGCTCGGTCGCGTCAAACGACTGGTCGGCACCGGTGCCCCTGGCGGTCACGGCGAGCTGCTGAAGATGAGCAAGTCGCTGGGCAACGCCATCTTCCTCTCCGACGACGCCGAGACGGTGCGGAAGAAGGTGATGACCATGTACACCGACCCCAAGCGGCTGCGGGCCACCGACCCCGGCGAGACCGACCCGGCCAAGAACCCGCTGTGGGCGTTCCACGAGACGTTCAACACCGACGCGGCCTGGGTCGACGAGCACCGCGATCTGTACAAGGCCGGCAAGGTGGGCGACGTGGCCGTGAAGAAGCAGTTGGTCGACGTGCTGAACGCGATCATCGAGCCGATCCGCACCAAGCGGAAGCACTTCGAGCAGCGGCCCGACGACGTGATCGACGCCCTGCGCCTCGGCACGAAGCGCGCCAACGCCGTGGCCGAGGAGACGTTGGCTCTGGCCAAGAAGGCGTTGCGGCAGGACTTCTTCCCGCGGACGCTAACGGTGGGGTGACGTCGCCAATCGGAACAGAACGGGGCCGGGCCGTGCCGGCCCGAGCGGGCGCAGCCCGCATCTCGCGCGGAAGATGCGACCGGCAAGTCCCGCGCGGATGGCGCGAGACGCGACCTTCGGTTGCCCCGGGCCGGCACGGCCCGGCCCTGTTCAGTGCGCGCAGCCCCCTGTCGCCAAATCGCCTCAGCCGCTTGAATTCGGGCCGACGCGTGGCACAATCGCGGCGTCGTTTGATCCGGCATTGCCCGACGCTCATTAACGGTTCGCGGGTTGGTCGATACACCCAACATCGCGCCCCGACGACGGCACGGACGCGTTCCCCACAACTCAGCCAATCTTGGCCCAAGGACGGGCGGCACCATGGATTCCTTTCGCATTCGCGGCGGCGCACGGCTCAAGGGCAAGGTCGAGATCAGCGGCAGCAAGAACAGCGCCCTCCCCATCGTGGCCGCGTGCCTGATGGCCGAGGGGAGCACCACGCTCCACGGCGTGCCCCGGCTGTCGGACATCAACTCGATGACCAAGCTGGTCGGCGAGCTCGGCTGCAACATCCGCCGCCGCGACCCCCTGACCAGGACGATCGGCGACGGGCCCGACCTGAACGGCCCGCTGGACCTGGAGGTCCACGACGAGACGCAGTGCGAGGCCCGGTACGACATCGTCAAGACGATGCGGGCCAGCATCTGCGTGCTGGGGCCGCTGCTGGGCAAGCGGGGCAAGGCGATCGTCAGCATCCCCGGCGGGTGCGCGATCGGCGACCGGCCGGTCGACCTGCACGTGCGGGGGCTGCAGAAGCTGGGGGCCGAGTTCACCACCGAGGGCGGGAACATCGTCGGCACCGTGCGCGGCCGGCTGAAAGGTTGCCGGCTGTACCTGGGCGGGGCGCAGGGGCCGACCGTGCTGGGCACGATCAACGTCATGTGCGCCGCCGCGCTGGCCGAGGGCGAGACGGTCCTCGTCGGCGCCGCCTGTGAGCCCGAGGTCGCCGACTGTGCGGACCTGCTGAACAAGATGGGGGCGAAGATCCGCGGCCACGGCACGCCCGAGATCCGCATCGAGGGCGTCGACAAGCTGGTGGGCGTCGGCCACCGGATCATCCCCGACCGGATCGAGTGCGGCACGTTCATCATGGCCGCCGCCATCACCAACGGCGAGCTAGACCTGCACCACTGCAACATGGACCACCTGATCGCCGTGGTCGACCGGCTGGATGAGATCGGCGTGCGGTGCGAGCCGTTCGACGGCGGCGTCCGCGTGAGCAGCAGCCGGCGGCTCCAGCCGATCGAGATGGTCACCCAGCCGTTCCCCGGCTTCCCCACCGACCTGCAGGCCCAGCTGATGGCCCTGCTCTGCCTGGCCGACGGCATGAGCGTGGTCACCGAGCGCATCTTCCCCGACCGGTTCCTGCACGTCGGGGAGCTCAACCGCATGGGCGCCCGCATCCGCAAGGAGGGCCCGACCGCCATCATCCAGGGCGTGAAGGAGCTGCAGGGCGCGAGCGTGATGGCCAGCGACCTGCGGGCCAGCGCGGCGCTGGTCATGGCCGGGCTGGTCGCCAAGGGGACGACGAAAATCGACCGCGTCTACCACATCGACCGCGGCTACGAGAAGATCGAGCAGAAGCTGGCGGCGGTGGGCGCCGACATCGAGCGCGTGAGCGACAGCCGCGTGGTGGCGGCGTGAAATCGGTCCTACGTGACGGTACAGTGCCGGCATGGACCTGATGCTGCACGACATCCCCGAGGCGGTGGACCGCGCTCTGCGGCAACGGGCCCATGCCACGGGCACCACGATTGACGCCGTCGCCACCGACGCGCTCAGTTCTGCTCTGGGCGTCCGGCGCGCTCGGCAAGCGCCCCCCGGCCCGCCGTTCCACGACATGGATTGGCTCCTGAACTGTGAACCGCTCGAACAGGTGGTGCTGGACGCGATCGCCGAAGCAGACGTCGTTCACCCGGACGACTGGAAGTGAAACTGCTACTTGACGCCAACCGATACACTGACGCGACCGGCGGTGACCCCGGCGTGGTCGCCCAACTCGGTCAGGCGCCGGAAATCGTGATTGCCGTGATCGTGCTGGGCGAGCTTCGCTACGGATTTGCGCATGGCAATCGAGCCGGCCAGAATGAGGCAAACCTCACTCGGTTCCTCGCCGGATCTCGCGTTTCCATCGTTTCTGTAGACGAGGCAACTACCCACGTCTACGCACAGCTGATGGCACAGCTCCGTCGACGGGCGACGCCGATACCGACGAACGATGTGTGGATCGCCGCCCTGGCGGTACAGCACGGCCTGACGCTTTACACGCGCGACAAGCACTTCGACCGCCTGCCGCAGGTGCCGCGGATCTGATACCTTTCGGCGTCATGCCGATCCCCACGACCGAACGCACCGTCCCCTTCCGCGGCCACAAGGTCTGGACCCGCACCGTCGGCGTCGCCGCCTCGCCGACCAAATTGCCGCTGCTCTGCCTCCACGGCGGGCCCGGCGTGCCGCACGACTACCTGGAGCCGATCGAGGGCGTCGCCGCATCGGGCCGGCCGGTCGTGTTCTACGACCAGTTGGGCTGCGGCAACTCCGACCAGCCACGCGATCGCTCAATGTGGACGCCGACCCTGTTCCTGGAGGAGATCGACGTCGTCCGATCGGCGTTAGGCCTGGACCGCGTCCACCTGCTCGGCCAGAGCTGGGGCGGCATGCTGGCGATGCAATACGCGATCGCGCAGCCCGAGGGGTTGGTCAGCCTGATCGTCGCCAGCTCCCCCGCGCGGATGGACGACTGGGAGGCCGCCGCCGACGACCTGCGAAAGAAGCTGCCCGCGGACGTGCAGGCCACGCTGGCCAAGCACGAGTCGGCCGGCACGACCGACTCGGCCGAGTACCAGTCGGCCATGACCGTCTTCTACAAGCGGCACGTCTGCCGGGTCGACCCCTACCCGCCGAACGTGCGGCGGGCGTTCGACAAGGTGGCCGCCAACCCCGAGGTCTACCACACCATGTGGGGCCCCAGCGAGTTCCACGTCACCGGCAACCTGAAGGGCTGGGACGTGACCGCCGACTTGCACAAGATCAACGTGCCCACGCTGGTCACGTCCGGCATCCACGACGAGGCCTCCCCCGCCGTCGTCGAGCCGATCGTCCGCGGCATCGCCGGGGCGAAGCAGGTGATGTTCCAGAACAGCTCGCACATGAGCCACGTCGAGGAGGCGGAGCTGTTCGTGCGGACGGTGGCGACGTTTTTGGATGGCGTGGAGGCGAATCCGTCCGAACCCTAACAACCAACCGTTCGCGCCCTGGGCCTGCGCCAGAGCGCATCGAAGGGGACGTGATATGGGGCACGACTGCGATCGACGCCGCTCGTCAGTTCGGACGGTCGCCGCGCGTGTCCCACCAATCCCGGAAGGACGCCTTCGGCACCGGCATCAGGTCGCGCACCTGCGTCCAGCCGGCCAGCATGCCGGGCAGGCTCTGGATGTAGCCGCGCCGGCCGACCAGTGGCTTTTGCCCCCATCGCGCCAGGCGTTGCGCCACGCGCAGCCGTTTCGAGTCGGCGAAGATGGCGGCCATCACCCGCATGCCCACCGCCTCGGGGGCGAGCTTGCCCTTGATGGTCAGCTGCTCGCGCTGCACCACCTCGCCGCGGAGGTGGACCAGGATCTCGGGGATGTTGATCTTGACCGGGCACACCTCGTAGCACGCGCCGCACAGGCTGCTGGCGTACGGCAGCGACTGCATGTGCTCCATGCGGTTCAGCTGCGGCGTGAGGATCGCCCCGATCGGCCCCGCGTACACCGACCCGTACGCGTGCCCGCCCGTCTGGCGGTAGACCGGGCAGGCGTTCTGGCACGCCCCGCAGCGGATGCAGTGCAGCGTGCTGCGGCTCTCGGGGTCGCGCAGGATGTCCGACCGGCCGTTGTCCAACAGCACGACGTGGAACCTCACCGGCCCGTCGCCGGCGTGCGTGCCCGTCCAAATGCTGTTGTACGGGTTCATCCGCTCGCCCGTGGCCGACCGCGGCAGCAGCTGCAGGAACACCTGCATGTCCGCAAAGCGTGGGATCACCTTGTCGATCCCGGCGATGCAGATCAGACTGTTCGGGAGGGTCAGGCACATCCGCCCGTTGCCCTCGGACTCGACGATGCAGACGCCCCCGGTGTCGGCCGACAGGAAGTTGGCGCCGCAGATGCCCAGCGGCACCGTGAGGAACTTGTGCCGCAGGTACTGCCGGGCGGCATCGGCCAGGTCGCCGGGCTTGTCGCCCAGCTTCGGCAGGTTCATCTTGTGGGCGAAGATCTCGCGGATCTGCTGCCGGTTCTTGTGCAGGGCGGGCACCACGATGTGGCTCGGCCGATCGTCGCCCAGCTGGATGATCAGCTCCGCCAGGTCGGTCTCGATCGCGTGGATGCCGGCGGCGTCCATGGCCGGGTTCAGGCCGATCTCCTCGGTCGTCATCGACTTGATCTTGATCGCCTCGGCGCTGCCGGTGGCCTTGGCCAGATCGATCACAATGCGCCGGGCCTCATCGGCATCGCGCGCCCAGTGGACGGTGCCGCCGGCGGCCGTGCAGTTCCGCTCGAACTGCTCCAGGTACGCGTCCAGGTTGGCCAGCGCGTGCTCGCGGATCTGCTTGCCCGCCTCGCGCAGCTGCTGCCAGTCGGCCTGCTCGGCCACGCGCTGGTTCCGCTTGCCCTGGATCACGTCCGTCGCGTGCCGGACGTTCTTCCGCGTCTGCGCGTCCTCGACCAGGCGCTTCGCCGCGGTGGGAAAGGAGGGCTCGGTCGCCGCGTCGAACAGTTTGCCGCTCATGGTCGCTCCGGGTTGCTAACCACGGAGACACGGAGAAGAACAGGGCGAGGGAACCACAGATGCACACCGATGCACACCGATCATACAAATCAGTTCTTCGCCGGCCGGTGTGCATCAGTGTGCATCTGTGGTTCCGAACTCTTCTCTGCTTTTCTTCTCCCCGCCTCCGTGGTGAAACATCTTCATTCGCTGGCCAGCACCTCGGCGATGTGGGCCGTCCTCACGCCCGTCCGTTGCCGATGCAGGGCGCCGTAGATGTGCATCAGGCAGCTGTTGTCGCACGCCGTCGCCACCTCCGCGCGCGTGTTCATCACGGCCCGCACCTTGTCGGCCAGCATGGCGCTGCTGACGTCGGCGTTCTTCACGGCGAACGTCCCGCCGAAGCCGCAGCACTGCTCGAGGTCGGCCAACGGCACCAGCTCCAACCCGCGGACGTTCTTCAACAGCGAGACGGGCCCGTCGCCGAGGCACAGGTTCCGCAGGCCGTGGCAGCTGGCGTGGTAGGTGACCCGGTGCGGGTAGAACGCGCCGGCGTCGGTCACGCCGAGCTTGCGCGTCAGGAACTCGCTGAACTCCCACACCCGCGGCAGCAGGCTGGCCACGCCGCGGGCGAGCCTCTCATCTCCATCGGTCATCTTCGGGTAGTGGTCGCGCATCATGCTGACGCAGGATGTGCTGGGCACCACGACCGCCTCGGCGTCGCGGAACAGATCGACGAACCGCCGGGCCATCGGCATGGCGTCGGCCTGGTAGCCGGTGTTGTAATGCATCTGGCCGCAGCAGGTCTGCGCGGGGCGGAACTGCACCTGGTGCCCCAGCCGTTCCAGCACGCGGACGGCCGCCTTGCCGGTGTCGGGGAACAGGGTGTCGTTGTAACAGGTGATGAACAGGTTGACGCGCAGGGGGGAACCTCCGGTAGCGGCGGCGATTGTACGGCCGCGTCAACCGGTCACAATATCACCACGCGGTTTTTATGATCGACTTCGATCAATACGGTTTCGCGGCCGGCCCGGAATGCGGGAGCCACGAGTGGCACGAACGAACACGAATGAGGAGCATGCGGCGTCGCGGGCCGTCCGCGTCATTGGTGTTCATTCGTGGCCCGCGTTTCCGGCAGCCCGATGCAAACGGCCAGCAGCGCCACCGCCGCCACGGCCGACAGGTACGCGAAGCCGCCGCGGTAGCCCGTGTGCCTGGCGACGGCCCCGCCGGTCGCCTGGCTGAGCGTCGCGCCCAGTCCCATCGCCGCCGCCACCGCGCCCTGGGCCAGGTTGTACCGGCCGGTCCCGCGCGTGCGGTCGGCGACGATCAGGATGCTCGTCACCACCAGCGTGCCCAGTTGCACCCCCTCGACCACCTGGATCGCCAGCAGCCCCACCCTGTTGGCCGTGACCAGGTACAGCAGCCCCCGCAGCAGGAGCGCGGCGAACGCGACGACGATCAACGGCTTCCGCCCGAACCGACCGGCCAGCGGGCCGGCGAAGAACGCGACCGCCCCGATGCTGAGCTGCGTGACGACGATGCACTCGGCCATGAACGGCAGCGCCCGGCCGTGGTCGCCGTGCGCGAACCGCTCCCCCGCCAGCGGCAGCATCGACGCGTTGGCCGTGAAGTAGAGGACCGTACACCCCAGCAGCACCGCCAGCGGCCGGTCCCTCAGCAGGTCGGGCAAGCGCGACGCCTTCGCCCCCGCCTTGCCGCTGCGAGCCAGGTCGTGGTCGATCTCGTCCGCCCGGATCAGCGGCAGCGCCGCCAGCGTGAGCAGCAGCAACACCACCAGTGCGAAGAACGACGCCCGGTCGGAGACGAAGCGTGCGGTGAGGCCCATGGCGACCGCGCTGGCGACGTTGCCGGCGGAGCCGAAGGTTTGGTTCCGGCCGGTCTGCCGTTCCAGTCCCGCGTGTCCCACGGTGCCCAGCGTGAGCGCCGTCACGCCCGGCGTGAACGCCGACGACACGCCGCCCATCACGACCTCGCTCAGCACGACGGGCCAGAACGAGGGGCAGCAGGCGAGCACGATCGCCCCGGCGCTCATGGCGACCACCGCCGCCGCCAGCACGGCCCGCTTGGCGCGGACGTGATCGATGAACGCGCCCATCGGCGCCTGGCACGCGATGCTGGCGGCCGACCCGACCGTCAGCGCGACGCCGATGCGGCCGGGGTTCCAGTCTTTCGCCCCGAGGTACGCCGCCACGAACGGGCTGATGCCCGTGTTCATGTCGGCCAGGAAGAAGCAGGCCAGGTTCAGCCCCGCCAGCGTGGGACGCGACGGGTGGCGGTCGTCGTCGGGCACGGGACGAATGTGCCAAGCGAGCGGCGCGGCGACAACGGCGGATTTCCGCCTTGCCGCTTGCGGCGCTGTCAGGAATCGATCGCGTCCAGCAGCGACGGCAGCACCCGGTCGGTCGCCAGATACGCGCGCGCCACCTCGACCGCAGCGCGCCGATGATGATCGGGATGCGCGGCGACGTACTCCAAGGCGGCCGCCGCCTCGTCAACGGTGGAGAACGCGATCGCGCCGGCCCCGCTCGGCACGTGCCGACTCCAGCCGGTCTCCTGCACGACGGCCGGGCGACCGGCGGCCAGGTAGCAGGCGGTGCGGCAGCTGAACCAACCGCTGTTCGTGGCCGCGTACACGTTCTTGGCGACCGACCACTCGCCGGCCGAGCGGCCGACCACGGCCTGGTAATCGCCCGCCGTGCTCGTGGCGGTGGTGCCGTCGGTCACGTGCCACCCGGCGGCCCGAATGGGTTCGGGCGGGACCTTGTCGCCGGTGATCAGCAGTTCGATCGGCACCGCGGTGCGTTGCCGCAGCGACAGGAACCGCTCGAACTCGACGGCCTTCGCGTCGTACGGCACGCCGCCGTACGCGACCGGGCCGGGGAAGTAGCCGAGCGTCATGACGGTGGTGAACGGCGCAGATGCAGGGACCGGCGCATCGCGCACGCCGGCCCACGCCGCCATCGACACGACCGGCCGCGTCGGCCGCCAGTCGTGGCCAAGGGTGGGGGATCGGGCAGTCGGGCGCGCCCAGGTTCTCGGCGTACGTGAAGTGCCGGTCGTGCGCCGCCACCAGCCTCGCCCAGGCACCGGCGTGCGGGGCCCACGCGTATCGCTCGCTCAGGACGAACTGGTTGTACCCGGGGTCGGTGTCGAGGAATACCTTGACGGCCCGACCGTTCAGACGATCCGGGACCGCCGACGCCCCGCTGACGTTGAGGAACAGGTCGGCCGACGCAGCGAACGCGTCGAACCCGGCCCGGCCCATGCCGTGGCTGACGCCGTTCAGTTGGTAGTGCCACCGGTGCGACAGGTGCGGGGCGAAGCGATCGAAGAAGTCGCGGTAGCAGGGCGACCGAGTGGGCGGGGTCGTCGCTGACGTGCCCGAGCCGCGGGTCGAACGGCCAGCAGCCGGTGTCCTCGTGGTAGGCGACGTCGTGACCCAGCTCGGCCAGGCCGAGGCAGTAGGTCAGGTATTCCCACGCGACGCCGCCGAACGGGTACTGGCCGACCATGCCGGCGACGACGATGCGCATGCGGACATTGAACCGCGCCGGCACGCGGAAGCGAAGGGAAGACCAAAGACGGACACGAATGGCGCGAATCTTCACGAATGCATGGGAATCCAGATCACTGCTGATTCGTGTACATCCGTGCCATTCGAGGCCGGTTTCCCTGTTCCGACGCATCAGTCGGCGCGGGTGGCCTTCGCGGCGACGATCGCCGCCATGCCGTGGAGGCGGCGCTCCTGCCAGCTGCTCTCGCCGCCGTTGTCCGAGTATTTGGGCCAGTTGTGACCGAGGCGGCGCATCTCGGCGTCGGCCTGGTCGACGGGCCAGCCCTGGGCGGTGATGCGGAGCCAGGCGGCGACCAGCCCGGTGCGGTCGTGGCCGGCCGAGCAGTGGAACAGCACGCCGCCCCGCGGTGGCCGCGTGGCGGATGTCGGCCGCGAGCGGGTCGATCATCGTCAGGGCCTGCGCGTCGGTCATGGTTTGCAAGGAGTCGGGCCCGCTGTTGGCGATCGGGCGGGAGACGAACCGGATGCCGACGGCATCGCACGCGGTCCGTTCCAGCGCGACGGCGGCCGCCTGCTCGGACGGCTTGCCCTCGTCGCTGGCGGTGGTCGTCTGGAACGAGTAATCGGTGCCGATGCCCAGGTCGTCGTGCAGGTGCCGCATGCGGGCGACCGCCTGGGCCAGCGTCGCGTCGGCCGGGCGGGTGGTGGCGTCCTTCACCCCCTTGACCAGGTCGCGCACCGGGCAGGCCGACCGGAAGATCGTGACGTGGCCGTCGATCAGCCCCATCGAGTGCAGGTCCTTCACGACCCGGTCCTCGGACGGCACCTGTTCGCCGACGTCGGCCGGGCGAGTGGCCGGCCCGGCCGCCCAGCAGGCGGCGACCACGGCGGAAATGAATAACGATTGGAGGGTTCTCTGTTTCATCGGGGCGTGCCTGTTTGCGAGTTGGAGCCCCGGACGCACATCCATTGACATCTACACTAGGGGCGTTGCCGGGGCAGAAGCCGAAGACTTGAGACGGAGCAGGCGATGCCTGTTCACTCTCTGCTTCGTCCGAGCTTCGCGTCTTCGCGCCTTCGTGGTTCAACTCTGCGCCTTTTCATCTCGGCGGCGTTGTTAGCACTACAGCGCAGGTTCGTCGGGACCCGCCCCCAGTTCGGACTGCAAGAAGGACGGCCACGAATGGCACGAATCAACACGAATGAGGACGGGCCGGCCCGCGCGCCTCAGCGCCGATCGCCCGATCAGTTGGCTCGGCTGTGCTCGTCTTCGGTCTCCATGATTCGTGTGCATTCGTGCGATTCGTGGCCGTCTTTCTCGCCGGCCGACCATGAACTTGCGCTGTAGTGTTACTGTAGATGTCGATGGACGCACATCCCGGGCTCGATGTGGAACGCGGTCGCGGCTCAGGGGACGAGCGGCGACTGGTACGGGTCCCAGATGATCTTCCCGCCGATGTTGTACGCCGGGTTGTTGGTCGGCGCCTTCCAGCCGCTGCCGCCGACGAGGCCCGTCGCAGAGGCGGGCTGCAGTTCCTTGAAGGTGAACTGGCCGACGTGACCGTCGACGAACAGGATGTTCCCGCCGCCGTTGTGGCGGGCCGCGAAGCGGGTCCAGGTGGTCTTGCCGCGGGCGATCGAGCCCTGGTAGGGGACGCCGTACCCCTGCCCCTGGATGGGGACCGTCTCGCCGACGGACATCATCTTCTCGACCAGGAACGGCGTCAGCTGCGACTGGGGGATGAGCGAGACGCGGAGGAACTTGCTGCTGGCGTTGCTGCCGGGCATGTTGGCGATGCTGTTGTCGATCTTGGAGTTGATCGCGTAGCACCAGAACGTTTCCGACGGCATGACGGTGGGGGCGGGCGACGTGCTGAAATTGGCGGCGTACTGCGGCACCGAGCCGGGCGCGGTCCCGTAGAGCACGAACGTGCCGTCGCTGGTGGGGGTATCCCCGGCGGGGGCGTAGGGGACAGCCGCCTGCGCGGACGGGCAGACCCAGATGTTGGCGTTGCCCGCCCTGGGCACCCGAGCGTTGGCGGCGTCGGTGCCGATGGTCAGGGCACCGTTGTTGGTCGTGGCGCCGTAGTAGCTGTTCTTCCACCCGCCGGTCGCGGCCGACAGGGCGTTGAACCACACGGCGGTGTCGTCCCAAGGGCCGACCGACGAGGCCAGCGTGTTGGCGTTGCCGTCGCTGTTGCCCGTCCACGGCAGGTAGTTGCGGTTCTGCGTGATGTACATCCCCATGCCCAGGCCCCACTGGTGCATCGCGCTGGCGCACTGCACCGCCTGCGCCGTCCGCCGGGCCTTGTTCAGCGACGGCAGGAGGATGCTGATCAGCAGCGCGATGATGCCAATCACGACCAGAAGTTCGACCAGTGTGAAACCCCGCCGCGAGGCGGGCCGACCGTTTGCGTAGCTCATGCGACGTAGGCTCTCCGCGGACCGTTAGGCCCGCTCGGCCATCGCGCTAAGAGTAGGTTAATTCGACGCCTCCTGGCCGCGTCGCCCGTGGGCACGGCCGCGGCTACCATCCGGCGATGGACCTGTTCGCCGACTCGCGGCAGAAGAACCTCGACAAGGTCGCGCCGCTGGCGGCGCGGATGCGGCCGCGGTCGCTGGAGGAGTTCGTCGGGCAGGCCCACTTCCTGGGGACGGGCAAATTGCTTCGCCGGATGCTCGAGGCGGACCGGCTGACGAGCATCATCTTCTACGGCCCGCCCGGCACGGGAAGACGACGCTGGCCCGGCTGATCGCATCCTACACCAGGAGTCACTTCGACCAGCTGAACGCCGCCGGCGTGGGGGTGAAAGAGGTGCGGGCCGTGCTGGACGCCGCCAAGGAGCGGCTCGGCCACGGCGGGGCGCGGACCGTGCTGTTCCTGGACGAGATCCACCGGTTCAACCGCGCCCAGCAGGACATCCTGCTGCCCGACGTGGAGGCGGGGCTGGTGCTGCTGGTGGGGGCGACGACGGAGAACCCGTTCTTCGCGGTCAACTCGCCGCTGGTGAGCCGGAGCCAGATCTTCCAGTTCGGGCCGATCGCCGAGGCCGACGTCAAGGCGCTCATCCGCCGGGCGGCGACGGATACCGAGCGGGGTTACGGCAAGCTGGACGTGCGGATCGACGACGACGCGCTGGACCTGTGGGCCACGATGTGCGACGGCGACGCCCGGCGGGCGCTGATGGCGCTGGAGGTGGCGGTGCTGTCGCTGGCCAAGGAGACGGCGGGGACGACGCTGCACGTCACCCTCGACGTGGCCGAGCAGTCGATGCAGCGGAAGGCGATCGTCTACGACGGCACCGGCGACGAGCACTACGACGCGGCGTCGGCCCTGATCAAGAGCATGCGCGGCTCCGACCCCGACGCGGCCGTGTACTGGGTGGCCCGCATGCTGCAGGCCGGCGAGGACCCGCGGTTCATCGCCCGGCGGATCGCCATCCTCGCCAGCGAGGACATCGGCAACGCCGACCCCCACGCCATCCAGGTCGCCGCCGCGGCCTACGCCATCGTCGAGCGCATCGGCATGCCCGAGGCGCAGCTCACCTTGGGCCAGGCGGCGATCTACATGGCGACCGCGCCCAAGAGCAACGCATCGGCCAAGGCGATCTGGTCGGCCATGTCGGACGTGAAGGAGGGACGCACGATCCCCGTGCCCCGCCACCTGCGCGACGGCCACTACCCCGGCGGCAAACGGCTCGGGAACGGCGTCGGCTACAAGTACGCCCACGACGACCCGCGCGGGTACGTCGACCAGGATTACCTGGGCGTGGACAAGACGTACTACGTGCCGACGGATCGAGGGCACGAGGGGGAGATGGCCCGGCGGATGGCGGAGATGCTGGGCTTGAACGCAGGGGCAGACCGCAAGGGAAACGCCACAACTGAGCCGGAACGTTAACCGAAGCGGCCTCCTTCCTCGTCCCACCGCTGGATGGCGCCGCCGCCGATGGGTAAGCTTCCACCATGGTCGGCGAGGTGGAAGCGGAAATCTTCGGCCGGGTGATCGATCCCTCGAACCCAGCGCTGACGCCGGCCGCCGCGGAGGGCATTCTGGCACTCGGCTACTCCGAGGCCGACCACGCCCGCATGGCGGAGTTGGCGGCCAGGTCGAACCAGGGCACTCTGACCCCGGCCGAACGTCGGCAACTTGAGGGCTACGTCTTCGTCGGCGACCTGCTGTCGATGTTGAAGTCCAAGGCCCGGCTGTCGCTCCAAAAACACGTCCCTGCGGCGTAAACGGTGGCGATGTCCAGCGCCCTACGCCGACTCGTCCACCTCCGCGCGGGCGGGAAATGCGAGTACTGCCACCTCCCGCAGGCGGGTCATGAGGAACGGTTTTCGGTTGACCAAATCGTCGCGCAACAGCACTTGGCGAACGATGACCCCGAGAACCTTGCCCTCTGCTGCCTTCGTTGCAACCTTCACAAGGGGACGAACCTGAGCGGCTTGGACCCGGCGGATCTGGCGGTCGTCGCGTTGTTCCAGCCAAGGCGGCAGGTATGGTCCGAGCACTTCGCGTGGAACGGCCCGCTCGTCGCCGGTCTAACACCGACCGGGCGGGCGACAGTGGTCACGTTGCAGATGAACAGTCCGGAACGGGTCCGACTGCGGGCGATGCTGCTCGCCGAGGGAATGCCACTGCCGAGCTGAGCAGAAACGCCGGCCGTCGACCTCCATCACCACCCCGCGGGCTGACGCCGGGCTGAGGCCCTGCGGCTGCCAAGGCCTTGGACCCGACCCAGCCGCCCCGTTTCACAGTTGGTGCGTCCCCCGCCCTGCCGATAATTCGGTTACCCCGGTTGCCGACGCCGATCGGCCTCGATAGTTTTGCGGATTCGCTCGCGGCCGAACAAACCCCGGCCTCACGGGACACGTAATGATGGACATGAACAGCAAGCCGGCCATCCGCCGTTTGCTCCGCGACCGCCTGGCGGCGATCTCGCCCGCCGACCGTCAGTCCCGGTCCACCCTCGCCTGCTCGTGGATCGCCGCCATGCCGGAGTTCGACCAGGCCCAGGTGGTCATGCTCTACCTGAGCACGGCCGAGGAGCTCGACACCGCCCCGCTCGCGCTGCGCTGTTGGCGCGGCGGCAAGACAGTGGTGGTCCCCAAGGTGTCGTGGGACCAGCGGCGGATGCTGCCGACCGAGATCACCAGCCTGACCAGCGGCGTCGTCCGCACGGCCGGCACGGGCATCCCCGAACCCGTGGGCGGCAAGCCGGTGCCGGTCGACATGATCGACCTGGTGATCGTCCCCGGGCTGGGGTTCAGCACCACGGGGTGCCGGATCGGGCGTGGGATGGGGTTCTACGACCGGTTCCTGAGCCAGCCGGAGTTCATCGGTCGCACCTGCGGGTTGGGCTTCGAGGACCAGGTGTTGGACGAGCTGCCGATGCTTGACCATGACGTGCCGCTGAGTATGTTGGTGACGGAGCGGGGGGTCCGCAGATTTACCTCGTGCAGCATTCAGCAGGGCGGGCCGGATCGGTCCCTCTGACGCTGCGACACATCCATTCGAGGCCGGCCCGAAGGGGTCGGCCGAGATGAGAACACGGAGGTTCTCGTGAGCCGCCTTTCCCGCACGCGGACCACCCGCGCTATCGCCACCGTGGTCGTTGCCGGCATCGTCGCCGGGGCCGTCGTCGAGTACCGTCGCACCCACAGGGCCGAGCCCGCAACCGCCAAGCCGGCGCTCGCCGCCGCCGCCCCGCAACCCAAGCCGGTGGCCCCGCTGCAGACCCGAACCGCCCCCGACGGCATCACCCTGCTGAGCGCCACGCCCGCGCCAGCGCCGGCGCGCCCGGCCGAGCCGACCCCGTCGGCCGTGGGGGGCGCGACCGTCCTGGCCGACGCCAAGGCGAAGGCCAGCGCCGGCGACCTGATCGGTGCCCGCAAGCTGCTCAACGATGCCCTGATCGCCGGCGGCACGTCCGACGCCGACACGGCCGCCATCAAGTCGCAGCTGACCGACGTCAACAAGGTGCTGCTGTTCAGCGGCCGCCCCTTCGCGGCCGACCCGCTGGGCGGCGTTTACAGGGTCGCCCCCGGTGATACCCTCATCGTCATCGCCAGGCGCTACGCCGTGCCGCAGGAACTGCTGATGGAGATCAACCACATCAGCGACCCCAAGAAGCTGCAGGCGGGCAAGAACCTGAAGGTGATCAACGGCCCGTTCAACGCCGTGGTGAGCAAGGGCAGGTTCACCCTCGACCTCTACCTGGGCGAGCCCGGCGGCACCGGCAGCACGTTCGTCGAGTCGTTCCCCGTCGGCCTGGGCGAGAACAACTCGACCCCAACGGGCATGTGGGAGATCAAGAACAAGGCCCCCAGCCCCGCCTACTACAGCCCCCGCGGCGAGGGCGTCATTCCCCCGGGTGACCCGAAGAACCCGCTGGGGCCGTTCTGGCTCGGCCTGGAGGGCACCGACGGCAACGCCGTCGGCGCCGAGAGCTACGGCATCCACGGCACCATCGACCCCAACAGCATCGGCAAGATGGCCAGCATGGGCTGCGTCCGCCTCCGCAACCCCGACATCACTGCCGTCTACAAGCTGCTGGTCGAGAAGAAGAGCAAGGTGAAGGTGGTGGACTGAACGGGAGTGCAGAACTCAGAATGCAGAGCGCAGATCGCAGAGGGACACGACGCCCGCTCCTGCCTTCCATCTGCACCCTGCGTTCATCACTCTGCATTTACGGCCCTGATCGCCTCGCGCAGGTCAACCTTCCCCTCGTACAAGCTCCGCCCCACGATCACCCCCCAGATCCCGCGGCCGGCGACAGCCCGGACGTGATCGACGCTGCCCACGCCGCCGCTGGCGATCACCGGCACGTCGGTCGCCGCGGCCAGTTCGGCCGTGCGTTCGACGTTCGGCCCGCTCAGCATGCCGTCCTTGGCCACGTCGGTGTAGAGCAACGCCGCCAGCGGCCAGCCCTTGACCCCTTTGGCGACGTCGAGCGCGGTGCGGGTCGACGCTTCGGTCCACCCGTGCGTGGCGATGACGCCGTCGCGGGCGTCGATGGCCAGCGTCAGCTTGCCGGCGTAGTGCGGGTCGTGCGCCAGCTTCTCGAACCAGTCCCACTGCTCCATGGCCGCCGTGCCGACGACGACGCGCTCGACCCCGGCCTGAAACAGCCGTTGGATGTCTCCGGTCGAACGCACCCCCCCGCCCGCCTGAACGCGCAAGCCCCGTGCCGCCGTCGCCAGCTTCCCGACCAGCATCGCCTGTTCGGTCCGCCCGACCTTGGCCCCGTCGAGGTCGACCACGTGCAGCCACGTCGCCCCCGCAGCCGCGTAGCGGGCCGCGACGGCCAAGGGGTCGACGTCGTAGTTCAGTTGCCGGTCATAGTCGCCCTGCTGGAGGCGGACGACCCTGCCGTTGCGCAGGTCGATGCTGGGGATGACGGTCAGTGGCATGCATTCCAACCTAACGGCGTGGTTCTCACCCTCAAAGCCTGTGGATATGAACGCACAAGCTGTAGGCCCCGGTCGACCCGGCCTGCTCGCTTCAGCGAGCGGGAGCGCGCCGTTCGCGCGAACCTGCTCACTTCAGCGAGTGGGCCTGGTCACGCCGAACCAGGTTGACCAAGTGCCAGACGTCTCCTCGGTTCGCGCCGTCGCCTATCATTCGGCCCCCATGCTCGACCGCCTCCAGAAGCTCGCCGACAAGGCCAAGTCGCTGCCGAAAGCGCCCGGCGTCTACATGATGAAGGACGACAAGGGCCGCGTGATCTACGTGGGCAAGAGCGCCAGCCTGCCAGACCGGGGTCGACACGGGGGCCCGTCCGGCTTCGGGTTCGCCGCGTAACGGTATGGGTTATACACTGCGTCGGTGATCCGCGGCTTTCGCTGTTCCGATACCAGAACGCTGTTCGAGCGGGGCCGGTGCAGGCGGTTCGCCGGCATCGCACGCGTGGCGGTTCGGAAACTGGCACAGTTGGATGCCGCCAAGACGCTGGACTTCTTGCGTGCCCCGCCGGGCAATCGGCTGGAAGCGTTAGCCGGCGACCGCGACGGCCAGCACAGCATTCGCATCAACGACCAGTTCCGGCTCTGCTTCAACTGGACCACCGACGGGCCGGACGACGTCGAAATTGTCGACTATCACTAGCCGAGGGACGACGATGTTCAAGAACGGCATGCGGCCGGTACACCCCGGCGAGGTCCTCAAGCACGACTACCTGGTGCCCCTCGGCGTGAGCGCCAGCGCACTGGCCCGGGCGCTCCGCGTCCCCGCGCCGAGGGTGAACGACATCGTCCGCGGCCGACGCGGGGTGTCGGCCGACACCGCCCTGCGCCTGGCGCGCCACTTCGGTGGCGACGCCCGGTCGTGGCTGAACCTACAGGCGGCTTATGACCTGCGCGTCGCCGAGATCAAGAGCGCCCGCCGTATCGCACGCGAGGTCGAGCCGGCAGACGCATGACCCCGGTACGCTCGGTGTCCGACCGAACTGATAAGTTGGAACGACGGGGCAGTACTACGTCATCATTGAAGGGCGCAACTTCGCACTTCCGATCGACGGCGAGGCCGGACCCAAGCGAAGTTTCGTTGCCGGCCGACTCGTCGACGCGGACGGCGCGACTCGGCCGACCCTGGAAATGTAACAGCATCTACATGACGAACGGCACCTATCGGTTCGGCACGATGTTCGGCGGCAGCAGCGACGTTGCGCGCGACCTGCTCGCCATGATCGGGGCTGCCGCCGGCACGTAACCGTCACGCCTCCCCATCAGCCTAGAATCTCGGCTCGCGGACCCTTCCTACGCGCGCCACGGATGGCCATCCCCATGACCGACCGCCTCCAGAAGCTCGCCGACAAGGCCAAGTCGCTGCCGAAAGCGCCCGGCGTCTACCTGATGAAGGACGACAAGGGCCGCGTGATCTACGTGGGCAAGAGCGCCAGCCTGCGCGACCGCGTCGGCAGCTACTTCCAGCCCTCCACCAAGCTGGAGCACAAGAAGGCCGGCCTGCTGGAGAACGTGGTCGACTTCGAGACGATCCAGACCGACAGCGAGGTGGAGGCCCTGCTGGCCGAGAACCGGCTGATCAAGGACATCCAGCCCAAGTACAACGCCCGCCTGCTGGACGACAAGACCTTCCCATACCTGATGGTCACCACCAAGGACGAGTTCCCCGGCGTCTACGTGACCCGCGAGCCGGTGCAGGGGGCCAAGCTCTACGGCCCGTTCACCAGCGTCTACGCCCTCAAGGAGGCGGTCACCCTGCTGCAGAAGGCGTTCAAGTTCCGCACGTGTCACCTAGAGATTTCCGACGGCGATGACAAGCGGCGGTTCTTCCGGCCGTGCCTGCTCTACCCGATCAAGCAGTGCACCGCGCCGTGCGCCGCCAAGGTGTCGAAGGAGAGCTACCGCGACGACATCCAACGGCTGATCCGCTTCCTCGACGGCGACAAGAGGAAGGTGATGGAGGGGCTGGAACGCGACATGTTCGAGGCGTCCAAGGAGATGAACTTCGAGCGGGCCGCCCGGCTGCGCGACGAGATCAAGGCGCTCCAGGGCCTCGGCGCCCGGGCCAACAAGGGCGAGCAGGAGTTCTGGCAGCCCGAGGCGTTCATCTCCAACCCCAAGGAGGGCGTCGAGGCCCTGCGCGAGGCGCTGGGGTTGCCCGAGCTGCCGCGCATCCTCGAGACGATCGACATCGCCCACCTCCAGGGCGAAGAGATGGTCGGCAGCAAGGTCTGCTTCATCGACGGCGTCCCGTTCAAGGACGCCTACCGCCGGTACAAGATCAAGCACGGCCAGGGCAACAACGACTTCCTCAGCATCCAGGAGGTCGTCAGCCGTCGATACAAGGAGGCCGGCGCCAACAACGAGCTCTACCCCGACGTGATCTGCATCGACGGCGGCCTCGGGCAGCTGAACGCCGCCCTGGACGTGTTCAAGCAGATGGACGTGAAGCCCCCGATGGTGATCAGCCTGGCCAAGAAGGAGGAGCTGGTCCACGTGCAGGGCCGGGCCGACCCGATCAAGCTGCCCCGCAACAACGTGGGCTTGAAACTGCTGCAATACAGCCGCGACGAGGCCCACCGCTTCGCCCAGCAGTACCACCACATCCTGCGGCGCAAGGCCCAGCTGGAGGAAGGCGTCAAACAGGGCCGCCGCCCCCCGATGGCCAAGCCGCCGTCGGCCCGGAAGAAGGCGTTCGTCGAAAACCTCAAGCAGCCCGCCCCCGGCGAGAACCCGCACACGACGCTGGCCAGCCTGCCGATCCTGCAACCGCGGACGGAGCCGGAGGCACCGGTGACGCCGGTGGACGCCGAAGACGAGGGGTGACCGCGCGCGACGAACACCCACCCCCATTCCAGCCGCGGGCGGCAGCCCGCGGACCGCGGCCTCCCGGCCGCGGCTAGAAGGGCCGATCCACCTCACCCCCGCGTCACCCCCCCGCCCGGCACCGCCGCCGCCACGGCGTCCAGAATCTCCCTCGCCAGTTCCGGATCGTCCACCGCGCGGGCCAACACGATCGCCCCAACCCACCCTGCATACGCGGCCAACGCCCGCTCCCGCCGCACGGCCGCCGACCGGCCGGGGGACAGGCTCGCCAACAGTTCGACGAACCCGCGCACGCCCGCCGCCACGCCGCGGCGGACGGCCGACGGTTGCCGCGACAGGTCGGCCCCGGTCGCCGCCATCCAGCAGCCTTGGCCGGGCCGTTCGACGTGCCGGTCGGACAGGTAGCCCGCCGCCACCGCCGCCAACGGTCGCTCAGGATGCTCGGCCGCCACCTTGGCCCAGCGCTCGGTCGCGCGGGCCCCGACGCCGGCGGTCGCCTCGGCGACCAGGTGCTCCTTGGAGTCGAAGTGGCCGTAGAACCCGCCGTGCGTCAGCCCCGCCTCGCGCATGAGGTCGGCGACGCCGACGCCGTCGAACCCGCGCTCGCGGAACAGCCGCCCGGCCGTGTCGATGATCCGCCTGCGCGTCCGCGCCGCCGCTTCCCGTGTCACCCGCATCGACCTACCTCCAACGCGCCAGCAGCCCGGCGTCACCGCCCGCCCGACCGGACCGGTGGACATTTTACAGGATGACCGTCATCATTGCATCTATGATGGCCGTCATCTAACCGGAGGGCCGACCGTGGACGCCGATGCGATGCAGGACAACCCCCGCCCGACCGACGCCGCCGGCCGCCGGCGCGTCGTGGTCACCGGGCTGGGCTGGGTCACGCCGCTGGGCCACGCGATCGAGCCGGTGTGGCGGCGACTGGTCGGCGGCGCCTCGGGCGTCGGGCGGACGACGCTGTTCGACGCCGCCACGTTCCCGACGACGTTCTCGGCCGAGGTGCGCGACTACCAGCTGTGCGCCGACGTGCCCGACGCCGAGCCCCACCGCACGGCCGGCCGCAGCACGCGGTTCGCCCTGGGCGCGTGCGCCCAGGCGTGGCGCGGGGCGGGGCTCGATCGGTTCCCGACGTTGGACCTGGACCGCGTCGGCCTGTACCTGTCGGCCGGCGAGGGGTCGCTCGACTTCGACGCGTTCACCGCCGCCGCGCTGACCGCGTGGGACCCGGCCACCCAATCGGTCGACGTCCGCAAGTGGGCCGAGGTGGCGACGGCCCGCATGGACGCGCTGCGCGAGCTGGAGCAGGAGCCGCACCTGGCGCTGACGCACCTGGCCCTGCTCACCGGTGCCCGTGGCCCGGCGATGAACAGCATGACGGCGTGCGCCGCCGGGGCGCAGGCGATCGGCGAGGCGACGGCGATCCTGCGCCGCGGCGACGCCGACGTGATGGTGACCGGCGGGGCGCACAGCATGATCCACCCGTTGGGCGTGACCGGCTTCAACCGCCTGACCGCCATGAGCGAGTGGCCCGGCGCCCCGGCCACCGCCAGCCGACCGTTCGACGCCGACCGCGCCGGCTTCGTCCTCGGCGAGGGGGCCGGCATCGTCATCCTCGAGACGCTCGAGCACGCCACAGCCCGCGGCGCGCCCCGCTTGGCCGAGGTGCTGGGCTACGGCTCCACGGCCGACGCCTACCGCATCACCGACCAGCACCCGCAGAGCGAGGGCATGATCGGCGCCATGCGGGCCGCGCTGGCCGACGCGCGGGTCTCCCCGGCGGCCGTCGGTTACGTGAACGCCCACGGCACCGGCACGAAGGAGAACGACGGGCACGAGACGCTGGCGATCAAGACGGTGTTCGCCGGGCACGCCGTGCCGCCGGTGAGCAGCATCAAGAGCATGCTGGGCCACTTCATCACGGCCGCCGGGGCGGTCGAGTTCATCGCCTGCGTGCTGGCGCTGCGCGACCGCGTGCTGCCGCCGACGATCAACCTGGACACGCCCGACCCCGAGTGCGACCTGGACTACGTGCCGAACGTGGCGCGGGCCGCCCCGGGGCTGGACGTCGTGCTGTCGAACAACATCGGATTCGGCGGGCAGAACGACACGCTGGTGATCGGGCGCGTTTGAAGCGCCGGATCTACCACGGAGTCACGGAGACACGGAGAGGAAGTTGGAACCAGACAATCACACCGATGCACGCGGGATTGAGGGCGACGGATTGATCGGTGTGCATCGGTGTGCATCCGTGGTTTCTTCGGTCTCCTGTTCTCCGTGCCTCCGTGTCTCCGTGGTGGATGCTTTTCTCCGATTGAGGTTCGCATGACGGGCAGGCAGGTCGTGATCACCGGGTTGGGTTTCCTCACGTCGCTGGGCGACACGGTCGAGGGGCTGGTCGACGCGCTGTGGACGGGGCGGAGCGGCATCGGGCCGATCCGGCGGTGGGACGCGTCGGCGTTCCCCGTGCGCTTCGGCGGCGAGGTGAGCGACTTCGACCCGACCCGGTACGGCATCGACGGCCGGGACGCGAAGCGGATGGACCGCTTCGCGCAGTTCGCCGTGGCCGCGTCGATCGGCGCGGTGGCCGACGCGGGCCTCGACATGGCCGTCGAGACGGCCGAGCGGTGCGGCGTGATCATCGGCAGCGGCATCGGCGGGCTGGAGACGATCCAGGAGCAGTACAAGGTGCTGCTCGACCGCGGCGTCGGGCGGGTGAGCCCGTTCACCGTGCCCAAACTGATGACCAACGCGGCCGGGGCGCAGGTGTCGATCCGCTTCGGACTCAAGGGGCCCAACAGCGTGATCTCCACCGCCTGCTCCACCGGCAGCAACGCGATCGGCGACGCCGGGCGTGCCATCGCCACCGGCTTGGCCGACGTGATGCTGGCCGGGGGATCCGAGGCGGCGCTGTGCGAGCTGGGCCTGGGCAGCTTCTGCGCCGCCCGCGCGCTGTCATCGCGCAACGAGGATCCGACGCGCGCCAGCCGGCCGTGGGACAAGGATCGGGACGGGTTCGTGCTGAGCGAGGGGGCGGCCGTCGTGGTGCTGGAGGAGGCGGGCCACGCGCGTCGCCGCGGCGCGGAGATCTACGCCGAGCTGGCCGGGTACGGCGTGAGCGCCGACGCGTACCACATCACGTCGCCGGAGGTCAATGGCGCGGGGGCCGCCACCGCCATGCGGCTGGCGCTGGCGGATGCGGCGCTCAACACCGACGACGTCGAGTACATCAACGCCCACGGCACCAGCACCGACCTGGGCGACCTGGCCGAGACGCGCGGCGTGCGGGCCGTGTTCGGCGCGCACGCCGACCGGCTGATGGTCAGCTCCGTCAAGGGCCAGGCCGGCCACCTGCTCGGCGCGGCCGGGGCGCTGTCGGCCGCCATCGCCGCGCTGTCGATCGACCGCAACCTGGTGCCGGCCACCGTGAACCTCGACGCGCCCGGCGAGGGGTGTGACCTGGACTACGTGCCGAACAAGCCGCGCGAGCGGCGGCTGGCGGTCGTGATGTCGAACAGCTTCGGCTTCGGCGGGCACAACACGTCGCTGGTGCTGCGGCGGGCGAAGTGAAGAATCCAAACGGAGCCGGGCCGTGTCGGCCCGAGCGTTGCGGTATGCCGCAACGCGTCTCGCGCGGTTGACGCGAGCTCTGAGTCCCATGCCTGTCGCGCGAGACGCGACGTCGAGTACGACCTCGCCACGGGCCGACACGGCCCGGCTCTGTCCCCGAATCGCCACGCACCGTGTACAACTCGCATGCTGTTGCGGGGACGAACTCGGAGGCGACCTTGTCGATCATGTGGCTGTTGGTGTTCGGCGCGGGCACCGCGTTGGTGCGGGCGGGGCTGGGGTTGCTGATCGGCGGGACGGTGCGGCCGCGGGACGCGGCCGAGACGCTGTTGCGGGCCATCGCAGAGGTGGCGGCGGCGGGACTGGCGTTCTGGGCCGTCGGGGCGGCGCTGCTGTTCGGCCGCGGGCCCATCGTCGCGTTCGACATGGGGCTGTTCCTGTCGCAGTCGAGCGAGTCGTCGGGGACGGAGCTCTTCCACGCGATCGTCGCGACGATCGGCGGCGCCGTGATCGCGGGGGCGATCGCGGAGCGGGCGCGGTTCCACGTTTCGGTCGTGGTGTCGGCCGTCCTCGGCGGGATCGTGTTCCCGGTGGTGGGGCACCTGGTGTGGTTCGGGTGGCTGCGGCAGCTGAACGTGGTCGACTTCGGCGGGGCGATGGCGGTCCACCTGTCGGGTGCCGTGTTCGCGGCGGTGGGCGTGGCGGCCGTGGGGTCGCGGACCAGTTGGTACGGCGGCATGACCGTTGACGACAACGGCGAGAGGAAGGCCGTCGCGCCACCCGTGCTGGATTACGCCTCCCACTCGCTGCGCGTGAAACGGACGGCGCCCGCCGTCGCGTACGGCAACCTGCCGATGGTGGCGGTGGGCGTCGCGCTGGTGATCGCCGGGTGGGTGCCGTACCTGATGGCGAGCCTGCTGGCGCACCCGACGGCGTTCAATTCGGTGGACGGAGACGCGCTGGCCCGCACGGGCATGAACGCGGTTCTCGCTGCGGCCGCGGGCGGGTTCGGTGGCATGTTCTACGGTCGCACCCGCTATGGGCGGGCTGACCTGGTCAGCGCGTACACCGGGGTGCTGGGCGGGCTGGTGGCGATCAGCGCCGGGTGCGTGGCGGTGGGCAGCTTGGGGGCGGTCATGATCGGGCTGGTCGCCGGCGCGCTGGTGCCGGCGGCGGCGGGGTTCATGGATCGGCGGGCGCGGCTGGACGACCCGGCAGGGCTGATTGCCGTCCACGGCGTCGGGGCGATCTGGGGCATGTTGGCGGCGGCGATGTTCGCCGGCGGGCAGTCGACCATGGCCCACTTCCGGCTGGTGGCGGTGCAGTCGCTGGCGGTGGCGATGACGATCGCTGTTTCAGCCGTGATGGCAGGCGTGACGCTCGGCCTGCTGAGGGTGATCCGACCGCTGCGGGTCGTCGAGGCGTGAGCGGGGAGCGGCGGCGACCAGCGAGCCTCGGGACCCGTACTGGCTAACCGCGCCCGTACAAGGTGTTGATCTTTACCGTCAGATTACGATATCATCGGGGTGCCACACAGACTGTGGACCGCCAGCAGCCCGATCCGGGCGACCCCAACAAGCCCGGGCGTGGATGCGCTCCCGACGCGAAGACCAATCGCGGCGGAGGCCTGGTCCCCAGCGTCGTGCCCGACAGACACGGTCTGGGACACGCGTGCGGCTTTGTGGGTCGTTCCCAGAGAGGACCGGTATGAGCCAGTTCGCAGGTGCATGCTCCCCCCTGAACGGTGTCGACTTGTCGGCAGGCGCCATGACGCCGGCCGTGGCGGCGATCGGCGCGGCGTTGAACGCGAACGTGCTGGTGCTGAACCGGTACTACCAGGCGATCCGCGTCATCAACGTGCGGCGCGCGATCTCGATGCTGTGCCGGGACCTGGCCGAGGTGGTCCACATCGAGAAGGACGCCGCCGGCCAGAGCCGGTGGCAGAACTTCGACTTCGTCGGCTGGACGGAGCTGAGCCAGCTCAAGCGCGAGTTCGAGCCCGAGGGTCACGACTGGATCAAGACGGTGCGGTTCGACGTGGCAGTGCCGCGCATCATCCGGCTGTTGGGGTACGACAAGCTGCCCAAGCAGGACGTGAAGTTCAACCGCCGGAACATCTACGCCCGGGACGGCAGCAAGTGCCAGTACTGCGGGAAGCGGTACGCGACGACGGAGCTGTCGCTGGACCACGTGGTGCCCAAGAGCCAGGGCGGGAAGGCGACGTGGACGAACATCGTCTGCTGCTGCGTGAAGTGCAACGTGAAGAAGGGCGGTCGCACGCCCGACCAGGCGCACATGCACCTGATCACCAAGCCGGTGAAGCCGCGGCGGAGCCCCGTCATCAGCATCAAGCTGGCCGACGAGCGGTACCACAGCTGGAAGCAGTTCCTGGACACGGCTTACTGGACGGTGGAGTTGAAGTGACGGAGGAAGTATCAACCGTTTAGCGACGGCCCGGAGGGCCGGGCTCTTTCACGCGAGTCGCGTGCGGATGCCCGGCCCTTCCTCGTTGTTGGGAAGATGAGTGGAACCGACGCTTGCCCGACTTCAACAGTCGTACGCGAGCCATTGGCCGATGTTGTCGCGAGTACCTGCGGCGATGCGCGCTTTACGACGCAACGGGCGTCAACCGCGTCGAGATCGACATGCTGCGCTCCCGGCCGGATCAGGCACCGGCGCACACCGTCACAACGTGGCGTGCTGGCGTCTGGCATCCGATGCGGCGCGGCCTGTCGATCCGCGAGCGGCTACCGTCGGATGCCGACGTGGAACTCGATCTTCAGGCCGCGTTTCTCCGCGCCGTTGATGACGGCCCGTACGACCAGATCGATTACACCCGACCGCCCGACCCGCCGCTCTCCGACGCCGATGCTGCATGGGCGGCGGAACTGCTCGCCGGCCGACCGTGACGCGCGGCTCTTGCACACGGCCGTCCGCGAATTCGTTTGACACTCCGCCGGCCCCGCGACGAACATCGCCTCCCGCGTCGGTTTCGGGGACGGGCAGTTCAAGCGGGAGGACTACATGGCAACGGTTCGATTGCTGATGGCGTTGATCGTCGTGTCGCTTGCGGCGAGCGGCTGCGCCTCGTACGCCGTGCCCGGCAGCGGGGCGAACCTGCGGGTGGCGCGGCCCGGCGCGGGCGAGATGGCTGCGGCGCGGGCGGGTCAGACCGACCCGTCGGTCGGGTACGCGATGGAGAAGAAGCCGCTGGCGTCGTTCCCGGCCACGGTGGCGATCGTCCGCATCCAGGGCTCGGACTACGAGGGGCGGACCGTCACGCTCTACAACGGCGGCGGGAACTACCGCGTCGTGCTGACCCACGACGTCGAGAAGCCCGAGCACCTGCTGACGCTGTCGACCATGCCGCAGGTCGCGCAGCTGGAGCCGATCAACCGGCTGGAGCTGCCCGAGCGGGTGGACAGCCTGGACGACCTGCGGTCGGCCGCGGCGACGCTGCACGCGGACATGCTGCTGGTCTACACGTTCGACGACAAGTTCGACGACCGCGACCTGGCCAGCGGGCTGACGGTCCTGACGATCGGCATCGCGCCGACCAAGAGCCTGACCGTGACGGCGACCGCGTCGGCGATGCTGGTCGACACGCGCAACGGCTACGTCTACGGGGCGGCCGAGGCGATGCACAAGAAGACCACGCTGGCCAACTGCTGGGGGGAGCCGGCGGCGGCGGACGCGTGCCGCGAGGAGGTCGAGTCGGCCGCGTTCGAGAAGCTGGTCGGCGACGTGCAGGGCATGTGGGGCAAGGTCGTGAATCAGTACGCGCCCGCCGCGCGGGTGGCGAAGCCAAACGGGTGAGAGTCGCCGACCCCAAGATGTGGGGCGGGCCATGCTCGCCTTACATTTGCTTATGGTTGATTCATTCCTCTACGCGCTGACCGTCCCCGGCTCTGCCATCGACGCTCAGGACCACGCCAACAACGTCGAGTACGTCCGCTGGATGCAGGAGGCCGCCCTGGCGGCGG
Organism: Tepidisphaeraceae bacterium; assembly: GCA_965198865.1. GTDB lineage: Bacteria > Planctomycetota > Phycisphaerae > Tepidisphaerales > Tepidisphaeraceae > CBDAQA01. The sequence continues at coordinate 180,395 of CBDAQA010000003.1, read as the reverse complement.
CGGACGCGCTGGACCCGGGCAACGCCCTGATGCACGCGGCCGGGGCGACGTGGGTCGTGCGGTCGCACCACGTCGAATACGTCCGCCCGGCGCTGCTCGGCGATCGGCTCACGGTGAGGACGTGGCTGAGCGACTTCACGCGGGTCAGCTGCGTCCGGCACTACGAGTTCACCCGCAACGACGAGCCGACCGTGATCGCCCGCGGGCGGACCGAGTGGGTGTTCGTGGACGCCGCGAACGGACGGCCGAAGCGGATGCCGGCGGACGTACGGGAACGGATCGGGGCCGACGGGGATTGACCGCCCGTGGTAGGATGTCAACATGCCCAGCCCGTTCCCCGGCATGGACCCGTATGTTGAGGCTCAGTGGAGCTCCGCCCATGTGTTTCTCATGGGCGCGATTGCCGCCGCGCTGAAACGAACGTTGCCTGCAGGCTTGGTCGCCAGGCCCGAGGAATCGGTTCGCATCGAGTCGATCGCGGGCGATCGGCTCCGCAGCTATCGTCCTGACGTCGCCGTCGTGGAGACGGGCTCGACCCACCCACGGCACGCGGCCGCGGCGGCCATGGCCGAACCGATCGAGATCCACCTGCACCGTGAGGTGATCGTCGCGCGGAACGTCCTGATCGTGGACGTCCGCAACGCCGACCGAATCGTGACGGCCGTTGAGGTGCTGAGCCCGCGTAACAAGTCGGCCGGGCAGTTGAACGACGACTACAGGGACAAGCTGGGGGGATACGAGGAAGCCGGGACGAACTGGGTGGAGATCGACCTGCTGCGCAGTTCCCGCCGGCACTTGCCCGTCACGTGGAACGACGTGCCAAACGATGTCGGGCGCGACTACCTCGTCGTGGCATACCGCAGCATGACTGGGACGGTTTCGGCCTACCCGATCGGCCTGCGAGAGCGACTGCCCACGATTGCGGTCCCGCTCCGTGCCGGCGACGCTGACGCGCCGCTCGATCTCCAGGCCGTGTTCGACCGGGTGTACGACGACGGTCCGTTCGCAGATGACGCCGACTACACCCGCCCCCCCGACCCGCCGCTGTCGGACGCCGACGCGGCGTGGGCGGCGGAGCTGCTGCGGCAGCCGCGGTGACGGTCAGAGACCGGCCGCCTGTCGCACCAGATCGGCGACCATGCGAGGAGCCTCGCGCTGAACGAAGTGGCCGACGCCGGGCACCTCGTGGCGGTGGAGGCTGGCGAACCACCTCTCCTGTCCGATGCCGCTGTCGGGCCGGTTGCACGCGTCGGCCAGGCCGGCGGCAAACCAACTCGGGACGGTGATGTTGGGCCGCGCGTCGAACGCCGCCTGTTGGCGGGCGTATCGCGCGAAAGGTTCGGCGTTGCCGTAGCGGACGCGGTAGGCGTGCAGGACCAGGTCGGTGAACCCGGGCTGGCGCCAGGCCACGCTCGCCTGTTCAAACTCGGCATCGGTGAAGTTCCACGCAGGCGACCATGCGTGCCAGAGGTGTTTGCAGAAGCCGGCCACGTCGTGCTTGAAACCCTCCGCGCCGGTGTCGGTGTTGAAGTACCACTGGTACCAGTAGGCCTGCACCTGCGGCGGCGGGACCGGTTGCTTTTGCTCGTACATGACGTAAGGCGAGGCCAACGTGACGATCGACCGCACGCGGTCGGGGTACAGGGCGGCCGCCACGTAGGCGGCGCGGGCACCCCAGTCCTGTCCGACGACGACCGTCCTGCCCAGTTGCAGGGCGTCGATCAGGTCGACCGCATCCTGGCCGATGGCCGCCTCCTGGCCGCCACCGGCGTCGGGCTGGAGGATGCGGGTGTCCCCGTAGCCGCGGAGGTCGGGCACGATGAGCCGCAGCTTTTCGGACCGCAGTTCGCGGACGACGCCATCCCACGTGGCGGCGCTATCGGGGAAGCCATGGAGCAGGAGGACGGGCTGCCCCGCGGGGTCGCCGTGCTCGGCGTAGGCGATGTCGATCCAGTCGGTGTGGGCGATGGGCATGGGTCTGAAGGTACGGCCGGCGCGGCAAACGTGAGCATCGGGAAAAGCGTCTACTGAACCGCGCGCGGAGCCCGTTTCCCGGCATGGACCCCTATCTCGAGCGGTATTGGGACGACGTGCATATTCGCCTCTGCACGCACATCAGCGCCGCGCTCCGGCCAAACTTGCCCAAAGGATTGTGGGCGAGGGCGGGGCAACACATCCGGCTGGAATCCCCCGACGGTGAGCCGGGCGCAGGCCAACTCTTCGAGGGCGACACCGTCCTGGTTGCGACGGGTCCCGCCGCCCGAGGGCGATACAGGCGCGCCGGCGTGAACCTCGTCGAAATCGACCTGCTCCGGTCACGCCGGGCGCGATTGTGGATCACCAGCAACGATATTCCGAGCGAACGGTGGGCTGCCTACTACACGTGTGTCAACTGGGCCAGCGGTCCGGACCCCCGGGTTTGGCAGGTATTCCCGATGCCGCTGCGCGATCCGCCTCCGACGGTCCCAGTCCCGTGTCGCAGGGGCGAGCCGGACGTCGCCCTGTCCCTCCAGCCGATCATCGACCGCATATACGTTGAGGGCGACCATGACGACATCAACTACGCCGTGCCGCTGCGGCCACGGCTCTCGCTAGCCGACGCGGCTTGGGCGGCGGACCTGCTCGCCAGCCGCCCGGGACGGCTGATCCGGCACTCGCCCGTCCTCGATCGTGACCGTCCGGTCGCACCCGGCGACGGTACCGGGGCGGTGGCTGACGACGATCACGGTGCGCACGCCGCGCAGGGCGCGGATCGTGTCGACCAGGTTCGCCTCCTGCTCGGCGTCGAGCGCGCTGGTCGGCTCGTCGAGCACGAGGATCGGGGCGTCGGTCAGCAGCGCGCGGGCGATGGCCAGCCGTTGGCGCTGGCCGCCGGACAGGTTGCCACCGTTGTCGGCGAGGGGCGTGTCGTACCGCCCGGGCAGGGCGGCGATGAACTCGGCCAGGCCGGCTTGCGCGGCGGCGGCGCGCACGTCGGCGTCGGACGCATCGGGCCGACCGTAGGCGATGTTCTCGCGGACCGTGCCCGGGAGCGCGATGGCGTCCTGCGACACGACGGCGACGTGGCTGCGGACGTCGGCGAGCTTCAGGTCGCGCAGGTCGTGGCCGTCGAGCCGGACGGCGCCGGCGGTGGGGTCGTGCAGCCGCGGGAGCAGGCCGAGCAGGGTCGTCTTGCCCGCGCCGCTGCGGCCAGTGATGGCGACCAGTTCGCCGGGATCGATGGTCAGGGACACGTCCGACAGGACCGGCGGGCCGTCGCCGTAGGCGAAGCCGACGTGATCCAACGTGAGCGTCCGCGGGGCCCGGGCGAGCGAGCCCGACCCGTCGCGGATGGTCGGTTGTCGGTCGAGCACCTCGAGCACCCGTCGCACGCCGGCCGCGGACGACGCGGCTTGGCCGCCCGCGCCGCTCAGCGCCTTCAGCGGGCCGTACAGCATCGCCGAGTAGGCCAGGAAGATCGACAGCTTGCCGATCGTCATCCCGCCCGGCCCGGCGTGGCCCGCCACCTGGTCGCGGTAGACCAGCCGCCCGCCGACGCCGAACAGGGCGGCGGTGCCGGCGGCGAAGGTCAGGCCGGTCAGGAGCCAGAACGCGATCTCCCGCCGGTGCAGCCGGACGTACGCCTGGGCCGACAGGCGGGTCTTGTGGCAGAACGTGACCACCGCGGCCGCCTCCTGCCCGAACGCCTGGACGACCGAGATGACAGCGGCGAACCGGGCGGCGTCGGCGGTCAGGTCGGCCTCGGCTTGCCGGGCGTCGGCCGACCGGTCCCGGAGGATCGACTCGTACCGCTTGGTCACCCACACCAGCGGCGGGCCGATCGCGACGGCCACCGCCGTCAACAGCAGGCTCTGGTTTGTCATCACCGCCACCATCACCCCCAGCGTGACCACGTTCAACGCCACCCCGTTCACCGTCACGTTCAGCAGGGCGTGGCACCCCGCGGCGTCCCACACGATGCGGTAGACGGCGTCGCCGGCCGGCCGGTCGCGGTGCCAGGCCAGCTCCTGCCGCTGCCAGGCGTTGAACAGGTCGGCCCGCACCCGCACCAGCCCGGCGTAGCCGACGCGGATGTTCAGCCACGTGTGCGCCGCCTGGAGCAGTTCCTGCCCCACCCGCAGCAGCAGCACGTCCACGGCCAGCGCGACGATCTGCCCGGTCTTGGACGCCGGGGCCAGGAACAGCAGCGTGCGGTACACGACCCCCGTCGGCGGCAGCCCCGCGAACACGCAATCAGCGAGCACGGCGAACGGGTAGACCTGCAGCAGCCCAAGACCCGTGGCGGCGGCGATCAGGGCCAGCGTGAGCGCGACGCGGCCGGCGTCGGGGCGGAAGTAGGAAAGCGCTCGGAGGTAGGTCCGCATAGGGATCATGGCATCCAGGAAGTCACCCGGACGGCCGACAAGGCCAGAGCGCCCCACCCCAGTATCGTGAGCGTCGAAGCGAGGGCCACCATCCAACGAGCCGCATGCGACGCGCAATCGGGGTATGCGCGCGTGACTGCCACTGCGGATAGAGCGGTCGCGCCAGCTAGCAAACATACCCAGACTGCCCGCGGCACGACCCAGTAGGAATGATCGTCCTGCACAACGAATGCGGCTAACACCGCCAGATTGCTCGCCATCGCACCGGCGACCAACAGCCCAACGCGACAGGCTCTTCCTGCCGGCGAGGCGTAGGGCAACGGGTCGGGATTGGCCCGTTGTTTCGCGTCGCCGTTGACCATCGGATATGCCGAGTTGAGAAACGCAGACCGGGACCGAGACCCCGGCCCTCCGGGCCGTCGCTAAACGGCGGATTCTACTACACTTTCCAGCCGTCCGACACCGCCGGCTAGCGGCCGTCGGCCGGTCGCCTATACTCCTGGGTTTCCCGGCGACGTGACCGGCCAGAACATCCCCCGACAGGAGCGACCCCAGTTGCCCGAGCGATACTTCCAGCACACGTTCGACAACGGCCTGACCCTGCTGGCCGAGCGGATGCCCGGCATGCAGTCGGCGGCCATGACCCTGCTCGTCCCCGCGGGGTCGGCCACCGACCCGGTCGACCGCAGCGGGTCGGCCACCGTCCTGTCCGACCTGGTCCTGCGCGGGGCCGGGAATCGAGACAACAAGCAGCTCACCGACCACCTCGACGGGCTGGGGCTTCAACGGTCCAGCAGCGTGGGCGTTCACCACAGCCGGTTCGGGTGCGCCGCCCTGGCCGACAAGGTGATGGCGGGGCTGCCGACGTACGCCGACATCGTGCGTCGGCCCAAGCTGGCCGACGACGGGTTCGAGCCGGCGCAGGACCTGGCGCTGCAGGCGTTGGCGGGCATTGACGACGAGCCCCGGCAGAAGCTGCTGATCAAGCTGCGCGAGTGGTTCTTCCCCAGCCCGTACGGGCGGAACTCGATGGGCGAGACCGACCACATCGAGAAGATGACCATCGACTATTGCCGGGCCGACCACCGCAACCGGTATCACGCGAAGGGGTCGATCCTCGCCGTGGCCGGGGCGATCGAGTTTGGCCAGTTGAAGGACGCGGTGGCGAGGGACTTCGGCGACTGGGGCGGGACGCCGCCGCAGCCGGACGCGGAGATGCCGCCGCCGGGCCGGTTCCACCACGAGCACCAGGACAGCGAGCAGACGCACATCGGCATCGCCTACCCGTCGGTGCCCGAGACCGACCCCGACTACTACACGGTGCGGATGGCCGTCGAGGTGCTGAGCGGCGGCATGAGCGGCCGGCTGTTCACCGAGGTGCGCGAGAAGCGCGGCCTCGTCTACAGCGTCTGGGCCGGCTACTCCAGCCTGAAGGACCGCGGCGCGATCATGGGCTACGCCGGGACCAGCAACGACCGGGCGCAGGCGACGCTCGACTGCTTCGTCAGCGAGCTGCACCGGCTGACGCTGGGCGTGACCGAGGCCGAGCTGGCGCGGGCCAAGACGGGCCTGAAGGCGAGCACGATCATGCAAGGCGAGTCCACCGGCAGCCGGGCCGGGGCGATCGCGCACGACTTCTTCACCCGCGGGCGGATCCGCACGCTGGAAGAGGTGAAGGGCGCGATCGACGCCGTCACGGTCGACCGGGTGAACGGGTACCTCAAGGCACACCCGCCGGGGCCGTTCACGATCGTGACGGTGGGGCCGAAGGAACTGACGCTGCCGTGACCGTCCGCGCGACCGCGTAGGCCAGATGCGGGTCGGCTTGGCACGAACGTGGCATGCTTGCCGGTCGTCGCTGACCATCGGGAGCCCGCCGTGTCCTACCGCTTGATGAACCGCCATCGCCAACGTGCGCGTCCGAGTTGCTCGACCGCGATGATCGAACGGTTGGAGGATCGCCGGCTGCTGTCGGCGGCGGTTGCGGTCATGCCGGTCCCGACCGTCCCCGCTGCTCACGTCGCGGCACCGCCGGCCGTGGCCGACGTGGCTCGCCTGCAACCGTTCGATGACGACGGCGATGACAGCAGCGACAGCGGCGGCACCAGTGGAAGCGACGACGGCGGGGAGGGGTCCGGGGACAGCGGGTCCACCGGCGTCGACGACGGTGGCGAGGGGGCCGGAACGACCGACACCGGCGGCTCGGCTGATGGCGGCAGTTCGTCGGACAGCGGTGGCGAGGGGGCCGGCGACGCTGGGAGCGGCGGCACGGTCCCGTCGCCGGTCGACAACGACCCCCCCAACAACAGCGGTGGCGGCGGCCTCGACGCTGGCGGCACGACCGACGACGGCGGAGATCAGTCCGTCGTCCTCTACCCGACCGGCGACCCGTACGACGACTCGCTGTACGACGATGGCGGCGGCACGATCGTCGTGATCCCCCCAGCGTCGCGGGCGGCCGACTTCGGCGGTGCCCTGCGCGTCCACCTCCCGCCCAACCCCGTCGCCGGCGACGCCGGCGTTGCCACGGTCGACGTGTTCAACACCGGCGGCCGGGCGAGCGGCAAGTTCGAGCTCGCGGTCGGCGTCACGCCCGATGGCTCGGCCGCCAGCGCGATCCGCGTGGCCGACCAGCAGGTCCCGGTCCACCTCGGGCACGACCGCGTCGCTGCCTACAGGGTGCCGTTCACGCTGCCGACGACGCTGACGCCGGGGACGTACCGCTTCTTGGCGTTGATCGACGCGGGCAACGCGTTCGCCGAAACGGATGAGGCGGATAACGTCGCCGTCGGGCCGTCGTTCACGGTGGCGGCGGCGACGTCGGACGTGAGCGTGACGTCGGCCAACGTGGCCGGCACCGCCCGTGCGGGCCGGCCCGCGGCGGTGGCGGTCCACCTGCGGTCAGTCGGGTCGATGGCCGAGTCGGGCACGACGACGATCACGGTGACGGCGACGCCGGTCGACGGGTCGACCGCGCCCGTGCGGGTGGCGTCGGTCGCCCGCCCGGTGCGGCTCGCCCGGGATCAGGCGATGACGATCCGGCTGCGGGTCCCACTGCCCGCGCTGCCGGTCGGGCGGTACCAACTGACGGTGACCGTGACGCCGGTGTCGCCCACCGACACCAACGCGGCCGACAAGTCTGCCGTAACGAAGGCGACGCTCATCTCGTGACCGGCGACCGGGCCAGGCATAAGGCGCGCGTGACCAGCAGGCTCTACAAGCAACGTCCCCCGCGCGAGACGGCCTTCAGTCGATCGGCAGTCCAGAGCAAGTCGGGGCACCGCTCGGCTCCCCTGGGGCGCGCATTTTCAGCTCCCATCCCCTCTTCCCCTCTGCTCCTCCGCGCCCTATCATGCTCGTCGTACGCTCGTACGGAGTTCGCACAGACCATGGCCCACATCATTGCCCAGCCCTGCATCGGCACCAAGGACACCGCCTGCGTGACGGTCTGTCCGGTCGATTGCATCCACCCGACCAAGGAGAACCCCAAGTTCGCCGAGGCCGAAATGCTGTACATCGACCCCGACACCTGCATCGACTGCGGCCTGTGCGTCGACGAGTGCCCTGTGAAGGCGATCTTCCCCCAGGAGGATCTGCCGGCCGAGTGGGCCGAGTTCACCGCCAAGAATGCGGAATATTTCAAGAAGTGAGCTGGTTCCCCTGCTGGACGACCGCCTTACCTCTCAACTGGAAACGCCCATGAAGACGCTGCGAATCACCCTGTGTGCCACCGCCGCCGCCCTGTTCCTGGGCGTGGCCGCGATGCCCGCCGTCCGTGCCGACGACGCCAAGGCCCCCACGTCGCAGCCGGTCAACACCAAGTGTCCCATCACCGGCGATGACATCGACTCGAAGGTGACGACGGTCTACAACGGCAAGACCTACGCCTTCTGCTGCGGCGACTGCGTGAAGTCCTTCAACAAGGACCCCGAGAAGTACGCCAGCAAGGCGAAGTGAACGCCGCCCTCAACCAAAAAACGATGAACCCACGGACACGCGTCCGTGGTTTTTTTACGCCCCCGTTTAGCTACGGCCCGGTCAGGCCGTCGCCGTCAGGTGCGCCAGGATCAGCTCGCACACCGCCGTCGCGTCGACCTTGTCCCCGTTGATCAGCCCCGGCGTGTCCGACATCACCAGCGGCCCCACCTCCGCCGACGCCGGCGGCAGGCCGTGGCTCCCCTTCACCAGCGTCGCGTCCAGCGGGATCACGTCCAGCAGCCCGCGGAACCCCAGCTTCCGCTTCAGCAGCTTCGCCCCCACCTGCGCCTTGGGCGCCTTCATCGACGGGTCCAGGAACAGCTCGACCGGGTCATACCCCGGCTTGCGGTGGATGTCGACCGTCCGCGCGAAGTCCGGCGCGACCGCGTCGTCCATCCAGTAGTAGTACGTGAACCACGACCCCGGCTCGGCCAGCGCCACGAGCGTCCCCGACCGCGGGTGGTCCAGGTGCCGGGCGTGCTTGCCCGCACCGTCCAGCACGCGCCCCACGCCGGCCGTCCGCTCCAGCACCTCCTTCACCTTCTGCTCAGCACCGCGATCGTTGACGTACACGTGGGCCACCTGGTGGTCGGCCACCGCGAACGCCACGCTTGCCCCGGCGTCCAGCAGCTCGCGCCCTTCCTCCATGCGGATCTGGAGCAGCCCGGCATCCCGCAATGCCCGGTTCAGGTGGACCGGCCGGCTCACCGGTGCGATGCCGTACTCGCTCAGCACGATCACCTTCGCCCCCCGCCCGTGGTAGTGGTCGATCAGCCCGCCGCAGATCGCGTCCAGCTCGCCAAGGTCGACCCGGTTGGCGGGGTCGTCCGGCCCCCGCCGCTGCAGCGCGTAGTCCAGGTGCGGCAGGTAGACCAGCGACAGCGTCGGGTCGTGCTTCTCGTCGATGGCTACCGCCGCGTCGGCGATCCACTGGGTGGCCGACGCGTCGGTCATCGGCCCCCAGAACTTGAACAGCGGGAACTGCCCCAGCGACCCCTGCAGGAACTCGCGCAGCTCCGGCGGGTTCGTCCAGCAATCGGGCAACTTGCGACCGTCGGCCGGATACATCGGCCGGGGCGTGACGGTGTAATCGGCCCCCGAGTACATCGCGTACCACCAGCAGATGTTGGCGGTGGTGCAGTCGGGGTTTATCTTCTTCGCCAGCTCCCAGATCCGCGGCCGCTGCACCAGCCCGTCCGACTGCTTCCAGAACATCACCTCGGCCAGGTGCCGGTCGTACCACCCGTTCCCCACGATGCCGTGGTCGGCCGGCCACTGCCCGGTCAGGTAGGTCGCCTGGACCGACGTGGTGACCGCCGGCAACAGCGGCCCCACGCCGACCAGTTTCCCCGCCTCCCGGAACGCCGCCAACCGCGGCGTGTCCGCGGCCGAGATCAAGCTGGGCGTCAAACCGACGGCGTTCAGAACGGCAACCTTGTTCACAGCGGGGAGCGTCGTGGGACGGGCGGGGAACGTCAAGCGGTGATCCGCACGCCACCGCGCGGATCACCGGGCAAGCGTGCTCAGTGCTGCGCGGGCCACGGCGGCAACGGTATTGACGTTCGTCATGTAGACGCCCTCGGCCGTCCGACGCTCCGGCTTCGTGTGGTCGTCGGCCAGCCGCGACAGTGCTCCGACCGCCGCACGGTCGCGGGGCCGGCCCAACGCTCGGGCCACCTCGAGCCGGACTGCGCCGCGGGCGATTGCGACGCGCCCGAAGATCCCGCGGCGGCACCGATGGGCCCCGACGGCGGCGGTCGGTTATCCTGCCGCCGATGAGCGAATCGCACCCGCCGATGGCGGCCGTCGACCTGGGGGCCGGCAGCTGCCGCGTCTCCCTGCTGACCTGGCCGGACGGCTCGCCGCGCGTCGAGCTGGTCCACCGATTCGAAAACGCGCCAGGGGAGACCGACGACGGCCTCCGCTGGTCGCTGGGCACGATCGTCGGCGGTGTCGAGGCGGGCCTGCGCAAGTGCGCCGAGCGGGTGTCCCGACCGATCGCGTCGATCGCCGTTGACGGCTGGGGCGTCGACTACGTCCGCCTGGACGAAGACGGGTCGCCCCGGGCCGACCCGTTCTGCTACCGCGACGAGCGGACGGTCGAGGCCGAGTCGACCGTGAACCGGGCCGTCGACCGGCACGTGCTGTACGCCGCCACGGGCGTACACCAGATGCGGATCAACACGATCTGCCAGCTGGTCGCCGACCGCGCCGTCGGCAACGGCGGACAGCCGTGGGTGCAGGTGCCCGAGTACGTCACGATGCGCCTCGGCGGCCGGCGCGTCGCCGAGATCACCAATGCCACGCACACCGGCCTGGTCGACCTCGACGGCCGGTGGGCCAAGCCCGTGTTCGACGTGTTGCAACTGGATGCAACCGTCGCCCCGCCGCTGGTGTCGGCGGGAACCGTCGTCGGCCGGGTGACGGGGCCGCTCGCGAAGCTGCCCGCGTTTGCCGACTGCCGGCTGATCGTGCCCGCCTGCCACGACACCGCGTCGGCCGTCGCCGGCATCCCCGCCACGGGGGCGGACGATTGGGCCTACCTCAGCAGCGGCACGTGGTCGCTGGTCGGGGCGGTGCTCGACCAGCCGTGCGCCACGCTCGCCGCCAACGCGGCCGGCTTCACGAACCTCGGCGCCGTCGGCGGGCGGGTGCTGTTCCACCGCAACGTGAACGGCTTGTGGCTTCTCGAACAATCGCGCCAGGCGTGGGCCGACGCGGGTCGCCCCTGGCCGGTGGCCGACCTGGTCGCCGCCGCGGCGACGGCCGTTGCTCCGGGCGGGCTGATCGACGTCGACGACGCCGACCTGCTGCTGCCCGGCGACATGCCGGGCCGGATCAACCGGCAACGGGCGCGCAAGGGGCTGCCGCCGATCTCGGTCGAGGACGCACCGTCGCTGGCCCGGCTGATCTTCGAGAGCCTGGCCGCGCGGTACGGCGTCGTGCTGAACGAGATCGCCCAGCTGACCGGCCGGCCGCTGCGGCGGCTGTTCGTCGTCGGCGGTGGGAGCCAGAACGAACTGCTGAACCGGCTGACGGCGGAAGCCACGGGACTGGAGGTCCATCGCGCCGCCGTGGAGAGCTCGACCGTCGGAAACTTCGCGGTGCAGCTGGCGGCAGTGGTCGATGAGAGGACGGACGCAGCCACCGTGGCGAAGTGGGCGGCGAACCTCAAGACGACGTGATTGACCCCGCGTAGCGGTTAGGAGCACGCATTGCGACTGACATTCGTCATGGCCGCCGCCGACCTGACCGGCGGGAACCGGGTGATCGCGACCTACGCCGAGCGGCTGGCGCGCCGCGGGCACGCGGTCACCGTCGTCAGCCGCCCGCGGCGAAAGCCGCCGTTCAAGTCTCGCGTGAAGGGGTGGCTCAAGCGCAAGCCGCTGCCGCCCTACATATCGTACCTCCCATCGCACCTGGACGGCGTGCCCGGCGTGAACCACAAGCGGATCGAGTCGCACCGGCCGATCACCGCGGCCGACGTGCCGGATGCAGATGTGGTGATCGCCACCTGGTGGGAGACGGCCGAGTGGGTCGCCAGCTACCCGCCGAGCAAGGGTCGCAAGGCCTACTTCGTGCAGCACTACGAGGCCCACCCCGGGCAGGACGCGGCACGCGTCGACGCCACCTGGCGGCTGCCGCTGCACAAGATCATCATCGCGCGATGGATGGCCGACCTGGCCCGCGACAAGTTCGCCGACGGCGACATCTCGATGGCCCCGAACGCCGTCGACCACGACTTGTTCCACGCCCCGCCGCGCGGCAGGCAGCCGGTGCCGACGGTGGGCACGATGTACTCGATCGACTCCTACAAGGCGGCCGAGATCGCCATCGGCGCGGTCGAGCTGGCGCGCGAGCAGGTGCCGAACCTGCGGCTGGTGTCGTTCGGCAACTGCTCGCCAATCGCGTCGATCCCGCTGCCGGCCGGGACGGATTACATCGTGCGACCGCCGCAGGAGCAGATCCGCGATCGGTATGCCGCGTGTGACGCGTGGATCGTTGCCAGCCGCAGCGAGGGGTTCGGCCTGCCGATCCTGGAGGCGATGGCCTGCCGCACGCCGGTGATCGCGACGCCGACCGGGGCCGCCCCGGAACTGATCGGCGCCGGCGGCGGCGTGATCGTGCCGTACGACGATCCCGCGGCGATGGCCGATCGAATCGTGCGGTTGGCGACGATGCCGGATGCCGAGTGGCGTGCCGTATCTGACGCGGCATACGCAACGGCCCGGGCGAACCAGTGGGACCACGCGACCGACGTGTTCGAGGCGGCGCTGGCGCGAGCGAGGTAACGGCATCGTCCTACCGGGTGTTCGTGATCAGCACGTCCTTGAACACGAACTCGTGGTCGAGAAGCCTGTTCATCCCGACGCTGTGCGCGGCACCGGTCGCGCTGGGGCGTAGGACGATGTCGGCGCGACGGCCGATGATGTCGGACCCTGCTATGTTGACGCCGCCCATGTCATGCGTGTTGCGTTCAAGAAGCACCCATCCGCCCTGCGAGCCCCACTCGCGCCCGCCGGACCGGAGGGTGACGTCGAAAGCCATGGCAATCGGAGGTCGATCGGAACTAACCGTGACGTGGACGCTGGTCATGACGCTGATTTCGACCGACAGCGTCCTCATCACGGCAGCGGCCAGGGTTTCATCGCGGTAAAACTGGACCGAGCTTTCCCCCGGTCGCAACAGGGTCCAATTCGCTTGGCAGGTGAACGGTGCAAATTGGCTAGGCGAGGCCGCGATGGCGTTCCCTATGCCGTTGATTGTGACCGACATCGATTGCGTGCCGGGGTGGAGCAGAGCCGCCGAGGCGGGGGTCAACGAGGCATTGCCGGACAGGTCGAACATCTCGCCAAACGCGCCGCCCCAAGTGGGGTATTGGACGACTGCACCGGGGATCACCATTGTCACCGCCGGCATGGTGCTCGACGTTGCCGACGAAGCGGATGCACCCCGGAGTTCGCCGCGCACGTGGAACGGGATCGGGTCGCCGATCGCGCACTTGGGTCGCACCTCGAACAGGGAGACCACCTCGTCGTGCGACAGATAGGTTTGCCAGTCCGCGACTGGCAACCGACCGGCGGTGTGGATCGCCTCGACGATGTCGCCCCACCTCGGGTCCCACGGTTGGCTGAGGTCGGCCTGGAGCCGCAGGGCGGTGGCGACCACTTGCCGCTCGTTCGCGACCGACAGTTGGCCCCGCTTCTGCCGGTCGAGAATCTCGACGCAAGCCGCGTATCGGCTGTACGGATCGCGGACATCTCGGAGCAGTAACCAAACCGGCTCGATGTGTACCGTGTCGATCTGCAGGACGCTGATCGCGAGCGTCGTCAACATCGGGACGGCCGTCACCGCGACGATCGCCAGCCCGCCGACCATCAAACCAAGCTGGCGTTCCCGATTGCCAATCCGCACGGCCAGCGGCGCGTCCAGCCTTGCACCACACTCCGGACAGTTGCCGATGCCCCACGTTCGGCCGGTTAGGTCAAATCCGCACCGGTCGCAGACGGGATGGTCGTCCAGGACCCGGCCGCGCCGGCCGCGGACGAACATCCTGGCCCCCAGGAGGGCCAGTCCCACGACGAGAAGCTGGACCAGCCGATGCATGTGTGCCCCCAAGGTGCGTCAGCCGACCAGGATCACGTCTAAAAACCGCGGCCCGTGGACGCCCTTGATGCGGGTCATCTCGATGTCGGCCGTGGCCGACGGGCCGGAGATGGTCGTCGTGGGCCGCACCGGGTCGAGTCGGGCGAACCCCTCCGGGATCGTCTCCACGACCTGGTCGGCGCGGACGACGATCAGGTGGTAGTCGGGGATCAGCGTCGCCATCCGCCGGCCCTGGCCGGGGCCGTGCTGGAGCGCGATCGTGCCGGTGGCGGCGACGGCGACCGTGGACGTGGTCAGCACACCGTCGAGGGCGTCCAGGTCGGCGGGCGACAGGTTGGGGCCATCGGTCGTCCAGTGGACGTCCGGCGCGAGCCAGTCGGCCGGCAGGCCGGCGGGGGCGAGCATGTTCCGCTTGCCGCGCTCGGCCAGCACGCGGGCGATGGCGGCGGGCAACCCGTCGGGCGAGGCGTGGAACACGCCGGCGTCGTACTCGTGCAGGCGATCGATCAGCAGCTCGGTCACGGCCGGCCGGCCGAGCGTGCCGGCCGTGACGTAGTCGGGCCGAAGGTCGTCCAGCTTCGGAGCCGTGGCGCGGGCGACGGCGTTGCCGTCGCGGATGCGGGACAGGATCGCGGTGCGGGCGTCGGCGCTCATGCCCGCGGAGGATACCAAAGCCCCGCGTAGCGGTCGCCCCGCAGGGGCACTCTTCGCCGCGTCAGTGCAACAGCATCGTCACCAGCAACTGCGACGCGAAGACGGGGATCAACATCGCCAACGGGTACACCGCCGCGTACGCCACCGCCGGCGCGTTGGATCCGGTCAGCTCGTTGGCGAACAGCAGCGTCGGCGAGTTGGTCATCGCCCCGGCGGTCAGGCCGCTCAGCGTGACGAAGTCCATCTTCAGCACGACCCGCGCGAACGCGCCCACCAGCAGCATGGGGATCAGCGAGATGACGATCCCCCAGCCGACCAGCGGGAGGCCGCCGCCGTGGATCAGGTTCTGCAGGAAGTGGTCGCCGGTCTGGAAGCCGACGCACGCCAGGAACACGGCGATGCCGAAGTCGCGGAGGATCTGGTTGGCGGCGGTCGGCATGTACCAGACGACCGAACCGATGTTGCCCAGGCGGGCGAGCAGGATGGCGACCAGCATCGGCCCGCCGGCCAGGCCGATGCGGATGCTGGTGTGCAGGCCGGGGATCGCGATCGGGATCGACCCGGCCACGACGCCGAGCGCGATGCCGAGGAAGATCGGGATCAGCTGGGTCTGGTTCAGCGCATCGGGGCTGTTGCCGAGCCGGTCCTCGACGGACTTCAGGCCGGCGTCGGGGCCGATGGCGAGGACGTCATCGCCGAAGTGGAGCGTGGTCGCCCCGTTGACGGGCAGGTCGACGCCGGCCCGGCGGATCTGGGTCACGCCCACGCCGTACTTGTTCAGCAGGTCCAGCTCGCGCAGCGAGCGCCCCATCACGCCCTTGTGGGTGACGACCAGCTCGCGGCGGTGGACCGCGCCGGCCTCGGGCGTGCCGAGGTCGGCGAGGTTGATCGCGCTCACCCGGCCCAGCAGCGCGACCAGCCGGTCGACGGCGGCCGGCGGGCCGATGGCGCGGAACACGTCGCCGACGGCCACGTCGGTGGCGGCGGTGGGGACGATCTGCTCGGCGCCGCGCAGCCGCCGGCCCAGGCGCACGCCCTCGCGCTGGAAGAACCGCTGGTCGCGCAGCGTCAGGCCGGCGACGGCCTCGTTCAGCACCTCGACGTCGACGATGGCGCGTGCGGGGCGGCGCTGCCGCTCGTGCTCGCGCAGGTGCTGCAGCTCGTGGCCGGGGTTCACGCGGAAGATGAAGCGGAAGAGGGCGATCGTCACGATCGGGGCGATCAGCCCGAACGGGGCGCTGGCGGAGAAGGCGAGGTTGGTGGCGGCGACGGCGGCGCGGCCGTCGAGGTGGCGGGCGTCGGCGGTGTTCGCCAGCGCCTCCTGCCCGGCGGCCAGCGCGGGGGTGGTGTCGTACGCGCCGCTGTACAGCCCGGCGGCGGTGGCGGGGTTCAGCCGGCCGAGCTTCACGACGCCGACGGTCATCACCGCCCCGAGCACGACGACCGCGACGGCGACCGCGTTGAGGCGGATGCCGTCGGACCGGAGCGACGCGACGAAGCCCGGGCCAAGCTGTAAACCCAGGGCGTAGACGAACAGGACCAGGGCGAAGCTGCGGAAGTACTCGAGGACGCCGTGGTCGATCGTGAGGCCCAGCTGCCCGAACGCCAGCGCGGTGAACAGGACGGCCGCGATGCCGAGCTTGACGCCGGCGATGCGCACGTTGCCCAGGGCGATGCCGAACACGACGGCCAGCGACAGCCAGGCGAGCCCGCCGGTGACGGAGTCGGGGTTGAGCACGCCCCCGAGCGACAACTTGTGGAGCGGCACCCACGAGTACCAGTGGGCCAGTGGTAAGATCATCGTCATGGCTGGAGGCTTCTTCGACGTCCGGGAACAACTGGTGCCGCAGCGCGGCGCGCGGGGTTCGGCCCCGTCGGCGCCACCGCCGGGGACCGACGGCCTGCTGTCTGTATCGGCCGTCACGAAGCTGGTCGAGAGGGCCATAAAAAGTGGCATCCCCGCGACCGTCTCCGTGCGCGGCGAGGTGAGCAACTTCAACCACAACCGGGCCAGCGGGCACGCCTACTTCACGCTGAAGGACGCCGACGCCGTGCTGGCCTGCGTGATGTTCCGCGACGCGTTCGAGCGGGTGAAGTTCACGCCCGCCAACGGCATGGAACTGATGGCCGTGGGCGGCGTGCGGGTGTACGCGGCTCAGGGGCGGCACCAGCTGTACGTCCAGCAGTTGCAGCCGCTGGGGCAGGGGGCGCTGGAGCTGGCGTTCCAACAGTTGCGGGCGAAGCTGGAGGCCGAGGGGCTGTTCGCGCCGGAGCGCAAGCGGCCGATCCCGCGCTACCCCGCGCGCATCGTGCTGATGACCAGCCGACAGACGGCGGCGCTGCAGGACATGCTCAAGATCCTGCGGCGGTTCCCGTGGGTTCGCCTGGTTCTGTGCCACGTCGCCGTGCAGGGCGACGGCTGCGGGGCGGCGATGGCGAAGGCGCTGGCGGGCGTGAACGAGCACATCGACCGGCTGGGCGGGGCCGACCTGATCCTGCTCGGCCGTGGGGGCGGGTCGCTGGAGGACCTGTTCGGGTTCAACGACGAGTCGCTGGCCCGGGCGATCGCCGCCAGCCGGTTGCCGGTGGTGACCGGCATCGGCCACGAGGTGGACGTGTCGATCGCCGACCTGGTGGCCGACCACCACGCCCACACGCCGACCGAGGCGGCCACCGTGGCGACGGCCGGGTGGCGCACGGCCGCGGACGAGCTGACGGCAATCTCGGGCCGGATCACGCGGCTGTTGGCCGGGCACCTGCGCGAGGCGCGACACCGGCTGGCGGCCGTCGAGCAGCACGAGTTCTTCCGCCGGCCGACCGATCGCATCGACGACCTGCGTCAACGGCTGGACGACCGCGGGCGGTCGCTGCTGCTGGCGGCGCACGCGCTGCTGCGGACACGGTCCGCTGCCGTTCATTCCGCGGCCGACCGACTGGCGCGGCAGGCGCCCGCGGTGCGAGCGGCGCGGTCGGCCGAGCGATTGCAGCAGATGCAGCGACGGCTGGCGGCGGCGATGCAGCTCCAGCTGCGGCGCGCCTCGGACGGCGTGTCCAACGGGGCCGCGCGGCTGGCCGAGCACCACCCGCGCACGGCAGTGCGGATGTGCGAGGCCCGCCTGGACACGGCGGCCGACCGGTTGCGGCGGACGGTGACGGTCGACCTGCAACGGCGAGCGGAGCGGGTGTCGTCCCTATCGAGCCACCTGGAGGCGCTCAGCCCGCAGCGGACGCTGGAGCGCGGGTACACGGTGACGCGGCTCGCCAAGGGCAGCGTGGTGCGGTCGGCGAAGGACCTGCGCGAGCCGGACCGGATCGTCACGCGGTTCGCGGACGGCGAGGTGACGTCGGTCGTGGAGGACGGGGACCGGCCGAAGCTGTTTTGAAGGAAGGCCCGGCGAGCCCGGTCCTTCGACGGTAAGCTGTCGGTATGAAGAGCCCGTTTCCTGGCATGGACCCCTACGTCGAGCGGTTCTGGCCCGAAATGCACAACGCCCTGATCACCTACCTGCGCGACGAGCTGAACGCCGCTCTTCCAACCCGATATCGGGCGCTGATGGGTGACCGGGTCTTCATTGCCGACGTTGACGAGCCGATCTCGGCCGATCGCCACCCCGACGTCGCGGTCGTTGATTGGCCGGCCCAGAAGGGACGGGGCGCGGCGACCGAAACCCGGTCGCTCAAGCTCCTGGTTCAGTCGCCACCGGTGCTGAACTACGCCGGGGAGCCGATCCGGGAAGCGTTCGTCGACATTGTCGACACGAAGTTTGGAGAGCGCGTCATCACGTCGGTGGAAGTGCTGAGCAAGTCCAACAAGGAGTCGGGGGACGGTCGGATCCAGTTCCTCCGCAAGCAGCAGGAGTACCGCGCGGGCCGGATCAGCCGCGTGGAGATCGACCTGCTCCGGGAAGGGCGGCGAACATTCGAGTTCCCCGAGCGGTTCCTCACGCCGGAGCAGCGGAAGCCGTACTACATCACGGTCCACCGCGGGCACCTGGATCGGCAGGCGGAGATCTACGCCATCGACCTGCGCGAGGCGCTTCCGGTCATCGGGTTTCCTTTGCGTTCGACCGACCCGGATGTACCGGTAGACATCCAAGCCGTGTTTGAACGAGCCTACGCCAACGCGCGGATCCCGATCGATTACGGGGACCCCTGCGACCCGCCGCTGGTGGGCGACGACGCCGCCTGGGCGGCGGGCCTACTGGCATGAAGTCGGCTGGATCACCAACAAAGCCGCCGAAGGTGTCAGCGGTCCAGCGTGTTCGGCGGACCGCCGATATCATCGGCGGCTTTATTTTGAACGCTCAGCGCGGGATGAAGTCCGTGTCGGGCCCGATGGACAGGATCATGTCGGCCAACAGCGCCGCGGAGTGTTCCAGGTCGGTCAGGCTGCAGAGCTCCACCTGGGTGTGCATGTAGCGGTTGGGCAGCCCGATCAGGCCGGTGGCCATGCCGGCGCGGTTGAGCTGCATGGCGTTGGCATCGGTGCCGGTGGCACCGGCGGCGGCCTGGCGCTGGTGGGGGCGGTCCTTGCCGGCGGCGAGCAGCAGCTCGGCCACCTTGGGGTTGATGTTGGGGCCGATCGAGACGACCGGGCCACCGCCGATCTTCACGTCGCCGTGGAGCTTCTTATCGGCGCCGGGGTTGTCGGTCGCGTGGCAGACGTCGACGGCGATGCCGATCTGCGGGTCGATGCCGTAGGCGCTGGTGCGCGCCCCGCGCAGGCCGATCTCCTCGGCGACGGTGGCGACGGAGAAGAGGCCGACCTTGAGCTGGCCCCTCTTCTCGTGGCAGAGCCGCAGGGCCTCCATGACGACGAAGCAGCCGACCTTGTCGTCGAGGCCGGCGCCGGCGATGCGGTCGCCGTCGTCGCCGAGGCGGCTCACGCCCAGCGCGTAGGTGACGACGTCGCCGATGTTCACCTTGGCCAGGGCGGCGGCCTTGTCCTTGGCACAGATGTCGATCCACAGGTCGCCGACGTCGAGCTTGCCGCCGTTGCGCTCCTCGGCCTTCATCAGGTGGATCGGCTTGCGCCCGATGATGCCGTCGACGGGGCCGTTCGCGCCCCACAGGGTGAGCTTCGAGCCGGGCAGGACGGCCAGGTCGACGCCGCCCACGGCGGCGAAGTAGATGAACCCCTCGTCGGTCACGTGCTTGACCATCAGGCCGATCTGGTCGATGTGGCCGGCCAGCATCACCTTGATCGGGGCCGAGGGGTTGAGGGCGACGATCGTGTTGCCGTGGAGGTCGGTGGTGATGGCGTCGGCGAACGGCTCCATCCGCTGGCGGACGACGCGGGCGACGGGCTGCTCGGTGCCGGTCACGCTGGGGGTGGTCAGCATCGAGTGGAGGAACTGGTAGGACTCGTCACGCATGGGAGGGGTCTCCGGGATCCATCGGGGTCGGTGCGGGGGAAACAGAAGCCCCGCATCTACATGCGGAGCTCCGTTCGTGCAATGGGTCGGGCGTTCAGCGCTCGGTCACGGTGACCAGGCCGACGTCGACGTACTGGCCGCCCGTGGTCTGGTGGCAGTGGACGGCGAACGTGTTCCGCCCGCCGGGCTTGAGGGCGGCCAGGCCGGCGGGGGTGAGCTCGATCTGCTGGTAGGCGGTGGTGTACCCGTCGGCGGAGGCGGCGAGGACGCCGTTGATGTAGAACTCGACGTCCTCGTCGTGCCAGCTGCGCAGGTAGAGGTTGGGGTGCTGGCCCGGCGGCACCTCGGCCGAGCGGCGGAGCCAGATGTCGGCGGTGTCCCAGTCGGTGCGCGGCTTGGCACCGGTGCCGCCGTGGCCGAACCCGGCCTCGCCGGTCTTCCAGCCCTTGTCGTCGAAGTCGGGCTCCGCGAAGTCGGGGCCGGGCTGGTCGGTCGTGTAGCGCCAGGCGAGCGGCGTTGCCTCAGACGTGGGCACGACCGGCTCCACCAGCGGCGGCTGGGGCAGCGGGGCGTAGGTGCCGACGACCTGCTTGTCCATCGACGACCACTTCTTCCACATCGCGCCGTCGGTCAGCATGCGGGCGAACACGCCGCCGATCACCGGGCGGGCGTGGAAGAAGTTGGTCCGCCGCTCCAGCCGGTCCACGAAGTACCCGTCGCTGAACGCCACCCGGTCGGGCGTCTCCTGCAGGTAGTTCAGCATCGGCGCGATCAACGTTTCGAAGTCCGCCTGGTTCTCGGCTAGCGACGCGGTCCAGATCGTCCAGTCGGACTTCGTCCGCATGTTGCGGTTGTCCAGCGGCAGCCCGTACGGCTTCAGCACCGTCTTGTAGTGGGCGACCTCGTTCCTGTAGACCTCGGCCGGGAACACCTCCAATCTCAGGATCTGGTCGAACACCAGGTTGTACAGCTGGCTCCAGGTGCCGGGCTTGTTGTAGGCCAGGCGGTAGTGGGCGCCGTCGCCGGCCTGCTTCATCCAGTTCTTCGCGTCGTCCCGGGCGAGCTTGATGTACTTGTCGTACCCGGCGGTGTCGCCGCGCATCTTGCACAGGTCGGCGTAGGCGCCGAGGCCGACGATCGCCTTGACCCCGAGGTTGCTGTTGTGCGCCAGCTTGCCGTTGAAGTCGTCGGTGCAGAGCTGCGTCTCGGGGTCGGGGCCGAACTTCTCCAGGTAGTCGACCCACCTGGTGATCATCCCCCACCACGGGTCGATGAACCTCGTGTTGCCGTCGGCGCGGGCGATCGCGTCGGCCAGGATGATCAGGTTGCCCGACTCCTCGACCGGCATCGGCTCGCTGGCGTCCTCGGTGCCGTCCTGGCGGCTCTTGCTGAACGCCCTGGGGAACTCGCCCAAATCGTGCGGCGCGTAGGGGATCTTCCACTGCGGGCTGGCGGCATAGACCATCACCGGGGCGACGGTCGCCTTGGCCAGCGTGGGGCTCAGGAACAGCCAGACCGGGTCCATCGGGAACAGCACGTCGACCGTGCCCATGTTGCCGTTGGAGGTGTTCTCCTTGGTGAAGAACATCGGCTGGCCGTTCGCGTCGGCCGCCAGCCCGCAGCCGGCGATCGTCTGCCGGTAGGCCAGGCTGCACATGTAGGCGTAGTCGGCCCCGCCCACCTTGGTGATGTCGGCCATCAGTTCCGCGTCGAACTGCACGCACCTGGCGTTCAGGTCGGCGTACTGCTGGTCGGCGCGGGCGATCAGCTTCTCGCCGTTCATGGCGGGGTCGCGCCGCCAGTAGCCCCGGCTGCGGCGGCCGAAGAAGTCGACGTCCCACACCTGGTCGTACGCCACCATGGTGCGGCGCTCGACCGGCTCGGTCCCGACCTGGCCCAGGTCGACCGTCAGCGCCAGCGTCGGCACCTCCTGGTCCCAATCGGCCCGGTGCGTGAGGTCGCCGCCGACCGCCCGGGGCGTCGCGCTCTCGTCGCCCGGCATCGGCCCGTTGCCGCGGAACGTGTTGAAGCAGACCACCTGCGGGGCCATCAACCCCTGGGCGCCGGTCTGCTCGGCGGCGACGTAGACGTAACCCCAGTCGGCCCGGCTGTCGTCCCCGTTCCGCTTCACGTACCGCTGGTCCGTCGTACCGGCCCGCAGCGCGACGAATCCCGGCACCGCCGCCTTCTCCCACGTGACCTTCTGCTGCGGATGGTCCACGGCCAGCTCGCCGCTGGCGCTGAGGTAGACCGACACCGCGTGCGGCTTCCCATCGGTGCTGCGGACGTTCCAAACCACGTACGTCAGCGGCCGGCTCAGCACGTCGATGTCGGTCGGCAGCGCCGGCTGGAAGAACGTCAGCGTCAGGTGGACGTTGCTCCCCTCGAACTGGTAGATCGTCCGCGTGGGCAGCACGACGGCGTTGCCGACCTGCGGCATCGCCGGCACCTCGCGCGGCTCGTCGCCCATCACCCGCAGGGCCTGCCCATCGACGCGCACCATGCCGGTCAGCCGGTGGTCGCGCTTCGTCCAGTGGCGGGTGACGTCGTCGGTCAGCCTGTCGGCGTTGGACCAGATGCTGAACATCGGGTTGCACGCGACCAGCGGCACCGCCGGCGGGCGGTAGACCGTCGGCCCCTCGGCCCGGGCGGCGGCGGGCAACGCCGCGGCGGCGCAGCACAGGAGGGTCCAGAGTGTTCGTCGGAAGTGATGGGGCACAGGTGGGGTCCTCGGTTGGTTCCTCGCGCGAGCCGGACAGTAGAATGCCGATCCGCCGCGCCGTCCAGGCACGCCAGCCGTATCCGTACGAGGCGGCTTTGCGCCGGTTGCACGGACATCTCGAAGGGATGGCGACGGCCTATTAGCACTACAGCGCAGGTTCGTCGGGACCCGCCCCCAGTTCGGACTGCAAGAAGAACGGCCACGAATGGCACGAATCAACACGAATGAGGACGGGCCGGCCCGCGCGCCTCAGCCGCCGATCGCCCGATCAGTTGGCTCGGCTGTGCTCGTCTTCGGTCTCCATGATTCGTGTGCATTCGTGCAATTCGTGGCCGTCCTTCTCGCCGGCCGACCATGAACCTGCGCTGTAGTGTTAGACTCCCAGCCCGATGACGACCGTCCGCCCCCGCCCGTTCCTGCTCCCGGCCCTGCTCGTCGCGCTGGCGGCCTGCTCCTTCGGGACCGGCATCGGCTGGGGCCTCCCCTCGCGCGACGCCGACCCGTTCCTGTTCGGCAGCCGACCCCCCTGGACCGGCGATGAGGTGATGCGGCTGGCCGGCCCGTGGCAGCCGGGCGGCGACCGTGGCAGCGATCGGCCGCAGCACGCCGTCGGGCCCGCAACGCAACCGACGGTGCTGAACGCAACCGACGCCGACCGGGCGGAGATCGTGCGGCGATACCGGCTCTACTCGAACCAGCCGGACGAGATGATCACGTTCCGGTCGCTGTCGCGCATGCGACCGGCGCACGGCGACCTCGACCCGCGCCTCTACCAGTACGGCGGGCTGTGGATCTACCCCGTCGGCGGCCTGCTGCGCCTGGCCGCGGCGGCGCACCTGATCGTGCTGCGCACCGACCTGGCCTACTACCTGGATCGCCCCGAGACGTTCGCCCGGTTCTACCTGGTGGCCCGGCTCTACTCGGCCGCGTGGGGGATGGTGGGCGTCGGCGTGGTGTACGGGCTCACCCGGGAATTGCTGACGCGCACTGGAGCCCCGGATGCGCATCCGGGGCTCCTTCCGGAGGGTCGCACGCGAGTCGCCGCCACTGCGGCTGGCATCTACGCCGTGATGCCGGTCGTCATCAACGCGGCCCACGAGGCCAAGCCCCATCTGGCGGGCACCGTGCTGACGCTGGCGACCGTGTGGGCCGCGGCGCGGCACGCCCGCACGGGTCGGGGTTGGGCGATGGCGGGCCTCCTGGCCGGCGCGGCGTCGGGCATGATCCTGACCGGCATCGCGGCGTGGGTCGCGTTGCCCGTGACGGCGTGGCTGCGACCACGGCGACGGTGGCGGACGGCGCTCTGGGCCTGCGCGATCGCGGGTCTCACCTTTGTCGTGACGAACCCGTACCTGCCGTTCGACGCGCTGTTCCACCGAGATCGGCTGGCGTCGAACGTCGGGAACTACGGGAACTTTTATCGTCCAGGGCTGTCGTTCAATGCGATCGTGAACGCGGCGCGGTTGATCGGCATGGGCATGTCGCCCGCGCCGGCGATCGTCGCGATCATCGGGGCGGTGTGCGTGGCCCGGCCCGCTCGCTTCAGCGCGCAGGAGATCCTGCCCGCCAAAGCGGCCCGGCCGGGTTGGCTGCTGGCCACGCCGGCGATCTGGGTCGCGGTGCAGTTCGTCCTGCTCGCCGCCGACAAGCCCGCCGAGTACGCCCGGTTCGCGCTGACGTTGGACGTCGCGCTCGGCATCCTCGCGGCGATGGCGTTGACGCGACTGCCGCTGCGCCCGCGGGAGGGCCGCATGGCCGGCCTGCTGCTGGTCGCGGCCACCGCCCTCTACGGCATGCGCTACGACCTGAACTTCCTCGCCGACACCGGGCCGCGATCAACCCGCCGCGCCGCGGCGCAGCGGCTCGTCGGCCAGGCGAAGCCGGGGCGCGTGATCGCCGTCAGTGCCGACCCCGCGCCGTACGGGCTGCCACCGGTTGATCTGTTCAGCTGGCGGATCGTCCTGCTCCCGGCCACCGGTTCAACGCCGGACCTCGGGCCAGATGCGCTGGCCGTGCGCCCGACCGATCGGTCGACCGTCGGCCTGCCGTCGCCGATCGGCTGGGCGAACAAGCCGTTCGAGATCGTCCCCGTCGTCGGCCGGCGATAGACTGCCGGCGATGTCCACCGCCCTCACGACGACGACCGTCCCCGTCACGCACCGGCTCCGGCACCCGGCGGCGTACGTGTACGTGCTGGGCGGGCTGCTCGGGTCGGGGTTGAACCTGGTCGTCACCCTGCTGTTGGCCGGGTGGGTCGGCTGGTGGCCGCCGCTGGCGATCGCGATGGGCACGCTGCTGAACGAGCTGTTCCACCACGTCTACTACCACTGGGCCCACGTGAACCAGGAGGTCCGCCTGCGCACGCCGATCGCGCTGCAGGTGTCGCTGTACGCCCTGTTCGCCGGCGTCGCCGGGGCGTTGCTGTGGCTCGCGATGCACGGCTCATCGCTCGTGCCCGCCGTCGTGGCCGTGCTGGTGCTGCTGGCGGTGGCGAACACGGTGGTGAACCGCATCTCGCAGTTCAGCTCGGCCACGCTGGCAATGGTCGAGTACCGGGCCATGGGCGAGGCGTTCTACGACGACCAGACCGACGCGGAGAAGGTGAACCCCATCCGCGCCTGGTTCCACAGCAGCCGGTTCAAGAACCTCACCAGGTTCGTCGCCAGCCGCTTTCGCCCCGGCATGGCCGTGGCCGACCTGGGCTGCGGCAACTGCGCGTGGAACGTTGACAAGCTGCCGGTGACCGGCGTCGACGTGAACGAGCCGATGATGCGGTTCGCCCAGCGGCACGGCCGGCTGGTCGACTACCGCATCACCGACGACCTGTCGCGCACCGGCCTGCCCGACCGGTCGTTCGACCTGGTCGTGATGTCCGAGACGCTGGAGCACCTGCTCAACCTCGAGGCGACCCTCCCCGAGGTCCGGCGGGTGTTGAAGGACGACGGGACGTTCCTGATCACCGTGCCGTACGACTTCTTCCTGGGGCCGTGGTTCGTGCTGTTCAACGTGAACTGCGTGTGGCAGGGATTCGTCCGCGGCAGCGTCTACCACCGCTACCGCTGCGGGCACGTGAACCACTTCACCCAGCGCCGCCTGCGCGACGAGCTGGCCGCAGGCGGGTTCCGGATCGACCAGGTGAAGGTGGTGAACGGGCTGACGCTGTACGCGGCAGCGGTGAAGGCGTGAGTTCGGGCACGCGACAGAGCCCAGCGGCTCCGCGGTGGAACCCGCGGCGGAACCGCTGGGCTGATCCTTGTGACATTCAATTCGCGGACTCGCCGCCCAGCCCGGCGATCGGGACGGCCACCCACAGCGACCGCATGACGTTCGCCCACACCGGCTCGAACCGCTCGGCCTGATCGTCCCAGTAGTCCATGGTGATCAGCGGCTGAACCCCTCGCGCCCGGGCCATGCACATGCGGCTGCGGGCGGGGCGGTGCTCGACCGGGTCCATGAACGCCATCTGCACCCAGACGACGGCGGCGTCGAGCTTGTGTACGCGGTGGACCGTGCCGTCGAACGCCACCGACCGCGTGTCGCGGGCGACGGCGTCGACGATCAGCTTGTCCAGCGGCAACTCTCGGTCGACGTCGGCCAGCTTGACGCCGGGCGGGAAGTGGATGACGGACGCGCGTAGCGAGCAGTCGTCGTCTGGCGGCTCGCGGTCGTGGAAGCCGATGGAGCCGTCGTCCTCGGGGCCGTGGTGCCAGCCCTCGGGGTACTCGAAGCGGACCGCGCCGCGGTCGGCGATGAACAGGTTGTGACCGGGGCTGCACTTCCACCCGTGGTTGGGCGGCATCGGCAGCGTGTACTTGTTCCACTTACCCTTGTGCGACACGTGATTCTCCCCGGCACGGTCCGTTCGGCCGACCTACAATGATGCAGCAGTTCGTCACCGGAGGCTACCCGATGGGCAAATGGATCTGGAGCGTGTTGGTGCTGGCCGCGCTCGGCGTGGCCGCCTGTTCCGAGGCCGGGGCCGACAGCCCGGCCGCGTCCGCCGCCCAGCCGGGCAAGCCGACGCCGACGACCGCGCCGGTCGGCGACGACCGGTTGAAGAGCGCCGGCATCGCCGACTTCGCCGCCGGCTGCTTCTGGGGCTCGGAGGGGACGTTCCGCAAGATCGACGGCGTGCTCGCCACCGAGGTCGGGTACGAGGGGGGCCACACCGCCAACCCCACGTACGAGGACGTCTGCACCCACACGACCGGCCACGCCGAGACCGTGCGCGTCTACTACGACCCGGCCAAGGTGAGCTACCAGCAGCTGGTCGACGTCTTCTTCGAGAACCACGACCCGACGACCGCCGACCGCCAGGGCCCCGACGTGGGCGACAGCTACCGCAGCGTGATCTTCTACCGCACGCCCGAGCAGAGGAAGGTGGCCGAGGCCGACAAGGCCAAGCGCGACGCCAGCGGCCTGTACGTTGGCCCGATCGTGACGCAGGTCGTCCCGGCCGCCGACTTCTACCGGGCCGAGGAGTACCACCAGGACTACTTCGCCAAGCAGGGCGAGCACTACGTCTGTCACCTGGGGAACGGGAAGAAGTAGAATGGCCAGGCCGGCGTCTGAGGGACGCCGACGACCCGGGTCTTCGGCGTCCCTCAGACGCCGGCTTGGTCTGCCCAGGACATCCATTCAGGAGCAGCAACTATGGCAACCGAAACAGAGACCGAAACCGCCGCATCGTGCTCGATCGATGGCGTCGGCAGCGGGTGCGGGGCGACGCACTGGAAGGACAAGACTGAGGCGGAGTGGCGCGCGCTGCTCACGCCGGAGCAGTTCGCGATCGCCCGCAAAGCGGGCACCGAGCGGCCGTTCACGGGGAAGTACTGGGACACCAAAACGGCGGGCACCTACGCCTGCGCGTGTTGCGGCAACGACCTGTTCCGATCGGAGACGAAGTTCGACAGCGGCACCGGCTGGCCCAGCTTCTACCAGCCGATCGCGACCACGGCCGTCGGCGAGCACCGCGACGCCGGCCACGGCATGGTCCGCGTCGAGTCGGTGTGCGGCAACTGCGACGCCCACCTCGGCCACGTCTTCCCCGACGGCCCCCGCCCCACCGGCCTCCGCTACTGCATGAACTCGGCCAGCCTGAACCTCAAGCCTGACGCGGGGTGAATTAAAAAAGTGATCCGCGGAGAGACGCGACGGGAAGAGAACGCGGGGCTAAGAGTTGGAGACCCAGATTCACCGTTGGGATTTCCTCCTTCTGTGGTGCCTGCGTTTCGGCTGAAGAAACGTCGAGGCCTGACCAGAGCAGCAGTCCTCTTCTTCGTGTGGCTTCGTGTCCGTCGTGGATAATCCCTCTTGATGGTCACGCCGACGCCAGCAGTTCCGTTTTGAACTTCGGCGCGAGGGCTTCCGACTTCTCTTTGAACGCCGCCATGGCGGCGTCGTCGGGCTTCGGGGGATGCATCGTGCGCGTGGCTACAGGGACGCCGACGTCGGCGAAGAACGTTTCCTGGCCAGCAGGAGAGCAGGTGCAGAGCAGCCGAGCCGGCTGGTCGGTCGAGTTGGCGAACTGGTGCGGCGCGTTGGCGGGGACGTGGCCGGTCTCGCCGGCGTGCAAGGTCGCCGTGACGCCGCGGAAGGTGACGTCGATCTGGCCGGTGAGGACGGTGAACGACTCCTCGAAGTCGTGCCGGTGCGGCGGCGGCCCGCCGCCGGGCGGGACGTGCATGTCGATCAGGCAGTACCGCCCGGCCGTGTCGGCCCCGCTCAGCAGCACGGTGTACGTGTCGCCAACGATGCCGATGTGCGGCAGCCCGCCGTCGATGTCGGGCCGCGCCACCTTCATGTTCCGCTTCGGGTCGTCGTCGGGAATTCGCATCACGCCCACCATGTGAAGAAGCCCCAGGTGTAAACCCGGGGCTCGCTAAGACTGGTCGGTTGACCTCGTGCCTCAGTGCGCCCCGGCCGTCTGCTTCGCGCCGGCCGCGTAGTTGGCGGCGTGCTTCCCCTCGGCGATCTCCTCGATCATCTTCTTGTTGAACGCGGGGATGTCGCTCGGCTTCCGGCTGGTGATCAGGCCATGGTGGTTGTGGACCTCCTCGTCCACCCATGTGGCCCCAGCATTGGTGAGGTCGGCCCTGAGCGACGGCCAACTGGTCAGCGTCTTGCCCTTGGCGATGCCCGCGTCGATCAGCGTCCACGGCCCGTGGCAAATGGCGGCGATCGGCTTGCCGACGTCGGCGAACGCCTTCACGAACGCGACCGCCTGCGCGTTCACGCGCAGCTTGTCGGGGTTGGACACGCCGCCGGGCAGGAGCAGCGCGTCGTAGTCCTTGGCCGAGACGCTGTCGATTGTCTTCTCGACCTTGAAGCTGTCGGCCGGGTCGTCGCGGTTGAACCCGCGCACCGTGCCGCCCTCGAGCGAGATCAGCGTCGTCGTCGCCCCGGCCGCCTCGAGCGCCTTCTTGGGCTCGGTCAGCTCGACCTGCTCGAAACCGCTCGCCACCAGGATCGCAACCTTCTTGCCGTTCAGTTCGTTCGCCATGATTTGCACCGTTCGTTTTGCCTGAATGATGGCCACGCACGGACGTGGCACGCTTCGTCAGTCGCGACCAAGCAACACCGGTGCCGCAGTGCCGCCCTTGGGGGAAACGGCAGTGAAATCACTTCGCTGGCGCAGGCGTGATCGGCTGCATCGGTGCCGCCCCGGCCGGCGCGCCCGCGCCGGCCGGGGCGAGCTTCGCGTTCAGCGCCGCGGCGACGGCGTCGACCGTCGTCAGCTTGCCGCCGGTCAGGTCCGACAGCACCGACCGGTACCCCGCCACGGCCGTGTCCACGCTGCCCAGCGTCTTCTCCACGTCGGCCGTCGCGCTGCCCTTTGACAGGTCGGCCACGCTCACTTTCCATTGCGCGTCGACCCTCTTCAGCGTCATCGCGTCCTGCGGCGACGGGCCGCCGGGCGCGGCGCCGCCGGGCGGCGCGTCGGGCGCGCTGGTGACGGTGGCCGTGTCGCCGGTCACCCTCTCGGTGGCCTTCTCCAGCTTGTCCATGTTCGCCTTGAGCGCGTCGGCCGGGTCGCCCATGAGCGGCTCGGTCTGGGCGGCGCCGAACTTGGCGATCATCGCCTTGTCCAGGTCGGCGATGGCGACGGCGAGGTCGGCGATCGCGCCGGCCATCCGCTCCTCGGTCGGGCTGGTCGTCAGCAGGACGGCGCGGATGGCTGGCCCGTCCCCCTTGATCTGGGCCGAGACGAACGCCTTGACCGCCGCCTTGGGCGACGGTTCCCCACCGGCGGAAGGGGCGGTCGCCGGCTGGGTCGACTGCGCGAGGGCGAGCGGGACGGCCGTGGCGACCACGGCGGACATCAGACCAAGCAAACGGACCCGACGCATGACCGCCTCCTTCGCGCACTGCCCCCGACCCGGTCCGTTCTATCCGACGCCGTCGCCGGGCGACTAGCGGCAAAATGTCACGCGGGTCACGCCGCGGGTCGCGACCCGACCGAAGCCGGCGAGGACTCGCCGGCGACGCCAACCGGTCTAAATGGGGTGGACGGCGGATCGACGCCCCCCGTCACCGGCGCGCGGTCACCCCCACGCGCCGGCACATGTCCGCCAGCGGGCACGTCGAGCACCTTGGCCCCTTGCCGGTGCAGACGAACTTGCCGAACGGCACCAGCAGCCGGTTGATCTCCATCCAGTACTTCCGCGGCAGCGCGGCCTCCAGCGCCGCCATCGTCTGCTCCGGCGTTGTCGTGCGGATGAGCCCCCAGCGGTTGGCGATGCGGTGGACGTGGACGTCGACCGGGATGCCGTGCGGCTCGGCGCAGGCGATGCCCATCGCCAGGTTCGCACACTTGGGACCCACGCCGGCGAAGCTCGTGAGCGCGTCGAAGTCGCACGGCAGGACACCGGCGAAATCGGCCACCGTGCGCTGCGCGATCGCGCGGATCTGCGTCGCCTTGGGGGCGTGAAACGTGCAGGTGGCGATCAGCCGGTCGATCTGGGCGACCGACAACGCGGCGACCGCGGCGGGCGTGCGGGCGGCGGCGAACAGCCGGCGGCACGTCGGCAGCGTCACCTCCTCGAACGTGCGGATCGAGACGATGCACGACACCAGCTGTTCGAACAGCGACGTGAACCCCTCGTCCGCCAACTGGAACATCGCGGCCGGCGCGTACGGCTTCACCGCGGTCCGCAGCCGGCGGATGGCGAGGTCGATGTCGAACGGCCGATCAGCCACGCACGGCCTTGAACATCACCCGGCCGACCGTCGCGCCGACGGTGCCGACGACGCCGAGCATCACGTAGATGCTGGTGTTGAAGTCGAGCGCCGCCGCCTCGGCGGGGGCGGCCGTTTTTGGCTGTTGCGCGGGCATCGCGGCTCCGTCCTTGCACATCGGGCAGGCGCGGGCGACGACTGGGGCCGACAGCGCGATCGCCAAGGCGAGGCCCGCGGCGCCGCGGTGGGTCCGGCTCGCGGTGTGGGTTCGGCGGGGCATCATCACGCGTGATTGTAGAGCTTCAGCATCGCGAACACGACCACGCCGGTGACCGACACGTACAGCCAGATGGGGAACGTGAACCGGCTCACGCGCCTGTGCAGCCCGTACCGGCCCGAGAGCGACAGGAAGAAGCTGGACAGGATCAGCGGCACCGCCACGGCTGACAGGGCGACGTGCGAGATCAGGATCGCAAAGTAGGCCGGGCGGACGATCGGGCCGTGGTTGAGGAACCGCGTGTCGCCGTGGGCGTTGTGGTAGACGACGTAGCCGATCAGGAAGCAGGCCGAACTGCACAGGGCGGCGAACATCAGCCGCATGTGCAGGGCAAACCGCCGGTTCAGGATCGCGACGAACCCGGCCGACAGCAGCACGGTGCTGATGCCGTTGAACGTCGCGTTCACGGCGGGCAGGGCGCGAATGACCGGGGATTGGTCGCCCCCCGCCTGCTTCACGTAGAGCAGCCAGCAGAGGAAGCCGAACACGGCGGCGCTGGCGGCGAGGATGACCGCGGTTGCGCGGCCGTTGCTGACCGCACGCAGCGCAGCGATCTGGACCTGGGGCTGGGCAACTTGCATGGGCACTCAGAGGTTGGAACCACAGATTCACACGGGTGCACGCCGATCAAACGGGACGCCCGCGTCTTTCCAATCCGGGCGCATCCGTGGTCACTTTTCTTCGGCGTTCAACTTTGCGACGTCGCGGAGCAGCTGCTTCAGATACGCCGCGTCCTTGAAGTCGTACACCCCGCGGACGCGGCCGGCCTTGTCGACCAGCAGGAAGTGGCTGCTGTGCATCACCTGCATGCCGGCCGACCCGCCCATCGACTCGTCGCCGGGGCCGACCGACAGCTTCATGCCGGTCGACAGGTCCCACATCGCCCGCTTCGGGCCGGTCAGGAACGACCACCGCGACGCATCGGACCCGTTGGCCTGGGCGTACGACTTCAGCACGGCCGGCGTGTCGCGGTCGGGGTCGACCGTGAACGACGCCATCCGCACGTCGCCCAGGCCGGCGGCGGCCGAGGACTTCTGGAACTCGCACATCGCGCTGGTCATCACCGGGCAGAACGTCGTGCAGTGCGTGAACACGAAGTCGGCCACCCAGACGTGGCCCCTCAACCGCTTGGCGTCAAAGGGGTGGCCATCTTGGTCCGTCAACGAAAACGATGGCGTGTCGAACAGGACCGGCAGGGGCTCGTTGGCGGACGGGGCATCGGCGGTGAACCGGACGGCGGCGGGGGCTGCCGCGTGGTCGCGCAGCAACCACACCGCCGCCCCGACCCCGGCCACGCCGAGGCCGGCGATGACCCACATGCCGATCAGGATCGTTTTCAGGTGCGTTCGCATCGTCGTTCAAGCTCCGCCAGACCCGCTTAGCGACGGCCCGGAGGGCCGGGCTCGCAGCGCCGATCACCGTTCAAGGCCCGGCCCTCGGGGCCGTCGCTCGACAGGTCGATGCGGACGCTCACACCAAATCGGACGCGTTCTGCCTGCGCGCGATCGCGCCGGCCAGCACGAACAGCACCGCCGCCGCCGCCACGCTGACCGACAAGCAGATCCACATCGCCGGCTCGCGCCCGGCCACGGCGGGGTCGGCGTGGTACAGGCACCGGCGCAGGCCGTCCAGCCCGTACGTCAGCGGGTTGCACCGCATTGCCCAACGGATGACGCCGGTCGCTCCCGCGGCGGGGAACAACGCCCCGCTCAGGAACCACATCGGCATCAGGAACAGGTTCATGATGGCGTGGAAGCCCTGCGTGGAGCTCATCCGCCAGGCGATGCAGAAGCCGAGGGCGGTCAGGGCGAACGCCAGCAGGAGCATCATGCCCATTGCGCCGGCGATGCCCATCGCGGTCAGGTGAAGGCCGACCGTGGGGGCGAGCAACAGGAAGATGAGCCCCTGCCCGAACGCCAGGACGGTCCCGCCCAACACCTTGCCCAGCACGATCGAACTGCGCGGGATGGGGGCCACCAGCACCGATTGCAGAAACCCCTCGCGCCGGTCCTCAATGATGCTGATCGTCGAGAAGATGGCGGTGAACAGCAGGATCATCAGGATCGTGCCCGGGAAGAAGTACTCCATGTACCCGCCGCCCGACGTCTGCCCGCCGGAGGCGAAGCTGTGCTGCATCCCCCCGCCGATCGCCAGCCAGAACACCAGCGGCGTCAGCAGCGACCCGATCACCCGGTGCTTCTGCCGGAGGAACCGAGTCAGTTCTCGGTGCGCCAACGACAGGGCCGGCCGCAGCCACCCGGCCACGGCCGGGCGCGGCGCGTCAGTCATGACGGCGGGCGGGACGGCGATCGGAAGCGAGGGTGTGGTCATAGGGGTTGCCGCCGACCGGCGGGGCCGTCGGTCGCCGATGATAAGCCAATCGCAGTCGCGATGTTCAAACCGGTGCCGTTCAAAATCGATGAACCCCAGCGTCGGTCGGCAAACGCACTTCGCCCCCCCTGTCCCCGCGGCCCGCTCGCGTTGCGTCGACCAGGGGCCAGTTGTAGTATCCGGCCCGGCCGTGCGCCGTGGGGTCGTGTCGGCACAGGGGCCGACCGGGCCGGATCTGATGCCCTTTTCGGGCAGGTAGGCGGACGCTGAGTTGATGGGACCTGCCGCGACAACCCCCGCCGTCCCCCCCGCCGCCGACCATTGGCCGCTCACCGTTCGCATGGCGTTCGCGCCCGCCCCGGCCACCGCCGCCGAGGCGCAGGCGTTCACCTGGAAGCTGGCCCACCGCCACTACGAGAACTTCTCCGTCGTCAGCGCCCTGCTGCCCAAGCGGTTGCGCCAGGACTTCTGCAACGTCTACGCCTTCTGCCGAATCGCGGATGACCTCGGTGACGAGGTGGGCGACCGCGACACGTCGCTGCGGCTGCTGGGCCAGTTCCGCGACCAGGTGCACCAGATGTACGCCGGGAAGCCGGGGTCGATCACCTTCGCCGCGCTGGCCTCCACGGTCGAGCGGTACCAGATCCCGCCGGGACCGTTCCTGGACCTGATCGACGCGTTCGAGCAGGACCAGCGGGTCGACCGGTACGACACGTTCGGCCAGGTGCAGGAGTACTGCCGCCGCAGCGCGGACCCCGTGGGGCGCTTGGTGCTGTACGTGTGCGGCTACCGCGATGATGTCCGCCAGCAGCTCAGCGACTGCACCTGCACGGCGTTGCAGCTGGCCAACTTCTGGCAGGACGTCCGCCGCGACATCGTCGACCGCAACCGCGTCTACCTGCCGCGCGAGACAATGGCCCATTTCGGCGTGACCGAACAGCAGCTGCGCGAAGGCCCCGTAACCGCCGGCTACCGGGCCGCCATCCGGTTCGAGTGCGACCGGGCGACGGCCCTGCTCGACCGGGGCGAGGGGCTGCTGCCGCTGCTGGACGACGCGGTGCGACCGCAGGTGTCGCTGTTCGGCCAGGGGGGCCGGGCGATCCTGGCCGCCATCCGCCGGCAGGACTACGACACGCTCACGTCACGCCCCACGGTCTCCCGGTGGTCCAAGGGCCAACTGGTGCTGCGGGCCATCGCCGGCCGATTACGTCAGGTGATGACGCATGATTTGCGCGACCACGCCCCGATCGCCGCGGAGGGCCGGGCATGAGCGTGATCGCCACGACCACCGCCCTGACGGTCGACACCACCCTCCTGCGCTCCCGCGCCTACTGCCGGCAGCTGACCAAGGCCCAGGCCAAGAACTTCTACTACGGCCTGAAGCTGCTGCCCGAGCCCAAGCGGTCGGCCATGTTCGCCCTGTACGCCTGGATGCGCCTGGTCGACGACCTCGCCGACGAGGAGGACGGCCGCACGGTGCCGCAGCGCCTGGCCGAGCTGGAGCAGTGGCGCGCCCAGACCCATCGCATTCTCGACGGTAGCACAGACCACGGCCCGATGGGTGACGTGGGGGACGCCGGCCGCGAGCTGTGGCCCGCGTTCGGCGAGATGGTCCGCGAGTACCGCATGCCCCGGCACATCTTCGACGACGTGATCGCCGGGCAGCGCCAGGACCTCCAGCCCGAGCCGTTCGACACCTTCGCCCAGCTCCACGCCTACTGCTACCGAGTCGCCGGCGTGGTCGGCCTGGCCAGCATCTACATCTGGGGCTTCGAGGGCGGCGCCGAGACCGAGGCGTTGGCCATCGACCGGGGCGTCGCGTTCCAGCTGACGAACATCCTGAGGGATCTGCGCGAGGACGCCGCCCGCGGCCGCACCTACCTGCCCACGGAAGAACTCACCCGCTTCGGCGCCACGGAAGCGGACCTGCGGACGCGCGATGCCAGCCGGTCGTTCATGGACCTGATGCGGTTCCAGATCGAACGGGCCGAGGGCTACTACGCCAAGAGCGCCCCGCTGGAGGAGTGCATCCAGGCCGATAGCCGGCCGACGCTGGTCGCCATGACCGAGATTTACCACCAGCTGCTGAAGCGCGTGGCGGTGGAACCCGAGCGCGTCCTGCGCGAGCGGGTGAGCTTGTCGCTGGTCAGCAAGTTGATGATCGGCTGGCGCGCGGCGCGGTCGCGGTGACGGCGATGATCGAATCCCACCCCGCCGATTTCACCGAGTGGCTCAGCGGCAAGGGGAGCGCGTCGGATCCGCCGGGCTGGGCGTGGCGGCGGACGCAGGCCGGTGTCACCGTCGGCCCGAACCATGCGCGGGGGATCGCGATCGTCGGCGCGGTGGCCGCGCTGCTTGCGGCCGGGCTGGTCTTCCTGATCGTCATCAGCCGCGACCGCGGGACCCCGGACGGGCTCGGCGATATTCTGAAGGTCGCGATCGGGCTGGGTATGGCCGCGGTCATCGCCGTGCTGGCCACGCTCGTCGTGTCTCTGGTTCGAGATCAGCGGGCCGGGCCCTACCTGATTTACCGGCCGGGCCACCGTGCGTTCGAGTTGCCTCGGGCGGCGCTGGTCTTCCCGGCGTCCGAGGTCCGGGGCTGGCGGGTCGTGACCGGGAACTGGGTGGGCTCAAGGAACGTTCAGACGCGGCACAGTTCAGCTCGTTCGGAACTGCAACTGATCGCCAATACCGCCGTCGGGCCGACAGCGTACCTGGTCTGTTCGTGGATGAAGGCGTCGCTGGCCGACTCGCTCCGCGAGCTGGCGCTCGCCACCGGGCTGCCGCTGGAAATCATCGACCAGCGGGACACCGAGTACGGCGCCGAGTCGGCCCGACTTCGCGACGCCGGGTGACCGCCGGCCCGAGCGGGTATGATGGCGAACCCGTTTAGCGACGGCCCGGAGGGCCGTCGCCAAACGGGGAATGCAACCCCCATGACCCTCGCCACGCCACACCTGCCCACGATGCCAGCGAAGCGCGCCCCCACCGCGATCGTCATCGGCGGCGGCCTGTCCGGCATGGCCGCCGCCGCGGCCCTGCAGTCGGCCGGCGTGGCCGTCACGCTGCTGGAATCGCGCCGCGCCCTCGGCGGCCGCGCCGGCTCCTTCACCGACCCCGCCACCGGTGCCGAGATCGACAATTGCCAGCACGTGCTGTTGGGCTGCTGCACGAACCTGCTCGACCTGTACGACCGGCTCGACGTCCGCCACCTGATCCACTTCGAGCCGACGATCCGCTTCGTCGGACCCAACGGCAAGCGGTACGGCCTCACCCGCACGGTCGGCGTGCCGGCGCCGAGCCACCTGTCCATCTCGTTCGCGACGTTCGGCGTGCTCACCCTGCCCGAGAAGGTCGCCTACGCCCGGGCCATGCTCGCCATGCTGCGCCTGGGCAAAAGTGGCCGGGCGAAGCTGGCCGACGTGCCGTTCGGGCAGTGGTTGGACGAGCACCATCAGCCGCAATCGCTGGTGCGGAAGATGTACGACCCGGTGCTGATCGGGGCGTTGAACGAGGACTGCCGCAAGGCCAGCGCGACCTACGCGATCCAGGTGTTCCAGGACGCCATGCTCGCCCACGCCAAGGGGTATGTCGTCGGCATCCCGACCGTGCCGCTGTCGCGCCTGTACGACCATCACCCCTGCAACGACGTGCGATTGGGCGCGCGCGTCGATGGCCTGACGTTCGCCGGCAAATCCATCACCGGTGTCCGGCTGGCCGACGGTGAAGCGCTGACGGCGGATGCCATCGTGCTGGCGACGAACCACCACGCGATGCGCCGGTGGATCCCCGATGATCTGGCCGCCGCCGACGCCCGCTTCCACGGCCTCGACCAGATCCAGTCGGTGCCGATCCTGGGCGTCCACCTCACGTTCGACAGGCCGGTGCTGACCGACTCCCACGTCGCCCTGCTCGACGGCCCACTGCAGTGGCTGTTCAAGAAAGACGCCGACGGCCGGGTAATCGCCGGCGTGATCAGCGCCGCCCGCGACTGGGAGCGCAAGCCCAAGGACGAGTCGCTCGCCCTGTTCGAAGCGCAGGTGCGGTCGGCCCTGAAGACGGACGCCAAGCTGGTCCGCGGCACGATCGTGGTCGAACGCCGGGCGACCTTTGCCCCGCTGCCCGGCATCGACAGGCTGCGCCCCCAGCAGGCCCCACCCCCCGGCGGGATTGAGCACCTGTTCCTCGCCGGCGACTACACCTTGACGGGTTGGCCCGCCACGATGGAGGGTGCCGTCCGCGGCGGGTACTTGGCAGCCGACGCCGTGCTGAGACACGTCGGTGCCGACCACGCGTCGTTCCTGGTGCCGGACCTGACGCCTCAGTGGCCGGCGCGGTTGCTGGGGATGGGACGGTAAGCCCGGCTTGCGACCGGGGCGGATTTCAGACGCCGACGTCTCCCCAAGCGTGGTTGAGCCCGGTGGGACGGGCCAATGGTCGTCCCACGGGTCGTCCCGACCATAAATCTAGATCACATATCAGTTTACGGAAAACGGCGATACGGCGGGACGGGTGCGAAAGTGTCCCATTTCGTCCCAAAGTGTACCACGCTCGGTTGGGAGCGAGAGCAGTTTGGGGCGCGTGGCCAGTCCGATTCAGCGCTTCGGCCGTGCGGTCGGCCGCGTCGTCGGTGTCCCGTCGGGCGCGACGGTCCACGCCGTCACCCACGTCAGCGACGTCCGCGCGTAGCCGTGCGTCAGCAGCCGGTGCTCGAGGTCGACCATGTGGGCGGCGCCGAACAGGATCGCGACCTTGCGCTTGCCCTGCTCGGCCTGCTGGGCGAGCACGTCCATGACGTGTTGATCCCGATCGCCGACCAACACCTCCATGTCGGCTGGGTAGGTCGATCCCGGCGCCGGCTCGGCCGTCGCGGCCAGCAGGCGCGAGTAGGCCCGCCGCATCAGGCGCGTGCGCTCCTTCGGGTTCGTCTTGGCGACGGCCTTGGCGGCCTGGATGTCGTCGTAGACCGACCGCACGCCGGCCGTGTCGCGCGTTCCCGTCGCCGTCGACAGCGCCGGCCCGTCGCCCAGCGCCCCCTTGAACGTGCCGTGGGCGGCGACCTCGCGCCGCTCGATGTCCTCCAGGTCCAGGTCGGCGTGGACGAACGTCGGCCGGTCGTAGTTCATGTGCGGGCCCTGGTTCTCCAGCGACATGTCGGCCGCGATCCGCTTCTGCTGGTCGTTCACCCCCTCCTCGACGGCCGGCTCACCCCTGTGCCCGACCAGTTCGAACAGCACCGCGTCGTACGCCACCACCCGCTTGGCCAGCTGCCGAAAGAACGGCGTGTCGCCGATGTGGACGGTCGACAGCAGGTCGACGGTGACGCCCGTCTCGTCGTTGCGGTACGCGCCGACCGCCACCTGCATCTGCCCGCCGCCGTGGCCGTCGTCGGCGTAGCGGACGAACGTCAGCGGCGGAGAAGGGGGGGCCGGCGAGGGTACTGGGGCAGCGGCGATCAGCGACACGCACAGGACGACGGCAGGGGTGATCCGACGCATGCGTGCCAGCCTACCAGACGCGCTACCGCCCCTGCGACAGGAAGTGCGACGCCAGCGCGGCCGCCCCCTGGCTCAACGCGGCGTGGCCGAGCAGCGCCCCCAGCAGCCCCGGCTGCTGCTGGCCCACCTGCGCCGCGGCCTGGCCGAACAGGTCGGGGTGGTTCTGCTGGGCGTACTGGGCCACCTGCGCCACCTGGCCGGCGCTCATCTGCGACGGGTCGACGCCGCCCGCGCCGGGGATGCTGGCCGGCGAGACGCCGCCGCCGGTCAGCTTGGCCATCAGCGTGCTGGCGATCATGCCCAGCGCCGCCGACTCCAGCCCGCCCAGCGGGTTGGTGCCGTTGACGCCCGGCGTGACGTGGGCCGCGTACGCCTGCCGGTCCATCCGCCCGGCCACCTGCGACATGACGGACGACAGCACGCCCGGCGGCACGTGCGACAGCATCGCCGACAGCCCGGCATGGTCCGGCGAGTTCGGGTCGCCGAAGTTCCCCTGCCCCGCCGCCATCTGCTGCAGGTTCTGCCCGCCACCGAGGGCGGACGCGATCTGGTCGAACAATGCCATGGCAGTCTCCGGAGTCAAAAAGCGACGGACACGTGTACGGCCTCTGACGTACCCGATCCGCCCGAACGCCGTGTACCCCCAAAACGCCCTGCTGTTCTTGGCAGCCGTCGCCGGGGCATCGCCGTTGCGGCGAAACCCTCATCTTTCCCCTTCCCTTGGAGCATGATGACCTCGACGCCACCCCCGCCCGCCATCCTCGTCACCGGTGACCACGGCCTCCGCGGCACGCTTGAGCGCCCCGCCCCCGGTGGTCCACCGCCGATGTCGGTGGGCGTCCGACTCAGCGACGGGCGGCGGGTTGTCGTGCCGGCCGCCCTGTTGAAGGCGCAGCCGGACGGCAGCTACTACCTGCCCCTCGGCCCCGCCGACCTTGCCGCCACCACGCCCGGCGACGCGGCCGTCATCCCCCTGGTGGCCGAGCAGGTCGACGTCCACAAGCGGCGCGTCGAGACCGGCAAAGTGCGGATCACCAAGTCGGTGCGGACGCACGAGGAGCAGGTCGACGTGCCCGTCATGCGCGAGGAGGTGGTCGTCGAGCGCGTCCCCGTCGAGCGGTTCGTTGCCGAGCCCCCGCCCGTCCGACAGGAGGGGGACGTGACCATCGTGTCGATCCTGGAGGAGGTGCTCGTGGTGGAGAAACGACTCATGGTCCGCGAGGAGCTCCGGCTAACCAAGCGGCAGGTGCTGACGCATGACTTGCATACCGTGACGCTGCGGACCGAGGTCGCCAACGTCGAACGGATATCGGCAGATTGATCGGTAAGGTTTTCCCGCGTTAACCCCCCCTGCCCCCGCGGAGGATCGCCGATTGCTTTGGTCACCAAAGCCGTGCAGGGCGTGTGGCAGTGTGTCGCATCCCGGTCGGTCCAGTCCACGCTCGGGAGCCACATCATGTCTCACGCCATCATCGGAATGTTCGATACCGCCGCCGCCGCCGCAACGGCGCAGCAGGAGCTGGTTGCTGCCGGCATCCCCGCCAGCTCGATCAGGATGTCGGGCACGGGCGGCGTCTCGTCGTCGTCCGGCACGACCACGCAGGCCAGCAACAGTGATGACAAGGGGTTCTGGGCCTCGGTGAAGGAGATGTTCGGGGCCGACGAGGGCGAGGCCGACCGCCACGTGGGGTACTACAGCGAGGGAGCCCGCCGCGGCGGGGTGGTGCTGTCGGTCGACGCGACCGAGGCCAACGCCGACGAGGTGGCCGACATCCTCAACGACGCCGGTGCCGTTGACGTGGACGAGAAGGCCGCCGAGTGGTCCAAGACCGGTTGGACCGCACCGGCCCTAGCGTCGACCCGGACCACCGCCCAGGCCGCCTCCACCGTTGGGGCGGCGGGCAAGATCGACCTGGTGAAGGAGGACCTGGCCGTCGGCAAGCGGGTGGTGAACCGCGGCGGGGTGCGGATCGTCAAGCGGGTCATCGAGCGGCCCGTCGAGCAGAGCGTGAGCCTGCGCGAGGAGCACGTGAACGTGGACCGCCGCGTCGTCGACCGCCCGCTGGCCGGTGCCGAGCTGACCGACGCCTTCGAGGAGGGCACGGTCGAGCTGACCGAGAGCGGCGAGGAGGTCGTGGCCGCCAAGACCGCACGCGTGGTCGGCGAGGTCGTGGTTGGCAAGACCGCCACCGAGCGGACCGAGAAGGTCCGCGACACGCTTCGGGAGACCGACGTGCAGGTCGAGAAGCTGCCCGGCCAGACGGTGTCGTCCACGACGAAGGTAGTCGAAGGTGCCGACGGTGCCCGCTCGGGCACGGCCAAGACCGGCGTCTGACGCCGCTCGAGTCAAACCGACGAGATCGACGGAGCCCCGGATGGACATCCGGGGCTTCTTCGTTGCTCCGCTGGGTCGCGTCCCTCCCCGCGTCACGCCGGCCGGATACAATGCCGCGGTGCCGACCGTATCCGTCAACGTCCTCGACGCCCCGTACGAAGTCCGCGTCGAGCCAGGCTTACTCGATCACGCCGGTCCGGCGCTGCGCGCGATGTCCGCCTGCGCCCGCGCGGCCGTGCTAACCGACGCCCACGTGGGCCCGCTGCACCTGCCGGCGCTGCTGCGGTCATTGGAATCGGTCGGCATCGAGCCGATCGTTGCCACGTTGCCGCCGGGCGAGGCGAACAAGTCGTTGACCGCCCTGCTGCCGGTGTACGACGCGTTCCTGTCGGCCAAGATGGAGCGCAGCACGCCGGTGCTGGCGCTGGGCGGCGGGATCGTGTGCGACATGGCCGGGTTCGTGGGCGCCACGCTGCTGCGCGGCGTGCCGTTCATCCCGATCCCGACGACGTTGCTCGCCATGGTCGACGCCAGCGTGGGCGGCAAGACCGGCGTCAACCACGGCATCGGCAAGAACCTGATCGGCGCGTTCCACCAGCCCACCGCCGTGCTGGCCGACCCCGCCTTGCTGCGGACGCTGCCGCCGAGCGAGTTGTCCGGCGGGCTGGCCGAGTGCGTCAAGCACGACCTCATCCGCGACGCCGAGGGGTTCGCCCGGATGGAGTTGGCGTTGGACGACCTGCTCCGGGTGGACGTCGCCGCACTGACGGAGCTGGTCGCCCACAACGTGCGGATCAAGGCGGT
This sequence comes from Tepidisphaeraceae bacterium, assembly GCA_965198865.1. Taxonomy (GTDB): domain Bacteria; phylum Planctomycetota; class Phycisphaerae; order Tepidisphaerales; family Tepidisphaeraceae; genus CBDAQA01. Next base: position 138,272 of record CBDAQA010000003.1, on the reverse strand, counting down.
CGTCGTGGCCGCCGACCCGTTGGAGCGCGGCGAGCGGGCCCACCTGAACTTCGGCCACACGTTCGGCCACGCCGTCGAGCGGATCAGCGATTACGCCGTGCCCCACGGGGCTGCCGTCGCCCTGGGCATGGTGGCCGCGTGTTCCCTGGCGGTCGACTTGGGGATGCTCGACCCCCGATCGAACGACCGCGTGGTGAAGCTGATCGCCCGCGCCGGCCTGCCGACCGGCGGGCTGGACCTGGACGTCGACGCCGTGGTTGACGCAATGGCGTACGACAAGAAGGTCGAGGGCGGCAAGGTCCGCCTCGTGCTGCCCGACCGCATCGGCCACGTGGTCGTCCGCGACGACGTGCCCCGCGCCCCCATTGCCGCCGCCGTCCGGCGGATCGTCCGGGGATAACCTCGCCGAAGTCGGAGCAGAGGATCATCCACGAAGGACACGAAGACACACGAAGCGGAGCAGGAGCAGTATCTGTCTTTCCTTCGTGTCCTTCGTGGATAATTCTTCCGCCTGGCATCGCCCGCGGTGTACTTTGCAGCCTCCACCCAGGAGCCCCCGATGTCCGTTCATCGTCGGTCGTGGCCGGTCGCCCTGCTGCTGTCGCTGACGGCCGCGGGGTTCACCAACGATGCCAAGTTGGCGGCCGACATCGAGCGTGGCCGACGGTTGACCGACGAAGGTGCCAAGGCGGTGGAGTCGACGCTCGGCCTCAAGCCCGACGACGCGTCGGCCCACGCGCAGCTGCTGGGCTACTACTACGACCGGGCGGCCGCGTCCCCGCAGAAGCGGCTCGGCCACGTCCTCTGGTTCATCCGCCACCGCCCCGCCGACCCGCTCACGGCCGCCTACGGGATGGTCAGCCCGCTGGCGGATGCGACCGGCTACAAGGCGGCGACCGACGCCTGGGACAAGCAGGTCGACGGTCACCCGACCGACGCCGCCGTGCTGGCCGACGCGGCCGTGTTCTTCGACAACGGAACCGACTCCGCCAACGCCCAGGACCTGCTCCGCCGCGCGATCGACGCCGAGCCCAAGTCGGCCCAGTGGCCCGCCCGGCTCGCGGGGTCGCTGGAGCGACAGGCCGCTCGCCAGCCCGATCAGGCTCCCGACCTGTGTCGACAGGCGCTGGCCCTGCGCGAGTCGGCGTACAAGCTGACGCCCGACCGGGTCGACCGGTTCCACGTGCTGGCCGGCATGCCGATGGACGCCTTCCGCGGCGGCGACCTGATCTCGGCCAAGCGGATCGCGTCGAACCTGCTGGAGACGGCCGACGACTTCCCGTCCGACCCCCTGCACCCCGACGCCCTCCACCGGGCCAACATCGTCCTCGGCGAGGTCGCGCTCCACAGCGGCAACGTCGACCGCGCCGAGGAGTTCCTCGCCACCGCCGCCACGGTGAAGACTTCGCCCACCCTCGCCACGACCGGCCCCGACCTGGGGTTGGCCAAGGAGCTGTTCGCCAAGGGCGAGCGCACCCCGGTGCGGAACTACCTGTTGGCCTGCGAGCCGATCTGGACCGGCGGCGCCGAGCGCTTGAAACGGTGGGTGGCGACCCTCGATAGTGGCGGGTCGCCGGATTGGTGAGCCCGACGCCCGCGGACTTCTTTCCAGCCGCGGGCTTCAGCCCGCGGACGCGCCGACCATCAAGATGAGTGACGGCACGCCGAGGTCCGCGCGCTCCCGCCCTCGGCTGCGACGGAGCACCGCGAGAATCCGAAGCGTGACATCATCGTTTGATCCGCCACATAAAGCCGCGGATGTCATCCGCGGTTCCCCCGCCGACGCCGTCCGCGGCTTTATGAAGGGTGCGCGTCCTTGCGACGGCCGGCCCGCACTCCTAGGCTTTCCCGACTTTAACCGAGAGAGGGTTGCCGAGATGTCACTGAAGATTCTGGTCGCCGACGACCTGGCCGAGGAAGGGCTGGAGTACCTGCGCACGTCGGGCGTGCCGTTCGACGTCCGCGTGGGGCTGGGCGAGGACGAGCTGGCCGCCATCGCCGGCGAGTACGACGCGATGATCGTGCGGTCGGGCGTGAAGAAGCCGGCCGTGTCGAAGGTGCTGGCCAACCCGGGCAAGATGCGGGCGATCGCCCGCGCCGGCGTGGGCGTCGACAACATCGACCTGCCCGTCGCCACCGCCAAGGGCGTGCTGGTGATGAACACGGCCGAGGCGTCCACGCTGTCCACGGCCGAGCACGCGCTGGCGCTGATGATGTCGCTGGCCCGCAAGATCCCCGCCGCCGACGCGCACGTGAAGAGCGGCAGCTGGAAACGCAACAAGTACCAGGGCACGCAGCTGGCCGGGAAGACGCTGGGCGTCGTCGGCCTGGGCCGGATCGGCCGCACTGTTGCCTCTCGCGCGTTGGCGATGGAGATGACGGTCGTCGGTTTCGACCCGTTCTTCTCGGCCGATACGGCCCTGGAGGGCAAGGTCAAACTGATCCGCGACTTTGACGAGTTCCTCGGCCAGATCGACGTGGTCACGTTCCACGTGCCCGGCGGGGACGCGACCAAGCACCTGATCAACCGCGACCGGCTGTTCGGCGGGAAGTGCCGACCGAACCTGCTGATCATCAACGACAGCCGCGGCGAGGTGACCGACGAGTACGCGGTGGCCGACGCGATCCGCGAGAAGAAGATCGCCGGTGCCGCGCTGGACGTGTACGCCGTCGAGCCGCCGCCGAAGGACCACCCGCTGTTCGGGCTGGAGAACGTCGTGCTGACGCCGCACCTGGGGGCGAGCACCGACGAGGCGCAGACGGCCGTCAGCGTGGAGGCGTGCAAGGCGATCGTCGCGTACCTCACCAAGGGCGAGATCCGCGGCGCGGTGAACGCCGGCGGCGTCCGGCTGGACCTGCCGCCGGACGAGGCCCCGTTCGCCGACCTGGCCCGCCGCATGGGCACGCTGCTGGCCAGCCTGAGCGACGGCGGGATCAAGTCGGTCACGGTGCGCGCGTCTGGCACGCGCGCCCCGAAGCTGCTGAACACGCTGCTGCGGCTGGCGACGGTCGAGATTCTGCGGCCCCACCTGGGCGCGGGGGGCGTGAACGTGATCAACGTCGAGCACCTGGCCCGCGGGCGCGGGATCGAGCTGGTCCAGATCCACGAGCCGGCCCCGCCGGCGGGGCTGGTCGGCGACATCCTCAGCATCCGCGTCGAGGGGCCCGACGGGCAGCGGCACCGCATCCTGGGCACCGTCTACGCGGATGGGTTGCCCCGGCTGTTGCGGATCGACGACTTCAACATGGACATGGTGCCCGAGGGCCAGATGGTGCTGCTGACCAACCGCGACCAGCCGGGCGTGATCGGCTTCGTCGGCAGCACGTTCGGCGACGCCGGCGTGAACATTGCAGACATGGTGATCAGCCGGGCCGTCGGGTCGGATGGCGAGGCGACCGCGATGATGCTGATCAAGACCGACAGCGAGCCGACCACGCCGCTGGTGGAAAAGCTGCGGGCGAAGGAGAACATCCTCCGCGTGCGGACGGCGGCGCTGCCGCCGCGGGGGTGAGAACAGCTATCCACGAAGGACACGAAGAGACACGAGGGGAAAACAGTGATCTTCCTGCCGTCGTGTCTCTTCGTGTCCTTCGTGGAGGATCGTCTTGAGCGATCTCGATGAGGATCATCCACGTCGTCACGTCGCTCGACCCCGCCGACGGCGGGCCGCCGGTCGTGGCGGCGCGGCTGGCGGCGGCGCAGGGTGCGCTGGGGCACGACGTCTCGATCCTGAGCGGTGACCTGCCAAACGCCCGGTTCGACGCGTTATGGTCCGGCGTGCCCGGCGGCGAGCATGTCGGCGTGGGCTGCGGGGCCGACGTCGTCGCGGCTGACGTGCTTCACCTGCACGGCGTGTGGGGCGGGCTGCTGCGCCGGACGGCGGCTGCAGCAGTGCAGAACCGGGTGCCGCACGTCGTCTCGCCGCACGGCATGCTCGACCCGTGGAGCCTGGCGCAGAAGCGGCTGAAGAAACGCGTCGCGCTCCTGTTGGGCTACCGGCGGATGCTGGACGGGGCGGCGTTCCTGCACGCGCTGAACGGCGACGAGGCGCAGCTTTGGTCGCCACTGCGATTGCGGCCGCCGGCCGTGGTGGTGCCGAACGGCATCTTCCCGGCCGAGGTCGATCCGCTCCCGCCGGCCGGCACGTTCCGGGCGGCGCACCCGGCGTTGGGCGGCGACCCGTACGTGCTGTTCCTGGGCCGGCTTCACCCGAAGAAGGGGCTCGACGTGCTGGCCGACGCGCTCGCGATCCTGCGCCACCCGACCTGTCGGCTGGTGGTGGCCGGGCCGGACGGCGGCGCGCGATCCGACTTCGTGCGACGGCTTGCGGCACACGGGCTGGCGGGCCGGGTCCAGTTCGTCGGGCCGCTGTACGGGGCGGCGAAGTACGCGGCCCTGGTCGACGCGGCGGCGTTCTGCCTGCCGAGCCGGCAGGAGGGGTTCAGCGTCGCCATCCTCGAGGCCATGGCCTGCGGGGTCCCGGTCGTCATCAGCGCCGCCTGCCACTTCCCAGAGGTGGCGACGGCCAGCGCGGGCCTTATCGTGGATTTGTCAGCCGCTGCTGTGGCGGCCGGGTTGGATCGCGCACTGTCGGCGCCCGGTGACATGGGACGGTCGGGGCGCGAGCTGGTGATGTCGCGGTACACCTGGCCGCGCGTGGCGGAGGCGATGGTGGCGGCTTACCAGGTGCATGCAACGCGGTGAGCGTCGGCCGCTACAGCTTCGATTTTGCATCCGAATCGACGGCCCAACGCGGGGCTTTCCCCCGCGTTGGGCTACGCGGTCAGTGCGCGTCGGTCCCGCCCTTGCGGGCGAGGTAGTCGGCGCTGACCGACTTGAAGATGACCCGCCCGCGCGTGCTGGTCGGGACCATCCGCTCGTCGAACCACTCGACGGCGGGCTTCACCACGATGCCCTCGCGGCCGCCGAACGTGCCGGCGTCGGCGGGGTCGCACATCACGGTCGGGCCATCGGTCTGTCGCTCGGCCTCGGCCATCGAAAAGCGGCCACGGTAGAGGACCGGGACCGTCTCGACGCCGAAACGGGCGCACAGGGCCACGACTGCGTCGTGGTCGACGTACCGGCCGTCGACCGCCAGGTCGAAGGCGCGGAAGCCACGCTGGTTCCGCAGGCCGTACTTCATGTCCTGCGTGCCGTACAGCTCGCCAAACAGAACGACGCCGGCCGTGGCCGTCCGACGCGCGTGGGACAGCAGGGCCCTCACGGCGTCCGTCATCGGCTCCCAGAACTCCGAGCGGCGCATCTTCGTCGCGAACGACCCGTCACCGAGCCGCACCAGTTCCTCGCAGTGCAGGGCGAGACCGTCCTTGCCGGGCTTCACATCGTTGACTCGCCAGAACGTGCCGTTCTCGTACTGGAACTGCTGGCCGACGCTCACCTCCTCGTCGGGCAGGACGTGCCGGTAGACCAGCTCGCGGGCGATGAACCGGCGCTCGCGGTGGAACGCCTCCTTTCGCCGGTGGCCGTGCGACCCCGCCATCAACGTCCACTGGCCGTCGTCCAGCACGAGGCCGACGCGGCAGTTCTTGCCGTGGAGCTTCTCGGTCATGACCACGTCGTCGCCGTCCAACAGCAGCCCGGGGAAGTTCGCCAGGTGCTCGATGTCGGTGTAGGCGTGGAACGCCGGGTGCGGCGTCTCGACCTCGCCGTCGACGTTCTCCAGCGGCGGCTCCCATCTGGTGACGCCGAAGCGCTCGCGCAGGTCGGTGCCGACCGGCCAGGCCGGGTCATCGCCCTGGCCCGGGTCGATCTTCATGATGAAGCCGAATGACTGGACGCCGCGCAGCCGGGCGGCGCGCACGCGCCCGCCCGGCGGGCGGACGCCGTTCGCGTCGGACGGCAGCTCGCCGCAGAACGCCATCGCGCCGGTGCGGCCGGGCGTGCCGTCCTTCCACTGGACGGCGTTGCCGCACAGCGCGCAGCGGCCGTCCACCGCGCGCTGCTCGGCCCCCAGCTGCGGCGGCGTCTTGTTGAACGCGCGGCAGCCCTTGGTCTTGCAGACCTGGTACGGGCTGTTCGCCAGCGCCGGCGGCAGCACGCTGTCGGGCGGGAAGTAGACGCACCGCTCGCCGACGGCGAAGTCGTAAGCGCCGGTCGCCGGGTCGAACCCGATGGCGGTCTTCCACCCCTTCACCGTGGCGATGCCCAGCCGGTCCGCGTGCGGGTGGGGCTCGACGGCGGCCACCTCGCACACCTCGATCATCAACGTGCTCATGGGAACTCCTCCCGGGGGACAAAAGAAAACGCCCGGCCGCGTGGGGGGCCGGGCGTTGAAAAGCGTGGGTGAACGTGCCGGCCGCTACGGGGTGATGGGGTACGCGATCTCGCCGTTACTGATCGCTGGCGCGACAGAGCCGGTCGACCTCATATCGGTCGTTACGGGTAAGGCGAACATGGCGGGACGCGCGATCATCGGCGGCGACATGGTGTGCATCGCGCCGGGACGCGTCAAGCAAACCATTTGGCGATGGTTTCAGAACCCATCCAAGCCGGTCTCTGAGGTACTTTGAAGAGCCGGATGTTCACGGTTGATCCGGCTCTTCGGAGTACCTCAGAGACCGGCTTGGGAGCAAAGGTTCGGTTCTGAAGCCGTCTCTTGGCGACGGCCCGGAAGACCGGGCTTCGAGAGGTTGAAGCCCGGCCCGCCGGGCCGTCGCCAAACGGGTCAGGCGCGGAGGACCACCGGGATCGTCTCGACCGGTGCGGCGGCGTGGGCGGCGCGAAATGTCGCCACGTCGTCGAACGGCCGGGCCGGCAGTCGTCGGCAGCGCACGGACATTTCGATCCGAGCCGCGTCGAAGGGCCACGGCGTGACGCGAACGACGCCGCGGCCGTCGCGGCTGATGCGGAGCCGCCAGGGGCGCGCGCCGGGCGTCGGCAGCAGTTCGTCGGTGCGGTCGGCGGGCGGGTGGGTGCAGCAGGCGCACAGGCTGATCAGGTCCATCGCCTGCAGCAGGCGGAAGTGGTATGTGAGGCGGTCGTCGCCGGCGCTGGCGCCGGGCTCGGCGATGCCGTGCTGCAGCGGGATGTCGGTCGGCAGGCCGACCGCCTCGCGCAGGTGGCCCTGGCGCTCGATCTCGCGGTGCTGAAACTGGTTCACCTCGAACACGGCCCGGGCGGTCGACAGGTCGAACCCGCCGGTGCCGGCGGCGCGGATGCTGAGCGACAGCCCGTGCAGGCTCACCAGCAGCCCCGCGTAGGGACCGGCGGCGATGGTCGCCCGCTCGGTGGAGGCCGACCACGCCGTCAGGGCGACGGCCCGGGGCGCGTCGAACACGTCGAGCGGTCGGCCGTGGGCATCAATGATGGGAGCCTGGTCGTGCTCGTTCCAGCCGTCGTCGTGGGCGGCGACGGCGGCGACGACCGAGTCGCGCTGGGCGATGAGCGGCGCGAACCGGCGACCTCCGACGTGGGCGGCGAGGCGGGCGGCGACGGCCGCGTGGTCGGGTTGGGAGATCAGCAGCCAGTCGGACCCGGCATCGCGGCGAATCATGCCGCCGGAGCGTAGCACGCCGGCCGGCGATCGGCACGATCGCGCCGGCGTGTCGCAGCCAGCGCTTCGGTCAGGCGCGGCTCAGTTGCCACCGGCCGTCGCTCGTCGGCCGAAACGTAAGCGTGCCGACGGCGCCGCTGCGCAGGGTGACGGTCCAGACCCCCGCCGCGCCGACGTCCACGTGACACGTTCCGCCGGCGACGCGCTCGACGGTGCCGCGGCCGCCGCCGAGGGCACCCTCGTAGTCCAGGTAGATGCGGCGGTGATCCTTGATCCGCTCGACCGGCGTGGGGGCCTCAACCGGCCAATCGGGGGATCGCCACGTCGCCAGGTCGGCGCCGGGGCGGGGCTCGACCAGCACGTCGAAGTGCGGCGATGGCACGCCGGTGTGGTGCAGGACGGCGTAGCGCAGAACGGGCGGGTCGGCCTGACGCATGGGGACGGACACTGTAGCATTTCGCCGATGCCCGCCAGCGCCACCGTCACGCTCGACACGCAGTTCCACGTTGGCCCGGTCGACCGCCGGATCTTCGGGGGGTTCCTCGAACACCTGGGGCGGGCGGTGTACGGTGGGGTGTACGACCCGGGCAGCCCGCTGTCGGACGCGAACGGGTTCCGCCGGGACGTGCTGGACGTGCTGCGGCCGCTGGCGATGCCGGTGATGCGCTACCCCGGCGGGAACTACGTGAGCGCCGCCGACTGGCGCGATGGGGTCGGCCCGAGGGCGCGGCGGCCGAGCCGGCCGGACTACGCGTGGCGGTCGGTCGAGTCGAACCAGTTCGGCACCGACGAGTTCATGAAGTGGTGCGACGTGCTCGGCACGGCACCGATGATGGCGGTGAACCTGGGCACGGCCGGGGCGGCCGAGGCGGCCCAGCTGCTGGAGTACTGCAACCTGCCGGTCGGGACGCACTGGGCGGACCAGCGGAGGGCGAACGGTCGGGCCGAGCCGTACGGCGTGAAGCTGTGGTGCCTGGGCAACGAGATGGACGGGCCGTGGCAGGCGGGGCACGTGCCGGCCGACGAGTACGCGCGCCGGGCGCGGGCCGCGGCGGGGATGATGAAGGGGATGGACCCGTCGATCCAAACGGTGGCGTGCGGGTCGTCGACGCGTGATTTGCCGACGTACCTGGAGTACGACCGGGTGACGCTTGAGACGTGCTGGGACCACGTCGACTTCATCTCGGCCCACCGGTACAGCAACAACGATCGGCAGGACACGCCGTGGTTCCTGGCCGAGGGGGTGGAGATCGACCGGGTGATCGACGACTACGCCGGGCTGCTGGCATACGTGCGGGGGCGGCGGCGGTCGGACCGGCGGGTGTACGTCTCGTTCGACGAGTGGAACGTCTGGTACAAGGACCGCGGCGGCGACGGGCGGTGGCAGCGGGCGCCGCACCTGCTGGAGGAGGTGTACAACCTGGAGGACGCGCTGGTGTGCGCCCAGTACCTGGCCGCGTTCGTCCGCCGGGCGGACGTGGTGAAGGTGGCGTGCATCGCGCAGGTGGTGAACGTGATCGCGCCGGTGCTGACCCGGCCCGAGGGGCTACTGATCCAGAGCATCTACTACCCGTTCCTGGCGTTCAGCCGCCACGCGAGCGGCGTGTCGCTGACGCCGGCGGTCGGGGGCGACCGGTATGCCGCGGGTGCCCGGGGCGACGTGCCGTCGCTCGACGCGGCCGCCACATACGACGCCGCTACGGGGCGCGTCAGCCTGTTCCTGACCAATCGGGATGCGTCGGCCCCGCTCACGGTTGACGTGGCGCTGAACGACCGGCGGATCGTCGCCGCCAGCAGCGCGACGGCGCTGGGCGGGACCGACCCCAAGGCGGCCAACACCTGGGGCGACCCGCACCGCGTGCGGCCGACGGGCGCGACGGTGACGGTGGCCGACGGGCGGGCGCGGGCGACGGTGCCGGCACCGGGGTTCGTCAGCGTGCTGCTGGAGACGAAGGGGCGGTGAGCTACGGAGCACTCACCGCGCACGAAGAAGCCCCGGATGTACATCCGGGGCTCCATCTGCGAGTGGATACTGCCTTGGTCCGCAATCAGCCGAAGAGCGACTTGCCCTCGGCGAAGATCTCGGAAAACTTGCTGTAGATGGCCAGGAACGCGATCGCCTGGGCGACGGTCGCGGCGATTACCAGCACGGTGTAGATGTTGTTCTGCGGCTTCTCGACGATCACGTCGGCGGCAACGGCTCGGCTCATGGGTGTGCCTCGTCAGTGAAGGGGTTGGCTCAGAGCTGGGTGCGGACGTCGGTCCCGACGCGGACGTCGGCGATGTTGGGGCCTTCCAGCTTGCCGGTGGCCTCGTGCAGGTCGACCGAGTCGATCACCAGCTCGCCGAGGAACTTGGTGTGCTCGCGGTCGATCACGTGGAACTTCATGCCCTTGGTGACCTGCTCGGCCGAGCCGACCGAGATGGTGGCGTAGGCGATGCCGTTGATCGGCCGGGCGTCGCGGATGACGCCGTTGATGGACGGGGCGCTGAGGCTGATCGTGTCGGGGGTGGAGGTGGGCGACAGGCCGTGCTCCTGGAGGATCTTGAGGTAGCGCTCGCCGTCGGCCTTGCCCTGGGCGACCTGCTCGCTGAAGTCGGTCACCTTGCGGTTGGAGACGTCGAGCTTGTTGGTCAGGTCGGAGATGGCCACGTCGTCATCGGACAGCTTCTTGTTGGTCGTGTCGAGCTCGGTGCGGGCGGCGGCGAGGGCGTCGCTGATGCCCTTGCGCTGGGCCTCAGAGGCGGTCAGCGCTTGGGTCACGTTGTCGGTGGTGACGGCGGCGATGGTGGCCTGACTCTTATCGGTGGCGATCTGGGCCTTGAGGTCGGCGATCGTGGCGGCGTCGGCGCTGGCGAGGCGGGTGTTCTCGGCCTGGGCGGCCTCGGCATCCTTCTGGGCGGCGGCGACCTGGACGGCGAGCGTGATGGCCTGGTTCTTGGCCGTGGTGAGGTCGGCCGTCTTCTGGCTCAGGCTGGCATTGGCACTGGCGAGCGAGACGCGGAAGTTCTGCGCCTGGTTCACGAACACGACGAACCCGGCGGCCGACAACAGCGACATCACGACCAGCAACACGACGAACGTCTTGGTCAGTGGACTCACGGCGGGCTCCTTATGCGGGCGGGCAGACCGGCCTTGGCCGGCCCTCTCTCCGGGCGGTCAGCGACGACGGCGCAATCGGGCGGGCACCCTCGCGCCGACTCGAATGGTAAACGGGGCCACCGAGGTGTCAAGTTTTTCGGTGGATGGGGCAAATGCGGGGTCGCCACGGAGGCACGGAGAGGTCCCGCTCCGTGTCACCGTGCCTCGGCGGTTCACCTCCCCGATATTGGCAGCAGGCGGGCGGCGATGAGCTGGCGGTAGAGGGCGATCGTTTCCGACAGTTGCCGGTCGAAGGTCAGCCGTTGGCGGACGTGCTGGGCGGCCCGCCGGCCCAACTGGCGGAGCGGGTCGGGGTCGGTCAGGAACGTTGCGGCGGCCGACACGAAGGCGTGGCGGTCGATCGGGGTCGACCGGCCGGTACCGTTCTCAACCACCAGCTCGCTGGTCCCGGCGGTTCGGGTGCGGAGCACGGGGATGCCGCAGCTCATGGCCTCGGCGCACACCAGCGAGAACCCCTCGCGGCCGCTGGGCAGCAGCAGGGCATCGGCGGCGTGGTAGACGGGGACTGGATCGCGGCGGCCGACGAGCAGGGTGACGTTGGTGAGCCGATCCTTGGCAATCCGGGCGCGGAGGGCGGGCTCGTCGGGACCCTCGCCGACGAGCAGCAGGCAGACCATTGGGAGAGCGGCGGCGACGTCGAGCAGCCAGCCGACATTCTTGGGGTGGTCGAACCGGCCGACGTAGGCGGCGACGGTCTGGCCGGGAGAAATGTCGAACGATGCCCGAGCGGCGGCGCGGGTGGCACCGTCGGGGACGGCGAACCGGGCGGGGTCGATGCCGTGGGGGATGACGGTGATGTCGTCGGCGGGGACGCGGGGGACGTGGGCGAGCCAGCGCAGGGCGTCGGCCGAGGGGGCGTGGGTGTGGTCGCCGAAGTCGGACAGCAAGCCCATTGGGCCGCGCACGGCGAGGTCGGACAGGTGCAACGTGTAGAGCATCGGCAGGGGGTGTGACCGCTGAATCAGGCGACCCACCAACGTCGGGCGACGGTAGTGGACGTGCAGCAGGTCGATGGGGTTCCGCTCGATCCAACGGGACAGCGTGCGCGAAGCTCGCCAGAGCGCCCAAGGGTGGCCCTTGAGCGGCACGTCGATCCACGGCAGGGACGACTTGGCGAACAGGTCGTGCCACGCGCCGCGCTCGCCGGCGACGGCGACCGTGTGGCCGGCGGCGGTCATGGCGGTGCCGAGGTCGAGGATGTACCGTGACAAACCGCCGGCGTCGGAGCCGGCGGTCAGGTGCAGCACGCGGAGCGGTGGCGGGGGCGTCACGCGGCCCTCCGGAGCCCCGGATGGACATCCGGTGCCTCTCGCGAGGCGGGCCTGATCTGGATCGGCCACATCGGCTTGGCCCCATGTCGATGAAGAGGGGAGGCGGGTCGTCGCACTCACCCGGCGGCTTGCGCCACCAAGGCTGACAGGTCGGCGCTTCCGCCGGGGCGGATGGCCCCGTGGCCGCAGGCGAACCGCTGGATCGGGTGGGCGAGGAGCTTGCGGGCACTGTCCAGGGCCAGCGGTTTGGACCACATGACCAGGGTGGGGATCGGGAAGTACCACGGCGTCCAGCCGCAGATGGCGAGGCGGCCGACGGCGGAGAGCTCGTCGCCGGCGTAGAGGGTCCCGTCCCGCTCGTCGAGGAAGGCGACGTGGCCGGGGATGTGACCGGGCGTGGCGATGCAGCGGAGTGAGCCGAACAGCTCGCCGTCGCTCACGAGGCGAGTGACGGGGGTCACGATGCCGGGCAGGCCACCGCGGACTTTGTCCCGTGGCTCGTCGGGGCGGACGCCCCGGTCGGCCGGACGGCGGAGCAGCGGCAGCGACCGCTCGTTGGCGGCGACGACGACGCCGGGCAGGTGCCCGGCCAGCTCGTCGACGGACCCGACGTGGTCGGTGTGGGCGTGGGTCAGCAGGATGCGGCGGATCGGCGCGCCCACGGATTCGGCGGCGGCGAGGATGGCCTTGCCGGTGCCGGCGATTCCCGTGTCGATCAGGGTGAGGCCGTCGGACTCACGGACCAGGTAGCAGTTCACCAGGCCGAAGCGGGTGAGCTGGCGAGCGTTGGGGGAGACCGGGGTGATCTTCATGGACCGAAGTTAACACGCCACGGCTCGGCCGGCGACGTCACGTCCGGGCAGCACGCTCGGGCCCATGCCGGCGGCATCTGTTGCCGGTCACGCGTCGGACGCGCGGCCGACCCGGCCCCTGTAGGCGTCGACGGTCGCCGCGGCCACGGTCATCCAGTTGTACCGCTCGGCGATGAACGGCGTGGCACGGGCGCGGAACGAGGGGTCGGCCAAGACCGCCAGCAACCCGTCTGCGATGGCGGCCGGGTCCAACGACGTGACGACGCCGGCGGCGGCGGTGGCGACCTCGGGGAAGTGGCACTCGGTGCTGATGACGACGGGAACGCCGCAGGCGAGGGCCTCGAGCACGGCGAGGCTGAACCCCTCGTGCCGGCTGGGCAGGCAGAAGCAGGCGGCGTCGCGCAGGGCGGCGAGCTTGTCGCGGCCGTAGATGGGGCCGAGGCGGAGGAGTCGTGAAGCCCACGGCCCTGCCGTGGGTCCGGCAGAGCCACCGCGGCGCGGTGGGCTTCGCCCGGAGTGAGATTCGATGTCGACCCCATAATCGGGGCCGGCGATGACCAGTCTCACCGTGGGGTGCCGCTGCGCCACGCGGTCGAACGCGGCCAGCAGCAGGTCGATCCCCTTCTGCTGGTGCAGCCGGCCGACGAACAGGACGTACGGGTGGTCGGCCAACTCGGGATGGGCGGCGCGGAACGTGCCGGCCGGGGGCAGGTCGGCGTACTCGTCGGGGAATGCGCCGTTGGGAATGACGACGCCGGAGTTGTGGAAGCCGAGCGCGCGGAAGGCGGCGGCCTCGTCGTCGCTGCCGAAGTGGGGGACGCAGTGAGCCAGCGCCCGATGCCAGCCGAGGCGGAGGGCGATCTGTTTATGTATCACGCCGCGCGCCATGGCCCAGGGCATCAGCATGCCGTTCAGCAGGATCAGGTAGGGCTTGCCGTGCCGCCGGGCGGCGGTGGCGGCGTGGAGCAGGGCCGTTTCCCAGAGGCCGTGCAGGTGGACGACGTCGGCGTTCGGCACCAGCCGTCCGGCGGCGGCCCTGGCGTGGCGGCCGGTCACGCGCTCGCGGAGGGTGATCGGCGGTAGGTTGCGCAGCGTGAGCCGGTCGAACCCGGCCGTCCGGCCGTTCTCGGCGAGGATCCGCTCCCGACCCGCGGGCGGCGGCTCGTACGCCAGGATCGTCACGTCGTGCCCGAGCCGGGCCTGGGCGATCGCGAGCTTCGTGCAGATCAGCGCCGGCCCGCCGGCGTTGGGGTCGATCGTGGGGATGACGTGCAGGATGCGCATGGCGGGCGAACCGGACCGATATACTCACGGAGCCCCGGATGTACATCCGGGGCCTCTCCGTGGAGATTCCCCCCGCATGGTCGACGTCCTGATCCAGACCCACAACGAGGAGCTGAACATCGGCCACGCGCTGGCCAGCCTGGCCGGGTGGGTCAACCGGGTGTTCGTGGTCGACAGCGGCAGCACCGACCGGACGCTGGAGATTGCCGCGGCGGCCGGGGCGACGGTGGTGCACCACGACTGGGCGGGGTACGCGGGGCAGAAAAATTGGGCGCTGGCGACCCTGCCGTGGGCGAGCGACTGGGTGCTGATCGTGGACGCCGACGAGGCGGTCACGCCTGCCCTGCGGCGGGAGGTGGAGCGGATCACCGCGGGGTCGCCTGCGGACGTGCGGCAGTCGGGCTTTTACGTCAACCGCATCTTCATCTTCCTGGGTCGACGCATCCGCCACTGCGGCTACTACCCCAGCTGGAACCTGCGGCTGTTCAAGCGCGGCCGGGCCAGCTACGAGGACCGGCGGGTCCACGAGCACATGCACGTCGACGGGCCGACGGCGTACCTGCCGAAGGACGCGCTGCTGCTGCACGAGGACCGGCGCGGGCTGGAGCACTTCGTCGCCAAGCACAACCGGTACTCCACGCTGGAGGCGGCCGAGCTGTACGACGTCTACGCCGGCCAGCCCACCTGGCCCGGGCTGATGACGCTGCGGCGCGACCGCATGGCCCGCCGGCGGTTCCTGAAGACGCGCGTCCTGCCGAACCTGCCCGCCCCGTGGCTGTGGCGGTTCCTGTACATGTACGTCTACCTGGAGGGGTTCCTCGACCGGGCGGCCGGGTGGAACCTGTGCCTGCTGATCAGCACGTACGAGTACTACATCTACCTGAAGTACCGCGAGCTGCGGCGGCTGCGCGGGCGGATGCCGGTGGTGCGCGGGGGGCTCAGCGTCGCCGAGGGCAAGGGGCGCGTGACCGACGAGAAGCCGCCGGCGGTCGAGGTGCCGACCCGAGTCCAGGCCACCGCGCCGGTCGCACCATCGACCGGCGCGGTGACGCTGACCGGCGGGCGCCGCGGCCGGGTGCCGGTGTCGGTCATGATCCCGGCGCTGAACGAGGCGAAGAACCTGCCCCGCTGCCTGGACCACCTGGCCTGGGCCGACGAGGTGGTGGTGGTCGACAGCGGCAGCACCGACGACACGGCCGCCCTCGCGGCGGCGTACGGGGCGACGGTCGTGCAGTTCCGCTGGAACGGGCAGTGGCCGAAGAAGAAGAACTGGGCCCTGCAGAACGTGGCGTTCAGGCACGACTGGATCCTGGTCGTCGACGCCGACGAGTGGATCACGCCGGCGCTGGCCGAGGAGATCGCCACGGTCGTGCGGGCCGGCGGTGGACAGGTCGGCCACTTCATCAACCGCAAGTTCATCTTCATGGGCGGCTGGATCCGCCACTGCGGTTACTACCCCAGCTGGAACCTGCGGCTGCTGCGCAAGGGCCACGGGGCTTACGAGCGGCTGACCGACATCGGCGACACCGGCAGCGGCGACAACGAGGTCCACGAGCACCTGGCCGCCGACGGGCCCGTCGGTCACCTGGCGAACGACATGCTCCACTTCGCGTTCCCCAGCATCAACGTGTTCATGGAGAAGCACAACCGCTACAGCAACTGGGAGGCGGCCGTCGAGCACCGCAACGCCCACGCGGGCGTGCCGGTCCTCGGCGGTGACCTGGTGGGCCGGCGACGGCTGAAGGAGCTGAGCCGACACCTGCCGTGCCGGCCGACGCTGCGGTTCCTGTACAGCTACGTCTGGCGCGGCGGGTTCCTCGACGGCCGGCCGGGGTACATCTTCTGCCGGCTGCTGGCGACGTACGAGTTCCTGTCGGTCGCCAAGCTGGCCGAGCTGCGGCGGAAGGAGGCCGACGACCGCCGGCTGCTGGACCTGAGCGCGGTGCCGGCGACAGACACCCGCTCAGCCGGCGAGCCCGCTCACCGTGATTTTTTGGAGGCCGAAGAGAACCGCGAGCAGGCTCGTCGACTAACCGGGGAGCAGTCCCGGTGACCCCCCCCGCCCGCAACGTCAGCCCCTGGACCCGCCGGCAAAAGCTTGGCCGGCTCGCATGGTCGGTTGCGCAGGCCACGGCCTTCCGGCTCAGCTTTCACTCCGCCTACCGCTGGCGGGCGTGGCTGCTGCGCCAGTTCGGGGCGACCCTCGGCCGCAACGTCCGCGTCCGGCGAACCGTCGCCATCGATATTCCCTGGAACCTGCACCTGGGCGACGACGTCTCCATCGGCGACCGAGCCATCCTCTACTGCCTCGGCCCCATCGGCATCGGCAACCGGTCGTTCCTGAGCCAGGGCGCCCACCTGTGCGCCGGGTCGCACGATTACCGTTCGCCCGACTACCCGCTGCTGCGGCCGCCGATCACGGTCGGCGTCGATTGTTGGATCGCCGCCGAAGCCTTCGTCGGCCCCGGCGTGACGATCGGCGACCGGGCCGTCGTCGCCGCCCGGGCGGCGGTGTTCAAGGATGTGCCGGCCGGGACGATCGTCGGCGGCAACCCGGCGAAGGTGATCAAGGCGCGCGAGTTCCATCCCTGACAGAGCCGGGGCGTGCCGCCCCGGAACGGGCCGGGGCGACACGCCCCGGCTCTGTGCGATTGCTATCATCCGCGCATGGCCAAGCACACCATCGCGTTGATCCCCGGCGACGGCATCGGACCCGAAGTGACCGACAGCGCCCGCGCGGTGCTGGAGGCCGCCGGCCTGGACGTGGAGTGGGTCGTCGTCCCCGCCGGCGCGAGCGCGCTGGAGCAGGGGCTGGAGAACGTTCTTCCCGAGAGGACGGTCGAGGCCGTGCGGGCTTGCAAAGTCGCGCTGAAGGGGCCCGTGACGACGCCGGTGGGCAAGGGGTTCAAGTCGGTCAACGTGCAGCTGCGGCAGAAGCTGAACCTGTACGCCGCCGTGCGGCCGGTGCGGTCGCTGCCGGGGGTGAAGACGCGGTACGAGAACGTGGACATCGTCATCGTCCGCGAGAACACCGAGGGGCTGTACAGCGGGATCGAGAACGAGATCGCGCCCGGCGTCGTCACCAGCCTGAAGGTCGCCACCGAGGCGGGCTGCACCCGCATCGCCAAGTACGCGTTCCAGTACGCGGCCGAGCGTGGCCGCCGGCGCGTGACGACCTTCCACAAGGCCAACATCATGAAGCTGACCGACGGCCTGTTCCTCGACTGCGCCCGCCGGGTCCACCGGGCCGAGCACCCCGAGATCGACTACACCGAGATCATCATCGATGCCGGCTGCATGAAGCTGGTCCAGGACCCCACCGACCTCGACGTGCTGCTGATGGAGAACCTGTACGGCGACCTGATCTCCGACCTGTGCGCGGGCCTGGTCGGCGGGCTGGGCGTGGTGCCCGGCAGCAACATCGGCGAGTCGGCCGCCGTCTTCGAGGCCGTCCATGGCTCCGCCCCCACCATCGCCGGGCAGAACATCGCCAACCCCCTGGCCGTCATCATGTCCGGCGTCATGATGCTCAACCACCTCGGCGAGCAGGCGATCGCCAGCAAGGTGAAGAGCGCCTACGACGCCATCCTCGCCCATGGCGACAGGTCCCGCCTCACCCGCGACCTCGGCGGCACGGCCACCACCACCGACTTCACTCAGGCCCTCATCCGCCAGGTTGGATGAAGTGCCACAGCGCCGCCACCGGTATGACATCCGTGAGACAAATTGAGACGAAATGAGACGGTTTCCAATTGTCTCACACCCCCTCTATCTGCTGCAAAGCTATAAATAGAAACCACTAAGAAGATTACTGCCGTGAGACACGCCTCGCGGCTGTCTCACGTGATTCTGCAGGCCCGTTGCTCGACAACCACCGTCACCGCATCTCGCACGCAAAACCGCCTCAAGCCGATCTCCCACATTTACCATCGTCTTAGTTGACATTGCGCGACCTTGTGTTACTTTGCCGCCCATGACCACGTCGCACCCACGCTGTTGACTCTAGCGTTGTCTGCTAATCCATTCCGTTGCCACCTCGCGTCAGGAGCACCTTCACATGCGTCGACATCGCCACGCCTTCACCCTCGTCGAGCTACTCGTTGTTATCGGGATCATCGCACTACTCATCGGCATTCTGCTGCCCGCCCTGGGCCGGGCGCGGGAGTCGGCGTACAAGATCAAGTGCGCGTCGAACCTCCACGCGATCGGCCAGGGGTTCGCGACCTACATCGCCAACAACCGCGGGACGATCCCGCCGTCGAACTACTACCAGCAGCTGTCGATCTCGACCGACGGGGCGACGCAGGGCCCGTCCCAGCCGCTCTACGGGTACGTCCACTGGTCGGCCCTGATCTTCGGCAAGCACGACGGCGCCTACCGCCAGGGCTTCGACTACGAGAAGACGCCCGACGCCACGCCCGGCGGGTTCGACAGGATCTTCACCTCGACCGTCGGCTGGGAGATGTTCCAGTGCCCGGCCCTGGACCGCGGCGGCCTCGCCCCGGCCAACACCTACGCGGGCAACAACGACCTGGGCAACGAGTCGCCCACGGTGGGCGTGCTCGACCAGCAGGCGCCGCGGCTGGCCTATTCGGCGAACGAGGCGCTCTGCCCCCGCAGCCGGCTGGTCAAGGGGTTCAGCGGCGCCGTCACGCCCCAGCACTTCGTGCGGGCGGCGCGGGTCCGCAACAGCGGTGGGACCATCCTGGCCAGCGAGCTGTGGGGCAGCCAGAACCTGAACACCACCTCGAATCAAGCGGGCGGGCCGACCGCAGTCGTCAGCAACAGCCGCCGCCCGATCAGCGCGCTGGCCGCCAACAAGTGCGTCCCCGCCCTCCCCTCGGCCGACAAGGCCTACATGGCCGACCTCGCCACCTACCCCCAACAGCTGCAGTGGGCCACGACCGCCGACATGACCCCCAGCCCCAGCGACACCCCGCCGCCGACCAGCGTGAACTGCTCGCTCGACTACGTCGGCCGCAACCACGGCGGCCCCAAGCACCTGGGCGCCGTCCCCGGCCCCGCCGGGTCGATCGGCGGCTGGGACCTGCGCCTCAGCAACTTCCTCTACCTCGACGGCCACGTCGACGCGAAGAACGTCGCCTCGACGCTGT
This sequence comes from Tepidisphaeraceae bacterium, assembly GCA_965198865.1. Classification (GTDB taxonomy): domain Bacteria; phylum Planctomycetota; class Phycisphaerae; order Tepidisphaerales; family Tepidisphaeraceae; genus CBDAQA01. The sequence goes on along the minus strand of CBDAQA010000003.1, from coordinate 119,114 downwards.
ACCCGCTGAACCAGTGGGGCGACCGGTTCTACACCGAGGCGCCGTGAGGCGAGCGCGAGCGACTGACGGTTGACTCGACGAAGTCGAGACAGAGCAGGCACCGCCCTGCTCCGTCTCAAGGCTCTTCATGGAAGCCCGGGTCTGCCCGGCCTGCTCGCTTCAGCGAGCAGGAGCGCCCCGGGTCACATCACCTGCTCGCTGAAGCGAGCAGGCCGGGCGGTCGGAGGTTCGAGCCTTGAGCTCGTGGACGGTCGCGGGCCATCACGTGCTCCCTCTCCCGGTACGCCGGCAGAGGGGACCAGAACGACCCAGCGCCGTGGTGTGGGCAGCTCGAGCTTCACTGGTGCAAGCCGCACCCGGCTCACGTGCCCCTTTCCGCTAGTGCGCCGCGCTCACTTCGCCGGCATCGCCAGGGCGCGGTTGCGGACGATGATGGCGGGGACGTTGGTGGGGTCGTCGCGCAGGACGGGGTCGAGCACGCGGATGGCGGTGGCGGGGTCGCCGGCGGCGAGCAGGCGGTTGGCCAGGCCGATCGGGTCAGCGCGGAGGCCGGGGGGGACCGCGGGTTGCAGGGCGACCACGCGGCGGAGGGCGGCGCGCTGCTCGTCGTAGCGGCCGAGGCGCTGGGCGTTGCTGGCGATGTTGGTCAGGGCGGGGACGTAGGCGTCGTAGATCTCCAGGGCGCGGTAGTACCAGGTGAGGGAGCGCTCCTGGCTGTCCCGCCAGGCGGCGTAGGCCGGGTCGCCGGGCGGGACGACCGGCCGGCCCCCGCTGGCGCGGCGGGCGGCCTTGACCTCGGCATAGCCGAGCTGGTCGCAGGCGGCGAAGCTCCTGGGGTTGACGGCCAACGCGTGGGTGAACAGCGATGTCGAGTCGCGCCAGCTCCCCATCTGCGCGAACGACCGCGCGGCCAAGGCGACCAGTACGACGATGACAACGCCGCAGAGCCCAGCGGCTCCGCCGCGGGTTCGCTGACGGACCGACAAACCCGCGGCGGAGCCGCTGGGCTCCGTGGTGGTCGCACACGTGAGGGCCCAGGTGGCGAGCAGGGCTACGGCGAACATCGGCAGGTAGAGGTAGTGATCGGCCGTTGTGGAGAAGAATTGGAAGTCGAACGGGGCCAGGCCCACCACGGGGAGCAGCGGCAGCAGGAACAGGGCGATGGCGGCGAGGCCGACGCGCCGGGCGCGCCACAGCACCAGGCCGGCGACGGCGGCGGGGAGCAGCCAGGAGTAGTAGGCGACGCCGGAGGCGAACACGGCCGCGGGGCGGTGGCCGTAGTCGACGGTGAGGTGGGCCGGCCAGGCGATCTTGCAGAGGTAGAAGGCGAGGGCGTCAGCGGCGACGAGCGGCCGCTGCCAGAGCGGCGTGGCGGCCCAGGGGGCGGGCTGGGCGGCGCGGGTCCACAGGGCACAGGGGATCATCAGCGCCGCCCAGGGCCACAGCGACCGCGCGACCCGCCGCCATGGCCGACCGAGCAGCAGCCGGTCGATCGCGGCGGCCAGCAGTGGGACGACGATCGCGGTGGGCTTGGAGAGCATCGCGAGCAGAAAGAGGAGGGTCGACAGCAGGGTCAGCAGGCGGTTACGGGCCCGCCCTCGCGGGGGCGATTCGGCTCTTGGGGGTACGTCGGACGCCGGCTTGGTGTCGTGGCGGACGACGTAGACGTAGAGGGCGGCGAGGGAGAACATGCCGCAGAGGACGTCCTTGGTGCCGGATGCCCAGCCGACGGGTTCTACCTGCACCGGGTGCAGGGCGTACAGCAGCCCGCCGGCGACGGCGGCCCAACGATTGCGGAACAGACGGTGGAGCAGGCCAAACGCGGCGACGGCGCTGGCGGCGTGCAGCAGGACGTTGACCCCGTGGAACACGGCCGGGCTCAGGGTGATGCCATTGGGGTCGGGCACAGTGCCGCAAAGGACGTTCGACATGGCGGCGGCGGCCGACCAGACGGTGTAGGTGACCGGCGTGAACAGCTGGCCCGGCGTCTTCTCGCCGATCGTGGTCCAGTAAAACCAGACGGTCGTCCAGCCGGGCGGGTTCAGGTGCGGGTTGGCAGCGATCGTGTCGCTGTCGTCCCAATCGGTGAAGGAACAGGTTGCGAGCCGGGCGAAGGCGAGGGTGGTGATGGCTCCAACCAGAAGGGCGTAGGCCCACGATCGACGAACGCGGTGGGAGGGCGTTGCCGCGGCGGTGTCAGTCCCCATGCCTGCCCCGCGTGCCGATGACGGCTGACATCCGACCCGTGATCCCCTGGTCGCGGCGGTGGCTGAAGAACTCGTCGGCATCGCGGAAGCTGCACCGGTCTGTCGTGTCGATCCTGTTGGGCGGCAGACCGGTGGCCAGCAGGGAGCGGCGGACGCCTTCGGGCAGGTTGGCGTGGCCCTTGGTGCTCTGGCCGTCTCGACGAACCGTGTCTTCCCCAAAAGATTCAGCGAAAGCTGTCAGAACCTCAGGCCCAACCTCAAAGGTGTCATACCCGATGCACGGGCCGATGGCGGCGATCAGCGTGTCGGGCGCGCGCCCGGCAACGCGGCACAGGTCGGCCACGGCGGCCGACGCGACGCCGGCAATCGCCCCCCGCCAACCCGCATGAGCAGCGGCAACAGCATGGCCATCTGCAGTAGCGATGAGGATGGGACAGCAGTCGGCCGACCGAACCGACACTGCCCGACCTGGCTCGGATGTCACCAGAGCGTCAGCCTTACAGGAGTTGTCGAACGGCTCCGACCCAACGGTGACGACCACTGGGCCATGGACCTGCCAAGTCCAGTGTCGCTGGTGATTCGGCAAGCCGGCGGCCTCCATCAGGCGGGTGTAGTTCTGGGCGATATTCCCCAGCGGGTCCTGGACGTCGACCCCGTTTGGGTTGCCGAGGTTCAGCGAGTTGAACGGTGGCTGGCTGACCCCGCCGATGCGCGTGCTGAACGCGTGGCCGACCCCCGCAGCCGACAGTTGGGGCGAGCGGTAGACGACGGTCCCGCCGGGGGAGGTGTGGCGCATCAGTCGCACGGCGAAGGTTGTACCCCACCCTTTCCAACTGACAACTAAACCCCTACAACTGGCAACCGCCCACTGGCCGCCCCGGAGGATCCCGCCATGTCCGTTCGCCCGCGCAAGATCGGTGTGTTCCCCGGGCAGTTCGACCCGATGACCAACGGCCACCTGGACGTGCTGCGGCGGGGGGCGGAGCTGTTCGACGAGCTGGTGGTGGCCGTCAGCAACAACCCGGACAAGCGGGAGTTCTTCTCCATGGCCGAGCGGGTGGAGATGGTGCGCGAGCTGGTCCGCCAGCAGGAGATCCCCCATGTGCGGGTGGAGCCCAACCCGGGGCTGACGTTCAAATTTGCCGAGTCGGTCAGGGCGACGGCCCTGCTGCGGGGAATCCGGGACGCGTCGGACCTGCGGGCCGAGTTCCAGTCGGCGATGGCGAACCGGTCGCTGAGCGGGATCGAGACGGTGTTCATCATGACCGGCGAGCAGTTCGCGCTGACCAGCAGCAGCCTGATTCGACAGGTGGTGGGGCTGGGCGGGGACGTGCGATCGCTGGCGAAGCTGTTGCCACCGATGGTGATCCAGCGGCTGCGGCAGAAGCAGCGGCACGGGGGGCTGACGTTACAGGAAGGGGCGGACGTCCCGGCGGAGTGAGGTCCGGGAAGAGCCCCACGCGCAAGGGTGGAAAATCGTTGCACCCTCCCCAAAATAAGCTTGCGTTCCCGGATTGGCCAAGATATGGTTTGGTGCGAAGTGGTGTCGGCGGAATAGGCCCTCATCAGGAGAACGCAGGACTTGGCGGGCAGTTGCACCCTGTATCGGGGTGTCGTCGTCGAGTGAATTTTGGTTTGACTTCGCGGCTGTTGGAGCGGAGTGTTCTCGTGACCGGTCGGTCACACCCCAACTTTAAAACTTGACGCTGGCGGTGTTCGTCAGCGCGGTTTGTTTGCCGGCGTGCGGCAGGACAGGCAGTCATACCTCCCGGTTTGATCCAGACCGGAATCGGCCATTATCATATCTCTTATCCCGACCCGTTGACTGTCCCGCCTTGTCTCGTTCCGGCAGGTCTCCAAAAGGAGCTTCACCATGAAGCGTTCCCCCGCTCGCACGACCAAGGGTTTCACCCTGGTCGAACTGTTGGTCGTCATCGGCATCATCGCGCTGCTGATCTCGATCTTGCTCCCCTCGCTGAACAAGGCCCGTGAGACGGCCAACCGCGCCAAGTGCGCCAGCAACCTGCACCAGATCGGCCTGGCCATTCTGCTCTACCAGCAGGACAACCAGCAGCTGTATCCCCGCACGGTTCAGGCCACCACGCCGACGATGCAACCGACCTGGGGCACCGGCACGACGACCCCGACGGCCACGGCCGACCCGTTCGTGACCGCCACCAGCGTCTCGGTCAACGACGTCAGCGCGTCGCTGTTCATGCTGCTCCGCAACGAGCAGATCGGCTCCGAGGTCTTCATCTGCCCGAGCAGCAACTCGGAGAAGTGGGACTTCGGCGGCGGCTCGAACACCGCCCTGAACTGGGCCAACTGGCCCAGCGCCAGCTTGGTCAAGAACCTCAGCTACAGCTACGAGAACCCCTTCGCCACCACGACGGCGGTCAGCTTGGGCTGGAACCTGAAGAACCCGGACTCGACCTACGCCATCGCGTCGGACATCAACCCGGGCAAGACCCCCCCGAACGGCACGACGAACCCCGCCACCGTGACGACCAATGCCGCCAACAGCGTCATGCGGCTGGGCAACTCGCAGAACCACGATCAGGACGGCCAGAACGTCCTGTTCGGTGACGGCCACGCCGAGTGGGAGACCAACCCGTTCTGCGGCACGCAGCACGACAACATCTTCACCGGTGGCTCGACCATCACGACCTACACCCAGAGCCCGTTCGTCTCGGGTGGCAACCTGGGCATCGGCGACACCGGTGCGACCCCCGCTGGTAGCCAGGACAGCATCCTGCTCCCGACGGTTTCCCCGTGAGCTGGCCGGCAGGCTTCTGACCGCGGCGATCTGACTTGAGGTGAACGTCGCTTCGATATGCCGGTCCGGGCCCGCCGAAAGGCGGGCCCGGACCTTTTTTGCCAACGGGACATTTCCGTCGGTCCACCCCTACGCTGTGACGCCATGGAACAGGTTCTCCCCCCCGAGACGGCAAACGCCGGCGGTTTTGAGTCGGCCCGTGTCCGCCAGTTCACCATCTTCCTGGAGAACAAGGTCGGCCGGCTGCAGATGCTGATCCGGTCGCTCGAGCAGGGCGTCGGGCGAATCGTCGCCCTGTCGATCGAGGAGTCGGGCGACTCGGCCCTGATCCGCATGATCGCCGCCCAACCCGACTTCTGCCGCGAGCTGATGCAGACGGCCGGGTTCCCCTTCTCGGAGTCGGAACTGCTGGCCGTCGAGCTGCCCAAGGTCCGCCAGCCAATGCTGGCCATCTGCTCCGCCCTGCTGGCGGCCGAGATGAACATCCACTACGCCTACCCCCTGCTCGTCCGCCCCGCCGGCCCGGCCATGGCGCTGTTCGTCGAGGACATCACGCTCGGGGCCCAACTGCTCATCAAGAAGGGGTTCACCCTGCTGAGCCAGTCCGATCTTGGCAAGTGAACGCCGGTCGACCCTGGACGCGCAAATAGAAGCCCCGCATCAGAATGCGGGGCATCTTCACGCTGATAGCGGCTACCATAGCGGCTACCGTCGACTCCTGATCACACCTCGCCGCCCTGCTCGACATCGCCGGACGCCTCGGCCATGCTGATCTCGCCCTCAGAGCCGTTGTCCGCATTGTTGGCGGCGTTCACGCTGCCCGCAGCATTGGAGCTGTTCGTGCTGGCATCGGTGCCGGAGTGATCGACGACATCGCCCTGAAACCCGCGGGCGGTACCGTGGGTTCCAGGGCGAATCCCATTGCGGCCGGCGGCGGGTGCGCCGCTGGCGAACTTGTCCCGCGAGCCGTCCGTCACGTCGGCCCCGGTCAATTCTGATGGGTCGACCGGCTTGGCCGCTATCGCCCCGGTCGTGCCGAAGCCGTTGAAGTCGGTGTCGAGGTCGCCGCCGCTGTCGTGGCCCGGCTCGCCGCCGCCCCCGCCCACGCCGGTCGTTCGGACGCCCTTGGCACCGCTGTAGCCCGGCGCGCTGCCGGCCGGGCGCCCCTCGATGTCGCCGTCCCGCTGCTTGACGACATCTGTGTGGACCGGCGTGCCAAAGTCGCGCTTGCCACCGAGGTCGTGTAACGCCTTGGCATCGGTGCCGACCGCCCCCGTATTGCTTGATGATCCAGACGGGCCTGCCTCGTGCTTCTGTTCGATCGCCATGTTGGGTTCCTTTCACCGGTGCCAACCATTCGGCCCGGCGAAATCCCGTGATGCAAGCGGTGAACCGGACCCGGCGGCCGGCGAAATTTTCCGGGCGAACGTCCCGAGTTCGAGAAACGTCCCATCATAGTTCCGGCGTCGCCGAAGTCGCAGCCTGTCCTGAAGCAGAGAATTCCTCGCGCCGCGTCCCCTACAGGTTGTAACCCACGCTCAGGGCGTAGAACAGGTCGTTCTTGAGCGCCCCGTTGGCCGGGGCCGAGTCGTAGTCCCAGGTGATCTTCGCCTCGCCGAACAGGTGCTTGGTCATCTGGACGTGGACGCCCAGGTCGGTGTTGATGTTGAAATTGCCGACGTGCTGGACGCTCTGCAGGTACTCCAGGTCGTGGAAGGCCGACACCACGTCGTTGAACTTCTTGTTCACGTGGTACGCCGCCCGGCCCGACACGTCCTCGCGGGTGGGCGTGCTGTTGGTGTACTTCTCGTACACCCACGCCACGCCCAGCTCGCCCGACAGCTTGAACGCGTCGTCGTTGAAGAACTTGTACCCGACGCCCGCCGACGGCACGACGCGGAGGTAGAGGAACGCCACCCGGTCCTTGCGGACCAGCCCGTCGGCGAAGCCGTAGAACTTCGGCGTGAAGTTGTAGTCGTACCGCGTCTCGACCTGCCAGTTCTCGGTCGTGGTCTGCACCAGGTTCGTGGTGCGGTCCTTCGTCCGGCCGTACAGGTACGCGGCCACCACCGAGACGTCGTCCTGATCCGTCTTGTGGATCAGGTTCACGCCCAGGTTCAGCGTGTCGGTGTTGCTGTTGCCGCGGATCAGCAGCGCCCCGGCCTGGATCGACCCGGTCAGGAACGGCACCTCCGGCGGGTTGACCTGCTTCAGGTCCGCGATCGCCACCGGCGCGTTCGCCGCCAGCCCGCCCTCGATGGTGATCCCGCCCGCGGGGACGGCGTCGACCTTCCGCTTGACGGCCGTGCCGTCGCTCAGCCGCAGGTCGACCGGCCCGTCGGTCTGAAACGTGACGACCTGCCCGATGTCCACCTTCACGTCGCCCAGCCCCAGCACGTTGATCGTCAGCTTACCGCCGTCCAGCGTGGTGATGTGCCCGTCGAGCCTGTCGCCGTTCTTCAGCACGACCTGGTCCGCCCGGGCCGACGCCGCCACCCCAGCCACCAATGCCAATCCCAACGCCAGCCCCAACGCCCACCGACCCACCATGTTCCGCGCATCACTCATGCGGCTGGATATCGGTCGTGACCTGCGCAGCCGTCCAAAAGCGAGCCGCGTCCGATAACAACGCGCGTCCGCCGCAAGGTTGGCTGGCACGCGCGCCGGGCCCGACCCCCTCACGCCGCTGATGTTGTCTGGCCCGTGGCCTTCCCTTAGGATCGCGACCAACGGCCATGCCCACCATGAAAGCCCCCGTGCCCACCGGTCCCGGTCCCGTCGCGACCGATCTGCTCCGCCGCCACGGCGACCGGCTGCACGCCTACTTCAAGGCGATCCTCGCCCGCCACGCCGCCGCCCCACCCCGGCTGGCCGAGGCGATCGGGTACAGCCTCACCGCCGGCGGCAAGCGGCTCCGACCGGCGCTGGTCCTGGAGTGCTGCCACGCCTGCTCCGGTGCCGACGCGAACGCGTCCGCCCTGGCCGCCGCCGCCGCCATGGAGTTCGTCCACACCTTCAGCCTGGTCCACGACGACCTGCCCGCCATGGACGACGACGACCTCCGCCGCGGTCGCCCCACCAACCACAAGGTGTTCGGCGAGGCGATGGCCATCCTGGCCGGCGACGCCATGGTGACCGTCGCCTTCGAGCTCCTCGCCACCGACGCCACGCCCGCCGTCGTCCCCGCCCTGGTCCGCGAGCTCGCCCACGCCAGCGGTCCCGAGGGCATGATCGGCGGGCAGGTGCTCGACATCGACGGCGAGGACCAGTCGCTCACGCTCGAACAGCTCCAGCAGGTCCACCGCATGAAGACCGGCGCCCTGCTGACCGCCAGCTGCCGGATGGGCGCGATCGCCGCCGGGGCACCCGAGTCGCACCTGGCGGCCGTCACCGACTACGGCCGGCACCTGGGCCTCGCGTTCCAGATCATCGACGACGTGCTCGACGTCACCAGCACGCCCGAGCAGATGGGCAAGGCCACCAACAAGGATGCCGCCAAGGGCAAGAACACCTATCCCGTACTCATGGGCCTCGAGGCCAGCGAGCGCGAGGCCCGCAAGCAGTTGGACGCGGCCTTGGACGCCCTCGCCCCGCTCGGCTCAGCCGCCGACGGCCTCCGCCACCTGGCCCGGTTCGTGATCGACCGCGACGCCTAGGCCGCGACGACCGGCAGACCCGTGGGACGAATTGGGACGAAATGGGACGCTTTCCAGCCCGTCCCACCGGGCAATGATGTCTTGCAAATAGCCACAAATAAAAGGTTTACGCCGTGGGACGAACGTGTGACGTGCCGCTTGGCGTCCCACCGAGCTGATCCGCGGCAAACCGCTGACTTCGATGAGCCCGACTGGCTCGGTGTACATGATCTCATATTTGCTAATTCGCAGGCGGTTCGCCGCAGGTAAACGCAGATGCACGCCGACTAAACTTGCCTTGGATTCAATCTGCGTGCTTCTGAGGCGTTTGAAAAACCGGAACAGACTCACCACGGAGGCACGGAGACACGGAGAAATCGCCGTTTCCGACCTCTTCTCTGTGTCTCCGTGCCTCCGTGGTAAATCTGCCTTGGGTTTCGATGTGCAGGGTCGCCGGAGCTGCACGCCCGCTCGCCCCTCGGATGTCACGGAGGCCGACGCATGCGCCGATCGTTTCAGCTGACCGGCCTCCTCGCCGCCGCGTTCGTCGGCTGCAGATCCACCCCGCCGCCGACCGCGCATCAGCCCGTCGCCGTCGATTACGCCAAGCCGTTGCCACCGGGTTTGCTGGCGCTCCGCAAGCTGTCGCCCGCCGAGTACCCCGACTTCGCCGCCGCCCGCTCGGCGTCCAACCGCCCCGCCGTCCTGGCAGCGATCGACCACAGCTTGGCCTACCTCGCCAAGCCCGCCAGCCTCCACGCCTTCCCCTACGCCGACATCACCCACGACCGCGCCGTGGCGACGCTGCGAACCCTCCGGCAACTGCTCACCCAGACCCCCGACGGCCCCACCTTCGACGCCGCCGTCAAGGCCTCGTTCGACGTCTACCAATCCGTCGGCGGCACCGACGGCTCTGGCCACTACACCGGCGACGTCCAGTTCACCGCCTACTGCACCCCCATCTACCCCGCCAGCAAGACCCGCGGGGGCCCGTTCCAGTTCCCCATCTACAAACGGCCCCCCGACCCCGCCCGCTTCACCCGCCGCCAGATCGAGCAGGCCAAACCCCTCGCCGGCACCGAGCTCGCCTGGCTCACCAGCCGCGTCGACGCCTACGTCGTCACCGTCCAAGGCTCGGCAAGACTCCGCCTGCCCGATGGCTCCCTCTGGGACGTCGGCAACGACGGCACCAACGGCCGCCCCTACGTCAGCCCCGGCCGCCAGATGGTCGCCGACGGCCTCTTCCCCCAGGGCCAGCTCAACCTCCCCACCCTGCGCGCCTACCTCGCCGCCCACCCCGACGCCGCCGACCAGTACCTGTCGATCAACGACCGCACCGCCTTCTTCAAGCCCTCCCCCGGCGGCCCCTACGGCAAGCTCGGCGTCCCCGTCACCCCCTTCGCCACGATCGCCACCGACAAGTCCGTCTACCCCCCCGCCCTGCCCGCCCTCCTAGACGTCTCGATTCCATCAGGATCGAACATGACGCCGTTCCACGGCTTCATGTTGGACCAGGACACCGGCGGCGCGATTCGTGCCGCCGGCCGCTGCGACATCTACATGGGCGTCGGCCCCGAGGCCGAACGGCTCAGCGGCCTCGAACTGCAGACCGGCAAGCTCTACTACCTCGCCGTCCGACCCGGCCCCTGACCGCCCGCGCCCGCCTCATCCCCCCACCCCCAGCCGGTCCAACGGCGACGCCACCGCCACCGCCGGGCGGTTCATCACGTGCGTGTACACCATCGTCGTCTCCAGCTTCGCGTGCCCCAGCAGTTGCTGCACCTGCCGCACGTCGTACCCCGCCTCCAGCAGGTGCGTGGCGAAGCTGTGCCGGAACGTGTGCGGCGTCACCCGCTTGCCCACCCCGGCCCGCACCGCCGCCGCCTGCACCGTCCGCGCCAGCACCCCGGGGTGCGCGTGCCACCGCACCCGCACCCCGTCGACCTGCCGTCGCGACACACCGCTGGCGAACACGAACTGCCACCGCCAGTCCCGTTCGGCGTACGGCACCTTGTTCAGGAGGACGTCCGGCAAGGGTACCGCGCCGCCCCCCTTGGCCGCGTCCCGCGCGTGTCGCCCCCGAACCCGCCGCACCTGCTCGCCCAACCGCCCCACCAACACGCCCGGCAGCATCACCACCCGGTCCCGGTCGCCCTTGCCCCCGCGGACGAGGATCTGGCCCCGGTCGAAGTCCACGTCCCGCACCCGCAGCGTGCAGCACTCGGCCACCCGCAGCCCCGTGCCGTACAGCACCTCCACCATCAGCCGGTGCATCGAGCCCTCGGCCACCGCCGAGATCACCCGCCGCACCTCGTCCACGCTCAGCACCGTCGGCACCCGCGCCCGCCGCCCGGCCCGCGTCCCCGCGATCGGCCCCAGGTGGTCCTCCCCCAGCTCGCCCGCCAACACGTCCCGGTACAGGAACACGATGGCGTTCATCGCCTGCGTCTGGGTCGACCGGGCGCACCGTCGGTCCGTCGCCAGATGGGTCAGGAATGCGGATACCTCCTCCCCCCGCAACTCCGCCGGCGTCCGCCACCGCCCGCCCTGCCGGCTGAACGTGAGGAACTCCCGCACCCACCGCGAGTAACACTCGGTCGTCGTCGCCGCCAAGTGCCGCCGCGCCGCCGCGTCCGCCAGCCGGTCCATCAGCTTCATCCGACACCTCATCTGTTGCGCAACGTATGCGTGCCAGAACTTCGCCCTAACTTAGAGTGAGAATGGCGGGCGCTCAAGTTGCAAAATCCCGTTGACACAACTCGCTGCCGCGGCGTACCCTAGTGCCGCCATGTCAACCGGTCGGTGGGCCGTCCAACTGTACGGTGGCGCGATAGAATCAGAGTTCTAGAACACGCAAGTCTTTCTACTGCAATAGTATACATCAAACACACGCCTGCGACTTGACAGCTATGGTATGCTCCAGCGGTCGCGCGCAGAAGCGAGCTTGCTGCGGACGACCGCTGGAGCATACCTAGCGCCGCCGGCTCCGACCCCTCGACTTCTGTCCCGGCCGCGCGAGCGTGTTCGAGAACCTCCCGATGCTGTGGACGGGGCTGCGGGCGCAACCGGCACTCGGGCGTCGCCATTGCAGCCCCGCCACAGATCTCCATCCGTTATGCAGCAAGGGCAATGCAACGTCGCGTGCCTGTCGGGCTTGATCGCCATCGCTGTCGCTCCCTTGGCCGCTCTTGGTGCTGCCCGCAGCCAACAGGCGTTTTGGCCAGCTGTAGTAGTCCTCGTGGTTCTTGGCACCGTGATCGGTGTGGTTACTGGCGGCTTGTCGATGCTCATCGCGAACCGTCTGCTCGGCTGCTGCGTTGCATGGCAAAAGCGCTCTCCAACGATAAGTGTCCTACTGTTTCTCGTGTATATGCTGTCTCCGCTGCTCGCTTCTGCTGTATCCGCTCTGCTCAGTGGTAGTGCCAGTGTGGCGTTGTTAGTCGCGTTCCACGGCCTCCGGCATGCTGCATAACCAGCCGCTGCTGTGGACCGGCCCGCGTCGCGTCGGTATGCTGTTCTACTCCACGGCCCGCCACGCGCGTCGCGTTGCCGGCCACAGAGCGTCGTCCGTTATGTGGCGGAGGTGCATGCCAACCGAAGTCAACAGCGAGGGGGACATCCAGCCCGGAGACTTCTACGAGGACTGCGCCTACCACCCTTGCCTGTGCATGCGTGTGCTCGACAAAGAGGTCGCCGGCATCTCGCTCGTGGACGGCAGCGTCGATCGGTGCTGTAGTATCGGTCACTGCGGCGTCCGCCGGCTCACCGCCGAAGAAGCGGTCGAGTGGAAGTTGTTCGGGCCGCCGGGCATCGACCTGCCCCCGGACCGCAGGTGGTGGGCGGGCCTCGAAGACATCGCCCGCATGTACCGTCCGCGTGGGCGCGGCAGCCCGGACGCCACATAACCACCCGACTATGAAGCCTTCTTGGGTGCAAGTGTAATCTGTCGAGGGATCTCATCTTTTTCTTCCTTTCGATGTAGCGTTCGGCGCGCACCGCGTCCGTCGTCCGCCGCTTGGGCCAAGGCGGCAGAGGCTTGCGAGGGGAAGCCGGAGGGGGGTGGGGACGCGGGGCGGGGGGCACCGCTTGGGGCCGGATGGGGTGCCCCCCGCCCCGCATCTCTCTGCCGTCTCCGGGTCCTTGTTCTTCTACGTCGTCGTCGTCACGCTCCCGGCCACGCCGATCCGCCGTCCCGCCGACACACCGCCGGCCGTGCCTCCAGCCGACTATTCGAGTTGCGGGCCGTCGTACGGATGGGCCCGTCTCATTCACCCATGCGGCGGCTCGCGCTCATTCGCTGCTTCGCGATCCGCCGGCGGTCGCCAGAAGCGGGACAGGTACGATAAAGACGACAGTGCCCCCAATCGTACCTTTCCCGCCTGTCTGTCCCCCACTTGTCTGTCTCGCTTGTCTGTCCCCGCGTCGCGTCCAGCAAGGTTCATGCGGATGCCGCTCACGCCCCGCCCTGCCAACGCCGGATCGCGGCGAAGGGGTGGATCAACATCACCACGTTCAACGTCAGATCGTCGCGGATCCAGACCGCGCAGCCGACCTCGATCGCGATGGCCAACGCCACGGTCGCCCACGTCGGCAGGCGGGCGGCCAGCGCGAAGCCGAGGGCCATGCAGGCGATGTCGCTCATGGAGTTCAGCACCGTGTCACCGGCGTAGTCCTGCGACGCGGTCTGGCGGTAGCGGGCGATCACGATCGGGGAGTTCTCCAGCGCCTCCCAGCCGCACTCGACGCCGATGGCCAGCACGAAGCAGAGGCCGACCGACCCTCGGCCGCGGCCGGCGAACCGCAGGCCGGCGTACAGCAGGAAGCCGTGGACGACGTGCGAGAACGAGTAGGGGTCGGCCAGCTGCTGCGACAGCTCGCGGCTGTGGACGTCGCCGACCCACAGCCGGACGTGGCCCGACCGCGAGATCGGCAGCCGGCCCATCGCCAGCTCGGCCACGGCGGTGGCGAACACCAGGGCGAGGGCGACCAGCGCGAGGCGCTTGGGCATGGAAGGATTTCCCCCGTTTAGCCGCGACCCGAAGGGGAGCGCGTCGCGGCGTCCAACGCGCTCCCCGCCGGGTCGCGGCCAAACCGACGGCCGCTCAGCGCGTCGCGCGGCCGCCGCGGCCGACGCCGATGCCGGGGGCGTCCTCGCGGAGGATCTCGGTCATGCCGGCCTCGGTCTGGTCGACCTTCAGCGTCAGCACGGTCCAGGGGCCGCCGTCGGTGGGGCGGTAGAACTCGTAGCGGAACAGGACCGGCTGCTTGTCGTAGTAGCCGACCACGTCCAGCACCTGGAACCGGGGCGTAAAAACCACGGTCTGGGCGACGTCGTACCCGTGGTACCCGCCCAGCGTGGCGTCGCGGACGGCGAAGACGTCGCGGCGGGCGGCGTCCTTCTGGTCCTGCTGCTGGGGCATGAACGCCATGGCGGCCACGGCGTCGTCCGCCTGGCCGGCGCCGACCGGGCCCATCGACCGGTCGACGATGGTGGCGGGGCTGTCGGAGCCGGCGGCGGCGGCGGGCGTGTCCTGCGCCGCCGACCGTCGCCCGGCCCAGGTGGCCACCGCGACCGCCGTCACCACGCCCGCACCGACAAGGGAAGCCGTTCGCCGCATGATCGTGTCCTTCGAAAATGTCCGAGCCGGCGTCCGACCGAAGATCCGGGTCTTCGGCGTACCGCAGACGGCGGCTTGGGCCGGGGGGTTCAGTCTGCCGCGACGTACCGTTTGAACGCCGCCTCGGGGACGGCGACGACCTCCATGGACGCCGGGGCGCGGCCGCCGATCGGCGCGGGGGGCATCTGGATGCACCAGCGCGACCCGGCCGGGGAGGGGGCGGGGTCGGCCACGACGATCCGCCGGGTCGCGCCGGGGGCCAGCAGCCCGTCGGGGACGTAGAGGTACGGCGTGCCCGACGGGGCGGTCAGCTTCAGGTCGACGTCGGCGTCGGCCAGGGGGATCAGGTCCTCCAGCCGGGCCGGCATCCGCCGGTGCAGGGCGCAGTACATCAGCAGCGTCCCCTCGATGTCGTGCAGCCGGGCCGCCGACAGGTCGGAGGCGTTGGCGGCGACGGCCTCGTCGGCCGTCAGGTGGCGGTCGGCCGGCGACCCGGTCCCGGTGAACGTCTGCACCTGGGGTGACGGCAGCGGCTCGGGCAGCTGCGACGCCACGTCCGACGGCGACGCCGGCGTCGTCGGCAAGGAGCGGACCGTCGTCGTCTGGCAACCGGCGGCGGCCAGCGCGAGCGCCCCGGCCCAGCCGGCCATCGCGGTGCGCCGCGGGATGTTCTGTCGGATCATGGCGGGCCTCGCGGTCAGGGCATCTGCGGTTCCGGCTCCCAGGCGTCGCGGTCGCGCTTGACCTTGGGCACGGGCAGCGCCGGCTGCGTGGCCGATCCGCCGCGCCGCATGCCCTCCATGTTGTACTGGAACGTGCCCGGCTGCACGGCGTTGGGCGTCAGCTGCAGGCCGCGCACCTCGTCGTTGCTCATGCCCTGCAGCCGGTCGGGGCTCATGGCGACGTGGGGCGTGAGGAACAGCAGCAGCTCGGTCTTGGTCTTGGTCACCTGGTCGCGCTGGAAGATGATGCCGATGTACGGGATGTCGCCCAGGAAGGGGATCTTGGAGATCGTCTGCGTCTTCTGGTCCTGCATCAGGCCGCCGATGACGATCGTCTCGCCGTCGCGGATCTGCACGTGGCTCTCGGCCTGGCGGTTGTTGAACACCGGGCTGGTGATGCCGGCCGAGACGGTCACGGTCGTGTCGCTGATGCTGCTGATCTGCGGGCTGACGTCCATCGACACCAGGCCGTCGGGGTTGATGTGGGGCGTCACGTCCAGGCTGATGCCGATCGACTGGTACTTCACCGTGTTGACGATCGCGCCCAGGTCGGTCACCTGGCTGTTGGTGATGATCGGCACCTCGGAGCCGACCAGCACGTACGCCTCCTGGTTGTCGCTGGTCAGGATGTAGGGGCGGGAGAGCACGTCCAGCTTCCCGGCCGTGGCCAGCGCGTGGATGGTGGCCGACACGTGGCGCTCCAGGACGGCGACGGCCAGGCCGGCGGCGCTGCCGTTGGAGACGGCGCTGGACTGGGCCAGCGCGTTGCCCAGGTTGCTGCCGTAGCTCTGCCCCTCGCCGCTGGCGCGGAGGTTGAGGACGGAGAAGTCGGCGCCGAGGTCGTCGCTGCGGTCGTGGGTGACCTCGGCGACGAGCACCTTGATCAGGACCTGGGGGACGGGGCGGTCGAGCGAGTCGAGCAGCTCGCGGACCTGGCCCTCGAACTTGCTGGCCGTGGCGACCAGCAGCTGGTTGGTGTCGACGTCGGGGACGACCTGGACCTGCCCGTTGAGGGCGGCGGCGACGCTGCTCATGCTGCCGCCCTGCCCGCCCTGCCCGCCGGAGCTGCCGCCGGAGTTCCCACCGGTGCTGCGGTTGCCGCTGGTCGACGACGCGTTGCGGTTGGACGAGCCCGACGACGACGACGACGACCCGAAGCTGCCGGAGCTCCCCCCCCCGCCGCCGCTGCTGCTGCCGAAGCTGCTGCCGATCCCGCTGCTGCTGCCGCTGCTGCCCAGGCGGTTGCTGGAGGCGGAGGAGGAGGTGGACCTGGTGCCGCTGCTGCCGGTGCTGATGCTGGAGCCGAACAGGGTGTTCACGGTGGCGGCGATGTCGGCGGCGGTGCCGTTCTTGACCTTGTACAGGAAGAAGGTCTGGTCGGTGATCGGGTTGTTGTCCAGCTGGGCCAGGACGCCGTCGATGACGGTCAGCGTGTCGGTCGGTCCGGTGATGACGACGGTGTTCGTGCGCGTGTCGGCCTCGGCCATGACGGTGCCGGTCCGGCCCTTGTCCTCGTTCGCCGCCTGGTTGCCGCCCCCGCCCCCGCCACCACCCCCGCGGCCGCCGCCACCCCCGCCGCCCCCGAACCCGCCGCCGCCGCCCCCGCCGAACCCCCCGCCGCGGAAGAACTGGGCGGGGTTGAACCCGCCCTGCTGGTTGCCGTTGGTGCTGCCGGAGGCGTCGCCCTTGAACAGGTCGGTGATCAGCTTGGCGGTGGAGGTGGCGTCGGCGTACTTGAGCTGCTTGATGCGGATGCCGCTCTCCATGGCATCCTTCTTGTCCAGGCTGGCGATGATCGTCACCACGCGGCGGATGTTGGCCGAGGTGTCGGTGATGATGATCGAGTTGCTGCCCCCGTTGCTGGCCAGGTCGGCGCCGGCGCCGACCAGCGGCTGCAGGTCGGTCTTGAGCTTCACCGCGTCGACGCTGCGCACGGGCACGATCTGCGTGATGATGTCGTCGGTCTCGGGGATCTGGTCGACGTCGGCGCCGAAGTGGACGGGGATGTTCCCCTTCTTGGCCGCCTCGACGGTCGTCACCTTCAGCGTCCTGCCCATGCGGATGATCGTGTAGCCGCTGCCGCTGCTCTTGAGCACCGTGTTCAGCGACGACACCGCCTCGTCGGGCGTGATCGGCTGGGCGCTGAGCACCGTGACCCGGCCCTGGACGGGCGACTCCTTGATGATGATGAAGCCGGCCTCCTCCGACAGCCGCTGCAGCACGGCGTCGACCGGGGCGTCTTTGAAGTCGAAGCTGATCCGCGTCGTCGCCGGCCGGGTCGACCGAGGGGGGATCCGGATCGACGGCGAGAGGTCCTGGGCCGGCGTCGGCGCCGGGCGCGTGGCCGGCTCGGCGGGCGGCAGCGGGGCGGCGGTCGGCGCCTGCTGCGCGGTCAGCAGCGTCCCGGTGCCCACCAGGGCCACGGCGGCGGCCGACCCCAGGAGGGCCAGGCGGCGGGCCCACTTGTGCTGCGGGTTCGGCGTCGTCGTCATCGTCGTGGTCGTCATGGTGGTTGTCGTCCTGCTCGTCTTCAAACTGCCGCGATGCGCTGCGGTCCGCCCCGTTGCTGCTTCGATCCCGGTCGACTCGCCCGGTCAACCTACTTGCCGCCCATCTCCATCTGGCGGCGCTTCTTCATCCGCGCCAGGATGTCCTCGGCCGACATGCCGGCGGTGGTGCCCAGCGGCGGGGCCGCGTCGACCGGGCCGCCGGGGCTGGGCGCGGTGGTGGGCGGGTCGGTCGAGGCGACGCTGGCGGCCGTGCCCTCCAGCGTCTGGCCCAGCGCGACGCGGGTCAGCTTCCCGCCGTACTGGTAGTCCAGCGTGTCGAACCCGATCGCCAGCACCCGCCCCCCGGCCAGCAGCTCGCCGACGCGGACGGAGAAGATCTTGTTCGCGCCGGTGTCCTCGATCATCGCGTCGGTCCGGTCGCCGTTCTGCGTGAACCCGCGGAACACCAGGTTGGCCCGCGGGTCGTACGGCGGCGCCGTGAGGAAGCTGCGCGGCCCGTCGTCCCGGCCGCTGCGGCCGATCCGCTGCTCGCCCTTGAGGAAGATGCTGCGCACCGTCACCGAGTCGAACGCCGACGACATCCGCGTCGGCTTGATCGAGGCGACGACCGACGGCGTCGACGCGACGGCGGCCCGGGCGGCGGCGGCAACGGAGCGGTCGACCGTCGGCTGCGACGGGGGCGACGGCTGCGTCGTCGACGACGCGACCGGCCTCGTCGTCGGCGACGCCGGCGCGGTGGTCGCGAACGGCGCGGCGAGCGCCGTCAGCACGGCCAGGGCGGCGGCGGTGGCGGCCGTGGCGGCGGCCCAACGGTAGGTGGTGGTCCGGTTCAAGAGAGCCTCCCAGCGCCTTGGGTGTCAACGGTGGAGACGGTGGTGCGCGCCCCGGTCGACTTGGCCGGCGGGGCGGGCGGCTGCACCAGCGTGGTCACGCCGAACTGGATCGTCAGGTCGTCGGTCCCCTCCTTGCGGGGCGTCACCTGCACGTCGGTCAGCCGGACGGGGATCGTCGCCGTCTCGATGTCCCACATCAGCCGGGCCACATCCGGCGTCCGGCCGACGGCGGTGATGTGGTAGCTCAGGATCTGGAACTTGTTCTCGTCCGACGCCCGGTCCGGCTTCAGCGCCGTCACCGTCACCCCCGCGTCCCCCGCCCAGCCGAGCACCGCGAGCACGGCCTGGCTCTCGGCGGCCGACACGTTGTCGGACAGCCCGCCGTGCGTCAGGTCGGACCACACCTTCTGCAGCTCCTCCTTGCGGCGGAACAGCGCCTTCTGGTCGTCCAGCGCCCCCTGGGCCGACGCGATGCGGTCCGTGAGCAGGCCGAGGTTGTCGATGTAGGGCGAGATGACGACCGACCACAGGCCCAGCGCGACCGCTGCCACGCCGACGCCGATCGCGATGTTCTTCTCACGGGGGGAAAGGGCCACTGTGTGGGTCTCCGGAACGGCCTGGGGTTCTTCAGTTCCGCGTCGCGGTCGGCGCGGGGGTCTTCTGCGGGACGTAGTCGAACGTGACCGAGAACGTGACGGCCCGCTCGCGGCCGCCCACCTCGTTGGTGCCCAGCAGCTTCACCGACTGGAACGTGGGCAGCGCCTTGAGCTTGTCCACCACCTGCTGGGCGCGGATCTGGTTCGACGTCTTGCCCTCCAGCCGGCCGATCAGCGTCAGGTCGTCGCTGGCCTTGGCGGCGGCGGCCTGGGCGGCGGCGCCGGTCGGGCGGGCCGGCTCGTGCAGGGTGAGGTTGGTCGCGTAGGTCTCGGAGTCGCGCGGCAGCGCATCGGTCAGGTCGCGCAGGCACGCCAGGTACCGCGGGCTCCCGCCGTGCCACCGCTTGGCGAACGACACCTTGTCGACGAACGCCCTGGCGTCGTCCGCCGTCAGCTTGCGGTCGTCCACCTGGCGGGTCAGGTCGTCCAGCGTCCGCTGCCGGTCCTGCTGCACGTCGTTGGCCCAGTAGGCGCAGGCGATCAGCGCGACCAGCGCCAGGGCGGCGGTGACGGCCCACTGCGGGATCCGGCGCACCGGCGGGGGGGCCAGGCGCGAGTGCAGGAAGTCGATCGCCTGCCGCTGCTCGCCCATCGCCGACAGCGCCAGCGCGACGGCCGCCGCGTACTGCCGGCCGTCGCCCAGCGACGCGGTGCCGTTGGGGTTCACGCCCAGCGACGGCAGCTCGCCCGCCCGCACGGCGATGCCCAGGCTCTCGCCCAGCGCGGCGGCGTCGGCGTTGGTGCCCCAGAGGACCATCTGCCGGACGCCGCTGGCCGGCAGCGTCGACACGGCCCGCCGCAGCTCGCCCAGGAACGGCTTGTTCTCGCCCACCGACTCGCCACCGGCGGGGGCGCGCAGGTGCCGAATTGCCGACGGTGCCCCGCCCGCCTGCGCGGTCAGCTCGGCACCGGACGGGCCGACCGCCATCACGATTGGCGTCGATCCCGCCGATCCCGCGGCCGTCGCGACCCCTAGCGCGACGGCCGACGGCGTCACGGCGGCGGCGGTCAGCTTGGCCGCGTCGCACAGGGCGACCGCGCCGTCGACGTACCGCTGGGGCGTGGCGATCAGCAGCACCGACGACGGCTGGCCCGACGTGGTGTCGGCGGCATAGTCGTAGGTTAAGTCCTTCAGCTCGGCGCTGAACTCGCCCTCGGCCTGGAGGCGGAGCAGGTCGGCCAGCGTGGCCGGGTCGGCCGGGGGGACCGACTTGGGCTTGACGATCAACCACTTGGCGGGGAGCCCGACGACGGCGTGGCGGGCGGTGAACTTCTGGTCGCGCAGGAACGCCCCCAGCGCCGCGCCCAGCTCGGCCGGGTTGGCGGGGGTGACGCCGGCGGGGTAGCGCATCTCGGCGCGCAGGCGCACCTCGGGCTGCCCCTTGTCGGTGGCGACCAGCTCGGCGGCCAACAGCGACTGCTCGCCGAGCGACAGGCCGATGACTTTGTTCAGACGCAACGATTTCAAAGGGCTCCTGGGGGAGGTGCAGAATGAGGAAAGCAGAGTGCAGAATGACGGACGACCGGGTCCGTCCGCACCCGCGCGGCCATGCGCCGCTATCCGTATTCCCTTCTGCATTCTGCACTCATTACTCTGCACGCTGCTCTCACGGCAAAGCCGTTCCAATGGTTCCCGCGTCGGTCTGGCCCTGCGCGTCGACCGGGATGCCCTGGCCGGCGCGGAGGCTGGTGCGGACGTCGGCCGGCAGCGGCCAGCCGAGGTCGGTCAGGTCCTTGCGGTAGACGATCTTCGCCGGCTGGGTCCGGGCGTCGACGACGATCCGCACCCGCTTGAATGACCGGCCGTCGCCGCTGACGGCGACGATGTCGGCCGAGTACTGGTACGACCGGCCGGTGATCAGCGGATTGGCGCGCTGGGTCAGCAGCGCGTACTTCGCCCCGCCGCCCAGGGCGGTCGACACCCAGCTGGTGTCGGTGCTGGCGCCGGTGATGGCCGACTGGGTGCGCTGGGAGACCATCGCGTCGGCGTCGGACTGGCTGATGCCGGGCAGGGTCATGAGCACCGCCTCGGAGGCCGTGTTCACGTTGATCCGCCCGACGCCGACGGCGTTGCCGGTCCCGCCGCCGCTGCCGGCGGGCGGGTTGCTGGTCGAGTAGGTGGTGACGTAGTTGAAGAACCCCCGGCGGTCGCTGCTGCCGTTGATGCCCAGCCCGGTGGTGACGCCGCTGGCGAGGGTCGCCTCGCTGGCGTCGATCACGCCGTCGCGGTTCAGGTCCTGCCCGTAGAGCAGGGCGGGCGTGACGCCCTTGACCAGCAGCAGCTCGTCGACCGTGTCGATCTGGGCGTTCTTGGCGTCGTAGGCGTCGGTGCCGAGCCCCTGGTAGTAGCTGGTCTCGCCGCCGTCGTTGTTGGTGGCGTTGTCGTCGGTGTCGATCCAGTCGACGATGCTGTCGCACGCCTCCTGCGTCATGCCGGGCAGGTAGAGCAGCCCCTGGGCGCTGATCGCGCTGGCCGTGATGCGGTTCAGGTTGACCTTGGCCGACTCGTCCTGGATGCCGAAGGCGTAGTTCTGGTCGTCGAGCGGGTTGGGGCTGAGGCACCAGAAGTACCCGCCCCCCTTGGCCGGGTCGCCCACGGCCAGGCCGGCGGCGGGTATGGTGGTGATGTCGGTCTGGCCGAAGCCGACGTTCGACTGGATCGTGTTGCCCGACAGCGGGGTGGTGAACGTCTCGACGGTGGCCATCACCCACTGCTCGGCGCCGGTCTCGACCGTGTCGGCCCGGGCGGCGGCCAACTGGTTCGCCGACGCCGTCGCCTCGGTCCGCATCTCCTGGGCGTAGACCAGCAGCAGCGCCGTCAGCACGACGATGATCGCCAGCGCGATCACGAAGATCACGCCCTGACGTTGCGGGGGGCGGCGGCGGCGCGCACGTCCACTCGCCCGCGGATCCGCCGGGGTGGAAGAACCCGGGCGGAGCCCGGGGCTAATGGAAGTCGCGGGGCGGTTCAATTCAGTCCCTCCAGCGCGTTGGGGTTGACCTGGCTGTCCTGGGCGGCGGTGGAGCAGGCGATCGGGAAGATGCGGACGTACTTCACCTGCCGCACCCCGTCGCGGGCGTCGATGCCGGCCGGGCGGTCCAGCGTCAGCGTCACCTCGACGGCGGCGGGGATCGTCGTGTCCTCCTGCGTCGAGTCCCAGCTGTCCAGCCACTCGGCCCCGGTGTAGTACCGCAGGTTGAACCCCCCCACGCCGCGGCACAGCACCTCGACGTCGGGGTTGGGACTCGTGTTCTCCGACAGCAGGTTGCGGATCACCTTGCGGACCAGCAGGTGGTCGCCGTTCGCGCCGGTCATCACGGCCAGCTCGATGCGCTTCACCTCGCCGTTGGCGTACTGGTGGAGCGGGCTGTCGGCGACGGAGAAGAAGACCACGTCGTCGCCGGGCCGGCCCCGGTCGTCGGTGCCGTCGGTCCCCTCGAACGTGAGCGACTGGGCCTGGTAGTAGGTCAGCGGGCAGGCGGCCTGCAGGTCGTGGCCGATCAGGTCCAGCGTCATCGCCGCCGTCCGCGGCGGCTCCACCAGCAGGTCGGCCGACTCCTTGGCGCGGAACGCGATCCGCAGGCTCGCGTACAGCGACATCGACAGGATCGCCACCAGCACCATGGCGACCAGCAGCTCCAGCAGCGTGAAGCCGGCGCGGCGAGGATGGGGGCGATGGGCGATCACGTTGATTCCCGTTTGGCGACGGCCCGGCGGGCCGGGTCCTTCAGCTCGCCGGCACCGGCCGGACGTACACGAGGCCGCTGACGGTGACGGACGTCGGCTGGCCGCGGTCGATCCAGGTGACGGTCACGTCGAGTTGTTCCATGCCGATCTGGTTCACGTCGCCGGCCCAGTCGCCGACGGCCGCCAGCCACTTGTAGCCCGGCTGGTCGGCGCCGAAGTCGCCCGACATCGACCCGCCGTCCCACTGGCCGGTGACGGTCAGCTCGGCGAGTTTGGAGTTGGCGAGGATGGCCGCCTCGGTGCGGTGCCGGGCCGTCGCCCCGCTGCGCGTGGCGACCATGATGCCCTGCATCACGACCGGCATGACGATGCCGATCAGCACCATGGCGGCCAGCACCTCGATCAGCGTGAAGCCGCTCCGCCCCCTCTCCCGGTGCGCCGGGCGAGGGCTGGGGCGAGGGTGACTTGGGGCGTCGAGCGTCGTTGGCATTTCCGAAAGACCCTCACCGCTGCCCTCTCCCGGCGTACCGGGAGAGGGGGCCAGAGCGCGGGGTGTCGGGTGGCGTCGCCGGGTCATCACATCTCCCCCGGCTTGAGCGTGTGCAGCACGTCGGTGGCGGTCGCCGCGCCCAGGTCGATGCGGTGGCCGGCCGAGTCGGTGAGGGCGACGTGGCACGGGTCGGTCCGGCCGCTGGGCTGGACCTCGACGTAGGTGCCGCCGTCGGTGTGCGTCACCTGCACCAGCGTGTTGGGCGTGCCGACCAGTTGGCCGAACAGGGGGGCGGTGGCGTTGTAGGTCGGCTGCACGTTGGGCGAGGCGATCGGCACGATCACGTCGCCCGAGGTGACCTCGGCCGACAGGCGCACGCCCTCGGGCAGCTTGTAGCGATCGCCATAGTCGCCGGGGGGCGGCTGGAACCCGCCGTCGCCCTGGACGGTCAGCCAGACGGTGCCGGCGTTGGCGTCGAAGTTCAGCCGGTAGACCGCGCCCTGGCTGATGGCTTGGGACCGGGCGTAGTTGGACAGCCCCAGGATCATGGTGGCCGCGTTCGCCGTACGCCGCCCGGTGGCGAACGCCGACAGCGTCGGCACCAGCACCGCCGCCAGGACGGCGATGATCGCCATGACCAGGATCAGCTCCAGCAGCGTGAAGCCAGCGGGGCGAGGATGGGTCGGGGGGCGAGGCATGGCGGACTTTGAGGGCCGAAATCACGAATATCGAATCGGGGCCCATGGCTGCTGGGACGTATTGAGATTCGGGATTTCGAACTTCGACCCTTTCTCACTCGACGTCGTCCCCGCCGCCCTCGCGGCCGTCGGGGCCGCCGCTCAGGAGGTCGAAGTCCTTCCCGGTCTGGCTGGGGTAGCGGTAGATGTAGTCGTGGCCCCACGGGTCCTTGCGGACCTGCTCGATGTAGGCGTGCTTCCACGTGTCCAGGTCGGCCGGCTTGTTCACCAGGGCGTTCAGCCCCTCCTCCTGGGTCGGGAACCGGCTGTTGTCGGTCTCGAAGGCGGTGAGCGCGAGCTTCAGGCTGGCGATGTCGCTCTTGGCGGCGGCGATCTGCGCCTGCTGCGTGCGGCCCGTGAACTTCGGCACCACGACGGCCGCCAGGATGGCCAGGATCACCATGACCAACAGCAGCTCGATCAGGGTGAAGGCGGTCGGATGGCGGCGGCTTCGGACGGTCGTTTGGGATCGGCAGGTCATCGGTTCCTCGGTGTTGTTGGGTACTGGTTACTTGTGGCTCGTTGGCGTCGTCACGGTGGGTCGCAGGTCACCCGTGACAAGCAACCAGTGACTCTTCTCACTTCACCACGTCCTGCAGGTTCAGGATCGGCAGCAGCATGCCGACGACGATCGTGCCGATGATGCCGGCCATCAGGAACAGCATCATCGGTTCGCCGACGGCGACCAGCAGCCGGAGCTGCCGCTCCAGGTCGGCCTCGTACGTGGTGGCGATCCGCATCAGCTCCTTGTCCAGCCGGCCGGTCTCCTCGGCCACGGCGATCATCTCGACGACCGAGGGGGGAAACAGCTTCGGGCTGTCGCCCAGCGCCGCGGACAGCGCGGTGCCCCGCTGCACCTGCTCGATCGCGTGGCTGACCGTGTCGGCCAACGTCTGGTTGCCGATCGCCTCGCGGGCGGTCCGCAGGCTGGCGATCAGCGACACGCCGGCGCCCACCAGGGTGCCGAGCATGCGCGTGAACCGCACCAGCGCGAAGTGCGCCACCACCTGCCCCAGCAGCGGCGTGCCGAGCATGGCCAGCTCCAGCCGCCGCTTGCCCTCCTTGGTCGCCGCGGCCCGTCGGACCGACACGACGATGACCACCGCCACGGCGGCGACCGCCAGGCCCCACCGGCTGGCGACCAGGTGGCTGACCGCGATGATGAACACGGTCAGCGCCGGCAGGTTGGACCCGAACTGGGCGAAGATGCCGGTGAACCGCGGGATGAAGAACGTCATCAGGAAGATCAGCACGCCGACGGCCAGCAGGGCCAGCACGATCGGGTAGATCATGGCCGCCTTGACCTTCCCACGCAGGTCGGCCTCGCGAGTGCGGAAGTCGCTGATCTGCGTGAGCACCACGTCCAGGAACCCGCCCGCCTCGCCGGCGCGGACCATGGCGACGTAGACCGTGCTGAAGCTCTTCGGATGCTTGGCCAGCGCCTCGGCGAACGAGGTGCCGCCGACGACATCTTCGTGCAGCTCGGTCCACAGCTGCTTGGCGGCGGGGTTGGACGACTCCTTGCGGAGCAGGGCCATCGCCCGCGACAGCGGCACGCCCCCGGCCAGCAGGTTGGCCAGCTCGCGGGTGAACGCCTCGACCGCCTTGCCCGACACCTTCCCCGCCGGGGCGGGCGCGTCCCTGGCGACCTTCTTCCGGGCCGCGGCGGCGCTCTTGGCCTCGGCGACCTTCACGGGCGACAAGCCCTGCCGCGTCACCTGCGCGATGGCCGCCGACCGCGAGTCGGCCGCCACCGTCCCGCTCGTGCGGCGGCCGTCCTTGGCGAGTGCTGTGTAGGCGAATGCGGGCATTGGAGTACCGAATATCGAAGTTCGAAATCTCGAATGACGAAACAAAGAGCGGAACCACGGCAACCGATGCATGCGTTTCGAAATTCGAGATTTCGAAATTTGAAATTACCTCATTGGGCGTTCAGTTCCCTTGATCCCACCGCGTAGTCCTCGTCCTTGGTCATCCGCAGCACTTCCTCGGGCGTGGTTTGGCCCTCGCGGATCAGGCGCCAGCCATCCTCGCGGAGGCTGCTCATGCCCTGCTTGACGGCCAGCCTCCGCAGGTCGCGGCTGCTGCTGCGCTCCTGGATCAGCGCCCGCATGTCGTCGCTGATCGGCATCATCTCGAACACGCCCTGCCGGCCCCGGTAGCCCTGGCCCTGGCAGTGGCGGCAGCCCTTGCCGCGGAAGATCACCTCGGGCACCTCGGCCCCGTACTGGGCCCGCAGCTTCTCCACCTCGTCGCGCGGCGCCTCCTCCTTGCAGTGCTTGCAGATCAGCCGCACCAGCCGCTGGGCGCACACCATCTCCAGCGTGCTGCTGACCAGGTAGGGCTCGATGCCCATGTCGATCAGTCGGGCACAAGCACCCGGCGCATCGTTCGTGTGCAGCGTGCTGAACACCAAGTGACCGGTGAGGCTGGCCTGCACGGCGATCTCGGCGGTCTCCTTATCGCGGATCTCACCGATGAGGCACACGTCAGGGTCGTGCCGCAGGATGGCCCGCAGGCCGCTGCCGAAGGTCAGGCCGCTCTTGGTGTTCACCTGGATCTGGTTGATGCCGCTGAGCTGGTACTCGACCGGGTCCTCGATCGTGATGATCTTCAGGTCGACGTTGTTGATCTTGGACAGGGCCGAGTAGAGCGTCGTCGTCTTGCCCGAACCCGTGGGGCCCGTCACGAGCACGATGCCGTGGGGCAGGTCCAGGATCTGGGTCCAGATGTCCGAGTCGCGCTTGCTCATGCCGAGCTTCTCGAGCCCGTAGCCGGCGTCGCCGCGGTCGAGGATGCGCATGACCACGGCCTCGCCGTGGATCATGGGGATGACCGACACGCGCAGGTCGATCTCGCGCCCGGCCACCTTCAGCCGGATCCGGCCGTCCTGGGGCACGCGCTTCTCGGCGATGTCCAGGTGGGACAGGATCTTCAACCGGCTGACGATGGCCGCCTGGTACTTCCGCACGCTGGGCGGGATGTTGGCCTCCACCAGCACGCCGTCGACGCGGTAGCGCACCCGCAGCACGTCCTCGAACGGCTCAACGTGGACGTCGGTCGCCCGGCTCTCCAGGGCCTCCTGGAGCACCTGGTTCACGAACTTGATGATGCTCGCGTCCTGGGCCGCCTCGGTCAGGTCGAGGTTGTCGTCGGACCCCTCCTCGATGACGGCGATGCCGCTCTCATCCTCCTCCACGCCCATGCTCTGCAGCGTGTCGGCCCCGACGCCCAGGTACTTCTTGGCGAAGCGGTCGACCTCGGCGTAGGTGCTGATGGCCGGGTGGATCTCCATCCCCGTGGCCAGCCGCAGCTCGTCGATGCCGTGGTGGTCGAACACCTTGCTGGTGACGACGGTCAGCTCGTTGGGCCCGTGCCCGTTGAAGTTGGCCAGCGGCATCAGCCGGTGGTCGACCAGCAGCCGGGCGGGCAGCTTGCCCAGCAGCGCCTTGTCGGGCGCGTACTTGACGCCGTCGTTCTCCAGGTCGACGTAGGGGACGGCGAAGTAGTCGGCCAGGAAGCGGAGGACCTTGCCCTCGTCGGCCGACTTGGCGGCGCGGAGGGCATCGTCCATCGGCGTGCCCGAGGCAACGGCGCGGTCGACCGCGGCCGCCGCGTCGGCGTCCAACAGCCCCTCCCGCTCCAACATGCTCACGATGGCGTCCACGATGTCCCGTCCGTTGGCGATCGATGCCGTTCGCGCCGCCGACCGCGTCGCGCAGGGTCCGTCCCGCTCAGGCCCGCGGTCGGCCTGTCGGCCGGCCGCGGGTGATGTGTCATTGGGTCTGCGTTAGTTTAGCAGGCCGCCGTCGACCAGCACGGCTTCCTGCCGGGCCGTCACGACGCTCTTGAGGTCTTCCTGGGCCTTGGTCAGGTCGTCCTTGGCCTTGCTCATGGCGGCGCGGTACGCCTCGAGCTTGGCCTTGACGTCCTCGGGCTTGGCGTCCTTGTCGGCCAGCGTGGTCTGCAGCTCCTGCAGCGACTTGTAGACCGCCGAGTTCGTGTCGGCCATACCGCCGAACCCACCGCCCCCACCGCGGCGACCGCCCTGGCCGCCACCGCCGCCTCCACCAGCGCCGCCACCACCACCGCCTCCCCCGCCGCCGCCGTTACCACCGCCCCCACCGCCGCCGCCACCCGGGCGGCCCATGAGGTTCCGCATGTTGCCGCCGGACTGCACCTCACGCGTGGCGGCCATGACCTTCTCCAGCTTGGGCTGGAGCGCGGTGAACTCGTCGTCGCTGGTGCCGAGCTGCTCCTTGATGGAGTCCAGCATGCGCTGGCGCATCGCAGCCGGGTCGTAGTTGCCCCGGCCGCCGCCGTTGCCTCCCCCGCGACGGCCGCCGCCGCCGTTATTCCCACCGCCGTTGTTCCCACCGCCGTTGTTCCCGCCCCCGTTGTCCTGGGCGTGAACGACGACGGGGACGGACAGGGCGCCGAACGCGGCGGCCAGTGCCAGGACTCTGAGCTTCGATGCAGCAGACATGGGATCTCCCGTTGGGGACTGGTTTCCTCGGCCGCAACCCGACCGAGCCGGATTCGCGTGCGATGGACTGTTGACGATTGTTCCGTATTGATTCAGTGACCGTGGCCGCCGTCGGGCGGGGGACCCCCCGGCGGACGACCGCCCGGCGGCCCGCCGTCGCCGGGACCTCCGTTGGGCCCGCCATGGTGGTCGTGCATGTCCTTGGACATCTGCTCCCACCGGGCCTTTTGCGTGTCGGTCAGCAGCGCCTTGCTGCGGTCGTTCGCGTCGTGGACAAGCTGTTCGCGATCCTTGTCCAGGGTCGTCCGGGCATCGTGGTAGTCCTTCCACACCTTGTCGTAGGCCACGATCTGGGCCGGCGTCAGCAGCGCCCGCACGTCGGCGTCACGCTTGCGGTCCAGCTCGCGCTTCCGGTCCCAGGTCTTGCCAATCTGGGTGCGAACGTCGGACCAGATTCCGTCCATCTGCCTCTTTTGATCCGCTGTCAGGTCCAACGCCTCGCTGAACCAGCCCGGACCCCGATCGCCGTGCCCGCCGTGACCGCCGGGCGACGCCGGGCGATTGTCGCTCAGCTGCCGCGACAGCATGCCGACAACCACCCCTGCGCTGAGCAGCAGGATGGCGGCGATCGAGAGGACGATCCGGCTGCGTCGCATACAGATTCCAAATCCGCGCCGCTCATCTCAATCGCGCGGCGTGCCATCGGCCAGGTAGTACGCCGCCGCCGGCGTCGCCGGGGTTGCGGCGACGGGGTCGGCCACGGCCGCCACCTGCGCCCCGACCCACGGCGGCACGGTGGCCGTGGCCGCCGAGGCGGCTGTGGGGTTGGCTGTCGCCGACATCAGCCACGCCGACCCCAGCAGCACCGCCGCCGCCACGCCGCTCAGTTCCCAGCCGAACCGGACCAGCCCTTGCTCGACCACCGCGTCGACCCGCTTGTGCAGCCGGGCCCGCGACATCGGCGACAGCCGGACGGCCGACGCGCCCGCCTCGGTCGCCAGCCACGCCGACATCCGCGCCAGCTCGGCCAGGTACTGCATGCCCGACGGGCTGTCGGCCAAGGTGAGCTCGACGTCGGCCCGGTCGGCCGCCGACAGCTCGCCGTCGTGGTAGGCGGCCAGGCGAAACTCGTCGGGGAAGTGTTTCATGCCAACATCCAACCGGGGGATTACAACTGTCCCTCGTACGCCACCAGCCGCCGCTTCAGCTCGGCCCGCGCCCGGTGCAGCCGGGACTCGATCGTCCCCCGCGGCACGCCCAGCGACGCGGCCATCGCCCCGTAGCTCATCCCGTCCAGCTCCCGCAGCACCAGCACCTGCCGATGCTCCGGCGACAGCTGGGCCAACGCCGCGTGCAGGTCCAACTTCGCCCCGACCGCCGCCTCGCCCCCCCTGCCACCGCCACCCGCTGCACCGGACGCCTCGTCCAGCTCGGCCGGCCGTTCGCCCTTGCGATCCCGCCACCACTTGGCGGCCTGCATCGCGAGGATCCGGCTCAGCCACGTCTTGACCGACGCCCCGCCGCGGAAACCGCCGGCGCTCTTGTACGCCCCGGCGAACGCCTCCTGCAGCACGTCCTCGGCGTCGGTCCGGTTCCCGACCAGCGACACGGCCAGCCGGTACAGACGGTCGGCGTGCCGGTCGACCAGCGACCGGAACGCCCGCCCGTCGCCGCCGGCGGCCCGCCGTAGTAGCAGCGTGTCGTCGTCGTCCACCGGTCGAGGTTCGTCCGCTTGCCGTTCGTTCACAGTCCCTGTTGCGCCGCCGGGCGGTTTTCTTCCGCGGGGCTGAAAGATTATTTCCCCTGGCCCAAACGGGGCGACATGACGGTTCCGGCAAGACCTGTATAACAGTCTCTATTCTCTGTTGTTGGACGGCGGAGTCGCGCAACGCCCCACTTGAACGCTTTGGAAAACCCAAGGCAGATTTACTACGGAGGCACGGAGACACAGAGAAGGGTTCGAAAACAGCGATTTCTCCGTGTCTCCGTGCCTCCGTGCCTCCGTGGTGAGTCTGTTCTGATTTTTCAAACGCCTCACTTGAGCGAGGATCGCGGTGACAAGGGAAAGAAATGATCGGGGCCATCGACCGCACGCACACGTCGCGCGACCAGATCGGAGACGTCGGCGAACTCATAACGGAACTGACCTTGTCGCGCACGGTCATGGGTCGGTTCAAGCGACCACTGTTCCGTCCAACGCGGTTGGGTGCGAAGTACCCGGCCGCGGATTTCATGGTGGACGTCATCTTGCGAGACAGCACGAGCGCGGGCTTCTTCTTCGTACAGGTGAGGTCGACCCACAAGCCCGGCAGCAGGACCAGGTTGCCGTTGACGGCAGATGCGGCGAAGCTGGCCGCCCTGTCGCGGATGCCGGCTCCCACGTATGTCGTCGGCGTCAATGTCACCGCGGAGCAGGCCTTCATCGCCGCCGCCTTCGGCACGCGCCAGTCGCGACCCAACAGCATCACAAAACGATTTCCGCTGTCGGCCGACGCGGTTATAGTTGACCTGTACCACGAGGTGCTCAGCCACTGGGCGACGTGGGGCAAGCGTCCGACCAAAACGAGGTTCATCGATGTCTAGATCAGCGGCGCACGCCAAGGTCGCGGTCGATCCGTCTGACGACGTGGGGTATCGTGGTGACCTCTTGGCGCAGCTCGCCTTGTCGCGGTTGAAGGGCGTTGATGTCTTTCGCCCCCAAGCTGACGGCGGCTGGGACTTTTTGGTTGCCGCGCCAAACGGTGCGAGCGTCGCCGTGGTTGTCGACGCTTTCTCCTCCGTCAAGCGGCGGTGGTCACACGTGGCCGATTTGCCCGTGATACGATGGTCATTGGACCGAGCCCTGCTCGACCGAGCGACGGAGAGCCGCACGCCTGTTGTCCTATTTCTGTTCGACGCTGATACTGATCACGGTCGTTACCTGCGGCTCGACACCCTGAAGACTCGCCGTGGCGAGGGTGCCCCCATCGACCAAAGGCGGCCACTGCGAGTTAACACCTCTATTGCTCACGCCAGTGAGAACGCCATTGGCGTCTCGCTGCCGATCGAGCAGGCGATCAACGCTCGTTCCGTTACGGCGCTCATGGCCGAACTCGGATGCGGTCCGTCTTGAGTGCCTCCACCGAGCCCGACCGAAAGTGCCAACACTTGCCTCCGCTCCGCTCAGGCAGGCCCTGCCCGCCACCCTCGCCCCCGGCCTGTCGGCCATCCGCCGGTACTGGCGGCCGTTCGTGTTTTTGCAGTCGGCCACCCTTTTCCTGGTGATGGCCTACTTTCGCAACGCCAGGGTTGCTGCCATTTGCGACGGGTTGTCAACGTTCAAGACGCACTCGGGATTGCTGTTCTCGGCCATCTCGGCGGCCGGGGCGGGGGCGCTGCTGCCGGAGGTGGCCAAGGCCGCCGTCATGGGCGACCGTGCCCTGAGCCGGCAGCGGGCGCGGAACGTGGTGTTCGCGGTCGCCGCGTTCGGGCTGAGCGGGATCATCAACGACCTGCAGTACCGCGGCATGGCCGTCGTGTTCGGCGACGACCACCGCATCGCCACGGTGCTGAGGAAAATGCTGGCCGACCAGTTCGTGACCACCCCGCTCTACGGCACGCCCTACTGGCTGGTCGTCTACGCCATCCGCGAAGACCGGTACCGCCCCTGGCGCACGGTCCCCCGCCTCACGCCGGCGTGGTACCTGCGCACGGTCACGCCGCTGCTGATCACGGGCTGGGCCTACTGGATCCCGATGTCGACGCTGCTCTACTCGATGCCGGGGCCGCTGCAGTTCTGCATGTACCTGGTCATGGTGGCCGGCTGGAGCCTGCTGATGGTCGCGGTGGCGAGCGACCAGGCGGGGCACGGTAGGCAACCAAGCCGGTTCTGAGGTACGCCGAAGAGCCGGGTCGTGGGGGTGTCGAAAACCCGGCTCTTCGGCGTACCTCAGAACCGGCTCGGAGTTCACTCCCACGTCGGCGGGCGCATCGGCCGGGCATCCGTCGGCAGCCGGTCGCGGTGCAGGTCGGCCCACATGGCGGCCTCGCCGTCGAGCGGGCTCTGGATGTTGTACGCCTGGTAGCCCAGCATCTCGCCGATGCGGATCACCAGGTCGACCAGCCGCTCCCCGGCCGTCCAGTGGTCGCCCACGCAGACGCTGGCCGGGTCGATGTTCGGGTGGAACACCGGCGTCAGCATCTTCACCTTGGGGGCCAGGCGGGGGTAATCGCCGGTGAGCTGGATCTCGACCATGTGGTCGCCGCGGGGGTTGGGGCGACCGTCGGTGCCGCGCTCCAGGCCGTGGACGGCGTACCTCACGCGGTACGACTCGGGCGGGTCGCCGGCCAGCGGCACGACGGTGATCGGCTCGAAGTCGCGGAACGCGTTGGCCATCGCGTCGGCGTCGGCGCGCAGCCGGCGGGTCCGCATCGGCACGGCCGCCACCTTCGCCGGCGGCGCCGCCACCGCCGGGGCCGCCGTCGCGGCCGCCGGCACGGTGATCGTGTTCCCGCAGATCTTGCACTTGGCCGACCGCCCGGCGAACTCGTCGGGCACCCGGAACGTCTTCCCACACTGGCTGCACGTGAACGCGATCATCGGACCGGGGATGGTATCGCCGCACGCCCCGTTTAGCGACGGCCCGGCGGACCGGACCTCGCCGCGGCAATCGTCGGCAGCAACAGCGGCACCTGGCGCTGGTACGCCGCGTAGGCCGGCCCGTAGGCGTCCCGCAGCAGCCGCTCGGCGTGGAGCGACCCCAGCACCGCGTACCCCGTGACCGCCGCCGCAAAGGCCGCCCATTTTGCGGTCATGGTGGGGTTCAGCCACAGGATCGGCACGAACGCGATGTTCGCGGGTTGCCGGACCCGGGCGAACGGGCCGGCCGCGCGGACGCGGCCGGTCCGCTCGTCGAGCGCCGGCCCCTGGGCGGCCGGCTCGCGCGGCACGGTCCGACGCCCGCTCACGTACGCCCACAGCTGCGGCAGCCCCGTGAACCCCAGCGTGTCCTGGCTCAGCGCCGCCCAGATCAGGTACGCGATCGATAGCCCCTGTCCCACCCGCATGGCCCCGGCGGCGGTGCCACGGGCTCGCCACAGTTGCCGGTCCGGCAACCGCCACACGTAGGCCAGCAGGCCGGCGGTCGACGCGACGGCCACGAGGTTGAATGCCGGCCGGTAGAACGCGTTCCGCGCGCGGGTGCCGACGGCGCGCTCGGCCGCGGCCTTGGCCGTTTCGGTCGCCAGCGCCGAGTGCAACACAGCGTACGCCGTGGTCGCGAGGGCGGCTTTCACGATGCCGGTCCGAACGGCGGCGGGGGGTGCGTCGGTCAACATGAGGCCGACAGTAGCCCGCCGGCCCCGAACGATGAACGGTCGAAACGTGAGATGAAGACCCGCGGCGGAGCCGCTGGGCTCTGAGAGGGTCACGCCGCCTTCAGCGTCACCGTGTCCACCGCCTTGGCCGTCTCGTCCACGGCCGTCTTGCACCGCTCGCGGTACTCGGCGGCGATCGACTGCTCCAGCGACACGTCGTCGATCCAGAACCGCAGCACCGCCGGCGTGTTGTCCTTCGTGCACTCCCCCATCACCACCTCGGGGCGGGGCGTCGAGCGGACGCGGGGGTCGTTGTTGATCGTGGACAGCATGGCCCGGCGGGCGGGGGCGATGGGGCAGCCGCCCAGCGGGACGCTCACGCTGACCCGGCTGTGCGGGTGGGCCGAGTGGTTCACCACGCGCTTGGCAAGCATGTTCGTGTTCGGGATGATGACCACCTCGCCGTCCTCGTCCAGCAGCCGGCAGCTGCGGAACGTGATCCGCTGCACGCGGGCGAACGTGTCCTCGACGGTCAGCCAGTCGCCGACGCGGAACGGCTTGTCCCAGAAGATCACCACCCCGGCGATGAAGTTGGCCAGCGTCTCCTGCGCCGCGAAGCCCACGGCCAAGCCCAGGATCGACACGCCGGTCAGCATGGCCACGATCGGGATGCCGATCTGGTTGCAGGCGATCACCCCGCCGAAGCCCATGACGGTCCACTTCAGGCAGGTGATGAGCAGGTCGCGGATCGAGTCGTCCACCTTGGCCTTGGCCATCGCGCCGACGACGACCCGGCGCAGCGCGCGGAAGATCAGCCAGAAGACGAACAGGAACCCGATCGACACCAGCAGTCGGGGGATGAACGACACGGCCGCGATGACCAGCTCCTTGATCGTGTCGATCCAGAACGCCGGCTGGAGCATCTCGTGCAGGCTGGTCGTCTGCTTCCCCTCGGCCAGCTGGAACAGCCGGGTGTTGCCGAACGCGTCGAGCACCGTCTTCTGCTTCGGGTCGTCCGGGTTCACCGCCGTGGCCGGCTGGCCCGCCGCCGCCGACAGCAGCGGGTTGCCGGCGGCGACCGCCGGCCCGGTGAACAGCGCCGCGCACAGCAACGCGGCGGCGACGGCAATCACGAATCGGCGGACGGTGCGCATGGCGGCCCTCGTGCCCGGTCCCCGGGCGGCTGGTGGATCGGTCGGACCTGTGCAACATCGGCCGATTGCGCGGGGTGGGTAAGCCGGCGTGCGATTCGTCGGCAGGCGCGCGGTCGCGCCCGTGCGGAAGGTTCGGCGATCGCCGCAACGACCTCCGAAGTGGCGGGTGCCGACCTGCCGCGACCGGGGACCGTTGCACCGCCGGGCTGGACGGAGCGCACGGGCCCGCCGGTCACTGACCCTTGTGCGGACGGCCGGTCTGGGAGGACTCGACCTTGGCCCGGTCGAGGCTGGATGACTCTTGGAGCTTCCGCCGCCGCTCCTCGACGCTGTTCCACACCTTCGGCGGGAATGAGGGCACCGGCAGGGGCCGTTCGGTCGCCGTGGCAGGTGGAACAGCGACCGCAGGCACTGCGGCCGGCGCGGGGGCGACCGTGGGCACTGCGGGCGCGACCGCAGGCGTCGCCGCGACGGGCGGTGGCGCGGGTGCCACGGCCGCGTCCGCGTCGATCAGTGCGCGGGCCCCGCCGATCAAACTGCGGACGCCCGGGGCAACCGGCTCGGCGACGCCCTCCAGCTCTTTGAACGCTCGGTCCAGGATCGCCTTGGTGCGGTCGTTCTTGGCCATGGCGGAATCTTAGCTCGCGCCGGGGCCGGCAAGCAATTCGCACCCGTCGGCCCGGCCAAGTCATGGCCATGAGCCACGTCGTCGGTCACTCCAGGAACCGCGCCCGCTCCGCGTCGGTCGGCACGCGGCACTCGGCCTTGCGGCCGAACCACTGCGTCCGGTGCCGTGCGACGAAGTCGTACGCGTCATCCCGCAAGTGTCGGGGGACCAGCGCCAGCAACCCCGCCAGCGGCCAGGGGCTGTCGAGCTCCGTCGCGATCCGCAGGGCGGCCGTCGACCGGGTGTAGGCCTGGTCGCCGTCGATCATCACCACCGAGTCCAGCGTCTCGGGCAGGCCATGTCGCCGGAGCAGGTCGATCCCTACGGCCGACTGCAGCGACGCGAACCGGAACCGCTGTCGGCCGTCGTGCCGCAGGATGAAGCTGACCGCAGCGTTGCACAGGTTGCACGCCCCGTCGAACAACACGATCGGATGGTCGCTGGCGATTCCAGCGGGCGTTTCGGTTTCAGTCATCGAACGTTCTCCGGCACCAGCGACGTCGGCGCGGTCACGGCCGGTCGTTCCGCGATCATCGGGTTCAGCCATCCCTGTGGGTAGACCGACACAGCCGACCCGGCCGCCAGCACCACTGATGCGGGCTCCGCGCCCTGCAGGAACGCGAACCGTGCGCCGTACGCGGCGGCCCAGTCCCAGTTGAGGTCGAACGACCGAACGGGATGCACGTCCCACGCCTCGTGGGCGACCTGGTACCGGATCAGCTTTCCGCGCCGGCTGGTGCCAAACCCCCATTGGTGCTCGATCAGGAACGCCTCAGGAGAATCGGAAGTCGGCCGAACCCGAGCCGAGTCGGCGACGACGCCGATGTGTCGTCGCCCGCCGGCCACCCGCAGATCATGTTGGACGGTCACCACCTCGCCGTCGTCGGACACTTGGGACGACATGGGCACCGCCCTGTACGGCTCGTTGTACGCCCAGCGGGCCAGTGCGGCGACCGATCGTTGGGGAACGAACTCTCGGACGAACACGACGCCCCGCTGCTCCGTATCAGCCTCAACTGCTCGGCCGTGCCGGACGTAAAATCTCAGGTTCACCTCGGGGAAGTTCACGAACCCCGGCCAGCGCACGCCGAGCACGCGGGTTTCCAGGAAGTCGAACGCGACCAGGCTGACCAACGCCCGGCCCCCGGCCAGATCGAGCCGGCAGCCCGGTGGCAGCAGCGGCGTCAGCACGTCCGGGTCCACCGCGTAGGTGGCCAAGATTAGGTTCGCCCACCGGGCCGTCAGAAACGGTCGTCGCGCCGCAATGATGCGACACATAGTTGGTCACCGGGAGCCGCTCGGCTACCGTTGTCCTAGGACAATTTCGGAGCGCGCCGTCGGGCCAGTAGCAATCGGCGGCTTTGTGAGGACCATGTTCTACCTTCGCGACCTGCCCAAGTACGATGCCATCCGCGCCCGCGCCACCCGCTACCCCGAGGTGGAACCCGCCGCCGTGGAGGCGTTCCTGGTCCTGCTCCGCACCGGCAGCGACGTGCTGGCCGCCCTGGAGCGGTTCCTGTCGACCCACCAGCTCAGCCAGGGCAGCTGGACCGTGCTGATGGTGCTGAACCGCGACCCGCTGGTCCCGCTGATGCCGTCCGATTTGGCCGGCAAGTGCGGCGTGACCCGCGCCACCATGACCGGCCTGCTGGACGGCCTGGAGCGCAAGGGGTGGGTCCGCCGCGAGCCGGAGATGTCCGACCGTCGCACGCTGCGCGTCCGCCTGACCCAGGACGGGATCGACGTGCTCGACGGCATGACCCACGACTACTACCGCCGGATCGCCCTGCTGATGCGCGACCTGAACGACGACGACAAGCGCCAGCTGAGCACCATGCTGTTCCGCGTGCTGGCCAACGTCGGCGACGTCGCCGCCGACCCGCCGACCAACGGCACCCCTGTGTGACGATCCCCTCCAAGCCGGTTCTGAGGTACGCCGAGAATGGCGTTAAGATAGGGCACAAGTGCTTGTCTGGCTTGGCGCAAAGCTCGGCCTCCTGTCAGAATGTGGGTGCTGAAGTCCACAACGAACAGGAGGCCAGGGATGGCCATCATCGGACCGCCGGAGGCGTGTTGCAAGTACCAGTCCATGTTGGACGAGCACCTGTCGGCGGAGCGGATCGAGTCGCTGGCGACCGCGTGCGGGCACCGCTGGCGCGAGCGGGCGCTGGGGCCGGCGGTGACCGTGCACCTGTGGGTGATGCAGGTGCTGCTGCGGAACTTGTCCCTGGCGGGCGTACGGCACCTGTGCCGGCAGGCCGTCACCGCATCGGCGGTGTGCCAGGCGAAGGCGCGGCTGCCCCGGCAACTGTTGGAACGGCTGAACCAGGCGCTGGTCGACGCCCTCTGCCCGGCGTCGGTGGGCGAGGGGTCAGCCGCGGGCAGGTGGCGTGGGCACCGGATCTTCGGTGGGGACGGCGCCTGCTACTACACGGCCGACACGCCCACGCTGCGGGGCCGGTTCAAGTCGAAGAAGCCGTTCGGCTTCCCGCTGCTGAAGGCGGTGACGCTGTTCGACCTGGCCAGCGGGGCGCTGATCCGGCAGGTCGCGGTGCCGCACCGGCGGCAGGAGGGCCCGCTGCTGCAGCGGCTGCTGCGGCACCTGCGCCGCGGGGACGTCCTGGTGCTGGACCGGGCCTACGCGTCGTACGCCAACCTGTGCGACGCGGTCGGCCGGGGCACGCACCTGGTCGCCCGGCTGAAGCGGAACCTGTTCGCCGCCGCCGGGACGCGGCGGACCGCGCGGCGGTGCCCGGGCCGGGCCAAGGGGGACCTCTCGGTCGTCTGGCGCAAGCCCAAGGAGCGGCCGGCCATGGTGTCCCGCTGGCGCTGGTCGCGGCTGCCGGCGGAGCTGGTCCTGCGGCAGGTCACGGTCGACGTGCGGCGGCGCGGCTGGCGCGTGCGGCGGATCACCGTGCTGAGCACGCTGACCGACCCGGCGGCGTACCCCGCGGCCGAGATCGCGCAGCTGTACGCCCGCCGCTGGGAAGTGGAAACCAACTTCCGCCACCTGAAGCAGACGCTGGACCTGGAGCACCTGCAGAGCCAGACCGCCGCCGGCGTGGCCGGCGAGCTGCTGGTCCGGTCGATCGCCTACAACCTCGTGCGGGCCGCGATGGGGCTGGCGGCACGGGTGCTGGGGGTCGACCCGGCGCGGGTGAGCTTCGCCGACACGCTGAACCTGCTGCTGCTCGGGCACGCCGACCTGGGCGTGGCCCACGCGAGGGTCAACCCCGAACGGCCGGGCCGGTCCGAGCCGAGGCGGCTCAAACGGCAGAACAAGAACTACCTGCCGCTAAACTGCTCGAGGGCCGAAGCGAGGCGGAAAGCGGCTTAACTTAATGCCATTCGAGGTACGCCGAAGAGCCGGATCGAACGTGGGAAGAATCCGGCCCTTGGGCGTACCTCAGAACCGGCTTGGAGGACCGCCCTACCGAAAGTCCCCGGCCGCGCTGGGCGTCAGGCTGACCCGGTCGGGGTCCTCGCCCAGCGCCCGCACGATCGACGGCAAATCGTCCGCCACCGGCACCGGCCGGTTGCTCAGCTTCCCGTGCGGCTCGTGCCACGGCGCCAGGTCCTGGGCGGCCTTCAGGTCCAGCCCGGTGTGGTACTTCACGGTGGCGTTGGGGTCCTTCAGCTCGTGCCCGGTCAGGACGCAGACGACCGACTCGTTCGGGCCGATCACGCCCTCGTCCAGCAGCTTGCGTAGGCCGGCCACGCTGGCGGCGCTGGCGGGTTCGCAGCCGAAGCCGTAGCGGGCCACCAGGGCGCGGTGCTCGAGGATCTCGTCGTCGGTCACCTCGCGGACGACGCCGTCCATGAAGTGCAGCGCCCGCAGCGCCTTGGGCAGGTTCACCGGCCGGCTGATCTCGATCGCGCTGGCCACCGTGCTGGGGAACTGGTCCGACGCGTCCAGCTCTGCGTAGTACCGGCTGACCACCGTGGCGTCGAACGCGCCGTCGGTCCACGCCAGCTGCCGGTTGTTCACCAGCTCGTGCAGCGTGTTGGCGCCGCTGGCGTTGATGACCGCCAGCCGGGGCACCTTCCTCACCAGGCCCAGCTCCTTCAGCTCCATGTAGGCCTTGCCGAACGCGCTGCAGTTCCCCAGGTTGCCGCCGGGGACGATGATCCAGTCTGGCGGGGACCAGTCGCGCGCCTCGAGGATGCGGAGCATGATGCTCTTCTGCCCCTCCAGGCGGAACGGGTTGACGCTGTTCATCAGGTAGATGCCCATGCGCGGGTCGGCCGCGACCTGGCGGACCCGCCGCAGGCAGGCGTCGAAGTCGCCCTGCACCTGCAGCGTCAGCGCGCCGTAGTCCAGCGCCTGCGACAGCTTGCCCACGCTGACCTTCCCGCTGCCGATGAAGACGATCCCCTGCACCTCGGCCAGCGACGCGAACATGGCCAGCGACGCCGACGTGTTGCCGGTGCTGGCGCACGCGACGCGCTTCGCCCCGACCATCTTGGCGTGGGTGAACGCGGCGGTCATGCCGTTGTCCTTGAAGCTGCCCGAGGGGTTCAGCCCCTCGTACTGCAGCTGCAGGCACCCGGTCCTCACGCCCATCTCGCGGGCCAGCAGGTCGGCCGTCTGCAGGGTCGTCCGCCCCTCGCCGATCGTGACGATGTCCTCTTCGGTTCGGTAGAACGGGAACAGCTCGCGGAAGCGCCAGACGCCGCTGAAGTCGGCCCGACCACCGGTGGTGGTCCCTTTGGTGGCCCAGCGGTGCTCGAAGTAGTTGAGCGACCTGGGGACGGGCAGTCGCGACCAGTCGTAGGTGACGTCGAGCAGCGCGCCGCAGGCGTCGCACGAGACGCGGACGCCGAACACGTCGTAGGTGTGCCCGCAGGCGGGGTTCATGCACTTGAGGAAGGCGGCGTCGTTCATGGCAGGGTGAGCGTATGCGAAAGGAGCCCCGCATGTACATGCGGGGCTCCTGGCGTTTTCCGGGGGTTGTGCGGCCGGTTCACAGCACCATCAGCAGCCGGTCGACGGCCACGGCCAACGCCCGCCCGGCGTCGGCCGGCGTCGCGCCGGCGGCGAGCTTGCGGCTGTCGTCGCGGCGGCGCAGCTTCGCCATCATGTCCGCCGCCGCCTGCAGGTCGCCGTCCGACACCTCGCGCCGAACCGACCGCGGCACGCGGATCGGCGGTTTCACCACGGGCCGCGGCGCCAGCAGCTCCGCCAGCAGCTGGGCGTCGGCCGCCGGCATCATGGCCGGGTCCCAGCTCGCCGCGCCCCAGCTCGTCGCACCGAAGTTCATCGCGTTCGCCATCGTGGGTTCCACCTTTCCGTCAGGGCCTGCTCCCGCCCGCGTCGCACGGCCGTCCCGGCCGCCGACGAGGACTCCACGACCAATGTCGGTGGTCCCGCGCGCAAATCTTTCCGGTCCGATATTGGCCGCCCCACCGTCGCCCCATCGGCCCGTTTTTTTATCGGCCCGACAACTCGGACGCGCTCGCCTCGGACCGGGGTCACGCCGCTTTGATTCGGAAAGGCCGCCGCGCGTCACTTTGCGTCCATCGCCCCCAGGACGAACGTGAGCGCGACCCCCTTGGCGATCGGCGTGACCAGCTTCACGACGCCGCCGGGCACGCCGTCGTTCATGTAGGCGGTGCTGTGGGTCGCCCCGCCCGGGGCCGGCAGGGTGGCCTCGTAGACGTGGCAGGTGAACGCCCGGCCCATGGCCGTCACGTCGGCCGTGCCGATCGGCCGCATCGCGCCGGTCGCCACCCTCGCGGCGATCGTCTGCACCGTCACCGGCCCGCCCGCCTGGGGCTTGCCGTTCAACGTCATCTTGTTCGCGTGGACCAGCGTCACCGCGTCGGGCGTGACTGCCTTCAGCAACTGCGTCACCTCCAGGTGGACGTGGCCCATCCCCCCCGCGTCGGTGTCGCTGACCAGCGTGACCGACGCCCCCGGCTTGAACCGCGCCCACGCCGCGTACTGCGGGTTGTCGACCTGCGCCGACGGCGCGGTCGCCGGCCCGTCGGCGCGGGCCAGGGTCGTCGCCATCAGAATCCCGACTGCCGCCGTGGTCCGAAGCGTGATCACGCGTGCCTCCGTGTGCGATCGTGGCGACCGTCGTGGCCGCCGTCGGCCGCATGGTAACGCCGCGTCGCACGCCGATCGAACGCAGCACCAAAGAGCCGCGCACGGAGGTACGCCGCAGTGGGCGGTCTTCGTCTCGCGAAATCCCGCTTACTACGGCGTACCTCCGCGCGCGGCTCCTGTTCGGCGTCACTTCACGTCCATGGCCGTCAGCAGCAGCGTCATCGTCGTGCCGCTGGCCATGGGGATCTCCATCTTGACCGCCCCGCCGGGGACGTCGTCGTTGGCGTAGATCTTCGCCTTGCTCCCGGCCGGCGCATTGGCACCGGCGCCGCCGCGGCCGGGCGTGCTGATGTCGACCGACGCGGCGCCCACCTCGAGGATCTTGCACGGGTATGTCTTGCCGGCCGCCGCCACGTCCGCGGTGCCGACCTGCTGCACTTTTTGCGTGGGGATCTTGGCCGGGACCGTTTTCTGCACGGTGTTGCCGGGGTGGGTCTGGCCCATCACGCTGACGGTCGACGCGATCGACAGCGTCACCGCATCGGCCGTCACCGAAACCAGCGTGGTGGTCGACACCATCTGCAGCTTCATGCCGTTGGCGGCGATGTCGGCCGTCATGGCGATCGAGGTGCCCGGCTTGTGTTTGGCCCAGGTGGCGTACGACGGGTTGTCCATCGTCGCCGGCGCCGCCCCCATCGCCGGCGCCGCGGCCGCCAACCCGACGCAGACCAGCCCTGCCAACCAACGATGAGCGTTCGCAACCATGACCCGGCTCCTGATGTGGAACCCCCGTTTGGCGTACGTTAAACCGACGAGGGGCCCGTGGCAACAACGTGCCATTGGAACGGAGCTGGGCCATGTCGGCCCGGCTCTGAGCAACGCCATCAGAAACAGGGACATTGTGAGTTGCACCGGCACTTCAGGGATTGACGTCCGTTCAGCGGCGGCCCGGATGGGCCGGGCGTGGAACGGCTCGGACCGTCATGAGGGGCGATGGGGCGAACAAGGTGATTTCGCGCGAACCCCTGGTGGAATTACGCGCGCGGCCGGCGGCGCGGGCGCCCGTTACCATGCCGCCATTCACGGAGGCCGCCATGCCAGAAGCCAGCCCGGTCGTGCTCACCGTCAACGGCGGGTCGTCCAGCATCAAGTTCGCCGCGTACACGTTCGACGGCGAGAAGCCGACCCGCCTGCTCGGCGGCCAGGTCGAGCGCGTCGGCCAGCCCGGTGCCACGCTGTCGGCCAAGGGGGGCGGGGCCGATGTCGACAAGCAGCCGATCCAGGGCGAGGCGGTTGACGCCCTGGTCAAATGGCTGCGCGACCGCCTCGGCGACCGGCGCGTCGCCGCCATCGGCCACCGCGTCGTCCACGGTGGGCTGAAGGTCCACGACCACGCGGTCGTCACGCCGGAGCTGATCGAACAGTTGAGGCAGGCCACGCCGCTCGACCCGGCCCACCTGCCGCGGGAGATCGGGCTGGTCGAGTCGTTCGGCAAGGGGTTCGGCGGCGTGCCGCAGGTGGCCTGCTCCGACACGGTCTTCTTCCGCGACCTGCCGCCGGCCGCGCGGACGCTGCCGATCCCCAAGCGGTACGCCGAGGCCGGCGTCCGGCGGTTCGGCTTCCACGGCATCAGCTACGCCTACCTGATGCGCGAGTTGCAACGGATCGACCGCGACGCGGCCGACGGGCGGGTGATCCTGGCCCACCTGGGCTCCGGCGCGAGCATGGCCGCCGTCGTCAACGGCAAGCCGATCAACACGACGATGAGCTTCACCCCCACGGCCGGGCTGGTCATGGGCACGCGCTGCGGCGACCTGGACCCGGGGTTCGTCTCCTACCTGCTGCGGACCGAGCACCCGTCGGCCGACCAGCTGGACGAGCTGCTGAACAAGCAGAGCGGCCTGCTGGGCGTCTCGGGCACGTCCGGCGACATGCGCGACCTGGTCGCCCGGCGCGCGACCGACCCGGCGGCGGCGCTGGCGCTGGACCTGTTCTACGCATCGGCCCGGCGGTGGGTCGGCGCGCTGGCCGCCGACGCCGGCGGCGTCGAGACGCTGGTCTTCGCCGGCGGCATCGGCGAGCACGACCCCGACGCGCGGGCCGGCATCTGCGCCGGGCTGGCGTTCCTCGGCATCGAGCTGGACGCCGCCGCCAACCGCGCGAATCAGCCCGTGATCTCGTCGCGCGGCGGCACCGTCGTCGTCCGCATCATCCCTACCGATGAGGAGGTCTCGATCGCCACGATCACCGCCGGGCTGACAAGGGTGTGACCCCGCGACTGCGGACGCGGCCTGGCGGATCAGCCGGCCGGCGTCCGGGCCGCCAGTTCCGCTGCGAACGCCGCGTGCTCCGGCGACGCCAGCCCTGCCGCCAGGACGTCCAGCAGCCGGCGGGTGTCGCCCGCCAGCAGGGCCGCGGGGTCGAGCCACAGCCCGGGGAACGCCACCGATCGGTACAGCCCGTCGGCGTCCGGCGCGACCGCGGCCAGCCGACCGTCCGCGCCGCGGCGATGCCACCGCAACTCGGCGGTCCGCACCAGGACGGCGACGTACTCG
Source organism: Tepidisphaeraceae bacterium (assembly GCA_965198865.1). Lineage (GTDB taxonomy): Bacteria > Planctomycetota > Phycisphaerae > Tepidisphaerales > Tepidisphaeraceae > CBDAQA01. Next base: position 75,033 of record CBDAQA010000003.1, on the reverse strand, counting down.
ACGGCCCCGTATCGTTCGTAGTCGGCCAGCTTCTCGTGCAGGTCGTAGGACGCCGTGCTGGCGGCGATCTCGCACACCAGTTCAGGACAGCCGACGATCCAGTCGTCCGCGCCAACCGCCGTCTGGCCACCGACCACGATCCGGATCGCCGCGTCCGGCTGCGGCTCGCTGTCGTCAGCCAGGATAGCCGTGGTGTCCGTCAAGGCCTCGGCACCGGGCGTGCGCGACGAGTAGATCTCCAGCCAAGTGCCAATTTTAATGTGTGGTTTACCGTGCCGGGGATGGACCGGTGATGCCATGATGTAAACCCTCCCGCCGATCAGTTCCGCCCGCGTCTCCGGCGGCATGGCTTCGTACCGAGCGTGAAACGTCCGCTGGTCCGTTCGCTCGCCCTGTTCCAACGGTTCTAAGGGTTCCGGCGGGGATGCCGCGTCCGACGATGGCGGGAACCGCACGGCTGGGGTGGCCAACGACATGGCGGGCTCCTTTCGACCCAGATCATACGCTGGGCAGAGCGATCATCGCACGGCGGGGAATGCAGTCTTCGTCGGTCGTGCCGACTCGTCCGCCACGCGAGATCTTAACACGTCGTCGCCACCATTTCCGGGGTGGTCAGCCGGCGGCACAACCGGCATGATCCGCTCACCGCGGGCCGGGGGGCCCGCCGATTCGCCGTTTTGAGGATGCCCACCATGCCGGATTTCGCCGCCGTCCCCGCGCCAGGCAGTGACGCACTGCTGCAAAAGATGGACGCCTACTGGCGGGCCGCGAACTACCTGTCGGTGGGGCAGATCTACCTGTACAAGAACCCGCTGCTGCGCGAGGCGCTGACGGTCGACCACGTGAAGCCGCGGCTGCTGGGCCACTTCGGGACCACGCCGGGGCTGAACTTCATCTACGTCCATTGCAACCGGGTGATCAAGCAGTACGACCTGAACATGATCTTTATCGCCGGCCCCGGGCACGGCGGGCCGGGGATGGTGGCCAACACCTACCTGGAGGGGACCTACACCGAGCTGTACCCCAACATCACGCGGGACGAGGCGGGCATCCAGAAGCTGTTCAAGCAGTTCAGCTTCCCCGGCGGGATTCCCAGCCACGCCGCCCCCGAGACGCCCGGCTCCATCCACGAGGGGGGCGAGCTGGGGTACTCGATCAGCCACGCGTTCGGGGCGGCGTTCGACAACCCGGACCTGATCGTGACCTGCGTGGTCGGCGACGGCGAGGCCGAGACGGGGCCGCTGGCGACGTCGTGGCACAGCAACAAGTTCCTCAACCCGGTGACCGACGGGGCCGTGCTGCCGATCCTGCACCTCAACGGCTACAAGATCGCCGGGCCGACCGTGCTGGCCCGCATCGAGCCGGAGGAGCTGGACCACCTGTTCAAGGGGTACGGCTACACGCCCCACTACGTCGAGGGCAGCGACCCGGCCACCATGCACCGACTGATGGCCGACACGATGGACGCCTGCCTTGCGCAAATCAAGCAGATCCAGACCGACGCCCGCGCCAACGGGTTCAAGACGCGCCCGCGCTGGCCCATGATCGTGCTGCGATCGCCCAAGGGGTGGACCGGCGTGGACAAGGTGGACGGCAAGCAGATCCTCGGCACGTTCCGCGCCCACCAGGTGCCGATGGAGCACGTGAAGGACACGCCGGCCCACATGAAGATCCTGGACGACTGGCTGAAGAGCTACCGCGTCGACGAGCTGTTCGACGAGCGCGGCACGCTCAAGCCCGAGCTGGCCGAGCTCGCGCCAAAGGGCGATCGCCGGATGGGCGCGAACCCGCACGCGAACGGCGGGCTGCTGATCCGCGACCTGGCCCTGCCCGACTTCGAGGACTACGCCGTCCACGTGAAGAAGCCCGGCGAGACCATGGGCGAGGCGACGCGGGTGCAGGGCCTGTTCCTGCGCGACGTGATGAAGCTCAACCCGCACAGCTTCCGCGTCATGAGCCCCGACGAGACGGCCAGCAACCGGCTGAACGCCCTGTTCGAGGTGACCGTCCGCGACAGCACGGCCCGCGTCTACGACTACGACGAGAACGTCGGCCCGACCGGCCGGGTGATGGAGATGCTCAGCGAGCACCAGTGCGAGGGGTGGCTGGAGGGGTACATCCTCACCGGCCGGCACGGCGTGTTCAGCTGCTACGAGGCGTTCATCCACATCGTCGACAGCATGTTCAACCAGCACGCGAAGTGGCTGGAGGCGTGCCAGCACATCACTTGGCGGCGGCCGATCCCGTCGCTGAACTACCTGCTGTCCAGCCACGTCTGGCGGCAGGACCACAACGGGTTCACCCACCAGGACCCCGGCTTCCTGGACGTGGTGATGAACAAGTCGCCCAGCGTGGTGCGCGCCTACTTCCCGCCCGATGCCAACTGCCTGCTGAGCGTGACCGACCACTGCCTGCGCAGCCGCAACTGCGTCAACGTCATCACCTGCGGCAAGCAGCCGGCCCCGCAGTGGCTGAGCATGGACGCCGCCGTGAAGCACTGCACGGCCGGCATCAGCATCTGGACGTGGGCCAGCAATGATCAGGGGGCCGACCCCGACGTGGTGATGGCCTGCTGCGGCGACGTGCCGACCATGGAGACGCTGGCGGCGGTGTCGATCCTGAACGAGCACTTCCCCGACCTGAAGGTGCGCGTGATCAACGTGGTCGACCTGATGCGGCTGCTGCCCAAGGACGAGCACCCGCACGGCCTGGCCGACAAGGACTTCGACGTGCTGTTCACCTGCGACAAGCCCGTCATCTTCGCCTACCACGGCTACCCCCGGCTGATCCACCAGCTGACCTACGGCCGGGCCAACCACGACAACGTCCACGTGAAGGGCTACATCGAGCGCGGCACCACCACGACGCCGTTCGACATGTGCGTGCTGAACAACCTGGACCGCTTCCAGCTGGTGGGCGAGGTGGTCGACCGCGTCCCCGAGCTCCGCAGCCGGGCGGCGTACGTGAAGCAGATGATCCACGAGAAGCTGATCGACCACCGGTCGTATGTCGACGAGCACGGCGAGGACCTGCCGGAGGTGCGCAACTGGCAGTGGCAGGGCCGGGCGGCGAGCGGCGGCGAGGCGGACTGACGCCCCGCCAAGCCGACGTCTGAGGTACGCCGAAGACCCGGGTCTTCGGCTTACCTCAAACGCCGGCTTGGCAAAGGCGGGATCGGGCAGCGTTTTCTACTTTGCCGGCCCCAACACATAGATCGTCGCCGACTTTGCGGGCAGTTCGCCGTCGAACCCACCACCGGTCACCTTCGGCCTCGCCACGGCCGACGTGCCCTGCTGCCCGCCTCCGAAGCGGTACGTGTTGGTGATCGCTCCGCGCTTCCACCCGTTCACCGTGACCCGGCTCTCCAACGGCCCATCCGTCTTGTTGATGGCCACGACCGTCATCGCGCCGTCGCTCGACCGCACCGCGGCGTACACGGACACCATCGCCTGATCGTCGCTGGTCGCCCGCACGGCCGTGTCGCCGAAGGCGCCGCCGTGGCCGTCGTAGTCGCGGTAGAGGCGGAAGGCGTCCGCCATCGGATCGGCGGCCTTGGGCGCGGTCCACAGGCAGGCGAGGGCGACGCGCTCGCGGCCGAAGATGCCCAGCACGTCGGCCTCGGCCAACGCGTCGTTCGGCTTCTTCGGGTCGCCCCAGCCGTACTCGCTGATGGACACCTTCGTGCCGGGGTACTCGGCGTCGACCCACCGGTGCATCGAGGGGATCACCGCCTTGGCCCCGTGCCACTTGCCGTACCAGTTGCGCTCGACGTACGTCGGGTCCCACAGCGACCGCGTGGCCTCGATGATCGTGCCCGGCGTCTGCCCGTCCTGGTCGAACGGGTAGTAGTGCTCGTCGAAGCTGTCCAGCAACCGTCGGCCGCCGTGCGCCTCGGCGTCGCGGCGGAACGACCGCAGGTAGTAGCTGCCCTGCCCCAGCCCCTCGTGCCCGGCCTTGCCGTCGCCCGGCTTGCCGTCCGACTGGTAGTGCATCACGAAGTCGCCGGGGCCGATCACCATCGCCGATGGATCAACCTGCTTCACCACCGCCGCGTACGCCAGGCTGCGGCTGACCAACTCGTCGTGTCCGGTGGCGCCGGGGTGAACGTCGCGATGCGTGTTGCCCCAGCCGCCGGGCTCGTTGTCCAGCTCGTACGCGGCCACCCCGTCGTGGGCCGCCGTGCCGAACGTGTCGACCAGGTGGCGCACCCATTCCTGCTGGAACGCCGGGCTGTTGAGCCGGTGCGTCCGCAGGATCTGCTGGCGCGTGAGCGGCGGCAGCGGCTTGCCGTCCGGCGTGCGCCCGTTGCCGGCGTCGGTGCGGACGCCGTTCACGATGGGGTGGACGTACGGGTTCACCTTCTGCTGCGGGCCGAACAGCGACACGGGGTAGGTGCAGTCCCAGTCGCGGCTGGCGTTGAGGTAGTCGAGGATCGGCACGGTGAGCAGCATCCGCCCGCCGAAGGCGCGGGAGGCGAGCACCAGCTTGTCGACGTCGCCGCCGGGCGTGGGATGCAGCTTGCCGCCGGCCATGAAGAACCAGTCGTCGCCGGCGTTGCTGCAGTCCGCCTGCCAGTTGTATCGGGTCGTGCCGTCGCCGCCCCAGCGGTACATCGGCAGCCGGATCTCCTTCGCCAGCACGGGGTCGGCGTTGGCCATGCCGTAGATCGCGGGGTCGATCGGGTGGCGGTCGGCCGACGCGTCGATCGTCAGCGCCGGCCCGGCGGCCAACGACAGCAGGGCGACGCACGAGGCGAGGCGAGTGCGGGGCATGGCAACATTGTAATCACCGGTGCCGCGGCCTTCAGGCCGCGGGTCCCGCGGGCGGAAGCCCGCGGCGGCGATCTCGCGCGCCGCGGTTGATCCGCGCCGGTCGCTCGTCTACACCGTGCGGCATGCTGACCCTGACCCCCGACGAGTGCCGCGTGCTCGGCGTGCTGATCGAGAAGTCGACCACCACGCCGGAGCAGTACCCGCTGTCGCTGAACGGGCTGACCAACGGCTGCAACCAGAAGAGCAACCGGGACCCGGTGCGCACGATGGCCGAGGAGGAGTGCTTCGAGGGGGCCGAGTCGCTGCGCGAGAAGGGGCTGGCCATGCGGGTGGACCAGGCGGGCAGCCGGGTCCACAAGTACCGGCACGACGCGGGCGACGTGCTGAAGGCCCGCACGGGCGAGCTGGCGATCCTGGCCGAGCTGATGCTGCGCGGCCCGCAGACGGTGGGCGAGCTGCGGACGCGAGCCTCCCGCATGTCGCCGATGGATTCGCTCGAGGTGACGCAGGGGCTGCTGGACGCGCTGGTGAACCGGCCGGAGCCGTTCATCCGCGAGCTGCCGCCACTGCCGGGGTCGCGGGCCGTGCGGTTCGTGCAGCTGTTCTGCCCGGAGCTGCACGCGACCGATGCGACCGTTGTTGCATCTGCGCCGGTCGCCACGCAACCCGCCGCCCCCGGCGTGGCGGAGCGGCTGTCGACGTTGGAGGCCGAGGTGGTCGAACTGCGTGCGGAGCTGGCGCGGCTGCGGGCGGCGCTGGGCGAGCCGTGAAGCCCGCCGCGCCGCGGCGGGTCCGCACCCACGGCCGCGCCGTGGGCTTCAGCGATTCAGCCCTTCATCCCCGTCGTGGCGATGCCCTCGACGAACGTCTTCTGGGCCAGGAAGAACAGGGCCAGCACCGGCAGGATGACCAGCACGCTGGCGGCCATCAGGGTGGGCCAGTCGGTGCCGCCGTGCTGGCTCTGCAGGTTGGCCAGGCCCAGCGCGAGCGTGAACTGCTCGGGGCGCTGGAGGTAGATCAGCGGACCGAGGAAGTCGTTCCAGGTGGCCATGAAGGCGAACAGGGCGACGACCGAGAGGGCGGGCTTGGACAGGGGGAGCATGACGCGGAAGAAGATGCCCAGCTCGCCGCAGCCGTCGATGCGGGCGGCCTCGCTCAGGTCGTCGGGGACCGTCATGAAGAACTGGCGGAGCAGGAACACGTTGAACGCCGACGCGAACCACGCCGGCAGCCACAGCGGCTTGAATGTGCCCAGGAACGGGACGCCCGTGTGGTCGCCCAGCCAGCGGAAGATCGAGAACAGCGACACCATGGTGACCGGGAACGGCACCATCATGGTCGACAGCATGACGGCGAACAGCAGCCCGCGCCCGCGGAACCGCACCTTGGCGAAGCCGTAGGCGACGACCGCGCTGCTGATCGTGGTGCCGGAGACGACCAGTGCCTCGACGATCAGCGTGTTGCGCGTCCAGAGCAGGAAGTCGAACCGGCTGCTCATCAGCTCGCGGTAGGCGCGGAACGTGAACGGGTGCGGCCACCACTGCGGCGGGTAGACCTGCGCGTTGTCGCCGGTCTTGACGCTGGTGCCGAGCATCCACAGGAACGGTGCCGCGGCCACCAGTCCGACCATCACCAGCGCGATCTGCGCCAGCGGCCGACGCCGCCCCCACGGGCGGCGGTGGATCGCAAGCGATGCCACGGCGATCCCCACCGCCCGACCCGCGCCGGGCTTCGGCGACGACACCTCCGGATGGCCCACTCCAGTCACGCTCATGCGACACCCTTGTCCGAACGGAGTTTTGAGTTGTGGGTTCAAGACGGGGATCGATTCCGCGACTGCGTGCCCAGCTCAGAACTCGCGACGCGAAACTCACTTCCCCTGGTAGTGAACCCACCGCTTGCTGGTCCAGAACGCGAACCCGGTCAGCCCCAGGATGATCAGGAACTGCACCCACGCCATCGCGCTGGCGGCACCCATGCGGGTGTACGTGAACGCCTGGTCGTACAGCATCATCGTGTAGAAGTAGCTGCTGTGGTCCGGCCCGCCCTGGGTCATGATGTACGGGGCGGTGAGGATCTGGAACGTGCCGATGATGGCCATGACCAGGTTGAAGAAGATCACCGGCGACAGCACGGGCAGCGTGACGTTGAGCAGCTGGCCCACGGCGCCCGCGCCGTCCAGCTCGGCCGCCTCGTACAGCTCGCGCGGGACGTCCTGCAGCCCGGCCAGGAAGATGACGACCGTGTTCCCCACGCCCCACAGCGACATCAGGATCAGCGCCGGCTTGGTCCAGGTGGTCGTCGTCAACCAGCCCGGCGGGTCGCCGATGCCCAGCTTCCCCAGCGCCAGGTTGATCAGCCCCAGCCGGGTGTTGAGCAGCCACAGCCACAGCATGGCCGACGCGACGGCCGGCACCAGCGATGGCAGGAACACCAGCGTGCGATAGACCGCCTGCCCCGGCACCTTCACGTTCAGCAGCAGCGCCAGCCCCAGTGACAGCACCAGCGCGCACGGCAGCGCGACGGCGGCGTAGTAGAGCGTGTTCCAGATCGTCTGCCAGAACACCGAGTCGCGCGCCAGCGTGAGGTAGTTGTCAATCCCCGTGACGACCGGCCGCTGGATCAGCGAGTAGTCGCACAGGCTGTAGTAGATCGACAGCCCGATCGGCAGCGCCGTGAACGCGGCGAACCCGACCAGCCAGGGGGAGATGAAGACCAGGCCCTTCGCGAGGTCTCTGCGTTCGCCGCGGGTGAGGAACATTGTTGCGTCTCCGTCGTTGCAGAGCAGAGGGGAAGAGTGGAAACCGGCTCGCCGTCTTGTCGCCCCTCTGCCCCTCCGCCCCTCTTCCCCTCAGCTCTTCGTGGCGCGCGCCGCCTGCATCTCCATGAACCGGTCGTACTTCCCCTGCAGCCGATCCTGCAGCTCCGCCAGGGCCGGCTTCACGGGCAGGTCGGGGTTGAGCACGAGCCGCTGCACCAGGGCGGCGATCTCGTCCTCCGCCTCGGGCCAGATCGGCACCTGCGGGATGCCGCGGGCGTTGGGGCTGCGGGCCAGGTCGTCCCACACGTCGATGTAGGGGTTCTTGTGGTGCTGCAGGAAGTCGTCGCTGACCGCCGCCAGCGGGCTGTTCTTGCTGTGCATGTTGTTCAGCTTCTCCATCACCGGCTGCGTGTTGACGTATGCCGCGAACTCGAACGCCTCGCGCGGGTGCTTGGCGCCCTTGGGGATGATCAGCGTGTCGAACGCCGCGTACGTGATCGGCGGGCCCAGGCCGTCGGCCTGCGGGAACGGGGCGGCGCCCCACTCGCACATCGCCTTGCGCTGCGCCGCCGGCAGCTTGGTGTCGTAACCCTTCTCGTCGGGCACGCCGAACATGCTCGGCCTGTAGCTGAGGATGAAGTTGGCCATCCACGGCCCCTGCTGCTGCATCACCTCGGTGCCGGCCAGGAACGGGTTCTGCGGCGAGTCGAAGTTGCCCATGCCGGTCTTGAAGTCGGTCACCGACTTCGCCCCCAGCCGCCTGCTGTACGACTGCACCCACTCGAACGTCTTCACGCACGCCTGGCTGGTCAGCGTGAACCTGCGCGCGGCCGGGTCCCACACGTCGCCGCCGTACCAGTAGGGCGTGACGTACAGGTACCACGCGGCGGCGGGCAGGATGCCCGACCGCGTCAGCCGGCCGGCCGGGTCCTTCCGCTCAACCGCCTTGGCGTACCGGTCCAGCTCGTCCATGGTCCGCGGGGGGCGCTCGGGGTCGAGCCCGGCGGCGCGCAGCTGGTCGGCCGAGTCGCGGAACGCCGCCTTGTTGTAGACCAGCGCGATGGTGGCCGGCGTGCTGACCAGCGCGTAGAGGTGGCCGTCCCAGTGGCAGGCGTCCCAGTAGACCTTCTTGTACGTGGCGGCCGTGATGCCGTGCTCGGCCGCCAGCTGGTCCAGCGGCATCAGCGCGCCCTGCGCGGCGAACTGCACCAGCTGCGGGTCCCACATCCCCGCCAGGTCCGGCGGCACCCCGCCGGCCACGGCCACCAACGTCTTCTTGTCGATGTTGCTCGTCGTGACGATGCGGACGTAGATGTGCTTCTGCTGGCCGACCGTGCGGTTGAAGTCGTCCACGATGGAGGCCATCTGCGCCCCCTCGGGGCCGGTCCACTTCTCCCAGTAGTCGACCACGACCACGCCGGCCGGCACGCCGTGCTGCTGGCGCGGCCCGAACGCCAGCACGGCCGCCGCCGTGGCCAGCATGAGGACGATCACGACCTGTTTGGCCCACCGCATCGCACGCTCCGCCGCCGCAGAACCACCGCCAGACCAGACTTGGGCCTGACAATGTACCGGGGCGAACGGCGAGACTGTTAGTCAAATCGTGGCCAATCGAATGGCGATTCGCGTCACCGATCAAAGAGCCGCGCACGGAGGTACTCCGCAGTAGGCGGACTGCCCCGATCCCGCTTAGCCCGTGCGCAGCTCTTTCGGCTTACCGACCGACGCCGAGCGTGACCGTCGCCGGTTTCACGCCCTTCGCCTCCGCCGTCAGCGTCACGGTCCCGGCCTGATCGCCGGCCTGCAGGACGACCAGCGCCAGGCCGTTGAACAGCTTCACCTTCGTCCCCTGGAACGGCTCGTGATCGGTCGCGTCGCCGTTGCCCACGCCGGCGATCGTCGCCGGGCCCGTGACGGTGAACGTGACCTCATCGCTGGCCGTCGGGCACTTGGCGTGGTCGCCGTCGACGGCCCCGATCGTCACGAACGACAGGTCGCGAACCCCGGGCTTGAGGGTGGTGTGGTCGGCGGCCATCGTCAGCTCGGCCGGCTTGCCGGCCGTCCGCACCTCGTCGGTCGCCACGACCTGCCCGCCCTTCTTCGCCACCGCCTTCAACGTCCCCGCGGCGTAGGGGACCGACCACTCCAGGTGCATGTCCTTCCGGTCGGCCGACGTCCGCTCGCCCAGCGACTTGCCGTTCAGGAACAGCTCGACCGCGTCGGCGTTGGTGTAGCACCACACGGGGATGGACTTGCCCGCGAACTGCTCCCAGTTCCAGTGCGGCAGCAGGTGGACCATCGGCTTGTCGGTCCACTGGCTCTGGTACAGGTAGTAGCGGTCCTTGGGGAACCCGCACAAATCGACGATGCCGAAGTAGCTGCTGCGGCTGGGCCAGTTGTACGGCGTCGGCTCGCCGATGTAGTCGAAGCCGGTCCAGACGAACTCCCCGGCCATCCACGGGTCGCGCTGGAACGCGGCCAGACTCGCGTGGGCGGTGTTGCCCCAGGCGGGGCCGACCAGGTCGTAGTCGGTCACCTGGTGGTCGAACTGCTTCTGGATCGCGACCTGGTCCGTCTTGGGGTCCAGGGCCAGCCCATACTCGCCCCGGCTGCTCAGGGCCGACGCGGTCTCGCTGCCGATCATCGGGACGTGGCCGTGGACGCGCGGGTCGGTGTAGAACCCGATGCTGTAGTTCACGCCGAACACGCCCAGCGACTTGGCGAACCCGGTCTTGACCGCCCCGTTGGCGTTGCTCAGGGCCGAGGTGGTCAGCCGAGTGGGGTCCTCGCGGTGGACCAGGTCGGTCAGCCGCTGCGACATCGCCTGGCCGCGCTTGGCGTCGCCCTGCTCGGGGATCTCGTTGCCGATGCTCCACAGCACGATCGACGGGTGGTTGCGGTCCCGGTCGACCATGCTGGTGATGTCGCGCTCGCTCCACTCGTCGAAGAACTTGCCGTAGCCGTTCTTGGTCTTGTTGTGCTTCCACTCGTCGAACGCCTCGTCCATGACGAGGCACCCCATGCGGTCGCACAGGTCCAGCAGCTCCGGCGCCGGCGGGTAGTGGCTGGTGCGGATCGCGTTGACGCCGAAGCTCTTGAGGATCTCCAGCTGCCGCTCGATCGCCCGAGTGTTGACCGCCGCGCCGAGCACGCCCAGGTCGTGGTGGTCGCAGACGCCGCGGATCGGGACGTGCTGTCCGTTGAGCAGGAAACCCTTGTCGACGGTGAACTCGATCGTGCGGATGCCGAAGGGGGTCAGATAGCGGTCGACGTCGCGGCGAGCGACCTTGAGGACCGAGTCGAGCCGATACATGGCTGGCCGGTCAACGGACCACAGCGTGGCGCGCGGCAGGTCGAATGTTTGCACGGCATCCCCATTTGGGGGCACCTGCATCTCAGATTGGGCGACGGCGTGGCCATCGGGGTCGATCACCGACGTGTTCAACACGACGCTGGCCTCGTCGCCAGCCCCGATGACGTGGGTACGCGCGGTGATCTGGGCGGCATTGCCCTTCACGTCGCTGGTGACGTACGTGCCCCAATGGTCGATGCGGTGCGCGTCGGTGCTGGTCAGCCACACGTGCCGGTAGATCCCGCCGCCGCTGTAGAACCGGCTGCACGGCTGGACCACCTCCGACCGCACGGCGATCACGTTGTCGCCGTCCTTCAGCTCCGGCGTCAGGTCGTACTCGAAGCTGGTGTAGCCGTACGGGTGCTTGCCCAGCGAGTGGCCGTTTAACCACACCTCGCTGTTCATGTAGACGCCGTCGAACTGCACGGCCACGTGTGCGCCCGTCGGCCGGGCGAAGTGCTTGCGGTACCACCCCACGCCGCCGTCGAGGTACCCGTTGCCCGCCCCGCCCGGCGACTTCGGGTCGAACGGCCCCTCCATCAGCGACGGGTCCTTGCCCGGCACGCCCTCGATCATCCAGTCGTGCGGCAGGTCCAGCTTCCGCCAGCCGGCATCGTCCGCCGTTGGCACCTCAGCCCCCGGCGCGTCGCCGAGGTGGAACCGCCAGTCGGCGTCGAACGACGTCGTTCGATCGGCCGCCCTGGCAAGGGAGGTGAGGGACAACACCACAACGGCGACCGCCGTCGAACAGCGAGACACGAGAGGCATGGATTCCTTCCGCCAGAACCGGCGAAGCCCACGGCGTTGCCGTGGGTCTGCGGGTCCCACCGCGGCGCGGTGGGCTTCGCCCGGCCCGCAGCCTACCCTCACCGCGACGGCGCAACCAGCGGCGGCGCCGTCAGCACGCCGTCCAGCGTCGCCGGGTCGATCGTCGTCGCCGGCGCGAACCTTTCCGACCCCACATACGCCAACAGGCTCGCCCGCAGCTGCCGGGCGGCGGGGCGCGCCTCCAGCTTCGCGTCGAGGTCGTACCCGCACACCAGCAGTTTGCCACCGCCCGCGGTGGCCGCCTCGAAGAGCGTGGCGTAGCGGTGGTTCAGGTGGAAGTCGGGCACCGGCTGGACGATCGGCCGCAGGTCGCGCGGCAGCGCGTCGACCACGAAGCCGTGGGCGGTCTTGCACAGGTCGGCCCACTCCCAGTCGGTGTGGTCGGCCGTGGGGAACAGCGCCAGCGCCGGGTGGTCGTTCCGCACGATCGCGCCCAGCGTCTCGCTGCCGGGGAAGTACCAGGCGGACCAGTAGACCGGCTTGAACCCGCCGATCGTGTTGTTCCGCTTGTTGCCCAGCTTCGACGCCATCAGCACGACGCGCTGGCCCGCCGCCAGGGCCGACTTCGCGACGTCGGCCGAGTCGGTCACCACCACGCCGGCCGGCACCGGTGGTGCCGCGTCGGTCATCACCCACAGGTCCCAGTCGTTCGCGACCGTGCCGATCGACACCTCCAGCTTAACGTGCGCCGGCCCGTGGATCGCGCCGGCCGGCGCGGTGAACCGGCCCAGCGACGTCACGCCGCCCGTCGGCACGTCGACGGGGTCGAACTGGCCGTTGGCCAGCACCGCGCCGTCGTCGCCCAGCAGCCGCCAGCTCGACTCGGCACCGTGCAGGTCGGCGGGCCCGTAGTGGGCGACGGCGGCCGTGCCGGTGATCGGCTCGCCGGGCCCGAAGACGTACTTCGGCAGCCGGGCCAGCGCGACCGTCGGCGCGCACCACCGGCGGAACCGCTCGGGCGTGACGATCCCCTTGCTGCGGTAGAGCGCGTCGAGCCAGCCGACCATCGCCTCGCCCTGGCCGGGGTAGTCCTGCATGTCCAGCGTGGAGAAGCCGGCGCAGTTGGCCGTGCGCAGGTGGCTCTCCATCTCGTCCTTGTACAGCCGGACCGCCAGCGCGCCGGACGCGTTGTGGAACGCCTCGTCCTGTTCGATCAAACCCTGCGCGTCGGCCCCCGCTTTCATCGCCGCGAAGTCGCGCGCCGCCACCACGCCGGTGAACGCGTCGAACTCCGACCACCGCGGGTAGGTCGGCCACTGCCCCAGCTCGTGGGCGATGATCGGCACCGGCGCCCGGGCGTACAGGGCCGCGTAGTCCCAGTCGTTGAACGCTTCCAGCCGGTCGCGCACCCAGCCCACCTTGGGCACCGCGTGCGTGTCGTTGAAGTCGTCGGCCGGCGTGATCTGACGGGCGGTCGACGCGGCGTACCAGTGCCGCGGGTCGTGCGCCTTCTCCTCGGCGATCCACCGCCCCGTGACGGGCCAGTCGCTCTTGCCCAGCTCGTTGCCGATCACCACGAACACCAGCGACGGGTGGTTGCCATAGGCGTCGCTCACCCGCCGCAGCTCGGCGCGGACGAAGTCGTCGGGGCTGGCGTCGCTGTGGGCGAAGCTGGCCGGCATGGCCGGCTCGTGCTTCCTCATCTCGCCCACCGGTGCCCCGCTGCCCAGCGGGTACTGCATCCAGAACGTCTCGGCCTGGATGTAGATCCCCATCTGGTCCGCCGCCGTGAACGCCGCCTCGGGGGGCGTGCAGGAGTGGCACCGCATCTGGTTGAAGCCGTAGTCCTTGTACACCTGGAACACCCGCCGCCACGACGCCACATCGGTCGGCGGCGCGCCGGTCAGCGGGAAGATCAGGTGTTCCATGTTCCCGCGGATGAACGTCGTCCGCCCGTTGATCGCCAGGTGCTGGCCGGCGCGCGTCAGCATGCAGAACCCCACCGGCACCGACCGCGCATCGTCCCCCAGCGTGGCCGTCAGCGTGTACAGGTTCGGCGCGAACTCGTCCCACAGCTTCGGCGCCGCCGGCAGCGCCAGCGTGACCGTGACCGTGTTCGCCCCCGGCTGCAGATGCACCGGCGACGCGGTCGCCCCGGCCGCGCTGTGCGTCGCGTCGTCGGTCAGGTCGATCGCCAGCGGCACGTCGGTCGCCGCCCCGCCGTTCTCGACGGTCGCCTCGACGCGCACCTGGCGCTGGGCCGCATCGGGGAACGCTCGCACCAACACCAGCCGGGCATCGGGCGCCGCGCGCAGCTCCAGCTTGCCGACGACGCCGTTCCAGATCGTCTGCGTCTGCTCGGTGAAGTTGTGGCCGTCGGTGCCGACCGGGTGGATCATCCGGTTGTCGACCCGCAGCGTGAGCGCGTGGCGCCCCGGCGTCAGCACGCCCAGATCGTGGAAATGCGGCGTGCCGAGCGCATCGGCCACCCCGGCCGGGTTGCCGTCCACCCACGCCCGGCTTTCCCAGATGACGCGCTCCAGCTCCAGTTGCACGTGCCGCCCCGCCCACGCGGCCGGCACGTCGATCGTCCGCTGGTACCACGCCGGCCCGTAGTACTTGTGGACGCGCGTCAGGTGGCCGGGATCGCTGCCGGTCGTCAACGGCCCCTTTCCGGCCAGGTCGGTGGTGCCGGGCAGCGCGATCGCGTCGGTGAACGCGTGACTGGCGAACCACTTCTCGGTCACGCCCGCATCGGCCGGGTCGAAGGCGAACGACCAGTCGCCGGCCACCGATGCCACCGGCGTCGCCGCCCGCGCCGGGACGCCCGTCAACGTGATCCACAACAGCAGCCCAACCACGGCGTATCTCATTCCGGTGTTACAACGGTATAAAGCACGCCGTTGACAGGACGATCTCAAAATGCCGATCACGGGTCGCATGCGAACTCCACTCTTGGCGATCCTCGCGCTGTGCGTTGCGGCGGTGGCTCGCGCGTCTGACGGACCGCTCGCACTCCTGCCGCAGCCGGCCGAGGTCCACGTGGGCAGCGGCACCTTCACGCTGGGATCCAAGGCGGCCCTCTCCTGCGACGCCGAGCTTGAACGGGAGCGAACCCCGCTTGCGACGGCGATCCAGGCGTCCACCGGCCTCGATCTTGCCACGGCCCGGACGAGCGCGACCCTTCGCCTGCAGCACGTCGCGGCACGGAGCGACCTCGGCGACGAGGGGTACGCGCTCCACGTCACGCCCGCCGGCGTGACGATCGAGGCGGCCACGCCGGCCGGCGCGTTCTACGGCGTCCAGACGCTGCGGCAGCTGCTGCCGACGCACGCGCCCTGGGCGATCCCCTGCGTCGACATCACCGACCGGCCGCGCTTCGCCTGGCGCGGGTTCATGCTGGACGTCTCCCGCCACTTCTACGACGTGGCCGAGGTGGAGGCGGTGCTCGACCAGATGGCGGCGCTGAAGCTGAACGTGTTCCACTGGCACCTGACCGACGACAACGGCTGGCGGATCGAGATCAAGCGGTACCCGAAGCTGACCCGCGTCGGCGCGTGGCACGCGGTCACGCCGATGGAGGCCGGCGGCCCGCACGTGACCGACGGCCGGTACGGCGGGTTCTACACGCAGGACCAGGTGCGCGAGGTGGTCGCCTACGCGGCCAGCCGGCACATCGCGGTCGTGCCCGAGGTGGACGTGCCGGGCCACTGCTCGGCCGCGATGACGGCCTACCCCGAGCTGGCGCCCGACAACGGCTGGACGCCGGTGGTCGCGACCGGGCCGAAGGTGCCGGGCGAGCGGTGCGGCGCGATGTGCGTGGGCAAGGACGTCACCGTGCGGTTCTGCCACGACGTGATCGACGAGCTGCTGCCGCTGTTCCCGGGCCGGTACATCCACATCGGCGGCGACGAGGTGTTCTACGACCAGTGGACGGCATGCCCCATCAGCCGGGCGGCCATGGCGAGGTACGGGTGCAAGGACATGGCCGACCTGCAGGTCCACTTCACGAACGAGCTGATCGGCTACGTCGAGTCGAAGGGTCGGCACGCGATCATCTGGAACAACCTGTACCGGCCGACCGTGGACAAGCGGGCCATCAACCAGTTCTGGCGCGACATGAACCCCGCCCGCGACTTCGCCAACGGTGGGTACACGGTGCTGGTCTCCTACTCGGCCCGCCTCTACTTCGACCACCACCCGGCGATGGAGAAGGCGTACGCCTACGACCCGATGGCGATGCCCAAGCCCGGCCTGACGCCCGAGGCGGCCGGCCGGGTGCCCGGCATCGAGGGGTGCGCCTGGACCGAGCGGTTCGGCACCGCCGAGCAGCTGCGGAGGGAGATGTTCCCGCTGCTGTACGCCCAAGCCGAGGTCGCCTGGACGCCGCTGGCGGCGAAGGACTGGGGCTCGTTCCAGCAACGCGTGGCGATGCAGCCTGCGCGGTGAGGTTCCGGCCAGAAAAGTTCTTGCCGCAGATAAACGCGGACGCACGCAGATCAGGGCCGAGTTTGGATCTGCGTGCGTCTGCGTGCATCTCCGATTCCGCAGCGTCACATCAATCACAAGCCATGTTACACCCATCGGTTTTCAGCATTGTTACATCGATGTTACCAATCCGCAGTGTAACATTTCGTCACATTGTGTAACACCGAAATTGGGTGGAGGATCGCTATACTGCGGGGATGTCCGAATCGCTGAACCTGCCGATCCGTCCCCGACGCCTGCGCGGGCAGCCGCAGTTGCGGGAGATGCTGCAGCGGGTGGGCGTGCGGCGGCGCGACCTGGTCCTGCCGGTGTTCGTGACCGAGGGGAGCGGCGTCCGGCGGGAGATCCGGTCGATGCCGGGCGTGTGCCAGATGTCGGTCGACGTGGCGACCGGCTGGCTGACCGATCGGGCCGAGCAGGGGTACGGCAGCTACCTGGCGTTCGGCGTGATCGACCGGGCCAAGAAGGACGGTGCGGGGTCGGAGGCGCTGAACCCGGACAACGTGGTGTGCCAGCTGTTCCGCGCCACGGCCAACGCCGGGCTGCCGATGGCGGCGGTGAGCGACCTGTGCTTCTGCGAGTACACCGACCACGGCCACTGCGGGCCGCTGACGGCCGACCGGTCGACCGTGGCGAACGACGAGACGGTCGCCCGGCTCGTGCGGCAGGCGGTCAGCCACGCCAACGCGGGGGCGGCGGTCATCGCGCCCAGCGGGATGATGGACGGGACGATCGGGGCGCTGCGGTCGGGCCTGGATGCGGCCGGGCACACGGGGGTGTCGATCCTGAGCTACGCGGTGAAGTACGCCAGCGCGTTCTACGGGCCGTTCCGGGACGCGGCCGACTCGGCGCCAGCCTTTGGCGATCGCAAGACGTACCAGATGGACCCGGCCCGGGGGGTGGACGAGGCGCTGCACGAGGTCACGCTCGATTTGCACCAGGGGGCCGACATGGTCATGGTAAAACCGGCCGGCGCCTACCTGGACGTGGTGGCGGCCGTGCGGCGGCACGTGCGGGTGCCGGTGGTGGCGTACCAGGTGAGCGGCGAGTACGCGATGATCGAGGCGGCCGCCGCCAACGGCTGGCTGGACGGCGACCGGGCCCGGATGGAGTCGCTGCTGTCGATCAAGCGGGCCGGGGCCGACCTGATCATCACGTACTACGCCGAGAAGCTGGCCGGGCTGTTGGACCGGTGACGGTTGTCCTCGGCCGTGGCCATCCACTGGAGAACGATGAACTACCGAACCCTCGCGACCGTGGCGGCCGTGCTCGTGCTGCTGGCCGGGCGGCTACCGGCGACCCGTGCCACGCCGTTCGACCCCACGCTCGTGCCGGCCGATTCGAAGTACGTCCTGCACGTCGACATGGACGCGCTGCGGCCGACGAAGCTGTGGTCGGCGATCGACGACCGGCTGGTCGGGAACGAGGCGTTCGGCGCGAAGATGGGGCTGTTCGAGCAGGGCTCGGGCATGCACTTCCCGCGCGACCTGCACGCGGTCACGCTGTACGGCCGGGCGGTGGGCGACGACGCGGCGGTCGTGATCGTCCGCGCGAAGATGAACCGGGCCCAGTTCATGGCGGCCATCCAGTTCGCCGACAACTACGCGGCCGACGCGTTCGGCAAGTACGACATCGCCAGCTGGGACGACGACAAGCGGTCGATGTTCGGCGCGTTTCACGACGACGGCACGCTGATCTTCGCCCGGTCGATCGACAACGTGAAGTCGGCCCTGGACACGATGGACGGCAAGCAGCCCGCCGTCGCAGCGACCGACCCGCTGGCGGCCGGCGCCAAGCAGCCGGCGCTGGCATACGTCGCCGCGGCCGAGCTGGCGTCGCTCGCGCCGGCGGGGGCGGCTCCGAACCCCTTCGTCAAGCAGATCAACGCTGGCTGGCTGACGCTGAACGAACACGCGGCGCCCACGACGCGCCCCACCACCGGTCCCGCCTCGCCCGACGCGGCCCTGCACGTGACGCTGACCGCCAGCACGCCCGAGGCCGCCCAACAGCTGCAGGCGTCGGCCACGGGCCTGCGGGCGATGGTCGGCTTCGCCGCGATGTCGGACACCGCCGCCCCGAACGTGAAGTTCGCCGCGGCGGCCCTGCGCACGCTGAAGCTGTCCCAGTCGGGCAAGGAGGTGTCGGCCGACGTGTCGGTGCCGGTCGACCAGTTGGAGCAGTTCGCCGACCGCGCCGCGGCTGAGCGGCGGGGTGCAGGGAATAACAACTGAATCGACTACGGCCGAGTGTCGACAGTCTGATTTCGCGGCGACGGGTGCCGTCGTCGTAAGCCGCGTTGAGCGTGGTAAGATCGTGGGATGCTCGACCCGGTCACACAGGCCCTGCGAGCGGCGTTCGAGCCGCACCCAATCACTCCTTCGGAGCAGCCCGAACTGCGGGTTGAGTTGGACGTCGAGCGTTCTGCCGAGGACGGAATCGCGATCGATATCGTTCGCAAGGTGCAATACGCAAAGCGGCCGACGCACCACGTGGTCGCCGGACACCGAGGTAGTGGGAAATCGACAGAACTCCTCCGTGCCAAGGATCTTCTCGAGTATGGCGACCCCCGTTGCTTCACCGTGTACGCCGACCTCAGCCGAGACGTCGATTACAACGACGTCGATCTGCTCGATGTGATCGTCGCTATGGCGAGGCACCTGGCGACCGACGTCCGCGAACGTTTGGGCATCGAGCTTGGCGGGGGCTTCTTTCGCGACCGGGCGGCCGCGCTCTGGAAGGTGCTGACGTCGGAAATCATCCCCGAAAAGATTGAAATTTCCGCTCTCGCGGCAAAGTTGTCAGTCGCCATTAAGGCCAGTCCGACCGCGCGGGCAGACCTGCGAAAAGCGTTCGAGCCTGACGCAGGCAACTGGCTTAAGGCGTTAAACGACGTGATCGAAGAGGCCTTGCCGAAGGTCGTTGCCAAGGGTTACCAGAATCTTTGCCTGATCGTGGACGACCTGGACAAGTTGAGCCGCGTACAGCATGCCACAGCCGGCTGCCCGATCAGCGAAAACCTGTTCGTGAACCGGGCACCGCAACTAACGCAACTGGCCTGTCACGTCGTCTACTCGGTGCCGCTAGAACTGGCGATGTCGCACCACGCGCCTGCGCTCCAATCAAGCTACGGTGGGCGGGTCCCCATCATCCCTATGGTCAAGGTGCTGGACCAACCCCCGTCGACCACCCGGCACGCGACCGGGATCGCTTCGCTCCGCGAGGTTGTTCGCTGCCGGTGCGAGCACGCCGGGGTGACGGTGGCCGAACTGTGCGAACCGTCCATCGTGGACGATCTCATTTTGCTCAGTGGTGGCCAGCCGGCAGAATTGATGACGCTGGTCAGCGACTGCGTGCTGCGGCGCAGGCCGTTTAACGCCGACGTGCTAGAACGATTCCGCGTCCGCGGTACCCGTGAGTACCAGTTCCTCCGCCGGGACCACTGGGCCGTTCTCGACGCGGTCCGGCAGAACGGACTGCTGGACCGGACGGTTGAGAACGAAGAGGCGATCCGAGAACTGCTGCAAAGTCGGGCATTGCTCCAGTATCAAAACGGCGAGGTTTGGTACCGACCGAACCCGTACACGGATCGTATCCCGAGGCCGTCATGATGGCCCACGACGCATCACCGTCAGGCGTGCCGGCCGTGGCCTGCACCGACGATGCGGACGAGGTCCGTGCATTAACTGACTTGATTGCTGGCCCCCCACGGTTTGTGCTGGCGAGCGCCGTATGCAACGACCTCGCTCTACAGCGTGCGATCATCGCGGAGCTTTCGGCATCGCGAACGGATATTACAACCGTTGAAGTGCGGGCATCGAGTGCGGACCCATTCACCGTGGCCAACGAGACGACACCGGCCTGCCCGATGGCGGTCTTTGTCATCGGCATCGGATCATGGCTGGGCGACCCGAACATCCGGCGTCAACGCACGGCGTCGTTGAACGCCAGCCGTGAACGTTGGGCCGATAGGTTCGGGTGCCCCATCGTGTTTTGGATGAACGAGACGACCGCCCAGTGGTTGGCCTTGCACGCGCCGGACCTGTGGCGGTATCGGAGCCACCGATTCGAGTTTGTCGGCATACCACGTGTTCCCGATCCATCGGAACTCACGACGATGAATCCCGCGGATGCCGAATGGGGCGGGATGTCGGCCGAGGCACGTCGCCGCCGAATAGACGAGTTAATGGCACGGGTGAAAGCCAACCTGTCAATTGAGAATATCGAGGTCAAACGGTTAGTTGCCAAGTGGCTTCACGAACTGGCCAACCACCACGACTTCTTCGACGAGCTGGACGCGGAGGATGAGGCGTTAATACTGGAGGGGCAGATTGGTGAGCAGTTATGCGATGACTCGACCATCGCTTCGGCCGTCGGTTCATTGGGCCGCACGCAGGCCATGCGGGGCAACCTAGACGTCGGCGAGTCGTTGCTGTCGAGGGCACTGACCGAAAATCGAAGGTTGCATAGGCAGATGGCGACCGGAGCAACCCTAGCTAACTTGGGCAACATCGCCCGAGCCCGCGGCGACGCCGACGCAGCCGACGAACTGTTTCGAGATGCGGCTGAAGAGGCAGAACGGGCCGGTGACTTGTCCGGCCGAGCCAATGCGCTGAATAACTTCGCCGTTAGCGCCCTCAATAAAGGGAATGCGGCGGCGGCGGGACCGCTGCTTGAGCAATCACTCGACTTGTACCGTCAAGTGGGTCGGCTCGACGGCGAGTCGACCGTGTTGTCCAACCTCGGGGCATTGGCGTTCCGCCGCGGCGACCTGGATGTTGCCGAGCGGTTGCACGAGGAAGGCTTGGCACGAGACCGGATGACCGGGCGTTTGAAGGGCGAAGTCAACCATCTGGCGGCTTTGGGGTTCATCGGCGAAGCCCGGGGGGAAGTGGGTGTGGCCCACAAATGGTGGACAGAAGCCTTGAACAGAGTTGCTCCGTACGGCGTTCCAGCCTGGTCAACGCACTTTCGGCGCTTGATCGACCGTCTTCCCCCGACAGGCGATACGGCCGCCCCGCGTTGTCCGGCTGCCGAATCCCGCTAAACTCCCGTCAGCCATGGCCTACACCGAACCCGTCCTACTCAAGCGCATCAGCCCCGACCCCGAGAAGCGGAAGACGCACTGGTACGACGACTACGTCGCCACCGGCGGGTACGCGGCGCTGCGGAAGGCGATCGACCTGACGCCGGAGGGGATCACCAAGATCATGATCGACAGCGGCCTTCGCGGGCGCGGGGGGGCGGGGTTCAGCGCGGGGCAGAAGTGGTCGTTCATCCCCAAGGAGAAGAAGGGGCCGCACTACCTGGCGATCAACGCCGACGAGAGCGAGCCGGGCACGTTCAAGGACCGGTACCTGCTGACCTACGACCCGCACCAGCTGCTGGAGGGGATCGCGATCTGCGCGCTGGCCACGCAGGTGGACGTGGCCTACATCTTCATCCGCGGCGAGTACCACCTGCAGGCGAAGATCCTGGAGCAGGCCCTGAAGGAGGCGTACGCCCACGGCGTGTTCGGCCAGGGCGGCGTGTTCGGCAGCCCCCGCAAGGTCGAGTGCCACGTCCACCGCGGGGCGGGGGCGTACATCTGCGGCGAGGAGACGGGGCTGCTGGAGGCGCTGGAGGGCAAGCGCGGCTGGCCGCGGAACAAGCCGCCGTTCCCGGCCATCGCCGGGGCGTTCGCCAAGCCGACGGTCATCAACAACGTCGAGACGCTGAGCTGCGTGCCCCACATCATCGGCCGGGACAACGGGCCCGACTGGTTCAAGGCAATGGGCACCAAGTCCAGCCCCGGCCCCAAATTGTTCGGCATGAGCGGCCACGTGAACAAGCCCGGCGTCTACGAGGACGAGCTGGGGATCACGCTCGACTACGCGATCAACACCCTCGGCGGCGGCATGAAGGGCGGCAAGTACAAGGCCTGTATTTGCGGCGGGATCAGCATGGGCGTGCTCGGCACGAACCAGCTGGACGTGAAGCTCGACTTCGACGACGTCCGCTTCCGCGGCGGCTGCCTCGGCCTGGGCACGGCCGGCATGATCGTCATGAACGAGCACACCGACATGGTGCGCGCCCTGCGCAACTGCGTCCGCTTCTACAGCCACGAGAGCTGCGGCCAGTGCACGCCGTGCCGCGAGGGCAGCCAGTGGATGCGCAAGATCCTCGACCGCATCGTCGCCGGCGACGGGCGGGCGAAGGACCTGGACATGCTGATGGAGCTGGAGAAGACCATGGGCATCATGCCCGGCACCACCATCTGCGGCCTGGCCGACGGCACCAGCTGGGCCACGCGGACGTTCATCAACAAGTTCTACGACGAGTTCGCCGCCAAGTGCCCTGAGGGCCCGGTCGTGCCGGCACCCGTGCTTAAGCGCGGCAGTCTGAACGTGCTCACGCCCATGGGCAGCAACACCCGGCGGATGTAGCCCGACCGTGAGACGATTTGAGACGAATTGAGACGGTTTCCAGCCGTCTCAAACGCAGGATTTTAGCCATAAGTTCCTTCTTGTATTTAACTTGTGCGTGAGACAAGATCTGAATCGGCCCCGTGATCGTCTCACCGGGCTCATTCGCAGTTCTGCGTGAATTTGTGAGAACGTGGGGTCGGTGATGGACCCCGAATTGCCGTTCGATCCACAAAGTCCCGGATGTCATTCGCAGCCCGAACGCCGACAACATTGGCGGCTGTATCCATCGGCCACCATTCGGCGACCCGTGCCTTCGACCGAGCACTCCCATGCCCGCAGACCCGATGGCCGGTTCAGCCCCGCTCCGCGCCTGTGAGGTGGAACTGCCGATCCGCGTGAACGCGTACGACGTGGACTTCCAGGGCATCGTCAACAACATCGTCTACGTCCGGTGGTTCGAGGACCTGCGGTTCCGCCTACTCGACGAGTACCTGCCGCTGCAGCAGCAGGTGGCCGCCGGGTACGGGCCGATCCTGATGTCGACGCAGATCCAGTACAAGCGGCCGGTCCGCCTGTTCGACAAGCCCGTCGGGAAGATCTGGCTGGTCGAGGCGAGCAAGGTGCGGTGGACGGTCGGGATCGAGGTGACCGTAGGCAACGCGATCGCCGCGACCGGCGTGCAGACCGGCGCGTTCGTCGACCTCAAAACGCTGAGGCCCGTACGGATGCCCGCGGTCGTCACCGCCGCCCTGGATCGCGCCCGGGCCGAGGTCAATGCGTAGTGGGCGGTGCCCACCCTGCAACGCTGGGGAGCCGGTGTGAATGATCCACTCGACTACCAGGCCGGCCGGGCGCAAGCGGAACAGCGCGCCAGGGTTCGCCGTCGCCGTCTGAAGTGGATCGCGCTGGCCGGCGTGCCGCTGGCGGCGTGCGCCGCTCTAGTGTGGACCATCTACGACTGGGCGAGCGACTCCGATGACCACGAGTCGCACATGGCTATGACGCTGACCGTGTTCAACCAGACGTCGGTCCAGCTGACCAATGCGGGGTTCGACTCCGAGGGCGACGGTTGGCCGGAGGATCAGATTGGCCCGGTCGCACCCGGCCAAACTCGGCGGGCCAAACGGGACGTGCCGTGGCACGAGACGCCCATCAGCCTTGGCGTCGTCACGACCGCTGGCACGGCCACGGGCCAAATTGACTACAACAAGATGTTCCCCGGCCGAGGCATGGTCAACTGCACGATGGTCGTCCTGCCCGGCCATGTCCAGCTGCGGTGCTCAACGCCGACAAGGTCGGTGACGGCCGACGTGCCGCTGCTGGCGCCCAATCCGAACCTCCGGTGAAACCGGTGACATGACCGGCCAGTGAAGACGGGCGGCCACCGTCCGCCGGCCCTCCTCCATGGCGCAGCCCGTCCATAAGCCCGCATGGGTGTGGCCATCGCCGCTGCCGAAGGTCGCGACGATCATCAGCGAACTCGGCGTACGGTGATCCCGCCGGCCCGCCTCACTTCGCCCGGCTCACTTCGCCGGCTTCACCTCGATGGCGGTGGCGGTCATCGTGTACTGTACCGTCACCTTCTCGCCCACCTTCAGCGTGCCCTTGACGACCGCCTTGGGGTCGCGGTTCAGCTCCCACTTGTCGCCGTCGGGCTTCTGGATGGTGACGACGTCGTCGGTCAGGGCGATGACCGTGCCGGTGACCTGGTACTTCTTCGCCGCCGCGGCGAGCGCGGCAGTCGGGCCGATCAAGCTGGCGACGAGCAGCATCGCTGCGATTCGATTGCACAGGGGTCGCATACGCGTTCCTTCTTGAATTGTGTTCCGTGACGTGTGCCCGGCGGACACCCGACGGGTGTGAGGGTACCCGGTCGCCGCGACGCCGGACAGCCACACGATCGCGCGGGATTGGCCGCTTGGGTCCAATAACGGACCGGTGTTCGGTATAAACGATGCGCCGTTTCGCAGGCGTCCGACGTTTCCCGTGGCGCGTTGTATGTTTCGCTCATGACCAAGTCGCGCCCGATTCGCGGTAGCCGGCCGGCGTCCCTCGAAGGGCTCGAGGGGCGGCAACTGATGTCGGCCGCGCCGGTGCCGGCTGCGGTTCCAATGGGATCGGTGAAGCTGACCGGCACCGTGCTGGGCACGGCCGGGTCGTACAAGAACGGCGGGGCGACGACCGCCAGCGCGGTGGACGGGAACGTGAACACCTACTTCGACGGCCCCGCCGCCAACGGCGGGTGGGTGGGGCTGGACCTGGGGTCGGCCAAGGTGCTGACCCAGGTGCAGTACATGCCGCGCGCCGGGTGGGCCCAGCGGATGGTGGGCGGCGTCTTCCAGGGATCCAACGCCGCCGACTTCTCGGCGGGCGTCGCCACGCTCTACACGGTCACGGCGGTCCCCTCGACGACCGCTTACACGGCCGTCCCCGTGACGGGCCAGTTCGAGTTCGTCCGCTACGTCGCCCCGGCCGGCGCGTACGGGAACGTGGCGGAGATCGAGTTCGACGGCGTCGCCGCGACCGCCCCGCCGACGGCGCCGGTCGGCGTCACCGCCACGGCGTCGACCGCCGGCGTCCACCTTTCGTGGTCGCCCGATGCAACGGGCGCGACGAACGCCTACACCGTCGAGCGGCAGGGCCCGACCGACGCCGACTACGTGGTGATCGGCACGACGACCGGCACGGCGTTCGACGACGCGACCGCAGCGGCGAGCACGCCGTACGCCTACGTCGTCGTGGCGAACAACGTGCTGGGCGCGTCGCCGCAGTCGACGCCGGTGGGGGTCACCACGCCGGCCCCGTTCGTGAACCCGTGGACCGACGTCGACATCGGCGCGGTGGGCAGGTCCGGCTCGGCCACGGTCACGCCGGCGGGCGCGATCACCGTCACCGGTGGCGGGGCGGACATCTGGAACAGCGACGACGCGTTCAACTTCAACTACCAGTCGCTGGCCGGGAACGGCACGGCAACCGTGCAGGTGACGTCGCAGACGAACACGAACGGCTGGTCGAAGAGCGGCATCATGTTCCGCGAGAACCTGCGGGACGACAGCCGGTTCGTGATGCTGGTCGTCACGCCCGGCAGCGGTGTCAGCTGGCAGGTGCGGTCGGCCACGCACTCGACGCCGATCTTCACCACCACGGCCGGCAAGGCGAGCATCTGGCTGCGGGTCACCCGCGTGGGCAGCGCGTTCACCGGGTTCATGTCGACCGACGGCGTCACCTGGACGCAGGGTCGGCACGGCGACGGTCACCATGGTGAACAACGTCTTCGCCGGCCTGGCCGTGACGGCCCACGACAACACCAAGGCCTGCACGACGACGTTCGCCAACGCCACGATCACGACCACCGGCGCGGCGGCGTCAACCTGGACGGCGGCCGCCGCCGCGCCGATGAGCCGGTGGGAGTCCGAGACCTTCAGCTACGGCGGGCGGATGTACGTGTTCGGCGGGTTCGTCGACCGCAACCTGGACGCCACGGCCGAGTGCGACGTGTACGACCCGGCCACCAACACCTGGTCGTACGTCACCACCATTCCCACCGGCGCGCTGACGCACGCCGCCACGACGGTCGTCGGCGACACCGTCTACTTCGCCGGCGGCGACCTCGGCCAGTTCCTGTACGCCAAGGGCAACACGTCGACCGCGACGGTGCTGACGTACGACCTGACGACCGGCGTGTGGGGCTCGGTCGCGTCGCTGCCGGCGGCGCAGTCGTGCGGCGGGTTGGTCTGCATCAACAACCAGCTGTACTACTACGGCGGGCTGAACGCGATCAACACGGCCGACCTGACCACCACCTGGTCGTTGGACCTGGGCAACACCAGCGCCGGCTGGGTCGCACAGGCGGCGATGCCCGACGGCCGGAACCACCTGGGCGCCGTCGCGATCAACGGCATCGCCTACGCCGTGGGCGGCGCGCACCTGTACAACATGACCAAGGGGAACGACGCCGAGGTCGACGCCTACGACCCGGTGGCCAACGTTTGGACGAAGGTGGCGTCGCTGCCCATGGCGTGGTCGAGCAACGAGACCACCACCATGGCGGTGGACGGCAAGATCGTCATCGTCGGCGGGCAGACCAACGGCGGGTACGACGGCATCTACCTGAGCCAAATCGAGGCGTACGACCCGACAGACGAACGCGTGGAGCCAGGTCGGCACGCTGCCCGAGGCGAACGAGGGCGAGTCGGTCGCCTACGTTAACGGCGAGATGATCGTGGCCCAGGGCACGGTCGACAACCTCGGCGGATGGGCGCAGAACCAGGTGTGGATCACGTCGGCGATCACGATCTGATCCGACTTCGCTTCGCCAGTCGCGCCTTCGTCCGTTCGTAGCCGCGCATGTAGTACGATCATGCGTGTCGATCGTAAGTGACCACGCGATCGCACGAACGCGATTGGCAGTCGCTTGCGCCTTCGCGGCGCGCGGGAGTGGATGTGATCCGCGATGGCGCGAGCGACTTCGGGATCGCCACGGCAGGCGACGGGTCTGACTCACGCATCATCCTCGTACACTCGGGGCTTCTGGCGATGCGGCCCGCCCGTCACACCGTCGGCACCTTGATCTGGAAGTCGCCGAACACCTGCGTGGCGGCGAGGTGGCTGAGGCGGAACGCGGTGCCGTTGGCGGTGCCGGCGACCGACTTGGCGGTGGCGACGGCGAGGCCGTCGGCGACGCCGCCGTTGTTGGTGGCGACGGCGCCGAGCGTGGCCGAGCCGAGCGCGTGGGCGATCACGGTCGTGTCGCTGAACGCGGTGCCGCTGCGGCTGGTGAGGCGGAGCGTGGCCAGCGTCGCCGAGCCCAGCGTGGCGATGGTGACGGCGGCGAACGTGGTGCCGGCCGGCCCGCCGATCAGGATCGTGTCGCCGGTCAGCAGGGCGGCGGCAATGGAGCCGACGCTGCCAGCGGTGGTGATCGACGAGTGGGTCACGCTGCCGGTGACGGCCAGCGTGGCCAGCGACGTGCCGGCACCGGTGAACGTGAGCGTGGCGTCGGCGATGTTGCCGGTGACGCGGATCGTCTTGGCGCTGCCGAGGGTGTAGGTGCCCGACAGGCTCCCGCGGACGCTGAGGCTGCGGACGACGCCGGCCACCGACCACCCGCCGGGACCGACGTCGCCGGTGATCGTGGCTGCGTTGAGGGCCGTGCCGGCGCTGGTCAGCGTGAGGCCGGGTTGGAAGACGCCAGCGACGTTCAGCGTGCCGATGGACGGGGCGGTGATCGCCGACGTGCCGGCGTTCGACCACTTGTTGGCCCGCAGCAGTCTCAAAGGGACCGCGCTGGTGAGGCTGGAGTCGGTCACGGCGCCGAGCGTGAGCGACGCCCCGGCGGGCAGGCCTGCGCCGATCGTGATCGTCGCGCCGGCCAGGGTGCCCAACTGGAGCATTGCGATGCCGCCGAAGGAGGCCGTGCCGGTCAGGCTGGCGGCCGGGGCGACGAGCTTACCCAGGATGCCGTCGGCGGTCACGACGCCGAGGGTCGTGGCCGACGTCCCCCGGCCCGTGATCGAAAGCGTGCTGGCGGCGGTCGTGTCGGTCATGGCGACGTCGGCGATGGACAGGTCGTCGCCGGTCATGGTCGCCCGGCCGGCCTTGTCAATGGCGACGGTGCCGGCCCCACTGAAGTAGACGTCGGCGGTGCCGCGGTTCAGCGTGACGGTGGCCGACGTGACCGTTCCGGTCGGGGGAAAGGTGACCGACCGGTCGTCGCCGGCACCGTTGCCGATGCTCACGCCGGTGCGGAGGGTGACGGTGGCGGCATTGGACGCGTGGCCGTTAACGTCGGCGACGGTGTAGGTCAGCAGGTCGGTGCCGACGAAGCCGGCGGCGGGGGCGTAGGTGATGGTGCCGTCGGCGTTGACGGTGGCGGTGCCGTGCGCGGGGGCATTGGCGACGGCGAGCGTGGCCAGGTCAAGGCCGGCCGAGGTCGCCGTGGTGGGGCCGATGTTGATCGTGGCCGCCACCCCGACCGTCGTGGTGACGGTGGCGTCGGTCGCGACCGGGGCCGCGGCGGGGCTCAGCACGTTTACGGTCACCGTCGTCGGGTTGGACGTGGCCCCGGCGGTGTCGCTGACGGCGTAGCGGAACGTCTCCGTGCCGGCGAACGTGGCGGCAGGCGTGTAGGCGATCGTG
Organism: Tepidisphaeraceae bacterium; assembly: GCA_965198865.1. GTDB lineage: Bacteria > Planctomycetota > Phycisphaerae > Tepidisphaerales > Tepidisphaeraceae > CBDAQA01. Next base: position 46,350 of record CBDAQA010000003.1, on the reverse strand, counting down.
CCGTCGGTGTTGACGGTGGCGGTGCCGCCCTCGTTGGGTGCGGTCACCACTGTGACGGTGGACGGCAGCAGCGTCCCCGACGGGTCGCTGTTGCCGGCCAGCTCGTCGACGGTGGTGGTGACGCCGCTGACGGCGGTGACGGTGATCGGCACGGCGTTGATGCCACCGACGCCGGCGGCGACGGTCATGGTGACGGTTGCCGGGGCCGACGTGTAGCCGGCCGAGTTGGCGACGGTGTACGAGAACGTGTCGGTGCCGTGGAAGTGGGCCGGGGCGGTGTAGGTGATCAGGCCGGTGGTCGGGTCGACCGTGGCGGTGCCGCCGGAGGCGGGGGCGGTCGTGACGGTGACGGACGACGCGGTCAGCGTGCCGGTGGTGGCGGTGTCGTTCGCCAGGACGTCGACGCTGGCGGCGACGCCGGCGGTGGCCGTGGCGGCGTCGGCGGTGGCGACCGGGGCGGCCTCCCTCACGTTGGAGATGATCGCCACGATGTTCGTGAAGTCGTACCCGACCGGCGCGGGCCACTCGGTGGTGGTCATGATAAACGAGTTGGGCACGGCCACGCCGTCGGCGGTGACGTAGGGGAAGAAGCGGAACTTGCGGGGGTCGGTCGTGTCGTTGGTGTTCAGCGCATCCTGGGTGTAGTCGGTGATCAGCTGGCCGTTCACGCGGACGGTCTGGGACGGGTTGTACAGGCCGAACACGTCGGACCCGGGGTCGAAGCTGGTGTCGCCCACGGGCTGGACGTAGACCGACTGGTAGTCGGACTCCACGGTGTGGAACAGCTCCTGCATGGTGCCGGCGACGTTGCCCGGCTGGTACCAGCCGATGTGCAGCGGGGTGGGCGCGTCGCCGGTGAACGAGGCGAGGATGGTGAACGTGACGTCGCCGGGGCCGGCCTTGACCATCTGCTGGAGGTCGACCTCGGTGGAGTTGGAGGCCGGGGGCTCGGGGTAGTAGGCGCTGGTCTCGTCGGTCTCGCCAACCTTGTCGTAGTTGGGCAGGTCGTACGCCCGGAGGATGCGCATGAGCGACGGCTGGTGGACGCCGCCGTTGCCGTCGGTGCCGATGCCGCGGAGCTTGACGGCCGTCGTGGGGGCGGCCGGGTCGCTGCTGGCGATGTCGAGCAGCGCGTCGTCGAGACCGACGGCGGTGGGGACGTAGTCGACGGTGAGGTTGAACGATCCCCCCGCCGCCAGCGTGCCCGGCAGGCTGCCGCTGTTGGTGACGGCGAACCGGGCCGAGGCATCGGCGGTCTGGGACGGGTCGGCCACGATGCTGACGCCGGACAGCGAGAGCGTGGCATCGCCGGTGTTGGTCAGCGTAAGCGTCTCGACCTGACTGGTGTTCGACGTGACGGCGTTGAAGACCATCAGCGGCGCGCTGACCGAGAGCGTGGCCGACAACAACTGCCGGGACTCCAATGGCTCAGACAGGAACGGGCGGCGATTCGGTCGGATCATTTTAGGGATGGGCAAGAAAGTCTCTCCAACTCGTGCGGCGTAGCCCGGCAACGGTTCCGCCGGGCGCTCCAGCTACGGGGCGTCGATTTTCGACGGGACGCGCGGGCTCGCAACGTCCAACTCGCCGGAAATATCCTTTATAATGCGCCGCTCTCGCTCCATAAACCGCTCGATTGCAGTGGGTGCCACTGCACGACACCAGCGACTCCGTTTCGATTCTAGGAGAGGGGGGCAGGTGCACCCCGGCCAAACGCTTGAAATCCGATTCGCCCCGAAATTGCGTTAACCAGTCGATACAGCCGACCGACCCTAGACGGGGCAAAGGGGCACTTCGGAAAAGCCGTCTGGGTCGGGAGCCGCGTTGCATGTCGGAAGCTGCACATCAACCTCTGGCCCACCTGTCGGCGCATGCGCAGGAATTGCTCGACCAGCACCAGCAGCGGATCCACCAGCGGTGCGACCGAATGTTCGCCGGCCTGTTCCTGATCCAATGGGCAGCCGGGATCCTCGTGGCTTGCTGGTTGTCCCCCCAGGCTTGGGCCGGCACCGCCCGTCATGTCCACCCGCACATCTGGGCGGCACTGGGGATCGGCACGGCGATCACCAGCCTGCCGCTGCTGCTGATCTACCGCTACCCCGGCAGCACGGCCACCCGGCACGCGGTGGCGGCGGGGCAGATGATGTGGTCCGCCCTGCTGATCCACCTGAGCGGCGGGCGGATCGAGACCCACTTCCACATCTTCGGTTCGCTGGCGTTCCTGGCGTTCTACCGCGACTGGCGCGTGCTCGCGACGGCCACGGCCGTCACGGGCGTCGACCACCTGCTCCGCGGCATCCTGCTGCCCGAGTCGATCTTCGCCGTCGCCATGGCCAGCCCGTGGCGCGCCCTGGAGCACACGGCCTGGGTGCTGTTCGAGGACTACTTCCTGGTCGGCGCATGCCTGCGGAGCCAGCGCGAGATGGCCGAGATCGCCGCCCGCCAGTCCGATGACGAGTCGATCACCCGCGCCGCCCTGGCCGACCGGGACGACCTGCTGGTCGCCCTCAACGCCGGCACGATCGTCGCCCGCACCGACTCGACCGGCCACATCACCTACGTCAACGACCGGTTCTGCGCCGCCTCCGGCTACACCCGGGCGGAACTGATGGGGCAACACCTGTCCATCCTCGACTCCGGCCAGCACCCGGCGGGCTACTGGGACCGGGTGTTGGAGACGGTCCAGACCGGCGCGCTGTGGCAGGCCGAGGTCCGCAACCGGGCCAAGGACGGCCGGTACTTCTGGGTCAGCGCGACCATCAAGGGGTTCCTGGGGGCCGACGGCCGGCTGGCCCGGGCGGTCCACGTGCAGACCGACATCACCGAGCACAAGGAGGCCGAGGTCCACCGCGGCCAGGCGGCCCGGCTCGAGTCGATCGGCCAGCTGGCGGCCGGCATCGCGCACGAGATCAACACCCCGACGCAGTACGTGGGCGACAACGTCCGCTTCGCGCAGGAGGGGTTCGTCGCCATGGCCAAGGCGATGACGCACTACGAGGAGATGCTTGTCGAGGGGCCTGCGCAGCCGTGGGCCGACCGGCAGGCCAGGGCCGAGGGGTTCCGGCGGGAGCTCGATCTCGACTTCCTGCGCGACGAGGTGCCGCAGGCGATCTCGCAGGCGCTGGAGGGGCTGGAGCGGGTCACGCTGATCGTCGGCGCGATGAAGGAGTTCTCGCACCCCGGCACCACGCACAAGGAGCCGGCCGACCTGAACCGGGCGATCGTCTCGACCGTCGAGGTGTGCCGGAACCGCTGGAAGTACATCGCCGACCTGCAGACCGATTTGCAGCCCGACCTGCCCCCGGTGCCGTGCCTGGTGGCCGAGTTCAACCAGGTGGTGCTGAACCTGATCGTGAACGCGGCCGACGCGCTCGGCGACGCCGTGACCTGCCAGGACACGGCCCCGCGCAAGGCGATGATCTTCGTGAGGTCGCGCGTGACGACCGACGGGAAGTTCGCCGAGGTGACGGTCGCCGACAACGGCCCCGGCATCCCCGAGGCGGTGCAGGTGCGGATCTTCGAGCCGTTCTTCACCACCAAGCCGCTGGGCAAGGGGACCGGGCAGGGGCTGACGCTGAGCCGCGACGTGATCGTGAACAAGCACGGCGGGACGCTGACGTTCAAGTCCAGCACCGAGGGGACGACGTTCACGATCCGCCTGCCGCTGGTCGCGCCGGCCGAGACGAACCAAGAGGTGGAGAAGCTGGCCGCGTGATGACCGCCGCTTGCGGCAGACGAACTGCGAATGCCCGGTACTGGGAGATCCGACGACATGCCCGACGCCCGGTTGAACATCCTCTTCGTCGACGACGAGCGCCGCATCCTCGACGGCCTTCGCCGCCAGCTGCACGGCAGGCGCGACCGCTGGGACATGCGGTTTGCCGAGTCGGGCACCGCCGCCCTGGCCCTGCTCGCGGACCGTCCTGCCGACGTGGTCGTGAGCGACATGCGGATGCCCGGCATGAAGGGGAGCGAGCTGCTGCACCACGTGATGGACCGTTGGCCACAGACGGCCCGCATCATCCTGTCGGGCCAGACCGACCAGGCCGACCTGATCTGCGACCTGGCGCCGATCCACCAGTACATCCAGAAGCCGTGCCCGCCCGATGCGCTGGTCGCCGCCATCGAGCGGACGTGCGGGCTGACCAACCCGCGGGCCCGGCTGGCCGCCACGCGCGCCGCCGTGCTGGGCCCGGGCCCTGCCGCCTACCGCGCGCTCAAGGCCGAGCTGGCCGGCACGGCCGACCCCGCCGCCGTCGCCGCCCTGGCCGAGCGTGACCCGGCCGTCGCCGCCAAGCTGGTGCAGCTGGCCAGCGGCGCGTTCTTCGGCATGCCGCGCGAGGTCCACGGCGTGCGGGAAGCCGTCGACGCGCTGGGCGTGCAGATGATCCAGTCGATCATCGTGGCCGGCCGGCTGTTCGAGTGCGTGGCCGAGTCGGCCCGCGTCGGGGCCGAGGCGTCCGACGCCGTCTCCACGCTGTGGGGCGTCAGCGCCGCCATCGGCGAGGCCGCCCAGGCCTTCGCCGCCCGCGCCGGGGCCGACGCCGTCACCCAGCAGCAGGCGCGGCTGGCGGGGCTGATGTCCCTCGTCGGGCGGGCCGTGCTGATGAGCGCCGACCCGTCGGCCTACCCGGCCGGTGTCGCGCTCGACGATGCCGAGCGAGCTGCGTTCGGCGCGACGCAGGACGCGATCACCGCCTACCTGCTCGGCCTGTGGGCCTTCCCCCGGCCGCTCGTCGAGGCGGTGGCCTGTCAGGGCCATCCCAGCGACCTGCCGGCCACCCGGTCGCACCACCCCGGCGCGTTCGTCCACCTGGCGCGCGCGACGGCGCCCGTCGACCCGCTGGTCGCGCCGCCGGCGCTCGACGTCGCGTTCATCCACGCCCACGGGCTCGCGCCGCTGCTCGACGTGGCCGTCCCCGCTGCCCCGCTGATCGCCCCGCTCAAGAGGTCCGCATGAAAGCCGAGATCCCCGCCGCCAAGATCCTGATGGTCGACGACGAGCCGCAGATCCTGTCCGCGTTCCGGCGGACGCTGGGCCGGCAGTTCCAGGTCACCTGCGCCCAGGGCGCGGCCGAGGGACTGGCGGCCCTGCAATCGCCGGCCGCCCCGTTCGCCGTGGTCGTCACCGACATGACGATGCCCGGCATGAACGGCGTGCAGTTCATCGCCGCCGCCCGGCCCAGGGCGGGCGACGCGGTGTTCATGATGCTGACCGGCAACGCCGACCAGCAGACGGCCGCCATGGCCATCAACGCCGGGCACGTCTTCCGGTTCCTGAACAAGCCCTGCCCGGCCGAGCAGCTGGAGGTCGAGGTGCGCGCCGCCCTGCGCCACCACGAGCTGATGGTGGCCGAGAAGACCCTGCTGCGCGAGACGGTGACCGGCAGCATCAAGCTGCTGGCCGACGCGCTGGAGCTGTGCAGCCCCGTCGCGATGGCCCACGTGTCGCAGGTGAAGCGGACCCTGGCGCAGGTCAGCGGCCCGCTGGGCATCCAGCCCGACTGGCAGCTGTCGATCGCCGCCTCGCTGTCGCTGATCGGCCTGATCACCATCCCCGGCCTGTCGTCCGACACCGAGATCACCGAGCCCCAGCTCGCCCAGGCGGCCACGGTCGGCAGCCGGTTGATCGGCCACATCCCGCGCCTGGCCGGCGTGGCGGCGATGATCGCCAAGCAGCGCGAGCCCGGCGACCTCCCGGCCGACCTGACGTCGACCGCCCCCGCCGACGTCGAGCGGCTCGGCGCGCAGCTGCTGCGGTTCAGCGTCGACCTCGCCCGCGCCGAACGGCTCGCCGGCAGCCGGCGCGAGGGCGTCGGCGCGCTGACCATGCGCGGCCAGCACGACCGCCGGATCATCGACGTCCTGCGCGCGATCGAGGGCGACGCCGCCGCCGTCACCGTGCCGGTGCCGATCGCCATCGACCAGTTGGTCCCCGGCATGCTGGTCGAACACGAGGTCCGCACGTCCAACGGCATGCTGCTGATCAGCCGCGGCCAGATCCTGTCCGACGTCGGCATCACCTGCCTCCGCAACTTCTCCGGCCTCGGGCAGATCGGCGACACCGTCATCATCCGCACCGAGCCCCCGCCGCCGGTGCTGAAGGCCGCGTGACCGCCCATCGCGTGTTACACAATGCTCCAAAATGTTACACTCATAGGCCGGTCGGATTTTAGTCCTATCTCAAGCAATGACAAACACTTATATTCCACTTGACGCATGTTACAGTGCCTCGCGTGACGGGCGTGACAAGACGATGAAGAGCCGCGAAGGCGCGAAGGTAGGACGAAGCAGCCAATTACGAGTTGCGTGATAGCCAAGAGGGGTAAAACAGGCTTCCCAAAATCTTCTTCGTCCAACCTTCGCGTCTTCGCGCCTTCGCGGTTCAAATTCTTTCCTGCCTCGCCGGTGCGTTAGCCTGCGCAGACGTCACTGGTATCATCGCCGGCCGATGACCACGAGACGGAACCGACCCATGGCAAGACCGGTTGTGGCGGCCGTGCTCGGACTCCTGTTCACAGCATCCCGTGGTTACGCGCAGGTCGGCCCGACCACCGCGCCGGCGACGCGGCTGGCGCCGACGACGGTGGCCGTCCGCTCGCCGCTCGGCGCGATCACGCCGGCCGCGGGGCCGGTGGCGGTGCCCTACACGCTCAGCCAGACGAACCACCTGATCGTCCGGCTCAAGATCAACGGGCACGGGCCGTACAACTTCGTCGTCGACACCGGCGCGCCGACGCTGCTGGTCGACGAGGCGATCGCGCAGCAGATCGGGCTGCACCCCAAGGGTCGCCGGGGCGCGACCCGGCCGACCACCCAGCCGATCACGCAGGGGTGGGCCACGATCGACCGGCTCGACATCGAGGGCGGCCTGTCGGTGGCCCAGGTGAAGTGCCTGGTGCTGACGCCCTACCAGATCACGGGGATGAACGCCGTCGGGGCGGCCGGGATGGACCTGCACGGGCTGATGGGCTACTCGGTGCTGGCCCGGTTCAAGATGGACATCGACCTGACGAGGCACCGCATGCTGTGGACGCCGCAGCCGGCCGACTACGTGCCCCCGCCGCTGCGCACGCCCGGCCCGGCGGGAGCGCCGGACGCCCGCGAGGACCGACTCGAATCCGTGGGCGGCCTGATGAAGTTCTTCGGCCCGCTGATCAAATCGCAGATGCCGGGCCCGCCGACGCCGCGCGGGTGGATCGGGATCGAGTTCGCCCAGGTCGGCGGCGGGGACGGGGATGGGCCGCGCCCGACCGTCGACCGCGTGCTGGGCGACAGCCCCGCCGAGAAGGCGGGCGTGAAGCCGGGTGACGCGGTGCTGATGGTTGACGGACATCCGGTGCGGCACGAGTCGGACGTGACGCGCGTGACGGACCAGCTGACGCCGGGGGACAGTGTCCGGCTGACGGTGCGGCGCGGTCCGGCCACGCGCGAGTTCAAGGTGACCAGCGGGGAGGGACTGTGACGGACGGTGGACTTCTCGAAACGGCTTGGCGGTCGCTTGCGCCTTCGCGGCGGTCGCGAAGAGGCAAGCGACCGCCGGCATTGTTCGCGCTGCTGCTCGCCGCCCTGTGCGCCACGGCGTCGCGCGCCGAGGTGCCCACAACGCGCCCCGCCACCCCCCAACCCGCGGTCGTGCCGTTCGACCTCATGCCCAGCGGCCACATCGCCGTCATGGCGAAGATCAACGGATCGGGCCCCTACCGGTTCGTGTTCGATACCGGCGCACCGCTGCTGCTGGTCGGCGAGCGCGTGGCGAAGCTGTCGGGCGTGCTGCCGCCGAAGTTTCATCGGCCGTGGTTCACGGTTCTGGGCAACCTCGGCGAGCACGAGGCCAGGTCGGTCGACCTCGGCGGCGGGCGGCTGGACAAGGTCGGCATGGACGTGTGGAACCACCCGACCGTCGACATCCTGGCCCGCGAGGAGGGGCCGCTCGAGGGGCTGATCGGCTTCCCGTTCTTCGCCCACTTCCGCACGACCATCGACTACCGGGCGCGGACGATCACCCTTGCGCCGTCCACGTTCCAGCCGGTCGACACGCGGAAGCAGTTGGAAGCGCGGATGACCGATGATCGCGAGGCGGTCATCGTCCCGGCCACGTCGCTGGGCATCCGGGTGGCCAAGGATGCGCGTGACGCCGCGCCCGGCGTGATCGTGACGAACGTGTCGACCGGCGGCGCGGCGGCCGACGCCGGGCTGCTGATCGGCGACCGGCTGCTGACGCTGGACGGCCGGTGGACCGACGGCGTCGACGACGTCTACACGGCCGCGGCGAACCTGGACCCCGGCACGCGCGAGCTCGTGGCGACGCTGTCGCGCGATGGGCGACCGATGACCGTGCGCATCGCGGTGCGGCGCGGGATTTGACATCCCGCAAGGGAGCCCGGCGGCTCCGCCGCGGGTTCTTCTCGTGCGACGGGTGGACCCGCGGCGGAGCCGCTGGGCTTTGTGGGGCTCTGACGCGGTAGGATGGGAGGACGATGGCAGCGAAGCGGCACACCCTGCTCGTGGTCGACGACGAGCCCGACATCGTGCGGAGCGTGCAGGACCTGCTCCGCCGCGAGTGGCGGGTGCTCGGCACGACCACCGCGGCCGAGGGGCTGGCGATCCTCAAGACCCAGGAGGTGCACGTCGTCATGAGCGACCAGCGCATGCCGGGCATGACCGGCGTCGAGTTCCTCAGCGAGGTGCGCGGCGACCACCCCGACGCGATCCGGTTGCTGTTCACCGGCTACGCCGACATCCACGCCGTCATCGACGCGATCAACCAGGGGAACGTCTACCGGTACATCACCAAACCGTGGGACCCCGACGAGCTGCAGGCGATCCTGCGCCAGGCGGCCGAGCGGTACGACATGCTGGTCGACCGCAAGCGGCTGCAGGCCGAGCTGGAGGTGAAGAACGCGGAGCTGGAGCGCGTGTCGGCGATGAAGACGGCGTTCATCCAGGTGGTGAGTCACGAGCTGCGGACGCCGGTGGCGATCCTGACCGGGCTGTCGAAGCTGGGGCTGGTGACCGGCGACCTGCCGGCGCCGACCCGCGAGGTGCTGGTGCGGCTCGACAAGGCCAGCCAGCGGCTGCGCGGGCTGGTCGACCAGATCATCGCGATGATGTCGGCCGAGAAGTACGACGAGACGCTGAAGCGCGAGCCGGTCGACGTGGCGGCGCTGCTGGCCGAGGCGGCCGACGACGTGCAGCCGTTCGTCGAGCTGCGCAAGCAGGCGCTCGCCCAGCAGTGGCCCGCCGACCTCGGCACCGCCCAGTTGGACCGGGCGCAGATCCGCGACTGCCTGAACCACCTGCTGCTGAACGCGATCAAGTTCACGCCGGACGGCGGCGCGATCGAGCTGACCGCCCGACGGCTGCCGGATGGCGGGCTGGAGATGGCCGTCACCGACCACGGCGACGGCATGACGCCGGAGGTGATGGGCCACCTGTTCGAGCCGTTCTTCACGGGGTTCGACGTGTCGAAGCACTCAACGGGCAAGTTCGAGTACGGCCGGAAAGGGCTGGGGCTGGGCCTGAGCGTGGTGAAGGCGTTCGTCACCCTGCACGGCGGCCAAGTGTCGGCCGCGAGCGAGCCCGGCCGCGGGTCGACGTTCACGATCACTCTGCCAGCGGTTCAGTAGGCGGCCGCGGCTTTGCCCCCTCTCCCGGCGTCCCGGGAGAGGGGACCAGAACCCTCGCCGAGCGGGGGGGCTAATGGAGCGGAGCCGTGGCCGACGCGCTGACACCAGCACCCCGATTGCCCGTGACGGCCACCGCGTGCGCGGTCGGCACGGCAGCGCTGGCGGTCGCGGGGCTGGCGGGGTGGCTGTTCCACATCGACCGGCTGAAGGAGATCGCCCCGGGGCTGCCGCCGATGACGCCGATGACGGCGGTCTCGTGCCTGGCGGCGGCGGCGTCGCTGTGGCTGCAGCGGGGCGAGCCGGTGGTCGCCCGCGTCCGCGCGGTGGCCGTGGCGCTGGCGGCGGTGGTCGCGGCGGTGGGCGCGTCGCGGCTGCTGGCGTTCTGGACCGGCGCCGACGCAAAGGTCGACGTGCTGCTGTTCCGCTCGGCCATGAGGGACACCCGGATGGCCCCCCAAAGCGGCGTCGGGCTGGTCTTGATCGGGCTCGCGTTGGCCCTGGTGGACACGGCCGGCCAGCGGTTCCGACCGGCGCAGGCGCTGGCCCTGATCGCCGGCGGGTGGGCGGGCGTCTCCCTGCTCGGCTATCTGTACCGCGCCCGGTCCCTGTACGGCTTCGCCTCCTACAAGCCGATCGCCGTCCACACGGCCCTCTGCCTCGCCCTGCTGTCCGCCGGCATCCTCGCGCTCCGGCCCCACCGCGGGGTGATGCGGGTCGTGACCAGCCCGGACCTGAGCGGCGCCCTGTGCCGGCGGCTGCTGCCGATCGGGATCTTCGCGCCGATCCTGCTCGGGACGGTCCGGCTGATCATCGTGCGGATGGGGTGGGTCGCGCCGGACCTGGGGTCGTCGCTGCTGGTGATGGCGATCATCGCGCTGTTCACGGTCGTCGTGTGGATGACCGCGCGGGTGATCGACCACGCCGAGTCGCGCCAGCACGCCGCCCAGGCGCGCTACCGGGCGGTGGTGGAGCAGACGGCCGAGGGGATCTACGTGGTCGACGCCGCGACCAAGCGGGTGGTCGAGAGCAACGCGGCGTTCGGCCGGCTGCTGGGGTACACCGAGGCCGAGGCCGACGAGCTGACCGTGTACGAGATCGTCGACGCGCCGCCGGCCGACATCGACCGGCGGTTCCAGGGGGTGCTCAGCGGCGAGCGCCGCTCGTTCGGGCGGCGCGTCTACAAGCGCAAGGGGGGCGGCACGATCGAGGTGCAGGCCAACGCGACGGCGATCACGATCGACGGGCGCGACATGCTGTGCACGGTGGTCCACGACATCACGGCCGAGCGGGCCGCAGAGCGGGCGATCGCGGAGAAGAACCGGCAGCTGGAGGAGGCGGTGCGGGCCGAGCACGCCGCGATGGCGTCGCTGCGCCGGGCGCAGAGCAGCATGGTGTCGCAGGAGAAGCTGGCCGGCCTGGGGCAGATGGTGGCGGGCGTGGCGCACGAGATCAACAACCCGCTGTCGTTCGTGGCCAACAACGTCGCCGTGCTGCAGCGCGACCTGGCCGACGTGAAGGACCTGGTCGAGCTGTACCAGCGGGGCACCCCCGCGCTGGCGGCGCAAGACCCCAAGCTGGCGGCGGAGATCGCCGAGCTGTCGGAGCAGATCGACGTGGCCTACACGATGTCGAACTCGGCCGAGGTGCTGTCGCGCAGCCGGGATGGGCTGAGGCGGATCCAGCAGATCGTGAGGGACCTGCGCGACTTCGCCCGGCTGGACGAGGGGGACGTGCAGGAGGCCGACCTGAACGCCGGCATCGAGTCGACGGCCAACATCATCCGCGGCGTGGGGAAGAAGGGGCAGGTGAACATCGAGCTGCAGCTGCAGCCCCTGCGCCCCTACCCGTGCTACGCGGCGAAGCTGAACCAGGTGGTGATGAACCTGCTGAGCAACGCGATCGACGCCAGCAAGCTCGAGTCGACGGTGATCGTGCGGTCGCGGCAGGCGGCGGACGGCGGCGTGGAGATCGAGGTGGAGGACCACGGCAGCGGCATGCCGGCCCACGTGCAGGCGCGGATCTTCGACCCGTTCTACACGACCAAGCCGCCGGGCAAGGGGACCGGGCTGGGGCTGAGCATCAGCTACGGGATCGTGCAGGACCACAGGGGGACGATCGACGTGGCGTCGGAGATGGGGAAGGGGACGCGGTTCACGATCAGGCTGCCGGCGCGGGAGAGAAGGTGATCGTTTGCCACGTCCAAGCCGGCGTCTGAGGTACGCCGACTTGGATGTAGGGTCACTGCCCCGCCGCCGTTGCCGGCGCGTAGCGCTTCAGGGTCTGCATCAGCAGCTCGGGGTCGAACGGCTTGGCGACGTAGTCGCTGGCGCCGGCGTCGTGGCCGCGCTGGCGGGAGGCGGGGTCGCCCAGGGCGGTGAGCATGATGACCGGCAGGCCGCGCGTGTCGGCGTGGCCGCGGATCTGGCGGAGGACCTCGAAGCCGTCGAGGTCGGGGAGCATCACGTCCAGCAGGACCACGTCGGGCCGGGCGCGGGCGATCTCGTCCAGGCCGGTCTGCCCGTCGGCGGCCGAGCGGTAGCCCAGGCCGCTCATCTCCACGTAGGCCCCCACGATGGCGTTCATGTCCTCGTCGTCGTCGATCACCAGCGCCTGCGGCAGTGCGTCCGTCATCCGTGCGTCTCCGTGCTCTTGTTCGTCGTCGCGCCCCCGCCACCCCTCATCGTCGCCCGGCGTCGCTCAAGGTCCCGGCGGAGGTACCGCTTGAACGTGCTGACGTCGGCGGCGTCCCAGGCGGCCTCGACCCGCTTGGCGATCGCCTCGTTGCCCTGCATCAGCTGCAGGAAGGTCGCGTATTCTGGCGACGCCTTGACCGGACAGCAATGCCGGTCGTGGGTGTCGCACTTGAACAGGAACGTCGACCCGTCCGGCCCGACCTCGCCGAGCAGCTTCATGTGCGGGTAGAACCGGTTGCCCAGCCGCAGGCGGAACTGGTCGGGCGGGCCATGGGGATCGCGCTCCAGGATCCGGCTGCGGTACAGGGTTTCCGGCGGCTCGGCGCGCAGCGCGTCCAGCCGGGCCTGCACGTCCCGCCGTGGCGGGCCGCCGTCGTACGCCTCGCGCAGGTAGATGTCGATCGCGCGCCACAACGTCTCCGGCGGCGGAAGCTCGGCGGCCATGCCCCGATGGTACCGGAGATCGCCGATGACCGTCTGCGCCCACGCAGCAGGGTCATCCACGAAGGACACGAAGAGACACGAAGGCGAAAGTCCCTGCTCGTGTGCCGAACCTGGAGTGGCGTCGAACGGCATGTGGTGGCACGGGTTCGCCACCCGTGAAAGTGATTGCCTGTGATCCGATCGCGCCATCACGGGTTGGAAACCCGCGCCACGAATAGCCACGAGCCCGTTGATCGCTGCCTCCGCTTCGTGTCCCTCCGTGGATGACTCTTCTTCCGGCCGCCGTGACCCATCGGCGCCCGTCCACGATATAGTCGTCCGACCGCCGCGGCAGCGTTATCAACCCAGTGACATCCATGAAATATTTGTTGTCGACCCTCCTGCTGTTGGCCGCCGCCCTGCCGGCGGTGGCGGTGACCACGTCGCACTGGACGCAGGCGACCGAGGCCGACTTCAAGGCGGGCAAGACGCACGGCGTCGTCACGACCAGCCTGGGCCACCTGAAGCTGTCCCGGTCGGTGAAGACCCTGCTGGCCGAGGAGCCGAAGGTCGGGGCGGTCTACGCGCTGGCCGAGGCGGCGGACGGGTCGATCTTTGCCGGCACGGGACCCGAGGGGGTGCTGCTGCACATCCTGGGCGACAAGGTGGAGACGGTGGCCGAGCTGGGCGACGGGGTGAACATCTCGTGCCTGCTGGTGGAGCCGACCGGGTCGCTGCTGGTGGGCGTGGGCGGGACCGAGGGGAAGGTGTACCGGTTCGATCGCCCGGCCGACAAGGGCGGCAAGCCCAAGCCGGTGTTCGCCGCCGACGGCGTGCAGTACGTGTGGGCGATGGACCGGGCCGCCGACGGCACGGTGGCCCTGGCGACCGGGCCGACCGGGACGCTGTTCGAGCTGAAGCCGGACGGGTCGCACGACGTGCTGCTCAAGACCGACGAGAACAACCTCGGCTGCCTGGCCAGCGACGGGAAGGACCTGCTGTACGCGGGGTCGGACACGAACGGGCTGGTCTACCGGTTCAACCGCAGGACGCGCGAGTCGTTCGTGCTGTACAACGCGGCCGAGGCGGAGATCGGCGCGCTGGCGGTCGACGGCCGTGGGAACCTGTACGTCGGCACGAGCCAGGCCAGCGATGCCCCGCCCGCCGACGAGCCGGCGGGCAAGGACAAGGTGGGCCATCCCGAAGGGGGCCCCGGCGGCGCGCCGATCAAGTCGACGCCCCCCACCGCGCCACCACCGCCGACGCCCGCCCCCAGCCCGGGCCAGCCCGACCCGATCCCGAAGAACCTGATGATCCTGCCGGACGACCCGGGGCAGGACCCGAACAAGGACCCCGACCCAACGCCAGGGCCCGCGAAGGCACCGGGCGCGCCGACGACGAAGCCGCCGGGCACGCCGACGCAGCAGGCGACGAACCCGGCCAACACCGGGCAGGCGGCGAGCAACGGGAACGCCGTCTACCGCATCGACCCGGCCGGGTTCGTGACCGAGGTGTTCCGCGGCCCGGTGCTGGTGCTGTCGATGGCGGCGGCGAAGGACGGGTCGGTGCTGGTGGCGACCGGCAGCGAGGGGCTGGTCTACCAGATCAACCCCGCGGCCGACGAGACGGCCGTCGTCGCCCGGGTCGACGCCAAGCAGGTGACCGCCCTGCTGCCGGCGAAGGATGGTCAGGTCTATCTGGGCCTGAGCAACGTCGGCGGACTGGCCGTGATGGGGTCGGGCTACGCCGGGATGGGCACGTACACCAGCCAACCGTTCGACGCCGGGCAGACCAGCCGGTTCGGCAAGCTGCAGCTGCACGGCACGCTGCCGGCGGGGACGTCGCTGACCGTTTCAACCCGGAGCGGGAACCTGAAGGAGCCGACCGACGCCGGGTGGAGCCCGTGGTCGACCGAGCAGCCGGCGGCGGAGTTCGTCCCGAGCAGGGCCCCGGCGGCGCGGTTCTTCCAGTACCGGCTGACCTTCGGCACGCAGGTCCCCACGGCCACGCCGACCGTGGAGGACGCCGACGTCGCCTACCTGACGCCGAACCTGGCGCCGCAGATCAAGTCGGTGAAGGTGACGCTGGGGCCGAAGACGCCCGCGCCGTCGGCGGATCAGCCCCCGGCCGAGGCGGCAACGCCCGCCCCGCCGACGCCATCGCACGTCCAGACCATCTCCTGGGACGGGTCCGATCCGAACAACGACCCGCTGGTGTACGCGGTGTATGAACGGCAGGGGTTGGCCGGGCCGTGGATCCTGATCAAGGACAAGCTGAAGGACGCCAGCTACGAGTGGGACACGCGCGGCGTGGCCGATGGGCGGTACGAGGTGAAGGTGACCGCCTCCGACGCGGCGGCGAACCCGGTCGGGCAGGGGAAGACGACCGAGCGGGTGAGCGACCCGTTCCTGGTCGACAACACCCCGCCGGTGGTGGGCGACATCAAGACGACCGTGGCGGGCAACGCCGTGACGGTGACGCTGCGGGCCGTGGATGCGGCGGGCACGGTGGCGGCGGTCGACTACGCGGTGGACAGCGCCGGGGACTGGCAGGCGGCCACGCCATCGGATACGATGTTCGATTCCCCGTCGGCGGCGGCCACGCTGACCGCGACGGGGCTGACGCCGGGAGCCCACACCATTGCCGTCCGGGTCACAGATGCCCGCGGCAACCAGGCGTTCCAAAACGTGGCCGTTGAGATCGCCGGTGCCGTCGTGGTGCCGGCCGGGGCCAAGTGAAGTTCTGACAGGCTGACCGGACCGCCGCTGGCAGGGACTGCCGTGGGTGAGGTCGGAAGGATCGAGACGCGATGCATTACCCCCACAAGAGCAGCAACATCAAGCGGGCCCGCAAGATCGGCTTCCGCGCCCGGATGCGGACGACGCTGGGCCGAAAGATGATCAACGCCAAGCGCCGCGTCGGCCGCCGCGTGCAGGTCGTCTGATCTCGACGCCCAACCCAAACGAGCGAGGTGACCGGGCGAGCCGGTCACCTTTTTTCGCTGCGCGCAGTCAGCCTGGGCCGGGATGGCAAGCTGCAACGATTGCAACAAGCTCGTGCGGATTTGGCAGCGATCGATCCCGTTTTCGGGATGTGACGTCGGCGGAACCGCGTCGCCAGATCAATCCCATCTTGACGGGGTGGGCCTGTTTGACGTCTAACAGCGTACGTATGAGTCGCATCCTGATCGCCGTCAGCAGTCCGTGGGCCGCGGGCAAGGTGGTCGAACCGTTGGCCGACCTCGCCAAGCGGATCTCGGCCGAGGTCCTGGTCGTCCACGTCTCCCGCCCCAGCGGCGGGCAGATGCGCGAGCAGGAGCAGGCCGACGGCGAGGCCGCCATCACGCTGCTGCGCGAGGAGCTGCAGAAGCGGCACATCACCGTGCAGACGCTGCTGATGTTCAGCGACGACATCGCCCGCGCCGTGCTGAACACCGCCGCCGAGCGCGACGTGACGCTGATCGTGCTGGGGCTGACCGGCAAGAACGTATTCGCCCGGCTGCTGGCCGGGAACGTGCCGGTGGAGCTGATCAAGAACACCAAGGTCCCGGTGCTGCTGCTCCCGCCGGACTTCGCGGGGTCGATCTGAGCGGGGCGGGGGCCATGGGCGAGGTCGAGTTCGAGCTTCCGGTTGCGGACGACTTCCTGGATCCCCGCTCGCGGGACTTGGACGAGCACCACGCCGTTCAGATGTTCCTCGGCAAGACGCCGGAGCAGGCCCAGGAGATCTTCCGGCAAAACTTCCTGTTCTACCAGGAAGACCTCACGTACATGCGGGCACCGGCGTTCCGCTTCTACGTCGTCCCGGCGATCGCCTACCTGACGGGCGGATCCGCCACCGGCGACTCCGATGCGGCGAGCACGTTCTGCCACGTGCTGGAGTCACGGCTCAACGCCGACCCCGGCGCGCTCGCTCCGATCCGATCGTTCATCGCCGGGGCGATCCGGCAGGTGCTCGATCGCTTCGATCTTTACGAGTGCGACTCCGAAATCTACGGTGAGGTCCCGTCCCGATACCGAGATTTGATCCGCAGGCTTGAAGGGTGATCGGCGGCACCTGTCGTGCCACTCGCGCGGTCGGGATGAAAGTCGCTTGCGCCTTCGCGACCCGTGGCGCGGTCATCGCGATGACGCCGGCGACCTTCGCGACTCGCCAGCGAGAGCCACCGCCATGGACGTGATCGACTACAACGGCACCGGTCGCTGGACGCGCGCGGCGATCCTGGAACGGTACGGGCAACGCGTGACCGAGCTCGGCTCGGTGTGGCGAGGCCTGTCGCCGGTGGAACACGTGCATGGGCATCGCACGTGGGTCTACCCCGTCATGTACCGAGTCATCGACGGAGTCGAGGCCGGCGATCCCGCGTGCATCTGCATCGGCGTCGAGTTCATCGAGGAGGACTTGAAGTTCCCGTTCGGGAAGATCCTCAAATCGAATACCGCCCGCGCCCTCCGGCGGGCCGTTCTGACCGACGACCAGAAGCGGCGCATCCGCCGCCGCGTGTTCGGCCTGCTCCGGGCGGGGCACGTGCCGCGCGAGTTCCGCGAGTATGCCAAGCTCGTGCGACGGATCGGCTTCGACGTGGCCGAAGTCCCGGCTGGTGCGCCGGAGAACCGGTACGTTCGACGGTATTGTGAGTACTTCAGGTTGGCCGCGCAGGGCACCTGACAGCGGCAGGGTCGCTTCAAACGGTTTTGACGCGAACGCCGGTCCAACCTCCGTTAGCCCCCGGCTCCGCCAGGGTTTGCGATGACTTCGCCACTGCACGAAATCGGCACCGCGAGATTGGTCAGAACCCGGGCGGAGCCCGGGTCCAATGGAAGAGGCGGCGGGCGTTCGCGTCAAATCGTTTGAAGCAACCCCGCCGCTGCCGCTACCCCCGCACGAACGCCAGCAGGTCCGGGTTGAGCACGTCGGCGTGCGTGGTCAACATCCCGTGCGGGAAGCCGGGGTAGATCTTCAAGGTCGAGTGCTTCATCAGCTTGGCCGACAGCGGGCCGGCGTCGGCGTAGGGGACGATCTGGTCGTCGTCGCCGTGCAGGACCAGCGTCGGCACGTCGATCCGCTTCAGGTCGTCGGTGAAGTCGGTCTCGCTGAACGCCTTGATGCAGTCGTAGTGGGCCTTGGCGCCGCCCATCATGCCCTGCCGCCACCAGTTGTCGATCACGCCGGGGTACACCTTCGCGCCGGGCCGGTTGAAGCCGTAGAACGGGCCGGTCGGCAGGTCGAGGAAGAACTGGGCGCGATTGGCCAGCAGGGCGGCCCGCAGGCCATCGAACACCTCGATCGGCGTGCCGGTAGGGTTCGTGTCTGACCTGACCATGACCGGCGGCACGGCGCTGACCAGCACCGCCTTGGCCACCCGGCCCGGCACGGCCCGGGCGACGTAGCGCGCCACCTCTCCGCCGCCGGTCGAGTGGCCGATGTGGACCGCGTCCTTCAGGTCCAGCGCCGACGTCAGCTCGGCCAGGTCGGCGGCGTAGGTGTCCATGTCGTTGCCGGTCGCCGTCTGCGTCGATCGGCCATGCCCACGGCGGTCGTGGGCGATCACGCGGTAGCCGTGGCCCAGGAAGAACATCATCTGGGCGTCCCAGTCGTCGGCCGACAGCGGCCAGCCGTGGCTGAACACGATCGGCTGGCCCGACCCCCAGTCCTTGTAGAACATCCGCGTGCCGTCCCGCAGCTTGATCGTGCCGCTGCCCGCGCCGGCCGACTGAGCGCCGGGCCGATCCGACGCCGACCCGGCCGGCCCCGAGCCGGATGCGCACCCCGCGAGCGACGCCACCGCCGCAGCGGCGATCGCGCCCGACGCGGCCCGCAGGGCATCGCGACGGCTGACGGGCGAGTCGGACGACGTGTTTTGCTGGTTCATGTTCCGCATCCTACCGGGTGCCAAGCGTGCCCATCTACACCCCCGCCCATGCTGAGCGGCACCGGTGGACACGGCGACCGACGGAGCCGGGCCGTGCCGGCCCGTGCGGGCGCAGCCCGCGTCTCGCGCGACTGGCGCGGGCCTGTCAAAGGGTCATGCCCTGCGCCAGACGCCGGCTTTCGCCGGCCGCGGGCCGACGCGGCCCGGCTCTGTCAAAGGTCGCGTCCGGTGGTGGTGGGCCACGATGCTGCTAAACTCCACAGGCGTGGATGAAGACCGAACGACGGGGGTGGTCCAGCGCTACCTGGACGAGCTGGCCGACGTGCGCGGCGACGCGCCCGCCGAGCCGATCGTGCGGGCCCTGCTGGCGCGGGCCGTGGATCGGTTGCACCTGCTCTGCGCGGGACTTCTGCACCGCAGCTACCCCCGGCTGACGCGCGGGCCGCTCAACCTGCAGTCGGAGGAGATGCTGGGCGCGGTCGTCGAGCGGCTCATCAAGGCGATGCGGCAGGTCCGGCCGACCAACGTGCGGCAGTTCTTCGCGCTGGCCAACCAGCACATGCGTTGGGAGCTGAATGACCTGGCCCGCCGCTTAGATGAACAGGCGACCGCCATCGAGCTGCGCGAGTCGCGGGCGCAGGCTCCCGTCGACTCGAGCGACAGCTCGACCGTGAGCCCGAACACCCGCCGGATCCTCGAGGCCATCGAGGGTCTGCCCGACGACGAGCGCGAGGCGTTCAACCTGGTCCGCATCCAGGGCCTGACCCAGCCCGAGGCGGCCGAGGTGATCGGCTGCTCGGCCAAGACCGTGCAGCGCCGCCTCAACCGCAGCCTGATGATGCTGGCTGACCGGCTCGGCGACCTGCGGCAGTCGACGACGACGGAGTGACCGGGGCGACAAGTTCAGTTTTTCCAAGCCGGTTCTGAGGGACGCCGAAGAGCCGGGTCTCACTCCGGTCTATCTGGGTCCTGGGCGTACCTCAGACGCCGGCTTGGACGAGCGTTGGAGATCGGCCCCCATGCTCGACGACGCGGACGTGCAGCAACTGCTGGAGGTCGCGCTGGACTCCGGCCGCTCGGCCGACCAGCTGTGCGCGGACCGTCCCGAGCTGCTGCCCGAGCTGCGCCGCCGTCTGGCCGACTGCCGGCGGGTCGACGCCGAGCTGGAGGCGATGTTCCCGTCGTCGTCGGCCCACGTCCCCCCGGCCGGGCGGCTGCGGCCGTCGGCCGACCTGCCCGTCGTGCCGGGGTACGCGGTCGAGTCGGTCCTGGGGCGCGGCGGCGTGGGCGTGGTCTACAAGGCCCACCACCTGCGCCTCAAGCGGCCGGTGGCGATCAAGATGCTCCTGTCGGGCGGGTACGCGTCGCGCGTCGAGGTGGCCCGCTTCCTGCAGGAGGCCCGGGCCGTGGCCGGCCTGCGCCACCCGCACCTGGTGCAGGTGTTCGACGTGGGCGAGTGCGACGGGCTGCCGTTCTACACGATGGAGTTCGTCGAGGGGGGCAGCCTGGCCGACCTGCTCGGCGCCACGCCCAGGCCGGCCGCCGAGGCCGCCCGGATGGTCGCCACGCTGGCCGACGCCGTCGACGCCGCCCACGCCGGCGGCATCGTCCACCGCGACCTCAAGCCGGCCAACGTGCTGCTCACCGCCGACGGCGACCCCAAGATCGCCGATTTCGGCCTCGCCCGGCAGATCGGCGGCGACCTGGACGACAGCAGCCTCACCCTGGCCGGGGGCCGCATCGGCACGCCCAGCTACATGGCCCCCGAGCAGGCCGGCGGGGCGGGCGGCGTCATCGGTCCGGCGACGGACGTCTACGCGCTGGGCGCGATCCTGTACGAGATGCTGACCGGCCGCCCGCCGTTCCGCGGCGAGTCGGCGGCCGAGACCGAGCGGCAGGTGGTGGCGCAGGAGCCGGTCGCGCCGTCGAAGCTGAACGGCCGCACGCCGCGCGACCTGGAGACGATCTGCCTGAAGTGCCTGCAGAAGGACCCCCGCCGGCGCTACGCGACCGCCGCCGCGCTGGCCGACGACCTGCGCCGCTTCGGCCGTCGCGAGCCGATCGACGCCCGGCGCGTCAGCACGACCGAGCGGGCCGTCAAATGGGTCCGCCGCCGCCCCGCCGTCGCCGTCGCCGTGGCGGCCAGCGTGGCGCTGTCGGTCGCGCTGGCGGCGGTCCTGTGGCGCACCGGTGCGAGGACGGCCCAGCGCCGCGTTGCCGTCGAGACCGACATCCACGAGCTGGCCGACCTCGAGGCGTGGGAGCACTGGTCCGACGCCCGCGCCACGCTGCTGCGGGCCCGCGCCCGCCTCGATGGCGGCGGCCCCGCCGACCTGCGCCGACAGTTGGACGACGTGCAGCAGGACCTGGACCTGGTCGCCCGGCTGAACGCGATCCACCTGACCCGCGCGACCAGCGGTGGGCTGCCGTTCTACCGCCGCAAGGCCGACTGCGACTACCGGCAGGCGTTCACCGCGGCCGGCCTGACCCGCCCCGGCGAGTCGGTCGGGCAGACGGCGGCGCGGGTCCGGGCGTCACCCGTGCGCCGGGCGCTCGTGGCGGCGCTGGACGACTGGGCCCTGTCGATCGTCGAGCACGAGGACCGCGTCGGCGTGCTGGCGATGGCGCACCGTGCCGACCCGCTGACCACCGCCGCGGCCGACCCGGTCCGGGACCTGTCGGCCCTGGTCGACTCGACCGACCTGACCGACGCCACCACCCGCCTGTCCGTCACCAACCGGGCCGTGTCGGCCCTGCTCGCGCTGGGCGAGCGGCTCACGCTGACCGGCCGGGACCCGCGCGGGTTCCTCCGCCGCGTCCAGCTGGAGCACCCCGCCGACTTCTGGGCCAACCTCGTGCTGGGCGACGCCCTGATGATGAAGGGCTCGGACGAGGCGGGCATCTACTACCGCGCCGCGCTCGCCGCCCGGCCGGACGCGGCCATCGGGTACTGCTCGGTCGCCGACGCGCTCCAGGCCGAGCACCAGTACGCCGATGCCGTCGGGTACTACCGCCGGGCGCTGTCGATGGACGGCCGGAACGCCCGGGCCAAGACCGAGCTGGGCCGAACGCTTCACGCGATGGGCGCGTTCGCCGAGGCGCGCCAGTGCTACCTGGACGCGCTGCGGATCGACCCCGATTACGCCTGGGCCCACTACGGCATCGGCGACTCGCTGTTGTCGCACGGGCGGGCGGCGGAGGCGGCGGACGAGTACCGCATCGTCGTGGCCGCCAGCCCGCTCAGCCCGGCCGTGCAGGCGGCCTACCGCGCCGCCATGTGCCGGGTCGGCCGGGCCGAGCAGGCCTGGGCCGAGTGGGACCGCGGGCTGCGGTCGCACGAGCTGACCGGGTACGACGCGTGGAACGGCTACGCCGAGCTGTCGCTCCTCCAGGGGCACGCCGACGACTATCGCTGGGCCCGGGGCGAACTGCTGCGGCAGTTCGGCGACGACCCGCGCCCCACCGTCGCCGAGCCGATCGCCCGCAGCTGCCTGCTGGAGCCCGTGACCGGCGACGAGCTGCGCCAGGCCACCGCCCTGGCCGACCGGGCCGAGGCGGCCGAGCGCGGGCAGCAGTGGTACGCGTTCGCCGCCTTCGCCCAGGGGCTGGCCAAGTACCGCAACCGTGACTTCAACGGCGCGATCGAGATCATGACCGGCCCGGCCGCCAACGTGCTGGGCCCGTGCCCGGGACTGGTGACGGCGATGGCCTGGAGGGGCCAGGGCGACGCGCCGGCCGCGCGGGCGACGCTGGCGGCGGCCGTGATCTCGGCCGACTGGTCGTCGGCCAGGGCCGACCGGCGCGACGCCTGGATCTCCCACCTGCTCCGCCGCGAGGCCGAGGCGACCGTGCTGCCGAACCTGCCGGCGTTCCTGGCCGGGCGGTACCGACCGGTCGACGCCGACGAGCGGCTCTCGCTGCTGGGCATCTGCCAGGAGGCGGGCCGGCACGCCGACTTCACGTCGCTGTACGCCGCCGCCGTGGCGGACAACCCCGCGGTGCGAGGCAAGGTGCAGCCGGCCGTCCGCCGCTGGGCCGCCGGCGCCGCGGCCCTGAGCGGCGATCGGTCTCACGCGCGGAAGTGGCTGCGGTCGGAGCTCGACCGACGGATGGGCCACCTGACCGGCCTGACGCCGTCGGCCCGCGAGTCGCTCCGCGACACGCTGCGCACCTGGTTCACCGAGCCCGACCTCGCGCCGATCCGCGACGCCGATGCGTTGGCGCCGATGACGCCTGCCGAGCGCGAGCAGTGCGAGTTGCTGTGGGCCGCCGTTCGGGCGGCGATCGACGAGCTGCGCGGCCCGGCGTGAGTCGACGCGTCGCTCGCCGCGGCGGGTTCGAAGTCGCTTTGCGCCAGCGCGGAGGACGCCGACCGCCGCGCACCGCGACGGCGCAGGCGACCGCAATGCGCGCTCGTCAAACCGCGCGACGATCGACGACCGGCACGCCTCACCCGCGCAGGAACAGGTCCATCAGCTCGTGCCCCTGCTCCACGTGGGTGCCGGTCGCCGCGTCGGGCTCGCCGTACGACCTGCCCGATGGTTCGACGCCGGTGCCGGCGATGGCGAACGGGGTCGGGGCGTAGCCGTGCTTGCGCGTGGCGATGTTGGTCGGGTGGTCTGGCAGCACCAGCAGCCGCCAGCTGGGGAACGTCCGCAGCTTCGCCAGCACGGGGCCGACCACGTGCTCGTCGATGTGCTCGATGGCGGCCACCTTCGTCTGCCAGTCGGCCTGGTGCGACGCCTCGTCGGGGGCCTCGACGTGCGACAGCACCAGGTCGTGCCGGTCGAGCATGGCGGCCGTGTCGACCCCCTGGCCGACGTAGTTCGTGTCGTGGAAGCTGGTCATGCCGTCCACCTCGTGGACGTCCCAGCCCAGCAGCACGGCCAGCCCGCGGAGCAGGTCGACGCCGGTGATCATGCAGCCGCTGGCCACGCCGAACCGCTCGCGGAACGTCGGCAGGCTCGGCGCGTGCCCCTGCCCCCACAGCCACGCCTGCGTGGCGGGGTTCTGTCCCTTGGCGATGCGAGCCGCGTTGACCGGGTGGTCGGCAAAGACGCGCTTCGACCGGTCGATGATCCACCGCAGCGCGTCCGCGCCAAGTCCCGTGGGCAGGTAGGGCCCCGTCTGCTCATTGGGGATCTCGTGCGGCGGCTTGGTCTTCAGGTCGAAGTTCTGCGTGCCGCGGTAGACCAGCAGGTTGCGGTAGCTGACGCCGGGCACGTACTCGAACCCGGCGAGTGCCGCGTCGGCCGCCAGGTCGGCCAGCAGCGTGCGGGCCTCGGCGTCGCTGATGCCGCCGGACGAGTGGTCCCGCATCACGCCGTGGTCGACGGTGACCAGGTTGAGCCGGAACACCCAGTCGGCCGGCGTGAGCGGGATCCGCTGCGCTGCCGCCTCCAACGGTGCCCGGCCCGTGTGGTACACGGCGGGGTCGTACCCCAGCAGCGACATGGTCGCCACGTCGCTGCCGCTCTCGAACCCCTCCGGCACCGTGCGCGCCGTGCCGACGCGCCCGTGGGCCGCCACCCAATCCATGTGCGGCGTCCGCGCCGCCTGCAGCGGTGTCAACCCGCCCAACTGCGGCAGCGGATCGTCGGCCGCCCCGTCGGGAATGATGATGGCGTACTTCGTGCGGGTGACGTCGATCATGGGTTGGCGAATCTAGCAAGGGACGCCGGGCGTGTCGCGTTGGACCTGACGTTATGCTGGTGACGGTATGGGCGCGTTCGACGTCACGACCAAGCATCTGATCGAGGCGCACACGGCCGACTGGCTCGCGCTGGCCGGCGTGCCGACCGGCGGGCGGGTGCCGCGCGTGGTCGATGCCGACCTGAGCGCCATCGCGTCGGTGCCGGACAAGCTGATCCGGCTCGGGACGGGCCGGCGCGGCACCGCCGTTCACGTCGAGTTCCAGGCGGCCCGGGACCGCGACCTGGACCAGCGCGTCCGGGCGTACAACGTGCTGGCCCGCCGGCGTCACGGGGTGCCCGTGCGGAGCGTGGTCTTCCTGCTCCGCCCGGAGGCCGGGCCGCCGCCGGTGCGCGGGTCGGTCGATTGGGCGGGGCGGGGCGGGTCGCCGTTGTCGTTCGCGTACGACCTGATCCGGGTGTGGCAGTTGCCAGCGGAACAACTGCTGGCCGGCGGGATCGGCACGCTGCCGCTCGCTCCGATCGCAGCGGTCGATCGATCGTCCCTACGCGGGGTCATCGGCCGCATGCGGGATCGGCTCGAGCACGAGGTGGACGCGCCGCTGGCGGCCGAGGTGTTGCACGCCAGCCGCATCTTGGCCGGCCTGCGGTATAATTGGGGCGAGGTGCAGTCGCTTTTCCGAGGAGTTCAGAACATGCGAGAATCGTCGTACTACCAGGGCATCATGGCGGAAGGTCGGTTGGAGGGTCGGTTGGAGGGTCGGGTGGAAGGGCGCGTCGAGGGCGAGCGCGACCTCCTGGTCCGCCAAGGCACCCACAAGTTCGGCCGGGCTCCGGCCGCGGCGCTGGCGCGGCTGCGGGCGGTGGCGGAGGTGGACGAGCTCGAACGTCTCGGCGTCGCGCTGCTGGAGGCCGACAGCTGGGACGAGTGGCTGCCGGCTCCGCGCTCGGCCGCTAAGGCGGGCCGCCGTCGATCCGCCGGCCGGTGACGGTACCCCATCGCGGCCGCGGGCTTCAGCCCGTGGCGGCGCGCCGCCTGAAGCCGGCGGCTGCGATGCGGTTGACCCTCACCGCACCTCCGCCTGCTCCGCGTACGGTGACACGGTCGCGCCCTTCACCACGGCCGCGCTATCAGCCGTTGCGTGTAGCGCCGTCGTCACCACGTTCGTCTGCCCAGGCCCGAAGTTGAGCCAGCACTCGGGCAGGTAGAAGTCGCGCTGCGGGCCGACCGCCCACCAGCGGCCCAGGGCGTGGCCGTTCAGGTAGAGGAAGCCGTTGCCGCCGGCGTTCAACGTCAGCTTCCAGGGGACCCACGCGTTCGGCTTGGGCGTGGGCAGCTCGAACCTGAAGCGGGTCCAGGTGAGCAGGCTGGCGTCGTCGGCCGGGGGCGCGTCGCCGAGCTTGATCGGCTTCCACAGGGAATCGTCGAGCGACGCCGCGTACCAGTGGTTCAGCGCGCCCTGGCCATCCTGGCTCATCGTCCACTGCGTCGGCAGCGGCTTGCCGACCGGCACCAGGCGGGCACCCTTGGACAGGCCGCCGGTGCTGTCCTTGTTGTGGACGACCACGGCCACCACGTTGCGGCCGGCGTGCAGGTACTTGGTCATGTCGACCCGCACCGGCACCGACCAGTCGCGGCTGGTGACGGCGGGCTGGCCGTTCACGTACACCTGCCCCTCGTCGTCGATCTGGCCCAGCGTCAGCACCCGGCCCTCGGCGACCTGGGCGTCGCTCAGCGTGACCGTGGCGCGGTAGACGGCCGACTCGCGCGGCTGCAGGTCGCCGGCGTCGGCGGTCACGTCGGCGGCAGGCCAGGAGCCGTCGTCGAAGTCGCTGGCCACCTCGGCGGTCGGCTTGTGGCCGGCCTCCAGGCGGTGCTCGCGCCACCCGCCCAGCGCCGTCGGCAACTCGGCCGCCGCCACCGCCCGGCCGTTCAGCAGGCCGCTGGGCTGCTCCAAGTCCTCACCGAAGTTTGGCCGGCCCCCGTTGTCGTACAGCACGTCGGCCGACAGCGCGCCGGCGTGCGTCCGGCCGGCCACGGGGTAGTAACCGTCCTGCGGCCAGACGCGCTTCCCTTCCACGTTCACCACGGCCGCGTCCGTGCCGGCCAGGTCGAACGCCAGGCTCACCTTCCGGTCGGCCCCGAGCGCCGTGGCGGCCGACGGCAGGTCGGCGTGGTAGAACACGAACCCGCGGTCGAAGATGCCGCACTCGGCCTCGGTCTTGGCCGGGTCGAACGGGTGCCACACGGTGGGGCCGGGGTCGGCCATCCGGCGAGCGTCGGTGATCGTGACGGCCGCCGGCAGATCGGTCGGCCGCTTCGGGAGGTCCTGCGGCTTGGGATACCAGACCGGCTCGCCCGTGGCGGGGACGAACAACACCTTCGCCCCGAAGTCGCCCAGCTCGTAGTCCAGCTTGACCTGCCGCGCCGCGCCTGGCGATATCACCTGGAGGTCGACCCTCCCCTTGCGTGTGGCATCGCGCGTGGCCGTGCGGACGAAGACGTAGTCGCCGTCGTTGCCCCGGCGCACGGCGACGTGCACGTCGTCGTCGGTCTTCTGGTTCACGTCGATCTCGGCCATCTCCGACCGGGCCAGGGACGCCCCGTGCTCGGCCACGAATTGGCCGATCGCTTTCACCGCTTGGTACCGGTCGCCGGTGCCGCCGGCCTCGCGCACGGGGGCGTTGTAGTCGTAGCTGGTGATCAGCGTCTGGGCGGCCCAGTCGCCGAGGTTCGTCCCGCCGAACCCCATGTAGTAGTTGGTGACCGTGAACCCGTTCTCGTAGGCGTACAGCGTCAGCTGGTTGATGTGGGCCGCGTTGTGGCCCTGCTGGTCGCTCAGCTTCCCGCCGACCTGCGCGAACCAGCCGGCCTGCAGCTCCGTCACCATCCGGAACTTCTCCGGCTGCTGGTCCATCGAGGTGTGCAGGTCGCGGTCCAGCACCTTCAGGTCGAACCCCGGGTACGTGTTGGCCGACTGCACCACGTTCGCCCGCAGGTACGCATCCTGGTGGTAGTCGGGCGTGTTGGTCAGGCAGGTCAGCAGCGGGACGTCGATGCCCAGGTCGCGCGACAGGTGGGCCAGCGTCGACACCTGCGCCACCTTCGCGGCGATCGGCTGCTTGCTGTAGTCGTACTCGTTCTCCACCTGCCACAGGATGATGCCGCCGCGGCCCGCCGGCTGGTGGGTGAGCTGGTACGGCACCGCCACCTTGGCCACGGCCGTGTACCAGTGCTTGCACCAGGCGAGGTAGACCGGGTCGTCGCTGCGCAGCCACATCTTCCCCGGGTAGGCCTTGGGCCGAAGCGCCAGCAGCCACTGCGGGTAGCCGCCGCCGTCCCACTCGGCGCAGATGTACGGCCCAGGCCGGAGCACGACGTAGAACCCGAACTGCTGCGTCGCCATCTCCAGCCAGTCGTGCAGGTCCGACATGTCCAGCTTGGAGTAGTCGTCCGGCGACGCGGGCGGCGTCTGCTCGTGCCAGTTCCACGCCGCGTAGGTCTCGAGCGTGTTGAACCCCGCCGCCTTCAGCGTGCGGAACCGCTCCGGCCACAGCGGCTTGGGGCAGCGGAAGTAGTGGAACGCCCCGCTGAACAGCACCTGGTCGCGCCCGTCGATCGTCACGCAGTGGCTGTCGTACGCCAGCCGCCCGTTCTTGTACGCGGGCGGGTCCTGCGCCAGGGCCGGCCGGGCGGCGACCGCCGCGAGAACAGCGGCGGCGGCGAGAGCCTTGATCGATGTCCGGGTCAAAACGCACCTCGTGATGTTCGGGGGATCAGAAGCGGCCGCACTATACGGGTCGCGTCGCGCGGGTCGCAAATGCCGGCGTGGACCGATCATCCCCGTTGAGCGACGGCCCTTCCGGGCCGGCGCTAAGCGTCCCGCAGGAACAGCTCCACCACCGGCACCGCGACGCTCGGCCGAACCTGCGGCAGGTTCAGGACGACGCCCGCCGCGCCGGTGCCGATCTGCCCCGCGTGCCAGGCGTCCAGGCCCAGCCGCACCTCGCTGGCGTCGTTCAGGAACTGCGCATACTCCACCCGCTCGGCGAACGCCCGACCGTCCAGGTGCAGGTGCTTGTAGGGATAGGCGAACAGGTGAACGTAGAGCCGGTTCGTCTCGCCGGTCGTCGGGCGGAGCGAAGTCGACATCCGGCGTGTTGTAACGGCCGCGGGTTCATCGCACACCCCCGTCATCCGTGAACGGCCCCGCCCACCTCCGAGCGCCACAACGCGCCACTTCTTAACCCCGCTCAAAACGGCGAAAGATCGCTGCAAACCCTCATGAATTATAATCCTACAATCGCATGACGACCGGGGTCCGCCAGCGAGTGGCTCACCGAGCTGATCTTTAGCGAAATGTCGCAGCTTGAGTTTGGCAGGGAATGTGGAAACGCTAGACCGCCAAGCGCACCCGCACGGTCGGGCCACCGCGCCAGATGGCACGCGTCGGCACGTCACCTGACGTTCAGTTACAGTGCCGGCTCAAAGGAACAGGGCAACGGCTTGGACGGTCGACGCGTGACCGGTTCGCCGCGGCTTCGCACCCGCCAACCGCAGGGCTTCCTCATCCTCCATGGCTGGCCGACGATCACCCCGCGCGAGTTCCGCCCGGCTGTGCGGGGTGGGTGCCCGTTGCCGCGCGCCGGGTGCCCGCCTCGTCCGGCCGGGTGAGGCGGCCTCGCAAAGGGAGAGAACGCGATGACGTTGCCCTGCGGCGACCAGGCAAAGGTGGACGAGGCGAAGCTGGTCGACTACTGCCTGTCGCCCACCCATCCGCGAGGCCGACACAAGGCCCGGCTATTCGCTGCCGCGCTCGGCTTCACCCAGGCCGACGCGGCCACCCTTAAAGCCGCGCTGCTCCATGCAGCAAGAACCGCCGATGCGGCGCCCACCCGCCACAACGGTTACGGCCAGATGTACGAGATCACTTTCGACTGTACGGGACCTAGCCGGACCGCTACGGTTCTCAGTGCCTGGATGGTCCTGGACGCCGATCCCGTTCCACGACTGGTGACCTGTTACCCCGTTTGACCGGAGCCGCCATGTTCGATGAGCTTGACCCCGTCGCCCTCACGGTTGACCTGCCCGCGCAGGGCCTCGCCCGTGGCAGCGTCGGCACGGTCGTCCAGGTGTACACGCCCGATGCGTTCGAGGTCGAGTTCGTCGACAACGACGGCCGAACCTACGGCCTGGCAACTCTAAGTACTGACCAGCTCCTCCGCCTCCACTTTGACGCGCCGGCCGTGGCGGCGTGATGGGGTTCAGGTGTGCAGGCCCGGTCATGGCCGCACCCGCTGCGAATGAACGCGAAACGGTGGATGTCACCTTTCACCGTCGCTCGCTCCAGGTGAAGTGGTCGGGCCAAGCGTCTCGGTGCGGGGGGAACAACGGCACTGTGGTCGCCGTCGCCACATCGATGGCCGACGTCGAATCCGACTTGAAGCGAGTGCACATCGGGCACGCAAGACAGAGGTTCTCGAACACCGTCGCCCCGCCGTTGGCGCGCGGGTCGATGTGTTCACTCTCAAATTGCGTTGCAGTGAGCGCCTCGGCCGTCCGGCAGTAGGCGCATCATTTTTCGAACCGCTCGCGGAGCTGCCGCCGGATCCCAACCGGTATGTACGCGCTCATGGCGTCGTCGCTTCCACGGCCATTTCGCGGAGGGTGTACCGAGCGCGTGCCTTGAGGACCGTGAGTTGGTCGGCCACTTCAAGCAAGCGGTCGAGTTCCCGCTCGTCAGCGGGGCAAAGCGTGCCGTCCCCGCTCTGGGCGAGCAACTCGTCGAGCCGTGCCTGCCGGGCCGGTGCGAGCATTCCGTCGGCCAACGCCTCCAGCTCGGCCACGTTCAAACCCGTGAGCTTTTCGGAAGGGTCGACAAGCGTGGTCCACGATCCTATCGGCCGCCGAAGCCGCGGCCAAGGCCTTTAGGCCGCTTCGTCGCGAGCGGCATGGGCACGGTCGCCAATTGGTCCCCACTGCGGCTAGGCCGGCACCACCCGCGGCCCACGACTTGCACCGGCCCGACCTCGCTCCGAGCGGTTCGTTCCGTGCGACCAGAGCCTTGCCTACCGGCAGAACCTGGCCGGCTGGACGATCGCGGTTCGCCGGTTGCAGCTCGTCGTGGCCCGTGCGCGCTTCGGGTTTTTTCTTCCCAATCCTGCTCCTCGCTGGCATGTTGGGCCAACATGCACGCCGACGGCCCGATCTCGATCAATCCTGATGTGCTGGGTGGACGCCCGTGTTCAATGGCACCCGCGTCCCCATGGGCACGCTGTACGATTAGCTGGGCGACAACTACACTCTCGGACGTATCGTCGCATGCTTCCCCCTCTGTCTCGACCGACCTGACCCGCCGCGTCCTGGGCTGGTTCCGGTCCGCTCTGCTGGCACCGGCGGCGGTGCGGCGCTCTTGTTCGATGAGCGTGTCCCCTAGCCGCTCCGGCACGAGCGGATCGGCCACGACTGAGGGTCCGTCCCCCGCTAGGGCTGGGCCGGCATCGCCGACGGCCGTTTGTCATCGCGAAATAGGAATGTCCCCTTTTCCGCTCCTCCCCTTTTTCCGCCCCCCTTAAAGGATCCGAGCCCTGAGATAGGGCACTCCCAACGCGATGCGTCTCTTAACATTAGAGCGGAAAGATCTGAGGTGCTAATTGTTGAACCGCCTTCGCATTACTCTTGAAGAAGATTCGCCAGTGGCCGAGCCGCGGGACGCTTACCATTGGACCTGCAGGCTTAGTCCCGCAGGGCAATTTTGCATAAAAAAACAACAGCTCAGTATCGCGCTCAGCAAACATTGGCAGCCAGACGAACATAGAACCGTGGTAGAGGCGTTAGAAGGTCGCGTCCTACTAGCAGCCTCAACGGCCACTTGGAACGCCATTGGCGATTACGACTATTCTATTGCGAATGGTGTCGGCTCGATCCCGTATCCGGCGGCCGACGGTGGACCTTTTACGGGCCGGCTGTCGGGGAACGCATTATTCAACTACACCGGAGCCTCATTTTCAATTGACTCGACAGATGAGCAGCATTTTTTAATATTCTATATATTTCAACGATACGGTAACCCCATCCCCGATTTAGGCAATTATTCGATATCAGACTCCGCCGACCCGAAAGTGCCAAGTCTTGTCGCTGAATCCGTTTACCATGCGAAAAATTCAAGCGATATTATAGAAGCGGACAGTCAAAGCCCGGAAGATACTTCTAGCTATTCAAGCTATTCCTCAAGTGCTACACTCAACTATGCATTCACCCCTTCAACAGGAGAGTTTAGGGGAACCTTCGAATGCGAAACTGCCGAACCGCCACGAGCGCCATATTCTAAGGTTTGGGGTTCATTTGACGTGTACTGCCCCGTCGCGACCCCGCCACACCTTCAATTCATTAATCAGCCGTTCACTACCCCGGCAGGAGTGCCAATTAACAATGTGTCAGTCGCAGTCGAAGATACGAGCGGCGCGATTCTTTCCGACGATAGTTCAACCGTCAATATCAGTATCGTTAGCAATGATGGTAAAGCTGCAAACGCAGCCGGAGCATTAACCGCACCATTGGTTAACGGAATCGCCACTTTTAGCGACATCTCATTGTTTGCGACCGGGATATACACCCTCGCAGCTACGGATGCAAATTACGGCGAAGCGACGTCAAATACCTTTACAGTCGACCCTCTAGAATTGAAGGGTAACTTCATTGGGGGTGCGTCGATCGGCCCCGTTTTAATGGGCCTGACGCCCGTTGTTGGATCACCATTTGTACCAATTCTGGAGGAGGCGAATGGCAGTGTCAGCTACTCCTCCCAAGGCATCTCAGCGACTGGCACGTTCACAGCATTGGCATGTGACTTGGGCGGGCCACTCTTTACTGGATCCTTTACACTGCCGGCGAATGAAACAACCGCTTCAACTCTAAGTGCAACGGCTGACGTAAAGCTCGCGAGGTTGCCGACGACGTTTAGTTCGCTTTCGTTCGTCGCTGGCACGGGCGGGACTACCGCAGACTCGTATTTGACGCTCGGGGGCGGGTTCACGCTACCGCCATCGCTCGGCGATTTTCACATTACATTGCCAGCATCGGCACCCTTCGCCGTTGGCACGGGTGGCTTTGGGCTGAATACCCCGCAGGTAAGCCTGCCGAACCAGACGTTCGCGTTGGACAACCTGCTGGACATCGCGGCGACCAGCATGGCGTTTCAGTACACGTCACCGACCGATGAGCTGAAAATTTCTGGCAACTTCGTCCTGTCGCTGCGCAACGGGAGGAGCGTCGCGAGCTTGGACCTCGACCTGGCCGGCCCGAATTACCTCGACTACGAGCCGGAGCAGACGCCGGCATTGAAGGTGG
This sequence comes from Tepidisphaeraceae bacterium, assembly GCA_965198865.1. Lineage (GTDB taxonomy): Bacteria > Planctomycetota > Phycisphaerae > Tepidisphaerales > Tepidisphaeraceae > CBDAQA01. The sequence continues at coordinate 13,732 of CBDAQA010000003.1, read as the reverse complement.
TCGGATCGCTGACCTACACGAACACGTCGCCACTGCCGCTGTTCGACCAGTGGTTCTCGCTGTCGGGGGCGTCGATCCAGTTCAACTCGGTGACGAACCAAGTGGCGGGAACGGTGTCGTTCGTCGCTGGCGGGAAGACGTTCACGGGGACGCTGGGGTTCTACGACCGGGAACTGGACTCGTTCGGCTTGACGGGGGACACGCTGAACATTCCCTTGGTGGATGTGCCCGGACTGTCCTTGCAGACAGTGGGCGGCAGCGTAACTGGTTTTGCCGCGGCGGACCCATCAGGCACGGAGATCACCGGCGTTTTGGGGTTCAAGTACGGCGGCTTGGTGACGGCGACGTTCACGGGCAACATCCAACTGGGTGCCGACAATGCCGTGGACGACATAAACGGCACGGCCGCAGTCAACGTGGCCAATGGCAAGGCGACCGGCACCGCCACGCTGGATGCCGACTTCCTGAAGGGGACGTTCGGGCTCACGTCGGCGTCGTTCCAGGCGTTCGGAGGCAGCGTGTCGTTCCAGGGCGCACTGACGGGGTCCAACGATGGCACATTGGACGGGTACGGCACCGGCACGCTGAAGCTGCCGTCGTTGTTCTTCAGCAAGGCGTCGGTATCGGGAACTGTACTGGCCCACATCTCGCCGTCGACCGATACGTCGCAGAGCTACCTGGCGGCGTGGGGGACGTTCAGCTTCTTCGGCGTCTCGCGGACGATCGGCGGCCGGTACAACTTCGACGGCTCGACGCAACCCCTCGGCACCGGCAACCTGCCGACGCTGATGAAAGCGGCGGCCGCCGCGGCGGCGGCGGCCGCCGCGGCGGCGGCGGCCACTCCGACGACGACGGCGTCCCAGTCGTTCACAGTGGCGTCGGGCACCCCGTACATCCTGCTCTCGGCGGCGTGGACCACGGGGACGACGGCGACGGTGCCGTTCCAGGTGGTCGCGCCGAACGGGACGGTCTACAACAGCACCAACCTGAACCCGGCGATCGTGTCGACGGTGCCGAGCCTTTCGAGCACAACGGCCGAGACGGTGGCGGTGAACGCCCCGGTGGCGGGCACGTGGAAGCTGGTCCTGACGAACACGACGGGCTTGGGCACGGTGACGTTCCAGGGGGTGGCACCGACGCCGCCGGCGACCGTGAAGGTGACGTCGGCGGCGACGTCGGGGTCAACGATCACGATCGGCTACACGGCGGCGGACCCCAACGCTGGGGCGCAGGTGAGCTTGTACTATGGCACGGCGGCCAGCGGGCTACAGGGGACGCTGATCGCCAACGGCCTGCCCGTGGGCACAAAGACCTACGCGTGGAACACGTCGGCCGTGCCAGCGGGGGTGTACCACATCTACGCGATCGTGACCGACAACGTCTCGATCCCGGCGTCGGCGTACGCGACCGGGACAGTGACCGTCGGAACCGTGGCGACCGGCGGCGTCAGCGGCACCGTGACCGGCGGGAAGGCGGGCGAAACGATCCTCCTGGACGCCAACAACAACGGAGCGTTGGACGCCGGCGAACTGGCAACGACGACGAACAGCGTTGGGGCGTACAGCTTTTCCAGCGTGCCGATCGGCTCCTACGTCGTGCGGCAACTGCTGCCGGCTGGTTACAAGCAGACGTCGCCGACGAAAAACGCGGGCCTTTCGATCACGGTGGCCAAGGGGTCTGCGCTGACGGCGGAGAACTTCGTGGATGCGGCCTCGTCGCTGACGCAGTTGACCGGCACGACGATCGGCACCGCGGGGTCGTATCAGAACGGCGGCAACACGATCGCGAAGGCGACCGACGGCAACCTGACCACGTACTTCGACGGCCCGACGGCCAACGGGAACTGGGTCGGCCTGGACCTGGGGTCGGCTAAGAGCATCAGCCAGATCAGCTACGCCCCTCGCTCTGGTTGGGCATCTCGAATGGTCGGCGGTCTCATTCAGGTCAGCACCCACGGCCAACTTCAGCACCGGCGTGACGACGATCGCCACGATCACGGCCACGCCGGTGGTCGGAAGCCTGACCACCATCACGTTGGCTTCGCCGGTGACGGCCCGGTACGTGCGATATTTGTCCCCGAACGAAAGCTACGGGGACATCGCCGAGTTCCAGGTGCTCGGGTAAGCCGGTCACGCCACCCGCACCGCGATCAGCGTGCGGTCGTCGCTTGGCGGAGCGTTCGCGGTGAACTCGTCGACGCGGCTCAGCGTCGCCGCCATCACATCGGCAGCGGCGGCGGGGGCGTCGGCCAACGTTGCAGAGAGCCCGTCGGGGCCGAGGAAGTCGCCGTTGGGGGCTCTGGCCTCGCTGAAGCCGTCGGTGTAGATCAGGAGCAGGTCGCCGGGGTCTAATTGCACGGTGGCGGTGGGGTAGAGCTCGTCGGCGTCGATGCCCATGGGGAGGCCGCGGGTGCCGTCGATGTTGACGACGCCGCCGGAGGTGGCGCGCCTCAGCAGTGGGGAGGGGTGACCGGCGGAGGCGTAGGTCAGGGATCGGGTGGCGGGGTCGTAGACGCCGTAGAAGGCGGTGACGAACGTGCCGGTGCCGCCGGTGTATCTTGTGGCCAGGCGGTCGTTCACAAATGAGAGCAGGCGGCCGGGGGGGTCGTCCAGCTCGGCGGGGGCGTTGAGGACCAGGCTGTGGACGACGGCCATGATGACGGCGGCGGGCGTGCCGTGGCCGGAGACGTCGGCGACCAGGATGCCCCACCGACCGCCGGGCAGGGGGAGGAAGTCGTAGTAGTCGCCGCCGGCGCGGCGGCTGGTCTGGTAGTGGGCGGCCAGGTCCAGCGTGGGGATGTTGGGCAGGTAGCGCGGCAGCAGCGAGCGCTGGATGGCGGCGACGTTGGCCAGCTCTTTGTCGACCGCGTCGTAGGCCCGGCGGACCTCCTGGGACAGGACCAGGTTGTGGGTGGCCCGGCCGAACAGGTTGGACATCCAGACGTGCTCGGGCAGGTTGCGCTCGTCGAACCCGCCGGGGACGCGGCGGGCGAAGACGACCATGTTGACCGACTGGCCGGCCTCGTAGAGCGGGATGGCGGCCAGGGAGCGGGCGTCGCGGAGGTAGCGGTGGGCGGGGTCGGACTCGGGCACGCGCAGGTCGTTGAGGACGACGGGCACGTCGCCCCAGATCAGGTCCGACAGCAGGCCGCCGGTGACCAGGGGGAGCTTGTGTCGCTCGGTCCAGGGGTTGGCACCGTTGACGTCGGTGAGGCTGGAGCGGGTGATCAGGACGTTGGGGCGGGCGACGTCGCGGCGGCTGAGGGAGACGGACAGGTCGATCTCCAGCATCCGGCGGACGCGGTCGCCGTAGTCGCGGACCATCTGCTGCGGGTCGGTCTGGACGGACATGGTCCGCATCGTGTCGACCACGTACGCCAGCTGCTCGGCGGGGTTCCCCTGCACGAGGCCGAGGAGGGCGCCGACGGGTCTGGGATCGGTGTCGTCCATGATCAGGAAGGATATTCACCGCGGAGACACGGAGAAGACGGCCACGAATGGCACGAATGGACACGAATTGCAGAAAGCTCAGTCAGGAGAGTTGTCCACGAAGGACACGAAGAGACACGAAGGGGGAGAAGAAACTGAATGGCTTCGTGTGCCTTCGTGTCCTTCGTGGATCATCTCTTCAGGCGAGCGTCGAGGTGGATGGATGGCCGGATACCGACACTAATGATCGGTGTGCGTCTGTGGTTCCAACTCTTCGGCTCTCTCTTCTCCGTGCCTCCGTGGTGAAATCGCTGCTCACACCCCGCCGAGCCGGTGGCGGATGTACTCGGCCCGGGCCGCGCGTCGCGCATCGCCCTCCAGCTTCTTCCCCTGCAGCCGCTGCAGGTGGGCGGGCTGGGTCATGAGGAACAGGTCGTTCAGCGTGCGGACGTCGATGCCCTTCACCCGGCCGAGGTTGACGCCCATGCGGAGGTGGCTGAGCAGGAACAGCGTCTCCTCGCTGGCGATCAGCCGGGCGCTGCGGAGGATGCCCAGGGCGCGTTGGACCTTGTCGTCGAGGGCGATCGTGCGGTCGTTGAGCAGGGTTTTGCGGGCCTGGTGCTCGTAGTCGATGATCTTGGGGATGACGGTCTTCTTGAAGTCGTCGATGATCTCGTCCTCGCTCTTGCCGAGCGTGGTCTGGTTGCTGATCTGGTAGAAGTCGCCGGTCGCCTCGGTCCCCTCGCCGTAGAGGCCGCGGACGGCCAGGCGGAGGTCCTTGGCGGCGCGGAACACCTTGTCGATCTCGCCGGTCAGCTTGAGGGCCGGCAGGTGCAGCATCACGCTGACGCGGATGCCGGTGCCGACGTTGGTGGGGCAGGCGGTCAGGTAGCCGAACCGGGGGTGGAAGGCGAAGTCGAGCTTGGCCTCGAGGGCGTCGTCGATCGCGTTGATCTGCTGCCAGGTCTCCTCCAGCTGCAGGCCGGAGCGCAGCACCTGGATGCGGAGGTGGTCCTCCTCGTTGACCATGATGGAGACGGTCTCGTCACCCCCGACGGCGACGCCGCGGGCGCCCTCGGCGGCCGCGTGTGGCTTGCTGATCAGGTGTCGCTCGACCAGCAGGGTGCGGTCGATGTCGGGGGCCGACTCCAGGTCGACGTAGAGCACCTGCCCGGTGGTGCCGATCGGCTTGGCCAGCGCGGGCGAGAGGATCGTGTCGCGGATGCGGCGTTCGACGGTCTGCCGCTGGCTCCGGCTGCTCTTGGCCAGGAACGGGAACCCGCTGATGTTGCGGGCCAGGCGGATGCGGGAGCTGATGACGACCTCGCTCATCGGTCCGCTGCCGCGGAGCCATTCGCCGGCCTGTTGGGTGAGGTCGCTGAGTTTCATACGAGTTCTGAGTTGGGAGTTGAGAGGTCTGAGTTGAAGGCCGGGAGGACACTGGCGGGTTGTGGCTCTGCAACTCAGAACGCACAACTCAGAACTCTCCTCACCCTTCCGCCTGCCTGATCTGGTCCCGCAGCTTCGCCGCCCGCTCGTAGTCCTCGCTCTCGACGGCGCGCGCCAGCTCCTTGCGGAGCTTGGTCGGGTCGGCGGCCTTCTTGGCCGGGACGCCGGTCCCGCCGCGGCGCGTCGGCACCTTGCCGACGTGGTGGGCGGCATCTTCATGCGCCCGCTTCAGCAGCGGCGTCATCTCCCGCTCGAACGCGGCGTAGTCGTGCTCGCACCCCAGCAGCCCGCCCTGGCGGAACTCGGCCCAGGTGATGCCGCAGTGCGGGCAGGCCGACGCCTCCTGCGTCTTGGCCGCCGCCCCCGTCTGGTTCATGACGAAGTTGGTCAGCAGCTCGTTGATCGGCATGTGCGACTTGGCCGAGTACCCCTCGGTCTCGTTGGCGCACGCCTCGCAGAGGTGCTTCTCCAGCTTCTTCCCGTTCTTGATCTCGGTCAGGTGGATGGTCGCCTGCTTGCCGCAGTTCTCGCACTTCATAGTGGGGGGATTGTAGCACCGACCCACTGGCAAGTGTGAAGCGCCCCGTCCGAGCCAGGCGGCTCCGCCGCGGGATCTTCGGGCGGCGCGCGGCGATCCTCGGGCGCGGACGGAAGAACCCGCGGCGGGGCCGTCGGGCTCTGGCCGCCTCGTCACGGCCGGTACTGCGCCGAGTTGCCAGCGGTCTCCCAGACGCGCACCTTCACCAGCCGCACGCCCCCCGGCAGGCCTGGCGTGACGGATCGCGCCACGTGCACAGCGACGTTCTCCGCCGACGGGTTCAGCTCGCGGTCGAACGGCGGAAGCTCGTTCAGGTGGCGGTTGTGCAGCGGCACGACGACGGCGTCGACCAGCCGTTCCAACTCGTGGAAGTCCATCACGCACCCCAGCCCGTCGAGCCGGTCGGCCGACACCGTGACCGCCACCTTCCAGTTGTGCCCGTGCATCGGCTCCAGCGACCCGTCCGGGAACCGCAACTGGTGCGACGCGGCGAACGAGCGGACCGTGCGGATCGAGTAGGACGGCATGGCCGGCATCTTCGGGCGGCGGTACAATCAGGGTCAAATCGCGCCAGCGGAGCCTTCCCATGACAACGACCGCCACTGTACTCCCGGTGCCAACGCCGCCCCGTCGCCGAACGCGGACGATCGCGGACCTGCTGCGTCGGCTGGGCGTGCCCGCCAGCCGCGTCCTGGCGGTTCCGCCGCCCGGCACGGCTACCGAACAGGATTTGCTGGAGGCGATTGACAGGCTCGGTCGCCCATTGGAACTGATCAACGGCACACTCGTGAAGAAGGCCATGGGGAACGACGAGTCGAACGTGGCAGCGTACCTGATCATCCTGCTCGGCGCGGTCGTCGTCCCCGGCAAGCTGGGCAGTATCCTGGGTGCCGACAGCCTGTTTCGGTGCCTGCCTCGGCGGGTGCGCAGCCCTGATGTGGCGTTCGTCGCCAAATCACAGTTCCCGAATGGCCGTCCCACGACTCCAATCTGGGAAATGGGTCCAGCACTCGTCGTGGAGGTGCTGAGCCGGAGCAACACGCGCAGGGAGATGCGGCTCAAACGCCGCCTGTTCTTCGGGGCTGGCACAGAGTTGTTCTGGATCGTCGATCCTCGTCGGCGGACCGTTCAGGTCTACACCGATCCCCGGCAGTTCACCACGCTCACCACCGCCGACCGCCTGACCGGCGGCGCCGTCCTGCCGGGGTTTGACGTCGCCGTCGCCGACGTGTTCAGCCCGCTGGACGCCTGACCGCCCGGGCATCTAGCCGACAGTTGGTTTTCCGCTCCCCGGCTTGACCTGCCGTGCGGTATCATCCGATCCATCATGACCACGGCAACAGCCACGCTCCCGCCGCCGTCAGCCCCGCGGCTGAACCCGGCCATCGGCCCGACGATCGCCGACCTGCTCGACCAGCTCGGCGGCATCCCCGCCAGCCGCGTGCGGACCTCGCCCCCGCCGGGCACGGCGACCAAGGCGGACGCGATCTACTCCAAGGAGTGGTACGGGGCGCTCTGCGAGTTGGTCGACGGCACGCTGGTGGAGAAGCCGATGGGACTGCGCGAGTCCGGGGTCGCCACGGCCATCGCGCGGGCGATCGGCAACTTCGACGAGGCCGCCAACACCGGGCTCGTCGCCGGCGAGGCCGGCATGTACAGCGTCGTCCCGGATCAGGTCCGCGAGCCGAACGTCTCCTTTACGCTTTGGTCGCGGATGCCGGCCGACTACCCGGGCAATCCCGCGCCCGAGGTGTCGCCCGACTTGGCTGTCGAGGTGCTGAGCCCGAGCAACACGCCACGCGAGATCGACCGAAAGCGACGCAACTATTTCTCCGGTGGCACGCGGCTGATGTGGGTGTTCGACCCGCCGTCTCGCACGGTCGCCGTGTATGTGCCGGGCCGAGAGGGGCCGACAACCTTCACCGATGCCGACACGCTTGACGGCGGCGACGTCCTGCCGGGCTTCACCCTTCCGGTCGCTCGCGCATTCGACCGCGCAGCCCGGCCACAGCCCCCCGGTCGACAACCCCCGCCGACGCCTTAGAATCCCGCCCACCATGCGGCGCTACTTCCCCGACCCCGAGTCCTTCGCCACCGCCGCCGGCTCGGCCGACGTGGTCCCCGTCCACCGCCAGCTGCTGGCCGACCACCTGACGCCCGTCACGGCGTTCGAGCTGCTGGGCCGGGCCGACGACCACGCGTTCCTGCTGGAGAGCGTGGTCGGCGGCGAGAAGATCGCCCGCTACAGCTTCATCGCCACCCGCCCCGCCGTCGTCTACCAGGCGACGGGGAACGACGCCGTCATCATGCGCCCAGGTCAGCCGACGGGCGATCCAAGACGACCGATCCTCTTAATGACCTGGCCACGCTGTTGCCGGCGAAGCGGTTCCACCGCGACCCGAAGCTGCCGACGTTCACCGGCGGGCTGGTCGGCTACGCCGGGTACGACTCGGCCCGCTACTACGAGCCCGACCGGCTCAACCACGCCCCGCCGGACGACCGCCACCTGCCCGACGTCAGCTTCGGCCTGTACGGCGAGCTGGTCGTCTTCGACCACGTCGACAAGACGATCAAGGTGATCGCCAACGCCGACGTGCCCGCGCACCACGGCGACACGCGCGCGGCTTACGCCGACGCCTGCCGCCGCGTGGACGAGCTGGTCGGCCGGCTGCAGCAGCCGATCCCCAACCGCCCCGGCGAGATCGACCCCACCGGCCCGGTCACGCTGCCGTTCACCAGCAACATGACGCGCGACCAGTACGAGTCGGCCGTCCGCGCCGGCGTCGACTACATCCGCGCCGGCGACATCTTCCAGTTCGTCCCCAGCCAACGGCTGCGGATGACCAGCCCCGCCGACCCGTTCGACGTCTACCGCGCCCTGCGGATCATCAACCCCTCGCCGTTCATGTTCTACCTGAAGAGCCCCGCCTGCACGCTGATCGGGTCCAGCCCCGAGATCCTGTGCCGCTGCGTCGACGGCGTCGTCAGCAGCCGCCCCCTGGCCGGCACCCGCCGCCGCGGCGCGACCGACGCCGAGGACAAGGCCCTGGAGGCCGAACTGCTCGCCGACCCCAAGGATCGCGCCGAGCACATCATGTTGGTCGACCTGCACCGCAACGACGTCGGCCGCGTGTCAGCCGTCGGGTCGGTCACGGTGTCCGAGCGGATGACGGTCGAGCGCTATAGCCACGTGATGCACATCACCACGCACGTCAGCGGCACACTGGCCCAGGGCAAGACGGCGCTCGACGCCCTCCGCGTCAGCCTGCCCGTCGGCACGGTGAGCGGCGCGCCCAAGATCCGCGCCATGCAGATCATCGACGAGGTCGAGCCCACCCGCCGCGGCCCCTACGCCGGCGGCGTCGGGTACCTCGACTTCGCCGGCAACCTCGACACCTGCATCGCCCTCCGCACCATCGTCTGGCGGGCGACGGAGGGTGGCGGCACCTTCGACGTCCAGGCCGGCGCCGGCGTCGTCGCCGACTCGGTCCCGTCGTCGGAGTACGACGAGACGATGAACAAGGCCAAGGCCCTGCTCAAGGCCGTGGAGATCGCGCAGGCGGGGTTCTGACAGCTGCGGGCACCGGTGGTGTCCGACAACAGATTGTCCGGGCCGGGGGTGGCCCCGCGCGACGTCTCGCGTCGATTTGGCCACCGTTCCACCCGCTCATCGCGATCGAATTGAAGTCGTCCGTCGGGTTTTGCTCTGACCCCAATGATCATCTGACATCGGAGTCGGCACGACCTGGGCAAATCACCGTCTTGCGCGACCTCGCGGCAATGCCAAGTCTCGATGGGCGGCGCCATCCGTTCGGGCCGTCAGGGCATTAGCGGGCCAGCGAAGGCACTGCGCCCGCGCCGAACACCTGCCGGTCAAAAACGTCCACGACCGAGATCGCCCCCTTGTCGACCGAGTACAAGATGGCTCCGCCGCCCGACGTTTTCCCCTCTGAGTCCGCGAGGTCAAAGCCGGCGAGGCGGTACTCCCCGTCGTGCGGCCGATTGAGACCGGTCTCGCCGATGTCCGTCGCGAAGTCAACCGCGATCGATTTCACTTGTTCCGGCCGCTCGTCCAGATCCCTCAGCAGGGCGTTCACCCCCTGGCGGACTGGCTCGGGAAGCCGCCGGATCTTCTCGTAGGCCCGCACCGTGACGTACGCTTTCATGTGTTGTCCTTCACGTCGGCACTAGGTGGACGGTCGCCTTCCGCTTGCAGTCGGCGAATGGTCAGCCGCACGGCCTCGGACTCAGCCATGATCTTCAGTTCCGCCAGTTCGGTCTGCCGCATCATCAGGACGTCCCCCGGCGTCTGTATTTGTTCGACGACCACAAATTGGATGGTAAGCAGGGCAATGCCTACAACGATCGCGATCCACTAGGAACCATAGGTCTTGTCGAATAGTGCGGCCGTCAGCCAACTCGAACACGCGCCTGTAAGGAACGTTAGGGCAAGCACAATGCCGGTCTTCGTTCCAGACGATACTTTCTTCATCTGACCGTCGCCCCATTTCCGGACGTCGTCTCTGGTGCAACGAGAGCCCCGCCGACAGTGATCAGCGGACAGGGCGGTACAGTCAAGTGCGCTGGGGGCGTCGTCGAGTGCTTTGCCGTATCAGGACGGACCGGCTTTGTCCCTCCCACGCCACCTCCACTTTGTGCGTTGACCGGTCGAGGCTCACGGATAACCTCCCCCCTGTGTGCGGGGGTGGTGTGGCCCCCGGGCCGTTGCAGGTGGACATCGCTTTGGACCAGGACGCGAACGGTACCGCCGGGGGGCTGCTGGGCACCGGCGGCGGGGAGATGGGACGGCGGGTCCGCGCCTTCGACTGGTCGCGCACGCCGCTGGGGCCGATCGAGGGGTGGCCGCTGAGCCTGCGGACGGCGGTGGCGATGTGCCTCAACTCGCGGTTCCCCATGATGGTCTGGTGGGGGCCGGAGCTGACCAACATCTACAACGACGGGTACGCCCCGATGCTGGGCAAGAGGCACCCGGACGCGCTGGGCCGGCCCGGGCGGGCGGTGTGGGCGGACGTGTGGCCGCAGGTCGGCGGGCAGGTCGAGGCCGTGCTGTCCCGCGGCGAGGCGACGTGGAACGAGCGCGTCCACCTGGTCATGGAGCGCAACGGCTTCCCCGAGGACACCTGGTTCACCTGGTCGTACAGCCCCGTTCCCGACGATGCCGGCGGGATCGCGGGGCTGCTGAACACGGTGCGCGAGGACTCGGCCCACGTGTTGGCCGAACGGGAACGGGACCGGCAGGCGGAGCGGTCGCGGACCATCTTGGAGAGCATCACCGACGGCTTCTTCGCCGTCGACCGCGCGTGGCGCTTCACCTACGTGAACCCGCAGGCCGAGCGGATCCTGGGCCGGGCGCCGGGCGACCTGCTGGGGCTGTCGCTGTGGGACGTCTACCCAGGGCTGCACGAGAGCGCGATCGGCCGGCTGTACCACCGCGTGGAGGCCGAGCGGTCGGCGGGGTCGGTCACGTCGTACTACCCCGACCACGACCGGTGGTACGAGGTGCACGCCTACCCGGCCGGCGACGGGGGCTTCTCGATCTACTTCCGCGACGCCTCCGAGCGCGAGCGGGCGGGGCAGGCCCGCCAGGGGCTGGAGGCCGACCGCGAGCGGTTCCTCCGCGCGATCAACGCCGAGCGCGCCAACCTCGCCGCCATCGTCGAGCGGGCACCGGCGTTCATCTGCACGCTGCGCGGGCCCGACCACGTGTTCGAGCTGGTCAACCAGCGCTACCAGGAACTGGTCGGCCGGCGCGACCTGGTGGGCCGGCGGGTGCGCGACGCGCTGCCCGAGGTGGAGGGGCAGGGGTACTTCGAGCTGCTGGACACCGTGTACCGCACGGGCGAGCCGGTCTTCGGCACCGAGGTGGAGGCCGTCCTCGGGCCCGCGGGTTCGCCCGACCGCGACCGCGTGGTGAACTTCGTCTACCAGGCGTTGCACGGCGAGGACGGGGCCGTGTCGGGCATCTTCGTTCACGGGGTGGACGTGACCGAGATGGTCCGCGCCCGCCGGGCCGTCGCCGCCGCCGAGGCCCGCCGTCGGCTGGCGCTCGACTCGGCCGGGCTGGGCTCGTTCAACATGGACGGGCCGACGCACGCGCTGTCGACCGACCGCCGGCTGCGGGCGATCTTCGGCCTGCCCGCCGATGGCGAGCCCACGCTGGACGACGTCCTGGCCCTCGTCCACCACGACGAGCGCGCGCGGGTCCGCGGCGCGATCGCCGCCGCCACCCGGCCGGTCGATCCCGCGCCCTACTCGGTCGAGCACCGCGTGGTCCACCCGGACGGGTCCGAGCGCTGGGTCCACGCGCGCGGCCGGTCCACGTTCGCCGGGTCGGACGGCCACCTAGTCAGCTTCGACGGCACCGTCGGCGACGTGACGGACCGCAAGACCGCCGAGCTGGCCGCCCGCGACCTGGCCGAGCGGTACGAGCGGCAGTCCCGGCTGTTCGAGCGGATCGCCTCCAGCACGCTCGACTTCATCTACGTGTTCGACCTGACCGGCCGGTTCCTCTACGCCAACCGCCGGCTGCTGGAGGTGTGGGGCAAGACGTTCGACGAGGCGGTCGGCCGGAGCCTGCACGAGCTGGGCTACCCCGACTGGCACGCGCAGATGCACCTGCGCGAGATCGCGCAGGTGATCGGGACCAGGCAGCCGATCCGCGGCGACGTGCCGTTCACCGGCGGCAGCGGGATCAGCGGGATCTACGAGTACATCTTCACGCCCGTGCTCGGCCCCGACGGGGAGGTCGAGGTGATCGCCGGGACCACGCGCGACGTGACCGAGCGACGCGCGACCGAGGAGCGGATGGCCCGCGACGGCACGCTGCTGGCCCACGTGCAGGACGCGGTCGTCGTGACCGACCTGGCCGGGGTGGTCACGTTCTGGAACGCCGGCGCCGAGCGGCTGTTCGGCATGTCGGCCGAGCAGATGCTGGGCCGGCCCTACGTCGAGCGGCTGCCCGAGCACGCCCGCGCCGCCGTCGCCGACCGCCTGGCCGCCATCGCCGCCGGTGGCCCGGAGTTCGCCGGCGAGCGGCACAGCTACCGCCGGGACGGGTCGCGCGTCTGGATCGACACCAGCACCCGGCGGATCGCCGACGCCCAGGGCAAGCCGCTGGGGCTGATGGGCGTCTCGCACGACATCTCCGAGCGGAAGCGCGCCGAGGCGGCCCGCGAGCGGGCCGAGGCCGAGCGCGAGCAGCTGCTGGCCAGCGAGCGCGCCGCCCGCACCGACGCCGAGCACGCGAGCCGGATGAAGGACGAGTTCCTGGCCACGCTCAGCCACGAGCTGCGCACGCCGCTGAACGCGATCCTGGCTGGGCGCAGATCATGCGGGCCGGGGGCGATCCCGAAGACGTCGCGCAGGGCATGGAGGTGATCGAGCGGAACGCGCGGGCGCAGAGCCAGATCATCGAGGACCTGCTCGACATGAGCCGGATCATCAGCGGGAAGGTCCGCCTGGACGTGCAGCGGCTGGACCTGGCGGCCCTGGTGCAGTCGGCGGTCGACACCGCCCGCCCCACCGCCGACGCCAAGGGCGTCCGGCTGCAGGCGGTGATCGACCCGCTGCACGGCGTGGTCGTGACCGGCGACGCGAGCCGGCTGCAGCAGGTGCTGTGGAACCTGCTGTCCAACGCGGTCAAGTTCACGCCCAAGCCGGGCCGGGTGCAGGTGCTGCTGGAGCGGGTGAACTCGCACCTGGAGATCAGCGTGATCGACACCGGCGAGGGCATCCCGGCCGAGTTCCTGCCCTACGTGTTCGACCGCTTCCGCCAGGCCGACGCCAGCACCACGCGCCGCCACGGCGGGCTTGGATTGGGCCTGTCGATCGTGAAGCAGCTGGTCGAGCTGCACGGCGGGTCGGTCCACGTGAAGAGCGCCGGCCCGGGCCGGGGGACGACGTTCGTCGTCGCGCTCCCGGTGACGATCGTCCACCCCGACGCCGAGCCCGAGCCCGAGCGCCGCCACCCGCGCGCCCAGGCCCTGCAGGACACCGTGGTCGACGCCTGCGTGGAAATCGCCGGCGTGCGCGTGGTGGTCGTCGACGACGAGCCCGACGCCCGCGGGCTGGTCAAGCGGCTGCTGGAGGACTGCCAGGCCGTGGTGACGGCGACCGGCTCGGCCGACGAGGCGGTGCGGCTGGTGACGACGGGCGGGTTCGACGTGCTGGTCAGCGACATCGGCATGCCCGGCGAGGACGGCTACTCGCTGATCCGCCGCGTGCGCGCCGCCGGCAGCAACATCCCCGCCATCGCGCTGACCGCCTACGCGCGCACCGAGGACCGGGTGAAGGCGAT
>CBDAQA010000002.1:0-457912 GCA_965198865.1 Tepidisphaeraceae bacterium | reverse complement strand
CGCCACCGTCCGCCGGGCGGCAACGGGCTCGCAAATCTCGTCAGCAGCCGTCACCCCCGCCACGATACCGCCACCGGCCCTGCCCGGTCGAAGCGGATTCTCCAACGCGCACGGCCGCGTTATCGGACCCGCGCCGCCGGCCCCGCCCAACCCAATCGCCGCAGGCGTCACCGCCGTCCGGCATCCGCCGTTCGCCGCCTCATCACAAGCTGCGAAAAGTTTGTGCCGGCTGCGCGGGCCAAATATACTCCGGCATCGTGCATCGCTGGGCGGGCCTGCTCGTGGTCGCAGGGCAGTGTCGCCCCGGGGATGCCCGTCACGTTATGGCCCGTCACGGAAAGTTCGACGCCGTCGCCCTGCTGCACCGGTCCGCCCACACGTCGGTGTGGTCCGCCCGCCCGGCCGGGGCGGCCGCCGCGCCGCCGAACCACTGCCTCAAGCTCCTGGAGCTCACCGACCTCGAGCTCGCCGACCGCGACGCCACCAACGCCCAGCACCTGCTGGTCGGGGCCGCCCTCCAGCAGTCGATGGCCGACAAGTCGCAGCGCTGGGCCCGCATCTACGAGCTCGGCACCGACGACGGCACCGACGCGTTCTACGTCACCCGGCTCTACCCGCGCTCCGCCCAGTCGATCGTCGACAGCCGCACCCGCCTCTCCTCTGCCGACCTCCGCACCCTGCTCCTGGGCGTGGTCGACGCCCTGCTCGACCTGGAGTCGGCGTACGGCCGGCCCCACGCCAACCTCAAGCCAAGCAACGTGCTGATCGGCGACCCGATCCGCGCCGGCCAGGTCGTCCTGACCGACCCCGGCGCCCTGGCCGAGAACGTCCCGTCGCTCACCCGGGCGCCCGACGCCAAGGCGATCGGGCAGCTGCTCTACGCCCTGGTCACCCACCGCCCCCACACCGGGGCGCGCTGGCCGCTGGCCAAGGGGGACGCCTGGCGGGCGATGGGGGCCTCGGGCAAGCAGTGGTTCTCCCTGTGCGAGGCGCTGGTGAACCCGTTCGGCGAGACGCTCACCGACCTGAACGAGGTGCGGGCCCAGATCGCCGCCGTCCGCACCTCGCGACGCCGGCTGCCGCGGGCCGTCGTGGCCGCGCCGGTCCTCGTGGCCGCCGCCCTGGCCGTCTACCTCGGGCGAAACCAGATCGCCGGGGGCTGGCAGTCGGCCAACCAGAAGCTGGCCGAGCTGACCCGGCCGCGGAAGACCGACCGGACCAAGCACCCGCTGACGTTCCCGCCCACCCACCGCGCCCGCCGTCGCCACCGCCCGGCCGACGCCGAAGCCCCCGAAGCCCGCCGAACCGGCGAAGCCCGACCTGTCCGAAACGCTGGCCGGGCTGACGGTCGGCCCGGCGATGCCCCCGCTCCGCAACCCCACCGTGGACGTGCCGCAGTCGACGCTGGTCACGCAGTCGACGCTGGTCACGCAGCCACCGCCGCCCGTCCAGCCGCCACCGTCGCCCCGCCCCCCGCCCGCCCGCCGGTGCTCGCGCCGGCGGCCCCGCCCGTCGCCGCCCCGCCGACCGTGGTGCCGTCGCCCGCCGCGGGCAACGCGGCGGTCAACCGCCGGGCGCTGGCGATGATCCGGGATTGGTCGTCGCCCGACTTCCGGTCCGACGCCGCTCAGACCGCGTTCGAGGACGGACGCAAGCAGTTCCTCACCGCCCACGCCAACGACGACGCCGGCATCACGCTGGCCCAGTGGGAGGGCATCTCCACCCGCCTGCGCCTGGCCGGCGACGCCTACCCCCCGATCGACGTCGCCGCCACCGCCGGCTGGCCCGTCGCCGTGGCCGACCAGGTCGCCGCCCGCCGCGAGCAGGTGCTGGCCCGGGCGGTGTCGTCGGCGTTCGACCAGGCGTCGTTCGACCCCGGTCCGTACCACAAGCTGACCGATGCCGTGCGGTCGGCCGTGGCGGCCGCGGCGATGGCGCGCAAGACCCTCGCCGGCGGCAGCGTGCCCGCCGCCCGGGCGGCCGTGGGGGACTTCCAGAACGCGGTCAAGCTGATCGCCGCCGCCGACACCGGCGTCGCCGACGCCATGTCGGCCTCGGCGTCCGACCTGGACCGGCTCACCGCCGTCGAGACCTCCGCCGACCGGGACAAGCTGCTCGCCACCGCCGATGACGAGCAGGCCCCGCTGGCCGTCCGGGCCAACGCCTGGCTGCGGCCGGGTCGGTCAAGACCGACAAGCCCTGGCCCGCCGACTTCGCCACCGCCGCCGCCGACCAGGCCCGCGGCGCGGAGATCGCCGGCCTGCTGCACGACCAGTTGGCCACCGCCGCCGAGCGACAGATCACGACGGAGCTGGACCGCCGGCTGGCCGCGTTCCTCGGCTCGCTGCGCGACCAGCCGACCGTCACCGCCGCCGCCACGCAGGCGTGCGACCCGCAGTACGCCGATCTGGTCGCCCGTTGCCCGGCCTGGTTCCGGTTCGACGCCGGCCTCGCCACCGCCGCCGGACGTCGGCCGCATCGCTCAAGCCGAGCAACGGCAGGGCTGCTCGACCTGGCCGCCAAGGCGAACGTCCGGCCGCCAAGGCCTGATCGACCTGCTCCACGCCGGCGACCGCCGCGCCGCCCGCTCGCTGGCCGAGGCCGGCCCCCGCGTCGGGGCTCGTGGCGTCACGCCGGGTTCACGCACGTCCACTGCACTACCGGCCACCACCGCCGGCGACGCGACGCTGGAGTTCGTCCGCGTCCACGTCTCCCCCGCCCCCTCCACTGCCGCCGACGCCGGCACCGACCCCGCCGGCCTCGACTGCTACGTCTGCACCACGGCCGTGCCGGTGTCGCTCATGTCGCACCTGCTGGCCGACGACCCGACCGCCCTGGCCGCCGCCCGCGAGCTGAACGGCACCCCGACGCCCGGCGGGCCATCGGTCTGGAAGTTCGACGACGCCGACCCGAGCCACCCCGCGGCCGTCGACGGCGAGGCGTACCGCCGCTGCTTCATCCTGCCGCCGAACGACCGGTTCCCCGCCCAGCGGGTGACGCCGCAGCTCGCCCTGTACCTCGCCCGCCGCGCCGGCTGCCGGCTGCCGTCGGCCGTGGAGTGGCAGGCCGCCGTCGACGCGGCACGCAAGGCGACCGACCCGATCGCCCGCGGCTTCGCCGCCAACGGCTGGAAGCTCCGCACCGCCGCCAGCTACGGCGCCCTGCTGACCAACGGGGCTCGCGACCCCGACGTACCTCCCGACGGAGGCGGCTTCATGGCCGACGGTTCGCCGGCCGTCTGGTCCCCCGCCGCCGTGGCAAAGCTCGGCGGCCGCCTCGCCGGCGACACCCCGTCCCCCGTCGACCCCTGGCCCCTCTCGACGCTGGAGACCACCGACGGCTTCGGCTTCCGCCCCGTCGGCGGCACCGACGACTACGCCGGGGTGTTCCACGACCTCATCGGCAACGTCGCCCAGTTCGTCCTCGACGTCCCCGCCACGCTGGCCGAGCAGATCGACCCCGGCAAGCCGTCTGCGGCAGACGTGAAAACCTGGTTCACGCCCGACCGCCTCGCTGCCGTCTCGGTCGTCGGCGGGTCGGCCGTGTCCCCCCCGTCGGTCGACCCGACCAAGCCCTACCCCCTGCCGGCCAACGGCACGACGTCGTACGCCGACGTCGGCTTCCGCCTCGCCTTCACCGACCCCGCCGCCCGCCCCGCCGAGGCGTGGAACGCCCTGCGGCGGATGCCGTTCGCAACGGCGCTGTGAGGCGGCGGTGGTTTCGGCAAATCTCGGCCGGCCGGTCAGGGCTGGGCGGATCGGTGGCCGTGGCGCGGGGGCGACTCCCAAAGGTGCCGATCCGCGAAGCCGCAAGCGGCAGGGCGGGAGCGCCACGCCTGAGCCGCGCTGACCGTCACGGGGGGCGGGACCGTAGCCCATCGGACACCACGGTAGAACGGCCCGTCTGTACACGATATAACTGGGCAGGGGATCCTCCGGCTGCGACATGACCCGGTCGCGGGGGTCGACGACGTCCGGTCGTGCCACGTCAGCGGGAGAGGTCGCGCATGCGCAAATCGGGGACGGACCGCCCACATCGGCGGCAGCGGTCGAGGCACGCTTCGGACAACGGCAGGGAAAGGCCGGCCACGGCGGAGTCGCTGGAGCGCCGACGGCTGCTGAGCGGGTCGCCGCCGGTGGCGTCGGACGACGCGTTCAGCGTCCCGGAGAACACGACGCTGTTCGCCACCGGGCAGACGTCGCTGTCCTTCAACGGCAACGGCTACATCTACGCCGGGACGCACACGTGGACGCCGGTGGACGGCAGGTTCACGGCCACGGCGCAGACCTACCAAGCGGTCGGCAACGTCGTCACGGTGACGTTCGAGGGCGGCGCGGATGACTGGACGCTGAACTTCGCCGCCCCCCAGGGTCAGGTCCTGACGGCTGGCATCACCTACGCCGGCGCGACGCGGTACCCGTTCCAGTCGCCCACCGGTCCCGGCCTGGACGTGTCCGGCGACGGCCGGGGGTCGGACGACCTGACCGGGCAGTTCACCGTGCTCCAGGCGACCTACAACGCCGACGGGTCGGTCAACCGGTTCGCGGCGTCGTTCCAGCAGCTCAACGAGAACAACCCCAGCGACGCGTTGAACGGCACGGTCTACTACGACTACGTCCCCGCCGGGGCCGCGGTCCCGGGCGTGCTCGGCAACGATACCGATCCGGACGGCCACCCGCTGACCGCCCGCCTCGTCACCGGGCCGGCCCACGGGACGCTGACCTTGGCCCCGAACGGGTCGTTCACCTACGCCCCGGCGACCGCGTTCGCCGGGACCGACTCCTTCACCTACGTCGCCAACGACGGCACGGCCGACAGCGCCGTGGCCACGGCAAGGGTCGTCGTCCGGCCGGTGAACCAGCCGCCGACGTTCCTCGTCGGCCCGGACCAGACGGCCAACGCGGCGGGCGGGCCGCAGACGGTCCACGGGTGGGCGACCGCCATCGCGCCGGGCCCGGCCAACGAGTCGGCCCAGCACGTGTCGTTCGTCATCACCGGCGACACGGGCCCGGGCCTGTTCGACGTCCCGCCGGCCGTGTCGCCGGACGGGACGCTGACCTACACCCCCGACGCCGGCGCGTCCGGCACGGCCACCGTGTCGGTCGTCGCACACGACGACGGGGGCACCGCCAGCGGCGGCAACGACGCGTCGGTCGCCCAGTCGTTCGTGATCACCGTCACCCCGGCCGACCACCCGCCCGTCGCCGCTGACGACCGCTACGACACCCCCGCGGGCACCCCGCTGGTCGTCGGCCCGACGGCCCCGCTGAGCGGGCTTCGCCTGGACAGCGACGGCAACTACATCTTCTCCGGCGACCACACCTGGACCACGGCCGACGGAGGGTTCGCCGCCCACGGGTCCGCGACCGGCGTCGTCTTCTCGTTCACGGGGGCCAACTACCCCACCGGCGACTACTGGACCGTGGAGTTCGTCGCCCCGGCCAACCAGTTGTTGATCCCCGGGACGTACGTGGACGCGCAGCGGTACGGGTTCGAGTCGCCCGGCAACCCGGGGTTCGACGTGTCCGGCGACGGCCGGGGTGCCGACGCCGTGTCGGCCCAGTTCACGGTGGCGGAGTACGACCTCAACGCCGACGGTTCGGTCGCGACCTTGGCCGCCACGTTCCAGGACGGGACCGGTCCGTCCGCCCTGTACGGGACGGTCCTCTACGGCTACTTCACCCCGTCGGGCGTGCTGGCCAACGACACGGACCCGGACGACCCCGACGGGCGGGTCCTGTCGGCCCAACTGGTGTCGGGGCCGGCGCACGGCACGCTGTCGCTCAACGCCGACGGGTCGTTCTCCTATGCGCCCGCCGCCGGGTTCACCGGGACCGACAGCTTCACCTACCGGGCGAGCGACAGCCTGATGACCAGCGGCCCGGCCACGGTCACCCTGCGGGTCGGCCTGCCGCCGCTCCCCGACGCCGACGCCGGCGGGCCGTACGAGGTGGCCGAGGGCGGCACGGTCGCGCTGTCGGCGGTCGACTCGACCGATCCCGCGGGGACGATCGCCTCGTACGAGTGGGACCTGGACTACGACGGCACCACGTTCGTCCCGGGCGCGACCGGCTCGACGGTCCCGTTTGCCGCGGGGTCGCTGGACGGACCGTCCCGGCACGTGGTGGCGGTCCGCGTCACCGACGCCGGGGGGTTGTCCGACGTCGCCACCGCCGTCGTGTCGATCACCGACGCGCCGCCCACGGGCTTCCTCCCGGCCGCCCAGACCGTCCTGGGGTCGGCCGCCACGGTCGCCTTCACCGACGTGACCGACCCGTCGGCGGACGACGTGACCGCCGGATTCACCTACAGCTTCGACCTGGACGGCGACGGCACGTTCGACGTCGTCGGCAGCACCAGCCCGTCCGTGACCGTGCCGGCGTCGGACCTGGCGACCGTTGGGCCGCACACGGTCCACGGACGGGTCACCGACCGGGACGGCCAGTCGACCGATCGCTCCACCACGGTCACGGTCCTCGCCCCGGCGACGCCAACGCCAACGCCGACGCCGACGCCCACCTCGACGTCGCCGTTGGTCCCCACCATGGGCCGGACCACCCTGCCGGCCCACACCGTGGCCGGGGTGGCGATCAACAAGTCGGTACGGGTGACGGTGACCAACCGGGGGACGTCGACCGCGACCGGCACCGACGTCGTGTCGCTGCTCGCGGTCGGTTCGGACGGCACGGAGACGACCGTGGCCACCTCCCGAATGTCGGCCCGGTTGAGCGCCGACGGGTCGGCCGCGGTGGCGATGAAGGTGAGGGCCCTGTCGTTGCCGGCCGGGACGTACGACCTGCTCGCCCGCGTGACCGACGCCACCGGGGCCGTGTCGACCGGCCCGGTCGGCCGGTCCGTGACCGTCGCCGCCGCCATCGTCCGGCTGTCGGCGAACCTCACCGGGCTCACGGCCGCCCGGGCCGCTGCCGCCTTGCCCGGCCGCCCCGTGGTCGTCACCGTCCGCGTGACCAACACGGGCACGATCACCGCGACCGGCCCGGTCGCCGTGGACGCCTACCTGTCGGCCGACGGCGCGGCGCGGACCGTGGCCGTCCCCCGAGTCGCCGGCGTGCCGCGCGCCCTGCGGATCGGCGTCGGCAGCACCGTCTCGTTCCGGCTCGCCCTGACCGTTCCCGCCGACGCCGCCGGCCTGCGGCTTTACCCCCTGATCGCCCTGGCCCTGGCCGGCGCGCAGGCCACCGCCATCGGCACGGTGGCCGTCGGTTGAACCGCACATCGCGCGATCCGGGAGCATCGCCGCCCGCGTCCGACCACCCGCCGCGGCGGATGCCGTTCGCAGCGGCACCGCGAGATTCGCACGGACCGACCCATCAGCCACTCGTACCAGTTGCTGGCCCATCAACGAGGATGAGGCGGACCTCGCCCTGCTGGAACGGTCTGGCGTGGGCGTGCCCGTCGGGGCCGCGTCCCGGCATCTCACCCCGCAAGAGGTCTGCCTCGAGTGCCGTGCCATCCCAAGTCTTCAGCCGGGCAACCCGCCGCCGGCCCCAGAAACCACGACATGAAATTTTATGTTGCATCTATGTTTGGTCGGTGTTAGGTTGCGGCGATGGACACTCTCGACTCGGGCGGTGCGGCGGAGGTTCCGGTGACGGCGATCGCGGCGACGGGCCGGCTGTCGGTGGCGCAGCGGGGCGCGATCGAGCAGCTGGTGGCCGGCGCGACGCCGGTCGCGGCGGCGGCGGCGGTCGGCGTGAGCCGGACGACGGTGTACCGGTGGCTGAAGTCGGACCCCGACTTCACCGCCGCCTACCACGCCTGGCAGGCGGACGCGGTCGCCGCCTCGCGCGACCGCCTGCTGGCGCTGGCCGACGCCGCGGTCGACACGGTCGCCGCCGCCGTCGCCAAGGGCGACGTCCGGACGGCCCTGACCGTCCTGAAGAGCCAGGGGTTGCTGACGCCCCCCACGCCCGGCCCGACCGACCCCGCCCTGATCGCCCGCCGCGCCCGCCACGCGGCCGCGGAGGCCCGCGCCGCCATGACGTTCGACGAGTGCGCCGTCCCCGGCGAGGAGTTCCCGCCCCTCCCCGACGGCGACGATCTCCACGCCCGAGCCCTGGCCGAGCAGGTGCCGCTGCCACCCCGGATCCCGTGACCGGCGGGCGGGGGGGCTTCGGCTTCAGCTGCCTTCACCGACCCCGCCACCGGCGCCCCGCCGGGGCGTGGGCGGCGCTGCGGCGGATTCCTTTGCGACGGTGCCGTGAAGCGGGGATGGTCGATCAGGCCGCCGGGGAACGCCGCGAGGACGAGGACGAGGGCGAGGCGGCTGGGGGTGGAAGAGAGGGGTTCCGGGAATCACGAACGTCCGACGGCTGGACGCCACATTTAGGCAACGATTGCGAATCGCCTCCCAGTCGGGTGGTGGCCCTGCCCCCGAGTCCAATGGACAACGGAGTCAATAAGTGTCGGTCGAGCCATTCAATTGCCGGCACGCACACGGCATCGCCAAATCCAAATTGCGCTTGGCGTTCCGGCACTCGAATGGGAAAGTCGCCGGCCCCCTGAAGCCGTGCATATTCGCGGGCGGTCATCCACCGCATGTCGAGGCGATCACGGCCGACCCGGATCACCACCTGACGAGCACTTCCGCCGCGGGGTGTCCGTAAGCACCCTGCGACGTCGAACCGCACTTCGAGCCTCGCCTCGCCAAGCCGCGTCCGACGGAACGCGGTGCCCAAGTGGATCTCCTCTCCGCCAATGCGCCGATCAAGCCGGGCACGGGACGGAACCTGCATCGACTTCAAATGCTTCGCCACCACGGCCGGTGTCCACCAATCGTGCTCGTCGCCAGCGTCGAGGACGGCACCAAGCGGCGTTGGCGAAGAGGGGAGCGGTGGCAACTGTGCGGTAAACCAGCCCGTGGCGAGTTGCGTTCGTCGCCGCAACTCCAACAACGGCGGCGGCCGCAGTTTGGCCGTGCTGGGCCGGACTGGGAGATCGACCAAGCCGGGAAAGAGTATCGAAGATGGCTCACCCGCGGGCAGCATCCCAAGGTAGCTGCTATCCACGCCGATGATGAAAACACGTGGACGGCTCTGAGGGACAAACGCTCGGGCATCGATCACAACTGCATCGAGCCAATAGCCGAGCGATGCCAGCTCCACCGCAGCCCGCGTGAAGTCCGAGCCTTGGCGCGAGGTGAGGAAGCCGACGACGTTCTCGACCAACAACATTGGTGGACGCCTGTCCCCAAGCTGCTTGAGAAGGTTACAGAATCCGAAGAAAGTCGATGAGTGCGTCCCGTCAATGCCCCGCCAGTGCCCCGCCAATGACAGGTCCGTGCATGGAAATGATGCAGTGGCCAACGTGAGGCCATCAGGAACCAACGCGGCGACCCTATCGGTCTCCCAGATGTCGCCGCAGTCGTACTCGAGAGAGGGGCCAAACGCATCCACGTACATCTGCCGTTTTTTCGGGTCGATGTCGTTGGCGAAGGCGCACTCCCAGCCGCCACGGGACAGGCCGGCCCGGACGAGACCGATGCCGGCGAAGAACTCTGCGAAGGTGCGGGTGCCGGTCAGCATCGTTCACGCACATCCTAGCAGGCAAGCCCCGGTACTTAAAGGCCGTGGACTCGAAGTCCGCGAGCGGCGATGTAGGAGCCGGTGGACGAGGCTACCGCCCAGCAGCGATTCGGCAATCAGATGCGTCGCCTGCGCGCCAGGTTGGGAATCTCGCAGGAGGATTTGGCGAGCCGCTGCCAACTTGATCGAAGCTACGTTGGGTCGGTGGAGCGGGGGGAGCGAAACATTAGCCTTCTGAACATCTGGCGGATCGCCGATGCGCTGGCCGTCGAGCCGGGGGAGTTGTTCCGCGATGGACACGACTGAATCCAACCTACAGCGATTCAAGTTGCCATTGTCGTTCGGCCCGCGGATTACGGTGGCGTGGTCGGTGGACGCTGGTAAAGACTAACGGCGGATCGGGAGCGGGTCGGCCGACGTACGGCGTGTTCTCGGCGTCAAGCAGCGCGCAGCGTTAGCGCCCGGCACCACGGGGCGCACCGGGGCCGAACTCACCGGCCGATCTTCTTCGCGTGGGCCTTGGCCTGGTCCCGCCGGGTTTGCTCCACCCGGGCCAGGACGTCGTCGTCGGTGGCGAAGCCCAGCTGGTGCCAGAGCAGGACCTCCATCAGGGCCTTGCACGGCTTGACGCCGGTCGCCCGGTTCAGCAGCAGGCAGGCGATCATCGCGCCGTAGACCTGGATCTCGACGCCCGCCCTCCGCTGGCTGATCAGGTGCCGGCACCCGAGCATCTGCTTGAGGAACTTGAAGAACGTCTCGATCGTCCAGCGGTAGCGGTAGCACAGCGAGACCAGTTCGGGGGCCATGGCCAGGTCGTCGGTGACCAGCAGCATCTGGCCGGAGCTGTCGATGGTCCCGTTGCGGGTGCGCTTGGCGTGGACGTCGGCCCGGACCGTGACCAGGTGGACGAGGTGGTCCAGGTCGGCCAGGCGGACCACCTGGTCCCGCAGCACGCCGTCGGCGAGGGCCGCGGCCGTGAGCGGGCGGTCCTCGACGACCTCGTACGCCAGGTTGTCCTGGGCGCGGAACACGTACGAGCTGCCGGCCCTGACGATGTGCGCGAGCAGCTGCTTGTCGAAGTAGCCCCGGTCGGCCACGTACAGGTTGCCGGGCAGGACGGCCGCCTCCAGCACCCGCCGCTCGTTGTCGTCCCCCTTGGGGCTGCCGCCGGTCAGGCGGATCAGGTCGGGCAGGCCCGTCCGCAGGTCCAGGACCCCGTGGCCGCGGAACGCGTGGTACTTCGACCCGTCCCGGTTGCGGCGGCAGAGCGTCTCGACCAGCTTGGGCAGCGCCGCCAGCAGGGTGCCGTCGGCCAGCTTGATGGCCCCCTTGACGTCGGCCAGCCGCGGGTCGGCCGGCAGCGCCCGGGCGTCGGCGGCCAGCTCCTGCACGACCGCCGCCATCAGGGCCGGGTCGAACACCGCCGGGGCCTCGGAGAAGCTGGCCTTGGAGAACGGCTTGACGCCCAGCTGCCGCGCCAGCTTGGGGAGCTCGGCCGCCCGCTGGAGCATCGAGATCGAGTCGATCAGCGGGTTGAACAGGTAGACCAGGACCAGCTTGGCGTAGTCGTCGAAGAACAGCGTGCGGTTGCCGGCCGTGTCCCGCTGGGTCCCGCAGTCGTGGAGCCGGTCCAGCAGCGGCAGGACCCGCGCCAGCACCTTGGTCGAGACGTCTTGCTCACGGAGCTCCACAGTCGGGTATCATGACTGCGGAAAACGAAAGCGCAAGTTCGGTTACTGTTAGCATAAGATGGCCGTGGTAAACGTCGTACCGAACGGCAGTGTCAAGTTGCAGCAACTAAAGTCGCTGCCCGACGCCGCCGGTGTCTACGCTTTGTGTGACCTGGACGGGCTGCCGATCTACGTCGGCCAGGCGAAGGCGACGAAGCACACGAGCCTTCGGCAGCGAGTGCAGCGCCATCTGACCAGTGCCCGCTCAGACGTGATTGCCAACCGTCAACTGGACGTTTGGGAGGTAGCTTATGTGCGCGGATGGGCCGTCGCCGGTACTGCCGCCCGGGAGAGGTTGGAAGCACAGCTGTTTCACTTGTTCGACGGCGAGCACCAACTGGTCAACGGGACCGTGCTCCCGGCACCCACGAAGATTTTGAAGAAGCCGCCGCCGTTCATCGAAGTTCAGACCCTGCCCTCCGCGGCAATTGAAGCTCGACGCGATCCGTCGGTCCGATTCCCGCGGCAAGTCCAGCAGTTTCACCAGTTGTTGGACTACATCCTGAACACGCAAGACAAGAGACATCTCCGACGAGCCCTGGCAGTACACCACAGACGGTTGAATCGATTTCTGGATCAGTTCCTCAAGACGCACGAGCCCCATCCGGACGATGCTGAGGACTCGGACTGATCGGGTGG
Organism: Tepidisphaeraceae bacterium; assembly: GCA_965198865.1. Classification (GTDB taxonomy): domain Bacteria; phylum Planctomycetota; class Phycisphaerae; order Tepidisphaerales; family Tepidisphaeraceae; genus CBDAQA01. Next base: position 445,998 of record CBDAQA010000002.1, on the reverse strand, counting down.
GGGTTGGAACCAACAAACTTCCGACGCTTCTGATCGTGCCTGCCCAGACGTCACCGGTTCGCCCTATCGTAGCTCCGCCGGAACTGCCAGACGGCTTCGAGCAGCTCGGCGTCGGTGGCGTCCCAAAGGCCGCGGCCGTGGAGGTCGGCGCAGAGCTCGCCGACGGAAGCCAGCAGTTGGCCGACCCGCATCTCGGGGATCAGGGTATACAGCTCGCCCAGGCTGGCTTGCAGGTCGGACCGGACGTCCGTCGTTGTCGTTGTGGGGCTAAGCTGGCTCATCGTCGATCCCTCACGGTTGGCGAACCGGCACGGCTGCGACGGTAACGGCCAACGATAACCGCCCCAGGCCGACGGCGGCGTTCGCGTTGACGCTGCTTTCGCGCAGGGGGTAACCTTTGGCGGTGGACTACCGGCAACTCATCACCATCGAGCCCGACAAGCGGAGCGGGCAGGCCGGCATCCGTGGGCTGCGGATCACGGTGCGGGACGTGCTCGAGTACCTGGCGGCGGGCATGACGCCGGCGGAGATCGTGGACGACCTCCCCGACCTGACGCTGGACGACGTCAAGGCGTGCCTAGCCTACGCGGCGGACCGTGAGCGGCGGCTGTGGACGGTGCCGGCGGCGTGAGGCTGCTGTTCGATCAGAATCTCTCGCCCAAGTTGGTCGCCCTGCTGGCGGTCGACTTTCCCGGCTCAGCACACGTCCGCGACCTGGGGATGGCGCGGGCAGCCGACCCGGCCGTATGGGCATACGCGGTGGCGAACGGGTTGGCGATCGTGTCGAAGGACGTCGACTTTCAACAGCGAGCGCTGTTGATGGGGCCGCCGCCGAAGGTGGTTTGGATTCGGCTTGGAACTGCCTGACGTCCACCGTTGTGGCATTGCTACGCTCACACCGGTTGGCCCTGTTGGCGTTCGAAGCGGATGCGTCGGCGTCGTTCATCGCCCTGGCGTGACAGTCGGCAGGCGGTCGAGGTTTCGGCCGTGCTCGGCCGATGGCCACTTTCACGCGAGCCCTCTGCATCCGCCGGCCGTACGCCAAGCTGATTCTCCGCGGGACCTGCGGTCAGCAGATCAAGCCGATCGCGTTCCGCAGTCGGCCGAAGCGGATCGTCGGAGAGCGGTTCCAGCTCCATGCCGTTTTCATTTCACGATCGGCGAGCGGACCTCCTCGCTGCCCTCGTAGACGGCCAGTTCCTCGTGCAGGCGGGCGATCATCTTGCGGACGCCCGCCTTGGTGAATCCCTTCGAGCCGGCCGGGTGGGACTGCAGGAGGCGGGCCAGTCGGTCGGTGAGGTCGCGGAGCTCGGCCTGGGCCTTCTCGTACTCGACGGTGGTCGTGATCATAGTGGACCTCCACAAAGCCCTTGCGCCGGCCGTCGGGCTCTCGGGTGCGGGAGAAGAACTCGACCCAATCGGACCAGTCCGACTCGTCCTCTGCGGCGAACAGTTCCGCGGGTTGGCGGGTGAGGACCATCTGCTCCAATTCGAACGCGGTGTCGTTGCCACGCGCGCGCTGAAATCGAGGGGCAGGAGGATGACGGCGTCGACGTCGTCGGGCTCGGGCTTGGCGGTGACGAAGCTGCCGTCGACCAGCAGGCGGGGGGCGCGGACCGCCCGTGCGAGGGTGACCCAACGGCGGAGCCGGAGCACGAGCCGCCTGCGGCGCGGGGTGGCCGACCCGAACCGGAAGGTGACGTCGGCATCGGTGGCCGGGTGCAGTCCGTCGGGCAGGTAACAGTCGGGTCGGAACGCGGGGATCATCGCGCGTACATGGCACGTTGCGATCTGCTGCTGTCGACGGTTGGGTGCGGCCGATCTACGGGTTCATGCGAGCCCTCTCCATCCGCCAGCCGTACGCTGAACGTATTCTCCGGGGGATCAAGCCGGTCGAGTTCCGCAGTCGGCCGACGCGGATCAGCGGGGAGCGGTCTCTACGCCGGCCGGCGGTGGGCGGCGGGGAAGCTGTAATGATGGATGCGGCGTGGTGAGCCGCGACGTTCCGTTCGATCAATGGTTGGCAGTCTCGAAATTCCGCCGGAACTGCCAGACGGCTTCGAGCAGCTCGGCGTCGGTGGCGTCCCAGAGGCCGCGGCCGTGGAGGTCGGAGCACAGTTCCCCCACGGCGGCGAGCAGCTGGCCAATCCGCATCTCAGGGGTCAGCGTGGACAGTTCGCCGAGGCCGGCCTGGAGGTCGGAGCGGACGTCGGTCAGGGTCGGGTTGCCTTGGCTCATCGTTGGTCCCTCACGGTTGGCGAACCGGCGCGGCTGCGGCGGTGACGGCCGATGATGAACGCCGGCATTTGCGCTCTTTGACGGTCGCAGACCGGCCGTCCGGGCCGTGGCTAAACGGGGAGGCGGACGGTCAGTCCACCGCCGCCCAGACGCGGTGGACGTCGTCGTGGTCGTCCAAGGCGTGGAGGAACGCGACGACCTCCTCCTGCTCGGCCTCGGCCAGTTTCGTCACCACCTTCGGCACGAAGCCGATCTCGCTGGTGATGATGGTCCAACCGTTGGCGGCCAGCCACCGGGAGACGGTGGCGACGTCGGTGCGCTCGCAGATGAACTTCGCGCCGGCGGAGCCGGCGGGGACGTCGTCGTTCTGGTCGTGCGTCAGGGCTTGAACGTCGTTGGCGCCGGCCTCGATGGCGGCGGCCTCGCGGTCGACGGTCGGGTCGGGGTGGTGGGCCTCGACCAGGCCGACGTTGTCGAAGACGAACTTGTTCGCGCCGGAGCTGGCCAGCTGGCCGCGGCGGAAGAGGACGCGGATCTCGGGGGCGGTGCGGCTGGGGTTGTCGGTGTAGACCTCGACGATCACCGGCACGTTGTGCGGGGCGCGGCCCTCGTAGACGACGTGCTCGATGTTCAGCTTCTCCTCGCCGATGCCGGCGCCCTTGTTGATCGCGCGCCCGATGGCGTCCTTGGGGACGGACTCCTTCTTGGCCTTCTCGACGGCGGCGAACAGCCGGGCGTTCATGGCGGGGTCGGCGTCGCCCATGCGGGCGGCGAGGGTGATCTCGCGGATCAGCTTGGTGTTGGTCTTGGCCTTCTTGAGCCCGGAGACCAGTCGCTTCGCGTGCAGCCATTGACGTCCCATTGTCCCGCGAAACATACCAGAATTGGAAGCAACTGGCATGAGTCAACGCGCCCGCCCGGCGTGCGAAGCGCGAAACGGCAACCCCAGGAAGACGCACGCAAACCCGGATGAGGCCGGTAGGACTGGCGCGGGCCTGTCCCGCGGCAATCCCGACATGTAACGCGATGCATAAATGATGCTTACGGCGAAGATCATCGCCGCGGGACAGGGTGAAAACCGTCCCATTTCGTCCCGTTTCGTCCCATTTGACGGGCGTTCGCTGGGGGGATATGTCGCCGTTGGACCCGGCGACTTGCCGGCGGGGTGCGGGCGAACGTGGCCGTCGTCTTCGTGCGGGGCGCAACTTGCTGGCCCGACTTGGCCGACGATACACTCAGGCCGTCGTCCCGACCCGCCCATCCGAAAGGTTCCCACGCCCATGGCCCACGTGACTTCCCGCCGACCGGTCCGCCCGACGTTCTGCCTGGCCCTGGCCGTTGCGGTGGGGGCGGGGTGCGCGCCGGGCAAGACGGCGACGCTGCAGTCGACGCCGGACCGGGCCACGCTGATGGTGTTCAAGGTGGCGGCGGACGGGCACGAGACGCCGCTGGCGCTGGACGCCGACCAGACCCGGACGCCGACCACGCTGAAGCTCGACATGTCGGACGACGTGCACTACCGGGTGGAGGCGCACCGGGTGCTGTGCGCGCCGAACCCGGGCACGCAGGTGCGGCTGGAGCCGCTGGCGCAGACGACGTACGAGATCCCGCTGACGCAGTTCAAGGACTTCGTGTCGGGCCTGGGGTACGCGGCGCAGAAGGGTGGGGACCTCTGGCAGATGGCGGCGGCGCAGGCGCAGACGGTGGCGACGATCGACGAGACCGAGCCGGGCCCGCCGCTGTTCATCGACCAGCCGGTGTCGGTGACGGACAACAAGGACCCGAACGTGGACTACCCCTCGTTCACGGTGACGGCGGGGCCGAGCGGGACGGTGATGGTGTACGAGGAGGTCCGGCTGAACAGCGCGATCCAGCCCGGCGGGCAGGACAGCCGGCTGTGGAGGCTGCCGCTGGCGGTCGACATGAAGCCGACCCTGCTGACGACCAACCGCAAGCAGCAGCACAACCCGGCGTTCAGCTACACGGGCGACGACGTGATCTTCGACACGAACGACGACAGCCGGACCCGGGCCCCGGTGCAGTTCAAGACGGCCAGCGACGAGTCGACCGTGGAGCACCTGGCGCACGACGCCGACACGTGCGAGACCGAGTTCACCGCCGGGCGCGAGTTCCTGGCGTTCACGGCGTACAGCCCGAACGCGTCGGGCCCGCAGGTGATGGTGTGCAGCAAGGACGGGTCGGGGTCGACGGCGCGTGGGCAGGGCATGAGCCCGCAGATGTCGCCGGACGGGAACCGCATCGCGTTCGTCCACCGCCCGGAGAACGGCGGGCACCTGCGGCTGGCGATCGTGAACGTGCGCGGGCCGGTGACGACGAACGAGCTGCAGCTGGACGCGGACCACGACGCGGTCGACCCGCACTGGTCGCCGGACGGGCGGTTCATCGCCTACGCCTCGAACCTGCGCGAGGGGCAGCCGGTCGACCTGCAGCGCGAGCCCGACGGACGCTTCCGCGAGGGGGAGGAGACGCACTCGTTCCTGTGGCTGGTGGGCGCCGACGGCCGGAACCCGATCCAGCTGACCCACGGCGAGAACTTCGAGGGCCACCCGGTGTTCGACCCCAACGGCAAGACGATCTACTTCCGCAGCAACCGCGGCGGGCACTGGAACATTTGGAAGTGCAACCTGACCGACCTGGCGGCGGCGAAGGTGGGCGGCGGGCGGTAGGGTGGCGTCGGCTTAGAAGCTGTCCGAGAACCGTTTGGGATCGACCGGCGGCGAGGAGCCACGCACGGAGGTACCCCGCAGTAAGCGGCTTTTCCCGCATCGGCTCACTGCGGAGTACCTTCGTCCGCGGCTGTGCCGTGCGGCGTTTGGTTTTCGGACGCCTTCTTAACAGGAGTGGTCATGACCGTGGAAGAAGTGATCGCCGCTGCTCGCGCGTTGTCGCCGGATGATCGGGCGCGGCTCATCGCGTCGATCGACCCGGCCCAGGACGAGGTCGTCGTGACCGATGCGCTGCGCGACGAGCTTGACCGGCGGATCGCTCTGATCGACTCTGGGCAGATGCGAATGCTGTCGCGCGAGGAATTCAGCGGGCGGGTCGACGAGCTCCGATCGGTTCACAAATGATGCCTGGCAACATCACGTTCGCCGAGGTTGTCGCCACCGATGTTGCCGAGGCGGGTCAACATTACTTCGACATAGACCCGCAACTTGAGCTGCGGTTCAACACGTCGCTGAACGTCGTGTTGGATCTCATCGCCGGTCGGCCGGAACTGTTCGCTCCGCTGGTCAAGAGCGTGCGGAGGGCTCGGCTGAAGACCTTCCCATACGCCGTGTACTACCGGATTATCGGGTCAACTGTGCAGGTGATCGGCGTGCTGCACGACAAGCGAGACCCTGCCGTCTGGCAGTCCCGCGCCTGAGGCGTTGCCCGCCCCGCCGCCGCCGACTAAACTCCGCGCATCATGGTCCACGAGAACCTGTCCCAATCCATCCAAGACCTCTCATCCCGGATCGTCGCCATCCGGGACTCTCTTTGACCTGCCGACCAAGCAGGCCCGCCGCAAGGAGCTCGAGTTGAAGATGGAGGCGCCGGGCTTCTGGGACCACCAGGAGGCGGCCCAGGGCATCGTGTCGGAGATGAAGGGCCTGAAGGCCATCACCGACCCGGTGGAGGAGCTGCTCGGCGGCATCGCCGACATCCAGGCGCTGTACGAGCTGGGCGCCGAGGCCGACGACGCCGACTCGCTCACCGAGGCCGACCAGCAGCTGACCGCCCTGGAGGCCCGCACGGCTCAGGTGGAGCTGGTCTCGCTGCTCGACGGCCCCAACGACCCCCGCAACGCGTTCTTCACCATCCAGGCCGGCGCCGGCGGCACCGAGGCCCAGGACTGGGCCGAGATGATGCTGCGGATGTACCTGTACTGGTTCGCCCTGCGCGGGTGGGACGTGTCGGAGGTCGACCGCCAGTACGGCGAGCAGGCCGGCATCAAGAACGTGACGCTGTACGTGAAGGCCCCGTACGCGTTCGGATACCTGCGGGCCGAGGCGGGCGTACACCGGCTGGTTCGGCCCAGCCCGTTCAACGCCCAGGGCAAGCGGCAGACGAGCTTCTCGTCGGTCACGGTCGTGCCGGAGTTCGACGCGCAGGACAAGCACGCCGAGATCCCCGAGGATGATCTCGACTTCATCGCGTTCGTGCGGGCCTCCGGCCCCGGCGGGCAGAACGTGAACAAGGTGGCGTCGGCCGTGCGGATCACGCACAAGCCGACCGGCATCGTCGTCACCTGCTCGGTCGAGCGCAGCCAGCAGCAGAACAAACGGCTGGCGATGTCCATCCTGTCGTCTAAGCTGGAAGCGCTGGAGCAGAGCAAGCGCGACGCCGAGCTGAAGGAGGCCGTCGGCGACATGAAGGCCAACAGCTTCGGCAGCCAGATCCGCAACTACGTGCTGGACGACCGCCGCGTGAAGGACGTGCGCACCGGCGTCGAGACCAGCAACGTGGAGAGCGTGCTGGACCGCGGCGAGCTCGACCCGTTTGTCGACGCGGAACTGCGGCGAAGGAAGCGGGAGAAGAAGTAAGCTCGATACCCCACCGAGCGAGCCCCCGTGAGCGAAGGCGACGTTTGCCTCTGCCGGTGGCCACGCGAGGAGGCGGGGTTCAAAGTCTGGGGCGCCCCGGCGAGCGCGGCGAACCGGGCACCGCCGTGGTCAGGAACGACGCGGCCGACCCGGTTGACGTTTCGCGCCGAGCGGGCCTCGGCCCACCTGTCGCCGGGCGTGCTCCGGGTCTGCGAGCAGGTGATGGTCAGTTGTGGCAGCCACGCCGCGCCGACCCGCGCGGTGAACCAGCCCGCGTCGCGTGCGGGACTGCGGACCACGCGGCGGGCTGCGCCATCGTGCTCCCGTGCACCCGCGGCGGAGCCGCTGGGCTCCGGTGCGGTGATGCCGTCACTCCGCGACGAGCTTCACGTGGTCGGTGGCGGTGAGGATGAACTCGGGTTGGCCGTCGTAGATCGTGACCCGCTCGGTCACGCGGATCGTCTTGCCGACCAGGTCGGCGGCGTCGGTACCGAACCGCTCGGTCATGTGCGTCGAGATCACCTTGTTCGTGGCCCAGTAGGCGATCCAGAACCGGGTGTCGGCGAACTCGATCCGGATCGTCCGGCCGTTGGCGCTGGGGCGGGTGTGCGCCACCTTGCCGACGATGGTGGCGTAACGGTGGGGCCGATCGGCGTCCTCGCCGTCGGCGATCCGTCGCAGGTGGTCCACGTCGGTGACGGGCAGGGGCACCTGCTCGGCGGGCGTGAGCCGGATCACGGTGGCTGGGGGCAGGGGCAGAACTCGAACGGGTGACGTCGCCACGCTGGGGTCTGTCGGGATCTGGGCGGTCGGCACCCGTTGCGGCATGCGGGCGACGACCGATGGCGGCGGGACGATGGCCGCGGGCAGCGCGGGCGAAACCGTCGGGGCGGGCAGTGGGATCGCCACGGCGGTGCGGCTCGCCCGCACGCCGAACACGACGCCGACGATCCCGACCAACACCACGACCGACGCGATCGCCACGGCGGCGGCGGCCGACCGCGTCCACTGCCAGTTGCGACCCACGGACGGCGTGGCGTACTCGACCGGGGGCGGGGCGCAGCGGACCACCAATGGGGCCGGAGGTGCCGGCGGCTCGGCGGCCGGCGCGTCGGCGCGGGTCGGCGGGAGCCAGAGCAGGTCGTTCACCGTGAGCTCGCCCTCGCCGCCGGTCGACCGTCCACCGCGGAGGCTGCCGCTGCTGCCGGTGACGGCCGTCATGCCGCTCAGGTTCAGGACCGACGCCCCGCCGATCGTGTTGCCCATCGCCATCATGTTCGGCAACGGGGCGGCGGGGATCGTCTGCACCCGCAGGACCCGGGCGAACTGGATGGCGGTGCCGAACCGCTGGCCGGGGTCCTTGTCGAGCGCCTTCTCGACCGCCGCCACGAGCGCCTCGGGCAGGCCGGGACGCAGTTGGCGCAGGTCGGGGATCGGCTCCTGCAGGTGCTTGCGAAGCACCTCCGACCGGGTCTTGCCCGAGAAGGGCGGCCGGCCGGTGAGCAGGTAGAACAGCGACGCGCCCAGGCTGTAGATGTCGGACTGCTCATCGGAGGCGGTGCCGCGGATCACCTCGGGGGCGGCGAACAACGGCGTGCCGGCGGCGCGCTCCTGCGAGACCGAGTCGGCGTCGCCGAACGTGGCCAGCCCGAAGTCGGTCACCTTGCAGCGTCCCTGCCGGGTCAGCATCAGGTTGGCCGGCTTGACGTCGCGGTGGATGATGCCCGCCTCGTGGGCGGCGGCCAGGGCGTCGGCGGCGTCGGCGGCGAGCAGGCAGGCCCGGCCGGGGTCCATCGCGCCCGAGGCCACGACCAGGTCCTTCAGGCTGCCCCCGTCGAGCAGCTCCATGGCGATGTAGCAGAGGTTCCCCGTCTCGCCGGCCTCGAAGATCTGGATGACGTTGGGATGCTCCAGGGCGGCGGCGGCGCGGGCCTCGGTCAGGAAGGTGTCGGCGTTGCGGTTGATCTGGCCATCCGCGGTGTGGACGACGATCACCTTCAGCGCCACCCGCCGGTGCAGGATCGCGTCCTCCGCCCGAAACACCCGACCGACCGCGCCCTGTCCCAGCAGCCCCTGCAACCGAAACCGACCGATCTTCTTCCCCAGCCACTTCGGGGCGACCCGGCGAGAATCGGACGAGGAGGAGCGGGCGCTGGGCGTCGAGCTCGATCCCGCGGACGACCCCGAACCCGTGGTGGACGTTGAGGTGGACGACCCGCCCGAGGTAGACGTGGCGACGGCCGCGACGCCGAAATTGGCGTCGGCCTCCGTAAACTTGCTCGTTTGACCTTCGTACGGGGGCGACGACATCGGCAATACCTCGCCGGGGTGCGGTGGCACCCGATCATACCGAATTTGAGCTGACTAGCGACGAAAGCCGACTGAGCAGCGTGACCGCAGGGCAAGCCGAGCACGCCAAGTTCCGCTTCTGCCTCTCACCCATCGGCGTTAGAATACAAGGTCTGTACTACGTCAGGCGACCACCGGTTCGGCGTATCTGAATCAGAGGGTGCGACACCTGCCGCGTCCCGCAGACTCCCACAATCCCTACTAAATTTGCAGTTTGAAAGTTGCTGGATACAGTGCAGTCATATGAACTGGATTGCCACGCGCCTCTCTCTGGTCGCCATAGCCGTGGCTTGGACGGCCGGTTGCGACCAAAAGAACTCGGGAACCGTCGCACCGCCGCTGGCCGAGGTGCGGCTCGGTTTCTTCCCCAACGTCACGCACGCCCAAGCGGTGCTCGGGACGACCAGCGGCGACTTCGCCAAGGCGGTCGGGCCGGCCAAGCTCACGCCGCGGCAGTTCAACGCGGGCCCCAGCTTGATCGAGGCGCTGTTCGCGAGGCAGATCGACGTCGGTTACGTCGGGCCGGGGCCGGTCATCACAGCCTGGGCGCGGAGCCACGGCGACGGCATCCGCGTCGTCGCCGGGGCGGCGGCGGACGGCGTCGTGATCGTCGCCCGCAAGGACAGCGGCATCAAAACGCTGGCCGACCTCAAGGGCAAGAAGGTCGCCACCCCGCAGCACGGCAACACGCAGGACATCGCCGCCCGCCATTACATGACGGCCGTGCTCGGCCAGACCGACACGAACAACGTCCTGGCCATCGCCAACGCCGACCAGGGGGCGACGATGGCCCGCGGTCAGATCGACGCCGCCTGGTCGCCGGAGCCGTGGGGGGCGGTGCTGATGAAGTCGGCCGGTGCGACGCTGGTCGGGCACGAGAAGGACCTGTGGCCGGGCAAGACGTTTGCGCTGACCGTGGTCGTCACCTCGCCCGAGTTCCTGCGCGACCACGGCGACATCGTGACGAAACTGTTGGCCGTCAACCACGACTGGACGACCAAGCTGGCCGCCGACCCGACCAGGTACGTCGGCCAACTAGACGACGCGCTGGCCCAGCTGGCCGGCAAGCGCCTGCCCTCCGGCGTGACGGCCGACGCGCTGACCCGCGTGCGGTTCAGCGACGACCCCTCGCCCGCCACGTTCGAGGCCAACGCCCAGTGGGCGTTCGACCTCGGCTTCGCCAAGGACAAGCCGGACCTGACGGGTCTGGTGGTTTCACAGAAAAGCGTTGGAACCACAGATGCACACTGATTCACACGGATGAGTCGAAGCGGGGGATTCCGGTTCCGCCTTGATCTGTGTCCATCCGTGTGCATCTGTGGTTAATTGGTCCTCGATGGCCGCCGATCTTCCATCTCCTCCGTCCTCCACCCGCGGCCGGCTCGTGCTGTCGGGCATCGGCAAGTTCTTCGACGGCTCGACCGTGCCGGCGTTGCGGGACGTAAGCATCACCACCGACCCCGGCGAGTTCGTCGTGCTCGTCGGGCCCAGCGGGTGCGGCAAGAGCACGCTGCTCAACGTCGCCGCCGGCATGATCCGGGCCGACAAGGGGACCGCCACGCTCGACGGCAAGCCAATCACCGCCCCGGGCCCCGACCGGGCGATGGTGTTTCAGGACCACGGGCTCTTCCCCTGGCTGACCGCCCGGCAGAACGTCGAGTTCGGGCTGAAAATGGCCGGCGTTGCTGGGAGCGAGCGGGCCGAGCGGGCCGACGCCGCCCTGAAGATGGTCCACCTCTCCCAGAGCGGCGGCCGGCTGATCCACGAGCTGTCCGGCGGCATGCGGCAGCGGGTCGCCATCGCGCGGGCGCTGGTGATGGACCCGGCCGTGCTGCTGATGGACGAGCCGTTCGCCGCGCTGGACGCGCAGACCCGGACGCTGCTGCACGAGCAGGTGCAGGACCTGTGGGTGCGGACGCGAAAGACGGTGCTGTTCGTCACCCACTCGGTGGGCGAGGCGGTGCGGCTGGCCGACCGGATCGTGGTGCTGCACGCCCACCCCGGCCGGGTGCGGCGGCAGATCCTGGTCCCGCTGGCGCACCCGCGGGACTTCGACAGCCGGCAGGTGAACGAGATCGTGTCGCTGGTGCGGACGGAAATCGAGGAAGAAGTCACCCGTGTCAACGCTGCCCTATCTGCCGCCGACCCAACGACGCCCGGGGAGGATTTCTGGAAGCCTGAAACGCCTGATGATCTGGATCGTCCTCCTGGCGACGTGGGAGGCGGCATTTAGGGTGATCGGCTGGCGATCCTGGGTGTCCCCCTCGCCCAGCTCGATCGCCGACGGGCTGCTCGAACTGCTCAACATCCAGACCCGTCTCGGCGAGCCGATCCACTCGCCCGGCTGGCCGCTCGCGCAGGCGGTGCGCGCCGGTCCGCCGCTGCACGTGTGGAACAGCCCGCTCATCTCGGCCAACCTCGTCTCGGCCGTTCGCCTGACCATCGGCTTCGGCATCAGCATCGTCCTGGGGGCGGCGCTGGGCATGATGATGTGGCGGTTCAAGGCGCTGGACGAGTTCCTGGGCCCGCTGTTCCTGGGGCTGCAGACGCTGCCCAGCGTCTGCTGGGTGCCACTGGGCATCATCGCGTTCGGGCTGAACGAGCAGGCGATCCAGTTCGTGCTGGTGATGGGCAGCTTCTTCGCCATCGCCATCGGCCTGCGCGACGGGCTCGCCGTCATCCCCCCGCTCTACCAGCGGGCCGGCCGCATGCTCGGCGCAAACGGCTGGCGGCTGTACCGCTACGTGCTGTTGCCCGCCTCGCTGCCGGCGCTGGCCAGCGGCTTGCGGCAGGGGTTCAGCTTCGCGTGGCGCTCGCTGATGGGGGCCGAGTTCGTGTTCGTCGTGGAACGTCGCGGGTTGGGCTTCCTGCTCCAGACCAGCCGCGACACGGTCGACCCGGCTCAGGTGATGGGCATCATGGCCGTCATGGTCGTGATCGGCATGGCGGCCGATCGGATCGTTTTCGCGCGGTTGCAGGCGTGGGTGTCCCGCCGGTTCGGGCTCGTCGCGGCGACGTGATGAAGGGCAAATAAGGAGTCGCGCACGGAGGTACTCGGCAGTAGACGGTCTCGCGCGAAATGGCTGAAGGCTGAGTACCTCCGTGCGCGGCTCATGTGCAATCCCATAGGGGATCGCGCCGGCCTCGGGTCAGTTCGACGTGTGCGTCTGCGTGTCGGTGTAGGTGCTGCCGTCGCTGCGCTGGTGGACGGTCTGCTCCTCGGTCGTCCGCGTCCCGGTGATCGGGTTGGTCGACTTCGTCTCGCGGTGCTCGACCGTGCTGTCACCGCAGCCGGCCAGCAGCGGCAGCGTGAACACGAGACTGAGAACGGCAATCGTGACGTGCTTCATGGCGGATCCTTGATCGTGCTGGGTCCACAGACGGGACGTGGCCGGCCGCGTCAAGCGGCCGGCCACGTCGGCGTTCAACTCAGGGTCGGGCGGGATCAGTCGCCGCTGACCTTGTCGGTCTTGGTCTCGCTGCCGGTGATCGGGTTCCGCTTAGTCTCGGTCGTGTGCTCGCAGCCCATGAGGACCGGGCCCAGCAGGAACGCACTCAGCAACATGACGATGGTGTAGCGACGCATTCGATTCTCCTCTGTGGGGGGCCGGGTCTCCGAGACCCGTCGGTTCGATTGGCCCTCAACAAAAGCGAGGCCAGCCGTGGCAGTGGGGCGAGCAAATTCGCACCGGCGATCGGTTGGCGGCCGGGGAACCCGTCGCATAGACTGCCGCGCCCTTGCCTGCCGGTCATTCTCGGACGTCGACGCGCGCCGCGGGCCACACGACAGGGTTCCCTATAGGTATGCCATGGAAGCGACGACCGCGACAACCGCGACAATCCAGTACGACGACTTTGCAAAAATAGACCTGCGTGTCGCCACCGTGATCGAGGCCCGCGAGCTGCCCAAGTCCAAGAAGCTGCTGGCGCTGCAGGTCGAGCTGTCCAACGGCGAGCGCCGCCAGATCCTGGCCGGCATCAAGGAGCACTACGCGCCGGAGCAGATGGTCGGCAAGCAGATCATCGTGGTCGCCAACCTCGCCCCGCGCGAGGTGATCAAGGGCGAGACCAGCTACGGCATGCTGTTGGCCGCCCACGATGCCGCCACCGGGAAGGTGATCGTCATGGGGCCGAGCGAACCGGTGTCGGCCGGGTCGAAGGTGTCCTGATCGCACGCCAATTTCAATCACAACCTGCGAGACCGTAGCGCACCAGTGCCGGACAGCGACCGCCGGGCTGTCGCCGCATCGACGGCCGGCCTCGGCGGCGGGAGACAAATCGAGATGGGGACGTTGGTGGAAAGCAGATCCGGTCGCACGCGTTTCTCGGAAGTTGCCCGTCGAATCGCCCCGTCATACCAGGGGGTCGCGCCGCTCGCGGTCGGGCTGCTGCTCGCGCTGGCGCTGCTGTGCACGGCCTTCCCGCACCTGCACCGGACGCAGTCGTTCCCGGACTTGGTGGCCGGCTACATGGCCTACTGGGGCGGGGACAAGACGCAGGACACCCGCGCGTTCCTGCTGCTGATCGGGCTGGCCACCGCGCTGCCGTTGGCGGTCGCCGCCATCGCGCGCTTCGTGGCGCCGTTGGGGTACCGGTCCGCGAACGGGCGGGCGGTCGGCCAACTGCTGTTGTTCTCGCTGGTCCCCGCCGCCTGGCGGCTGGCGGTGGACGCGGCCCAGCCCTCGCCGAGGATCCCCCGGTTCAGCCTCGTCTCGATGTTCCCGCTGGCCGCCCTGCTCGGGTTGCTGCTGCTGGCGCGGTACCGCCGCGCGCTGCGGCCCACGCAGATCCTGACCGTCGGTGGCGCGGTCGTGCTGATCGTGTTCCTCAGCAACTTCGTCGGGTACGCCATCGGCGTCACGTTCGTCCGGCTGATCCCGCCGACCTCCCGCCTGTTCGCCGGGCACGGCGGGACGCTCTCCCGCGCCTGCATGTACGCGTCGCTGGCGGTGCTGGTCGCGCTGGCCGTTCGCACGCCGACGGTCGAGCAGTTCCAGGCACGCGTGCTCCGGTGCCTGCAGCTGATGCAGTACCCGCTGGTGCTGCTGCTATTCCACCTGGTCCCCCCGCCGTTCATGGACGCGCAGCACCGGTTCAACGAGGCCTACCCCTGGCTGCTGGTGATCTGCCTGGCGGCGTGCGTGGGGGTCGCATGGATGCTGATGGGCCGGCGGTTCCGCCAGAGCGGCCCGGCCGACCTGCCCGCGATCCACCGGCACCCGCTCGCCCGCGCGCTCGCCCCCGCGGCGGTGACGGCGATCGTGGTGTTCGTCTACTGCGGCCCGCCCGGCTGGCCCGCCGTCCACGCCGACGACTTCCACTGGGGCGAACAGACCCTGCCGTGGCAGCAGCTGGTCACGTTCCACAAGATCCCGTACGTCGACTTCGTGCCCATCCACGGGCTGATGGCCTACTTCTACGGCGGCTTCACCGCGATCTTCTTCGACGGGACCGCCGCCACCTACCCCAAGTCGGACGTCCTGCTGAACGGCCTTGCGGCGGCGGCGGTGGCGCTGGCGACGTGCCTGGTCGTCACTCCGCTGGGGGCGCTGCTGCTGCTCGGCGGACTGCTGCCCGACCGGGACCGCACCTTCTTCTACGTGCCCGCCCTGCTGGCCCTGGCCGCCCCGCAGGTCGTTCGCCGGCCGATCCGCCTGTTGGTCGTCTGGATGGTGGTGGGCGTGCTGCTGCTGGCCTACAACCCGACGCAGGGGCCATCGTACGCGGTCGCCACGCTGCCGGTCGGGCTGTGGGGTGCCTGGCGGGCATTCCAAACCCGGCGGCGACCGTTCCTCATCCTCGTCGCCATCGTGGCCGCCGTCGCCGCACTGGTGCTGAGCATCCCGCTCACCCGGCAGGTGTGCTTCGCGTTCGTGAGCTTCATCAGCGAGAACCAGTACACCAACAACGTGGCGCACGGCATCCCGTGGACCGACGGCAAGGGCTACCACGCCGTCGGGTGGGGCCCGTCGTTGACCCAGTTCCTGTGGGAGGCAACCCGGTCGTTCTGGGTGATCGTCGCCTTCATCTGCGCCGCCCTGTTCTGGCGACACGCGAGCGGTCGGCGGACCGGCGGGCTGGCGTCGGCAGGGGGGACGACGGTCCGCCGTAACGTGCCGCTGCTGGTCCTCACCGGCACCGTCCCGATCTTCCTGCTGGTCTGGTCCCCTTGGATCAACGGCCGGCTGCTGCCCGGCATCATGAACTACCCCGGTGACGTCTCGCAGACGTGCCTGCTGTGGCTGATCCCCGTGCTGGTGCTGCTGACGGTCAGCTACCGCCGGATGGCGACGTCGCTGTTGTTGCTGGCGGCCATCAGCGGGTTCTTCTACCCCGTCAACCCGACCCGGATCGACCCGGCCGGGCTGGAGGGGCAGGCGGTCGACGCGCGGTGGGTGCCGCGCGACATGCCGGTGGTCGACGGGGCCGCCCTGGGGTTGCCCCGCATCGGCAAGGTCGTGCCGTCGCCCACGTTCTGGTACCTGCGGCCGATCAAGGGTTTCCTCGACCGGTTCCTCCGGCCCGGCGAGACGTACCTGGACCTGACGAACCACACGTCGCTCTACTTCTTCCTGGACCTGCCCTACCCGGTGCGGTACGTGCCGTTCGTGGCGGCCAACACGCGGATGCAGGCGGGGATCCTGAAGCAGCTGGACGAGCACCCGGTCCCGGCGGTGATGATCGCGCCGGGCATCATGATCGACATGGTGTCGGCGGGGTTCCGCGACTACTTCATCTTCCGCCGCTACGCCACGCGCTACTCGTTCTACGGTGAGCCGACGCAGAACGTGAACCGCTTCAACGAGTACGCCTTCCTGGTGGACCCGGCCCGCGGGGCGCGCCTGGATCCCCCCGCTGCCCCCGTCGGCAGCGCTGCCCACATGGAGGGCGTGGACAAGTGCTGCTACTACATGGACGACCTGCGGCGGCTGCCCGCGTCGTTCGGCAACTCGTGGTCGACCCTGTCCCACATGTTCTCGCCGGTGGTCGACCTGGACCCGACCACCCCGTACTTCACCCACGACCTGACCGTCGCGCCGCCGCACGCCTGCCTGCCGACCGGCCCCGACCCGTGCCTGGAGTACTTCCTGCCGCCCCAGCTGGCGTCGGGCCAGAAGGCCGACTTCCTGCTGGCGCAGTTCAGCTACAACGCGATCAGCCCCGCCACGCAGGACCAGATCGACGCCGACACCGCCGACCCGCGGCTGTCGGTCCGCTGGGCCGGCCACGACGGCGTCTGGTGCCGGTCGTTCACGTTCGACGCGCCCCACGGGCAACTGCTGATCCCCCTGGGCGCCTACCCCCGCTGGCTGCTCGCGAACGACCTGACGAAGATCCGCTTCGACCTGGTCCGCCCCGAACGGGTCCGCTCGTTCCGGCTCGCCAAGCTGTCGTTCCTGCACCTGAACGATCCGCCGCCGGCCCGCTGATCGGGGAGCCGAGCCAAGGCGGATCAACCACGGAGACACGGAGACACGGAGAAGGCCTGAAAGACGGCCAATTCTCGACGCTTTTGCCTCGCCCGCTCCGTGTCTCCGTGCCTCCGTGGTGAATTGGTCTTCGTCTTTCAGAGCCGGCCCGGCCCGGCGCGGGTATTGTGTGTCGCACGGCTCGTCGGCCGACCCCACGCCCATGCTCAGAGAACTCCACATCAGCAACCTGGCCGTGATCTCCGAGGCCCGCGTCGAGCTGGCCAACGGGCTGAATTGTTTCACCGGTGCCACCGGGGCCGGCAAGAGCCTGGTGATCGGCGCGATCAGCGTCCTGCTGGGCCTGCGCAGCCCGGGCGAGATGCTGCGGCCCGGGGCAGAGGAGGGCCGCGTCAGCGGGCTGTTCGAGGCGACCGACCCGGCCGTGCTGGCCGCCATCCGGGCCGTGGCCGACGTCGACATCGACGGCGGAGAACTGCTCATCACCCGCAAGCTCTACGCGTCGGGCCGAAGCAGCGTCAGCCTGAACGGTCACCCAATCACGCTGTCCATGCTCAAGCAGGTGTCCGAGCACCTGGTCGACGTCCACGGCCAGCACGACCACCAGTACCTGCTCAAGCCGGCCAACCAGCTCGACGTGGTCGACCAGTTCGGCAACCTGTTCGACCTGCGGGCCCGGTACCACGCCGTCTATACACAGCTGCAGGCGGCACAGGCGAAGCTGAAGGACCTGTCGACCAACGGCGACCTCCGCCGGCAGCAGCTGGAGCTCTACCGCTTCCAGGCGAACGAGATCGACGCGGCCCAACTTGACGGGGCCGAGTACGCCACGCTCTCCACGCGCTCCGGCGTGCTGGCCAACCTCGAGACGCTCAAGACCGAGGCGGGCTCGGTACACCAGGCGCTCTACGAGTCGGACGACAGCCTGCTCGACAAGCTCAAGAGCATGGCCGGCACGCTGGACGACCTGTCCGGCCTGGACCCGGCCCTGACCGGCATCGCCAGCCAAGTGCGGGACGCGACGATCACGCTGGAGGAGTCGGCCACCGACCTGTCACGCTACGTCGACCGGCTCGACCTCGACCCCGCCGAGCTGGCCGAGGTGACCGACCGGCTGAACACGATCAACCGTGTCCTGCACAAGTACACGGGCGATATCGACAGCACGCTCGCCCTGCGCGCTGAACTGGCGAGGAAGATCGCCGACCTCGACCAATCGACGGAAGACCTGACCGCCCTCCGCGAGTCGTTGGCCCCGCTACGAAAGCAATTGAAGCAGCTGGGCGGCGAGCTGACGACGAAGCGGACCGACGTCGCCAAGCAACTCGGACCCCTGGTCGAGCGCGGCCTGGCCGACCTGGGCATGGAGAAGGCGAAGTTCAGCGTCAGCGTGCTCCCCGCCGAGAACGCCGACGGCACCCCCACCGGCGCCGACACGGTCGAGTTCATCGCCCAGACCAACCCCGGCCAGCTGGCCCAACCGCTCCGCAAAATCGCCAGCGGCGGCGAACTGTCCCGCATCATGCTGGCCCTCAAGGGGATCTTGGCCAAGGGCGACCGCGTCGACGTGCTCGTCTTCGACGAGATCGACAGCAACGTCGGCGGCCGCCTCGGCTCGGTCATCGGCAACAAGCTGCGCGGCCTGGCCGACAGCCACCAGGTGCTGTGCATCACCCACCTGCCGCAGATCGCCAGCTACGCCGACCGCCACTTCACCGTGCGGAAGGAAGTGGTGAACGGCAAGACCGAATCGCAGGTCCGCCAGATGGAGGGCACCGAGCGGCTGCAGGAGATCGCCGAGATGATCGGCGGCCACAAGATCACCGACACGACGCGGGCCCAGGCGAAGGAACTGCTGGAGGTGGCGAAGGCGGAGTTCGGGCCGAAGGCGAGAAAAGCCGGGAACCCTGACGCGGGCGAGGCGGTATCACCCGGACGCAAGGGCAAGGCGGTCAAGGCGTGAACAATGTCATGTGGCTCTGCCCCAACCCGGCCCGCGGCGGCGGGGAGAGGCCGACTACTTCGATCCCCGCCTCATGTGACACCGCCCGCTGAACGACCGCTCGATCTCCGCGAAGGAAAAGCCACACGGGCGTGCGGTCTACGGCCTCACGGCGCTGTGCGGCGCCGTCGTCGTCGGGCGTTGGTCACCCCGTTCACAATGTTCATCGCCATCGTTGGAACCGGCGGCGCTTCCCGACGTCAGCGGGGGATGGCCCGGCTGCTGTACCCATTGCCCACGCGCAGATGCGTGGGTCACGGGTTTGAAACCCTTGGCTTCATTCTGGCAGAGGACCCCGCCTGGCATGGACCGTCCAGTGATGTAGGGTGGACCTCGCCCACCGCAACTGTCCGGCGGTGGGCGAAGCCCGGGCTACCTTCTCCGGCGCCGACGCCTACCTCGCCGACGCCGTCACCGGCAACGCCGGGTCGCGGATGTCGTCCAGCATCGCGAACAGGGCGTCCAGTTTCTGGTTGGCCACCGGCTTGGCCACCTGGCAGGTCACGTTGCCCACCTTCTGGGTGCCCGCCAGCTCGTACGTCCGGTCGATGTCGACCGTCGTGTGCTCGTGCAGCTTGGCCGTGTCGGTGTCGGTCACCAGCAGCCGGGTGCGGTACCCCTTCCCCTTGAACGCCTTCTGCCCGTCGGCGACCTTGGCGTCCTTGTCCTCCCCCAGCTTCTCGATCGCGACATACTCGCCGGCGAACGAGTGGGCATCGATGACCTTGACGATCTTGATCTGCTTCAGGAACCCCTTCGCCCCGTCGTTGGGCGGCCCGGGCAATTCGGCGGAGGTGCGGAACCCGTCGAGCGTGCGCGCCCGGCCGCGCATCGCGTCGGCGATCGGCGTCGTCATGGCGGCCACCCGCCTCTGCAGCGCGGCGATCGCCTCCCTGTCGCTCGCCACGCTCGGATCTTTGGGCGCCGCGGCGAGCTGCCGTTGCACGTTGGCCTTCGCCGCCGTCAGCCGTTGCTGCGCGGCGATGCGGGCGGCGCCGTCATCGCCCGCGCGTGCCGCGTCGGCCGCCTCTTGTGCCGCCGCCAGATCCGCCTCCGCCTTGACGAACGCCGGCGACGTCTGCCGCAGCTGGACGGCGGTCTTCTCCGCCTCGGTTGCCCGGATCGTCTCCTGCTGCTGGATCAGGTCCGCCCGCTTCGCCAGCAGCGACTCCACCGGCCCGTTGATCAAGTCGCGCACCTGGTCGGCCGACCCCTTGATGTACGGCCCCAACTGGAAGTGCGTCGTTGAGATGTCCGCCAACGGCAGGTCAGCCCGGCTCGCCGGGATCGCTGCGCCAAAGCACGCGACCACCGCCGCTAGCGCCATCTGCCGCCGAAGCACACCTTCAAATTTGAAACGCATTCGATCCTCGTTTCAGAAACGACCACGGGTTTGGTTGGGAGGCGTGTATACCGATCGCCGTGGACCGGGGCAAGAGCGTTTTCCCGACGATGCGTTGCGCGGCTCCGGCAGTCGTGACGGCACGACGGCCGCCACGGCGCTACATCTGCCCCGCCGGCGTCTTCCCCAGAAACTCGACCATGAGCCCCCGCCGCTCCGCCGTCCAGGACGACCACCGCCCGCGCCCGGCCCGGACCGGCCGCCGCGGACCCCGGCCGCCGGCCAGCAGCGTGCCCGAGTGACCGCCGGCGCTCTCGCCCATGACCGCCATGCGCGCGGGGTCCAGTCCGTACTCGCCAGCGTGCGTGGTGAGGAAGTCGAGCGCCGCGGCGCAGTCGCCCAGCATCCACGCCCCGCCGTGCAGCCACATCACCGTCGGCCACGGCCACGGTCCCGGCGGCGCGAGCAGGTCCAACTGGACCGGCGTGCTCGGCGTAACGCCAGGTCCAAGTGCCGCACCGCGTCCGCCGGCGGCGCCGTGCCCCGGTCGTCCGCGGCTGCCGCAGGCGCGGCGACGATTGCGATCGCATTACAGCCCGTCGACCGCCCTGCCAGCCCGAGCATTCGCATGCCGGAAAGCGTACCCGATGCGATCCCGAACGACCGCGGCCCCCGATGGGACATCCGGGGGCCCCAGCAACGACGCGCCTTCCATTCGTGCCGTTCGTGGCCGTCTTTCATCCACCCGCCCCCGTCCCTATGCTTCGCCACCATGAATCTCGACCTACTGCGTGAACTGTCCGACGCCCCCGGCGTCCCCGGCCGCGAGGAGCGGGTCCGCGACATCGTGGTCGCCCAGTCCAAGGGGCTGTTCGACGAGATCACCGTCGACCCCATGGGCTCCGTGCTGGCCACCAAGCGGGCCAAGGGCGCGGCCAAGGGCAAGGTGGTGCTGGCCTGCCACATCGACGAGATCGGCTTCTACGTGAAGCACGTGGACGACAGGGGGTTCCTCAAGCTGGTGCCCGTGGGCGGGTTCGACACGCGGAACCTGTTCGCCCGGCGGGTGAAGGTGCAGTCGAGCAAGGGCGGTGACCTGATCGGCCTGATGAACCCGTCCGGCCGGCCGGTCCACATCGCCAAGGAGGAGGACAAGAAGAAGATCCCCGAGGTGGGCGAGTTCCTGGTCGACCTGTGCCTCCCCGCCGACGAGGTGAAGGCCAAGGTGCGCATCGGCGACCCGGTCACGCTGGTGCAGAGCTTCATCCGGATCGGCGACGTCGTGACCGGCAAGGCGATGGACAACCGCGTCAGCTCGTTCGTCGCCATCGAGGCGATGCGGAAGGTGACCGACCTCAAGTACGACCTGACCGTCGCCCACACCGTGCAGGAGGAGGTCGGCCTGCGCGGCGCGACCGCCGCCGGCTTCGCCGCCCACGCCGACGTCGGCCTGGCGATCGACGTGACGCTCGCCGTCGACCTGCCCGGCATCCCCGAGGACGAGGCCATCTCCAAGCTCGGCGGCGGCGTGGCGCTGACCGTGCTCGACAGCGCCTCCATCGCCAGCCGCAGCCTGCTCGACGAGTTCGAGCGGGTCGCCGTCGTCAGGTCGATCCCCTACCAGTTGTCGATCCTGCCCCGCGGCGGCACCGACGCCGCCGCCCTGCAGAAGTCCCGCGGCGGGATGCGGTCGTTCACGATCTCGGTCCCCTGCCGCAACGTCCACACGGTCACCGAGGCGTGCCACACGAAGGACCTCCAGGCCGCCATCGACCTGCTGGCGGCGTGGCTGCAGGAACCCTGAACGCAGGCGTACTCGCCGAAGTCGAAGGGTCTGGCCAGCAAAGGGCGACGGTCCACCTTGCCGAGGAGTGTTGAGAGCCCAGCTCTTGCCGCTCGCGGCTTCGCGAATCGACAGTCTCGGGGCGCCGAGGGGTTCAGTTCTACTGCGGTCCGCCTCGCCGATCATCGCGTCGCGCTCTGCCGGCCAGACCCTTCGACCCCAGCGGAGTACCGCCTCCGCTCAGGGTGCAACGGTCCCGATGCACACGATGTTGCACGGCGCCGCGTGGGCCACCTGCTGGATCGACAGCCCGAGGTGGATGAACGCCTGGCACAGCAGGTTCGCGTCGAACACGTGGTGGTGCAGGCACCGGTTGTTCACGTTGTCGCGCGACCGGGCCTCGAACGCCACGAACGACCCGGCCGGCTCGTCCCGCGAGAGGTCGTGGAGCTCCAGGATTTCCGGCAGGTGGGTCAGGTCGTCCTCCCCGGTGCCGACGGCCTGATCGTGCAGCAGGTGCGCGAACGTCGTGACCGGCCGGCGGTGGTCGAACGTGAGCCGGCGGTCCGGGACGATGACGCACGCCCGCGCCCCCGGCGCCAGAAACCGCATCCAGGTCGCCATCGCCCCCAGCGGGTTGGCCATGTGCTCCAGGCAGTGGCTGGCCAGCAGCAGGTCGTACCTCGCCTGCGGCAGCCCGGCGAGAGTTGATCCCTCGGTGACGAACCGCCGCCCTGGCCGTTGCCCGCGGGGCGACGGGAACGCCTCGGGCGTCGACCACGCCGTGATCGGCGCGAAGTCGACGTCGTCCAGCACCTCGATGTTGGCGTAGACCGGCACGCACCCGCCGGCGGCGAACGACCCCGACGGACCGCCGATCTCGAGCGCTCGCTTGAACATGGACGGTTCGTCAGTCCGAAGAGAATGATCCACGAAGGACACGAAGAGACACAAAGGGAAGCAGGCGAACTCCTCCTCGTGCCCCTTCGTGTTCTTGGTGGATGATCTTCTGGAACGCCGAGATCACCGTTTCAACTGGGCGCGGATGAACGACAGGTACCCGCGCGTGCCGCCAAGCTTGTTGTGGCGGTTGACGCTCTGCTTGATCTTTCGCAGGGCGTGCTTCACGTCCTGGCGGGAGAAGTCGTTCAGGCTGAGCGTGAGCCGGAGGCTCACCTGGATCGACGCGGCCAGCGGGTCGTTGCCGACGTTCGCCTCCGGCGTCATGCAGAGCCGGTCCAGCGACGCGAGCACGGCCCCGTCGGTCAGGCGGTGGTCGACGCCGTCGAAGTCGATGATCGCCTCCTCGATCGCCATCAGCAGGGCGAGGAAATCCTCATCGTGCAGGTCGACCGAGTCCTTGCCGGTGCCCGCGCCGTACAGGTCCGGCAGCGTCTTGAGCTGGTAGCTCTCGCCCGCGTCGGCCCCGCGGTGCGGCAGCAGCTCGATCTCGCCGGCGTCGGGCCTCGTGAACCGGATCACCTGTCCCTCCCCCTTCGCCTGGCCGATCCTCGTCTTCAGCGCGTCGTCCATTGGCTTGATCTCCGAACAAAATTGAACGCGTCACGCCGCGTCCGGCCGGAGCAGGCCTGGGGCGACGGTCCACGATTGGCCGACGTCGGACAGGACGCTGACGCTCTTGCGGTTGTACCGCGTGAGCACGCCGCGGACGTGCTGTCCGCCCCCGGTGGTGAACGCGACGCGCTGCCCCACGCGGAACTGGATCATGGCCTGGTGGTCGCGGACCTGCCGCATGAGCCGCAGCCGCTCGACGACCAGCCGGTTCAGGTGGACCAGCTCCTCCTCGGTGAACTGGTCCAGCCGGGCCAGGATCTGCGAGACGGGGGACGTTGCCGCGTCGGCCATGCGGACCATTTTGGCGGGCGCGAGGCGGCGCGTCCACCACCTTCGATCGAATTGACCATCGCAGGATCGCAGCCGCGCGGCTTCAGCCCGCGCGGGTTTGGCGCGTCGAGCACCTTTTGGTCTGCCACGGTTCGCGGGCTAAAGCCGCGCGGCTGAAAGAGGGCGACCGATCGATCACCGCGAGTACCGCGTCGTCTCCGGGTCCTGCGTCGCGCCGCTCGCCACGGCCTTGGCCCGGCCGTTCGCCGACAGGTGCTCCAGCAGGTGGAACACCGTCTCGGCGTGGTCCGCCGCGCCGGCCTTGGCGGCGATCTCGTCCACCCGCTGCGGCATGGTCGACAGCTCGGCGACCACCTTCGCCTGCAGCGCCAGCACGTCCGCGGCGGCCTTCTTGCCCGCCTCGACGCCGGGCTGGTGGTACGCGTTCACGTTCACCAGCGTGCCGTAGTAGCCGACCGCCCGCTCGAACAGGGCGATCAGCACGCCCACCTCGCGTGGGGTGACCGTCGGGATGGTGATCGTGATCGACTGGCGGTCGTTGCCGAACAGCGCCTCGCGCGTGCCGAGCTGCAGGCCGTGCAGGTAGTCGCCGGCCGTGACGCCGGGCTCGACCTGCAGCGTGCTGCCGCCGTCGATCAGGACGCGGATGAAGACGGCGAAGAAGTTGTTCACGCCGTCGCGCAGCTGCTGCACGTAGGCGTGCTGGTCGGTGGACCCCTTGTTGCCGTAAACGCTGATTCCCTGGTCAACGCGCTTGCCGTCGAGGTCGAGCCGCTTGCCGAGCGACTCCATCACCAGCTGTTGCAGGTACCGGCTAAACAGCAGCAGCCGGTCCTTGTACGGCAGAACGACCATGTCCTTGGCCCCACGGCCGTCGGTGGCCTTGAACCAGGTGAGCGCCAGCAGGGCCGCGGGGTTCTTGAGCGCATCGGGCACGCGGGTCGCCACGTCGATCGCGTCGGCCCCGGCGAGCATGGCGTCGATGTCGATCCCCTGCAGCGCCGCCGGCAGCAGCCCGACGGCGGACAGTTCGCTGGTTCGCCCGCCGATCCAGTCGAACATCGGGAACCGGGCCAGCCACTTCTCGCCGATGGCGACGCCGTCCATCTTCGAGCCGAACATGGTGGTGGCGACCGCGTGCGGGGCGAAGTCCAGGCCGGCCTTCTTGTAATAGTCGGCCAGGACCAGCATGCCGTTGCGAGTCTCGGGCGTCCCGCCGCTCTTGCTGCAGACGATGGTCAGCGTCTCGGCGAGTGAGTCGCCGATGGTCGCCATCACCCGGGCGATGCCCTCGGGGTCGGTGTTGTCGACGAAGTGGACGTGCATCTTGTCGGCCGTCGGCGAGCCGAGCGCCTCCGACACGAACTCCGGCCCCAGCGCGCTGCCGCCGATGCCCACCGACAGCAGGTGCGTGAACTTCGGCCGGGTGGGCGGCTTGACCTTCCCGCTGTGGACGTCGGCGGCGAACGTGCGGATCTGGTTCAGCACGTCGCCGATCTCCTTCGCGATCGCCGGCGTTGGGGCCAGGTGCGGCGCCCGCAGCCAGTAGTGGCCGACCATCCGCTTCTCGTCCGGGTTGGCGATCGTCCCCTGCTCCAGCGCGTCCATGGCCGCGAACGCCTTCTTGATCGGCCCGTCCATCAATGCCAGGTACGCGTCGTCAAACCCCATCCGGCTCACGTCCAGCGTGAGGCCGACCGAGTCGACGCGGCAGAGGTACTTCTTGTAGCGGGTCCAGAGTTCAGCGGGGGTCATCGTTGTTTCCAGTTCGAACAGAAGATTTTCACCACGGAGACACAGGGGGACGGAGAAGAGCAGCGGTTGCGACCACACACGCACACGGATTCACACAGAGAAAATTCTGGTCGGTGGAAGGCGGTGTGCATTTGTGGTTCCAAGTCGCTCTTCTCAGCTTTTATCTTCTCCGTGTCTCCGTGTCTCCGTGGTGTATGTCGATCAGCCGAGTGATGCGGTGACGATCGCCTGCGCCTGCTCCACGATCTGCGCCAGGTGCTGTTCGTCGCGGAAGCTCTCGGCGTAGACCTTGTAGATGTTCTCCGTCCCGCTCGGCCGGGCGGCGAACCAGCCGGTCCTGGTCTGGACCTTCAGCCCGCCGATGCTCGCGCCGTTGCCGGGGGCGTTCGTCAGCTTCGCCGTGATCGGGTCGCCGGCCAGCTCCGTGGCGGTCACGGCGGCGGGCGTCAGCTTCTTGAACGCGGCCTTCTGGGCCGGCGTGGCCGGGGCGTCGATGCGGGTGTAGGCGGGCGAGCCGTACGTTGCGGTCAGCTCGGCGTAGTGCTGACCGGGGTCCTTCCCCGTGCGTGCCGTGATCTCGGCCGCCAGCAGGTTCAGGATGATGCCGTCCTTGTCGGTGGACCAGACCGAACCGTCGGTCCGCAGGAAGCTAGCCCCCGCGCTCTCCTCGCCGCCGAAGCACACAGAACCGTCGAACAGGCCCGGCGCGAACCACTTGAAGCCGACGGGCACCTCCATCAGCTTGCGACCCAGCCCGGCCACCACGCGGTCGATCATGCCGCTGCTGACGACGGTCTTGCCAACGGCTGCTGCGGTCGGCCAGCCGGGGCGATTCGTCAGCAGGTAACCGATCGCGACGGCCAGGTAGTGGTTGGGGTTCATCAGCCCCGCCGTCGGCGTGACGATGCCGTGGCGGTCGCTGTCGGGGTCGTTGCCGAACGCCACGCGATAGTCGTCCTTCAGCTTCACCAGCCCGGCCATCGCGTAGGGGCTGGAGCAGTCCATGCGGATCTTGCCGTCGTGGTCCACCGTCATGAACCCGAACTGCGGGTCGAGCCGGTTGTTCACGATGGTCAGGTCCAGCTCGTACCGCTCGCCGATCGGCCCCCAGTAGCCCAGGCTCGCGCCGCCCAGCGGGTCGACGCCGATCCGCACCTTCGCCGCCGCGATGGCGGCCAGGTCGACCACGCTGGACAGGTCGTTCACGTACGGTGACACGCAATCGTGAGCGTGGGTGGTGGACGCCCGCAGGGCCGGCGCGAACGGCATCCGCTTCACGCCACGGTTGCCGTCGGCCATGAGGGCGTTGGCCCGGTCCTGCACCCGGTTGGTGATGTCGGTGTCGGCCGGCCCGCCGTTGGTCGGGTTGTATTTGAACCCGCCATCGCTCGGCGGGTTGTGGCTCGGCGTGATCACGATGCCGTCGGCCAGCCCCGTCGTCCGCCCCCGGTTGTGCGTCAGGATCGACCAGCTGACGACCGGCGTCGGCGTGGCGCCGTCGCGGGCGGCGATGACGGTTTCGACGCCGTTCGCCGCGAGCACTTCGAGCGCCGTCTGCTGCGCCGGCGTCGACAGCGCGTGGGTGTCGCGCCCCATGTACAGCGGGCCATCGATCCCCTTCGACTTGCGGTGCTCGGCGATCGCCTGCGTGATGGCCGCGATGTGCGTCTCGGTGAACGTGCCGTCGGTGCTGGTCCCGCGGTGGCCGCTGGTGCCGAAGCTGACCTTCTGCCGAACGTCGCCGGGATCCGGCTTCTGGTCGTAGTACGCGCGGATCAGCGCGTCGACGTCGATCAGCAGCGAGGCCGGGGCGGGCTTGCCGGCGAGGGGACTGGTGGCCATGGGAACGGTGTTAGCGGGACGCGGCCGGGGTGGCAATTGACAATTGCCGATTTGCAATTGCAAATTGTCAAGCATGGAGGGCGAGGCTCAGACGACAGCCGAATCAACAGGTGACCCGCTGCGACCGGTCGTCTGCCCGCGGTGCGAGTATGCGCTGGCCGGGCTGCCCGCAACGGGCGTCTGCCCGGAGTGCGGGCGGGCGTACGGGGCGACGGAGGTCGTGCTGTACGGCTATATGGCCGGTCGACAGTTCAGGCAACGGAAGGAGCTGAGTCGGCAGGGCCTCGTGTGGGCATGGGCCGTCGGGGCCATTGGGGTCGGAATCGACTTGGCATCGAACTTTCGACGGGCACCCTTCGGGATTCGGTTCATCCCCTGGCACATGCTGGGCCCCGCCATGTGCCTCGTGATCTTCACCCGGCAGGCCGTGGCCAACCGCGGGTCAGGCCTGTTGCAGGTCCGGCTCGGGCCGGACGGCGTCCGGCAGGGCACGCGCGGCCTGGGCGTCATCCCGTACGAGAAGGCCGACGCGGTCCCCCCCACGCCCTGGTCCGACGTGCGGCGGGTGACGACCGACGTGCTGCCGGACGGTTGGTTAAAGATCACCGCCACCGCCGCCGAGCCAGGCGTTCGGATCACGCAGCAACCCGTCAACGCCACGGTGCGCTGTTCGCGAGACGCGCTGCCGCCCCTGCGCGACCGGATCGCCGGGTGGCGCGCCGCGGCCGACCGCCGATGACATCGGCGGCCTTTTTTGGATGCGGACCGCGGAATGGCGGATCGAGTCACCAACCGGCGCAGCGTTGTTGAGGCCCGTTTCCCGGTGGGGCCGAGTGGGGTCATGGCGTCGCCGGCCGGGTGGTCGGCCGCGTCGCCGCCGGCGTCGCGGCGATCAGGTCGTCCATGTACTTGGTGAACCCGGGGTCGAACTCGTCGCGGCCGACGGCCCACTCGCTGCGGAAGTTCTCGCGGGCCGACCACGCCTTCATGTAGGTCTGCCAGCCGGACCACTGGCCGCGCTCGAAGCCGTCGTCGGGGTCGCCGAACATCAGGTAGGCCCGCTCCAGGATCGACTGGAGGATGGCGAAGAGCATCGCCTCCCGCCGGCGCTGGTCGGCCGTGGCGGGGGCGGACCGGGCCAGCGGCGTGTCGAACACGTCCAGGTCCTTGTTCTGCAGGCACAGCTCCACGTACTGGATGTACTTGTCGTCCAGGGCCGCGTAGGCGTCGCGCACCCGGCTCTCGCGGGCCAGGGCGTTGGCCCGCGCGGTCTCGGCGGTGGCCTTGCGCTGCCCCTGCACGAACAGGACGGCCGCGATCAGCACGCTGAGCAACGTCGCCAGCGGGACCAGCTTCTCGGCGCCGGTGACGAGCCGCTCGAACCAGTTGTCCGGCAGCTGCCGCAGGCGGATCTCGCCGGCCCGGCAGAACTCCTTGGCCCAAGCATCGACCTCGCGCGGCGTGACGCCCAGCTCCTCGGCGACCGTCTCCACCGGCTCGCCGGACAGGACCCGGGTGACGGCGTGGACCCGCCGCCGCAGGTGCGGAGCGTGGCGAAGAGCGGGGATTTTCTCCATCAGTGGGGTTCTCCCTTGGTTAGGGCACGACTGTAAACGGCGCAGAACTGCGGGCAATGGGAATACTGACCCGCGCGTGTAACCGGCCGGCTCTGCTACAGTCGTCGCCTTCCCATTTTCCAGGAGCGAGCATCATGTCCGACGAGATCCGCATCACGACCGAGAACCGGGCTGGGCGACAGACGGCCAGCAGCGGGAGCAGGTGGGAGCCGCTGATGGGTTACAGCCGGGCCGTGCGCGCCGGCAACCAGATCGCCGTCACCGGCACGGTCGGCGTGAACCCCGACGGCAGCTACGCCCCGGCCGTGGGCGACCAGGCCCGGCGGTCGCTGAACATCATCCGGGCGGCGATCGAGTCGCTGGGCGGGCGGATGGAGGACGTCATTCGCACCCGCATGTACGTGACCGACGTCAGCAAGTGGGAGGAGGTCGCTCAGGTCCACGGCGAGGTGTTCGCCCAGATCCGCCCGGCCACGACGATCGTGCAGGTGGCGGCCATGATCGACAAGGAGGCCCAGATCGAGATCGAGGCCGACGCGGTCGTGCCGTAAGCCCGGGCCCTACGCCCGCACGGGAGACAGAGCCCAGCGGCTCCGCCGAGGGTTCCCCGTGTATGTGACAACAATCTTCGGCAGTCGCCACCGTTCAGAGGGCAGGTCCCGCGGCGGAGCCGCCGGGCTCCGTTGTTGGTTTCAACCCCGGTCGGTGTGGCGCGTATTAGCGGGTGGGGTACGACACCATGCAGATCGAAGACTTCAAACCGTGGCAGTGGGTGGTGCTGGGCCTGCTGGCGGGCCTGGCGTTCAGCCTGGTGCTGCTGGTGGCGGGGCCGTCGTTCGCGACGGCCGAGCTGGACACGGTCGACGCGTCGACCTTCGAGCACGCCCTGCTCGGCCGGCTGGTCGCCGGCGGCGAGCAGCGGTTCCTGCCCGAGTCGCAGAAGGGCAAGCCGCTGGTGAAGGACGTGATCGTCCACCCGCCGTTCCACGGCGGCGAGGGGCAGTACTGGGTGACCGGGATGCTCTACTCGGTCCGGCCGGTGCTGAAGGACCCGTCGAACGCCAAGGGCGGGACGCAGCTGTTCGATCAGTGGAAGCCGTTCAAGTACCTGACCAAGGCCCCGTACAAGGGGCAGAACGGCGTCGCGGGCGTGCCGGGGAACTACCCGACGGTCGTCGGCTATCTGGCGGCGCTGAAGGCGAAGGACAAGTCGGCGGTGTTCGACTACCGGTACGCCTGGCAGGAGACGGCGGCCGGGCTGTGGACGCTGCCGCCGCTGGCGGGGCTGCTGATGGTGGGGATCGCCTGGCCGCTGTCGCTGCGGGCGATGCAGTCGTTCGGGATGGCCCGGGCGCCCAAGGTCGTGAAGAAGCCCGCGCCCGTTCCCGAGCCGGCACCGGTCGTCAAGCCCGTAACCGGCGTCCGGCTGGCCCCCCCGCCGCCGCCGCCCCCGGCGCCGAAGCCGACCCGCGATCCGGACGACAAGGAGTATGGCGGGGAGTTCTATCCGGTGGTGAAGGCGACGCAGCATGAATGAGAGCAGAGGTGCAGAGGAGCCGACGAACGGACCTCATCGTGCCTATCTGACTTGACAGAGGCGGGCCGTGCCGGCCCGTGCGACCGGAGGTCGCGTCGCGCGCGAAGCGCATGGCCTTCAAGACCATGTTGCACGCGCGAGACACGAGCTGCGCTCGTTCGGGCCGACACGGCCCGGCGGCCCGGCTCCGTCGTTGCGCCGACCTTGCCCTGCCGCTGCATTCCGGTATGATGCTCGGCCCCCATGGAGCCGCGGGCGTCGCGGCCGTGGGGGAAAACCGTCCCGCGTGCCTCAGAACCACGCGACGACGGGAACCGGCACGTCAGTCGACGGTCCCTGCCTTGAACGGTCGGCCGTCGCGGTGCGAGTCCTGAGACGATCCATCGGGGTCGTGAAAGCAGAGGCAGTCATGGGCCGTTACCTCGGACCCAAGGTGAAGTTGTCCCGTCGCGTCGGCGTGCCGATCGCCGACAACCCCAAGCACACCAAGGGGGAGATGACCCTCCCGGGCATGCACGGCTTCCGCGGCCGGCGGAACACGGAGTACGGCGTCCGCCTGATCGAGAAGCAGAAGCTCCGCTTCCACTACGCCATGGGCGAGAAGCAGTTCCGCCTGTTCCTGGACATGGCCAAGAAGTCCAAGGGCAACACCGCCAACACGATGATGCAGCTGCTCGAGGTCCGCCTCGACAACGTGCTGCGCCGCCTCGGCGTTGCCCGGACGATCTGGGCCGCCCGGCAGATCGTGGCGCACGGCCACGTGAAGGTGGACGGGGTCAAGACCGACATCGCCAGCTACAAGGTCGTGCCGGGGCAGGTCATCACGTTCAAGGACGGGATCCACAAGCTGATCCGCGACAACATGGAGCAGGGCGCCGGGCACAACGTGCCGGGATGGCTGGAGTTCAACCCCTCGCAGCTGACGGCCAAAATCAACGCCCTGCCGGTGCCGGAGGACGTGCCGTTCGAGGTGAACATGAACCTGATCATCGAGTTCTACCGCTGATCAAATCGGACGACATCGAGACGATTCACAACGCCCCGCGACGGTTTCCGTCGCGGGGCGTTTGTTCGGGCGGCGGGGTCGCTTCAGCGACCTTGAGGGCGTGGGTGCGTTCAGGGTTGCTGAAGCAACCCTGGCGTCGGAACGGGAAACGTCATGCGGTACGGCATCGTGTTCCTGCTAGCGGTTTCGGTTGTTCGTCGAGCCGACGCCGCGTGGACGGCGGGTGTGGACCTGTCGGCATTGCCGGACCTGGAGTCGGCCGGTGCGGTGTACCACGACACCGACGGCCGGGCGGGCGACGCCATCGCGATCCTCAAGCACCACGGCGTGAACCTGGTTCGGCTGCGGCTGTTCGTGAACCCGGTTCACGGCTTCAACGCCGCCGGCGGGGCCGATCAGGATCTGCCGATGGTGTTGGCGATGGCCCACCGGGCGCGGGGTGCGGGGTTGGGCGTGCTGCTGGACCTGCACTACAGCGATACGTGGGCCGACCCGAAGCACCAGGTCACGCCGGCGGCGTGGGCGAACCTGTCGCCCGGCGACCTGGCGAAGCGCGTCGAGTCCTACACGGCGGACGTCGTGCGGCAGGTGGCGCCAGACACGGTGGCCGTCGGCAACGAGATCACGGCCGGGATGCTGTGGCCGGCGGGGAAGCTGGACAAGACCGAGGGGTTGTGGGACCGGCTGGCCGAGCTGCTGTCGGCCGGGGTGCGCGGGGTGCGGGGTGTCGACCCGAAGATCCGCGTCATGATGCACTTCAGCGGCGGCGGCCGGGCGGGCGTGCTTACGTGGTTCGTCAGTCACCTTGATGCCCGGCACGTCGACTACGACCAGATCGGCATCAGTTTCTACCCGACGTGGAACGACGACCTCGACGGGCTGCGGAAGAACCTGGCCGAGCTGGGCCGGCGCGGGAAGGACGTGGTCGTGGCGGAGATCGGGTACCCGTGGCACGGGGCGGCGACTACGCCGCAGTGCCGGTGGCCGACCACGCCGGCCGGGCAGGCGGCTCGGCGGCGAAGTAGTCGGCCAGCGTGGACGGGGACGCCGGTAGTGACGGAGCGCGCTGTTCCATAGCCGACATTCTACACGGCTGGGTCGTCACAAATCTGCCGTCTACGCCGCTGCGCGTCCCACCCCCCGGCGGGCGGGATCGACAGCTGGATCGGTTGTTGGACGTTTCGCAGCGTTTGAATTCCTGAGAGGATCGATCGCCCCGAAGAGCCGCGCACGGAGGGTACGCCCGCAGTAAGCGGATTCGCCCCAATCCGCTTACTGCGGGCGTACCCTCCGTGCGCGGCTCCTTTTGATGCATCGTCACCAAAGGTCCCGCGGACGGCCTCTTTGGCTCACCGCCGGCCGTTCATCCCATTGACCGCCTGCTGGTAGATCCCGACGCACGCCTTGGCGGCGTCGGTCCAGCTGAGGCGTTTCACCTCGAAACTGCCGTGCTGGCGGAGGGTGCTGGCCAGCGGGGGATGGCGCAGCACGGCGACGATCTTGTTCGCCATCTCGTTCACGTCCCAGAAGTCGACCTTCAGGGCGTGGGACAGCACCTCGGACACGCCGGACTGCTTGGAGATGATGACGGGGACGTCGTGGCTCATGGCCTCCAGCGGGGCGATGCCGAACGGCTCGCTGACGCTGGGCATGACGTAGAGGTCGGCCATCTTGAACACCTTCTCCACGTCGGGGCCGCGGAGGAAGCCGGTGAACAGCACCTTGTGCCCGATGCCCATGCTGGCGGCCATCTCGACGGTCTGGCGGATCATGTCGCCCGACCCGGCCATGACGAACTTCACGTTGTCCATCACGTCCAAGACGCGCTTGGCGGCGGCCAGGAAGTACTCCGGGCCCTTCTGCATGGTGATCCGGCCCAGGAACAGGACGATCTTCTCGTCCTTGTGGATGGAGTACTGCTCGGGGTCGAACGCGGTGGCGGCGGTGGACTCGATGGCGTTGTACACCACCTCCACCTTGCCGGCGTCGATGCCGTAGTGGTGGGTGACCAGGTTCTTGGTCAGGTACGACACGGCCACCACCTTCATCGCGCCGTGCATGCCGCGGCGTTCGATGTCGTAGATCCGTTGGTCGACCGCCATGCCGCTGCGGTCAAACTCGGTGCTGTGGACGTGGACGACCAGCGGCACGCCCTTGATGCCGGCCACGGCCAGGCCAGCGGGGAAGGTCATCCAGTCGTGGGCGTGGACGACGTCGAACGTCTCGCCGCGGGCGATCTCGGCGGCCAGGGCGGCGTAGCGCTGCACCTCGACGAACAGGTCGCCGGCGTAGGGGGTCTGGCCGCCACCCGTGGGGCCAAACCCCTGGGCGGGGGTGGCGACCGAGGGGGGGATGGCGATCCCGCCGGGGTACTCGGGGACGGTGCCCGACTCCTGGTCGGAGCTGACGGGCGTGGCCGCCTTGTGGGGGACCGACGGGTTCAGCCGGCGCGGGTTAGTCGAGGCGTACCCCTGCCGGTAGCGGTCGGGCCGGGCGTAGGGGTCGGTCACCTGGGCGTTGACGGTGCGGAAGGTGACGTGCTCGAACTCGTCGAGGTGGAACTCGGCGGTGAGCGGGGCCGCCGCGCCCTCGGCACCGATGGACGGGTACTGGCCCGCGGGCGGCCCGGAGATCAGCCGGACGTGGCCGGAGAACGGGCTGGCCACGGGCCGGGGCAGGACGAAGACGACGTCGGTGCCGATCGACGACAGGGCCTTGGTCAGCCCGTAGCAGGCCGTGCCAAGTCCACCGCTGATGAACGGTGGGAACTCCCACCCGAGCATGAAGACGCGCATGGACCCCATCGTGCTTTCGCGCTGGCGCCCGACCCGAGGCGGGGCCGGCGAGACGTCGAACGGGCGAGCAATCGAACGGGGCGGGGACTGGCGTGGGAGGGAGATGACCCCCGCGGGGGCCGGCTCGATCCAAGGTCAGGCGGGTCGGGCAGGGACTCGTCGCTGCACGTCCGTTCCGTCCGAGAACACAGTACGGCAGGCAAGTTAAGTTTTTGCCCGGTGCGTTGTCAACTCGGGGGCCGGCAGTTCGCCGAAACCCGATCCGTGGCAACCCGTTGATACGGCGCGATACGCCGGAATTGCGATGGTCGACCCGCCGGATTAAACTGGTCGGCGTGACCGCGGTGACGCCACTGGTTGATCCGCCGACTGCCGCCCCACCGGTCGACGCGGGATATACCGTGATCTACGCCCGGCGGGCGGCGGCGGCACCGGTGCCGATCTCGGGCCGACTGCTGGCCGGTGGGTTGGCTGCGGGTTGCCTGGCTGTGCTGGTGATCGCCGCGTGGCTGTTGCCCAGCCCCAACGGCTTCGGCACCCATCAGGCGATGGGGCTGACTGAGTGCGCGTTCCTGGCCCGCACCGGACTGCCCTGCCCGGCGTGCGGGATGACGACCAGCTTCGCCTGGTTCGTCCGCGGCAACCTGGTCGCCAGCCTGTACGTGCAGCCGATGGGCACGGTGCTGGCGGTGTGGTGTGGCATGACGGTGTGGGTGGCCGGGTATGTTGCCGTCACCTGTCGGCCGCTGCACCGGTTGTTCGGCCTGCTGCCCGACCGGTGGTACCTGGTCCCGCTGCTGTCGATAGCCGTCGCCGGGTGGGGCTGGAAGATGTTCATCCACCTGCACGGGATCGACGGGTGGCGGTGAGGATTGAATCTCGAAGCCGGTTCTGAGGTATTCCGAAGAGCCGGGTCCTTTCGTCGGCTGACCGGGCGCTTCGGCGTACCTCAGAACCGGCTTGATGATTTGCCCCCTGTGAGACGAGGACCCTGCCCATGACCGTCCGAACGCTGCGACGCCTTGTCCCCGCCCTGCTGCTGTTGCCCACGCTGGGCGGGTGCGCCCAGATCGGGGCCGGGATGGGCATCATCGCCCAGGCGATCCCGCGGGACGTGGAGGCGGCCTACAAGGGGCTGGCCGGGCAGCAGGTGGTCATCATGGTGTGGGCAGACCCTCAGGTCCGCCTCGACCGGCCCGACCTGCAGGAGAACGTCGCCGCCGCCGTCCAGGACAAGCTGATCTCCGTCCAGCTGGCCGAGAAGCCCGATGACCTGAAGGGGACCACGTTCCCCGTCGCCACGTCGGCCATGGTACGGTACCAGGAGGACCACCCCGAGATCGAGTACCAGCCGGCCACGGACGTGGCGGCGAAGTTCAACGGGTCCCGCCTGATCTACGTCCAGGTGACCGACTTCGCCACCCGCAGCGACGCCTCGCTCGAGCTGTACAAGGGCACGCTGTCCGCCCACCTGTCCGTCGTTGAGATGCGCCAGACCGGCCCGGACCACGTGGCGACCAAGATGGTCTACGACGGCGGGACGATCAGCATCACCTACCCCAAGAAGAGCATCAACACCG
This sequence comes from Tepidisphaeraceae bacterium, assembly GCA_965198865.1. Classification (GTDB taxonomy): domain Bacteria; phylum Planctomycetota; class Phycisphaerae; order Tepidisphaerales; family Tepidisphaeraceae; genus CBDAQA01. The sequence continues at coordinate 410,349 of CBDAQA010000002.1, read as the reverse complement.
ACGGCGAGCCCGGCGGCACCGACGACGCCATCGGCCAGAAGACCGTCCAGACCTTCGCCGAGGACGTCGCCAAGCGGTTCTACAAGCACGAGGAAGAGCGGACGTAGGACGGGTTTTGAGTTGGGCGTCGTGAGTTCCGGGTCGGAGCTCCCCGCTCGCAACCCGCGTGAGGATCGCCATGACGAGCCGCAAGAAGACAACCCTGCGAACCGCACTCCACCTTGTCCTGGGCCTATCGGCCGGGGGGTGCTACGCCGTGGGGGCGATCATGCACGTCGCGTTCGGGGCGCCGGCGGTGGACGCGAAGTTCGAGCCGCCCAAGCAGCCGACGCTGGTGCTGGTCGAGAACTACCAGGACATGGACGCCGGCTCCGCCGACGGCGACACGGTCGCCCGGTCGGTGGGCGAGAAGCTGCACGAGCACGCCGAGCTGGAGGTGGTCGACCAGGACAAGGTCGCCCCGCTGCGGAGCGAGCAGGCGGCGGCGTTCCACGACATGTCGATCCCCGCCGTCGGTCGGGCCGTCGGCGCCAAGCAGGTGGTCTATGTGAACCTGGTCGAGAACGAAAACTCGGCCGACCCGACCGGCGCCGCCATTCACGCGACGGTCACCGCCCGCGTGCGCGTCGTCGACGCCACCACCGGCGACGTCCTCTGGCCCAAGGGTGAACCCAAGGGCTGGGAGCTGTCGGCCAAGATGGAGTACAACCGCACCGACTCCCCCCAGGGCCAGCAGATGAAGGGCGAGATGCTCGCGCAGCTGTCGGACGAGATCAGCAAGCTGTTCTACAAGTGGAAGCCCGACAGCGAGAAGGAATCGAACGACGCCTCGGGCACGTGAGTCACGCCCCACCTCCCCAGCGGCAGGGTCGCTTCAGCGACCTTGAAGGTTCGCCTACCATGCCCGCCTCAGGGTTGCTGAAGCAACCCTGCCGCTATCGCCGCAGGAGTCTCGTTTGTCGTCACCGTCCCACCGTCGCGCCCTCCGGGTCTCGCTCGCCATCGTCGCCGTGGCCGGCTGTCGCACGGCGCCGCCGCCGACCGAGCACGACATCGTCACCAGGGCCAACGGCCCAACGATCGCCCCCACCACCGGCCCGTCGACCGACAACCCATCCGTCGCCCGCATCAACGGCCTCACCATCACGCGCAAAGACCTGGACGACGTGCTGTACCGCGCCTACGGCGTCAACCTGCTGGCCGACCTGGTCCAGCTCGACCTGGCCAAGCAGGCCCTGGCGCAGAAGGGCATGACCCTGTCCGACGCCGAGGTGGCGGCCGAGCGGCAGCGCTCGATGGAGAAGTTCTTCCCCAGCGCCCCCGCCAGCGAGTACGACCAGGACTTCAAGCAGCTCAAGGCCGAGAAGCACCTGACCGACGTCGAGTTCGACCTCGGCTTCCGCACCACCGCCGCCCTGCGCAAGATCGTCGCCCCACTGGTGGCCGACCAGGTGACCGACGCGGCCGTCCACCAGGCGTTCGGCCTGCTGTACGGCGAGAACCGGCGCATCGCCGACATCACCGTGCAGAACGTCGTCGAGGTGGCCGAGGTGCAGAAGCGGCTCAAGGCCGGCGAGACGTTCGAGATGGTCGCCCGCGAGATGAGCATCGACCGGCTGACCCGCGAGCTGGGGGGCCACTGGCCCCCGTTCAGCTCCAAGACGCCCGGCGTCCCGCCGGTCATCATGGAGGCGGCGTTCGGCATGAAGGTGAACGACGTGTCGCACGACCCGATCGTCGACGGCAGCCGCTACCACGTCATCAAGCTGTTCGAGATCCTCCCGCCGAAGATCGTGAAGTTCGACGCGGTGAAGGGCGACGTCCGCAAGCAGGTCGAGGAGTCGCTGCAGCAGCAGGGCATCAACCAGCTGCGGAAGCAGCTGCAGCAGATCACCGCCCAGGGGATCACGATCGACAACCCGACGCTGAAGGGGGCGTGGGACGCGATGATCGCCGCCCAGCAGCCGGCCGGGAAGACGCTCAGCCCCGGCGAGGCGGTCAAGCAGATCCACGCCGCCGAGAAGCCCTCGGCGACCGGGCCGGCCACGGCACCGTAGGGCGGAAGAATCAGCCGCAGGTGGACGCGGATGCACGCAGATCAGAACGCGTGGCCGCCCCATGCGGTCGTCCGGTCTTCATCTGCGTGAATCTGCGTTCATCTGCGGCTAAAAATTCTGCCGCCCTGCCTACACTGCCGCTCGCCCACGAGGTGCCACCATGCCTGATCAAACTCCCTTCCGCGTCGACGTCTCCTCCCGCATCGCCCGGCTCCCGCCCTACCTGTTCGGGCGGATCAACAAGACCAAGTACGAGAAGCGCGTCGCCGGGATCGACATCATCGACCTGGGCATGGGCAACCCCACCGACCCCACGCCCCCCAGCATCGTCGCCAAGCTGGCCGAGGCCGCCCAGGACCCGCGCAACCACCGCTACAGCGTGAGCAACGGCATCGCCGGCCTCCGCAAGGAGGTCGCCAAGAAGTACGCCGCCAAGTACGACGTCGCGCTCGACCCCGAGACCGAGGTGATCGCCACCATCGGCTCCAAGGAGGGGTTCAGCCACCTGTGCCTGGCCCTGCTCGGCCCCGGCGACACGGTCGTCGTCGGCGACCCCGCCTTCCCCATCCACGTCTACGCCCCCGCCATGGCCGGGGCCAACGTGATCCGCGTCCCGCTGGGCAACGACCAGTCGTTCCTCGACCGCATCGAGCGCACCATCGACGGCCTCTACCCGCCGCCGAAACTGCTGATCCTGAACTACCCGCACAACCCCACGGCCCTGACCATCGAGCCCGACTTCTGGGACCGCGCTATCGAACTGTGCCGCCGGCGGAACATCATGATCATCTCCGACTTCGCCTACGGCGAGGTCTGCTTCGACGGCTACAAGGCACCCAGCTTCCTCAGCGCCAAGGGCGCGAAGGAGGTCGGCGTCGAGTTCACCACCATGAGCAAGAGCTACAACATGGCCGGCTGGCGGTGCGGCTTCTGCTCCGGCAACGCCGAGATGATCAAGGCGCTCGCCACGATCAAGGGCTACTACGACTACGGCATGTTCGCCCCCGTGCAGATCGCCGGCGTGATCGCCATGCGCGAGTACGCCGACTTCCCCGAGGAGCAGAGCAAGATCTACCAGCACCGCCGCGACGTCGTCTGCCGCGGCCTCGACAAGCTCGGCTGGGCCTACGAGAAGCCCCGCGCCAGCATGTTCGTCTGGGCCAAGATCAACCCCGACCACTTCAAGCCCGGCGAGGACAGCATCGACTTCTGCCTCCGCATGATGGACGAGGCGGAGGTGGCCCTGTCCCCCGGCAAGGCGTTCGGCGACAACGGCGACGGCGCCGTGCGAATCGCCGTGGTCGAGAACGAGCAGCGCCTGCGGCAGGCGATGGACAACCTGGTCCGCGTCTTAGTCCCGCGGACGGCGAAGCCCAAGCGCGAGCGTGCCGCGACGGCTTAACCGGTTTTAGCTCCCGTGAAGCCGGCGTCTGAGGTACTCCGAAGACCCGGATCACTCGCCGTCTGATCCAGGCCTTTTTGAGTACCTCAGACACCGGCTTCACCGGGCACCTGTCCCTCCCCCTTCGCGATCCCCACCTCCACCAGCCACGCCCGCGCCGCCGGCTCATCGGAGCAGATCAGGAACACCTCCTGCACGGTGCCCGTGGCAACGTACAGGCACTTCAGCCCCGCCGGCGTGGCGTACTGCACCTTGAACGCCGTCGGCGAGTGGCCGCGGCGCACCTTGATTCGCCCGGGCACGATCCGGCTCACGTGCGGGCACTCGCGCACGATCCGGTCCAGGATCGCGTCCAGCCCCCCGACCCGGCCGTGCTGCCGCTTGATCCGGCCGAACTTCATGGCGACATCCTACGGCACCCGCACGTCCACGCGCGTCGGCCTGTCGCACGGCAATGCCGGCGCGATCACCTCGACCGACCGGCCGGCCACCTGGGCAATGTGACGCCCGGCCTCCAGCGCCGGCAGCACGGCCACACCGGCCCCGTCGGTCGTGAACCCCTCCGCCGGCCAATAGGCATCCGTCAACGGACCGGTCGGACGGTCGATTGTCACGGCCATGTCAACCGCAGGGCGGCCAGCGGCGTCCGTCACATGGACCGCCACCGGCCCGCCGAGCGCCGGGACGTTCAGCGTGATCGGCCCCACCGAATTTCCGACCGTCAACGACTGCGCTGCTGACAGCCAGATGCCATCCACCGCCGCCTGGACCCGATACGCCCCCGGGGTCAGGCCAGCCAGTTCAAACGTGCCGTCGTCCTGCGGCGTGGCCCACACGCTCAGCCAGCGGTCGACCTTGCCGTGGCCCTGGTGCGCAGCGAACACCCGCACCCGCCCCTGCAGCCCGACCGGAGGCCGCCCGCCTACGGTCACCATCCCACGCGCCGACACGGCCGGCGGCAGCACAATTTTGATTGCATCTGATGGAGACACCACACTTGCACCCACCGCGCCCGGCAGCCAGGCGACCAGCACCGGCACGCTCGGCGAGCCGGGCGGGTCGGCCGGCTGGGCCATGGCCGACTGCCAGCCGTTGCGGCCGTGGAGCCGGCCGGCGACGTCGACCGCCGCGGCTGCCGTCGGCTCGGCGCGCTCGGGCTCGACCAGCACGACCTGCGCCCCGTACGCCGGCGTCACGCCGTCGGCCAGCACGACCGACCGCCCCACCCACACGTCGGCCACGTCGGCCGGCGAGCGTTGCGCCCCGCCGACGGTGATCAACACCTCCCCGCCGGCCGGCCCGTCCCCGGTTGGGGGCGGCGGCGGTGAGACGGTCGCCGTCACCACGTCGCCGCCGCGCACGACCACCGGCAGTTCCGCCAGCGGCCCGGCCGACCATCCCGCGGCGCGGAACACCCGGAGCGTCAACGGGCCAGCGGGGAACGGCCCGGCCACGAACTCGCCCGTGTCGCGGCGCAGGTCGACCACCGCCCCGCGGTCGTCGGCCTCCCGCAGGTAGATCGCGTAGTCGCCAGCCGAGTGCCCCGGCGGCGCGATGAGCCGGCCGCGCACGTACCCGGCCGGAACCGCGGCCAACGTCCGGTGAATTTGATCCAGCGGGCGAGCGTCGATCGGCATCATCGGGATGAACGCATGCCCGCGCAGGGCGGCGTCGGCCGGCAGCGGGTCGGTGCCGCCCGACTGGCCCCCGAGGTCGGGCAGCGGGTCGGCACTCAGTCGGACGGCGATGCGGTCGTTGTCCCACCGGCGGACGCCGTGGAACCGCGCGCGGCCGGCCGGGTCGACCGTGGCGATCTGGAACGGGTCGCCCATGCCGGTGGTGATCGCGACGGTGCCCGCCGCAGGCCGGCCGGCGGCGTCCCGCACGTCAACGTCGATCGCCGCCGGCTCCTGCCACACGGCCCGGATCGTCGTCGGCCCGCGCAGGGCCAGCAGCGACGAGACGGCCACCACGCCGTCGGCGGCGAAGTAGGGCGGCGTCAGCGGGACCACCTTCGTGGGGCCATGGTGATGCTTGGCCGACACGCGCCACAGCCCGACCGCCTCGAACGTGTGGCGCGCCACGCCGTCGGGCCCGACGTCGGTGCCGGACGACCACCCGCCGCCGCCCACCGCCCGGCCCCAGTCGAACGCGGGACGATCCGTCATCGGTGACCCATCGGCCCGCAGCAGGCGCAGGGCGACCGTGTTCGGTTGTGGGAAGAGCGTCACCGTCTGCCGGACCGTCTCGCCGGTGCGGACGGCGACGCCATCGGCGATGGCGTACGGTTGGGGCACCTCCGACGGGAACGTGTTCTGGTGCAGCGCGGCGACCCTCTGCTGCCCGCCGGCCACGGTGGCGACGATCTGGTACGTGCCGGGCACGAGGTCGGCAAAGTGCGCGATGCCATCGGGGCCGGCGGTGGCGGTGGGGTAGGCGAGTTGCTCGGCTGCCTTCTGCTCCGGACTGCCACTGCCGGCGGCCCACTCGTCGCGGAGGTTGCCGCCGTCGCGCCACAGGCCGACGGTGGCCAAGGCGGCCGGGCGACCGTCGACGGCGGCGACGACGTCCAGCCCGCCGCCGTGGTCGGCCAGGACGAAGTCGCGCGTCGGGGCCGGGGGCGTGGGGAACTGCGTCGCGGGCTGGGTCGCCCCTTCGGGAAGCTCGGCGTAGCCGGGCGACGGCAGCGTGACGGCGTCGAACGCCGGCGGGTGACCGGGGGCGGCGGCGACCAGGGTGGCCGAGAACATCGACAGCCCGCCCTTGCCGCGGATCGCGTAGTGGCCAGTGGCGTCGGTCGTGGCGGCGGCGGCCTGCTCGTACATCCGCAGGCCGCCGTGGTAGATGGCCGCCGCGTACACCGTCGCCCCGGCGATCGGCCGGCCCTGGGCGTCGCGCACGGTTCCCTCGGCCCAGGTGACAACCGCCTCGGCCGGCCGCTCGCGCATCGAGCGGTGGCCGGTCCACTCGCGGTGTTGCTCCGGCGTGAGCGCTGCCAGCGCGACGCCCGTGAGCCGCTGCCCGCACTCGACCCGGATAGGGCGGTCGAGCTGCGCGACCCGCTTCTTATCAACCGAGGCGCTGACCCACCACGGCCCGCCCGGCACCGTGGCGACAAACCGGCCGGCGAGATCCACCGGTACAACGACGGGCGACTCGCCGTACACCCACGCGAGCGTGACCGTCGTGCCCGGCTTGAGCACGGCCCGCGGCACCGTCCCGGCAACGGTGGCGTAGGCGGCGAGGGGCGGCAGCGGCGCCGCGATCGATTCGTCAGCGACGACCTCGAGCAGGCCGGTCCAGCCGTAGCCGACGCCGTCGGCGGTGACGTGCAGCCGGGTCGCGCCCGCCGGCCACCGGACATGGGCGACGCCGGCCCCGTCGGCCGTGGCGACGGCCGGGGCGGGGGCGGGATCGTCGGGGAAGTGGTGCTGGTCGACCTCTGAAACGTGGACAGTCGCCCCGGCGGCCGGATGGCCGTCGGGGGCGACGATGGTGATCGACACGTCGCCCATCGGGGCGGCGGCGAGGCACAGCAGGGCGATGAGGGGTGCGGTTCGGCACATAGCGTCTTGGACTCCGGCCGGGCGATTTGGTTGCACGACTCGTCCATCTAAGCCGGTTCTGGAGGTACGCTGAAGAGGCGGGTCCGGCGGGCAAAGGATCCGGCTCTTCGGCGTACCTCAGAACCGGCTTGGGCGCGCGGCTAGAAGTTCGACTGGAACACGCTCTTGCTCATGAACACCAGGCCCAGCGACAGCATCATGACCAGGCCGACGCCGCAGCCGTAGCCGGCGAAGAAGACGATGCGGTACTGCGGCCAGTCGGCCCGTCCGAAGCGGCGCTCGAAGTAGAACCGGCCGAATAGCGCGCCGACGAACTGCGGCAGGATCACGTTCGGCGTGCCCTGGTCGAGGCCGCGGATCAGGCCGTACACGAGCAGCACCGGCAGGCCGAAGAAGCTGAGCACCGCGTACAGGCCCAGGGCGATGCCGAGGCCGGTGAACAGGTAGGGCCAGCGGAACGCCTCGTAGAACGGGCCGTGCTCGCCGCCGGGGAGGGTGCTGCTCCAGATCAGGGCCGAGCTGAAGGCGTTCTGCTCCCAGTACTGGTTGGCGGTGGGGAACGCGGCGCTGGGGACCGGGGCGATCCGCCAGATGAACTGGCTGAACAGGATGCTCGACACGATCACGACGGGCAGGACGAACACCTCGGCCTTGACCATGGAGGAGATCTTCGTGCCGGTGAGCTCGGTCTGGCGGAAGTAGCTGGTCTGGGCCCCGTAGTTGTAGGCCGGGAACGGCGCGAACCAGATGGCGGCGCCCTTGTAGCCGGTGAGGATGAACGTCGCCTCCCGCACGAACGGCACGTTGACGCTCTGGCCGACGATGCCCTCCATGCGGGCCGAGACGTAGCTGATGATCGGCGTGTAGACGAACCCGTAGAAGACCAGCACGGAGACCAGCAGGGCCGTGACCGGGCTGTTGGCCGGGTTGGTCAGGTGGGCCGAGCGGAGCAGGAGGATGGCGGTGCCGATCGTGGTGATGGTCGACAGGACGTAGATGCCGATCGCGACCCACAGCTTGACGTCGCCCCGGCCCGGTGGCGGGTTGAACAGCTGCCGCCAGTCGACGCGGGTGCCGCCGGCGGCGTCGGCGTCGCGCTTGCGGCGGAACAGGTGCGCGAACACCTGGTAGAACCCGATCACGGCGATCGCCGCCGTCAGCCCCAGGCTGAAGCTCAGGTAGAAGTCGACCAGGTTGGCCCTGATCGTGGCCAGTGCCCCGATCCCCCGGCCCCAGGTGTGCAGGACGCCGTAGTGGTACAGGACCGGGTTGGCCGCCATCACGACGACCAGCCCCGCGAAGCTGCCGACCATCGCCCAGAACGGCAGCACCATGCCGCTGAGGACCAGCCCCAAATCGAGCGTGAGCATGACCGGCACGGCCGGCAGGACCGACTCGGTGTTGCCGGTCAGGTCCTTGAACGGCAGCGGGAAGATGCTGATGGCTTCTGGTAGGAACGCGCCGGTGATGGCCGGCAGGGCCATGTAGACGGCGCCGAACACCAGCCCGAGCATGGCGCCGAAGCTGAACACGCGCCACCGCCAGGTCTCGCGGCCGCCGCTGGCGTCGGCCAGGGCGGTGATGCCCATCGCGCCGACCGGGGCCATGGGGAAGGGGAGCTTCTCCACGTCGCTGGTCAGGCGGAACATGACGTAGCCCAGGCCGAAGTGGTCGACCCGCTGCAGCACCTGCCCCAGCGCCAGCAGCCCGATGGCCGGCAGCCAGGCGGCGTGGAAGAACGACCGCCCGCCGAGGAGGTTCGGATCGGACGGCGCGACCCAGTTGGGGATCAGGCTGGCGATGCCGAACTGGCGCATGTTGGTGGACTGGACCAGGAACTGGTTCCACAGCAGCCCGCCCGACCCGGACACCAGCGCCGCGCCGGCCATGTAGTAGATCACGTAGATCTCGGGCCGGCGCAGCGTGGTGAACGCCCGGCGGGCGACCTCGATGAACAGGATGACCGTGACCCACTGCGCCGCCCCGCCGACGTCGCCGCCGGTGACGAGGTTCATGTACATCGACGCCGGCGTCATGATCAGGCCGACGAACAGCCCGCCGACCATCGCCTTGAGCCCGAACCCCTCCTCCCAGTGGTCCGGGGCGGTCATCAGCTCGCGGAACTGCTTGAGCTCGCGGTCCTCCGACGGATCCGAACGGCGGCGGCGAAAGCGTTGGGCGAGCGTGGCCATCGGGTCGGGCCGAGTTCTACCATGGACCGCTCGTCGGAGGCATGGCCACGGTGGCTCGGGTAGGCTGGACCATCGGGATGGCCAAGGATTTCGACACCGCGGGCAAGCACCTGTTCGACCACCACCCGCGCGCCTGGCTGGCCCTGCTGGGCTGGCCGATGCCGCCGACGGACGATGGCGTGAGGGTGGTCGACAGCGACCTGTCGACCGTGACCCGAGCGGCGGACAAGCTGGTCCGGGTCGACAACGTGGCCGTGCCGTACGTGGCCCACGTGGAGTTCCAGACCACCGGCGGGCCGACGTTGGACCGCCGGATGCTCGAGTACAACGTGCTGGCTCGCGGCCGCCACGACGACCTGCAGGTGCGGAGCGCGGCGTTCCTGTTCCGCCCAACTGCCGCAAACGGCCCGACCGGGCGGGTGGACGAGCAAGCGGACGCGCACTGCCGGCTGCTGTTCACCTACCGGCTGGTCAACCTGTGGAGCTGCCGACGGCGGCCGTGTTGGCCGGCCCGCTGGTGACGGTGCCGCTGGCCCCGCTGACGGCGACGCCCGACGAGCTGCCGGCCGTGGTCGAGGCGACCCGCCGGCGCGTGTCGGCCGACGCCCCGCGGGCCGTCGCGGAGGTTATGCTGGAGTGCGCCCGCGTGCTGCTGGGCCTACGATTTGATCCAGACCAACGGGAGCCACTGATGCCATCACTGCAACGGTTGATCGAGGAAGAGTCGTGGGTGTACCAGGACACGGTCAAGAAGGGGTGGGCCGACGGCGTGGCCCAAGGCGTAGCCCAAGGCCGCCACGAACAGTTGCTTGAGCAGGGCGCCGACAAGTTTGGTCCGCCAGACGAGGCCACGGTCGCCCGGCTCAACGCCGTCACGGACATCGACCAGTTGCGAAGGCTGGGTCGACGGCTGCTGACGGCCCGGACCTGGGCTGAATTGCTGGCCGGTAGTTAACCCGCACCCGGCGCCGGCTGAGGGTGATCGTCCTCTCCGCAAACGTTTGAGCGAGGGATGCGCACGCGGCCCCGCGCTGGCGCGACTGCGCCTTGCCCGCGACCGAGCCGCCAGGGCGGCGATGAACTGGCCGGCCTGGGCGAGCAGGTCGGCGGACGGCACGGGCAGCTTCAGGCAGGTCTGGCCGGCCGCGGCGTCGGTCTCGACCCCCCATGCCGACTTCGCTACGGCGGCCGTGTGGCTGGTGGTCGGCGTCGACAGCGATCCGAGGAACCCTTGGCCTAAGCCGACCAGCGTCTCGACCACTGGGGCGGATGGGGTGCTCAGGCGGGGCACCGGCTCAGCGGAGACGACCTCGGGCACGGGTGTGGGCAACTCAGCCGGCGGCGCGCCGTCGCCGTTCGGGATCGCCGACGTGGCGGCCTCGACGCCGTCAATGAACTTCTTCAGGCGGGTGCCGCCCATGAACACCGAGTCCTGGTCGCCGTCCAGCATGCCGGCGAACAGCGACCGCTTGAACTTGATCACGTCGAGCATGCCCTGCTCGATCGTGTCGCGGGCCACGAAGTGCATCACCTGAACCGGGCGCGTCTGCCCGAGCCGGTGGACCCGGCCGATGTGCTGCTCCAGCACGGCCGGGTTCCAGGGCTGGTCCATGTTCAACACGGCCGACGCCGCCTGCAGGTTCAGCCCGACGCCGCCGGCGTCGGTGGAGAGGAACACGCGGCAGCGGTCGTCCTCGCGAAACCGGTCGACCAGCGCCTGCCGCCTGGGCCCCCGGGACGCCGCCGTGCAGTAACACGAACGTCCGCTTGGCCTTGTTGAGCCGGCGGATCAGCAGCTCGTGGCTCCGCACCCACTGGCTGAAGATGACGACCTTCTCGCCCTCGGTGGCCAGCACGTCGTCCAGCCGCTCGATGATCTCGTCGGCCTTGGTACCGAAGTCGGTCTCGGCGTCGAGCAGGTAGGTGCTGTTGCAGCTCATCCGCATGTTCTGCAGCGCGCAGTTCAGCCGGCGCGGGTCGGCCTCGGTCAGGAACTTCATCCGCCGCCACCGGTGGACCATCCGGGCGACGGCCTCGCTAGCAGAGGGATGTGCCGGAGACACGCGGCGGGTCCCCGCCCGCTGAAGCGGGCGGGCCGGGTCATACAGGTTTTGAGGCAGTGGGGTTCAAGGCGGGTGAGGCGGCAACATCAATGTCGAACAGGCTGCGGCTCTGCTCGATGTACTCCGCCATCCGCTGCGGGCTCAAGCTGCGCCACTGGAGGAACTGTTTTCGCAGCTCGGTGAGGAAGCTGCGGTTCATGCGGTACCAGCTGCCGTCGTCGCCGCTGAGGTGGGTGAGGACGACCAGCACCTCGTAGATGTCGGCGAAGGGGCCGGGGTGGACGCGCAGCTCCAGCTGCTGGCGGACGCCGAGGTCGAAGGGGGTGAGCCAGACGGTGGCGGTCAGGGCGCGGGCGGTGCGGCCGCCGGCGTCGGGGACGGTGAGCGTGTCGACGTCGCCGGCGCTGAACTTGCCGATGGAGCCCTCGCGGTGGGCGTCGAAGAAGTCGGCCAGGTAGGCGAGCACGCCCTCGGCGGCTGTGCGGTTGATCGTGAACGGCAGCACGGCCGTGATGCGGTCGCCCACCGGCAGCGGGACCCGCCACGACCGCTCGATGCTGGGGGCGGCAATCTTGCTGGCCAGCCGGGCGGGGACCAGCGCGCTCAGGAACACGATCAGCAGCACCAGCCCCATGGTCATCATGGCGCTGGTGCCGGAGTAGTTCAGCGTGACGTCGCCCAGCCAGCCCAGCTTCAGCAGCGCCGTGCCGACGCCCTGCCCGATCACGTAGCCGAACACCGCGCCGATCAGGCCGTAGGTCATCGCCTCGGCGACGAACAGGGCGCCGACGTGCATGGGGGCGAGGCCGAGCGACGTGTAGACGTGGATCTCGCGGCGGCGCTCGGCGATCGAGCCCATCATCGTGTTGAAGATGATCAGACCGGCGATCGCCAGCGGCACCGCCACCTGGCCCGCCCCGCTCACGCTGGAGAGGTTGGACGAGACGACCAGCGACACGCCGTCCTTGAAGCCCGCGTACAGGGCGACGCTGAACCGGCGCGACAGGTCGTCCGACACCAGCTTCACCAGCGGGTCGCCGGCCTCGACGTCGTCGGCCAGCTTCACAGCAACCGTTGCCAAATGGGCGTTGGGCAACTGCCGGCTGATGCGGGCGGGGACGATGGCGAACTGGGCGGCGGGCAGGTGGTCGTAGGTGCCGACCGACTCGGCGGCCCCGTCCAGCGTCAGGTCGTCGGCCCCGGCGTCGCCGAGGCGCTTGCCGCCGGCGTCGAGGGCGTCGCGGGTGTACTTCAGCGGGGCGATCGACTCGCCGCTGAGCGTGGTGCCGCGCTGGTCCATCGCGTCGGCGTCGTAGGTGCCGGCCACGCGCAGGTCGATCCCGCCGACGTCGACCGTGTCCCCCTCGCGCACGCCCAGCGTGTTCGCCGTCACGGTGCTCAGGTAGATCACCTTGGCGTCGGGGTCGGTGTCGATTGGACCGAACCGCTCCCGGCCGATCACGTCGGCCACGTCGCTCAGCTTCGACTCGCCGGGGCTCAGGCCGAGCAGTGCCGGCAGCGCGACGACGCTGGTCTTGCTCCGCAGCACGTGGACCTGGTCCTGCGGGTCGGCGGGGTTCACGTTCCACCACCGCTCGGCCACCACGGGGCGATCGGTCCGGTTCTGCCGGCGGTACAGGTCGTCGAGCGCCGCGGTCAGGTTCGCCACCAGCCGCTCGGTCATCGGGCGGAACCCGCGCTGGCGCACCAGCAGCCCGCCGTACCTGGCCGAGATGCCGGTGGGCAGCGTGCGCGTGTCGAGGTACCGGCTGGCGCTGGTGAAGCAGAGGACGGCGAACGTGACCAGCACGACGGTGGTGCTGGTCAGCACGGTGCGGAACTTCCGCCGGCGCATGTTGGCGATGCCCAGCACGATGGCCGACATCAGCACGCTGGCGCGGGCGATGCTGGTCCCCTCCACGGTGCCGCGCCCGGAGCGGATGCGCTTCAGCTCCGCGTCGAACTTCTGGTAGACGACGCCGATCACGACGACCGACATGAAGATGATCGCGAACGCCAGGATGATGATGAGCGGGCTGGCGCTGATCTTGAACGCCGGGTGGAAGCTCCAGAGCGCGACGGTCATCACGGCGAAGATGGCGCACACCCCGCCGATCTGCTTGTAGACGTTGGGCGTGCCGATGATCAGCCGTTCCATGCAGAAGCTGAACGGCAGCAGCAGCAGCAGCAGGAAGATGGCGGCGTGGATCACGTCGTTGGCCATGTCCTGGGCGGCGGCGTAGACGCGGGCCTCGTTGGCCCAGGCACCGTTGGCATCGGTGACGACGGCGCGGGCGTCCGACTTCTCGTCCCTGGCCAGCGCGGCGGCCTCGGTGATCTGCTTGCCGGCCTGGGCGTGGAGGCTGTCGAGCAGGTCGCTGGTCACGCCGGCCCGGCGGTACTTGTCCAGCCGCAGGTCGTCGATCCGCCAGAAGTCGCGCGCGGTCAGCAGCGGCATCAGGCCGAGGTGGTCGAGCTGCTCCGGCGTGTACCCCCGCCCGGCCGACTCGACCGACGCGTCAGCCTCCGGCCTCTCGGGCATGTTCACCAGCACCAACCGATTGCCAACGCGACCATAGCGCAGCAGCAGGTAGAGCGGCGTGCCCGGCTCGACGTAGCCGGCCATCAGCTGCCGCTGCAGCACGAAGTTGTACCGCTGCGGGTCGGCGTTGCGACGGGCGTCCAGCGGGAGCACGTCCGTCAGGTCCTGCAGGTAGCGCGGGTCGTACAGGCCGGCCAGGCTGAACTCGGCGCAGTTGAACACCAGCGACCGCAGCGGGTCGGGGTCGCGGTCGTGGTAGTTGGCGTAGATCTGGATGTCGCCGGCCTGGGTGCCGAGGTCGGTGCAGGCGGTGACGGCCCCGGTGCCGGGGCGCACCTGAAAGGCGTTGACGGCGATCTCCTGCTGGTCGGCGCTCAGCCGCCACATCGCCTCGAACCGGTAGTTGCCGTCGGCGTCGCACGGCTGGACCTCGTTCCGCCGGGTGCCGATCGTGAACGGCTCGTGCCGCACGGCGGGAATGCGCAGGTCATCCCGCAGCACGTTGTAGTAGGTGACCAGGAACCCGCCCCGCGGCAGGTCGGGCACGGGCCGGCCGGCGCTGGGGCTGACCACCTGCCCGGCGACGGTGATGTGGTGCGACTTGTGCTCGGCCCCGGCGACGAAGCGCGGGTCGTCCCACGCGTGCCACAGCAGCGCCCGCACGGCCGACAGCTGCTCGGTGATCGACCGCAGGCGCAGTTTGTCCGGCGTGTCGGCCGGGGTGTCGCGGTAGGGACGCAGGTCGTCCAACGTCAGGAACGACAGCGACGGCACACCCCACGCCTGGCCCATCTCGCTGGGGACCGACTGGGTGCCGGGCATCCAGCTGGTCTGCGCCAGCGCGTTGCCCAGCGGCGACAAATCGACCGTGCCGGCAACGTCCTTGAACCACCCGTAGGCCGGGTCGCCCGCCTCGAAGCCGGCGGCGGCGGCGACCATCCACTCGGCGTAGTGCTGCACGTCGGCCACGGTGGAGCTGCGCGCGAACCGGCCGAACGTGACCGGCCCGGCGCGGAACCCGCGGTCGGTCAGGTCCAGGCCGACCAGCAACTCCAGGAGGTAATTGTCGGCCGCGTCGCTCAGCTGCGGGTCGGCGTTGCGACCCAGGGCGATGGCGAGCCAGTGGTACAGGTCGACCCGCTGCTGGATCTGCGACAGCCGGTCGGCGTCGTCGCCGATCAGGCCACCGGGGGCATCGACGGTGCCGGACAGCGCCTCGATGGCGCGGCGGCAGACGTCGGCGGCCGGGGCGGCCAGCTCGGCACTGGCGAGGTCAGCGGGCCGCTGGCGGAACGCATACTCCAGCCGGCTGAGCATCGCGCGGCGGTCCTCCAGCAGCTGCCGCTCGGCGCGCAGGCCGGCCGTCTCCTGGTCGGGGCGGGCGTCGCGCACCTCGAACAGGCGGTCCTGCGTGTCGAGCGCCTGCAGCCCGATGATTTTCGTCAGCCGGTCGACCAGCGTGCGGTCGAGCGTCGGCTTGACTCCGCCGGGCTGGGGGAGCAACGCCTGGGCGCGCGCCAGTTGTCCCTGGAGGTCGGCCGACTGCGTGGTGAGGTCGTCGCGCTCCGCCGCCCAGGTGGCGGGCGGGTCGGACAGCGCCATCAGCATCTGCCGGCTGGCCTGAAACGCGACCGAGTCGCCACCGGTGAAGCAGAACAGCACCGGCTTGGCGAGCGGGCGGCGCGACAGGTCGCGCAGCAGCGCCAGCCCGCTGGCGGCCTGGGCGGCCTGGCTGGCGGCGGGGGCGAGGTCGGGCACGAGGCAGCTGCTGTCGTACGGCACCGTGATGGCCAGCGCGGCCGACGGCATCCCGCCGGGGCCCGACACCGGCGGGCCGGGCGGCTTCACCAGCGCGAAGTAGTTGAAGGCGACCGACCGCCGCCAAGTGATGCTGGCCCTGAGCGTGGCGACGGTCGTGACCCGGCCGTGCCGCAGGTCGTCGGCCAACGGTCCGGGCGGGAGGTAGAAGCGGGGGAAGTTGACCGGCACCGGGACGGCGTGGGGGCGGAGCTGGACGTTGTCGGTGTCGGGCGAGCCGAGCAGCAGGACGGCGCGGGCACCGAGGTTGATGGCGGTCGTCCACCGGTCGCCGGCGGCCGTGTCGAGCACGGCGATCTGGCCGTCCAGCCTGGCGGGGATGATGTCCTTCAAGTCGCCGGCCCCGCAGTAGACCAGACGGCCGGTGATGCCCTCGGCGGGCGTGGCGTTCAGGCGGATGCCGGCCGGCCAGAGCGGGTAAACCGGCGTGGGCGGCCTGCCGATGATTGTCACGGCGGCCGAGTCGGTGATCGGCACCATCATCGTGAACTCTTGCCGGCGGACCTGCACGTTGGGCAGGTGATCGATCTGCCCCTGCAGATAGGTGGCCGCGTTGTAGTACCCCTGGGTGCCGGGGGCGCGGGTCGGCTGGGCGGTGAGGGCGGCGACGTCGGCGGTGAACGCCGCCTCGTCCACCTGAGCCCCGGCGGCGGCGGGAAACAGCGTCGCTAAAATCGTCAGGACAAGAGCCGCGCACTGAGGGTACCCCCGCAGTAAGCGGGTTCGCCAAGACGCAAATCCGCTTACTGAGGGAGCACCCTGCGTGCGCGGCCCCTTCCGGATGGCGACGGCTGTTCCGACGGGTTGGTTGTACTTGCTACGGATGGGTTGTAGGGTAAGCTGTAGTTAGCGAAAGATAGAAGCCGATAGGGTGGGTGGCACGTCCCGCCAAACTTTGCCGGGCCGGTTAAAGATTATCTCCCGCTGGCGAGGTTTG
The DNA here is from genome assembly GCA_965198865.1 of Tepidisphaeraceae bacterium. Classification (GTDB taxonomy): domain Bacteria; phylum Planctomycetota; class Phycisphaerae; order Tepidisphaerales; family Tepidisphaeraceae; genus CBDAQA01. The sequence goes on along the minus strand of CBDAQA010000002.1, from coordinate 393,772 downwards.
GCAAAGCGGTCGCCTACCATCGCACAAGTGATGTGGAACGGCCCCCCTTGGCCGTTGCGGTGTTTGGTTCGCGTCGCGTGCAGGTGTTGAACCCGGGCGGGGCCGGCGCGTGGTGGGTGTGAGGTTTGAGTTTGAAGCGCCCGATTCGATTGACCCTTTGAAACATCGAGAATTGCTCTGCCGTCCGTCACACGGGCACCGGCCGCTCACCCCCCTGATCGGCCGACGTTCGCCGCGGGCACGACCCCGAAACCCGCTTGAGCCGTCCCGCCCCGAGTGGCCGCCCCGGCTGGTACGCCGTCTGCTATCGTCCGCTAACGCTGGTTCGTCCTTGACAAGCCTTCCCCTTCTATCCCCCCTATCTCAGGTTGAGACCCAACCCCTATGCGTAACGTGAACATGGTCCGCCCCCCGGCGGTGTTGCCGGTCACCGCCCCCACGATGGACCGCCGCCGCGACAATCGCAGGCCCGTCCAGTCCCAGGCCAAGCTCTTCGTGCTCGACGGTCCGCTGAGCGGCACCGTCCACGAGATCACCACCCGCGACTCGTCCATCAGTGGCGTGGCGTTCCTGCTGAAGGAGCCGATCGCCGTGGGCATGAACTGCAAGGTGCAGATCTTCGGCCCCGGCACGCACAGCGTGACCCGGTTCTGCGAGGTGGTCCGCAGCCGCCCGCTGAGCAACGGCCGCCACGAGATGGCCGTGCAGTTCCGCGAGCATCACTGATTCCATAGCAACTGATCGACCCAACCGTTCCATCGCAAGGGGATGGAGCTGAGGGCTTTCCGTTCGCCGCAACGACCTACGATCAATCTGGTTGCGCGGTCCCATCCCACCATTCGACGTGACCCCATAAGTTGGGCAAGCGAACCTTCGGGTGGCGGTTGGCATATGACCATCGGCCGCCCCGTTCGCGACGCCCCGCACTGGGCCCGACGACGGCCGGAGACCGGGTCATGAGCATCACATCAGAGCAGGGTAGCGTCATTCGGTTGGGTCTGGGCAAGGCCGAGCGGAGCCATCCGTCGGTCGACCTGACGTCGGCCGCCGAGCGGATCCGCCAGTTGCACGAGCAGGTGTGCGGCCGGGGGCAGCGGGTGGAGATCACCCGGGCCGACCGGGACGACGTCTGCGTGCTGATCAGCAAGCGGGAGTTGGAGGCGCTGGAGGCGGCGGTGGCGATCCACGCCGCCACGCCGGCCCACGCCGACCTGTGCCGCGAGTTGTCGGGCCTGCTGACGGCGGCGGGGTTGGTCCATACGCCTCGGGCGTACGGGGCGGCGGACGTCGTCCAAACGTTCGCCGACGATTGCGCGGCCGAGTATGCGTGAGGGCATTGTCGGTCGCGATGGCGCAAGCGACTGCTGATACCATACGGCTTATTCGGCCTTGCCGTATGCCGCGAGCAGGGCGGTGACGGGGATGCCGTTGATCGTCATGCCGGTCAGGTTGGCGTTGGTGATCGCCACGCCGGTCAGGTTCACATCGTCGAACGTCGCGCCGGCCAGGTTGACGTCGTGGAACGACGCCCCGCTGAGGTTCACGTCGTCGAAATGGACGTTTGCGAGGCAGACGTCTGCGAACGTGGAGCCGGTGAGGCGGGCAAGTGCCAAGGCCTGCGGACCGCCGAGGGTAGTGCTGTCCATGGGATCTCCATCGAGTTACGGAAAGCGACCCGCGTAACACGCCTTCGCGTCCGCCCTCGGGCGACAATCGAAATTGCTTATACTTGCACGTCGAGGCCTGCGCCGCTGTGACAGATGGCGCGGCCGGAAGAGTTTCCGATATCGCCATAAACATTTATAAAATATCGACTTGCGATATCGGTAGTTCCAGTTGCAACTGTGTAACATTTCGTCACATTGTGTAACATGCGTTGGGCTCCATGGGGTGCGCACGGGTTGGGTAATCGCCCTCGTGGTGGAGCGCCCCTTCAATGTTGGGGCCCCGTCCGTAATCTGTAACGGCGTCTGTCAGCCGCCGTCTTCTGTGGGACGGGTGGCCGTGCGGACGGTTGCCTGAGCCAACGACCGCCGGAGGTCCCGCCTTGACCCGTCGCCGCCGCCCCGCCGCCCGCCTCCTTCGCCGCGCCGTTGCCGAGCCGTTGGAGGGGCGGGCCCTGCTGTCGGCGACGGTGGCGTTCGGGGCGGTCACCAGCTTCACCGCCGGCACCGCCCCGGTCGCGCTGGCGACGGCCGACTTCAACGGTGACGGCAACGCCGACCTCGCCGTCGCCGACGCCACGAGCGAGAAGGTCGACGTCTTCTTCGGCACCGGCACCGGGACGTTCACCGCGGGGCCGGTCCTGTCGCTGTCGGCGCCGCCGACGTCGATTGTCACCGGCGACTTCAACGGCGACGGGTTCCCCGACATCGCCGTGGGCGGCGCGCCCGGGTCGGCCAATTCGGGCACGACCGTCACCGTCTTCCTGGGCTCGGCCACCGGGGCGTTCGGGCTGGGGCAGGCGACGACCGTGGAGACCGGCGTCGGCACGTCGGAGGCGATCGCGCTCGCTACCGCCGACTTCAACGCCGACGGCCACCTCGACCTCGCCGCCACCGACCCCACCGACGGGGCCGTCACCGTGCTGCTGGGCACCGGCTCGGGCACGTTCGGGACGCCGGTGGTCGTCACCGACGTCGGCAGCGATCCGACCGCCATCGTCGCCGGCGACCTGACCGGCGACGGCAAGGCCGACTTCGCCGTCACCACCACGGTCACCGACACCTCAACCGGCACGTCGACCGACGCCGTCACCCTGGTGCCCGGCGAGGGGAACGGCCAGTTCGGGTCGCCGACCGTCACCACGCTGACCGCATCGGGGTCGACCGAGCTGGCCATCGGGGACCTGACCGGCGACGGAAAGGCGATCGACCTGGCGGTGGGCAATGCCGACGGGACCGTCACCCTGCTGGTGAACCAGGGCACCGGCACGTTCGTCGCCAGCGCCGGTCCCACCGTGGCGGCCGCGTCGACCGGCATCGCGATCGCCGACCTGAACCTGGACGGCCACGGCGACGTGGTGACGGCCGACGGCGGGACGGCGCTGAGCAGCGGCGCCGACGCCGTCACCGTGCTGCCCGGCGCCGGGCTCGGCACGCTGGGCACGGCCGGCCAGTTCACCGTCGGGTCCCTGCCCGAGGGCGTGGCCATCGCCGACTTCAACGGCGACGGCAAGCCCGACGTCGCCACCGCCAACCAGGGCGCGGGCACGGTCAGCATCCTGCTGAACACGACGACGGTGACGACCATCGCGACCAGCACGACGCTGGCGGTGGACGCCGCGACGGCCCCGGCCGGGTCGCCGGTCACGCTGACGGCCACGGTGAAGCCGGCATCGGTCAGCACGCTGACCGGCGAGTCGTTCCCCAGCGGGTCGGTCAACTTCTACGACGGCACCACGCTGGTCGGCACCGCCGCGCTGGTGAAGGGGAGCGTCGCCGGCACCGGCACGGCCACCGTGGCGCTGACGACGCTGACCGTCGGCACGCACAAGCTGACGGCCAGGTACGCCGCCGACACCGCCTACGCCGCCAGCGCGTCGACCGCGGCGACCGAGGTGATCACCGCGACCGCCACGAGCGGGCCCGACCTGGTGGCGACGTTCCTGCCGATCACCCTGCCGGCCACGGTCGTCCCCGGCGAGGCGGGGTCGGTGAAGGTGAAGATCACGAACTCGGGCAACTCGACGGCGACCGGCTCGATCACCAACGGCTTGTTCCTGTCGCTCGACAGCATGCTGGACGACGCCGACACGCCCGTGACGGTCAAGGGGTCGCTGGCCAAGACGAACCTGAAGCTGGCGGTCGGGAAGTCGGTCACGCTGGCGGGCACGTTCGCCATCCCCGCCGCCACGCCGCTGGGCGACTACGTCCTGCTGGTCGACGCGAACACGAACGGCGGCGTGTCCGAGTCGAGCACGGCCAACAACGTGGCCGCCTCCCCCACCGCCTACGCCGTGGCCGACCAGTTCGGCACGGTCGGGGGGAAGAAGGGCGTGTCGCTGCAACTGGCCGACCCGGCCGGCACCGTCGGGACGTTCAAGCTGAGCGGCCCCGGCACCGGCACGCTGGACGTGGGCGACGACGGCGTCGACCTGACGCTGGCCGGCACGTCTGCGGCGACGGCCGTCACGATCACCGCTTCGGCCAGCGCGACGTTCCAACTGCACACCCTGTCGGCCGAGGCCGCCATCGGCACGATCAAGGCGCCGTCCGCCACCGTGGCCGACACGATCGACCTGCGCAGCTCGGCCACGTCGCTGACGTTCGGCGACCTGTCGGCCGCGACGTTGACGGCCGGCGGGGGCATCAAGTCGCTGACGGTCGCCAACTGGACGGCCGGGTCGCTGTCGGCCGCGTGGATCGGCACGCTGAAGTCGGCCGCCGCCTTCAGCGCCACCACCACGCTCGCCGGCACGGCCGCCCCGCGCGGCGTGACGCTGCAATCGTTGACCGTCGCCGGCGACGCCACGGCCGCCCTCACCGCCACCGGGAACGTCGGCGCGATCCTGATCCGCGGCCAGATGACCGGCACGCTCGCCGTCGCCGACGGCAGCCTGGCGTCGTACCGCGTCCTGAGCGCGATGACCGGCACCGTCGGCGTGGCCGAGGGGTCGATCGGCGCGATCACCACGCTGGGCGCCGTCGGCGCGAACGTGACGTTCACCGCCGAGTCTTTCCCGAAGCGGGCCATCCTAGGCGGCGTCGCGGTCGACCCGGCGACGGACACGCACTTCCAGACGGCACCGGTGATGGTGCCGTTGGTGTAGAGTCGCGACCCGTGCTGACGCTGGCGGACATGCGGCGGATCTCGCGGGGCCGGATCGCCGAGGCCTCGACCCTCACTCGCGACGGGCGGTACGACACGGCCGTCTACCTTTGCGGATACGCGGTCGAGGTGGCGCTGAAGGCGAATCTGCCGAACCCTGCGGTGGACGGAGTTCCCCTCCCGGCCTGCGAGGCCCTTCAGCCAGATACACCGGGTCGAGGTGAACACATGGAACCCCGAGAGGCGATACGAGCTGCCGGGCTCGACGACCAAGTGGCGAGCGGTGAAGGTCCTGCGGGCCACGCGGATCCTGACCGACCTGTTCAACCCCCGATGATGGGGCACATGCGCCACTTGTTCAACGCCCTGCGCCGACGCCACGGCGAGTGGACGTTGTTCGCCGTGCTCCGGCGACCGCGGAAGGTCTCCGGTCGCTGGAACTTGGTCGTCGCCGCCCGGTGGCTCATCAAGTCCCGGTTGTTTGACGACATGCGGTTGATTCTCGACGCCCTGCACGAGGTGGCGGCCCCCGAAGGGATGAGCGAGATCGGTGGCGTCTTCATCTTCTCCGAGCCAGACCAGGTCGCCGACGCTGCTGACGTCCTGCTGAACGGTCGGTCCATCCAGCGTCCCGTCGGCCTGGTTCGCCGGAAGAATTTCTACTTCCGTGACCGCTCCGTCAGCCGTGGTTACATCTGGGCCGCCAACCTGCCGACCCCCGCCTCGGCCGCCGCCGCGGTGTAGGCCGTCGCCCCACGCCTGATCGCGTCCATCCGCCTTTGCCCGCCGACTGCGGGGCCGCTACCCTCGCCGCCCGACCCAGGAGCGTTCGTGAAGTGTCCCCGCCGTCGCCGCCCCACAGCCATCCGCCCCGTCGCCGAGCCGTTGGAGGGCCGAGCGTACTTCGCCGTTGGGCTAACGTTCGGCAAGGCCGCGACGTTCCCCACCGGCACGTTCCCCGACGCCATCGCCGCCGTCGACATGAACGGCGACGGCGTCGCCGACATCGTCACGGCCGACTACGGCAGCGGCACCGTCTCGGTCCTGATGGGCCAGTTCAACGTGGTCAACGGCGTCGACGTCGGCAACGGCACGTTCGCCAAGCCGGTCCCCTACCCGGTCGGCGCGTCGCCGCAGTCGTTGGTCGTGACCGACCTGAATCACGACGGCCACCCCGACGTGGTGGTCGTCGGCAACGGGTCCGACTACGTCTTCGTGCTGATGAACAACGGCGACGGCACGCTGGCCCCCGCCCGGTCGTACGCCGTCGGCCTCACCGCCAGCGCCGCCAAGCCCTCCCTCCGGCCCGAGGGGGTCGCCGTGGCCGACGTGAACCGGGACGGCTTTCCCGACATCGTCACCGCCAACCAGGGCGTGGTCGGCAAGGGCAGCATTGGCGTCCTGCTGGGCAACGGCGACGGCACGTTCCAGCCCGTCCTGCCCTACGACGGCGGCCCCGACCCCGACGCCCTGGCCGTCGGCGACCTGAACGAGGACGGCTTCCCCGACGTCGTCACCGTCGACCCCGAGAACGACGAGCTGCACGTCCTGTTCAACAAGGGCGATGGCACCTTCCCGGCCACCACGACCGACTACTCCACCGACCTCACCGGGCGCGCCGTCGCCATCGTCGATGTGAACAACGACGCCCGCCCCGACCTGGTCGTCGCCAACCTGCGGGCCGCCAGCGTCGGCGTCCTCCTCAACAACGGCGACGACACGAGCGGCGACGACACGTTCAGCAACCAGAACACCTACCGCGTCGGCGGGTTCCCGTTCTCGATCCTCTCGGCCGACCTCAACGGCGACAACCGCGCCGAGCTGATCACCGCCGACAGCCGCGACGACGCCGTCGGCGTCCTCGTCCACAACGGCGAGGGCGCGTTCAACGTCGGCGGCGGCACCGGGGCCACCAACGACCACACCGACCGCCCGAGGCAGTTCCCCACCGGCGAGTCGCCCGAGGGCGTCGCCGTCGCCGACGTCAACGGCGACGGCAAGCCCGACCTGATCACCGCCGACTTCAACGACAGCCAGATCGGCGTCCTGCTGAACCAGACCGTCTTCCAGCCGCTGACCGTCACCGCGCTCACCCTGGCCGCCAGCCAGAACCCCATCGCCGAGAAGAGCCCGCTCACGCTCACGGCCACCGTCTCGCCCGCGCCCACCACGGCCTTCCCCGCCGGCCGCGTCGTCCAGTTCCTGGACGGCACGGAAGTGTTGGGCGTCGCGAAGCTGACGGCCGCCGGCACCGCGACGGTCACCACCACGAAGCTGGTCGCCGGCACCGCTTCCATCGTCGCCCGCTACGGCGGCAACGCCCACTACGCCGGCAGCGTCGCGACGATCGACGAGGTCGTGCAGTCGGCCGCCGACGCCTCGCCGCTCGTCGCCGCCACCGCCGTCGCCGTGACCAGCCGGGCCGGCCGCGTCGGCGCCGGCACCACGGTGCTGCCCACGCTCACGCTCCCCGCCGATCCGACGACGCTGGTCGCGCCCACGACGACCGGCCCGCTCGTCGTCCCGTCGGCCGTCGTGCTGATCGCCCAATCGACGACGCCGTTCGTCCCCGGCGACGCCGGTGCCGTCGCCGTCACCATCACCAACTACGGCATGGCCCGCGCGACCGGCTACGTCGCCGTCGCCCTGTCGCTCGTCCCGACCGACGGCGTCTCGCCCGCCATCCCGCTCACGGCGATCGGCAGCGCGACGTTCGGCATCGACGTGCGGTCCGGCCACGGCTTCGTCGTGCCCGTCCGGTTCCAGTTGCCGACCACCCTCGCGGCCGGCGGCTACACCGTTGCCGCCGTCCTGTCGCGCGCCCGCGCCACGTTCACGACCGAGCAGGTCAGCGGCGTTGCAACGACCACGGCTGCGCCGGTCTCGGTGGTGTCTGTACTGGTCCCGTTCGTGCCTGGTGACTCGGGATCGGTTGCGGTCACCATCGCCAACCAGGGCGCGGGCCGCGCCACCGGTGCGGTGGCCGTGTCGCTGTCGGTCGCCCCCTCGGACGACCCGACGGCCGCCGTACCCGTGGCGGTCGTCGGCAGCGACACGTTCGCCGTCAACCTGCTCGGCGGCACCAGCCGCGTCGTGACGGTTCCGTTCACCGTGCCCGCATCGCTGGCCGCCGGCGAGTACACGATCTCGGCCGCGCTGGCGGCGTCGACCGGGCTCGCCGCCGCCGACGTCAGCCCCGCCGCCGTCGCCACGGCAAGCCCGACGACCGTCGTGACCGCCTTCGGTCAGGTGCCCAGCGGCCGGCGGCAGCCGACGCTCACCACCGCCCTGCCCAGCGGCTCCGTCGTCACCTTCACCCTGACCGGCCCCGGCGTCTGCACGCTGACCGAGACGCCCGTCACGACCGACGGGGTCGTGACCTACCGAACCGACCTGACGCTGGCGCACACGTCGGCCGCCACCACCCTGTCCATCAGCTCAGGTGGCGTCCCGGTCGCGATCAACACCTTCAGCGACAACTACCGGCTCGGCGCCCTGCTCGCGCCCGACGTGACGTTGACCGGACTGTCCGCGATCGACCTGACCGGCTCGATCGCCCTGGCCACGGGCATCACCCAGCTCACGCTGGCCGGGGTGAACGACAGCAATATCAACATCGGGCCGCTCGGCCACGCCGCCCTGTCGCTTGGGACCGTCACGAGTACGGCGTTGTCGGCCGTCTCCGTGTTTCAGTCGCTGACCGTCAACAGTTGGTCGCAGACGGCGGGCGACGCGATCGTGGCCCCGGGCATCCGCGGTGCGCTGACCAGCGCCGGCGACTTCGGACCGCGCTTGTCCCTCAGCGGCGTGCGGGCCCCGGTCGCGCTCGGGTCGGCGTCGATCGGCGGGACGCTCAATTCGCCCACGTGGCTGATCGGCACGAACGTCGGCGCGATCACCGCCGGATCGGTGGCGGCCGGCTTCAGCGGCAGCATCGCCCGCTCCGTGGCCAGCCTGACCGTCAACGGCGACTTCGCCGGCGTGCTGGCGGCCAAGTCGTTCGGCGACGTCGTCATCGCCGGGAACCTGACCGACGGCGACATCCTGGCGGGGACCGCGCTCGGCCCGGCCGCACAACTGGGCGGCGGCGACGACACGTTCAACGTCGGTCAGATCGCGTCGGTACAGGTCGGGGGGAACGTGACGGGCTCTCTCGTGGCCGCCGGACTGAAACCGGCGTCGGATGCCCCGTTCACCCCGGCCGGCGGCACGCTGCTCGTCGGCGGTGCCATCGGTCCGACCGTCGTGAAGGGCACGGTCGATGCCGCCAGCCACTTCGCCGCGGCGGCGTTACCAGCGACGGCGTCGATCGCAGGCGCGATCGTGCAGACGAGTTCCGGCTCACCGTTCAGCACCGACGGCAACCCGACCGGCTAGCGTGACCGTCCCATCCATGGATCCGACCCCCGACACAACCCGCCGCAACCCCTGGCCTCGCCGCCTCGCCAGCGCCGCGCTGATGGCCGCGATCTTCGGCTGGATGGGACACAAGGTCGCCCTGCACTGGGCCGAGGTGCGCGACCGGGCCGGGTCGATCCACCTCAGCACGTTCCTCGTCGCCTCAACGATGTTCGCGGCGTTCCTGTTCGTCTTCCGCGCCCTGTCGTGGCGGCGGATCGTGGCCGGGTTCGGCTACCCGCTGCCGTGGGCCCCGGCCGTCCGCGTCTGGTCGGTGTCCGAGCTCGCCCGGTACGTTCCCGGCGTCATCTGGCAGGTCGCGGGTCGGGTCTACCTCGTGAAGCCCTACGGCGTGCCCGGCTCGACCTGCGCCGCCAGCCAGGTGCTGGAGCTGATCGTCTTCCTGCTGGCCAACATGCTCGTGGCCGTCGGGTGCCTCGTGGCGTTCGGCCTGCGGCACGTCCACGGCCGGGCCCGCGTGTGGCTGGTGGTCGCCGCCGTCATGGTCCCGCTGCTGGCGCTGCTGCTGCACCCCCGCGTCTTCTACGGCCTGCTCGGCCGGGTCATGCGACGCCTGAGCAAGCCCGAGCCGACGCAGCGCCTCGGCGGCGGCGAGCTCGCGCGCCTGCTCGCCTGGAACGTGCTCGGCCTCGCCTGGCAGTCCGTCGCCGCATTCCTCATCGTCTCAGGTCCGCTCGGCCTGTCGTGGGACAAGCTCTACGTCGTCGCCGGCACCTACTGCCTCGCCTGGTGCGCCGGCTTCCTGGCGGTCCTCAACCCCGGCGGCCTCGGCGTCCGCGAGGCGGTGTTCGTCGCCGTCCTGCCGCACGCCATGCCCGACTCCGTTCAGCACGCGTTCAACACCCGCGCCTCGCTGGTCGGCCTGCTGACGTTCCTCAGCATCATCCTGCGCCTGTGGACGATCGCCGGCGAGGTGATCCTGACCGCCCTGGCCCACGCGGCTGATGTGAACGGGGCGATCGGGCGGCGGATGGAAACGACCGAGGAGGCGGAACTGTCAGCGGCCATCCCGGCGAGCGATTGAACCTGCCGACACAGAGCTCGGCGGCTCCGCCGCGGGTTCTTCGCCGAACGGAAGACCCGCGGCGGAGCCGCCGGGCTCTGTTGCCGCGACTACTTTGTGCCCTCAGGTGGTCGGTGCCCCAAGTATTTTCCCGTCACCGCCGCCGTCAGGTCGACGTCGGTGATGTTCGCCAGCGTGCAGAGCCACGCCAGCACGTCGGCGAACTCCTCCTCCAGGTTGGCGCGCACGGCGGGGTCGTCGGGGTTGCCGCTGAGCGCCGTGGCCAGCTCCCCGACCTCCTCGATGAAGTAGGCGAACGTCCTCGGCCAACCGCGGGCGCGGTCGGCCGCCTCGTACTTGTTGGCGACGTGCCGCTGAAACGCGGCGAGGGTCAGTGGATCCATGGTCTTGCTGTACCCGACCGGGACCAGCGGGTCACGTGACTGCGTGACGGCCGCTCACTTGTCGTCGACGACCACCCGGAACCCCAGCGTCGAGTTGCGGACCTCGCCCTTCTCGGCGGCGTAGCGCACGGCGGCCCGGCAGCTGCTGCCGTCGTTGTTGTACGCCCCGCCGCGGTAGACGCGCAGGTTTGGCTTGTCGCCGATCTCCCAGGCCGACCCGTCGGATGGCGCGCCGGCGTAGCTTTCGTTGTAGGCGTCCTGGCACCACTCGGAGACGTTGCCGGCGACGTCGCACAGGCCGAACCCGTTGGGGACGAACGACCCGACCGGCGTCGTGCGCTGCCGCTCGGGGCCGACCGGCGCGCCCCCGAACGGGCTGGCCCCGTTGAAGTTGGCTTGGCTCGACGCCAGCTTGTCGCCGAAGGAGCCGAACGTGCCGGCCCCCCCACCACGGGCGGCGTACTCCCACTCGGCCTCGCTGGGCAGGCGGAAGTGGTGGCCGGTGGCTTTCGTGGCGGCTTCGCAGAACTTCTGGCAGTCGGTCCAGCTCACGCACTCGCAGGGCAGCCTGTCGTGGTCAGGCGCGTCCTTGAACTGCGACTGATTGGCGAATCCCGCCCCGACCCACTGGCCCTGCGTCACCTCAAATTTGCCGATCCAGAACGGCTTGCCGATCGTCACCGTGTGCTGCGGCCCCTCGCTCTCGTCCCGCTCGGCCTCACCGGCGGGCGAGCCCATCACGAACTTCCCGGCCGGCACGCGTACCAGTTCGATCTTCAGCCCCTTGCCCAGGTCCAGCGACAGCGTGGCCGGGGACGTGGACGGCGCGGTCGTCGGGGCCGCGCCGATCAACAATAACGACATCGCACAGATCCCCCTTTTGGCGATGGCCCGGAGGGCCGGGCTCCGTCGCGCTTCGACCATCGAGAACCCGGCCCTCCGGGCCGTCGCTAAACGGGGGTGTCGCATGGGGGAGAACCTCACTGCTGCGTCGTTATCGGGCGGGTGACCGGCCGGGTCGCGGGGGTCGACGCCGGGCGCGTCGCGGGCCGCGTGGCGGCCGTCCGCCCGGCCTGTTGCACGGTCTGCCAGGCGACGTCCTGCAGGTAGGTGGCGTCGGGCTGGGACAGGGCGATGTACACGGTTGTCCCGTCGCGGACGACCGGCGTCAACCCGTGCGGCGACTGGTGGTAGAGCACGCCGTAGAACACGCAGGCCGTCAGGTACGTGCCGGCCGGCGTCGGGTGCTTCTTGTCGGCCATGTGCAGCGTCAGCCGGGGCCGGCCGTGCAGCGACGCCGTCCACGCCACGCCCACCGGCGCGACCGTCGCGCGGTTCGCGGCCGCCACGCTGCTGTAGGCCCCGGTGATCAACCGCTGCGTGTTGGGCTCGTCAACGCGGGCCCAGGTCGTGAAGAACAGCGGCTTGGCGCCGACGTCGCGGATGGCCTTGGCGAACATCCGGCCGTACTGGTCCATCTCCGAGCGGTAGATCATCGCCGCCCGGCTGTAGTCCTGCAGGACCACGTAGTCCCAGTGCCCCTCCTGCACCTTCTCCAGCACGCCCGGGTAGCTCCACAGCTCGGCCCAGGTGGCGCCGAACTTGGTGAACTGATCGAACACCGGCAGTGGCCGCTTGCCGCCCGATTCGGCCAGGTTCCGCAGGGCCAGGGCGGTCCCGCCGTTGAACTGCGTGAAGCTGTTGCCCAGGAACAGCACCCGCAGCTTGTCGGGCGTGCGGTCCTCGGTCTTGCTGTAGGGGTAGACCGGCCCCGAGCTCACGATGAGTTGCCGGTCGGCCGGGTCGGCGAGGTAGTAGATGGCCACCCCACCGCCGGCCAGCACGGCGACGGCCGCGGCGATCAGCGCCCCCCACACCCATCGCCGCCGGCGGGGTCGATCTTGTTCGGACGACGTGTCGGTCAACGTGGCCGGTGTTATCTGCGCCGCACGGCCATTGGGCAAGGGACGGGTTCAGGCGGGACGCAATTGTTCGCCCACCGGCGCGCCGGGCGTCGTCGCGCCGAGCCGCCCGTACAGGACGCTCGTCACCAGTAGCAGCCCGCCCAGGCCCAGGAACGACAGCACGCGCCAGCCCGCAGCCACGCCGGACAGATCGACGAGGACCACCTTAAGCAGCGTGACGGCCAGCAGCCCAAGCCCGACGTACCGGAGGTCAGGCAACCGGCGGGCGAACCCCGCCGCCACGGCGGCGACGGCGGCGGCGGCCCACCAGACGGACAGGGCCACCTGCTCGGCCAACCCCGGCTCGGTCCACGCCCGGCCGCGCGACGCGGCGAACGCCGCGTCCAACAGGACCGACCCCGCCCACACGCCGACGATCACGGTGAAGCCCCGCAGCACCTGTCGACCGACGCGCGTCTGTTTTCGATTGACCCACCCCACGCCAGCCAGCACCGCCACCACACCCAGCCCCACCGCGGCGGCGGCCCACGTCGAGCCGGTGTCGGGGCGACCCAGCACCGTGTCCCACGCCATCCACTTGACGGCGACGAGCACGGCGACTGCCGTCCCCACGGCCGCCGGCACGACCCCCAGCGCCGCGGCGGCGTAGACCAAAACGGCGGTCGTCGCCCCCAGCGGCGGCAGCGCGACGGCCGACGCGCCGACCCACGCCACGGCCGACACGCCATCCACGACGCCGGCCAGCGCCGCCCGCTCCTCCACCCGCGGGTTGCGGCGGGTGACGGCCCCGATCGCGTGCCCGCCGATCGCCAGCAGCCACGCCATGCCGGCGTAGGCGGGGACGGCCCGGTCGGCCACGGTGAACCACGGTTCGCCGGCGTGCCGGTCCAACGTCAGCCCGTCGGCCCACATCACCAGCTCGAACGCGGCCAGCGTCCAGACCAGCGGGGCGAAGTAGGCGGCGGGCATCGACCACCGGCCGGCGAAGGCCAGCGCGATTGCGATCAGTCCCCACCCGGCCACGACCCACGGGCCTGACGACGCGACGGGCACGGCCAGCACGATCAGGCCGACGCTCTGGATCAGGAACCCGACGCCAACGGCCCGCATCCGCCCGCGCGAACAGGCGGCGGCGGCACCGGCGGCGACGGCGGCCATCGCTAGCACTTCGGTGGTCCGGACAGCGGCCGAGTCGTTCCGGCTCAGGTACAGCAGCCCCGCCGCCAGCGCCGCCGTCACGCCGATGCCAAACGGGATCGAACCGGCGTCGTCGTCGGCCGCCGCGGCCGAGGCGATCCGCCCGGCGTGGAACACGGCGGCGTACACGATCAGGAACACGACCGCGAGGTGCCCGGCGAACGCCGGCAGCGGCAGGACGGCGGCGACCCACAGTGTCGTGGTGGCCAGCGACAGGCCGCGCAGGGTCCACCATTTCGGCCCGCCGCGGAAGGCGAGGGCGACAGCCACGAGTTGCAGCGTCAACAGGTAGGTGAGGAACCCGAACGGGGCGGGGTCACCGGTGCGCAGCAGGGCCGGGGCGAGGTTGCCGCCGACGATGGACAGAGCCGCGATGGAGACGAGGTCCCCGCGTCGAGCGACGGCGGCGCCGACGATCGTCGCGCCGGCCATCAACACGAACGCGACGCCCCGCCCATACAGGCCGTAGAACGCGAACCCGGCATACGCGGCCAAGAACAGCACCGCCACGCCGGCGGCGAACAGGCCGACGGCCGAGCGGACGTTGACCCGGCGGTACACGACCTCGCCGGCCCCGATCAGCGCGCCGCCGATCGCCACCAGCCCGATCACGCGGACGAGCGGCGACACGATCGCGAACCAGCCCTGCCGGTAGGCGAAGTCGATGCCCAGGCCGGCACCGATGACGAGGACGATCGCCCCGACCCACCCGGCCCAGCGGAGCCCGATGGCCTGCTCGATCGACGGCCGCGCCACGGAGCCCAGCGGCTCCGCCGCGGGATGTGCGAGGCGCGTGAACGCGACCGGCGGGGTAGGCGGAAGCACCCGCGGCGGAGCCGCTGGGGTCTGTGGTCGGGTGCCCCCGAGCGACGCCTCCATCCGGTCGAGCCGCCGCTCGATCGCGGCCAGCCGTTCGGTCAGGTCGGGGTCAGACATGCGGGGACTGTATGGGTGCTCGTGCGTCGGGAACAGGGTTGCTGAAGCAACCCTGGCGCTACCCGCGGCGGGCCCACTCGACGAACCGCTCCAGCATCGCCGGGTTCACCGTCTTGGGCGCGTCGTTGATCGTGTCGGCGATCACCTGCGCGGTGATCTCGCCCTCGGTGCCCGAGGCGATCGACTGCTTGAACGGCACCACGGCCGACTGGTCGCAGATGTACTTGATGTCGGCGCCGCTGTAGCCGTCCAGCCGGGCGGCGACGGCGTCGAGGTCCACATCCGCCGCGACCGGGCGGTGGGCGAGGTACAGGTAGAGCAGCTTCCGCCGGCCGGCCAGGTCGGGCAGCGGGATGTAGACCTTCTCGTCGAACCGGCCGGGGCGCAGGACGGCCGGGTCGAGTTGCCAGGGGACGTTGGTCGCGCCCATGAACAGGATCGGGCTGACCTTCTTCTTGTCGAACCCCTCCATCGCCTGCAGGAACTGCGGGACGAGCCGCTGCATGACGCTGGAGCCCTCGTCACTGCGGGCGGGGATCAGCGCCTCGATCTCGTCGATGAAGATCACGCTGCGCGGCTCGGCGCCGGCGGCATCGAACAGCTTCTTCACGTTCTGCTCGGCCTCGCCCACCCACTTGCTCAGGATGTCGGCGGGGCTGATCGTGAAGAACGCCGCGTCCAGCTCGCCGGCGGTCGCCTTGGCGAGCAGCGTCTTGCCGGTGCCGGGCGGGCCGTACAGCAGGACGCCCCCGCCGGGGCGGACGCCGAACCGCTGGGCCAGCTCGACGTGCTGGAAGGGGTAGATCATCTTCAGGCGGATGTCCTCCTTCACGTCCTCGAGCCCGGCGACGTCGGCGAAGCGGACGGAGGGCTTCTCGCGCACCATCCACTGGTGGCCGTCCTTGCCGTCCCCCTCGGCCTCGCTGGACGTGGGTCGACCGCCGCCCCCGCCGGTCCGCTGTTTGGCCGCGCCGGCCTGGCGACGCTCGGCCTGGGCGGTGGCGCAGTCCTTGGCCAGGTCGAGCAGCTTGGCCGACATGTCGCGCCGTGCCTGCTGAAGTTCCTCGCCCTGGGCCGACTTGCTCAGTTCGAGCATGGCTCGGGCCGCCTCGAGCAGGTAGATGCGGGCCGACTCCCACTGCCCGGTCCGGCGGGCGTCGAGGCCCTTGGTGCGGTACCGCTCGAACGTGTCGTAGTTGATGCCGGCCATGGCGGAAGGGTATCAGACGCGCGCCCGCCCCGCAGACGACCGGCCACCCATCTGCGCCAAAACGCGCCACAATGCGCCAGTTGTTCGCGCGGCGCAAAATATCGTAACGCCATTATAGAAAACACCTTGTGTCACAACATCGTAGCTTTTCTGGCGCGGCTGGAGAACTTACGGTCCGGTCCCGCCCGCCCATTTCGCCATCGCGGCCATGTACCCCAACATCATCGCGACCAGCGCCACCGCCCATCCTACCGTGGCGCCGAACCAGACGAACCCGCCGACCAGCACGACGGCGACGGCACCGACGCCGGCCACCCAGCCGGCGGCGACGCGCACCCGGCGAGCGGGGCCACCGATGTGCATGACGGCCAGGTCGTCCGGCGGCTCGGGCGGCGGGGGTGCGTCGGTGAACCGCATGGGGATTCTATCGGCCGACGGCCAGGAGCTTGCGCAGGCCGAGGAAGGCGACGTACGTGCCGGCGGCGAAGCAGGCGAGGGCGCACCCGTACAGGGCGATCATGAGCGTATGCTGTTCCCACGTCATTGGCCGCTTGGGTGCCGCGAAGGGACTGGGGACGTCACTCACCAGCATGAGGATGCCGATGCAGAAGCATCCCCCGAAGAAGATCAGCGCCAGGCCGCCGAGCAGAACCCAGACGCCGGCGGCGACAGGAGACCCGTTGGACGCCGAGGGCGTGGCGTAGGCGAGGGTGGGGTCGGAAATGCGCGTCATGATGGTTCCGTGAAGCCCACCCCGCCGGGGTGGGAACCCACGGCAGCGCCGTGGGCTTCATCGTGTGTCACAGCTCCAACGGGAAGCTCACCAGGTTCTCCACGCCGGCCTTGGTGACGACGTACTGGTTCTCGACGCGGATGCCGCCGTTCAGCGCTTCCCCGTAGGCGCCGGGCTCGAGGGTGAACACGTCGCCCGCGACCAGCACGTCGTCCCACTTGCGGTTCAGGTGCGGGAACTCGTGCGGCTGCAGGCCGACGCCGTGGCCCAGGTGGTGCGGGAGGCCCCTGCCGAGGGCGGCCCGGACGTGGGCGTCGGCCGCGTCGTACAGGTCGCGGCAGCGGACGCCGGGGCGGATCATCGGTTCGACCAAGGGGAACACGCCGCACAGGGCGGCGTGCGTGGACGCCTGGATGTCGGTCGGCTGGCGATCGACGGAGAAGGTGCGGCAGCTGTCGGCGTTGTAGCCGCTGACGGCGGGGCCGAGATCGAGCACCCAGAGCTGTCCGGCCTTGGCGGCGTGACCGGCGCGGGCGGGGCCGCCGGGGACGCCGCAGGCGTAGTCGTTGCCGAGCAGGCCCGACAGCGGCTCGCCGGCCGACTCGACGGCGGCGGCGGCGAGCTCGCCGTACAGTTCGAGTTCGGACAGGCCGGGGCGGATCAGCTCGCGGGCCCGGGCGTACATCGCCTCCATGCAGCGGCAGCCCCGGCGGATGATCGCCAGCTCGTCGGGCCACTTGGAGCGGCGCAGCTGGAACAGGTCGGCGTCGATCGACTGGACCGGCGGCGGGTCGCGGAGCAGCGTGATCAGGGCGGCCGTGACGGCGTTGCCGTCGATGCCGAAGCTCAGCCGGTGGAGCCGGGTGGCGAGCAACAGCGCGACAGTGAACGGCTGGTCCTGACGGGCCGTGCCGTCCCAGTTGGCCTCGAAGGGGACGTGCTCGTGGGCGAGGGCGGCGGTGTCGGCCGAGTTGGCGGTGAACAGCGTGACGTGCCCGTCGGCCCGGACCAGGCAGGCCGACTCGTGCTGCCGGTGCGCCGGCCAGTGCCCGGTGGCCCAGTAGACGTGCTCGGCCCGCCCGAGCACGACGGCGTCGAGCCGACGGCGGGCCATCAGGTCGGTCAACAGGTGTTGGCGGTCGCGCGCGTGGGGCAGGTCGGCAGGCATGGGTCGGCACTGTAGCGGATCGACACCCCGACCGTGAACGTCGCGAACGACGGAGCCGGCGCCCGGACCCGCCGCCGGTTTGCGAACCGGTGCGCTTTGCGATAGGACTGCCGCCGGGAAGGACCTGACAACACATGACGCAACCGACCAACACGCTGGTCGCGGCGGCCGACTACGCCGACGCGCTGATCGTGGCCCGACGGGTCAAGACGTTCCTCTGCGTCCTGATCTTCCTCGTGCTCGGCTCGACGCTGACCCTGTTCGCGCTGCTCCGCTACGTCCCGTCGATGCGGCCAATCACCGACGCGGTGCCCGTCGCCGACGTCGCCCCGGCCGAGGGGCACACGGCGGCGATCCGGGCGGGGCTGCAGTACTTCGTGGGGATGCTCGACATCGCGGGGCTGATCCTGCCGGCCCTGCTGGTGGCGTTCGTCGGCGTGATCCTGCTGGTGCAGGTGGTCGCCCGGGTGTTGGGCAGCGGGCGGACGACCGGGGCGCTGGCGTGGGCCGTGCTGCTGGCGGTGCTGCTGTTCCCCTGGCAGGCGGTGCTCAACAACCCGGTGAACACCGCCGACCCGATGGCCAACGCCATTGGGATGAAGATCCCCGGCGTGATCGTCACCTGGGCCGAGCTGTCGCACCCGACGCTGGGGGCGCGGTTCGCCGAGGTGAACGTGCCGGACACCGACAAGGTGATGGCCTGCCTGCACTGGGCGCGGTACGGCCTGTTCCCCCTGCTGGCGATGATCGTCCTGGGGATCGTCCACACGAAGACCGAGCGGGGCCTGCGGCAGTCGTTCGGGACCGACGTGATCGTGCCGATGACGGACGAGGGGATCGTGACGCCGCCGCAGCTGTGAGGCTGCCGCGGGAAGTAGCAGATCGGACGTGTCATGCGTGAGGAACGGGGAGCCGTCGCCGGACCGTTGGTGGTCCACGAGCCGTACACCTTGTGGGGCACGGCCGGCGGGACCGTCACGGTCGTCGAGGGGGGCAAGTTCTACATGCGGGGGAGCATCCTGGGGAACCTGGACGTGGAGTTCGGCGGGCGCGTCCACATCTACGGCAACGTGGCCGGCAACCTCAAGGTGGCCCGCGGGTCCAAGGTGATCGTCAGCGGCACCATTCTGGGCGACGCCACCAACGAAGGCGGCCGGCTCTACGTCGACACGCTGGGCGAGATCAAGGGGAAGGTCAAGACGCTCAAGGGCGAGACCAAGCTCGAGCCCAAGGGGCCGACCCACGAGGAGCGGACCAAGGAGGAGGAGGCCAAGCAGGCGGAGGCCGCCGCCCTCGCCGCTGCCGCCGCAGAGCTGGCCGCCGAGGCGGAGCGGATCACCGCCCTGCTCAAGGGCAAGGCGCTCCTCCGCATCTGGCAGCACCGCCCCGAGGCGATGGGCGTCGAGTTCGACGACGGCACGAAGCTCTACGTCGAGAAGAACTCCGGGGGGCTGGACGTGAACATCATCGGCCGCGCCGCCGGGTCATAAGGGCATCAGACTGGAAAGGACTTACGAAGCCGGCAGGCCATGTTACACCGACGGTCGCCCGCCGTCTGATCGTACCGCCGTTTGCGGGGACTTACGACGCGCCCGGCTTGAGACGAGGTACCCAATCAGGCCACCGTGATCGTTTTGTCAAGGTAGATGTCCTGCACCAGGTTCAGCAGCTTGATCCCCTCATCCATCGGCCGCATGAACGCCTTCCGACCGGTGATGAGCCCCATCCCGCCGGCCCGCTTGTTGATGACGGCCGTGCGGGCGGTCTCGGCGAAGTCGTCCTTGCCGCTGGCCCCGCCGCTGTTGATCAGCGGGCTGCGGCCCAGGTAGCTGCACGCCACCTGGTACCGGCACAGCTCGATCGGGTGGTCGCCGGGCGTGAGGTTCTCGTAGACCCGCTTGTCGGTCTTGCCGAACTTCAGGGCGTTGAACCCGCCGTTGTTCTCCGGCAGCTTCTGCTTGATGATGTCGGCCTGGATCGTCACGCCCAGGTGGTTGGCCTGGCCGGTCAGGTCGGCCGCCAGGGCGTAGTCGGTGCTGCCCTGCTTGAACGCGTCGTTCCGCAGGTAGCACCACAGGATGGTCACCAGCCCCAGGTCGTGGGCCTCGGCGAACAGTTGGCTGATCTCCTGGATCTGCCGGTCGCTCTCGGGCGACCCGAAGTAGATCGTCGCCCCCACCGCCACGGCCCCCATCTCGTACGCCTGCTCCACGTCGCCGAACAGGATCTGGTCGTACTTGTTCGGGTAGGTCAGCAGCTCGTTGTGGTTCAGCTTCACGATGAACGGGATCTTGTGCGCGTACTTCCGGCTCACGCTCCCCAGCACGCCCAGCGTGCTCGCCACCGCGTTGCACCCGCCCTCGATCGCCAGCTTGACGATGTTCTCCGGGTCGAAGTACAGCGGGTTGGCCGCGAAGCTGGCGCCTGCCGAGTGCTCGATCCCCTGGTCGACCGGCAGGATGCTGACGTGCCCCGTGCCGGCCAGCCGGCCGTGGTTCAGGATGCTGGCGAAGTTCCGCAGCACCGTCGGCTTGCGGTCGGTCTGGCTCACGACCCGGTCCAGGAAGTCGCCGCCCGGCAGGTGCAGGGCCGACTGCGGGAACCCCTTGGCCGTGTACGAGAGCAGGTCGTCGGCTTCCTTGCCGAGCAGCTTCTGGATGTCAGCGGTGGTGTTGGGCATGGCGTTTTCTCCTGTGAGGGTGGGGCGTCGCCCCTCCCGGCCATTGCAGTGTAGATCAACCACCGGATAGAGCGGAACCCACGGACAGGGCATTGGCCGCAAATAAAGCCGCGGATGTCATCCGCGGTCCTCGGGAGCGCTCGGCAGCACGGCGAATCCCCGGACCGCCGCACGACGCTGCCGCCGCTTGGCAAGAAGCCGACTGACGGCAACGGCGAGAGGCAGGACGCACGCGGTCAGAGCCACCAGGGACAACGGCACCCGCGCCGTCCACTCGGTGCGGAACAGGCGGGGGACGTACCCGTCATCCGACTCCCTCCGCCG
Organism: Tepidisphaeraceae bacterium; assembly: GCA_965198865.1. Lineage (GTDB taxonomy): Bacteria > Planctomycetota > Phycisphaerae > Tepidisphaerales > Tepidisphaeraceae > CBDAQA01. The sequence goes on along the minus strand of CBDAQA010000002.1, from coordinate 373,003 downwards.
CAAGGCAATCGGCGCGAGATCGAGGCCTTGCTGCCGCGTGCTGCCGACAAGCCAGCCGTACCCGCCCAGCCGGAGCATTGACGCATCCGGCCACTCCTTGGTCAGCGGAACGGCGTAGAGGGTCAGGCAAACTTCGAGGCCGTCTGCATCACAAGACAACCCCACGGTCCTGTACCCGCGACCCCCCTCGAACGTCTGCGCGCGACCGGGACGGTCGTCGTAGACGAGCAGAGCCGCGGCGACGACGGCAACCAGCATCGAGGCGGCCTCGCACGTCAGTAACGCCGCCCGGCGGATGGTGGTCACAACGTCACTCACGGTCCAGCGTCCCCCGCGTCACGCCCAGCTGGTTGATCACCCGCAGCGACCGCACCGCATCCCGCCCGGCGACGCGGCCGGCCAGCACGTCGGCGTACCGCGCCAACACCGGCCCCACCTCGCTCGCCGGCTCGCGCAGCAGTTCGACGCGGAAGTGGCGAAGGCCCAACCCCAGCATGTCCGGCAGGAACTCCGCCGCCGACTGGGCCTGGGCGTTGTAGACCGTGTTCCGGCAGCCGACGTCCGCCAGCAGCGGGTGCGGCTCGCCGACGCGGTCGCGCAGCCGCACGTCGTGCTTCTCGCAGGGCCGGCCACAATCGCGGTAGTCGGTGCCGGTCGACAGCGTGTGGCAGAAGACGCAGTGCTCCATGTGGAACATCGGCATGTGCTGGTGGACGACCACCTCCAGCCGATCGACGGGGAATCGGCCGGCGAGCGCCTGCAGTTGCCGCCAGCTCAGGTCGTAGCCGGGGACGATCCGCTGCAGGCCGGCGTCGAGGTAGAGCTTCGCCGTCAGCTCGTTGGTCACGTTGAGCGCGTAGTCGCCGGTGAGCGGCAGGGCGGGAAACTCGTCGCGGTAGAAGCCGATGGCGGCCAGGTTGCGGACCAGGATCAGGTCGGGCTCGCACTCGGCCACCTGGCGGAGGAACCCCTCCTCGCCGGGCTTGACGATGCGGATCGTCGCGACGCCGACCGGCACGCCGGCGGCGCGGCAGCGGGTCACGGCATCGCGGTACTTGCGCACGTCCTCGAAGTCGCAGTAGACCGTGGCCGGGCGCGTGAGCAGGGCGGCGTCCAACTGTTCCAGTGAACGGACGAGCACGTGCAGTTCCGGCCCCCTCTCCCGCCACGCCGGGAGAGGGTTGGGGTGAGGGTCCATTGGCGTGCCGAGCGCCGTTCGACGTGCGAAAACACCCTCACCCTCGCCCTCGCCCGGCGTACCAGGAGAGGGAGCGAGGGCCTCGGCGCGCAAGCGTTCCAGCGCGTCCGGCTCGGCGATCGCGTGCGGCGTTCGCTTCGCCCGCCCGGCGAGCAGCGTGGCGACGGCCTGCCGCCGCAGGTCGTTCAACACCGACTTGGGCACCATCGGGTCGCCCACAGCATCCACCGTCAACTCGGCCAACTCGAACGGCGTGTCGCCCAGCCGGCCCAGTTGCTCCCGCGTGGCCGGCTCGCTGAACGGGAACTTCATCGCCCGCGCCAACGGCTTGTCCCACTCCACGGTGGTCGACGTGTTGCCGTCGCTGAAGCGGATCGCCAGCTTCTCGCCGACGCGCGCCCGAACGTGAACGGTGATCGGCTCGCGGTGGGCGACCGTGTCGCGGCTGAACGAGTGCTCGAGCCGCTTGCGGATCGCCGGGTCGTCGGTCTTCCACACGATCGCCCCCGTCGCCAGGGCCGACGCGTTCACGTCGCCGCGGCCCAGCTCGATCTCGATCAGCTTGCGAGCCCTGGTCCGCACGACGAAGACGCGACCGCCCTGCTCGTCCTGATCCGGCCGGCCCTGGTCGAACACGACGCCATCGCCGGGTTTGAGCGGCACGGCGTCGTTCGTCTGCACGTCGATCACGACGCCCTTCGGCGTGGCCGACCGCACCTGCCCGATCCGCCGGCCGCGGCTCTTGGGGAAGCGGGCGACGACCAGCTTCTGGTGGTTCACGCCGGACAGGAAACCGTGTGAAAACCCGCGGCTGAACGTCTGCTCCAGATCGCCGCGCTGTTGCTCTCCGACCTTGAACTTCACCCGATGTGCGGCGGCGTCCAACGCCCGGCGATACGTCTGCGTGGTGGCGGCGACGTAGTGGGCGCTCTTGAGCCGCCCCTCGATCTTCAGGCTGGCGACACCGAGGGCCGCGAGGTCGCCGACCAGGTCGTACGCCGCCAGGTCCTGCGGCGACAGCAGGTAGTTCTTGTCGCCCAGCGGCCGGTGTTTGCCGTCGACGATCAGCTCGTACGGCAGCCGGCACGCCTGGGCGCACTGCCCGCGGTTGGCCGACCGGCCGCCGAGGCTCTCGCTGGTCAGGCACTGGCCGCTGTAGGCGACGCAGAGCGCGCCATGCGCGAACACCTCCAGCGGCATTGCCGTGGCATCGGCAACTTTGCCGATGTCGGCCAGGCTCAACTCGCGAGCCAGAACGACCCGCTGCACGCCGAGTGATCGCACGAATTCGATGCCGCGCGGCTCGGTCAGCGTCATCTGGGTCGACCCGTGCACGTGCAGCTCCGGCGCCAGATGTCGGATCAGGTTCGCCACGCCCAGGTCCTGCACGATGACCGCGTCGGTGCCCGCGGCCGCGATCGCCTTGACGTACTCGGTGGCGGCCGGCAGCTCGTCGCTGAAGATCAGCGTGTTGAACGTCAGGAACCCCTTGACGTTGTGGTCGTGCAGGTAGGCGACGATCTCCGGCAGCTCGTCCAGCGCGAAGTTGGCAGCGCGATGGCGAGCGTTGAACTGGTCGAGCCCGAAGTAGACCGCATCCGCCCCGTTGGCGACCGCGGCGCGCATCGCGTCCCAGTCGCCGGCGGGGGCGAGCAGTTCGGGCGTGCGAGTGGTTGGCGGGGCGGGCGGGGAGACCATGGGGGGATCGTATCACCGATGGCGGTCCTATCAGCGTAGGGCTATGATTTTCGCGGGAGATTTCGCCATGTTGACCGCCGACCGGGCCGCCGAGGAAGTTGAACGGTTCACCGAGCGATTGGAGTCGCTGTACGAGACCGTGCGCGGATGGGCGTCGGCACGCTTCCCCGGGACGACGTACACGTACGGCACGGTGACGCGCGACGAGGAGTCGACCGGCGTGTTCACCGTGCGGTCGATGACCGTCCACATCCCGGGCCGGCCCCCGCTGCTGCTGAAGCCGGCCGCGCTGTTCAATCTGGGCGCCCGCGGGCAGGTGGAGGTGAGCGGGTGGTTCATGCCCGAGGCGATCTTCTGGTTCGCGGGCGACGAGTCGAACGAGCCGGGCAACGAGACGGACGAGGAGGAGATGCTCGTCAGCCGGCCGGCCTACCCGAACGTGCCGCGGGGATGGGTTGCGACGGACCCGCGGAACAATTGCGTGTTACCGTTGACCGAGACCGTTTTCTGGGAACGGGCCGCAAACGAGCCGGAGTTGCTATATCGCAATGCCCAATCCGCTTGATCCGCAGTGGCAGTCCTACAACGACACACAGGAGTCACTGGCCCTGATCCGGCGGCTATCTGAGGTGCCGGGCACGCGAACGGCGACCCTGCATGGGACGTCGTTTGCCGCCATGGCCGACGCTGCGGTGGACGCCGCGATCAGCGTGGCCAAGCAGGAGTTGAACGCCCAGACCGTCCTGTTCCTCTACGCCACGTTCGAGTCGGCGCTCCGCGACGACCTCAGCGCCCGGTCGACCGCGCTGGCCACCGCACCCGGCCCACACCCCGCATTCGGGCTTGACTTGGCGACCTGGTTTACCGACCTCGTGGACGACGTGCGGATGGACGGCGTCACCCGGCTGTACGCCCCCGCGGCGGGGCCGCTGTTGGTGGCCATGATCGGCAACATCCGCAAGTACCGCCACTGGCTGGCCCACGGCCGACGCGGCACCGCCCCGCCGGCCGTCACGCCGCAGTTCACGTATGCGAGGCTGACGCAGTTCCTACGGGCGTGCGGCCTGATCTGAGCCGACGCCCGTGGGCACCGTCCCGCACTCCGGGCACCGGCCGGGCGAGGCGCGGAGGTCGTACCCGCAGCGCTGGCAGTGGCCGGCCCCGTGGCGACGCCTGTGCTTCGCCCACCGCCCGACGCGCACGGCGGCGGGCGTCAGGCAGGCGGCCGTGAGGAACCAGAACGGGATCGAGACCGATCGCATCCGATAGGCGGTGGCCACGGCGACGGTGGGCGGCGTCACCTGCTCGGTGGCGAAGTCCCAACCGAACCCGGCGAAGTGGTGCGATGGCGTGCCGGCCGTCGTCGTCACGGTGGTGACGGTCAAATACGCCGAGACGAGGGTCGCCCCGTCGTCGGCGGTCACGCTGGTCGTCGACCGCGGGGCGGGAGGCGGCGGCGGCACGACCACGGTCGCGCCATACGCGGATGCGCTGCGGTTCCAGCCGACGTGCGGCGGCGGGTACGCCCAGGCCCACATCTCCGGGATGCGGTAGACGTCGGACCAGCTGAGGCACACGCCGCCGGGCCGGGTCGACAGGGTGTACGTGTCGCCCGACGGAAGCAGATAGCCGATCGAGTCGCACCACCGCGGCGCCCGCGTCCAGACGGCGATCAGGCCGGCGGCGAGCAGCACGCCGCCCAGGGCGATGAAGTGACAGGCCAAGCGTTTCATGGGCGCGACGGTCGTCCCGTTCGGCGACGGCCCGGAGGGCCGGGCCTCGAATGGGGGTCGGAGATCATCGCCCCTGCCGCACCTTCTTCGCCGTCCGCAGGAACCGCGCCATCAGCAGTTCGTGCGTGTCGCTCGCCGGCCGGTTGTCCGGCGTTGCTCGGCGGGTCCAGTTGCCGTCGGGCTCCAGCTCCCAGGCGTGGCCCTTGTCGGTCAGCATGATGTCCAGGATCTCGCGCAGCCGCTCGCGCAACGCGGGGTCCTCGACGGGGGTGATGGCCTCGACGCGGTAGTCGAGGTTGCGGTACATCCAGTCGGCGCTGCCGATGAAGAACTCGTCCGACCCGGCCCACGACGAGTTGCCCTCGGAGGGGACCGAGCCGTTCTGGAACCAGAAGATCCGGCTGTGCTCCAGGAACCGGCCCAGGATGCTGCAGCAGCGGATGTTGTCGCTCATGCCCGGCACCTTGGGGCGCAGGCAGCAGAAGCCGCGGACGATCAGGTCGACCGTCACGCCCGCGTGGCTGGCCTCGTACAGGCTGGTGATGATCTTCGGGTCCTGCAGGGAGTTCATCTTCGCGACGATCCGCGCCGGGCGCCCCGCGCGGGCGTGGTCGATCTCCCGGCGGATCTTGCTCAGGAACCGGTCGCGCATGTTCACCGGCGCGACCAGCAGCTTGCGGTAGTCGCGCTTGAGGCTGCGACCGGTGAGGAAGTGGAACAGGTCGATCACGTCGTCGGCGATGGCGGGGTTGCAGGTGAACAGGCCGAGGTCGGTGTACAGGTTGGCCGTGCGCGTGTTGTAGTTGCCGGTGCCGATGTGGCAGTAGGTGCGGAGGCCGTCGGGCTCGTCGCGCACCACCATGGTGATCTTCGTGTGCGTCTTCAGGCCGACCAGCCCGTACACCACGTGGACGCCGGCCTTCTCCAGGCGCTGGGCCAGCTCCAGGTTGCGCTGCTCGTCGAACCGGGCCTTGATCTCGACCAGGACGGCCACCTGCTTGCCCATCTCGGCCGCCCGGATCAGGTCGGGCACGAAGCTGCTGTCGCTGCTGGTGCGGTACAGCGTCATCTTGATCGCCAGCACGCGGGGGTCGTCCACGGCCGACTTCACGAACCGCTCCACGCTGGCCGCGAAGCTCTCGTACGGGTGGTGCACCAGCAGGTCGCCGCTGCGGACCACCTCGAAGAAGTCGACGTCATCCCCGGCCAACCGCGGCGGCACCAGCGCCACCCACGGCTTGAGCTTCAGGTGGGGCAGGTCCAGGTTGGCGATGGCGAACAGGTCGTCCATGTCGATCGGGCCGTCGCTGGCGTAGACGTCGGCGGGCGTCACCTCCAGCCCGGCGACGATGAACTCGCGCATCGCCTGGCTCATGTTCGACGGCAGCTCCAGCCGGACCACCCGCGCCAGCCGCCGCGCCCGCAGCTCCTGCTCGACCATCTCCAGCAGGTCGTCGGCGTCGTCGGCGTCCATCTCGATGTCGGCGTTCCGCGTCACGCGGAACATGGCCCACTCGATCACCTTCATGCCGGGGAACAGCAGCTCCAGGTTGCCGGCGATCACCTGCTCCAGCGGCACGAACGACAGCCGCGCCCCCGCCCCCGCGGCCACCCGCGTGGGCAGCGGAACCCAGCGCGGCAGGTTCTCGGGCACCTTGATCCGCACCCAGCTCGGCTCGGCCCGGCCCGGGTGCTCCAGCATCACGCCCAGGCTCTTGCTCAGGTTCGAGATGAACGGGAACGGGTGGCCCGGGTCGACCGCGAGCGGCGTCAGGATCGGGAACACGTGCCGGCGGAAGTAGTCGTCGGCGGCCGCCCGGTCCTCGTCGCACAGCGTGGCGTAGGTGTGGATCGCCACCCCCTCCCGCGCCAGCGCCGGCTCCAGGTCGGCCTGCCAGCACCGGGCGTGGTCGGCCAGCATCGGCTCGATGTGCTTGCGGATCGCGTCCAGCTGCTCCTGCACGGTCAGCCCGTCCATGGACAGGTCGCCCACGTTGCCCGTCCGCTGCCGTTGCAGCCCGCCGACGCGCTTCATGAAGAACTCGTCCAGGTTCGAGCTGAAGATCGCCAGGTACTTGATCCGCTCTAGCAGCGGCCACGACGTGTCGTGGGCCAGCTCCAGCACGCGGTGGTTGAAGTCGAGCCAGCTGATCTCGCGATTGAAGAACAGCGGCCGGCCCGACGCAGGGGCGGCGGCCGGGGCGATCGTGCCGGTGAGGGTGGCGGAGGGTTGCATGGTGATCGGCAGGCGCGGAAGCGCCCGTCGACCCCCATCCTACCCACGCAGGGGAGCCCGCGACGACGCCGATTGCGTTAGCGTTTGGTTAAGAAGTCGCAAGCCGGGTCACTCCACGCCGATCCGCCTGAACCATGCCGGGCGCCAGTAGCGCAGCGCCAGCGGGATCAGCAGGAACAGGTTGGTCGCCACCACGGCACCGTCGAACCGCCAGTTGGTGCCGAGGTTGATGCCGGTGCCCAGGCCCACGCACACCGCCACGGCCGGGATGTTCCCCAGCAGCGTGCCCACCAGCACCTCCAGCGTGGTGACCCGGCTCAGCCCCAGCGCGACGTTGCTCAGCCCGAACGGCACCAGGTGCAGCAGCCGGATCGTCATCACGACCAGCAGCCCGTTGTGGCCCAGCGTCTCGTCCAGCCACCGCAGCTTGGCGATCTTCCCCTCGACCCGGCTGTGGAACCACTCGCCGGCGAACCAGTCGGCCAGCGCCGCCGTGCCCGCCGCCGACGTGGCCGACCCGATCAGGCACACCCCGCCGCCGATCCACAGCCCGAACGCCACCCCCGCGAACAGCTGCAGCCACCACACGGGCAGGCACAGCAGCGCGAGCCCGACGTACGTGACCAGGAAGATCGACACCGCCTCGACGGGGTGATCGTGAACGGTCGCCCGCACGTCCGCCGCCGCTTGGCGGGGGTTGTCCTTTGCCGCCCGTCCCGCCGGCGTGAAGAACAGGAACCACACCGCCACGCCCGCCAGCAGCCCCAGCAGCACCAGGGCCACGCCCCGCAGCAAATCCCGACGCGCCCCACCCAGGCCGGCGTCTGAGGTACCCCCAAGACCCGCATCGCCCTGCCCGTCAACGGTTGGCATACATCATGTTCCGCATGCCGATCCAGTAGGTCTGGAACAGGTAGATGGCCCCCACGACCACCTCGACGCACAGCACGACCAGGTACTTGACGGCCGACTCCAGCGTGACCACGTGGAGCTCGTTCAGCAGCCGATACCCGATGATCGTGCCCGCCGTCATCAATGCCACCGGCAGGTAGTGCGGGCTGTGGTAGTAGATGCCCCGCAGCACCACCGAGTAGGGCAGCCGCAGCCCGCGGTAGGTCCCCTCCCAGTTGGTCAGCCGGGCGGCCAACCGCGTGATGCCGTCCAGCGCCAGGAACGCGAGGGCCGTCAGCGCCAGCGTCAGCCCGACCCAGGCACCGATCGTGATCAACGACAGCGGCGACAGGTTCATCGCCGAGTACTGCGACCAGTACCACATCGAGTGCGTCGCCCCCGCCATGCCGAACAGCAGCGCCGCGATCCACCAGTTGAGCTTGGCGAAGGCACGGGCCGACGGCAGGGAACCCCGCGTGGCGAACGTCCGGTAAAACCGGGTGGGGTGCAGGATCACCGCCATCGTGGTCCGAATAAATCCGCGCGCGGGGCTCGGCCCCGGGGTGGCCGATACGTCCCATGGCGTGGGCAGGCGGTTCATCCCCGCGCTGTCGGCGACGGGCGTGCCGCACTCGGGGCAACGCCCGCCTTCGGGCAACCCATTGAGGACGTACCCGCACCGCTCGCACAGCACGTCCGTCGATTCCGGCACCCTCGGGGCGACCCTGGCCATATCCCGATGGTATACTGTTCGAACTGCCGGTGGTTGGCCGACGTTAGATTGGTACGACTTATGCCGCGAACCAGCACCCTATTGGCGTTGACCGCGCTCACCGTGGCCGTCACGGTCTCGGCCGGCGTGTACGTCCACTCCACCGGCCGGCGCGTCCCCGCGCCCGTCGTCGCGCCTTCCGCCACCACGGCCGTGACCGACGCGGCCGACCCCGGCCCGACCCCCGCCGTCTCGCGCCCGGCCCGGCCGATGTCCGTCCTGTCGCTCGACGGGCGCGACACGCTGTTCCCCGCCGCCAACCTGACCGTCACCCGCAGCGCGCGAGGCCTGCACGCGATCCTCTGCACCGATGATCCCCCGGCCGCGTTGGATTCGGGTTACGCCGGCAACAGCTTCATGTTCGACATGCGGATCCCCGCCGACCGCGCGTCCGACCTGACCGCTCTGCCGTGGGACTACAACGACGCCACCTCGTCCGCCGCCACCGGCATCTTCCTCCACGGCGACCGCGACGAGCTGCAGCCGACCAACGGCGTCCGCGTGACGTTCCAGAAGGACGGCTCCGCCCTGCTCGCCTTCATCAGCGGCCCCTTCATCCACCTCGACAGCCACGACCCCTCCGCCCCGCCCGAGCGGATCCAGGTCTACGGCTGCGTGAAGTGCCTCGCCGCGGAGAAGTGACGCCGGTCCAGATCATCGGGTCGACAGCGACTCGTGCAGGTCCGACGCCTCCTCCCCCAGTTCCGAGAATTTGCACGACGCCAACAGGTCGGCCGCTCGCGTGAAGGCCGCGCGCCGTTCCGCGTCGCTGGCCCTCCCGTGATCGAGCACGTCAACCACCTCCTGGCACGCCCGTGGCACCCCGCCGCCCGCGTAGTCGGGGCTTGGCGCTCCCACGCTGTAGGCCGCCATCCAGCGCGGCGACGGCCGCGGCCCGGCGTACGCCCGGACGGCGCGCGAGAACGGGGTCTCGGCAATGGACCGCCAGACGTGAACGCCGAACAGGCGGCGGTCCATCTCCAGATCGCCCGAATTGAGATCCACGAGGACCACGGCGTACCACGCCGCCCTTGGCCACACCGGCCAGGCCGCCAAGGGCAGCGCCAACACGAGCAGCGCCACGACCCACCGCAACTGCCGACCCAGGCTCATCTGGCGGTGCCGGGCAGCCTCGCACGCGTCCATCGGCCGCAGACCCTAATTTAGAAGGCGTCTGATAACCAGACTCCGCCACGCAAGAGCCGCGCACGGAGGTACTCCGCAGTAAGCGGATGCCGGGAACGACCGCTTACTGCTGAGAACCTCCGTACGCGACGAGGTGGTGCGTGGGCTTCGGCACGGGGCGCACCGCACCCGAGTCAGACCGCCGGTGGACGCCGCGCCAGGCTGGCGACGGCGGACAGCAGGGCCGCGGCGTCGAGCGGCTTGGGCAGGTGGGCGTCGAAGCCGGCGGCGGTGGCGCGGTCGCGGTCCTCGGGGCGGGCGAAGGCGGTCAACGCGATGGCGGGCGTGCGACCGCCGGCGTCGGGCGGGAGGCGGCGGACGGCGGCGATCAGGCCGTAGCCGTCGCCGCCGGGCATGGCGATGTCGCTGACCAGCACGGCCGGGCGGACGGTGGCGACGGCGGCCAGCGCGTCGGCGACGGACCCGACGGCCGTCACGGTGGCGCCGGCGCGGGTCAGCACGGTGGCGACGAGCGAGCGGGCGTCGGGCTCGTCGTCGACGACCACGATGCGGAGGCCGGCCAGGGAGGTCCGGCCGGCGCGGGCGGGCTCGGCCTCGTCGGCCGGCCCCGCCTGGTCGCCCGACGGGAGCCAGACGCGGAACGTTGACCCGTGGCCGGGGCCGTCGCTGTGGGCGGTCACCGTGCCGCCATGCTGCTGCACGAGGTGGCGGACGATGGCCAGCCCCAGGCCCAGGCCGCCGTGCTTGCGGCTGGCGGTGCCGTCGGCCTGGCGGAATCGGTCGAACACGAACGGCAGGAAGTCGGCGGGGATGCCCTGCCCGGTGTCGGCGATGGTGAGCTCGACCCCGCCGGGCACGGCGGCGATCCGCGCCTGGACCGTGCCCCCGGCAGGGGTGAACTTGACGGCGTTGGTGAGCAGGTTCCACACGACCTGCTGGAGCCGGTCGGCGTCGCCGACCAGCGGGGCCGGCGTGGCGAGATCGGGCGCGTCGAGGCGGACCGACTTGGCGTCGGCCGCGGGGCGCACGGCATCGACGGCGGCGGCGAGCACGGGGCGGAGGTCGGTCGGGCGCAGGTTCAGCCGCAGCTGGCCGGACACGATGCGGCTCACGTCGAGCAGGTCCTCGATCAGCTGCGCCTGCACGCGGGCGTTGCGCTCGATCGTGGCGAGCCCCTGCCCGAGGTCGCCGACGTCGGCCGCGCCGCCGGCGACGTCGGCGCGGAGCAGTTGGGCCCAGCCCAGGATCGCGTTGAGCGGCGTGCGCAGCTCGTGGCTGAGCGTGGCGAGGAACTCGTCCTTGGAGCGGTTGGCGGCCTCGGCGAGCTCGCGGGCGTCGTCGGCGTCGCGCTTGGCGCGGGCGAGCTCGGCGTCGACCTGCGTCTGGGCGGTCACGTCGCGGAAGGTGACGATGGCGATGGCGACGCGGCCGTCGTCGCCGCGGATGCCGGTGCCGGCGTAGTTGGCGACCCACGCCCGCCCGGCCGTGGGGCGGCTCACGTGCAGCACGTAGTCGGCGAACGTCTCGCCGGCCAGCGCCCGGCCGAGCGGCCAGCGGTCGACGGGGATCTCCGTGCCGTCGGCGGCGGCGAAGTGGACGCGGTCGGCCAGCTCGTGGTAGGGGCGGCGGAACTCGTCGACGTTGGGCAGGCCGTACAGCCGCAGGCCGGCCGCGTTGATCGAGAGGACGTTGCCGTCGCCGTCGGCGACGATCAGCCCCTCGTTCATGTGGCCGATGATCGCGTCGAGCTGCCCGAGCAGGCGGCGGTGCTCGGCCTCGACGCGGCGGCGGTCGTCGATGTCGGTGGCGGTGCCGACCCACTGCGCGAGCCGGCCGGCGGCGTCGATGCGGGGGACGGCGCGGGACAGGTGCCAGCGGTAGGTGCCGTCGCCCCCCTTGAGCCGATGCTCCGCCTCGAACGGGACGCCGGCGGCGTGGGCGGCCGCCCACGCCGCGCGCACGGCGGCGATGTCGTCGGGGTGGACGACGGTGGTCCACCCGCCGTCGCGCGTCTGCTCGGGCGTCAGGCCGGTGTACTCCTGCCAGCGGGCGTTGCAGTAGTCGATCGTGCCGTGGGGGCGGGAGGTCCAGACGATCTGCGGGATCGCGTCGGCCAGGAAGCGGTAGCGGTCCTCGCCCTGCTCGCGCAGCCGGCGGTCGACGGCCTCGCGCACGGCCCGGCGGACGGCGGGGGCGAGCCGGCCGATCCGCTGCTTCAGCACGTAGTCGGTCGCGCCGTCCTTCAGCGACTCGATGGCCAGCTCCTCGCCGAGCGCGCCGGAGAGGAAGATGAACGGCACGTCGGGCCGGCGCTGGCGGGCCATGCGTAGGGCGGCGGCGCCGTCGAAGGCGGGGAGCATGTAGTCGGACAGGATCACGTCGGGCCCGGCCTCGAGGCCGGCGGCGAACGCGTCGGCGGTGTCGACCCGGGTGACGGCGTGGGCGAGCCGTGCCTCGTCCAGCGCCGCCAGCGTCAGCTCCGCGTCGAGCGGGCTGTCCTCCAGCAACAGGATGCGCAGCGGGGTGTCGGGCACGTCCGGGGTAACATACATCGGGGCCGACGGGAGGTTAACGGGGAACCAAGGAGCATGGCCGAAACAACTTCCCCGTTTAGCGATGGTGCCGCCGCCGATTGACGGGCGGTCGCACCGGTCGGTCAACCTGGAGGGGGCCGCGCGACATCACGACCGCTCCGGATGCCGATGCGGGACACGTGAGTGGATTCCTCGAAGGGGCGGACCGTAACGGTCCATCGGAGCGGGCAGAACAACCCGGTGGTGCTGCGCGAGTCGGACGAGATCACGGCCGAGCCGTCCTTGGCCGCGTTCCGGTGCAGGGTTGGGGAGCGCTTCGAGTGACTGCGGCGGGGACGCGGGTGGCCCGGTCGAACCTACCAGTCCTTCGCCGAGGGGCGCAGGTCGGCGGCCAGCTTCTCCAGGTCGGGCCTCGTCCGGTTGAACGACGTCACGTCGGACCAGGCCAACACCTGCTCGAGCCGGTCGGGCGTCTGCAGGATGGTGACGACGTACGAGAGCTTCGCCTTCTCGATGGTCAGCTTCATCTCGCACCGGAGCGCGTCATTGCCGTTGACGGCCAGCTTCCGCCAAGCGGTGTGGCTGCCGTTGGTGCCCCGCTTGATCATGTTGCCCAGGACGGTGCCGGCGTACTGGCGAAGGTTGAGCGTCAGGTCCTGCCGATTCTCGCTGATGAGCTGGACGAACGTTCCCTCGTCGGCGTTGATGGCGAGCAGTTGGGAGTCGGCCGAGAGCGGTTCGGTCGACGCCTCCCACCCGGCGGGGAGGACCATCTCCTCCAGGCCGTCCTTGGCCTTGACCGTGACGGGCGGGCCCACCGCGGCGGTGGGCTTCGGGGCCGGGCCGGTCTGGCGGAAACCGGCGGCCAGCCCGGCCAGGGTCGCGCGGGACGCGGCGAAGCCCGACTCGGCCGACCAGCCCAACACCTGGTCGTAGCTGTCGGGCGTCGCGAACAACGTGACGACGAACGCCAGCCTGAGGTGCTGCCGGACCATGTGAACGTCGCACTGCAGCCCATCGTACTTGCCGGCCACCCTGGCGGGCTTCCAGTCGGTGTGGGTCATCTGCTGCGACCGCCCGGCCATCTGCTTGAGGACGGCGTCGCCGTACGCGGGCAGCGTGAAGTCGTAGTGCTTTTTCGGCTCGAACACGACGGCCCCGCCGAGGTCGCCCTTGGCGCTGGCGACGGACAGGGCAATCGTCGGATCGGCGTCCGCCGTCTTGGGGAGTTCGGCCCACCCGTCAGGGACGGACAGCGTGACCGGGGCGCTCGCCGCCTTGACGACGGTTGCCGCCCACGCCGCGGACCTGCCGAAGCTCAGCAGTGCGACGGTGCTGACAACCGCGATCGCAACGTTCAGACGCGACATGTGGCCTCATCCCTTGGGCCCGTATGGCCGTTCGAAAGCCGGCGGTGACCGTCATACCAACATCAGCCCCGGCTCCTCCAGCAACCCCTTGAGGGTCCGCAGGAACTCGGCGGCGACGGCGCCGTCGACGGCGCGGTGGTCGGCCGACAGGGTGAGCGTCATCATCGTGCGGGCCACGACCTGGTCGTTGCGGACGACGGCCCGCCGCTCGGCAGAGGCGACGGCGAGGATGGCGACCGACGGGGGGTTGATGATCGCGCTGAACTCGCGGACGCCGAAGGTGCCGAGGTTGCTGACGGTGAAGGTGGCTCCCTGCATCTCGTCCTGCTTGAGCCGCTGGGCGCGGGCGCGGTCGATCAGTTCGGCGCTCTTGCCGCGGATCTCCTTCAGGCCCATCTGGTCGATGTTTCGCAACACCGGGACGATCAGGCCGTCGGGCAGGGCGACGGCGAAGCCGAGGTGGACGTCGCCGAAGCGGGTGATCTCGTTGTTCTTCTCGCTGTAGTGGGCGTTGAGGGCCGGGTGCCTCAGCAGGGCGACGGCGACGGCCTTGGAGATCAGGTCGCCGATGGACAGGCGGACCTTCTCGGCCTCGAGGCTCGTGTTGAGGCGGACGCGGAGGTCCGACAGGGCCTCCACCTCAACGTCGACGGTCTCGTAGAAGTGGGGGATGTTCTGCTTGCTGGCCTGGAGCCCCTTGGCGATGGCCTGCCGCATCTTGGTGAGGGGGACGACCTGCCTCTCGCCGCGGCTGACGCGGGCGGGGGAAGCAACAGCGGGAGCGGCGACCAGCTTCTTGTCGGGCTTCTGCTCGGTCGGGGCGGGCGCGGCCGGGGGCGTGAACGAGAGGACGTCGGCCTGGACGATCCGGCCGCCGGGGCCGGTGCCCTTGACCCTGTTCAGGTCGATCTTCTTGTCGGCCGCGATCCGCTTGGCCAGCGGGCTGACGATCAGCCGGCCGGGCCCGTTGCTGTTGGGGATGGCGGGGACGGCGGTCGGCCTCTCGCGCGTCGCGCCGTGGCCGACGTCGGCCGGCTCGTGGATCTCGCTGGTGCTGGCCGAGACCAGCGTGGCGGCGGGACCGTTCGAGGCGAACGTGGCGGGTGCCGATGCGGCTGCAACTGCCACGGGCTGGGGCGCGGGGGCCGCGGCAACGCCGGCGAACTTCGCCTTCACCTCGGCGACGGTCTCCCTGCCGACGGCGAGGATGCCGATCGGCTTGCCGACCTCGACCTTGGTCCCCTCGGGGGCGACGATGACGGCCAGCGTGCCGTCGTCGAACGCCTCCTGCTCCATGACGGCCTTGTCGGTCTCGATCTCGGCGATCTTGTCGCCGGCCTTCACGGCGTCGCCCTCGCGCTTGTGCCACTTGACGACGGTGCCCTCGGACATCGTGTCCGACAGCTGGGGCATGGTGATTTCGGTAGGCATGGTGGTCAGTTCTGAGTTGGGAGTCCCGAGTCCAGAGCTGAGATGCCGCGTCCTGATCTTCAACTCAGAACCCGGGACTCCCAACTCACAACTCGTTCAGCGGTAGCACACTTCCTTCACGGCCGCGACGATGCGGTCGACGGAGGGCATCATGGCCTCCTCCTGGTAGTGGTTGAAGGGGACCGGGATCTCGTCGCTGTGGACGTACTCGATCGGGGCGTCGAGGTGGTCGAAGCAGGCCTTCTGCAGCTTGTAGAGGATGCCGCTGCCCATGCCGCAGTAGCCCCAGTCCTCATCGATGATGACGCAGCGGTTGGTCTTCTGGATCGACTTGATCAGCGTGGCGGTGTCGAGCGGGCGCAGGGTGCGCAGGTCGATCAGCTCGACGTCGACGCCGTGGTCCCTCACCAGCGCGTCGACGGCCGTGCGGACGACGCGCTGCAGGGGCCGGCCGTAGCTGATGACGGTCACGTCGCTGCCGGCGCGCTCGACGTTGGCGACGCCGATCGGGACGGTGAAGTCGACGCCGTCGGGCACCTCGCCGACGTCATTCAGCATCTTCTCGGACTCGAGGAAGATGACCGGGTCGTCGCAGCGGATCGCGCTCTTGAGCAGCCCCTTGGCGTCGGCGGGCGTGCTGGGGCAGACGGTGATCAGGCCGGGGATGCGGGCGTAGACCGACTCCATGCGGTGGCTGTGGGTCGCGCCCAGCTGGTGGGCGATGCCGTTGCCGCCGCGGAAGACGATCGGCACCTTCAGCTGCCCGCCGGACATGTAGCGGACGTTGGCGGCGTTGTTGATGATCTGGTCGATGCAGACCCAGGTGAAGGACCACGACATGAACTCGATGATCGGCCGGAGCCCGACCATGGCCGACCCCACGCCGAGCCCGGCGAAGCCGCTCTCGCTGATCGGCGTGTCGAAGATGCGGCGCGGGCCGAACCGCTCCAGCATCCCCTCGGACACCTTGTAGGCCCCGTTGTACTGGGCCACCTCCTCGCCCATGAGGAAGACGTTCTCGTCGCGCTCCATCTCCTCGGTCATGGCGGAACGGAGGGCCTCGCGGAGTTGCATGGTGGGCATAAGTGGCTCGTCGATGTGGGACGGCACCCCAGCGGGGTGCCGCCCTGGTCGGGTGTGTGGACGGGGGACGGCGGCCGGCGCGACGGGATCGTCGCGGGCGGGGTCACTTCGGCTGGTACGGGTACGTCTCCACCAGCGCGTCCTTGAACCGGTCCTCCAGCGGCGGGTGCGGGTCCTCGTCGGCCTGGCGGACGGCCTCGTTCACGGCCTCGGTCACCTCGGCGGCGATCTGCTCCAGCTGCTCGTCGTCGACCAGCCCCTTCTCCCGCAGCCGCAGCTCGTACAGCGTGATCGGGTCGCGGGCCTTGGCCCGCTCGGCCTCCTCCTTGGAGCGGTACTTCATCGCGTCCGACATGCTGTGGCCGCGGAAGCGGTAGGTGTCGGCGCAGATGAACGTCGGCCCCCCGCCACGGCGGCCCAGCTCGACCGCCTTGCCGAACCCGGCGATCACCGCGTCGACGTCGTTCCCGTCCACGTGGTAGTAGGGCATGTTGAACCCGGCCGCCCGCTTGGCCAGGTCGGGCTCGGCGCTGCTGCGCTCCACCTGCGTGCCCATGGCGACACCGTTGTTCTCGACGACGTAGATGGCCGGCACCTTCATCAGGCTGGCCATGTTCAACGCCTCGTTGAACGTGCCCTGGTTGACCGCCCCGTCGCCCATGAAGCAGAAGCTGACGCCCCCGGTCTTCTTGTACCACTGGGCGAAGGCCGTCCCCAACCCCATCGGCATCTGCCCGCCGACGATGCCGTGCCCGCCGAGGTTGCCGACGGAGCTGTCGAACAGGTGCATCGACCCGCCCTTGCCCTTGGAACAGCCGGTCGCCTTGCCGAACATCTCGGCCAGCGCGGCTCGCGGGCTCATGCCCATCGCCAGGCTCGCGCCGTGGCAGCGGTAGCCGGTGATGAGGTAGTCCCGGCTCGGGTCGAACAGGGCCGCCGTGCCCACCGCGATCGCCTCCTGGCCGGAGTACAAATGACAAAACCCGCCGATTTTCTGGCCGGGTTTCGTGTACTCCTGGTAGGTTTTCTCCTCGAACCGGCGGATGAGCATCATCATCCGCAGGCGGTCGCGCTCGGCCTGGCCGACCGCTTCGGACGATACCGGTCGGCTGGCCGCGGCGGAACCGTTGGTCGACGCGTGCGCCGAAACCGAGGTCCGCAGGGCGACGTCATTGGCTGCTACGGTCATGGGGTGATGCTCCGCAGGTTGCGTGAAGGCCTTGTGGGCCGGTCGCGTGCGCCCGCTGGGTGGTCGGGTCCGCCGCGACACAGACAGTCTAGTGATTCCCGCCGGGGCTTCAACGGCCGCCGGGTCCGGGGCTGACGGCGGAATCATAGCGAAGATGGCAACAGCCGCGCCGGGTTGACCCGCGTCATCCGGTCGACCGCCTCCCACCCCACCAGATCGGCCGCCGCGGCCAGCCCCTGAACCCGAACCGGCACGCCGGCCGCGTCGTGGGTGTCGGTGCCGAACAGCGTGTAACGGTTGTCCAGCAAAAGCCGCTCGGCCACCGTGCGGACCCTCGACCCCTCCCCCATCGTCAGCGTCCAGGTGTTCATCTGCAGCCAGCAGCCCCACCCGACCACCCGGTCCACCGCGGCGGGGTCGCGCTGGAAGACGCCGATCCGCTCGGGGTGGGCCAGGATCGGCTGGATGCCCAACCCGACCAGATGGCGAAGCGACGCCTCCAGGCCGTCCGGCAGAACCTCGTCCCAGAAGTCGAACAGGACGTGCCGCCCCGCCATGCCCGCCGACACGATCTGGGCGACCGGCAGCTCGCGCAGCCGCGCCCAGCCGGCCGGCAGCGCCCACTCGCCGCCGGGCAGGACGGTCAGGCCAACGCCGGCGCGGTCGTACTCGGCCTGCAGTTCGACCGTCCACCGCCGGATGGCGTCGGCGGTGTTCGCCTTCAGGCTCGGCCAGATGTGGGGCGTGCAGAACGCGTGCGTGTACCCCGCCGCCACCAGCTGCGCGGCCGCCAGGATCGAGTCGCCCACCGACTTGCACCCGTCGTCCACGTTGGGGATCAGGTGGGCGTGCGTGTCGATGCGACCCGTTGGTGTTGGCGACGTCATGCTCACGGGACGCATCCTACGCGCAAGAAGAAGCCCCGGGCGTCCACCCGGGGCTCCGAACCTCGTCACACGATCGCGGCGGGTGTCACTTCACCAGGCCGTCGACCTTCGCCATGGTCAGCATCAGGTCGACGACCCGATTGCTGTAGCCCCACTCGTTGTCGTACCAGCTGACCACCTTGAAGAAGTTGGCGTTCAGCTCGATGCCGGCCGTGGCGTCGTAGATGCTGCTGCGCGGGTCGTGCAGGAAGTCGGTGCTCACGACCTCCTCGTCGGTGTAGCCCAGGATGCCCTTCATCGGTCCCTCGGACGCCGCCTTCATGGCCGCGTTGATCTCCTTCAGGCTGGTCGCCTTGGCCGTCTTGAACGTCAGGTCGACCACCGACACGTCCGGCGTCGGGATGCGGAACGACATGCCGGTCAGCTTGCCCTTGAGCTCCGGCAGCACCAGCGTGACCGCCTTGGCCGCCCCGGTGGCGGCCGGGATGATGTTCTGGCTCGCCCCGCGCCCGCCGCGCCAGTCCTTGCCGCCGCGGCTGGGGCCGTCCACCGTCAGCTGCGTGGCCGTCGTCGCGTGGACGGTCGTCATCAGCCCCTCGGCCAGCCCGAAGTTGTCCTGGATCACCTTGGCGATCGGCGCCAGGCAGTTCGTGGTGCAGCTGGCGTTGGAGACGACCTTGTCCTTGGCCGCGTCGAACCTCTTCTCGTTCACGCCCATCAGCAGGGTCGGCACCTTCTCCGGGTCCTTGGTCGGGGCGGAGATCACGACCCGCTTCGCGCCGGCCTTGAGGTGCCCCTCGGCCCCGGCGTAGTCCGTGAACAGGCCGGTCGACTCGACCACGTAATCGGCCCCGGTCTTGGCCCAGGGCAGGTCGGCGGGGCTGCGGACGCTGACGCAGGCGATCTTCTTGCCGTCCACGATCAGGTTCGTCTCGTCGTACGACACGGTCCCGTCAAACTTGCCGTGCGTGCTGTCGTACTTCAGCAGGTAGGCCAGGTACTCGGGCTGGACCAGGTCGTTGATGCCGACGAACTCGATGTTGGGGTTCTTCACGCCCGCCCGGAAGACCAGACGACCGATGCGACCGAACCCGTTGATGCCGACTTTCAAGGCCATTGTCTTTCTCCGTGTGTCGCCCGGCCACTCTTATTGCCGGGCGAGCGACGGACCATATGAGTGCCGCCGGGGGGTGTCAAGACGCTGGCCGATCGTGCAATGCGGTTCGGCGGCAAAGAATTTGAACCACGACGGCGCGAAGACGCGACGGTAGGACGAAGGCGAGAAATCAGCGATGGCCGGCCCTGGGGCGGGCCCCCTGCTCGGCCTATCTTTTTGCCTCGTCTTACCTTCGCGTCCTCGCGCCTGCGGGGTTCAACTCCTCTGTCTGGGTTCGGCAACCCTGCCGGCCGTGGTGTGGTATAGTCCCGCTTGGGAACCTCCGATCGCGCGTCAGCCTGGAGTGGGATGTCCACCGTCAGCATGCCCGTGTCTCGCCCGCTTGGCCGGGCCCTGGTCGTCGCCGGACCCTCGGCCCGGCCAGTCATGCTCGCCATCCTCAAGCAGCTCGGCTACGCCTGCGGCGAGGCCGACGACCCCTACGCCGCCGTCCTCGAGCTCTGCCGCCGCCCCACCGCCTACCAGTCGCTCATCCTGGGCCTCGGCAGCCTGTACAAGGAAGAGCTGGCGGTCATCACCACGGTGAAGCGGCGGTTCCCGCACGTGGAGGTGTGGCTGACCCAGACCGACGGCCGCCCCGCCGCCATGGCCGAGGCGGTGCGCCTGGGCGCCGACGGCATCCTGGGCGAGGACGGCCTGCACCGCATCGCCATGACCAGCGCCCCGCCGTCGCCGCCCGCCGTCGCCGCGCCGCCCACGACGGTCCCGGCCCCCACCCCGGCCCGCGACGATGGCGACGACGACCTCCGCGCCAACGAGCCGATCCTCACCGCCGAGGAGCTGCGGGCCCTGCTGCAGGAGATCCCGTCGACCTCGCGCTGAACCAAACCCGAGCCGGCGTTTGAGGGACGCCCCCGGGTCTTCGGCGTCCCTCAGACGCCGGCGTGGCGTGAAGTTGTCCGATCCGACATGACGGAGCCCCCGATGCCCCGACCCACCCAAGAGCGCATCCTCCTGATCGGCGACGCCCGCCAGGACCTCCAGCCGGCCGTGCTCGCCGCCAGCCCCGGCGCGCAGGTGGTCTCCGTGCCCAGCGTCTTCGACGCCATCGCCGAGCTGTCGGCCCGACCCTACACCACCGTCCTGGCCGCCGCCGAGCCGATCGAGCGGCGGCCCGAGTCGGCCGTCCGCACGCTGCGCGAGCTGGCCGGCAGCGGTCGCCTGCTGCTGTTCGGCCACCCCACGCTCGAGCCGCTCAGCCGGAAGATGCTCACCTTCGGCGCCGACGATTACCTGATCACCCCCACCACGCCCGCCGAGCTGGGCCAGATGCTCGCCAGCTGGCCGATGCGGCTGGCGAACGGCGACGGCAACCCCGCCGAGCACCTGCTGGCCCCCCTGCCGTCGGCGGGCGCGACCGACGCGGTGCCGCTGTTGCAGGGCGTCCCGCTGGCCGAGGTGGTGCTGGACGCCCTGCTCGCCTCGCCGCACGACGCCGCCGCCGCCGCCGTGAAGCAGGTCAACACCCACCTGGGCGACACGGCCACGCTCGCCTACACCGCCGCCGGCGTCGCCGCCCCGACGACCGACGCCCGGTCGGTCGTCCTCTCCCACGCCGTCCGCACCGGGCCCGACGAGCTGGGCCACGTCCACCTGACGGTCCCCGCCCACGCGGACGACACCGGCGCCCGCCACCTCCTGTCGCAGCTGGCCCACCTGTTCGGCAAGGTCGCCGCGTTGCAGGACCGCCACAACCGCCTGCAGCGGCTGGCGATCAGCGACGAGCTGACGGGCCTCTACAACGGCCGCTACTTCCGCCACTACCTCGCCCGCATCGTCGAGCGGGCCAAGACCCACATGTTCCCGGTCACCCTGCTGCTGTTCGACATCGACAACTTCAAGAAGTACAACGACCAGTACGGCCACGGCGTGGGCGACGAGATCCTCCGACAGACCGCCGCCCTCATGCGCCGCTGCGTCCGCGACCACGACCTGGTCGCCCGCATCTCCGGCGACGAGTTCGCCGTCGTCTTCTGGGAGAAGGACGGCCCCCGCACCCCGCGCGACGCCGCCGCCCCCGCCGGCCTCCCTGGCCGTCCCCCGCAGACGCCCGTCCAGATCCTCGAGCGCTTCCGCCGCCTGCTCTCCAGCCAAACCTTCCAGGGCTTGGGCCCCGGCGGTCAGGGCACGCTCACCATCAGCGGCGGCCTGGCCGTCTACCCCTGGCACGCCCAGACCACCGCCGAACTGATCGAGGCGGCCGACAAGGCGCTGATGTTCACCGCCAAGAAGAGCGGCAAGAACAGCATCTACCTCGTCGGCGGCACCCCCGCCGATGCGGACCTGTCATCCCTCGGCGGCAGCCAACCGTGAGCCGCCGCGGGACGAAATGGGACGAAATGGGACGCTTTCCCAGCCGTCCCACCGGCGAATAAATTATTTTAAGTTGTTTCCTGAAAACAGTTTACGGATGGGACGAGAGGTGGGACGGCCCGCCGGTTGTCCCACCGGCCTCAGCTGGTAGGAGAAGCGGGCGGGCCAGCAGCGCCACGCGGACGTAACCCCCACGCGTGATGCGGGCTGCGTCGGCACGGCCAGGCTCCGTTGCTGATATCGCCATGCCCGACCTTCGCCACCGCCGACTCGAACCCGAGTGGATGGACGACCCCGCCGTCGACCCCGCCGAACTGGCGGCAGCGCTGGCGTTCATCCGGCGGATCAACGGCGCCCTGGGCTACACCCGCGCGACCGTCGGTCACCTCCGCCGCTTCAGCCGATCGTGGGCAACGGGCGAACCGATCACGATGCTCGACGTGGCGACCGGCACCGCCGACGTGCCGCACGCGGTGCTGCGCTGGGCCGACCGGGCCGGGCACGATGTGCGCCTCGTCGGCCTCGACCTCCACGCGGCCACGCTGGCCGTCGCCGCGGCCCACAACCGGGACCCGCGCCTGACGTTCGTCCGCGGCGACGCGCTCGCCCTGCCGTTCGCCGACCGCTCGTTCGACTACGTCCTCAGCGGCATGTTCCTGCACCACCTGCCCGGGGCCGCGGCCGTCGCCGCGCTGCGCGAGATGGACCGCGTCGCCCGCCGCGGCGTCGTCGTCGCCGACCTCGTCCGCGGCCGCCGGGCCTACGCGTGGATCAGCCTGTTCACGATCGCGTCGAGCCCCATGGTCCGCCACGACGCCCGCGGCAGCGTCGCCGGGGCGTTCACCGTCGGTGAGCTCGTCGCCCTGCGCGACGCGGCCGGGATGCGCTACGCGACGCCGTCCCGCCACTTCGGCCACCGCGCGGTGCTCGCGGGGGAACGGCCCGTGGCACCGACGTCAACCCGTGCCCACTGATCGCCGACCGGGAACCCGCCGGCGGTGTCGGCCGTACGATGGTTGGAACCGACAACCCCAACGGAGCCGACGATGGTCCTCACCGATCTGCGACGAGCCGAGTCCCGCGAGGCCAGGCCGGGCGACCCGGCGTGGGTGAAGGCCCTGTTCATCGCGCCGGCCGTGGTCGGGTCGTTCGCCGCGCTGGTGCTGCTGGGCAAGACTCGCGGTTTCCACCGCTGGCTCGGCCGACGCGCGGCGGAGGATCTCGAAGCGGTCCGCGCCTCGATCGTCGGCCAGACCGCCAACCGCGTGACCGCCCTCTACGGCCACCCCCCCGCGGCGACGTCGTCGCCGACCGTGACCTGGTACTACCCCATCGCCCAGAGCCGGCGGACGGCCATGGCCGTCTCGTTCGAGGACGACCGCGCCGTCCGCGTCGAGTTCTTCGCGGCACCGGGGTGAACCCCCATCAGAGCCCAGCGGCTCCGCCGCGGGCCCCTCCGCGATCCGAAGAACCCGCGGCGGAGCCGCTGGGCTCGGACGGGCCGATCACATCTGGTCCGGGTGCTCGATCCCCAGCAGGTCCAGCCCGCACGCCATCGTGCGGCCGGCCGCCTCGCACAGGGCCAGTCGGCCGTCGCGCGTCGCCCCCTCGCTCGACAGCACCGGGCAGTTCTCGAAGAACCCGCTGAACCGGGCGGCCAGGTCGTACAGGTACGCACACAGGTGGTGCGGCTTCAGCTCGCGCGACACCTGCTCGACCACGTCGCCGAACCGCAGCACGTGCCTCGCCAGCGCCAGCTCCGCCGGCTCGGCCAACGCCACCGGCGCGACGAAGGGCCGAGGCACGGGGATGCCCCGCTCGGCGGCGCGGCGGAAGATCGACTGGATGCGGGCGTAGGCGTACTGCAGGTACGGGGCGGTGTTGCCGTCCATGGCCAGCATCTTGTCGAAGCTGAACGTGTAGTCGCCGACGCGGTCCTTCGACAGGTCGGCGTACTTCACGCCGCCCAGGCCGACGGCGTGGGCGATCGCGCGCCGCTGCGCCTCGGGCAGCTCGGGGCTCCGGCCGGTGACCAGGGCGAAGGCGCGCTCCTCGGCCTCGTCCATCAGGTCGATCAGCTTCACCGACTCGCCCGAGCGGGCCCGGTACATCTTGCCGTCCTCGCCCAGCACCGAGCCGAACGACGCGTGCTCCAGCACCACGTCGTCGCCGGCCCACCCCGCCTTGCGGGCGGCCTGGAACACCTGCTTGAAGTGCTGCGACTGGGGGCTGCCGACCACGTACACGATGCGGTCGGCGCGGAGCTGCCCGACGCGGTACCGGATCGCCGACAGGTCGGTCGTCGCGTACCCGTACCCGCCGCCGGTCTTCTCGACGATCAGCGGGGCCTCGCTGCCCTCGGTGAAGACGACGACCGCCCCCTCGCTCCGGGTCGCCACGCCGGCCGCCGTCAGGTCGGCGACCGTCGAGGGGAGCATGGGGTTGTAGAACGACTCGCCGCGCGTGTCGGCCGCCGTCAGCTGGACGCCGAGGCGGTCGTAGATCGGCTGGTAGTGGGCCTGGCTGATCGCGACGATCTGCCGCCAGACGGCCTGCTCGGCGGCGCCCCCGCCCTGCAGCGCCACGACGGTCGCGCGGGCCTCGTCGGCCAGGGCCGGGTCGGCGTCGAACTGCCGGCGGGCCTCCTTGTAGAACCCGTCGAGGTCCTCGATCTTCGCCGCGCCCCCGGCGTTCAGCCGCTTGAGCAGCGAGATCAGCATCCCGAACTGCGTGCCCCAGTCGCCGATGTGGTTCTGGCGGATGACCGTGTGCCCCTGGAACGCCAGCACCCGGCTGATCGCGTCGCCGATGATCGTGCTGCGCAGGTGGCCCACGTGCATCTGCTTGGCCACGTTCGGTCCGGAGTAGTCGACCACGACCGTCTGCGGCTTCGCGACCGTTTCCACGCCGAGCCGCGGATCGGCCGCAACCGTTGCGATCTGCCCCGCCAGCCACGCAGGGTTCAGCCGAACGTTGATGAACCCCGGCCCGGCGATGCTGGTCTCGCTGGCCATCTCGCCCAGGTCGAGCTTGCCGCGGATCTGCTCGGCCACGGCGCGGGGGTTGGTCTTGGTGCCGGCCTGGCCCATCTGCTTGGCCAGCCCCATGGCGGCGTTCGACTGGTAGTCGCCGAACTTGTCGGACTGCGACACGCTGATGGCCGGCTCAGGATCGACCCCATCCCCGAGCGCGGCCCGAATGGCGGTGCGAAAGGCGGCGTCGAGTTGGGTCAGCACGGTCGGCATGGCAGGGCCTTCGCGGGGGACGATCCTCGGCCGCAACTTTGGACCGGGCCGGGCATATTACGGGAGCACGGCTGTGGCCTCCACGGCTGGTGGTCATGAATGCAGAACGCAGAAGAGGCGTTTGAAATACCAGAAGGGACACACCACGGAGGCACGGAGACACGGAGAGATCGCTGGTTTTCGACGCCTTCTCTGTGTCTCGGTGCCTCCGCGGTAAATCTGCCTTGGGTTTTTGAAAGCGTTCAATGGACCAGGAAGGCCAGCGGCGGACGCATTCATTCTGCACTCTGCATTCTGACTTCTGCATTCGCTCTCGCACCGCGGCCGGCGATTGATTCGCCACTCCGGCAGGGGTACCCTTTTCCGGTTCCCGCAGCGGGAACCCGCCCCTGCCCGTCGCGCGCGTTCCGAAGGACCCAAATCCGATGAATCCGAAGTTCACCCGTTGGACGGCCGTGGCGGCCCTGGCGATCGCTGGCGTGTTGCCCGTCGGGGTCCGCGGGCAGGAGCCGGCGCCGGCGGCGCGCGAGTCCGTCGCCAGCATCGACCAGCTCAAGACCGAGGCGTTCCGCGCCCTGCGCGTCGGGAACTTCGAGGTCGGCGACGACCTGCTCGCCCGGGCGGCCAGGCAGTCGAACGACCCGCAGCTGGGGCAGATGCACCAGTGGACCGAGACGTTCGAGGCCCAGCTCAAGCGGTTCGCCGACGAGCGCCACACCGCCTACGGCAAGGCGTTCGCCGACGTGCAGACCATGCTCAAGTCGGGCCACGACGACGCCGCCCTGGACCTGGCCAGCCGGGCCCAACTGCTGAGCGACGACAAGGACGGGTTCCACAACCTGCCGTGGATGCGGTCGCTGATCGCCGGCTCGGTGGCGCGGGCGGCCGGGTACCAGTCGACGGACCAGTGGCTGAAGGCGATGCGGGTCTACGAGGACCTGGCCGCGGTCGAGCCGGCCAGCAAGGACTGGAAGGAGGACCTCAAGGCCGTCACCCGCCGGGTCCGCCTGCTGGCCACCTACGCGCCGGACAACTACAAGAGGATCCTCGCCACCTACCTGACCGAGCGCGACGCCGTCGACGCCCTGCTCGCCCCCGCCACCCGCCCGACCACCGGCCCGTCCGCCGGCCCGACCACCGGCCCGATGGCCAGGGCGACCACCAAGCCGTCGGCGGCCGAAGCGCTGGCCGAGAGCGACGTGTTCAAGGTCGACTGGCACGACACGCTCCGCGACGTGCAGCTGTCGCAGCTGACCAAGGCGATCGACGACGTCTACGCCAACTACTACCGCGACGTGAGCTACAAGTCGCTGCTGCAGGGCGGGCTCGACGCGATCGACGCCGTCGTCTCCACCCGCGGCCTCGACGCCGCGTTCCCCTCGCTGGCCGACGCCGGCAAGCGCGACGCCTTCCGCCGGTACCTCGACGGCTGGAAGGCCGCCGCCGACAAGGCCACCCCGGAGAACGAGCAGTCGCTGATGGACCAGTTCCTGTCCGCCGACGACAAGGACGGACTGATGGCCGCCAACGGTCGCACGCTGGGGCTGCCCGAGGCGGTGCTGGTCAGCGAGTTCGGCGAGGGGGCGCTCGCCCGCTGCGACCCGTTCACCAACATGATCTGGCCCGCCGCCGTGGCCGAGTTCCGCAAGTCGACCCAGGGGGAGTTCAGCGGCGTCGGCATCCAGATCGAGCTGGTGCCCGACACCGGCGACCTGAAGGTCGTCGAGCCCCTGCCCGACAGCCCCGCCGAGGCGGCCGGCGTGATGTCGGACGACGTGATCGCCAGGATCAACGGCAAGACCGCCAAGAACATCAACACCGAGCAGGCCGTCCGCCTGATCACAGGCCCCACCGGCACCAGCGTCACCCTCACCATCCGCAAGCCCGACGGCGCCACGCGCGACATCACCCTCCGCCGACGCCAGATCAAGGTGGCCAGCGTCAAGGGGTACACCGAGGTCGGCACCGGCAAGTGGGACTACTGGATCGACCCCAAGGACCACATCGCCTACGTCCGCATCACCAGCTTCACCCAGAGCACCACCAAGGAGCTGAAGGAGGTGCTCACCAACCTCGGCGACCCCGTGGCGGGCGTGATCCTGGACCTCCGCGGCAACCCCGGCGGGCTGCTGCCGGCCGCGATCGGCGTGTGCGACCAGTTCCTCAAGTCGGGCGTGATCGTCTCCACCCACCCCGACCGCAACACCCCCAACCCCCCCTTCGCCGCCGCCGCCAGCGACGACGGGGACGAGTTCACCAAGCCGCTGGTCGTGCTGGTCAACCAGTACAGCGCCAGCGCCAGCGAGATCGTCTCGGGCGCGCTCAAGGACCAGCACCGCGCGATCCTGGTCGGCGAGCGCACGTTCGGCAAGGGGTCCGTCCAGCAGCTGTTCCAGCTCCCCCCCGACGAGGAGAGCATCATCAAGCTGACCACCAGCCACTACTACCTGCCCAGCGGCCGGTGCATCCACCGCGAGGAGAACAGCACCACCTGGGGCGTCGACCCCGACGTGACCGTGCAGCTGACCCCCGAGCAGATGCTCGCCGCCCAGCTGGCCCGGCGGAAGATGGACGTCTACCACGCCGCCGGCACCAGCGCCGACGTGAAGCTGCGCCAGACCGCCCCCGAGGTGACCGACGCCCAGAACACCGCCGGCACCCCCGGCGCCACCCGCCCCAGCACCCAGCCGACGCTGG
Source organism: Tepidisphaeraceae bacterium (assembly GCA_965198865.1). Taxonomy (GTDB): domain Bacteria; phylum Planctomycetota; class Phycisphaerae; order Tepidisphaerales; family Tepidisphaeraceae; genus CBDAQA01. The sequence continues at coordinate 345,403 of CBDAQA010000002.1, read as the reverse complement.
TGTCCAAGCCCGCCGACCTGCTGGACATCGACCCGCAGCTGTCGGCGTCGGTGCTGGTCCTGCGCCTGGAACTGGCCGGCGCCCGGCTGTAACCGGCGGCAATCGTCACCGATTCACGGAGCTCCGGGTGGACACCCGGGGCTTCTTTCGTTTGCGTACAAGCCGTGGGGTTGAACCATTTCGGCGGCAACTGTCGGCCCGCCCGCCAGTATCTCCTCAGGCGTTAATCGCATCGTTGTGATCGGCGGATTTCACGCCCCCTGTTGAGGCTGAGCATGAATGGAGTTCTCCCATCGCGACCGCGATGCACTGCCCTGCTCGCGCTGCTCTGCGCCCCGGCCCTGGCGGCCGCCACGCCACCTGGTGATCCGTCGCGATACGACGTCGTCTGGGACGCGCCGAGCCAGGCGCCGATCGACTCGATGCCGATCGGCAACGGCGACGTCGGCCTGAACGTGTGGGTCGAGCCGAGCGGCGACCTGGTCATGTACGTCGCCAAGAGCGACGCGATGAGCGAGAACGGCGAGTTCCTCAAGCTCGGCCGGGTGCGCGTGACCCTCGACCCGCCGCTGCCGGTCGGGCCAGGATTTGAGCAGCACCTGCGGCTGGGCGACGGCGTGATCGACGTGACCGCCAGCGACGGCCGGACGGTCCACGTCTGGGTCGACGCGAGCCGCCCGGAGGTCCACGTCGACGCCACCGGCGGCGCTCCGTTCGGCCTGCGCGCCACGGCCGAGCTGTGGCGGACGGCGCCGCGCACGATCGGCATGGACCCCGCCAAGGACAAGGCGAACCAGCTCCACGGCCTGCGCGAGTTCCGCGGCGGCCCGCCGGTCACGATCGACCCCGACGCCGTCCTGCCGCCCACGCCGAACGCCGTCGCGTGGATGCACCGCAACGTGCGGTCGTTCTACCCCATGGTGTTCAAGCTCGAGCACCTGGAGCCGCTGCTGGCGAAGTACGCCGACCCGTACCTGAACCGCACGTTCGGCTGCGCGATGCGCGGGCCGGGGTTGGTCAGCGACGGACCGCTGGCCGTCCGATCGTCCGCCCCGGCGGCCGAGCAACGCGTCGCCATCACCTGCCTCACCGCACAGACGGCAACGGCGGACCAGTGGCGTGCCGAGCTGAACGGTCTCGCCGCGGCGGATGACGCGGTCGATCGCGCCGCCGCGTGGGATGCGCACGCCAAATGGTGGCGCGCCTTCTGGGACCGCAGTTGGATCGACGTGGCCGGCAACGACGCCGCGGCGAAGGTGGCCAGCGGGTACGCGCTGCAGCGGTGGATGATGGCGTGCCAGTCCCGGGGCCCGTTGCCCGCAAAGTTCAACGGCGGGCTGTTCACCGTCGGCCGGTCGTTCGCCGACCCGGCCGACAAGGCCAGGGCCATCGACGACCCCGACTGGCGCATGTGGGGCAGCCCCTACTGGTTCCAGAACACCCGGCACCTCTACTGGCCCCTGATCGCCAGCGGCGACGTCGACCTGATCCGCCCGTGGTTCGACATGTACGTCCGCGACCTGCCGCTGGTGACCGACAAGACCCGCGCCTACTGGCACCACGGCGGGGCCGCGTTCCAGGAGACGATCTTCTGCTTCGGCCTCCCCTGCCCCGCCGACTTCCGCTGGGGCAACCCGACCAACCAGATGCAGAACCAGAACATCCGGTTCTACTGGTCCGGCGGCATCGAGATGACCGCCATGATGCTGGCCCGCTACCAGCAGACGAACGATGCCGTCTTCGCCCGCGGCACGCTGCTGCCGTTCGCGGAATCCCAGATGACGTTCTTCAACGAGCACTGGAACCGCGACGGCGCGGGCAAGGTCCGCTTCGAGCCGGCGCAGTCGCTGGAGGCGTACCAGTACGACGTGGTCAACCCGCTGCCGGAGATCGCGGGGCTGCGGTACGTGCTGCCGCAGTTGCTGGCGCTGCCCCAGACGATGACCACCTCGGCGCAGCGGGCGACGTGGGCGACGCTGCTGGCCGACCTGCCGCCCATCCCGGTCGGCCCCGGCAAGACCGGCCAGCCCGTGCTCAAGCCGGCCGAGAGGTACGGCAGGCCGGGGAACGTCGAGAACACCGAGCTGTACGCCGTCTACCCGTACCGGCTGTTCGGCGTCGGCCTGCCCGACCACGACCTCGCCCGGCGGACGTTTGACCAGCGGCGGTACAGGACCTCCACCTGCTGGTCGCAGGACCCGATCGACGCCGCCCTGCTCGGCCTCGGCGCCGAGGCCGCCCGCGACGTCACGAGGAACTTCACGAACACCGGTGCCCGCTTCCAGGCGTTCTGGAAGCCCGGCTACGACTGGATCCCCGACCTCGACAACGGCGGCGCCGCCATGCAGGCGCTGCAGTGGATGCTGATGCAGTGCGACGGAAGGCGGATCCAGCTCACCCCCGCCTGGCCCGCGGGCTGGGACGCCGACTTCAAGCTGTGCGCGCCGGACCAGACCGTCGTGCAGGCCACGGTCCGCGGCGGCAAGGTGGTGGACCTGCGGGTGACCCCCGAGCGTCGCCGGGCCGACGTCGTGATCGTCAGCCCGCCCGCGGCGGCGGCGACCGGACCGCGGTGAGCGGCCACCGCGCCGCCAGCAGCTCCCGCGCGTGGCTGTACCCCAGCTCAACCAGCCGGTCGTACGACTTCCAGTCCAGCATGCCGAAGCCCGACACGTCCGGGTTGAACATCAGGTCGGCGTCGGCGCTCACCATCCGCATCTTCTGGGCGCTGCCCAGCGTGGTCGTCGTGATCAGCGTCGTCAGCATCGACGGGATGCGGAACCGCCGGGCCGCCTTGTTCCGCAGCCGGTCCAGCAGCAGCGACCACGTCCCGGGCACCACGTCGAAGTCGAGCGCGTCCCGCGGCTGGTCCTGCGGCCGCAGGTCGACGGCCAGGATCGTCCGCACCCCCATGCGGGCCATGACGTCGACCGGCATGTTGTTGAACAGCCCGCCGTCCACCAGCAGGTCGTTCCCCTCGATCACCGGCGGGAACACGCCGGGGATCGCCATGCTGGCCGTGATCGCCCGCTTCAGGTTCCCCCGCGCGTGGACCCGCTCGCACGCCTGGCTGTAATTGCTGCTGACGCAGTAGAACGGCAGCCACAGGTCCTCGATGTCGACGCCGTCGATCGGCGAGTCGGTCAGGATGCGCCCCAGCTTGCGGCCCGACAGCAGCGACACCATCGGCAACCAGTTGTAGTCGCGCGTCGGGTTCGACAGGAACCGCGGCCGGTTCTCGTCGAAGACGCGCTTCCAACCCCAGTCGAACGCGTAGCACCCGCCCATGATCGAGCCGATGCTCGTCCCGCCGATCGCGTCGACCGGCACGCCCGCCTCCTCCAGCGCCCGGAACACGCCGATGTGCGCCAGCCCCCGCGCCCCCCCGCCGGCCAGCACCAGGCCGACCGCGGTGTTGCTCAGGAACCGCGCGAGCCGGGCGACGTCCTTGGGCGTGTCGCGGCGGACGTGGAAGTGCCGGCCCACCTGCGGCCGCGGGTCCAGCAGCCGCGCCGTGCCGCTGGGCACCACCGTGTCGGCCGGGTGCAGGACGACCAGCGTCTGCCGCACGCGCGTGGCGCCGCGCAGGCACCCCAGCTCCACGGCGCCCGGCGGGGGCGACGTCCCCCCCGCCGCCAGCAGTACCACCTCGTCGGCCACGCGCAGGCACCGCCGGGTCCACGCCGTCAGCTCCGCGTCCGCCTCGTAGAACACCAGCGCGTACCGGTCCTCCAGCTCATCGAGATGGTTGACCAGCCACTGGTGCCCCTCCGGGTCGGCATCGCTCGCCTGGGCCGCTCCCGGCCGGCCGGCGGCGGCGTCGATCATCGCGCTGGTCAGGTGCAGCACGACGTGCCGCTGCCGCCCCAGCTCGGCGACGAGGTCCGCCAGCAGCGCGCCCGGCCGCAGCCCCTCGCTGATGCCGACGACGGCGATGTTCGTCACGTTGTGCGCCGGCTTCTCCGACGTGTTCTGCCGCTGCAGCCGCTGGATGATGATCCGGTTCAGGTTCAGCGCCAGCGCCGGGCTCGCCTTGAGGATGTCGCCGAACGCGGCCAGGTCGATGCGGACCAGCACCGTGTCGCGCAGCGCCGTGATCGTCGCCTGGCGCGGATCGCCGGTGAACACGCCCATCTCCCCCACGCTCTCGCCCCGGCCGATCTCGCCGACCACGCGCGCCTGCCCGTCCGCCCCCGCGACGCTCGCCTGCAGCCGCCCGCTGATGACCAGGTAGAGCGAGTCGCTCGCCTCCCCCTCGCGGAACAGCACCTCCCCGCCCGCCCGCTCCAGCCACTGGTCCGGCAGGTGCGGGCGGATCGCCTCGAACGTCGCCTCGTCGATGTTCCCCAGCAGCGTCGGCAACGCCTGACGCAGCACCTCGATCGCGATCTTTCCCGTCATGCGGCCACCGACCCGTCCGTGTGCAGCGTCCCCCGCACACGTTGTGGGGCATGCGATCGGAAACCGCAAGGGCAGCCACCAGGCCGGCGCCTGAGGGACGCCGGCTTGGCAGGTCGGTTCAGGGCTGCGACGTGGGCCGCGTCGTCTGCCCCGACCGCGTCGACAGCAATGCCGTGAGCCGGACCAACGCCGGATCGTTCGCCGCGTGCGCCGCGGCAACGGCGGCGCTCGTCAACGCCGACGCATCGCGATCGTTCCCCGCCACCGCCGCCCGCGCGGCGCGGTACAGTCGATCGGCGGCGACGTCGTTCCGTCCAGCGGCGGCGTAGGCCCGGCCCGCCTTCGCCAGCGCGCGGCACAGCGTGCGGTAGTCCGATGCGCCACGCCCCAGCTCCGCCTGCCGGTCGAACGCCGCCGCGGCCGACGGGTAGTCCTTCGCCAGCAGCGCCACCTCGCCGCTCAGGCCGACCACCATCGCGGTCACGGCCGGGGCGTCGCCCTTGGCCGACAGCGCCTGTGCCTCGTGGAGCGCGCCCGTCGCCGCGCCGGCGTCGTTCGACCGGCAGGCGGCCAGCCCCTTGATCACGTGGGCCTGCGCTTGCCTCGCCGGCGTGGGCTTCGATCGCGGCTCGCGCAGCGCCGCGTCGGCCGCGGCCGACGCCGCGGCGGGGTCGCCGTTCAGCAGGTCGACGCGGGCGCGGACCAGCAGCATGTCGGTCGGGTCGAGCGACGTCCGCCGCACCTCGTGGTCGGCCTCGTCCAGCGCCGCCAGGGCGGCGGGATAGTCGGCCGTGGCGGCGCGGGCGACCGCCAGGTTGTACGCGGCGGCCGTCACGGCGGCCGGGTCGTCCATCTGCCGGGCGCGGTCCAGCGCCAGCGCGTACGACGACGCCGCCTCGGCCGGTCGGCCCTGGTCGAACTCGAGCCGGGCGGTCGCGTTGTCCAGGTCGAGCACGGCGTCGGCGGGACGGGCCGGCTCGGGCGTGGGGCCGCCACAGCCGGCGACGACGACGCTCACGAACAGGGCGACGCGCCAGGCCCACGCAGTTGAACCGCGAACCATCACGGCTCCTCCGCGAGGGCGGTCGGCCGCAGCGTGGCCGTCTGCGGCGTCTGGTCGATGTGGTCGCGGATCAGCGGCAGCGCCTGCATGCCGCGGACCAGCTTCTCCAGCTCCACCAGCGACTGCTGCGTGTGGGCCATCACGCCGGGCAGGGTGTCGACCGACTGCTTCAGCGACAGCATCACGGCCGGCAACTGCGCGGTGGAGTCGCGCACGTTGCCGATGGCGGCCGACGCCTGGGTCATCACGCCCTGGCCCTGCCGCGTGATCACCGGCAGCCCGGCCGAGGTCTTCTGCAGGTCGGCCATCACGCCGTGCAGCGCGTCGATGGTGGACGACAGCCTCACGATCGACTGGTTCAGCTGCTCGGCCATGCCCTTGTCGGTCGTCAGCCGGCCCACCACGCTGTCGGTCCGCTGCAGGTTGGCCGTCACCTGGTCCAGGTGGGCCAGCGTGTGCTGCAGCGGGCCCTCCTGGCTGCGCAGCTCGACGGCCAGCTGCGAGTACTGCTCGAGGATCGTCTGCACGGCCGGCAGCGTGCGGGTCCGCACGTCGTCCACCAGCTGCGTGATCGCGTCGCCGGTGCCCGACTCGGGCACGGCGGTCAGGCTCGGCAGCGTCGGCTCGATCAGCGGCAGCGACTCGCCGGCCCCCTTGGTGAACTCCAGGAACGGGTCGCCCAGCGCCAGCGGGATGTGGATGATCGCCTGCGACCCCAGGGTCCCGCCGTCCCGGGCGATGCGGATGAACGCCGCGTACCCGCGGTCGACGTGGGCGTGCATGAGCATCTTGCCGTTCTCGTTCGGCGGGTCGATCGCGTCGACCGTGCCGACGGTCACGCCGAACATCCGCACCTCGCCGCCCACCTTCAGGCCCAGCGACCCCTTGTCGGGGAGCATGACCAGCACCGGCTGGACCTTGACGAACCACTTCTGCGCGCGGCCGGCCATCACGAACGCGACGACGAACGCCAGCAGGATCGCGCCGACGAACGTGCCGGCGATCTGGTTCACGTGGCGGAACTTGAAGGGCTTTGCCATTGCTGCCTCGCTCCGGGGTGGGTGGGACCGTCGTCGCAGCCGGCGCGGTCGAGCCGGAGCGTCGGGTCGAGCGACCGCTCCTGCCAGGTGGCCGGGTCGGCCGTCAGCCAGACGACCGCCGCCCCGCGCTCGCGGGCGACCCGGACCTCGCCGGCGACCGCTTGGACCAGCGCCGGCGGCAGCCCGCCGGCCGGCTCGTCGAACAGGATCAGCGGGCACGCGCCCAGCAGCATCCGCACGCACGCGGCCCGCTGCAGGTCGCGCGGGTCGACCTGGCCCGGGCGACCGGTGGGCAGCCCGTTGGCCAGCCCCACCGCGCGGGCCAGCCGGTCGGCCTCGGCTTCGATGTCGGCCAGGGTGCGGCGCGTGTGGTGCCGCTCGCGCAGGGTGACGTTCTCGTCCACGTCCAGGTGCTTGACCCAGCCGTGATGGCCGAAGAACCGTCCGATCCGCCCCCGCGCCCGCGACGCCTCGGCCGGCCGCAGGGCGGCCCAGGGCTGGCCGTGGAACCGCACCTCGCCCGCGTCCGGCTCGATCAACCCCACCGCCACGTCCGGGATCGGCCCGTGCCCGTCGCGCCGGTCGAACCGGATCAGCACCAGCTCGCCGGCGCGGGCCGCGAACGACAGCTCGCACAGCTCCCCCGCCGGCCACTGGTCGACCTCCGTCGTCACGGCGTCAAACTCGAGGATGGGAGCGGCGTCCAGCATCGGGAAACAGGTTTACCACGGAGACTTCATGCGAAGAAATAGATTGCAACCACCGATGCACACCGATGCACACAGATGTGAATCTCTACTAACTCTCAGCTGTGTGAATCGGTGTGCATCTGTGGTTCCGTTTCTCTTCTCCGTGCCTCCGCGTCTCCGTGGTGAATCTTTCGGCCCCTCACAAGTAGGTCAGCATCGAGACGACCGCCGAGATGACGAACATGGCGATGACGGAGCGCTCCAGCCCGCGGGTGGTGGCGCGGGGGACCTCGGTGGTGGCGCCGGCGACGCTGAGCCCCTCGACGCAGCAGATGACGGCGGTGGCGGCGGCGGGCAGGGCGCTCTTGACCAGCAGGTTGACCACGTCGGTCGTGCCGACCGACGAGAAGACCGAGTCGGCGAACTCGCCCGGCCGGACGCGCACGCCGATCGTCGTGCCGAACAGGAACCCGCTGGACAGCGACACGGCGGCGAACAGCAGCGACAGCCCGATCGCGGCGATCATCATGGCCACCATGCGCGGCATCACCAGGTAGAGCAGCGGGTCCAGCCCCTGCCCGTCGAGCACGTGGACCTCGCCGGACAGCTTCATGTTCGCCATCTCCGCCGCCACGGCCCCGGCCGAGCGCAGGATCACGACCAGGTTCGCCAGCAGCGGGGCCACCTCGCGGACGATCAGCACCATCAGCAACGGCCCCAGTAGCGCCCGCTGCCCCACGCGGGCCAGCCACAGCTGCGCCTGCAGCACGACCGACACGCCCATCACGCACGCCACGGCCACGACCAGCCCGATCGCCCCGACGCCGGTGAACAGCAGTTGCCGCGAGAGCACGTCGCGCGTCGTCCGCGGCCAGTTGTGCGGGCGCACGGCCAGCAGGGCGACCGTCGCGCCGACCGCCAACACGTTGCGCAGGTCCCGCACCTGCCGAACCGCGACTCGTCCCGCGAGGGCAATCACGGGGCGCAATATAGTGCGAGGGGGAGGCGGAACCTATTCCTTTCCGGCGCGACGTCGGAGCCGCTGGGCTCTGATGTTGGTCAGAGCCCGAACGCCACCGCCGTGGCGGCGAGGAACGCGATGTGGAGCGACTGGTCGACCATCACCGGCTTCAGCGGCCAGATCTCGGCCGAGGCCCAGCGTCGGCAGTCGACGACGAAGTGGGGGACGCCGACCACCAGCAGGAAGAGCAACGCCTGACGCAGCGGCAGGTGCGCCTGCAGCGGCACGAACGCGAAGCCGGCGGTGTAGACGGCGACGTGGGCGAGCCGGGGCCGCCAGTCGAGGAACTTGCGGGCGGCCATCCAGTCGGTCTGCGTGAGGTAGTCGCCGACCATGTGGCAGGCGATGATGGTGAGGTCGATGGTCACGGGTCGGGGGACGGCGGCGGGGACTCTACGCCGACCGATGTGGCCGTTGCAATACGACCGGAGCCGCCGCGTCGCCGCGGCGTCACTTCGCCGCGCGCTTGCCGACGGGCGACGAGGCGTTCGCGACCCGCTTCACCGCCGCCCTGGGGGTGCGCGCCGGGCTGGTCACCGTCGTGGCGAACGGCACGTCGAACGTGTACACCGGGCTGGTCTGCAGCTCGCCGAGGGTGCCGCTGACCGACCGGAGCGTCGTGCCGTTGCCGCGCTCGAACACCTCCAGCGTGTACGCGACCGGATCGACGGTCGTCGTCGGCGGGTGGGTGGCGTCGACCAGGTTGTAGACCACGACGCGGTACTGGCCGGCCGGGAACGCCGTGGGCCACGACGCCAGCTCGAGCCCGCGCGGGCCGACGCTGTTGGTCGAGATGCGGCCGCCGCTGGCGCTGCGCTGGGGATAGGTGGTCTTGCGAAGCTGGACCGCCGTGGGGCTGTTCGGCGTCAGCGAGACGGTGAACGGGGCGTTGGCGACGAAGTCGGGCGTGGCCGTGGTGTTGAGCGGGCTGAAGACGGCCAGGTTCAGGTCGTGCAGGGCGGTGACCTTCGAGGCGTCGGTCGACGGGGGCCACTGCAGGACGAAGTCGAGCCCGCCGGGCAGCCTCGGGGTGCCGTCGGCGCGGGTGCCGAAGTCGCCCAGCGTCAGGTCGCCGGCGATGACGTCGCCGCGCTGGAACCCGCCGCGCTGGGTGACGATGGCCAGCTCGCGGGCGGCGAAGTCGAGCCGGGCGGTGTTGCCGGTGTTCTGGATCTGCCCCTCGACCGCGCCGGCCTGCTGGGCGGCGCTGGTCTGGGCGCCGACCACCACCGCGTGCCGGGTCCCGCCCACGGGCACGCGGATGCCGTTCACGTTGGTGAACGTCGCCTGCCCGGTCAGGCTGACCGCCACCGGCGCGAACGACGCCTGCTCGAACAGGCTCACCTTCGTGCCGCGCAGGGCCAGGGCGCTGTTGGGGCTCTGGATGACCGTGTCGTGCTCGATGCCGGCCTGCTCGATCTGCACCGGGGCGGCGTGCGACAGGTCCTCGCGCAGCCGGCCGTGCTCCAGGCCCATCCGCGTCTTGGCGTGCCGGGCGTCCATCACGGCCTGGTCCAGCGTGATGGCCCCCTGCGAGTCGAGGCAGAACGCCTCGTCGGCGGGGATCAGGAACCGGATCGCGCTCTTGGGCCCCGTGCGGATCTCGGTCCCCTCGGACATCACGATGCCGGGCCGCGCCCGCCGCCACGCGGCCGTCGGGCCGGGGCGGATCTCGGCCAGGTCGCCCTGGATGCCGGTGACGATGGCGCGCAGGTGGACCGGCCCCTGCGCCGCGGCCGCCGCCACGGCGGCCGACGTGGTGGGCGTCGCGTCGGCGTCCAGGTAGACCACGGGCCGGGTCGGGTCGATCGGCTCGGCCGGCCTCGCCATGGCGACGCGGCGGTCCGGCTGGTCGGTCACCGGGTGGTCGGCCGGGTTGCCGTGCTCGAACTCCTCGGCCTTCTGCATCACGCCGACGAACTCGCCGCCGGACAGCCCCTGGTTCGGGCTGCTGGGCGGGAAGATCCCCTTGTCGACCGCGGCCCGCAGCGCGTAGCGGGGCGACGACCCGAACAGCTGCATGGTCAGCCCGCCGCGGATGTGCAGCAGTTGGTCGAGCGCGACGGCCAGCGTGCCGCGGTCGACCGCGTCGTCGGGCGACCCTTGGAAGCCGTTGGGCAGCATGTGCCGGGCCGACAGCGCCGCCACCCGGCCGGTGAAGTCGGCGGCCGTGTCCTTGCCATCGGCGTACAACAGCAGCGCGTGGAACACCTCGTCGTTGCTGGCGACGGGCCGGCTGGCCAACCGGTACCAGAACTCGCCCTGCGCCTCGGGCGTGCTGGCGGCCAGCGTCCGGGTGAGCGGGTTGCTCACGTGGGCGGTGGCGCAGCCGACAAGGGCGGCGAGGGCGAGCGATGCGAGCGTGCGCCGAACGGCGGAGCCCAGCGGCTCCGCCGCGGGTTCTTTCCGGCGCGGTGCCAAGCAATGCGGAACCCGCGGCGGCGCCGCTGGGCTCTGACATGCGTCAAGGTCAGATCGCATACGTCACCCCGGCGTAGAGGAACTGGCGGATGAAGTTCGGCTGCCCCGACGGGATCGCCGCGCCGGGGAAGAACAGGCCGTAGCGGGCGATGAACGTCACGTCGTCCACCGGCCGCCAGTTGACGAACAGGTCGGGCTCGACGCCCAGGTACCGCCGGTCCTTGGTCGGCTCGTCGATCGGGGCGCGGGTGAACGTCTTGCCGAACACGAACACGTCCAGCCCGACCTGCAGCTGGTCGAACGGGTCGTGGTTGGGGAACGGGTAGATCGACCCGCCGACGCGCACCAGCATCAGGTTCGACACCTGGGCGGCGAACGCCAGGCCGGTGTCGGAGTAGCCCAGCGCGTTGAACGCGTGGTCGCCGGTGCCGGGCCGGTTGCCGTTGAACGTGGCCGAGGTGTTCACGCGGTCGCGGTCGCCGGAGGCGATCAGCCCCTCCAGGCTCAGGCGCGAGCGGTGCTCGTCGCCGGGCAGGTAGTCGACGCGGCCCTTGGCGGCGAAGGCCTCGATCGGGTCGGCCGTCTGGTCGACGCGCTGGTTGGTCACCGTGTTGTAGCTGTTCGACAGGCCGCGCCCGCCCTCGTACACGCCCTCGACCGAGTACAGGAACCGGTCGCCGATCGGCCCGTTCACGCCCAGGCCGGCGTACAGGCTGTTGTACCGGTAGCGCGTGGGGTAGACGTGCGTGTCGGGGTCCTCGCCGCGGTTGAAGTCGCGCTGCGCCAGCACGTACCCGTACGGGTTCGCCCGGCCGATCGGCGTGGTCACGCGGGCGCCGAAGAACCCGCGCTCGGTGCTGATGTCCAGGTCGGGGCGCGACGTGTCGAAGTCGGTCGTCTGCCGGATCGTCATGCAGGCCAGCAGGTCCAGCGTCACCGGCTTGGACCGGAACGACGCCGACACGCCGTCGGCGTACTGGTCCAGCGTGAGGCCCGCGCCCCAGTCGACGAACTGCCGGCCGGCCTTGAGCTCCACGTCCACGGGCGGGCGGTCCTGCTTGTTGGCCCGGCACACCTCGGCCAGGTCGAAACGGTACCACGCCTCCTCCACCACGCCGGCGATCTGGTTCGGCCGCTGGTTCGGCGCGTCGCCGGGGTTGTAGTCCAGGTACTCGCCCCGGCCGCGGACGTAGAACTCGTTCGCCGCGTCCAGCTTCACCTGCCCGTAGGCGACCAGCTCGAACTGGTTCAGGCCGTGGTTGTCGTGGTTGGCGTCGTCGAAGCTGAGGTAGCTGTAGGTCGCGTACGCCCCGTAGTCGACCAGCGCCCGCTGCGACAGCGGCAGCGCGTCGTCCACCTGCCCCTGCGTGTCGCGCTCGATCCCCTGCCGGGTGCGGTCGATCCGCCGGGCCGCGTCGTCCTGGGCACGGGCCGCCGGCGCGGCGGCGCAGGCCAGCGCGACGGCGATGATCAGACGCAGGCGGTGACCCATGTTCTCGCGCTCCGGCCCCCGCCGACGACCACCACTACAGCAATCGCACACTTCGTTAGCGATTACTAATTTCGATCCAATTTCTACGGGGCAGATCCAGGCCGGCGTTCGGGGTACGCCCAAGACCCGGGGGCGTGCCTCAGGCGCCGGCCTGGCCTGGCCCTCATGACACCGTGACCGGCCCGCCCACGACCGCCGCGCCGGCGGCCGTGTCGTTCGCCAGGCTGTCGTCCGGGTCGAGCACCGCCACCAGCGTGTAGGTGCCGGTCGCCGAGGGGACGGTGAACTTGAGCTTGTAGGGCTTGGACTTGCCCGGCGCGAGGCCGAGGACCAGCGGGTCGGTCGCGACGGCCGTCCCGCCGCCGGCGACGGTGCCGTCGGTCGACAGGTAGAGCGCGACGGTCGACTTCCCCTTGGCCGTCACGTTGCCGTTGTTGGTCACGTCCAGCGTCACCGTCGCCGGCCTGCCGGCCGTCAGCGTCGCCGGGGCCGACAGGTCCGACCCCGCCAGCGACGTGAACGGCGGGGCGATCTGCACGGCGGCGGCGCTGGCGGCGATGTTGTTGCCGGCGTTCAGGTCGGCCGGGACGCCGGCGCCGTTGGTCACCGTCGCCTGCAGGTAGTAGCCGCCGGTGGCGATGTCGGCCGGGTAGTTGAACGCCAGCCTGTACGACTTGGCCTGCCCCTGCGCCAGCTTCACCTTCTCGGGGTAGGTCTTCACCACGGCGGCGGCGGCCCCGGTGGCGGTGCTGGCGAACTGCAGGGCGATGGTCACCGTGCCCGCCGCCAGCGTCGTGCCGCCCTCGGTGACGGTGATGGTCGCCGTCGCCTTCAGCCCGCCCAGCACCGACGCCGGCAGCGACGACAGCACCTTCGCCACCAGGTCGACCCCGGCCGCCACCAGCTCGGCCTCGACCGTGTTGGCCCCGCTGTTGCCCGCCGACAGGATCTCCCCGCCCGACGTCACGGCCACCACGCCCTGCGAGCTGCTGGTGAACGCGTCGAACGCCGCCCCCAGGCTCGACGAGATGGCCGCCCGCAGCGCCGGGCTGGCGACGACGCCGACCGACAGGTCGATCACGACCTTCCCCGTGCCGGCGAAGCTGGTGTCGAGCACGCCGCGCGTGGTGTAGCGGGCGATCGCCACGTCCAGCGTGCCGCCCAGCGTCGCCGACGTCCGGCCCGAGGCGATGATCGTCCCGTCCGACTGCAGCGCCAGCTGCGTCACCGCCGCCGGCTGGCCGAAGCTGGTGACGGCCGTGCCGGCGGTGCCGAACGATCGGTCGAGCTTGCCGGCGCTGGTGTACCGCTGGACGAGGAAGCTGCTCGACAGCGAGTCGCCCGCTCCCGACGCCGACAGCCCGCCGATGAGGATCTGCCCCTTGGGTTGGATGGCGACCGACGACGCCGAGTCGTACACGCCGCCCACCTTGTCGGTGTCAATCCCCTTCGTGCCGAAGCGCTTGTCGAGCGCGCCGCTGGTCAGGAACCGTGCCAGGGCGACCTCGGTCACGCCGCCCACGACCGCCGACCCGGCGACGACGAGGTCGCCGTTGGTCTGGATCGCCAGGGCGTTGACCACGTCGTTGCCGCCGGCCACGTCGACCGCGGCCAACCCGGTGCCGTTGAACGTCGTGTCGAGCGCCCCCGCCGCCGTCAGCCGGGCGACGGCCAGGTCGGTGTTGCCCTTGCCGGCCGAGTCCGAGCTGCCGCCCAGGTAGATCACGCCGCCCGGCCCGACGGCCAGCGACGTCAGCACGTCGTTCGACAGCGTCGCCCCAAACTCGATCGTCACCGTCCCGCCGGTGCCGAAGCCCGGGTCGAGCGCGCCGCTGGGCGTGTACTCCGCCACCGCGAACTGGCTGCCGGCCACGCTGGCGTCGGCGGCGTGGGTGGTGGCCGTCCCCGCCACGAGGATGTCGCCGCTGGCCAGCACGGACACCGCCGACGGCACCGCGTCCAGCCCGGCGAACGTCGTGCTCGCCACCCCGCCGGTGCCGAACGACGCGTCCAGCCCGCCGGCCGCGTCGTACCGGGTCACGCCGAACGCCTGGTTCGGCGATGCCCCGACGGGCCCGATCAGGACCGACTGCGCCCCGTCCGCCGCCACGCCGGTGGTCGACGTGAAGCCGACGTTGTGGCTGGCCAGCCCGTTCGTGCCGAAGGTCGGGTCGAGCCCGCCGATCGACTTGGTCACGGTGGTCGTCGCCGCGGCCGAGTTCAGCAGCGTGGTGAACGCCGCCGAGGACCCGTAGCTGCCGACGGCGAGGTCGATCTTCCCGTCCCCGTTCAGGTCGCCGGCCGAGATGCTCCACGCGTTCAGCCCGGCGGGGACCGAAACCGGCGCCTGCAGCGTGCCGTCGCCGTTGCCCAGCAGGACGTCGACCGTCTGGGCGGTGTACTCGGCCACGGCGACGTCGGGCGTGCCGTCGCCGTTGAAGTCGGCCACGACCAGGTCCTCGTTGGTCGACCCGGCCGGCTCGACCAGCGGCGCGGCGAAGCTCGTCCCGGTGCCGTTGCCCAGGTAGACGCTCACGTCGGCGGTCCCGTCCGACACGACCAGGTCGGCCAGGCCGTCCTTGTTCATGTCGGCCACCTTCACGTCGACCGCGCCCTCGGGGTCGGCGATCGACACGGCCGGCCCGAACGTGCCGTCGCCGTTGTTGATCAGCACGCTCAGCGTGTCGTCCTCGTTGGCCGTCACGATGTCGGGCTTGCCGTCGCCGTTCAGGTCGGCGACGGCCACGTTGTTCGGCGCCGAGCCGACGGGGTAGTCGACGGCCGCGGCGAAGACGCCGTCGGTGTTGGCGTAGACGCCGACGTCGTTCGACCCGCGGTTGGCGACGACGATGTCGGGCAGCCCCCCGCCGGACAGGTCGCCGGCGGCGATGCCGTCGGGCTCGCTGCCGGCGGGGTAGTCGGTCGGCGCGCCCAGCGTCGCCGCCTGGGTGTTCATCAGGACGCTGAGGCTGCCGCCGAAGTTGGCCGAGGCGACGTCGGGGAAGCCGTCGCCGTTGAAGTCGGCCGTGACCAGCGCGTAGGGCTGCGACACGTCCTGCACGCCGTCCGCCACCGGGTACGACGTGGGCGGGCTCAGCGCGCCCAGGCCGGCGCCCTCGTTGAGCGCGACGCTGACGCCGTCGTCGCCCCCGCCGCTGTTGGGCGAGACGACGTCCACGAACCCGTCCTTGTTCAGGTCGAACGCCAGCACGCCCAGGGCGCTGCCCGACCCGTACGCGGTCGGCGCGCCGAACGAGATGGCGGCGAACAGGACCCGCGGCTCCAGCGGGCCGGCCTGCGCCGGGGTGAGTCGACGACGGACGGGGCGAACGCAATGCGCCGGTCGGGTCATGTCGGTGTTCCGCTCGGCCGCAGAGGTGCTCGTCGCCGCGGCGTCGGCCCTCCCCGCCGCGACCACCGCATCATCCGATCGGCCGCGCGGCGGGTCAAGTTTCCGCAGGCGCGGTTTGCATGGATCTTCCCGAGTGGGAGGGACCGTCGCGTCGCGGGGTCGGCGGCGTATCGCCGGGTCGGTCGCACGGTCGCTGGCTCGTCGGAACGATCTGCCCATCGTCGTGGTGGTGCCTTGTCTTGCTCCCTCTCCCGGTACGCCGGGAGCGGGGAACCGGATTGAACCGTCTCACCCCACCGTTACCGGGCTGTCGTCCTCGACCGCCGCACCGACCGACGCCTCGGTCGCCCCCAGCGTCCGGCCCCGGTCGACCACCGCCACGAGCGTGTAGGTGCCCGCCGCGACCGTCGACGGGAGCGCGAACTTCAGCCGGTACGGGTGCGACTTGCCCGCGGCCAGGCCGACCGTAAGCGCGACGTCGCCCACCTGCGTGCCGTTGGCGACGGTGCCGTCGGTCGACAGGTAGACTGCGACGTCGGTCTTGCCCTTGGCGGTCACGTTGCCGGCGTTGGCGAGCGTCAGGCCGACCGTGGACAGGCCGCCGGGCGAGAGGGCGGTGGCCGACAGGGCCGACCCGGTGAGCGCGACGAACGCCGGCGCGACGGTCACCGGCGCCGGGCTGGCGGCGACGTTGTCGTCGGGGTTCAGCTCGGTCGACAGGCCCGCGCCGTCGGTGACGGTCGCCAGCGCGAAGTAGTTCCCGCTGCTCGCCCCCGCGGGGTAGGCGAACGCCAGCCTGAACGACTTGCTCTGGCCCTGGCCCAGGTTGACCTTGGCGGGCAGGGTCCTCACGACGGTCGCCCCGGTGCCGGCGGCGTCGGTGGCGAAGGCGAGCGTGATCGTGATCGCCCCCGTCGCCCTGGTCGTGCCGCCCTCGGTCAGCGAGACCGTGACCGTCCCCTTCGTCCCGCCGAGCACCGAGGCCGGCAGCGTCGAGAGCAGCGTGGCCACCAGGTTGATGCCGGCCGCCACCAGTTCCGCCTCGACCGTGTTGGCCCCGCTGTTGCCCGCCGACAGGATCTCCCCGCCCGACGTCACGGCCACCACGCCCTGCGAGCTGCTGGTGAACGCGTCGAACGCCGCGCCCAGGTCCGACGAGATGGCCGCCCGCAACGCGGGGCTGGCCACCACGCCGACCGACAGGTCGATCACCACCTTGCCGGTGCCGGCGAAGCTGGTGTCGAGCACGCCGCGCGTCGTGTAGCGGGCGATCGCCACGTCCAGCGTGCCGCCCAGCGTGGCCGAGGTCCGGCCCGAGGCGGTGATCGAGCCGTCGCCCTGCAGCGCGAGCTGCGTGACGGCCGCCGGCTGGCCGAAGCTGGTGACGGCAGTGCCGCCGGTGGCGAACGATCGGTCGAGCCGGCCGGCGCTGGTGTACCGCTGCACCAGGAAGTCGCTCGTCAGCGCGTCGCCCGAGCCGGACGCGGTCAGCCCGCCGACGACGATCTGACCCTTCGGCTGCACGGCGACCGACTGGGCCGCATCGTACACGCCGCCCACCTTGGCCGTGGTGATCCCCTTCGTGCCGAAGCGCTTGTCCAGACCGCCGGTGGTGAGGAACCGCGCCAGCGCCACCTCGGCCGTGCCGCTCACGGTGGCCGACCCCGCGGCGACCACCTCGCCGTTCGACTGCACGGCCAGCGAGTTCACCACGTCGTCGCCGCCGGCCACGTCGACCGTCACCGTGCCGGTCGAGTTGAACGTGGCGTCCAGCGCCCCCGCGGGCGTGAGCCGGGCCACGGCGAGGTCGGCGTTCCCCTTGCCGGCCACGTCCGAGCTGCCGCCGAGGTAGATCAGCCCGCCCGGCCCCACGGCCAGCGCGCGCAGCACGTCGTTCGACAGCGCTGCGCCGAACTGCATCGTCATCGTCCCGCCGACGCCGAAGGTCGGGTCGAGCACGCCGCTGGCCGTGTACTCCGCCACCGCGAACTGGCTGCCGGCGACGGTCCCGTCCGGGGCGAACGTGGCGGCCGTCCCGCCGACCAGGATGTCGCCGCTGGCCAGCACGGCCACGGCGGACGGCACGGCGTCGAGCCCCGCGAACGGCGTGGTCGTCACGCCGGCCGTGCCGAACGTCGCGTCGAGCGAGCCGTCGGCGTTGTACCGGGTCACGCCGAACGCCTGGCCCGGCGACGCCCCGGTCGGCCCGACCAGCACCGACTGCGTCCCGTCCGCCGCCACGCCGGTGGTCGACGTGAAGCCGACGTCGTGGCTGGCCAGGCCGTTGTTGCCGAACGTCGGGTCGAGCGCGCCGATCGACTTCGCCGGCCCGGCGGTGCCCGTCGTGATGTTGGCGGCCAGGCTGGTACTGTCGCTGTTGTAGCTGCCGTTGGTGCCGAAGCCGACGACGAAGTCGATCGTGTCGCCGACGGCCACGGTGACGGCGAGCGGTCCCGGCGCGACCGTGGACACGTCGCCGTAGCCGTTGACGTCACCGTCGGCGATCGCCGCCCCGTTGTGAAGCACGTGGACGTCGGTCGTCGTGCCACCGACGTCGATCCCGCTGAACACGGCGGTGACCGTCACCGGGCCGGCGAAGTTGGCGGTGAACTCGACGTCGGAGTAGGTGCCGTCACTACCGGGATGCATGTCCAGCACGCCCGTGGGCACCG
This sequence comes from Tepidisphaeraceae bacterium, assembly GCA_965198865.1. Classification (GTDB taxonomy): domain Bacteria; phylum Planctomycetota; class Phycisphaerae; order Tepidisphaerales; family Tepidisphaeraceae; genus CBDAQA01. The sequence goes on along the minus strand of CBDAQA010000002.1, from coordinate 327,252 downwards.
TTACGGTCAACCCGGAGACGGGAGCGGCCGTGGTGTTGATGCCGACGTAGGGCGGGGAGCTGGTCCCCGCGTCGTGCCACCCCTGGACGGCATCGCCGATGTCGAACCCGCCCGACTCGGGGAAGGCGACGAACGGCGACGCGATCGTCGCCCGCGTGCCGTACGACCAGACGCCGTTGGGATTCGACGTGGACGAGAAGTCGGCCACCGCGTCGTAGGTGGTCGACAGCAGCGCGCGGCGCTCCAACGGCTCGGCCATCGCCCGCGCTGGGGATCGGGCTCCGCGACGGCGTCGTGATGCTGGCATGGCTGGGGCCCTCAAGGGATGACCACCGGGCTCGCGTCGACGACCAGGACGTCGCCGCGGTCGGCGGGCGTCAGGCTGTCGGCCGGGTCGACGACGGCCAGCAGGTGGAACGTGCCGCTGGCCAGCAGGGCCGGCGCGGTGAAGCGCAGCCGGTACGGGTGCGCCTTCCCCGCCGACAACCCGACCGTCACCGGGGCCGACCCGACCTGCGTGCCGCCGGCCACCGTGGTGTCGGTCGACAGGTACAACACCACGTCGATCTTGCCCTTGGCCGTCACGTTGCCGTCGTTGATGAGATTGAGCGAGACGGTCGCCGACCGACCCGCCGTGATCGCCGTCGTGGCCAGGGCCGAGCCGGCCAGCGCCACGAACGCCGGCGCGACGGCGACGGCGGCGGGGCTGGCGGCGACGTTGTTGTAGGCGTTCAGGTCGGCCGACAGGCCCGCGCCGTCGGTCACGGTCGCCAGCATGTAGTACCCGCCGCTGGTCGCCGACGCGGGGTAGGCGAAGGGCAGCTTGTAGGTCTTGCTCTGCCCCTGGTTCAGGTTGACCTTGGTGGTCAGCCCCTTGCCGGCGACGACGGCACCGGTGCCGGCGGCGTCGACGGCGAACGACACGCTGATCGTGACCGACCCGGCCGCCCGCGTCGTGCCCCCCTCGGTCACCGTCACCGTGGCCGTCCCCTTCGCCCCGGCCAGCACGGCCGCGGGCAGCGACGACAGCACCTTGGCCACCAGGTCGACCCCGGCGGCGACGAGCTGCGCCTCGACCGTGTCGGTCCCGCTGTTGCCCGCCGACAGGATCGCCCCGCCGGCCGTGACCGCCACCACGCCCTGCGAGCTGGTGGTGAACGCGTCGAACGCCGCCCCCAGGCTGGACGAGATGGCCGCCCGCAGGCGCGCGGGCGTCGCGGTCACGCCGGCCGTGAGGCTGACCGCCACCTTGCCGGTGCCGTTGAACGCCGCGTCGGCCACGCCGCGCAGCGTGTACCGGGCGACGGCCAGGTCGAGCGTGCCCCCCAGCGTGGCCGACGTCCGACCCGAGGCGACGAGGAACCCGTCCGACTGCAGCGCGACCTGCGTCACCGCGGCCGGCTGGCCGAACGACGTGACCGTCGTCCCGCCCGTGCCGAACGACCGGTCCGGCTTCCCGCCGGTGGTGTACCGCTGGACCAGGAAGTCGCTGGTCGGCGCCGCCCCCGCCCCGCTGGCCGTCAGGCCGCCGACGACGATCTGCCCCTTGCCGGTGATCGCGACCGACGAGGCCGAGTCGTACACGCCGCCCACCTTACTGGTGGTGATCCCCTTCGCGCCGAACCGCTTGTCGAGCGCGCCGGTGGCCAGGTACCGGGCGAGGGCGACCTCGCTGACGCCGCCAACCGTCGCCGACCCCGCGACGACGACGGCCCCGTTCGACTGGACGGCGATGCCGTTGATCGCGTCGTCCCCGCCGGCCACGTCGGTCGTGACGGTCCCCTTGCCGTTGAACGTGGCGTCCAACGCCCCGGCCGGCGTCAGCCTCGCCAATGCCAGGTCGGCGTTGCCGGCGCCGGCGGCGTTGGAGGTGCCGGCGAGGTAGATCGCGCCGCCGGGCCCCGTGGCAAGGGCGTTCAGCACGTCGGTCGACAGCGCCGTGCCGAACTCGAACTCCAGCGTTCCACTGTTGCCGAACGCGGCGTTGAGCGCGCCCGACGCCAGGTATTCCGCCACGGCGAACTCGCTGCCGGCCACGGAGCCATCGGCGGCGGAACTGGTCACGGTGCCGGCGACGAGGAGGTCGCCGTTGGCCAGCACGGCCACGGCCGACGGGACGGCGCTCGCGGCGGCGAACGGCGTGTCGACCACGCCGGCCGTGCCGAACGACGTGTCGAGCGAGCCATCGGCGTTGTACCGGGTGACGCCGAACGCGGCGCTCGGCGCGGCGCCGATCGGCCCGACCAGCACCGACTGCGCGCCGTCCGCCGCCACGCCGGTGGTCGACGTGAAGCCCACGTCGTGGCTGGCCAGCCCGCCGGTGCCGAAGGTGGGGTCGAGCTGGCCGACCGTCCTGATGGCGGGCGCGACGACGGTGAACGGCGCGGTGGTGACGGCCGTCAGCGCGCCGTCGGTCACGGTGAACGTGTAGGTGCCGGGCAGGCTGACCGCGATGTTGCCGAACGTGGCGACGCCGCCGTTGGCGACGGCGGTCGTCGTGCCGGACAGGGTCGCGCCGGCCGGGCCGGTGGCGATCGACAGCGTGGCGGTGGACCCGTCGGCCGACACGAGCGCGCCGGCCGCGTCGTTCACGTCGGCGGTCACGCCGGCCAGCGGGACCGTCGCCGTGCCCGACGTCGGCTGCGTCGCCAGGCCCAGCTGGGCGGCGCTCGACACGTCGGCCGCGAACGCCACGGCGAACGGCGAGCTGAGCCCGGTGATCAGCGACGCGTTCACCACCGCGCCGGTCGTCGTGTACTCGCCGATGACCGTGCCGGACGACACGAACAGGTTGCCGCCCGACTCGCCGATCTTGTACGGCCCGCCCAGCCCCGTGATCAGGTTCGCGTTCACCGGCGTGCCGTCCAGCGCGTAGGCACCCACGCGCTGGTTGGCGCCCTGCTCGGTCACGAACAGCTCCGACCCCGCCTGCACCATCGCCTCGGGGTTGGTCAGCCCGGTGATCAGGCTCGGGTTGATCGGCGAGCCGTCCAGCCCGTACGAGCCGATCGTGCCCAGCGCGTAGTCGCTGACGTAGATCGTCGACCCGTCCACGAGCACGCTGTCGGCGTCGGCGACGCCGGTGATCAGGTTCGGCACGGACGAGGCGATCGTGCCCGGCGTGGCGCCCAGCGTGTACTGGTCGACGTGGCCGTCCGGCGATGTCGACCCGCCGTTGCCGAACACGACGTACAGGTTCGACCCGTTGATCGTCATCCCGAAGGGGATGTTGCTGGTCAGCCCGGTGATCAGGTTGGCGTTGACGGTGCTGCCGTCGATGCCGTACTGGCCCACCGTGCCGGCGAAGGAGTTGAGGATGTACAGGTAGCCGCCGGACACGGCGATGTCGCCGTAGGGGCCGGAGTAGTTCAGGCCCGAGATCAGGCTGGCGTTGACCGTGCCGCCGGTCGGGTCGTAGACGCCGACCGTGCCGGTGCCGGCGTCGCCGACGTAGATCTGCCCGGCCAGCAGGCGGCGCGGCTCCAACGGTTCGACCGGGCCCGGCCGACGGCGGTGGCCGGGCCGAACGTCACGCGCGCGGCGTCGGATCGTCATCGCAATGGTCTCCTGCTCCAAGGGTCCCCCACCGGCATCGAGGGTGCAGCTTACCGCAACGGCGTCGCCCGCGGCCACAAATCGATGGGCCGCCATGCAGCCGTGGCTCCGCAGATGCTGATGGAACCGCCGTGCCCGTCGGATTACGATCCGCCGCATCACCGCTCAGCCCGACGCCGCCCATGTCCACCTACGCCACCACGCACCGCTCGACCCGATACGCGTTCGCCGACCTGCGCGACCTGCTGGCCAAGGCGACGCCGCCGCGCAGCGGCGACCGGCTGGCGGGCGTCGCCGCCGCCACGGCGCGCGAGCGGGTCGCCGCCCAGCTGGTGCTGGCCGACGTGCCGCTGTCGCGCTTCCTGGAGGAGCTGGTCGTCCCCTACGAGGCGGACGAGGTGACCCGGCTCATCATCGACTCGCACGATGCGCGGGCGTTCGCGCCCGTGGCCGGGCTGACGGTCGGCCAGTTCCGCGAGTGGCTGTTGTCGTACGACACGGACGGCGTCGCCCTGTCGGCCGTGTCGCCGGGGCTGACGCCGGAGATGGTGGCGGCCGTGTCGAAGCTGTGCCGCACGCAGGACCTGATCCTCATCGCCAGCAAGTGCCGGGTGACCACCCGGTTCCGCAACACGCTGGGGTTGCCCGGCCGGCTGGCCATCCGGCTGCAGCCGAACCACCCGACCGACGATCCCGCCGGCATCGCCGCGGCCGTGCTGGACGGGCTGCTCTACGGCTGCGGCGACGCGGTGATCGGCATCAACCCGGCCACCGACAACACGGCCGCCGTGATGACGCTGCTCCGCCTGCTGGACGACCTCCGCACCGAGTACGACATCCCCACGCAGAGCTGCGTGCTGGCCCACGTCACCACGTCGATGAAGCTGATCGAGATGGGCGCCCCGATCGACCTGACCTTCCAGTCCGTCGCCGGCACCGAGGCCGCCAACGCCAGCTTCGGCGTGACGCTGAGGCTGCTGAAGGAGGCCCACGACGCCACGCTGTCGCTCAACCGTGGCACGGTCGGCACGAACTGCATGTACTTCGAGACCGGCCAGGGCTCGGCCCTGAGCGCCGGCGCCCACCACGGCGTGGACCAGCAGACGCTGGAGGCCCGCGCCTACGCCGTCGCCCGCGCGTTCGACCCGCTGCTGGTCAACAGCGTGGTCGGGTTCATCGGCCCCGAGTACCTGTACGACGGCAAGCAGATCACCCGGGCCGGCCTGGAGGACCACTGCTGCGGCAAGCTGCTGGGGCTGCCGATGGGCGTCGACGTCTGCTACACGAACCACGCCGAGGCCGACGCCGACGACGCCGACAACCTCATGACGCTGTTAGCGGCGGCGGGTTGCACCTACTTCATGGGCGTGCCCGGGGCGGACGATCCGATGCTGGCGTACCAGTCGACCAGCTTCCACGACGCCGGCTACCTGCGCCAGGTGATGAACCTGCGACCCGCGCCGGAGTTCGAGGCGTGGCTGAGCCGCATGGGCGTGACCGATGCCCAGGATCGGCTGCTGCCGGTGAGCGAGCGGAACCGGCTGCTGGCGGGGCCGCGGTTCGCCGCCCAAGCGTGAGCGTCTGGCTCACCAGTTGCGCCGGCCCTGCGGATCCCGTACGATGTCCTGCATGTCGTTGCTCAACCGGATCACCGTCAACCCCAACCAATGCGGCGGTCGACCGTGCCTGCGTGGCCTTCGGATACGCGTCAAGGACGTGCTCGACATGTTGGCTGACGGCGTGCCCGAAGCAGAGATTCTCCAGGACTTCCCATACCTGGAGCTGGACGACATCCGCGCCTCGCTGGCCTTCGCCGCCGCCCAGTCCGACCACCCCGTCCTGCAACGGAGCTGAGCCGGCACCGTGAACTTTCTGATCGACGCTCAGTTGCCGGTCGCACTGGCGCGCTTTGTCCGACAACAGGGTCACGCCGCCGTCCACGTAGCCGACGTCGGGATGGCTGCAGATGAAGATGGCCCGATCTGGGACCGGGCCCTTCGCGAATCCGAGGTCGTCATCACCAAGGATGAGGACTTCGCCATACGCCGAACGCTGAAGATCTCTGGCGCGCCGCAGATCGTTTGGCTGCGGGTCGGCAACTGTTCAAACCGGGCCTTGATGCAATGGCTCGCCCCGCTCTGGCCGGACTTGGTCCGGCGGCTTGCGAGCGGCGATGTACTGGTCGAGGTCGTCTGATCGCTCGTGGGACGGCCGCCGCCATTCACACGTCCGCGATCGTCGGCGTCTCGACGCGCTCGGGGACCGGGCCGTCCGCGGCCCGCCCGTTCACCGTCAGCCGCACCGGGTGGCCGAACCAGGGGTTGTCGGCGATGCCGGCGTACATCTGCTCCCACTTCCGCGTCACGTCGGCCATCGTGCCGTCGGCGGGGACCCAGCCGCCGTCGATGTCGGGGAAGTCGGTCGAGCAGTTGGCGCACTTCTTGTCGCTGCGGAAGCGGATCGGGCACCAGAACGACTCGACGTTGCGCAACATCTCGGTCGCCAGCGACCAGACGCCGGTCATCCAGTCGCAGTACAGGCACCAGATCAGGTCGTGCCCGACCAGGCCGCTGAACTTCTGGCGCGACACGTTCACCCACTCGCCCTGCTTGTAGGCCGGCAGGCGCACGGTGAGCGTGAGCAGCGGGTAGGCGAACACCTCGGCGACGCGGGTGAACCAGAAGACCGGCGTCACCGTGGCCGTGATCCACACGGCCGTGTGGTTCCGCACCCAGCCCACCTTCGCGTTCACCACCTTCACGAGGCGCGGCCCCCGGGTCGCCTCGCGGTGGTACGCCTCGTGGATCTGCTCCCACACCAGCATGCCGATCACCTGCCCCGCCACCCCGGCGATCAGCCCGGCCCACCCGCCGACGATCGGCCCGACGACCCACGGCAGCACCGTGAAGTAGGTGACCAACAGGTCCAGCCCCGGCGCCCGGCAGAACGACTCGGCCAGCCGCCTGCCCGGCCGGCCCAGCCGGGGGACCAGGTGGCAGACGCCGGCGCCGATGAGGATTGCGACGGTGGTGGACGCGGTTATCGTGAGGAATCGGAGCAGCATTGTCCCCAGCGTATCGGGGCGGTGCGAAGCCGCAAACAACGGTGGAGCCCGGCATGACCCAAGACCCCTGGTCCCGCCTCCGGCGGTTCACGCCGGCCCGCATCGCGCTGGGCCGGGCCGGCTCGTCGTTGCCGACGGCCGCCTGGCTGTCGTTCGCGGCGGACCACGCCGACGCCCGCGACGCCGTCTACGCCGAGCTGGACCTGCCGGCGTTCACCGCCGCCGCCGGGCCGCTGGGGTTGCCGGTGCTGCCGCTGCGCAGCGCGGCCGTCGATCGCGCGACGTACCTCCAGCGGCCCGACCTCGGCCGACGGCTGGACGCCGCCAGCGCCGCCGCCGTCGCGGCGGCGCGGGGACAATACGACGTCGCCCTGATCGTCGCCGACGGCCTGTCTGCCACGGCGATCAACCGCAACGCGATCGAGACGCTGACCTGCCTGATCCCCCTGCTCCGCGGCCTGTCGATCGGACCGCTGGCCGTCGTCACCCAGGCCCGCGTCGGCGTGATGGACGAGATCGGCGCGGGCCTCGGCGCCAGGTCCGCCGTCATCCTGATCGGCGAGCGGCCGGGCCTGACCGTGCCCGACAGCGTCGGCGCGTACCTCACCTATGGCCCCGCGATCGGCAACACCGATGCGACGCGCAACTGCGTCAGCAACATCCGCCCCGCCGGCCTGCCGCCGCAGGCGGCGGCCGAGACGATCGCCTGGCTGCTGAACGAGTCGATCACGCGGAAGCTGAGCGGCGTCGCGCTGAAGGACGACCGGGATCCCGCGGCGCTGCCGGGGGCGTAGGGCAGATCGTACGCACTTGGAGCGTCTCACTTCGATTGCGAGCGATATCGTCGGCGAGGTCCTGCGCGCCGCCGCCGCCGCGGAGGGGCCATTCTTCCCGGACTGGGAGGTCTCACTGCTGTTTGGGTTTGACCGCGACGAGGTCCGCACGATTGCCGATCAATGGTCACCTTCCGGCATTACCACCCGACGACGTGGTTCTCGCCGTGAACAACGCGATGAACGGGTTGCTCAGCCATCCCCGTGGCAAACACGACCAGTGGCCGGATTGGATCAGCGTCGACCAGAGCGCCGTTGACGCGCTGCTGACCAACGATGATCGCAGCCGCGAGGCTTTAGCCCGCGGAGGCTCCGAAGTTCAACGCGGCCTGGCGCGCAGAGGTCCCGCGGGCTGAAGCCGCGCGGCTGCGATCGAGCGTCGCGTCACACCCGACAACGACGCCGCGGACCGCCGATGACATCGGCGGCTTTATTTCTTCATCGCCCATCGCAGCGTGATGCCGACGACTGCGGTCAGCACGCCGGCGACCGTCATCGCGACGGCGGCGGCGGCGCCGGCCGCCTCGCTGGTGCGCAGGGCGCGGGCGGTGCCGATGCCGTGGCTGGCGGTGCCGAGGGCGACGCCGGTGGGGAGGTCCCTGGTCACGTTGACCTGCCGGAGGAGCCAGGGGCCGACCAGGGCGCCGAGCAGGCCGGAGACGGCGGTGAACAGGGCGGTCAGCTGCGGGTCGCCGCCGAGCTGGGCGGCGACGTCCATGGCGATGGGGGTGGTGCAGCCGCGGGGGAGGATGGAGAGGACGGTGGACCGGGAGCCGCCGAGGAGCCAGGTGACGCCGCAGCCGACGGCCATGCTGCTGGCGGCGCCGGCGGCGACGCCGGCCAGCAGCGGGAGCAGGTCGCGGCCGATGCGCTTCGCGTGGTCGTAGAGCGGGACGGCCAGCGCGACGGTGGCGGGGCCGAGGAAGAAGGTGACGAGGTCGCCGCCGACCCTGTAGTCGGGGTAGGGGACGCGGGCGAGCAGCAGGAACAGGACCAGCGTGGCGCTGGTCGTGAGCAGCACGTGGACGTTGGGGTGGCGACGCTCGATGAGCCGGGCGAGGGCGTAGGGGATGACGGTGAGCGCGACGCCGAAGAGCGGGTTTGAGTAAACGGGGTGCATGGGTTTCCCGCCCGCCGAAGCGGGCGGGCCGGGTCATTCAATCACTTCGCGAGGCGGTCCGTCGTCCACCCGGCAACGACCGTGGCGATCAACGTGCTGGCGACCAACGCAACCGTGATGGTGACGCCCTCGCTTCTCAAAGTCGGGCCAAAGGTGACGACCGCGGCGATGGCGGGGACGAAGAACAGGACCAGGTGGCGGAGCAGCACGTCGGACGCGGGGCGGACGTGCTCGACCTTCACGACGCCGGCGAACAGGGCGGCGGCGAGCAGCAGCAGGCCGGTGACGTTGGCGGGCAGCGGGAAGCCGGCGCGCTGGAGGAGCAGGCCGAGCAGGTCGAAGCCGAGAATGATGGCGAACGGGGTCAAGCGGCCTGCCTTCGGACCGAGCGGTTGGGCAACTGCAGGGTCGGCGGGTCGATCGGCCGGGGCGTGAAGATCAGGTCGACGATCCGCCTGCCGAGGGCGACCGACGGGCGGTCGGCGGCCACGTACAGGCCCCAACCGGCGAGCAGGCTGGCGACGATGGTGACCGTAGAGGCGATGACGGCGGCGGCATCGTGGGCGAGGGTGTGGCGAAGGGTGACGTACGCGGCGCTGCCGAGGGAGGCGGTCACCAGCATGTGCGTGAGGTACAGGCCGAACGAGATCCGGCCGAGCCAGGCGAGCGGGCGGGCACCGGCCCATCGGCGGAGCATCGGCGAGCAGAGCGGCACGGCGACGACCAGGGCGGCGGCGACCGTCTGCGTGGGGACGAGGCCGGGCAGCCGGTCGTCACCCAGCGCGGGTCGGACGCACGCCAACGCGGCGGCCAGGACGAGCAGCGGGAGCGCGGCCCAGCGCAGGTTGATCTCGGGGGCGTGGAGGTGGGCGTCGCACAATGCGATGCCGAGGAGGAAGTCGAACAGGAGCGAGTCCTGCGAGGCGAGGACCCAGCCGCCGAGGGCGTAGAGGATCCAGCGGTGGCGGGCGCGGCCGAGCAGGGCGACGACCGCGTAGACCATGAGCGAGCCGGGCAGCTCGACGGACATGGTCCAGAGGACGTTGTTGTAGGGCGTCCCGCTGCCGTTGAAGAAGGTGCCGAGCAGCGCGCGGGGGACGGCGGCGTAGGGGCCGAACAGCAGGTGCGGGGTGAAGCCGTACCACTGGGCGAGCCAGGTCGATCCACCGGCGGCGGCGGCTTGACGGTTGCGGTACAGGCCGCATCGCAGCAGCGCGTACGACAGCAGCACGCTGGCCAGCACGGGGAGGGCCAGGCGGAAGTAGCGGCGCAGGGCGGCGGCCCGGAGCTTGTCAATGTCGGGCGAGCGCAGGTGGGCGTGGGCGAGCACGAAGCCGCTGAGGACGAAGAAGACGACGACGGCGAACGACCCATCGTGCAGCGTGGCCAGCGGCGAGGCGGCGACCAGGCGCGCGAACGCCGCCCGGCCCGGCGGCGCGGCGATGGCGGGGTCGGCCAGGTAGGGCCAGAACGCCAACAGCAGGTGGTGGCAAACCACGGCCGTCGCGGCCAGGCCGCGGACGGAGTCGAGCACCTGCAGGCGGGATGGCGGGTTGGAGGTCATTTACCCACGCGTTGGAGCGCTCGCAGCGCGTCGCACGTCACACAGCAATTGACACCCGGCCTTGCGGCTCGGCATGCTCCACTTCAGCCGCCCCGACGGCCCGTGTAACATCATTGCAACCAATTATCTTTAAATAGTTTACGTCACTGATGGTGCCCAATCTTCCTGGGCGGATGAGTGTAACATTTCGTCGCATTATGGAACACCGACCCGCCGGGCGGACGCTCAGGCGGCTTCGAGCAGCAGGCCGATGCGGCCGCCCCAGCGGAGCTTGCGGTAGGTCTGGACGGTGACGTTGGCGTTCTCGCTCATGGGCAGCAGCAGGTCGGCGCCGGCGTCGGCGCGGTCGACGACCAGGCGCAGCCTGGGGGCGGCGTTGGCGTCGATGGCGAACTGGGGGAGGGCCATGCTGAGCAGCGGGCGGTTGTCGGCGACCCACTTGTAGGCGGCGGCGATGTTGCGGACCTCGCCCAACCCCCGCTTGGCGACGGCCAGCAGGACCAGGCGGCGGTCGCGGCCGACGGCCAGGGTGGCGGTCGGGCAGGTCGGCGGCTTGACCGGGCACTCGATCAGGTTGGCGTTGCCGTTGCGGAGGACGGCCGAGAGGACGGCCGTCTCGGTCACCTCGCCGCCGGGCAGGTCGGCGATCTCGGTCTCGTCGGCTTCGGTGGGCGCGAACTGCATCGGCTTCACGGTCGGCTCCGGCAGCACGATCGGGGCGACCGGCTCGGCCACGGCCACGGGGGCGACCGGCGCGGTAACGGGCGGTGCGGGGATCACGAAGTCGGCCAGCTTCATCGGCTCCATCGGGGCGGTGGGGGTCGGCGATTCGTAGATTGGGGCGAGCGGCTCGGGCGGGGCGCGGCGGGCGATCGGCTCGGGGGTCGGGGCGGCGGTCGGCTCGGTCACCTCTTCGCCGGCGCGGGCGAGGAAGTCGGCGACGGCCTTCCACTGGGGGCTGCCGCCGCAATCGGTGCGGGGCTTGTAGATCAGGGCCTCGTGCTCGGCGACGGCGTCGGTCGGCTCGACGGTGGGCTCGGCCGTCATGGGCCAGCCGAGGAACTGCTGGCAGACGCCGGCGATCTTGCGGTAGACCTTGCCGGCCTCGTCGGCGTCGGAGGCGTCGAGCAGCGCCAGCGTGAGCCGGGGGCGGGGGACGTCGGCGAGCCCCTTGACGGCGCGGTAGCAGCTGACGACGCCGTCGTGGTCGCAGGTGCTGAGCAGGGTCCAGTGCTTGACGGCGCGGAGCAGGGCGCGGGCCTCGGGCAGGCGCGGGTTGGGCAGGAGCAGGACCCAGCGGTCGACGTCCCAGGCGAGCTCCTCGAGGTTCTCCGCCATCGGACGGATGTCGGTGACGGTCGTGGGCTCGGCCTGCTCGACGGGGTCGCCGGTGGCGAGCTCGAAGCAGGTGACGCGGCAGTCGGCGGCGTCGACCTCGATCAGGCCGACCCGGTCGCCGGCGGCGGCGAGGTGGCGGGCGTACTCGCGGGCCCGCTCGGCCTGGCGACCGTTGAGCTGGGGGCAGATCAGGGCCGACACGTGCCCGACGGGCGGCCGGGCGGGACCGAGGTCGGCCGTCGGCTCGTCGATCAGGCGGCGGCCGGCGAACGACTGGGCGAACTCCTCGGGCGAGACGTCGATGCTGACGTTGTCGGCCGGGGACCGCGCCGAGCCAGGGGAACGCTCGGAGGGGTCGAACGAGCCGGGCGGCATGCGGGTCGGCCGGGCGCCGCCGGTGGCGTTGTCGCGCACGCTGGTCAGGAAGAGGTGGCTGATCTCGCTCAGGCTCTTCTTGGTCGGCTGCTCGTTGTCGATGTTGTCGATGTCGTGAGACATGGTCGGCTTCCCGGGGGTTATTTGTGACTGGTTACTCGTCACCAGTCAGTCGTTCCCGGTCGGTCGTTCACGCGCCATCGGCAGGCAACGGGCGACCAGGAACGAGTAACAGGCAACCAGTAACAGCGAGCGGTCAGGCCACCTCGACGACGTTGTTCAGCTCACCGAACTGGTTGGCCTCGACGGTGGCGTTGTGCGGGTCGGTCATCCAGGCGCCGTCGACGACGAACCGGTAGCGGTACCGGCCCGACAACAGCGGCAGCTTGGCCTGCCAGAGGCCGGGGCGGTCGGGGGCGGCGGCCATGGGGGTGGACATGGCGGACCAGTTGTTGAAGTCGCCGGCGATCAGCACCCGGCTGGCGCCCTCGAACCGGGCGGCGAAGATCACGCCATCGGTCAGCTGGCGCACGCCGTAGAGAGCGTCGATCTTCTGCTCGGTCGTCTGCGCGATCGTCGTCGGTGCCGAACGGGCCTCGAGGCGGGGCCTGGCGACGGCGACCGAGGGGCCGGTCAGGACGGCGGTGCTGCTGCCGCCACCACTGGGGTTGAACGACGGCGTCATCTGCCGGCCGGTGATGGGCTCATCGGCGTCGGTCAACCCCATCTCGGCGACCCGGTTCGTGACCGGCATCCGTGCCGGCTCGGTTCGGGCGCTCGGCTTGGGATCGGTGATCGGCGTCGAGGGCTGCTGGCCCGCGGCAGCCGCGGCGTAGCCGGCGGCCATGGAGTTGCGGCCGAACTGGTAGTTGGCCAGCTGGGCCAACTGCTTGGCCCGCTGCACCAGCTCCGCGGGGCGGCTGAGCTGCTCGGCCGGGGTGGGCTCCACCTCCACCGGTCGATGGCCCATCAGCTCGCGGGCCAGGTTGACGAAATCCTTGTAGCCCCGGCTGCCCGGGTCGTACTCGGTGATGGGCTGGCCGAAGCTGGCGGCCTCCTTCAACTTCGTGTTGAAGTTGACCGTCGACTCCATCAGGTAGTCGCGGAACTTGGCCTTCAGCTCGCTCAGCACCTCGCGGGCGAGCTTGGTGCGGGTGTCGTACAGCGTCGGCAGCACGCGGACCATGACGTCGCGGCCGCACCGCTCCTTCATGAGCTCCAGCGTCTCCATCATCTTGGCCAGCCCGTGCAGGCTGAAGTACCCCGTCTCCACGGGGACCACGACCTCGTCGCACGCCTTGAGGGCGTTGAACGTGATCAGCCCGACGCTGGGCGGGCAGTCGATGATGCACCACTGGTAGGTGGCCCTGACGCTGGCCAGGGCCAGGGCGAGGCGGTCCTCGCGGCCGGGGCGACCGGCGAACACCTGCTCGAAGGCGCTGAGGCGGATGTTGCTGGGGGCCAGGTCGAAGTCGGAGGCGATCTGCCAGACGACCTCGGCGACCTTGGCGGGCTTGCCACCGATGGCATCCTTGCCGTCGGCGACGTCCAGCAGGGCGTCGTAGATCGTCCGCTCGATCTGCTCCTCGGGGACGGCCAGCCCGGTGCCGCAGTGACCCTGGGGGTCCATGTCGACCAGCAGCGTCTTCTGGCCGAGGCGGGCGAGGCAGGCGGCCAGGTTGATGCTGGTCGTCGTCTTCCCGCAGCCGCCCTTCTGATTGATGATCGCGATCGTCCGCATGTGCCTGGTCCTGGGTTGCTGTCCCTGGGGGCCGGCGGTCGCGTCGGCCATCCGTGGCCGCCGCGTCCGCCGTCCCACCGTCCCAGAACACGAATCGGGCCAGTGCGGCACTGAACTTGAGCGTTTTATGGGACAGCGCCGGTTCACGAGGGGCCGGGCAAGCGTGCGGACGGCGTGCGATTTCCCGATCGGTGCCTTCGACGGTGGCACGGGGTTCGCGGCTGCCCGCCGCCCGTTCCCGCTGAACGGCGGAGTCGAACCATGCCAGTCTACACGGCCCAGAACATGCCCGCGGTCGCAGTCCGGTCAACCCTGGACCCCGAGCTGGCGGCTTGGTTGCGGGGGCCCGACGCGCCGCAGCTCGGGGGACACAAAACGGTGGCCGAACAGCGCGTCCTACAGGACCGGCTTCGGCCGCAGCGGTTGCCGCCGATCGGCCGGGTTGAACATCTGGGGCTGGATGGCCCCCACGGGACGATCCCCGTGCGGTGTTACCACCCATCCGCGCGAGGGCCCGCCCGCGGGGCGGCGCTGGTCTACCTCCACGGCGGCGGGTGGACGGTGGGCGACCTGGACCAGTTCGAAGTGCCGATGCGGATCTTCGCCCAGCGGAGCGGGGCGCAGGTGTACGCCGTCGATTACCGCCTAGCCCCGGAGTACCAGTGGCCGGTGCAGATCGACGAGGCCGAGTTCGTCGTCCGCTGGCTGTCCGAGCACGCGGCCGACCGGGGCGTGGACCCGGGCCGCCTCGCGCTCGGGGGCGACTCGGCCGGCGGGAACATGACGTGCGTCATCGCCCAGAAGCTGCGGGACGAGGGGGGCCCCGCGCTGGCGTTGCAAATGCCGCTGTACCCCGAGACCGCCCTGCCCTTTGAAACCCGGGCGGCCGTCGAGAACCGCACCGGGTACTACCTGGAGACGGCCGGCGTCCTGCTGTTCGCGTGGAACGTCATCCCGCAGGGCGTGGACTACTCCCAGCCGTACATCACGCCGCTCAAGGCAACCGACTTTGCCCGCCTGCCCCCGACACTGCTGGTGACCAACGGGTTCGACCCGCTCCGCGACGTGGGCCACGCCTACGCGAAGAAGCTGGCGGCAGCCGGGAACGACATCACGTACGTCAACCACGAGGACCTGACGCACGGGTTCATCCAGTTCACGGAGCGGTCCGGACGGTGCCTGAAGGCGACCGAGGAACTCGCAACGCTGCTGGGTCAAGCACTCCGCGAGGTGGAGTAGCTCGCCACCCGTCGGGCAACATCGCCGGCCGCCAGGACGGGCGGCGGGTCTCGGCCGCAGCCCTACCGTGCCGGAGGCTTGTTCGGGTACGATTAGGTGGCCCCCTGTCTCGGAGCCCCGCCCATGCCCGATTTTGAAGTCGTCAGTCCGAACCAGCCCGCCGGCGACCAGCCGGCCGCCATCGACGCGCTCGTGGCCTGCGTGCGGGAGGGCAAGCGGTTCCAGACGCTGATGGGCGTCACCGGCAGCGGCAAGACGTTCACGATGGCGCACACCATCGCCCGGCTGAACCGGCCGACGCTGGTCATCAGCCACAACAAGACGCTGGCCGCCCAGCTGTACGAGGAGTTCAAGGAGCTATTTCCACACAATGCGGTGGGCTACTTCGTCAGCTATTACGACTACTACCAGCCCGAGGCGTACATCCCGCAGCGGGACATCTACATCGAGAAGGACGCCAGCCGAAACGACGACCTGGACCGGCTTCGGCTGGCGGCCACCAGCAACCTGGTGAGCCGGCGCGACGTGCTGCTGGTGGCGTCGGTGTCGTGCATCTTCGGCCTGGGCTCCCCCAGCGAGTACCGCAACAGTGTGGTGCCGATCCGCAAGGGCGAGCCGACCGACCGGGACGAGATGCTGCGGAAGCTGATCGACCTGCAGTACGCCCGGAACGACATGGACTTCAAACGCGGCACGTTCCGGGTGCGCGGCGACGTGGTCGAGCTGCACCCCAGCTACGAGGAGTTCGCCTACCGCATCGAGTTCTTCGGCGACGACATCACCGACATCGACGCCATCAACCCGCTGACCGGCGAGGTGCTGAGCACGGAGGACGCGATCTTCATCTACCCCGCCGTCCACTACGTGATGCCCGAGGACCGCGTGCAGGCGGCGGTCAAGAACATCCGCGAGGAGCTGGACGTGGCCGTCATGGCCCTGCGCGGCGAGGGCAAACTGCTCGAGGCGCAGCGCCTGCTGGCCCGCACGAAGTACGACCTGGAGATGATGCTGGAGGTGGGCTACTGCTCGGGGATCGAGAACTACAGCCGGCACCTGGACGGCCGCCAGCCGGGCGAGAAGCCGTACACGCTGATCGACTACTTCGACAAGGACTACCTGGTCGTGATCGACGAGAGCCACGTGACGCTGCCGCAGATCAAGGCGATGTACAACGGCGACCGGCAACGGAAGGAGGTGCTGGTCGGCCACGGCTTCCGCCTTCCCAGCGCGATGGACAATCGGCCGTTGAAGTACGAGGAGTTCGAAGCCCTCATTAACCAGTGCGTCTACGTCTCGGCCACGCCGGGCAAGATCGAGCTGGAGCAGTGCGGCGGCGAGGTGATCGAGCAGGTGATCCGCCCGACGGGCCTGATCGACCCGGTCATCGAGGTCCACCCCGCGCAGGGGCAGGTGCCGCACCTGCTTGCGCAGATCAAGGAGCGGGTCGCGGGCGGCGGCCGCGTGCTGGTGACGGCACTCACCAAACGATTGGCCGAGGACCTGTCCGCCTATGTGCAGGAGGCGGGCATCCGCGGGCGGTACCTGCACAGCGAGATCCAGACGATCGAGCGGGTCGAGATCCTGACCGACCTCCGCAAGGGCGAGTTTGACGTGCTGATCGGCATCAACCTGCTGCGCGAGGGGCTGGACCTGCCGGAGGTGAACCTGGTCTGCATCCTGGACGCCGACAAGGCCGGGTTCCTGCGCTCGGAGACGAGTCTCATTCAGACCATTGGTCGAGCCGCGAGAAACAGCGGCAGCAAGGTGATCCTATACGCCGACAAGGTCACGCCCGCCATGCAGACGGCGATGGACGAGACCGAGCGTCGGCGGGCGATCCAGACGGCCTACAACACGGCCCACGGCATCACGCCGACCACGGTGCAGAAGAGCATCCGCCAGAGCATGGAGTCGGAGGTGAAGGCCCGCCGGACGGTCGCTGCGGCCGTGCGGGAGAACGAGAAGCAGCTGGACCAGACGGAGCTGATCAAGCTGCTGGAGGAGGAGATGATCGAGGCGGCGCGGAACCTGGAGTTCGAGCGTGCCGCCCAGCTGCGGGACAAGCTGAACGAGTACAAGGGGGCACCGACGATCAACAGCGGTGGGCGGATGGGCACGCACGATGGCGAGGCGCACGCGGACGAGCGGAAGATCTGGGAGCCCAAGAGCAAGGGCCGCGGGAAGAAGCCACGGGCGGCGAAGTGATTCACTCCGATCGGGCTCTCGACCCCAGACACCAGCGTAGTGTCTCCCGACCTACAAGGCTTTTAGTCTAATGGGCCGGACTGCGACTGCCGCGGCCGTCGTCTCCACAGTGATGGCGGTCTGGGTCTCCCTGCTTTGGGTCCAAAGGGACGCTGTTCGCCATGTCTTTCCCCCACTGATCCGCTCGAGCGTGAGATGGCGGCGGGTGGACGGCGGTGACGGTGGGGTTTGGCTCGTGCCCAGACGAATCGTCTGGCAACGGCGGACGCCACTGCCCGCGGGACCTGGATCAGTTCGATCGTATCTGACGCAGTGGAATCACCTCAGCTTCAGTTACGGCTATGGAGACGATCAAACGCATAACCTTCGCCGCGACGTGTCCGTCCCCTGCTGGGCGGCCGTGGCCTGTGGAACCGCCTGGCCGATCTGCTGCTGCATCCGTTGGGTGAATGGACGGTACGTATCCCCCAGCATCTGCCCCGCCTGCGGCTACGACCTGCGGGCCACGCCCGACCGTTGCCCGGAGTGCGGGGGTCCAGGTCACGCTGCGGGATCATCTTGATGGATCAAGAGCTGATTATCCCCGCCTTGCTGTTGAACCCGCTCGGCACGACGGCTACGGTCGCTCGGCCGGCCGCGTCCCGGCCGGGCCGACGCCGACGGGGCGGGCAACCGGGGAGGCGACAACGTCAGGAGCGGACCGTGGATTGGATCAGTCGAGCCATCGGGGGATGGAACGTGCGAATGACCCTGGGGGGCAAACGCAAGAGCAAGTTCTTCGCCGATGCTGGCCACGGCGGGAAGCGGAAGGCGCTGGTCGCCGCCAAGGCGTACCGCGACGAGCTGTTCGCCAACCGCCCGGTCGCGCCGGTCAAGCCGGCCCGACCGTTGGTGGTGGTCAGGCAGGATCAGAAGTACGTCCAGATCCGCCTGCCCCAGGCGAGCGGCGGGACGACGACGACCGAGTTCAGCGCGAAGCGCCATGGCCTGCGCGAGGCGAAGCGACTAGCGGTCGAAGCGTACGATGCGGCAGTCGCCAAGGTGGGGCCCATGACTCGGAAACAGTAGACCACCCAGCAGAGCCGGGCGGACTCGATGACAAGTTCACGAGGTGACGTACAGCCTCGGCAGTCGCGCCATCTTACGCAGGGTCAGCAGTCGCTTGTAAACATCGTGCTTGCTCGCTGGTCCGGCACTGCCATTGACCATCGAATAGAGGTCGTCGAACGCGTCGGTGTAAGCCAGTTCGTCGACGGGCCGCCCAACCCGAACATAGGCGTCGACCAGCCGTTGGTCTTCGGGCGACAGGGGGGGGGCATCCCAAATGATTTCTTCACCGGGCATCTCGTCACCTCTCAGGGAAGTCTAGCGCGAACGGTTCGAGCGACGCCATCAAAATCGTCGAACAGCACCGTGGCGTTGATATTCATGGCGTCGAGATCTGCCATAGCGGTGGTCCGATCAGCGGCGTCAAGTTCGATCTTGAACAACGCGGGCCCCAGAAGGTCGATGAGCGGAAGACGCACCGTGTTGACGCGGAGAAATACGCCCTGCTGGTGCAGCGCCCGTCGGTTGAACTGCAGCAGCATGCGGTCGTCAACGATGTCCACGTCGTTCGACGATGCCGCGACGGCGGGGAGGGCCGCGCGATCGAAAATCCAAACGCACGGCGGGTCAGCCCCCGCGGCATCCTGGTACGCGAAGTAAGCCGCCACGTATGGACTTTGCGACCAGTCCATCAGTGGCGAGGGAAGCCCGTGATGCCTCCCCAGCAACTCCAGTGCATCGTCCTCGGGCAGCGGTGACCGCTCATCACGGATCATCAGCGATTCGCGACGAAACTCCGACAGCAGCGCCCGGACGTGTGCCGATCGAACCGCGTCATCGGTGAACAGCTTGAATCGGTCGAGCGTCGTCACCAGGGGCCAGCTGGCATTTGACTGGCCCCGGAACAGGATCTGCCCACGTCGTTCACGTGGCATCGCTGCCAGGCGCAGTAACGATTCCCGGAATACCTGCCAGCTGGCCACCGTTCATCCCTCCCCACTGACCGCCGTTCAGATCACCCCCGCCATCCCCGTCTCGATCGGCGCCCCGACGTAGTCGCGCGGGTCGGTCACGTACCCGGTGATCGCGCTGGCGGCCACCGTAAGCGGGCTGGCCAAATACACGGACGACTTGGTCGACCCCATCCGGCCGGGGAAGTTCCGGTTGGTGGTGCTGATGCACACCTCGTTCTTCATCAGCCGGCCGAACGTGTCGGGCGGGCCGCCGAGGCAGGCGCCGCAGCCGCTGGCGTGGACCTCGCAGCCGGCGTCGCGCAGCACGTCCTCGATGCTCTTCTCGTTCCCCTCCCGACGCGCGCCGCGCAGGTTCAACGTCTGCATGTCACGGTGGACCTCGGTGGAGCCGGGAACCACTTTCGTCGGGATAGCGACGTTGTGCCCCTTGAGCAGGTTGGCGGCGAAGATCATGTCGGTGATCTTCCCGCCGGTGCAGCTGCCGATGTAGGCTTGGTCCAGCTTGACGTCGCGGCAGTTGTAGGCGGTGTCGCGGTTGTCGGGGCTGTGGGGCTTGGCGACCATCGGCTCCATGGTGGACAGGTCCCAGCTGGCCTCGAAGTGGTACTTGGCGTCGGGCGACTCCTTGATCACGTCCCAGTCGGGCCGGTTGCTGCGGGCGCGGACGTACTGCAGCGTCTTCTCGTCCACGTCGCAGATGCCGTTCTTCCCGCCCGCCTCGATGGCCATGTTGGTCAGCGTCATGCGATCTTCGAGCGTCAGGCTGCCGATGCCCTCGCCGGCGAAGTACATGCTGCGATAGGTCGCCCCGTCGACGCCGATCTCGCCGATCACGGCCAGGATCAGATCCTTCGCCGTCAGGTACGGCGGGATCTCGCCGTGGAAGGCGAACTTCATGGTCGGCGGAACCTTCAGCCACGTCTTGCCCGTGCCCAGCACGAACGCCGCGTCGGTGTTGCCCACGCCCGTGGCGAACTGCCCGAAGGCCCCGGCCGTGCAGGTGTGGCTGTCGGTGCCCAACAGGATCTCGCCGGGGCGGATGTGCCCCTCCTCCGGCAGCGCCTTGTGGCACACGCCCTTGTAGCTGGTCTTGCTCGGGTCCCGGTAAGGGTTGGGCATCGTGGGCGTCAGCTTCACGAACTCCGGGTCGTAGTAGTACCGCAGCCCCTGCTCGGCGACGAAGTCGCGCAGCGTCTGCACGTTGCGGTGGCACTTCTCGTCGGCGGTGAAGATGTAGTGGTCGGGGATGATGACCACCCGGTCCTTGTCCCACACCTTCGCGTCCCGCCCGAACTTGTCGTGGAAGATGCCGATCGTGCCCGGCCCGCACACGTCGTGCGTCATCAGCACGTCGACGTTCACCCACACGTTGTCGCCGGCTTGCACGCGGCCCTTGCCGCTGTGCTTGGCCAAGATCTGTTCGGTCATCGTCATGCCGGCCATCGGGATCGCTCCTGTCGCAACTGCGTGGGAAAAGTCGGTAGGGAAGTATAGCGGTCGCGAGAGGCCAGTTCTATCGACCCGCCGGCCTCAGGGAGCGACCGCGGCCGTGCCGCCACGCGAAGGCCGATCCGAGACCGCCGGCCGTGTACCACGCCAGCGTCATCACCTGCGTGTGCGGCATCCGTCGGCCGGGCATGTGACCCAGCCCGATGGCCGGCGGCAGCAGCCACGCCGTCAGGCCGGTCATCATCCCGATCACGAATCCCCGCCGGTAGACCGTTCGGTCGTCGCCCATTGGGATCGCCGCATAGATGGCCCCGTTGCTCAGCACGTCGGCCAGGATGGCCAGCGCGTACATCACCCACCCGGTCGGCACGGGCAGGCGGGCCGACCGGAACGTGGCGGCGATGGCCCGCGACCCCAGCACGTCGGTCCGCGGCGCGTGCGGCACCACCTGTCGGGCCGTCTCGTGGATCACCGTCAGCACGCCCGCGCCAACCAGGCCCGCCCAAACCGCCGACCTGACATCCGCTGGCGACAATCTGTGCATGGCCGGTTCGTTATCGGGCGTCGCCGCTCCCCCGGCAACGTCCAAACGCCTGAATCGCGACCGGGCACGTTCGTTGCGTCCGCGGTCGCCGGAGGGTTCATGACCAACCGCAAGTCATCTGCCGTTCGCCATGCGTCGCCCGCATCGACCATCGCCCGCATCCGTGCGACCGCGCGCGACAAGTTCGGGTTCCGCAAGCTTCGGCCCGGGCAGGAGGAGACGATCCGCCACATCCTCGGTGGGCACGACGTGCTGTCGATCATGCCGACCGGGTCGGGCAAGTCGGCCGTCTACCAGATCGCCGGGCTGCTGATGGACGGGCCGGTCGTGGTCGTCTCCCCGCTGCTGGCGCTGCAGAAGGATCAGGTCGAATCGATCAACGAGCGCCACCTGGCCGACGCGGCCGTGGCCAACTCGACGCAGCGGGTCGGCGAGCGACGGTCGGCCCTGGCGGGGCTGGACGACGGCTCGCTGAAGTTCCTCTTCGTCGGCCCCGAGCAGCTGGCCAACGAGGAGACGCGCCGCCACCTTCTGGACCATCGGCCGGTCCTGTTCGTGGTCGACGAGGCCCACTGCGTCAGCGAGTGGGGCCAGGAGTTCCGCCCCGAGTATGGCCACCTCGGCGCGATCATCGAGCAGCTGGGCCACCCCCGCGTGGTCGCGCTGACCGCCACGGCCGCCCCCAACGTGCGGGACGAGATCGTCAAACGGCTCGGCATGCGCGACGTCCGCACCACCGTGTGGGGCTTCGACCGCCCGAACATCTGGCTCGGCGTCGAACCCTGCGCCGACGCCGAGGCGAAGGACCGCGCGCTGCTGTGGCGGCTGAACGAGATGGAGCGCCCGGCGATCGTCTACGTCGGCACCCAGCGCCACGCCGAGGACGTCCACCGCCTGCTGTGCGACGCGAAGATCAAGGCTGGCTGTTACCACGGCGGCATGAAGAAGCCGGAACGGGACGCCGTGCAGGACGCCTTCATGAGCGACGACATCGAGGTCGTCGTGGCGACCAACGCGTTTGGCATGGGCGTGGACAAGGCGGACGTGCGGACCGTGATCCACTACGACATTCCCGAGTCGCTGGACGCCTACTACCAGGAGGTCGGCCGGGCCGGGCGGGACGGCAACCCCGCGAAGGCGCTGCTCCTGTACCGCCCCGCCGACGTCGGCATGCGCCGCGCCCAGGCGGCCGGCCCGAAGTTGACGGAGGCCGTCGTCGAGCAGGTCGAGGAGACGATCGAGGCCGAGCACCAGCCGATCGAGTTGAAGGCGTTGAAGGACGAGTTGTCCGAGAAGCGCGAGCTGGCCGGCGGCACCGTGGCGGCGGCGGTCGCGCGGTTGGAGGATGCCGGCGTGATCGAGCGCGATGATGACGGCGAGCTGCGGGCGACCAGTGCCGACCTCGATGCGCACGAGGTCGCCGAACATGCGGTCCACGATCAGGAGGCGTACCGCGCCTACCGCCTCGGCCGGGTCGACCTGATGCGCGACTACGCCGAGACGACCGACTGCCGGCGGTGGACGGTCCTGAACTACTTCGGCGAGCCGACCGACGGTCCGTGCGGCCTGTGCGACACCTGCCAGAGCGGGGCCGCCAAGAGGTCCCGCGCCGCCCGCGACCGCCGGGTCGACGACGGCCACCCGTACCCGCTGCGCAGCCGGGTCCACCACGGCAAGTACGGCGACGGCGTCGTCATGGCCTACGCGGCCGACAAGGTGCAGGTGCTGTTCGACGAGGCGGGGCCGAAGGAACTGGTGACGGCGTACGTCATCAAACACGCCCTGCTGCAACCGGCCGTCCAGTAAGATCGGAGTCCGATGGGCGACCACAAGTGGCTGGTGTTCGGCCTGCTCGGGGCGGCGTTCGCCGCCGTGGTGAGCGTGTTGAGCAAGTCCGCCCTGAAGGCGTCCGACGTGTTCGTCGCCCTCTGCCTGCAGTCGCTGCTGATGCTCGCCACGCTGGTGGT
Organism: Tepidisphaeraceae bacterium; assembly: GCA_965198865.1. Lineage (GTDB taxonomy): Bacteria > Planctomycetota > Phycisphaerae > Tepidisphaerales > Tepidisphaeraceae > CBDAQA01. The sequence goes on along the minus strand of CBDAQA010000002.1, from coordinate 304,237 downwards.
GTCGGTCACCGTGATGGGCCGGTGGTCGGCGGCCCGCGCCATGCCGCGCTGGGCGGTCGGTCTGATCGTCCTCTCGGGCATCGCCGGCGGGCTGTCGTGGACGTTCGGCTACCAAGCGCTGCAGCTGTCAAGCGTGGCCAAGGCCGGGCCGATCGACAAGCTCAGCACGGCCATCGCCATCCTCTTGGCCGTGGCGTTCCTGCGCGAGCGCCCCTCGGCTTTAAACTGGGGCGGAATCGTGCTGATGCTGATCGGGGCCTACTGCGTATCGCACACGACCGGGACCAAGCCGTAGCCGGCGCCGCCCCGCAACGCGTCCCGCGGTCCGCTGTACTGATCGTCAGGCGACGAACCCGCCGCGCCGGCGTGCTGCTTCCCGCTGCCCTTCTCTCCATCCTGATTGCCACCGCCGCCCGCGCCGACCTGACGGTGCTAACCGCCGCCGCTTCGCCCGGCGGTTTTTCGCTGACGAGCGCGGCGGTGCTGGTGGACGATAACGTCGCCCCTGTCGTCCATCAGGCCGCCGATCTGTTGGCTGACGACGTCGGCCGCGTGACCGGCGTGCGGCCGGCCGTCTACCCATCCTCGCCCCGGCCGTGGAGAGCGGTGCCGGCGGGCGTCGTCGTGGTCGGGACGCTTGGCGACGGCGGTGCCGTCGATCAGCTTGTGGCGGCCGGCAAGGTCGATGCGACCGGCGTCCGCGATCAGTGGGAAACGTTCGCCTGGCAACTGGTCGATGGTCCGGTCTCGGTCGGCGGCCTCAGCACCCCGGCGCTGGTCATCCTCGGCAGCGACCGCCGCGGCACGGCGTACGGGTGCACCGAGCTATCCAAGGCGATCGGCGTCTCGCCCTGGAACTGGTGGGCCGACGTGCCCACGCCACACTGCGACAAGATCAGCGTGACCGCTGGCCGGCACATCGACGGGCCGCCGGGCGTGAAGTACCGGGGGATCTTCTTCAACGACGAGGACTTCGGCTTCCGCCCCTGGGCCAGCAAGACGTTCGACCCGAAGCTGGGGCTCATCGGGCCCAACACCTACGCCAAGGTGTACGAGCTGATGCTCCGGCTCCGGCTGAACTACCTCTGGCCGGCGATGCACTCGGGGGAGGGGTCGAGCGAGTTCGGCTCCGTGCCCGGCAACGCCGAGATGGCCGACAAGTGGGCCGTCGTCATCGGCGCCAGCCACTGCGAGCCGATGCTGCGCGACAACCTCTTCAACTGGGACAAGACCAAGCAGGGCCCCTGGCGCTACGACGTGAATCGCGACAACATCCTGAAGTACTGGGCCGAGTCGGTCGACCAACGCGGCAACTTCGAGGCCGTCTGGACGCTGGGCATCCGCGGCATCCACGACTCGCCCATGCAGGGCCCCAGGGAGATCCCCGCCCGCGTGAAGATGGTCGATGGCATCATCGTCGACCAGCGCAAGCTCATCGACGCCAAGGTCACTCACCAGTACGGCCCCCCCGCCGAGGTCCTGGTGCCCTACAAGGAGGTGCTGCCGATCTACGACGCCGGCCTCTCCGTGCCCGACGACGTCACCCTCATGTGGCCCGACGACAACTTCGGCTACATCCGCCACCAGCCCACCCCTGCCGAGCGGAAACGCGCCGGTGGGAACGGCATCTACTACCACTACTCCTACTGGGGCGGGCCCAAGTCGTACCTGTGGGTCGAGAGCACGCCGCCCGGCCTCACCTGGGAGGAGCTGCACAAGGCGTATCAGAACGGCGTCGACCGGATGTGGATCGTCAACGTCGGCGACCTCAAGCCGGCCGAGCTCGCGCTCGACTTCTACGCCCGCCTCGCCTGGTCGCCCGACCGGTGGGGGCCGGACGCGCAGGACCGCTTCCTCCAAGACTTCCTCGCCAGCACCTTCGGCCCCAAGGCCGCGGGCCCGCTGCAGGAACTGGAGTCGGCCTACTACAGGCTCGCCACCATCCGCCGGCCCGACCAGTTCTCCTACGGCTGGGCGAACGGCCTGTCTCAGACGGAGTTCGATGACCGGAGCGAGCGATACGTCGCCCTGGCCAAGCTGGAGCACGACGCCGCCGCCGCCGTCCCCGCCGACCACCGCGACGCCTACTTCGAGATGGTCGGCTACGCCGCCCGGATGCTCGCCGCGACCGGGCAGCTCTACACGCATCACGGCGAGGAGTCGCAGCGCCAGATGGACTACATCCGCGCCGAGACCCGCCGGTACAACGAGGAGATTGCCGGCGGGAAGTGGCGCGACATGATGTCGATCACCCCGCACGACGTGGCCTGGCCCAAGGAGGTGGGCGGCAACTCCAAGGGCGACTCGCCGAAGCCGGGTGCCCGGCCGGCCAACCCGAAGGGCGTGACCATCGACGCCGCCCTGTTCGCGGCGACCGGCCCGGCGGCCGACGGCAAGTGGGTGCCGGTCGCGGGCCTCGGGTACTCGGGCCGCGCGATCACCGTGCTGCCGGTAACCGCGACGGGGCGCCCGATGGTCGACTACACCTTCTCGCTGCCGGCCGCCGCCGACGCGTCCGACATCCGCTTCCACCTGCTGCCGACCATGCGGTCCGACCCGACCAAGCGGCTGCGGTTGGCCGTCGGATTCGACGACCTGCCGGCCGTCCCCCTGGACGTTCCCGGCGGCGAGGCGGCCGACGAGAACTCCGGCCCGCGCCGCGAGGGCGTGATGTCCAACCGCGTGACCCTGCAGCTCACCCCCCACCCGCTCTCGGCCGGCCCCCACCTGATCCGCGTCGAAGCTGTGGACCCCGGCGTCGTGATCGACCAGGTCGAGTTGCCCGCCGGTGCGACGGCCGTCGCGGGGCCGCCATCGTAGCTCGCCGCCGTTCCGCGACGGCCCACACGGCCGGGTCATCGCGACGCTCAGAGCCCCAGCTTCTCCCGCTTCGCCGCCCACTCGGCCTGCTCGCGCTTGTTGTCGCTGGCCAGCGGCTGCCCAGTGCGCATCGCCTCGATCTCCAGCCGCGTCAGGTGCATGCCGCCCAGGTCGTAGTCGGCGAACGCCTCGCACGCCAGCGGCACGATCGGCCGGATCAGCGCGTGCATCGCGTTCGCGTAGTCGCGGATCTCCTGCTGCGCGTGCGCGTCCATCCGCAGCGACAGGAACCGCAGCACGTTGTGCAGGTCGCACTTCCAGTACCACTCGGTGTACGTGCTCACCGGCAGCGCGATCCGCGCCAGCTCCCGGCTCACCCCCGCCGCCATCAGCCGCTCGTACTCCCCGTACTGTCCCTCGGCCTTGTCCAGGTAGTCCAGGAACTGCTGGGCCGTCAGCCGATCGATCGGTTCCTCGCCCCCCTGCCGGTTCGCCACGCTCTGCTTCCGCACGTTGTCGATCGACGGCTTGTAGAACCGATCGGTGATGACGCTGTATCTCCCCGAGATCTCGTTCACGTTGGCCGTACGATGCCGGATCCACTGACGCGCGATGAAGATCGGCATCACGTGGTGGAACTTGAATTCCACCATTTCCATTGGCGTTGAGTGCCGATGGCGCGCCAGGTACCGGATCAGCCCCCGGTCCTCATTCACCTGCTTCGTGCCCGCCCCGTAGCTCACCCGGGCCGCCTGCACGATGGCGAAGTCGGCCGTCTTGCCCTCGGGCACCATCCGCGGCATCACGTCCAGCAGCGCGACCAGCCCGTGGTCGTGGACCTTGATCTCCCACCGCGCGCTCCCGCCCATCACGTCCACCATGGGAGCGTCGAACGGCTTGCGGTCAATCGTCAGCGCTGGCACGGCAAGGGGCGAGGTTTCCACGGTCGCATTCTGGCGTCGGCCGCGATCGATTGCCACCCCCCGTCAGAGCCCGGCGGCTCCGCAGCGGGACCCGCGGCGGAGCCGCCGGGCTCTGATCGCGATGTGCCCTCACACGTTCATCGTCCCAACCCACAGCGTCAGGTACAGGTACGCCACGTACGCCACCAGCAGCAGCACCCCCTGCCGCCGGCTGATCGGCCATCGCCCCAGCGCGACCGGCGTGATCGCCGCCGCCAGCGCGATCATCGCCACCACGTCCACCCGCCACACCGCCAGCGGGAACGGCACCGCCGCCGACACCGCCTCCACCACCGGCGCCAGCAGCACCACCGGCCGGGTCGACGCGCTCACCCCCGCCACCGGAACCACCACCCCCAGCCACGGCCGCCACCCGTGCCAGTCGTTCAACAGCGTCGGGTCGGCCGACAGCATCGCCACCAGCTTCGACCGCCCCACCGCCGTCGCCAGCGCCAACGGCAACCCCAGGCACGCGTCCAGCAGCGCCACCCCCACCAGCGCCGACGCCGCCTCGCTCGCCGCCGCCGGCCCGCGGTGGGCCAGGTCGGCCGCCGTGCCCAGGATCGGCAGCACCACCAGCGGCGCCAGAAACGTCGCCGTCAGCAGCCCCGCCGTCGCCGCCTCATTCGCCGACGCCGCCCCCGTCAGCCCCTGAATCGCCAGATAAGACCCGACCCCCGCCACCCCCACCGCCAGCACCAACTGCACCGGCCGCAGCCACGCCGGCACCCACCCCGGCACGACGGCCGGCGGTTCCTTCGGTGGCGCATCCCCCGCCCGGTCGCGCCACACCGCCAGCACGCACACGGCCTCCACCGCCAGCGCGATCGCATCCAGCGGCCGCACGTCGCGATGGAACCCGATCAGCATCGCCAGCAGCCCCGCCGGCACCAGCAGCGGCCACGTCCGCCGCGCCCCCAACGGGGCCGCCAGCGCCGCCGGCGTCACCACCGCCAACGTCCCCAACCCCAGCGACAAACACCCCACCGCCGTCGCGAACACGATCCCCACCGCCACCGCGAACTGCCCCGTCATCGATGCCACGACGATGACCGTCGCCACCGGCACCCAGTGCCCCAAGGCCAGCCGTCCCCCCGACGCCGACCGCCCCGCCGCCGTCGCATCTGCCGCCGCCCGTCCCGCGACGTACAGGGCCACGGCCGCCCCCAACATCAGCGCCACGCTCCGCTCCCCCACGTTCAGCGCGACGCCCAACAAGTGCATGACGGCCGATCCTGTCGCTTCTCGGCACCCTTGTCCAGCAGAACAACAGAGCCGGGCCGTGTCGGCCCGTGCGACCGCAGGTCGCGTCTCGCGCAATCCACGTGGGACGTACACGCCACGTCCACCGCGCGAGACACGAGCTTCGCTCGTTCGGGCCGACACGGCCCGGCTCTGTTTCCACCGTCCGATAGGTCCCGCCCCCCAAACCCTCGAATTCCCTCCAGTTTGCCAAAGGTGCGCCACCCCGTTGACCGATGAGAATGACGTTGGCAGGAGCCAGCCGGCCACGGACGGCCTTGGACGAGCGGAAACCGCCAGGAGTACATCATGACCACGCTGCACGAGCGCGACGAGCAGGACGGGTCCATCAAGGTCACCGCCGACGCAGCCTCCCCGGCCGCCGATCCGGCCCCGCGGGACCCCTACAAGCTCGACTTCGTCCGCACCGGCGCCGACCGCCGCGACTTCCGCCGGCACGACCTCGAGCAGCAGTCGATCAGCGTCAGCCGCTGGGCCGAGTCCAACCGCGAGCCGCAGTCCTTCGGCCGATTGGTCGACCTCAGCGCCAGCGGCGTCCGCATCCGCACCCCCAAGCACCAGGTCCAGCCCGATGGCCGCATCCGCGTCCGCCTCGAGCTCCCCGCTTACGCCGGCATCAGCCCCTTCATCGACGCCAGCGACACCGGCTCCCCCCGCCCCACCCGCGAGTGGGTCGGCCACATGGAGGTCGCCCGCATCCGCCCCGTCGCCGGCCGCGACGAGATCGAGGTTGCCGGCCGCCTGATCGACATGGCCGACCACGACCGCGGCATGCTCGGCCTGTACCTCAGCACCCAACCCTTGGCCGCCTGAATAAAGCCGCCGATGTCATCGGCGGTCCCCCTCTCCAAACACGCGCCGCCCGCCGGTCCGGATCACGATCCGCCGGCGGGCGGTTCACGTTGCTGCCACTACCACGGCGAGTCGCCCGCCGACGGATGAGACGATTTGGGACGAAATGGGACGGATTCAAACCCGTCCCACGGCACAAAAATTCAACCGAAACAACTGTCATGAAAAGACTTGTTGACGAGACACTTGATGGGACAGACCGTTTGTCGTCCCACCGGGCCCATCCGCCACAATCAAGTCGGTTTGGCGGGTGAGCCCTACAGCGAGGCCATCCAAGCGACCACCTCGGCCAATGGTCGGCCCAAAGTGGCGGCCACGTACCGGGCCGCCTTACCTGCCGATCGAGTCCAAACGGCCTGTTCCGCCGCAAATCCCACCTGCAGCAGGACCAGCGCCTTGACCGTCTCGGCGATGTCGGCCGCCGGGTCCACCCCGAGCTGGGCACCACCGTGGGTCCACTGCGAATCCCAGTCGGCGACCCGCGTGTGCGCCAGCGTCTCGAGCATCTCATCCCACGCGAACCCGCCGGCCGCCTCCTGCCGCAGCAGCACGGGCATGCACGCGGGGACGGGCTGTGCCGGCGCGGCCTTCTTCGGCGCATCGACCGCGGGGTCGAATGTTCGGTCGATCGAGTCCCTGAGCCGGTCGATCCCCGCCTCCGCCGCCGGTGCGGCCGATCGCTTCCGCAGGACGCTGCCGAGCGACACCGCCGGTCGGAGTGGCGACGGCGCCCGTCGGCCGAATTGCGCCCCCGCTGGCGCGGCGGCCACCATCGGCGCCGGCACAGCGCCCCCCGACGCCCCGCCCCACCCGCTGGCCAGCATCACCGGCACCCGCCGCGTCGCCGGCGTCCCCGCATTCCGCTCGGCCGGCGTGCGGTGCTCCACCGCGATGTACGTCGTCAAACTGCTCAGCAACCCGAAACCCTTCGACAGCCGCACCACCTCGGCCGCCTCGCGCGAGCCCGGCGTCAGCCGGGCCGACCGGCCGACGCCGTTCACCTCCTCCAGGCTCTGGATCGCCCGCCGGGCCCACACCGTGGCGACCGTCGTCCCCTCAACAGCATTCCTTGGCAAATCGGCCGACCATTGCTGCACGCCGCTCGCCGTGCGGCACGACAGCGTCACCCGCTCCGGCAGCTTCCCCGCGCACCGCGCGAACACGCCCAGCACGTCCCCGTCGAACACCGGCGGCAGCTCGGCCAGCGTCTGCACGTCGGCGTCGCCCCAATCGATGGTGACGTCGGTCGCCACGGGTGACGACACGCGGGCGAACGTCCGCAGCACCTTCGCCTCGATCCGCTCGCCCGGCGCGACGAACTCCGCCGCCCCGCCGGTGGCGCGGGCCAGCCCGTTCACCAGGAACGTGCTGACGGCCGGGCCGATGCCGAACGGGAAGATCCGGTTCCGCCCCCGGTGCCGCCGGGCCAGCGCCAGCACGGCCGGCTCGTTCGTCACCTGCCCGTCGGTCAGCAGGATCACCGTCCGCAACCGCCCGCCCGCCGCCGGCGGCCGCAGCACCGCCTCCAGCGGCGCGAGGATCTCCGTCCCGCCCAGGTCCGCCCCGGTCGACCGCACGTACGCCACCGCCCGGTTCAGCGACGCCTCGGTGTACGGCAACGGCTCCGGCGCCATCAACTCGAAGCTCGACCCGAACCGGCAGACGTTGAACGTGTCGCCCAGGTTCAGCGTCCGCAGGCACAGCTCCAGCGCGGCCGTCGCCTGCGCGATCGACTCCCCCGCCATGCTGCCCGAGCAGTCGAGCACGAACACCACCTCGGTTTGAACCGGTGCCGCCCCCGCCGCCACCTCCGCGAACTCCGGCGCGAACGTGACGGCCAGGTACGATTCGTTGTCGTTGCCCCGTTCGACCTGCACGTGGGTGCCGATGTCGGCCGCCAGGTCGATCGACAGCACCAGCTCCCGGTCCATCGCCGCGTCGACCAGCGTCACGCGATGGCCGTCCCCGTCGACCTCAACCGACACCGCGTGCGTCGGCGAGGTGATCGCCGCCACCTTCCGGCCCAGCCGCACATCCGCTGTCAACGTCAGCCCGTAGGGCACGTCCAGCACGTGCGGCGGGTTCAACGCCTCGCCATCGACGGCCGCGTCCAGCGGATCGACACCGCTGCCCGTCGTGTACCGCGGCGCGAGCGTGGTGGGGAACGCCAGGCGGATGTTGCCGTCGACCACCTCCAGCGGCCGGACGTAGGTGAGCCGGATCGTCGCCGCCTGCCTCGGCTTGAGGTTGCCGACGCGCACCGTGAACACGTCGGGCCGGTCCTGCTCGGCCATGTAGGCCGCGTCGCCGTCGGCGATGGCCGACTCGTACTGCTCGACGGCCGCGTCGTTCTCCTCGATCACGCCGGTCAATACGCGGTCGCCGGTGACGACCTCAAACCCGCACACGGCTGCCCCATCCGGCAGCGGGAACGTGTAGACCGCCTCGACCGCGACCCGCTCCAGGTTGACGAACGTCTGCTCGACCCGCGTCCGCTGGGCCAGCCCGACCAGCGCCGCGTGGACCCGCACGCCCCGCAGGGCCACGCGGTCGGCGGGGTTCCTCGTCCGCAGTTGGATGCCTTCCATTGCGTCTGCTCCTTTTCGCAACACGGTCAGTCGTCATCCCCGTCGCGGGCGAACACCCGCTGCGCCAGGTCCCGCAACGCCAGCAGTCCTTCCGCGTCCGGCTGGTGCTTGCCGGCGTCGAACGACAGCTCGACGCCGTCGGCCAAGGTCACCCGCGTCCACAGCTGTGCCGACAGCGCCGGCCGCCGCGCCCGCCTCGGTGGCGCACCCGGCGGCGACACCGCCTCGCCCGTCGCCAGCCGGCGGATCGCGTCCAGCGAGTGCCCGGCCGCCTGGAGGGCCATCACCTCCTTCAGCCGCTTCAGGTGCGTTTGATCGTAATGTCGCCCCCGCCCGACGCCGTTGGGCGGCGGCAGCAGCTTCTGCTGCACGTAGAACCGCACTGCACGCCGGGTCAGCCCCGCCGCCACCGCGAGTTCGTCGATGCCGATCGCCTCGTCCACGCCCGTAGATTACGCCACCTACTGCTATGTTTCCACTGTCGATTTATTTTGCGATTAGGGTGGTTCGTGATGGGGCGAAACAGAGCCGGGCCGTGCCGGCCCGAGCGACCGAAGGTCGCATCTCGCGCGGTTGACGTGGCAAGCTGGGCCACGATCACCGCGCGAGACACGAGCTGCGCTCGTTCGGGCCGACACGGCCCGGCTCCGTCTCAATGTGACTGCGATCCGGCCGCCTCACTGCGGGGTCGACGGCGCGGGCAATTCGTACCGCTTCTCGACCACGGCGAAGGCGATGCGGACCACGCCGAGCAGGGCGAGGACGCCGCCGCCGGCCATGCCGCCGAGGCCGAGGAACAGGGCGTCCTGGGCCTGGTCCCATCGCCGCTGCGCGTTGCTGGGACGCGGCGGGGGATCGTGCGGGCGCGGCGGGCCGTGCCCCTCGGCCACCGGGGGGGGCGGCTCGACGGCCGGCGCGGTGGTCGGCATCCCCAATGGCATCGGCACGTGCGACGCCCAGAACGTCACCCCCCCGCCGGCCAGGGCCAGGCCGATGCCGGCGGCGAGCACGAGGACCGACTGCCGGAGGCTGACCAGCCACGCCGGCGGCCCGCCTATGGCGATCGGCGGCAGCCCCTTGTCCATCGCGGTCTGGGCCAGCTTGAAGTGGAGGTTGGCCCGGTGCAGCCGCAGCACGATGCCGCCCCCGAGCAGCAGCAGCGCCGCCGTCACGCCAAAGCCGCCGGCCGCGGCATCCCACATCGTCGCCAGGTAGAACAGGTTCACGTACGCTCCCGGGTTGAGGTTCGCCGGGTTAGTGGCATCCGCCCAGCGTGCGGTTTCAGAAGAAGAGTTATCCACGAAGGACACGAAGAGACACGAAGGGGAAAGAAGCGGAGTTTGATTCCCTTCGTGTGTATTCGTGCCCTTCATGAATAACGCTTCCGGCCCCCTCGGAAACCCATCAAGGCCGACGCGGCACTAACCGGGCATGGCGCGGGCGCGAGGCCAAACGTGATGGTGGATCGGCTGCGGGCACAGGATCCGGCTGCGTTCGCCGCGTTGGTGGCCGAGCACCAGCGGGCGGTCATGGGGTTGGGCCAGTCGCTGGGCCTGTCCGGCGCCGACCTGGACGACGCGGCGGCCGAGGCGTTCGCGGCGGTCTATCGCGCCCTGCCAACGTTCAAGGGCGATGCGGCCGTCGGCACGTGGGTCTACCGCATCGCCTACCGGGTCATCGTCAAGGCCCGGGCGAAGCGGCGACGGAACCGAACCGATACGCTGGCCGTGGACCCGGCGGCGACCGGCGGTGACCCGGCCGACCTGGCCGCCGACGCCGACGCGGCGGCCACGGTGTGGGCGGCGGTGGCGGCGCTGCCGGACGCTCGGCAGGCGGCGGCGGTCGAGTTCTACTACCGCCGGGGGTGGCCGATCGAGCGGGTGGCCGACGTGATGGGCTGCCCGGTGGGGACCGTGAAGACGCTGCTGTTCCGGGCCCGCCAGCGGCTGCGGGCCGTGCTGGTCGAACGCGAGGTGTACCCGTGACCGACGCCGAACTGGACGAGTCCCTGCGACAGGCGATGCGATCGTGGCCCACGCCGCGGCCGGCGGTCGATTTGGCAGCGGTTGCTGTGATCCGCGCGCGGGCCGCCGCCGTGCGGCGCGTGCGTCGGTGGACGGCGTTGGCAAACGTCACCGCGGCAATGGCGGCCGTCGTGGTCGTGGCAACCCTCGTCCACGCCCGGGCGGCCGGCGGCGGATTCTCGGCGTGGTCGGACGGATCGGTGGTGACGAGCGCCTCGACGACGCCCTGGCTACTGGTCGCGGCGGCCGTGGTGATGGGCGCGGTCGCCATCGTGGCGGCGCGGTCCGCGTGGGACACGGCTGACGACGGCATCCGCTGGGCGGCGTGACCCCTCCCGTTTAGCGACGGCCCGGAGGGCCGGCATCAACCCGTAGCCGGCCCTCCGGGCCGTCGCTAAACGGATGCTCGGCCCCACACTCGGGGCAGCGGTCGGGCGTCGCGCGCAGGTCGTACCCGCACCGGCGACAGGTGCCCGGCGGCCGGCTGGGCCACCGCCGGCCGACCGTCGACGCCGACCGGCTGACCATCGCGATCGTGGCCACCACGCACATCGGGCCCACCATCAGCAGGACGATGACGACCAGCTGCACGAGGCGAAAGTCGGTCATGGCGCGTGGCCCGAAGGTCGTACCCGCACCGCCGACAGCCGCCCGGCGGCGGCGGTCACAGCGTGTGGCCGAGCTTCGCCTTCTTGGTCGACAGGTAGGCGGCGTTGTGCAGGCCCGGCGGGATGCGGATGGGCACCTCTTCGACCACCTGCAGGCCGTAGCCGTCGATGCCGTAAATCTTCCGCGGGTTGTTGGTCATGATCCGCAGCTTGGTCAGGCCCAGGTCGCGGAGGATCTGGCTGCCGATGCCGTAGTCGCGGCTGTCGACCGGCAGGCCGAGCCGCTGGTTCGCCTCGACGGTGTCCAGGCCGGTGTCCTGCAGGGCGTAGGCGTGGAGCTTGTTGGCCAGCCCGATCCCGCGGCCCTCCTGGCGCAGGTAGAGCAGGACGCCACGGCCCTCGCGCTCGATCATCTCCATGGCGGTCGACAGCTGCGGCCCGCAGTCGCACCGGCCGGAGCCGAACACGTCGCCGGTCAGGCACTCGCTGTGGACGCGGATCAGCACCGGCTGGTCGTGTTTGATGGCGTTGCCCAACGCGTCGCGGTCGCCGATGCCCCCCTTGCACAGGGCCAGGTGGGGTTGGGGGTCGAGCACGCTCTGGTAGGCGTGCAGGGTGAACGTGCCCCAGTCGGTGGGCAGCTCGACCGTCTCGATCCGCTTGACGAACTGCTCGCGCTTCAGCCGGTGGCTGATCAGGTCGGCCACCGTACACATCTTCAGGCCGTGCCGCTGGCAGAACAGCTCCAGCTCCGGGCGGCGGGCCATCTCGCCGTCCTCGCGGAGGATCTCGCAGATGACCGCCGCCGGCTTGAGGCCGGCCAGGCGGGCAAGGTCGACGCTGCCCTCGGTCTGCCCGGCGCGGACCAGCACCCCGCCGTCGCGGGCGCGCAGCGGGTTGATGTGCCCCGGCCGCAGCAGGTCCTGCGGCTGGGCGTCCTCGGCGATCGCCACCTCGATCGTCTTCGCCCGGTCCTTGGCGCTGACGCCGGTCGACACGCCGAACTTGGGGTGGGCGTCGACCGTGACGGTGAACGCCGTGCCCAGCTGGGCGGTGTTGAAGTTGGACTGGGCGTGCAGCTGGAGCTTGTCGCACTGCTCGGCCGTCATGGCCAGGCAGACCACGCCGCGGGCGTGGGTGACCATGAAGTTGACCTGGGCGGGCGAGCAGTGCTCGGCGGCGATGATCACGTCCCCCTCGTTCTCGCGGTCCTCGTCGTCGACCAGCACGACCGGCCGGCCGGCCCGCATCTCGGCGATGATCTCGTCAATCGGGGCGAACGGCGTGGGCGAGGGGTCCATGGCGTAATTGTAGCCCGAGAGACGGCGTCGCAGGTACGGTGCGACCGTGCGGGTAGACTTGGAAGTAATGCGGCGGTGGTTGCGACGATTAGCTGGGGGTCTATTCCTGATCCTGTTCTGTGCTTCGATCGCAGCATGGATCAGGAGCCGTTACCGATCGGACGTCGCGTGTCTCGCGTGGCCCGGGTCGGGATTGGTTCAGGTGTCGTCCCTGTCCGGTTACCCAAACACGTTCACGGTCGAAGTCTACGCCCATTGGCCCGGCCCGCGGGTCGTCCAGTGGACGTCGGGTACGGGCAGTGCGGACCCGGTTGAGACCGGTTGGATCCAATCTCCGTTGGCCGTCGAACGCAAACCGGACTGGATGCTGCCGAGGGTCGGCGTGTGGTCATTTCGCGGCATGGAGTTGGAGACGTCGCCCGTGCGGGTCGATCTCGATTCCGATGGACGACCGATCACAGACCATGCCGTGAGAGGCTGGGATTTTGGCTCCGGAGATGGACCGACATCGGCCGCGTTGTCGCACCTGGGGCTGTCGGTGCCATTGAACGTCTTGCCGGTCGCCGGATCCGCACCACTCGCGACCGGGATGCTCGTCGCCGCAGCGAGCCGCGTTCGCGCGACACGCCGCAAACGGCGCGGGCGCTGCATACGCTGCGGCTATGACCTCCGGCACTCGCCCGACCGGTGCCCGGAGTGCGGGGCCGCCACGGGAACCTGACGCCGCGGTATACTGGTCGGTGTGATCAAGACCAGCCCCTTTCCCGGCATGGACCCCTACCTGGAACGCCACTGGGGCGACATCCATGTCAGGCTCATCGCGGGCATCAGCGCGGCGTTACAGCCGACGTTGCCGCCGGGCCTTCAAGCGTTGGGACACGAAGACATCCGGCTCGAGGGGCCGGCGGATGACGGTAGCGACCCGTACGCGAACGGTGCTGGCGACCAGGATGACGACGGGTCATCCGATGCGCCGCCCCGCGCGGGCCGACAGGTGCGAACCTACTACCCCGACGTGGTCGTGATCGAGGAGACAGATGCCCCGCCATCGGTGGCGGCGGCCGGCACGGGCGCTTCGGTGGCGACCATCCAACCGATCGTCGTGCGGTTCCGGCTTGAACGGGAGGTCCGCCGCTGGATCGAGATCATCGACCTCGACGACGGCGACCGCATCGTGACCGCCATCGAGGTGCTGAGCCCGAAGAACAAAGACGGCGGGCAGGGCAGTCGCGACTACCGTCGGAAGCTGCTCGACTACGTGCGGGCCGGGGTGAACATCGTGGAGATCGACCTGCTGCGATCGTCGCGGGACCGGCTGCTCGTGCCGGCCGTCGGCGACGACCGGGGTCGACCCGCCGCCTACTACACGTGCGTCAACTGGGCCGTGGACCCGGCGCGTTGGGAGGCGTACCCGATGCCGCTCCGCGACCCGTTGCCGACGGTGCCGGTGCCGTGCCGGTCGGGCGAGCCGGACGTGCCGTTGCCGCTGCAGGCGGTGATCGACCGGGTGTACGCGGACGGCGCCCACTACCGGACGCGGTACGGACGCCCGCTGGAGCGGCCCCTGTCGCCGGCGGACGCCGCCTGGGCGGCGGAGCGGATCGCGGAATGGTCGCGGTGATGGGCGGATCGGCACCGTCAGAGCTCGGGCGCGGAGTTGGTTTGGGGCCGACCCGATCGCCGCACATCTCGCCCTCCTGGTCGTACGCCAATAGCCGGCACCACCCGGGCACACGCCTCCTCAGCCGAGCGGTCCCTCGACTTGAGCAGCAGAGCCGCGATCGTCCTGACCAACCCGCTCGTTGGGAGGGGGGCCACCACCACCTGAACTGCGCCAGGCCACTGCGGCCGCGACTGCCCAAGGCCGACGCCGCCTGGGCGGCCGGGCGGATCGCCGCGTGGGCGCGGTGATTGTCCTGCGGGCCCCCCGGGCGCGTTCAGCGCGTGCGCTCTGCCGCACGGTCATGTTGCAGCAACGCCGTCAGCCGCTGCGCGACGTCGGCGTGGTCGGCGATCACGTTGCGCACCTCGCCGGGGTCGGTCGACAGGTCGAACAGCTGGCCGGCGGGGGTGAGGGGCGGGCCCTCGCTGGCGTCGCCCTCCTCCAGCTTGGGCCGCCGGGCGCGGCGGCCGGGCGGGATCAGCTTCCAGTTGCCCTGGCGGATCGCCAGCTCGTTCGACTGCTCGACGAGGTGGTCGCGGCCGACCGGGCCGTCGCTGAGCAACGCCGCGCACACGTCCACGCTGTCGGGGGCGGCAGCGGGCGGGAGCATCGCGCCCACGACATGGGCGAACGAGGCGAGCAGGTCGACCTGGGACACGAGCGCGGCCGAGGTGCCGGGCTTGATCCGGCCGGGCCAGCTGGCGATGAGGGGGACGCGGGTGCCGCCCTCGTAGATGCTGTACTTCCCGCCGCGGAACGGGCCGGCGGGGCGCACGCCGTGGTCGTCGGTGACGGCGCCGTCGGCGTAGCCGTCGTCCAGCACGGGGCCGTTGTCGCTGCTGAACACGACCAGGGTGTGATCGGTCAGCCTGAGCGCGTCGAGCCTGTCCAGCACCCGGCCGACGACCCAGTCCAGCTCCTGGATCGTGTCGCCGCGCAGGCCGGTCTGGCTGCTGCCGAGGAACCTGGCCGAGGGGGCGCGGGGCACGTGGATGCCGTTGGTGGCGAAGTAGAGGAAGAACGGCTCGGCCCGGTGTGCGGCGATGAACGTCTCGGCCCGGGTGGTCAGCACGTCCGACATCGTCTCGTCGGTCCACCAGGCGGCCCGGCCGCCGGCCATGAAGCCGATCCGGCTGATGCGGTCGATGATCGTGTCCGCGTGTCCGGCCGAGAGGCCGTAGCGGAGCATCTCGGGATGCTCCTTGCCCGTGGGCAGGTCGCCGACCTTCCCGCGGTAGCTGACGGTGAGCGGGTCGGCGGGGTCGAGCTGGAAGACCCGGTGACCCTCCAGATAGGTGCAGGGGACACGGTCGGGCGTGGCGGGGATGATGAACGACTCGTCGAACCCCAGCTCCAGCGGGCCGGGCGCGATGTCCCGGTTCCAGTCGATCTGGCCGTCGCCGAGGCCGAGGTGCCATTTACCAACGCACGCTGTGGCGTAGCCGGCGGAGCGCAGGACGCTGGCGATCGTCGGCGTGCCGGGGTGGATGAGCGACGGGGCGTCGCCTGGGAGGATCTGCGCCTTGGGCTCGCGGAAGGCGTAGCGCCCGGTCAGCACCGAGTACCGGCTCGGCGTGCAGGTCGACGCGCTGCAGTGGCCGTCGGTGAAGACGAGCCCCCCCTTGGCCAGCCGGTCGAGGTTGGGGGTCTTGGGGTTCGGGGCGGCCGGGTTGCCCCAGTCGCCGTAGCCGAGGTCGTCGGCGTAGATGAAGACGATGTTGGGCGGCGAGGCGGCGGGCGCGACCGGGGCGGCGAAGGCGAGCAGGAGCGGGACCAGCGCGAGGCCTCGAAAGCTCATGCCGCCGGTATAGCAGAATCGCGCAGTGGGGGTTCAGTCGCGGGGCGGCCCGCCGTCGGGGAACCGGCGGCCGGTCGACGACGACGCGTCCTTGAACGGGAGGCCGGTCAGGGCTTGCCAGTCGGCCCGCTGCCGGGTGGTGAGCCGGTCGATCACCTGTTGGACCTGGGCGGCGTCCATGCGGTCGCCCCAGGGGCCGTGCCCGCGCGGCCCGCCGCGCCCGCCACCGCCGAACGGGTCGAAGTCGCCAAAACGAGGCCCGCCCGGTCCCCCGCCGTCGGGCCCGTCGGGGCCGCCGCCGTGGTCGGGGGTGGCGCGGAGCTTGCGGACGAACTCGGCCTGCTCGGGCGTGAGCCGGAGCTTCGACCGCACCTCGGGGTCCTCGAACGCCAGCAGGCCGCGCAGCTGGCGGGAGATCTGGCCCAGCCGTTCGAGTTGGGCCGGCTTGAGGACGGCCGCGAGCGACTGCCGCATCCGCTCGTTCGACTCGGTCGGGTCGGCCTCGTCGGTCGTCGGCCCGTGCTCGGGCCCGCCCTCGAAGCCGCCGCCGCCGCCGCCGCGCCCGGAGGGGCCGGCGACGCGGTCGGCCAGGTCCTCGGCCCCGTCGATCTGGTCGGGGCTCAGCTTCAGGTCGCGCTGCACGGCCTGTCGGCGCAGCAGGCGAATGTCGAATCGGACGCGGAACCGCTCGTCGGTGGCGACCAGCACGGCCAGCGTGTCCTTCCACCGCTGCTGCGCCCCCAGCACGTCGGGGTCGGTGGCGAACCGGCCGCGGGCCTGGATGAACTTCTCGTAGTAGTCCAGCACCGTGTTGAGCATCACCCGGCGCACGGCGGCCGTCTGCGGGTTGTTGGGCAGATCGTCGCGGGCCACCTTGCCGAGCGCATCGACGGTCGTCTGGGCGAGCTTGAACTGCGCCTGGGCGTGGTCGCGCGTCGCCTGCGCGTCGCGCGTGGCGCGCTCGGCCACCTCGCGCTGCTGGGTCGCCAGGCTGTAGGCGGCCGACACCAGCAGCGTCGTCACCAGCAGCCCCGCCGCGGCCAGCGTGAGGATGATGATGGCCGACAGCGCCAGCGACCGGTGCCGCCGCGTCCACTTGGCGGCGTGATCCCAGACCGTGGGGGGCCGGGCGTGGATCGGCTCGTCGGCCAGGTACCGCTTGAGGTCGTCGGCGAACGCGCGGGCGGTGGCGTAGCGGTCGGCGGGATCCTTGGCGGCGGCCTTGGCGAGCACCGTTTGCAGCTCGACGGGGATCGTGCGGTCGATCGACCGCGGCGGCTTGGGGTCGACGGCCGACAGCTGGTGCAGCAGCTCCTCGCGCGTCCGGCCGGTGAGCGCCGGCTGCAGCGTCAACAACTCGTACAGCGTGACGCCGAGCGAGTAGACGTCGGTGCGCGGGTCGAGCACGGCGGCGGCCAGCGGCTCGCTGTCGTCGGGCGAGTCGCCATCGTCGCGGCGCGACCGCCGACCCGCGTCGGTCCCGCCGCCGGCCTGCTCGGGGCTCATGTAGCGGAACGTGCCGACCATGTCGCCGGTCTGGGTCAGGCCGTTGTCGCCGTTGTACATCTGGGCCAGGCCGAAGTCGGTCACCCACAGGTTCCCGCGGCCGTCGATCATCAGGTTGGCGGGCTTGATGTCGCGATGGACGATGCCGAGCCCGTGGGCGTAGTCCAGCGCCTCGGCCGCCTGCACGCCGAGCCGGGCGACGGTGCGGAAGTACTCGGACCGTCGGCCGCCGTGCAGGGTCGAGAGCGCGTCGGTGCGGCGCGGGCCGGACCAGCTGGTCGATTGGGAGACGGTCGAGCTGCCACCGGACGGCGGAGCGGGCGTCGGGGAGATGGGGTGAAGGCCCCGCGTCACGTCGACCGCGGTCGGCTCGCGGGCGATCGCGTCGGGGTCGACGGGCGCGGGCGGTTCGGGCCGGTCGAGCAACCGTCGGGCCAGCGACGACCGTCGTCGCCCGCCCCCCGCCGCCTCGGCGGCGCGCAGCTCGCGGATCACCTCGGCCAGGCTGCGCCCCTCGATCAGCTGCATGGCGTAGAAGTGCGTGGACCGCTCGCACCCCACGGCGTAGACCGGCACGATGTTCGTGTGGTGCAGCCCCGCCGCCGCCTGCGCCTCGTTGCGGAACCGCTGCAGTCGGCGCGGGTCCAGCGCCGCGGCCATCGGCAGCACCTTCACGGCGACCGACCGGCCGAGCGAGAGCTGCGTCGCCTCGTACACCACGCCCATGCCGCCGCGGCCGATCTCGCGGATCAACCGGAAGTCGCCCAACGGCGTGCCGCTCAGGCCGGCCGGCGCGTTGGCGTCGCCCTGCACGCTCGGCAGGCCGCCGGCGGCGGACAGCTGGCCGGCGGCGCCCCGGATGAACGACAGCCCCTGCAGGCAGGCGGCCAGCTCGGCGGCGATCTCGGGGTGGCGGGCGATCAGCTCGCGCCGGTTGGGCCGCTGGCCGGCGTCGAGCGCGGTCATGTACTCGCGCATGGCGTCCATCAGGCGCGGATCATCGGTTTCGGCGGAGCCCACCTCGGTGGCGTCGTGCGCGGGGTCACTCATGCTTGCCCAGTTCTGGTCGGTCCAAGCCGGCGTCTGAGGTACGCCGGCTTGGATCACATGTGTCACTGCGTCGCGCCCAGCTGTTGCCGCAGCCCCGCCAGCGCGCGCACCCACAGCTTCTGCACGCTGTCCTCCGACTTGCTCATGCGGGCGGCCACTTGGGGGAAGGTGAGCCCCTCCAGGTGGCGCAGGACGATCACCTCGCGGTAGGTGTCGCTCAGCTTGTCCAACGCCTCGGCCAGCAGCACCGCCTGCTCGCGCTTGGCGACGTGCTGGCTGGGCGTTGAGCCATCCGCGGCGAGGCCGGCGCCCATCGCCTGGCTGCTCTCGTCCAGCTGGCCGGCCAGGTCGCGCTCCAGCGTCACGTCCCGGCCCTTGGTGCCCAGGTAGCGTCGCAGCATGAGCGCGATCTGCCCGGCCAGGATCCGGCGGAGCCAGGCGAGCAGCTCGGCCTCGGTGTTGCCGCGGAAGTTCTTGATCTGGCGGTGGGCCTCGAGGAACACCTCCTGCACGAGGTCGGCCGGGTCAACCTTGCCCTGCACGCGGCGGCCGACCTGCACGCGGGCCAGCAGGGTCAGGTACCGCTCGTAGCCGGACAGCAGCTGCCCGCCGGCCGACTCGTCGCCGGCGCGGGCGCGGTCCAGCAGCAGGCGGATGCCGGTGCCGTCGGGCCGGGGGTTCGCGGCCGGCGTCTCCGTGGGTTCGACCATGACCATTCGCCTTGTGGGGGTGTCACCGGCCCGGCCCCTGCCGGCGACGGGCGACGCGCCGCTCCGAGGGTTCGGTTGCGCGGCCGACGGGCGGACCGCCACCGCGCCGCTCAATCGTATCCCCTCGCGATTGCAGTGGAACCGCCGGCGGAGCACGATGCGAAACGGCTCCGCCAGAAGGCGAGGCGATCGGCGTCTCCGCGCAGGAATGGACAGAGCCGGGCCGCATCCGCCCGTGCGACCGACCGGTCGCATCTCGCGCAGGGCCGATGGCCTCGGTCGAGCACGACGGCCGCGCGAGACACGAGCTTCGCTCGTTCGGGCCGACACGGCCCGGCTCTGTGGCGTCCTGGCGCGGTCGGCCCAGCGGCGCGGCTTTGACGGAGCGATCCGCGAAATCGTTGCGGCGGCTTCCACCACCGGTCGACAACTGGAGTGGTCAGTGGCCACTGTGTCCACCCCCTTCCCGCTCGAACCCATTCAGTAGAGGTGCCCATTGCTCCGCCTGCGACGCTTCGTCCCCCTGTTGGCCGTGCTGGCCATGACCGCCGTTGCCGCCCCTCGACCGGCGCACGGCCAACAACCCCCGGACAACGGCGGCGGACCCGGGGGCGGGGGTCCCGGCGGCGGCGGCGGTGGCCCCGGTGACATGGGCGGCGGCGGCCCGCCCGGCGGGGGCATGGGTGGCCCGCCGAGCCCGGCGCAGCAGGCCCAGCGGATGATCCGCATGATCGAGCGGCAGCTGAACGTCGACGCCGCCACGTTCGACACCCTCTCGCCCGACATCCAGAAGATCATCCAGCTGCGGCAGGCCCTCGACAGCAACGGCCGCCCCGAGCGGGGCGGCCCGCCCGGTGGCGGCGGCGGCGGGGGTGACAACGGCGGCCCTGACAACGGCGGCCCGGGCGGCGGGGGTGGCCCCGGCGGCGATCCGAATGGTGGCGGCGGTGGCGGTGGCGGCGGTGGCGGCGGGAACGATCAGGCCGCCAACGCGGCGGCCGACCAGAACGGGAACGGGGGCGGCACGACCACCCGCCGTCGTCGCCGTCGCGCCAATCAGGACGCCAACAACGGCGATCAGCAACAGCAGAACGACAACGGCGGCGGTCACGGCAACGCCGACCAGGCGGCCACGGTGAAGCAGGACCCGATCGCCGCGGACCTGACGGCGAAGGTCCGCGCCCTGCGCGACACGTTGCGTGACGCCGACGGCGGCGACAACGCGAACGGCAACGCGACGGCCGACGCCGAGGTCGCCACCGAGGTGACGGCCATCCGCTCGGCCCACGCCAAGGCGGTCGACGAGCTGGCCACCACCCGCAAGGACCTCATGACCAAGGTGAAGTCGGCCCACCAGGAGGCGGTCCTGATCGCCGCGGGAATCCTGGAGTAGGCCGCAATAGTCGGCGGGCGACGACCGTTTGAGCGGGGTGGGGCTGTGCAGCGGTGCATGATGAGCGACAGAGCCGGGCCGTGTCGGCCCGTGGCGGGCGCAGCCCGCGTCTCGCGCGGGGTCGTGGCCGTCGCCTTCGATGCGGACTGGTCGAGATGCGGGCCGACACGGCCCGGCTCTGCGTCGCGGCCGGCGGGCACCCCAACGGTGGTCGCCGGCCGCACCCAAATGCGTGTAGAGTTCTCACGGCGGGGATCGGCCTCGCCGCGCAACTGTGGAACCGGGGGTGAGGTGTCTGCGCCCTGAGAGGCGGGCCGAGCGGCCCGCGGGTGGGCGACGGGCATCCATCTGGAGGCAACGAAATGTTCCCGTTCAGCAAGCTGCCCAAGGCCGGGCATGGCACCCGCACCACCCAGACGACCGTCGATCTCGAGCCGCTGGAGAACCGCCAACTGCTGTCGGCCACGGCGGCGGCGGGCGCGGCGTTCGCGCCGGGCGGCCGGGCGCTCGACACGATCGCGTTCAGCCTGGCCCCCGCCGCCGTGCAGAACGGCCTCACCTCGCTGGCCACGGCCGACGGCCTGACCGACCCGGCGGCCACCGACAAGGTGTCGCTGGGCAACCGCGACGGCGTCGACACCTACAGCGTCACGATCCGCTCGACCGGCACGGTGAGCCAGCTGACCGTCGACGCCGCCGGCCAGCCGGTCACCGCGCCGACGCAGACGACCACCACCTTCGGCGCGCTGGCCACGGCCCCCGCGGCCGAGATCACCGCCATCGCGACGGCCAAGTCGCTGACCGCCCCGACGTCCGCCACGGTCGTCAACGTCACGACGACCGCCGCCGGCGCCGTCACCTACTCGGTCGCGCTGACCGGTGACGGGACGGCGGTGCCGGTGACGTCGACCGCGGCGGTGAACCCCGGCACGATCATGAGGGTGTCGCCGATCGGAGGCGGGTTCGCCGTGATGGTGGACGCGGCCGGGAACCCGGTGGGCAACCAACAGCTGCCGTTCAGCGTCTTCTCGACCACGATCCAGTCGGCCCTGAACGCCGGCGCGCCGACCGGCGCGACGGCCCTGGCCGCCACGTCGACCCAGGCCGTGAGCGTGAAGACGTCGGACGGCGTGACGACCTACTCCACGAAGTTCACCGTGAGCGGGACCGACACGACCGTGACCGTGAACGCCGCCGGCGCGGCGGTGACGCTGGCCAGCAGGACGACGGCCGACTTCAGCACGGTCCCCGCCGCCGCCCAGACCGCGCTGCAGGCGCTGGCCACGGCCGAGGGGTACACGGGCACGATCGCGACGACCACGCCGGTCACCGTCCACACCGAGACGGGCGGCACGACGACGCTGTACGCGGTCACGCTGAGCGTGACCGACACGACCACGACGAGCAGCACGGCCACCCACGATGAGACGTTGGTCGTCGACGCCGCCGGGAACCCGACGGTCACGGCGATGGACGAGGGACTCGGCGGCCCCGGATTTGGCGGCCCCATTTTCGGCGGCGGTGGGTTCGCGCCCGGCGGGTTTGGTGGCGACGGCCACGGCGGACATCAAGGGCCCCCGTCGGACGACTCGGGCAGCGGCGGCTCCTCGTCCGGGTCGACCACCTCCACCGTCACCTCGGCCAAGGCGAGCGGCACCGGCGTGTCGAGCGTGGTCAGCAGCAGCGCCCTGGCGACGGTGCTGGCCGGCGTGACGCCGACCACGCCGACGCTGGGCGCGTCGATCGGGCTGTTCGCGTCAGCCCTGACGAACGCGACCGTGCTGGCCGACCTGGTCCAGCTGCGGTCTGACGCGGACACGCTGAAGTCGGCGATCAAGGGGTTGAGCAAGGCCGGCACCGCCACGCTGAAGGCCGACGAGAAGGGGATCGCGACGGCGATCAAGGCGATGAGCGGCACGCTGGCGCCGGGCAAGAAGACGCTGAAGACGGACGCCGCGAGGGACGCGGCGCTGCTGAAGGCCGACCAGAAGGCGGTCGCAAAGGTGGGCAGCAACGCGACGGCGCTGGCGGCCGCCCGGGCCAAGCTGGCGACCGACCGGGCGGCCGCCTACGCGGCGCTGTCGGCCGACGTGGACGCGCTGAAGTCGCTCATCGACGCCAACGCCGGCGTGACGGCCGCCCAGGCCAAGCTGGCCACCGACCTGCCCACCGTGGCGACGGCGCAGACGGCGGTGGAGTCGGACGCGAGCCAGCTGCAGACGGACATCGGCACGGCGCTGAGCGCCTAACGGCAATACAAGAAGAATTTGAACCACGGAGGCGCGAAGTTAGGACGAAGCCAGAAACGTGATTCAGTTTGCGAGTAGGCGCGCATTTGCACTCCTGGACGCTTTCCTTCGTCCCGCCTTCGCGCCTTCGTGGTTCAATCTCTGCTTTTCCGCCCTGGCCACGTCGCTTGTGTAGATGTCATTGGACGCAGTTCCGGGGCTTCCTCCTCACGCCCGGGCACTTCGTCCGTTGTGACGCCGCGCCAGCCATCGTACGGTCGGGCCCGTGCCCACCCGCTTACTGATCGTCGCGAATCGCCTTCCCGTCACGCTGACCGAGGGCGGGGTGAAGAAGAGCTCCGGCGGGCTGGTCGCCGCCCTGGAGGGGGTGGCGAAGGAGGACTACGCCGTGCGGTGGGTGGGCTGGCCCGGCGGCGAGGTGCCGGGCGACCGGCAGCCGGCGGTGCGGCAGATGCTGCACGAGCAGGCGGGGGCGACGGCGGTGTTCCTGTCGGCCGACGAGGTGGCGGGGTACTACCACGGGTTCTCCAACGCCAGCCTGTGGCCGCTGCTGCACGACCTGCCCACGCGGTTCGCGTTCGACGCGGCGTGGTGGGACGTGTACCGGGCCGTCAACCGGCAGTTCGCCGACGCGGTGCTGGAGGAGCTGGGCGACGCGGACGACGCGCTGGTGTGGATCCACGATTACCAGTTGATGCTGTTGCCGGCGATGCTGCGGGAGGCGCGGCCGGGGCTGCGGATCGGGTTCTTCCTGCACACGCCGTTCCCGCCGTACGAGACGTTCCGCTACCTGCCCCGGCGGGCCGAGGTGGTGGCCGGGCTGCTGGGGGCCGACCTGATCGGGTTCCACACGTTCGGCTACCTGCGGCACTACCGCGACTGCGTGCTGCGGCTGCTGGGGCTGGACACGGACATGACCCGCATCCGCGCCGCCGACCGCACGCGGGCGCTGGCGGCGTACCCGATCGGCATCAACGCCCCCAAGGCCGACGCGGAGCTGAGGCGGCCGGAGTTCGTGGCCGAGCGGGAACGGCTGCGGCAGGCGCACGGCGGGAAGCGGTTGGTCGTCAGCGTCGAGCGGCTGGACTACACCAAGGGGATCCTGCAACGGCTCGACGCGATCGACCACTACCTGGACCGGTGCGCGGCCAAGGCGGAGGACGTGAAGTTCGTGTTCGTCTCGGTCCCCAGCCGGGAGGAGGTGGACGAGTACCGCACGCTGAAGGCCGAGGTGGAGGCGGCCGTGGGGCGGATCAACGGCCGGCACGCGACGGCCAGCCACAGCCCGATCCACTTCGTGTACGGGTCGGTCAACTACACGGAGCTGATGGCGCTGTACTCGCTGGCGGCGGTCGCGCTGGTCACGCCGCTGATCGACGGGATGAACCTGGTGGCCAAGGAGTACGTGGCGGCGCAGGACGTGTCCGACCACGGGAACCCGGGCGTGCTGGTGCTGAGCGAGTTCGCGGGGGCGGCGGAGGAGCTGTTCAACGCGACGATCGTGAACCCGTACGACGTGGACGCGGTGGCGACGGCGATCGCCGATGCGCTGGCGGTCCCGCCGGCCGAGGCGCGGCGGCGGATGGCGCCGATGCGGCAGCGGGTCATGGCGTTCGACGCGGCGCGGTGGGCGAAGCACTTCGTGGATGACCTGCGCGCGGCAGATCCATTGGCCGACCAACCGACGGGCGACCCGGCCGAGGCGCAGCGGCGGCTGCGGGACGCCATCGCGCAGGGGAAGCGGGTCGCGTTGTTCCTGGACTACGACGGCACGCTGCGCGAGATCGTGACCGACCCGGCGGCGGCGGCGCCGACGGCGGAGATGGCCGAGCTGTTCCGGCGGCTGGCGGACCTGAAGGGCGTCGACGTGACGATCATCAGCGGGCGGCAGGCGAAGGACCTGGACCGGTTCGTCGGCGGGTTCCCGTTCGCGCTGGTGGGCGAGCACGGGGCGGACCTGCGGCCGGCGGGGAGCCGGGCGTGGGAGCGGATGGACCTGGACGTGAACTACGGCTGGAAGGAGCAGGTGCGGCCGGTGCTGGACCTGTTCGAGGCGAGCACGCCGGGCAGCTTCATCGAGGACAAGCGGACGTCGCTGGTGTGGCACTACCGGCGGGCGGACCCGGAGTTCGGGTCGTGGAAGGCGAACCAGTTGGCGGCGGAGCTGGCGGCGGTGTCGGCGAACGAGCCGGTGACGGTCCGGCACGGGAAGAAGATCGTCGAGACGACGTCGGCCGAGGTGAACAAGGGGGCGGCGGTGGACCGGCTGATCCACGGGAAGGGGTACGACCTGGTGCTGTGCGCGGGCGACGACACGACGGACGAGACGATGTTCCGGCTGACGGCGGAGCACCTGGTGTGCGTGCGCGTGGGGCGCGGGGAGACGCGGGCGGGGTACCGGGTCGCGGACCCGGCGGGGTTTCGGGGGTGGTTGGGTGGGGCGATTCCTGCCCGCTGAAGCGGGCAGGCCGGGTCATTCACTCGCGGTGGGTGCCCTGGTAGCGCTTGTATGGGACGTGGGCGAGGAAGGCCCATGTTCCTTGACGGCGGTTCTGATATACCGCTCACGTGGGGACCTTTGCCTTGAGGACCGAATGATGGGGACGCGCACGCTCGCCGTGGGACTGTTGGCCGCCGCCGTCGTCTTCGCCGGCGGGTGCGCCAGCGACCAGCGGACGGTGACGACCGGGAAGGTGCGGCTGTCGGCCGACCGGGAGCCGTTCACGTTCTCGTCGTGGGACGTGGGCCGGGTCGAGTGGTCGGCTGCGCCCAACGACGGCAAGGACGTGCCGCCGAACGTGTCGGCCGTGCTGAGCGGGGGGAAGATCGTGCGGCTGCGGCAGCTGACGCTGGCCAAGGCGAAGGGGTTGCCGGGCATGACCGTCGGCGCGCCGGCGCACGTGGACGACCACCACGGCAACGTGTTCGCCACGGCGACGCCGGTCACGGGGAGCGGGTTTCACTTCGACTTCGTGGGCGAGCGGCTGGTCCACTTCGTGGCGGCCGGGTACGACAAGGACGGGACGCCGTCGGAGCCGGTGTTCGAGACGGTCGGCCTGGACCGGCGCGACGCCTACGGGGACGTGAAGCAGTACGCGATGCCGCTGACGCACGACCAGTGCGTCGACCTGTTCGGCGGGGCCGCGGGGCTGGAGACGGACATCGTGGTGCCGCCGTTCAAGCAGTGAGCCGGCCGCTTGGTCACTTCCTTTCCGCCCTGAAGGTGTAGTCGACGGGCGCGCCATCCTTGGGCGTGACGACGACGGTGCCGGTCATCTCGTTGCCGGCCTTGGAGCCCTCCCAGACGGCGGTGTCGCCGGCCTTGTTCTTCAGGGTGACCGTCCACGTCGCCGCCACGCCGATCGGGCTGGGGCGGTCGTTGTAGGGGGTCGGCTCGTAGCCCTGCTTGGTCATCTCGGCGGACGAGAACAGGTCGCCGGTGGTGAACGTGAGCGTGTCGGCGTGCTCCTTGCCGGCGCCGTTGTCGGCGACGACCTTGGCCGTCCACGTGCCGTGCAGGGCATCCTTGAACAGCCTGGCACCGGCGGGGGCGGCGAACGAGAGCAGGGCGGCGATCGTGATCCAGCTGCGACGCGCGGTCATGGGAACCTCCGGGGGTTGATGGGTGGGTGCCATCCTACCCGATGCCGCCCCGCCGTTGCGCGCGGTGGCGCTGGGCCCGGCGGCGGGCGATTTGCTAACCTGTCCGGGATGGAACTCCGCCCTGCCGTACCGGGAGACCTGGGTGCCGTGTTGGAGATCGACGGGACCGTCGAGTCGCACCGGTACCTGCACGTGGACCAGGGGGGCGAGGGGCTGGACGTGCGGTGGTCGGTGCAGGACCGGCCGCTGCGCGAGCGGCTGATCCTGCCCCGGCCGATGGACGACGAGCAGCAGTTCGCGTTCCGCCAGTTCACCACCGGCATGGACGAGGGGATGGCCACCGTGGCCGAGCACGACGAGCAGGCGCTGGGGCTGCTGCTGGCCCAGCCGCAGCAGCCGGCGAACGTGCTGCGGCTGCTCGACCTGCGGGTCGAGTTCGAGCACCGCCGGCAGGGGCTGGCGACGGCCCTGCTGTACGGCGCGATCGGCACCGCCCGCGACGCCGGCCTGCGCGCCGTCGCCGCCGACGTCCCGGCCAACAACGGCCCGGCGCATGCCCTGCTGGCCAAGCTCGGCTTCAGCCTGGCCGGCCTCGACACGCAGCGGTGGTCGACCCACGACCTGGTGAAGGAGGCGGTCACGCTGTTCTGGTACCTGGCACTCGATTGAACAAGTGCGGAGTGATGAGTGAAGAGTGCAGAATGAAGACGGCGGGCGGAAGCCTCCCTTCTGCGCTCTGCACCCATTCAAAGCGGCTGTTGCGAACCGCCCCGTCCGGCCGATAATCCCGACATGCCCGTCGTCCACTCCGCCACGCCGTCCGCCTCGCCCGATGAGCTGCGGCGGATCCTGAAGCTGCAGGTGCCGGTCATCGTGAAGCTGGCCGAGCGGAAGCTGCCGGTGTCGGAGGTGCTGCGGCTGGGCGTCGGCTCGATCATCGAGTTCATCAAGCGCAACGAGGAGCCGCTGGAGCTGCTGGTGAACAACAAGACCGTCGCCATCGGCGAGGCGGTCAAGGTGGGCGAGAACTTCGGGCTGCGGGTGAAGCAGGTGGGGAACCCGCACGACCTGGTGGCGGCGCTGGGCGGGCGGTAGGCGAACCCGATCGCAGCCGCGGCCTTCAGGCCGCGGGCCCGCGGCCTGAAGGCCGCGGCTGCGATTCGGCAATCACACCCAACGCCAGCGATAGTGCCGCCGCCCGGTCCGACACGCGATCTTCCAGTTGGGCGTCGTATGCCGCGTCGAGCGCCCGCTTGAACGCCGGCCCCGGCGTCGCGCCGGCGGCCGTCAGGTCGTCGCCGGTCACCAGGGGGGGCAGGGCGACGTCGGTGCCGTCCAGCCGGGACAGCGCGGCCTGCATCGCCACGCAACGTTCACGCAGGATGCCCGTCCGGCGGAACGCCTCCAGCATGATCCGGGCATGAGGCGATGTCGGCGTCGCCAAGAACCGCTTCTGAGCCGCCAACGTTGGCTCGGGCTCCGCCAACATCGCGCCGACGCCAAGGAGTGTTCCCTCCACGTCCGCGGCCTCGTCGTTGCTGATCTTCAACCCTTGACGAAGTGCACGAACGACCCCGCCGACCTCGGCCTTCAACAGCCGGGGACGAACATCATTCGGATGCCCCGCTCGTTCGTACCACAGGTCAACAGCTACGGTCGCCAAAGCGCTTCCGAAGGTCAGCGGCTCCGGGCTGCGCTTGAAGACGGATCTCGACTCGCGATGCGAGAGGCCAACACCGGGCTTCAGCGTACGGAACACATGCTCGATCAACCGGAGCAGCCACAGCCAACTCCACGCCCGGTTCTTCCCCGGTCCGACCAACAATCGTCGCAACTCGTCGGCGACCCGCTCGGGGCTGATCCTGGGTAGTTCCCGGGCGTGAGCAACGATTGCATCGGCCGTCTTTTCCTCGATCGTGAACCCCAGCCGCGCCGCGAACCGCACTGCCCGCAGCAGCCGCAGGTGGTCCTCGGCGAACCGTTCATCGGGATTGCCGATGGCCCGCACAAACTTCGCCGTCAGGTCCGCCTGCCCGCCGACGTAGTCGATGACGCGATCCCCATCGAGTGGATCCATGAACAGGCCGTTGATCGTGAAGTCGCGGCGTTTCGCGTCCTCCTCGGCCGTGGCGAACGTGACCGTGTCGGGGCGGCGGCCATCGGTGTAGGTGCCGTCGGTGCGGAAGGTGGCCACCTCGATCACGCTCCTGCCGAGGCGGACCAGGATCACGCCGAACGCGGCGCCGACGGCCTGCGTGTTGCGGAACAGCTGCCGCACCCGCTGGGGCGGGGCGTCGGTGGCGACGTCGTAGTCCTTGGGGGTCAGGCCGAGCAGCGTGTCGCGGACGCACCCGCCGGCGAAGTAGGCGACGTGGCCGGCGTCGCGCAGCGTGCGGACGACGGCGACGGCGTCGTCGCGGGTGCAGGCCGGGCGTGCGGGGTCGGTGGACATCGCAATGGAAGGATAGCGCGAACGGAGGGCGTCTCAAGGAGCCGCGCACGTAGGGTACGCCCGAAGTAAGCGGGTTTGGCCGGCGCAGAACCGCTTACTTCGGGAGTACCCTACGTGCGCGGCTCTTTCGCGCGGCATCAGCTCGGCGTCACCGCCGTCGCGTCGTCGGCCCGGCCGGTGATCGCCTTGCGGATCAGGTCTGTCGCCACCTGCACGAGCAGGGCCGCCCCGCAGCCGACCACGGTGGCGACGAACCGCTCCTCGCCGGTGGTCAGCAGCTTGGGGTGGCCATCCATCCCGCCGCCAACGGCCAGCACGATGATGGCGGCCACGCACGCGGTCCGCAGGGCCAGGTTCAGGCGCAGCATCTCGCAGGTGGGCACGACGATGGCGATCGCCAGGATGATCTGCCACTCGTCGGCCAGGTGGATCATCGTCTCACCCACCAGCAGCCCGACCGACGCGCCGACCGTGTTGGCCAGGATGCGGACGAAGCTAGTCACCACCGATTGATAACGCGACGGCTGCAGCGCCAGGATGGCTGAGATGATCGCCCAGGTGTCGCCGTGGTGCTTGGTGTGTCGGTAGCCCCACGACAGCAGCAGCACGCAGGCGGTCGCCTGGGCCGTGTACAGGGCGGAGACGATCAGGGTCTCCCGCACCGTCGGTCGGGACAGCTTGAACGTGCTGCGGATCGCCTGTCGCTCGGCCTGGAACATCCGTGCGTTTTACGCGGAAACGTGAAGACGTGAAACGTGAGCAGGGGAAGTTGGGGCCGCGTCTTCACGTTTCACGTCTTCACCTTTCGACCCGCTCAGTCCACGAACCGGAACCGGATGATGGTCAGGATGGCCTTGATGCCGTCCTTCCAGGTGATCTTCTTCCCCTCCTCGTAGCTGCGGCCGTAGTAGGCGACGCCGACCTCGTAGATGCGCAGCCGCGGGCGGGCCTTGGCGATCTTGGCGGTCACCTCGGGCTCGAAGCCGAACCGGTCACACTTCAGCTCCATGGCCCGCAGCACCTCGGTGCGGAACACCTTGTAGCACACCTCCATGTCGGTCAGGTTCAGGTTCGTGAACCAGTTGCTGAAGGCGGTCAGGAACTTGTTCCCCATGCTGTTGCCAGTAAGTACAGCACCCGGTGCGGCTCGCCGATGAACCGGCTGCCGTACACCACGTCGGCCCGGCCCCTCCAGGATCGGGGCCAGCAGCTTGGGGTAGTCGGACGGGTCGTACTCCAGGTCGGCGTCCTGGATCAGCACCATCTGCCCCGACGCCTTCTCGAACCCCGTGCGAAGGGCGGCCCCCTTGCCCTTGTTGACCGGGTGGTGCAACACGGTGAACCGCACGCCGGGGAACAGGGACGACAGCTGGTCCAGCTTGGTGCCGGTCTCGTCCTTCGAGCAGTCGTTGACGCAGACGATCTCCCGCCCGACCCCCTCGGGCAGCGGCGCCTCGACCACCCGGCGGACCAGGTCCTGTACGGTCGGTCCCTCGTTGTAGACAGGGATCACGATGCTCAGCAGGGTCGGGCGGGCCAGGGGGGTGAAATTGGGCATGGTTATCAGATCGGCTAGCGTGGGGGATTCCTAATGAACGGTCAGGACCAAACTCAAGGGGCAGCCGGGCGATCGGCACCGGCCCGACCCGCACCAACCGTGGGCTCGGTTGCGGGTTTCGTCTCGGGCTGGCGCTCGACGTTGGTCATCTGACCGAGCCAGTACTGACCATCCGAAGATTGAAACAGCGGTTTCACGGTGTAGGGCGTGGCGGCGTCGGCCGCTCGCTGGAAATCGTACGACTTGCACGACTCCGGTCGCTGGATCAGAAAGTAGGTTGCCCCACCGGTCCGAAGCCACCGTTGGAGCCGGGACCAGACCGGGGGCAGGTTGGCGAAGAACCGGTCGTCGTCCAGCAGCGGTGCCGCCTGCCGACCGCTGTTCAGGTAGATCAGTTCTGGCGAGGGCCCGGAGAAGACCACGTCACCCGGCGCGGTCAGCCGGCGCACGGCGTCGAACGCCTCGACGGTGCCCGGCTCCGCGCCGCGTCCCCGCACGCCACCGTACCGGTGCGCGTATGCGATCACGCCGACCAGCACGACGATCCCACCGATCAACGCCGCGCCGCCCGCCGTTCGCTGCACGATCGCCGACGACAGAACGGGTTGCAGGAGGAAGCCCGCGCCCGCCGCGAACCCGACCATCATGAACGGCAGTAACGGCAGCACGAATCGCACCTGGAACGGGAAGTGCCAGACGCAAAACAGACCCACCGTCAGCACCGCCTGGGTCAGGATGGCCCATCCGAGCCGGGTCGGGACCAACCGCCACAGACCGACGACGATCAACAGCAGCGTGCCATCGCACAGCGCCACCGCGCCCGGCGGCCAGCGGCCAAGCACGTTCCCCTCCGGCGTCGACCACTCGGCCATCGGCCAGATCATCTCGGTCGCCAGCACGTGCGACACGCGCTTGGCGTTGCCGAGCGGGATGGTCCAGAGCTTAGGTTTCGCTTTGTACGCCCCCGACAGCTCGCTGCCGTAGAACCCGGTGTCCCGGCCCCCCGCCTGCGATGCCACGAGCACGATCGCCAACGCCGGGATCAGCACGGCGGGCGAGAGGAACGCGACGCCGTCCCGGACGGTCCGCCCTGACCGGGCCGTCATGATCCCGACCAGCCCGGCGAGCGGCAGCGTCACGCCGTTTCCGCGGACAACGATCGCCAGGCCACCCAGCAGGCCGTCCACGGCCCAGGCGAGGGACGATGACGGCGTCGGCCGTTGCCAGCGTGCCGCCCACCGGCAGGCCAGCCATGTCGTGAGCGCCGCGAAGGGCAGGTCCGCGTTGAGGTACCCCACGTAGGCGACGACCGCCGGGTGGTAGAGGACGGCCAGCGCCAGCAGCGTGCCCGCCCAGCCGTCCAATCCGCAGAGGGCGAAGAGCCGACGGCAACCGCAGGCGAGGCCGATGGCGCAGGCGAACATCAGCCCCCGCGCCACCGCCTGATCCTTCGCCAGCGACGGGGGTCCGGGCACGCACTCCAGGGCGGCCCAGGTCATCACCGACACGCCGGGCGGGTACTTGCGGGCGACCGGTTCGCCCGGCCGGCTGACCAGCCGGTAGCCGGTCCCGGCCCTCAGCGATTGGGCGCCCACCAGGTACTGCCCGTCGTCGACCATGTCGCCCACGAACGCCCGGCGCAGGCTGGCCGACGACGCGAACCAGACGGCGATGCCGATCAGGAAGACCGCGAGCAATGGCGCCCCGACGGACCGCCGCGACGGCAGATTCTGTGCCGCAGGCGTGCGCCCTTGCTCCCCTGACTCCATGGGGCCGGAGGATACCGGCCGCGCACGGACCACACAAGATTGGCCAATGGAGGTCCGATCGTTTGCGCTTGACCGGTTTTGCGGCCACCTCTAGCCTACGTTGTCCTCGCCGGGGTCGCGCGCATCGGAGGGTCCTGCATGTCGTCCGTGCCGATGGAGCTGAACAAGATCATCATCAGCGAGATGCTGGACTCGCAGGTGATCTACCTGAAAGAGGTGAACGGCGAGCGCCGCTTCCCCATCGTGATCGGCAACGCCGAGGCCCTGGCGATCGACCGCCGGCTCAAGGGGATCGCCATGCCCCGGCCCCTCACGCACGACCTGCTGGCCAACGTGATCGAGAGCCTCGGCGGGAAGCTGGAGCGGATCGAGATCACCCACCTGCAGGACCACACCTTCTTCGCCCGGCTCTACATCCGCCAGGACGGCCAGCTGATCGAGGCCGACAGCCGACCCAGCGACGCGATCGCCCTGGGCATCGCCAACACCGTGCCGATCTACGTCGCCGACGACGTGCTGGACGAGGTGTGCGGCTGAGCCGTTGCGCGACGGCCCGGAAGGGTCGGCTACGCCTAATAGCCGGCCCTCCGGGCCGTCGCTAAACGGGGTGGACCGTGCCCGGCATCCTGTGACGGGAGCGCAACTCTGTTGCCGGAGTCGACGGCTCGCGGTATCACCGCCCGCCAGCACCGATGACGCGAACGCCCACCGAGGATCCGCCGACCGAACTCGCGCTGGACGCCCCGTCGTCCCAGCGGGAGCCGACCGACGCCCCGGTAATTGCCGAGGCGGAGGCCGACGCGATTGCCGTCACCGACCCGGCGGTCGACCTGTCCGTCCTCGAAGCGCTGCTGCTCAGCACCCATCACCCGCTGACGCCCGCTCGGCTCGCGGAGTTGCTGGACGTCCCCGGCGTCAAGCCGATCCGCCCCGCCGTCACCGCCCTGAACGAGATCTACGAGCAGACCCACCGTAGCTTCCGCGTCGAGCAGGTGGCCGGCGGGTACCAGATCCTCACGCTGCCGCAGTTCGGCGAGCACCTGAAGCGGCTGCACCAGAAGGAGATCGACGCCAAGCTGACCAAGTCGGCCGTGGAGACGCTGGCGATTATCGCCTACAAGCAGCCGATCCTGCGGGCCGACGTCGAGGCGATCCGCGGCGTCGCCAGCGGCGAGACGATCCGCAGCCTGATGGAGAAGCACCTGGTCAAGATCGCCGGCCGGGCCGAGATCCCCGGCCGGCCGATCCTGTACGGCACCACCCGGCGGTTCCTCGAGCTGTTCGGCCTGAACACGCTGAGGGACCTGCCGCCGTCGCAGAACCTGCCGGCGATGAAGGCGGGCGGGGCGGTTTGAGGGCGGGTCCGGGTTAAGGTTGTCCCCATCGCTAGCGGTCGC
This sequence comes from Tepidisphaeraceae bacterium, assembly GCA_965198865.1. Classification (GTDB taxonomy): domain Bacteria; phylum Planctomycetota; class Phycisphaerae; order Tepidisphaerales; family Tepidisphaeraceae; genus CBDAQA01. The sequence continues at coordinate 270,671 of CBDAQA010000002.1, read as the reverse complement.
ACCGCCGACCGTGGAGTGGGCCGGCTCACTTCGGATCGAGTGGTCGCGACTCGCGTCCGCAGGTACAATCTTGCCATGACCGCCGACGCCGTCTTCGCCCGCCTCCGCCGTCGCCCGTTCGTGCCGTTCCGCCTGATTCTCGGTAGCGGGACGACGCATGACATCTCCCACCCTCAAATGCTGTTCGTGTCAAAATCGGGCATGACGGTCGCGATCTATGATCGCAGCCAGGAGCCGTCGCCGAACGAGATTCCGGTGCGTGAAGCGCTGGTTTCAACCTTGCACATGGCCGCCACAGAGGACCTGCCGCAGCCGGCGATGGCGGGCTGACCCCCCCCGCCGATGTACACCCTTCGCGTGACGACATTGATTGCCGCGCCGCCGGCGCGGTGTTTCGCCTTGGCGCGTGATGTGGACGCCCACCTGCGGTCAGCGGAGTCCACCGGCGAGCGGATCGTCGCGGGTCGCGGGTCCGGGCTGCTCGAGCTGGGAGAAACGGTCACGTTCGAGGGGTGCCACCTTGGCGTGACGCATCGGCTGACGAGCCGGATCACCGCGTTCGACCAGCCGTTCTACTTCCAGGATCGGATGGTCGACGGCCCGTTCCGCTTCTTCGAGCACGACCACTGGTTCGACCCGACCGACGACGGTGGGACCGTCATGGTCGACGTCGTGCAGTTTTCCGCCCCATTCGGGCCGATCGGGTGGATTGCCGAGCGGGTCGTGCTGGGCCCGCACCTGCGGCGGTTCCTGGCCCGCCGCGGCGCGGCGCTCAAGGCGATGGCGGAATCGTGATCCCGTTGCCGCAATCACTGCTCTGGCAGCACCAGGGCCGGGGCGTCCTTGGCGGGCTTGCCGGCGTCGTGGGCGTCGCTGACGGCGGCGCTGGTGCCCATCGCGCCGGTCCCGTGGAACCCCATCAGGCCGCTGCCCTGGCCACTCGAATGGGCGGCGTCGCCGCTGGGGAAGCCGGTGCCGGTCGGCTCGCCGTAGGTCGGCGCCCCGCCGGCCCCTTGGCTATCCGCGTTGGCGCCGACGCCGACCGGGCCGGTGACCTGCTTGCCGGTCCCCTCGCCGGTCATGCCGGTGCCGGTGTTGGCCGGGGTGGCCGTGGTCGAGTCGGTCCTGTCGCAGCCGACGAGGGCCGCCGCGGCCAGTGCGGTGCCGAGTCCGATCGCCAAGCGGAGCGCAGTGTGGGGTGCCGTCTTCATGGTCGGTGGGTGTCCGTGTGAGTCCGTGTTCGCGGGCGACATTTCTATCCGGATCGGCGGGGGAAACAACCGGCGGCGACGGTCACGTCGCAGTTTTCAACCGGACCGCGACGACGCGGTCGTGCCCACCAAAGTCCTTGAGGAGCCTGGCCCCCTCGAACGCCGGGACCGCCGCGACCATCTCGCGGGCGGCCGGCCCCTGGTCGAACGCGATCTCCATGAACACCTGCCCGGCCGGGTTCAGGTGCTCGGTCGCCTGGGCCAGGATCCGCCGGTGCAGCGTCAGCCCGTCGGGGCCGCCGTCCAGCGCCAGGTGCGGCTCGTAGTCGCGCACCGACCGGTCCAACGCCGCGATCTGGTCCGACGGGATGTACGGCGGGTTCGACACGATCAGGTCGAACGGCCGGGCGTCCACGGTCGTCCTCAACGGCCCGAACAGGTCGCCGGCCTCGACCGTCACCCGATCCGCCAAGCCCAGCTGTTCGACGTTGCCGCGGGCGACGGCGACCGCCCGGTCGCTGATGTCGATGGCCAGCACCGTCGCCGCCTTCAGGTGCTTGGCCAGGGCGACGGCCACGCACCCGCTGCCGGTACACAGGTCGAGGATCCGCGGCGCCTCCAGCCCCGGCTGGTGGCGGATCGTCTGCATGACGTTCTCGACCAGCGTCTCGGTGTCGGGCCGGGGGATCAGCACGTCGCGGGTGACGGCCAGTTCCAGGTTGAAGAAGTGCGCCCGCCCGGTGAGGTACGCGATCGGCTCCTCCTCGCCCGCCCGGCGGACGAGGTCGCGGTAGTCGGCCAGCACCTGCTCGCCGACCGTCTTCTCGTAGTTCGTGTAGAGCTCGATGCGCGGGCAGTTCAGCACGTGCGACAGCACCAGTTCCGCCGAGAGCCGCGGCTGGTCGACGCCCTTCTTGGTGAAGAACCCGCCGGTCCACTCCAGCAGCCGCCGGATCGTCCAGGGGGCAGAGGAATCGGCCATGGGCGCGGAGTGTACGGGAACCGGCGATGACCGAGTAGAGGTGGAATCGCAGCCGCGGCTTTCAGGCCGCGGAATTCCGTGGGCTAAAAGCCCGCGGCTGCAATATTGGGTGCGCGCAACGGGTGAGATTTAAGTTGCACCGGTCATTGCCAGACAACGGTGCTCACATCACCGAAAAACAGGTTCCCTCAATCAGCGATGCGACGAGGACGGCCAGCAAAAAGCCGAGCGCGAACGTCCGCCGATGCGGACCACGCCAGCGAAGGAGCACGAAGATCGTCGCAGACACAAATGCGATGGCTGCGAAGAATGCGATCACAGGTGCCTGAGGATGCGCCGGCGGTATCGTTCCGGGAGCGTAGTGAACGTGTACGACGGCGAAGTCAGCACCTACACATCCGACAGCAGCCGTCCCCATTACGATCCCAGCGACAAACGGTGCGGCGCTGACGGGCCGCAGGTCGTCATCACGGTTGCGATAATCGAGCGGCGGCTGCGGTCCGTCGATCACGCGCCCCCCATCACCTCGCGGCAGACGGCGACGAACTTCTCGAAGTCGATCGGCTTGGTGACGTGCCGGGCGAAGCCGGCGCCCGCGCTGGCGGTGCGGTCGTCGTCGGACCCGTGCCCGCTGACGGCGATGCCGCGGAGGCTGGGCATCCGCTCGCGCAGCCGGCGGATCACGTCCAGGCCGGTGCCATCCGGCAGGCTCAGGTCGCAGATGAGCAGGTTGATCGGCCGGCCGTCGTGGGCGGCCACGGCGCCGGCGACGGAGTCGGCCTTCAGCACCTCGAACCCCTGCCCGCGCAGCAGCCGGGACATCAGGCTGACCGTGTCGGCGTGATCGTCCACCAGCAGGACCAGCGGCGCGTTGGGAGGCAACGGTTGCGGCATGTTCAGGTCCACAGTGTAACGGCCCGGCGTCGGCGTGCTATCCTACCCATATGCCTGAGGACGTCATGGATTGGGCCGGCGAGGCGCACCGGATCGGCGTGGCCGCCCGCGAGGCGTCGCGACGGCTGGCGGCGACCGATGCGGCGACCCGCTCCGCCGCCCTGCGCCGCGCGGCCGACACGTTGCGCAGCCACGCCGCCCGGATCGTCGAGGCGAACGCGTCCGACGTCGCCCATGCCACGACCGCCGGCCTGCCAGCCCCGATGGTCGCCCGGCTGACGTTGACCGAGCGGAAGGTCGCCGCCATGGCCGACAGCGTGGCGGCCATCGCCGCTCAGCCCGACCCGGTCGGGCAGGTGATCGACGCGCACGTGCGGCCCGACGGGCTGCGGGTGCAGCGGCTGCGGGTGCCGCTGGGCGTGGTGCTGTTCGTCTACGAGAGCCGGCCGAACGTGACCAGCGACGCGGCCGCCCTGTGCCTCAAGAGCGGCAACGCCGTCGTGCTGCGCGGCGGGAGGGAGGCGATCCACAGCAACCGCGCGATTGCCGCCGCCGTGGCCGAGGGACTGGCGTCGGCCGACGTCGACCCGAACGCGGTGCAGCTGGTGAGCTCGACCGACCGGGCGTTGGTGCCGGAGCTGTTGAAGCTCGACAAGTACATCGACCTGGTGATCCCCCGCGGCGGCGAGGGGCTGATCCGGGCCGTGGTGGCCGACTCGACCATCCCGGTGCTGAAGCACTACACGGGCAACTGCCACATCTACGTCGACGCCGCCACCGATGGCATGGACGAGCAGATCGTCCAGGTGTGCCTGAACGCCAAGACGAGCTACACGGCGGCCTGCAACGCGGTGGAGAAGCTGATGTTCCACCGGTCGGCGGCCAAGCGGCTGCTGCCGATCGTGTGCGCCGAGCTGGCGAAGCATGGCGTGCAGGTTCGCGGCGACGACGCCACGCGGGCGCTGTTCCCCGCCGCCATCGCCGCCACGGAGCAGGACTGGTCGACCGAGTACCTGTCGCTGACGGTTGCCGTGAGGGTCGTGAACACGACGGCCGAGGCGATCCGGCACATCAACGAGTACGGCAGCCACCACACCGATGCGATCCTGAGCCACGACGCGGCGGCGATCGACGCGTTCGTGCAGCAGGTGGACAGCGCCAGCGTGATGGTGAACGCCAGCACGAGGTTCGCCGACGGCGGCGAGTACGGCCTGGGCGCCGAGATCGGCATCAGCACCGACAAGCTGCACGCCCGCGGGCCGATGGGCGCCGCCGACCTGACCACGTACAAGTGGGTGGTGACCGGGAACGGCCACGTCCGCGGCTGAGCGCCAAAACGCGCCACAACGCGCCACCGCAACACCGACGCGCACCGCGGCACGATCCGGATCCAAACGGCTTCCCGAAAACGACTTGCCATCCGTCCCGCGCGCCCCCCAACCGGCGCATTCGCACTTTTACGATATCTGGTTGCGCTGGCGCGTAACCCTCGCCGGCCGTCCACACCGGAATCGACGCCCTTTTTTTACGTCATGAAAATTTATGTAGCGTTTTTGTACGGTTTCCGTTAGGGTTTGGGTCATGGGATACTCAGCAGCACATCGGGATGACGATCATCGGGGTCCAACCGGCGGGTCGGGCGGGGACGGCCTGACGCCGGCGCAGCGGCGGGCGATCCAGCGGTTGGCGTCGGGCGAGTCGGCGACGGCGGCCGCGGCGTCGGCCGGGGTCCACCGCCAGACGCTGCACCGCTGGCTGCGCGAGGACGCCGCCTTCCGCGCCGCGTTCCACGCCTGGCAGGCCGCCGCCGCCGAGGACGCCCGCGCCCGCCTCCTGGCCCTGGCCGACGCGGCCGTCACCGCCGTCGCCGCCGCCATCACGGCCGGCGACACCCGCACCGCCCTGGCCATCCTCAAGGGACAGGGGTTGCTGACCCCGCCCGAGCCGGGCCCGACCGACCCCGACCACGTCGCCCGCCAGCAGTGGGCCGCCGCCGCCCGTGCCGAGGCCGCCATCGTCAAGGAGGAGTTCCTCGCCGGCGAGGGCATCTTCGACCCGGCCAAGGTCCCCCCTCGTCGCCGGCACGTTCCGGGCCCCACCCTCCCGCCCCACGTCGATGCCCTCCCGACGATTCCCGATGACAACGTCCGCCTCGACCCGTTCGTCCTCCCGCCGCTCGACCCGCCCGACGGGCAGCTACCGTGACGCCAAATCGACCCGAACGGCACGGCCCATCCTCCGCCACGGGGTTCACCGCGGGTCCTCGTCCAACCCAAGGACCACCCGCAGCAACGCAACGGCGCAATCAGGAGTGACCGGCTCTGCCTCAGGGCTCATCGTCAGCCGAGTTCGACCGAGCGGCCCGCTTCAGCGGCCCGGCGCGACCCTCAGGGCCGTTCAACCGCCGCCCTCCGCTGGAGCGGGCAACCCGGTCGAATCCGAGATCCCCGAGACAGAACGGTAGCAATCCCCCGTCCGTCGCAGCCGTCACAGCAGTTGGTGGCTCATCAAGGAATGCCCCTCTCCCATTCCGTCGACGGAGAGAATGGCGAACTGACTGATCGGTTAGTGCCTGCTCTCGCCCAGTTTGCCCAATAGTTGGTTTACGGGGATCTGGTTGCGGCCCCGCCGTCCGCCCGCTACCGTACCCGGTAGCTGGGCGACGGCGACCAGCGGCGGCGTTACCTGATACGTCGTTCTGTAGGTCATAGAAGCAGTAGTTCTAGAACACGCAAGTCTTTCTACTGCAATAGTATACATCAAACACACGCCTGCGACTTGACAGCTATGGTATGCTCCAGCGGTCGCGCGCAGAAGCGAGCTTGCTGCGGACGACCGCTGGAGCATACCTAGCGCCGCCGGCTCCGACCCCTCGACTTCTGTCCCGGCCGCGCGAGCGTGTTCGAGAACCTCCCGATGCTGTGGACGGGGCTGCGGGCGCAACCGGCACTCGGGCGTCGCCATTGCAGCCCCGCCACAGATCTCCATCCGTTATGCAGCAGAGTGACACCCATCTACTCGCATCGGCAATCGTGGCAACCGGCTCGATCATCGGCGGGAGCATCTGCCTCGTCGGCGGGTATCTTGCACCGGCCCTGATCGCGGCCGGCAGTGCAGTACGGTGGACCTTCAACCCCAATGACGTCTTCCGCCAATCGTCGGTCGGCAACGCCCTCCTGGCAGTTGGTGGCGTGCTGGTAGCCACAGGCGTTGGCCTAGCCGCCTGGACTCCCGTGCGACGGCTACGGCCTGCTGCATAACCATCCGCTGCTGTGGACGGGCCCGCATCGCGTCCGTATCATCCGTCCGTCCAGCGTGGCCCCGCGCGTTGCGTTGGCCGCCACAGAGTTGACATGCGGCGGTAGCCGCACCCTGAGGGGATGTAAATGTGGCGCGGCCCGATCCGCCGCTCCCATGCGACTGCCGCTCGGCGGCCCGCCCGGGCCGACCCGCGTTTTCGGCCCAGAAACGCAGTTTTCGGTCGAGTTTACAGAACAGTTGGTCATGTGGCGCGTACGCCACGCCCGAGCGGATGAAAATATCACCCGGCGCGCCGTAGCTGCGCGTTAGGCTGAGGGCGGTCGCCGCCGGCCGGGCGAGGCCGTCGACGACTGGCGTCTTCGAGCCCGAAGAACAGTTTGGCCCGGCCGCCTGCACGAACCCGAGATTGCGGCTTTGACCGCGTGAAGCAGATTGTTTCACCCCCTCAGGTGGCTCCCGCCGGCGGCGACCCGGTACAAACGGGAGGTCGCTATGGACGCGTTGACGGTGGTCCACGCCCGCTGCTGCGGGATCGACGTGCACAAGGAGACGGTGGTCGCCTGCGTCCGCTCGGCCGCGGGGCCGAACGGGACGGTGGCCAACGAGGTGCGGACGTTCGGGACGACGACCCGGGCGCTGTTGGAGTTGGGCGATTGGCTGGCCGCGTCGGGCGTGACGGCCGTGGCCATGGAGTCGACCGGCGTCTACTGGAAGCCGGTGTGGAACCTGCTCGAGGGGCGGGCGACGGCCGACGGCGAGCCGATCACCCTCATGCTGGTCAACGCCCGGCACATCAAGAACGTGCCCGGGCGCAAGACCGACGTGAAGGACTGCCAGTGGATCGCGCAGCTGCTGGCGGCGGGCCTGCTCTCGCCCAGCTTCGTCCCCGACCGGCCGCAGCGCGACCTGCGGGACCTGACCCGCCAGCGGGCGCAGCTGATGGACGACAAGACCCGCGTGGCCAACCGACTCCAGAAAGTCCTGGAGGACGCCAACGTGAAGCTGGCATCGGTGGCGACCGACGTGCTGGGCGCCAGCGGCCGGGACATGCTCCGGGCGATGGTCGAGGGGAAGCAGACCCCGGCCCAGATGGCCGAGCTGGCCCGCGGCAAGCTGCGGGTCAAGATCCCCCAGCTGGCCGAGGCGTTGAGCGGCCGCGTGACCGCGCACCACCGGTTCATGCTCGACGAGTCCCTGACCCAGCTGGAGCAACTGGAGCAGCAGGTCGCCCGGTTCGACGCCCGGATCGAGGCGGTGATGACCCCTTTGGAGCGTGAGGCGGTCGCCCGGATCGACGAGGTGCCGGGGTTCGACGTCCGCTCGGCCGAGGTGTTCGTGGCCGAGGTCGGCACGGACATGTCCCGGTTCCCCACCGCCGCCCACCTGGCCAGCTGGGCGGGCATGTGCCCGGGCAACAACGAGTCGGCCGGCAAGCGGCGGAGCGGGCGGACCAACGACGGGGACAAGTGGCTCAAGCGGACGCTGAACCAGACCGCCTGGGCCGGCGCGCGGAAGAAGGGCGGGTACTTCGGGGCCCTGTTCCGCCGGCTGAGCAAGCGCCGCGGCGGCAAGCGGGCCATCACGGCCGTCGGCCACAGCCAGCTGGTCACGATCTACCACATGCTCAGCCGGGGCACCCGCTACTGCGACCTGGGTGGCGCCCACCTGGAGGCCCGCCCGTCGGCGGACCAGGACAAGGCGAAGATGGTGTCTCGGCTGGAGGCGATGGGGTACAAAGTGACCCTGACGGCCGCCGCGTAGGCGACCATTTTCGAAGCAGCGTCGTCCGTTATGTGCCCTCGCCACCTTCGATGCGAAGCCACCCGGATTACGTTCGGCTCCTGTCCCGCCTGCTGACGGTCGCCGTCCTGATCCCGCTCGGCATCGCGCTGCTGGTTGCAGCCACAGTCGCCGACATGCCCACTCACAACCGCCACGTCGGATACGGGGTGGGCACGTTCCTCGTCTGCCTGGGGGTTCTGTCCCTGTACTCGTCGGTCAGGCGGTCCAAGGCCGAACACCGCGGGACCCGTAGTGGTCCGGGCACATAACCAGCCGCTGCTGTGGACCGGCCCGCGTCGCGTCCGTATGCTGTCCTACTCCTCGGCCCGCCTCGCGCGTCGCGTTGCCGGCCACAGAGTTCTCATGCGGCGGTAGCCGCACCCTGAGTGGATGAAAACCTTGAGCGGCCCCCCTCAGCCCGGCTAGGATGCCCCCAGCCGCCGGGGGCGGCGGGCGAGGCCGGCGACGATTGGCGTCGTTCCGCTCGAACCCGACACAGAGTTTGGCCCGGCCGTCCCCCTACGAACCCGAGATTGCGGCCCCGGTCCCCGCCGGCGACGGCGGCGGCCGGGTGACCGCGTAGAACAGACTGTTCCTCCTTCGCAGGGACGGCTCCCGCGCGTCCCGGCGGCGCGAACCACTCACCCGATGGAGGTGCGCGATGGGACGGCCGCGCAACGGACTAGGGGTCACTACTCATGCGCCAATCAGGACGATTATGAGTAGTGACCGCTTTTTGCTGCGGGCGTGGCGGTTTTCTGCAGTTGACGACCGCGGGCGCGGCTGACGACTGGGGGACTTTGTCGATCAACGCTCGCCGTTGCAGCCGCATTGCCGGGCAGCATTGGCGGCCGTTGCCGCGCACCGCTTTGTGCGAGCGAACCCGGACGGAACGTTGGGCCGCCTGGCAGGGCGATCGCCCCGCCGGTGTGCTCACGTCGGTGAGCGCTCACGCCGGTGGTCACTCCGGCCGCACGCCCTTGGCGGCGGTCGCCTCGTACAGGGCGACCATCTTCGGCAGCACGACGTCGAGGCTGTACCGGTCGATGATCAGCTGCTCGGCGGCCCGGCCGAGGTGGCGGTAGGCGCCGGGGTCGCGCAGGACGGCGGCGGCCTTGGTGGCGAGCGCGTCGACGTCGAAGAAGTCGGCCAGCAACCCCGTGGCCCCCTCGGTGATCATCTCGGCGACGGGGGGCGTGTCGGAGCCGAGGACGACCGCGCCGCAGCTCATGGCGTCCATCATGCTCCAGCTGAGCACGAACGGCACCGTCAGGTAGACGTGCAGGTCGGTCGCGGCCAGCAGCGTCGCCAGGTCGAGCGGCGGGACCCGGCCGACGAAGTGGATCCGGCTCAGGTCATAGGCGTGCTGGGCCAGCACCCAGGCCTTGAACGTCTTGTGCGGGCCGATGTACTGCTCGTCGCCGCCGTAGGCGATGCGGTCGGTGCCGACCACGATGACGTGGGCCTCGGGCACCTGCTGCGTCACCTTCTCGGCCGCCTTGAGGAAGACGTCGAAGCCGCGCATCGACTCGAACCCGCGGCTGACGTAGGTCATCACCCGGGCGTCCGGCGGCAGGTCGACGCCGGCCAACTGCCGCGCGGGGCGGTGGCCGACGGGTGGGCGCAGGGCGTCGTCGTGCGCGTGGTACACCGTGCGGTCGATGCCGTCGAAGATGCAGTCGATCTTGGGCAGGTACTCGTTGGGGAACCGGCTCCGCTGGAAGTGCGTGGGGGCGTAGGCGGCGTCGCAGTTCTGCAGGTCGAGCAGGATCATCGCGTTGCGGCACCGGCTGCGGAGGTACTTCTGGTCGCCCAGCTGCCAGCCGAGGTCGTGGCGGAAGTCCATGTCGCTGTCGGGGCCGTGCGGGCGGTAGTAGTACTCGAACAGGTTGATGCACGGCACGTCGGGGTAGAGCTCGCGCAGGAACAGGGTCGAGCCGAACCCGCTGTGGCCGACGATGAGGTTGGGCCGGTAGTCGGGCATCGCCTTGAGCGCGTGGTAGACGGCGTCGCAGTGCCAGACGGTGTTCTCGAACGTGCGCGAGCAGAAGTGGTTGTGGGCCGTCGCCCCGCCGGTCAGCTTGTAGCGGATCTTCTGCACGCCCCCCGCGACGCCGGCGGGCGTCTCGCTGACGAACCGGCAGTCCCAACCCGGCCGGCTGGCCAGGTGGGAAGCGATGTGACCGAACTGGGCGGGGAAATTCTGGTGGACGTAGAGGACGCGCATCGGGGCGGGCGAGGATAACCGACCCCGCCGTCCGAGTCGCCGCGAGCGTCACCGAGCCCCAACAAAAAACGCCCGGGCCCCGGTCGGGGTCGCGGGCGTTCAGGGAGCAAAAAAAATACGGATGGACCGCGGTGCCGTGTGGGAACGAGAGGCTCAACCCTAATGAAGTAGGTGGGTGTTAGACGTGCGAGTCACGAGGCGGTGAAGCCCGGCGACTCCCCGGGAATAAATCCCCGGGTTGCCTGCCCGTTTGCTCCCCGTTTCGGCCCCGACCGGCAAGCCGGTCGGGGCGTCTCGGGTATGCGCCCGGCAGGCGACTAACCCCTAGGGTTGCTTATCGGTTGAACCCATTTTGTGCCCAATCTCGAACACCGCAGAACTTCCGTATTCACACATTCTATCGGCGGTTTCGGGGGCGGGCAATCAGCGAATCGGAATTCCCGACTCTCCTTGCGAAAGCCGCAGGAGCGTGGCGACCTCCACGATGGCCGACGGCTTGGCCAGCGGGGCAGTCGATTCACCGACGCGGCAGACCTGAATTGAGGCGTACCCGGTACCCGGTCGGTGACGTCGGATCGGGTGCCGGTACGCGGTATCGTTCGACTTCGCGATCGCGCAGCAGGGCTGTCGAGTAAAGTCACAGTGCAACCTCCGGCTTCCCTGCCGGATCGCTCGAGCTGGCGCAGGTAGTTCAGCACCCGTGTGCCGAACGGCACGGCCCCGCTCGCAACCTAGGGCGGCGGCGGTGGCCCCGGCGGTGCGGTCAGGAATGCGACTTCAACAGACACGTCGGTGCGGAGCAACGGGACGATTGAGCTGCCGAGGCCGCTCACGTGCCGCGATGCGTATTGGTGGCCCGTGACCGATGTGGGGTCCGGCACCGGGTCGCGGTAGACCTCGACCTCGCGGGCCACCATGTTCACCACCCAGTAGTCCGGCACGCCGGCGGCGGCGTACTCAAAGGCCATGTCGCGGTCCAGTTCGATCGAGCTGTCGGACACCTCGATCACCCGCAGCGCGGCGTTGGGCGCCGGCCGCCGGACCATCTGCTCGTGGGTGACGATGGCGACGTCCGGCTCGGGCACGCTGTCGTCGGGCAACTCTAAAGGTTTTTGCGTCCGAACTCTAAACGTTGGCCGAAATGTGTCGTGGCACCAATCACTCACCATGGTGACACCAAAGGCGCGAACCATGCTCATCCTTGGTTTCTCGATCAGTTCGCCTCGGTACAGGTAGACCCGCTCCCCCTCTAAGGGCCCGGCGGCCAAAAAGTGGTACTGTGCCTTCGTCAGCCGCTTCACAGGGGCCTCCCGCCAGTTCGCAACTTACCCCAGCAGTCCCCGCTCGCGCAGGTAGTTCAGCACCAGCGTGTCGAACGGCACGGCCGTGCTGGTGAACAGGTACGTCCCGCCGCGCCGAGTGACGTACTCCTTCAACCCCAGACAGTAGGCGTTCAGGTTCGCCTTGTACCGCTTGACCAGCGGGGCCGTGATGGACACCTCGGCCTCGTCGCCGTCCTCGATGTCCTTCAGCCGAAGGTCGCCGGTCAGGTCGGGCTCGATCTCCTGCGGGCTCAACGTCTGGATGCAGAACAGGTCATAGTTGCCACCGGCCACGTACTTCAGGGCGTTCTCGTAGCCGCTCTTGTCGAAGAAGTCGGACAGGACCACGCAGACGCCCTTGCGCCGGTTGGCCAGCGCGAACCGCTTGCACGCGGCGGCCAGGTCGCTGGGGCCGTCGACGGGCAGGTTCGACACGAAGTCGATCATCTGCCGGACCTTGGTCCGGCCGCGCATCGCGCCGGTGTCGGCCACCACCGTGTCGGTCATGGCGGCCACGGTCACCCGGTTGTAGTTCACCAGCCCGACGTACCCCAGCGCGGCGGCCACCTGCTTGATGTAGTGGGCCTTGTTGGGGTTGCCGTAGTCATTGCTCTTGCTGGTGTCGACCAGCACGTACAGCGACAGGTCCTCCTCCTCGAGGAACAGCTTGAGGAACAGCTTGTCGAGCCGGGCGTAGATGTTCCAGTCGATGAAGCGGAGGTCGTCGCCGATCGTGTAGTTGCGGTAGTCGGCGAACTCGACCGACTGCCCCTGCCGCTTGCTGCGCCGCTCCCCCTTCATCTTCCCGGCCAGCATCTTCCGGCTGGTCACGTCCAGCTGGTCGAGCCGGTGCATGAACGAGGAGGAGAGGAGCGCGTCGGCGCGGGGCTGCGTCGCAACGGTTACGGGCATAGCGGTCTCGTTCAAAAAGCCAGTCGAACGTGCGGGTACCTGCTGATCGGACCGTCGTGCGTGGCCAACGGCAGATCAAGGGCCCTCGCCGTGGCGACAATGAGACGGTCGGCCGGATCGCCGTGAAAGTCGCCCGGCAAGCTCACGGAAGCCACAGCAATCGCTGGTGTCAGGGGTGCGAAGATGACACCCTGGTAAGCCAACGCACGGGTCACCCACTCGTCCACGGGGATCGACAATTTGATGCGGCCCTTGTCGACGTTCATCGCCACCTCCCAGCAGGAGATGGCACACACGCCCACCCCACCCGAGATTGCGGCAGCATCGACGGCGGCCTTCTCCCTGACCGACAAGCGGTCGGTGCCGTCGATCCACCACACCCAAACGTGTGTGTCGAGCAGCATCTTCATCGGTTCGCTTCCCAATCCTCTGGCGGACATGCGGGTGCGAACGGGTCGTCGTAGGAGAGCACTGAACCCCTAAGCGGCGATCCGTCGGCCACCTCGGCTGCGGTCGAGATGGTGGAAAGAGGGATGGTGCGGTCGCGGACAAAGTGCAGGTGCAAAACCTGTGGCATTTGCTCGGGCCGATCGAAATGCGTCCGGACGGCCTCACGGACGTTGCGCTCGAGTTCGCCATCGGAGCTGGCCTGCGTGAAGATGCTTTCCCCCACGGCTTGGGCAGCGTAGCCGCCGTCCGCTTCCTCGGTCACGATGAAAAGAAGTTCCGTCACTTCAACACCTCGGCACGGTGGGACACGTACGCGAGCGGCAGCGTCGCCGCACATCCCCACACCCTGGACCCCGACCACCCAAGTCTACAAAGCGGCCCGCCTGGCGGCGAGGATTTCCCTCGCGGCCGGGCGGGCCGTGCTCGTCACAGATCCGTCGTCGACGCCTACGCCGACAACCTGCCGTTGGGGTCGATGACGTACTTCTTCGCCACCCCCTTGTCGAAGTCGGTGTACCCCTTCGGGGCCTCGTCCAGCGAGATCATGGTCGCGTTGCCCGCCCTGGCGATCTGCGTGCGCTCGTTGAGGATGGGCAGATCGATGACTTACCAACCTCCCCCTCACCCCGACAGCACCTCGATGGTGCCGTCGTGCTCCCGGCGGTTGATGATGCCCGCCACCTCGTTGGCCTGCTTGCGGTCGCGGCAGAGGATGCGGAGCTCGTGCTTGCCGAACTTGCCGTTCCAAACGGCGTACTTCCCGCCGAGGTACATCGACACGCGAACCTTGCCGGAGTTTTGGGGGATCGTGTACAGCGCCATGGGACGCGGCAATCGTAGCACGCCATCGCGGCCGACCCAATCGCGACCCTACGATGGGACCGATTGGCCCGTGCGCAATATCCGACCCTCGCCGCCATCGAACGGGCCTACGCGGCCGTGCGGCTGGTCAGCATCGACGTCGCCCTGGCCGCCCTGGGCGGCGGGGTCCTGGCGGTTCGCGTGCTGCACGCCGCCCCCCGGCCGGCGTTCTACGTCGTGCTCCCGGCGGCGGTGTGGGTCGTCTACACGCTGGACCATCTGATCGACGCTCGCCGGATGGGCGCGACCGCCGCCACGCCGCGGCACCGATTCCACGGCCGACACGCGACCGCGTTGTGGGCAATCCTCATCCCCGCCGCGGTCGCCTGCGGCGTCGTCGGACTCCTCGAACTGAGCTGGCCCGGCGTGTGGTTCGGCATCGCGATGGTCGCACTGGTTGGCCTGCACGAGTTGCTCGTGAAACTGGCGGGCGATCGCGCCTCGCCGCTGCTGGTGAAGGAACTCGGCGTCGGCGTGATCTTCACCGCTGGCACCTGGGGGCTGCCGGCGATCGCCCGGTGGACCCACCTGGGTCGCCCGCCGTGGCCGGCCGCCGTGCTGGTCTTGCAGTACGCGATGTTGGCCGGCGTGAACCTGATCGAGTTCTCGATCTTCGAGGCCCGCCGCGACGCGGCGGCCGGGCAGACCAGCTTCGTCCGCGGCGTGGGCCGGGTCGCGGCGGGCCGCGTCGCCGCCGCGCTGCTGCTCGCGCAGGTGCCGCTGACGATCGGCGCGCTCGCGATCGGTACCGATCGGATCGCCAGTTGCCTGCTGTTGGCGATGGCGGCCGGGCTGGCGGTGGTGCTGCGATACCCGCGTGTGTTCATCCGCCGGGAACGGTACCGCACGGTGGGCGACGGGGTGTTCCTGCTGCCGCTGCTGATGGCGGTCGTCGTGCGTTAACGCCACTTGCAGATTCGCGGAGCCGCCAGCGACTGGACCTGCGAACGAAACCGGCGGGGCGCATCGCTGCGCCCCGCCGGTTGAAGTTCGAATCGCCTGTCGATCAGTCGCGCCGTCCGTTGCCGCCCATCACCTGGAGCATGAACAGGAACAGGTTGATGAAGTCGAGGTAAAGCATCAGCGACCCGACGATGGCCAGCCGGCTGGCCATCGAGCGGTTGTTGCTGGTCTGCAGGGCGATCCCCTTCAGCCGCTGCGTGTCGACGGCCGTCAGGCCGACGAAGATCAGGATGCCGGCGTAGCTGACGATCGTCTGCATCATCGAGCTGTGCACGAAGATGTTGACGATCGACGCCAGGACCAGACCGATCAGCGCCATGAACAGGAAGCTGCCCAGGCGCGACAGGTCGCGCTTGGTGACGTACCCGAAGATGCTCATCGCGCCGAACACGCCGGCCGTCTCCAGGAACACGGTCCCGAGGGTGACGTTGGCGTACACCTTGAACAGGACCGAGAACGTGACGCCGACCAGCGCGGAGTACAGCACGAACAGCAGCGTGGCCAGCGGGGCCGCGACGCGTTGGACGGCGTTGCTGATCGTGACGACCAGCACGAGCTGCAGGATGATGCAGACCATCGCCACGCCGCCGGTCATCAGCTGGGGCGCGGCATGGGCGACGTAGAACGCGACGGCCGCCGTGGTGGCCAGCCCGACGCACATCCAGGCGTAGACCGAGTTGAAGAACTGGCCGACGGTCAGCTCCTCCTCACGCGACCGGTAGCCCACCGTGGGCGAGAACCCGTACGAACCGAATGGCATTTGCGACATGGTTTTCTCCTTGGACCGCAGGGCCGGCGGCGATGGCCGTGCCCCATACTCTCTTCACGCGCCGCCGGGACGACGGTTACGGGGATCATATGGCTGACAACCCCGGAGACTGTTATAACACCGCTGAAAGTTCCAACACCAGCCCACCCGTCGTTGCATCCCGGCACCCGGCGCGACACGCTCGCCGGCCATGGAAGACGTTCCGGTCCCAGTGCTCGACCTGCCGCCGATGCGGTGCCGCGGGTGCTTTTACATCCTCGAGAACCTGCCGCCGGGAAATTGCCCCGAGTGCGGGCTGGCGTTTGATCCTGTTGACGCAGCGACGTTCACCCGCACGCCGCCGTTCGCGCTGTGGACCTACTGGCTGCCCCCGCTGCTGTTGGCGGGCTTCGGCGGCGGGATCGTCTGGGCGGCACTGGTGTTGTACGTGGGGTATGGGTGGGCGACGACGGTCGCCATGCCGATCGCCATCGCCAGCGTGATCGGGTACTGCGTCAAGGGCCCCGTCTCCGGCCTGCTCGGCCTCGTGGCCGTCGGCCTGGGACTGACCGTGCTGTTCGGCGCAGGCCTGGCCGGCGGCTTGTGCGGGTTTGTCCTGGCGATCATCGCACTGGTCCCGATGGTGTCGGGCATTGTGCTTGGCGGACTGCTGGGCGCGGCACTTCGGAAGCAGATCCAACCGGGACGATTCAACGAGCGAAAATACCTGCCGGTCCTTCTGCTGCTACTGCCGGCCGCCGTCGCTGCTGTGGAAGGTCGGCACGACCACTTGGCGATCATGTCGGTCAGCACGGTGAGCGTGGTCGACGCGCCGCCGGGGGCGACGTGGGACGGCATCCAGTTCTACGAGGAGGTCCGCCGACCGGTGCCGTGGCTGCTGTGGCTGTCGCCGTCGCTGCGGCCGCAGTACACCCGCGGCCGCAGCGAGCGGGTCGGCGACCTGAAGGTTTGCGTCTACCAGCGCGGCCACCTGGTCAAACGGATCACCGATGTCGTGCCTGGCCAGCGGCTCGCGTTCGCCGTGGTCGAGCAGGACCAGATCGAGACCGACGGCGTGACGCTGGTCGACGGCAGCTTCCAGTTGGAGCCGATCGACGGCGGCCGACATACGCGGGTGACGCTGACGACGCGGTACGTGCCGAAGCTGTACCCGCGGTGGGCGTACGCGTGGGCCGAGGCGTGGACGGTCCACACGCTGCACGGGCACGTGCTGGCGGGGATGAAGGACCGGGCGGAATCCGTCCGTTAGCCCCCGGCTTTGCCGGGGTGTTTCGTGCATCGAGAGGAACCCCGGCCGAGCCGGGGGCTAGTGGAATGGCCGTGCGCATCCATGCTGACGGTCGCGTCGAATGCACGGCCACCATCGCCCTGCCGCTGTCGTCGACGGCGGCGTGGGGCCAGCTGCGTCACCTGCCCACGTCGGCGACGCACGACCCATTCCACGCCCGCGTCACTGTGGGGCCCGACCGTTCACTGGTGATCGAGCACCGGTACGTCCTGTTCCGCACGATGCGCGTCGGCCGGGTGCTGTGGTGGCGCGAGGGGACCGGCTTCGCGTTCAGCGACCTGTGTTCCCGCGACGCCGGGGCGGCGTTCCCGCACGTGCTGTCGTACCGGCTGGAGCCGACCGGCCCGGCCACGTGCCGGCTGCACGTGCGCGTCGGCGGCCGGTGGACGCTGCCGGGGCCGCGGTGGGTCGGGCACCTGTGGCTGCGGTGGGTGTTCGGCCACGTCGTGCGAACCGTGCGGAACGAGTTGCTGCGGTACGCGGTGTCACAAAGCCGCCGATGTCATCGGCGGGAAGACCGCGGATGACATCCGCGGCTTTATTTGGTGGGGACCGTCCCGCACTCCGGGCAGCGGTCGGGCGTGGCGCGGAGGTCGTAGCCGCAGGCGTGGCAGCTCCCGCGGCGACCGCCGCGTCGGCCGTAGACCTGCTCTCGGACGAGCCACGCCCCGTAGGCGACAAGGGGCAAGGCGAGCACGCCGTCGACGAACCACTCGGGCACCTCGACACGCCGATCGACCGATTGCCCGTCCACGAACGAGAAGTAGCTGAAGTCCCGCCAGACGTGCTCGACGGTGGTGGGCGGGCTCCAATTGGACGAGAACAGCCCTGCGACGAAACGGGTCATGAACGGATCGCCATCCACGATCGGACCGCCCCGTAGCGACGGACGGCGGTAGAGCGACACGTGCCCACCGACGCTCGCGACGGCGACCAGGTCGGCCGGCGAGCCCTTGGCGTAGGCGAACACCAGGGCAACGGCGAGCAGCGCGAGCGTGACGCGGACGGCCGACCGGCCGAGGCGTTGCCTCACATGTCGTCCGCGTCGGACTCCATCGTGTGCTGCCACAGTTCCAGGTTCTCCAGGTAGACGCTGGTGCCGCGGGCGACGCAGGTCAAGGGGTCTTCGGCCAATCGCACGTCGAGGCCCGTTGCGTTGCTGATGACGGTGGTCAGGCCGCGGAGGAGCGACGACCCGCCGGCCATGGTGATGCCGTTGTCGACGAGGTCGGCGGCGAGCTCGGGCTCGGCCAGCTCCAGCGTGCGGGTCACCGCTTCGATGATGGCGGTGACGGGCTCCTGGAGGGCCTCGCGGATCTCCTGGGCGGTGATGCCGGTCTTGCGGGGCAGGCCGGAGATCATGTCGCGGCCGCGGACGTCCATGGTGGCGTTCTCGTCGGCCGTGTGGGCGGCGGAGCCGATCTCGATCTTGATCCGCTCGGCCATCTGCTCGCCGATGGCCATGTTGTACGTCTTCTTCATGTGGTTGACGATCGCCTCGTCGAAGTCGTCGCCGGCCACGCGGACGCTCTCGCTGACGCTGATGTCGGCCAGGCTGATGATGGCCACCTCGGTCGTGCCGCCGCCGATGTCGACGATCATGCTGGCCGTCGGCTCGGTCACGGGCAGGCCGGCGCCGATGGCGGCGGCCATCGGCTCCTCGACCAGGAACACCCGGCGGGCGCCGGCCCGCTCGGCGCTCTCCAGCACGGCCCGCTTCTCGACGGCGGTGATGCCGCTGGGGATGGCAATCACGACGCGCGGGTGGATGAAGTGCTTCTTGCCCTGCGCCCGGCGGATGAAGTACCGGAGCATGGCCTCGGTGACCTCGAAGTCGCTGATGACGCCGTCCTTGAGGGGGCGGATGGCGCTGATCGAGCCGGGCGTTTTGCCGAGCATCTCCTTGGCGACCAGGCCGACGGCCTGGCCGTTCTGGAGGACGCGGTTGGTCCCCTTCTTGACGGCCACCACGCTCGGCTCGTTGAGGACGATCCCCTCGCCCTTGATGCAGACCAGGGTGTTGCAGGTGCCCAGGTCGATGCCCATGTCGACGCTGAACATGCCCAGGAGCGAGTCGAAGATCACCAGGGAACCTCGTGTCGTGTGTGGCGGCCACGCCTACGGTCGGACCGTCGCGCTGGGCCGGTTATAGTGCCCGCCCTGCCGGGGCCAAAGCCGGGCCCACGGCAGTCCACAGCGGCGGCCGCCCCGGTGGCCGAACACGGTCAGGGGTACACACTAAAAGTTGTGACGGTTGACCTGAACTGTCCGCGCAAGGTGCGCCGGTAGCGTAACGGCGTGGGGCGCGTTTGCAACCGGCGGGGACAGCGAGTGCGCAGCGCGGACTGCAGAAGGCAGAGTCGGGAAAGAGCCGCCTATCACGCTGGTGCGGCCATCCCCCTTCTGCGCTTTGCACGCTGCGCTTCTGCATCACGATTAACGCGGCCGCGGTCGTGGCGTCGCGGTGGCGACGGGTGCCGACGGCCGCGGCGTCACGGTGATCGCCTTCGGCGTGGTCGGGCATCGATTCTGACACAGGCCGCAACCGGTGCAGCCGTCGCCGATCACGTCGACCGTGTTGCCGGACAGCCTGATCGCCATCTCGCCGACGGGGCAGACATCGACGCAGACCGTGCAGGGCTGGCCCTCGACGGTGCGGAGGCAGTGCTCGGGGTGCCAGACGGCGGTGCCCATGTCGACGTCGGCGAACGGCACGGGAACGAGGGCGTTCGTGGGGCAGGCGCCCATGCAGAGCAGGCCGTCGCACATCACGCAGGCGGCGGCGTCGACGTCGATGAACGGGACGCCGTTGCCGCGCAGGCCGGCCGGGTCGATCTGGATGCACTGGGCGGGGCAGACGCGGACGCAGTCGCCGCAGCGGCTGCAGGTGTCGCGGAACGGCTTCTCCGGCAGCGCGCCGGGCGGGCGGAGGACCGGAGCGAATGGGTTCGGCGGGGCCTTGTGGGGTTGAGGCGTGCGCGACTGCTGGTGGGCGAGGGCGGCGGCGGCCTCGTCGTCCATCGCGCCGATCTGCCGGATCACCTGCTCGAACGGCTCGGCCGCCTTGGCCAGCGGCTTGAACATGTGCCGCAGCCCCTGGCGGAAGAAGGCGCGGCGGTTGATCGGGGGCTCGTCGTCGGGCATGGCGGGAAGCCGGCGTCTAAGGTACTCCGAAGGCCCGGATCAGCCGGCAAACGATCCGCGTCTTCGGAGTACCTCAGACGCCGGCTACACCTGGAACTCACGGCCGGGTCGCCGGGCCGGGGTGCACCTTGACCTGCGTCTGGGCGACGAACTGTCGGCCGGTGAGTTCGTCGTCGAACGTGACCTTCACCGTGAGGTCCGCGTGTGCCGGGACGGTTTGCCACGGGCACTCGAGCACGTAGGTGTAGAGCGAGAACCGGTTGAAGAACAGGTCGCGCGTCGTCTCGATCGGGAAGCGCCAGGTGCCCACGAGCGGGTGCCCGGGGGCGGCGAGGTCGAACGCCTCCACGGTGAAGGGGCCGGCCGCCTTGATCGGCGTGCCCTGGTCGTCGGTCGGGACGACGTACACCTTCAGCATCGTGTCGGGGCCGGCGACGGTGTCGGGGTTGTCACCGCCGGTCAGTCGGCCAAACTCGAGGCCGTGCGTGGTGAACAGGCGGGCGAGCCGATCGGCGGGCAGCGTCGGCACCGACGGCCGCGTCGTCTCGGTCGCGTTCAGCGCGGCCACGTCGCGCCCGTGCTGGGCCTTCAGGTCGTCGGCCGAAGACTGCAGCTGCTGGTTCTGCTTGCGCAGCTCGATGTTGGCGGCGTCGGGCCCGTGGCACCCACCGGCGGCCAGCAAGAGCAGAAGCCCCACGGTCGGAACGGGCTGCGTCACCACATTCGGCATCGGGGCTTCCGGTTCGGATTTCAGGGTGTGACGGTCGCGATCACTTCTCGGTCTCGTCGTCGGGCTGGACGCCGCGGAAGATGCCCTCGGGCACGCGGTCCAGCACGCGGTCGGCGCAGCCGTACTCAACGGCCTCCTCGGCGAAGAGCCACTTGTTGCGGTCGAAGTCGCGGTGAATGACCTCCGGCGTCTTGCCGGTCCAGTCGGCCATCAGCTTGTACATCCGGTCGCGCAGCCGGAGCATGTGCTTGGCCTCGATGCCAAGGTCGGTCGCGGCCCCCTGCATCACGCCGCCGATCAGCGGCTGGTGGAGCATGACCTGACTGTTGGCCAGGCACGCCCGCTTGCCCTTGGTGCCGGCCGACAGCAGGATCGCCCCCATGCTGGCGGCCATGCCGATGCACGTGGTGGCCACGTCGCACCGCAGGTACTTCATGGTGTCGACGATGCCGAACCCGGCCGACACGCTCCCGCCGGGGCTGTTCACGAACAGCTGGATGTCGGTCTTGGGGTCGTCGTTGGACAGGAACAGCAGCTGCGCGATGATCGCGTTGGCCGACTCGTCGGTGACCGGGCCGGTCATCATGACGATGCGGTCCTTGAGCAGGCGGGAGTAGATGTCGTACGCCCGCTCGCCGCGGCCGGACTTCTCGATGACGATGGGGATGAGGGAGTTGTTCATTGAATGCGGTCCGGTGGGTTGTTCTCTGCGACGCCTTCGGCGGGCGTGACCCGCTCCAGCGCGGCGATATGCAGGTAAGAAGCGGAGACGAAGTCGTCGGCACGCCCATCCGGCGCTGGCGGTCGCCGCTTGTAGATCGGGATCAGTACGCAGTCCTTCAGGATCATCAGGTTCTCGGGATGGCCCACACGGTATCGGTCCCCGCTCGACATGATGACGTCGAATGGGGCGAACGGGCGAGTCTTGATTGCGTCCTGGATCACCCTGTAATGCATCGGATCACCCCGTAGTACGCCCTTTCACTTCGCCTTCGACCCATCCACGGCCGCGACGGCGACCTCGGTCGGCGTGTCCTCGCCGAGGATCTCGTCGCAGATGCCGTAGGCGACGGCCTGCTTGGCGTCGAAGAACCGGTCGCGCTCGCTGTCCTCCTGCACCCGCTCGAACGGCTGGCCGGTACACTTGGCCATCACCCGGATCAGGTTGTCCTTGGTCTTGAGGATCTCCTCGGCCTGGATCTCGATGTCGGCCGCCTGCCCGTACACGCCGCCGAACGGCTGGTGGATCATCACCTTGGCGTTGGGCAGGATGTACCGCTTGCCCTTGGTCCCCGCCATGAACGCCACCGCCCCGCCACTCTCGGCCCGGCCGATGCAGTAGGTCGCCACGTCGCAGCTCAAAAACTTCATCACGTCGTAAATGGCCAGCGTGTCGTCCACCACCCCGCCGGGGCTGTTGATGTACAGGTTGATGTCCTGGTCCTTCTTCTGCGATTGAAGGTAGAGCATCTGCATGTAGACCCGGGCGGCTGACATGTGGTTGATCTCGCCGACCAGGAAGATGACGCGGTTCTCGAGGAGCATCTCCTCCAGCGTCATCTCTCGGTAGCGGTTGTACCCCCCGCCCCCCGGCGGCCCGGGCATGGCCACGGGCATCGCGACCGGACCCCGACCCGGGATGAACGTCGGGCTGGTGCTGGCCTGCGCGTGGACGGCCTCCGCCACGTCGGCCGGCCGCTGCCCCAGGTGCTCGGCGGCCCGGGCCACGGCCCGCGGGTCCACGTTCTTCAGGTCGAAAAATGCCATTCGTCTCCTCGGATTCTGCCCCGCCAACCCTCACGGACCGACGGCGGCGGCGGATCGTACGCGGGGGGTCCGGGAGCGTCAACGCGATGCGGACCCCGGCGCACGCCGAGCGTCCTACGCTGAAAGGTTGGACGTTTGAGATTCACCGTCTACTGTGCGTGCCATGCCCACCGCGATCGTCATCGGTGGCGGACCCGCCGGCAGCGTATCCGCCCTGCTGCTCGCCCGGGCGGGGTTCGACGTCCAACTGTTTGAACAGCATCGCTTCCCGCGAGACAAGGTGTGCGGCGAATGCCTCAGCGCCGTCGGCCTCGACGTGCTGGCCCGCGCGAGCTTGACCGATTCGCTCCGGTCCCTCGGGCCCATCGAGTTGACGCGAACGTTGATCCACCCGGTCGACGGGCCGACGTTGGAACTGCCGCTGCCGCGCACGATGTGGGGACTGACCCGGCACGACCTCGACCCGGCCCTGCTGTTGGCCGCATCGCAGGCCGGCGTTGTCGTTCGCCAACCGGCACGGTGCGAGGCGATCGAAGCGGGAGCAACGCCGCGCGTACGCTGGCGCGACCTGGCCTCGAACCGGATCACAGCTTCGGACGCCGACTGGGTCGTGGTCGCTGACGGGAAGGGAGCGCTGGTGCCACCCGCGCCACCGGCCACCGGTGACCTGGGCATCAAGGTTCACTTTGAACGGGTGGATGGCCCCCGGGATGCGATCGAACTGTTTGCGGGTCAGGGCTGCTACGGCGGCATCGCGCCGGTCAACGGCAATCGTTGGAACGTCGCCTTTAGCCTCCCCAAGCGCGTTCTCAAGGAATTTGCAGGAGATGTCGACGCCGCGTTTGCACGGGTTGTGGCACTCAATCCCGCACTGAGCCGCCGCATGTCCCGTGCATGCCGCTCGGGTCGATGGCTCTCGGCACCATTGCCCCGCTTCGCGCCTTCGGGCGGCTGGCCTCGTCAAGTTGTGCCAGTGGGCAACGCGGCAGCCGCCCTTGAGCCCATCGGTGGCGAGGGGATGGGGCTCGCCCTGCGGAGCGCGGAACTTGCCGTCAATCACATCGTGAAGGGCGACGGACCTACGGCAATCCTTCGCGCTTACAAACGGCTATGGACAACGCGCCGTTTGGCCTGCCGCACCGTTGCGATCGCCGCTTCACGTCCGGCGGTCGGCAACTTCCTCGCGCCCGTCCTGCATCACAACCAGCACGTTTCCAGAGCAATCATGAATTGGGCCGGCAAAAGGGTGGATCGGGACGACTGAAGAAATTGGGATCAGTATCGGTTCGCGTTATCCAAAATACTGCCCGGCCGCGTGTAGCGCTCCCACGTCTTGCTGTGGCACTTGGGGCACAGACGGGGGGCGACAACTGCGTCCTCAGGCTCAAAGCCGCACGATTTACACTGCAGTTGAAAGATGGCAACCCGACCGACCGGCCCCTTGAACGCGTCGTACGATGCGAAGTGCCCCTCTGACGCGAACGGCTCCATGCTGATCGACATGTTAACTCTCCCAGAGATTCAGGTTAGGCGTAGGTAACGCCTCTGACCCAAGTGGAGCAACACAGGTGCCATCCGCGATGTCCAATACCTCTGGGCACCAAAATCGGCATGGTTATCGGCATGCGTAGCCGCTCTTCGCACTCAGAATGAACCGCGCAAGACGAAGTGTCGCACCCATGTCGAAGTCCGACAGCCTGTCACCCGTCAACGGTGCCTCCAATGCCGGGAATTCGCTTTTCGAGGTCGTATTGGGCGAGCTTGCGCTGCAGCGTCCGGACGGAGATGTCCAGCCGCTGGGCCGCGTGCGTTCGGTTCCCTTGACAGGCGTCCAGCGCCTTGGTGATCGCGAGCTTCTCCAGTTCGTCCATCGTCAGATGGCTGGGCAACTCCCGCGGTGCCGACCCGACCCCCGTCGACTCCTTGATCTCGTCCGGCAGGTCGGCCTCGGTCAGCAGTTCGCCGTCCGACAGCACCATCATCTGCTCCAAGCTGTGGCGCAGCTCGCGGACGTTCCCCTTCCAGCGGTAGGTCATCAGCTTGCGCAGCACCTCCGGCGAGACGCGCTTGCCCGTCGTTCGCTTGGAACTGGAGATCTGCTGGAGGAAGTGGTCGACCAGGGCCGGGATGTCCTCCGGACGGGACCGCAGCGGCGGCAGCGTGATCGTCACCACGTTGAGGCGATAGAACAGGTCCTCGCGGAACTTGCCCTCCTCGACCATCTTGCGGATGTCCTGCCGGGTGGCGGCCAGCACACGCACGTCCACCTTTCGGTCCTCGTGCCCCCCCACCGGCGTCAGCGTCAGCGTCTCCAGCACGCGCAGCAGCTTCGCCTGCAGCCCCAGTTCCAGGTCGCCGATCTCGTCGATGAACAGCGTCCCCCCGTCCGCCTGCTCAAATCGCCCGATCCGCTTGTCCGTCGCCCCCGTGAACGCCCCGCGCACGTGCCCGAACAGCTCCGACTCCACCAGCGACGCCGGCACGGCCGCCGCGTTCACCGCCACGAACGGGCCCTTCTTCCGCGGGCTGTTCTGGTGCAACGCCTGCGCGACCAGCTCCTTGCCCGTGCCCGTCTCGCCCAGGATGAGCACCGTGCTGTCGACCGGCGCCGCCCGCTGGATCTTGTTGAACACGTCCTTCATCAGCTTCGATTCGCCGATGATCTGGTCCAGCCCGAACTTCTGGTCCAACTGGCGCCGGAGGCTGTCGATCTCCTTGTCCTTCTTCGTCGTGTCGATCGCCCGCCGGATCAGCAGCACCAGCTCGTCGGCGTTGATCGGCTTGGTCAGGTAGTCGTACGCCCCGTTCTTCATCGCCTCGACGGCGCTGTGGACCGTCGCCTGCCCGCTGACCAGGATGAACTGCGTGTCCGGCTGCCGCTTCTTCCAAAGCTGCAGCAGGTCCATCCCGCTCACGTCACCCATGTTCAGGTCGGAGATGACGATGTCGATGTTCTCCTCGATGTACCCCAAAGCCTTGTCGGCGCTCTCCGATCCGAAGACCGTAAACCCCTCCGACCGGAGAATTTGACTCACGGCACGCCGCTCCGGCTCGTGATCCTCCACCACCAGCACTCGGCCTGCACTCGTCATCGCTCACCTCGTTCGACACCGCAACACCCGCGACGAAACGTCATACCACGTTCGGCAGAAACGGCACAACCACCAATCCACACCGGCGGACGCCCGTGCCCGAGGGAGGGGACACCTGGCAAAACCGATCTTTCTCGGTCCCCCCGCACCCCATACACTGACCCGACGATGTTGAACCGCATCCGTCGGCTGAACATCTCGTTGGCCGCCAAGTGCCAGCTGCTGTTCGGGTCGGCGGTCGTGTTGATCATCGGGGCGGCCCTGCTGGTGCCGTGGCAGCGGATGGAGCAGCTGACCGACCAGCTGAACCACACCGCCGCCGAGGCGATCGCCGACGGCGTCCTCCGCCACCACGTCGCCACCGCCACCAGCCGCCCCACCACCGCCCCCGCCGTCCACGAGCCCCGATCCGTTCGCGTCGACGGCATCGATTCGTTCCCGCCCCGCCTCATCGGCCTCGACACGCCCCCCTCGGCCATGACCAGCTGGGAGCAGGCCTACGCCAACGAGCTGGCCCGGGACCCCGACGCCGCCGGCCCGATGTACCGCCCCTTCCGCCGGTACGCCTCGATCGGCATCCGCTACGCGCAGCCCGTCAACGACGGCGCCGAGTGCGTCCACTGCCACGCCGGCCCGCAACCGGTCGGCTACCGGTCGATCCGCTTCCCCGTCGGCGTGCCGTGGCGGGACCGCGTGCCCGCCGCCCTCGTCGGTCCCACCCGGCCCCTCGGCTTCGTCAGCGTCGAGATGCCCTCCCGCGTCCGCACCAGCCAGCTGCTGCTCAACCGCGTCTTCATCCTCACCGCCGGCCTGCTGGCCGGGACGCTGGCGATCGTCGTCTTCTACCTGATCACCACCCGCATCATCCTCCAGCCCGTCCGCGTCCTGCAGGAGACCGCCGCCAAGGTCGCCGAGGGCGACCTCAACATCCGCTCCCACATCATCACCGGCGACGAGTTCCAACAGCTCAGCGAGACGTTCAACACCATGCTCGCCAACCTGTCCAACAACGCCGAGCAGCTCCGCCGCAGCAACAAGGCGCTCGACGTGAAGGTCGGCCAGCTCGCCGAGAGCAACGTCGCCCTGTACGAGTCCAACCGCCTCAAGAGCGAGTTCCTCGCCAACGTCAGCCACGAGCTCCGCACCCCGCTCAACAGCATCCTCGGCTTCGCCGAGCTGCTGAAGGACACGACCGCCGCCGACGCCAAGTCGGCCCGCTACGTCGGCAACATCCTCGGCTCGGGCAAGAGCCTGCTCGAGCTGATCAACGACCTGCTCGACCTGGCCAAGATCGAGGCCGGCCGCATGGAGGTCCGCTCCGAGCCCCTCAGCCTCGGCGACCTGTTCGAGGGCCTCACCAACGTCCTCAAGCCCGCCACCGAGCACAAGGGCCTCACCCTGCGCGCCACCGTCGACCCCGCCGTCCCCATCCTCCAGACCGACCCCGTCAAGCTGCAGCAGGTGCTCTACAACTTCCTCAGCAACGCGATCAAGTTCAGCCCCCACGGCGGCGACGTCACCCTCTCCGCCCGCCCCGCCGGCGACGCGGCCGGCGGCGGTGGCTGCGTCCGCATCGACGTCGCCGACCAGGGCCCCGGCATCGCCGCCGACCAGCAGGAGCTGATCTTCGAGAAGTTCCGCCAGATCGATGGCTCCGTCACCCGCCAGCACAGCGGCACCGGCCTGGGCCTGGCCATCAGCCGCGAGCTCACCCAACTGCTCAGCGGCACCATCGGCGTCGACTCCTCACCCGGCACCGGCGCCACCTTCTGGATCGCCCTCCCCGTCCGCATCGAGGCCAGCGTCCAGGACGTCCGACGACGCATGATGCTGACGTGACCCACGCGATGTGACACTTTGTTACGAAATGTTACACCTCAAAAGGCGGCACATTTTTGCGTATTGTCATGCTGTTTCATGATTTACACTCATCGCCTAGTGGCCCAGGTGTGACACTTCGCGAATGTCGATATCTTGTTTCACCAATGCGTCAGTAGGCGATCAGTTTCCGCAGCGCGCGGCCGTGCAGCGGCGTCCTCGCCAGTGCCGCCGCGATCCGCTTCCCCGTGTCCTTCCCGCCGTAGAGGTTGCGAGCCGGAGATCGACCCCCGACAACCGACTCGATTGCACGAGCGATCGCGCGCCTGGTCCACGGCACGTGAACCACGTTCTCCCCGCACTCCCGCCCCCGCTGTCGCGGCCCCACGTCCACCACTGGCGTGCCGAAGCTCGCCGCCTCGATGATCCCGCTCGAGCTGTTCCCCACCAGCACCGCCGCGTCCCGCATCAGCCCCAGGAACCGACCCCGCGGGATGTCGCGGAACACCCGCCCCACCGTCACCCCCTCCCAGCACCGCACGATGCCCGCGTGCCCCGGATCGTTGTTCGGATACACGATCACCGGCAACAGCCCCGCCCCACGCACGGCCGCCAGCAGCATCGCCGCCCGCCGCTGCTCCGCGTTCTCATCCCCATCCGTCGGGTGCAGCACGACCAGCGCGTGGCCTCGCATCTCGGTTGGCCCCGCTAGTTTCGCGATGCCATCAATACCTGGCGATCCCACGCGGTGGATGCGCCACCGATCTTCGCCCAGCCTCAGCAGCCGCTCCGCGCTGGCCGGCGTCGCCGGGAAGTGGACGTGCGCCAGCTTCGTGACCGCGTGCCGCAGCGCATCGTCCACCTGCCCCAGCGCCCGGTCACCGCCGTGGACGTGGGCGACGATCCGCCCCGACAGGTGCCCCGCCGTCGCCGCCGCGAACGCCTCCACGCGGTCGCCGACGACCAGCACGACGTCCGACGCCAGCCGTTCGAGCGCCGCCGCGATCCCCGCCGTCGCCCGCCCCGTCTGCACCGCGAGCGCCCCGCTCGGCCACGGCACCGTCGCGTCGACGGTCCACCCCTCGGCCCGGATCGCGTCGATCGTCCGCCCGTGCGGCCGCGACAGGTGCATGCCCGTCGCGACGATCTGCAGTTGCAGTTGGGGATGGTCCCGGATCGCAGACAAAGTCGACCGCATCAGGCCGAACTCGGCCCGCGTGCCGGTGACGAAGCAGACCGATCGCCTTGCGTGTGCCATCGCGATCCCAACCCATACGATCGCGCGACGATGCGGACGGCGAATCGGCTATCGAAGCCGCGGGCTTCAGCCCGCGGGTCGACGCGCGTCACGCCGCCGACAGCATGTCCCACGTCAACAGCGTCCCGCGACGGATCGCGCCCGCGGTCCGCCGCCCCACCGCCCGCGCCACATCCGCGGCGGGGATTCCCGTGCCCGGCCGCTGCACGG
Organism: Tepidisphaeraceae bacterium; assembly: GCA_965198865.1. Lineage (GTDB taxonomy): Bacteria > Planctomycetota > Phycisphaerae > Tepidisphaerales > Tepidisphaeraceae > CBDAQA01. Next base: position 241,730 of record CBDAQA010000002.1, on the reverse strand, counting down.
TCACGTCCGCCGGGCTCACGACCTGCCCCGCCGCCAGGTCCCGCGTCGCCACCAGCGACTGCCGGCTCACCCGCCGCACGTCCTCCTCGCCGGCCAGCACGTGCTTGCCCGGCCGGCCGCGCAGCGCGTCGGCCCGGCGGATCAGCGACACGTACCGCGCGAACTGCGCCGGGTCGGCGCTGGCCGCGTGGTCCGGCCCGTCGGCGTTGCGGTCGTACGTCAGGTGCTTCTCGACCACCGTCGCCCCCGCCGCCACCGCCAGCGCCCCGGCCAGCTCGTCCGTCGCGTGGTCCGAGTACCCCACCGGCACGCCGAACCGCTCGGCCAGCTCCGCGATCCAGCACAGGTTCGCATCGGCGTCGGTCACCGGGTAGCTGCTGATGCAGTGCAGCAGCGCGAACGGCACGCGCCACTTCCGCAGCCAGCCGCAGGTGCGCGACACCTCGTCCACCGTGGCCGCCCCGGTGCTGGCCAGCACCGGCACGCCCAGCTGCGCCACGCACGCCAGCAACGGCCGGTTCACCAGGTCGGGCGAGGCGATCTTGATCGCAGGCAGTCCCAGCTGCGCCATCGCCGCCACGTCCCCCGGAGAGAACGGCGTCGCCAGCGGCAACAGCCCCGCGGCGCGGATCTCGGCGACGACCACCGCCACCTGTTCCGGCGTCAGCTCGTACCGCCGCAGCATCGCCGCCGGGTCGGCGTCGGCCACGCGGTCGCGCTGGTACCCGGCGAACTCCGACGCCCCGTTCATCAGCCCCGCCGCCGTGAACAGCTGCAGCTTGACCGCGTCCGCCCCCGCCTCGGCCGCCGCCTCCACGAGTTGCAGCGCCCGCTCGACCGACCCGTCGTGGTTCACGCCGATCTCGGCGATCACCAGCGTCGGCTGCCCCGGCGCCAGCCGGCGGTCGCCGATCTTCACCGGCAGGACGTCCAGCTTCATCACGCTCATCGTGCCCTGTTGCATTGTGATCATCCGAATGGCATTCACCGACACACGCCGGGGTCTGAGGTGCGCCGAAGACCCCGGCGTCGGGGGACTCACTATCCGGCCATGCGTGCTCGAGGGGTCTGCGACTGCCGGTCGCGCAGCACCGCCTCGGCCCAGTACAAATCGCGGGCGTGGTCGACCTCGACCGTCTCGCCCATGCCGACCTGCACGCCGCGCCGGTCCAGGCCGAAGAACGCGTGCGGGTCATCCGGCGACTGCTCGCCCCGCAGCATCGAGCTGCGCGACGCGGCCACCACCGCCCCATCGTGCAGGAACAGCGGCGCCAGGTCCTGCCGGCGATGGATGCTGCCGCGCTGCACCGGCTCCACGCGATCCCCGTGCAGCTTGGCCATCCACGACGGGTGCCACTTCCCGACCGGCGAGAACGACCGGACCGAGTCGCACGCCGTCTGCTGCAGCAGCTCCACGGCCGCGTCGATCGCCCCGACGGGCCGCACCGGCACGTTGCCGTACAGCACGACGACGGCGTCGGCGTAGAAGTCGCCCGCACGCTCCAGCGTGCGCAGCGCGTGCAGCATCACGCCCTGCACGGAGGCGTCGCCGGTCGCCAGCTCGGCCGGCCGGTCGATCACCTCCAGCCCGCGCTGGCGGGCCAGCTGCTTCACGCCGGGCGAGTCGGTCGAGACGACGACGCGGTCGATCAGCGTGGCCGCCTCGGCGTGGTCGAACGTGTAGTCGATCACCGGCCGCCCCAGCAGCGGCCGCAGGTGCTTGTCCGACAGCCCGACGCTGCCGGCCCGGGCGAGGATGACGCCAAGCGTGGTCATGGGGGTCCAATCAGTTGGGGGTCGAGAATCAAGGAGCCGCGCACGGAGGTACTCCGCAGTAAGCGGGATTTCTCCAGAAACCGCTTACTGCGGAGTACCTCCGTGCGCGGCTCCTTGAAAAGTTGCGCCGGACGTGTCCATTCACTCCACACTCATTTAGGGTCTGTGCCACTCGTTGCAGCCGCCGCACAGCGGCTGCTCGGCCCATTTCGCGGCAGTGTGGCAGGCCCGTAGCGACGCGAAACGGCCGCGCCAGAGGTCTGTGATTCGCTGTTCGCCGACCCGGCCCATCGGCTGTTGGGCCGTCACGTCCTGCTCGCAGGAGACGACCGTGCCGTCGCTCAGCACGGTGAGGCGGGATGAGAGCCGGGCGCAGGGCCGGCGCTTCGGCGGGGCCATGTCGGCGACGCCGGCGTCGGCCAGCCGGCCGTTGAACGTGCTCGGGCCGACGATCACGGCGTGGCCGACGGCGCGGATCCAGTAGTCGTACCAGTCCTCCATCTCCGCCAGGTTCGCCGCGCACTTGGTGAACGTCGGCACGACCAGCGGCGTCCCGCGCGCGCCGCCGTGCAGCCGGCGCAGCCGATCGACCACGAGCGCCGCGGCGTCGACGCCCATGACCTCCGCATAGGTGCGACCGGTGGTGGCCGGGAGGTGGACGCTGACGACGTCGATGCCGCTGTCGACCAGCCGCTGCAGGTCGCCGTCGGTGGCCGAGAGCAGGTCGGTCTCGACGTGTACCGCGATGCCCGCGTCCACGGCGGCGGCGACCACGTCGACCCAGATCGGCGACAGCATCGGGTCGCCCACGCCCGCCAGCGTGAGGCGGACGTCGTCGGCCGTCCCCAGTTCGGCGATCAATTGCTTCGCGGTCGCCAGCGACAGCTCGGGCCGAGCGATCGACAGCGATCGCCCCGGCCAGTAGATCGGCCGGGTCAGGCGGGCGGTGTTCAGCTCCAGCACCACGTCGCGCGGCAGCCGGTCGACGCGCTCGGCGTCGCGCATGTGGGTGACGAGGTCCTCGGCCGGCGTGGTGGCGAGGTGGCCGTTCAGGTGGGTCATGGCCACCGTGGCGCGGTCGATCTGGCGGTCGCTGTCGAGCTTGAACCGGTACGTCGTGCGGGCGACCGGCGTCGGGCACGGGGCGCAGCCGTTCTTGCCGAGCGGGTCGACGCCGTGGCTGTCGGGCCAGTAGGTGAGCAGCCGGCCCGGCGGCACGTCAGCCGTGGCCAGGCGTGCGACCAGTTCCCGGCGGAGCAGCGTCGCGCCGAGCCCCGGCGCGGCCGGCATGAAGCACAGCTCCGCCGTCGGCTCGGCGTCGGCGTGGTCGGACAGGCCGTCGACCAGCAGCGGGTCGATCAGCGCCGCCGCGGGGTCGACCAGCAGCACGGCAGCCGCGTCGTGCAGCTCGGCCACCTCGTGCGTCCAGCCCGGGTGGTAGCCGAGGTCGAAGTCGCAGGTGCCGAGCAGCCCGCCGCGCCACCCGTCGGCCCAGCGGCGGGCGGCGGCGACCGCGCGGAGCGTCGGCACGCTCTGCCGGGGACCGCGCGGCAGCACGGCCGCGCCAGTGCGCTCGGCGACGGCGGCGACGGCCTCGATCGCCGCCTGTTGGTCGTCCCAGCACAGGATGACGGCCGTGTCCACCGACCCGGCCGACGCCAGGCGGCGCAGGGTCCAGTCGAGCACGGGCCGGCCGCGGAACTGGCGCGTGGCGCTGTTGGCGTCGGCTGGCTCGTGCAGCATCGACAGCACGGCGACGATCCGGCCCGCTTGCGTGGTCACGCTCATGCCGCCATCCCCGCCGGCTTCGGCAGCCGCTTGGCCATCGGTTCGATCACCTCGTCCATCAGCGCGGCGAAGTCGGTCGCCGCCCGGCGGATGCCGCGGACGTTCTCGATGTCGCGCCCCACCTGCAGGCGCTGCCGCTCGACGCCGGTGAGCCGCCTCGCGGCGATGCGCCGGTCGGTCATGTACCGCTCGACCTCGGTCTGCTGCGTCATCTGCGCGACCAGGTCGTACGTCCGGCCGTGGGCGTTCATCCCGGCCCGCAGCCGGTCGATCTCGGCGATCAGCCGGTTCACGCGCGGCTCGTCGCCGAGGTGGTCGCGCAGCTGCTGCAGCAGCGGCAGCGTCCGGCCGCAGATCGCCTCGATCTCGGTCGCCTCTTCGCGCCGGGCTCGCAGGGCCGCGATGCACTCGTCGGACCGGTTCGCCGGCACGGGGGGCTGCGCCGGCCGCGGCGGCAGCGGGCGGGTGCAGTGTTGGTCGATCGCCTCGGCCAGCGTCATCACTGTGGTGCCCTGCTTGGCGGCGCCGCCCTCGGTGGCATCGATGATCTGCGTCGGCGTGCGGAGGAAGTCGCGCTCGAACTGCTGCAGGTAGGTGAACAGCCGCTCCTCGGTGTACATCGGCCGGCCCTGCTGGTCGGGGATGCGGCGGAGGATGGGCCGCTCGCGGACGATCATCTCCCAGTTCTTCATCTCGACCGTGCAGAACCGCCCGAGCTCCGGCCGCCACACGTCCTCGTAGCTGGTGCCGGGGGCGTAGTAGAGACCGTCGCCGAACCCCAGGTCCTGCCCGACGAAGATGATCGGGTCGCAGCCCAGGTGTTCGGCCAGGTAGTAGGCCAGGTGGGCGACGGTCGACCCGGCGGGCAGCCGGCCCTTGTCGAGCTTCAGCTCGCGCAGCATCGACTCGGCGTACTCGTTGCCGATCAGCGTGAGCGGGCCGGGGTTGAGCGCGAAGATGGCGGAGGTCGCCTTGGCCTCGGCGACCAGCTCGGTCGTGAGCGTGGGCGGCAGCCGTTCGAAGAAGCGGGTGCAGATGTCGTGGTAGTCGAGCGCGGTGACGAAGTCGGGCTCGACGCCGATCTCCAGCAGCGGCTTGAGCGTGGTCTGCACGGCGATGATCACGCAGCGGCCGACCATCGACCGGATCAGGTGCTTGTTCTTCCGCAGCGACGGCCCGGCCGACACGACCAGCGCGGGGTAGCCCTTAAACGCATCCTTCAACCGGCCCGGTCCCGGCGTGGCGGCGTAGGCGGGCAGGTTGCGGGCGACGTTCTCCAGCGTGCGCCGGCCGTTCATGACGGCGGTGTTCAGGTTCGTCCGGGCGAACGAGGCGAACTCGGCGAGCCAGCCCTGCACCTGCCTGAAGAACGCCGGGTGGCGGCGGACGCTGGGGGCGTGAGTGACGTCGGTCGTGCCGAGCGTCGTCATCGTCGTGTGGGGCGACAGGCGGACGAACAGGTCGCCCTTGTCGGCGGCGGTGAAGAACAGCACGCGGCGGCTGTCGATCAGGCGGGAGAGGTCGCGCCGCTCGAGCGTGGTCCGCAGCAGCACCAGGTCGGGCTCGAAGACCAGGAACACCGCCTCGTCGCCGGCCCGGTCGAACAGGGTTTCCAGGTGGTACCCCAGGCCCAGGCCGAAGACGTGGTACACACCGCTGCGCGTGGCGTCGACGTCGGCGACCAGGCGGGCACCCTCGTCGGCGGGGCGGTGGCGGCTGTGGAGGTAGACCCGGCCGCCGGCGGGCGAGGGGACGGCCACCGTGGGGTGGCCGTCGCGCGCCGGCTCGACGGGGTAGGGCGCGTCGTCGGGCACGGCCTCGACGGCGGCCGCGAGGGACGGGTCGGCCGCCCACAGCGCCGGCAGGTTGGCCAGGTAGGGGTCGAGGTTGGCGTCGGGTCGACTTGCGGGCATGGGGGTGCGGCGGCTATCTGTTCGCCGCCGCTAGGATGGCTTATCGGACCGGGGTCCGGGCCGACGTGAGGATTGACATGACGAACCTGCTCTTCGCCACGCCGTGGTACCTGTTGTTGACGCTGGTCGCGGTGGGCGGCGTGATCGCGTCGACCGGGAACAAGCGGCAGCAGGCCGGCCCGCGCAACGCGGGCCTCGGGCTGATCGGGCTGGCCGTGGTGCTGTTCACGCTGAGCTTCTTCTTCGAGACGGACCTGGAGCAGGTGAAGCGGCTGAACAAGGAGCTGGTGCAATCGGTGCCGGACAAGAACTGGACCAAGATGGCCGACCTGCTGGACCCCGACGCGACGATGGGTACGGTGGAGCAGACGTTCTACGGGAACCGCAAGGCGCTGGTGGACGGCGCGCGGGGGTCCGCCGACCGGTGGGGGTTGAAGTCGGTGGTGATCACCAACACGGAGCTGGCGCAGGACGCGTCGCGGGACATCACGGTCGACATCAACGTGCTGTCGAAGCAGGACGCGACCGAGAGCATGGGCATCCCGGGCACGCCCAGCAGTTGGCAGATGGTGTGGGGGCAGACGAACAAGCAGTGGCGCTGCAAGCAGATCAAGTGCCTGAAGATCGGCGGCGACACGGGGAGCCACGTGGAGAAGTTCATCCACTGACGCGGCAGAGCCGGGCCGCGTCGGGCCGAACGAGCGCAGCTCGTGTTGCCGCGCCAGCCGCGCGAGATGCGACCTTCGGTCGCTCGGGCCGACACAGCCCGGCTCTGTCGGTGCGATCGCTTATCTGGATAGCGACCAGTCACTGGTGGACCAGTGCGCGAGCGTGCGGCGGTCGGTCAGGTCGAACTGCAGCGGCGTGACGGTGACGAACCGGTCGCGGATGGCGGCGACGTCGGTGTCGTCGTCGGTGGGGCCGAGGCGGAACTCGCTGGAGTTCCAGAAGTAGGGGCGGCCCCGCGGGTCCTCGCGGCGGTCGTAGGTGTCGGCGGTCGACCGGGTGCATTGCCGCACGACGCGGACGCCGGCGGGCTCCTCATCCGTGCGGAGCGCGGGCACGTTGATGTTGGCCATCTGGCCGGGGGCGAGGCCGCGCTTCAGGACGAGCTCGATCGTGCGCCGGGCGACGGCGGCGGCGTGGGCGTAATCGGTGGGGACGTCGCGCCGCAGGTGCAGGCTGGCGGCGATGCTGGGCAGGCCGAGGAACGCCGCCTCGATGGCGGCGGCGACGGTGCCGCTGTAGATCACGTTGATGCCGGTGTTCGCGCCGGAGTTGATGCCGCTGACGACGAGGTCGGGCATCCGCGGCAGCAGCTGGGCGACGGCGAGCTTGACGCAGTCGGCCGGGCGACCGTCGACGGCGGTGCCGGTGAAGCCGTTCTCGATCGACACGGTGGACGTCAGCAATGGCGTGGCGAGCGTGATGCCGTGGCCGGTGGCGCTCTGGACGGTCTCGGGGGCGACGACGTGGACGTCGCCGAGCCTCACGAGCTCGCGCCACATGGCGACGATGCCGGGCGCGTTGATGCCGTCGTCGTTGGTCAGCAGGATGAGCATGGGGGCACGCTATGCGCCGAAGCCCCGGATGTACATCCGGGGCTCTGGCGTAGGATGGTCGCATGAGACGGCTCACCCGCGAACAGGTCCGCTCGATCGATCGGCTGGCGGTCGAGCGGTATGGCATCCCGAGCATCGTCCTGATGGAGAACGCCGCGAGAGCGGCGGCGGACGTGGCGTGGGAGATGCTGGGCGGCCGGTCGGGGCCAGTGCTGACTCTTTGCGGCGGCGGCAACAACGGCGGCGACGGGCTGGCGATCGCACGGCACCTGCACAACCGCGGGTGCGACGTGACCGTCGGCCTGCTGGTCGATCCCGCGAAGTACAAGGGCGATGCGCTGACGAACTGGAACATCGTGAAGGCCATGGGGCTGGCAGCTCGGCCGCACGAGCCCGATCAGTTAAAGGGACCGCAACTGATCGTTGACGCGATCTTCGGCACGGGGTTGGACCGGGCGCCGCGGGAGCCGTTCGCGTCGGTTGCGGCGGCGGTGAGCGGCGGCGGCGCGCCGGTGCTGGCGATCGACGTGCCGAGCGGGTTGGACTGCGAAACCGGCACGCCGCCGGGGGCGTGCATTCGGGCGACGCGGACGATCACGTTCGTGGCGGAGAAGGTGGGGTTCGCCAGCGCGGACGCGGCTCAATGGCTGGGGCGAGTGACGGTGGGTGAGATCGGGTGCCCTCGCGAACTGGTGGACGAGGTCGCGCAGTAGTCGCAGCCGGCGGGCGGCAGCCGGCGGTCCGCGGCCTTCCGGCCGCGGCTGGAACGGGGCGTCGCGTCAGAAGCCGAGCGTGAGCAGGGCCGCCTCGCTCATGCGGTCCTTGGTCCAAGTCGGTTCCCAGACGAGCTCGACCTCGCACTCCTTGACCTCGGGGACGGCCTCGACCTGCTTGCCGACGTCGGCGGGCAGGGAGCCGGCGACGGGGCAGCCGGGGGCGGTCAGGGTCATCTGGATCTTGACCGAGTTGTCGTCGGCGATCGCGATGTCGTAGATCAGGCCCAGCTCGTACACGTTCACCGGGATCTCGGGGTCGTACACCTTGCTGATGGCGGCGATGATCTTGCCCTCGAGCAGCTTCCGCTTGAGCTCGGGCGTGAGCAGCGACTCGTCCATGGCGGGCTCCGGCGGGGGCGGGGTGGGCTCCGCTCGGGCGTACTTCGGCAGCACGGTGAGGCTGGCCACGGACGTCGGGTGCTTGTAATCGTCGGACATAATGGTGCTTCCCGTCACATGGTGGCGGCGAACTCGCGGAGGCGGCGGATCATGCCCTCGAGGCCGTTGCGACGCTGGCCGGTGATGAAGTTGGCCAGGCCGATGCGGTCGAAGAAGGCGGAGATGTCGAACGACAACACCTCGGCGGCGGGCTGGCCGGCGAAGAGCTTCTGCAGGACGGCGATCAGGCCGCGGACGATGGCGGAGTTGGCGTCGGCGACGAACTGGATCCTGGCAGGGTCGGTCGGAGATCGGCGGGCGACGAGGTACACCTCGCTCATGCAGCCGGCGACGCGGGGGGTGACCTTCTTCAGCAGATCGAAGTAGTCGGGCAAACCGTTGCCCAGGTCGATCACGTACTGGTTGCGCGACTCGTTGTCGCCGAGGAAGTCGAAGTCGTCGGCCAGGGCATCGGCGGCGGCGGCGGGCGACGGGGCCGACGCGGCCGCGTAGACGACGTCCCGCTTCGGTTCCGACCTCTTCGCCGGCTGCTTGGCGCGCTCGGCGTCGACGAAGGTCCGAAGGGACGTCACGAGCGCGTCGACGTCGGCGGTCGTGTTGTACATCGCCAGCGACGCGCGGGCGGTGGACGAGATCGACATGCGGTCCATCACCGGCTGGCAGCAGTGGTGGCCGGTGCGGACGGCGACGCCGTCGCGGTCGAGGGCGACGCCGATGTCGTAGGAGCCGACCGGCGGATCGTCGACGACGAACGAGATCACGCTGCCCTTGGCGGCGGCGGTGCCGATGATGCGGACGCCGGAAATCGTCGCCAGTTGATCGGTGGCGTAGGCGAGCAGGTGCTTCTCGTGGGCCTCGAACGCGGCGAAGCCGATACCGCTGAGGTAATCGACGGCGGCGCCGAGTCCGACGGCGCCGGCGATGTTGGGGGTGCCGGCCTCGAACTTGTTGGGCAGGCCGGCGTAGGTGGTCCGCTCGAAGGTGACGCGCTCGACCATGTCGCCGCCGCCCTGGTACGGAGGCATCGCTTCGAGCAGCTCGCGCCGGCCGTAGAGGACGCCGATGCCGGTCGGTCCGAAGAGCTTGTGACCGGAGAAGACGTAGAAGTCGCAGCCGATGTCCTGGACATCAGTGGCGTGGTGGGCAACCCACTGCGCCCCGTCGATCAACGCTTTTGCGCCGGCATCGTGGGCCATGGCGCTGACGCGCTTGGCGTCGTTGATCGTGCCGAGCGCGTTGGACAGGTGGGTGACGGCCACGATGCGGACGCGGCCGGACGCCAGCAGGTCGGCGTAGGCGTCCAGGCGCAGCTCGCCGGCGTCGGTCATGGGGATGACCTTGAGCTCGGCGCCGGTCGCCTGGCAGATCATCTGCCACGGGACGATGTTCGAGTGGTGCTCCATCGCCGAGACGACGACCTGGTCGCCGGCGGACAGGTTCGCCCGGCCCCAGCTGGCGGCGACGAGGTTGATGGAGTCGGTGGTGCCGCGCGTGAAGATCACCGCGCGCTCGTCGGGGGCGTTGATGAACCCCTGCACGGTGCGGCGGGCGTCCACGTAGAGCCGGGTGGCGGTCTGGCTGAGCTGGTAGACGCCGCGGTGGATATTGGCGTTCTCGGCGGCGTAGTAGCGCGCGACGGCGTCGATCACCTGCCGCGGCTTCTGCGTGGTCGCGCCGTTGTCGAGGTACACCAACGGGCGACCGTTGGCGGTGGTGGACAGGATGGGGAAGTCGGCGCGGACGGCGGCGGGGTCGAACGCGTCAGACATGCGAGGACCGTGCGGGGCGACAGTGGGATCAGCGGTGATCGTGCTCATGGGACTGGGGGCATCGTATGGGCTCCGGCGGGCGGGGTCGACCGGCACCTCGGTTCCTCATTCGGCCAGCGAGAACAGGTCATCGATCAGGCGGTCAAGCTTGACCATGCGGGGGTCGCGCGGGTGAAACGCTGGGAACGGGAACTCGGCCGGGACGAGCACCGCGCCGGAGGTGGGGTCGCGCCAGGGGTATTCGGGGTTCGGACGACCAAAGCCTGCCGCCGAGGGTGCGAGGCTTTCAACTTGGGCTGCCAAGTCGAGGAGTGAGTCGAGGTATGCCTTGAAGACGCTGGCGGCCGGCATCCCGAGGTACCGACGAACGTCAGGTCGCCCCTTGAGCGTTTGCAACAGGCGAACGAAGCCGGCGTGGGTGGGGACGGGCGGGTTCGGGTCGTTCGCGTCGGCCAGCCATCCTTTGGCGAGCTTCTCGGAAACCATCTGGAGGTAGTGGAGGCGGTGCGCGTACTCGATCTGGGGAGACCGAAGGTAACGGCGAACGCGATTATCGCTGGCCGCCTGGGCCAGAAAGGCCGACTTCCAGCTCACTCCGATGCCTCACCATCGGGGCCGATGAAAACGGCGTCCTCCCAGGTACCCCAACGGAGTGGGAGTTTCAGCCGTCCGAACTCGTCGGGTTGGATCAGCGCCATCGCGGACGGCGACGGCAGATCGTCCTCGGGACTCGGCCTGAAGTAGAACGGTCGGAGCAGCCCGTCATGCGTGATCGGGATCTGCGGCGTCAGCTCGACGAGGCGGACCTCCTCGTCGTCGGGGAACCAGTACACCTTCTGGATGTCCGGCTCGGCCTTGTAGTTGTCGGCGGCCAGGTAGCGGGCCTGCCGCTCGATGAGCTCGCGGGACATTGGGGCCTCCCGGGGGTCAGATGTTGGTCACCGCCAGGTCGTGCGAGCCGAGGTCGGTGATCCGCAGGTCGAGCGGCAGGCCGTGCTGGGCGGCCATGTGGTTCTCGATGCGGGCGCGGGCGGGGGCGACGCGGATGCGGCGGGTGATGTCGGCGGCGAAGGCGTAGGTCATCAGGTGCTTGGCGGCCTCGTGGGCGACGCCGCGGCTGCGGAGGTAGAAGATCTGCTCCTCGTCCATCGGGCCGACCGTGGAGCCGTGGGTACACTTCACGTCGTCGGCGTAGATCTCCAGGGCGGGCATGGAGTTCATCTGGGCGTCGTCGCTCAGCAGCAGCGTCTTGGTCGACTGCTTGGAGTCGGTCTTCTGGCTGTCGGGGCGGACGAGGATCTTGCCCTTGAACACGGCCGTGCTGTGGCCGGCCAGCACGTGCTTGTACAGCTCGTGGCTGGGGCAGTGGGCGGCGGCGTGGTCGAGCAGCGTGTGGTTGTCGCAGTGGCGGTCGCCGTCGAGCAGGACCAGGCCGTTGATGGTGGCATCGGCGTACTCGCCGGTCAGGGTGCAGCCTACATCGTTGCGGGTCAGCAGGCCGCCCAGCGTGGCCGAGTGGCTGACGAACTGCGCCTTGCCACCGAGGTGGGCGCGGGTGGTGGCCAGGTGCGAGGCGGCCAGCGACTCCTGCTGCACCTTCACGTGATCCACGCGGGCGTCGGCGGCGATGACGAACTCGGACACGGCGTTCGTGAAATACTTGCCGGTGCCGGCATAGGTTTCGACGACCGACACCTCGGCGTTCTCCTCGGCGACGACCAGCACGCGCGGATGGGTGATGATTGCACCGGTGCCGGCCGTCACGAACAGCAGGTGCAGCGGGCCGTCCACGGTGACGTTCTTCGGGACGAAGACGTAGACGCCGTCCCGGGCGAACGCCGTGTTGAGGGCGGCGAAGGGGTCGCGGGCGACGTCGGCCTGACGGGCGAGGTTGGCGCGGACGCCGGGCTCGTTGGCGGCGACGGCGTCCGACAGGGTCATCACCTTCGCGCCGGCCGGGAGCTTGCCCAGGCGCGACAGCTGCGGCTTGAAGTGGCCGTTCACGAACACCAACTCGAACAGCGCCTCGGTGCCGAACCCGAACGACTTGACCAGTTCCAGGGCGGCCGGATCGTTGGTTGGCCCGGCCACTTCAAACGGCGTGGCGGCGAGGGCCGACACGTCGGTGAACCGCCACTCCTCCAGCGTGCGGGTGGGGAAGCCGACGCGGGCGAACTGGTCCAGAGCGGTCCGCCGCAGTTCGGTCAGCCAAGCCGTGTTCCCGCCGGCCCGTTCGGACCGGGCAAAGGCGGCGCGATAGTGGTCGACGGGGTCAAACGGCGTCGGGGTGGCGATGGTCATGGGTGCGTCGGCCAACTGGGTCATGCTCGGGCTCCGGGATGTAGGGTGGGCTTCGCCCACCACGGCTGGACGGTGGCGGGCGAAGCCCACCCTACATGTGTCTGGTCAGGCGGCGGCGACTTCCTTCGACACCCACTCGTAGCCGCGGCTCTCCAGTTCCAGGGCGAGCGACTTGTCGCCGGTCTTGGCGATCCGGCCGTCAATCATCACGTGCACGAAGTCGGGCTCGATGTAGTTCAGCAGCCGCTGGTAGTGGGTGACCAGCAGGATCGCCCGGTCGGGCGTGCGAAGGCTGTTGGCCCCGGCAGCAACGACCTTCAGGGCGTCGATGTCCAGGCCCGAGTCGGTCTCGTCCATCAGGGCGAGCGTGGGGTTGCAGACGGCCATCTGGAAGATCTCGTTCCGCTTCTTCTCGCCGCCGCTGAACCCCTCGTTGATGGCCCGCTTCATGAAGCTGGGGTCCATCTTGAGCAGCGCCATCTTCTCGCGGATCAGCTTGATGAACTCGGGGGCGGCCATGTCGGGCTCGCCGCGGTGCTTGCGGCCGGCGTTGACGGCGGCCTTCAGGAAGTAGTCGGTGCTGACGCCGGGGATCTCCACCGGGTACTGGAACGCCAGGAAGATGCCCTCGCAGGCCCGCTCCTCGGCGCTGAGGTCGAGCAGGTCCTTGCCGTTGTAGGTGACCGAACCCTCGGTCACCTCGTACGCCTCGCGCCCGGCCAGCACCTGGCTCAGCGTGCTCTTGCCCGAGCCGTTCAGGCCCATGATGGCGTGGACCTCGCCCTTGTTGATGGTGAGGTTGACGCCCTTGAGGATGTCCTTGCCGCCGGGGACGGCGACGCGGGCGTGGAGATTCTTGATTTCGAGCAGGCTCATTGACTTCCCTTATTGCTTCTCAATGGTCACGGTCGACCCGGCGAACATCTCGCGTCGAACCTGCTCCCACGGCACGGTGGGCTGCTGGCGGCGCTCGTCGATCATCGCCCAAAAGGTGGGCGAGGTCATGTATTCCAAATCTTCACGGTCGTAGTTGCTGAGGCTCAAAAGCAGAGCGAGGGGCGTTCCCCGCCGCGTCAGCACAAGGCTTCCTTGGCGAAGCTCAGCCTCGAACACGTCGGCGTCCTTGATGGCATCCTCAATCGCCAGTTCCTTCATTGACCACCTCGGCGGTTGTCCGGCCCGGCGGCTTTCGCCGGACCGATCTCACGGTGACGATCTCCGCCGCCACATCAACATCGTAGAAGATCCGATACTCGCCCACGCGAACTTCCCATAGCGGCGGCACAAACGGGAAGTTCGCAGTCACCTCATTCTTCAGTGGCTTACTGTTCCGCGTCTCGGCAAGCGGCGTGTGGACCAACTGTTGGTCGATCGCATCAGATACGGCCGGCTTGATGTGGGCCGGCAAACCAACGAGTTCGATGCGAGCGCCATCAGCGACCTGGATGTCGTACGCAATCGACTCACCCCACCGAACCTTCCAGGCTCACGCCCAAGAGCTTCTGCGCCTCGACCGCAAACTCCATCGGCAGCTCGCGGAACACCTCCTTGCAGAAGCCGCTCACGATCATGCTGATCGCGTCCTCCAGGCTGATCCCGCGCGTCTTGCAGTAGAACAGCTGGTCCTCGCCGATCTTGCTCGTGCTGGCCTCGTGCTCGGCCCGGCTGCTGGTGTTGTGCACCTGGATGTACGGCACCGTGTGCGCCCCGCACTGGTCGCCCAGCAGCATGCTGTCGCACTGGGTGTAGTTCCGAGCGTTGGTCGCGCCCTTCTTGATGTCGACCAGGCCACGGTAGACGTTCTGGCCCTTCCCGGCCGAGATGCCCTTGCTCACGATCGTCGACTTGGTGTTCTTGCCGACGTGGATCATCTTCGTGCCGGTGTCGGCCTGCTGCCGGCCGTTGGTGAGCGCGACGCTGTAGAACTCGCCGACGCTGTTGTCGCCGGTCAAGACGCAACTAGGGTACTTCCAGGTGATCGCGCTCCCCGTCTCCACCTGCGTCCAGCTGATCTTGCTGTTCACGCCCTTGCAGTGGCCGCGCTTGGTGACGAAGTTGTAGATCCCGCCCTTGCCGGTCACCTTGTCGCCGGGGTACCAGTTCTGGACCGTGCTGTACTTGATGCTGGCGTTGTCCATCGCCACCAGTTCGACCACGGCGGCGTGCAGCTGGTTCTCGTCGCGCTGGGGGGCGGTGCAGCCCTCCAGGTAACTGACGCTGGCCCCCTCGTCGGCGATGATCAGCGTCCGCTCGAACTGCCCGGTGTTCTTCGCGTTGATGCGGAAGTAGGTGGACAGTTCCATCGGGCACTTCACGCCCTGGGGGATGTAGCAGAAGCTGCCATCGGTGAAGACGGCGCTGTTCAGCGCGGCGAAGAAGTTGTCGCGGTAGCTGACGACGCTGCCCAGGTACTTGCGGACCAGTTCCGGGTGCTCCTTCACGGCGTCGCTGAAGCCGCAGAAGATGATGCCCTTCTTGGCCAGCTCGGCCTTGAACGTGGTGGCGACCGACATGCTGTCGAACACCGCGTCCACCGCCACCACGCCGGCCAGCGCGGCCCGCTCGTGCAGCGGGATGCCCAGCTTCTCGTAAGTCGCCAGCAGTTCCGGGTCGACGTCCGCCAGCGACTGCGGCCCCGCCTTGGGGGCCGAGTAGTAGCTGCTCGCCTGGTAGTCGATCGGCCCGTAGCCGTAGGGGAAGAACGCCCAGTCGGGCTTCTCCAGCGTCAGCCAGTGCCGGTAAGCGCGCAGGCGCCACTCCAGCAGCCACTCCGGTTCGCCCTTCTTGGCCGAGATGAACCGGATCGTGTCCTCGCTGAGCCCCGGCGGGAGCGTGTCCGACTCGATGTCGCTGACGAAGCCCCACTTGTACTCGCGGTTGGCCAGGACCTCGAGCTCTTCGGTTTCGGTCGGCATGTCTACACCCAATCAAAGAAGGTGGCCGCTGAAGCGGCCACCCCGGTCAGTCCGGTTACTCGCTGGCGAAATCCCGCGCGGGCCCGATCAGGCCCAGGGGGTTAGGCCGAGAAGCTGCTGCCGCACCCGCAGCTGCTGGTGGCGTTGGGGTTCTTGAAGACGAAGCCCTGCTGCATCATCTCGTCCTTGAAGTCGATCTCCGTGCCATCGAGGTACAGGAGGCTCTTCATGTCGACCAGCACCTTGATGCCGTTGCACTCCAGTTCCTCGTCCATGTCGCCGCGCGGCTCCTCGGTCAGGTCCAGCATGTAGCTGAAGCCCGAGCACCCGCCGCCCTTCACGCCGACGCGCAGCCGCGTCTCCTCGGCCGGCAGGCCCGACTCGGTGACGATCTTCTTGATCTGCGAAGCGGCCTTCTCTGTCAGCACGATCGACATATCCATCTCCAGTTTAGGTGCCGCACCGCGGACGGCGGGCAACGCGGTGTGTGAGCGCTGTCAGACGAGTTATAGGGGGCCTCCCCGGCCCGTTCAAGGTTCCGCCGACGAACTACCTCTCATCCTCGCTTCACCGCGCCCCACCGCCCCGCACGCGCCTGCATCACAATCTGAACTACGACCACCACGCATATAATTCTTTATTTGACAAGCTTTATCCAAAGCTATTCCTTTAAGCCCACACTTCCTTTTACCGCCGTTTTTATCGGACCTAGCACTGCCAGGAAAATCACCTACAAACTTAATCTGAAATCACTTAGATCGTCTGCAAATCCGCGTCACGCCTCCATCTTGTCGCGGTTTGGAAAAACTTGCTTCGCCCGATACGCTCCAGCCGACGCTCACCCAAGACGAGGGCTCACCGCCATGAGCAGAATGATCCAGCCCAGGGCTATCCAGCTGGCCCTGATCGCCTCGCTTGCCTGCGTTGCCGCCGATCTTCCCGATGCCGTCTTCCAGTCCAGGCGCTTGGTTCGGATCGGCAACGTCTTGGTGTTAGCCAAGCCCGAGGCCGACGTGCACGATGCCGCTCGACGCGTCCGCACTGCCAAGGCAAAGCTGGGCAGCGAGACCGCCGCCATCCGCGACGCCGATGCCGCCGTCGCCCGCGCCCAGTCCAATGCCAAGCAGGTCCGCGCACGCTGGGGTGAAGCTGCCGCCGCCATGGCCGACCATCCGAAGGACAACGCCTACATCGGCCGGCACAACGCGCTGCTGGTCCAGCTCGACCAGGCCGAGGGGGCGCTCCGCGTCGCCCTCGACCGTCGGCAGCGCGTGACCGACGCCCACGGCGCCTACGTCACGGCCGTCCTCGCCGCCGTCACCCTCGCCGACGTCGCCACCGCCGCCTACAAACCCCTGGCCAGCGACGAGGCCATTTCCGACGCCCTCGTCCGCGCCAACGCCGCCGTCGGCAACGGTACCGGTGCCGCCCGCCCCCCGCTCACGCTCGGCCCCTCGCCCGCCTTCAACGCCGACCTCGCCTTCATCACCGCCTGCTCCAAGGACGCCCGCGAGGCCTCGATCCCCATCGACAACTCGCGCAACGTCCCCGTCCTCGACGTCACCTTCGGCAACGGGGTCCACCGCAGGATGCTCTGGGACTCCGGCGCCAGCTCGGTCAGCCTGAGCGCCCCCGCCGCCTCCGCCGGCGGCATCCGCGTGCCCCCCGACGCCCCCACCGTCTCCATGGTCACCGCCGAGGGACGCTCCGTGAGGGCCCGCTCCGTCGTCGCCGACAGCCTGCGCGTCGGCCCGTTCACCGTCCGCAACGTCGCCTGCGTGGTCATGCCCACCGAGCTGGGCGACGTCGACTGCCTGGTCGGCGGCACGTTCCAGTCCCACTTCGTCTCCCGCGTCGAGCTGAACCGCGGCCTGCTGTCGCTCACCCCGCTCGACGCCGACGTCGCCACCGCCGGCACGCCGACCACGGCCCCCGCCTCGCCCGTCGCTCCCGCGCGCGGTTCGCAGATGGCCCCCGTCGCCGTCCGCGACGCCGCCGCCCGGGCCGTCGACGGCCAGTACCGCGATGCGCTCGTCGCCGCCGACCGCGCGATGATCGTCCAGCTCGACAAGCTGCACGAGCAGGCCGTCCGCGCCGGCGACCCCAAGGGCGTCGCCGCCGTCGACACCTACCGCCAGGAGGCCCAGGACCGGGTCGACGCCAACGAGCCGAACGCCGACGCGTTCGGCTACACCAACTGGCGGTTCAACGGCCGCGACTCCGACGGGATATGGACCGTCTCCCACGACACCGCCAGCCACACCGGCGCCGGCGGCGCGCGCCTGCGCTGGGTGACCACCGCCGTCGTCGTGGCCCGCTGGAACTCCGGCTGGACCGATCGGCTCACGCTGCTCGACGACCCATCGCTGTTCATCGAGACCTGGAGCCCCGAGCACGAGGACCGGGCGCTCACCGGCCTGCCCGACTCGTTCGAGCAGGCGTTCCCCGTGGGTCTGCGCTTGTTGACCAACCGCTGGTCGCGTGAGGCCGCCCCGCTGCTGACCGCCCACTCCGCCGCCAACCGCGCGGCGCGCGACGCCCGGCTGGCCGCGCTCGCGCAGCTCGACCAGAAGCTGCTCGCCGACCTTGCCCCGCTCATCGCCCGGGCCGCACTCGACACCGCTCACCCCGGCGACCTCGAGTCGCTCGCCGCCGCCCGCACCGACGCCCAGACCCGACTCAGCGACGAGCGCCCGCCCCGCTTCAAGCTCCCCGCCCTCCACTGGGCGTTCCGCCACGGCTGGATGCACGACGCCCAGCTGAACCTCGACGGCCCCACCCCCAACTGGACCGGCGACCCAGGGCGCGGCCGACCCGAGTGGCGGGGCAACGTCCTGGCCATCCACTGGGCCAACGGCTACCTCGACAAGGTCACCTTCCTCAACGGCCTCGCCTTCATGCAGAGCTGGACGAACGACCAGTCCGCCGGCGCCCCCCTCGGCGTCCCACCCTTCGGCTGCGGCATCGGCGAACCGGCGAAGTGACGCAGCACAACCGAGCCGGACCGCGCCGAACCGTGGCGATCGCAGGTCGCGTCTGGCGCGATCAACCTGGCGCGTCATGACCGCGCCCCCCGCGCCAGACACGAGCTGCGCTCGTCTCGGGCCGGCACGGCCCGGCTCTGTTCATCGCGCGACCGCCCGCCTCAGGAACTCCGCCTCGTCGATCACCTCCACGCCCAGCTCGGCCGCCTTCGCCAGCTTGCTGCCGGCGGCCTCGCCGGCGACCACGAACGCGGTCTTCTTGCTCACGCTGCCGCTGGCCTTGCCGCCGAGCTTGACGATCAGCGCCTCGGCCGCGGCGCGGTCCAGCGTCGGCAGGGTGCCGGTGACGACGATCGACTTCCCCGCCCACGGCAGGTCGGCGGTGGGGGCGGTCGGCTTCTTGACCACGGCCTGCCGTGGGTCGACGCCGACCGACTTCAGGTCCGCCACCGTGTCGATCCCCGCCTTGCTGTGGAAGAAGTCGTGGACGCTGCGGGCGGTGATCTCGCCGATGTCCTCCACGGCCGACAGGTCCTCCACCGAGGCGGCGGCGATCGCGTCCAGCGACCCGAACGCGTTGGCCAGCGCCCGGCTCCCGCCCTGGCCGATGTGGTGGATGCCCAGCCCGGCCAGCAGCCGGTCCAGCGGCCGCTCGCGGCTCTTGGCGATGTGCGCCGTCACCTTCGCCGCCGTCTTCTCGCCCACCGTCCGCTTCACCGTCTTGCCGCTGCTCGTCGTCTCGCTCTCCAGCGCGGCGATGTCCTCGGCCCTGAGCCGGTACAGGTCGGCGAAGGTCTCGACCCGCTTCCGGTCGACCAGTTGCTCGATCAGCTTCTCGCCGATGCCCTCGATGTCCATCTGGCTGCGGTGGCAGAACCAGCGCAGTTGCTCCTTGATCTGGGCCGGGCAGACCGGGTTCGGGCACAGCAGCTTGATGCCGGCGTCCAGCACCTCGACCGGCTGTTCGCACAGCGGGCAGGTCTCGGGCAGCTTCGCCTTCCTCACGTCGCGCCGCTCGTAGAAGCGGTCGCAGGCGGTGTTCACGCAGCGGTAGACGGCCATCTCGTCGGCCAGCGCCTCGCGCTCCACCTTCGTGTCGCACACCGGGCAGTGCGTCGGCGCAGGGATCGGCTTGGCCCCCTTGGGCCGCTTGTCCCGCACCACCTCGGCCACGTACGGGATCACCTCGCCGGCCCGCTCGACCACCACCGTGTCGTCCAGGTGGATGTCGAGCCGGCGGATCTGGTCGAGGTTGTGCAGCGTGACGTGCGTGACCGTCACCCCGCCGATCATCACCGGCTCCAGGTCCCCCACCGGCGTCAGGTTCCCGCCCTTGCCCACCTGCCAACGGCAGTCCCGAATAACCGTCGGCTGCTGTTCCGTCTCGTACTTGAACGCGATCGCCCACCGCGGGGCCTTGCTCGTGCTGCCCAGCTTTTCCCGGTGCGCGAACGCGTCGACCTTGATGACCACGCCATCGGTCATGTACGGCAGCTTGGGCCGGACCTTCTCGAACTCGTGGATGCCCTGGATGACCGCCTCCACGTCGGCCGCCCGCGACGTCTCGGCCGGCAGCGGCAAGCCCCACTGCCGCAGCAGTTGCGTCCACTCCCAATACGACTCGGTCGGCAACGGCTCCACCTGCCCCAGCCCGTGCGCCAGGAAGCGCAGGCGGCGCTTGGCGACGATCTTCGGGTCCAGCCGCCGCAGCGTGCCGGCCGTCAGGTTGCGCGGGTTGGCGTACGGTTCCTCCCCCTCGGCCTCCAGCTCCTTGTTCACCCGCTGGAAGTCGTCGTTGTCCATGTACACCTCGCCGCGCACCTCGACGATGGCCGGGATCGGACTTTTCCCCGCCCGCAGCGCCAGCGGCACCGACCGGATCGTCCGCGCGTTGACGGTGATGTCGTCCCCCGTGTTCCCCCGCCCCCGCGTCGCCCCCAGGACCAGCTGGCCGTCCTCGAACCGCAGCGACACCGACGCACCGTCGATCTTCGGCTCCAGCACGTAGCTCGGCGCCTCACCACCCAAGGCTTTGCGGACCCGCTCGTCGAACGCCCGCACCTCGGCCTCGGTGTAGGTGTTGTCGATGCTCTGCATCGGCACCGCGTGCCGCACGGGCTGCAGCTCGGTCTGCACGTCCCCGCCCACCCGCTGCGTCGGCGAATCGGCCGTCCGCAGTTCCGGATGGTCGGTCTCGATCTGCGCCAGCTCCGCGATGAGCGCGTCGTACTCCCGGTCCGACATCGTCGGCCGGGCCTCGACGTAGTACAGATGGTTCGCCGAATTCAGCTGCTCCCGAAGCTGCTCCGCCCGCTTGTGAACGCTCGATGCCATGAGGGGAAGTTTACCCGATCAGGACGGAGTTGACCGACGCGGAAACCACCCCGGCTGCGAGCAGCCGGGGCTTGCAACCGGTCCGACATCAACTGCGCTTTAAAGCCCGGGCTGCTTGCAGCCTGCGGACCTCCAGAGACGCGTCACGCTGTGTTACCATTATGGCAAATGTGGTTTCGTCGCCCGTCACAACAGCCCGCGTCACCGCCGTCAACGTCCCAATACGGGCCTGTCGCCACGGATACGCTCGTGTCCGCCGGATGGTCACCGGGCAGGTCCATGCCAGTGAGGTCAGTTGGGAAGGCTCTGAAATCAGCTGGATTTTCGTTCCACGGTGCCGCATCCGCATTCCTGGCAGAGCTTGTCGATTTGGCCATTCCTACACCAATCGACGGACACCCAAACATCTGCGGGCTGGTCCTCTTCGACCCAGCCGGCTCGCTGGCGTTCTATTCGCCAACTTTGATCAGCCGACTGGCGGGCGAGGACTGCTGCCTAGTCGGGACGGTGAGCGGTCACACGATGGGCTTGTTTCTGGGAGCCTCGGGGCAGTCGTACCTTTTCGACAGGGAGGGGGACATCTTCGCGCGTCTTGCCCGCTCTCCCGGTGAGGCTATCGAAGCCCTATGCGACGGCCGGAACGGCCGGGTCGCAGGCGTTCGGCTTGAAGATGGCGAGCTGACCGACGTCATTTACCAACCCGGCAGCGACCGCGAAAGGTGGTCCCTTGACCGGCTGCCTGACGTCGCGTCGCTCCTCCCACCAACATCGCTGGAGCCGGCCTGTCGACCGCCCGACGTACTCGCCCTGTGCAACACCCTTCAGGCGACGGCCAAAAAGGACGCCAATTGGCATGGACAATGGACCCGTATCACGGTCGGGTGTGGTGGCATGATGGCGAGCGCTCGACGCATGTGGTTTGTTGCACACACGGAGAACGCCCTGTTCATACGCAGTACGGCCAAGCTCTGCGTTGCCGTTCCACCGCCCGGCATGGGACCAGACCAGCTTCGCGCCGGAGTGATCACGCTACTAGGCCCCGCCCCGCAATGACCCCCATCCGTGACCGGGCGTAAATGCCCTTCCTCACACCTTCGCCAGCACCCCCGGCCGCTCGTTGGCCACCTTCACCACCAGCTCCCCGAAGATCGAGTTCGCCCACGCGAACCACGGCCGGGTGAACTGCTCCGCGTCGTCCAGCCAGACGCCCTCGTGCATGAAGCCGGTGCCGGCGTGGGTGGATTTGAGCAATCTCAAGCAGCCGAGGATCTCGTCGTCGCTGGTGCTGGTCAGCGCCCGCATGGTGACCGCGATCGGCCAGACGTAGCCGGGGCCGACGTGGGGGCCGCCGATGCCGGTGATGGCCTTGCCCTTGCTGAAGTAGGGGTTGTCCTCGCTCAGGATCAGGCCGCGGGTGCGCTGGTAGGTGGGGTCGTCGGCGCGGCAGTAGCCCAGGTACGGGAGGCTCAGCAGGCTCGGCACGTTGGCGTCGTCCATGAACGAGACCGAGCCGTACCCGTCCACCTCGAACGCGTACACCGTCCCGTGCGTCGGGTGCTCGCGAACGGCGTACCTCTGGATCCCCGCGTCGATCTCGGCCGCCAGCTTCGTCGCCTGCGTGGCAAGGTCGGGGTACTTGTCGATCTTGGCCAGCATCTCGGCCGTGTGGCGCAGGACGACGACGGCCATCATGTTGGCCGGCACCAGGAACGGGAACTGGCAGGCGTCGTCGCTGGGCCGGAAGGGGCTTCGGCTCATGCCGGTGCGACGCCAGGGGACGGTGCGACCCTCGCTCAGCGGCTGCGTGTCGGTCGCCCGCTCGGTCCGCCGGGCGAAGCGGTACGGCGAGTGGGGGTGCTCGTCGCTGCCGGCCTGTTCGATCGTGATCGTGTCGAGGATCAGCTTGACCGCCGCCGCCCAGTCGTCGTCGTAGGGTGTCGCGTCGCCGGTGGCGGCCCAGTAGCCGTGGGAGAGGCGGAGCACGGCGCACAGGCTGTCCAGCTCGTACTTCCGCTCGTGCAGGCCGGGCTTCATGTCGGTGTGGTCGCTCTCCCAGTGGGCCGGCTCGTGGGGGTCGGCGTTGAAGGCGTTGGCGTAGGGATCCAGTCGGACGCACGTCGCCTGCCTCCGGATCACGCCGCGCAGCAGGCTGGCCAGCTTCGCGTCGCCCCTGGCCAGCGGCAGGAACTGCCACACCTGGTTCGTGCTGTCGCGCAGCCACATCGCGTGGATGTCGCCGGTGATGACGAACGTGTCCTCCCGGCCCTGCGCGTCGACGCCGGGCGTGACGGTCGTGTCCAGCGTGTTCGGGAAGCAGTTGGCGAACAGCCAGGCCAGCTCCGGGTCGCGGATCAGGCCCCAGACGCGGGCGATCTCCGCCTCGACGGCGTCGCTGTGGAAGTGGCGGGCGGACGTCTCGGGCCGACGGGAGGGGTAGGTCATGCGGGTTGCAGCAGTTGGAGGGACGGCGGACGCCGACCGGCGGCCCGTGGCCGAGCCGGCCACCACGGCGCCGGCCACCTTCAGGAACTCGCGGCGGGTCGCCCCGCAGATCGGCGCGAACGGCTGAGAACGACGACGTGAATCCATCGCCCGCGAGTTCTACCAGACCGCGCGAAGTTCGGGGAGCCGCCGGCGGTCGGGAACCCGTTCGCCACGAATGACACGAATGGCCACGAATCAGAACGTGCCGCGGACGTGGTCAGGCATCATTTCTGTGCGGGAGAAAAGAGATATCCGCCCACACCGTCACCCAATTGTCGTTCGCCCCCCGCGCCGGCTGGGCCAACCGCATGCTGGGCGGGACCCTCCAGGCGTCAAACTCCGGCAACTTTTCTACCGGCGTCGTCACGGTCTACACCGTCGCCGCCCGCCCTGCCGTCGGCCACTTGACGACCATTGCCGTCTCCCTGTCAACCGCCTACCGCTACTGGCGATACGCCGGTCCGGCCGGGTCGTACGGCGACATCGCCGAGCTCCAGCTGTTCGGCGTTTGAGCGGGCCCCAGAAGATCGGCGCACTGATCTGGTCGTAACTTGCGGACCGGGTTTTCGTTGGTAGGTTCGGCGGAATGTCACTTAAGCCAGCCCCCCGTCCTGCCCGGTCCATCGCTGCCCCCTCGACCATCGAGCGGCTCGACCAGCGCCTGCTCATGTCCGTGAACGTGACCGTCAACGCGGCACAGACGTTCCAGACGATCAACGGCTTCGGCACGTCCGACTACGGCTCGACGGCCGCCCCGTACTACACCGTTGGCACGACCCAGTTCAACAACTTCGTCAACGATTACGTGAACGATCTCGGCGCGAACATGCTCCGGGTCAACCTGGAGGCCGACGTCCTCCCCACCCAGCCCGCCACGCCGCTCGGCACCGACCTCCAGGCCAACGTCGCCCAGCTCAACTTCCAGGCGTCCAACGCCCTGTTCCAGGGCAACCTCGCCGAGGCGATCAACAAGGCCGACGGTGGGACGCTGCAGGTCATGGCCACCGTCTGGTCCCCGCCGGGCTGGCTGAAGGCGAACGGCTCGACCAACTCGACGGACCTGAACACCTCCACCTACATCGACCCGCTGAACCACCTGAAGTTCCAGGACGACGACCCGGCCGACATCGCCGTCCAGACCAACATGCTGGACCCGGACAACCTCACCCAGTACGCCCGCTACCTGGCCGCCTACATCGTCGGCATGCACCAGACGTACGGCATCAACATCACCGCGCTCAGCATCCAGAACGAGCCGCTGTTCAACGAGCCGTTCGACAGCAACTCGTTCTACCAGGACAAGTCGCTCAGCTACACCGACGTCCAGTACCGCCGCTACGCCCAGGCCATCAAGGCGATCGGCGAGGAGTTCCAGGCCGACGGCATCACCACCGAGCTGGTCGGGCCCGAGTCGGTCGGACCCGACAACAACACGGCCAACTTCACCGCCCGCCAGGAGGCCTACATCCAGGCGATCGACGCCGACACCGTCGTCGACGCCTACGGCAAGACGGCCGGCGACTACCTCGGCGCCTACGCGATCCACGGCTGGGCCGGCGACGGCGTCACCCCCAGCGCCACCCGCGCCTGGTGGGCCCCCTACGCCCAGTTCACCGAGAACCGGCCCATCGCCCGCCAGAGCTGGAACACCGAGACCGACAACGGCGGCACCACCTGGGTCGGCGCCAACAACGGCGCCGCCGACCCCCTCAAGGGCGGCATCTCCCTGGGCATGGAGCTGCACGACCAGTTCACCACCGGCGACATCAGCACCTTCATCTACTGGCAGGCCGCCGACGGCGGGCAGACGCCCAAGTCCACCGTGCTGATGGACAGCACCGCCGCCACCGTCGCCGACCCCGAGCGGTCCGACGTCCCCCAGTGGAACTACCTGGCGCTCAAGCACTGGTCCGACTTCCTCGACGAGGGCGCGGTCCGCGTCGGCACCGCCTACGCCACCGACGCCGGCGTCGCCGTCGCCGAGGACCCCGCCACCGTCAACACCGACGCCTACGTCGACGCCGCCAACCAGACCCTCACCGTCGAGCTGACCAACGAGAGCGCCGCCGCCCAGACGGTCAACGTCTCGCTCGCCAACCTGTCCATGGCCGGCTTCACCCAGGCCTGGCTGACCGACGCGACCGACACCTGGACCAACCTGGGCCCCATCACCGTCGCCAACGGCGTCGCCACGCTGACGATGCCCGCCTACAGCATCATCACCCTGCAGGGCCCCACCGGCACGTCGACCACGCCGACGCCCACACCGACCCCGACGCCCACTCCGACGCCGACGCCCACACCCACCCCGACCCCAACGCCCACACCGACGCCCACGCCCACGCCCACGCCCACGCCCACCACGGGCAGCGTGACCGGCACCATCTTCGCCGACGCCAACGGCGACGGCGTCCGCCAGACCGGCGAGGCCGGCATCGCCGGCATCCCGATCTACCTCGACCTCAACAACAGCGGCACCCCCGACGCCGGCGACCTCCAGACCACCACCGCCGCCGACGGCACCTACGCGTTCGCCACCGTCCCGGTCGGCACCTTCGCCGCCCGCATCGTCGCCACCGGCTACACGGCGACCACGGGCACCGGGCAGTGGGTCACCATCACGGCCGGCAACACCACGACCGGCCTGAACTTCGGCCTCGCCAGTACGACCACCCCAACCCCCACGCCGACCCCGACCCCGACTCCGACACCAACCCCCACACCAACTCCGACCCCGACACCGACCCCCACACCGACACCAACCCCCACGCCCACGCCGACCGCGACCCAGCTCACAGGCACCACGATCGGCACGCCCGGCTCGTTCAAGGGCCTGGGCAACACGATCGTCAACGCCACCGACGGCAACCTGGCCACCTACTACGACGGCGCGGCCGCCGACGGCAACTGGGTCGGCCTCGACCTCGGCACCGCCGGGGGCGTCGTGACCACCGTCGAGTACGCCAGCCGCAGCGGCTGGGCCAACCGCATGAACGGCGGCGTCTTCCAGGCCTCCAACTCGGCCGACTTCAGCAGCGCCGTCAACCTCTACGCCATCCCCGCCGGCACCAATCCGCCCGCGACCAGCCTGACCACCGTCGCCATCCCCAACGCGACCAACTACCGCTACTACCGATATCTGAGCCCCTTCGGCAGCTACGGCAACATCAGCGAGCTGCAGTTCCTCGGCACCCCCGGCACCCCGCCCGTCACCCCCAGCGGCACCCCGCTGACCGGCGCCGTCCTCGGCACCGCCGGCTCGTTCCAGAACCTCGGCAACGCCGTCGGCAACGCGTTCGACGGCAGCCTGTCCACCTACTTCGACGGCCCGACCGCCACCGGCAACTGGGCCGGCCTCGACCTCGGCGCCGCCTACGCGATCACCGGCCTCGCCTACGCCAGCCGCGCCGGCTGGGCCGGCCGCATGAACGGCGGCGTCTTCCAGGCCTCCAACACCCCCGACTTCGCCTCCGCCGTCACCCTCTACGCGATCGGCGCGACCGCCAACCCCAGCTCCACCAGCCTGACCCTGCAGTCGGTCGCCGTCGCCGGCTCCTACCGCTACGTCCGCTACCTCAGCCCCGCCGGCAGCTACGGCAACGTCAGCGAGATCCAGTTCTTCGCCACCCCCGTCACCGCCGGGCTGACCGGCGCCACCGGCGGCACCGCGGGGTCGTTCAAGGGTGCCGGCAACACCGTCGCCAACGCCACCGACGGCAACGTCACCACCTACTTCGACGGCCCCACCGCCGACGGCGACGTCGTCACCATCGACCTCGGCTCCGCCCGCACCGTCACCCTGCTCGCCTACGCCCCCCGCGTCGGCTGGGCCGCCCGCATGCTCACCGGCGTCTTCCAGGCCTCCAACACCGCCGACTTCTCCGCCGGCGTCGTCAACATGTACACGGTCGCCGACCTCCCCCTCGTCGGCCAGCTGACGACGGTCACCCTCAACGCCGCCCTCGTCGCCCCCTACCGCTACTGGCGCTACGTCGGCCCCCCCGGCTCCTACGGCAACATCGCCGAGTTCCAACTGTTCGGATACTGATCCCCGACCCGAGGCAACCGACCGACCCCGCCGACGCCCCCGAAGCGCCGGCGGGTTCGTTACGACACAGCAGAATGGGACGATCTGGGCCGAACGGGACGGTTCTCGACCCCGTCCCACGGCTATTTTCAGATCCAAAACATTTCCGCGAAACGGCTTGTGCCCCGAGACGGTCGCTAAACTGGTCGGCCCGTATCTCACCAGACTAACACTACAGCGCAGGTTCGTCGGGACCCGCCCCTAGTTCGGACTGCAAGAAGAACGGCCACGAATGGCACGAATCAACACGAATGAGGACGGGCCGGCCTGCGCGCCTCAGCCGCCGATTCCCCGATCAGTTGGCTCGGCTGTGCTCGTCTTCGTTCTCCATGATTCGTGTGCATTCGTGCAATGCGTGGCCGTCCTTCTCGCCGGCCGACCATGAACCTGCGCTGTAGTGCTAATCAGCCGCGACTAACTCAAAAACGTTTGCAAAGGACTGATTTCGTATGGCTCGGGATTTTGCGTGGGGAAATTCGCGGCCGTTTACGCCTCTGGCATGACAGGCCGGTAGGGAGCCGGAGGCGGAAAGCAGGGACAGGTACGATTTGGCCGCGTTCGGCCGGAAGCGTTCCTCTCCCGATTGTTTCCTCTTTTCCGTCCCTCGCTCATGCCGCCAGCCGCGGGGGACCCTGCCTGTCGTCACGCCGCCGCCCGGCCAGCCGATCGATCCTTGTTCCCGTCGTCACCTGACCGGCACCGGGTCGGCCGTGGGGCCGCGGCGGCCGTGGCCGGTCGCCCGGCGAACGGAACCACAGCAGGAGCAGCAGGGCAACGTTCATGCTCAGCACCACGAGCAACAGGACAGCCATGATCCCGAGGGCCGGATGATTGGAGAGGATCGCGCGCACCGCCGCTCAGGTTAGCGGCACGGCAGCGCCACACGAGATGCAGCCAAGACCATCACGGAGCAGAGATCCGCCAGCTCATCCAATCGTGCCGGCTGTGCCGGTTGTGAGGGGCGCGACCGACCGAAAAGCGGGACAGGTGAGGACCGAAAAGCGGGGGACCGAGAAGAAGGACCGAATAGCGGGACAGGTGCTGGTCCTGTCCCGCTACGTGGAACGGAACGCCGTGTCGGCGAAGTTGGTCGAGAGGGCCCAGGACTGGCCATGGGGCAGCGCGCACGGCGACCCGGGCCGGGGCGACCCGCTGGACGGCCTCTTGGCGGCGTGGCCGGTCTGGCGGCGGGCAAACTGGCGCGGGTTGTTGAATGTCTGCCCGTCCGAGTCGGAGCAGACGGCCGTCCGGACCAGCCTGGCGAAGGGGCGTCCGCTGGGCGATGACGCGTAGGTGGCCGGGGTGGCGCGGCGGCTGGGCAACACCCTCCGGTCGCCCGGTCGGCCCCGGCGGCACGCCGGTCCGCCGCGGGGCCAGGCTGACCAAGGCCTGTTCACTTCCGGCTGGCGGCAGCCGTGACCGTGACTGGTGTGAGGCCGAGGGCAGCTGCGGTGGCAGTCCCCTGGACAATTGAGACGAGCGGCTGGTAGTTGCCCGGCGTGGCCGTGGCCGGCAGGCGGACCCGCAGCTTGAGCACGACGGGCTTGCCGCCGGCCTTGACGGTGACGCCTCGGCGGACGGTCCCCAGTGGCACGGCAGCGGTGGAGCCGTCGGTCGTGAGGGCGAGCGTGGCCGACAGGAGGCCGGTGGAACTGACGTTGCCACCGTTGGCGAGCGTCAGCACCAGGGTGAGCGACCTGCCGGCAGCGGCCGAGGTCGGCGTGGCCGCGACGGAGGCCGACAGCAACACGGTCGGGGCGGCAACGGTGAGCGTCGGTCCGGCCTCGGACATGAGGACCGTCCCGGCCGCGTCGGTCGCCACCGCCCGCAGCGTGTAGGTCCCGGCCGCCAGCGACGCCGCCCGGACGGGGACAGTGAGGGCCGCCGTGCCGCCAGCGGCCACCTTCAGCTTGCGGGAGACGCTCGCCAGGCGGGTGCCGTCCGTGGCGGTCGTTGACCCGACCGGGGTGGCGTACAGGGTCACTGTCGCCGTTCCCGCGGCGGCCGCCGCGGCCGTGTTGGCCACCGACACCGCGACCGTCCCCTTCACCTTCGCCCCGGCCACGACCATCGGACTTACCGTGCTGTGGCCGACGGTGGGCACCAGCCCCGTGGCCGTCGGCGTGGGGGTCGGCGATGGCGTGGGTGTCGGGGTTGGGGTCGGTGAGGGAGTGGGCGTTGGGGTCGGCGTCGGTGCCGCCGTGACGGGCGTTGCCGGCCCGCCGGTGACCTCGAACACGGTCGAGGTATCGTTGTCGGTGTAGTCGCCGTACAGGTTGCCGGTCGCGTCGATCGCCAGGCCGGCGATGGGCGAGTCGTCCAGATCGACAACGGGCGTGAACGTGCCGCCGCCGGCCGGTAGTTCGTCCAGGTGGTTGCCGGTCGTACCGCTGTCCAGGGCCACGAATAGGGCACCGCTGCCGTCCACTAGCGGGTCGCCGACGAAGCCGCCGCCGGGCGACGTGGCCGCCGTCCGCACCTGGCCGGTGCCGGCCGGCACTTGGAGAAGGCGGCCGTCGCTGGTGGTGAGGTAGACGTCGTCCGTCGCGTCAATGGCGATGCCCTCGACGTCGATAGCGCTTGTGCTTGACGCCGTGGCCAGCGTCGTCGCGGCCGTCGCGGCCGTCGCCCCGTGGGGGATCTCGTACACGTCGAACGTGGCGTAGCTGTGGGAGGTCGCCCGCTCGCCGAACACGTTGCCGGCGGCGTCGGCGACCAGGTGATATCCCTCGTCGCCGGGCCCGCCGATCGGCACCGTGGTCAGCCCGCCGGCCCCGCCGGCCGGGTAGACGAACACGGCCCCGTTTTCGCCGTCCGTTGAGTTGGCCGTCCCGAACAGGTCGCCGGCCGTATCCGTGGTCAGTGACGTGGGGACGCCGGTGGCGGCCGTGAAGGTGGCCAGGGCCTTGACGGTGCCTGACCCGGCCGGCAGTTCCCACAGGATGCCCAGGGTGGCGTTGGCCTGGGTCGTGCTGATCGGGTAACGGTTGGTCAGACCGTACAGGTTGCCGGCCGCGTCCAACACGAGTCGGCCTGTCGGGACCTGCGCCGCACCGGCGGTCGTGCCCAACGGGTCGAACGACGCCAGTGTCGTCGGCGTGCTGCTCCCGGCCGGGATCCGCACCACCTCTTCACCCTCCGAGGGCACCGTGTAACGGGTGGCGTACACGTCACCGGCGGCATCCACAGCCACCCCCGTCTGAGTGCCAGTGCTGAGCAGCGGGTCGGCGACCAGCGACACGGTGCGGACGGCGGCGGCGAACAGCAGCCGCCGTTCCAACCCTTCGATGGCCGAGGCCGCCCGTTGGACCTGGCCAAAGCGCCTCACGTCTGATGCCTCTGACATCCGCATTGCCTTTCTAAAATCGTAAAACAGCGGGGCGTCGGTTCGCCAGACCGCAACGCGGTGGCCGAGTCGGCGTAGGGCAATTCCCTGCGTGGTATCTACTCCAGGTGGTGGCCAATAGCGACATCAGCGGGTTAGATTTCATGTGTTTGCAGTCTCCATCAGAAAGTTCTCGCCCATTGCCGTACCGGCCCTACTCGACGTAGCTCCGACGTGACCCGGTCGATGCATCGATCCCGCGTCCACGATAAGAGACGAAAGCGGGACAGGTACGAGAGGCGAAAGCGGAGGCGAAAGCGGGACAGGAGGCGAAAGCGGGACAGGAGGCGAAAGCGGGACAGGAGGCGAAAGCGGGACAGGTACGATCAACCGGGAGGCGAAAGCGGGAACAGGTGCGCTTCCTCGCTGGCGACGGCTCTGGTATAGCGTTGCGATGCCGTGTACCGCTCGCCAGGGCTCCGGCCAGGATGGTCTTCCGCGTCCTCAACCGGGGCGTTGGCCGGCGTCGGCTGTTCGACGACGACGAAGATTACGCGGCGTTCGAGCGTTGCCTGGCGTTCGCGCTTGGCCGCGGTGCCAGAGGTGGACCTGCTGGCCGGCCGGCGGACGGCCGGCCTCGCGAGCCGGGTCGAGCTGCCGATGGCTGCCTGGCCAGTGACGTGGGCTGGCGACTGGACGGCGTTCGTCAACGCGCCCCAGACCGACGGCGAGCTCGCCGAGCTGCGGGCGTCGGTGGACAAGGGCCGGCCGTTCGGCACCGCCGACTGGCGGCGCTCGATCGTCGCGCGGCTGGGCCTGAAGTCAACCGAGCGGTCAACGGGCCGGCCGCGGAAACGAAAGTGGCCCATATGAAAAGCGTACCTATCCCGCTTTTGGCTCCCCAAACTACCCTCGAAGGGGTCAGAAGCAAGCGAAATAAACTAGTTTTTCGGGAACCACCTATGTCTGGCAATTTACTCAAGTTAAGTCTTTTCACTTTGGCGATCGCTACATCTCACGGATGCGACGATAGGGAAAATGACCTATCAACAATTAAGCCGGAATCCGCGACCACCGTTCCAAGTTTTATTACTGCACCGGCCTCAGCTGCAACCCATCCAATGGCAATACGGATCGATAACGGTCCTGCCGCCCAAGCTCGCCTCGATGCATTCGTCAAATATTGCAGAGTTAACGGACTAAGGCTTGTCACTGGCGGTGACTTGGATTGGAATCAGTGGAGAGTTGAAGGCACGAACGATCACACCTATTCTGTTGATTTTGTGTTCAAAGTATTCCCTGTCAACACGTCCGCTGCATCAATGGAGGAGGCTTTGCTTTTTACGAGCATTCGTTTTCCGCTAGTAAGCGAAGGTGCCGGGTTTGCAGTATCAGATCCGACAGAGCACGGCCGTGGCCCGTTGGGGCGTTCACCTGAGGCTGTTCAAGCAAGCAAGAACGCTCGTGAAAAAATGAAAGCCCTTTTGAAGAGCTACAAGGCTCTCAATTAACGATGTGCGATTTGAGCTAAGGGCGAAGACGAAAGCGGGACAGGTACGAAGACGAAAGCGGGACAGCCACGATTAACCGGTAGTCGGCTGAGACAGCGTCGGCCCAAATACAAGCACTCGTGTGGATGAGCCCGGTGGGACGAGGAAGAAGCTGTCCCATCGCGTGGCAGTGGCGTAATGGCATTCATGGGGGATATTTACGTACGGTTTCCACGCGGTGGGACGGGTTTGAAACCGTCCCATTTCGTCCCGTTTCGTCCCACGGCGCTGTCCGACCGCACGGCGACGCCGTCGGACACGTTCGCCGACCCCGGCACGACCGAGACGCACCGGCCCGTCGACTGGGGCGACGGCGACTTCTCGAGCGCCACCGTGACCGAATCGGGCGGCACCGGCACGATCGCCGCCACCCACGCCTACGCCGCGGCCGGCGTGATCGCATGTGGCGAGCGATCCTCCGGCGACGAGACCGACCCGCTCACTGCGGAGTATCTCCGGGCGGCTCCTCGGGGAGGTCCACATGCGCTCGCCCGGTCAAACCACTGCATTGGGTGACGAAAACGGGGAGCCTTCTGCGTGCGCACGATCCCGTAGTGCACGGTGCCCTTGAGCATCCGATCGCCGATCGGATCAGCAGGTTCGCTTCTCGGCATCGCCGCTCGACCGATCGGTCAGGATGGCGCTGGCGATGATGTGAAACAGATGATCCGCTCTGGCGCGAATGCGGGTCGGCCGACGTGCCAGCCGAGCGCCGACATCAGGGCGAACAGGTCGTCGGCACGCCCGCGTTCCAGACCGTCGGTGGCCCCTTTCTCGGTATGACAGAGGCCAGTGCGAACGAACGGACCCGCCGGATGCCACGCGTGGCATCCGGCGGGTCCACCTCACGTTCGCGGCCAGCCCGCCGTCCCGCGATCACAGGTTCGTCACCAACTCCCCGTTGGTCGGCGTCAGCAGTTGCCCCGCCTTGGCGTGCCGGCCGTCGGCGAAGGTCGTGGTGCCGCCGGCGAAGGTGAAGTCGCCGAAGTACCAGTCCGACTTCTTGCCGACCAGCACGTCGGCCGACGCGTCGGGCGTGATGGTCGCCGTCGACAGCGCCGGCCCGCCGCGGGTGTTCAGGCCGGACGACACCGTCACCGGGCGCACCTTGCGGACCACCCAGTTCGTCTGCAGCGTCGCCAGCGACACCTGCCCGGCCACGGTCGGCGCGTCGTAGCTGGTCGCGTCGGCGACCAGGATGTCGGCCGAGCCCGACCCCTTCAGCGAGTCGGCCCCGTTCCCGCCCAGCAGGATGTTCCGCCCCGCCCCGCCGGTCAGCACGTCGTTGCCGTCGCCGCCCACCAGCACGTCGTTCGCCGCCCCGCCGGTCAGCGTGTCGTTGCCCGTCCCACCGTAGAACCACGCGTTCTGGCTCGTCCCGCTGGCCACGATCGAGTCGGCCCCGTCGCCGCCGAGGGCGACCAGCCGGCCGGTCACCGCGAACGTGGCCGACGTGACCCCGTTCACCGTCACCCGCACGCCGTTCCTCACGTTCGCCACCGGCTTGAACGTGATCGTGTCGTTGCCCGCCGTGCCGACCACCACCAGGTCCGACGCGCCCGCCACGGTCGGGCTGGCGACCAGGCCCGTGCCCTGCACGTTCACGGTCGCCGTGCCCACGGCCGTGCCGCCCTTGTCGTCGGTCACCATGTACGTGAACGTGTCGCCCGCGAAGCTGCCCGGGGCCGGCGTGTAGGTCAGCACGTTGTTGGTCAGCACGATCGACCCGTTCGCCGGCTGGGTCAGCGCCGACAGCGTCAGCGCGTTGCCGTCGAACGCGCGCGCCGTGCCCAGCGGCGAGAACGTCGCCGCCGCGCCCGGGGCCACCGTGGCCGACACGTTCGCCACCGTGGGCAGCGGGTAGTTCGTGTTCAGGATCGTGCCCGTGCCCGAGGCGCCGACCGTGGCGTTCTGCGGGCCGTAGGGCACGAGGCTGAACGTCCGCGTCGGGTTGTAAGCCGTGGTGGGCAGCGCGCTGATGCCGATCGCGATCGACGTCGCCCCCGCCGGCACGTACGCCACGCCGTCGACCGGCGCGTAGTCGGCGCCCGCCGTCGCCGTGCCGTCCACCGTCCTGTAGTGAACCGTCAACGGCAAGTTCGACGGGGCGGATAGGTTCAGCGGGAACACGGCCAGCGCGTTCCCGGTCGGCGATGCCGTCACGGTGGCGTTCCCGATCGACACGGTCGGGGCGGCATCGACGTTGGTGATCGTCAGCGTGTTCGTGGCCGTCGCCCCCACCGCCGCCCCACCCGTCGGGTTGGACAGGTTCAGCACCAGCGTCTTGTCCTGGTCGTACCGCCCGTCGTCCAGCACCGGCACCGAGATCGTGACCGACGACTGCCCGTCGGCGAACTGCAGCGTGCCGCCGGCCAACTGGTAGTTCGACCCGTACGCCGCCGACCCGCCGGCAATGGCGAAGTCGACGGAGACGGCCCCCTCGCTGCCACCGGTGCGGGCCACCGTGATCTGCGCCGTCGATGCCGCCTCGGAGATCGTCTCGGACGCGGTCGAGAACGCCAGCGTGCCCGGCAGCGGCACGTGGGCCGTGATGGCGGGCGACGTGGCCGACAGGAAGTTCGCGTCGCCGCCGTAGATCGCGGAGAACGCGTGGTCGCCGCCGGCCAGCCCGGTTCCGGCCAAGCTGGCCAGGCCGCCGGTGAAGGGGACCGAGCCGATCAGCGCGCTGCCGTCGTAGAAGTTCACGGTGCCCGTGGGCGACCCGGCCCCGGGCGCGACCGCGGCGATCGTGGCCGTCAGCGTCGTGTTGCCAGCGAGCGTGGGCGTCGTGGCGTTCAGGGCAACCGTCGTCGCCGCCTGCGCCACGGTCTGGCCGACCGGGGCCGAGGTCCCGCCGACGTGGTTCGTGTCGCCGCTGTACGTCGCCGTGATCGCGTCGGTGCCGACCGCCAGGACGCTCGTTGCGATCGTCGCCACCCCATTGCTGTCCAGCGTGCCCTGGCCCAGCACGACCGAGCCGGCGTTGAACGTCACGGTGCCGGTCGCAATGCCCGTCGCGTCCGGAGCGGTGACCGTCGCGGTCAGCGTGACCGACTGGCCCCACGCGCTGGGCCCGGCCGACGGCGTGAGCGTCGTCGTGACCGCCGCCGGCGTGACCGCGTGCGACAGCGAGGCCGAGGTCGCGCCGTTGAAGTCGCCGTCGCCGGCGAACTGCGCGGTGATCGCGTGCGAGCCGACCGTCAACGAGTTGAGGGCGAGCGTCGCCAGCCCGTTGCTGTCGAGCGTGCCGGTGCCGATCGACGTCGGCCCGTCGTAGAACGTGACGGTGCCGGTCGGCACGCCGACCGCCGGGGCGACGGCGGCGAACGTCGCGGTGAACGTGACCGGGTCGCCGACCGTCGTCGCGGCCGACGATGCCGTCACCACGCCGCTCAGCGTCCCCTTGGCCACGATCTGCGTGACCGCGACCGACGGGCCACCGGTGAGGAAGTTGCCATCGCCGCTGTACTGCGCCGTGATCGCGTGGCTGCCGACCGTCAGGCCGGCGGTGGTCAGCGTGGCCTGGCCGTTGCCGTCGAGGTTGACGGTCTGCAGCAGCGTGGCCCCGGCGTAGAACGCGACGCTGCCGGTGGCCGTCCCGGCCCCGGGCGCGGTGGCGGCCACGGTGGCGGTGATCGTCGCGGCTTGGCCGAACACGGTCGCCGTCGGCGCGGAGAGCGTCGTGGTCGTGGCCGACCGTGACACGGCCACGGTGCGGGACGCGGCCGCGCTCGAGGTGTAGTCCGACGAGCCGGGGGTGAAGACGGCCGTCACACCGTGCGACCCAACGGCCAGCGGCTGGGCGAGCGTCGCGACGCCGCCGGTCAGCGTGGCCGAGCCGAGCAGCACCGTCCCGCCGGCGTCGTAGAAGGCGACCGTCCCGACCAGCGTGCCACCGCCGGGGGCGACCGGCGCGACGGTCGCGATCA
This sequence comes from Tepidisphaeraceae bacterium, assembly GCA_965198865.1. GTDB lineage: Bacteria > Planctomycetota > Phycisphaerae > Tepidisphaerales > Tepidisphaeraceae > CBDAQA01. The sequence continues at coordinate 205,838 of CBDAQA010000002.1, read as the reverse complement.
GCGACATCGCCTGTCCGTACACGCCGGATGCGTCGCCCGACAGCGTGGTCGTCGTGCCGGCGGCCGTCACGGTCAGCGGGCTGGCCGAGGACGTGGCGGTGGCGAAGTTGGCGTCGCCGCCGTAGGTCGCCGTGATCGAGTAGGTGCCGACGTGCAGCGTCGAGTTCACGAGCGTCGCGACCCCGCCGGTCATCGTGCCCTGCCCGACGAACACCGGCGTGCCGGTCGCGACGTCGTAGAACGACACCGCGCCCGTCGGCGTGCCCGAGCCCGGCGCGGCCGCCGTGACGGTGGCGGTCAACGTCAGCCCTTGGCCGTACGCGCCGCTGCTCGCGCTGGTGGTCAGCGCGACGGCCGTGGGGTCCTGGTTCTGCGACTGCGTGAGCGTGCCGCTCGTGGACGTGGTGAAGCTGGCATCGCCGGAGTAGACGGCCGTCACCGTGTGCGTCGACGTGCTGAGCGCGGCCGTGTCGATGAACGCCGTGCCGCCCGACAACGTGACGGCCGAGCCGATGGCGTTGCCGTCGGCGTAGAAGGTGACGGTGCCGCTCGGCACGCCTGCCCCCGGGGCGGCGGCGGAGACGGTGGCCGTGAACCGCACCGTCTGCCCGGCCACGGCCGGGTTCTGGCTGCTGATCACCGCCACGGCCGAACCGTCGGGGTTCACCGCCTGCGCGAAGCTCACGCTGGTGCCGGCGACGAAGTTGCCATCGCCGTTGTAGGTGACCGTGATCGCGTGCGACCCGACCGTCAGCCCGGCCGTGCTGACCTGGGCCTGCCCGGCGGCGATCGTCGCCGGAGCCCCGACCTGGACCCCGTCGGAGAAGAAGGTGACGGTTCCGGTCGGGTTGCCGGTGGCCGGCAGGACCGCGTTTACGGCCGCCGTGAGCGTGACCGACTGGCCGAACACGGCCGTCGTCGCCGCCGAGCTGGAGACGGCCACGGTGACGGTCCCCTGCTGCACCGTCTGCGTGACGGCGGACGCGGTGCTGGTGGCGTAGTGGGCATCGCCGCCGTAGGTGGCGGTGATCGGGTGTCCGGCGACGGCCAGGGCCGCCGTGGCGAACGTGGCGTGGCCGGTGGAGTCGACGGCGGCGGTGCCGATCGACACGCCGTTGTCGTAGAACGTGAACGTGCCGCCGATCGGCGCGACGCCGGCGCCGTACACGCCGAAGCTCGACGCGACGGCGGCGGTGAACGTGACCTGCTGGCCGACGGCCGAGGGGTTGACGCTGGACGTCAGCCCCGCCGTGGTCGAGCCGAGCGCGACGGTGTGCGTGGCGATGGTCGATGCGCTGGTCAGGTAGTTGTTGGCCTGGTCGCCGGTGTAGACCGCCCGGACCGAGTGGGCCCCGACGCTGAGGCCCCACGCGGCAAGAGTCGCCTGCCCGCCGACCAGCGTGCCGGTGCCGAGCAGCGTCTGGCCGTCGAAGAAGTCGACGATGCCGGTCGGCGTCCCGCCGCCGGGGGCGACGGGGGCCACGGTGGCGGCGAGGTGGGCGGGGGTGTTGTACTGGCTGTTGGACGACAGCTGCGACAGCGTCGTCGTCGTGCTCGACGCCACGACCGTCTGCGTGGCGGCCGAGCCGACCGTGCTGGTGAGGAAGTCGCCGTCGCCGGCGTACGTGGCGGTGATCGCGTGGTTGCCGATCATCAGGACGGACGTGGCCAGCGTGGCCATGCCCGAGCCGTCCACCGTGGCGGTGCCGAGCGGGCTGGCCGTGTTGCCGTCGGCGTAGAACGTGACGGTGCCGGTCGGCACGCCGACGCCGGGGGCGACGGCGGCCACGGTGGCGGTGAACGTGGCGGTCGCGCCGTAGCTGGTGCCGGTGGTTGCGCCCATCGTCAGCGTGGTGGCCGCCTGACCGACGGTGACGTCGACCGCATGGTCGGCCGACGCGCCGGCGAGGAACTCGCTGTCGCCAGCGTAGGTGACGGTCAGGTCGTGGGGGACCGTCGCCAGCGACGACGTGGTGAACGTGGCCACGCCGCCCGAGAGGGTGCCGGTGCCGACGGGGACGGTGTCGACGAGGAACGTGACCGTGCCAGTGGGCGTGCCGGTGCCCGGCGCGGCGGCGGCGACCGTGGCCGTGATCGTCAGCGGCTGGCCGTGGACCGGCGTCGTGGTGGACGCGGCAACGCCGACCGTGACGGTGTCCTGCGCCACCGACTGCGCCAGCGGCGCGGCCGTGGTCGACGTGACGAAGTTGCCGTCGGTGTTGTCGAAGTCGGCCGTCAGCGGGTGACTGCCCAGTGCGAACGGCATCGTGATCGCGGCGTGGCCGAACCCGTCGACCGCGACCGGGGATCCGATCGCGACGCCAGTGTCGAGAAACGTGATCGTGCCGGTCGGCACGGCCGACCCGGCGGCCGGGGCGACCGTGGCCGTGACCGTCACCGGCTGGCCGAAGACGGCGGACGCGTTGCTGCTGGCCAGCGACACCGTCGTCGCGGCGGGCGTCACCGCCTGGGTCAGGTTGCCGCTGGTGCTGCTGTCGAAGAAGTTGTCGGCGCTGGAGAACTGCGCGGTAATCGTGGGGCTGCCGACGGCGAGCGCGTTCACCGTGACCGATGCCGAGCCGTCGCCGGCCAACGGCTGGGCCGTGCCGATCACGAAGCCGTCGGCGTAGAACGTGACGAGCCCGGTGGGCGTGCCGGTGCCGGGCGCGTCGGCCGTCACGTTGGCGGTGAACGTCACCGACTGGCCGAACGCGGTCGTGCCCTGCGAGCTGGTGACGCTGGTCGTCGTGGTATCCGCCGTCACCACCTGCGAGGCGGTCGCGCTCGCGCCGGCGGTGAAGTTCGCGTCGCCGGCGTACTCGGCGTGCATGGTCGACGTCGCGATCGGCAGCTGACCGCCGGCGATGGTGACCGTGCCGTTGACCAGCGTGCCGGTGCCGAGCACGTCGCCGTAGTAGTCGTACATCGTGACCGTGCCGCCGTCGGGCGTGCCGGCGCCGGGGGCGGCGGCGGTGACCGTCACCGTGTACGACACGGCCTCGCCCCAGACGGCGTTGGCCGCGTCGGACGAGGTGAACGACACATCCGTCGTGGCCCGGGCCACGTGCTGCGTAACGCCCGAGGCCGTGGTCGCGCCGGCGAAGTTGGCGTCGCCTGCGTAAACCGCGGTGATCGTGTGGTCGCCGGTGGACAGGGCGCCGGTCGACAGCGTGGCGGTCGCGCCGCTGAGTGTGGCGGTGCCGATCGACGTGACGCCGTCGTAGAACGTGACGGTGCCGGTCGGCGTGCCGGCTCCGGCGGCGACGGCGACGGTGGCCGTGAGCGCTGCCGACTGGCCGTACACGGTGCCGGCGGTCGCGCCCATCGTCAGCGTGGTGGTGCCCTGCGTGACGGCCTGGGTGTAGGGGGCCGAGGTGCTGGTGGCGTGGTTGGCGTCGGCGGCGACGGTGGCGGTGATGGCGTGTGAGCCGACGGCCGGCGTGACGCCGGTCAGCGTGGCGGTGCCGTCGCTCTGGACCGTGCCGGTGCCGACCGAGCTGCCGTTCGAAATGAAGGTGACCGTCGCGCCCACCGGGACGCCGGTGCCGGGGGCGACCGGGGCCACCGTGGCGGTGAGCGTGACCGGCACGCCGGACGGAGCCGAGGCGGCTGACGAGGTGACGGTCGTGGTGGTGGCGGCAGCGTTCACGGTCTGCGCGAAGGTGGTCGCCGTGCTGCCGACGAAGTGAACATCGCCGGAGTAGACGGCGTCGATCGCGTGGCTGGCGGCGGACAGGTTGCTGACCGTCAGCGTGGCCGTGCCATCGGAGGCAATGGTGACGGTGGTCGCCGGCGTGCCGTCGATCGAGAAGGCGACGGTGCCGCTGGGCGTGCCGGCACCGGTGGCGACGGAGACGGTCGCGGTGAACGTCACCGACTGGCCGAAGACCGACGGGCTGGCGGTGGCTGTGATGACGGCGGCGGTCGTGCCCTGCGCGACGGTTTGCGTGATGGGGGCGCTGGTGCTGGTGGTGTAGTCGGTGTCGCCGCCGTAGACGGCGGTGATCGAGTCGGAGCCGACGGGCAGGTGGGGCGGGTGGATGGTCGCGGTGCCGTTGACGAGCGCCACGGGCGAGCCGATCTGCATGCCGCCGTTGTAGAACGTGACGGTGCCGGTCGGCGTGCCGCCACCGGGGGCGGCCGGGCTGACGGTGGCGGTGAGGGCCAGCGCCTGGCCGTAGACGGAGGAGGCGTTGCCGCTGACGACGACGGTGGTCGTGGCGTCCTGGTTGGCGGCCTGGGTGAGTGGCGGCGAGGCGGTGGCGAGCAGGTGGGCGTCGCCGCCGTAGATGGCGAAGACCGAGTGGCTGCCGGTGGGGAAGCTGGCAGTCGAGTAGCTGGCCGACCCGGCCGAAACCGTGGCGGTGCCGATGAGGTGATTCAGGTCGCCGTCGTAGAACTTGACGGTGCCGGTGACGGTGCCCGCGCCGGGGGCGTCGACCGACACGGCGGCGGTGAACGTGAGCGGCTGGCCGGCCACGTTGGGGCTGCCGGACGAGGACATCGCCACGGTGGTGCCGGCCTTGGCGACCGCCTCGGCAGTCGTGCCGCTGCCACCGCTGAAGCTGCCATCGCCGGCGTATGTGGCGGTGACGGTGTGCGTGCCGATCGCCAGCGGGGTGCCGGTGATGGTCACCGTGCCGCTGGCAAGCGTGCCGGTGCCGATCATGGTGCCGTTCTCGTCGGTCAGGGTGACGGTGCCGCCGTCGGGCGTGCCGGCGCCGGGAGCGGCGGCGTTGGCGGTCACGGTGTAGTCGACCGACTCGCCCCACACGGCCGACCCGGCCGACGACGAGACGGCGACAGAGAGGGCGGCCTTGTTGACGTGCTGCGTGAAGACGGCGCTGGTGACGGCGGCGTGGTTGGCGTCGCCGGCGTAGGCGACCGTGATCGAGTGCGAGCCGACGGCCAGGGCGGCGGTGGGCAGCGTGGCGCGGCCGCTACTGATGGTGGCGGCGCCGAGGGAGGCACCGCCGTCGTAGAACGTGACGGTGCCGGTCGGCAGGCCCGAGCCGGGGGCGACGGAGGCGAGGATCACGTTGAGCGTGACCGACTGGCCGAACACGCTGGTGCCGAGCGACGACGTGACGACGGCCCTGGTGGCGGCCTGGCTCACGGTCTGGGTGCTACCGCCGCTGGTGACGGTGAGGAAGTTGGTGTTCCCGCCGTAGACGGCGGTGACCGTGTGCGAGCCGGTGGCCAGCGTCGTGCCGGTGTAGGTGGCGATGCCGGCGTTGTTCAGCGTTGCGGTTCCGAGCGTCGTGCCGCCGTCCTTGAAGGTGATGGTGCCGGTGGGCGTGCCCGCGCCGGGGACGACGGCGGTGGCCGTGGCGGTGTAGGTGATCGCCTGGCCGAACACGGACGTGGCCATGTTGGAGGTCAGCGCGACGGCCGAGGTGGCCTTGGTGACGGCCTGCGTGGTGACCGACGAGGTGCTGGTCGCGAAGTCGCTGGCGCCGTTGTAGACGGCGGTGATCGAGTGGCTGGCGGTGGACAGGGCCGCCGTGGCGTAGGTGGCCCCGGCGGAGCCGTTGAGGGCGACCGTGCCCAAGGGGGTTGCGCCATCCATGAACGTCACGGTGCCGCTCGGCGTGCCGGTGCCGGCACCGGTGACGGCGACGTTGGCGGTGAACGTGACCGCCTGGCCGAACACGCTCGCGCCGCTGGTGGAGCTGGCGAGCGTGGTGGCGGTGGCGGCGGGCGAGATCACCTGCGAGAGCGTGGCCGAGGTGGCGGTCTGGAAGTCGGTGTCCCCGCTGTAGACGGCCGTGATCGCGTGGGTGCCGCCCGACAGGTTCGACACGGCCAGCGTGGCGTTGCCGCTGCCGTCGACCGCCTGGGCCGCGCCGAGCGACGCGCCGTTGTCGTAGAAGGTGACCGTGCCGGTGGGGGTGCCGGGGGACCCGTCGGTCGGGGTGACGGCGGCGGTGAAGGTGACGGTCTGCCCGTGGTGGCCGGGGGCGGCGTCGCTGGTCAGGGAGACGGCGGCGGAGCGGACGTAGCCGAGCGTGACGTCGTTGCCGTCGCCGCCGGCGTAGCTGATGCGGAACGTGCTGCCACCCACGGTGAGGAGCGACCCCTCGGGCAGGCCGGCGAACGTGCCGGTGACGGGGTTGCTGCCACCGTTGTTGATCAGGGTCAGCGTGTCGCCGGCGGCGGGCGCGTAGTCGCTGCCGAGGGACAGGGACAGCGTGGCGCCGTTGAGGGCGACGTCTCCGCCGGTGCTGACCTGGCCGTAGTTGCCGACGCCGTTGCCGGGGGTGTTGCCGTCGAGGGAAAGGACCAGGCCGGAGGAAGCGTCAAGCGTCATTCCCCCGGTGGAGGTGATCGTGCCGTCACCGGTGCCGCTGTCGCCGGGCACGATCACGCCGCCGGTGCTGATGATGGGGCCGACCAGGCCGGTGCCCGACAGGGTGGAGCCGGGGGCGAGGTTGACGTCGGAGAGGAGGAGGCCGTCGACGCGCAGCGTGCCGGCGGCAACGTTGACCGGGCCGGCGAAGGTTTCGGTGCCGGCCAGGGACAGGTATCCGCCGCCGGTCTTGGTGAGCCCGTAGCCGTTGCCGCCGTCGTCGACGTCGCCGGCGAGGGTCAGCGTGTCACCAGCGTCGGCCGAGACGGTCTGCGGGGCGCCCAGCGTCACCGGGGCCCAGACGGTGTCGTTGCCACCGGTGGCGGCGATGCCGCCGGTCACGGTGAGGGCGTCGGCCCCGCTGAGGCCGAAGCCGTTGGCGGTGAACGAGACGGCCCCCACGGTGGTCGGCGCGTCGACCGTGACGGCGTAGCTGGCGACGCCGCCGCCGAACGAGACGTCGTCACCGGGGGCCGGGGCCGCCGTTGCGGCCCAGTTGGCGGCGGTGGAGAAGTTGGGGTCGGTGCCGGCGCCGGTCCACGTAGACGCGGACATCAGGGTGCGGTGCTCGAGGCGCTCCCAGATGGCCGCGTCGCTCGCCAGCCGGAGCCGGCGGCGGGCGACGGCGTTGCGGCCCGTGGTGTTGTTGGTGTCTGTCATCTGCCCCGTGATCGACCGCCCGCTGTGCTTCGACATGTATATTCCTGTGGAGACCTCACACCCCGTCCGACCCGCCGGCTGCTCGGCCGGCCCCTACCGATCGTCCGGCGCGTGCCGGATGGGGCGGTGGCGAGGGTGGTATCGACGCGGCGGGTGGGCACCTTGTGGGGTGGGGTTCGGACCTTCCTTGCGCGTCCGATAGGGGCGGGGCCGGGGCGCGGCATTGCGGAAAGCGGGGCGATTCGCGGACGTGAGGGCCAAACTGACCGCCTGCCCGCTGAAGCGGGCCGGCCGGGACGTGGTGATATGCCCCCGGCAGGACTCGAACCTGCGACCGGTGGATTAGAAATCCACTGCTCTATCCAGCTGAGCTACGGGAGCGGCGGGCGAACATCATACCACGGGGCGGCCTGCGGTGCTGCTGGGCATGGTAGACTGGGCCGCATGCGAAACGGACCATCCCACCGGAACAAGATCGCGATCGGCATCGCCCTGCTCATGGTCGGCTGCACCGGCGAGTTCCCGACCCTCGGCGAGTTTGCCGGCCGGTACGAGGATGCCTACCCCGACCGGCAGCTCGACCGGGTTAGCCGCGCGGTCGACGTGGACAAGACGGGCGCGGGGTTCAAGGGCCACTTCGACGTGTCGTACCACAGCGCCGGCAGCGGCGAGGCCGGGACCGACCGGGTCAACTACTTCGGGTCGGGCGACGGGGTTACGCCGGAGCGGCGGTTCTGACGCGCTTGCACCCATCAGATACCGGCGGCCCCCGCTGCGGGTTCCTCTGCGAGTTCCTCTGCCGCTCGCGAACGGACCCGCGGCGGAGCCGCCGGGCTCCGATTGAAGTTCTTCACGCCCCGGTGAGGAAGTGGCAGACGTCGCTGTCGCGCATGACGTAGGCCTTGCCCTCGACGCGCATCTTGCCGGCGGCCTTGATGGCCTGCTCGGTCTTGTGCTGGACCAGGTCGTCGACGCTGTAGACCTCGGCGCGGATGAACTTCTTCTCGAAGTCGGTGTGGATCACGCCGGCCGCCTGCGGGGCGGTCGCGCCGGCGGGGATCTCCCAGGCGCGGACCTCCTGCGGGCCGGCGGTGAAGTAGCTCTGGCGGCCCAGGAGCGCGTAGGCCTCGCGGGTGAGCGTGGCCAGGGCGGGCTCGGACAGGTCCATGCCGGCCAGCATCTCGGACCGGTCGGCCTCGGGCAGCTCGCTCAGCTCCGACTCGAGCTTGCCGCAGACGGGGACGACGGTGCCGCCCTCCACCTTGGCACGGTCGCGCACCTTCTGCACCAGCGGGCCCTTGCCGTGGACGTCGTCCTCGGCCACGTTGGCCACGTACAGCACCTTCTTGGCGGTGATCAGGCCGAACGAGCGGAGCGCCCTCTTGTCGTCGGCATCGTGCTCCATCGCCCGCACCGGCTTGCCCTGGTTGAGGTGATCCCGAACCGGCTTGAGCAGCGCGACGCGGGCGGTGGCGTCCTTGTCGCCGGTGCGGGCCTGCCGCTCGGCACGGTCCAGGGCGGACGACACGGTCTCCAGGTCGGCCAGGGCCAGCTCGGTGTCGATCGTGTCGATGTCGCGGATCGGGTCGACGGTCCCCTCGACGTGGGTGATGTCGTTGTCGATGAAGCACCGCACCACGTGCAGGATGGCGTCGACCTCGCGGATGTGGCTGAGGAACTTGTTGCCCAGCCCCTCGCCGGTGCTGGCGCCGCGGACGATGCCGGCGATGTCGACGATGCGGACCGACGCCGGGATGATCTTCTGCGTGGGGATGAAGGTGCTGATCGTCTTCAGCCGGCCGTCGGGCACGGCCACGATGCCGACGTTGGGCTCGATCGTGGCGAACGGGTAGTTGGCCGCCAGCGCCCCCGCGGCGGTCAGGGCGTTGAACAGCGTGCTCTTGCCGACGTTGGGGAGGCCGACGATCCCGACTTCGAGTGACATGGGGCGGGAGTATAGCGGGTGGGGCGGCATCGCCAACGGCCGGCGGCGCGCGTTCCGCGGCGGAGGGTGTGGCAGGGTGTTTTAGCTCGCTTGGAATGGACAGAGCCGGGCCATGTCGGCCCGGCTCTGTCAGGGACCCGCGGCGGGCGGCGCATCGCGAGGGGCGGGGTCGGCGGGTATGCTCCTTCGCCAACCCTCGCGCGTCACCAACTGGAGCCGTTGATGTCCCGTCGCCTGCTGTCGCCTCGCCGGATCGTTGGCGTCGCCCTTGCCGTTGCCGCCGTCGGTGCGGTCGTCGGCGCGGATGGGCCACCGGTCGGGCCGCGGCCCACGACCGGCCCGGCGACGTCGGTCGCGGGCGATCCGGTGATCGGTCGCATTCGCGACGAGGGGCTGAACCGGTCGCAGGTGATGGAGACGCTGGACTACCTGTGCAACGTGATCGGCGCCCGGCTGACCGGGTCGCCGGGGCAGGCGCGCGCCAGCGAGTGGACGCGCGACCAGCTCGCCAAGTGGGGATTGTCGAACAGCCACCTGGAGCGGTGGGGGCCGTTCGGCACGGGGTGGCAGTTGCAGGGGTACGCGCTGCAGGTGACGGCCCCCTACCCGTTCATCCTGCACGGCGAGCCCAAGGCGTGGTCGCCGGGGCTGGCCGCGCCGATCAACGCCGAGGTGGTCTACCTGGACGCCAAGACGCGGGCGGGGCTGCAGAAGTTCAAGGGGCAGCTGAGGGGGAAGGTGGTGCTGGTCGGCACGGTCCACCCGACGCCGGCGCACTTCGAGGCGGTGGCCAAGCGGACCGATGAGGCCGACCTGACCAAGCTGGCCGCCACGCGCCCGGCCGGGCAGACGTCGGCCAGCGAGCTGCTGGGCGCGGCCAGCAAGCCGGCCGTGGCCAGCGCCACCGCGCCGGGCATCCGGCCCGCCGGGTCGCAGCCGCCGACGGCGGCGGCGAACTTCATCGCCAACGCCGTCGCCTTCGCCCAGGCCGAGGGGGCGGCGCTGATCCTCGACGCCAGCGTGCGCGGGGACGGCGGGACGATCTTCGTCGCCCAGGCGACGCTGCCGATGTCGGACGCCGCCACGCGCGCGGCAGCCACGACAACCACGACCGGCCCGAGCACCCGGCCGCGCGCGTGGTCGCCGAACGCCCCGGCGTTCCCGCCGCAGGTGACGCTGGCCGACGAGGACTTCAACCGGCTGGTCAGCCTGGTCAAGCACGGCGAGACGATCAAGGTGGCGGCCGACCTGCGCGTGCGGTTCATCCCGGCCGAGCAGGTCGTGACCGCCAACACGGTGGCCGAGATCCCGGGCTCCGATCTGAAGGACCAGGTCGTGATGGTCGGCGGCCACCTGGACTCGTGGCAGTCGGGCACCGGCGCGACCGACAACGGGGCCGGGGCCGCGTGCGCCATGGAGGCGATCCGCATCATCCGGGCGCTCGACCTGCACCCGCGCCGGACGATCCGCGTGGCCCTGTGGACCGGCGAGGAGGAGGGGCTGCTGGGATCGGCGGCGTACGTCAAGGAGCACTTCGGCACATTGCCAGAGGATCCGGCGGGAAGTGGTCCGGCGTCGCGTTCGGTTGCGTCGGCCGACCTCACCGACTTGACCGCGCCCAGCGGACCCACCACGCGCCGCGTGGCGCGGCGCCGTCGCCGGCCCACGTCGACCGTGGCGGTCGAGGTGCAGAAGAAGCCCGAGTACGAGAAGCTGTCGGCCTACTTCAACCTGGACAACGGCACCGGCAAGATCCGCGGCATCTACGCCCAGGGCAACGCCGCCGCCGTGCCGATCTTCCACCGGTGGCTCGCCCCCTTCGCCGACCTGTCGGCCAACACGATCACGATCGCCAACACCGGTTCGACCGACCACATATCGTTCGACCGCATCGGCCTGCCGGGCTTCCAGTTCATCCAGGACCCGATCGAGTACTTTCCCCGCACGCACCACAGCAACGCCGACGTGTTCGACCGCATCCAGGCGGACGACGTGAGGGAGGCCAGCACGATCATGGCCGCGATGCTGTGGGACGCGGCGAACGCCGACGCGCGGTTCCCGCGCAAGCCGGTGACGGCACCGGCGCGGTGAACGGTCCGTCCGTTGGCCCCGGGCGTTGCCCGGGTTCTTCCGCCACGCAAGGGAACCGGGGCGAAGCCCGCGGCTAACGGAGGGCGGACGCGCCGCAGCACCGCTTGAACTTCTTCCCGCTGCCGCACGGACAGGGGTCGTTGCGACCGATCGAAGTTCGTCCCCCGCGCGGGGCGAACGATTCCATCACGCGCGCCGCGGGTCGCCCGGCGCGGAGCAGGTCGGCCATCCGCCGCAGGTGCGGGTCGGCGTGGTGGAAGAACCGCTTGTACGCGGCGCACAGGTAGTTCAGGCCCGGCTCGCCATCGGGCGTGCTCGCGAACCGGTGCTTGGGGCACTCGCCGTTGCAGGCGAAGCGCACGTCGCACGACCGGCAGTAGGCGGGCAGCGCGTCGCGCTTGTCGGTGCCGAACTTCCGCTGCTGCGGCGATGCGACCATCGCGTCCAGCTCGGCGTCCATCAGGTTGCCGAGCTTGTACTGCGGGTACACGTAGTGATCGCAACTGTAGAGGTCGCCGTTGTGCTCCATGGCGAGCGCGTCGCCACACGTCTCGGCGAAGAAGCAGAGGCCGCCGCGCTCGGCCCCGCCGCCGAGCCACTTGGCCAGGGCCGTGTCGAACAGCTGCACGAACACCTGGCCGACGTCGTGCCGGACCCAGTGGTCGAAGATCGCGCAGAGGAACGTGCCGTAGTCGGCCGGGAGCAGGCTCCAGTGGGTGACGGCCATCGACGGGTCGCCGCCACCCGTTGGCGGTCCCGCCAGACGGTTATCGCGCCGCGGCGCTGGCCGACCGCCGACGGTGATTGCCACGCCGGTCGTCGGCGCGCGTTCGACCAGCGGGATGAACTGCAGGTACCCGCTGCCGGCTTCTCTCAGGAACCGGTAGACGTCCATCGGCCGCCGGCTGTTCTGGCGGTTCACGACGGTGAGCGTGTTGAACTGCACGCCGTGTTTCCGCAGCACGTCGCGGCCGCGCATCACGGCGTCGAACGTGCCGTTGCCCTTGAGGTCCACGCGGTAGAAGTCGTGCAGCTCGCGCGGGCCGTCCACGCTCAGGCCGACCAAGAACTTCTCCTTTGTCAGGAAGTCGCCCCACTCGTCGTCCAGCAGGATGCCGTTCGTCTGGATCGCGTTGTCGATCCGCTTTCCGCCCGCCCACTGCCGCTGCAGCTCGACCACCCGGCGGAAGAATCGCACGCCGAGCAGCGTCGGCTCGCCGCCCTGCCAGGCGAAGCTCACCTGCGGCGCGTCCTGTCGTTGGATGTACTGCTGAATGTAGCGCTCGAGCACCGCGTCCGGCATCCGCCACGCGTGCCCCGCGTCGCCGTAGAGCGACTCCTTCTCCAGGTAGAAGCAGTACCGGCAATCGATGTTGCAGATCGGCCCGACCGGCTTGGTCATCACGTGGAACGCGCGCGGCGGGCCGGGGGGCATCATTGGATCATCCAAGGATGCGCGACCAGTGACAAGCGCGCGTTGCTCCGGCGTGCCCGCTTCAGCGGGGCACGGAGCGGCGTTCCGTGCCCCGCTGAAGCGGGCACGCCGGAAGGCCTTGACCGCCCCGCCTAGCATCATGCGTCGCCGGTGGAAGCCGCGACGGGAGTTCACAACCATGACCAATCGAATCGAACAACTGATCTCGGTCGACTCCGATACCCTGACCGAGGCCCTGCCCATCGCCACGGCGGTCGACCGCCGGGACGACGACCTGCTCGACGCCTACTCGAGCGCCGTCATCGCCGCGGCCGAGCGGGTCAGCCCCTCGGTCGTCTTCATCAACGTCGTCGCCGCCGGCAAGAAGGGCGGGGGCAGCGGCAGCGGGTTCGTGTTCACGCCGGACGGATTCATCCTGACCAACAGCCACGTCGTACACGGGGCGGTGGAGATCTTCGTCACCCTGCAGGATGGCCAGAAGCTGCCGGCCCGCATCGTCGGTGACGACCCGGCCACCGACCTGGCCGTGATCCACATCACGGCGCACGAGCGGCTGCCGGCGGTCGACTTCGCCGACAGCTCGGCCATCCGCGTGGGCCAGCTGGTCGTCGCGATCGGCAGCCCGTTCGGGTTCCAGACCACCGTGACGGCCGGCGTGATCAGCAACCTCGCCCGCGGGTTCCGCAGCCAAACCGGGCGGATGATCGACAACATCGTCCAGACCGACGCCGCGTTGAACCCCGGCAACAGCGGCGGCCCGCTGAGCGACAGCCGCGGGCGCGTGGTCGGCGTCAACACGGCCATCATCCCGATGGCCCAGGGCATCTGCTTCGCCATCCCCAGCAACACGGCGCAGTTCGTCGCGGCCCGTTTGATCCGCGACGGCCGGATCCGCCGGAGCTACGTCGGCATCCACGGGCAGAACGTCCCGCTGCACCGGAAGGTCGTCCGCTTCCACCAGCTCGACGTCGACACCGGCGTGCTGATCGTCGGCCTGGACCGCAAGAGCCCCGCCACGCGCGCCGGCCTGGCCGAGGGCGACGTGATCGTCTCCTTCGACGGCCGGCCGATCTTCACGATCGACGACCTGCAGCGGCTGCTGACCGAGGAGCGCGTCGGCGTGCCCATGACGGTTGGCGTGGTCCGCGGGACGGAGCTGAGGCGGTTCGACGTGATGCCGGCGGAAGCGCCGGACGCGTGACGTTCCGCATCAGAGCCCAGCGGCTCCGCCGCGGGTCCGTGCCACGGTCCCGCGGCGGAGCCGCTGGGCTCTGACCCATTTCTGGTACGTTGCGCCGATTCCGCCCCCGCCCCGTTGCATTCGCCGGCCACCCGCCTAGCTTCTCACAGCGGGTGAACGCCGTCCGACCCATCCTCGCTCGCCTGCGCTCGCGGCCGTCGGTTGCGTTCCTGGTCGTCTACCAGTTCCTGTTCCTGAACGTGCTGCTCCCGGGCCACACCCGCGGGGCGGTCACGCTGGACGGCAAGCACGTTGCCAGGTGCTGCTGTGACAGCGGCTCGGCGGCGTCGGAGAAATCGCCGGCGGGTCCGTCGCAGCGGGACCGCGACCACTGCGCGATCTGCAGCTTCGCCGCCCGCGTCACGCCGCCGGAGGTGTTCGTCCTGCGGCTCGACCCCAACGGGCTGCTCGCGATCCTGCCCCCGCCGACGCCGACGGTCGTTCGCTCGGTCGAACACGTCCGAACCTACCTGGGCACTGGCCCGCCCGCCGCTCACGCCTGACCTGCCGTCGAAGCCCCGGATGCACGTCCGGGACACCCTCGCCATGCATTGCCGCTCGCGGCTTCGCGGAACCACCGGCGCGGGACGCCAAGCCCTTTGCCGGCCGCGCCGGTCGATCCGCGAAGCCGCAAGCGGCGATGCGACCCCCGGGCTCGGCCCGCGCCAGGAGATCCCTCAATGTCCCCGCCTCGCCCGCCGCGTCATCGCGGCTTCACGCTCGTCGAGCTGCTCGTCGTCATCGGAATCATCGCCGTGCTGCTGGGCGTCCTGCTGCCCGCGCTGGGCCGGGCGTCCGAGCGGGCCCGGACCGTGCGCTGCCTGGCCCAGCTGCGCGTCATCTCGCAGGGGCTGCTCAACTACACCGTCGACAACCACGGCCTGATCGTGCCCGCGTACAACCTGCCGCCGACCACGCCCGACGCGGCCACAAACTTCACCGGCAGCGCCACCCAACCGCTGGACGGCTGGGCCTGCATCCTCGATCGCGACGGCTACCTCCGGACGTCTGCGCAGACGTCCTCCGGCATCTTCTACTGCCCCGAGACGATCGACGCCGCCGGCCTGCTGAACGGCGCGACCGGTGCCAACCCCGCCAACCAGCGCGGCTGGGTCGAGTGGCCCATGGTGTTCCTCGGCGGCGGCGACACGGCGCCGAAGCAGGCCCTCACCATCCCCGCGTCGGGATTCAACCACATCGTGCGCGTCAGCTATTGGATGAACGCCTACCACCCGACGGGCCAGTCGCTGACGGCCGCCCAGATCGCGCAGAAGGACCTGTACTACTCGACGGTCGTTGGCTACGGCCCGGCGATTCCGGACCGGATCGCCGCCCACAGGGCGAGCCGGATGCGCAACGCCTCGCGCACGATCACCATGGCCGACGGCGTGTTCATGGGCCGGCAGTCGGCCGACGGGTGGGGCATGACCAACAGCGTGATCGGCTACCGCCACCGCGGGCCGGGCGGCCCGCTGACGGCCGCGAACGCCGGCTTCGCCGACGGTCACGCCGAGACGCTCGCCAAGGGCAACTTCCCCTGCGCCTACGCCACGACCGCCAGCTACGCCGCCAGCGGCGGCACCGACACGTTCGCCAGGCAACAGGCAATCAACATCGGCGGCCCCACCGTCTACCCCGACCCCGTGTCGGCCCTGCAGCTGTTCCTCGCCGCCAACCCCGGCGCCAACTGAACCACCGCCGCTTGCGGCACAACGGAGATCAATCTTGCGAGACGCGCGAACCACACCAATGCTGTTCATCGTCGGCGCCCTGGTCGTCACCGCCGCCTCGGCTCACGACACGTGGGTGCAGACGAACACGGCGATCGTCCGCACCGGGGACGCGGTCTACGTCGACCTGATGCTCGGCAACCACGGCAACGACCACCGCGACTTCAAGCTGGCCGGGAAGCCGACGCTGGACGGGGCGACGCTCGACGTAATCGGCCCCGACGGCGCGAAGCTTGACCTCAAGCCGTCGCTGACCGACCAGGGTTACGCCCCGAAGGAGGGGTTCTGGCAGGCCCGGTTCGAGCCGGCCAAGCCGGGGCTGTACCTGGTCGCGCAGTCGGCGACGGCCGTCGTCACCTACGCGCCGGAGCAAATCGTCCGAAGCGCCAAGACGTTCTTCCTGGCCTCGGCCACGCTCGACAAGGTCGCGACAGCAGCGTCCGGATACGACCGCGTGCTCGGCCACGGGCTGGAGCTGGTCCCGATGACGAGCCCGATCGCCCCGATGGGGCCGGGCGTGCAGATCCGGGTGCGGCTGCTCTACAAGGGCGGGCCGCTCGCGGGCGAGCGGGTGTCGTTCGTCCCGCGCGGCGTCAAACTCGCCGAGGGCTTCGACACGACGTACGACCGGAAGACGGACGCGGCAGGGGTGGCGACGTTCGAGCCGCGCGAGGCGAACGCCTACCTGATCGTCGCCCACCACGACGAGCCGACCGAGAGGGGGCCGGGGTACGAGACCACGAAGTACGCGGCCACGCTGACGGTGATCGTCCCGGCCATCTGCCCGTGCTGCGGGGAGTGAACGCCTTGGCAGACGAACAGCGACCCTTCGTCCGCGAAGCCCGGCGCCACCTGGCGGCGCACCTGGCCGAGCCGTTCTCGCTGGCGGCGTTGGCCGACGCCGTCGGCATCAGCCCGAGCCACCTGCGGCAGGCGTTCACGGCTGACGTGGGCGTGTCGCCGTCCGCCTACCTGGCGGCGCTGCGCGTTGACCGCGCCGCCGACCTGCTGCGCGTGGGTCGGCCGATCAAGGAGGTGGCGGCGACCGTCGGGTTCTGCGACCCGTCGCACCTGACCCGGCGGTTCAAGCGGCTCCGCGGCGTGACGCCGGCGCAGTACGCGGCCGACCCCTTCCAGCCGCGGGCGGAAGCCCGCGGACCGTTGCCCCTCACGCCGCGGCGGCCATCACGTTCACCTCGGCGTACTTCGTCGCCGTCTCGATGAACTGGTCCTCGCAGCGCTGGAACGCGGCGATCACGTCGGGGTCGAAGTGGCTGCCGACGTCCTTCAGGATCATCGACTTTGCCACCTCGTGGGCGAACGCCGCCTTGTACGGCCGACGGCTGGTCAGCGCATCGTACACGTCGGCGACGGCGACGATCCGGCCGCACAGGGGGATGGCCTCACCCTTGAGGCCGTTGGGGTAGCCGCTGCCGTCCACGCGCTCGTGGTGCGTCTCGGCGATCTGCTTGGCCATCACCAGGAAGTTCGCCTCGGGGTGCTCCCTCAGGCTGGCGGCCAGCGTCTCGGCCCCGAACGTCGTGTGCAACTTCATGATGCCGAACTCGCGGTCGCTCAGCTTGCCCGGCTTGAGCAGCACGCTGTCGGGGATCGCCACCTTGCCGATGTCGTGCAGCGGGCTGGTCAGGTAGATCAGCCGGACGTAGCTGGCGTCGATCGTGCCGGCGAACTTCGGCTGGGCGCTCAGGTCCTGCGCCAGCAGCCGGCTGTAGTGGCGCACGCGCTCCAGGTGCTTGCCGCTCTCGGGGTCGCGGCTCTCGGCGAGCTTGGCCATGGCGAAGATGGCCAGGTCGCGCGTCTCGACCGACAGGATCCGCTCGGCCGTGCGCACCCGCACGGCCACCTCGGCGGGGTTGAACGGCTTGCGCATCAGGTCGTCGGCGCCGGCGGTCAACCCCTCGACGGCGCTGTTGCCATCGGTCGCTGTGAGCAGGATGACGTAGACGTACCCGACGTCGGCCATGGAGCGGATCGCCCGGCACAGGCCGGGGCCGTCGAGGTTGGGCATCTGCCAGTCGGAGATGACGACGCGGATGTTGTCGGCGCGGACCATGTCCAGCGCCTGCTTGCCGTCGACGGCGCGGACCACCTCGTGGCCGGCGCGGACCAGCGAGAACTCGAGCATGTCGAGGGCGACGGGGTCGTCGTCGGCGATCAGGATACGCATGGCTCGTCCACCTCCCCCCGTGGGGTCGTAACTCGGCACCGTCGTTCGCCCTCAGGCCGCGGCCGCAGCCCGCTGCAGGGCGGCGGTCAACGCGGGCACGTGGGCCGCGCAGCGGTCCATGGCGGCCCGGAGCGGCGCCACCTGCGCCGCGGCGGCGGCGAGGTCGCCGTCGTGCCCGGCCGACTCGATCGCCTGGGCGACGACCCGCACGCCCTCGGCCGACAGGTTCGCCGCCGCGCCCTTGAGCGCGTGCGCCGCCCGCCCCGCCGCCGCCGCATCGCCGGCGGCCACCGCCCGCTCGACCGCCGCCACCATCTCGCCCGAGCGGGCCTGGAACTTGCCCAGGATCAGGCAGGCGAACCCGGCGTCGCCCATGCACCGGGCGACCAGCGACGGTTGGTCGATGGGTGGCGCGTCCAACGGGGGCGTGGCGGTTGGGTCCATCTTGCTCTCTCCAGCGGGGAAACCATCGACCGCCCCGGTCGTCGCGGGGCCGGCGGACAAATAGGACATCGTCATAACGTTGGCCGGAATGAAGTGTGGGGCGGTAAACTTCCCCGGCCTTGGCGAACGCTGAGGCTTGTTCGGGTCGTCGGGCGTCGCCCGGCTGCAACGTGGGAGCGGGACGTATGGGACGACCGGGCCTCTTCTTCGATCGG
Organism: Tepidisphaeraceae bacterium; assembly: GCA_965198865.1. Classification (GTDB taxonomy): domain Bacteria; phylum Planctomycetota; class Phycisphaerae; order Tepidisphaerales; family Tepidisphaeraceae; genus CBDAQA01. The sequence continues at coordinate 187,541 of CBDAQA010000002.1, read as the reverse complement.
GACAACACCCTCATCGTCAACGACGGCTACCTCGGCGACCCGGCTGGCGTGACCCTGATGCACGGCGCGGCCGACGCGGTGGCCGCCGCGGTCGAGATGGGGTTCGCCGTCGTCGTCGTCAGCAACCAGAGCGGCGTCGCCCGCGGGCTGTTCGACGAACCGGCCGTCCAAGCGGTGGACCGGCGGATGGCCGACCTGCTGCGGACCGGTAACCCGGCGGCGGCAATCGACCTCCAGCTTTACTGCCCGTTCCACCCGAGCGCACCAGTGCCGGCCTACCGCCAGGACAGCCCGCTGCGCAAGCCGAAGCCCGGCATGCTGCTGTTGGCCGCCGAGCGGTTGTCGCTGGACCTGTCTCGCAGTTGGCTCGTCGGCGACGCCCCGCGCGACGTGGAGGCGGGCCGGGCAGCTGGTTGTCGTACGGTGCTGCTCACGCCGCCCGGCGTGGCGGCATCGAAGGACGCCGGGGGAAATGCGATCGCTGATGCGAGCGTCACCTCTCTGGCAGATGCGATGGCGTTCATCCGGCGGCAGGCGTGACCCGTCTCGTCCTCGATCCCCTGTTACGGAGCGCACGCCATGGCGGACGGCACCTCGATGATCTTCTTCCGGCCCGCACAGTTCGACCTGGCAGAGGCCGGCCGGTTGTTGGCCGCGAATGGGTTCTCCGTCACCCGATCGGCCGCACGTCTTCGTGTTCGATGGGGCGACGGCCCCATGCTCTCGATCGCATGGTCGGCCGACCCGCACGTCGCGGTCGAGGCGGCGGAGATCGGCGAGGGGACGCCGTTCGCCGCCGAGCTGCGCCGTTGCACCACCCGATTCGAGATTCACACAGATGACCTGGTCGCCGCCCTGGACGAGATCAACACGTTGATCGAGGTGCAGTTGACGCTCCAGCAAACGACGCGGGGGATCTTGTTCAACTCGTGGAACGGCGAGTTGTCGGGCGCGAATGGGCACCAGTCATGAACGAGAGCTCTAAACCCAGACAAGATTAACCACGGATAATCAAAGGCACGGAGGGGAGCACAGAGCAACGCACTTTATGGCTGATTTCTCCGTGACTTTTGTCTCCGTGGTGGATCTGTCTTCGGTTTTTCAAACTCTTCTAACGCGAAGACGCCCCGGACGTACATCCGGGGCGTCTCTAACACTTCAGGTTCGGCACCGCTCGGCGAAACGCGCTTCTATCCCGCGCCGGCTAGGCCTTTCGGCTTCGGCGAGTACGCCTTCGCTCAAGGTTCACTTGGCGTAGTGGACGCCGCAGCCGTACGACTTGGTCTTGGGCGTGGCCACCGGCTGGTCGGCGAGGACGGCGTCGAGGGCCTGCTTCACGTAGTTCGTGGCGGCCGATCCCTTGTCGCCGTCCTTGTCGTTGTCGATTGCGCCGGCGTAGGCCACGGTGCCGGCCTTGGTCACGACGTACATCTCCGGCGTGGTCTTGGCGTCGTACTTGTGGCCGACCGTGCCGGCGGCGTCGTTCAGGATCGGGTACGGCAGGCCGTTCTCGGCGATCCAACCCTTGTGGCCCGCCGTCGTCTGGTCGCCGGTCGAGTCGATCGCCAGCCAGACGACGCCCTTGTCCTTATACTCGCTGGCCAGCTTGGTCATCGTCTTGGCCTTGTAGTGCCGCTGGACGAACGGGCAGTTGGGGTTGGTCCACTCCAGGACGACCGTCTTGCCGGCGAAGTCGCCCAGGCTGACCGGCTTGCCGTCGGGGTCCTGCAGCGTGAACTGCGGGGCGGGGGCACCGATCGTCAGCGACGACTCCGGGGCGCTCGCCGCGAACTGCGTGGCGGACAGGCCGATCAACGTCGCGGCGGTGGCGGCGAACGTGAAACGCTTCGTGTTCCAAACCATGGGGGTCTCCATCAGGTGAGGGCCGACGCGAGCGCCGGCCGGGTCAATTCACAGGAATCGGTATAGGGCCAAGCATACCGTGCAGGGTGCCGATCGGCACGGGTACGAGGATGCCCGCTCGACTGCCATCGGGCCTGGCGAAGGTCAGCAGCCCAATCGGTGGCGTCGACGGGACTTGATCGGTGCCCTCCGATATCACCTTGAATCGGACGACGGTGGTCGCGCCGTCCTTGTCGGTCGTTGCTTGCATGTTCGAGAAGTCGAACCCTGAGATGGCCGGCGGCAGCAGTTGGACATCCTTGATGCCGGTCCGGAATCCCGTCGCCCAGATCACCGAGACAGTTTCGTCCCAGTCCTTGCCGTCGGCCGACTTGTTCTCAATCGCGAAGCTGAACCGGTTTGAAACGCCCTTTTCGGCACCGGACAGTGGAAGACGCGATCGCCACTTGTCGAACAGGCCAGCGTTGGCGGGCGACCCATTGGACGCTGGCAACGAGATGGACAGCGAGACCCCGCCCGGCAGGCATTTCTCATCGCAAACCAGGTAGTTGATCTTTGTCCCGATCGCGATTGAGGCCGATCCCAGGTATGCGGGCGGTGTCACGGTCGCCAGCAGCATCACCTCTCGCTCGTAGGCGTAGTTGATGATGTCGCCCGGCAACTTCAGCACCGAGGGGATCGGGTATTGCACATCGCCCGCCTTGAACCCCGCCGGCAGGTCCAGCTTCACCTTCGTCGGCAGCCCGCTGTCGCCGGGGTTGGTCCAGTAGATGTGCCAGCCGGGGTCGATCTTGAACCGCACGCCTACCGTGAACGGCTTGCCCGGCTGGACCGCCGTCGTGTCGGCCAGCAGGTCGACCTTCACGTGGTCAAGGCCCGTGTCGGCGCGAGCGACGGCGACGCTCGACAGCAGGACGAAGAGGATGGAAAGCACGGCTCGCACGGCCCGCATCGTACACCTGGAAACTCACCGGCCGGAAGCGTTATTCCAGACGGCGTTGCATTATAAGTCGCACGCCACTACCCCTGTCGTCCACCATGGCACGATCACCCTCCGGCCTGTCGCTCGTCCATCGCCTGTTCGGCGTATGGACCGTCGTCGTCCTCGCGTTCCTGTACCTGCCGATCGCGCTGCTGATCCTCTACTCGTTCAACAACACCGGCCTGAGCCTGCACTGGCACGGCGCGACGCTCCGCTGGTACGCCGACGCCTGGCGCAACGAGCAGCTGCGCACCGCCGCCAAGAACAGCCTCGGCGTGGCGGCCGTGTCCACCGTGCTGGCGACGATCCTCGGTACAGCCGGGGCATGGCTGGCGTACCGGTACCCGCTGAAGGTGTGGAAAATCCCCATCGGCAAGTCGGTGCTGTCGCTGGCGTACGTGCCGATCGTCATGCCCGACGTGGTGATGGGCATCAGCCTGCTGGTGCTGTTCGCCGTGCTGTTCCGCACCGGCCCGGCCGACGCGGTCAACGGCTGGTTCACCGCCCGTGGTCACGACCCGCTGCTGAAGCTCGGCCTCGGCACGCTGGTGCTGGCGCACGTGACCTTCTGCTTCCCGTTCGTGATGGTCGCCGTGCGCGCCCGCCTCAACGGCCTCGACCCCGCGCTGGAGGAGGCCGCCCAAGACCTCGGGGCGACACCGGCCGGCGCGTTCGTCCGCGTGATCCTGCCGTTCCTGCTGCCGGCCATCGTGTCTGGCGCCCTGATGGCGTTCACGCTGTCGGTCGATGAGCTGATCGTCTCCAGCTTCACCAAGGGCGACCGCGAGACGCTGCCCACCGTCGTCTACGGCATGGCCAAGGTCGGCCTGCGACCGACGCTCAACGCGATCTCGGCCGTCTTCGTCGTGTTCACGATGGTCGTCATGGTCGTGGCCGAGTGGCTGCGGCGGGAACCGATGGATATGCAGGCCTGAAACAGCGCCGGACCGCTACCGACCGAGCAGGACCAGGAACGCGTCAGCGCTGATTCCGGCCTCGGCCAAGATGCTGCGCAGTGTGCCGCCGCGAATTATCCTGTGGTCGGGAACAACAGCACGTGCGTATGGGTCATCCCGCCGAAGAATCATGTGGCTACCCGTCTGACGACGAAACTGGAAACCCGCCCGTTCGAGGGCCGCACGGACGTCCCGGCCCGACAGATCCGTGGGAAGCTTTTTGGCCACCGGGTTCCCCCAACGTCACGCGGCGTCCACATCGACGTACTCGCGACCGGCGTCGGTTGGGACGGGGTCACCCGCGTCGCGGCAATCTTCGACGTAGAGCTCGATGGCCTCGCGGATGTTGACCAGGGCTTCCGGTCGCGTATCGCCCTGGCTCACGCACCCCGGTAGCGCTGGCACGGTGACGACGTACCCGCCATCCGATTCGCGTTCCAAAACGACGGTGTAGCGCATGCCATCATCTGGCCACTAGGGGGTGGACAAGTCAAGTGAAAGTTTGATGCCCCTGCACCCCTCGGACAGACACGGTCCGCCGCTGTTCGATCGCAACACGATAGAAGCCCCGCATGTACATGCGGGGCTCCGTGCGACTCGCGCGACCGCTGTCGTTCACTCCACCGTGAACCACTGCAGCTCAACGCACCGGTTCTCCGCCGGCTTGTCGCTGACCGGTTCGTCCCAGCCCTTGCCGACCGACTTGATGCGGGCCGGGTCGACGCGGTACTGGTCAGCCAACACCGTGGCGACGGCCTGCGCCCGCTCCTTGCTCAGCTGCAGGGCGGCCAACCCCACCCGCCGCACGAGCGGCTCGCCGCCCTGGGCGCGGTAGGTCTCGATCAGGCTGGGGTCGACGTGGCCGCGCAGCGTCACCGTCGACCCGGGGCTGATGCGCAGCAGGTGGGCGAAGTCGATCAGGGCAGCCGTGTTCGTCGCGTCGGTCTTGTCCAGGTCGGACGAGTTAGGCTGGAACACGAACCGGATGTTCTTCGACAGCAGCGGCTCGTCCTCGACCGGGCCGGCGGCCGAGCGGATCGGCACCACCTGCGCCACCTGGTTGGCGTACGCGCCCGACTGCTGCAATCCCTTGAGGGCGGTCAGGTCGGTGAACGACTCGCTCTCGGGCGGGTTGGGCAGCATCTGCTTGCCGTACGCCTCGACGGCCGACTGGTAGATGAACCCGTAGCTGCCGGCCGAGTCGATCGTGCCGTCAAAGAACGACAGGTTCTCCGGCAGGTTCGCCAGGTGGACCTTGGCCAGCTGGGCGGCGGCGTCGCCGGCGTCCCACTTGAGCGCCCTGGCGATCGTGGGCAGGTAGTCCTGCGGGTGGTCGCGGACCGACTGGTTGCCCTCGATCAGGCCGTCCACGATGGCGGCGACCTGGTCGGGGTGAGCCGTCGCGTACAGCTTGTTGAAGATCAGCACGTCGGCCACGACCAGCAGGTTGCGGTTGGTGACGAGCACGTGCGCTCTGCCGCCGCTGCCGGCGGCGACCTCGGTCGTCTTGGGGTCCCAGGTCACGCACCCGGCCAGCCGGTTCCGGCCGGCCTTCACGTCGCGCAGGAACAGGTCGCCGGCACCGAACCCGTCGGCGCAGAAGATCAGGTTCACCTTGTCCGGGTCGGGCGTGGCCGACAGGTCGTCCAGCAGGTTGATGCCCAGCCCCGCCTCGCCGGCCAGGTAGCGGATGAGGAAGTCGCTCTCGGTGAACTGGCACGTGGCCAGCACCTGGCCGCGAAGATCGTTGATCCGCTTGATGCCGCTGCGGACGACGATGCCGTCGGCCCCGCGGCTGAAGCCGATCAGCGCCGGCAGCGTCACGTCGAACTGCTTGCCGTACACCGCCATCACGTCGGCCGTCGTCGCCGACCCGGCCATGTGGCCACCGTTCAGCGCGTTCCAGCTCTCCTCCTCGCTGAGCGCGATGCGCAGCTGGAACCCGTGCTTGCGGGTGAAGCGAGAATCGGGGTTGGCCGCCAGCCCGCCGTTCTCGGCGATCAGCCCCGCGTAGCCGGCGTAGTTGCTCAGTTCCAGGTCGACCACGCCGTCCTTGGGCACGTAGGCCGAGGGGGCCTTGAGCTTGGGCACGGCGTGGCGCGTCTCGACCAGCTCGGCGTCGGCCGTGGGATCGGCGGCGCGGGCCGTTCCGCACCACAGGGCGACGGTAGTCAATGTCACCAGAATCGTTCGGATACGCATAGAGAATCCTCACATCCAAGCCGGCGTCTGAGGTACGCCGACGACGCGGGTCGCAATCGCTTTCACTTGAGCAGCGCCGCCACGTCGACCGGCCGGGTCGGGTCGGGCACCAGGTCGGCCGCACCGGGCAGTTGCGGCGAGCGATCCCGGTACCCCTCCGCCTGCCGCTGCACCTCGGCCGACGGCTCCTGCTGGCGCAGCCGGTCGATGTCGGCCAGCTCGCCGTGCAACGCCGCCTCGGCCGCCGTGATCCGGCCCAGCACCTCAGCGTCTCGGTCGATCGCAAGATGTTCCGTCGCTAGCACGCCGATCACCCTGGCAACGAGCGCATCGGCATCGGCACGCTCCATCGTCCGCCCTGCCACCTTCACGGGCCAGCGGTCCTCGTCGTTCGCCTTGGCCACGGCCGTCCGGATGCGCGCTGCGACGTTCGCCAAGTCGTCCGCCTGCGCGGCCAGTTCCTTGCGAGCCGACCGCACCACGGCCAGCCGGTTGTGCAGGTCGTCCAGTTCGACGTTTCGCTCGGCCTGCGCCGCGGTCAACATCTCCGCGACCGGCCCCGTCATTGGAGCGGCAACGGGAACGACGGTCCGCACCGAAGTGGGAACGAGGAAGCTGACGCTCGCGACGACACCACCGGCGAGCAGAGCGGTCACCAACACGCCGCGCCACGGCGTCCGGCGAAGCCGCCGGCCGCAGTGCGGGCAGAACTTCGTCCGGTCGGATGCGACCGACACCGTCCGGTCGCAGCCGCGGCAGTGGACGCTGAAATGGGCAACGTTCGTCTGGGTCATCGTTCGCCACCTTTGGGCACGAAACGAATATCGTACAGTGGCCGGGTCGGCGGCACAGGAGAAGCGCGCCCGCAGTTTGTAATCGCTCGTTTCGCGGCAACCGCTATCTTCCCGCACGTCGGCCGGTGCGCCGCGACGCGCGTGTTGCACTCGGCCGGGTTCTGTGAAGAGTGGTCGCGCACCACCTTCGGAGAGGGATCGCCGTGAAGAAGATCTGGTCCGCCGTCCTCGCCACCGTCGCCGCGTCGTGCCTGTCGGCCGCCGCGCCGGCCCGGGCCGACCTCGACCTGTTCGCCTGGTCCGAGTACGTGCCGCAGGAGGTGATCGACGGGTTCACCAAGGCCACCGGCACCAGGGTCCACTACCAGACCTACGCCAGCAACGAGGAGATGGTGAACAAGCTGGTCTCCAAGGCCAGCAACTACGACCTGGTGCAGCCGTCGGAGTACACGGTCGAGACGCTGATCGCCCGGCACCTGCTGGCGATGATCGACAACACCGCCATCCCGAACCTGAAGAACCTCGACCCGGCGACGAGGAAGTTCCCGCACGACCCCGGGCTGAAGTTCAGCGTGCCCTACATGACCGGCACGGTGGGGATCGTGGTCAACACCGACAAGGTGAGGACGCCGGTGCGCGGGTTCGCGGACGTGTTCACGCCGGAGCACAAGGGGCGGATCGTGGTGGTGAACGACAACCGCGAGATCGTGTCGTGGGCGCTGGCGGTGAACGGCATCGGCACGAACGACATCACGCCGGCCACGCTGGCGCGGGTGAAGCCGACGCTGGTCGGATGGGTGCCGCTGATCAAGGTGTTCGACAGCGACAGCCCCAAGACGCCGCTGCTGAACGGCGACTGCGACCTGGGCGTGGTGTGGAGCGGCGAGGCGGCGCTGTGCTGGCAGCAGGACCACAAGTTCAAGTACGTCCTGCCCAGCGAGGGGGCGCACCTGTTCGTCGACAGCCTCTGCGTGCCCGCCAACGCCGCCCACAAGGCCGACGCGATGGCGTTCATCAACTACTGCCTGCAGCCCGAGGTGAGCAAGATCATCTCCGAGAAGTTCCCCTACACGAACCCCAACCTCGAGGCCCGCAAGCTGCTCTCGCCCGAGCAGCTGGCCAACCCCGCCAGCTACCCGCCACCGACGAAGCTGGAGACGTTCCACGCGATCGGCAAGGGCGCCGGGCAAATCGAGAAGCTGATGACGTCCGTGCGGAGCGGCGGGTGAGCTCGTTGCAGAAAAGTGAGCCGCGGACGAACGCAGATGCACGCAGATGGAAGATGCGGATGACCGACGGTCGCAATTCCGCCGTGACCTCGACTCGTCCTTCCAAAGCCGGCAGGTCCCACTCCCGTCTGCGTCAATCCGCGTTCATCTGCGGCTCATTCTCTTTGCCTTTTTCCAGCTGACATGGAAGCCGTTGCCCCTCTCCCGCTCGACAGTTCTGCCAAGCAGAAGGTCCATCGTCGCCCCGAGTGGTTCGCGTGGGTCGCTTTCGCCCCGCTCGCCCTGTGGCTACTACTGCTCGTCGCCGCCCCGACGTTGATGCTGGTCGCCTACAGCTTCTGCGACACCGACCCCGACCTCGGGCAGCCGATCGCGAAGTTCACGCTGGACAACTACCGGGCGATCTTCGAGCCGGCCGTGTGGCCGATGCTGTGGCACGCCGGTGTCGCGGGCGCCGTAGGGTCAGGCCTGACGGTGGCGATCGCCCGCCGCGTCTCGGCGATCGCCATCCGCTGGGGCTTCGTCCTCGGCGGCGGCGGGTTCCTGTCGTACGCGGTGCGGCACCTGCCCGCGGGCGTCGACCTGGCCTACGCCGGCGTGTTCTGGCGGTCGGTCGAGATGGCCGGGCTGGCGACGGGGCTCTGCCTGGTCGTCGGGTACCCGGTCGCCTACTTCATCGGCCGGTCCGACCCCGCGTGGCGCAACCGGCTTCTGTTGCTCGTCATGATCCCGTTCTGGACCAGCTTCCTGATCCGCACCTACGCCTGGGTGATGATCCTGAACCAGAACGGCCTGCTGAACGCCGGCCTGCGGGCCGCCCGGCTCGGCGCGCTGATCCCCGCGTCCGGCGCGTTCCTCTACACGCCGGCCGCCGTCGTCCTGGGACTGGTGTACGCCTACCTGCCGTTCATGATCCTGCCGATCTACGGCTCGGTCGAGAAGCTGGACGGCACGCTGATCGAGGCGTCGCTCGACCTCGGGGCCAGCCCGGCGCGGACGATGACGCGCGTCGTGCTGCCGCTGACCGCTCCTGGCATCACCGCCGGCGTGCTGCTGGTGTTCGTGCCGGCCATCGGCATGTACGCGATCAGCACCCTGCTGGGCGGCGGCCGGTCACCGATGATCGGCGACGTCATCAACGATCAGTTCAACGCCGCCAACAACCAGTCGCTCGGCGCCGCCCTCGGCGTCGTGCTCATGGCGTCGTTCGGGATGGTGTTCCTCATCACTGGCTTCCGGCGCGGCGAGGCGAAGTGAGCGCAGATTCGTCGACGGCAGAAGAAGCGGAACCACAGATGCACACGGATGCACACTGATCGGAAAATCATTGGATCTGATTTGATCGGTGTGCATCCGTGTGCATCTGTGGTTCCACTCTCCTCTTCTCCGTGCCTCCGTGGTGAAACCTCTTCTTCGGTACACGAATGGTTGAGCTTCGCGACATCCACAAATCGTTCGGCACGTTCCGGGCCGCCAGGGGCGTCTCGCTGTCGATCCGGGCTGGCGAGTTCCTCACACTGCTGGGGCCCAGCGGGTGCGGGAAGACGACGCTGCTGCGGATGATCTCGGGGTTCGAGACGCCCGACGGTGGGTCGGTCCACCTCGACGGGCAGGACGTAACGCCGCTCCCGCCGTACAAGCGCGACGTGAACCAGGTGTTCCAGAGCTACGCCCTGTTCCCGCACCTGAGCGTGGCCGACAACGTGGCGTTCGGCCTGCGCGTGCGACACGTGCCGCGGGCCGACATCCAGCGCCGCGTCGCCGCTGCGATCGAGATGGTGTCGCTGACGGGCATGGAGAAGCGCAAGCCGCACCAGTTGAGCGGCGGGCAGCGGCAGCGCGTGGCGCTGGCGCGCGGGCTCGTGTGCGAGCCCAAGGTGCTGCTGCTGGACGAGCCGCTGTCCGCCTTGGACGCCAAGCTGCGGCACGCGATGCAGGTGGAGCTGAAGCACCTGCAGGCCCACGTCGGCATCACGTTCGTGTTCGTCACGCACGACCAGGAGGAGGCGCTCACCATGAGCGACCGCATCGCCGTGATGAACGCCGGGCAGGTGGAACAGCTCGGCACGCCGGCCGAGGTGTACCACCGGCCGGCGACGGCGTTCGTCGCCACGTTCCTGGGGCAGGCGAACATGCTGCCCTGCCGAATCACCGATCGCGCGGCCGGCCAGGTGCAGACCGGCGACGGCTTCGCGCTGCGGTGCGACCCGTCAATCCTCCCGAACGCGTCCGACGACGTGCTGCTCATGATCCGCCCGGAAAAGCTGCGGCTCACGTCGGAGCCGGCGACGGACGCCGTCCCCGTGCGGGCGATCGAACGGCTGTTCCGCGGGCCCGTCGAACAACTGTCATTACGGACGACCGGCGGCACACCACTGATGGCCGTCGGGTCGGCCCTGCCGGCCGGGGAGAACCTGTTCTGCCACGTGCCGGTCGACGGGCTCGTCGCGGTGCGGCCGTGACGGTACATTCGCCGGGCGGATCGACCCCCGTGGATCGATGCCGCGTGGGTCGCACGACTCGCTGAAGACCGACGCATGACGACCGTCCCCGTTCCCGCCCCCCTGTCCGCACCGGCCGAGTCGCCCCGGGCGAAGTCGTTCGTGGCGCACGCGAAGCTGATCGGCGGGCTGACGCTGATCAGCCGGTTCTTCGGGCTCGGGCGCGAGATCGTGGCCGGGCATTACCTGGGCACGCTGTTGGTCGGCAGCGCGTTCACGGTCGCGTTTGTGATCCCCAACCTGTTCCGCAAGCTGTTCGGTGAGGGGGCGCTGTCGGCGGCGTTCATCCCGCTCTACGCGCAGGCGATCAAGGCTCAACAGTCAGAGCCCAGCGGCTCCGCCGCGGGTTCCTCCGCGAATGACTTCGCCGCCGCCGCCGTCAACCTGCTGGTGGTGATCCTGGTCGGCCTGACCGTCGTCGGCGAGGCCGTGCTGCTGGTGCTGCTCAAGGCGAACCTCGGCTTCCGCCACGAGCAGGTGCTCATGCTGAAGCTGATGGCGGTGATGCTGCCGTACGTCGTGCTGATCTGCGGCGGGGCGTTCCTCAGCGGGATCCTGCAGGTCCACCAGCGGTTTGGCCCCCCCGCCGCTGCACCCATCATCCTGAACGCCTGCCACATCGCGGTGCTGCTGATCGGCGCGAGGCTGGTCGGGCTGGGGCAGTCGACGCCGGACGGGCTCGTGGAGGGGAAGCAGACGACGCTGGCCTACGCGTTAGCCGTCACGGTGCTGATGGCCGGCGTGCTGCAGGTGGCGGTGCTGCTGCCGGCGTTGCGGCAGGTGGGGTTCCGGTTCAAGGTCGTGCCGAAGTTCTGGACGCCGCAGGTGAAGCGGATGCTGCTGCTGTCGCTGCCGGTCGCCATGGGCGCGGGCGTGCTGCAACTGTCGGTGCTGTTGGACAAGGGAATCAGCTGGTTCCTGATGCGCGGCGAGGGCGTGACCGTGGCCCGCTGGTTCGGCCACGCGGTCCGGTTGCCGCTGGAGCTGGGCGCGCCGCGCCGGCTCGACTTGGCCCAGTTCCTGTACCAATTCCCCCTCGGCATCTTCGCCATCGCGCTCGGCACGGCGATCTTCCCCGGCCTCAGCGCCGATGCGTTCGACGCCGACCGCGAGCGGTTCCGATCCGTCCTACGACAGGGGATCCGCGCCAGCCTGTGGGAAGGATTGCCCGCCAGCCTAGGGTTGATCCTGGTCGCCAGCCCGGCCAGCCGGCTGATGTTCCAGCACGGCGAGATCCACGCGGCCGACGCCGCCCTGATCGCGCGCAGCGCCGCCATCTACGCCGGGGCGATCTGGGCGTTCAGCCTGTTGCAGATCATCAACCGGGCCTACTACGCCGTGCATGACATGACGACACCGCTGGTCATGTCGGCCGTCAACCTGGCGATCAACCTGGCCGTCGAGGTGCCGCTGCTGTGGGTGATGGGCGAGTCGGGCATGGCCGTCGGCACGGTGGTCAGCTTCGTCCTGCAGGCCGGCGTGATGCTGTGGATGCTCGACCGCAAGGTGGGCGGGCTGGACCTGCGCCTGACGTTGGCCCCGGTGGTGAAGATGGTGTTCGCCACCGGCGTGATGGGGCTGGCGTGCTGGCTGGTCGAGCGGTCGCCGTTCTATTCCCACGGCGAAGGCCGGGCCGCGTGGGCGGGGCAGTTGACGGTCCTGCTGGTGGTCGGCGTGGCGGCGTACCTCGGCACGTGCGCCGCGGTGGGCGAGCACACGATGAGCGACCTGATGCCGCGGCGATCGAAGAAGTAGTGCGGTGAGCACCGCTCGGGGCGCTCACCGCGTCGCGGCCACCGCGGTGTCGTCAACGGCGTTGTCGTCGGCCGGGGTCGTGGCGGACGTGATCACGGCGGTCAACTTGTACGAGCCGGGGACCTGGTCGGCCGGGGCGGTGAAGGTGAGGCGGATCGAGGCGGCCTTGCCGGCCTTGAGGCTGACCGCCTTGCCGACCGTGTTCAGCACGACAGAGTCGGCGTCGACCGCGCCGGTGGTTGAGGCGTAGAGCGTGACGTTGACCGGGCCGGCGGCGAGGGTGTTGCCGGCGTTGAGCACGCGGACGGCGACGGCGGCGCCGCGGCCCTGGCGCACCCTGACGCCGCCGGGCAACGAGACCGACAGGTCGATGGCCGGGGCGGCCACGCCGACGGCGCGGGGGGCGACGGCCGTCGCCGGCTGCGACAGGGCCGCACCGGCCGACGAGGCGGCGCTGCTGGTGGGCGTGACGGCGGCGACCAACTGGTACGTGCCGCTGGGCAGCGACGCGGGGTAGGTGAACTTCACGGCGACGGTGGCCGACTTGCTCGGCTTGAGCTTCAACTGTTTTCCCGACACCGATCCGGCCAGGACGGCGGCCGAGGAGAGCGTGCCATCGGGCGAGGCGTAGATCGCCACCGTGACCGGGCCGGCGAAGAGGTCGGCGGCCGCGTTGGTCACCCGGACCTTCGTCGTGGCGATCGCGCCGCCGACGACATGGGCGGCCGGCGTCGTCAGCACGGCGGCCGACAGGGTGGCTGCGGGCAGCGTTGGCGTCGGCGTGGGGGTGGGCGTCGGCGCGGTGTAGTCGCCGAACGCGGGTGCGGACACCGTGGCCCCGGCGGTGACGGTGATGGCGTACCCACCGGCGGTGGGCCGCGTCTGCGTGTAGCCGGTCGGCACGACCTGACGGAGCGTGTAGGCGCCGACGGGGACGCTGGCGATCGTGTACGCGCCGTTGGCGTCGGTGACGGCGGTCAGGTCGCCGACCGTGAGCGTGCCGCTGCCGTCGACGTCGAGGTAGACGGTCTGGCCGGCGAGGCCGGTCTCGCCGGTCGTGAGCGCGCCGTCGCCGTTGGCATCGGCGAAGAGGGTGCCGACCACCGTCCCCGGCGTTGCCGTGGGCGTGGGGGTCGGAGAGGGCGTCGGGGTGGGCGTGGGCGTCGCAGTGGGCGTGGGCGTTGGTGTCGGCGTGGGCGTTGGCGTGACGGTGGCGATCGGCTTGTCGCCGAAGGCGTTCCCGCTGGCGGTGCCGCCGGCGGTGACGGTGACCGTGTACGAGCCCGACGTGGGGGCCGACTGGGTGTACCCCGCCGGGAGCACCTGTCGCAGGGTGTAGGTGCCGGGCGGGACGGCCGCGATGGTGAACGTGCCGTCGGAGCCGGTGGTGGCGGCCAGGTCGCCGGCGTTCTCGGTGCCGCTGTTGTCGACGTCCAGGTAGACCGACTGGCCGGCCAGGCCGGCCTCGCCGCTGCCGCGGGAGCCGTCGCCGTTGGTGTCGACGTACACGGAGCCCGCGACGGTGCCGGTGGTGGGCCCGGTGACGACGGCGGCCATGCCGAACACCTGCATCTCGGCCAGTCCGCCGTACGCCCCGCCGGACCCGAAGAACCGGACGTAGCGGTAGGCGGTCGTGATGCCGGTCGAGACGGTGGTGAGCACGTCGGCCGGGGCGGTCGCGCTGACGGTGAACAGGTTGACGACGCCGGCGCTGAAGTCGGCGGTGTTGCTGGCCTGGAACACGCCGCCGTTGAGGGCGGCGGGGGCGTCGGGGCGGGGGGCGAAGCTGAGCTGCGTGATGACCTTCGCCGAGCCGAGGTCGAGGCCGATCCCGCCGCCGTCGGCGCCGGCGGTGGCGACGGGGGTGTCGAGGTCGCCGTCGAACGCGTTGGCGATCGAGGCGTTGGCCGCGCCGCTGGAGCCGGCGCCGTACTGCGTGCCGCTGAGCTGCGTCGCACCGGTGGCGATGCCGGGATTGACGGTGGCGACGCCGGTCACGGTGTCGCGGGACGGATCGGTGTCGGCGACGTCGGCGCCATCGTTGCCGCCGTCGATGTAGGTCGCGCCACCGTCCCGGCCCTCCAGCGTGTCGCTGCCCAGTCCGCCGAACAGCGCGTCGGTGCCGCCGTTGCCGACGAGCGTGTCGTTGCCCGCGTTGCCGAACAGCGCGTTCGCGCCGGTCGTGCCGACGACCAGGTCGTTGTTGCTCCCGCCGTAGGCCTGCTCGACGGTGCCGTCGAAGGTGTCGGCGGCGTTGCTGGCGATCTGGGCGGCGGTGCCGCTGGGCAGGGCGTTGTCGAGGTAGATCGAGACGGGGTCGGTCACGGTGGAGAAGTCGACGGCGTCGGTGCCGTCGCCGCCGCTGAAGGCGGTGTTGCCGCCGGTGCCGATCAGCGTGTCGTCGCCGGCGTCGCCCGACTCGAACGCGGTGGTGCCGGTGGCGGTGATGCGGTCGTTCCCGCCGCTGCCGAAGACGGAGACGGCCCCGGTGGCGCTGGCGGTGAGGACGTTGGCGAGGTTGTTGCCGATGAGCGTCAGGTCGCCGGTGACGTTGGCGACGGCGTTCTCGACGTCGTCGGGCAGGGTGTAGGTGCCCGCCGTGGTGACGTAGATCAGGTCGGTGCCGTCGCCGCCGCTGACGGAGGTGTCGGCGACGTCGCCGACGACGGAGAAGACGTCGTCGCCATTGCCGCCGCTGAGGGCGCCGCCGACGTCGGTCGTCATGGAGAGGGTGTCGTTGCCGGCGTCGCCATCGACGGTGGCGATCGCCCCGCCGCTGACGGAGATCGTGTCGTCGTCGTCGCCGCCGGAGACGGCGATCGGCGCCGTGGCGGGCGTGGTGGCGTCGGGGGCGGAGAAGGCGATCGTGTCGTTGCCCGCCCCGCCGTCGATCGACACGCCGATGTCGGCCACGGCGGGGTAGACCGGGCCGGTGTTGAGGTCGACCGTGATCGTGTCGGCCCCGGCGCCGCCGCTGACGGTCATGGGGACGTTAAAGTCGCCGGCCCCGGTCTGGGTGACGGTGATCATGTCGGCCCCGGCGCCGTCGGTCAGGGCGACGCTGGTGACCTGCGACGCGTCGAACGACTGGGCGACGCCGTTGACGGTGACGTTGAAGAAGTCGCCGTCGGCGGCGGAGTTGGGCCCGTCGTAGGCGAAGGTGACGTTGACCGTGTCGCCGGCATCGGTGCCGGTGATGGCCAGCACGCCGTTCGTGAGGGTGGCCGAGAGGAGGGCGCGCCGCTCGCAGGCCTCGACCACGGCTGCGGTGCGACGGCGACGGTGGGAGGCGGTGGATCGACGGTCGCTCATGGCGTTCCCTCTGGTGGGGTTGGCTGTGCATCCCCATTGGCGCCGTGCGGGGGCGGTGGGTTGCGCGGGGCCATGTTCTACGCCCAACCCTCAGTGCGGCGACAGGCAGGGGAGGAGGAAATCCGGCCGCGCCCACGGTCGGAGTCAAAAACGGCGAGGTTCTGACAAAACACCGGCCATGCCGATTTCCGAGCTGGGGGTCAGTCCAGATCGGCCGCCGCAACGCGGGCGGGTTGGGCGGCGAGCAATTCGTCAAGCGTGAACCGGCTGCCGCACTCGGGGCAGCGGGCCTCCCCCAAGCCGGTCAGATTGTAGCCGCAGGTGGGGCAGGCGACGGCGGAGCCGCCGGCGGCGCCGACGCGGGCGGCGCGCTCGGCTGGCGTCTCGCGCCACAGGAAGACGGTGGCGAACAGCCACAGCAGGATGGCGAGCACGCCGCCGAGGAAGACGGTGAAGATCTCCGTGTCGGACCCGCTGCCGAACGACGCGCCGAACAGCAGGCCGATGCCGCCGCCGACGACGATCGCGGCGACGACCGCCCCCAGCGTCCCACCGATGCGGCGCGCGTTCCAGCGAACGTTCGACCGCCAGAGGAGGCACCAGTAGGCCGCCACGCCGGACCAGGTGATGAGGTCGGCCGAGAGGAACATCAGCTCCTCGCGCTGGCGGTAGTTGCCCGGGTTGTAGCTCACGCTCCGGAAGGTCGTCTCCGCGATGGCCATGACGACGCCGTAGAGCGTGACGGCGAGCGGGAACATCAGCATGGACAGGAGCAGCCGGGCGACGAGTCGTGACATGGCGGGCATGCTATCAAAAGCCGGAAGCCCCGGGCGCAGGTCCGGGGCTCCGCGGGGTTACCAGTCGGTTCGCCTCACTTCACGAGCTTGATCTGCGCCCCGTGGTTGATGGTGACGCCGAACGAGCCGGCGTTGTTGGACCACTGGTGGCCGTCCATGATGCCGAGGAACAGGCGGGTGCAGTTGGCGGGGACCTTGAAGGTCTTGGTGGTGCCGCTGGTGGTCTGGCCGGTGCCGATGAAGAACGGCTGCTGGGTCTGGATGTCGGTGGACGAGACGACGTCGCGGGCCGTCTGGGTCGAGTAGTCGCGGACGACGGTGGGTGCGGCGACGGCCGTGGGGTCCTTGTCGGTCAGGAACAGGCCCATCAGGGCGTCGATGGGCGCCTTGACGTCCCCGATGTTGTTCTGCACGGCCGGCTCGCCGAGGGGGTCGTCGCAGTTGTGGCTGTAGATCGAGCCGGTGTTGCCGTTGGGCCCGTCGGGGGTGAAGCCGGGGTTGTGGTTGACGCCCCCGTTGTTGGCGGTGACGTTGGTGAAGGTGATCGTGTCGCCGGGGCTGACCTGGCAAACCATGGGCGGGCTCTGGTTGGGGGCGGTGTCGTAGTCGCTGACCGACGGCGAGCCGACCGGCATGCCGGCCAGCCAGGGGTCGGACTGGCCGCCGATGGTGGCCGTCGCGGTGTTCGTGTAGTAGGCGATGGCGGTGGCGGACACGTCGACGCTGGTCTTGACCGGGTACTTCCCGTTGGCGGTGAGCAGGGGGAAGATCAGCTTGACCGGGTTGCCGGCGGCGGCGGTGCGGCTGAGGGTCACCTTGACCGCCGAGCCGTAGATCCCGGTCGTCGTGAACGTGCCGCTGGTGGGGTCGTAGGTGCCCCAGGCAACGCCGATCGTGGGCGCGCTGTACTTGCCGTCGACCGCTTCCATGCCGGGGAGGATGGTCAGGTACTGCGAGGTGGTGACCGAGCCCCAGGTGGTGAACATCTGCAGCTCGCCGCGGGCCGACAGGTCGGCGCCGCGCTGCAGCTCGGTCTTGACCGACTGGACGTGGGCGTAGTCCATGCCCAGCGAGACCATCGCGAACAGGACGACCAGCAGGACGGTGCCGTAGACCAGCACCGAGCCCCGGCGGCGCGGCATGGCTCGGCGGCGGGTCGGACGTTGGGGGGGTTGCGTGTTCATAGTGACCTTCCGTTGCGTTGAGCGGTGCGAGGCGGCCCCGGGGGCGGCGACCGTCACTCCTTGAGGCCGGTGCAGGACCCGGCGATCGCGCGGCTGGACGGGATCCCCACCCCGCCGGAGATGGCGTACAGCGGGCGGACCGCGCCCGGGAGCGAGCCGTAGGTCGTCTGGACGGTGACGGTCAGCGCGTGCCCCGCCGGGACCTGCGAGACGTCGGACACGGCCCCGGTGCCGTAGGCGGACCCCCACGCGGGGGGGGTGATGTCGACGATGCTCAGCCACGAGCTCTGGAACGTGACCCCGGCCGCGGCCAGCGTGGCGGTGGCGGCCGTGTAGGGGTCGGCCTGCTTCGCGTTGGGCATGATCGAGGCGCGGGCGGCGTCGCGGGGCGGCCTGCTGGAACGCGTTCTTCGTGTAGAAGAACTGCCCGAACTCGACCATGCCCATGGCCAGGAACATCAGGGCCGGCAGGACCAGCGCCATCTCGATGATGGCGTTGCCGCCCGCGCGCCGGGCCGACGTCGTCGATCGTGTGATCGTGTTGCGCATGGTGAACCTCACTCCCGGACCACGGTGCAGGTGCCGGCGATCGGCTTGCCGGTGCCGATGCCCTTGTGGAACATCTGGTACAGCGGGCGGAACGCGTTGGGGACCTGGTCGTAGGTGGTCGCGATCGAGACCTTGACCCGGTCGCCGCTGGGGACGCTGGTCACGTCGGTCACGCTCACGCTGGTCGACCCGTCCGACGAGACGTCGGCCATCGAGAACCAGCCGGTGTCCAGGGTGACGTTGGCCTGCATCAGCGTGGTGGCGGCGACCGACTGCACCGCGGCCGTCGTGGCCGACGGCAGCGACGCGGCGCGGGCGGCGTCGCGGGCGGCGGCCTGGAACGCGTGTTTGATGTACATGTACTGGCCGAACTCGACCACCCCGAAGAAGACGGTCAGCAGCAGCTGCATGACGATCACCATCTGGATGATCGAGTTGCCCTGCCGCCGAAGTCGTTGCTCGCCTGCCATGGGTCGCCTCCTCGTTGTCCCCATGTGATTTCGGCCGATATTGCCGGTCCCTTACCCAAGGGGGCAGCCGAAACCGGCCAGGGGCGGTGGGAAGGGGGCCTCAGACGATCCCCAGTCGTCACGGCCGTCACAGGTTCTCAGGTGGGGCGGGGGACGGGCGGCCGATGCGAGTCCGGAAACGCGCCACGTGCAGTGGTCGCCCCGGGGGGCCACCCATCGACGCGGCCGCTCCCGTCGCGCGTGGCGGCGATCGCCTCAGACCAGCCCCGCCAGCGCCAGCCCCACCACGGCGACGCCGGGTCGGCACCGCGAACGGCAACCGACGCCCAACGGTGCCCGAGGCGAGCCCGGTCGCCCGGGCGTGGTCGATGCCGACCTCGCGGACGTGGACCAGGTTGACGGTAAGCAGCACGCTGTTGCGGAACAGCAGCCCGAGCCGCCCCGCCGTCGCGGCCTGCGTCAGGACGATCACCAGCCCGACGACCTTCTCGACCACGAACACCCCGAGCACGCCCCACGGCCCCACCCACGCCCCCACGCCGGCCATCAGCTTCACGTCCCCACCGCCCACTGCCCCCAGCATGAACAGCCCGACGGTGAGCGCAAAGCCGAGCGCCATGCCCAGCGTGGCCGAGCCGAAGCCGGACAACCCCTGGTGGGCGAAGCCGGTCAGCACCATCGAGAGCGTCAGCCAGTTGCGAATCCGGCGGACGCGCGCGTCCTCCACGGCGGCCCAGGCGAGCAGGGCGAACAGCGGGACCAACGGCAACAGGTGGGCAGCGTTCACGGCGTGCATCCCTCACATCCCGTCAGAGCCCAGCGGCTCCGCCGCGGGTTCCTTCCCCGCTCCCTCAGAACCCGGGGCGGACCCGCCGGGCTCCGTTACCAGGGGTTCACATCGACCCGTTGGCCGACGTCCAGCGGGCCAGCACCTTCGTGCCGAAGCCGGCGATCGTGGCCATCGCGATCACGATGATCAGCCCCAGGATCAGGGCGTACTCGATCACCTCCGCACCGGCGTCGTCGGCCAACAGGCGGGCCGTGACACCGCCGATCGCGTTCAGAGCGGTTCGGTTCATCAACTCGTCATCGGTCGGCTGGCCCCTCGACTTGAACCGTCACCCCCGCCGGCAGCAGTTGCAGCACGACGTACGCCGGACGTCAGCCGCCCCAGGTCCGACCGGACGCGGACGTCCAGCATAGCGGATGCGGCTGTTCGACATCGACGCCGTGCCGTCGATCGATGTGAGTACGCATCCACGGGTAGCAACCCCGCGCCACGGCAGGTGGCATCGTCCGCCGGCGATCGGCCGAGCGTCGCCCGGTTGATCCGCCGCGTTACCGGACTATTCTTTCGTGCCGCCGTCGGATCCTCCCCCGCGGCGTAACACGATGAACACCTACGCCCCCCCGCCGTCGTCCCGAGCCGCCCGCCGTTGGACCGTCGCCCTGGCGCTGGCCGCCGCGCCCCTGGCCGGCTGCATGGTCGGGCCCGACTACAAGTCGCCGGAGTCGAAGGTGAGCCCGCAGTTCACCGAGACCCAGCCCCCGGCCACCACCCAGCCGGCCAG
The DNA here is from genome assembly GCA_965198865.1 of Tepidisphaeraceae bacterium. GTDB lineage: Bacteria > Planctomycetota > Phycisphaerae > Tepidisphaerales > Tepidisphaeraceae > CBDAQA01. The sequence continues at coordinate 167,376 of CBDAQA010000002.1, read as the reverse complement.
CACCGTCTCCACGCGCGCGGCGCAGGTGACCGAGTGGTGGACCACGTTCCGCGACCCCGAGCTGGAGAAGCTGATCGGCCGCGCCGCCAAGGGGAACAAGAACCTGGCCGTCGCCGCCAGCCGCGTGCGGCAGAGCCGCGCCCAGCGCGGCATCACCGGCACGAGCCTGTTCCCCACATTGAGCGTGACGCCCGGCTACCAGCGGTCCCTGGGCAGCAAGAACGTCACCCTGCGCGACGCGCTGGGCTCCAGCGGGAGCAGCGGCAGCGGCGGCAAGTCGGCCGCCCGCACCCCCGCCGACGTCGCCCAGCCCGTCTCCACCCCCAAGGCCGGCGGGCCGGCCAGCCCGTTCGGCTCCGGCGGGCTGCCCGGCGCGAACCTCGACCTGTACGAGGTCGGCTTCGACTCCACCTGGGAGATCGACGTGTTCGGCGGCAACCGCCGCCAGATCGAGTCGGCCATCGACCTGATCCAGGCCGCCCAGGAGGACCAGCGCGACATGCTCGTCAGCGTGATGGCCGAGGTGGCCCGCAACTACATCACGCTGCGCGGCGTCCAGCTCCAGCTGAACATCGCCAAGAAGAACCTGGCCGCCCAGCAGAACGTGCTCGACCTGACCACCAGCCGGTTCCGCGCCGGCTTCGTGACCGAGCTGGACGTCGACCGCCAGGCCACCGAGGTCGCCACCACCGCCGCCGCGTTGCCGGCGCTGGACGCGCAGATCCGCATCACGATCCACACGCTGGGCGTGCTGCTGGGCGAGGACCCCGACGCCCTGGTCAGCGAGCTGCTGATCGATGGCCCGATCCCACCGGTCCCGCCGGAGATCCCCATCGGCATGCCCGGCGACCTGCTCCGCCGCCGCCCCCGACATCCGCCGGGCCGAGCGCAACCTGGCCAGCGCGACGGCGAACGTCGGCGTCGCCGTGGCCGACCTCTACCCCAAGTTCTCGATCACCGCCGCGTTCGGGTTCGACACGAACAAGCCCAAGTACCTGGTCGACTGGAACAGCAAGTACTGGGCGCTGAGCCCCGGCGTCAGCTGGCCGATCTTCGACGCCGGCCGGATCCACTTCAACATCGACTCCCAGAAGGAGCAGGCCGGCCAGGCGTTGGACAACTACCAGCAGACCGTGCTGCAGGCGTTGAAGGACGTCGAGGACGCGCTGGCCAGTTACCGCACCGAGCAGCTCCGCCGACAGGCGTTGGCCGACGCCTCGGCCAGCGCCCACCAGGCGACCAGTCTCGCCCAGCAGCAGTACGACCAGGGGATCGTCGACTTCGTCACCGTGCTGACGGCCGAGCAGGCCGAGTTCGGCGCCGAAGACTCGCTGGCCCAGTCCGACCGGGCGATCAGCACCGACCTCGTCGCCCTCTACAAGGCGCTCGGCGGCGGCTGGGAGGTCATGCTCCCCGACGCCCCGCCGCCGCCCGCGCCGCTGTACCTGCGGTAACCGGCGGGAGCCAAAACGCGCCACAATGCGCCACCTCGTCACGTGGCGCACCCGCCGAGACTATTCGCTACAAATACAACAGGGAATGGCACTTACATCGTACAGGCAAGCAGCGCTTTCCGCTTGTGGTGGCGCACCGGGCCAAAGTCACATACTTGCTTTGCATTCTTTCGCTACGGCACTTCGCGTAGCGTCGCCCGCCCCAGTCGATCCCGCACCGCCGCCCACCCGGCCACGTCGGGTGGCATCTCCACGTAGATCGCCTCGGCCGTGCCGTCCAGCTCCCGCAGCCGCGCGTACAACCGCCGGGCGTACGTCGCCGGATCACCCACGCACCGCAGCAGCACGCCCCCCGCCGGCACCGGCTCGCCCCGCTCGATCCGGTACGCCGGCGTGACCGGCGCATAGTGCCGGCTGCCCTGCCCCGGGCTCGCCGCCGACCCGTGGACGATCGCAACCGGGCCGACCACTGCTTCGAGTTGCTCGCGCGAGATCCCGCCCGGCCGCAGCAGCGCCGGCGTCGCCCCGGTCAGGTCGACCACGGTCGACTCGATCCCCACCGCGCACGGACCGCCGTCCAGGATCAGGTCGACGCGGTCGCCCAACTCGGCCCGCACGTGGTCGGCCGTCGTCGGGCTGACGTGGTTCGCCCGGTTCGCGCTCGGCGCCGCCACCGGCCCGTCAAACGCCGCCAGCAGTTCCAGCGCCACCGCGTGGTCCGGCACCCGCAGCCCCACCGTCCCGCGCCCCGCCGACACCTCGTCCGCAATCCTTGCATCCCGTGGCAACACAATCGTCAACGGCCCTGGCCAGAACGCCTGCGCCAGTTGATCCGCCATCGCGGGCCAGTCGGCCGCGTACCGTTTCGCGATCGTCGCAGAGGCCACGTGAACGATGAGCGGGTTCGTCGCCGGCCGCCCCTTGGCGGCGAAGATGCGCCGCACCGCCAGCGGGTCGGCCGCGTTCGCGCCCAGCCCGTACACGGTCTCGGTCGGAAACGCGACCAGCCCGCCGCGGCGGAGAATGTCGACGGCGGTGGGGATCACGGTTTCCCCAATAGCACGGGTGTGGCCGAAAATGTTGGCCCGACGTGAGGCAATACGGCAGAGCCGGGCCGTGTCGGCCCGTGCGGGCGGAGCCCGCGTCTCGCGCGGCCGGCGCGTGATCGACCATGGCCGTCGGCCGTGCGCGAGACGCGGGCTCCGCCCGCACGGGCCGACACGGCCCGGCTCTGTGGGCGTCGTGCGTGCCAACCCATCCGGCCACACCCCAACAAAGCCGCCGATGGCATCGGCGGGGTGGCGTCGCTGGGAGAGGGACCGCCGATGCCATCGGCGGCTTTATTCTGCTCCGGCATTCGTCACCTCGTCGTCCGCGGGCAGCACCGGCAGCGGTTGTACCTGAAACCCGTGGCCCGGCATCGGCAGGTGGCGCAGGGCCTCGAGCGCGACGCCGATCTGGTACGCCTGCGCGAGCAGGGCCGGGATGAAGAAGAGGGTCACCATCGCCGGCACCGTCGCCGGCGACCAGGCCCGCCCGCGGGCGAAGGCGCCGCCGGCGTACGACGCGACCACGGCGGCCACGGCCAGGGCCGACTGCGCGACGGCCGTCCGCCGGGCCAGCAGCGCGATGCGCGCGTCGTGCCGCCGGATCAGCACGGCCGTCACGTGGTACAGCACGCCCGGCCCCACCCACAGCAGCGACGACATCAGCACGAACGGCACGATGCGGAGGGTCCCCATCATGCGGTCGTGCCACACGGCGATCGCCGCCAGCGCGCCGAAGAGGAGGAACACGGTCCCCACCGTCCGCAGCGACGACACCGCCTGCTTCAACTGGGCCGCGGGGTCGGTCACGGTTCGCCTCCCGGTTCGACCGGCACCACCGCCACCGGCAGCACGGCGAAGCCGTGGCCGGCCTCGGCCCGGCCGCGCTGGATCGCCCGCACCGATCGCCACAGTTGCATGATGAGCCCAACGAGCGCGAAGTCGACCACCCCCTCGACGGCCAACACGGCGAACAGGATCAGGGCTTGCTCGCCGCTCCCGTGCAGCATCCACGGGACGAACAGGGCGGTGGCGAGCGTGACGGCAGCCGCGAGGAGCAACGTCAGGCAGACGATGACGATCCCGCAGATGCCGGCCCACGCCCGGCCGCGGGCGACGTGGTGCGCCACGAACAGGTAGGCAGTCCCCGCCGCGAGGATCAGGCCGACGAATCTGAGAAAGCTGAGATCGCCAGTCGCGTACCAATTCAGCGCGACGCAGGTGACGCCCAGCGCCACGATCAGCCCGCCGATCACCCGGCAGCCGACCGTTGCCCAGAACACGGGCCGACCTCGGCTAACGCGCGAGCCCGTCGACATCGCCATCTCCCATCGTTGGCGGTTGGCTCGGCAGCACGGCCACCGGCAGCACGTCGAACCCGCGGGCCTCGTCGGGCGCGGCGATCTTCAACGCCGGGAACGACCGGGCCAGGTGGTAGACCAGCTGCGCCAGGGCGAGCGTGATCAGGCCGTAGACGGCCAGCATGATCCAGAAGGTGCGCTCGCGCATCAGCCCGGGCTGGGCGGAGAGCATGACGTAGGCCATGCCCGCCCACATCGCCAGGACCCCCAGCGTCGCGATCGACGCCATCACCAGGGCGGTGACGACGGCCCAGAACCTGCGCCGCTTGATGTGGTGTGCCAGCACCATCCACGCCGCCCCGCTGCCGCCGAGGACGGCCAGCGGCAACAGTGCGGGGGCCATCCCGAGTCCGCCGCGACGGACCGCCAGCAGGGGCAGCCCGGCGCAGGTCGCGCCGAGCAGTCCCAGCACGCCCAGCACCCGGCACGATGAGGCGGCCAGGTGCAACGGTCGGCGCGGATCCCCGCGCGGTGGCAAGGCCATGGGTCACTGCCCTCTGTGGAACGTCCGCCGGCCGAACGCGGCCGGCAGCCGCTTGCGTCATCGCGGCGCTACTGTCCCGGTTCGGCCGGCGGCACCGACGGCGGCGCGGTCGGCGCAACGCCGTACCCGTACCCGCCGCCCTGCCCGTACCCGGGCGGCTGCTGTGGGGCCGCGTACGCCTGGGCCATCTGCTGGTGGTAGTAGTACTGCGACAGGTACTGCTGGTACGGGTCGGCGGCCGCCGCGCCGCCGCGGAGGGCGGCGATCAGCCAGGCGAGGAGCAGGCCGAACGCGGCGGTGAACAGGACGCCGACGCACCCGCCGAGGAGCTGGTTCCCGTCCGACCCGAGGTGGAGGACCGCCTCGAGCACGTTGGCCGCCAGCCAGAGCAGGACCAGCCCGGTGAGGACGAGCGACGTGACAACCGCCCACCGCCGGCCGCGGCGGACGAACGCGCCCAGCACGAGCAGCGCGATGCCCGGCACGGCGACCACGACGCCGATGACGGCGAGGAACGCCTCCAGCGACACGCCGGCCGGGAGCGGCATCTTGGCGCGCAGGTCGTCCACCTGCCGGGCGGTCGACGGCTGCTGCGCCATGGCCGGCAGGGCGGCGGCGACGCACATGAAGCAGCCGCCCATCAGCAGGGTGATCGGCCCCAGGATGAACATCAGCAGCCCCGCCCGCCGCGCCGCAGGCGACCCCGCCCCGGCCGGCGGGTAGTACGGCGCCGGCGGGCCGGCGTAGGGGGACGGGTAGGCGGGCGGTCCGGCGTACGGTGGCGGGTAGTTCGACATCGGCGGGGGGGAGTCTAACCGATCGGCTGTGAAGTCACCGCACGACGATGATCCGGGCGATCACGACCGCGTCTCGGGGCGGCTCCAGCCAGAAATTGAACGTGACGCGGATGCCGTCCCGCACGCGGAACACGTACTGCTTCCCGCGGAGAAATGGTCGAACGGCCTTCGTGCCACGCATGATCGGGTCGGACGCCATCGCCGGATCAACGACTGAGATCACGTCGACGACGGCTCGGGCCTCACCATCCCAGACGGCTTGATAGGGCACGGTTCAACCCCTCCTCCGTGGTGACGCAGAGGCGACCCTCCCGGGCGAATGACTCGGCCTGCGCCGCGATGGTCTCGGCAGGGATGCTCACCGCCACACGCCCGTCCAGCACCCGCTCGCGGAAGGCCTCGGCCTTTGGGACGGACTGACCCTCGGCCTGATGCAGTGCGATCCGCTCGAGCACGGCGGGAACCGGTTCCAGCCATCGCCTCGATAGCAACTCGATTTGCTTGGCGGACGGCAGGTCGAACGGCACTTTCCCATCGCTCGCCTCGATGCCGTCCGCCACGACCACGGCCAACGCCTCGACGGCGTCATACGCGGCCAGGCCGATGTCGATGGCCTCGTTCACGTCGGCGGTTGGACCCCGGGCGGTCCAATCCCGGACCCGGCGGTCCACCGCGTCGATCTGGGTCTGGGTCAGAAACATGGCTGCCTCCACGTCGATCGTATGCCCGCTCACACGTCCAGGTTCTTGACCTCCAGCGCGTGCTCCTCGATGAACTGGCGGCGGCGCTCGACGTCCTCGCCCATGAGGACGCTGAACATGCGCTCGGCCTCGGCGGCCTCGTTCAGCGTGACCCGCAGCAGGACCCGCTTGGCCGGGTCGAGCGTGGTCTCCCACAGCTCCTCGGAGTTCATCTCGCCCAGCCCCTTGTATCGCTGGACGTCGCCCAGGGCGGCCTTGGCCATGCCGTGGATGCCGGGGACGATGCCGGCCGTGCCGGGGACGCCGACCGTCTTGTCGTTCACCAGGGCGTACTTGGTCGGCAGCTTCTCGCCGCTGACCGACTCCTCCTGCGTCAGGTAGTAGTCGTCGATGCTCAGGTCGAACTTGTCGAGCCCGGCGAACAGCTTCTCGAGTTCCTTGACCTCGTGCATCTCCTGGTTGGTCTGCAACCGCGAGTAGGTCGGCCGGACCGCCTTGGCGGGCGGGGCGGTGGGCGCGGGGACGCCGTCGGGGGCGGGGTCGGCCGCGGCGTCGGTCTTCACGTCGGCCAGCACCTCGTCCTCGACCAGCTTCTCCTTCTGCAGGTAGGCGTCGCGGTCGGCCTGGCGGTGGAAGAAGCGCTCCTCGCCGTCGACGACGAGCCGGAACGGCGGCAGGTGGCCGGCGTCGTCGCGCTTGGACAGGAAGTCGGCGAAGTCGATGCCCCGCCGCTGGACGACCGTCACCAGTTCCTCCAGCCGGTTCAGCGCGTCGATGACCGCCGTCAGCTCGGCCCCGGCGATCGACCGCTTGTCGGTGCCGTCCTCGTGCCGCACGACCAGCGTGGTGCCGTCGGCGCCGACGCCGGTCAGCGTCTGCTTCATCACGCGCTCGTTCAGCACGTACTCGCTCTTCTTCTTGCGCGTCACCTTGTAGAGCGGCGGCTGGGCGACGAACACCCGGCCGGCGCGGATCAGCTCCTGCATGTGGCGGAAGAAGAACGTCAACAGCAGCGTGCGGATGTGCGACCCGTCCACGTCGGCGTCGGTCATGATGATGATCCGCCCGTACCGCCGCTTGTCGATGTTGAAGTCCTCGCGGATCCCGCAGCCCAGCGCGCTGATGATCGTGCGGATCTCCTCGTGCCCGAGCATCTTGACCAGGTTGGCCTTCTCGACGTTGAGGATCTTCCCCTTGAGGGCCAGGATCGCCTGGATGTTCGAGTCGCGGCCCTGCTTGGCGCTGCCGCCGGCGGAGTCGCCCTCGACCAGGAAGATCTCCGTGTCGACGTTGCTCTTGCTGCGGCAGTCGGCCAGCTTGCCGGGCAGGCTGGTGCCCTCCAGGCTGTTCTTGCGGCGGGTCAGCTCGCGGGCCTTGCGGGCCGCCTCCCGCGCCTCGGCGGCCATCATGCCCTTCTCGAACAGGGCCTTGGCCTCCCTGGGGTTCTCCTCCAGGTAGCTGCCCAGCCGCTCGGCCATCGCGGCCCCCACGAACCCCTCCACTTCCACGTTGAGCAGCTTGTCCTTGGTCTGGCTCTCGAAGCTGGGCTCGGGGATCTTGACCGAGATGACGGCGACCAGCCCCTCGCGCAGGTCGTCGCCGCTGGGCCGGATGTCCTTGAGCAGGCCCACCCGCTCGGCGTACTTCAGGATCGTGTTGGTCAGCCCCGTGCGGAACCCGCTCAGGTGCGTCCCGCCGATGTGGTTGTTGATGTTGTTGGCGAAGGTGAGGACGGCCTCGTTGTAGCCGTCGTTGTACTGCAGCGCGACCTCCACCTCGAGCTTGAGGGCGGGGTCGTTCTTCTTGAAGCTGACCACCTGCGAGACGGTCGTCTTGCCCTCGTTGAGGAACGTGACGTACTCGGTCAGGCCGTGGACGAACTTGAACGCGTCGCGCTTGGCGACCCGCTCGTCCTCGAACACGATCTCGACCCCGGCGTTGAGGAACGCCAGCTCGCGGAGGCGGTTCATCAGCGTCTCGTGGTTGAACTGGACGCCGCCGTTGGCCTCGGTGAACAGGGTCGGGTCGGGCATGAAGGTGACCTTCGTGCCGCTCTTGCCGCTCTTGCCGATGACCTTGAGGTCCTGGGCCTTGATGCCGCGCTCGAACCGCATGGCGTGGACCTGCCCCTCGCGGGACACCTCGATGTCCATCCACTCGCTGACGAAGTTGGTGACCGACGCGCCGACGCCGTGCAGGCCGCCGGAGGTCTTGTAGGCCGAGTCGTCGTCGTGCTCGAACTTCCCGCCGGCGCCCAGCGTGGCGAACACCACCTCGACGGTAGGGATGCCCTCGGTCGGGTGGATGCCCACGGGAATGCCGCGGCCATCGTCGGTCACGGTGCACGAGCCGTCCGCGTTGATCTTCACATGGATCGTGCTGGCGAACCCGGCCCCGGCCTCGTCGATCGAGTTGTCGACGATCTCGTACACCAGGTGGTGCAGCCCGCGCGGGTTCAGCCCGCCGATGTACATGCCCGGCCGGGTGCGGACGTGCTCGACGTCGTCTAGCACGCGGATCATCCCCTCATCGTACTTGTCCTTCGTGTGTGCCTCGGGGGCGCTCTCCGACACGTTCTCGTCTGACATCTACGGGCTCCTGGCGGTTGCGATTTCGGCCGCGCGTATTATCGCCGAATCCTCCCCGGATAACCACGCCGGCGAGGCGGAAATGACCCCGTTGAGCGACGGCCCGGCGGGCCGGCATAAAGTTGTTGCCGGCCCTCTGGGCCGTCGCTAAACATGGGGGGATGGTCATCGCGTACCACGTCATCCTCTCGGCCTACGGCTTCTGGCTGCCGAACGATGAACGCGGGTCGTGGTCCGAGTTCGTCCGCCGATATGAACTGTTGCAGTTCGGCGACACGGTGAAGGTCGACGGAAGGCGTTCCGTTGCCAATCACGATTTCGATCGGCGGCAGCGCGATGCGGCCAAGGCCGCTCTGATGTACCCGCCGGTCGTGTTCACCGGTGCCCAGGCCGTCATCATCGCGTCGGCGTTCGCCGACGGCTGCCGCCGATCGGGATTTGTCATCCTGGCCTGTTCGATCCTGCCGGACCACGTCCACCTGGTGATCGCCCGGCACTCGTACGACATCGAGCAGGCCGCCAACCGTTTAAAGGGCGCGGCCACCCGCGCGTTGGCAGACGAGGGCGCACATCCGCTCGCCGGGTATCTGACGCCGAAGGGCGCGACGCCGTCGCCGTGGGCGCAGGGGTTGTGGAAGGTGTTTCTCAACACGCGCGAGGATGTGGTTCGGTCGGTTGCGTATGCCGAAGATAACCCGAGAAAGGTCGGATTGAAGCGGCAGCGGTGGTCGTTCGTGACGCCGTTGGCCGAATGGTTGAACACCGTTTAGCGACGGCCCGGAGGGCCGGCAAACCTGGTAGCCGGCCCTCCGGGCCGTCGCTAAACGGTGGGGTCCAGCGCTCGCCCCACGAGCGCCGCCGCCTCGGCCGACAACGGCAGCTTCAGCGCCGCCGCGTGGCCCACGGGCGACATCTTCGCCCACGTCCTTCGAAGGATAACGATCACCTTGTCCGCCTCATGCTTCGGGGCGAAGCCGGCGAAGTAGTTCTCGAGGAACACTAAGCAGATCGTGTCCTCCAGCGCCTGCGTGTCGGGGTCGGCCTTGAGCCGCTCCTTGCGGATCAGGAACCGGACGCGTGCGACCGTCTCGTCGTCGTAGCCGACGTCGCGCAGGATGGCGGCGGCGGCGTCGGCGTGGAACGTGTACAGGCCGGTCCGCCACCGGTGGTAGCCGGCCCGGTCCATCGGGTACGTGTCCCGCGGCACCTCCCACCGGCGGAGGTGCTGGGCGCGGGCGGCCAACCTCAGCGGTTCGGGGGCGTCGGGGTACAGCGTGTCGAGCCAGCGGGACATGCGCTGGCCGTAGAGCAGTTCGGACGGCACGGGCCGGCCGTCGTCGCCGGGGACGGCGTTGGGGTCGAGGCTGTTGGCCGCGTCGATGGCGGCGACGGCGGCGGCGAAGCGGTCCGGATCGGTCGACATGTCCGCGGATTATAGGGCGAAGCGGAGGAGGCCACGAGTGGCACGAACGCACAGGAAGGGGATATGGGCGTGCTCGTTTTTCCGGGACGTCCGATTTCTCCGTATAATCCCGCGGTCCGCTGTTGACACGGATGTTGGCAGCACCCCTCACAGGAGCCAGTCATGGATGGCCACACGAGTCAGGTCCAGGTGCCCGAAGGCGCGTTCGTCGAGGCGATGCGGCAGGAGACGGAGCTGATGCTCGCCGAGGTGATGGCGGCGGTGAACCGGGCGCCGGACGGGGCGTGGATCAACGCCAGCGAGCACGAGGTGCGCGACCGGATGGCGGAGTACCGGAGGCGGACGTTCGAGCGGGCCTTGCAGATGAGGGCCGACGCGGCGGCGTCGGCTTTTCCCCCCGGTGGACCCGGCGGGCGGCGGGCGGCTGAGGTCCAAGGGGTCCGACCCGCGGAGCACGCTGACCAGCAACGGCCGCGTGGTCGTCCGCCGCACGCGGTGGCAGGGCAGGGGGGGCGGGGGCGTGACGCCGGCCGACGCGCTGCTGGACGCGGCGGAGGCGACGGTGAGCCGGGGGGCGCGGGAGCTGTGCTGCCGGCTGAACGCGACGGGCAAGAGCTTCGCCCGGACGGTGGAGCAGCTGAGGCACGCGGCGCAGCTGACGCTGGGCGAGACGCTGCTGCGCGAGGTCGTTGAGGCCGAGGGCAAGCGGGTGCTGGCGGCCCGGGAGTCGGGGGCGGTCGCGCCGCGGTGGAAAGCGAAGGACTGCCTGGTGAAGACGCCGGAGGGGAAGGAGGTCTCCCGGCTCTACGTGGGGATCGACGGCTTCACCGTGCCCACGGTCACCGACGCGGAGAAGCGCAAGCGGCGCGAGGCGGCCGTGGCGGCGCGGGCCCGGCGCCCGGCGGACGGGCCCAAGCTGCCGCCCCTGCCCCGCCGCCGGGCGGGGACCGACCAGCGGTACAAGGAGTTCAAGCTGGTGCAGTTCCACGACGAGGCGGTGGGGCGCCGGCTGGTGTCGGTGACCCGCAGGCCCTGCGCCGAGGCGGGCCGGATCATGCGGCGGGACGCGAGGCAGGTCGGCTTCGCCGGGGCCGACGAGCGGGTGGCCAACGTGGACGGCGGGCCGTGGATCCTCAACCTGCTGATGGGCTGGACGGTCCTGCTGTCGGCGTGGTGCCTGGACTTCTGGCACCTCGGGCAGCACGTGAACCAGGGCGCCCGCGCGACCTTCGGCGAGGGGAGCGAGGCGGGCCAGCGGTGGGCGGCCCAGGCGATGCACCGGGCCCGGCACGACGGGTACGACCCGTTCTGGAACCACCTGGTCCAGTGGCGGGCCGCGCAGCGTGGCGGGAAGCGCAAGGAGGCGGACCAGCTGCTGAGCTACGTCGCGCCGCGCAAGGAGATGATCGCCTACGCCGAGTGCGAGCGCCGCGGCTGGCGGATCAGCAGCTCGACGACCGAGAGCGAGTGCGGCGCCGCGCCGCACCGGGTGAAGGGCCCGGGCAAGCGGTGGGATCCGGACCACGCCGAAGCGGTGATCGCGTTGGAGACGCTGCACCAGAGCCGCCTGTGGGACGAGTACTGGACAACGTGTGCGGCGCGAATGAATTAGGATCGCCCGGAAAAACGAGCACGCCCAGGGGATATCAGGCGTGGTCTGATTCGCGTTCATTCGTGGCCGTCCCTTCGCGTCCAGCGGGCGGGGTATCGCCCGGCGGTACCGGGTCCGTATACTGCCCGGTCCCAAGGTAAGGACACCGACAGCAGACCCGGAAGGAGCCCCAGACGTGGCCAAGCGATCGCCGTTGGCGGAGAAGTTGGACGAGGTGCGGAGCCGGATCGCCGAGGCGGCGGTCAAGGCCAAGCGCGAGCCGGCCGACGTGCAGCTGATCGCCGTCACCAAGACGGCGGCCCCGGAGCAGATCCGCGAGATCCTGCAGCTGGGCGTGGTCGACCTGGCCGAGAGCCGGGTGCAGCAGCTGACCCAGCGGGCGGGGCAGGTGGAGGAGTTCATCAAGCGGCGGGCGGCGTTCGGCGACAGCGGGACGCCGCAGCAGGTGCGCTGGCACATGATCGGCCACCTGCAGCGCAACAAGGCCAAGCCGGTGCTGCCGGTGATCCACATGGTCCACAGCGTCGACAGCCTGCGCCTGGCCGAGGAGCTGGACGCGCTGTCGCTGAAGCTCAACCGCCGCACGCCCGTGCTGATGCAGGTGAACGCCAGCGAGGAGGGGCAGAAGAGCGGCGTCGCGGTCGGGGCGGCCGTCCACCTGGCCGAGCAGATCGACAGCATGCCCAACGTGCAGCTGGTGGGCCTGATGACCATGGCCGCCGACGGGGCGAGCGAGAGCCAGCTCAAGCAGACGTTCGGCCGGACCCGCGAGATCTTCGAGGAGATGAAGTGGCACAAGATCGGCGGGGCCGGCCTGAAGCACCTGAGCATGGGCATGAGCCACGACTTCGAGGCCGCCATCGCCGAGGGGGCGACGATGGTGCGGATCGGGTCGCTGCTCTTCGGCGGCAAGCCGGAAACGGAAGAGGAGGGTGCAGAGTGAGGAGTGCAGGATGCAGAGCGAGGGACGTGTCGTTCTGACGATCTTCCTGCATTCGTTCTGACTTCTGCGCTCATCATTCTGCATTTCACCCATGCGACTCGACGTCTTCGACTGCTTCCGCTGGATCCTGGCGACGATCGCCACGGTGTACGCGACGGTCGTCACGGTGCAGTCGGCCATGGGCTGGTACGCCTGGCTGCGCGGCAGCGACAAGTACATCACGTTGGCCCGCCGGTACCTGATCGTCCACGGCCTCCGCCTCCGCGTCCGCACCTTCGGCGGCGACGTCCTGGTCTGCGCCCTGCTCTGCGCCACCTTCCTGATCCTCTGGTACGCCCACACCCGCGTGGAAGGGATCGGCGAAACGCTGCGTGACCTGCGCACCCCCGCCCAGCAAATCTCAGCACGGCTCCACGTTGAAGGGTCGGAAGGACCACCACGGAGGCACGGAGACCCGGGGAATCCGGCAAGGCGGCCACAACGATGATCTGGTTGGTGTCTGCTCCGTGACTTCGTGCCTCCGTGGCAAAACCGGCATTTGAGCATTCCGGACCCCAATCGGTACCCTAGTCCTGCCACCGTGACCACGCCCCACCGCGAGCTCGCCTCCTTCTCCCCGCCGCCGGCGGTGCCCGCCGTCACGCCGGCCCGGCAGTTGTCGGACCTGCCGCTGGACGAGCTGTCGGCCGTCGCCGAGGAGCTGGGCCTCGACGTCACCCGCAACGCCGATCGCCCCGCCATCGTCGCCGCCATCCACGGCCGCCGGCAGCTGATCGCCTCGCTGGATCGCGAGGTGCTGCTGGAGCTGGTCCGCTGGGGCCGACGCCCGGTCACCGCCACGGCCAGCAAGGAGCAGGTCGCGCGCGAGGTCGTCCGCGCGAAGTCGATGCGCTTCGCCGGCCTCAGCCCGCGCGCCCTGCTCGCCCTGGCCCAGCTGCGCGGGCTGCCCGTCACCGAGGCCGACCCGGTTCCGGTGCTGGTCAAGCGGCTGAAGAAGAAGGAGGGGATCTTCTCCCGCATGGGCCGGCGTCGCCGGGCGTTCGTCGGGTCGATGATCGCCCGCATGATCGGCGAGGACCCCGCCCGCCAGGAGTACCACTACCTGCCCCCGCCCCCCGCCGGCACTGCCACCGCCGCGCCTCCGCCGCGATCGCCGGCGAGCCTGAAGGAGGAGATCGAGGAGGTCGGCCTGCTCGGCGGCCTCACCAACCGCGTCAAGCGGACGGCCGACAGCTACCTGAACCAGAAGCTGGACGAGATCGAGTCGCGCATCGACCGCAAGCTCGACGAGATCGACCGCCGGCTGGGCGAGTGGCGCGACAAGGAGATCGCCAACCGCATCCGCATCCTCAAGATCACCCTCTGGGCCAGCGTCGTCGTCGGCATCGTGTCGCTGATCTACGCCTACCTCAAGGAATACGCGCCGTTCCTGTTCGGCCGCTGACCCGGCGACGCCCGCGCGCCCGCTTCAGCGGGGCGCGGAACGCTCGCGACGGTCGCCGTCCTGTTCGTCCGCGGCCCACGCCGGGCGCTGCCGCATTGCACCGACGATCCGCCCGAGGTCGGCCAGCAGGTGGACGACCAGGCCGCTCACCACCTGCAGCACGCCCGCCGCCACGACCGGCAACCCCGCCGACAGGCCCGCCAGCAGCGACGCCCCCGGCCGGCCGCCCGCCGGCGCCACCGCGGCCGCCCAACCCACGATCAGCATGCCGGCGAAGACGAACAGCCCGCCCAGCAGCCCGATCGCCAGCGCCGCCCGCTCCAGCGCTTTGGCCCGCGCCGCGACCCGCGCGATCGCCACCGACGGAACCGGCGCGAGCCCCGCCGCCGTGGGCGTCGCCCCGACCGTCGGCACCGCCGCTGCCGCCGACTCCGCCACGTCAGTCGTCGCCAGCGTCGGCGGCGTCGTCGGTGCCCGCGGCACGAACGGCTTGCTCATGTCGACCGGGTGGACCGACTCGACCACCCAACCCCGCCGCGCCCCCAGCCGCCGGGCCTGCGCCGCGTCGTCGGCGTTCACGACGATCGACCGCGGCAGCCCCGTGCCCCCCTGCGTCCCGGCCACTTCCCACTGCATGATGTGCCCGCCAAGCTAGACCGCCGTTCCCGGCCCGGGCCGATCCGTGGCCCAGGTGCTTCACCATGCATCGGTACGGCGACGGTCCGCATCAAGTGGCGCGGCGGCGAAACCTTCAATTTCGTGGCCAGCGTTCGCGCGCGGCGACGTATGAGCCGCGCCGCCGTCACGCCCCCGCCGGACCTGCCGCGCGTCGCCACGCTGGAGGAGCACTTCGCCATCGACCCCGAGGCGGACGTCCGCCACGAGTGTTACGGTGGCGGGCACCTCGGCCAGATCGTGACCACCGTCCAGGTCGGCGATCGGGGAATGGCGCGGGGTGCGGCCGGATTTGTTGTCACGCATGAACGGGGACAGAGCCGGGCCGTGTCAGCCCGAGCGGTCCGGTACGCCGGACCGCGTCTCGCGCGATGCGCGTCGAGGGCAACTGCCACGACCCCGGCGGGAGACGCGGGCTGCGCCCGCTCGGGCCGACACGGCCCGGCTCTGTCCGTCGTCAGGCACCTCTGCCAAGAATTCTGGCCACACCCACAGCGCGCGACCACGCCGATATGCCCGTCCTCGCGGGCGCAACGGTCGAGACCAGACCGCTGGGCGCTGACGACGGACGAGCCGGGCAGACCACTCGGTCCGTGTGCCCTGGTGGAACCGAGCCCGAGCGGTTCGGGGTCACGCCGCCGACACCGCCGCCGTCGCGGCGAACTGCAGGCGGAGCAGTTGACCGGCGGTCAGCGTGACCAACCCGTAGGTCTGGCCGTCATTGTCGACGAACTCCACCTCGAATGCGTCGGGCGCGTAGACGTGCACGATCGTTCCGACGTCGCCGCGGACCAAGTCGTTTGCGGGCAGGTCGGCTTTCAGGGCGACGACGTCAAGCTCTTGAAACATGACAACTCCCTTCAGGCAGGATAGCACGTGACGCGCTGCGGAACGGGGTCGGCGTCGAGCACGATCCACGCGCTCAGCACCGGGGCAGACCCGCTGGGCCCGGCACAGCTGAACACGATCTCGTACATCTGCCCGAACCCGTTGTGACGGGTCGGGACCGCATCTGAATCTCGCGCCGCGACGAGCAGCGCCGCCTTCAGGTCGGCCGCCTGATCCCGCGTGATGTCGAGAGCGGCGGAGAACATCCTGGCCTTGTGCCGGCCGCGTGGGTGCGCAGGCGACAGGCAATGGTCGACCAGCTTGCCATCGTCGACGACCGCGCGATCGCCGTTCGGAACTCGCATTCACCCGTCCCTGCCTGGCGGTTGACCGGATGAGCTGAAGGAGCTTAACCGAACCGTTTGCCGCTCCGACGGAAGATCCCTCGCGCCGAACCTTGAGCCACCCGCGCCGCGCGTGGCTACGATGCCGCAACCCCCATGACCGCACCCGCATCCCCGCCGCCGATCGACTACGCCCCGCCGCTGTCGCTGGCCGAGCGCTACCCGATCCTCCGGGCGTTCCGCCACCGCAACTACCGGCTGTTCTTCGCGGGGCAGCTCACCTCGCTCGTCGGCACGTTCCTCACGCAGGCGGCCACGCTGTGGTTCGTCTACCGGCTCACCCGCTCGCTGGCGCTCATGGGCACCGTCGGGTTCCTCGGTCAACTGCCGGTGTTCCTGCTCTCGCCATACGCGGGGGTGCTGGCCGACCGGGTCCACCGGCGGAACTTCCTGGTGCTGACCCAAGCCGCGTCGTCGCTCCAATCGTTCGGGCTGGCGGCGCTCGCCTTCTGGTTCGGCAACGACCGCCACATCGCCATCCCGGGGCTGGTGGGGCTGGCCGTGTTCCAGGGGCTCGCCAACGCGTTCGACATGCCGGCCCGGCAGGCGTTCCTGATCGAGATGGTGCCCGACCGCGCCGACCTGGCCAACGCGATCGCCCTCAACTCCACCATGGTCCACGGCGCCCGCGTGATCGGGCCGGCCCTGGCGGGGGTCATCATCGGCACGCTCGGCGAGAGCATGTGCTTCCTGCTGGACGGCCTCAGCTACTTCGCCGTGATCGCCTCGCTGCTGGCGATGGTCGTCGTCCGCTTGCCGGCCCGGGCGCGGGGGTCGGTCCGGTCCGAGATGGCCGAGGGGGTGCGGTACGTCGTCACGTTCCCGCCCGTGCGGACCCTGCTGCTGCTGATGACCGTGATGAGCCTGTCGGGCCTGCCCGTGGCGGCCCTGCTGATGCCCGTCTTCGGCGACTACTTCGGCGGCGGGTCCGGGCACGGCGCACAGGCGTTCGGCCTGCTCGGGGCGGCGTCGGGCGCGGGCTCGCTGGCGGGGGCGATCTACCTGGCGTCGCGCCGTTCCGTGTTGGGCCTGGGCCGGCTGATCGCGATCGCCGTGGCCGTCTCGGGCGGGGCCGTCATCGCGTTCAGCCTGTCGCGGTCGCTGCCGCTGTCGCTGCTGATCATCCCGTTCGCGGGGTGGGGGATGATGACCTGCTTCGCGTCGGCGAACACGATCATCCAGACCGTGGTGGAGGACCGCGTCCGCGGCCGGGTGATGGCGTTCTTCGCCATGGCCGTGCTCGGCATCGCCCCCTTCGGCAGCCTGCTCGGCGGTCGCGTGGCCGCCCTGCTCTCACCGCCGAACGACCCGCTGACCGGCGCGAGCCGAACCCTGTGGATCGCCGGGGGCGTGATGCTGCTGGCCGCCGTCGCCTACCTGACGCAGCTGCCCGCCATGCGCCGCGCCGCCCGCCCCGTCTACCGGGCCAAGGGCATCCTGCCCGCCCTCGCCCAGGGGCTACAGGTGGCCGACGAGGTGCCCGGGAACAACGGCGAGCAGTGACCGCAACCTGTTCACGGCCCAAGCGGTGTCCAGACATGTGAGGCCGAACGGCCCGATCGCCGTTCAGCCCTGCCTCTTGGAACCGGACGGGCGGGTTCGCCTCGTCGGTGGATCACTCCCGGCTGAACGATCCGGATCTTCGATACGCCGCCTTCCATTGGTGTTGATTCGTGCCGTTCGTGGCCGCCTTCGTCTGCATCCATCCAATCGGTTAAGCTGCCGGGCCATGACCCGACGTACTCGTCTCGCGGCGTGGCTGCTGTCGTTCGTGGCGTTGGCCGGGGTGGCCCGCGGCGAGGATCGGTCGTACGCCGTGGTGGTGTCGGACGCCACCTGCGCCGACCCCGCCTGGCGTCCCATCGTCGACGCGCTCGTCGCCAAGCACGCCGGGGCGACCCTGGTGAGATACGCCGGCGGCGTGGCGACCTGTACCGATGCCCTGCGCCGCGCCGGCCCGCGGTACGCCGCGTTCGTGGCCAGGCCGGACGAGGCGGGGCGGCAGTTCGTCGTGAGCGTGTCGCGGCTCACGCGCCACCTCGACGCTGACGACGATCCCTACGGCGACTGCCTGTGGGGCATCGTCACCGGTCCGACGCCGGCCGATGCGATGCGGCTGGCGTCCGTGAAGGATCCGCTGGTGATCCGCTCCGGCGGGGCCGGCACGGGGCTGGACCTGGCCGCGCTCGACCGCGGCACGTGGTTCAGCGAGGGCACCGCCGGCGAGTACACGACCAAGTCGCCCGGCGGTCCCGTCGTCAAGCACACCGGTGGCCCGGCCGACTCGACCAAGGCGATCGTCGACTTCCTCAACGGCGGCCATCCCGACCTGTTCGTCACCAGCGGCCACGCCTCCGAGCGCGTCTGGGCGCTGGGCTACACGTACAAGAACGGCCACTTCGCCAGCGCGGGCGGGAAGATGTTCGGCGTCAACCTGGCCGGGCACCGCTACCCGGTCGACTCGCCCAACCCCAAGGTGTTCCTGGCGATCGGCAACTGCCTAATGGGCCACATCGCCGGGCCCGACAGCATGGCGCTGGGTTGGATCGGCAGCGGCGGCGTGGACCAGTTCGTGGGGTACACGGTCGTCACCTGGTACGGCGCGATGGGCTGGGGCGTGAACAGCTACCTGTTCAACGACCCCGGCCGGTACGATCTGGCCGAGTCGTTCTACTTCAGCAACCAGTGCGTCCTGCACGGCCTCGCCACCCGCTTCCCCAAGGCCGTCCCGGTCGACCTGCCCCTGCCCGAGACGGATGGCAAGAGCGCCGACGCCACAATCGAGACCTTCGACAAGGGTCTCACCGCCGCCGCCGGCCCGGTCGCGGAGCAGGACGCGCAGGATCGGTTGGGCTTGATGTGGGACCGCGACGTGGTGACGTTCTTCGGCGACCCCGCCTGGGACGCCCGCCTCGCCCCGCGCGGGCCGGCCGTCCACACCGCCGTCACCCACGATGGCGACCGCTACACGCTCACCGTGTCGGCCGACGCCACGACGAGGCTTGACAAGCCGCTGGCGTTGCTGCTGCCCGATCGGCTGACGCACGTGCGCGACGTGAAGGGCGCCGACCTGGAGCCGGTCGTCACCGGCAACTTTGCCATGCTGTTCCACCTGCCGACCGTCGACGCGGGCAAGGCCTACACCGTGACCTGGACCGCCGACCCGAGGCCGGCGGCGATGGCGTCACGGTGAAACGACTTGGCCTGGAATGAACACGAATCAGGTGAACACCAAGGTCTGTCCCCATTCGTGGCCCTCATCCGTTTGGAGACCGCATGCCCCGCCGATCGCCGTTGCTGCTGACCGTCCTGTTGTCCCTGACGCCCGCCCTGCGGGCCGAGGTGCCCGCCGTGGATGCGCCGACTGTGAACACCGTCGTCCCGCTGGTGCCGTCCGCCTACCGCCATCGATTGGTGCAGCAACTGTCGCTGGCCGAGGACAACCAGCAGGCCTGGCTCGACGCGCTCGCCACGGCCCCGGCCGAGCAGCGTGAGGCCGTCGCGTACCTGCTGGTCAACATGCCCGAGGCCGACCTGAGGACGCTCAAGGGCGACTTCCTGCTGCGGAACGTCGCGCTCGCCTACCAGGCCCGGTCGGCGACGCCGTGGGCGGCGGCCATCCCGATGGAGCTGTTCCTGCGGGACGTGCTTCCCTACGCCAGCCTGGACGAGCGGCGCGACGATTGGCGGGCCGACTTCCGCGCCCGCTTCGCCCCGGCCGTCAAGGACTGCCGGACCGCCGCCGACGCGGCCATGGTGCTGAACAAGCTGGCGTTCCCCGCGCTGAAGGTGAAGTACCACGCCACCAAGCGGCAGAAGCCGAACCAGAGCCCGTACGAGTCGACCGCCATCGGCTACGCCAGCTGCACCGGACTGTCGGTGATCCTGGTCGACGCCTGCCGCGCCGTCGGCATCCCCGCCCGCGTGGCCGGCACGCCGCTGTGGACGGACAAGAGCGGCAATCACACCTGGACCGAGGTGTGGGACCACCAGTGGTACTTCCTCGGCTCCGCCGAGCCGGGCCCGCTGAACCAGACCTGGTTCACCGACAACGCCGCCCAGGCCGACCCGGCCAGGCCCGAGAACCGCATCTACGCCAGCACGTTCGACCAGTCGACCCCCACGTTGTTTCCGTTCGTGTGGGACGAGAACCAGCAGACCGTGAAGGCCGACGACGTGACCGGCTACTACAGGGCGCGTCGCAAGCTGACGGTGACCGGCCCCAGCACGGTGGAGATCCGCCTGAACGGCAAGCTGATCGCCGCCGCCCCGCTGCCCCACACGTTCGAGCTCGCCACCGGCTTGGCGTATGCCCTGACCCCGGTGACCTCTGACGGCAAGTCGGCCGGTGATCTGAAGTCGGTGACGTTGTCCACCGCTGACGCAACGGTCGCTTTGCCGTGAACGATGGCAACCGAGGCGCTTCGTGCCTCTCGACGAGCGTTCGCCGCGACATTGTGATATCGAGGCCGCCCATGAAGCCTTTGCGCCGTCGGTTCCTCCCGCTGCTGGCCGTGCCGGCGTTGTTGCCGTTGTCCGGCGGTCGCGCGGCGGTACCGACAACGGGGCCGACGACGGTGCCGACGTTGACAGTGGTGGTCGATGCCTCGGCCGCCCCGGACCTGGCCGGGGAGGGCGAGCGGCTGAAGGCGGCCGCCATCGGCGAGTACCCCCGGCTCTGCCGCGAGCTGGACAGCCCCGGCTTCAAGCCGATCGACCACCTGAAGCTGCGGTTCGCCAAGATCAGTCCCGGGACCCCGGCCTACACGACGTTCGCGTCGGTCAACAGCACGATCACGCTCGACATCGACTGGTTCCACCAGCACCCCGAGGACATCGGCTGCGTGGTGCACGAGCTGACGCACACGATCCAGCACTACGCCCTGCGGCAGCCCCCCGGCTGGGTGACCGAGGGCATCGCCGACTGGACGCGGTGGTTCGTCTACGAGCCGGCCGGCAACAGCCGGCAGCACCCCGACCCGGCGACGGCCCACTACGACGACGCGTACAGCAACACGGCCTGCTTCCTGGACTGGGCGCAGAGCAAGTACAACCCGGACCTGGTGCAGAAGCTGAACGCCGCCGCCCGCGCGGGGCACTACGACGCGACGACCTGGCCGAGGCTGACCGGCAAGTCGGCCGCCGAGCTGGGCGACGAGTGGGAGCACGCGCTGGTGGCCGGCATGAAGCCGGCGGTGACGATCGACGTCGACACGTCGGCGGCGCCGAGGACGGCCGCCTTCGCCGCCAAAGCGAAGTTCGCCGGCGAGCGGTACTACGGCCGGATCGCGAAGATGCTGTCCTCCGACGGGTTCACCGCCCCCACGCGGGTGACGCTGACGATCAAGCCCGGCGACGGCGTGGCGGCCACGGGCGGCGACCACATCGAGTGCAACGCCACTTACTACGAGCAGCACCCCGACGACGTGGGGTCGATCATTCACGAGCTGACCCATGTCGTGCAGAGCTACGGCGACAGGGGCAACCCGCCGGGCTGGCTGACCGAGGGGATCGCCGACTACGTGCGCTGGTTCACCTGGGAGCCGCAGTCCAAGCGGCCCCACGCCGACCCGGCGACGGCGCGGTACGACGGCAGCCACCAGACGTCCGCCGAGTTCCTGTTCTGGGCGCAGGGCAAGTACGACCGCCAACTGGTGAGGAGGTTGAACGCCGCCCTGCGGGCGGGGACGTACGGCGACGACCTGTGGAAGCAGTTGACCGGCAAGACGGTCGAGCAGTTGGGCGACGAGTGGGTGACGAGCCTGAAGTCGCCACCGCACGGCGGCCGCCGTCGTTGAGCGCCCGCGCCGGCGGGACCCCTCACCCGACCGACCCCGAGGCGCCTAACTTCCCCCACCCTTTGAAGAACGCGCGCCGGGGGCGCCCGGTCCCGGTCGGGCGGTCACTTGGCGGCGGGGGCGGCCAGCGTGAGGCTGACCGGCTCGGCCTTGCCCTCGGCGACGACGACCTTGCCGCGGGCGCGGAACCCCTTGGTCATCGCCCGCACGTTGTACGAGCCGTCGGCGACGCCCGTGATCGTGGCGGTGCCGTCGGCGTCGGTGGTGGCCGTCATCGGCACCGGCTTGTCCGCCGCGGGCTGGCTGGCGGGGGCGTCGGCGCCCCGCTTGGCCCGCTTGACCGCGGCCACGATGCTGACCTTGGTGCCGGCGGACGGCTTGCCCTCGGCGTCGACCACCTTGACCGTGACCGTCGCGCCGGTCGCCGCCGGTGCCGGATCGGCCGCCCGCGCGCCCGCGCCGGCCAGCAGGGCCACCAACGCCATCGAACCCAACACCGTTGCCTTCATCGAACGCTGCATGTCCGTCTCCCGGTATCCAATATCATCGACCCCACCGGCGGCCGAACGGACGGCGGGGGGAACGACATCCTGTACGTTTGACGGGGGCCGACGTTGTCGGCTAAGCGGTTCAGGGGCTGGACCTGAGTTGGTCCCACGCGTCGCGCAGGTTGAGGTCGACCCCCACCGCGACGCTGCCGTCGGCGTTGAACGTCACCTTGTTCTCGTGGGCGTCGAGCAGCAGCCGGCTGACGGCCGCCGCGACCTGCGCGTCGGCGCGGGCGGCGTCGCCCAGCGTGACCGCCGGCCCCACCGGCAGCGCCAACAGCTTGCCCCGCAGTTCCGCGACGGCGGCGGCGTACGCCTGGCCCCTCACCTTCAACCGGCCGAGCGGCGCGCCGTGCGACGCGGCCGCCGACCCGTTGGCAGTCAGCGTGCGATCGACCCACTCCGGCGGCTGCGCGCGCAGGACAAACGACGGGGGCGCCGGGTGGCTGTGGGCCAGCGTCGGCGGCGTTGCGGCGGCCGTGCCGGTGATCAGCGACGGGATCGCCTCGACCACGGCGGCGCGAAACCGTTTCCAGCCCCCCGCGGCGGCGACGGCGGCCGACACCTGCGGCTGATCGTCGGCCACCGCCTGCTGGGCCGTCCGACCCAGACCCGCGCCGTCCACCGTCATCGACAGCGACACGGTCAGGTCGTCCAGGAACTCAATGTGCGTGACCGGCTGGGCGTTCAGGTAGGCCCGCACGCGGGTGACGACGGCCGGCCGCTGCAGGGCGTCGACCATCCGGAGGCGGCCGGGCAGCGGGTCGGCGGCGCGGCAGAGGTCGTCGGACGCCTGATGCACGGCGTCAGCCTGGGCGGCGGCGACCGCGCGACGGCGGTCGTCGTCGGACACCTCGGCCCACCGCCCGCCCGACTGGCGCGGCCGCGCCTGCTGCAACGCCACCCCACCGGCGGCGCTGGACCCGGTGGCCGAGAACGCCGTCCGCCGCCAACCGTCCAGGATCTCCTTCCGCACCGCCCGGCCCGCGGCGTTGCGGGCGGCCATGGCGGCGACGGCGTCGGCCACGGCGGCGCCGGGCACGACCACCTGCACCTGGCACGTCTGGTCGTCGATCCACCGCGGCCCGCCGAGCGGCCGGGCGGCGGCCATCGCGCCGGCCAGGCCGTCGGTCGCATCGGCCTGGTTGATCAGGTCGCGGACCCGCATCCCCCGGCCGACGTCCAGCGCCAGCACCGATTCGCGCAGGGCGGTCACCGCGTTCGCCTGGGCGGCCGACGTCTGGGCGCGCCGCAGGTCGGCCACGGGGTCGCCGGTTGGATTGGACGACTCCAGCTCCGACGGCGTCGACAGGTCCCGCGGCGGGAGCGCCCCGGCCGGCGGGAGTTGCGATCGGGCCGTCGACAGGCCGAGCGCGGCCGAGACGGCACAGCTGAGGATGGCAGTTCGGACGCGCATCGTGGTGGTCGGTGGCCGGGCGGCCCCCAGCACAGACCCTGGGGGGGTGGCGACGTTAGGCGGATATTCGACACCCGATCGGCGTGCCCCACAACGGGGCGGCAACGGCCGTCTTATTGGAACGGACGGCACGGCGATGGTCGACGTCACGCGTGATCCTGCGCCAGGAGATCCGCCGTCGCAATGAGGCACGGGACCGCCGGTCGCAGGGTGAAGCCGACGCGCTCGTAGAACGTCCGGGCCGTGTCCCGGCTGTCGAGGCAGATCAGCGGCAAGTCGTTCGATGCGGCATAGCGGGCCACCGCGCGGAGCATGGCCCTCCCGTGCCCGTCGCCGCGGGCCTCGGCAACGGTGACCAAGTCGTCCACGAACAGGTGGTGCCCCCGGCTGAGCGTTCGCTGCGGCCGAACGCCGGCCAACGACACCAGGGCGTCGCCAACGAACCCGCCGAAGAGAACGTAACCGTGCTGCTCCCGCTGCTGGCGGACCCGGGCGACGAACCCGTCGCCGCAGGGCAGGTGCGGCCGCAGCTGCACCATGACCGCGTGGGCGGCGGCGATCTCGGCATCGGTTGCCAGTTCGCGGATGGTCAGGGGCGTGGTGGCCACGGGTCGGAAGTCTAGCCGCCGCCGACGAAGGTGACGATCTCGACCTCATCGCCATCGGCCAGCGGCGCATCGTACCCGTCGCGCCGCACAAGCCGGCGGTTCCGCTCGACGGCCACCTTCTCCGGCGTCAGCTTGAACTCGGCCACCAGCTCGCGAACGGTGCTCCCGTCCGGCACGTCGCGGTCGTCGCCGTTCACTTTGAGTCGCATGGGGATGGTTATCTGCTATTGGTTACCGGTTGCTCGTCGCGAGTCACCGGTAACCAATTGAGGCGTTTGAAAAACCAGGACAGACTCACCACGGAGACACGGAGACACGGAGAAATCGCTGGTTTTCAACCTCTTCTCTGTGTCTCCGTGCCTCCGTGGTAAACCTCCCGTGGGTTTTTCAAAGCGTTCAATTACCGGTACCAAGCAACTAATTCAGCACCGACAGCCCGTGCCGGATGGCGAACTTGGTCAGGCCGGCGATCGAGTGGATCTCGAGCTTGACCATGATGTTGTGCCGGTGGGTGTCGACCGTGCGGACGCTGATCCGCAGCCGTTCGGCGGCCTCTGCGCTGCTGCGGCCCTCGGCGATCAGCTGCAGCACCTCGCGCTCCCGACCGCTCAGGCGGGCCAGGTCGGACTGCTGGTTCACCCCGCCCTGCGCCCGGCTGATGTAGTCGTCCATCACCGCCCCGGCCAGCGCGGGGCTGATGTAGTTCCCGCCCTCCAACACCGCCCGAATCGCCGATAGCAGCTCGGCGAAGGCGGCCCCCTTCAGCACGTAACCGGCCGCGCCGGCCTTGAGCGATTCGAACACGTACTGCCGGTCCTCGTGCATCGACAGCATCACGATCCGCGTCGACGGCGCCGCGGCGTGGATCTGCCGGGCGGCGTCGATGCCGTTCAGCTCGGCCATGCCCACGTCCATCAGGATCAACTCCGGATTGAGCACGCGGGCCATCTCCACCGCCTGCCGGCCGTTGCCGGCCTCGCCCACGACGGACAGGTCGGGCGCCTCCTGCAACAGGGCCCGGATGCCCGAGCGGACCAGCGCGTGATCGTCGGCGAGCAGCACGTTCATGGACATCGACATCGTTCCTCCCCACGGGTACGGCTCACGACGATACCGCAGCGGGGGCCGGTTCGGCCAGCGGAACCTCCAGAATCACCCGCGCCCCGTGCCCGGGCTGGCTCTCCAGCCGCAGCTGCCCGCCCAGCCCCGCCAGCCGCTCGGCGATGCCGGCCAGCCCTAGCCCCCGGCGGGCGTGGGGGGCCATGGCGGCGACGGGGTCGAACCCCCCGCCGTCGTCGTCCACCACCACCCGCACCCGCCCGGCGTCGTCGGCCGGGTCGGGCCAGTGGACGGTGACGACCATCTCCCGCGCCCGCCCGTGCCGGACGGCGTTGCTGACGACCTCCTTCGTTGCCCGGAACAGGTAGCTGATCAGCGGCAACGACGGCGACGGCGTGGGCGGGACCCCGACGGCCGACACGGCCACGTCGGTCCCCGTGCGCCGCCCGAACTGGCCCGCGAACTCCGACAGCGTCGGCACCAGCCCGAAGTGGTCCAGCATCGACGGGTGCAGGTCGAACGTCAGGTCCCGCGTCTGGCGGATCAGGTCGTCCACCACGCCCACTACGTCGGTCAGCCGGTCCCGGTGGCGGGGGTCCAGCGTCGACTCGGCCAGCGTCGACTGCAGGTTCAGCTTGGCCACGCCCAGCATCTGGCTCACCGCGTCGTGGATGTCGTGGGCGACCCGCCGCCGCTCGGCATCCTCGGCGGCCGACAGCTGGGCGGCGAGCGACCGCAGGGCCGTCTCGGCGCGGACCCGCTCGGCCACCTGCTCGCGGAGCTCGGCCGTCCGCTGCTCGACCGCCCGCCGCAGCCGCCGCTCGGCGTCCTGCAGCAGCGCCAGCAGCTCGACCACGGCGGGGTAGATGATCATCCGCGGCAGCAGCGACCCCACGAGCAGGCCGACCGTCCCGCTGGACTGCACGGCGGGCGGCCGGGGGACGGCCAGCCACACCACCGCCGCCGTCGCCGCCAGCAGGTGGCCCGACCACCGCCCGCCGAACCAGGCGGCCAGCACGATCGGCAGCAGGTAGGCCGGCCCCAGCTTGACGCGCGGGTTGAGCCGCCAGTCGAGCCCGAGGATCATCACGAGCAGGGCCGTCGCCACCGCGAGCGCCACCAGTCGCCGCCGGACCGTGAACGGGCCGTCGGCGACGGGTCGGAACAGGGTGCCGAGCACGGGGCGCTGGGGGCTGATCTCTGTGATCGACATCGGTCGAGATTGAAGTTGCAGGAGCATCGGTGTCTTGAAACCGCACGGGAACAAGTTCCGTGAAGCCGACGTCTGAGGTACTCCGAAGACCCGGATACGATGGCGCGCGATCCGGGTCTTCGGCGTACCTCAGACGCCGGCTTCAGGCGACCCAGGGGGAGATCACTTCGGTCCCAGTTCCTGGTCCGGCGGGTGCAGGGCGTCGCGGTAGATGCCCTTGAGCGGCTCGCCGGTCGCGCTCAGCCCGCCGTTCGCCTGCAGGGTGACGGTGTACAGCTTGTCGGTGCTGGCCGGGAACCAGACCGACTGCCCCCCGGCGACGCTGACGCCCATCTGCTTGCGGTAGGCCGGGTCGTCCGCCAGCCGCCAGAGCTGGCCCCACAGCGTCCGCTCGAAGAGGGTGACGCGCGGGTCGAGCCCGCGGTCCAGCTCCCCGATGCGGGCCGGGCCGTCGATGATCGCCCCGTCGGCGGGGGCCTGGTGATCGCCGTACATCCGGGTGAACAGGGCGATGCTGTGGCCGCGCAACGGGTCGTCGGCCTCGACCAGCCCCTTGTCGAACCGGATGACGGTCGCGTCCAGGTGGACCTCGCCGCCCACGAGCGTGAACCGGGCCGGCGGCAGCGGCGTGCCGTCGCGGCCGTACTCCTCCAGCAGCACCGTCGTCCGCGTCACCCCGTCGGGGCCGGTCTTCTTCTCGGTGACCAGGATCTCGGCAACACGCCGCTCGCCGGTCAGGCGGTCCACGGCATCCCGCAGCTTCTGGTTCTCGTCCAGCACCTCGGCCAGCTGCCGGTCCTGGGCCGTGTGCGTCTGGACGTAGGCGACCAGCGACCCCCCGATCAGGATGATCAGGGCCAGGCCGGCGATCTTGAGCAGGGCGCGGGTCATGGAAGCTCAGGGCACGCCAGACCAAAGACCCGGGTCGTCGGCGTACCCCAGACGCCGGCTTGGCGGGTTGTTCCTCATCGACCGCCGAACGGCCCGGCGTCGAGCCGGGGCGGGAGGCTCTGCGGGGGGCCCATCGGTGGTCGCACCGGCCCCTCGCCGGGGGCGCGGGGGCGGACGTCGTCCTCGGTCTGCGTGATCGGGTCGGGCAGCACCTTGAAGCCGGGCCAGGTCTGCTGCAGCGTCGCGTCGTCGGTGGGCAGCACCTCGAGCTTGCCCTCGTCGCTCACGCTGCCCAGCCACTCGTTGCCCACCCGGTCGACGTAGTGCGTGGTGACCACCCCGTCGGCCCCGATCCGGTCGGTGATCGGCACGGCCCGCGTCCGGCGGCCGCCCAGCGTGACCTCGCGCTCGGTGCCCACGTCGACGTACCGGTACAGCAGCTGCCGCTGGCCCGACACGTAGAACGCGAACATGTACTTGCTCGGCTGGTCGACCGGCAGCAACCGGGGGAGCAGCTGGGCCAGCGCCTGGGGCAGGTAGAACGGCGGGACCGGCAGGTGGACCGTGGCGCTGCTGGCGGTCATGCCCCTGTAGTTGTCCACCTGCAGCGTGTCGGTCGCGCGCCGGGTCGTCGGGGGCTGCTTGTTCCCGCCGTGGGCCTGCAGCTGGGCGGCGGCCACCTTGTCCAGCGCGATGCGGGTCACCAGGTCGTTGTTGCCCATCTCCAGCAGCTGCGTCCCGCCGCGGTGGTCGAACGTGTCCAGGGAGATCCAGTCCTCGTGCGCCCGGTCGAACGTGACGAAGAACCGGGCGTCCCGCTCCAGCTCCCTCGGCCCCGCCGCGGCGCTCGCCGCCGCGGGCTGCGGCACGTTGATGCCGGGCGTGGCCACGGCCGGGGCGGCGGCGGGCGCGGCCGCCACGCTGGGCGGCAGCTCGACGTGCTGCCGGCTGACGATGTAGACACCGTCGTGGTCGTGGTGCTTCTCGGTTCGCTCGTTCACCTGGACGTACCCCACGTCCCGCCCGCCGCGCACCACGCGCATGAAGTGGACCGGCTGGAGCACCCGCACGATCTGCCCCTCGCTGATCTGCAGCCACAGCCAGTGGGTGTTGGTCAGCCGCTCGTCCTGCTCCTTCCGCAGGGCCGCCCGGTCCAGCAGCTCCACGGTGGCCAGCGTTCGCTGGAACGCCTGCCGGGCCGGGTCCTCGGGCGACTTCCCCTTCACGGCCATCTGCAGGGTGAAGTACCGGCCCTTGTCGGGGATCAGCGCCACCTGCACGAACAGCGGCTCGATGCCGGCGTGGTCCTGCGCCTCGATCAGCCCCACCGGTCGCGGGCCAACGGTGACCACCTCCCGGCGGAGCACCTTGGCCGGCTCCCCGCCCCGGTCGGTGAACTGGCTGGCGGCCACGTCGAGCAACCCCTGCTGCCCCGGCGTCGCCAGGTTGCCCGCCAGCGGCAGGTGGTTGGAGTTCGGCACCGACTTCAGCACGATCGTCCACGCCTTGTCCGGGTAGACGAAGCGCACTACCTCCCCGCTGCCCAGCTGCCGATTGATGATCGCCCCGACCGGCGGGCGGATCGCGATCCCCTCGGTCGAGTCCCGCACCACCGGGTCCAGCAGCGCATCGCTCGCCGACGGCGTCGACTCCTCCACCCCCCGCGGCTCACCGTACGCCGGCACCGCCGCCAGGGCGGCAACGAGGAGCATCGACGAAAGCACCCGACGGTCCATCATGGTCGGCCTCGGCGTCAAGAAACGGAAACGGCCAGGGTGGCGAAAGAACCCCACCCACAAAACCAACCGGCTCATCAATCCGTCGCTTCAAATGCGTCCGGCGTGTGGCGGATGATCGGGTCCTGGTTGTTCGGCCACAGCACGGCCACCACGTCGAACCGCGCCGCGGGCTGTGGCGTGCCGTAGCGGGTCATGAACACCTTCGCCGCCCGCGTCAGCCGACGCTGCTTGTCCAGGTTCACCTGATCCTCCGGCGTCGGGTCGTCGTACGCCCGGGTCTTCACCTCGACGAACACCAGCACCCGCCCGTCGCGCGCCACGATGTCGATCTCGCCGGCCTCGCTGCGCACGTTCCGCTCGATGATGCGGTACCCCTGGTTGCGGAGGTACCGGGCGGCCACGTTCTCGCCCTTGTCCCCCAGCGCGTCCCGCCGCTTGGGCCCGCCCTCGCCCTCGGGCTTGAAGATCAGCGATTTGACCCAGTCGACCAGACCCGCCATGGGGGGAGGGTACCGCACGGTGGTGGCGATGTGTAGCGCCGCGGTCCCCGCCCGTTTGGCGACACCGTCAGTCGTCGCCGGTATAACCGCCGTCACCGTGACCCTTCCCCATCAAGCCGCCGATGGCATCGGCGGGCGAACGTCGATCGCCGCCAGACCGCCGATGACATCGGCGGCTCTATTGATGCTGCTGCTGGCGGGATGCCAAACCGCCCCGCGAACGCCGCTGTCGGAGTACACCGCCGACAACGCCGGCCCGCGGCAGAACGAGCCGGCCAGCTACATCGACTACCTCAAGTCGTCCCGGTTCAAACACGGCGAACTGGATCACCTCCCGCCCTACGCGATCCTGTTGCACGGCGACCCCGAGACGCTGCTGCCGACCGCCGGCGTCGACAAGTCGTGGTGGACGACGATCGAGCTCGGCACGACCGACCCCAGCCGGCTCTACATCGTGCGCCCGCCGAACGGCACGCCGTTCATGGTCGATCGCGCCTGCCCCGGCGCGGGCGGGGCCGCGACCCAAACCGCGGAGCTGATCGCGCTGGGCGCACGGTACGTCGTCCACATCGGCACCAGCGGCCTGCTCGGCCCCGCAGGCGACGAACGGCACGTGATCGTCTCCCGCGCCGCCCACAAGGACGGCGGGGCCGTCCTGCTGTCCGACGACGACCAACCGCTGGCCACGCCCGACCTGAACCTCACCCGATCGCTCGGCGACCGGCTCGGCACCGCCGCGCTGCCCATGGTGGGCTACACGATCCCGATCTACTACTTCCAGCCCGAAAGGCTGATCAAAGACCTGATCGCTGGCGACCGCTTCGCCGGCAACGCCCGGCCGCGGTACCTGGAGATGGAGGAGGCGTCGGTGTTCGCCACCGCCAAGCGCATGCACGCCGCCGCCGCCAGCCTGACCGTCGCCGCCGACCGGTACACGGTCGCCGACGGCACGCTGTCCCACGACTTCCTGGACGATGGCGACGTGACGACGGCGCTGGTCGCCGCCCTGCGCGCCACGGCCGCCACGTTCGCCAGGATCGACCGCCCCGCCGAGCCGGCGGGCGTGCAATTCTGGGGCCTCCACGGACAGTGAATACGGCGGAACGCCAAGCGGGGCTGGTGCGATTGATCGCACGCGAATTTCCGGCAGCGTACCGACCTTGGGTTACTGGCACTCAAGTGACCTTGGGTTACTGACACTTGGCCCTTCATCGGTTAGTCCCCCGCCCTGCGAGGGTTCTCCTGGAAAATCCCCGCAGAGCGGTGGGCTAACCGACGGGTGTCGCCAACCGCACGTCCTCGAGGCGCAGCTGCACGCTGACGCGCCCCTGGTACTCGTTGAGCTGCGGCTCGGCCGCCACGTCCAACCGCTGGCCGGGGCGCAGCAGGTCCATGCCCGGCTCGGCGTTGAACACGATGCATGGCAGCAGCAACCCGCCCTGCTTGACCTGCATCTGCAGGTGCGCCGCCAGCTTCCCCACCCGCCTCGGCGGGCCGGCCAGCTCGACGTCGCGGCAGAACACCAGCGGCCGGCGGTTCCCCTGCCCGAACGGCCCCATCCGCGCCAGGTCGTTCACCAGCGCCGTCGTCACCTGCGGCAACCCCGCCGACACCTCCAGCCGCACCTCGGCCGACAACTGTTCGACCGACAGCTGCTCCCCCGCGTGCGCCACGAACGCCGCCCGGAAGTCGGCCAGCTTCTCCGCCTTCAACTTCAGCCCCGCCGCCATCTCGTGGCCGCCGTGGGACACCAGGTGGTCGGTACACGCCGCCAGCGCCCGGGCCAGGTGGAAGCCGATGATCGACCGCCCGCTGCCCTGGCCCACGCCCTCGTTGATGCCGACGATGACGGTCGGCCGGTGGAACCGCTCGACGATCCGGCTGGCCACGATGCCGACCACGCCGGGGTGCCACCCCGGACCGCCGAGAACGACGCCGCGGCAGTCGTCCGAGTCGCACCCGAGTTCCTCGGCCTGCGCGATCGCCTCGTCCAGGATCTTCCGCTCCGTCGCCTGCCGATCGCGGTTCTGCTCCTCCAGGTAGTCGGCCACCTCGCGCGCCCGGCTCGGCGACGCGTCGGTCAGCATCTCCACGGCCAGCTTCGCGTGCCCCATCCGCCCCGCCGCGTTCAGCCGCGGCCCCAGCCGGAAGCCGACGTGGTAGGCGTCGAGCGCCTGCCCCGCCAGCCCCGCCGACTCGATCAGCGCACGGATGCCCGTCAGCTTGCTCGCCCCCAGCCCGCTCAGCCCCCACGCCGCCAGCACGCGGTTCTCGCCGACCAGCGGCACCACATCCGCGATCGTGCCCAGCGCCGCCAGCGCAGTCGCATCCAGTAGGAACGCGCGATACGTGTCCCCCACCTTCGCCGCGCCGGCCACGGCCTTGCCGATGCCCCACGCCAGCTTGAACGCCACGCCCGCGCCGCAAAGGTGCGGGTTGGGGTACGGCTGCCCGTTCGCCCCCGGCAATCGCGGGTGGACCACCGCGAGGCAGTCGGGCAGGATCGGCTGGTGGTGCTCGTCGTCGCGCCACTCGTGGTGGTCGGTGATGATCAGGTCGACGCCGCGCCCCCTGGCGACCTTCGCCGGCTCGACGGCCGTCACGCCGCAGTCGACGGTGATGATGAGGTTCGCGCCGCCGTCGCAGATCTCGGCGACCGCGTCGGCGTTCAGGCCGTACCCCTCGTCGACCCGGTGCGGGATGTAGTAGTGGACGTCGCCGCCCAGCACGCGCAGGGCGTGCCACAGGATGCTGGTGGCGGTGATGCCGTCGACGTCGTAGTCGCCGTAGACGACGATCCGCTGCCGGTCGCGCACGGCCAGCGCCACGCGCTCCGACGCGGCGTCGAGCCCGGCGAGCAGCGACGGGTCGTGCAGGTCCTTCAGGTTCGGCCGCAGGAACGCCCGGGCGGCGTCGGGGTCCCCGAGCCCGCGGTTCAGCAGCACCTGCGCCGTGACGGCCGACACCTTCAGGCTGGCCGCCAGCTCGTCGGCACGCGGGTCGGGCTCGGTGATCGTCCAACGTTTGCGCTTGGCCATGGGAGCGCGCCATCGTAGGCCCCGCGCGGGCCAAGTACACAGCGGGTATAACCGGTCGGATGGAACCCGATCGCCAACGCGTCGCCGCTCTGGTCGAGCTGGTCAACGAGGTCGAGCGAGCCGCCGCGGTCGACCACCACCGGCGCACCGAGATCATGGACGAGCTGCAGGACGCGGTGGGCCTGAACGGGAAGATGGTGACCGACCGCGACATCCTCAAGCGGGCGGAACGGGTGATGGGGGCGGGGACGTAGCTCACACGGGCGGCGTGGCAGTCGCTCGCGCCATCGCGGGACCGGCGCGATGGCGCAAGCGACTGCCAACCCGTTCCACCCATCCTGATCCCTCGCCTACCGAGCCCCGCTGTGCATGCGCGGCCCCGGCGTCTGCTGCTGGATCAGCCTCGCCTCCAGGTCGAGCATCTGGTCCCAGCGCTCGGCGACCTGCCGCTCGGGCAGCACCTGCTCGGCCAGCTGGATGAAGCTCAGGTAGTGGCCGTGCTCGGACGCCCACAGGTTGCGGTAGAGCTTCCCCAACTCCGCATCGAGCGTGTCGGCGACCGTGTCGCCGAGCAGCTTGAACCGCTCGCAGCTGCGGGCCTCGATCAGGCTGGAGATCATCAGGCGGTCGACCAGCTCGTCGGTGCCGCGGCCCTTGCGGACCAGCTTGTGCAGCTCGGCGGCGTAGGGGTTGGCGTGGCTCTTGGTGAGCGCGCCGCCGCGGCGGGCGAGCAGGCGCGTGACGACGGCCAGGTGGTCCACCTCGTCGCGGGCGACGGCCGTCATGGCCGTCACCCAGTTCTCCGGCGGGTTCGGCTCGGGCCAGCGGTTCAGCAGCTCCAGCGCGTTGGTCGCCGCCTTCTTCTCCAGGTGCGCGTGATCGTTCAGCAGCGCCAGCGGCTCGGCCAGGACGGCCGCCGCCCAGGCGGGCGGCGTGTGGTATCGCAACGGCAGCTTCGCGTCGGCCATGGGGCCTACAGCATAGCACCGCAGGGCCAGGCATCGTTGAAGCCGCGGCCGGCAGGCCGCGGACCGCGGGCTGCCGCCCGCGGCTGGAACGGGCCCGACCCCCGCGAAACCATCCGGTGGCTCAACAACGCCCGCGCCGTGATGTACCCGTTGCCAGGGCTGACCCGGTTTCGCTTGGAGGAACGATGAGGACGAACCGACCGACGTGGCGCGTGGCGATGGCCGGCGCGGTCGCCGCGTGCGCCTGGCTCTCGACGCTACCGGCGTTCGGCGACGACCTGCTCAGGCCGGGCGTCACCACCGCGCCGGCGGCGGCGACGCCGCTGACGGCCGACGAAATGATGCAGGCCGGCGAGCGGGCCACGAAGGCGGCGGACAAGCTCGGCTGGCGCATCGGCGTCCAGGCGTGGACGTTCAACCGCCGAAGCTTCTTCGAGACGATCGGCATCGTCCACGCGCTGGGGCTGCACTACGTCGAGGGGTATCCCGGTCAGGCCGTCGACAAGGACAAGAAGGTCAAGTTCGCGCCTGGCCTGTCGACCGAGATGTGCGAGCAGGTCAGGAAGCGCCTGGCCGACGCCGACGTGAAGCTGGTCAACTTCGGCGTCACCGGCCTGTCCAAGGACGAGGCCACGTCCCGCAAGACCTTCGACTTCGCCAAGGAGATGGGGATCGAGACGATCGTGTCCGAGCCGCCGGAGGACGCGTTCGACACGCTGGACAAGCTGACGCAGGAGTACGGCATCAACGTGGCGATCCACGACCACCCCAAGCCGAGCCACTACTGGAACCCCGACACGGTGCTGCGCGTGATCGCCGGGCGGAACCCCCGCATCGGCGACTGCGCCGACGTCGGCCACTGGCAGCGGTCGGGCGTCAACCCCGTCGAGGCGCTGGCGAAGATGAAGGGGCACATCATCTGCTCGCACTTCAAGGACCTGAACCGGTTCGACGACAGGGGCGCCATCGACGTCCCCTGGGGCACCGGCACCGGGAACGCGCGGGCCATGCTCGAGGAGCTGCACAAGCAGTACGTCAAGATGGTGTTCTCCATCGAGTACGAGCACTACAGCCCCGGCCTGACCGACGAGGTGGCCCGGTCGATCAAGTGGTTCGGGGAGACATGCGAAGCGATCGGCAAGGAGTGACGGGGGGCAAGTACGAAGGTCGAAATCTCGAATCTCGAAACGCGGACGTCCCGTTTCGATATCCCAGATTTCGACCTTCGACCTTTGCTCGTCACAGCACCTTCCACCCATCCCGGTACGTCTTGCTCAGCATCGCGTTGGCAGTGTCGTCGTTGGCGAACCGCATGTTCGGCCCGTCCCACTCGAGCTTCTTCCCGGCCACGATCGCGACGTTGCCCAGCAGGGCGAACTCCGTCAGCTGGCTGGCGTGATCGAAGTTGCCCAGCGGCGTGCCCCCGCTCCCCTTGATGGCGTTGATCCACTCAAGCTTCTGCTTGTCGTCGCCGCCGCCGATGCGCGGGAGCAGCTGCGGCACCTTGCTGGTGAAGCCGGGCGAGTCGGCGTCGAAGATCAGCTTCAGCGTCCGGCCGTAATCGCTGAGCGACAGCATCATCCCCAACTCGCCGATCACCAGCGAGCCGCTCTGCGGCAGGTCGAACCCTTGGGTCGCCTTGTGGTCCGGAATGTTCCGCACCAGCTGGCCCGTCTTGTCCTTCTTGTGCCCCTCCCACCAGACGAACTTGACCGGCCCGCGGTTCCCCTTGGCCGGGAACTGGTAGTTCACCTTCGCCCAGCTGGGGTAGGTCTGCGGGTTGATGTCGCCCCCCTCGGCCTCGATGGTGGTCGGGTGGTCCAGCTCCAGCCCCATGAACGGCATGTTGAGCGTGTGGCACCCCATGTCGCCCAGCGCGCCGGTGCCGAAGTCGCGGAAGCCGCGCCACTTGAACGGGGCGTAGCCGGCGTTGTAGGGCCGCATCGGCGCGGGGCCGATCCACTTGTCCCAGTCCAGCGACTCGGGCACCGGCTGGCCCGCCAGCGCGTCGGCCACGGCCGGCGCCTGCGGCCAGATCGGCCGGTTCGTCCAGGCGTGAACCTCCTTGATCGGCCCCAGCAGCCCCGCGCGCAGGATCTCCACGCCTCGCCGGAACTCGTCCCACGCCGACCCCTGGTTGCCCAGCTGCGTCACCAGCTTTTTCCTGCGGGCCAGGTCGCGCATCGCGCGGGCCTCGGCGATCGTGTGGGTCATCGGTTTCTGGCAGTAGACGTGCTTGCCCATCGACATCGCCAGCATCGCCGCCGCCGCGTGCGTGTGGTCGGGCGTGCTGACGACCACGGCGTCCACCTTGTCGCCCAGGTCGGTCAACATCTGCCGGAAGTCGACGAACTTCCGCGCGTCCGGAAACTGGTGGCTCTTCTTGTCCAGCCGCTTGGCATCGACGTCGCAGATCGCCACGAGGTGGGCGTACTTGGCGACGTCGGTGGAGTCGCTGTCCCCCTTGCCGCCGATACCGATGCAGGCGACGTTCAGCTTGCCGGATGGGGACGTCGTCGGCCGGGTTGCGTCGTCGGCGACCGACTCCCGCCCGGCGATGAGGAAACCGACCCCCGCCGCTGCTGTTGCCCTGAGAAAGTCGCGTCGGTTGTTGTTGTGCTCCACGAACGTTTCCTTTGCCAGGTCCAGTTGCCGCGGCCCGCCAGGCCGACCGTCAGATGGTGTACCGTCGGGGGCCGCCCTGGGTTGATCGGCGGTGCAGATCGAGAGGCACAATGCGGCCGCACGTGGCGCGGCACCGTCCTGTAACGGGAAAAGAGCCGCGCACGAAGTTGTCGCGCCAACGTCCACCGCGTCGCCGGTGCAATCGCCACCCGCTCGCGGTACAGTCGCCGCTCCCACGCACGGAGGATGCCGCATGCCCCAGACGATCACCCGCCGCCCGTTCGGCACGACCAAGGCCGGTCGCGCCGTCGAGCTGTTCACGCTGACCGCGCCCGGCGGGGCCACGGCCGACATCACCAATTGCGGCGGCATCGTGACGCGCGTGCGGGTGCCCGACCGCGCCGGCACGCCGGGCGACGTGGCGCTGGGGTACGACACCGTCGCCGCGTACGAGGCCGACAGCCCCTACTTCGGCGCGACGATCGGCCGGGTCGGCAACCGCATCGCCAAGGGCACCTTCACCATCGACGGGCGAACGTACCGCGTGCCGACCAACAACGGCCCCAACGCCCTGCACGGCGGAGCCGTGGGGTACGACAAGCGCGTGTGGACCGCCGAGCCGGCGGGCTCGTCGCTGAAGCTGACGCTGACCGACCCCGACGGCGAGCAGGGCTTCCCCGGCACCGTTCAGGCGACCGTCGTCTTCACCTGGGTGCCCGGCCCGACGCTGCGCATCGAGTACGCCGCTACGACCGACAGGGCGACGCCGATCAACCTCACGAACCACAGCTACTGGAACCTAAAGGACGCCGGGGCGAGCCAGGTGACCGAGCATCAGATGCGCGTGCCGGCCGAGGGGTACCTGCCCGTGGACGGCGAGCTGATCCCGACCGGCGTCGTCGCGCCGGTGGCCGGCACGCCGATCGACTTCCGCAAGCCCAAGCCGATCGGCCAGGACCTGCAGGCGATGGGCGGCACGCCCGTGGGGTACGACCACTGCCTGGTGCTGGCCGACCAGCCGACCCGGCCGCTGGCCGAGGCGGCGACGGTGTACGAGCCGACGACCGGCCGCACGATGGCCGTCTGGACCACCGAGCCGGGCGTGCAGTTCTACACGGGCAACTTCCTCGACGGTCACCAGGTTGGCCGGGGCGGCGTGACGTACCAGCAGCACGCCGCCTTCTGCCTGGAGACGCAGGGGTATCCCGACGCCGTCAACCAGCCGGCGTTCCCGAACACGGTGCTGCGACCGGGCCAGACTTACCGGACGACGACCGAGTATCGCTTCACCGCGTCAGGCAAAGCGCCGTGGTAGGTTGCAACGAGGGCGGCATAGGGTAAGTCGTACAGGAGAGCGCGGAGTGCAGAACGTAGAACGGCAGAGCCAGGGTAGGCTGCGGGCGTCTCTCGAATCTGCACTCGGCATCCTGACTTCTGCATTTACCTGTGAGCCCCATGACCGCCGTTGACCCCATCGCCGCCGCGGCGTCGCACGACGCCGGCCGGCTGGACGAGGCCGAGTCGGCCTACCGGCAATTGGTGGCTGACCATCCGGACGACGTCGCCCTGCGCATCGCGCTGGCCGACGTGCTGGTCGACGCCGGGCGGGCGTCCGAGGCCGCCCCGATGTACCGCGCGGTGATCGACGGCGCCCCCGACGCCCAAGCCTCGGCCGGCGCGTACGACGGCCTGGCGGCGATCCTGCAGGACGCCGGCGACGTGCCCAACGCCGCCGCCGCGAGCCTGCGGGCGGTCCAGTTGCGCGGCGACGCCGACGACGCCTATCGGCTGGGGTACACGCTGGAGCAGATGGGCCGGCTCGCCGACGCGAACGCCGCCTACGTGTTGGCCGCCGAGTTCCGCCCGATGTTCGCCGAGGCGCACGGCAAGGTCGGGTCGTTCCTGCTGCGGCAGGGCAAGGCCGCCGAGGCGGCCGCCCGGCTGACCAAGGCGACCGACGCCGACCCGACCCTCGCCGAGCTGCACTGCAACCTCGCCCACGCCCGCCGGCTGGCCGGCGACGAGGACGGGGCGCTCAAGGCGGTGCGCAGGGCGATCGACCTCAAGCCCGGGCTGGCCGCCGCGCACAACGTGCTGGGGTGCATCCTCCGCGACCGGCTGCGCCCGGCGAACGCGCTGGCGTCGTTCAAGCGGGCGGTCGAGCTGGACCCCAACTTCGCCGAGGCGGTCAACAACTGGGCCTCGGTGCTGGAGTCGATTGGCCGGATCACCGAGGCGGGCAACGGCTTCGAGAAGGCCGTCGCCCTGGCCCCGGCGGTGCCGCAGTACCACCAGAACCTGGGGATCAACCGGCTGCTGCGCGGCGACCTGACGGGCGGCTGGGCCGAGGCCGACTGGCGTCGCCTCGACCGCCGCAACCCCGCCGCCCGCACGTTCAACCAGCCCGTCTGGAACGGCGCGTACCTGGCCGGCCAGACGATCCTGCTGACGGCCGAGCGGGGCATCGGCGACACGATCCAGTTCCTCCGCTACGCCCCGATGGTCGCCGGCCGCGGCGGGCGGGTGGTCGTCGAGTGCCCGCCCGAATTGGTCGAGCTGGCCCGCTCCGTGGACGGCGTGGCCGACGTGATCGTGCATGGCCAACCGTTGCCGCCCGTCGGCGCGCACTGCCCGCTGATGACGCTGCCCCTGGCGTTCAACACGACGCTGCAGACGATCCCCGCGACGGTGCCGTACCTGTCGGCCGACCCGGCGAAGGCCGCCGCGTGGGCGGCCCGGCTGCCCGCGGGCCAGCGGCGCGTCGGGCTCGTGTGGGCCGGGAATCCCAACTTCGCCAACGACCGCGTCCGGTCGATCAACCCGGCCCGCCTCGCCCCGCTGCTGGCGGTGCCGAACGTCACCTGGGTCAGCCTGCAGGCGTCGCCGAAGGATGCCCCGCCGGGCCTGGTCGACCTGACGGCCGACCTGCATGACTTCGCCGGCACCGCCGCGTTGATCGCCAACCTGGACCTGGTGATCGCGGTCGACACCGCCGTCGCCCACCTGGCCGCGGCGATGGGCAAGCCGACGTGGATCCTGCTGCCCGCCGTGCCCGACTGGCGCTGGCTGCTCGGCCGGACCGACTCGCCGTGGTACCCGTCCGCCCGCCTGTTCCGCCAGGCCACGCCGGGCGACTGGGCGGCGGTGGTGAGCGGGGTCGCCGCGGCGCTGGCCGGCGGGTGAGTGGACCTGTCGGCTCGTCACGGCTCCAACAACGCGCATCGCGTGAGGTGCGCCAGATTGGGCGCAGCATGGCCTTTCGGGCATTCGGTCCAGGGCGGGCCGCGATTTGACGCCCGCCGCGCGGTCCGATTACAAGGCGCGGGCCCGCGCGGCGTCGATCCCTGGGCGCGGCGATCGAGGACCGTCGTCTCTACCGATCGGGGTTGCCCGTGCTGAACATGCGTCATCGGTTCGGTTCCGCCGTGCCCGCCGCCCTGCTCGTGACGGCGTCCGCATTTGCCGCCGATCCTGCCCCGCCCGCCGGAAACGACCCGGCCGACACGGCGCCGCCGGGGGCGCAGACGTTGACCGAGTTCCGGCAGGAGCTGGCCCAGCGGCGGCCCGGCATCGTGGCGGCCCTGTCCGACCCGGACGCGGAGAAGGTGAAGCAGGCGATCGCCGAGATCGACGAGTGGGCCAGGACGGCCGTCCCGTCGCGACGGGCCGACCTGTACGAAATGCTGGTCGACACCAAGCACTACGCCGAGGCGGAGGAGCGCGCCGTCAAGGGGATCCTCCGGTCGCCGGCGACCAGCTACGCGATCGAGCACTTCCAGAAGCTGCGCGTGCGGTCGCTGATGAAGCAGGGCAAGCCGGCCGAGGCGCTGTCGGCCGCCAAGGCCTACTACGACGTGTGCCGCTTCGCCGAGACCAAGGACGCGATCGCGCTCGTGGCGGCATGCCTGATGGCGGCGCACCCGGACGACCCCGCGATCGCCAAGCGGTTCAAGGCCCAGCAGGTCGCCGGCGCGACGGCCGCCACGCAGCCCAGCGGCGGGGACCTGGGCGACCCGGTCCTGCCGGCCATCCCGCCCGCGCCGGTCCCCTACCCGGTCGCCGACGTGCAGGCCCGCGCGCCGACCGGCATCATCGGCTTCGAGGCCAAGGGCAACCTGCTCCTGCTGGCCGGCCGGGCGAGCGAGGCCCGGGCGGTCTTCGAGCAGGCCTACACGATCGCCAACCCGGCGCAGATGGCCGCGGCGATCGAGAACGTCGCCCGCGCCATCCGCGCCCAGCACGGCTTCGTCGGCCCGGCCAACGCCTACGTGACGTCGGTGCAGCAGCAGCCGAAGAAGTGACGGGCCGCCGCTAAACGGCCATCTCCACGACCGTGATCCGGTCGTCCGGCAAACCGTTTCCCACCGTCACGGTCGCCCCGTCCACGCGCAGCGCCTCGCCCGTCTCGACCACGCGGGCCATCGTGAACGGCGGCAGGCCGTCGGGCAACAGCAGCTTGTGGTTATCGGGAACCTCGTACACGTACAGGAAGTGGCGCGACCCGTTGCGGACGATCCGGCCCCACGCGGGCTCCGGGGCGTCGACCGGTCGCGTGCCGTAGACGGCATCGCCGTTCGCGCGGGTCCAGGCGCCGATCTCGCGCAGGCGGCGCAGGGCGGCGGCGGGGATGCTGCCGTCGCCGCGGGGGCCGACGTTCAGCTGGAAGTTCCCGTTCCGGGCGACGTTGTCCGTCAGGCACCGCAGCAGCGTCTTCGTCGGCTTGTAGTCGAAGTCGAACTGGTTGTAGCCCCACGAGCGGTTGGTGGTGCCGCTGGTCTCCCAGGGGCGGGGGATCATCTTGGGCGGGAAGTGGTTGTCGTCCATCGACAGGAAGTCGACGTCGTCGACCGGGCCGACCCGGCTGTTGATCAGCGTGCGCGGGCTGCGGGTGCGGATCAGGCTCACGAGCCGGCCGAGGCGGTCGGGCGTCAGCTGCGGGCCGGTCTTGTCGCCCCAGCTGTCGAACCAGAACAGGTCGGGCCCGAAGCCGTCGATCAGCTCGCGCACCTGCGGCAGGCACTTCTCGGTCCAGTACCGCTCGTACATCGCGTCGGTCGGCTGCTGGATCACCGGGTCGGCCTTGACCTCCGGCCACGGCGGCCGCCCGCCGCCGGGGTGGTCCCAGTCGAGCCAGTGCGAGTAGTAGAACCCCACCTTCAGCCCGTGCTTGCGGCAGGCGGCCGTCACCTCGGCCACCAGGTCGCGGTGCGACGGCGTGGCGTCCATGCCGTAGGGGCTCACGCGCGAGTGCCACAGGGCGAAGCCGTCGTGGTGCTTGGTGACGAACACGACGTACCGCATGCCGGCGTCGGCCGCCTCGCGGACGAGCGCGTCGGCGTCGAACGCGGTGGGGTTGAACTGCCCGATCAGCGCGTCGTAGTCGGCCCGCGGGATCCCGCCGGGCGCCGGCCAGTTCCACTGCATGCGGATCCACTCGGCGTAGTGGTTCCGCCCCATCCGCTTCCCGCGCCACTCCCCGGCCGGGATCGACGGAAGCCCGTAGTGGACGAACAAGCCGAACTTCGCGTCGCGGAACCAGGTGGCGTCGGCGGGCATCGAACACTCCAGAAACACGGGGCCACGAATGAGCACGACTCGGACCGCCCACCAACGGTGCCTGGGTCCGCCGGGAGAATTATCCGCGAAGGACACGAAGAGACACCAGGGACAGAAACACGGCTTGACGCTCTTGCTCACACGGGCTTGTCGCCAGTCGCGAGCCATGTTACCACAACGATATGATTCGGACGAATTTGGCGGCGGTGATGATGGTCCTGCTGCTGACGGTCGGGGTCGCGCGCGCGGTCGACCACGCGTCGCCGTACGACGTGGTGTGGACCTCGCCCAGCGCCGACGCGGTCGGGTCGATGCCGATGGGCAATGGCGAGGTCGGCATCAACCTTTGGGCCGCGGCGGACGGGACGCTGAACTTCTACGTCAGCCGGACCGACTCGTTCAGCGAGATCGGCCGCCTGCTGAAGGTCGGGCAGGTGCGGGTCACGCTGTCGCCCAATCCATTCGTCGCGGGCGGGCCGTTCCGGCAACATCTCATCCTGCGCGATGGCGTCTGCCAGATCACAGCAGGCCATGCCAAACTGCACGTGTTCGTGGATGCCGACCAACCGGTGGTACACGTGACCGGCGAGTCGACCTTGCCGCTGACGGTGACGGCGGAGGCCGTGAGTTGGCGAAACGAGCCGCGGGCGCTGCCCAAGGCGGAGGCGCGGTCGGCGTGGAGCATGCAGCGGGCGCCGTACCCGCTGGTCGAGTCGGCCGACGTCTTCCCCGCCGTGCCGGCGGGCACCGTGGCGTGGTACCATCGGAACGAGTCCTCGGCGGTGCCGTCGACGATCGAGGTGCAGTCGCTGCAGCCGATCGCGGGCAGCATCCACGACGTGCTGTTGCACCGCACGTTCGGCGGGTGGATGACGGGCGGCGGGTTCGTGGGCGGCGACGGCCACGCGATCCGCACGCCCACGGCGGTGAAGTCGTTCGCCGTGCGCGTCGCGGCCCCGTGCGTGCAGTCGGCCGAAGTCCCCGACTGGACCCGCGCGGCAACCGAGGCCGC
Organism: Tepidisphaeraceae bacterium; assembly: GCA_965198865.1. GTDB lineage: Bacteria > Planctomycetota > Phycisphaerae > Tepidisphaerales > Tepidisphaeraceae > CBDAQA01. Next base: position 124,644 of record CBDAQA010000002.1, on the reverse strand, counting down.
GGAACGGTCGGCCGACCCGGCGACCGCGCTCGCGCACACGACCGAATGGTGGAATGGCTACTGGGACCGGTCGTGGGTGATGACCGACGCCGGCACCGGCATCGTCGTGCCGGCGAACGATTTCCCACTTCGCGTTGGGTTCGACTCCAACCACCAGAATGGGTTCCCCGGCAAGCTGGTCCAGACGGCGACGTACAACCGGGCGCTGGCGAGCGACGAGGTCGCGAAGCTGGCGGCGAAGGGGCACGACCAGCCGCCAGCGATCTCGGCCGACACCCCGGCGGACTTCTCGCGGGGGTTCACGCTGGCGGCATGGGTCAAGCCGGATCGGCTCTTGGCCGGCCGGATCTTCGACAAGATGACCGCCGGCGGCAGCGACGGGTTCCTGTTCGACACCCACCCCGGCGACGCGCTGCGCCTGATCGTCGGGAACCTCACGCTGACGGCGAAACGCGGGCTGCTGACGGCGGGGACGTGGCACCACGTGGCGGCCACGGTCGACGCGAGCAGCGGCACGTGCCGCATCTACCTCGACGGGAAAGCGGTGGCGGAAACCGCACCGGACGGCACCTCGCCGATCGGCCGGGGGTACGCGTTGCAGCGGTACGTGCAGGGCTGCGAGGGGCGCGGGGCATTCCCGATCAAGTTCAACGGCGGGACGTTCACGGTCGAGCCGAGGGGCATGGGCCAGCCGTTCAACGCCGACTACCGCGCGTGGGGCGAGTGCTTCTGGTGGCAAAACACGCGGCACATGTACCACCCGATGCTGGCCGCCGGCGACCTGGAGATGATGGACCCGCTGTTCGCGATGTACGAGACGGTCCGGCCGGCGTGCGAGGGGCGGGCGAAGCTGTACCACCAAGCCGACGGCTGCTACTTCCCCGAGACGATGACGCCGTGGGGCACCTACGCCAACGGCGACTACGGCTGGGACCGCAAGGGTCACAAGCCTGAGGACGTGCTCTGCCCCTACTGGCAGTACGCGTGGAACCAGGGGCCGGAGCTGGTGGGGCTGCTGCTGGACCGGTGGGACTACTCGGCCGACCCGGCGTTCGCGCGGCGGCAGTTGCTGCCGATGGCCGAGTCGGTGCTGCGGTACTTCGACACGCGGTTCAAGCGCGACGCCGCCGGGCGGATCGTGCTCGACCCGACGCAAGCGATCGAGACGCTGTGGTCCGGCGTGGTCAACGACATGCCGAGCACGGCCGGCCTGCGCGACATCACGGCGCGGCTGTGCGACCTGCCCGACGCGGTGACGACGCCGGCGCAGCGGACGTTCTTCGCCAGGATGAAGGCTGCCTGCCCCCAGGTGCCGATCGAGGAGAAGCCGTTCGACGGGAAGCCGGTGCGCCAGCTCGCGCCGGCGGCGGCGTACAAGCCGCAGCGGTCGAACTGCGAGAACCCGGAACTGATGGCGATCTGGCCCTTCCGGCTGTACGGCATCGGCAAGCCCGACCTCGACCTGGCCACGGCGGCCTACGCGCACCGGGTGAACCACCTCGACGCCGGCTGGGGCTGGGACGGCAACTGCGCCGCCCTGCTCGGCCTGACCGACGAGGCCGCCCGCATCCTCACCGTCAAGTGCAACAACTCCCGCAAGGGCTACCGCTGGCCCGGCACGTGGGGTCCCAACTTCGACTGGCTGCCCGACCAGAACCACGGCGGGAACCTGCTCGAGACGACCCAGCTGATGCTGCTCCAGTGCGATGGCCACAAGATCCGCCTGCTGCCGGCGTGGCCCAAGCGGTGGGACGTGTCGTTCAAGCTGCACGCGACGGGGGACACGACGGTGGAGTGCGCGTTCCGCGCGGGGAAGGTCGAGAAGCTGGTGGTGACGCCGGCCGATCGCGCGAGGGACGTGGTGCTGCCGCCACCACTTTGACGATCGCCCCGTAAGTCACCACTTGCTGCTCGGCACCTTGACCCTTTCAATCTCCAGGAGCTGCCACCGATGTTCCGACACCCGAATGTCATCGCCGCGTTCGTCCTCAGCGGCGGAGTTCACACCGACACCACCGCCAGCGGCTCGGTGCCCTTCCAGCCGCCGCGGGTGAAGTCGGGGAAGTCGATCGGCGCGCCACGGTTGGCGACCGACTGCTCGCTGAGCGGGCTGATCACGCTCCAGGACGCCGTGTCGTAGACGTCGATGTCGAGGGGCAGGCCATCGCGGAGGCACTGGATCAGCCGCCAGTTCAGCACGAAGTCCATCCCGCCGTGCCCGCCGGCCTTCTTGGCGGCGTCGGCGAGCTTGGTCCACAGCGGGTGCTGGTACTTGGCGAAGTCCTCCATCGTGCCCGGCTCCTCGCCCTTGCTGATGCCCTCGATGAAGATCCGGTCCGGGTAGCCGCGGAAGATGCCCTTGGTGCCCTTGAGGTAGTCGATCCGGCTGTAGGGCTGGGGGTTGCTCGTGTCATGCTGCACGCACATCACCCGGCCCAGGGCGGTCTTGATGAGGGTGGTGTTCAGGTCGCCGCAGGCGAAGCTGGCGTGCTTCCACTTGCTGCTGTCGGGCACCTTCGACTGGTACGCCTGCAGCCCCAGCGACGGCGTGGACATCGACGTGAGGTAGTCGAACCGGTCGCCGCGGTTGATGCCCATGCACTGGGCGATGGGCCCCAGGCCGTGGGTGGGGTAGAGGTTGCCGTTGCGGTTGACGTGCTCGTCGATCCGCCAGAGCCCCTCGCCCTTGCCCGAGTAGAGCTCGCCGCGCAGGTCGTGGATGTACCCGCCCTCGGCGTAGAGCAGCTCGCCCAGCATCCCCTGGCGGGCCAGGTTCAGCATCATCAGCGCTTCGGGCGAGTAGCAGCAGTTCTCCAGGATCATGCAGTGCTTCTGCGTCGCCTCGGCCGTGTCGACCAGCTGCCAGCACTCCGCCACGGTGACGGCGGCCGGCACCTCGACGGCGCAATGCTTGCCCTTGGTCATCGCCTCCAGGCACATCGGCACGTGCAGCCGCCAGGGCGTGGCGATGTAGACCAGGTCGATGTCGGTGCGGTCGCAGAGCTTCTTGTAGTCCTCGGGTCCGGCCGAGTAACCGTCGGGCTTGGGGTGACCCTTCTTGACGACGTAGGCCTGCGCCCGGGCGACCTTGGACTCGACGATGTCGCAGATCGCGCGGATCTCGACGCCCTCCATCAGCAGCAGTTCACCCAGGTCGCCGATGCCGCGCCCGCCGACGCCGATGAAGCCGATGCGGACCGCGTCCATCTTCGGCGCGGCCAGCCCGGCGACGCTCCTGCCCCTGCGCGGCGGCACCGCCGGCGACGGCTCGGTCCCGGCGGGAGGCTCGCCCGGCACCGCGGCGTTCGCCGGCCCCACCGACCCCGCAGCCGCCAGCCCCGCCACCGCCGCCTTCAGAAAGTCTCGCCGATCGTATCGCTCTGCCATGTGGGCGCTCCTGTTCTCCACCCATCTACCGCTACGCCATTATATCGTTGTACGAACAGTGCGATTTACGTGCTTCTGCGACGTTGCACGGCACAGCGACGCCTGCCATCGCAGCAACTTAAAAATTGACAAGGTCTGACAACGCTCTTCAAATATAACGGTATGATCGGCGTGCCAACAAGATATTTTGCAATCGGCCTTGCTGCGGTCGTGCTGGGTGTCATGCCCGTTCGGGGAACTGTGTACATCGCGCCCAATGGCGACGATCATGCCGACGGCTCCGTCACCCATCCGCTGGCCACGCTGGCGGCGGCACAGGTGAAGTGGCAGGCGACCGGCGACCGGGACGTGCAGCTCCGCGGCGGCACCTACGACCTCCCTGCGACGTTCACGCTCACCCCGGCCGACAGCGGCACGGCCGAGCGGCCGCTCTCGATCGCGGCCTGTGCCGGCGAGCACGTCACGATCACCGGCGAGCAGCGGTTGGGCCATCTCGCGTGGACGCCGTTCAAGGATGGCATCTGGTCGGCGCCCGTTCCGGCCGGCTTCGCGACGGACCAGCTGTTCGTCAACGGTCGACCGCAGACGCTGGCCCGGTACCCGAACCGGACGCCGGGGCAGACGTTTGACGGCTACGCCCCGGACGCGTTCGACCCCGCCCGCGCCGCCCGCTGGGCCGACCCGGCCGGCGGGTTCATGCACGCCCTGCACGACCACATGTGGGGCAGCGTCCACTGGACGATCACGGGCAAGAACCCCGACGGCACGCTGAGGTTCGTCGGCGGGACGCAGATGAACCGCGGGAACCGGCCGCACAAGAGCTACCGGTTCGTCGAGGGGATCTTCGAGGAGCTGGACGCGCCCGGCGAGTGGTACCTGAACGGCAAGACGTCGACGCTGTACTTCATGCCGCCGGCGGGGCTGGATGTGGCGACGGCGGACGTGGCGGGCGTGCGGTTGAAGCGGCTGATCGACGTGGAGGGGACGCCAAGCCAGCCGGTGCGATTCGTCAAGTTCTCGGGCCTGACGTTGTCCGGGGCGGCCCGCACGTTCATGGACACCAAGGAGGCGGTGCTGCGGTCCGACTGGTGCATCGCCCGCGAGGGTGCCATCTACGCGCACGGGGCGGAAGACGTGTCGGTCGACCGCTGCACGCTGACCGACCTGGGCGGGAACGGGATCTTCCTGGACGGGTACAACCGGCGGGTCACGGTGCGGGACTGCCACCTGAGCGAGATCGGCGCGAGCGGCGTGATGGTGATCGGCCGGCCGACGGCGGTGCGGAGCCCGGTCGTGGGGTACCGGTCGGGCGTGCCGATCGAACAGATGGACACGACGCCCGGCCCCTGCGGCGACGACTACCCGGCCGACTCCGCCGTGGACGATTGCCTGATCCACCGCACCGGCCGGATCGAGAAGCAGACGGCCGGCGTGTGCATCGACATCGCGCAGCGGACCGTGGTGAGCCACTGCTCGATCTACGAGGTGCCGCGCGCCGGCATCAACATCGGCGACGGGTGCTGGGGCGGCCACCGCATCGAGTTCGACGACGTGTTCGAGACGGTGCTGGAGACCGGCGACCACGGCAGCTTCAACAGCTGGGGGCGCGACCGGTTCTGGATGCCGTCGACCAAGGCGATCAACGCGCGGGTGAAGCAGTTGCCGAACATCGTGTCGCTGGACACGGTCGAGCCGATCACGTTGAACAACAACCGCTGGCGGTGCGACCACGGGTACGACGTCGACCTGGACGACGGGTCGAGCCGGTACGTGATCACGAACAACCTGTGCCTGAACCGGGGCATCAAGAACCGCGAGGGGTACGAGCGGGACGTGGAGAACAACGTCACGGTGAACTCGGGGTTCGACGCGCACGTGTGGCCGACCGACAGCGGGGACGTGTTCATGCACAACATCGTCTGGGCCAGCCACCAGTACCGGCCGATCGGGATGCCGGCCAAGCCGTGGGGCAAGGCGTTCGACTTCAACCTGGCGCAGACGAACGGCGCGGCCGGCGCGGCGCCGGCGACGGCCCTGCAGGCGAAGAGCGGCCGGGACGAGCACTCGATCGTGGCCGATGCGAAGTTCATCGACCCCGCCCACGGCAACTACGGCGTGCGGCCCGACTCCCCGGCGATCGCGCTGGGGTTCAAGAACTTCCCGATGGACCGGTTCGGCGTGACCGACCCGGCCCTGCGGGCGCTCGCGCGGACCCCAGTGCTGCCCGGCGACGGGTCGGCCAAGGGCGAGGTGACCCGCGACGCGACGCCGCGGACGTGGCTGGGCACCGAGGTCCGCAACGTCGCCAGCGAGGCCGAGATGAGCGCCTACGGCACGGCCGGCGTGAGCGGCGTGCTGGTGCTGCGCCCGCCGACGGCCGGCCCGCTGGCCCGCGCCGGGCTTCTGGCGAACGACGTGATCCGCGTGGTCGACGGGAAGCTGATCGACGCCGTCGCCGACCTGCCGACCGCCGCGGCGTCGGTCGGCACGGTGATGATCGTCCGCCAACAGCAGAACCAGACGTTGACCGTCGCCCGCTGAACCGGGCGGTCCGTGACCCTGCCGGGAATACCGCGGCGTAGCGACGGCCGAGCTCGCGCCGGCTGGCGGCGTCGGGTGGGTGTCGTCGCCGATCGTGGTCAGCCCCTCGCTGGTTGCGCAGGCGCGGTGCGGCACCGTCGCGGTGAACGCCAGCAGCATGGGCCAGTGGCGCCACACGCGATCTCCTTGATGGACGGGTGCGGCGACTGCACGACGGGCCGCTCGTGGCGTGAAGGGGGCCTAAGCTCGACCGACCACCGCTGTACCTGGAGACGTGCCCGCATGCTGGAACTTTCCGACAACGTTGCCGCCGAGACCATGGGGGCGGGCGACGTCACCCTCGAGTACGAGACGCCCGGCCCCGATCCCGTCGCTCACGCCGGCCGGTTCGGGCCGTCGGCCTACTGGTTGATCCTGCTGCTCGGCTCCCTGTCGGGCCTGGGACCGCTGGCGATCGACATGTACCTGCCGAGCTTCCCGGCCATCGAGGCCGAGTTCCACGCGACGCCGTCGGCGGTCGAGCGGACGCTGGCGATCTACTTCCTGGGGCTGGCGCTGGGGCAGCTGGTGTACGGGCCGCTGGGCGACCGGGTGGGGCGGAAGAAGCCGCTGTACGTGGGGCTGACCGTGTTCATCCTGGCATCGCTGGGGTGCGCGTTCTCGACCGGCGTCCACTCGCTGCTGGTGCTGCGGTTCTGCCAGGCGCTGGGCGGGTGCGCCGAGATGGTGATGGCCCGGGCGATCGTCCGCGACCGGTTCCACGAGCGCGACGCGGCCCGCGTCTTCTCCAGCCTGATGCTCGTGATGGGCGTCGCCCCGATCGTCGCGCCGCTGGTGGGCGGGCAGCTGGTCGTCCACGTCGGCTGGCGATGGGTGTTCGGGATCATTGCCTGCTTCGCATCGCTCTGCCTGGTGGCCGTCACGTTCGGGTTGCCCGAGAGCCTGCCGGTCGAGCGGCGTGAGAAGCGGTCGGTGTGGGAGGTCGTCACGGTCTACGGGCAGCTGATCCGCCACCGCGGGCTGATCGCCCATTCGGTCGCCGGCAGCCTGATCCTGGCCGGCGTGTTCGCCTACGTGGCGGGCTCGCCGTTCCTGTTCATCCAGCTGTTCCACGTCCGCCCGGAACACTTCGGCCTGTTCTTCGGCACCAACGCGGCGGGCCTGATCGCGGGGTCGCAGGTGAACGGGTTCATGGTGCGGCGCGTCGCCCCGCGCAAGGTCTTGCAGGGGTCGCTGATCGTCGCCGCGGTGGCCGGGGCGGTGCTGGTGACGATGGCGTCGACCGGCGCGGGCGGGTTCGTCGGCATCCTGGTGCCGCTGTTCGCCTTCCTCTGCTGCTTCGGGTTCGTCGTGCCGACCAGCACCGCCCTGGCGATGGCCCCCCACGGCCGCGTGGCCGGCAACGCCTCGGCCGTCCTCGGCAGCATCCAGTTCCTCGTCGGCGGCAGCGGCGGGCTGGCGGTGAGCCTGTTCCACAACGGGACGGCCGTGCCGATGACGGCCGTCATCGCGGCGTGCGGGGTGATCGCGCTGACGGTCAATCTGGTCGCGGGCGACTGACCGGCCGACATTACGCCACCAACGCGTCCACCGATCCCAATATCTCGGCAGAAGGGACGGGGGTCGCCATTCCCGGCGTGCGTGCCGCTCTGGCAGGGGGACATGGCGGCCGGACCTTGTAAAGCAGAACCGGATGGGGTTCAGCCCCGTCGATCAATCCCCCCCGTACAGCTTGTTGTCCGCCGACAGGAACCCCGTGCCCGGCGCGACGTTCTGGGCGCCGTCCTTGTTGGCGGTGTAGCGGGTGCCGAGCGAGTCGCCGTGGCCGTCGCAGAAGGCGACGTTGGTCTTGCCCAGATGCCGGAACCCCTGCGTGCCGGCGTAGCGGCCGTCGAAGCTGGCGTCGCCGGGGTTGGGGAACGGGGCCCGCATGAACTTGTTCGCCCCGTCGGCCCACTGGCCATCGCCGAACAGGGCGGTCTCGACGGGGTGGCGGATCGACGTCGCCTTGGCCGGCGCCTCGATCGCCTCGCCCTGGCCGTGGCCGACGTAGCTGACGTTGTAGTTGTAGCCGGTGTACGGGTCGACGCCCCAGTTGGCGGCCCCCTCGTACGTTGGGCACTGCTGCACTTTGAGCGGGTCGTTCGTCCGCCACAGCAGGCCGGGGACCACTTTCAGCGGCTGCCCCGGGGTGAAGACCGTCGTCAGGTCCCAGCAGAAGCTGGTGAGAAAGTCGCCCGACAGGAACTGGGCCGAGGGGTACCGGCCCTGGTTCTCGTTCACGTAGGCCTGGGCGACGATCGCCATCTGCCGCAGGTTGTTCAGGCAGACCGTCCGCTGCGCGACCGCCCGCGACCGGGCCAGCGCCGGCAGCAGGATGCCGATCAGCACGGTGATGATGCCGAGCACCACCAGCAGTTCCACGAGCGTGAACGCGCGCCGCCGCCGCCGCATCGCTGACTCCTATCGACGCCCGCCAACCTGGGAACCGTTCCAGATCCACTTCCCGATTTCGATCCGGCGAAGCCGGCGTCTGAGGTACTCCGAGGACCCGGGTCGGAGGGCGCGCGATCCGGGTCTTCGGAGTACCTCAGACACCGGCTTCTGGGGGAACTCGTTCCGGCCCTGTTCCTCAGCGCGTGTTGCTCGCCCCGCGCGGCCGACGGCATCCCAACAACGCCGCGCCGCCCAGCGCCACCAGCCCCAGCGTGCCGGGCTCGGGCGTGGCGTCGACGGCGGCGATCGCGTCGACGACGGCGTAGTCGTCGGTCGTGCTGGAGACGCGGACGTAGTTGATCGCGTCGAACCCCGTGACGGACAGGTCGAACCCCGTCCCGCCGGCCGCGGTGCCGTAGGCGTTGAGGATCTGTGCGGCGGTCGAGTAGCCGTTGCTCAGCGCCAGGGCCCCCGCCGCCACGGTGGGGTTCACCGCCTGGTTGAAGTTCAGCAGGTTGGTCGTCGACACGGCGTTGGCGCTGTCCCACTGATACGCCTGGTACGGCAGCAGGGCCGACGTCGTGGGGTAGGTGTACCAGTTCACGTCGTCCGGGCTGACCGACACGACCAGCGGGTGCGCGGTCAGCCTGGTGGTGGCGTAGGTGTTCAGGTTCGTGCTGTCGGTGGCGGCGCCGCCGCCGCTGAAGAACGAGTTGCCGTACACGATCAGGTCGACCCCGTACGGGTTGGCGGGGTTGTTGGTGACCGTCCGGCCCATCTTGACTGTGATGGAGTAGGTGTTCGTCGCGGTCGACGCGGGAATCTCGACCGTCGCGTTGGCCCCGGTGGTGTGGTCGGTCCAGTACGGGGCCTCGATGATCTTCGCGTTGGAGTACCCCTTCGCGTTGCCGCTGGTGACGCCGTACGGGTCGTCGAACGTGGTGGTCGGTGCCCCCAGCACCGCCGTGGGGTCGTCGTAGTGGGCCAGCACCTCGTTGTTGAGGTCGTAGCTGACGACCGACGTGGCGAAGTCGATCGGATTCGGCGCGTAGCCCGCCCGCGCCTGGCCAGCGGTGGCGGACGCAACGACCGCTACGGACAGGGCGAACCCTTGCCGACCGTGAACCGTGCAACCCATGGGTTTGCTCCTTCGATCCGCGGGGCGTGAACCGCCCGCCGGGCCCTGTCGCGGGGCCCGCTGGAAACGAAACACCCTCGGCCGCGCGACGCGCCCCTTCACGGGGGACGCGGGGCAGGACCGAGGGCGAGCGTTCGGTACGAAGGTGCGACGCGCCATCGCCGGGTGGGGGCGGGACGGCAGCACGACTGCGCAGAAGGCGAGCCCGGCCCGTCCCGATTCGCGAGGACGAAAACGGCGTCCGACGCGACCCGTCGGGCATCGCTCGTCGGACCAGCCTGGGGTCGGTCTTCTGGCTCTGGACCCTCCCGGATCGCCTTCCCAGCCGCGAGCGGCCAGTGGCACTTCGACCCGGCAGGACAACGTCCATCACAGCGGCGCGTCCGCGTCGGAATGGGAGCACACGGCTCCGCCACCGACTTCCCGTCCGGCATGGCCCCTGATCGGGACCACGCCGGGGCATCTCTGCCACCCAAGGCGGGGGCACCGTAAATGGGTGACGATCACGTGTCAACCGCAATTCGGCCCACGGGCGACCGCGCTGGAACGCGCGGCGAATTGCGTTTATCTTCCCGCACACACCATTTGACCGGGGAGCCCATGACCACCGAGCCCGCACCGCTGTCGTACGCCCGACCCGACCCGTCCAACTGTCCCCTGTGCCGCGCCCGGCCCACGTCGGCCAAGCGGATCTACGGTTACCCCGTCTGCAAGAAGTGCTACAACGGCTTCGCCAACCGCCGGCAGCTGGGGTACCTGGTCGATGGGCTCATCGTAACCGTTCCCAACCTCGCGGTCGGCGCCGCCGCCGGGTTCCTGCTGGCGCAGCACGGCGTGACTGGACCCGCCTTCACCGTCGTGGTCTCGCTGCTCGGCCTGCCGCTGATGTGCCTGTTCATCCTGAAGGACGGCTTCACCGGACAGTCGCCGGGCAAGCGCGCGACCGACGTGATCGTGCTCGACGAGGCGACCGGCCAGCCGATCTCGTTCGCCAAGTCGTTCAAGCGGAACTCGCCGCTGTTGGTCGGTTCGATCCCGTACGTCGGCGGCATCGCGGCGCTCGTCGTCGTCATCGGCCTGGCCGTCAAGGTCGGCGGGGGATACCGCTGGGGCGACCGGTTCGCGCAGACCAAGGTGATCTGGAAGAAGTACGCCGGGTCGCCCGTCTTCGGCGGAGCGGTGCTGGCGTGCGAGTCGTGCGGCTACAACCTGCAGGGCAACACGTCCGGCGCCTGCCCCGAGTGCGGGACGCCGGTGTCCGAGCACAACATGAGCCGCCTCGCCCCCGTCGCCTGAATCGCTGCCACTCGATCGTGCACAACCTGGGCAGACCCCGGGGCTAACGGACGAACTCGACGGCCTTCCCGTCAGATCGTGTTCAGCAACCCTGCCAGGAACGCTCCCAGATGATTCGACTGCAGCACCGACGACCAATTTTGCCCGCTGTTGCGTTTCGCGGCGAGGCGGTACGCTAGCCGTCGTAATCCTTACCAGGAGGTTCGATTGAAGAACGGTTTACTGATGACGGCGGCCGCCACCGTGCTGGCCGGAGCGATGGTCGTGGGTTGTAACAAGAGTGACGCTGACAAGGCCGCCCAGCCCACGCACGATGCGCCCGCCGGCGTGAGCGGCGCAACGCCGGACACGGCCGACAAGAAGGCCAACGACGCCATGGCGGGCGTGGGCGACAAGATGAAGGACATGAGCGATAAGGCCAAGGATGCCGGCAAGAGCGCCGGCGACCTGATCGGGGCCGAGAAGGACAAGCTCAAGGAGAAGATGGGCGGTGGCGCGGCGACGCAGCCGGCCATGCCGTCGATGCCCTCAATGCCCTCAATGCCCTCGATGAAGTGAGGCCGGTCTCCGCGATGCGCGGGGAAGCAAACGAACGGTTGCCGGCCCCGCCGACCCCCGCACGGGCCGGCGGGGCCGGGTCGTTCCCCGAGGGACGGTCGCCAATGCCCTACGCCATCCGCGAGGCACAGCCGACGCCCAACCCCAACGCGCTCAAGCTGGTGCTCGACCACCCCATCGCACCCGACGGCGCGATCAGCTTCCTCACGCCCGAGGCGGGGGCCGGCCACCCGCTCGCCGAGCGGTTATTCGCCATCCCCGGCGTCGTCGGCCTGCTGTTCCTCAACGACTTCGTGACCGTGAACAAGGCACCAACCGCCAAATGGGCCGACATCCGCTCAAAGGTGGCGCGAATTTTAAAATCCGCTTGATATTTAACGTCAACTTAGCGAAGATATTCCGACTGCCCAAGCGATGCGACAAATATCGCGGCGATGAGTAAAAACAGATCTCTTCCCTCCTTCCCCGCAGGTTTCACCCACGCCTGCGGGGATTTTTCTGCGCGTAGTGCACGCCGTTTAGCCGCGACCCGAAGGGGAGCACGTGCTGCAGTCGCCGCGTTCCCGTTCGGGTTGCGGCTGGAGCGGATTCAAATCCTCGCTGTGGATCAAGGACGCGGGTCCTGAGGTACGCTGAAGGGCCGGGTGGCTCGCGACGGACCCCGCGCTTCGGCGTCTCTCAGCACCGGCGTTCATCCGGCCTTACAACCCGACTGGAACGGGCACGCGAAGCGACGGTGGCGTCGCAGGTTTGATGGCGGGACCAGACGCGGGCAAGGGGACCGCGATCATGTCGTCTTGTGATCGTCGCGCGCTGCACCCTTGGGGGCAGGGGCGGGTCCGGCTGCGCCGGGCTTGGAGGATCCGTCGGGCGCGCCGAAGGCCGACAGGTCCTCCATCTTGACCTGGGCGGCGGCCTGGTTCTCCTTCTTGATCTCCTCGTACACCTCTTTCCGGTGGACCATCACCTCCTTGGGCGCGGTGATGCCCAGGCGGACCTTGTCGCCGCGGATGTCGACGACGGTGATCTCGATGTCGTCACCAATCTTGATGACCTCGTCTCGCTTGCGGCTCAGCACGAGCATGGTACGGCTCCTTCCAACGTTCCAGGCCCGTGGACACACGATCGCTCGCCGCGGGCGGCGTGCGGTGACAGGCCAGCGGACCACCGCGACATCCGTGTCGCGGCCGGGGCGGGCGTGTGGGCCATCATATTATAGCCCACTAACCCTGCTGCTCACTCGTGGCCGGCTCGCCCGGCCCCAATACCTTCGGTCACTCCCGTCGGTCGCTTGACCCGGCGGGTCCCGCTGGGCCGGGCATCTGGCGACGCGGCCAGGGGTGGCGACCCTCGTCGGGCACCCCCGTCCCGGCCCTTCGGGCCGTCGCTAATCGGGGTCCGTGGGGTGGGCCGCGATGCTCACGCCGACTTCGCCAGCGGCATCGCCGCCGGGGCGACCTTCACCAGCGGCTGGCGGGTGGTCCACTTCCGCTCGGTCAGCACGACCTGGGCGGCCAGCCGGTTCTCGCTGTTGACCAGCAGCGGGCCCAGCAGGTTGCCGGTGATCCAGTCGCCCACCTTGTTGCAGATGACCAACTGCTGGATGTACCCGGCGTCGCTCAGCCGCAGCTCGGCGGTCGTGTCGTCGCGCACGGGGACGGCGTAGTCCTTGAAGAACAGCGCCGGGTCGGCCACGACGAACGCCAGGGTCGGGTCGTCGGCGCTCTGCAGCCAGTAGAAGCAGCCGTCCTGGGCGGCCGTGCCCGAGGGCGTGACCGACGGGAGCAGGGCGAAGCGGACGTGGTTGGGGAACCCCAGCAGGCCGCGGGGGAACGTGATCACGCGGTCGTCGTCGACCGACAGCCAACCGAACCGACTGGACTGGATCTGCATGGCGCGAACTCCTTTTCCCGAGCCCGGAACTGACCCCCGCCCCGTGGCCCGCGGAACGTCCGCAGCGCCACGCGGGGGCCGCGGCCTCCGCCGCGGCTCGCGTCGTGCCGGCCCACAACGGGACCGGCCGACCTGTCACTCCCCCGCTTCCCCGCTACCCTCTTCCGTTAGCCCACCGCTTTGCGGGGGTTCTTCACCCCGGCAAAGCCGGGGGCTAACGGATCGGTCATGTCAGGTAATCCATCAACGACAGGCTCAGCGTCTTCGACGTCACCAGCAGCGACGCCTGCAGGCTGGTCTGCAGCTCCTGGTACTGCGTGGTGGCCGTCGCGTAGTCGACGTCCTGGTACGAGCTGAGCAGCGACTGCGTGCTCGTCTCCTGCGTCTGCAGCGTGGTCGTCCGGCTGTTCAGCTCCTGCACGCGCGACCCGACCACCGCCTGGGCGGCCGTCACGTTCTGCGAGTCGGCCTGCAGGTTCGCCGTCGCCGTCTCGATGCCGTCCGTGTCGTCCTTCCGCAGCGCGATGCGCAGGTCGTTCAGGTCGGTCAGCAGCCCCGGCGTGGCGACCGGGTTCACGTCGGTGCCGGTCAGCTTGTTCCCGCTGACCGTCCCGCCGATCAGCCCCAGCTGGTCGGCCGTCTCGGCGGCGTTGGTGTCGGTCACCTTCAGCGCGCCCGCGCCGGTCGTGTTGTCGGTCAGCACGATGCCGTTGCCGGTCGTCGCCAGCGACGCCGTCACCTTCCCGGCCGCAGCGGTGTTGATCTGGTCGATCGCGTCCTGGACCGTGCTCGTGCTGGTCGCGGTCAGCCCGACGTTGATGCTCGACCCGTCGGCCGTGCTGATGACGAACTGCGTGCCGGTCGGCGTGCTGACGCCGACCCCCTTGTTCAGGCTCGACAGCAGCGTGGTCGGCTTGAACGTGTTGAACCCCAGTTCGGCGGCCGTGGTGCCGCCGTTCTCCGACACCGTCAGGTCTGCACCCTGGGTGGCGTTGGTCAGGTCGATGCCCGTCCCGTCCGACCGGATCGTCGCCCGCACGCCCAGGCCCGACGTGTTGACCTCGTTGACCAGGTCCTGCACCGTGGTCAGCCCGGCCAGGCTGATCGTCTTGGTGACGCTTCCGTTGCTGATGTTGAACCCGGTCGGGTCGATCCCCGCCCCGCCGCGGAGGTCCGACAGCAGCGTGGTCTCGGTCACCTTGGCGTTCACGTTCGTGCCGGTGACGGCGACGTCGGCGCCGCCGGCGGTGGCGCGTGCGATGCCGAGGTCGGCCGCGGCGGTGCCGCCGGCCGGGTCGGTCACGGTGAGGTTCGCCCCACCGCTGGCCGTCAGCGTCAGCCCGGCCGCGCCGACCGACGCGGTGACCCCGGAGATGCCGGCCGAGTTGATCGCGTCGACCACGCCCTGCACCGTGTCGGCCCCGGTCAGGTCGACGGCGGTCGTCGTCGTGCCGTTGTTGATGTTGATCGTGCCCAGCGTGACGCCGTTGTTGCGGGCCCCGGCCAGGTCCACGATCCGGTCGGACCCGGCCAGCGCCGGCGACAGGTCCACGCCCGCCGAGATCGACGCCGACTGCCCGCCGAACACCGCCGCGCCGCTCACCTGGTAGTCGAGCGTGGCGAACGTGTCGGTCTGGGCCGACAGGGTCTTGCCCGACGCGGTGTACTCGAACCCGTACGTGGTGGCCGTGTAGGGCGGGGTGTTCGCGTCCTCCCCCCCGAACAGGTACGACCCGCCGGAGGTGGTGTTGGCCGTCGACGCGACCTGGTTGTAGATGCTGTCGATCGTGTCGGCAGCGGCGGACCGGCTGCTGGCATCCTCGGTGGACGACAGGTTCGCCGACGCCGTCGACACGGCCTGCGTCAGCAGCGTGGTCAGGCTGCCCAGCGTCGTGTCGGCGTCGCTGAGCTGGTTCGTGGCGGCCGTCACGTTGGTCGCGTACTGCGTGTTGTCGCTCAGCTGCTGCCGCAGGGTCTGGATCACCACCGCCGCCGAGGGGTCGTCGCTGGGCTTGGTGACGGCCTGCCCGCTGGACAGCTCCAGCCCCAGCTGCGAGATCTGCGCCTCGGTCGAGGTGATCGTCGCCGCCGACGAGGTCGCCAACTGCAGGGCGCTGACGCGGACGCTGGGGATGGGAAGGATGTTCATGTCTGTCTCTCGTCCCGCATGCGGGCGGCGCGACCGGCGCGTCACGCCCTCGACTCATCTATCGGCAGAATGGCCTTTTTCGGACCATTCCGAAGGGACCCGTTCCGAGTGATGCGTTTTGAGTTCCGCGTCGGCAGCGCCCGCGACACCCGGCATGCCGTCCCGACGCGCAACCGCGAACGCCCCACTCGGAGCTCGCCCCTCACACCATCGCGATCAGCGACTGCATCATCTGTTGGATCGTGGCGACGACGCGGCTCGACGCCTGGAACGCCTGCTGTTGCTGGAGCATGTTGACCATCTCCTCGTCCAGGCTGACGCCGCTGGTCGACTGCTGCTGGCTCTGCAGCGTGGCCGACACGGCCGTCGATGCCGACGCCTGGCTGTTCGCCGTCGCCACCGTGTCGGCCACGCTCGTGACCAGCCCCTGGTAGCTGGCCTGCAGCGTCTCGGTCGCGCCCGCGGCCGGGGTCGTCTCCAGCGACGCGATCGCCAGCGCGGTCCCGTTGTCGCCCGCGCTGCCGTTCTTGCCCGCCGCCAGCTGCGTCGGGTCGGCCTGCAGCACCGGGTTGACCGCGATGTTCTCGGCCGAGTCGCCGGTGAAGAACGTGTTGATCCCCAGCGCCGCCAGCGTGTTGCTGCTGTCCTGGCTGAACGAGAGGGTCGACCCCGCGGTGGCCGCCGAGATCTTCAGCCCCCCGTTCACGATCGACGCCGACACGCCCGCGATGCCGTTCAGGCTGTTCAGCAGCGAGTTCAGCGTCGTGTCGGTCGGCTTGCCCTTGAGGCTGACCGTCACCAGCGTGGCCACCGATGCCCCGTCGCTGCCGGTCACGTGGACCACGAAGCTGCCGTTGGTCGGCGGGTAGGTCAGCCCGGCCGCGGCGCTGTTGAGCGCCGCGGCCGGATCGGTCACCTGGTTGGTGCCGGTCACCGTCGTGATCCCGGCCGAACCCTGGCCGCTGGCGTGCAGGACGTTGACGTCGTTGATCAGCTGCTTCGCGATCGTGTCGACCTGCGTCTGCACCGTCTGGATCTGCCCCCGCACGGCCGACAGCGCCCCGATCGCCCCCGACGTCACCGGCACCGTCCCCTTGGTGTCGGTGAACACGACGGTCGGCGTGACCGTGCCGTCGGCCGCCTGCAGGTTGGCCATCGACAGGCCGTGGTTCGTCTGCCCCTCGATCAGCGGCTCGGACCCGATGAACACCGAGTCGGACCCGTTCGCCTGCCGCTGCACGCTGATGTTGGCCAGCTGCGACAGCTGCTTCAGGTCGGCGTCGCGCTGGTCCTCCAGCGCGTTCGGCACGCCGTTCGTCCCCCCGCTGGCCGTCACGATCTGCACGTTCAGCTGCGCGATCTGGTCCGCCAGCGAGTTGGCCGACTGCACCTGCTGCGGCAGCTGAGAGTTGACCTGGTCCTGCATCGACCCCAGCTGGTCGCTCAGCTTCTGCACGTAGCTGGACAGGTTCACGCCGTCCTGGATCGTCACCTGCCGCTGGCCCGTGTTGGTCGGGTCGTCGGCGACGTCGGACCAGTCGTTGAAGAACGTGCTCATGGCCGTCGACAGGTCGTTGTCGGTCAGCGCCCCCACGGCCGTCTCCACCTGCCCGACCCACTGGCTGGTCACCGCGGCGCCCGACGCGTCGCTGGTCGCCTGCCGCAGCCGGTCGTTCAGCGATTCGTCCACCTCCCGCTGCACGCCGGTCAGGTCGACGCCGGTGCCGAGGAAGATGCCCGGCTGCACCTGCGTGTCGGTGCTCGGCGTGGTCGTGACCACCTCGCGGGCGTAGTCGGCGTTGTTCGCGTTGGCGATGTTGTTGCCGGTCGTCTGCAGCGCCGCCTGCTCGACGGACAGGGCTCGGGCCGAAATCGACAGGGCGCTCATCAGTGACGACATGGTCGGATTCCCAAAAACGCCGGATCTGCTTCCGTCAGCCCCCGGCTCTGCCGCGGTCGCTGCTCGCGTGGGCGGTGCCCGTATCAACCCGGGCCGAGCCCGGGGCTAGGGGATCGGTCACCCCACCGCTTCCATCACGCCGATGCGGTCGGCCAGGCGCGGCAGCCCCTCGCGGGTGTAGGTCCCGGGCCGGTCGACCACCCGTGCGAACGCTCGCACCGCCGCGTTCAGGTGCCCCAACACCGACCGGGCCAGCCCCGTCGCCACCCGGTTCCCGTGGCCGACGTCGCCGATCGCGTCCCGCAGCTGCTGCCGCGCCGCCATCAGGCTCTTCCGCCGACCTGGGTACAGTTCGGCCAGCACCGGCACCTTCGGCTCGCCGCTCAGGCTGTGCAGCCGGGCCAGTTGCCGCACGACGTGCCGCCGGCGGCCCTCCAGGTTGTTCACCCGCGACCGGCACGCCTCCTGTTGTCGGCGGGTCTTGTCCATCGCCTTGAGGTCGAGTTCCTTCATGGCCGCCGCGTGCGCGTCCACCTGCCCGTACAGCTTGTGGTGCTCGGCCGTGAGCAGGACCAGCAGCTCCTCCAGCTCGGCGATCAGTCGGTTCCCGGCCGCCGCGTTCGTGGCGGCGTTAGACGGTTGCGCGGGCGGCGGCGTTTGCGTTCGGCTCATGCGTGCCCCCAGTCGTGGCCCGCGGCGGCGACGGGCGCGACCCGGTTCACCAGCGCCGCCGCGTTCACGGCCGGCTTCATCGACGGCACCGGCGAAGGGCCGGCGGTCGACGGGTGCTCGATCCGATCAACGATGGCGTCGACCAGCTTGTGCCCGGTCCCCCGCGCCATGCTGTCGGCCAGGTGTTGGTCGGCCATCTGCTGGAACGCCTCCCCGCCGTGGCCCCCGTCGAACAGCTTGCTCTTGAACGGGCTGTCCCGCATCTGCTTGAGCATCTGTCCGTAGAAGGTCTGCGCGACCCACTTCTGCGTCTGCTCGGTGAGCTCCGCGTGCCGCTCGTCCGCCGACGACGCCCGGGGGGCGGCGTGCGGGCCGAAGAACTTCATCTTCGCGTGGTGGGCCGGGCGCGCGATGCGGTGGCCCTTCTTCGACGGTCTGACCTGAATGCCGTGCAACTGCATGGGTACGTCCTCCGGTCAACACGCGCGGTCCTGCCGGGGTGGCGGCGGCTTCAGCCGCCACCGGTGGTCGCTGAAGCGACCGCCCCAGCAACCGCGCCGCGCTCACTTCTCCTCGCCGTCCACGATCAGCTTCGCGTGGAGGCTGCCCAGGTCGTACATCTGCTTGACGATCTCGATCCGGTCCTTGATCGGCACCTTCAGCATGTCGAAGGCGTCGGCCAGGTCCTGCAGGCGCGCGCCGCCGGTGCCGGTGGTGTCGAGCGCGACCGACCCGTGCTGCACCCGCTGCGGGTTGGCCGCCGACGGCCGCTGCGGCGGCGTGAGCGTCGAGATCGTCAGCCCCGCCTGGTTCACCACGACCGGGCTGATGTCGACGTCGCCGGTGATGACCATGGTGCCGGTCTTGGCGTTGATCCGCACCCGGGCCTCCGACGCCAGCATCGGCACGGTCAGCCGCTGCACGTTGGAGATGAACGTGTCGGGCCGGTCCCGCTCGCTGGCGGGGATCTGCACGACGATGTTCTTCGGGTCGACCACGACGGCGACCGTCTCGCTCGTGTCGGCCAGGTCGTTGATCTGCTTGGCGATCGTGCTGGCCGTCGTCCACGACGCCGACGGCTCGTCGATGATCAGCGTGAACCGCCCGAGCCGGTCGACGTACTTCGCCGGCAGGTCGGCCTCCATGACCGCCCCGCCCTTGACGCTGCCGTTGGTGGGGACGGATGCATCGTCCAGGTCGACCGGCCCGTTGGCCAGCGCGTACGGCACCGGCCGCAGGGCGTTGCCGTTGGCGTCGTGCGGCGTGTAGGGCTGGCCCGTCGGGCCCAGCAGCGGCGCCATGTACAGCACGCCGCCGCGCAGGCTGGTGGCGGCACCAGTGGACATCACCCGCACGTCCAGGTGTTCGCCGCTGCGGACGCCGTCCTTCGGCATCGTTGCGGTCACCATCACGATGGCGACGTTGTTGGCGTTGGCCAGGTCGGCGACGGAGGCGGGGTCGGCGAACTTGCCCAGCAGCTGCGCCAGCGGCTTGATCGCCGGCAGGTACGCGCCGCCATCGCCGGTCCCCTTCAGGCCGATCACCAGCCCCATGCCGGTCAGCACGTTGGTGCGTGCCCCGGCCATGCGGGTGATGTCCGCCACCCGCACGGCGATCGCCGGTCGGGGCGCAGCCAGGGCCGCTGTGAGCGCGATCGTGAGAAGTAGCAGGCTCCGCCGCATCGTGGCTCCTTGAGAGGAAGAGAGTCGAAAGTCTTGGGTCGGGAGTTGCAGAGAGAGGCGAGGACGGGCGTCTTCCACACTCCCGACGCGCGACTCGCAGCGCCCCACGCGTCATCAGAACGGGTTGGCAAGGTTGAGTGCCTGGTGCAACTGCCCGCGGCGGGTGGCGTCGCGGACGTCGCCGGTCGTGGCCGTCGTGAGCTTCAGGTCGTGCATGTCGGTGCTGAGGACACTTCTGGTCTCGTCCACGTCCTGCACGTGGCAGGCACCGGTCAGCGTGAGGCGGACGTCCTCCCCGTCGATCTTCACCTCGCGCCGGGCCTCCAGGACGAGCGTGCCGTTGGCGTTGACGCCGGTCACCTCGGCCCCGAGCGGGGTGGACATCGCGTCGATCGGGCCGGCCTCGCCGGCCCGATCGAACGGGCGCCGCCCGTCCCGCTTCACCCCGGGCCCGTTCCCGCCCGCCAGCCTGTCCAGGTAGAGCGACGCCAGCCTGAACTTCACGAAGCTGTCGACCCCCGCGTCCGCGTGCCACTGCTGCGGCCGGCCGCCGATGCCGGCCCCGGGCGCCTGGGCCTCCTGGCGGAGGACGACGTTGATGAAGTCGTGCTTCCTCAACACGACCGGCTCGCCGGCGGCGACCGCGTACAGGCCGTACGCGGCGGGCGGGGCCGACCGGGGCACGGCCGCGGCCGGCAGGACCGCGACGGGGGCAGACCGGTGGGCGACCAGGGCCGCCGTCAAGACGATCGTGAGAATGAGCACGCTCCGCCGCATCATGGTTCCTCAGTGGGTGGATCGCTAATGATCAGTTGCTGCTTGCTGAAGCGTACGTCGGCCCGGCTGCGAAAGGCTGACAACGAGCAACCGGGGGCCGACGTCAGAAGGGGTTGATGTAATCGAGGATCAGGTGCAGCAGTCCGCGGCGGGTGGTGTCGCGGACCTGGCCGGTGGTGTTCTTCTCCAGACGCAGGTCGTGCATGTCGGTGCTGAGGATGCTGTTGGTCGCGTCCACGTCCTGCACGCGGCAGACGCCGGTCAGCGTGACGTGGACCTCCTCCTCGTCGATCCTCATGTGCCGCCGCGCCTGCAGGACCAACGTGCCGTTCGGCTTCACGTCGATCACCTCGGCCTCGAGCCGGGTGGTCATCGTGTCGGTCCGGTCGTACTCGCCGGTGCCCTGGAACTGGCGGTTCGTCTCGAACTTCGCCTCGGGCAGATTGTTCCCGGCCAGCCCGTACAGGCTGAGCGACGCCAGCTTGAACTTCACGAAGTTGTCGACCTTGGCGTCGAAGTTCGACTGCCGCTGCTGGTTGCTGATCCCGCCCATGGAGGACTTGCTCTCCTCGCGGACGACGATGTTCACCAGGTCGTGCTTCTTCAGCACGTGCGGCTCGCTGTCGGGCACCGCGTACAGGCTGTACGACGGCCCCTTCGCGCCGCTCGACCCGTCCGCCGGTGTGCCCACGTCCGGGGCCGGCAGCGACGCCTGGAGCAGCGACCCGCCGTCGGCCGCCATCAGCGACCGCGTGTCCGGCTGCGCCTCGGCCGCCGCCGGCGCCCGCCCCGGCCCCGCGGTCGCCGTCGCCGCCGTGCTCGTGTAGGGTCGGTTCTCCTGCCCGTGCGCGGCGGCGGTCAGCCCCACGACGGCTGTCAACGCGGCAGATGCAATCAGTCGCTCTCGCATGTCGGCTCCCTTAGTCGGTTCGGTTCACGTCCGCGGCCCCACTCGGTGGGGGTCGGTCACTCCACCGGAACGCTGGCCAGGTTGGCGTCGGCCGCGGCCGGGCCCATGGTGGCGACCTGCGGGCCGGTCAGCGTGACCTGGTACTCGTCGCGCGTCGCGTCGTTCCGCACCTTGATCGTCTGCCCGTACGTCCCGCCCTGCAGCGCCCGGGCGACCGTGCGCACCTGCACCCCGCCCTGGCACAGCGTGACGGTCACGAACTGCCCGACCCGCGCCAGCGGCAGCGGGTCGATCAGCCGGCCGGTCAGCACGGTGCCGGGCTTCAGGTCGCGGGCCGCCTGCTGGCCCACGGCCTGCTTGCGGGTCAGCAGCGCGTCCTCGCCCAGCTGCGACACCAGCACCCGCCGCTCGACCAGGTCGCCGTCGCGCAGGATCTGGTGGTACTCGGCCGCCGCCGCCAGCAAGAGCTGCGTCTGCCACACCCGCGCCTCGGCCGCCACGGTCGCCTTCTGCGACGCGGTGCCGTTCATCACCGTCACGTCCCACGCCACCCGGCCCAGGTCGTGGACCCGGCGGGCGTCGAGCTCGAAGCGGAACGTCGGCTCGGTCAGGTTCAGCAGGTTGGCGTCCGCTGCGGTGAACGTGACCTGCAGGTCGCCGGCGGGCACGTTCAACCGCTGGGCGGCGTCGGCGATCAGACGGTCGCGCAGCGTGTGGAACGGGTTGCACTCGGCGTCGGCGGCCGCCGAACGCTTGGCCGCCGCGGTGGGGGCGACCGTGGCCGACGCGACCTCGGCGGCGGGCTCGGTTGCCGGGGCGGCGGCCGTGATGTCGCGCGTCACGATGCACGCCGCGGCCCCGGCCAGTCGCACGGTGGCCAGGTTCACGCCGGCGTCGTGCAGGGTAGCCCGCAGCGCGTCGATCGTCAGCTCCCGCGAGGTGCCGCTGTCGCCCATGTGGTCGACGGCCAGGTCGGCCAGCGGGGCGAAGGCGGGGGCGTCGGCGTCGGACCAGCGGCACACGTCGCGCAGCCGCACGTCCGCCCCGGCGATCACCGCCCGCGCCCGCAGCGACAGCGTCCCGCTGGCGGCCACCGTGGCGCCGTCGGCCACGAACCGCTCGCCGGTGGGCGCGGTCGTCGCCTGCCCGCGGGCGACCGTCGCCCCCGTCGCGATCGCGATCGCCACCGTCGTCGTCGTCCAGGCCCGCGCGGGCCCCCGTTGTTTGCTTGGCTGGTTCGACATGTAGATCTCGTCCTTTCCCGTCCCGGCTCACCGCGATCCGACGCCCGCCCCACCGGGCGCGTCAGCCGCTGCGCTTCAGGTTGGCGATGGTCTGCAGCGCCTGGTCGGCCGTCTGGATCGACTGGCTGTTCAGCTCGAAGCTGCGCTGCGTCTTGATCAGCGTGACCAGCTCCTTCACCGGGTCGACGTTGCTCGTCTCCAGGTACCCCTGCTGCAGCTGCCCGGCCCCGTTCTGGCCCGGCGTCGACAGGATCGGCGGGCCGCTGGCGGTCGTCTCGGTGAAGATGTTCCCGCCCTGCAGGTTCAGCCCCTGCGGGTTGACGAACTGCGTCAGCTGGATCTGCCCGGCGTTGGTGGTGGCGGTCGACCCGTTCGCCTGGTAGCTGACGGTGCCGTCCTGACCGATCGTGATGCCGGTCGCGCCGCTGGGGATGTTGATGTTCGGGATCAGCCGGTACCCGTCGCCGATGCCGACGACCAGGTCGCCGTCACGGTTGCGGTACAGGTTCCCGCCGCGGGTGTAGCCGGTGCCGTCGGCCACGGTGGGGAGGATCTTGATGTGGAAGAACCCGTCCCCGCTGATGGCCACGTCCAGGTTCCCGCCGGTGTTCTCCAGGCTGCCCTGGGTCATGTCGATCTGCGTGTTGCTGATCTTGGTGCCGAGGCCCACGTTGATGCCCGCCGGCGTCATGTCGCCGGCGGTGTCGGTGACGCCCGGCTGCTTGTAGTTCAGGTACATCAGGTCTTCGAAGTTGACCGTCTGCCGCTTGAACGACTGCGTCTCGGCGTTGGACAGGTTGTTCGAGATCACGTCGATCCGGCTGCTCAGGGCCCGCAGCCCCGTGGCGGCGGCGTTCAGTGCGATAATGGCCATGTCAGAGTCCTTTCCCGCGTCACTCGCCCCGGCGTCCGGGGCACTGGGTTCACATACCGCTTATCGGACGACCTCGGTGCGTTACTCGATCGAAACGGAGCGAGTCATTTGGCAGGCTGGGGGACGATAGTTTTAAGTTATGAGTTCAGAGTTGGCAGCTGCGGGCGAGCCGTACGCACCTCTCGGAACTCCCAACTCAGAACTCGCTCATCACCCGATCTTCCCCACGCTGTTCACCAGTTTGTCCAGCGTCTCGTCCTGGTAGTGGATCATGTTGGCGTTGGCCTCGAGCTGTCGCTGGGTGTCCATGAGGGCGGCCATCTCGGTGGCCGGGTCGACGTTGGCGCGCTCGACGCGCTCGCCGTAGACCAGGCTGTTGCTGCCCGACAGGCCGGCCGGGTCGGCGTAGCTGAACAGGGTGCCCCCCTCGTTGCGCAGGGCGGCCGGGTCGGCGACGTCGACCACGCCCAGCCGCGCCACCGGGGCACCGTTCTGGGTGATCTGCCCGTCCCGGGTGATCACCGTGTTGCCGCGCTGCGTGCCGTCGAGCCGGATCGCGTGACCGCCGGCGTCCAGCACCGGTTGGTTGCCGCCGCCGGCCATGATCAGCGTGCCGTCGCGGTCGATCATGAACGACCCGTTCCGCGTCAGCCGCTGCTGCCCGTGGTCGTTCACCGTGAAGTACCCCGGCCCCTGGATGGCGGCGTCGAGCGGGTTGCTG
The DNA here is from genome assembly GCA_965198865.1 of Tepidisphaeraceae bacterium. Classification (GTDB taxonomy): domain Bacteria; phylum Planctomycetota; class Phycisphaerae; order Tepidisphaerales; family Tepidisphaeraceae; genus CBDAQA01. The sequence goes on along the minus strand of CBDAQA010000002.1, from coordinate 100,466 downwards.
GTCTCCTCGAAGTCGCCCTGGCTGGTGTCGACCAGCGTCGGGTCGGCCAGCGTCCCCCCTCCGATCTTGTCCAGCAGCGGGTTCGAGTAGCCGGCCTGCCCGGGCATCTCCTGGCTGCCGGTCCGCCGCTGGCGGAACGTGGCCAGGTTCTTCTTGAACCCCGCCGTCTCGGCGTTGGCCAGGTTGTTGGCGATCACGTCCTGCCGGTAGGAGTTGGTCATCACACCGGCGGCCGACAGGTACAATCCGTATAACATGACGTTTCGTGTCCAGAAATTGGGTGCGGCTCACCGCAGCCGGTCGTGACCGGCGGGCGAGGGGTCGCCGGCCGGACCGTCGGTGAGAAGGTCGAGTTCGCCGGCTCCGCCGGCGGCGGCCCGCTGCTGCTCCTGCTGGGCGAGGTGAGCGGCGACCGCCCGCCACGCGGCGGCGACGATGCGCTGCCCCACCGTCTGCTGTGACCACGGCGGCGTGCCGGAACCCGTGTCGCCCATGCCCGTCGCTCCGATTCGGCCCCGGGGTCCCAGAGTGCCCCTGTTGCCAATAATGTCGGCTAGCGTGCCGCCGGAACGCCAGTTTCGGTTATCGGGCGTTGAGTGCCGGCCCTCCCGGCGCGTGAGAGCACGGCCCTACGGGCCCTCGCTAAACCGGGATCACTTGGCCGGCGCGTCGGGCTCGCGGATCAGGTCGAGCAGCTCGCGGCGCTCGTCCAGCGTCATCGCCTGGGCGGTCATGGTCAGCGTGTGATCGGCGGCGGTGACGGCCGAGATGCGGACCGGCAACAGCGGCGACGACCCGCTGGCCGACACGGGGACGAACACGACCGGCTCGGCCGGCTGGCCGCGGAGCATGGCCAGCAGCATCTCGTTCATCGCCGCCGTCGCGGCGGGGCCGTTGGCCAACCCCTTGGCATCCAGCTGCGCCGCCTGCTGGGCGGCGGGCAGGTCGGCGGCGAGGGTGCGGATCAGCGACTGCCGCTGCGAGGCGAAGAACGCATCGGGCACCGGCACGACCCCGGCGACGACGCGGTCCAGCGTCAGCCGCAGCCGGCCGTCGCTCGCCACGGCCGGCTGGACGAACAGGCTGACGACCAGGCCGGTCTCTTTGATCTCGCCCACAATGATCAGGTGACCGTCCTGCACGACCAGCCGGGGGTCGTGGACGTACTTCTCGATGGTCGACCGCCGGTCCTGGAAGTCGACCCACTTGTCGTAGAACGCGTCGAGCTGGGCGTCGGTGAACGAGAGCGGGCAGACGGGCGACGGGGCCGTGGCCGTGCCGGGCGTCGTGGCACCCCGTTCGATCGACCAGTTGAGCAGGCGGGCCAGCGTGTCCTCGACCGCGTGGACGGCGACGGCCTTCTGGGCCGGCGTCCGCGCGTCGTGCGCGTACCACGCCGGCGTCCGGCGGACCAGCAGCCACTCGGCCGACAGCACGCCGACGCCGACCAGCGCGGCCACGCCCGTCGTCCAAGCCACAACTTTCATCCACGTCCGCATCGGCGGCGGAGTATACGGCAGGAGTTGGGAGTTAGGAGTTGAGCGTCCTGAGCTGAGAGACGGGAGGTTTTGTCCGACTTCAATCTCAGAACTTAAAACATCCCGCTCACCGCATCGTCAGCAGCACCTTCAGCACGCCGGGCCGGCCGGCGAGGTCCATCGCCTCGACGCCCTGGTCGAGCCTCATGCGGCGGTGGATCAGGCTGAGGACGTCGACCTCGCGCTTGGCGAGCGCGTCGATCGCGTCGCGGAAAGGGCCGCAGCGGCTGCCCAATACCGTGATCTCGTCGATTACCAGCGGCGCGAGGTTGACGGCCGCGCCGGCGGCGACCGTGCTCTTGAGCACGATCGTGCCGCGGGGGCGGACCATCGCCATCGCCATCTCCAAGCCAGCGGCCGAGCCGGTGCAGTCGACGACGACGTCCTGGTCGTGGCGCGGCCGGACGTCAGCCGCGGCGCGCGACTGCACGCCCCACCGCTCGCATAGCGCCAGCTTCGTCGGGTGGCGGCCGATCAGCCGCACGGCGTAACCGGCGTTCCGCAGCACCTGGCCGCAGAGCAATCCGAGGCGGCCGTCGCCCAGCACCGTCAACCACTTTTTCCCGTCGACGGGACCCAGTTGGCGAACGATCTGGAACGCCGCCGCCAGCGGTTCAACGAACACGGCGGCGTCGTCGTCCACGGCGGCGGGCAGGGCGTGCAGGTTGGCCGACGGCAGGCGGACGTAGTCGGCAAACGCGCCGTCGTGGTTGAGGATGCCGAGCACGGTGCGGTCGCGGCAATGGGTCGACAGCCCGCCGACGCACATGTCGCACTTGCCGCAGACGCAGTTGATCTCGCCCACGACACGCCTGCCGACCAGCGTGGCATCGGGGGCGGCAATCACGTCGGCGACGAACTCGTGGCCGAGCGCGCCGCGGTAGCCCATGTACCCCTTGGTGATCTCCAGGTCGGTCGCGCAGATGCCGGCCTGGCGCACGCGCAGCAGCGCGTCGCCGTCGCGCTCCGGCGGCTCGGGCCGGCGGGGGTCGAGGGAGAGTGAACCGTCAAAGACGAGGGCACGCATGGGGAAGTGAGGTTGTGGGTCCGACGGAGCAGGGCCGTGGCGGCCCGAGACGAGCGCAGCTCGTGACTCGCGCGGTCAACGTAGGTGACAAGGACCATCCGCCCTGCGCGAGACGCGACCTGCGGTCGCACGAGCCGACACGGCCGGGCTCTGATGGTCTGTTATCACGTCCCCGACTTCACAAGGTACTGCAGCCACGCCGCCTCATCGTACGCGTGGTCCTGGCCGGTGAGGGCGACCAGGCTCTGGCGGGCCTGCCAGGCGATGGAGAACTCGTTGTCGCCGAGGAAGCTGACCAGTTCCCGCTCGACGTCGAGCGACGGGTACCGCCGCAGCGCGTCGGCGGCGGCGATGCGGACGTCGCGGTCCTCGGGGGTCCGCATCTCGTGGCCGTCCAGCTCCGACACGCGCACGCCCCGCACCAGCCGCAGCAGCCCCTGCACGGCCGACGGGTCGGGCACGTTCGCCAGCGCCTTGGCACCCTCCAGGCGGATGACGGCGTGGTCGTCGTCCAGGGCGGCGACGAAAATCGGCACCGCCGACCGGTCGCGGCTGATGTTGAGCGCCCGGATCGCCATCGCCCGCACGGTGTGGTCGGCGTCGGTCTTGGCGAAGTGCTGGTACCGGTTGGTGTAGGGCGGGACGCGGGCGAACTCGTACTGGCTGGACAGGTCGGCGATCCCCTCGCGTCGGGCGTCGGCCGAGCGGGTGTCCTCCATCAGCCGGATCGCGTCGGCCGGCGCGACGGGCTGGACCACGTCGCAACCGATGAGCGAGACCAACGCGACAAGGATGGGAAGGCACCGGCACATGGTTCGTTCCATTAGCCCCGCTTTGCGGCGGTTTCGGCCGGATTTCGATCCCGTAGAGAACCCCCGCGGAGCGGGGGGCTAACGGAAGGGCGCTCACCCCGCCACCCGCAGCAGTTGGCCCACCGTCGCCGGGGCGGCGTCGGTCAGCTTCACCAGCGTCGGCTCGTCGGCGAGGGTCGACCCCAGGAACCGCGGGGCGAGCCGGCGGAACTTGGCCGGGTCGTCGGTCACAAAGCACCGCAGCGTCCCGGCGGTCGGGGTGGCCCGCAGCAGGCCGTCGTCGACCAGCCGACGCGCGACATCTTGGGCCGTCTGCTCGGCCGAGTCAATCACGGGGCAGCCCTCGCCGACCGCCCGGGCGATCAGCCCCTTGAACACCGGGTAGTGCGTGCAGCCGAGCACCAGCACGTCGGGCCTGCGCTCGATGATCGGCCGGAGGTACTCGGCGATGGCCAGCCGGGCGAGCGGGTCGTGGCCGTCGCGCCCCTCCTCGATGATCGGCACCAGCAGCGGGGCCGGCACGGCCAGCACGCGGGCGTAGTGCCGGCGGCGGGCGACGGCCTGGGCGTAAGCCTTGGATCGCACCGTCGCCTCGGTGGCCAGCACGGCGATCAGCGGGCGCGACCTGGCCCCCGCCGCCTCGACGGCGGCCTTGGCGCCGGGCTCGATCACGCCGCTGATCGCCAGGTCGGGGAACGCCATCCGCACCGCTGGCAGCGCCAGCGCCGAGGCGGTGTTGCACGCCAGCACCACGTGCTTGGGCCGGGTCGGGCGGAGGAACGTGAGGATCTGGGTGACGAACGCCGTGACGGCCGCGGCGCTCTTGGTGCCGTAGGGCAGGCGAGCGGTGTCGCCGAAGTAGACGACGTGCTCGCCCGGCACGGCCGCGCGGATCGCGCGGACGACGGTCAGCCCGCCCAGCCCGCTGTCGATCACGGCCACGGGGGCGTCGGGGTCGGGCGTCGGGTCGGCGAACAGGCGGGTCACGCGCATGGGATCCTTCCCTTTCGGCAGGAGCGCTGGACGTCGCGCCCGCCACGAACGGTTATCGGGCCGGGCGGACGGACCCGTCCAGCGCATGTGACACTCTGTTACGAAATGTTACACCGCATCCCCTGACGGTTTACGCAACTTTGCTATCAATTTGAAACGCATAGGATGGTGGGCCAGGCCGGCGGCGGGTTTGACACGCCGGGACCAACGATTGAGACTGGCGCATCCCTGTTCCCCCGGAGACCCCCATGAGCCAGACGTTAGACGGCAAGCGCGTGTTGCTGGTGGACGACGACAACGACATCCTGACCAGCATCGAGGCGGCGTTCGAGACGACCGGGGCGACGGTCGAGACGGCCAGCAACGGCAACCGGGCGGTCGAGATCGCCGAGCAATCGCACCCCGACCTGGTGATCCTGGACATGATGCTGCCCGGCCGCAGTGGGTTCCTGGTGCTGGAGCGGCTGAAGGCGAAGAAGCCGCGCAACAGCCTGCCGCACGTGATCATGATCACGGGCAACCAGGGTGCGCGGCACAAGATGTTCGCCGAGAGCCTGGGCGTCAGCGAGTACTTCAACAAGCCGGTGAAGCTGGACAAGCTGGTCGCGACGGCCGAGCGACTGCTGGGCGTGACGCCGCCGGCGAACGCATGACCATTCGACACCGCAATTGCCCCGTTTAGCGACGGCCCGGAGGGCCGGGCTTCGAACGTCAATTGGCGTTCCGAGCCCGGCCCTCCGGGCCGTCGCTAAACGGGGCAATCAACGGGGGCGCCGGCGGGGGTCCGCGGATGACATCCGCGGCTTTGTGAATGCGTCGCCTGTTCACCATCGTGGCGATCGTGTCGGCGACCCTGTGCATGGCCGCTCTCACATCGTGGGTCCGGGGCGTGAACGGCAACGACACCTGGGCAGTCCGGCGGACGTGGACGGCGACGCCGACGTGCCGGGGGGCGACCGATTGGGCCGTCTCATCGTCCTGCGGCTCGCTGCTGCTGTCGTGGACCCGCCGGCAGGCGGCCCGGCCGTGGGACGTGCCGGTCGACCACGTCTTCTGGTTTCACACCCGGTCGACCGGCATCACCCAGGACTGTGGTGGTCGGAGTTCGTCGACGTGCAACGGTATGCGACGTCGGTCAACGCCGACCGCAGCGTGATCTGGAACGCATCGATCCTGTACCCGCAAGCGGCCGTCGTCGGCGGGCTGGCGGTCCTGCCGCTGACATGGGCAGTCTGGCGCTTTCGGACACGCCCACGATCGGGCCATTGCCGCCGTTGCGGGTACGACCTGCGGGCGTCACCGGGGCGGTGCCCGGAGTGCGGGACATCATCCCCTATAAAGCCGCCGATGGCGTCGGCGGGGGACCGCGGATGACATCCGCGGCTCAGGCTAATGTTGGCGGGATCAGCTGGTCGGCGGGCACCGACACGGTCTGCCCGTCCCCAATCGGCAGCAGCAGCGTCCCGCCAGGATGGAGCCGTTCAAGGGCGGCGTACGAGTCCCCGGTCGGCTGCGTGTGCACCTCTAGGACGCGGTCGACGACGTTCACGATCACGTACATCGCCATGCCCGCCGCGGCGTAGACCTGTAGCTTGACCGTGCGATCGTGCTCCAGCGAACTGTCGGCTGCCTCGAACACGCACAGCACATCGGTCGGTCGTGGGTGACGGCGCAGGTAGTCCGCTTTGGTGCCGCGGACGAGCGCCCCGTCTGGTTCCGGTTCGTGGCTCGGCGGAATGCCAACCGGCAATTGGACGCGTATCAGGGCGCGTTTGCCCGAAGCGGTGCGGACGTCTGCATCGAGCTCCTTCAGGCTGTCGATCACCCAGGCGTGCAAGACGCCAATCGTCATTGGATCCTCCCCAACGTGGCTCCGGTCCTTGTAGACGATCTGGCCATCCAACAGCTCCGTCGTTGGCGTCTCCGGCAGCCGTCCCTGCTCGACCAGGAACTCGTACTGATCAACCGTGAGGCCAACGACGCGCCAACGGTCACGGACGGACGACGGGAGGGTAAGGGCGGTCGTCATCATGGACGTCCACTCTACCACCGATAAGGGCGAACTGCCGCCTCTACCCGACCCGCTCGCGGCCGTGCAGGTACGGCCGCAGCGCATCGGGCACGGTCACGCTGCCGTCGCCGTTCTGCCAGTTCTCCAAGATGGGGATCAGCACGCGCGGGCTGGCGACCACCGTGTTGTTCAGCGTGTGGCAGAAGCGAATCTTGCCCTCGGCATCCTTGTAACGCAGGTTCAGTCGGCGGGCCTGGTAGTCGTACAGGCGGCTGGCGCTGTGGGTCTCGCCGTAGCCGCTGTCGGGGTGGCCCTTCTGCTCGCGGCTGGGCATCCAGGTCTCGACGTCGAACATGGCGGCGTTCTTCACGCCCAGGTCGCCGGTGCAGCAGGCGATCACGCGGTAGGGCAGGTTCAGCCGTTGCAGGAGGTTTTCGCTGTAGCCGAGCATCTCCATGTGCCAGCGTTTGGACTCAGAGACATCGTTTTTGCAGATGACGACCTGCTCGCACTTGTCGAACTGGTGGACGCGGTAGAGGCCGGCCGTGTCCTTGCCGGCGGCGCCGGCCTCGCGGCGGAAGCAGGTGCTGACGCCGACGTACTTCTTGGGCAGGTCGGCCTCGGCCAGGACCTCGTCCATGTGGAAGGCGGTCAGCGACACCTCGGCGGTGCCGGTGAGGAAGCGGACGTCCTCGGCGGCCTCTGAGGTTTCGCCGACGCGGTACGCCTGCTCGCGCCCGGCGGGGAAGAAGCCGGTGCCGCGCATGGCGCTCTCGCGCACCATCACGGGGACGGTCATGGCGGTGAAGCCGTGCTCGCGGGTCATCAGGTCCAGCGCGAACCGCATGACGGCGTTGTGCAGGTCGGCGCCGGCCCCCTTGAGGAAGTAGCTGCGCGTGCCGGCGATGGCGGCCCCGCGCTTGAAGTCGAACAGGTCGAGCTGCTCGCCCAGCTCGACGTGGCTCTTGGGGGCGAAGTCGAACTTTCTCGGCTCGCCCCACTTCCGGGCGACGACGTTGTCGCTGGCGTCCTTGCCGACCGGCACGTCGTCATCGGGCGGCTGAGGGACGGTCAGCAGCAGCGGCACCAGTTCGGCGTCGAGCGCCTTGGCCTGCTCGTCATGGGTTTTGACCTGTTCCTTCAGCGCCGCCATCGCCTCGATGGCGGCCCTCTTCTCGGCCGGATCCTTGAGCTTGCCGATCTGCGCGCTCGCCTTGTTCTGCTCGGCCCGGGCGGCCTCGAACTCGCGCAGGTGCTTCAGTCGTCGTTCGTCCAGCGACAGGATCGCGTCGACGTCAACGGCCACGCCCTTCAGCTGCGCGCCGCGGCGGTACTTGTCGGGGTTCTCGCGGAGGTCCTTCAGGTCGATCATGGCATCCTGCCTGGGGGTACGGGTCGACCGGTGGTTTTAGCACAGAAGGGCCGGACGGTCATGCGAACCGCCCTCGCAGCAGAACGAAGATCTGAACCATGAAGACGCGAAGACACGAAGGCAGGACGAAGGGAAGAAAAGGGTCAGGTTTCTGCCTGAACGCACGTCCGGTGACCGCTCTTGCCGCTCTTCGTCCAACCTTCGCGCCTTCGCGTCCTCGTGGTTCAAAGTTCTTCTATCCCAACGGGCGCTAGTTATGGGACTGTCGCGAAAAGCTGCGGGGCGGCGGGACAACCGGCACGGTGGGGTAGGTTGCGCCTTCAAAGCAGAAGGAGCATTGCCAATGAGCAGCCGAATCACGAGCCGTCGCACGTCAACCCGCCACACCGCTCGGCCGCGGAAGGCGACCGGAAGCTTCTCGGGGATGCTGGCGAAGCTGGGGCTGGCGAGCAGCCAACTGAAGTCGGCACGTCGTCGGAAACCCTGAGCGGAGCCGGTACTCCGGCGGAGTCAAAGGGTCCAGCCGGCAGGGGGCGAAGCGCTGTTCTCGCGATCGGGCTGGGAAGTCGCCTGCGCCTTCGCGACCGCGAGAATCCGTCCGAACGGCGCGGTTTAGTTCGACTGCTGCGCCCCACCCCATACCGGCGTGTCGCCCCGTGCCGGCTAGACCCTTCGACTTCGGCGAGTACGCCCACGCTCAGGACTTCACGCGGCCTCCGACCCCTCCTGCGAGTCGTCGACCGGCGAGTCGCCCTTGAAGTAGCTGAACACGCTGCGGATATACGAGATCCCGTCCATGGCGGCGGCGACCACCACCTCGTGCGTCGGCATGTCGGCCTCGATCAACGCGCTGTCGGCGTCGATCGCCACGTTCTCGGCGCCGGCCAGCTTCACGGCCTCGGCCAGGTCCGACACGCTGTTGTGGTCGGGGTTGTTCTTGTCGACCACGATCAGAACGTTAGACATCCACATAAGCGTCACGTTTCAGGGTTGGCGTCCCGGTTCGGGTCGGTTCGCTCAGGATCCTAACGACTTCGGTCGGTCGCGCCCAATCGATCGCCCCTCGGAATCGTCCTATCGTTGGACGATTGTACCGTCAAGTCCAATTCGACGGCCACGATGTGAACATCACGGAGACACGGAGACACGGAGAAGAGGTTCATCCAACTGCTCACATCGGCCAAACGCGCCGCGCCGCTCGAACCCTTGCGATGGAGGCGGGCCTTTGCTTCGTTTTTCTGGCTCTCCGCCATTCCGGCTGGTGACGAGCGGGTCAGCCCCTCATGGGAGGGTCGCGGCCTTGGTCGTCGTTGCGGACGAGGAGTTACGCCAACAGCGCCAAGGGGCCCAGAATCGCCGAAGAGAGCAGTCTTCTCGGCGATGGCCCCCCAACGCAACGGCCACTCACAACCAGCAGGGAATGCAGCGGAGAGCCGTTTTTCCTACTCCGTGTCTTCGTGCCTCCGTGGTGATCCCTCTTCACCCGCGCAACCCCTGACCCCGGACCAGGTCGCGGAACAGTCCCGGCTGATCGACCAGATCGTCGTAGGTCCCGTCCTGGGCGATCCGGCCGGCGTCGCAGACCAGGATCCGGTCGCACGTCCGCACGGTCGCCAGACGGTGGGCGATGATCAGGGCCGTGCGGTCGGCGACGGCGTTCTCCATCGCCTCCTGCACGAGCCTCTCGCTCACCGTGTCCAGCGCGCTGGTGGCCTCGTCAAAGATGAAGTAGTCGGGGTCGGCCAGCAGGGCCCGGGCGATCGCCAGCCGTTGCCGCTGCCCGCCGCTGAGGGTGGACCCGCCCTCGCCGACGCGGCTGTCGAGCCTGTCCGGCAGCCGCTGGATGAACTCCCAGGCGTTGGCCCGCTCGCAGGCGAGGCGGATCTCGGCGTCGGTCGCGCCGGACCGGGCGACGCGCAGGTTCTCGCGGATGGTGGTCCGGAACACGAACGGGTCCTGCGGCACCACGCCGAAGTGCTGCCGCAGTTGGTGGCCGTTCAGGTGGCGCAGGTCGACGTCGTTCACGCGGACCGACCCGCCGTCGGGGTCGTACAGCCGCAGCAGCATCTGGGTGACGGTCGACTTGCCCGCCCCGCTGGGGCCGACCAGCGCCACCTTCTGGCCGTACGGGATGGTCAGGCTGATGCCCTTGAGCACGGGCCGGTCGGGCTCGTAGCCGAAGGTGACGTCGCGCAGCTCCAGGTCGCCGCGGATGGGGATCGGGCGGGAATGACCGACGGGGTCGGGCGTGGTGCTGGCCGTCTGCAGCACGGCCGAGATGCGGTCCATCCCGGCCTGGGCGGCGCCCTTCTGCGTGCTCAGCTGGAACAGCGTGGTCATCGCCCCCTGCAGCCCCATGAACGCGGCCAGGTAGGTCTGAACCTGCCCGATGGTGATCTGGTGGCCGACCGGCTTGTGCGCCTGGTCGTACAGGTACCGCCAGCCACAGGCGACGCACAGGACCGCGTAGGCGGCGTACTGCATCGTCTCGGTGCGCATCCACAGCTCGTGCCCCTTCACGTCGCGGCGGTAGCTCTTGAGGCCGACCTCCCACACCTGCTCGTCGAACGCGGCCGCGACCTGCGGCTCCATGGCGTAGAGCTTTACGTCCCGGCTGCCGCGGAGCAGGTCGGCGACGTAGCCGGTGACGGAGCTCTCGGTCTTCTGGTAGTCGGCGACCATCACCTGCACCCGCCGGCGGGTGTAGTTCATCATGAGGACGGTCGCCAGCACGGTGGCCACCAGCACGCCGCTCAGCAGCGGGTCCCACGCCCCCAGCAGCAGGACGGTGCTGACCAGGACCACCAGCGACCCCGCCGCCCCGAACGCCAGCTGTTGGAAGTAGGCCTGCACCTGCTGCAGCGGGTTGCCGAACAGGTAGTTGAACAGCTCGCCGCTGTGGTTGCGGACGTGGAAGCGCAGGCACAGGTGGTTCACGTGGCGGAAGAACTGCGCCCGCAGACCGAAGAGGGCGCGCTCGCGCACGTACGTGAACATGCGGAAGCCGACGTGCCACACCAGCATCCGGGCGACGATCGACGCGAACAGGTAGACCGCGGCCAGCCACGCCAGCCGGCGGTACCGCTCGTGCGCGCTGATCCCGGTCGCCATCAGGACCGAGTCGATCAAGTACTTGGGCGTGACCGTCTGGAACGTGATCGCCACGCCGTGGGCGGCGTTCAGGACGAACGCGCCGAACAGCAGCCACTTGTACCGCTTCAGCTGCGGCCAGAGCATCGTCCACAGGCCGGCCGACTGGACGGGAGCGGTCGACGCCGGCGTCACCGATGGCGCCACACCCACCGACGGGACGACCGCGATGCGGGGCTGCGGCAACACGGGCGACGGCTTTTCCACGGTCTCCAACGACACGACGCCCTCGCGGCACGCGGCCGGCCCCGCCGACCGGGACCCTCCCGGCCGGCGGGGCCACTCGGGGTATATCGGACAGACGGCACCTCTTCACAAGCGAAGCGCTCCGATGACGCTGGTCCTGAGGTCCGCCGAAGGGCCGGGTCTGCCAAGTCGATGCCCGGCCCTTTGGAGTACCTCAGGACCGGCGTCCATGGGCAAACGAACAAGCCCCGGACGTGACGCCCGGGGCTCGCATGTGCATCGAGCGCGATGCCGATCGTTCACATCCCGAACCCCACCCGTAGCCCGTCGACAGCGAACGTTTCGGCGCGCATGGCCTGGTCGACGATCTGGCCCATGCCGAAGAACTCGTGCGTCACGCCGTCATAGTTCATGTACCGCGTGGTCACGCCGGCCGCCCGCAGGGCGTCGGCCAGGGCGACGCCGTCGTCGTGCAGCGGGTCGATCTGGGCGGTGATGATGGTGGTCGGCGGCAGGCCGTGGAGGTCGGTGCCGGCAACGTTGAAGTACCGCGCCGACTGGTCGGCCGACTTGGGGACGTACTTCTCGTAGAACCACCCGAGCGACGGCGCGTCGAGCGGGACCGCCATGGCGTACGCGCGGGCCGAGGCGGTGTGTACGTTGTACCCGGCGACCGGGTAGACGCTGAGGATCGACGTCGGCAGCGGCGTGCCCTGGTCCTTGGCCATCAGCGCGACGCCCACGGCCAGGTTGCCGCCCGCGCTCTCGCCGGCGACGGCGACGTGCTTGCCGTCGCCGCGGAACTTGTCGGCGTGCGAGACGACGTACTGGAACGCGTCGTAGCTGTCGTTCACGGCCGCGGGGTACGGGTTCTCCGGCGCGAGCCGGTAGTCCACCTCGACCACGACGGCGTGACCCATGTAGCACAGCGCCCGGCACGACGCATCGTACGGGTTGCCCGCCAGCGGCGACCCGACCACCCACCCGCCGCCGTGGTAGTAGACCACCACCGGGAACGTCCCGTCCCCCTGGGGCGTGTAGACCTTCAGCGAGACGTTGTTCCCGTCCCGGCCGGCGAAGCTGGTGTCGGACACGCCCACGGGGATCGGCGTCTTGCCCTGCGCCATGGCCACCTCGAGCGCGGCCTTCCCCGCGCTGGGCCCGCCGCGCGCCTCGGCCACGGTCGACAGGGCGAACGACTTCGCCCCGTCCTTATGCAGCTGGTCCAGCACGGCCTGCATCTGCGGGTTCGCCTGGTCGATCGCCTGCTGCGTCTCGGGCGAGACCGGCATCGGCTTGGCCCCGCACCCGGCGACCAGCGCCGCCGCACAACCGACCAGCCACGCCCGACGCCACGTCGCCATGTTGCTCTGCATCACGAACTCCTGCCTGCTTGATCGTCCGATTGACCGGCCCACCGCGGACCGCGATGGCAAACCCGCCGCAAAGGCAGTGCCTTCGGACGGCGACGGCGAATTTACTGGTGCCGCGTGGCGAACCGCGCGGGAGCATGTTGCGTTTTCAACGCCGCGCCGCCGGGTACCATGCCGCCCGCCGTGGAGACGACGCCCACCACCCCCCCGAGCCCGTCGCAGCGCCTCCGCCGACGCCGGCGCGCCGCCGAGTTCGTCCGCCGCGGGCCGGTCTCGTGGCGGAGCATCACGCTCGGCCTGATCGGCGTGGTCGGCATCTGCGCCGTCACGCCGTACAACGACTACGCGCTCAACAACACGTTCCTGGTCGGCAACAACCTGCCGATCGGCGTGGTGATGCTGACGTTCCTGTTCGTGCTGCTGGTGAACGGCCCCCTGCGCCGCTGGGCGCCGCGGTTCGCCGTCAGCGGCGGCGAGCTGGCCGTCGCGCTGTCCATGACGCTGGTCGCCTGCGGGCTGCCCAGCAGCGGGTTGATGCGCTACCTGCCGCCCGCGCTGGTCAGCCCGTTCTACCACGCGCTCAACGACCGGCCGTTCCTGGACCTGCTCGAGCGGATGCACCTGCCGTCCTGGGTCTTCCCCACCATGCGCGGCGCCGGCCCCAGCCAGTGGAAGAACAGCCCGGTCGTGATCGGCTACGTCGGCCGGTGGACCGACGACGGCCCGCCCCCCTACGCCGCGTGGGTCCGGCCGATCGTCACCTGGGGCATCCTGCTGGGCGCGCTCTACGGGTCGCTGCTGTTCCTGGTCGCCATCGTGCGTCGCCAGTGGTTCGAGAACGAGCGGCTGGCGTTCCCGCTCGCGCAGATCCACCTGGCCCTGATCGACGACCCCGCCCCGGGCAAGGCGATCAACGACACGCTGCGGCACCGCAGCTTCTGGATCGCCTTCGCCGGCGTGTTCGCCCTGCACGCGTGGAACGGGCTGGGGCTCTACTTCCCCAAGCACTTCCCGCAGGTGCCGGTCTACTACAACGTCCTGTACCGCATCATGAGCAACCCGCCCTGGTCGTACGTGATGGGCGACTTCAAGGGGGCGGCCGTCTTCTTCACCGCCGTCGGCGTCACCTACTTCCTGTCCAACTCGATCGCGTTCAGCCTGTGGTTCTTCTTCGTCGCGCTCCAGGCGTGGCGCATGATCGTCGGCTCCACCACCGGCGACCCCAACGCCTACGGCACCGCCGGCGGCCTCGACCAGCACTTCGGCGGCATCACGGCGTTCGTCGGCTCGGTGCTGTGGGTCGGCCGACGCCACTGGCGACTGGTGATCGCCCAGGCCTGGCGCGGCGAGCGGATGGGCGAACCCTTCGGCCGGTACCTGTCGTACCGCTCGGCCGTGTGGGGCCTGCTCGCGTGCCTGTCCGTGATGGTCGCCTGGCTCTGGCTGGCCGGCTGCACGCTGCTGGGGGCGATGGTGATGGTCCTCATGACCATCACCCTGTTCATGGTGATCACGCGGATCATCGCCGAGTCGGGCTTAATGCACGGGCAGCTGCAGGTGCCCATCACCAGCCCGTGGACGATCGCCGCCGCCTACGGTCACCCGCTGATCTCGCCGCTGAAGACGTTCTACTTCGCGTCCACGTTGCAGGCCACGCAGTTCGACTTCCGCGAGCCGGTGCCGGTGTACGCCACGCACGGGTTGAAGGTGATCGACCAGGCCGCCTACGGCGGGACCGACAAGGACGGCGAGGCCGGCTCCGACGCCGAGCACGACACCCGCGCCGCCCGCCGCACCGGCCGGCAGATCATGATGCTCCTCGCCCTCGCCCTGCTGGTTGGCTACGTCGTCAGCTTCAGCGCGACGCTGTGGATGGAGTACAAGTACGCCTGGACGCTCGACACCCCCGGCCACGTCCCCAACGACTGGGGCGTCTTCGTCAGCCCCCAGGCGAAGCTCGTCGACGCCACCGAGCAGTACGCCCGCGGCCGCTACCACCCCCCCGTCAGTCCCGCCGCCAACTTCGCCTTCGGCTTCGGGCTGGTGTCGGTGCTGAGCATCATGCGGCTACGGTTCGCCTGGTGGCCGCTGCACCCGATCGGCTACCTGATGCTCTACACCTACCCCGGCACCCACCTGTGGCTGTCGATCCTGATCGGGTGGCTGGCGAAGAACCTCATCCTGCGCTTCGGCGGGCCGAAGCTCTACACCGACGCCAAACCGTTCTTCCTAGGCCTGATCGTCGGCGAGTCCGCCGCCGCCGCGTTCTGGTTGGTGCTGGGAATCGCGCTGAGCGCCTGGGGCGTGCCGTACCGGGCGGTGAACATCATGCCCGGTTGACCCTGAGCGCAGGCGGTGCTCCGCCGCAGTCGAAGGATCTAGCCGGTAAAACGCGACCGGCCGTTCGCTCAAGATCACTGGCCGCCGCTTGCGCCAGCGCGACCGCCGCGGACCGCGATGGCGCAAGCGACCGCCAGGCCGTTCGCGCGGGCCACTCGCCCCTTACTCTTCGATCCCCGCCCACGACACCGCCGTCGTCAGCGTGCGGATCTGGCGGTGCAGTTCCGGGTTCCGCACCGCGATCTGGTCCATCGTCATGTCGGGCGACAGCACCGCCCCGCCGCGCGACTCCACCGCGTACGTCGGCCCCTGCCGGCCGGCGCGGGCGACGATCACCTGGTGCCGCTGCACGAGCCGGCAGATGACCGGGCCAACCGCCACTGCCGGGACGGGTGCGGCCCCGCCAGGGCTGGCGACCGCCAGGCACGCCAGGGCCACTGCGATCTGAAGTCGACGTAACATGGGTGCCTCCGTTCGTCGCCAGGGCGCGACCCGTCGCGCCCCGGCCCACCGGACTGCATCGGTCGAACTTGGGCACACGCTTCATTGCCGCACCCCTCTATTTCCGATTATCGGCCCGATGGTGCGCTGTGCACCCCGCGCAACCTGTGCGACGCGACCGAAACGACCGATGACATCGGCTGCGGCGTCCCCGAACCGCCGGGGCCGGCCCGACGTCCATCGGACAGGAATCGCCCGCGGCGCATCGCCGGGGCCGGGAGGGTCGGAGCATGTCCAGGTATCGCAGCTACTGGGCCGGCACGGGGCTTCACCAGGCGGAGTTCAAGCGGCTGCGGGCCGCCCTCGTCCCCGTCGGCGGCGCCGCCGAGACGGAGCACGGCGAGCTGCTCCGCGCCGTCGCCCGGCTCTACCACCACGCGAAGACCAACGGCCTGCGCCACGTCGAGGCCCACTGGGCCGAGTGGCGCACGGTCGACGCCCACCGCGCCGCGCTCGCCGCCGCCATCGGCCCCCAGGGCACGTGGGTCCTGGCCGTGGTCGAGCGGGCCGTCACCGAACGGTACATGCACGCCCGGTTTGGCGTGGGGACCGCGCCGGCGAAGTTCCCGCACGATGCGTTCGAGAAGCTGGTCGACGCGTGCGTGGTGACGGTGCGTGCCGTCCTGAGCGGAGCGTCGTAGCCGCGGAATCGACGGACCTGGCCGGCAGGGGGCGACGCGCGGGTTCGCCGGACGGCGTGGCAGTCGCTTGCGCCTTCGCGGCGTGCCGCTGGGGACTTCGATTTCCTCGCCGATCTGCGGAACCGCGCGTCGCCCCTTGCCGGCTAGATCCTTCGGCTGCGCCGCTGCGCTCAGGACGCCCTACTTAATCGCGATCCCCTCACGCACCAGCGCCGCGTGCAGCGACACCGCCAGGTCGCTCCGCACCTGTGCCCACTGGTCGGCCGCGTTGGTCCACGCCCGCAGCTCGTAGTTGAACGCGTCGGCCGCGAACTTCGTCAGCAGGGCCGACGGGCGCGGCTGCGTGACCACCAACGGGTGGGCGGCGGCGACGCTCACCAGCAGCTCCATCACCTTCATCGGCTCGGCGTCGGCGCCCAACGCCAGCGGGATCATGATGCCCCGCTCGCGCGTCGTGCGCGTCCAGTTGGTCAGCTGGTTCGAGATCAGGTTGCCGTTGGGGACGATCACCTCGCTGCTGTCGGGCGTGCGGATCACGCTGGCGCGGATGCCGATGTACGACACGGTCCCGGTCGTCGAGTCGGACATCTGGATCAGGTCGCCCACCTTGATTGGCCGCTCGAACAGCAGGATCAGGCCCGACACGAAGTTGTTCACCACGTTCTGCAGGCCGAAGCCCAGGCCGACCGTGAGCGCGCCGACGATCAGGCTCAGCTGCGTCAGCGGCACGTGCGCCGCGGCCAGCGCCAGGTACAGCCCGCACACCATGACGGCGTAGTGGACGATCCGGTTGATCGCGTACGACAGCCCGCCGGCCAGGTGGATGTGGACGTACACGTCCTCGTCCAGCACGAACTGCAAGAACCGGCTCACCATGTACGACGCCCAGACGGTCAGCGCGAACACCAGGATGTGCGACGGCGTGAACGAGATGGCCCCCAGGCTGACCGGCAGGTTCCAGAACCAGTAGACGCCCGCGTACACGGCCGGGCCCGCCGACATCAGCGCCAGCACGCCCAGCGCCCAGAACGCCGCTGCCACCCACTCGACCGCCGACGTGAGCCGGCCCAGCAGCAGCGGCTGGTGCCGGCGGACGCCGTTCAGCAGCGTCAGCGGCCGCGACCGCAGCACGATGATCAGCAGCCCGCCCACGACCCGCGTGCAGGCGTACAGGATCAGCGCCAGGTACCCCCCGCCCAGCGCCGCCCCGCCCACCAGCTCGGCCACGCTGACGTACCCGACCAGGTCGGCCAGCAGGCACCCGGCGAACACGGCGAACATGAGCCGGATCCCGATGCGCACCAACCACCCCAGCAGGTTGGTCGGCACCTGGTCCCGCCGGGCTCGGGTCAGCAGCGCCAGCAGCAGGGTCCCGCCCAGCATCTCGGCCAGGAACAGCCCCCGCGCCGCCAGCGGGGCGGCGGCCATCACCAGCCGGACCTGGTCGACGAAGTAGAACGCGACCATCGCGTCCAGGATCAGGAACAGCCGAGGCTCGACCACGCGGCGCAGCAGGAACACGGTCGGCATCACCGCGCCGGCGCCCAGGGCGGCCCAGAACAGCCGGGGGGCGTGCGGGTAGATCCAGACGGCGGCGAAGAACGTCAGCACGAACGCGGTGGCGATCGGCGCCGTGAACGCCAGCGTCGCCCGCTTCAGCGACGGGTCGGCCTCGGCCCAGCGGTGGACCCACCGCCCGGCGACCCACAGCCCGACCGCCAGCAGCACGATCAGCCCGGCATGCACGCCGACGTTCGTCTCGTGCCGCAGGATGTACGCCCGCACCGCCTGCAGCTGCCGCCCCAGCGTCCCCTGCGCCGCCGGCACCCGCTTCCCCTTGGCCGTAGTCACCGCGGGCGTGCCCGCCGCCGCCGGCACGGCGGCCCGGCCCAGCTCCCACACCGGCACGCCGTCCCGCTCGAACAGCCGGTCCCACGCGTCGTCCCGGGCCGCCCGCACGGCGTCGACCTCGCCGGCCACCTTGGCCTGCTGCTCGTCCACGTCGAGCATCACCGCGTACATGTTCGACAGCTGCGCCTGCAGCTCCGCCCGGGTCTGCTCGATCGCCTGCCGGGTGTCGTCGATCCGCCCGGACATGTCGAACAACCGCGTTTGCACGTCGTTGTTCGTCGCGTGGGCCGACAGGAAGTCGACCGTGTCCTGCGTCTGCCGCCACGGGTCGTCCAGCGCCTGCAGTTTGCCGGCACCGGGCGGCTTGACCCACTGGCCGTCCTTGTCCTTCTGGCCGTCCACGCGGACGTCGTCCTTCAGCAGGTCCCGCCGGTGCTCCAGCGCCTTGTGCCACCCGGACAGCTCGTGGTCATACGTCTGCCAGTCGTCCGCCAGCGAGTCGAGCACCTGCAAAGACGGCCGGCTGGCCAGCAGGTTGTCCGACTCGTCCAGCCGGGCGTCGATCTCCGCCGACAGGTTCGGCAGCTCGGCACGGACCCGTTGCTCGGTCAGGTCGGCCGCGGCCTCGGCCTGCATCTGGCGAAGCGTGATCTCGTCCGTCTTCGCCTTCAGCGCAATGGACGACAGGTCGATCGCCGCCGGCCGCGTCGTCGCCGGCCCCGACGTCGGGCCTGCCCCGGCGGTCAACACCACGGTCACGATCCCCAGCAGCCACGTCGGTCGAAGTCGGGTCATACGGGTCGTCTCGTGCAAGTCTGGGACGCAGTCGAAATCCAAGCCGGTCCTGGGCTACTCCACAGGGCCAGGTTCAACCCCAAGCGACCCGGCCCTTCGGAGTACCTCAGAACCGGCTTGGTTGGTCAACGGGCCTTTCCCCCTCACCGCGCCGACCGCAGGTCGCCGATCCGCTTGGTGATCCCGCGCCGGTCGAGCAGTTCCAGCAGCGGCATCATCACCCGCCGGGTCGTGCCCAGCGCTTGCCGCAAATCGCTTGCCGACGCCGGCCCGCGCGCCGCGACGTGCCGGCGGATCCCGTCCGCCGCCCGGTCGATGGCGTCCGATAGCAGGACCAGCTCGTCCCCGACAACCGTTGCCTCGCCCGTGTCGATCAGGAACTGCAGCGCCGCCCGGTCGGTGTCGGTCGGCGTCAACTCTTTCCGGTTCGGCGGCTCCAGCGGCTTGGCCGACAGACCCGCGCGGACCCGCGCGCCCGCCGCCGCCAGGTACGCCGGCAGCGCCGGGCGGTGGCTCGCCCGCGCGACGGCCGTCCCGCGCCGGGCGAAGCCCCGGCCGTCGAGCAACGCCGCGACCAAGGGTTCGACCACCGCCGCCTCTGCCGCAGACGCCGCCGCGACCGCCCGCAGGTCGGCCAACGGCAGGCCGACGTGCTCGGGCCGGTCCCGGTGCTCGGCGTCCACCGCATCTGCGAGCATCGCCAGCCAGGCCGCCCACCGATCGGGGTCGACCACCATCGGCCCGGCAACGATCGCCTGACCCGACCGGACCAACGCGTCGATGGCAGCGCCCACCGCGTCTGACGGGAACGGCGATCGCACCAGCAGCTTGGACCGCATCACCACGGCGTGGTCGGCCAGCTCGCACCGGATCAGATCGGCGGGACCGGCCGCGTTTGCCCGCCGATCGAGCGACTGCCGCCGCGCCGGCCGGTTGTACCCCCGGCGCTCGGCCGCCGGGTCGAGCACGCGGCCGCCGGCCAACGTGTGCTGCTGCGAACCGTCGCGGACGACCAATCGGTCCCCCACCCAGGCATAGAGCGGCGACGCCAGCCGCAGTTGGGCCACGCCGGTCTGACCCGCCTCCAGCGGGACGCGGTCGAGCAGGTAGACCCGCGCCGCCACGGCCGCCGTGCCGTGGTGGACGAACACGCGGGCGGCGTGCGGCAGCGACGCGGGTCCCCCGCCGCGGGGCGACCGCTCCAGCAGCACGTCGAGCGTGTCGCTCGCCTCGCCCAGGTGCGGCAACGTGACCACCGCCCCGCGTTCGACGCCGGCCAGTTCCGGCACGTTCAAGGCGACCCGCGATCCCGGCATCGCTGATTGCACGTCTCGATTGTGGGACTGGAGCGACCGCGCCTTGGCGGCCGTCCCGCCGGGGCGCGCGACAACTGATTGGCCGCGCGACAACTTCCCGCCGGTCAGGGTGCCCGTGACGACCGTGCCGACGCCGCGGAGCGCGAAGACACGGTCGACCGGCAATCGCGGTTTGCCCGCATCGGCGCGCGGCGGCGACGCCAGGGCCGCCGTCGCCAGCGCCGCCCGCAGCGCGTCCAAGCCCCGCCCGGTGACGACCGACGTGGGCACGATGTCCGCCTCGGCCAGTGATGATCCTCTCAGCCGTTCGCGCACGGCGGCGAGCGTGGCCGGACCGTCGGTCGCCAGGTCGATCTTGGTGACGGCCACCACGCCGCGGGTGACGCCCTGGTAGCCGAGGATCTGCAGGTGCTCCTCGGTCTGGGGCATCCACCCGTCGTCGGCGGCGACGACCAGCAGGGCCAGGTCGACCGAGCCGATGCCGGCGACCATGTTCTTCACGAAGTCCTCGTGGCCGGGCACGTCGACGATGCCGAGGCGGACGGTTTGACCGTCGGGCCCGCTCAGGTCTACCGCGGCGAAGCCGAGGTCGATGGTGATGCCGCGGGCCTTCTCCTCGGGCAGCCGGTCGGGGTCGACGCCGGTCAAGGCGCGGACCAGCGCGCTCTTGCCGTGGTCGACGTGGCCGGCCGTGGCGAGGATGTAGGGCACCGGCGTGGGCATGGGACGCCGCACGGTACGCCCACCGACGCGATGATACCAAGGGCCCAACCGGCGTCGTGCGGCACCCGTCATTTTTTCGCGTTCCCCGTTCGTCCACGCCGGGCCTATGGTCCGCGTTGACGGCGACCCCCCGTTTTGGCAAAGGTGACCCGACCATGTCCGACCCCATGACGAAGAAGAAGACCCGCGTGCTGATCCTGGGTGCCGGGTTCGGCGGGACGTACGCGGCGCTGCGGCTGGAGAAGACGCTGGCCAAGCGGGACGACTGCGAGGTGACGCTGGTCGACCGGGACAACTTCCTCCTGTTCACGCCGATGCTGCACGAGGTCGCCGCCAGCGACCTGGACCCCAGCGACATCGTCGAGCCGATCCGCAAGATGCTCAAGCGGGTCACGTTCTACGAGGGGCTGGTCGAGGGGATCGACCTGGACGCGCGGACGGTCGACATCAGCTACGGGTTCCCGCGGCGGCACCGGTCGCTGGGGTACGACCAGCTGGTGGTGGCGCTGGGCAGCAGCACGAAGTTCTTCGACGAGCAGACCGCCCAGAACGCGATCGAGCTGAAGACGCTGGGCGACGCGTTCTTCCTGCGGAACCGGATGATCGGCATCCTCGAGTCGGCCAACGTCGAGGAGGACGCCGACCGGCGGAGGCGGCTGCTGACGTTCGTGATCGCCGGGGGCGGGTTCACCGGCGTGGAGACGGCCGGGGCGATGCGCGACTTCTTCGACGACGCGATGACGTACTACCCCCGGCTGGACCCGAAGATGGTCCGCATCGTCCTGTGCCACCCCGGCGAGGTGCTGCTGCCGGAGTTCAGCCCATCGCTGGGGAAGTTCACCGGCAAAAAGCTGGGCGAGGGCGGGATCGACGTCCGGTTCAAGACGAAGGTGAAGACGTACGACGGGCAGCAGGTGGAGCTGAGCGAGGGGGACCCCATCCCGTCTGGAACGCTGCTGTGGACGGCCGGGGTCACGCCGGACCGGATCGTCGCGGGGCTGCCGCTGGCGAAGGAGAAGGGGCGCATCAAGGTCGACGGCGCGATGCGCAGCGTTGACCGGCCCGAGGTGTGGGCGCTGGGCGACTGCGCGTCCGTGCCCGACGCGACCGACGGCAACAAGCCCTACCCGGCGACGGCGCAGACGGCGATCCGCATGGGGCCGGCGGTGGCCAAGAACATTGAGGCGGTCGTCCTGGGCGAGGGGCGACAGGTGAAACCGTTCAAGTACAAGATGCTCGGCCAACTGGCCGCCATCGGCCACCGGACGGGGACGGCGCAGGTGCTGGGGTTCAACTTCAGCGGGTTCATCGCCTGGTGGATGTGGCGGTCGATCTACCTGGCGAAGCTGCCGGGCCTGGACAAGAAGGTCCGCGTGACGATCAGCTGGACGCTAGACCTGTTCTTCAGCCGCGACCTGGTGCAGATCATCACGCTGAAGGACATCGTCCGCGTGACCGCCTTCGGCATCCGCAACCAGCTCGGCCCGACCTCGCAGGCCAGCCCGGCGCCGGGCCACGGCGACTCGCCGCCGGACGACAAGGCGAAGCAGGCGGCGATGACCTGACGAACGAGCGTAGCAGCGCGGTTCGAAGGCCCCGGCAGCTTGCTGCCGGGGTGGCCATGCGGCCGCGGCAAGGTCCCTGGCGGCGAGCCGGGCCTTGCCGGACGGGTGCCTGCCACGCGCAGCGTTCGTCGCTCGGCCGGGCGGGCCAGCGGCGACACAGGACTTGGCCGTGGTGCCTACCCAGAGCCAGCAGTGCAAGACGTGCAGCGCCGGCCAACCGCCGGGCGCGAAGTACTGTCGCACGTGCGGTCGGCCGCTCGGTCGGACAGGTGGCCGGGCCGGCGCGCCGAGGGTCGTCAGCATCGGCATCGTCGCCCTGCTGGTCCTCCTGCTGGGCGCGGCGATGGTCGCGCTGCGGTCGACGCGTCAGTCACAGGCGACGACGGCGAGGCATTTCGCCGCCCTCCCACAGCGGTCTCAACCGCCGCCGCCCGAGCCGGTGCAGAAGCCGTCGTTTGGGTTCGATCCGCCTTCCGCGCGCACCGACGCGGTGGCGGGCGTGCGCGTCCGCCCCGGCGACACCGACCTGTGGGGCGAGCCGCTGGCGGTCTACGCCGGTGGCCCGCCGTCCGACCGGCTGACGGTCCACGGGCTGCGGATCGGCCTGCCGGTGTCAGACGTGCCGGCCGGGCTGCTTGGCGAGCGGGCGGGGGATCACCTCGTCGACACCGGCGGGAACCTGTACGCCGTGGACGACGGGCGGATCGGCGAGGTTCACATCCGCGACCCCGAGCTGTTGACGCGGCTGCCGATCGACGGCACGCGTGCGCTGATCGCGCGGTTCGGCGAGCCGACGGACGTCTACACCGGCGACGGGGACCAGGCGTTCCCGACATTCCTCTACCCCGATCGGGGCATCCACGTCCGGTGGGACAACGCGGCGGAGAAGATCCTCGAGGTGGTGCTCGTCCGGCCGACGCGCCGGTGAATACCATGCGGGGCTGCTGACGAGGATCGCGCCCCCATGCCCAGCACCGAAGCCATTCGTCTCACGACGCTGTCCAGCTGCGCCGGCTGCGCCGCCAAGGTGAGCCAGCCCGACCTGGCCAAGCTGCTCCGCGGGTTGCCACAGGCGACGGATCCAAACCTGCTCGTCGGCTCAGCCACCGGCGACGACGCGGGCGTCTATCGCATCGGGCCGAACCTGGCGCTGGTGCAGACGGTCGACTTCTTCACGCCGATCGTGGATGACGCGGCCGACTTCGGCGCGATCGCGGCGACCAACGCGATCAGCGACGTCTTCGCCATGGGCGGCCGGCCCATCACCGCGATGGCGATCGTCGGCATGCCGACCGACAAGCTGTCGCCGGCGACGATCAACCGGATCCTCAGGGGCGGGGCGGCCGTCGCGAAGCGGGCCGGCGTGAGCCTGCTGGGCGGGCACACGATCAAGCTGCCGGAGCCGACCTACGGGCTTGCCGTCACCGGGCTGGTCGACCCGCGGAAGGTGATGACCAACGCCGGGGCGCGACCCGGCGACCTGCTGGTGCTGACCAAGCCGCTCGGCACGGGCATCGTCACGACCGGCATCAAGCGCGGCCTGGCGTCGCCGGCGGTGGCGAGGCTGGCGGTGCGATCGATGAAGCAGCTGAACTCGGCCGGCCACGCGCTGGCGACGGCGGGCCTGGTGCGGGCGGCGACGGACGTGACGGGCTTCAGCCTGATGGGCCACCTCGCGTCGATGTGCCGGGCGAGCGGCGTGGCGGCCGAGGTGGACGCGTCGGCCGTGCCGGCGCTGTCGCCGGAGGTGCTGTCGCTAATCGACCACGACTGCGTGCCCGGCGGGTCCCGCGCCAACCTGGCCGCCGCCGACGCGATCGCCGACTGGACCGACACGCCCGCACGGCTGCGAACGTTGTTGGCCGACGCGCAGACCAGCGGCGGGCTGCTGCTGTGCGTCCCGCCGAAGAAGCTGGCGGCGGTCGTGGCGACCGTGCGGGAACACCAGCCGTTAGCGGCGACGGTCGTCGGCCTGATCACCGCGGGGCGGCCGCGGATCAAGGTGCGGGCAGGGGGGGCGTGACGTATACTTGGGGCATGAGCGCTGCACTGACCGACATGCCGGCCCAGCGGACGGAGGCACAGGTGATTCAGGAGATGGCTGAGCTGACCGTGAAGCTCACCATGCTTGAGTTTGAGCTGAAGCGAATCCGCAATCCGAATGGACTGACCATGGCCGACGTCAGAGGCATCTGGGCCGGGCGGGACACGCCGGCAGAGGAGATCGACGCCGCCAAGTTGCGGTTTCGAGTCGATGCTCCCGCGTCCACGTGAGGGAGAACCACGGGGATGTTGTACGTCATCGATGCACACCCGCTCATCTGGTATCTGGAGAACAACACGAAGTTGAGCCGCGCGGGTGCGGACGCGCTCGAAGATCGCGCTGGCCGAGATATGGCACCTGCACAGCCGTGGACGCGTCGGCCCGTCGCTGGCCGACGCTCAGTCACTGATCGACTCCCTCACCAACCGCGTCATCCGGCCGTTCGATAAGGCAGTCCTGCACCGGCTGCCGGCGGGCCTGGAGATCCATGGCGCCATCATCGTCGCCACGACCATAGTGTACGTGGCGGGCGGAACGGAGCCGGCAAAACTGGTGACAACTGACAAGCGAATCATCGCTCGCGGTTTGGTCGACATCCTCTGGTGACCCCGCATGACGCCGCCCACGTTCCGCGACATCCCGTCGGTCGACCGCGTCCTGCGCGAGCTGGGCGACGTGGGCCTGCCGCGGCCGGTCGTCGTGGCTGGCGTGCGGCGGGTCGTGGCGGAGGAGCGGCGACGGCGGACCGACGGCACCGCGGGCGACGTGATGGCCGCCGCGCGGGTCGCCGTCGGCGACCTGCTGCGGGCGCGGCTCCGGCCGGTCATCAACGGCACCGGCATCCTGATCCACACCAACCTGGGGCGTAGCCCGCTGGCGCCGTCGGCGGTCGAGGCGGTCACAGCGGCAGCGGGTTACTCCAACCTGGAGATCGACCTGACCACGGGCACCCGCGGCGGGCGGGCCCCGTACCTGGAGCAGGCGCTGGCCGTCCTGTGCGCAGCCGAGGCCGCGACGGTCGTCAACAACTGTGCGGCGGCGCTCGTGCTGGCGCTGAAGTCGCTGGTCACGCCGGACCGGCCGGAGGTGGTCATCAGCCGCGGCCAACTGGTGCAGATCGGCGGCGGGTTCCGCGTGCCGGACGTGTTGCTGTCCAGCGGGGCCACGCTGCGCGAGGTCGGCACGACCAACCGCACCACGGCCGCCGACTACGCGTCGGCGGTCGGGCCGCGGACGGCGCTGCTGCTGTCGGTGCACCGCGGCAACTTCTACATGGCCGGCTTCGTGGCCGACCCGTCGCCGGCGGAGCTGTCGGCGGTCGCGAGACAGACCGGCGTGCCCTTCATGGTCGACCTCGGCACCGGGGCCGTGTTCGACGTGCAGGAGACGCTCCAACAGAGCCCGGCGGCTCCGCCGCGGGTTCTTCCATCCGACGACGACGACGACGCGCCGGACCTGCCGCCCGAACGCGAGCCCACGCCGGCCGAGCTGATCGGTGCCGGCGCGGACCTCGTCTGCTTCAGCGGCGACAAGCTGCTCGGCGGGCCCCAGGCGGGCGTGGCCGCGGGCCGGGCGGACCTGGTGGCGGCGATGAAGCGCGAGCCGCTGTTCCGCGCGCTGCGGTGCGACAAGCTGGTGATGGCCGCCCTGCAGGCGACGGTCGACCTGCACCTGTCGGGCCGGGCCGACGAGCTGCCGATCGTGCGGATGATGAGGGCGACCGTTGAGGACCTGCGCCGGCGGGCCGATTCGATCGTGGCGGTGATCGGACCCGGCGCGGCGGTCGGCGTTGGGCGGGCGCAGGTGGGCGGCGGGACGATGCCGCGCACCGTGATCGCCTCCGTCACGGTCGACGTGCGACCGGCGGCCGGGTCGGTCGACGCGCTGGCGGCCGCCCTGCGCCGAGGTGAGCCGCCGATCGTCGGGTACGTGGCGAACGACCGGCTGCGAATCGACCTGCGGACCGTGTTCCCGGAGCAGGACGGAGCCGTCGCTGCGGCGGTCTCCAGAATTCTGACCGACGGCGACGCGAACCGCGGCTAGATTGGCTGACCGATGCGTGACCTGCTCGACATCCTGTCCGCCGCCGAGCGACTGGCCGCGGCCGGCGAATCGGCCACGCTGGCGACGGTGGTGCGCGTCGAGGGGTCCAGCTACCGGCTGCCGGGGGCGCGGATGCTGGTCGACGGTGCCGGCCGCCGGACCGGCAGCGTGAGCGGTGGGTGCCTGGAGAGCGACGTCGCCCGGCGCGGCCGACTGCTGACCGCCGACCGCCCCACCGCGCTGGTCCGGTACGACGCCAGCGACGACGGGTCGGGCGAGGACGTCGCCTGGGGGTTCGCCCTGGGGTGCAACGGGTCGATCGACGTGCTGATCGAACGGCTCGCGCCGGGGTCGGGCGGCCTGGACTTCCTTCGCCGCTGCGTGCGCGACCGACGCCGGGGGGCGGTGCTGCACGTGTTCCAGGTGGAGGGCGACCTCGACGTCTCGCCGGGCACGCGGCTGACCTATCTGGACGACGGCGCCGTCGTCGACGACCCGGCGCTGCTGGCGTCGCGGTTCGGCGCCATCGGTGCCGACGCGGCCGAGTGCGTCCGCACCGGCGAGTCGACCCCGATCGTCTACGAGACGGCCGGCGGTCGGCTGCACGTGCTGGCCGAGGCGGTCGTCCCGCCGGTGCCGGTCGTGATCTTCGGCGGGGGGCACGACGCCCTGCCGCTGGTGGCGGCCGCCAAGGGGCTCGGGTGGCACGTGACCGTCGTTGACCGGCGGCACGGCCACGCCCGGCCCGACCGGTTCCCGCTGGCCGACGTCGTCGTGGCGACGCACGCAGATGAAGCGGCCGGGCGGATCGCCCTGTCGGATGACACGGTCGCCGTCGTCATGACTCACCACTACCCCGAGGATCACGCGCTGCTGCGGCTGCTGCTGACGTCGCCCGCACGCTACGTCGGCGTGCTCGGGCCCCGGGCCAGGACGGATCGCATGTTGGCCAACTGGTTGGCGGCGGGCGAGCGGTTCACGGCGGGCCAGTTGGCGAAGCTGCACGCCCCGATCGGCCTCGACCTCGGCGGCGACGGGAGCGAGGCGGTTGCGCTGGCCGTGGTGGCCGAGATCCTGGCGACGCTGTCGCGTCGGCCGGGGGGACCGCTGCGCGATCGCGTCGGGCCGATCCACGCGCCGGCGCGGGTGCGACGGTCATCGCTGGGGTAGCGGCCGCCGGCGGGAGCCGGGGAGTTTCGGCGAGCGGAAACGCTCGTCATTCCGACGGTCCGCGGGCTGCCGCCGTGCGGCTGTAAGGGGTGTCGGTGCGCGGCGGGGAAAAGAAAACCGCCGGCCCAGGAGGGTCGGCGGTTTCAGGGTTAAGTTGGGGCGGCGATCACATCGTGTCGAGCACGGCCTTGAAGTCGCCCTCGCGCTTGAAGCCGACGATCTTGTGGGCGATCTCGCCGTCCTTGAAGACCAGGATGGTGGGGATCGAGCTGATGCCGTACTTCATCGAGATGTCGCGGTTGCTGTCGGTGTCGAGCTTGCCGACCTTCACCTTGCCGGCGTAGTCGGTGGCCAACTTGTCGATCGTGGGGCCCAACGCCTTGCAGGGGGGGCACCACTCGGCCCAGAAGTCGACCAACACCGGCGTGCTGGACTTCAGAACCTCCGCGTCGAAGTTCGCGTCGGTGAACTCTTTGACGTTCTCGTTGGCCATAATGTAGCTCCTATCGGCTGATTCGGGTCGGCGGATGATAGAAGTGATTCGGAACCGATGTCAACGTGCGGCCGGGGCCGACTCGGCCTGGGCCAGGAGCATCGACCGCACGCTGGCCATGTTGACCCCCGCCAGGGCCAGCAGCACCGCCCCCGTGCCGGCCAGGACGGGCGTGACCCACCTGGGCAGCGCACCGGCGACGGAGTCGGGACCCAGGCACAGCGGCAGCACGCCGAACGCGATCGACAGCGCGCCGGTGGTCAGCAGGACGGGGATCACCGTCCGGCGGAAGTCGAGCTGCTTCTGCCGGGCAACCTGGGCCCGGGCCTCGGCCGTGGTGGTCGGCTTCTTGCGCGGGATGAACACCGAGGCGTCCGGGGCGGGAACGATCACGGCGTCGTCGTCGTCCATCTCCGCCTGGGCGGCGATCTCCTCGTCGGTTGGCGGTTCCGTTGGCGGCGTGAGATTCGGGTGGAGCGGCGCGGCCGGCCGGATCGTGGGGACGGCCGGCCGCTGAGGCCGGGCGACCGCCGGGCGACCGCTGAGCGCGGGCCCGCCAATCGCTGCGGCGGCGGGACGCACGGGGGCGGGCGTAGACGGCCCGGGGACGGGGGCTGCCTGCCGGGGCGGCGGCGGTGAGACCGCCGGGGCTGTCGATCGGAACACGGGTCTTGCCGCCGCCGGCGGGGGTGGCGGCGGGGGCGGCACGCGCTCGTGTTCCCGCTCGCTGGGCGCCACGTCACCGCCGGCCAGGCGGGCCAGCGCGTCGGCCAGATCGTCGTGATTTGCGTCCGCCATTTGGCATTCACCGATTAGCTAGGGCTGGAATCTACCGGGTCGCAACTCTGGAACCGCAGGACCGGCGCAGTCGCGCCACATCCCCGTCCGATAACCCGAATGTCGCTGTCGCCAGACGAGTTAACACTATTTCCTCAAGTCGGCCACGATTATAGTGCGCCCGCCGTTCGATGCCGAGAGCGGGATCGGTCGCGTCCGGAGGACGCGACTCCGGCCAGAGCAGGAGGAGACACGACCATGGACCCGCGCGAGTTTCACACCAAGTTGGCCGAGCTGATGGGCGAGATCAGCACGCTCCCCATCACGGAGCGGCTGAAACTGGAGCGGTTGGCCGACGAGACCCGCCAGCGCCACGAGCGCCTCCGCCAAACCGTCTGCGGCCTGCAGGAGAGTCTGGACTACCTGCGGCTCAGCATCAAGTATCTCGTCTTCGACCTCGAGGCGACCCGCCGAGAGAACGGCCTGCTGCGGCGGATGCTGGAAGAAGCCAGCGGCAACGCGGATTGACCGGCTCGCGACCTGCCGATCCCCCCTTTCCGGCTGAAAAATGCGGCGGTACGCGGCAAAACTCCTGTTCCAGTTCCGCGTCGTGGTCGACGGCGACCCCGGCAAACGTCGGCTGTGCGAGGAGCGCATCCTCAACTTTCTCGCCCGGTCGCCGCGCGAGGCGATCCAGATCGCCAACCGACGCGGCAAGCGGGCCGAGCATGCCTACACCAATTCCGACGACCACCCCGTACGGTTCGAGTTCGTCGGCCTCCTGGACGTGATGGGCCTTGGCCCCGAGGCCGCCGACGACGAGGTCTGGTACGACATCCGTGAACGGCTGCTCCCCATGGAGCGACGCGAGCGGATCCTGCCGTCGCAGAACGACCTGCTCGACCGATTGACCAACGCCAGCCAAGCGGCCGAGGGATGACGCCGAGCCGTCGTTCACTGCTGCCGACGCACGGCGGCAACCCGCCGGCGGATCTCGTTCGCGGCGGCCATCTGGGTGTCGGTCAGCCCGATCGCCAACGCCTCGTTCACCCACTCGATGGGCAAGTCGGGAAACGCGGGGCTGCGGTCGGCAACCGCGTAGTCACCATCCGCTCCACGCACCAGGTAGGTGACCGCGCGACCGTCGAAGCGCCAGATCTCTGGGACGCCCATCGCGCCGTAGATCGGCGGCTTGGCCACGTCGGGTGGGGAGATGTCCACCTCAATCGCGAGGTCGGGTGGCGGGTCAATGGCGAGGTCGACCTCTCGGTTCGACCGTCGGATCAGCGCCGCGTTGGCGACGTAGTAGCACTCGTCCGGCTCCAGGCCGCGGTCCAGGTCGCGCCGCTGCAGGGTCATGTTCCCCAGGCCGTATGCGTCGATCTCGACGGCGTCGCCGTACGCCTCGATGATTCTTGCAAGGGACGTCTTGATGTCCTCGTGCCTTTGGGAGACGACCACGATTTCCATCCTCCCCTGGTCAAAGGTGATCCGCGTCCCGGCGTGGACGATCTCGTCGCACAGCCGCGAGTAGGTCTCCCAGCTCACCCCATGCACGCACATCCGCCGCTCGACGTCAGACGACGGCGGGATCTGAGGGATCGCTTGCGGGAGCGTCGGCACATCAAACAGGGTCATGTGGCACCGCCTTGTCCCAGGATTTTAGTGGCGTCGCCCGACCGCCGGTAGTAAGTTCTTCGACCGATCGATTTCCCTGCCCACGGCCGCACGTCGGGAGCCACGCTCCCTGGGCTTCATAACCGCGGCCACATCCCAACCATGCCTGACGTTCGCATTCGGGGTCAGATCGCGCTGCTCGCGGCGCGGATGATGTACGCGCGGGAAGAGTCCGAGTACTTCACGGCCAAGCGCAAGGCCGCCCGCCAGCTGGGCGTGGAGTTCCGGTTCCGGCCCAAGGACCTGCCCAGCAACGCCGAGATCCGCGAGCAGATCGGCGCGCTCGCCAGCCTGTACGAGGGCGACGCCCGCCAGGACAACCTCAAGGCGATGCGGCTCGACGCGCTCCGCCTCATGCGGCTGCTCGACGCCTTTCACCCCCGCCTGATCGGCTCGGTCCTCACCGGCCACGTCCGCCAGGGGTCCGACATCGACCTGCACGTGTTCAGCAGCAACAGCTCGGCCATCACGGCCGTTCTGGACGACGAACAGCTGCCCTACCAGCTGGAGCGCAAGCGCGTCATCAAGCAGAACGAGGAACGCATCTTCACGCACGTCCACGTCCAGGACCGGTTCAGCGTCGAGCTCACGCTGTACGACGCCGACAAGGTGAACTACCCGTTCAAGAGCAGCATCACCGGCCGGCTGATCGAGCGGGCGACGATCCCCGAGCTGGAGCGGTTCCTGCGAGCCGAGTACCCCGGCATCGACCTCGACGCCGACGTTGAACGGCTGTCCGACCACGTCGATCGGTTCGAGCTGTACCGCTTGCTCCTGCAGCCGCTGGAGCACGTGAAGCAGAACCCGACTTGGCACCCCGAGGGCGACGCCCTCTACCACAGCCTGCAGGTGTTCGAGCTGGCCCGCCGCGAGCAGCCGTGGGACGAGGAGTTCCTGTTGGCCGCCCTGCTGCACGATGTGGGCAAGGGCATCGACCCCGCCGACCACGTCGCCGCTGGCCTGGCCGCCCTGGAGGGCACGATCACCGAGCGAACGCAGTGGCTGATCGCCCACCACATGGACGCCCACGCGATCGCCGACGGCAAGCTCGGATTTAGGGCCAAGGCCCGCCTGCGCGAGTCGCCCGACTTCGACGACCTGATGCTGCTCCAGCAGTGCGACGTCGGCGGCCGCCGCCGCGGCGTGCAGGTGTGCGACGTGGCCGAGGCGCTGGCGGTCGTCCGCGAACTGGACCAAGCCTGAAGGCCGGCAGTCGGCAGCGAAAACGAACCGACACGATCGGATCAGCCAAGAGGAGGACGACCTCGTCGCCTTCCTCCGCACCCTCACCGACGGATACTTCACCCCCGCCCGCCGACGACCCCCGCCCGCGTGAGAACCACCCCAATCGCCAGGACGCGTGCTACACATTGTGACACAATGTTACACGCTTTGGGCCGCGCAACTAAAATGCAATACCTTGTCATTGAAACACTTGTGCGATTCAAAACCACCGACGATTGTAACATTGGGCCGCCCCTCCCGGTTATCGTATTGATGCGTTGGCCATCGAATGCCTCTTGCTACGGAAAGTCGCTGGCCCTTCGGTGTACCTCACGACCGGCCGTCACAAATCGGTAAGACAACGACTCGAATTGCACGATCGCTGCTCGCCGCGATTTTCGACCGCCGAGCTTGCCCGATCGTTACAATCCGACCCATGGCCGACCGGCCGGCGCTATCGCTAAACGACCAGGGGACCGGCCGACCGGCGGTGGTGCCGCGGGCCCGTCGTCTTGGGGGCGAGGCGAGCGTGCCAGTCGACCGGCTCGTGGCGTCGGCCGCGCACGGCCGCGGGCTGATCCTGCTCGTCGGCGGGCCTGGGGGCGGGAAGACCACCGCGCTGCAGTACCTCGCCGCCACCCTGCCGCCCGACGTCAGCGTGACGCTGTGCGACACCCACCAGTCGACCGAGGCCCGGCGGGCCGTCACCACCGGCGTCGCCGTCCTGGCCACGGTCGACACGCCATCCGCCGCGGGGGCCATCGACGTGTTCACGCTGTGCCCGTGGACGGTGGACGACTGCCTGGAGTACCTCGTCGCCGCCCACCGCGGCGCGTGCGCCTCGGTCCTGAAGCGCATCGCGGCCGACCCGTCGTTCGACCTGCTCGCCGGCGTTCCCGAACTGGTGGCGATGGTGCTGGATGTCATGGCCGGTCAGGAGGGCGTCGCGACGGCGCGCGACGCGCTGCGGCTGCACGCGGCGCGCGTCCTCACGCCGGTGGAGACGTTCGAGCGCCTGATGACGCACGGCACGCTCGGCACGCCGCTGATGCCCCAACACGTGAGATGGCTGCGTCACCCCGGGTTCGAGCAGGTCTGCACGGCCGACTGGATCGTCGCTGAGCTGGGCGCGGGGCGACTGCCGGGCAAGCTGTTGCAGGCCGATTTGCGCGCGCCGGCGCTCGTCGTGGAGATCGCCGTCGTCCTCCGCGACCGACCGGGCGCGTTCGAGCACCTGCGGGCGCACGCGGAGGCCGACGTCCGGTCCGACGCCGTGCCGATGGTGGCCACGCTGCTGCTGGCGGCCGACCCCGCCTGGCGGCCGTCCATCAGCCGGGGCATTAACCTGGCCCGCGCCGCCCTGCACCGCGCGCAGTGGGCCGGCCTCGACCTGAGCGGCGCGTTGCTGACGGCCGCCGACCTGCGCGACGCCGACCTGAACCGCGCCAACCTGACCGACGCAACGGCCAGCGCCGTCGACCTGACCGGCGCCAACCTGCGCGGCGCGACGCTCGATGCCGGCCGGTTCCGACTGGCCGTGCTCCGCTCGGCCGACCTGTCGGTCGCGTCGCTGGCCATGGCCGACCTGAACGAGGCCGACCTCGCCCAGGCCGACCTGCGGCGGGCCCACTGCGTCGGGGCCACGTTCGTCCAGTCCGACCTGACCGGCGTTCGGGCCACGTCGGCCGACATTTCGGAGGCGTCGCTGTCGCGTGTCGACTGCGCCGACGCCAACTTCACGGCTGCCACGTTCACCGGCGCGCGGCTGGAGGAACTGGACATGACCAAGGCCGAGTGGACCGGCGCTCGGTTCGCCAGGGCTACGCTGCTCCGCTGCAACCTGGAGGGTTTGGAGTTACCCGACGCCGACTTCGCCGGGGCGAAGCTGACCGGCTCGCTGCTGACCGGAAGCCGGTTCCCCGCCGCCAACTTCCGCGGGGCCGACCTGTCGCGCACGGGGCTGGCCGACATCGACTGGCCCGACGCCGACCTGCGCGACGCCGACTTCACCGGGGTCAGCTTCCACCTGGGCACCACGCGCAGCGGCCTGGTCGGCAGCACGATCGCCGGCGAGGGGTCGCGCACCGGCTTCTACACGGACGACTTCAACGACCAGGCCTACAAGCCGCCCGAGGAGATCCGCAAGGCCTGCCTGACCGGCGCGAACCTGGTCGGCGCGACGGTCGAGCACACCGACTTCTACCTGGTCGACCTGCGCGGCGCGACCTACACCGAGGACCAGCGCCTCCACTTCGCCCGCACCGGCGCAATCCTCGCCACCCGCGCGGCGGGGTGATTCGCGCCATCCAAGCCGGCGTCTGAGGTACGCCGAAGGCCCGGGTTCTGCGCACCCCAGACACGCCCCGGGTCACACGGCCTGGCCCGCCGAAGCCGGTCGGCAGTCGCTTGCGTCTTCGCGTGATGGCGACCCCATGCCCCCAAACGTAGATCAGACGCCGGCTTGGGTCGGCGCATCCTCGGCCGGAGGTGGGAATGCGACGTTCAGGTACACCTCGGTCAGCGGCAGTTCCACCTCGATCGACCGCAGCTTCACCACCGCATCGAGGCCGGCGTACGGCGTGAGCAGCCACGTTCCGTCGGACTGCCGGAAGAACACCTGCACGTGCGGCTGGCCCTGCTCCACCAACACGTATTCCTGCAGCGACTCGGCCTGCATGTACCGCGTGAACTTCCCGCCGCGGTCGTACCCCTCCGTGGACTCCGACAGCACCTCGACGATCAGGCGCGGGTTCCTCACCGTTCGGTTCGTCTTGTCGCGCTCGTCGAGCACCGTGGGCCCGCAGATGACGACGCCGTCGGAGTAGGTGTAGGTCGGGTAGCCACGCACCCCGATTCGCTGGTCGGCCGGGTAGTATCGGCACGGCTTGCCGCGCAGTCGCCCTCGCAGCTCGCCGCCGATGTTGCCCACAGTCAAGTTGTGGTACTCGGTGCATGATACCGTTCGCAAAGGACACGATGAAGGCGTACCTGGCGCATTCGCGTTCAACGCCGACAGCGCGGATGCTGTACGAAGCCGACAAGGAGATGCCCGCTTGACCCACCGATTGACGACGAACCTGGCCGCCGTGGCTTTGATGTCCCTGCTCGCGAGCCGCGCCCCGGCCGAGGTGCCGGTCCCATTGACGGCGGCGACGCCGGTCGACGTATCGCGGCTGCGCCCCGGCAACCCCGCCGTCGTGCCGATGACCGGCACGTGGCGGTTCGAGCCGACGCGCGGCGCGTTCGTCGCCGGCGGGCGGTTCGTCGGGATGCGGTCGCCGGCGTCGGCCTCCAGCGCGCAGCTGCCGGCCGACCTCGCGATCGACGGCGACCGCACCACCCGCTGGTGCGCCTCCGTCGCCGACCTGCCGCAGTGGTGGCAGGTCGACCTCGGCGAGCCGCGGGAGGTGACCGGGCTGGAGCTGGCCTGGGAGTACCCCGACGGGCACTACCGGTTCACCGTGTCGGCGGGCAACAACCCCAAGCGACTGGCCACGGTGGCCGACCGCACCGGCGGCGACGGCGTCGGCGATGGCCGCATCGCGCTGGAGTCGCCCGTCACCGCCCGGTTCGTCCGCGTGACCGTGACCGGCGCGGCCGACGCCGGCGGCGAGCCGAAGTGGGCGTCGATCCGCGAGGCGACCGTCCGCGTCCGGCAGGACGGGAGGGACGTCGCCTGGGTCGCCCCCAAGCCCACGACCGAGCCGGTCATCCCGCCGTTCGTGGACGCCACGTTCGACGACCGCGACTGGCACGACATCCCGGTGCCGGGCAACTGGGAGATGTACGGCTTCAGCGACCCGACCTACGACCACCCCGACGACGCGGCCGGCCTGTACCGCCGGTGGGTCGACGTGCCGGCCGGGTTCGCTAACCAGACCGTGCTGTGGCACTTCGACGCCGTCATGGACGGGGCCGAGGTGTTCGTCAACGGCCGGCGCGTCGGCTACCACGAGGGCGGGTTCACGGGGTGGGACCTGGACGTGACCAACGCCGTGAGGCCGGGGCGGAAGAACCTGTTCGCCCTGCGCGTCTGCAAAACGACGCCCACCGTGCAGCTGGACAGCGGCGACTTCTGGAACCTCGGCGGCATCCCGCGCGACACGTACCTGAAGGCCGTGCCGGCCACGCGCGTGGACGACGTGACGGTGACGACGCCGCTGTCGGCCGACTTCCGCGATGCCACGTTGAACGCCCTCGTCAAGGTCCGCGGGACGGCCGGACAGGCGGTCGGCGTGACGTCGGCCCTGTACCGGTTCGACGGCACCCGAGTGGACGGCGTCACGCCGGTCGCGGCGGGCGCGATCGGCAGCGACGGCACCGTGGACCTGCGGCTGTCGGCACCGGTGACGGCGCCGAGACTGTGGTCGGCGGAACATCCGGATCTGTACTACCTGGTGATCACCCTGTCGCCGTCACCCCAAGAGAAACCGTTCGAATCGGTGCAGCAGCGGTTCGGGTTCCGGCAGATCGACATCAGGGACGGCGTGCTGCTGTGGAACGGCAAGCCGATCAAGTGTACCGGCACCTGCCGGCACGAGGAGTGGTCGGCCCTGGGCCACGCGCTGGACGAGCACGCCTGGCAGACCGACGTGGCCATGATGAAGGCTGCCAACGTCAACGCGGTGCGCACCAGCCACTACAACCACGCCGTGCGGTTCCTGGAGCTGTGCGACGAGAAGGGGCTGTACATCCTGGACGAGATCCCCGCCTGCTGGAGCGACCCGCGCGACCCGGCACTCAAGGGCGCGTTCATCCAACATGCAACCGAAACGCTGGCCCGGGACAAGAACCGGCCGTGCGTGCTGGCGTGGAGCTGCGGCAACGAGAGCGGGTTCGGGCCGAACTTCAAGGCGATGGCAGACTACGCGCTGGACACCGACCCCACCCGCCCGGCGTTCGTGTCGGAGCAGAAGCGGTCGACGTACGGCCGGCTGAGCTTCGACGACTACCACTACCCCGGCGATGAGACGCTGCAGAAGATGGCCGAGGGGCCCGGCCCGGCCGTCATCACCGAGGGTCCGCACATCTTCTACGTCAAGCCCGGCTGGGAGTACGACTACGGCACCAACGACCTGTGGGGCCAGGCCCTGGCCGCCGAGTGGGACCGCGTCTGGCCCAGCAAGGCGATCTTCGGCGCGTTCATCTGGGAGTGGCAGGACCAGGGGCTGGCCGACCCGTTCGTCGACGCGGCCAAGCGCGACGAGCGCGGGCTGTTCAAGGACAACCACAAGGGCATCGTCGACGGCTTCCGCAACGGCAAGCCCGAGCTGTACCACGTGAAGCAGGTCTACAGCCCGGTGACGACCGACGCCCGCACGGTCCAGCCGGACCACGGGTCGTGCGCCGTTCGACTGCAGAACCGGTACGCGTTCACCGACCTGTCCGACCTGACGTGCCACTGGCACGCGATGGCCGGCGACAAGGAGCTGGCCGCCGGCACAACGCACGTGGCCTGCCCGCCGGGCGCCACGGTGAGCGCGACGTTCCCCGCCACGGCCGGCATGGACGCGATCGTGCTGGAGTTCGTCCACCCCGATGGCCGGTCGATCTACACGACCCGGCTGACGACGCTCGGCACGCCGCCCCCCGCCGCCCCGCCGTCGGCGTTCACGGCGTCGGCCGGCTCGGCGCCGCAGGTGACCGACGCCAACGGCAGCTGCCACGTCACGCTGGCGGCCACGACGGTGACGGTCGACAAGGCCACGGGCAAGGCCACGTTCGCGCTGCCGGACGGCCACGGCCAGGCGATGACCGGCCCGACGCTGAACCTGGGCGAGCGGCGCGTCGACGATGGTGACTTCCTCGACCGGAAGGGTCCGCCGTGGATCGGCAGCAAGAGCGCCCCGCAGCTGTTGCACCCGGACGTGGTGGTGACCGCCGCGGGCGACCGGGCGTTCGTCAGCGTGGACGGCGACGTGTCGCTGGCCGAGAGGCCGGACGCCGTGCTCGCCCGGCTCACGTACACGCTGGACATCCACCCCGACGGCACAACCGACGTGGCCTACACCGTGAAGTGGCTCGGCGCGGACATGAACGGCTGGGAGCTGGGGCTGACGTTCGACCTGCCAATGAGCTACGACCACCTCGGCTGGACCCGCGACGCGCAGTGGACGACGTATCCCCCTGGCCACATCGGTGCGGTGACGGGCAAGGTCGACGCGAAGGACCCGTCATTCCGATCCACCAAGCGCGACGCCGACTGGGGCACGATCACCGATGCGGCCGGCGGCGGCGTGGCGGTGCTGCGGACGGCGACGCCGCTGCACGTGCGGGCGAACGCCACCGACGTCGGCACGACGCTGTTCGCCAGCAGCATGGTCGCGTCCCCGCGCGACTTCAGCTCCGGCTACCTCGACCGCTACCGCATCCGCTGGCAGCGCGGCCGGGCGAAGGACGGCGCGTTCACCCTACGGCTGATCGGGCCGGTGCCGACGCGGTGAAGAGATCATCCACGAAGGACGCGACGGGACGCGAAGAAGACCGAAAGGGGTAGCGGGCCACGAATGGCACGAACGGGTCGGCGAACATCAGCGTTCGCCGCGACGAAGTGGCTTGACCGTTCGTGTGCATTCGTGGCCGGCTTGCCTCCACTTTCTTCGTGTCCCTTCGTGTCCTTCGTGGATAACTCGGTCTTCAGTGGGCCATCGAGTTCAACATGGCGAACACCTCGCCGACCTTCCCGTTCTCGGCGGCGAAGCGCAGGGGCTTGCACCGCTCGACGATGACCTCGGTCACGTCGGGCTGGGTGGTGAGGATCTGCATCACCTCGGACAGGAAGTCGGCCAGCGGCATCGCCCGCGGGTCCTTCGCCTGGCGCTCGCCCATCAGCTCGGTCTGCACGTAGGGCGGGGCCAGCTCGATCACCTCGGTGGTCGTGCCCTTGAGCTGCTCGCGCAGCGTCATGCTGTAGGAGTGGATGGCGGCCTTGGTGGCGCAGTAGGTGGGCGTCATCGCCATGGGCACGAACGCCAGGCCGGACGAGACGGTCATGATGGTGGACCGCGGCTGGCGGCGTAGCTGCGGCAGCAGCGCCGCGGTCAGCCGGATCGGGCCGAGCAGGTTGGTGGCGACCGTCGCCTCGACGTCGGCCAGGTCCTCGGGCTGCGCCAGCAGCTTCTCCGGCTTCATGATGCCGGCGTTGTGGATGACCACGCTCAACGCGGGGAAGTCGGTCGCCATCCGCTCGGCGAACGCCTTGATCGAGCCGGCATCGGAGATGTCGAACGACACCCCCTTCATGCCGGGGTGGGCGGCCGTGGCGGCGTCGAGCGCCTGCTGCCGCCGGCCGGCGAGGATGACCTGGTTGCCCAGCTTCTGGAACGCCTGCGCCAGCCCAAGGCCGATGCCCGAGGCGCCGCCGGTGATGAGGATCGTGTTGCCCGTCGTGTTCATGGTGATTTTCCTTTCGACAAGCACCTTATGCGCCGTACACTCGCCGTGGAAGAAGGCACCCGAAAGATTCATACTTACCCAAAAGAGAGTGACCGCGTGAAGAAGGCGAAGCGGCGACCCGGGCCGACGCCGCCCCCGGCCGACCCGGCCGTGGCGGCGCTGGTGCGGCAGGTCATCGAGCGGGTGGCCGACCAGTGGACCATGCTGGTGCTGGAGGTGCTCGAGGAACACGGCACCGTGCGGTTCACCCGGCTGGGCGAGCTGGTGGGCGGGATCAGCCAGAAGATGCTGACCAAGACGGTGCGGCAGATGGAGCGCGACGGGCTGCTGACGCGCACGGTCCACCCGGTGATCCCGCCGCACGTCGACTACCGCCTCACGCCGCTGGGCCGCAGCCTGGGCGAGGCGTTCTGCGGCGTGTGGATCTGGGCCGAGCGACACCGCGGGGAGATCGAGGCGGCACGGCGGAAGTTCGAGGCGCGCGCAGGGTAAGATGAGGGGATGAGCGCCGTCCCCCCAATTTCGTTGCCCGATGCCGATCGTCGGCACACGCTGACGGAGTAGGTCGAGCGCAACGCCGCGCCCGACGTTTGGCTGGGGCACCACGCCGGCGCCGTCATCAGCATGGCCGGCGCCGATCGGTGACCCCGCCCGGCGGTCACACGATCGGCCCGTAGAACTTCACCTTCGTCGGGTAGGTCAGCGTGCCGAGCGACGCGCCGGTGGAGTCGGTCACCTGGATGAAGATGTACTGGTCGGTCTCGTCGGGGATCTCGCCGTTGTAGGCGATGCCGAAGTTGGCGTTGACGTTGCCGGACGCGCCGGGGGCGATCGTCAGGTTCAGCGAGATCTGCCCCACCTGCAGGGCGGAGGAGTCGAACGTGGTCGACGCCGAGCGGTACAGCGTGAGCTGGTAGGAGCCGCTGGTCGTGGTGCCGGTGTTGACCAGCGTGAGCGTGGTGTCGATCTCGGTCGCGTGCTCCTCGGCGCCGTCCAGCGGGTCGGCGTCGTACTGGGGCGACACCGTCTTGATCGCGCTGGTCGCCGTGGGCGTCGGGGTCGGCGTAGGAGTCGGCGTTGGTGTGGGAGTCGGCGTGGGCGTGGGCGTGGGAGTCGGCGTGGGCGTGGGCGTGGGCGTCGGCGTGGTGCCGGCGATGGTCACCGACGGGGCGGCCGTGGCGTCGGTCGTGGTGATCGTCCCGTTCGACTGCGTCACCTGCGCGACCAGCGTGTACGTCCCCGCGTCCAACGACGACAGGCCGGTCACCTTCACGGCCACGCTGGTCGGCTTGCCGGGCTTGACCGTCGCCTTGGACGTAGCCGTGCCGACGACCGTGCCGCTGGCGATCGTGCCGTCGGGCGTGGCGTAGACGTTCACCGTCAACGGCGTGGTCGACGCATCGGTCCCGCTGTTGGTGATCGTCACCTTCCCGGCCACCGTCACCTTCTTCTTGCCCGGCGTCACCGTGCCCGGCAGCCTGGTGAACGCCTCGGTCTCGGCCAACGTGATGACCGGCGGCGCGACCGTCACCGTGGCGGCCGGGGCCGACTGCGACGTCGACCCGCTCACGTCGGCGACCACCGCGTACAGCGTGTAGACCCCGTCGGCCAACGCGCCCTTCTTCAGCGTCACCGGCACCGGGTACGACTTGGTCACGCCGTTGGCCAGCGACAGCCCGACCGACTTGACCCCCAGCGTGGCGGCCACGTCGCCGACGGCGTCGGTCGACCCGAGCGGGACCAGCCCGACGGCCACGAACACCTTGCCCGCCTGCTTCACGCCGCTCTCGTTCGACACGGCGACGGTCACCTTCCCCTTGGTCACCAACGCGTCCGACACGCTGACCGGGAACGTGCTGGCCGTCACCGCCTCGGTCAGGTCGGCCGCCGACAGCAGCACCCGACGTTCCACCGCTTCCACCACGACCGACCGGCGATGCTTCGACATGATTGTGTTCCCTTGCTGGACCGAAACCCCCGACTTCCCGTGCGTGCAAGGATAATGCAACGGCGGCACGAAGCACACCTGCGCCAGCCGGGGCGGTGACCGGTGGCCGCATCGCGCGACCTCCGTCCGGAAAGCCCACCGAATCACCTCGGCTTGCCGGTCGCCCGCCGGTGGTTGATGTCGGGCACGGTCGGCGGGCCGGTTTCAACCGCCGCCTCTAGGTCGGCCAGGTGGCGGTCGGGCGTCAGCTGGACGTGGTCGTCGGCCGTCAGCCGACCCTCGATCGTGCCGGCGACGCCGTCGAGCGTGTAGGGCAGGTGGAACCGGGCGGGATCGATCGCGTCGGGCTGGCCGGCGAACAAGCGGAGGCGGCCGGCTTCGTCGGCCCGCACGACGTGCCGGCCCTTGGAGTCGTCCACGGTGAAGAGCGTCGAACCGGCCCGCAGGTAGTGCTCGTCCTGGAACAGCACGTCCGCGTCGGCCCCGGGGCTCAGTGGCCGCAGCACGGTCGCGCGGAGGGTGCGCATGGTGGAGAGGAGGCCGTTGGAACGATCGGCGAATCGCGGGCCTCCCATGTCGGCCTCCTGGTAGGCGTAGACGTCGACGACGACCAACCGATCGCCGGCCACCGTGGCGTTGCGGTGCAGGTAGACCATCGTTGAATTCGACAGGTGCAGGATTGCCAGCGCCGCCGGCATGTTGGCGAGGAAGGACGGGTTGGCCGCGCCCACGGGCACGGTCGCCAGCTCGGTCGGCCGGTTGCCGCCGGCGGTCCGGGTGATCGCGTTGGTCGGCCCCGCGGCCCTCAACTGGGCGACGCCGTCGGCGTCCTCGGCATACAGCAGCGTGCCGGCAGGCGGGGCGTAGTTGAGGCACTGTTGCTGGGCCGGCAGGAACGAACTGCGCACCGCGGCCGCCTGCGCGTCGGCCGCCGCCCGCGCCCGGTGCTGCTGGTAGTCGGCCCACTGCTGGCGGGCGAAGGCCGTCAGCGCCGGGCCCAGCACGAACATGCCGAGCAGGGCAGTGTTGACCAGCGTGAGCAGCAGCAGGATCCGCATCTGCCCGCGCGTCACCCCCGGCGGCGGCGGGGCGTACGGGACCGGCGTGGGCTCGTCGGGCATGGCACGCCTATGTGCGGAATAGAGCAGCGACAGGGACGCTGAAGCCGGGCAGGACGTCGCCGCCGGTGAGGGTGTCGCCGACGCGTAACGCGTGGCTCGGCGCGCCAGCGGGATAGACGCGTACGATCCGGACAGCAGGGACGACCACCCATACCAGCCGCACCGAAACGGAGTGGTAGGCGGCCAGTTTCAGCTCCAGCTCATCAACCCCGTCGTTGGGCGAGGTCACCTCAATTGCCAGATCCGGCACCAGATCCACTGGTCCCTGCGGCGCTGGCGTTGGCACCCGACCCGCGGCTAGGACGGCAATGTCGGGCCGACGAAAACCTCGTACATCGTCGGGAAAGCACCTGAACGACTGTTCGGCGACCGCCTCGGCGATCGGGTGCTTGCGGAGGAAGATCCTGAGTTCCGTGATGATCTCGACGGCCGTCCAGCCAGCGTCGTACCCCAATTGCTTCTCCACCACTCGACCGTCGACAAACTCGGCAAGCCCGTTGTCGGCCAGCTTGAGCAACTCCTTGTCCGTGTACTCGCGCGGCACGGACGGCGTGACTTGCTGAGGCGGCGTGGCATTGGCGGTCATGTCGGCTGCCTCCCGGCTCCCAGGTTACCTGATCAGAACTCCCGCCGCTGGCGGGCCGTTGGGATGTTGAGGATCTTCCGGTACTTCGCCACGGTGCGGCGGGCGAGGGTCAGCCCCTGGGCGGCGAGCCGCTCGACGATCTCGTCGTCGTTCAGCGGGTTGTTCTTGTCCTCCTCGGCGATGATGACCTTCAGCTTCTCCTTCACCGCGTCCCAGCTCATGTCCTCGCCCTCGGCGCTCTGGGTGCCGCCGCTGAAGAAGCGTCGCAGCGGGAACACGCCGCGGGGGGTTTGGATCCACTTCTCGCTGACGGCCCGGCTGACCGTGGCGACGTGGATCCCCAGCTGGTCGGCGACCAGGATCATCGGCAGCGGGCGCAGGAACTCGGGCCCCTTATCGAAGAACTCGCGCTGGGCGTCCACCACCGCCCGGATGACCCGCGTGATCGTGCTCTTGCGCTGCTCGATGCTCTCGATCAGCCAGCGGGCGTTGCGGACGTTGTTGCTCAGGAACTCGCGGGTCTGCTTGTCGCCCTTCTTCTCCTTCAGGAACTTTCGCCACATCCCGCTGATGTACAAATTGGGAGCGGGGTCATTGGTCATCTCGATCTCGTACTTGTCCGTCTCCTCGTCGTACCAGATGATGGCGTCGGGGATGATCGCGTGGGCGTCGTCGCCGCCCACCAGCTTGCCGGGGTGGGGGTGCAGGGTGGCGAGCTTGCGCACGGCAATCTTGATCGCGTCGATGCTCCGGCCGAGCTTCTTGCTGATCTGCGGGTAGCGGTTCATCTCCAGGTCCTTGAGATGGTCCATCACCAGCGCCCGCTCCAGGTCGAAGTCGTGCCCCTCGGCGGCGTCCTCGTCGTCGCCGTTGGCCAGGGCGTTGAGCTGGATCAGCAGGCACTCGCGCAGGTTGCGGGCCCCCACGCCGCTGGGCTCGAGGGTCTGCACCAGACGCAGGGCGGTCTCCAGGTCGGAAATCGCGAGCGGCCGCTTGCTCTCCCTGGCGACGTCCTCCATGGGGAGGGGCTGGCCCTCGCGGCGGAAGTAGCCGTCGCCGTCGATGTTGGCGATGATCGCCTCGCCGGCACCCTTCACCTCGGGCGTGCAGTCGATGAACGCCCACTCGCCGAGCAGGTGCTCCTGCAGGCTGGCCCCGCGGGACGCGGTGTTGTTCATCGCGTCCATCTTCTTGTCGCGCGCGCCGTCGGCCCCCCCGCCGGAGGGGCGGAAGTCGCGGCTGCCGTTGGTGTTGAACTCCTCATTCTCGAAGTAGTCGCTGATCCGCGCCAGCCGGTCGAAGTCGTCCTCGCTGCCGGTGTCCTTCACGGTCAGGGCCTGCTCCCCCTCGCTGTAGTCCTCGCGGGCCTGCTCGCGGGTCTGCTCGGCGTCGGCCGAGACGGGCTCGCCGGCCGCCTCGGGCTCGCCTTCCCGAAGCTCCAGCACCGGGTTGTTCTGCATCTCCTGCTCGATCCGCTCCTCCAGCGCCATCAGCGGCAGCTGCAGGATCTCCATGCTCTGGATCATGCGGGGCGTCAGCAGCTGCCGCTGGTCCATCCGCATGCTGGTCGACTGGCTCAGTTGCATACGCGATCTCGGAAGGTCAACCGGTTCCCAAAATAGGCACAA
Organism: Tepidisphaeraceae bacterium; assembly: GCA_965198865.1. GTDB lineage: Bacteria > Planctomycetota > Phycisphaerae > Tepidisphaerales > Tepidisphaeraceae > CBDAQA01. The sequence goes on along the minus strand of CBDAQA010000002.1, from coordinate 56,166 downwards.
GTTTTGCTAGCCATCGACTATACCACTGCCCACCATACCCGGCAAAGAAGAAATTATCTGAGGACAGGCGTATAACCTGATCCTGTGTTCCAAACTGCGGCTGCTCCCCAAGTGTTTTTAAATCTTTAATTTAGCGGGTGTGTTCGTTGGCTTTGCAGCATCGTCGCTGGGTGCAGTTCGGCCTGTACGCGTGGGCGGGACCAACGACGGCCGTGGGTTTGGCATTCCTATTGCCCACGCTGCTCGGCGGGGGACGAGTGTCCGTGGTGAATGGAATTCTCGAGATCCACGGGGGCGTCACGACGCGGTTCCTCACCCGCACCGTTGGCTGGCTCCTACCCGGCGGCGCATCGGCGATGACGCTCGGCCACGTTGTGCTCGGTCGCGATGCGGCCGCGCTCGCCGACACGCGCGCCCACGAGCGGGTCCACGTGCGACAGTGCGAGCGGTGGGGACCCCTGTTCCTGCCCGCCTACGGGCTGGCGTCACTCATCGCAAAACTCCAGGGCGGTGACGCCTACCTGGACAACGCCTTCGAGCGAGAGGCCTACCGCCTCGGTCGGTAACCGGTCGGCCGATCGAAACGCGTTGCGACCCCGACGCGCGGCTGTTAAGTTGGCCGCGTCCCCCACCGATGAACGCGATGGGCAACGCCACTTTGGCGACCCGCCAAGGGAGTCGCGCCATGGGTCAGGCCACCAGCCAACTAGAACCACCCGCCGTCGCCGACCCGCTCGACGGGGCCATGGCCGGCGGTGGTCCCGATGCCGATGGTCAAGCCGACGACCTGCTGTCTGAGTTGGCCGGCGCCGAGATCGACCGCATGCTCGCCGCGGCAGACGTCGAGCCCGAGGTGGCCACGCTGCCGCCCCCGCCGGTCATTCCGCCCCCGGTCATTCCGCCCCCGGTCGCGATCCCAGAGCCGGTTGTCGCGGCACCGGTCGAGCCGGCTAAAGTCGAACCGCCCGTCCCCGCGCCCGAACCGATCGCCGCAGCCCCTGCTCCCGCCGACGTTCCCGCCCCGGTGGCCGCCGCCGATCTCAACGCCGTCCTCGCCGCCGCGGCCGAAGCCTCGACCGTCGCCGCCACGTCGGCCGACCTCGACCTGGGCAACCCGATCGCCCGGTCGCCGTTCTTCCTCCGGCCGCTGGAACTGCTGAACGCCCCGCTCGAGATGCTGCCCGACACGGTCCGCGACGCGATCGGCAAGGTGGCCGTGGTCACGCTGGTCAACTCGGTGGCCGTCATCGCCTACGTGATGCTCTTCCGCCGCCACGGGTGAGATTGCCCCGAGCGAGGCACACGTTTGACGCACTGGCGCGAACGGGACAGCAGTCGCCTGCGCCTTCGCGACCTGCGGCGTGAACCACGCCAGGGGCTTCCGCAAACGAAACACCTTCCCCCGGCACGCGTGTCAGAACAGTTTCCGCCCCTCCCGCGGGTCGGCGGCGAGCTGGAACAGCACCGCCGTCCGGCTGATCCGCAGCAGCTCGGCGATGTTCTCCGAGTGCGACAGCACCAGCGTCCCGCCCGCCGCCCTCATCCGCTTCTGCAGCCGGATCAGCAGCCCCAGCGCCGCCGACCCGACGAGCCGGACGTACTTGAAGTCGACCATCAGCTTCGTCACGCCTCGGTCCATCAGCCCATCAATCTCGGCCTGGATGTGGTGCAGCTGCTGCGTGCCGGTGATGTCGGCGTTCCGCAGCCGGACGATGGTGATCCCGTCCACCACGCGGACCAGCAGGTCGTCCGTTTCGTAGTCCATGTGCCGAGCGGACCGGCAACTGGCGTACCGCAGCCGAAGACACGCTCGCTCCGGCAATCGCGCGCCGATCGGATTACGGCATATCCAAGCGGTTGCGGCGTCCAATATAATCGCCCCGTGCTCAACCGACTCTTCGCCAGCGTTGCCATCCTCTCGCTCGTCGCCGCCATCGTGGTCGGCGTCCTCTGGGTCAGGGCCAACCACGGCCACTCCGACACCGTCCTGCACATGGGGGCCAAGTCGCCCAACGAGACGACGATCTACACCGGCCCCGCCGGCCTGGCCGTCAGCGTGCAGCAGACCGCGCCCGACGGGGCCATCAGCGACCGCGTGAAGCTGCTCAGGTTCGGACAGGTGCTGGGCGGCTGCTTCCTGGTGCCGGCCCTATGGGGTGCAATCCACGCCCGCCGGCGACTGCTGCCGCGACGACCGGGGTCGGAACTGCCCGCCATGAGGAGCCGGTGATCGACCCCCACGGGCCCAACGGCGCCGCCGTGGGTTGCCCCCGCCATGCGTCCACCAACCAAAGAGGAGCTGTCGCTTCACTGCCCCGTGTGCGGCGGCTCCGTCGGCCCGGGATGATGCTGCGGCGGCGGCTGGTGCTGCGGTTGTGCCCCGCCGAACCGCTGGGCATGCTGGGTCAGGCTGGCCGTCAGGGCGGTGATGAATGGCGGGATCTGCGGGGCAGCCATGAAGATCCGCGCCGACACGGCCGACGTCGGGTAGAACCCCGTGATGAAATCCATGAAGAACTCCGTCGCCGAGTGGCCCACCAGGATCGCGTTGGCGTAGCTGCCGCTGAGCTGGTCGTCGGCGATGCGGAAGTTCTCATACACCTCGGCCAGCGTCGGGCGACGCGGGTTCGCCGGCCGCGGGACCACCGTCGGGGCACCGAACTTCTGCGTGTAACCCGCGACGTTCTGCCGGAGCACCTCGGCCAACTCCGCCGCGGTGCTGGGAGCCAGCACCACCCGCTGCACCACCTGGAACGGCCGGGTCAGGTTCTGCACGAAGTCGATCACGAACTCCTTCGGCCCGTCCAGGATCATCTGCCCCGTGCAGAACGCCCCCCGCCCGATCCGCTCCGGCACCCGGGCCGCGACGGGCGCATGGTTGAACGCCTCCACCTGCGGCTGCGGCGGGGCGTCCTCGTTGCTCGGCTGCTCGGGGCTGGCGTCGTCGTTCACGGCCGGATGATAGTCCCAACCCGACGGCGGTGGAACGGCCGCCCCGCCGGGCCACGGCCCACGACGCGCACGCGGGCCATGGCAGTCGCTTGCGCCATCGCGGTCGGCTGACAATTGTCCCGTCCACGCGTGGCGTAGTTCCGATACCATTCCAGCTCGATGCTCCGCGCCGCGCCCCAGTCGCGTTTCGCTCGCTTAGCCCTCTGCTTGGCGTTGTCCGCTTCCACGGCCGCCGCGGGACCCCCGCCCGCCACGCTGCCCGCCGACCTCCAGTCCTGGGTCGAGCAGTTGAACGCCCCTGATCCCGCCGACCGCCTCGCCGCCGAGCGCCGCCTGTCGGCCGCCGGCACCCGGGCCGTCCCCACGCTCTCGGCCGCCGTGGACGACCCTCGCCCCGAGGTGGCCGCCCGCGCCCGCCGGGCGCTGCGCCAGATCCGCCTGTTCACGCTGCGCACCGGTGCCGACCTCGACGCCGCCCTGACGCTGGCGAACCGGTACCTGTCGACCGACGCTCGTGAGGCGCGCGAGGCGATCGCCCAGCAGTTGGCCGCCCTGCAGCCCCGGCCGACCGACGTGATTGTCCGCCTGTTCCTGCTCGAGCCCGACGATGGCCTGCGGGCACGGCTGCTGGCGCTGGCCAACGGGTCGTACCGCGGCGCCGCCGCCCGCCTCGTGGCCGAGCTTGATGCCCAAGCCCTCGAGCCGTTACTGGAGCACGCCGCCAACGAGCTGTGGTTCGGCGCGTCCGACTACGCGGTCGAGCGCCACCTGACCGGCCACTGGGACGATGCCGTCGCCCGGTGGAAAGCCGAACTGGTCAACGGCGACGCGCCGCACCAGGCGCTCGCCGCCACCGTGCTCTGCGCCCTCTACCGCGTCGCCGACAAGACCGACGACGCCGCCGAGATGGCCAAGCTGACGCAGGACTGGCGGACGATCCTGTCGACCGCGTTCGACCGCGGCGACTGGCCCGCCGCCGCCGCGGCCGCCGCCGGCTTCCCCGCCGGCAAGGGGCTCGCCGTCCGCGCCGCCCTCGGCGTGTTAGCCGGCGCGTCCCCCGCAAATCAACTGCCCGTCATCGATGCCGACGCGCTCAACGCCGACCCCGAGTCGATCGGCATCGGCCGGGTCCGCCTGCTGCTGGGCGACGTCGACGGCGGGCTCGCCCGGCTGTCGCTCGACCCCGCCGAGGGGGGCGACCCCGTCGCCGCCTTCCGCCTGCGCCAGGCCCGCGGCGAGTTCGACGCCGCCCTCGCCCTCGCCGTCCGGTTCGCCCGCGATCCCAAGTTCGGCCCCGCCGTGGTAGCGCTCCGGGATGACCTCCGTCGCCTGCTCGGCGACCTGCCCGGCACGCCCACGTCGCGGCGGCCCGCGCCAGACGTCGACCCCGTCTGGACCGCCGCCGTCGCCGACCTGTCCGCCCACCGGTTTGCCGAGGCCGCCGCCGCCCTCGCCCCCGGTGACGGGGACCCCGCTCGCCTCGACTGGTGGTACGTCCGCGGCCACGCCCTCGCCGCCGCCGGCGACGCCGAGCGCGGCCAATCGCTGATCCGCGCCGCCACCCTGGCCCCCCTGGCCGACACGGCCGTCCGCGCCCACTTGGCCGACCGCCTGTCCGCCGCCGGCCTCGACGGTCCCGCCGCCGAGCAGCGCACGCTCGCCGCGCGCCTGGCCAGCCCCTTCGCCGACCCGTCCGCCCTGCTCGACCTGAACCTGTCGCGCGAGTCCGCCGCCACGGCCGCCCACGACTACCCCGCCGCCGTCGCCGCCGCCCAGCGCGTCTGGCTCCTGGGGTTCTGGCCCGACCTCACCTGGCGGCAGCCCCTGCCCTACCTGACCGTCCCCGCCGACGTCCACCTGGCCCGCGCCCGCGCCGCCCGCGCCACGGACGACTGGCCCACGGCGATGCGCGAGCTCGGCGCGTACGGCACGTTCCTCCCCACCTCGGCCGACGTCCCGCTGGAGTGGGTCCCCCTGCTCGACGCCCGCGGCGACCACGCCGCCGCCGACGGCCTCTTCGCCACCGCCTACGACGCGCTCGACGGCCAGTCGGCCCGCCACCCGCGCAGCGTCTACCTGCACAACCAGTCGGCCTGGCTGGCCGCCTGCTGCTGTCGCCGGCTCGACGCCGCCCTCGCCCACGCCGAGGCCGCCGTCCGCCTGTCGTCCGACGACTGGCAGTTCACCGACACGCTGGCCGAGGTGCGCTTCCGCCTCGGCGACCGGACGGCCGCCCTCGACCTCGAGCGCCGCGCCGCTGCCCTCAACGGTGCCGACACGGCCTACGTCGCCCGCCAACTGGCCCGGTTCGCCAAGGCCGACGTGCCCTCCACGACCCGTCCAGCCGACGCGCCGGATTAGAGCGGGTTTCAACTGTCATAGCGTCCTCTGCCGCGTAGCGGTCGCCCCGTCGGGGCACTCTTCGGCAGATCCGAAGGGTGCCCCTACGGGGCGACCGCTACGCGGAGATGCAGACCGCTCTAGAGCGCTCGGCGTAGCCCACCGCGCCGCGGTGGCTGCCCGAGACACGAGCTTCGCTCCACTCGTCAAAGGCGAACCGCCGCACGGGCCGAGCCGTTGCCAATCACCAGCCGCGACCATGGCGTGGGGACTTTCCCGCCCGCCTGTGCTCAAGGCGACCGACACTTGCCACGCTGCGAAACGTTGCTCTAATGCGGCCGACCCTGGGGGCCCGAATGGCGAAGTATCCCGACAACGCAACGGCCACTCCGACGGGCGACGCCGTGATCGCGCAGTTGAAGCGGTTGAAGCGACGCGGGGCCGACCTGTCGTTCACCGGCCAGCGCGGGACCGCCACGTACCGGTCCGCCTGCCAGGCGTTCAAGTCGTACCGGCAGGCCGTCGAGGCGGCTGGGATCGACTACGCCTCGGTCGCCCGGCGGCGGGGCGGGAAGTGGGACCGGCCGACCATCATCAAGCGGCTGCGCGCGATCGCCAAGGCGGGCGGGGTGATCAACTCGCGCGGGATCCGGGTGACCGAGTCGCAGCTCTTCGCCGCCGCCGTCCACTGGTTCGGATCGTACAGGGCCGCCATCGAGGCGGCGGGGCTCGACTACGCGAACGTCCGGCTGCAGGACCCCCAGCGGTGGAGCCGCGAGGCGGTCGTCCGCGAGCTCCGCCGCCTGCGCCGCCAGCGCGCCCCGCTCCACCCCGCCGCCATCGGTCGCGACCGGCCAGAGCTGGTGACGGCCGCCTACCGCTACTTCGGCAACTACCGCAAGGCCGTCGAGGCGGCCGGCCTGAACTACCTCGAGGTCCGCACCCGCCCGCAGCGCACCTGGAACGGCAAGCGCGTCGTCTCCGAGATCAGGCGCCTCAAGCGCGACGGCGTCGGCCTGTGGGCCCGGTCGGTCCGGGCGAAGCAGTCCTACCTGCCCCGGGCGGCGAAGGACCTGTTCGGCTCCTACCCCGCCGCGGCGCGGGCGGCGGGCGTGATGCCGGCGGCGCTGCGGCCCCCGCCCTACCGCATCTGGAGCCGCGACCGCGTGATCGACGCCCTGCGCAAGATGGCCAAGCGCGACGTCAACGCGCTCGCCCCCACGCGGATGCGGGCCAGCAACTCGTACCTGGTGCGCGCCGCCGCCCGCCGGTTCGGGTCGTACCGCCGGGCCGTCGAGGCGGCCGGCGTCGACTACGACGCGATCGCCCGCACCTACGCCGAGCCCATGCCCGCCGCCGAGATCCTCGCCCGCCTCCAGACGCTGGAGCGGCAGGGGAAGGACCTGCGCTACACCGCCCTGAACCGCTCGGAGCCGCGACTGCTGAACGCCGCCCGCCGGCGGTACGGCTCGTACGAGTTGGCCGTCCGCGCCGCCGGCATCCCCTACCCCCCGCTGCCGCCGCTGCGGCACTGGACCGAGGCGATGGTCCTCGGCACGCTCCGCGACCTGCACGCCCGCGGCGAGGACCTGCGCTACCAGCCCATCAAGCGCCACCGCCTGCCCCTGTACGAGGCGGCCAAGTACTACTTCGGCTCCTACACGAACGCCGTGCGCCTCGCCGGCGTCAGCTACACGCCCATGGCAGAGGCCCAGCGCGTCGCCGACCGCCGCCGCAAGCTGGCGGCCTACCGCGCGGCGCGACGCCCCGGCAAGCGGTGAACGTGGACAGGGCCGGGCCGTGCCGGCGCAGCCGGCGTCTCGCGCAGCCGACGCGGGTGACCAAGGCCATCGGCCCTGCGCGAGACGCGACCTGCGGTCGCCCGGTCCGACACGTCCCGGCTCCGTCCTTTCGCGCGTCCGTTGCAATCGCCACCGATCCGCGCACGATCGTTCCGCATGGAACCAATCCCCGTCTCGCCCGTCGCGTACGCCTCGCCGCGGTCGGCCGACGAGACGCCGCGGGCGTCCCTCCGCGCGACGGTCGCCGCCGCCTGGCTGCTGACGATCCTGGCCGTGATCGAGTCGGCGTTCGAGCGGTTCGAGCTGTCGCAGGCGCAGGCCGGGTACGTCGGGCGGTACGTGTTCCGGTTCGGGTCGCTCGACGCGATGGACCGCGTGGTGCGGTGGGCGGTCGAGCCGGTGGTGCTGGCCGGGCTGTTCGGCATGTTCGCCGCCGCCGCGCTGTGGCACTGGCCGCGCCACCGGTTGCCGTGGGCGGCGGCCGTCCCGGCCGCGGCGGCGGCGTGGCTCTTCTTCAACCCGTTGATGTCCGCCGGACCGTCGATCCCCATGTCGACCTCGTTCCCGCCGACGCTGATCGTGACCGCCATCCAGTGCGCCGGCGTCTACGCCGGCACCCGCTGCGGCCGCCCCGTCGCCCGCTGGCTCGCCGGTCACCTGCTCCCGCCATCGATGAGCGGACCGCTGGTCGCGCTGTGGGCTCACGATTGAGACCGCCCGGCGCCTCGGCCGTTTAGCGACGGCCACCTCACGGGTTCGTCGTCGGCCGCGGCCAGCGGGACAGCGTCTGCCGGGCCCACGCGGCCCAGTCGGGCCGGGGGTCGGTGGTGGCGATCCGCTCCAGCATCTGGCGGAGCTCGTCGGTCTGGTCGCCGCGCCGCACGCGGGCGCGGGCGGCATTGCCGGCGTACTCGGCGTCGCCGGGGGACAGGGCGGCCGCCGCGTCGTAGCAGCGCACGGCGTCGTCGAACCGCCCGGCCGACTCGAACACCAACCCCAGGTTGTCGCGCGGCGCCGGCGCCCGCGGCATCAGGTCGGCCGCCCGCTCGAACGCCGTGGCGGCCACCATCGGCTGCGACTGCCGCAGCGCGACGATCCCCAGGTTGTTGTGGGCCGGACCGAAGCCCGGGTCGGCGGTGATCGCCCGCCGCAGCGCGGCCATCGCGTCGGGCAGCTTGTCCCGGTCCATCAGCGCGACGGCCGCATCGTTCTCCGTCCGCGCACGGGCCGAGTCGGCCGACGGTACGTCGTCCAGGCGGACCACGGTGGACGACGACCGCGGCGCGGTCGCGCAGCCGGCGCACAGGGCGAGCGAGAGCAGGACGGCGCGGCGGACGGGCATCGTGCCGGGCAGTGTATCGGTGCGACCGCCGTTCCGTTAGCCCCCCGCTCCGCGGGCGTTCCGGGAGATCCGCGGCGGAGCCGCTGGGCTCTGAGGGGGCATCAACGGTGGTGCATCAACAGCAGCGCCCACGCGACCGAACCCGACGTCAGCACGGCGATGACGGACATCGCCGTGAACAGGTTCACAATTCGCGTCGACGGCTGCCAGCGCACGGGGCGGGCGTAGGCCAGCTTCAACGGCGGTGGCGTCACGGACGCTCACCCTACGAAAGCCGGCCCGCCGGACCAAGCAATATCCGTTGCCGGTTCGTGGGAATGCGGCCGGGCCGTACAATCGACGTCGTGCCCGCCGCCCCGCCGTTGCTGACCGATGCGCGTCCACTCGTGGATGACCTCTTGGCCGATGCCCTACGACGCGGCGCGTCCGACATCCACGTCGAGCCGACGGCGCAGGGGTACGAACTGCGGTTGCGCGTCGACGGGTTGCTGGAGCCGGCCGGCACGTTGCGCGACCTTGACGGCCGGGCGGCCATCGCCCGGCTCATGGTGCTGGCGGGGCTGCTGACGTATCGCATGGACGTGCCGCAGGAGGGGCGCGTGACGATCCCACATCCGACGATCGCCGCGCCGGCGACGCTGGAGCTGCGCGTGGCGATCATGCCGACGACGCACGGGCCGCGGGCGGCCATCCGGCTGCCGACGCACTCGGGCGGGCCGAGCACGCTGGGTGACCTGGGGTTGCCGCCGGCGGTCGACGCTGGATTGCGCGGCTTCGCCGCCGCCGACGGAGGGCTGCTGATCGTCACCGGGCCGGCGGGCAGCGGGAAGACGACGACGCTCTACGCGCTGCTCGGCCACATCGCTGCCGCCACGCCGGGGCTGAGCCTGGTGGCGCTGGAGGACCCGGTCGAGCGCGACCTGCCGGGCGTCACGCAGATCGAGGTGTCGCCGTTCGGCCAGCTGACGTACGAGCGGGCGCTGCGGTCGATCCTGCGGCAGGACCCGCAGGTGCTGATGCTGGGCGAGATCCGCGACGCGGCCACCGCCACGCTGGCCGTCAACGCGGCGTTGTCCGGCCACCGCGTCGCCTGCACGTTCCACGCCGCCACCGCCGGCGGCGCCGTCGCCCGGCTGGTCGAGATGGGCGTCGAGCCGTACCAGGTCACCAGCGCCGTCCACGGCGTCGTGAACCAGCGGCTCGTGCGCCGCTCCACCCCCGACGGCTACCGCGGCCGCGCCGTCGTCGCCACGTTCGCCCGGCTGGACGGCGCCGCCCGGGCGGCGGTGCTGCGGAAGGACGACGCCGCGGCCGTCGATGCTGCGATGGGGCACACGGACCTGCGGGCGGCGGCGGTGCGGCTGGTGGAGCAGGGGATTACCGACGCCGCGGAGGTGCGGCGGGTGCTGGGGGCGGTGGCGGGTTTGTGATCGTCCAACGTCCCGGTGGCCATGTCGCTCGATTCTGCGAAACCGATTGTGTGGCTGCCGCAGGCTGACTACCGTACGTCGGGGCTGCGACAATGGCGCTCTGGCTCGCCGAACCTGTCGCACGGCTCGTAACGAAACGGTGGCTGTTTCAAAAGGGAACCTGTGCCCGACGACCCTGATCCGCCAATCTCGCTCGAGTATGCCACGCCACGGGGGGGAAAGCCGACCGGCAACATCGGAGTGAACTCTGCCATCGGCCAGCTTCTGCTGCCCGCCATCATGCTCGAACTCGGGGGCATCGCCCTGTCGTGGGACAAGTTCTTCCTCTTCGGGCTGCTTCTACTCCCGCTTGGCTTGAGTTGGCTCATCGTTTCGACCATACGCGTGGCCAAGCTCCTGCGCGCCTGAGCCGGACGCCGGATAATGAACGTCGCACTGCCGAGCGTCATCCTCCACATCCACAACGACATGCCTCCCCGAATCATGTACATCGAGGACAAGTCCGACGGCCTGAGAGGGCCGGGCCGGATCGGCCGCGTGCGGTTCTCGCAGAGCGGCAAGTCGATCTACTACGGCGGCCGTACACTGCAAACCCAATCGGATCGCGGCTTAAAGTCCAACTACTTCGACGTCGACACGGGTGCCGATTTGGGTGTCAGGTTGCAAGAAACGCGGCGGTGATCGGCTCTACAGCGGCACGATCGACATCGACGATGACGTACGCGAAGAGTATTGGACGGTCATCCGCAAACAGCCCCAGAACAGGCACCTGCGGGCCTGTCGAGGATGACGGCGTCACGCTCGCGAGCTTGGGACGGCAGTCTCTTGCGCCATCGCAGTTCGCGGCGCGACCGTCGCGACGGCGCGAGCGACTGCGGACCGGCCCTCGCGAACGGAGCCGTCTCCATCTGCAGCGCGATGCCTGCCCCGACCCACGCCGCCTTCCGCAACGCCGGGACGTCACCCCTCAGCACGAATCGTTCGACCGCCGCGGCGTCCATTGGGCGGCCGAAGTGGAAGCCCTGGGCGCGGTCGCAGCCGGCGTCGGCCGGGTACGCCGCTTGATCGGCCGACTCGACGCCGGTGCGGAAGTCCGGGCGAACGGAGGACGGCGGTGGTCGTGGACGACCATCGGCGGCCGGCTACCATGCGGGCAGCGCCGCCCGTTGGTCCAAGCCGGAGCCCATCGTCATGCGAAACCGAACGATCGCGACCCTGGTGTACGCCGGGGCTCTCCTGCTGGCCTGCGGGGCCGGCGGATGCACCATGCCGAGCACCGAGCCCGAGCCGACCGGCCACCCGTCCAATGACCAGCTCGCCCAGCCCGACATGCCCGACACGGCGAAGTTCGACAACGGCTCGTTCATCCAAGGCGGGATGTGAACGCCCCGTTTAACGATGGCGTGGAGGGCCGGCTTTCGAGCGCCAGTTGACGTTCGCCGCCCGGCCCTCCGGGCCGTCGACGCCACGAAAGAGCCGCGCACGGAGGTACTCCGCAGTAAGCGGATGCCGCGAAACAATCGCTCACTGCGGAGTACCTCCGTGCGCGGCTCCTTGGCGCCGGTCGATCTCAAACGGTTCTCAGACACCTTTTAAACAGGGTGTGGCATTTCCCCGGCCGGCGTACATTGGGTGACGTATGGCCGACACCGACTCGCCGCCGATCTCGCCGTCCGGGTCGTTCGCCTACGAGGCGCAGTCGGCGGACGGGCGGACGTTCCGGGGGACGCTGGACGCGCCGGCCATCGCGGCGGCGGCGGAGCAGTTGCAGTCGCTTCACCTCAAGGTGACGCGGCTGGAGCCGGCGGGCCGGGGGGCGTCGCTGGGGGAGGCCGACTTCCTGTTCGTCAATCGGCAGCTGTCGCACCTGACGGCGGGCGGGCTGCCGATGGAGCGGGGGTTGCGGTTGATCGCGGCGGAGCTGCCGCGGCGGCAGGCGCGGGCGGTGCGGGCAATCGCGGCCGACCTGGAGGCGGGGACGCCGTTGGGCGATGCGTTCGCCGGGCGGTCCGCGACGTTCCCGCCGATGTACGGGCGGCTGCTGGAGGCGGGGGTCCGGGCACACAACCTGCCGGGCGTGCTGCTCAACCTGGGGCGGCACATCGAGATGCTCCAACGGCTGCGGGCGGCCGTGTGGCGGGCGTCGGCCTACCCGCTGGCGGTCGCGATCGCGCTGCTGGCGGTGATGGGGTTCATCTGGGGGTACATCATCCCCCGGCTCGCGCCGCTCACGCGCAAGACGGCGTTCGACTATCCGAAGTATTACGTCCGGCCGTCGGCGCCACCGCCGGTCGATCCGAACCTGCTGCCGATGATCGCGCAGGGGTTGTCGTACACGCTGATGACGTTGATCGCGCTGGCGCTGCTGGCAGCACTGGTGGTGTTCGTGGTGAGTCGCACCGCTGCGGGGCGGCGGCGGCTCGGGCCGGTCCTGGGGTGGTTGCCGATCGTGGGGCCGGTGGTGCGGTGGAACGCGGTGGCACGGTGGTGCGACGTGCTTCGGCTGGGCGTGGGGGCGGGGCTGCATTTGCCGGCCGCGCTGACGCTGGCCTTCGAGGCGAGCGACTCGGCGGCGGTGCGGGCCGACACGGAACAGCTGGTGGCGGCGGTGCAGGCCGGGTGGCCGTTGGAGTCGGTCACGACGATGCGGATCCTGCCGCCGATGGTGGGGGCAGCGCTGGGGCTGGGGGTCGAGCAGAACGACCTGCCGGCGGCGGCGGCGACGCTGGCGCGGATGTACCAGGAGCAGGCCGAGGTCCGGCTGGCCGTGGTGCCGCAGGTGTTGTCGCCGCTGCTGCTCTTGGTGACGGCGGCAGGCGTGGGGCTGGCGGTGTCGGCGGCAATGATGCCGCTGCTGACGTTGCTGAAGTCGCTGTCGGGACCGTGAACCCATGACCGATCCCGATCCCATCCAGCTTGCATACTCGGGGCCGCAGTTGATCGGCATGGGAAAACGCGCGCGGCGTCGGGCGGGGCGGCGGGTCTACGGACCGGTCGGGGAGACGGTTCGCCTGGGCCTCAGCGCCGGGGCGTGGGCGGCGGTGGCGTGGCTGGTGCTCGTGCTGCCGCTGGTGTTGGTGGCGTTCCTCTTCGGGCCGTTGCTCGGGTTCCCCGGGCTGGTGTTCATGGTGCTGTTCCTGGCGCTGATGGGCGTGGCGGCCCGGTCGGTGCGGCTGCGGCGGGCGAACAGCGTGCTGGGGTACCTGGATCAGGCGGTGCGGCTGAACCAGCCGTTGGACCGGTTGCTGGCCGCGGCGGCGCGGAGCGAGCGGGGGCGGCTGCGGACGCGGCTGGAGGACCTGTGCCTGGCCGTGCAGGGCGGGATGTCGCTGGCCGATGCGGTGTCGGCGGCGGTGCCGGAGATGCCGGGGCGGGCGGTGGGGCAGATCGCCTGCGCCGAGTCGACCGGTCAGTTGGGGCCGTGCCTGCGACGGTTGCTGCGCGAGGGGAAGCGGGCGTCGGGCGAGCGGTCGGACGACCGGGCGTTCGCGGCGTGGTACCCGCCGCTGGTGCTGACGGCCGTGGCGGCGATGGTGGGATTGCTGGCGACGTTCGTGCTGCCGAAGTACATGCAGATCTTCCACGACTTCCGCGCGCCGCTGCCGCTGGTGACGCGGTGGTTCGCGGAGTGGGGGGAGTGGTCGGTCTACGTCGGCCTGTTGATGCTCGTGGGCGTGCTGATCGCGGTGGGGCTGCAGCTGCGTTCGGCGATGCGCGGCGAGGGGCCATCGTGGCTGGTGCGGGGGATGACCGACCGCGTGCTGTGGGGCCTGCCCTACTTCGGTCGGCCGCACCGGGACCAGAGCGCCGCCGACCTGAGCGACGCGCTGGCCGATGCGCTCGGGCAGGGGTTCCCGCTGGACGTGGCGGCCGAGCGGGCCAAACACCTGGACCTAAGCAGCGTGCTGCGGCGTCGCGCGGCGCTGTGGTTCGGGGCGATGCGACAGGGGATGGACCCGGTCGAGGCGGCCCGCCGGTACCGGTTGCCGCGGCTGATGACCGGGCTGCTGGCGACGGCCCCGCCGGGCGAGGCGACGGTGGCGGCGCTGCGGTTCGCCGGCCGGTTCTACGCCGGCCGGGCTGCGGCGCGGCGGGGGACGATGGCGGCGGCGTACGTGCCGCTGGTCACGCTGTTCCTGGGCGTGGTCGTGGGCACGGTGGCGCTGGCGCTGTTCCTGCCGATCCGCGACCTGATCGAGCGGGTGGCGCCGTACAAGGGGGGACTGTGATGGGGTGCTCAACCGGATCTGGTGGGACAACAGGGTTGCTGAAGCATCCCTGCCGCTGTCGGGCGTTCGTGCAGGTGGACGCGATCATCGCCATCGCGGTGGTGCTGCTGCTGAGCGGCGTGCTGGCGAAGTCGACGATCTGGTCGCACCGGGGGGCGGATCGCCTCGCCGACGCGCGGGCGGCAGCGGCGCTGGCCGAGGATGCGCTGGTCGATCTGGCGCAGGGTCGAGTGGTGCCGGCGGGGGTCACGGTCGAGCCGACGCCGGGTGGGACGGCGGTGCCGGGGCACCGGTGGGTGCGCGTGACGGCGGGGGTAAACGGGCGCATGGTCGTGCTGGTTGGTCTGGCGAAGGGGGACCAGTGAACTGTCGTCGCCAAGGCATGTCGTTGATCGAACTGATGGTCGTGCTCGTGCTGATGGGCATGTTCGCGGCGCTGGCCAACCCGGTGCTGCGGTGGTCGATCCGCACGCTGGCGACCCCCCCGCCGACGGCGGCGGCGACGCGGCTGGACAACGCCATCGGAGCGATGCGGCGGGACGTCTGGGGCGCGGCGGCGCTGGCGGCCCCGTCGGCGCACGAACTGACCGTGACCGCGCTCGACGGTCACAGCATCACGTGGCATGTCGGGCCCGGCAACGTGCTGCGGCGGGACGACCATCCGTGGGACGTGGCGTTCCCCGATGGCTCGCTGGCGGTGGACGGGGCGGCGGTGCGGCTGACGTTCCCGGCGGGTTCCAACTTCCGCGGGGGTGGGATCACCCTGGCGAGCGAAGCGATGCTGATCGGGAGGGGATCATGAGGCGACGCGGATTCCTGACGATCCCGGCGGTGTTCCTGGTCGGGCTGATGACGGCCGCGCTGGCCGTGGTGGCGGCCGCGGGCGTGGCGGACGTGCGGCGGACGCGGGCGCTGGTGGCCGACGCCCAGCTGCGGCAGTTGCTACTGGCCGCCGGTGCCGACGCCGCGGCCCGGGCAAGCGGGTGGACCCAACCCGAATTGGACTCGTGGTCGTTCAGCGTGCCAACCGAGTTGGCGGGGTACGCCGTGAAGGTGCGGGCGGCACCCGGGGCGGCGGGAAGCGTCGAGGTCACGCTGACGGCCGAGGGCGAAGGGCATCGAGCCACGCAGCGGATGGCGTGGAAGCGGGCCGCGACGGGGTGGCAGCTGGCGTCCGTGACCTGCGATGCGGGCTGATGCCTTGGTGCCCGAATCCGCCTTCGTTTCGCCGCAGCCGGCGTCTTGTCCCTCCGCTCGCCGCGTCGGGAAACATCAGTCCACTGCCGCACCACGGGCGATGGCCCGCGAAGCCGCAAGCGGCGGAGAGCGGACACAACGCCCGCCAAGGTCGTTGCACCGCCTATCGGTAGCCTAACCGTCAGCGCAAAAAGCCGGCGGGGTGGCGCGTGGTAGGGGGGATACCAGCACGCCAGCAACCCGCCAGCGGCGAGAAGCATAGCGGCCGCAGGCAATTCTTCAAAAGCAATTTGCCCGATTCAGCGAAAATTCAGTCGGGGCGTCCCTGAGCATTGCCGTATAGGCGACGGTGCTTCCGGCTGACCGCTGGAAGCGCTATGGCAGTGTTGCCTGTCGCGCCCCGGCGTCGGAGGGCGAGCGGGTGTTGCTATCATCGCCCACAGCACGGGGGAGCCGAGGCACTACTCATGACCGACCGGCCGACGATTCGCGTGTTGTGCGCTGATGACCACCCGCTGGTTCGCAAGGGGATCGCCGCCATCCTCGCGGCCGAGCCCGACCTGGACCTGGTGGCCGAGGCGGGCGGGGGTGCCGAGGCGGTGGAGCTGTTCCAGAAGCACCGGCCCGACGTGACGCTGATGGACCTGCGCATGCCCGGCGTGGACGGCGTGGCGGCGACGGTCGCCATCCGGGCGGTCGATCCCACGGCCAAGGTGATCGCACTCACCAGCTACGACGGGGATCAGGAAATTTACCGGGCGCTCTCGGCCGGCGTGAGCGGGTACCTGCTGAAGGAGATGGTCCACAGCGACGTGGTCGGGGCGGTCCGCCTGGTGAACGCGGGAAGGCAACTGGTGCCGGCGGCGGTGGCGGAACGGCTCAGCGCCCACTCGCCGCTACCGGCGGCGGCGCTGACGCCGCGCGAGGTGGAGGTGCTGCAGCTGGCGGCGCGCGGCCTGTCGAACAAGGAGATCGCCCTGCGCCTGGGGACGGCTGGCGGAACCGTGAAGACGCAGGTGCAGAGCATCCTGGCGAAGCTTCGCGCCAGCGACCGGGCACACGCGGTGACCCTAGCGGTGGAGCGGGGCATCCTGCGCTTGGACGGCTGACAGGGCGATCGCATACGGGCGCGCGGCTCCTCGGGTGCAGCCGTGCGCGTACGCCGATCGGCGTATGCGGCGCATCCGCCGAACTGCCGTGGTGCCAACGGCGCGGTTCGGAATATAGTTCGGGGCTCCCGCAGCACGTCGTCCGCGCGAGCCACCTATGAAGACCGCCCCCCCGGAAATCCGCCGCTCTGCCGATCCGATCCCCACCCGCGCGCAGCCGGCCGCGGTGCAGCCGCCACCGGCGCATGACCTGCATGCCGACCCGCACGCTCACGGGCGGACGCCGTGGTGGGCGTGGCTGCTGATCGTCGTGGTGGCGGTCGGCCTGGGGTTGGGACTGGTGTGGCGGATCCACGCCGTGCGGGCGAGCGCGGCGGCCGGGGGCGGACGCCGGGGTGGGGCGACGCGCGACCTGCCGGTCGTGGTGGCGACGGCTCGCAAGGGGGACCTGCCCGTGTACCTGTACGGGCTGGGCGTGGTGACGCCGCTGAAGACGGTCGACCTGCTCACGCGGGTCGACGGGGCGATCACCGAGATCCACTACACCGAGGGGCAGCACGTCAAAGCGGGCGACTTCCTGCTGCAGATCGACCCCGCGCCCTACCAGGCGGTGCTCGACCAGGCCAAGGGGCAGCTGAAGAAGGACAGGGCGGCGGAGGCGATCGCCGACTGGAACGTGAAGTCCGACACCGAGGCGCTGAAGACCAAGGCGATCGCCGAGCAACAGTTCCAGACGGACACCGCCGCCCGGGACACCGCGGCCGGAGCGATCGCGGTGGACCAGGCGAACATCGACGCGGCCCAGGTGAACCTGGACTACTGCCACGTGACCTCGCCGATCGACGGGACGATCGGGCTGCGGCTGGTGGACGTGGGGAACATCGTCCACGCGGCCGGCACCACGAGCCTGGTCGTGATCACGCAGGAGCAGCCGATCACGGTGGTGTTCACGCTGGCCGAGGACGAGCTGGAGCAGCTGCAGAAGCGGCGGCAGAGCGGGCAGCCGGTGCGGGTGGACGCGTACGACCGGACGCTGACGCACCGGCTGGCGCGGGGGACGCTGCTGGCGCTGGACAGCGCGATCGACCCGACCACGCTGACCATCAAGGCCAAGGCCCAGTTCGACAACGCCGACGGCGCCCTGTTCCCGCAGCAGGCGGTGAACGCCCGGCTGCTGGTGGACACGATAAGGGACGCGGTGCTGATCCCGTCGCTGGCCGTGCAGCACAACGCGGCGGGCGACACGTTCGTCTACCTGGCCGAGGGGGACGACCCGAAGGAGAAGACCGTGAAGATGCGGACGGTGACGCTGGGCAAGGCGTTGTCGGCCGTGGGCCCGGACGAGGCCGACACCACGGTGGTGACCGACGGGCTGGAGCCGGGCGACGTGGTGGTGACCACCGGCGTGGACAAGCTGATCGACGGCATGAAGGTGCTGCCGCGCACCGAGAACGAGACCACCGGCCGGCGCGGGGCGACCCGGCCGACGACCGGCCCGACGCCGATGGACGCGACGGGCGTCGGCGGGCCGGCGATGGACCGGCCCGAGGCGACCGGCGGCGCGACGACGCGGCCGTTCACGGCGGGCATGCACGCGCACAAGCACAAGCCGCAGTAACCAACGTCCCGTTTAGCGGTCGCCCCGAAGGGGCACGCGGCCGAACGTCGAAGAGTGCCCCTTCGGGGCGACCGCTAAACGGTCCTCACAGCGGATCCGCATGTCCCCCTCCCGCATCTTCATCCTCCGTCCGGTCGCCACGTCGCTGCTGATGGTGGCGATCCTGCTGGTCGGCGTGGTCGCGTTCCGCGAGCTGGCCGTGTCGGCCCTGCCGCAGGTGGACTACCCGATCATCCAGGTGCAGACGTTCTACCCGGGGGCCGGGCCGGACGTAATGGCCAGCAGCGTGACGGCGCCGCTGGAGCGGCAGTTCGGGCAGGTGCCGGGGCTGAGCCAGATGACCAGCACCAGCAGCCAGGGGAGCTCGCTGATCACGCTGGAGTTCAACCTGTCGCTGAACATCGACGTGGCCGAGCAGGAGGTGCAGGCGGCGATCAACGCGGCGACGACGTACCTGCCGACCGACCTGCCCAACCCGCCGATCTACGCCAAGACCAACCCCGCCGACACGCCGATCCTGACGCTGGCGCTGACGAGCGACCGCCTGCCGCTGACGCAGGTGGAGGACCTGGCCGACACGCGGCTGGCCCAGAAGATCTCGCAGCTGCCGGGCGTGGGGTTGGTGAGCATCAGCGGTGGGCAGCGGCCGGCGGTGCGGATCCAGGTGAACCCGACGGCGGTGTCGGCGCGGGGGCTGAACCTG
Source organism: Tepidisphaeraceae bacterium (assembly GCA_965198865.1). Taxonomy (GTDB): domain Bacteria; phylum Planctomycetota; class Phycisphaerae; order Tepidisphaerales; family Tepidisphaeraceae; genus CBDAQA01. The sequence continues at coordinate 37,444 of CBDAQA010000002.1, read as the reverse complement.
GAGGACGTGCGCAACGCCGTCGTGGCGCAGAACGTGAACGGGGCCAAGGGCACGACGGATGGCCCGCACCAGTCGTACACGCTGGCGACGAACGACCAGTTGCTGACCAGCGCGGGGTACCGACCGCTGATCATCGCCTACAGGGACGGGTCGCCGATCCGGCTCAGCGACGTGGCGACCGTGACCGACGGGGCGGAGAACGTGCGGCAGGCGGCGTGGATGAACGAGACGCCGGCCGTCATCCTCAACATCCAGCGGCAGCCGGGGGCGAACATCATCGCGGTGGTCGACTCGGTGAACGAGCTGCTGCCGCGGCTGAAGGCGAGCCTGCCCGGCGGCGTGACCATCACGCCGCTGACCGACCGGACCACCACGATCCGCGCCAGCGTGGCCGACGTGGAGTTCGAGCTGTGCCTGACCGTGGCGCTGGTGGTGGCGGTCATCTTCGTGTTCCTGCGGAACGTGGCGGCCACGATCATCCCGGCCGTGGCGGTGCCGCTGTCGATCGTGGGCACGTTCGCGGTCATGTACATGCTGGGGTACAGCCTGAACAACCTGACGCTGATGGCGCTGACCATCAGCACGGGGTTCGTGGTGGACGACGCGATCGTGATGATCGAGAACATCATCCGCTACATCGAGCAGGGCGAGGGGGCGCTCGAGGCGGCGCTGAGAGGGTCGGCCCAGATCGGGTTCACGATCGTCAGCCTGAGCATCTCGCTGATCGCGGTGCTGATCCCGCTGCTGTTCATGGGGGACATCGTCGGCCGGCTGTTCCGCGAGTTCGCGGTGACGCTGAGCGTGACGATCCTCGTGTCGGCCATCGTGTCGCTGACGCTGACGCCGATGATGTGCGCCAAGCTGCTCAGGCACAAGCCCCAGGGCGAGCAGGGCCGGCTGTACCACGCCAGCGAGCGCGTGTTCCAAGCGATCATCAACGGTTACGCCAGCACGCTGGACGTGGTGCTGCGGCACCAGCCGCTGACGCTGCTGGTCGCCGCGGCGACGCTGGGGCTGACGGTGTACCTGTACGACGCGATCCCCAAGGGGTTCTTCCCCGTGCAGGACACCGGCGTGCTGCTGGGCATCAGCGAGGCGCCGCAGGACGTCAGCTTCGACGCGATGAGCCAGCGCCAGCAGGCGCTGGCCAAGGTGATCGGCGCCGACCCGGCCGTGGCGAGCCTGAGCAGCTTCATCGGCATCGACGGGACCAACACGACGCTGAACAGCGGGCGCATCCAGATCAACCTGGTGCCCGTGGAGCAGCGCCGGGGCGTGACGGCGTCGGACGTGATCCGCCGGCTGCAGGAGAAGCTGACGGCCGTGGAGGGGATCACGCTGTACATGCAGCCGGTGCAGGACCTGTCGGTCGAGGACCGGGTGAGCCGGACGCAGTACCAGTACACGATGGAGGACACGGACGGGACCGAGCTGGCCGAGTGGGTGCCGAAGGTGGTGGAGCGGCTGCGGGCGATCCCGCAGCTGCGCGACGTGGCCAGCGACCTGCAGAACGGGGGGCGGAAGGTGACGCTGGTGATCGACCGCGACACGGCCGGCCGGCTGGGGATCACGCCGTCGCAGATCGACAACACGCTGTACGACGCGTTCGGGCAGCGGCAGATCAGCACGCTCTACACGCAGCTGAACCAGTACCACGTCGTGATGGAGGTGAGCCCGACCTTCGCCAACCAGCCGCGGAAGCTGAACGACATCTACGTCAGGGGGACCGGCGCGACCGGCGGCGCGACGGGCGGGACCGGCACCGGTGCCACGACGGGCACGGGCATGGTGCCGCTGGCGGCGTTCACGCACTACGAGTCGGCGTCGGAGCCGCTGGCGGTCAACCACCAGGGGCAGTTCCCGGTCGTCACGATCTCGTTCAACCTCGCGCCCCAGGCGAGCCTGGGCGACGCGGTGCTGGCCGTGAACAAGGCGTACGCCGACGTCGCCCCACCGGCCAGCATCCAGGCGGGGTTCCAGGGGACGGCCCAGGCGTTCACGGCGTCGCTGGCCGGCGAGTCGCTGCTGATCCTGGCGGCCGTGGTCACGGTCTACATCGTGCTGGGCGTGCTGTACGAGAGCTACATCCACCCGATCACGATCCTGAGCACGTTGCCGTCGGCCGCCGTGGGGGCGTTCCTGGCGCTGATGGCGACGGGGAACGACTTCAGCGTGATCGCGCTGATCGGCATCATCCTGCTGCTGGGCATCGTGAAGAAGAACGCGATCATGATGATCGACTTCGCGCTCGACGCCGAGCGCCACGAGGGGATGAGCCCGCACGACGCGATCTACAAGGCCTGCCTGCTGCGGCTGCGGCCGATCCTGATGACGACCTTCGCCGCCCTGCTGGGCGGAGTGCCGCTGGCGCTGGGCACCGGCACCGGCAGCGAGCTGCGCCGCCCCCTGGGCATCTCGATGATCGGCGGGCTGATCTTCAGCCAGGTGCTGACGCTGTACACGACGCCGGTGATCTACCTGTTCTTCGACCGGATCGGCAAGCGGTTCGGGGCGGTCGTGCACGGCGCGAGCCACGAGTCGACGCCGGGCGTGGCCCCGGTGCCGGCGTGACCGCCCGTTTAGCGGCGGCCGTATGGGACGCTCTTCGGTTCGCGATAAACGTCCCTTCGGGACGGCCGCTAAACGGCGCGTGCATGCCACCAACGTGATGAGGAACCGATGAGGCACGCGACCGTTATCGAGAAGGAAGGATCCAGCTTCGGGGCCTACGTCCCGGACCTGCCTGGGTGCGTTGCGGTCGCGAAGTCACGGCCGCGCGTCGTGCGTTTGATGGCCGAGGCGATCGCCCTCCACCTGGCCGACATGAGAGAGCGGGGCGAGAGGATTCCGCGACCGTCGACGCAAGTGGAAACGCTAGAGGTCGCCGCGCCAGCGTGAACGTCAACGTGGGGGGTGGGATCTACCCCGCCCGACTAACTCGCTCGCCGTTCGATTGTCTATCGGGTGATAGGAGATTCCCATGTGGATGCAACAATCGCAACGCAGCAGGGCACGCCCGATCGCCCTGGCGCTGGCCGTGAGCGCCGCCTTCACCCCAGCAGCCCGTGGTCAGGTGCCGAACGTGCCGCTGCCCCCGGCGCAGGCGCGGCAGGCATCGATCCTGCTGAACCAGGCCAACCTGCTGCAGCAGCAGTCGGCCGACCTCGCGCTGCAGATCGGCGACTTGACCGGCGCGGACCCGACGACGATCCCCGTCCTGACGCCGGCCGCCGCGGCAATGACACCCGATGACGACCCGCGGGTGGTCGCCGCCAAACAGTCGTTTGCGGCGGCGACGGACGAGGCCGAGACAGTGCGACGGCGCGCCGTGGCGGCCGCGGTCGCCTCGCCGGAACACAAGGCGGCCACCGCAGCCCTCGCCACTGACCAGGGTGCCGTCGACGCCGCCCGTGCCGCCCCAACGGTCGACGAGCGCTCGATCACCAAGCGTGCCCGGGCCGTGCTGGCCGACAAGGCGAAGCTGGCGTCGATCGAGCGGCAGGCGCTGGACGCGTCGCCCGAGTGGTCGGCAGCCGATGCCAAGCTGCGCACCGCGACGGCAGCGCTCGACGCCGCCCGCGCCGCCGTCGTGCCGCCGTACCCGCCGGCCATCGCCGACAAGGTGCGCACGCTGAACCTGCGGCGGGCGCGGACCGAGGTGGACGCCGGGGACGCGCTGAGGCGGCTCGACGCGGTCTCCCCGCCGCTGGCCGCGTTCGCCCGCGACGCGGCGGTGGGCATCCTCGAGGCGGCCCCACAGCTCCGCGCGTTCAAGAAGGACCTGGCCGACCCCGTTGCGATGAACGCCCCGCAGCTGCGGTTCTCGCCCCGCGTGACGACGGCCGTCGCGATCTACCTGCAGGGGCTGTTCAACGACCAGTACCGGGCCCGCGTGCAGGCCGTGGCCCAGGCGCGGGCCGCGGCGGCGCAGGCGGCGGCGAACCAGCGGCAGGCGGCGATCGACCAGGCCACGCAGCGCCTGGCCGACCAGCAGCGACAGCTCGCCGACCAACAGCAGCAGGCGCAGGACGAGTCCGACCGCCAGCGGCAGCTCCTCCAGCAGCAGCAGGACCAGATCCAGCAGCAACAGCAGACGATCGCGCAACAGCAGGCGCAGCAACAGCAGCAGCAGCAGCCCACGCCGCCGCCGAGCGCGCCGGCGCCCGCGGCACCGACGCCGACGCCACCAGCGCCCACGCCGCCGTCCCCACCGCCGGACGACGGCGGCCACCGGTTCCATCCGGGTTGATCCGTCAGCGTTTCGGCATTCGATCGTTCCGCCTTCGAACTTTCCTCCATGAGTCTTTCCTCCCCCTTCATCCGCCGTCCGGTCGCGACCACGCTGCTGACGATCGCCGTCGCGCTGGCCGGGGGGCTGGCGTACTTCTACCTGCCGGTGTCGCCGCTGCCGCAGGTCGACTTCCCGGCGGTGAGCGTGTCGGCGGGCCTGCCGGGGGCGAGCCCGGAGACGATGGCGTCGTCGGTGGTGACGCCGCTGGAGCGGCAGTTCGGGCGGATCGCGGGCATCACGGAGATGACCAGCAGCTCCACGCTGGGCTCGGCCAACGTGAACCTGGTGTTCGACCTGGACCGCGACATCGACGCCGCCGCCCGCGACGTGCAGGCCGCCATCAACGCCGCCGCCGGCTACCTGCCGGCCAACCTGCCCAGCAAGCCGACCTACAAGAAGATCAACCCGGCCGACGCGCCGATCATGATCCTGACCATGACGTCGGACGTGTACGACAAGCCCCACATGTACGATGCGGCCAGCAGCATCCTGGCCCAGAAGCTGGCGCAGGTGGACGGCGTGGGGCAGGTGAACGTGGGCGGGTCGGCCCTGCCGGGCGTGCGCGTGGAGGTGAACCCGACCCGGCTGAACAACGCCGGGCTGGGGCTGCAGGACGTGAAGGCGACGCTGTCGGCGGCCAACGCGAACCGGCCCAAGGGGCAGATCAGCGGCCACGACGGCGACGGCCGGCCGACCCTCTCGCTCGACACCACCGACCAGCTGTTCAAGGCCGACCAGTACCGCCCGCTGGTGGTCGCCTACCGCAACGGCTCGCCCGTGCGCGTCGGCGACGTGGCCGACGTGACCGACAGCGTCGAGGACATCCGCCAGGCCGGCATCTTCGCCACGAAGTACGTCGACAGGGACGGGCAGACCAAGGTCCGGCCAGACCCGGCCGTGCTGCTGGTCATCTCGCGCCAGCCGGGGGCGAACATCATCGCCACGGTCGACCGGATCAACGCGCTGCTGCCGCAGCTGCAGGCCAGCATCCCCGCCGCCATGCACGTGGGCGTGGGCATGGACCGCACGACGACGATCCGCGCCAGCGTGAAGGACGTGCAGAAGACGCTGCTGATCTCGATCGGGCTGGTGATCTGCGTCGTGTTCGTGTTCCTGCGCGACTGGCGGGCCACGCTGATCCCGTCGGTGGCGGTGCCGGTGTCGCTGATCGGCACGTTCGCGGTCATGTACGTGCTGAACTACAGCCTGGACAACCTGTCGCTGATGGCGCTGACGATCGCCACCGGGTTCGTGGTCGACGACGCGATCGTGGTGGTCGAGAACATCAGCCGCCACCTGGAGGACGGGATGGACCCGACCGCGGCGGCGCTGCGGGGCGCGTCCGAGATCGGGTTCACCGTGCTGTCGATCAGCGTGTCGCTGGTGGCGGTGTTCATCCCGATCCTGCTGATGGGCGGGTACATCGGCCGGCTGTTCCGCGAGTTCGCGGTCACGCTGTCGGTGGCGATCGGCGTGTCGATGCTGGTGTCGCTCACCACCACGCCGATGATGTGCGCCGCACTGCTCAAGTCGTCCCGCGACAAGAGGCCCGGCCGGCTGTTCCGCCTCAGCGAGGCGGTGTTCGACTGGATCCTGGCCGGCTACGGGCACAGCCTGCGCTGGGTGCTGCGGCACCAGCCGCTGATGCTGGGCGTCACGATCGGCACGGTGCTGCTGACCGTCTACCTGTACACGGTGGTGCCCAAGGGGTTCTTCCCCGAGCAGGACACCGGCCGGATGAGCGGGTTCGTCAAGACCGACCAGCACACCAGCTTCCAGTCGATGAGCAAGACGCTGGCCCGCGCCGCCAGCGCCGTCGCCGAGGACCCCGCGGTGGCGAACGTGCTGGCGTTCAGCGGCGGGCGCGGGGCGTTCAACCAGGCGCAGATGTTCGCCACGCTCGAGCCCAAGCGGGCCGACACCGTCGGCCAGGTGATGGGCCGGCTGCGCGGGAAGACGGGCCGGATCGCCGGGGCGTCGGTCATCTTCCAGCCGGTGCAGGACATCCGCATCGGCGGCCGGCAGTCGTCCAGCCAGTACCAGTACAGCCTGGCCGCGGACAACTTCGCCGACCTGACCACCTGGGCACCGAAGATGCTGGCCAAGATGCGGACGATGACCGGCCAGGGGATCGTCGACGCCGACACCGACCAGCAGAACGGCGGCCTGCAGGGCGACCTGACGATCGACCGCGACACGGCCGGCCGGCTCGGCATCACGCCGACGCTGATCGACCAGGTGCTCTACGACGCGTTCGGCCAGGAGCAGGTGTCGGTCATGTACACCCAGCTGAACCAGTACCACGTCGTGATGGAGGTCCAGCCCGAGTTCTGGCAGAACCCCACCGAGGGGCTCCGCCACATCTACGTGCCCACCGCCGCCGGCCTGCAGGTGCCGCTGTCGGCGTTCACCACGTACAAGGCCGACACCACCGCGCTCTCGGTCAACCACTCGGGCCAGTTCCCCAGCGCGACGCTCAGCTTCAACCTGACGCCCCGCACCAGCCTCGGCGCCGCCGTCGCCGACATCGAGGACGCCGGCCGCGAGATCGGCCTGCCGGCCACCATCCACGGCACCTTCGCCGGCACCGCACAGGCGTTCCAGGACGCGCTCGGCAACGAGCTGATCCTCATCGCCCTGGCGCTGGTGTCGGTCTACATCATCCTCGGCGTCCTCTACGAGAGTCTGGTCCACCCCATCACGATCCTGAGCACCATCCCCTCGGCCGGCGTGGGCGCCCTGCTCGCCCTGCTACTGACCGGCAACGACCTGACCGTGATCGCCGTGATCGGCATCATCCTGCTGATCGGCATCGTGAAGAAGAACGCGATCATGATGATCGACTTCGCCCTGGAGGCCGAGCGCGGCGGCCTGTCGGCCGACGAGGCGATCTTCCAGGCGTGCGTCCTGCGGTTCCGCCCCATCACCATGACGACGATGGCGGCGCTGCTCGGTGGGCTGCCGCTCGCTTTGGGAACTGGAACTGGCAGTGAACTTCGCAAGCCGCTCGGCATCGCCATCGTCGGCGGTCTGATCTTCAGCCAGATGCTGACGCTGTACACGACGCCGGTGATCTACCTGTACCTGGACCGCGTGCGGCTGTTCCTCCGTGGCGGAAACAGTGACAGCCCGGCCCCCATACCGCCGTTGGCCGTGCCGGCGTGAAACACTCCTCGTGCGGTCACCACCGGATACAGTGGCCAGCATGGCGATGAGAGATTTGCACGTGGCCACCGCGGTGCCGGCCGTCGCATGCCTGCTCGCAGTATCATTATGGGCGGTGAGCTACGCCGCTCACCCCGCAATTGAACACCTCGGCTGGGAGCGGCGTGGACTGACATTGTCGCAGGGGTCCGTGCAGGTCTACCGGCTGGGGCGGTTCACCATGAAACAGGTGGGCAAGCAGACCGTCGGCGGCAGCACGGTGCCGATCGTTGCGTCGGACCGACCGCTCGCATACGCTTCGGGCTCAAAGTGGCAGGCGACATGGAACGGCTCGTTTCGACTGCCACCCTCGGACACCGGCTGGGTCGAACGGTCACTCGCCCACTTCGTATCGGGGGATTTGCAGCATCCTGGCCTGCTGAGCGGCGGTGGCTGGGAGTTGAGCCTGTGGCCGTTTGCCGGCGTAGCGGCCGTGTGGCCCGCGTACCGGTTAGTGCGCTGGCGTCGATCACTCAAGTCGCGACCCAAGGGGCAAGGACGCTGCCCCACGTGCGGCTACGACCTTCGCGGCACACCCGATGGATGCCCCGAGTGCGGTCACGGTAGAACCTGACTTGAACACTCAGGGGCGCGTCCGTAACCACTTCCCAAAGAGCCGCGCACGGAGGTACCCCGCAGTGAGCGGATTCGCGCCGAAAGATGGCTCACTGCGGAGCACCTCCGTGCGCGGCTCTTGCAGCACGCAAATCGGGACGCGATTCCGGCCGCCACCCTCCGGACAGACGTTCAGCAGCCGCCTGACGACGCGTGCGGCACGTCCAACCGTTGAACTATCTGGACCGTCGCCTTGCTCTTGTTCAACGTGTAGAAGTGCAGCCCGTCCACCCCGTTCGCCAGCAGGTCGCGGCACTGCTGCGTCGCGTAGTCGACGCCCGCCGCATGCACGGCCTCGGCGTCGGCCTCGACGCCCTCAAGCCGCAGCAGCAGCGGCTGCGGGATCTTCGCCCCGCACATGCCGACGAACCGCTTGATCTGGGCCACGTTCAGGATCGGCATGATCCCCGCCACGATCGGCACCTTGATGCCCATCGCCCGGGCGGCGTCCCTGAACCGGTAGAACGCGTCGTTGTCGAAGAACAACTGCGTCACCACGAAGTCGCCGCCGTTGTCGACCTTCCGCTTGAGGTGCTCCAGGTCGCGGGTCAGGTTCAGGCACTGCGGGTGACCCTCGGGGTACCCGGCGACGCCGATGCAGAAGTCGTGGCGGCCGGCGACGAACGACACCAGCGCGTCGGCGTTGCCGAAGCCCCCCTCGGTGGCGGTGAACTGCGCCTGCCCCGCCGGCGGGTCGCCGCGCAGCGCCAGCACGTTCCGCACGCCGGCGTTCCACAGGTCGTCCAGGATCCCGCCCAGCTCGTCGCGCGTGTGCCCCACGCAGGTCAGGTGGGCCATCGAGCGGATCGACAGCTCCCGCTGGATCCGCTCGGTCAGCTCCAGCGTCTTGCTCCGCGTGCTCCCGCCGGCCCCGTAGGTGACCGACACGTAGCTGGGGTCGAGCGGCTTCAGCTCGTCGATCGTCTGGAACAGCGCGGCGAACCCCGCGTCCGTCTTGGGCGGGAAGAACTCAAACGACACGGCCGGCCGGCCGAGCCCGATCACCTGGTCGATGCGCATGGGGGGATCATACCGCGAAACTGAGCGCCACCGGAAACGCGCGTGCAAAGCGATGAGTGCGAAACGCAGAATGAACGCCGAAACGGCGAGCGTCGGGCTCTGTCTCGATCCTCAGTTCGGGCGACAGAGGAGAATGGAACCGCGTCTTTACCGTCCGCAATCGGAGCTTCGAGACAGAGCACGAGCGTCGGTCTTCACTCTGCACTCATCCCTCTGCACTGTCGTCCCTCACCCCGGCCGGCCGAAGTGGGCCATTTCCGGCTGCGCCGCCCGGCGGTACTCGGCCAGCGTCATCAGCACGGCGTCCTCGTGTGTGCCGGCCTGGAACAGCACGCTGTCGTCGTGTACCAGCGACTCGTCCATCAGCGTGACCATGCCGAACAGCCGCCCGATCGGCGGCACCGCGCCGGGCTCGCAATCGTAGCACCGCTCGGCCACGTCGTGCTCAGCCGCCAGGTGTACATCCGTCGCCGGCAACTGGCGGGCCAGCTCGGCCAGGTCGACCTTGTAACAGGCCGGCAGCGCGCACATGACCCACTGCCCGTCGGCCCGCACGACGACGGGCTTGATCACGCGGCGGCCCGACACGTGCTCGACGGTCGCCAGCTCCTGGGCCGTGTACGCCGCGGCGTGGCGGGTGGGGTGGTAGCGATAGCCGTTCTCGTCGAGGAAGGATTGCAAGTTCATCGCGATGCCTCCGTGCTAATCGTCGGATCCCAAGGAGGCACGGTAAACCTCCGGCGTGGGCAGGGCAAAGGAAATCCCGGTAACTCACGACGGGCGGCGGGCTGAACCGCGGCGACGAGATTGGGGACGATGTCGGGGAGCGGTCAGTCGAACGAGTGCCCGAGCCCTCGCAGTTCGGCACGGGCCGCTACGCGGGTCGGCAGGTTGAAGGCGAGGACGTCAGCGGTAGCCCGGCCGACGGCGGTCATGCCTTCAATGACGCCGGATCCGCCGCATATGAAGTGGTCGGACCAGAGGTCCGTACGCGGGTTGAACAGCCGCGTGAGAGCGTTGTCCGCAGGATCCAGGCCGGCGATATTCGGTCCCTTCGCCCCATTGCAACTGCCGCACGCCAGCGCCAGGTTTTCGGGGATCGTCGGCCCGTGATGCTTGCGGGCAATGACGTGGTCGATCATGTGCCGCAGGCGGGTCACCGACTCGGGTAGGTGACAGTACTCGCACCGGCCCCGAGCCCGAACGCGGACGAGGTTTGCCAGCGGCACGGCCATGCGCTACGCGGCCGACTGCGCCCCCAGGGATTTTCGCGCCCTGGCCTGTAGGATCATCAACACGTCGTTCGCCATCAGCAGGTCGCTCAGCTCGGCCTGCTCGATGGCCGTCAGCTCGCCCAGCTGCGCCTTCTCCGAAAGGGCCTCGTACCGCGCGTGATCGGCCGGCTCGAAATCGAGCGCGAGCAACTCCCGGGCGAAGTCCGCCGGCAGCTTGCCGTCGCCGAACCGAAGCAGGCGGGTGAGGGCCGATGATCGCGGTTCCATATTCGTAGTTTACCGCGCCGGCCTGGGATCGACAGCGAAGAAGGGCTTCACGGCTACGCCTCGCGCCGCGTACTTCTGGTCGAGCCGGCTATCGGTCCCTGATGAATGACGGTCGAAGAGGCGGCTATTGCCCCCGACGAACCGACATCAGCGTTTCGCCCGTCGGGTCCGCTCAACCTGGTGTAACGCCTGTAAAACGGCAAGAACCGGACCGGCCATCGCGTCGACTGGGTCACCGTCGGCCAGCGTGATGCTCACGCCGAAGAGGCCACCGGAAAAAAGGCGATTCATGTACTGCTTACAGTTCGGCGGCAGAACCAAACTCTTGCCGACGGCTGCGTACGCCTGCCGTTCGGCTTCGCTGTCGCCGCCGAACGAGGCCACGACGTTCACGGTGCCCGGCGACACTATTTCAAGACTCTTGTGGTAATACCAGACGAACGGTGCCTCATCGTCGTCACCGCTGGCGTCGTCAGCCGACTCAATCCACCAAGAGCAGGATTCCTTGGTCCGTTCCAGCTGGATTCGGTCGCGCCCCATTCGCGTTTGCATCTTCGCCTGGACCGCATCCGCGAACGCGATGAGATTCTCCTCAAACATCCGCTCGACCTGTCGGACTACGTTGTAGTTCTCTGCATACAGGCGGGCGGCCTCGGTGAAGCCGGCGAACGTGTCGTTCATGTGACTCTCTCCGGTATCAGCATGGCGATGGCACTGACCAATTGGGCCTGTCGTTTGTAGATCTGTCCGGCGTCGTCCCACCCGCTCTGGCCCGACCAGTCAATCACCTGGTTGACGAGCGCAGGCAGATCGTCCGTCCCGGGTGCCGCACTCAACCCAAGCAGGTGGGTGAATAGAACCGCGTACGTTGCCCATATCGGCCGCGGCACATCGAACGGCTCGAGACCTCCGACGACGGCCAATGCGAACTGCGCGTAAGTGGCGCTCACCGCCTCGACGTTGGCCGCTGGACGACCGTCGAGCGTAATGAAGACCACGGGCACCCGCGCCTCCGGCGACAATCGGAGCGTGTCGCGTATGGCGTCAGGATAGGCTACTGTCTGTGCCTTGCCCGACGCCGGGGCGGGGTGTTCGGCCGACGCGGTCTTCGCTTCCACGCAGAGAACGTGCGGCCCGAACCGCATCACCAAGTCCGGCACACCGTCGTTCGTACGCACCTGCGTCTCGGGTTCCGCAGCGTCGCACCCGCCCATCAAGTCACTTAATCCAAGCGACTCAAGCCACGCTGCTTGCCGGGCTCGGGCCGACGCAGGGTGCGTGTTCGGATGGAGCGCCCACGCCATGAGTTCCGTGTACGCGTTCTCGGCATACCGATAACCACCAATGGCGAACAGGTCATCACGAACCAACCATCGAGCGGCCGACTTGGCACGCTCGGCCAACGTTGGAAGCCTCGCCCGGATGTCCGCCACCGCCAGAGGCATCGCACGGCTGACGAACAGCCGGAACGCCCCAACCGGTGATTGATCAACTGATAGTGGTGCAGGTGGACGAATCACCTTGGCAGCAGCGACGAACGCTGCGAACCGCTCGATGGCTTCGGAACCGGTGTCAGGCACGCCGCAGAATGTACCAACTCACGCCGCCGCGTGGTCTTCAATCCGCCCGTCGTTCCCCACCTGGTCGAACTTGACCGACACCCGCTTGCTGACGCCCTGCTCCTGCATGGTGACGCCGTACAGCACGTCGGCGATCTGCATGGTGCGCTTGCTGTGGGTGATCACGATGAACTGGCTGCGGTCGAGGAACTCCTGCACGATCAGGTTGAACCGCTGGTTGTTCGCCTCGTCCAGGGCCGCGTCCACCTCGTCCAGGATGCAGAACGGGCTGGGCTTGGTCTTGAAGATGCTCATCAGCAGCGCGATGCAGGTCATCGTCTTCTCGCCGCCGCTCAGCTGGCTGATGGTGGCCGGCTGCTTGCCGGGGGGGCGGGCGACGATCTCGATGCCGGCGTCGAGCAGGTCGACTTTCTTCGGCTCCGATCCGACGGCGGGGGCGTCGGCCAGCTCGGTCTCGAGGTAGACGTCGGCCTTCCCGCCGCCGAAGAGCTTGCGGAACATGCCCTGGAAGTGCTCGCGGACCGCGTTGAACGTCGCCTCGAACCGGGCGCTGCTCTCGGCGTTGATCGTGTCGATCAGCTCCTCCAGCTGCTGCTTCGCCGCCGCCAGGTCGGCGACCTGTGCCGACAGCAGCCCGCTGCGGTCGGTCAGCTCCTGCTGCTCGGCGATCGCGTCGACGTTCACGCTGCCCAGCCGGCCGATCTTGTCGCGCAGCTCCTTCGACTCGGTCGCGATGGCGGCCCAGTCGACGTCCTCGGGGTCGACGTACCCCCCCTCGACGCCAGCGTACGCGGCGGGCAGGTCCAGCTGCATCTCGTCCTGCGTTCGGACGACCAGCGCCTCCAGCCGCACCTTGGTCTGCCCCGCGTCGACCTGCAGCCCGTGCAGTTCCGCCTCGGCGGCGGCGTGCTTCTTGCGAAGCTCTTCCGCCACGGTCGACAGCGACCGCACCGCCCCGACGGCCGCCGTCACCTGCTCGGCGAGCGACGTCAGCTGCTGGGCCAGGTCGGCCTGCTTCCGCTTGCACGCGGCCTCGCCGGCGCGGGCCATCGACAGCTCCTCCTCCACCGCCGCCCGCTTGCCGACGATCGCCTCGGACTGCCGCGCGAGCCGGTCGATCTGCTGACCCAGCTCGGCCCGCGCCTGCGTCTGCCGCTGCACCGCCTGCTGGGCCGACAGCTGCTTCTCCTGCACCTGGCCCAGCTGGACGCGCGCCGCCGTCAGCGTCTCGGCCGACTCGCGCAGCTCGTCCGCCAGCGCGCGGTGCCGCTCGGCAGCAACCTCAGCCTGCTGTTGGCGATCGGCCTGCTGCGCCTCCATCTCGACGCGCTGGGCCGTCAGCTTCTCCTGCTCCGCCGACAGGCGGGTCGATTGTTCGCCCAGCTGCGCCAGCTCTCGCTCCAGCACCGGCCGCTCGCGGTTCAGGGCCGACAGTTGGTCGTTCGCCCGGGCCAGCTGCGAGGTCAGCTCGACCTTGGTGGTGTTGGCCGCGTAGGCGGCGTTGCGGACGGTGTTCTGCCGCTCGTCCAGCTGCTTGGCGGCGGCGTTGCCTTGGGTCAGCTCCTCGGTGAGGGCGGTGATCTTCGCCTCGGCGTCGGCCACCTGTTGGGCGAGGGCGTCCAGCTCCGACCGTCGCGACAGAAGCCCCATCCCCGCCGACGGCGGGCCGGCCTTGAGCGTGCCGTCGGCCTCGATCACCTCGCCGGCCTTGGTGACGTAGCGGAAGCATGGGGCGGCGGCATGTAGATCGGCGGCGGCCGTGAGGTCGGTCACGACGACCGACGTGCCGAGCAGCACCTCGGCAACGAAGGCATCGGCCGATGCGCAACGGACCAGGTCGCGGGCAAGGCGGACGCGATGCGGCGACCGTGCGAGCGCCACCCATCCCGCGCGCTCAACAGAGCCCAGCGGCTCCGCCGCGGGTTCCTCGCGAACGATGACGGTCGGCGCGCCAGCGGGACCCGCGGCGGAACCGCTGGGCTCGGATGCCCGGGTGACCACGTTGACGCGCCCCTCCAGCCTGGCGAACGCCTCGCGCGCGGCGACGGCGGCCGGCAGGTCGTCGGTCACCAGCCACTGGTCGCGGCCGTCGAGGGCCGCCTCGATCACCTTCGCGTGCTCCACGTCCACGCGCAGCACGTCGGCCACCAGCCCGCGGACGAACGGGAACTTCTGCTCGCGCTGCCGCAGGACCGACTTCACGCCCTCGCTCACGCCCTCGCGGCGGGCCTCCAGGTCCCTCAGCACCTTCTGTCGCGACAAGAGTCCCGACCGCGCCTCGCGCGCCGTTCCCAACTGCTGGCTCACGCCGGCCAGTCGCTTGCCGAGGGCGGCGGCGTCCTGCTTGGTCGCCTCGAGTTCCGCCTGCCGGGCGGCGATGACGGCCAGCGCCTCGTCCACCTTCGCTTTGAGATCCGTCGCCCGCGCGGTGGCGGCCTCGGTCTCGCCGGCGACGACCCGCTGCCGGTCGGTCAGCCGCTGCTCCTGCGAGCCCAGGTTGCGGCGTTCGACCTCAATGCTGCCCAGGCGGTTGCCCACCTGCGACAGCCGCCGCATCAGGTCCAGCACGGCCGACTTGTGCTGGTCCACCTCGCGGTTCAGCGTGTTCAGCTGCAGCTGGCCGTCCTTGAACGCCCCCTGCTTCTGCTCGATGTCCGCCCGGTGCTTCGCGAGATCGGCCGTCAGCGTGGCGAGCCGCTCGGTGTCTGCCGCCAGCGCCGCCACGGCCGCGGCCAGCTTCTCCTCCAGCGCGGCACGATCCCGGTCGAACGTCTGCACCTGCTCGGCCATCTGCCGCAGCTGGCGCTCGGCGTACTGCTGCTTCTGCTGGGCCGACTGCAGCGCCGCCCCGGTCTGCACCTGCTCGTACTCGGCCCGCTGCTTGTGCTGCGCGACGGCGTCCGCCTTCTCGCGGGCCTCGGTCAGCGCCGCCGTCTTGTGCGTCGCGTCGCCGGCCAGGTCGTCCACGCGGAACGTCGCCCCGTCCACGGCCCTGGCCAGCTGCTGCGTTCGATCATGCTGAACGTGGTACTCGTGCAGCGCCGATTGCAACCGTATCTCTGCCAACCGGGCGGCGTGCTCCTGGTAGACGCGGGCCTTGCCGGCCTGGATCTTCACGCCGCGCAGCTGCTTCTCGACCTCGGCCACCACGTCGTTCACGCGCAGCAGGTTCTGGTCGACGCGGTCCAACTTCCGCCGGGCCTCCTTGCGCTGCAGCTTGAACTTCGAGACGCCCGCCGCCTCCTCGAAGATCACCCGCCGCTCGGCCGGGTTCGCCTCCAGCAGTGCCGACACGCGCCCCTGCTCGATGACGCTGTACGCGCCCACGCCCACGCCGGTGTCCATGAACAAATCGCGGACGTCGCGCAGCCGGCTCGCCTTGCCGTTCAGGTGGTACTCGCTGGCCCCGTCGCGGTAGAGCCGGCGACCCACGGCCACCTCGTCGGCGTCCACCGCCAGGGGTCGCGGGCCGTTGTCGAGCCCCGGCGGATTCTCGAACACCAGGATGACCTCGGCCATCCCGGCCGGCTTCCGCGTGGCGGCGCCGTTGAACAGCACGTCCATCATCGCGTCGCCGCGCAGGCTCTTGGCCGACTGTTCGCCCAGCACCCACTTGAAGGCGTCGACGACGTTGCTCTTGCCGCAGCCGTTGGGCCCGACGATGCCGGTGACGGGGGTGTCGAAGACGAACTCGGTGCGGTCGGCGAAGCTCTTGAAGCCGTGGACGACGAGCTTGCGGAGCCGCATGGCAGGGATGGGCATGGTGGGCGGTCCTCCGTGACGGGGCACGATCACGATTCACGGGCGTCCCGCCCGCGTCTAGCCTCGCCACACAATGTAGCGCGGGCGTCGATTACCGCAATACGTGGGGGTCGGACCAGACGGGATGGGTTGCAGGCGCGTGGCGGAAGCCCACGAACCGCGGCGCGGCGAGAACCGTCGGGTCTGCCGACGGTCCGCGGGCTTCCGCCCCGCGGCTGCAACAGAGTTGACATGCGGCGGTAGCCGCACCCTGAGGGGATGTAAATGTGGCGCGGCCCGTTCTGCTGCTCCCATGCGACTGCCGCTCGGCGGGCCGCCCGGGCCAACCCGCGTTTTCGGCCCGGGAACGCAGTTTTCGGTCGAATTTACAGAACAGTTGGTCATGTGGCGCGTACGCCACGCCCGAGCGGATGAAAATATCACCCGGCGCGCCGTAGCTGCGCGTTAGGCTGAGGGCGGTCGCCGCCGGCCGGGCGAGGCCGTCGACGACTGGCGTCTTCGAGCCCGAAGAACAGTTTGGCCCGGCCGCCTGCACGAACCCGAGATTGCGGCTTTGACCGCGTGAAGCAGATTGTTTCACCCCCTCAGGTGGCTCCCGCCGGCGGCGACCCGGTACAAACGGGAGGTCGCTATGGACGCGTTGACGGTGGTCCACGCCCGCTGCTGCGGGATCGACGTGCACAAGGAGACGGTGGTCGCCTGCGTCCGCTCGGCCGCGGGGCCGAACGGGACGGTGGCCAACGAGGTGCGGACGTTCGGGACGACGACCCGGGCGCTGTTGGAGTTGGGCGATTGGCTGGCCGCGTCGGGCGTGACGGCCGTGGCCATGGAGTCGACCGGCGTCTACTGGAAGCCGGTGTGGAACCTGCTCGAGGGGCGGGCGACGGCCGACGGCGAGCCGATCACCCTCATGCTGGTCAACGCCCGGCACATCAAGAACGTGCCCGGGCGCAAGACCGACGTGAAGGACTGCCAGTGGATCGCGCAGCTGCTGGCGGCGGGCCTGCTCTCGCCCAGCTTCGTCCCCGACCGGCCGCAGCGCGACCTGCGGGACCTGACCCGCCAGCGGGCGCAGCTGATGGACGACAAGACCCGCGTGGCCAACCGACTCCAGAAAGTCCTGGAGGACGCCAACGTGAAGCTGGCATCGGTGGCGACCGACGTGCTGGGCGCCAGCGGCCGGGACATGCTCCGGGCGATGGTCGAGGGGAAGCAGACCCCGGCCCAGATGGCCGAGCTGGCCCGCGGCAAGCTGCGGGTCAAGATCCCCCAGCTGGCCGAGGCGTTGAGCGGCCGCGTGACCGCGCACCACCGGTTCATGCTCGACGAGTCCCTGACCCAGCTGGAGCAACTGGAGCAGCAGGTCGCCCGGTTCGACGCCCGGATCGAGGCGGTGATGACCCCTTTGGAGCGTGAGGCGGTCGCCCGGATCGACGAGGTGCCGGGGTTCGACGTCCGCTCGGCCGAGGTGTTCGTGGCCGAGGTCGGCACGGACATGTCCCGGTTCCCCACCGCCGCCCACCTGGCCAGCTGGGCGGGCATGTGCCCGGGCAACAACGAGTCGGCCGGCAAGCGGCGGAGCGGGCGGACCAACGACGGGGACAAGTGGCTCAAGCGGACGCTGAACCAGACCGCCTGGGCCGGCGCGCGGAAGAAGGGCGGGTACTTCGGGGCCCTGTTCCGCCGGCTGAGCAAGCGCCGCGGCGGCAAGCGGGCCATCACGGCCGTCGGCCACAGCCAGCTGGTCACGATCTACCACATGCTCAGCCGGGGCACCCGCTACTGCGACCTGGGTGGCGCCCACCTGGAGGCCCGCCCGTCGGCGGACCAGGACAAGGCGAAGATGGTGTCTCGGCTGGAGGCGATGGGGTACAAAGTGACCCTGACGGCCGCCGCGTAGGCGACCATTTTCGAAGCAGCCGTTCAGAACCCGGCCGGGGCGTGGTCCTTGTGGGTTGCCAGCGCCTGCGCCGCGGCGGCGGCCTCGGACTGGGCGGGGGCCGGGGGGCGGAGCAGGCCGTCGTCGGTCGCGGGGCCGTTCTTGTCGCCGGCCTCGTCGGACACGGGCCGGCCGTTGCTGGCCTGGCGGAGCAGCTTCTCCGTGCCGAACGCCGGCAGCTTGACGGCCATCGACGGGTCGCCCAGCACGAACGACGCCGCCAGCCGGGTCGCGCCGTCGTCGGCCGAGCCGGACACCTTCTGGTGGGCCGCCAGCGCCTGCAGGACGGCGACGACGTCGGCGTAGCTCAGGTGGAGCTTGGATGCTGAGTCGGTCGTGTTGCCGTCGCCGCCGAGGTGGGCGACGAGTTCGGGCAGGTCGGTGCCGCAGCTGAAGCCGACCAGATCCTTGCGGTAGGGGCTGCGGTAGGTGACGGTCAGCCCGTCGCGGTTGGGGCTGGTGGCGATCATCAGCCGGCCCTCCTCCAGGGTGCTGAAGATCATCGGCAGGTCGATCGCCATGTCGGTGCCGAAGACGGCGACGCGCGGCACGCCCTGCTGGGTGGCGTAGATGAGCGGCCTCCCCGCGTGCCCGCCGGCCCCGCGGTGGCCACCGCGGACCACGTCCAGCGCGAAGATCTCCTTGTCGCCGTCGCGCACCCAGCGGGTGTAGATCGACGGGTCGCCCGCCTTGCACAGCAGCTGGTAGGCGGCCACGCGGACGGTCGCCTCGTCGCTGTCCAGCAGCGGCCGGCACAGCGCGTTGATGCGCGGCGTGTTCGGCAGCTCGCCCAGCGTCTGGACGGCGTTCACGCGGAACGGGTCGCCCACGGTGGACGCGATCTGCGCCAGGACCGGCACGGCGGCGGTGTCGCCGATGAACGCCGCGGCGCGCACGGCGGCGAACCGCACGTCGGGCCGGGCGTCGGTCATCAACGGCTGCAGCGCGAACAGGGCCGGCCTGCCGAGCCCCTCCCAGGCGTAGCTGATGTCCAGCAGCGGGGCCCTGGGGTCGTTCATCGCCGCGTTGGCCAGCTGCCGCGCGCGCAGGGCGGCGAAGGCTGGGTCGCCCCCCTGCACGTACAGGTGGCGGACGATGCCGGCGAAGTGGTCCCAGTGGTCGGCGTAGCAGCGGGGGACGAACACCTCGATGGTCGCCTCGTCCATGGCGTTGGCGACCTTCTTGGCGACCGTGTTGCCGTGGGGCTGGAGGTCGTCGTCGACCACGTCCTGGAACCGCTCGATGATCCGCCGCTCGATCGCGCGGGCCATCCGCTTCTCCGGCGCGCGGAGCCGGAGCACCAGCGGGCGGTCCTCCATCACGCGCGCCCCGGCCAGCACGTACCCGCTGCGGCGGCTGGCGCGGGCGGCGGGCGTGTCGGTCTCGGTGTCCGACACGTAGGTCGGGTTCACGAACACCGCCCCGGCCGCCTGCCCCTTCACGGCCACCATGCCGTTGCCGGGGTCGAGCGGGTTGGCCCCGCCGATCTTCAGGTCGCACTCGTACAGGTCGCCGTGCGCCAGGCTGGTCGCGTCGCTCTCGGCCAGGGCGGCCACGCGGACGTCGAACCAGGTCGACCAGTCCGACCCGGCCCGGGCGCCGGGCGGGAGGTACCCCTCGACGCGGACGATGCTGAAATTCTTGCTCTCGAGGATCTTGTCCGGCGACTCGAACCCCGACCCGCTGTTGCCGTGCGGCCGGGCGAGCTCCTTGACCATGTAGTCGCGGACGGCCGTCGGCGCCCGGCAGCCACCGGTGCCGCGGAGGTTGGCGATCAGGCCGTACCCGCTGACCGGGAATGGCTCGGTGCCGCTCATGTCGGTCACCTCGTAGACGCTGTCCCTCATGTAGGCCGGCACCTCGCGGGCGGCCATGACGGTGTACGGCGACTTCACCTTGGGCGCCGCCTCGGTGCAGCCCGGCCCGACCGCCAGCCCGGCCGCGACGGCCAGCGACGCCGCCGACAGCGGTCCCGGCGTGCGACGGGTCATCCAACGGGGCGTGATCGGCGGCATCAGGGCATCTCCAACGGACGGTGTGACGGCGTGCGGGATGGCGCAACCCCTCAGGCGTAGAACGGACCGGCGCGGGTCAAAGTTCGATCTTCAAGCCGACAACCGGGCCCAACCCGGCCTGCCCGCTTCGGCGGGCAGGGGTGAGTCCAACGGTTCGCGACGTTCCCCTGCCTGCTGAAGCAGGCCGGCCGGGCTTCACCCCAGCACGTCGGGCACGGCGACCACCGCTCGGCGGCCCTTGGGCCGCCCGCGCGGCAGTGGCTTGGTCCCGTTCGCCACCGCGGCGGGCGGGGGTGCCTTCTCGGTGAACAGCGAGCCCTGGCTGGGGTCCTCGTACCGCTGGGCGTCCAGTACGGCCTTGGCCTCGTCCACCAGCTCCTCCAGCGTCTTGAACTGCCGGTAGACGCTGGCGAACCGCACGTAGGCCACCTGGTCGACCCGCCGCAACCGTTCGGTGACCAGTTGCCCAACCCGGGCTGACGGCACCTCGCGGTCGTGGGTGCGGAACACCTCGTCCTCCACCTCGTCGGCGATGCGGATCAGCTCCAGCTCCGGCACCGGCCGCTTGAAGCAGGCCCGCTCCAGCCCGCGGAGGATCTTGTTCCGGTCCCACGGCACCCGCCGGCCGTCCTTCTTGACGACGGTAAGTCGGGCCGGCTCCTCGATTTTCTCGTAGGTGGTGAACCGCTTGTCGCAGTGCAGGCACTGCCTGCGCCGACGGATGGCCCGGCCGCCGTCGCACGCCCGGCTGTCGATCACCTTCAGGCTTTCCTTCTCGGCGTCGCAAAACGGGCACCGCATCTGGCCGACAAGGTACCCTTAGGGGTGGGCGAAATCAAAGATCGCCTTACCTGCGGCCGATGCCAACGCCTCGTGGTCGACCGGCCGGGTCGTCGGCTTGTCGGTCCCCGGGCGGGTCGGCAGCGACGTCTGGCCGAGCGCCGAGAGGGAGGTGAAGCCAAGCGTCGAAACCGTGGCGACGAGCCGACCCATGCGAGGCGAGGGGGACATGCCAGAACGCTCCGGGACGCCGGTCCGGGGTGAAGTTGGCCCGACAACCGTTCACTACCGGGGCGCGCCTTGCCATCCGTTGACCCGGGCGATGCCGGAGCCTGTGCGGAGCTCCTCAACGTTCATGTGGGCTCGCCCAGCGACACCGGCACTAGCCGCGGGATGATCAGGTGGATCAGCGTGGCGGCGACGACGTACATCACGGCGGCGACGAGGAAGGCGACGAAGTAGCCGGTGGTGCTACCGTGGCTCTGCAGCAGTCGACCGGTGGCGAACTGGGCGATGATGGCGCCGGTGGCGCCGCAGAACCCGCCGAGGCCGGTCATGGAACCGACGGCCCGGCGGGGGAACAGGTCCGACGACAGGGTCATCAGGTTGGCCGAGAACCCCTGGTGCGCGGCGGCCGCCAGGCCGATCAGGCTGGCGGCGAGCCACATGTTGTGGACGACGGTGGCGAAGCTGACCGGGATGACCAGGGCGGCGCAGATGAACAGGGCCGTCTTGCGGGCCACGTTGGGCGAGAAGCCCGCATCGATCATCTTCGACGACAGCAGGCCGCCGCACACCGAGCCGACGTCGGCCATCGTGTAGACGAGCACCATCGGGAGGGCCGCCCCTTTGAGGTCGGCGTGGAAGTGGTCGTGGAAGAACTTCGGGGCCCAGTACAGGTAGAACCACCAGATCGCGTCGGTGAGGAACTTGCCGACCATGACCGCGTACGCCTGGCGGTGGCGGAGGATCGTCAGCCAGGGGACCGACCGGGCCGGGTGGCCCGCCGTGGCATCGCCGGCCTGGATGTGTGCCAGCTCGGCAGCGTTCACCCTCGGGTGCCGTGACGGCCGGCGGTAGATCGTCAGCCAGAGGGCGACCCACAGCAGCGCGAAGGCCGGCGTGACGAGGAACGCGGCGGGCCAGCCGTAGCGCAGCACGGCCAGCGGGACGACCAGCGGGGCGGCGATCGCGCCGACGTTGGACCCGGCGTTGAAGAGGCCGGTGGCGGTGGCGCGCTCGCGCTGGGGGAACCACTCGGCCGTCGTCTTGATGGCCGCGGGGAAGTTGCCCGACTCGCCCAGCCCGAGCATGAACCGGGCGGCGCCGAGGCCGGCGGTGCTCCGCATGAGCGCGGTCGACGCGGCCGAGCCGCTCCAGATCACGATGGCCAGCGCGTACCCCAACCGGGTGCCGATCGCGTCGATGATCCCGCCCGCGCAGAACAGGCCGATCGCGTAGGCGACGCTGAACGTGAGCACGATGTAGCTGTAGTGCGCCTCGTCGATGTTCAGCGCCCTCTGCAGCGTCGGCGCCAGCACGCCGAAGATCGCCCGGTCCATGTAGTTCAGCGTGGTCGCGTAGAACAGCAGGGCGCAGATGACCCAGCGGAACCGCGTCGGCCGGGCGTTCGCTTGGTCGTTCAGCGGGGCGGCGACGGCCGTGGCGGGGTCGGTCATGGGGGCTGCCGAATGGATGGATCAAAGGCGAAGCGTTTTGAACCACGAAGACGCGAAGGTAGGACGAAGTGCCAACCACAGATCAAGTGGCGGCGCGGACCTGACATCATCTGATCAATTTGAGCCGTTGAGATGTTTGAAAAACCAGAACGGACTCACCACGGAGGCACGGCGACACGGAGAAATCGCTGTTGTTCGACCTCTTCTCCGTGTCTCCGTGCCTCCGGGGTAAATCTGCCTTGGGTTTTTCAAAGCGTTCCGTTGGACCTCGGGCCATTTTCCCCCCTTCGTCCTACCTTCGCGCCTTCGCGTCTTCGCGGTTGAGATTCTTCTCGAATTAGTCTTTGAACGACTTCAGGTACTGCTCCCACTGGTCGGCCGTCTTGAAGTCCAGCCCGCGGTCCCAGCAGGCGCCGGCGTGGTAGACGAACGGCTTGCCGGCGGTGGCGCGGACCAGCACCAGGTAGTTCAGGTCGTCCTCGGCGAACTGCACGATGCTGGCCGGGTCGACGACGACGCCGACGCCGATCGTGCCGTCCTTCTCGGGCGGCTGCCAGTAGGAGAGGATGCCATGCTCCTTGTCCTGGAGCACGTGCCCGCCCTTGCCGTCGCGCTTGGCCAGCCCGATGCCGACGATGATCTCGCCCGGCTTGTCGCTGTCGAGCGTCGACTCGATGCGGTCCAGGTTGGAGCCCGCCTTGAGGGTCTGCTTGCGGTGCTCCCAGACGCGGCGACCGTTGCAGTCCCAGGGGGCGTAGGCGAGCGTGAAGCCGCACTCGTCGTTGCCGAGGTCGAGGATCTGGTACTCGGTGAAGTCCTTCGAGACGTACAGCTTCCCCGCGTCCCACACGCCCAGCCCGCCGTCGCCGCGGCTGTGGCCGACCTCGTAGAAGTCCAGGCCGGTGCCGCGATCCTTGTGGTAGCGGTTGCTGCGGTACCACTCGTTGATGACGGGCTCGCGGACCTTCTTCACCCAGACGTCGATGCCGCTGCCGCTGTGCTCCTTGGGGTTGTGCTCCAGGGCGGGGCCGTAGATGCGGTGGGCGATCTTGTCGTTCTCCCAGGCCAGGTCGTCCATGCGCTCGGGGACGAACCGGGCGTAGGCGACCGTGCCGGCCGGGGGATCGGGCACGACGGGGAACTTCGGCTTGGGCGGCGTGGTGGCGAGGAACAGCGGGTGGTCGGGCATCGGTGGCACCTCGGCATGGACACCGGCCAACTGCTTCACCTCAATGGCGGCCATCAGCACGGCGCCGGTGGCGTAGGGCTGGGTGCCGTCGACCTGGGTGGGACCGGGCCGGTCGGCCACGCCCTGCACGGAGCCGGGCAGGCCGTCGGGCCGACGGGTCCGCAGCAGCGCGTCCCACCCCTTCACCACGTGCGGCAGGTAGGCGTCCGATCCCAGCAGCCCGTGGTTAATCCCCCACGCGATGGCGTAGGTGTAGAAGGCGGTGCCGCTGGTCTCGGGCTCGGGGTAGGCGCCCGGGTTCAGCAGCGACGCGTGCCAGGTGCCGTCGGCGTGCTGCAGCGGGGCGAGGCGGGCCATCATGTCCTTGAACAGCGCCTCGTACTTCGGCCGGGCCGGGTAGTCGACCGGCATCGCCTGCAGGATGCGCACCAGCCCGCCGGAGACCCAGCCGTTGCCGCGCGCCCAGAACACCTTCTTGCCATCCTCGTCGGGCTTCCCGACGAAGCGCGCGTCGCGGTAGAACAGGTGCTCGGCCGGGTCGTACAGGGCCGCGGCGGTGCGCCAGAACTCGCGGTCCATCGCGTCGATGTACTTGCGATCCCCCGTGGCGGCCGACATCTGCGCCAGCGCCGGCGGGGCCATGAACAGGGCGTCGCACCACCACCAGGTGAGCTTCTCGCGCTCGGCACCCGGGCGGTTCAGGTGATCGACCAGCGCGTCGAGCCGCCCCTTCATCGGCGCGACCCTCGCCGGGTCGGGGTGGGCGCCGTCCAGCGCGATCCAAGCCTGGGCGATGCAGACGTCGTCGGCGTGGAACGGGTTCTTCTTGATCGTGGTGGGCGGCGTCCACCCCGCGTGGTCGGCCTGGGACAGCAGCGCTCGCCGGTACCGGTCGCCCGACGCCGACACGCGGGCGAAGTCGGCCAGCCCCGCGTCGAGCACGCCCCACCGCCAGTCGAGCTTGCCCTTCTCGACCAGCAGCGGCAGCTGCGCATCGGCGACGCGCTCGGCCTCGGCCAGCACCTGCGCCGGGTCGGGCGGCGTGGCCGGGGCGGCGGCGGCGCAAAGGGCGAGGAGTGAACACAGGGCCAGTGGGTGTGAACGTCGCATCATGATCTGACTACCTTCATTAGCCCCGCGCTCTGCGGGCTTCATGTTCATTCCGAAGAACCCCCGCGGAGCGGGGGGCTAACGGAGGTGGGGTCAGCGCCCCAGCCACCCACCGTCCACCGGCAGGATGGTCCCGTGGACGTACGCCGCCGCCGGGCTGCACAGGAACACGGCCGCCCCCGCCAGGTCGGCGGGCGTGCCCCACCGGCCGGCGGGGATGCGGGTCAGGATCGACGCGCTGCGGTCGGCGTCGGCCTGCAGGGCGGCGGTGTTGTCGGTCGTGATGTACCCCGGCGCGATCGCGTTCACGTTCACGCCCTGCCCCGCCCACTCGTTGGCCAACGCCTTGGTCAGCTGCGCGATCCCGCCCTTGCTGGCGGCGTAGCCCGGCACCGTCAGGCCGCCCTGGAAGCTGAGCAGCGACGCGGTGAACACCACCTTGCCCGACCCGCGGGCCAGCATGCGCTTGCCCAGCTCGCGCGTCAGTATGAACTGCGCGTTCAGGTTGATCTCGACCACGGCGTCCCAGTCCTCGTCGGGATGCTCGGCCGCGGGACGCCGGCGGATCGTGCCGGCGTTGTTCACCAGGATGTCGATCGCCGGAACCTCGGCCTGCACCTGCTTGATGAAGGCGTACAGGGCCGCCCGATCGCCGAAGTCGCAGGCGTACCCGCGGAACGACCGCCCCGCCGCCACCACGGCCCGGCCGACGTCGCCGCCGTCGGGGTCCAGCGTCGCGCTCACGCCGATCACGTCCGCCCCCGCCTCGGCCAGGGCAACGGCGATCGCCCTGCCAATGCCGCGCTTGCACCCGGTGACCAACGCGGTCTTGCCGGTGAGTTTGAAGAGGTCGGTGATCATTTTGACTACCGAAGACTTATCCACCACGGAGGCACGGAGACACGGAGAAGAACAGAAAAGAAAACTATGGAACCACAGATGCACACGGATGCACACCGATCAGAAGTGAACTAATGCGAATGATCAGTGTGCATCGGTGTGCATCTGTGGTTCCAGCTCTGCTCCGTGTCTCCGTGCCTCCGCGGTTGACCTCTTCTGCCCTCACCGCAGCGTGGCCAGCGGCGCCGGGTCCATGTCGTCGAACGCCTGGTTCTCGCCGCCCATGCCCCAGCAGAAGGCGTAGGCGGCGGTGCCGACGCCGCTGTGGATCGACCAACTGGGGGACAGGACCGCCTGCCGGTCGGCCACCACGAGGTGGCGCGTCTCGGCCGGGTCGCCCATCAGGTGGAACACGCGGCTGTCGGCGGGCACGTTGAAGTACAGGTAGACCTCCGACCGCCGGGCGTGCGTGTGGGGCGGCATCGTGTTCCAGACCGAGCCGACCTCCATCTGCGTGAACCCCATCACCAGCTGGCAGCTCTGCACGCCGCCCGGGTGGATGTACTTGTACAGCGACCGCCTGTTGCACGTCGCCTCGGAGCCGAGCTTCAGCGGCTCGATGCTGGACCGCTTGATCCGCGTCGTCGGGTGCGGCGCGTGGGCGGGGTAGCTGAGCAGGTAGAACGCCGCCGGGTTGGCCGGGTCGGCGGAGGTGAAGCGGACGTCCCTGCTGCCGCGGCTGACGTACAGGGCATCCAGGTTCGCCAGCTCGTAGGGCTGGCCGTCGACCGTGACCGTGCCGGGCGCGCCGACGTTGAAGACGCCGACCTCGCGCCGCTCGGCGAAGTAGGCCGACCGCAGGGCGGCGTCGCCTTCGAGCGACAGCGGCTCGGCGGTCGGCACGGCCGCGCCGACCACCGCGCGGTCGGCGTCGCAGTAGGCCATGCGGACCACGCCGGGGGCGAACAGGTCCTCGACCAGAAAGCAGGCGCGCAGCTCGGCCGTGGTCATCCCAGCGGTGCGAACCGGATCGGCCATCAGGTACGGGGTCATGCGAAGCATCCGGAGGAGGGTGAGACGCCCGGCCGGCACGATCGCCCGACCGCGCGTTTGGCCCACCTTATCGACACGGCTTGGCCACGTCCAAGACCCCACCGTCAGTCGTTATTATATCCTTATATCTTCGAATTACACCCCATTGCGGCTCCTGTTGAAGCCGGGGGTGGAGTCTACGGGGCCCGGTGCTCCCGCCGGTAGGCGAGCGGCGTGCGTCCCGTCTCCTTGGCGAACGCCCGGCCGAAGTACGACTGCGACGTGAACCCTGCGGCGTGGGCGACCTGGAGCATGCTCAGGTCGGTCTGGGCGAGCAACCCCTTGGCATGGGTGAGCCGGACCAGCTGGATCTCCTGGTGGATGCTGCGACCCAGGGCCCGGCGGAACCGGCGCTCGAGCATGCGGCGCGAGAGCGGCACCTCGGCCAGCACGTCGTCGACGCCGATCCCCTCGATCGCGTGCTTGCGGATGTGCCGGGCGGCCGACACCACCTCGGCGTCGTCGATCGCCAGCACGTCCGACGACGACCGCGCCACCAGCCCCCCGATCGCCACCACCTGGTTCACCGCCGGCGCCGCCGCCCCCGCCATCAGCGACGCCAGCAGCTTCGCCGCCTCGTACCCGATGCGCTCGGCGTTCAGGTCGACGCTGGTCAGCGGCGGGTCGCTCAGGTCGCACATCTCCTGCGCGTTGTCGACCCCGACCACGGCCACGTCGTCGGGCACGCGGAGCCCGGCCAACTTCGCGGCGACCAGCACCGACGTCGCCTGCGCGTCGCTGACGGCGAACAGCCCCAGCGGCCGGGGCAGCTGCGCCAGCGCCTCGGACAGGTACTGCTCCTCGCCGGCGTCACTGAAGATCGCGGGGTGGCGAAACGAGCGGACCCGCACGCACGGGGCGGCACCCGACCCGGCGATCCGGTCGGCAAAGGCGTCGGCCCGCAGCTGGAACCCCTCGTGCTCGTACCCGGACAGCACGGCGAAGTGCCGCAGCCCCTGCCCGAGCAGGTGGTCGGCCGCGGCCCGACCGGAGCCGGCGTTGTCGCGCAGGATCTTGGGGAACCGGCCAACCAGCGTTTGGTTCGACACGTCGACCACCGGGATCCGCCGGTCGGCGAACGTGGCGAAGGTCGCCTCGTCCCACGCCTGGGCGATCACGCCGTGCAGGCCATCGAGGGCGTGGGTGTCGTTGGGGCTCCGCCCGGTCGAGAACCGCCACGCCCCGTGCCGCTGGGCGTACTGTGCGATGCCGTGGCGGATGCCCATGCCCCCGCCGGCGGTGTCCACGTAGATCTGAACGTTCCACATCTGGCACCCTGAGCTGGATGCCGCAATTGTGCGAAACTTATGCGCGAACTGTCAAGACTTCACCCTATGTGGGGTTTAACGTAACGGGTGTACAGACGAGCAAAGCGAACCCCGATCCCCGCATCCTAGAGACGCCGCCACGGCCCCTTGTGGGCACAGGAGATAGTGATGAAACGGAACCGCACTGGCTTCACGTTGGTTGAGCTGCTGGTTGTGATCGGCATCATCGCGCTGCTGATCGGCATCCTGTTGCCGGCGCTGGGGCGGGCCCGGGAGAACGCCAAGTCGGTCACGTGCAAGTCGAACCTGCACCAGATCGGGCTGGCCATGACGACGTACGCGAACGACAACCACGGCCTGTGGGTGCCGGCCCAGTACCTCCAGGCGAGCAAGAGCGGTGGCCCGACCAGCGCGTCGGACATGTGGTGCTCGATCCTCATGGCCGGCGGGTACCTGCCGATCGTCACCACCGATGTGGCCCCGGTGGCTGGGGCACCGCTGCCCCGGTCGGTCATCAGCTGCCCGGACGGGGCGGTGAACCCCAACAACTACGCCTACTCCCCGCTGCTACAGGACCGGCTGCACCTGGGCTCCAGCGCGTACGCCTGCGTCACCTCGACCTACGGCGTCAACGCGACCTGGTCCGGGACCCCCGACGCGGCCCACACCAGCGCCGGCTCCAACCCCGACCTCTACCTCAACCTGGGCATGAAGATCTACTACCTGCCGAACACGACCTACACGCTCCAGGCCCTGACCGACGCCGGCCTGGAG
Source organism: Tepidisphaeraceae bacterium (assembly GCA_965198865.1). GTDB lineage: Bacteria > Planctomycetota > Phycisphaerae > Tepidisphaerales > Tepidisphaeraceae > CBDAQA01. The sequence goes on along the minus strand of CBDAQA010000002.1, from coordinate 8,784 downwards.
TCGTTTCGCAAGGTGACCGACTTCCGCCGCCACCCGGCGAACCTGGTCCTGCTGTACGACGGCGTGTGGATGCAGGCGGCCGCCTCGGGCCCCACCCACACGAGCGGGTCGACCGTCACCGCCACCTACGAGTTCCGCCACAGCAAGAGCCTGGTGACGGCCGGCGACGCGACCAACAAGGGCATCTGCAACGTGCTGATGAGCGACGCCCACGTCGACGGGTTCAACAACGGGCAGCTGCCCAAAGGGCCGTGCTACAGCCACACGTCCAACAACCTGACCAACGGCGTCGCCTGGTTCATCAACCAGTAATCCCGCCCGTCACCCCGGGGCTTGTCTCGACCCGTCGCGGTACAGCCGCTCGTCGCACACCTGAACGCCGCCGGTCCTCCGGGACCGGCGGTTTTTCGTTGAATGGTGTACGACGAGCGAGCTTGTTCGGCCGCCCCGGCATGATTGCGTGCATCGTCACTGATGATCCGACTGGCGATCAGGCCGCCGCCGCATCAGCAAAGGTTGTTTGCGGCCGACTGTGCGTGCTCCCGTCCGTCGGCTTGCGATCGCCACCATGGTCGCCCTGGACGTCCTTGACAGCGTCGCTCGTCCGGCGCAAGGCCCAGACTGAGATCGACGCGGCAGCCGCGTGGTACGACAACCAGCGGGCCGGGCTCGGTGCCGACTTTCTCGATGGGGTCCGGCGGATGCTGAACGTCACTGAGCAGCAACCCGAGTCGTTCGCGATCATCTTGAGGTCCGCGCGTGGGGCCCTGCTGAAGCGTTTTCCGTATGCGATCCACTTTGCGCTCACTGATGACCTGATCTCAGTGATCGCGGTCCTGCATCACAAGCAGTCGCGCGACCAGCAGCTCAGGGGTCGGCACTAATTCCACGACATTGGTCCCAGTGAGCCAACGTTTTTCCTTTCTCACGGCCGCGTCGGTCGCAGGCCGAGGTAGCCGCCGTCGGCGTCGTACAGGTAGTCGTAGCCGGCCAGCGACTTCATGCCGGTGTTGAGCAGGGCGAAGTCCTTCTTGTTGGTCCAGGTCACGCGGCGCGGGGCGAGGGGGTTCTCCTTGTCGCCGGCGACGAAGCCGTAGTGCAGCCGGTCGCCGAGCAGGCCGACGGTGACCTTCGTGCCGGGGGCGACGTCGGCGTTGTCGGTGACGGTGGGCAGCTCGATCATGAAGTTGGTCAGGCCGGTGTCCATGAGGATGCCGACGGGGATGGGCTGGCCGTCGCCGACGGTGACGCTGCCGCGCCCGTCGAGCCAGTCGCGCAGGCCGGGCCGGACCTTCGCCGTCTCGGGCGAGACCGGTCGCTCGGCCAGCTTCTCGAACAGGTAGCCGGGGCCGGTGTTCTTGGGTGCCAGGCCGACGTCGAACCCGTCGTGGGTGATCGTGTAGCCGCGGCGCATGGTGCCGGCGATCATCGGCGTGAGGTTGATGAACGGGTTCCGCTCCGGGTGGGCGTCGGCCCCGCGCGCGAACCCGATGCCGAACATCCCCGGGTGCGGCGGCCGCGTCGTCGGCTTGGGCGCGGCAGCGGGGGCGGCCGGCTTGCCGGGGGTCGCCGGACGGCCGTTCACCGCGCCGGGGTGGTGCTGGTACCGCTGCGCCGCCAGCACCGGCAGCTCGGCCGTCACCGGCTTGCCGTCCGGCCCCTTGGCGTCGAGGAACGTGATCGTGGTCGGCGTCCAGACGCCGTCCAGCTCGTTCCCGCTGCTGACGTACACGATCGACCCCGGCGGGCCGTGCAGGTCGACGTTCGGCACCTGGTCCACCCCGACGATCACGCCCACCGACCCCGTGTCCACCTCCAGCGACATCGCCGGCCCGCCGTTGATCGACACCCGCACGTCCATCGACCCGAGCCGGTCGAAGTTGACCCGGTTGGCGAACGGGATGTGCGCCACCTGCGTCGCCCCCGAGTAGTCCGGCGCCGGCTCCGCCGCAGGTCCCGCCGCGCAGGTCACGGCCAACGTCAGGATCGCGAGTGATTTCAATCCGGCCGCCCGGGCCGCGCGCGTGAAGGAATGCATCACGCGGAGCGTATCGTTCCCACCCCCGCGCGGCTCGGCTATTCACGCCGTGATTTCGCCCAAAGCGGACAGCTGTGCGATGAACGGGTGCTGCCTTTCTCTTCTTCGTGTCCCTTCGTGTCCTTCGTCGATCACAGCGCCCGGGCCGACAGGTGCTCCGGCGCCAGCGCCAGCACCTCGGCCAGCTTGACCGCCGCCTCGGGTTTCCGCAGGTAGGCCGGCGACTTCGTCAGGGCCGCGGCGATGACGGTACGACCGCACCCCATCGCCGAACCGTTCCACCTGCGTCGCGCCGCTGGCGTAGGTCAGCCGCACGGCCGTCGGATCGGCGGCCCGCGCCGATGAAACCGCCGCCGTCACGGCGAACGCAAACCCCAGCGTTCGAGATGATCTACGCCCCAACCGCGCCTCCCGAGAACAGCTTGGGTGGAGCCGTGGTTTTACCACCGTCTCCGATGTCCGACCAGAACGGTTCCAGTGCCCGATCCGCGTCGCGGTGGCCCCGCAGGGGCACTCGTCGACCCTCGGCAGAGCGCCGCCTGCGGGGCGACCGCTACGCGGGCCTCACCCCACCGGCGGCGCGGCGGGCTCGACGTTCCCCACGAACCGGGCCATCAGCTCCTCGCGCCCGGTGACGCCGAAGTGGGCATAGACCGTCTGGATGTGGTCGCGCACGGTCCACACGCTCAGGTCCAGGGCGAGCGCGATCCGCTTGGGGGCCTCGCCGCTCAGCAGCCGGTCCAGCACCTGGTTCAGCCGGGGCGACAGCGACGGCTCGGAGTGGCCGCGCAGCACCAGGTGGCCGCGCTCCACCAGCCCGCGGATCTCGCGGATCGCCAGCCGGGCCAGCCGCTGCTTGTCGTCGCTGATCCTGCGGTCGCCGACGTTGCGGTGGAGGGAGAAGCCGACCAGCGTGCCGTGGTCCGGCCCCGACCGGTACCCGCAGACGACGCCGTCGCCGATCTCCAGCTTGTCCATCATCGCGACGCAGTCGGCGTACTTCGCGTGGGCCGCCGCGTCCGGCAGGACGCCGTCGCGGGTGAACTGCTGCTCGACGTCGGTCGACCGGATCGAGTGGTCCGAGTAGGGGTCGTCCTCCACCGCGTGGGTGACGGTGAACTCGCCCATGTAGCGCAGGAACAGCTCGGGCGTGGTCGAGGTGATCACCTGGTGGATCAGCTTCACCTGCTGCCCCGGCAGCCAGTGGTCGGCCACGCAGAACCAGCCGACCGAGGCGTCGAAGATCGTCGCCAGCCCGTCGATCAGCGTCTGCCGCTGCACGACCGGGTTCGACCGCAGGGCCGCCACGTCGGCCAGGTGACGCATGAGGGTCAGGTCGTCGTCCGTCGAGCCCAACATCGGGAATCCCCCGCTCCTGAACGGCCATTCCCGACCGTCACCGCCCCCCAAAGATGCGGATCGCGACACCGTTCCCAAATTCTTACGGCCGCTGAAGATTACCCGTTCCGCACCAGGCTGCAAGACGGCCATCGCCGGATGCGCGGCTCGCGTGCCGGGGGCGAATCCGGCCGCGCGTTACGGGTGACACAGATTCCCCAGCCTGTCCCCGCGCGTCACGCTTTGTTGTCGATCCGGGTTGACTTCTGCACGCCAGTGCGTGGACAACTGCTAATTTGAGTCGCGCGCGGCCCGATCGGGAACCCGGGCCTCATGGGAGGCGCAGGATGGCGACCGTAGCGGACATCGACTTGGAACAGGTCGACCGGGACTTCGACGTGGCCGTCCGGATGCAGATCGACGCCGCCGACGAGCCCCCGTCGGACGCCCCGCCCTCCGTTTCCCTCGAACCGTCGCGGCGCCGCCGCACCCCGGGGCTCGGTGCCCTCGCCTCCGCCGCCGCCCTCGCGTTCGCGCTGGCCGGCACGGCCGCCTGCGTCGTCGGGATCGCCGGCGCGGTCCGCCCGGTCGCCGACCTGCTCTTCTCGACGGGCCACGCCGACGTGCGCCACGACCTGGCCTGCGCCGGCGCCTGGCTCTCGGCCGGCGCCGCCGGCATCCTGATGGCCGTCGGCTTCCGGCGCACTGCGGCGGACCGCGACGACAACGACCCCGGCGGGATCTGACGTCCGACGCCACACCCCCGGCCGCTCTGCCCAACCGCGACGTCCATTTTCGAAAGCGGCAAGCCCCCGCCGGCCGGTCGCCGTATCCTCCGGTCGTCATGTTGACCGACGCCCAGCGTTACCAGGCCGTGCGGGCCCGCGATGTCCGGTTCGACGGGCGGTTCTTCGTGGCCGTCCGCACCACGCGGATCTACTGCCGGCCGATCTGTCGGGTGCGACCCCCGATGGAGGAGAACTGCCGCTACTTCGCCCACGCCGCCGCCGAACAGTGGCGGCCGTGGCGGGCCTACGCCGTGCTGCACCTGTGGGCGAGCCTCGCCTGAAGGAACGAAACCATGAATTACGTCTTCAAGCCCATGCCGTCGCCCGTCGGAACGCTGAAGCTGATCGCCAGCGACCGCGGGCTCGCCGCCATCCTGTGGGAGAACGACGACCCGAAGCGCGTCCGGCTGAGCGCCGCCACGCGCGGCGAAGACCATCCGGTCCTCGTGCAGGCCGGGCGCGAGCTGCGCGAGTACTTCGCCGGCCAACGCCGATCGTTCTCGGTTGCACTCGACTTCGTCGGCACCGACTTTCAGAAGAGGGTTTGGCAAGCCCTGGTCGCCATCCCCTTCGGCGAGACGCGCAGCTACGGCCAGCTGGCCCGGCAGCTCGGCAACGCCAACGCGACGCGCGCCGTCGGCGCCGCCAACGGCCGCAACCCCATCTCGATCATCGCCCCCTGCCACCGCGTGATCGGCTCCAACGGAAAGCTCACCGGCTTCGCGGGGGGACTGGAGACCAAGCGGTTTCTGCTCAACTTGGAATCGTCGGGGCCCGCCCACTCCCCCTCCGTTTAGCGACGGCCCTGAGGGCCGGGCGTTGAGCGCCAACAAGCCTTCGCAGCCCGGCCCTCCGGGCCGTCGCTAAACTGGAGCGGGACGGGCTCGACGGCGAACGCGTCTGCCGTACCTTTCCCCCATGCACACGCTCGTCCTGGTCTTGGACCTCGTCGGCACCTTCGTCTTCGCCCTCAGCGGCGGCGCGGCTGGCGTGCGGCACCGGCTGGACCTGTTCGGCGTGGTCGTGCTGGCCTACGTGGCCGCCTCCACCGGCGGGATCGCGCGCGACCTGCTGATCCACGCCGTCCCCCCGGCCGGCGTGGCCGACTGGCGCTACCTGGCCGTCTCCGTGTCGGCCGGCATCGTCACGTTCTACTTCCACCCCGCCGTCGACCGGCTCCGCACAACCGTGCTCCTGTCCGACGCGATCGGCCTCTCGGTCTTCGCCGTCGCCGGCGCCGAGAAGGCGATCGCCTTCGGCCTGCACCCGATCATGGCCGCCGTCATGGGCATGCTGACCGGCATCGGCGGCGGCGTCGCCCGCGACGTGCTGCTGGCCGAGGTGCCCACCGTGCTGCGGGCCGACCTCTACGCCCTGGCCGCCCTGGCCGGCGCCGCCGTGGCCGTCGCTGGCCCCACCCTCCACCTGCCCCCCACGGCCGCGGCCACCGCCGGTGCGGCCCTCTGCTTCGGCCTCCGCTTCATGGCCATCCGCCACGGCTGGCACCTGCCGACCGCGCGGCGCAGTTCGCCTGATTGATGGAGTGATGGGGTGACCTGTCAAGTCCTGATTAGAAGTTGTCACCTAATCTTGCCCAGTTCCGTTCGCTTGCAGTTTCCCTCCTGTCCCGCGTGGCCATCCGGGGCTAGCCCCGGATGGCCACGCGGGACCGACGCCCGCCCCAGATGCACCGCCATCGGGAACCGATACCCCAACGCCTCGTGCGGCCGGTCGTGGTTGTACAGGCTCACCCCCTCCGCCACCGCCGCCGCCACGTCCGCCCGCCGCGCGAACGTGTCGCCCAGCCCGTACTCCTGCTTCAGGATCCCGTTCACCCGCTCGGCCATCGCGTTCTCGTAGCAGTGGTTCTCCTCGGTCATGCTGATCCCCATCGACCAACCCCGCAGCCGCGCCACGTACGGGCCGCAGCAATACTGGCTGCCCCGGTCCGAGTGGTGCACCGGCCGGCCACCCGCCGGCAGCTGCCGCCGCGCCATCGACAGCGCCCGCAACGCCCCCTCCATCTCCAGGCTGCCGCTGCTGTCGTACCCCACCACCGCCCGGCTGAACGCGTCGGTCACCAACGCCAGGTACGCGAACCCCTCCAGCGTCCGCACGTACGTGATGTCGCTCACCCAGAGCTGGTGCGGCTCGGTCACCGACAGGTCCTTCGCCAGGTTCGGGAACACCCCGAACCCGTGCCAGCTCTGGGTCGTCCGCGCCCCGTTCCGCTTGCGTTCCACCAGCAGGTCGTGCCGGGCCAGCAGCGCGAAGAACCGGTCCCGGCCGATCGACACGCCCGCCGTCGTCAGCTCGCCCCGCAGCAGGTACAGCAGCTTCCGGCCCCCCATCCGCCGGTGCCGGCAACGCTCGGCCCGGATCAGCTCCACCGCCAGCGTCTCGTCCACCCACGATGCCTCCCGGGCCGACCGGCCCTTGTAGTAGTTCTGCCGCGTCATCCCGGCGCAACGGCACAGCACGCCCACGCTCACGGCGCCGCCGCCGGCCGCGGCGTGCACGGCCTCCCACCGGACTTTTTTTTGAACGCCTCCACCTCCTCCCCCAACTGCCCGCACGCCAGCGTCAGGAACTCCGCCTCCAGCAGCCGCTCCGCCTGCGTCTGCCCCAACGCACGCTGCAGCCGCTCCACCTCCCGCCGCAACGCCAACACCCGGTCCGCCTCGCCCGCCTGCTCCACGCGCACCACCTTGGCCAACAAGTGACCCTTGCCCATCTGACGCACCCAACGCACCACCGTCGTCTTGCCCTTGATCCCGTAGTGCGCGCTCGCCGCCGACACGCTGTCGAACCGGCCCGACTCCACCTCCTCCACCACCTGCCGCTTGAACGCCCCGCTGTACCGCAGCTCGACCCGGTTCCGCATGTCACACGCTCCCGTCTTGCCGTCGCACGGGTGACAACCTATTTCAGGACGGGACAACCGGAACAGCCCCCTCACCCCCACACCCCATCACCCACTCGCCTCCTCACCTCTTCACCCCCTCTCCCCTTCCCAACCCCGCTCCAACGGCCGTAAACTTGGATGTCTAAGTCCGCAGGACGTACAGGAGAGCCACATGTACAAGGGCGTGTTCGGCGTCGCGTGGATGACGGTGATCGCAGGCTGCTCGACCGACCGGACGGTCGACCTGTCCGCCGCGGGCCGGGTCCACGTGGCGAACCAGGGGTCGGGCATGGTCGACGTCGCGCCGCCGCTGGTCGTGGCCGAGCGCAGCAGCCTGGTCGTCTCCGGCACCGTGACCCGCCACCCCGGCTTCGACGGCCCCGTCCCCGGCCGGCTCGACGTCACCGTGATCGACGCCGACGGCAAGACCGTCCTCCAGCAGTTCTCCACCGGCTGGGACCCGCCGCACATCCCCGTGACCGGCGACCGGCGGGCCACCTACACCGTCCGCTACGGCTGGCTCCCGCCCGAGGGCGTCACCGTGCGCGTCGACCACGAGCCCTACCCGGATGGCCCCGGCAACGCCAACGGCCCCGCGGCCCAGTACCGGCCGCGCTACCGCGGCACCGACGGTCGCCCCCAACTGCTCGACGGCCTTGGCGGCGACCGATCGTGGAACTACAGCCACCCCCAAGTCGTGAACGACGCCCGCCAACGGTGATCCTTGAGTTCTCTCATCTGACGTACGGCCCCGCTTTGCCGCCCGCGGCGAAGTCCCCGCTCGCCACGCTCGATCTGAAAAGGCTCCAGCCAAGCACAGCCGTGGATTTTAGGCGACATTGAATTACCATCGACCCCTTGGGATCCTGGCCCCGCGAGGGCCGGTTTGTCCCCTTCAGCAGTAGCGCGAGGTCCCGCATCACACCCTCCAACTCGCCACTCTGCGCCGCCGTTCGCCGCGGCGCGGGTCGGCGTGCGCCTCGGTCCGTCTGAGAAAGGCGTCCCCCCATGACCATCGCCAACGAGCCGGCCCCACTGCCGCCGGCGAAGCCGTCGCGGTCGGGCAAGGAGTGGGCGGGCATCATCCTGCCGATGTGCCTGCTCACCCTGGCCGCGTCGGCCCTGGCGTGGCACTTCGTCAAGCCCGCCCCGCCCACGCACGTCGTCATCGCCACCGGGTCGAAGCAGGGCGTCTACTACGCCATGGCCCAGCGGTACGTCGACTACTTCGGCGCGAACGGCATCACGCTGGAGGTGCGCGAGACCGGCGGGTCGGTCGACAACTTCCGCCTGCTGGACGACCCCGCCAGCGGCGTCGACGTCGCCATCGTGCAGGCCGGCTCCTCCCCCCCGCCCGATCACCGCCGCCACATCCAGGCGGTCGCCGGCATCTACTACGAGCCGGTGCTGGTCTTCTACCGCGGTGAAGCGCCGGTCACCCGGCTGCCGCAACTGGTGGGGAAGCGGATCGCCGTCGGCGCGCCCGGCAGCGGCGTCCGCGTGATGGCCCAGATGCTGCTCGACGAGGCCGGCGTGGCCGACAAGGTCGACGGCTCGACCCTGCTCGACCTCGGCGGGGACAGGGCGGCCGACGCGCTCGTCGCCGGCACCATTGACGCGGCGTTCTACGTCATCGCCCCCGACGCCCCGGTCGTCGCGCGGCTGCTGGGCACGCCCGGCATCCGCCTGATGAGCTTCGCCAACGCGCGCGCCGA
>CBDAQA010000001.1:0-26748 GCA_965198865.1 Tepidisphaeraceae bacterium | reverse complement strand
GGCCCGACTGGAAGATCGTCGGGGTGGCCGCGACGGTGGTGGAGATGTCGACGAACTCCGGCGAGGAGGTGAGGGCATTGAACGCCGGGGTGGCCCCGGTGCCGCCGGTCAGGGTGCCCAACGTGTTGGTCACCAGCGTGGTCGGGTTGACCGAGTACGCGTGGCCGTTGGGGTCGGTGGCGTAGATCAGGCCGCTCTGGCCGAAGGTGATGCTCACGTTGTTCACGCCCAACGTCAGGGCCGGGGTGGCGACGCAGGTGGTGGTGTTGACCGTGTACAGCGCGCCGTTGTTGGCCAGCCACATCTGCCCCGACGGGGAGAAGGCCAGGTTGCCGGACCCGTTGAACGTCGTCGCCGTGCCGGTCAGGGTCAGCTGGCCGACGTGGGAGAAGGCGTGGGTCACCACGTTGCCGGTGTACAGGTTGCCGGCCTGGTCGGTCGCCCAGACGTTGCCGGCCTGGTCGAAGGTGCGGCGGTTGGGCTGGGCCAGGAACGTGAGGGCGTTGGTGACGAGCACGTTGTTGCCGGTCGTCGGGTCCCACTTGTCGATGGTGGGGGTGGTGCCGGTCCCGACGTAGTAGTAGACGTCGCCGTCGACCGGGTCGCGGTTGGCCGCGTAGGCGCCGGTCACCAGCTGGCCGAGCAGCGTGGACGTGCCGGCGGTCATGTCCACCGAGTAGACGCCGCTGGTGGTGGCGCCGTACAAGGCGCTGGCCGCGGCGTACTTGGCCAGCGGGGCGGACATCTGGCTGACGACGGCGCTGGGGCCGAGTTGCCGGTCGCGTTGGCGGCGATCACCCGGTAGTAGTAAACCGTCGAGGGGGCGAGGTTGGCCACCGTGGCCGACAGCGTGGTCCCGGGCGACACCGACGTGGCGGGCCCGGCGACCATCGAGGAGGGGGTGGCGGTCCCCGAGCTGTCCACCGTGGCGGCGGTCGTCCAACCGGTGAGGCCGTCCAGCGACCGCTGGACCACGTATGACGTGGCCCCGGCGACGGCGGGGAAGCTGACGCTGCTGAGCGCCGTGCTCACGCCGGTCAGGGCGGCGGTCACGACGGCCGGCGCGGTCAGCGCGACCGACACGGCCGACGGGTCGCTGGCGCCGCCGGCGTCGGTGGCGCGGATGCGGTAGCTGTAGCTCGCGCCGGCGGACAGCGTCGTGTCGGCGTAGGCGACGTCGGTCGCGGCCGGGGTGGCGATGCTCGTCCAGGTGGCGCCGCCGTCGGCCGACCGCTCGATCAGGTAGCCGGTCGCCCCGATCGATCCGACCCACGTGAGCTGGGCCGTGGTGGCCGAGGTGCCCACGGCGACCAGCGCGGTCGGCGGCAGGGTGAGCGTGGTCGTGCGCGACGCCGTGCCGGCATTGGACAGCGACGACCCCAGCCCGGCCGAGTTGACCGCCTGCACGGCGAACTGGTAGGCGGTGGCGGGCAGCAGCGGCGTCACGCTGAAGTGCGTCACGCCGGCGGCGGTGTGACCGGCGGGCAGGTAGGTGGTGCCGCCGTCGACGGACTCGAACACGTTGAAGCCGGCCTCGCCGGTCACGTCGTTCCAGGTGAGGTTGACCAGCGTGGAGGAGAAGGCGGTCGCGTTGACGCCGTTGGGGGCGGCCGTGATGGTCGGGGTGGTGGCGACGGCGCTGGGGGCGGACGTGACGGTCGGGTCGGCCGCCGACAGGCCGCGGATGCGGTAGCTGTAGGTGGTGCCGGCCGCCAGGCCGGTGTCGGTGAACGTGGTCACGTCGGCCGCCGTGGTGCCGGCGACGGCCCAGTTCACGCCGTCGGTCGACCGCTCGACGTCGAACCCGCCGTCGCCGATCACGTCGGCCCACACCAGCGTGGCCGTGGTGGTGGACGTGCCGGTGGCGACCAGCCCGGCCGGGGCGCCGGTGGGCGTGGCGGCTGCCGAGGCGGTGAGCGTGGGGACCGAAGGCGTGCCGGTCGAGTTCAGCGCCTCGACCTCGTAACCGTACGCCACGCCGGGCAGCAGGCCCGACACGTGCAGTTGCGTCACGCCGACGGCCGTGTTGGCCAGCGGGAGGTACGACCCGCCGTTGACCGACTGCAGGACGGCGAAGCCGGTCTCGCCGGCGACGTCGTCCCAGTTCAGGTCCAGGTCGGTGCTGGAGTCGACCGTGGCCGTCAGCGTGCCCGGGGAGGCGGTGAGGGTGGTGACGGCGACGACGTTGCTGACCGTGGAGGTGTCGGCCGACCCGAACGGGGTGACCTTGAACTCGTAGCCGGTGTTGGCCGTAAGACCGGTGTCGTTGAACGTGGTGACGGCCGGGCCGGTGGTGGCGATGTTGGTCCAGGTGGTGCCGTTGTCGTCGGACTGGGCGACCGTGTAGCCGGTGGCGGCGGAGGAGCCGGTCCAGGCGAGGTCGACCTCGTCGGCGGCGGCGGCGAGGGCCGTCAGCGTGCCGGCCGAGGCCGGCGGGGTGGAGCTGATCAGGTTGGTCGGCAGGTTGCCCAGCTTGGCCCCGGCCACGCCGAACTGCAGCTTGATGTTGGCCACACCGACCGAGTTGAAGTACTCGACCTTCAGGTCGTACGCGGTGCCGGCGGTGAGGGCGACGTTGCCGGTGGCGGTGTGGGACGACTGCTGGACGAAGTTGTCGATCACCAGCTGGTCACCGACGTAGACGCGGACGCCGTCGTCGGCCGTGGTGGTGAGCGTGTAGCTGCCGCTGGCCGTGGGGGTGATCTGGCCGGTCCAGAGGATGGAGAAGGGGTTGTGGTTGGGGATGCTGCTGTCGGGGCTCTTGCTGCCGAAGTTGAAGTTGATGGACGGGTCGACCCGGGTGAACGCGAGGTTCTTGAAGTCGTTGCCGACGAAGTACTGCCCGATCAGCCCGCCCGTGGTGGCCGACAGCGACGGGGGGTTGGCCGAGGGGAAGAACGACGTCTGCGGGACGACGACCGCCTTGCCCTTGAGGGGTGACCAGAGCAGCTTGACGTTGGCCGCCGCGCCGGCCGGCTTGGTGTACGTCATCGTGAAGTCGTACTTCACGCCGGCCGTGAGCGTGATGGCCGCCTTGGCCCGGACGGCCCCGCCGGTGATGGCCGGCGTGTTGATCAGCTGGGTGCCGTTGACCGCGAGCGTCACGCCGCCGCTGCCCTGGACGGTGAACGTGTAGCTGCTGGTGGCGGTGACGGCGATCGACCCGGTCCACTGCGCCCCGGCGACGGACTTGAGCGCGGCGGCGGTGCCGGTCGTTCCCTTGAAGCTGATCAGGCCGTCGGTCCGGGTCATCGTGCCGACGGTGAGCCCCCTGTCGGCGAAGTACTCGGCCGAGATGCCGGTCCCGCCGGCCGTGGGCGTGGCGTGGACGACGTGCGTCGCCGCGGGGGCGACCACCTCGTGCTGCAGCAGGTCGGCGGCCATGGCCGCGCTGAACAGCTGGCGCGACTCCAACCGCTCTAGCGCTGCGTAGGCAGTCGTGCGGCGGGCGGGGCATTGACCCCGACGTGTGCGTGCGATGGACATCCGTGTACCCCGTTCTGGGTTAATTGCCGGGCCGGCGATTGTCGCCAGACGCCCTCGTTTCCTTCTCTTCCCCAAACTGCGTTCGGGGCACCGCACAAATGATCGGAATGGGGCAGTTAATGCTTAAATGGGGCGTACCAAAATTTATTTGTGCGGTACGGAACGGCGTGCTTGCCACCGATGCAACGCACGTTGCAGTTTTGCTCGTTACAACAGCTTGATGGCCACAAACGACCGGTTTTAGAGGCGTTTAGGGTTTTTCTCGTGATTGCAGCACGCTGAAAAACAGTGCATGTTTCGACGCAATATTGACGAATCTAATTACGCAGAATATTGATGACGGCGTTAAATAAGGGGCAATGATTGTCGATGAGCCGGGACTGAAGCGGTCGATTGTGTTTGCAACACAGCGTCGCTGCAGTGGACGACCGAGGAAGTCACCAGGCTTTGTGGAGCTTGCTCGACTAAGATGTGTCGCTGAGTAGGAGTGGACTGTAGGAAATCATAAATCGTTGCCGATATCCGCAACGTCCTGTCGTAGGTAATTTCCTTATCAAAAAAGGGGCGTGTTTTTATGCTGAGCCAACAAGCGCAGGCGGAAATGACCTATCAACGGCACCTGGCCGACCTCCAGGACTGGGTGGGCTGGTTCGCGTTGATCAGGGGTGAGAAGCTAGGCGGGATCTTCCCGACCTATGAGACGGCCGCGACCGCTTGGATGGGCCTGTATGGGCCCGTTCCGGCGCTGATCCGGCGGATCGAGCGGAACTCGTCGGTGGCGACGGTCACCGAGCCGGTCCAGGGCATGAACCCCGCCCGGTACGTGCAGACGATCACCCCGGCCGACGCCGAGGCCCGACTGGCGGTGTGCAGCTCGTGGGCCGTCGCCGACGGCCGCCGCAACGGCAATCAGGAGTACGCCGCCTGAGCGCCCTCGGGGTTGCGTTCGATCGTCGCGATGGGAATCATGCGGGTCGCTCAACTGGAGGCCCCGCATGTCCCGCGCGATGTTGACGCTGTGCGCCTCGATCGCCCTCACGCTGGCCGGCATCCCGCCGGCGCGAGCGGCGTCGGTGGTCGTCCACTTTCCGCCCTCCACCCACATCACCACCGCCGTCGCCACCGCGTCCAAGGGTGGGCCGACGACCACCAACGGCACCGTCGCCGGCGACACCGTCACGTTCGCCGGCCTCTCGCCCGGCACGGCCTACGACGCGCACGTCACCCTCGCCGACGGCACCGTCCTGCAGGGCGTGGACCTGTCGTGGTACAGCCGCGTGCTCGACAGGCCCGACGCCGACCCGCTGACCGACGACGACCGCCAGCAGATGTCCGCCGTGCTGGCCCAGGTGCTGTCGTTCTTCAACCACACCGACCTGCTGCTGGTGCGCGGCACGCACAACCGCGCCGTGGCCCTGGTCGACCTGCGCCGCGACAGCGCGTTCCACAGCGACAAGGGCGACGAGGTGATCTGGCGGCCCGAGGTGTGGTACTTCGAGAACCACCACGGCGGATGGGAGAAGGTGCAGCAGACCGACCGCAACCTCCGCCGCGAGCGGTTCGCCACGGCCGCCGCCTACCACGCCGCGGTCGACCCCCTGCGCTGGGTCCCCGAGCTCGGCGGGTTGAAGGTGAAACCCGGCGGCCCGGACGTGGTGGTGACGGTGCCCGCCACGCCGGGCGTGCCGGCGACGCGGCCCACCGAAAACCCCGGCAAAGCCGGGGGCTAATGGACGGAGAGGAGCGCGGCTTCGTCCATTAGCCCCCCGCTCTGCGGGGGTTTCTTCAACGTGGCACGATGACGCCCTCGCTCATCCGGCATCCCGCGTGGCGACGGATGTACGTGCGTCGGGTCACCAGGCCCGGCACCGCGAACAACAGCGTGTCGTGGTAACCCTCGGTCCAAATCCGACCGATGCCCAAGGCCTGCCGCATTCGGTTCTTCAACCGGCCGACCATTGTCGCCACCGGGTCAAATCCGTGGCTGACGATCCAGTGGAGGTGCCACTGCTCGACGCTGGCGTCGGTCAGCTCGTAACCGAACTCGGTTGCGGCGGCCACGAGCGCATCGAACAGGATCGACTGCTGCTCAGTTGTGAACAACACGGGTGACCGACCCCCCATCCGTTCTACAGCCAGTTCAAACCGGACGGGGTCACCCGGAAGGATGATTCCGTTGTCGACGTACCCGCGGAGATCGCCGGGTAGCCACGCGCCATAGCTGGTGGTCGTCACCATCGTCGCCAAGAGACGCGGTTCCATACGGGAATCGTATCGAAATGATGTTAGAAGGAAAGAAGAACCCCCGCAGAGCGGGGGGCTGATGGGAAGGCAGACGGCCGTGGATGCCATCCAATAGCCCCCGCTCCGCGGTGGCTATTCACGCCGCGGCCAGCGTCGGATACTGCCGGGCCGCCGGCGCGGCCTGCCTTGGTCGAACCCCATCCAACAGTCGCAGCAGGTCGATCGGCTCCCGGCTTAACTGCAGCTCGGCGCACCGGCACCGCCGGGGCAGCTGGCGCGACAACTGGATCGCCTTCCGCTCCGGCTGCAGGTCGACCAGCGGCCACGAACGGCGCAGCATGTTCGACGCGGCGGCCGTCGGCAGGTCGCGCAGGTGCGCCGCCGGGCGACGGCCCGGCTCCGCCACCAGCACCGCGCTGCAGAACGCGTGGTTCAGGAACGACAGCGGCCGACCGGCCGTCAGGTCGACCCGGCCGCCGGCGTCGCTGGTGGGACATTCGGTGCCGAGGTGCCGCAGGCGCGGGGCCCACTGTCGCTCGACCCAGCCGGGCAGGTGCAGCAGGGCGACCCGGCCCTCCTCCTCGCGCACGGCCGTCCAGCGCTGGCCGATGACGGTGTACCCGGCGTCCAGCAGCACGGCCAGCTCCGGCTCGATCCCGAACGGGGCGACGATCAGCGCCGCCCAACCGTCGCGCGCCACCGACACCGCCGGCAGCAGGTGCAGCCCCTTGCCCCGCATCAGCTGCGCGACGGGCCACATCACGGCCGACTCGGCCACGACCGTCGCGTCGACCGCCGGTCGGGGCAGCACCCAGGCGCGCCACCGGCCGCGGAGCAGGTTCAGCTCGGCGATGCCCCAGCGGTCGTCGACCAGCCAGAACCGCTCGCCGTCCGTCGGGTCGTGGAACAGCTCGGCCGTCGGCCCCGCAGTGGTGCCGAACCGAACGGCGGCGGTCGACAGGTGGCGCTGCACGATCGCCGCATCGAACGGCTCGACCGTCCCCGTGATCGGCGCGAACCCCGGCGGGAAGCCGGCCACCGCGAACGGCTCGAACTGCTGCCGGATCGCCTCGGCCAACGGGGCCAGCGACGGGTCGTCGCACCGCACCTCCAGCGCCAGCCCGTGAATCGCGTACCGCAGCGGCACCGGGCCGGCGGCCAAGGGGCGATCGGCGAACACGTGCGACGGGTTGAACGGGGACGAAACAGCAGTCACGGGCGTCTCTCCAGCGCGGGGCCACCGCCACGGCGGCCGGCCGTGTGATCCGACCTCCCACTTATCGGGCACAGTCGCTGGGGATCTGTAGGAAGAGGGGGGCGACCGCTCAACGGGACGGGACTACTTCGCGGCCGGCGCGGTCGTCGGCACCTTGTCCGGGACGAACACGACGGCGGCCGAGTCGATGCAGTACCGCTTGCCGGTGGGCGGCGGGCCGTCGTCGAAGACGTGGCCCAGGTGGCCCAGGCAGCGGCTGCACTCGACCTCGGTGCGCTGGCCGTCGGCGTCGGGCACCAGCAGCACCGCGCCGGTGTCGGCCGCCTGGCTGAAGCTGGGCCAGCCGCAGCCGCTGTCGAACTTCTGGGTCGAGGTGAACAGCGTCTGCCCGCACGCGGCGCAGCGGTACTCGCCGGCGGCGTGGTTGTTCCAGTAGGCGTTGTCGAACGGCGGCTCGGTCCCCTTCTCGCGCAGGATGTGGTACTGGTCGGGCGTCAGCTTCGCCTTCCACTGGGCGTCGCTCAGGTGGACCTTCCCATCGGCCCCGGCCGGCAGCAGGGCGGGGGCGGTGGTCGGTCCCTTGGCCTGCTGGCTGGAGGCCGTCTGGTCGCACGCCACCAGGGCGGTGAGGCCCAGGGCGACGGTGAGGGCAAGGACGCGTTGCAGCAGGGTGATTCGCATGGGCGGAGGCTCCCGATTTGCCCGCGGCAGCGGACGAATGCGAGAGTATAGGAGCCCCGCGACGGGAAGATCAGGCCCGGACCGGCACCAGGGCCGCCGAGCGCGCCCGGGCGCGGAGCAGCAGCGCCAGCGACAGGAACGCGATCGCGTACGGGGCGAACAGCAGGAAGCCCTGGACATCGGCGAGGTAGGCCAGCGGCAGGAAGAGGAGGGCTTTCATACGGAGCCGAGCATACCTCGGTTTCGCGCCGCGGGCGTCGCTTGAGGTGGGCCGGCGACATTTTCCCGGACCGCCCGCGCAAGCGGTAACGGTTGCGCCGCCCGCGCCGGTCGTCCGGTCAGGCCGTCCGCCAGAACGTCATCAGGATGCCCCCGGCGACGACCAGCCCGCCGCCGACCACCACCGGCAGGTGCAGCCGCTCCTTGAACAGCAGCACCGACACCGCCTGCGACACGACGAAGAACAGGACGATGTACAGCCCCATCAGCCGGCCGAAGTCGAGCTTGGTCAGGTTGACGGTGAACCCGTAGATGCCCAACACCGCCACGCCCGCGGCCATCAGCGCCGCGCCGCCGCTCTTGAGGCCGCCCCGGATCAGGGCATCGCCCGCCACCTCGAGGACCGCCGCCAACACCAACAGGGTGAGCTCACGCATGGGCGTCAGCATACCGCCGGCCGAGCAGGCGCGCCAGGATGATGCGGATCGGCCCCTCTACCGCCGCGCCAATGGCGGCCGCGACCGGCGCGCCGTGGCTCACGCCGAACAGGCCGACCGCGATCGCCACGGCCACCGCCGCATCGCTTCGCGCAACGATGGCCCAGAAGATGAACAGCGGCATCACGACCAGCGGCAGCTCCCGCGGGTGGTCGACGATGGCCCGACCGTTGATCGCGAACAGCATCAGGATTGCCAGCGTCAGGGCGATCGGGGCGACCGGGCGGGTCCACGGCAGCAGCGGCGACGCGTACCAGGCCTGGCCCCGGCGTCGAACGGCGACGGATCGTATCGCGAGCGCCACGGCCAGCGGCACGCCGACGTACAGGCCGATCCCTCGCGCGACCGTCGCCGGGCGGACGTGGATCGTGGAACCGTTCACCCCCGCCCTGGGCGCGAGCACGTCCAGCAGCAGCCACGCGATCAGCCCGCAGAGCACCGCCCGGCCAACGATGGCCCGCCCCGGCCGGACGCACCTTCCCACGGCGATCAAGCTGACGCCGGCCAGGAACTGCGGGTGGTCGTGCAGGAACAGGACGGTGACGGCGAACAGCACCAGCGGGGCGAGCACCACGTCGACGGCCAGCGATGTCGCACGCGGCGTCTCGGCCAACTGAGCAATCATCATCACGATCAGGGCAATCGCGATGGGAATGTTCGTCGCGCCCACGTGCAGCGACCCCAGCGCGGTCCGAACGGCGGGGACGTGGCCCATCGCGGTTCCGACGACCATCGCCGCGATCACGCAGCCCGACCGTAGCCACATTGCGGATTCCGCACGGATAGGACCTCCGCGTGCCACGCCCCCGGAAGGTTGAACGGGGGCCACGCGCCGAGGTCACACCCCGACCGGCTCGCGGTGCTCGTCGTGGGCGGGGACGGGCTCCTCGGCGTCGGCGAACTCCAGGCTGCGCTCGTCCTCCAGGTCCTCGCCCGTTCCGGCGACGGCCAGGAGCCAGATGACCAGGGCCGCGACGATCAGGCCCGAGCCGACGCCGGCCGTCATCGGCCGGGGGTCGCTCTCGGCGGGGACCGGCACGTCCGGGTTAGTCGACGCCGACCCGGCCACGACGACCATCGCGGTCACCGCGTTCTGCTTCTCCGTCTGGTCGGTCGCGGCCTGGCTGAGGGCGAGGTCGGCCTCCATCAGCTTGGTGGTCAGGTCGGCCGCCCGGTTCTCGGCCGCCCGGGCGGTGTCGACCTTGGCGTGGGCGTCGTTGACGTCCGAGTCGGCCTTGGCGGCCGCGGCGACGGCGTCGGCCTCGGCCTTCTTCAGCGCCGCCACCTTCACGCCCAGCTGCTCGATGGCCGTCTCGCGCTGCCGGGCCCGCTCCTCGGGCGGGAACGACGAGTCGCGCTGCAGCTCCATCTCGCGCCGGTCCAGCCGGGCCTTCAACCGGTCGGCCTGCTGCTGGAGGACCGCCATCAGCGGGTCGTCATCCCCCGTGCCCTGCCCGCCGTTCATCTCGTGCAGCTTCGTCGCCTTGGCGATCTGCGCCTGGATCGGCACCAGCTGCCGCCGCAGGTTGGTCGCCTCGGGGTCGATCGCCGGGTCGACCGGCTTCGACGGGTCCTGCTTCTGCCAGCCGGCCAGCACCGCGTCGGTCGCCGTCCGCTCGGCCTGGATGGCGGCCACCCTCTTGTTCGCCGCGTCCAGCGTCCGCTCCAGGGCGTCGACCGCGTCCTTGGCGGGGCGGTCGTCGGCGTCGTGCAGCTCCCGCTTCCGGTCGACCTTGATCTGATCGTCGGTCGCCTTGGCGGCGTTGTAGGCCGCGGTGGCGACCGACAGCTCCTGGCTGGCCCGCGCGCGGGCGTCGGACATCGACTCGTCCTTCACCCGAAGGGCCGACAGCAGCGCCTCGACCTGCGCCCTGCCGGCGTCGCCGTCGCCCGTCGCGTACGTCAGCACCAGCTCGTTGGCGCCCCAGGTGACCTTCATCGGGTCCAGCATGGCCCGGTCGCGGGCGGCGGCGCTCTCGGTGGGGCCGGTCGGCTTGCCGCGCTGGACGAGCGACTCGCGGGCCATGGACCGCACGTCCTCGCCGCACAGGAACTTGACCTGGTCGCCGCGGAACAGCCGGCGGGCCGACTCGCCCTGGGCGTCGAGCCCGTCGTACCGCAGCGTGCCGACCACGGTGGCCGTCTTGCCCATGCACAGGTAGACCAGCGCGGACCAGCCGACGATCAGCAGCGGGATCGCCGCCAGGAGCCGGCGCACCTTCTTGCGCCGCGGCAGGTCGGCCGGGATCAGCCGCTCGGCGTTGGGCAGCCGCTGGGCGGGGGGCGGCACGATCGGGGCGACCTCGCCGCGCGCGGTGGCCAGCGCCGTGCCGGGCGGGGCCGAGCGGTCGACCTCGGGGATCTGGTACTGCTCGTTGCGGTTCGGCCGGTTGGCGAACGCCTCGACCACGCCGATCGGCCCCGTCGCCTGCGAGAAGACGTCGCCCGAGCGCGACCGGCCGTTGCCCGCCTCGGCGAACCCCGGCGGGGGCACCGGCGGCGGCGGCAGGGTGCGCGACGGGATCGACAGGCCCGTCAGCCCGACCGGCGCGACCGGCCGCGGCGCGGGCAGCTCCACCGACCCCGCCACCAGCCCGATCAACCCCACCGGCGGCGGCGTCGTCGGCCGGACCCGCGCCGGCTCGCCGCCGTCGGCCAACTCCTCCGCCAGGTCCTCAGCGGTTGGCCCGTCCGGGATGTCGGCGGTCGGCGCGCCGGGCGTCGGCCGGTCGAACACGATGCCGCCCGGCGGCAGCGGCGACGTCGTCGCCGTGCTGTTCAGCGGCAGCGGCATCCCGCCCAGGAAGCTGCCCCCCTCGAAATTGAACCCGAACAGCGACGGGCCCGACATCGCGGGCGCCGGCGACGTCGCCGCGGGCGGCTCGTCCGGCGGCGGGGGGATCGACACCGACGCCAACAGCTGCAGCGGCGGGTCCTCCACCGGCGGCGCGACGTCGACCGTCGGCTCGGTCACCGTCTCGACCCATTCCGGCGCGGCCGACGGCACCGACTCGTCCGCCACCTCGGCGACCGCGTCGCCCAGCGACGGCACCGGCTCGCCCACTCCCGGCACGTCCAGGGCGTGGTCATCGATGAGCTGGTCACTGATGAGGGGCTCGTCGATGGCGCCGTGGTCGGCGACCGGCTCGGCGGCCAGGGCCGGGTCGGGCTCGGCGTGCTCGAAGCCGACGGGCTCGACCGGCGCCTCCGCGGGGAATCCCGACGCCTCGGCCGACGCGCCCTCGGCCTCCTCGAAGTCGAGGAACGCCAGGTCGTCGTCGATCGGCGGCGGCTCGGCCGCCAGGGCGGCGTCGGTGACGGCCGCGAACGTGTCGACCGCGGGCCCACCCGCGACGGCGGCGAAGCCGTCGACCGGCGTCAGTGCCGCAGTCGCCGACAGCCCGGCGACCAGCGCATCGGACACGTTCACGACGGCCCCGAAGCCCCCGCCGGCCGCCGGCACTTCCGCCTCGGCATCGTCGGCGGTGAAGCCGATCGCCTCGTCGGCGGCAACCGCGACTGGCGATTCCTCAGCCGCGACGTCGACGGCCGGTTCCGTCGCGTCGAGCAGGTCGAGGTCGTCCCAGTCGGCCAACGCCGACTCGTCGGCGATCCCGTCGGGAACGTCCGATTCCAACTCGAACCCGACCGGCTCGTCCGACGCCACCACGGCCGACCCCAGGACGGGGCCCTCGTGCGACGGCGTCGCGACGGCGTCCGTCGCGTGACCGTCGAACGCGTGATCCATCGCGCCCCAGACGACCGCCGGCGGCGCATCGTCCAGCAGGTCGTCGAACGCGATCGACTGCACGGCGACGGCCTCGGTCGCCGGGTGCTCGTCGGCCGACGTCACGGCCAGCGCCGGGTCCAGTCCGTCGGCGTCGTCCATCGGTGCCGAGACCCGATCGCCCGCACTGGGAACGTCGTCGGCCTCGGCGACGGGCCCGTCCCCGTCGCCGGCGGGCATGACGTCGGCCGGCTCGCCGGTGATGGCGTCGACGACGGTCGGGCCATCCCCGGTCTGCTCGTCCAGGTCGACCGACGGCTCGGCCGTGAACGGCTCCGCCGACAGCGAGTCGGCCGCCGCGACCGCCAGCGGGACGTCGGCCGGCTCGGTCGGCGCGACGTCGTGCGACGCCTCGGCGAGATCGACATTGGGCTCGACGGTGTCCCACGCGTCCTCGGCCAGCTCCGTTGCCGCCGCGTCTAGCTCGGCCACCGCTTCCTGCGCGGGCATGACGTCGGCTGCGCGGGCACCGTCTTCGGATGCCTCGGCGGTCGGCTCGACGATGTCCGCCGGAATTTCGCCGGCGTCCCACGCGGCCTCGGCTAGTTCGGTCGCAATCGCGTCCAACTCGGCGACCGCCTCGGCTTCGGTCGGCTCCGCGACGTCCGGCGGCGGCACGTCGCTCGTCGCGATGGCGTCATCGACGGGAAGCTCGTCGACCGGCTCGGCGGCCCCCTCGGTCACGACGGCGGCGGCGTCGACCGCCGGGTCCGCGGCGAGCGGCTCGGCCGCGTACGGCTCGGGCGGAGCGTCGGCCTGGTCCGCGGGGAAGGCCTCGTCAGCCGCGTCGATCGGCGGCTCGGCCTCAAGCGAAGGGGCGACCGGCGGCAGCGGGGCACCGATGACGGCCGCCTCGGCGGCGGCGTCGAGCTCGGGGTCGCCCCAGAAGATCACGTCGGAGTCGGGCAGCGCGTCGCCGGGAACGAAGACGAAGTCGTCCACGTCGCCGAGCAGGTCGGCGGGCACCGCGTACGGCACGGGCCGCGATCGCTCGGCGACGGGAGCCACATCGGCGGTGGGAAGCCCCGGATGGACATCCGGGGCTCCGGTGGGTTCGACCGCAACGGCCACATCGTACGCCGGCGGTTCGACGAGCGGGCCGGTCGTGTCGGCGGCGGCGAACTCGTCGACCTGGCGGCCGAACTGGCTGTCGGACAGCGCCTCGTCCGCGATCGGCTCGGGGACGGGCTCGGCCTCCCACGCCAGCGCCGAGTCGGGCGACGGCTCGGTCGGCTCGACCACATCGATGGCCGGCACGCCGTCCGGCTCGGCCTCGGGGCTGCGATCGTCCCACGCCGTGGGCACGGTCGGTTCCAACGCCGGCGGCTCGGGCGACTCCGGGTCGTGGGCGAGCGACAACGGCTCGAACTCGGACGTCGCCCAGCCGGACGCGCCATGGCCGTCGACGGCCGGCTCATCCTGATGCTCGCCCGCCATGCCGAGGCCGGCCACGGGCTCGGTGGACGGGGCCATGGCCGTTTCGTCGAACGGGACGGGCTCGGGTGCCGTCGCCACCTCGGCGGGCTCGGTCGGAAGCTCGAGCGGCACCATCGCGGCGACGCCGTGGCCGGACACGGGCTCGTCGGCATCGGGCTGCGCGTGGGGTTCGTCCCACGACTTGGGCTGCGGCGCCGGCGGGACGGCCGGCAGGTCGGCGGCCGGCGCCGACGGCATCGGCGGGTCGTTCACGTCCACCGCGTCCCACGCCCGCGGCTGCGGGAGGGGCGGGCTCTCCTCGGGCAGGTCGGTGCCAGGCAACGCCTCCGCCAACGGCCCGGCGGGCGGGGCGACCTCGGCGGCGAAGCGGCTCGCCGCATCGGCGTCCAGGCCGGGCGCCTCGGCGGCGGACAGCACGGCGGCGAACGGGTGGTCGGTCGCGGCGACCAGCCCGAACGGCATCGACGGCGGCGCGGGGGCCGACAGGTCGTCGGCATCCAGCGGCAGAGGGACTGGGGCGACCTCGGTCGGCAGCGGGTCGGGGGCCTCGAGGCCGATGGTGGGCGCGACGTCGACGGCGGCGTGGCCGGGCACGGCGACGGCCGACTCGAACTGGATCGTGGCCGCCCCGACGCCGATGCGGTCGCCGAAGTGGATCGCCTGCTGGACGATGGGCTGCCCGTTGACGGCCGTGCCGGTGCGGGAGCCGAGGTCGCGGACGTACCACTGCCCGCCGGCGTGGAACAGGGCGGCGTGTGCGGCCGAGACGCCGGAGTCGCCGACCAGGGCGACGTCGCTGGTCTCGCGCCGGCCGACCAGCGCGATGCGGCCGTGCAGCGGGACCGCCAGCAAGCCGGTGATGACCGCCGACGCCGCGGGGGCGGCCGGGGTGGGGTCGGCGGGGGGGCCGTCGGCGTTGCGGAAGCGGAAGGTGAACTTGCCGATCTGCACGCGGTCGCCGGCGTTCAGCTCGGCCTCGTGGACGGGCTTGCCGTTGACCAGCACGCCGGTCCGGCTGGCGAGGTCGGCGACGAAGACGGTGGCGCCGTCGACCAGGAAGACGGCGTGGTGGCGGCTGATCGTGCGCGACTGGAGCACCAGCCGGCACGTCTCGCTGCTGCCGACGGTGGTGACGGAGCGGTTCAGCGGGATGTCGGGCTGGCCGGCGAGCGCCTCCTGGGGCACGAGCACGGGCGTGGACCGTGAACCCGTGCCGGTCCCGCGGCGACCGGTGGTTGGAGAGGTCGGCGGTGTTGCTGCCATCGACGCGGTTCCCTGCACGCCTGCCACGGTGTCGGTCTGATCAATCGGCAATCCGTAAGAGATATGGGCGACCCCCCGCCCAGATCAACCCGGAAAATTGCCTTACTGTGCCGGTCGCCGTCGGCGGACCGCCTCGCAACATAACAGATGGCAACCGGGGCGGACAGTGACGGTCGTCCGGTCCTTCGTCGCGCGCGTGCGATGGACCGGCTCCGCTGGTCTGGCGGGTGGTACGTCCGCTTTCCGGCGGCGGATGTAGGATTGGGACGGCCGGTCGCACGGGGGGCAACCCTGTGGTAAATTACGATCGCGGACCCGGCCTTGACGGGGGCCATCTCGTCTTGGCGCCGAAAAATAGACCTGCCGGGCGACGGACTCGTGGCCGTCGCGGCCGGGGGTGGGGACCAAAGGAAGTTGCCAATGCGCGTGTTGATCAGCGGGGCCGCCGGTTTCCTTGCCAGCCATCTGACGGACCTGCTGCTGGGGCAGGGGCACGAGGTGGTCGGGCTGGACAACTTCATCACCGGCAAGCAGCAGAACATCGCCCACCTGATCGGCAAGCCGGGCTACACCTTCCACAAGGCCGACGTGATCGAACCGGTCAAGGTGGACGGCCCGATCGACCGCATCTACCACATGGCCAGCCCCGCCTCACCCGTAGGCTACGTCAAGCAGCAGATCGCCACGGTGAAGGTGAACAGCCAGGGGACGTGGAACCTGCTGGAGTTGAGCCTGGAGAAGCGGGCGAGGTTCCTGATGGCAAGCACCAGCGAGTGCTACGGCGACCCGGCGGTCAACCCCCAGCCCGAGAGCTACTGGGGCAACGTGAACCCGATCGGCCTGCGGAGCATGTACGACGAGCCCAAGCGGTTCAGCGAGGCCTGCACCATGGCCTACCACCGCGAGGCCGGGGCCGACACGCGCATCATCCGCATCTTCAACACCTACGGCCCGCGGATGGACCCGTACGACGGCCGGGTGGTGATCAGCTTCATCCGCCAGGCGCTGAACAACGAGCCGCTCACCGTGTTCGGCGAGGGCAAGCAGACGCGGTCGCTGTGCTACGTGCTGGACCTGGTCCGCGGCATCAACATGGTGATGGAGGGCGATTTCATCGAGCCGATCAACCTGGGCAACCCCGAGGAGACGACGATCCTGCAGATCGCCAAGGACATCCTGGCGTTGATCCCCGAGAGCAAGAGCAGCATCACGTTCCACCCGATGCCGCCGGACGACCCGCGGGTGCGGTGCCCGGACATCACGCGGGCCAAGCAGGTGCTGGGGTGGTCGCCGACGGTGAGCCGGCAGGAGGGGCTGAAGAAGATGATCGAGTTCTACCGGGACCAGCTGATCGCGAAGTAGGACGGTGGCCTGATGAATCGATCGGTCAAGTGAGTAGTGAGTAGGGCGTGATTCATCACGCCGCCTTTACCGTCCGGCGTGGTGAAACCATTCCCTACAGATCCGGTTTTGGTAGCGTGTGCCGTTGGTGGTCGACTAGACTTGCGTCGTGACCCAAACCAAGGATCAAGTCGCCGCCCGGCTGGCCGAGACGCACTACATCCTGGAGAGCGGCATCCGCCACATCTTCCGCATCCGCAGCGACGCGACCGAGGACGGCGCGGCGGAGCCGATCAAGCTGCTCGAGGTGAACGCCGACACGGTGCCCAGCGGCATCCTGCCCGTCTACTTCGGCCCGCGCGAGGAGGGGGGCATCCCCTACGCGACGGTCATCGTCGACGTGACGCCGGCGGAGTTCGACCGCTTGCAGGCGCACGATCTGGCGTTGCCCGACGGGTGGCGGGTGGGCGAGGCGTTCCCGCGGCCAACGGCGGAATAGTGGGGTGCCCACCGCAGCCGATTGGTCGCGAGCGTTCGCAAGGCAGGCGCGCGCCGATCTGGAGACGTATCGGACGTGTTGCGTCAACCGGTCGGTGCCGGCGTGCCACCGGTTTCACTTCCTGCAGATGGCCTGCGAGAAGGCGGCGAAGGCGCAACTCTGCGCCGCCGGCTCAGACCCCGCCCAGGTGCAGGCGAGCCACGCCTACACCGCCAAGGTGGTGCCGATCCTCATCCGCGCCGAGGTCGACCTGCTCGGCCCCGGCGAGGCCAAGCGGTTCCGATGGGTAGGCGTGGGGGTTCGGCCGCTGGCGCGGGAGGTGGAGTTGCTGTCGCCATCGGTCGACGACGGTGGCAAACGCCCGGCCAACTGCGAGTACCCGTGGGTCGACGCTGCCGACCAGTTGCACGTCCCCGCGACCGATGCGTTTCCCAACCTGGCGGCCCTCGACAGTCACATGGGCGCCGTCTTTCTCAAGTTGCTCCGAGCGGCGGTCGAGCGACTGGCGCGCTGAGCCACTGATCTCTACGACCGCGTGTTGCTCCACAACGTGCTGGCCCGCTGGCGGCACCGGATGCCCGTGCGCAGCGTGGCGCTCCTGCTGCGGCCCGCCCGGCAGGAGGGGCTGAAGACGACGAGCGAGTTTCACCGGGACCCGCCGTTGAAGAAGTGAACCCCGCTTCGATGCGTGGGGTCACACCCGCCGCGCCGCGACCCACACCGCGGACGGCGCGGCGTCGCCGTCCAACACGTCGGCCAGCGGGTCGCCGCCCGTCACGGGGAACGCGACGGCGTCGGCGGGACGCCCAACCGCCAACCGGCCGACATCGGCCCGCCCGATCGCCGTCGCGGCCCGCGTGGTCGCCGTGGCCCACAGGTCCATCGCGGGCACGTCGGGGGCGAGACGGCGCAGCAGGCGAAGGTCGTCCACCAGGTTCAGGTCGGGCGCGCTGGCGCGGCTGTCGGTGCCGACGGCGACGTTGATGCCCTGCGCCAGCATGTCGCGCCAGCGGTGGGGCGGGTGGGCGAAGTAGGCGTGGGTGCGGGGGCAGTAGACGACGCTGGCCCGGCCGGCGGCGAGCATCGCCAGCTCGGCGTCGTCGGCGTGGTTCACGTGGGCCAACAGCGTGCCGGGGTGATCGAGCAGGCCGAGGGACCGGGCCAGGCGGACCGGGCCGCCGGGGAACCGTGGGACGTCGGGGGTCCAGGCGTTCAAGAGCTGCCACAGGTCGCGGAAGGGGCCGGCGTGGTCGGCGAGGAACGCGGCCTCGTCGGTCGTCTCGGCCAGGTGGGTGGCGAGCGGCAGGCCCATCTCGCGCGCGACGGCCAGGCAGCGGCGGTAGCCGCCCAGCTCGATCGAGTAGGGGGCGTGCGGCGACACGCCGGGGCGCAATCGATCCGACGCGATCGGCTCGGCGGCGGCGGTCAGGCGCGGCTCGAGGAACGACCGGCGGCCGGCCATGGCGCGCACCTCGCCGTAGCTGGTCCCGGCCAAGCCGGATGCGGCGACGACCGGGCGCGTGGCGGCGGGGAAGGCGGTGATGTCGCCCACGGCGGTGACGCCGAAGCGCAGCGACTCGGCCGCGCCGGCGGCGGCCGCGGCGGCGGGGTCGCCGGGGCCGGACTGCTTCATCAGGTCGGTCAGCCAACGGACGAACGACGTCGGCGGGGCACCGGTGCGCAGGTGGCTCAGCTCCAGGTGGACGTGGGCGTTCACCAGTCCCGGCAGGAGCACGGCATCGCCGAGGTCGTTGCGCTCGGCTTCGGGATGCGCGCGGACGACTTCGTCGATCGGGCCCACGGCCGCCACGCGACCGGCGACGAAGGCGACGGCGGCGTCGCGCAGGACCGGGCCGGCCATCGGGGCGATCCAGGCAGCGGTGACGATCAGCGTTGGGGGGGAGTCGGGTGGCACGGGATAGGAGTGTAGTGCCGGTTGCGGACCGTCACCTGCCGTCGGCGACGGCGGGCGCGGTCGTTGTCACTCTCAATGGCGCGTAGATCGCCACCGGCGTCACGCGGCCGTCGAGGCGGGCGATCGGGCGGTAGCGGGTCGACAGGGCGCGCCACAGGCCGGCGGTGGCGGGGTCGGTCCGGCTGCGGTCGCGGGCCATCTGCTCGAACAGGATGACGACCCACGGCAGCCGGCCGTTCTCGGCCCGGCCCTCGGCCTCGGCCCGCTCGAACGCGTCGGCGTCGAGGGCGGGCAGCAGCGCGTGGCCGGGCGCGGCACCGGCGTACAGGGCGGTCGTCTCGAGCGCGCCGATGTAGGCGACGACGATCGGGCCATCCTTGGGGGCCGACCGGTCCGCCAGCGACAGGGCCTCGCGGACCTGCTGGTTGGGCGGGAGGTGAACGTCCCACCAAACCATCAGGCCGAGCAGGAGGGCGAGCGACGCGCCGCCGAGCGACCGGCCGAAGGCGGTCGGCCGCAGATCGGCGACGGCGGCGAGCAGCAGGACCGCGGCCACGCAGAGCCACGGGGCGGCCCAGGTGACGAACCGCACCTCGGTCGCGCCGGGCACGGCCAGCGGCAGCAGGATGCCCAGCACCGTTGCCGCGGCCAACGTGGCCAGCAATGGGCGCGCGGTGGGAAACCGCGGCCAGGCGATGGCGGTGCCGAGGATGACGACGAGCACCGGCATCGCCCAGAACACGGCCGAGCCGAACGCGTCGGGCGCGTGATCGAGGCCGGGCGGGCGGGCGGGGTCGATGTGCTGGCGCGGCAGGCGCTCGCCGGCCAGCGCGTGGCGGGGGAGGCTGTCGAGGAACTGGCGGTAGTCGGCCGCCGGGTAAGGGTTGCGGTAGTAGGCGACGAGCCCGCCGACCATCGGCAGGTAGAGCGCGGTGGCGATCAGGATCGCCAGGGCGGCGCCGACCGTCCACCGCCTCCAGGCGTCCCGGCGCGTGACGGCCACGGCGGCGGCGTGGGCGGGCAGCAGCAGCAGGGCGAGCGGGATCGTGTAGATGGCGGCGGCGGTCGCCACTGCGTACGCGACCAGCCGACGGACGCTGGGCTGCGCGGTGGGCAGCAGGTGGGTCGCCACGACGCCGAGCAGCAGCATGAGCGTGTATCCGCGGGCCTCGGCGCCGAGGTCGACCAGCCACGGGTGGACGGCGGCGACGACGGCCACGGCGAGCGCGGCGAGCGGCGCCCGCCGTCGCAGCGGCCAGGCGAGGGCGATCGGCAACAGCATGCCGGCGGCGAGGGCGGGCAGCCGCAGGATCGCCTCGGCGGGCAATGCCCCCGACTCCGCGGCCGCCCGGCCGCCGGTCAGGGCGGTGTAGACCAGCTTGGCCAGAACGGTGTGCAGGACGTGGTTGTTCGGCACGTACTGCCCGGCCCCGGCCGCCAGCACCCTCGACCACGGCTGCAGGACGTAGTCGGCCAGCGTGGTCATCTCGTCCAGCCACAGGCTGTGACTCATCCGCGGCGCGCGGGTCAGGCCGGCCAGCAGGAGCACGGCCAAGATGCACCAGACGTCCCGCCGCAACGTTGGGCGAGCGGCGCGGGGTTGTGGCACAGGGTTCGGCATCAATCGCGCGCATCGTAAGGGCCAGGCCGATCGGAGCCCAGCGGCCGCGACGAGCCGCATACCATGGGTGTGATACCTCCCGGCGTTGACCTGCACTGTCATTCCACCGCGTCGGACGGCACGCTGTCGCCGGGGGACGTCGTCCGGCTGGCGGCCGAGCGCGGGTTGTCGGCGATCGCCCTCACCGACCACGATACCCTTTCCGGTGTGGCCGAGGCGGCGGCGACGGCCGCGGCACTGGGGATCGACTTCCTCAGCGGCATCGAGGTGTCGGCGGCGTTCCCACGGCCCGGCACGATGCACCTGCTGGCGTACGGGTTCGACGTGCACCACCCGGCGATGGTCCGCATGGCGAACCTGCTGGCGGTCGCCCGGCACGAACGGGCGGACCAAATGGTTGCCCGGCTGAACCGACTGGGGGTCACGCTGACGCTGGCCGACGTGGAAGCCGAGGCGGCGGGCGGGAGCATCGGCCGGCCCCACGTGGCGACGCTGCTCATCCGCCGGGGATACGCGGCGACCACCAAGGAGGCGTTCGACCGGTTCCTGGGCACCCAAGGCTCGGCATGGGTCGACACGGCCCCGCTGGCCGCCGACGGCGTGATCGCCCACGTGCGCGCGGCCGGCGGCATGGTGTCGGCCGCCCACCCCAAGCAGCTGCGGCGTCGCACGTTCGCCCAGCTCGCATGCCTGGTCGAGGAACTGGCCGACCAGGGCATGGAGGGGATCGAGACGCTGCACAGCACGCACGATGACGACGCCGTGCGGCAGCTGACCCGGCTGGCCGACCGCGCCGGCCTGATCGCGACCGGCGGCAGCGACTACCACGGCCCGCACAAGCCGTGGGTCAAGCTGGGCCTGGCCGGGGCGCGGCCGATCCCGCGGGCGGTGTACGACGCGGTCGCCGAGCGGGTGGCCCGCCCGTGCAAAGCTCGCGGCGCTCCGCCGTAGGGTGTGGCCGGAGATGTTGGCACGACGTCAAGCAATACGGCGGAGCCGGGCCGTGCCGGCCCGTGCGGGCGCAGCCCGCGTCTCGCGCAGCCGGCCCGTGATTGACCAAGGCCGTCGGCCCTGCGCGAGACGCGACCCTCGGTCGCATCGTTCCGCCGGGTCGGCCGCTGACGGCCGGCCGGCGTGACTCGGTCGGCCTCCCCCCGTATCATGTGCAGCCACTCATGAAAGACTCCGACGTCATCGAATTGCAAGAGCCGAAGCTGTCGCTGCCGGACCAGTTCTACCTGCCGCAGGTGCTGATCGGGCTGGGCACGACCATGAAGCACATGCTCATGGTGGTGGTCGCCGGCAAGGACCGGGTCATCCAGTACCCCGAGGAGAAGCGCGAGGACCTGGCCGTCGAGGACGGCGGGATGAACCTCCGCACCTACCGCGGCGTCCACCGCCTGAACAAGGACGAGGAGGGCCGCGTCAAGTGCGTGGCCTGCTTCATGTGCTCCACCGCCTGCCCGGCCCGGTGCATCCACATCGAGGCCGCCGAGTCGCCGTGGGAGGACCGCGAGAAGTACCCGGCCAAGTTCGACATCGACGAGCTCCGCTGCATCTACTGCGGCATGTGCGAGGAGGCCTGCCCGGTCGACGCGATCGAGCTGACCCACACGTACGACATCGTCGGCCTGACCCGCCAGGAGATGATCTTCGACAAGAGCAAGCTGCTGCGGATCTACGACGAGACGATCGCGGCCGAGCCGATGTGAGGGGCGGGACATCGAATGCCTTGGGTGTGTACGGTCTACTTTCGACAACCCGGCAACACCCCCAAGCCGCAGCCACCGGGTTGCGCTAAGAGCTACACGGCGTACGGCGAGACAAAGAAGGGGGCCGTACGGGCGGCAAATGCCAAGGTTCCCCCGGGATGCCAGGGAAAGGGGATAGGCAGTTACGGCCATCCAAACCAGCGGTACATCCCGTAGAATAGAGCCATGCCTCGAACGCCGACGCTGGCACCGTTGTCTCGCGCAGTCCTCAACGGGGATCTACCGCTGGTTCGCCGTCGCCTCGCGGCCGGCGATGACGTCAACGGCCGTACGTCCGATGGCGAGACGCCGCTGCTGTTGGCGGTCTACCGGGACGGGAACGCCGGTGTCGTCCGGGCACTACTGAGCGCCGGCGCAGATCCGAACGTGGCGGACGCCGCCGGCGCCACCCCTCTGACGGCCGCGGTGAGGCCCAAGGGTTCGGCGATCGTGCGACTGCTGCTTGAGGGGGGAGCCGACGTCAACGCCCGCACGAAGGACGGCGACACCCCGCTAACCAACGCGGCGATGTGGGGGAGCACCGCCGTGGTGCGGTACCTGATTGCCAGCGGTGCAGACGCCGATCTGCCCGATGGGCTTGGCGTGACCGCCGTCGAACTCGCGCGGCAACAGGGCCATGCCGAGATCGTCCGGCTCCTGAGTCGCTCAAGCCAGCTAACGCCCGCCGTCTGAGCGTTCGCGCGGCGCGAGCGTCGCGGGGAGCCGCGCCGCCTTGACCTGTCGCGCAAGATGTGCCACGGTTAGCTCGTCGTCTTCGTGCCTCGGTGATCAGTGGACGGGCCAGGTTTGACCAGCAATCCATTCACCCGCGACGTGTGCGTGATCGGCGGCGGCGGGCGCGTCGGGCTGCCGCTGGCGCTGACGTTCGCCGAGTCGGGGCTGCGGACGGTCATCTACGACATCAACGCGGCCGTGGTCGAGCAGATCCGGTCCGGGGTGATGCCGTTCCAGGAGGAGGGGGGGCCCGAGCTGCTGACCAGCGGGCTGGCCAGCGGCCTGCTGGAGGTGCAGGCGACCCCCGAGCGGCTGGCCAGCTGCCGGTTCGTCGTGCTGATCATCGGCACGCCGGTCGACGAGCACCTGAACCCGCAGTTCACGGCCATCCACCGGGCGATCGACCGCTGCGCCGAGCACCTGCGCGACGGGCAGGTGCTGATCCTGCGCAGCACGATCTTCCCCGGCATCAGCCGGCGCATCCAGCACTACCTCGAGGACAAGGGGCTCGACATCCGCGTCGCGTTCTGCCCCGAGCGCGTGGCGCAGGGGCACAGCATCCGCGAGTTCAAGCAGATCCCGCAGATCATCAGCGCGTTCGACCCCGGGGCGCTGCGGGAGGTCCGCGAGTTGTTCGCCCGGTTCACGCCCACGTTCGTCGAGATGGACGTGATGGAGGCCGAGCTCTGCAAGCTGATGACCAACGCCTGGCGGTACGTCCAGTTCGCGACGGTCAACCAGTTCTACATGATCGCCAGCCAGAACGGGCTCGACTTCAACCGCATCCTGCACGGCTGCCGGCACGACTACCCCCGCATGGCCGGCATGCCCGGCCCCGGGTTCGCGGCCGGGCCGTGCCTGGTGAAGGACACCATGCAGCTGGCCGCGTTCAGCACGAACCAGTTCATCCTGGGCCACGGTGCCATGCTGGTCAACGAGGGGCTCCCCGCCCACCTGGTGTGGCTGGCCAAGCAGCGGTTCGACCTGCGGCCGATGACGGCGGGCATCCTCGGCATGGCGTTCAAGGCCGAGAGCGACGACCCGCGCGACTCGCTCAGCTTCAAGCTGCGCAAGCTGCTCACGCTCGACTGCCGGCGGGTGCTGTGCAGCGACCCGTACGTGCCCGACCCGTCGTTCGTCGCCCAGGAGCGCGTGCTGGCCGAGGCCGACGTGATCTTCATCGGCACGCCGCACCGCCGCTACCGCGAGCTACCGGTCCCGGCGGGGAAGCTGATCGACATCTGGAACTGCGTGCCCGTCCCACCGCCCGTGGCGACCGACCACGAGGAAGGAGCCCCTTGAAAGTCCTCGTCACCGGCAGCGCCGGGTTCATCGCCGGGTACCTGGTGCAGGAGCTGCTCAACGGCGGCCACGAGGTGGTCGGCGTCGACAACTTCTCCAAGTACGGCCGCGTCGAGAAGAGCTACGACGGCCACGCCGGCTACCGCCTGATCGAGGGGGACGCGACCGACGGTGCCCTGCTGGCCGACGCGATCGTCGGCTGCGACCACTTCGTCGCCTGCGCCGCCCGCATCGGCGGGATCAGCTACTTCCACCGCTACGCCTACGAGCTGCTGGCCGAGAACGAGCGGATCATGGCCGCCAGCTTCGACGCCGCCATCGGCGCGTTCCACGCCGGCACGCTGCGCAAGGTCACGGTGCTCAGCAGCAGCATGGTGTTTGAGAACGCCACCGTCTTCCCCACCCCCGAGGGGCACGAGAAGGCCTGCCCGCCCCCGACCAGCACCTACGGGTTCCAGAAGCTCGCCTGCGAGTACTTCGCCCGCGGGGCCCACGAGCAGCACGGGCTGCCCTACACGATCTGCCGGCCGTTCA
This sequence comes from Tepidisphaeraceae bacterium, assembly GCA_965198865.1. GTDB lineage: Bacteria > Planctomycetota > Phycisphaerae > Tepidisphaerales > Tepidisphaeraceae > CBDAQA01. The sequence goes on along the minus strand of CBDAQA010000001.1, from coordinate 2,220 downwards.
ACTGCGTCGGCATCGGCGAGCGCCGCGCCAAGGGGGGCGAGGAGATCCCCAGCGGGAACGTCAAGCTGGCCATGAGCCACGTCGTCCCGGACCTGGTGCAGAAGGTGCTCAAGGGGCAGGACCCGCTCCACCTGCTCGGCGACGGCGGGCAGGTCCGCTGCTACACCTACGGCGGCGACCTGGCCCGCGGCATCGCCACCGCCATCTTCCACCCCGCGGCGCAGCTGGACGACTTCAACCTCTCGACCCCCGTTGCCACCACCGTGCTCGAGCTGGCGAGGCTGATCTGGGAGAAGGTCCACGGCACCGGCCCCGGCGCCCGGCCGTTCAGCTACGTGTGCGACGCCCCGTTCGCCCACGACGTGCAGCGGCGCATTCCCGACGTGAGCAAGGCCCGCCGCCTGCTCGGCTTCGAGGCGGCCACGCCGCTGGGCACGATGTTGGACGAGGTGATCCCCTGGGTCCGGCGCGAGATCGAGCATGGCCGCATCTGACGCCCGACCGACAGCGCCCGCGACCGACCCCGCGGGCGAGGCCGCCACCCGCCGCAGCGAGTCGGCCTACTTCGACGGCCTGATCGCCGACGCCGGCGCGTTCGACCCGTTCCTGCCGCGCGGCTGGCAGACGCTCCGCCACGGCTTCGAACGCCTCGTCCAACCGGCCACGGGCCTGCGCCTGCTCGACGTCGGCTGCGGCACCGGGGCGGCCCGGCAGGTGTACGCCGGCCACGCCGGTTCCTACGTCGGCATCGATTTGTCCCGCAACGCGCTTCGCACGGCCGCTTCACCTGGCCAGGACGGGACCGCCGGGGTGTCGCTCGGCTGGGCGCAGGCCGACGCCTGCCACCTGCCGTTTGCCGATGGCACGTTCGACGGGGTCTGCTTCAGCAGCGTGCTGCACCACGTCCCCGACTACCTGCCGGCGCTGCGCGAGGCGCACCGCGCGCTTCGGCCGGGCGGGTTCGCCTTCGCGTTCGACCCCAACCTGTTCCACCCGGCCATGGCCCTGCTGCGGCACCCGCGGAGCCCGCTCTACACGCCCAAGGGGGTCAGCCCGAACGAGCGTCCCCTGCGCCCTGGCGCGCTGCGCCGCACCTTTGCCGAGGCCGGGTTCGTCGACGTCCGCCAGACTGCCCTGTTCGGCATCCCCTACCGCTCCGTCGCGCCCCGGGGGGTGTCGGCGTTCCTGAAAGTGTACAACGGGGCCGACCGGCTGATGCAGCACACCGGGCTCGGACGATGGTTCGGGACCTTCGTGCTGACCGCCGGGCGGCGGGCCGGTTAACGTGATCGCCGCTCGCGGCGTAAATCAGACGGCGTCGGCCATCACGCGTGTCACAACCCTGACGTTTCATTCATGGACAGTCCACCCTCACCCTCCAACCTGCCGCGATACTCGGTGGTGGTCCCCGTGTTCAACGAGGGGTCGAACATCGCCGAGTTCTGCCGCCGGGCGGTCGCGGAGCTGCCGGCCGCGTACGAGCTGCTGGTCTGCCACGACTTCCCGGAGGACGACACGCTGCCGGCCCTGGCGGCCCTCCCCGCCGACCAGAAGCCGCCGCTCGTTCGGCTGATCCACAACACGCTGGGCCCCGGCGTCCGGTACGCGATCGAGGCCGGCATGCGGGCGGCGGTCGCGCCGGTCGTGGTCGTGATGATGGCCGACGTGTCCGACGACTTCGCTCGCGTCGAGTCGATGGTCGCCGGCGTCGAGGCCGGGGCGGCCGTCGTCTGCGCCAGCCGGTACATGCCCGGCGGGCGACAGGTGGGCGGCCCCCGGGTCAAGGGGCTGATGAGCCGCACGGCCGGCGTCACCCTGTTCCACCTGGCGGGCCTGCCCACCCGGGACCCCACGAACAGCTTCAAGGCCTACCGCCGGTCCTTCCTCGCCGCGATGCCGATCGAGACCGACGCCGGCTTCGCGCTGGGCATGGAGCTGACCGTCAAGGCCCACGCCGCCGGCGAGCGGGTCGAGGAGGTCCCGGCCACCTGGCTCGACCGCACCGCCGGCCAGAGCCGGTTCCAGCTGGCCCGGTGGACCCCGAAGTACCTGCGGTGGTACTTCTGGGCCCTGCGACGCCGGTGGCTCGCGTGACGGCCGAACCGGACCGGGCGGTGCCGACAACGCCCCCGACAACTGAGATGCAACAGGCGCCGCCCGCAGCCGGCGCGGTCCGCCGCCCTGGGCGCAGCCGGTCGCGGTTGGCCCGCCGCGCCAGCG